>CAWEZL010000001.1:0-1302500 GCA_963813585.1 uncultured Acidobacteriota bacterium
TGTGTCCTTCCTGAGACATAGGTAACACTTCATTCCGGAGACATGGGTGACACTTTGGCCCTCTTCGCAAGGGAGGGGGCATGCCTTGGAAGGAGTGTCACGTCATGGACGAGCGTCTCCGGTTCGTCGCCCGGCTGCTCGACGGCGAGAAGATGGCGCCGCTGTGCGCCGAGTTCGGGATCTCCCGGAAGACCGGCTACAAGATCTACCACCGCTACAAAGGCTGCGGGATCGAGGGCCTGACCGATCGGAGCCGGCGGCCGCATCGGCATGCCAATCAGCTCCCGATCGCCGATCGAGAACGCTGATCGTCCGGCTGAAGCGGGAGTATCCGACCTGGGGCGCGCCGAAGATCCGGGAGCGCTTGCGGCGGCGGTATGCCCGCGCACCGTGCCCGGCGATCAGCACGGTCCACGCGGTGCTCGATCGCCACGGCCTGGTGCACGCGGCGCGAACGCCGGCGGCACCGGGCCCAGGGGACCGCCGCTCTCCTGGCCCGACGCAGCCGAACGCCCTGTGGTGCGCCGACTACAAGGGCGAGTTCATGCTCGCCAACCGGCGGTACTGCTATCCGCTGACGATCACCGACTTCGCCAGCCGCTACCTGCTGAGCTGCGAAGCGCTCTCGAGCACGCGCGAGGCGCTTCGCGTTCACCGTCTTCGAGCGGACCTTCAAGGACTTCGGCCTGCCCCAGGCGATCCGCACCGACAACGGCGTGCCGTTCGCGTCGCCGCACGCCCTGTACGGCTTGAGCCAGCTGGCGGTGTGGTGGCTGCGCCTCGGCATCCAGATCGAGCGGATCAAGCCCGGCCATCCCGAGCAGAACGGCCGGCACGAGCGGATGCATCTCACGCTGAAGGCCGAGGCCACCAAGCCGGCCGCCGCCAACGTGCTGCAGCAGCAGGCCCGCTTCGACACGCTTCGTCGAGCAGCTACAACCAGGAGCGGCCGCACCAGGCGCTGGCGATGAAGGTGCCCGGCCGAGCGTCTACACGCCGTCGCCGCGCCCCTACCGCGGGCCTGGCAGGAGCTCGACTACCCGCTGCACGACTGGACGGCCACCGTCACGCGCTGCGGCCGGATCTGCTGGAAGCGGCGGAAGATCAATCTGAGTCACGGTCTTTGCCGGGCAGAACGTCGGCGTGCGGCAGGTGAGCGACCGCATCTGGCTGGTCAGCTTTATGGACTACGATTTGGGGTACTTCGACGACGAGACGTGCCGGCTCGAGCCGATCGAGAATCCGTTCAGCCCGAAAGTGTTACCTATGTCTCCGGAATGATCTGTTACCCATGTCTCCGGAATGGACCTGAAAGGATTGGCTCCTCAGGTAGGACTCGAACCTGCAACCCTCCGGTTAACAGGTTGATGCGGGTTTGCTATCTTGTTGGTCCTGAGTGGGTTAGCTTCGGGCTGGGATCGTCCTGTTACCCGGTGTTCGGGGCCAAATTGTTCACTGATTGTTCACTGGCAGAGTGCCGTGAGGGGCCGTCCGCGACCCGAATTCCGCTCGCCCCTCGTGGAAGTGCGCTCTTGCTCGCCGCAGGAGCTGCCGTGTCGTCGCGAGGCCCTCATCCAACACCAGGCCTGCTGCCGAGCGGTTGGGGCGAATGTCACGAGCCATCGGAACGCGTCGAGAGGTGGGTGCCGTTCAGGCACCCACCTCTCCGACGGTTGGAACTGTGCTCCCAGCCGGTTGTGCACGCCCGGCGTCACCTCATCCGGGGTCGCGCGGGTATACGACGTCCGGCACCGAGGTCGGCGGTCACCACGGCCACGGCGGCGGGACGAGTCCCGGCAGGAATCCGAGGGTTTCCGGGAAGAACGCCTCCGGCCGGCTCCCCGTGTCGAGCCAGCTCACCATCGCGTCGATGCCGGCGACATTCTGCGCCGACGTGAACGTGCAGTGGCCGTTCACGGCGGTCCCGCTCGGCGTTCGATACCCGGCGGTGAACTGCTGCATCAGCAGGTCGCCGTTGCCCAGTTGCGCGACGCTGGCGCAGTACGCGCTCTCGTGATTGAGCGGGGCGAGCGCATCACCCGTCGTGTGCACGGTGAGAACGGGCCGGCGGATGTCACCGGACGGGTCGAAGTAGTGGGCGGCATAGTTCCGGGCGTTGCGGGCGGAGGTGATGTCCGTCATCTCGTTCATCTCCGCCAGCAGCGCGTCGGCGTCCACGCCGAGCCCGAGCAGATAGGCCTTGTCGTCGTCACTCAACGTGTACACGCGGCCGACGTTCTCGGCCACCGGCCCGCCCGCGCGTCGCTCCAGCTCCGCCCGAACGGCAAGGGCGAAGTACAGGTTCTGGACTCTCTCGGGCAACCCAACCGGGTTGACGTAGTAGCTGTCGTTCGGCAGCCGGTTCACCAGCCGGATGAACTCCCAGAGGCCGAGGTTGTCGGGCGTCACGGCCGGCACGTACTGGCGCACGTCGGTCAGGTAGTCCAGGTCGTCGCGAAGGTCACCGGGCGACCCCCACTCCGGCACCCAGCCGAAGGCGACCTTGAACGCCAGCGTGATGTCGAGGAAATGGTCGAAGCGGCGCGGCGTACCCGCACCAGCGGCGCACAGGGCGACCGCCCCGTCGTAGAGACCTGGGAACTTCTCGATCAAGCCAAGCGCGATGAGGCCGCCCAGCGACTTGCCCCAGATGATCGTCCGCAGGGGACGTGCCACCATCTCCCGGAACGCGCCGGTCAGGGCCACGGAGTTCTGCATGCCCTCCTTGACCTGGTACCCGGCAAGGACCTGCGGCGGCACCGGCACCGCCCCTCCGAAACGCGACGCGGCCAGTGCGAATCCCTTTGCCAGGAGCGCGTCGACGTCGGCGGGCAGGGGTGCCAGCGCCGGCGGCAACGCGGTTTCTCCGTACCCGTGGGCGTACACGATCAGCGTGCCGTTCCAGTTGACCGGGACCCGGATGCGATACGGGACGCCGTCGAGGTTGCCCTGCAAGTCGGCGGGCAGGGGCACGGCGGCCGCCACCTGGCCGGCGGCGGTCGCCGGCGCGAGCAGCGCCAGGATCATCGGCACGGCGGGGATCAGCATGCGCAGTCTCATAGAGCACCTCCAATGCGGCCTGTCGCTTCGTGGCGTCTTCGCCTGGGGAGCACCCGTCGTGGAACTGGCTCCAACGAGTACTCCGGAAGCGGGGGCGGAAACGGCCAACGGGGCCATCGCCCGCCCGCGCCACATTCGACATGCTCGGAGGATTGCTGGAAGTCGCCCGTCTCACCGGGCCCTGACGGGCCCCAAGTACTTGTCGAGCCAGGCGAGAGCTTCCCGCACCACGTCCTGGTTGAAGGCGACGTGCCCTCCCTCGACGACCACGCGGCGCTTGTCCGGGTCGGGCGTGCCGAGGAGGCGGAACATGGGAAGCTGGCTGGTCGACTCGGGGAAGATGGGGTCTGAACGACCGGAGACCATGAGCGTCGGCACCGTCGAACGAGGGGCGTAATGGAGAGGATTGACCTCGGCGGAGACCCGGTGCAGGAACCCGCCCCAGAAGAGCACCGCCACCTTCAGGCGCGGCTCCAGCGCCAGCAGTCTCGGGGCCTGCACCGTGCCGAGGCTGAGACCGTGGTACGCCAGTTTGTCGCGGTCGACATCCGCACGCGTCTCGAGGTAGTCGAGGGTTCGCCCGAGGTCCTTGTGCCACTGAACGGCCAGCTCGCGCCAGACGTTCGGCTTCGAGATGCAGGTGGCGTAGTCCAGCCCAATCGTGCGCTCGTACATTCCCTTGTAGATCGGGTGCACGACCGCGCGCCCGCTCCGGACGAGGAAGTCGAACCACTGCGTCTCGAGCCGGGCGCTCGTTCGAAGGTCCAGCGCGTACGTCCCCGGGAACGTCACCACGGTCTGGTACGGGGGAACGGCGTTCCTTGGAAGGAAGAGGTAAGCCGTCACCCTCTCATTCCCGTAGGCCGCGCGGAAGCTGACCTTTTCCTGCCGCCAGAAGGGAGACCCGTCGTCGACGGCCTCGACCCTTGCGTCCAGCTCGCCGTGGTCGTACGCGTGGAGCGCCTTGTAGACCTCGAAGACCTCGTCGCTGGCAGGCCGGTCGGCCGCGTGGCCGGCGACGACGTAGGAAACGTCCACGGGCTCGATCAGTTCGCGCGGCGGCTCACGTTCGTACTTGGCGCAGCGAAAGCCGTTCCCGCTCGAGCGGTCCATCGGGGGACGGGCGTCCGAGAGCTGGAAGAGATACATCGGATCGTTCCACGCCCCGCCCAGGATGCAGCGGTTGTCGCCGGAGGCGTTCAGGCACCACTCCCTCACGTTCCCCGCTGCGTCATAGGTCCCGAACGGACCGAGCCCCCCGTAGCTCCCGACGCGGGCCGGTCCCCGCCCGCCGAAATTGCTCGCCTGCAGGATGGTCGTGAACATCCCCTGGTGCGCCGCCATCCGCCAGTGATGGACCGTCGGGAGCACCTTTCCCTCCGACTCGCAGTAGGCTGCCGCCTCGTACCAGCTCACCCCGCCGACCGGATAATCGTCCTGTCCGCTGGGAAAAGAGCCAGACTGCCAGGTCGCGGGGCCGGGACGGCCCGTGGCATCGGTGAAATGCGCGACGGCCCGTTCCCAGCCGATCGCCCGGCCGCCTTCGACGAATGGCCCGTTCCAATAGTCGGCTTTTCGGTAGCCGCCGCGATCGACGAACTCCTTGTAGCGCCTGTTGCTGACCTCGTACGTGTCCAGCCAGAACTCCCCGATCGGCATCGCCCCCCGCACGCGAACCATGCCGCGCGGCGCAGTCCCTTCCGAGTACAGCTTGACGCTCAGGCGACCGACTCCAGCGGTGACCGCGCTGGCCGTGTATCCCTCCGCGGTCGTGTAGCCGGACTTCGAGATCCGGTACGCCAGGTGTCCGGCCGGAATGGGCACCGCCTCGAGGGGTGTTCGGCCCATGACGTCCCACTGGGCATCGGGGGCGGTGTCGATGTAGTCGCGGACGCGCACGTCAGCGCCGGGTGGATCCGACTGGAACGAGATGCGACGCATGTGGTTCCGCCGGAGCCGCGCAATCTCCGGGTCGTTCGGCAGGTACCGCTCCGCGCGCCGGACCAGGCGGAACGCCGCGGCACTCCGCCCTTCGTCGATCAAGCGCACGATCTCGGGCAACGCGACCGCGCGGGCCCAGTTCACGCGTGACCACCGCCAGAGCGACCAGGAGACGGCCGCAAGCGACACGGCGACGACCGCGAGCGCGGGTACCGCCAACCGCCGGTCTCGCAGGAGCGTCCACGGCCCGGGCCGCGCGGCCAGCCGCGCCTGGCAGCCGGCCAAGGCCTCGTGCAGTTCGACGCCCGAAGGATAGCGGAGATCACGGTCCTTCTCGAGGCACCGGGTCACGATGGTTTCGAGCGACTTCGGAACGTCGCCCCGAAGCCGGCGGACGGGCGCCGGGGCGTCGCGCAGGATCGCCGACATCGTCGAGATTGGCGAGTGCCCCTGGAAGGCTCTCCGCCCCGTCAGCAGCTCATAGAGCACGGCTCCGAAGCTGAAGACGTCGGAGCGAGCGTCGAGTGTTCTGCCTTCCACCTGCTCGGGCGACATGTAGGCTGCCGTGCCGAGCACCGCGCCGTCTCCCGTGAGGCCGCCCTCGGCTGGCCGGGCGGTCGGCGCGACTGCACTCTGCTCGATGTCGAACCGCGCGCCCACCTGTTTCGCCAGGCCGAAGTCGAGGATCTTCACCTGCCCGCCGGCGGTCACCATCACGTTCGCCGGCTTGAGGTCGCGGTGAATGACGCCCTGCCGGTGGGCGGCCGCCAGGGCCTCCGCCATCTCGATTGCGCTCGTGAGCGCATCGTCCACCGGCAACGGCCCGCCTTGCAGGCGGCCTGCGAGCGTCTGCCCCTCGATGTACTCCATCACGAGGAACGTCAGGCCTCCCTGTTCGCCCACGTCGTGGAGCGCGCAGACGTGCGGGTGATTCAGGCTGGCGATCGCCTTCGCCTCGCGGTCGAAGCGGGCGCGCCAGGGAGTCTTCGATGTCGGAAGGTCGGAGTCCGCGGCGAGCCCCGGCGGGAGGACCTTGATGGCAACCGTGCGGTCGAGGCGTGTGTCTCGGGCCTTGTAGACCTCGCCCATGCCGCCGCGGCCAATCACCGACTGGATCTGGTACGGCCCGAGGCGCCGGCCGGCCTCGAGAACCGGGCCGGCGGGCGCGGCCGGTGGCGTCACCGGGAGCGCGGCGTCGTCGGTGTCCCCGGCAAGCAGCGCCTCGACTTCCCCGCGAAACTCGCAGGAGGGGTCTTCCAGGAAGCTGGCGGCCTGAGCCTCTTTCGAGAGGAGCCGGAGCACCTCGCGCTGCAACGCGAGGTCTCCGCCGCATACCTCTTCCAGAAACGCCGGCCGGGCTTCCGGCGAGCGCTCGCGCGCCGCGTGGAACAGCGCCTCGACGCGTCGCCAGAGATCCTGCTTCATGGCGAACTCCGGTGTGAGGCCGAAGCGCGCGACCGTCTGCCTGGCCGGGAGGCGGCAGGCAGCGGCGAAGGCGGACGGCGCGAATTGTAGCATCGCCGACGCGAAGTGGTCCGGCTGCCGTCCATCCACCTTCAATCCGCAAGCCGGCGGCGGAATGGCCAACGGGCGGCGATCGAGTGTAGGATTCGCGCAGAGTGGCGAAGTGGGAAGACGCCGATCTGACGGCGATGCTGGACGCGTGGAAGCACGGCGACCAGGATGCTCTGGACCGCTTGGTGGCCCTCGTCTACCCGGAGCTTCGCCGCATCGCGCGCCGGCAGCTTCGGAGGCGCCGGCCGGGTGACAGCCTCGAGTCCGTCGGGCTGGCCAACGAGGCGTATCTCAGGCTCGTGCGCGCGGGCGGGATTGCCTGCGAGAACCGGGTCCACTTCCTGGCGCTCTGCGCCCAGGTCATGCGGCGGATCGTCGTGGACCACGAGCGGGAGCGGGCCTCCGCCAAGCGCGGGGGTGGCGCGATGAAACTGCCGATAGAGGAGGCCCTGCTGCCGGCGCCCGGGCACGGTGTGGGATTGCTCGAGCTGGACGAGGCGCTCGAGGCGCTGGCCCGCGTCGATCCCCGCAAGAGCCGCCTCGTCGAGCTGCGCTACTTCGGCGGGCTGACCGTCGACGAGGCCGCGGAGGTCCTCCACGTTTCCCGGGGCACCGTGAAACGTGACTGGCTGCTCGCCAAGGCGTGGCTGCTCGCCGAGCTGGCGGGCGACAGGTAGGTGACGCTCCAGCGTCCTTTCAGTGAAGCGGGCACGTCACCGTGCTGTTGGCTTTGTTCTCGCTATAGGAACGCGCTCCAGGCAGAACGCCAGCGACGGCGGTGCGCTGCTTTCGGGAAGAGGCGCGGACAGCTGCTGGCGTCGCGGTATGCCATCCAGAGCAGCGCCTGCTATCTGCGCCAGCTCGCCCGCGCCGGGCGGCGGCTTGATGGCCAGACTTCAGGTCAACGACGGAGATGCGTCGAGTGACCCGCCGGCAAGCAAGCTTTTGTTGACCGGGTCGCAAGGCGCTCGAGACCGATTCGCATCGGCACGTTCACCGATTGTCACTTTGGGGGTGGCGGTCAAGTCATTGAGAGGATCGGCTCGCGTCGACTCACAACCATCCGGCTCGCACCGGATGCTCAATCGGCCAAATTGTTCACAAGGGAGGCGGCTGTAAGTTGTTGAAAAGATGGCTCCTCAGGTAGGACTCGAACCTACAACCCTCCGGTTAACAGCCGGATGCTCTGCCATTGAGCTACTGAGGAACACAGGCAGACGCGCGCGGCGGGCCGGGCGGCCCATCCGCGAAAGCACTCCATCATAGCGGGATCCCGGCCGCCGGGTCAACGAAACCGGGCCAGCACGAAGCCGGGCCAGTCCGCCTATCCGGGCGTAGAATCATCCCCGCCATGCGCCTCTTCGTCACCGGCGCCACCGGCTTCATCGGCAGGGAGCTGCTCCGCCGCCTGCGCGGCACGGGCCACGAACTGCGGTGCCTCGTCCGGCCCACCAGCAACACCGCCGGCCTGGAGGACCCGCGCGTCACACTCGTTCCCGGCGACGTCACCGACCGGCAGAGCCTCGTCGAGGGCATGCGCGGCTGCCAGTGGGTCGTCAACCTCGCCAACCTCTACGAGTTCTGGCACCGCGACCGGCGGACCTTCGACGCGGTGAACGTCGAGGGAACCCGCAACGTCCTCGCGGCCGCACGCGAGACCGGCGCCGCGAAGGTCCTCCACGTCAGCACGGTCGCCGCCTACGGCGACGCCCCCTGGCCGATCGACGAGCGCTCGCCGTGGGGCCCCCACGCCCCCGGCGACTACGCCCGCACCAAGCGGATCGGCGAGGACATCGCGAGGGCCCTCCGCGCCGAGCACGGCCTCCCCGTCGTCATCGTCGCGCCCGGCGGGGTGCTCGGCCCGGGCGATCCGAAATCCACGAGCCGCCTCGTGCGCTCGCTCGCGCTCGGCGAGATGCCGGCGCTCGTGTTCGCCGATCACCCCTTCCCCTTCGTGCACGTCCGCGACGTCGCCGAGGCAATCGTCCGCGCCCTCGAGAAGCCGGGCAACGAGGGGGAGAAGTACATCCTCGCCGCCGGCAACCCGACCTTCGGAGACATCGCCCGCATGGTGTCGGAGATCTCGGGCACGAAGCTGCCGCGGTGGACGATGCCGGGCGCGGCCGCCGTGGCGGCCGGCTACCTGGCCACTGCCGCGGCCCGCCTGACCGGCAGGCCGCCCGTGATGGACCTGGCGATCGAGCAGGTTCTCATGATGAAGCGCGGGATGCGGGTGGACTCGAGCAAGGCGACGCGCGAACTCGGCATCGCCTACACGCCGATTCGCGTCGCCCTCGAAGAGGAAGTGGCGCTGCTGCGGGGAGCGGTGGACGCGCACCCCTGAGACACGAGCGCCGGGTCGCGACGGCCTGGCTCAGCCAGGCGATCAGCCGTCCCGACCCCGGTCACCGCCCACCCGCGCGATGGCCTCGAGCAGGACACGGGGTTCGGCCGGCTTGACCAGGTGCTCCGCGAAGCCCGCCTCGCGGCTCCCCTGGATGTCCCGCTCCTGTCCGTACCCGCTCAACGCGATGCCTGGCAGGCCGAGTCCGCGCGATCGCAGTTCCCGCATCAGCTCGAGCGCCGGTGCCGTCCGGGAGCCCGAGGTCGCTCACCAGGAGGTCGAAGCTTCCGCGCGACGCCGCGTCCAGGGCCGTCGCCACGTCGCCCGCGTGCTCGACCGAGTGCCCGGCCAGCTCGAACACCGCGGTCAGCAACTCCGCCGTGTCGCCGTGGTCCTCGACCAGGAGGATGCGAAGCCTCCGGCCCGACAGGCCGGCCCACGGCCGCATCGACCGGTCCTCCGGCGCGAGACCCGTCGCGCCAGAAGCCAGGGGGAGCCGCACCAGGAAGGTCGCGCCCTGGCCGCGACCGCCGCTCCGGGCCTCGATCGTCCCCCCGTGCTGCTCGATGAGGGCGCGGCTGATCGTCAGCCCGAGGCCGAGGCCACCGAACTGCCGGGTGATCGACCGCTCGGCCTGTGCGAACGCGTCGAAGACGCATTCGAGGGCGCCGGGCTCGATGCCGATCCCGCTGTCGGCCACCTCCACCACGACCTCCCCGTCCTCCGGCCGGCAGCGCAGGCCGATTCGCCCGCCGGGGGGCGTGAACTTGATCGCGTTCTTCAGGAGGTTCCAGAACACCTGCTGCAGCCGGGCACCGTCCGCCTCCACCACGTATGGCCCGGGCCCGTGGTCCACGCCGAAGTGCAGTCGGCGCGCCTCCATGTCGGCCTGGCACACCTCGACCGCCCGATCGAGGATGGTCCGGAGTTCCACCGGGCGCTTGACGAGCTCGACCTTCCCCCGCGTGATCCTCGTGAGGTCGAGGAGGTCGTCGATCAACCGCGACTCGAGCTCCACGTTCCGGAGGATCACCTCGAGCACCGCCCGCCCGTCCTTCGACAGGGGCTCCCGCTCCAGGAGCGACACCCCCGTGAACACGGGCGAGAGCGGCGTGCGCAGCTCGTGGCTCAACACCGAGAGGAAGTGGTCTTTCGCGAGACTGGCCTCCTCGGCCACCGCCCTCGCCCGATCGGCCGCCTGCTTCGCGGCCGCCAGCTCGCGCTCGGCGTGCTTGCGCGCCGTGACATCGATGACCACGACCATCGCCTCGACGGGCTGGTCGGCGGCGTCCATCACGACCGATCCGTGAAGCTCCACGTCGATCGGGCGGCCGTCCGCGCGCCCGTACTGCCGCTCGACGAAGTAGGGGCCCGACAGCTCGCCACGCCTGGCCCGGCGCAGCGTCTCCTCCACCTCCGGCCGCTGCCCGGGGTGGGTGACGTCCACCAGCGTCATGCCCTGGAGGTCCTGCGGCGAGTACCCCGTCATGACGCCGAACTGGCGGTTCGCCTGCAGGAACCGGCCCGTCTCCAGGTCGATCCGCGCGATGCCGGCCGCGGCCGAATCGAACGTGCTCCGCAGCCGCTCGTTGCTGGCGCGCAGCCGCTCGCGGTCGGCGGCGATCGTGGCGTGCAGCCGTTCGCGCTCGGCCTGGTTCTCGGTGAGGGCGGCCGCCCAGCGGTTCACGCGCCGCGCGCCCCCCAGCAGCAGCGCCGAGAACACGAGCATGAAGAACAGCATCACCAGCCCGGTGCCGACGCTCGCGTCGAACCACCCGCGCCGCTCGCCCAGCAGGCGAAGCCACCCCAGCGCGAAGGGGACGACGAGCGTGGGCACGAGGAGGCGCCGCAGCAGCTGGCCGCCGGCATCGTCGGCGGTCAGGGGAGCGACCAGCCCCCCGGTGGGGCGCGCTAACAAGAGGCCGGCGCCGAGGGCCAGCAGCGAGACGGCCGTGGGCCAGGCGATGGCCGTGACGCCGACGATCCCGTAGAAGGCCTGGACGCTGTAGACGTACCCCATCGTCGCGAGAAGGCCGAACAGGGCCACGCCCAGGCCGAGAACCTGTCCCGTGATGACGAGCGGGGGGCGGCGGACGAAGGCGAGCAGGGCGAGGCCGGCGAAAAGGGCGCTTGCGGCGGCCGGAAGGCCCATGCGATTCGGAGACACCACGCCGATGGCGC
Source organism: uncultured Acidobacteriota bacterium (assembly GCA_963813585.1). Lineage (GTDB taxonomy): Bacteria > Acidobacteriota > Vicinamibacteria > Vicinamibacterales > Fen-181 > JARKSS01. The sequence goes on from CAWEZL010000001.1 coordinate 11,042, forward strand.
CGGCGGCCTCGCGCGCAATCAGTTGGTCGATGCCGAGGTCGACGCCGGAGAGGTTCTCGAACAGGGTGAGGCCGCCAACCAGCGCCGCGAGGCTCGAACAGGCGGCCCCCACCGCGCGGCGAATCCGGGCGTCCCACCGTTCGCCGGGAGAACCGAGGGCGAGGGCGGTCCCGAGCAGGAAGAGGCAGAGCGCGGCGTTCGCCTTGATCGTGATGGCCGACTGCCCGCTCCGCGCGGTCTCCCCGCCGAGCCACACCGCGAGGTGCCACGCCCCGGTCATGGCGACCGCGAGGCCCAGCAGGAGCGCCACCTTCGACAACGCGTGGCCAAGCCAGTCTGCCCGGTCGGAATCCACAGACGAGGCTACGACCCTGGCCGAGGCGCGGTCAAGCTAATCCTTGCGCTTCGTTTCAGCCGCTTCAGCCGGCGACGAACTCGCCCGTCGCCGCCAGGAACGCCTCGATGTCGTCCTCGGTGTGCGCGGCGGAGACGAACATGTGAGGCGACGTCGGGAGCAGGAAGACGATCCCCCGCCCGCGCATGTGGTCGAAGTACCTGCGCGCCACGGTCAGGTCGTCCGCGGACGCCTCGGCGGCGTTGCGCGGCGCGCCGGCGCGGAAGTGCACACCGACGACCGATCCCAGGCCCGTGACACCGACGGGAATGTCGTGCGCGGCGAAGGCGTCGGCGATACCGACGCGCAGGCGCGCGCCGAGGCGGTCGAGCCGCGCGTGCACCTCGCCGCTCTCAAGCTGCTTCAGCGTGGCGAGGCCGGCGGCGAGGCTCACCGGGTTGCCGCTGAAGGTGCCGCCCTGGAAGGCCCGGTCGCCCCGGCCTCCAAATCGGCGGTGGTCCAGGCGCTCGAACACCTCGCGCCGGCCGCAGAGCGCCCCGATCGGGAAGCCGCCGCCGAGGATCTTGCCGAGCGTCGTGACGTCGGGTGTCACACCGTAGTACTGCTGCGCGCCGCCGGGCGCGAGGCGGAACCCGGTGATCACCTCGTCGAACACGAGCAACGTGCCGTACCGCGTGCACAGCTCGCGCAGGCCCTCGAGGTACTCGCGGTCGGCAGCGAGGCAGCCGGCCGCCCCCATCATCGGTTCGACGAACAGCGCCGCAAGGTCGCCACGGGCGATCGCGCGGCTGGCCGCGTCGAGGTCGTTGAAGGGCAGCGCCACGGTGTCGGCCGTGGCGTGCGGGTTCAAGCCCAGGGCCTCGGGCTCGCCGAACGGGGCGTGCACGGCGGTGTTCAGCGATTCGAGGCCGCCGTGCCAGCCCCCCTCCATCTTGGCGACCTTGGTGCGGCCGGTGTGCGCCCGGGCGAGCCCGAGGGCGTACATGTTGGCCTCGGTGCCGGAGTTCGCGTATCGCACCATCTCGGCGCTCGGCACCAGCCGCGTGATGACCTCGGCCAGCTCGACCTCGAGCGGGTGCGCGAAGCCGAAGTGGCTGCCGCGAGAGACTTGCCGGCACGCCGCCTCGACGACGGAAGCCGGCGCGTGGCCGAGGATCAGCGCGCCGTGCCCGCACCAGTAGTCGGTGTACTCGTTCCCATCGACGTCCCAGAGGCGGGAACCCTGGGCCCGCTCGACGTAGAACGGGTAGGGCGCCAGGTCGCGGATGCCGTACGAGACGCCGGCGGGAAGGACGGCCCGTGCGCGCTCGAACCAGGCCTGCGAGCGGGGCGTGCGGGCCGCGTAGTCGTCGAGAGGGGTGGGCATGGGGGGATGATACTGCCAACGGAAAACGAAGAACGACCTTCCCCCTACAGCCGCCACTCGAGGCCGATCAGGGGGAAGAGGCCCTGCTGCTCGCGGAAGCGCGAGCTGGTTGTTGCGCGGTCCCACGAGTAGTCGGCGAAGTTGCGGCGGTTCGTGCACGTTCTGGACGCCGCGCGAACACGATCAGCGGACGTTTGGCGCCCGTCAGGACCGTGCGGTCCACGCGGACGTCGAGGCGGACGTAGGCCGTCGGCCCGCTCGGCGTTGACGCGCGTCGAGGTCGTAGATGCCGCGGCGCTGCGCGGTGGACGCCGCCTCGTCGAAGGGCGTGTAGGGACGGCCCGCCAGGTACGCGAACCGCGGCCGCCAGCTCCCACCGGTCGCGTCAGCCGGTAGCCGCCCGACGAGGTTCATCGACCAACGGGTAGTCGAACGAACCGGGCCGCAGCACGCCGTCGAGCCCCGCGTGGCGCGTGCGCGAGAGCGCCACGTTCGCCTGCCCGAACCACTTGCTCGGTGAACCGCTTCTCGAGCGACAGCTCGACGCCGGCGGCCCGCCCCGTCCCGTCGCTCAGTCAGCGGGAACAGCGACTCGCGCACGTCGAACGTGTCGCCGATGTTGGCCAGCGTCACCGACGGGTACTCGGCCGGCCACCGGGTAGTCGCGGTACTCCTTCCAGTAGACCTCGACGCTCACCGCGCAGCGACGCGTCGGGCGTGCACACGCAGGCCGCGTGACGTAGTGGTCGGCACGCAGCGGGTCGAGCTCGCTGGTTGCCGGGGAACGCCGCCAGCAGCAGCGGCGAGGTCTGCTGGTAGTAGATGCCGATAGCTCGACTGCCACGCAGCGCCGATCGGTCAGGCGGTAGCTGACGCCGAGGCGCGGGCTGACTCGCGTCTTCTCCGTGTAGCCGTAGCGGTCGACCCGCCCGCCGACGGTGATGCCCACGCGCGGCGCCGGCTCCCACGTGCGCCTGCACGTAGGCGCCGAGGTCGTAGCTCGCCTGCGTCGACGTCGAGCGCCAGCACGTTCGCCGCCCGGCGTCGCTGAATAGGGGTTGTCGAAGCCGAACGGCTGCTGCGGGTCGTAGCGTCGCGTCGATCGCGCTTCACCGCGCCGCCCGCCTGCACCTTCTCGAACAGCCGAGCCGAACGCCCGTGAAGTCGTACTTGACCGTCGTCTCGCGCTCGGCGGAGTCCTCGGAGAAGATCACCGGGCTCGCTGCGCGATCAGGTCGTCGAGCGACGCGCGCCGCCGGCGGCACCGGCGCGCGAAGCAGGTCCTTGTAGGCCGAGTCCACGCGTCGCCGACGAGTGCGTGATCCCCAGCAGCCCGACGCCGCGGTCGCCGAACACGCGCTGCCAGTTGAGGCCCGCGGCCGTCCGCCACCCGTCGTACGGATGTCGAGCGTCGCCAGCTCGCTGTCCTCGGGGTCGCTCGAGGCGGTCGCGCCCAGCCGCAGCTCGTCGATGCCGGTGACGTTCACGGCCCAGATCCGGTCGCGCGTCGGAGAGGTCGTAGACGACCTTCGCGTTCAGCGCGTAGATCACCGGCACGCCGCCGATCGCCGATGTCGTCGGTGAAGACGTCGAGGAAGCTGCGGCGGGCCGACACGATCCACGAGCCCTTGCCGCCGCCGAGCGGGCCTTCCAGCGACGCCGCCCGCGCCGAGGAACCCGACCGACAGCCATGGCCGCCGAACCGCTCGCGGCTCGCCCTCCCGCAGCGCGATCTGCATCACGCTCGACACGCGGTTGCCGAACGGCGCCGGGTAGCCGCCGGTCAGGAAGCGTCACGTCGCGGATCAGCGCCGCGTCGATGCAGCCCGACCGAACCGCCCGCCGACGCCGACGTGGCGAACGCGTTGATGTTCGGGATCTCGATGTTGTCCACGACGAACAGGTTCTCGAGCGGGCTGCCGCCGCGGACGATCAGGTCGTTGCGGAAGTCGTTCGAGCCAATCACGACGCCCGGCAGCGACTGGGCGAAGCGCGAGACGTCCTGCAGCGCGCCGGCGGCCATGCGTTGATGTCGCGGGCCGACAGGATGAAGCCCGACGTCTTCACCTCTTCGGGCGGCGTGAAGGCGGGCGCGGTGACGGTCACCGTCTCGGTCACCGCGTCGATCTGCGGCAGCGCCACCTCGACCCTCGCGTCGAACCCCGCGCGGACATCCACGTGGCCGCTCACGTACGGCGGCAGCCCCGGCGCCCGGACCTCGATGTGCTGCTGGCCCGACGCGGATGCCCGGGAGCCTGAACGTCGCCGTCGGCCGCCGACGTCGGCGCAGCGGTCGGTGTCCGTCGATGCAGATGGTGACGCCGGCCGCGGGTTTGCCGTCCCCGGCCGAGCACGATCGCCGGTGACGGCACCGATGCCGGTCGTGTCCTGGGGAAAGACGGGGCCGGCGACCGCCAGGGCGGCCGCCAGCAGCGAGGACAGGAGCAGGGGTCGAATCATAAGTTCCGGCAACCCTAGCCTAAAGGGTCGCCCTACCGGCTCCGGCAACCCTAAAGGGTCGCCCTACCGGTTCCGGCAACCCTAAAGGGTCGCCCTACCGGTTCCGGCAACCCTAAAGGGTCGCCCTACCGGCTCCGGCAACCCTAAAGGGTCGCCCTACCGGTTCCGGCAACCCTAAAGGGTCGCCCTACCGGCTCCGGCAACGTAAAGGGTCGCCCTACCCTTTCCGGCAACCCTAAAGGGTCGCCCTACCGGTTCCGGCAACCCTGAAGGGTCGATACGATTTGATTATAGTGACAAGTCGATTGACTCAACCTACAATTTGAGCAGGCCGCGGAAGTCGTTTTCGGTTCGAGAACACCACGCCGCCGCTTTTTGACCGGCGCTCAAAACGCGAGGACACGCGATGCTCTCCGAGACGCTCGACACGGGCCTGAGACGATACGGGGTAGGAGAGAAGATGCGGGTGCTGCGCCTGCGGAAGAAGATGGGGCTCGTCGAGCTGGGGCAGCACACGGGGCTGTCGCCGGCGCTGCTCTCGAAGATCGAACGCGGGCGGATGTTCCCGACGCTGCCGACGCTGTTGCGGGTCGCGCTGGTCTTCGGCGTCGGCCTCGAGCACTTCTTCGGCGCGGGCCAGCGGCCGGCGCTGGCGGTCGTGCGCGCGGACGAGCGGCAGTCGTTCCCCGAGCGGCCCGGGATCCCCAACCCGTCGTACCGCTTCGAGTGCCTCGACTACCCGGTGACCGACCGCCGGCTCAACGCCTACTACGCCGAGTTCGAGCCCTCCAGCGAGCGGTGGCCGGAGCCCCACGCGCACGAGGGGGCGGAGGTGGTGTTCGTGATCACCGGCTCGCTCGGCATCAAGGTGGGCGACGAGGAGCACGTGCTGAAGGCGGGCGACTCGATCTACTTCGACCCGGCGCCTCCGCACAGCTACCGGCGGGTGGGCAGCCGTACCTGCCGGGCCGTGGTCGTCACGACGGGGTGAATGGCTCACCGCGCGTGGGTGTAGTCGGTGAACCCCATGTTCTTCCCCGGCCTCGAGGGCACGGGCGCGGAGAAGCTGGTGCCGTAGTAGGCGTTGATCAGGGGCACCTCCCACCCGTCGTCGCCCACCGCCGGGAAGAACGCCAGGTGGTTCAGCCACTGGAACGCTCGCAGCAGCGCGGAGTCCTGCCAGGCGAAGACGTCGTAGCCGGCCCGCTCCAGGATCACCGCCTGCACGAGGGCGCCCTGCAGCGCCTCGTAGACGTAGTTCTCCTTGGGGGGCGGCCACCTGAAGGCTCCCCCGCGCCGCTGGTCGTCGGCCAGCACCCCGTCGATCGAATGTCCCTGCCTCGTGCAGCCCGGCGGGTTGATGCCAACCGGTCGATCCGGGTCGCACTGCCACGACAGCTCGCCATAGCTGAAGCCGGCGTACGACTGGCGGTCGCCGAGCCAGCCCCTGAAGACGGCCGCAACGCGGTCGAGCTGCGCGTGGTCGCCGAGGTAGGCGGCGACCGCGGCCCGGGACGCGCCGCAGTGGGTCCCCCAGTTGTTGGGGCGGGTTTCGTGGCATTCCACCAGGTTGTCCGGACCGCCCGACGTCCGCGTCGTCAGCAGCCTGGTGATCGCCGAACGGAAGGTCGAGTCGAGGCGTGGGTCGTACGCGGAGAGGTCGATCAGGTCGGCGGCGATCACGTAGGCGGCAAGCTCGCGGCCGAGCGCGAGGGCGCGCCCCCGGTAGGACTGCCCGGCGATCGCGCGCAGCGCGTCCGCGACCTCGGCCCGGCGCTCCCCGCTGCCGGTCCGGGCGAACACCAGCGCCTTCGCCAGGACGCAGACATTGGCGGAGTCCTCCTGGTCCGCCAGGACGGGCCTGCCGCACGAACGGCCGGCAGCGGCCTCGAGAGCCTGCCACGACGGCCCCACCTCGGGCAGCCTGAGCAGCTCCTCCTGGCTGATCCAGATGCCGCGGCTTCCCGAGGGGGCGGGCGCCGGGGCGGGCGACGGCGACGGCTCAGCCGGCGAGCCGGTTGGCGTCTCGGTCGGCGAGGTCGGCGTCGGGGGGGTGTCGCCCCCGCACGCCGAGGCCGCGGCCAGGGCCGACAGCACGATCGCGGCGCGGAGCAGGGCTGCGGGTCTCATGGGACCTCAAGCCAGCAACCAGCGGACCAACGGGATTCGCAACACCTCCGGAAAGGTCGCCGGCGGATCGAGCACGTGGCGGGAGGCCCGGACGAGAGCCAAGCCGACTGCCGCGGCCAGCGCGGCCGTTGCCCAGGGGGGCAGCGCGAGCCACCGGCCTCCCGCGCCCAGGGCGAGCGTCGCGAACGCGATCACCAGGTAGACGCGGACGAACGGCCACGCGAACAGCTGGATGCCGGTCTGGCCGATGCGGAGGCCGGCGTGCACGAACACGTTGTTCAGGATCAGCGTCACGGTGGTGCTCAGGGCCGCGCCGACGGCGCCGAAGCGCTCGACGAGCACCAGCCCGACGCCCACCGAGATCACGACCGTGAGCAGGTCGGCCACGACAATCTCGCGGAGCTTGCCGTGAACGCGCAGCGCGGAGGCATTGAACCCGAGGGCGGCGTTGAAGTAGTGGCCGACCGCCAGGATGCTCAGGATCGTCCCGGCCTGCGCGTACTGGCTCCCGAAGAGCAGCACGGTGACGGTCGGCGCCAGCAGGCACGTCACCGCGAACACCGGGAAGGTGAGCAGGGCGATCCAGAGCGACGTCACCCAGTAGAGGTCGCCGATCCCCTTCCGGTCGTTCCGCGCGAACATGCGCGAGGCGAGCGGCACGAAGAGGAACTTGAAGGCGTCGAACACCACCATGTTCAGGTTGGCCACCGAGAGGACCGCCCGGAACTCGGCCACTGCCGGGGCGTCGCGGAAGTAGCCGAGCATCACCACCACCAGCTGCACGCGCAGGGCGACGGAGAGGTCGGTCGAAATCAGCGGCAGGCTGAAGCCGAAGACCTCCCGCACCGGCATGGTGAACATCCCGGGCTTGAGGTACCGCAGGAGTCCCTGCCGGCGCCACTCGCGCACGAGCAGCACGGCGTAGGCCGAGACGCCGACCAGCGCCCCGGCGAGGTAGCCCCAGGCGAGCATGTACACGTCGCCCCCGGCCACGATCACCACGAGCACGGCCGCGAGCTTGAGGCCGGGGCCCAGCACCTGCCGGCGGAGGAAGATCGCCCGCGGCGAGCAGTAGACGGCCACCAACTGCTGCAGGAGCTGGTCGAAGGCGTCGATCGGCGCCAGGGCGATCAGGACCAGCAGCAGCGAGAGGGTATCCGCGTCGAGCCGCGCACGGCTGCCGATGGCCCCCTGGAACAGGTACAGCCCCGCCATCAGCGCGAGCCCGAGGGCGGCGACGGTGAGCACGGCCAGCACCATGCTCCCGAAGGCTCGCCCCGGATCGTTGCGCTCGTGGTAGACGGGCACGAGGCGCGGGAGCCCCTTGGTCAGCCCCACGAGCACCGCGGTGGTGCCGAGGGATGCCACGCCGATCCCGTAGGCGAATGCCCCGTAGTGGCCCTTCGACAGGTACCGGACGGCCAGCACCTGCACGCCGAAGTTGAGGAGCACCGAGATGAACCGCCCGGCCAGCAGGAGGCTGGAGCCGCGGACGAACTGCCGGCTCGAGGTGACCGTGCCCGTCCCGATCCCCTTCGCCCGGGCTTCCTCCTCAGACCTCGAGCCTACCGTGTCCATCGAGGCGTCCGTGACACGGAGGGCGCGGGCTGGCGGCCCGCGCGCAGCGCGTGGAGGGCCGCGCCTGCCAGGGCGAGCAGCAGCCAGTAGTAACGCTGGTACGACAGGTGGAGGAACATCGCGGAGGACGCGTAGGCGAGCAGGCTCAGGCACAGGGCGGCCGCGAGGTCGGCGCCGGGCCCGTCGTGGCCCAGCAGGCCGCGCCGCACGCGCCAGAGACTGCGCGCCAGCACGCCTGCGATCGCCAGGAACACGCCGAGGCCGAGCGCACCCGACTCGGCTGCCGTCTCGAGGTAGAGGTTGTGGGCCCGCCGGGGAACGTTGATGTCGCGGAACTTGATGTCGGCGCTCGCCGCGTACTTCTGGAAGTAGAACGGCGCGAACTGCCCCGGTCCGACGCCGATCGCGGGGTGATCGCGAAAGACGTGCAGCGCCGCCAGCATCTCCGTCGTCCGGCCGCGCATCGCGCCGTCGGCCTCCTGGTACCCCGACGGGTCGCCGACCAGGTGCCGCGCATTGACGATGCTGACCAGGCGGTCGAGGAAGAACGGGGACACGATCGGCAGGATGGCGAGGACGGCCACGGCCCCCAGCACGACGCTCCGGGTCCGCACCCACTTGATGCGCGCCATCAGGATCGCGAGGATCGCGAGCGTGACGAAGGCGCCGCGCGACAGCGTGAGCAGCACGCCGGTCAGCGTCATCAGGCCGAGGCCGGCCGCCGACACCGCCCCGATCCGTGACCCCGCCGTCTTGTACATGTAGGCCGCGATCGGCACGAGGACGATCAGGATCTGGGCGAAGCGGTTGGGCTCGTCCACCGGCCCCTGGGCGCGCGTCGAGCGCCGCAGGAGCTTCTCTTGCTCGATGGGATCGGTCCCTTGCGGGTCGTAGCGGCGGTGGGCCAGGCCGCCGAACTCCTGCTGATACGACCCGGTCAGGTCCTGATAGAGGCTCAGCGCGCTGAGCAGGCTGCCGGCGACGAGCAGCGCCCAGAACAGCTTCCGAAGCGCGGCCACGTTCCTGACGGCGTTGACCACCAGCCAGTAGAGCAGCAGCCCTTCGATCGCAAACCCCTCCACCCGGTCGAGCGCGATTCGTTCGCTGACGGCGCCCAGCGTCGAGAGCAGCATGACGGCCAGCAGCGCGAGCATCAAGCCGAAGGTGGTGTCGAAGCGCAGGGCCTCGCGACGCACGACGAGGGCGTGACCGATCGGGACGGCGAGCAGGAGGATGAAGGCGCCGGCGAGCGCCTCGGGCATCCCGTGTTCCTTGGTCAGGATGGCGGGGACGTTGGTGTAGAGCAGGAACGCCGTGACCAGCGTCGCGGTGTCCGGCCTGGCCAGCATCGCCACGGCCGCCGTCGCCGCCAGGATCAACGCGAGGACGGGAAAGGGCCCGGCGTTCGACGCGAGTGCCGCCAGCGCGGCCAGCGCGACCGGAACCAGGACGAACCACCACGCCGCCGTCAACCGTTCGGGACGGATTTCAGTTTCTGCCACCTGCGAATATCCGGTGGCAGAAACTGAAATTCGTCCCGAACGGTTGATCAGTCCCGGGATCTGCATGTATCCAGCTATTCTGCGCGCGGGGCGAGGTGCGGGGCATGGGAGGCGGGTCCCGGTTCGAGGGGGACGCCGGTCACACGCCTGACGAGGCGCCGCAGCCGCCGCTTCGGGCCGGTCAGGATCGCCGCCAGCCGGCTGCCCCGGTAGCGCGCGTGGCCGGCGTACCAGGCGCGGCCGATCCAGCGCTGCAGTGGTCTCGCGTCCACCGAGCCCTCGGCCACCCAGTCGTTGGCCGACGCCAGGCTCTGCTTGTAGCGGTCGTCGCCCTTGCCCAGGTCCGCGCGCTCGAGGCCCGCGGCGGCCGCTGCCCGGAACATCTCCGTGAGCATCAGCAGGCCGGGCGAGTACTTCTCGTGGGCGACGTCGAAGGCCGGAAACCAGAGGTGCAGCGCCCGCGACGAGCGCAGGCCGAGGTGGCCGGCCACCAGGTGCGGCCCGGCGTAGAGCGCCGAGAGCACGCACGCGAAGGTGGGGCCGGACGCGCGCAGCATGCGGTCCAGCGCCTCGCGCACCCAGTCGAGCTGCAGCATGTCGTCGGTCAGCGTGCGCTCGCGCTGCAGCGACTTCCACGCCAGCACCTGCGCCAGCACGCCGGGGTCGCGGCAGTCGTACACGAACCGCAGCTCGCCCAGCTCGCGGCCCATCTTCCGGGCCTTGCGCGCCACTTGCGAGACCCACCCGGCGCCCGCGGCGCGCCGCTCGTCCAGGTAGGCGTCGTAGCCCTGCCTCAGGTCCACGTAGGGAGACTGGCTCCGCGTGACGTGCCACGGGCGGAACGTGGCCTGCCCGTCGAGCAGGTGATCGAAGTGCCAGGCCTGCAGGCCGCACGCGCGAAGCAGGGCGACGGGATCGGCCTCGAGACTGGGCGGCGCCACGAGCCCCTGGAAGTCGCAGAGGCGAAGCCCCGGCCCCCTGGCGGCGCGCGGCGAGACCCGCTGGAAGGGGAAGAAGCCGGCCACCTCGCCGCCGCCCTCGAGCACGGCGACCTCGACGTCCGGCCGGACCTCGCCGAGGATCATCGTGTATTCGGGTGAGAAGAACGGTCGATCGAGCTCGGGGTAGTCGGCCTGCAGCCGGCGCCAAGCGTCCAGGTGGCGCGGTTCCAGTTCCGACGGGCGCAGCACGCGAATCGGCATCGTTGATGTCCGTGAAGGTGGCGGGCGGTCCTCGAAGCTCCGGCGCGTCACGCGGCCGGCTCGTCCAGGAAGCAGCGGCCCTCCATGATTCGCCGGGCGGTGCGGAGCACCGTGGCGCGCGGGATGCGGACCTCGCCGCCCGAATGGCAGGTTTCGAGCGCGCACTCGATGATCCCGCTGGGATGCCCGATGCGGACCCGCCGCTCGCCGGGAGCCGACTCGCCGCCCATCGCCGCCGCGACGACCGAGCCTGGAACCGCCGCGGCTGCCGCGGTCGCGATGGCGCCGGTCACCGCGTAGGCCTTGTGGAAGCTCTGGCTCGAGACGATGCGGCCGACCAGGTCGATTCTCGCTCGCCTGGACGTCGATGCCCGAGCCCTCGGTCCGGTAGTCGGCGGGCGGGCGCACGAACGAGAGCTTCGGCACCGCGGGCGTGCGCGCCAGCGCGTCGGCGGCGTGGTCGACCAGGCCGGCGAGCACCGCCGCCTGGCCCCGCAGATCCTCGCAGAGCCCCGCCAGCCGGGCGTCGCCGCGCAACTGGTCGCTGGTGGCCCCTTCGGGCAGGCCGACCTCACCCGGCCGCAGGAACACGTAGAGCGCGCCGGCGTCCACGATGCTCGCCTGCACGGGCCGCCCGTCGGGAAGCCTCAGGCAGTCGACCGCGCGCCCGGTCGGCAGGAGGCGACCCGTGGCCGTCGCCTCGGGCGACAGGAACGTCAGCTCCACCAGCTCGCCGCTCACCGGCATGCCGCTCGTCGAGGCCATGCGGGCGCGCACCTGCGGATCCCAGCCACGCCAGCGCGCCTCCATCGAGGTCCCCGAGTCGGGGTTGTGGATGCCGACCCATTCGGCGTCCGGCGCCACGAGCCCCTCCTGGCGCGCGAAGCAGGCGACCGCCGACGAGAGGTTGCCGCAGTTGGAGCCGTACTTCACGCGCGGGCTCCCCGGCGTGATGCTCCCGAAGCGGCACTCCACCTGGGCGTCCGCCCGCTCGGAGGGCCAGACCAGCGCGACCTTGCTCAACAGCAGGTCGGCGCCGCCCAGGCCGTCCACCTGGCGCGGGTCCGTCCCGCCCACGACCGCCAGCAGGATCGCGTCCCGCCGCGCGGGATCGGCCGGCAGGTCGCCGGCGTGGAAGAAGACGCCGCGCGTCGTGCCGCCGCGCATGACGACGCATCGCACGGAGTGCTGGCGGTCGACACCCTCACTCACTGGCATGCTGCTCCAGGCGAAGCGCCGCGGGCGCCGCCTTCTTCCTCGGGGCGATCCGCCGCGACAGGCGGTGAAGGGTCGGCAGGACCACGTTGAGCAGCCCCGGCTTCGGGTCGTCCCAGGCCCACATCACCTGCGCCTTCGGCCCGCGGAAGATCTTGATCCACTCCCAGAAGCTCAGCTCGCCGCGGCGGATCATCGGCATCGCCGCGCGGATTTCACTCCGCACGTGGATCCAGCGCACGGGGACCTTGTAGTCGAACACCGGCGCGAGGGAAGCGCCCGGCGAGCTCAGGTCCTGGTAGGCGATCCAGGGCAGATCGACGCCGGCCCCGATCGCCGTGCTCGTCGTGCGAACCGCGCGCGCGTTGATCTCGATCAGCTTCGCCTGGCCGGTGCGCGGGTCGCGCTTGAACTCGACGCCCGCGATGCCCCGGTACCCCAGCGAGGTGAGCAGCCGGATCGAGAGGTCCATGATCTCGGGGTCGCGCACCGTCTCGGCCAGGCAGCAGTAGCCGAAGCCGGCCGGGTACTGCCGCAGCTTCTTGCGCACGCACCCCGCCAGCGGACGCCCCGCGTGGCCGACATAGCCGAGGAAGGTCAGGAGCCGATCGATCTCGCCGGGCACGATCTCCTGGACCATCATGTCGGGGGCGAGGGGGGCGACGCGGCGATACACGCGCCGCAGCTCACCGGCGTCGTTCACGACGAGAGCCTTGGCGCCGTCCACGACCGCCGCCACCTCCGGCCGCTTCCAGTGGTGCGAGGTCAGCGGCTTCACCACCGCCGGGTACGCGAGCGTCGAGGCGAACGCGTCCAGCTCGTCGGCGCTCCCGGGGAACGACGTGTCCGGGACCGGGACGCCGATCCGCGCGGCGTGCTCGAGCAACCGCTGCTTGTTCTGGACCTCCTGGACCGTGCGCCACGAGGCGCACGCCAGCGCGAACGCCTCGCCGAGCGCGCCTTCGTTCCGCGCCACGAATTCGACCGCGCCGTCCGCCGCAGGGAACAGCACCGGCTTCCCCTCGTGCACGCGCGCGAACGCCAGCAGCGCCGCCACGAGGCCCGGCTCGTCGTCGTAGAGGTTCGGGCACGGCACGTGGGTGCAGTAGCGCGACTCGAGGTCGATCAGCGAGCGCTCGGGATGGAAGCGATAGACCGGGACGCCGCGGCGACCGAGGCTGCGCGAGAGCGCGAGCGCGATTTCTCCCGCGGACTTCGGCGCGCGGGGCGGACCCAGGTTGCCTGTGAGGATGACCGCCGGTGGCAGTGATCGCATGATTGGAGGCTCGGGAACTCGAATTCACACCGAACGGCTGGCCTGCACTCAATAAGCGTGCCTGGGTCGTTTTACCGGGACAACTGCCGGGCCGGAGGCCCGCACGCGGCACGTGACGGGGGCGATCGCAGGACTTCCGGACAGTGCGTGAACTGGTTTCGGACACGTGTTGTCCATAATCGAAGCCACCGGCCGGGCCGGCATCGAGATGTCGAGATATCCACGCGCATTCGGGCCTCGGTGACGCGATGGCAAGCCCCTTGCGGGAGGGGTCGCGGCTCAGCCGTGGCGTGCCGGGCCTCCAGGGGGAGAGATCGGTGGACGTGAAGACTGACGCGGGTTGGAAGGTCGACGTGCGAACCCGCTTCTCGGAGCGAGGGAGCGCCCGGCGCTGGAGCGAGATGTACGGCGGCGAAACCGACAGCCCGGAGGAGCATTTCTTCCGGCGGCGGCGCGATTTCACCGTGCAGTACGTTCTCGGGCACACCGCGCCCGACGCGCGCGTCCTCGATCTCGGGTGCGGCTCGGGGCCGGTGACCGCCGCGCTCCGCCGGGGCGGGCGCCGCGTCGTGGCGCTGGACTACTCGCTGGACATGCTGCGCCTGGCGGGCGAGCGCGTCGAGCGGGAAGGGCGGGCGGGGGGCGGCCTCCTCCAGGGCGACAGCGAGCAACTGCCGTTCGCCACGGGCGCGTTCGACGCGGTGGTGTGCCTGGGCGTGATCAGCTACGTCCCCGATTACCGGTCGGTGCTGCACGAGGTGCGACGGATCCTGGTGCCCGGCGGCCGCCTGGTCCTGAGCACGCGCAACGAGTGGAACCCGAGGTTCTCGGACCCGGTGCAGCCGGTGAAGGAAGCCGTGCGGTGGCTCCGCCACCCGCTCGACGGGCGCCGCAGGATGGTGATCGGCCGCTTCCTGTCGCCGTACGAGGTCCAGCGCCGCCTGCGGGAGGTGGGGTTCACGGTCGATCGCTTCACGGGGATGGGATTCGGGCCGCCGCGGTTCAACCGCCGGCACCTGCTGAGCGCACCGGCGTCGATCCGCCTGAGCGACGGCCTCGAACGCCTGGTTGCCCGCCTCGGGACCACGGCGCCGTACCGCTGGTTCGGCGACGTGAACCTCTGGATCTGCCGGGCGCCCGGGGCGTGACCCCTACCGGCGCCCGCCTCTCTTGCCCCACCCCAGCTGCGCGAGCGTGCCGACGACACCAAGGATCGCCCAGGCGTAGAAGGGCCAGCCGTCGCCGACCGACGGGATGCCGAGGTGCCCGACCCACACCGGCTCCGCGCCGCGCGGCCGCGGCCCGCGCGCAGCGAGCAGCGCCAGCGCGCCCGCGACCGCGGTCTGCGAGCCGATGAAGGCGGTTCCGATCGCGATGACGTAGCGCTGCGCCTTCACCGCGAGCACGGCGCCGGCGACCGCGAGCACCAGCGTGACGATCGCGTTCGGGTGGCCGAAGAGCTCGGTCCACAGCGCCTGCCCGGCGAAAGCGCCCAAACCGGCGCCCACGAGCACCACGCCGACGAAGTAGCCGACGTACATCACCAGCGCGCCCGCGCAGCCCCCCGACGACGAGCGCCACGAGCATCGCCGACCGTCTCGCTGGGCGCGACGAGCGTGCTGGCGAAGAGCGCGCCGAGCACGAAGCCGTAGATGGTGAGGACGACGCGGAACAGCCGGTAACCGGCGAAGCAGGCGAGCAGGCCGACGGCGACGAGCACGACGCCGGCGGGAAGCTGGAAGTGCACTGGGCAGCATGGCCTACACCTCCCTCCGCCCCTCCATCGCCTTGTGCATCGTCACCTCGTCGGCGTACTCGAGGTCGCTGCCGACCGGGCACGCCCATCGCGATCCGCGTGACGCGCACGCCGAGCGGCTTGAGCAGGCGCGCCAGGTAGATCGCGGTCGCCTCGCCCTCGACGTTCGGGTTGGTCGCGAGGATCACCTCCTCGACGCCGCCCCTGCCCGACGCGCGCGAGCAGCCCCTTGATCTTCAGCTCGTCGGGACCGATGCCCTGGAGCGGCGAGATCGCGCCCATCAGCACGTGGTAGACGCCCTTGAAGTCGCGCGTCTTCTCGATGCCGATCGACGTTCTGCGGCTCCTCGACGACGCAGATGAGGCGGCGGTCGCGCGCCCTCGTCGCGTGCAGTAGGCGCACGGATCGACGTCGGTGATGTTGTTGCACACCGAGCAGTAGCGTGACGCTTGTCCTTCACGTCGCGCACGGCCTCGCACAGCCGGTCGGCGTCCTCGCGCGGCGTCGCGGAGGATGTGGAAGGCGAGGCGCTGCGCGCTCTTGCGCGCCGATGCCGGGCAGGCGCTGCAGCTCCTCGACGAGTCGGGTCGAGCGGTTCGGGCTGCGACACACCTAGAACATCCCCGGGATCTTCATCCCGCCCATCATGCCGCCCATCTGCTGCTGCATCGTCCTCGTCCACCTTGCGCTGCGCGTCGTTGATGGCCGCGACGATCAGGTCCTGCAGCATCTCGACGTCGTCTTTCGAGACGACCTCGGGATCGATCTTGAGCGGACAGCAGCTGCTTGGTGCCGTTGATCACCACGGTCACCATGCCGCCGCCGGCCGTGGCCTCGACGCGCAGCTCGGCCATCTGCTTCTGCAGGCGCTCCTGCATCTGCTGCGCCTGCTTCATCATCTGCTGGATGTTCATAGTCCATCGCGTCTGACTCGTCCACTGTCCAGCTTCTTCGACGTCCTTGATCTCGAGCGGCAGCACGTCGAGCAGCGTCTGCATGCCGGGGTCGGCGGCGGCCGCCGGCCTTCGAGTCGTCGGCGGTCCGGCGTCGCGCCGGCCGGCGCGCCGGCGCGTCCGCCGGCCGCCGGCACGGCGCCGCGCCTCCGCAGCGCGTCGCCGTCACGCGCATCCGCCGGCCGGCCATCGCGCGCCGCCAGCGGCTCGAGCCACGCGCGGTTCTGCTCGACCTGCTGCGCAGGAACCGCTGCCCGGCGGCGAACGAGAAGACGACCCGCGTCGCCCTCGACCTCGATCGCCGGTGCGCCTGCGCGACGGTCATCTTGTAGAACGCCCGCCTTCGCGCGCCGCACCTCGGCCGAGCAACGCGTCCTTCAGCCGCCGACGCCGCCGCGCGGCGGCGCGGCGATCCTCGCGGCGGGCCGCGCATCGGCCTGCGTCGAACGGCGCGCGGCTCGGGCTGCGGCTGCGGGCGCCGGCACCGCGGCTGGCGGCGTGAGGCCGGGGCCGGCGGACGAGCGCCGGCGCCGGCGCGCGGCCGCCGGCCATGCGTCGGGGCCGCGGCTGCCCGCAGCGCCGACGCCGCTGCGGACGGCGACGTCGCGGCGCGCCGCCGTGCCGCCGGCCGGCGACGCGCCGCCCTGCGCGCCGGACGCCGGCGCGCCGCCCTGCTGCAACTGCTCGATCAGCTCGCCGAGCGGCACCAGCTTCCGCAGGTGGATCCACTGGAGCAGCGCCATCTCGAGGTGGTAGCGCGGCTCCGCCGCCGTGCGCAGGTCGCTCTCCGCGCTGCGCGATCAGGTCGAACGCGCGCAGCAGGTCCTCGCGCGAGAACCGCGCCGACCAGCGCCTCGACCCGCTCGCGCTCGCCCGCCGGCGCCACGCTCGGGGTCGTCGAGCCGCGTCGGATCGACCGAGACGAGCATCAGGTCGCGCACCAGCGCGCGACAGCTCGCGGCACAGCAGCCGCAGGTCGTAGCCGCTCTCGACCGCGCGGCCCGCCAGCTCGAACGCCGCGGGCGCCTCCTCGTCCGCCACGGCCTCGAGGATGTCGAGCAGCAGGTCGCGCCCGACCAGGCCGAGCACCGTCGACACGTCCTCCACCGTGACCGTGCGTGCCGGCGAACGCCATCACCTGGTCGAACGCGGTCAGGGCGTCGCGCATGCTGCCGTCGGCCGCGCGCGCGATCAGCGCCAGCGCCTCGTCGGCCACGTCGAATCTGCTCGGCGTCCGCGATCTTCCGCAGCTGCGCCGGCGATCGCCGCGCTCGGAGATCGTCCGGAACTCGTGGACCTGCGACCGCGAGAGGATCGTCTCGGGGATCTTCTGCAGCTCGGTCGTCGCCATCATGAAGACGACGTGCGGCGGCGGCTCCTCGATCGACTTCAGCAGCGCGTTGAACGAGTGGCCCGAGAGCTGGTGCACCTCGTCGATGATGAAGATCTTGTAGCGGTCGCGCACCGGCGGGATCGACAGGCCGGCGATGATGACCTCGCGGACGTTGTCGACCTCGGTGTGCGTGGCCGCGTCGATCTCGAGGACGTCCATGTCGCGGCCCTCGGCGATCTCGACGCACGCGTCGCACGCGCCGCACGGGTCGGCGGTCGGGCCCTTGTCGCAGTTGAGCGCGCGCGCGAGGATGCGCGCGGTCGTCGTCTTGCCGACGCCGCGCGGGCCCGGCGAAGACGAACGCCTGCGCGATGCGGCCGCTGCGCGATGGCGTTCGCAGCGTCCGCGTGACGCCGCCCTGCCCGACGACGTCTTCGAAGCGCTGCGGGCGCCACTTGCGGGCGAGGACCTGGTAGGCCATGGATATGGGTTCCGAATGCAGCGATACGAGCGGCGGCACGGCCCCACCGCGACCCGGATGGCCCTGCGGCACATGACAGACACTGCTGAGCGCTGCTGCCTTCCGGCCCTGACGCGGTTCGCAGGCTGACATTGCACAGGATCCGGGCCGCGGTGCGGCCCGCCCCCGCTCGGACCCTCAAGTGTACTGCGCGGTGCCGGGACAGTCCAGCGGCTTGCGCCTGGCCGGCACCCGTCACGCCTCGTCCCGCCCTCCAACTCCCGCCCCCCGCCTTTCGGCCGACAGCCGGTCGGCGAGCGCGCGCAGCGCGTCCGAGACGACGACCGGGTACGGCTCGACGCGGTCGAGCCGGCGAAGCGCCGGGCGGCAGCGCGTCGATCGACTGCCGGCAGCGCGTCGCGCAGCAAGGCGAGCGGCGGCGGCGGCGCCACCCGTCGACCGCCCGCCATCACACGGCTCAGCAGCGGCACGGCGCCCGGCGGCCCTGCCTCCGCCTCGAGCGCCAGCAGGTCGTGCGGCGGCGCCTTCTGCCCGGGCCGGGCGGGCACCCGCCACACCTGCTTCACGCCCGGATACGAGGGCTTGCCTGCGCTGAGCTTCATCGTGTCGACGCGGCGCCCGTGGCGCTCGACCTCGACCAGCTTGTAGACCGCCCCGAGCGCCGGCGCGTCGCTTCGACGTGCTGAGGGCGGTGCCGACGCCAAAGCCGTCGATCGGCACCGCGGCCGCCACCAGCAACGCGATCTTGTGCTCGTCCAGGTCGCCGCTGGCGAAGATGCGCGTGCCGTCGAGGCCGCCGAGCGTCGAGAATCGCCCGGACCTGGCGGCTGAGCGCGACGAGGTCGCCGCTGTCGAGCCGCACCCAGCCGCGGCCGCAGCCCCGATGCGGCCACCATGCGTCGCGGCCGCGAGCGTGTCGTAGGTGTCGATGAGCAGCGTCGTGCCGCTCGCCGTAGAGGCCGTGGAACGCCTTGAAGGCGTCGACCTCGTCGCTCGAACGTCATCACCCACGAGTGCGCCATCGTGCCCGAGACCGGGACGCCGAAGCGGGACCCGGCCTCGACGTTCGACGTGCCGCGGCACCCCGCCAGGTACGCCGCCCGCGCCGCCAGGCAGGCCGCCTCGGTGCCGTGCGCCCGCCGGCTGCCGAACTCGATGACCGGCGCGCCCGGCGGCCGCCTCGACGATGCGCGCCGCCTTGCTCGCGATCGAGGTCTGGAAGCCCACGATGGCGAGCAGCGCGGTCTCGACGAGCTGCGCCTCCGCAATGGGCGCGGTCACCCGCAGGATCGGCTCGTGGGCGAAGACGGGCGTCCCTTCCGCGACCGCCCACACCTCGCCCGTGAACCGGAACGACGGCAGGTACTCGTCGAAGAAGGCCGGCGCCACCGGCTCGAACATCGGCAGGCCGCGCAGGTAGTCGATCTCGTTCGCGCGTGAAGCGGAGCGCCTCCAGGTAGTCGAGCGCCTGCTCGAGGCCCGCCGCGACCAGGTACGCGCGCGTGCCGCGGCAGGTCGCGGACGTACAGCTCGAAGGTCGCCGGGGCGCGCAGGCCGGCCGCGTGGTAGCCGGCCATCATCGTCAGCTCGTACAGGTCGGTCGAGAGGGACAGGGGCGGCGACATCATTCACAGAGTAACCCAGCACCCCATGTAACATTCCCAACCGTGGGCTCCCCGGACCGGTCTATAGCCAGTGTGAGCGACGCCGAGCTCGTCGAGCGGGCCCGCGGCGGCGACCGCGACGCCTTCGGCGAGCTGGTCGAGCGCCATCAGCAGGCGGTCTTCCGGACGGCGCTGGCGGCGCTTCGCTCGCGCGAGGAGGCGGAAGAGGTGGCCCAGGACACGTTCGTCACCGCGATGCAGAAGCTCGACGATTTTCGCGGCGACGCCAGCTTCAAGACCTGGCTCCTCACGATCGCGTGGCACAAGGCGATCGACCGCCGCCGCGGCGCCGCTGAGTGGTTCCGCCGGTTCGTCAGCAGGGACCGCGCGGACGCGCCCGAGCCGGTGTCGCCACACCCTTCTCACGAGCAGGCGCTGATCGACGCCGAGGGACGCGGGGCCGTGCGGCGGCTGGTGCGGAAGCTGCCCTCCGAGGTACCGCGACGCGCTGCTGCTCTCGGCGTCGGGCGAGCACACGTTCGACGAGATCGCGACGATCCTCGGCGTCCCGTCCGGGACCGCCAAGTGGCGGGCGATGGAGGGACGAAGGCTGCTGCGCGACAGGTTGAAGCGCAAGGGGCTGGGGGCTGGGAGCCAGGGGAGGCTCTGACGACATGAGCGGGCGAGGGACGGGTCAACGGCGACCGGGGGACGGCGACGAGCGCGTCGAGGCGCTCGTGGACGAGGTCCTGCGCGAGATCGCGGCGCCGCCGGCCGTGGACCTGAAGCCCCGCGTGATGGCGGCCTGGGACGAGCGGGCCCGGCACGCGGTGGGCGGCGGTGTCCCGCCGGCCGCCGTGCGCGGCCGGTGGTTCGCCCTTCCGCTCCTGAAGCCGGCCGCCGCCCTCGCCGGCGTCTTCGTCCTCGTCGCCGCGACGCTGCTCGTGTGGCAGCAGGCTCGGCGGCCGCGGCCCGCGGAGCCGCCCGTGCGGACGCAGGTGAATCCCGCCGCCGCTCCGGCCCCTGCGCCCGCCGCCCCAGTGGATCGACCTTCGGCGCCCGCCCTCGCCGAGTCGTCTCCGCGGCACGACGCCGCCGTCCCGGTACGAGCCGCCGGGCCAGCCGCGCGTCGCCGGCTCGTCGAGGTCGAGTTCCCGGTCGAACAGGTGGCAGCGAACCTCGGGAACCTGCCAGGCGCGCCCGCCGTAGAGCCGGGCCAGGGAATCGCTCCGCTGCCCGGGGCCTCCTCCATCCCGATGGTGCCGATCGAGCAGGCGCCGACCGTTTCGGACATGAGCCGCCCGGTGAGCGACTTCCCGGCCGGCGAGAGCAGTCAACCGCCCGGCGCCGAGCACGGCGACCCGGGCCAGAGCGGAGGATCACGTCGATGAGGATCAGAGCCGCCATTGCGTTGTGCGCGTTCGCGCTGGCCGTTTCCACCCCGGTGCTGGCGCAGCCGGATCCGCCACCCCCGCCCCCGCCGCCGCCCGCGGCTGCGGTCGTGGCGGCCCAGCCCCCGGCTCCGCCCGCCCCGCCAGCCGCTCCCGCCGCTCCCGCCGCCCCAGCCGCGCCGGCGCGGGCCGAACGGCAGAAGCCGCCCAGGCCGCCCGCGGCCCCACCGGCCCCGGCCACTCCGATCACCGATCCGCAGGTACCGCCTCCGCCACCGCCATCGCCCGAGCCGCCGCCACCGGGCCGCGAGGCGATCGAGGCCGATCCCGTCAACATCCGGTTCGAGGTGACGATCTCCTACCAGGCAGGCACGGCCCCGCCGATCCGGCGCACGGCGGCGCTGACCGTGGCCAACAACACCGGCAGCGGGTTCGCGCGCGGCTCGCTCCGCTCGGGCAACAACGTGCCGGTACCAACAACGACCTTTGCGCCGGTCGCCGCCGCCGCCCCGCGTGGCGAAGAGGGCAGGGAGCCGGCGCCCACGCCGGCCCCGAAGCCGATGGTCTCCTACAACTACCGCTCGGTCGGGCTGAACGTGGACGTGAACCAGGCGGCCGTCGTGCCGGGGAACAAGGTGCGGGCCATGCTGAACGTCGAGTTCAGCGGCGTCGACGAGAAGTCGGCCTCCACCTCGGGCGCGCCGTCGTTCCCCACCTTCTCGCAGAGCATCTCGCTCTATCTCGAGAGCGGAAAGCCGGTGACGATCGCGCAGTCGAGCGACTTCGTGGACAACGTCGAGCGCAAGCAGTCGGTCGAAGTGAAGGCGACCATTCTTCGATAGTCGTGCTGCGATAGTCGTGCTGCACGTGCCGGCGGTGCTGGCGCTGAGATGCCGGCACCGCCTAACCCCGCCTAATCCCGCGCCTTAACCCCGCGCCGGAATCGCCCCCTCGATCTCGGCCGCGTCGGCGTCGGTCAGCTGCAGCGTCGGCAGCCCCGACGATCTCCTCCACCTGCGCCGGCCGACGGAAGCCGACGATGGCGGCGGTCACCGCGGGGTGACGGAGCGTCCAGGCCACGGCCACCTCGCCCGGCGACTTGCCGTGGCGCGCCGCCGACCGCCCGCAGCACCTCGACGAACGCCAGGTTCTTCGACAGGCGCGGCTCCTGGAACTCGGGCGTCCGCCTCCGCCAGTCGTCCTCGGGCAGCGACGCGACTCGCTCGCGCGTCATCGTGCCGCTCAGCAGCCCGGCCTGCATCGGCGAGTAGACGATGACGCCGATGTCGTGCGCGAGGCAGTACGGCAGGACGTCCGCCTCGATCTGCGCGCCGCAGCAGGGAGTACGGGCGGCTGCAGCGATTCGACCGGCGCGATCCCGGCTGGCGCGCTCCAGGTCGTCCACGCTGAAGTTCGACACGCCGATGTGGCGGACCTTCCCGGCCTGCTTCAGCGCGGCCAGCGCGCCCCACGCCTCCTCGAGCCGGTCGGTCGCGGGGTCGGCGGCGTCGAAGAACCGCGGCCAGTGAATCTGCGTACAGGTCGATCGCGTCCACGCCCAGGCGGCGCAGGCTGGCCTCGCACTTCGCGCTCGAATCGACGCGGCCTCGAGGTGTGCTGCACGATCTCGCGGCCGCGTTCCGGCCAGACGAGGCTGCACTTGGTGAAGACGTAGCGGCCGGCGCCGAGCCGAGGATGCGCTTCAACGCGACGCCCGACGACCTCCTCGGAGTGGCCAAGGCCGTAGACGGGCGCCGTGTCCACCCAGTTGACGCCCAGGTCGACGGCCCGCTCGATCGCGGCCATCGACTCCTCGTCGTCCTGCGACCCCCATCCGAAGGCGTAACCGCCGCCGCCCATCGGCCCAGGCCCCAAACCCCACGCGGCGTGATCTCCAGCCCCGTCCTGCCCAGTCGCTTCGTTCTCATGAGGCGCACCCTCCTGCCTCGCATTCTGCCTTTTCCGTCCTTCATTGCTATGATCGTCGTGATGTCCGTCCCCTCTCCCGCCCTGCGCGCGGCCTGGCAGCGGCACGAGCGCCGCTGGGCCGACAACCTCTACGTCTACGCGGTCGTGTCGCGGCGCAGCCACGGCGTGTCGGTCGGCATCAACCTGAACCCCGGGAAGGAGTGCAACTTCGACTGCGTCTACTGCCAGGTGGATCGCCGCGTGCCGGGCCCGACGTGCGCAGGGTGGATCTCGAGCGGCGTGGCGCCGAGCTCGAGGCGATGCTGCAGGCGGCGGCGCGACGGCTCGCTCTACGAGGCTCCGCCCTTCACGCGCTTCGCCGCGGGGCAACGTCGTCGTCCGCGACATCGCCTTCTCGGGCGACGGCGAGCCGACGACCTTCCCGCGGCTTCCGCGAGGCCGTCGAGCTGGCCGCGGCCGCTCGACGACGTCACGGCCTCGATGAGGCGAAGATCGTGCTGATCACCGACGCCGCCTACCTGGCGAAGCCGGCCGTGCGCGAGGCGCTCGCGGTGCTCGACGCGAACAACGGGGAGATCTGGGCGAAGCTCGACGCGGGCACCGAGGAGTACTTCCAGCGGGTCGACCGGCCGAACGTGTCGCTGTCGGAGGTGCTCGACAACATCCTCGACGCCGGCGCGCGTGCGCCCGATGGTCATCCAGTCGCTCTGGATGCGGGTGGACGGCGCCGCCGCCGCCCGACGCCGAGGTCGTCGCCTACTGCGATCGGCTCGAACGGGCTGCTCGCGGAGGGAGGACAGATCAAGGTCGATCCAGCTCTACACCATCGCGCGCACGCCGGCCGAGCCGTCGGTGTCCCCGCTGACCGACGCCGAGCTCGACCGGGTGGCGGGCCTGGTCAAAGACCGCGTGCCCGTCCCGGTCGAGGTCTTCTACGGCGTTTCCTGAAATCTCGTCACGCTAATGCGTGTGCGTGACGTGCGCGTGCGCCGGCGGCCGGCCGAACTCCCCCACCAGCGGCGAGGACAGTGCGGCGAAGTCCACGTAGCGCATGCGCACCGCGTCCACGTGGGTCCCCGCGTGGAACACGATCTCGTCATCCTGCGCGATCACCCGATCGACGAACGTCCGCTGCCCGAACATCGGCCCGAAGGGCGGGACGGCGCCCGTCTCGAAGCTCGGGTAGAGCTTGCGCAGCTCGGACTCGGTGGCCAGGCGCATCTCGCTGGCAGCCGCCAGGAACCGGAGTCGCTCCAGGTCGACCATGTGGTGCGCGGGCAGCACTGCGAGGACCGGCTGGCCGTCGGCCAGGCAGATGACGGTCTTGGCCCATTGGCGGCCCGGGACATGCGTGGCCGCCGCTTCCTCCTGGGCCGTGAACGCCGTCCGGTGCGTCAGCACGGTGTGGGGCTTTGCGCGGAGGTATTCGGCGATGGACGGGGGGATCGGCACGGCTGGCCTCCTTGTCCGTGAAACGGGTTCGAGGACGCGTCGCCGACTCTGAGATGGGGAGGAGCGGCCGGGTTCGCCTCACCGGCCCGGGATCATCTTACATCCGGTCGGACAGCAGCGCGACGCTGAGCGCGTAGGCGTGGGCGCAGTTGTAGTGCGAGCAGCACCTGGTAGTTGTCGTAGACGAGGAAGGCGCGCGAGCCGGCGCGCACCAGCGAGGCCGTCGATGTCCGACGCGCGGCAGCGCCTGCTTCGCGCCGTGCGGACGCCGAGCGCGCTGCCAGCGCGACAGCGGCAGCGCGCTCGGTCATCTGCCGCACGCGCTTCGCAGCCCGTCGACGCGCAGCGGCGCCTCCTCCGTCGATCTTCGCGGCCGTCGCCGCGGGCAGCCGACACCGCGCGCCCCCATCGCTGCGCCCGTCGCCCACCCGTGCTCGCTTCAGGTAGTTCGCGATCGACGCGAAGACGTCGGCCTCGCGACGACCAGATGTCGCGCCGGCCGTCGCCGTCGAAGTCCTCCGCGAACTTCAGGTAGCTCGACGGCATGAACTGCGGCTGGCCCATCGCGCCCGCCCACGACCCCTTCATCCGCGCCAGCCTCGATGTCGCCGCGGTCGAGGATCCGCAGCGCGTCGAACAGCTCCTCGCGGAACATCGCGGCGCGCCGGTTGTCGTAGGCCAGCGTCGCCAGGACGCGAACGGTCGGGCGGACGCCGCTGAAGCGGCCGAAGTTCGACTCGAGGCCCCAGACCGAGACGAGCGATGGCCGGCGGGCACGCCGTACTGCGCCGCCACCTTCCGCGAGCAGCGGCCGGTGCTGGCGCAACATCTCGCCGCGCGGTGCGCACCGTCTTCGCGGTCCACGCGGCGCTTCAGGTACTGGTCGATCGTCAGCACGCGCTCGGCCTGCGTCCGGTCGCGCTCGACGACGACCGGCAGGACGGCCACCTCTCCCAGCGCTGCCTCCACGGTAGCCGGGCTGATGCCCTTCGCCAACGCTTCCTGGCGCAGCCCCTTCAGCCACTCCCCGAAGGTCGCCTTCTCCTGCCCGGGCTCCTGCCCCGCCAGGATCACGGCCGCCAGCACCACCGACACGACCGACACCGCCGCCCGGCCCGCACTCCTCACCGCCGCACCCCCGGGCACATTATGCCCCACGAGGGCGGCCTGCCGCGCCGAAGCTGGTCAGGCGACGACCCAGCGAAGGCGGGTATACTTCCGCGGATCATGACGAGCCACCAGAGGAATTCACTCATGTCCGCTCTCCGGCCGATGCTTGCTTCGCCAGCGCTGGTTCTGGCCGCCCTGCTCGTGCTCGCCCCCGGCTCGCTGGCGACCGCCCCGGTCCGCGCCCAGGCTGGAGGAGCCGTCCGCCTCGACCCCGCCCTGCTCTCGGAGCTGCGGTTCCGGTCCGTCGGCCCCCACCGCGGCGGCCGCGTGACGGCGGTCGCCGGCCACCGCCGGCAGCCGGCCACGTTCTACATGGGCGCGACCGGCGGCGGCGTCTGGAAGACCACCGACAGCGGCGCCACCTGGCTCAACGTCTCGGACGGCTTCTTCGCCACCGGCTCGATCGGCGCCATCGACGTCGCCGAGTCGAACCCCGACATCGTCTACGTCGGCACGGGCAGCGCCGCCATCCGCAGCAACGTCATCCAGGGACGCGGCGTCTACAAGTCCAGCCGACGCCGGGAAGACGTGGGCCTTCGCCGGGCTGCGCGAGGTCGGCCAGATCGGCGCGCTGAAGGTCCACCCGACGAACCCGGACGTCGTCTACGTCGCCGCGCTCGGCCAGCCGTTCGGCCCCAACCCGGAGCGCGGCGTCTTCAGGACGACCGACGGCGGCAAGACGCTGGAAGAAGGTGCTCTTCGTCAACGACCGCACCGGCGCCGTCTCGCTGGCGATGAACCCAGCCAATCCCGACGAGATCTACGCGGGCGCGTGGCGCGGCGGAGCGCAGGCCGTGGACGATCATCAGCGGCGGCCCGGCGAGCGAGGGCGGCGTCTACAAGACGACCGACGGCGGCGCCACCTGGACCCACCTGGCGAACGGGCTTCCCTCGGACCTGATCGGCAAGGTCGGCGTCGACCTCGCGCCGTCGAACCCCAGGCGCGTCTACGCCATCCTCGAAGCGCCCGGCGACGGAGGCCGGCGTCTACCGCTCGGACGACGGCGGGCGCCACGCTGGCCAGCAGGTGAGCGCGCAGCCCGGCCTGATCGCGCGGCCGTTCTACTACACCTACATCGACGTGGACCCGAAGGACGAGAACACCGTCTACGTGAACAACCTCGGCGTTCTGGAAGTCCACCGACGGCGGCAGGACCTGGCGCAGCCATGCCCACGCCGCACGGCGACAACCACGGGATGTGGATCAACCCGGACGACCCGCGACGTCTTCATCCAGTCGAACGACGGCGGCGCCAACGTCACGACCGACGGCGGCCGCACCTGGTCCACGCAGCTCAACCAGCCGACCGCCGAGATCTACCAGGTGGCGGTGGACGACCAGTTCCCCTACCGCCTGTACGGCGCGCAGCAGGACAACACGACCCTCATCGTCCCGAGCCTGCCCGCCGACCGCGTCTCGGCGTGGACGACGCCGATGCAGACGTGGACGCAGGGCCCCGGGTGCGAGACCGGGCCGATCGCGCCGAAGCCTCGACGACCCCGACGATCGTCTACGGCGTCGTGCAAGGGCGAGTTCTCGCCGGATGAACATGAAAGTCGGGCCAGGAGCAGGCGCGCTGGGTCCACCCGCAGAACCGCTACGGCCACGCCGCGCGCGACATCAAGTATCGCTTCCAGCGCGTGTCGCCGCTCGAGACTCTCGCCGCACGACCCGAACGTCGTGTACTACGGCTCGCAGGTCGTCCACCGCACGCGCGACGAAGGGCGTGACGTGGGAGACGATCAGCCCCGACCTCACGGCGCAACGAGCCCGACAAGCAGGGCATCTCGGGCGAGCCGATCACCCGCGACATCACCGGCGAGGAGGTCTACTCGACCATCTACGCCTTCCGCGAGTCGCCGCTCGAGAAGGGCGTGCTCTGGGCGGGGGCGAACGACGGCCCCGTGCACGTGTCGCGCGACGACGGCAAGACGCTGGAAGAACGTGACGCCGCCGGACCTGCCGCCGGGCGGCCGCGTGCAGAACATCGAAGTGTCGCCGCACCGCCGCGGGCTCGGCCTACCTGGCCGTCTACCGCTACCTGCTCGACGACTGGCAGCCCTACATCTACCGGACCGACGATTACGGCGCGACGTGGACGGCGGCTGACCGACGGGAAGAACGGCATCCCCGCCGACTACCCGACGCGCGTCGTCCGCGAGGATCCCGACCGCGAGGGGTTGCTCTACGCGGGCACCGAGTTCGGCTTCTTCATCTCGTTCGACAACGGAGGCAGCTGGCAGGGCTTCCAGCAGAACCTGCCGGTCACGCCGGTCACCGACATCCGCGTCCACCGGCAGGACCTCGTCCTCTCGACGATGGGGCGGGCGATTCTGGATCCTCGACAACGTGACGCCGCTGCACCTCGCGGCGTCGGCGCTGGCCGCCGGCGTGCCCCCCTCGGTCTGGGTGTCGGGCGTCCTCGCGCCGCGCGTGGCCTGGCGCACCAGGCACCAGGCGATGGGGAGCCGCCCCGACGAGCCGCAGTACCCGGCGCCTGGGGCGATCATCGACTACTTCATCGCGGAGAAGGCAGCTCTGACGGGTCGCCCTGCGGTCCTCATCGAGATTCTCGATGCCGGCGGGCAGGTGGTCCGCTCGTTCGTCCCGGATCCGGGCACGACGGTCGGGGGGGCGATGGCTGCGGCCACGGCGCGGCGGCGTGGCGACGCGCCCGTGCGTCTCTCGACTTCGCCGGGCCTGCACCGGATCGTCTGGGACCTGCGCCACCAGGGGCCTGCCGACGCGCGAGGCGCCGGACGCGGCCCGCTGGTGGTGCCCGGCAAGTACATGGTGCGGTTCACGGCTGGAGATACGATCGAGACGAAGGCGTTCGAGGTCAGGCTGGATCCGCGGGTCGCCGCGGACGGCGTCACGCAGGCCGATCTCGAGGAGCAGTTCCGCCTGCTCGTACGGATCCAGGAAACCGCGGCGCGGGCTCGCGACCTGGCGGCGCGCGCGACCGCGGCGCTCGATCGGCTGTCGGCGGCGGGCGACACGCGCGGCGTCGAAGCCATTCGGTCGATCCTGTCGCAGCTGGTGACCGCCGGCGGCCCGTATCCGCAGCCGATGCTGATCGATCAGCTGTCGGGGCTGGCGCGCATGGCCGACAGCGCCGACATGAGGGTCGGGCGCAGCACCCTCGAGTACCTGGAGGAACTGGCGGCGCGCCTGGCGGCGCTCGAGGCCGACCTGCCTCGCGCCCCTGGCAACTGAGAAATGGGGCCTGGCCCCATTTTCACTTTCTGCAACGGTGGTATGACAATTGCGCGCAGGCGCCTGTCCCCGGCGCAGCTTCTCACGGTCAGCATCATCGCGCTGATCGTCGTCGGCACCGTGCTGCTTGCGCTGCCCGTCGCGGCCGCAGGCGAACGGCTGGCGCTGGTGGACGCGGCGTTCACCTCCACCTCGGCGGTCTGCGTCACCGGCCTCATCGTCGTGGACACGCCGCGCGACCTCTCCCTCTTCGGGCAGATCGTCCTGATGGTGCTCATCCAGCTGGGCGGCCTCGGCTACATGACGGTGACTACCGTCGTCGCCGTGGCGATCGGCCGCAAGCTGTCGGTGCAGGAGCGGCTCACCCTGCACGAGATGCTGAACACCGAGACGATGGAGGGGCTGGGGCGCTTCGCGCTGTCGGTGCTCAAGTTGACGCTGGCCTTCGAGCTGACCGGCGCGGCGCTGCTCGCCCTGCGGTGGCTGCACGAGTTCGGGGCCGGGCGGGCGGCCTACTACGGCCTGTTCCACGCGGTATCCGCGTTCAACAACGCCGGCTTCGCCCTCTTCTCGGACAACCTGGTCCGGTTCCGGGGCGACTGGGTCGTCAACCTCGTGGTGTGCGGACTGATCGTGTGCGGCGGGCTGGGGTTCGTCGTGCTGAGAGAGTTGCGCCACGCGCAGAGCTTCGGCCGCCTCTCGGTGCACACGCGGGTCGTGCTCAGCCTCACGGTGGTGCTCATCGCCGGGGCGACGGCCGTGCTCTTCTTCCTGGAGGGGCGGAACCCGGCAACGCTCGGCGGCCTGCCGCTGCCCGAGCGGTTCCTCGCGTCCCTCTTTCAGGCGGTGTCGCCGCGGACGGCCGGCTTCAACACCATCGACATCGGCGCGATGGTCCCGGCCAGCCTCTTCCTGCTGATCATCCTGATGTTCATCGGCGCGTCGCCGGGCGGCACGGGGGGCGGTGTGAAGACGACCACGTTCGGGGTCACGGTGGCGGCGCTGCTGGCCATCGTGCGAGGGCGATCGGAGCCGACGATGTTCCGGCGGCGGGTTCCGCGCGAAGTCGTGGCGCGCTCGTTCTTCATCAGCCTGATCGCCTTCCTCGCGCTCAACACGATTGCTGGGCTCCTGCTGGTGATCGAGAGCCGACAGTTGCTGCCGACCCTGTTCGAGACGACAAGCGCGTTCGGCACCGTCGGCCTGTCGATGGGAGAGGGAGGGCCGCTCAGCCTCGCGGGCCACTTCTCGGTGGCGGGGAAGCTGCTCCTGATGGCGATGATGCTGGTCGGGCGCGTCGGGCCGCTGACTCTGGCCGTGGCGCTGGCCGGCGGGAGAACGCCGCCGCGCGTGCGCTACCCCGAGGGTCGGATCCTGATCGGCTGACGGAGGATGATGTGGTGCGACGCAAGAAGCAGTTCGCGGTGATCGGCCTCGGGCGCCTCGGGTCGGCGATGGCCGCCACGCTCGCCGACCTCGGCCACGACGTCATCGGCGTGGACGCCAACGAGGAGCACGTCCGGCAGATGGCGGACGTGCTCACGCAGGCCGTCGAGCTGGATGCCACTGACGAGAGGGCGCTGCGGGCGGCCGGCATCCAGGACGTGGACGTCGCGGTGGTGTCGATCGGCGAGAACATCGAGTCCAGCCTGCTGGTGGTGATGCAGTTGAAGGAGCTGGGCGTCAAGACGATCGTCGCCAAGGCCGTCACGCCGCTGCACGGGCGGATCCTCGAGCGGCTGGGCGTCTCGCGCGTCATCTTCCCCGAGCGGGACATGGCAATCCGAGTGGCGCACAGCCTCGTGATGACCGACGTAATCGACTACATCGAGCTGTCACGCGACTTCAGCATCGTCGAGGTGCCCGCCCCTCCCCTGTTCGTGGGGCGGACGCTGAAGGAGCTGGAGCTGCGGCCCCGCCTGGGCCTGACGCTCATCGCGATCAAGCGCCGGCCAGAGGGGGGCGGCCCGGAGGTCACCACCGTCTCGCCCGGCGCGAGCGAGTTGATCCGCCCGGACGACGTGCTGGTGCTACTCGGCGAGAACGCCAGGATGGCGAAGTTGAACGAGCTGCTGGGGTGATGGTCGTTCGGGACGATCGCATTCGGGACGATCGCGTTCGGGACGACGGTTGCGGCCCCTGTCGATTTCCTCTAAACTGAATGTGATGGATCCGGCCGGCGCCCGAAAGGACGCCGGCACCTGCGCCCGTTGGCGTCGCTTCACGGCCGGACCGCCTTCCCTCCCTCCCCGATCCGCCCGTCTCCCTCGACGCGTGTACCTCGGACTCGCGGGAACCCCCTCGGCTGTCCATCAGTCAGGCCCGATCGATGTCCCGATCACCCGTGAGCGCCGGAGGGCTGCGCGAGGGAATCCTCCAGCAGACCGGTGTTGACACCACCCGCTGCTACCAGTGCGGCAAGTGCTCCGCCGGCTGCCCGATGGCCGCCGAGACGCGGTGGCGGCCGCACGACGTCATGCGCATGGTGAACACCGGCTCGGTGGGACCGCTGGAGGACGACCCCTCGATCTGGCTGTGCCTCGCCTGTGAAACGTGCGGCGCGCGCTGCCCGAACGGGTGCGACCCGGCGCGGGTGATCGACGCCCTCCGCGAGCGCTTCGCCCGCGAATCGCCCGGAGGGGTGCCGCGGCCGGTCGGCGCGTTCCACCGCGCCTTCCTCGACCAGGTGCGCCTGCACGGCCGGTCGTTCGAGCTCGGGATGGTGATGGAGTACAAGCTGCGCACCGGGGCGCTGACCCAGGACGCCCTCGCCGCCCCGGGCATGCTGGCCCGCGGCAAGCTGTCGCTAATCCCGTCGCGCATCGCGGGAATCGCGGAGGTGCGCCGCATCTTCGCGCGGTGTGACCACCCCGACGGAGACGACGCATGAGGACGGGCTACTTCCCCGGGTGCTCGCTGCACGGCACCGCCCGCGAGTTCGACGAGAGCCTGCGCGCGGTCGCGTCGGCCATCGGCGTGCCGCTGGCCGAGATCGAAGACTGGAACTGCTGCGGCGCCAGCTCGGCCCACGTGACCGGCCACCGCCTCGCCGTGGCGCTGCCGGCCCGCAATCTCGCCCTCGCCGAGGCGCAGGGGCTCGAGCAGGTGCTCGCGCCGTGCGCCGCCTGCTACAGCCGCCTGGCGAAGGCGCGGCGCGCGATCCAGGAGGACGAGGCGCTTCGCCGCGAGATGCCGGACATCCTCGGTCGCCCGTTCCGGAACGCCGTCTCCGTGCGGAACATCCTCGAGTTCCTCACCGACGCGCTCCCCCTCATCCAGCCCCGGATCGTCCGCCAGCTCGGCGGACTGCGGCTGGCCTGCTACTACGGCTGCCTGCTCGTGCGGCCGGCGTCAATCACCACGTCGGAGGACCCCGAGCACCCGACGGCGATGGAGCAGATCGCGTCGGCCTGCGGCGCGACGCCGGTCCCGTGGCACATGGGGCTCGAGTGCTGCGGGGGGTCGCTCTCGGTGAGCCGCACCGGGTCGGTGATCCGGCTCGGGCGCGCGATCCTCGACGCCGCCCGGAAGGCCGGCGCCGAAGCGCTGCTGGTCGGCTGCCCGATGTGCCACTCGAACCTCGACTTCCGCCAGCGGGCGATGGCGCGCGACGGGCAGCCGCCGCTGCCCGTGCTGTACGTCACGGAACTAGTCGGCCTCGCCCTGGGCATCGAGCCCGGGGGGCTGGGCCTCGACCGTCACTTCGTCAGCGTGGCGCCGCTCCTCGCCGGGCGCGCGGCGGTGCCGGCGGCGGCCGGGAGGCTCTGATGGCGCGCATCGGAGTATTCGTCTGTCACTGCGGGGAGAACATCGGCCGCACCGTGGACACGGCGGCGGTGGCGGAGGCGCTGCGCAGCCACCCGGGCGTGGCCCACGCGCAGGACTACAAGTACATGTGCTCCGATCCGGGGCAGACCCTCGTGCGCGAGGCGATCGCGGCGAACGCGCTGACCGGGGTCGTCGTCGCCGCGTGCTCGCCGCACATGCACGAGCGCACGTTCCGCAAGGTGACCTCCGCGGCCGGGCTGAACCCCTTCCTCTGCGAGATGGCCAACATCCGGGAGCAGTGCTCGTGGATCCACGAGGACCGCGAGCAGGCGACGCGCAAGGCGATCGCGATCACGCGCACGCTGGTCGAGAAGGTCAAGGCCAACGCCCCGCTCGACACGATTCGCATCCCGATCGAGCGGCGCGCCCTGGTGATCGGCGGCGGGATCGCCGGCATCCAGGCGGCGCTCGACCTGGCCGACGGCGGCGCCGATGTGGTGCTGGTCGAGAAGGAATCCTCGATCGGCGGCCACATGAGCCAGCTCTCGGAGACCTTCCCAACCCTCGACTGCTCGCAGTGCATCCTGACGCCGCGGATGGTGGAGGTCTACCAGCACCCGCGGATCCGGCTCTACGCCTACAGCGAGATCGAGCAGGTCTCGGGCTACATCGGCAACTTCGAGGTGACCATCCGCCGCAAGGCCCGCTCGGTCGACGAGGACCTGTGCAACGGCTGCGGCGCCTGCACGCGGGCCTGCCCCAACCGCAAGGTGCCGAGCGAGTTCGAGTGCGGCCTCGGGAAGCGCCCCGCGATCTCGGTGCCCTTTCCGCAGGCGGTGCCGAACCTGCCGGTGCTCGACCGCGAGCGGTGCGCGCGGTTCATGGGCATCCGCAAGGGGATCAAGAAGGCGGTCTGCGGGAAGTGCGCCGAGGCGTGCACGCGCGGCGCCATCGACTTCGCACAAGAGGATCGCTTCCTCACCGAGAAGGTGGGCGCCATCGTCGTCGCCACCGGCTTCCAGCTCTACTCGATCAGGAAGGAACAGCCCGAGGGCGAGGGACTCTCGGGGTACGGCGAGGTACGGCTACGGCGCGGTGCCCGACGTGATCGACGGCCTGCAGTTCGAGCGCCTCGCCTCGGCGTCGGGGCCGACGGGCGGCCGGATCCTGCGCCCCTCGGACGGCCGCGTGCCGAAGCGCGTGGTGTTCCTGCAGTGCGTGGGGTCGCGCGACCCGGCCAGGGGCATGGCCTACTGCTCGAAGATCTGCTGCATGTACGTGGCGAAGCACGTGATGCTCTACCGCCACAAGGTGCACGACGGCGAGGCGGTGGTCTTCTACATGGACGTGCGCGCGGCCGGCAAGGGGTACGACGAGTTCACGCGCCGCGCCATCGAGGAGGAAGGGGCCATCTACCGCCGCGGTCGCGTCGCCCGGCTCTGGCGCGACGGCGACGTCGTCAAGGTGCAGGGATTCGACACCCTCTCGGGCGAGCCGCTGCTGCTCGACGCCGACCTCGTGGTGCTGGCGACCGCCGTGCGGCCGCAGCCGGGCATCCGCGGGCTGGCGCAGAAGCTGTCGGTGTCGTACGACCAGCACGGCTTCATCAACGAGGCGCACCCCAAGCTGCGGCCCGTCGAGACGAACACCGCGGGGATCTTCGTGGCCGGCGCCTGCCAGGCGCCACGCGACATCCCCGAGTCCGTGGCGATGGCCAGCGCGGCGGCGGCGAAGGTGCTCGGCCTCTTCTCGAAGGCCGAGCTCGAGCGCGAGCCGACGGTCGCCCTCGTGGACGCGCGCCACTGCGCCGGTTGCTTCCTGTGCGAGCGCGTCTGCCCGTACGGCGCGGTCGGCCACCGCGAGATCCGCGACCGGGCCGGGGAGCTGCTGAGGGTGGTGGCGGAGGTGAACCCCGGCATCTGCCAGGGGTGCGGCACCTGCCAAGCCACCTGCCCCGGCAAGCACGTGGAGCTGCAGGGGTTCACCGACCAGCAGGTGTACGCGCAGATCAGCGCGCTGGCGTAAGCAGGGATCAGGATCGGGGATCGGGGATCGGGGTGTTCAGCATGGACGTCAATCGGGCCTTCGAGCCGAAGATCACCGCGTTCGTGTGCAACTGGTGCACCTACACCGGCGCCGACCTGGCGGGCACCAGCCGGCTGCAGATGGCGCCCGAGGTCCGGATCATCCGGCTGCCGTGCACCGGCCGAATCGACCCCCTGTTCATCATCAAGGCATTCGAGCGCGGGGCGGACGGCGTCATCGTGAGCGGCTGCCACCCGGCCGACTGCCACTACAACCACGGCAACTACCATGCGCGCCGGCGCTTCGCCGTGTTCCGCGACCTCCTGGAGTTCGTCGGCGTGGATGCACGCCGCGTGATCTTCTCGTGGGTCTCGGCGTCGGAAGGCGGCAAGTGGCGCGACGTCGTGGATGGCGCCACGGCGACCATCCGCGAGCTGGGGCCGCTGCAGGCCGCCGGGGACGGCGAGGGGAGGCTGGCGTGCGCGAGCTGAGAGACCTGGCGGTCCGGCTGCTCGAGACCAACGACGTGCAGGTCGTGATCGGCTGGGAAGCGTCGAGGCTGGGCGTGCGGCCCGCCTTCGCCCGCACTCCGGCCGAGGCCGGGCGCCTGGTCTTCGACCACCGGTGCGTGCACAACCTGGCGGCCTATCTCCACCCGCGCCGCAAGCACGTCCGCCGCCTGGGGCGACCGGCCGTCGTGGTCAAGGGGTGCGACGCGCGGGCGGTCGCCGGCCTGATCCGCGACAACCAGCTGCGCCGCGAGGACGTGGTCCTGATCGGCGTGCGGTGCGGCGGGGTGCAAGATGAGGGCAGGGCTGACGCCCTGCCCCACAAGTGGCGGCCGGCCCCGCGCTGCGCCAGTTGCTCCCAACGGACACCGTCGCTGTGCGACCACCTGGTCGGGACCGACGCCCCCGAGGCCCCGGGCGGCCCGGGCCCCGAGGCCCGGGTCGAAGAGCTGGAGGCCCTGCCGATGGCCGACCGCTGGGCCTTCTGGTCGGCGGCCTTCGAGCGCTGCGTGCGGTGCTACGCGTGCCGGGAGGTCTGCCCGCTGTGCTTCTGCGAGCGGTGCGTGGCCGACAAGTCGGTGCCGCAGTGGATCGAAACCTCGCCGCACAGGCGGGGCAACCTCGCCTGGCACCTCGCGAGGGCCCTGCACCTGGCCGGCCGGTGCGTCGGCTGCGGCGAGTGCCAGCGCGCCTGTCCCGCCGGGATCCCGCTGTCGCTCCTCAACGCCCGGCTGCAGCAATCGGTTCGGGAGCGGTTCGAGTTCACCGCCTCCGACGACCCCTCGGCGCCGTCGCCGATCGGCGCGTTCCGGCAGGACGACGCGCAGGAGTTCATCAGGTGACGATCATCTCCGGGGACGACCTGCGCGGTCTCGCGGCCGATCTCCTGGCGGCCGGCTCGGTGGTCTGGGGCCCCGCGCGCGCGGCTGGAACGCCGCAAGAGGGCGAGGCGGAGTACCGGCCGCTGGCCGAGGCGTCCGAGCTCGACCTGGGCGCCGGCCTCCCGCTCGTGTCCTTGAAGCGCGTCTTCCTCCCCCCGACCGATCCGCTGTTCTGGTGGCGCCGCGAGGGGGGCGCGATCAGGCTCATCCCCGCGTCGGCGGCCACCGGGAAGGTGGTGGTGATCGGGGCCAGGCCGTGCGACGCCGCCGGCGCCGAGGCGATAGACCAGGTGATGGGCTGGGATTACCGCGACGAGCCGTGGTTCCAGCGGCGTGAGGCGGTCACGATCGTCACGGTCGCGTGCGATCGGCCGGCCGACCAAGCGTGCTTCTGCGGCGAGGTCGGGCTGGGCCCCGCTCACCCGCGCGGCTCGGACCTCGTGCTGGTATCCCGGCCGGGGGGCTACCTCGTGGAGGAAGTGACCGGGAAGGGGCGCTCGCTCGTCGCCGCCTTTCCGCACCGCTTCCGCGACGACCCGCGGGCGACGCGGCCGGCCGAGACGGCCGGCGCGGTGCCCATCGACCTCGAGGCGGTGCGGCGCTGGCTCGCCGATCACTTCGAGGACGAGTCGTGGAACGAGATCGCCCTGCGCTGTCACGGGTGCGGCGCCTGCGCGAGCGTCTGCCCGGCGTGCCACTGCTTCGACATCGTGGACGAGCCCGACAACCTGCTGGCCGGCACACGCCGCAGGAACTGGGACAGTTGCCAGGTGTCGCGCTTCACCGTGCACGCCTCGGGCCACAACCCGCGCGAGGGACAGCACGCGCGGATCCGCCAACGGGTGATGCACAAGTTCCAGGTGTTCCCGCGCCGGTTCGACCGGGTGCTCTGCACCGGCTGCGGCCGCTGCACCCGCACCTGCCCCGCCGGCCAGGACCTGTTCGAGATCCTCACCACGGTTGCGGCGAAGGCCACCACCTCCGCCGAAGACGTCCCGAGCGAGGCGCGCAGCGCCGAGTCGAGGGGCGGCACCCCGGCACGACTATGAACCTGTATCTGCCCCACCTGATGACCATCGAGGCGGTCCAGGACGAGACGCCCGACACCCGGACGCTCCGGCTCGCCTTCCGCGACCCGGGGGTCGGCGAAGCATTCTCGTTCAGGGCCGGCCAGTTCGGCGAGTACTCGGTGTTCGGCGCCGGCGAGTGCACCTTCTGCATCGCCAGCCCGCCCACGCGCCGCGGCTACATCGAGTGCAGCTTCAAGGCGGTGGGAAAGGTGACCCGGGCCATGCGCGATCTCGAGGCGGGCGAGACCGTCGGATTCCGCGGCCCCTACGGCAACGCGTTCCCGATCGAGGAGTGGACGGGGCGACGCGTGCTGTTCGTGGCCGGGGGCATTGGCCTGGCCCCGGTGCGGTGCGCCATCTGGAACGTCCTGGACCTTCGCGATCGCTTCGACGAGGTGACCGTGGTCTACGGGGCGCGGAGCGTCCCGGACCTCGTCTACAAGCGTGAGCTGTCGGACTGGCGCGAACGCTCCGACGTTCGGGTGGTGACGACGGTGGATCCGGGCGGGCAGGAGCCGGGATGGGATGGGGAGGTGGGGTTCGTTCCCGCCGTGCTGGAGCGGGCGGCGCCGCGGGCCGACAACGCCGTCGCCGTCGTCTGCGGCCCCCCCGTGATGATCAAGTACACCCTGCCGGTGCTCGCCCGGCTCGGCTTCGCGCCCGACCGGATCTTCACCACGCTCGAGAACCGGATGAAGTGCGGCGTCGGCAAGTGTGGCCGCTGCAACGTCGGCCCGGTCTACGTGTGCAAGGATGGGCCGGTGTTCACGGCCGCCGAGCTGGCCGAGCTGCCGGTGGAGTACTAGGAGTGCGTGCGGGCCGCTGAAGAAGACGGCCGCCTTGTGCTACGATCCTGCCGAAAGCCTGGCAGCATACTCTTTTGCCGGAGGAGCCGTATGAATCGAGCGCTCGTGGTTGTCGCCCTGGCCCTGGCCGTGGCGTTCGGGACAGGCATCGCTGTCCAGGGCCAGGCCGAGAAGGCTCCGGGGACCGTGATCCTGAAAGGCGCGCCGCTCGGCGGCGTGAAGTTCGACCACGTCAAGCACGTCAAGCTGGCCGGCAACAAGTGCGAGACGTGCCACCACCCGTCGAAGCCCGAGATGGCGCTGAAGACTCCCAACCAGAAGTGCAGCGACTGCCACACCAAGGTGGCCGCGGCGCCGATGAAGACCAAGGCCCAGGCGGCCTTCCACGACCCGATGGCGAAGAAGGGCACCTGCATCGACTGCCACACGAAGAACGCGGCGGCCGGCAAGTCGCCTCTGAAGTGCAACGGCTGCCACATGAAGACGAATACGTAGGAAGGTCCCGCGGAAGGGGGGAGCAGGGCTGAAGCCCTGCTCCACCGCGGAGGGGAAGACAGATCAGCAGGGCTAAAGCCCTGGTCAGCAGGGCTGAAGCCCTGCTCTACTGGATCGTCACGCCGCCCAACTCCTCGATCGCCTCACGCAGCGCCGCCGGCTCCACCGGCTTCGACACGTAGCCATCCATCCCTGCATCGAGGCAGCGCTCGCGGTCGCCCTTCATCGCGTGCGCGGTCATCGCGATGATCGGGATCCTCGGGTTCGAGATGCCGGTCTCCGGGTCGCGGATCCGGCGTGTCGCCTCGAACCCGTCCATCTCGGGCATCTGGACGTCCATCAGGACCATGTCGTACGGCATGGCGCGCAGCGCCGCCAGCGCCTCGAGGCCGTTGGCCACCACGTCCACGCGGTGGCCCATGTGCTCGAGCATCCTCATGGCCACCTTCTGGTTGACCCGGTTGTCCTCGGCGACGAGGATTCGCAGCCGCGCGTTCAGGGTATCGGGCGTGGCGGGGCTGAAGACGGCCACCCGCGGCTCGGCGCTCGTCACGCGCCCGACGACCGCGCGGAGGCAGTCGTACAGCTGCGACTGCCGGACCGGCTTGGTGAGGTAGGCGGCAAAGGGCTCGGGATCGAGGCGCCTCAGGTCGCCGCGCAGGCCGATCGAGGTGAGCATCACGAGCTGCGTGGCCGACAGCACCGGGTCGGAGGCAACCCGGCTGCCCAGCTCCTCACCGTCCATGCCGGGCATCATCATGTCGAGCAGGGCCACGCGGTACGGGTCGTTCTGCAGCGCAGCCGCCCGCAGCCGGTCGAGGGCCGACGCGCCGTTGTAGGCATGGTCGTGCCGGCACTCCCACGAGTCGAGCATGATCTTGAGCACCTCGTGGTTGGTCTCGTTGTCGTCCACCACGAGGATCCGCAGCCCCTTGAGGTCCGGCGCCAGCCGCGGGGACGGGGCGGCGACCACGCCCGGTCGCCGGCCGAGGCGCGCGGTGAACCAGAAGGTCGATCCGCGCCCCTCGTGGCTCTCGACGCCGACCGCCCCGCCCATGAGCGTGGCGAGGCGCTGGGCGATCGAGAGGCCGAGGCCGGACCCGCCGAACCGGCGCGTCGTGGAGGCGTCCACCTGGCTGAAGGGCTGGAACAGCAGCGCCAGCTTGTCGGGCGCAATGCCGATGCCGGTGTCGCGGACCGCGAACCGCAGCGTCACGTCCTGGTCGTCGTGCTCGAGGACGGTGACCCGCAGCGACACCTCGCCGCGCTCGGTGAACTTGATCCCGTTGCCCACCAGGTTGGTGATCACCTGGCGCAGCCGCCCCGGGTCGCCGCGCACCATCGACGGCACCTCGCGATCGATCAGGGCGGTCAGCTCGAGCCCCTTCTCGTGGGCGCGGATGGCGAGCACCTCGTTGATGTCCTCGAGGGTGCCGCGCAGATCGAAGTCGAGCGACTCGAGGTCCATCCTGCCCGCCTCGATCTTCGACAGGTCGAGGATGTCGTTGAGCAGCGTCAGCAGCGAGTCGGCGCAGTTCTTGACCGTCTCGGCGTAGTCGCGCTGCATCGGCGTCAGCTCGGTGTCGAGCAGCACGCCGGTCATGCCGATGATGCCGTTCATCGGCGTCCGGATCTCGTGGCTCATGTTCGCCAGGAAGATGTCCTTGGCGCGGTTGGCGGCCTCGGCGCGCTCCTTGGCCCGCGCCAGCTCCTCCTGCACCTGCCGCCGCTCGACGATCTCCTTCTCGAGGCGCGCCTGCGCGCGCTCGCGCTCGTCGATTCTCGGCGCGCAACTCGCGGGTGCGGTCGTCCACGAGCACGGTCAGCCGCGCGGCACGCGCCTTCATCCCGCGCACCCGCAGGCCGTAGCCGGCCGCCGCCGCGCCCACGAACCCCAGGCTGCAGAGCGCCCAGAACCAGGTGGCCTGGTAATAGTGCGGCCGCAGGCGGATCGGCACCGAGACGGGCCGGCCGTCCCAGCCGCCGTCCTTGTTGCGCGCCATCACCTCGAAGACGTACCGCCCCGGCGGCACGTGCGTGTAGAAGGCAGCCCGACGGCCACCGGGCTGCACCCAGGCGGTGTCGAAGCCGGCCAATCGATAGCGGAACTCGATCCCCTGCGGCGACGCGAAGTCGAGCGCCGTGTACTGGAACTCGAGGTCCCCGCCACCGGGCGGCAGCTCGATGGCAGCCGCCATCGCCACCGGGCGCGAGTCGTGCGTGACCTGCTCGAGGACGACGTCGGGCACCGAGGTGTGGGTCGAGGCGGGATTGACGATCACGGCGCCGCGAATGGTCGAGAACCACAGGGTGCCGTCGCGCATCTTCCAGGCGGGCGGCTGCGAGCCGCCGTTCCCCTCCGCGCCCCGCAGGCCGTCGGTCGCCCCGTAGCTCGGCGAGTGCACCCGCGGCGCTCGTCCCGAGAAGAAGGCATCGAGATCCTCGCGGCTCACCCGGAACAGCCCCTTGTTGCACGACATCCACAGCGAGCGTGCGTCGTCCTCGAGGATCGAGAACACGGCGTCGTCGTAGAGCCCCTCGCGGGTGGTCAGGGTGCGGATCCCGTCCTGGAGGCGGCTCAGGCCGCCGCCGAACGTCCCCACCCAGAGCGAGCCGTCGGCGTCCCGGTGCAGCGACAGGACCACGTCGTCGCCCAGGCCGTCCTTGGTGGTGTACGTGCGGACCCGGCCATCCTTCACGTGGCTCAGGCCCCGCGTGCCCCCCACCCAGGCCCCCCCGTGCCCGTCCGGCGCCATCACGTAGACCAGCGGCGAGATCGGGTCCCCGGTCGTCTTCAGCGGCGACAGCCTGCCCCCCTCGAGCACCCAGACCCCCGAGCGCGACGTCCCGATCCACATCGAGCCGTCGGGCATCCACATCATCGCCCGCGCCCCGCCGGCCAGCAGGTGCCCGCTGTCGGCGAGGCTCTTCACCCGCCCGCCCGAGATCCGGTTGAGGCCGCGCGGCGTCCCCACCCAGACGTCACCGTCCTGGCCCTCCAGGATCGAGAACACGGTGTCGTCGTTGAGCCCGTCCGCATGGTTGAAGGGGGTGATGCGCCCGTTCTGCAGTCGAGCGACACCCCCGGTGTTCAAGGCGAACCAGACGGCCCCGTCCCGCGCCTGGTAGATACCCTGGACATCGTCGGTCGGCAGCCCCTCGCGCTTCCCGAATCCCGAGAACGGCGTCTCGCGGAGGCAGGTCAGCCCGGCGTCGAAGGTGGCCACCCAGACGTTCCCGTGCCTGTCCTCGACGAACTCGCGGACGAACGCGCCGGGCAGCCCCTGGGCCTGGCCGTAGACTTCGAAGCGATCCCCGTCGCCGTTCCAGCGGACGATGCCGCGCCGCTCGAGCCCGAGCCACACGCTCCCATGCCGGTCCTGCCAGACCGCGTGGACCGTGTCCTCGGCCGCGTCGGGAGGGAGCGCGAGACGGGTGAACCGGCCGTTCACCATGCGCGCGGGGCCCCGGCCCGTGCCGACCCACAAGGTGCCGTCCCGGTCGCGCTGGACGTCGTAGACCGCCTCGTCGGGCAGCCCCTGCGCCGTGCCGAAGTGATCGATCACCCCGTCGTAGAACTGGTAGAGACCCCGCATGGTGGCGAAGAAGATGGCCCCGTTTGGCGCCTGCCGGATGCGGACGGGGTTGATCCCCGCGAGATCGGGCAGGTTGGTGGCCACGAGCCGGCCGCCCTTCAGGCGGCAGATGCCTCCCTCGGTCCCCACCCAGAGGAGGCCGTCCCGGTCCAGGAGCAGGCTCCGCACCTGGTTCGACGGCAGGCCGTCAGAGGTCGACAGCCGTGTGACGGTTCCACGGTGGAAGCGGAGAAGGCCCGAGTCGGTGGCGGCCCAGATCGAGCCGTCCACGTCCTCGGCGAGCGCACGGATGTTCTCGCGCCCCATCACGGGCGTGTTGGCACGATCGAAGACCACGAACCGGATGCCGTCGAACCGGGCGAGGCCCGCCTGGGTGCCGATCCAGATGTAGCCTTCGCGCGACTGGAGAAGCGCCTGCACGCTGTTCTGCGGCAGCCCGTTCTCGATCTGCCAGTTGAGCGTGTGGTGCTGCGAGAGGCCGACCGCCGGGTCGAGGGCCGCCACCTCCCTGGCGCCAAGGCCCAGGATGAAGACGGCCGTGACCAGCAGGTGTCCGACAGGGCGCCGGGGCGTCCCGAGCAACATTGACAACTCCGCGCGGAAGAAAGACAGGGGGCGAGGGGTGGAAATACCCGGCCCTACCCGGAGAATCGGCGGGAACCCCCTTCGGCTTTACGACTTGGAGGGGAAAGCGTGCAGGTTACTCGTACGCCAGGCGGGACTTGCCGGCCTTCCCCACGTCCTGGAGGAAGGCGCCGACCCCCTTGTCGATGACCTCGGCATAACGGGGGATGCCCGAGAACCCGAGCGGCCGGTCGGGGTGGTCCTCGCTCCAGGTCTCGGCCACCTGCAGGATGGCCGAGGTATGGCGCCCGACGCGCACGGCGATGGGCCACCCCTTCTCGTCGATCGTCTCGAAGAGCAGGCCGTGCTGGCCGGCCTTCACGACGAACTCGTCCTTGCCGGTCAGCAGTTGCTCGCGCGAGGTGATCCCCCGGGTGGCGTCGAGAAACGGCTCGGGGGCCTCGAACAGCAGCGACACGGCCTGGGAGTGGTCGCCGATCTCGCGGTGCGAGAGGCCGTGCAGGGTCGGCGGCGAGAACTCGGTGCCGATCTTGAACCCCTCCACGTCGCTCAGCATCATCGCCGCCATCGTCGCCAGTTCCTGCCCCTTCTGGTGGGTGACGATGGTGCTGATGACCGGGTACTGCAGCTCGGCCTCGTGGAGATCGATCACGACGTCCACGCCCTCGCGGCGGATCATCTCCATGAAGGCGTAGGCGGTCTTCTCGGTCAGGGTCCCGTTCGGCCGTCCGGGCCAGGTGCGGTTCAGGTTGCGCACGTCCACGTACGCCAGCTCCTGGCCGCTCGGGTAGTGGATGAAGACCTCGGGGTCGGGCCACTGGTCGAGGGGGTTCGTCCAGCGGTCGCCCATCCGGAACGTGCGGGGCCCGGAGGGGGTGTCGATCGTGAAGTCGGGAGGGTAGGCGCCGCCCAGGCGGGTCATCGTGCTCGCGCTGCGGCTCGCGGACAGGGCGACGATCAGGCGCCCCTTCTCCACCAGGCCGTTCTCGACCAGCAGCCAGGCGGCCAGGCGCCCGGCGGGCTCCTCGGCGTGCGAGCCGCCGAGGATGAACATCGTGGCGCCCGGCTCGCGCCCCTCCAGGACGTAGAGATTGCAGTCGTTGACGGTACCCCGGATCGGGGCAAAGTACTCGCCCAGCTTCTTCACCGAGGTGACGCCCGGGCCGAGTACCACCGGCTCGGCGAGGTTCCGGCTCCTGTGGAAGCTGAGACCCGCCGACACCAGGAGGGCGAGGCCGAGAGCAGCGACCACGATCTTCTGGACGAGCACCCGTGTCGTCATCGCCCCCTCACTTCAGCCTGAACAGCCGCAGCAGGAACGGCACGAGGACGATGACGTAGAGCACGTCCCGCTCCCACTTCCTGGACTTCACCAGGTTGACGACCAGGAGCACCGAGACGAACGCGACGAGCGCGTAATACAGGACAGTGATCATTCCCCAGCCCCTAGCCCCTAGCTCCTAGCTCCCAGCCTAGCTCCCAGCCCCCGCTCCCAGCCCCCAGCTCCAGCTCCAGCCCAGCCTAGCTCCCAGCCCCTAGAGTCCCGTCAGGAAGCCCAGTTTCTTGCTGTAAATCACCATCAGCGTCCCGATGACGATGATGAGGAGGGCCGGCACCAGGCAGGCGCGCAGGAACTTGCCGTATGTCCCCTTGAAGCCGACGACGTCCACGGTGAGCCGGCCGATGATCGCCGTGGGCGGCAGCGCGTCGCCCAGCGGCCAGATGAGGCTCATGCCGGCGAGCGCCACGATCGGGTCGAGACCGCGGGCGTTGAAGAGCAGGACCAGCGGGACGCCGATGACCGGCGCCGCGCCCCACATCAGCACCGCCTCCGAAGCGGGCAGCACGAGGAAGAGCGTCGCGTAGACGACGGCGATCGGCAATGTCACCGCGGTCACGGCCAGCAGGCCGCGCGCGCCGGTGAGCGTCATGACCTGCACCAGCACGCCGGCGACGGTGAGCGTGGCCAGCAGCGGCAGCAGTTGATCGATCGTCTCGCGCGAGATCCGGAAGAACTCGAGGCGCACCGGCGACAGCAGGTACGACGCGAGCGCCGCCGCCGCGAACATCA
This sequence comes from uncultured Acidobacteriota bacterium, assembly GCA_963813585.1. Classification (GTDB taxonomy): domain Bacteria; phylum Acidobacteriota; class Vicinamibacteria; order Vicinamibacterales; family Fen-181; genus JARKSS01. Next base: position 55,219 of record CAWEZL010000001.1, read on the forward strand.
TCGGCAGCCCGATAATCGGCGTGGAGTGCGGGAACTGCCGCCCCAGCCAGACCAGGCCGAAGAAGGCGGCGAACGGCAGCAGGACGCGCCACCAGGCCATGCCGGCCGGCGGCACCGGCAGCTCGGCGAGCGCCTTGATCACGTCGGTGCGCTCGCCCTTCCACCCCAGGATGAAGCTGGTGAGCAGGGCCGCGAGGAGGCACGGCAGCAGCAGCGGCCAGAAGAACCCGACGTACGGCATGTTCACGCCGGCCGCCGTCATCATCGCCCAGAGGCTGACCGGCGGCGCGGCGGCGCTGAGGCCGGCGTTGATGAACACCAGCGCGGCCGCCTTGTGCTTCGGGATGCCCATGTAGTGCAGGACGACGGCGACCAGCGACCCCGTCACGAGGACCGTGACGCTGCCCGCCCCCGTGAGGGCGCCCGGCACCAGCAGCAGGATCGTCAGCAGCACGAGCATCAGCACCCGGCTGCGGTGGAACCGCTGGAGGATCGCCCGCACCACGAACGCGACGCCGCCCGACTCCTTCAACAGGTTCATGAAGAGGGTGGCGGTGACGAAGATGAGGTTGATGTCGAGGTAGGTGGCCGCCCCCTCGGCGACGTGGCGCGCCGGCAGGCCGAACCCGCCGACCAGCGCCCCCCCGATCGCCGCCGCCAGCATCCCCAGCTCGGTCGAGAGGCGGAGCAGGCGCGCGAGGACGTAGACGGCCAGCATCGTGGCGAGGACGATCCCCGCCTGCGTGAACATGCTCACCGGGCGGCTCCTACTTGCCGAAGACGCTCTTCAGGACGTCCTGGATCTCGATGTTCTTCTGGAAGAAGACGACCGGGATGGTGTGCTTCTTGGAGAGCGCGGTGAAGCGGCCGTCCTCGTCGCCGTCCTTGCGGACGATCAGGAAGTTCGACTTCGGGCACACCGCGTCGATCGACATCTCGTCGGAGTTGTCGCCCGGCGCCGCGTTCCTGGCCCGGCGCTCCATCCCCTCGACGTGCGCGCCCACGACCGTGATCCCCTTCTTCCTGGCCTCGGCGATGAGCGCCGTCACGCGCTTCACCTCGTCGTCGATCGAGACGCCGGCCGCCCCCATCCCCTTCAGGCTGCTGCCGGTGACGACGATGAGGGTCTTGTAGGGCTTCGCGGTGAGGTCCTTGACCGCCGCGTCCTCCTTCAAATCGTGCGCGATCTGCAGCCGCTTCATGAAGACGGTGAGGCGAAGCGGGCCCGGGCTCTGGCCGCACGACGTGACCAGCACCGGGGTCTCGGCCTTCTGGGCGAGTGCGGGGACGGCCGCCAGCACGAAGGCGACCCCCAGGCACGCGAGGATCGACAGGCGAACGATGCGCGGCATAGGAGACCTCACGGGTTCGGAGGGGCTTCAGGGGAGCACCGCGCAGAATATCACACGTCAGTTGTACGCCCTGAGCTTCGGCCACAGCTCGCCGAGCGGCGGGTGCAAGCCGCGGCCGATCCAGATTGGCCGGTTGTTCTCGTAGGGCATGCAGTCGATGCAGGTGAAGATCCCGGCACGGTCGAGCGAGTCGAAGGCGCCGCGCATCTCCTCCTCGTCGCCGCCCAGGATCACGAGCACCTCGCCGGTGCAGTCCCGCGGGCCCCACAGGTGGTAGCTGTTGTGCCCCGAGATCGCCGGTGGCAGCCCGAGCGCCGGCCCGAACAGGTCCACCGCGCCCGCTTCCCCGTAGTTCTGCGCGAAGACGCACGCCCGCTCACGCTCGGCAACCGGGAGCTCGTTGTAGACGGACGCAATCGAGGCAGCCAGCTCGGGCCAGCCGTGCTGGTCGGCGAAGTGCTGGGGAAGCCGGCCCATCTCGTGGCGCTCCTCTTGCGGCGCCTGCACGCCGAGTCGCGACGCGTAGGCGACCAGCGTGTCCTCGGGAAGCAGCGCCTTGGCGAGGGGCGCGGCAACCAGGCCCAGCGCCACGAGGAGAATCACCACGATCGCCCGCGCCGCCCGGGCGGCTCTCGACGGCCCGAGCCGCTCGAACGCCACACCGCCTGCCGCGAACAGCACCGTGAAGGACGGCACGAGGTAGTACGGCTTGGCGTTGGTCGTCAGCATGATGGCGAGCACCGCCAGCCAGGCCCAGCCGAGCGCTCGGAACGGCCGCAGCCCCCGCGCTGCCAGCAGGACGCCCAGCCCGGCGATCCAGACCGGAAGAGCGGGCAGGGTGTTGAGGGCCTGGGCGGAGAGGTAGCCGAGCGGGGAGAAGGCGACGTTCTTGTTGATGGTGGCGTTCCGGATGAATTCGAGCGTTGGCCAGCCGTGCATCACCTGCCAGGCGATGTGCGGCAGGAAGATGAGGCCCGCGATGGCGCCGCCGGCCCAGAGCCAGGGCTTCCCGAACGCCTGCCTCCGTCCGGCCAGCAGGAGGCCGGCGGCGATCCCGAGGCCGATGAACAGGATGCTGATCTTGTTCTGCAGCCCGACGCCGGCGACGAGCCCGAAGACCAGCCAGAGCCGCTCGTTCCCGGTCCTCAGGTACCGGGCCGCGATCCACCAGAGCAGGGCCCAGAAGAGGAGGTCGAACGCATTCATCGAGAAGACGCCGAAGAGCCCGATGAACCCGGGCACCAGCATCGCCGAGAGCTGGGCGACGACCTGGGCGTAGCGGCCGCCCTCCATGTCCCGCGCCACGCGACCGGCCACCCACACCGTGGCGGCCGCCGCCAGCGCCGGCAGCAGGCGGATGGCGAACAGCGAGGAGCCGATCGTGTTCATCACCAGAGCGGCGATGAGACCGACCAGCGGCGGGTGGTCCACGTAGCCGAAGGCGAGGTGCCGGCCGTTGGCCAGGTAGTAAAGCTCGTCGCGGAAGTAGCCGTAGCCCTGGCAGGTGGCCAGGTGGAACAGCAGCGTCACGGCCGGCACGAGCCACCCGACGGGAAGTGCCCGGTTTCGCTCCATGGACTTGTCGTGGAACCCCTACTTGCCACCCGTCTCCAGCACCACGACCCGGTCGGGGCCGTCGGGTGCGGCCGACGGGAGCGTCAGCGTGATCCCTCCCTCCGTCCCGGTCACGCCGACCTTCTCACCCGTCGCCAGCAGCCTGGCGCTCAGGACGGTCGCGCCCCACGACGGGATCGTCAGCACGCGGTCGGGCCAGTCGAGGATGTGCACGTACACCTTTGCGCCGCGCTGCGTGGTGACGCCCCAGTTCCGCGGCGTCACCGGGCCGCCGCGCGTGCCGTAGATCGACTCGCCGTTGGCCTGGAGCCACGTGCCCATCCCGCGCAGACGCTCGGCGGCCTCGGGCTGGATCGTCCCGTCGGGCCGGGGCCCCACGTTGAGCAGCAGGTTGGCGTCGGCGCCAGCGGCGCGGGCCAGGTAGCCGATCAGCTCCCGCGTGGACTTGAAGCTGCGGTCGGTGATGTTGAACCCCCACGACCGGTTCATCGTGAGGCACGTCTCGAGCGGCAGCTTCCCGATCTCCTTCGTGTTGAAGCCGGCGGTGTTGGCCCCCGGCAGGTCCTGCTCGAACTCCTGAACGTCCTCGCCGGGCAGCGGCGCCTGGTGGTGGTTGGGGACGACGAGCGCCGTCGGCTGGAGGCGGTGGATGAGCGCGTAGGTCTTGTCGAGGTGCCAGGGCGCTTCCGGCTTGTCCCACATCCCGTCGAACCAGATGCCGCCGAGCGGGCCGTAGCGGGTGAGCAGTTCCTCGATCTGCCGATCCATGAATTCGACGTAGCTGTTCCAGTCGCCCGCGTCGGGCCGGCCGGTGCCGTTACCCGTCCTGCCGCGGGGGAAGTAGTCGGGCCTCCGCCAGTCGAGCTGCGAGTAGTAGAAGAACAGCTTGATCCCCTCGCGCCGGCACTCGTCGCTCAGTTCCCCGAGGGGGTCGCGCTTGAATGGGGTCCAGTCGACGATGTTGTAGTTCGAGGCCTTGCTCCCGAACATCGCGAAGCCGTCGTGATGCCGCGAGGTGATGGTGATGTAGCGGATGCCCGCCGCCTTCGCGACGGCCACCCACTCGCGCGCGTCGAACCGGATCGGGTTGAACGACGAGGCGAGCGCCTCGTACGCCGGCACCTGGATGTCCCGGTTGTTCATCACCCACTCGCCCTGCCCGAGCATGCTGTAGACGCCCCAGTGGATGAACAGGCCGAACCGGGCCTCGCGGAAGGCCTCGCGGGCCGCGAGCCGCTCCGGCGGAACGACCTCCTGGGCCTGCGCCCGCGGGGCGGTGGCGGCAAGCAGCAGAACGGCGGCGGTGCAGCAGGTGAATATGCGGCGAATGGATGGGCTGGACATGATCGCCGCTGATTCTAGCCCTGAAACGGACGGATTCGACCACGAAACGCACGAAGGCGGGTCACGCCGCGGCTGCCGGTCTCCGTGTACGTGTCACAGCCGGCCGCTGCGGAGGATGCCGATGGCGAGCCATAGGCCGAGGACGCCGGCGGTGACGAAGCCGATCACGCCGAGGGCCGGCAGGCCGAAGAGGAGCGTGCCCCCGCCGCCGTGCACGATGAGCGACGAGCCGACGATCAGGGCGGCGATGACGATGGCGAAGGTGAGGCGGTTGCTGGCGCGGTCCATCTCGCGCACGAACTGGTCGAGGTTGCGGTGCACGAACTGGATCTGCAGCCGGTCGTCCTTCGCCTTCGAGACGATCTCGAGAAGATCGCCCGGCAGGTCCTGCAGAGCGAGCGCGGCGTCGCGCCCCATCTCGCCGACCCGCGCCGCCATGCCGGCCGGCCGCAGGCGATCGCGCAGGATCTCCACGACGACGGGACGGGCCTCGTCGATCAGCCGGAAGGTGGGGTCGAGTTGCCGCCCTACCCCCTCGATGGTGACGAAGGCGCGCACGAGCAGCATCAGGTCGGCGGGGGCCTGGATGCGGTAGCGCCGCATCACCGACAGGGCGTCCTGCAGGAGCGGGCCGATCTGGAGATCCCGGAAGGTGATGCCCGCGTAGGTGTCCACCAGCTCGGTCATGTCGCGGCGCAACTGGCCGACGTCGATCGGCCGCAGCGGCTTGCCGATGCCGAGCACCGCGTGGGTGAGGCGCTCGGCGTCCTCCTCGACGATCGCCCGCACGAGCGCCGCCACCGCGTCGCGCATCCGCCGGTCCAGGTGCCCGACGTTGCCGAGGTCGAGCATGCAGATGACGTTGCCGGGCAGGATGAACAGGTTGGCCGGGTGCGGGTCGGCGTGGAACAGGCCGTGGCGGAGCACCTGCTTCAGCATCACGGCCCCGCCCCGCCGCGCGACGAGCCCCGGGTCGTACCCCGCGCGCCCGATGATGTCGAGCGTCTTGACGCCGTCGATGAACTCGAGCGTGAGCACACCGTTGGTGGTGTGCGTCCAGTGCACCCGTGGGAAGCGGACGGTCTCGTCCCCCTCGAAGTTGCGCGCGAAACGCTCGATCGTCCGCCCCTCGCGGGCGAGGTCGAGCTCGCGGCGGATCGACCGCGCGAACTCGGCGACGAGGTTGCCGGGCTGGAAGAGGTCGGCGTCGGGGAAATAGCGTTCGGCCAGCCGCGCCAGCTGCCCGAGGATGGCGAGGTCGCGCTCGATCGTCGCGTCGATCTCGGGGCGGCGCACCTTCACGGCCACGCGGTCGCCCCCGGGCACCCTGGCCCGGTGGACCTGGGCAATCGAGGCGGCGGCGATCGGGACGGAGTCGAACTCGAGGAAGAGGTCGGCGACCGGCGCGCCGAGTTGCGACTCGATCGCCGCCTCGGCCACGCCGGCCGGCAGCGGGGGCACCGAGTCCTGCAGCAGCGACAGTTCGGCGACGAGCTCGGGCCCCAGCAGGTCGGCGCGCGTGCTCAGCGCCTGGCCGAACTTCACAAAGGTCGGGCCGAGCACCTCGAAAGCCCGGCGGAGGCGCAGGGCCCGCGTCGCCGGCAGCTCGTCCCGCCGCCGCCGGCGCACCCGCCCCACCGTGCCGCTGCCCGGCAGCCGCAGGCGCGCCACCACGTCCTGGAAGCCATACCTCACCAGGACCGTCGTGATCTCTCGCAGGCGGCGGAGCTGCAGCGCCGGGGCGACGAGCCCTGGGGCTCTGGCCATCGGGGTCGGGGCGCGGTTCAGTTGCCCGAGCGGTCCACGTCGGGCGGCGTGGGCGGCTCCGGGGCTGGCTCGACAACCTCGGCAGGGGCCTCCGTCGGCTCGGGGGTGACCCCGAGTCGTCGCTCGAGGTCGGCGACCCGTGCGCGCAGCGCGTCGAGATCGTTCCGCCGCGTCAGCCCCATCGCGGAAAGCGCCTTCGTGACGGCGGCATCGACGTCGTGCTGCATCCGCCCCCGCTGCTCGGTCGCACGCTTCGACCAGCTGGCGATCATCTCGCGCGCGTCCTTCTCGCTCATCTCGCCGCGCGCGACGAGGTCGTTGAACACCGTACGGGCCTTCTCCTCGGTGAGGTCGAGCGTGCCGAGGCCCGCGAGCAACAGCTTGCGCAGCGCGTCCACCATCGTGTCCTCCTGGGCAGGCGTACAGCGTACCACGGAAGGCGGGGGGGCGGAGGGCCTCACTACCGGGCCAGTTCCACGGTGGCGACGAATACCAGCTGCGCGAGGTCCTCCATGATCTCCGGGGTGATGAGGTCGAGGTCGTCCTTCGTGGTGTGGTAGGTGGCGTAGGGCAGCGGCTTCGCGCCACCGGTGCCGAACGAGATCGTCGGCACCCCGGCCCAGAGGAAGTGGGCGGCGTCCTGGCGCGGCCGGGCGAGGTTCGGGTTGGAGCTGGCGCGCACCTGCCGGTGGACGTACTTCTGGTTCACGCGATCGACCACCTCCCACAGCTTCGGGAAGTCCTTCGCTGACCCGGCGCCGATCGTCTCGCCCCGCCCCACGCTCTCGAGGTTCAGCATGGCGACGGTCTTCGCGTTCGGGATGAAGGGGTGCGCGACGTAGTACTCGGATCCCCTCACCCCCTGTTCCTCGGCCCCGAACGCGACGAACACCACGGAGCGGCGGAGCGGGATCTTCGCGGTGGCGAGCGCCTCGGCCACGCCGAGCATCACGGCCACGCCCGACGCGTTGTCGTGGGCGCCCGGCATGAGGTCGGGGTTGAGGCCGAGGTGGTCGAGGTGCGCGCCGATGACGACTGCTTCCTGCTTCAGCGCGGGATCGCTCCCCTCGATCCAGCCGATCACGTTCGACCCCACGCCCTCGGGATGGTGCTCGGTCGCGTTCTTCATCCTGACGTTGCAGCCGAGCGCGAAGGAGGCGGGCTTCAGCGCCGAGCGGATGCCCTTGACGAGCTCCGCGTGGTCCTTGCCGGTCCCGGCGAAGAGGTCGGCGACCGCCCGCTCACCGACCGCCGTGACGCCGAAGCCCTTGATGAACACCACGTTGGGGTTGGCGATGTGGTAGTTGTAGAGCATCCCGGCGGCGCCGTGGCGGGCCGCGTTCTTCACCTTGGCGTCGTGGAACGAGTAGGGGCGCCACGCCTTGAAGCGCTCGACGTCCTTGTGGCTCGCCGCGACCGGCGCCTCGGGCTCCATCAGGACGATCTTCCCGGTCACGTCCACGCCCGAGTAGTCGTCGTAGTTCAGCTCGGGCGCCGTGATCCCGTAGCCGACGTACACCACCTCGGCCGTGATCGTCCCGCTGTCCGAGGTCGAGCCTGGGAAGAACTCCTCCTCGAGCACGTAGGGCCGCTCGATCAGCCCGCCCCCGGGTGCCGGCACCCGCAGCACGTACTCAGCGCCTGGCAGGACCAAGGTGTAGGGGTTCGGGAACTTCTGCAGCCACGTCCCGGCGTCGCCAGCCGGCTTGATGCCCCACCCCGTCATCAGCCTCGCCGTCCAGTCGGCAACCGCGTCGTACTCGGCGGTCCCCGTCAGCCGGCCCTTGTACTTGGGGTCGGCCATCTCGCGGACGTACTCGAGCAGCGTGTGGCTGGAGATCCCGTGCATCGCCGACAGCAGCCGCTCTTCGCCCTGCAGCTCGGCCGGTTCACGCTGCGGCGGCTGGGCGAGGGCGGAAGCCGACAGGAGAAGAACGGCAGCCGCAAGGGCCGGGCGGCGTGTCCAGCGGGCGATCATGAGTCCTCCGGCAGGGGGGCGGGGAGACTATACAATAGGTACTTGCGCTTGCAGGCCTGCGGCCTGCGGCCTCACACGACCCTGAATCTCGAATCCTGAATCCTGAAGATGCCGATTTACGAATACAAGTGCCAGGCCTGCGGACATCAGTTCGAGCACATCACGCGCGGTGAGGCGAAGCCGTCGTGCCCCAAGTGCGAGGGGGGCGAGCTCGAGAAGATGCTCTCGGTCTTCGCGGTGGGCGCCGCCTCCGCGTCCGCCTCCGCGGCGGTCCCGTCCGACAGCCCGTGCGCGCGCTGCGGGGTCCCCGGCGGGCCGGGGGCGTGCGGGATGATGGGCAGCCACTGACGCCGTCGGCACTCAGTCGATGACCAGCCGCGCGCGCTTGAAGCGCGCGAAGCAGGCGGCCAGCAGCAGGGCGTCGAGGAGCACCAGCAGGCCCGCGGCGCCGGCGACCAGCGCGGGCGGGTTGAAGGCCGCCAGCCAGGCGGCTCCCGCCGCCCGCGTCCCCGCCGGGAGCGCGCGGACCCCGAAGATCGGCACGAAGAGCAGCACCATCACGCCAGCCGACAGCGTCTGCGCCGCCTGGCGAACCGTCGGGGTGCGCAGCGACACGAGCACGCCCGCCGCCGCCATGCCGACGGCGGTGAGCAGGCTGAAGATCGCGACGCCTCCCAGGACCGCTGCCGGGAAGAGCACCACGCGCCCCTGCCAGTCGAACGCGTTCACGCTGATCACGCTCACGACGGCGGTCGCCAGCGTGAAGCCCCACGCGTAAGCCACCGACGCCGCCACCTTGCCCAGCAGGATCGCCTCGTCCGGCAGTCGGCTGGCGAGCAGCGTCTCGAGTGTGTGACGCTCGCGCTCGCCGGCGAACGAATCGGCCACCACCCCCGCCACCAGGAACAACGGGACCCACGACCAGACGAGCATCGGCGCCGCCGACCGCAGCCACTCGACGCCGTTCTGCGACGGCAGGACGACGCCGAAGACCGCCAGCATGACGAGGAGGCCGAAGCGCCCGCCGCGGAGCCCCGTGCCGGTGAACAGGTGCTCCTTCAGTTCCTTGCCCGCAACCGTCAGCACGTCGGCGATCACCGCTCCTCCTCCATCAACGTCAGGAACACGTCCTCGAGGCTCGCCTGGTCGCGGCGCACCTCGTTCACCAGCCCGCCGTTGGCGACGACCAGCGACACGAGGGCCGCCATATCGGCCTCGGGACGCAGCTCGAGCTGCAGCCGCCCGTTCGACGCCGTCACCGAAGCCACCTCGCCGCGAGCCTCGAGGGCCGCGATCACTCCCTGCCCCAGGTTGCGACCGGCGATCTCCGCGCGCGGCGACGATCGCGCCCGCAGCTCGTCGGGATGGCCAACCGCGAGCAGCCGACCCGCACGGATGACGGCTACCAGCGAGCAGAGGCGCTCGGCCTCGGTCAGGTTGTGCGTCGTGAGGAACACGGTGGTCCCCTCGCGGGCGGCGAGACCCTCGAGGTCGGAGCGCAGGGCCGCCGAGGCGACCGGGTCGAGCCCCGCCGTCGGCTCGTCCAGGAAGACGAGCGACGGGCGGTGCAGCAGGGCGCGGGCCACGGCCAGCTTCTGCTTCATTCCGCGGCTCCAGTTCCCGACGACCTCCGATCGCCGCTCCCACAACCCGAGATGCGAGAGCAGCTCGCGGATTCGCGCGGCGCGTGCATCCGGCCGCATCCCCCACACGCGCCCATAGAAGTCGAGGTTGTCCTCGGCCGACAGCCGCTCGTAGAGGCCGGGGTGCTCGAGCAGCGCCCCCGAGCGCTCGCGGACGGCCGCCGACTCGCGGGCGACGTCGTGGCCGAGAACCTCCGCCCGCCCGCTCGTCGGCTCGAGGAGCCCCAGCAGGAGCCGGATCGTCGTCGTCTTGCCCGAGCCGTTGGGTCCCAGGAAGCCGAACACGATGCCCGCCGGCACCTCGATCGTCAGGCCGTCCACCGCACGCAGCGTCCCGAACTCGCGCGTCAGCCCCTCGGTCCGGATCACCCACGACCTCGATTGCGGTTTCGATTGGGATTCGGATGGCATGTCGGTCATTCCGGTCGTCACCGGGATCTTACCGCGGAAGGTCTTGTCTCCAGGTCAGCGACAACTCGATCCGCCCCCCGCCCCGCTCCAATGCCTCGGGGTCCGCGGCCTTCTCGTCCAGCCTGGCCCGGTTGTCACCTTCCAGCGTGAACCCGACCGTTTTCGTGAACACCCCGGAGTCGAGGACGATCGTCGCCTCGAGGGCCTCGCCGAGCCCGACGAAGCCGGCGCCACAGTCATCGCCCTGCAGGCCTTCGCCACCGGCGCCGGCCTCCAGCCACAGGCGCCAGGTCGTCGTGCCCCCCTCCGAGGTCAGGCCGCCGCCGAAGGGGATCCCGCACGCCGCCAGCTCCCGCGCGACAACGTCCGTCAGGCTGCCGAAGTCCGCCTCGGTGACCGAGGCGTACGGCCGAACGTCCCGCAGCAGCCGGCCGCGCACCGCCTGGGCGCCCAGCGCCCTGAAGCTCTCGGCCGCCCCGCTCGCGGCGTTCGCCGCGTCCTCGAGGGTACTGGCGCTCCTCTTCCTGGCGGCCGGCCCCCTCGAGGTCCGAGCCGACGTTGTGCTCGATGACAATCCACTCGAGCGAGCCGTCTCCTTTCAGCCAGATCGTGCTGCTCGTGTCCTTGTGCAGGCAGGCTGTCGCCAGCAGGCTGGCGAGCACGGCGACCGACGCGGCGAGTTGTCTCATGGCGGGTCTCCTTGTTCCCTCGGTGCAAGGACGGCATCTCGCCGCCCGACCGAACGCGAACGGGTTGGTCCTTCCCGGGCGCGGGCGGCGGTGGTAAGGTGAGGCGCCATGGCGCGCGACGACAGCACGCTCCTGCTTCGCGCGGCCCGGGGCGGCTCGCCCGACGCACTGGGCGAGCTGTACGAGCGGGTACTCGGGCCGGCTGCTCGCGTTGGTTCGGCTGCGAATGGGGCGCGACCTTCGCGGCCGGGTCGAGTCGCGCGACATCCTCCAGGCCGCCTTGATGAAGTCCTTCCTGCGGCTGGATCAATTCGAGGGAGGGGACGGCTCTTCCCTCATGGGCTGGCTGGCCCGCATCGCTGAAAACGAGATCCGCGACCAGGCGGACTATCACCATCGGCAGCGGCGCGACGTCGCGGCCGGGGTGGCGCTCGACGACCTGGCGAGCCGGCTGCCGGCGCGAGCCCGCTCGGCCCTGACCCAGGCGGTCTTCTCGGAGGAATGGGATCGCGTCGCCTGCGCCCTCGACGAGCTGGACGCCGATCACCGCGAGGTCATCATTCTCCGGAAGCTGGAGGAACTGAGCTTCAGGGAGATAGCCGCCCGCATGTCGCGGAGCGAGGACGCGTGCCGGATGCTGCTCGCCCGGGCCCTGGTGGCGTTGACGTTGAAGCTGAAGGGTCGGTCATGAGCGACCGGGACCTCGAGGACCGCTTTGCCCGGTGGGTCGAGCACCACGTGCTCGAAGGGGCCGAGCTCGACCCCGGCGCCGCCTGTGCCGATCGGCCCGAGGCGCGGCCGGCGCTCGAGGCGATGATCGCGGAGTACCGCCGCCTCTCGCGGTGTCTCGACGGCGACCTCGTGACCGCGGCCGGGCAGGCGCCGCCGGTCGGGACGCTGCCGGAGTTCGAGGGCTTCCGCACGATCGAGCGCCTCGGGGCGGGCGGAATGGGCGACGTGTACAAGGCCCGCGACCTGAAGCTCGACCGCGTGGTCGCCGTGAAGGTGCTCCGGCCCGGTCGCGGCGTCGCGCCGGGCCTTGGTGGGTTCCTCACGGAGGCGCGCGCGCTCGCGCTCTTCCAGGACCCGCGCATCGTCCAGATCCACGAACTTCGCGAGACGACTCCCCCGCTCCTCGTGATGGAGTTCGTGGACGGCTTCGAGTTGGGCCGGCTGGGTCCGTCGCTCGAATACGGGCAGCGCGCCCGGATCGTGAAGGAGATCTGCGAGGCGGTGCAGCACGCGCACGACCTGGGGATCCAGCATCGCGACCTGAAGCCGGCCAACGTCATGCTCGACGCCGCCCTGCGCCCCCGGATCCTGGATTTTGGCCTCAGCTCAGGCGACCCGGGCCAGGGGCACTTCGCCGGCACACCGCAGTACTTCGCACCCGAGCAGCTCGACGCCAGCAGGCCGATCGACGCGCGGACCGACGTCTACGCGCTCGGTGGCGTGCTGTACGAACTGCTCTGCGGCGTTCCGCCGGTGCCGGGAGGCAGCCTGGAGGAAACGACGGCCAGCGTGCGGCGGGGCGCCATCCGGCTGCCGGTCGAGATCGCGCCCGCGACGCCGGAGCCCCTCCAGGCAATCGCCCTCAAGGCGCTCGAGACCGATCCGCGGGATCGCTACCAGTCGGCGCGCGAGATGGCGATCGACCTCGGGCGCTTCCTGGGGGGGCGGCCCGTCAACGCGCGTCCCTCGCGCTATGCGGCCGCGCTGGCGACGCGCGTGAAGGCCCACCTCGATCAGATCCAGGACTGGGTCCAGCTCAAGCTGGTCTACCCGCACGAGGCCGCGCGCCTGGCGGGCGCGTACCGCCCGCTCGAACGCCAGGAGGACGACTGGATCGGCGAGAGCCGCATGCTCTCGTATTCGCAGATCCTCCTGTACCTCGGGGCGTTCCTCCTGATGTGCGGCAGCCTGCTCTACTTCGGCGCGCACCGGATCTACGAGCAGGGGACGGGCCTGGTCGAGCCGTTCGTCGTCCTCGCCCTGCCCTTCGCCGGCCTCAACGCGGCCGGGCACCTCCTCTCGCGGCGCGGCCACAGGAGCGTGGCGGTGGCGTTCTACCTGGGCGGCATCAGCCTGCTGCCGCTCTTCCTCCTCATCGTGTTCCACGACACGCACCTGTGGACCGTCGCGGAGGACACGCCCGGGCAGCTGTTCCGGTCGGGAGCGGTGTCGAACCGCCAGATGCAGGTAACCGTCCTGATCGCGTGCACCTGGGCGGCATGGCTCGCGCTGCGGACGCGGACGATCGCCCTGAGCACCGTCTTCGCCGTGCTGGTCTTGCTGCTCGTGCTGGCGGGCCTGACGGATGCCGGGCTGCGAAGCTGGTGGGACGACGGGCGCTGGGACCGGCTGGCGCTGCACCTGCTGCCGCTGGTGCCCGGGTACGCGGTCCTTGGACTGTCGCTGGAACGCACGGGGCGGGCATGGTTCGGAAGGCCGCTGTACACGGGCGCAGGCGTGCTGCTGGTCGTGGTGCTCGAGCTGCTGGCCGTCGACGGGAGGCTCTTCGGCTACCTGGGACTAACCATGAAGCCGCTGCAGCCGGCCACGGTGAGCGACCCTCTGCTGCTGGACACGCTCACGGCGATGTCGCTCAACGGGATGCTCTTCTACGCAGCGGGCTCGGTCGCCGACCGGTACGGCACCCGGTTGATGAAGCCCGCGTCGTGGCTCCTGTTCACCATCTCGCCGTTCGCGATCCTCGAACCGATGGCGTACCTGAGCGAGACGGGGGAGTACTCACGCAACTTCGACTGGATCTACCTCGGGCTCGCCGTGGCGATGGCGCTCCTCAGCCGGCAGCGCCAGCGCAAGAGCTTCTACTACGCGGGGCTCGTGAACACGGGGATCGCCCTCTGGCTCGCCACGGACCACTACCAGTGGTTCGACGACCGGCCCTGGGCGGAGACGGTGCTCTTCGTCGGACTGATCGGCCTGGCGATCGGCTTCGCCCTGAGCGCACGCGAACGACGGCGCGCCGGCAGGTAGGCCGGCGCTACTCCGTGCGGAGCGCGCGCATCGGCACCACGCGGGTGGCGCGCCGCGCCGGCAGGTAGCACGCCACCAGCGCCGCGCCGGCCAGCAACAGCGCCGACAGGGCGAACACCTGCGGGTCGAACGGACTCACTTGGTACAGCATGCTGCTCACGACCTGCCCGATTCCCAGGGCGATCAGGATCCCGCCGGCGAGCCCCGCGGCCGTGAGGCCCACGCCCTCCCGCAGGATCAGCCACATGACGCCGCGGTGGCTCGACCCGAGCGCCATCCGGATGCCAATCTCGCGCGTGCGTCGCGACACGACGTAGGCCTTCACGGCGTAGAGGCCGACGACCGCCACGAACGCCGCCACCACGCCGAACACCGCGAAGATGTTCGCGCCGGCGCGTACCAGCCAGTAGAGGATGCTGTTGGCGCGGTGCCGATCGAGGGTCTGGAGATCGAGCACCGGCAGGTGCTCGTCCACCGCGGCGATCTCGCGCCGCACCGCCTGGATGGCCGCCGCCTCGCCACGATCGCCCTTCCCTCCGATCGCCAGGTGAAAGTGCGCCGTCGTCCGGTAGGCGCCGGCAAAGGGGAGATAGATGTGGGCCACCGGCGCGCGGTCGAAGAGGTCGTGCCGCAGCCCCTTCACCACGCCCACCACCTCCATGGTCCGTGGCGCCGGCGGCTGGCCCTTCGCGACGACCCCGGTGCCCTCCACGGGAAGCGCTTCCTCGTCGCGCGCGTGCCGGATGCGCTGCCCGACCGGTTCCCGGCCGGGGAACAGCGCCCGGGCGAGCGGTTCGTCGATGATCACGACGGCCGGCGCGGCGGTATTGGCGGCCTCCGCGTCGGTGAAATCACGTCCGCGCAGGATCGGGATGCCGAGGGTGTGGAAGTACCCGCTGCCGATGCTGTAGGACACCACGCTCGTCCCGGTGGAACGGCCGTCGCGCGCCCCTCCCCCGGCGCCGGCCTCGAGCACCGTCGTCCCCTCGGTGAACCCGCCGAAGGCCACCGTGGACGACAGGCTGGCGGCCCGGACACCTGGTGTGGCGCGGAGGCGATCGAGCAGGCGGCCGTAGACCTCCCTGCCCCGCGTGTCATCGTACCCGCCGAGACCCGCGTCCACCGTCGCCACGAGCTGCCCGTCGAACCGGTATCCCGGGTCGGCCTTGCCCGCCTCGAGGGCGCCGCGCGTGAAGAGGCCTGCCGCGGTGAGCAGCCCGAGCGACAGCGCGATCTGCGTGGCGACCAGCAGGTTGCGCGCGCCGAGACGCCGCTTCCATCCGGTCGCCCGCGCGGTCCCCTCCTGCTCCTTGATCTGCCCGATCACGTCGGTCCGCGACAGCCTCCATGCCGGACCGAGGGCGAACACCACCGTCGTCAGCGCGCAAAAGCCCAGCGTCGCCAGCACCACGCGGCCGTCGGGGGTCGGGTCGAAGGTAATCGGCACCGGCGAGAGCGGCACGAGCGATCGCACCAGCAGGCTGGCGCCCCAGTACCCGAGCACCAGCCCGACCGCCCCGCCGGCCAGCGACAGGACGCCGCCCTCGGTCAGCAGTTGCCTGATGACCTGCCCCCGCCCTCCCCCGAGCGCGAGGCGCATCGCGATCTCCTTGCGGCGTGCTGTCCCGCGGGCCAGCATCATGTTGGCGAGGTTGAGGCTCGCGATCAGCAGGACGATGACGGCCATGCCCGTGAGGATGGTGAAGGGCATGTAGACTTCGTGGTCGTCCTGGGGGTTGGTGGAGATCGACGACCGTGACAGGGTGTGGGTGGTGAGGAGCTGGTCCTTGCTCTCGGCCGGGTACTCGCGCTCGAGGCCGGCCGAGAGCGCGCGGAGCGCGGGCGCGGCGCCCTGCTGCGTCACGCCCGGCCGCAGCCGGCCGACGAGTATCAGCGAATGCCGGCGCCGGTCGGCCATCGACGTCGGCTCGGAGCGGCCCGAAACGGGACTCTGGACAAGCTCGCTGGCGCCAATCGGGAGCCACGCCTCGATGCCGACCAGGATGGACGTGCCGGTAAAGCCGGGCGGCGCCACGCCGATGACCGTGAACGGGCGCGCGTTGATTCGGATCGTCTGCCCGATGGAGGCGGGGTCGGCGCCCCTGGCCTTCCAGAAGGCGTGGCTGACGACGGCAACCGCGGCACCGCTCCCCGGGCGTTCCTCCTCAGGGGTGAAGTTCCTTCCTAGCTGCACCCCGCTGCCCAGCGCCCCGAAGTAGTTCGCCGGGACCACCGCGACCATCGTCCGGCGGGTCGTCTCACCCTCGCCGATACCCGCGAAGGCGACGTCGAACCCGGTCAGGTCGAGGAAGATCGACGAAGCGCGCTGGCGGATGTCCTGGAGCTCGGGGTATGAGAACGCCCGGTAGGAGTGCGTCGTCCGGTCCTGGCTGTAGACGCCCACCAGCTCGCCCGGCGCGCCGGCCCCGACGCCTGGCTTGAAGAGCATCGCGTTGACGATGCTGAAGACCGCGGCATTGGCGCCGATCCCGAGACCGAGGACCAGCACGGCGGTCAGCGAGAACCCCGGGGTCTTGAGGAGGAGACGGAGACTGAAACGCAGGTCCCGCACCAGGCTGGACATCGAAGGGCTCCTTCAGTTGCGCGCCTGAAGGAGAGGACGCAGCCGGGGGGCGCGGGGTTCCACGCGACTGTCGTTCGGGACGAATTTCACTTTCTGCCACCTCTGAAACCCGGGTGGCAGAAAGTGAAATTCGTCCCGAACGACCTATCCCAGCTCGGCGCTGGGGAGGAAGCGGGGCGGGCGGCGGTGCTTCGTCGCCTGCTCGAACGCGTACGCGAGGCGAACCAGGGTCGGCTCGCTGAAGGCGCGGCCCGAAGAACGAGACGCCCACCGGCAGGCCGAACGCGAACCCGGCCGGCACGGTGATGTGCGGGTAGCCCGCGACGGCCGGCAGCGTCGAGCACCCGCCCGGCCCGTAGTCGCCGTTGACCAGGTCGGTCAGGTGCGGCGGGCCCGCTGGTCGGCGCGACCAGCGCGTCGAGCTGGTGCTGCGTCATCGTGCGCGTCGATCCCCTCGACCCGCGCGAGCCGACGGCAGGATGCGAGCGCCTTCATGTAGGCGGCGTCGGTGAGCGGGCCCTTCTTCTCGGCCATCAGGAAGATCTCCTGGCCGAACCAGGGCATCTCCCGATCGCGCGTGACGGTCGTTGAAGGCGATCAGCTCCGCGAGCGACTTCGCCGGGGCCTTGGGGCCGAGGCCGGCGAGGTAGGCGTTCAGATCGGCCTTGAACTCGTAGAGCAGCACCTCGAACTCCGCGTCGCCGACCTTGCCGACCGTCGCGATGTCGGCCGGATCGACGATGACGGCGCCCGCCTCGCGCATCGCGGCGATGGCGTCCTCCACCAGGCGGTCGGCGTGCGGGCTCTGGCCGAAGAGCGCCCTCGCGCGGCACGCCGATCCGCGCGCCCTTCAGCCCGTTCGGGTCGCAGGAACTTCGTGTAGTCGCGTCCGCCCGCGGAACGCGGCGGCGCGCGTCGCCGTGTCGGCGGGGTCGGTGCCGGCAATGGCCCCGAGCAGTATGGCTGCGTCGGCCACCGTGCGAGCCATCGGGCCGGCGGTGTCCTGGCTGTGGGCGATGGGGATGATCCCAGTCCGGCTGACGAGGCCGACCGTCGGCTTGATCCCGACCAGGCCGCAGTTGTTGGCCGGCGAGACGATGGAGCCGTCGGTCTCGGTGCCGATGCCGACGGCCGCGTAGTTCGCGGCGATCGCCGGCAGCCGTGCCCGAACTCGACCCCGAGGTGTTGCGGTCGAGCGCGTACGGGTTTCGTCCCAGCCCGCCGCGGCCGCTCCAGCCGCTGACCGAGCGGGTTGACCGGAAGTTGGCCCACTCGCTCAGGTTGGTCTTGCCCAGGAGGACGGCGCCCGCATCGCGCAGCCTCCTCGCCACGAACGAGTCCACCGGCGGGATCGAGCCCTCGAGCGCCAGCGAGCCCGCGGTCGTCGTCATGCGGTCGGCGGTGCCCGATGTTGTCCTTGACGAGCACGGGGATGCCGTGGAGCGGCCCGCGCGTCCGGCCGGCCTTGCGTTCGTCGTCGAGGCCGGTCGGCGATCGCGAGCGCGTCGGGGTTGACCTCGAGCACCTGCCGCAGCGCCGGGCCCTGGCGATCGAGCGACGCGATGCGGCCGATGTACTTCTCGACCAGCGAGCGCGAGGTTTCGCGCCCCGCCTCCATCGCCTTCTGCAGGTCGGCGATGGTGGCCTCGTCCAGCTCGAAGGCCGGGACCTCGGCCTGGGGCCGGGCAGCCTCGACGGGGGCCGCCGCCGCGGCCCGCACCGGTCCCGCCGCCGCCGCACCCGCCGCGAGCGTCCCGACCCGGAGGAAGTCTCGTCGCTTCATGATTGAGAATAGTAATCTGTAGTTCTCAGTTATCAGTCATCAGTTTTCAGTGGCTGTCACGCCCTATGCTGTTCCGCGGCCTCGTCGACGGCCTGCCGGTGACCGGCAGCTTGAAGGAGGCGTCGATGTCGCTCGCCGAGGACGAGCGCTTCGTCGTTTCCTGGGACCTGGGCGGGCGCCTGTACAGCGTGTGGCGCTTCAATCACACGTGGCGACGCGGGCTCAACGGGGACGTGCTCTACAAGTGGCACGAGGAGGCCGAGGGCTCCGTGCCCGCGAGCCGCGGCTACGACGATCGCCGGCGCCGGAAGATGAGCGCGGGTGAAGCGGCGGCGGTGGTCGATGAAGCGGCCTCGTTCGCGTCGCGCGCCCTCGCCGCGATGCGCGCGTCGCCCGGTTCGTGGACGGGCCGCGAGCACGCCGACGGGTGGGACTCGTTCGTGCGCCGGCTCGAGGCGTGCGCCCGGTTCGACGCGGCGGCGGCGGCCGGCGATGCGGCGCAGTTCGCCAGCCTCTACCGCCCCGTGGGCATCCTGCCGCCCGACCAGTACCTGTCCGTGGTGCTCCAGGCGACCGAGGGGTGCTCGTTCGGGACCTGCAGCTTCTGCGACCTCTACCACGACGGCTACCGCGTCAAGGACCCGGGGGAGTTCTCGCATCACGTCCGCGCCGTCGTCGAGTACCTGGGCGAGTCGGCCACGCTGAGGCGCCGGTCGATCTTCCTGGGCTCGGCCAACGCCCTGGCGGTCCCGCTGCCCCGCCTCGTGGACCTGTTCGAGGCGCTCCGGGCGTCGTTCCCGCCGCCCGTCCCGCCGGTGCGCGCGTTCGTGGATGCCTTCACCGGCGTGCGGAAGGGTGCCGACGATTACCGCCGCCTCGCGCACCTGGGCCTGGGCCGCGTTTACATCGGCCTCGAGTCGGGACACGACCCGCTGCTCGCCTTCGTGCGGAAGCCGGGCACGTCGGCCGAGGCGATCGAGGCGGTGCGCGCGATGAAGGACGCGGGGTTGCAGGTTGGCGTGATCGTGATGATCGGCCTGGGCGGCACCGCGTTCGCCGCTGCGCACGTCGAGGACTCGGCCCGCGCGATCAACGCGATGGGGCTCGGCGAGGGCGATCTCGTGTACTTCAGCGACCTGGTGGAGGTGCCGGGGACGGCGTACCCGGTGATCGCCCGCGACGCGCGCCTTCGGTCGCTCGACCTCTCCGGCCGCCTGGCGCAGCTGGCCGCGCTGCGCTCACGCCTGGCCTTCGCCGGCCCCCCGCCGCAGCTCGCCCGCTACGACGTCAGGGAGTTCGTGTACTGACAGCCCGTCGTGACATTCCGTTTCGTCTCTGCGTTTCTGTGTCTCTGCGGTGAACGTGCTCTGGTATGCGGTGTGACGCGCGTGACGGTGTGGTAGAGTTGCCGAATCCAGATTGATCCATCCGGCACAAGCCGTCCGCCGGGACTGTCCCGCGGGACGTTTCAGGAGGCAAAGCGATGGCTTACGCGGCAAAGGACTACTCGGCACTGATCGGCATGCCTGGCTTCAGCGAGCCCTTGCTGAAGAACCACTTCACCCTCTACGAGGGCTACGTCACCAACACCAACAAGGTCATCGACGCCGTCGAGGCGCTGGCCAGGGATGGCAGGGGGGCGTCGGCCGAGTACGCCGAGCAGAAGCGGCGACTGGGCTGGGAGTTCGACGGCATGCGGCTGCACGAGTACTACTTCGAGAATCTCGGCGGCAAGGGGCAGCTCGCGCCCGGCGGGAAGCTCGCGCAGAAGTTCGCGGCCGACTTCGGCGGCTACGAGGCGTGGGAGAAGGACTTCAAGGCCACCGGTGCGATGCGGGGCATCGGCTGGGCGGTCCTCTACCAGGACTCGAACACGGGCCGGCTGCTGAACTTCTGGATCAACGAGCACGACGCCGGGCATCCGGCCGGGTGCACACCGATCCTCGTGATGGATGTCTTCGAGCACGCGTTCATGCTGGACTACGGCACCAAGCGAGCCGACTACATCGCGGCCTTCTTCGGCAACATCGACTGGGCCGCCGCCGAGTCGCGGCTCCGCTAGCGTGAACTATCCCATCTGGTCGCTGCCGGCGCCGGGGCTGCTCATCGCCGCCGTGGCGATCCTGCACGTCTTCATCTCGCACTTCGCGGTCGGCGGGGGCCTCTTCCTGGTCCTCGCCGAGCGCAAGGCGAGGCGCGAGCGCGACGAGGCGTTCCTCGGGTACCTGAAGCGTCACTCGCGGTTCTTCGTGCTGCTCACGCTCGTGCTCGGCGCGATCACCGGCGTCGGGATCTGGTTCACCATCGGCCTGGTCCACCCGCAGGCCACCTCGTCGCTCATCAACACGTTCGTGTGGGCGTGGGCGATCGAGTGGACCTTCTTCCTCACCGAGATCGCGGCCGCCCTCGTCTACTACTACGGGTGGGATCGCCTGTCGCCGCGCACGCACGTGGCGGTCGGCTGGATCTATTTCGGCGCCGCCTGGCTGAGCCTGGTGGTGATCAACGGCATCCTCAGCTTCATGCTCACGCCGGGCGGCTGGCTGGCAACGGGCAGCTTCTGGGCCGGCCTGCTCAACCCGACGTACTGGCCCTCCACCTTCGCGAGAACGTTCGTCTCGATCGGCCTCGCCGGGCTCTACGCGCTGCTGACGGCCGCGCGCCTCGACGACCCCGCGCTCAAGGCCCGCGTCGCCCGTTACGCGGGAGCCTGGATCGTCTCGATGGCCATCGCCCTGCCGCTGTCGATCGCCTGGTTCCTCGCCGCGTCGCAGGGCGCGGGCGTGCCGGCCTTCGAGATCCTCGGCGCCCCGTCCGGCCGCGCCGCCGACGTCCTCACCGCGATTCTCTCGGGAAGCCCTAGCGGCTACCCGGCCGCGGTCAACGCCGTGCGGGTGGTGCTCCTCGGCTCGCTGCTCACGCTGCTGCTGTCGCTGCTGATCGTCTACCGGCGCGCCCGCGCGTACGGCCTGACCACGGCGGCGGCCGTGCTCGTGTTCGCGTTCGCCTCGATGGGGGCCGGCGAGTGGGTTCGCGAGGACCTCCGCAAGCCGTACGTCCTGGGCGGCCAGATGTTCGTGAACGGCGTGCGGGTGCCGAGGCCCGCGTCCGCCCCGGCGCCGCCGGCTGCCGCCGCTGACCGCTTCACCGTCAGCTCGCTCCGGGCGAATGGCGTACTCGCCACGGCAGTGTGGACGCGGCTGCCCGAGACGCCGGCGGCCGACCCCGTGGCCCGCATGGAGGCGGAGGGGCGCGAGGTGTTTCGCCTGCTCTGCACCTCGTGCCACACGACCGACGGCTACCTGGCGATCCGGCCGCTCGTGCAGGGCAAGGGGACCGAGGCGCTGGACACGGTCATCGCGAGCCTGGCGTCGCCGGCCGGCCCGGGCGGCGAAGAGTCGTCGTGGGAGCTGGCGCCGGCACACCTGCGCACGTGGCGCGGCCGGAGGATGCCGCCCTTCGCCGGAACCGATGCCGAGCGGCTCGCGCTGGCGTTCTTCCTGGCCCGCCTCGGCGGTGCGCCCGCCGTGCTGCCTCTGAAGGAGACGGCGGCCGGACCCGGGCAGGCGTACTTCGACGAGAACTGCTCCGCCTGTCATGGCCCGGCCGGCGACTTCCGCATCGGCGGCCGCGGGCGAACGGCAGCCGAGCTCTACGACATGATCGGCCGCCTGCCCGAGATCAACGAGATGATGCCGGCCTTCGAGGGCCCGGACGAGGTGCGCAAGGCCCTGGCCGAATACCTCTCCAAACTGCCACGATGATTCCTCACCTGCCGACCCTCGATCCCCTCCCGCTGCCCGGCCCCGCGTGGCTGCTGTGGGGGCTGCTGATGCTCACCTTCGTGGTGCACCTGCTGGCGATGAACCTGCTGCTCGGTGGGGCGATCATCGGCCTGGTGGCGAGAGTGCGCGGCGAGCGACCGACAGTCGAGGGACGGGGACGCCCACCCAACAGCGCGCGGCTGGCGGGGCTCATTGCGCGGGCGCTGCCGGTCCTGGTCGCGGCCACGGTGACCTTCGGTGTGGCCGCCCTTCTCTTCCTGCAGGTCCTGTACGGCCGCCTCTTCTTCACCGCGGCCGTGCTCCTCGCCGTCCCCTGGTTCGCGGTCGTCGTGATCCTGGTTGGCGCCTACTACTCCGCGTACTACGCGTCGATGCGAGCCCAGTCCGGGCGGATCCCGGCCGCTGCGCTCTGGCTCGTCGTCCTGGGGCTCGCCACCGTGGCCTTCATGTACTCGAACGTGATGGGCCTCCTCCTGCGTCCCGCGGAGTTCCTCGCCCGCGCACAGGCGAGCGCCAGCGGCCTGCACCTGAACCTGGACGACCCGACGGTGATCCCGCGGTACCTCCACGTCCTGCTCGGCGCGCTGGCCGTGGGCGGCCTGGCGGTCGCGGTGTGGGGCTCGATCCTCCGGCGGCGCGACGAGGCGTTCGGGGCCTGGATGAGCGTCCACGGCGTGTTCTGGGCGGCCGGGGCGACGATCGTCAATTTCCTGCCCGGCTTCTGGTGGCTGGCGGCGCTGCCGCGCGAGGCGCTGCTCGCGCTGCTCGGGCAGGACCCGCTCGGGACCTTCTACTTTGCGGTGGGCATCCTGGCGTCGCTGGCTGCGCTCGGGCTGCTGGTGCCGGCCGCCTTCGCGCCCGACCCACGGCGCCTGTTGTACGGCGCCGCCGGGTCGCTCGGCCTCGCCCTGGTGACGATGGTCATGGTACGGGACACGGCGCGCCGCATCGTGCTCGCGCCGTCAGGCTTCAGGACGACCGCGTGGGTGGTTCCGCAGTGGGGGCCGATCGCGATCTTCGCCGTGCTGCTGGTCGCGGCAATCGCGACCGTGGCCTGGATGGTCGCGATGCTGGCGCGAGCCGCTACGCGCCAATGACCAGGTCAGCCAGTTCGCCGAGGGACGTCACCCGCTCGCAGTCGAAGCCCTCGTAGAGGTTGGTGGGGTCGATCAGCACGGCGCGCAGGCCGGCGCCCCGCGCCCCCTCCACGTCCACGTGATACAGGTCGCCGGCGTGCACCGTTGTCTCGCGCGAGGCCCCCGACCGCTCGAGGGCCAGGTCGAAGAGCCGGCGGTCCGGCTTCTCCACTCCTTCCTCGTTCGAGTCGAGCATCGCATCCACCATCGACGACAGCCCCAGGCGGTCGAGCAGGAAGCGAAGCCGGCCGTTCGCGTTGGAGACGACGACCAACTGCAGCCCGGCGCGCCGCATCCGCTGCAGCGCGTCGCGGACGCCGTCCGGCACGTCCTCCCAGAGGTTCAGGCGCGAGTGGTACGCCTGGAGGTCGGCGAGCGCCGCCTCTGTGCGGTCTGAAAGCGGGATCCCGGCCTTCTCGAGGACGAGGTCGAAGTAGAGCCAGCCGCGCTGCTGGTCGGTGGCGTTCTTCCCCTTCGTCACGTCCAGCTCGAACCGGGCGTGGGGATCAGCGGCCGCGAGCGCCCCGGGCGTCGCCTCCACCCCGCGTGCGGCCAGCGCGTCGGCGACCCGCCGCCAGTTCGGAACGACCAGCACCCCGCCGGCATCGAGGAAGACGGTTGAGACTTGCATCTTGTCTGACTGGGACCTGACGACTGAAGACGGCACGAACGACGTCAGCTCGTGGCGAGTGCCTGGTCGATGAACGCCTGGATGTCTCGAGCCGGGCGCGCGCCGACCGTCTCGCCGGCCACCTCACCGTTCCTGAAGACACCGAGCATCGGGATCGATTGCACCCGGTAGCGGGCGGCCAGCTCCGGCAGCTCCTCGGTGTTCACCTTGACGACCAGCAGCCGGCCGGCGTTCTCCTGTGCGATCTTGGCCAGCTCGGGCGCCACCATCCGGCAGGGGCCGCACCACTCGGCCCAGTAATCCACGACGACCGGGATCGAGCTGCGCGACACCAGCGCATCGAACGTGGGAACGTCGGGGACGGCGACGGCCTGCGCGGGGGCCCGCACTCCGGTCCCGCACTTGCCGCAGCGCACCTCGCTGTCGAGGTGCTCGTACGGGATCCGATTCTTCTGCCCGCAGCTCGGGCAGGCCACGATGACGCCGCGGTCGTCCAGGGAAGGGGCGGTCATAGCTGCTCCGTGTCGAAATCGGCCAGGACCGGCGCGTGATCGCTCGTCCCCACCTCGCGGAACACCGGGCAGGACCGCGCGCGATCGGCGAGCCTCTGGCTGGCGAGCACGTAGTCGAGGCGCCACCCGATGTTGCGCTGCCGCATGTTCCGCCACGGCGCCCACCAGGTGAACAGCTGGTCGTTGTCGGGATCGAGCGCGCGCCCGACGTCCACCAGGCCGCGCGAGATGACCCGCTCGAGCAGCGCGCGCTCCTCGGGGAGCTGCCCGATGGCGTTCGGCTTCCGCTCCTTCGGGTGCACGTCCATCTCGGTGCGCGCGACGTTCAGGTCGCCGCACAGCACGACGGTTCGCCCCTGCTCTGCGCGGCCTCGCGCGCGTAGTCCTCGAGCGCCTCGAGGAACCGCATCTTGGCCGGGAAGTCCTTGCCGCCGTTGGGCACGTAGACCGACGCGACGATGGTCCCGCCGAGCTCGGCGACGACGATGCGGTTCTCGAAGTCGAACGGCGGGTGCGAGAACGCGGCCGCTCCGGGAAGGCCGCCTTCCGCACGTGCAGCGCCGACGCCCGAGTAGCCCTTGGCGCCGTGCCAGTAGCACCAGTAGCCCTCCAGCTCGCACAGAGCCGCCGGCACCTGGTCGGACGACGCCTTGATCTCCTGCAGGCAGACGACGTCGGGCTGCTCGCGCGGCGATCCACTCCTGGACCTGCGCCTGCCGGGCGCGGATGCCGTTGACGTTCCAGGTCGCGATCTTCATCGGCCAACACACAGATCCCGGCTCACCGGGACGCGGACGCGTTCAGCCACCATCATAGCCGGGGACTGAGGAAGAGCGGGGATGTTCGGGCATCCCGTGACGCTCCCCTTCAAAGGGCCCGCTGATGTAATCTCCCCCCGCATGGTTCCGCTGGCTCTCGGGACCATCTCATTGGACCGACAGCATGAAGGTGGCCGACAAGGTCAGGCTGGAAGTCCTGAAGGTCGAGGCCAGGAGATGAGACGACGCGAAGGTGCTGCCTGACGCCGGCCGCCATTCGCGCAAGGCGAAGCCTTCAGGCCTTGTCTCGCGCCAGCGAAAGCGCCGCAGGGATGAGGACGAGGGAGGCCAGGAGGCAGGACCCGACGCCGACCGCGGTGATGAGGCCCATCTCCCCCAGCGGCCGGAACGACGACACCATCAGGGCCCCGAACCCCACCATCGTCGTCAGGTTCGTCTGGATCAGCGCCGGGCCCGAGGCCGACAGCACCTGGCGCACGTCGCCGTCCCGGCGCTCGTGGTAGCGCCTGACAAGGTGGATGCCGTTGTCGATGCCGATGCCGAGGATCAGCGGGACGGCCGAGAACGCCATGCCCGAGAACCGGTGCCCCGCGAGGGCCAGCAGGCCGAAGGTCACGACCAGGCCGTAGGCGATCGGCGCCAGGACGAGCAGGGACGGGCGCAGACGCCGGAAGCCGAGGAACACGATCGTCACCACGCCCGCCAGCGTCGCGGCGAGCGCGTGCCGGCTGTCCAGCATCAACCGCGCCTGCAGGTCACGGCCCACCCGGTCGTACGAGAACTCCACCAGGGGGCCGGCGCGGCGCTCGAGCGCCGCGACCGTACCCGCCGGCAGCGTCGCGGTCGCGGCCGGGTC
Source organism: uncultured Acidobacteriota bacterium (assembly GCA_963813585.1). Classification (GTDB taxonomy): domain Bacteria; phylum Acidobacteriota; class Vicinamibacteria; order Vicinamibacterales; family Fen-181; genus JARKSS01. The sequence continues at coordinate 81,044 of CAWEZL010000001.1, forward strand.
GCCCGAGTACACGCTGACCGCGGCGAGGTACCGCCCGGGGGACAGCTTGGTGATCGCGCCGTCGAGCAGGCCTCCGGGCAGGTGGCGCCGGGCCTCCTCGAGCGTGAGCGTGGCCTTCCCCCACACCCGCACCCGTTCCACGGCGTCCCTGAACGGCTCGACGACGAGGCCGTTGTCCTCGAGCGCCGCCTGCAGCGCGGCGGCGGTTTGGCCGAAATCCACTCCCGCGAGCGCCGCGCGCCGGCGCTCCTGGGCCGAGGGTGACGGGACGATCGTCGAGGGGGAGACGACAGACCGGACGACGCCCGCATCGCGAAGCGGCCGCAGGGTCGCCTCGATGCGTCCCGCGCGCTCCAGCACGTCGGGCAGCGGGCCGTCGAGGAGGAATACGGTCGGTGCCCCTTCCATTCCGAAGCGCTCCGAGAGCAGGCGCTGCCCCGCCAGGCCCAGGGCGTCGGCCGCCTCGAACGCGTCGACACGGGTCGCGAGGCGAAGGCCCGGGAGGCCGGCCACCGCGCCCGCGAAGAGGAGCCCCGCGAGGGCGAGGACCAGGCGGGGCCTCCGGGTCACCAGCGCGCCGACGCGGTCGGCAACGGCCGGAAGCACCCGGAACGGCGAGCCCGACATGCGAGTGGTCCTGTACCGGTAGAGGAGCGAGATCAGCGCGGGAACGGTCACCAGCGTGTGGACCGCGAGCATGAGCAGGCCGACGGTGAGGATCATCCCCAGCTCGGCGAGCGCCCGGAAGCTGGCGAGCGACAGCGCGAGGGTCCCGGTGCTGGTGGTGAGGACGCAGAACAGCACGCTCCGACCGGTGGTCAGGTAGGTCGTGGTGATCGCGTCCTCGACCGGGACGCCGCGCGCCGATTCCTCCGGCACCCGGCTGAAGAAGTACGTCACCTGATCGTCGCCCAGGCCAGCGAGGATCGCGACGAACGCGAGGCTCACCAGGTTGACCACGCCCGGATAGAAGGCCACGGCCCCGGCGGTCCAGAGCAACGCCAGGCCCGTCGGCACCACGGTCAGCAGGATCGCCGGCAGCCAGCGGTAGACGAGGACGAGGAGCAGCAGGTTGCCGACGACCGAAATCGACGACGCCAGGCGGAGGTTGTCCTGGATCAACCGCCGGTTCTGCTCGGCGTACACCTGCGCGCCGACCGGGAGGATCTGGAGGCCGGCGCCGGCTGACGCGGAATCGGCCAGCACCTCGCGGATCCGTTCCCCGGTCGAGCGTACGAGCTGCACCGAGAACTCGTAGTCGCTCGCGGGCAGGCGCGGCTCCGCGACGAGCAGCAGCGCCCGATGGTCGTGGCTGAAGAACCTCCCGCCGCTCCCCCACTCCATGTCGAAGCTGCCGAGGGCGCCGCCGCCGGCCTCCGGCGCGACGAACTCCATCACCCCGAGGGGATCGACCGTGAAATAGCTGCTGCCCATCGTTCCGAAGGGCGTGAGCAGGCCGGCGGCCGCCTCGCGCACGTGCTCGCGCACCCCCTCGGGGGAGAGCCGGGCCACGATCCGATCCCGCGCCGCCGGGTCGGCGAAGGCCGGGAAGTGCGACGAGAACAGGCGGACGATCTCGAGCAGCTCCTGCTCGGTCATTCCCGAGCGAACGCTGGTGAAGCAGCCTCCCTGGCGGAGGCGCTCGGCCAGCGCATCGGCGGCCGCCTCCATCCGCTCGGCGTCCTCCTCGGTGCCGCCGGGCGCCTGGACGATCACGAAGAACTGGTTGCCGTATCCCAGCTCGCGGATCGCGGCGCGCTGCAGCTCGGCCTGACGGCCGTCGCCCGCCACCAGGTCGGTGAGGTCCGTCCGCAGCTGGAGGCGCCCGACGTTGGCCCCCAGGAGGATCGAGCAGGCCGCGATCAGCACGAGGACGGCCACGGGGTACCGCACCGTGAGGTGGGCGAGCGAGCGCAGCGCACGGTCAGCCATCGACGCCCCCGGAGCGCTTGTCGCAGACGAAGAGCACGTGCGACAGCGGCAGGCGGTTGCGAGGACGAGTCCTGTCGACGCTGAGGCCGAGCCGCCCGAGCGTGCGATCGTAGTCGGCCGCGCCGCGGTAGGTGGGGAGCACGGTGGCGCCGCCCGCCTTGAAGACGACCCGATCGAGCCACGCGGTGAGCCGGGAACGGAACCCAGGCTTCGTCTCCGGCACCCGGAAGATCAGCCGGCCGCCCGGCTGCAGCGCCGCAGCACAGCGCGCCAGCAGCGTTTCCTGCGTCGGGCCGTCGAGGTACTGGAGGACGTCCACGATCAGGATCAGCCCGGCGGAGGGAATCGGGAACAGGCGGGCGTCGGCGACCGACAGATGGGCGTCGAACCCGGCGAGCGCCTGGCGGGCGGCATGGACGCGGTTCGCATCGAGGTCGCAGCCATGCAGCGGCCTGTCGGGATCCCTCAGGGCGGCGAGCAACAGCGCCAGACCGTACCCGCACCCCAGGTCCACCACCGCTCCGTGCCCGAGGTCGTGCTCGCGGAGGACACGGAAGATCACGTCCAGCCGCACCTTCCACCGGGCGAAGCCGCGCGCGACGGCGGGAGCCTGCGCGAAGCGTCTCGACACCTCGGACCTCAGCCGCCTCATCTCGCCTTGCCCCGTGGCCCCAACCTGCTCGGAGCCCGTGCCGCTCGCCGAGGACGCGCCGCGCCGGCGCGCACGCCAGCCGAAAGCCCCGTAGGCGAGCGCGGCCCCGGGCACCGCGAGCGACACGGCCAGCAGCAGGCTGCCGACCACGAAGGCCGTCGCCTGCGCCTGAAAGCCGCCGGCGACCAGCGAGGCGCGGTCCAGCCCGACCCAGTTGCCGTGCAGCGTCCGGTGTCCGAGCTGGATCGAGCCGAAGACGAGCAACGGCTGGAGCAGGGGGTTGTTGACGAAGGTGGCGCCCAGGGTCAGGGGGCGGTTCAGCCGCAGCACGGTCGCGAGCCCGAGGGCAGTGAGCGACTGGAAGCCGTAGATCGGGACGACGCCGACCGTGAGGCCGACGAACACCGCCGCCGCCGCCTTACGCGGCTCGAGCCGCTCGGCCAGCAGCCTCCGGATTACGCTTCCCAGCCCCTCGCGCGAACCTGTCCTTGCCATGCCGTCACCGCGACGCCAGCGACAGCTGTCCGCTGGCGACCACCGCCGTCCCAACCCGGACGACCACCGACACGGCCGCCATTCCCGGCACCTCGGTCAGCAGCCGGGTCTCGATCTCCATCAGGTCGCCGGGCCTCACCGGGCGCTTGAACTTGAAGTGCTCGACCGCCGCCAGCACCATCGGGCCCGGCGGGCCCGCACTGGCCGCCGCCAGCATGAGGCCCGCGGCCTGGGCCGCAGCCTCGATCACCAGCACGCCGGGAAGCAACGGGTTGCCGGGGAAGTGCCCTGCGAACACCGGGTCCGCGGGATCGACCCGCTTGGCCGCGACGCACCGGACGCCCGGCTCGATCTCGAGGATCTCCTCCACCCACACGAACGGCGGGCGGTGGGGCAACAGGTCGTCCACGCGGCGGGTCATGGGCACGGGCTCTTTCCCCGGTCGGGGCGGTAGAGGTCGAAGATCTTCGGGTCGAGGCGAGCGTCCATCCTCCGGATCCGGATGTCGAACACGCTCTTCACCCCGCTCCGGCCGTTGATCTCGAGGCGCGTGATGGCGAAGTCGTCGGCGCGGAACGTGGCCACGATCGGGCCCGTCCGGCTCTTGAAACGCCCGGCCACCGGCTCCATCCTCAGGACGTAGGCCCCGCCGACTTCCTCGGCCGTCGTGGCGAAGTCGCGCCTGAAGTTGTCGAGCGAGTCCGGCTTGCCGAAGTACGAAAGCGCGCGCGCCACGCCGCTCCCCGACTCGAACGCGTCGGTCTGGCGGCCGGTCGTCACATTCACGTATCCGCGCTGATAGACGATCTTCATGCGGTGGGGAGTGGTGTACTCCACCAGGAAGGCGCTGGTCCCCTGCACGGCAAACGTGCCGCGGAGCACCATCGGCCGCGCGAGCAGGGGCGAGGTCCGCGTCTCGATCAGATCTCCCTCGATCGTCTCGTGCCGCTGCGCCCGCTGCACCCCCTCCCACACCCGTTGGGTCAGGTCTTCCGGACCTACGGGCCGAACCTGCCCGGACGCGACTACCGGACCGGCCACCGCCAGCGCCACCAGCGCGGCCCGCGCCGGACTCCACCACGACCCCCGCCGCCGAGCCCTCTCTACCATCCCAGGTACCGATACGCCAGCGACTGCAGACAGATGCGAACGGTGTCTCGAACCGGGTGCATCTTCGAACGGACCCCGCCGTCCGGGTACACCATCGCGACCGGCGCGTGGGCCACCGTCGCGCCGTCCCGGCACAGCTTTATGAGCATCTCCATCTCGATCTCGTACTTCCTGCCGCGCAGCGACAGATTCCGGAGCCGCTCAGCGCGCACCAGCCGGAAACCGCTCTGGCTGTCCTCGATGCGTCGGCCCACGAGCCACGAGGTGATCCGGCTCCCGACGGTGTTCGAGAAGTAGCGCGACGCCGGCATGCCTTTTCGGCAGAACGGCCGCGACCCGATGACGAGGTCGACGCCGGTCTCGGTGGCGCAGTGGAGAAGCGCAGGTACGTCTTCCGGCCGGTGCTGCCCGTCGGCGTCCATCAGCAGCACGTGGGTGCAGGCGGTGTCGAGCACCTCGACGAGCCCCGCGCGGATCGCCCGCCCCTTGCCGCGGTTGCCCTCCAGCCGGAGGCACCGCGCGCCCGCCCGTTCCGAGGCCTCCGCCGTCCCGTCGTTCGACCCGTCGTCCACGACGACGACGTCCGCGACGTGCCGGCGTAGCCGCGTCACCACCTCCGCGACATGCACGGCCTCGTTGTACGCCGGGATCAGCGCGCAGACGCGGGGGATCCCGGGCTCCCCGACCCTGTTGCCGCTCACTCGATCTCGATTCACGGCGTCGTGAACTCGTAGCCGCGGTCGCGCAGCCGGTCGATGACCTCGGGCAGCACCGAGATCATCGCGGTCGTGCCCCGCGCCGGCCGGTCGTGCATCAGGACGATATCGCCCGAGGCGACGCGGGCGAGGACGCGGGCGCGGAGCGCGCCCGGGCGCTGCGGGTGCGTGTCGAGCGTCCGCAGCCGCCAGGAGATGTACTCCATCTGGGCGCCGCGGAGCGTCCGGGCCAGGAACGGGTGGCGCAGCCCGACGGGGGAGCGGAAGAAACGGGGCCGCGCCCCGGTGATCTCCAACAACGCCTCCTGCGTGCGCTCGACCTCCCACCGGAGGCGCGCGGGCGTCAGGAAACAGAAGAGCGGAGGATGCGTGAACGTGTGGTTGCCGATTGTGTGCCCCTCCGCCTGCAGTTGCCGCACCAGATCGGGGAACCGCTCCGCCTGCCGGCCGACGAGAAAGAACGTGGCCTTCACCCCCTTCGATCGCAGGATCTCGAGCACACGCGGCGTGGTCTCCTCCGTCGGGCCGTCGTCGAACGTCAGCGCGACGCATGGTCGGCCGTCTGGACACGTGACGCAGTGCCTGTTCTCCACGAGCCACTGGCTTCTCGGGTGAAAGAGCAGGACCAGGGTGGCCAGGGTGCCCGAGCCGTAGAGCGCGGCGACCACGCCGGCTCGGAGCAGGCTGAACGGGACCAGGAGCAAGAGGCTCGCGTTCGTCGCCAGGACCAGCAGCAGGAGCAGATAGCCGGCCGTCTCGCGGGACGGCTGCGGCCGACGCCAGCATCGCAGCCGCGCACGAAGCCCTTTCGTCATCTGGAAGCGGTCTATATAATAGGGCGCCGCGCCGGAGCCGGCAAGCACGGACGGCGCGACCATGCCCCCCCTCACCAAGACCAATCCCGTTTCCTCGGCGTCAAGGTGCGAGGCGTGAAGCTCGAGCCCGCGACATCGGTACGGATACCTTCGCTCTGCCCGACGTGTGGCAGTCAGGTGAGGGCTGAGATCACGGAGTCAGACGGCCGCATCTTCCAGCGACCGCTCTGCCCGAACCACCCCTCGGAACCCTCGTTGATCTTCTCCGACTCGAGGCTGTATCAGAAGCTTGAGGCCTGGAACCGCCGGGTGTTCCCCGGGCACGACGTTTCCCCCGGTGACGAGGTGGACGACTCGGACAACAAGCCCCCGCTGCTGGCGGTGATCGATCTCACCAACCGCTGCAACTTCCGCTGCCCCCTCTGCTTTGCTGAAGCGCCCCCCAACGGGAACATCTACTACCTGGATATCGAGACGGTGCGGCGGATGCTGGCGGCGCTGCTGGCGCGCGGCCCCGTTCCGTGCCGCCACATCCAGTTCTCGGGCGGGGAGCCGACGCTGCACCCGCAGTTCCTCGAGATCGTGCGGATGGCGCGCGAGATGGGGTTCAATCACGTCCAGGTCGCCACCAACGGCACACTCTTCGGCAGCCCGGAATACGCCGAGCGGGCCGAGCAGGCGGGTCTTCACACCCTCTACCTGCAGTTCGACGGGATGACCGACGAGGTGTACCTCGCGCTGCGCGGGCGGCGGCTGCTGGAGCAGAAAATCCGGACGGTCGAGAACATCGCCCGTGGAGGCATGCGCCTGGTCCTGGTCCCGACGATCGTTTCTGGCGTGAACGTGGACCAGATCGGGCCCATCTTTCGCTTCGCGCTGCAGCACAGCCGCCACGTGACCGGCATCAGTATCCAGCCGATGGCGAGCACGGGGCGCGTCGGCCTGGCGGGCGCCCGCGCGGGATCGTTCAACCTGGGCGACATGGCGGAGGAGTTCGGTCGGCAAACGAGCCTGACGCGCTCGCCCGACGACTGGTTCCCGCTGAGCGCCCTGTCCATGTTCACGCGCGCCCTCTCGCGGCTGCGCGCCGAGCCCCTGCAGAACCCCGCGTGCGACGCGCACTGCTCGCTCGGGACCTATTTCCACGTGGACGGCCACGACCGGGCCACCTGCGTGACGCGGTTCCTCGACCTGGACAAGCTCCTGCACGCGGTCGCCGACCTGCGTCCCGCGACGGGCAACGTCCTCTGGAGGCAGGTGTCGAGGCTTCGCCAGTTCCACGAGCTGTCGAACGCTTTCGATTCGCGGTGCGCGCCGGACGGCCTGACCTTCGAGCGCCTGCTCCGCGGGCTGGACGGGTGGGAGGACAAGTCGGTCGGGCGCGGCGCGGAGTGGTTCCGCCGCGGCTTCAATGGGATGTTCGTCGCCGGCATGCACTTCATGGATGCCAGCAACTACAGCTACCAACGCGTGCGCCGCTGCCTCATCAAGTACGTTACTGTGGAGGGAGAGGTCGTCTCGTTCTGCCGTTACAATGCCGGCGAGCGGTGCCGGGTCAACGAAGAGAACGTGCGGTTGGCCCCCCGCCAGACCAGTCCGGCGTAACCGGCGGCTCTCCCGCGGAAGCCGGCGCATCCACCTCCTCGGTCAACGCTGACCGTCAGCGCGCGAGTCTTCGCCCGTGAGCACCCGATTCCTGGTCGGCAGCCTGGCTGCCCTCACGCTCGCCCTCGTGCCGGCCGCTCCCGCGTGGGCGGCGTCGGGGCCCCTGCCCCGGCTGGCCGTGTCGCTCTCCGCGTCCCCGGCGGACGCCGCAGTCCTAGTCGCACTTTCCCGCGCCGACCTCCACGACCGGCTGGTCGTGGCGCCGCCGATCGATCTGGGCGAGCCTGGGGGCGGGCTCGCCTTCGACGCCCTGCTCGCTTCGCTGCCGCAGGGGCTCGATCTCCTGCTGCACGTCCGCGTCCCCGGCCGGAACCGCTCGGCCACGCCGGCCGACGACGAGGCGGCGATCAGCTCGGCGGCCGATCGCGCCGCCGCCCTCCTGCCGCTGTCCCACGAGCGGGTCCGCGGGATGATCCTCGAGGTGCAGTCGCCGCTCGGGGACCCGGGACTGCTCCAGTTCGCAGTGGCCGCGCTCGCGATCCGGGGCAAGGCGGCCAAGCCGGGCCTCGAGGTCATCGTCGCCCTTCCACGCGGCGCGCCCTCGGAGCTGGACGCAGGGGCGGCGCAGCGGATTGCCGCCTACAGCGACGGCGTGGCGGTGGAGGGCGGCGACGGGTGGGAGGCGCGCGCGGCGGCCGCCTGGGCGCGCCTGCAGCGGCCGATCGTTCTCGGGTTGGCGCCCGTCGGCGGGCTGACCGCCGCCTACCTGGACGTGCTGCTGTATTCGGGCGACCCCGGAGTGGACACGCTCTGGGTCAGGGATCCGGCACCCGAAGACCTCTCCGCGCTCGTCCGGACGGTCGCCTTCGTCGCACGGTCGATCCCCTCGTCGTTCATACCGGCCAGCCACGAGGAATCGCCGGTAAAGACCGATGCTGAGGGCGAGGGGCCGGCGATGCGCCTGCGGCGTTTCGTGTCGGCGCAGTCGTCGGACGTGGCGATCCTGGCCGACGTGGGAGGCACCGCCGAGGCGGCGCGCTCCCTCCTGATCTCGCACGCCGCCGAGGGGTTCGAGGTCGCCTGCTACGACGCGTCGGATGGGCGCCGCCTGGCGGTGGCCGCCGTCGCGGCGGAGGGCCGGGGCACGGTCGCCCGCTGCGGTGCGGACGCAAAGTACGTCGTGGTCGTGCTGCACCGCGCGCAGGCCGACGACCGGGTCTTCGAGTCGGTCAGCGTGGCCGCCCGCGCCGATCTGCGCGTCGAGGAGGTCGTGGCCCGCTGGCAGCAGTACCGGCAGGGGCAGCGCCAAGCCCTGCGGAACTACATCGCCAACTGCCTGATGAGCCTCCACTTCGAGCCGGCCGGCCTGGGGTCGGGGTTCGACGTCTCCGTACAGCTGCGCGAGCTGACCAGCGGCGGGGTTCGCGAGTGGGTCCAGGACGAGTTCTACGTGAACGGCGTGCGCTTCGGCGGCAAGAAGGGGTTTCCGCTGCCGCAGCTCGAGCCCGAGAAGGTCGTGACGCAGCCCCTCGAGCTGTCGCTCGACGAGCGCTATCGCTACGCGCTCGACGGTATCGACACGGTGGACGGGACCTTCTGCTACGTGCTCCGGGTCGAGCCCATTCGACAGGGCGAGACGCTCTACAACGGGCGGATCTGGATCGACGGCGTCACCTTCCGCCAGGTGCGGATGCAACTGCGGCAGAGCGGCGGCCGCACCAACGTGGTGTCGCACGTCGAGACGCAGGACTTCCAGCTGGTGCCGGCGGGGGCGCAGCAGTTCAACGTGTTCCGGTCGATCGACGTCCAGCAGGTCCTGAACGTGGCGGGGCGAAGCCTGCTGCTCGAGAAGCGGTACCGCTTCTCGAACTACCGGATCAACGTGGAGGACTTCGAGGCTCTCGCGACTTCCGCCCGTGCGTCGAACAGCCCGATGTTCCGCGACACCGCCGAGGGGCTGCGTGCCCTGAAGAAAGAGGGGAACGAGCGGACGGTCGAGACGCTCAACGCGAGCCGGAAGATGCGGTCGCTGCTGACCGGAGTCTTCTTCGACGGGAACTACACCGTGCCGATCCCGATGGCGGGCGTCAGCATGGTGGACTTCGACTACCGGAGGACCGGCGCGCAGCTGTCGGTGTTCTTCGCGGGGCCGTTCGCCGCGATCAACCTGTCGAAGCAGCGGACGAGCAAGCTCCGCCTCGGGATCGACCTGGCGCTCTCGGCGCTGCCGACCAACAACCGCGTCTATCGGGACGACCGCGACGTGACGAGCGAAGGCGTCTGGAGCTTCGAGGAGACCATCGGGGCGCTGGCCAGCTGGCAGCCCGTCCCCAGCTGGAGCCTCAGCGCGTCCTCGCACGCCTCGCTGAACTTCTTCAGGGGCACCTCGGACAAGGCGCCCGGATTCGAGGTCCCAGGCTCCGGGGGAACGGTGTACCTGACCGGCGAGTCGAAGATCACCAAGAACGGATACGCCCTCACCACGACCGTGATGAGCGGGAACAGGCTGGGCTGGAGCCGGTCGACGGGGATCGGGGGGCAGGAGCGCCTGTTCTCGCGCCATCTCAAGTACTACCTGGAAGCAGGCAAGCAGTTCTACATCGGGAGCTTCACGAAGGCGGCGCTGACGGGCGCCTACTATGGCGGCCGCGACCTCGATCGGTTCTCGCGCTACCAGCCGTCGTTCCTCTCGCGTCCGCGGATCAGGGGGATCCCCGGGGGCGCCGACACGTTCGACGCGGTGGGCGTGGTCGGGGCCTCCTACGGCTTCAACGTGATGGAGATGGTAAAACTCGAGGGGAGCTACAACCACGCCTGGGGCCGCAACACCACGGAGTCGAACCGGTTCCGCAACTACGACGGAGTAGAGTTCGACATCGGCACCGCGGCCCCCTGGGGGACGTTCGTCCAGGGCACCGTCTCCTACGCCCTTCGCGGCAACCTGGCGCGGTACGACCGGCGTCTCGCGGTCTACCTGCTCGTGTTCAAGCCCCTGTAGCGACCTGCATCAGCGCGATGCCCGAGATCTCCTCCGTGCCCGCTCCGCGAATCGCGCTCGTGACCGGCGCCTCACGCGGCATCGGCGCGGCCATCGCCGAAGACCTGGCGGCGGCCGGCTACCGCGTGGTGGTGAACTACCGGGCCGACCGCCCAGGCGCCGACACCGTCGTCCGGCGCATCCAGGAGGCGGGGGGGCTGGCCGAGGCGGCGCAGGCCGACGTCGCGAAGCGCGACGAGGTGGCGCGCCTGTTTGCCGCCGTCGAGGATCGGTACGGCGCCGTGACGTACCTCGTGAACAACGCGGGCGTCGTCCGCGACGCGGCGCTGATGCTGATGAGCGACGCGGATTGGGCGGCGGTCGTGGACACGAGCCTCGGCGGCACCTACCTCTGCTCGCAGGTCGCGCTGCGCGGCCTGATGACCGCGCGCGGCGGCGCCATCACGAACATCGTCTCGCCGAGCGGCATCCGGGGTCAGGCAGGACAGTGCAACTACTCGGCGGCCAAGGGTGGCGTGATCGCGTTCACCAAGTCGCTGGCACGCGAGATGGGACGTTACGGCATCCGCGTGAACGCCGTGTGCCCCGGCCTGATCGAGACCGACCTGTCGGCCGAGTATGCCCGGAAGCGTGGCAAGGCGGTGGTGGCCGAGATCGCGCTTCGCCGGCTCGGCACTCCGGCCGACGTCGCCCCGCTGGTCCGCTTCCTCGGGTCTGACGCTGCCGCCTACATCACCGCGCAGGTCATCGCGGTGGACGGCGGGCTCTTGTAGGCATGGCTTCCCGCGAGCAGTGCTGGGTCGTCGAGGACTACGAGCTGCGCCCGGTGGACCCCGGCAGGCTCCGGGAGCGTCCGACCTGGGTGTCGCTCCACGCCCACTCCTGCCATTCGACGGAGAACATCGCCAGCCTCAACTGGGTCGTCGCCCTTCGTTGGATGCGCCCCCTGTCGGGGGTTCTGCAGAGCGCGTTCGGCCTGGCGCCCGGTGAGCGGCTGGACTACCGCGAGGTGACCTACCACCCGCCGATCACCCCGGAGGACGTGCTCGCGATGGAGCGCGAGAAGGCCGCCCGCCTCGGCTTCCGCCGGGTCATCTTCGGCCTGACCGACCACGACGAGGTAGCCGGGAGCCTGGCGCTGCGCAACGCGCACCCGGAAGACGCCGGCCTGCTGCCGATCGGCGAGGAGCTGTCGCTGTCCTACCGGGGCCACGTCTTCCACCTCGGGGTGACCGGGTTGAACGCGGCGACGGCGCCCGCCGACCACGCCAGCCTTCGCGCGCTGGCCCGCGGCACCGACCCGGGGCCGGCCTTCGAGCACCTCCGCGGCCTGGGAAGCCTGGTGGTGCTGAACCACCCGCTACTGCCCTGGGCGGACGACCCGGAACCGCTGGCGGTCGAGTTCCTGCGGCGCCACGGCAGCGCGATCGACGCGCTCGAGCTCAACGGCATGCGTACTCCGGAGGAGAACCAGCGCGTTCTCGGCCTCGCGCGGGCGATGGGCAAGCCGGTCGTCGGCGGGGGCGACGCCCACCTGCTGGTCGCGAGCGCGGCGGCCTGCGCGTCGGACGCGGACAGCTTCACGGCGTTCGTGGAGGAGGTTCGGGAGGGGCGGACGCTGCCGATCGTCACGCGGGACTACTTCGCCCCCCTCGCGTGGAAGCTCACGCTGCGGGTCCTCGCCTTCATCGCGCAGTACCGCCGCATCGCGCAGTTCCGGGGCGAGCCGGTGGCCGACCTGCTGTCCGGACGCCGGGTGCTCCTCGACCCCGTCGGGGCAGCCGCGCGGTTGTTCCTGCATGCCATGGCTCGGCTTGGCCGCCTGTCGTAATCGCTGGTATACTCGCCGCCGCCATGCGAGAGCATATTCGGCAGCAGTTGAAGGAAGTCATCGTCCGCGCGCTGCGCATCGAGGACACGACGCCTGATCAGCTGCGGGACGATCACAAGCTCATCGGTGGCGACCTCGACGTCGATTCGATAGACATGCTGCAGCTGGTCCTGGAGATCGAGAAGACGTTCGGGGTCAAGGTGGTGTCGGGGCAGTTCGACCGCGCGGAATGGGCGACGGTCGACACGCTGGCGGAGGCCGTCGAGAAGAAGCTCGAGTCGCAGGGTTCAGCCGCCCGCGGCTGACGGGCAGGGCCTCGGAACCTCAGGCTCCGTTCAGGCTATGCCACCGATCCCCGCGCGCCCACGCCTCCTCCTGATCGAAGCCAACGACATGCCGAGGTGGGTCGGCGGCCGGGTGGCCCAGGAGGTTCACGTCCTCCCGATCGGCCTGATGTACCTCGCCGCGTCCGCGCGCGCCGAGGGGGCGGCCTCAGAGATCCGGATCGTCGAGTCCTCGCTGGACTGCCCCTCGGACGAGCGCCTGGTCTCGCTCCTCGAGGAGTTCAAGCCCGACGTGGTGGGCATCCGGTCGATCATCTTCTTCGTCGAGGAGATGCAGCGAATCGCGCGCCTCGTGCGGCAGCACGGCGGGCCCCTGATCGTCGCAGGGGGACCGATCGTCCAGGCGTGGGGGGCGGCGCTCCTCGACCGCGTGCCCGAGCTGGACGCGGCGGTGAAGGGCGAGGGCGAGGCGGTTCTCGGGCGCATCCTCCGCGGCGAGAGCCCGTCGTCGATTCCCGGCCTCCTCCATCGAGACGGCGAGCGTGTCCTGGACACCCCCGCGAGCGCGGAGATCGACGACCTCGATCGCCTGCCGTTTCCCGCGTACGACCTCGTGGACCTCGAACGGTACCGCGGGCAGCTGAGCTACGCGTACAACCACCGGCGCCAGGGCGTCCTGCTCACGGGGCGGGGCTGCGTCTACAAGTGCACCTTCTGCTTCAGGACTTCGCAGCAGATGCGCCTGCGCAGCGCGGCCAACGTCGTCGAGGAGATCGAGTGGCTGAACGCCGAGCACGGCGTTCGCGACTTCTACATCGTCGACGACATCTTCAACGTGAGCTTGCCGCGCGCGCTCGAGGTCTTCGATCGCCTCGTCGCCTCGCGCATTGGCGTGCGTCTGTACTTCGTGAACGGCCTGCGTGCGGACATCGCCACCGAGACGTTCGTCGACCGCGCGATCCAGGCGGGGGCGGTTTGGTTCACCTACGCGGTAGAGTCAGGCTGCGAGGCCATCCAGGAGTCCACCCGGAAGCACGTTGACCTCGACAGGGCACACCATATCATCGCCTACACCCAGGGGAAGCCGGTCGTGGTGAACGTGTCCACGATGTTCGGCTTTCCCGGCGAGACCCGCGAGCAGGCGCTGGCGACGCTCGACTGGCTCGGAGGGCTGCCGAAGCCGTCCGTGCTGCCCTATCACTTCTGCCTCCGGTTCTTCCCCGGCTGCGAGATCAGGAAGCAGGCGCTGGCCGCGGGCTGGAGCGTCGAGCGGCTCGACATGAGCACCGAGTGCTGCTACCACGACCTGCCGATCGGCACGCCGACGCTCTCGCGGGCCGAGATGACGGGCATCGTCGTGGACTACCACCGGCGCTTCGGCCTCAACAACGCGGCGGCGCGGCAGGAGGCTCGGCGATCGCTCGAAGGCATCGGCTACTCGGAGGAGGAGATCGACCACCTCTACGCGGTGCTGACCCGGAAGCCGGCGCCGCCCCCGGCCGTGGTGCGGGAGACGGCATGAGCCGCTGGTATCGCCACCGCTACCACACGCCCTTCTCGCACCTCCTCGTGTTCGGGATCATCCCGCACGTGCCGCGCGCGCTGCACCCACCCATCGCGGTGGTGACGTCGCTGATCTTCATGGCGCTTCTCCGGCGCGAGCGGCGAGCCGTGCGGGCGAACGTCGCAGCGATCCGGGGGGCCCGAGGCGTCGGGGCGTGGTGGACCACCTTCCAGGTGTTCTACTCCTTCTGCGACTTCATGGTCGGCTACTGCTACATCCCGCAGGCCGACGACGACGGCCTGCTCGCGATGCTGACCTCGGGCGACGGTGGCCAGGAGCCGATCGAGCGATGCCTGGCGGGAGGCCACGGCCTGATCGCCTGGACCGCCCACCTCGGCAACTGGGAGCTGGCCTCGCGGCTACTCGAGTTGCACGGCCGCCCGGTTCACGTGGCGCGGGCCGTCGAGGCGGGGAACGAGGCCGAAACCATGCTGCGCGCGCTCATGGACAACGGGCGCCTCCGCGTCGTGGACGTCAGCGACCCGCTCGCCGCCGTGCAGTTGCTGAACGCCCTCCGCGCCAACGAGATCGTCGCCGTCCAGGGCGATCGGGCGCTCAGCGAACGAGCGATCGAGCTGCCCTTCTTCGGGCGCCCGGCACGGTTCCCCACCGGCCCGTTCGTCCTCTCGTATTTCTCGGGCGCGCCGGTTCTGCCGTGCCTCGCGGTGCGGACCGGCTGGCTGAAGTACCGGATGGTTCCAGCCGAGCCGATCGTGCCCGATCGCTCGCTGGACGTCGACCGGGCGGTGCGCGAGGGGCTGGAGCGGGCCGTGGGGTTCCTCGAGGCGCAGCTCCGGCACCACCACGCGCAGTGGCTCAACTTCTACGACTTCTGGGAGAACCACCCCGTCTCTTCCGGGGGACGGCGATGACGGCGCGTGCTGAGATCGCGGTGATCGGTGTCGGCGTGGTCAGCGCCTTCGGGACGGGTCGCGACGCGCTCCTCGAGGGGCTCGTCGGGGAGCGCTGCGCGCTCCGGCCGCTCGACCTCTTTGCGACGACCTTCGAGACTCCTCCAACGGTCGGGCAGGTGCGCGACCCTCTCGACGTGGTGCAGCCGCCGGGCACCTGGTGGTCGCGGACGGATCGCCTCGCGGTGACGGCGGCGCACGAAGCCTGGCGTGCGGCCGGGCTGGACGCGGCTGCCCGCGACTGCTGCGCAGTGATCACGGCGTCCACCGTCGGTGGTCTGTCTGACATCGACCCGGCTGCGGCGCTCGACCCCGCGGCCTACTACAGGGGCGGCGGACGGCGCGCGGCTTCCTCCTACCCGGTCTCGTCTCCCGCCGACGCCGTCGCGGCCGCGCTCGGCCTCGGCGGGTTGCGCTTGGGGCTGTCAGTGGCCTGCGCGTCGGGCGCCGTGGCGATTGCCGACGCCGCGCGCCGGATCTGCCGCCGCGAGACGACGATCGCGATGGCCGGCGGGGCGGACGCGCTCTGCCCGTTCACGCTGGCTGGATTCCAGTCGCTCCAGGCGCTCGACGCGGCCTGCTGCCGCCCCTTCGACCGTTCGCGCGCGGGCCTCAACCTGGGTGAAGGCGCGGCCATGCTGGTGCTCGAGGATCTCGCGCGCGCACGCGCCCGCGGCGCCAGGGTCCACGCCGTGCTCAGCGGCTGGGCGTTCACCAACGACGCGTTCCACCCTACAGCCCCCGACGACCAGGGGCGGGGGCTGGCGGCCAGCATCGGCGGCGCCATCCGGATGGCGGGCGTGGACCCGGCCGAGATCGGCTACGTCAACGCGCACGGAACCGGCACGCCGCTGAACGACGTTGCCGAGGTAAAGGCGTACGAAGCGGCCTTCCCGGGACGGCCCAAGCGCCTCCCCGTCTCGTCCACCAAGTCGTACCTCGGACACACGCTCGGCGCCGCGGGGGCGATCGAGGCCCTCATCACGATCCTCGCGCTGCAGGCCGGGCGGCTGTTCCCGACGTTGCGGCTCGTCGATCCGGTCGAAACGCCGAGCGTGGACTGGATCGTCGACGACGGGCGGGAGACCTCGATGCAGGCGGCGATGAGCGTGTCGGCCGGCTTCGGCGGCAGCAACGGGGCCCTGGTGTTCGAACGCGGCGACGGGGCGGAGCGATCATGACCGCGACACCAGTCGTCATCACCGGCCTGGGATCGATCAGCGCCTACGGGCCGCGCCGGGGTGGCGTTACGGGCCCGGGTACCGGGCTTCAGCCCGTCACCGGGTGGGCGACCCTCGGCACCCGCCGCGCGTTCCTCGTCCCGCCGTTCAAGCCGGCTGAGGTGATCCCCGGGCTCAAGACGCGTAGGCTCGACCGCCTGTCGGCCTGGGCGCTGGTCGCCGCCGGCCTCGCGCTGGACGACGCCGGTCTCGAGCCGGGCCGCTTCGAGGCGGGTGGGGCCGGCGTGAGCTTCGGCACGGCCTTCGGGTGCCTCGACCTGACGGAGGCGTTCATGCGGTCGGTGGCCGAGAACGGTCACACGAAGGCGGACCCGATCCTGTTCCCCGAGACGCTCGGCAACCAGCCGGGGAGCCACGTGGCAAGGCACTACGGCCTGAAAGGACCGAACATCACGCTCTCTCGCGGGCTGATGTCGGGCGAAGCCGCGCTACTGGAGGCGGTGGGCCTGCTCGAGTCGGGCGAGGCCTCGGTGGTCGTGACGATGGCAGGCGACCCGATCACGCGAGGCCTCTTCGAGTGGTACGAGGCCGAGGGTCTGCTTGCCGCCGACTGCTACGGCGATCCGGGCGCCGACGGCCGGACGGTCGGCCGCCTCGTTCCCGGGGAGGGCCTCTGTGTGGCGGTGCTCGAGACGGCGGAGCACGCCGCGGGACGCGGGGCCGAGCCCCGGGCGAGGGTCCTCGCCGCGATCGCGGAGGGGCGCGTGTCGGGGGGACCGGGCGATGTGGCGGGTTGGGCAGGCACCATCCAGCGCGTCCTCGCCGCGCACGGCGGCGTGGATGCGCTGAGGGTCGTCGTCGAAGCGGCCGGCGTGGGCCGCGTCGCCGAAGCCCTCGGCCCCGCGACTGCCGGGGCAACTGGGGCCGCGAGGGTGCGGCCGCACCTCGAGGCCGGCGCCTTTGGCGGAAGCGGGATCATGGCGGTGGCGGCGGCTGTCGGCGCGGCGGCGGGGGCTCCTGGAACCGCCCTCGTGCTGGGGGCCGATGGCGGCGAACGGGCGACCGTCGTTCTCGGCCTGGAGGCGGGGCGATGACGATCCGCCTCGCCGCCTGCGCCTTCGCCCTGCCCGAGGCGAGCGAGGACGTCGCGTCGGTGCTCTCGCGCGAGCGGCACCGCGTCGAGGCGGCGCTCGGCGCCGTCACCCCCGGGCTCCGGCGCAGGGTCGAGGCCAACCTTGGCGTCGCGCGCGTCAGGGTGTGCGCGGCAGGCGAGCAGCCCTATCACTTGGCGCGGCGGGCGGCAATCGAGGCGCTCGGAAAGGCCGGCATTCCCGCCGGCCGGGTGGACCTGCTGATCGACTACAGCACGCTGCCCGGGGCGGACGCCGGCTACTTGGCGCTGGCGCACCGCCTGGCCACCGATCTCGGCCTCGAGGCGTCGCTGAACGTCAACCTCAAGTTCTCGGGCTGCGCTGCCTTTCACCTGGCGGTGAAGCTCGCGACAAGCCTGATGAGGGCGGACGAACGCCTGCGCGTGGCCCTCCTGGTGGCTGCGGACACGCCGCCGGAAGGTAGCCGTTCGCTGATGCCGATCACGGTGCAGGGCGACGCCGGGAGCGCCGTCGTGCTCTCCTCAGACGCTTCCGCGTCGCCGGAGATCGTCTCAACCGAGCTGCTGACGCTGGGGGGCCTGCACGACCTCGTCGCGATGGGCGTGGACGCGGTCGGCCGACCCACGCTGCACGTGGACGCGCGCCGGCTCGAGGAGCGCGTCGTGCCGGTGTACTACCTGCACTTCGAGCGCCTGGTCGAACGGGTCCTCGGCGAGGCGGGGATCGCGCGGACCGCCGTGGACCGCGTCGTCTACGCCAACGTCAGCGCCGGCGACCGCGACGGCTTCGCCCGCTGCCTGCGCTTCGATCCCGCGCGCGTCTACACGCCCGGGCTCGTCGAGTGCGGCCACACCTTCGCCAGCGACCTCGCGCTGAACTACGCCTGGCTGCTCGAGGCGGGCGTCATCGGGCGGCGCGAGTGGATCTTGTTCGCGGCTGCCGGCATCGGCTTCACCTGGGGGGTGACGCTTGCCCGGTCCTGACCCGTCGGCCTGCCTCCACGAGTGGCTGTCCTCGACGGCGCGGTCGATGCCCGACCGGCCGGCGGTGGAGGACTCCGAGCAGACCCTGACCGTCGCGGAGCTCTTCCTGCGCGCGCGAAGTGTCGGTCGATCGCTGGTCGAGGCGGGGGTCGGACCCGGCGACCGCGTGGCGATTGCCCTCGACAAGTCGGCCGACAGCATCACCGCGATCTTCGGAACGCTGCTCGCCGGCGGATGCTACGTGCCGATCCCCGCGCCGTGGCCCGCGCAGCGAATCGAGGGGGTTCTCGAAGCCTGCGCCCCCGCTGCGGTCATCTCCCTCGGCGCCTTGCCGCACGGTCAACCCGTCGT
Organism: uncultured Acidobacteriota bacterium; assembly: GCA_963813585.1. Taxonomy (GTDB): domain Bacteria; phylum Acidobacteriota; class Vicinamibacteria; order Vicinamibacterales; family Fen-181; genus JARKSS01. Next base: position 99,584 of record CAWEZL010000001.1, read on the forward strand.
CGTCTCACGGCGCGGCGGTCCGGCCGTTCCGTGGGAGCAGGCGATTGCCGCGCCTCCCCTGGCGCACGAGCGGCCCGCCTGCACGCCCGAGCAGCCCGCGTTGATCCTGTTCACGTCGGGTTCGACCGGCGCGCCGAAGGGCGTGACGATCTCCCACCGCGCCGTCGGCAGCTTCGTCGCCTGGTCGGTGGAAGCATTCGGGATCGGCGCCAGCGACCGCGTGGTCTGCCCCTCGCCGCTGGGCTTCGACCTCTCCACCCTCGACGTGTTCAGCATCGCCGCGGCCGGCGCCGCATGCGTCGTGATGCCGGAGGCGGCTTGGTGGATCCCGCGCCTGGCCACCCGGTTCGTCCGCGATCGGCGCATCACCCTGTGGTACTCGGTGCCCTCGATCCTCGGCCGCATGCTGGACGAGGGCGCGTTCGAGCGCGAGCCGATCCCGAGCCTGCGGACCGTGTTGTTCGCCGGGGAAGTGATGCCCCCTTCGTGGGCCGCGCGTCTGCGCGTTGCGTACCCGCACGCCGATCTGTGGAACCTCTACGGGCCCACGGAGACGAACGTCGTCACCGCGTACCGACTGGACGCTCGCGTCGACGGGTGCGCGAGCGTGCCGATCGGGCGCGCCTGCCCGTACGCGACGCTGCGCCTGCTTCCCGACGCCGATGAGCAGGGCGAGGGCGGGAGCACCGGAGAGCTGCTGGTGAGGGGCACTTCGGTGATGTCCGGCTACTGGGGCCGCGCCGAGGAGACGACCGGCGCGCTGGTGCACCTCGACGACGGGGACGGGGTGACGCGAGTGTACTACCGCACGGGCGACCGCGTCGCGGAGAACGGCGACGGCGTACTCTCGTTCGTCGGCCGCGTGGACCGCCAGGTGAAGCGCCGGGGTGTCCGAATCGAACTGGGAGAGATCGAAGCGGCGCTGGCGGGCGCGCCGGGCGTGGCCGAGGCGGCGGCCGTCGCGGCCCAGCGCGACGGAGCGACGACCATCGCCGCGTTCGTGGCGGTTCGCGACGGGGCGCCGGTGGAGGCGCTCGCGCTGCGCGCGCATTGCGCGGGGCTGCTGCCGCCCTATATGATGCCCGACGAAATCCACCAGGTGGCGCGCCTGCCGCGCGGCTCACGCGGCAAGGTGGACTACGAGGTCCTGGGGACCCTGCGTGGGAGGAGTGTATAGTCCGGTGGAGATCAGGGAAGTGCTGCGCTCGTACCTCTTGGAGCACCGGGCCGACGGCGGTGAAGGCCTGGAGCTGACCGACACCACGCCTCTGCTGTCGTACGGCATCCTCGACTCGATTGCCGTCATGCAGCTGCTGACGTATCTGGAGTTCACGTTCGGCATCGAGTTCGAGCCGCGGGACCTCGATCGTCGCCGCCTCGACACCATCGAGCAGATCGAGGAACTGGTGCGGAGAAAGATCGGACCGGGACCGGACGCCTGATGGCTCGGAGGCCGCGATGACCGGTCGGGTGAGCTGGGCGAACCGGTTCGGGCATTGGGCCCGCACGGCGGTGGTCGGCCTGATGATCCTGGTCGTCGGCGGCTGCCGCCTGCACCGCAAGGAGCCGTGGGAGAAGGTGCCGGTGCCCGAGGGCCGGATCGAGGTGGTGCGCGTCCGGTCGGGGCCGCCGCTCGACGTCGATCGCGTGCGGTTCCACTCGCGGGAACTGCGGGAGGACCGCTATTTCCTGGTGCTGAAGCCGTCCGGCGTGGCCGCACCGCGCGACGTGGTGATCCTCAACCACGGCTGGACCGACCGTCCGGAGGACATCCTCACCGAACTCGGGGTGGACGAGGTGTACGCACGGCTGCTGTCGGCCGGCCGCGTGCGGCCCGCGCTCGTCGTGCTGCCTGACGTGCGCTTCGCGAGCCTCTACCGGCACAATTCCGGGAGGTTTCCGTTCGCGCAGTACCTCGCGCTCGTCGCCGACGAAGTGGCAGGGCTCGTGGCCGAGCGCTACCAGGTGCCGGCCGACCCGGCGCGGTGGGGGATCGGCGGCTTCTCGTTCGGGGGCTACGCGGCTCTCGACGTCGCGCGCCGGTACATGGGGCGCTTCGGCAGCGCGAGCGTGATCAGCGCGTTCTACGACCCGGACTGGACCTTCTGGCCCGAGACACCGCCGGCGGCCGGACCGCTGGACGAGCGTGGGCGCGGGAAGCAGACGGTGGTGGTGCCGGGGCCGCGCCCGCGGCTGCTGCTGGCGTGCGGCTCGAGCGATCGTTTCATCCGGCAGATGCGCCAACTGCACCGCCTGCTGGGCAAGCAGGGCATCGACCACCAGTGGTCGGAGGCGCCTGGCGGGCACACCTGGAAGTACTGGCGCAGCGTGCTCGATTCGATGTTGACGTTTCACCTTCCACCGGAGACGTGAGAACCGAGGGGTTAGCCAGTGCGGGAGAAAGGTCCGGTAACGGAGCACGTCGAACGGAGAACCGAGCACCGAAGGTGCGGCGCCCCTGCTGCCATTGAGACTGCGGCCGAGGCGACGGCATGAGGGCACTGCTGGTCCAGAGCCCGGCCACCTCGCCGTGGGTCCCGCGCCGGCAGTGGGAGGCGCCGAGCCTGGCCCTCGCCACAATCGCAGGGCAGGTCGACGGCCACGAGGTCCACGTCGCCGACATGGTCGTGTGGCGCGCGAACGCGGTGCGGCGGTTCCTCCGGGCGCTTCGCGAGCTGCGGCCGCAGGTCGTCGGCTTTTCGGCGATGACGTTCCAGTACTCCACCGCGCTGCAGTTCGCCGCGCTGACGCGCGAGTTCGACCCGTCGATCCGGATCGTCCTGGGCGGCTACCACGCCACGCTGGCCGCGAGGAGATCGCGCAGGCACCAGACGCCGCCCTGTTGGATTTCCTGGTCCGCGGTGAGGGCGACTTCGCGTTCGGTGAGCTGCTCGACGCGCTCGAGACGGGCGGCACGGGGCTCGAGGCGGTGGCTGGCCTGTCGTGGAAGCGCGGCGGGGCGTTCGTCCACAACCCGGCGCGCCCGCTCGAGGACCTCGCCCGGATCCGGATTCCCCGCCGCGCCGCGCGGATCGCGTCCGGCTTCCACATGTACTTCCGCCGCGCCGACGTCGTCGAGACCTCGCGCGGGTGTCTGCACCAGTGCAGCTTCTGCAGCATCCGGCAGATGTACGGAAGGTCGTACCGGCTGTTCCCGATGGACCGGGTGCTGGCCGACATCGAGGACGCCTACGCGCACGGGGCGCGGCACGTGTTCTGCACCGACGACAACATCACCCTCGACATGGACCGGTTCGAGGCGCTGCTCGACGCGGTCATCGGGCTCCGGCTGAAGAAGCTGGTGTTCACCACCCAGGCGAGCCCGATCGGGTTCGCGCAGCGCCCGGGGATCGCGCGGAAGATGGTCGAGGCCGGCTTCGTCTCGATCTTCCTCGGCATCGAGAACGGCTCGACCAAGAGCCTGAAGGCGATGCGGAAGCCGAACACCCTGGAGCTGATCCGCCGCGGGGTGGAGGAGCTGCAGCGGCACGACATCATCGTGATCGCCGGGATCATCAACGGCCTCGATCACGACGACGAAGAGAGCATTCGGGAGAACTACCTGTTCGTCAAGGCGCTCGGGATCAGCAGCGTGATGGATCAGCTGCTCACGCCGTACCCGAAGACTGCGCTCCGGGAGGAGATGGCGGCGGCCGGCCTGATCGAGAACGAGCGGGACTTCCGCTGGTACGACGGCTACTTCGCGAACATCCGGACGAGGCACCTCGACCCCGGGGCGCTGAACTTCGCCCGCTGGCGGCTGCGGCGCGAGACGATCGGGATGTGGAGGCCGACCCCCGCCGACTGGAAGCACTTCCAGGCCTATTCCTACCTCTGGGAATTCGGCGCCCGCCACCTGGTCTGGCTGAATGAACGGCTGCTGGAACTGCTGTTCGGGGTCGAGGGCCGGTACAAGATCCAGATGCGGCAGTACCTGCAGCTCAACGACTTCGGCCTGCGCCGCCCCGACGGCGCCGGGGACCGCTTCCACCCCGTGTTCGGCACCCGCGAGGAGCCGTTCGCGGACACCCGGTCATCGCTGCTCCGCCGGGAGCTGAACCCGGCAGGCGGCCGCCGGTAGCCAACTCGAACCAAGACTCATGCGTATTCTCCTGGTCAAGCCGGCCCCCGACGCGATCCGCTTCGGCCTCGCGCCGTTCTTCGTCACCGAACCGCTGGGGCTGGAATACGTGGCCGCCGCGCTGCGGTCCGAGGGGCGCGAGAGCCGGATCGTGGATCTCCGCTTCGAGCGGACGCCGATCGAGCGCATCCTGTCCGACTGGCGGCCCGACATCGTCGGCATCTCCTGCGTGCACATCCTCGACGTGCGCGCGGGCCTGGCCCTGGCCGACGCCGCCAAGCGCGCGAACCCGGCCGCGGTGGTCATCGCCGGCGGCCACGCCGTCTCGGCGTACCCCGCTGCACTGGCGGGCTCGCCGTCGATCGACGCCATCGCGCTGGGCGAGGGGGAGCGTGCGCTGCCGGCGGTCGTGAGGGCGGTCGAGGCGGGGGACAGCCTCGCGTCGGTGCCCGGTCTCCTCCTCCCGTGCGACGGGGAGTTCACGCCGGCCGGCCCGGTGCCGCCGCCGCTCGACCTCGCCTCAGTGGCGCTGCCCGACCGCTCGACGGTCGAGCGCTACCAGCGCCGCTACTGCTGCCTGAACTACATGCCGGTCTGGACCATCGAGACGGCGCGCGGGTGCGAGCACCGGTGCAAGTTCTGCTCGGTCTGGGAGTTCCACCGGAAGACGGTGCGCTTTCACCCGATCGCGTCGGTGCGCGCCGACTTCGCGGCCGCCGGCGAGAACGTGTTCGTCGTGGACGACACCTTCTGGACAGGCCCCGAGCGCAGCGCCGAGCTGGCCGGCGCCCTCCGCTCGCTGCCGCCGCGCAACTGGATGCTCGTGCAGTCTCGGGCCGACACGGTCGTCGAGCAGGCGTCGCTGCTGGAGAAGTGGCGGCCACTCGCGCGGCGCTTCGACATCTTCTTCGGCTTCGAGGCCCCGACGGCCGCCGGGCTCCGCAGTCTTCACAAGGACGCCGACATCTCGGCGACCCTCGAGGCAATCGCCGTCGCCCAGCGCCTCGGCTTCGGCGTCACGGGCAACTTCATCATCGATCCCGACGCCACCGAGGAGGACTTCCACGCGCTGTGGTCGTTCCTCGAGACGAACGCGATCGATCGCGTCGGATTCACCATCCTCACGCCGCTGCCGGGGACCCGGTTCTTCGGCGCGATGGACGACCGCGTGGCGGTGCGCGACTGGGACCAGTACAATCTCCACCACCTGGTCTGGCAGCCGCGCCTTCCCGTCGAGAAGTTCTTCGAGCTGTACTGCGAGACGTGGCGCCGGAGCGTACCTGAACCTGCGGGGCCGCAAGAAGTGGTGGCAGTGGCTGCGAGAGGTCCGGCCGGCGCAGGCCCTCCGCCTCGCCCGGCTCCTCCGGCAGACGCAGACGCTGATGGACCCCGCGCGGTACCTCGCCGAGACGCGTGTTGGCCCCGGTGAGAGCCGGGAGTCGAGGCGGTGATCCTCATCGGTTCAGTGTCATGATAATGCGTCATCTGGAGGAGGATGCCATGCCTGCCAGGGTCAGCGCCGCCTGTTGCCGGCTCCTCGCGCTTGGGCTGGTCATTGCCCCGTCCGCCGTGGCGTCGGCTGACGCACCGTCACGGACCGCCCTGACCGGGTGGTCGATCCAGTCCGCCGCGCGCGTGGCCGCGAAGGGAGACGGGCTCTCCCGCCCCGGCGTGGACGTGCACACGTGGCACGCCGTCACGGTGCCGGCCACGGTGGTCGGCGCGCTGGTCGAGGCCGGGGTCTACAAGGACCCGTACTTCGGCATGAACCTGCGCAGCATTCCCGGCACGACCTACCCGATCGGCGAGCGGTTCACTCTGCTGCCAACCCCCGCCGACAGCCCCTTCAAACCCGCCTGGTGGTACCGGACGGAGTTCACCGTCTCCGAGGCCCGGGCGGCGCGTCGGCTCGCGCTGCACTTCGACGGGATCAACTACCGGGCGAACATCTGGCTGAACGGCCGGCCGATCGCCAAGGCGTCCGAGGCGGTCGGCACGTTCCGCCGCTTCGAGTTCGACGTCACCGGGATCGCCGTCGCCGGGACCAACGCGCTCGCCGTGGAGGTGTTCGGGCCGGAACCGGAAGACCTCGCGATCATGTGGGTGGACTGGAACCCGACGCCCGCGGACAAGAACATGGGCCTCTGGGGCGACGTGTACCTCACGGAGAGCGGCCCGGTCACGCTGCGGCATCCCTTCGTCGAGACCGACCTCGAGCTGCCTGGCCTGAAGACGGCCCGCCTGACGGTCAGCGCCGAGCTCACCAACCAGGCGGACAGCCCGGTGGCGGCAACCCTCCGCGGGGAGATCGGCCCGATCTCGTTCAGCAAGGCGGTCTCCCTCGCGCCCCACGCCACGCAAACCGTCGTGTTGACGCCCGCGGACGTGCCCGGCCTCACCATCGCCGACCCCCGCGTCTGGTGGCCCTACCGGTACGGCGACCAGCCGCTCTACACGCTGACGCTGGCCGTGGAGGCGGGCGGCGCCACGTCCGACCAGGCCGAGACGACGTTCGGGATCCAGGAGTACACCTCGGAACTGACCGCCGAGGGCCACCGGCTCTTCAAGATCAACGGCAAGCCGATCCTCGTCCGCGGCGCCGGCTGGTCGTCGGACATGCTGCTCCGCCCGGCCTCGAGCGGGCGGCTCGAGGCGGAGTTCCGCTACGTGCGCGAGATGGGGCTGAACACGATCCGGCTCGAGGGCAAGCTCGAAACCGAGGAGTTCTACGCCCTGGCCGACCGCATGGGGATCCTGCTGATGCCGGGCTGGTGCTGCTGCGATCACTGGGAGCAGTGGAAGAAGTGGGACGCGGAGGATCACCACGTCGGCCCGGCCTCGCTCGAGAGCCAGATGCTCCGCCTCCGCAATCACCCGAGCGTGATGGTCTGGCTCAACGGCAGCGACTTCCCGCCGCCCGCCGACGTCGAGCGGAAGTACCTCGACGTCGCGCGCCGATGCCGGTGGCAGAAGCCGGTGCTCTCGAACGCCACCGACGCGCCGGGGCCCGTGAGCGGACCGAGCGGGGTCAAGATGCGCGGCCCGTACGACTACGTCCCGCCTTCCTACTGGCTGCTCGACAAGAAGAACGGCGGCGCGTTCGGGTTCGCCACCGAGGTCGGCCCCGGTGCCGCCGTCCCCCCCATCGAGAGCCTGAAGAAGATGCTGCCCCCCGACCACCTGTGGCCGATCGACGCCGTCTGGCGGTTCCACGCGGGGGGCGACGAGTTCAAGGACCTCTTGCTCTTCACCGGGGCGCTCGAGGGGCGGTACGGCAAGGCCACCAGCGCCGAGGACTACGCGCGCAAGGCCCAGGCGCTCGCCTACGAGGGGCAGCGCGCGATGTTCGAGGCGTTCGGACGGAACAGGTACGTGTCCACCGGCGTCATCCAGTGGATGCTCAACAACGCCTGGCCGTCGATGATCTGGCACCTCTACGACTGGTACCTGCGGCCCGGGGGCGGCTACTTCGGCACCAAGGCCGCCTGCGAAGGGCTGCACGTCCAGTTCTCGTACGACGATCGCTCCATCGTCGTCGTCAACGACACCCTCGAGCCGCGCCCGCAGCTGACCGTCTCGGCGAGGATCTTCGACCTGAACTCGAGGGAGCTGTTCTCGCGCGAGGCAAAGGTGGACGTCGGGGCGGACGCGGTGGGGCGCGCCTTTACGCTGCCGGCGCCCGCGGCGGACTGGAGCCGGACGTACTTCGTCCGCCTGGCCGCGAGGGACGCCGGGGGCCGCGAGGTGAGCCGCAACGTCTACTGGCTCTCCACCGAAGAGGACCGGCTCGACTGGGCGAAGACGGAGTGGTATTACACGCCCACGGCGAAGCACGCCGACCTGCGGGCGCTCGCGTCGCTGCCGCGAACGACCCTCGAGGTCGCGGCGACGCTCGCCGGAGCCGGCGCCGAGCGGCGCGCGCAGGTGGTGGTGAAGAACACGGGCACCGCGCTCGCCTTCCAGGTGCGGCTGAAGCTGGTCGACCCGTCGAGCGGAGAGGAGATCCTGCCGGTGTATTGGGAAGACAACTATTTTGCGCTGTTCCCGGGCGAGTCCCGGGAGTTGAACGTCTCGTTCCCGGGGATGGCGTCGGGCCAGCCCCGCGTGACCGCCGAGGCCTGGAATGCCGACACCACCCGCTGAGACCCCTTCCGGGGCGCCCGCCGCGCCCCGTCTCCGACGCACGCTGACCCTCTGGGACCTCGTGTTCTACGGGATCGTCCTCGTCCAGCCGGTTGCCCCCATGGGCATCTTCGGCGTCGTCAGCACGGAGGCCCGCGGCCACGTCGCCACCACGATCCTGATCGGCATGTGCGCGATGCTGCTCACCGCGATCAGCTACGGGCGCATGGCGCGCGCCTATCCGAGCGCGGGGTCGGCGTTCACCTACGTCGGGCAGGAGCTGCACCCGGGCCTGGGGTACCTGACGGGTTGGGGCATGGTGATGGACTACGTGCTCAACCCGATCATCTGCACCGTCTGGTGCAGCAAGGCCGCGATGAACTTCCTGCCGGAGGTCCCGTTCCCGGTCTGGGTGACCTTCTTCGCCGCGCTGTTCACGATGCTCAACCTCCGGGGGGTCAAGGCGAGCGCGCGTACCAACGAAGTGCTGGCGATTGGGATGTTCGTGGTCCTGTTCCTGTTCCTCGCGTCGGCCGTCCGCTACCTGCTGGGCGTCCCGCTCGACGCGGCCGCGCTCACGCGCCCCTTCTACGATCCCTCCACGTTCTCGCTGGGGCTGGTGCTGACGGGCGCCTCGATCGCGTCGCTGACCTACATCGGGTTCGACGGCATCTCGACCCTGTCCGAGGAGGTCGAGAATCCCCGCCGCAACATCCTGCTCGCGACCGTGCTCACCTGCCTGATCACCGGCATCCTCGCCGTCATCCAGGTTTACGCCGCCCAGCTGGTCTGGGGAAACTGGACCGGCTTCCCCGACATCGACACCGCGTTCGTCCACGTGGCGGGCAAGGCGGGCGGGCCCGTGATGTTCGCCGTGCTGAACGCGACGCTCCTGGTGGCGAACATGGGGTCAGGGTCGGGCGCGCACCTCGGGGCCGCGCGGCTGCTCTACGGCATGGGCCGCAGCAAGGCGCTGCCCGAGCGCTTCTTCGGCGCCGTGGACGCAAAGCGGAACATTCCCCGCAACAACGTGCTCCTGGTGGGTGCGTTCGCCTGGGTGGGAGGCCTGCTGCTGACCTACCAGCTCGGGGCCGAGATGCTCAACTTCGGCGCGTTCATCGCCTTCATGGGGGTGAACCTCGCCGCCTTCGTGCGCTACTGGGTGCGGGCGGAGGACCGCCGCCTCACCAACCTCGTCTGGCCGCTGCTCGGCTTCGCGATATGCTTCTACCTCTGGTGGAGCCTGCGCACGCCGGCGAAGATCGCCGGGGGGCTCTGGCTGGGCGCGGGGGTGGTGTACGGCGCCATCCGGAGCCGCGGCTTCACGCGGAACGTCGTGGCCTTCGAGGCGCCTCCCGAGTAACGCAAAGGGCCCGGCGGCCACCCGGCCGCCGAGCCCTCTCCACGGTTGGGCGCCGGCGTTCCTGCCGGCGCTCGTATTCCGCTAGAACTCGAACTTCGCGCCGAAGCGGAACCGCCGCGACCTCGGGATCGCGGTGACCTTCCCGTACTCGAACAGCGGGTCCACGTCGGTCGGCGTGAACGTGTTGAAGATATTGAACCCGTCCACGACCAGGTGGATGCCGTAGGTCTTGATCTTGAGCACCTTGTCGAAGTGCAGGTCGAGGAGCGTCTGCGTCGGCAGGTACTCCGGCTCGGTGACGCCGACGATCTGGCCGGTTCCACCCGCCTCGATCACGCCCGTCTCCGGGCCGCCCCACTGCGTGAGCTGGTCGTAGGTCTCCAGCTTCCACAGCGGCCGGCCGGTGTTCAGGCGCAGCCGGACGCCCACGTCGAACTCGATCTTCGGGATCATGTAGGAGCCGGACAGCTTGAACTCGTACTTGGGCGTGAAGGGCAGCGGGCCGTCCAGGTTGTTGACGGTCTGGTTGAGCGTGCCCATCCAGTTGTCGTCCCAGAACATCGGGCCCTCGACGTTGACGTCCTGCCGCAGCGAGCGGCGGGCCATCCCGTTGGAGCTCGAGTACAGGAACGACGCCATCGCCTGCCACCGGTTCGAGTACCGCTTCGTGAGGACGAGCTGGAGCGCCGTGGTAGTCGCGGCGCGCCTTGATGCCGTCGAAGGCGGGCATGTTCTGGACCCGCGACGTGCCGTTGTCGCCGATCCACGCGATGTCGTCGCCGTTGATCACTCCGTCCTGGTTGTAGTCGCGCTGGACGATGCTGTAGAGCGAGACCTGCTGGCCCGAGGCCGTCGTGAACGGCTTGCGCTCGTACTCCCACTCCTGGCCCGTCACCCGGTTGATCGGGACGTTGGCGAACAGGTTGGCGGAGTGCTTGTAGATGTAGGTGGCGCTGACCGAGAGGTTCCTGACGATCTCGCGCTCGACGTTCAACGATGACCTGGTCGGTGAACTGGTCCTTCAGGTTGTCGGCCACGTTGAGCGTCCACGACTGGTCGATCGTCCGGGATTCCTCGCTGATCGGCGTCAGCCCGGCGACCCGGCGCGCCGCGGCCCGCGTCTCCAGCGTGTCGACCACGTCGTCGCCGTTCGTGTCGACCGAGCCCCACGGTCCCACCTCGTAGAGCTGGAACATCCGGCTGAGCGGCGGCACGTCGGGGCCGAACCGTCTCAGGTACTCGACGCTGAGCGGCGTGTAGTACCGGCCGAATGACGCCCGCGCCACGGTCTTGCCGTCCTCGGTGAGCTGGTACGATCACGCCCAGGCGGGGCGACCACGTCTTGAAGTCGAAGATGTTGCCGGTGGACGCCCGCTCGCGGATCACGGGCGGCGGGCCGTTGACCTCGTCGGGCGAGTTGACGAAGTCGTAGATCTTCCCCTTGCTCCGTACTTCGTGCTCATCTGGTCGAAGCGGAGGCCGAGCGTTGATCGTCAGCCGGCGGGTCGGCGACCACTGGTCGTCGAAGAACGCGCCCGCGGAGTCGGCGGTGCGCACGGTGAGGAACGGGTTGATCGTGTCCTTGTGGTTGTAGAACAGCAGACCCGTGTCGCCGTACCAGGACTGCATGTACTGGACGCTCTGCGTCCAGCGGTACGGGTACAGGAAGTTGACGTAGTTCTGGAAGTAGCCGTCCTGCGAGTTGCTCCGCCCCTTCGTGTACTGGACGCCGAACTTGATGTCGTGCTGCGCCCAGGAACCCCTCGGCGTAGTGCGAGAGGTCGGCCTGGATGGTGTTGCGGCTCGACTTCTACGCGTCGACGTAGGGGAAGGCGCCGTTGATGCCGAGCTGCCGTAGGCGTCGGTCCACTTCCACCAGTTGATGTAGCCCGGGTGGTCGGGAGCGTCCTCGGGCAGGTAGGGCGTGTCGTCGGTCCAGAAGCCCAGGCACTTGGCGCTCATGACCGTCGTGCCGGTCGCCGAACCACTGCCACTGCGCCGAGACGGTGTTGATTCTAGGTCTTCGAGCCGTACGTCATCGACGTGTCCCAGCCGGGCTGGATGCCCCAGCTCCACCCGTTGCCGTCGTTGTTCTCGTAGTGGTAGGCGACGCAGGCGCGGTGCTTGCCGGACGGGCGACGGAGAGCTTAGGTCGGCGTAGCGGCCCCAGGACTCGTTCTTCAGCGCCGAGCGCGGCGGCAGCTCGGTGCCGCGCAGGTAGTCGAAGGCGCCGAAGAACCACAGCTTGTCCTTTACGATCGGGCCGCCCACCGTGCCCGAGCTCGTCTCCCAGTCCGTCTTGATGTCGCCCGCGAGCAGGTCGCCCTCGTTCACGTGGAGGCAGGGCGCGCCGAGGTCCTCTCCGGCCCCCGGCTGGTTGTTGGCGACCGTGACCCGAGCTTGGAGTAGAACGCGCCGCTGCCGTGGAAGGCGTTGCTGCCGGACTTGGTGATCGACGTCGATGGCCGCGCCGGAGAAGCTCCCGTACTCGGCCTTCGATCCGAGGCCGACGATCCGCACTTCCTCGACGGCGTCGTAGTTGACGTTGACGAGCGAGCCGAACGCCCCCGCCTCGGGATTGGTCGCGTTGACACCGTTGATGAGGAACACGTTCTCGTTCGTCGCGCTGGCGTAGGCGGTCGGGCTCGGCAGCGTGTCTCGGAGCTCGCCGAGTCGAGGACATGCCGGGGGTCGTGAGCGCGAGGTCGAGAACGCGTCACGGCTCGTCGGCAGCCTGTCCAGCAGGTCCTTGTCGATCTTGCGAGTCGATCGTGGAGGTCTTGGTGTCGACGATCGGGGCCCTCGGCGCGTGACCGTGACCGTCTCGTTGATGCCCCCGACCGGCAGGACGAAGTCGAGCGTGATGGTCGTGTCGGGCGAGATCTCGACGTTCTCCCGCACAACCGTCTTGAAGCCCGCGAGCGACGCGTTGACGGTGTAGCGACCGATCGGCAGGTTGAGCACGACGTACGTCCCCGAGCGGGACGTGGTCGCCGACCTCGGGCCGCCAATCAATGCCGGTCCCGACACTTCGACGGTCACGCCAGGCATCACGAGTCGGTCCTCGCCGGCCACCGTGCCGGTGAGCTTCCCTTCGTGGATGGCCTGCGCGCGCGCGCCCGTCGCGCACACCCCGAGCCAGAGCACGGAGCAGCACGCGACGGCGAGGAGCCTTCTGCCTGAACGCATCAGCGCCTCCGTTTCTATCGTTGGAGTTCTGCGACGACCGCCTGCCCGTCACCGCGCGAGTCGACTTCAGAAGGTGAGGCCTTCAAGATCCCACCAGCGCCGAAAGCGTGTCAAGCGCAGATTTGCGGATCGCGGGACGGGGCGTACAATGAACCCGCCACGCTTCCCCAGTGATGACCTTCCACCGCAAGCCCATCATCCTGTCCTTGGCCGTCTCCGCGGGCCTGGCCCTGCTGGGGCTGGCCGGGTACCTGGCGCTGACCGCGTACCCCCGGCCCGTCGAACCGACGGGGCAGGGGTTGCGACGCGCATGGACGAGACGGGGGTGGAGCGGCCCAACGTCGTCCTGGTCACGCTCGACACCACGCGCGCGGACCACCTCGGGTGCTATGGCGACGCGGACGCCAGGACGCCAGCCATCGACGGCCTCGCGACCGGCGGAATCCTGTTTTCCCAGGCCGCCACGCCCGCGCCGCTGACGCTGCCGGCCCACGCCTCGATCCTGACCGGTCTCTACCCGACGTACCACGGGGTCCGCCTCAACGGCACGACCGCCCTGGGTCCGGATCGGACGACGCTCGCCGAGGTGTTCTCGGAACGGGGTTACCGGACCGGCGCGTTCGTCGGCGCCTTCGTCGTGGACGGGCGCTGGGGCCTCAACCAGGGGTTCGGCACCTACGACGACCGGTTCGACCTCGGGAAGTTCAAGCGCCTCGACCTGGCCGCCGTCCAGCGGCCTGGCAACGAGGTGGTGGACGCCGCCCTCGAGTGGCTGAACGGCCGGAAGGACCAGCCGTTCTTCGCGTGGATCCACCTCTACGACCCGCACAGCCCCTACGAGCCACCCGAGCCGTTCCGAACGCAGCACGGCGCCCGGGGCCTGGCGGGCCTCTACGACGGCGAGATCGCGTTCGCGGACCAGCAGGTCGGCCGGCTGGTGTCGTGGCTCGAGACCGCCGGGCTGACAGGGCGCACCATCGTCGTCATCGCCGGCGACCACGGCGAGGGGCTCGGAAGCCACGGCGAGGGGACTCACGGCTTCTTCCTCTACGACTACGCCCTCCACGTGCCGCTGATCATCTCGACGCCGTTCGACCAGCTGCGCGGCGGGCGCGTGGACGACCAGGTGAGCCTGGTGGACGTCTTCCCCACCGTGCTCGACCTGGCGGGCATCGATCGACCGGCGGCCAGGGTTCACGGCCGATCCCTCGTCGCGTCGATGTTTCGCCGGGAGCCGCGGCAGGAGGTGGCCGCGTACAGCGAGTCGATGACCCCAAGCCTCCAGTTCGGGTGGAGTTCGCTTCGATCGATGCGCTCGGGCGGTACAAGTACATCGAGGCGCCGCGTCCCGAGCTGTTCGACCTCCAGGCCGATCCCGGCGAGGCCCGGAACATCTTCGACGATCGCCCCGCGATCGCCGCGGGCATGAGTCGCGAGCTGGCGCAGCTCACCGAGGAGACAGGACGCGACGCTCCCGCGCCCGAGGCGGCGAACCTCGACAGGGAAACCATGGAGCGTCTCGCGGCGCTCGGCTACGTCGGCACGCCCGGGCCGTCCAGCGTGCCGGCCGCGTCGGAGAGCGGGCTCGCGGATCCGAAGGACAAGCTCGAGGTCTTCTCCGCAGTCCAGCAGGCCGGGACGTTGATCGCGGACGGGAGCCACGCGGAGGCGGCGCGGCTCCTGGAGGAGGCGGTCCGCAGGGAGCCGGAGATGCCGCAGGCCCTGCTCATGCTCGGCAGTTGCTACACCGAGCTCGGCCGGCGGAACGAGGCGCGGGCGCGCTTCGACCAGGTGCTCAAGAAGAACCCGCAGAGCGTCCAGGCGCTGATCGGCATGGCGAACATCCTCCTCGAGGACGGCCGGAGCGAGGACGTCGTGACGCTCTGCAAGCGGACCCTCTCGATCGACGCCCGCAACACGCAGGCCTACACGCTGCTCGGCGACGTCTACATCGAGCGGCACGAGCCGTCGAAGGCGTTGCCCTTTCTCGAGAAGGCCGTCGAGATCCAGCCCAAGATCACCCAGGGGCGCCTGAATCTGGCGGCGTGCCTGATCGACGTGAAGCAGCTGCCGCGGGCCCAGGCGATGCTGCAGGAGATCCTCGCCGCCCACCCGAAGTTCCCCGGGGCGCAGTTCAACCTCGGCGTGCTGTACGAGGAACTGCAGCGGCCCGAGGAGGCCCGCGCCGCCTACCTCACCGAGGTCGCGAACAACCCAAACAGCTTCAAGGCGCGGTTCAACCTGGGAAAGGTGCTGGCCGGGTTCGGCGACTGGACGGGCTCCGCGGAACAGATGCGCGAGGTCGTCCGGATCGCGCCGAAGCGGCCGGAAGGCTACCTGTTCCTCGCCCGCGCCCTCCTGCAGCAATCGGCGCCCCTGGACCAGGTGGAGGGACTCGCGGACCGGGGCCTGGATCGGGCCAGGACCCCGGAGCTCAAGGCGCTGGGGTGGTTCGTCAAGGCGGACGCCTACAACAGGAAAGGCCAGCCCGACAGGATGAACCTCGCGCTGCGCAACGCGCAGGCGCAACTCGCCGCGCAGAAGGAACGCGCCAGAACGACGCCGAGGTGACGGTCGTCGCGGGTCGCCGCGTCCTGGCGCTCGACTTCTGCACCTCGCAGACGGTCAGTAACGCCAGCTCGTCGTGTCAGACCCCTGCGGCGCCGTCTTGAGAATCCGGTCCACGATCTTCGGCGCGAACATCTGCGCGTAGCGAAGGCGGGCGATCGCGTTCGGCCGCGTGTGGTCGCCGTTCCAGCAGTGCTCCGCCCGCGGTTGGTAGTCCACCTCGCCATCGTAGTGCGGGTTCTTCGTACCCTTCAGGGTCTCCTCGACCAGGTAGACGGCGTTGTTGAGGAAGTAGTTGTCGGCCTCACCCACGTAGATGTGGATCTTCCCCTGCAACTTCGGGCCGAGCGTCGCCCAGTCGCGTCGCAGGATGTGCCCCAGGTCGTAGTGCTCCTTCCAGTACGCCGCCACCTCGTGGTCGATCGCGCCCGTGCGCTTGTCGAAGATCGGCTTCGGGTAGCCATCGGCTCCAACCGGCGAGTAGACCGCCTGCCAGATGTCCCACTGTCCGCCCGACCTGCCCTTCTCGCCGAGCGCCAACTCGAGGCGGTTCATCGCCTCGATCGTCGTGCCGATGTGCCCGAGGTAGTTGCGGCTGCCGGGACGCGCCACCCGCCGCCACGGCCCCTCGACGAAGAACGCGTTCTTGTCGTCGTAGATGTCGATGACGGTGTACTGGCGGAAGTCGATCGGGTCGGGGCAGGCCGCGAAGCAGCCGTTGTAGAAGTCGGGGTAGAGGATCTGCACGCCGAGCGCCTCCCAGCCACCCGTCGATCCGCCGTACATGAAGCGCGCCCAGCCTTGCCCGAGGCCGCGGAACTTCTTCTCGATGTGCGGGATCAGCTCCTCGTTGATGGCGTCGCCGTACGGCCCGAGGTTCTCCGAGTTCACCGCGTACGAGTCGTCGTAGTACGGGTTGGCGTGCTGGACCTGGATCAACAGGAAGCGCGGGAAGCCCGGCGAGGTCCAGTCCTTGTACAACTGATGCGCCTGCTCCTGCTCCGTGCGGTTGTAGCCCTCCCAGTGGAAGCGCTCGGAGTACACCGGCTTCAGGTCCGGGTCGGGCGGCTCCTCGCGAAAACCCTCGAGGGTGTAGGGGAAGTGGCCGTGGTCGATGACCAGCGGATAACGCGCATCCGGGTGCTCGTCGAACCCGGCCGGCAGCAGCACGTGCGCCCCGAGGAACATCGGACGCCCCCAGAACTTCGTGAGCTTCTCGCTCTGGATGCGCACGTGCTTGATGTACCGGGTCTCGGGCGGGTCGGGAATCGGCGGGATGACCTGGTCGAGGGCGACGCGGATGGTCTCGCCCGGCGTCACCGTCAGCTTCCGCGGCGTGCTGTACAGGTTCCCCGGCGCACGGTTCCACTGTCGCCCCTCGCCGCGGTCCATCGGCAGCTTCACCACCTTGCCGTCGGCACGATGGAACGTCTCGTAGACCTGCAGCAGGGCCTGCACGGTGTAGGTGCCGGCGGGGATCTCGGCGAGGCTGCGAACCGGGTAGGAGACGGCCGTGGCGTCCACGAGCGCCGGGGCACCGGGCCGCCAGCCCTCGACGTCGACCCCCGCGATGATCTGCGTGCTGGCGCTGTCGTTGATCTGGAAACGGGGCTCGGCGGCGGGGTCGGACGACACCATCACGAGCAGCCGGCCGTCCAGTGGGCCGTCGAGGAGCTGGTTGCCGTAGGTGATCTCGAAGCGGAGGGCGGCCGGGTCCGTTCGCCCGGTCTGGGCCGCAAGCGCCACCGCGACGAGAACGATCGCGATGAGCGAGACATGGACGATCGGCGTTCTGATCATGGGCCCCATGATAGTGGGGCCGGCGCCGGGCGACCAGCGGCGTCTCTGGCGGGAAGGCACGGCCCAAAAGAAACCGTGCACGCGGAAGGCTCCCTCGACCAGACGGTCGCCTCTACCCCGCTGCCTCGACGATCCCGTCGATCGCCGCGCACCCCCGGGTTCCACGTTCAAATCGACTAAACCAGTCCACATCAAGGAGTTGGCGCCCCGCCGGGCTCCGGGCGAACCCTGGCCCCGACGTTGCCTCCACTGGGGGCATGGGCGGCCCGGTGGCCGTCGAACCCAGGAACAGAACGGAGGACCTCATCTCATGAAAAGTGCACTGATCGTCGGCCTCGCGGCGCTGTTCGTGCTCGCCGCGCTGGCCCCCGCAGCGCAGGCGCAGGCGCCAGCGCCGGCGAGCCCGAACCCCGCCGGCACGAGCTTCATCGATGCGGACGGCGACGGCATCTGCGACAACTTCCAGAACGGCGCCCGCGCTGGCAACGGCGCCGGACAGGGCAAGGGCCAGGGACAAGGCCAGGGTCAGGGTCAGGGCCAGGGTCAGGGCCAGGGCAAGGGGTACGGCCGCGGCCTGGGCGACGGCAGCCGCGTCGGCCCGCAGGACGGCACCGGGTTCGGCCCCGGGCCCGGGACGGGTGGCGGCACCTGCGACGGAACCGGGCCGAAGGGCAAGGGCCGGGGCCCGCGCCGGTAGCCATCAGGAAAAGGAGGGCTGGCGGCCGCCGGGATTTCGGCGGCCGCCGGCTTTGAGCCCATGACCTTCTCATCCTTCGGGCGTGGCGGCGCGGCGTGCCTGGCCCTCGCGACCCTCGCGGCACCTGCCACCGCCCAGACCTCCTTCAGCGCCTCGATCGGGCGCGCCTTGAACTCGTTCTCCGAGGAGAGCGCGGCCGAGTCGCGCCAGAACACGGCGGCGCGCGTCGAGGCGGAGCAGCGGGCGGCCGCCCAGCGGTTGCGCCTCTTCTACACGCTGGACACCGGCAGCTACACGACGCCAGGCGACTGGACCTACGCGCTGCACAACGCGGGCGCCACGTGGCGATTCGGTACGCTCTTCGTCGGCAGCACCCTGTCCTGGCGGTCGAACGGCACGTCGTGGACCGCGGCCGACTACCGCGGCCTGGGCCTCTTCGCGAACCTGCAACGACAGACCTCCGCGGCCTCGACCTTCCGAGCGGGCTACCGGTTCGATCTCCGCGACTTCCCCGACGCCTCGCAGCTCGATCAGCGCGAGCACGATGCCTTCGCCAGCTTCCTCATCAGCTTCCCGACCCGAACAACGCTCATTGTCGAAGCGCACGGCGGCGCCAAGGACTACCGAGGCGGCATCGTCACCATCGAGACGCCAGCGGAGGTCACCGGGGGAACCGTCACGCCGCACGGTGGCCGCGGCCCCGGCGGCATGGGTCCCTCGTTCCGCTGGGCGACAACCAGGACCGAGCCCACCGCCGGGGCGCTCGCAGGCCAGTTCACGGTGCTGGGGCGCGTCGCGCAGTCCCTGGCCGACCGGACCGGCGTGACGCTGCAATACACCCGCCGCTCGAGTTTCGGCGATCTCCCGTCCGTGATCGTCACGACACCGGCCCTCTTCTTCGAGGACGGCATCTACGACGACCCCTTCGCCAGCCGGGCTCATGTCGTTCGGGCCACGGCCAAGCACGTGCGCCCCGGGGGCCTCGAGATGGAGTTGGCGGGGGCGTGGATGGACAAGGACTACCGCGGGGCGCGGGCGCTCGATCTCGACGGGATCGATCGGCCGTTGAGCCCGCTGAGGGAGGACCGGATCTGGCGCTCGGGCGCGAGCCTCTCGATCCCGCTGGCGCCACGGAAGACCGGCCCGCTGCGGCTCTCGCTCGACGTGGACTACTGGTTCACGCGCCACCGATCGAACGATCTCTTCTACAACTACCGGTCGCACAGCGGGGGGCTCGGTTTCACCGTGACGTACTGAGCACCCTCATCCACCCCTTCTCGCGCAGGACCAGCTCGGCCCCGGGGCCGGCCTGCGCGAACGCCTCGTCCACCGCCTGCGCCACGTCGGGGCCGATGATCGCGTCGGTCCAGGTGTCGGCCAGGTAGGCGCGCATCGACGGCAGGTCGGGCGCGTGGTGGCGGAAGGTGAAGGGGTGTTCGGCAGCCAGCGTGAGGACTTCCAGGGCCAGCGCCTCCTTCAGCGCCGCCTCGGCCTGGCCGTACTCGATCCCGTCATCCGTCTCACGCATGATGCCGCAGAACCTGGGAGCGGAGTCCTTCGGGCGACACGATGAGGAACTCGGCCTTCTCGTCGAGGGCGCGGATGTCGATCACCTGCCCGCCGGGCGCGAGCCAGCCCGGCCGCGCGTCGCAGGGCATGGACCATGCCCTCGTGGCTCACTCATCACAACGACCACGAGAGGATGACCACGTCGAAGGGGCCATCGTCTCGTGGAGGGTCGTCGAGGATGGACGCCTGGCGGTACTTCACGCGGTTCGGCGGCACGCCGCCTGCGGCGAGCGCCGCCTCGATGCGGCCCGCGTCGCGGTCGATGGCGACGACCGAGCCCGCGTCACCGGCATAGAGCCGGGTCAACCGCCCGCTGCCGCAGCCGACCTCCAGCACCCGCCCGGCCGGAAGCCTGGTGGCGGCCCGCAGCAGCAGGTCGATCTCCTCGCGTTCGGGATCGACGTGAACGCGCATCAGTCCAGGTCCCTCAGCTCGTCGTCCAGGCGCTGCTCGTAATCGCCCGCGACCGTGCCGCCGACGGCGGCCGCCGGCTGGGGGGATTCCACCGCCCGCTTCGCGCTCATCCGGCGTACCAGCCAGGTCAGGCCGACGCCGCTGAAGGCGAAGACGACCCAGGGCAGCACGTAGAGGAATCGGGTGAAGCCGACGGCCGGGGGCTCGGCAAGGATCCTGTTGCCGTAGCGGGCGGCGAAGTCGTCGAGGACTTCCTGGCGGGAGCGGCCGGCGGCCAGCAGCACTCGCACCTCGCGCTTCACCTGGTCCGAGGCGGGCGACTGGTGCTCGGACACCTGCTGGTTCCAGCAGCACGGCGCGATCAGCATCGTCTCGATCTGCCGTGCCTCGCGTTCGAGCGCCGGGCCGGAGGGTGGCGGCGCCGCGGTCAGCAGCGCCACCACCAGGAGGTTGGACCAGCTCATTCAATCGCCTTGCGCTCTTCGACTTCGCTCAGGCGTCCCGAGCGGAGTCGAGGGGGTTCGTCACCGCGCCGGGCCGCGCCCGGGCCCGGGACGACGGCCACCCTGCCACGCGGACGTCAACTGCCGGTCGATCCGCGCGTCCATGAGCGTCATCATGGCTTCGGCCTCTTTCGCGGTCAAGCGACCGGCGGCCACCGCTTCGTCGAGCCGCGCCTTCCGCGCGGTCAGCGCCGCCTGCTTCACGTCGGCCTCCGACTTGCCGGCGGCCTCGGCGATCTGTGCGAACGTCTTGCCCTCGCCGAGCGACTTGACCACCGCCGCCCGCTCCTGCCCCGTCACCTGCGCCGTCACGTCCACCAGCGACTGGCCGCCGCGGCCGAACGCCATGCCGGCGCCGTCGCGCATCCCGCGGCCGCGCATCCCGGGCCCGCGCATCCCGGGCCCGCGGCGCCTCTGCCCGGTCCCGGCGTGATCGCACACGCCGTCGCCGTCTGCGTCCACGAAGTGCGGGCACGCCGCCGTCTGCCCCGACTGCGGTCGCACCTGCTGCCCCTGCTTCTGCTGCGCCTGCGCATAGCCGGCTGCCGCGAGGCCGACTACGGCGATTCCCACCAGGATGGCCTGCTTCATCGTCTGTTCCTCCTGAGTCGTCACGGTCTCCCCGTGACACCCGAGGCAGGGTCAAGGTCGGTGCCAAACGTCGCTGCGCGGACGTGCTCAGATAACGGCCGGAATCCGCTCGATCCCGCGCACGGCTCGTCTCCCGCCCACACGCGCGGCCGACCAGGAGGTCGAGAGATTCGACCAAGTGGTCGAACCGCCCGCCCGCAGGGACGCCGGCCAATACTCGGCCGGCACGGACACCGGCCCTATCTGGCTGTCAGATGTCAGCTTGTACTTCTTCAACTTGTAGCGAAGGTGCCGCTCGCTCATGCCCAAATCGCGGGCAGCCCGAGTCTGCACTCCCCCGGCCCGCTCGAGCGCCTCCACGATCAGCGACCGCTCGAACTCGGACACGCGCTCCACGAAGGTCGTGGCGGTCGAGGTCCCTCCCGCCGCGCCGGGCCGCGCCAGGTTCACCGGCAAATCGGCCGCCGTGATCGTGCTGCCGCGGGAGAGCACGACGGCGCGGTGCACCAGGTTCTCCAGCTCGCGGACGTTCCCCGGGTAGTGGTACTTCAACAGCAGGTCCATCGCCTCGCGCGACACCTCCTTGCGGGGCGCCTGGTTCTCCTCGGCGAAGCGCTTCAGGAAGTGCTCGGCGAGCGCCGGGATGTCCTCGCGCCGCTCGCGCAGGGGCGGCATCTCGACCGGCACGACGTTCAACCGGTAGTACAGGTCGTCGCGGAACTCGCCCCTGGCGACCATCCCCTCCAGGTCGCGGTTCGTGGCCGCGAGGACGCGGACGTCGACGCGGAGCGTGCGCGTGCCCCCGAGCCGCTCGAACGCCTGCTCCTGCAGCACCCGCAGCAGCTTCACCTGCGTGCCCCTGGGCAGGTCGCCAATCTCGTCGAGGAACAGCGATCCGCCGTCGGCCAGCTCGAAGCGTCCCCGGTGCTCGCGGTCGGCGCCGGTGAAGGCACCCCGCTCGTGGCCGAACAGCTCCGACTCGAGCAGCGTGTCGGGCAGCGCCGCGACGTTCACGGCCACCAGCGGCCCCTTCGCCCTGGGGCTGGCGTAGTGGATGGCCCGGGCCAGCAGCTCCTTGCCCGTGCCGCTCTCGCCGCGGATCAGGATGGTGGCCCGGCTCGCGGCCGCGCGCGCGGCGGTGTTGATCGCCTCGGCCATCCGGGCGTTCGCGGTCTCGAGGCCCGCCAGGCGGTGTCGCGACTCGAGCTGCCGCTTCAGCTCGCGGTTCTCCGCGACCAGCGCGCGGCGCTCGAGCGTCCGCGCGATCAGCACGTCCAGCTCGTCGAGGTCGATCGGCTTGGTCAGGTAATCGGCCGCGCCGCGCTTCATCGCGTCCACGGCGCTCGCCACCGTCCCGAAGGCGGTCATGACGACGACCGGGACCTCGGGGTTGATGCGCCGGGCGCCCTCGAGCAGGTCGATCCCGCTCGCGCCCGGCATGCGCAGGTCCGTGAGGATCAGGTCGATCGTCCGCGCGCTCAGCTCCGCGAGCGCGTCCTCGACCGTGCCCGCCTGCACGACCTCGAACCCCCGCTTCCGGAGGAAGCCAGCCAGCACCGTCCGCTGCGCCGGCTCGTCGTCCACCATCAGGATCACCTGGTCAGGCATCGGTCCCCCCGTCCACGTCCGCCGGCAGCCGGACCGTCATCGTGGTGCCGGCGCCCGGGGCCGATTCGACCTCGATGGTCCCGCCGTGCGCCGCCACGATCTGCTGCGTCACCGCGAGGCCAACGCCGGTGCCCTCGGGCTTGGTCGTGAAGTACAGGTCGAAGATCTTCGGCAGGTCGCCGGGCACGATGCCGCTGCCGGTGTCGCGCACCTCGATGGTGTGCCCCTTCGACCCGCTGCGGGCGGTCACCTGAACGCGGCCACCGGACGGTGTGGCCTCGATCGCGTTGCGCACCAGGTTGTCGATGGCCTGCCGCAGCTGCCGCGCGTCGATCACGGCTTGTCGCGCGCCGGCGGTGTCGGCGTCGATCGACACCTCGTGGGCGCCCGCCATCGGCCGGGCGGCCTCCACGAGCCCCCGGATCTCGGCGCCGAGGTCGGTGGCGGCCGGTGCGAGGCGGGGCGGGCGCGCGAAGGCGAGGAACTGCTGGACGATCTCGTTGATGCGCCCGGTCTCGCCCTCCATGACCGCGAGCAGCTCGGCGGCCTCGACGCGGTCGGCCTCCGAGGCGGCGGCGGGGGTGAACTCGCGCCGGAGCCGCTGCGCGCTCATCGCGATGGCGTTGAGCGGGTTCCGCACTTCGTGCGCGACGGTCGACGCCAGCTCGCCCATCGCGCTCAGCCGGTCGCGCCGGCGGAGGGCCGCCTCCGCCCGCGCGTGCTTCTCGGTGAGCGTGCTGTACGCCTGGCGCAGCCAGATCGCGCCGAGCGCGAGGACCGACAGCAACAGGGCCGCGCCGAGCGACACGGCCATGCGCGTCATCATGCGGCGCTCGGCCGAGCGCACCTCGTCCATGCGCAGCCCGAGGCGCAGCACGCCGATCTGGCCCTGCCCGAGATCGAGCGGGGAGGACAGCTCGAGCACCGGCCGCCCCGCCACCTCGCGCTCGAGCTCCTCGACGGCCGCCGGGATCCCCGCCTCTCCGGTCGGCGGCCCCGGCAGCCCTTCCGGCAGCTGGCCGTGGGCGTGACGCACGCCGTCGCGATCCACGACCACGTAGGCGAGCTGCGGGGTGGTGGCGGCGATCGACTCGATCAGGCGGTCGAGCGACACCTGGCGGAGCAGGCTCTCGATCTCCGTCGCGTCCGCGTTGACGAGGATCGCTCCGCCGTTGGCGCGGCGGACCCCGGCGGCCACGCGCGAACCCCGCCGGCCGCCGGGGCGAAGCTCGCCGACGACTTCGCGCTCGCGGCCCGAGAGGATCGGCTCGATGAAGGTGCCGCCCGGACCGAGGCCCATCCCTGCCCCCTGCCCCATGCCCGGCCCGGGCCCCATGCCCGCGCCGGGTTCGATGCCCGCGCCCGGTTCGATGACGGCGCCCGGCTTCTGGCGTCGGCCAGCCGGCTGGCGCCTCCGCCCCATCGCGCCGGCGCGGCCCGCCTCGCGGCCCCCCTCGCGCGACCCGTCCGGGCCGAACACCACCACCCGGAACAGCTTGTTCCGTTCGGCCGTCTCGGCCAGGAACTCGCCCGTGAGGCTTCCCTTTCG
This sequence comes from uncultured Acidobacteriota bacterium, assembly GCA_963813585.1. GTDB lineage: Bacteria > Acidobacteriota > Vicinamibacteria > Vicinamibacterales > Fen-181 > JARKSS01. The sequence continues at coordinate 123,638 of CAWEZL010000001.1, forward strand.
ATCGAGCTCGGCGAGCAGGCGGGCGTTGTCGAGCAGGCGCTCGGTTACCTGCGCCGAGGCGATGGTGCCGGCGGCCTCGTTCGACCGAGCGGCGGCGGCCACCGTCTGGCGCAGCGCGGCGCCCTGGCCGCGCAGCAACCCCAGGAGCTCGCGGCGCGTGGCGCTGGAGTCGAACCAGCCGACAAACACCAGGCCGGCCGCCGCGAGCAGCGTCGCCACGACGATCCGCGCGGTGCTCAGGCTGTATGTCATGGTCGTGTCCGCCGGCACGGAGGCCGGCGCTACTGCTACGGAGGCCGACGCTGCCGGCGCTACTGGAGCAGCGTCTCCATCTCGTCCATCACCCGGTTCATCTTCTTCATCGTCAGCTCCAGCGGCTCGCGCGTCGTCATGTCGACGCCGGCGCGCTTCAGGAGGTCGATCGGGTACTCCGACCCGCCCGCCGAGAGGAACGTCGAGGTACTTGCGGTGGTGTCGCGTGTCGCCCGCGAGGACCCGCTCGGACAGCGCCGCCGACGCGGTGAACGACGTGGCGTACTGGTAGACGTAGAACGCGCGGTAGAAGTGCGGGATGAAGGCCCACTCGTGCGCGACGTAGTCGTCGACGACGCAGACGCCCGCGTCGTGCCCGTAGTACCGCTTCGTGATGTCGGCGTAGAGCGCCGACAGCGCGTCGCCGGTGATCGGCTCGCCCTTCTCGGCCATCTCGTGCACCCGCAGCTCGAACTCGGCGAACTGCGTCTGGCGGAAGACGGTGCCCTTGATGTTCTCGAGGTAGTTGCCGAGGAGCGACAGCCGCGCGTCGTCGTCGGTGATCGCTGCCGAGCACGTGGTCGATGAGCAGCGCCTCGTTGAAGGTCGAGGCGACCTCGGCGACGAAGATCGGGTAGTCGGCCGTCGGGTAGGGCTGCGTCCTGTTCGAGCAGGTAGCTGTGCATCGTGTGGCCGAGCTCGTGCGCCAGGGTGCTCACGTCCTCGTACTTGCCGTTGTAGTTGATCAGCATGTACGGGTGCACGTCGTAGCGCCGACGTTCGAGTAGGCGCCGGACCGCTTGCCCGGGTTGGGATACAGGTCGATCCAGCGCTCGTCGAACGACCGCTCCAGGACCGACGGTGTAGTCGCGCGCCGAGCGGCGCCAGCGACTCGACGATCTCGCGCTGCGCCTGCTCGATCGGGTAGTCGAGGTCGACCGAGCCGACGAGCGGCGCGTAGAGGTCGTAGTAGTGCAGCTCGTCGACGCCCGATCATCCGCTTGCGCAGGCGCAGGTAGCGGTGGAAGGTCGCCAGGTTCGCGTTCACGCCGTCGATCAGGCTCTTGTAGACGCGCGATCGGGATGTTGTGCTCGTCGAGCGCGGCCTCGAGCGCCGAGCCGTACTTGCGCGCCTTCACGTAGAAGAGGTCTCTCTGCACGCTCGCGTTCATCGTCGCGCCGAAGGTGCGGCGGTAGTCGCCGAGCGCGCCGAAGAACGACGACATCACCAGGTGGCGGTCGTCGCGGTTCGGGAGCGCGCGGTACAGGGTGAAGGCCGACGAGTTCAGCGTGACGCTCCTGCCGTCGCTGAGCGTGACCGCCGGGTAGGGGAAGTCGGCGTCCGCCAAGATCCCGTAGATGTCCGAGGGCGTGGACGCCAGCACGCCGGCCTGCGCGATCAGCCGCTCCTCGGCCTCGGTGCCGGTGTGCGGCTGGCGGCGCAGGATGTCGTCCAGGAAGTGGTCGTACGGCGCAAGGCCCGGGCGCTCGCGGACGAACGCCTCGATCCGCGCCCGGTCCATCTTCAGGATCTCCGGCTCGACGAAGGCGGCCTCGGCGGCGAACGCGGCGGCCAGGCGCGTCATCTCCTGCGTCATCGCCTGCCCCTTCGACTCGCGCGTGTCCTCGTCGGAGAGCTGGCTGGCGTAGGCGTAGAGCCGGCTCAGCTCGCGGCTCATCGACGACATCGTCTCGAGGGCTTCCTCGAGGCGCTCCGCCGACTCGCCGAGCGCGCCCTCGAACCTCCTGACCTGCGGCAGCCGCGCCTCCAGCCGCTCGCGAGCCTGCCGCCAGGCGGCCTCGCTCGGGTAGAGGTCGGTCAAGTCCCACTTGAACTGGTCGGGAACGTCCTTTCGCTCGCGCTCCTGCACGGGGGGTGCTCCTTGGTCGTTCGGGCCGTCCAAACAGACTACCGCACGTACCCGAGGGATTTCAGCCTGTCGAGGCTGGCCGGGTCGATCGCGCCAGCCGCCGCGGGGACGCGCTCGGGCACGGCCGATCCGTGCCGGTACACGACGCGTCCAGGCGGCGACTCGGCCAGGACCGCGCGCTCCCGCGCGCGCTCGGCGTCGCCGAGGGTCATGCCGTCCAGCGCGGTGTCCCGCGGGAGACCGGCGATCTCGAGCACCGTGGGCAGCACGTCGACCTGGCTGACGGGCGCGGCCACGCGACGCCCTTCCTCCTGGAAGGGGTACTTCACGATCAACGGGATCCGCAACACCTCGTCCACGAGACCCGCTCCGTGCCCGAAGACCCCGCGCTCGCCGAGCATCTCCCCGTGATCCGCCGTCACGACGATCAGCGCACCGTCGTAGAGGCCGAGCGACCGCATCCGGTCGAACAGCCGGCCCAGCTCGCGGTCCAGTGTGGCGATCGCCGAGTCGTACAGCGACACCAGGTGCCGCCGCTCGCGCGGGTCGAAGACGCGCCGCGTCCCCTCGGCCCCGACAAACGATCCGACCCGCGGCGGAAACGACGGGTCGTAGCCGGGGAAGCGGCCGACGAACCATGGGTCGGGCGCGTACGGGTCGTGCGCGTCCATGTAGTTGGCGAAGGCGAAGAACGGCCGCCCGGCCGCCCGGGCCGCCTCGAACCCCTCCCCCAGCACCGCGTTCACGTCGCGCGCCGGTCGATGCACCCCGGGGGCCCGGTTCGACAGGCGCCGGGCGAGGGCGACGAGGCGCCACCGCAATTCGAGCCGATCCCGGACCGGCACGTCGAACACCTGGAAGCCACGCGACAGGCCGTACGCCGCGTTGAGGAAGTAGCCGTTGGCAACGGATGCGAAGCGCGCCCAGCCCGCCGAACCGAGGCGCTCGGCCAGCGTCCGCTCCGAGGCCGGAAGCGGCCGGCCCACCGGGAAGTCGCCGCCAACCCACGCGCCGTGCCGGCTCGGGTACTTCCCGGTGAAGAGCGACGCGTGGGTCCCGAGCGACATGTCGGACGTGGCCCGGGCGTCCAGGTACAGGGTCGAGTGCGCGGCGAGGGATGCGAGGTTCGGCGAGGTGTCGTACGCGTAGCCGTAAGGCGTCAGGTGGTCGGCGCGGACGGCGTCGAGCGTGATCAGCAGGACGCCGCTCGCGCGCGTTGGCGCCGACATCCGCTCGCCCTCCCCGATGCGCCCCAGGGCGCGGCGGTCAAGGATCGCGCCCGCCGCCACCAGGACGAACGCCAGCGTCGCGGCGGTCAGCAGGCGCGACCGCCACGGACGCCGCGCGTCGGACCGTCGCCAGGCCGCACCAGCCAGCAGCAGCAAGACGACGAGCAGGGTCGCCCCTCCCGCGGCCGCCACGGCCTTGAAGGCGGCCGCCGACGGCCCCACCCGCTCGGCCAGCCTCGAGAGGTGAAGCTGATCTCGAAAGACGAGCGGCACGAGGAGGCACACCGACGCCGCCGCGGGCGTGGTCAGCCACGCCCCGAGGCGCCCGACACGGGGGAGGCGTCCCGCCAGGCGCACCGTGAGCAACGCCGCCAGCAAGGCCGCCACGGCAAGGCCAAGGTACGCGGATCGGCTGAACCCGCGCGCGGCAACCAGGTGCGCCCCCCAGGCGAGGACGAGCGTCGAGGTCGCCAAGTCGGGAGCCGCGCGGCCGGCGAACGCCGCGTCGCCGCGGCGCAGGCCCAGCCAGGCTGCGCCGCCCGTCGCCACCCCACCGAGCAGCCCGCCGGCGAGCGCGTACGCGGCGAGCGTCGCCGCCAGCGCCAGCGCCCGGTTCGGCGGCGCCAGCAGCAGCGACGACTCGCGCCACGCGGGCAGCACGGACAGGCAGAGATGCTCCAGCAGGCCGAAGGTCAGCCAAGCCAGGGCCCCGTGCAGCACTCCCGTGCCCACTGCCCGAAACGTCACGGCCCTCGGCGTCCGCATTCGCTTGCGTTGTGCCCCGTTCCCTGATCCCTGATCCCTGCGTGCCAGCTCTGGCGCGCCATTATGAATCGAAACATCCGTGCGCTGCGCTAAGATCGTGGGCGGTGCCCGCCGACAACCAGACGCCCGTCGCTGCCGCTCCTGCCGCTCCCGCCTCGCCGCCCACCGCCTCGCCCCGCCTTGGTCGCTACGACCGCTCCATCGTCGAGGGACCGGTCGGGCGGGCCGTGTGGCGACTCTCCTGGCCGACCATCCTCCAGAACGCGATGGGCGGCCTGCAGGGCATCGTCGATCACGCGATGGTGGGCCACTTCGTCGGCTACACGGGCAACGCGGCCATCGGCGTCAGCTGGCAGATCTTCCTCGTCATCATCGTCTTCATGGGATCGCTGTTCACCGGGATGGCGGTCCTCGTGGCCCGCTACGCGGGCGCGAACGAGCCTGAGAAGGTGAACCGGGCGGTCTACCAGGCTCTCCTCGTCGCGCTCGCCCTGGCCGTGTTCGTGCTCGCGCCGCTCGGGTACGTGCTGTCGCCGTGGCTGCTCGATCTCGTGAATGCCGCGCCCGAGGTGCGAGCGCAGGCGCTCCCCTACATCCGGACGCTGTTCCTCTTCGGCTTCGGCCTGCTGCTGTTCTACATGCTGGGCGCAGCGCTTCGCTCGGCTGGCGACCCGCGGACGCCGCTGAAGTTCGGCGTCGCGATCACCGCCCTCAACGTCGTCTTCAACGTGATCTTCATCCGCGGCGCAGGACCCATCCCGGCCATGGGCACCCTGGGCGCGGCGATCGGGACGGTGCTGGCCACGACGATCGTGGGCGTCGTCGCCATCTGGATGCTTCTGCGCGAGCGCCTCGTCGTCGGGTTCCCGAAAGGGGATCGGCGGCCCGACTGGACGATGATCCGGGCTCTGTTCCGGTTCGGGCTGCCGGCGGGAATCCAGGGCGTCGCGATGAACATCGCCGGTCTGCTGCTGCTGCGCTTCATCGGCTCGCTGCCGGAGAGCGCGGCGGCGCAGGCGGCCTACGCCGTGGGGTACTCGGAGCTGTTCTCGATGATCACGTGGACGTCGGTCGGCCTCATGGGGGCCGCGGCGGCGGCCGCGGGCCAGAACCTGGGCGCCGGCCACCCCGAGCGAAGCGTCGAGGCCGTGCGGAAGGCGGCGTTCGGCGGCCTGATGATCGCGGCGGGGGTTGGAACGTTGTTCGTCCTGATCCCCGACAAGCTGCTGTGGGCGTTCGGGCTCACCGACCCGGTGGTGACGCGGCTCGGCAGCGAGCTGCTCGGCTACCTGGCCTTCTCGGGGTTCTTCATCACCGTCGCGCTCACCTACACCGGCGGGCTCCAGGGCTGTGGCGACACCCGGAGCCCGCTCTACATCACGATCGTCTCGCAGATCGTCGTGCCGCTCGGCACGTGCGCCATGCTGCAATCGGCCGGGAGCCTCACGTCACGCGGCATCTGGACCGCGATCGTCCTCGGCCACGTGACCCGCGCCACGCTCTCGGTCGTCCGCTTCCGGCAGAGGAAGTGGCTGCAGATCAAGGTTGCGTGATGATCCCTGATCCCTATCGTCTCGGCTCCGGTGACGGGAACTCCACCGGCGGCGGCGGCTCGGCGCCCATCAGGTGCTTCACGAAGTAGTCCCAGCGCCGCCGCATCATGTACGGCTCGTTGCCGAAGCCGTGGGCGCGGTTCGGCAGCATGATCAGGTCGAAGTCCTTGTTCGCTTTGATCAGCTCGTCCACCACCAGCAGCGTGAGGTTGGGGGGCACGTTGCCGTCCATCGTGCCGTGCGCGAGCAGCAGCTTGCCCTTGAGGTTCTTCGCGAGGCTCTGGTTCGCCTGGCTGTCGTAGTTGGACGACCCGTCCGGATTGCCCACGAGCAGCCCCTGCCACTTCTCGGCCCAGTCGTCCTCGTACCCGCGGTTGTCGTGGTTGCCCGCCTGCGACACGCCGACCTTGAAGAAGTCGGGGTAGCGGAACATGGCGCCGGTGCTCGCAAACCCGCCGCCCGAGTGCCCCCAGACGCCGGCCCGGCCGATGTCGATCCAGGGGTGGCGCGCCGCCAGCTCCTTCATCCCCGCCACCTGGTCGGGCAGCCCGTTGTCGCCTATGTTGCCGTAGTAGGCGGCGTGGAACGACTTCGACCGCCAGGGCGTCCCCATCGCGTCGATCTGCACGACGATGAAGCCCAGTTCGGCGAGGGCCTGCGCGTCGCCGTGCGCGGGCAGGAAGCTGCGGCTGCGGATGCTCCCCGTCTGCGGTCCCGGGTAGATGTTGTTGATGACCGGGTAGCGCTTCGTCTCGTCGAAGTCGGTCGGCCGGAACATCAGCCCGTAGAGGTCGGTCGCGCCGTCGCGTGCCTTGACGGTGAAGGGGATGGGCGGCTTCCAGCCGATCGCCTGCAACCGCGTGATGTCGGCCTTCTCGAGCGGCATCACCACCGCGCCCGACAGGTCGCGGGCGACGGACACCGGCGGTGTGACCGGCGTCGAGTAGGCATCGACGAAGTACTCGCCCGACGGCGCGAGCGACACCTGGTGGTCGGCGTCCTCGGGCGTGATCAGCGTGACGTCTCCCTTGTCGAACCCCACGCGGTAGAAGTGACGGAAGTAGGGGTCGCGCCCCTTCTCGCGCCCCACGCCGACGAAGTAGAGCGCCCGGGCCTTCTCGTCCACCTTCAGCACCTGCGTCACGTTCCACGACCCCGACGTGATCGGCCGCTTCACCTTCCCGGCGGCGAGGTCGTACAGGTAGAGGTGTCCCCAGTCGTCCCGCTGCGAGAACCAGATCACCTCGCCGGACGCCGGCAGGAAGTGCCAGCTCGACTTGTCGTTCCCCGACTCGAAGAAGGTGTCCACCTTCTCCTCGAGGACGTCGCGGGTCTCGCCGGTCTCCGGGTTGGCGACGCGCAGGTTGGCCTGCTTGTGGTCGCGTGAGGACGACACGAACGCGAGGGCGCTCGAGTCGGCCGCCCACCTCGCGTCGTCGAGCCGCCCCTCCTCGTCCTTGATGTCATCGGTGATCGTGCCGCGGTGCTCGTCGGGCGGCATCTTCAGCCGGACGACGCGCGGGCCGTCCAGGTGGATGACGACGCGGTGGATCATCGCCACGTGCTCGTCGCCGGGAAGCGGGTACTTCCACGCCTCGAGCGCGGGGTGCCCGACCCTGGTGGACACGAGGTACATCTCGCCCACCTGCCGCTGGTCCTGCTGGAAGGTTGCGATCTTCTTCGAGTCGGGCGACCACAACACGACCGGCATGTCGCTGTGGGTCCAGCCGGCGTTGTCGGTGGCGTAGCCGAAGTCCTTCACGCCATCCGTCGTCAGGGCGCGCTCGGCGCCCGTCGCGGTGTCTCGAAGCCAGAGGTTGTCGTTCCGGATGAAGACCGCGGAGCGCCCGTCGGGCGACACGACCTGCCCGCGGTCGGTCGCCGCCGCTGCGCTGCAGGCCTTGCCCGCGACGTCGCACTCCCACGTCCTGCCCGCGGCGCCGAACCGGATGGCGGCCCCATCGCGGGTGAAGGTGAACGTCCTGAACGGCAGGCGGTAGGGCTCGTACGTCGCGCCCGCCGCCCGCGACAGCGCGGCGGCGACCGCGGCGTGGTCGAAGGCGGGGCCTCGCGTGCGGCGCGCGAGATCGACCACCACGAACTGCGCCCCCCGTTCCACCGTGTTGCGATAGGTGAAACGGTCGCCTTCCAGCCACGACGGCCGCACGGCGGGTCCCAGCACGAGCGGGTTCACGTTCGCGTCGAGCAGGCGCTGGGCGCGCTGGTAGTCGGCGGCGGCGAGCTGCCGCGGCGCCTGGGCGAACGCGGCGTTCGGGGCGAACAGCACGCCAGGGAGAAGGAGGAGGACGAGGGCACCCGTGAGACGAAGGCGGCTCGAAAGCATGGGGGATGGTAACATCGCCCGCGCGCGATCCCGCCTTTTCCAGGAGGAACGGATGGCATCGGTCCGGCACGCCCTGGTCGTCGCGATCCTCGCCGCCTGCGCGATGGTCGCCACCGTCCTCGCCGCCCCTGTCCTCCAGGGACCGCCCGCAGGCGGGCCACCCGCAGGCGGGCCGCCCGCTCCCCCGCCCGAGATGAAGGAGCGCACGTCCGTCACGAGGCACACAGTGCGCATCGGCGGGCAGGCGGTCGCTTACACCGCGACGGCCGGGACGCTGGTCCTGCGCGACCAGGTCGACAAGCCGATTGCCAGCTTCTTCTACGTGCTCTACGCCCGGGACGACGTGACCGACATGGCCTCGCGGCCGATGGTCTACTCGTTCAACGGCGGGCCCGGGACCGCGTCGATCTGGATGCACATGGGGTTCACCGGGCCGCGGCGCGTCGTCTACGACGAGAACGGCTTCATGGTGCAGCCCCCCTTCCGGCTGCACGACAACGAGCACTCGATCCTCGACGTCGCCGACATCGTGTACATCGACCCGGTCGGCACGGGCTTCAGCCGCATGGCGCCCGGCGAGGACGCGCACCGCTTCCACGGGGTGATGGAGGACATCGAGGCGATGGCCGACTTCATCCGCGTGTTCACCACGCGCCACGGCCGCTGGAAGTCGCCGAAGTTCCTCATCGGCGAGAGCTACGGAACCACGCGCGCCTCGGGACTGGTGGACTACCTGCAGGACCGTCACCAGATGTACATGAACGGCGTCATCCTCGTGTCGATGACGACGCTCGGCCTCGAGCGCGGCGTGGACGTGAGCTACGCGACGACGCTTCCGTACATGACCGCGACCGCGTGGTATCACAAGCGGCTGCCGGCGGACCTTCAGGCCAGGCCGCTCAGGGACGTGCTCGCCGAGTCGGAGCGCTTCGCCATGACCGACTACCACGTGGCGCTGGCGAAGGGCGGGCTGCTGCCCGCGGCCGAGCGGGCGGAGCTGGCGGCGACGATCGCCCGGCTCACGGGGCTCTCGCCCGAGTTCGTCCTGCAGAGCAACCTGCGGGTGGAGAAGCAGCGGTTCTGGAAGGAGCTGCTGCGCGACCGGGGCCTGATCGTCGGCCGCCTCGACAGCCGCTACACCGGGACCGACCGTGACGCGTCGGGCGAGGCGCCCGAGGGCGACCCCGCGATCTGGTCGTGGGACGGCCCCTTCGCCGCGGCGCTGCAGATCTACCTGAAGGACGAACTGAAGTGGGAGTCCGACGACAAGTACTCCGTCTGGGGTGACGTCCGCCCGTGGCGCTCCGACCCGCCGGTGCGGGTCGGCGAGCTGCTGCGCCAGGCGATGACTCGCAACCCGTTCCTGCGGGTGTTCGTCCTCGAGGGGTACTACGACGGGGCGACCGACTACTTCGGCGCGCAATACACCATCTCGCACATCGACCCGGGCGGCGGGTTGAGTGGCCGCTTCCAGTTCGGCTTCTACGAGAGCGGGCACATGATGTACCTGGCGAGCGCCGCGCTGGTGCAGGCCAAGCAGGATCTGGCCGCGTTCATCCGCAAGGCATCACCGGCCCGCTGACCTGAGGGCTCGCTCGTGTCGTCGTTGGACCGTGAGCGGGTGAGCGAGCGAACCGTTTCACCTCCTGCTGCGTTCTTCCCTATAGCGGGGGCGCCCGGGAGCGCCCCTTCGGACCGCCCATGGACCTGGCCGCGCTCATCGACCGGTGCCGACACGGCGACGACCTCGCCTGGGAGGCGTTCGTACGCCAGTTCCAGGGACGGATCTACTCGATCACCTCGGCCTACGCGTCGAGCCCGGACGAGGCGCGCGACCTCGCGCAGGACGTCTTCATCCGCCTCTACGACACGCGGGGGCGCTGGGCGCCCTCGGACGCCTTCGTCCCCTGGCTGGTGCGCGTGGCGCGCAACCTCTGCCTCGACCACCTGAGGAGGAAGAAGGCGCGGCCGCCGGCCGAGGACGTGCTGGCCGACGAGATGGTGAACCTGGCGGGAGGCGGCGGCACGCCGGAGGAAGAGCTGGCCTCGCTCACCGCGCGCCGCCTGGTGTGGCGCGCGCTGCGGTCCGTCGGGAAGCTGAGCCGCGAGATGATCCTGCTGAAGGAGATCCAGGGGCTCACGTTCCCAGAGATTGCCGCGACCCTCGGGATCCCGATCGGCACCGTGAAGTCGCGCTCGAACCGCGCGCGCCTCGAGCTGGCCGAGCAGGTCCTGTCGCTGCAGCGGGGCGAGGCGGGGCCCGCGCGATGAGGAGCACCATGGACTGCGCACGATTCGACCGGCGGCTCGACGCGCTGCTCGAGGGGTCGTGCACCGCGGACGAGTGGCAGGAAGCCGAGGCGCACGCGGGGGGATGCCCGCGCTGCCGCTCGCTGCTCGACGCGATGGCCGGCCTCGGGTCCGCGCAGGACGAGGCGGGCACCTCCTCGCTGGTGGACGCCGTCCTGGCGCGGACGAGCGGGAGCGGGGCGACGTGCGGTGCCGCGCGCGACCGGCTCGGCGAGCTGGTGGACGGCGCGCTGGAAAGCCTCGACCGCGAGCTCCTGGAAGAGCATCTCGCTCGCTGCGAGCCGTGCGCCGCGCTGGCGGCGGCAATGGCGCGGGCCACCGGCGTGCTGCGCGGGTTCGCCGATCTGCAACCGCCCGCCGACCTCGCTCCGGCCGTCATCGCGGCCACCAGCCGCCGGCCGCCCGAGCCGTCGTTCGACGAGCGGGTGGCGGCGTGGCTCGATCGCCTGGCCGCGCGCCCGCGCTTCAGCCTCGAGGCCGCCTACCTCTGCACGCTGCTGATCCTCGTCAGCGTCGGCAATCCCGTGGCCGCATTCCGCGAAACCTCGGCCCGAGGCCGCGAGCTGGCGGAGCCCCGCGTCGAGCACGTGATCGAGCGGGTCTCGTCGGGACCCGCCGGCTTCGTGCGCGACATCAGGGCGGCCCTTGCCGAGCAGGCCGCTGTGACGACCGCGGAACGCGCCGAGGCCGGCCTTGCGGCGCGCGCCTCCGCGCTGGTGTCTGCGGCACGCGCCTCCGCGCTGGTGTCGTCGGCGTGGGGATGGGTCAGCGCGCACGTGGTTGCGCCGGTGCACGGGGCCGTCCAGCGCGTGGTCGCCTGGGTGTCCTCGCTCGTCCGGCCGAACCCTTCAGCCGCCCGGCGCGTTACTGAGGCAGGGGGAGCGAGAGCGGGGGCGGACAGCGGTGGAAGAGGATAACGGAGAGAGGATCATGAACACCTACCAGCAGGAACTCGACGCGCCCGTGCAGGAGACCAACGCCGGCGTCAGGACCCCGGAGGCGCCGGTGCGGCCGGTCGCGGCCCGCCAGGACTATTACGACGACCCGCGCCGCAAGTCGCCGATGCTCGCGCTGGTGCTGTCGGCGATGCCGGGCCTCGGCCAGGTGTACGTCGGGTACTACCAGCAGGGCTTCACCAACGCGCTGATCATCGCGGGGCTGATCGGCTTGCTCAACAGCGGGGCCGTCAGCGGGGGCGGCGAGCCGTTCTTCGGCCTGTTCCTCGCCTTCTACTGGCTCTACAACATCGTGGATGCCTGGCGCCGCGCGGTCTTCTACAACAACGCGCTGGCGGGCATCGGGCCGGCGACCATCCCCGACGATTTCGCGGTGGCCAAGGGACGCGGGTCGCTGGCGGGCGGGATCGCGCTGGTGGTGATCGGCGCGGTGCTGCTGATGAACACCCTGTTCAACATGCCGCTCGACTGGCTCGAGGACTGGTGGCCGGTCACCTTCATCGCGGTGGGCGCCTGGCTCGCCTGGCCGAGCTTCGCAAAGAAGAGCTAGGGATATTCGTTCGGGGAATTTCAATTTCTGCCACCGGAGGCCCGCGGTGGCAGAAATCGGAATTCCGTTCAGCCCCGCTATCACAGTTCCTCCAGCGCCACGAGTCACTGCAAGGTTCAGCTTCCCTCCTTGACAGTTCTCGCCGTTAGCCGCTACGTTGAAACCGCCACAACTTCGGGGCGGGGTGCAAGTCCCCACCGGCGGTAGAGCCCGCGAGCCCGCAAGGGCAGACCCGGTGTGACTCCGGGGCCGACAGTGACAGTCTGGATGGGAGGGGTTGGGGCTGGTCGGGATCCGTCCACCCGGGCGGATGCCGTCGTAACCTGCCTGTCTCTCCTCCCACCCCGCGGTGTTTCCCGTTCCTGGCTCCGATGGACGAACCGACCTCCGACGACCGCCGGTTCATGCTCGAAGCGCTGGCCCTTGCCGCGCGGCCGGCGCGACGGCCGTGGCCCAACCCGCCCGTGGGCGCCGTCGTCGTCCGTGACGGGGTCCTCGTCGGCCGCGGCGCGCATCACGGTGCCGGCACGCCCCACGCCGAGGCGATCGCGCTCGCCGAAGCGGGGCATCGCGCTCGCGGTGCGACCCTCTACTGCACACTCGAGCCGTGCAACCACGAGGGGCGCACGCCTCCGTGCGCTCCGGCGGTGATCGCGGCCGGGGTGTCGCGGCTGGTCGTCGCGATGCGAGACCCCAACCCGCGTGTGGCCGGCGGGGGGCTCGAGGTCGCCCGGTGCGCGGGCATCGAGATCACGCTGGGAGTCTGTGAGGAGGACGCACTCGACTTGGTGTGGCCGTTCGTCGTGACGCGAGCATTCGAGCGGCCGTTCGTCTGTCTCAAGACCGCGGCCTCGCTCGACGGCCGTTTCGCGCCGGCGGGCACCGCCCCGGGCGCCGGCCCCGTGTACCTGACGAGCCAGGAGGCGCGCCGGCAGGCGCACGAGTTGCGGCGCTGGTTCGACGTCGTCGTGGTGGGCTCGCGGACCGCGGCCATCGACCGGCCGCGCCTCGACGGCCGCCTCGCCACCGCCGGCGCGGCGTGCCCGCCCCAGGACCCGATCCCCGCCGTCATGACCGGGCACCTGGCCGAGCTTCCACCCTGGCCGGGGCGACCGCACCTGGCGCTGGTCGGCCGCGGCGTGCCCGCCGCGGCGGTTGACGCGGCGACGGCCGCCGGCGGCACGGTGATCCCCTGCGATCAGGGCCCCTCGGGCCTCGAGCCGGCGTCGGTCGTGGCCAACCTGGCCCGGCTGGGGAAGTACTGCCTCCTGCTGGAGGGCGGGCCCTCGGTCGCCGCCGCGTTCCTCCAGGCCGGCCTCGTCGACCGGTGGATTCGTTACACGGCGCCCGTCGTCCTGGGGCGCGGAATCGGCTGGCCCGAGTGGGAGCAGCAGGGCGGCGGATTCACGCTGACGCGTGCGGGCGGCTGCGGGCGCGACGTGGTCACGGTGTGGGACCGGGTGTCGTTTGCCGACGCGTGCGCGAGGCTCGGCGGCAATCGGCAAGACGCCGCGGGAGGCCTCTGATGTTCACCGGGCTCGTTCGGGAGGTCGGCCGCGTGGCGCGGCTCGGACGCCGCGGCGCCGTGACGACGATCGAAATCGACGCTCCGCTCGTCGCCCGGTCCCCGGATGGGCCCGCGCCCGACGTTGGCGACAGCATCGCGGTCAACGGCATCTGTTTGACGGTCGTGCGCGTGGCCGGCGCCCGCCTCTCGGTGGAGGCAACCACGGAGACGAAGCGGGTCACGACACTCGGCGACTGGACGGCCGGGAGCCTGGTGCACCTCGAGCCGTCGCTCCGCGCGGGCGACGCGCTGGGCGGGCACTTCGTGCTCGGACACGTGGATGGCACCGGGCGCCTGCTTCGGTTGGCGCGCCGGAACGGCACGGCAGCGATGACCGTGAGCGTCCCCGAGGGGCTGGCCAGGCTCCTGCTGCCCAAGGGGTCGGTCGCCGTTGACGGCGTCAGCCTGACGCTGGACGAGGGGCCGTTCCGGAACCGCTTCACGGTGACGCTGATCCCGCACACGCTCCGCTCGACGCGGTTCGCCGGCCTCACCGCCGGCACCCGCCTGAACCTCGAGCTGGACGTGCTTGCCAAGGCCGCCGAGCGGCGCGAGACAGGGCCGCCGCTCACCGTGGCGGCACTGCGGACACGAGGGTGGACCCGATCGATCGGGCCGGGGGACGGACGATGACAGGCACCTTGCTGGACTCGATCGACACCGCACTCGACCGGCTGCGGCGCGGGGAGATCGTCATCGTGGTGGACGACGAGGATCGCGAGAACGAGGGCGACCTCGTCCTGGCGGCCGAGAAGGTGACGCCCGAGGCGATCAACTTTTTCGCGCGGCACGGGCGCGGACTGGTCTGCTTCTCCACAACCGGGGAACGGCTGCGGGCGCTGGATCTCGGCCCGATGGTCGAGCGCAACACCGCCGCGCTCGGCACGTCGTTCACCGTGTCGGTCGATGCCGCCACGGGCGTCGGGTCGGGCATCTCCGCGTTCGATCGCGCGAGGACCGTGCGGGTCCTGATCGATCCGGCCGCCACCCCGGCCGATCTCGTGCGGCCCGGCCACGTCTTCCCGCTCGAGGCCCGGCCGGGGGGCGTGCTGCGCCGCAGCGGCCACACCGAGGCGGTCGTCGACCTGTGCCGCCTCGCCGGGCTCTACCCGGCCGGCATCCTCTGCGAGATCATGGACGACGACGGGTCGATGGCGAGGCTGCCGAAGCTGCGGTCCATCGCCGACACCTTCGGGCTTGCGCTCGTGTCGATTGCCGACCTGATCGCCTACCGCCGCCGCCACGAGCAACTGGTGCGCCGGGAGGCCGAGGTGGACCTGCCCACGCGCCACGGCCACTTCACGCTCGTCGCTTACGCGACCACCGTCGATGCGAGCGTCCACCTCGCGCTGGTGAAGGGGCAGCTGTCGCCCGGCGAACCGACACTGGTGCGCGTCCACTCCGAGTGCCTGACGGGCGACGTCTTCCACTCGCTGCGCTGCGACTGCGGCGAGCAGATGGAGGCGGCCCTCGACGCCATCGAGGCGAACGGCAGCGGCGTGTTCCTCTACATGCGGCAGGAGGGACGCGGCATCGGCCTCGTGAACAAGCTGAAGGCGTACGGACTGCAGGAGGCGGGCAGCGACACCGTCGAGGCGAACCTCCGCCTCGGGTTCGCCGACGACCTGCGCGACTACGGGCTGGGCGCGCAGATCCTCAGGGACCTCGGCGTGGGGCGAATGGCGCTCATCACCAACAACCCGCGGAAGATCGTCGGCCTCGAGGGCTATGGGCTCGAGGTGGTCAGCCGCGTACCGCTCGAGGTGAGCCCCAACGCGAGCAACCTGGCGTACCTGCGGACCAAGAAGTCCCGGCTGGGACACCTGCTGGAGCGCGTGTGAACGAACGTGGAGGACGTATGGGCAAGGTGTTCGAGGGACGGTTCGAGGCGCGGGGCAAGCGGGTGGCCATCGCGGTGAGCCGCTTCAACGACTTCTTCACCAAGGAGCTGCTCGGCGGCGCCCGCGACTGCCTGGCGCGGCACGGCGTGCCCGACGAGCACGTGGACGTGGCCTGGGTGCCCGGAAGCTTCGAGCTGCCCCTGGCGGCCAGCCGCCTCGCGCGCACCGGGCGCTACGGCGCGGTGGTGTGCCTCGGCTGCCTGATCCAGGGCGACACTCCGCACTTCCAGCTGATCGCTGCGGAGGTGACCAAGGGGGTCGCGCAGGTGGCGCTCGAGACCGGCGTCCCGGTCAGCTTCGGTGTCATCACCGCCGAGACCCTCGAGCAGGCGATCGAGCGGGCGGGCACCAAGGCGGGCAACAAGGGGTTCGACGCCGCGCTGGCCGCCCTCGAGATGATGGGGGTCCTGGACAGCATCGGCGCGGACGGTGACGCGTGACGGAGAGCGCACAAGGGGAGAATCGCGGACAGGCCCGGAGTGCGGGGGACGGGGAGCGGGAAGCCGCCAGGCCTTTCGCTCCCCGTCCCTCCCGGGTCTTCCGTTCTACATCCTGCGTTGAGGCCTACTGCCCGAGCGTTCCCCCCACCCACGCCAGGTTCACGCGGGCGACGCGGTAGTCGCGTTGGGCGCGCGCGAGGTTCGCCCGCGCGGACGACAGGTTCAGCTCGGCGTCCTGCACCTCGAGGCGCGTCTTCACGCCCAGCTCGAACCCCTTTTCCGCGAGGAAGAGCAGCTTCTCGGCCTGGGCCACCGTCCCGCCGAGGGCTCCCGCGATCTCGGAGGCCTCGCGCACGGCGTTCAGTGCGGTGCGCACCTCGAGGCGGATCCCGTCGCGCAGCTTCAGCTCGTCGAAGTTCAAGCGCAGCAGGTCGCTCTGCGCCTGCGCCACCTGCCCCTTCGTCCGCCAGCCGTCGAACAGCGGGATGCTGGCGACCAACCCGGCATTCCAGGCCGTGCCGCGCGCCGAGATGGTCTTGAGACCGAGGCGCCGCTGGCCCCAGCTCGCCGAGAAATCGACCCTCGGCTTGCTGGCCGCCTTGGCAATGGTGACCAGCTCGCCGTAGATTCCCTTCGTGCCGACAATCTCGGAAATCTCCGGGCGATGCTCGATGGCGCTCGCCAGCACCTGCTCGTACGGCGGCGCCGCCTCGATGGTGGTGGCGAGCGAGCCGGCCGCGTCCACCTCGCCCGGCTCGGCAAGCAGGAATCGCAGCTGCTCGCGCGCCATCCGCACGCCGTTCTCGGCGCGGATGACGGCCGGCCGGCCGTTCTCGACGGCGACCTGCGCCGCCAGCACGTCGTAGTCGGTGGCGGTGCCGGCGGACTGCCGCTTCAGCGTCTCGTCGAGGTGCCGCTGGCGCTGCTCGAGGTCCTGCCGCGCGATGGCGGCCAGCTCGCGCGCCACCAGCACGTCGTAGAACGCCGTGGTGACGTCCTTCTCGACGGCCTGCTGGAAGCGCCGCAACTGCTGGTTGGCGACGCCGAACCCGAGCTTCGCCGCCCGGACGGCCGCGCCCACCTGGCCCCACGTGAAGACGACCTGGTTGACCGAGAACCCCGCCACCCCCACGTCCTGCCGACCGCCGAAGATGTCGCCGATGCCCGTTTCACCGGAGTTCCCCTCGTCGGCGGGCATGAAGTCCTTGAAGAGCTTCGTCATCGAGTTGTCGAACGTGCGCGTGTTGCTGACGCTGAGCGTCGCGCGCGGGAGGGCCGCCCCCCGCTCCTGCACGTAGCGGCCCCGCACCCAGTTCTGGTACTCCCGCGCTTTCTGGATGTCGCGGTTCTGCTCGGCGGCGACGGCGAGCGCCTGCTCGAGGGTCAGCGTCTTCACCGGGACGCCCGCCTCGGCCTGCGCGGCTTGCGCCGCCTGCGCCGCCTGCTGCCCCAGCGCGACAGCCGGCCGCTCCGCCGCCAGCATCCCCTCGCGCAGCGTCGAGACGGACTGGCCGAACGCGTCGGCCGGCCCCGCGAACAGGGCCGCGACCACGAGCGCCGTCGTCACGACGGCCGCCGTCCCCTTCTTGCGGTTCCGCCCGAGCAGCCAGGCGGTGATGTCGTCGAGGATCGAGTACACGACCGGGACGACGATCAGCGTCAGCAGTGTCGAGGTGACCAGGCCCCCGACGACCGCGCGGGCCATCGGCGCCCGGAACTCGGCGCCCTCGCCGATGGCGAAGAACAGCGGCAGCATGCCGAAGATCATCGCCGTCGTCGTCATCAGGATCGGCCGCAGCCGCGTGCGGCCCGCGAGGATCAGCGCCTCGCGCCGCTCGTGCCCCCGCGATCGCAGCACCTTCGTGTAGTCCACCAGCAGGATTGCGTTCTTGGTCACCAGCCCCATCAGCATGATGAGGCCGATGAGCGACATGATGTTGATCGTGTCGCCGGTCAGCACCAGCGTGCCCGCCATGCCGACGACCGCGAGCGGCAGCGAGAACATGATCGCCAGCGGATCCATGAACGATTCGAACTGCGCCGCCAGGATCAGGTAGACGAGGATGATTGCCAGCATCAGCGCCTCGGCCATGTAGCCGAACGACTCGACCATCATCTCCGTGTCGCCGCCGATCAGCACCTTGTAGCCGGGCCCGAGCTGGATCTTGTCCGCCGCCGCCTGGGCCAGCGAGCTGGCCGTGCCGAGCGGCAGCTTGTCGAGGTTCGCGTCCACCGTCACCTGCCGCGACAGGTCGCGGCGGTTGATCTCGGCCGGGGAGGTGGCCCGCGTGAACGTGACCAGGTCGCTGAGGGGCACCAGCGCCACGCCCTGCGCGGAAGGCACGGTCACCTTGAGGTCGCCGATCTGCGACACGCGCGTCCGCAGCGCCTCGGGGAGCCGGACCCGGACCGCGACCCCCTCGCCCTCCTCGTCCTCGTAGGTGGTGACGGCCTGGCCACCCACGAGCACGCCGACGGTGTTGGCGACGGCGGCGCTGCCCAGGCCGGTGGCGGCGGCGCGCTCGCGGTCCACGATCAGGCGGTACTCGGGGAGGTCCAGCTCCATCGTCGCTTCGATGTCCACGATCCCGGGGATCGAGTAGAGTTCCTGCTTCACCCGCGCCGCGTACTGCTTCAGCGTGGTGATGTCCTCTCCCTGGAGCACGACCTGCAGCGGCTTCTGGAAGGTGTCGACCTCCTCCTGCACCGAGAGGACGACGCCTGGGATCCGCTGGAGGCGCAGCCGCACGTCGTGAACGAAGTCCTTGAGGCCGCGGTCGCGCTCCTCCTTCGGCACGAGCTTCACGAACACCGTGGCGTCTCGCACCGTGTCGGAATCGCCGGCGCCGATCGAGGCGTACGTGTACCGCACCTCCTTGAACTCGGCGAAGGCGCCGAGCACGTCCTCGAGGCGCCCCCGTGTCTCGGCGATCGACGATCCCGGCGCGCTCTTGAACTTCACGACGAACTCGCCCTGGTCCATGGGGGTCATGAATTCCGTCTGCAGGAGGGTGAAGACCCCCAGCCCGGCGACGAACGCCAGGATCGCGACGGCCGACACGACGAACCGGTGGTCGAGGGACCACCCGATCACCTTCTTGTAGCCGTTCGCCATCCGCTCGAACCACTCGTTGAACCGGTCGAGCGCGCGCTGCAGGATGTTGCGGCGCCCCTTCCGCTCGATGTCGGGATCGATCCAGCGCGACGAGAGCATCGGGTCGAGCGTGAACGAGACGAACAGCGAGACGAGCACGGCGAACGCCACGGTCAGCCCGAACTGGTAGAAGAAGCGCCCGACGACCCCCTTCATGAAGGCGACCGGCACGAAGACGGCGATGATCGACATCGACGTCGCGAGCACCGCCAGGCCGATCTCCGCCGTCCCCTTCCGGGCCGCCTCGAAGTGGTCTTCGCCCCGCTCGAGGTGCCTGACGATGTTCTCGCGCACGACGATCGCGTCGTCGATGAGCAGGCCGATGGCCAGCGACAGCGCCATCAGCGTCAGCGAGTTCAGCGTCATGCCCAGGAAGTGCATGACGATGAACGACGAGATGACCGAGATCGGGAGCGTCAGCCCCGTGATGACCGTCGAACGCCAGGAGTTCAGGAAGCAGAAGACGATGAGGATCGTCAGCAGGCCGCCGAGGATCAGCGTGTTCTGGACGTCGTGCACCGCCTCGCGGATGAACACCGAGGTGTCGCGCACCACCTGCAGATCCGTCCCCGCCGGCATCTCGGCGCGCAGGAGATCGAGCTCGGCGCGCACGCCGTCCACCACCCCGACGGTGTTGGCCTTCGTCTGCTTGGTGACGTCGATCGCCACCGCGGGCTGGCCGTCGATGAGCGCCAGCGACCGCGGCTCGGCGATCGTGTCGGTGATCGTCGCCACGTCCGCGAGCCGGATCGGCTGCCCCGCCCGGCGGGCGATCACCATGCTCGCGTAGCCGTCCGTGCTGGCCGGCTTCCCGGAGATGCGCAGCGGCAGCTCGGTGCCGGCGCTCGTCAGGCGGCCGAGCGGCGTGTTCACGTTCTCCGTGGCCAGCCCCGCGACGACCTCGTCCACCCCCATCCCGAGGGCCGACAGGCGGGCGGGGTCGAGGTCCACCGCCACCTCGCGCGTCGAGTCGCCCACCAGCTTCGCGCGCGCCACCCCGGGCACCCCTTCGAGCCGGCGCTTCACCTTCCGGTCGGCCAGCGTCGTCAGCTCCCGCGCCGAGAGGGTCTTCGAGCGGACCGCGACCGAGATCACCGGCATCGCCTGGAAGTCGAACTTCTGGATGACGGGATCGGCCATGTTCGCCGGCAGGTCGCGGCGGATGGCGTTGATCTTCGCGCGGGCCTCCTGCGAGGCGTCGTTGATCTTCACCTCGAGGTCGAACTCGACGATGATCATCGCCAGGCCTTCGCGCGAGATCGAGTTGACGTGCTTCACCCCGGAGATCGGGTTCAGCGCCTCCTCGATCTTCTTGCTCACCTCGCGCTCGACCGTCTCGGGCGAGGCGCCCGGCAGCTCCGCGACGACGGAGAGCACCGGGATTTCCACCTCCGGCATCATGTCCACCGGCAGTCGGCGCCAGGAGAAGATGCCGAGCGTGACGAGCGTCAGCATCATCACCGTCGCGACGACGGGCCGCTTGATCGACAGGTTCGAGAGGAACATCGCTACGCCCCCTGACCCTTGGCGGGGGCAATCCGGTCGCCCGGCTTCAGCGCAAACGACCCGCGCGTGACCACCTGCTCACCGGCTTGCAGGCCCTCGACGACCTCGACCATCGTCGCCGTCGCGGCGCCGAACCTGACCTGGCGCCGGTCGGCGGTGTCGCCGCGGACCACGTACACGTCGGCCGTCCCCTGCTCGACGTTCCAGTTCTGGAGCGCCTCGCGCGGCACCTGCAGGACCCCGGTGCGGCTGGCCACGAGGATGCGCCCCTTCACGAACGCGCCCCCCTTCAGCTGGCCGTCGGTGTTCCGTACCTCGGCCACCACCATCGCCGAGCGGCTGGCCGGGTCGATCGTCGGGTTGATGAACATCACCCTGCCGGTGAACGTGCGGCCCGGCAGCGCGTCGGTCGTGAACTCGAGCGGCTGGCCCACCTTCACCTGCGACAGGCGCGACGAGGGGACCGCGACGGTCAGGTCGAGCAGCCGGTTGTCCACGATGCGGAAGAGCGGCGTCGCGCCGCCCCCCATGTTCTCGACCCGGTCGCCCACGTTGACGCCACGGAGCGCGATGACGCCGTCCATCGGGGCCGCCAAAAACGACTTGGCGAGCCGCGCCTGCGCCGCCTGCACCTGGGCCCGCGCCGCCGCCGTGCCGGCCTCCGCGGCGTCCACGGCCGACTTCGCGTCGTCCAGGTTCTGCGGCGTGATCAGCCCGTACTGCCGCAGCTGCTGCGCCCGCTCGTACTCGCGCCGCGCCCGCGTCTCGCTGACGCGCGCCTGCGCCTCCATCGCTTCGAGCGCCTTGATCCCGGCCTCCGTCTCGGCCGTGTCGAGCCGCGCCAGCCGGGCGCCCTTGCGCACCGGCACCCACTCGGTGACGTAGACGGCGTTGACGACGCCCGAAACCTCCGACTTCACGTCGGCCGAGAACTTCGGCTCGAGCGAGCCGACCACCTCCACCGCGTCCTGGAGGTCGGTCGCCGCGACCGTCGCAACCCCAACCGCCACGGGCGGCTTGCCGGCCGCCGAAGCCGCAGGCTCCGACCCGGAACCACACCCCGCCGCGGCCGCGGCCGCAACGCCCACCGTCACGAGGAAGAGGACATGACGCCCGATCCGTCTCATGGTCTTTCGTCTCCTTGCTCCCGCCGTTCCCTGAACACGCCGTCGAACACCAGGTCGAGCACCCGGAGAAGCCGCTCGCGGCTCACCGGCTCGATGTTCGGATGGAGATGCCGCGACGCCGCCGACCCGATGACGCCGATTACCGCCAGGGCGACGTCGGCCGGATCCACCGATCGGAGCTCCCCGGACGCCATCCCCGCCTCGACGATGTTTCGGAGGGCCGCCTCGAGGCTGCGCTCGAACTCGATGATGTCGAAGTCGGGGGCGGTGCCGGCCGGGTCGTGAAACGCCCGGTGCACGACCTGGATGACCGGCACGTTTTCGGTGAAGAGACCGTAGAAGTCCTCGCAGAGGCTCGCCAGGCGCTCGCGCGTGGTCCCGGGCGCGTCGATCGCCCGGCTCGCGGTGCGCCGGAATTCTTCGAGGCCCTCGTGCAGGATGGCCAGGAGGACCCCCTCCTTGCTGCCGAAGTGATAGTAGAGCGCCGGCTTCGTGACACTGGCCAGCTCGACGATCTCCCGCACCGACGCCGCGGAATACCCCTTCTTGTTGAAGACCTGGACCGCCGCTCGCAGCAGCCGGCTTCGCGTGTGCTCGTCCTTTTCGGCCGGCGGCACGGAGGCCTGCAGGGGGAGCGAACCGTCCGGAAGCGTGTTCACAGCGGGAACTCCGAAATGGCGGGGGGCAATATACCTACCGGTAGGAATATGCGCTACCTACCGGTCGGTAAATATAACAGACGAACTTCCGCCTCGACAAGTTCCCGCCCTTATTGCGACTGGCATGAGAAATGGGGCCTGGCCCCATTTTCGGGCCGCGCCCATGTCCGCGCCAGGCCGTCCCCAGGATCAGGCCGATCTTCGGACCCTTCTTGAGACTGGCGTGAGAAATGGGGCCTGGCCCCATTTCGGGCTAGACTGTCAGGCGGGATTCCCTCTTGCACAGGACCAGGTGAGCGATGCCGCAGCACCAGGACGTCGAGCTGATGGACCAGGACCCGGCGGCCGGATCCGCGAGAACCGGCGACGAGGGGATCCTCGACGCGTTCCGCCGCTGGGGGTATCTCGAGGCGAACCTCGACCCGCTGGGCTTCCTCCGGCCACAGCCCCGCCCCGAGCTGGCGGGCGACAGCGAGGCGGCCAGGCGCGGACGCGCCTGGTACAGCGGCTCGATCGGCGTCGAGTACATGCACATCCCCGACCCCGAGCGCAGGCGCTGGGTGCAGGAGCGGATGGAGCGGCCGGCGCCCGAGGTCGACCGCGCGGCGATCGTCGACCGCCTGCTGCGCGCCGAGACGTTCGAGGTCGTCCTGCACGGCCGCTACCCCGGCTCGAAGCGGTTCTCGCTCGAGGGGGTGACCGCGCTGATCCCGCTCCTCGACGAGGTGCTCGAGACCGGGGCGGGCCTGGGGCTGCGCGAGGCGCTCATCGGCATGAGCCACCGCGGCCGCCTCAACGTCATGGTCCACATCGTCGGGCGGCCGGCACGAGATGTCTACGCGGGGTTCGAGGACCCCGACCCGAAGAGCGTGCTCGGCAGCGGCGACGTGAAGTACCACATGGGGGCGACCGGGACCTACCGGACGCGAGGGGGCACCGAGCTGCGGGTGAAGCTCGTGTCGAATCCCAGCCACCTCGAGGCGGTGTACCCGGTCGCGCTCGGTCGGGCTCGAGCGCGGCAGTCGCGCGAAGGCGACGGGGCGACCCATCGGATCATGCCAATCGTCCTGCACGGCGACGCCGCGTTCGCCGGCCAGGGGGTCACCGCCGAGGCGCTGAACCTGGCCGACCTTCCCGGCTACTCCGTGGGCGGCGCCGTCCACGTGGTCGTCAACAACCTGCTCGGGTTCACGACGCCCGACCGCGAGCTGCACGCCTCGCCGTTCGCCACCGATCTCGCGCGGCGCCTGCCGATCCCGATCTTCCACGTGAACGGGGAAGATCTGGACGCGGTCGTCCGCGTCGCGCGGCTCGCCGTCGAGTTCCGCTACGCCTTCGGCACCGACGCCGTGATCGACATGGTGGGCTACCGGCGGCACGGCCACAGCGAGGTGGACGACCCGACGATCACGCAGCCCCTGATGTACAAGGCGATCAAGGCCCACCCCGCACTCTGGGAGGTCTACGCCCGGCGGGCCGGCCTGGAAGTCGGCGAGGCCCCCACCCGCGTCCGCAACGAGTACAACCGCGCGCAGGAGGAAGCGAAGAAGTTCGACGCGCGGGTGGCGCTCGCGCAGCTTCCCGACTACTGGGCGCCGTATCACGGCGGCTGCCACAACAAGGAGTACGAGCTCGACACCGGCGTCCCCCTCGACGCCCTGCGCGCGCTGACGGCGAAGCTGACATCGTGGCCGGAGGACTTCCACATCCACCCGAAGGTGCGGAAGCTGCTCGAGCAGCGGGCCGCGATGGTCGAGGGGAAACACCGGCTGGACTACGGCATGGCCGAGGCGCTGGCGTTCGGCACGCTGCTGGCCGAGGGCTACCGCGTGCGGCTGACGGGCCAGGACAGCGAGCGCGGCACGTTCAACCAGCGGCACGCCGTCCTGATCGACGTGGAGACCGAGCGGAAGTACATGCCGCTCGCGCACGTCGCGCCGGGGCAGGGAGGCTGCGAGATCTACAACTCGACCCTCTCGGAGGCCGCGGTCCTCGGCTACGAGTACGGCTTCAGCCGCGACTACCCGGAGGCGCTCGTCCTGTGGGAGGCGCAGTTCGGCGATTTCGCCAACAACGGCCAGGTCATCATCGACCAGTTCCTGAGCGCCGGCGAGGACAAGTGGGGCCTCCTGTCGGGGCTCGTGCTGCTGCTCCCGCACGGCTACGAGGGGCAGGGGCCCGAGCACTCGAGCGCCCGCATCGAGCGGTTCCTGCAGCTGGCGGCCGAGGACAACATCCAGGTCTGCCAGCCCTCGACCGCGGGGCAGTACTTCCACCTGCTGCGCCGGCAGGCCCTGCGCAAGTGGCGCAAGCCGCTGGTGGTCTTCACGCCGAAGAGCATGCTGCGCCACGCTTCGTCCTCTTCGCCCGTCGAGGAGCTGACGCGAGGGCGCTTCCACACCGTCCTCGAGGACGACGTGGTCAGGTCGGGGGCGCGCCGGGTGCTGGTCGGCGCCGGGAAGATCCTCCACGAGCTGCGAGCCGAGCGCGAGCGGCGCGGCGACACGACGACGGCGATCCTCGGCCTCGAGCAGATCTACCCGTTCCCGACGACGCCGCTGTCGGCCGCGCTGGCCCGGCACCCCGACGCCCGCGAGGTGGCCTGGGTGCAGGAGGAGCCGAAGAACAACGGCGCCCACTTCTACGTCGTGCCGCGACTGCGCGCGATCGTGCGGCACAAGGGGGTGCGGTCGGTGAAGCGGCGGGCGTCGGCCAGCCCGGCGACCGGCTCGGGCAAGGCACACCTGCTCGAGCAGCAGGCGCTGCTGGCGCTCGCCTTCGCCTCGAGCGGGGAGACGGACGAGCAGCCTCGTTGACTTTGCCCGGCGGGTTCCCTAGAGTCAGGCCAACCGAGGAGGCCGGATGCCGGCATGGCTTGAAGTGTCACAGTTCACCGTGTTCCTCGCGCTGGCGGCGGCCGGCTTCACGGTGCTGCTGGTCTCGCTCGTCTTCGGTGAGCTGTTCGACCACGTCGGGTTCGACCACGACGCCGATCACGATCTCGGGCACGGCGGCCCGAGCTTTCTCAGCGCCCGGGTGATGAGCGTTTTCGTCACGACCTTCGGCGGGGCGGGCGCCCTCGCGACCTACTACGGCCTCTCGCCGCTGCCCGCCTCGCTCACGGGGTTCCTGACCGGCATCTTCTTCGCGTCGCTCATCTACACGTTCGCCCGGTTCCTCTACGGGCAGCAGGCCAGCTCCGAGGTGCGCGGGTCCGAGCTCGCCGGCCGCCACGGCCGCGTGATCGTCGCGATCCCGGCGGGCGGCGTCGGCCAGGTGCGCTGCCAGGTCGGCGAGGATCTGGTGGACAAGATCGCCCGCTCGTCGGACGGCCTCGCGCTCCCCGAGAACACTGGCGTCGTCATTGTCGAGATGCTCGGCGAAATGGTGGTGGTGTCGGCGGCGCCGGCAGTCAAGCAGGGCTGAAGCCCTGCTCTACGGGAGACGTGAACCATGCTGGGCGAGATCCTGCTGATCCCGATCGTCGTCGTCGTCGTGGCGCTCTCGGTGCTGATCGCGGGGCTGCTCTTCAGCCGCAACTACATCAAGGTTTCGCCCAACGTGGTCGCCGTGCTGAGCGGGCGCAAGCGCAAGCTCCCGGACGGGCGCGTGGTGGGCTACCGGATGGTGAAGGGGGGCGCGGCGCTCCGCATCCCGCTGCTCGAGAAAGTCGAGTACCTCTGGCTGAACGTGATGACGATCCCGCTGGAGATCCGGCGGGCGTACACGCTGAAGGGCGTGCCGGTCTCGGTGAAGGCGGTGGCCAACGTGAAGATCCGCAGCGACGACACGTCGCTGCAGGCGGCCGCCGAGCGCTTCCTGGGCATGACGCACGACCAGATCCAGCAGGTGATCTTCCAGACGCTCGAGGGGCACCTCCGGTCGATCCTCGGCACGCTGACGGTCGAGGAGATCAACAACGACCGCCAGAGCTTCGCGCAGAAGCTGACCAGCGAGGCGGCGGCCGACCTCGAGAAGATGGGCCTCGGCGTGGACGTCCTGACGATCCAGGAGATCAGCGACGAGGAGGAGTACCTCAACGCCCTCGGCAAGCGGCGCACCGCCGAGGTGAAGCGCGACGCGACGATCGGCGAGGCCGAGGCGACGCGCGACGCCAAGATCAAGTCGGCCGTCGCCCTCCAGGAGGGCGAAAAGGCGCGCTTCGCGGCCGAGGCCGAGATCGCGCTGGCGCAGCGCGACTTCATGGTCCGGCAGGCGCAGTACCAGGCCGAGGTCGAGACGCAGAAGGCGACCGCCGCGCAGGCCGGCCCGCTGTCCCAGGCCAAGGCGCGCCAGGGGGTCGTCGCCGAAGAGGTGAAGGTCGAGCGCCAGCGCACGCAGGAGCTGATCTCGGTCCAGGAGCAGGAGGTCCTGCGCAGGCAGAAGGAGCTCGAGGCGACGGTCATCAAGCCGGCCGAGGCCGAGCGGCAGGCGGCCATCGTGCGAGCCGAGGCGACCAAGCAGGCCTCGGTGCTCGAAGCCGAAGGGCGCCGCGCCGCGCTCATCGCCCTGGCCGAGGCGGAACAGGAGAAGCTGCGGAAGGAGGGCATCGGCCGCGCTGCCGCGGTCGAGGCGGAAGGCCTCGCCGAGGCGGCGAAGATCGAGGCGGTCGGCCTGGCGCAGGCGAAGGCGATCGAGGCCCAGGGCGTCGCCGAGGCGACGGCCATCCTCCGCAAGGCCGAGGCCTGGCAGCAGTTCAACGACGCGGCGAAGCTCCAGACCATCCTCGAGAAGCTTCCCGCGATCATCGAGGCGTCCTCCGGCGTGTTCGGCGCGGTGGCGGCGCCGCTCGGCAACATCGACAAGCTCGTCGTGATCGACCAGGGCGCCGCAGGCAACGGCGCCGCGACCGGCATGGAGCGGCTCGCGCGGGTGAGCCCCGCGCTCGTCTTCAACCTCCTGCAGCAGCTGCAGGCGCTCGGCCTCGACGTGCCGACCGTGCTGCAGCAGCTGGGGGTGCGACCGGCGGCCGTCTCGCCGGCGCCCGCGGGCCCGACCGTGCTGCCGCCCGCGTGAAGACCGGGGGCCGGGGCCAGGGAGCTAGGGGCCGCCCTCGATCCGCACGCGCAGCGCACGGATCTCGTGCGCGAGGGATTCCAGCTCCGCCTGCATCGCGGTGAGCTTCGCGTGCTCGGCGCGCACGAAGCGCGAGTAGGGCGCGATCGCCTCCTCGACCCGCTGCCGCCCGCGCGCCATCTCGCGCTCGAACTCCGTCCGGAGCGCGCGCACCAGGTTCTGGCGGAGCGCGGTCACCTTCGCGCGCATCTCCTCCTTCGCACGCCTGCGCCGCGCCGGCAGGATGAAGAAGCCGATCGCCGCCAGCACCCCCGCCATCAGGATGCCGGTCACGTCGGCCGCCGCGCTCGTGGCCGCCAGCGAGACGACGGTGCCCAGCCCCAGCGCGCCCGCGCCGACGGCGGCCGAGGCGGCGACCGCGTTGCGCGCGCCGTCGGCCAGCTCCTGGGCCTCGCGAGCCTTGTCGTAGCCCTCGACCACGCGCTGCGCCTCGCGGCCAACCGAGTCGATCAGGCGCGAGCGGTCGGCGTGGAACGCCGTCGAGGCCGGGTCGCCGAGAATGCGATCCCGGTGCTGCCGGCGCCGCTCCGCCAGCTGCTCCGTGACCGCCTGCCACTGCCGGAAGTCGGCGTTCACCAGCCAGTCGATCAGCTCCCCGACCTTCCGCTCGACGAGCTGCGGTGCGTCGGCCACCACCTCGCGCCCGAACGCCTGCTCGATGCGGCTGCGGTTCAGGAGGTCGAGCACGCGCCCGATCCGCAGCGTGTCGTCGAAGTACCGGTGGCCGCGCTGCTCCATGTCCACCAGCGTCTTCTCGATGTCCGCCATCCGGAACGCGACGTCGCGCGCCATGTCGGCGCGGTACACCTCGAGCTGCCGGTCCACCTCCCCCAGCGCCTCGAGGTCGTCCTGCAGCAGCGCAAGGCGCGAGGCCGCCTGGGCCTGCTGCGCCTCGAGCAGGTGCGCCGCCACGCCGAGCGGGCTCAGCAGCTTCAGGCGCAGCCGGCTCTCTTCGTCGAGCGTCTCCGTCACGTAGCGCTCGAGCGCCTCGAAGCGGCTGCCGCCCCACAGCCGCGGCTCGCCGAGCTTCGCCCGCAGCGCCAGGCGGGCGCTCACCGGGAAGACCTCCGGGGTGCTCCCGAGCAGCTCGGTGGCGTGACGCGCGACGAACGCCCGGACCTCGACCACCTCCTCCTCGCGCTCGAGGATGTCCACCTTGTTGATGACCACCACGACCTTCTTGCCCCAGTCGCGGATTCGCTCGAGGAAGACGCGCTCGGTCTCGGTGAACGGCCGGTCGGCCGACGTCACGAACAGCACGAGGTCGGCCCGCGGCACGAAGCGCGCGGTGATCACCTCGTGCTCGCGCATGATGGCGTTGGTCCCCGGCGTGTCCACGATCTGGATGTCGCGCAGCATCTCGACCGGCGCCGTGACCGCGTAGAAGTGTTCCTCGACGGGCACCCGGGCGATCTGTTCGCCGTAGCGCAGCACCTCGACCTCGGTGGTCGTCGGGGTCACTCCCTCCTTCAGCACCTCCGCGCCGAGCAGCGCATTGACGAAGGCGCTCTTGCCGGCATTGAACTCGCCCACCACGACCAGCAGGAACAGCTCGTCGAGCTGCGCAATCGACCGCTCGAGCGTCCGCTCGCCCTCGGGGTCCGCACCGTGCCGCGCCAGCGTGGCGCGCAGGTCGCCGAGGACGCGCCGCTCCTCCCTCAGTACCGCGTCGCGCTCGGGCGTGAGGATTCGCTTCATAGGGGTTCGCAATGGATGTTCAACGCTTCCCTGCCAGCCTCGCTCGAAGGAAAGCCCAGGCCGACCGGGTGATGGCGCCGGCCACCCGCGGCGCCGTCACGGGCGCCGGCGGCCGCAAGGCACCGGACCGGTGCTGCCGGAGGGCCGCCGTGCGACGCAGTTTACCCGATGAGGTGCGCGGCAGCGTGCCCGCCGTCAGGACGACGACCTCGTCGGGCACCAGGGCCGTTCGCTCGACGATGGCGATCGAGCACGCGGCGGCGATCGCCGCGAACCCGCTGGCGGGGGTCCCCCGCGTCGCCTCGACCAGCACCATCAGCCGCTCGCCGTCCGCACCCTCGGGCAGCCAGCTGACCGCGACCACGCACCCGGCGCGCACACCCGGCACCCCCTCGACCGCCAGCTCGACCTCGACCGGGTCGTGGTTGCGCCCCCTCAGGAGCAGGATCTCGCGCAGCCGCCCCGCCAAGTACAGGTCGCCCCGCCAGGTGAAGCCGAGGTCGCCGGTCCGGAGCCAGCCATCGCGCCACGCGTCCGAGGTCGCCTCCGGCTTCCCGTAGTATCCCTCCATCGTCGATGGCCCGCGGCACTCGACCTCGCCGACGAACCCCTCGGACAGGGCGCGCCCGTCCTCTCCGGCGATGCGGATCTCGACGCCTGGGATGGGCCGGCCGACCGAGACGATCTCCCTCCCCTCGTCGACTGGCCGCGCCACCCCGTCCAACTCGAGGGCGTCGCGGTCGAAGCGGCACGATCTGAACCCGAGGCCCGGCTCGCTGAACGTGACGGCCAGCGACGCCTCGGAGAGACCGTAGACGGGCGTCAGCGCCCGCTCCTCGAACCCCCAGCGGGCGAAGCGACTCGCAAACCGCCGCAACACGTCCGGGACGACCGTCTCGGCGCCGCACAGCGCCACGCGCCACGCCGACAGGTCCACGCCGTCCAGATCCTCGTCGCGGACCCTCGCGGCCGCCAGGCTGTAGGCGAAGGTGGGCGCCGGCGAGATGGTCGCACGGTAGGTGGAGACAGCGCGCAGCCAGACGGCCGGTGATGCGACGAACGCCTCCGGCGGGATCAGGGTGATGGTCCCGGGCCTCTCGAGCGCGGGGAACAGGCAGCCGATGAGCCCCATGTCGTGGTAGAGCGGAAGCCAGCTCACCCCGGAGTGGACGACGCCCTCGCCGTCGGGCCAGAAGGCGTTCAGCGCGATCGCCTGGCTCACGACGGCGCGGTGGGACAGCGCCACCGGGTGCGGGTCGCGCGTCGTCCCGGAGGAGAACTGGATCAGCGCAAGGTCGCAGGGGGCGGGAACGCGGGCGGGTGCCTCGCCGGCCGGGAGGTCGTCCGGCGTCAGGCAGCCGAGCGGTGGACGCCCTCGCCGGGTGGCTTCCCCCAGCAGCCTTCGCACGCCCCGGTCCGCGAGGATCATCCGCGCCTGGACGGCCTCGAGCAGGCGCGCCGCCTGGGCGTGGTACTCGTCCAGTCGCCCGAGGCGTACCGGCGGGTACATCGGGACGGGCACCGCCCCGGCCGCAATGGCGCCGAAGAAGGACTCGATGAAGGGCGCCCCCGTCGGAAAGATCAGCGCGACCCGATCGCCCGGCGCCACGCCCGCGGCCCGAAGACCGCCAGCCACCGCGAGCGACCTGCGCCAGACCTCGGCCCACGGCAGCCACACCGCGGGCGCGCCGCCCCGGCCCAGCACGCGCACGCCGGTTGTCGCGCTGTCCGCCGCCCGGCGCAGCAGGTCAACGAGCGTCGGGACTTCGCCCTGCACGCTTCCTCCGGATCATCGACACCAGGTCGCCCACCGTCTCGAGGCTGGCCTCGTCGTCGAGCGCCACCCGGAAGCGGCTCTCGATCTCGACGATCAGGGTCAGTTGACGGAGCGAGTCGAGCGCGAGCGCGGCCGCCAGCGGCATGTCCCGCGACAGCGCGCCGTTCCAGCCCAGGTGCGTCCGGGCGACCTCGGCCACGCCGGCCAGGATCTCCGATTCCTCGAGCAGCCGCTCCTCGGCGGGGATGCGCACGCGCGTGAGCAGCAGCGCGTTCGCGAGGCTGAAGACCAGTGCCGTGAGCCAGGCCGTGTGGACGAGCGGCAGGGCCGCGATCTCCACAGCCACGGCCATGTAGTTGGGGTGGCGAACCCAGCGAAAGGGACCGGACCTGACGGTCGGGTCGCCCGGCACGTAGAGGACGCGCGTGGTCCAGCGGCCCTGGAGCGCGTGGATCACCCAGTACCGCGCCCCCTGCGACGCCAGCACCAGGCCGAGCATGGGGATGCCGACCGCCGGGATCCACGGACGATCGAACCGCCAGACCTCGAGGGGGCATGCGGCGAGGAACGCCCCGTGCAGAGCCACCATCGCCGGGTAGTGCGAGCGCCCGGCCTCGATGGCACCGCGGGCGCGCGCCCGCCTCGCGTTGCGGGCCGAGATGACGAGTTCGATCACCCGCTCGACGGCGACGGCGGCCACGAGCCAGGCGTAGGCCCCTACCCCCATTGCAGCAGCACCAGCTCGCTGCAGAATCCCGGCCCCATCGCCACCATCAGACCGTATGCCCCCGGCGGAGGCGCGGCCTCCCGCATGACGTCCTCCAGGACGAGGAGGATCGACGCGGACGACAGGTTTCCGGCCTCGCGCAGGCTGCGCCAGCTCGCCTCCAGCGCGTGGTCGTCGAGGCCGAGCGCCTGCTGCATCGCCTCGAGCACCTTCGGCCCGCCGGGGTGCGACACCCAGAACCGGATGTCGGCCCGTGTCAGTCCCTGCGCGGCCAGGAAGCCGTCCACGTCGCGCGGCAGCTTCTCCATCACGACTGCCGGAACGTCCGGCGACAGGACGATGCGAAAGCCGGACTCGGAGATTGACCAGCCCATCACGTGCTCGGAGTTCGGGTAGAAGACCGAGCGCGTGGCCACGATGCGCGGCCCCGCGGCGTCGCGCCCGTCGCCCGTGACGACCGCGGCGGCGGCCCCGTCGCCGAAGAGCCCCGTCGCAATGAGGTTCGGAACAGAGAGGTCTTCACGCTGCAGGGTCAGCGAGCAGAGTTCGACCGACAGCAGGACGGCCACCTCGTCGGGGCGTCCCCGCAGCAGGTCGGCCGCGCGCGAGAGACCAGCCGCGCCGGCAACACACCCGAGCCCGAAGATGGGCACCCGACGGACGTGGGCCGGGAGGCACAGGCGGTTCACGAGCCGCGCGTCGAGCGACGGCGTCGAGATGCCGGTGACCGACACGAAGACGATCGCGCCCACGTCGCCGGTCTCGAGGCCCGCCGCCGCGAGCGCGTCGCGGATCGCCACGGCGCCAATCTCTTCGCCGACGCGAATCCACGCGTCGTTGGCCTGGCCCCAGCCCTGGAGTCGATCGGTACTCCTCGATCGGCAGGGCGAGGTGGCGCCCGCCGACGAGCACGTTGCGGTGGAGTTGCTCGAGGCGATCGAGGTTGTAGTGGCGTCGCGCCCAGGCCCGCTTGAAGGCGGAGATGAGCGTGGCCTGATCGTAGTAGTGCGGCGGGAAGGCCCGCCGCACGGCGGCAATTCGCACGGTTCAGATCCCGGCGCCGATCATATCACCCGGCGCCGGGACGCCGGGGCGCCAGGACAGCGATAATGGTTCTGCGCCCCGAGCGCCTGGCTCGTGGCTCATCGCCCCAGAAGAGGCCCATGCGTTTCTCCCGGTTCCCTCTCGCCGTGGCCGCCGCCCTTCTCGTCATCCTGTCGACGTCCGGCGATCGCTGGATGGTGGTCACCAGCCGCGTCGAACGGGTTCCCACGACCGTCGTGCGGGGCCGGGACGGAGCGGCGCCACGCTTCGCGCTGGTCCCCGCCGGCGCGACCGACCCGACCGACATGACGCCGGACCAGGTGGTGCGGGTGCTGACGGACGACCTCGCCTTCGAGGCGGCCTTCGACCTGCTGGCGGCGGACGCGGTGGCCGGGCTGCCGCGACCGGTCCGGGAGGGAGACCCGGGGCTGCGCCAGTGGGGATCGCGCGGCGCCGACGGGGTGCTCTCCGTCGAACCGGTCGTCGAGGGGGATCGCCTGCGGATCGCGGTGAAGGTCTTCGACGTGGCCAGCGGCCAGATGGCCTTCGGCCGCGAGTTCGTCGGCCCCGTCGCGGCGGCGCGCACGGTGGCGCACGTTGCGGCGAACGAGCTGCACGCCGCGCAGGCGGACCTGCTGGGCGTGGCGACGACGAACCTGGCGTTCGTATCGGATCGGGCGGGCTCGCGGCGCGAGCCCACGGGCTACATGCGGCGGGTCAAGGAGATCTTCGTTGCCGACTACGACGGCGCCAACCAGCGGCGCGTGACCTTCGACGGCGACATCGTGCT
Organism: uncultured Acidobacteriota bacterium; assembly: GCA_963813585.1. GTDB lineage: Bacteria > Acidobacteriota > Vicinamibacteria > Vicinamibacterales > Fen-181 > JARKSS01. Next base: position 156,934 of record CAWEZL010000001.1, read on the forward strand.
GACGCCGAACTGGTCGCCCGACGGCGCCCTGCTCGCCTACACCTCGTTCCAGGGCGGTTTCCAGGCCGTCGCCTTCGCCCGCCCTGGGGCTGGCCGCGAGGGCCGGCTCGAGGTCGGCGGCAAGAACTGGCTCCCCGCCTGGTCGCCCGACGGCAGCCGCCTCGCCTTCACCTCGAACCGCGACGGGAACGAGGAGATCTACGTCGCCGGCCGGGACGGGTCGAACCTCACCCGGCTCACTCGCCACTGGGGAATCGACACCTCGCCGGCCTGGTCGCCCGACGGCGGTCGCATCGCGTTCACGTCGGGCCGGTCCGGGCGGCCCCAGATCTGGGTGATGGACGCGGACGGGGCGAACCAGCGGCAGGTCACCGACGAGCGCTACTGTGATCGACCGACCTGGTCGCCGTCACTCTACGACGAGATCGCCTACGTCTCGCGCACGAAGACCGGCTTCGACATCATGGTGATGGAGATGGGATCGGGGACGCCGCGCCAGCTGACGCACGGCGAGGGCTTCAACGAGAGCCCCGCGTGGGCCCCGTCGGGACGCCACCTGGCGTTCACGTCGACGCGGGCGGGCGGGCAGCAGATCTGGACGATGGCCCGAACGGGCGAGCGGCTGCGCCGCGTGACCCAGGTCGGCAACAACTCGATGCCGGCGTGGTCCGGGACGCCGGGAAGGTAGGACCATCACGGCGTTCTCGTCACATCATCCTCTCCGACCCCTGTCGTCTGCGCGCGCGGTGCCGCGCACGCCACCAGGCGACGGACTTCCGCCGGGTCGGCAGGCTTGGTGAGGTGGGCGTCGAAGCCGCTCGCCCGCGCCCGCGCCCGGTCCTCTTCCTGCCCCCAGCCCGTCACCGCCACCAGGTGGACCCCGCGCATTCCCTGGTCGGCGCGCAGGCCCCGCGCCACCTCGTAGCCATCCATCGACGGAAGACCGATGTCGAGCAGCACGACATCGGGAACCAGTTCCCTCGCGGCGGCCAGGGCCGAGGGCCCGTCGTGAGCGACCCTCACCAGGTGGCCGTCCAGTTCGAGCATGGCCTTCATCATGTGCGCGGCGTCGAGGTTGTCGTCGACCACCAGCACATGCCGCGGCGCCCGGAACGACGGCTCCTGCTGGTCCGCCGGCTGGGAGGCCGGCCCCTCCGCCAGCGGGAGCCGGGCGAGGAACTCGCTGCCGAGACCCACGCCGGCGCTTCGGGCTTCGACGGCCCCCCCGTGCAACTCCACGATCCCCTTCACCAGCGCGAGACCGATCCCGAGCCCGCCCCCGCGGCCCTCTCCGCCCACCTGGCTGAACATCTCGAACAGGCGGGGCAGGTCCTCCTTCCGAAGGCCGATGCCCGTGTCCTTCACCGACAGCACCACCTCGTCTCCCTCGACCGCTGCAGCCACGGTGATGGTCCCGCCGTCCGGGGTGTAGCGCGCCGCGTTGTTCAGGAGGTTGATGAGCACCTGCGCCAGACGTTCCGCATCCGCCTCCAGCCACACTTGGCGTGGCGGCATCGAGATGACCAACTCCTGCCCCGCCTGCTCGACGGCCGGCAGCGCCGCCTCAACTGCCTGCCCCACGATGCCGTCGAGCCTCACGAGGCGCTTCCGGAGCCTGATCTTGTTGCTGGCAATCCGGGTGAGATCGAGCAGGTCGTCCACCAGCCGCACGAGGTGCGCCAACTGCCGCTCGATCACGCCGATCGCCTGGCTGCTTCCCCCGTCGTTCACCGCGCCGGCCGACACGCTCGCCTGGGCGAGGACCTGCAGGGCGTATCGAATCGGCGCCAGCGGGTTGCGCAGCTCGTGGGAGAGCGTTGCGAGGAACCGGCTCTTGTGCTGATCCGCGCGGCGCAGCGCCTCTTCGGCCTTCTTGCGCTCGGTGATGTCGGTGTTCGACTCCAGGAACTCGATCGTGCCCCCGGGGCCGCTCGGCTGCGCGAGCCAGCGGCTCTCCACGGTCACCTCCCGTCCGTCCCTGGTGGTATGGGCCAGCTCGCAGGTCGCGCGGCCTTGTTCGAGCACGAGCTGACGAATGCCGCTGACGTCGGGCCGGGTGTGCAACAACTCCCCTGTCGTGCGCCCCAGGGCTTGCTCGCGCGTCCACCCGTACAGCGCCTCGGCTCCCCGGCTCCAGAAGGTGATGCGCCCTTCGCCGTCCTGGACGATTGTCGCGTCGGGGCTGAGCTCGATGAGGGCCGCCTGGCGGCGCATGCCATCCTGGAGCCTGAGCGTCGCGAGAATCTGCGAGCCCTGGAGTGCCAGCCAGCGAACCAGCCGATACTGCTCCTCGGTCCATTCGTGCTGGACGTGCCCGTATACCTCGATCACGCCCACGCCGAATCCGGGAAACGGGATCGGCGCCGCCAGGACGGACCTGAAGCGGCGCCCCCCGGCCAGTTCCAGCAGCGCGAGGTCTGGACGAAGCGAGCCGTCCGTCAGCGAGGCGGCCCGACCCTGCCGCATGACGAGTTCCGCGAAGGTCGCCTCGAAGCGCTCCGACGGTGCCAGCGCGGAGGCCTGTGGCACTCCCGCGCTGCCGATCACCACCAACTGTCCCTCGCGTTGCTCGCGCACGACGGCGACGGCGCCGGGCGCGCCCACCAGTTCGAGCGCCGAGGTGCAAAGGCGGTCGGCCGCCGCGCGCTCGTGCCCGACGCCGCGCGCAGCCTCGAGGAGCGACTGCAGGAGTTCCTCACGCCGGCCGAGCTCGGCGTTCAACGCCTGGATCTCCTCGGATTGAGCCTTCAACTCCTCGTTCTGCGCCGCCAGCTCATCCGACTGCCGACCCAGTTCCACGCCGTGCCGCGTCAGCTCCTCGGTCTGCTGGCTCAGCTCCTCGGCCTGCCGCGACAGTTCCTCGTTCTGCACGACCAGCTCCGCCGCCTGCTCGCGCACCGTGGCCGCGTGCATCGCAGCCTCCTTGCGCTTCTCCTCGGCAAGGGTGAGGGCCCCCTCGAGCCGGACCCGGAGCCGGATGATCAGTTCCACGGCAAGCGCCGCCACGAGGATGTTGAACAAGGTCGCCGCGAAGCTCCAGACCGCCGCCTCGCGGGTCAGCGCGCCGGGCGACAACAGGACGGCCTGCTTGACCACGTGCATGGCCACGAAGAAGCCGGCCATGGTCCAGAGCATCCGGCGGCTGCGGGTCCAGACGCAGACGAGCAGCGGGAGGGCGTAGGTGAGCGGGAGGATGAACGACTGGAAGACGGCCAGTCGCAGTACGCCCCAGGCGGCGACCAGAACCGCGGCGATGGCCCAGGCCACGGCCGGCCGCGGCCTGGCGAGGCGTTCCAGGGTGTGGTCAGGAGACATCCGGCCCTCCGAGCTTCCGATAGAGGCAATGCCCTGCCTGTACGAGCCCGATGTCGAAGGGAGGACGCTCGGCCTTCCCGACGACGAGGAATCCGCCGGGGACCAGCGTCCCGGCGAGTTGGCGATAGATCCGTTCTGCGGCGGCCGGCTCGATGTAGATCGCCGCGTTCCGCCACAACACGACGTCCCAGGGCCCCGGCTCCGCCTTGACGTGCAGGTCGGCTGCCTTCCACGACACGGCCGAACGCAGGCGCGCGACCGCCCGGACCCGCTGCCCCTCCAGGGGCGTGAAGTACCGGGTTGCGCCGGAGGCTGACAGCGTGTCGGTCACGGGCCGGCCGTAGGTCGCCGCCCGCGCCTCCGCGATCGCGTCGTCCCGGCAGTCGGTACCAAGGAGCGTGGCCCCGTCCAGGAGGCCGGCTTCGTCGAGAAGGATCGCGATGCTGTAGAGCTCGGCGCCCGACGAGCACGCCGCGCTCCAGACGCGCGGCTTCCACGGATGCGCGATGAGCCGTGGGAGGACGACTGCCCGGAAGTCCTCGAAGACCGGGGCGTCGCGGAAAAACCCGGTGACGCCGATCAGGAGCGTGCTGAGGACGACCGGCAGCAGCTCGCTCCGCTCCTCGAGGCGCGCTCGCGCGGCCGCGGGCGACGACACGTTCAGGATCCGCAGGCACGACGGAAGGCGCCGGGCGAAGACCCGGGAGCGGTACACGCGGGGGTCCAGCTTCGCCTGGCTGAGAACCCAGTCCGCGAACTGGCCCGCCGGTCCGGCCGGGTGAGGTGAACCGCCCGCGGAGGCCCCCGCCACCCGGCGCGTCGACGAGGGGAGGGGACCGTGTGCCGCCACCCCGCGGAAAGACACGTGTCGCAGGTCGTCCACCGCGGACATGTTCGGTTGGGTCCCCCAAGCTCTGCCCGTCGCCCACGGCTCGCTTGAAACGGTTGAGAACAGGATACCTCGCCGGCCGCTGGCTGGTACCCGACAGCGGGGAGACAAAAAAGGGCGCACCGACATGCGGTGCGCCCTGGAGGGGAAGCGGAGAGCCGCGGTCAGCGAACCGAGAAGGTGGCGACGACCGGGTAGTGATCCGACGAGGTGCCGGTGGTGGTGACGACGCGGGTCGAGGTCGGGTTGGCGCGCCGGCCCGCGTCCGTGAAGATGTAGTCGAGCTTCATCGTCGGCGACGGTGTCCGGGCCGTGAAGCCGTTGCCCGAGCCGACCAGCCGCCAGGTGTCGAGGAAGGCTGGCGACATCCCGGAGCTGCTGCAGATCTGGTCGGGGCCGGCGTTGAAGTCGCCGCCCACCACCTGCGGCTTCGAGAAACCCGACGCGTAGGACTTGAGCACCGACATCGAGTTGTAGCGGGCCGTGGGGTAGTCGGGCTGGAGGTGCGCGCTGAAGACCTGCACGGTACCACGCCCGCCACGTTCACCCCCACGCGGACGAGCGCGCGGGCCGAGTGCCAGGCGTCGGCGTACGGCAACAGCCGCGAGCTGGAGCCGGTCACCGGCAGCGACGTCAGGACCGCGACCCCCTCGTCCTCGCTCGACGTGCAGGTGCTGCCGCTCAGGGCGCCGCGCGGACAGTGGTTGGCGAAGTGGCCCGACCAGGTCTGCCCGGTGCGCGTGCGAAGCTGAGCCACGTAGGTGTTGTACTGCGAGCGCAGCGCCTCCTGGATCACGACGACCTGCGGCCGCGGGCTGAGCGCCATCAGCAGGTCCATCGCCCGCTGGGCGTACGACGCGTTGGCGTTGTAGTGGATGTTCCAGGTGGCGATGGTGACGGTGGTGCCGCCGGTGGCCGGGGGGGGCGCCGTGGTGCCGGTGGACGCCGAGGCGACCTCGACGTAGTTGACGTTGAAGCTGCCGCTGTCGTAGGCGAGCGTGAGCAACTGCGACCCGGCCCCGAGCCGCACGGACAGCTCGACCGTCCGCCACGCCTGCCAGCCGCCGGTCGCCGGTACCCTGACCTGCGACCAGACGCTGCTCGCGCCGTTGAATCCGACGTGCAGGTAGCCGCCGCTGAGCGAGGCCACCCGCAGCCGGACGGTGTACGAGCCGGCCGTCGTCACGCTCACCGAGTAGTTCGCCCACTCGCCGGCCTGGATCCACCCCACGTCGTAGCCGCCCTCGGCGCAGCGCTCGATGTCCACGCTCGTCTGGCGGTACACGCTGCCCGTGTTGCCGCTGGTCGCATCGTGGTACGAGACGCCGTCGCTGCCGTTGTCGAAGTTCTCGGCCTCCACGCGTCCGGGCAGGCGCACGGGCGACCCGAGGTACGGGCCGGCCGCCGTCGAGACCAGCGCCGCTTCGGCGCTCGTCTCGGACACGATGGTCCGGTCGTTCGTCATCTGGCCCGGCGATTCGTACAGGTAGTTGTCCGAGCTCAGGACGATCTGGTCGATCTGCACGCCGTCCTCGCGGGTCTGCACCCGGATCCGGTGGGTCCCCGTCGTCCCGAACCTGATGGTCGACGCCTGCGAGAGCCAGTAGGCGCCGTCCTGCCAGCCCCAGCCCGACACGCCGCAGCCGCTGCAGCGCTCGAGGTTCACGAGCAGCCCGCTGGTGGTGCCGATACGGTAGGCCGCGCTCCCGGCGGCGTTCACCGCGTCGGAGTACTGGACCCAGACCGACTCGTTGTACTTGTTGTTGGCGGTCGCCCTGAGTCGAAGCCAGACGTGGTACGAGCCGGCCGGCGCGGTGAACGAGGCCTCGAAGTAGTCGGCGGGCGCCGCGGCGGCCGCGTCGGTCTTCGACCAGCCGTTGTCGTTGCTGGCCAGGTACTGGCCGCCAGCCGCCGTGTCGTCGTAGGCCAGGTGCCAGTTGCCTCGAATCGTCGCGGCGTCTGATGCGCGGATGATGATTTCAGTTGCGGATGCCAGCGAGGGACAGAAGGCAAGGAGCAGGGCGATGGACCAGGCACTCACGAGTCGTCGCGTCATCGGGCCTCCTTGAGACGCGGGGCGGCGTACGCGGCCACGGCGCCGCACGCGCCCGAGGGTGATCACCGGGGGTGATCGAAGGAAGGTCGCAACTACAGGGGCAGCGACTGGCCGGGCCCAGGGGCAAGGAGGCGGCCAGTCCCGGTAAGTCGCCCGTGCAGAGGACTTACGCCGGCCGGGGCACGGCGCCCCCCCGGCGTTGTCCCCAATGGCAACTCAGCCATATGGAAGGAATTACACGGTCAGAGGCTGATGAGCTTGTTTCTCTCCAAAACAGGCCTTATTCGAAGAAGCACTTAAATACGGCTCAGTTGGCTGACGAGACAGCGGCGCGCCACGGATGGGGCGCGCCCCCGCCTGCCGAGCCGCAGATGGAGCGATTCGCTACGCCGCCGGGGTCCTCGTGGTCAGCACCTTGTGTTCGTCGATCAGGCGATCGACGACGTCGGGCTCGGCCAGCGTCGTGAGATCCCCGAGGTCGGTATATTGGGAGGCGGCCACCTTTCGGAGGATGCGCCGCATGATCTTGCCGCTGCGCGTCTTGGGCAGGCCCGAGGCGACGTGGATGACGTCCGGCGCCGCAAACGCCCCAATCATGAACCGTACCTGCTGCTTCAGCGCGCCGGCCAGCTGCTCGGTGTCGCCGCCCGTGTAGTCCGAGTTCAAGAGCACGTAGGCGTAGATCCCCTGGCCCTTCATCGGGTGCGGGTAGCCGACCACGGCGGCCTCGGCCACGGCCTCGTGCGCGACCAGGGCGCTCTCGACCTCGGCCGTCCCCAGCCGGTGCCCCGACACGTTCAGCACGTCGTCGATCCGGCCGGTGATCCAGTAGTCGCCGTCCTCGTCGCGGCGGGCGCCGTCGCCCGTGAAATAGTAGCCGGGGTATTTCGTGAAATAGGTCTCGCGGAAGCGCTGGTGGTCGCCCCACACGGTGCGGGCCTGGCCGGGCCAGGGCGACGCGAGGCAGAGGGCGCCGCTGGCGGGTCCTTCGTTCTTCGCCTCGCCAGTCTCGGGGTCCACGATCACCGGCTTGACGCCGAAGAACGGCTGCATGGCCGAACCGGGCTTCGTGGGGGTCGCCCCGGGCAGCGGCGTGATCAGGATGCCGCCGGTCTCGGTCTGCCACCACGTGTCCACCACGGCGCACCGCCCGTCCCCGATCACGTCGTGGTACCACCGCCAGACCTCGGGGTTGATCGGCTCGCCGACCGACCCGAGCACGCGCAGCGACGAGCGCCGGTAGCGCCGAACCGGCTCGGCCCCGTGCTGGGCGAGCGCCCGCAGGGCCGTCGGTGCCGTGTAGAGGATGTTGACTCCCAGGTCGTCCACGATCCGCCAGTAGCGCCCGGCATCCGGGTAGAGCGGGGTCGACTCGAACAGCACCGTCGTCGCGCCGTTGAGCAGCGGGCCGTAGACGATGTAGCTGTGGCCGGTGATCCAGCCGACGTCGGCCGCGCAGAAGTAGATGTCGCCGGGGTGGTAGTCGAAGATGATCTTGTGCGTGAAGCCGACGTACACGAGGTAGCCGCCGGTGGTGTGCAGCAGCCCCTTGGGCTTGCCGGTGCTCCCGGAGGTGTACAGGATGAACAGCGGGTCCTCGGCCCCCATCCACTCGTTGGTACAGGTCGAGCGATGACGGTGGCACTCGTCCTCGAGCGCCCAATCGCGCCCGGGCCGCATCTCGACGTCGGAGTCGGTGCGGTGGGCGACGAGCACCGTCTCGACCAGCGACATCCCCTCGATGGCGCGGTCCACCGTCTTCTTGAGCGGCACGCGGCGGCCGCCGCGCAGCCCCTCGTTCGCCGTGATGACCAGCTTGCAGCGGGCGTCCACGATCCGGTCGCGCAGCGACTCCGAGCTGAAGCCGCCGAACACGACCGAGTGCACGGCGCCGATGCGGGCGCACGCGAGCATCGCGTACACCAGCTGCGGCATCATCGTCAGGTAGATGCAGACGCGGTCGCCCTTGCGCACGCCGTGGGCGAGGAGGACGTTGGCGAGCCGGCAGACCTGGTGCTTCAGCTCGCGGTAGGAGATGTGCGTGTACTGGCCCGGCTCGTCCTGGGCCCAGATGATGGCGGTGCGATCGCCCAGCGTGGCGAGGTGGCGGTCGATGCAGTTGAACGAGGCGTTCAGCCGGCCGCCGGAGAACCAGGCGAAGTCCACCTCGTCGTAATCGGCGTCGAAGACGACCTCCCAGGGGTGGTACCAGCTCACCGCCTTGGCCTGCTCGCTCCAGAACCACTCCGGGTTGTCGAGGGAAAGGCGATACAGGCGCTTGTACTCGTCGAGGCTGTTGATGTGGGCGCGCTCGGCGATGTGCGGCTTGACCGGGTAGACGTCCTGCGACACGCGGCGCCTCCTTCTGGCGGACGGTTCGGTTGACGGGATCAGCCGTCAACCAGTATGCCAGAAGGGACGGGTCGAGGCTTCGGCCTTGTGTTACCTGGCCACGACGACGACCCCGTCCTTCATCACGAACGCCATCTTCTCGAGCAGGGCGATGTCGGCCAGCGGGTCGCCCTTCACGGCGACGATGTCGGCGAGGCGGCCGGGCGTGATCGCGCCGACCTTGTCGGACCACCCCATCAGCTCGGCCCCGTTGACGGTGGCGGCCTGGATGGCCTGCATCGGAGTCTGTCCCCACTTCACCATGTGGGCGAACTGCTTCGCGTTCCACCCGTGCGGGAAGACGCCGGCGTCGGTGCCGTAGGCGATCTTCAGGCCCGCCTTCACCGCGGCCTGGAAGCTCTCGCGCTGCAGGCGCCCCACCTTCTTCTCCTTCTCGATGGTGGACGGCGGATAGCCGAGGCGGGCGTACTCGGAGAGGATGTAGTCGTCGTTGTAGATGTCGGCGACGAGCCACGTCCCGCGCTCCTTCATCATCCGGATCGCCTCGTCGTCGAGCAGGCTGCCGTGCTCGATCGAGTGGACGCCGGCCTGGACGGCGCGCTTGATCCCCTCGGTGCCGTGGGCGTGGGCCGCCACCTTGCGGTCCCACATGGCGGCCTCCTCGACGGCGACCTTCATCTCCTCCAGCGAGTACTGCGGCGCGCCGACGGATTCCTCCTCCGAGAGCACGCCGGCGGTCGCCATGATCTTGATGACGTCGGCGCCGTACTTGATCTCCGTCCGGATCAACTTGCGAATGGCGTCCGCGCCGTCGGCGATCCCCGAGAACTGCTCGAAGCGGAGCCAGGGGGAGAAGCCGCTCACGTCGCCGTGGCTGCCGGTGGACCCGACCGTCATCGCGGCCACCTGCATGCGGGGCCCGACGACCTGGCCGGCGTTGATCGCGTTGCGCAGCGCGACGTCCACGTATTCGCGAGCGCCCAGCACGCGCACGGTCGTGAAGCCGGCCTCCAGGGTCCGCCTTGCGTAGACGTGCGCGGTCACCGCCTCGTCCACCGCCGACTTGCGGAAGAGGTCCGAGTAGTAGTTCTCGGGCTGGCTGACGATGTGGGTGTGGGCGTCGATCAGCCCCGGCAGTACGGTGTGCGCGCGGAGGTCGATCTCCGTCGCGCCGGCCGGCACCTCGAGGCCCGGGCCGACGGCCTTGATGAGGTTTCCCTCGACCAGGATGTCCTGGTTCTGGCGGACTGTGCCTGCGACGGTGTCGACGAGGCGTCCGGCGTGAATGACGACGATCGGAACCGGCTTGGCCGGGGCGGCGGGCTCCTGGGCCACCGGGGCAGCGGCGGCGAAGACGACGAGGGCGAGGATCGCGAAGGGGGCCCTGCGGAGGAAGCGCGCGTGCGTCATAGGAGCCGGATTCTATCCGATGTTCATGACGTCGTGGTGTTCTCCGTGCGGCGGAGTCGCGCCGCGCGCGCACTCAGCGCTCGATCTTTTTGCCGGCTCGCGTGCCGATCGCGAGGAAGCCGCAGCGTGCGAGAAGATCTCCGAATCGCGGATCAGTGCGATACCGATCCCACTTGACGTCGACCGTGAGGAACATCATGTGCACGTCGCGCGCGGCGTAGGCGCGATTCAGCCATTCGAAGGCCGCGTCCGCATCGCCCAGCCCGGCATGCACGAGGGCGAGCGCATACGGCGGAACGTACCGCTGGCGGGATGCCGTCTCCAGCGCCGCGAGCAGATCACGCGCTTCGGCCGTTCGCCCGGAGCGCCCGAGGATGTATCCGGTCAGCGATATCGGCTTGCTGTTCTGGCCTGAGAGTCGGGCGGCGGTCGACAGGGCTTTCAAGGCGAGATCGTGATCGCCCAGCTCCTCGAGCGCCTGCCCGCGCATCTGATGTCCTATCCAGAACTCCTGGTCCAGGGCGATGGCGCGGTTGGCGTGCTGCAAGGCTCCAGCGTAGTCGCGGGCCTGGAATGAGACCTGCGACGACAATGCGTACGACAGCGGATTCAGCGGGTCCAACTCGCGGCCGCGGCGCATGAATGGTTCCGCCTCGGCGTGACGACCTGTCTGCGAGAGCAAGTGCGCAAGTATCAGGTGAACCAGCGAATAGCTGCGGTCGAGCGCTATGGCCCGCCTGAAAGCGGCTTCAGCAGCTGGCCAGTCCCACTCGAACGCCCAGTTCACGTGCCCGAGGGCGTGCTGCGCCTCCGCAACGTCGGGGTTGGCGGCCACGGCTCGAGCGGCCGCCTCGCGAGCGGCCGGGGAGGCAAGCCGGGGGTCGACGTCGCTATTGATCGGCGTCGTGCCGGATGCCATCGCAAGGTTTGCCCACGCGAGTGAATAGGCGGGATCGGCAACGGTCGCCCGCTGAAAAGAGTCGATTGCGCGCTGCATCGCCTCGGGCGTGCGCTGGTTCAAGGAATGGCGCCCGCGCAGAAAGAAGTCGTATGCGTCGGCGTTCTGCGTGTGCCGCCGCGCGAGCACGCGCTGGCGTTCGGGAGAAAGACGCGTCCGGACGTGCTCGGCGATGGCAGAGCTGATCTCCTGCTGCAGGCTGAGGATGCTGCCGGTGTTCCTGTCGAAGGAGTCGGACCAGATTTGCACCTGGTCGCGCACGCGAATCAGCCTGGCGGTGATCCGTAGATGGCTGCTCTCCGCGCGAAGTGAGCTCTCCACGAGATAGTCGGTCCCGAGTTCCCGGCCGATCTCCGCCAGCGACTTCGTGGTGCCCCTGTAGGCGATCATCGAGGTCCGGCCGATGACCGACACCCGTTCAGGATCAACCCGGCCCAGCGAGACGATCGTGTCTTCGGTCAGACCACTGGCGAGATAGTCGGTCTCCGAGGTACCAGTGAGGTTGTCGAACGGCAGCACCGCGATCGTCACGGGTGCGCCTGATTCAGCCGGCCGCTTCCAGGCCCAGAGGAACGCCCCCGCCAGCGCCGCCAGCGTGAGGGCGGCCAGGACAAGGCGCGCGCTCGCGCGCCGCCCGGCTGCACGGCCGCCGACTACCGGCTCCGGAACAGGGAACGACGCCCCGGCTGCGGCGGCCTCAGCCTTGGCAGTCGACGTTTGTTCTCCACCGACGACATCCGGCAGCACCTCGACGGTGGCAATGAAGCGATACCCCTTCCCCGGCACCGTCTCGATGAACGTCGGGGCGTCCGGTGAATCGCGCAGCGCCTGCCGGAGCTTGCGGATCGCGGTGTTGACACCGTTCTCCACGTCGACGAACACATCCTTGCCCCAAAGCCCGTCCACGATCTGACTCCGCGAGACGAGCTGACCTCGTTGCCCCACGAGCAGAATCAGAAGATCCATGGGCTGCCGCTCGAGTCGGACGCGACGTCCGTTGCGGCGCAACTCATACGCCGGGACGTCCAGCACGAAGTCGCCAAAGCGAAACGTTCCGCTGTATGTCACAACTCTAATGGCTGCCGCCGGTTGCAGAAACAGATCATCGACAGTTCCTCTCCAGCCCCGCTCCATGGTCACGGTGCGCCGTGACCGGGCAGGATTGCGTTTCAGTGCAATCCGTGCGGCGGTAACCGGTGACAAAGGAGAGTGTGCCATGACGTGGACAGTTTCGACAGCACGTTACGTGGGTCGTAGCGCGGTAATGCTGAGTAGCCTGGCATTGGTTCTGTCGGCGGCCAGTGCCGCCAGCGCTCAGCAGAGCGCCGGCCAGGCCCGGACGGTGGAAGGTGTCTGGTACGTGCAGGTCACAATCCGCGACTGTGCCACGGGCGTCGCCTTGGCACCGGCGGTCAATTCGCTCGTCACCTTCGCGGCGGGCGGCACGCTCCGGGAGAGTGTTGGCGGAGGCGGCTTTGCGCCCGGCCAGCGGAGTGACGGCCACGGGACGTGGACGCACAAGGGAGGGCGTACCTACGATCAGCGTTTTGTCTCCATGATCAACTTCGCGATCGCCCCCGGCCCGGGACCGGGCTTCGAGGCGGGGTGGATGAAGGTGCAGCACACGGTTGAGGTGATCGACGCCGATCATGTCGAGTCGGTCGGCACCAACAGCTTCTATCGCCTGAACGGCGAGGTGTACAGAACCGGCTGCTCGACGGCGACCGGCACGCGCTTCGAGTAGCCCCCCTCGAAACGGAGCTTCAAGGGCGGAGGGCTGACGGACGCAGGCGGATACGCCTGGCTGCAGCCCTCTGCCCTCGGGGGCGTACGGCAACCTGTTGCGGGAAGAGTAGGAATTTGAGTGTGTCTGCGATAATCTGATCCGACAAACCGCTCGCAAACGGTTGGTTCTACACGGAGAGATGGCCGAGTGGTTGAAGGCGCACGCTTGGAAAGCGTGTGTAGGGGAAACTCTACCGAGGGTTCGAATCCCTCTCTCTCCGCCACCTAAGTCATTCTACCGATTGGGCTTCGCGATCTCGGTGGAGCCCGTCTCCAAAATGTCTCCACGCTCGCGGCGCCGATCCAGCAGCCGCACCGCTGTTCCAGCGCCGCCGGGCTCAGGTGCATGTACCGCTGCGTGGTCGTCAGGTCCTGGTGTCCGGCCAGTTCCTGAATCGCCCGCGCCGGCGCGCCCCGCATCGCAAGGTGCGAGCAGAACGTGTGACGCAGGATGTGCACGCCGTTGTTGAAGAGGCCCGCTCGCCTGGCGGCTCGACGCACGCAGACCTTGAACCTGGCCTTCGCGTGAGCGGCGTCCCGTCGTCCTGGCAGAGGACAAGCGGGCCCCGCAGGTGACGGTGGTCGCGAAGCGCCGCCAGCGAGCCTGGCGGTCAGCGGCACGTAGCGAAGGCGGCCGCCCTTCGGAGCGGCGACCTGCCCCTTCCACTCGGAACGCTGCACGCACACCTGCCGCTTCACGAGGTCGACGTCGGTCCACTCCAGCGCCATCATCTCTCCGAGCCTCAGTCCGGCTTCGCCGCCGACATCAGCACGAGGAGGTATGCCCGGGGATCCGTTTCCTTGGCCGCCTCGACGAGCCGCTCGTACTCGTCGAAGTCGTAGAACCGCGTCGAGCGTTTGGCACCGGCAGCAGCTTGATCGTGCACGGCATCCGCTCGATCACGTCCCACTCCACCGCCTTCTTCAGCAGCACGTTCAGCACCGTCAGGACGTTGTTGACGGTCTTCGGCGCCTTCTCGAGCAGGCGGTGCTTCAGCCGCTGCACCTCTTCGTTGACGATCGCATCCAGTCGCCTCGCACCCAGCGCTGGCGCGAGGTGCACGCGGACGATCATCTCCTTCGCCGCGATGCCGCTCGGCTTCTGCCGGTTGGCCCGCGCGTGGCCGTCGAGGAACCGCGGCGCGAACGCTACGAGCGTGGGCACCTCCTTCCGTGGGTTCTGCGGCGCGGCTCACAGTCGCTCGAGGAGGTGCGCTCGCGGTCTTCAGCCCACCTGAGGGCCGCGGTTCTCGACGACACCGGCGCCTTGCAGCGCTCTCAGTCGCCGCGCGCCGTCGGGCGAGCCGGATGCGGATGTCCACCTCCCAGCCGCCCACGCGATACGGTCGGACTTGTGACGCTCATCGCCATCTACTCCTCTGGCGATGACGCGCGCTTCTGGTCCAGCCAGTGTAGCAGGTCGTCGGCGCGGAACAGGACGCGCCGGCGGATCCGGATGACGCCCGGCAGCTTGCCGGCGCTCGATCATCGCGTAGATCGCGCGCCGGCTCGTGCGCAGCAGGTCGGCAGCTTCGTCCACAGTCAGAAGGACCGGCAGCGATCCTCCCGTTTCCCGTTGATCGTGGAGCTCCGGTGCCGAGCGGTTCGCGCGTCGGAAGACGGTCGCCATGCCGTTCACGACGTCACCTCCCGCCGGGCCAGAACGGAACCGACCTCCCTGCCGTCAGGCCTCTCCCGGACATCCACGGCATGACGCTCCAGCCAGGCGTCGATCCACTCGGCTCTCAGGCGGATTGCTCGCCGGCCACCCATCCGCGCTTGCCGGATCTCCCGGCGCTCGCAGGCGGTGTAGATCGTGTCGCGGCTCACGCCGGCGTATTCCGCGGCTTCCGCCACGTTCAACCAGGTCTTCATGACAACCTCCCGGACATCTGTCCACGTCTGCCGATCGGCGCGGGTTGAATGGTGATCAGGGCGCGCTCCGGTGCGCTGACTGGAGCCAGCGCACCGTCGGGGTGGTGGCGCGGACGGTGGCGGTTGCCAGCATCAAGAGCCGCGAGGCGAGTGCCGGGCGGTTGTCGCACAAGCGACGTGCGACGGCGAACGAAAAGTCCGGCACGACGAACGCGGTACCGCAGCGGGTACGTGCGTTGTACGTGCGGTGCTCCGAGTGCGGAAACGCCCTGAGGCGTTCGCGCAAACGGGCGCGGTTCTCGACTCGAGCGGGCGCAGAGAGCGCGAGCTCGAAAGCGAGAACGAAGTTAACTTAAGGAGCGGTCGAAACGCGGCCCTGGGACGGCGTTTGATTCCAGGAGCTTCGGAAGCCGTTGGCGCTACCGAAGGAGGTGCCGAAGCGGCACTGGCGAGATGAGTCCAATCTAGCGCCACGAGCGGGCGTCGTCAAGACCGATTCTCCGTGGTTCTCCACGGAAGCGTGCAACGAACTGCCGGCCATCACGCAACTGCCTTCGTCACCGCCGGCCGGAGGGGCCGTCAAGGCCCCGAAGGGCCGCCGCGCGGGCGAAGCGCCTTGACGGCGCCGAGGACGGCGCGATGATCGAGCGCGCGATGGCCGTGCAGCGCGGCTGGTGACACGCGACATGCAGCGTGATTCGAGTCGCGGGTCTCGGCACCATCGCGCACGCGTACGTCGTGGTCGCGAACCCCGCATTCGACGCCGCTGCTCACCGCGTCATGCCGCCCCTTGGGCGACGTCGACAATAAGAGAGGCGCGCTTGGCGTGAGCGACCATGGGGCGGGCGCGGGACGAGGACGCCTGCGCCCGACCGGGTCGCTCACGCCATGCTCTCTTGCCCTCTGACCGCCTGCACCGGCAGGAGGGGCGGCCAAGAACGCCGCCCCATGGGACCGCCAGCGTCGCTCCGAGCTGGAGAACCGCTCGCCGTGTAAAGGCTCCCGAGCGTGACCTTGGCTCACCAGGGGAGGCGCACTCTGCGCTTGGCGTTCGAGATGGACGTTCGCGGTGAGGGGGACAACCTCGCTTCTCGGAGGTTGTCCCGTCGGTTGTCCCCTGGTGCTGTGGGCTACGCCACGCCAACCAGGCGGGAGAGATGGAGGTACTGCCGGGAGAGAACGACGCACTCGAGGCGACCGCGCCCGCGGCTGACGGCCTCGGCCGTGACGCTGGACTGGGCCCGCCACACCACGATGTCGCCCTCGGCCAGCCAGGCTCGGTAGAGCGCACTGAACCGTGGCGCCGAGAAGGCCTTGACGGCTTCCCGCAAGCGCCGGTCGGGTCGCTCGGCAGGGTTCGAGGGGCTCTGGCCTTGCCGCTTCCGCTCTCCGAAGAACCACAGGATCTCGTCACCAACCGGCCGAAGTGCCCTCGTGAGAGCCAGGCGGCCTTTCGCCTCAGCGTACGCTGCGCCGGCCTGGGGGTACCCCTAGCGCCTGGTGGGGCCGCTCGTGTTGAGGAACACGGAAGTACCTGCCCCGGGGCCCGCCCGTCGGCTGGGAACGGACGCTCGTCGTCCGGGTTGACCTCCTCGTACTTCACCGACCGCCACAGCCGTTCGATCAGCACGTTGTCGAGGGCGTGGACCTGCGGAGTCGTTGAGGTCGTCGCTCGCTACTGGAGGGCAATCAGCTCTTCGCTCGTAAAGGTCCACTCCCAGTTACGCGTCGGGCCGACGTAAACGAGGGTGACGTTAGAGCCCGGAACAAAGGCTTCTACCGGGAACCAGAACCGTCCGGTCACGATTTCCCTCTTGGTTGCTTCATCGAGGACTTGGGGAGTGAGTTCTGTCTTCGCAGCTTCTATTACCTTCCCATCGCGTTTCAGAAATAGGCTCTTGATGCTGTCCGCCTTCTCGAAGTAGCTGTTTGGGCCTACGCGAATCACCACAAACTGCGAAGCAGACGGGTCGAACGTCTCGGGCTTGAAGGGACGCTTCCGAAGCGCCGCGTCCCTGACTCTCATTCCAGGTCGCAATACGGAGAGAGCAGGAGCGTGCGGTAGGGCCATTCGTCCTGGAAGAAACGAAACAGGTTGGCCCAAGTCGCCGCGGCAGTGTCCACGCGGGCGGCGAGGAGAGGAAGGAGAGTCGTTGCTTCGTTAGCCTTGTCAGAGCCTGCAAGAGGCGTCGCAGGGAAGAACTCCGCGTAGTGTCTTGCAGCGGCCTCCTCGTCGTAGGTCATGATCGATGCGCGCATGGGTTCGTCGAAACGGCAGATTGCTTCCTTCCCGGAAATGGCACGCCTGTAGCCGGCTTCGTCCATGGGCTGAATGCCCTGCCCGGCTGCGGGGATGGCTGCGGCTAGTAGCAGTGCGACAAGCCGGGCAGTAACCTTCGCCCTCCGCGCACCCTGCGGCCCCCTTCGGGGCTGGGTTGCCCGGCCACCCAGAACCGGGAGCCGCTCTGACCGCTTGCACCGGCAGGAGGGGCAACCAGGAACGCAGTTCCGAGAAACGTCGGCCGTCGCTCCGACCCGGAGAACCGCTCGCCGTGTAAAGGCTTTCGAGCGGGACGTTGGCACGACGAGGGGAGGTGCACACTGCGCTTACGTTCGGAATGGACGTCAGCGGTGAGGGGGACAACCTCGCTTCTCGGAGGTTGTCCCGTCGGTTGTCCCCTGCTCCTGCAGCCTACGCCACGCCAACCAGGCGGGAGAGATGGAGGTACTGACGGGAGAGAACGACGCACTCGAGGCGACCGCGACCGAGGCTGACGGCATCAGCGGTGACGCTCGACTGGGCCCGCCACACCACGATGTCACCCTCGACCATCCAGGCTCGGTAGAGGGCGCTGAACCGTGGTGCCGAGAAGGCCTTGACGGCTTCTCGCAAGCGCCGGTCGGGCCGCTCGGCAGGGTTCGAGGGGGGCTCGCCTTGCCGCTTCCGCTCTCGGAAGAACCACAGCAGCTCGTCACCCACCGACATGTCCAGCCGGGTGACGAGGTGGTCCTGCGCGGCGTACTGGTAGGCGAGCGTGGCTTTCGAGAGCGAGCGGGGAAATAGCAGCCGGATGGTCCATTCCCTGACCGCTCGGAGCAGCTCGGCGTGGCGAAGCAGGAAGGCACGGAAGTCGACTGGCGAGAGCTTGGTCACCAGGTAGAGGAAGACGTGCGGGGAGCCGCACGCGGTCGCGCCGATGGGCAGCTTGTCCGGGAAGTAACGGGTCACCTTGCCGGCGCCCTCTCCGAAATACAGGTGTGGATACTCATCCTGCCGCAGGCGCGACGCCTCGTCAGTTTCGTCTGCAAAGAACCGCATCTTGTCGATCGCCGGACCGAGCCACACCAACTTGGGATCGGCCAGGACCGCGTCGAGGATCATCACCCGCTCGATCAGCCGACCCAGGGGGGCCGGCTTGCGGAAGCGGCTATCGGGTTCGCCTATCGCGCCCCACAGAGGCTTGTAGTGGACATGGAAGAGCCGGCCACGGTGCAGGGCACCCGTGGTGATGGGCGTGGCGTACCGCCGACTGACGAGCTTGGTCAGGAAGTCCGCGC
This sequence comes from uncultured Acidobacteriota bacterium, assembly GCA_963813585.1. Taxonomy (GTDB): domain Bacteria; phylum Acidobacteriota; class Vicinamibacteria; order Vicinamibacterales; family Fen-181; genus JARKSS01. The sequence goes on from CAWEZL010000001.1 coordinate 175,132, forward strand.
TCTTCTGTCCATGCGCGATGCCGGCGAACCGGCAGAACTGCCGCTCGACGAAGACACCTGAGTACCAGGAGGACCTGCACGAGGAAGCGCGCCTGGCGGTCCGTGAACCCGAATCTCGCCAGCGCGACTGCCCGCTCCGCGTTCGCGCGTTCGATGCTCCAGAACTCCGGCGTTGGGGGCGGAATCATAGCAACTCCTCAGCCAGTCGCGGCCCTGAGGTGCCGCCGCCTCGTCGCCTGCCTCCTCGGCCTGACAGGCCACCTCCACCTCGATAACAGGTGAAGCCGGACCGGATGGAGACAGCCGCGTGAGCCCCGCGGTAGTGCTCGGTCGTGACCTCGACGTCCTCGTGCGCGCGGCAACGATCACGGTCCTCGTACTCGATGCGGACATCCGGAAAGTGCACGTGGCCATCGAAGTAGGGGAGGTCGTGCTCGCGCGCCCAGGCCCGGATCTCACGAACGTCGTAATCAGGGCGGCCGTCGCTGTCTCTTCGGCCACGGTTGCGCCGCTGGCGGAAACGCTGATACTCCCGTTTGAGCTCGTCGTCGAGGGCGACGCGGCGGACGCACCCTCCCTGGCTACGGAGACGCGCTGCGGCCTTCAGGTAAGCCCGGTAGACCTGACTGTCGTGGGAAAGCTCGCGCGGCTTCCTGAGGCCTGCGTAGAACTCCTGACGGGCTTCTCTCCGGTGCTCGTGATCCTTCTCGAGACGGTTGGCTTCAAGGAGGTCTCGGCCGCGGCCCGTCAGGAAGACGACGCCTTCGCCGGGACGGCGCAGGGTGGAATGTGTAAGGCCCTGACCTTCAAGGTGCGCGAGGCTCTTCCGCGCGTCGTCGGTGCGGTTCCGCCCGCTCTCGAGATCGCCCTCTGACACCACTCGGAAGGCACCGACCGTCGCGAGTAGCCGGCTGTCGGTGCCATTCAATTCGTAGGTCCGATCCCGCTCCGGATCTCGAACGAGCCCCCGCTCGGCGCCGCGGGGCAGGTCGAGTTCCCGAACGAAGACATCACGAGGATCATCGGGGCGGTCGTGGTCCCGGTCGTCCCGACCGCCACGGCCACCGAGGTCGCGAGTCCAAGGGTCACCGCGTTCGCGCTGGTCGTCGTCTCTGGGATCGTACAGTCCCCACACAGTCCGCTCCGATCGCCAGTATCTTCGGCGGGGTCCGGCGACGCAATGAACCGTGGGTTGGTGTGGGGTCGGAACGGAAGGACTCAGGACTTGTGGATCGCTAGGCCCTTTGCTCTCCTCGCAACGGCGATTCCGGACAAAACGTGGCGGCTAACGTGAACGTTACACCCTGTTTGTATTCGTTCCCACCGTCCTCGTGAGATGCGTCACAAGGAGCGCCGCTCGAAACCGCCAACCCTGTACCTCGAGATGGCGGCCGGGGCATCGTGCGCCGCACCGACCACAAGAGCTGTACGCACATGCCCGCTCCAAGGTGCGGGGCCGCAGGAGAGGAAAGTCGTGAAGCACCGGACGGCATATCGGAGACCGCACTACGTGCGAACGCGAGGTCCGCCGGGAGCGGCGCGCGTTCCCGAGGCCTGCTCAGTACGGGACGCTACCGCAAGTGCGCGTGCCGCCGCTACGATGCTCCATCCCGCAGGTAGGTGAAGTCGCCGTCCAGGCGGCTCCGGACGTTGCGATTAGATGTCGAGCGCCGCGTCGGACCTTCCTTGAAGCGCGAGAACTCCTCCCAGTCGCAGCCGTGCCCCGTCCGGCTCGGTGATCGCTCGACGGCAGCCCTATAGGCGCGCTCGGCCACCTCGGGACTTGGCTGGATGACGTATTCCAGCGTCCATCCTTCCGATTGCTGCGACAACCTCTCGACCTTTGTGCATGACGCCGAACGCCAGCTGCATCTCGGGATCGCGTCCTTGTTCCCCGTCCTGTAGGACTCCAGGATGGTCCTGTAATCCGGGGCGACGGGGCGTTCGGGGATCGCCATCACCCCTGCAAGAACGCTCGACTCCAGCATGATGCGAACTCATCCCACGAAGTACCTACGTGGTGCGACGTAGATGACGTTGAGTGGGAGGGTCTCGGCCTGACAGCCTCCAGCGCACTCGCTCCATCTCCTTCGGCACGTGGTCGTAGGAGGACGGCGACCGACATGTCACGCCGTTTCTCGCCACGACGCGCTGTATCGTCGAATGGCAGTATTTGTCAGTTGTCAGAACCGCTCAGACAGCCGACTCTGCACGCGCGTCACTGGTTTTTCGCAGCGAGTGCGCGTGTCGCCAGCGGCGGGTCCTCACCCCAGTGAGACGGAACAAAGGCATTAGGCCGTCGCGACCATGTCAACCTCCGGCCAACGACTTCCGCAGGGCACGACTGTTGGAGGGCAGGTCCCCAAGGGAAGTACATCAGCGCGTTTCGCCCTGCACCCGCCGTGCCGGGGTCCCCCGGTGTTCCTAACCGGCTGGGAACACCGACAGCCTCCTGGTTGTCGCCCAGGCAGCCCCGGTCGCGGCGCCTGCGGGTAGAGCTATGACCAGCTAACAAGGAGCTATGAGATGAAACGGTCGAAAAACCCGACGGTAAGCCGTCGCAAGCTGGCAAGGCAGGCCCTCCTCCTCGCCATGTTGGGCGCAGCCGCCTACACTGCGCCGGCCAGCGCCCAGAATCCCTGCGGCCCGAACAACAAAGCCTGCCAGGACGTTGGCTTCCCCGGCTGCTGCGGTGGGAGTTGCGTATGCGGCCCGAATTACTGCGAATGCGCATGCTGTTGACCTCGGTCCGCTCCTAACCGGTTAACGAATGGGCCGGGGGAGAGTCCCTGCCCCCTCTCCCCCGGCAGGGGAGGTTCTCAGTGACACTCGAACGAGCTGGCAATTTCGTCGTTCTGCTGGCTGCACTGCTGGTAGTCGGGCTCTATGCGTCTCGAATTGTCGGCCGCTGGGAGATACAGCCCTCACGCACCTATTCCGTCGGAGACACTTTCCCTGACCTGCCAGGCCATTCGTTCGGTCGATGGGAGCGTTCGATCGTCGCGTTCCTCCACAGTCAATGCCACTACTGCGGGGAGAGCATGCCTTTGCTCGAGATGCTCGCAGCCAGATACGCGGGGGGTGGGGTACCCGTGCTGGCAGTCAGCAGAGAAGCTGAAGGGCCATTCCGCCAATACCTCTCGCAGCATAGCCCCCAGTTCAGCGACATCATCTCGATCGGATCTGACCCGCGCTTCAAGCTAAGTCTCACTCCAACCCTGGTACTAGTGGATCGAAGCGGCCGGGTGCTGTACTCGAAGTCTGGTACTGTCGATGACACCCAACGAGCAATCCTCCTCGCTCAGCTAGACCGTCAGTGACGGTAACACAACAAGGTTATGTCCTTGATCGCGACAACCTCAGGTCCACGCCGCCGAATGAGGCTCGGGGCCTTTGTCAGGCTCAGATCGCGGCCCAGCTCCATTCATTTTAGAGCCTTAGCGGCCGAGGCGGGTCCTGGCGTGAATCTTCTCACTTGGTGCACGCAGCGCATCGTCCTGAGACTTTGTCCGCATCACCTTAGCATCGTGCTCCTAGTGTCGGAATCGGACGCTCCGCTGCTGCCCTTGCCGTCCACGCCCGGGTGCGAGGCGCTGATAGCGCCCTGGGCAGACGACATGGAAGCGCTCTGCGACGCCTCGAAACGCTTCGGCTGCCGCCACGCGCTCTTTATGTACCCTGAGGCGGCGTTCGGCCCGGTCGAAGTGTTCGATTCTCTACTCGCCGCCTTCCATTCCCGGAGTTCCGATGTAGTCAGCGTCCGCGGCTTGCCCGAACCTGTCTCGCCACTTCTTCTGGACGTCCCGAAGCTATCGTCCTTGATCCAGCGGGCGCGCCTGCGACACTCCACTCCCCACAAAGCCGCGGCCGCTCTCCTGCAGCTGCCGGACACCGAAGCTCTGGGGATCAGCATGGCATCTTACGACCTGGCCAGCATCCTGGGTAACTCGCCCCTTCCGAAAGTACCAGGGGAGTTACACCTGGAAACCAGCGGCGATCTCGAGGTGGCGAGGGCCGCGATCGCCGCCGGCGGCACGCTGTCAGCCTGGTGGGAGGCGTATTACGGAATCAACGGCCGAGCTCCGACCGCGACCGTACCGACGCTGCAGCGAAAAGCAAGTGGACGCGCTCGCGCAGGCCGCGCTGGACGGTCTGTAGGCGTCCTTGCAGTGACGAACCCGTCGGCACTTACGGGAGCCGAAGTGGTGTTTGCTGATCTTCTGACGGGAGTTGCTGCACAGAGAGTCCCAGTGACCGCGTTAGTGGCGTATGAGGGGGAACTCACGCAGCGACTTCGCTCAGGGGGTGTAAGAGTCGAGTGTTCAAATGAGGAGTTCGGAGGTATGGACGCGAGCGCCTTTGGGCGGCTTCTTCGGACGCTGCGATCCGTGCGGCCGAGAGTAGTGCACATTAACGGGCATTCAGGTATGGCGGTCGTCTTGGCTGCAGTCGCCGAAGGCATCCCGGTGGTTACACACGTCCACATTTCTCAGATTGACGCCTGGCGTGGCGTGCTACGTGGCTCCACCCGCGTAATCGTGGTGTCTCCGCATCTCGTGCCACTCGTAATGCAGCACGACGTACCAGAAAGTCGCATCACGGTGCTGGAACCATGCGTTGACACAAGCCGATTCGATCCGCTGCTTGTGGAGCAAGTCCTCTCCCGCAGAGAACTCGGACTGAAGCCGGACGCATACGTAATCGGGATGGTGGCACGGTTTGCGCCAGGCAAGCGACACGACATCGTACTGGACGCCGTCGCTCGGCTTCGGACGATGTCGAAGAAGCAGCTGCAGATTCTCTTTGTGGGTGAGGCCTTCTCGGGTGAAAGCACCCGAGCAGAAGTGTGTAGGCGCGCTAGTCGACGAGGGCTGGCTGATTGCATTACCTACGCAGGCTATCAGCGTGACATGCCGAAAGTGTGGGCATCGCTAGACGTGGCGGTGCTGGCGACCGAGTCTGAGGGCCTGCCTGTGTCCCTCCTCGAGGCGTTGGCTATGCAGGTTCCCGTCGTCGCCAGTTACACGCCTGGCATTGACTTAGCCCTTGACCGCGGGAGGATGGGTAGGATTGTCACAGAGCTTGATCCCGAAGCGTTTGCGAGGAGCATCGCTGAGGCTCTGGACGAGCCTTTGGACTCGCGGATCGCGAAGCGCGCGTACATCGAGAGGAACTTCGGGTTGCCAGCTGGTGTCAAACGCCTTGTGACGATCTATCGCGAGCTTGCTGTGGGTAGATGCCGCTCGCAGGGGTCGCAGGCTCGCAAAGGAGTCCCGTGACATGGGTGCGACAAACGCGTTTCGCACGCGGCCGATAGCGAGTGTGGCAATGGTCCTGACGTTGTCGCTGGGCATAGGAGCCACCCTGACACTCTTTGCGATCCTCCATGCACTTGTGTTGCGAGAGGTGCCATATCCTGAGCCGAATCGGATAGTCCGGATCATCCCAAAGAGGGTCGGCAGTCCTCTCACCGGGCTCCTCAGCGGGTTTGACTTCGCCGAATGGCGTTCGAACACCCGGGTGCTCAGCGCCCTCGCTGGCTACTCTGCCGAGCGGCTTGTGCTGGGCACCTCGGAAAGCGCCACGATCACGGAGGTGGTGCTTGTAACTCCATCGATGTTCCGGGTGCTGGGTACCCGTCCGTCGCTCGGGCGCGCCTTTCGAGAGGAGGACGCGTTCTCAGGAGCCAACCGAGTGACCATTGTCTGCCATAAGCTGTGGACGGAGCGCTTTGGCGCGGATCCGTCCCTTGTGGGGCGAACAATCACACTCGATGGGATCCCACACGTCGTCGTCGGGGTTCTTCCCGAATGGGTTCGCTTCCCGCTGCCGGGCGCCGGTGTTTGGCTTCCCCTCGACCCGCGCTCGGAGGTGCAATCCTTCGAGGACGGTCGAAAAAGGGTCCTGGTCAAGCACCTCTCCGTTGTGGGGCGTCTCCTTCCGTCGGCTTCGATCCCCGCAGTTCGCGCTGAGGGCGAGGCGGTGCTCCGCGAGCCCCGCACGAGGCTGGAAATCTCGTCTCTGTGGGATGACACGACTGCCGGGATCCGCATGGCTCTGGCGCTAACGCAAGTTGTGACACTGCTCGTCCTCGCCATCGCCTGCGCCAACGTCGCGAATCTGCTCTTGGCGGAAAGTGTACGGAGCGCGCGAGATACCGCCCTGCGCCTTGCGCTTGGGGCCTCGCGTCGGTCAGTCCTTCGAGGACTTGTCACGACAGCTCTGTTGCGAACGGCGCCGGCCGGCCCATTGGGCTACCTCCTCGCATGGGCTGGCGTCGAGTGGTTCCGCCGGCGTGTCCCAGGCGTCGGGCCGCCTCTCACAGGAGCGATGCTCGAGCCTACTGTGGCACTCGTTGGTGTGTTGTTGACCGTTGGCTCCGGGGTCGGAGCCTCGCTCTGGCCGGCTGTGCGGGCGATTCGATCTGGGCTGTCGCTCGTTGCGTCTCGTCACACATCGCCAGATTCTGGTCTCCACCGGGAGGTGGCTGCGGGCGAGCAGGCTGCTGGTCGTGTTCCAGATAGCCCTTTCCTTGACGCTTGTCGTCGCTACCGGTCTGTTGGTTACATCCGTTCGCCGCGTGCTGGAATCCCAACGATTCCTAATCGCCGACGTGCTCATCGCGGAGGTCTCGCTTCCAGGATCCCTGACGCACGATGTCGAGTCTCGCCGGTCGAAATGGCTCGCTCTCTTGCAGGGCGTGCGCGAAATTCCGGGGGTGCAACGGGCGGCCCTCGCAAGCAGACTACCTCTGCGCGGACAGGGATCGCTGCTCCTGGACGTGTCCGACGAAGCCAGCGACTCTGCTATCGAGTTCACGTCCCGTCATGGCTCGATCACATCGTACGTACTGGTCAGCGACGAGTACTTCGAGACGCTAGGCCTCCGCTTTACGCAGGGAGGCAGTTTCAGCGGAGCGGATGGACTCGTAGTGAACAGGCGGCTTGCTTATCGCGACTTCGGACGAACAGATGTCGTAGGACGTCCCCTGGAATTTAGAGGGAGAGTGTGGCCGATTCTCGGCGTGGTGGGAGGAGCCGGTGAGGACTGGACCAAGGCGACGCCAACCATCTACGCGCCGATTCGGGGACTCGGATACGGCGGGACGCCTTGGTCTAGGGACTTGGTGAGAATGAGTGTGTTCGTGCTCCCGGAACGAGGTGGCAACATCTCCGGAGGCACCATCTCGCCCGCCATACGCCGCGCCGTGCCAGAAGCGGCTGTCGAGCGAGTCGTCCCGTTCTCTGAACTCCTGCAGGAGTCCGCCGGTTCGCTCAAGCTGTACAGCCGGCTGTTGGGAGTGGCAGCCCTCCTGGCGGCGGGTCTAGCTCTCTTCGGGATCGCCGCCATGATGATGAGCGACCTGTTCTCGCGGTCGAGAGAGATAGGGATTCGCTTCGCTGTGGGAGCAGAACGTCGGCACGTGGTGACGATGGCACTGAGCGACGCCGGTAGGTTGATAGGTTTGGGTCTCTTGGCAGGCCTAGTGGGAGCCTTGGCGCTCTCCGGGGCCCTTCGTGCCACCCTGCCAGAGGTCGGTACTCCAGGAGTGTACATGATTGTGGCGAGCGCGGCCTTGGTAGCGACTGGCGGCCTCGCCGCCTGTTCGTTGCCGGTCTGGAGAGCAACGCGAGTTGATCCTGCGACGATCCTCCGTAGCGAGTGAGGGGTGTTGATCCTGGCCAGGTGGGCGAACGCAACAAGGGAGAAGCCATGTTGAGACTTGGGATTCTGTTACCGGCGCTGATGGTCGCTTACACCTCGGTCACACTGAGCGAGTCCCCCGGAAAGGCAGATGGGTGGCAGACAAGACCGACCGCGGGCGGAGTTTCCGCGGAGCGACTGCTGGACAGGGCTCGAACGGCGGCCGGGCTGTCGAAGGTCGACCCCGAACGGATCGTACTGGAGGTGGATGGGAGGCGGCGTTGGGCGAACGGGGTCACGGTGTCGGTGGGTTTCACGGTGGCGCTCCCGTTCCGCTACCAGTCGCGCACAGGTGATGTGACCCACACCCTGAGCGGCGACGAGTTCTGGCAGAATCGCGATAATCATCCCTCCATCCAGGCAGCCGCCCGCAAGAACGTTCGGGCGAGTTTCCTTGAGAACAGCATCGTGTTCCTGCTTGCCGCCCCGTCCGGGACAAGGATGAGCGTGATGGCGGGGAAGCGCCGGGACTTTTTCGGGAAGAGCGCGGATGTCGTCGATTTCGCTGACGACGGGGGGGGGCGGGTGAGGCTTTTCCTGTCCGTCACAACTGGCGAGTTGCTCGGGTATTCCCTGCCGATCGACCTGAAGACGCCCAGCGGTGCCAACGAGGGACGGGCGGAAAGGGTTGTCCGAGTCCTGCAGCGCCGAGAGGTAGGGGGGCTTCGACTTCCCGCGAGACTCGCGGACGAAGTGGGCCAGTTCTCGAGCGACTTCTTGTTTGAACGAATCGTCGTAAACAGGCCGGGAGCGGACGAGGTCTTCTCCCGGGGCGGTGCTTCCGCAAGTCACCGCAGGTGAGCAACGGACGCCGGGACTCGCAGGCGTCGCGGTAGATCCCGTAGAACTCCAATGCACGTGTGGACTGTGCCAGAGACTTTCCGGGGGCCGCACTCGCACCAGGTAACGCTCGTCTTCTGCCACCACCGGTTTCGAATTCTCGAATGCGCTCATCGGCTCTGGCCAGTTCCGCCCTGAGCTGGGCTGTGTTCCCTGCAACCGGGCGAAGAGGGTCGCAGCGTAGCCTTCTAGACGTCACCTGTCGGTGATGAGCGCTGGCGGTTGCGGTTGTTTGACTGCATCGCCGCGGAGACCGTACGAGTCGGCGATGCGCTACGCTCCAATAACGCGGAGCCAGCCACTCCCACACAAGCGGCTCTGGTCGCCGGGCGTTCGGTGCCTGCCTATGAGAATGTGGAACCATCTGGCCGTTCGTCGGGTGCTCGGGCGCAACAGCTACACTATCCTCACGCGTGGCCGGCGCCGCGGTTGGCATCGTGGGCCGTCTGGAGCTGAGCAAGATGGTCGGCGTCTCGGAACTAGCGCCAGGACGCGTGCAGTCAATGGCACTGGTGATCGGCGGCCTCCTTACGCTGTTGGCGGGGATCGGCCCCGTGGTCCTTCTGCTATGGCATGTCGTAAAGGGTAACCCGCTGGTTCACCTACAAGTCAGAAATAGGCCTGGTTCGTAATGAGTGGCAAGCGCCGCCGGGAACGGTTGTTTGAGCAAGGACACGAGGTGTAGCAACGGAGGGAAGTGATTCATGAGGAAGGTCGTCGCGTTGTCGGCGGGGCTTTTCGTGCTTGCCCCAGCGATCCATGCGGTAGAGCAGCGGCCCTTGACCGAGGCGAAAGGCATCGTCCTGCAAGTAGCCATCAATGACGCCAAACCCGTTACTCTGGCACTTCGTAACCGGGTAGCGAGGGCGAAGCTGGTGACAGGGCTCGACCTTGGCTTTGTGACCACGCTCGACGGTGATGAGCTTCAGGTCAGGGTGGTTGAACTCCACCCCAACCTGCCGCCGGATGAATCGCGAGAGTTGGGACGGCTTCACCTCGTCCCGGGCGACGTCGGCGAACTGGAGGCGGGCGAGATCTCAATGCAGATGACGTGGCTAGGATTGGCTGATATCCAGACGGGCGATAGTGCGTTGGGGCCTTGTTACGAGTGCTGCCTCACGTGCGATGGAATCCAGTATTGCGCTTGCCTGGTGTCAACGTCTTGCGGCAGTTGCTGTTGCCGGGATTGCTGCGGCTTGGCCGGTCCACGGGCGCAGTGGTGAAGCGGCTTCAAGATAAGGACGGTACCGGGAACTGGCCACGGGCGTGCTACTTCGACGCAGCCGCCCGTCGTCCGGTCCACTCGACAGTAAGGCGGAAAGGCCGATCCATCCGTACCTGGACGCCCGGCTTCAAGTGCGCCCTCAACAGAAGTGGCCCAACGTCCTTTCGGGCCAGGACGGAATCAGTTGACTGCCTCACCTCGAGGAGAACGTATTCATCTTGGAGAATTGGCGACAACAGGACCGCCGGGTGCCCGTCGGGCCGCAGGGTAATGCTCGATCCAGAGCGAGCGACCAGGGTGGATGGGCTTCCATGCGCCACCACGACTCGAAATTCCAGGAACGGCGTCGCTTCGCGCCCGGTGTCCGGCGATAGTGCGCTCGGCGCAACGATTGCGACTGCTCCGAGTGCGACGAGGAGAGTGCCGCAACCCCACCCCAGGAGACGCCGCCAGTCTCGACCTGCTTCGATTGGGACAGGAGTGGGCTTGTCGGCGGCGACATCGGCGTCCCCACTGGAACTGACGCCGATGAACGAAGCGTCCTGCGCCTTCTGCCAGGCGAGTAGCTCGGCTCGGAAGGCAAAAACAGAAGGATGGGCGACCGAGGCCGATCGATGAATCGGGAGGTTGAGCTCCGCACCCCAGCGCTGAGCAGTTCGCTCCGAGGTCCGGAGGAAAGCTGCAATGTCTTTCCACCCGCGGAGGATGTCGCTGTCGGTTGCGGGGAGATCCTCTCCCCTTTCGTCTCCCATGGATCTTCGCCGGGACTATAGCAGGCAGATTGCGCCCCGACAAGTCCGGCTCCTTGCTGCTACTTCCCATTCAGCACCGCGAACCAGTTCTGCAGGAAGTGCTCGGTGGGCTACTGCAAGAACCGGCGCTTTGTGGGGTTCACTCCAGCTACCTCACAGGCCGCTGCCTGATGCCCCGCGGCTCGCGCCACGAGCGAAGTCGCCGGTCATTCGGGAGGGTCGGTCGATGGCGGCCTGACCGCGTCGCCAAAATGTCTCCACGACGCCGGTGGAATAGGGGGAACTGCAGGTCACTGCCGCGAACGGCAGCGACCCCGCAACAGATTCACCTCAAGGTAGTTGTCCCCAGAAGTCGCGCGCCATCAACCACTTAGAAACACCGAATCTCAGGGTTCGAATCCCTCTCTCTCCGCCAGCTCACACGTTCGTGGGCCCGTGGTGCGGCCAGCAGACGCCGGCGGCCAACCGAACTCAAACTGTAACCCAGACGGGGACTGGCAGTGGCCCGTCCATCCCTCCTAAGTGTCAGAACCCACGAGATTGGCAAGCACGCGCGCGAGGTAGGCGTCGAATCGCGCGGCATCTTCCTTCGAGAAGCCCCGGTAGAAGAGGCGCGTCATCTCGGCGGAGACATCCTCGTAGAGTTCGTGCAGGCCTTTGTTCTTCGGCGTGAGCTCGATGAGGATCTTGCGGCGGTCGTCGACGCTCCGCACGCGGACGATCTGGCCGGCGGCTTCCAGGCGATCGATGGTGTTCGTGAGGGTGGATTTGCCGAGCGAGACCCGCTTGGCCAGCTCGTTGATGGTCATGGAGCCTTCCTCCCACAGCACGAAGAGAACGCGGCCATGGGCAGGGTTGATTTCCATGCCGCGTTGGCGCAGCATGCGCGCGAAAATGCGCCCGCCGGTCCGGTGGATCTTCGCGATGAGGAAACCACCCAGCCTGTGTGGGCTCATAACGCCCGCAGGTCGAGGTAGAACGGTTCGCTGCCCCACCAGCCGGTGGCCTCCTTGGGCGTCAGGCGGACAACGACGCAATCCGGGTCGGAGGGCCCGCCAGGCCAGTAGATGCGCCAGCCCTCGTCCCAGAGCGCTTCCTTCGACTTCATGTCTTCGAGGACTTCCGTGTTGCCCGCGAGCATCACGCCCTTGGATTCGCGCGGCAGCGCGAAGTAGGCCGAGGCAACAGGATTGGCACGCAGTTCGCGGACTTTTCCCGACGCGGCCGAGGTGTAGAAATAGACGGTGAACCCGGCGGCGCGGGCGAACTCCGAAGGACCGGGATAGATGTCCTTGCGCCGATGGTTGACCATGGCGCGAATGCGCGGCGCCGAGCCGTTTACCGTCGCAAGGTAAACTGCATCCGCCTGGTCCATCACTTGGAGGATGTCGTTCCTGTCGATCTTCATTTTGGCGCCTGCGGTTTGATGTACGACCAGTGCGTGTGAACGATGCGCCAGCCGTCCTTGGTCCTGTGATAGACCTCGGTGGCGTTCCAGCGTGGCTCTTTGCCATCCTTGCGCTGGTAGTTGAAGGTCAGCACGGCGGTGTCGCCCATCACCTGCACTTTGGAATTCAGCATCTCTCCGGGGGCCGGTGTGCCGCCATCGCCAAACGACTTGTAGTACTTGCGCAGATTCTCGAGACCGACAATCGGTTGTTCCAGACCGGGGTCGATGTAGACAACACCTGGATCGGAGAGCTTCAAGAAGCCGTCCGCGTCGAACCTGTCGGATTGGTCCAGGGCAGCACGCTCCATGGCGATGATGGTGGCAGCGACGTCGGAGGGTTGCGCGGCCAAGGCCACGAGGGGCAGCAGGGGAAGCAGCAGTTCGATCATCGGCACCTCCTTAACGGTTCGGTATAGAATAGTTCGATGTCGAACCGATATGCAAGAGTGAGAAGAGTCGGAGGGCGGTAACCCTCCATCTTTCCGGGGGCATGATGGCAGATCTCATCATGGTTGATGTTCGAACGCAGCAGCAATGGCATGCCTGGCTGGCGAAGAACCACGCGTCGAGTCCGGGCATCTGGCTCGTCCGGCACAAGGCGCACACCGGCGTCGAGTCGATGCCCTATGAAGACGTCGTACGGGAGGCGCTCTGTTTCGGATGGGTCGACAGCCTGATCAAACGGCTCGACGACGACCGCTACGTGATCAAAGTCACGCCGCGCAAGCCGGAGAGCAAATGGTCGGCGATCAACCGGCGGCGCTGGAATGAACTCGAGGCGGCTGGCCTACTCGCCGCGCCCGGCCTGGCGGCGGCGCCCACGGGAAACAGCTATGCCGCAAGGCCGGCGATCCCGGAGTTGCCGGCCTACATTGCCAGAGCATTCAAGACCGACGTCAGGGCCTGGCAATACTTTCAGACACTGGCCCCGACGTACCGGCGAACGTTCGTCATGTGGATCCATACGGCCAAGCAAGCGGAAACCCGTGAGAGGCGAATTCGCGAATCGATTGCGTTGCTGGCGGCAGGAAAGAAGCTCGGCCTCAAGTGACGGAGCGGGGCAGGTGTTCGTGCTCAGCAAGGCTGGCCGGCTTTGCACTGGTCGGCCAGTCGGCGACCCGCGCTCAACCGACCGGGCCATCCTGTCGTGGGCTCGCGACCACGGCCACGTGCGGGGACCGGGTGCACATCCGGGAGGTATCCTCTCGGAATGAACTCTCGACGTTCCCCGCGCATCCCGCCCGTCCGCCTTGTCTTGCTGGTTCTGCTGGCCTCGACTGTCGCCGTCGTTGGCACGACGGCGGTCAGGCCGGCTGACATGGCGGCCCCGCAGCCACCGGCACCGAGCACTGCGGGCATCGTCGTCGTGCTGGTCTCCGCTAACGCCGAGTGGACGGTCGTCAAGGCACTCCATCCGGACGCGGCGTGCAGTCGGTCTCCGTGGGGCGAGTACTTTCAGACGACGATGCAGTTGCCGACGCGGAAGCAGGCCGTGATCTTCTTCCACGGCGGCTGGGGAAAAGTTGCAGCGGCTGGATCGGCCCAGTACGCGATTGACCGCTGGCATCCGACGCTGCTCGTAAACCTCGGCACGTGTGGGGGGTTCGGCGGCGACATCGCGCGATTCGAGGTGGTGCTCGTGGACCGGACGGTGATCTACGACATCGTGGAAGCGATGGGCGACTCGGCCGAGGCGATCGCCGAGTACGCGACCACGATCGACCTGGGCTGGCTCGACGGGAGCTATCCATCGCCAGTCCGCAAGACGGCGCTCGTCTCCGCTGATCGGGACCTGGTGCCTGCCGAGATCGTCGGCCTGAAGGCGAAGTATGGCGCAGTCGCCGGCGACTGGGAGTCGGGCGCGATCGCCCACACCTGCGCCCGAAACGGCCAGCGGGTGCTCATCCTTCGCGGGGTCAGCGATCTGGTGGCCGACGCGACGGGCGGAGAGGCCTATGGTCATCCGGCGGTGTTCCAAGAAGGGACCCGCGCGGTGATGACATCGCTCGTCGGGCAACTGCCGAAATGGCTCGCGCGCCTCCGGTGACCGGATAACCCCGCGAGGGTCTACCGACTGCCCACGTGCAGACGGTGGAGCAGCCGATGCACCCAGGGGCCGAGGGTGACGGCCATTACCGCGATAAACACCAGGCCGCTGAACAAGGCGTAAAGACCAGCGAACACCTTGGCGCCCGAGGTGTCTAGACGATCAACAGGGCCCATTCCACCGAGAATCATCGACGCATTGAGAAAGGCGTCGATCCAAGGCAGCGGACCCAACGCGTGGTAGGCCACGGTTCCGATGGCGTCAACGATGGCCACGACGGCAACACCGGCGACAACGTGGTTGAGAGCTCGCCGACGGAATGCGGGCCAACCCAGAGGCGGTTGTGCCAGGTGTTCGTACATCTCGAGGTCTCCCTTCGTGCGGCTGACTTGCCTTGGGTGGAAGGCGCCAATCCACGGGTGCGCCCTCACGCGACCCCGTAGAAGTCCTTCAGGTTATGCAGCATGGCGTGATACGCCTCGTGCTTGCCCTCGCCTACGCGGTCGCGTTCGATCGCCTCGAACCGCTCAGCTATGCTCGTCGCGACCGCATCGGGCACGAGGCGATCCGCCATGGGAAAGAGCACGCTGTTCTCTTTGTGGATGTGCGCTCGCAGCAGGTCGCGGTAGGCATGGGCGCTTGCCTGGATCGCGGCCGCGGCATCGGCCTCGCCACGCCCCAGCCGCGCAAGCCCGCCCGACATCGCGCGGACATGCGTTCGCCCGACTTCGTGCTCCATCAGCATGACGCCGATCGGCCCGCCGTCCCGCTTCACTCCAAGCTTCTCCAACTCTGGAAAGAGAACGTCCTCCTCTTTTCCGTGGTGGCACAGATCCACGAATCCCTTGAGGAAGTCGAGGAGATGCTCGAGATGTTCCGGCGCCTGTGGATTCCCGGCCGCCAGAGCGCCCGCGACCTTCTCCAGCAATTCCAGTGCGACGAGCACGGCACTGTGCTCGGCCATCAGTTCCTGGGTGGGTTTCATGTCGATCTCCTTTGCGCAAACCAGTTCAGCGAACCGAAACTGGACCCGACGCGAGCTTCGCGGAGGCGGAACATGGGCAGGTCTCACGGTGAACTCAGGAAGCGGGATGTTGGTGATGATGGCGGGGCGGGATAGCGGTGTCAAGGGAGCGGAGGAGGGGCGGCTGACCCGCTGATTCCAGGCCGCGCCGGCAGCCCATCCCCCTCAATGTGCGCAGGCTGTGCCGTATGGGACAGGCCTCCCATCGTGTGTCGACCGATGATGGACTGAAGGGAGACAACGATGAGACTCAACAGACTCGTGACAGCGATCGTGGCGGGTTGCGCGGCCGTGCTGATGTCGGCGATGCCAAGCCTCGCTGGACAGATGGCCCAGGGACCCCCGACGGGGACCGCGGCGAAGGCGACGCCCCAGGCCGGTATGGGCGCTGACATGGCCGCCAAGTGCCAGGCCATGATGGCCGACCACGAGAAGATGATGGCGGAGATGAAAGCCGCCGATCAGCGGCTCGATGAACTCGTCGCCAAGATGAACGCCGCGACGGGCACGGAGAAGGCGGATGCGACCGCGGCCGTCGTCAACGAGATGGTCACCCAACGCCGGACGATGCGGGGCGGCATGATGAAAATGGAAGGCGGGATGATGGGCCACATGATGGAGCACATGCAGGCAGGCAAGGACTCCATGGCGATGTGCCCCATGATGAAGCAGATGGGCGGCATGAAGCACTGACGGATCGGACTTCGACCAGGATCATCTCATGAGCAAGACACCAACACCCCCTTGGCCGGCGGCAGGATGATGACAGGCGGAATGATGAATTGGTGGAGGTAAGGGAAGATCGCGGCCTGAGCTCGAACCAGCGTGCAATCGGACTCCCGGCGGACCGGACCGCCCCGGGCCGCCGGCTAACTCCAAGAGTGACTGCAATGCGGCTTGACTGCGTCTCGCTCACGCTGGGCGGACCCAGCCCTGCATCGCGACCGAATCCTCTCTCTCCGCCACCCACATCGCAAGCCCTGAGATCTTCCCCTCGCCCGGCGCGGTCTCCAACATGTCTCCAACGCTCAAGGCCTCCTCGATCGCCTCGTCGATCGTCGTGTTCGTGACGGGCCAACGACTTCGGCGAGCGTGCCTTTCGCAGGCGTGGTTGACCGTCGGCAGGGACAGTCGGCTCTGCAGGTCGCTCCGGCCGACGTAATATTGCACCCATGGAAACCGGCCAGGTCGCGGATTCCGGCAATCGGTACTGCCAGCGCCTCGGGCTGCCGTTGCCCGATCTCGACACCGCGCTCACGCATCCGGAGGTGAGGGTTGCGCATCTGATGGCGCTCGCCCTCCTTGAGGCGGGCCGCCCGCTGTCGGTTGAAGCCATCGCCGAGCGACTCGGACGGCTTGCCCTCCCGCCTCGGCTCGCCGCGGCCGGCAACACCGGGTCACTCCGCAGGGCCTGGCACAACCAATCGCCCCTCGTTCGCGACCCGGTGGACGGGCGTTTCTCTCTGGACTTGCTGGCGCATCACGAGGTGCGCTGGATAGCGTACCTGGCCGACCCGCTCCGGGCGCCCGCCGCACGCCCTCGTCCCGAGGATTACCGTCAGCCGCCGGAGAGCGAGCCGCTTTCGCAGATCGAGGTGAACGCCGCCTTCGGCCATCGTACGCTGTACGACTACTCGTCCATCCGTCGAGCGGCGGCTGTTCTCGAGGCGTCTGGCGGCGGACCGCTCTCGCTGGAGGAGATCAATCGGCGGCTGGCTGTCCAAAGCGCACGCGCGGCCGGCCTCGATGAGCGCGCCGTCGGACTCTGGCAGTCGGACCTCGTGGTCGTCGGCGCGGACGGGATGCTGCGGCTCAACGCGGCGTCGCGGGATCTGGCGGCGTTCCGCCGGGACATCCGCCGGATGGCGTCTGCGCGTCTGCGGCAGCAGGTTCAATCTGAACAGGCCCGCGCCTCGATCGCCCAGCACGAGGTGCGGCGCGCCGAGGAGGACCGCCGGGACATCGAGGAGGCACGCCGCGTGCGCCGCGCGCTCGTGCACATTGTGGCCGTGGACGGCGTTGCCCGGGCGGCCGCGGTCATCGACGCCGCGGTCCGCGAACAGCGGCTGTTCGTCGGGGAGGCGATGGGCGATCTGGCTGCCCATCTCGACGCCTTCGAGTTCCTGGCCGGCGTCGATCTCCGGCCGTCGCTGCGATCGATCGGCCTCGACCCCGATCGTTGGTGGCTCGCGGAACTCCGGCCAACCCAGCGGACCATCCGTCCCTCCGATCAAGGGGCGGTGGTCGTGAGCTTGCCGGGCGTCGTCCAGGCGACGACGGGCAAGCGCGGCGTGCCGGTCGACGCCAACGCCTGGACGCCTCTCCTGGCCGCACAATCAACGGCCCGTCTCGTGAACCGTTTGGAAGCGGAAGCGCAGGCGTTGTTCGCGCTCTACGAGTACGGCGCGCTCCACGGCGGCGTGCGCATTCGAAGACGACCGGGTGACCGGCTGCTACCGGTGGCGTGGACGCTGCGCGGCGATGCGAACCTCCACGACATCGCGAGCGCGTCGGTCAGGCATTGGTTGCCGGTCGAGATCGTCGTCGGCCCCTCGGTTGATCTCTCCGACCCCTGGCGGAACGCCACGACCGTCACCATCGTCGAGCGCGATCGCGACGTGTACTTCGTCAGGGAGGGAGACGAGGTACGCGCGCTCGATCCCTCCGATATCCGCGCCGTTCGCCTGCCGCCGGGGTCCGCGACGCCCGAGGTCGGACGACGATCGTGGCTCCACTCCGATCGCCGCGCCTGCCGGTTGACGGTCACGCTCGACGCGGTCCAGCCGGCCGTCTGGCGAAGGCTCGAGGTGCCGGCGCACGTCACGCTGGCGAAGCTCCACGAGGTGCTGCAGGCAGCGCTCGGCTGGACGAACAGCCACCTTCACGTGTTCGAGATTGGCGACGAGCGCATCGCGATCCCGTACGACCTGGATCAGCTGACGGAGGGCCAGATCACACGCAGCGGCCGGTTGGTGACGCTCGGCGACGTGGTGGACCACGGCTTCCGGCGTTTCGCCTACGAGTACGACTTCGGCGACTCGTGGCACCACACCATCGAGATTGACGAGGTTCGGGACGAGCGCGACGACGACGGCTGGGTGCGGTGCCTGGGCGGCGCTCGCGCCTGTCCGCCCGAGGACTGCGGCGGAACGGACGGCTACGCTCGGCTGCTCGAGATTCTCTTCGACCCTCGGCACCCCGAGTACGAGGAGACGCGACGGTGGGCCGGCGGCTTCGAGCCGGAACGGTTCAACCTGCAAGCCGTGAATGCCGTCCTCGCCGCTGTTCCCAGGTACTGAAGCGGCAGCGCGGCCGCTGGCAACCCATTACGCTCGAACCACGTACTCCAATACGATCCGGGCCAACGGTACGGCGGTCTACCGCGATGGCAGCCCCGCTTACGTCCTCTTGGCGGTCTTCCGGGACGTCGTCTTCTTCGAGGTCTTCCGCGACGTCGACTTCTTCGCGGTCTTCCGTGACCCCGACGCCTTCGGCGGGACCTTGCCGCCGGCGCGCCTCGCCTCCGACAACCCGATGGCGATCGCCTGTTTCCGGCTCGTCACCTTCTTGCCCGATCGGCCGCTCTTCAGCGCTCCCTCCTTCCGCTCGTGCATGGCCCTCTCGACCTTCTCGGACGCCTTCCTGCCGTACTTGGCCACCTCTGTCCTCCTGCCGCAAACGGTGCGGCCGGTCTACGAGCCCCCGCCTGCGCCTTCATCGCCGCCATCCTCCCTGCCCCGCGCCGGGCACGGACTATTCATCAGGCGTGCCAGCCGGTCGCCAGCGTGACCCGGCGAACCTCTTGATCAGGTCGCCGCACGGGTGCGATCATTCCGCGCAAACCGAGGTGCCTATGAAGCCGTCCGTCCGCTTCGTCCTCGTCGCACTCGCCCTCTGCGGCGTCGCGGCCCTGCCCGCCTTCGGCGCCGACCGCGTCAAGACGGCCAACGGGGTCGTCGAATCGACCGTGCCGCCCCGAAACGGGGTCCGCAGCTTCAAGGGACTGCCGTTCGCCGCGCCGCCGGTCGGCGACTTGCGCTGGCGCGAACCACAGCCGGTGAAGGACTGGACCGGCGTCCGCAACGCCGACACGTTCGGCCCCTCCTGCATGCAGCGGCTCTCCGCCGGCGCCGACTACTGGCTGCGCGGCGACGGGATGAGCGAGGACTGCCTTTCCCTGAACGTGTGGACGCCCGCGAAGTCGGCGAGCGAGAGGCTCCCGGTGCTCGTGTACATCTTCGGTGGCGGGTTCCAGAACGGCGACGGTTCGGAACCCCGCTACGACGGCGAGAGCATGGCGCGGCAGGGCCTCGTCGCCGTGTCGCTGAACTACCGCACGAACGTCTTCGGCTTCTTCGTGCATCCCGAGCTGACGAAGGAATCGCCGCACCATGCCTCGGGCAACTACGGCCTGCTCGACCAGGTGGCGGCCCTGCGGTGGGTGCAGAAGAACATCGCCGCGTTCGGCGGCGATCCCAGGCGCGTGACCATCGCCGGCGAATCGGCAGGCTCGATTTCGGTCAGCGCGCTGATGGCCTCACCACTCTCCAAGGGGCTGATGGCCGGCGCCATCTGCGAGAGCGGGGCGGCGATTGCCAGCCTGCCCCCCCGGCCGCTCGCCGAGGCGGAGGAGGCGGGCGTCACGTTCGCCGCCGGCGTCGGCGCCAGCTCGGTCGCCGCGCTGCGCGCCATGAGCGCCCGACAACTGCAGGAGGCGGCCGGGCAGGCAAAGGGCGTCCGCTTCAGCACCGCGATGGACGGGTACTTTCTCGCCAGGACGCTCACGGAGATTGCCCTTGCCGGCGAGCAGGCCAAGGTCCCGCTGCTGGCGGGGTCGAACACCGAGGAACAGGGCGCAC
This sequence comes from uncultured Acidobacteriota bacterium, assembly GCA_963813585.1. Classification (GTDB taxonomy): domain Bacteria; phylum Acidobacteriota; class Vicinamibacteria; order Vicinamibacterales; family Fen-181; genus JARKSS01. The sequence continues at coordinate 195,033 of CAWEZL010000001.1, forward strand.
GCGGCGTCTTCGCGGGAGGCGAACCGACGCCCGACACGCTCGCCAACGCGATCAGGAAGTTCTACGGCGAGAAGGCCGAACCGGTGCTGAAGGTGTACGCCGCCGCCACCACCGACGAGGTGTTCGAGGCCGCGGCCCACCTGGCCAGTGCCCGCTTCATTTCCTACGGCACGTGGAAATGGACCGAGCTGCACATGGAGACCGGCGGCAAGCCGGTCTACCGCTACCTCTATGCGAAGGTACGTCCCGCGTACCTCGGGATGCCGGGGCAACCGCCTCCGCCAGGCCCATCCGCCGGCGGCGGTGCGGCGAGCGGCCAGCCGCAAGCCCCGCGCGGCGCCGTGCACTCGGCCGAGATCCAGTACGCGATGGGCAACCTGGACCTCGACACGCGGTACGCGTGGGAACCCGCCGACCACGAGGTCTCGAAGACGATGCAGGCGTACTTCGTGAACTTCATCAAGACGGGCAACCCGAACGGGCCGGGACTGCCGGATTGGCCAGCCTACCGGCCGGAGACCCGCCACCAGCGGATGCGGATCGACGTGATGTCGCAGGCCGAGCCCGAACCGCACCGCGACCGGTACCTCGCGCTCGATGCCGTGATGCAGCGGTAGGCTCGTAGCTGCCTGGCGTAAGATCGGGCCGGCCATGCCCTTCCCCATAGGCGCCGAGGTGCGCGTCACGACAATCGGAAAGGCGGGCCGCGTGGTCTCGGTGGCCCGCGGCGGACGCTACCGCGTGCGGGTCGGCGCGGTCGAGGTGTCGTGCCGCGAAAACGAGCTCGAGGCGCCGTCGGCGGCGGCGGCCGCCCGGCACCGCACGCGCGACCCGGCCTCCGCGCCGCGGCAGGTGGTCGCGGATCGGCCACGCGAGGCCGATCTCGCGCGCCTCGGCTCGATCGATCTCCACGGCGCCACCGTCGAAGAGGCGCTGCGCGCGGTGGAGGTGAGGATCGACGAGGCGATACGCGCGGGGCTCGACCATCTCGACGTCATCCACGGCCTCGGCACCGGCAAGGTGCGGCACGCGATCCATCGCCTCCTCCGCGGCATCGGCGCCGTCCGCTACTTCGAGGTCACGCCCGACAACCCGGGGGTCACGCGGGCCTATTTCTGAGACCGGCCGTTGCGGGGACTGGCCTGATAATGATCCTCATGGGCCAGCCATCCGAACGTCTTCGATCGCAGTTGGAGCGCCTGCTGAGCTGGGAAGAGGCACACGTGGGCTTCGACAGGGCCGTGGACGGGATCCCCGCCGATCAGCATGGCTCGCGCGCCGCCGGCTTCGAGCACTCACCGTGGCAGCTTCTCGAGCACGTGCGCCTGGCGCAGAAGGACCTGCTCGACTTCTGCGTCAATCCCCATTACGCGCACACGCTGCAGTGGCCCGAGGACTACTGGCCGCGGCGTCCCGAGCCCCCGAACGCCACGGCCTGGACCACGAGCGTTGCGCAATTCAAGGCGGATCGCGAGAGGCTCCTGAGCGAGGTGGTGCGCAACCCCGGCGTGGATCTCTTTGCGCTGGTGCCTGCCGGGAAGGGGCCACAGACCTACTTGCGCGCGATCCTGCTCGTCGCCGATCACGCGGCCTATCACGTTGGCCAGCTCGTCGCCGTTCGCCGGGCGCTCGGGCTCTGGCCCTGAGGATGCCGGCGCCGGGGGCGCACCTCAACTGACCGGGTTGGCCCGGGCGAGCTTCGTCAGGCTCGGCGCGCTCAGCCTCGGCCCGTCGTACGCGGGGACATCGCCGAATCGACGGCGCTCCTCCCAGTCGGCGCGGGCGTCTGCGATCTCCTCGGGCGTGCGCGCGACGAAGTTCCACCACATCAGGACCGTCTCGCCAAATGGCGGCCCGCCGATCAGGAGCACCTGCCCGCCGCCGCGGCTGGTGAAGGCCGCGGCCGTCCGCGCCGTCCCCAGGTAGTACAGGACTCCCGGCTCGAGCGCCTCGCCATCGAGCGCGCAGTCGCCGCCCATGACCAGCAGGGCGTGCTCGTACTGCGGCTTCAAGGGAATCTCGAGGGCGCATCGGGCGTGGACTTGCAGGTCCGCGCCGATCAGGTCCGAGTAGTGGGAGGTGGCGGGCCGGGCGCCCTCGAACGCGCCCGCGACGACGCGCACGCGTCCCCCGGCCGATTCGACGACCGGCACTTCCTCCACGTGCTCGAAGCCGGCTGCCCCGTGACGCTGGCGGTCGGGCAGGGCCACCCAGAGTTGGACGCCGTTCAGACGACCGGTGTTGTCGCGCGGCGTCTGTTCGGCGTGGGCAATCCCGGCCCCGGAGGTCATGACGTTCACACCACCGGGGCGCAGGAGCGCTTCGGACCCGAGGCTGTCGTCGTGAAGCACCTCCCCGTCGAGCAGCCACGTGACCGTCTGCAGCCCGATGTGCGGGTGCGGGGCGACGTCCATCGGCTTCCCCTCGGCGAAGGTGAGGGGTCCGAACCGATCGAGAAAGCACCAGGGCCCGACCAGCCGCCTGTCCCGCACGGGGAGCGCACGCGAGACGCGCAGCGAGCCGAGGCTCATCTCCCGGTTCGGGTACGATTCCAGCTTGGGGCTCGTGGACCCGAGCGCGACACATTCCTCGGCCGAGACCGGTTCCGAGCGCTTGGACATGGCCTGCCCTCCACCGCCTTGCCGTATTCCCGCCCGCGCTCAGGTGAGTGCCAGGTATTCGTGCACCAGCCGCACCGCCATCGAGCCCTCACCCACGGCGGACGCCACGCGGTTCATCGCGCCCGCCCTGACGTCGCCCGCCGCGAACACGCCGGGCGCGCTGGTCTCGAGGAGCAACGCCTCGCGGGGCTCCTTCCAGGTCCGCTGGTACACGTCGGCCGTGCGCAGGTCGCGCCCGGTCAGCACGAACCCCTTGGAGTCGCGCAGGACGCTGGCGGGCAGCCACTCGCTTCGCGGCCTGGCGCCGATGAAGATGAACACGGCGTCCATCTCCTCCACCTCGCACGTGCCGGTGTCGAGCGACGTGAGCGCGACGCGCTCGAGGTGGCCGTCCCCCTCGACCCGCTCGATTTCGGTCTGCGTCCGCAACCGGATGTTCGGGGTGTTCCCGATCTGGTCGATGAGGTACTGGGACATGGTGTCCCGGAGCGAATCGCGCCGCACCACGATCTGCACGTCCCGGGCGAAGCGCGACAGGTACATGGCCCCCTGTCCTGCCGAGTTCCCGCCGCCGACGACGAGGACACGGCGGCCGCTGAACGCCGCCGCTTCCGTGGTGGCCGCCCCGTAATAGACCCCGGCGCCCGTGTGGACCGCCACCCCTGGCGCGGGATGCTCGCGGTAGGCCATGCCGGTCGCGGCGAGCACCGTTCGCGTGACGATCTCGCGGCCGTCGCCGAGGGTGAGGCGCTTGTATCCGGCGTCGATCGACATCCCCGTCACGTCGAGCGGCACGAGCAGCTCCGCCCCCAGCCGCCGGGCCTGCGTCACGGCGCGCCGCGTCAGATCGCTGCCGCTGATGCCGGCTGGAAACCCGAGGTAGTTCTCGATCCGGGAACTGGTGCCCGCCTGTCCGCCGGGCGCGTGCCGGTCGAGCAACAGGGTCCGCAAGCCCTCCGAGGCGCCGTAGACCGCCGCGGCGAGCCCGGCCGGCCCGGCGCCGACAATCACGAGGTCGTACAGGTCGAAGGCGGCGGACAGCGGCCGGCCAAGGCGCTCGGCCACCTGTCGGGGCTCGGGATTGCGGAGCACCGACCCGTCCTCGAAGAACAGCGCCGGAAGCTCGCCGGCGTCGACCGCGGCGGCGTCCAGCAGCGTCTTCGCACCCTCGTCTCTCTCGATGTCGAGCCAGCGATACGGGACGAGGTTACCGCCGAGGAAGTCCTTGATCTCGTGCGACCGGGGCGACCACTGGTGCCCGATCAGGCGAAGGCCCTTGGTCTCCGGGAGATGCTGGGCCTGCCAGGTGTCCAGCTGATCGTCCACGGCCGGAAAGAGATGCTCCTCGGGTGGATCCCACGGTTTCGACAGGTAGTGGTCGAGGTGCGCCTCGTTGATGGCCCTGACGGCCGCGTCGATGTCCGAATAGGCCGTGAGCAGGACCCGCCGCGCCTCCGGGTACACGTCGCGGGTCCCCGCCAGGACTTCCGTGCCCTGGATGCCCGGCATCCGCTGGTCCGTGATGACGATCGCCAGCTCGTCGCCCCGGGCCTTCAGTTCACGGACGGTGGCCAGCGCCTCTTCGCCCGACGCCGCGCTGACGACCGTGTAGGATTCCCGGTATCGCGAGCGCAGATCGCGGCGCACCGCGGCGAGCACCTGCGGATCGTCGTCTACGACGAGGAGGACCGGCTTGTTCACGGCGTCCCTCCAGCCCCCTCGCGCTCGACGAGCGGCAGCGACACGCTGAATACCGTTCGACCGGGCCGCGACTCCACGTCGATCAGGGCGTCGTTGTGGATGGCGAGGCGCCGCACGATGTCGAGTCCCAGCCCGGTACCCTGCCCGACCGGCTTGGTCGTGAAGAACGGCTCGAAGATGCGCTCGCGGATCTCGGCCGGGATGCCCGGCCCGTCATCGATCACGCGCACGACGACGCGCTGATGCTGGCGGGCGGCGGCCACCTCGACGTGACCCGACGGCGGGGCCGCATCGACCGCGTTGTCGATCAGGTTCGCCCAGAGCTGGTTGAGTTCGCCGACGAACCCGCGGACGCGGGGGAGGTCGGGTTCGAGCGTGATCCCCACCGCAACCGATTTCGTCCGCGCCTTCGACTTGAGGACGGCAACCGTGTTCTTGAGATTGAGCGCCAGGTCCAGGGGTTCCGCGACCGTGCCTTGGTCCATGTGCGTGAATCCCTTGATGGCCGTCACCAGGCCGGAAATCCGGGTGGCCGCCTCTTGAATCTCGGAGGCGAGGCCGCGAACCGAGCAGCCCGCCGCGGCCCACCGCAGGACCGCCTCGAGCGGCGGCCCGCCGACCTCCGCGGCGATGCGCTCGAGGGCGTCGAGCGTCACGGCGGTTTCGGCCAGTTGCCCGGCGACGTCGGCGTCGAGGCCGTGGTCCGTCAGCCAGTCCGTGATGGCATCCTCGCGCTCGGCCTGCTCGATTGGCGACAGCACGCCGAGCGCGCCCTTCGCCAGGCAGGACGCGCGCACGGCGTCGATGGCGGCGAGTTGCTGGTCGCTGAGCCTCGAGGCGCCCAGGGCACGGGCCGCCCGCTCCGCCACCTCCAGGCGCTCCTCGAGCAGGACCGCGCTCCGTTCGATGGCGGCCGCCGGGTTGTTGAGCTCGTGGGCCAGGCCGGCCGACAGTTTCCCCAGCGACACCATCTTCTCGTCGTGCAGGTCGCTCGACGTGAACAGACGGGCGCGGTCGATCATCTTGCCGACGAGGATCGACGTCACGACGTGACACTCGCGGATCATCACGGGGAACAGGTCACGATGGACGACCAGTACGGACGAAGGCTCCCGGGCGACGGAGTTGCCCGGCGCACTGACCATCCGCGAGTAGGGCAGCAGTCCCGTGACGTCGCCCGCGCGCCATTCCATGACCTTGTGCATCCCGGCGCCCCGGTCGACGAAGATGGCGATGTGCCCCGACAAGACGACGAAGAGGCCTTCGATCTGGACACCCTTCTCGGACAGGGTCTCGCCCTCGGCGAACTCGCGGAGAGAGCCGTGTGCGGCGAGCCAGGCGAGCTCTTCGCGAGGCGCTCCGCCGAGCGCCGCGTGCCCCGCCAGCCGATCGGCCAGATCCATCGTGCTCGCCTCGTTGTCAGCGCCGATCGTCATGGTCAGCTCCGATCGTTCTCGACCCGACGGCCTCCGCCGGCGTCGAGGTCAGGTCGTGCGCTCGAGGGCCGCTCGATCCCAGCCAGCCAGCCCCGCGGCCGCGTCGTAGGAGCTGTCGACGAACCGTGCGAGCTCCTCGTCCGGCGAGGCGGCGGTCCGGATCGCGTCGTACGGCAGGATGAACTCGCCGAGCTCACCGTGGTAGAAGGCCGCTGCCGGCTGGATGCGCGCCTGCTTCAGGCCCGCCGGTTCCGGCACCGCGTAGGCGTAGAACGCCGGCTCGAGAACGGGAGCGCTCCCCGGCCAGAATCCGTGACTGATCACCTCGTGGGAATACGCCTCGCGCATGAACGGCGGACCCTCGCGTGGCGGAGCCGGCCGCCCGGAGAAGCGGGTCACCGCGAGATCGAAGCTGCCCCAGAAGAAGTGCACGGGGCTGCACTTGCCGACGAAGCGGCAGCGGCCGGCCGCGAACACCCGCTGCACGTGGACGAGTATCCGCCAGAAGCGGTGGGCGAACTCGGGATCGTAGGACCGGTGCACCTCGTCCTGCTCGAACCGGATCGGGCTGGGGATCTCGACCGGCATCGGCCAGATCTTCACGGGTAGCGACATGTCGTGCAGCAGCGCCATGAGATCGTGATAGAACGCCGCCACCGATCGCGGCTCGAGCCGCAGCGACCGGGAGGCCCCCGCCGACGTCCGGACGACGAGCCGGTGGTCGGTGAAGTCGAACTCGATCGTGAACGACCGCTGCCCCCGCGACAACAGCGGCGTCGTCAGGCCGCGCGCCGTGACGTGGAGGGCGATGCCCCAGCTGTGGTTCATCGGCGGCGCCAGCGAGAGGGTGATCTTGCCGACGATCTGCGCCCACATGTGGAGCGTGGCGTAGGTGTCCTTCCAGGCGTCCAGGGGCAGAGCCGGCCATGCTGTGTCGGTCACGTCAGCGACCCGTCCTTTCAGTGGGTTGGAATGGCGGCACGCGCGCGAGGAACTCCGAGACGACGGTTCTCACGTCGCGGTGCTCGAGGTCGACCGCCGCGTTCATCCCGCGCATGTCGCGCTCGGAGACGCGCCCGGCCAGGCGCGCGAGCGCGCGGCCGATCGCCGGCTCGCGGAGCAGCGCCGTCGTGCGGACGACCGGCACGGCATCGTAGGGCGGGAAGTAGCGCCGGTTGTCGCCGAGCGGCATCAGGTGCAGGGCGTCGATCAGCGCGCTGGTCCGGTCCCCCGCGATGACGTCCACTTGTCCCTCCGCGAGCGCGCGGTAGATGAGAGACAGGTCCATCGCGCGCGGCTCGAATCCGAAGCGAAGCCCGTAGGCGCGCACCAGGCCCGCATACCCGTCGTCTCTCTGGAGGAACTCGTACCCGAAGCCGGGCGTCCATCGCGCCATGGGCCCGCGCAGGTCTTCGATCGTCTGCAGTCCGAACGCCTCCGCGTCACGCCGGCGCACCAGGATGCTGAACGCGTTGTTGAAGCCGAGCGGCTGCAGCAGGCTGATTCCGGCCGCGGCATACAGCGCACGCGCGCGCGCCAGCGCCTGGCCGGATTCGTGCGGCACCTGCTCGTGAAACACCGCCGTCACGGCCGTCCCGGTGTACTCGACATAGACGTCGAGGTCGCCGGCCCGGAGGGCGCGGTCGCAGACGAACGTGCCCCCCAGGTTCAGCTTGCGGACCACGCGCGCACCCCCCTCGCGTTCCACGGCCTGCGCCACCAGTTCGCCGAGGATCACCTGCTCCGTGAAGTTCTTGGATCCCACGACGACGGCCGCCTCGGTCGAGCGCGCGTAGCCGGCGGCGCCGAGGACGGCGATGACCAGGCCGGCGGCGGCCGCGACACGCGCGACACCTCCGGTACGGGCGCGACCGATGCGGACGCGATGCTCCACCCAGGCCAGCAGCCCGTCGGCCATGAGCGCCAGCACGGCCGCGGGGACGGCACCCGCGAGGATCGTGGTCGTATCCACCATCGCCAGGCCGCGGAAGATGTACTCGCCGAGGCCACCGGCACCGATGGCGGCAGCGATGGTGGCGGTGCCGACGCCGATGACCGCCGCGACGCGAACGCCGGCGATGATCGACGGCAGCGCCAGCGGCAGCTCGACGAGCCACAACGACTGACGCGGCGTCATGCCCATCGCCACCCCCGCCTCGATCACGCTCGGATCGACGTTGCGCAGGCCGGTCACCGTCGCGCGCATGATCGGGAGGAGCGCGTAGATCGAGAGCGCGACCAGGGCGGTCCGCGGTCCCACGCCGCCGATGAACGGCATCGGCAGCAGGAAGCCCAGCAGGGCGAGGCTCGGCACCGTCTGCGCAGCGCTCGCCACGACCAGGACCGCGCGCCCGACCCGCGGCCGTCTCGCCGCGGACACGCCGGCCGGAATGCCGACCGCGATCGCGGCGGCGGTCGAGACGAGAACGAGCATCAGGTGCTGCGTGAGCAGCCGCGCCAGCTCGTTCCCATGCGAGGCCCAGAATCGAACGACCGCCATCACACGCCCTTCGATGCGCGAAGCGGAGGCAGCGCGTCGATCAGCAGCCGGACGTGCGCGTCCCGCGATGCCAGGAGGCGCGACGACGTGTCGAACGCGACCAGCCTTCCCGCGTCGAGGACCCCCACACGCCCGCCGAGGGCGAGCGCTTCGGCGATGTCATGCGTGACGAGGAGGACGGTCGTGCGCAGCCGTTCGCGCAGCCGGGTGAACTGGCAGCGCACCTCGGCGCGCGTGACCGGGTCCAGCGCGCCAAACGGTTCGTCCATCAGCAGGATCGGCGGATCGATCGCCAGCGCGCGCGCCACGCCGACCCGCTGGCGCTGTCCGCCCGACAGCTGGTGCGGCCGCCGCGCCTCGTACTCCGCGGGCGGGAGGCCGACCAGATCGAGCAGCTCGCGCGTGCGCGCGGCCACACGCGGCGCCGACCAGCCCTCCAGCCGCGGGACGATGCCCACGTTCTCGGCGACCGTCATGTGCGGGAACAGCCCGACGTCCTGAATCACGTATCCCACGCGCCGCCGCAGGCGAATGGCATCCCACTCCCGGGTGTCGCGGCCTTCGACCATCACGCGACCGCCGGTCGGCACGAGCAGCCGGTTCACGAGCTTGAGGCAGGTGCTCTTCCCTGCCCCGCTGCGGCCCACGAGGGCGACGGTCTCCGCCGGTTCAACCGACAGGGCCAGGCGTTCGAGCACGGGCGGCCGGCCGGCGTGGTGGAACTCGACCTCCTCGAACCGGATGAGTGGGGCGCTCATGGCTGAGCCCGTCGCCGCGATCGGGTGCTATCCTCGAAACCATGCCAGGCACCTGCAGCCACATCGGCGCCGTTCGAGAGGTCAAGGCGGCGAGTCGTCGCCAGTGCGAGGAGTGCGTGAAGATCGGCGGGCGGTGGGTGCATCTGCGTACGTGCCAGACGTGCGGCGTGACGCTGTGCTGCGACTCCTCGCCCAACCGGCACGCCAGCGCCCATGCGCGCGCCGCGCAGCATCCGGTGGTCTCATCCGCCGAACCCGGCGAGCGCTGGCTCTACTGCTATCCGGACGAGGCGTTTGCGGAATTCTGAGCCCATTCCATCATACGGCCTCGACGAGCGTCAGCGCGAACCGGTCGTCTGGATCGACCCACTGCTTCGCCAGGCGGAACGCGGCCGGCTCCAGCAGCCGAACGAGCTCGTCGGGGTGGTACCTGTACGAGCTCTCGGTCCAGATGCGCTCGCCTTCCTCCATCCTGAACGCGATCTGCGCGGCCTCGACGTGGATCTGCTGCCCGGATCCGGAGACCAGGTGCATCTCGACCCTGGATTCGCCCTCGTTCCACACGGCCTGGTGCCGGAATGCCCCGACGTCGAAGTTGCCGCCGAGCTCGCGGTTGATGCGGACGAGCAGGTTGCGGTTGAACGCGGCGGTCACGCCCAGCGGATCATCGTAGGCGAGGTGCAGCTCGCGCTCCGGCTTCACGAGGTCCGCGCCGACGAGCAGCGCGTCGCCAGCGCGAAGGTGGCTCCGAACACCGTGCACGAACGCCTCGGCGCCCGGCGGGTCGAAGTTGCCGATGTTCGACCCGAGAAGCAGCACGAGCGCACGCCCCTCGACGTCGAGGTGATCACGGACCTCGCGCAGCCCCTCCTCGTACGACGCCTGGTGCGGCGTCACGTGAACGTCCGCCACGGATTCGAGGGCGCGTGCCGACGCCTCGAGCGCGCTGGACGACACGTCGACCAGGTGGACGTGCAGGGGATGCGCCCGCCGGCCGTCCTCGGAGACGAGGATCCTCAGCTTCTCCCCGCTTCCCGATCCAAGCTCCACGATCGTCGACAGCGGCGCCACGTCGCGCATCACCTCGGCGCCGTGGTTCGCCAGCAGGCGCTCCTCGGCGCGCGTGATGCGGTACCACGGCAGGCGGCAGATCGCCTCGAAGAGCGCCGACCCCAGCGAGTCGTACAGATAGCGGGATGGAAGCTGCCGGGGGTCCTGCATCAGGTAGTACTGGACGTCGGCCGCGAACTGCGCGGCGGCCTCGTCCGCGCGCGGGACACGCGTGGCTCGCTGGCGTACGGGTGTCATCGGACGTCCCTTGCGCAGCGGAACGTCGCGTAGACGTACGGGTACCGGGGGCGGAACCAGTTGCGAAAACTCGGCCGCAGCAGCTCCTTCGCCGTGGCGGGCGACGCCCCCTTCATGACGAAGTGCTCCTCGGCGAAGAAGTCCGCCGAGTACCTCGGGATACGAGGGCAGGGGAGCGAATCCGGGGAACGGCGCGAAGGGGGTGCTCGTCCACTCCCAGCCGTTGCCGACGAGATCCTCCATCCCCCAGGCGCTGGCCCCCCCGGGATGGCTGCCCGCGGGCTCGGGATCCCAGCTGGTGAAATCGAACACGCCACGCTCGGCCGTCGGATCGGCGTCGCCCCAGGGATACCTGCGCTCCGCGCCCCGGGTCGTGCCGTACGCGGCACGCTGGAACTCCGCTTCGGTCGGCAGCCGGAAGCCGCGCCACCTGGAATAGGCCGTGGCCTCGGCGAAGCTGACGTACACCGGCCAGGAAGGAGGCAGCGGGATCACGTCGAACATGCCGCGCCAGTGCCAGCGATCGCCGTGACGCTCCCAGAACAGTGGGTGCGTGACCCGCTCCTGCCGGACCCACGCCCAGTCCTCCGGGCGCCACCACTGGTCCTGCTCGTACCCGCCCGCCTCCACGAACTCCATGAACCGGGCGTTCGTGACGTCGTGGCGCTCCATCGAGAACGGCGGCACCTCGGCGGCATGGCCGGGCCGTTCGTTGTCCCAGCCGAACGGGAGGGCGGCCGGGTCGACTCCAAGCGTCGCCCGCCCCCGTGGGACGTCAACCCAGTCCAGCGGCGGGACTCGGCCGTCGACACGCGGGACGTACGCCGCTGGCCTCCGCTTCTGCTCGAGCGGCAGGCGATGCCAGATGTAGAGGAGTGTCTCCTGGTGCATCGCCTCGTGCTCGAGAATCGCGTACACCGCCTCCGAGCGATCGAGCAGGGGATGCCCGGGACGATCGAGGTCCCCGCGTTCCAGCGCGTCGAGCACGCGCCGGTCCGCCTCCTCGACGAACGCCCGGACGACCTCCCGGCTCGGCCAGACGTCGTGGTGCGGCGCGGCGGCTGCCTCGCTCGGGTCGATTCCCCGGGCGAAGAGCCGCTCGAGCCGCTCGTCGATGCTCGAACCACCGAGCGCCTTCTTGACGAGTGTATTGAAGCTGAACGCGGGCAGGTGCCCGTCGTAGAACACGATCGGGTGGCGCAGCGAGATGGGCTGGCTGTAATACGCCCCGTCCGCCAGCAGGCCGAACAGGCTCCGCGAGCGCTCGCGATTCAGCACGTACCACGAGGCGAAGGCCGGCCGGTCCAACGACGGAGCGGTCGATGACAGGGATGGCATTGGTTGCTCCAGGCGTGCCGAGGCTTGCACGAGAGATGCCAGGCCGCGACCGCCCGGGCACCGGCTCACGCGCCGCTGTCTTCCAGCGAGCTCGACCATGCAATCAGGTCGCCCGTAACCCTCGAGTTGTGGTAACAGTCTTTATTGGGCAATCCACAACCTGACTCGGATGCGTGTCTCCCCGAGCCGCGGGCGGACGGGCGACGTCCCGCCGCGCGCGGCGTTCGGGCCATGGAGGCGATATGCGACCCGCCGATCTCAGCGCCCTTGGGAACAGCGTCAACGGGACCATCCTGACAGCCGACTCTCCCGGCTACGACGCCGCGCGAACGCTCTGGAACGCGATGATCGATCGGCGGCCTGCGGCGATTCTCCAGTGCGCCGACCGAGGCGGACGTTGTCGCGGCCGTCCGCTTCGCCGGCGCTCGGAACCTGCTCGTCGCCGTTCGAGGCGGCGGCCACAACATCGCCGGCAACGCCTCGTGCGACGGCGGCCTGATGATCGACCTCTCGCCGATGAAGGCGGTTCGCGTGGACGCCTCGAACCGCACCGCCCGCGTGCAGGCGGGCGCGACACTGGCCGACGTCGATGCCGAGACGCAGAAGGCCGGCCTCGCCACGCCGCTCGGCATCAATTCCACGACCGGCGTGGCCGGTCTCACGCTGGGCGGCGGCTTCGGGTGGTTGAGTCGCCGCTTCGGCCTGACCATCGACAACCTGCTGTCGGCCGACGTCGTGACGGCGGACGGCGCCCAGCTGGTGGCAAGCGAGTCGGAGAACCCGGATCTGTTCTGGGCGATCCGCGGCGGCGGCGGCAACTTCGGCGTCGTCACCTCGTTCCAGTTCCGGCTGCACGAGGTCGGCCCGCAGGTGGTCGCCGGCCTGGTCGTGCACCCGCTCGCCGCCGCGCGCGACGTCCTCGCGTTCCACCGCGAGTACATGAAGACGATGCCGGACGAGTTCACCTGCTGGTTCGTCATGCGGCAGGCCCCGCCGCTGCCGGCCATTCCCGCCGAGTACCACGGCAAGGAGATCCTGGTCCTCGCTCTCTGCTACTCGGGCGCGGTGAACGACGGCGAGCGCCTCACGAAGCCGCTGCGGCAGTTCGGCCGCCCGGTCGCGGACATGGTCGGCGTGGTGCCGTACACCGAGTGGCAGAAGGTGCTCGACCCGCTGCTCGCGCCGGGGATCAGGAACTACTGGAAGACGAATGAGTTCGTGGAGGTGACCGACGGGCTGGTCGACGTGCTGACCGACTACGCGAGGCGACTGCCGGATCCGCAGACCGAGATCGCGTGCGCGCAGCTTGGCCGCGCGGTCGGCCGCGTGCCGGCCGACCGGACGGCGTACGGCCACCGTGACGCGCAGTACGTCATGAACGTTCACGGGCGATGGGCCGACCCGGCCAAGGACCAGGCGTGCATCGGGTGGGCGCGCGACCTGTTCCGCGCGACGATCCCCTTCGCAACGGGCAGCCTCTACGTGAACTTCCTGACGGAGGACGACCGGGAAAAGGTGAAAGCGGCCTACGGAGGCAACTACGCGCGGCTGGCCGCGCTGAAGCAGCGGTACGACCCCGGCAACCTCTTCCACATGAACCACAACATCCAGCCGGCAGGCTGAAGGGGTCCGGGGACCGGCGCGCGATTACGCCTCCGTCCCGTAGGAGATCTGCATGCGCCGGACGGCGCGCGCCGCAATCCACAGGACGAACGCGGTCAGGAGCAGCAGGCCGAGGATCGACCCGGGACGCGAGGCGGGAGCGGCCGGCGACATCAGCATCCGGATCAGCGTCGGCACGTCCTCGCCAGGGGAGAACAGCACGGTGTTGGGACACAACGACTGCAGGTAGTAGAGGATGCTCACCTTCTGCAGGAAGTGCGGAAGCACGCCGGCGGCGCCCTCCCAGGCAAGCAGCACCGCCGCCGGGACGATCGGATTGCGGACGTACAGCCCGACCGCGAGAAAGACGCTGCCGTAGCCGACGCAGCCGAACACGGCCGCCGCCGCATACCAGAACAGCTGCCCCATGCCCCCGGCGTTCCAGTACGCCTGCACTTCGACCGGGTCGTGCGGCCAGATCATCGCCGCCGAGGCGAGCAGCGCGCCGCCGCCGAAGATGACGGCCGACGCGATCAACCCTGCCGCGTACTTGCCGGCGAGCAGCACCTCGCGGCGCGCCGGCGCGAGCAGCCAGAAGTGCAGCGTCCGGTTCGTCATCTCCCCGCGGAACAGGTACATGAACATGCCGAGGCAGCCGAAGAAGACCGCGAGCCGCAGGTAGAAGAACTGGAAGATCCCGGCGAAGATCGTCCGATCCTCCTCGAAGTTCAGCAGGCGGCCCACGTCGCGGCGGTGCAGCCGGCCGTCCACGAACAGCAGCCGCGCCTCGCGCCGCCCGTCGAAGTAGACGAGATCGCGGTACTCGGTCCGCTCCTCCACGAACCCGGCGCCCGCGGACGACTCGACCGTGGTGAAGACCTTCCCGTCCGCGCTCACCTGGATGTTGAACTCGCGGGTGTCCGACTCGTCGCTCTCACCGCCCGCGCTGGCGTGCTTCACGACGAACCGCTTCACCGTCCGCATCGCGCCCAGGTCGACCTGCAGGAACAGCGGCCAGTCCTCGGCGCACCATCCGTCGGCCTCACCGCCCGCCACGCTGCCGTTCACCGCCTTCTCCGGCCCCCGGTCGTCGCGGCAGGGCAGGCTGCCGGTGGCGGGGCGGCCGAGCGCGAGGTTGTCGCGGCCATCGGGGCCGTAGATCTCGAACTCGTAGATCCTGGCAACCGGCTCGCCGCTGTAGGAAGGCTCGGTGACGTTCAGGCGGACGAATCGGGCTTCGACTGGCGGCTCGATCGCGTGGGTCGTCGTCCCGGCGTTTCCGGCGCGCTGCCGGACGCGCTCGCTGCGCACCGACCAGCGCTCGTGGGCCGGCTTCCCCAGCCGCTTCTTGACCTCCTCGACCGGTTCGCCGTCCCGGACGCCGTCCACGAGGGCCGGGTCGGCCAGGCCGCGCCGGGCGAGCCGCTCGCCGCGGACCTTCGTCTCGAGGCCGTGCCCGAAGAAGATCAACGAGGGGAGGAGCGCCAGGCCGTAGACCCAGAAGGAGCGACGCGCGAAGAAGACTCGGCGCAGCTCGATCCTCGCGATCGTCCAGGCCTGTCGGGCGCGACCCAGGAAGGTAAGGCGACCACCGGACACGCTACTCGCCTCCGATCAGGTATTCGTACAGGGCGTCCACGTTCTCGTCGGCCGGCACGACCGAATCGATCCGGTGGCCGTCGAGCGCGATGAGCCCGAGCGCGCGCGCGAAGCGCTCGCGGTCGCGCGTCATCACCAGCATCCCCATCCCGTCCTCGTTCAGCCTGATCTCGGTGACGTGATCCTCGCCGAAGAGTCGGGCCGCCACCGCGGATGCGCCGTGGCAGCGGACGAGGTACTGGCTCGGATGCTCCTGGATCTCGTCGCGCACGTCGCGGATCCGACCCTCGGCCACGATCATCCCGTTGGCGATCAGCACGACCTGGTCGCTGATCACGTCAACCTCCTGGAGGACGTGGCTCGAAAGGATCACGTGCTTCCCGGCGGCGGCCCACGAGCGGAACAGCTCGATCGTCTCGGCGCGAACCAGGGGGTCGAGGCCGTTCAGCGGCTCGTCCAGCACGAGCAGGTCGGGATCGTGCGCGATCGCCTGCGCCAGCCGCACCCGCTGCCGCATGCCCTTGGAGTACGCGGCTACCTTGCGGTTCGCGGAATCCGTCAGCCCCAGCCGCTCGAGCGCCTTCCAGGCCTTCTCCTCGGCCCCCGATCGCCCGTATCCCTGGAGGAGGAGGCCGGTCGTGATGAAGGTGAACCCGGTCGCCCAGCGCGGCGCGGTGTCGTACTGCGTGGCGTAGCCGGTCACGCGCATCAGGGCCTCGGGATCGCGCGGCGAGATCCCGCGCATGAGGATGCGGCCGTTGTCGGGGTGAATGAGGCCGGTCATGAGGTTCATGAGCGTGGTCTTGCCCGAGCCGTTCGGGCCGACCAGGCTCGTGATGCCCGGCGGGATGTTGAGCGTGACGCGGTTCACGCCGAGCACCTCGCCGTAGAACTTCGAGACCTCCTCGAAGACGACCGCCGGCACCCCCGGCCCCGTCACGACACGACCTCCACCGGGCGCAGCTTGCGCTCGATCACCAGGACGAGCAGCAGGACCATCAGCGCCAGCGCCCACAAGGCCGCCGCCGCACCAGGACCCTCGGGAGGCTCCACCCCCAGCAGCCCGCACCACACCCGGTAGACCGCCCACGCCGGATCGACGACGTGGCCCCAGGTGACGCGGAAGACGCCGTTGATCATCTCCGCGACCCCGGTGAGGATGAAGAAGAAGGCCAGGCTGACCGCCCCCGCCACGACCCTCCACTTCACGTACGCCGAGCTGGCCATCGCCACCAGGCTCAGCACCAGCAGCCACAGGAGGAAGCCGGCAACCACTCCCGCCCCCAGCGTCCAGTTGTTCCAGAACCACCAGCCGCCCGCCAGCGCCACCTGGAGCCCGAAGAGCAGCAGGCCCGGGATCCACGTGACGACCGACAGCATGCCGACCAGAACCGTCAGCCTCGCGAGGCCGTAGCCCCAGCGCGGGAGAGGCCGGCTGAAGTAGAGGGGGAGCGCGTTGTTCGCGAGATCCGGGGCCACCAGGCCGGGCCCGGCCAGCGCCGCGAGGAAGACCGCGAAGCCCGCCTGGACGTACATGAAGATCGAGAAGAAACTCCCGTCAACCTGGATGAACTGGCGGAACCCGCGGTCGAACCCCTGCAGGAGTTCGGCGTGATTGGTGAGGTAGATGAAGCCGGCGCACAGGACGGGCCACACCAGCGCCAGCATCGTCAGCAAGACGACGAGCCGCTGCTGGTAGAGCCTGCGCCAGGCATAGCGCGGCAGCACCGTGAACCGGGTCCAGCGCCCCGTGAGGGGACCCTGGTATCGTCGATATCCTCGCTTGTAGACGGACATCCAGTCTCCGCGTCACGCGTGACGCCCAGCCCCTAGCCCCTAGCCCCTATACACTCTCTCCCGGCGTGTGCGCCAGGTGCCCCATGGCCTTCAGGAAGATCTCCTCCAGCGTGTCACGCCGGTGGGTGAGCTTCCTCACCAGGAGGTTCTGCCGCGCCGCCAGCCCCCAGATCGCTTCCACCTCGACCCCCGCCGGCAGGACGATGCGCCACCGCCCGCCGCCTTCGGAGACGCCCTCCGCGCCTATCTCCGGCAGCGCCGAGCGGAGGTCTCCATCGTCGCCGGTCACCTCGAGCTCGACGAAGCTCCGGTTCGACCGGCGCTCTTCCTCGAGGTTGCAGTGGTGGACGATCATGCCGTCCTTCATGATGACGGCTTCGTCGCAGACCTGCTCGATGTCGCGCAACAGGTGGGAGCAGACGAGGACGTTCATCCCCTGCTCCTTCTTCATCTCGACGACGAGCTTGAGCATGCGGCGCCGGGCGGCCGGGTCGAGCCCGTTGGTCGGCTCGTCCAGCACCACCAGCTCGGGGCCGTGCACGATCGCCTGGGCAAGCTTCGCCATCTGCTTCATGCCCAGCGAGTAGGTGCGAAGCTCGCGGTAGCGCGCCTCCCCGAGCCCCACGTGGAACAGCACCTCGTGCGCCTTCTCGAGCGCCGCCTTCGGCGGAAGACCGGAAAGCTCGGCCATCTGGCAGAGGAAGGTGACGGCCGTCATGTCACCGATGAACGAGTCGTTCTCGGGCATGTAGCCGATTCGCGACCGGGCCTCGCCCATGCCTCGCCGGCAATCGAGGCCGAGGATGCGGGCACGCCCGGCGCTGGCTTTGAGAAACCCGAGCAGCGTCAGGATCAGCGTGGACTTGCCCGCCCCGTTCGGGCCGAGCAGCCCCACCGCCTTGCCCGTACCGGACACGCCGAGGCGGCAGGTGATCCCGTGCAGGATCTCCCGCCGCCCCAGCCTGACCTTCAGGTTCTCGAGTTCGACGACCGGATTCTGGTCCAAGCGGTATTCGCCTCGTCAGTCGATGATCTGCAGCCCTTCCTCGACGCGCTCGAGCAGCATCAGGTTCATGATCAGGCTCGTGAGACGCGTCCGGCTGGCCGCGTGGATCTGTTCCGTCGTGGCGTTGAACACCACGAGAACCGGGTCGCGCTGCTCCAACAGCCCGGCGAGGGCCGGGCTCGAGGGCAGCGACCTCAGGAGCCCGAACGCCCCCTTCGTGTTCACCCACCCGAACGCGGACGGATGGATCCCGGCCGACGAGGGCAGCTGCGCAAGGAACTCGGGCGACCAGACGAGCGGGGAGCCGCCGCCCCGCGTCGCGATCGCCCGCTCGGCCAGCGCGCGATCGGAGGCCGCCACCAGGTAACCGCGATCGTAGGTCCAGGTGACGCCGAAGGGGAAGCCTCCCGCCTTCATCGTGCTCCAGCTCCGCCCGCCCGCGCTTTCCTGCCCCAGCACGATCCGCTTGCTCTGATCCTCGGGCGCCAGCCCCGCGTTGAACACGTCCACCAGCTTCCGCAGCGAGGTGTCGATGACCGGCGGGTCGTTCGCCAGCACCGCCATCACCCACGCCGGGCCGTTGACCGAGAACCCGTTCAGCCCGAAGGCCGCCTCGGTCCCCATCGCGGCTGCCAGGCTCTCCATGAAGCCGGCGCCGAGCCTCGCATCCGTCTGCGCCAGCCCATCCTGGAACGACGCGTCCGATTTCGTCATCAGCGCCGTGAACTCCCCGAACAGCTGCAGCGGTTCGCGGGTGGACACGTAACCAGCGACGAGCACGTCAGCCGGGAGGTACTCGGCCGCGCCTCCCGATCCGGAGTCGGCGAGCCACGACCCCATCCCCGCGCGCTCGCCCTGGAACGCGAAGGTCACCTCGTTCTCTTCCCCGCCCGCGGGAGCCCGCTGTTCGAGGAAGAGGTACTTCATCCCGATCATGCCGGCCAGCTCGGCTGGAGGCACGTCGTCTCCAGACGTCATCCTCACCAGCGGAGGCGCGTCCATCGCCATCAACCAGCCCACGCCGCGCCGGTAGCGCTCCGCGATCGCGGTTCCGAACGGGGAGCCGGCCCCCTGTCCCAGGTGCTCGAGGGCCCACGCCAGGTTCGCCCGCGAGGTTGAAACAACCATCAGGTCGTCGGCTACAGAATACGGCAGGGCGGTGGCGGTCTCGCCCGTTCCGGCGAACAGCCCTTCCAGGGCGCTTGCCAGCTCCGCGCCCTTGCCAGGCTTCACGCGGGCCAGCACGGTCGGCACCGGCTCGCCGGTCCCGGCGGCGCTGGCGGAGAAGGCGATCTCGTCACCGAGCAGCGCGCTCACCGACTGCACGCGATCGACGATCTGCCTCAACTGCACTCCTGTCGGGGAACTCCACCAGGCCCCGAACGCGCGGCTCTCGGCCGACTGCTGGTCCGCCAGGCCCAGGGCGTGGCCGAGGGTATCCCCGAGGTTCGGAACAGCGCCGTAGACGACGGCCCCTGCCGGAAGATACGAAAGCAACGCGGAGTTGGTGCGCAGGTCGCGGGGAAGGTGCTCGGCGAGCTGGCGCTCGATCTTCACAACCGACGCCAGCAGTTCGAGGTACTCCTCCGCGTCCGGGCTCCACGCGACGGCCTCGGCGATCGTGGTGGCCAGCGCCGCGCTGGAGGCGGCCTGCTCGCCGGGGCTGAGCAGCACGTCCCTGCCGGGCTGGCTCACCGCCACCGATCCTTCCACGACCGACACAACCGACCCTCCCATCCCCGCGGACACCGCGAAGACCGTCCCCTTCACGGAGGCGAGGGAGTCGCGGGTCAGCACGCGCAGGTGTCCCCGGCGCTGCTTCGCGGCGCGGACGATGACGTCGCCGCGCTGGAGGTGAACCGCCTGGCCGCTCCAGGCGGCGGTGACGAACAGCTCCGTCCGCTCGTTGACGTCCACCAGCGACCCGTCGGCGAGCCGCAGCACCGCGTGGGCCCCGGGGCCCGTGCGGACCGACTCTTTCTCGCCGATGGGGGTGCCTGCCGCGAGAGCACCCTCCGGCAGACGGTACAGGGCGCCCTCGGCCGAGACGACCGTCGCGCGCGGACCGCCGGGGGCCATCATGGCGTCGATGGCATCGCGCCCGAGATAGAGGACCGCGACGACCAGCGCGGCTGCCGCGGCCAGGCTTCCCCATCGCACCACGCGGGGTGAAAGCCGAAACCGCTGCGGCATGGCGACCACCCGCGTTTCGCCCTTCATGGCGGCCAACGAGGCACGGCACGCCGGGCAGCGGCTGAGATGGTCGTCCATCAGGAGGCGCCGGCCGCCGGCGAGCGCTCCGCTCAGGTAAGGGGCGAAGTCCGCCCGGAACTCCGCGCAGGCGGCGCCGCTTGCGGCCTCCGTCACCTTGGCCCACGCGCGCGCCCGCGCGGCCTCGAGCGTCGGGGCATCGACCTCTTCCTGGTTCATCTCCTGCAGCGCCCGTCCAAGCCGGTCTTCGGACATCACCGACCTCCTTTAGCGTTCCATCTCGGCCTGAAGCCGGAGCCGGATCCGATGGAGCCGGACGGCGACGTTGTTCTTCTCGATCCCGAACACGCCGGCCAGCTCTTCGTTCGACAACCCCTCGACGTGACGCAGCAGGAACAGGGTGGCGTCCTCGCCGTCGAGGGTGGCGATGGCGCGCCGGAGCCGCTCCTTCAGCAGAACCGGGGCCTGGACAGCGGCATGGGGCGCCTGGTCGTCGTAGGCCGACTCGGCGTGAACCGCCCGGCGGCGCAGCAGGTCGACAGCCGCGTTGACGGCGGCGCGCCGGAAGTAGGCGGCCGAGAACCCGGCCGGCCCGGCGTCGGCGCCCCTGGTCATCACGCGCAGGAAGACGGTCTGCAGCACGTCCTCCGCGTCAGCGGCATTGCCGGTCACGCGCAAGGCCGCGCGGAACACGGCCTCGTAGTACTGCTCGTACAGCTCGGCGAAACCGGCCAGCTCGGTCGTGGAGGTCATCTCGATGGGCTCGCGGACTTGCGGGCTGGCGGTGGTCACGTCGTTCGCCTCACCCGTATAAACGCACCAGGACGCCGACTATTACACAGCCGGGGCGCCCGCCTTGCACATACTATGGGCGCGAACCTTGAACGATTCGGTTCGCTCCCGTATAGTGCCTCCTGCACGTGGCCATACAGTCGGTCGAGTTCCTGCTCTTCTTCGGCCTGGTCTTCTGCGTCAGTTGGTTCAGCCCGGCCCGGGTGCGTTGGGTTCCGCTGCTGCTGGCCAGCCTGTGCTTCGTGGGCGTCGCGCGCCCGGCCGATGTCGTGCCACTCGTCGCGGCGGCGGCCGTTACCTACTTCATCGCGCTCCGCCTGGCCGAGCTGCCGCCCGCTGCCGCGCCCGCGCGGAAGCGATGGATGCTGCTCGGCGCCGCCCTGCTGATCGGCGGGCTGGCCGGCGCCAAGTACCTGAACTTCCTGGGCGGGACGATCTCGCAGGCGGCGGGGTTGTTCGGCGCCCGGCTGGCCGTGCAGCCGGTGCACCTGCTGCTGCCGATCGGCATCTCCTTCTACACGTTCCGCCTGCTCGGGTACTTCATCGACGTGTACCACGGCCGTGTGAAGGCCGAACGGCACGCCGGGTACTTCGGCCTGTTCGCCGCGTTCTTCCCGCAGGTCTCGGCCGGCCCGATCGAGCGGGCGCGGGACTTCCTCCCGCGCCTGCGATCTCCCGAACGGTTCGACGCCGACAGGCTGGCCTCGGGGGCCGCGCAGGTCGCCTGGGGCCTGTTCAAGAAGGCGGTCATCGCGAACCGCCTGGCCGTCTTCGTGGACCAGGTCTTCGCCGCGCCGCCCGGGCAGGGGCTCAACCTGGTGGTCGCCGCCTGGCTCTACGCCATCCAGATCTACTGCGACTTCTCGGGCTACACGGACATCGCCATCGGCCTGGCCCGCCTCCTGGGCTACGAGTCGGCGAAGAACTTCGACGCCCCCTACGCGAGCCGCTCGGTCGCCGATTTCTGGACCCGGTGGCACATGTCGCTCTCGTTCTGGTTCCGCGACTACCTGTTCCTGCCGCTGTCCTACGCGGCCACGCGGCGCGAGCGCCGCGACACCGTCCTCGGCGTGCGCATCGAGACGCTCGGGTACGTGCAGGCGACCGCGGTGACGATGGTGCTGTGCGGCCTCTGGCACGGGGCGAGCTGGTCGTTCGTCGCGTGGGGCGCGCTGCACGCCCTCTACTTGATCGCGGGGCAGCTGAGCCGCAGGCTGCGACGCCGGTGGGCGCGGCGCACGGGCCTCGCCGCCCGTCCGTCACTGCACCTCGCCCTCCAGGTCGTGGTGACGTTCAACCTCGTCTCCTTCGCGTGGATCTTCTTCCGCGCGCCGACGCTCGCCAAGGCCTTCGAATACCTGCACTACATGCAGATCAAGCCGTCCGCCAGCGGGGCCGGGCACCTGATCGTGGACTGCGTGCTCGCGGTCGCCTTCCTGCTCGGCGAATGGCTGTACCGAAATGCGCGGCCCGTCCGGCCGTTGCCCCTGCCCGTTCGCGCCGGGCTGCTCGCGGCGGCGGTGTGCGTCATTCTGCTGTTCGGCGTGGATGCCGGCAATGAGTTCATCTACGTCCGGTTCTGACCTCCGCCGGGCCGTCGTGGCCGTCGCCTGCTTCCTGCTCGCGCTCGTGGTCCTCGACCGCGGCCTGAGCTGGACGATGCAGGCGCTCGAATCGCGCTTCTACTCGGGCAAGAACGAGTTCGAGCGGCAGTTCGCCGGCTACCTCGGGGGTCGCTCCTTCGACACGCTCGTCCTCGGCACGTCCCGCACCGAAGAGGCCATCATCCCCGTCCTCCTGGAGGCCGAAGCGCGGCCGCGGGTGCTGAGCGTCTTCAGGGAAGCGACCCAGGGGAAGGGGCCGCGTTACCAGCTCCAGTTCTACCGGCTCTTCAAGAAGCACGCCGGGCGGCCGCGCCTGGTCGTCTGCGGCATCGATTACTTCGTGTACTCGATCGAATCGGACCGGCGCTGGATGTCGCGCTTCGCGCAGGCCGAGGCTTGGCACCCGCCTCCGTCGCGGCCGGGCCCGCTGCAGCTCCTCCAGCGGAAGCACCAGCACGACGTCTTCTTCAACGACCTGATCGGGGATCTCAACGACCGCGCGCGACCCAGGCTGGCGCCCGGGCCACACGTCTTCGAGCAGAATCGCCGTCACATGGGGGCGCCCGCGGACCCGGATCTGCTGGCGACCGAGGAGCCGTCGTCGTACAAGCGGAGGCGCATGCCACGCCCTCCCGGCGTCGAGGGGGAGTACCTCGAACGCCTGCTCGCGGAGTCGAACGCCGATGGAGTTCCCGTCGTGCTCGTCTCTCTCCCCGACTCGATCGGCACCTACCGGACGAACGTGGAGATCCCGCTCTTCCACGCGCACCTGCAGGAACTCTCCCGCCGCCATCCCAACGTCACGGTGCTGATCTACAACGACCCCGACCGCTTCGATCTCGACGACCCGTCCCTCTTCCGGGATGGCGGCTGGGGCCACTCCAATTCGCACCTCTCGGCCTGGGGCGCGACGGAACTAACCAGGAGACTGGCCCGCGACCTGCCACGCCTGCCCGGCCCTTCCGCCGGGCGTCTCAACGCGCGGCCAGCTTCCTGAGCACCGCCATCTTGTCCGGCTCCTGCGCAAGGTGATCCCACGACCAGAAGACGACGCCGCGCGAGGGGGCTGCCAGCGCGGACTTCACGGTCCTCTCGAAATCCCTGGTGCTCATGGCGTCATCACCCGGGTAGTGGGGTCGCACCTGGATGCTGGGCAGGACGGGGCACGTGGACGCGGCCGCCATGTCCTGGACCACCGAGTGGACCCACGCCGCGCGGCGGTGCTGCATCAGCGTGTAGCACATCGGCGAGACGAAGTCGGCGAGCCGCGAGAGGGCCTCGAAGTCCTGTCCCCCCACCCTGCGTAGTGCGCCACCGAAGTCGTTGGCCCGCCAGGGAAGCGCGTGGAGGTTGACCAGGATGCCGGGCTTGGCCTGTCTCGCGGCGGCCTGCAGGTCGCGCGCCATCGAGGTGATCACCTCCGTCTTCCACCGGATCCAGCGTTCCTGCTGGTTCGAGGCGATCCACTCCGCCGCCTGCTGCGCGTCCTTGACGCCGGGCGGCAGCGCCACGCCGGTGTCCGCGCTGAAACGGGACAGGCAGTGCGGGCAATAACAGGTGTCCGGCAGCGTCTCCGGCTTCCGGTCCGGGTGAACCATTTCCCAGTAGACGAAGTAGCGGATGAAGTCGAGGCTCACGCCGTCCGGCTGAAGCCGCTTCACCGCATCGCGCACCGCCGCGATCTTCTTCGCCCGGAACGCCTCACGCGTCGGGCACACGAACTCGACCCAATCCTCCTTGGCGCGTTCACCCTTGCTCGTGATCGCATACAGGTCGGGATCCGCCTTCAGGGCTTCCGCGTCGAAGAAGATCGGCTCGATCACGAACACCTTCATCCCACGATCCCTGGCCTGCCGCCGGAAGTCGGAGTCGCCGGCCAGTGCCTCGCTGCAGAACACGGTGTTGATGCCGACCGTGGCGAACTGGTCGAAGAGCCCCGGCATGTCGCCCTTGTGCTCGTAGATCTTGACGCCGACGATGCGATCGCCCGATGGAGACGTCTTCTCCGGGGGGAAGACCTCCAGGACGGTGAAATCGACCCAGATCAGCGCGTCCGTGTTGGGAACCGCCTCCAGGATGCGGCGGCCGATCTCCAGCGGGGGATTCTTCAGCGTGCTCCACCATGGGCGATCGTTGGGATACCCGAACTGGAACGACACGGGAGCCGGGGCAAACGTCCTGCCCCATTCGGCGAACTCTTTGACCATCGCGTCGAGGGACGGGAAGATCTGGCTGTCGTCGATGAAGACCAGCCCGTCGCGCAGGGTGGGCGGCATCACCTCGGTCTTGAAGTGCTTGAGGAACAACCGGTACTTCGGGTTGTAGCCGCGCGCGGCCCTCAGCCACGCGGCAGCCTGCGCATCGCTGACCGGTTCCCCGCCATCCGGGTCGGTGGACTTGTTCCACTCGAGATCGACGCCCACGCCCTGCACGCAGCGGTGCCGGGCGTACTGCTTCAGGATCAGGTGGATCTGTTCCTCGACCGGCGCGTAGCCGGGTTCGACCTGCAGCCACACGCGGAAGCCCCGCGTGTCGAACAACGTGAGCGCCGCTTCGCTCTCGTCTTCGTCGGCACCGTGGATCAGCGGGTCGGCGGCCCGCACGGGGAACGAGAGCCTCACGCCGCGTCCCTCGAGTCGCCCGACGATCCAGATGGCTTCCGGCTGCGAGCCGGGAAAGAGCGAGGTCATCTCGCTGCCGACGTGCGCCCAGTAGGCCGGCCCCGGGTCGTAGGCGGGCCCGTACGTCGAGTAGCGGAAGCCGGCGCCCAGGGATCCTCGAGGGCGGGGATCCGCTTGGGCGGCCACGCGCACCGCGGGCGAATGGTGCG
Source organism: uncultured Acidobacteriota bacterium (assembly GCA_963813585.1). Taxonomy (GTDB): domain Bacteria; phylum Acidobacteriota; class Vicinamibacteria; order Vicinamibacterales; family Fen-181; genus JARKSS01. The sequence continues at coordinate 220,136 of CAWEZL010000001.1, forward strand.
CACACGCTCCCAGCAGCAGGGCGGACAGAAGGATCGCGGCGGCACGGTTCATCGAACACCTCCGGGCGGAGCGGCGTGGCCGGTCGGGAGTGAGGTGATTCTACGCCTGCAGGCGCCACCTGGCGGCCGCGACGAGCGGCCGCCAGGCGGCGTGCACGAGCCGGTGCCGGATCAGGAAGCGCCAGAGCCGGTTCGAGCGCTTGTACAGGTAGGCGCCGGCCAGGTACGCGGGCAGGGAGGCCAGCTCCCCTGGCCGCCGACTCCAGATCGACGCGTGCGAGAACAGCCGCCGGTACAGCCAGTCGTAGCCGAGCAGCAGCTCCTCCGGTGTCATGTGCCGCGGCCGGAACACGACGTGCGCGGTGTCGTAGAGGTCCCAGTCGCGGTGCAGCAGGCGCCCCTCGGACTCGAGCTGGCGGAAGAGGGGCGTGCCCGGGTACGGCGTCAGGATGTGGAACGTCGCGCAGTCCAGCCGTTGCTCTTCGATCCATTGGGCGAGCGCCACGAAGCAGTCCTTCCCGTCGCCGTCGAAGCCGACGACGAAACTGCCGTTCACCTTGATGCCGTGCTCGTGGAAGACCAGCACGCGGCGGCCGTAGTCCTCGGCCCGCGGCGTTCGCTTGCGCGCGAGGACGAGGTTCTCGTCGTTCAGCGTCTCGAAGCCGACGAAGACCCCCGCGCACCCCGAGCGTGCCATCTCTCCAACCAGCGAGGGTTCGTCGGTCACGTCGAGGGTCACGGCCGCGCTCCACATCACGCCGAGCGGGCGCAACGCCCGGCACAGCTCGCGGAGGTAGTCGCGCCGGCCGCCGAGGTTGTTGTCCAGGAAGACGACGTACGGCTGCCCAGCCGCCGCGATCTCCGCCGCCACCACCTGGGGGCTGCGCGCGCGATACGGCATGTGCAGGCCGCCCGTCGCCAGGTAACAGAACCCGCACCGGTTCGTGCAGCCGCGCGTGGCGACGATGCTCGCCGTCGTGAGGAAGCAGTCCCGGGGCACGAGGTCTCGGCGAGGCGGCGGATCGAGGTCGAACGGACGCTCGAAGCCGGCCTCGTAGCGGGACCCGAGCGCCCCCTTCTCGACGTCGAGCAGGATGGCGGGCCAGGTCTGGACACCGTCCCCGACGCTGACGGCGTCCGCGTGCGGGGCCACTTCCTCCTCGCAGGCGTGCACGTGAAGGCCGCCCATCACCACCTTCGAGCCCAGGGCCCGGTACCACCGGGCCAGCTCGTACGCGCGCCTCGCGAACGTGAGGTGCACGGTGATCCCGACCACCTCGGGAACCGGGTCGGCCGGTGGCGGCCCCTGCAAGAGGTTCTCGTCCCAGCACCGGACGCGCCACCCCGGCGGGGTCGCCGCGGCCAGTGAGGTGAGCGCGAGGGTGGGCGTGAGGACGTGCTTGCCGAAGCTGCCGCGCGGCGACTTGGCGTAGAAGGGGTTGAGGAGCAGGGCGAAGCGACCTTCGATCGGGCCGCCTCGGGGGTGAGGGTCGAGCGCCGGGGCGACGGCCATGGCGGGTGGCAGCCAGAGGGGCTTGCGCGGCTGGTAGAACGGGTCGCCCGGCGTCAGCACGACCGGCTTCCTCCCCCGGCGACTGCTCTCATCCGCGCCTCCACGGCATCGATCACGTCGTCGGGTGTGGACGTGCCGGCTGTGAGGCCGGCCACACGCGCTCCGTCCAGCCACTCCGCGCGCAGGTCGCCAGGGCCCTGCACGAGGAAGACGCGGTCGCAATAGCGCCGGCAGGTCGCCGCCAGCTCGCGCGTGTTGTTGCTCCCGGCGCCGCCGACGACGATGACGACATCGCACTGTTCCGACAGCGCGGCCGCCGCTTCCTGGCGCAGCCGCGTCGGCAGGCACACGGTGTCGGCCACGCGCACCTCGGACTCGGGAAATCGATCCTGGAGGACCCAGGCGAGGTGCCGCACGCGCTCGATCGGCTGCGTCGTCTGCGCCGCAACGCCGAAGCGGGGCCGCGGCGCCAGGCGAGCCACGTCCTCCTCGCTCGACACGACGTCGTACGCCGCGAGGTCCTCCGTCAGGCCGCGCACCTCCACGTGGTCCCGCATGCCGACGATGACCGGGTGGAAACCTTCCTCCACCAGGGCCGCCACCGCGCGATGCGCGGTTCGCACGAGCGGGCAGGTGGCGTCCAGGACCTTGAGGCCGCGGCCGCGGACCTCCGCCAGCCGGCGACGGGAGGCGCCGTGCGCGGTGATGGCGACGACCGGGGTGTCCACTGCCTCGACCTCCCTCTGGAACCTTATGCCGCGCGCCGTGAGCCGGTCCAGCACGGCGGCGTTGTGAACCAGCTCGCCAAGCACGGTGACTGGCTCACGCGTCCCGGCATGGACGACCTTCCCGATCGCCCCCCGGACGCCGAAACACATGCCCATGTGGCTCGCGCGCACGACGCGCAGGGGTTCCGTGGACGATGAGGGTGTTTCGGGCCGGGGCGGATAGGCGTCTGTGCTTTGTAGCGCAAAGTAAATGGGCGGCACTGGGCTCCTCCTCATTCTCATTGACGGTCGCGTGCTCTACTTGGGTTTGGCCTCCCGCACGATCCGCTCGAGCAGGGCGAGGTAGCCTGCGAAGGCGGCACGTCCGGCCTCGGTCATCGAAACCGTGGTCAGGCGGCGGTTGTTCCTGTAGCTCTTCGCCACGGCGACGTAGCCTGCCTCCTGGAGGGTGCGGATGTGGGTCGTCAGGTTGCCGTCGGTCATCTGGAGGGTTTCGCGAAGCTCGATGAAGGACAGCTCGGGCGACGCGGCGAGCATCGACATGATGGCGAGCCGTCCCTTCTCGTGGATGACGCGGTCGAGCTGGAGGAGCGCTTCGGGGTTCACGACGCGGTCTTTCGTTTCTCCGTCGCGTAGAGATAGACGCCGTAGCCCAGGTGCGCGAGGCCGAACAGGCCACCCATCACGACGTGATCGAGGCGGGCGGTGGCGGCAGCGCCCGCGATCCGCGTGAGCGCGCCGGCGCAGGCGGCCGCGATCATCAGCCACCCGAAGAGCTTCATCCCGCGCGGCATGAAGAAGCCGGCCGCGTGGACCGCGCACCCATAGAACAGGGCGTTCGCCAGGACGAACAGCCAGCGGAGGTCGTCGCCGCCGAACGCGATCAGGGCCAGGCTGAGCAGGAGGCCGGAAGCCAGCGGGGGCGCGAGGGCCTGCGCCAGGCGCAGCGCCGGCGGCGACCAGAAGGGCTCGCCGTCCTCGACAGCCTGGCGCCTGGCGATGCCGAACGTGCCGGCGACGGCAATCACCGCGGCGCCGAGCCACCAGGACGAGAACGCCGGCAGGGCCTCGATGCCGAGCGCGATGCCTCCGATCGACGCCGCGCAGCCCACCGACCCGGCGTACAGCATGATCGGGGCGAGCGTTCGGCGGTAGAGCGCCGATCGCTCCATCAATGTCCGGATGACCTGCAGGTGTTCGGCCGCGACGTGCTGCTCCATGACGCATTACTTTGCCACACAAAGTATGCGGCCGCAAGCAGAAACGGCCGGGCAGTCCGCGGCGGACTCACCGAACCGCGCGGGCGGCCAGGCTGGCGATGACCGCCAGCAGTTCCACGGGTTCCACGGGCTTGGCGACGTGAATGTCGAAGCCCGCCGTGATCGCGCGCACGCGGTCCTGCGTCCGCGCGTAAGCGGTGAGGGCAACGGCGGGGAGCGGCACTCCCCGCAACGGGTCCAGCCCCCGCACCTGCTCGATCAGCCCGTAGCCGTCGCACTCCGGCATGTCGATGTCCGAGACCAGCACATCCCAGCGTTCGGCCTTCAGGGCATCGAGAGCCTGGCGTGCCGATGCCACGACGCGTGCCTCGGCGCCCGCGGTCTCGAACAGCGCCCGCAAGACTTCCCGCGTCTCGGCCTGATCGTCCACGGCGAGCACGCGCACGCCGCGCAGGCTCACCGGGAGGTCCATCGGACGGGCAGGCGCGACGCCCCCCGACGCCTCGGCCTGGATGGCGCGCAGCGGGAGGCGGACGGTGAAGCTCGAGCCCTGGCCGATCCCGGCGCTCGTCGCATGGACCGTGCCCCCGTGCAGCTCGACCAGCTCGCGGACGATTGCCAGCCCGAGGCCCAGCCCTCCCGCGCTTCGCCCGCCGGCGCCCTGCCGGAACCGCTCGAAGACGTGCGGGATCAGCTCGGGGTCGATGCCGCCACCGTTGTCGCTGACCACGATTTCCACGTGCGAATTGACCCGTTCGAGCCGCACTTCCACCAGGCCGCCCCTGTCGGTGAACTTGATGGCGTTGGCCAGCAGGTTCCAGACGACCTGCTGCAGGCGATCGGGGTCGCCCGAGACGGGAGCGGCCTTCGGATCGACGATCACGTGCAGCCGGACCTGCTTCGTGTCGGCCGTGGGCCGCACGGCGTCCACCGCCGCCTCGATCACCGGGATCAGCTCCACCGCCTGGACGTCGAGTCGGAGCCGGCCGGACGTGATCCGGGCCAGGTCGAGCAGGTCCTCGATGAGCTGTCGCTGTGCGCGCGCGCCCCGTTCGATCGCCTCCATCGCGCGCCCGCGGGTGGCGGCGTCGATCGCCACGCCCGACCGCAACATCACCGCCCAGCCGAGGATCGCGTTCAGCGGCGAGCGCAGCTCGTGCGACACGCTGGCGAGGAAATCGTCCTTTGCCCGGTTGGCGGCTTCTGCCTCGCGCCTCGCCTCGCGCTCGCACGCCAGCGCGCGCTGCAGCTCGGCCTCTGCCGTCTTCCGTTCGGTGATGTCGCTGAAGCTCGCGCCGAAGTAGCCCTTGTGCGGGCTGAAGGCCGATACGGCGTACCACTTCCCCAGCGGCGCCGCGTAGCCCTCGAACCGCGCGGGTTCGCCAGTGAGGGCGACCTGGCCGTACCTGGCGATCCAGCTCGACGGGTCGGACGCGATGCCCGGGAGGACCTCGGTGACCCGCCTGCCGCGGATGGCGGGGCCGTCCAGGCCCGTCAGGCGCTCGAAGGCGGCGTTGACCTCGAGGAAGACGTAGTCGCATGGCCGCCCGTCGGCATCGAGGACGACCCGGTGGTAGGCGAACCCCTCCGACATGTGGGTGAAGAGGGACTCGAGCTTCTCTTCGGTGCGCTCCAGCGCCTCGCGCACGCTGCGCGCCTCGGACCCTTCCATGACCTCCCAGCGCCCGGCGTTGCACACGAGCGCGAAGCGGTGGTCCTGGACGACCTGCATGAAACCCAGCGCGTTGAACTCGGCGCGCGGGTAGGCCACGGCCGCGATGATGTTCAGCCGCCGGAAGGCGGGCGCGGCCGCCGCGAGCCCCGCGTGCGTGTCGGGGCCTGCATGGCAAGCGAGTCGCAGCCCGTCGAAGCCGGCGAGGACCGCGTGGTCGAGCCGGCGTTCGACGGCCTCGGCCAGCTGCAGTTCCGGCGCGCACCCCGAACGGATCTCGATCTGCCCGCGGGCGATGTACGCCGGCAGATCGGTCACGCTACGGGCCAGCTCACCCATTGCGTCGTCGGCGGTGAGGCCCGGGGGCATCTCGAGGAAGCAGAACTCGTTGTGCTCGAGGCCGGCGCGCAGGAAGGGAACGAATACTTCGGAGAGCTCGCGCCAGGTGGCATAGAACACGCCGAAGTGGCTGCCCCAGGCGAGTTCGCGCGGCGCGAGGATCCCGGAGGGGCGCTGGTCGAATCCCGCGCTGTTCATGGGCGCCCGCTCGTCGCCGCCCCGGACGACCTCGGGGCCTGCTGGACGCCGCTCGAGCGGAGCGGCCCGTTGATGACCTGCCAGGCGCCCTGGTTCATGGCCAACGCGAACTCGTGGTTCCTCACCACGTCGAGGATCTCCACGACGCCGCACTTCTCCAGCGAGTAGGTGCAGAGCACCAGGAGCTTGGTCCCCCCGATCACTCTGTTGATGGCCGCCTCGTAGGCCGAAAAGTCGTCCCAGTCCGCCTTGCTGTCGAGCCAGTAGGGGTTCCCCGTCACGCGCAACCCCGCGTAGCCGCGCCGCAGCGCTTCGTCGTGCTTCGCCATCCACATGTCGAGCGTGCGCTGCAGGTCGAAGCTTCCGCCCTTCAGGTACCAATCGGTGTACGGAAACACCTCGATCTGCCCGTTCGAAAGGTAATCAGCGAACCCCGCGACGTCGCGCCGAAGCGCCTGGAGGGCATCGTCGGTGGTCAGGAAATCGGACGTGACCCAGACGCACAGCTCGTTCTGTTCGAGCCCGGCCCGAAAGTACGGGACGACGATGTCGATCATGTCGTCCCGCGTCCTGTAGAACTGGCAGAAGTGGCTGCCCCACGGGAGGTCTCCGACAACCGGGATTCCCGAGCGCCGCCGGTCGGCACCGTTGCTCGTCATGGCTGGTCGTCCTCGGGGCTGGGATGAAGGTGCAGGGATTCTACCGCACGGCGTGCGTCCCGGCGCCGTCTTTCCGATGCACGACGCCGGCCGCCAGGCGATCGGCGACGACGCGAGCGAGGGCGACGTCCCAATCGCTCACCTGCCGGCTCCGCTCGCTGACGACCTCGATGGTGGACCAGACCCGCCCGTCGTGCAGCACCGGCACGACCAGCAGCGACGTGACCGCCGCCGGCCAGCTCAAGGCGCTCAGTTGCGCCACGCGCGCCGCGTCGTTGTGAACGACGGCCACGCGCCCCGCGGCGAGCCGCTGCCCCCCTGTGTCGATCGCGCCGGCCGCCGGCTGAAGCCCACCCGCCGTCACCACAGAAGTCCCTCCGCGACCCGGCTGCACCAGGGCGGCGCCGTCGGCGCCGACCGACGCCCGCAGCCGCTCGAGCAGATCGCTGACCATGGCGTCGCCTCCCAGCGGGTTCAGCGACGGGTCGGTGAGGCTCTCCAGCGCCGCCAGTTGCTTGTGAGCCGCGTCGGCCGCTCCTTGCAGGGCGGTCTGCGCCCGGGCAGCCGCCTGGCGGTCGTCCTCCCATTGCTGCCGGCGCGTGACGTCGAGCCGTTGGGCGTCGCGCTCGCGCACCCTCAAGTCGGCAATCGTCCTTTCCGCGCCCCGGAGCTGCGCCTCCCTCATCCGCACGCGCGACCTCACCGTCGACACGACGAGGGCGATCGACAGCCCCTCCGCCGCGAACAGCAGCCGCGAGTACCCATCGGGAGGCGCCGGGCCGATCCCCGCGGCGAGGATCGAGGCGAGCGTCGCCACGAGCCCTGTCTCGAGCCCGCCTCGCGCAGCGCCCAGCGCCACGGCGAGCGCATAGACCGTGAATGGTGCATCGCCTGCCGTCAGCCCGGTGACGGACCTCAGGACGGCGACCGTCGCGACCAGGAGCAGCGCCAAGGCGTGAGCGCCACGTTTGCGGCGCTCCTCCGGCGAGCGCGCCTCGAGGAAGTGAGCCGTGGCCCGCGCGTACGCACGAATCCTCTCGACCATGGACGAGCCGCAGGCAAGAGACGAGCCAGAAATGAGGGACGCGGCCAGGGCTCAGGTCAAGGCTTGCGGCCACCGGACGGCAGGCGCTTCACCTTCAGGGTCCGGAACTCGATGCGGAACCCCTCGGCCTCGAGGCCGACGTGCCCCTTCGGGACCTCGCACTGGGTGAATTCACTGGTCACCGCGCCGTTCACCCAGAGGCTGATCCGGCTGCCTTCGGCGCGGACCTCGTAGGTGTTCCACTCGCCGGCCGGCCTGACGCGGTTCTCGGTCATCGCCTGGCGCAAGTTGACCCGCTGCGGCGCCCCGTTGACCAGGGTGTTCCCGAAGAGGAAGCCGCCGCCCGGGCCTGTCTGGGCCTGGTGCCAGATCGTGCCGTCGGCGGACGTCCTGACGTAGATGCCGCTGTTGTACGCCGGCTCCCCCTCCAGCTTCGCGAACCGCCACTCGACGTGGAGGATGTGGTCGCCCAGTTCGGCCGCGTGCCGGAACATCTCGTGCCCGGCCTTGTCCCCCTCGCAGACGAGGACCGGCCCCGCGGGGTCGAGCTTCCACGGCGACGGGTCGGTCGCGGCCCCCGCCCGCAGCTGGCCGGCTGGCCCCAGCGGCACCCGCGACCAGTCCTTCAGGCTCGCGTCGGCGAGCAGGTCCTCCCACCCCTCGGGGTCCGACAGCAGGGCGCTCCCGGTTGGAGCCTGCGCCTGCCCGAATGCGAGTCCCGCGACGAGTAGTGCGAGCATCAGCCGCATGGCGAACCCTCCCTGTGCCTGTCGCCGAAAGCAGGCCTGAAGGCCTGCCCCATGAGCGCCAGGCATCAGCCGCATGGCGAACCCCAGCCCCGCCCCAGCTACTTCAGCGTGAGGACGACCACCGACTTCGCCGGGAGCCGGACCTCGAGGGTGTCGCCCTTGATCGTGGCGCCGTCGAACGCCCCCGGCTTCACGGTGTCGGGCGCGGCGAAGGTGTTGTGCGCGTTGATGGCCGGCGCGGTGAGCACCCGCCCCGACACCGACGTGGGCGCAACGCCTTTCAGGGCGACGGTGATCGTGACGGGCTGCGACGGGCTCGTGTTCGCGAGCGAGACGTGCACCGGCGGCGCCGCCGGCCGCGCGGGTCGCCGAGGCGCTCACCATCGGGATCTTCTCCTGGCCGAAGACGTAGTCGGGCGACTGCAGCTCGACGGGCAGGAAGGTGGCGCCCTGGTGCACCTTGAACATCTCGAAGACGTGGTAGGTGGGCGTCCGCAGCATCTTCTCCTTGTCGGTGAGGATCATCGCCTGCAGCACGTTGACGGTCTGGGCGATGTTGGCCATGCGCACGCGGTCGGCGTGGCGGTGGAAGATGTTGAAGTTGAGGGCGGCCACGAGGGCGTCGCGCAGGGTGTTCTGCTGGTAGAGGAAGCCGGGGTTGGTGCCGGGCTCGACGTCGTACCAGGTGCCCCATTCGTCCACGATCAGGCCGACGCGCTTCTCGCGGGTCGTACTTGTCCATGATGGCCGCGTGCCTGGTGATGAAGTCGTCCATGCCGGAGGCGTCCGGCTGAGCGGTCGAGAACCACTGGTCCTCGCCGAAGTCGGTGGCCGAGCCCTTCTTGCCCCAGTTGCCGGTGGGCAGGGTGTAGTAGTGCAGCGACAGGCCGTCCATCTGCCGGCCGGCCGTCGCCCATCAGCACCTCGGTCCAGTCGGAGTTCGTCGCCGTTCGCGCCGCAGGCGATCCGGTAGATGCGGGTTGGCCCGGTCGTAGTTCTTGACGAAGGTGTTGTAGCGGCGGAACTGGTCGGCGTAGTACTCGGGTCGCATGTTGCCGCCGCAGCCCCAGTTCTCGTTGCCGACGCCGAAGTACGGCACGCTTCCACGGCTTGTCGCGGCCGTTCTGGCGGCGCAGGTTGGCCATGGGCGAGTCGGCCGGCGACGGTCATGTATTCGACCCACTCCATCATCTCCTGCACCGTGCCGCTGCCGACGTTGCCGCAGATGTAGGCGCTCGTGCCGAGCAGCTCGCACGAGGTCCAGGAACTCGTGCGTGCCGAAGTGGTTGTTCTCGACCACGCCGCCCCAGTGGGTGTTGATCATCGCGGGGCGCTTCTCGCGCGGCCCGATGCCGTCGCTCCAGTGGTACTCGTCGGCGAAGCAGCCGCCGGGCCAGCGCAGGACGGGGACGTCGAGCGCCTTGAGCGCGGCGACGCACGTCGTTGCGGATGCCGCGGGTGTTCGGGATCGGCGAGTCCTCGCCGACCCAGATGCCCTCGTAGATGCAGCGGCCGAGGTGCTCGGCGAAGTGGCCGTAGATGTTGCGGTTGATGACCGGGCCGGGCGTGTCGGCGCGCAGCGCGGCGGTTGCCGCGAGCGGCGCGGCGGGCGGCGCCGGGGCCTGCGCGCGGACGGCGACGAGGCCGGCGGCGAGAAGGGCCGCAGGCACGAGGAGGGCGAGGCGGGCCGTTCGGCTGGGCTTCATGCGCGGGATTATGCCCGTGCTGTAGAATCCCCGCAACCGGGGCGCTGGGCAGGGCTGCCCTGCCCCACCATCGGGCAGCGCCGGCACGGTGCGGAGGAGACATGCTCACTCGCAGGTTCATCCCGGCCCTCGTTCCTGGTGTCGTGGCGGTTCTTGCCGCCGTGCTGCCTCTCGCGGCGCAGCGGCCGTCCATTCCGGCCGGGGAGTTCGCCGCCAGGCGTCAGGCCCTGATGGAGAAGGTGGGCGACGGCCTGGTCGTCCTGTTCGCCGAGGTCGACGCGCCGCCCGGCTCGCGGTTCCTCCAGGACAACGACTTCTACTACTTCACCGGGTCGAATGACGCCGGCGCGATCCTGGTGATGGCGCCGCGCACGAAGGCCAGCTACCTCTTCCTCCAGCAGAAGACGCCGCGCGAGGAGATGATGGATGGGCGGAACGTGCTCGGCGACCCGAAGGGGGCCGAGAAGCTGGGCGTCACGGCGGTTCACCCGGTGTCGTACTTCGACGAGTTCCTCGCCCGCACGATCGGCGCGGCGGGGCCCGCTCTCCGCCTGCGGCTGTCGCCGCGCGACTCGCTGGACAACGCGCGGAGCGAGACCGCGCTCTTCGCGGGGCGCCGGGCACGAACGCCGTACAACGACCAGGTGCCGCTCGACCAGTACCGGGTTGCCCGGCTCCGCGAGCGTTACCCGCAGGCGGCGCTGGCCGACGTGGCGCCGCTCGTGGACGAGATGCGTGCGATCAAGACGGCCGCCGAGATTGAGATCCTGAGGCGCAACGGGCGCGTGAGCGCCGAGGCGGTGAGGCAGGCGATGCGGGCGACGCGGCCCGGCGCCTACGAGTTCGAGGGCGAGGCCGCGGCGATGCACGTGGTGCTCGGGAACGGCGGCCTGGGCGCCGCCTACGCGCCGATCGTGGGATCGGGGCCGAACACCTGCATTCTCCACTACGCGGAGAACAGCCGGCGGATCGAGGCCGGCGACCTCGTGCTGATGGACTTCGGCGGCAACATGGACCACCTCGCGATGGACATCACGCGGACGTGGCCGGCGTCGGGAACGTTCACGCCCGAACAGCGGGTGGTGTACGGGCGTGTCCTGGCCGTGCTCGAAGCCTGCCTCGAGGCGTACCGCCCCGGCGCGACGGCCGAGGACGTGCGGCGCCACGTGGCCGAGGTGATGAAGCGGAAGGGCCTCGAGCAGGGGCCGGAGCTGCGCGGCGGGTTCGGCCACGGCGTCGGCCTCTCGACGCACGACGTCCCGTTGGGCCCGGTGCTCCGCGAAGGGATGGTCTTCGCGATCGAGCCCGGCCTCTACCTCCCCGAGAAGAACATCGGGATCCGGATCGAGGACACCGTGCTGATCACGAAGGACGGCTGCGAGGTGCTGACCAGGGACGTCCCGAAGACCGTGGAGGCGATCGAGTCCCTGCTGGCCTCCCGCTGACTCCGGCATGAGAAATGGGGCCAGGCCCCATTTCAGCTCCGGTGTGAGAAATGGGCCCCATTTCAGCTAAGGCGTGAGAAATGGGGCCAGGCCCCATTTCAGGCGCGGGCCAGGTGCTCTCGGAGGAAGCGCCCGGTGTGCGACGCGCGGCACGCGGCGATCTCCTCCGGCGTTCCCGTCGCCACCACCTCGCCCCCGGCGTGCCCGCCCTCCGGGCCGAGGTCGATGACGTGGTCGGCGGTCTTGATCACGTCCAGGTGGTGCTCGATCAGGATCACCGTGTGGCCGGCGTCCACCAGCCGGTTCAGCGACGTCGAGCAGCCGCTGGATGTCGGCGAGGTGCAGCCCGGTGGTCGGCTCGTCGAGGATGTAGACGGTGTGCCGCGACCGCTGCAGCGTGCTCAGCTCCGTGGCGATCTTGATCCGCTGCGCCTCGCCGCCGCGACAGCGTCGTCGCCGACTGGCCCAGCGTCAGGTACCCGAGTCCCAGGTCGGCGAGCACCTGGATCTTCCTGCGCACCGCCGGCTCTCCCGCGAAGAACGCGACGCCCCTCCTCGACCGACATGTTCAGCACGTCGTCGATGGTCTTGCCGCGCAGCGTCACCTCGAGCGTCTCGCCGTTGAAGCGCGCGCCCTTGCACGCGCCGCACAGTCACCTCGACGTCGGGCATGAAGTAGAGCTGCGTGGTGATGACGCCTTCGCCCTGGCACTCCTCGCAGCGGCCGCCCTTGACGTTGAAGCTGAATCGCCCCGCCTTGTAGCCGCGCTCCGACCGACAGGGGCGCCCGCGCGAACAGGTCGCGGATGGCGTCGTAGAAGCCGACGTAGGTCGCGGGGTTCGAGCGGCTGTTGCGGCCGATCGGCGACTGGTCGATGTTGACGACCTTGTGCACGTGCTCGACGCCGTCCACGCGGTCGTGCTCGCCGGGCAGCGTGCGGGTGTCGACCAGCCGCTTCCAGAGCGCCTTGTAGAGGATCTCGTTGACCAGCGTGCTCTTGCCCGACCCCGAGGCGCCGGTGACCGCGACGAGCTGCCCGAGCGGGAACGCGACGTCGACCGCCTTGAGGTTGTTCTCGCGCGCGCCGCGCACGACGAGCGCCTTGCCGTTGCCCGTCCGCCGCCGTCGCCGGCGTCGCGATCGCCCGCCTGCCCGAGAGGAACTGGCCCGTCGGCGACGCCTCGCACGCGAGCACGTCGTCGAGCGTCCCCTGCACCACCACCTGCCGCCGTGGACGCCGGGCCCGGGCCCCATCTCGACGATGTGGTCGGCGGCGCGGATGGTGTCCTCGTCGTGCTCGACGACGATGACCGTGTTGCCGATGTCGCGCAGGCGCTCGAGCGTCGCGATCATCTTGACGTTGTCCTTCGGGTGCAGGCCGATGCTCGGCTCGTCGAGCACGTACAGCATCCCCATCAGCCCCGAGCCGATCTGCGTGGACAGGCGGATGCGCTGCGACTCGCCGCCCGAGAGCGTGCCCGAGCGGCGGTTGAAGTTCAGGTAGTCGAGCCCGATGCCGAGCAGCAGCTCGAGCCGGCCGCGGATCTCCGTCAGCACCTGCCGGCCCGCGTCGGCGCCGCGCCCGGCGGGCACGACCGTGCCGAGGAACGCGTGCAGCTCGTCGAAGTGAAGCTGCCCGACGTCGTGGATCGTCTTGCCGTCGACCGTGAACAGCAGCCGCGTGGCGCCGGAGCCGCGCGCCGCTGCAGTCGGGGCAGGTGCGCTCGACCATCACCTTGTCGAGCCACGCCTCCATCTCGCGAGCTGCCTTCGCCGCGCTGCCGGTAGCGGCGGTAGTGCCGCTCGATGCGCCGCGCGATCCCGTCGAAGCCGACTTCCTTGCCCTCCCAGTCGTCGCGCCTGACCTTGGCCTCCGGCGGGAACGCCAGCCGCGATCTTCCTCGGCTCGATGCCGTACAGCACCGCCGTCGCGGGCCGTCTCGGGCAGCTCGTTCCACGGCGCGTCGAGCGAGAAACCCAGCGCGGTCGCGAGGCTGTACATCACCCGCCCGTCCCAGGTGTCCGGGTTGTACCTGAACGCCTCGCGAACGAAGCAGCCGCCGCGGATGCTCCGCTGCGGGTCGGGGACCAGCAGCTCGGGGTGCGTCAGCTTGTCGACGCCCAGGCCGCCGCAGGTCCGGCAGGCGCTCTCGGGGTTGTTGAACACGAAGTAGTCGGGCCCGATGTCGCCGTAGACGAAGTGATGCGTCGGGCTGCACAGCCCCCGGTAGAACCGCTCGACTCCGGCCTTGCCCGGCCCCCTCGGTCACGTGCACCTGCAGCAGGCCGTCGCCGACGAGCAGCGCGCTGGCGATGCCGGCCTTGATCGCCTTCTCGTGCGCGCGGCTCGACGACGAAGCGGTCCACCACCGCGTCCATCTCGCGGACCTGCGGATTCGTCGACGTCCACCTGCGCCGAGAGATCCACCGAGCTTGCCGTCCACGATCAGCCGCCGGCAGCCCTTCTTGCGGACCTCGGTGAAGACGAAGTCCAGCTCCTCGCCGTAGACCCTGAACACCGGCGCGCGCAGCTCGACCTCGCGCGCCCTCCGGCAGCGACAGGATCGCCTCGAGGATCTGGCTCGACGTGCGGCTGGGCGTCGGCTCGCCGGTCCGCGGGCAGTGCGCCTGGCCGATCGTCGCGAAGAGGAGGTTCAGGTAGCCGGCGATGTCGGTCATCGTGCCGACGGTGGAGCGCGGGTTGCTCGACAGCGTCTTCTGCTCGATCGAGATGACGGGCGACAGGCCGAACACGAAGTCGACGTCGGGCTTGCGCGACCTGCGAGACGAAGCGCTTGGCGTAGGTCGACAGCGACTCCATGTAGCGCCGCTGCCCCTCGGCGTAGATCGTGTCGAACGCCAGGCTCGACTTGCCCGAGCCCGAGAGCCCGGTGACGACGATCAGGCTGTCGCGCGGAAGTTCGAGCGAGATGTTCTTGAGGTTGTGGACCCGCGCGCCCTGCACGGCGATCGTGGTCCGTCGCGGCGGCGCGCTGTGGCATCGCTCGTCCTCACCGCGTGGACGGCGTCCCGGGAACGACCCGCTATAGAAGAACGCCAGCTCCTGCACGGTCGACGTTGCTCTTCTTCGTCAGGCGCACGGGGGTGGACGCCTTGCCGATGAGCCCCTGGTCGGCCAGGTATTCGCAGGCGGTCGTCACGCCGCTCACGTCGAAGGTCCGGCTGAAGTGGATCTCGATCTCGGTGCACGAGCGCGCCTCGCCGACCTCGCGCAGGTGTTCGATGACGGGCGCGAAGAGCGTCGGCGCGCGCGCGGCCAGGTACGCGTCGACGGCGTCGAGCGCCGCCTCGACACGCCTCGCGCGTCTTCGACGCGTTGAGCAGGTCGGCGTAGATGCCCTTGAAGAACGACGGGTTCAGCGCCAGCGCCTGCGGGATGACCTCGCGGTCGGCCAGCAGGCCGCGGCCGATGACCTCGACGCGCGCGAGCGGCGTGGCGGCGTACAGGATCCACAGCGCCGTGTAGTCGAGGTCGCCGCGCGTGATGAACCACTTGCGGGCCTTGTAGATGGGCGGCAGCGCGCAGGTGGCCGCGCGCAGCAGCTGCGAGCTGCCGATCGCGCGCGCCAAGCTCGTGCAGCGACGCGCACAGGTCGGCGATCGTCGGGTCGTGGGTGTAGAGCAGCCGTCCCTTCGCGAGGAACGAGTGCAGGAACGAGTTGCGGAGGGATCCCTCGACGGTCTTGCGGAACTCCGCGCGCGGCATCAGCAGCGCATGGATGTTGACGCCGTCCGCGTAAAGAGCGACGTCACCCGCCGGCATCAACCGGTCGTCGACCGTGACCAGCACCAGGTCGATGTCGGACTTCTCCCACACCGTGTCGTGCGCGAGGCTGCCGCACAGGAGGGCCGCGAGGATGGAGCGGTCCCCCCGCACGTCGGCAATCAACGCCTCCAGCGCGGCGGTGAAGGTGCGTGAGCCCACCCCACAAGATACCCACGACCCGCCGCTCGTGGGAAGCCCTGTGGCAGAAGCCACGCGCGGCCGAGTCGGATCAGTCCTTCTTGAGACTGACGTGAGAAATGGGGCCTGGCCCCTAAACGCGGGACAGGCGGTACGCCGTGCCGTAATGGCCGAAGTCGTGGCTGGTCACGCCGTTGCGCGCCGATCCCTGGTACTTCGACAGCGGCGGCTCGACGGTCACCTTGATGACCGCAGTCTCGCTCTCCTTCGCGACGCCGGCGTGAACGGCGGCCGCCGCGAGAACCGAGTCGCCGGTATAGACGTCGGTGCCCCAGAGCATCCCGGTGGTCTGGCCGGTCACGCGAAAGTAGTAGGTCGCGCCGACCTGGTCGCAGAGGTTCACCATGTTGACGGGCGCCTCACCCGCCAGCAGCCCCTGGTCGAGCAGCTTCAGCACCTGGTTCGGCGTCAGCCGCCCGCGGCGCTCGAAGTAGGCCACCAGTTCCTGGATCACCTTCATAGACGCCCTCCCTCGCCCAGGGGGCTAGGCCGGCTGCATCACTACCACGAGCCCGTAGGGTGGACTGAAGGCGGACCTCGTGCCCGGGGGCACCAGCCACAACAGCTCGTACGGCATCGCCTCGGGCGGATAGGCGATCTCCCCGTCGGTGATCACCACCACGGCCCGCACGTGCTGGTCGCCCGCCAGGTGCCGCAACGCCGGCGACAGGTCGCTGCCGCCGTACCCATCGATGCGCCGCTCGGCCAGCTCGTACGGGGCGAGCAACTCGTCGCTGGTGACCGCCGCGTCGCACTGCACCAGGCGCACCTGGTCCACCCCGGCCGCGTCGCAGAACTCGCCCAGCGTGCCCAGCGCGCGCGGGATCTCCTCCGCCATCGATCCGCTCGTGTCGAGCACGATGTTCAGGATCCACCCCTCGCGGCGCCGCCCCGGCAGGACCACGTCGGCCTGCACCACCTCGCGGCGCGAGGGGCGGCTGAAGGTGCGGTCTCCGGGGGCGACCGACTCGATCCACCGCTGCAGCGCCAGCTTCCAGGGGGTGCGGTAGATCCCCCTCAACGCCAGCACGGTCTGGCTCGCCGTCCCGGCGTCGGTCCCGCGCAGCCCGCGGGCGAGCCCCATCGCGCGCGCGAGGCTCAGCGCCTTGGCCGCCATCTCCTTCACCTGCTCCGCGCGCCCCGCCGTTTCGGCGGCGTCCTCGGGATAGAGGTCGGTCTCGGCCGACACGTCGAGCACGTCGCCCGCCTCCATCGATCCGGCACCACGGCCCCCGGCCCCGAACACCCGCCCCGCCGGCGCCGGCTCCCCCTGCCAGACCCGCGTCTTCGCCTGCGCCTGCTGGTTCCGCCGCATCTCGAGGACGATCTCCTCGGCCGATCGCTCGCGGGCACCCGGCATGTCGAGGCCGCCCGCCGGCACGGGCACGCCCAGCTCGGTCCGCAGGATGTCGTTGATGATGTAGTCGTGTGCGTAGTTGAACTCGAGCTGGCCGGAGCCCCTCGCCCGATCGTGCGTCCGCAGCGCGAGGTGCAGCATCTCGTGGGCGAGGACGAAGACCAGCTCGTCCTCCTTGAGGCCGCGCACGAACGCCGGGTTGGCGGCGAGGCGCCCCGAGGCGAACACGCCGATGGTCGGCAGCCGCTCGTCGATCGTCACCCGGGCGGATGCGACCAGCCCCGCGAGATGCGGGAAGGGCACGGTCACCATCCGCAGCGCGCGCTCGACCCGGTCCACGACGGCGCGGTCGCTGGATGGAGCGCTCACAGGTGCGTCACGTCCTTCAGCAGGTCGAACATCGCCTCGTCGGCCCCGAGCGCCCCCCAGCGGTCCACCAGGTCGGTGAGCAGGGTGAGCTGGTGCTCGTGCGGCAAGCTGCGCAGCAACCGGTTCACGGCGGCCGGCGCGACGCCCTGCAGCGTGCCGTCCTTGACGTTCTGCCGGATGCAGTTCAGGACGAACCATCGCGCGGTATCACCCGCGGGCAGGGTCTCGGGATGCACGAAGTAGTGGTCGATCGGCTGCATCGCGCCGATCGACTCCTCCGCCAGCGCGCAGAACACGGCGGCGTCCTCGGCCGACAGACGCCCGAAGGCGAGGGCCCGCCGCGCCCCGCGCGTCAGCTCGCCCGCCGCCTCCGCCAGGTCGAGCGCCCGCGCGAACAGCGTCCAGCTGCGCGGCGTCGAGAAGGGCACCGGCTCCTGCGGCACCGGGCGCATCAACGCCTCGGGCATGTAGGAGATGAACGTCCGCACGTCCTCGCGCACGCCGGCGCGCCGCGCCCACGCCATCCACTCCCCCACGTCCACGCGGACGTTCAGGATGGTCACGCGGTTCACGAGCGCCGAGCTGAGCGATCGCACGAGCGCGCGGTCCTGCACCCGGTTGCCGGCCGCGACCACCCACGTGCCGGGCGGCAGGGCGAACTCGCCGATCCGTCGCTCGAGCAGCAACGAGTAGAACGCCTTCTGCACGTCGGGCGCGCAGGCCGGCAGCTCGTCGAGGAACAGGCAGAACGGCTCGGGTTTATCGGGCAGCAGCACGCGCGGCGGGCAGAACACGGACCGTTCGCCGACGATGCGCGGCACGCCGCTCACGTCCTCGGGGGCGATCTGCGTGCCGAGCAGGGAACGGCACGCCAGGCCGGCCTCCTCGGCGGCCTGGTACACCGTCTCGGACTTCCCCACGCCGGGCGGCGCGAGCAGCAGGAAGCTGTGCTCGTGCGCCATGCACCGGATGAGCCTCTTCGCCTGCCCCAGCGTGATCGTCTCTTCGAGCGGCCCGGCCAGGCTCGGGTCGATGGCTGCGCCCATGATGCGGCCCTCTCTCGCGAGGGGCCGCGACGCGGCCCACTCGGGGTGCTGGACGGGGCGGTGCTCGAGCTCAGTCCTCGAGGACGAACGTCACGCGCATCGTCACCCGGTACTCGACCACCTTGCCGTCCTCGACAGAGACCTTCTGCGCGGCGATCCAGGCGCCCTTGACGTTCTTGAGCGTCTTGTTGGCGCGGGCAATGCCCTTGCTGATCGCATCCTCGAAGCTGTCCGGGGACGACGCGATGATCTCGGAGACTTTCGCAATGGCCATGGCGGTCCTCCCGTGGGGGTGAGGTGAGGCAATGCACTATCGAGAATGGCGATATTGTAGCGCGGTTGCAGCAGCGGCGGTCAGCCCACTGGTGTATAACAGGACCGGGACACCATGACAGACGCGAACGCGCCCGGCGGGCGGGGCCCGGACGCCGGTTACCGCCTCCTGCTCGGGATATCCCAGCAGATCAGCCGCACGATCGACCTCCCGGAGGTGCTGAACCACCTGCTGCGGTCGCTCCGCTCGATCGTGGACTACGACGCGGCCGGGATCTTTGTCCTCAACCGCAGCGTACCGGGCGGCTCGGCCCCGGGTGCCAACATGATCGCCGGGATGGCCAGCGTCGGCTTCCCCGGCATCGCCGCCGGCAACGACCCGATGCTCCGCGACGGGAAGGGGATCGTCGGGCACGTGGTCCGCACCGGCGAGGTCGTGGTCGCCTCTGACGTCAGCCTGGATCCCCGCTACGTGCCGGGGCGCCCGGAGACACGATCCGAGATTGCGGTCCCGATTGTGAGCAACGGCGAGGTCATCGGCGCCCTCAACCTGGAGAGCGACCGGCCGGGCGCGTTCTCCGCCCGCGACGCCGAGCTCCTCGAGGCGTTCGCCGTCGCCGCCGCGATCTCCATCGAAAAGGCCGTGCTGCACCGGCAGCTGGTCGAGAAGCAGCAGATGGATCACCAGCTGAGGCTCGCGCAGGCAGTGCAGGCGAGCCTGCTGCCCGCGGCCGACCCCGTGGTGGAAGGTTACGACATCGCCGGCTTCAACCTGCCGGCCTGGGACGTCGGCGGCGACTATTTCGACTACCTCCGTCTCCCCGAGGGGCGCGTCGGCCTCGTCATCGCCGACGTGTCGGGGAAGGGGGTGGCGGCGGCGCTGCTCATGGCGACGTTCCGCGCCGCTCTTCGGAGCGAGGTGCGGAAGAACCGGCCGATCCGGGCCGTCGTCGAGGACGTGCACGAGACGCTCCTCGAGTCGATGGACACGTCGCGGTTCGTCACGGCCGTCTACGGGGTGCTCGATCCGCCCGAGGGTCGCTTCACGTACGTCAACTGCGGCCACAACGCCCCGATGCTGCTGCGCGCGGGCGGTGACCGCGAGTTCCTGCCGGCCGGGCGTTCCGCCCTCGGCATGCTCGACAGCCGGCCGGCTGCCCCATCCACCGCCCACCTCGCCCCGGGCGACACGCTGCTGCTCTACACCGACGGCGTCGTGGAGCTGACCGACGCGGCCAGCGAAGAGTTCGGCGAGACCCGCCTCGTGCGCGTGCTCGTCAGCGTCGCCGACCGGCCGGCCCGCGAGATCATCGAAACGCTCCTGCAGGCGACGCGCGCGCACGCCGGCCGCGAGCGGTACGACGACGATTTCACGCTCGTCGTCGTCAAACGGGAACCGGCGGAAGTGAGCCGGGGAAGCGTCAGATGGAAACAGGAGCCGAACCCATGAGGACAAAGCGAACCACGATCGCGGGGCTGCCGGGAATCGCGGGGCTGGTCGTGGCCCTCAGCCTTGGTGCGGCCGGTCGCCCGGCGGCGGCCGGCGAGCAGCCGGCGCCGATGCTCGTGACGCCCGCCTGGCTGGCGAATCACCTGCAGGAGCCGGGGATGGTGCTGCTGCACGTGGGCGATCGGAAGGACTTCGACGAAGCGCACCTGCCCGGGGCGCGCTTCCTCGGCCGCGAAGCCATCTCGAGGCCGAGGGTGGACGGCAGCCTCTCGCTGGAGTTGCCCGCCGCCGAAACGCTGGTCGAGCACCTCGAGGCGCTGGGAATCTCGGACGACTCCCGGATCGTGCTGTACTTCGGGACGGACTGGCTGACGCCGACGACCCGAGCCTGGTTCACCCTCGACTACCTCGGGCTCGGTGAGCGCGCGTCCATCCTCGACGGGGGCATGCCCGCGTGGGTGGCGGAGGGCCGTCCAACCACGAAGGACGTCAGGGGATTCCCGAGGGGCAGGATCACCGCCCGTCCACGTCCGGAGGTCCTCGCCGACGCCGGGTTCGTGAAGGCGCATCTGCAGGACAGGTCCGTCGTGCTGGTGGACAGCCGGCTGGCGCAGTTCTACGACGGCAGCGACAAGGGGATGATGCCTCGAGCCGGGAGAATACCGGGCGCCAAGAGCATTCCGTTCGCCTCGCTGGCGGAGGAGAACGGGCGATTGAAGGACAAGAACGAGCTGAAGGAGCGATTCGCGCGGGCGGGCGTCCCCGACGACAGCACGGTCGTCACGTATTGCCACATCGGGCAGCAGGCGTCGCTCGGCTACTTCGTCGCCCGCTATCTCGGGTACACCGCAAAGCTGTACGACGGGTCCTTCGAAGAGTGGAGCAGGCGCGCGGAGCTGCCCGTCGAAGGCGGCGGGGTCGCCAAGTAGACCACGTTCGCGTCCCCAGGTGCCGAGGGCCCGGGTCAGCGTCACAGGGTCAGAACATTTCCCTCCAGGTGAAGAACATCGACGCCACAAGGGCCTGGCCCATCGCGAAGGCGGCGATCCAATACGGCTGGTGACGGGCCGGGACGCCGTCGGCCAGGTAGATGAACATCGGGAAGAGCACCGAGGTGAAGCGGCCGAGCGAGGTCGGCCCGCCGGTGGCCATCGGCACCAGGACGTTCAGGGCGACGAACAGGCCCAAGGCCAGGCCGTAGTGGCGGATGACGGGCAGCGTCAGGCACAGGGCCAACAAGCCGGCCAGGCTGTTGAGGGTGTTCGGCGTCGAGAACTTGAGGGCGCCGAACAGGCCGCGGCGAAGGAAGGGATCGGGAACCAGCGCCAGCAGCCCTTCGTACCCGCGCCCCCAGGCGGCCTGCGCGCGCATCCAGGCGAGCGGGTCGCCGGTCAGCGACCAGATGTGCGCCGCGTGGATGCTCAAGCCAATCAGCGGCGCCGCGACCATCAGCACCTCGGTCCAGCCGGGTCGATCACCGTCCGCCCGTCGGGGCGCAAACGGTCCTGCCACCCAGTGCCCCGACATCACCAGCGCGGGCCAGGCGCGGACGCCGACGATCACGGCCAGGGGAACGGCCAGCAGCACGCCATTGGGTCGCGTCAGGCCGGCCGCCAGGGCCCAGCCAGCCGCCGCGAGCGGCTGCCGGCGCAGCGCGTGGTAGAAGGCGCCGGTGGCGCACAGCAGGAAGAGCGACTCGGTGTAGACGGCGCTGTAGAAGACCGCGAACGGGTACGCGGCCAGCAGCGCAACGGCCATCCGGGGCCCGGCGGGCGTGCGGCACACCAGTCTCCCCAACCGGAAGAGGTAGACCAGCGCTCCGGCGAAGGCCGCGATCGACACCAGGAAGCCGGCGAGCAGCCACCGCTCGCCGACGACCTCGCCGACCACGCGGGTCAGCAGGGGGTAGAGCGGGAAGAAGGCGATGTTCTGCTGGCCGCCGAAGTCCCCTGACGGCAGATACCCGTTCCGGACGATGCTCAGGTACCAGCCCGTGTCCCAGCGGTTGAGGAGAGTCGCGGGCTCGCTGACCGGCCCGACGGGCCCGGCGTCCGGCGGGAACCCGAACACGTAGACGGCGATGAGGCCGACCAGCAGCACGGCGGCCCGCGACACCACCAGCGCGGGGAACACCGCGGCGAGGGTTTCGTGGCGAGGGACGCGCGGGGCGAGGAGCAGGCGGTACAGCGAGGGCCGCGGGGCCAACCGGTGCCGGATCGCGGTCACCAGCAGCGCCCAGACGACGGGCCGCACCCACGAGGTCACCGACACGCGGACGCCGAACAGGGTGACGCGCTCGCCTCCCGTGAAGGCGATGACCAGCGCGGCCAGCGCCAGCAGCAGGGTCAGGCCGTCGGCCGCGCGCGCCAAGCGGGGCAACACGTGTCTCGGATCGTCCGGGCGCATGGCAGTGACTGCCAAATGGGGCCTGGCCCCATTTCTCACGTCGATCTCAATAACGGTTTCGTTATTGAGACTGGATGAGAAATGGGGCCAGGCCCCATTTCCGCTAACGCTCGATCTTCAGCACCAGGCAGGACAGGGGCGGCAGCGCCAGGCGCAGCCGATCGGCGAACCCGTGTGCGCTCACCGGCTCGGTCGAGACCGCGCCGCCGTTGCCCATGTTCGTGCCGCCGTACACCTCGGCGTCGGTGTTCAAGAGCTCCCGGTAGACGCCCGGCTCGGGCACGCCGACGACGTAGCCCTGCCGGGGAACCGGCGTGAGATTCAGGACGAAGACGAGGAGGTCGCGCGGGTCGCGCGCCCGCCGCAGGAACGAGACGACCGAGTTCTCGTTGTCGTTGCAGTCGATCCACTGGAAGCCGGCCGGGTCGTAGTCCTGCTCGAACAGGGCGGGCTCGCGCGCGGTACATCCGGTTGAGGTCGCCCACGAGCGTCCGCAGGCCGCGGTGGGGCGCCGAATCCGCGTGCTCCCACTCGAGGCCGCGGTCGTGGTTCCACTCCGGCCATTGCCCGAACTCGGCGCCCATGAACAGCAGCTTCTTCCCGGGGTGCCCGAACATGTAGCCGTAGAGCGCCCGCAGGTTGGCCGCCTGCTGCCAGCCGTCGCCCGGCATCTTCCCGATGCAGCGATCCTTTGCCGTGCACCACCTCGTCGTGCGAGAACGGGAGGATGAAGTTCTCGTGGTAGGCGTACAGCATCGAGAAGGTGATCTGGTTGTGCGCCCACCGCCGGTGGACCGGGTCGTGGCGCATGTACGACAGCATGTCGTGCATCCACCCCATGTTCCACTTGAAGGTGAACCCCAGCCCGCCCAGGTGCACGGGCCGGCTCACGCCGGGCCACGCCGTCGACTCCTCCGCCGCGGTGATCGACCCCGCGTGCTGCCCGTGCGTGAGCGAGTTCAGCTCGCGCAGGAAGTCGATCGCCTCGAGGTTCTCGCGGCCGCCGTAGCGGTTGGGGATCCACTGCCCGTCGCGCCGCGAGTAGTCGAGGTAGAGCATCGAGGCGACGGCGTCCACGCGCAGGCCGTCGATGTGGAACTCGATCGAGCCAGAACAGGGCGTTGCTGAGCAGGAAGCTCCGCACCTCGTTGCGCCCGTAGTTGAAGACCAGCGTGCCCCAGTCCTGGTGCTCGCCCTGCCGCGGGTCCTCGTGCTCGTAGAGCGCGGTCCCGTCGAACCGCGCCAGCCCGTGCGCGTCCTTCGGGAAGTGCCCGGGCACCCAGTCGAGCAGGACGCCGATGCCCGCGCCGTGGCAGGCGTCGACGAACGCCTTGAAGTCCTCGGGCGCGCCGAACCGCGAGCGTCGGCGCGAAGAAGCCGGTGACCTGGTAGCCCCACGACCCGGCGAAGGGGTGCTCCATCACGGGCAGCAGCTCGATGTGGGTGAAGCCCATGTCGCGGACGTAGGGGACCAGGCGGTCGGCGAGTTCGCGGTACGACAGGAAGCGCTCGGCCGTCGGCGCCGCGGGCCCACGACCCGAGGTGCACCTCGTAGATCGACATCGGGCGCGAGAGCCACCCGTCCTCCCCCTGCTCGGCGCTCCATCCACTCGCGGTCGCCCCATGCGTACGGCGCGGCGTGCCAGACGATCGACGCCGACCGGGGCGGCACTTCGAGCCGGCGCGCGTACGGGTCGGTCTTCTGGAACACCGCGCCGCCGCGCGCCCGGATTTCGAACTTGTAGCTTCTCGCCGTTCGCGATCCCCGGGATGAAGATCTCCCAGACGCCCTGCGGGACGAGGCAGCCGCATCGCGTGCACGGCGCCCGTCCCACCGGTTGAAGTCGCCGACCACGCTCACACGCTCGGCGTTCGGCGCCCAGACGGCGAAGTGCACGCCGGAGACGATCCCGAACTGCACGGGCCGCGCGCCCAGCTTGTCCTGCGCGCGGTGCTGCGTCCCCTCCGCCAGCAGGTAGAGGTCCTCGTCGGTCAGCACGCGGCCAAACCGGTACGGGTCGACCGCTTCGCTGGCGCTGCCATCCGGCCACGTGAACCGCAGGCGGTAGTCGAACGCGAGGGGCTCGCCCGTCCACTCCTCGACGAAGGTCTCGAACAGGCCGGTCGAGCCGACGCGGGCCATCGGCCGCGGAGGCAGCAAGGCCGGCAGCAACTCGACCGACGCGGCATCGGGCGAGAAGGCCCGCACGACGACACCCGCTCGGCCTCCGGGGACGGCGTGTGGGCCGAGCAGGGCAAACGGGTCCGGGTGCGTGCCGTGCTCGAGCGCGGCCGCGGCCTGCTGGAGATCGTCGTGCGGCATAGGTGCCTTATTATCCCACGCAAACAGGAGGCCGCCCGTGAAGTCATCGCCGAAGCCCCTTCGTGTCCCGTCGCCGATGCCGAGACGCGCCTTCCTCGGCACCGTCCCGGCCGCCCTGGCCGCCGCCGGGGCCGCGCCCGCGCCCGCCCCGCAGTCGGCGCCGCGCGACACGCCGCCCCGCTTCGGCAGGGAGGTGCTGGACTGCGCGGCGCGTGCGATCGGCCTGGACTTCACCGAGGCCGAAGAGGACCTGGGCTGGCCGGTGCGTCGCGCAACCTCGACAACTACGAGACCTTGCGACAGCTCGACGTCCCCCTGGACACCGAGCCGGCCGTCACCTTCCGCCCCTCCCTGCCGGGCCAACGACCGCCGGCCGCGGAGCCCCGGGCCCGCCTGCTGAAGGTCGCTCCCGCTCGCCCTCGAGCGCCTGCGGCGTGGTCGGCCTGCGGCCGACCTACGGGCGGATCAGCCGCCACGGTGCGATGTCGCTCAGTTGGACGCTGGACAAGGTCGGGCCGATCTGCCGGAGCGTGGAGGACTGCGCCCTGGCGTTCAACGCCCTCTACGGGCCGGACGGGCGCGACGAAACGGTGGTGGACGCGCCGTTTCGCTGGGATCCCGACGTCCCGCTCGGGCGCCTGGCGATCGGCTACCTGCCGGCCGATTTCGAGCCGCCGTCGCCCGATGCCGCGGGAACGCCCGGGGCGCGCGCGCGGCTCGAGGCAAGGGCGGCGATGCTGAAGGAGGCGCTCGAGGCCTTCCGGCACGCGGGGGCGCGGCTGGTCCCGGTCGCGCTCCCCGACTTCCCCGCCCAGGCGATCCGGTTCATCCTGAGCGCGGAGGCCGCCGCGGCCTTCGACGATCTCACCCGCAGCCACGGGATCGACCAGCTCACCTCGCAGGGTCCAGGCGACTGGCCGAACACGTTCCGCACCTCGCGATTCATCCCGGCGGTCGAGTACCTTCGCGCGCAGCGGGCGCGGACGCTGCTGATGCGGGAATACGCGAAGCTGATGGCCACCTGCAACGTCTTCCTGTCGGCGACCGGGGGGGCGAGCCTGGTAGCCACGAACCTGACGGGGCACCCGGCCGTCTGCCTCAAGGCCGGCTTCGTCGAGAAGCTGCCGGGCTCGATCATGATCACGGGGCGGCTGTACGAGGAGGCGACGCTGCTGCGGATCGCGCTGGCCTTCGAGCGGGCGACGCCGTGGAAGGACAGGCATCCGAGGCTTGAAGGCTAGCGCCCGGGGCCTGGCGGCCGGCGGCCGCCCGCCGCCTGCCGTTGTAGTAGCATGGTGCGTTCGGGAGCACGAACGCGGGCTCCGCGCCGAGCGAGCCCGTGCTGAAAGGAGCGGATCCGATGTCCTCGAAGTTCCTCGCCGCGTTGTGCAGCGCGCTGGTCCTGTCGGTCGGCGTCGCGGCGGCGCAAACCGCACCGGCCCAGGCCAAGGAGAAGAAGTTGAAGCCAGGCACCTACGCCCACTTCGTCACCACCGAAGGCGACTTCACGGTCCAGTTGTTCGACAAGGAGGCGCCGAAGACAGTCGCCAACTTCGTCGGCCTCGCCGAGGGGACCATCGACCCGGCGACCGGGAAGCCCGGCAAGTCGAAGCCGTTCTACAACGGCCTCACCTTCCACCGGATCATCAACGGCTTCATGATCCAGGGCGGCGACCCGCTCGGCACCGGCACCGGCGGCCCCGGCTACCGCTTCGCCGACGAGTTCCACCCGAAGCTGCGCCACACCAAGGCGGGCATCCTGTCGATGGCCAATGCCGGCCCGAACACCAACGGCAGCCAGTTCTTCATCACGCTCGGCCCAACGCCGCACCTCGACAACAAGCACTCGGTGTTCGGCGAGGTGGTCGAGGGCATGGACATCGTGAAGAAGATTGGCGGCGTGCGGGTGCTCCCCGGCGACCGCCCGGCCAAGCCGGTCATCATGAAGACCGTCACGATCGAGCGGGTCACCGGGTAACGACGAGCAGGGCTTCAGCCCTGCTCCACCGCTCCGGTGGGGCAGCCCCTTCAGGGCTGCCCTGCCGCCGCACCCTCAGAGTTCTTTCCCACGAACGGACTTTCCATGCCCGCACTCCCCCGCCGGCTGCTTCTCCTGGCATTGTCCACCGCCCTCGTCGCCCTCGCGCTGCCGGGTCGATCGGCAGCCGATCCCCTTCCCGATCGCGCGGACCGGATCGTGCGGTACGACATCGCCGTGCGGCTCGACCCGGAGAAGAAGCAGCTCGAGGGGCGCGAGACGATCACCTGGCGCAACCCCTCGGGGGACGCCGTCCCCGACCTCTGGTTCCACCTCTACCTGAACGCCTTCCGGAACACGAAGAGCACGTTCTTCAAGGAGTCCGGCGGCCGGCTGCGGAACGACCGCTCGACCGACAAGTGGGGCTGGACCGAGATCACGTCGCTGAAGGTGGCGGGCGGCGGCCCGGACCTCACGTCGGCCATCCGGTTCGAGCACCCGGACGACGACAACGGGGACGACCGGACGGTGGCCCGGGTCGAGCTGCCGCAGCCGATCGAACCGGGCGGGTCGGTGACGATCGAGGTGACCTTCAAGGCGCAGTTGCCCGAGGTGTACGCCCGTAGCGGCTACAAGGGCGACTTCTTCCTCGTCGGGCAGTGGTTCCCCAAGCTGGGCGTCTACGAGCCGGCCGGACGCCGAGGGCGCGCGACGAGCGGGTGGAACTGCCACCAGTACCACGCCAACTCGGAGTTCTACGCCGACTTCGGCCAGTACCGCGTCCGCATCACGCTCCCCTCCCGCTTCGTCGTCGGCGCCACCGGATCGCGGGTCGGCCGCGAGGAGGCCGCCGGCGGCCTGGTGGTCCATACCTTCGAGCAGGCCGATGTGCACGATTTCGCCTGGACCGCGTCGCCGCGCTACCTCGTGGTGACCGACACGTTCTCGGCGGACAAGGACGTGAGCGACGCCGAGTACCCGGACGACCGCGGCGCTCGTCGGCCGCTCGCTCGACGAGGTGCGGCTATCCGACGTGGCGATCACGCTGCTCCTCCAGCCCGAGCACCAGCCGCAGGCGGCACGCTATATCCGGGCGGCGAAGGCGGGGCTGAAGTGGTACGGCCTGCTGGTACGGCCGCTATCCGTACCGGACGCTGACGGTCGTGGATCCGCCCTCCGAGGCCAGCGGCGCCGGGGGGATGGAGTACCCCACCTTCATCACGGGGGGCACGTCGTGGGCGGGCAACTTCTGGCCCGTCGGCGGCGTCCGCGCCGCGGAGATGGTGACGGTCCACGAGTTCGGGCACCAGTTCTGGTATGGGATGGTCGCGAACAACGAGTTCGAGGAGGCATGGCTGGACGAGGGGATCAACACCTACTCGACCGGCCTCGCCATGGACGCCGAGTACGGACGGGCGGCCTCGTACGGCTCGTTCCTGGGGGTGGCGTTGAGCGACGAGGACGTGCTGCGGGTGAGCACGACCCCCAACCAGAAGGACGTCATCATGAAGCCCGCCTGGGCGTACGCGGGCGACTACTCGATCTACGCCTACCAGAAGCCCGCGACCGTGCTGCGCACGCTGCAGGGGCTGCTCGGCCGCGAGACGATGGCCCGCGTGATGCGGACCTACCACGAGCGGTGGCGGTTCCGGCATCCCTCGAGCGCCGACTTCTTCGCCACGGCGAGCGAGGTGGCGGGGCGCGACCTCGGCTGGTTCTTCTACGAGGCCTTCCAGACGGGGCACGTCCTCGACTACGCGGTCACGGCCGTCTCGGCGGTCGAGGGGCAGCCGCCGAAGGGGGTGTTCGATCAGGGCCTCGCCCAGGACGCCGCGGCGAAGAACGCCTCGCCAGGCGCGGAAACGAAGTTGTTCGAGAGCCGGGTGATGGTCACGCGGCGCGGCGAGTTCACGTTCCCGGTCACGCTCGCCGTGAAGTTCCAGGGGAAGCCGGTCGAACGGCTCCAGTGGGACGGCCGCGACCGGTGGAAGCGCTTCACGTTCACGCGGCCCGAGCGTCTGGAGTGGGCGTCGGTCGACCCCGACCGCAAGGTCTGGCTCGACGCCAACTGGCTGGACAACGCGCGCCGGGTCGATCCGGACACGAAGCTGGCGGTGTCGTGGACCTCGCGCTTCCTGTTCGGCGTGCAGGCGCTGCTGATGTTCCTGGGGCTGTAGCCATGACGACCACACCTCGCACCTCCGTCCGACGGCCCGCCCTGGCGCTGCTGCTGTGGGCTTGGTACTCCCTCATCGCCCTGGTCGTGGCGTCTCCTTTCTTCGCCTGGATCGCTGCCGAGACGAGCGCCGCGCCTGAGACGGACGGGCTGCTCGACGGCATCCGGTTCGGCCCGCTCTTCGAGATGCTTCAGGCCTCGCGCGCCTCGCTGGCGGGCGTGTCGGGGGCGCTGGCGGTGGCGCTGGGCCTTGCGCTCCTCTCGAACGCCTTCCTGGGGGGCGGCCTGTTCGCGCTGCTGGCCGGGCCCGCCGGCGAAGGGCGCCTCCTCGCGCGCTTCTTCGAGGCGGCCGGCCGCTTCTTCCTCAGGTCGCTCGGGCTCGTCGTGCTGTCCGTGGTCGTCGCGTTCGCCGTCGGCGGCGCGGTCGTGGCGGGCGGCTCGGCGGCCCTCGGCGCGCTCCTGGCTCGAGCCGGGGAGCGGGGCGACGCGGCGCAGGCGGCCATTGTCCTGCTGCTGCTCGCGGCGGTCGCGGCCTGCCTCCTGCTGGCGCTCGACTACGCGCGGGTGTGGATGGTTTGGCACGATGCCCCGGGCGTGGTCAGGACCTGGCTGCGGGGGGCGGGGTTCGTGTTGCGGCACCCCGTCCGGGCGGCCACGCCCGGTATCGTTTACGGGCTCGCCATCGCCGGGGCGCTCGTCCTGGCGACCTGGGTGGCCACCGCGACCGGCAGCCGCACGTGGGGCGCAATCGCGGGCGTGCTGCTGGCGCAGCAGGCGCTGCTCTACCTGCGCGTGCTGCTCAGGGTGGGGATGGTGGCTGCCGAAGGAAGGGCAGGGGCAAGGGCCTGGGGGCTCGGGGCCCGCGAAGTCGAGGCGCCGCCAGCCCACGAGCCGGCGACGCCCCCGGCGCCCGAAGCCTCAGCGTGATGCGAGCGGCGCGGATCGGCCACGCCCGCCGCGGCGCTGCGCGCCTTGACGGGTGCCGGAGCTGGCCCGATCATCGAGGGATGCACGTCGTGGCGCGGCCGTCGCGCCGACCGCAGAGACCGTTCGACACCTGGAAGGCGGGGTCATGGCTGCCCGGACAACGTGGACACGAAGCACGGCTTCAGGCCTGCTTGGACTGCTGACACTCGCGCTCGTCCTCGCGGTCCCTGGCGCCGTCGCCGCCCAGGACAAGCAAGCCTGGGACACGGTCCCGCTCGACGCACCCGTCCCGGTGGACTCCCGCATCACGATTGGGTACCTCCCGAACGGCCTCCGATACTACATCCGCACGAACGAGCGCCCGGTCCAGCGCGCCGAGCTGCGCCTGGTGGTGAAGGTCGGCTCCGTGGTCGAGAACGAGGATCAGCGCGGCGTGGCCCACCTGCTCGAGCACCTCGCGTTCAACGGCAGCAAGCACTTCGCCCAGCAGGACCTGATCACCTTCATGGAGTCGATCGGGATGCGGCTGGGGCCCGGGGTCAACGCCAACACCTCCTTCGACGAGACGATCTACCAGCTCCACGTCCCGACGTCCAACGCCGAGGCGATGAACAAGGCCTTCCTCTTCTTCGCCGACGTCGCCCACGCCCTCACCCTCGACACGGAGGCCATCGAGAAGGAGCGCGGCGTCGTGTTCGAGGAGTGGCGCCAGGGCCGCGGGGCCGGGGCGCGCATGCAGGACGAACAGTTCCCGATCCTGCTCAAGGGATCGCGCTATGCCGAGCGCCTGCCGATCGGAACGCGCGAGAGCCTCCAGTCGCTCAAGCCCGAGGCGCTGCGCCGTTTCTACAAGGACTGGTACCGCCCCGACCTGATGGCCGTGATCGCCGTCGGCGACTTCGACAAGCGCGACGTCGAGGGACTGATCAAGCGGCATTTCACGCCGATTCCCGGCGCCGTCGGCGCGCCCCCGCGCCCCGGCTTCGAGGTGCCCGACCATCCCGAGACTCTCTTCGCCATCGCCACCGACCGCGAGGCGCCGATCACCAGCGTCGGGGTCTACAACAAGCTGCCGCTCCGCGACCAGACGACGGTCGGCGCCTACCGGCAGCAACAGATCGAGCGCCTGTACACGACGATGCTGAACAACCGCCTCGCCGAGCTGGCGCTGGGGCCGAACCCGCCGTTCCTCCGCGCTGCCACCGACCGCGGCATCTTCGTGCAGAGCAAGGAGACCGCCAGCCTGATCGCCCTCGTCAAGGAGGACGGGATCGAGCGGGGCCTCGACGCGCTGGTCACCGAGTCGGCGCGCGCGGCCCGGTTCGGCTTCACGCCGGGCGAGCTGGAGCGCGAGAAGCGGAACATCCTGCGCGGCTACCAGGGCGCCTTCGACGAGCGCGAGAAGGAGGAGTCGGCCGACCTGGCCGACGAGTACATCCGGAACTTCGCCGAGCGCGAGCCGATCCCGGGCATCACCTACGAGTTCGGCCTCGTGCAGCGCTTCGTCCCGCACTTCACCCTGGACGAGGTCGACAAGGTCGCGAAGGACTGGGCCGGCGGCAGCCGGGTGGTCCTGGTGAACGCCCCCGAGAAGCCCGGCCTCGCGGTGCCGGACGCGTCGCGGCTGGCGACGGTGATGAAGTCGGCCCTCGAGCGCGAGATCAAGCCGCTCGCGGACGTGGCCGCCTCCGCCTCGCTGATGGAACGGCCCCCCGCGGGCGGCGCGGTCGTCGAGTCCACCAACACCCTGGCGTTCGGCGTCACCGAGTGGACGCTCTCGAACGGCGTCAAGGTGTTGCTGAAACCGACCGACTTCAGGCAGGACGAGGTGGTGTTCCGGGCGACCAGCCCCGGCGGGACGTCGCTGGCGAGCGACGCGCAGTACGTTCCCGCGATCACCGCCGCCGAGGTGGTGGGCGCGAGCGGGGTGGGGCGCTTCGACGCGATCCAGCTGCGGAATGCCCTGTCGGGCAAGGCCGCATCGGTGATGGCGTTCATCAACCCGACCGGCGAGGGGCTGGCCGGCGGGGCGTCACCGAAGGACCTCGAGACGCTGTTCCAGTTGATCTACCTGTCGTTCACCGAACCGCGGGTCGACGAGAACGTCTTCCGGGTGATGCAGGACCAGATGCGCGCCATGCTGGCGAGCCGCGAGGCGAGTCCCGAGTGGGCGCTGAGACGGACGCTGCAGTCGGCGCTGACCCAGGACCACCCGCGCGCGCGCCCCCTGACCGCCGAGATGGTGGGCCAGATGGACCCGCAGCAGTCCCTCGCCTTCTACAAGGACCGCTTCCGCGACGCGAGCGACTTCACCTTCGTCTTCGCCGGCAGCTTCCAGCCCCAGGCGATCAAGCCGATGGTCGAACAGTACCTCGGGGCGCTGCCGGGGGCCGGCCGCAAGGAGAGCTGGCGCGACGAGGGGGTCACGCCGCCGGCCGGGGTGGTCGAGAAGACGGTGCGCAAGGGGATCGAGCCGAAGAGCCAGGTGACGATCGTGTTCACCGGGCCGCTGAACACCCCCGCCACCGAACACGTCGCGCTCGACGCCCTGGCGCTGGTGCTCGAGAACCGGCTGCGGCTCACCGTGCGCGAGGCGTTGCAGGGAACCTACGGCGTCGAGATCGAGGCGACGGCCCAGCCGATCCCGACGCCGCGCTACAGCGTGACGATCGACTTCGGGTGCGACCCGCAGCGCGCCGACGAGCTGGTCAAGTCGGTGTTCCAGGACGTCGCGGCGCTCAGGACCAAGGGGCCCACCGAGCGCGAGGTGAGCGACGCCCGCGAGGCACTGATGCGGCGCCACGAGACCAGCCTGGCGCGCAACCCGTCGCTGGCGGGCGAGATCGCCGAGCGGTACGAGAACGGCGAGGACCTCTCGAGCTTCTTCGGCCTGCCCCTCGAGTACCAGAAGCTTACGCCGCGGGCCGTGCAGGACGCGGCGCGGCGGTACCTGGATCCCGGGCGGTACGTGCGGGTCACGCTGTACCCGGAGCAGCAGCGGTAGGGACGGTCGCTGGTGGCTAGTGGCTGGTCGACAGGCGTCTTTGCCTGTCCGGAGGCAGAGAAATGGGGCCAGGCCCCATTTCCACCATTTCCACCATTTCCATTTCTCAACGCTTGCTCTCGACCTTCTCGCGTGGCACGGGGTAGGCGCCGACCGTGCGCGCCGCCTCCTGCCCGCTCCACCCCAGCAACGCGTGCACGTCGGCGGGCAGCGGGCGCGCGCCAAGGCTCGCACCCGCGGCCGCGGGCGCCGCGCCGGGCAGCTCGCCGAGCAATTCGTACCGCCCGACGTCGGGCCCCTTGAGGATCGACGCCGGCCCCCGATTGATCTGCCGCCCCCGCGCCTCGAATGCCGGCGCGAGCGTGCGGAAGTCGGCCAGCGACGCGGCGGGCGCGAGGCACGTCCCGGTCGGTGCCGGGCTCCACACGATGAGAGGCTGCCCGGCCCGCCCGGCGGAACGCGCGTAGACGTTGCCGTCCACCTCGACGGCCTGCGGGCGCGGCAGTTGCTGGCACATCTGGCCCGGCTGCTCGAAGCGCAGCAACGGCCTCGTGTACGATTCGCTCGCGATCATCAGGTTGTTCACGAAGACGTGGCCCTCGCGCTCGTCCAGTCCGGGGCCGGTGGCGGCGTGCCAGCCGAAGAGGTCGCCGCTCGCGACGCGCTGGTTGCGCTCGAACGACGCCGGCGCGTCCACGAAGGTGTTGTTGTAAACGCGCGCGCCCGCGGAGTTCAGCACGCGCAGCCCCTTGTCGCACCGCACGAACAGATTGCCCGCCACCGTCACGCCGCGCGAGATCTCGAAGAAGAAGCCGTCGATCGCCCCCTCGACCCAGTTGTCCACGAAGACGCCGTCGCGGTTGCCCACGTCATACCAGATCCCGTTCGAGTAGGGGTTGTCGACGACCAGGTTGTCGCGGCAGGTGACGCGGTGCGACTGGTTGAAGATCTTCACCGCCGCCGGGTAGTACCCCGTCAACTGCTCGACGTTGTTGCGCCGGAAGATGTTCTTCTCGAGCAGGACGTCGGCCGAGCCGATGACGTAAACCCCCTCGGTCGACGTGTCGCTGAAGAGCGACTGGCGGATCGTCAGCTTGTCGCCGCGGAAGTAGCCGGCCACCCGCGAGCAGAACGTCACGGCCACGTTCTCGAGCGTCGTCCCGATCACTTCCTTCCCGTAGGTGGCAGGGTCGGAGGGGCCCACCGGCTCGTTGGTCGGTTCCTCGGACGGCGACGCGGCGCCGGTCTTCCCCTCGACCTCGAGCGCGCGGAAGGCGTACTGCGTGAAGGTGAGGCCGCGGATGGTCGGCCCCCTGCCATCGGACTCCTTGCCGTGCACCGCGCGCGCCCGCCTGATGAGCGCGAAGTCGAAGGCGGTGATCTCGACGCTGTGGTCCTTCGGATCGAGGCCGATGTAGACGTGGCCCGAGTCGTAGTCGATGAAGTACGAGTCCGGGCCGACCTCCCCCTCCCAGCCGGCCGACTTCAGCATCCGGCCGTCCACGAACACCATGTCGTTGTTGAATCGGTGCAGCGGCGTGCGCATTCCCTCGCGGGCGCGCTGCCACCACCCCAGCGGTTTGGCCGGGAACAGCGTCTTCCAGGGCGTCCGCCACAGGTTGTTGCGCAGCGGCTGCCACTGGTCCGCCACGCGCGTCCCCTTCAGGACGGGGCGCTCGTCGCCGTACGGCTGCAGCGTGATCCCCTGGTTCAGCTCGAGGCCGCCGGCACGGTACACCCCGCCTCGCATGACGATGGCGTCGCCGGTCACGACACGCGCCATGGCCGCCTCGATCGTCGTCGGCTGCTCGAGGGCCGTGCCGGGGGCGTCCGCGCGGCCGTCCGGGGCGACGTAGTACACGTGCGCGGCCTTCGGGATCTCGTAGACCTGCTCGATCGGGCCGTACGGCCCGCCAGAGGGCTGCGCGGAGCCGGTCGCGGCAGCGGCGAGAAGGAACAGGGCGGCAGCTGGAAGAGCGGACGGGCGCATCGCATGTCCTTTCGGAGGAGATGGAACGGGCGCCGGGCGCGCGAGCAGGCACACTATACACGCCCCTGCCGCAAGGGTGACAAGGCCTCGGCTCTCGACCGCATCGGACTTGCGCCGTGGCATCACAGTCTCTACCATGTATGGCTATGACTGATATCGACGAGCGGATGCTGGATCGGGAACTGAAGAAGGGGTCGGCCGAGCTGGTCATCCTGTCGATCGTCGAGGACCGCGCGCGCCACGGGTACGAGATCAGCAAGCTGATCGAGGCCCGGTCGGCGGGCCATCTCAAGTTCCACGTGGCCTCGCTGTACCCGATGCTGTACCGGCTGGAGGAACGCGGGTGGGTGCAGGGACGGTGGGTGGAGAAGGCCGGCCAGAGGCGTCGCCGCTTCTACAGCCTCACCGCGGAGGGCCGACGGGTGCTGGCGAGCCAGCGCCGGACGTGGAAGGCGTTCGTCGAGGCTGTCGGACGCATCGCGGGGGTGGAGCATGCCTGACTGGACCGAACACGTGCGCACCCGCCTCGCCCCGCTGCGGCTGAGCCCGGGGCGTGAAGGGGAGATCGTCGAAGAGCTGTCGCAGCACCTGGACCAGCGGTACGACGAGCTTCGGAACGAGGGCGCCGGGGAGCCCGAGGCGCACCGCATCGCCATCGAGGAACTGCTGGAACCCGGGGCGCTGGCCGCCTACATGCGGTCACTCCGCCAGGCGAATCATCCCGCGCCGATCGCACCCGGCGTGCCCGGCCAGTCACTGTTCCGGGACCTTCCGCAGGATCTCCGCTACGCCGTGCGGGCGCTCCGGAAGCAGCCCGGCTTCGCGGCCGCCGCCGTCCTGACGCTGGCGCTCGGCATCGGGGTCAACGGCGCCATCTTCGCCCTGGTTGACGCGACGCTTCTGCGCCCGGTCCCGCTCCCGCACCCCGAGCGCCTCGTGATGGCGTGGGAGCGGACCGAGGCCTCACCGCGGGGCGAGGTGTCGCCGCTGAACCTCCTCGACTGGAACGAGCGGAACCGCACCTTCGACGTCCTGGCGGGGTTCATGCCCAACGTGGGGGGCATGGTGCTCAGTGGCGGCGCCGGCGCGGCCGAGACGATCCCGCGGCAGTGGGTCACCGCCGGCTTCTTCGAGGCGCTCGGCGTACGGGCGATCGTCGGGCGCACGTTTGTTCCCTCCGACGATCGGAAGGGCGCGCACGCGCTGGTCCTCGGCGAGGGCTTCTGGCGATCGCGCTTCGCCGCCGACCCGGGCGTCGTGGGCCGCGACCTCCGCCTGGACGGGGCACTATACACGGTGGTCGGGGTCGCCCCCCACGCGGCCCAACTGCTCGGGCGCACCAGCATCTGGGCCCTCATCCCGATCGCCGGGGCATCCCCGCGCATGCGCGGCGTCTACCTGCTGGGGGCGATCGGACGCATGAAGCCGGGCGTGGCGCTCGAGGCCGCGCGCGCCGACCTGTCGTCGGTGGCCGACGGCCTGGCGCGCGAGTTCGCAAAGACGAACGCGGGGCGCGGGGTCGCGCTCGAACCCCTCGGTGAGGCGGCGATCGGGAGCGACCTCCGGAGGACCTCCGTGCTGTTCCTGGCCGTCGTCTCCTTCGTGCTCCTGGTCTGCTGCGCCAACGTGGCGAATCTCCTCCTCGCGCGCGCGACGGTTCGCACCCGCGAGCTGGCGATCAGGTCGGCGCTCGGCGCCGACAGGGCGCGCGTGGTCCGCCAGCTCCTGACGGAGAGCGTCGTGCTCTCGAGCGTGGGGGGCATCGCCGGGATGGCCGTTGGGGCGGCCATCCTGAACGTCGCGCCCCTGGTGATCCCCGCGGGGTTGCTGCCGCCGGCCGTCACGCTCGGCTTCGATCTTCGGGTGGTCGTATTCTGCGCGGCGGCGGCCCTGGGTGTCGGCCTGCTCTTCGGCGTCGCTCCGGCCTGGCACGCGACGCGGATCGCGCTCACTCACGCCCTGGCCGGCGACACCCGCACGGCGACGGGCGGCGGCGGGAGGATCCGGGGGTTGCTCGTTGCCGGAGAGGTGGCCTGCGCCGTCGTCCTGCTGTTCGCGGCCGGGCTGTTCCTGCGCACGCTCCTCGCCGTGGAGAGCGTGGATCGAGGCTACCGCGCCGACGGCGTCCTCACGATGATGGTCGATCCGCTCGGGTCGCGCTATCCGACGCAGGAGTCGCTGCTGCAGTTCTTCGGGGAGATCGAACGGGAGGTCGGCGCCGTTCCTGGGGTCCGCAGCGTGGCGTGGGCGAGCACGCTGCCGCTCGGGCCTTCCGACGCGGGGCAGTCCTTCTTCGAAGTGGTCGGGGAGCCGCCGGTGGCGGAGAGTCAGCGGCCCGCCGCCGACTACCAGGTCGTCAGCCCGACGTACTTCCGGACGGTCGACCTCCCGGTTCTGGACGGGCGTGCGTTCGACGATCGAGACAGGCGCACCACCACGCCGGTCTGCATGGTGAACGAGGCGCTCGCCCGAATCCACTTCCGCGGCCGCTCCCCGCTGGGCAGACGTCTCGCGCTCCGGGCGACCTCGTCTCCCGACGATCCCCCGGTCGTCCGCGAGATCACCGGCCTCGTCCGGCAGGTGAAGGGGCGGCCCGACGAGACGGAGGACCTGGTCCAGGTCTACGTGCCGCTCGCGCAGGAACCCCTGGACGACCTCTTCATGGTGGTCCGGCCGGCGGCGGGAGACGGGAACGCGCTGGCCGCGCCGGTTCGCGCGGCGATCGGGCGCGTGGACAAGGAGCAGCTCGTCAGCGTCCGGAGCGTGCTGACGCTCGAGGACGTCGCGTGGGAGGCCACCTCGCGCCAACGGTTCCGGGCCGTTCTCGTTGCAGCGTTCGCGGGGCTCGCGATCCTGCTGGCCATGGTCGGGCTGTTCGGCACGCTCGCGTACTCGGTGCAGCAGCGGATCCGGGACTTCGGCGTGCGGCGGGCGCTGGGCGCGACCACCGCGGAGGTCCTGCGCCCGGTGGTCGCGAGCGCGGCGCGCGTGATCGGCGCCGGCGTCCTGGTCGGGCTGGCCTTGTCGATGGCCACGAGCCGGCTGCTGGCCACGATGCTGTACGGCGTTCAGCCCCTCGACCCGCTGACGTTCGCGCTCGTGGCGGCGGTGCTGACGCTCACCGCGGCGATCGCGGTCGTGGGCCCGGCCTGGAAGGCGGCCCGGGTGGACCCGGCCATTGCGCTGCGAAGCGAGTGAGGCGCTGCCGCCGACTCGTGCGTCACTTCTTTCGCGGCTCGAGCGCCGAGCGCAGCTTGTCGGCGAGCGAGCCGAACCCCTTCGCGGCGACGACGCCGCCACGCTCGCTCCACTCGCGCACCTCGTCGGCCTCGCGCGCGGCCGCAACCGCCCTGGCGCTCAGGCGAATGCGCCGGCCGGCCTCGTCGGCCTCGAGGACGATGACCTCGACGTCAGACCCGACCGGGAACGTCTTCGCGCACGTCGGCCTCGTTCGCGACGCCCGTCTCGCTGTTCGGGATGAGGCCCGTGCGGCCGGGGGCCAGGAACACGAACACGCCGAACTTCTCGTGACGCTCGACCTTGCCCGTGAGACGCGCTCCCGGGACGATGCCGGTCCCGGTCGAGGCCGTCCCCAGGGCCTGCTCCCAGCCTTCCCGAAGGAGCGCGACCCCAATCCGCTTCTTCTCGAGGTCGAGGCTCAGGATCTCGAAGGCCCCGGTCATGCCCGGCGCCACCTGGCTCGACCACCCGCCGGGCTGGCCGGTCGGGGCGAAGGTCGACAGGTGAGCCAGCGCCTCGACGCCCGGTTCGATCTCGACGAAGGCCCCGAACTCAGCCAGCCGGGTAATGCGGCCTGCGCGCACCTGGCCCACCTCGTACAGCTCGCGCACCCGGTCCCACGGGTCGGGCGAGAGCTGCTTCAGCCCGAGGGAGATCTTCTGCTTGTCCTCGTCCACCCGCAGGACCTTGACGGTGATCTCGTCGCCGGCCTTGACGACCTCGGCGGCGTTCGACACGCGCGACCACGCCATCTCCGAGACGTGGAGCAGCCCCTGGACGCCGGCGCCGAGATCGACGAACGCGCCGAAGTCGCGGACGGAGGTCACGCGGCCGGCCAGGACGGCGCCGGGAACGATCGACTCCCTGACCCCGGCGGCGTTCGCCTGCTGCTCGTGCTCGAGCAGGGCGCGCCGCGAGACGACGAGGTTCCGGCCGCCCTCCTTGTACTCGAGGATCCGGAACTGGTAGACGCGGCCCTCGTGACCCGAGGGGTCTGCCCCGCGGAGGTCGATCTGCGAGATCGGGCAGAAACCGCGCTGACGGCCGATGCGCACCTCGAAGCCGCCCTTCACCGCGCGCTCGACCCTCCCCTCCACCGGCAGCCCCGTCTGGAACGCGTCCTCGAGCTGCGCGGCGGTCGCGGCCGCGCCCGCGAGCTTCCGGGAGAGCGTCAAGCCGCCCGTGGTCGAGACGACCATCGCGTGGATCCGGTCGCCCTGGGCGACCTCGAGCTGGCCTTCCTCGTTCTTCAGTTCGCCGATGTCGATGGTCGCCTCGCCCTTGCCGCCGACGTCCACGAAGGCCACCTCGGGGCCGATGGCGACGACCACGCCCTCGACGAGGTCGCCCTTCTCCAGGCGCTTCGCCTTGAGCGAGGCCTCGAACATCGCGGCAAAGTCTTCCTCGGACCCGTTCACAGAGCGCTCGTCGTCCATGACTCCCATTGTAGGGGAGGAATCCCCGCGGCCGCCTGAGCTAAGATCGCACCATCGCCATCCACCGCAGGCCGACCACCGCCACCTGGAGCGAATCGGAGACCCGTCCCATGACCAAGCGATGTGTTCGATCGAGACTCCTGGACTGCGCGCCGGTCCTCGCGGGACTCGGCCTCCTGGCGGTCCTCGCACCCGTGGCGGCCGCGCGGGCGCCGGCGGCGCCTGCCGACCCGTTCGCACGGGTCGCCGTCCTGATCGGCCGCTGGGAGGGCACCTCGGAAGGCCAGCCCGGGAAGGGAGTGGTGCGCCGCGAGTACGTGCGAGCGTTGAACGACCGCTTCATCCGCGTCCGGAACCGCAGCGAGTATCCGCCGCAGGAGAAGAACGTCAAGGGCGAGATACACGAAGACGAGGGGTTCATCAGCGTCGATCGCGCTCGCAAGGCCCTCGTCTTCCGGCAGTTTCACGTGGAGGGGTTCGTCAACCAGTACGTCGAGTCGCCGGAATCGACGCCGACGCGGATCGTCTTCACCTCGGAGGCCATCGAGAACATCCCGGCCGGCTGGCGCGCGCGCGAAACCTACCTGATCGATGATCGCGACGCCATCGAAGAGATCTTCGAACTCTCGGAGCCGGGGAAGCCGTTCGAGGTCTATTCGCGCACGAAGCTGAGGCGGGCGCGATGACGGAGGACGGGGGCGCTACACGCCCTTCAGAACTTCGACGGGGTCCAAGGCAGACGCCCGGCGAGCCGAGATGTAGCTGGCCAGCCCTGCGGCGACAACGAGAAGGAGTGCAACCGCGAGATTGGTCGCCGGGTCCAGCGGGCTGATGCCGAACAACTGGGACTCCATCAGGCGCGTCAGCGCGGCCGCTGCGAGCAGGCCCACGCCTACACCGACGGCCACGAGCGTCAGCGCATGACGCACGAACATGCGCCGGACCTCGCCGTGGCTGGCGCCGAGGGCGATGCGGATGCCGATCTCCCGCTGGCGTTGAGCGATCGCGTAGCTGACCAGGCCGTAGATGCCGACGAGGCCGAGGACGAGCGCCAGAATCCCCGTGATCGCGAGCAGCTTGAGCGTCATCACCGTTCGTGACATGGAGCGCTCGTACATCTCGCCCAGTGTCCGGACGCCGGCCAACGACAGGTTGCCGTCCACCGACCACACCGCCCGCCGCAGCTCGTCCAGAAACGCCGATGTTCCAGCGCGCTCGCTCCGGACCACGAACGTGGCTGTTTCCCGGGGGATCGGCGGCAGGATGACCGTCTCCGGCGCCGGCGCGTTGAGGCCGTCGTGCCGGACGTCATGCACCACGCCGACAACATCGAGCCAGGGGCCCGTTCGCCGCAGGCTGATACGCTTGCCGATCGAGGCTGCGGCCGATCCCCACTCGGCCCGCGCGAAGTTCTCCGACACGAGCGCGACGGGCCGCCCCTGGTACACGTCGCTCCACTCGAACGCGCGCCCGGAGACGATGGGCGTCATCATCGTCTCGAAGAAGCGCGGCGAGGCGAACTGAATCTCCTTCGGGCGCGGCATGTCGTCTCCGGCGACCCTGCCTTCGACGAATATCGCGCTCGACCGTCCGTCACCGTCCAGCGGGAGTCCATCGCTCGCGCTTGTGAACGCCGCCGATTGGACGCCGGGTACGGTCGCGATCCGTTCCGCGATCGCGTGCTGGGTACGGATGATGGGAGCGGGTGCAGAACCCGAATCCGCCGCGCCGGCCGGCAGCGTCAGTTGGAACGTCTGCACGGCCGACGGATCCCGGAAGCCCGCATCGACCTGCCGCAGCGTGACGAACGTCCGAATCATCAACCCGCACCCGACGAGCAGTACCAGCGCCAGCGCCACCTGCGCGACGAGCAGCATCTGCCGCGCGCGGTTGCCCTCGTGTCCCTCCAGGATCCCTCGCGCGCCGCCCTGCAGCGGCCCGGCAAGGTCGGTCCGCGGCCGGGCAAACCGCAGGACGGGGATGAACGCGAACACGAGCGTGGCGAGCGCCGTCATCGCGAGGGCGGCCAGCAGCACGGTGAGATCGATCTTCGCCGTCATGATATACGGCAGATCGTCGCCGCCCAGTGCAAGCAGGTACGGCAGGCTGAAATGAGCGACGGTGACGCCAACGGCTCCGCCAGTGACGCCAAGGATCGCGTTCTCGGCCAGCACCACGCGCGCAATGTCGACCCAGCGGGCGCCCAGCGCCGTTCTCACCGAGAGCTCGGGCCGGCGCGACTGCGTGCGCACGAGCACCAGGTTGGCGACGTTCGCGCACGAGATGAGCAGCAGAAGCCCGATGGTGCCCATCAGCAGCCACAACGTGTCGCCGAGACTGCCGACGACCATGTCCTTGAGCGGTCGCAGGTTCGGGGCGAATCGCATGCGATCGAACGCTGGCCCTGGCCGGCCAAACTCGGCATTGATCAGGGGAATCATTCGCCTGACGTCGGCGTTCGCCTGCTCGAGGGTGACCCCCGGTTTCAGGCGCGCGAGGCCGCGCCCGTCACCCTGCGGAAAGCCGGCTTCCGAGCGGACCAGTTGCATCGGATAGAAGATGTCGGCCGGATAGTCGAAGAACCTGAACGCCTGAGGGAGGACTCCAACCACCTCGCGCGCGATGCCGTCCACGACGAGCGTCCTCCCGATCGGGCTGGCGGCGCCGAACCGTCGCCGCCAATACGCATGGGAAATGACCGCGTTCGGCGCGGCACCTCGAACGGCGTCGTTCGACCTGAAGGTGCGGCCGAGCGCCGGCGTGGCGCCGAGGATTACCAGCACTTCGTGCGTGACCTCGACGCTGCGGACCGATTCCGGTTCGCCGACACCCGTCACGGTCACGGGCGACGCGTCCCAGTCCCACAGCCCGACTGCTTCGAAGGTGCGGCTGTGATCCCGATAGCCGAAATACACGGCCGGCGAAGCCAGAATGCGCGAGATCCCCGCGCCGCCAGCCTCGTGCACGAGTTCGATCAGGCGGTCCTGTCCCGGGTAGGGCAGAGGACGGAGCAGGATCCCGTTCACGACGCTGAACATGGCCGTCGTGGCCCCGATGCCCAGTGCCAGCGTCAGCGTGGCGACCAGGGTGAAGCCTGGAGCGCGCAGCAGTGCACGCCCTCCATAGCGGACGTCGCGGAGGAAGTCTTCAATGGACACCGCGTAGAACTCCACAATTCCCTACTGCCGCAGTATCTTCTCCATCGCCCGTCCCCTGGCCAGCTCGTCGATGAGCTTGTCGAGATAGCGGATCTTCCGCATCAGCGGGTCTTCGACATTCTCGACGCGCACGCCGCACACCACGCCCGTAATCAGCGCGGTGTTCGGGTGTATCGCCGGCGCCTCGGCGAAGAAGGTGCGGATGTCCACTTCACGCGTGAGCTGCCGTTTGAGGCCGGCCGCGGTGTAGCCGGTCAGCCAGCGAATGATCCGGTCGACTTCCTGCTGCGTGCGCTGCTTCCGCGTCGCCTTGTTCACATACGCCGGGTAGACCGACGAGAACTTCATGGTGAAGATGCGATGCTCGGTCATCGGCGATCCCTCTATTGCGGTCGGTTGCGAATCGGCTCATACCTGCGCCTTGCGTACCGGGTAGCGCAGGTGTGTCACGCCGACGCCCGCGATCACCGTCGGGTTGCCAAGAACGGCGGGCGTGCCGGCGAGGTGGTCAAAGAGTCGAACGCCGGAGCCAAGAAGCAGCGCCACGATGTCGACCTGGATTTCGTCGAGCAAGCCGGCATTCCATAACTGCTGGATGGTGTCCGCGCCGTGGACCCCGACGTTCTTCCCGCCGGCGGCGGCTTTGGCTTGGCGCACGGCGCTCTCGATGCCGTCGGTCACGAAGTGGACCGTCGAGTTGGGCCGCGGCCATCCGTCTGGGATCTGGTGGGTCAGTACGAATGCCGGCCCCCACGCGTGATTTCCGTCCCAGCCGTGCGCCTTGTCGAAGGTGCGTCGACCGGTCACCATGGCGCCCAGTCCCGACACGAGACCACGAAGGTGCTCGGCGCTCGGCGCGGACACCGTGAACGTCATCGGATCCGCCCCGCCTGTGCGAAACTCGACGTCACCTGAGTTGAAGTACCAGGCGAACACCTCGGCCACGCCATCGTCGGGGTTGGCGACGTAACCGTCGAGTGACATGGACATGAGTGCGACAACCTTCGACATGGAGACGTTCCTCCTTGGGGCCCGAAACCTAGTTTAGGGGATCGCCAATGAATCCGCGTGGGATTGTCCGAAGCGTCGATGCCGTGCCACAGTCCTATGCCCGCCTTGGGGGCGCGCTCTACCTCGCGATCATCGCCTTGGGGATCGTGGCGCAACTGGTCGTGCGCGACCGGCTGGTCGTCCCGGGAGACGCAGCGGCGACAGCGTCAAATCTCACAGCCATGCAGCCACTGTGGCGCCTCGGCATTGCGGCCGAGGCCTTGGCGCTCCTCTGCACACTCGCCCTCGCCATGATCTACTTCGCCCTGCTCCGGCCGGTGAGCCTCGAGTTGAGCATCCTCGCGGCGCTGCTGCGCGGCCTGTCGGTGGCCGTGCAGGCGGTGGCCGTGTTGCAGCTCGACATGGCGTTGTCACCGCTCGCGGACCCGGCGTTTGTAAACGCCTTCAGTCCCGACCAGCGTGCCGTTCTGGCTTCACTCGCGGTTCGGGCTCATTCTCATGGCTACACCCTT
The DNA here is from genome assembly GCA_963813585.1 of uncultured Acidobacteriota bacterium. GTDB lineage: Bacteria > Acidobacteriota > Vicinamibacteria > Vicinamibacterales > Fen-181 > JARKSS01. The sequence goes on from CAWEZL010000001.1 coordinate 264,052, forward strand.
GCGCTCTTGATTGTCGGCGCGGCATTCCTCATCCACGGGCTCCTGATCGTCCGGTCCACGTTCTTGCCAAAGGTGCTGGGGAGGCTGATCCAGGTTGCGGGCGTGGGCTACCTGGCGAACGGCTTCACGCTGATCCTGGCGCCTGCGTTTTCCGGGCAGGTATTCCTCGCGATCATGCTACCGGTCTTCATTGGGGAGACATCCCTGTCGCTGTGGCTGCTCGTCAAGGGCGTGCACGTGGAGCGATGGCGTCAAGCCGCAGCCGCGTCCAGGGGGATCTGATGCCCCTGCCCAGGCATTCCATCGGATCGATCTCGTGGAGGTGACAGGTGAGATTCACCGCGAACCGTGGCCGCACCGTCGGTATGCTGGTGTTCCTGCAGCTGGTGGGGTTGATACTGCCCTTTGTGTTGCTGCTTCCGTTGACGACCGGCCCCGGTGGCTACCTGGCCAGTGGCGCCCACGCGTCGGCGCAGGTCACGCTGGCCGCGTTCCTCCTGTTTGCGAACTGCGTCCTGACGATCGGCATCAGCATCACCGTCTTCCGCGTCCTTCGTCAGTACAGCGAGTCGGTGGCGTTGTGGCTGGTCGCGCTGAGCGTGATGATGTTCTCGGCTCAGGCGGTCGACAACATCCACGTGTTGACGATGGTGTCACTGAGCCAGCAGTACGCTCACGCGAGCGGCCAGGAGGAGACGTTCATGGCGCTCGCCGGGGCGGTGGGTGCCACCCGGAGGTGGGCGCACCTGTCCGAACTCGCGCTGATCGACTGCTGGATCTTTCTCTTCTACGGCGCCTTGTACCGCTTTGCCGTCGTGCCGCGTGCGGTCGCGGGGTTCGGGCTGGCGACCGTGGCGCTCCACTTCACAGGGATCCCATTGCGTGGGTTCCTTGGCTACGGCCCCGTGGCGCCGATGGGCATGCCGATGGCTGTGAGCCACGTGACACTGGCGGTCTGGTTGCTGGCCAGAGGGTTCCATGAACGCCATCGCAACCTGCCCGGCGAGGCGCAGGGAGGCTGACCGTAGCCGTCTCAAATAGGCTCGAATTAGGCTTGACAACAAAAGTTGTCAAGCCTACCATCTCCTTCGTGCTCGACATCCAAGTCATCGAAGATCCGGCAGCGGCGACAGTGGCTTTGGAGCCCATGCGGAGTCGACTCCTCTCGGAGCTGGCCGCGCCCGCCTCGGCAGCGACGTTGGCCGCGCGGGTCGGCCTGGCTCGGCAGAAGGTCAACTACCACTTGAACGCGCTGGAGGCGCACGGGCTGGTGCGGCTGGCCCAGGAACGCAAGTGGGGCGGGCTGACAGAACGGCTGCTCGTGGCGACGGCCGCTTCCTACGTCGTCTCGCCGGGCGCCCTGGGCCCGGTCGCCGCGGATCCGAGTCGGGAAGTCGATCAGGCTGTCCGCGAGCTATCTCATCGCCCTGGGCGCACGGGTCGTCCGCGAGGTGGGCGATCTTGTTCGTCGTGCGAACGAGGCGGGCAAACGCCTGGCGACCCTGGCGGTGGATACCGAGGTTCGCTTCCGGTCGGCGACGGACCGGGCGGCTTTCAGCAACGAACTCACCGAGGCCATCACGAAACTCGTTTCGAAGTACCACGATGAATCCGCCCCCGGCGGCCGCGCGCATCGCCTGGTGGTCGTGGCGCACCCTCTGCCGCAGAAATCCGATCCCAAGGAGCCATCATGAGCGTGAAGAAAGAAGCCTCCGGACGCCGTTCCGTCCAGGTCGAAGTCGAGGTCCCCGGCACGCCGGAGGAAGTCTGGCAGGCCATCGCCACCGGGCCGGGTATTTCGTCCTGGTTCGTGCCGACGGAGTTCGAGGAGCGCGACGGAAAGCCCGTCGCGGTGACGTTGAACTTCGGCCCGGGCATGGAGTCCCGTTCTGCCGTGACGGCCTGGGATCCGCCGCGGATGTTTGCCGCGCAGGGCGAGGGCTGGGGTGGCTCGCCGCCCATCGCGACCGAGTGGAGCGTCGAAGCGCGCGCGGGCGGCGTGTGCCTCGTCCGCGTGGTGCATAGCCTCTTCGCCAGCACCGACGACTGGGACAACCAGCTTGAAAGCACCGAATTCGGCTGGCCCGGCTTCTTCCGCACCCTGCGGATCTATCTCACGCACTTCCGCGGCCAACGCTCCGCGATCATGCAGTTCGTGGCTCCCGTCGCGGGAACCGAAGCGGAGGCCTGGGAAACGCTGACCGCGGCATTGGGACTGAAAGGCGTGAGCGTCGGGCAGCGTTGGACGGCGCCCGCGGGTGTCCCGGCGCTCAGCGGCGTGGCGGAGTACGTCAGCCAGAGTCCGTACGACGCCCTGCTGCGGCTCGACAAGCCGGGGCCGGGCGTAGCCGCCCTTGGCGCCTTCAACTTCGGCGGCCAGAGCATGGTTGCGCTGAACTTCTACCATTACGGCGATCAGGCGGCCGAGACCGTCGCCCGCGAGACACCGCTGTGGCAAGCGTGGATTCAAGAACGCTTCCCGATGCCGTCGGAGACGAGCCAGAGCGAATGACGTCGCGGTCGGTCCGCGACGCGACCGCCCGGGGGTTCCTGACGGGCAGGTTCGACGAGAAGAGCTGGAAGTCGCAGAACGGTCAGCAGGCCGGCGACCCGGCGAAGCTGGCGCAGGCACTCGTGACCATTGCCGCCCAGGAGCCGCCGCCGCGGCGGTTCATTGGGCGCCGACGCCATCGCAGGTGCCGAGCAGAAGCTCGCGGACCTGAAGGCGGAGATCCACTCCAACCGCGAGCTCTCGACGTCCCTTGCCTTCGACCGACGCTCGGGGGCGCCCACCCGCGACGCCAGCCACGGATGCTTGCGCGACCTGGGCGTGCAGAGCTCCGCTTCAGGTCGACAGCACAACATGTGGATGGGCGACCTGGACGGCCGCGCCGGGCACGGCACGAAGAAACCCGCCCAGCGACGAGCCATGCCACAGGAGCTCCCACCTCGATCTCGCCGTCTGGCCGAAGACGACGTGCGTGACTCCCTCTCGCTGGGCGAACGCGATCAGGCCGTCGACGGGTTTCGCCGCGTGCACCCGGACGACGGTCGCCCCTAGGCTCTCGGCGAGACGGCTGTTCTCGCGAAGCGCTTCTGCGCCGCGTGCCGCGATGCGCCCTGGCTTCTCGCGCGGGGTTTCCACGTAGACCGCGTACCAGCGAGAGCCGAGGCGTCCGGCGATGCGTGCACTCGTCTCGACGAAACCGACAACCACGTCCAGACCCCGCGCGCGCAGTGCGTGGGCGTCCCGGAGCATCTCGTAGGTCTTTCCCACGCCAGGGGCGGCGCCGATGTAGACGCGCAAGCGGACCCGCTCCTGCTCCTTGATGCGCGCCAGAAGGGCGTCGGCTGAGGGTCGTTGCTCGGGCATTCGCCCCGCGTCAGCACACGCAGGAGGGAGGTGGACCATGGACCAGACGGCTTGACGCATGATAACGCCGGACTCCGGCGCGGGTGAGAGGCTTGAGGGCCTTTTGAGGCACTCTTCTGGGCGGCTTCAGGTTCGGACACCTATCGTGGAGTCAGAGGGCGATGGACATATGGCGACCAACGATGCGGGTCCCTGCGAATACGCGCTGAGCGCCCGTCGATTCACGGGAACGCGCGAAGAGGTCGTGCAGCAGCTCGACGAACTGATCGAGACGCTGCTGGCATGGCGACAGTACCTGCTGTGCAAGACCCCACCGCCCCCCCCTTTCCCCGAGTCCGCGCGCAGCGGGCACCCGACGAAACCCGCTCTCGTCCTCGCAGCCGCGATACTGCTCGGCCTCGCGGCCGCCGCCGTCGCGACAGGTCAACCCGCGAGTTCCAGGTCGGACACGCAGCCGGCACCGGCGCAGCCGGAGGCGGCCGAGAGCGCCGGGGCGGCCTTCACATTCGGGCTCACCCTGGAAGGGTATTACGAGTACAACTGGAACCGGCCTTACGACCGGGTCAACCTGCTCCGCGCCTACGACACGCGCGCCAACGTGTTCAGCCTGCAGCAGGTCGCAGTCGTGATCGACGGTGCGCCCGATGTCGAGAGCGGCCGCAGGCTTGGCGCCAGGCTCGATCTGCAGTTCGGCCAGGCGACCGAGACGGTGCAGGGCAACCCGGCGAACGAGCCGCGCCCCCACGTCTACCGCCACGTCTGGCAGGCCTACGGGACCTACGTCTTCCCGGTTGGCCGGGGGCTGCAGGCGGATTTCGGCAAGTTCGCCTCGAACCTGGGCATCGAAACGGGCTACGCGAAGGACAACAACCACTTCTCGCGCGCCTTCCTGTTCAACTTCCTGCCTTTCTACCACTCCGGGCTGCGCCTGGCCCTGCCGATCACCGATTGGGCGACGGCCACGTACATGCTGACGAACGGCATTCAGCAGACCGAGGACTTCAACGACTTCAAGAGCCATCACCTGACGGCAATGGTCAAGCCAACCGGGCAGGTTGCCTGGACCGTCAACTACTACTTCGGGCGGGAGCAGCCTGACGGAGGGTTGCCCGGCGGGCCAGACGGGTACTTCCGGGTGTTCGATACCTATGTGACATACGCGCCGACGCGCAGCCTCGGGCTCGGCCTGGATGTCAACTACGCCACAAATGAACTGCGGGCCAGCGATCCCTCGTTGTCCCTGCAGGGTCTGGGTGCCTACGGGCGCTACCAGGTGTCGACGCCGGTCGCGCTCGCGGTCCGCTACGAGCGCCTCGACGACGAGGGGTTGTTCGGCGGTGTCGAGCAGGTGCTGCAGGGGCTGACCGCGACAGCGGCGTACACGCTCGCGGACGGCTTCCTCGTGCGCGCCGAGTTCCGCCGCGACTGGTCGAACCGGCGTTTCTTCACCTCAGACGAGCCTGACGACCTGCGCGACGGGCAGAACACTCTGCTCGTCGGAGCTGTCTGGTGGCTCGGCAATAAACAAGGCGCCTGGTGAGGTGTCACATGCCCGTGATTGGCGTGTTCCTGGTCCGCCATCCCTCTCGGCGGTCATCTTCAACGCCGTCGTCATCATCGCGCTGATCCCGCTCGCCCTGCGTGGGGTGGCCTACAAGCCGCTCGGCGCGGCAGCGGTCCTGCGCCGGAACCTCCTGATCTACGGGCCGGGCGGGGTGCTGGCGCCGTTTGCGGGAATCAAGGCGATCGATCTGCTGCTCGAGGCGGTTGGCCTGGCCTAGCGTTCACAGGCAGCTGTCCAGCCGGCGTCACGCTACGCCCCGGCTGCGAGTAGACCGTCTTCAGGACTTATTGAGGGCTTTTTGGGGAGGACTTCAGGCGGCCACGTCTATCCTGATCGGCTTGGACGTCGCGCCGGCCCCGGAGGCCCTCTTTGTCACCTGAAGGCTTGTTCTTGCAGGCCAAGCGCCTGCTCGTCGGCGAACCAATCCCATCTCACCTCGCCCACCACGAACGCCTCTCCCGCGTCACGGGTCTGGCCGTGCTGTCGTCGGACGCGCTGTCCTCGGTGGCCTACGCCACCGAGGAGATCCTGCGCGTGCTGCTCGTGGGTGGCGTCGCCGCGCTCGGCTTCGTGACACTCATCGCCGGGGTGATCGCCGTAATCCTCGCCATCGTGGTCTATTCCTATCGGCAGACGATCTACGCCTATCCCAACGGGGGAGGCGCGTATATCGTCGCCAAGGAGAACCTGGGGCGGTACCCCAGCCTGATCGCCGCGGCAGCCCTGCTGATCGACTACGTCCTGACCGTTGCCGTCAGCGTCGCCGCCGGCGTCGCCGCCATCACCTCGGCGCTGCCCTCCTGGCACCTGAATCGTGTCGAACTGGCCATCGGGCTGATGGCACTTCTGACAATCGGCAACCTGCGCGGTATCAGGGAGTCCGGCCGCATCTTCGCGGTTCCGACGTACTTCTTCATGGCCGGTATCTTCGCGCTGCTTGGCGTCGGCGCCTGGCGCTACCTGACGGGCAGCCTGGCGACGGCGGACGCCGTCGCTCCGCTGCATGTCGGGCAGGCGGGCGCCCTGACGACCTTCGCGCTGCTGAGGGCATTCTCGAACGGATGCACGGCCATGACCGGCGTGGAGGCGGTTTCGAACGGCGTGCCGGCGTTTCGTCCGCCCGAGAGTCGGAACGCGGCGGCCACGCTCTTCACGATGGCCGTCATGGCCATCACGATGTTCATGGGAATCAGCCTGCTGGCTCATGCCTGTCGGGTAGTGCCGACCGAAGCCGAGACCGTGGTGTCCCAGATCGCCCGCACCGTATTCGGGGGGCGTGGAGCGGCGTACTACGGCGTTCAGGTGGCGACGATGCTCATCCTGGTGCTGGCGGCCAACACGGCGTACGCCGACTTTCCGCGGCTGGCGTCGCTCGTCGCGCGCGACCGCTTCCTGCCTCGCCAATTCATGTCGCAAGGCGATCGGCTGGCGTTCTCGAACGGCATTCTCATCCTCAGTTCCCTGGCGGCGCTCCTGATCGTCCTCTTCGACGGCGACACCCACGCGCTGATCCCCCTCTACATGATCGGGGTGTTCGTGTCCTTCACGCTCTCCCAGGCCGGGATGATGCGCCACTGGTACCGGGAGCGCCGGCGCGGGTGGCGGACGAAGGCCATGGTGAACGGCTTCGGGGCGTTCGCGACGTTGATCGTGCTCTGCGTGGTGGCGGCCACGAAGGCAGCGGAGGGCGCATGGCTCATCATGCTGATGATCCCGGTGCTCGTCGGCCTGTTCACCGTGACACGACGTCATTACGACGAGGTGGCGGCCAGCCTCTCGCTGCGCGGGTGGAGCCCAAGGTCGCAGGGCGGCAACGTCGTGATCGTCCCGTTGGGCGGTCTGCAGAGGGCGGTCGTGCAGGCGCTGGGGTACGCCGTTCACCTCTCCGGGGACGTGCGGGCGGTCTACGTGGACATCGACCCGGCTGCGAGCCGCGAGGTGAGGACGCATTGGGCGGAGTGGGGCCAGGGAGCGCAACTCGTGGTGCTGGAGTCTCCCTACCGCTCGCTGCTCGAGCCGCTCCTGGAGTACATCGAGCAGGTGCAGGCTGCCGACCCGGCGGGATACGTCACGGTGATCCTGCCCGAATTCGTTCCCAAACGGCTGTGGCACACGGTGCTGCACAACCAGCATGCCCTGCTCATCAAGGCCGCCCTGCTCTTCAAGCGCAATGTCGTGGTCACCAGCGTGCCGTATCAGATCGGCCGACCGGACTGAGACCGTGGACGGGACGGTTCACACCTCGGTCCCGGGTTCCGTGATCGCGAAACGGTAGCCGACCCATGGCTCGCTGAGCAGGTAGCGTGGGTTGGCGGGGTCGCGTTCGATCTTCTTGCGGAGCTGTCCGATCAAGGTCCAGAGGTGCTCGGGCTGGTCCACCGCGTGAGGTCCCCAAATCGCCTCGGTCGGGCGGCTGATCCTCGAACAGACGCAGGGCATCCGCGCCGGTGCCCGCCACGGCCACCTCCTAGCCCCGCGACCGGAGCAGCGGACCGAGCGCCCGCTGGGATGGCCGTGTCGTCATCGACGAGGGAGGATCAGAGATTTGCGTGTCATGGCGCGGGTTGAACCTCGGTCGCTCCCTTTCTCCCGCGTGAGGCCCGGGACGACGAGGGCGGTCGCCGAGCGCCGCTACTTCAGCGCGGAGTCCCGCCCTCGCGGTCGGCGAGCAGGAGCTCCTGCGCTGTGGGAAACCCGTCTGCGGGTTTTCCGAGAGACCGCGGACGGCGCTCTTCCCGTCCGCGGGCTCGTCAGCGTCCACGCCCAACGGTGGCTCAGGAACTCAGGAACAGACGCGATTCAATTCCACCACTACATGACGGGACATGACCGCTAAACTTGCCTAATCGCCGTAAGTTGTTGATTTGATTGTGGCGGAGAGGGTGGGATTCGAACCCACGTGCCGCTTACGCGACAAGACGCTTTCGAGGCGCCCCCGTTACGACCACTTCGGTACCTCTCCGCACCGGGCAGCCACTCATTTTACCGTGGCGCCAGGGGCCGTGGCAATTGACGGGCCTTGCCGCCGACCCCGGAAGAAGGCCTGGATGATCTCCCGGCACTCCTCCTCGAGAACCCCGGGGACGACCTCGAGCCGGTGGTTGAGGCCGGGCAGCTCGGGCGCGCAGACGGTGGAGAGGATGGCTCCGCTCTTCGGCTCGGCCGTGCCGAACACGACGGTGCCGATCCGGGCGTGGACCATCGCCCCGACGCACATCAGGCAGGGCTCGACGGTCACGTAGAGCGTGGCCCCGGTCAGGCGGTAGTTTCCGATCGCGGCGGCGGCCGCCCGCATCGCGACGATCTCCGCGTGCGCGGTCGGGTCGTGGCGTCCGATCGGCTGGTTGAACCCCTCCCCCGCCACCCCGCCGTCGATCATGACCACGGCGCCCACCGGCACCTCGCCGGCCTCGAACGCCCGGCGCGCCTGCCCGAGCGCCATCCGCATCCCCGCCTCGTGGTCCAAGCCGCTCGTCTCGTCCATCGCGAGGAGTATGGCACGGGCAAGCCTGACGGGTCGCCCCACCGAACCGGCGGCACCCCGGCACGACGTCCGTGCTATAGTCTCGCGTTTGATGACCGTCGCGGCGGCTGCGCCCGCCATCCCCCGCTCAGCGCTCGAACGCGAGCTGAAATTCACGCTGCCGGCCTCGCGGGCCCCGTTTGCCGCGCGCATGCTGGCGGCGCTGTGCCGCCCGGATCCCCGCTTCGCGGCTGCGGTCGTCTCCACGGTCTACTACGACTCGCCCGACTTGTGCCTGCTGGGGCAGAAGCTGAACAGCGACTTCCTCAAGACCAAGGTCCGGCTTCGCTGGTACAGCGCGATCTCGGGAGACAGCGGCAGCGGGTCGGCTTTCATCGAGGTGAAGTCGCGGGTGGGATGCCTGCGGCGCAAGGCGAGGGCCGAGACGGCCCTTTCCGGCGCCCGGCTCGCCGAGGCGCCGCTCTCCGACCCGGCGTTCGCCCGCGCGCTCAACGTCGCGCGGACGCTCGACGGGGACTTGCCGGCGCATCTGCTGCCGGCCATGATGGTGCGCTACGAGCGGCACCGCTTCGTCGAGCCGGTCTCGGGCGCCCGCATCAGCCTGGACTTCCGGATCGAGGCGCCGCGGGCGAACCGCGCGCTGCTCGGCCAGGGCGGTCCCGTCCGCCTCGGCGTGTCGGTCGTCGAGGTGAAGGGCGCGGGCGAGGAGCTGCCGCGCGCGCTCCGGCCGCTCGCGCACGTGGGGGCGCGGCGCGCGTCGTTCTCGAAGTACGGTGAGCTGGGCGTGGCGCTGCTCCGCTTCAGGCCCTGAGAATCCTATGCAGAAACAACTCGCCGACATGTACGCCTTGCTCTCGGGGGCGAACACGGGGGCGATGTCGCAGATCGGCCTCGGCGGGTTCGTCCTGCTGCTGGCCGTCTCGCTGGCCAGCTCGCTGTTCGCCGCGTTCCTCTACCTGCACTTCTACGCGAACCGCGCGACCGGCAGCCAGGTGCACCGGGCCTTCCCGCTGCTCGGCCTGTCGATCACCGCGATCTTCATCGCCATCCAGTTCTCGCTGCCGCTCTCCCTCGGCCTCCTCGGCGCCCTCTCCATCGTCCGCTTCCGCACGCCGATCAAGGAGCCCGAGGAGATCGGCTTCATCATGCTGGTGATCGCGGTCTCGCTGGCCTGCGCCACCTACAAGCTGCCGTTCGTGGGCCTCATCTTCCTGGTCGCGATCGTCGGGCTGTTGATCCAGTCGCGGCTGCGGCCGTTCCGGAGCCCGCTGTCCGACGGCGTGGTCGTCATCACCGTGCCGGGGCCGGGCGACCCCGGCGAGCAGCGGATCGGCGAGCTGCTGCGGCAGCGCCTGTCGAAGGCGCGCCTGGAGAGCCTCTCGCACGACAACGGCACGACCGTGCTCTCCTACAACTTCCAGAACGCCTCGGAGGCGTCGCTCTTCGCGTTGAAGAAGGATCTGGCCGCGGCGGTGCACGACGCGAGCCTGAACATCTTCTTCAACCGCCCCGGCGCGCTGTGAAACCAGCGTGGTCGCCGCGGGCCCGCCTGGCCGGGCTGGTGGCGGGCGCCCTGGCGTTCACCGCCTTCGGGCTCCTCACCGAGCGGGCGGACCTGTTTCCGCGGCTCCGCTTCGCCGTGCAGCGCACGGCCCTGCAGTTGCCGAGCACGGTCGCCGTCGACCGGCGCGAGGTCGTGGCGGGCCTTCCGCTGCTCTCGGTCTACCTCGAACCCTCGGACCTCGAGTTCCTGCTCGAGAACAAGCTGCGGCACGGCCCCGACTTCGAGCGGCGCGGCTCGGTGTCGTACTTCGACGAGGGCCGGCTGTTGTTCACGGGCGCGGCTGGCGTCCGCGTGCACGGCGGCGGCAGCCGCCTGACGTCGCCGCGGCAGGGGTTCCGCCTGTTCCTCAGGCGGCGCCACGGCTTCACCCGCTTCGGCAACGGCGTCCTCTTCGGCCCGGCCAGCCAGCCGCTGCAGCGGCTGGTCGTGCACAACGACGTGCGGCGCGACCGCGACGGCACCGACTGGTACCTGGTGAACCCGCTCGGCTATGACCTCGCCCGGCGCCTCGGCTGCGTCACGCCCGAAACGCTGCCGGCTCGCTTCGTCCTGAACGGCGAGGACCAGGGCCTCTTCGTCCTCACCGAGCATTTCGACGACGAGTACTTCGCGAGCCACAGGCCGGGAGCGCGGGTCAGCATGGAGCTGGCCGGCATGGAGGCGCTGCGCGCGCGTCTCGACCGGGCCTCCCCGCTGACCCTGGAGGAGGTGCGCGCCGAGATCGACCTCGACAACCTCGTCAGCTGGTACCTCGCGGCGATCTTCCTGGCCACGCGCGACGCCTACCAGGGGCCGGGGCAGTTCCTCGACGAGGCGACCGGCCGGTGGTTCTGGGTGACCTGGGACGTGGACCAGAGCCTGCGGAACTGGGATCACGAGAGCTTCCAGTACCTCCTGAACGTGCCGGGCGAGCGCGAGCGCGGACGGCGGGCGAGCGAGCCGCGGCCCTTCGTCCTGGGGACGCTGCTCGCGGAGGACGCTGCGTTCCGCGAGTACTTCGCGTCGCGGGTCGACACGATGCTGAACCACCAGCTCACGCAGGCCTTCCTCGACGAGCGGTGGGCGCACTACGAGGAGGTGGCGGAACGGTTCGGCGTCGCCGACGTCGAGTACCGGCGGCGGGGGCGCGAGTTCCTCGCGAAGCGGCGGGCGTTCGTCCGGGAGATGGCCGAGCAGTGGCTGGACACGGCGGCGAGCGTCCGCGTGACGGCGCGGCGCGAGGGAGGAGGCCGCCTGGTGGTGGACGGCTTCGAGAAGGACGGGCCATTCGACGGGCTGTACTTCCCGGGCCGCCAGCTGGTCGTGCGCGTGCCGGACGGCCAGCCGGTCCGGTGGTTCGTGAATGGGTCGCCCGTCGAGATCTCGACGGAGCTCCCGGTGCGCGCTGACGGCAGGCTGGAGATCGTCGCTGCGCCGGCGGGGTCCGGTCTTGCGGTGCAGCATCCTGCAGACCCGGCACCGCAGGCGAGCGCCGTCCCCCCGCCAACCCCGGAAGGTGCGGGCGGCGTCCGCGGCGAGGCGCGGGCAAGGCCGATCGAGTGGCGCCGGGTGCCGGCCGGGTCGCGGGCGGAACTCGAGATCGCGGCCACCGAGACCACCGTCGCCCAGTACCGCGCCTACGGCCGCGCAACCGGGGCGGTCCTCCCAAGGCAGCCGCACTGGAGTGCCGAGGATCATCCCGTCGTGAACCTGACCTGGGGTGAGGCCTCGGCCTTCTGCGCGTGGGCCGGAGGCCGCCTGCCGACCGAGGCCGAGTGGGAGGCCGCCGCCCGGGGAGGCGGCACGGGCCAGGTACTGGTGGGGTGACGGCTGGGACCCCTCGCGCGCGAACGCCCTCGGCCTGGCCGGCGACGACACCTGGCCCTATACGGCGCCCGTCGCCTCGTTCCCGGCAAACCCCCTTGGCGTCTACGACACGGTCGGCAACGCCTGGGAGTGGACCTCGGACGTCTACCGCGATCCGTCCGCGTTGCGCGCCTTGCTGCGAACGATCCGCGGCGGCTCGTGGGCGAACCGGCCCGAGAACGTGCGCGTGCCGCACCGACAGGGGCTGTCGGAGACGGGCCGCCACAACCTCTACGTCGGCGTTCGCTGCGCCCGGTGAAGGAGTCCCGAGGAGGGAAGGAAACAGCGCTGAAGACGAGCCTGGGGCAGGCGAAAGCCTGCCCCAGGGGTAGCTGGCGTTATCGTTCGCGGCGCAACTGCTCGTCGCGCCGGCAGTCCGGGCAGAGCATCGGCACGATGTCCCGCACGATCGGCTGGGTGCCCTCGAGCGACTTCCAGCCCGACAGGATCAACCGGTCGATGTCCTCGTGGACCACGAAGATCTGACAGCGAGTACAGCGTCCCTTGACCATCAACTCATCCCTTTCAAAGAAGCGACACCGGCCCCTACTTGTTAAGACGCCGGAACCGGGGAAAAGGATTCGGTCTCAGCCTTAGACCCCGGTCTTCTCCATGCTCGGGTTCCAGACCTTCCAGACGTTGCCGACCAGGTCGGGCCCGGGGGTCAGCGTCGGCTGCCCAGGTTCCCATCCGGCCGGGGTGGCCTCGGTCCCCTTGCTCGTCGCGCACGTGCTGGTAGGCCTGGATCTGCCGGACGGTTTCGCCGAACTTCCGCCCGACCGGCGGCGTGAGCACCTCCATGGCCTGGATGACGCCGTCCGGGTCGATGATGAACCGGCCTCGCAGCTCGATGCCTTGCTGTTCGTCGTATACGCCGTACGCCCGCCCGACGTTTCCCGCCTGGTCCGACACCATGTGAAACGGGACTCCGCCGTCCACCATCCTGACCAGCTCGTGGTCGTTCCACATCTTGTGGACGAAGTGGCTGTCCACGCTCACCGAGAGCACCTCGACGCCAAGTCCTTGCAGAACCGGGTACTTGTCGGCGACCGCCGACACTTCGGTCGCTCAAACGAAGGTGAAGTCGCCGGGATAGAAGCAGAGCAGCACCCACTTGCCCAGCAGATCCGACAGCTTGACGTTGGTGAAGCTCCCCCGGTAGTAGGCCGGCGCCTGGAAGTCGGGCGCCTTCTGTCCGACGCGAGCAGTCGTCATCGCAGCCCTCCGTGGCTCGACGGGTTCGGGCCCGGCCGGAACGGGCGGCGGTTCTCCGACCACCGACCCGGTCGTCCGGGCGCATCCTTTCGGTGCTTCTGCCATGGGCACCTTTCCGGCCCCCGGGGCCGTCAGCATGGATGAGGTGAGAGCTGCGCCCATCCTACCTCAAAACACGTCGGTGGGGCAGGCCTTCAGGCCTGCCCGGTCGGGCACGGGGCCGAATCCCCGTCCGCGCCGCAGCACCTGTCCGGGCCTGGCCCCTGTCAGGGCGCCGTCGCGGACGACCGGAACGCCGTTCACGATGACGTGGTCGAAGCCCGCCGCGTGCTGGTGCGGGCTCTCGAAGGTCGCGCGGTCCGAGACCGCGGCCGCGTCGAAGACCACCAGGTCGGCGGCCCAGCCCTCGCGCACCTCGCCTCGGCGGGCGAAGCCGAAGTGGCTGGCGGGCAGGGCGGTCATCTTCCTCACCGCCTGCTCGAGGGGGATCGCCCGGAGCTCGCGGACGTAGCGCCCGAGGACGCGAGCGGTGTTCCCGTAGCCGCGCGGGTGCGGGGTCCCCTCCCCGGGCCGCAGCACACCGCTGTCGGACGCCACCATCACTCCCGGGTCGCGCATGATTCGCCTCACATCGTCTTCCGACATGAAGTGGTAGACCATCTGCGGCTCGGAACCGAGCATGAGCCGGCGGGCCGTCTCGAGCTGCGCCTCGAGATCGTCCGCCCCGGTCAGCCTCGCGGCGGCCTGCTTGATGGTGAGCCCGTCGAGCGACGGGTCGTCGCGGTCGAGCGCGATCACGGCCCACGACAGGTCGGCGAAGCCGCGCTCGGCGAGCAACCCCTTCATCTCGCCCTTGATGCGCCGCCAGGCCGCAGCGTCGTTCAGCCGCGCGGCGATCGCCTCGCGACCGCCCTCGAGAGCCCAGCCAGGGAAGCGGATGCCGAGACCCGCCGATCCGGCCGTGTAGGCGTACTGGTCCGCTCGCACGTCGATACCCTGCTTGCGCGCCGCGTCGATCGCGTCGAGGAGCGCCTGGCTCGTCCCCCAGCGGTTCGGGCTGTCGATCTTGAGGTGGGAGATCTGCACGGGGCAGGCTGCGGCCTTGCCGACGGCAATGGCCTCGGCCAGCGCCTCGGCCACGCGGGTGCCCTCGTTGCGCATGTGACTCGCGTAGATGCCGCCCGCGCGCGCGGCCACTCTCGCCAGCTCGACGATCTCGCCGCGGTCGGCGTACATCCCCGGGACGTACTGCAGTCCGGTCGAGAGGCCGATCGCCCCCTCCTCCATCGCCTTCGCCACCAGCGCCTTCATGCGCTCCAGTTCGGCGGCGTCCGGCGCGCGGCGCGCCGACCCGAGCACGGCCGCGCGCACGGTGTTGTGACCCACGAGGGTGGCGAAGTTGACCGCGATCCCGTCGCGCGCGATGGCCTGCAGCTCGGCGGCGATGCTCCCGGCCGAGTCGCCGCAGTTGCCGGCGACGACCGAGGTGACGCCCATGCGGACGAAGTTCTCGAGCAGCGGTGTCCGCGCGGGATCGTCGGCGTGGGTGTGAACGTCGATGAACCCGGGCGACACGACTCGGCCCCTCGCGTCGATCGTCACCTTCGCCGTTGTGCCGGCCAGGCGGCCCACGCGCGCGATGACCCCGCGGCTCACCGCGACGTCGGCCTCGACACCGGGGCGGCCGGTCCCGTCCACCAGCGTGCCGTTGAGGATCAAGAGGTCGTAGGCCGCGGGCGACTGCGCCTCGTTCGAGGCGACCATCAGGCTGGCGAGGGCGGCGGCCACGAACAGCAGGCGGATGGGCGACGGCATGGTGCGCTCCAGGGAGACGTGTACTGCTACCATCGGCCGATGCACCCGGCAAGCCTGTACCACAGCGCCCGGCTGGCGGCCGGATACGCCCACTCGCGGCCGCCGGTCCATGCACGCGTCATCGAGGCGGTCCGCAAGCGGTTCGACGAGCTGGGCATCGAACGGGCGCGTCTCGCGCTCGATCTCGGATGCGGGGCGGGCGTGTCGACCTCCGCGCTCGAGCCGCTCGCCGCCCGGGCGTTCGGCCTCGAGCCGGCCCTGGCCATGCTCCTCCACGCATCGGAGGTCGCGCCGCGGGGAGCCTTCGTCGCGGGGCGGGCTGAGGAACTCCCGTTCCGGGACGGCGCCTTCGACCTGCTCGCTGCGGCCGGCTCGCTCAACTACACCAACCTAGCCCTGGTCTTGCCCGAGGTGGCGCGGGTCCTCGACGAGGAGGGCGCATTCATCATCTACGACTTCTCGGCCGGCCGCCGAATCGCCGACGATCCCCGCCTCGACCGCTGGTTCTCGTCCTTCGAGCGCCGCTACCCCTTCCCGCCCGGCTACGAGATGGATGTGAAGAACCTCGGGTTCGCGGACGCCGGCCTCCGCCTCGTGCGATTCGAGGAGTTCCACGTGGCGGTCCCGATGGACGGCAACGCGTACGAGGCCTACGCGATGAGCGAAACCAACGTCGAGCAGGCGGTGTCGGCGGGCGCACCGGAGGCGGAGGTCGCGGCCTGGTGTCACGAGACGCTGCGGGAGATCTTCGCGACCGGGCCCCGCGACGTCCTCTTCGACGCGTACGTCGCCTACATTCGCCCCGTCCTGCTCTCCGCCGCCTGACCCGCTCTCGCTTTTGCCTTGCGGGCTTCGTCCTCGCGGTTGCGCGGAGGCGCGTTGGTCGTCAGCGACCGCACCAGGCGCGAGGCCGCCTCGGCGACCTCCTCGACCGCCCGATCGAAGGCGTCCTGGTTCGCCCGGGACGGGTGGCTCGTCCCACTCAGCTTCCTGACGAACTGAAGCGCCGACGCCCGAATCTCGTCCGCCGTCGCGGGCGGCTCGAAGTTGGCCAGCGTCCTGATGTTCCTGCACATCACTTCCAACCGCTGGGCTTGCGCGTGAACCTCGCGGGCAGGGCCGGCTTCGCCTCGTGGGCGGGCTCCGGCTCGCCCGAGGCCGCCGCGATCTCGCGCTCGAGGTCGTCGTCGTTCGGCAGTCCCGCCAGCTGGTCCACGAACATCAGCGAGTGCTGCGACGGGATCTCGAACTTCCTGCCGCAGGTCGGGCAGACCACCTCGTCATCCAGGCGCAGCAGGTAATCGCGGAGCTTCGCGAACTTGGCGCGGTCGGTCGCATCCGCTCCCGACGGCGGGTTCTGCCTCTTCAGCCGCCGCACCCACCGGATCCGGAACTCGCCCGTCCGCCGGCACTTCGGGCACTGGTATCGGGCCTGGCGGGTTTCAGGCTTCTCGGTGAAGAAGGCGCGTTCGTCCAAGGGCATGGGGCTATCTTACAGCTAGGAGCTAGGAGCTAGGAGCTAGGGCTAGGGGCTAGGAGCTAGGGGCTAGGAGCTAGAGGCTAGGGGCTAGGAGCTAGAGGCTAGGGGCTGTGGGCTGGGGGTTGTAGGATTTCGTCATGCGCCTTCCCACCCTCTCCGTCCTGCTCGTCGTCCTCCTCGCCGCGCCGGCCGGCGCGCAGGCACCCGGTGCCGCCCGGCAGGCGGTTCTCGCCGAGACCGAGCGTCTCTCCGGTGACATCGCTCGGGTCGCCAGCGCGCTGTGGAACTACTCCGAGCTTGCGCTGAAGGAAGACAAGTCGGCCGCCCTGCTCGCCGACCTCCTCGAGCGCGAGGGGTTCCGCGTCGATCGCGGGGTCGCGGGCATGCCGACCGCCTTCGTGGCCACTTACGGGGCCGGCAAGCCAATCATCGGCATCCTCGCGGAGTACGACGCGCTCCCTGGCATCGGCAACGCCGCAGTCCCCCGCCGGCAGCCACGCGAGGACGGCGTCACCTCCGGGCAGGGGTGCGGGCACGACCTGTTCGGCGCCGGGTCGGTGGGCGCGGCGGTGGCGTTGAAGCGGGCGATGGATCAACAGCGGCTCGCCGGGACGCTGCGGCTGTACGGCACGCCCGCCGAGGAGACGGGCGTCGGCAAGACCTACATGGCGCGCGACGGGCTGTTCGACGACCTCGACGCTGCGCTTGAATGGCACCCGGGTCAGGAGAACTCGGTCGGGAACGCACCGAACCAGGCGCTCAACAACTTCACGATCGAGTTCTCGGGGCAGCCGGCCCACGCGGCGTTCGATCCCTGGAACGGCAGGAGCGCGCTGGACGCGGCCGAGCTGTTCGCGCACGGCCTCAACCTGATGCGCGAGCACGTGAAGCCGACCGCGCGCCTCCACTACGTCTTCACCTCCGCGGGCGAGGCGCCCAACGTCGTGCCCTCGTCGGCCGCCGTCTGGGGGTTCGTGCGCGACCTGGATCGCGCGTCGGTCGAAGCCCACTACGCGTGGATCCTGAAGATCGCGGAGGGCGCCGCCCTCGCCACCCGGACCACCTACAAGGCGTCGCTGACCTCCGGCCTGCACGAGTACCTGTTCAACCGGCCCCTGCAGGAGGCGATGCAGCGCAACCTCGACGAGGTGGGTGCGCCCGCCTTCGGCGAATCGGAGCTGCAGTTCGCGCGCGAGCTGCAGCGGAACCTCGGTCTGCCGGAGAGGGGGATCGACACGAACGTCGAGAAGCTCGCGCCCGGCCTCGGCGAGCCGGAAGGGGGATCGACCGACGTGTCCGACGTGAGCCACATCACGCCGACGGTCGGAATCTCGGTGGCGACGGCGGGGATCGGCCTGCCGTGGCACAGCTGGGCAACGGCGGCTTCTCACGGCATCCCCGGCGCGAGCAAGGCCGCCAGCGTCGCCGCGCGCGTGATCGCGCTGACCGGCGTGGACCTGCTGACCCGGCCCGACCTCGTCGCCCGGGCGCGCGCCGACTTCGTGAAGCGTACGGGCGGCCGGAAGTACCAGTCGGCCATCCCGCCGGATCAGAAGCCGATGATCCCGAAGTAGCGCGCTCCGCGGGTTGCCACCGTGTCGGTCGGAAAGACCCTTCTTCGGTCAGCGGTTCGCTTCTTGCGTCGCGGGCAGTGGATGGGCACGACGCCCGCCCCACTGGCCGGAGGTGACGCGATGGCGGAGAACGCGGCAGCGCTCGCGAAGGTTCTCGACTACGACGGGCTCGATCGAATTGCCAAGCCCGTGGCCAAGGCCGTGCGCGCGGCGTACGAGTCGCAGGGCGAGGTCGGCCGGCAGGCCAAGAATCTCGTCCATGGCGTATGGCTCGGGCATCCGCTCCACCCGGTTCTCACGGACATCCCCGTCGGGGCCTGGACCGCGGCCCTCGCGCTGGACGCCGCCGCCGGCGACGATCCCGGCATGCGGCGGGCCGCTCGGCTCGCCATCGGCATCGGGCTCGCCGGCGCTCTCGGCTCGGCCGTCACCGGGCTGACGGACTGGTCGGAGACAAACGGCCGCTCACGCCGCATGGGGCTGGTCCACGGCCTCCTCAACTTGGCCGCCACCGGGTTGCTGGCCGTCTCGTGGCTCGAGCGCGGCAACGGCGGCCGGACCGCGGGCCGGGCGACCGCGTGGGCCGGCTACCTGATCGCGGCCGGATCGGCCTACCTGGGCGGCGAGCTCGTCTTCGGGCGGCGAATCGGCGTGACGCACGCCGCCATCGAGGAGCCCGAGGAGTTCACCGAGGTGGCGCGGGGGGACGACCTTCCCGAGGGGGCGATGAAGCGGGCGCGCAAGGATGACGTGGACGCCCTGCTCGTGCGACAGAACGGCAGGGTGTGCGCGCTCGCGCACTCCTGCACCCACATGGGCGGACCGCTTTCCGAAGGGACGTTGAAGGACGGCTCCGTGGTCTGCCCGTGGCACGGCTCGGAGTTCGCGCTCGACGAGGGGCGCGTGTTGAACGGGCCGGCGACGCAGGCGCAGCCGCGGTTCGACGTGCGCGAGCGGGACGGTGCGATCGAGGTCAAGGCGCCCGGGTGATCGGCGCTGTGTCGCGCCATTCATGCGGAAGGCGCTGTCGGCTGGAATCGGCCCCGGTGTAGGATCCGCGCATGACGAACACCGGCATGAGCAGGCGTGAGGTGCTGGCGCTGGGCGCGATGACGCCGCTGGCCGCGGCTCCCCCGCTCTCGCAGGGCGGCACGGGGCCGCCGGCTTCGACGCCGCCGGCCGGGCGCCGCAAGGAGCTGTACGGCCTGCTCGGCGAACTGCCGGACCGTGCGCGCCCGGTGTCGGGCCGCAAGACCGGCGAAACCGAGCGCGACGGATACGTGCTCGAGACCTGGGTGCTCGATCTCAACGGCCTCGAGCCGGTGCCCGCGTACGTCGCGCGCCCGCGCGCCGCGACCGGGCGCCTGCCGGCCGTCCTCTTCAACCACTCGCACGGCGGCGGCTACACGATCGGGAAGAAGGAGTTCGTCGAGGGCCGCAGCTATCTGCAGCCGAAGCCCTACGCGAAGGAGCTGACCGAACTCGGGTACATCGGCCTCGCGATCGACCACTGGGTCTTCGGCGAGCGGAGCCACACGTCCGAGCTGGACATGTTCAAACTGATGCTCTGGCGGGGCCAGGTGCTCTGGGGCATGATGGTCTACGACAGCCTGCGCGCGCTCGACGTGCTGCTGCAGCGGCCCGACGTGGACCCGGCGCGGGTGGGAACGCTCGGCATGTCGATGGGCAGCACGATGGCGTGGTGGGTCGCCGCGCTCGACGAGCGCGTGAAGGTGACGGTGGACATCAACTGCCTCACCGACTTCGACAGCCTCATCGCCGACAAGGGGCTCGCGCGCCACGGCGTCTACTACTACGTGCCCGCCCTCGTGCGGCACTTCACCACCTCGCAGATCAACGCGCTCATCGCGCCGCGGCCGCACCTCGGCCTGGTCGGCCTGCGCGACGCACTCACGCCGATCGAGGGCGTGGACCGGATCGACCGCGACCTGGCCGCCGAGTACGCGCGGCAGGGCCACCCCGAGCGGTGGAAGCTGCTGCGCTACGACGTCGAGCACCAGGAAACACCCGAGGGGCGAGAGGCCATCGTCCAGTTCCTGAGACAGTGGCTCTAGGGGGTCGGGACCATGCCTGCTTCACGGCTGCTGTACCTGTCGGCGGCGGACGTCGCGTCGGTCGCCCTGGGGATGCGGGAGATTATCGATCTGCTCGAGACCGCGTTCCGCGAGAAGGGCGCGGGGCGCACCGAGATGCCCCCGAAGCCCGGGCTGCACACCCGCGGGGACGCGTTCATCCATGCGATGCCCGCGTACATCCCGGCGCTCCGCTCGGCCGGCGTGAAGTGGGTGAGCGGCTACCCGGAGAACACGCGCGTCGGCCTGCCGTACATCAACGGGCTGCTGATTCTCAACGACGTGGACACCGGCCTTCCTCTCGCGGTGATGGACTGCACCTGGATCACCGCCTGCCGCACCGGCGCCGCCACCGCGCTCTCGGCTCGTTACCTGGCCCGGCCGTCCAGCGAGGCGGTCGGCATCCTGGCGTGCGGCGTCCAGGGGCGCACGAACCTCGAGGCGCTCGCAACGCTGTTCCCGGTGCGCCGGGTCCTCGCCTACGACATCGATCCCGGGGCGCAGCGCCGCTTCGTCGAGGAGATGGGCGCGAAGCTCGCGCTCGAGATCGTCGGCGTGAGAACACCCAGGGAAGCCGTGACCGAGAGCGATCTCGTCGTCACGTCCGGACCCATCCTGAAGAAGCCGACACCGACCATCGAGAAAGGATGGCTGAAGCCGGGCGCCTTCGCGAGCGCGGTGGACTACGACAGCTACTGGTCGCCCGAGGCGCTGGCCGGGTTCGACAAGATCGCCACCGACGACCACGCGCAGTTCCAGTACTCCCGGCGCGTCGGCTACTTCCAGCACACACCGGATCCGTACGCGGACCTGGGCGAGATCGTGGCGGGCCTGAAGCCGGGGCGGGAGAACGACGCCGAGCGGACGCTTGCGATCAACCTCGGCCTCGCGCTCGACGACATGGCCGTGGCGCCCGAGGTGTTCAGGCGGGCGAAGGAGCGCGGCCTCGGGACGTGGCTGGGTCTGTAGACGCTTTGCGGTCCATCACGCGCAGGAAGAGGGCGACCGCCGACGGATCGAGGTGGGTTCCAGCCAGCGCCTGGATGTGCTCGCGCGCACGCTCGTCGGACCAGCTCTCACGGTACGACCGCTGACTGCGGATGGCGTCCCACACGTCGACGACGGCAAAGAGGCGTGCCGCGAAGGGGATGGCCTCGCCCTTCAGGCCGCGCGGGTAGCCGTTCCCATCCCAGCGCTCGTGGTGGCAGTACGGGATGTCCAGCGCCGGCCGTAAGTAGTCGATTGGCCGCAGGAGTTCGTACGCGTAGGCCGGGTGCTGCTTCATCAGCGCGATCTCGGCGTCCGTCAGCTTGTCCTGCTTCAGGAGGATGGCGTCGGGAATCGCCATCTTGCCGATGTCGTGCAGGATGGCGCCGCGCCTGACGTGGACCAGTTCGGCCTCGCTGATCCCGGCGGCGCGCGCGAGTTCGAGCGTCAGTTCCGCCACGCGCTGGGTGTGGTGCGCCGTTTCCCTGTCGCGCAGTTCGAGCGCCCCTGCCCACCCCTCGATGGTGGAGTCGTAGGCGAGCTCCAGATCGCGATGAGCGCGCTGCAGGTGTTGGTACGACTGAGCGGCGTCGATCGCGATGGCGGCCTGGCCGGCGAGTGATTCCAGGAAGGCCAGCCAGTCGTCCGAGGCGTCGAGCGGCGCCCGGCGTCCAACCGCCAGCACGCCAGTCAGTTCTCCCTTCGCGACCAGCGGGACCGCGCAGAACCCCCGGATGCCCTCGTCGAGGATCGCCGGCGGCAACGCCGTGCGCCCCGTGGCGGTGTCCGCGACGTCGGCCACGACGACGGTGCGACACGAGAGGGCCGCCTGACCCACCGGCCCCTCGCCCAAACGAAGCGAGAGATGCTCGGCGGCCGCGCTGCGGAAGCCGATGCTTGCCGCCGTTCGCAGCTCGGCGGTGTCGCCGTCGAGCAGGAACACCATCGCGGACTCCACACCGAGACACCTGGCGGTTTCGTCCAACACCGCCCTGAGCGCCACCCGAGAGTCCGTCGTGCGGAGGATGGCGAGGTCGACGGCCCGAAGGGAGCGGAGACGCTCGACCTGCTGCTGCATGCCCATCTCGGCATGTTTCGCGGCGGTGATGTCGAGCGAGAGCACGAACAGGCCTTCGGGCACCGGTTCGATTCTCAGTTCGAACCACGCGACCGAGCCGTCCGGGTACCTGAACTCGTTCTCCAGCCGACCCGTCGACCTCTCCTCCATGCACCGGCGAAGCTCCGCGAACATGGCGGTCTCCTCGATGCCCGGGTACAGATCGGTGATCACGCCACCCAGGAGTTCCTCGCGGGTCCGGCGACTCTGGCCGACCACCGCGGGATTGACGTACAGGTAGCGCCAGTCGAAACCGAGAACCTGACACCCTTCCAGCAGCGAGTCGAGGATGTCGTACCTGCTGAGGTTCAGTGCAACCCCCATAGCCCGATTATGGGCGCACCCGCGGTACGGGAACAGCTTCTAGCCGGGCTGGCACAGCAGGAGCCGCGCCATGTCCCGCCCGAGCACACGCTCGGCCCCTGCGACCCGCACCGTGACAGGCCCTTGAAACGGCTGTCGATCGACGAGCCGAATCCTGGCACCCGGCACCAGTCCCGCCTCGGCCAGGAAGCGCAGGCGCTCCGGATCGACGGCGGTGACCCGGCGCAGCTCAGCCTCCTTCCCGAGGGGCAGATTCGGAAGCGGTGTGTACGCAACCTTGTCGAGACGACCCTGGGAATCGGGAATCGGATCACCGTGAGGATCCACGCTCGGGTGGCCGAGCGCGCCGGCCATTTGTTCGACCAGCGCGTCGGACGCCGCGTGTTCCAGGCGGTCGGCTTCCGCGTGCACGTTGTCCATCCGGTATCCCAGGAACTTCACCAGGTAGGCCTCGATCAACCGGTGACGCCGCAGCACCCGCAGCGCCATCCGGCGTCCGGCGGGGGTGAGCACGACACCCCGGTAGGGCCGATGATCGAGCAGTTTCTGACTGGAGAGGCGGCGGATCATGCCGGTGACCGATGCCGGGGCCAAGTCGAGCCGCTGGGCAATTTCGGTGGTGGACGCCGGCGCGTCGGCCGAGAGGGCGTAGATCGTCTTGAGGTAGTCCTCGGCTGAGACGGTGAGTGATCGCGTCAGGCGATGCCCGGTCATCGGCGACCCCTTCTCAAAGAGCCAGCAGGCGCCACACCTGCGCGACCAGGAAGCACACCGCCACGCCGAGAACCACGGGCAGGAGGGTGGCCACGGCCGTCCACCGCGCGCTCCCGGTCTCCTTGTAGATCGTGTAGATCGTGGTGGAGCACGGGTTGTGGAGAAGGCTGAAGAGCATCAGGTTGATGCCGGTCAGCGGCGTCCACCCGGCGCCGACGAGAAGCTGCCGCACCGCGCCGGCGTCGTCCAGCTCGAACATCACGCCGTCGCCGGCGCCGACGCCCGCCACGCCGAGCGTGTGCACCGTGAGCATGAGAATCGTGGGAATGACGATCTCGTTGGCCGGGATCGCCACCACGTAGGCGAGCAGGATCACCCCGCTGAGGCCGATCAGGACGCCAGACGGCTCCAGCGCCCCCACCACGCGCGTGGCAATGCTCGTCCCGCCCAGGTGGATGTTGGAAATGAGCCAGATCAGGGCGCCCGCCGGCAGTGCGAAGACGACCGCCCGCCACAGCACGATTGCCGTGCGGTCGACCAGGGACGTGTACAGGGTCTGGAACACCCGAGGGGGCCGATACGGCGGAAGCTCGAGAGAGAAGGTGGTCGCCTCGCCCTTCAGCACGCTGCGCGTCAGGCCCCACGACACCAGGAACATGAAGAACACGCCGAGCAGCGCGATGCCGACGACGGCGCCGGCCGCCGTAATCCCGGCGAGGTGCGCGGGAACCAGCGTGCCGATGAAGATGCTGGCGATCAGGATCTGCGTCGGCCAGCGCCCGTTGCACAGCGAGAAGTTGTTGGTGATGATGGCGACCAGCCGCTCGCGCGGCGAGTCGATGACGCGGGTGGCCACCACCCCGGCGGCATTGCAGCCGAATCCCATGCACATCGTCAGGGCCTGCTTGCCGTGCGCGCCCACCCGCTGGAACATCCGGTCCATGTTGAAGGCGACCCGCGGCAGGTAGCCGAAATCCTCCAGCAGCGTGAACAGCGGGAAGAAGATCGCCATCGGCGGCAGCATGACCGAGATCACCCAGGCGGTGGCGAGATACATGCCGTCGAAGATGAACCCGCTCAGCCACCACGGCATCCCGACGGCGGCGCCGAACCCCTTCAGGACGGGGTGGACGCCGTCGATCAGCAGCGACGCCAGCATCGAGGAGGGAACGTTGGCGCCTGCGATCGTGAGCCAGAAGACGACGGCGAGCAGCAGGACCATCAACGGAAGGCCGGTCCAACGGCTCGTCAGCAGCCGATCGAGGTGCTTGTCGAGATCCACCCGCATCCGGCGCAGCCCGACCACCTCCGAGGCGCGGGCGATCCGCTCGGCCTCGGCGTAGAGCGCGCCCGAGAGGCGGTCCTGGAAGTCGGGCGCCATGCGCCAGCGGGTCTCCACGACCTTCGCCGCGAGCTCGCCCGGCGGCACGGACCGCACCACCCGTTCGTCGCCGTTCAGGAGCCGGAGGGCCAGCCATCGCCTGCTGGAGGACTCGGGGTAGGCCGCCTCGACGGCCGGCAGCACCTCGGCGATCGCGGACTCGACCTCGGCGGGGAGCTCGCGCAGGCGGTGGGGGCGCGGCTGCACCGCGCCGGTCGCCACCTGCAGGATCGCCTCGCGCAACTCTCGAATGCCCGTCCCCTGCCGGGCAGCGGCGGCGATGACCGGAACGCCGAGTTCCCGGGCGAGAGCCTCCGGGCTCACGCCGATGCCGTGACGGCGCGCCTCGTCCATCAGGTTGAGGACCACGACGACCCGGTCGGTGACCTCGAGCACCTGGAGGGCGAGGTTGAGATTCCTCTCCAGCCGGGTGGCGTCGATCACGACGACCGTCACGTCCGGTTGCCCGAAGAGGAGGAAGTCACGGGCGACTTCCTCGTCCGCGCTCGCCGCCTGGAGCGAATAGGTGCCCGGCAGGTCCACGACCTTGATCGCCTTCCCGCCGTGCCTGAACGTCCCCTCGGCCCGGGCGACCGTCTTGCCCGGCCAGTTGCCGGTGTGCTGGCGCAGCCCGGTCAGGGCGTTGAAGACGGTGCTCTTTCCCGTATTCGGGTTTCCGGCCAGGGCCACCAGGTAGTCCCATCGCCCTGGCGTGACGCCAAGCTGGATCAGGCCGTCGCCACGATTGGCGCAGCCGTGGCAGGCAGAGGCGGAAGCGAGCGGGTTCACGCAGCCTCCTCGCGGGGCCGGCGGCGAATGAGGATGTCGTCGGCCTGTGCCCGCCGGAGCGCGATCACCGCGCCGCGGATCCGGTAAGCCATGGGGTCGCCGGAGAGGCTGCTCAGCTCGGCGCGGACGAGGGTGCCCGGCACCACGCCGAGGTCGAGGAGGCGGCGGCGCTGGGCGCCCTGGAGCTGTGCTCCCAGCCGAACCACGACTCCCTCTTCCCCGGGCCGAAGGGCATCGAGCCGCTCGAGCCCCTCCTCCGAGGCGTCCTCCTCCACGCGCTCGACGCTGAGGTTCAGGGCCGCCAGCGGGTCGATCGCGACCTGGCGGCCTTCGACGACGAGATGGAGGCGGGTCGCATCGACTCGATCCAGCCGAACCCGACAGCCGACGTTGATGCCCGCGGCCCTGAGCGAGCGATAGACCTGCTCGGGCTCGTCCTCGATGTGGACGACGCGAGCGCTGCTCCCTGCGGGGATGGCGGATAGCGGCAACCCGCGAACCGGGGGAAGGACGCCAGAGGCAGTCGGGATGGGGTCGCCATGCGGATCGTACAGCGGGTCGCCCATGCTGGCGGCAAGGCGATCCACCTCCTCGGCCGGAGCCCCGTGCTCCAGGCGGTCGGCCAGGGTGTGCCACTCCCCCGAACCGACGCCCGTGCGGTCGGCCAGGTAGCGCTCCCATATCCGGTGCGTGCGGACCAGCCGCAGCGCGTGCGCGCGGCCTTCGTCGGTGAGCGCGATGTCCTCGCCGTCGAGCCGGGCGAGACCCATGCGCGTCAACTGACGGGCGATCTCGACGGCCCGGTCGCGCGAGACGCCGGTGGCCCCGGCGAGACTCTCGACGGAGGCCGGCCGGCCGGCAACGGCTGCATTGAAGAGGTGCTTGACCCCGTCCTCGAGTCGCACCCGCTCCGACAGCTTCAGCAGCCGGCGGACGCGGGCGGCGATCCCGCGCTCGGGCCAGAGCGAGACGGCGGCGAGCAGCACGAGCGCCGCGAAGACCAGCAGCGCCGCGGCCGGGTCCGGAAGGGCATCCATGATCGAGATTTCGCCTCACACATATTGTGATTTAGTGCAGACGAAATGTCAACGGATGGCACAGTTTGCCGCGCGGCTCATGAGGACCATGCGGGGGAAGGGCTCGGGGTGCGAGGATTGCCGGGTGGAGGGGGGCGTCTTTGAGATGTCCCGCCAATATTATCCGGCCGAACCGCGCGCAGTTCAAGGCTGGTTCTTCGACGATGAGGCCGCGTATCATCGCCTCCTCATGTCGACACCCGACGGCCGGCTCGCGCGCCTGCTCGACACGCCCCACCTCGAGCGGGTCGTGCCTCACCTTGCGCCCGAGACACTTCACCAGGTGATTCGACACCTCGGACTCGACGCCTGCGGCGAACTCGTTGCCTCGATGGCGCCCGCGCAGCTCGCGACCGTCCTCGACCTCGATCTGTGGCGCAGCCCGACGCCGTCCGGCGACGAGCAGTTCGACCCCGAGCGCCTCGGCGAATGGCTCGAGACGCTGGTGGAGCTTGGCGCCGATCAGGCAGCACGGATCGTCGCGGGCATCGACCGGCGCCTGATGATTGCTGGCCTTTCCCGCCACATCCGTGTCCTCGACCCGGCGGCTGGCGCAGGGACGGGGGACGAGGCGATGGGCGACGTGGGCGGCTACGTCATCGCCGCGAGGCGGACCGACGCGTGGGACGCGATCGTGGCGCTGCTCGTGGCGCTCGACGCCGGCGATCGTGACTGCTTCCACGCCATCATGCGCGGCTGCCGGCGGCTGTCGGACTCCGGCCGCGAGCTCGACGGCCTCGACGGGTTGCTGTCGGAGCCCGAACAGCTCTTGTACGACCTCGCGTCCGAGCGGCGAAGCCGCCGCTCGGAGCAGGGCTACCTGGCAGCCGCGGACGCGCGCGCATACCTCGAGATGGCGAGGCGGACGCTGCAGGACGGTGACGACCGCTCCGCGTCACCGAACCCGATCGCCGCCGCCCATATCCAAATGGCCGCTGACGACGCCGAGCCGTCCGGGAGCGACAGCGCGGGCGCGAGCGCGGCCGCCGACGCCGTGGCTGACGCGCTCGCCGAGGCCGGCATCGCGCCGGACCGCCCCCGGGCGCTCCTCGAAGGCGGCCCCTCGACGCACCGGCCGTACGCCCGAGTGCGTGCGCTCCTGGAGCACCTGCTGGAGACCGACGAGGCGGCGTACCTGGCACGGACCAGGGAGCTGGCGTTCCTCGCGAACGCCCTCGTGGCCGGATGCTCGGTGCAGGCAAGACCCTTCACGGCCCGGGAGGCATTTGACGCGGCGGTTGCCACCTGCAACCTCGGACTCGAGAGCGACGGGATCTCGGCACGCGATGATCTGCTGGCGGCCTTCGAGGCGGGATGGGCGGCGTTGCACGGCCTGAGCCTGTTCGTGGCAGAACGCCTGGCGGCGACCCTGGCGGACGTGCGTTGCGTGGATCGGGAAACCCAGGAAGGACTCTACTCGCTCCGGCGCGAGCTTGTCAGGCAGCGCGATGCCGGCACGCCGTGGCGCGCCCGCGACGCCCTCGACGTGATCGCGACGCTCGACCTGCCCGCCTGGGCCGGCCTGCTTGGCGCGTTGGACGAATGCCCGGTCTTGCCGGAAGCGCTGACCGCGGTGCTCGAGGGCCGAAAGGGTGCCGTGAGCGCGACAGCGTTCGAGTTCATCTCTTCCGCATCGCAGATCGATCAGGTTCGAGCCTTCGCCGCGAGGCTTCGCGACATCCTGCTCGGCTGAGGTGCCGGGGCGCCTGCGGCCGGCAAGTCGTCACTCGGCTCGAAGCGTGATGGCCGGGTCCACGCGCATGGCACGGCGCGCCGGCGTGACCGTCGCGGCCAGCGTTGCGAGAGCGACCACGGCGGCGACGAGGACGAACAGTCGCGGCTCGCCCGTCGCGACTCCCGGGAGCACGTGCCGGATCCAGCCGGCGGCGAGCCAGGCGGCCCCCAGGCCGACGGCCGCCCCGCCCGCCGTGATCCACAGCCCCCGCACGGCCACGAGCCTCAGTATCTGACCTGCCGTCGCGCCGAGGGCGAGCCTGACCGCCACTTCGCGCCGTCGGAGGATGACCAGGTAGGCCAGAAGGCCGTACATCCCGACGGCCGTCAGGGCGACGGCGGCCATCGCAAACGAGGACAGCAGCCAGGCGTTGAACCGCGGCGCCGCAAGGCGGGTGTCGAGCAGGTCGTCGAGGAGGGCGACTCGTGCGAACGGGAGATTGGGATCCAACTCGTCGACGGCGGTTCGGATTCCCGCGAGGACCGGCTCGGGGGGACCCGTGATCCTGGCGACCAGCGTCATCCCGCGGACCCCGTCCTGCGGGTGAGGCAGGTAGGCCTCTGCAAACGGCTCGCGGTCCGGGCCGGCCCGGCGGGTGTCGGCAACCACCCCGACGACCGTGAGCCAGGTCGAGTCGGCGGCTGCGCTGCCAAACGTGAAACGGCTTCCGATCGGGTCGGCGCCCTTCCAGTACCGGCGGGCGGCAGTCTCGTTGATGAGGGCGACCTGGAGCGTGCTGGTGCGGTCGTCTGGCGTGAAGAGCCGGCCCCGGACGAGAGGGATCTCCAGGGTGCGGAAGAAGTCCACCGTCACTGCATCCCTCGTCAGCAACGGATAGTCGCGGTCGCGGCCCTCGATTGTGAAATTGGACGACACGGGCATCTCTCCGAGCAGCACCGAACTGCCGGCACCGGTGGAGGCGATCGCCGGAAGGCTGCGGACTTTTGCGAGGAGCTGTTCGACGAATCGGGTGCGGTCCGCCCACTCGGGGTACCGAGCCTTCGGCAGGTCCAGCCTGACGGTGAGCACGCTTCCGGGTTCGAATCCCAGGTCGACATGCTGCAGCCGCACCAGGCTTTCCAGGAGCAGGGCTGCGACGCTGAGGACCAGGGACGCCGTGGCGACCTGCGCCACGACGAGGACCGTGCGGAACCGGTTCGAGAGCACCGCGCGGCTGCTTCCCTTCACGACGCCCGTCAGCACCTCTGCAACGTTCCCCCGGGTCGCCGCCCACGACGGCACGACGCCGAAGACGACGCCTGTCACGAGCGACAGCGAGATCGTGAAGAGGATCATGCCCGGGTCGAGGGAGACGTCCTGCAGCATCTCCAGTTGCGGCGGCGCCAGTGCGACCAGCCAGCGGAGCGACAGCCATCCGAGCAGGGTGCCTGCCACGCCGCCGATACCGAAGAGGACCACGGCTTCGGTCATCAACTGGCGGGCCACGCGCGAGCGGCCCGCGCCGAGGGCCGTGCGGATCGCCACCTCGCTCCGTCGCGCGACGCCGCGTCCGAGCAGGAGCGCGGCCACGTTCGCGCAGGCGATGAGGAGCACGCCGATGACCGCGGCCCCCAGCATGAGAAGAGTCGGACGAAGCGGCGCCGTCAGGTCATGTTGCAGGCCGATCAGGCGCACACCGAGGTCGAGGTCCGCGGGGTGGGTCTGCGCCAACCGCCTCGCAATCCCCTCCATCTCGGACTGCGCCTGCTGGATGCTGGCCTGGGGCCGCAGTCGCGCCACGGCGGACAGCCAGAACACAGCCCTCAGCGCCCGCTCGTTCGGACCCGGCTGGAGGGAGACCCACACGTCGAGATCGCGCTCGGGGAATCGAAACCGCGGAGGCAGCACGCCGACGACCGTGTGGCCGATGCCGTCCAGCGTGAGCATGCGCCCCAGGACCGCCGGGCTGCCGCCGAACCGGCGTTGCCAGAAGCCGTAGCCGAGCACCGCGGCGGGCCGTTGTTCGTCGTCGGCGCCGAAGAGCCGCCCGAGCGCCGGCTGCGCCTTCATCACGTCGAAGAAGTTCGACGTCACGCGTGCTGCCCTGACGCTCTCGGGCTCGCCCGCCCCCGTCAGCTCGCGCTGCTGCAGCGAAAAACCGGCGAACGATTCGACCAGCCGACTCTGCGCGCGCCAGTCGAGGAGGCGCGGGTAGGACGTGAAGTCGCGTTCGAATCCCTGCCTGGGGTTGCTGACCCAGACCATCGCCAGGCGGTCGGCATCCCGGTAGGGGAGGGCGTCGATCACGAGCGACTTTGCGACGGTGAACACGGCGCACGTGCCGCCGATGCCCAGGGCGATGGTGGAAACCGCCACGGCCGTGAACCAGCCGTCGCGCCAGAGCAGGCGTTTCGCGTAGCCGACGTCCTGCAGCAGGAGGCGTGCGTGCTCCAGGGGCGCGTTGGCCAGCACGCCGGCGAGCGCGGCGGCGCAAGCCGCGACCGATCCGGGGAACGTCCGCCCGGCACGGAGCCGATCGACCAGCAGGAGCGTCAGTTCCCGCCCGTACTCGTCGCGGAAGGCCGCGGGGTAGAGCAGGAGGAAAGCGCGGAAGAGACGCACGATGGACCGCTCCGCTCTCCCCGACATCGGCTCATCCTCGCCGTGGCAACAGCCCGTGAGCGCGGGCGTCCGCGATTAACTGCGTGAGGCGGCGCGCCTCGGCCCGCGCCACCTGACGGCCCAGTGGGGTGAGCCGATAGTAACGACGCCGCTCGTCGTCGTGCGCGGGATCGGGGCGCTCAGCCGATTCGGCGATGAGCCCCGCTTCCAGAAGGCGGCGGATGACCGCGTAGAGCGTGCTGGGGCTGAGGCGAATGCGCCCCTGGCTCCGCTCGGCGATGTCCAGCAGGATCGCGTACCCGTGCCGGTCGCCCTCGGCGAGCGAAACCAGGACGTCGAAGGCGTCGCGCGTGAGCGGAAGGAAATCCCAGGGATTGGGGTCGTCCCTGACGGCGCGTGCGGTCATGCGGCACTCTAGCATGTGTGGCTATAGCAAGAAATAGAATAGTGTCAGCGAGGAGGGCAGCGCCCTTGACACCCGGTCGGGCCAGCCGTAGAGTACCCCACACCGTCTAAGGGGAGTGGAATGACGACGATGCCGAGGCCGCCGTTGACGCTCGTCCAGGGAACTCTGGACCTGATCGTCCTCCGGACGCTCGCTTCCGGACCGATGCACGGCTACGGCATCGCCGTCGCGGTGAACGAGCGCACCGGGGGCGAGCTCAGCATCGAGGACGCGGCGCTCTACCAGGCGCTCCACCGCCTCGATCGCAAGGGGCTCGTGGACACGGAGTGGCGATCATCCGAGAACAACCGCCGCGCGCGCTACTACGCACTGACGCCGGCGGGCCGCAGGCGGCTCCGCGAGGAGACCACGACGTGGCGGCGGTATGCGCGGGCGGTGGAAGCGGTGCTCGAGGGGGCCTGACCGATGCCGGAGGAAGGTCCCCGCCGGCTCTTCTGGTACATCAGGCGACGGCCCCGTGCCATCGCCTCCGAGGTGGACGAAGAGCTGGACCATCACATCCAGATGAGGACGGACGCACTGGTCGCCCAAGGGATGTCCCGGGGAGACGCCGGTCGCGAGGCGCTCCGCCAGTTCGGCGACCTGAGCCAGACCCGCCGGGTACTGCCGCCAGCAGGACGAGGGCAAGGAGATCCGCATGCAGGGGGCGTTGATGCTCGCTGACCTGGTGGAGGACCTCCGCGTGGGAGCGCGGGGCCTTTTCCGCGCGCCCGTGCTGGCACTGGCGATCGTCGCCACGGTCGGCGTGGGCATCGGCGGCACGGCCGCGATCTTCGCCGCGGTGGACGCTGCCCTGCTTCGACCGCTCCCCTACGCAGAGCCCGATCGCCTCGTGCGTGTCTACACCGATTCGCCGCCGTTCCGGTTCCGCTTCTCGGCCGTGGACTTCCTCGCGCTGCAGGCGCAGCAGACGTCGTTCGAAGGCCTCGCCTGCTACACGGACAAGGTGATGACCTTCAGCGACGGCGACACGGCGGCCCTGGCGGAGGGCCGCCTCGTGTCCTGGACGTACTTCCGCGTTCTCGGCATCGGCCCCGAGCTGGGCCGCGACTTCTCGGAGCAGGACGGGCGGCCGGGGAGCCCGCGGACGGTGATCGTGAGTCGCGGCTTCTGGCAGTCGCGCCTGGGAGGCCGGACGGACGGCCTGGGCCGGCCCATACGGCTGGATGGAGCCGACTACACGCTGCTGGGCGTCCTGCCGGCTCGGGTGGGCCCCCTGGAGCAAAGACAGGATTTCTTCGTCGTCCAGCCCTTCGACGCGCCCACCCGGCGCGGTCCCTTCCTCTACACGGTGGTCGCCCGCCTTCGACCGGGCGTCGAATTCCCGGTCGCCGGGCAGGAGCTCCGCGCGATCAACAAGCGCATCTTCCCCCTGTGGAAGGCCTCCTACCAGGACGAGAAGGCGACGTGGAGCATGGTGGGTTTGAAGGCGCACGTCGTTGGCACCGCGTCCACGATGGCGGGCCTCGCCCTCGCGGCCGTCGCGCTGGTCTGGCTCGTCGCCTGCGCGAACGCCTCGAGCCTGCTGGTGGCCCGGGTGACCAGCCGCCGGGCCGAACTGGCGGTGCGCACGGCCCTCGGCGCTTCCCGCGGCCGCATCGTTCGATTCCTGCTCGCCGAAAGCGCGCTGCTCGCGCTGGCCTCGGTCGCGATCGGGTCTGCGCTCGCGCGCGTGGGCGTCGGGCTGCTGCGCGGCGTCGAGACGCCCTACGTCCCGCGCATGCACGAGATCGCGTTCGACGGGCCGGTCGCGTGGCTGCTCGGCGGGCTCGGTCTCGTCAGCGCCTTGATGTTCGGCCTGGTCCCAGCGCTGCACGGCACCGGCACCCAGGTGGAAGGGCCCATGCGTTCGCTGCAGCGAACGGCCTCGGCCAGCACCGGCGTCCGCCGCCTGCGCCGCGTCCTCGTGGGATCGCAGTTCGCCATCGCCACGCCCCTCCTGGTCGTCACGGCGCTGCTGCTGGTGAGCCTCAACGCGTTGAAGAACGTGGACATCGGCTTCGACGGCCGGGCGGTCCTCACGGGCGCGATCCGCCTGCCGTCGGCTCAGTATCGGGACGACGCGCGCGTCCGCTGGACGTGGGACGAAGTCGAGCGGCGCGTGGCCTCGCTGCCTGGCGTCGCCGCCGTCGCCTTCGCCGACGGCCTGCCGCCCAACGGGGTGGGCAACTTCAACAATTTCGATCTCGAGGAGCGCCCCGCGGCAGCGGGAAGGCCGCAGCCCGTCACACCCTGGGTGGCTGCCACGCCCGGGTACTTCCGGGTGCTGGGCCTCACGCTGCTCGAGGGGCGGTTGCTCGACGAACGGGATGCGCAGCAGGAGGAACTGCTCTCCGTCGTGGTGGATCGGGCGTGGGCCCGCAGGTTCTTCCCCCGCGAGAGCGCGGTCGGGAAGCGGTTTCGCGAAGGCGGATGCACCACCTGCCCCTGGACCACGGTGGTCGGCGTCGTCAGCGAGGTGAAGTACGCCGGCCTCGACAAGCCCGACCAGGGAACGGTCTACTGGCCGCTGGCGGGCTCTTTGTCACGCTATCTCGTCGTGCGGACGCACGAGGATCCTTCGGTCCTGCTGCCCGCGCTCGAGCGTGTCGTCCACCAACTCGCCCCGGGCGCGCCGCTGACCGACGCCGCCACGATCGACGAGCTTGCCGCGCGATCCCTCGCGAGGCCGCAGACGCTCTCGACGCTGGTCGCGGCATTCGCCCTGATCACGCTGGTGCTGTCCGTCATTGGCGTCTACGCCGTCATGAGCTACTACGTGCAGCAGCACCTGAAGGAGATCAGCATCCGCCTCGCCCTCGGGGGAGGTCGGGGCGACGTGGTTCGGCTGGTCGTAAGCCAGGGGATGCAGGTCGTCGGGGCAGGCGTGGCGATCGGGCTGGTCATCGCGTTCTGGACGACGGGGCTGACCGAGAGCCTCCTGTTCCAGGTTCGCGCCTCCGACCCGTTCATCTTCGCGGCGATCGCCGGAGGGTTCCTGGTCGCCGCGCTGGCCGCGTGCCTGCTGCCGGCCGCCCGCGCGGCCGCGGTGGAACCCGCGACACTGCTGCGGCAGGAATAGCCGGCGCGGCGGCGCACGTCAGAAGGTCATCGACGCGGCGACCCATCCTCGACGAGCGAGTCGGTCCGGGTCCTCTGACGGCGCGCCAGCCAGAGGAATGGAATCGACAAGGCCTGAATGCCGGCGCTGCAGACGTAGGACAGCGGGTAGCCCCACGCGTCGGCGACCCTCCCCAGGATCGGCTGCGCGCCGACGGCGCCGGACGAGCCGAGGAGCGAGTCGAACGACAGCACGGTCGCGCGTTCCCTCGATTCGATGAGGCCGTTCAAGTACGCCTGCCGGACCGGCGTCGCCGCGGCGAACACCAGCCCCCACAGCACCAGGAGACCCACCGCGACCCAGAACCGGTGAACCAGGCCGATCAGCGACAGCGCGGCGACGCCCAGCATCGTTCCCGCCAGCAGCACCGACGTGCGTCGCCGAAAGACGAGCCCGAGATGGGGCACCAGCAGGCCGCCCGCGATCTGCGCGCCGGCGACGATGGCCGCTGCCAGTCCGGCGATGGCATACGCCCGTTCGTTGCCGTACAGCTGAAGGAGGTACGGCTGCATCGCGTAGAACGCGTAGATCGTGACACCGCCCGTGAACGGCGCTTCCAGCATGATCCAGCGCACGGGCGGGTTGCCGAGCCCGTGCTCGATCGAGCCGCGCACGATGCTCCTGACTTCCTCCTTGAGGCGCTTGCCGCGAGCGGGCGTGAAGCCGCTGTCGCGCATCAGCGTGAGCGCGAGCCCGAACGTCACGAGAAGGACGAGGGTGCGCAGCAGGTACGGTACTCCGAGATTCGTCGCTTGCGCGATGAGGCCCCCGGCGACGGATCCGCCGAGCATCGCAGCGCCCTCGACGATTTCGCCCCTGGCCAGAACCGTGTCGAGCTTCCCGCCGTTGTCGAAATACCCGCTGAACGTCAGGGCATCTGCCAGCCAGGCCTGAACGGCGCCCGAGAAGAACGTGAAGCCGAGGCCCAGGAGCGCCGAGGCGAGCGCCCAGGCCCAGAAGGGCGCAGAGGCGTACCACATCAGCAGATAGAGCGTCGTGGACGCGGCGAGCGTGACCGTGCCGAGCAGGTAGGAGGTCCGCCGGCCACGCGTGTCGGCGATGACTCCGGTGGGCACCTCGAAGATCACCATGCCGGCGGTGAAGAAGGCGTTGGCGCCGAACGCCTGTGCGTTGCTCAAGCCGGCGTCGAGCAGGAAGAGCGTGTTGATGCCCCAGATGAACGAGGCCGCGAGCGTATGGAGGAGGAGCAACAGCAGGTAGACGCGCTGAATCCTGGCGGAGGAGGGCCGGTCGGTTTCCTGTCCTGGTGCGGGCATCGGGTATTCGATTCGGCGGCGGGTCTATCCAGGTGCAAGCATGGCGCCGCCGGCCGCGAGGCGAGACGTCTCGGGCAGCCGCGCAGGTCGTCTGGCGCGAAGACAGAACCGGGGAATGTTCGTCGCCGAAGCCTACACTCCCGGACAGGCCCGGCGAAGCCCGGCCGGATGCGCCGCCCTCCTGCTGGGCTCGCTTCTTGCAGAGCTTGGGCGAGAATCTTCGGTTCTGCCCGTGTCTGGCGCGAGGAAACGCAATGAAAATATCCCTTCTGCTCACCATGGTCTTCGTGGTCGCCGTCAGCGCCGTGGGCCACGGCCAGCCGCCAGACCGGCGCCAGACGCTGCCTGGCCGCTACATCGTCGTCTTCAAGGACTCGGTGAGCGACGCCCCCGGTCTCGCGCACCGCCTGGCCGCGAGCCAGGGAGCGACGCCGCGCTTCGTGTACGAGCGAGCCCTGAAAGGCTTTGCCGCGGCGCTGCCCGAGCAGGCGGCGGAGGCCCTGGCGCGCAATCCCAACGTCGCCTACGTCGAGCCCGACGCGGTCGTCTCGGCGTCCGCCATCCAATCGAACCCGACGTGGGGACTCGACCGGATCGACCAGAGGAACCTGCCGCTCGACGGTGCTTACTCCTACGACTCCACCGGATACGGCGTCACCGCCTACATCATCGATACGGGCATCCGCATCGGCCACGGCGACTTCGGCGGGCGGGCGGTGCACGGCTACGACTTCGTGGACGCGGATGCCGTCGCGGACGACTGCAATGGCCACGGCACTCACGTCGCCGGCACGGTGGGGGGCGTGGCCTACGGCGTGGCCAAGGGAGTCACGGTGGTGGCCGTCAGAGTCCTGGACTGCAGCGGCTCCGGTACGATCAGCGGCGTCATCGCCGGCGTGGACTGGGTGACGGCGAACGCGGACAAGCCGGCCGTCGCGAACATGAGCCTCACCGGCGGGGGCAGCGCGGCCCTGGACACGGCGGTCCGCAATTCCATCGCCTCAGGCGTTGCCTACGCCGTGGCCGCCGGCAACGGCAACACCGCGGGTGTCGCGCAGAACGCCTGCAACTACTCGCCGGCCAGGGTGGCCGAGGCGATGACCGTGAGCGCCACGAACAGCTCGGACGCAAAGGCCTCCTGGGCCAACTACGGCAGCTGCGTGGACTGGTTCGCCCCCGGGGTCGGTATCACCTCGGCGTGGAACACGAGCAACACCGCGACCAATACCATCAGCGGAACGTCGATGGCGGCACCCCACACGTCCGGCGTCGCGGCGCTCTACCTGCAGTCGTATCCCAATGCGTCCCCGGCGCAGGTGCGCGACGCCCTCTACGCCGCGACCACCAAGGGGAAGGTGACCGGTTCGAGCACGGCCGACAACCACCTGCTCTACAGCGTGCTGGGGGAGGCTCCGCCCGCGAACGTGTCGCCCACGGCGAGTTACACCTGGAGCACGACGGGGCTGACGGCGGCCTTCACCGACACGAGCACCGACTCCGACGGCAGCGTCGTGTCCTGGAGCTGGACGTTCGGTGACGGCGCGACGTCCACTCAGCGCAATCCGAGTCGCACGTATGCCACGTCGGGTACTTACGACGTGACCCTCACGGTGAGGGATGACGCTGGAGCGGCGGCTGCGGCGACCCGGAGCGTCACCGTCACCGCGCCGACGAGCGCGATCACGCTGACCGCGAACGGATACAAGGTGAAGGGCGTGGCGCGGGTGCAGCTGTCGTGGACCGGGGCAGCCGCCGTCGATGTCTACAGGAATGGCTCCCTGATCGCGACCGACGCCGGGAGTCCCTTCACCGAGTCTCTTGGCAAGAGGGCCACGGGCAGCTACGCCTACCGGGTGTGTCTGCCGGGCTCGCAGACGTGCTCGAACCTGGCGACGGTCACCTTCTAGCGGAACCGCGGGGGCCGGCGCGATCGTGCCGGCCCGTGCCACCTGTTCTCCAGCGGCCCCTTCGCCCGCGCCTCCGTTCCACCGCTCAGCGCGCGTCGACGATCTTCGCGACACCTACGCTTTCGATGGCCGCGCCATCCCCCCCGCCGAACCAACGCCCCGCCGTCTGCGTCATGCGCTATAGCGTCAGCCGCGGCGTTCCGGCACCAGGAGGCGTCAACGTGTCAGACCTTCGATACGCGCTCAGGGCTCTGCGAGCCAACCCCGGGATCACCGCGGTCATCGTCCTGTCGCTCGCCGTGGGCATCGGGCCCAACGTGGCGATATTCAGCATCGTCGACGGCCTCGGCTTCCGACCGCTTCCGGTGCGCAACCCGGCGAGGCTTCTCCAGGTGAGCGCGGCGGCCGAAGGACAGCCCGGGGAAGTCTCCTATCCCGAGTTCCTCGAGATTCGGGATCGTGCCCGCCTCCTCACCGATGTCATCGCCAGCGGCCGTCTTGTTCTGAACTTCGGGAGCGACGGTCAGCTGCCGGAGGTGGTGTTCGGGGCGTTCGTCTCGGCAGACTACTTCGATCGCCTGGGGGTGCGGCCGGCTCTCGGGAGGAGCTTCCTGCCCGAGGAAGACCGGTCCCCGGGCGCTCACATGGTCGCCATGATCAGCGAGCGGCTGTGGAAGCAGCGCTTCGCGTCGGCGCCCGACATCATTGGCAAGGCAGTGCGGCTGACGCGCCAGACGTGCACGATCGTCGGTGTGGTGCCCGCCGACTTCGCCGGGACAGTCCCAGTGTTCGCCCCCGAGGTCTGGGTCCCATCGATGGCATGGCCGGCATTGGACCGCGGCGTCGAGGCGACCCTGCACGCGCGGGCCCTGCGCAGCGTCACGGTGCTGGCGAGGCTCGCTCCGGGCGCAACGATCGAAGCTGCGCGCGCGGAACTCGATGCCCTCGGCGTTCACCTCGGCGAGACGGCGCCACCCGGGGCGCCGGCGCCGGCGTTCGTCCTCGAGTACGAGCAGAGCGTCCGCCGCCGGCCTGTGGCGATGATCGCCGTGTTGGTGCTGGCCGCGGTCAGCCTCGTGTTGCTCGTGGCGTGTGCGAACGTGGCCGGGCTCATGCTCGGCCGGGCCGAATGGCGCGCCAGGGAGATCGGGGTGCGCGTCGCGCTCGGCGCCAGCCGCCGCCGACTCGTCCGGCAATTGCTCACCGAGTCGCTCGTGCTCGCCGTTCTTGGCGCGGTCGCCGGCGCGGCCCTGGCATGGTGCTTCGTCCGGTTGCTGCCTGCGTTCATTCCTCCCACAGGGCTGCCCCTGCACCTCGACTTCCGCGTGGACCGTCGTATCCTCGCGTTCGCGCTCGCCGTCGCGCTGTGTGCGGTGCCGTTCTTCGGTCTCGCACCGGCGCTTCTCGCGTCCCGGCCCGACGTGGTGCCGCTCCTGAAGGGCCGCCCTCCTGGGGAGGGTCGCGCGAGGCTCCCCTTGCGCCGCATCCTCGTCGTCTCGCAGATCGCGGTCGCCGTCCCGCTGCTGGTAGCCTCGGTGTTCCTCGTCCAGAGCTACTTCCGCACCCGCGGCATCGATCCCGGCTTCGTCAAGAGGCCGATGGTCTTCACGACCGTAGCGCCCGCCGCGGTCAACTACACGACGGCCCAGTTACGGGATTACTACGCGCGGCTTGTCGAGCGCCTCGCCGGTTTCCCCGGCGTCGAGCGTGTGACGCTCGCCCGGCACCTGCCTTTGAACAGCCTCTACGGCGTCGGGCCAAGGGTGAAGGTCGTGGTGCCGGGGCGCGAGGTGGCGCCGGGTGCCGAGCCTCCGGGCTTCCGTTACAACACCGTCGCCCCAGGCTACTTCGAGACGATGGGGACGCCGCTCCTTCGCGGCCGCGACTTCAACACGGCCGACGTGGACGGCGGCCGCGGGGTGGTCATCGTCAACGAGACGATGGCGAAACAGTACTGGGGGATGGAGAATGCGATCGGTCAGCAGTTCGTCATCGAGGCGAGTGCCGGTGCGTCATCGCCGAGGACTGTGCAGGTTGTCGGCGTGGCCAGGAATGCGAAGTACATCACCCTGACCGAAGCGGCGTCACCGTACCTCTACGTGCCGCTCGCGCAGGACACCCGCGGTGAGGTGACGTTGGTCGTGCGGTGCTCGGGCGACCCTGTGGCCATGGTCGATCGCGTCAGGCGCGAGGTGCTCGCATTGGATCCGGCCGTGCCTGTGATGCAGGTGCTCACGCTCGACCAGCACCTGAGCTTTGCGCTTGCGATGGAGCGGTTCGTCGCGGTCGGCATGACGGCGCTGGGTTCGCTCGGGCTGGGCCTGTCGCTGGTTGGGCTCTACGGGGCGATCTCGTTCGTCGTGGCGCGGCGCACCCGCGAGGTGGGCGTCCGGATCGCCCTCGGAGCCTTGCCGTCGCGCGTCGTGGGACAGCTCGTTCGCGAAGGCGGCCGGTTCGCGCTTGCAGGCGTCCTGCTCGGGCTCGCGGCGTCGGTTGCCCTCATGCGCGTCCTCTCGAGCGGGATCTACGGGATCGATCCTGCGAACCCTCTCGTCTTTGCGGGGACGGGTGTGGCGGTGATGATCGTGGCCCTGGTTGCGTCGTGGATCCCGGCCCGCCGTGCGGCAGCCGTGGATCCCCTGGTGGCGCTGCGCAACGAGTAGGGCCGAAGCCCACGAGTTTACCCGTTCAGCGCGAACGAGCCTCCGTCACCGCGTCAGCTTGAACACCTGGACCCTGCTGTTGTCGCTGTCGGCGACGAACACCTCGTCCCTGTCGTTGACGCACGCCTGCGAGGGGCTGTTGAGCGCCCCGTCGTTCCACCCCTTCGTCAGCTGCCGGGCGAGGAACGAGCCATCCCGCCCGAAGGCGACGATGCTGCCCGCGCTGCCCTCGACGATGAAGATGGTCCCCTTGCTGGCCGTGATGGAGGCTGGCATCGTGGCAAGCGCCTCCGACAGGTCGCCTCCCAGGGGCGCGAACGCGGCCTCGCCGGGACCGGCGCTCGAGGGACGC
This sequence comes from uncultured Acidobacteriota bacterium, assembly GCA_963813585.1. Lineage (GTDB taxonomy): Bacteria > Acidobacteriota > Vicinamibacteria > Vicinamibacterales > Fen-181 > JARKSS01. Next base: position 304,509 of record CAWEZL010000001.1, read on the forward strand.
GACGAGTGGGGTGGGGAGCATGGGGCCAGAAGCACGGGGCGGTGCGGCGGCGGCGGCCGCCGCCTATACTGCCGGCAGGAGGACGTATGGCAACCGGGGCTGCGCGCGCGTTCGTCGTGCTGGCTGTGCTGTCGGGGGCGCTGACGCAGGCCCAGGTGCCCGCGGCGCCGTCCCTGGGTTCCCTGGCGTGGCTCTCGGGGCAGTGGAGCAGCGAGGAAGGCGGCCAGCTGTCCGAGGAGACCTGGTCCGTCGCGCACGGGACGTCGATGGTCGGCATGTGGCGCCTGGTCATCGACAGAACGCCGCGTGTCCTCGAGCTGCTTTCCCTCACCGTCGAGGGCGAAGACGTCGTCCTGCGCCTGCGTCACTTCGATGCGAAGCTGGTCGCTCGCGAGGAGAAGGGGGCGCCCCTCGTGCTGAAGCTGGTGGAGTCGGGCGAGCGGCGAGCGGCCTTCCGCGGAGCGGGTACCAAGGGGCCGCTCACCATCACCTACGCCGTCGAGGGCGACGATCTCGTCGGCACCGTGAAGCACGGCGACGAGGCCCTTCAGACGTACCGAATGCGGCGTCTTGCGGCGCGTGCCGCTCGAGCGCCTCGACGATGACCGGCCTGTCGGGCTAACGGCGCCGCCTCGTGTCCGGGCTGGCCGCATCCTCACCTTCGCGGGCCGCACCCGGGCCGCCAATAGTTGACAGCCTCGCGCCGAGGGGAGGACACTTCCTCCTTCCATAGGTCGTCTATGCACAGAGAGTCTGATGAACGAAGCCAAGGCGAAGCGCAGGAACGAGCTGCTTCCGGGCACGCTCGAGATGTTGATTCTGAAGACGCTCTCGATCGAGCGGATGCACGGCTACGGCATCGCGCAGCACCTCCGGATGCTGTCGGCGGACGTGCTGACGATCGAAGAGGGATCGCTGTATCCGGCGCTGCAGCGGATGCTCGTCAAGGGATGGGTGTTGGCCGAGTGGAAGATGTCGGCGAACAACCGGCGCGCGCGCTTCTACACGCTCACGACTGCGGGGAAGAAGCAGCTCGGCATCGAGGAATCGCGATTCTCCCAGATGTTCGGCGCGATCATGCGCGTGATGACGACGACGTAGTGTCCCGGCTCTCAGGAGGGTGAAGTGGGTTCCGTGCTCCGACGTCTGCTGTTCTTCTTCCGGCGGAATCAGTTCGATCGGGATCTGGAAGACGAGCTGCGCTTTCACGAGGAGATGAAGGCGGACGCCCTCGCCGACGCGGATGGCCTGAGCGGCGACGAGGCGCGGGCGGCCGCGCGGCGGCGGATCGGCAATCCGCTGCGGCTGCGAGAACAGTCGCGCGAACCGTGGATCTTCGTCTTCGTCGACACGTTCGCGCAGGACGTGCGTCACGCGCTGCGGGGGATGCGGCGCGATCCGGCGTTCACCTTCACCGCCCTCGCCACGCTCGCGCTCGGCATCGGCCTCAACACCGCCATCTTCTCCGTCGCCTACGGCGTGCTCTGGCGTCCGCTGCCCTATCCCAATCCCGACCGCCTCGTCGTCCTCGCGTCGGCGCAGCAGGCCGAGACGGGCGTCAAGACGTTCTGGAACTGGCCGCCCGTGACGTACGAGGCGCTGCGCCCGGTCGTCACCACGCTCGATCGTCTCGCGGCCTACGCCTCGATCGAAACGCAGCTCACCGGGCGCGGCGAGCCGCTGCAGTTGCACGCGCTCGACGTGAGTTCGTATTTCTTCGACACGCTGGGCGTCACCCCCGCGCGCGGCCGCGCGTTCCTCACCGGCGCCGCCGCGACCGACGACGATCGCAGCGCGATCGTCAGCGATCGGTTGTGGCGCACGACTCTCGACGCCGACCCGGCGATTGTCGGGCAGTCCATCAGCCTGGACGGAGTCCCCCGCACCGTTGTTGGCGTGCTGCCACCCGACTTCAGCTTCAGGCCGGTGGTCCGGATCGGCGCGCTGCCGGAAGCGGACGTCTTCCTGCTCAATCGCTGGCCCGGCGACACCGGCAGGAGCGCGTTTCTCTTCCTGCTGGGCCGCATGAAGCCGGGCGTGACGAAGGAGCGCGCGGAAGCGGAGTTGACGGCGCTCATGAACGATTCGTCGATCGCGCCGGCCGGCGCACGCGGGCCCGAGGGCGCACTCGCGCCGAACGTCCGCACGCTCGCGCGCGTGGTCGGCTTGCAGGAGCGCGGCACGGAGTCGGTGCGCACGCTGCTGCTGGTCCTGCTCGGGGCGGTATCGCTCGTCCTGCTGATCGCCTGTGTCAACGTCTCGAACCTGCAGATGGCGCGCCTCACGGCGCGCCGCGGCGAACTGTCCGTGCGCATGGCCCTCGGCGCGGGACGCCGGCGGATCGTGCGTCAGCTGCTGACCGAAGCGGTCGTGTTCTCGCTGCTGGGTGCGTCGCTCGGCGTGGTGCTCGCGCGGATCGCGATCACAGTCACGCTGCCGCTCGTGCCGGCGTTCCTGCTTCCACGCCTTGGCGGCATCGTGATCGACGCGCGCGTGCTGGTGTTCTCGCTCGGCCTGTCGCTCGTCTCGACGCTGCTGATCGGCCTCGTGCCGGCGCTGCGCCTCAGCGGCGCCGCGGGTGGCGAAGGCCTCGCGCTGCACGCCGAATCGCGCACGACGGCCGACCGCCAGGGCGAGCGGCTGCGGACGCTGCTGGTCGCCGCGCAGATCGCGATGACGCTCGTCCTCCTGATCGGCGCGGGCCTGCTGATTCACAGCTTCGTCCGTCTCACGTCGGTGTCGCCCGGCTTCGAATCGAGCGGGCGCGACGGCGTCGTCCAGACCGTCAAGGTGACGCTGCCTCCGCGCCTCTACGACGAGCCCGAGCGCATCCATGCGTTCGCGCGCGGCGTGCTCGATCGCATCCGGCACCTGCCGGGCGTGAGGTCCGCGAGCCTGGTCAACTCGGCGCCGTTCGGCATGATGTTCATCCAGGGCGACTTCGACATCGAGGGTCAGCCGAAGCCGAGGCTCTATGCCGGCACGCCGAAGATCGACGCCGGCTATTTCCGGACGCTGGGGATTCCGCTGCTGGCGGGACGCGATTTCACGACACGGGACGCGGCGGGAGCGCCGAAGGTGGCGATCGTCAGCGAGCGAATCGTGCGGGAGTGCTTTCCGGGTGGTGCAGGCGACGCGCTCGGCCGGCGCGTCCGCTTGAGCGACCGTGACGAGTGGCTGACGGTGGTGGGCGTCGTCGCGGACATCCGCCAGATAGGACTCGATCGGGACGTCCAGCCGATGATCTACGCGCCGTTCCAGCAGGAGCGCGGCGGGTTCGTGCGGTTCGTGTCGTTCGTCGCGCGCACGGCCACACCCGCCAGCGTGGCCGAAGGCATTCGCGCCGAGATTCGTCGCGCCGCGCCCGATCTGCCGATCCAGGGCGCACCGACGCTGGACGAAGCGGTGGCGGCGTCGGTGGCGCAGCCGGGTTTCCGGATGTTGGTGCTGGCGCTGTTCGCGACGGCCGCGACGCTGATCGCGACGTGCGGCATCTACGGATTGATGGCCTTCGCGGTGACGCAGCGCCGCCGCGAGATCGGCGTGCGCATGGCGCTTGGCGCCCAGCGCCGCGACGTGCTCCGCCTCGTGCTCGCGCGCGCGCTCCGCAGCGTCGCCGCCGGCCTGATCGTCGGCCTCGCCGGGGCTGCCGCCTTGACTCGCGTGCTGCAGAGATTCCTGTTCGGGGTGACGCCGACCGATCCGATCGCGTTCACGGTCGTCACGCTGCTGCTGATGGCGGTGGCACTGGTGGCGGCCTGGCTGCCGGCGCGCCGCGCGACGAGGGTCGACCCGTGCACCGCGCTGCGCGCGGAATAACCCTAGCGGGTGCCGGGAGGGCCGGCCCTGTCCAGCTGGAGGTCCTCCCACGACGCGGGATCGTCGAGCGATTCGAGGTGCGTAAACACCGTCACGTCCGGGACGGCCGCGCGAATGCGGGCCTCGACGCTCTCCAGCAGCTGGTGTCCCTGGTGCACGGTCCACGCGCCGGGCACCAGCACGTGGACCGACACGAACCGCCTGGCGCCGGACTGTCGCGTGCGGAGCGCGTGGTACCCGATGCCGTCCTTCAGCTGGCTGTCGAGCGCTGCCCGCACGGCCGCCAGTTCGTCGGCGGGCAGCGCGGTGTCCATCAGTCCGAGAACGGATCGTCGAACGATCTGCGCCCCGGTCCACGCGATGTTGGCCGCGACGATGAGCGCGACGATGGGGTCGAAGCGGAGGTAGCCGGTCGCCACGACGGCGCCCACGCCGGCGATGACGCCTGCGGACGTCCACACGTCGGTGAGAAGGTGCCGCGCGTTCGCTTCGAGCGTGATGGACCGGCGCCGCTTCCCGACGCGCAGCAGGACGAGCGCGACCGCGAGGTTCACCACGGAGGCCCCGGCAGACACCGCGAGACCGACGCCTGCCTGGTCGATCGGCCGTGGCGCGAGCACCCGCGGTACCGCGGCGATGGCGATCACCACGGCCGCCGTCAGGATCAGCGTCCCCTCGACACCGCTCGAGAAGTACTCCGCCTTGCTGTGGCCGTACGAGTGTTCTTCGTCGGCGGGCCTGGCCGCGACGGTCAGCATCGCGAGCGCCATGAAGGCGCCTACCAGGTTGACGAGCGACTCGACGGCGTCCGACAAGAGTCCAACCGATCCGGTCAGAAGGTAGGCGATCGTCTTGAGGGTGATCGTCGCGACGGCGGCGGCGATCGACAGCCAGGCGAAGCGCGTGAGCGGTGGTCTCGCCACGGCAGTCAGGATACCCGAACACAGCCGGCGTCTGGTCTACAGGATGTAGTCGCCCGCGGGCAGCAGCGCCACCACGAAGTCGCCGTTGACCGACGACGGCGTCGGCCCGGTTCCCTGCAGGCTCGGCGAACCCGTGTCGCCTCGGCAGTCACGAGCAGCCCCGAGGCCGAAAACGGGTGCTCGAGCTTGCGCCCGGTGCGCGCGGCTGTGTAGAAGGCGGGCCCATCAGGCCTGTCGAGGGCGCTGGGCGCGCTCGGCGAGGCCATTGACGGCGCAGGTGAATAGGTTGGTTCCCCTCTTTTTGGGAACGTGTGTGTATATACATACTCGTGACTCGAATGTGAACGGAGGTGATCGTCATGACCCGCAACATCGACGACGTGCGCACCGCCTCCGCCAGGGTGTTCAGCGTGGTGGCGGTCCTGGGATGGTTTGCCGCAGCGCCTGGCGGGCCTTGCCGGGGTCGTGGACCAGCCCGGTCGGCCGCCCCTCGTTCTGTTCGGCTTCCTGGCGGCTCCGGCCCTCGGGTTCGTGGCGGCGTACGAGCTCAGCGCGGTCTTTCGCGCGTTCGTCCACCACATCGACCTCACGCTCATCGTGGGATCGCACCTCTGGAGGTTCGTCGGCCTGGCGTTCCTGGCCGCCGGGTGGTACGGCGTCCTGCCCGCTGGCTTTGCCATCCCCGAGGGCCTTGGTGACGTCGTCTCGGCGGCAGGGGCACTGGCGCTGGTCCCGATGCTCCGCCGGGGCACCGCGTCTCGCCAGTGGCTACTCGCCTGGAACACGTTTGGATGCGTCGATCTGATCTCCGCCCTGGCGATGGGCGTCCTGTACTCCGACGGCCCGCTCGGCCTGCTGGGGGCGGGGACGGTGACCACGAGGTGGATGATCACATTCCCGGTCAGCCTGATCCCCACCTTCTTCGTGCCGCTGTTCCTGCTGCTGCACGCGCTGACCTTCAAGAGGATCGTCGAGGTGCCCGAGAGGAGCCGTTCCTTCAACACAGCAGCGGGGTCTCGCGGATGAGCGACCCGTTTGGGAACGACAACTGCATCTGCACGTGCCCGACGTCAATTGCGGGAGGTCGCAGATGAGACGAGCGTACCAACGACATCGGCTCTTTGTCCTGATGGGCGTCCTGTTGCTGTCCGGTCTCGGCGTCACCGATCTGGGCAGTCAGGGCGGAGAGACGGGCGCCTTCACCGAGGCCGAGCTCTTCTTCGAGCTCAACGACACGGACGGCGACCTGGGCATTCACGCGTCGATCGACGCTGGGACCTGGACCCACCTCACGATCGCCGCACCGAACGGTCGGACGTTGCTCGATATCGCCAGCCGGGGGAACCTGCAGACGCAGGGACTCACCCAGCTCGCCTTCGAGAGTGCCGAACCGTCCTTCGAGGACCTGTCGCCGGCGGATTTCCTCGCTCGATTTCCGGAGGGTGTGTATGCGATTCAGGCCACGGCTCAGGGAGGAGGCACGTTCAGCAGCGATGCGACGCTCTCGCACGTGCTCGCCGCGCCGCCACGGAACATCGTCTTGTCCGGCGTACCGGCGGCGGACAGCTGCAACGCCAAGCCCCTGCCGAGGGTAACCTCTCCGGTCCTCATCGACTGGGATCCCGTGACCACCTCCCATCCCGAGATTGGCACGTCGGGGCCAGTCACGATCAGCCGCTATCAGGTGTTCGTCGAGGGGGAGGGCGCCACGTTCAGCCTCGATCTCCCGCCGACGGTGACGGAGGTCGAGGTGCCCAGCGGCGTAACCGCGCAGGGGAAGCTGTTCAAGTTCGAGATCATCGCCCGAACCGCCGATGGCAACAACACAGCGGTGGAGAGCTGCTTCCGAATCCGGTGATGCTCGGCCGGCACCTCCTGCCCGCCTTCGCTCCTTCCGGAAGCTACGGCGAAGGCACAAGCGCTCACCCGCCATCCCGCCGAAGCGCGGGAAGAGGATGGATGAGTTCTGGACGCCGCGAAGAGCCGGTTTTAGGACACCCAAGGAATGCCGAGGTCTCTGCAGATCTTCGGCGCGTTTATGCCGAGAGCCGCAGGGGCTCGCGGATGATACCCGGGCCTTCGAGGTCTTCCTGGGCGAGCGCACGGCCCGACTCCAGTACGAGGCGCACCGCCTCTGCCAGGTTCGCCCGGGCCATGGACGACCCCCCGAGTGAGAGACTGCTCTGACAGGTTGATACGGTATTGACGAGAAGCGTTCTGATGCTCGGCAACCTATCAGGCCATCGGTCCGTCTAAGCGCGTGTGACAATCTGGCGTGACTACTTTGGATGGCCTGGCATGACGAGACCCTGGCGGCGGGCGCCCGCCGTCCTCGCCGCGCTCGTCCTGCTCGCCTTTCCCGCCATCGTGTGGACGCAGTCGCCGGCCCGTTCGGAGCCCGACGCAGCCTCGCCGATGGCGAGCGCGGCCCGGCGCGAGGTCGCCATCGCCATTGATGGCCGGCTGGACGAGGCCGCGTGGCAGGCTGCCAGGGCGAGCACGGAGTTCAAGCAGTCGCAGCCGAACGAGGGTTCGCCCGCGTCGCTCGCTACGGAAGTGCGGGTCCTGTACGACGACGAGGCGCTGTACATCGGCGCCCGCCTGACGCAGCCGGGTGGAGTCGTGGCCCCCCTCGCCCGGCGGGACCAGTTGCTGGACGCGGACGGCAACAACGGCTCCTTCAACTCTCTCACGACCGACAAGCTGGTCATCAGGCTCGATCCCTACCACAACCACCTGGATGACGTCTGGTTCGAGATCAACCCCGCCGGAGTGAAGGGCGACCAGTTCAACGGCGACCCGTCGTGGGACCCGATCTGGCAAGCGGCCGCGGAAGCGGACTCGGCCGGGTGGACGGCGGAAATGCGTATTCCCTTCAGCCAGTTGCGCTTTTCGCGCGAGGCCGTGCAGACCTGGGGGTTCCAGATCTGGCGCTACATCGACCGGCTGAACGAGCAGATCATGTGGTCGTTCCGGCGCCGCAACGAGCCCGGCGGCCCGGCGTTCTTCGGCCACCTCGCCGGCCTGGAAATCTCCAAGCAGCCGCGCCAGCTCGAGCTGCTGCCGTACGTTGTCACTGGCAGCACGTCCAAGCACGCTGAGCAGGGCGATCCGTATCACGACGGCCAGGACATGCGCTTCGGCTTCGGGGGCGACCTGAAGTACCTGCTCACCAGCAATCTCACCCTCGATGCCACCTTCAATCCTGATTTCGGGCAGGTCGAGGTGGACCCCTCCGTCCTGAATCTGAGCGCGTTCGAGACCTTCTACGACGAGAAGCGGCCGTTCTTCATTGCGGGTGCGAGTGCGTTCCGCTTCGGGGGCATGCGCTGCTTCTTCTGCAGCAACACGTCCAGTCTCAGCGCCTTCTACTCCCGCCGCATCGGCCGGGCGCCACAGCTGACCGGTTACCTCGATGAGATCTCGTCCTTCGCGGAAACGCCGGACAACGCCCCCATCCTCGGGGCGGCCAAGATCACCGGCCGGACGCAGGGCGGCTACACGGTCGGCATCCTGGATGCCGTGACCGGGCGGGCGCGTGCCAGCTACCTGCCCGACGGCGGCGGCCAGGAGGCCACGCAGCTGGTGGAGCCGCTCACCAACTACTTCGTCGGCCGGCTGAAGAAGGAGTTCCGGGGCGGGGCGACCACTTTCGGTGGAGTGCTGACCTCGACGGCACGGCAGCTGGGCGACCCCGCGGCGAGGGCCCGGCTCCGCAGCCACGCGGAGGCGGCCGGTTTCGACTGGTACCACACCTGGCGTGGCCGGCAGTACTCGTGGATGGGCACCACCATGGTGTCGAGCGTTTCAGGTTCACCCGAGGCGATCGCGCTGACACAACGCTCGAGCGCGCACTACTTCCAGCGACCGGACCGGTCGGCAACCGGGGACGGCCTGTTCGACACCCGTTACGACACCACCGCGACGGCGCTCCAGGGGTACGGCCTGTACACCCGCGTGGGCAAGGACGCGGGGGGCGTGCTCCGCTGGGAGGCCATGGCCAACATCCGGAGCCCCGGCTTCGAAGTCAACGACCTGTCCTTCCTCAGCCGCTCCGATTTCAAGTGGTTCAACGGCAACATCGCCGGCAGCTGGACCGTGCCGACCCGCTGGTACCGCAGCATCTTCGCCTCCTTTGGCGGCGCCACGGAGTACAACTACGATGGCGACCGTACCTGGTCGCAGATCCAGGGGTTCTACGGGCACGAGTTTCCGAACTACTGGAACCTGCGCGTCATCGGGATCCACAACTTCATCTCCGACGACCACCGCCTCACGCGAGGCGGTCCCGTGGTGAAGCGGGCCGGCTACGACTTCGGCAGTGTCGGCCTCTCGACGGACGCCCGGTCGCCGGCCGTGTTCGACGTGACGGTGGAGCTGGCTCGCGGCGTGGGGGATGACACGAGGACGTTCCGGCTGGGCCCGGGCGTGGCGCTGAAGCCGGCCAGCAACATCTTCATCCAGCTCTCGCCCAGCTACAGCCGCGACGAGGACGCGGCGCAGTACGTCAAGGAGGTCGACGATCCCACGGCGGCTGCGTTCTGGGGCAGCCGTTACGTGTTCGGCTACATCAGGACCAGGACGATTTCGCTCGACACGCGCGTGAACTGGACCTTCACGCCGGACCTGACGCTCCAGCTCTTCGCGCAGCCGTTCATCGCGAGCGGCCAGTACGCGTCGTTCCGCGAGTTCGCGGCGCCCCGCTCCCTCACGAAGCTGGTGTACGGCGCGGATGTGGGCACGATCGGCTACGACCCGGCGACGTCGTCGTACCGGGTGGATCCCGATGGGGCGGGGCCCGCGGCCGCCTTCACCTTCGACAACCCCGACTTCACCACGGCCTCGCTGCGCGGGACCGCAGTGCTGCGTTGGGAGTACCGGCCGGGCTCCACGTTCTATCTGGTCTGGACCCACGAGCGGTCGGACTTCGACCCGGCCGGGAGCTTCGATTTCGCTGGCGCGGGCAGGGCCATCTTCCGCGGCCGGCCCACGAACGTCTTCCAGTTCAAGGCGACCTACTGGTTGGGGCGGTAGTACTGGCGCGGCGGGTTCGGGCGCGCCCATGCGGGCCCAGTCTGCGTTCTCCGCGGTCGTCCTGCCCGTCCCCGCTCCGCTCCGGAGAGACCGCCAGCATGCGTCCAGCGGAGGGCGAGGCCGCGGCCTCACCCTCCCGCCTTGCTCACGTCCGTTCGCTCATCACGCGCCAGCGGCACGTGTGAGCGTCGGCATCGCCATCCCTTCCTTGTTCGGCGACTCGAAGTAGTCGTTGCGTGCCATGCCCGCCGTGGCGGGGTCGAGGAAGGTGCGCACGGCATCCACCGAGTCCGCTTCCCAGACGCAGACCGCTTTGCGGCCGTCTGGTGACGGGAACGTGTGGATCACCTTGAGGCCGACGGGCAGACCCGCCGTCGCGGATTGCGCGGTTGCCCAGAACCTCGAGGTGTCAGTGATGGTGTGGTTGACGACAACGTACATCAGTTGCTCCTTGCGCAGCTGGGGGCTACGCGGCCGTGTGAAGGACGTCGACTGTCGGCGTTCAGTGTGGTGGTGACCCGCCCACGATCCTATCGCAGCCTGGCGTGCGCGGCGGTCGGAATCGGGAACTCGGCAACTCTGCAGCTCTGCACCGACGAGGTGGCTCGCTGGGTGTGGCTTCCCGCCTCGCCGGCTTGATTGTCGTGCATCACGGCGAGGGAACTGCTCGCGCTTGCCAGCGCGCGGGGCCCGCGGTTCTCGCCGTACCTCCGAACCACCGCGACCGTGAGGCCGATGGCGCCGGCGAGGAGCGATGCCTGGAGAGCCCCGGTGGACACTCGTCCCAGGATTCCAGCCATCTGGCCGAAGTCCCCAATCCCGTAGACCGACCAGGCCGCGACGTTGGCTGCGATATCGAACGACGGCTTGAGCACCAGGAACAGGAAGAAGGCCCCGAATCTCCAGGCCGAACGAATTCGCGGGCGGCGCACGATGAACGCGCCACACGCCAGGAGGGCGGCATCCACGGCGTACGGGAACACGCTGGAGACGAACTGGCGCGCCGGCGTGGTCAGCCCGGACGTCTGGATCATCGCCACCGGCGCGTCGGCTTGCCAGAACGGCTGCCAGAGCCGCACCTGTCCGATGGACCCTCCCGCCAGCCAGGTGCCGAGCATGTGCGATGTCTCGTGGATCGGCGCGTTCAGCGGGAACAGCAGGAGCGGGATCGCCGCCATGAGCCATTTGACCGTGAGCGGCGACCAGTGGCTCCTGCGGAGGGTGCCATACAGGGGAGCCACGGCGAGCAGCAGGATGACGACGAGATTGACGGTCTGGGGCATCTCGACTCCGCTGGCGGGCTGAGAACCTGGGCTGGACCCTGTCGCAGGCCGACCCCCCGTGAATGCGACGGAGTCTGGCGGCCCGTTGTTCCCGCCGCGAGGCGGAGCGATGGCCCGGCACGGACACTCCCGCGCCGTCGCGAATCCGTTCAGCCCGAAAGTGTTACCTATGTCTCCGGAATGGACCCTGAGGAATTTGGCGCGCCCTGCAGGACTCGAACCTGCGACCTCCTGGTTCGTAGCAATTCGAAAGGAGGCAACCGGGGGCAGCGGGAGACCGCTGCCCCAATGTTTACGGGCCTCGTCTCACACCCGAGGCAACTCGAGAATGCCTCGAGCCGCCGCGGATTGTCAGTCATTTGTCAGTCAAGAAGGGCGACCTGCGACCCTCTGGCCAGACGCCAGAAGGCACGCAGGAATCGAGAGCCGTCGACGCTGGCGGTATGATGGATTGGTCGCGGTTAGCGCCGCGCTCTCGGCCCGACTGCGGGGAAGCATCATGAATCGCAAGGACGTCCTCGAGATCATCGCCAGGCACCGCGCGACAGCTCGCCGCCGACTTCGGGGTCAAGTCGTTGGCGCTGTTCGGCTCGGTGGTCCGAGACGAAGCGACGGCCGCGAGCGACGTCGACTTCCTGGTTGAATTCGACGGCCGCCCGGTCGGGCTGTTCCATTTGTCGCGCACGCAGCACTACCTCGAGACGATCCTCGGGGTGCCGCGCGTCGATCTGGTGCTGCGCGACAGCATCAAGCCCGCGCTGCAGAGAGCGCATCCTGAGAGAAGCGATCCATGCCGCCTAGAGAATGGACGTTTCGGATTCAGGACATCCTCGATGCCGTGGAGAAGATCCAGCGCTTCACGGCGGGGGCGAGCCTCGACGCATTTGAGCGGGATGAGAAGCTCATCGACGCCGTCGTGCACAACCTGACGATCATTGGCGAGGCCGCCAATCACGTGCCGAGCGAGATCACGTCCAGGGAAACGGCGATCCCCTGGCGGCAGATGGTCGACCTGCGCAACTACTCGGTGCACGCGTACTGGAACCTGCGGCCTGCCGTGATCTGGGACACGATTCAGAACGACCTGCCGCCACTGGTCGAGCCGCTGCGCCGGCTTCTTTCCGCCGCGCAGTAGTCGCTGATCTGGAAGGAGTTGCGGTGAAGGATCGGGCGTTTCACGAGTTGCTCACGAGCGTCCGCCAGGCTGGCCGTATCCGGCGCGGCACGTTGAGGCCTTCGCGGCCGAAGGCGAACGGGACCGCCGGGCGGCCGCACGCGCCGGCGGCGCCGCTGAGGGTGGCGGTCAAGAACCCGAGGGCGGTCGCCGAGGTCCTTTACGGTCGGAGCGCCGCGTGCGTTTCGCTTCGTCGATGCGGACGGTCGCCGACCGCTTCAGTCGCTTCGCGTACGGGTTCGGCCGGGCCTTCGAAAAGTCGTATTCCTTCCTCATGGCTCCGGCCAGTATGCCTCTCGTCGTGACGACGGCCAAGTGTCATCGCGGCCGTCGCTGCCTGCTGTGATTCGCGCGTCTTTGGCGCACAGGAAGACGTAGCCAGCTACGTCCTCGTCCCCGCGGCCCGGAGCCACTCCCACGCCGCGGCGACATTCGCGGAGCCGCCCCAGGGCCCCTCCCAGACAACCGACTTGCTGTCCCTGGAGGAGCGCCCATGCTCGATTTCGATCCCCGCGATTTCGACTCCCGCGACCCTGACGATCGACGGCCCGACTTGAGCCGCGGTGGCCACAGTGACCCTGCCGGGCGCGAGCTCGAGATCGACGCGCGACCCACGCGATATTGCCGTCCGCCACGTGGATCTTCCGCGTGGTCCCCGCCGGGAGCCGGTCCGCGTGCGGGACCGCGAATACGAAGTCAATGGTAATCAGAGCCGCGTGCTGGCGACGGTCGGCGCATTCCGAGTGGTGTCGTCGCGCGACCTCGAGGCCAGCCTCGGCCGTGCTGGCAATCCACGGTCTTCAGACCTCCGCCATCTCCGTGAGAGCGGGCTCGTTCAGACCGTACCGCTGCCGGGACACAGAGACCGTGTCGTCACCCTGACGGAGCACGGACGTGAGCTGCTGGAGGCGCGGCGCCGGCCGGGCGAGGACGCCGCCCAGGCGTTCTACGCGGGTCTCCGTAAGCCACGGGAACTGGAGCATGACACGCAGGTGTACCGCAGCCTACCTCGCAGGCCGCCGATCGGCTCACCGAGCGCGGCAATCGGCTCCGGCGCGTCGTCCTCGACTACGAGCTCAAGCGCGAGTACCAGCGCTTCCTCCAGGAGCGGAATCGAGACCGCGCCGACAGCGACGGACGCCCCGACCGGAGTGCCGAGGAGATCGCGCTCTGGGCGGTCGAGCACAACCTGCCGTACTTCGACGACCACGTGCACTTCCCCGACGTGCGCATCGAGTACGACGACATCGACGGGCGCTCGCGGGAGGAAGACGTGGAGGTGACGACGGTTCACTATCGGGGTGCCCACGGGACGGCGGCCGCGAGGTCCGGCTTCAGCCGTGTACAGCGGGCTGTCGGCACGGATCTCGGGGCGCGGCGGGTCGGGTCGAGGTGGGGGCGGTGTTCCAAGGCGGAGGCCAGCGGAGGAGTTGTTTCGGTGAGCGTTTCGAGAAGACGGGAGGAATCAGCCATGTCACGAGAACAACGAGTCGAAGACCTCTCGAGGTTCGGTTTCACCGGGCGCCAGGCCGCCTTCCTGGACACGGTGCTGGACCACTCGGGCGTCTGCCTGCCGAGGCAGTTCGCGGCCTTCGCGGGCATCGCGTACGGGCACAAGATCAATCGGTTCTTCGACCGCCTGGTGAGCCGCGGATTCGCGGCCGTCTGCCCGTGCCTCCACAATCGGGCGCTCGTGTACCACGTTCGCCATCGGCCCCTATACGCTGCCATCGGCCAACCTCAGAGCCGGCTGCGACGGCCTGTTCCGGCAGCCTCCGTCATGCCTCGGCTGATGCTTCTCGACGCCGTCCTTGAGGCACGCGAGGTCACCTGGCTCGCCAGTGAGCGCGACAAGGTCGAGCACTTCACGACCGCCAGCGGGATCCCTCGCGAGAGCCTGCCCCAGCAGGCTTCCGGCGTTCGTGGGCTGGCGTCCTCCAGGCTGTTTCCCCATGCCCTGCCGATTGGCGCCGGAGCACCGGACCGGGCGTTCTTCGTCTAACCGGCTACACGCTCATCCTTGGCCGACTTGCGACCGTTTCTTCGGCGCCACCAGGCGCTCCTGGCTGCGCTTCCCGTGTGGACGCTCCGGCTCGTCTTCGCGCCGGACGGGAGGCCCTCGGAGCCTGCCTGGCAGGCGGTCATCCACCACGAAATCGGACCGCTGCTCGGTGTCACTGTCGGTGCCGAACGCCGGGTCGAATGGCGGCCGCTCGGTCACCGCTACGGTCATCTCTCTCCCCTGGTGGCCGCGGTCGCATGGTCGCGAGTCGGGGTTGAGCAGGGGGACAGAAGGGGGAACAAGCACGTTCGCGCTCTCAACCCCCCTGGCCAGTGGAATTGCGACAACGGCGGCGAACATCAAGAACCGCGCGCCGGGCCGCCTTCACAACCAACAACTCCTGGCCCTGCGTGATATAGCGCGGCGGAGAGCGGGCCCGGGTTCGGCGGCGTTCTTCGCCGCCGCAACCGGTCTGACAGAGGGAGCAGTGGAGGAAACGGGGCGTGAGCGACCCCCAGCTGACCCCGGGTAGCGCCAACCCCGTCGCGGCCCCGGGGGTCGCTCACGCCCCGATTGTCGGTGTCGGTGTCGTCGTCCGAACGAACCGGAACGCTCGCTCGAAACCCGCACCAGAACGCGCGGCGTCCCGCGTCAGTATCCGTTGGACATCACACGACGGCGCACGTGCCGAAACACGCGGCAGAACCGGCGTCCAGATCAGCGAGACGACGCGCCCTGAACACGTGCCTGGCTGACGACGCAACGGCAACTTGCACGGAGACTGCGCCGTCGCTCCGACATCCATTCTGCGGGAGTGCTCGGCCGCGTCCAGGCTCCGCTCGCTTCGCTCGCCGCTGCGCGGCCTGGACCCGGCCATCGCGCTCCCGCCGAGCGCGGCAATTATCGGAGCGACGGTTGGTCCTGGCGGACATGCCCATCGACAACAACAGAACGCGACGTGGTCACACGAGCGGAACCGGATCTTCGTGTCGGCCGCCGAGTTATCCCGGTGCCGGTCTGACCGCGGCCTACCGCCGCGGTCGAGTGCTCACATTTTCGGGTTCGTCACGGCCGCGCGAGCGCCGCAAGACGCTTTTGAAAATCGTAGGACGAGTGCTGACCCAAGCTCGCCACCGCCGCAACGTCTACGGTACCTGCTCGGATGGGTTGCACGCGTAGTGTCCGGTCGATGAGGAGTATCGAATAGGAATGAGTGAACCTCTCCACCGGATCTTCTTCTTTGGTGTGGTAGTCGGAACGCTCGCGATAGTGCTCCAACTTGATGAGCAACAGGAGATCACGATCCATCTCGGTCAGCAGTCTTGACAGGACTCCTGAATCGCACAGCAAAGCGGAGCCAGAATCGCTCCGTTCGCGATCGCCACGACCCGTAGTGCGTCCCCACGCTAGTGACCGGAACGCCGTGCGCTTCGCCGGCGCCATCCAAGTGTGAGGCCAGGGGCTAGTTGGTCGGAGGTGGAGGGCCTTGACGACCCGACGCGCCGGTCTGGCGCGTTCCACTGCCTCACGACTGGCGAACGGGTCGCCATCATCGATCTTGGCTTCGATGTGGACGTCGGTTATCCATGCCTCAAGAGGAGCCATGTCAGAACGCCCGGGCGGTACTGAATCGTCACCGTCCTCGTCCCGTTCGAGCGTCGGTAGCCACATGTCCATGGGCGAAGCTGTCGCAACCGCACGACCCGCAATATCGGCTTGAGCAGGCGGAACGAGCGCCGAGGCGACCCTGACCCGGACACCATCAGGCGAGCTCCATGAGCCCTCGACCATCAGACTCTGACCAATGCCCTCGCAACCAACGCCTGCCAGGGAATTCACGATGCTCTCGTCTCTGCAGGGTCCGGGGAGACCTTTGGCATCGTCAGCCATCAGGTCATGAAGGGCAAAGAGCGGAACCTCACCAAGCCCGTCCGAGAGCCACAACCCATCCGCTCGCGTGGGCGAGTGACGCGAAAGCCACTCCTCCCAAGTGCCGAAGGCGTGCTTACCGTAGCTCAGAGGAGTCGTCTGAAGAAGGCGGCCGGCCTCGAGCGCGAGTGCGTGTCGTGCCAAGTACGCACCGTATGCACGTGAACTCTCTTCCGACCCCAACGCATAGCTCGAATAGCCACTTGGACGTTCTCGCCCACCGAAATCGTGCATGTGTTCAATTGTCGGGTCCCACCTCCTTATCCATGACACACAACGATCGGCGACTTTCCACGTCGGCACGGCGAACATGTTGCCAACCCGCGACAGGTCGTGCTTGTCAAAGTCGTAGTCAAAGTGAAAGGCCGGCTGCGGCTTCTTCGAGGTCTTGGGGCGGTCCCAGGACATCGTCCCAAACGTGCTGAACTGGCGCTGGACCGGCGGAAACGGCGACGCATGCACCTCTTCGAGTCGGTCCTTGAGCTTGAGAGCTGAACGAGAAGTACTTCCCTTGAGGCAGAAAAGGAGTGCTCGTCGCGATGGCTCGCGGAGTCCTACGTGTGGGAAGTTGTGATCAAGAGCGATTGCGCCGAGCCGCTCCCGATGCCGCTTGATTTCACCAGGGTAGTCGAGCGAGATCCTTGCAACTGCCAGCAAGAACCACTGTTTGGCGTGCATGACGAAGAACGGGAGTCGTTGGTCCTGAAAAGGACCGGCACCAGGCGCGTTGAGCTGTCCGAACAGCGCGTCGATCACTGACCATCGACCAAACCTCGCCAACGTCCTGACTGCGTGCGCAGCTCTCCACCTGTCCCGCGCATGTGGCAAACCCAAGCAGAACCATATCAGCCCGGCCACGGCACCTTCGGCAGAAGGTCCGACTTCAAGCGTCGGGCTCCACGGTCCGTCACCCACGCCATCAGCCAACCGCGCGGCCCTGCTTCCCAGCACGCGCTCCAAGGCAGCTTTGGGCACAGGCGGACTTGCCTTGGGAGAGATGTCAGTGGCGAGTCGGAGCCAGACGGTCGATGCCGTCTCCAACTCTTCCGCTGCGGCAATCTCCACCAACACGGCTGCGAGTTCATCGCGCGGTTGCCCCGACAACTGTGAGAGTTCAGTCGGCTGGTGACAGGATCCCTGCATTCGTTGCCGACAAGTTCCCCGGCGTGCTGGCGAACGAGTGTGGACGCCGCGTCGGCTAGCAGACCGAGTTGCGATGGAGAACTCGAGAGCCAATCCGCTTTGGCGTCGGTCAGGACCTTAGTCTTGGCCGACAGCCCTAGATTGCATGCGCTGACGATCGCGCCAATGTGCCGTTCTCGATCAACGTACGCGACCCTCGCCCGAAGCGCTGAGAACGCCCGTGTCTTGAGTTCGAGGATCCCGTTGATTTCGTCCAGCGCGTGGACCGCGCTCTCAACCGCGGCAGCATCGAGTGGGTCAGTGCGCTCGACAATCTCCGCCAAGAGCTCTTCCTGCTTGCGGGACTCCTCCCTCATGACGTTCTCGTCCCGCACGAGACCAAAGCGGTCGCCTCCGTCGTCGCCTATCGGCACCCGACGCTGCTCTGTGGCGCGAGTCTGCAAACGCTCGAGCTCGAATGATAGCGATGCACCTGCTGCTGAGCTGGCGAAAAGCTTCTGCATTCTCTCGACAGTTGCGACAGGCGGCCGTTTCGGGGCCGCTAGGTCGAACTGAGAGAGGATCCTCTCTCAGGAGCGCCTCGAGGTTGGGGGGCCGAAGCGAGATGATTGACTCGGCTAATTGATCCCAGTCCCAGTCCCAACCCGGCTCCGGCTCGACGAGGCGCAGCATCGCAAGTGCATCGTCAGGTCGAATGAGGCGCTCACGCAGCAGGCAAGTCAATGTGGCCGGCAGGGTGAGTCCCATGGTGACTTTGTCACGGTCGTGCCAACGCGACAACTGAGCCAGATACGGCGTGCCCCAGCACCGGGAGAACGCGGCTGACGCAAGAGGCCAAGGAAACTTCCTCGAGTCGTACACGTTCAGTTCGCAGATCTTCGCCAGACGATGAGCCGCCTCTGACGCGAGTGGTTGACGGAGGGATCTGGCGAACCAAAGGAGTTCATTCGTGAAGGAGTTGTCGCCTGAACCGATGGCATCGAGTTCGGCAAGGCCGCGCGTAAAGAGCGCTCTAGCTTCCGTGCGATTCGCCGGGAGAATCGCGCGTGCGAGCTGAGCCAGAAAGGTCGCTCGCCGTTGCACATCATCTTCCGCCTCGATCGACACGAGGCTCCTTGCAGCGATCTTGCCCGCCCACTCGCCGGTCGCTGCGCGCCTCGCAAAATGGGAGCACTAGGTTGGTGGATAACTGCAGAGGGACGAACGGCGCTCGTCGCATCCAGTCGACAAATGCCGCTGCTGTCTGATCCGTGAAGGCGTCCAGTGCGACGAGAGTATGCAGCCCGCACTCGCTGTAGAGGTTGTCGAGGAATCGGGCATTCTCCGCGGGGTAGCGATAGTCCCCCTGGGCCTCAGCCACCGCCGATTCCCACCCGTCGAAGAACGCAGACAACGCAGCCGTGCGCGCCTGCGCATCCACCGCCGTTGCAACACCGGCGATGCGTCGGGCGAGGGCGAGCATCGCAGGGATACGGAACGACAGGCTCTCACGCGCGCGCCGCCGGTCCTCGTCTGAGAGCCGCTTCGGCATCTCGTCGCCAGCCCCGTCGACCTTGGGGTCCAACTTGCCTTGCAGTAGCGCCAGCTGGTCGGGGTCAGACTCAGGTGCAGCGTCCGCTGCGACTAAGACCCAGAGCTCTGCTGGAAGGCAATCGAAGAGCGTGGGGAGCCGACTCTCCGCGGAAGTTCGGGCGGCGACGGATAAGAGCCAAGGGACGAGATCGCGTGTCCAGAAGGCATCCCGAAGGCTCCAGAGACTCACGCGAGGCGGAGCGACTTGCGCGGCCAGGCTGTGTGCGTGCGGACCCAGTCTCAGCTGTGCTGCGCGCAGGGCACAGCGCTGCAAAGCGAGATTGTACGAGTCCGTTTCTTCGTACTCCCCGGAATCCGTCACCCGACCGTCGGGTCCTTGTGACTGCCCTTGCCACCGCCGATAGAAGCTTCGCCGCCGTGGCATCGTCCACGGTTACCGACTTAAGGATGGCGGCAGCAATGGGCACGGGAAGGCTCCGACACCGTGTCGCCTTATCCAAGTATCCGACGCCATTCGTCGCGCCAAGTGCCTGCGACACGGCGCATATATCGGCTGCGCGCGTCGCGACGCGGTACGAATATGCGTCACTACGCCACTGAGAAAAGGTGCGAGCGCTGCTGCCGTCGTCCTGCCGCTGGCAACGAGGAACGCAGCGATCCCAACGAAATCTTCCACGTCTGGCCGAATGTCGACGCGCGTTCTGGATACGTTCGGACCTAGCAGTGCATATAACGTAGAGGCCATCGATAGTCCGTTCGGCCGTTGTCAAACTCTCAAGCAGTTCGCGGGGAAACGAGGACTGACTGCGGTGCTTCGCTTCCAGGGCGGCGTTGTCAGCGGCGTCGATGATGATAAAGAGTCGGGTTCCGGGTTTCCTGCGTCGTATGACCTCGATTGTGTGTCGAAAACGATCGAGGCTTCGGCGGACGACCTCCGCACTGTCGTTGGTGCCCGGCAGGATAGGGTCGCAGAGACCCCGACAGGCGAGTTCGTTGACAATGTGGAGGAGGCCCCGTTCAGGCTTGTGCCTAGCATCCGTCGCCGTTCGATACGCTCCGCCCCCGAAGCAGTCGAACAGCACAACCTCGTTCTCGCGGGCCAGTTCACTTGCCGCCGTCTGAACGAAGACCGTCTTGCCGACTCCGCCGGCGGCGTGGACAATCCACCTCTGACTCAGCGATAGGCTATTCAAAAAGTCGGAGAGCTGGACTCGCTTGACGACGTCGCCGACGTCTGGGAATGCCTGTGGAGTAGGCAAGAGACTGTCTTCATCAGCTAGCTCGAGGGCATAGAGGACGTCCGCTCGTTTTATGAGTTTGTTTCCTTCGCCTTCGGCGCCCGCCTTGTCGCGCACGACCTTCCTCAAGTCGCCGATGCGTGCGCGAGCCAGCGCGTCGTTCGAAGCTGACCAATCGGCGATGGTGCGGGCGTTCGCTCTTTCGACCGCCTGGAGCTTCTCCTGAGTACCCACCAGGGCGATGCGTGCTACGAAGCTGTTCCAGCGTTCGTCGCCCCACTTGATCGACTTGCGGAGCTGATCGAGTTGATCAACGACCTCCCGTGTAGCCGCTGCCTGGGCGATCGAAGCCGTCCCGAACGCCTCCGCCATCTCCACCGCAATTGGGCGATTACTGTGGAAGGTGTACGTCAGCTTCGACGAAGCGGCGACGGCGCCGTACTTGCGGATAAACGCCCGCTCGGTTATGGCGAACTTCATTAGTGTCTTGCGAAGGTCACCAACACCGAGCGGTACATCAGCGTTGCTGATGGAGTACTCTGAACTGCGTCACCTCGATGCGCGAGCACCTCTCGAACGATGCTGCGTCGCCGTAGTAGAAAGTCGCATCGGCGATCTCGACGGCAGCATCCGGAGCGCCTTCTTCGTCTTCTTCGGATAGGCCCTCCACTGCGATCGCATGAAGCCCACTCTGCTGCAAGAGGAGACCGAGAGCACGCCGCGCGACCCACGCCTCGTGAAACTGATGGCCATCTCTTGAGGCGCGGACACGGTCGACCCGCCTCGTGCCCTTGCGGGCGGTGTTTCGAGTTGCCACGGATGATCCTCGCTGGAGTCTTGCGCCGAATGTGAACAGGCGTCAGGGAGAGCTCGCGACGTGGGGCAGTCAAGGCCAGAACTCGCGGATATCCCGAAGCAACTTGGTCCCGGACGGCCAATTCTCCCTCGCGCGACTTCATGTACCTACGGGATTGTGGCTCTCGCTTCGAGTTGACAAATGCGAATGGGACACCTAAGTTAGAAGCATCACTCCTGTGGCGCCCAGTCGCCACCCTCCGCGCCGCCGCACGGCCCCGCGGACTCCTTCGAGCTGACCGCCCCAGGGCCATCAGCGACAAGCCAAGCCACTCAAGGCAACTGCAGGCAACTCGAGGCCACTGCCGCGACTTCTCTCGACGAGCAATCGCGGCGGCGCCAGGACTCTCGAGGCGCGCGCGCACATCCGCCCGCGCCTCGACGTCCACCTTCACCTCGCGTTCTTCGGCGTGCTCGCTGTCGATGCAGCTGCGCCGTGAGAACGCCCGCTGACGGATCGTGGCACGTCGACCCACGCGGTCGCGGCTGCTTCCACATCCTCGAGCCGGCCGAGAGAGGGCACGCGAGATACTCCAGTGCGCCTCTCCGGCGCCGATCGGCTCGCCACCCGTCACATTGACCGGCGCGGCCTCGAACGCCGCGCCACGGGCCGTGGAGGCAGCCATGAGAGAGACGTCGTATCGGGAAGCGGACGTCGTTCGGGAATCCTCGATGACCGACGCGGCGGGCGCAGGTCGGACAGCCTGCCTGGCAAGCTGCTCGACGGCCTTCGAAGTGGCCGAGCTCGTCGGCTGTCACGAGGAGAGCGTGCGCCGCGCGTACCTGTGCGGCCAGCTCAGGCGGCAGCGGTTCGGTGTTCGGAGCTGGCGCTTTCGCCCGGTCGACGTCGAGGACTGGATCGGGCGAGGCGCGCCGACGAGAATCTCGTAGAGGAGACGCCGGCGTGACGGCGGATGGACCACCGGCATCGAGCCTGGCGCAGGAAGGAGAGCAACGATGGCCGTGCGGAAGATCTGCAAGCCGAAGGGCTGCAGGGGCAGCCCGAGATGCGACCACCCGTGGTGGTTCGACGTGATGTGCCAGGGCAGGCGCTGGCGCATGCGCGTGGACGACTTCGCGTCGCTGCGAGGCGCGAAGGAACCGGTGACCTCGAAGCAGGCGGCCGAGCGCGTCTGGGAGCCGAAGTTCGTCGGCGAGATCATGGCGGGTCGGGATCCCAGGATTGCGCCGGTGCCGGAGTCGGTCGGCGAGAGCCTGACGGTGGCCGACTTCCTCGACCGCTACTTCAAGGAGTACGTCGAGGCCGAGGGGCTGCGGGACGCCGTCACGATCAGGAGCCAGCTCGCCGCGATCAAGGCGGTGCTGGGCAACCAGGCGGTGACCACGCTCGAGAAGGTGAGCGAGATCCTGCGGTTCAAGGCGGCCTACCGCGACGGGCCGGTCGGTCGCGACGGTCAACCGGGCGCTCGGCGACGCTCCGGGCGGCGATCAACTGGGGCCGGTTCCAGGATCCGCCGTACCTCGTGAACTCACCGTTCCACCGGTTCGGCGTGACCATCAAGACGAAGGAGGAAACCAAGCGCGATCGGCGCGTGGGCCCAGCCGAGGAGAAGGCGCTGCTCGACGCGGCGCTGGCGATGAACGCGTGGGAACATCGCTGGGTCGGCTCGTCGATGCACGACCGGATCATCGGGGCCCTCGAGACGTGCTGCCGCCAGGGGGAGATGCTGCGCATCCAGAACCGGCACGTGGACTGGGACCAGCACCAGATTGGCATCCCTGGGGCGCACGCGAAGGACAAGGAGAACCGGCGGATCCCGTTCGATCCGCAGGGGCGCCTGGCGCCGATTCTCAAGCGACGGAAGGAGCTCGGGCCGGCCGCCTACGTCTTCGGCGGCGAGTCGGGCGAGTTCCAGGAGAGCTTCAAGACGGCCTGGGAGACGGTGCTCATGCTCGCGAACGGGCACGACTCCAAGCGGGCGGCGCACGGCGTGCGCGTGGACCGCGAGAAGCTCCGGCAGATCGACCTTCACTGGCACGACCTGCGCCATGAAGGCGCCTGCCGACTGCTGGCCGACGGCGTCGACATCCGCACGATCCAGCTGATGCTCGGCCACGCCGACATCAAGCAGACGCAGCGATACCTCAACATCACGGACGAGGAGCTGCGCAAGTCCCTGACCGGCGTCTGGGAGCGCCGCCGCCAACTCCGCCTCGCAGGACAGCCGAGCCGTCCCGAGGCCACCGGAGAACAGGCGGTCGGCCAGTAGGCAGACGGCCAGGACGCAGAACGGGTCCCGGGACCACTTCGAGCCGCCGCAGATTGTCAGTCGTTTGTCAGTCGGGTGGTCGGAAAGTGGCGCGCCCTGCAGGACTCGAACCTGCGACCTCCTGGTTCGTAGCCAGACGCTCTATCCAGCTGAGCTAAGGGCGCGCGCTCGGGCAGCTCCTGCGGGGCGGCGGGCGCCGCCAGCGCGCAGGAACCACTAATATTAGCATGAGAGCCTCGAGGCGATGCTGCACTCGCTCCCGCCCGTCCTCGCCCTCCTCGCCGGCCTGGCCATCGGCGCGGCCGGCTGCGCAACCACCCGGGCGCCCCTCCCCGAGATGGTCACCGACCGGCCCGACTTCACGGAATCGGCCTCCACCGTCCCCCGCGGGCACGTGCAGATAGAGGCCGGCTACACCTTCACCCGCGACGCGGACGAGGGCGTCTACACCTCCCACACGTACCCCGAGGTCCTCGCACGCATCGGCGTCGCCGACCGGCTGGAGCTGCGCGTGGGCCAGAGTCTCGTCACCACGGGGTCGCCGGGGCCCGCCGCGGGCGGGCGCGCGCAGTCAACCGGCGCCGAGGACGTGTACTTCGGCGCCAAGGTGCACCTGGCGGACCAGCGGGGAGGCCGGCCGGCGATGGTGCTCATCGGGCAGGCGACCCTGCCGACCGGGGCTGCCAGCCTGAGCGCCGGACGCGCGCTGCCCGGGCTCAATTGGATCTACGCGTGGGACCTGCTCCCCGATCTCGCCTCCCTCACCGCCAGCACGCAGGGGAACCTGGCCGTGGACGCGGCGGGGGAAGACTACCTGGAGCTGACGCAGTCGGTCTCGGTGGGCTACTCGCTGTCGGATCGCGTCGGCGCCTACACCGAGTGGTTCGCGTCGTTCCCGGCCGCGAGGCGAGCGGGCGTCGCCGCCGCCCACTCGGTGGACGGGGGGTTCACGGTGAAGATCGGGCCGCGCGTCCAGTGGGACGTCCGCGTCGGCGCGGGCCTCACCGCGGGGGCGGAGGGGTTCTTCGCGGGGTCGGGCGTGTCGGTGAGGTACCTGAAGGTGCCCCAAGCAGGGTCGAGGGGCACGGAGGCCCGCCCTACTGCCGCTCCAGCCCCGTGCCGGCGGGGAACAGGCCGGGCATCGTGATCGGCAGCTTGCCACGGATCGGGATCTCGCCCGCCAGCGCGCGCACCGCCGCCGCCTCCATCGCGTCGAACTGCTCGTAGGTCACCAGCAGCGCCGGCAGCTTCTGCAGCGCCATCGCCGTGTACGGGTTGCCGAAGAGCACCGCCGCGAACGGCTTCCCCGGGTCGGCCGCGATCGACTCGAGCAGCGACACCTGCGCCGCCGACAGGTCCATCCGGCCGCTGTAGGACGAGATGCGGACGAACACCGACGCGACCACCGCGTCGGCCCGCTTCCCCACCTCGCGCACCAGCTCCATCTCCGACGCCGACGTCCGGTCGGAGATCTCGATGGCCGTCACGTTCGGCCATCGCTTCTTCAGCTCCGGGATGAACGTCCGGCTCGGCGCACCCTCGCGCCAGCCGCTCGCGTAGTCGATCACCGAGAGGTAGAGGACGTCGGCGTCCTTCGCCACCTTCAGCGGCACCTGGCCGCGCTCGTCCTTCAGCAGCGTCAGCCCCCGCTCGCAGATCTCCTGCGCCGCGCGCGCGTTCGCGCGCCCGCCGAACTTCGACGCGATCGCCGCGACGTCCACCGTCCGGGTCCTGTGCAGCCCCAGGCGCGCCTTCACCCGCAGCAGCCGCTCGACCGACGCAGTCACCTGCGCCTCGGGGATCTCGCCCGAGGCCACCGCCGCCCTGATCGCCGCGAACGCCACGTCCGGCTCGGGGATGTCGAGCACCTGGTCCACGCCCGCCTTCACCGCCATCGCCGCCGCCTGCCCGTTCCCGAAGTTCTTCGAGATCGCGTGCATCGACATCGAGTCGGTGTAGATGATCCCCTTGAACCCCATCTGCTCGCGCAGCAGCCCCGTGAGGATCGGCCGGCTCAGCGTCGCCGGGATGCCGGGCGCCGGGTCCAGCGCCGGCAGGACGATGTGCGTGGACATGAAGGCGTCGATGCCGGCCTCCACCGCCATGCGGAACGGGAGCAGCTCGACCTGGTCGAGGTGCTCGCGCGGGTGCTGGATGACCGCGAGGCCGATGTGGGTGTCCACGCTGGTGTCGCCGTGCCCCGGGAAGTGCTTCGCGGTCGAGAGCATGCCACCGGCCTGGATCCCCTTGATGAACTGCCGCCCCATCTCCGACACGAACGCCGGGTCCTCGCCGAACGAGCGCAGGTTGATGATCGGGTTGCGCGGGTTGTTGTTGACGTCGAGCACCGGGTAGAAGTCCACCATCACGCCGATGCTCCGTCCCTCCTGGGCGGCAATGCGGCCGGCGGTGAAGGCCAGCTGCGGGTCGCGGGTCGCGCCGATGACCATGCCCCGGGGAAAGCGGGTCGCGCCGTTCAGGATGTAGTTCGCGCCCCCCTCGAAGTCGGCGGTGGTCAGCAGCGGGATCGTCGCCGCCTGCTGGAGGCGGTTCAGGAACACGGCAGCGGCATAGGGGTCGCCCTTGCGGCTGGCCCCACCCCCCGTCCCGTAGTTGGGGTTCAGCAGCGCCTGCGGCATCGGCTCGCCGCCGCCGAAGACGTGCAGACCGCCCACGTGCAGGTCGCGCACCAGGTGCAGCTTCTGCTCGTCAACGTCGCTGTCGGCCGGCGTGTAGACGGCGTTGATGGCGGGCGCCAGCAGTTGCCCCACCTTCTCGTCGAGCGTCATCCGCTTCAGCGTCTCCTGCACCCACCGCTCGGCCGCCTTGTCGAGGGGGGCCTGGGGCGGCGCCGAGGCGGCCAGCAGGGCCAGCGAGAGGAATGCGGCGAGAAAGGACAGGGGAATCGGGCGGTTGAACATAGGCGGGAATCGTAGCATGTGGCGTTGGCCGTCCAGCCCCCAGCCCCCGAGCCCTTAGCCCCTAGCCCCCGAGCCCCTAGCCCCTAGCCCCTGGCCCCTAGTAAGATCCCCCCATGGGACACCTGGAGCACAAGGCGCAGTCGCCCGCGGTGGCCAACTGCTACATCCTCACGATCAGCGACACCCGCACCGAGGCCACCGACACGAGCGGCCGGGCGATCTTCGACCTGCTGTTCGCCGGGGGCCACCAGGTCGTCGGGCGCAAGCTGCTGCGCGACGAGCCGGACCAGGTGCGCGCCGCGATCCTCGCGTTGCTCGAGAACCCCGAGGTGCAGGTCGTCATCACCACCGGCGGCACCGGCATCACCTCGCGTGACACCACCTTCGAGGCGATCGACTCGCTGCTCGAGAAGCGGCTCGAGGGGTTCGGCGAGCTGTTCCGGATGCTCAGTTACGACGAGATCGGCTCGGCCGCGATGCTGAGCCGCGCGTGCGCCGGTTTGGCGAAGCGCAGGGTGATCATCTCGTTGCCCGGCTCCGAACACGCGGTGCGCCTCGCCATGACGCGCCTGGTCCTGCCGGAACTCGGGCACCTGGTGAGGGAGGCGTCGAGATAGTGCGCATGCGGCCGATACGGGAGACCATTCCGCTCGACGAGGCGCGCGCCCTCATGGCCGCCGCCGTCCGGCCCGTCGATCGCGCCGAGACCATCCCGCTCGGGCGCTGCCACCAACGTGTCCTCGCCCGCGCCATCGTCGCGTCGCAGGACGTCCCCCCCTTCGCCCGCGCCGCCATGGATGGCTACGCGGTGGTCGCTGCCGGACACCTTCGGCGCCGGCCAGTTCGACCCGAAAACGGCGCGCATCGTCGAAACCGTCCACACGGGCGAGATGCCCACGCGCACGGTCTCGCGTGGCGAGTGCGTGCAGATCGCCACCGGCGCCCCGATGCCCGCCGGGGCCGACGCCGTCGTCATGGTCGAGGAGACCGAGAAGGACGACGAGGGGCGCGTCCGGATCTTCAGCCCCGTCTACCCCGGGCAGAACGTCGGCCGCCAGGGGGCCGACATACAGGCCGGCCACGAGGTGCTGCGCGCCGGCGACTACCTGACCCCGAGCCGCGTCGGCGCCATCGCCGCCCTCGGCAACAGCGAGGTCGTGGTCTTCGAGCGGCCGCGCGTCGCCCTGCTCTCGACCGGCAACGAGATCGTCGAACCGGGCCGACCCCTTCCGCCCGGCCACATCTACGACATCAACCGCTTCACCCTCTCGGCCATCGTCGAGGAGAACGGCGGTGTTCCAGTTCCTCGCGCGACGTCGGCCGACCGCCTCGAGGACCTCTCGCGCGCGCTCGACGGGTGCCTCGCCGAAGACCTCGTCGTCTTCTCGGGCGGAAGCTCGGTCGGCGAGCGCGATCTCGTGCTCGACCTCGTCGCCAGCCGCGGCGAGGTCATCTTCCACGGGATCGCCGTGAAGCCGGGGAAGCCGACGCTCTTCGGGGTGATCGACGGCAAGCCGGTGCTCGGCATGCCGGGCTATCCGACGTCGTGCCTGTCGAACGGCTACATGCTGCTGGTGCCGCTGCTGCGCCGCCTCGCGCGCCTGCCGGAGACCGTCACCCGCACGCTCCACGTCCCGCTCGGCCAGCGCGTCGTCTCGACGACGGGCCGGCACCAGTTCTACACGGTGCGGGTCGTGGACGGCGTCGCGATGCCGGCCTTCAAGGCCTCGGGCGACATCACCAGCATGTCGCAGGCCGACGGCTACATCGAAATCCCGGCGCAGACCGACATCGTCGAGAAGGGGGAGACGGTGGAGGTGAAGCTCTTCTAGTCTGCGAGGTCGAAGTCCACCAAGTCCAAGGTTGTCGAGTCGGGGGCGAGGCGATGCTTGAATCAGTGCTGGAACTGGGATCGACGGCGCCGGACTTCTCGCTGCCGACGCACGAAGGGGCGAGGAAGTCGCTGGGCGAGTTCCTGGAGCGGGGGCCTCTGCTGCTGGCCTTCCACCGGGGCACCTGGTGACCGAACTGCCGCCGCCAGTTCGGTGAACTGGCCCACAACGCCGGGGAATACCTGAAGCACGGCGTGCAGGTCGCGGCCATCGTCGCGCAGCGCTCCGAGAAGGTGCGCCGTTACCACGCCGACCGCAACCTGCCGTTCACGATCCTGATCGACGACTCGCGCGACACTGTGAAGGCGTACGGCGTCTGGCACCGCGTGGGTTTCGACGCCTGGAACATCGCCCGGCCGGCGCTCTTCCTCATCGACGCCGCCCGGACCATCCGTTACCGCTTCGTCGCCTCGTCGCAGTTCGAGTTCCCCACGCACGAGGAGATCCTGGGACAAATACGGTCCCTGTAGGGCTGGTGGCTCTCCACCAGCCACTACACCTTCACTTCAACCGCCCGCTGATCGCCTCCCAGTTCACCACGTTCCACCACGCGGTGACGTAGTCGGCCCGGCGGTTCTGGTACTTCAGGTAGTAGGCGTGCTCCCAGACGTCGAGGCCGAGGATCGGCCTCTTCCCCTCCATCAGCGGGCTGTCCTGGTTGGCCGTGCTCTCGATCGACAGCTTGCCGTCGGCGCTCTGCACCAGCCAGGCCCAGCCGCTGCCGAACCGGCCGATCGCCGCCTTGCGCGAACTGCTCCTTGAAGGCGTCGAAGCTGCCGAAGGTCCCCTTGATGGCGTCGGCGATGCGGCCGGCGAACGGCGCCGCCGCCCGGGCGCCATGATCTCCCAGAACATCGTGTGGTTGACGTGGCCGCCGCCGTTGTTGCGGACCGCCGTGCGGATCGCCTCGGGCACCGTCGTCGATGCCGCGCAGCAGTTCCTCGGCCGTCGAGCTTCTGCAGGTCGGCGTGCTTCTCGAGCGCGGCGTTCAGGTTGGTGACGTAGGTGGCGTGGTGCTTGTCGTGGTGGATCCGCATCGTCTGCTCGTCGATGTGCGGCTCCAGGGCGTTGTAGGCATACGGAAGCGGGGGCAGCTCGTGGGCCAAGATCGTCCTCCTTGAACCGAATACGGACCAGATCAGTCTCCATTATGCCACATGCTATACTGGCGCCGAACTGACGGTTCGCCGGCGACCAAGCGAAGTGGGTAGGAAGCCCACACGGTCACGCCACTGTAGGCGGGGAGCGCGCGCCGCACCGGGTCGAGAGACCCAGCCACTGTGCCTGGGCAACCCTGAAGGGTCGCCCTACGGGAGACCGAGGGGTCGCCCTACAAGGGCATGGGAAGGCAGCGGCGCCGCGGTGATCCGCGAGTCAGGAAACCTGGCCGCCCGGCACGTCCCTCGACCCGGTGTCGCCCGCGCCCCTCGGGCGCGCGGCACGGGGATCGGCGCGTGAGACGCCGAAGGACAGGCTCATGGCTGCCGCACTCCGTTTTCCTTTCGTCCTGCTCGTCGCCTTCTGCCTTTCCACGTTCCCGCCGTCTCCTGCTCTGGGGCAGGAAAATGCTGAAATGCAAGACCTGACCCCAGGGAGTGTGCGCGGCGTCGCGCTCGACCCGGCGGGGGAAGTGGTGCCGTACGCCGACGTGGTGCTTGCCACCCCGGTGAGGCTCGTGGCCTCGACCGAGGCCGACGAGGCGGGGCGGTTCGCCTTCGTCGGCGTGGCGCCCGGCCGATACGAGCTGCGCGGGTCGTCGCCGGGGCTCGCCGCCGACCCGGTGGGCGTGGAGGTGAAGCCGGGCCGCGGGATCGAGCTGCGGCTGCCGCTGCGGCTGACGGCCATCGCCGAGTCGGTGGTCGTCTCGGCCGCACAGGTCGAGCTGCCGCTGTCGCGCGCCGCCACCACGGTGACGGTTATCTCGCGCGAGGACATGGAGGCGCGGCAGGTGGAGTCCATCGCCGACGCGCTGCGCGGCGTGCCCGGGCTCTCTGTCGCGCGCAACGGCGGGCGAGGCTCTGTCACGTCGGTGTTCCCGCGGGGCGGCGAGTCCGACTTCACGCTCGTGCTGGTGGACGGCATCAAGGTGAACGCCTTCGGCGGCGGCTTCGACTTCTCCACCCTCTCGGCCGAGGACGTCGAGCGGGTCGAGGTCGTGCGCGGCCCCGAGAGCGCGCTGTTCGGCAGCGAGGCGATCGGCGGGACGGTGCAGGTGGTGACACGGCGCGGCGGCGCGCCGCAGGCCGGCGTGACGCTGGAGCGCGGCAGCCTCGGTACGTCGCGCGCGTCGCTCTCGGCCTCGGGCTCGCGCGGCGCCTGGAGCTGGGGCGGATCGGCGGGCCGCACGTCGAGTGACGGCTACGCCGGGGTCGCGCCCGCAACGGGCGAGCGGGTCGGCAACGACGACCTCCGGCTGCTCGACGCCGGCGGCAACGTGGGCTGGCGCGCGGCGCCTTCATCCGACCTGCGAGTCACGCTGCGGTGGACCTCGCACGAGCGCGGCTACCCCGGTCCCTTCGGGTCGAACCCGATCGGCGCCTACACGGCCGTCGACCGCCTCTCGCGGGGCGAAACCGACCACCGCCAGGTTGGCGCACGGTGGCAGCAGGCCCTCGGCACCGGCGCGCGAACGACCTTCGTCGCGACGGCCAGCCACGTGGAGCTGAAGAACGACTATACGAGCGCCTACGGCCTGTCGGCGTCCGGCACGCGGCGCACCGAGGCGCGGCTCGCCTTGAACACCAGCCCGACCGACACCGCGGCGCTCACCGTGGGCGGCGCGTGGCAGGGCGAACGGGCGACCAGCTCGTTCATCGCCGGCGACGGCGAGTCGCTCCTGCCGGTCGAGCGGCGCGACCTCGCGGCTTTCGCCGAGGCCCGCCTGCAGCCTCACGCCGCCGTCTCGCTGACCGCGGGCGTGCGAGCCGAATCGGTCCGGCGAGCGGCCCTGCCGGCGTACTCGGACCCCTACTCGCCGCGCCCGTCCTTCGACGGGCAGACCGACACCTCGGTGAACCCGCGCATCGCCGCCGCCTGGTCCATCCCCGGTCGCCCCGGGGCGGCCATCTCGTGGACGCGCATCCGCGCCGCGGCCGGGACCGGCATGCGCGCGCCCGACGCGCTCGAGATTGCCTTCACCGACAACCCCGGGCTGAAGCCCGAGCGGAGCCGCAGCCTCGAGGCGGGTGTCGAGCAGGCGTGGGCGGGCGATCGCGTGGTCGTCGGCCTGACCGCCTTCTCCAACCGCTACGACGACCTGATCGTGTCGGTCGGGCCCGTGCTGCGGCACGCGAGCCGCTTCCGCACCGACAACATCTCGAACGCCCGCGCGCGAGGCCTCGAGGCCTCCGTGTCCGCCCGCACGCGCTGGGGCCTCGACGTGCGCGCCGCCTACACGCGGCTGTCCACGGCCATCCTCGCGGTGGATCGCGTCGGTTTCGCGCCGCCCCCCTTCGACGCCGGCGACCCGCTGCTCCGACGGCCCCGCGACGAGGGCTCTCTCGACCTGCTCTTCTCGAGCGGCCCGCTCACCGCGTTCGCCCGCGTCGGCGCCCGCGGGCGCGTGCTGGACGTCGAGCCCTCGTGGGGCAGCTTCGGCGGCCTCTTCTGGAACGACGGCTACGCGGTGGTCGACGCGGGCGCGTCGATCCGCGTGCACCGCCGCCTCACCGTGCTCGTGAGGGGCGGCAACCTGCTCGACCGCCGGTACGAGGAGAGCTTCGGCTTCCCCGCGCTCGGCCGCACCGCGACGATCGGGGTTCGCCTTGCTGCGGGCCGATGACCTCACCTACGAGCACCCGCCCGGCCCCGGCCAGGACGCGCCGGGCGGCGTGCGAGGCGTCTCGCTCGAGATCGCCCGCGGCGGCATCCTCGGCATCCTCGGCCCCAACGGCTCGGGCAAGACGACGCTGCTGCGGCTGCTGGCGGGACTGATCAAGCCGGCCTCGGGGCGGGTGCTGCTGAGCGGCCGGCCGCTCGCGGCGCTCTCGCGGAGGCAGGTCGCGCGCGAGATCGCCGTGGTGCCCCAGGAGACGCGCCTCGCCTTCGACTTCACGGTGCTCGAGGTCGTCCTGATGGGCCGCTTCCCGCACCTCGGCGCCTTCCAACTGGAGGGCGACGAGGACGCGCGCCTGGCGCGCGAGGCGCTCGACGACACCGGGACGGGCCACCTCGCCGGCCGCATGTTCCCCACGTTGAGCGGCGGCGAGAAACAGCGGGTCATCATCGCCGCGGCGCTCGCCCAGGCCGCCTCGGTGATGCTGCTCGACGAGCCGACCGCGTCGCTCGACCCCGGCTACCAGATCGAGATTGCCGCGCTGCTGCGCCGGCTGAACGCGCGCCGGCAGGTCACGCTCGCCGTCGCCACCCACGACCTCAACTTCGCCGCCAGCCTGTGCACGGGCCTCGTGCTGCTCCGCCAGGGCCGCCTCGCCGCCGCCGGCCCGACAGCCGAGGTCCTGACGCGCGAGCACATCCGCGGCGTCTACGGCGTGGACGCCGACGTCCAGTTCAACGAGCGCGCGGGACACCTGACGGTGGTGCCGCTGGCGCGGGTCGGGCAGGGCTGATGCGACGGAGGCTTCTCTTCACCGTGCTGGCGTTCGGCGGTCTGGCGGCCGCGGCCTGCCTCCTGGCTCCGCTGATCGGTTCCACGCCGCTCTCGCTCAGGCGCGTCTTCGACCGCAGCATCCCGTTCGCCGACAATGCGGACGCGCAGATCTTCTTCGTGGCCCGCCTGCCGCGGACGCTGGCGGCCGCGCTGGTCGGCGCCTCGCTCGCCGCCGCCGGCGTCGTCTTTCAGGGGCTGCTGCGCAACCCGCTGGCCACCCCGTTCACCCTGGGCGTGTCGGCCGGCGCCGCGCTCGGCGCGATGCTCGCCATCACCTTCCCGATCGGTCTCGCGTTCG
The DNA here is from genome assembly GCA_963813585.1 of uncultured Acidobacteriota bacterium. Lineage (GTDB taxonomy): Bacteria > Acidobacteriota > Vicinamibacteria > Vicinamibacterales > Fen-181 > JARKSS01. The sequence goes on from CAWEZL010000001.1 coordinate 337,393, forward strand.
CGGGCGTCTCGTCGGTGCCGATTGCCAGCTTCGCCGGTGCCCTCGGCGCCGTCGCCATCGTCTACGCGCTCGCGACGGTCCGGCGCCAGGGCCTCTCCACCACGGTGCTCCTGCTCGCCGGGATCACGCTGAACGCCTTCTTCTCCTCGCTGATCCTCTTCATCCAGTACCTGGCCGACTTCTCGCAGACCTTCCGCACGGTGCGGTGGTTGATGGGCGATCTCGACGTCGGGGGCTACGCGCCGATCCTGTCGGCGCTGCCCTTCATGCTCGCCGGCTTCGCCGCCTTCGCGGTGCTGCCGCGCGCGCTGAACCTGCTGACGCTCGGGGCCGACGCCGCGGCGGCGCGGGGCGTGGACGTCGTGCGGACACAGCGTCTCTCGTTCTTCAGCGCCTCGCTCGCCACCGGGGCGGCGGTCTCGCTGGGCGGCCCCGTCGGCTTCATCGGCATCATCGTCCCTCACCTGGTGCGGCTGATGGTCGGGTCGGACCACCGGATCGTCCTGCCGGCCTCGACCCTGTTCGGAGCCGCATTCCTGGTCGCGTGCGACACCGCGGCACGCACGATCATGGCACCGATGGAGCTGCCGGTGGGGATCCTCACGGCGCTCGTCGGCGGCCCGTTCTTCCTGTGGCTGCTGCTCAGGCGAAGATAGGGATCAGGGATAGGCTGACGTTCAACGCAGAGGCGCGGAGACGCAGAGACGACGGAGGGAAGTGCTCAGCAGAATGGTGCTCGCACGGGTGGCGGCGGCGGCCGGCGTGATCGCGCTCGCGGTCGCTGGGGGCTGCGGGGAGACGCCGCGAGAACCCGCAGGTGCCGCGACGCCGCCGCGGGCGGCGCCGGGGAAGCCCACGGTGGCGTCGCTGGTGCCGGCCGTGACGGAGATGCTGTTCGCGATTGGCGCCGGGCCGCAGGTCGTCGGCGTCGGCAGCTTCGACGCCTGGCCGCCCGAGGTGCAACGGCTCCCGCGGCTCGGCGCGCTGCTCGACCCCGACGTCGAGCGCATCCTGCGGCTCAAGCCCGGCGTCCTCGTCCTGCACGTGTCGCAGACCGAGCTGCGGGTGCAGATGGAGCGAGTCGGCATCCGCACCTTCGCCCACGCCACGGGCGGCCTGGACGACGTGACGAGAAACATGCGAGAGGTCGGCGCGCTGGTGGGACGGGCCGCCGAGGCGGAGGCCGCGGCCGGTGCGATCGAGAGGCGCCTGGCGGAGATCCGGGAGCGGGCCGCGGGGCGGCCCAGGCCGCGCACGCTGATCGTCTTCGGTCACGAGCCCGGGGCACTGCGCGCGATCGACGCCAGCGGCGGGATCGGCTTCCTGCACGACATCCTGACGCTGGCGGGAGGAGACAACGTGTTCGCGTCCGAGCGGCGCGAGGCGGTGCGGGTGAGCACCGAGGCGATCATCGCCGCGGCGCCCGAGGTGATCCTCGACCTGCGCTACGGGCGGGACACGCTGGCTGACGCCGAGGCCGCGCGCGAGCGTGCGGCCTGGAACGCGCTCCCCGTGGTCCCCGCGGTCAAATCCGGCCGCGTGCACGTGCTGGTCGGCGACCGCTTCGTCATCCCCGGGCCAAGGCTGGTGCACGCCGCCCTGGACATCGAGGCGGCGCTGGTTACTCGCTCTCCTTAGCCTCCCGCCACTCTTCGTACCATCGCCAGCTGGACCGACTCCAGCTTCCCCTCGCTCGACGCGTCCGGCTCGTCGTCGAAGCCCGGCAGCTCGAGCACCCAGCCGCGCAGGTCGGTGAAGCGCACCGACAGCGGGTCGGTCCACGGGAAGCGCTCGTGCAGCGCGATGCCGATGTCCTCGGCGTCTGTCCACTTCATGACTGGGCCTCCCTTGCGGATTGGGCTACGGGACCTCGCAGACCACGTCGCCCGTCACGACCGCCTGGCAGGCGAGGCGCGAGCGCGGGGTGACACCCCAGGCGCCGTCGAGGCGGTCGGCCTCGGCGTCGTCCATCTCGTCCAGGTGGTCCATCCCCTCGCGCACGATCACGTGGCAGGTGGTGCACGCGGCGTTGCCGCCGCAGGCGTGCTCCAGCGGGAAGCCGACGTTGAGCGCGACGTCGAGCAGCGAGCCGCGCCGGCCGTGGCGCCGGTACGGCATGCCGCCGAGGTCCACCTCGTACGACGTCGCCGCGCCGCCCTGCACGAAGGTGACGCGCGTCATTCGACGGTGTCGATGCTGCGGCCCGAGAGGGCCGACTGCACGCTGCGGTTCATCAGCACCTCGGCGAGGTGGCGCGTGACGTCGTTGAGCACCTGCGTCTTCTGCTCGAGGGCCGCCCGGCCGCCCGAGCCGAGCCCGTCGCGCAGGTCCGCCAGCGCCGACTCGATGGCCTCGAGCTCGCCAGGCGCCAGGTCGGTGTCCTTCGCAGCCTGGAGGTCGGGGTTGCGCAACGACTTCTCGGTTGCGCGGACCACCGACTCGGCCTCGTTGCGCGCCTCGATCAGCAGGCGCGCCTCGACGTCCGACTCGGCGTGCTCGAACGACTCGAGCAGCATCCGCTCGACCTCCTCGTCAGTCAGTCCGTAGGACGGCTTCACCTCGATCGCCTGTTCGATGCCGGTCCGCAGCTCGTGGGCCGACACGCTGAGGATGCCGTTCGCGTCGATCTGGAAGCGCACCTGAAGGCGCGGCAGGCCGGCGGGCATCGGCGGGATGCCGCGCAGGCGGAACCGCGCGAGCGACCGGTTGTCCTGCACCAGCTCGCGCTCGCCCTGCAGCACGTGGATGTCCACCGCCGTCTGGTTGTCCACGAAGGTCGTGAACATCTCGGTCCCGGTCGCCGGGATGGTGGAGTTGCGGAGGATGATCTTCTCCATCGCCCCGCCCATCGTCTCGATGCCGAGCGAGAGCGGGGTGACGTCGAGCAGCAGCATGTCGCGGTTGCCGGTCACGAGGATGTTCGCCTGCACCGCGGCGCCGAGCGCGACCACCTCGTCCGGGTTCAGCTCGGTGTGCGGGCGCCGCCCGAACAGCTCCTCGACGGCCCGCCGGACCAGCGGGATCCGGGTCGATCCGCCCACCATCACCACCTCGTCGACTTGCCCCGCCTGGAGCGACGCGTCGGCAAGGGCCGCGCGGCAGGGCACGAGCGTCCGCTCGACGACGGGCGCGATCAGCCGCTCGAACTCCGCGCGGTCGATCCTCCGGCGATACACGGGCGCCGCCCCGCGCCCCGCCAGGTAGACCCGGAGCTCGGACTGCTCCTGCGCCGAGAGGTCGAGCTTCGCCTGGATCACCGCGAAGCGGATCGCCTGCTCGCCCCTCGGGCCGTGATCTCGCCGCCCATGTCCGCCATCACCTGCTCGACCAGCAGGCGGTCGATGTCGTCCCGCCCAGGTGCGTGTCGCCGTTGGTGGCCAGCACCTGGAACACCCCTTCCTCGACGCGGAGGATCGAGATGTCGAAGGTGCCGCCGCCGAAGTCGTACACCGCGATCGTCCCGGCGTGCCGCCTGTCGAGGCCGTAGGCCAGCGAGGCGGCCGTCGGCTCGTTGATGATCCGGAGGACCTCGATGCCGGCAATCCGCCCCGCGTCCCGCGTCGCCGTCCGCTGCGCGTCGTTGAAGTACGCCGGCACGGTGATGACGGCCCGGTCCACCTCGAAGTCGAACTCGCCGCGCTCCTGGAAGTACGCCTCGGCTCGCCGCTTCAGCTCACGCAGGATGAAGGCCGAGATCTCGGGCGGCGTAAAGGCCCGCTCGCCGAGGCCGATCCTGACGACGCCCTGCCCCTCCCCCTCCAGCCGGAACGGGAAGTACGAGGCCTCGCCCGTGACGTCGGCGGCGCCGCGTCCCATGAAGCGCTTGACGGAGTAGACGGTATGGCCGGCGTCGGTCAGCAGCCGCCGCGCCGCCTCGCGGCCAACCTGGACGTTGCCGCGGTCGTCCACGAAGACGACGGAGGGAAGGAGTACCTCGCCCGAGGCGGGGTCGGGAATCACCGTCGGCTCGCCGTCGCGCACCCAGGCGACGAGGCTGTTGGTGGTGCCCAGATCGATGCCGACGACGTGGGACATATGGAAGTTACAGGCGCGGCCCGCCCCGTTCGCGGGCGAGCAGCTCGAGCAGGTTCTCGACGTAGCTGCGCTCGTGCAGGAGCGTGCGGAGCGCGTCGAGCGTCTCGCGCTTCGCCAGCCCTGCCTCGGCATCCACGAGGCCGTCCCAGCGGGCCATCAACGCGGCGAGCCGCTGCTCCTGCAGCGCGGCGCGGGCCTCGATGGGGCGGGCGGCGGCGGCCAGCCGCCGGGCCAGCCCGTCGGCCGGGGCGGCGCTCGAGGCGCGGGCGCGCCTGATCCCGTCCAGTTCCTCGTTCAGCTCGAACACCTCTTCGAGCAGCCCCGGCTCGAGCCGCGGAGCGTCCGCGCCCGCCCGCTGCCGGCCGGCGGGAGCGACCCCTTCCAGCTTGAGCAGGTACTCGACCCGGTCGACCGACTGGCGCAGCACGCGGTACGCGTCGTTCAGGTACGACGAGCGCTCCAGGCTGGCCAGCCGCTCGGCCGTCGTGGCGTTGTAGAAGTAGTCGGGGTGGAACTGGCGGCTCAGCTCGCGGAACCGGCGCTCGAGGTCGGCCAGGTCGATCGTCAGCTTGCGCGGCAGGCCGAAGAAGACGAAGTAGTCGCCATGCCGCGCCAGCGTGAGAATGCGGTCGCACTGCGGGCAGAAGTGGACTTCCGCCGGCGCCCCCGCCCCGCAGTGGCGGCAGGACTGGAGAACCAGTGCACGCGTATCGGGGGACATGATCAGACCTGGAACGAGGTGCCGCAGCCGCACGTGCCCTTCGCGTTCGGGTTCTGGAACACGAACCCCTTGCTGAGGAGCGACGTGTCGTAGTCGAGCACGGTACCGTTCAGGTAGATCAGGCTCTTTCGGTCCACGAAGATCTTGATGCCGTCGGGACCGTCGATCACGTCGTCTCCCAGCCGCGCCTGCCGCTCCCACGAGAACGTGTAGCTCAGGCCCGAGCAGCCGCCGCCCTTCACGCCCACGCGCAGCCCGCCCTCGGTCATCTGCTGCTTCTCCATCAGCAGCTTGATCCGCCTGGCGGCCACCTCGCTCACCTGGATGCCCATCAGAGTCCTCCCGCCGCGCCCGCGTCCTTCGGGCCGGCCGCCCCGGCCCCATCACCGTTGCCGTGCGACGCCTCGGCCTGCTTCCGCTTGTAGTCGGCGATGGCCGCCTTGATGGCGTCCTCGGCCAGCACCGAACAGTGGATCTTCACCGGGGGGAGGCTCAGCTCGTTCACGATGTCGGCGTTCTTGATCTCGAGCGCCTGGTCGAGCGTCTTGCCCTTCAGCCACTCGGTGGCCAGGCTCGAGCTGGCAATCGCCGATCCGCAGCCGAACGTCTTGAACTTCGCGTCGGCGATGACGCCGGTTTCGGGGTCGACCCTGACCTGCAGCTTCATCACGTCGCCGCACTCGGGCGCGCCCACCAGGCCGGTGCCGACGGTGTCGTCCTCCTTGGGCAGCGACCCGACGTTGCGGGGGTTGTTGTAGTGTTCGAGAACCTTGTCCGAGTAAGACATCGTCGTCCCCGGCAGCCCTACAGGGCTGCCCTACCGGAAGCCTTCTCCCGCGCCAGCTCGTACAGCGGCGACATCTCGCGCAGCCGCGTCACCACCTGCACCATCTTCCCGGCGACGTAGTCCACTTCCTCCTCGGTGTTGAAGCGGCCGAGCCCGAAGCGGATGGACGAGTGCGCCAGTTCGTCGCCCACGCCCAGCGCCTTCAGCACGTACGACGGCTCGAGCGTCGCCGACGTGCACGCCGACCCCGACGACACCGCCACGTCGCTGATCCCCATCAGCAGCGACTCGCCCTCGACATAGGCGAAGCTGACGTTGAGGTTCCCGGGCAGGCGCTGCTCCATCGAGCCGTTCACGAAGATCTCGTCGAGGCCGTTCCGCATGCCAGCCAGCAGCCGGTCGCGCAGCGCGGCGACCCGCCGCCCCTCCTCCGCCATGTCGGCGCGCGCGATCGCCGACGCCTGGCCCATGCCCACGATGCCGGGGACGTTCAGCGTCCCGGAGCGCATCCCGCGCTCGTGGCCGCCGCCGTCGATGATCGGCTCCAGCAGCACGCGCGGATTGCGGCGCCGCACGTAGAGCGCGCCCACGCCCTTCGGGCCGTACATCTTGTGCGCCGAGAGCGACGCCATGTCGACGTTCATCGCCTCGACGTCGAACGGGATCTTCCCGGCCGCCTGCACGGCGTCGGTGTGGAAGAGCACGCCGCGCTCGCGCGCGATCCGCCCGATCTCGGCGATCGGCTGGATCACCCCGATCTCGTTGTTCGCGGCCATCACACTGATGACGGTCGTCTTCGGCGTGATCGCGTCGCGCAGGCGATCGAGGTCGACGAGGCCGTCGCGGCCAACCGGGAGGAAGGTGACCTGGAAGCCCTCCTTCTCGAGGTGCTTGCACGGTGTCGAGCACCGCCTTGTGCTCGGTGACCACCGTGATGATGTGGTCGCCCTTTTCCCGGTACATCCGCGCCGCGCCCTTGATGGCCAGGTTGTCCGACTCGGTGGCGCCGCTCGTGAAGACGATCTCGCGCGCCGTCGCCCCGATCAGCCCGGCGATCTGCTTGCGGGCCGCCTCGACGGCCTCCTCGGCCTGCCAGCCGAACGAGTGGTTCCGGCTCGCGGCGTTCCCGAAGCGGTCCGTGAAATACGGCAGCATTGCCTCGAGGACGCGCGGGTCCACCGGCGTCGTCGCGTGGCAATCCATGTAAATCGGCAGGTTCAAGAGATGACCTCGGAGAAGATGACTGCTGGAGCAGGCTCCATCCCGGTGGAGCAGGCCCCGTCCAGGGCTTCAGCCCTGCTCGACAGCGTGGCCCACCGGGATGCGGTCCGGGCTGCCGGCGCGATGGTCGTCCACCGCCATCTCGTAGACGGTACTGGTGGAGAGCGCGCCGAGGATCAGCTCGCGGATCTTCCAGAGCGGGTCGCGCACGTTGCAGGTTGCGAACTGGCCGCAGCGCTGGCTGTGGGCCGAGCAGGCGGTCACGGTCAGCGGCCCGTCGATCGCCTGGATCACGTCGGCGAGCGAGATCGAGTCGGAGTCGCGGGCCAGCTGGTAGCCACCCCGCGTGCCCTGCTGCGACGAGAGCAGGCCGCGGCGCGCCAGCCGCTGCAGCACCTTCGCCATCAGCTCGACCGGAATGGAGTACTGCTCGGCAATCTCCCGGGCGCTCGATGAACGCTGCCCCTCGCGAAGCGCCAGGTGCTTCATGGCGATCAGCGCGTAGTCCGCCTTCTTCGACAACCTCAACATAGGCTCTGCCTTAAAATACGACCACCACAGTCGTATTTTACGGCGCAACCGTCCGGCAAATCAAGGGCCGGGCTTCCTCTCCCTCCGCCCTGCGAGGCGCCCCGAGCAGGCGCGCAGCGCCGAGTCGAGGGGCCGACTAGTATCGCGGCAGCGTCGGATCCACCTGGTCGGTCCACGCGGCGATGCCCCCGGCGAGGTTCCAGGCCTCGAGGCCCAGCCCACGCAGGAACTCGACCGCCCCGACGCTGCGCACCCCGTGGTGACAGTAGACGATGTAGTCGGCGGAGGGGTCGAGCTGGCCGGCGCGATCGGCGAGCTGACCGAGGGGCACGAGGACCGAGCCGGGCAGGCTCACGATTTGGTGCTCCATCGGCTCGCGCACGTCCAGCAGGACGAGGGGCTGGTGTTCGTCGAGGCGACGCTTCAGGTCGAGCGGCGTGATATCGCGATCGGCGAGCGCGCGCGCCTCGGCGCCGCTCCCGCACAGCTCCTCGTAGTCCTGCAGCTCGGTGATGGTCGGGTGGGTGCCGCAGACCGGGCAATCGGGGTCGCGCGGGAGGCGGACTTCCCGGAAGTGCATCTCGAGCGCGTCGACGACCAGCAGTCGTCCGACCAGCGGGTCGCCGGTGCCGAGGAGCAGCTTGATCGCCTCGTTCGCCTGGATGCATGCCGATGATGCCGGGAAGCACGCCGAGCACGCCCCCCTTCGGCGCAGCTCGGAACGAGGCCGGCGGGCGGCGGATCGGGGAAGAGGCAGCGGTAGCAGGGGCCCCCGATCGCAGCGAAGACCGAGGCCTGCCCCTCGAATCGGAAGACGCTGCCGTAGACGTAGGGCCTGCCGCCGAGCACGCAGGCGTCGTTCACCAGGTACCGGGTCGAGAAGTTGTCGGTGCAGTCGACCACGAGGTCGTAGCCGGCGAGCAGTTCGCGGGCGTTCTCGCGAACCAGGCGCACCCGGTGGGGGACGATCCGCACGGCCGGGTTGAGGTCGGCCAGGCGGCGGGCGGCAGACAGCGACCTTCGGCTCGCCCACTGCATTGGTCCCGTGCACGACCTGGCGCTGCAGGTTGCTGAGGTCCACGACGTCGTCGTCCACCAGGCCGAGCGTGCCGACGCCTGCCGCGGCGAGATACATGGCGACGGGCGAGCCGAGGCCGCCGGCGCCGATGCACAGGACGCTGGCAGCCTTCAGCTTCCGCTGCCCTTCCAGCCCGACCTCGGGCAGCAGCAGGTGGCGGCTATAGCGGCAGATCTCCTCGCGCGACAGCTCGGGGGGAGCGCGGGCGGCGAGAGCGGGTCCGGCATACCCGCGATTCTACCCCTCGCGCGCGGTGTCGTTCGAGGCAGGCCGCCCGGGAACGCCGGGCAGGAAGTCGAGCAGGCGCGCCGGCTCGTCGGCAAGGGCGTCGGCCCCCGCCTGCTGGAGGGCGGCAGGCTCGAACGGCCCCCACAGCGCGCCGATCGTCCGCATGCCCGCCGTGGCGCGGCCGCCATGTCGTGGACGCTGTCGCCGACGTAGACGGCCTGCGCCGGCCGACACCCCCGCCTTCGCACGCCGCCACCAGCAGCGGCTCGGGGTCGCGGCTTGTGCCGCTTCGTGTCGTCGTGGAAGACGAGCGACTCGAGCAGGAACTCGCCCAGGCCGTAGCGCTCGTAGGTCAGCGCGCGCGGCCCACTCCACCTTGCTGGTCACGAGCCCCGAGCGTCAGCCTCGGCCGCGCAGCGCCGTCGAGCGTCTCGCGCATTCCCGTCGTACGGCTGGATGAGGCGGTCGAGGTTCTCGCGCTGGAACGCCCGATACGTCGCGAGCATCGCCTCGCGACGTCGCGTCGGGGTCGGCGCGCCCGGCGGCCACCGCGTAGTCGCGCAGGATGTCGTTGAGCGAGCGCCCGAGGTTCCCGACGATCACCTCGCGCGGGGGCTCGAATCCGGGCAGGTGCACCGCCAGCGTGTGCTCGGTAGCACGCGAGGATCAGCGGGATCGTGTTGACCAGCGTCCCGTCGAGATCGAAGAAGACGGCGTCACGCGAGGGCGGCATGACGTCAGTTGAACGGTCGGGGTCCATCCGCAGTAGCATATACGGTGCGAGGAGGCACGATGTGAAGATCGATGCCGTTCGTGATGGAGCGGATGCAGTCCACCTGGGAGAACCAGGTCGAGATCAACCTGTCGGAGAGCGGCGTGCACCCGCTGACGGTCGGCGGAACTGCTGGCGACGAGGCGGACGCGCGACGCGCTGCTCGACGCCTGCGCTCGGCTACCCGCAGACCAACGGCACGTGCGCGCTCCGCGCGGCCATCGCCGCGATGTACCCGGGCGCCACCGCCGACGCACGTCCAGGTGACCAACGGCGGGTCCGAGGCGAACTTCGTCACCATGCTGGAGCCTGCTCGAGCCGGGCGACGAGGTGGTGATGATGGCGCCGAACTACATGCAGACGTGGGGCCTGGCGCGGGCGTTCGCCGGCACGGCTGCACGAGTGGCCGCTGCGCGAGGACGGCCGGCCGCTGGCGGCCGGACCTCGACGAGCTGCGCCGTCGCTCGCTCACGCCGCGCACGAAGCTGCTGCTCCTCTGCAACCCCGACAACCCGACCGGCGCGCGCCTCGACGCCGTCCGACCTCGACGCGATCTGCCGGAGGCCGGCACGGCACGGCACCTGGGTCCTGTCGGACGAGATCTACCGCGGGGCCGAGCTGGACGGCCGCGAGACGCCGTCGATCTGGGGCCGCTACGAGCGCGCGCTCGTCACGAGCGGCCTCTCGAAGGCGTACGGCCTGCCCGGCCTCCGCATCGGCTGGATCGTCGGCCCGCCCGCGTTCGTCGCCACCACCTGGGCCTACCACGACTACACGAGCATCGCGCCGGGCGCGATCAACGACCGCCTGGCCACCATCGCGCTCGCAGCCGGCGCGCCGCGCGCGCATCCTCGAGCGCACCCGCCGCATCCTGCGCGACGAACTGGCCGCCGGCTCGAGCGGTGGCTGGCCGCGCCAGCGCCGACCAGTTCTCGTTCGTCCCGCCCGAGGCCGGCGCCATCGTCTTGGCGCGGTACCACCGGCCGAGTGAACTCGACCGCGCTGACCACGCGCCTGCGCGAGGAGAAGGGCGTGCTGATCGTGCCCGGCGACCAGTTCGGCATGGACGGCTACCTGCGCATCGGCTTCGGCGGGCCGGCCGCGGAGCTGATCGAAGGGCGTCGAGCGGCTCGAGCAGGTCCTGTGGGCCTGCGAGCCGAGGAGCCTGAGCCGATGACCGACCTTCGACCTCGTCCTCGTCGGCTTCGGCAACGTCGGGCCGGCGGTTCGTCCGGCTGCTCGAGGAGCGCGCCGACGTGCTGCACGGCGCGCCACGGCCTGGAGTGGCGGGTCGTCGGCATCGCGACCGGCCGGCACGGCGTCGCCCGCGACGCCGGCGGGCCTCGACGTCGCGGCGGCGCGCTGCGATCGTGGTCGAGCGGCGGCGAGCCTGGACGCGCTCGATCCGGCGGAGTCCGCCCGGCGACGCCGGCGCTGCCGGCCTCGTCGGCAGGCGCTGATCGACACGGCGACGCGGCGCCGCGGCGGGCGCGGCCAGCCCGCTGGTCGTCGTCGAGACGACCGTCCTCGATGTCCGGCCGGGCAGCCGGCGATCGACCACGTGCGCGCCGCGCTCGGCGCCGGCGCCCACGTCGTCACCGCGAACAAGGGTCCGGTGGCGTTCGCGTACGACGAACTGCGGCAGCTGGCAGGCGCGGCCGGCCGGCGTTCCTGTTCGAGGGCGCGGTGATGGACGGCATCCCGATCTTCAACCTGGCGCGCGGACGCTGCCCGCCGTGCGAGGTGGCTGGGCTTCAGCGGCGTCGTCAACAGCACGACGAACTACATCATCACGGCGATGGAGAACGGCCGCGAGTTCGCCGAGGCGCTGGCGGAGATGCAGGCGGCCGGGATCGCCGAGGCCGACGCGTCGCTCGACGTGGACGGGTGGGACGCCGCGGCGAAGGCGGCCGCGCTGGCCAACGTGCTGATGGGCGCGCGGACGACGCCGCACGACGGTGGAGCGGACCGGCATCGGCGACCTGACTGGCGCGGCGGTGCGGGCGGCGGTCGCGCGGCGGACAGCGGGTCAAGCTGGTCGCGCGCGGGCGGCGCGGCGCGGCCGGAGGGTGCGCGTGCGCGGTCGGCGCCCGAGGAACTGCCGGCAGGACGACCTGCTCGCGACGCTGCGAGACCAGCAGAACGCGCTCGATCCTCGACACCGATCTGCTCGGCGACTTCGCGATCGTCCAGCTCGGCGGCGGCCTGACCCAGACCGCCTACGCGCTGCGTCAGCGACCTCGTCGGCCCTCGGCGTGAGAGTCATTCCGCGCGTTGCCGCGAGCGCTTCTCTGAGCTTCTTCTCGTCGTACCCGCGCACGCCGTAGTCGCCGATGAGCGTGAAGGGGATGCTCATCACGCCGACGCGACCATCTCGTTGAAGGCGCCCGGGTCCTCGTCGACGTTCTGACGGTGTAGGTGACGCCGGCTCGTGAAAGAAACTCTTTCACCCGTTCGCAGGACCGTCAATGTCCGCCCGAGTAGAGAACGATTCCCGGGGTCAGGTCCTGCATGGCAGCATTCTGCGACATCCGACCCTATTATCGCGGGACAAGCATGGGGCAAGACGTGCAAAATGCTGAAATGCAAGACCTGACCCCGGTATCTGACATCCGACGCCGCCTGCGGGCCGCCTTCGACCAGCACCGGAAAGGGGCGGCCGAGCGCCGCGCCCGCGCCGACGAGGTCTCGGCCGCCTACCACGGCTTCCTCCGCGACATCGCCGTCCCGGTGTTCCGCATGGTCGCCAACGTCGCCAAGGCCGAGGGCCACCCCTTCACCGTCTACTCGCCGGCCGACGGCGTCCGCCTCGTGTCGGAGCGGAACGAACGTGACTTCGCCGAGGTGTGGCTGGATGGGTCGCTCGATCCGCCGCGCGTCGCGACGCGCGTCAACAGGCAAGTGGGCCGCGACCTGGTGTCGAGGGAAGGGTTGCTGAGGCCGGAGACGCCGATCGCCGAGCCTGACCGACGAGGACGTCCTGGCGTTCCTGCTGGGCGAGGTCGTCGAGCTGTCCGAACGGTAGGCCTGCTACGCGAGGCGCTCGACGAACGACGTGTCCACGCCCTCGCGGCGCAGCACGGCGAGGAACGCCTGCGCGCTCGAAGGCCTTCCGGTAGGCCTCCCTCACGTCCACGATCGCCGCTCTGCACGAAGGCGGCGAGCGCGTCGTTGAGCGGCACCATCCCGTGCTTCCGCCCGCTGTCGAGCGCCAGCGGCAGCTGGTCCGACGCGCCCCTCGGCGATCAGGTTGGCGATCGACGGCGTGTTCAGCAGCAACTCGCGCGCGGCCACCCGGCCGCCGCTGGACTTGTGCAAGCAGCACCTGCGCGACCACGCCGCGAAGGCCCTCGGCCAGCGTCATGCTGCACCTGCTCGCGGCGCTCGGGCGGGGCCTGGTCGATCAGCCGGGCCAGCGCCGGCGGCGGCCGTGTGCGCCGGCATCGCGCCGATCACCAGGTGGCCGCCCTCCACGGCGTCGACCGCCAGCCGCACCACCTCGGGCGAGCGCAGGTCCTCGATGACGAGCACGTCGGGGTTCTCGCGCAGCGCCGCCCGCGTCATCGCCGCCACCTCCTCCGTCGTCGCCGCGCACCTCGCGCTGGCTGACGAGGCAGCCGCGGCCCTCGTGCGCGAACTGGATCTGGCTCTCGATCGTGATGACGTAGTCGTTGCGGGTGGCGGTTGACCAGGTCGACGAAAGCGGACACCAGCGTGGACTTGCCGCTCGCGCGCGGGCCCGCCACCAGAATCGAGCCCCTCGGGCTCGGCCGCCAGCGCCTGGATCTCGCGCGACAGGCCCAAGCTGCTCGGCCGACGCGGGCCGGGCCGAGATCATCCGGAAGATGCCGCCCGGGCCGCGGTGGTCGCGGAAGCTCTGGCAGCGGATGCGGCCGACCTCCGGCACCTCGCGACATCCACTCGGTGCCCTCGCCGTTGCTGCAGCGCCTCGCGGCTCCGCTCGGGCGCCAGGTCCAGCAGCAGCGACTCGACCTCGCTGCGCGGCGTCAGCGCCGGCTCGCCCTCGAGCGTGGCGATCTCGCCGTCCACGCGCACCGACGGGCCGCGACTGCGACATCAGGTAGAGCGTGTTGGCGCCGCGGGCCGCCGGCGAGACGGAGCAGCCGGTCGATGCCCGGCCATGCGCGGCGAGGCGGGCACGCGGGGCGCCTCCAGGCGCACCGGGTTGCGGGCGAGGGGCAGCACGACGGCCGGGATGGTCTCGATCAACGGCGCCAGCTGACGCTCCACCTTGTCCTCCCACGCCGCGGGACGCAGTCCCAGGCCGGCAGTTGGTACGGCTGGGGCGGTTTCGGGCGCCGGCTTCGGCCGCTCTTCGAACCGCGGGAACACGGGGCTGGGGGTGACGGATTCGAACTCCGGCTCGGGCTCCCCCTTGAGCTCCGGCTCGGGCTCGGGCTCGAATTCCGGCTCCGGCTCGGAGAGCTGGACGGCGACGGGCGCGGGCTCCGGTTCCACGCCGGCGGGCGTGGGAGCCGGCGGCTCGGGAGCCGGCGGCTCGAGTTCGGCGGCCGGCGCTTCGAGCACGAGTACGGGGTCGAACACGAAAGCCGGGGATTCGGGGGCGGGGATCGACACCTCGGGCGGCTCCGGGGCGAGCGGGACGGGTTCAGGCGGTGCGGTCGCTGCCGCGGACACGGCCTCGGGCACGGGCGCCACGTTCTTCGCCACGGGCGGCGGGGACACGGCGACGGCTCGCGCGGGGGCGGCGAGCTTCCGGTGACGCCGAACCTCGATCCAGATGTCGTCACCGCCGCGGGCGGCGACGACCGTGAAGCGATCGCTGGTGCCGGCGACGCCTCCGGGCAGTTCGTGCTCGATCGCCCCCAGCTCGTCGAGCGCGGCACGCCCTTCGACCGGCAGCAGCTGGCCGAGCATGCCGGCAACGGCCTCGAGCGTCAGCGGGCGCGTCGACAGCTCGACCGGGACCCGCCGGCGCCACGACGTACGGCTTCTCGCCGACGTGCATGACCAGCGCGTCGCCATCGGCCCGAACGATTGCGGTCAACAGGGAGCTGACCACGTCTGCCTGCGCCTCCTCTTAAAAGCTCTTCCATCGTGTCGGCCGACAAAGGCGGCGGCATTAGCCTTTCGCCTGCTCCATTCCCGGAACCGCGTAGACCCTCACCAGCTCCACCAGCTTGTAGCCCCGGGTCTGGTAGGGCTGCACGACACGCTCCGTGCGCAGGTACTGGAGCATCCCCTCGTCGGCGTAGTCGGGGGCGCCGACCTCGGGGATCGCAGCCAGCCGCGCCTCGAGCCCCGCGAGCGTCAGGCGAGGCTCGTGAACCACGCGGGTCAGGGGCAGAAAGGCCAACCGCCGCACCCGGCGGGAAGCGGTCGCGAAGGTGACGAAGATCTCGTTGGCCAGGAACTGGTAGCCGGCGCCCGCGCTGCTCGCCGGCGCGTCCGCCACCCGGACGGCAGCCACCTCCTCCACGGCCTCGAGCACCGAGAGGAGCCGTGCCGTGAAGTCGCCGTCTCCCGACCAACCGGAGGTGTCGAGGCGCATGGCGACAGTCACCTCTTGCGCGCCGGGGGGCGCCTGACGATCTCCACCGTGCCGCTCCTCTCCATCGACTCGATTGCCGCCGCCACCTGTTCCAGGTCCACGTCGGCGGCGTCTGGCGACAGGACGTAGGCGTACTTCTGCTCTTCGCTCCCGACCACGAGGTTGCCGCACTCGGCGCGGACCGCCTGGTAGATCTCGAGGATCGACCGCGTGCCGTCGATGAAGTTCGCGACCTCGCTTCCCGCGAGGCCGGGCATCCGCCGCACAGGGGTCCCGGCCGCGGGTCGGCCCGCCCCGGCCCCAGGCCGCCGCTGCCCCGGGGCCGGCGTCCGCTTCTGCGCCTCGGCCGAGTAGACGGCGAAGAGCCGCCGGGGAATCAGCTGTCCGTACTCGCGCTCCTTCGCGCTCGGCGCCGCTGCGGGTGCGGCCACGGCGCCGAGGGCGGCAGCCCGCTCGCGGTATCGCCCTTCCAGCAGGCGGGCATTCGGATCGCGCGCCGTCTGCAGGCTGGCCACCAGCGTCCGGACGGCCGCGGCCACCTCGGCATCGCCAGCGAGCGCCAGCACCGACTCGACGCCTCCGCGTGCCCGGTTGAACGCCCCGCCGACCTTCAGCTGGGCCGCCGCGTGCTGGCCGGCCAGCGCGTCGCGGTCTCCGGTCATCAGGCCGGCGGCCTGACGCGCCACCTCGGCCATCCAGGCCTGCCCGTTCGCCGCCGCCTCCCACGCCAAGTGCCGCGCCTCGACCGGCCCGGCCGCCGAGAGGTAATACATCGCCGAGGCGGCCGTGAAGGCCACGCGCTTCATCTCGGTCGGGTCGGCGTGCTCGATGCGGTCGCCGCTGCTGTGGTAGAAGGTGTCGCCCCAGTAGTTGAACTGCATTGCCGGGATGCCGCCGTTGTTGAAGACGGAGTGATCGCTGCCCGAGGTGATGGCGGCGACCGGCGCGAGGCGGTAGTTGAAGGTGGCGTTCGCCCCCTGGGGAGACCGGATGTCGGCCTGATCCACGTAGCGCAGCAGGCTCGCCACCAGGTCGTTCAGGTAGCTCGGCCTCGAGTCGGGCGTCATCTTGACGCGCAGGTAGGCGTCGGTCGTCTTCGGGTTGGCGCCCGTCATGTCGAAGTTCAGCGCGACCAGCAACCGGTCCTGCAGTTCCGGGTGCTTGAACAGGTACTGCATCGTCCCGGAGATCTCCGGCGCCCAGACGAAGCGGATCGTCCGGCGGGGGGCCGGCAGCACGCCGTCCCGGATCAGCCGCGCCAGCGTCCGCCCAACCTCGAGGATCGTCCCCACCCCGGTGCAGTTGTCGTTCGCGCCCGGCGTGGCGATCGTCTCGAACGCGTGGGCGACGAGGATCAGTTCGCCCGCCTTCGGGTCGGTGCCCGGGATCGAAGCCGACACGATGTTCTGGCGCGCGGGGTAGCTGCGCGAGCGAACGTGCGCGCGCAGCACGACCTTCTGGCCGCGCTCGACCAGGTCGCGCAGCTCGAGGAACTGGCGAAGGGACAGTTGGAAGCCGAAGCCCCCTCGGTCGGTGCCCGGGTACACGCTCGACCAGCCGACCTGGTCGAGCGTGAAGCCGGGGCCCTCGCCGCGCAGCGCGGGGCTGGCCGGTGCCGAGCGCGCCGGCCGCGCCTCTCAGGTTCACCGCGACCCCGAAGACGCCGCCGACGGACGCGGCGCCAAGCACGATCTTCCCGGCCACCTCCTTGCCCGCATAGTCCTGCTCGCGCCCCGAGCCGACGTACACCAGCTCGGCCTCGACGTCCGTGTTCCGGCTGCCGATCGCGAGCGACGCGGGGACGGTCGTGATGCTGGCGAGCTTCTTCAGCGCCGGCTGCACCATCCAGAGGTCCCCCTCCTCGGCGTCCCACGCGTCACGGCCCGGGACGAGGTCGACCTGCACGTCGGACAGGCCGGCCTGGACGGCCATGTCGCGGATGTAGGTGGTCTCGAAGAAGACGTCGGTGTACTCCACCGCCTGCCGGTCGCGGTTGCCCGCGAGCATCTGCACGTGCAGATGCGCGCGCTCGCCCGACGTCTCGTTCAGGATGGGATCCCGGATGGCGGGCGGCACCAGGCAGCGGTCGGGCGGGGCCTGGGCGACCAGCGCCGCGACGGTCAGCGCGAGACAGAGGGCGAGGGAGAAGACGACATGACGTGGATGCATGGTTGAAGTCAGCGGCCGAGGCCGCGCAGCAAGGCGAGCGCCTTCTCGACGGCGCCCTTCTCGAAGGCCGACAGCTCGGAGGCCGGGGGGTTCTTCGCCACCAGGCGCCCCACCTGGTCGATCGTCTCGCGCTCGGCGTTCAGCACGGCGGGCAGCCAGCCGGTGCCGGCGGCGTTGTCGAGGCGCGCGAGGTCGGCATACTCGCGGCGCTCGCGCGTCTTCAGCGGCCGTAGGGCGTCCTTGAGGCGGAACGCCTCGGTGGCCAGCGCCGCTTCCTTCCCCTCCCACAACGCCGCGGGCGGCGCGCCGGCGGCCACCCACAGCGGCACCGCCACGCCGGTCACCGGCTCGCCCAGGATCACCCACAGGGTGGCCAGGCGCGGATCCTGCCCCGGCTTCGCGCCGTGGACCACGAGCACGCTGGCCGTGCTGTTCCGGTTGATCGTGTGGTTGGTGTGGATCCAGGATGGCCGCTCGGCGGGCAGCGTCTTCCACTCCTCGCGCGGGGGGGTCGACAGCAGCGGGTGGCCGAGATCCCGCGCCAGCGTCTGCAGCACCCAGGCCGGCGTGAACGACTTCGCCGGCGCCGACTCGAGCAGCGCCGTCTCGCGGTCGAACCGCAGATAGCCGGCCCCCTGGTCCTGCGCGCCGGTCCGCGAGAAGTTGGTGTTCGCCATGTAGCCCTGGGGCGACGAGGTCGCGTCGAGGCGCTTGAAGCCGTTGTTGTGGACCTCGAAGATCGACGCCCCGCCCTTCGCGTCGATGACGAGGAAGTTCGCCTGCGCGCCCAGGTCGGGCCCCAGGTTCGCGGCGAAGTACCGTTCCACGTCGTCCACGGTCGCGCACGTCCTGAGCGCGTCGGCCATCACGATCCCCTCGAGGTCGGCCTGCTCGCCCGCCTTCTGCGGCAGGTTGTAGGCGACCGAGTTGGCGATGGCGAGCCCTGCCGCGTTGAGGCCGCCCCAGACCATCCGGCCGTCCGGGTCGTCCGCGTTGACCACCCCGAGGTAGCTGTGCGGCCTGTCGTTGACGAACACGACCTTGTTCGAGAGCGTGTCGGTGTCGCGGTTCTTCCAGAGGATCGGGCGGCCATCGGGCGTGGCCGAGGCCGAGAAGACCGCAGTCGTGCACTCCTGCGCGCCGCGCTGCCCCCACGGGACCGCGCCGGCCAGCACCAGGAGGCCGACGATCAGGGCGGGGAATCGGGTCCGCTTCATGAGCGCGGATTGTATCCGAGAACCCTGTTCCACAGGCCGGCCCGGACCATCGGCCCGGACCATCGGCCCGAGCCGTCCTCCGCAGCGGAGGCCGACGCTACCGGACCGACAGCAGGGTCAGCAGGTCGTGCGGGGTGCGGGCGGACAGCTCGTCGCCGCACAGGCGCGCCTCGTCGAAGGTCACCTGGCCGAAGCCGTAGCGGGCGACGCAGAACGCGGTCCCCGCGGCGTTCGCCGTCAGCAGGTCGATCGTCGAGTCGCCGACCAGCACCGTCTCGTCCGGGCGGACGCCGGCATCGGCGGCCAGGTGCAGCAGGCCCTCGGGCGCCGGCTTGCGCGGGAAGGGGCCGTCGCCGCCGATGACCTGCGCGAAGAACGGCATCAGGCCGAGCGCATCGAGAAGCTTGAGGCTGGCCTCGGTGGGCTTGTTGCTGAGGACGGTCAAGCGAGCCCGGCGCCCGAGTACGGCAAGCACCTCGGGGATGCCCTCGTAGGGCCTCGTCTCGCCCGGCAGCAGGCCGTCGTAGATCTCGAGGAAGCGGGGAAGCCCCTCGGCGGGGTCGCCGTCCAGGCCTGCGGCCGCCATGGCGCGCGCAACGAGGAGCCGCGCCCCCTCCCCCACCATCGCCGCCACAGCCGCCACCGGCAGCGGACCGGCCGCGCGCTCGGCCAGGAGCGCGTTGACCGCCGCCGCCAGGTCGCCGATCGAGTCGATCAGCGTGCCGTCCAGGTCGAATACGACCAGCCGGAATCCAGCCATGGGTCAGTCGGCCCGGTAGCTGGCGTAGGCGTTGGGCGTCTCCCAGACGCGGACGCCGACCACGTCGAACCCTTGTTCGCGCGTATAGTTGAAGATCAGCTCGGCAATCAGCTCCACGGTGGGGTTCGAGTCGACCAGGAACATCGGCTCGCCGAGCTGGCGCAGCGGCTCGACCAGCGGGTCGTCGCGGCGAAGGATCATCTTGTGGTCCAGCTCGCGGTCGATCCAGCCCTTCACCAGGCGCTTGATGTCTCCGAAGTCGGCGACCATGTTGCGGGTGTCGAGCGCGGCGGTCCGCACCTCGATCTCCGCGACGGCGTTGTGGCCGTGGGGGTGCTTGCAGATCCCGTCGTAGTCGAGCAGACGGTGGCCGTAGCAGAACTCGATTCGCTTCGTGACGGAGTACATGGGGGAATTGTACAAGGATCGTCGCGGAGAACGGAGAACGGACGAGCAGAAGGCAGAAGGGAAGAGCCGTTCGGGAGAGGGGGGCTATGAACGCGGTGGCGGTGTTGTGTTCCGGGGGGCTCGACAGCGCGGTCCTCCTGGCCCGGGAGGCCCGGGAGGCGCCCGCCCTGCCCGTCTACGTTCGCTCCGGCCTCGCCTGGGAACGCGAGGAGCAGCGGCTCCTCGAACGGCTGCTCGCCGCCCTCCCTCCCTCGCCGAACCTCCTCCCCCTGGCCACGGTGCTGGTGGACGTGCGGGACCTCTATCCGGCCTCCCACTGGGCGCTGCGCGGCGCGCCGCCCGCATACGACACGCCGGACGAGGACGTCTACCTCCCGGGGCGGAACCTGCTGCTGCTCTCCAAGGCCGCCGTGCTCTGCTCGCTGCGCGGCATCAACCGCATCGCCGTCGGCCCGCTCGCCGGCAACCCGTTCCCGGACGCGACGCCGGCCTTCTTCGAGGCGGTCGCGCGCGCCGCCTCGATCGGGCTGGACCACGAGATCCGCGTGGTGACCCCGTTCGCGCACCTGCACAAGGAAGACGTGATCAGGCTGGGGATCGAGCTGGGCGTGCCGTTCGAGTTCACCCTCTCGTGCATGAACCCGTCGGACGGGATGCACTGCGGAGTCTGCAGCAAGTGCCGCGAGCGGCGCGACGCCTTCGCGGCGGCAGGGGTGAAGGACCCGACGGCCTACCGCGCGCCATCGCCGAGGGGATAGGGGGCCGGGTGTCTACAGTCCCGTCACCGTGATCGACCCGCTGCCGCTGCGAAGGCGAAGCAGCCTCCCGCCGCCGGCGAGGGCCCGCTTCACCGCGCGGTGCGCATGCTCCTCGCCGTGCTCGGTGGCGGGCTCTGGTGCTGCCTCCGCATCCACGCCGTCGAGGCGCACCCGCCCATCGGCCGTGCTGGCGTCCAGGTTCGCCGCGAACCCGGCGGGCAACTCGAGGCGCACGCCGCCGTCGCCCGTGCGGATCTCCCAGGAATCCGCCATCGCGCTCCCCTCCTCGGCCCGCACGACCACCGTGCCGTCGCCGGTCACCGCCTTCACGCCCTGCAACTTGCCGGCAATGCTCACCGTCCCGTCCCCGGTGTCCACGTCGAGCGACCCGGCCACCTGCTCGAGGCGCACCGACCCGTCCCCGGTGTGGATGCGGACCTTGCCGGCCAGGTCGTAGCCGCGGATGCTGCCGTCGCCGGTGTCGAGGTCGAGGTCTCCCTCCACCCGCTCCACGATGATCGATCCGTCGCCGCTGCGGGCGACGACCTTCGCCTGCCGCGGCACCAGGGCGATCAGCTTCGCGCTCGGTGACTGGTGCAGGAAGCCCGCCGTCTCGCCGGCCGGCTTGCGCACCTCGATCCGGATGGCGTTGCCCGCCTGCTCGGCGCGCACCTCGATCGCCTCGGCCACCTGCTTGTTCGGCCCGCGCTTCTCGATCTCGACCTGCACCACCGCCTGGTCCCACGACCGGATCTCCACGCTGCCGTCGAAGGTGATGAGCGTGAGTTCCGGGACGCCGCGCGCGACCTCGAAGCGCTTCTCCTCGCGGGCGGTGTACTCGCTGCTGTCCACCGAGACCATGCAGCCGGCCGACGCCAGCGACGCGCAGAGAGCGAACGGTACGGCGAGCGGACGAAGGACCTGTCGGTTCATAATCGGACCTCTGTTGCCCTATACGGGGAGAGGGCACCAAAGGTTCGGCTTCGTCCCCGTCAGTCAGCGGGGGCCGGCCTCCAGTCGGGGTGGACCTGCAGCTTCCGGCCCTCGAGCGGCAGCGGGGGGGCCGCCGCCCGCGGCCTCCCTTTCCCGCGGTGCGGCCGCGGGCGGAAGATCGACCGGTCGAGGCGCGACAGCACCCTGGCCAGGCCGTGCTCGTCGGGCGCCGCCACCACCAGGATGCCAGCCGTCGCGGCCGGAGGGAAGCGCCGGTCGTCCAGGTAGTCGCGGTCGAGCGTCAGCAGCGTGCGGCGCATCTGGGTCGCCAGCCTGAAGTGCTCGGTGTCGGGCTTCCGCCGCAGGTCCTGGTGCTCGGTCACGAACAGCACGTCCCACCGCAGGCGGAGCCGCATGAAGGCCACCAGCCCCGCCGGCACGTTGGCGTCCGCGTAGACCCGGGGCTGACCTGCCAGGCGCTCGGCGACGACCGACAATTCCGAGGCGAGCGACCTCATGCCTGACCCCATGGTAGCGCCGATGCTTGCGTCCAGCCGCCTCAACGCCGACAATACGCGGCATGACCACCGAGCAGTTGCTGCTTGCGGCCGGCGTGGCCGTCCTGCTGGTCGTGGCGCTCGTCGGCTTCTGGGTCTACTGGAAGGGGCGGCGCTTCGCCCAGGGCGACGTGTTCCGCGCCAGCCGCCTCAGCCAGGGGAACCGCATCTTTCCCACCCAGGTCCTGATCACGCCGCACAGCGTCGTGCACCACACCCCCCAGTGGGTCGGGCAAGCTCGAGGAGACGATCCACATCGCGCACGTCGCCTCGGTTCGCATCGACACGAACCTCATGTTCTCGAACGTCTTCATCGAGACCAGCGGCGGGGCGAACCCGGTCAGCTGCCACGGCCACAGCAAGAAGGACGCGGTGCGGATGAAGGCCCTCATCGAGCAGTACCAGTCTGCCTACTATCGACAGCCGGCCCCGCCCGCCGCGCCGCCCGCTCCGCCCGCCGCGCCCGGAACTGTTGGCGCCCCGCCGTCGCGCCGATAGTCAGAGAGCCGGCAAGGGCCGGCTTCCTGACGTGTCATCCGACTTCAGCAGCTTCTCCGCACGGCGTGATTCATCCCCCAGGCCGCGGCCCACCATGGGCGAGTTGCCGACGCGCTTCCGCACGCTCGTGCAGTCTCCGCTGCGGGCCGGCATCCTCCGCTTCATGCACTCGCGCCCCGACGACGTGTTCGACGTCGAGTCGCTGATGCAGGTGTTCGGCCGGATGCGGCTCGACGTGGACAATTGCGTCGGCGAGCTGGTCGAGCTTCGGCGTGGTACGACGCCTGCCTGGCGGACCGCCCCGCTACGTGGCGGCCCGCCCCGACCAGGAAGCCGTCATCGGCCTCCTCGACGACTTCCTCGAACGGCGGGCGACCGTCAGCACCGAGGACCAGTCGCCGTCGGTCCAGCGCTTCCGCGAGATGATCGGCCGCGACGAGAAGATGCTGATCGTCTTCGAGTGGATCCGGACCGCCGCCAAGTCCGATATCTCGGTGCTCGTCCTCGGCCCCACCGGCTCGGGCAAGGAGGTGGTCGCGCGGATGATCCACGAGCTGAGCCGGCGCGGCACCGGCCGCTTCCAGGCGGTCAACTGCGCGGCGCTGCCCGACACGCTGTTCGAGTCGGAGATCTTCGGCCACGAGAAGGGGGCCTACACCGGCGCCCACGACCGCAAGCCCGGCCGCCTCGAGCTCGCGAACGACGGCACGCTGTTTCTCGACGAGATCGGCGACCTCTCGATCGTCGCGCAGGCCAAGCTGCTGCGCGCACTCGAGGACCGGGGCTTCGAGCGCCTCGGCGGCAACCGCACGATCGAGGTGGACTTCCGCCTGATCTCGGCGACCAACCGCCCGCTCGAGCAGTTCGTGCGCGAGGGCCGCTTCCGCGAGGACCTGTACTACCGGGTGAACGCGTTCTCCATCCGCCTGCCGTCGCTGCGAGAGCGCCAGGTGGACATCCCCGTGCTCGGCCAGCGGTTCCTGGCCCGCTACTGCGCGGCCAACGGACTGCCCGTCGACGCCAAGACGTTCTCGCGCGAGGCCCTCGAGGCGCTGGCGGCGTACCCGTGGCCTGGAAACATCCGCGAGCTCGAGAGCACGGTGTCGCGCGCGGCGCTGTCGGCGCCGGGCCGCGTCATCCGCGGCACCGACGTCGACTTCCTCCACGCCAGCGCCGAGGCCATCGACCCGGCGGCCGTGCGCCTCGCCTCGCTCCGCGAGGTCGAGCGCGCGCACATCGTGAAGGTGCTCGACGACGGTCGGCTGGAACAAGAAGGAAGCTGCCGACGGTCCTCGACATCAGCCGGGGCACCCTCTACCGCAAGATCACCGAGTACGACCTCGAGCGCCAGGCTCGCGCCCTGTTGTCCAAAAACAGGGCAAACCTCCGCACCGCCTAAGCTTTTCTCAGCAAAACTAGCGATCTGTGGCTGTTCCGTTGCGGAACATCGAGGGAGCGACTCTAACTGCTAGTCGTTCCATCACTTAGCGGCAGCGCGCGCGGATGCCGTGTCTCAGCCCGGCACAGAACCCGCCACGACCCCGGGTCGTCCCGCTCCGCACGCGCCGCGCAAGTTACCCGTAACGCGCTCATTGATAAGAAGTTACGAACATGACTCTCGCGCCAAGCCCAGCGGGCAGCGGTCTTGCGTTAGCA
Organism: uncultured Acidobacteriota bacterium; assembly: GCA_963813585.1. Lineage (GTDB taxonomy): Bacteria > Acidobacteriota > Vicinamibacteria > Vicinamibacterales > Fen-181 > JARKSS01. Next base: position 361,255 of record CAWEZL010000001.1, read on the forward strand.
GCGGGCAGTGGAAACCATGTCGCACGCACTCGCCCAGGGGATCCGAACCGTGATGACAGGCACCTCGAAATGGTGGCGCAACCTGCTCGCCCCGGCGGCCCTGTATTCGGCCGGCGGCGCGGCGGCGGCGGCGTCGGCCTGGGCCTTTGCTGCCGGCCGGCCGCTGCTCGGCGTCCTCGGCCTCGCGCTGGCGATCGCGGCCTGGGTGCGGTGCCGGGTCCAGTCGCGGCAGCTGGCCGAGCGGGCGCGGCGCGAGCGTGTGCGGTCGGATGTCAACCTGGCCACCATCGAGGCGCTGACGCTGGCGATCGACGCCAAGGACAAGACCACCTCGACGCACATCCGGCGCGTCCAGCAGTTCTCCGCGGCGCTGGCGCGAGGCGGTGGGGATGAACCCGGACGAGGTCCTCGGCGTCAACACGGCGGCGCTGCTCCACGACATCGGCAAGCTCGCGGTGCCCGAGCACATCCTGTCGAAGCCCGGACCGCTGACCGACGAGGAGTTCCAGAAGATCCACATCCACCCGCAGGTGGGGTTCGAGATCGTCGAGCACGTGCCGTTCCCCTACCCGGTGGCGCAGCTGGTGCTCTGCCACCATGAACGGTGGGACGGCAAGGGGTATCCGCTGGGGCTGCGCGGCGAGGACATCCCGCTCGGCGCCCGCGTGCTGGCGGTAGCCGACTACTTCGACTCGATGATGCGCGACCGGCCATATCACAAGGGCGTCTCGCGCGAGCTGGCGGTCGCGATGCTGCGGCAGGACGCCGGGCGTGCCCTCGACCCGAGCCTGGTGCGGACCTTCCTGGATCTGCTGCCCGGCCTACCTGACGAGCACGGGACTCCGGTGGTGCCGCTCCCGGTCGCCCGGTCGACGGGGAGCCGCCGGATCTTCGAGAGTGGCGAGCAGTCGGCCTTCGCGAACATCGCGCGCGCCCACCAGGAGATCTACGCCCTCTACGACATGGCGCAGGCGCTGGGCTCGAGCCTCGGCGTTGCCGATACGATGTCGCTGCTGGCCGCGAAGCTCTCGGCGCTGGTGCCGTTCTCGGCCTGCGCCCTCTTCGTTCGCGGAGACGACGAGATGCTGCGGTGCCGGTTCGCGAGCGGCGCGGACGCCGACCACCTGCGCCGCGTGGCAGTGCGCGTGGGCAGCGGACTGGCCGGGTGGGTCACGCGCAACCGGCGCCCGCTGGTGAACGCGCGGCCGGCGGCCGACTTCGAGACCGCCGACCTGGCGCCGGCACCGCCGTCGCTCCGGTCCGCGCTGGTCTGCCCTCTCATCTGCAGCGGCGAGGTGATCGGCACGCTGTCGGTCTACCACACCGACCCGGACTTCTACCGCGACGAACACCGCCGCCTGCTCGAGCGGATCTCCGAGCAGGCCGCCGCAGCCATCTCGAACTCGATCGTCTTCGAGAAGACGCGCGAGGCCTCGCTGAGCGACCCGCTCACCGGCCTGCCGAACACCCGCTTCATGTTCAACTACCTGGGGCGCGAGCTGTCGCGCGCCCAGCGGCTGCGCACGCCGGTGTCGATCCTGGTCCTCGACCTCGACGACTTCAAGGACATCAACGACACCTACGGGCACCACGACGGCGACCGCGCCCTGCGCGAGGTGGCCCGGGTCCTTCGCGACGGCATCCGCCCCTACGACATCTGCGTGCGGTACGCCGGCGACGAGTTCATCGTCGTGCTGGTCGACTGCGGGCCGGAAGAGGCCGAGGCCAAGCGGCTCGAGCTGCAGCAGGCGATGGACGCGGCTGGCGTTCGAGATGGCGCGCGGGCAGCACGGCGAAGCTGAGCGTCAGCATTGGCGCGGCCGTCTTCCCGCAGGACGGCGAGACCTACGAGGCGCTGCTGGCCACCGCCGACGGCCGGATGTATCGCGACAAGAAAACGCGGACGCCCGTGGCACCCCGGCGGCGCAGGAGCCAGGAGGCCGCCACGGTCGACGAGGCCGTCGCGGCGCTCTCCGAGAAGGTGCGGCCGTTCGCCAAGGTCGGCTGAGCATCCGAAACCCGAATCCGCACCCCGGGGCACGGTAAGATCGATTCGTGCCCCTCCTGACGCTGCCCATCGTCGAGCGCCACCGCGAGACGCCGCGAAACCTGGTCGTCCGGCTCGGCCTTGGAGGCCGCAGGTTCGACTTCCTCGCCGGCCAGCACGTGCTCCTCGGCGAGGCGGGCCGGGGCGACCGCTGCCCCTACTCGATCGCCTCAGCGCCCGGGGAGGCGGCCGGCGGTGGCGTGCTCGAGTTCCTGATCCAGGTGGACCGGCACGGCAGCCCCGGCGCGCACCTGCCCGCGCTCGACCCGGGCCGGTGCCTCGCGGTGGAGGGGCCGGCCGGCACCTTCACGCTCCCCTCGGATCCGGGCGACGCCAGCTTCCTCTTCGTGGCGGGGGGGACGGGGATTGCCCCGATCCGATCGATGCTCCGCCACGTGATCGAGACGCGGCCGGGCGCGGCCGTTGCCCTGGTGCACGCCGCACGGAGCCCCGAGGATCTGTCGTACGCGGAAGAGTTCAGGGCGCTGGCGCGCGAGGGGCGGATCCAACTCGTCGAGAGCGTGACCCGCGAAGCGCCCGAGGGGTGGAACGGCGTACTGGGCCGCGTCGGGGCGCCGCACCTGGCGCCGCTGGTGGCCGCCGCGCGGACGCTCGCGTTCGTCTGCGGCCCCGACTCACTGGTCGACGAGGTTCCCCCCGTGCTCGCCGCCCTCGGCGTCCGCAGCACGAAGACCGAGCACTGGGCGGGGTGAGGCCAGGTCAGGGGGCCCGAAGGACACCCTCTACTTCGGGTTCAGGACCAGCGTCGACTTGACGTCCCTGACGCCGGGGATGCGGCGCGCAATCGCGACCGCCTGCTGCTCCTCGGCGGGCGTCTTCGCGACGCCCGAGAGGGTCACCACCCCCAGTGTCGTGTCGACGTCGATCCGCAGCCCGCCAACGTTCGGGTCGTTCAGCAGGGCGGTCTTCACGCGCGTCGTGATCGTCGCGTCGTCGATCGTGTCGCCCACCGACTTGCCGCAAGCCGAGAGCGCGAGCGGCGCGACCAGCGCCACGACGAGAAGGGCCAGAATCAAACGACGGGTCTTCCTCATCTCAAGAGCCTCCCCGCTGAGTCCAGCAAGCAGAGTGCCGCCTACAGTCCCATCGCGTGGAAACCGGCGTCCACCGCCAGGATCTCGCCGGTGACCGCTCGCCCGTTCGGGCCCAGCAGGAACAGCGCCGCGTCGGCCACCTCGGCCGCTTCGATGTTCCTCCGGAGCGGAGCGCGCTCGCGGTAGACCTGGAGGATGTCGCTGAAGCCGGCAATGCCCGAGGCGGCCAGCGTCTTGATCGGGCCGGCCGAGATCGCGTTCACCCGGATGTTGCGCGAACCGAGGTCCCAGGCCAGGTAGCGGACCGCCGATTCGAGCGCGGCCTTCGCGACCCCCATGACGTTGTAGTTGGGGAAGACGCGCTGGCTGCCGAGGTAGGTCAGCGTCAGGATGCTGCCGCCGCCGTTCCGCTCCATCCACGGCAGCGCGCCGCGCGCGAGCGCGATGAGTGAATACGCACTGACGTCGAGGGCGATGCGGAACCCCTCGCGCGAGGTCTGGACGAACGGGGCGGTCAGCTCGGCGCGGGGCGCGAACGCGGCGCCGTGCACGAGGAAGTCGACGCCGCCGAACTCCTCGCCGACCTGGTCGAAGAGCAGCCCGATCTGCTCGTCGCTCGAGACGTCGCAGGGGAGGATCAGCGGACGGTCCAGGCAGGCAGCCAGCTCCGCGACGTTCTCGCGCAACCGCTCGTCCTGGTAGGTCAGGGCCAGGCGCGCGCCCGCCGCCGCCGCGGCCTGGGCGATCGCCCAGGCGATCGACCGCTTGTTGGCGACGCCGACGATCACGCCCGTCTTGCCGGCCAGGTCGCTCATCGTGTGGGGGGCTGAGGCTACTTCGAGTGCTTCTTGCCGTGGCGCGGGTGTGGCGCGCCGCGAGCTGCCCGCGGGCCGTCGACGCGCCCGGGCCGGGCCGCGTGCTGCGGCGCCCCGCCGCGCGACGGGAAGCTGCGGCCGCCGCTCGCCGCGGCCACCCTGGCCCCCGCAGCCGCCCGCGGCCCGCGCGCCGGCGTCGGTCGGAATTTCGTGGGACGCCCGGTGGGTTGCCGCATGGTGAATTGCGGAATTGGACGGGTCACGGCCTGGTTCTCGGGCCGCGGCAGTGTCGCGCGGATCAGGCGGCGATGGACCCGGCCCTCTTCCTCGGCCCCCTCGCCCCCCTCGGCGGGGGTGGGCGGCTCGAGCAGGTGGTTCCCGGCCGCCTCGGCGGCAGCCAGCCCCGCGGCCTCCGGGGCGGGCTCCGCAGCCGCCTCGGCGGGCTCCGAATCCACCTCCCTGGCATCCGCCGCAACGGCGTCCGGCGCGCCCTTGGTCACCTCGGCCAGCACCTCGCGGTAGGCCGTGCCGACGTTGTCCTTCTTCTTTCGCAACGTCGGGGCCTTACCCTGACGGAATTCGTGTTCCGTGTCGCACGTGAGACACCGCGTCTGCCTGACCTCGTCGTCGATCTTCGCGACGACCGCGTGGTTGGTGATACGGCGCTCGCGCGGGCAGTAGTCGTCTAGGATGTCACCGAGCCGAAGCTGGCGCTGCTGCATGAAAGCCCCCGGGAGACCCTCTCTGGCGGGATAGAAGAAAAAGCGCAGGACACGCGATTGTAACAGAGCCATTCAGGGGGCCGCAACAGCGCGGCCGCCCGGTTTTCCAGCAGTTTCGACCAGGACACCGGCAGCTTCGACCGAGGACGCCCCGCCGCGTTACCTTGACCTCTGCACGAGCCGTGCCGTGCCGATCGAAGGGCTACCCGGCGGGCGCCTGGTGTAGCGCGCCGCGTCGTCGAAGCGGTCTGAGGCGTGCGCGGCGAGCCAGGCGCGAACGGCTCCGGTCGGGGCGGCCAGCAGCACGTTCCCCTGCTCGTCGAGCGCGGGGTGCAGCATGGCCAGCCGGCCGCGCTCCATCTCGCCTCGGAACCAGTCGTAGTCAAGGGGCGCGAGCATCAGCACGTCCCCGAGCACCTGCACCCGCAGCGCCAGGTGCACCCGCGTCACGAGCGGCGTCTCCTCGGGAACGGCGCACCACACCAGGTCGAGCAGGCGGACGGCCCCGACGCGGGTCAGGTGGCCGGTATACTCCTCCTCTTCGTCCGCCCCGGCCGAGGAGATCCGGTACGAGCGCCAGGGCCCCCGCTCCACGGTGACCGTGCTCTTGTCCTCGGCGCTCTGCCACGTTCCGAGGAGCGCCTCGTCGAACTCGATCGCGCCCTCCTCGTAGAACGGGTGCAGACCGACCACGAGGCACCCGGACGAGAGGAGGGCCGACGCCAGCAGGCCGGCAACGGCGGCGAGGCGCATGGGTTGGAGGCCGTGACCCGACCGGGTCCGGAGGACTGCTAGAATACCCGCCGGCGGCGGCCAACTCAACCGCTAAATCAGGAGACTCGCATGTTCGTGCTCTCCCGGCGCCTCGGGCTTCCACTTCTGGCCCTGTTTCTGCTCGCCCCGCTCGGGGCGATCACCCGCGCCAGCCTGCCGGCGGGTGCCGCCCCGTCCGCGCAGCAGACCCCGGCGGCGACCGACGCCGAATTCGCCCGCCTCGTGCGCGAATGGACCACCAGGCCCGAGTTCCTCAGCCCGCTGGTCGACCACCTTCCGATTGTCGCCGGCATCCCCTCGCCGAGAGACGTCATCGGGCACCACGTGGGCGAGCCGAAGAGGCTCACGTACTACGAGGACATCCTCCGCTACTACCGCGCGCTCGCCGCGGCGTCGCCGCGCGTCAAGGTCATCGAGATCGGCGCCTCTGACGAGGGCCGGCCGCTGGTGGTGGTCGCCATCTCCGCCGCCGAGACGATCGCCGGCCTCGAGCGCTACCGCGCGAGCCTCGCGCAGCTCGCCGACCCGCGGAAGCTGACCGAGGAGCAGGCGCAGCAGGTGATCGCCGAGGCCAAGCCGATCTATCACGTCATGGCCGGCCTCCACAGCGCCGAGACCGGCCCGCCGGAGATGCTCATGGAGCTGGCGTACCGGCTGGCCGCCGACGAGGCGCCGCTCTTCCGCGAGATCCGCGACAACGTGATCGTCACGCTCACGCCGGTGGCCGACCCCGACGGCCGCGACCGCTACGTGGATTGGTACTACGCCTACAAGGTGGACGAAACCGGCGAGGACGAGAGCTTCGGCGGGCCGCCGTACTGGGGCAAGTACGTCCTGCACGACAACAACCGCGACATCAACTACTCGCAGGCGATCACGCGCGCCGTGCTCGGGTGGTACCTCGAGTGGCACCCGCCCGTCGTGCACGACATCCACGAGTCGGTGCCGTTCCTCTTCACCTTCAGCGGGCAGGCGCCGCAGAACCCGACCCTCGACCCGATCCTCTACGCCGAGCTGCCGTGGTACGCCAACTTCGAGATGGCGCAGGCGATCCAGTACGGTATGCCCGGGGTGTGGACGCACGCCTTCGTGGACATGTGGTCCCCCGGCTACTTCGGCTTCATGGCCTCGAATCACAACGGCATGCTGCGGATGTACGAGGTGTTCGGCAACGGCGGCGCGAACACGATGCTGCGCAAGATCGATCGAGGCGACCGCGGCGGGGGCGGCGGCGGCCAGACCACCCGCGAGTGGTACCGCCCGCTCCCGCCGTACAAGGAAGTGCAGTGGTCGATCCGCAACAACGTGAACTACGGCCAGACCGCCGTGCTGAGCGCGCTGCAGCTCACCTCGCGGTTCCCGAAGGTGGTGCTCGAGAACTTCTACCGCAAGAGCCGGAACGCGATCGACGCCGGGTCGAAGAACGCGCCGTACGCCTTCGTGATCCCCGCGGGGCAGCCGGATATGACCCGCGTCGCCTTCGTGGCCGACGTCCTCCGCACGCAGGGCATCGAGCTTGGCCGGACGCGCGCCGAGATCAAGGTGGCCGAAGGCTCCTTCCCCGCCGGCTCGCTCGTCGTCCGCCTCGACCAGCCGTACGGGCGGCTCGCGAAGATCCTGCTGGAGAAGCAGGATTTCCCGGACGGGAACCTGCGCACGTACGACGACAGCGGCTGGACGATGGGGCTGCTGACGCACACCGAGGTGAAGCCCATCGCGGACAAGGCGATCCTCGACGCCGCGGTCGACCCGGTCGACCGCTTCGTCGCCGCCGGCCGCGTCGAGGGCAAGGGTGCCGGGGCGGGGTGGATCGCCGTGCTCGCGAACGGGTCGGCCAACCTGGTCACGCTGCGGGCGGAGCTGGGCGCGGTGGAGGCGCTCGCGGCCGGCAGGGCGTTCACCGCGGGCACGACCGCAGTCCCCGCTGGGTCGCTGCTCCTCGGCGTGCGCGGTGCCGACGAGCGGCGGATCGCAACGGCGGCCATCGAGCGGCTGGGTCTCGTGGCGGTGTCGCTCGCCTCGCGGCCGGACCTGCCCACGCACGAGGTGGACCTCCCGCGCGTCGCGGTGTTCAGCACGTGGGGCAGCACGCAGGAGGTGGGGTGGGTCCGCTACGCGCTCGACCGCTTCCGGATCCCCTACGAGCTGATCTACAAGGAGCGCGTCCGCCAGGGGGCCCTGCGCAGCGCCTTCGACCTCATCATCGTCCCCAGCCAGTCGGGGAGCGCGAGGCGCCTGGTCTTCGACCTCGAGCCCAAGTCACGGACGCTGGCCTACCGGAAGACCGAGCGGTTCAGGAACCTCGGGATGTACGGCGAGTCGGACGACATCACGGGCGGCATCGGGCTCGAGGGGGTCGTCGAGCTGCGCAAGTTCACCGAGCAGGGCGGGCTGCTGGTGACGCTGGGGGCAGCGAGCTTCTTCCCGGCCGAGTACGGCCTGACCCGCCGCGTCGAGGCGTCGCGCCCCGGCCCGCAGTTCTACGCGCCCGGGCCCGTCGTGCAGGTGGAATCTGCTGCGCCCCGAGCACCCGGTCTTCTACGGCTACGACAAGAAGCACCTGCCGGTACGGTGGGCGAACGGACCGCTGCTGCGCGTCCCCGATGCCGACAAGGGGCAGGTGCTGATGCAGTTCCCTGGCGGCGACGCCTCGGTGCTCAGCGGCCTGATGAAGGGCGCGGCGGAGATCAAGGACCGGCCCGCGGCCCTCGACGTCCCGCTCGGCGAGGGGCGCGTGCTGATGTTCGCCACCAACCCGTGCTACCGCTGGCAGAACCTCGGCGAGTTCAACATGCTCTTCAACGCGATCCTGCACTGGAACGACATGGGGACGCCGATGTCGCCCTCGCTGGCGCGCCCCGGGGCGACGCGTTGAGGACGAGTGCGCGACAGGCGTTGCTATCCCGTATTCCTCATCCCGGCCGCAATCCCGTTGACCGTGACCGCGAACGCGGTCCAGAGGCGCTCGTCGGGCGAGGCCTCGGAGCGGAGCCGTGAGAGCAGCTCCACCTGGAGCAGGTTGATCGGGTCCACGTAGGGGTTGCGGACCGCGATCGACCGGCGGAGCACGTGATTCTCGTCGAGCAGCCCGGCGTGGCCCGTCGCCGCGAGGACGCGTTCGATCGCGAGCGCCAGCCGCCCGCGCAGCGCCTGGCCGAGGGACTGGAGGTGCGGCGGCACGAGGCGGCGGTCGTACTCGGCCGCGATCGCCGGGTCGGCCTTCGCCAGCACCATCTCCATCAGGTCGAGCAGCACGCGGAAGTACGGCCACTCCCGGTACATCTCGCGCAGGCCGGCAGGGCCGGCCTCTGCGCCGGCCTCTGCCTGCCCCAGCGCCTCCTCCAGCCCCAGCCACGACGCCAGCAGCAGTCGCGTCTGCGTCCAGGCGAACTGCCAGGGGATGGCGCGCAGCGACGCGACTCCCTGCCCGGGCGAGCGCCGCGCCGGCCGGCTCCCGATGTTCAGGCGGCCGATCTCGACCTCGGGCGTCGCGGCGCGGAAATACTCGACGAAGGCCGGCTGCTCGTGGACGAGCGCGCGGTACGCGTCGCGGGCCACTCGCGCGAGGTGGTCCGTGCGTGCGCGCCACTCGGGTGTCGGGCCGCGGCCGGGACGAAGCGTCGCCTCGAGCGTCGCGGTCGTGTAGACCTCAAGCGTCCGCACGGCCAACTCGGGCAGGCCCCAGTGCGCCTGGATCATCTCCCCCTGCTCGGTCACGCGCAGCGACGCGTCCACGGCGCCCGGGGGCAGCGCGCGAATGGCCAGGTGCGTGGGCCCTCCGCCACGCCCCACGCTGCCGCCGCGTCCGTGGAAGATCGTCAGGCGAGCGCCGGCCGCGCGGCAGGCCTCGACGATCTCCTCCTGCGCGCGATACAGCCGCCACCCGGCGCTGAAGCGCCCGATGTCCTTGCTCGAATCCGAGTAGCCGACCATCACCTCCTGGCGGCCGCCGATGGCGGCGCGGTACTCCGGGACGGCGAGGAGGCCCGCGATCACCTGGCCGGCCGCCTCGAGGTCGCGGCCGGTCTCGAGGAGCGGGACCACGCGCAGCGGGGGCTGCACCCCGGCGGCCCGCTGCAGCGCGAGGACCGCCAGCACGTCCGAGGGGCGACTGGCCATCGTGATGACGTAGGCGCCGAGCGACCCGCGGGGGATGCGAGCGATCGCGCGGAACGTCTCGATCACCTCGCGCACGCCGCCCGGCGCCTCGACGTCGAGGGCGAGACGGGCGTCGCCCGCGAGGTACGGCCGCAGGAAGTCGAGCCGCTGCCGCTCGTCCCACGCGCGCCACGAACCCTGGCCGGCCGCGATCGCCTCCATCGCCTCGTCGTGGAGCCCGGCGTCCTGCCGGATGTCCAGCCGCCCGAGGGCAAGGCCGAAGACCTCGGCCCGGCGGCACGCGTCGAGGAGGCGCCCGCGCGCAATCGCCTCGTTGCCGGTGTCCACCAGCGACCGGTAGCACAGGTGCAGGACCGCCTGGAGCTCCTCGTCCTCCAGCAGGGGATCGAGGGGGGCCAGCGCGGGACCGGCGGGCGGACCGGGCGCGGCCTGCTCGAGCCCGTGCGCTGCCCACTCCCGGGTCGCGCCGAGCCGGGCGGCCAGCTCGCGCAGAATCGCCCGGTAGGGCTCGCGCTCGCCTGGCGCGCGCGCCCGGAGCTCGACGCTGGCCCGCGTCATCGAGAGCTCCGACCTGAGCGCGTCCACCTCGCGGAGGTACAACCCGGCGGCGACCCAGCGCGCCATCAGGCAGGCCCGCCGGGTGACGTCGGCCGTCACGGTCGGGTTGCCGTCGCGGTCGCCGCCCATCCACGAGCCGAACCGGATCGGCGCCACGACGTCCGGCAGCCGGCCGCCAAGGTGTGCGGCGGCGGCGCGATCGAGCGACCGCAGGTAGCGCGGCACCGCGTCCCACAGCGTCTGCTCGAACACGGCGAGGCCCCACCGCACCTCGTCGAGCGGCGACAGGCGGTCGCGCCGCACCTCGTCGGTCTCCCACAGCTCCTGGACGATGCGGCGGAGGGATTCGATGAGTTCGTCGCGCCCGGCGGCGGTCAGGTCGGGGCGGTCGCGCTCGGCCAGGAGCGCCGCCAGCCGGTTGTGCTTCAGCAGGATCGTCCGGCGCGACACCTCGGTGGGGTGGGCGGTGAGCACCAGGCCGATCGACAGCCGCTCGAGGGCGGACCGGATCTCGCCCGGGGCGACACCGGCAGCCAGCAGGCGGGGCAGGGCTTCCTCGAGCGACCCGGGCTGCGCGGCTCGCTCGGGGTCGGCGAGGTACTCTCGGCGCCTGCGGATGCGGTGGTGCTGCTCGGCGATGTTGGCGAGCGTGAGGAAGTGGGCGAAGGCGCGCGCGACGGGCAGGGCCTGGTCGAGCAGCAGCGTGCCGAGCACGCGGGCGCGCAGCGTCTCGAACGCCTCGGCGTCGCCCGCCCGCGCGGCCTTGGCGAGGCGCCGGACGCGCTCGACGGTCTCGAACACCGCGTCGCCCTCGCGGGCGCGGACGACGTCGCCGAGCAGCGTGCCGAGCAGGCTCACGTCGGCCCGCAGCGGGGCCTCGGGGTCGGCGTCGGGTGTCATGGGTCAATCGTAGAGCAAGGCCGAGGCCTTCCTCCAGCCGCTTGAGCCCCGCTCGTCACCCGGTGGTACACTGCTGCGGCTTTGTCAGGCCCGGGAAGCCGGGCCGGGGGGCGTTTCGTGGAGTCGATCGACTACGCGGAGGTCGGCCTCATCGCCGGCCTGGAGGTCCACCAGCAGCTGCTGACCGAGCGCAAGATGTTCTGCCACTGCCCGGCGCGGCGCTACACCGCGACGCACGACGGCGAGGTGCTGCGCCACATGCGGCCGACCCTGTCGGAGCTGGGGGAGTACGACGGCACGGCGCTGATGGAGTTCAAGACCAGGAAGAACATCATCTACCTGCTCCACGAGGAGAACGTCTGCACCTACGAGATGGACGACACGCCGCCGTTCCTGGTCAACCAGGAGGCGGTGGACGTCGCCATCGAGCAGTGCCTGATGCTCGGCTGCGACATCGTCGACGAGGTGCACATCGCCCGGAAGCAGTACCTCGACGGGTCGATCCCCACCGGCTTCCAGCGCACCGCCATCGTCGGCGTCAACGGCCGGCTGCCGTTCCGGGGGCGCGAGCTCTCCATCACCCAGGTGAGCGTCGAGGAGGACTCGTGCCGCGAGGTGTCGGACGAGGGGCACCTGATCGTGTGGCGGACCGACCGCCTCGGCATGCCGCTCATCGAGACGGTGACCGGCCCCGACCTGCGGACGCCGGACGAGGTGGCGGAGGCGATCCTGCTCGTCGGACGCGTCTGCCGCAGCACCGGGCACGTGCGGGTCGGGATCGGCGCCAGCCGCCAGGACGTGAACGTGTCGGTGCGCGGCGGCCGGCGCGTCGAGATCAAGGGCGTGCCCAAGGCCGGGTGGGCGCCCGGTCTCGTGCACGGCGAGGCGGTGCGCCAGGTGAACCTGCTGCGCCTGCGCGAGGAGCTGCACCGCCGCGGCTTCAGTGCCCCGGGTGACATCGCCGTCGAGCAGCGCGGACGTCACCGGCTCTTCGTCTCGTCCGAGCAGGCGTTCCTGCGCCGCGAGGGATGGGAGCGGTTCGTCGAAGGAGGAGGCGCGCCGCCCCGGCTTCGAGCTGGGCAGCGGCCCCTTCCGCGTCCGCGCGGTGCGCTTGAAGGGACTGGCGGGGACGCTCGGCTGGCCGACGCAGCCCGACCTGTCGTTCGCCCACGAGCTGGCCGGCCGCGTGCGCGTCATCGCCGGCCTCGACCAGCGGCCGATCCTGCTCCACAGCGAGAAGTGGCCCGACTACCACGGCTCGCTGCAGGAGCTGCGGCGCGTGCGCGCGCACCTGCGCTGCAACGCCGAGGACGCGATCGCGGTGGTGTGGGGACCGGACGAGGACACGGTGACCGCGGCCGACGAGATCCGGCTGCGGCTACGTGGACGCGCTCGACGGCGTGCCGAACGAGACGCGCCAGCCGTTCGCGGACGGCAGCACCGACTTCGAGCGGATCCTCCCGGGGCCCGACCGGATGTACCCGGACACCGACAGCCCGCCCACCCGCGTGACGCGCGAGCGGGTCGAGCGGCTGCGAGCGGCGCTTGCGCCGCGGCCCTGGGAGCGCGAGGCGCGCTACGCCGCGGCGGGCGTCCCGACGCAGACGACCTACTTCCTGATCCGCCGTGGCGGCGGCGCGACTCGTGGACAAGGTGGTCGCGGAGTGCGGGGCGCCGGTCCGCCGCGCCGCCGTGCTCTTCGGCGAGCGGCTGAAGGGGCTTCGGCGCGCGGGTGTCGCGGTGGACGCGATCCCCGACGAGCGCTGGTGCGAGTTGTTCTCGGAGCCGGGGCGCAGCCGGTCCTCTGGCAGGCCTGGGACGTCGGCGTCCGCGCGATGGCTGAACGGCCCGCCGTCCCCGTCGCGGCGCTGCTCGCGGAGAGGCGCCTGGGGCGCGCCCCCGACGACTGGCGAGCGCGTCGCGGCCGCCGCCGTGACGGCTGCGCGAGAACCAGGCGCACCGGCCGGGCGGCGACCTGGTCGCGCGCCTGGCGCTGGGGATCGCGATGGGCGAGCTGCGCGGCCGCGTCCCCGCCCTCCGAGGTGGCGGACGCGATCAGGACGGAGATGGCAGGGCGATGAGCAGCGCAACCGACGCACTCAAGGGATACAAGGGACGGGCCCGGGCCGCGCTCGAGGCGTGGGGCGTCCGGGTGTGGAGCGACGTGCTGGTCGAGAACGACGCCGGCAGCCTCTTCGAGGGGGTCATCCTGCCGCGCAGCGAGACGCTCGACGACCTGCACGTCGTGCGTCAAGCTGAAGAACGGCTACAACGTCGGCCTCCACGTGGACCGGATCGTGCGCGTCGACCGAGGTCGGCTACAAGGAGGCCGTCTACAAGATCCCCGAGAAGGAGTTCCCGCGGCGGCCCAACCTGCCGAGCGTCACGCTGCTCGGCACCGGCGGGACGATCGCCTCGCGCCTCGACTACCGCACCGGCGCCGTCATCCCGGCCTTCACCCCCGGCGAGCTGTACGGCGCCGTGCCCGAGCTGGCCGACATCTGCAACCTGACGACGAAGAAGCTGTTCGGGGTGTTCTCCGAGAACATGGCGAAGGAGCAGTACATCGCGCTCGCGCAGGCCATCGGCGACGAGATCGCGGCCGGGGCCGACGGCATCGTCATCGGCCACGGCACCGACACGATGGGGCACACGGCCGCGATCCTCTCCTTCATGGTGCAGGACTCGCCGGTGCCGATCGTGCTGGTCGGGTCGCAGCGCTCGAGCGACCGCCCCTCGAGCGACGCCGCCCTGAACCTGATCCACTCGGTGCGCACGGCCGCCTACGGCGACATCGCCGAGGTGCAGATCTGCATGTTCGGGCCGACCTCGGACCGCTACGGCCTGCTGCACCGCGGGACGCGCTGCCGCAAGATGCACAGCTCCTACCGCAGCACGTTCCGCACGATCGGCGACATCCCGCTGGCGATGGTCAGCCGCGACAGCTTCACCTACCTCCACAGGGACTACAGGCGCCGCGACAAGAACCGGCAGGTCAAGATCGACGCGGTGTACGACGATCGCACGACGATCCTCTACTACTACCCCGGCATGTCGCCCGACCTGGTGGACGCGCTGGTCGAGAAGGGCTACCGGGGGATCGTCATCGCCGGCACCGGGCTCGGCCACGTGAACAAGCCGCTCTACCCAGCGCTCAAGCGAGCGATCGAGGGCGGCGTCCACGTCGTGATGACGGTGCAGACGTTGTGGGGCTACGCCCAGATGTACGTCTACGACACCGGGCGCGACCTGCTCGACATCGGGATCGTGCCGCTGGACAACATGCTGCCCGAGACCGCGCTGATGAAGCTGTCGTGGGTGCTGGCCCACACCGACGACCACGGCGAGGTGATGCGCATGATGCGCGCCCCGATCTCGCACGAGATCACCGAGCGCGAGCCGCACAACGGCTATCTGATCATGCAGGGCGGCCTGCCGGAGATCGAGGAGTTCATCCTGTCCCACTGGAAGTAGGAAATGGGGCCTGGCCCCATTTCTCAGTCCAGTCTCATCAGCCCACGACGCGCCCTCCGCTCGCCGCCTTCCGCTTGTCGCGCCACGCGTGCACGCCGGCGTTCTTCAGCAGCGTCAGCGCGAACATGGACAGCGTGAGCAGCGCGAAGGCCGCGACCGCCCGTGGAAACGGCAGGCTCTTGTGCAGGGGGAGGCTCGCCGAGCCGTACGCCAGCTCGGTGTGCACCCAGTAGACGAACAGCGACGACTGCCCGAAGATCGCCATCGGGCTCCAGCGGATCCACCGCGCGAGCACGCGCGGGCGCTGCTCGTAGAAGGAGGCCAGCGGCAGCAGCGCCGAGACGATCCCGACCCGCATGAGGAAGAAGGTCGGCGAGGTCGTCCAGAAGTTGGCGTTCGAGTAGATGGACGGCAGGTACGACGCCCCGTAGGCCCCCGCGACCAGCGCCAGCGACCCGCCGAGCAGCACCACCTGGAACCTGCGCTCCGACCTTGCGTCCCTGCCCACGTGGCCGCGGGCGTTCCCTCCGGAGTGGGCGCGCGCGTCCCTGCCCGCGATCAGTACCCCGACGAACCCGCCGGCGAACACGAACCCCGCCCAGGGGAATAGCGTGAAGGTGGTCCGCCCGGGCGTGGGCCGAAGGTACCACTCCAGCGGGTCTGGAATCGCCGACAGGAAGGCGGCGCCTCGCACCGGGGGCGTCAGGAGCGTGAGAGCCAGGGCCGCCGCCGCGAACAGCGCCAGCCGCGGGCCGTACCGGCGTCCCGCCTGCCAGACCGCCGCCGCCCCGACGATCGACGGCCCCATGATGTTCAGGATGTCGACCTTCAGCAGCCCGATGAGCGCCGCGCCGGCGTTCAGCACGTAGGACTGCAGCCGGAAGAGGAAGGCCAGGCCGAAGACCTCCCAGCCCCTCCGCCTGACGCTGGCCGCCGCGCGCGCCGCGTCGCCGAGCTTGCGCTCGCGCGCCGAGGACGCCAGGGCCACCGACACGCCCGCGAGAAAGAGGAACATCGGGGCGCCGAACCCCGCGATGAGCGCCGACCAGCCATACCCCGTGGTCGAGCGGTCCGTCACCCTCGTCCAGGAGTCGAGCGAGTGCGCCTGGATCATGACGAGGATGGCGAGGCCCCGGACCCAGTCGATGTAGGACAGGCGCGACCCGGAAGCGCGGCTCATGTGGTCGCGAGGATCTCGAAGGTGGTGTCGAGCGCCGTGTCCGGGCGAAGCGTGCTCCACACCGAGCAGTACTTCTCGCGCGAGAGCCGGAGCGCGCGCTCGACGTGCTCGGGCGCCATGCCGCCTGCCAGCGCGAAGTGAATGCTGACGCGCGTGAAGCGCCTCGGGTGCTCGGCCGCCCGCTCGGCCCGGATCGAGACGGCGAGCGACGTGCAGTCGTGCCGCCCGCGGCCAAGGATGTGCACCAGGTCGATCGCCATGCACCCGGCGATCGACAACGCCAGCAGTTGCATCGGGGAGGCGGCGGCGTGCTGCGCGCCGTCCATCGGCACCTCGTGCTTGCCGACGAACCCGGTAAACTGCAGTTCGCCGTCCCACTCCAGCCTGGCCACCATCACCGGAACTTCGTCCGCCATGCTTCGCCCTCCGCCCTGGGGGATTCTAATAGCGACCGGTTTCCCGTGCTAGGCTCGTATATGGTTTCCACCCGCTTCCTGGCCTCGCTCCTGGCCGTCGGCCTCGTCCTCCCGCTGGCCGCAGGTTCGAGTCCTTCCGCCCAACAGGCCCCGACCTTCCGCGGCGGAGCCCGGTTCGTGTCCGTGCATACCACGGTGACCGATCGCGACCGGCGGCTCGTCCCCGGCCTCACCCGGGACGACTTCGAAATCCTGGCTGACGACCGGCCGCAGCCGATCACCGTGTTCAGCAGCGAGATCCAGCCGATCGCCGTCGTCGTCATGCTCGACACCAGCGCGAGCATGACGCCGAGCCTCGACCTGGTGAAGGCCGGGGCCGAGCAGTTCTTCCTGCGGCTGCTCCCGGGTGACCGCGCCATGGCCGGCGCCTTCAACGACAAGGTCGAGTTCGCCTCCGGGTTCACGGGAGACCGCGACGACCTGGTCGCGTCGCTCGACAGCCTCGACTTCGGCAACCCGACCAGGCTCTACGACGCCGTCGCCCTGAGCCTCGACCAGCTGAAGCCCGAGGAGGGCCGCAAGGTCGTGCTCGTCTTCACCGACGGCGCCGACACCTCCAGCTCGGCGAGCCTCGGCGACGTGCTCGACCGGGCGCGGGCCGACGAGGTGATGGTCTACGCCATCGGCCTGCAGAGCGACTACTTCAACGGCGTCCGCCAGGTGCGGTCCAAGCCCGACCGCGGCCTGCGAAAGCTCGCCGGGGAAACGGGTGGCGGCTACTTCGAACTGGACAAGAAGGACCTCCTGACCTCCACCTTCACGCGCGTCTCGGAAGAACTGCACAGCCAGTACCTCATCGGTTTCGACGCCGGCACCCGTGACGGCAAGGTGCACAAGCTCGAGGTCAGGGTGAAGCACCCGGGTGCGACGGCCAGGGCGCGGAAGAGTTACGTGGGCTAGTGGCCTGCTACCCCAGCCACCACACCACGACCAGCCACGGCGGTCTTTCGCAACCGCTCGATCCGGTGTATACGTGTCGTAGCAGCTCCGGGCACGAGCTGCGTTCCCGGAGGATACTGATGACCTGGTTGATCGTGCTCGCGACGCTGGTCGGCGTCGGCATCGCCGCGGCCTTCTACTTCAGGCGCGTCGCCGGCAGCCGGGGTGCACGCCTGGTCGAGTGCCCGGACAACCACGAGCCTGCCGCCGTGAGCGTCAACGCCGTCAAGGCGGCCGCCGGTGGCCGGCTCGAGCTGTCGCAGTGCTCGCGGTGGCCCGAGCGCGACTCGTGCGGCCGCGAGTGCCTGGCGCAGATCGAGCACTCGCCCGACGGGTGCCTGGTGCGCACGATGGTGACCCGCTGGTACGACGACAAGAGCTGCACGGTGTGCGGGAAGGCGGTCGGCCACGTGGACTGGATGGACCGGAAGCCCGCGCTGGCGGATGCGCGGGGCCGCCTTCACCAGTGGCAGGAGGTGGCGCCCGAGACGCTGCCGGACGTCCTCGCCACCCATCGCGCCGTCTGCTTCGACTGCTACGTGTCGGAGACGTTCCGGCAGCAGCACCCGGAACTCGTGATCGACAACCCGTGGCCGGGCGACACGAGGAGCTAGGGGCTGGAGGCCAGGGGCCACGGGCGAACCATCGCACGCCGCCGCCCGTCTAAGAAGGTGGGTAACAAGGAGGCGTGAGATGTTCGGTTGGGTTTACGACAAGGCGGATTGGGCAGTTGCGTTGCTCCTCGTCGCGGCCATCGTCGCGGCGGTGTTCGCGTGAGGACCGACCGCACGGCGAACCGTTGAAGCGACTCGGCGGTCCCCCGCGATCGCCGGGTCGCTGCGCCCGTTGAGACTGGCATGAGAAATGGGGCCAGGCCCCATTTTCGGCCAGGCCCCATTTTCGGACCCTGGCGGCTGCGCTGATCCCACCTCCAACCTCGACTGCGAGCTGGCCCTCTCGCGCCAGGCCCTCGATCTCGGCCCGACTCCGCCACCGCAGCATCGCGGCTGCTCGCCTGGCTGCAAGTGCTCTTCCTCCGCGGCACGTCACGTCGACGACTACCTGGGCCAGCTCGCGTCCTCGGATCGCCCTCGTGTAAAACCGCGAGCGGCGTTACCATGACGCCCTGCGCGTCGTCCGGCAACTCGAACACGCGATCCGCAGACGCGCGCTCAGGCGAGGCGGCTGGCGAAGGCGCTGTATCGGGGTAGACGGAGAGGGCGTGGAGCAGCCCTTCAGGGCTGCTCGGCGAGCGCAGGGCTGAAGCCCTGTTCTACGGTGGCGTGAAGGCGGAGGAAGCGATGGCCCGCAACAAGTGGATCCCGATCGTCATCGGCATCGTGATCTTCGTCGTCATCGTCGGGATTGGCCTGGTCGGCGGGGCCATCTACATCTTCACCCGCCAGGTCGCGTTCCAGACGGTCGAGACCGCGACGGGCGAGGCCGAGTTCCAGAAGCTGCAGGCCGGGTTCGAGGGGCAGACCCCGTTCATCGAGCTGACCGGGGACGAGGAGTTCGAGGATGCGCGCGCCGTCGTTCACCGCGAGCTGGCCAAGCACCCCACCGGGAAGGTGTCCAAAGTGCACATCCGGATCTGGTCCCCGGAAGAGCGGAAGCTCGTGAGCCTCGACCTTCCCTTCTGGATGGTCCGCTTCATGGGGAACAAGCCGATCAACCTCGAGACGGGCCACAGCGGCTTCAACCGCGTCTCGCTTCGCGTGACGGCCGAGGAACTGGAGCGCAGGGGCCCAGGCCTGGTGATGAACCACACCGCCCCGCGCGGCGAGTCGGTGCTGGTCTGGCTGGAGTAGCCATCACCCGAGGGGCAGCCGCAGGAACTGCTGGATCCGCGCCAGGAAGCTGCGTGGCGCGTCGTCCACCACGGCGGTCGCCGCCACCTCCTGCCGGCTCCGCTCGAGGCCCAGCCTCCGCTCGGCCACCGCCAGCCCCACCCGCTCGACCACCTCGGGGTCTGCCAGCGCGATGTTGCGGAAGTCGTTCGCCGTGATCTCGAGCAGCACGCAGTCGCCGACGGCGCTGACGGTCGCCGTGCGCGGATCCCCCGTCAGGAGCGACATCTCCCCGAAATAGCCGCCCGGGCCGATCGTGGCCACCTCGTTCCCGCGATCGCCCACCGTCACGCGCACCCGCCCGCGGACGACGACGAACATCGACTCCCCTGGCTCCCCCTCGCGAACGACGGTCTCGGCCGATCCGAACAGCCGCTCCGCCGAGGCGCCCGCGAGCCTGCCATGCGCGCCGGGGGCGAGCGGCGCGAAGATGTCCACGCGAGCGACGGCGTCCTCGCGCCGCGACTGCGAAACCAGCGGCGACGGTTCCCACGGCCGCTGGTACTCGACCTGGATGGGGTACGGGATCTCGATTCCCGCGCGCCGCAGGGCGTAATACACCCGCGACAGCACCTGGTCGCGGGCGACGTCGTCGAGGCGGTAGTCGGCAACGTAGAACTTCACCCGGTAGTTCACCGACGAGGCGGCGAACTCGGAGACGACGACCTCGGGGGGCGGTGTCCGCAGCACGAGCGGCGCCTCGCGCAGCGACTCGAGGATGACCGCCTTCACGTTGTTCGGCGGCTCGTCGTAGGAGATCCCGACTTCCACCTGCAGCCGGGTGCTCGCCTCGGGCTGTGAGAAGTTGAGGATGGCCTCCTTCGAGATGATGTTGTTGGGAACCGTGATCGAATCGCCGCTCTTGGTGCGCAGTGACGTGGCGCGCCAGGTGATCTCGCGCACCTGCCCCTCGAGCGACGCCACGCGGATCCAGTCGCCCACCCGGAACGGCTTCTCCACCTGCAGGGCGAGGCCGGCGAACGTGTTGCCGAGGGTGTCCTGCAGCGCGAAGCCGATGACCACGGCGCCCACCGCCGACGTGGTCAGGAACTTCTCCTCCATCACGACGGTGGCGATCACCAGGAAGACGCCAATCACCAGGGCGTCCTGGACGATGTTCGGGAAGCGCTCGGGCACGCGGTCCGCCCGCCACGGGTTGACCGCGAGGACGACCACCAGGTTGACGAGGCCGAGGGCCAGGAGGAGCTGGCCGATCGACTCGAACGGATCCACCACCGCCGGCGCGAACAGCTTCACCGCGGGGAAGACGAGGTACGCGGCAAAGCTGAAGACCGACAGCCGCAGCTTGCTGCGGACCAGCCGGTTCGCCACGAGGCCGCGGATGGCGAGCGTCGCGACGATCGCGCCGACCGCCACCACCTCGGTCACGTGCGTCACTTCAGGTTCCCTTCCTTGCGGAACGCGGCCACCTCGGCTTCCGTCACGTGCACCGCCACCGGCGACGGGTTGGATCCGCCGCGCGCGCCGCGCTCGGCGTCCACCCCTCGCGAGGCGCCCGAGCCGGTGACCTCGGCCGACTTGCGCTCCGAGCCGGAGGGCTTCAGCAGGTTCGACAGGCCGATGCCCTTCTTCTTGGGAGGAGGCGGCGGCGCGGTGTCCGGGCTTCCCGAGGTCAGGCCGGCCGCGCCGTCGACGGCGCCCGCCACCTCGGCCTGCGGCTTGGCCTTGTAGCTGATGAACCGGGCGTATCGCCCGTCCAGCAGGATCGTCGACGCAAGGCGCTCGCCCGCGACCTGCTTGCCCAGGCGCTCGAGACGCTCTTTCATCTCGGGATGCGACGAGTAGAGGCCCTGTTTGCCGGCCGATTCCTTGTTGCGCTCGGTCAGGCGCGTCAGGAAAGCCCCGAGGCCCCTTGGGGCGTACCCGATCCCGTTCACGAGCCGGAGGGCGTCGCGGTCGGCCTCGAGCTCCTCCGATCGGCCGAAGCCGGCCATCACGATCTCGGCGGTCTTGTCCACGACCCGGTTGAACACCTCGCGGTCCCGCAAGGTCTCGCTGGCGCCGATCTGGATCGCGTTGCTCTTCTGGATCGCCTCCACCGTGTGCTTGTCGGTCACGTGGGCGATCTCGTGGGCGAGCACGGCGGCCAGCTCGGCCTCGTCGTGGATCAGCGCGAGCGCGCCCCGCGTCACGTGGATGTACCCGCCGGGCGCCGCGAAGGCGTTCACCCCGTCGGTGTCGAGCACGACGAAGTGCCACGGGAGGTTGGGACGTGGGCCGTTCTCGACGAGCACCGTCCCCAGGAGCGCCACGTACTTGTGCACGGCCGCGTCCTGGACGACCCCGTAGCGCACCCGGATCCTCTCGCTGACCGCCTCGCCGAGCTGGATCTCCTCCTGCTCGGTCACGTGCAGCGACTGCAGTTGCTCGGCGCGCTTCTCGGCGCGCCTCAGGATCTTCCCGATCTGCGGCTCGCCCGGCCCGCCCGACACGGCCGGCGCGGCCGTGAGGATCAGGCAGGCGCCGCAGGCGAGGAGTGCAACCTTACGCATCGTCCATCCCTCTCAGGAGATCTCGAAGATCGGCACCGCCCGGGTCTTGCCCTTCACGACGGCCTCGCCCAGGGCACGGACATGATAGTCCCCTTCCAGGCGCGCCCGGGTCGCCTCGGAGACGATGATCGAGGTGCCGTACTGCTTGTTGAGCGACTCGAGGCGCGACGCCAGGTTGACCGCGTCCCCGATCACCGTGTAGCTCATGATCGACTCGGACCCGATGTTCCCGGCAACCATCTCGCCGGTGTTGATCCCGATGCCGATCGCGAGGGTCGGCCGCCCCTCGGCGGCCCACCCGCGGTTGAGCGCCTCGAGCTCGCGAAGCATGGCGCATGCCGCCTGGACCGCATGCTCGGCGTGGTCGGGGTCGTCCAGCGGCGCGCCGAACAGCGCCATCACCGCGTCGCCCACGAACTTGTCCAGCGTGCCCCGGTGGGTGAAGACCACGTCGACCATCCGGGTGAAGTACTCGTTCAGCTGCTGGACGATCTCCTCGGGCTGCCCCGCCTCGGAGAAGGTCGTGAACCCGCGGATGTCCGAGAAGAGCACGGTCATCTCGCGGCGCGACCCGCCCAGCCGCGCCCGCGACGGGTCCGCCATCAGCTGCTCGCAGACGTCCTTTGAGACGTATCGGGAGAAGAGCTGCTTGACTTTGCGTTTCTCGCGGTCCTCGACCAGGTACTGGTAGGCGACACCGCCGAAGGCGGCCAGCACGATTGCCGCGAAGGGGGGCGTCACCTGCAGCCAGGTGCCGGCACCGAACAGCGGCACCGAGCCGCCGACGAGCGCCCCGAGAACGAGCGCGCCCGCGGCCAGACCCCGCCAGACGCCGAGCACCGTCACCGCCAGGGCCGCGGCGAGGGCGCAGGCCAGCAGAACCAGGGCAGCCGCCCAACCGGGGGCGGGCGCCAGGAAGCGGCCGGACAGCAGGTTGTCGAGGGCGCTCGCGTGCACCTGCATCCCCGGCATCTTCCCCGCCAGCGGCACCGAGAACAGGTCGTGCAGGCCCGGGGCGGTGGTCCCCACCAGCACGATCGCCCCCTTCAGCGAGGCGGGATCGACCAGCGGCTTCTCGCCCGCCAGCAGCTGCTGCTCGGAGTAGAACAGGTCGTAGAACGAGTGCTCGCGGTAGGTCGGCTTTCCGTTGGCGAGGACCCCGCCGGGATAACGCACGAGCGCCCGGCGCGCTTCGCCCTTCTCGCCGTAGAAGCTGGGCAGCCGCTGGTGGACCAGCGGCATCTCGCGCGTTCCCAGCTTTAGGACGCGGCCGTCCGACGTCACGTCGCCTGGCGCCAACCCCTCGGCCACGGCGACGGCGGCCACGGCCAGCGAGGGCAGCGACTTCCCGGCATGCTCCACGAAGGGGACCGCGCGGCGGGCGGGGCCGTCCGGGTCGAGCACGACCAGGTTGTGGCCCAGCGCCCGGCTGGCCGACGCCAGCTCGGGGAACGGCATGACCAGCGAAGGCCGCCGCTCGAAGCCGGGCACGTGGAAGGCCGACAGCCCCGGTGGGGCCACCTCCGGCGTCCCGCCCTCGGTCGTCTCGCCGGCGACGTCGGCCACGTGGACGACCATGCCGGCCCGCCGGGTCGCCTCGACCAGCGCCTGGTCGGACTCCTCGCCCGTCCACTCCTCGCCGCCGACGGTGAACCGGCGGCGATCGTGCTCGGCGAAGATCACGTCGTAGACCACGGCCTTCGCCGGCGCGCGGGCCAGGAAGTCCAGGAGCGCCCCATGGATGAACCGCGGCCACGGCCATCGTCCCACCAGCGGCTCGAGGTTGCGGATGCTCGCCTGGTCGATCGCCACCATGACGATGTCGCGGCGGGCGTCGGCGGGCGACGCGGTGAGGCGGATGCGCCAGTCGTAGGTCTTCAGCTCGACCGTCTTCACGAACGGGATCAGGCCGAGCAGGAACGCGACGGCGGCCGCGGCGAGGCCGAGCGAGGCACCGGCGAGGAGTCTTCTCCGCACGGGGGGACAGACTAGCACGCGCGGCGGCGTGTTGACATCCGTTCGGTCGCTCTGGTAGCGTGGGCGCCTGGTGAGTTGCCGCTGATGCAGCCTTCCGCTCCTTCCGCCGTGATCCATGCCGCCCTCGAGGGGCGTGGTGTCGTGTCGGCGGCGGGCATCGCGAGCGCCGCGAGCCGCTCGTGGTGGTGGTGGTCGACCAGCTGAAGGGGTTTCACCAGGCAGACACACTGACACCAGCGTTTCTCCAAGCCTCTTCAGCCCGACAAGCTGAAGAGGCTTTTCGTTTGTACGGGCGTCGCGCCCGCACGGAGGCGTCGTGAAGATCACCTCGTTCGAGCAGTTCGTGGAGCTGGCAGGAAAGGGCACCTTCGTGCCGGTGTGCAAGGAGATCATGGCCGACCTGCTGACGCCGGTCTCGGCCTTCCTGCGCGTCGCCGGCCACTCCGACTTCGCCTTCCTGCTCGAGAGCGTCGAGGGGGGCGAGCAGGTCGCCCGCTACTCGTTCCTGGGGAAAGACCCGCTGCTCGTCCTGCGATCGGAACGGGGGCGCGCCGTCATCGACCGGGCCGGCACGACGATCGAGCGCGACGAGCCGTTTCTCGAGGTGCTGCGCGGGCTGATGGCCGAGTACCGGGCGCCCCGCGTCCCTGGCCTGCCCCGGTTCGCGGGCGGAGCCGTCGGCTACCTCGGCTACGACGCCGCCGCCTGGTTCGAGCCCGCGCTGGCCGCGCGTCCCGGGCCGGAAGACGATGGGCGCGAGGTGCCCGCGGCGTTCATGCTGTTCGACAGCGTCCTCGCGTTCGACCACGCGCGGCACCGGATCCTCGTCATCGCCAACGCGCACGTGACGCCCGGGTCCGACCTGCAGGCCCTCTACCGGTTCGCCTGCGCGCGGATCGACTTCCTCGAGCGCGAGCTCGCCGCCGAGGCCTCCGCCCCGACACCGCCGGCGCCCGAGCCGGTCCGCTTCGAGTCGAACATGACGCGCGAGCGATTCATCGGGATGGTCGAGGACGCCAAGCGGCACATCGCGGCCGGCGACGTCTACCAGGTCGTGCTGTCTCAGCGCTTCGAGGCGGCGCTGCAGGTCGATCCGTTCCGCGTGTACCGCGCGCTGCGCCACGTCAATCCCTCGCCCTACATGTTCTTCCTGCGAGTGGGGGGGACGGCCATTGCCGGCGCCTCCCCCGAGATGCTGGTCCGCGTGGAGGGCACGCGGGTCGAGACGCGGCCGATTGCCGGCACGCGCCCGAGGGGCGCCGACGCGGACGAGGACCAGCGGCTGGCCGAGGAGCTGAAGGCGAACGAGAAGGAGCGGGCGGAGCACGTGATGCTGGTGGATCTCGGCCGGAACGACATCGGGCGCGTGAGCGAGTACCGGTCCGTTCGCGTCCCCGTGCTCATGGCGGTGGAGCACTACTCCCACGTCATGCACCTGGTCTCGGTGGTCGAGGGGCGGCTGGCCCCGGGCGTCGGCCCGCTCGACGCGCTCGCCGCCTGCTTCCCGGCCGGCACGGTGAGCGGCGCTCCGAAGGTGCGCGCGATGCAGCTCATCGCCGAGCTGGAGCGGGCGCCCCGCGGGCTCTACGCCGGCGCCGTCGGGTACATCGACTGCGCCGGCCAACTCGACTTCTGCATCGCCATCCGGACGGTCGTCATCGAAGACGGGCGCGCCGCCGTCCAGGCCGGCGCCGGGATCGTCGCCGACTCCGACCCGGCGGCCGAGTACGACGAGTCGAAGGCGAAGGCGGAAGCGCTGCTGGCGGCGGTGCACATGGCCGCCCGCGCCGACTGGTAGGAACCCATGATCCTGGTCATCGACAACTACGACTCGTTCACCTTCAATCTCGTGCAGTACCTGGGCGAGCTGGACCCCGACGTGCGCGTCGTCCGCAACGACCGCCTGAGCGCCGCCGGCCTCCTGGCCCTGCAACCGGACTCCATCGTCATCTCACCCGGGCCGGGACGCCCCGAGGAGGCGGCCGGGATCGTCGAGGTCGTCCGGCAGGCGGGAAGGGTGCCGCTCCTGGGCGTCTGCCTCGGGCACCAGGCGATCGGCGCGGCCTTCGGGGGGAAGGTCGCGCGCGGGGTGCGCCCCGTGCACGGCAAGGTCTCGCTGGTCGAGCACGACGGGAGGGGACTGTTCGACGGCGTGCCCCCGAACTTCGCCGCCGGCCGCTACCACTCGCTCGTCGTGCTCGAGGATGGCCTGCCCACGGAGCTCGATGTCTCCGCGCGCGCGACCGACGACGGCGCCGTCATGGGACTGCGGCACCGCGAGCGGCCGATCCACGGCGTCCAGTTCCACCCGGAGTCGATCCTGACCGACTGCGGGCGTCAGATCCTGCGGAACTTCGTCGCGATCACGAGGACGGTGTCATGAGCATCACGCGGGCGATCGAGACGCTGGCGCGGCGCCAGGATCTCGCGGCGCTGGCGGCCGCGGAGGCGATGGGCGAGATCATGGATGGGCAGGCCACGGCCGGGCAGATCGCGGGGTTCCTGGCCGCCCTCGCCACGAAGGGGGAGCGGGCCGCGGAGATCGGCGGCCTGGCCTCGGCGATGCGCGCGAGGGCGGTCAGGCTGCCGGTGCGGTGGGACGCCTCCATCGACCTCTGCGGCACCGGGGGCGACCGCGCCGGAACGTTCAACATCTCGTCGGTCGCGTCGCTCCTCTGCGCAGCGTGCGGCGCGCGCGTCGTCAAGCACGGGAACCGTGCCGCGTCGAGCGCGTGCGGCAGCGCGGACCTGTTCGAGCAGCTCGGCGTCCGCCTGTCGATGACGCCGGCCGAGGTCTGCCGCGCGGTGGACGAGGCGGGGATCGGGTTCCTCTTCGCGCCCGCCTTCCATCCCTCGATGCGGCATGCGGCGGCCGTGAGGCGCGAGCTGGGCATCCGGACGGCCTTCAACATCCTCGGGCCGCTGACCAACCCGGCCTCGCCGACCCACCAGCTTCTCGGCGTGTCGCGGCCGGAGCTGACGGATCTCGTCGCGCAGGCGCTCGCCATCCTCGATTGCCAGCGGGCGTGGGTCGTCCACGGCGCCGACGGTCTCGACGAGCTGTCGCCGGCCGGCTACACGAAGGTGTCGGAGTGCCGCGGCCGCGGGGTCCGGACCTTCTACGTGCACCCGTCCGACTTCGGCCTGCCCACGTGCGATCGCGGCGCGCTGGCCGGCGGCGACGTCGCGCGAAACGCGGAGATTGCCCGCGAGGTCCTGGAAGGCCGGCCGGGCCCCCCGCGCGACGCCGTCGTGCTGAATGCCGCGGCGGCCCTGGTCGTTGCGGGGATCGAGGCCTCCCCCGTCGCGGCGGCCCGCCGCGCGGCGGCCGCCATCGACGACGGGTCGGCGCGCGAGGTGCTCGAGAAGTTGATCGCGGCATCGCGTGGCGCGACGCGGGTGGAGTCGTGATGCCGGACCGGCTCGACGACCTGCTCGCGGGGGTGCGGGTCGACGTGGCGCACCGATCCGAAGCGGCTCCGTTCGCGGTGCTCGAAAGGAGGGCCAGGGATGCGAACCCGGCGGGGCGCGCCTTCGTGGCGGCGCTGTCGAGGCGCGACCGCGTGAACGTGATTGCCGAGTGCAAGCGGCGGTCGCCGTCGCGCGGCTGGCTGGCCCCCGGGCTCGACGCGGGCCAGGTCGCGGCTGCCTACGAGCGCGCCGGCGCTGCGGCGGTGTCGATCCTGACCGAGCCGCGAGGATTCGGCGGGTCGCTCGACGACCTCGCCGCCGCGCGCGCCGCCACGCGCCTGCCGCTGCTGCGCAAGGACTTCATCCTGACCGAGTACCAACTGCTCGAGGCGAGGGCGGGCGGCGCGGACGCCGTCCTCCTCCTGGCCGCAGCGCTCGCTCCAGCCGATTTCGCGGCGCTGGCATCGCGGGCACGCGAGCTCGGTCTCGCCGCACTGGTCGAGGTGCACGACGAGCACGAGCTGGCCTCCGTGCTCGACCTCGACCCTTCGATCGAGCTGCTCGGCGTCAATTGCCGCGACCTCCGCACCTTCGAGGTGGATCCCGCCACTGCCGAGCGGCTCGCCCCCCTGATCCCGCCGGACGTCGTCGCCGTGGCCGAGAGCGGCATCCAGTCGGCTGCGCGGGTCAGCCGGCTCGCGGCGGTGTCGTACAGGGCGTTCCTGGTCGGCGAGGCACTTGTCGCCAGCGGGGATCCGGGTGGAACGCTGGCCCGCTGGTTGGCGGAGGCGCGGTCATGTGGGTGAAGGTGTGCGGCATCACACGGCCGGAGGACGCGCGGCTCGCCGCCGACTGCGGCGCCAGCGCCATCGGCTTCGTCTTCTGGCCGCGCAGCCCGCGCTTCGTCGCGCCCGGTGCGGCGAGGGAGATTCGAAAGGCACTGCCGGCCGGGTTCGTCACCGTGGGCGTGTTCGTCGACCAGGCGGTGGCGGAGGTGGCGGCGATCGCGGAGCATGTCGGCCTGACGGCCCTCCAGCTCCACGGCGACGAGGTGCCGGACCGCTTCGAGGGCATCGGCCTCCGGTTGATCAAGGCGATCCCGGCGGGACTGCATCGGCCGGACGAGATCGTCCGCCGGATTCCGGTCGAGGTGCTCGTCCTCGTCGACGCCGCGGACCCGCATCGGCGCGGCGGCACGGGCACCACCGCCAACTGGCAGGCGGCGTCTGCGATCGCCGCGCGTCGCGCCACGATCCTCGCGGGCGGACTGACGCCCTGGAATGTCGCCGAGGCGATCGCCGTCGTGCACCCCGCCGGCGTGGACGTCTCGTCCGGAGTGGAGTCCGCACCGGGCCTGAAGGACGCCGGCCTCGTCAGGCGATTCGTCGATGCGGCTTCGACGGCCGGGAGCGCGGGTGACCGCCCATGAACGAGATTCACCTGCCCGCGGCGGGGCGGCGCGACCCGGACCGGCGCGGATACTTCGGCGAATACGGCGGCTGCTTCGTCCCGGAGACGCTGGCGACCCCGGTCGAGGAGTTGAGACAGGCGTACTTCGAGGCCCGCGCGGACGAAGGATTCCGGAGCGAGCTCGGCCGCCTGCTGCGCGACTATGCCGGACGGCCCACCCCGCTCTTCGAGGCCGCGCGGCTCTCGAACGCTGCGGGCGGCGCGCGGCTGCTGCTCAAGCGCGAGGACCTGGCGCACACGGGCGCCCACAAGATCAACAACGCCGTCGGGCAGGCCCTGCTGGCGAGGCGCATGGGAAAGACGCGCGTCGTGGCCGAGACGGGAGCAGGTCAGCACGGCGTGGCCACAGCCGCCGCCTGCGCACTGGCCGGCCTCGCCTGCGTGGTCTACATGGGCGCGGACGACATGGTTCGCCAGCGGCCGAACGTCGTGCGGATGCGGCTGCTGGGCGCCGAGATTCGCCGCGTCGAGGCTGGCAGCCGGACGCTCAAGGACGCGATCAGCGAGGCGATGCGCGACTGGGCGTCGAGCCCGCGCGAGACCCATTACCTGCTCGGGTCTGCGCTCGGGCCTCATCCCTATCCCCTCATGGTCAGGGAGTTCCAGTCGGTGATCGGATCGGAGGCGCGCCGGCAGTGCCTCGAGTCCGCCGGCCGGCTTCCCGACGTGGTGGTCGCGCCGGTCGGCGGCGGCAGCAACGCGATCGGCCTGTTCGACGCGTTCGTGGACGACGCGTCGGTGCGGCTGGTGGGTGTCGAGGCGGCGGGGGCGGGGCTCGACACCGGGCGCCACGCGGCGAGGTTCGCCGCCGGATCCCCCGGTGTCCTCCACGGCACGAAGACCTACGTCCTGCAGGACGCCGCCGGGAACATCGAGCCGACGCACTCGATCTCGGCCGGGCTCGACTACGCCGCGGTGGGTCCCGAGCACGCGTGGCTGCGCTCGACCGGCCGGGCCGAGTACGCGTCGACCACCGACGACGAGGCGCTGTCCGCCTTCCGCGCCCTGTCGCGGCTCGAGGGCATCCTCCCGGCGCTCGAGTCGGCGCACGCGGTGGCGTTTGCCGTGCGGGCGGCGCGGCAGATCGGGCCGGGGGGGATCGTCCTGGTCAACCTCTCGGGACGGGGCGACAAGGACGTGGAGACCGTCGCCCCCGGCGGCGCGGTGAACGCGGAACCCGGGTCGAGGGGAGAGTGACATGGCCACGAGGATCGACGCGACGCTTGCCGCCGCGCGGCGGGAGGGGCGCCCGGGCCTGATCGCGTTCGTCACGGCGGGGGATCCCGACATGGATCGGTCCGCGGACGTGCTGGTGGCGCTCGACCGCGCCGGCGCGGACGTCATCGAGGTCGGCGTGCCCTTCTCCGAGCCGATCGCCGACGGCCCGGTGATTCAGCGGGCCTCAAGCCGGGCGCTGGCGGCGGGAGCGACGCTCGACCGGGTGCTCGACCTGTGCGCCGGCGTGCGCCCGAAGGTGCGCGCGCCGCTGGTCCTGTTCAGCTACCTGAACCCGATCTTGCGGATCGGGCCCGGGCCGTTCATCCGCCGCGCGGCCCGCGCCGGCGTGGACGGCCTGCTCGTGGTCGACCTCCCGGTCGAGGAACCGGCCGCGTGGCGGCACGAGGCGCGAGTCGCCGGGATCGATCAGATCTACCTGGTCAGCCCGACGAGCGGGCCGGAGAGGATCCGGCGGGCCGCGGCGGCCGGAAGCGGCTTCCTGTACGCCATCTCGACGGTTGGCGTCACGGGGACCCGGGCGCGCGTCGGCGACGAGGCGCGGCGCCTGGTCGAGCGGCTCCGCCGGGAGACCTCGCTGCCGATCGCGGTTGGCTTCGGGGTCTCCCATCCCGACCACGTGCGCGAGATCGGCCGGTGGGCCGATGCGGCGGTCGTAGGCAGTTCGATCGTGGAGGTCGTGGAGAGGTCGGCGTGCCGCGAGGACGTCGAAGGCCGTGTCGGCGAGCACGTCAGGTGGCTGCTCGGCCGCGGACCCGGGCTCGCCTGATTGCGTTGGGGGGTGTGAGGTGGTCGTCACCGAGCCGTACAAGCTCGCAAGCCGCTCGTTCAAGCCCGGGGGGACGGTCGTGGTCGTCGGCGATCTGCGCATCGGCGGCGAGGAGGTCGTCGTCATGGCGGGTCCGTGCGCCGCCGAGTCGGAGGAGCAGGTCGAGCGGACGGCCGCTGCCGTGAAGGAGGCCGGCGCAAAGGTGCTCCGTGGCGGCGCCTTCAAGCCGCGCACGTCCCCCTACAGCTTCCAGGGACACGGGGAAGCCGGCCTCAGGATGCTCAGGAGCGCCGCGACGCAGCACGGGATGGCGCTGGTGTCCGAGGTGATGGACGTCACCCAGGTCGCGCTGGTCGGCCAGTACGCCGACATCTTCCAGGTGGGCGCGCGGAACATGCAGAACTTCACACTGCTGACCGAGCTGGGGCGCGCGCGAAAGCCGGTGCTGCTGAAGCGCGGCAACTCGGCGACGATCGAGGAATGGCTGCTGTCGGCCGAATACATCCTGAGTGGCGGCAACCCGGAGGTGATCCTCTGCGAACGCGGGATCCGGACCTTCGAGAACTCCACCCGGAACACGCTCGACCTGTCGGCCATCCCGGTGGTTCGCCGGCTGAGCCACCTGCCTATTGTCGTGGACCCCAGCCACGGCACCGGCAGGCGCGACAACGTCGTGCCGATGGCGCGCGCGGCCGTGGCGGCGGGCGCGGACGGCCTGATCGTCGAGGTGCACTGCGACCCGGACCGCGCGCTCAGCGACGGCGCGCAGTCGCTCCACCCGCCGGAGTTCCGGCAGCTGATGGCGGAGCTTCGCATCATCGCCCCGGCCCTCGGCCGCCGCTTCGACGACGACCGCCGCGCTCCGGGCTCGAAGGCCGGCTGGTCGTGAAGGCCACGCGCGTGTCGCCGCTGAACCCCACCGCGCCAACCGCCGTCTAAGCGGTCATGGCAGGGCTTCGCCTTCCGTCCGCGGTCCGCGCCCTGGCGCGGACGCCGCTCGTCACCGGTGTCGCGATCGTCTCGCTCGCCCTCGGCATCGGCGCGAACGCGGCGATCTTCTCGGTCTTCGACAACATGCTGCTGCGGCCGCTGCCGGTGCCCGGCCCCGGGCGGCTGGTGAACCTCTCGGCACCCGGACCGACGCCCGGCAGCCACTCCTGCGGCGCCGCCGGCGACTGCCAGTCGATCTTCAGCTACCCGATGTTCCGCGACCTCGAGCGGGTCCAGCAGGTCTTCACGGGCATCGCGGCGCACCGCCCGTTCGCCGCGAACCTGTCCTTCAAGGGACAGACGCTGAACGGGCGCGGCCTGCTGGTCTCGGGCAGCTACTTCCCGGTCCTCGAGGTTCAGCCGGCACTGGGCCGCCTCTTCGGCAAGCGCGACGACGGCACGCTGGGCGAGCCGCGGGCGGTGGTCCTGAGCTACGACTACTGGCGGACGCGCTTCGACTCGCGCGCGGACGTCGTCGACCAGGCCCTCGTGGTCAACGGCCAGCCCCTGGCGATCATCGGCGTCGCGCCCCGTGGGTTCCAGGGGACCTCGCTCGGCGTCCGGCCGCAGGTCTTCGTGCCGATGACGCTGCGCGACACGATGGAGTCGTCCACGAAGGGCAGCCTCGAGGACCGCCGGTCCTACTGGGCCTACCTGTTCGCGCGGCTCCGGCCCGGCGTGACGGCGGAGCAGGCGCTCGCGTCGGTCAACGTGCCCTACTCGGGGATCCTGAACGAGGTCGAGGCCCCGCTACAGGAGGGCATGAGCGAGCCGACGATGAAGCAGTTCCGGGCTCGCAGGGTAACCGGCGAGCTCGACTCGCGAGGCCAGAGCCGGCTGCACAAGGAGGTCCGCACCCCGCTCATCCTGCTGCTGAGCGTGACCGGCCTCGTGCTGATCATCGCGTGCTCGAACATCGCGAACCTGCTGCTCGCCCGCGCCGCCACCCGGTCGGCCGAGATGGCCGTGCGGCTCTCGATCGGCGCGAGCCGGTGGCGCCTCGTGCGGCAGCTGCTCGGGGAGGCGAGCCTGCTGGCGGTCCTCGGGGGGCTGCTCGGCCTGCTGGTCGCCCGCTGGACGCTCGACCTGATCCTGGCGATGCTGCCCTCCTTCGCCGCGGAGACGATGGACTACGCCGTGGACGGCCGGATCGTGGCGTTCGCCATGACGCTCACCGTTGCGACCGGCCTGCTCTTCGGCCTGTTCCCGGCCCTCCACAGCACCCGCCCCGGCCTGGTGACCGCCCTCAAGGGCCAGTCGGGCCAGCCGGGCGGCTCTCGTTCCGCCGCGCGCTTCCGGACGGCGCTGGTGACGGCCCAGGTCGGCCTGTCGATGCTGCTGCTCGCCTGCTCGGGCCTGTTCGTCAAGAGCCTGTTCAACGTGAGCCGCGTGGACCTCGGGCTGAAGGTGGAGCAGATCGTCACCTTCGGCGTCTCGCCGCAATTGAACGGGTACACGGACCAGCGCTCGCTGGAGCTGTTCGAGCGCCTCGAAGACGAGCTGTCCGCCATCCCCGGCGTCGCCGGCGCGTCGGCCGCCCTCGTGCCGCTGCTGGCCGGCAACAACTGGGGCAACAGCCTGATCGTGGAAGGGTTCCCATCGGGCCCCGACACCGACACGGACGCTCACTTCAACAAGATCGCACCAGGCTACTTCCGCACCGTCGGGATCCCGCTCGTCGCGGGGCGCGAGTTCACCCGCGCCGATTCGGCCCACGCCCCGCTCGTCGCGATCGTCAACGAGCAGTTCACGAAGAAGTTCAACCTCGGCCGCGACGCGATCGGCAAGCACATCCAGGAGGGCGACCGCTCCTCCCCGCAGATCGAGATCGTCGGCGTGGTGGCCAACGCGAAGTACAGCCAGGTGAAGAACGCGCCGCCGCCGCAGTACTTCGTTCCGTACCGGCAGGGCAAGGTCCTCGGCTTCCTCAACTTCTACCTGAAGACGACGCTGGAGCCCGAGGGGCTGCTGGCCGCCATCCCGAAGGTCGTCGCCCACCTCGACCCGAACCTCCCCGTCGAGGACCTGCGGACGATGGAACAGCAGGTTCGCGACAACGTGTTCATGGACCGGCTGCTCACGGTGCTGTCGGCGCTGTTCGCCGGGCTCGCGACGCTGCTCGCCGCCGTCGGCCTCTACGGGGTGCTCGCCTACACCGTGGCGCAGCGGACGCGCGAGATCGGCTTGCGGATGGCGCTGGGCGCGGCGCCGGTGCGCGTGCGCCGGATGATCCTCACGCAGACCGGCATCATGACCGTCGTCGGCGGCGTTGGCGGACTCGCCCTCGCCGTGCTGGCGGGGCGGGGCGCGCAGTCGCTGCTGTTCGAGCTGAAGGGGTACGACCCGGTGGTGTTGGTGTCGGCGGCCGCAGTGCTGGCGCTCGTCGCGCTGTTGGCGGGGTTCGTGCCGGCGCTGCGCGCGTCACGGGTGGATCCGATGACGGCGCTCCGTTACGAATGACGCAAGCATTGCCCAAACGCAGGGGGCGAAGACACGAGGGCAAGGAACAGGAGCATCGTAGCGGCACGCATACAACGGACTCTCCTTTCGCGAAGTTGCAGGACGAGCAACCAGGGCTACTTTGATCCCTGACTCAACCGAATTCGGATTCCCCAGTCGGTGGCGGGGCGCGGTTTGGCCCAAGACGAGGCCGCGGCCTGCCCGAAGACGCTGCCGCCATCGTCTTTTCCGTCGCTCCCGATACTGTAGATCACGTAGTTGGCGCCATCCGCCGTCAGTCGCAGTGGCGCGCCTGTCATCGGATCGGGAGGGAGCGGGCTGCCGTCGGCCAGCCGAAGCTGCTCCAGGGAAGCCGGAAGACCGCCGTTCGTCTTCCGAAAGCGCTCGACGGAGATCGCCGCGCGGGCCACGCGGCCTAAGGACTGTGCTTCGAAGAAGCTCCGAGCGCGCAGGGTCGTGAGCATGACGACGTCCCGATCGGAGTGAGGGAGAAACCTGCTCTTCCGATCGCCGGCCTTGATCCGATTCAACGCCTCGAACATGCGGTTGCCCGGCCGAAGCGACGCAATTTGCAGGACTTCGCGGAACATTCGGAGACGCTCGTTCACCTGGTCGCGGATGTAGGGCCGTGCGAACCACACGCCGAGGCCCGGCATTCGAACCTCGAGGCCCTCCCCGACCGAGGGTGGCAGCTCACAAAGGTACCGAAGCCAAGCCTCAAGCGCCGCTGCCCTGAGGATCAGAAGTCCCCTCACCAGCACTCGGTCGTCGTCGAGGGAGGCCAGCGCGGCGTCGAGCCGTGCAAGATCTCCGTCAGAAGGAGGCGAGCGTTCAAGCAGCCACGAAAGCGATTTGGCTGCGTCCCCGAGCCCCTCCGCCACAGCGGTCTCGTCCAGGGCGCCCTCCCCCCAGAAGACGCGGAGCTGACGAATCTGCGAAGAGAGACTCGCGCTTGCCCGGTCGTTGCCTGCCAGGGCGAGAACGCCCGAGCGCAGTGCAGCGATTCGACCGACCTCATGGAGTTGCTGCCAACGGTAGCTGTAATCTGTGCCCGGCGCGAAAGCGCGGAAGGGCAGCTGCGCCGCTCGGTCCGCCATCTCGAGGCCCAAAGCGTTCGCCTCGATCATTGCCTCGGCCGGCTCGGAGGAAAGGGCTACGACCTGCGCCACCGGCGACTGTTCGGCCAGCGTCTGCAGCCTATCGGCAGCACTCCGAAAGCCCTTCCAGTCGAGGTGAACGAGCGCCGCGGCCGCGAGGTAAAGAGGCGCGCCACCTTGGTCCTCGTCGAGCCCTAGTTGCCTTTCCGCCTCGAGCACCGTCAAGGGCTCGCTCGCCGCCCGGGCCTGCCGTATCAGTCGCGCCAGTTCTCTCGTGCCCAAATAGTCCCAGCCAGCCCAGACAGCTAGCACAACCAGAAGCAGCAGCAGAACCGCACGCACCAACCACCGTCTGGTGCCAGGGAAATAGCTCATCGGAGTTTCTCCCATGCGGCGGGATCGAGGACGGTCACATCGCGCCGGCTTCTGGCGGCGGCCTTCGCCGCGTCCAGCTGCCGCTTCAAGGCCAGCACTTCCGGCCCCAGTTCCCGCTCAATCATCCTTTCCTCTTCAGTCACGCGAACGGAGGATTGCGTCGTCATCAGAGCTCGAAGCCGCGTCCTCTCAAGCTCGCCGGCCACACCGAAGGAAAGGCTCAGGAGGATCAGGAGCGACGCTGCCAAGGCGAAGGCGTGACGCGGAAGTCGGAGGCCCACTAGAGCACGCCCCGCATCCAGACTCCTCCGTAGTCGTGCCTCGAATTCCGCTGAAGGACCTGCCGGCCGGTAGCGTGACAGCCGCCGCTCGAGATCGTGGTCGTCGTTCATGCTTCACCTTCACTCGGACCCAGCGCGAGACGCAGTTTCTCGAGCGCGTAGCGGAAGCGGCTCGCGGCGGTATTGGCCGGAATGCCCTGAAGCGCAGCGATCTCGGGGAACGAGCAGCCCTCGAAGACCTTTAGGTGGACCACCTCGCGCTGTTCCGGGGGCAACGATGCCAGCGCCCGCGAGAGCGCGAGCCGCTCTGCCTCTTCCCCCACCTCGCCGGCGACCTCGAGCAGCTCGTCCTCGCTTGCTCGCCGGGCCCGCTCCCGCATGCGGCCGCGGAGCACGCTGTAGCACTCGTTGCGGGTCGCGCGCCGCAGGTACTCGAGCGGTGCTGCCACCGCTTGCCTTCCGCGCAGCGCCGACACGAACACCTGCTGAACGACGTCCTCCGCGTCCTCGCGATCCGCAAGGATCATCAGCGCGTAGCGGAACAGGGCGGCACCATGCGCCCGGTACAGGTCCGAGACCCACGCGCGCGCGGCGCCGGCCGTCGGGTGACGGTCGGACATCGGTTCAACACTATAGACGGTCGGGCAGGCGAAATCTGTCTGGTGGGCACTTCGCTGGATCGGGTGAGGGGTCCGCGGAAGGCGGGCTACCGACACGCCCCGACTGCTTCTGGTTCAGTCACGCACCGGGCGTCCGCGAATGGCGCACGGCCGAGCCGGGAACGATGCAGGCGTGTCAGCCTCGCTCGTTGGGCCAATCGCGATATTGGCTCGATCGCCGCGCTGGACACCGGCATGCGGCGCGGAGAGTTGCTCGCGCTCCGGCTCGGCGACATCGAGGTTTCGCGAGATCAACCCTGCACTGGCACGACCTTCGTCACGAGTACGCGTCGAGGCTCGTCGAGCGGGGCGTCCCACTGGCCCAGGTTCGCGACCTGCTCGGTCACGCGTCGATCCTGACGACCGAGCGCTACGACAATCAGAGGCTGGAGGCGCTCCAGGCCGCAGCCGCGCGGCTGGAAGCGGGAAAGGCGTTCGACGCCGTCAGGCAGGGCGTGGCGGACTCGTCGGGCCTGTCGATCGTCCCGGAGATCGAGAAGGCGCAAGTTTCTTTCAAGTTCCCGCCGAAGAGACCTCTGCCCAAAGCAGCGGCCCCGCCGCGAACACCTTCAGAAGTGACTGAGGGGATGTGACTTGGTGATTGGTACCGGTACGGGGATTCGAACCCCGGTCCCGTGGCTGAGAACCACGTGTCCTAACCCCTAGACGATACCGGCACCCAGGGACAAGAACTTCAATTGTACCGAAGGCCACGAACCGGGTCAACAGCGCCCTGGAGCCGATCGCCCTTCGGCGCCCCCGGCCCGATCCGTTCACCGTCCCCACATGAGAAGATGGTCGCCATGCGCATCCTCCTGAGCCTCATACTCGCCCTCGCGCTCGCGGCGGGCGTCGTCTGGGTGGCGGCCGGCCGCGCCGCCGCCCCCGCCATCGAGATCTCGCAACCCGGCAAGCTCGTCGGCATGGACAGCACCCTGGAGTTCACGGTCGCAGCCCCGCAGGGAACCCTGACCCGGCTCGAGGCGGTCCTCGAGCAGGGGGGCAAGACCATTCCGCTCTTCTCGCTCGCGTCGCCCGGCGACGCGGCGGTCAGGCAGGAGACACCCGAGCGGATGCGGGTGAGCCGCCCGCTCGGCAAGCGCTCGGTACCGGCCCTCCAGGCAGGTGACGCAGCCGTCCGCGTGATCGCCACACGGAGCGCCCTGTTCGGCGTCCGCACGCGCGAGGCCTCGGCGTCGCGCACCTTCCAGGCCCGCTTCACGCCGCCGCGAGCCGGCGTCGTCTCGTCGCACCACTTCATCAACTTCGGCAGCTCCGAGATGGTGGTCTACCGGGTGACGCCGCCTGACGCGCAGTCGGGCGTGCAGGTGGGCGACATCTTCTACCCGGGGTACCCGGCGGCGGGCGCCGGGGTGCCCGGCGCCGACCCGTCGCTGAGGGTGGCGTTCTTCGCGCTGCTGCACGACCAGGACCTCAAGACGCCCATCTACCTGTCCGCCCGCGACGAGGCCGGGAACCAGTCGCGCAGCTCGTTCGAGTACCGGGTCTTCCCCAAGGTGTTTCGCAAGAGCCGAATCGAGGTGGACGACGCCTTCCTGCAGCGCGTGGTGCCCGAGATCGTCGAGCACACGCCAGAGCTGGGCGTGACGCTCGACACCCCCGAGAGCTACCTGCAGGCGTATCTCAAGGTGAACAACGACCTGCGCCGCACCAACGCCGACCTGATCCACGCGCTGGCCGCGAAGACGGCGCCCGAGATCCTCTGGCACGGCCCGTTCCGGCCGCTGGGCAACGCCTCGATCGAATCGGGCTTCGCCGATCACCGCACCTATTTCTACCAGGGGCGCGAGATCGACCAGCAGGTGCACCTCGGCTTCGACCTGGCGGTCACCGTCAACATCCCCGTGCTCGCGGCCAACGACGGGCGGGTGCTGTACGCGGACTACCTCGGCATCTACGGCAACGCGGTCATCCTCGACCACGGCATGGGCCTCGGCTCGCTGTACGCCCACCTGTCGTCGATCGACGTCAAGGCCGGCGACGACGTGAAGAAGGAGCAGCCGCTCGGGCGGAGCGGGATGACGGGCCTCGCCGGCGGCGACCACCTGCACTTCTCGATGCTGCTGCAGGGGCGGCCGGTGAACGCCGTCGAGTGGTGGGACCCGCACTGGATCGAGGATCGCGTGCAGCGGAAGCTGCGCGAGGCGCGGTAGCGGGGTTCATGATCCCACCCCGACTGTGGTACCTTGAGGAAGGGTTCACAATCCATTCTTCGCGGGGGCGAGGCACATGACCTGGCTTCATCGATCCGCCGTGCTTCTCTGCGCCTGCACGCTGGCGCTGCTGCTCGCCGGCGCCCTGGTCTCCAGCACCGGCGCGGGGCTGGCGCTTCCCGGGTGGCCATCGCTCGCCAGGGGGGCCGAGGCCGCATCGGGGGCAGGCCTCCAGCAGGCCCACCGGCTGCTCGCGGCGCTCGTCGCGCTGCTCGCGGTCCTGGTCGCGGTGCTGTCCTGGCGGTTCGATCCCCGCCCGTGGATGAAGGGCCTCTCGGTCGCCGCCGTCGCCCTCCTCGTCGGACAGGCCGTGTACGGCGGCCTCGCCGTCATCTCGCTCCTCCCCGCCTACTTCTCGGTCTTCCACGCCGCGCTCGCACAGGTGTTCTTCGGGCTGACGGTCGCGCTCGCGCTCTTCACGTCGGCGGGATGGCTCGATCGCGAGCGTGGCGGCGCCGCGGAATCCGACCCGGGGCTCGCACGCTGGGCGCTCGCCTCGACCGTCGCGATCTACGTCCAGGTGCTGGTCGGCGCCACGATGAGGCACTCGTACGTCGCGGACGGCCGCCCGGGCGGCCTGGCGATCCCCGACTACCCGCTCGCGTTCGGCCAGGTGGTGCCGGTGGCGGAGCTGGGGTCGTCGATCGTGGCGGTGGCGTTTCTCCACCGCCTGATCGCGCTGGTGACCGCCGCCCTCGTGGCGGTGACCGTCGCGCGCGTCTACCGGCGCCACGCGGCCGAATCGGGGCTCGTGAGGCCCGCCTCGCTCCTCGCCCTGCTGGTGGCGGCGCAGATCGTGCTCGGCGGCCTGGCGGTGCTCTCCGGGATGACGCCGCTCGTCACCACGATGCACGCGGCGGTCGTCGGCGTTGCCCTCGCCGCTTCCCTGATCCTGCTGCTGCGGGCCGGCGCCCCCGCGCCCCTCCTCGCGCCGGGCAGCCCGGGCGCCACGGACGTGACCGCATGAGCGACCGGGTTCCCGACCCCCTCCGGCCCGGCGTGGCGCCCCTGGCGTGGTCCGGCACGGCGGCGAGGCTCTCCGACTTCGTCGCCCTCGCCAAGCCTCGTCTGAACCTCCTGGTCGTCGCGACGGCGGGCGCCGGGTACTTCCTCGGCGCCGGGCGCCTCGACCCCGCGGTGCTCTTCCACACCATCGTCGGAACCGCCTTGGTCGCGGGGGGCGCGGCGGCCTTCAACGAGATCATCGAGCGCGACACGGACGCGCTGATGCGGCGCACGCGGACGCGCCCCCTCCCGATGCAGCGCCTCGAGCCGGCGCCGGCGACCTGGTTCGCGTTCACGCTCTCCGTCCTGGGGCTGCTCCAGCTCGCGGCCGGCGCCAGCGCCCTCGCGGCCGGCGTCGCGTTGGCGAGCCTCGTCTCGTACGTGTTGATCTACACGCCGATGAAGCGGCGCAGCCCGATGGCCACGCTCGTCGGCGGCATCCCGGGCGCGCTGCCTCCCTTGATTGGATGGACCGCGGCGAGCGGCGAGCTGCCGGCAGGCGCCTGGGTGCTGTTCGCGATCGTCTTCCTGTGGCAGATGCCGCATTTCCTGGCGATCGCCTGGCTCTGCCGCGAGGATTACGCGCGCGCCGGCCTTCGCATGCTGCCGGTGGTCGAGCCCGACGGACGCAGCACCGCGCAGCAGACCCTCCTCTACGCGGCTGTGCTGATTCCCGCGAGCCTCCTGCCGACGGCGGTCGGCCTGGCGGGCAGGGTGTACTTCGCCGGCGCGGCGCTGCTGGGTCTTGCGTTCCTCGCGCTCGCGGTGCGCTTCGCCGTCCGGCGCGACCGGGCCGCGGCGCGTCAACTGTTCCTCGGGTCGATCGTGTACCTGCCGCTGCTGTGGGGGCTGATGCTGGGCGATCACGGCCCCGGAGCTCACGTGCGGTGATGCAGGTGGCCGACCTTCCGGCGCTGAACGCGACGCTGAACGCCATCGCCGCCGCGTGGCTCGTGTCGGGCTACGTGCTGATCCGGCAAGGGCGCCGGAGGGCGCACCGGGCCGCGATGATCGCCGCCTTCGTCACCTCGGCGCTCTTCCTGATCTCCTACCTCGTCTATCACTCCCAGGCCGGCTCGCGGCCGTTCACCGGCCAGGGGTGGATCCGCCCGGTCTACTTCACGATCCTCATCTCCCACGTCGTGCTGGCGGCCGCGGTCCCGCCGCTTGCCATCGTCACGCTCGCCCGCGGCCTGCACGCCCGCTACGACGCGCACCGCCGCATCGCCCGCCGCACGCTCCCCATCTGGCTGTACGTGTCGCTGACGGGGGTGGTGGTGTACTTGATGCTGTACTGAAGCCGGCTGGGGGCCTGCGACCAGCGGCGTGCAGCGCTGTCACACTGGATCCTCGTCCACATTCAACGCGGAGACGCGGAGACGCTGAGAGGCACGACTCGCCATCCGCCTTCAGCCCCGGTCACTCGTCGTCGCGGACGATTCCCCGCGAGCGAAGGCGGATCAGCTCGTCGGGCGAGGCGCCCTTGTGGCCCTGCTCCTGCGCGCGCCGGACGAAGCTCGGCGTGACGCCGTGGTCGCGCATCCGCACGAGCAGGTCGGGCGCGATGCCCTTGTAGCCGAGCCCCGCCAGGTCGCGGATGTAGTCGGGCGTCACCCCGTGGTCGCGCATCCGCAGCAGCGACTCGAGGGGCAGCTTGGTGTAGCCCGCCTGCGCCATCTCACGCACGTAGGAGGCGGTCACGCCCCGGTCGCGGAGCCGCGTGAGCTCATCGAGCGGCGCGTCGCCGTAGCCCGCGTTGCGCATCTCGCGGATGTACTCCGGGGTGACGCCGTGGTCGCGCAGGCGGCGCAGCTCGTCGAGCGAGGGCGTGTAGCCGAGCTGTCGCAGCTCGCGCGAGAACTCCGGCGTGACGCCGTGGTCGCGCGCGCCGATCACCTCGTCGAGCGCGAGCCCTTTGTACCCGGCGGCGGACAGTTCGTCGAGGAACTTGGGGGTCACGCCGTGGTCGCGGGCGCGGACGACCTGATCGAGCGGCAGCCCCTTGTACCCCGCGGCGGCAAGGCCGTCCAGGTAGTCGCGGGTCACGCCGTGGTCCCGCGCGCGGACGACCTCGTCGAGCGCGAGCCCCTTGTATCCCGCGGCGGCCAGGCCGTCGAGGTACTCGCGCGTGACGCCATGGTCGCGGGCCCGAATCACCTGGTCGGCGGGAACGTCACGGTAGCCGGCCGCCTGCAGCTCCTTGATGTACTGCGTGTCGGCGCCGTGCGTGCGCATGCGGACCAGCGTCTCCAGCGGCAGCTTCGTGTAGCCGAGCCCGGCCAGCTCGTCGTGGAATCGGCGGCCGACGTCGAAGGCGGCCATCCGGAACAGGCCTGGCGCCGACGCGTCCTCGAAGGTGTAGCCGAGCGCCTTCATCTCGCCGACGTACTCGGGGCGGGGCGAAAACGAGAAGAGGCCGGCACCGCGCCCGCCGCGGAAGCTCCCTTGGAAGGCGATCGTGCCCGCCTCTCGAGCCAGCTCGAACCGCGCGTTCTCAGCGGTGAGCGCCTGTCCCCGCGCTGGCAGCCCCTTCAGCTCGGAGAGCGCAAACGCCCTCCCGAAGTTCCAGTCGCCGCGCCGGCGCGACTCGGACGCGCGCCCTGCTGGTGTCGGGCCGAGATCGTCGGTATGCATCTGCAGGTTCACCCGCCCGTCGTCCTCGACACGAGCGGTCCACTCCCCCTGGACCGTCTGCGCCTGCCCCCAGGCCGGTCCGCCGGCAAGGGTTACGAACACGAGCCATGCAAACACCGCTCGACTTCTGGTCATGACCTGTTGATCCTTTCCGATGATGCCGAGAGTCGTCTTTCGGTTCGGGACGAACGATTTATCCTCCATCTCCTACGCCCCCTTAGATGGACCGGGGAGCCCCGTTGGTTGGATTCCAACCCGGCGGCCGGCCGGCGCATCTAAAGGCTCGAGGGACACCGAACGCAGCCGCGTTCTTTCACCGGAGGCCCGAGCCTGACCGAACCGCGGGCAACACGGCCGCCAGAGGATCCCGACGCTGTTGCCCTGGCGCGAGGGGGCGACGAGCGGGCGTTCGAGCGCCTGTACCGCGCGAACGTGGGCCGGATTCACGGCCTCGCCCGGCGGATGGCCGGGTTCGACGCGGCCGACGAGTTGACGCAGGACGTCTTCGTCCGGGCGTGGGAGAAGCTCGGCAGCTTCAGGGGCGACTCGCAGTTCGGCACCTGGCTCTACCGGCTGGCGATCAACGTGATCATCGAGCGGCGCAGGTCGGTGGCGAGGCGGTCTCTGCTGGAAACGCAGGACGAGGAGGCGGCGCTGAACCTCAAGGGCGTGCCCCCCGCCGACACCGTCGCCTCCATGGACCTGCGGGCGGCGGTGGACCGCCTGCCCGAAGGGGCCCGCCAGGTGTTCCTGCTGCACGACGTCGAAGGGTACAAGCACCACGAGATCGGCAGGCTGATGGGGATCGCGGTCGGCACCTCCAAGGGGCAGCTTCACCGGGCGAGGATGATGTTGCGAGGCCGCCTCGGCGGGCTGGACAGGTTGTCATGAGGGGAGAAGAGATGCGCGCGGACGTGGCCCCGGATCGGTGGCGCGACCGGCTATCGGACTACCTCGACGGCGAGCTCTCGCCGCGGGAACGGCTCCAGGTCG
Organism: uncultured Acidobacteriota bacterium; assembly: GCA_963813585.1. Lineage (GTDB taxonomy): Bacteria > Acidobacteriota > Vicinamibacteria > Vicinamibacterales > Fen-181 > JARKSS01. Next base: position 404,268 of record CAWEZL010000001.1, read on the forward strand.
AGGCCCACCTGGGCGCCTGCACGACGTGCCGCGAGGCCCTGGAGGGTCTTCGCGGCGTAGTGGAGCAGGCGCCTGGACTGAAGTCGGACGCGGAGCCGGCAGGGGACCTCTGGCCGGTCATCAGGGGACGACTGCGCCCGCGGTCGTCGCGGTGGGGCTGGCTCGGTCGACTTGGCCCCCAGGCAGGGCCGATGGCGTCCTGGTGGCGGCCGGCGCTCGCCGCGGCCAGCCTGGTGCTGATGGTCGCGGCCGGTTTCCTGCTGCTGCCGCGCGGCGGGACGCCGCCCGTCCCGGCCGGGCAGGCATCAAGGGAAGGGGCGCCGGCCGCGGCGGTGCCGCCCCTGGAGGCGGGGCCGATCGAGGCCAGCCGCGAGTACTACGACATGCTCGCGCAGCTTCAGCAGGCGGCCCGGGCCCGGCTGGCCTACGACCCGCGCGTGGTCGAGGTGCTCGAGCAGAACCTCGATGTGCTCGATATGGCGATCGCACAGTACTCGGACGCCCTGGCGGAGCAGCCGGGCGATGCCGGGCTCGCGAGCCGCATCGAGGCAGCCAGGCAACGGAAGATCGACGTCCTGAAGCGGGCGGTGGACCTGGCCGCCGAGGCGGGGAATTGAGGCCGGCCGTGCGCGCCGCGGTTCTCCTGGTTGTCTGCTCCCTTTGCGGGGCCGGCGCCCAGGCTGCCGAGTTCGAGAAGACGCTCGCAGCGTCGCCAGGCACGACCCTCGACGTTCGGCTGTTCGGCGGCGAGATCGCCGTGCGCGCCTGGGAGCGCGACGCGGTACGAATCCGCGCGACCCACTTCGCCACCGACACCATCGACGTCAGCACGGAGGGACGGGCCATCACCGTGAGGGCGCGGGCCAGGACGGGCCGGCCGCACGCGATCGACTTCACGATCGACGTGCCGGCGTGGATGAGCGTGTCGATTGCCGGCACCTACCTCGACATCCTGATCCAGGGCACCGCGGCCGGCGTGAGCGCGCGCACGGTACGAGGGGACGTGAGGGTCGCGGGCGGATCCGGCGAGATCACGCTCGGCTCGACCGAGGGCGAGGTGATCCTGGAAGGGGGCCGCGGCCGGGCGAGCCTCGAGTCGGTGAACAACGGCGTGCGCGTCACCGGCTTCGAGGGCGAGCTGGTCGCCGAGTCGGTGAGCGGAACCGTGAAGCTGCTGTCGGTGGCGTCATCCTCGGTCGCGGCCAGCACCGTCAGCGGCGATATCCGCTGGGAAGGAGCGCTGTCGCCGGGCGGCCGCTACCAGCTCGCCACCCACTCGGGCGACCTCGACCTGGCCCTGCCCGACCCCGCGAACGCCACCCTCGCCATCCGCTCGTTCGAGGGGCACGTCCACTCGATGCTCGCCGAAAAGCTCCCCGACCTGCCAGCCCGCCGCAAGCGCTTCACACTGACGCTCGGCACGGGCGCCGCGCACGTGGAGCTCGAGACGTTCACGGGAACCATCAGCCTGCGCACTCAGTGAAGGCTTTGCGCACCTACCGGTACACCAGGTACTTGTTCCGCAGCAACCGCCACCGCCCTTCGTCGGCCGACCAGGAAGCGGCGATGCGGGCCGGGTCCTCGCCCTTCTTGATTGCCGTCAGCACCTTGTCCGTGCCGAAGAGCTTCACGTTCGGGTCGAGCTCGAGCTTGTCGCCGTAGAGGCCGTAGATGGCCGCGGCGATCTCCACCCCGACGCGCACGGGGCGCAGCGCCTCGCGGTCGGTCACCATCATGAACACGCCGCCGCAGCGCTCGCCCTTGTACTTGCTCGCCGTCGGCAAGAACCACGTCGGGTAGAACGTGATGCCGGGGATCCGGCGCGCGTTCAGCCTCGCGGCGAGCCGCCTCCCCTCGATCCACGGCGCCCCCACCTGCTCGAACGGCGTGTCGGTGCCGCGCCCGACCGAGAGGTTCGAGTACCTCGATCGCCCCGATGCCCGGGTAGAGCGTCGCCTGGATCAGGTTGCGCATGTTCGGCGACGGGCTGATCCACGGCATGTTGGTGTCGTCGAACCAGTCGTCGCGGCGCCACCCGGCAATCGGCACCACCGTCAGGTCGGCGCGAATCCCCTTCTCGGCGTTGAAGAGCAGCGCCAGCTCGCCAACCGTCATGCCATGGCGGACCGGGGATCCGGGGAAGTAGCCGACGAAGCTGGTGGTGCCCTTGTCGAGTGCGGGCCCTTCGACCATCCAGCCGTTGATCGGGTTCACGCGGTCGAGCACCACGACCTTGACCTTCCGCTTCGCCGCCTCCTCCAGCACGTAGGCGAGCGTCGTCTCGTAGGTGTAGAAGCGAACGCCCACGTCCTGGATGTCGTAGACGAGCGTGTCGATCCCTTCCAGCATCGCCTCGGTCGGCCTCGTCGTCTCGCCATAGAGCGAGTGGACCGTCAGACCGGTCTTCTGGTCCTTGCCCGACTTGACGACGTCCTGGTCGAGCGTGCCCCGGATGCCGTGCTCGGGGCTGAAGAGGGCGACGAGCGTCAGGTTCTTCGCCGCAGCGAACAGGTCGATCGTCGGCTCGCCGTCCGCCGAGATGCCCGTGTGGTTGGTGATCAGGCCAACGCGGCGCCCGTCCAGCGTCCTGAAGTTCTCGGCCCTGAGGACGTCCACGCCGTTCAGCACGGGCGGCTCGACGCGGGGGATGCGGGTGCCCGCGGGGCCCGGGTCGATGCCGGTCATGCGCAACGGCTGCGGCGCGTCGGCCGGGATCTCCAGGATGGCCGACCCGACGACCGTCGCGACGCGCGCCCGGAGCGGCGTCACGTCGCCCTTGCCGTCCGGGTGGACGCGGTTCGACAGGAACACGAGCCACGTGCCGGTCACCGGGTCGATCCAGATCGACGTCCCGGTGAAGCCCGTGTGCCCGTACGACCCGATCGGCAGCAGCTCGCCGCGGTTCGACGAGTAGCCGGTGTCGATGTCCCAGCCGAGGCCGCGTACGCCGCCGGGCACCGGCACCGGTCCGGTCATCTTCGCCACGGTCAGCGGCGAGAGCACGCGGGCCTGCCCGTAGCGGCCGTGGTTCAGGAGCATGCGGCAGAAGACCGAGAGGTCGGCCGCCGTGCTGAAGAGGCCGGCGTGGCCCGCCACCCCCCGCATCCGCCTTGCCGTCGGGTCGTGCACGACGCCCCGCAGCATCTTCGCGTCAGGCGTGTCGCACGGCCAGCCGAGCGGGCTGCACGGCTCCGTCGGGGCGATGCGGGGGGCGAGCGACGCGTCGGGCCTGAAGAGGGTCTCGTGCATCCCGAGTGGCTCGAACAGCCGCTCGCGCACGAACTGGTCCAGCGGCAGGCCGCTCACCTCGCGGACGATCTCTCCGAGCAGGAAGAAGTTGATGTCGCTGTAGACGAAGCGCTCGCCGGGGCGCGAGGTGAGCACCTCTTCCTTCGCCCGCTCGATCGCCTCGTCGTAGCTGTCGAACTCGAGCGACATGTCGAGGTCGGGCCTCAGCCCCGAGACGTGCGTCAGCAGGTGCCGCACCGTGATCTCGCCCTTGCCGTACCGCTCGAACCCCTCGATGTACTTCGACACGCGGTCGTTCAGGCGAACCTCGCCGTCCTCGACCAGCATCATCACGGCCGGCGCGGTGGCCACCACCTTGGTCAACGACGCGAGATCGAAGATCGTGTCGAGCGTCATCGGCTCGGACGAGGGCTTGACGGCCCGCTGCCCGAACGCCTGCTGGTAGAGCACCTCGTCGCCCCGCCCGGCCATCACCACGGCGCCCGGCAGCTCCTTTGCCGCGATCCCTTCGTCGACCAGCCCGGCGATCTTCGTCATCCGCGCCGGGTCGAGGCCGGACGCCGCCGATTGCGAACGGGATTGAGCGGGCCAGAGCAGGAGAACCGCGGCGAGCGCGAGGGTGAGGCGTCGTGTCTTCATGGCGCCGGTACCCTATCACGGCCGAGGAGGCCGGAGTAGCGCCGGCGGCCCTGCAAGTAGCGCCGGCGTCCTGCCCGGCGAAGTCGCGCCGGCGTGTAGAATGAACCGACCCATGCCCGACCCCCGTGCGGCCCGGCGTCCCGCACCAGCTCGGCCTGCGCCCGCCCGGAGACGGCCGCGCGCCGTGCGACTCGCGCTCGCCGTGTGCGTTGCGGCCGCGATCGCGGGTGCCTGGTGGTGGTGGCTGCGCCCGCCGGCCGAGGGGCCCATCGTCCTGATCTCGGTGGATACCCTCCGCGCGGACCACCTCCCGGCCTACGGCTACCGCGGCGTTTCGACGCCCGCGATCGACGCGCTCGCCGCCGACGGCACCCTCTTCGAGCGGGCCTACGCCCACTCGCCGCAGACACTGCCCTCGCACGCCTCAATCCTGACGGGCCTCCTCCCGTTCGAGACCGGCGTGCGCGACAACATCGGCTTCACCGTCGATCCGAAGGCGCCCACCCTGGCCGAGCGCCTCCGCGCGCACGGCCTCGCCACCGGCGGCGTCGTGTCGTCGTTCGTGCTGCGCAAGGAGACCGGCATTGCCCGCGGCTTCGACTTCTACGACGACCGGATGCCAGCCTCGGCGCCCGACAAGCCCATGGGCGAGGTCCAGCGGCCCGGCGAGGAGTCGCTGCGGGTCGCCCTGGACTGGATGGCGAAGCAGCCCTCGACGCGCTTCTTCCTCTTCTTCCACATCTACGAGCCGCACGCGCCCTACTCGCCGCCCGAGCGCTTCGCCCGCTTTCGGCCCTACGACGGCGAGGTGGCGTACTCGGACGAGATCGTCGGGCGGCTCGTGACGTTCCTGAAGGAGCGCGGCCTCTACGACTCGGCCACCATCGTGTTCCTGTCGGATCACGGCGAGGGGCTCGGGGATCACGGCGAGCTGGAGCACGGCCTCTTCCTCTACGACTCGACGACGAGGGTGCCGCTCATCGTGAAGATGCCGGGGCCCAAGGGCGCCGGCCGCCGCGTGGCCACGCCCGTCCAGCACATCGACCTCGTCCCGACGCTGCTCGAGCGCGCCGGCGGCGCTCGTCCCGCGGGCCTCCGCGGCCGCTCGCTCCTGCCGCTGCTCGCCGGGACAGCAACCGCCGCCGCGGACGCGAGCGTCTACGCCGAGGCGTTCTACGGCCGCTACCACTTCGGGTGGAGCGAGCTGTACTCCCTGACCGACTCGCGCTACCGCTACATCAAGGCGCCGCGCCCCGAGCTGTACGACCTGCAGAACGACCCGGCCGAGCGCAACGACCTGGCGTCCCTCCGCCCGCCGGTGATCGCCGCCGCGCGCGCAAGCCTCGACGCGCTGCTGGCCAACGCCTCGATGCACGCGCCGTCACGGGTCTCCGCCGAGGATCTCCAGCGCCTGCAGGCGCTGGGGTACGTGGGCAGCCAGGCGAACGTGGCGCCCGAGGCGTCGGGCGAGTCGCTGCCCGATCCCAAGGACAAGGCGCCGGTGCTCCAGGCCTGGCGCCGCGCGACCGAGCTGGCCGCCCGGCGCGAGTACGACGAGTCGATCGCCCTGCTCCGCCAGGTGCTCGCCGACAGCCCCGGCATGAAGGACGGCTGGTTGCAGATGGGCGTCGAGCTCGTCAAGTCGGGGCGCAACGCCGAGGCGCTCGACGCCTTCCGCCGCCTCGTCGAGGTCGATCCCTCGGACGCGGCCAGCCTGGTGAGCGTCGGGACCGTCCTCATCGCGTTGCAGCGGTACGACGAGGCCGCGGCGCACGCCCGGATGGCCCTCGAGAAGGCGGGCCCGTCGGACGCCCGCACGCGAACCTCCGCCGCCGAGGTGCTGCTCAAGGCCGCCCTCGCCCGGAAGGATTACGCCGAGGCCCGGCGCGCTGGCCTGCTGGCCGAGCAGGCCGATCCCGGCTTCCCGCTCGCCGCCTTCGCCGAAGGAGTGGCGCTGCACGACGCCGGCCGCTTCGAGGAGGCCCTCGGGCGCCTCGAGGACGCGGCCCGCCGCCAGGCGGGACAGCCGTTTGCGATCCACGAGCTGCAGTTCTACCTCGGCGACACGCTCGGCAACCTCGGGCGCGAACGCGAGGCCGAGGCGGCGCTGCGCGAGGAGGTCCGCCTGTTCCCCCAGAACACGCGCGCCCAGGCCAGCCTCGCCGCGCTCTACCGGGCCGCCGGCCGCCACGCCGACGCCGAGCGCGTGCTCGACGCCCTCGTCCGCACCTCGCCAACTCCCGAGGGCTATGCGATGGCCATCCGCGTCTGGCGCGTCTTCGGCGAGAGCGCCCGGGCCGACTCGCTGCGCGCCGAGGCGGTGAAGCGCTTCGGCCCCCGCTTCAGGTCCGAGGGGTAGAACGATGGTGGCACGTTCCCTTTTCCGATGGGGGTTGGGATTCGGACTGGGATTGGCGGTCGCGTTGGCCGTGGGGTTGCCCCTCGCCCGGTGGTTCTCGGGCCCTTCCGCCACGCCGGAAGTCGCCCGCACCCCCGATCAGAACGTCCTCCTGATCACGATTGACACGCTGCGCGCCGACGCGCTCGGCTGCGCCGGCGGCCGGGCCGCCACTCCCAACCTCGACCGCCTGGCGTCGCTCGGCACCCGCTACTCCTTCGCGCACGCCCACGCCGTCGTCACGCTGCCGTCGCACGCCACCATCCTGACCGGCCTCTACCCCTTCGCAGCACGGCGTGCACGACAACGCCGGCTTCACGCTGTCGCCGAAGTTCCCAACCCTGGCGGCCATGCTCCGCGAAAGGGGGTACGCGACCGGCGCGTTTGTCGGCTCCTTCGCCGTGGACTCACGCTTCGGCTTGAATGCCGGGTTCGACGTCTACGACGACAAGTACGGGAAGTCGGACATGTCGTCCGGGTTCCGGATGGCCGAGCGGCGCGCCGACGCGGTGGTGGCCGCGGCAACGGGCTGGATCGCGCAGCAGAAGGGGCGCTGGTTCGCCTGGGTGCACGTGTTCGACCCGCACGGGCCGTACGAGCCGCCGCCCCCTTCGACTCGCAGTACCGCGACGCGCCCTACCACGGCGAGGTGGCATTCGCCGACGCCGCCCTCGGCCCGCTGCTCGACGCGGCCCGCGACGCCTCGGGCCGGCCGACGCTCGTCATCGTCACCGGCGACCACGGCGAAGCGCTCGGCGAGCACGGCGAATCCACTCACGGCCTCTTCGCCTACGAGCCGACGTTGAAGATCCCGCTCATCCTCGCGCAGGTCGCCCGGGAGACGTCCGCCTTCGCGGCTTCGCCGCTTCGGCGAGACAAGCAAGCCGGAGCGGTGTCGGACATCCCGGCCCGGCACGTGGACCTGGTGCCCACCGTCCTCGACGCGCTCACCCTCGCGCCGGCCCCCTCGCTGCCGGGCGTGACGCTGCTCGGGGCCGACGCCGCGAAGGCGCCGCGCCCGTCGTACTTCGAGTCGCTGACGACGATGCTCAACCGCGGGTGGGCGCCGCTGACCGGCGTGCTGGTGGAGGGCCGGAAGTACATCGAGTTGCCGCTGCCGGAGCTGTATGAGCTGCCCTCCGACCCGGGCGAGCAGGCGAACATCGTGGACCGCGATCGCGAGCGCACGCGTGCCCTCGAGTCGCGCCTGCGCGCGTTCGGGGCCGCCTCACCCGGCGCCAGGCAGGAGGAGACGGCGGAGGCCCGCGCGCGCCTGCAGGCTCTCGGCTACGTCTCGGGATCGGCGGCGCCGAAGGCCCGCTACACCGAGGATGACGATCCGAAACGGCTGGTCGGTCTCGACCAGTTGATGCACCAGGGCGTCGAACTGTACGAGCGCAAGCGCCCGCGCGAGGCCATGGAGGTCTACGCGAAGGTCATCGCCGCGCGCCCCGGCATGGAGGTCGCCTACACGCAGCTCGCCATGCTGCAGTGGGAGCTGGGCGTGCCCGCCCAGGCCATCGCCACGCTGAAGGAGGCGATGCGCCAGGGAGCGGCGAGCGTGGCACTCCAGGCGACGCTCGGAACCTACCTGGCCGAAGCCGGCCAGGTGGCCGAGGCGATCCCGCTGCTCGAGCAGGCCACCTCGTCCGCGGATGCCGACGTGGACGCCCTGAACGCCCTCGGCATCGCGCTCGGTCGCGCGGGGCGGTCGGCCGACGCCGCTCGTGTGTTCGAACGGCTGCTGGGGGAGAATCCGTCCAATACCATGGCGCTCGAGAACCTCGGGACGCTCGCCGCCGCCGGCGGCAGGCTGGCCGACGCCCGGAAGTACTTCGGCCGAGCCCTGGAGCAGGACCCGGCGTCGCCCCAGGCCCACAACGGGCTCGGCGTGGTGGAGATGCGGGACGGCAACCGGGCGCGGGCCATCGAGCACTGGCGGCAGGCGGTCGCCGGCGACCCCGCGAACTTCGACGCGCTCTACAACCTGGCGACCGAGCTGGTGAACGACGGGCGGGCCGCCGAGGCCCGTCCCTTCCTGGAGCGGTTCGAGCGGACGGCCCCCCCGGCGTTCTACGCCGCCGACATCGCGAGGGTGCGGCGGCTCCTGGCGCGGAGGTAGAGAGAGAGGCCCTATGTCCCACCGGTGCCTGCCCTCGTCCGAGAGGTCCTGGCACGCCGTCGGCCGCGCTGCTCGCCGTCGCTGACTTCCTCGCCTGGGCCCCGCCGTCGCCGCCCAGGCGGCCAGGCCAGGTTCCGCCCCGTGCCGTCTTCCGCGCCGGCGTCGAGCTGGTTCGGCTCGACGTCCGCGTGATGGGCCCGACGGCACGCGCGATCCCCGATCTGCCGCCCGAGGAGATCGTGGTCACCGAGGGCGGCATCGAACGTCGCCCTCGTTCTGTTCCAGCGCGTGGCCGCCCCGGCAGGCACCTACCAGGAGGTCGCGCGGCGCACGGTGGGCGCCGAGGTCTCCACCAACCAGGGCGCGCCGCGCGGGAGCCTCTACGTCCTCGTCTTCGATCAGAACCACATCCGCCCCGGCAACGAGCAGCGGGCGCGCCGGGCCGCCGAGCGCTTCCTCCGCACCCGCGTCCGCCCTGGCGATCGGGTGGCGCTCTACGCCCTGCCGGGGCCCGGCCCGCAAGTCTCCTTCACCAGTAACCCGCAGGCGGTGATCGCGCAGTTGCCCTTGGTCAGGGGGACGCTCGAGCGCGAGTCGCTCGGGCCGATCGGGACGATGAGCACCTTCGAGGCCTTCCAGGTGATGCGCGGCGACGACCGGATCATCCAGCGCGTCCTGACGCGAGCGGCCGAGGGTGGCGTCGCGCTCGACGTGGGCGGCCGCACCACGGCGCGCGCCACGGCGGCCGCGGTCGATCCCGAGTCGCCGCAGATCTCCCTGCACGTCGCGCGGGACGCCGCCGGAGCGGTCGTTTCAAGCGCCGACGCCGAGTCGCGCGCCTTCCTGCTCTCCCTCTCCGGGGTCGTCAGGGAGCTGGCGCCCATCGAGGGCCGCAAGACCGTGATCCTCGTGTCCGAGGGGTTCTTCACCGACAACCTCGTCCACGAGGTCGAGCGGGTGGCGGCCTCGGCCGCACAGTCCTACGCCGTTATCTACTCGCTCGACATCAACGTTCGGGGTGTCGACCTGTCCGCCGCGCAGCCGTCCGGCGGCGAACCGGCCGGGGAGATCCAGAGCCGGCTCGAGGCGCTCGGCACGCTGGCCAGCGAGACGGACGGCGAGCTGGTGATCGACGCCAACAGCCAGGCCGACGCGGTCCTCGCCCGTCTCGCCCTCCACTCCCAGGACTACTACATCGTCGGCTTCGAGGCCCCGCCCGAAGCGCTGGCCAATCGCGATCGCTACCACCGCCTCTCCGTTCGGGTGAAGCGCCCCGGGGCGCGCGTCAGCACGCGCTCCGGGTACTCGCTGCGCGACCCGGCGTCGGGGGCGGACCGGCGACGGTCGATCGACCTGGCGCTCGCTGCTCCCTTCCCGCAGCAGGGACTGCCGATCGAGATGACCACCTACGTCCTCCACGGCAACGCGCCCGGCTCACACCGGGTCTTCGTGAGCCTCGAGGCCGACCTGCCGGCAGCAAGCCCGGGCGGCCCCGCCACCGCGGACGTCGTGTTCGCGGCGCGGAGCACGCTCGACGCCAGCGTCGTGGCCAGCGGCACCGACACGATGCGGCTGCCAGCCGCGGCTGCGCCGGGCCAGACGACGGGACGGGGGGCGTTCCAGGTGCAGTTCGACGCGCCGCCCGGTGAGTACGTGATGCGCGTCGTCGTGCGCGAGCCTGGCGGCGCGACCGGAAGCGTCGATCGCCGCTTCGAGGTTCGGCGGTTTGGCGGCGTGGACGTGACCGCGAGCGACCTGGTGCTCGGGCGGTCGGCAGACCGGCTGCCGGTTCGCGCGATCGGCTACGCTGAGGACGGTATCGGCGGCGCGCTCGAGGTCTACGCCCGCCGCGAGAGCGACGTCGAGGCGGTTGACGTGAGCGTGGACCTCGTCCCGATCGGTGCCGACGCCGCCGTCCGCTCCATGATGGCCGACCTGCAGCCGCCAAAGGCCGTCGGCACCGGCTATTCGCGGGCGGCGCTGGTCGAGATCCCGCTGGAAGGCGTGCCTCCGGGCGACTACGTGGCCCGGGCGCGGATCCGATCGCGCGGCGAGAACGTGATGGACGTCGTGCGGCAGCTGCGGGTGGTGCCGGGAACGGCCCCGGCTCCGGCGGCGGTCACCCCGACCCCTGTCAGCCCATCGCTCATCCTCGAAGCGGACCTTGGCAGGCGGCTGGTCAACGAACTGCGGGCAGGCGCGGCCGCCAACACGCCCCTCGCGCGCGCGGCCGAGCAGGCTGCCGTCGGCGCGTGGAGCAAGGTGCCCGCACTGCTGCCGGCACCCTCAGCCGGCGATCCTCCCGCCCTGCACGCCCTGCGGGGCCTCGCGGCGTTCTCGGCGGGCGACTATCGACAAGCGGCCGACTCGCTGTCGGCGTCGCTGGCCGCCGCACCGCGGGCGCCGCGAGTCGCCTTCGTGCTCGGATGGGTGCACGCGCTCGCGGACCGGCAGAACGAGGCCGTGACCGCGTGGCGAAACGCCGTCCTCCAGGATCCGACGCTGGTGCCGGCCTACCTGGCCCTGGCCGAAGCGTACGTGCGCCTGGGGCACCCCGAGCTGGCCGAGCAGGCCGTGAAAGAAGGGCTGCGGGCGGTCCCCGACTCCCCGGAGCTCGCCGCGAAGCTGGCGGAGCTCGGCCGTAGACAGTAGCGCCGGCCTCCGTGCCGGTGTACAGGCGCCGGCCTCCATGCCCCTCGACCAAGCTCGGGGCACCCTGAGCCTGTCGAAGGGTGCCGGCGATGCAGGTGCCGATGTTCTTCTTGTTGCTGACGCTGCTGCAGGTGCTGCCCGTCGCGGCTCCTTCCGCCGACGCGCGCAAGGTCGTGCTCGCAGCGCCGTCGGTCGTGACCGTTCTCGACACCGACGAGAGGCAAGGGCACCCGACCCGGCTCGCGTGGTCGCCCGACGCCGGGCAGTTGTACATCCGGACGACGCGGATGGACCGCTGGGCCAACGAGAAGAACCGGCACTTCGTGATCACGATGGCGGATGGCGTCGTGCGGGAGGTCGAGGCGGAGCCGGCATGGGCGTCAGCCTCCTGGGCGGCCAAATCGTCGCTGGCGGCTCCCGGCGTCCCGGACCTGCGGATCGTGATGGAGGTTCGCGAGGAGCGCCGCACCGCCACCGGCATCGTCAGCGCGGGCGCCATGGCGGGCAACGCGAGCGACCCGAGCCTCGGCGCCGCGCTGGGGCCGCAAGGGGCGGCCATCGCCGCCTCCGTGCTGCAGGGCCAGATGGTCCGCGTCACCACCCTGAAGCTCAAGGGGCAGCTGCTGGGGCGGTTCGAGAACGTGCCGATGGTGCCGGGCCTGACCTATGGGTGGGGAGCCGCCGCGAGCGGCCTGCTCGCCTACTCCGACAACAAGCGTAAGCTGTTCCTGCTGGATGGCCAGGGGCACAGGCGAGCGGTCGCGGGGACGAAGGAAGCCTGGCTGCCGGCCTGGAGCGCGGACCTCTCGCGACTCGCCGTCATCGATCGGGTCGGGAAGAAGAAGTACGAGGTGAAGGTGTTTACGGTGGGGGCTAGGAGCTAGGGGCTAGGCAGGGGCTAGGGGCTAGGGGCTGGCAGGCCGCTGAAAGACGCGGCCTGAACGGAAAACGGAGAACGGAAAACGGAGAAGGCCATGTTCTTCTGGTTGCTGGCGCTAATCCAGGCTGCGGCGGGAGCGGCCCTCCCCACCGACGCGCGCACGTTGACCTTCGCGGAGCCGCGGCTCGTGACGGAGTTCGACGCCGGGAAGCTGAAGGGCCAGGTCAGGCGCCTGTCGTGGGGCGGCCCCGAAGGCCAGCTCTACCTCCGCGTCTCGGAAATGGACCGGTGGAACAACGAGCGGCCGAAGCACTACCTGCTGCCGCTCGCGGGCGGGCAGCCGACGGCTACGGACGGAGAGCCGGCCGGGGCCTCGTCGTACTGGGTCTCGAAGTCGGGACCCGCGGCTCCCGGCGTGCCCGGCCTCCGCTTCGACGTCTCCAGCCAGCAGGAGAATAAGACGGCAACCGGTTCGACCAAGGAAGCGCCGGGCGTCCCGAACCCCTTCCGATCCGATCCCACCTCGTCACAAATCCAGGCCGACGTCGCGTCGATGCAGCGGGTGACGACGACGACGGTGCGGCTCAAGGGAGAGTTGATTGCCGAGGTGAAGAACGAGCCGCTCACGCCCGGCCTGACCTTCGGGTGGGGGCCGCCGCCCTCGGGCCTGCTCGCCTTCGCCGACTCGAAGAGGCGCCTGGCGGTGGTCGACCGCGAGGGGAACAGGGCGGAGGTGGCCGGTGCGGCCGAGGTGGTGCTGCCCGCCTGGTCGCCCGACGGCAAGCAGATCGCCTACCTGCAGAAGAAAGGCGGGAAGAAGTACGCGCTGATGGTCGTCGACGTGCAGTAGCGCAGGGCTTCAGCCCTGCGGAACAGCGGACGGCCGACACCGGATCACAGCGTCACGCAGGCTGCAGTATGTCCAGTATTCACGGCCGGCACGTGCTCTTCGCTGGGATCGCGGTCGCGCTCGCATGCGCGGCGCTGGCGGCACAACGGCAGCCGTCCCCCGCGCCGCAGCAGGCGGCCCCGCAGCAGCCGCCTGTCTTCCGGGCGGCGACGACGCTGGTCGAGGTGGACGCGATCGTCAAGGATCGCGCCGGCCACTTCGTGGACGATCTCCGGCCCGACGACTTCGAGGTCCTCGACGGTGGCAAGCCGCAGGCGATCGAGGGCTTCTACCTGGTCCGCGGCGCGGACGTCACGCCGCTTGCCGGCGCGGCCCCGACCTGCCGCGCCCGGCGCGGCTCCCCCGGCCGTGCCGCGCGTCCAGCGCGTCTTCATCCTCGTTCTTCGACATCGATCACGTCTCCCCGGGCAGGGTCGACCGCGCGAAGAAGGCCGCGCTGGAGTTCATCGACGCGAACTTCCGCGAGGCGACGTCGGCGGGATCGTGGCGGGCGGCACGATGGTCAACGGGCGCCTGACGAGCGCTGCGAAGGAGCTGCCGCGGCGGTGACGGGAGTCAAGCCAACCGGCGACGACCGGACTCGCCTGCTGGAGCGGCGCGAGTGGCCGCGCCTGCTCGACGACTTCGAGGCCTATCTGATCGACCGCGGCGATCGCGAGGCCCTCAGGCTGAACACGTCACCGGCGTGCGTGCATGGACGACCCCGAGCATGCCGTCGCGCTGCCGTGAACGAGGCCCTGAGGAGAAGGCGCGGACGGTGCTGAGGGAGGCGAGGGCGTCGGGCCAGCGGTCGATGCGCACGATGGCCGCGCTCTCGAACGGCCTCGCCCGCGCTCCCGGGACGCAAGACGGTCGTGCTCCTCTCCGACGGGTTCTTCGCCGAGGAGTAGTGGGGTGACCTGCGGCAGGTCGACCGACCTGGCCGCGCGCAGCTCGAACGCCGGTTCTATGCCGTCGACACGCGCGGCCTCAACCGGGGGAGCGCGGGCTCCGGACATCCTCGAGCGAGGCGCCAGCGGGCCGTCAACCCGGCCGCCGAGGCGCCCGCGCAGGACTTCGTGGCCGACGTCGCCGAACGGCCTGGCGGTGGACACGGGCGGCATCGCCATTCGCAACGAGAACGACTTCGGCAAGGCGCTGAACGAGGTGGCGGCCGACACGAGCAGCTACTACGTGCTCGGGTATCGCCCGACGAACACGGTCGTCGATGGCACGTTCCGGTCGATCAGCGTGCGGGTGAAGCGGCGGGTGCAGCGTGCGAGCCCGCAAGGGTTACCTGCCATCGCCCGGCCCGCCGCCCGGGCCGGCGACGGCCGCGCGACAGCCGTCCACCGCCGCGGGGAGACGCCGACACCGCGCCGCCCCCGGCGGCGGACGCCGGCGCTCCTGGCAGGTGCGGCGACGCCGGTTGTCGTCGAGGGCGTCGCGCCGGCGGCCGGGCACCTTCGGCTCGATGTGGCGCCCAGGTGACGAGGCGGGAAGGCGGCCGGTCGAGACCCGCGACCGCCTATCCCGACGACCTCCGCACGACAGGCGCGCACCGGCTGGGAGGCCTACCAGCGGGGCGACGTGTCGGCGGCCCGGGCATCCCTGTTCCCCTGCCGCGGAACATCCTCGCGCCCCGCCTGGGTCCGCTACGCGCTCGGGTGGTCGCCTCTACGCGGAGGGCGACCACGCGACGGCCGGCGAGCAGTGGGAGCGGGTGCGCGAGGCGGCGCCGGCCTTCGAGCCGGTGTACCTGGATTTCGCCGACAGCTACGTGCAGCAGAGGGAGTTCGGCAAGGCCGTGTCCGACGCTGCGCGAGGCCGAGAAGCGGTGGCCGCAGGACGTCGAGGTCTACAACGCGCTCGGCGTGATCCAGGCCGCCGCGGCGCGTTGAACGATGCCATCGCCACGTTCGAGAAGGGTGCTCGGTTGCCCCGAATGACGAGACCGCCAACTACAACCTCGCGAAGACGCTCGAACTGCGGTTCGTGCAGGGCCAGCGCGACCGGCACGCCTCGTCGATGGTCAACGCGCGAGCATCGGGACCGACCGCGATCGCGCGCTCGAGTACTACCGCCGGACGGCGTACCTAAAGGGCCGCTTCGCGGAACGGGCGATGGAGGGGGTGCGCGGCTCACCGGGAAGTAGCAGGCAGCCGGCGTGCTGGCAGCAGAGATCCGCTGCCTGCTGCCCGCTGTCTCGCGGCCCTGCAGCGGCCGCGCTACTTCAGCTGCTCCAGCATCTTCTTCGCCATCTCGGCCTCGGGGGCCGTGGGTGCCATCGCCACGAACTTGGTCGAGGTCGGCCTTGCCGGCCGCGAGCAGCTTGTCGGCTTCTTCCTTGTTGTCCGGGCCGCCTTGGCGGTGCGAGAGCTGGATGTACGTGATCCCGCGGTAGTAGTAGGCGTCGGGCGCGTCGGGGAACCGGTTGATCGCCTTGTCGAGGAACGGCAGCGCGTCGTTCGCCTTGTTCTGGTTCAGGAGGTTGATCCCGACGTTCACGAAGATCGCCGCCTCCTTCACCTGCGACTCGTCGATCGACGCCAGCAGCGTCTTGCCCTCGTCGGGGTTGCCCTGCGAGATCATCTCGCTCCCGGCCAGCAGCTTCACCTGGATGTCGTCGGGCTTCTGGTCGAGGTACTTCTTGAACTGCGTCGATCTCGAGGTCGTGCTTGCCCTCGATGTGGTAGGCGCGGGCGATCTGGATGTGGAGCTGGATCAGGCCTGGGGGTACTTCGACGAGCAGGTCGGCGTAGATCTGCCTGCGCCTCGGCGAACTTCCTCTCGCCGACGAGGGCGCTCGCCTTCTTCAGCTCGTCGGCGATCACCGTCGTTCGGGTCGGGCGCGGCCTTCTTCATGACGGTTTCCATCATCGGCAGCCGCTCCATCTCCTGGAGCGACGACCGACACGCGCCGCGGCTCGTAGCCCTCGAGCGTGAAGTCGATGTCCCAGTTGCCCCGGCCGAGGCCGGCGACCGCCCACTCGCCCTTCTTGTTCGTCTTCGCGCTGAGACCGCCGTTCTCGGCGGCCAGGAACAGCTTCACGCTCACGTTCTCGAGCGGCTTGCCGACTCGTCCGCCACCTTGCCGGACAGGCGCCCCTGTCCGCGCCACCCCTGTGCCCACGCCGGGCTGCCAGCCACGAGCACGAGCACTGCCAGCGCCGCCGCCATCGCGAGACACCGCTTTTCACCATTGCTGTCCCTTCCGCGAATGAAGAACCAGGATTCAGGATTCAGGATTCAGGGTCGCGTCGAGCCCGTCCCCGACCAGATCCCCGCAGAGTCTATCGCAAAGGCACGCGAGAAGGGGTACGAACGAAAGGGGGCGCGGCGCGCGGCCGCGCCCCCTGGCTAGCTCCTGACGCCGCGTAGCGCGCTAGCCCCTAGCCCCGGAGCCCCTAGAACGTGATCCGCAGGCCGACGCGGGCGATGCGCGGCTGCATGATCTCGAGGACCTGGGTGTACCCGGTGTTCCCCGCCGCGGCGGCCGCGTTGTACTGCCGGCCGAGGACGGTCGGCCGAGTTCAGGATGTTGAAGATGTCGAAGTCCAGGTTCGCCCGGACGGTCTTGAAGTTGAACGACTTGCCGATCCGCATGTCCAGCGTGCTCGTCGCCGGCAGGCGGTCCTGCCCGAAGTCGGGCACGTAGAGGACGTTCTTCGTGCGGCGTGGCCGGGATCCGGCGATGCCGCGGGTCTGCCGGTACCACGGCATCGGGTAGCCCTGCGCGGATCAGGTAGTTCATGCCGATGTCGATGCCGTAGCGGCGCCTGGTAGGCGCCGTTGGCGCGTGAACTGGTACTTCGGCTGCACCATGTAGATGCCGCTCTTGCCCGAGCCGCCGGCCGCCGACACCACGTAGCCGCCGTCGATGTTGGGCGACGCCAGCGTGCGGGTCGGGTCGGTCATGCGAGTACGGGCCGTCGAAGTACTCGCGCCAGGAGTTGGACGAGAAGCCGATGCGGCCCATCCACCGGTTGGACATGCGCTTGGTGGCCGTCACCTCGAAGCCCATGTACTTCTGCGAGTACCCGTCGCGCGTCCGGTACTCGGTGCCCTTGCCCGGCGGGATGAGCGAGGCGCTCTTCAGGCCGTAGATCGGCGTGCTGAAGGTGCCGCCCTGGTCCCCGATGTCGGGCAGGCGTGCCCGTGGCGGTGCCGACCTGCACGTAGTCGTCGCGGTTGACGACGGTGCTGGGGTTGGCGCCGTTGACCATCGGCCGCCAGTTGGCGTCCACGATCTTGCGCTACGTGAACGACGCGCTGACGCCGAAGTTGCGGAACATCTCGCGGTCCACGCCGAAGATCACCTCGTGCGTCTTCGGGACGCCGTAGTCACCCACCCGGTGGATGCTCTTGCCGGTGGAGCCGCCCGGGTCCGCCAGGTCGAAGCCGTCCCACCCGAGGAGCTGCGGCGGTCGATCTCGTTGCGGTCCGCGATCTTGTTCCCGTTGAGGTCCATCGCCGCGTAGTAGATGTACCGGTACTGGACGACGGACATGAAGCTGGCCGCGCCGCTCCCGATCTGCGAGGTGAACATCGAGTAGGTGGCGCGCAGCTGCGTCTTGCGCGACTCGTCCAGCGAGTAGGTGAGCCCGACGCGCGGCTGGATCAGCTTGTAGGTGACGACGTTGGCGACACCGGGCGCGGTCACGTCGGGCAGCAGCGTCTCCCAGCCCGGCACCGCCGGCGAGGTGGACGGCAGCACCGAGGCCGCCTGGTAGTCGTACCGGACGCCGGCGTTGATCGTCGCGCGCGACAGGGTCAGCGTGTCGCCGAGGTAGAGGTTCATGTACTTCGTCTCGCCGTCGCTGGCGTACTGCGCGCGAGACCTGCGCGATCATGTCCGGGTAGCCGTTGTGGATCGTCCAGATCTTGTTGCCCGGCAGCTGCGAGGTGGAGTGCACCTGCGTCTTCCGCCAGGTGAACCCCAGCTTCAGCTCGTGCTTGCCCGCGGAAGTAGTTCGCGTCGGCCACGAACGCGTCCTGCGGCCGGTCGGTCACGTAGTCCCAGTACGAGTTGTGGTAGACGTACGAGTCGTCCCGGTACATCTGCTTGTCCATCCCGCCCTGCGGGAGGAAGTTGAACCCGCCCTTGACGTGCGCGTAGCGGCCCACCAGGAACAGGTTGTTGCCGATCACGTAGTTCAGCTCGCCCTTGAACATGTCGTTCGGGCCGTCCTGGTTGTACGTGGTCTCCTGCGGCCTGGTCGAGCTGGCGTCGCGGCCGTACTTCTGCTTGTTGGCGTTGAAGTAGGTGAACGACCCGCGCAGGTTCCCGAGGATCTGCGCCTGCGTCTTGAAGGAGATGTTCTTCAGCAGGGTGCGGTCGCGAACGTTCGCCAGCTTCAGGATGCGGATGTCCTGCTTGCCGAACGCGCCCCAGAACCACCACCGGTCCTTGAAGATCGGCCCGCCGAGGTCGCCGCCCCAGTCCACGTACTGCTGCGTGCGGTCGCCCTTGCCGCTCTTGCCCGTGAGGTACTTGAGGTCGTCGGGGATGTTCATGGCCTGCATCCCCTCGTTCTCGAAGTACCCCCGCGCGTTCCCGTGGAACTGGTTGGTGCCCGACTTCAACATGAAGTTCATCTGGATGCCGCCGGTCGCGCTCTTCGGGTCGGCGCCGCCGGTGACGATGTTCATCTCCTGGAACATGTCGAAGTCGTAGTAGAACGGCGAGGAGAGCGACGACATGTCGGTGATCGGCATCCCGTCCACGTTCCACGTCGTGTCGCCCGAGGTGGCGCCCTTGCCCATGAAGCCGGCCTGCTGCCCCGACTCGGAGCCGCCGACGTTCACGCGGTCCATGACGACGCCGGGGACGGTCTGCATCACGACCCACGGGTCGCGCGCCGTCGGCACGTTCTGCAGCTCGTCGAGGCCGATGTTCACGGAGGTCGTCTGCTTCTTGTTGTCGAGGACCGGCGCTTCGGCGGTGACGAGGACCGTTTCCGTCGCCCCCGCCACGCCCATCTTGATGTTGAGCGGGATGCTGACGCCGGCCGCCACCGTCAGTTGCGGGCTCTGCCAGTTGTTGAACCCGGCCAGGCTGGCCTTCACCTGGTACCTGCCGACTGGCAGGTTCACGAACCGCGCTTCGCCGCGCGCGTCGGACGTCGCTGCGCCGTTCTGCACGCCCGTCACCTCCACGGTGACGCCGGGCAGACGCGCGCCGGTGCTGTCTTCGACCACGATGTCGATGCGCCCCGTGTACTGCTGCGCGGCGGCGGGGGAGCCAAACCCCGCCAGCAGGCAGCACACGAGCACGACGACCCAAGGGGTAGTGCGGAGCCTCATGATGTCGCGTCCTCCTCCCAGGATTAGGGGGCTTCGGTCGCCGATCGAACGACGACGACGACGCGGCGCACACCGGCGGGTACAGCACGGCCTCCTTTCCGAGCCGCCGGACGGGTCGTGGGTCTTTCAGGGGGCAGGTTAGACGAGGGGTCCCAAGTAAGGGCAAACCTTAGCAGCTCCCGCGCCAGCGCCCAAGCGAAATCTCATTCCGGAAAAGCCGAGGTCGAATGTCCCGGGGAGCCAGTTGTCCGGCGAATTGGATCCAGGAATCCGGCGGCTTGGAGGGAAGGCGCCGGCGGAACGGGTATCATTCCCCTGTCATGCACCCCCTCGCCTCCCTGCAAACCCTCGCCGCCCTGCCGCTGCTGCTTGCCATGATCCAGACACCGCCGACCCAGGCCCCGCCCGCCGGGCAGACCGGGCTCACCGCCGTCCTCGGCTTGAAGGTGGGCCACCACACGCTCGCCGAACGCCCCACCGGCTGCACCGTCGTCCTCGCCGAGGCGGGAGTGGTCGCCGGCGTGGACGTCCGCGGTTCGGCCCCTGGCACGCGCGAGACGGACCTGCTGCAGCCGGTGAACCTGGTGGACCGGGTTCACGCGGTCGTGCTGTCCGGGGGAAGCGCCTTCGGCCTCGACGCGGCCAGCGGCGTGATGCGCTACCTGGACGAGCGGGGCGTCGGCTACGAGACGGCGGTGGCCAGGGTGCCGATCGTCCCCGCGGCGATCCTCTTCGACCTGGCGATCGGCAACCCGAAGATTCGGCCGACCGCCGATTGCGGCTACCGCGCGGCGCAGTCGGCCACGGCCGGCCCCGTGCTCGAGGGCAACGAGGGCGCCGGCGCCGGGGCGACGGTCGGGAAGATGGGCGGCAGCCACCGCGCGATGAAGGGCGGGATCGGAACGGCCTCCATCGTCATGCCGGACGGCCTGGTCGTCGCCGCGCTCGTCGCCGTCAATGCCGCCGGCGACGTGGTGGACCCGGCAACCGGGCGGGTGGTGGCCGGGGTGCGCACCGCGGACGGCCGCGGTCTCGCGGACGTCCGCACGCTGCTGCGCGACGGCTCCCTCGTCCCCCGTGCGAGGCCCGGCGAGAGCACCACGATCGGCGTCGTCGCCACCAATGCCCGGCTGACAAAGACCGAGGCGACCAAGGTGGCGCAGATGGCGCAGGACGGCGTCGCCCGCGCCATCGTGCCCTCCCACACGCCGTTCGACGGCGACACGATCTTCGCCCTGGCCACCGGCACCCTCGAGAAGCCGGCCGACCTGCTGACCGTGGGAGCCCTGGCCGCCGACGTCGTGGCCACGGCGATCCTGCGTGCGGTCCGCGCCGCCAGGAGCATCGAGGGATACCCGTCGGCCACGGACCTGGGGCGGTGAGACGCTGTCACACGGCACTCGAGCCCACGTTCAACGCGGAGACGCAGAGGCGCAGAGGGCTTGCCCGACGCCGCGTGGAACGTGGACCATCGATGCAGCGTGACATAGTGACCGCGTGATATGTCGCTTCACCTGTCCGTCCTCCTCGCCTATTCGCTCGCGCTGCTCGTGCTCGGCCTCTGGCTGGGGCGGCGGGTGCGGAAGGCGGGCGACTTCTTCGTGGCGCGACGGGGCCTGGGGCCGGTCCTGGTCTTCGGGACGCTGCTGGCCGCGAACATCGGGGCGGGCTCGACCGTCGGCGCCACGGGCCTCGGGTACCGGCAGGGGCTGAGCGCCTGGTGGTGGAACGGCTCGGCGGCCCTCGGCTCGCTGCTGCTGGCGCTCTGGATCGGGCCGCGGATCTGGCGCGAGGCGACCCGCCGCGGTTACTTCACGGTCGGCGACTTCCTCGAGGACCGCTACGGCCCGACGGTGCGCGCCATCGTGGCGGGGATCCTCTGGCTCGGCACGCTGGCGATTCTCGCCGGCCAGATGATCGGCCTCGCCTGGATCCTGAACGTGGTCGCCGGGCTGCCCAAGGCGTGGGGCTGCCTCCTCGGCGGAGCGCTGGTCACGACCTACTTCTCCGCGGGCGGCCTGCTCGGGGCCGCGTGGGTGAACCTCGTGCAGCTCGCCGTGAAGCTGACCGGCTTCCTGGTCGCGCTGCCGATCGTCCTGGGCCAGGTGGGGGGCGCAGCGGCGCTGATCGGCAGCGACGCCCTGCCCCCGGGCCACGGCGACTTCTGGGGCCCCCAGTCGGCAACGCTGCTCGCCCTGCTGGTGCCCGCCTTCATCGTGTCGCCCGGCCTGCTGCAGAAGGCGTACGGCGCGCGCAGCGAGCGGGCGGTCCGGATCGGCATCGGGGCAAACGGCCTCGCGCTGCTCGCCTTCGCCATCGTGCCGGCGCTTCTCGGGATGGCGGCGCGCGTGCAGCATCCGGCGCTCGAGAACGCCGAGCTCGCGCTGCCGACGCTCCTGGCCGAGAACCTGCCCGGCTGGGTGGGCGCGCTGGCGCTGGCCGCGGTCTTCTCGGCCGAGATCAGCGCGGCCGACGCGGTGCTGTTCATGCTCTCGACGTCGCTGTCGCAGGACCTCTACCGGCGGTTCCTGCGGCCGGCCGCACCGGACGCCTCGGTCCTTCGCGTCGCGCGCCTCGCCGCGATTGCCGGCGGCGGCGCCGGCGTGCTGCTCGCCATCGTCACGCCGACGATCATCTCGTCGTTGACCATCTTCTACTCGCTGCTCGGCGTCTGCCTGTTCGTGCCCGTCGTCGCCGGCCTCCACCGCAAGCACACCGCGGCCCCCGAGGCACTCGCCTCGATCGCCGCGGGGGTCGCCCTGGCCACCGCGCTGCGCCTGTCGGGCCTCACGCCGGACTGGCTCGCCTCCCCCGAGCTGGCCGGCATGGCCGCCGCGGGGTTGGCATACGGGACGGCCGTGTGGCTGGGAGGCCGGGCCGGCCTATCATGGAGAGCATGATCGTCCGCGGATCGGGCCCGCCGCTCGTGCTGATCCCCGGGATCCAGGGGCGCTGGGAATGGATGCGGCCGGCCGTCCAGGCGCTCGCGCCGTCGTTCACCGTCGCGACCTATTCGCTCATCGGCGAGCCGGGCACCGGCGCCCGGCTCCGCGCCGACACGCCGTTCGATCGGCACGTCGAGCAGGTCGACGAGGTGCTGCGGCAGAACGGGTGGGCCGACGCGGTTGTCTGCGGCGTGTCGTACGGCGGCCTCATCGCAGTTCGGTACGCGGCCCTGAGACCCGCGCGCGTCCGCACGCTCGTGCTCGTCTCGGCGCCCGGTCCCCGCTGGCGGCCGGCGCCGCGCGTCCGCCGGTACCTCTCCTCGCCGTGGGCGTCGGTGCCGGCGTTCGTCGTCGGCGCGCCGCGCCGACTGTGGCCCGAGATCGTGGCCGCCGCGCCGGGCTGGCCGCACGCCTGCGCCTCGGCCGCGCGGCACCTCGTGAACGTCGCCCTGGCGCCGGCGTGGCCGTCGCGCCTGGCCGACCGGATCCGCTGCCTCGATGGCCACGACTTCGGCCGGGATGCGGCGAAGGTGCGCGCGCCGACGCTCGTGATCACCGGTGAGCCCCTCCTCGATCGCGTGGTGCCGGTGGACGGGACGCTCGAGTACGCGGCGGCGATTCCCGGCGCTTTGACCAGGACGCTGCCGGGCACCGGTCACCTGGGCCTCGTGACCAGGCCGCGCGAGTTCGCCGGCCTGATCACCGACTTCGTGAACGCGACACGCCGATGACCCATCACGTCCCCGGTCCCGCGGGCCGCCTCGAGGCCCTGATCGACGACCCCGCCGCGCTCTGCACGACCGGGCAGCCCACGCCCGAGCAGGCCGCCGCCGCCCAGTCGCCGCCCCGCGCCCTCGTCGTCGTCGCGCACCCGCACCCCGTCCACGGCGGGACGATGAACACCAAGGCCGTGTTCCAGGCGGCGAAGGCGTTCTGCCGCCTGGGCTGCGCGGTGGTGCGCTTCAACTTCCGCGGCGCCGGGCGCAGCGAGGGGACCTTCAGCGACGGGCCGGGCGAGCTGGACGATTACCGCGCGGCGCTCGAGTTCGGGGCGTCCCGTCACCCGGGCATCGAGATCTGGAGCGTGGGAATCTCATTCGGCTCGTGGGCCGCCACCACCGTCGGGGCCGAGGACGACCGGGTGACTCGCCTGCTCGCCATCGCCCCTCCGGTCGAGTCGTACGACTTCGCGCTCATGGCGCGGTCGCCCAAGCCGAAGTACTTCATCCAGGGGGAGCGCGACGAGATCTGCCCGACGCCGGCGCTGTGGCAGTTCTACGCCCACGCCGCCGAGCCGAAGGACATCGTCGTCATCGACGCCGCCAACCACCTGTTCGACGGGCGGCTGACGGAGATGGCGGAGGCGGTCGAGAGGTTCATGGAATGAAGGGGGCTGGGGGCTGGGGGCCGGGGGCCAGGGCCGGCCTGATCGCCGCGGCGGCGCTTGTGGTCGCGCTGGCGGCCTGCTCGCCCGCGCGCGCCGGACGACTCGAGGTACCTCGCCGGGCTGGCCCGCGAGCGGCAGACCAAGGACGCGGAGTTGGCGCGCGCGTCCAACTCGCCGATCAAGCCGGAGGACCGCGATCGTTTCCTGCCGCTCGCGCACTACCCGCCCGACCCGCGCTACGCCGTGCCGGCTTCATTCGCGCCCGAGCCGTCCGCCGGGCGGACGCGCGTCGTGATGCAGACTTCCGCCGGCAAGCCGCGCCTGATGGAGCGGCTCGGCACGCTGCGATTCACGCTCGACGGTCGCCAGCTGAGCCTCAGCGCGTTCGTGGAGGCCGGGCAGCCACCCGAGCGCCTCTTCGTGCCGTTCGCCGACGACACCAGCGGGAAGGAGACCTACGCGGCCGGCCGGTACCTGGACATCCTCCCCGAGAGCACGGGCATCTACGTGGTGGACTTCAACCGCGCCTACAACCCGTACTGCTACTACAACGCTTCCTACGACTGCCCCTTCCCGCCACGGGAGAACCGCCTGCCGGTCGCGGTCCGCGCGGGCGAGAAAATCAGGTAGTCCCCGTTTTCGCGATCTCCTCGTACAGGTACGCCGCCGACAGGATCCCGCCGTAGAAGTTCGGGAGGTACAGCTTCTCGTTGGGCGCGTGGGCGTTCTCGTCCGGGGTTCCCAGGCCGAAGAGCACCGTCGGCGCGTTCAGCTCGGCCTGGAAGGTGGCGACGATCGGGATCGAGCCCCCCTCGCGGGTGTAGACCGGCGTGCGGTTGAACCCGATCTCGATCGCCCGCGCGGCGGCCTGCACGAACGGGTTGTCGAGCTCGGTCATCCACGGCTTGCCGCCGTGCATCCGCGTCACCTTCAGCTCCACGGTCTTCGGCGTCACCTTCCTGACGTAGGCCTCGAACAGCGCGGCGATCGTGTCGGGATCCTGGTTCGGCACCAGCCGCATGCTCACCTTGGCCATCGCGGTGGCGGAGATCACCGTCTTGCTCCCCTCGCCGGTGAACCCCGACAGCAGCCCGTTCACCTCGAAGGTTGGCCGCGCCCACGTCCGCTCGAGCGTCGAATACCCCGTCTCGCCGTGCAGCTTCGGGGCGCCGATCGCCTTTCGATACTCCTTCTCGTTGAACGGCAGCCGCTTGAACTCTTCGCGCTCCCGCTCGGTCAGCTCGCGCACGGCGTCGTAGAACCCGGGGATCTTCACGTGCCCGCCGCGATCCTTCATCTGCGAGAGCACCTGCGCGAGCACGAAGGCGGGGTTCGCCACGGCGCCGCCGAACGACCCCGAGTGCAGGTCGGTGCTGGTGCCCCGCAGGTCGATCTGGCAGTAGGCCAGGCCGCGCAGCCCGTAGCAGATCGACGGCACCCCCTTCTCGAACATCGGCGAGTCGGAGATGAGGACGACGTCGCAGGCGAGTTCGTCCTTGTGGTCGATGATGAACTGGTTCAGGTTGGGGCTGCCGATCTCCTCCTCGCCCTCGAGGATGATCCGCACGTTGATCGGCAGGCGGCCGGCCTGCTTCAGGTGCGCCTCGATCGCCTTCAGGTGCGCGAAGAGCTGCCCCTTGTCGTCGGTCGCCCCCCGGGCGAACAGCTCGCCGTCGCGGACCGTCGCTTCGAAGGGAGGTGTGGTCCACAGGTCCAGGGGGTCCACCGGCTGGACGTCGTAGTGGCCGTAAACCAGCGCGGTCGGAGTCCCCTCGGCGTGCAGCCAGTCGCCGCAGACCACGGGGTGGCCTGGCGTGTCGATCACGCGGACGTTCTCGAGACCGATGCCGCGCATCTGGTCGGCCGACCACTCGGCGCAGCGGCGGAGGTCGCCGGCGTGCTCGGGCAGGGCGCTCACGCTGGGAATCGCCAGGTACTGCTTCAGCTCCTCGAGGTAGCGGTCGCGGCTGGTGTTGATGAAGTCGATCACGCTCGGATTCATGGAACCACCCCCTTGAAAACCGGCTTGCGGCTTGCAGCTTGCGGCTTCGGCCGTCAGCGGTGCCAAGGGGTATTCTGCCGTACAATCCTGCGGATGCTCTCCGGCGAGGATCGATACCCCCTCCTGCTGCAGGTCGCCGAGGCGGCCAACTCGAGCCTCGACATGACCGGCGTCCTCGAGGAGGTGGCACGGGTTCTCGAGCCGCTCGTCGCCGTCGACGCCGTCGCCATCGTCACGGTGGACGGCGGGGAAGTGCGCCCGCATGCCATCCACATCCGGGGGGTGGCGGCCCGCCAGGGGGAGAGCGTCCACGGCAGCATCGCCCGCGCGCTGGACCTGTCGCGGGAGGAGGTACGAGGCCCGCTACGGCCGCCCGATCGCGCTCGCCGGGTCGGGCACGCAGGTGGTCGGCCGGACGGGGCGGGCGGAGATCCGGCAGGATCTCGCCGCGGCGCGCCGTTACGTCGAGGACGAGCGGCTGCTCTCCTACGGGGTGCGTGCGTACGTGCGCGCGCCGCTGGTCTTCCGCGGGCGCCTGGTCGGATCGCTCACCTTCGCGCGTCTCTCGTCGAACCCCTTCACCCCGGAAGAGGCGGCGCTGCTCGAGGAGATCGCCCGCCCGATCGCCGGAGCCGTCTCGAACGCCCTCGCCTACGAGGAGATCGGGCGCCTGAAGAACCGCCTGCACGAGGAGAACCTGGTCCTGCGGCAGGAGCTGGACGAGCAGTCGATGTTCGAGGAGATCGTCGGCTCGTCGCCACCGCTGCGCCAGCTGTTACGCGAGGTCGAGCGGGTGGCCCCGACCGAATCGCACGGTGCTGATCACGGGAGAGACCGGCACCGGCAAGGAACTGGTGGCCCGCGCGATCCACCGGCGCTCGCCGCGCGCCGGCCGCGCCCTCATCAAGGTGAACCTGGCGTCGATGCCCGACACGCTGGTGGCCTCGGAGCTGTTCGGCCACGAGAAGGGGGCGTTCACGGGCGCGCTGCAGCGGCTGGAAGGCCGACGTCCACGCCACCTGGCCGATCTACACGGGGGGCAAGATCGCGGCGGCCAACCGCGCGGCCGAGGCGCGCATCGCCGATGCCGGGCAGCAGCGGCGGCAGGCGGAGCAGTCGCTCTCGTCCGAGCTCGTGCGCCGCTACTTCGCCGCCCGCCTCGCGTCCGCCGCGCAGGGGGTTCGCGAAGCGGTGCTGGCCGGCCTCGACCGCCATCTCTACGAGGCGCGCCGCCTCGAGGAAGAGGGGCTGATCTCCAGGGCCGAGCGGCTGCACGCCGAGGTGGCCCGCAGCGAGGCCGACCGGCAGGTGAAGCGGGCGGGTCACGACGTGGCCATCGCCCGGGCCGCCCTCGCCAACATCCTCAGCGAGGTCTCGGCCGGCGATCCCTCGTCGCCCCTCTTCGTCACCGCCACCCTGGGGCCGCTCGAGGACTTCCAGGCGGCCGCGTCGCGCGACCACCCCGCCTTCGCGCGCCTGGCCGCGCAGCGCGACCTCGCCGGCCAGGCGGTGGCGGCCGAGCGGGCGCGCTGGCGGCCCGACGTCTACCTGTTCGCAAAGCGCGAGCTGCACGAGGACGGGCTGACCCTGCTCGACCCCGCGTGGGCCGGCGGCGTCGGCGCCACCTTCACCCTGTTCGACGGCTTCGCCCGCCAGCACGACGCGGCCGCCGCCCGCCTGCAGCTCGCGCGCGTCGAGACGATCGAGGCGCGCGCCCGCCGCGACGTCGCCACGCTCGTCGAGAAGCGCTACTTCGAGGTCGAGCGGGCGCGCGAACAGTTCGAGGCGCTCGCGGCGGAGCTCGACCTGGCCGTTGAGAACCTGCGCGTTCGCACGCGCGCCTTCGAGGAAGGACTCGCCACCTCCCTCGAGGTGGTGGACGCCCGCCTCGCACTCTCGCGCGCTGAGCTCGAGCGCCTCGCGTCGGCCTACGAGTTCGACGTGGCGCTGGCCGATCTGCTCGAGGCAAGCGGCCAAGCCGATCGGTTCGAGGCGCTCCGCCAGCAGGGGAAGCCGGTCGGTGCCGCCGTGATGGAGCAGCAGCCTTGAAGCACATGCGAATCGTCCGCGCCGCCCTCGGCGGCGTCGCCGCCGCGGTCATCGTCGCCGGCCTGTGGGCCTGGGCCTCCGCCGTTTCACGCCCGGTCCCGGAGGTCCTGCAGGGGCAGGTGGAAGGCACCCTGATCAACGTGTCCGGCAAACTGGCCGGGCGCCTCTCCTCGATCGAGGTCCGCGAAGGACAGCGCGTCGCCCGCGCCGACCTGGTGGCGAGGCTCGAGAGCCCGGAAGTGCAGGCCCGCCTCGACCAGGCCCGCGCCGCACGCGACGCGGCGGCCGCCCAGCGCGACAAGGCGTACCACGGCGCGCGCGAGGAGGAAGTCCGGCAGGCTCGCAGCATGTGGGAGCGCGCCCGCCACGCCACCGAGCTGGCCGGGAAGACCTTCCGCCGCCTCGAGCGCCTGAACGCCGACGGCGTCGTGCCCGCCCAGCGCCGGGACGAAGCCGAGGCGCAGTGGAAGACCGCCCGCGACGCAGAGAACGCCGCGCGCGCCGGGGTGGACATGGCCGAGGCAGGCGCCCGCGCCGAAGACAAGGCGGTCGCAGCCGCACTGGTCGACCGCGCCGCCGGCGCCATCTCCGAGGTGAACGCCGCGATGGCCGAGACGACCATCCTCGCCCCCGCGGCCGGCGAGGTGTACCGGAGGAATGCCGAGCCCGGCGAGGTGGTGCCCGCGGGCTACCCGGTGGTCACGCTGCTCGACCCGTCGGACACCTGGGTCGTCCTCCAACTGCGCGAGGACAGGCTGGCCGGGGCGGCAATCGGAACGCCGCTCACCGTTCGCGTGCCGGCGCTCGGCGACCGGCGCCTCGACCTCGAGGTGTCCTACATCGCGCCGCTCGGCGACTTCGCCACCTGGCGTCCCAGCAGCGCGCAGGGCGGCTTCGATCTCAAGACGTTCGAGGTCCGTGCCCGTCCCCGCTTACCGGTCGCCGGCCTCCGGCCTGGCATGAGCGCCATCGTCGTGCGCGGCCTCGGCGTCGACGCGCAGTGAGGATGCCGTGCTGAAGGTCGCGCGCCGGGAGCTTCGGCGGATTGTGGCGGACCGCTACTACTACCTGTGGCTGCTCGTCGCGCTGCCGGCCGCGTCGTACTGGGTCCTGACTTCGATCTTCTCGGCCGGGGTGCCGCGCGACCTCCCGGTCGCCGTCGTCGACCAGGATCGCGGCGCGCTGTCGCGCCAGCTCGAACGGGCCATCGACGCGA
Organism: uncultured Acidobacteriota bacterium; assembly: GCA_963813585.1. Classification (GTDB taxonomy): domain Bacteria; phylum Acidobacteriota; class Vicinamibacteria; order Vicinamibacterales; family Fen-181; genus JARKSS01. The sequence continues at coordinate 433,002 of CAWEZL010000001.1, forward strand.
CGTCGTCCATGCGCGTGGCGGCGCTCCCCGAGAGCATCGAGGCCGCCCGCGCGCTCGTCCTCGAGAACCGTGCGTACGCCGTTGTCGTGTTCCCGTACGGGATGGAACGCGACGCACGCCGGGGCCAGGCCCCGGTCGTCACCGCCTACCTCAATGCCCAGGCGCTGCTCCCCGCCAGCCTGATCAGGCGCGACCTGCGCATGGCGGTCGGCACCATCTCCGCCGGCCTCGAGGTGAAGGCGAGACAGGCGCGATGAACCACCCCCCTGAAAACCGGCTCTGCTGCGGACCGCAGCCGTCAGATTCCTCAGGTGCCGCCCCAGCCGATCGTGACCTTGCCCTCGTCGACGATGACGGGGACGTCGCGGCGGCCGGAGGTGTGCGCGAGCATCCGCTCCAGGCCCGCCCGGTCCTTCTTCACGTTGACGTATTCGACCTCCACGCCTCGCCGCCGATAGTCCTCACGGGCGGCCTGGGTGTAGGGTCAGGTGTCCTTGCCGTAGATGTGGACCATGTGCTCAGTCCTCGGGCTGCGCCCAGAACTTCGAGAACTCCTCCATGAAGGTGAGGGTCTCGAGCGACTTCATCCGGTCGACGAACAGCACGCCGTCAAGGTGATCGATCTCGTGCTGGGCGACCCTCGCCGTATACCCCTCGAGATCCAACTCGATCCTGTTGCCGCGGCGGTCGAGCGCCCGCAGCTGCACCCGGTGCGGGCGGACGACCCGGCCGCGCAGGTTCGGGACGCTGAGGCACCCCTCCCAGTCCTCCGCCGTGTCGAGGCCGACGGGGCTCAGCTCGGGGTTGATCACCGGCAGGACGCGGATGCGGCGTTCGGAGTCGTCGCCGTCCTCGATGCCGATCACGGCGAGGCGCACCCCCTCGTGCACCTGCGGCGCCGCCAGGCCGATCCCGTCGTACTCGCGCATCGTCTCGATCATGTCGTCCACGAGCTTCTGAAAGGCCGGCGACTTGACCTCGGCCGGCTCGACGCGGCGCGCACGCTCGCGCAGGATCGGGTGGCCCATGCGTGCGACCTTGAGAATCGACATATCTTCGAATTATAAACCGTGCCGCGCGGCGCGAGCGACGGCCGCGGCCAGGGCCTGCGGCGCCAGCGGCTTGGCAAGGTGCTCGCCGTACCCCGCCTCGAGCGCCCTCTGGGCGTCCTCGGGCCGGCTGTAGGCGGTCAGCGCAATGGCCGGCGTCAGCCCGCCGCTCTCCTGCCCGAGCGCGCGCAACTGCCGGACGAAGTGATAGCCGTCCTCCCCGGGCATGCCGATGTCGGCAACGACCACGTCCGGGCGCCAGCGGGACACGAGGCGGAGACCGGCCGCCGAGGTGTCGGCCAGCTCGACCGCGATGCCGAGACCGCGCAGCGAGGCGGCGGCCACGTCCCGCGCGTCGGGGTCGTCGTCCACGACGAGCACCTTGAGGCCTTCGAAGCCCCGGCGCGACCCGGCCAGCGGCTCGCCCGCCAGTGCCGCTTCCGTCGCCTCGACGGGCGGTGCGACGGCGGCGGCCGGGAGCGGGAGCGACACCTGGAAGACCGTGCCGCGCCCGAGCCCCTCGCTGTCGGCCCGGACCTGCCCCCCGTGCAACTCGACGAGGTGCCGGACAATCGCAAGACCCAGCCCCAGGCCGCCATGGCGGCGGGACGTCGAGCGGTCGGCCTGCCAGAAGCGCTCGAAGAGGTGCTCCAGCGCCGCGGGCGCGAGCCCCTCGCCGGTGTCGCGAACCTCGACGATGACGTGGCCCTGGTCCCGGCGCGCCGACACGTCGACCCGCCCGCCTTCCGGCGTGAACTTCACGGCGTTCGAGAGGACGTTCCAGAAGACCTGCTGCAGGCGGTCCGGGTCGCCCCGCACCGGTGTCCGTTCGAGCACCCCCTCGACCACCTGGATGCGCCGCGCCTCGGCCGCGGGCTTGACCGTGTCGAGGGCGGCCCGCAGCGCGTCGACCACGTCGACGTCCTTCATGTTCAGGCGCAGCCGGCCGCTGGTGATTCGCGAGACGTCGAGTACGTCGCCGATGAGGGCGGTCTGGACCCGCGCGTTCCGGGCGATCACCTCCAGCGCCCGGCGCGCCTGGTCCCCGCCGAGCGTTCCCTGCAGCAGGATCTCCGACCACCCGAGGATCGCGTTGAGCGGCGTGCGCAGCTCGTGCGAGAGGGTCGCGAGGAACTCGTCCTTCATGCGGCCGGCTTCCTCGAGCCGCCGCGCGTTCTCGCGCAACTCCTCCCGCGTGCGCTTGCGCTCCGTGATGTCGCGCAGGATCACCTGGATGGCCCGCCCCTGGGAATCGTCGAAGTGGGTGGCCACCACCTCGACGTCCCGGATCCGGCCGTCGAGCCGGACCACCCGGCTCTCGATCAGCGGCACGGCGCTCCCCGCCAGCAGGGCGTCGATCCGCTCGCGCATCCTCGGGTGGTATTCGGGGTGGAACAGGTCGAACGGCGACCGCCCGAGGATGTCATCGGGCGAGGTCCCGCCGAGCAGTTCGACCGCCGCCGGGTTGGCGTACTCGACCCGCCCGTTGCGGTTCACGAAGAGGGCATCCGGGGAGACCTCCACCAGCGACCGGTAGCGACGCTCGCTCGCCTGCAGCGTCTCCTCGTGCTGCTTCAGGTCACGGAACAGCACCTGGTAGGGATGGCGCAGGCTCCCTTCCACGACCGCCTTGAACATGAGGAACGAGGAAGCAGCCTTGAGCAAGTGGCCGAGCTTGTTGAAGTCGCCGTAGACGCTGACGTACTGCGTGAAGGCCAGCTCGGACAGGACCTTCGTCACGATGGCCGACAGGACCAGCCTGAAGGTCGGCGGTGCGAGGCGCTCGCGCCGCGCCCACAGGAAACCGCCGCCGGCGAGCAGCGCGGCGCTGATCATGTACTCCGCCGCGATCTTGAACGGGGTCAGCCCCTGGCGCGGCCCCGCGTCCTGGTAGGCTGTGGGAAACGCGTGCAGCGGCGCGATCGACAACGCGAGCGCGGCCGCGACGCCGAGCGACGCGAGCAGCGTCTTCCAGGCGCCGACGCGGCGCGTGAGGAAGAAGGGCGAGACGAGCAGGACGCCCGCTTCGAGCGCCCGCCCGGCGATCCAGAACTGCGTCGCCTGGTTGGCGCCGGGGACCTCGAACACCCCCATCCCCTGGTAGGAGAGGGTGTGGAACAGGTCGATGAGCGCGACCGGGATCAGCGCGACGCCGAGGAAGGTGAGGTAGCCGTTCGTGCTGAAGCGGCGCGAGTTCCAGGCGACGGCGAACATCGCCGACGCGACCGCCACGCTCGCGAACTCGACGAGCGCGTGGAACAGCAGGTAGTTCTGCCAGGCCATTCCCCAGAGCGCCAGGAAGAGGGCCGCGCCCACGCCCCAGTACTCGAGGGCCTTCATCCCCGCGCGCCCCCGCCCGCCCGCGCCGACGCCGCGGGGAAGGCGAACTCCTCGACCTCGGCCGCCGCCGCCGCCGAGGCGACGAACTCGTCGATCGGCAGAAGGCTCTCGGCCGCCTCGACCTCAGCCTTCCTCGCCCGGGTGGCGGGGTGCCTGGGCGTGAAGAGCTGGCAGCAATCCTGGTCGGGCACGATCGAGATCTCGTAGCTGCCGATCCGCTCGGCCTGCGCGACGATCTCCTCCTTGTCCATGCCCACCAGCGGGCGCAGCACCGGCAGCGAGGACGCGGACCCGATGATCGACATGTTCTCGAGCGTCTGTGACGCGACCTGCCCGATCACCTCGCCGGTCACCAGCGCACCCGCGCTGTGATCCCGGGCAATGCGCTCGGCGATCCGGAGCATCAGGCGTCTGTAGACGATCACCCGGAGGGCGGCCGGCACGGTCAGCACCACCTGGCGCTGGATCTCGCCGAAGGCCACGAGGTACAGCCGGCTGTGCTGCTGGTAGCGCGTCAGCAGGGTGGTCAGCTCGCGGGCCTTCTCCTGCGAGGTCCGCGCGAGGAACGGGTAGCTGTGGAAGTGGACGAGCAGCGCCTGGCAGCCCCGCTTCATCATGCGCCAGGCGGCCACCGGCGAGTCGATGCCCCCCGAGAGGAGGCACGCCACGCGCCCCCCCGAGCTCGTCGGCAGGCCGCCCGGCCCCTTGTCCTTCCCGAAGGAGTAGAACGCGTGGTCGTTGAGGATCTCGATCCCGATCGTCAGCGCCGGCTCGTCGAGGTTCACCTTCCACCCGCGCGCGATCTTGATGCGGCCGCCCACCTCGCGCTCGACCTCGGGGGAGCGCAGCGGGTAGCGCTTGTCGGCGCGCCGCACGGACACGCGGAATGACGCCGGCTCGAGGTCGCCGATCTCCCCGAGGATCGCCTGCGCCATCTCGTCCACGCCGCGGCCCGAGCGGCCCGCGCGCGAACAGTTGGCGACGCCGAAAACGTGCTGGACGCGGTCCCGCACCTCCTCGTACCGCGCCGCGGGCCCGAGCGTCAGCTCGATGCGCCCCACGAGGGGGCGGACCGACTTCACGTCGAGGTCGGCCACCGCCGCGCGGAGGTTGGCGACGAGCTTGGAGATGAACCAGGGGCGGTTCTTGCCCTTCAGCGCGACTTCCTGGTAGTGGACGACGACGGAGTTCATTTGGGACTCAGGAGTCAGGATTCGGGATTCAGGGGATCAGGGTACCTCATCGGCTGCGCGGTGACCGCTGAGGACGGCCCCCTCGATTGTCGCAGGCAGCCCCGTCTCGGTCCAGTCGCCGGCGAGCAGCAGCCCCGGCACCGCCGTGCGCGACGCGGGCCTCGGCGGCTCGCCCGGCGCCAGCGAGAAGGTGGCGCGCCGCTCGCGCACGACCACGCTGCGCAGGACGCGCGCGCTTGCCGCGGCCGGCAGCGCTGCGGCCAGCTCGGCGCGCGCCTGCTCCGCCAGCTCGTCGTTCGCGCGCGACACCAGCGCGGCCGCGCCGCTCGACACGCACGAAACGTGCGAGGCCTGCTCGCCGAACACCTGGCGCTTGTCGAACACCCACTGGAACGCGCGTCCCGGCAGCCCCAGCGAGGCGACGTCCATGATGGCCCGGTCGAACCAGAGGTTCGCGGTCACGATCGGCGACGGGCGCGCCGCGCGGGCGGCCGCGAGGACCTCCGAGACCGGCGCGACGTCGCCCGCCAGCGTGTCGTTGAGCGCGAACCACGGCACCGCCACGATGGTGGCACCCGGCGCGAGCCGCTCTCCCGCGGCCTCGACCGCTTCGACGCGCCCCCCGGCGAGACGAACGCGCGCCGCCGAGGACACGCGGACCCGGCCCCCTCGCGCCTCGATGTACTCGCGCGCCGGGTCGGCGTACAGTTCCGTCAGGGGCCGCAGCGGCACGGCGATCGCGGCGTCCCGCGGGTCGGGGCCGAACATCCGCGCGAGCACGCGCACGAAGACGGGCGCGGCCGCCTCGCGCGCGTCCTGGTTCAGCGCGGCCAGCGCCAGCGGCTCCCACAGCATCTCGCGAAGCCGCGCGCTCTGGCCGTTGCGCTCGAGCCACGCCGCGACCGTCTCGCCCGGCGACGCCGGCAGCCACCCCTTGCCGGTCTTGAGGAAGCGCTGCGCGCGCCGCAGCGGCGCCGCCACCGACAGCGCCGACCACCGGTCCGCCCACGACACCGCGTCCCACTCGAGCAGCCCGCCCAGCAGGTGCAACGGCGAGGGAAGGGCCGGGCACCGCAACACGCTGTAGCGGCCCGCGAGGTCCACCATCCCGACCTCGAGCGATCCCCCGACCCGCACGAACGATCGCGCGCCGATCCGCTCGAGGAACGCGAACGTCTCGGAGTAGCACCCGAGCATCAGGTGCTGCCCGTTGTCGACGCGCTCGCCGGTTGCCGGGTCGGTGAACGACGAGGCCCGGCCGCCCAACCCGGCGCGCGCCTCGAGCACGACAACCCGGGCGCCGCGCCCGGCCAGCGCCGCAGCGGCGCTCAGGCCGGCCAGGCCGCCCCCGACCACCACGACGTCGGGCGACGAGGCCGCTCCCCTCACCGCCCCACCATCGTCTTCCCCCACACGAGGGCGGCAATGCCCGCCCTCTTCCACCGCGGCAGCCTCGCCTTCGCCGAGAACACGTCGAAGCCTGTCCGCTCGACCTCGCGCAGCGTCGCCTCGTAGATGGCGCCCATGATCCGGGCGGCGACCAGCGTGCGGCGATCGTCACGGGGGAGCGCCGCCTCGGCGCGCCGGTAGTAGTCCCGCGCCCGCGCGGCCTGGTGCGCCAGGACCGCGCGCAGGCGATCGGTGACGACGCCGGCGCGGACATCGTCTTCCGTGCACCCGTGCGCCGCCAGCTCGTCGAGCGGCACGTAGATCCGGCCGCGCCGCATGTCGGTCCCGACGTCGCGGACGATGTTGGTCAGCTGGAGGGCGATGCCGAGGTCCAGGGCGTACTGGCGAGCGCCGGGATCGCGGTACGAGAAGATCTCGATGCAGACGAGGCCGACCGCCGAGGCCACCCGCAGGCAGGTACTCGCGAAGCTCGTCGAAGGTCGCGTAGCGGCTGCGTTCGAGGTCCATGGCCACGCCGTCGATCACCGCCTCGAAGGCGTCGCGCGGCAGGCCGAACGTCCCGACGAACCGCTGCAGCGCCCGGCCCTGGGGCGTGCATGGCGTCCCGTCGCCGTAGCAGGCAGCCAGCTCGCGCCGCCACGAGGCCACCTGCCGCTCGCCCTCGGCGCGCACGTCCGCCTCGCTCGCCCCGGTCGCCTCGTCCACTGCATCGTCGACCGCGCGGCAGAAATCCCAGACGGCGACGATCGCCGCGCGCTTCTCGGGCGGCAGGGCGAGGAACGAGTAGTAGAAGCTGGTGTTGCGCGCGCTCATGTCGTGCGACGCCAGGTCAGCGCGCGCCACGCCAGCAGCGGCGCGTCTGCCGCCCCGACCGTCGGCCGGTGCCGGAACACGTCGAACCCGCCCCGCTCGAGCCGCTCGAGGACGCGGCGGCCGCCGAGCCACGTGAACCGCAGCTCCCAGCGCAGCCGCCCGGGAACGCCGTCGCAGACCAGCCGCCCCGCGTCGAAGAGCGACGAGGTTCGCTCCGCGGCCCGTCGCAGCACCGCCTGCCACGCGGGGGTCAGCCGGTGAGCGGCAAGGTCCGCGAGGTTCGCGCCCGCCGCGGCGCAGTCGTCGAGCGGCAGGTAGAGCCGTCCCTTCTCGCAATCACGCTCGAGATCCTGCCAGAAGTTCGTCAGCTGCAGCGCCGTGCAGAGCGCGTCGGACGAGGCGTCGAGCCGGTCGTCGCGGCGCCCGGCGATGCGGAGGACGATGCGGCCAACCGGGTTGGCCGAGCGGCGGCAATAGTCGAGCACCTCGTTCCACGACCCGTACCTCCGCTTCGTCACGTCCTGCCGGAAGGCGCTCAGCAGGTCCTCGAAGAGGGAGACCGGGAGGCCGCACGCCTCGATGGTGTGGCCGAGCGCGGCGAAGATAGCGTCGGTCTCGGGCGGCAGCCCCGTCAGCGAGCCGCCAGTGAGGGCGGCTGCCTCGCCAGTGGGGGCGGGCCTCCGTGCCCGCCCGCCGCCTCGTCCAGCCTCCTCCCCCACGCGTCGAGCGCGGCCAGCCGCTGCTCGGCCGGCCGGCGGCCCTCGTCCGCGAAGTCGTCGGCGACGCGGGCAAAGGCATAGACGGCCGCGATGTGGGGCCGCATGGCGTGCGGCAGCAGGCGCGACGCCACCGGAAAGTTCTCGTAGTGCCGCTGCGCGAGGCGCTCGCACTCGGCGTAGGCGTCCGCCAGGCGTCGGACGGCGGCCGTCACCATTCGGTCTCGGCCACACCGGCGCGGCGGTTCACCGCTCGCGCCAGGACGAAGAAGAAGTCCGACAGCCGGTTCACGTACGCGAGCACCTGGGCCTCGACGGCCTCGGGCCCGAGTTGGACGACCCTGCGCTCGGCGCGGCGGCAAACGGTGCGGCAGACGTGGAGCAGCGCGGCCGCGCGGGTCCCCCCCGGCAGGATGAAGCGGCGCAGCGGCAACAGCTCGCCCTCGAGCGTGTCGATCCACCCCTCGAGGCGCGCGACGTCCGATTCGCCGACGGCCACCTTCCCGACGCGGCTCGCGATCTTCCTCGCGGGGTCGGCCAGCCGTCCGCCCAGCGCGAACAGGTCGTGCTGCACGCCCCGCAGCATGGCGGCGAGCTCGTCGTCCAGCCCCTCGGCGAGCGCCAGGCCGACGAGCGCGTTCAACTCGTCCACCTCGCCGTACGCCTCGACACGGAGGTCGGACTTCGGCACGCGGCGGCCGTCGAACAGGGCCGTCTCGCCGGCGTCGCCCGTCCTCGTGTAGATCTTCACGCGTGAATTATACGGGGAAGTCCGCCCGGCCGAACCAATCCAGGCGGAAGGCGGCGACGCGCAGAGACGAAGAACGGGTAAGGTAAGGAGTGAATGGCACACGACGAAGACGGGAGGCGGCGGGCGGCGTTCAGGCGGCGGCTCCTCGCCTGGTATCGGGCGAACGGCCGCGACCTGCCCTGGCGGCGGGCGGACGACCCGTACCACGTCCTCGTCTCCGAGATCATGCTGCAGCAGACGCAGGTCGACCGGGTACTGCCCAAGTACGCCGAGTGGCTCGCGAAGTACCCCTCGATGGAGTCGCTTGCCGCCGCGCCGATCGACGACGTGGTCCGCACGTGGTACCCGCTGGGCTACAACATCCGGCCTCGGCGCCTCCACTCGATCGCCCGCGAGGCGGTCGCCCGCTACGGCGGCCAGTTGCCGGACGACGAGGCGACGCTGATGGGGTTCGCCGGGATCGGGCGGTACACGGCGGGGGCCATCCGCAGCTTCGCGTTCGGCAGGCGTGCGGCGATCCTCGACACCAACGTTGCCCGGGTGCTGTTCCGCGTGTTCGTGGGCGAGGGGAGACCCCGCGCCCATGCAACCCGCCGGCGCCTCTGGGCGATCTCGGAGGCGCTGCTCCCGCGGAAGCACGTCTTCGACTACAACCAGGGATTGATGGACCTCGGCGCGATGGTCTGCGCGCCGCGCAAGCCGCGCTGCGCGGTGTGCCCCGTCAAGACCCTCTGCGTCTCCCGCGACGGGTTCACCTCGTGATGCCCACCCCGCCGACCGTCGTCAGCGCCGCCGTCGTGGAGCGCGAGGGGCGCCTGCTGGTCGCGCAGCGGCTGGAGGGGACGCACCTCGCGGGCCACTGGGAGTTCCCGGGCGGCAAGTGCGAGCCGGGCGAGGAGGTCCGGGCGTGCCTGGCGCGCGAGCTGCGCGAGGAGCTGGGCGTCGGCGCCTCGGTCGGCGAGGAGGTCCTCCGCACGCTCTACGCCTACGCCGACCGGCGCCTGGAGCTGGTCTTCTTCCGCTGCGAGATCGACGGCGAGCCCCGGCCTCTGCTCGGGCAGGAGATCCGGTGGGTCGCGAGGGAGGAACTGCCCCTCCTGCGCTTCCCACCGGCAGATGCCGAACTGATCAGAATGCTGACCCGGTAGAACAGGGCCGAAGCCCTGCTCGACCGGTCTCTCCTCACCCTTCCACCCTGCGCGTCTTCCTGTTCCAGACCACCGGCTTCCCGGACTTGTAGGAGAGGTTGCACATGTGGCCGACCAGCGCGGCGTGGTGGCCGGCGCGCGCGTCCTCGATCGGCTTGCCGCCCGTCCGGATCGCGTCGATCCAGTTGCGCAGGTGCGCGCGCGTCGAGTCCTCGTCGTTGGGCGCGCGGTACTCGACCGGGGCGGCGGCGGCGGGTCCGTCGATCGGCTGCAGGCTGTCATTCAGCGTCATGCGCCGCTTGAACTCCTCGACCGTGGCCTCGGGCCACGAGTGCGTCGAGTAGCCGAAGCCCTCGCCGCGCGGCTCGTAGAAGTACGTGAACGAGTCGCCGTTGTACTCGATCGTCCCGGCGGTGCCGTAGATCTTGAGGATCGGCGCGGCGTGGCCGTTGCTCGCGGTGCTGGTGAGCTGCAGCACGAACCCCTCGGGGTAGCGGACGAGCGCCGTCATCTGGTCGGGCACCTCGCGGTACTCCTTCCAGTGGTAGATCCCGCCGAGGCTCACCACGCTCTCCGGCTCCTGGACGCCCATCATCTGGTGCACCGCGGTGATCAGGTGGACGAAGAGGTCGGTCGGCAGGCCTCCCGAGTAGTCCCAGAACAGCCGCCACTGGAAGAAGCGCCGCAGGTCGAAGTCGCGCGCCGGGGCCGGGCCGAGGAAGCTCTTCCAGTCGATCGTCTCGGGCGAGGCGTCGGGTGGGATCGGGTAGTACCAGGCGCCGGTCGCCGTGTTCCGGTGGATCCGACCCTCGATCAGCGTCACCTGGCCGAGGCGCCCGCTCTTGATCAGCTCGGCGGCCTCGCGCGCGCACCCCATGCTCGGGTACTGGCTGCCCACCTGGAGGACCTTGCCGCTCTTCTCGGCCGCCGCGATGAACGCCTCGCCCTCCTCCCACGAGTGCGTCATGGGCTTCTCGACGTACACGTGCTTGCCGGCCGCGAGCGCCTCCTCGGCGATTCGCAGGTGCCAGTGGTCGGGCGTCGCGATCACGACGGCGTCGAGGTCGGGCCGCGCGACCACCTGTCGATAGTCCCCGGTCGTCTCGACGCTGGGAGAGATGAGTTCCTTCGCGCGCTGCAGGTGCCCCTTGTAACAGTCGGCGGCGACGACGACCTGGGCGCCGGCAATGCCCTTCACCGCCTCCATCAGCAGGGTGCCCCGGATGCCGACCCCGACGAAGCCGACCCGGACCGGCTTCAGCGAGACGCTCGCGGAGTTGTTGACCTGGGCGCTGGCAGGGCGGGCCACGCCGAGGCCGGACGCGACGGCGGCGAGCAGGGTGGTTTCCTCGAGGAACTTCCTCCGGCCGATTGAGTCGTGGCGTGACATGCAAAGCCTCCGTGCAGCTGGGGACGCCCGGGATGGGACGGCGCGTGTAGTACCACGCGCTCTCGGCCCAAGTCAACCCGCAAGGTTCCCGGCTTGACAGCACAGGCAGCAGGGGGTAGACCCTACGGGCAGGGATGGAGGTGCTTGCCATGTCTCACGTGTCGCGGCGCGCGTTCCTGAAGACGACCGGGTTGAGCCTCGCGGCGGCCGGCGCATCGAGCGCAAACAGCTACGCCCGCATCCTGGGCGCCAACGACCGGGTCCGCGTGGCGGTCGTCGGCTTCTCCGATCGCGCGCGGTCGGCGCTCATCCCGGCCTTCCTCCTGCACGCGCCGGCGCAGAACTTCGAGCTGGTCGCGGTGTCCGACATCTGGAGCCTGCGCCGCGACGAAGCGGCCGCCTCCATCGAGAAGTTGACCGGCAGGCGACCGGTCACCGCGCGCAACAACGACGAGCTGTACGCGCGCAAGGACGTGGACGCGGTGATCGTCGCGACGGCCGACTTCCAGCACGCGCTGCACGGCGTCGAGGCGGTCCGGTCGGGGAGGGACGCGTACGTCGAGAAGCCGCTGGCGAACACGATGGCCGACGCGCGGGCGATCCGCGCGGCGGTCAAGGAGACCGGGCGCGTCGTGCAGATCGGCACGCAGCGCCGCAGCGAGCCGGTCTACCAGCGGGCGTGCGAGTTCATCCAGTCGGGCCGGTTCGGCGACATCGTCTCCGTGGAGATGACGTGGAACGTGAACCAGCCCGGCCGGTGGCGACGCCCGGCGGCGGTGAGGCAACTGCGCGAGGCCGACACCGACTGGACGCGCTACCTGATGAACCGCCCGCCCGAGCCGTTCGACCCGCGGAAGTACCTCGAGTTCCGCCTGTTCTGGCCGTACTCCTCGGGCATCCCCGACCAGTGGCTCGTCCACCAGATCGACACCGTCCACTGGTTCACCAACCTCCCGCGCCCGCGCAGCGTGGTCGCCAACGGCGGTATCTACCTGTGGAAGGACGGGCGGCGGAACTGGGACACCATGACGGCCGTCTTCGACTACGGGCCCCTCGACGACCCGGGCAAGGGCTTCCAGGTCGCCTACTCGTCGCGCATGACGAACTCGGCCGGCGGCACCAAGGAGCTGTATTACTCGAACGGCGGCACGCTCGACCTCGACAGGAACCAGGTGACGCCGGGCGGGGGCCTGGCCCTGCCCGAAGCCTCCGCGATGGGCATGGAACCGAACCTGCTTGCCGAGCGGACGCTGGTCGAGAAGGCCACGACCCTCGAGACCGGGGCCAACACCGGCGTGGACAGCGCGACGTCGGCCAACATGCTCAACTGGATGGAGTGCATCCGCAGCCGCAGGACGCCGAACGCCGGCATCGAGGCCGGCTACAGCCACTCGGTCGCGCTCTGCATGACCATCGCTGCCGTCCGGACCGGCCAGCGCGTCACCTTCGACGACGAGAAACAGGAAGTGGTCGCCGACAAGGGATAGCGGAGCAGGGAGCAGAAAACGGGGAGCAGGGATCGGGGAGCAGGGATCACCGGTACGTTGCCGCAAACTCCTTGTACTCCGCTTCGATCCGTTCCTTCGTGGCGGTCTCGGACAGGATCAGGACGCGGTACCGGAAGGTGACGGTGGTGGTCGCCTCGATCGCGAACCCCAGCGACTCCTTGCCGCCGCTGAGCGCCTTCTGCCCGAGAGGGTTGGCGGCGAACAGGCCGTAGCCGCGGGCGTGCCAGTAGGTCGGAAAGCCCGGGTTGAGCGGGTGGTCGAGGATGGCCACCGTGACCGCTTCGTCGCCCAGGCGGCCGGCGAGCGCGCACCACCGGGCCCTCGTGCCCCACACCGCTTCCCCGATCGTGCCCTCGCTGGTGAAGTAGCTTCCGCTCACGCCCGCGTTGTCGAGCACCTTGACCGCGGCGGGGCGCCCCGCCGCGTCGGTGAACATCTCGGGCTGGTTCGAGGGCATCTCGAGCGCCCGCGCGACGCGCAGGCCGAGCATCCCCTCCTTGTTGTCGGGCATCGCCACCCGCCCCGCCAGAGGGCGCAACCGCGCGATCCGGTCCACACCCCGCCAGCCCGGCCCGCCGCGGAAGACGAAGCGCGCGTGCTCGGCGAGGAGCGGCTTGCCGTCCCCGCCCACCCACTCCATGTCGGCCTCGAGCTCGCCGGCTCCCTTGTCCTCGCGCAGCGAGCGGATCCCCTCGTGCACGATCGTTCCCATCTTCGGCCGGTCGGAGGGTGCGATGGCGTCTGAGTTGTTCCAGAAGTCGAAGCCGTTCACGTCGCCGTAGTTGAACCAGAGACCGGCCTGGTGCGGGTGGTCGATCCGCTCGCCGGCGCGCGGCTCGAGCGGGAAGCCGCGCGTGACCGGGTGCCCGGCGGCGGTGCGAAGCGGGTAGAGCACCGGCTTTCTCAGCGACGGCGTGTAAAGGTAGGAGGTGAACGGCTTTCCGTCCACGAGCACGTCCACCCGCTGCCGGGCCTCGTCCCGGACGAGGCGCACCTGCACCGGGGAATCGCCGACAGACGTCGCCGCGGCGACGATCGCGATCGCGGCGCTCGCCGCCACGGCGCCCAACGCGAGGACGTTACTCGACTTGCGCATGTCCCCTGATCTTGACCGAGCGGAACGACACGCGGTCGCCGTGGTCCTGCAGCAGGATGTGCCCCTTCGGGGCCTCGCCGAAGTTCGGCCACACCGTGTACTTGCTGTGCGACACGAGCGCGCGCCACATCTCGGTGCCCCGCTCGTACTCGACCGTCTTGAAGCCGTTGAGCCAGTGCTCCACGTGCCGGCCCCGCGCCACGATCCGCGCGCGGTTCCACTCGCCGATGCCATTGAAGCGGACGTTCCGGGGCGCGACAAGGTCGTACAGCCCCGCCAGCTTCCGGTTGCCGTTCATTCCCGCCTTCGCGTCAGGGTGCTCCACGTCGTCGAGGACCTGGTACTCGCAGCCGATGGACGACCCCTCGCCCTTGTTCAGGCCGGTGTCCACGAAATACTTGATGCCGCTGTTGGCGCCCTTGCTGATCAGGAAATCGACGACCAGCTCGAAGTCGCCGTACTCGTTCACCGTCACGATGTCGCCGCCGGCCGCCGACTCGGCGCCCCCGGAGGCGAGCACTGACAGGACGCCGTCCTTGATCTCCCAGCCGCCCGCGGGGAAGGTGCCGAGCTTCGCTCCGCGCCAACCGGCGGTCGTCTTCCCGTCCCAGAGCAGCGTCCAGCCGTCGCGCGCCTCGCGCTCGCTGATCGTGTTCGGGACGTAGTTGTACTGCGGCACCTCGCCGCGGTCGGGGGTCTTCCGCGCGTCGAGACCGGAGGTGAGGATGCGGATGTTGCGGAAGCGGATCGCCTGCCCGGCCTTCGACGCGTCCGAGCCGACCGAGTGCACCTGGAGAGCGATGTTGCCGCGCGCGGTCTCGTTGTCGAGGACGTTGGCAACCGGCACGCCGTTCAGCCAGGTGCGGATCGACGACCCCAGCGCCTCCACCCGGAAACGGTTCCAGTCCCCCTTGTGAATCGCCTGCCGCGCCGCGTCCTGGCCGGCAAGCGTGTGCAGCCACCCGCGCCGCGACTCGTCGTAGATGCCGGCGGTCCAGGCGCGATCGGAGGGGTCGATCTCGACCTGGTAGCCGTGCACCCGCCCGGCACGCACGGCCGGGTCGACCAGGCCGCGCACCATCACGCCGCTGTTCATCTCCGACTCGATCCGCGCCTCGTACTCGAGGATGAAGTCGCCGAACGACTCCTTCGTGCAGAGGAAGCTGTTGGGCGAGTTCACCACCGAACGCCCGACGATCGCCCCGTCCTCCACCACGAAGGGGGCCGACCCGTTGCAGACCTGCCAGCCGTCGAGCGTGCGGCCGTCGAAGAGCGCGCGCCAGTTCTCCTGGGCCTGCACCGGCAGCGAAAGGACGCCGAGCGCCACGGCCAACGCCAGGGTTCGCGTTACGTGCATGTGCATCTCCTACCTCTGTATCCTCGCCGAGCCGCCGCGCGCGAACGCCCGCACCTGCTCGAGCGTCGTCATCGTCGTATCGCCCGGGAACGTGGTCAGCAGCGCGCCGTGCGCCCACCCGAGCCGCAGCGCCTCTTCGGGGGGTTCGCCGGTCAGCAGGCCGTAGATCAGGCCCGACGCGAAGCCGTCACCGCCGCCGACCCGGTCGTAGACCTCCAGCTCGGCGGTCGGCGCCCGGAGGTTGTTCCCTCCGATCCAGGCCACCGCGCTCCACGAGTGCCGGCTGGTCGAGTGGACATCCCTCAAGGTGGTGGCGACCACCTTGATGTGCGGGTGACGGTCGAGGACGCGGTCGATCATCCCGAAGAAGGCGCCCGGATCGAGCTTCGACTTCGCGGCCACCTCGGGGCCGGGGATGCCGAGCCCTTTCTGCAGGTCCTCCTCGTTGCCCACCAGCACGTCCACCTGCTCGACGATCCGGTTGATGACCGCCGTCGCCCGGCCCGCCCCGCCCGACACCCGCCACAGCTTCTCGCGGTAGTTCAGGTCGAACGAGGTGGTGGCCCCCGCCGCGCGCGCCGCCTTCATGCCCTCGATGATCAGCTCCGCGGTCGTCTCGGAGAGCGACGCGAAGATGCCGCCGCTGTGGAACCAGCGCACGCCGGCGCCGAAGATCGACGCCCAGTCGAAGTCGCCTGGCGCCAGGCGCGCCGCCGCCTCGTCGGAGCGGTTGTAGAAGACGACCGGCGCGCGGACGCCGAAGCCGCGGTCGCTGTAGACCGTCGCCATGTTCGGCCCGCGCACGCCGTCGTGGGCGAAGCGCTTGTAGAAGGCACGGACTCCCATCGCCCTCACCCGCTCGGCGATCAGGTCGCCGATCGGGTAGTTGACCATCGCCGAGGCGACGGCCGTCCGCAGGCCGAAGCAGTCGGCGAGGTTCGCGGCGCAGTTGAACTCGCCGCCGCTGACGTGGATGCTGCAGGTGTTCGCCTTGCGGAAGGGGACGACGCCCGGGTCGAGCCGGTGCACGAGCGCCCCGAGCGACAGGAAGTCGAGCCCGCCCCCGGGCGCAGCCGTCGGTGTGTTCTCCACGAAGCCTCTCCTTGCGTGGGTTGTCGCCGTAGTCGTAGAGCAGGGCTTCAGCCCTGCTGGACTCCTACACCAGGGATCACCAATCCGTGTGGAACACGCCCGGGCGATCGACGCGACGGTACGTGTGCGCGCCGAAGAAGTCGCGCTGCGCCTGCGTCAGGTTGGCCGGCAGCCGCTCGGTCGCGGTACGCGTCGAAGTACGCCAGCGACGCGCTCAGCGCCAGCACCGGGATGCCGCAGCCCGACGGACGCCTGCACCACCGTCCGCCAGGCCGCCTGGCGCGACTCGACGGCCTCGCGGAAGCGCTCGTCGAGCAGCAGGTTCACCAGGTCGGGGTCGCGCTCGTAGGCGGCCATGATGTCGCCCAGCAACTCGGCGCGGATGATGCAGCCCGCCCGCCAGATCCGGGCGATGGTGGCCGGGCTTCAGGTCGTAGCCGTACTCCTTCGACGCCAGCCGCAGCAGCGCCGAACCCCTGCGCGTACGAGGTGATCTTCGCCGCGTAGAGGGCGTCGCGCGCCGCGTCGACCAGCGCCGCCGCGGGCCCCGCGTAGCGCGGCGACGGCCCGTGCAGGACCTCGCTCGCCGCCACTCGCTCGGCCTTCAGCGACGAGATGAGTCGCGCTCTCCACCGCCGCGTTGATCGTCGGGATGGGCCCGCCGAGGTCGAGCGCGTTCTGGCTCGTCCACTTCCCGGTGCCCTTCTGCGCCGCCTCGTCCAGGATGACGTCCACCAGGGCCGCCCGGTCTCGGCGTCCACCTTGGCCAGCACGCTTCGCGGTGATCTCGACCAGGTAGGAGCTCAGTACGCCCCGGTTCCACTCGTTGAAGATCGGCAGCTCAACTCGCCGGCCGGGAGCCCGAGGCCGCGCTGCAGCAGGTCGTAGACCTCGGCGATCAGCTGCATGTCGCCGTACTCGATGCCGTTGTGCACCATCTTCACGTAGTGCCCGGCGCCGAGCGGCCCCATGTAGTCCACGCACGGCTCGCCGTCCTCGGCCTTCGCGGCGATCGCCCGCAGGATCGGCGCGAGCGCCTCCCACGCCTCGACCTGTCCGCCCGGCATGATGCTCGGACCCCACAGCGCCCCTTCCTCGCCGCCCGACACGCCCGTGCCGATGTAGCTGGAATCCGGCGCCCGCCAGCTCGCGGTTGCGGCGCTCGGTGTCGAGGAACCAGGAGTTGCCGCCGTCGATCAGGATGTCGCCCGGCGCCAGGTGCGGCTTCAGGTGCGCGATGGCCTCGTCCACGGGGCGCCCGGCCGGCACCATCATCAGCACGCGGCGCGGCAGCTGCAGCATCGCCATCAGCGCAGCGGGCGACTCGGCGCCCGCGACGTGCTTCCCCTTCCCGGGGCCGTCGAGGAACGCCTTGGTCTGGGCCGGCGAGACGTCGTAGCCCACCACCGGGAACCCGTTGCGCTCGATGTTGAGCGCGAGGTTCGCCCCCATCACTCCCAGGCCGACCACGCCAATGTGGAACTCCATGTCTCAACTCCAGGTCAGACGCCGCTGAAGGCCGAGAAGCCGCCGTCGATCGGCACCACGATGCCCGTGACGAAGGCCGAGGCGGGTGACAGCAGCCAGACGACCGCCCCGACGAGGTCGTCCGGGTCGCCGAAGCGCGCCATCGGCGTGTGCGCGAGGATGCTCCCCCCCGCGGCGTCAGCCCGCCTGTCTCCACGTCGGTCAGCAGGTAGCGATTCTGCTCGGTCAGGAAGAACCCCGGTGCGATCGCGTTCACGCGAATCCGGGGCGACAGCTCCTGAGCCATGTGCACGGCCAGCCACTGCGTGAAGTTGCTGACCGCCGCCTTCGCCGCCGAGTACGCGGGGATCCGCGTGAGCGGCCGGAAAGCGTTCATCGACGAGATGTTGAGGATCGCTCCCTCGCCGCGCGCGGCCATGTGCCGGCCGAATGCCTGGCACGGGAGGATCGTCCCGATCAGGTTCAGGTCGAGCGTCTTCAGCAGCGCGTCGGCCGGGAGGTCGAAGAACGTGCGCCCCGGCCCCGTGGTGGCCTCGGGCCGGTTGCCGCCGGCCCCGTTCACCAGCCCGTCCACCTGCCCGAAGCGGGCGACGACCAGGTCGGCTGCCCGGGCCAGGCTCTCGGGGTTCAGGACGTCCGCCTCGACCACCAGCGTCCGCGAGGCGGCCCCGTCCCCCAGCGAGGCGCAGAACTTCTGACCCGTGCCGATGCGGTGATCGAGCAGCGCCAGGTTGGCGCCGGACGCCGCCAGCCCCCTCGAGATCGCGCACCCCAGCACGCCGAGCGCGCCGGTGACGACGATGGTGTGGCCGGAAAGCGCGGAAGGATCGGGCGTGTAGGTCTTGGGTGCGGTCATGGTGGGCGCCATCCCCAGGTTCCCTGCAGATGCTACCGCAGCAACCGCGCCCCGCGATAGCACCGGGTGCATAATCTCCTGCGCGGTTCACCGGGAGGGCGACATGGCGCGTGGCGGGGTCTGGCGGTTCTGGCTCAGGGCGGGCGCCGGCGTCGCCCTGCTCCTCGCCCTGGCGGCCAACGCCGCCGCGCAGGCCGTCGTGACGGTCAGCGAGGACGTGAACTTCAGGCTGGGGGTGCTCGGACAGTTCCAGGCCGACTGGCTGGAAGGGGCGGGCACCGGCGACGCGCCGAACCTGTTCGTCCGCCGCGTGCGCCTGCTCGTCGGCGGGCAGGTCGCGAAAAACGTCAGCTTCTTCGTCGAGACCGACGCGCCCAACCTGGGAAAGAAGCTGCCGGACGGGAAGAGCATCAACCCGCAGCTGGTCGTGCAGGACGCATACGGCGAGGTCCGGCTGCGAAGCTGGCTGGTGGTGGACGCGGGGCTGATGCTGGTGCCGTTCTCCCGCAACAGCGTGCAGAGCGCCGCGACGCTGCTGCCCATCGACTACGGCGCGTACTCCTTCGCGCAATCGACCCCGACCCAGTGCACGGCGGGCCGGGACACCGGCATCCAGGCGAGAGGCCACTTTCTCGGCAACCGCCTGGAGTACCGCGTCGGCGCCTTCCAGGGGGCGCACCGGCCGGGCCTCGATCCCTCGGCGCGGCTGATCGGGCGCGCGCAGTATCACTTCCTCGAAACCGAGGGGACCGGCTACTTCTACGCGGGCACCCACCTGGGCACCAAGCGCGTGGCGGCCCTCGGGGCCGGGTTCGACGTCCAGGACGACTACGGCGCCTACAACGTGGACTTCTTCCTCGACCAGCCCCTCGGGCCCGGCTCGCTGACCACGCAGATCGCCTACAACCACTTCGACGGCGGCGCGACGCTGCCGACCCTTCCCGATCAGCACGTGGTGCTGCTCGAGGCCGGCTACTTCCTTCCGCGACTGAAGCTCATGCCGGTGCTCCAGTTCACGCGACGCGACGGCCGCACCCGCACGATCGCGGACGAGACGCGGTGGTCGGCGGGGGTGAACTACTGGTGGCGGCGGCACAACGCGAACGTCAAGGCCGCGTACGGGCGGATCGACGGGGCAGGCGGCACGCCCCGCGACGAGTTCACCGTCCAGATGCAGCTGTTCTATTTCTAGCAGGGCTAAAGCCCTGCTCTACGGGGGGGGCAGGGCGCCGCCGAACGGCGCCAGGTGGCGAACGAAGTGGCGCTCCAGGGCCGCGGCGTACCTGTCCGGGACCGCGGCGAGCAGCGACGTGATCCGGCGCGCAAACCGCGGCTCGCCGTGTTGGTCGGTCGCCGTGAGGACCGACCCGAAGGTGACGTGCAGCACCTGCCGCGCGTCGAAGCGATCGAGCAGCGTCGCCGGCGGCTCGCCGGCCGCCATCCCCGCCGCTGCCCGGCTCGCGTCGGCCGACACGTGGTAGCTGGCCCGGTCCTCCTCGTAGCGCCCGCAGGCGAACCAGTAGATCTCCCGGAACAGCTCAGGGTCCACGGCGCCCACCACCCGCAGCGCCTCGAGGTAGCTGGTCCCGGCGGTCTTGAGGTGCACGAGGCCGCGGGTCTCGCGGGCCACCTCGTCGTAGATGGCGAACTTGTCGGACCCGGAGTGCAGGCTCAGCTTGTAGGGGCCGAGCGCGCGCGCGATCGCCGCGTGCCCGGCCACGTGCCGGCCGAACGCCTCGAGGTCGCCGATGTAGTCCACGCCCTTCTCGAAGCGGCCGACGAACCGCGGCGCGAGGCTCACCCACCGCACCCCGAGTCGCCGTAGCTCGGTCGCCACGAAGGCGTGCTCGGCGTGGGAGGTGGGCTCGTCGGTCTCGTCCACCGACACCTCCACCTCGAAGCCGCGTCCGCCCGCGCGCTCCTGCAGGTGCCGGTACAGGGCGGCCACGTGCGCCACCGCGCCGCCGTACTTCACCGCGGCGCGCGCGAGGGTGTCCTCGTCGAAGGCAACCTCGAGCCCCTCGATGTCGAAAGGGTGCCCCACGTAGCGTCCCGCGAGCGCGCGCAGTGACGTCTCGAGGCGGTCCCATGGCACGCGCTCGAGCGCCCTCACGAGCGCTTCGCGGTCGCCCGACGCGCCCGCGGTGTCCACGAAGGCTCCCGGGTCGAGCGTGAACAGCGTGAACCCGGCGGCCAGGCAGTCGTCGATCTCGCCGGCCGTCTTCAGGTGGTCCGCGTCGGCGCCGACAGGCTCGGCCCAGCCCTCCTCGAACGCCCCCCACGTGGCATCGTCCAGCACCTGCCGGGGCGTGCGCCCCGTCCGGGTCATCTCGCGGATCGACTGCTGCGCGAAGATCGGCGCGATGGCGGGGGCGGCCGCCCTCAGGGCCCGCACGTGGCCGGGCGTCGCAAGGCCCAGGCGGTCGCCGAACCCGGCCGACGTGCGCGCGCCGATCGGCGCGGGCGTGAGCCAGGGCAGGACGCGCCGCAGCACCGCCGCGTTGCGCGGGCTGGCTGGGCCGGTGACCAGGACGCGGCCCGCGTGCTCGCCGCGGTCGCCCTCCACCTCGGCCAGCAGCGGCGATTCCCTGGGCAGCAGGACGACCAGGCGGCCGTGACGCAGGAGGACAGGCGCCCCGCCTGTGTCTCTCGAGAGCGCCCACTCCCCGCCGGCCGCGGCCACGGCCGACCGCGCCGCCATCCCCGGGACACCCGCGGACAGGATGTTCACGACGCCCCCTGCGCCAGCCGGTAGAGCATCTCGCCCGCTCGCGGCACGACGAGGACGCCCTCCGCCTCGCGTCCCGTCCACTGGTTCACGTCGATGGTCCCGGGATCGAGGTATCCCAGGTTGATGCGATCGCACCGCTCCCTCGGAATGCCGGTCGCCAGCGTGACCGTGATCCGCGCCCGCTCGTCACCGGTCGCGGCGTCGTACGTGCCCATCCCCTTCACGTGGGTCGAGTGCGCGAGGATCGCGCCCGGGTAGCGCCTGAACCGATCCCACTGCCCCAGGAAGTAGTCGCGGCAGTGGTAGCCGACCTCGTCGATCAGCGCGCCGTGCGTGTAGCTGACCTCGGTGACGCCCGGGGCGTAGATGACCACCTCGCCGCCGTCGGCGATCGCCGGCTCGAGCTTGTACATCCCCTTGGCCGCGGTCCACAGGTCGTCGTACATCGGCGGCATGATCGAGAGCACGCGCGACAGCGGGCGGGGGACCCGGATGATGTGCACCTGCGAAGAGAGGGCGGCGGCCTGCTCCCAGGCCTCGCGCGGCGGCCCGACGAAGAGCCCCTTCAGGCCGGCCGCGGTGACCACCATCGACAGGGAGGTCATCGGCTTGTCCACCATCTCAGCGGCCCGGTCGATCACGGCGCGCACCGGGGTGTATCCCGATCCGATCACGCGGCTCGAGGTGAGCAGCGCCCCGATCCAATGCGTGAGGTCGATCACGGCGGGGCCCGCGACGCCGGGCACCAGGTATTTCGTGCCCCCGGAGAAGCCCGCCACTTCGTGCGGAAAGACCGGCCCGCACAGGATCACGTGGTCGTAGTCGAACAACAGGCGGTTCAGGGTGACGGGGACGGGGTCGGCCAGCAAGCCCCCCGTCAGGCTGGACACCTCGTCGCCGGGGATGACGCCGGCGGTGACCAGCGCCGACGGGTCGTCCCACCGGTGGTTCATGATCCGGCTGCGCCCCGCGCGCCCCTCGAACACCGGCCGGCCCACGAGCCTCGCCAGCTCCTGGTCCGACATCGGCTGGTGCGTGCCGAGGGCGACGAGGAAGTCGAGGGCCGCCGCCCGCGAGCCGACGATCCGCTCGAGCAGGTCGAACATCATCGGCATCGGGGCGGTGCGCGTCCCGTCGGGGATGACCGCCAGCACGCGCTGCCGGTCGATCGGCAGCGGCTCGAACGCCTCGGCCACGATGGCGTGCGCCTCGTCACTCGAAATCACCCGCTCCGGCGATCCAAGCCCGGTCACCATCTTCTGTAACCCCCAGCCCCTATTGTTTCATCTCCACCGGCTTCAGCGTCGGCACCAGCAGGTGCACGATCAGCAGGGCGATGAGGTACGCGGACCCCGCGATGAGGAAGATCGGCACGTAGCTTCCCGTCGCGTCGAGGATCCTCCCGACGAGCTTCGCGATGAACATCCCGCTGACCGCGCCCGCCATCCCCGCGAAGCCGACCACCGACCCGACCGCGTGGCGCGGGAACATGTCGGAGGCCAGGGTATAGGCGTTGGCCGACCAGGCCTGGTGCGACGCGGCGGCGATGCTCACCAGCGCGACCGCCAGCCACATGCTCTTGACCTGCGAGGCGAAGACGATCGGCACGACGGCAAGTGCGAAGGTCAGCATCGCGGTCTTGCGCGCGGCGTTCACCGACCAGCCCCGCTTGATCAGCGCCGACGAGAACCAGCCGCCGCCGATGCTTCCCACGTCGGCCACCAGGTAGATGGCGACGATCGGCGGCCCGATGGTGGTGAGGTCGAGACCGTGGTTGCGGTGCAGGAAGTCCGGGATCCAGAACAGGTAGACCCACCAGATCGGGTCGGTCAGCCCCTTGGCGGCGGCCACCGCCCACGTCTGGCGCAGGGGCAGCAGTCCCACCCACGGCACCCGCGTGGGCGGGTCGGGGGGATCGCTCTGGATGTAGGCCCGCTCGTCCGGCTTCAACCGCGGGTGCGCGTCGGGAGTCGCGTAGATCGGCAGCCAGACAGCGAGCCAGAGCAGGCCGATCGCCCCCGTCGCGACGAAGGCCCAGTACCAGCCGTAGACGACGGTGATCCACGGCACGAGGAGCGGGGCTACCAGGGCTCCGACGTTGCTGCCGGCATTGAAGACCCCGGTGGCCAGGGCCCGCTCGCGGCGCGGGAACCACTCGGCCACGGTCTTGACCGACGCCGGGAAGTTCGCCGACTCGCCGAGGCCGAGGGCGAACCGGGCCGCCATGAAGCCAGCCACCGAGGCCGTGTACCCGAGGCCGAACATGCCGAGAACCGGGGCCACCCACTGGCCGAAGATCGGCGCCTCGGCATGGGCGATGGCCGCGAAGCTCCAGATCGTGAGCGCCAGCGCGAAGCCGCGCTTGGTTCCGATCCGGTCGATCAACCGCCCGGCGACCACCAGCCCGATGGCGTACGCCAGCTGGAAGGCGAAGACGATGTCTGCGTAGTCCGACTCGCTCCAGCCGAACTCGCCCTGCAGGGTCGGCTTCAGGATGCCGATGACCTGCCGGTCGATGTAGTTGATGGTGGTGGCGAGGAACAGCAGCCCACAGATCACCCAGCGGAAGTGGCCGACGGGCGTGACGGTTGCCGGCGCCGCGGTCGGCCCGGAAGCGGTCGGAATGGTCACAGACACTCCTTGCCTCGACTGCGCTCAGGACGCCCGGCCGCGTGGAGACCCGGGCGCGGAAGTGGTATAACCAATTCCCACCCCGCGGTCAATTTCGATGATCGGACAGCCCATGACGCCCTTCATCCACGACGACTTCCTGCTCGGCTCGGACGCCGCCCGCGACCTCTTCCACGGCGTCGCCTCGCCCCTGCCGATCATCGACTATCACTGCCACCTGCCGGTCGCCCGCATCGCGTCCAACCGTCCCTTCCGGTCGATCACCGAGGCGTGGCTCGAGGGCGACCACTACAAGTGGCGGGCGATGCGTGCCAACGGCGTGCCCGAGCGCCTCGTCACCGGTCCCGCCTCCGACTGGGAGAAGTTCGAGGCGTGGGCCGCCACCGTCCCGTGGACGCTGCGCAACCCGCTCTACCACTGGACCCACATGGAGCTGCGGCGGCCGTTCGGCATCGTGAGGCTGCTCTCGCCCGACACCGCCCGCGCGGCCTTCGACCGCTGCAACGAGTGCCTCGGCCACCCCGACTTCTCGCCCCGCGGCCTGCTCAGCCAGTTCAAGGTGGCCCTCGTCATCACGACCGACGACCCGGCCGACTCGCTCGAGCACCACCTCGCGCTCGCGGCCGACCCGGATCCCGGCACGCGGGTGTTCCCGGGCTGGCGCCCCGACGCCGCGCTGGCGATCGACGACCCCGCCGCCTGCAACGCCTGGCTGGGCCGCCTCGAGGCTGCCGCCAACTGCTCGATCGCCACGTTCGCGCAGTTCCTCGAGGCCCTGGACCGCCGCCACGCCGCCTTCCACGACGCGGGGTGCCGGTCGTCCGACCACGGCCTCGAGCGGATGGAGGCCGAGCCCTGGTCCGACGCCGAGGTGGCGGCAACCTTCGACGCCGTGCGCTCGGGGCGGGTCGCCGATCCCGGGGCGGCCTCGCGCTATCGGTCGGCGCTGCTGCACCGGTTCGCCCTCATGGACCACGACCGCGGCTGGATGCAGCAGTACCACCTGGGCGCGCTTCGAAACACCTCGTCGCGCCTGCGGCACCTGCTGGGCGCCGACTGCGGCGCCGACTCGATCGGCGACCTCGAGATGGCGAGACCGCTGGCGCGGTTCCTCGACCGCCTCGACCGCGAGGGGCGGCTCGCGCGAACGGTCCTCTACAACCTGAACCCGCGCGACAACGAGCTGATGGCAGCCATGACCGGCAACTTCCAGGACGGGTCGATGCCGGGCAAGATGCAGTTCGGCTCGAGCTGGTGGTTCCTGGACCAGAAGGACGGGATGGAGTCGCAGATCCGCGCGCTCTCGAACCTCGGCCTCTTCTCGCGTTTCATCGGCATGCTGACCGACTCGCGGAGCTTCCTCTCGTACTCGCGCCACGAGTACTACAGGCGCCTCGTCTGCGACATCCTCGGCCGGGACCTCGAACAGGGCCTCGTCCCGGACGACCGCTCGATGCTCGACCGGCTGGTGCGGGGCGCCTGCTTCGAGAACGCGCGCGACTGGCTCGGGATGCCGCTGGGACGCCTGGGTCAGGCTACCTGACCTGGCGCATCTTTGACGAACGGCAGGGGCGTGACCGTCGCCGTCAACTGCGCGCCGCCATGCGTCACGGTCAGCCGGGTGCCCGGCTCGAGGAAATCCCGGTGCGCCATCGCGATGGCGATGGGCCGGCCGAGCGCGGGCGAGAGCACGGCGCTCGTCACCCGCCCCGCGTCGCGATCGTCCGAGCGCAACGAATCCCCGCGCCCCGGCACCTCGCCGCCGTCGACGAGCAGCCCCGTGAGCCTGCGGGCGACGCGCCCGTGCCCGCGGTGCAGGATGCGCACGACCACCTCCTGCCCGGGGTAGCACCCCTTCGTGAAGCTGATCGCACGCCCCTCGATTCCAGCTTCGAGGGGGATCGTGTCGGTGCCCATGTCCACGCCGAACGCGGGACGACCCGCCTCGACACGGAGCACCTCGGCCGTGCCGGCGTCGAGTCGGACGGCGCCTTCGGCGGCGAGCGCCTCGACGAGCCCCCCCGCCGCCTTCGAGGGGACGAACAGGTCGAAGCCGCGTGCGCCTATTTCGGTGGATGCGGCCAGGATGACGGGCACGGCGTGGGGCAGGGCTTCAGCCCTGCCTGTCCACTCGACTCGCCTGTTGCGGTACTCCGGCCAGCCGGCGAGCTCCACCGGATCGAGGTTCAACACGCGGCACACCACGTCGGCCGACGTCGGGCCGACCACCGAGGCGAGGCCGAAGGTGTCGCTCACGTCCCCGAACTGCACGTCCTCCGAGAAGACGAACTGGTCGAGCTTCTGCAGCACCTCGGCCACGCGGTCGCGCCCGAGGTCCATCACGATGAGGTCGCCCAGCTCGAGCAGGCGCATGTCGGCGATCATGCGGCCCTGGGGCGTGAGGTAGGCGCCGTAAGCGCCGGTCCCGGGCCCCAGCGCGTCGACGTCGCAGGTGAGCATCGCGTGGAGGTACGACCGGCGGTCGGACCCGGCCGCCACCAGCTTGCCGCGCCCCCCGCGGTCGAGCACGCCTGCGGCCGTCCGGGCCGCCGTGTACGCCGTCGAATCGTCATGAACGACCATGCGCCACCCGGTGCTATCCTTCTGAAGCCATGCGCAAGCTTCATTCTACCGTTGTCTTCGCGCTGCTCGTCCTCGCTCCCGCCCTGGCCGCCGCACAGCCGCTGGCGACCGGGGGCGTCCAGTTCACGGCCTTCGTCCGCGGGACGCCCGTCGGCGTCGAGGAAACCAGGGTCGTCCGCTCGGCCGACGGCCTGGTCGTGACCGGCGCGTCGCGCCTCGGCCCGCCGCTCGACGTGATCGTGCGCCGCGCCGAGATCCGGTACGACGCGTCGGGCCGGCCGCTGTCGTGCTTCATCGAGGGCAGCCTGCGCCAGCGGCTGCTGGTCGTCTCGACGACCGTGTCGGGCACGACTGCGACGACCGACCTGACCGAGGGCACGTCGCGCGCACGAGAGGTGCACGAGATCGCCCCGGACTCGGTGCTGCTGCCGAGCGTCTACTTCGGCGGCCACGAGGTGCTGGCCGCGCGGTTGCTCGGCAAGAAGCCGGGAGAGGAGATCGCGGTCTACGTGCCGGGGCAGGGTCCGCTGACCGCGCGGGTCGTGTCGGCGAGCGACGAG
The DNA here is from genome assembly GCA_963813585.1 of uncultured Acidobacteriota bacterium. Lineage (GTDB taxonomy): Bacteria > Acidobacteriota > Vicinamibacteria > Vicinamibacterales > Fen-181 > JARKSS01. The sequence continues at coordinate 459,714 of CAWEZL010000001.1, forward strand.
CGGATCCAGACGGCGGGCGGCATGGTGAAGGCCCGGCGCTTCCAGGTCGCGCTCGTCGATCAGTCGAGGTCGGTGGACGCGGAGGTCTGGGCCGACGACCAGGGCCGCCTCGTCCGGTTCTCGGCGGCGACGCAGACGATCGACCTCGTGAGGACGGACGTGGCCTCGGTCGCCGCGCGCCGCGAGGCGGTGCCGCGGGCGGGCGACGAGTCGGTGCGCATCCCGGCGAACGGCTTCACGCTGGCCGGCACGCTCTCGCGCCCGGCCGGCGAAACGCCCAAGGGCACCAGGCTCCCCGCCATCGTGCTGGTTGGCAGCGTCGGGGCGACCGACCGCGAGGAGACCCGGGCCGGCATCCCGATCCTCGGGCAGCTCGCGTCGGCGCTGGCCGACGCCGGCTTCCTGGTCGTGCGGTACGACCAGCGCGGCGTGGGCCAGAGCGGCGGGCGCGCCGAGAGCGCGGAGATCGGCGACTACGCCGAGGACGTCCGCCCGGTGGTGCGTTTCCTCCGCAAGCGCAAGGACGTCGATCGTGAACGCATCGCGGTCCTCGGGTACGACCAGGGAGGCAGCGTGGCGATGACCGCCGCCGCCAGGGACGATGACATCAAGGCCCTGATCGTGGTCGCGACGCCGGGCATGAAGGGCACCGAGCTGGTGCTCGAGCAACAGCGCGCCGCGCTGGCGAAGATGGACCTGCCCGAGGCCGAGAAGCAGCGGCGGATCGACCTGCAGAGCCGCGTCAACGAGGCGGTGATCACCGGGCGCGGCTGGGAGGAGATCCCGCCCGCGATGCGGCGGCAGGCCGAGTCGCAGTGGTTCCGCAGCCTGCTCACCTTCGACCCGGCCGAGCCGATGAAGCGGCTGCGCCAGCCGGTGCTGGTCGTGCACGGCGGCCTCGACGCCGAGCTGGGGGCGCATCACGGGGAAGCGCTCGCCGCGCTGGCGGAAGCGCGCAAGAAGCCGGCCGGCGAGAAGGTGAAGCTCGTGGTCGTTCCCGGCGTGAATCACCTTCTCGTGCCGTCCCGCGACGGAACCGTGGACGAGTACGCCTCGCTCGGAGGGGCGACCCTGAGCCCCGAGGTGGTGACGGGGGTCGTCACGTGGCTGGGCGAGGCGCTGTCGCCGAAGAAGAAGTAGGCGCGAGGATGTGGATACTGAACGGGAACGGGCCGGACACGGGGGGACCGGTGGTTCTGCGGGTCACGCCCGGCGCCGCGAGGACGCTGGGCCGCGGCCCGCAGGCCAACTTCATCGTCGAGGCGGCGCTGGTCTCGCGCCTGCACTGCCGGTTCGTGGCGGGGCCGTCCGGGACGCTGGAGGTCGAAGACCTGGGAAGCACCAACGGGACCTGGGTGAACGGCCACCGCGTCGAACGCGCGTCCCTGGCCGCCGGTGACCGCCTGCGCGTCGGGCAGCTCGAGCTCGTCGTCGAACGGGCGTAGCGCCGGGCTTCGGCCGTCAAACGGGCGTAGCGCAGGGCTTTAGCCCTGCGGTCCTACCTTCCCCCCGTCAGGAACGGGTTCGTCCTCCGCTCCTGCCCGATCATCGTCCGCGGGCCGTGCCCGGGTACACCTCCACGTCGTCCGACAGCTTGAACAACACGCCGCGGATCGAGCCGATCAGGGTGTCGTGATCCCCTCCCGGGAGGTCCGTGCGCCCGATCGAGCCGGCGAAGAGGGTGTCGCCCGCGAACAGCTTCTTGCCCGGACGCCCCGCCGGCCCGACCAGCAGGCAGACGCCGCCCGGCGTGTGCCCCGGCGTGTGCAAGACCTCCGCGCGGTACTGCCCGAACTCGATCTGGCCGCCCGGGATCTCGTAGAAGCGATCGACCGGGGGGGGCGCCTCGATGGAGAAGCCGAAGAGGCGGGCCTGCGCGAGCGCCGCCTCGTACAGCGGCAGGTCGGCGGCGTGGAGCCAGACGGGCGCGCGCAGCTGCTTCCTCGCAGCAGCAAGCCCCGCAACGTGGTCCACATGGGCGTGGGTGAGCAGGATGTGCTGCACGTCGAGACGCTGCTCGCGCACGACCTCGAGCAGCTGTCCGACCTCGTCACCCGGGTCGATCAGGACGGCCTGCCTCGTCTCCTCGCAGCCGAGCACGAAGCCGTTCTTGTAGAAGGGGGGCGCTTCGCGGGTTTCGAGGATCATGGAGTCGATCGTAACCGAAGTCAGGGTCCGGCGCCCGGCCGCGGCTCACCGGCCAGGATCGCCACCAGCCTGGCCGTGTCGATGTTCGCGCCGGACACGATGATGGCGGCCGGCCCGGGCCGGGGTTGGATGGAACGGGCGAGCACCGCGGCGACGGCGGTGGCTCCGGCACCCTCGGCCACGAGGTGCTCGTGGTCGGCGAGGCCGCGGATCGCGGCCACCAGCTGCTCTTCGCTGGCCAGGACGATGTCGTCCACCAGGCGCTGCACGATCGGAAACGCGATGTTGTCGGGGTCCATGTTGCCGGCCAGGCCGTCGGCCAGGGTCGGCCCCACCTGGACCTCGACGATCCGCCCGGCCGCGAGCGAGGCGGTGAACGGATGCGAGGCCTCGACCTCGACGCCCACGACCCGCGCTGCGGGGCGAAGCGCCTTCAGGGCCCGGGCAATGCCGGCGACGAGCCCGCCGCCTCCCACCGGAACGATCACTTGTGACAGCTCGGGCAGGTCCTCGAGGATCTCGAGCGCGATGCCGCCGATGGCGGCCAGCAGGTCGGGGTGGCTGTAGGGCGACAGGTAGCGCGCCCCCGTGCGGCGCGCGAACTCCTTGGCGAGCGCCTCGGCGCCGTCGTAGTCGCCCGCCTCGGCCCGCAGGTCGGCACCGTGCCGGCGGATCGCCGAGAGCTTGGCCGCCGGGGCGTGGCGCGGGGTGAAGATGACGACCGGGAGGTCGATCGAGGAGGCCGCCCAGGCCAGCGCGCGGCCGTGGTTGCCGGCGGAGGCGGAGACCACCGTGGGCAGCCCTTCGCCGCGGCGCGCACGCTCGGCGAGGGCCAGCACGGCGTTGAGGGCCCCGCGCGCCTTGAACGAGCTGGTGACCTGCAGGGACTCGAGCTTGAGGTGGACGTCGAACCCCGCCTGCTCGCTGAGCCAGGCCGAGTGGATCAGCGGCGTCCGCCGAAGCCGTCCCGCCGTCCTTTCCCTCGCCCGCCGGACTTCCGCCAGAACATCCATCGTGGCCCCTCGCGTGGCTCGGCCGTCGCCGCGCCCGCCGCCCGTTGCAGCCGCCTCAGCTGGTCGATGACCGTCCCGGCGTCGTGCGGCCGCATGTCCACGGTCTTGCGCAGCATGCCGGCGACGACAGCGTCGAACGCGGGCGGGACCGACGGGTTGAGCGAACTGGGGGCGGAGGGCGCGGCGTGCAGGATCTTGAAGGCGGTCGCCGAGTCGGAGCCGCCGTCGAACGGCATGTGACCCGTGACCATCTGGTGCAGGAGGATGCCGAGCGAGAACAGGTCGCTCCGCGGCCCCGCCGTGTCGCCGAGCGCCTCCTCGGGCGAGAGGTAGGAGGCGGGCCGGTTCGCCGCCGGTTCGCGCTCCTCGTCGGTTCGCTCCTGTCCCTCGGCGACCTGCGGCCTGCGTCCCTGGCGGGCGTGTCCGGCGGCCGTCCAGCCGGCAAGCCCCACGTCGAGCAGCTTCACCTGGTCGCGCGGGTTGACGATGACCGACGCGCCCGAGAGCGTCCGGTAGACGAGCCCCTGGCGGTGGACATGGGCGAGCGCTTCGGCGATCTGCAGCGCCAGCTCGACGGAAGCCTCGGCCTCGAGCGGCCCCTTGCCGAGCAGGGCCGCCAGCGACTGCCCGGGCACGAACTCGTGGGCGAGGTAGAGGAAGCCGTCCTGCTCGCCGACGTCGAACAGCGCGGCGACGTGGGGATGCGAGACCGCCTGCGCGACCCGGGCGTCGGCCAGCAGCGCCGCGCGGCGCGCCGTGTCGCCCGCGATCTCCTCGCGAACGACCCTGAGCGCCACGGTGCGGCCGGTCCTGTTGTCGCGCGCGCGGAACAGGTCGCCGAGCATTCCCCGGATCGAGACGGGATCCAGGATCGTGTACTTCTCAATCTGGTCCATGTCACCAGCGGGCGCGGACATGGTACACCAGCTTGGCGGAGCCGCCAGCGGGCGGTGACTCGTGTCGAGCCGCCTCTCGGCCATACTACAGTAGCGCCGGCGTCCCTGCCGGCGGGACGAGCGCCGGCGTCCCTGCCGGCGAGTGGAGTCCGATGAAGGCGATCTTCTTCGATCTGGTCGGGACGCTGGTCGAACCGCGCGGGACCATTGGCAGCCAGTATGCCGCGGTTGCCCGCCGCCACGGGGCCGAAGTCGGCGCGGCGACGATCGCGGCGGCCTTCGCGCGCGAGATGGCCGTCACCCCCGCGGTGCAGGCGTGGGGCCTGGCACGCCCGGCGGCCGAGGCGGCGGAGCGCGACTGGTGGCACCGACTGGTGGAACGGGTCTTCAGGGCGGCCGGTGCCGACACGCTGATGGGGCCGGGGCGCTTCGAGCCGTTCTTCGACGACCTCTACCGGCACTTCACTACGGCCGACGCGTGGCGGCTCTACCCCGACGTCATCCCGGCGCTCGACGGTCTCAGGGCCCGCGGGTTCGCCACCGGCCTGATCACCAACTACGACTCCCGGATCCACCGGCTGGTCGAATCGCTCGGTCTCACTTCCCGGCTCGACTCGATCACCATCCCCGCGACCGCCGGCGCCGCCAAGCCGGCGCGCGCCATCTTCGGGCACGCGTTGTTCGGCCACCGCCTCGCGGCGGCGGACGCGGCCCACGTCGGCGACTCGCTGGGAGACGACTACCAGGGTGCGCTCGAGGCCGGCCTGCACGCGGTGCTGCTCGACCGCGACGGCCGCCACGCCGCCCTGGCCGGCGTCGCCCGGGCCCGCAACCTCGAGGAAGCGGTGAAGATCCTCACTCGACAGCCCAGTTGACCATCTCGGCGTCGAAGACCTCGGCGAACGCCTTCACCGCCGCGTCCTCGACGTCGGCCATGGCCACCTCGCGCCTCAGGAGCTTCGCCAGCGAGGTGACGCCGTGGTCGCGGATGCCGCAGGGGACGATCAGGTTGAAGTACTCGAGCGGCGTGCTGACGTTGTAGGCGAAGCCGTGGCTGGTGATCCAGCGCGAGATGCGCACGCCGATCGCGCCGATCTTGTCGGCGACGACCCACGTGCCGGTCAGGCTCGCGATGCGCCCCGCCTCGATGCCGAACGCCGCGGTCGTCCGGATCATCACCTCTTCGAGATCGCGGACGTACCGGTGGACGTCCTGGCGGTCGGGGCGCAGGTCGAAGATCGGGTAGGCGACCAGCTGGCCGGGGCCGTGGTAGGTGACGTCGCCGCCCCGGCCGGTCTCGAACAGCTCGACGCCCAGTTCGCGCAGCCGCCCGGGGGTGGCGAGGACGTTCGAGCGCGCCGCCTCGCTGCGGGCGCCGAGCGTGATCACGTGCGGGTGCTCGAGCAGCAGCAGCACGTCGCCGACGCGGTCGGCCCGCCGCTCCTCGACCAGGGCCCGCTGCGCCTCGAGCGCCTCGCCGTAGGGCACGAGCCCGAGGCGCCGGACCTCGATCCTCCTCACAGCGCGGAGGACTCGAAGGTCTCGATGCGCTTCTTGACCTCCGACATGAACTCGTCGGCCACGGCGCCGTCGATCAGCCGGTGGTCGTAGCCGATCGACAGGTACGCCCGGTGCCGGATCGCGATCGCGTCGTCCACGACGACCGGCCGCTTCTCGATGGCGCCGACGCCGAGGATCGCGACCTGCGGCTGGTTGATCATCGGCATGCCGAAGAGCGCGCCGAAGACGCCCGGGTTCGTGATCGTGAAGGTGCCGCCCTGCACCTCGTCGGGCTTCAGTTGCTTGGCGCGCGCGCGCGCCGCCAGGTCCTGGATCGCCTTGCTCAGGCCGAGGACGTTCTTCTCGTCGGCGTCCTTGATCACCGGCACGATCAGCCCCCAGTCGAGCGCCACGGCGATCCCGATGTTGACGTGCTTCTGGTAGATGATGTTCTCGCCGTCGATCGAGGCGTTGACGATCGGGACCGCGCGCAGGCCGTCCACGACCGCCTTCACGATGAACGAGCAGGTAGGTGAGCTTCGCGCCCGGCCCGTTCGTACTCGGCCTTCTTCGCCTCGCGGAGCTTCTCGACGTTGCCGAAGTCGACCTCGAAGACCGAGTGCACGTGGGCCGACGTGCGCTTGCTCAGGACCATGTGCTCGGCGATGCGCCTCCGCATCGGCGTCATCGGGACGATCTCGTCGCCCGGACCGGCCTTGACTGACCGGCCGCCGCCGCGGCGGGAGCCGGTCCGCGGCTGGACAGCCGGGGCCGCGGCCTCCGGTCCGGGCGACTCGATGTAGTCGAGGATGTCCTGCTTGGTCACGCGGCCGCCGATGCCCGACCCCTGCACCCGGCTGATGTCCACGCCGTGCTCGGCCGCGATCTTCCGGACGAGCGGCGACGACCGCTGTCGCCTCGACTCGTCGGCTGACGGCCCTTCCGCCGCGCTGTCGTCGGGAGCGGGCTGAGGCGGGGGCGGCGCGGCCCCGGCGGCCGGCGGTGGTGCGGGCGCCGGCGCCGGCGCCGGGCCGGGAGCCGCCGCCGTCTCGTCGGGCGCGGCGGCGGCCGGGGCCGCGGCCTCGGCCCCCTTCGCGGGCGCCTCGTCGATCACCGCCACCACCTGGTTGACCGGGACCGTCTCCCCTTCCTTCGACCGGATCTCGGTGACGACCCCGGCCGCGGGCGACGGAATCTCGGCGTCGACCTTGTCGGTGGAGATCTCGAACAGCGGCTCGTCGCGGTCGACCTTGTCGCCGACGCGCTTGATCCACCGGACGATGGTCCCCTCGGCGATCGACTCGCCCATCTGCGGCATCAGAACGTTGGTCGGCATAGATGAACTCCGCGGGCACGGAGGCCCGCGCCCACTGCTGCTCTGGCTGCCTGCTGCCTGCTGTCCGCTGCCTGCAGTCCGCCTGTCCGCTGTCCGCTAGATGTGGATCGCGCCGCCGTGCAGCCCGTGCGCGGCCTCGCCGACCGCCTCGGCGAAGGTCGGGTGCGCGTGGATCGTGCGCACCAGCTCCTCCCCGGTGCACTCGAGGCGCAGCGCGACCGAGGCCTCGGCGATGACGTCGGTGGCGCGCGGCCCGATGATGTGCACGCCCAGCACCTCGTCGTACTTCTTCTCGGCGACGATCTTGACGAACCCCTCCGTCTCGCCCGCGATCTTCGCGCGCCCGAGGGCCATGAAGGGGAAGCTCGACACGTTCACGTCGTAGCCCCGCTCCTTCGCCTTCTGCTCGGTCAGGCCGACGCTGCCGATCTCGGGATCGCAGAACGTGCACCCCGGGACCTGGTCGTAGTTGATCGTGCGAGGCGGGTGTCCCCCGATCCGCTCGGCGACCGCGATCCCCTCGGCCGTCGAGACGTGCGCCAGCTGCGGGTGCCCCGGCTTCTCGAACGTGATCACGTCGCCGACCGCCGAGATCCCCGGCACGCCCGTCCGGTAGTACTCGTCCACCAGGACGTAGCCGCGCTCGAGGCGGATGCCGGCTTCCGGCGCTCCGAGCCCCTCGGTCACCGGTCCGCGGCCGGTCGCCACCAGCAGGTAGTCGGCCTGCAGCCGCTCGGTCTTGCCGTCGCCGGTCTGCACCTCCAGGCTGACGCCCGAGTCGGACGCCTGCGCGCTGGTGACGCGCGACCCGGTGAACGTCTTGATGCCCCGCTTGCGGAACGCCTTCTGCAGCTCGGCCGACACCGCTTCGTCCTCGATCGGCACGATCCGCGGCAGCAGCTCGACGATCGTCACCTCGCTGCCGTAGGCGCGGAACAGCGACCCGAACTCCACGCCCACCGCGCCCGCCCCCAGGATCACGATCGACTTCGGCACCTCGCGCAAGCCCGATCGCCTCGTCGCTGGTGATGATCCGCTTGCGGTCGATCTCCACGCCGGGCACGCTGCGCGGCTGCGAGCCGGTGGCGATCACGATCTCCTTCTTCGCCACCAGGGTCTGCGGCTGCTCGCCCGTCACCTCGACGCTCAGCCCGCCGGCCAGCCGCGCGGTCCCCTTGATCCAGTCGATCTTGTTCTTGCGGAAGAGGAACTCGACGCCCTTGGTGAGGGTGGTGACGACCTTGTCCTTGCGCGCCTGCACCTGCTTCATGTCGAGGCGCAGCGACGCGGCGTCGAGGTTCAGGCCCCACTCCTTCGCGTCCCTGCGCCACCTTCAGCGCGTGGGCGTGCTCGAGCAGCGCCTTGGTGGGGATGCAGCCCCAGATGAGGCAGGTGCCGCCCAGCGCCTGCTGGCGCTCGACGACGGCAACCGTCAGCCCGAGCTGGGCCGCGCGGATGGCCGTCGGGTACCCGCCGGTGCCGGCCCCGATCGACGACGACGTCGTACTCGTTCGCCACGGTGACTCCTCGGTGATGGTCGTGTCGCGCGGGAGTGGGTCAGCGCCGCAGCGCCGAGAGGGGGACGAAGGCGGTCGGCGGGCCAGGCGCCGGTGGAGCGGCTGGCTTTCCTCCCCCGCCCGGCTCGAGGCCGTCGACCCGGTCGCGCAGCTGGTCGTGTTCGTAGCGCAGTTCCCAATAGGCCTGGGTGACGCGCGCCAGCCGCCGCGCCAGGCGGCGGCAGCGGCCCCAGGCGAGCAGGGCCAGGACGAGGGTCGCCCCGGAAACCAGCCAGTGCACCATCGATTCACCTGGGCCCATGCCGGTCTTTTACGTTAGCGCAGACAGTCCAGGAAAGTCCACGAAGTCGCAAGGTCGGGAGTGTGGACTGTTCTACAATGCGCCCGTGATGGCGCCCCGCATCAAGACGCTCCTCCTGATCGACCCCGACCCCGCGACGCGCGCGCGCCTGTCGGGACCCCTCGAGCGGCACTACCGCGTGCTGCCGGCCGCCAGCGCCGAGGCCGGCCTCGCCGTGCTCGCCCGAGAGGAGGCCGACCTGCTGCTGATCGACACGGGCCTGCCCGGCATCAGCGGCCTCGAGATGCTGCGCATCGTCCGCGAGAACTACGCGCTGGCGCAGGCCGTGATGGTGTCGGCCGAGGGACGCGTGCAGGCGGCCGTCGAGGCGGTCAAGGAGGGCGCCTACCACTTCCTGCCCAAGGACGTCGAGCCCGCCGAGCTGCTCGCGGTGCTGCGCAACGCGGGCGATCACCAGGACCTGAACCGCCAGGTCCTCGCCCTGAGCGCGCAGGTCGCCGAGTCGGACCGCGAGTTCATCGTCGGGCCGAGCCGGGCGATGCGAGACGTGATGGAGCTGGCGCAGCGGATCGCCAGGCTGTCGGCCACGGTCCTCGTGCTCGGCGAGAGCGGCACCGGCAAGGAGCTGATCGCGCGCCTGATCCACCGCGAGGGCGAGCGCCCCGACGGCCCCTTCATCCCGGTGAACCTGGCCGCCATCCCGCGCGAGCTCGTGGAGAGCACGCTGTTCGGCCACGAGAAGGGGTCGTTCACCGGCGCCTACCGGCAGCAGCTCGGGAAGTTCGAGCTCGCGGCGGGCGGGACGCTGTTCCTCGACGAGGTCGGCGACCTGCGCCCCGAACTGCAGGGCAAGCTGCTGCGCGCGATCCAGGAGGGCGAGGTCGAGCGCGTCGGCGGCGCCCACCCGATCCGCACCGACTTCCGGCTGATCGCCGCGACCAACGTCGACCTCGAGAAGGGCGTGAAGGAGGGGCGCTTCCGCGAGGACCTGTACTACCGGCTGAACGTGATCCCGATCCGGATGCCGACGCTGCGCGAGCGGATCGAGGATCTCCCCGAGCTGACCGCCTGCTTCGTCCGCCGCTACCGCGCGCGCTTCCGCCGCGGCACCGAGGGGATCACCCCGGCTGCGATGAAGCGGCTGCAGGCGCACTGGTGGCCGGGCAACATCCGGGAGCTCGAGAACCTGGTCGAGCGGCTGGTGGCCATCACCGATGGCGCGTGGATCACCGAGGACGATCTGCCGCTTCGAGTACCGCGTGCCCGCCTCGCTGCCCGACGCCGGCGACGAGCCGGAGGACGGCAAGCTGCTGCAGCACGCGTGCGAGAGCTTCGAGCGCAGCTTCATCCTGAAGGCGCTCGAGCGAGCGGGGTGGAACGTCACCGCGGCGGCCCGCCACCTCGGAATCCCGCTGAGCACGATGAAGCACAAGATGGATCGCCTGGCGATCCGGCCGCTCGCCAAGCGGCTTCGCGCACCGCAGTGAACATGGGCCAGGCCCTGCGCAGCACTCTGGGCGACGCTGGCCGAGAGCGCTGGGTCGAGACGCTGGCCTTCGCGAAAAAGGCCTCGGGGAGCACAGGGAGTTCCTGGCTCGCCGAGGCCTTCGCGTCGCGCCGCGCGGTCGTGCTACTTGCGCGGGGAGGACGCTGTCCTTCAACGGCTTGGCGATCTTCGCCTTCACGACCGTCTTGGCCGGGATCTTGATTGCCTCGCCCGTGGCCGGGTTGCGGCCCATGCGCGCCTTGCGCTTCTGGACCACCAGCTTCACCATGCCGGGCAGCTGGAACTCGCCGGAACGCTTCAGTTCCTTCTCTGCAAGCACGGTGAGTTCGTCGAACAACTCCCGCGCCTGCGCGCGCTTCATGTCGAACTTCTCGGCGAAGTGCGCGAACAGCTCGGATTTGCCCATCCTGCGGGCCTCTGCCATCGGCATCCCCCTGCTTGGGCGCGCTGAACGTTCACCCGCCCTCAACCACGCGCGCGAGCAGTTGTGCGGAAACTAAGCCAAATTTCGAGGTATCCTAGCGCGCCGGTTCCGAGCTTGTCAATCGGATCGCACGGAATTTCGCGGATTCCCCTCGATCGCGCCGTGTAGAATCGGACCATGCCAGCCCCGATCGAGACGTTCCCCAACCCCAGCCCGGGACGCGACTACGAGATCGCGATCGACTGCCCGGAGTTCACCTCGGTCTGCCCCAAGACGGGCCTGCCCGACTTCGGCGCGATCCGCATCATCTACGTCCCGGACGAGTGGTGCATCGAGCTGAAGGCGCTGAAGTACTACCTGCTCGAGTTCCGCAACCAGGGGATCTTCTACGAGCAGGTCACCAACCAGATCCTCGACGACCTGGTGGCCGCCTGCGCGCCGCGGCGCATGACGGTGACGGGCGACTTCACGCCGCGCGGGGGGATCAAGACGGTGGTGACCGCACGGTACGAGAAGGCGACGTGACACTCGGCCACTGGTCTCGGCAATGGATGAAGACCCCGTCCGGGTTCCCATCGAACCCGTGCTCGACCTGCACCCCTTCGCACCGCGCGACGTGAAGTCGGTGGTCGAGGAGTACGTGAACGCCGCGTGGGAGGCGGGGCTGCGCGAGGTGCGCCTGGTGCACGGGCGCGGCCGCGGGGTGCAGCGGGGCATCGTCCAGGCGGCTCTCGAGCGGCACCCCCTGGTTGCCGAGTTCTGGGACGCGACCGAGACCCACCTGGGGGCGACCGTGGCCCGCCTCCGCTCTCGCTGACGGATTCGAGAGCTTCGGCGCGGCAAGCCTGCCATCGCCTAACCATTCAGCTCCCCCGCCGTCTAACTACCCAGATGGACGCGACGGACACCCCGGACGTGGCCCTGGCCCGGTCCGGCGACGAGTCGGCCTTCCAGAGGCTGGTCGAGCGGCACAGCGCGGGCGTGTTCCAGCTCGCTTTCCGACTGACGGGGAACGAGAGCGACGCGGAGGACGTGGTGCAGGAGACGTTTCTGAAGGTCTATCGGGAGCTGAGGCGGTTCGAGTCGAGGTCGAGCTTCAGGACCTGGCTGCACCGGGTGACGGTCAACTGCTCCTACGACCTGCTCCGTAAGCGACCCCGGGTGCGGCTCGAGCCGATCGACGCGAGCGAGACCGAGGCGGGGTGGCCGCCCGAACCAGAGGCCGACGCCGCGGGCCGGCCCGACCGGGTGGCTTACAGCGCGGAGGTCCACCACCGGATCCAGGCAGCCATGGAGGGCCTCTCGCCGGCCGAGCGCGCGGCATTCGTGCTCCGGCACTTCGAGGGGTGTTCGCTCGAAGAGATCGGTGAGGCGCTGGGCCTGCGGCTCGGCGCCACCAAGCACAGCGTGTTTCGGGCCGTCCAGAAGATGCGGCGGGCACTGACGCCCATCGCGCGGACGGCGGAGTGGGGATCGTGAGACACCCGACAGAAGAACAGTTCGTGCTCTACCACTACCGGGAGCTGGAGGCCGCGGAGAGCGCCGCGGTCGACGGGCACCTGAGCGGGTGCGAAGGGTGCCGGCACCGCCTGGCCGCCCTCGAGCGCGAGCTGGCCGCCGTGACCCCCGTGCCGGTCCCCGAACGGCCGGCCGACTACGGGGCGCGGGTCTGGGCACGGTTGCAGCCGCGCCTGGCCGCCGAACCGGCTTCCGTGCCCGCCAGGCTCCCCTGGTGGCGCTTCCGGCTCCCGTCGATCGGGCCCCTGGCTTATGCCGCCGGCGTGGCGGTGCTGGTGCTGGCTGCCTTCGTGGCGGGGCGCTACTGGACGGAGCCGCCATCACCCGGGCAGGCCGCCGCGACGCCGGGCGCCGGCCAGGCCCGGCAGCCCGCATCCGCCGAGCAGGTCCGCGAACGGATCCTCGCGCTCGAGGTGGGCGAGCACCTGGAGCGCTCGCAGGCCGCCCTGCTCGAGGTGATGAATGCGCCGGACGAGGAAGGGTCGATCGACCTGTCCGGCGACCAGGAGCGCGTCCGCGAGCTGGTGGCCGAGAACCGGCTCTACCGCCTGACCGCGGTCGATGCCGGCGAGAACGGGATGGCCTCGGTGCTCGACGAGCTGGAGCGGGCGCTCGTGGAGATCGCCAACAGCCCGTCTCGCGTCTCGGAGACCGAGTTCGAGCGCGTGCGCGGCGAGATCGACGCGCAGGGACTGGTCTTCAAGGTTGGCGTGCTCGGCGACAGTCTGCGGCGAAAACAGGCGAAGGGCGTGTAGCAGACCGCCAGCGCCCGGCCGTTCGGCTGGATACGAACTGGAGAATACCTATGCTGAAGCAGACGATTCTCGTTGGTGCGGCGGTCGTGATGATGGCGGCCTCGGCCGCGGCGCAGCCCGTCAAACCAGGGGCGCCCGCGGCACCGCTGCCGCCGCTGCCGCCCCGGCCGCCGCTCACGGTCGTCACCGGCGCGCTGCACGACATCGACCTCGACTTCGATCTCGACTTCGATCTCGACCTCGACTTCGACGTGGACGTGACCCCCGCGCTCGCCGCGGCCAACCAGGCGCTGGCCAGCCTCGAGGTCCTCGGGCTGCAGGAGCCCAGGGCGAAGGAGTCGGCCAAGCTGGCGCGCGAGATGGAGCAGGCCTCGCGCGGGCAGGACCAGGCGACGCGCGAGTACAACCGCGCCATGCGGGCGCTCGACAGGGCCCGCTACGAGGAGGCCGTCCACGCCTACGAGAGGGTGGTCGCGCTGGGCGGCCGCCGCGCCGAGGGGGCCATCTACTGGCAGGCGTACGCGCTGAGCCGGCTCGGCCAGCGCGCCGACGCGCTAGCGCGCCTGCAGGAACTGCAGAAGAAGTACCCCTCCAGCCGCTGGCTGAACGACGCCAAGGCGCTCGAGCTGGCCATGAAGACCGCGTCGGGACAGGCGGTCTCGCCGCAGGCCCAGGACGAGGAGCTGAAGGCGATGGCCCTCCGGTCGGTGATGCTCAACGATCCCGACCGCGCGGTCCCGATGGTCGAGGAGCTGCTGAAGGGCGCGAGCGCGCCGAGAATCAAGGAGCAGGCGCTCTTCGTGCTGGCCCAGAGCGGATCGCCACAGGCCCGCGAGATCCTCGCGCGCGTGGCCCGGGGGCAGGGGAATCCCGACCTCCAGCTCAAGGCCTTGCGCTACCTGTCCCTCTTTGGCGGCCAGCAGAGCCGCGACATCCTCGCCGAGATCTACCGCGTCTCGAACGACATCGACGTGAAGCGCCAGGTGATGCAGGCCTTCATGATGGCCGGCGATCGCGAGCGGCTGCTCGGCGCGGCCAAGGGCGAAAGCTCGCCTGAGCTCCGGGCCGAGGCGGTGCGCCAGCTCGGGATCATGGGCGCGCAGGCCGAGCTGGCCGGCCTCTACGGCAGCGAGGCCTCGGCGCAGGTCCGGGAGAAGGTGCTTCAGGCGATGGCGATGAGCGGCGCCAGCGAGAAGCTGGCGGAGGTCGCCCGGGCCGAGGCCGACGCCGCGCTGCGGAAGACCGCCGTGCGCAACCTCGGGATGATGGACTCGAAGAAGACGGGCGACGCCCTCGCCCAGTTCTACCGCGAGGACAAGGACCCGGGCGTCAAGAAGGCCGCCATCCAGGGCTTGTTCATGCAGGGAAACGCCGCCGCGCTGGTGGCCCTCGCCCGCCAGGAGAAGGACCCGGAGCTTCGCAAGGAAATCGTGTCGCGCCTCTCGATGATGAAGAACAAGGAGGCGACCGACTACATGGTGGAGCTGCTCAAGTAACGACTGCTCGAGGATCACCATGAAACCAAGGCTCTTCTCCGTGCCGGCGGCAGCTGTCGTCTTAGGTACCTTCCTGGCGGGCGTGCTGGCCGCCCAGGGGGTGCCGGCCACCCTGGCGAACGCGAGCGTGCAGCCGCGCGCCGTGCCGTCCGGCCTCGAGACGGCGTTCAAGCGCCTGGTCTCGGCGCAGCAGGCCCCCGCGTGGATCGCGTACTCCGTGCCCGCGGTCCCCGGCGAGCACCACTCGTGCGACGGCGAGAGGGGTCCGAACGACGGGATCGTGCGACTGGAATCGACGCGCGGCGGTGAGAAGGGCCGCTCCCGCGTCAGCCTCGAGGGGCCGTCCGACATTCTCGTGTTCTTCCGCGCCGAGCAGGGGCGCGTCCAGAAGATCCGCGTCATCTCGCCCGACTGCGAGATCGACGCCGGCAACCTGGCCGTGCACTGGCTGACGCAGGTGAACCCGGCCGAGAGCGTGGCCCTGCTCTCGTCGTTCGTTGGCGCCCTCCGGCGCTCGGCGGGCGAGCCGTCGGGCCGGGGCGCCCTCACCGCGATCGCGCTGCACCGCGACGCCGCCGCCCTCGCCGCGCTGCGCCGCTTCGTGGCGGCGGGACAGCCGGCAGATCTGCGCAAGCAGGCGGCGTTCTGGCTCGCGGCTGCACGCGGCCGCGAGGGCTTCGAGACGATCACGGGGCTCCTGGACGATGGGGACCAGGCCTTCCGCTCGGACCTCACCTTCCCCGTCTCGGTCAGCAACGAGCCCGGGGCGGCCGACATCCTGGTGCGGATGGCTCGGAGCGACGAGAGCCCGAAGGTGCGGCGGCAGGCGCTGTTCTGGCTGGGTCAGAAGGCGGGCGCGAAGGCTCTCGGCACCCTCGAGGGGGCGATCGAGAACGACCCCGACACCGAGGTGAAGAAGCGCGCGGTGTTCGCGCTGAGCCAGATGCCGAAGGACGAGGGGGTGCCGCGCCTGGTGGAGGTGGCCCGGACGCACCGGAACCCCGAGGTGCGGCGGCAGGCGATGTTCTGGCTGGGCCAGTCGAACGACCCGCGCGCCCTGGCGTTCTTCGAGGAGGTGCTCAAGAAGTAGACGGCGGCGGGGTCACCGCCCCGCCGCCCTGTCCACCTCTCTCCACACGCGCATCAGGTTCGCGCCCCAGATCTTGCGGATCTGATCCTCGGTGTAGCCGCGGCGCACCAGCTCGACGGTGACGTTCAGCGCCTCGGAGTGGTCGTTGAACCCCTTCACCCCGCCGCCGCCGTCGAAGTCGGTCCCGACGCCCACGTGGTCGATTCCCGCCACCTTCACCGCGTGGTCGATGTGATCGACGAAGTCCTTCAGCGTCGCGCCGGGAAACTGCTTGTCGATTTCCTCCATGCGCTGCCGGTACACCTCGAACATCTTCTCGCGCTCGGCCTGTTCCTGGGGCGTCGGCGGCGCCGGCGGCGGCCCGCCGGCCGGGCGTCCCCCGCGGCCGCGGCCCCGCCCCAGCTCCTCGCGCAGCTTCCGCACCGCCGCCGCGCGCTCGGGCGAGTCCTCCTTCAGGTACGAGCCGAGGGCGACCACCTGGATCACGCCGCCGTTCTTCGCCAGCGCGCGCAACTGGTCGTCGTCCAGGTTGCGGTCGCTCTTCGCCACCGCCGCGCAACCCGAGTGCGACGCCATGATCGGCGCCTTCGACGCGGCGATGGCATCCCAGAACGCCTTGGCCGACGCGTGCGACGTGTCCACGATGATGCCCAGGCGGTTCATCTCGGCCACCGCCTTCTTGCCCAGCTCGGAGAGGCCGCCGTAGCGCGGCTTCGGGTCGCTCGACGAGTCGGCGAGCTGGTTGTGCGACCCGTGCACCAGCGTGACGTAGCGCGTGCCACGGTCGTAGAACGTCTTCAGGGCCGCCAGGTCGTCACCCATCGGGTAGCCGTTTTCGACGCCCACGAGGATGACGCGCTTCCCGGTCTTCTCGATGCGCTCGGCGTCGGCCGGCGTCCGAGCCAGCTCGCACAGCTCGGGGTGCATCGCCGTCAGCCGATCGATGGCATCGAAGCGATCGGTCGCCTCGGCGTAGACCGCCTTGTAGCCGGCCGGCGTGAAGTCCTGCCGCTGCCCGGTGTAGACAGCGAGGAAGACGCCGTCCATGCCGCCCGCCTTCATCTTCGGCAGGTCGCACTTGAGCCGCGTGGGCTTCCCGGGATCGAGCGCCGGCGTCGCGTAGGCCGGCCCGAGGATGTCCACGTGCGAGTCGACGGTGAACACCCGCTCGTGGATGGCGCGGGCCGTGGCGACGAGCGCGGCGTCGGACGAGGCCTGCCGGGCGGCGACGGCGGCGACGCTCACCACGAGCAAGGCAAGGGCGATGGTCAGGAGGTGCTTGAACATATGGCAAAGATTCCCACGGCGCGGCGGCACGCGGCCTCGTCGATGCCGTAGTGGGTCACCACCCGCAGCCGGCCGCCGCCGAAGTTGGATACGAGCACCCCTTCGCGCTCGAGCGCCTCGGAGTACGCCGCCGCCACCTCGACGCTCGGCAGGCGGAAGACAACGATGTTCGTTTCGACCTCGCGGGGATCGAGGCTGATGCCGGGGATGCCGGCCAGCCCCTCGGCCAGGATCTTCGCGTTCGCGTGATCCTCGGCGAGGCGGTCCACCATCTCGGTGAGGGCGACGATGCCGGGCGCCGCGATCACGCCGGCCTGCCGCATCCCGCCGCCCAGCATCTTGCGCATGCGGCGCGCGCGATCCACGAACGCCGCCGACCCGCAGATCATCGAGCCCACCGGCGCGGCCAACCCCTTCGAGAGGCAGAGCTGCACCGAGTCCGCGTGGCGCGTCCAGTCGGTCACCGGGCGGCCGGCGGCCAGCGCCGCGTTGAAGAGGCGCGCCCCGTCCACGTGCACCGCCACGCCGTGGCGCCGCGCGATCGCGGCCACGTCGGCGAAGAACTCGGGCGACACCACGCGGCCGCCGCACCGGTTGTGGGTGTTCTCGAGGCAGATCACGCCCGTCGGGGCGTAATGGTAGTAGTGGTAGTGGTGCGCGGGCAGCCGGATGGCCGCCTCAAGTGCGTCGAGCGGCAGCGTGCCGTCGGGGCGCGTCGGGACCGTGTGCAGCACCAGGCCGCCAAACGCCGACGCCGAGCCGTTCTCGTAGTGGAAGATGTGCGACTCGTCGCCGAGGATCACCTCGCGGCCGCGGTCGCAGTGGGCCAGCAGCGAGGCCAGGTTGCCCATCGTGCCGCTGGCGACGAACAACGAGGCTTCCATCCCCGTCGTCTCCGCCGCCAGCCGCTCGAGCCGGCCGACCGTCGGGTCCTCCCCATACACGTCGTCGCCCACCTCGGCCTCGGCCATCGCGCGGCGCATGGCGGGGGACGGCAGGGTGACGGTGTCGCTTCTCAGGTCGATGATCATCGCACTACTTCCCGTCGTTCTTCACCCATCGGTCCATCCATTCGATGAACTCGTGGTACCACAGCGCCGCGTTCGCGGGCCGGTTGATCCAGTGGCCCTCGTCCGGGAAGTACACGAGCCGTGAGGGAACCTCGAGCCGCTGCAGCGTCGTGAACAACTGGAGAGCCTCGCCGATCGGCACGCGGAAGTCGATCTCCCCGTGCGTGACCAGCGTGGGCGTCCTGAAGTTCTTCGCGTAGGTGTGCGGCGAGAACTTCGCGTACGCCTCGGGGTTCGTCCACGGCATCCCCTGGATGTCCCACTCGGGGAACCACAACTCCTCGGTCACGCCCCACATGCTGGTCAGGTTGTACACGCTCGCATGCGTGACGATGGCGCGGAAGCGCGTGGTGTGGCCGAGGAACCAGTTCATCATGTAGCCGCCGAACGAGGCCCCGGCCGCGCCGGCCCGGCCCTTCTCGACGTACGGCAGCGTCTCGGCGAAATCGGCCCCCTTCATCAGGTCGTCGTAGACTTTGCCACCCCAGTCGCCGCTGATCTCGTCCACGAACGTCTGACCGAAGCCGGTCGAGCCGCGCGGGTTGGGCATCATCACGACGTAACCCGCCGAGGCGAAGACCTGGGCGTTCCAGCGAAAGGTCCAGCCGTCGTGCCACGCGCTCTGCGGCCCGCCGTGCACGAGGTAGAGCAGCGGGTACTTCCGCCCCTCGACGAAGTCGGGGGGCCTGACGATCCACGCTTGCACGGCCGTGCCGCCGGCGCCCTCGAACCTCACGCCCTCACCCGCGCGCAGCTTGAACGCCGCCAGCCCCGGGTTGGCGTTCGTCAGGCGCTTCACGCCCTGCAGCGGCTTCCCGCCGGTCCCCCCGAGTTCGGCCACGAACAGGTCGGAAGGCGCGGTGAGGCTGTTCTGGCTGAAGACGAGCGTCTTGCCGTCGCCTGAGAGCTGCAGCTCACCGTTGGTACCCGACGCGAGGACCGGGGCCGGGTCACCGCCGGCGATCGACAACCGGAAGATGTCGCTCCGACCCTCGTTCTCGGCGGTGAGGAAGATCGTCTTCGAGTCCGGCGCCCAGACGTAGCTGTCGGGCGAACGGTCCCACCCCGCCGTCGTCGAGCGGTGCTCGCCGGCCTTCCGGTCGTACAGCATCAACTGCCACCGATCCGCCTCGAATCCGGGGCGGTGCTGCGCGCGGTAGGCGATGAACCGTCCGTCGGGCGAGTACGCCGGGCCGCCGTCGGCCGCCGGGTTCGTCGTGATCTTCCGCGCCTCGGCCTTCGGGTTCGCGAGGTCGAAAAGGAACAGGTCGCTGTTCGTGCTGATGGCCTCGACCTTGTCGGTCTTCCTGGCAAAGGCCAGCTCGCGCGAGTCCGGTGAGAAGGCGTAGTCGGTCGGCCCGCCGAGCGAGAACGGGGGGACGTCGGCCAGCCCCGGCGTCACGTCGCGCGGCGGCGCGGAGCCGTCGGCGGGCACCAGGAACAGGTGGCTGAAGCGGCCCTCCTTCCACGAGGTCCAGTGGCGGAACATCAGGCCGTCCGCCACGCGCGCCTTGCTCGCCCTCGCCCCGGCCTCCTTCAGCTTCTGCTCGTTGCAGGCGAGCGCCTGGCACTCCGGGTAGACGTCGGACACGAAGAGGATCCACTTCCCGTCGGGCGACCACGTCTCGCCGCTCGCCTCGGTCGCCAGGCTGGTCAGCTTGCGCGGCTCGCCGGCCGGGCCGGCCGCGCCGATGCCCACCAGCCACACCTGCGAGCTGCCCTCCCGCGTCGAAACGAACGCCAGCGTCCGGCCGTCGGGCGACCAGCGGGGCGTGTCGTCCGACCGCGCCGACCGTGCGACGGCGATCGGCGTGCCGCCGGCGACGGGCACCATCCAGATGTCGCTGTTCCGGCTGTTCTGCTCGAGGCTGACCTGGGTCACGACGTAGGCCACGAGGCGGCCGTCGGGAGAGATCTGCGGGTCGGCCACCCGGTCGAGCTTCAGCATCTCCTCCACGGTGAAGCGCTGGCTGCCCTGGGCGGCGGCCAGGGACGGCGCCAGCGCCAGCAGGGCGGCGGCAATCACGGCGCAGCGGGTCGAGCGCATCGTTCCCTCCACAGACCGCGCAGCATAGCACGCCCGCCTTCGCCCCCGGGACCACCCCTTGCACCGTCCGCATCGGGGGTTGCCGCGCGCGCCGAAAACAGGCTGCTTCCGCGTGCCGGCGCCAACATCCTCGCAGGCTTCGCCCACCGGGTTGCCGGAGATGTTGCAGGAACCGCAATCGGCGATCGGGCACCTGGTGTCGGTCCGCCAGGACCACTGGCGCGTCCTCGACATCGTCCGCCACGCCGACTGCGAGTCGTGGCAGCTCGAGGGAGCCCGGCCGACCAACCGCGGCGAGCGGCGGACGCTGCTCGTGCCGTTCGACCGGCCGGTGCCGCTGCCGCGGGGTCGCCGCGAGGGGCGCGGCGTCGGGCGAGGGCGCGGCCTGCTCGCGCTTCGGGCGATGGCCGCGAGCGCGGCGGGCGCGGGACAACTGAGGGCCGCGGCGGGCGCGGCCATCGAGGTCCTCGACTACCAGCTCGAGCCGGCCCTCGCGTGCCTGCGCGGGGCGGCGAGGATCCTGGTCGCCGACGAAGTCGGCCTCGGGAAGACGGTTGAGGCGGCGCTCGTCCTCACCGAGCTGGCCTCGCGCGGAGAAGCCGAGCGGGTGCTGGTGCTGACGCCCGCGAGCCTGTGCGAGCAGTGGGCTGGCGAGCTGGCGGCCCGCTTCCACCTCGAGCCGATCATCGTGGAGCGCGGCGCGCTCGCGCGCCTGGGCGCCCGGGCGTCGGCCGACGAGGACCCCTGGGCGCGGCTGCCGCTGGCGGTCGCCTCGATCGACTACGTCAAGCAGCCCGAGGTGCTCCGTGGCATGGGGGCCGTTCGCTGGGACCTGTTGATCGTGGACGAGGCGCACGCCTGTCCCGGTGCGCGCTACCGCGGTGCCGCGCTGGCCTGGCTCTCGCGGCGCGCACGCCGGGTGCTCCTGCTCACCGCCACACCCCACGCAGGCGACGATCGGACCTTCCGGGCGCTGTGCGACACCGGCCGGTTTCCGGGCGAGCCGCCCATCACGATGTTCCGGCGGACGCGGGCCGGGTTGGGTGGCCCGCCGACGCGGCGCGTCCGCCTCGTGCGGGTTGAGATCGGCGCGGCCGAGGCCCGGATGCACCAGGCCCTGTTGGCATACGCCGGCCGCGTCTGGCGACGCAACCCGGGCGCCCCCGCGGCCGATCCCGCCCGCCTGGCGATGACGGTCCTCTGCAAGCGGGCGGCGTCCGGGCCCATCGCGCTGCTCGTGTCGCTGAAGCGGCGCCTCGACCTGCTCGGGCGGGAGGCCGTGGCGAACCCGGTCCAGATGTCGTTGCCGCTCGACGAGGACCCCGACCGCGGCGACGAGCTGCCCGAGGCCGTGCTCGCGGCGCGGGGCCTGGCCGACGAACCGGAGGAGCGGCGCCTCCTGGAACGGCTGATCGAGATGGCGCGCGAGGCGTCGGCCGCCGACGCCAAGGGGCGCGTCCTGCTGCGCCTGCTCGCCCGTGCGCGCCAGCCGGCCGTGGTCTTCACCGAGTATCGCGACACGCTGGAGGGGCTCGCCCTGCGCCTGGCGGCGCTCGGCGACGTGGCCGTGCTGCACGGCGGCCTCGACGCCGACGCCCGGCGGGCGGCTATCGCGCGGTTCACCTCGGGCGGCGTCCTCGTCCTGCTGGCCACCGACGCCGCCTCGCTCGGGCTCAACCTCCACGCCGCGTGCCGCCTGGTCGTCAACCACGATCTGCCGTGGAGCCCGATGCGGCTCGAGCAGCGCATCGGCCGTCTCGATCGCATCGGCCAGCGTCGGACCGTGCACGCGGTCCACCTGGTGGCGCGCGGCACCTTCGAGGACGAGGTGCTCGGCCGCCTCGCGCTTCGCGTCGAGGCGGTCCGCCGGTCGATCGGACTTGGCGACAGCCCTCTCGGGACGCTGCGCGATCCGGACGTGGCGGCGGTCGTCATCACCGGCGAGCACGGGCTGCCTGCCGAGGCGGCACCCGGCCAGCCTCGGGCCGCGAGCGGCGAGGACGAGGCCGGCGAGGCGTTCGCCCGGACGGAGCTGCGGGCCGAGGCGCACGCCGAGGCGCAGCGGCTGCTGGCCGTGCGGGCGTTGTGTCAGGCGCGCGCTCCCGGCGGCCGCCTGCCCGACCTTCCTGCGGTGCTGGCCGCCTGCGCGCGCACCGCGCCGTGGCGCTTCGTCGTTCGCACCGGCCGGGGCGGCCTGGCGCCCGGCATCTACGCGCTCTACCGGGTGCGCGTGGTGGACGGCCGTGGCGCCCTCATCCACGAGGAGGTCGTCGCGCTGTTCCTCCCCACGCTCGCGCCGGACGCGGCCGGACGCCGGGGCTGTCCCCCGTGGCCGGTCGTCGCGCCCGCCTTCGACGCCGTCGCCGCGGGCCACGCGGGTGTGCGGCTATCCAGCGTGGCGGCCGAGCGCCAGCACGCCATCCGGGCGCAGCGCCAGCGCGAGGCGCGCCTGGCGGCGGTCGAGGCGCGCGAGCCCGAGGCGTTCCAGCCCGGGCTGTTCGACGGTCGCGCAATCAGGGCGGTTCACGAAGCCACCGAGCGTCGCGAGGCCGCCGCTGAAGAGTCCTCGGCGCGGCTCCAGGCGCTCGACGCGGCGGACCGGCCGGGGCTCGCCTCGCCTCCGGAGTTGCTGGTCGTTTTCCTCGCGGCGAGGGGCCGTCGGCCGCGCTGGCCGTCGCCGTGATCGCGCCATGCCGGACGGCATCAGCGGCTCGCTCGTCTCGGAGTACTTCCTCACCGCGGTCCTGCCCCGCGAGTTCGCCGCCGAACTGGGCGACGCCGGGCGGCGCGAGGCCGGCCGCACCACGCTTCGCCGCTGGTGGCGCGAGACGGGCCGCGCGCTCGGACCGGTGACGGCGCTTCGAACGGTCTTCGACTCCGCGGCCGTGCCGCTGGCGCGGCTCCTCGGATTCGAGCCCTCGTCGCCATGGCCGTGCCCCGACGCCGCCACGCTCGTCGCCGGGCTGGCGGCAAGGGACGGTTGCCCGGCTGGCTCCTTCCCGCTGCTGCTCGTCGCCGGCTGGGGCGACAACCTCTCCTCGACCTGGCGCCGCGCGGTCCGGGGAACGATCGCGACCGGGAACTCGTGGTGCCTCTCGACGAACGGCCGCGAGGCTCGACTCACCGATACCCGGCGCGCCTGTTCCCGCCGCTACCTCGACTTCGACCTCGAGACGATCGTCGAGGCCCCCGGGTCGTTCGCCGTCTTCTGGGCCCTGCTGCGGTCCGAGGCCTTCGAGGCGCCCGGCGACAGCCGCCCCCCCCTGATCGACCGCATCGTCCGGGCGTCGGCAGAGCAGACGGTCGGCGTGTGCCGCAGCCTGCGCGCGGGGGTGCTCGACGCGGTGGGCGACGTCATGGGCGGTCTCCTCCCGCGGCGGCTGCGCGGCAACTCTCCGGGCGACCGCGACCTGGCGGCCCTCTACGAGCAGGCGTTGACGATCGTCTACCGCACGCTCTTCCTGTTGTTCGCCGAGTCGCGAGGCCTGCTCCCGACCTGGCATCCCACCTACCGGCACAGCTACTCGATCGAGGCGGCGCGCACGCTGGCCGAATCGCGAGGCCCGGCCCGCGGGCTGTGGGAGACGCTGCAGGCGATGTCGCGCCTCGCGCACGCCGGCTGCCGCGCGGGCACGCTGCGCGTGACGCCGTTCAACGGTCGCCTCTTCGCGCCCGCCCTCACGCCGGCCGGCGAATCGGGCCGTCCGGGCGACGAGTGCGCCAGGCGGATGCTGCTCGCGCTGACGACGGCGCCGGGCGCGCGCGGCGCCCCGCGGGCGCGCATCGTCTACCGCGACCTGGGTGTCGAGCAGCTCGGCAGCGTCTACGAGGCCGTCCTCGACTACCGCCCGGTGGCAGCGCCGGCCTCCGCCCGCCCCGAGCGAAGCCGAGGGGTGCCGGTGGAACGAGCGCCGGCCGGGGTCCGGCTCGTCCCGGGCTCGGGCCTTCGCAAGGCGACCGGCACCTTCTACACCCCCGCCTCGATCACCGACTTCATCGTCCGGCGCGCCCTGTCGCCGCTCGTCCGCGGCGGCGCCCCCGAAAGCATCCTCGCCCTCCGTGTTCTCGATCCCTCGATGGGGAGCGGCGCCTTCCTCGTGGCCGCCTGCCGCTACCTGGCTTCCGCCTACGAGGAGGCGCTGGTCGATGGAGGGCGATACCACGCCAGCGACATCGGCGAGTCCGAGCGCCGGTCGTTCCGTCGCCTGGTGGCGCGGCACTGTCTTTACGGGGTGGACCTGAACCCCATGGCGGTCCAGCTCGCGCGCCTCTCGCTGTGGCTGGCGACACTGGCCCCCGACCATCCCCTCACCTTCCTCGACCACCGCCTGCTCGTCGGCGACAGCCTGCTCGGCGCCTCGCTGGACGACGTGGCCCGGCGCCCGTTTCCCGGCGCGCGCGCATCGGCCGGGCGTGCCGAGGGGGGCGTGCTCCCGCTGTTCGACGGCGGGGAGGCAGAGACGGCCGTGCGCGCGGTGCTGCCTGGCCGTCTACGCCTTGCGGCCGAGCCCGACGACACCGTGAACATGGTTCGCGAGAAGGAGCGGCTGCTCGAGTCGGTCGGCGGTCCGCTGTCGCCCCTCGCCCGATGGAAGCGGGTTGCCGACGCGTGGTGCGCGCTGGCGTTTGGCCTCGACTCGGGCGAGCACCCGCCGGCGGCGCTCTTCGCGGCGCTGGCCGATTACCTGGCCGGCCGGCAATCCCCGCTGCCCGTCGCGGCAGCCGAGCGCTGGATGGCCGAGGTGGCGGGAACCGCAGCGGCGCATCGCTTCTTCCACTACACGCTCGAGTTCCCCGAGGTCTTCTTCGACGAGGGGGGCCGGCCGCGCGACGACGCGGGATTCGATGCGGTGCTGGGCAACCCGCCGTGGGACATGATCCCCGCCTCCCGCATGGTCCACTTCGCTCGGGATTCCGGCGTGTATCGAGCGCTCTCCGATGGCCACCGGAACCGCTATCAGCTGTTCGCCGAGCGCGCGATCCGCCTCGCGAGACCCGGCGGGCGCGTCGGCCTGGTGGTCCCCTCGGGACTGCTGACCGACTGTGGCTGCGCGAGGCTGCGGCGCCTGCTGCTCGACCGCTGCGGCGTGGACGGGCTCGTCTCGTTCGACAACGTCGATCGCATCTTCCCGATCCACCGCAGCGTCAGGTTCGTCGTCTTCACGGCCACGACCGGCGAACCGACCGGGCGACTGCCCTGCCGCGTCGGCGAGCGATCGACCGCGGTGCTCGATCGCATCCCGGACAGCGGCGGGGCCGAGTACTTCCCCCTCGTTCTCACCCGGGCGCTGCTCGAGCGCGTGTCGGGGGACGAGCTGTCGGTGCCCGACCTGCGCAGTCCCGCCGACCTGTCCCTCCTGGACCAGCTCACCGCCACGGCCCCAGCGCTTGGATTGCGCGAGGGGTGGGACGTGCGCTTCGGCCGCGAATTGAACGCGACGGACGACCGGGGCCTGTTCTGGACGGGCGGCGCCGGCATGCCGGTGGTGGAAGGCAAGCACCTGCACCCGTTCCAGCTCCGGCTCCCCGGCGGCGTCACCCGCGTGCGGCCGGACGCCGCGGCGACGCTCGGCCCGCGCGCCGCCAGGTTCGGTCGCGAGCGGCTCGCTTACCGCGACGTCGCGTGCGCCACCAATCGCCTGACCTTGATCGCGGCGATCGTTCCGCCCGGTCACGCGACGGTGCACACCGTGTTCTGCCTGAAGACGCCGCTCGCCGGCGCCGAGCAGTGGTTCCTCTGCGGCATGCTGAACAGCCTGGTGGCGAACTACCTCGTCCGCCTGCGGGTGGCCACGCACGTCACCACCGGCATCGTGGCGCGCCTGCCGGTTCCGCGGCCGCCTGGCGACTCCCCCGCGTTCCGCCGGATCGCCTGGCTGGCGCGGAGGCTGGGCGGCTCTCCCGACCCCGAGCACGATGGCCGCTACGCCCTGCTCCAGGCCGAGGCCGCCGCGCTCTACGGTCTTTCGGGTGACCAGCTGGATCACGTGCTGGCCGGCTTCCCGCTGGTTGACAACGATACGAAGCGGCGGGTGCGAGCCGCGTGGCGTGGTGGCGTCGCGGCCGGCGCTGGCGGTAGTATGGCGCGATGCTGGCGCCGTCCCTGGCCCTGACCTCGCTGCTGTTCCTGGGGGGGATCGCGGCGGGGGGGCTTGGATCACTGCTGGGCCTGGGCGGCGGTGTCTTCCTCGTGCCCCTGCTCGTCCTCGGGATGGACGTGCCGATGCGGATCGCCGTCGGCATCAGTCTCACGACCATCATCGCGACCTCCAGCGTCACCACGTCGGGCGCCGTCGGGCGTTCGCTGATCAACCTGCGCCTCGGCATGCTGCTCGAGGTGGCGACGACGATCGGCGGACTGACGGGAGGGCTCGTGGCGGTGCTGGTCTCGCCGAAGCACCTTCAGCAGTTGTTTGGCGTCGTCGCCGCGGCGGGCGCGATCGTGATGCTGGGCCGGCTCGGCAGGCGGAACGTGCTGCTCGACCCCGCCGCACAGCCCGGCCGGCTCGGCGGCCGGTACTACGAGGAGGAGAGCCGCGCGGTCGTCACCTACAGGGTGAAGCGGCTGCCGCTGGCGCTGTGCGTCTCGCTGGCGGCCGGCAGCGTCTCGTCGCTGCTCGGGATCGGGGGCGGCATGCTGAAGGTGCCGGCGCTCAACGCCTGGTGCGGCGTCCCCCTGCGGGCGGCGGCCGCCACGAGCGCCTTCATGATCGGCGTCACGGCGACGGTCGGCGCGGTCATCTATTACGGCCGCGGCGAGATCGTCCCGTGGATGGCTTCGGCCGCCATCCTCGGAGTGATGGTGGGCTCGCGGCTCGGTTTCCGGATCGGCGCCGCCGCGAGCGCGCGGTGGCTGAAGCTGCTGCTGGCGGTGGTCCTGGTAATCGTCTCGATCCTGATGTTTCTGAGGGCACGATGAGCGCCGAGGCAAACGGCATCGGCCGTGGGGTGGCGGACGCGCGGCTCGAGCGGTGGCTGGGCGCGACGCTCGGAGCGGGGACGATGCTGGCGACCTCGCTGCTGGCGGCGGGGCTGCTGCTGCAGTTGTCCGGCGTGAGCATCGCCCTGTCGGCCCGGCTGTCGCACGTCGGCCTGGTGGTGCTGATGGTCACGCCGGTGGCGCGCGTGGTGGTTTCCGTGGCCGAGTACGCCAGCGAGCGCGACTGGCCCTTCCTGGCCCTGACCCTGACCGTGCTGGCGATGCTCGTCGTCAGCTTCCTCGTCGGCGTCGGCTAGCACCGGTGGTAAAGTCCCCCGCATGCGAATCGCTGTGCTCGGGGCGGGCGCGGTCGGCGGGTTCTACGGGGCGAGGCTGGCGCGCGCGGGTCACGATGTATCGTTCGTCGCGCGCGGGCGTAACCTCGAGGCCATCCGTGCGCGCGGGATGAGCGTGCGAAGCGCGCTCGGCGACTTCGTGGTGTTTCCCAACGCCGACGCCAACCCGGTGCGGATCGGCACGGTGGAGTTGGTCATCGTGGCGGTGAAGACGTACTCGAACGCCGAGGCGCTGCCGCTGCTCCGGCCACTCGTCGGCCCCGGCACGGCCGTGCTCACCCTCCAGAACGGCATGGACAGCGCGGACGAGGTGGCGGCGGTGGTCGGCGAGGACCACGTGCTGGCGGGAGCCACCTACATCGGGGTATCGCTCGAGGCGCCGGGCCAGGTCCAGCACGTCGGCTCGGTGCGCCGCATCGTCTTTGGCGAGGCGTTCGGCGCGGCCGCGATCACCGGGCGGGTGAGGCGGATCGAGGAGACACTGCGGGACGCCGACATCGAGGTCGGGGCGGTGGCCGACACCCGGAGCGCGCTGTGGGAGAAGCTGGTCTTCCTCGCGCCGCTGGCCGCCCTGACAGGAGCGTCGCGCCTTGCCATCGGACCGCTGCGGGCCGGCCCGGAGTTCCGCGAGGCGGCGATGCGGGCGATGCACGAGGTCGAGGCCGTGGCGCGGGCCGAGGGCGCCGCGCTGCCCGTGGATGTGTGCGAGCAGAAGCTGGCCTACATGCAGGCGAGCCACCCCACGATGCGCTCGTCGCTCATGATGGACCTCGTGGCGGGGCGGCCGACAGAGGTGGAGGCGCTGCTGGGCGGTGTCGTCCGCCGCGCGCGCCGGCACGGGATTCCGACGCCGGCCATGCAGACGCTGTACGCGGTGCTTCCTGGCGGGGCCGGGGACACGCTCCAGGACTAGAATGGAGGTTTGCGGAGGCGCCATGCGCTCACGTCTGGGCACGCTCATCGTCGTGGCAATCGTCGCGGGTACCTTCGTCATCGGCCTCATCGTCGGCGCGCAACGAGACGACGAGACCGGGCCGGTCGACCTGGTCGTCCTCAATGGCAGGGTCTACACCGCCGACGGCTCGGCGACCGTTGCCGAGGCGCTCGCGGTCCGGGGAAACACGATCCTCCGGGTCGGGTCGAACCGCGAGATCAAGCGTCTCGCCGGGCGTGCCACACAGACGATCGACGCGCACGGCGCGTCCGTCCTGCCAGGCTTCGACGACGCGCACCTGCACCTGCTGAGCGGCGGGCTCGGCCTGCAGCAAGCGAACCTGCTCGACGCCTCCACCCTCGACGAGATCGCCGCGACGATCAAGGCCTTCGCCGCCGCACATCCCGACCGCCCGTGGGTGCAGGGCCGCGGCTGGTACTACACGCCGTTCCCGGGCGGCCTGCCGACGCGGCAGCAACTCGACGCGATCGTCCCCGATCGGCCCGCCTGCATGCGCTGCTACGACGGCCACACGACCTGGGTCAACACGCTCGCGCTGAAGGCTGCCGGTATCACCAAGGCCACCCCCGATCCCCCGGGGGGCGTGATCGTCCGCGACCCGGCCACCGGCGAGCCGACGGGCGTGCTCAAGGAAGGCGCCCAGCCGCTGGTGTCGAGGATCCTCCCGCAGCCGACGCGGGACGAGCGGCTGCAGGCGATTCGCGATGCGATCGCCAAGGCACACCAGTTCGGGGTGACGAGCGCGCAGGACGCCGGCACCGACATGGACGAGCTCGAGCTGTACGACGAGCTGGTTCGCAAGGGCGAGCTCAGGCTCCGTCTCTACAACGCGTTGTCGATCGATCCGCCCTTCACCGAAGCCGACGCCGACCGCCTCGACGCCTTCTGGAAGAGCCGCCCCAACGACGCGCTGATCAAGACCGGGGCGGTGAAGCTGATGCTGGACGGGGTGATCGAGTCGCACACCGCCCTGATGCTCGAGCCCTACACCAACCGCCCGACGACCGGGCTGCCCGAGATGGACGTCCCGACGCTGAACGGGATCGTGGCGATGATGGACCGCCGCGGCTGGCAGGTGCTGATCCACGCCATCGGCGACGCCGCCGTCCGCCAGTCGCTCGACGCGTTCGAGCACGCCGCGGCCGTCAACCCGGCTCCCGCGCGTGGCCGGCGCCATCGCCTGGAGCACGTCGAGACGCTGCAACCCTCGGACACTCCCCGGTTCGGGCGTCTCAACGTGCTGGCGGTCCAGCAGCCGTTCCACGGCAACCCGAACCCGACGCAGCTCGAGGTCTGGCGCACGAACATCGGACCCGAAAGGGCCTCGCGCGGGTGGGCGCAGCGCAGCATCCTCGACGCGGGCGGTCGCATCGCCATGGGCACCGACTGGCCCGTCGTCTCGCTCGATCCGCGCTTCCAGATCAACATGGCGATCAACCGCACGACGCCCGAGGGGACTCCGCCGGACGGCTGGCTGCCCGAGCAGCGGCTGACGCTCGCCTCCGCCATCGACGCCTACACGACGGGGGCGGCGTACGCATCCTTCGACGAACTCCGCAAGGGACAACTGGTGCCCGGCATGCTCGCCGACATCGTGATCCTCTCGACCGACGTCTTCGCGATGCCGCCCGGGAACTTCCTCCACGCCAGCGTCGAAACGACGATCTTCGACGGCCAGGTGGTCTACCGGAAGACGAAGCCATGAGCGCGACGCCCCCGAGACGACCCATGCTGCTGGCCGGCTCCTGGGAGGAGTCGGCCTCGCCCCTCGACGTCGTCAACCCGTACAACGGATCGGTGCTCGCCACCACGTTCATGGCGGGCGAGCAGGAACTGGAACGCGCCACGCAGGCCGCCGTGGCATCCGCACCCGGGGTGAGGCGTCTCGCCGCGTACGAGCGCGCCGAGATCCTCGCCCGCGCCGGCGAAGAGCTGAAGCGCCGGCGCGAGGAGATCGGCCGGACGATCGCGGGCGAGGTGGGCAAGGCGATCCGTGATGCGCTGGCCGAGGCCGACCGCGGCGTGCAGACGTTCCAGGCGGCGGCGGAAGAGGCCCGGCGCGTCGCCGGCGAGGAGGTGCCCGTCGACCTCGCGGCGCACGGCAAGGGTCGCATCGCCTTCACGCGGCGCGTCCCGATCGGGCCGGTGGCCGCCATTTCGCCCTTCAACTTCCCGTTCAATCTGGCGGCGCACAAGCTGGCTCCCGCCGTGGCCGCCGGCAACCCGATCGTGCTGAAGCCGGCCTCGAAGACGCCGCTGTCGGCCCTCGTCCTGGCCGACGCGCTCGACCGCGCGGGCCTGCCCAAGGGGGCGCTGAGCGTCCTCCCGATGTCGCGGAAGACCGGCGACCGAATGGTGACCGACGACCGGTTCCGGCTGCTCACCTTCACCGGGTCGTCGGAGGTCGGCTGGGGGATGAAGGCGCGGGCCGGCCGGAAGCGCGTGCTGCTCGAGCTGGGCGGCAACGCGGGCGTCGTCGTGGACGAGACAGCGGACATCGACCAGGCGGCGGCTCGCATCGCGGCCGGCGGCTTCGCGCTGGCCGGCCAGAGCTGCATCTCGGTGCAGCGAGTGTACGTGCACCGGCGCCTGTTCGACCGGTTCGCCGCGCTGCTGGTCGGGAAGGTCGAGGCGCTGAAGGTCGGCGATCCGCTCGACCCGGCCACCGACGTCGGGCCGATGATCGACGAGGGCGAGGCCGAGCGGGTTGACGCGTGGGTGATGGAAGCGCTGCGCGAGGGGGCCCGGGTCCTGACGGGCGGGAAACGGCTCGGCGGCGCGCTCTACGCCCCCACGGTCCTCGTGGATGTGCCCGCCACGGCCAGGGTGTGCGCCGAGGAGGTGTTCGCGCCGCTCGTCGGCCTCTTCGCCTTCGACGACTTCGACCGCGCCGTCGAGGAGGTGAACCGGTCGCCCTACGGCCTGCAGGCCGGCGTGTTCACCAACGATCTCCGCAACGCGCTGGCGGCGTTCGACCGGCTCGACGTCGGCGGTGTGATCATCAACGACGTGTCGTCGTGGCGGATGGACGCGATGCCGTACGGCGGCGTGAAGAACTCGGGGCTCGGTCGCGAGGGCCCGCGCCACGCGATCGAAGAGATGACCGAGACGAAGATCGTCGTGTTCAACGCCGCCCGATGACCTTCTCGGCCTCGATCACCCGCTCGACCCGGTAGCGGTCCGCGCCAAGCTGGCGCAGGAGCACCAGGTTGGCGGGGGCGCCCACCGCGAGCGGCGTCCGGGCCTTCACCGTGCTCCAGTCGGGCACGGTGATCTCGATGCCGCGCTCGAGCACCGGGTCCCACGCGGGGGCGAGGCACATCCCCACGGCGTCGATCGTCTCGAGCGCGCTGAACGCGCGCAGGTCGCCGAGGTCGTCCACCCGCAGCACCTGGACGAACTCGCGGTCGCCGTCGATCTCGCCACGCACGGCCCGAAGGGCCCCGATCCCCACGTCGCCGATGAACGGGGCGATGCCGGTGCCGGTGACGATCGCCGCGCCCCGCACGAGCACCGAGAACAGCCCCGAGTCGTTTACCGGCAGCGACTCGTAGCGCGCCGGGTCGGCATCGTGCACTCGGCCGCTCGCCACCGCGTCGAGGGCCGACATCAGCGCGACGAAGTTCAGCCGCACCACGTCCTCGTCCGGCTTCGGCCCGCCGAACGGCCCGGTCTCGAGCAAGACGACCGGCGTCCCCCACCGCGTGATGTTGTCGCCGAACGCCCTCACCTCGAACTCGTCGTCGTAGCGCGCCACCTGTCCGGGCGCGAACGCCTCGAGCGCGTCGCGCATCACGGCGCAGGTCTTCTTGGCCAGCAGCCGGCCGGGCGTCATCGTCCGGGCCTCGTCGAACGCCACCGGCAGCAGCGCGAACGACGCCGGCTTGCCGGTCTTGCCCGCCGCGGTCCTCCAGCTCTGGTTGTGCAGGTTGAAGCCCAGCTTCGGCTGCAGCCGATCGCGCAGTGCCTTCAGCGCCCGGCCCTCGGGCGACTGCAGCAGCAGCGCGTCGCGGTTGATGTCGATCCCCTGCGCGTTGCGCCGCTGGTACCGCCGCGCGCCGTCCGGGTTGATCATCGGCACCAGGTGGATGGTCAGCGCGGCGAGCAGCTGCGCGATGGCCGGGTCCTCGCGGTGGCGCGCGATGTACTCGGCCACCTGGAGCAGCGCCGGCGTCGCCGTCGGCTCGTCCCCGTGCATCTGCGACCACAGCAGGACGTGGAACGGCCCGCGCCCGAGCCAGAGGTGCTGCAGGGCGCGCCCCTCGACCGACGCGCCGATCTCCTCGAGGGTGAACAGGTCCTTTGCCGACTCCGCGATCCGCTGCAGCTCCGAAACGACGAGCGCATGGTCGATCAGCGCCGGCGGACCATAGTCGCGGTGCTCGTCCTGCCAGGCGTTCGAGAGGGCCGCGGGCGAGAGCGGCGCGATCCTGTCGGCGGGAAGCGCCTGCGGCCGCGCCGGGCTGGCGCCGGCGAGGACCAGCAGGAGCCCGGCCGCGAGCAGGCGTGCGGGATGACGGGCAAGGCGCACCATGCGGGGGAGTATAAGTCACCCGAGGATCGCGGCAAGCGCCCGGTGCGGCTCGTCGTGGCGGAACCGGTAGCCGAGGCCGAGCGCCCGCGCGGGCGTCATCCTCTGGCTCGAGAGCAGCAGCCCGTCGGCCATCTCGCCGAGCGCCGCGCGCAGGACCGCGGCCGGCGTGCTGATCCAGCTGGGGCGTCCCAATGCCTTGCCAATCGCCCGGGCGAACTCGGCGTTCCTGGCCGGGCTGGGCGACCCGACGTTCACCGCGCCCTCGAACCGCTCGTCGGCGATCGCCAGCGTCGCGATCCCCACCCAGTCCTCGTGGTGGATCCACGAGACGAACTGCCGGCCACTGCCGAGCGGCCCGCCCGCGAAGAGCCTGAACGGCTGCACCATCCTCGGCAGCGCCCCCTCGTCGCGGTCGAGGACGAGGGCCGAGCGCAACAGGACCACGCGGGCGAATGGGGAAGCCTCGCCCGCCTCGGCCTCCCATTCCACGCACACCCTGGCGAGGAAGTCGCCGCCGGGCGCCGACGCCTCGGTCAGCACCTCGTCGCCGCGGTCGCCGTAGTACCCCTGGGCCGAACCGCTCACGAACACCGGCGGCCTCCGCCCCGCCTGCCGGCACGCCTCCACCAGGCTGCGGGTCGAGAGGATGCGGCTGTCCCTGATCGCCCGGCGTCGCGCGTCGGTCCAGCGACCGGCGCCGATCGACTCGCCGGCCAGGTTGACCACGGCGTCCGCCCCGTCGATCGCCTCGGCCCACGCACCGGCCGTGCCGTCGGGCGCCCAGGCCACGGCACGGACACCGGCCGCGCGGCCGGACCGCGTCAGCAGCACGACCTCGTGCCCCCGATCGAGCAGGTTCCGGCTGAGCGCCCGCCCAAGAAACCCCGTGCCGCCGGCAACGACGACCCTCATCGCTCACCTCGCGCCATCACACGGTCACGCGGTCACGCAGCATTGCCTGTCCCGCAAGCCGCCGGCTACTGAGTCAGCCACTTGCGCAGCATCGTCCAGCGGCGGCGCACGCGGCGGTCCGAGACCGCGATGCCGAGCGCCTTCCGCTGGCCCACGAGCACCACCAGCCGCCGGCCGCGCGTGACTGCGGTGTAGAGCAGGTTCCGCTGCAGCATCGCGTAGTGCTGCGTCGAGACCGGGACGACGACGGCCGGGTACTCGGAGCCCTGCGACTTGTGGAT
This sequence comes from uncultured Acidobacteriota bacterium, assembly GCA_963813585.1. Classification (GTDB taxonomy): domain Bacteria; phylum Acidobacteriota; class Vicinamibacteria; order Vicinamibacterales; family Fen-181; genus JARKSS01. The sequence continues at coordinate 493,576 of CAWEZL010000001.1, forward strand.
CGTCGTCGCGTAGGCGAGCGCCAGCTGGTCGAGGTCCGCCGCCTCGTACTCGACCGGGCGCCCGTCGAAATCCACCGTCAGGTGCGACAGCGAGGGGTCGATCGACTGGATGAACCCCAGGTCGCCGTTGTAGACATCCTTGTCGTAGTCGTTCTCGACCTGCATCACGCGGTCGCCCGGGCTGAACGTCCAGCCGTAGCGCTCGAGCCTCGGCTCGCGCCCCGGGTTCAGCAGCTTCTGCAGCTCGGCGTTCAGCGACCGTGCCCCCAGCGCCCCGCGGATCATGGGGCACAGCACCTGGACGTCGCGCATCGGGTCGAGGCCGAAGCGCGCCGGGATCCGCTCGCACACGACCTGCAGCAGCCGCTGCGCCGCAACCTCGGGGTCGTCGGCCTCCCAGAAGTAGAAGTCGGAGTCGGCGCCCGAGGGCGACAGCTCGGGCATCTCGCCGGCGTTGATCCGGTGGGCGTTGACGATGATCCGGCTCGCGCTCGCCTGGCGGAACACCTCGGTCAGCCGGACGACGGGGACGGCGCCCGAGTCGATGATGTCGCCCAGGACATGACCCGGGCCGACCGACGGGAGCTGGTCCACGTCGCCCACCAGCAGCACCGCGGCGCGCGGCGGCACGGCCCGCACGAGCGCGTGCATCAGCGGGACGTCCACCATCGACATCTCGTCCACCACCACGAGGTCGCACTCGAGCGGGTTCGACTCCTGCCGGCGGAACCCGCCCGTCCGAGGGTCCACCTCGAGCAGCCGGTGGATCGTCTTCGCCTCGCGCCCGGTCGCCTCGCTCATGCGCTTGGCCGCCCGCCCGGTCGGGGCGCACAACGCCAGCGTCACGCGCTTCGCCGCGAGCACCGCCAGGATGGCATTGAGGAGCGTCGTCTTGCCGACGCCGGGCCCGCCCGTGATGACCAGCAGCCGGCTGCGCAGCGCCAGGCGGAACGCCTCGGCCTGCATCGGGGCCAGCGTCATGTCCAGTCGGCGCTCGACCCACCCCAGCGCCGCCTCGGCGTCGATGGCCGGCCACGGCAGGGGCCCCGTCGCCTGCGACCGGAGCCGGAGTGCGACGATCCGCTCGGCCGAATACAGCCCGGCCAGGAAGATCCCCTGCGTCCCGGCGATCTCGTCGGCCGCGATCGTGCCGGCCTGCAACTCCAGCTCGATCGCCCGCTCGATGAGCGGGGCGGGGATCTCGAGCAGCCGGGAGGCGGTCTCCTTCAACTCGGCGAGCGGGAGGCCGCAGTGCCCGTCGTCCATCGCCTCGGTCAGCGCGTAGCCGATGCCGGCGCGCGCCCGGATCATCGCCAGGCGGTCGATGCCGAGGCTCGCGGCGATCCGGTCCGCGGTCAGGAACCCGATGCCGCGGATGTCGGCGGCCAGCCGGTACGGGTTCTCGGTGATGAGGGAAATCGCCTCGTGGCCGTAGGTCTTGAAGATCCGCACGGCGCGCGACGATCCGACGCCGTGCGAGTGCAGGAAGACCATGATGTCGCGCACCCTCCTCTGGTCCCGCCACGCGTCCTTGATGCTCTCCGCGCGGGTTCGCCCGATCCCCCCGACCGTCCGCAGGCGCTCGGGCTCGCGCTCGACGACGTCGAAGACGCGCGTGCCGAAGGCCTCGACGAGCCTCTTCGCCAGGTGCGGCCCGATTCCCTTGATGAGCCCCGACGACAGGTACTTCTCCACCCCCTCGATGGTGGTCGGCGTGACGGCCTGCATCGAGGCCGCCTCGAACTGCAGGCCGTGGGCCCGGTCGTGCTTCCAGGTACCCTCGGCCTGGAGGAACTCGCCGGGCCTGGCGGCGGGTGCGTGGCCGACGACGGTGAGGAGCTCGCGCCGGCCGCGAACGGAGAGGCGGAGGACGGTGAAGCCGTTCTCGTCGTTGTGGAAGACAACGCGTTCGACCACCCCGGTGAGGTGCTCGACGGCGGACGCGGGACGGTCGAGGAGACGCGGCTGCTCCACCGACACAGGGTACGACAGGATGCGGGATTTGAGTCGGATTGAGAGGCCGGCCCGGGCGGGGGGTTGACAGGGCCGGGCCGGCTCGTGTTAACTAACTAGTTAGTTAGTGACATGAAGCGACCAGCCGATTCCCGGGAAGCCATCCTCGGCGCCGCCGCCGCCGAGTTCGCCGCCCACGGCTTCCGCGGCGCCACCGTCGACGCCATCGCCCGCCGCGCCCGCCTCAACAAGGCGATGATCTACTACCACTTCGACGACAAGCTGGCCCTCTACCTCGAGATCCTCCGCGGCGTCTTCACCGCCGTCCGCGACCGCTCCGCCGCCATCCTCGCCTCGCCCGCCACCTCCCAGGAGAAGGTCGCCGCCTTCATCGACGCCTTCGGCGCCGAGGCCGACGCCCGCCCCTACATCCCCCGCCTCATGATGCTCGAGATAACCGACGGCGCCCGGCACCTCGACCCCCCGACCCTCCGCCTCATGGTCGGCGTCTTCCAGAACCTGCGCGCCATCCTCGAGGAGGGCCGCCAGCGAGGCGTCTTCCGCCCCGTCAACCCCCTGGTCACCTACTTCACCATCATCGGCCCGACCATGTTCTTCCGCGCCGCCGCGCCCGTGCGCGAGGTCGTCAGCCGCCTCGACCTCGCCGACTTCCGCATGGACACGGCCACCTTCTCGGAGCACCTCAAGGACGCCGCCCTGAAGACACTCGCCGCGCCCGCTGCCCCCGCCACGACGAGGAAGAAGCGCCGCCAGACCCCGACCGGAGACCGCACATGAGAAAGCAGATACTGGCCCTCGCCCTGGCATCGGCACTCGCCGCCGCCGCCGCCTGCCGGTCCCGCGAGCCCGCAGGCAGCGTCCGCGCGTCGGGCACCGTGGAGGCCACCGAGGTGCAGGTGGCCGCGCTCGTCGGCGGCCGCCTCGTCGACCTGAAGGTGGCCGAGGGCGACCGCGTCGAGGCCGGGCAGGTGGTCGCCCAGCTCGACGTCGCCGACGCACGCCTGGCGCTGCAACGGGTGCAGGCCGAGCGCGCCCAGGCGGACGCGCAGCTCCGCCTGCTGCTGGCCGGCGCCAGGCCCGAGGAGATCCGCCAGGCCGAAGCCCAGTTCCACGCGGCGGAGGCGGAGACCGCCGGCGCCCGGGACGACCTCGCCGGCGCCTCGGCCGATCGCGAGCGCTACGAAACGCTGCTCAGGAACAACTCCGGCTCGCGCAAGCAGCGCGACGACGCGGCGCTCAGGGTCGAGGTCGCGGGGGCGCGGGTGCGAGCGGCCGAGCAGCGGGGCCGCGCGGCCGCCGAGGCGCTCGCCCGGATCCGCAAAGGGGCGCGGTCGCAGGAGATCGACGCCGCCCGCGCGCGCCTCGACGTGGGGGACGCGCAGATCGCCATCCTCGAGAAGAGCATCGCCGACGCCACCGTCACCGCCCCCGTGGCCGGCGTCGTCACCCAGAAGCTCGCGGACGTCGGCGAGATCCTGGCGCCCCGCGCGCCGGTGGTCACCGTCGTGGACCTCGACCACGCGTGGGCCAACATCTACATCGACGAGCCGCTCGTGCCGCGCGTGCGCCTGGGGCAGGCCGCCACCCTCCACACCGACGCCGGCGGCCCGGGAATCAAGGGGACGGTGACCTTCGTGTCGCCGCGCGCCGAGTTCACCCCGCGCAACGTGCAGACCGCCGAGGAGCGCTCGAAGCTCGTGTACCGCATCAAGGTGTCGGTCGACAACCGCGAGGGGATCCTCAAGCAGGGGATGCCGGTGGAGGCGGAGGTGCCGCTCTCGTGACCGACATCGCGCTGTCGTTCGACAACGTCGTGAAGCGGTTCGGGACGACGACCGCCGTGGACGGCGTGTCGCTCGAGGTGCGCCGCGGTGCGATGTTCGGGCTGATCGGTCCGGACGGCGCGGGCAAGACCACGACGATCAGGATCGCGTGCGGGCTGCTGGCGCCGGGAAGCGGCCGCGTGCGGTTGCTCGGCCGCGACCCCGTGCGGGAGCACGACCGCGTCACCCGGTCCACCGGCTACCTGTCGCAGCGCTTCAGCCTCTACGGCGACCTGACGATCGACGAGAACATCGCGTTCTTCGCCGAGATTCACGGCCTGAAACGCTACCGCGAGCGCGCCGACCGGCTGCTCGAGATGACGCAGTTGACGAGGTTCCGCGACCGCCTGGCCGACCGCCTGTCGGGCGGCATGAAGCAGAAGCTCGCGCTCGCCTGCACGCTGGTGCACGAGCCGGAGGTGATCCTCCTCGACGAGCCGACGACCGGCGTGGACCCGGTGTCGCGCCGCGAGTTCTGGCGGCTGCTGTCGGAGTTCCTCGCACAGGGCATCACGATCGTGATGGCGACGCCGTACCTGGACGAGGCGGAGCGCTGCTCGCGCGTCGCCCTGCTCTCCGAGGGGCGGGTGCTGGTGGCCGATTCGCCGGACGCGCTGCGGGAACGCCTGCCGGGCCTCGTCCTGGAGGTCCTCGCCTCGCCGCAGGCGCGGGCGATGTCGGTGCTGTCGAGCCTCGAGGGGGTCATCGACGTGCAGAACTTCGGCGAGCGGATCCACGTCCGCCTGGCCGCGGCCGGACAGGGGAACGAGGACACCGCGCGGGTGCGGGCGGTCGAAGGCGCGCTGCGCGCCGCCGGCACCGACGTCGCGAGCCTGCGCCCGGTGCTCGCCTCGCTCGAGGACGTGTTCATCACGCGCGTGAGCGAGGCGAAGCAGGCGTCGCGTTGAAAAGGCTGGCCGCGTGCTTCGGGAGCTGAACATGAGAGGTTCGAAGTTCGTCGCGGCGCTCGTGGTGGCCGCCGTGGTTGGCCCGCCGGCGGCGGCGCGCGCCCAGGCGCCGGCGGAGGCCGGGCTCACGCTGGAGCAGGCGATCGAGCGCGGCCTTGCCGCCAGCCACCGGCTCGCCGAGATCGAGGCCCGGCGCACCGGTGCCGAGGCGGCCGCCGCGGGCAGCCGCGCGGCCGACAAGCCGCAGGCGTCGCTGCAGGCCGGCTACACCCGCACCAACCACGTGGACGAGTTCGGCATCCCGGTGCCGGGGCAGCCGCCGCGCATCATCTACCCGGACGTCCCCGACAACTTCCGGACGCGGATCGATCTCCAGTGGCCGATCTACACGTTCGGCCGCACCGACGCGCTCGAGCGGGCGGCGCACGCCGAGGTGGAGGCCACGGGGTTCGACCTCGCGTCGGCGCGGAACGACCTGAAGCTCGAGATCACCCGCGCGTTCTGGGCGGTGGTCACGGCCGATGAGTCGGTCCGCGTGGTGGGCGAGTCCCTCAAGCGCATGGACGCGGCGCTGGCCGACGTGCGCAACCGCCTCGACGTCGGCCTGGTGCCGCCGAGCGACGTGCTGTCGGTCGAGGCGCAGCGGTCGCGCCAGCGGCTGCTCCTGGTGCAGGCGCGGAACCGCCTCGACCAGGCTCGCGCGGACCTGCGCCGCCTGACCGACCTGCCGCCCGAATCCCCGGCGCGCGCGCTGGCCGCGTTCGAGCCGCCGGCGGCGGTCGAGGCCGACGCCGCGACCCTCGTCAGCAACGCCATCGCGGCGCGTCCCGACCGGCGGGCCCTGGCCGCGCGCGTGGCGGGCGCCGGCGAGCGGCAGGAGGCCGCGCGCGCCAGCCGCCGCCCCACCCTCGCGCTCGCCGGCGGCGTGGACTACGCCCGGCCCGAACCCGAGGATCTTCCCGCGGATGGGCGAGTGGAACGAGTCGTGGGACGCGAGCGTGCAGTTCAACTGGACGTTCTGGGATGCCGGCCGGACGAAGGCCGTGGTGGCCGAGGCCGGCGCCGCCGAGCGCGCCGCCGCCGAGCGCCTGCGGGAGTTCGATCGCCTGCTGGAGCTCGAGGTGCGTCAGCGGCAGCTCGACCTCGCCTCGGCCGCCGCGGCGATTGCCGCCGCCTCGGACGGCGTTCGCAGCGCCACCGAGGCGCGCCGGGTCGTGGGCGACCGCTTCGCCTCGGGCGTCGCGACCAGCACCGATGTCCTCGACGCCCACGTCGCGTTGCTGCAGGCCGAGCTCGACCGCACCGAGGCGGTCGCCGCCGCACGTCTCGCCGAGGCGCGCCTCGCCCGCGCCCTGGGCCGGTAGGACCATGAACGCGATCGTCGTCCGCGACCTGACCCGCCGCTTCGGCCACTTCGTCGCCGTCGACCACGTGTCGTTCGACGTGCGCGAGGGGGAGATCTTCGGCTTCCTCGGCAGCAACGGCGCCGGCAAGTCGACGACGATCCGGATGCTCTGCGGCCTGCTGCGGCCCACCTCGGGCACCGCGACGGTCGGGGGCGCGGACGTCGGCACCGACCCCGAGCGCGTCAAGGCTCGCATCGGCTACATGTCGCAGCGCTTCTCACTCTACGAGAAGCTGACGGTGGACCAGAACATCCGCTTCTACGCCGGCCTCTACGGCATCCCTTCCGGCCGGTACGCCGAGCGGCGCGCCTTCGTGCTCGAGATGGCCGGGTTGCGCGGCCGCGAGGGGATGTTCGCGCGCGACCTCCCCGGCGGGTGGCGGCAGCGGCTCGCCCTCGGCTGCGCGATCCTGCACGAACCGCCGATCCTTTTCCTCGACGAGCCCACCGGGGGAGTCGACCCCGTCTCGCGGCGCGAGTTCTGGCGCCTCATCGACCAGCTCTCGGACTCGGGCGTCACCGTCCTCGTGACCACCCACTACCTGGACGAGGCGGAGTACTGCCACCGGATCGCGATCATCCACGCCGGGAAGCTCGCGGCGCTCGGCTCGTCGGGCGAGTTGAAGCAGGTGTTTGCGTCGCGCCCGATCGTCGAGATCCACACGCCGCGGCCCGTCGAGGCGATGCGCGCCCTCGACGGGATGCCGGAGGTCGAGAAGAGCAGCCTGTTCGGCACGGCGGTCCACGCCGTGCTGCGCGGCGCCGCCGTCGATCCCGGCGCCGTCGCCGCCTGGCTCGGGCGGCAGGGCCACGAGGTCTCGTCGATGGACGCGGTGCCGCCCTCGCTCGAGGACGTGTTCCTCGACGTGGTGGAGAAGGCGGGGCGCGCATGAGGAAGGCGATTGCCGTCGGCAGGAAGGAGTTCCGCCAGATCGCGCGCGACCGCCGCACGCTGGCCATCCTGCTGCTCGTCCCGGTCGGCTTCCTGCTGCTGTTCGGCTACGCCCTCAACTTCGACGTGAAGAACGTGAGCATGGCCGTCCGGGACCGCGACAACAGCTCGGAGAGCCGCGCCCTGGTGTCGGCGTTCCTCAACTCGGGGTACTTCCGGTTCGCCGGCACGGTGCACAGCGACGAGGAGGTGCACCGGCTCGTGGACCGCGGCCGCGCCATCCTGGTGCTCGTCATCCCCGAGAACACCGGGCGCGCGCTCCGCCGCGGCGAGGTGGCGCCCGTCCAGGTCATCCTCGACGGCGAGAACTCGACGACCGGCGCCGCCGTCCTCGGCTACTCGCTCGCGATCGTCCGGAGCGTCTCGAACCAGCTGCTGCTGGAACAGGGGGCGGGGGTGCCGGGCGCGCCGCCCGTCGGCGTCGAGCCGCGCATCTGGTACAACCCCGAGCTGCGCAGCGCGCTGTTCCTGGTCCCCGGGCTCATCGGGTTCATCGGGATGATCACGGCCGCGGTCTCGACCGCGCTGTCGGTGGTCCGCGAGAAGGAGCGCGGCACCTGGGAGCAGGTGCGCATGGCCCCCATCAACACCGTCTCCTACATCGTCGGCAAGACGATCCCCTACCTCGGGCTGTCGATCGCCTCGTCGATGGCGATCATCCTGGCCGCGATGGTGCTGTTCGACCTGCCGATGCGCGGCTCGTGGCTGGCGCTGCTGCTCGCAACGACGCTGTTCCTGGTGGCCGCACTCGGCATGGGGCTGCTGGTCTCGACGATCGCCGAGTCGCAGCTGGTGGCCTTCCAGATCGTGCTGATCCTGGCGTTCCTGCCGACGTTCCTGCTGTCGGGCTTCATCTTCCCCATCCAGAACATGCCCGTCGCCATCCAGGCGGTCACCTTCGTCGTGCCCGCGCGGTACTTCCTGGTGGCCCTCAGGGGCATCGTCTTGAAGGGCGTGGGACTCGGGGCCTTCTGGGTGCAGCTGGCGGCGCTGGCCGCATTCGCAATCGTGGTCCTGGGGCTGGCGTCCGCGCGCCTGGCGCGCGAGCGCGGGTAGTCGCGCCGGCCTCTGTGCCGGCGAGGGAGATTGCATCCATGGGGCGGCTGCTGGTGCTCATCTGGAAGGAACTGCTCGAGCTGCGGCAGGACCCCCGCATGCTGCCGATCGTGTTCATCGCGCCGATCCTCCAGCTGACCGTGCTCGGCTACGCCATCAGCACCGACGTCAAGAACGTGCCGACCGTGCTCGTGGACGGTGACCGGAGTACCGGATCGCGCACCCTGGCCGAGGCCTTCGACGCCTCGCCCTACTTCACGATCGAGTACACGGCCTCGAGCGTGGACGAGGCCGCTCGCTGGCTCGAGACGGGGCAGGCCTGGATGGTGCTGGCGATCCCGGCCGGGTACGGCCGCGACGTCCAGGCGGGCCGCCCGGCGGTCGTCCAGGTGGTCGCCGACGGGACCGACGCGAACTCGGCCTCCCTCGCGCTGAGCTACACGAGTAACCTGGTGGCCGGCTACGCGCAGGAGATCGCGGCGTCCCGGGCGCCGGCGGGCCTCCGCCCGCCCGGCGGCCTGCGCGCCGACGTGCGGGTCTGGTTCAACCCCGAGCTGTCGAGCAAGCAGTTCCTCATCCCGGGCGTCCTCGCCCTGCTGCTGATCGTGATGACGGTGGTGCTGGCCTCGATGGGGATCGTCCGCGAGAAGGAGCTGGGGACGCTCGAGCAGTTGAACGTGACGCCGCTCAGGCGGTGGGAGCTGATCGTCGGGAAGCTGCTGCCCTACGGCCTGATCGGCGTCATCGACATCTTCCTGGTCGTCGCCGTGGCGACGCTGTGGTTCGAGGTGCCGCTGCGAGGCAGCTTCCTGCTGCTGTTCCTGATGTCGCTCCTGTTCCTGGTGAACACGCTCGGGCTGGGGCTGTTCGTGTCGACGATCTCGGACAACCAGCAGCAGGCGATGATGTCGGCGGTCTTCTTCTTCGTCGTCCCGCTGATGTACCTCTCGGGCTTCGTCTTCCCGATCGACAACATGCCGGCCGTCATCCGGCCGATCGCCTACGCCATCCCGCTGACCTATTACCTGGTGATCCTGAGAGGCATCTTCCTGAAGGGGGTGGGGATCGCCGCGCTCTGGCCGCAGGCGCTCGGCCTGGCGGTCTGGGGCGCGACGATCCTCGCGCTGGCGACGTGGCGGTCGAGAAAGACCGTGGGGTAGCTACGCGCCCGCGTCGTGCAGGTCGGCCGTGCAGGCCGGGCAGCGGCGAGCCTTGATCGGGATCGCCGTCGTGCACATCGGGCACTCCTTGGTCGGGGCGGCCACGGGCGCCGGCGCTCGCAGCTTGTTCACCCACTTCACGACCAGGAAGATCGCGAACGCCACGATGAGGAAGTCGATGGCGGCCTGCAGGAACAGGCCGTAGTTGAGGGTCGGCGCCCCGGCCGCCTTGGCCGCCTCGATGGTGGCGTAGCCGCCGCTCGACAGGTTCACGAACAGGTTCGAGAAGTTGATGCCGCCCAGCAGCAGGCCGAGCGGGGGTGTGAGGACGTCGGACACGAACGACGAAACGATCTTGCCGAATGCGGCGCCGATGATGATGCCGACGGCCATGTCGAGCACGTTGCCCTTCATGGCGAATTCCTTGAACTCCTTGAGCACTGGCTCCTCCTTCGGTCACACTTCGACCGCACGGCTGTGTTTGTGGGCTGCGTCAGTATAAGCCCGTTCACCGGGGCGGGCAGGGACACGGGCCCTACTGCAGCCTCCCGTCCACGAACACGTGGCGCACCTGCGCCTTCTCGTCGAAGAGGTCACCCTCGGTGACGACGAGGTTGGCGCGCTTGCCCTTCTCGATCGAGCCGAGGCTGGCCGCCACGCCGGCGATCCGCGCCGCCTCGATCGTCAGCGCGCGAACGGCCGCATCGGCCGGCAGGCCCGCGCGCACGGCCTTCGCCGCGTTCTTCACGAAGTCGGCCGGCTCGCGCAGCCCCTTCGAGGCAAACGCGAACGGCACGCCCGCCTGGAGCAGGGCCGCGGGCACCTTCGGCGCATTGGCCCGCGCGCGCAGCACGCGCAGCGGCTCGTCGGCCGCGGGCGCGAGGCTGCGCGGCCGGACCGGGTAGTCGAGGCTGTAGATCACCTTGGCCCCGGCCGCTTTCAAGTCGGCTGCCGCCTCCCCCGCCCCGAGCGCGCCGGCGACGATCAGCGTTAGCTTGAACTCGCGGGCGAACGCCAGCGCACGCCGGATCTCGACCGCGTCTCCCGCCTCGATGGCCACCGGCAGCGAGCCGGCCAGCGCCGGCTGCAGCGCCTCGAGCGCCGGGTCGTGCCGCGTCCCCTCGCGGTGGGCGCCCGCGTCGAGGAACGCCTGCCGCACGAACGCGATCGCCCCCATCAGCGACGCCGGGTAGCCGTCGAATCCCTCTCGCCCGAAGAACGACAGGTGCAGCGCGACCGGGGCCTTCACCACGAACATCCCCGCCCGCTCGTTCGCGATCTGGCCCACCTGGTCTGGATCGTCGGCGGCGGCCACGTTCACGAGCGCGCTGCGCCCCCGGATGCCGTCGCCAGGCGGCGTCGCGAGCACCGAGGTGATGCCGGCCGAGGCGAACCGACCCAGCTCGGCGGCGCCTGGCTTGAGCAGCGAGGCCGCGTCCAGCTGCGCGCGCAGCAGCGTGTGCCGGCGGGCCCGCTCGATGTCCATCCGCGTCCGCGCGTCGCCCGCCTGCTCAACCGGCGGCGACGACAGCCCCGCGGCCGTTCCCATGTCGATCAGCCCCGGATAGACGGTCAGCCCCTTGCCATCGATGGTCACGGCGTCGGCCGGCGCGGCCACCGACGGCCCGACCGCCTCGATCACCCCGTCCCGAAGGACGACGGTGCCCTGGTCGATGACGGGGCCGGCTGCCGTGACAATCCGCGCGCCGACGATCGCGTGGACGCGCGGGGCCTCGGCCGACCCGGCCAGCGTGAGGGCGGCCGCGAAACCGGCCGCCAGGCTTGTCCGCAGGAAAGCGTGTCTCATTGCAGGTCCCCGAAATGGGGCCTGGCCCCATTTCTCACGTCAGTCTCAATTACGGCCTGCCCCTCGCCGAATCTCCAATGATTCCGGAGGCGCGGCCGGAGGCCGTGTGCGTCCGCCCGAAAATGGGGCCTGGCCCCATTTCTTACTGGCGCTGCATGTACCGCTCGTAGAGCAACAGGTGCTTGTTGTCGAGATCGACCTCGCGCCCGTTCACGATCACGTGCGTGATCGTTGTGCGCGCCTCCAGCGGGTCGCCCGTCGCCACCAGCAGGTTGGCCACCTTGCCCGGGTCGAGGCTGCCCACCTCGCCCGACACGCCCAGAATCTCGGCCGCGTCGATCGTCAGCGCCCTCAACGCCTGCTCGCGGGGCAGCCCCCACGCCACGGAGATCGCCGCGTGCCAGGGCAGCTGCCGCGCGTTCGCATTGTCGGCGGTGGCGAAGGCGAATCGCACGCCGGCGCGCGCCAGGCCGCCCGCGGCCTGGTAGCTGGCGGCGTGGAACTGGTCCTCCCGCGCCGGCAGCGTCAGCACCGGCCCGAGGATCACGGGAATCCCCTTCTCCTTCAGGAGCGGCGCCGCCAGCACGGCCTCGGGGCCCGACGCGATCACGATACGGATGTTCGTGCGCTCCGCGAACGCCACCGCCTCGCGGATGTCCTGCTCGCGCGGCGCGGTCGTGAACAGCGGGATCCGCCGCTGGACCACCGGGACGAGCGCCTCGAGCACCCAGTCGCGCTCGCGCCCCTCGACCGCCCCGGCATAGGCGCGAGCCCGGTCGAACAGCCGCGCCAGCGCGTCGAGCTTCGCGTCCCGCTCCTTGCGCAACTCCTCGTAGCTGCGCTCGGGCCCGGGCGTCGCGCCGTAGGCCATTCGCCGCGCGCCGACGCCCGGGAACTGGAAGCTGACCCCGGCGATCGGCTTCAGCGTGCTCTCCTCCCAGGTCCACCCGTCGAGGTTCATCACCGGCACCTGCCCGCCGAGCAGCCCCCCCGACGGAAACACCGCCACCGTCGTCACGCCGTTGGCGCGCGCCACCGGGATGGCCTCGCTGTCGTTGTGATACGCGACCACCGTGCGCAGCTGCGGGTTGTAGTCGAGCATCTCGGCGGTGTCCTCGTACCCGCGCGCCCCGGGCTCGGCGAGCCCGAGCGTCGTGCGCGCGTTGATCCAGCCCGGGTACACCTCGCCTCCCGCCGCGTCGATCACCGTGGCCCCCGCCGGCACCGCGACCGACTCGCCCAGCGCCTCGATGCGGCCGTCTCGGACGACGATCGTGCCGCGCTCGATTGTGGGCCGCGACACCGGGACGATCTTCGCGTTGGTGATCGCCAGCACTCCCCTGGCGAGATACCCGGGCGTCATCCGGGGCGCGAGGCGGGCGAGATCGGCCTCGTCCGGGGTAGAGGCCGGCGGCTTGACCAAGCCAACCCCCCCTGCCTCCTTCTCGATCGCAGCCGCCGCCGGCGCCCCGTCCTTCGGTCCCTTCCCCGCGCCGCCGTTGTCCTGCGCCTCGGCGGCGACCAGCGCCGCTTTCTCCTTCTCCAGCTCGGCGACGCGGGCGAGGTCGGCCTGGCGCTCGTAGCAGAGCGCGCCGTCCACGTAGGTGCGCTCGACGATGGCGTACGAGCTGAGCGGGTGGTGCGACCACAGCACCAGGTCGGCGTCCTTGCCCGCCTCGATCGATCCGACGCGCTTGTCCACCTTCAGTTGACGCGCCGGGTTGATCGTCACCAGCGCCAGCGCCTGCTCCTCGGTCAGGCCGCCCCACTTCATCATCTTGGCGGCCTCGCTGTTCAGCCGCCGGGCGTGCTCGGCGCTGTCCGAGTTGATCGACACGACGACGCCGGCGCGCATCATCAGCGCCGCGTTGTACGGGATGGCGTCGATCGCCTCGATCTTGTAGCCCCACCAGTCGGCGAAGGTCCCGACCCCCGCGCCGTGCGCGGCCAGCTCGCGCGCCAGCTTGTACCCCTCGAGGCCGTGCTCGAAGGTCGCCACCTTGAAGCCGAACTCCTCGGCCAGGCGCAGCATCATCAGCATCTCGTCGGCGCGGTAGGCGTGCACGTGCGCCAGCCGGCGCCCCTCGAGCACCTCCACGAGCGGCTCGAGTTGCAGGTCGCGCCGCGGCGCGACGGCGTGATCGCCCGCCTTGCGGCTCCGCTCGTATTCCTGCCAGGCTCGCTGATAGACCCTGGCCCGGGTGAACGCGTCCCTGATGACGAACTCGACGCCGGGCCGGCTCGCCGGGTAACGCCGCGGGCCGGTCTGACCGAGCTGCCGCATGTCCTTCGGGTTCTCCCCGAGGGCGAACTTGAGGCCCGGCAGCGCGGCGTCGAACACCAGCTCCTCGGCCCGTGCCTTGCCCCACCGCAGCTTGATGACCGTGTTGGTCCCGCCGATCGGGTTCGCGCTCCCGTGGAAGACGCTGGCCACCGTCAGGCCGCCCGCCAGGTCGCGGTAGATGTCGACGTCGCCCGGGTCGAGCACGTCCATCACGTTGGTCATCGAGCTGACCGTCGTCCCCCCTTCGTTCGTGGAATCGGTGGCGATGTGCGAGTGCTCGTCGATGATGCCGGGGCTGAGGAAGCGGCCGGTCCCGTCCACCACCTCGGCGCCGGGCGGGATGGGGACGTTCGAGCCGACCGCGGCGATCTTTCCGTCGCGGACGACCACCGTGCCGTTGGGGATCGTGCCCTTGGTCACCGTCAGGACCGTGGCGCCCCTGATGACGATTGCCGGGCCCTGCGCGGCCGCGACGGCCGCCGCGAGAACCGACACGATCGCCGTTGCGCCGAGCGTGCTTCGAAACATGGCCTTGCCTTCCGGGGGGACCGTCCGGGACGATTTACGCGAGAGTATAGTGCAGGAGGGAATGCAGGGGCCGCGCGCGGCGCGGCCCCTCTGGATGCGGAAGGGACTCTAGAAGCGGAACGCGAGGCCGGCGGTTACCTGCCAGAAGTCGAAGCTGCCGAAGTCGAGGTCGAAGCCGTCCCCCTGATCATCATCGGAGACACTGCGGAAGTAGCGCACGTCGCCGCGCAGCCCGACGTTCGGGGTGAAGAACCCCATGACGCCGACGCCCGCGTTCACGCCGAAGTCGTTCCGCGAGATGTCGAACAGGTCGCCCGCCCCGCCGCCGATGCGCGAGCGCAGCACGCCGACACCGCCCGAGACGTACGGCCGCACCTGGCGCTCGTCGCCGATCGGCGCGCCGATGATCACGTTCCCCATCCAGCTCCACACGTTGTTGTCGCCGATGAGGTCCGAGTCGTTGAAGAACTGCGGCGTGTACAGGAACGTGGTCTCGAACCCGATCACGCCGGCACCCATGTATCCGAGCGAGACGCCCACCGGAGGTTTCCGGCTTTCGTCGTTCGTGTCACCGCCGAAGTTCACGCCAACGAGCGGCGAGACGAACCAGTCGGCCCGCGCGGACGGCGCCACCAGCACCGTCGCGAGCAAGGCCATCAGCAGGATTCTCTTCATTCCTTCTCAACTCCTTTGCTGAGAGTCACATGCACCCAACGGCAGCATGCTGCAATCGACGTGCCTCGAAAGGGTTGAGCTGGCGGGTGGGGCCCAGGCGGCTCAGCTGGCCAGTTGCTGGATGAGATCCCACGCGCGGCGCACGTGGCGCTCCTCGGTACGCAGGTTTCCGACCGCCAAGCGCAGCACGAAGCGGCCGTCGAGCTTGGTGTGCGAGAGGAAGACCTCCCCGGTCGCATTGAGGCGATCGAGCAGGCCCTGGTTGAGGCGCTCGAGCCCGTCCTCACCGAGATCACGACCCCGTGGCCGGGCGCGGAAGCAAACGACGCTGAAGGGGACCGGGGCCAGGCGCTCGAAGTCGGGGTGCCCGTCCACCCACGAGGCGAACAGCCGGGCGAGGCGCATGTGCTCGGAGAGGCGCGCGCGGATCCCCTGGGCTCCAAAATGTCGGAGGATCATCCACAGTTTCAGAGCGCGGAACCGGCGGCCGAGCTGGATGCCGGTGTCCATGAGGTTCCGCACGGTGCCCGCCTCGCTCGTCCGCAGGTACTCGGGCGTCAGCGCGAAGGCGCGCACGAGGACGTCCATGCGGCGCGTGTAGAACGCGCTGAGGTCGAACGGGGTGAAGAGCCACTTGTGCGGGTTCACCACCATCGAGTCGGCGCGATCGACGCCGCGCAGGATGTGCCGGTACTCGGGGACGATCGCCGCGACGCCCGCGTAGGCGCAGTCCACGTGCAGCCACGCCCCCTCCCGGGCGCAGACGTCTGCGATTGCCTCGACCGGGTCGACGCTCGTCGTCGACGTCGTCCCCACCGTGGCGACGACGGCCAGCGGCACGAGGCCGGCCCGGCGGTCTTCGGCGATCGCCGCCTCGAGGAGGTCGGGTCGCATGCGGTACTCCGCGTCGGCCGGGATCTTCCGCAGGCCGTCGTGGCCGATGCCGATCAGGATCGCCGCCTTGTCGATCGACGAGTGCGCGTGCTCGGAGCAGTAGGCGCGGTAGCGGGGCAGCTCGGGGCGACCCGGCATCCCCTCCCGGCGCACCCCGGGCACCGCCGCCTCGCGTGCCGCGGCCAGCGCGTGCAGGCTCGAGACCGACGCGGTGTCGTAGATGACGCCCTGGAAGGACGCGGGCAGCCCCATCAGGTCGCGCAGCCACGCCATCACAACCTCTTCCAGCTCGGTGACCGACGGCGAGGTCCGCCACAGCATCCCCTGCGCGTTGAGCGCCGCCGACAGCATCTCGCCGAGCACACCGGGGCCGCTCCCCGAGATGGCGAAGTAGGCGAAGAAGCCCGGGTGGTTCCAGTGGGTGATGCCCGGCACGATCACGCGCTCGAAGTCCTCCAGGATCGCGTCGAACGCCTCGCCCTGCTCGGGCGCCGCGGCCGGCAGCGCGCCCCGCACCTCGCCCGGCTTCACTCGGGACATCACCGGGTAGCGCCCCGGGTCCTCGAAGTACCGCGCGATCCAGTCGACGAGGCGGTACCCCTCGCGCCTGAAGCTCTCGGCATCCATGTCGCCGAAGGGCGTGTCGGACACAGGCACCTACTGTTTCCCGTGCGCCTTCAGATATTCGAGCGTGAACTCGCGGACCGCGGGGCGCGCGCCCTCGCTGCGGCTCGGCACCTCGGCCATCGCCTTCTCGACGCTCCAGCCGTCCAGCATCACCCGCTTGATCGCGAGCAGCATCGACGCGCGGCCGCCGCTCGCGCAGTTGACCAGCATCGGCTCGTTCGACTTGTCGCGGGCGATCTCGAGAAAACGCTCGACCGGCTCGGGCTTCGGATCAGACGACGAGAAGGGAACGTGGATGTAGCGGAGGCCGGCCTCGGTGGCGGCCTTCTGCATGGCCTCGAGGTTCGCGCCTTCCTCCTCGGCGGTGCGGAGGTTGACGATCGACGCGAAGCCGGCTTGCTTGAGCGCGGCGACGGCCTCGGGGGTCACCACCCCCGCGCAGGCGACGGTCGCATCGACCGGGGTGTAGTTGCGGATGCCGGGCAGCGCGGGCGCGGTCTGGGTCTCCTGCGCGCCGGCGGGAGCCGGGAGGAGCAGCGGAAGGACCAGCGGAAGGAACAGGACAAGGACAGTGGTGAGTCTCCTTCGCATGCCTCCATTCTAGTCCCGACCCTGAACTCCCCCCTCGTCTCTGGTCCCGACCCTGAAGTCCCCCTTCGTCCGAACGCTCAACACCGTCCCAGGCCGCAACTCGACAACGTCCTCACGCCCGGGTCCGGTGGCCGCTGCCCCCGCCGCGCCGAGCACCCCGCCGATGGCCGCGCCCTTGCCGCCCCCGAGGATCGCGCCGACGGCAGCCCCCCCGGCCGCTCCGCCCCCCAGCCGGGCGAGGCTCGGAACCCGGCTGCCGGCGTCGCGCACCACCGGCTCGGTTTCAATCTCCACCCGCTCGCCACTTGGCAGCTCGAGCGTGTCGAACCGGATCTCGAGGCGCGCCGTCTCCTTGCCCTTCGGCCCCTTCTCCACGAGCCTGGCCGTCCCGAGGACCCTCGCACCGGTGGGCACCGCCACCTGGCCGCCGACCATGACGTCGCGCGTCACGCTGGCGACCACCCGCTCGTCCCCCGCCTCGGGGCGCGTGGTGACGAGCGTTTCGAGCTGGAGGCCGAGGACCGAGTCGGCCGGCACCTTGAGTTCCCCAGGGGCGGCGGGGACCGGCGGCGGCGGCGGCGCGAGGCGCTGTTGGCGGGCCCCAGGCTCGATGCGCGCGCTCGCCGGGAGGAACGGGCCGACCACCCCCACCCCCGCGACCAGGAGGCCCACGGCGAGGAATGCGGGAGCGAAGGGTGTGAAGGTCATGGCTATCGGCCGCAGCGGCAGGTCGGCACCCGCCCTGCGCGGACGCAAGAGGCGTACCCCCATGAACAGGCCTGATTTGGGTAGTCTTTAGCCCCCACCACGGCGCATTGTCGCCTCTGGTTGTCGCCTGGCGAGGTCACGACCCGTGATCCCGGGGACGCAGCCGGCGGGAAGATGCCGCATAATGGGCGGCCGATGAAGCTGGTAGACCATTTCACCCGGTCGGGCGACGTCCTCTTTCGCTGGCGCGGCTACCTGCCGCTGCTGATGCTGCCGCTGTTCGTGCTCGGCCTGGTCGATGCCCGGCTGCCGCAGCCCGTGCCGGCCTCCGTCCGCCTCCTCCAGGTGCTCGCCGCGGTGGTGGCCCTGGCGGGCCTGGCCATCCGGGTCGTGGCGATCGGCACCGCCGCCGAGGGGACCTCCGAGCGGAGCACCGTCAACCCGCGGGCCTCCCGCCTGCGCACGACCGGCCTGTACTCGCTCGTGCGCCACCCGCTCTACTCCGGCAACACCCTCACCGCGATCGGCCTTGCCGCCTTCACCACCCGCTGGTACCTCCCGGTCATCGTCCTGCTGCTCGGCCTGCTGTACCACGAGCGGATAGCGGCCCGCGAGGAGGCGTTCCTCGAGGAGCGGTTCGGCGACGAGTTTCGCGCGTGGGCCGGCCAAGTGCCGGCGATGATCCCGGCCGCCGCAACCTACCGCCGCCCGGACGTCCCCTTCGGCTGGCGCCGCCCGCTCGGCTCCGAGTTCCACGGGCTGATGACCATCGCCTCAGTGGTCTTCGTCCTCGACCTGTTCCGCGCCTGGCTCGCCACCGGGCGCCTGGTCGCTGATCCGCTGTGGACGGGGTTCTTCGCCGCTTCGGCCGCCATCTTCCTCACCTGCGCGACGCTGAAGAAGACGACGGGGGTGTTCAGGACGAAAGGTTAGCGGCCCGAGGGCGCCACGAGCGGCCCTACTCCAGCTTGTCCGCTTCGGCGGCGCCGGCGAAGTCCTTCCCGGTGACGCCCCCCTCGCTGTGGGTCGAGTACGAGAGCGTCACGCGGCGGTAATTGATGGTGACGTCGGGATGGTGGTCCGCGGCCTCGCAGCCCGGCACCAGGCGGTTCACGAAGGCCACGGCCTCGGGGAACCCGGCGAAGGTGAACTGGCGGACGATGGCGTGGCCCTCGACCCGCCAACCGGCGAGTTGCGGCAGCCTGCGCTCGATTTCGTCACTCGACAGCAGCATGTTCGAGCCTCCCAGATGATCCTCCCGATCGTGCCATGGGTCTCGTGGTAGCCGGCGAAGCTGGTGACGTTCTCACCACGAAATGGGCAGATCGAAGGAACCGGGCATGCCGTCCCGGGGGTGCAACAGGGCTGCCAGCCCTCGCGGCATCTGTGCTATAACGCGGTGCCCGCCGGCACGGAGGCCGGCGCTACTGAGGTAACCAGCCAATGGCGTCACCGAGGTTCCACGGCCTGACCGCCACGAGCGCGATCGCGCTCACCCTGTCCCTCGCGGTGCCGGCCCTCGCCCAGGCGCCGAAGGCGCCCGCGCAGAAGATCGACGTCGATTACACGGCGAAGATCAAGGAGTACACGCAGGACCCGCGCGTGGTCACCGAACTGGTCGACCACCTGCCGGCGTCGGCGACCGTCCCCACGCCGCTGAAGTTCCTCGGGCGCATCCCGGGGACGCCCGACGAGCTGACGTACTACAAGGACATCCTCCGCTACATGGAGGCGCTCGAGAAGGCATCGCCGCGCGTGAAGCTGCTGCGCATCGGCAAGAGCGAAGAGGGGCGCGACATGATCATGGTCTTCGTCGCGGACGAGGCCACGATCGCGGGCCTCGAGCGCTACCGGAAGATCCTGAACGACCTCGCCGACCCGCGAACGCTGACCGAGGCGCAGGCGCGCCAGCTCATCACGGCCGGCAAGCCGATCTACTGGGCCACGGGCAACCTGCACTCGGGCGAGACGGGCAGCGCCGAGATGCTGATGGAGCTGGCCTACCGCCTGGTCGTCGAGGAAACCCCGTTCATCCGAGACATCCGGAACAAGGTGATCGTGGCGCTGACGCCGGTCCTCGAGGTGGACGGCCGCGAGAAGGTGGTCGACAACCTCTACTACAAGAAGAAGACCGGCCAGACGCTGCCGCTGACCTGGTGGGGCCAGTACGTGGCGCACGACAACAACCGCGACGGCCTTGGCGTCGGCCTCGCGCTGACGCAGAACGTGCTGCGGGCCTTCCTGCACTGGAAACCAACCGTGCTGCACGACCTGCACGAGTCGATCCCCTACCTCTACGCATCGACCGGCGCCGGGCCCTACAACGTCAACCTCGACCCGCTGGTCACCGACGAGTGGTGGATGCTCGCCAAGCACGAGGTCTCCGAGATGACCAAGCGCGGCGTTCCGGGGGTGTGGACCGGGGGGTTCTACGACGGCTGGACGCCGAACTACCTCTTCTTCGTCGCGAACCTGCGCAACAGCATCGGCCGCTTCTACGAGACGCAGGCCTACGGGCCGCAGAACCAGGAGATCAAGCTCGGGGCGACCGAGACGAGCCGCGAGTGGTACCGGCCGAACCCGCCGCTCGCGTCGATCAAGTGGGGGCCGCGCAACAACGTGAACATGCAGCAGAGCGCGCTGCTCTTCGCGCTGCAGTACGCGGCGAGGAACCGAGACCTCCTGCTCGAGAACTTCTATCTGAAGGGGCGGCGCGCGGTGGAGCGCGGGCGCGGCGAGGCGCCGTACGCGTGGGTCATCCCCGCGGGCCAGTACCGGAAGGGCGAGGCGGTGGCCACCGTCAACATGCTGCGGATGCAGGGGGCCGAGGTGCACCGCGCGAGCGCCGCGTTCAAGGCGGGCGGCGTGCAGGTCGCGCCCGGCGACTTCGTCGTCCGGATGGACCAGCCCTACGGCGTGCTCGTCAGGACGCTGCTCGGCACGCAGTTCTTCGCGCCGCAGAACCCGTCGCCCTACGACGACACCGGCTGGAGCGTGCCGCTGATGCGCAACGTCGTGGTGCACCGGGTGGATGACAAGGCCATCCTCGACCAGCCGGCGACGCTGCTGGCCGAGGACGTCCGGGCCGAGGGGGGCATCAGCGGCGCGGGGCGCGTGCTGCTGGTCGAGCACAACGTGGACAACAAGCTCGTCACGTTCCGCTTCGCCCTCCCGAAGGTGCGGATGCTGGCGGCCGAGGCGCCGTTCGAGGCGGCCGGGCGCACGTTCGAGGCGGGAGCCTTCGTCATCCCCGACGCCGACGAGGCCGCGATCGGGCCGGTCCTGAAGGAGCTGGGGTTGACGGCGCACGCCGTGGCGGCGGCACCCGAGGTGAAGACGCACGAGCTGGACGTGCCGCGCATCGGTTACGTGCACTCGTGGCAGCGGACGCAGGACGAGGGGTGGGTGCGCCTCGCGCTCGACAGGTTCAAGGTCCCTTACACCTACTTCGGCGACACGAAGCTGCGCGAGGGGAACCTGCGCGCGAGGTTCGACGTGATCGTCTTCCCGCACGTCGGCGGCACGCCGCAGTCGCAGGTGAACGGCCTGCCGATGACCGGCGACCCGCTGCCGCACAAGAAGACCGACCTGACGCCGAACCTCGGCGTGCTGGACTCGGCCGACGACATCCGCGGCGGCATGGGGCTCGAGGGGCTCGCCAACCTGGCGGCGTTCGTCCGCGAGGGCGGGCTGCTGATCACCGAAGGATCGACCTCCACGATCTTCCCGGCCTACGGCCTCACGCAGGGGGTGACGGTGGAGGAGACGCCCGGCCTCTTCGCGCGCGGGACGATCCTCAAGGCGGTGTTCGCGGATCGCAAGAGCCCCATCGCTTACGGGTACAATGCCGATCGCCTGCCGGTGTACTTCAGCCAGGCGCCGGTCCTCGCGGTGGGCGGGGGCGGCGGCTTCGGGCGCGGCGGCGCGTCGATCCCGGGCGTCGGCATGAACCTCACGCCCAACGCGGTGCCCGAGCGGCTGGCGTCGCTCGACGAGGCGCCGGCCCCGGCGAAGGAACGGGGCGACGAGCGGGCGGGCGGCGAGGCATTCAGCGGCCGCCAGGGGGCCCCCGCCGTGCCGCTGCCGCGGGTGGTCCTGCGGTTTCCGTCCAACCCGGACGACATGCTGCTGAGCGGCGGCCTGGTCGGCGGCCAGGCGCTGGCGGGCAAGGCGGTGGTGGCCGACGCGGGCATCGGCAAGGGCCACGTGGTGCTGTTCGCCACGCGCCCCTTCTGGCGCTGGCAGACCCACGGCACCTTCTTCCTCGGCTTCAACGCGATCCTCAACTGGAACGACCTGGACGCGGGGAAGTGACACGGGCAGGGACACTCGGACTTCGTGAACTCGGACTTCGGGGACTTCGTGGACTAATCTATGCCGACAAAGTACGTGGTGATTGGGGCGGGCCGCCAGGGCGTGGCGGCCGCGTATGACCTGGGCGTGTTCGGGCGGGCCGACGAGGTCGTGCTGCTCGACATCGACGGCAAGGGGGCCGAAGCGGCGGCCACCAGGCTGAACACCCTCCTCGGCCGCAACATGGCCCGCGCCGCGGCGGTCGATGCCGGCGACATCGCAGCCGTGCGACCGCACCTCGACGGCGCCACGGGCTGCATCAGCTCGGTTCATTTCACCTTCAACCTGGCGATCACCCGCCTGGCCATCGAGCAGCGCGTCAACCTGGTGGACTTCGGCGGGAACACCGGGGTGGTCCGCCAGCAGCTCGCGCTCGATCCCGAGGCGCGCGCGGCGGGGGTCGCCGTGGTGCCCGACTGCGGCATGGGGCCGGGGCTGAACATCTCGCTCGGGACCTACGTGACGGAGCTCGTCGAGGAGCCGCGCGAGGTGCTGATCTGGGACGGCGGCCTGCCGCAGGATCCGCAGCCACCGTGGAACTACGCGTGCGCGTTCGCGCTCGGCGGCCTCACCAACGAGTACGACGGCGACGCCTTCTTCCTGCGCGACGGGAAGGTGACGCCGGTGCCCGCCTTCTCGGGCTACGAGATGCTCGACTTCCCCGAGCCGCTCGGCCGCCTCGAGGCGTTCGTCACCTCTGGCGGGCTGTCCACCTCGCCGTGGACCTTCGAGGGGAAGCTGCAGCGCCTGGAGAACAAGACGCTCCGCTACCCGGGCCACGTCGCGCAGTTCAAGACGTTCGCCGACCTGGGGCTGCTCGGCCTCGAGCCGGTCGCGGTGGGAAGCCAGCAGGTGATCCCGCGCGACGTCTTCCACGCGCTGCTGACGCCGCAGATCCAGCGCGAGGACTTCAAGGACATCTGCGTCATGCGCGTCATCGGGCGCGGGCGGACCGGCGGCCGCGAGGCCGAGGCCACCGTCGAGCTCGTGGACCGGTACGACGAGAAGACCGGCTTCACCGCCATGCAGCGGCTGACCGGCTGGCACGCGTCGATCATGCTGATCGCCGCGGTCGACCGGAAGGTGCGGCCAGGGGTGGTGTCGGTGGAGACGGCGATTCCCGGGAAGACCGTGGTGGACGAGTGCCGCCGCCGCGGTTTCGCGATCGAGGAGAACGTGCGCCTGGCGTAGGTGGCCTTGAGCCCTGACACCTTCTTTTCCCCCCTCGTCCCCGCGACCGGGGCGATCCTCGAGGAGATCCTCGACCAGACGCACCCGGTGTGGGGCGAGGGGCTCGACCGCGCGTCGTACGCCCGCTACAACGCGGCGCAGCTGAAGACGCCGTGGGGGCGCTCGCACCTGCGGCGGGTTGCGCTGCTGGACGAGGCGGGCCGCTGGGTGTCGACCGCGAAGCGGTACGACCTGCGCGTGCGGGCGGGCGGCCGCGAGGCGCCGGCGATCGGCATCGGGGCGCTGTTCACGCGCCCCGATGCCCGGCGCCGGGGCGCGGCGGGCGCGTTGTTGCGCGCCCTCCTGGCGCAGGGCGAGGCCGAAGGGGCCAGCCTCGCGCTCCTCTTCTCGGAGATCGGCACCCGCTACTACGAGCGCTTCGGCTTCCGGGCGGTGCCGGTCATGCAGGCCGTCCTCGACCTGAAGGACGCACGCGCCCCGGCCCCGCCCGCCATCCCGATGCGATCGGGCGAGGCGGGCGACTTCCCCGCCATCGCCGAGATGAACGCGAAGCAGGCGGAGGGGCTTCCCTTCACCCTCGCCCGCTCGCCGGAGTACGTCGGCTTTGCCATCGCCAGGAAGCGCCTGCTGGCGGCCAGCGGGGCCCCGGGCCACCGCGAGGTCGGATTCTTCGTCGTCGAGGAAGGGGGCCGTGCCGCCGCCTACGCCGTCGTCTTCGCGGTCGGTGACTACTGGATGGTCACCGAGTGCGGCGACCGCGACCCGTCGGGCGCGCGCGTGGGCGCGCTGATCGAGACGATGCGGTCGCGCCCCGGCGTTCGCGCCACGCGCATCGTCGCGTGGCTCCCCCCCAGCTTCCTGCCGCCGCAGCTGCGCGTCCTCTGGCGCGAGCGGCCCGCGGTCGCGATGATGGTCGCCCCGCTCGGCGGCTTCGCCCTCGACCTGCCGCACCGCGACCCGGTCGCCTGGTGGCACGCCGACGCATTCTGACGGGCGCCCCCCGCCCGAACCCTGCGGTATGATCGCCCCCCGGTGCCGGGTTCCTTCCTCAGGAGCAAGTAGATGAAACGCTGCACTTGTCTGACTGCCTGTGTGCTGACGATGGTCCTCGCGTGCGCCGCGGGGGCTGCCGCCATCGACACCTCCGACACGCGCCTGCTGAGCCAGCCGGCCATCAGCGCGTCGAACCTCGCGTTCATCTACGCGGGCGACCTCTGGGTGTCGGGCCTCGACGGCCGGAACGTGCGCCGGCTGACGAGCGGCCAGGGCGCGTCGAACCCCACGTTCTCGCCCGACGGATCGCTTCTGGCCTTCACGGCGCAGTACGAGGGGAACGCGGACGTCTACGTCGTGCCGGTCGCTGGCGGCGTGCCGACCCGCCTCACCTGGCATCCCGGGCGGGACACCGTCCAGGGGTTCACGCCCGACGGCGCCGGCGTGGTGTTCACCTCCGCGCGCACCGTGTTCAGCGGCCGCTACAGCCAGCTGTTCACCGTGCCGGTGAAGGGGGGCGCGCCGGCGCGGCTCGACCCGCCCTACGCCTTCCGCGGGGCACTGTCGCCCGACGGCACGCGCATCGCCTACAACCCGCTCTACGACGCGTTCACGCAGTGGAAGCACTACCGCGGCGGCACCCATTCGACAATCTGGATCTACACGCCGGCCACCCGGGGGGTCGCGACCGTGCCGCAGCCGCCCGATCGGCCGAACGACGTCTACCCGGCCTGGATCGGCGACACGCTGTACTTCGTCTCGGACCGCGCCGGCGAGTTCAACCTGTTCTCCTACGACACGAAGTCGAAGGCCGTGACGCAGATCACGCGCCACGACGACTTCCCCGTGCTGTACGCCTCGGCCGGCGGCGGCAAGGTGGCGTACGAGCAGGCGGGCTACCTCCACGTGTTCGACCCGGCGACCGGCAAGCACGCGAAGGTCGCCATCGGCGTGACCGCCGACCTGCCCGACCTGCGCCCGCGGTTCGTCAAGGGCGCGCGGCACCTCCGCAACGGCGCCCTGTCGCCCTCCGGCGCCCGCCTCGTCGTCGAGTCGCGCGGCGAGATCGTGACGGTGCCCGCCGAGAAGGGGGATCCCCGGAACCTGACCGGCACGCCGGGCGTGCACGAGCGGTCGCCCGCCTGGTCGCCCGACGGGAAGTCCATCGCCTACTTCTCCGACGCGGGGGGCGCCTACCAGCTGGTGGTCGCGCCGCAGGACGGCAAGGGCCAGCCCCGCACCTACAAGCTGGCGGGCGCCGGCTTCTACGACCGCCCGGCGTTCTCACCCGACAGCCGGAGGCTGGCCTACACCGACAACTCCTGGACGCTCTACTGGATCGACCTCGACTCGGGCGTCTCGAAGAAGATCGCTGCCGAGCCCATCTACGGCCCGCGCAAGACGATTGGCGCCGCCTGGTCGCCCGACTCGAAGTGGATCGCCTACACGCTCAATACGCCCAACTACATCCAGCAGGTCCACCTCTACTCCGTCGACCAGGACAAGTCGTTCCCGGTCTCGGACGGCCTGAGCGACGTGAGCGAGCCGGCGTTCGACGCGAGCGGCAAGTACCTCTACCTGCTCGGCTCCACCGACGCCGGCCCTGTCCGCGACTGGTTCGCGATGTCGAACGCCGACATGCACTCGACGAGCGCGATCTACCTGGCGGTGCTCGACAAGGACGCCCCGTCCCCGCTGGCGAAGGAAAGCGACGAAGAAGGGAAGAAGGCAGAGGAGGGCGAGAAGCCGATCCAGAAACCGGCCGCCGACAAGCCGGCCGCGACCGACAAGCCGGCCGCCGACAAGCCCGCCACCGACAAGGCGTCGATTCCACCCGTGGTGAAGATCGACGTCGAGGGGCTGGCGAGCCGCATCCTGACCGTGCCGGTGCCGGCCGCCGACCTCTCCAGCCTCCAGGCCGGCGAGGCGAACCTGCTCTACTACCTGCGCGCGGCCGACGCGAAGTCGGCCCTGCACCGCTACGACCTGGGGACGCGCAAGGACGAGACGCTGCTGCCCGACGTCGGGGGCTACACCGTGTCGGCCGACGGCAAGAAGCTCGTCTACCGCAGCGGCGCGACCTGGTCGATCGTTTCCACGAAGGGGAAGATCGAGCCCTCGCAGGGGCGGCTCGACCTCGACTCGCTCGAGATCCGCATCGATCCGGCCGCCGAGTGGCCCCAGATCTTCGACGAGGCGTGGCGGGTCAACCGCGACTACTTCTACGACCCGACCATGCACGGCGTGGACTGGGCGGCGATGCGCGCGAAGTACTCCGTGTTCCTCCCGCACGTGGCGGTGCGCGACGACCTCAACCGCGTCATCCAGTGGATGTGCAGCGAGCTGGGCGTCGGTCACCACCGGGTCGGCGGAGGCGAGAACCGGACCGAGCCGGCCTCGGTGCCCGGCGGCCTGCTCGGCGCCGACTATTCCATCGAGAACGGGCGTTACCGCTTCAGGAGGGTCTACGGCGGCCTGAACTGGAACCCCGAGCTGCGGTCGCCGCTCACCGAGCCGGGCGTCAACGTGAAGGCCGGTGAATACCTCCTCGCCGTCAACGGGCACGACCTGCGCGCCGACACGAGTGTCTACGCGCCGTTCGAGAATACCGCCGGCAAGATCGTCGAGATCACCGTCGGCGCCAACCCCGACGGCTCGGCCTCGCGGACCGTCCCGGTGGTTCCAATCGCGAACGAGGCGGCGCTCAGGAACCGCGACTGGGTCGAGGGGAACCTGCGCCGGGTGACCGAGGCCACCAAGGGGCGCGTCGCCTACGTCTACGTCCCCAACACCAGCACGATGGGGCACACCTACTTCAAGCGCTACTTCTACCCGCAGGCCAACCGCGACGCCATCATCGTGGACGAGCGCTTCAACGGGGGCGGCTCGGTGGCCGACTATTACACCGACCTCCTCCGCCGCCCGCACGGCGCCTACTGGGCAACCCGCTACGGCGCCGACTTCCCGACGCCGACGGCGTCCATCCACGGGCCGAAGGTGCTGCTCGTCGACGAGACCGCCGGGTCGGGCGGCGACCTGTTCCCCTGGATGTGGCGCAAGTTCAAGCTCGGACCGATCGTGGGCAAGCGCACCTGGGGCGGCCTGGTCGGCACGCTCGGCTTCCCCGTGCTGATGGATGGCGGCATGGTCACCGCCCCCAACCTCGCCATCTGGACCGAGGACGGCTGGGTGGTCGAGAACGAGGGGGTGCCGCCCGACATCGAGGTCGAGCAGAACCCGGCCGACCTGCTGGACGGCAAGGACCCGCAGCTCGAGCGGGCGATCCAGGTGGTGATGGAGGAGCTGAAGAAGAGCCCGCCGTCGAAGCCCAGGCGCCCGGCGTGGCGCAGCGTGCCGAAGGAGCGGGGGAAGTAGCCCGGCTACCCGCCGCTGATCATGTGGATGACTTCGACGGTCGCGCCGTCGGGGACCGCGGCGGCGGCGTACGTCCCCCGCTTCACCAAGGTACCGTCGACCTGGACGACGAGCATCCTGAAGATGTAGTTGCGGACCTTCAGAATGTCCGCAACCGTCATCCCTGGCTGCCAAGGCATCGGTTCGCCGTTCACGACGATGACGCCAGGATTCGGGAGTCGGGATTCGGGATTCAGGGCT
Organism: uncultured Acidobacteriota bacterium; assembly: GCA_963813585.1. Taxonomy (GTDB): domain Bacteria; phylum Acidobacteriota; class Vicinamibacteria; order Vicinamibacterales; family Fen-181; genus JARKSS01. The sequence continues at coordinate 521,120 of CAWEZL010000001.1, forward strand.
GTGGCCGTCACACTGCCTCCCCTACAGCCCTGAGGCTTCGAATCAGGCCGTGAAGCATCCGACCCACTTCGGCGCTATCTAACAGCAGCGCATTTGCAGACTCGTCGTCGATGAAGCCCAAGCGCTTGGCCAGCATCCTGTCCTCTACGTGAGGTGCGGCGTGACGACCGCCACCACCTCCGGGAAGTCCACCTTGAACTTCCTCAGCGTCTCGAGCGTGGGGATGGCGTTGTTGGTCCAGCCGCGGCGCTTGTAGACCGCGTCGCACAGCTTGTTGTAGCGGTCCTCGCGCCACTGGCGATGGAGGGCCATCTTCTCCTCGGTGCCCTTCCCCACCGGGTCGATCCCGATCAGCTCCTCGAGCTGCTTGTCGTACCGCTCGGCGCGCGACTCGTACTCCTCGACGGTGAGCGGCCCCATCGAGCGGTACGGCGGCCAGTCGCTCTTCCGCCCGCCCATGCCCATCCGCAGGTTGAACACGCGCTGGAAGTTGTAGACCCCCTCGGACATGCGGATGAAGTCGTCGATCGTCACGTCCTGCCCGGTGATGCCCGCGTACAGCTCGGTGTAGTTGTGGACGTGCTCGGGCACCTTCGCGGCGTTCTTCCCGTGCTTGGCGTTGTCCTCGGGCTCGATGTCGTTCCAGGGCAGCTTGCAGAGGCCCATCAGCCCGAACCAGGTGCGGAACAGCGGGAAGTAGTGCAGCGCCTCGGCCTTGTCCTCGAAGCTCGGGATCTGGTTGTTCACCATGTCCATGAAGATCAGCCACGCCTCGTCGTGCTGCGGCCCCTTGTTGGTGAGCGCGTAGCCGCCCTGCTGCGCCAGCGACTCCTTGGACTGGTACTGCGAGTACTCGAGGCCCTTCACCTGCATGCCGAAGTCACGCATGAACTGCAGGTCGCCCCAGCCCTGTCCGGCGAAGTACTCCTGCATGTACTTCACCCCCTGCCCCACGAGCACGCCGAACCCCTCGCCGCGGGCCATCTGGTGCAGCAGCTCCACGTGCGAGGCGCCGTTGCCCCACGTCAGGTCGAGGCCGCCCGTCCGCTCGAGGTTCAGGATGCCGCGCTGGAAGCACTCCATGGCGAACGCGCAGCAGGTGCCGAACGAGATCGTGTCGACGCCGTAGGTGTCGCAGTAGAAGTTCGACTCGAGGATCCAGTCGGGGTCGAAGATGCCGCAGTTCGACCCGAGGCCGGCGGCCGTCTCGTACTCCGGCCCGTCCACCGTGACCAGGTGGTCCTTGTAGGGACCGGTCATCACCTTGTGGCAGTCGGCTCCCTTGGCGCACGCCATGTGGCAGCCGTACCAGCAGCCGTCGAAGATCCCCTGGGTGAACCGCTTCTCCCACACCGTCGAGGCGATCTTGTCGATGTCCTTGTGCTTGCCGTACTGGAAGTTGTGGACCGGCAGCAGGTCGTAGGCGTCCATGACCTCGACCAGGTGCGCCGTGCCGATCTTGCGCATCTTGCACTGCTCGTCGTCGAAGTCGTGGATCTCCTTGGCGAGCACGCGGCCGACCTTGGTGGTGCGGGTGAAGTCGGCAGCCCGGTTCAGGTCGCCCTTCATCTTGAACCCGTGCACGACGAGCGCCTTGAGCTTCTTGTCGCGGAACACGCGGCCGATCCCGCCGCGCCCCGCCTGCTTCAGCCGCGCCGCGCCCCGCTTCGGGTCGTACCACGAGAAGTTCAGGCAGCCGATCCGGCTGTGGTCCGCCCCCTGGCCCGCCGACACCACCGACACGTTGACGAAGTCCTTCTCGTCGTCGGCGTACTCGTGCATGAAGACTTCGGCCGCGACGTGGCTGTCGTGGTTCTCCTCGGGCGCCTCCTCGATCGTGATCGTCTTCTTCGGGCCGTCGATGACGACGACGACGTCCTTCTGCGCCTTGCCCTGGATCTCGAGGGCGTCGTAGCCGCAGAACTTCAACAGCGGCCCGAAGTACCCGCCCACGTTGCTGTCGATCGGGATGCCGGTGAGCGGCGACAGCGTCACCACCAGCGACTTGCCCGACCCGGCGTACGCGGTGTTCCCCGCCAGCGGCCCCGGGCTGATGATGATGTCGTTCTCGGGGTCGTCCCACTTCGTGGTGGGCTTGATGGCGTTCCAGAGGTACCAGAGGCCGAAGCCCCGCCCGCCGATGAAGACGTCCTTCATCTGCTGCGTGACCTGCTTCTCGCTCACCGTCAGCGTGGAGAGGTCGATGTGGAGCGTGCGGTTGGTGTAGCCCCGCTCCGGGAGGCTCGGCTCGAACTGGTGCCGCAGGAGGACCCTGTGCGCCTCCTTCTGCCGGGCGACGTCCTCGGTGTACGAGGTGCGGGTCTTGTAGTCGTACGTGGTCGTCATGGCCACTCCCTTGCGGCTCGGACTGGGGTATCAGGCTCGTTCCTGGCGGATGACCGGCTCCCGGGCACACCTCAACCGGAGCCGTGCGGGGGCCGGATGCCTATGATCTGACAGACCGGGCGGGGGAGGCAAGCGGGGGGAGGATCACCGCACCCTGGTCCGGCTCTGCTCGCGGAAGTACTGCTGCAGGTAGTGCGGGCCGCCCGTCCCCTTGCCGGTCGAGCCGCTGGCCTTCCAGCCGCCGAACGAGTTCTGGCCCGGCCAGGCGCCGGTCGTCGCCCCGGCCCGCCGGTTCGCGTAGATGACGCCCGCCTGGATGGTGTCGAAGAACGTCTCGATCTCGCGCTCCTCCCCCGAGAAGATGCCGGCTGTCAGGCCGTAGGAGGTCCGGTTCGCCAGCTCGAGCGCCTCGTCCAGCGTCATCACGTCGGCGACGACGGTGATCGGAACGAACAGCTCCTCGCGGAACAGCCGGTGGTCGCGCGGCAGGCCGTCGATGACTGTCGGCTCCACATAGTACCCGTGGTCGAAGACCCCGCCCGCCAGGCGGCGGCCGCCCACGACCACGCGGCCGCCGTCGCGCCGCGCCTCCTCGATCGCCTGCTCGTACCGGCGCACGGCTCGCTCGTTGATCACCGGGCCCATCCAGACGTCGCGCTCGAGCGGGTTGCCGACCTTGATCCGCTTCGTCTTCTCGACCAGCATCTCGACGAAGCGATCGCGCACCTCGCGGCTGGCGTAGACGCGCGAGCAGGCCGAGCACTTCTGGCCGGTGGCGCCAAAGGCCGACCGCATCACCCCGTCCGAGGCCTTGTCCAGGTCGGCCGACGCCATCACGAGCGCGGGGTTCTTCCCCCCCATCTCGATGATGAGCGGGCGCGGCACGGGGCGCGCCCCGTTCTGCCGCATCAGCATCATCCCGACTTCCATCGACCCGGTGAATACCAGGCCGTCGATCCCCTCGTTGTTGGCGATCTCCTCGCCCACCGGCACGCCGGGGCCGTTCACGAGGTTGAAGACGCCGGGCGGCAGGAACTCGGCCGCGATCTCGGCCAGAGGGACGCAAGCGAGCGGGGTGTCCTCGGCGGGCTTGCAGACCACGGTGTTGCCGGCCAGCAGCGCCGCGGCCATCGGTCCGGCGGCCAGCGCCAGCGGGAAGTTGAACGGCGCGATGATCCCGAACACCCCGTAGGGACGCAGGACGCTCAGGCTCTCCTCGCGCGAGCCCGGGAGCCCCATCAGGTTGCTGAAGCCGTCGGTCTGCTCCATCCGGTCGCAGTAGTAGTCGAAGAAGTCCACGGCTTCCTCGACCTCGCCGACGCACTCGAGCCGGTTCTTCCCGACCTCGTAGCCGATGATGGCGGAAAGCTCGGCGCGACGCTCACGGATGCGCTGCCCCAGCGTCCTGACGATGCGGACGCGCTCTTCCCACGGGACGCGGCTCCAGGCCGGAAACGCCGCGCGCGCCGCGGCGATCGCCTCTCGGGTCTGCTCGCGGGTGGCGGCGGTGAAGCGGCCGATGAGGATCCGGGTGTCGATCGGGCTGCGGTCCTCGAACTCGCCCCCGGCCCCCTCCACGTCGCGCCCGGCGATCAGCATCGGGTGCGACCGGCCGAAGCCGGCCTTCACCGTGTCGATCGCCTCGTCCAGCTCGCGGTGCAGGTCCGCCATCTGGTCGGCGCTCATCGTGGCGTAGGTGATCTTCGCCTGGGCGGGTTTCGACTCGCTCTGCATCCCGGGGCCTCGTCGTTGGTTGAGATTCTCGATGATACCATGAGGTCCCCATGCCTTCCCGGCGCCCGCTCTTCGCCGTCTCGTGCCTCTCGATGTTCGTCTTCGGGATGGTCATCGCCCTGCTCGGGACGCTGTTCGGCCTGCCCGACATGCGGGCCCGCCTGGCGATCGACCTCGCCCAGCAGGGGCAGCTGTTCAGCATCATGTTCGTCGGCCTCCTGATCGCGACCGTCGTCGCCGGACCCACCCAGGACCGGTTCGGGGGGAAGGTGGTGCTGGTCGGCGCCGCGGCGACCGTGGCGGTGGCGCTGGGCCTCTTCGCCCTGGCGCGGGGATTCGCCAGCGCGGCCGCCTCGGCCGCGGTGCTGGGGGTGGGCGCCGGCTGGCTGAACCTCGGCGCCAACGCCCTCGTCTCGGACCTCTACCCAGAGAGCCGCGGCCGGATGCTGAACCTGGCGAACGTCTTCTTCGGGGTCGGCGCGCTGTTCGCCCCGCTGCTGGTCTCGGTCGCGTTCGGCGCCCTGTCGATCGGCGGCGTCCTGGCAGCCTGCACCGCGGTGGCGGCCGCCGGGGCGCTCGTGGCGGCGCCGCTGACGTTCCCGCCGCCCCGGGAGCAGGCATCCTTCTCGCTGGCCGAGTTCTGGCGCATGACTCGCCACCCCGGCGTGCTGCTGCTCGCGGTGCTGATGTTCTTCCAGATGGGGAACGAGGCGGCGCTGAGCGGCTGGACCTCGACCTACGCCGGAGCGATGGGCTGGTCCCCGCGGGCGGCCACCGTCATCCTCCTCGGCTACTGGGTGATGACGATCATCGGGCGAAGTGTCTCGGCCGGCCTCCAGTCCCGGCTCGGCAACGAGCGCCTCGTGCTGGCGGCCGCGGTCCTGTCGGCGGCCGGCTGCGCCGTCCTGCTGCTCGGGGCGCGGTCGCTGCCGGTGCTCGCCCTCGGCGCCTGGCTCACCGCGCTCGGCCTCTCACCGGTGGTCCCCACCACGCTGGCCCTGGCCGCCGACCGCCACCACCGCTTCGGGGGAACGGTCTTCTCGCTCCTCTTCACGGTCGGCACGGCCGGGTCGACGTCGTTCCCACTGGCCCTTGGCGGGCTGTCCAAGGCGGCCGGCCTGCGCCTGGGCATGGTGGTGCCCCTCGCCGGCACCCTTGCCGTCGCTCTCTGCGCCCTGGCCGTGCTGAGGGGCCGGAACACCGTGCCGGTTACTGAAGAGGGGTCGGGGTCAAACGAGCGCCGGAACTAGACTAAATCCAGCCCGAGTACAGCTCGGGACGGCGGTCGCGGAGGAACAGCCGGCGCGCGTGCGAGGCCGTGACCTCGCCCAGGTCGATGTCGGCGAAGAGTATCGTGTCCTCCCTCGCCTGGGCTCGGGCAATCACCCTTCCATCCGGCGCGCAGACGAAGGACTCGCCGCCGAAGTTCAGGCACTCCTCGGGACCGACCCGGTTGCACAGTGCGGTGAAGTAGCCGTTCTGGAAGGCCGCCACCCGCATCTCCGCCTCGTAGAGCCCCTCGGGCCACTCGCCCACCGCCCCCGCCTGTGGAACCACCACCAGCTCGGCGCCGCGCACCGCCAAAGCCCGCATGTATTCCGGGTAGTGGCGGTCGTAGCAGATGGCCACGCCGATCCGGCCCGCCCACGTGTCGTACACGGGCGCGCCCGTGTCGCCCGGCGCGTCAGTACCCCTGCTCGTGGAAGCAGGCGTACTCCGTGATGTGGATCATCCGCGTGCGCCCCAGCAGCCGGCCGTCGGCGTCGATCACCGGCGAGCTGTCGTAGGTGCGCTCGCCGTCGCGCTCGAACAGGTTCAGCACGACGACGACGCCGAGGCGGGCGGCGCGCTCCTGGAAGGCGCGCGTGATCGGTCCGGGGATCGGCTCGGCGAGCGCGAGCGAAGCCGGCGTCGCGGGCCGCTGCGGGTAGAACGGCTCGAACGCCAGTTCGGCGAAGCAAGCGAGCCGGGCGCCCCGCGCGGCCGCCTCGTCGAGCGCCCTCAGCCCCCGCGCCAGGTTTTCCTGCTTGTCGGGCGTCGCGTGCTGCTGGATGAGCGCAATCTGCATACGCCCTGGCCCCTAGCTCCTAGCTCCTAGCCCCTAACCCCTACATCTGCAGCAGCGCCTCGATCGTCCGGTCGATCACGTGCACCGGGAACACGTTCCCCGCCTCGAGCGAGGCGCGGTGCTCGCGCAGCCCGACCGCCACCTCCGAGAACATGCGCGGCACGGCGATCGCCTGCGAGGCGGCCGTGCCGACCGCCGTCCTCTCGAGCAGCGCGTCGATGTCGGCGAAGGTCCGCCCGGCGATCATCGCCTGCGCGATCCCGGCGAGCAGCAGGTGCGGGTGGGCCGACCCGTCGGGCAGCCGGAACTCCACCGTCTCGGGACTCACCGAGCGCCCCTGCGCGTCGGCCGCGACGATCGGCAGCCGGACCAGCGCCTTCCGGTTGTAGCGCCCCCACGTCACCGCGCTCGGCGCCTCCTTCGCCTGCGTGAGGCGGACGAACGAGGTGGACGTGCGGTTGCCGAACGCCATCAGCGCCGCGGCATGGCGGACCAGCCCTGCGATCAGCCACTTGCTCGGCCCCACCAGTTGCCCGTCCGGCGTGCTGTGCTTCTGGTGCGCGCCGCCGACGACCGGCGACATGTGGAAGTGGAGGCCGCTGCCCGCGTGCCCCTTGCGCAGGATCGGGTCGAAGGCGCAGCGCCAGCCCGCCTGCCGCGCGAGGTTGCGCAGCACCCACTGCGCGATCAGCACCGAATCGGCCGACGCGGGCAGGGGCTGCAACGCCAGCTCGATCTCGTGCTGCTCCCAGATCCGCGGGTCCACATCGTCGGCCTGGATGTAGCCCACCTCGCTGTGGCCGTACTTCAGCGGGATGCCGGCCTCCGAGAGCAGGACCATCGCCCGCCGCCGCAGCGCCTCGCCGAAGACGAACGGCGAGCTGGCGTGGTAGCCCCGCTCGGCCGCGCCATAGATGTCGTTCTCCTCGGGGCGCTTGCCCAGGAAGAACTCCACCTCGCCGAGCGCGTGCAGCTCGACGCCCGCCTCGGCCTGCAGGCGCTCGTGCGCTTTGCGCACGATCGTGTCGGGCGACTCGGGCAGCCTCTCCCCGTCGCGCCCGAAGTGGCCGCAGAAGACGACCAGCGTTGGATACGTGGCGAACGGATCGATGAAAGCGGTCGAGAGCCGTGGCCGCAGCACGACGTCGGACGCCGTCACCGGGACGCCCAGCGCGCCGAACAGACTCGAGCCGTCGGCGCGCTCGCCGAACGACAGGACCTCGCGCAGGTGCGGTACGTCGCGCGGGACGAAGTCGAGCGTCTTCAGCCAGCCGTCGCCGCCGACGTGCATGAGGCTCACCAGCCGGATGCCGAGTGCCCCGACGACTCCGACCAGGTCGTCCACCGTCCACTCGTCGGGCTCGCGCCCGATCAGGCGGGCCAGGCGGCACGCGGGCAGGGGGTGAGACGCCTCGTTCTCGGCGACGCGGGTCGAGAGCGCTTCGGTCATGACCAGTTCGGCTCCAGTTTCGAGGGATTCGAAAGGCGGCGCGGGGGAACGCCATTATAGCCCCGCCCCCGCTCTCGGCCCCCGGCCCCCGCGTTCTGTAGAATGTCACTCAGTGCCCCCTTTCGATGCCATCGTCGTCGGCGCGGGCCCTGCCGGGTCGACCGCGGCCCGGGTGCTCGCCGCCGGCGGCGCCCGCGTCTGCCTGCTCGAGCGCGCCCGCTTCCCCCGCAACAAGCCGTGCGGCGGCGGCATCACGACGCGCGCGCTCTCGCGATTCCCGTGGCTCGGGGTCGCGCTCCCCCGCATCGCCACCCACTGGGTGTCGCGGCTCTTCCTCGAGGCCGGCAGCCTGAACCACGTCGTCCTCACGTCCGGGCGGCCGGCCGTGCTCCTGGTCCGCCGCTACGAGTTCGACGAGCTGCTGGCGCGCCTCGCCGCGGAGGCGGGCGCGGAACTGTGCGAGGAGGCCTGGGTCTCGCAGGCAGAGGCCGACGGGGAGCGCGTCGCCGTGCGGACGCGGGACGGCCGCGCGTTCACGGGGCGTTACCTCGTGGCCGCCGACGGCGTCAACGGCATCATGACGCGCCGCCTCGGCCTGCACCCGGGATGGGATGGCGAGGCCGTGGCCCTCGACATGATGGAGGAGGCGCCCGAGGCCCGGCTGCGGGCCACCGACCCGGCAACACTCTGGGTGTCGTACGGGCACGGCGGGACGGACGGGTACGGCTACGTGTTCCCGAAGGAGGGCCACGTCAACGTCGGCGTCGGCTGCCTGCTGTCGTACTTCAAGGAGCAGGTGGCCCGGTCACCGTACGAGGTGCAACGCGGGTTCGTGAACGACCTGGTGGCACGGGGGGTGCTGCAGGGGGCCTCGGCTCGCGAGCACTTCACGCCGTGCCATATCCCGGTGGGCGGGCCAATCGCGCGGACGGCCGCCGGGCGCGTGCTCGTGGCCGGCGACGCGGGAGGCTTCGTCAACGCCTACACGGCCGAGGGGATCTACTACGCGATGGTCACCGGCGACCTCGCGGCCGGGGCGATCCTCGCGGCGCTCCGCGCGGACGGCGCCGACCATCGCGAGGCCGCCCGGTGTTACGTGCGCGCCTGGAAGCGCGAGATCGGCACCGAGCTGCGCGACGCGCGCCTGATCCAGAAGTACCTGTTCCGCGACCCGCGGCGCATCGCGGCCGTCGTCAGCGGCGCCCGTAATCACGGCGACCTGGCGCAGGCGATCATCGCCTACGCCACGGGCACCGTCACCTACGCCGCGGCCCGCCGCCGCGTCCTCTCCCAGTTCCCGCGCACCGCCCTCCGCCTGGCCAGGATCGCGATGTTCGGGTAGGTGGGCACCGAGGCCGGCTGCCAAGGCCAGCTCGGAGGTCGGCCCTACTGCAGGCTGATCAGGTTCGCCAGCAGCTGGTAGGCGCCGGGGGTGCCGGCCGGGAGCTGCCGCCACAGCCCCAAGCCCACGTAGATCCACCGCCCCTTGCCCACCTGGGCCTCGACAAGGGCGCCCGTCTTCACCCCCGGGTTGTGCGGGAACGGATCTTCGAGGCTGACGAGGTCCACGTAGCGCGGGTCCTTGTCGGGCCCGAGGAAGTACAGCCCGCGTTCCTGCACCCACCCCTTCCACGCCTCCTCGCCGATCCGGTTGGGCGTGTTGAACGCCGGGTGCTGCGGCACGAGCACGCGCACGGGCGCGTCTTCGCCCGTGACACGGTTCGAGCTGACCTTCACGGGGTAGGGCGCGTACTGCGCCTCGTTGAACTCGAACTTGTTGTACTGGACGATCAGCGTCCCGCCTGCCTGGACGTACTGCACCAGGCGGCGGTTGTTCGCGCGCAGGTCGGCGCGCCGCTCGTACGCCCGCACGCCCGTCACGATGGCGTCGTAGGGCGAGAGGTCGCCCCACGCGAGGTCATCCGCGCCGAGCAGGGTCAGCTGCACGCCCAGTTGCTCGATGGCGGGCGGCACCTGGTCGCCCACGCCCATCACGTACCCGACGTGCAGTCCCGGCGTCACCTTCACGTCGATTGCCTTGATCGCCGTCTCGGCCTCGACGATGCGGTGCCGCCGGTTGACGTGCGGGTACTCGATCACCTGGTATCCGGCCGAGAACGTCTCGCCGTTGTCGCGCACGCGCGCCCGAACCGTGTAGTCGCCCGCCCGCACGCCGGAGGGCGGCGTCACCAGGAAGCGCACCGTCTCGGTTTCGTCCTCGCGCGCAAAGTCGACCGGCGCCGTCGCGGGTTCCACCTTCCACCCCTCGGGCACCTCGAGCGAGACGGTGGCCTTCGAGGCGCCGCGCGTCCCGTTGGTCACCGCCACCCGCAGCTCGCGGGTGGATGGCGAGGTTGAGCTGGCCGCCGCCTTGCGTCCGGCTGCCGGCATCGCGGCCGCCGCCGTGGGGACGATGGCGATGTCGGGCGTCATCACGACCGAGTACCGGGGCACGACGAGGAGCTCGGCCCGCTTCTCGCCGCTGAAGATGTTCCCCTCGTAGCGGGACCTCACGGGCAGGTCGGCCGACACCCTCGTCCCGGCGATCGAGAGTTCGAGCCGCGCCCGGAACGGTGTGGGCGCGAACGGCAGGCCGAAGGGGACGCCGGGTTCGAACTCGTAGCGCGCCGTGCCGGGGATGGGCCGCCAGTACGGCGTCGTCGAGGCGCGCATCGGCGGGAACGCGGACCGCGGAGGCGCAGCGATAGAGGCCGGACGCCTTCAGCTCCTCGACCGCGCACGACGACTCGCCGTCGAAGCCCGACAGCCTCACGCCCTCCACGCGCACGGCCGAAGCGCCGCGGTTCGCCACGATCGCCTGCACGTTGACCGCCTGCCCGGGCACCACGAGCCCATCGTCGGCGAGCAGGTCGACCCGCAACGCCTGGGCGATGAGGATCGCTTCCTGGAACTCGTCCTCTTCGCGGGCAAGGCGGAAGTCGATCTCGAAGACCGCGGCCGAATCGAGGCCGAGGGCCTTCAGTTGAGCCCGAAGCTGGCGAATGGCGGCGGTGCCGGCGGCGAGCGGGGCGATCGCGGCCTCCATCCCGCCGGCCTCGAAGGCCCGGCGCGCCTCGTCGGCCTGGCGGGCGATCGCGGCCAGCCCCGAGGACAGCGCCTCGGGCGGCGCCCCGCCGGCGTACTGCGCAAGACCCTGCAACGTGGGGTCGATGCCGTCGAAGAGCGAGGAGTCCTTGCGGTCGGTGCCGCCCGGCAGGGAGGTGTCGCCGAGGCGGTACCGCGCCGTCTGTGCGCCGGGCAGCGGCAGCAGTTGCCCCATGCCCTGGCACTTGTGGTAGCTGCGGGCCTCGCCGCCCACCTCGGCGTAGGTCGCACCGAGCACCGGGTCGTAGATGTCGGTCACGACCGGCAGCAGCGTCACGCCGGCCGGCGGCGGCGGTTCGCCACGGAAGCCGTAGCTGCCCGTGTAGTAGAGCTTGTGGGCCTGCCACGGGCGCAGTCCCTCGTGGATCTGTTCGGGAAACGTCGCGAGGTCGCCGGCCGCGCGGAAAGCCTCGCCTGTGATGCGCGCCTGCGCCTGGTGGTGCTCGCCGCCGCCCTCGCCGTCGGGCCTCATCGTGAGGATCACGTCCGGGCGCAGCGTCCGGATCATCCGGACGTAGTCGGACAGGACCTCGGTGCGCCCCCACTTCTCGAACGTCTCGTCGACGCTGAACGAGTAGCCGAAGTCGATCTCGCGGCCGAAGTACTGCTCGGTGCCGTCGAAGCGGTGCACCTGCTCGAGCTCGCTCGTGCGCAGGACGCTCAGCGCCTCGAACAGCTCGGGGCCGATCTCGTTCTGGCCGCCGGTGCCCCGCGTGGCCGTCAGCAGCGTGGTCCGGTAACCCAGGCCCCGGTCGAGCATGGCCAGCAGGGCGCTGCTCTCGTCGTCGGGGTGCGCGGTGGTCTGAAGGAAGGTGCCGACGTTCCCCAGGCCGCGCAGTGCGATGGCGAGGGCCGCCCGCCCGCTCTCAGGCGCCGGGCCGCGGGGCTGGGTGGCGAGCGGGATGGCGACGGCCGCCGCGGCAGCGGCGGCCAGGAAGGCAGTCGTCCTGAAGTGGTTGGCCACGGAGAGATTCTAAATCGAGACGCTCGAGGCCCGGGCGATACGGCCGTGAGGCGCTGGGCGCGAGCCGCTAGCCGACTCGCCGTATCACCATCACCGTCTCGTCGTCGGCGCGCTGGGCGCGGCCGCGGAAGGCGCGCGCGTGCTCGACGCAGCCGTCGGCAAGCGCGGTCGAGGAGTGGTCGAGCCACCCGGCGACCAGTTGCGCAAGGCGTTCGTCGCCGTACGGCTCGCCGTTCTCGTTGGTGGACTCGGTGATCCCGTCCGTGTAGAGCAGCAGTGCGTCGCCCGGGGCGAGGTCGAGCGTCTCGACCCGGAACTCCTCGATGCAGAAGAGGCCAATCGGGACGCCGGTGGCCTCGAGCGGCGTGGCCTGGCCGTTCCGCACGAGCAGCGGCGGGCAGTGGCCGGCGTTCGCCAGCTCCACGCGACCCGACGGGGACAGGCGGGCGCAGACCAGCGTTGCGTAGTGGTTCTGCATGGTGCTCTCGCAGAACACGCGGTTGGCGCGGTCGAGCACCTGCGGCAGCGGAAGGTCGAGGCCGGCCAGCGTCCTCGCGGTCGCGTGGAGGTGGGCCATCAACATCGAGGCGGCGACCCCCTTCCCGGAGATGTCGCCGAACATGACCAGCAGGCCGCCGTCCGCGGCGGGCGGCCGGACGATGTCGCAGTAGTCGCCGCTGACGGGTCCGAGCGGGCGGTACAGGTAGGCGATCTCCCACCCCTGGTGCACGAGCAGCCGCGGCGGCAGCAGCCCCTGCTGGACGCGGCCGGCCAGCTGCAGGTCCTGCTCGAGGGCGCGGGCCTCGTCGCGGCTCAGGTGGTCGAGGCAGAACCGCGTCAGCGGGTCGGCGGCCAGGCGCTCGGGTTCGATCGCGTCGCCGCAGGTCTCGCAGCGGCCGTAGGAGCCGGTCTCGACGCGTTGCAGCGCGCTGTCCACCTCGTGCAGCAGGTTCTCGATCTGCGGTAGCGCCATCCCGGCCTCGAGCACCCCCTCGAGCCGGCGGCGGCGGTCCAGCAGTTCTTCTCGCGCTTCGCTAGGCGACATGGATGCCCCCCACCACGCCAGTGTACAGCGGAAGGCTGAAGCGTCCTTCCCCGAGATGCTGCGCGCCGCTTCGAGTCTGCGGGAGTCGCGATCGGTGATTCAGAACTGGAAGTAGATGAAGTCCAACGACGTGTAGCTGCGAAGCACCAGGATGGCGGCGAACATGACGCCGGCCAGGCACCCCTGCGCGAGCACTTGGCCGAAGCGCACCTCGGCCTCGGCGCGCTCGAGCGCCGCCGTCAGGTCGATCGGCGCGAACCGCGCCCACAGGCTCTGGATCCAGAGCGGCACGGAGTAGAGCAGCGCCAGCACGAATAGGTAGATCCCCGCCTGGTGCTGAAGCTGCGTGGACTGGAACGGGTTCAGCCAGAGGTCGCGCCAGATCATCGACAGCTCGGGCTCGCGGAAGATCAGCCAGCCGACGTTGGTCAGCACGAACATGCCCGCCCACTGGAACGGCCTGAGGTACCGGCGCGCGCGCCGCCGCGGCCGCCACATCGAGGTTGACGCCCGCGCGATGACGAGCAGCAGCCCGTGGTAGCCGCCCCACGCGACGTAGTTCCAGCTCGCGCCGTGCCAGAGGCCCGACAGCAGGAACGTGATCATCGTCGCGGCCGCGTAGATGCGCAGCTCGGCGCGCATCCCGAACCGCTTCCCCTCGTCCACCCGCCGCGAGATCGCGAAGCTGAGCGGAAAGAACACGTAGTCGCGGAACCAGGTGGTGAGCGAGATGTTCCAGCGCTTCCAGAAGTCGGTCGGCCCGGTGGCGAGGTACGGGTGGTCGAAGTTGCGGATCAGCTCGAACCCCAGCCACTTCGCCGTGCCGCGCGCGATGTCGGTGTAGGCCGAGAAGTCGGCGTAGATCTGGATGCAGAAGGCGAAGACGCCGGCCCAGAGCAGGTAGAAGTCGGGCGCCTGCAGCGCGAACACCTTGTTGGCGATCACTCCGACGTTGTCGGCGATCACCAGCTTCTTGAAGAAGCCCCAGGCGATGAGCAGCGTCGCATCGCGCGCGGCCGGCGCCGAGAAACGCCGCTCGCGCTCGACCTGCGGCAGCAGGTTGGTCGCCCGCATGATCGGGCCCGCGACCAGGTGCGGGAAGAACGAGACGAACACCATCATGTTCAGGAAGCCGTGCCGGGCGTGCGTGTGGCCCCTGTACACGTCGATGGTGTAGCTCATCGACTGGAACGTGTAGAACGAGATCCCGACCGGCAGGAAGATGTCGAGCATCGGGCGCGACAGCTGCCAGCCGAAGAGGGCGGCGGCCGCGGCCACGTTGTCCGCGAAGAAGCCGAAGTACTTGAAGAACCCGAGCAGGCCGATGTTGCTCGCGATGCTGAACCACAGGAAGCGGCGGCGGTGCGCCCGCCAGCGCGCGATCCCGACGGCCGACCAGTAGTCCACGAAGGTCGTCGCGAAGATCAGCGCGAGGAACCAGGGGTGGATCCAGCCGTAGAACACGTAGCTGGCGACCAGCAGCATCAGGTTCTGGCCGCGGTGGGGCAGCCGCCAGTACAGGGCGACGGTCACCACGAAGAAGCAGGCAAAGGCGAGGCTGTGGAAGATCACTTGAACAGCCCCGGGTTGCGCCGCACCAGCAGCTCGGTCGTGTGCCGCTCGGCCTCGCGGCTGATGTGGTCGCCGTCGCGGTAGATCGAGATCGGCAGCTCGGGGTCGCCCCACTCGTCGTGGAAGTACGCCCCGTTCGCCTCGAGGTACGCCTTCAGCTTCCGCGTGTAGGCCACCAGCTCGGGCGACTGCGCCGGCGGGCGGGCGCCTTCCGGGCGCCGCTGCACGCGGATGAAGGCGAGGCGCGTCCCGGACTGCTTCCCGAGCCTGAGGATCTCCGGGAGCACCGACCGCGGCAGGTTCCGGTCGAAGTCGAGCTTCTCGAGGTCAGCGGCCCCGATATCGGCCGCCGCCATCGGGCGCAGCGTCCCGAGGCTGAAGACCTCCTTGTTCATCCGGCCCAGCAGCTCGCGGCGCGTGCGCGGCCGCGACGCGGCGATCGGCAGCGGCGCGCGCTCGATGATCGGCTCGAGCCAGGCTCGCGTCCGGTCGTGCTGGTAGACGTCGCGCAGCCAGGCGTGAACTCGGAAGAACGGTCCCTGCGCGTGCTTCGCGACGATCTCGTTCAGCTCGGGCTCGCGGTCGAGGGCCACCCGGTCGACGTGCTGCGGGTTCAGCCGGAACATCGGGTCGGTCAGCATCCAGTCGCGAAAGTAGAAGATCACCGTCCTCGGCCGGATGCCCGACGCGACCACCCAGTTCTTGTAGGCGAGGTACCAGTAGGCCGAGGCGCTGGCCGGCTCGTAAATCGGCGCCGCGAGCTGTCCCGTGATCCGCGACAGGTGCCGGTGGTCCACGCGCGTCCCGGCCATCGAGTCGCCGATCACCACGATCGCGGGGTTCGCCCGGCGCAGCGCCGGCGCGGCGTCGGCGACGAACGGGCGGCGCGGCCCGGGCGGGAAGACCGACGGCAGGTAGCTCTCGGGAAGCTGGCCGGTGGTCGTGAAGGCATTGATGACGCGCAGC
Organism: uncultured Acidobacteriota bacterium; assembly: GCA_963813585.1. Classification (GTDB taxonomy): domain Bacteria; phylum Acidobacteriota; class Vicinamibacteria; order Vicinamibacterales; family Fen-181; genus JARKSS01. The sequence continues at coordinate 536,370 of CAWEZL010000001.1, forward strand.
CCGAGCGGCAGCACGGCGGCGACCGCGATCACCAGCAGCAGCGACACCACCGGCCGGACGAGCGCCCCCCGCCGCGACGACACGGCGGCGCCGGCGTCGGCGGCGGACGCCCCGGTGCTCACACCGGCCGTTTCCGGGATGAAGGCTGGATCCTGCGCCACGTTCTGTCGAGGTTGAGGACGGTCCTGAAGGGACCCGGCAAAACGCGCATTGTACAACAGGAGCAGGCTTCAGCCTCGCCGTGGAGCAGGGTTTCAGCCCTGCTCGACAGGCGCCTCCCTGAACCACTTCAGGCGGTCCCTGAGCGCCACCACCTCGCCCACGACGACGATGGCGGGAGGCTGGATGCGGGCGGCGGAGGCCTCGTCGGCGATGCGGGAGAGCGGCGCCGTGATCGTGCGCTGGGCGGAGGTCGAGCCGTTCTCGATCACGGCCGCCGGGCAGGAGGCCGGCCGGCCGTGCGCCAGCAGCTCGCCGGCGACCTCGGCCAGGCTGGCGACCCCCATGAAGATGACCAGGGTCGCGCCGCTGGGACCGTAGAGGGCCCAGTTGACTGGCGTCGGCTTCGACTCGCACTGCTGCCCGGTGAGGAACACCAGCTCGGAGGTGTAGCCGCGGTGCGTGGCAGGGATGCCGGCGCAGGCGGGCACCGCCGTGCCGGCGCTCACGCCCGGCACGACCTCGAACGGGATGCCCGCCGCCGCGAGCGCCTCGGCCTCCTCGCCGCCGCGCCCGAAGACAAACGGGTCGCCCCCCTTCAGCCGGACGACCGTGCGCCCGGCCTGCGCCTCCTCGACGATCACCCGGTTCACCGCGTCCTGCGCCAGCACGTGTGGGTCGTCGCGCTGCCCGGCGAGGAACAGCCGCACGCCTTCCCGGCAGTGCCCCAGCAGCGCGCGGTCCACCAGCGCGTCGAAGACGACGGTGTCGGCCGCGCGCAGCAGCTCGAGCCCCCGCAGCGTGAGGAGGCGCGGGTCGCCCGGCCCGGCGCCCACCAGGTAGACCGTGCCCGCCTCTATCTTCGAACCGCCGTTCATGTCGGACCGTCACCTCGAGCGCAGCGAGTCATGATGTTCTCGAGCGCAGCGTGACAGCCCGTCACGCTGGCGTGTTCGCCTCTGCGTTGCTTTACTGTCTGTCGTCCTTAGTGCCACTCCCACTCGATGAAGCCCGGCTTGACGTCCACCATGGCGTTGACGATCAGCTCGACCAGCCCGCCGTAGAGGATCCGGTGCTTCTCCCACAGGCCGTAGTAGGCGAGCATGTCGCGGAACTGCCCCTTGCAGTTGCTGCACGGCGCGCAGAGGTACTTCGGAATCGACGGGTCGAGGCAGTCGGCGAACGCGTTGAGCATCTGCTCGAGCTTCTTGCGCCCCGCCACCTGGAAGCGCCAGTCGGGGAAGTTGTGGCCGCTCATGATGGCGAAGCCGCTGCCGCCGCCGCAGCAGTAGTTGTCCACGCCGTGCGGCGTCATCTCCCGGAACTGCGGGCAGATCGCGCGCAGCGATCTCGCGCTGCGGCTCGACGACGCCCATCAGGCGCACCATGTTGCACGGGTCGTGCAGGGTCACCGGGAAGTCGTTGCGCGACGGGTCGAGCTTCAGCCGGCCGCTCGTCACGATGTCGCGCAGCAGCGTCAGGAGCTCTCGCGCGGGATGTTCGAGGTCGCCGGTGAGGACGCGGTCGGCGACGACGGACAGCGCCTTGTGCGCGTGGCCGCACTCGCCGAGCACGATCTTCTTCACCTTCAGCTTGCGCGCCGCCTCGGCGTGCTTGATCGCCACGCGCGCGAACTGCGCGTCGTCGTACCAGAGGCCGTAGTTGATCGAGTCGTAGCCGGCGAGCTCGGACGACAGCGTCCACGAGATGCCGGCGGCGTTGAGGATCACGGCGAAGGCGCCCGGGTTCTCGGGCCACGCCATGATCTCGCCGGCGTTGTGGATCAGCAGGACGTCGGCGCCCTCCACGTCCCAGGGCGTCTTCGACGTCGAGGCCCGTCTTCTCGCTGATGTCCTCGTCGATGAACTCGATGTTGTCCTTGACCACGGCCGGCGTCATGCCGGTGGACGAGCCCGACCTTGAGCTGCAGCATCGAGCCGTTCGTCGTGCAGCTCCTTCGGCGCGATCCCCATCTCCTGGCTGAACAGCTTGCGCAGTTCGTGCGCGATCAGGCCGTTGTCGGCGCCGATCGGGCAGGTCTGCGCGCAGCGGCGGCACAGGTTGCAGCGGTAGGCCAGCTCGGCGAGCCGCGCGACGAGGGGCCAGTTCAGGTCGATGTCGCCGTGCTGCCACGCGGCGAGCAGGCCGCCGTTCCGCACGTGCTTGAAGTAGAGGCGGCGCAGGATCTCGGAGCGGTAGGTCGGGCGGTAGATCTCGTTCGCCGCCGCTCGCCTCGAAGATGTGGCAGGCCTCGGAGCAGGTCTGGCACTTCGCGCAGTGCTCCATCGTGAGCAGCAGCGGCTGCGAGGAACGTCCAGTTGTTCTCGCGCTCGAACAGCTTGTCGAGGCCCGAGAGGAAGCGCCCGACCAGCGCCCGCTCCTCGTCCGGCCCCGCGGGCACCGGGAGGTTCAGGGCGAGCGTGCCGTCGAGCGCGCCGTCGTACCGTTCGCGCGCCTGATCGGCGAGCGGCGCGAACGCCCTCAGCGCGGCCGGGTCGTCGAGCGGCGGGGGCAGCGGCGCCAGCTCCGCGCGGTCGATGCGCGTCACCTCGCCGCGCTCGCGGCGGGCGAGGTCTGAGATGCGCGTCGGGCCGCTCATCGGTGCCCTCCACGCGTGGGGTCGCCGGCCGCGACGTCGCGCCACGTCCGGGTGCCGTCGGCCTGGACGTGCGGCGCCGACCACGTGGGGCGATAGGTGAGGTACTCGGTCATCTTCGCGCGCACCCGCTCGCTCGCCGGCCCGTCGTCCCACCGGACTCCGTGATACGTGAACCACTTCCCCACGAAGTGCGACATGTGGGTCAGCGGGACGTAGGCGGCCGTCAGCGCGGCGAGCGCGAGGCCAACCGCGAGCACCGGGTGCAGCGGCGCCGCCGTGTCGAAGCGAACCACGTGCGCCGCCACGACGAGGGCCGGCGCCGGCTCGATGAGAAAGCCCACCCCAACCAGCGGCAGGACGCCCGCGAACAGCGCCAGGTTGAAGTAATCGGCCGGCGCGGAATAGGCGGCCAGCTTCGGATCCGTCAGGCGCGCGTGCAGCAGCGCCAGCGCGCCCCCCGTCCCGAGCACGACGCCAGCGCCGCCCAGCAGGCCCCAGGCCACGGTCGCCGCCCGCGCGGCCCGCGCACCGAGTGGCGCGCCGACCAGGTCGACGAGCGCGCCCGCCCCGGCCAGGGCGGCGGCAGCGACGACGAGGTAGAGCCCCAGGTGGAAGGGGTACGAGCGGTACCAAAGCGGGCGATTGTGGCGGCGGAGGCCGGCCAGCAGCAGCATCTCGGGCAGCATGCAGGCCAGCTCGCCCCGCAGGTTTCTTCTCTGCGGCCTCGTCCACCAGTCGGGCTCCTCGTAGCGGGAGCCGCCGTGGGCGGTCCGCCCGGGCGCCTCGTGGGGGACGGGGTACAGTTCCCAGCGCAGGTGCACCGGGGCACGCGCGTACCGCACCGCCCGGACGGCGGTCGCCGCGGCGAACACCCCGAGTCCCAGCCAGATCAGCAGGAAGGAAAGACCCGTCACACGCACCCGGTGGGCTTGGGAAGCCCGGCCACCTTGCAGGCGCCCGTCGCGGGCCCCGACGGGAACATGTCGTAGATCTGCGCCAGCTTGAAGCCGGTTTCCTTGCAGAGCTTGCGGATCATCGGCGCCATGCCGAACTGGAGGTAATACCCGCGGAGGTAGTGCACCACCTTCCACTGGTCCTCGCTCAGCCCGCTGATGCCCTCGGTCGTGGCGAGGTCCTGCGCGACCTCCTGGTTCCAGGTGGCCGGGTCTTCAAGGAACCCGTCCTCGTCCACCGCGTACGTCCGCCCGTTCAAAACGATGGTTGCCATGTATTTGGGGTCAGGTCTTGCATTTCAGCATTTCAGCCGGAAGGCTGAAATGCTGAAATGCAAGACCTGACCCCACCTCCTCCTACGTCGTCTTCGTCACCTTGTTCAGGCCGCGGGGCTGGTCGGGGTCGAACCCGCGCAGCCGGCTCAGGTGGAACGCGAGCAGCTGGCCGGGCACCACCGCCGGGATCGGCGACAGCCACTCGGGCAGCCCCTGCGGCAGCGGCAGCGGCGCAGCGGCCAACGACAGCGACGAGGGGATGTTCGACAGCACCGCCGGCCGGGCACCGCGTCCGACCATCGCACGCAGCAGCGCCTCGACCTCCTCGCTCACCGCCCCCGCCACGTTCACCACCACCGCGGCGAAGCCGGTCTCGACCAGCGCCATCGGCCCGTGCTGGAAGTCCGCGGCCGAGTACGGCTCGACCGCCACGTAGGCCAGCTCCTTCGCCTTCAGCGACACCTCGAAGGCGGTCGCGTAATTGTAACCGCGACCGATCACCACGCCGTGGCCGGCGTCCTTCAGCATCTCGGCCGCGGCACGGGCCTGGTCGCCCAGCTTCAGCACCTCGTCCACCTGGTCCGGCACCTCAGCCAGCTCGGACCACCGCCGGTCGTCGCCGCCGAGCGCCGCCGACAGCATCGCGATCGTCATCAGCTGGGCCGTATACGTCTTGGTCGCCGCGATGCTCCGCTCCTGGCCGGCGCCGAGCAGCAGCGTGTGGTCGGCCGCCCGCGTGATCGGCGACCCTTCCACGTTGGTGATCGCCAGGGTCGGGCACCCCTGCCGGCGCCCCTCCTCGACCACCGCCACCAGGTCGGGCGACTCGCCCGACTGCGAGATGCCGACGACCAGCGCGCCGTGCAGCCGCGGCGGCGACTGGTACCGGGTGAACAGCGACGGGGTGGCCAGCCCCACGTTCAGGCCGTTCCGGGCGCCGAGCACGTACTGCGCGTAACGGGCAGCGTTGTCGGACGACCCGCGTGCCGCGATGAGGACGCTGGTGAGGCCGCGACCGGCGAGCGCGCCAGCCACGTTGCGCACCTCGCCCTCGCGGTCGTGCAGCAGCCGCCGCAGCACGTCGGGTTGTTCGTCGATTTCCGAGAGAAGAGTCGAGTCGGTCATATCGGCGAATCATACCCCGGCTGGCTTGCCTCGCCGTAGCGCCCGGCGGATCCCGGGCGCAAAGGCGGCTGGCTTGCGAGTCGCGGCCGGGCCGGGGTACGCTCACGCTGCTTTCACTGGAGAGGTCATGTCCTCCACGCTCGTCGAATGCGTCCCGAACTTCTCGGAAGGCCGTAACCGCGCCGTCATCGACGCGATCGCCGACGCCATCAGGGGGGTTGGCGGCGTGAAGCTGCTCGACGTGGACCCCGGCGCCGACACCAACCGCACCGTCTACACCTTCGTCGGCCCGCCCGGCGCGGTGGCCGACGCGGCCGTCAAGGCGGCGCAGAAGGCCTACGAGCTGATCGACATGAGCCGCCACACCGGCGCCCACCCGCGGATCGGCGCGCTCGACGTCTGCCCCATCGTCCCCATCGCCGGCGTCACGATGGAGGAGTGCGCCGGGATCGCCCGCGGCATCGGCCGGCGGATCGGCGAGGCGCTCCAGGTCCCGGTCTACTTCTACGAGCACGCGGCCAGCTCCTCCGCCCGCCGCAGCCTGGCCGACGTCCGCGCCGGCGAGTACGAGGGGCTGGAGCGCAAGCTCCAGGATGCCGCCTGGGCGCCCGACGCCGGGCCGGCCCGGTTCGACCCGCGCTATGGCGCCTCGGTCGTCGGCGCGCGCGAGTTCCTCATCGCCTACAACGTCAACCTGAACACCCGCGACCGCAAGCTGGCCAACGAGATCGCCCTCAACATCCGCGAGAACGGCCGCCTGGCCCGCGATGCCCGCGGTAACCTCGTCACGGACGCCGAGGGGAAGCAGGTGCGGGCGCCTGGCCGCCTTCGCGCCGTCCGCGCGATCGGGTGGTACATCGAGCAGTACCGCCAGGCGCAGGTGTCGATCAACCTGATCGACTACAAGGTGACGCCGCTGCACGTCGTGTTCGAGACCGTGCGCGAGGAAGCGGCGAAGCTCGGGCTGCGCGTCACCGGCTCCGAGCTGGTCGGCCTGATGCCGCTGCAGCCGCTGCTCGACGCCGGCCGCTTCTACCTCCGCAGGCAGGGGAAGTCGGCGGGCGTGCCCGAGGTCGAGCTCGTCGAGCTGGCCGCCCGGTCGCTCGGCCTCGACCAGCTCGCCCCGTTCGACCCGGCGAAGAAGGTGATCGAGTATCAGTTCCGGTCGCGCGGCCCGCTGGTCGCGATGCCCGTCGATCGCTTCGTGGACGAGGTGTCGTCCGAGTCGCCCGCCCCCGGCGGCGGATCGGTGTCGGCGCTCGCCGGCGCGCTCGCCGCGGCGCTGGCCGCGATGGTCGCCAACCTCACCGTGGGCAAGAAGGGGTACGAGGCCGCGTGGGACGAGCTGTCCGGGGTCGCCGCGCAGGCGCAGGCGGTGAAGGACCGCCTGGTGCGGGCCGTGGACCAGGACACCGAGGCGTTCAACGCGGTGCTCGCCGCCAACCGCATGCCGAAGGGGACCGACGCCGAGCGGGCCGCGCGCGACGCCGCCATCGAGGCCGGGTACCAGCAGGCCACCGGCGTGCCCCTCGCGACCGCCAAGGCGTGCCTCGAGGCGCTGAAGCTGGCGCGGGTAGCCGCCGCCCGGGGCAACCGCAACTCGGCGTCCGATGCCGGCGTCGCCGCCCTGATGGCGCGAGCCGGCGTCGAGGGCAGCGTGCTGAACGTCCTCATCAACCTGGGGTCGGTCAAGGACGCGGGCTTCGCCCAGGCCTGCCGTGGCGAGACCGAGGGGCTCGTGGCCGAGGCCAACGCCCTCTGCGCGCGCGTCGTCGGCGACGTGAAGGACACCTTCGAGGGATGACGGGGCGGTGCAGTGGCGCGGCGCCGCCGCGGTCCCCGTCAACCCCGAGATGCCCGCCGAGCAGATCGCGCGACGTATGGCAGCTACCGGCGCCGCCAGGCACCACCAGCTCGACGCGCGACATCACGGCCCCCTCGAGCACCCGGTCCACCACGTCCATCCCCCGCACGACCTCCGCGAACACCGTGTAGTCGTGATCCAGGCGCGGAGAGTCCACCAGGTTCACGTAGATCTGCGCGTCGCCGGTGTGGCGCCCGCGTGTCGAGATGCCCAGCGTTCCCCGGCGCTGCGGGAATCGCCCCACCTCGTCGCGCATGTAGCGGTCGTGGCCGGCGAACTCGTTCGCCCCGGGGCTGCCCCCCTGGATGACGAAGTTGGGGACGACCCGGTGGAACGTGAGCCCGTCGTAGTAACCGATCTCGGCGAGCCGCGCGACCCTCAGGCACGCGAGCGGCGCCTCGCCGGGCAGCAGGCGCGCATCGAACGACCCCAGGCGCTCGAGGGTCACCCTGAGCACCTTTCCCTCGAGCCGGGCCAGCAGCGCCTCGTCGACAGGCTCGGCGAACGCCGCGGCGGGGACGGAGGCCTCGGCCCGCTGCCCGGTCCCCGAGGCGGGCGCGTCCAATCCCAGCTCCTTGAGCCGTTCGAGCAGCGCCGCGCGAGCATCGCGCGCCGTGTCGCTCCGCGTGGCGGTGAGGCGCTGGAGCGACGCGAGCAGCGCGGGGATGGCGCGGGGCGTTCCCTTCAGCGCCGCGGCAGCCGCCATCACGAGCTGGTGGTCGGTCGACTCGAGGGCGGTGAGATACACCTCGTCGGCCTGGTGGCCAATCGTCGCCGACAACCCGGTCACCGCCGCCTCGCGCACGTTCGCGTGCACGTCGGCGGCAAGCCGGCGCAGGGTGTCCTCGTCGCGCACGAGTGCCGCCCCGCGCGCCGCGTACACCCGCGCCTGCCAGGGCTCCGCCCGCGAGGCGCGGACGACGAGCGGACGTGCCCGGCCGGGCGCGACGGCGGCCAGCGCCACCAGCGCGTGGGCGCCGCGGTGCCACGCGGCCGGCGTGGCGTCCTCCACCTCGCGGGCGAGCAGAGGCGCGCGGCTCGCCCCGCACGCCGCCAGCAGGTCGATCGCGAGCAGCGCCACGTGGCCGTCCGTGTCGCGAGTGCGGCGCACCGCTGCCTCGCACGTCCGCATCCCTTCAGGAGTACCTGGTGGTCCCCTCAGGTGTACCGGTGGTCCCCTCGGGTGTAGAGCAGGGCTTCAGCCCTGCTGGACAGAGGTGCCGGCGGCCGAGCGCCCGCAGCGCCTCGTACCGCACCATCGGCGAGCGATCGGCCAGCGCGGACTGGAGGTCGTTCTCGCCTGCCGACGGCGCCGCCGCGGCGAGGCGGCGGACCTGCTCGTCAACGTCGCGGAGGGCTGCCGCGAGGGCGCCTGGATCGGGTCCGCCCGACGCGTTGAGCGCGGTCACCGCGAGCCGGCGGAGCGTGGCGGGCTCGCTCGTCGCACCCGCCGCGCGCGAGGCGATGGCCGAGAGGCGGTCGCGGCAGGTGGCGGAGAGCGCGCCGAACGTGGCGCCAACCCGCGCCAGCGACTCGATCCCGCGGAGCGCCCCCTCGACGGCTTCGGGGGCGGCCCGGCGCCGCAGGTCCGCGACGAGCGCCTCCTCGACGACCTGCCGGTCCGCGTCGCGTGCGAGCGGCAGGCGGCCCAGCGCTTCGGCGAGCGCGGCGACGACGGGCGCCTCGGGCTCGACGCGGAGCCGTGCGAGCAGCGTCGCGCGGGCCGAGCCTGCCGCCCCGGGGTCGCTGCCCGCCGACTGCGCGAGCGCGTTGGCCGCCTCGGCCCGAAGTTCGGCGGCCGGGGCACGCAGCAGATCCGCCAGCCTCGGAACCAGCTCCGGGCGCTCGAGACGTCCCAAAGCGCGAGCAGCCTGGCACCGGAGCGCCACCGACGGGCTGGCCGTCCCGTCGAGCAGGAGCTGCAGGTCCCCTTGCCCGCCCGCCCCGCGCGCCTCGGCCACCAGCAACTGCAGTCGCGTTGGCCCGGCGGGCTGCGAGTCCCCGGCCCCGCAGAACGTCAGGCACACGAGGATGGTGCCGAGCCTTCGGGTCATTGGTCCGGCCATGCTACCCCAACAATCAGCCCGGCGCGCGGATTGCACGGGCTCGGGCGGGGGAACCGAAGAGATGAAGGTCATGGCAGGGGTTGTCCTTGGCTGCAGCCTGCTCGCCGGCACGCCGGCAGCCGTGTCGGAGCCGCTGGCCATCAGCGTCCACCCGATCGTCTCGATGGCCCCGGCCACCGTCACCCTGAACGTGACCATCGAGCCCGACGAACGGAACCGGCTGCTGACCGTGGTGACCGACTCGACCGACTTCTACAGCGCCAGCGAGGTGTCCCTGGACGGGGACAAGGCGGCGCGCACGCAGCGATTCACGGTGAAGAACCTGCCTGCGGGGGATTACCTGGTGCGGGCGCGCATCACTCGGGGCGACGACTCCGAGCGCGTCGTCGAGACGCACCTGCTCGTGACGGGGTTCTGACCGGGGTCACAGTTCGACGGCGTCGAGGTACTTCGGCACGCTGACCTGCCACGCCAGCTCCTGGCGCAGCCGGGTGGCGAAGGCTTCCGCGCTCTCAGGCTCGCCGTGCACGACGAAGGTCTGCGACGGCGGCCGCGAGATCCCCTTCAGCCACCGGATCAGCTCGTCGCCGTCGGCGTGCGCCGACATCGAGTGCAACTGCTCGATCGACGCGTTGACCGGCACCATCTGGCCGTGGATCTTCACCTCGCGCTCGCCCTCGACCAGGCGGCGCCCCCGGGTTCCGGCCGCCTGGAATCCGACGAACAGCACCGTGTGCCTCGGGTTCGGCAGCGCCGCCTTCAGGTGGTTCAGCACGCGCCCGCCGGTCGCCATCCCGCTCGACGAGATCACGATCGAGGGGATGCGCGACGCCACCAGCTCGGCCGACTGCTGGGGGCTCGCGACCGTCTGGAACCGCCGCGTGACGAACGCGGCGAACGCGCCGCGGCTGCCCTGCACGTCGGGGTCGAGCTCGTCGGACCGCCGCGCGTAGTGCTTCAGCGCCTCGACGGCCATCGGGCTGTCGAGGAAGACCGGCACGCTCGGGATGCGCCCCGCCTCCTCGAGCCGCTTCAGCCACCAGATGATCTCCTCGACGCGGCCGATCGCGAACGACGGGATGATCACCTTCCCGCCGCGCCCGATCGTCGTCGAGATCACCTCCGCCATCTTCTCCCCGTCGGCGTCGGGCACGTGAGCCCGGTCGCCGTAGGTCGATTCGACCAGCAGCACGTCGGCCGCCTCGAGCGGCGACGGGTCGGGCAGCACGGGGCGGCCGTAGCGACCCACGTCGCCGCTGAACACGACCTGCCGTGGCCCGCCGCCGTTGACGTTCAGCGAGAGCGTGGCGAAGGCCGAACCGAGCAGGTGCCCCGAGTTGGTGAAGCGCGCGGTGATGTCGGGCGCGACCGGCACCGGGCGATCGAATCCCACCGGCTGGAGTTTGGCCAGCACGTGGACAGCGTCTTCCTCGGTGAACAGCGGCAGCGCCGGGCTGTGCCTGGAGTAGCCGTGGCGGTTCGCCTCGCGGGCATCTTCCTCGGCGAGCCGGCCCGAGTCGGGGAGCACGATGCGGCACAGGTCGGCGGTCCCGGGCGTGCAGAACACTCGCCCGCGAAACCCATCGCGGAAGAGCCGCGGGAGGTAGCCGGTGTGATCGACGTGCGCGTGGGTGAGCACGACCGAGTCGATGCTCTCCGGGGCAACGGGCAGGGGCGCCCAGTTGCGCTCGCGCAGCTCCTTGAGCCCCTGGAACAGGCCGCAGTCGACGAGCACGCGCGACGCGTTCACCTCGAGCAGGTACTTCGATCCGGTCACGGTCTGGGCGGCGCCGAGGAAGGTCAGGGATGGCATACGTCAGATCCCGGCAAGATCGCGGATGCGGGCCAGCGCGCGGGAGGTGCCGACCAGCGGGAGGTTGCTGATGTAGAAACGCCGCACGCCGATCGCCGCGAGCGCGCGCACCGTCCGGGCGCACACCTCCTCGGCCGACGCCCCCTCGCCGAACTCGCGGGTCAGCCCCTCGGCCGGCACGGGGATGAAGTCGGCGAGCAGCGCGAGCGTCCGCGGGTTGGCGCTGCGGTAGTAGAAGACGCCGAAGACGCCCGGCATCGTCACGCCCCGCGCCGCGACGCATTCGAGGAAGCGCGCCACCGGGCCCACGTCGTGGTGCGAGACGACCTGCGTCAGGAAGTACTCGCCGCAGAACCGCGGGTCCGTCAGGTACTCGATCTGCCGCTCGACCGGCCTGTAGGGGTTGGCCCAGCCGCCGAGCACCAGGTCCGACCCGGCCCCGCGAATCGCCTGCCGCAGCTCCCAGGCGTGCTCGACCAATCGCGGGACGCCGATCCGGCGGTCGCCGCCGAGCACGACGAGCGACTCGAACCCGTGCTGCCGCGCGCGGTCGGCGTACGAGAGGCAGTAGTCGAGCGGGTGCTTGCTGGTGAGGATCGGCACGACGCGGTCGCGCGCCGCGTCCTCGCCGATGTTGGCCGTCAGGTGCCGCAGGTTGTCCTCCTCGGGCACCCCGACCGCGCTGTCGGTGAGGAAGACGGCCGTCCCCTTCAGGGTGAGCGACCGCACGGCATGGTAGGTGTCGATCCAGGCGTCCATCCCGGCCGCCAACGCCAGCTCCGCGCGGGGCGGCCGGAGTTCGGCCGCGACGAAGGGATCCTTCGATCGCAGGGTCTCGAGCAGGGCACTCACGTGACGCTATAGAATACCCCGCATGGCCTTCTCCGCGGGACTCGACGCCCTGTGCGCGCTGCCGTCCATCTCGCTCGCGCAGTACCCGACGCCCGTCGAAACGCTCTCGCGCCTGCGCGCCACGCTCGGCGCCGGCCCGCGCCTCCTCGTCAAACGCGACGACGCGATCACGTTCGGCTTCGGGGGGAACAAGGTCCGCAAGATCGAGATGCTCGCCGCCAGCGCGCTCGAGGACGACGCCGACGTGCTGATCACCACGGGGGGCGTGCAGTCGAACCACTGCCGCGTCACCGCCGCCGCCGCCGCCCGGCTGGGCATGCGATGCGTGATCGTCGCGAACGGTGCGCCACCCGCGCGCGCGACGGGCAACGCGCTGCTCGATCAGCTCTACGGCGCCGACGTGGAATACGTCGCCTCGCGCGAGGATCGGGCGCCCGCGATGGAGGCGATCGCCGAACGCCTCCGATCCGGCGGCCAGCACCCGGTGGTGATCCCGCTCGGCGCCTCGACTCCGCTCGGGGCGGCCGGCGTCGCCCGCGCCGTCGGCGAACTGGTCTCGCAGCTCGACGAGGCGCCCGACTTCATCTTCCACTCCACCTCGTCCGGCGGCACGCAGGCCGGCCTGGTCGCCGGGTGCGCCCTCTACGGCCTGAAGACCCGGGTGATCGGGATCAGCGCCGACGAGCCGGCCGACCGGCTGCGGGCCGTCGTCTCGGGGATCGTCGAGGGACTTGGCGGCCTGCTCGGGATGGACGGAAAGAAGCTGGCCGCGGCGTGCCCGATCGAAGTGGACACGCGCTTCATCGGCGAGGGTTACGGCGCCCCCACGGACGCCTCGTTCGAGGCCCAGTCGCTGCTCGCGCGCACCGAGGCCCTCGTCGTCGATCACACTTACAGCGCCAAGGCCCTCGCGGGGATGATCGGCTGGGTGCGCGAGGGGCGCCTCCGCGAGTCGGACACGGTGCTCTTCTGGCACACCGGGGGCCAGGTGGCGGTTTTCGCGTAACAGTCGTCGCGAGTCGGTTCCCGTTCAGGCTGCGCCGGTCATTGCCCGGCCGCGTCCGCGGCCGAGGGTGTCGCGGAGGTCGTCGCGGCAGCCGCGGCCATCGGCTGAAGCTGCTCCAGCCGTGTCCGCACGCCCGCCGCTTCCGCGGCTTCCGGCGCCATCTGGAGGAACTCCCGGTAGGCGGCCACCGCCGCCGCCGCCTGGCCGCGGTTCTCCTCGCTGATGCCGAGCGCGAGGTGGAAGGTCGCGTCGTCCGGCTTCGCCGCGATCGCCTCGCGGTATCCCGCCACCGCTTCCTCCTCGCGGCCGGCACGGTGCAGCGACTGTGCGAGGTTGAACAGCGTGGCGTAATCGGCCGGGAACAGCTCGGCCGCCGCTCGGTAGTCCGAGACCGCGCCCGTCCAGTCGCCGAGCAGCCCCCGGCAGCGCGCCAGGTTGAAGCGGTACGCCCAGCGGCTCTCGTTGAGGGCGACCGCCCGCTCGAGCAGTGGCAGCGCGTCGGTCGGACGCCCCAGCCGGATCAGCACCTGCGCCGCGTTGCTGTGTGATTCGGCGTCGCTCGGGCGATCGACGATCTCCTTCTCGAACATGCCGAGGGCCTGCTCCAGCTCGCCGCGGGAGTACGCCAGCGTCCCTGCGGTGGCGGCGTCGATGAACGGCAACTCGGTCGGCACGCGCTCCGGGGGCGTGGACCTCCGGGGCTGGCTGGCCCGCATCAGCGCCGCGAGCGGCCCGCTGGAGTCGGGCGCCGACGCCGGCACGCCGGCCGAGAACGCCGGGCCCCAGACCCATCCCGTCAACAGGAGGATGATGCCCGCGGCGACCGAGGCGAAGGCGCCGGGCTTGACGTGCAGTCCCCGGCCCGGCACCGCCTCGGGCTGCCCGCGCCGCGCGCCCTGCCCGGCGGCAGCACGCGGACTGCGCTGCCCTGCCGCGCGCTCGATCGGCCGGGGATCGCGGCTCCGGCACCGCGGGCACTTCTCGTAGCGCGAGTGGTACCGGATCCCGCACCGGCCGCACCTGACGGCAGCGCTCATCGACGGATCTCCCGCCAGGAGAGGATGCGCACACCCACCTGGCCCACGCCGTTGTTGAAGTCGTTCGGATCGCCGTACGCCTCGACCTTCGGGCCGGTTGAGCCCGACGTGGCGTAGTAGAGGTGCTGGTCCACGACGAAGGGGGCGGTCGCGCGGCCCGCGCCGGTCGTGACGAGCGGCGACAGCGGGTCGCCGGCACCCGTGCCCCGGTAGGCGCCGCCCCCGCGGTACGTCAGCGCGTAGAGGTTGTGCCGCGTGTCGGCGGGCATGCCGGACGCGCACGCGGGCGCCACGTCCAAAGTGGTGGTGAAGAAGACGATCTCACCGGCCACGGCCGGAGAGGTCGAGGGGCGCTCGCCGACAGGCAGCCCCCCCAAGTTGGTCACGGCCGCCATGCTGACGGGAGCGAAGGAATTCGAGAAGACCCCGTTCGAGTCCTGCACGCCGAACAGCTTGAAGACCCCGGTCCCCCCGGAGGTGGACGGCGCGGTCGGCAGCAGATCGCTGCCGGTCATGAAGAAGATGTGCCGGTTGACCGAGCCGATGTACATCAGGGCCGACGAGGCGTAGATCGGCTGGTTGGTCGTCGTGAGCACGAGCGGGGTCTCGATCTTCCCGGTCGCGTCGAACTGGAACCGGTAGTACTTCCCGTCGAGGTCCCCCATGTAGGCCCACTTCGCGACGTACGACCCGTAGTTGCCGGTGACGGTCGGGTCGGCCTGCAGGGCGTTCTTCGGCGACGGGGTCCCCTCGCCCACGTCCTGGCACCCCATGCCGCCGCACGTCGAGCCGGCCGCGTTGCCGAGCAGCTTCCCCGTGTCCATCCGGATCAGGTAGAACGCGTGGCCCGCGCTCGCCCCGTTCCGCCCCGCGAGCGTCGTCTCTGCGCGAGCCGGGTAGTAGCCCGACCCGACCATCGCAACGTTCACGCCGCGAGCGAGGTTGAGCGCGCCGACCGCGGGGTCGGACCAGGTCTGGCCGACCGTCCTCTCCGCCGCCGATGCGCCGGCGGCCAACTCGCCGTGGACACGATAGACGCTGCCCGGCGTCGTGTCGGTCGGCGTCCCCGACGCCAGGCCGGTTGAGGTGAGCCAGATGTCCTGCCGGATGGTGGGGTCGAAGCTGCTGTACTCGGGGAACGACCACTTGAACTCCACGCGGTCTGGCGACGCGAACGAGTTCAGCACCCCCGCGTAGTCGTCGCTGTCGGGCTCCGGACCGCCCATGCCCGCCTCGGTGACGTCGAACGCCTGGTAGAACGTTCCGCCCGGCCCCTCGCCGATCACCAGGTAGCTGCGCCACTCGCCGCTCATCTTGACCTCGGCGATCTTCGGCGACTGGTCCACGTAGTAGTTGAACTGCTCGAGCGGCTGCCCCTGCTCGTACATCGCCCGCAGTTTCGGCAGCAGGTTGTAGGGGATGAACGCCCAGACCTCGTAGCCGGTCCGCGCGTCGATCGCGTGCAGCATCCCGTCGTTGGCCCCGACCCAGATGATGGAGCGGCGGTTGTGGTGGTCGCCCGCGTAGGTGCCCGTCGCGTCGGCGCGCCCGTAGTCGTCGTCGGGCGGCGGGTCGAGCGAGGGCGGGTCCATGATGGCGGGCGTCGAGCCGATCACCGCGCCCAGGGGCAGGGCGCGCACGTAGTCGATCAGCGACGTCGCGCCGATCGACGACGGGTTGAGGCTCGGGTTCGAGCTGACGAACGATCCGAGGTACGGCGCGAGGCGCCAGGCGTTAGCGTGTGTGAACGCCACCATCCCCGATCCCGGGATGTACGTGTAGATGTTGCGGTCGTCCGGGTTGGCGGGCACCCGCGCGAGGCCCGCCGTCTCGGGCCGGCCGTCGCGGTCGGGCCACAGGGCCGTGCCGTCCTTGGTGAACGTATAGCCGGATGGCTTGGTGCTGTCGGGGATCGCCTTGAAGACCCGGACCGCCCGCACGCGCCCGTAGAAGCCCGGGCCCCACGGAACGGCATGCGCGTCGGCCAGGCCCAGGCCGAAGCCGGACGTGATCATGAAGTTGTTGCGCTGCGGGATGGGATCGCCCGTCCCCGTGTGGATCAGGGTGTTCGTCAGCGCGAACCCCGACGAGTCGGAGGCCCCCTCGAGGTTCACCGTGCCGACGACGGGGCTCACCGGGTAGAACTCGCTCGACTTCCGCGACGACGGCAGGTTCAGGTCGCTCGGTCGGCTGAACCCGGTTTGAAGTGCGAGGTTGACCGCCCTCGCCACGCCGGACCGATCCCACGCCTGGACGAGCACGCCGCCGCTCGAGTCGGCGATCGTCTGCAACTGGACGCGGTCGGCCGCGTACTGCGGCGAGTGGAGGTTGGGCCTCACCCAGACGACGAAGACCGGGACCTTGTGCCCGCCTCCGGCCGCGAGCGACTTGAGCTGGGCCGCGATTCCCGACGGGTCGGCGGAGTAGTCACGGCCCGCCGTGATGAGGACGACCACCGTGTTCCGGCACGTGCCGCAAGTGGCGTCGGCCGCGATTGCGTTGGTGACGGCGGTCTTCGCGTCCCCCAGCGCCAGGGTGAGCGGCCGGTCCTCGAAGTCCTTCGTGTCGAGCCCCGCCGGGATCAGCAGCGGGTTCGTGTCGGCCCCGTTCGTCGTGTCGGTGCCCAGGGCGGCCATGACGCCCGACGCGGTGCCGGCGGCCGGCGCGATGAGCGGCACGGTGGCGGGGGCCGTGGAGTTCAGGGACGAGACGCTCGTGGCGAAGATCCCCAGCATGCCGCCCTCGCACGCGCCGTCGGGCAGGCCGTCCAGTGGCGATCCGGCCGGCACCGCCACCGGCTTCTCGCAGGCGAGGCGCCGGACCGGGTCATTCTGGCGCAGCTTCAGGAGCCCCCAGCGGAAGGTGGCCCCGCGGTTGTGCTCGACGGCGTCCCGCAGCCCGAGTCGCGCCATGTCGTAGCGGGTGCCGCTCCAGAACCGGGCGTATTGGGGATCGAGGTTGCTGATCGCCTCGATGCCGTCCGCCGTGAACTTGTCGCTCGCCGTCGGCACGCTGGTGCTGAACTGCAGGTTGCGGTAGATCCGCCGGTAATGGATCGCGCCGGCGGGGATGCCGAGCGCCGCCCGCATCTCGGGGGAGATGTCGGCCACGTGGTAGGTGTGCGTGTCGTAGAGGCTGCCATTGGGCCACACGTCGCCCGCGCCGGCGTAGCCGTCGTTCAACATCTGGAACGACGTGTCCATCACCACGACGACTGCCGGCGGCACGCGCTTGGCGAACAGCAACGGGTCGAGCTGTGCGTGCGCGGCCCTGGGCCAGGACAGCATCGCGAGGGCGGCCGCCGCGGCGAGCGCGACGCGCCAGCTCCAGGTTCGGGCGTTGGTGCGGGTGGTTGTTCGATTCACGGGTTGCCTCTGTCGCTGCGGATGGTGCGCGCCTACTGGACCGCCAGGCCGCCGCCGCCGCCGCCGATGTCCATCCTCATCTCGGTCAGCCCCGAGCCCGGGGTCTGCACGGCCGCCTTGCGCGCGCGCTGGTTCCACTCTTCCTGGCCGCGCTGCGCGATGTAGCCGCGCTCGATCTCCGTGCTGGAGGTCCTGGCCACCGTCATCTCGACCACCTTGTGGGAGCCGCCGACGCCCCACGCCTCGGCGTGCAGCGTGAGGACGCCGTTGGTGTCGAGCGCGGGGTTGTTGTCGTTCTCCGACGCGTCGTCGGCGACCAGCACCATGACGTAGGCGTCGGTCGGGACCCCCTCGGGCAGGATGTTCGACATCGGGCCGTACGCGTAGACGCGCCAGACCGGGTCGTTCAGGCCCCAGATGTGGAGCGCGTTGGTCTCGGCCTGCACCCGCGCGCACTCCCGGGCGACGTCCACGCGGGTGCCGTCGACCAGGGTCACCGTCATCGGCCCGTCGGTGAAGCTCGACTGCATGTTGCTGGCGCCAAGCAGGTCGTTCCACTGCGGGACCGCGAGGAGGTCCTGCACCACCCGCTCGGCCGCCGCGTCGGCGGCGTAGAGCGCCTCGTGCGCGTTGCGGTAGTTCGCGGTGAGCAGCGTCTCGGACGAGGTGAGCAGGACCAGCGACACCGCCAGCGCCGTCAGCAGCATCGTCGAGAGGAGGACGATGATGAGAGCGACGCCGCGCTCGTCGGCGAGCGCGCGGCGGAATCCGCTGCGGCCCTCGATTCCGGTAGGGCGACCCTTGATTCCGGTAGGGCGACCCTTTAGGGTTGCCCTGCTGCGACCCTCGATTCGTGTAGGGCGACCCTTCAGGGTTGCCATCTTCGTGTCCATATCTCTCCCGCTACCGCACCAGGTTCATGTTCCGGGGGGCGACGTCGTACTCGACGACGTAGTCCGGCACGCGCCGGTAGGCGCTGTTCGAGGTGCCCGGGTTCTGAAAGAGGGTCTGGCCGGACGGGTTGGTCCCGCGCAGCTCGGAGGCCCCCGCCTGCGCCCGCAACTGCACCGACACCTTGCGGATGCGGAACAGGTCGGCGTCGAAGGCGTTGGCGCCGGAGCCGCACACCGGGCCGTCGGTGAGCATCGCCGGCGTCAGCTCGACGAGCGAGCTGCCGTTGGAGGGCAGCGTCGGCAGCCGCGGGCTGCCGGCGGCGTCGATGATGCAGTTCGAGCCGCCGGCCACCGGGCGCGGCGCCAGCGGCGGGTTCGGGTCGCCAAAGTAGCGGAACCTGAGCCCGGCGACGTTGTCGACGAGCGGGAGGTCTTCCATCGCGCCATCGTAGTGATTGAGCTGGTTGACCGGCCGGTTCAGCCAGTACACGTGAGTCTCGACCTGCGCGATGCGCGCGTGCTCCGCCTCGGTGTAGGACTTCGAGAGGTCCTTGCTGGCGTTCAGCGTCTCGTTGTGCTGGAGGTGGCCCTCGGTGCCGGTGCTCTGCACCTGGGTGATCGTGAAGAAGTCGTACGCCCCCGTCTCGTCGAAGATCAGGACGCGCATCCCCTCCTTGAAGCCACACAGGTTGTCCTTCGGCGTCACGTCGGGGCAGCCGGGCTGCGAGTAGACCTTCACCTCGGCGGAGACGCTCGGCATCGTGTCGCGGACGCTGGTCTGCGACGCGGTGGCCGGCACGTAGGCGATCGAGATGCGGTCGGGGAAGAAGCTGAGGCCCGGATCGGGCGCGACCGACCCGGTCCGATAGGGCAGGATCGGCGGAAAGTAGTTCGCCAGCGCGCCGGCGATGTCGCCGGAGTAGGTGCCGGCGCCCGCCATCAGCAAGTCCTTCTCGAGGACGTCCGCCGAGATGCGGAGCCGCTGCAGCACGTCGGCGGCCTCGGGCTGCGTGCGCGAGGTCGACTGGGACGGGTCGACCAGCGTGAACACCGAGCCGACCACCAGCAGCAGCACCGTCATCGACACCAGCATCTCGATGAGGGTGAACCCCGCCCTGAGCGAGGCGGCTGCCGGCCGCCGAGTCGAAGGGTCGTGCCTCATTGCGCTTTCCTCGTCTTGACGCCGGTAAGCCACGTTTCCTCGCCGAAGCGGCCGGTGGGAGCCGACGCGGCGACCGCCACCGCCTGCGCCTGTCGCACCGTCATCACGCGCACCTGGAAGACGAGCGTGTTGTTCGGGTTGGTGGGCAGCGGCGTGATCGACCAGCGGCGGACGTAGGCCGCGTTGGCCGCCCCGCTCGCGGTGTTGCCGACCCAGACGCCCTGCTCGTCCAGGTAGTCCACGTACCCGGGCGTGTCCTCGGTGATGGCGTTCGACGGCGACGGGTTGAGCCCCGATCCGCCGCCCGTCGGCGACGGCTGGCTGAGGTCGGTGCTGATGTCCGAGGCCGGCAGGCCGAGGGCGGACGCGTTCTGATCGAAGCCCCAGGTCAGCGCCTTCAGCTGCTCCATCCTCTGGACGGCGAGCAGGGCCGTCGACGTCTGCCCCCTCGACGAGAGGTTCGCCTTGGTCGCGACCGCGAAGAGCTGCGCGACGCCGAGCGAGACCACCGACAGCAGCGCCACCGACACCAGCACCTCGATGAGCGAGAACCCCTCGGAACGCCTCGTCTCGGGTTCGTGTGATTGCTTCATATGACAGCCGCCCTAGTTCCCCGTCTCCCGCCGAATCGCGATCTTCCCCACCGTGTTCACGTCCACCGTCGCCGAGTAGGGACCCATGGTCACCGTGACCGACTCGGTCCCGATCGGGCGCGGCGTGCTCCCTTCGAGCTTGGTTGCGCGGCCATCGGGGGCGAACTGCAGCACGAGGTTGGACGACGAGAAGGCGATGGTCACGCGTGGGTCGAGGTTGCGGATCGGGCCGTCGTAGCGCGGCTTCGGCGGCACCAGGTAGGGCGCGTTCGGCGGCGCCGGGTACGGGAAGGCGCCCGCGTCGCAGCGAGCCGAGTCGGACCACCCGGCCTCCACGATCCGGTACTGGCCCGGCGTGGGGCAGTTGAAGCGCACTTCGAGCCGGCGGTTCACCCCCACCGCACGCAGCCGCGCCGCCTGCAGCTCCTGCTGGACCGCGCGTGCGGCGTTGTCCACCTTCAAGCGGTCCGTCATCCGGAGGCCGGGGACGGCGATGCCGACGAGGATGGCGCCAACGGCCATCACCATCAGCAGCTCGATGAGGGTGAACCCGGCTTCAGCCGGCCGGGGGGAGGTCGATTCCGCTCGTCGTGTGCAGCGATTCGTCATAAGGCCGTCCCGGGCGGCAGCCTCTGGTCCGCCCCTACAAATGAAGCAGCAGTGGCAAGCCCCGGCCCAGGACGGGGAACCGGCTGCAAGTGGTTGTTCGGGAATCAGTTGTGACGAGAGGCTGGCGCAGCGGGCGATCGGCGCGGTGTGCCGGAACGGGACAGGCGGTTACAGGCCTGTGCGTGCTGATGAGAACGGTCGACTACCTGACGTGCCTTCCCCCATCCACCCGGATCGTCTCGCCCGTGATGAAGTCGCTGTCGATCAGGGCGAGGACCGTCTTCGCGATCTCGTCCGCGCCCCCCCAGCGGCCGAGAGGCGTCGCCTGTTCGACCGCCTTCGATTCCTCGTCCTCGAGATCGGGCGGCGGCAGGATCGGGCCGGGGGCGATCGCGTTGACGAGGATCTGGTCCGGGGCCAGCTCCAGCGCCAGCGCCTCGGCCAGGCCGCTGACGGCCTTCTTGGCGACGTAGTAGTGCAGGAATCCGGTGTAGCGCGGGCGCTCGCTTGCCGCGAGCCAGTCGGAGACCACGACGATCCGCCCGCCGCCCGCCTCCCGCATGAGCGGCGCTGCCGCGAGGGCGCACGAGAAGGCCGACGTGACCTCGACGTCGAAGCTGTGTTGGAGGTCGGAGGCCGCGAGGCGCTCGAAGGGGATGCGGGCGTAGACCGACGCCATGCTCACGAGGATGTCCAGTCGACCGAGGTCCGACGCCGCCGCGGCGACCAGTTCGCGGCAGGCGGCCGGGTCGGCGAGGTCGGCCTGGCGGACGAAGGCGCGGCGTCCCGCCGCGCGCACCCCGGCGGAGGTCGCCTCGGCCTCGTCGCGCGACCGGTTGTAGCTGAGCGCGATGTCCGCGCCGGCCCGCGCCAGCGCCAGCGCCACAACCGCGCCCACCCGCCGTCCGCCCGTGACGAGCGCCACCTTGCCGTGTGCGTCCATGGAGGTATTATCCCCCCATGACGACGCGACGCACCTTCCTCAACCGGCTCACCCGCGGAACGATCGCGGCCGGCACTGGCCTCCTCGCCTTCACGGACGACTCGCTGGCGCGCCTCGCCGCCGCGTCGCAGTCGGTCGCCGGGCGCACGCCGGGCGAGATCGCTGCCGACGAGAGCTACTGGCGCGAGATCCAGCAGGCGTTCACCCTCGACCGCACCCTGATCAACCTCAACAACGGCGGCTGCTGCCCGAGCCCGCGCGTCGTTCACGAGGCGTTCAAGCGCTACTTGGACATCTCGAACCAGGCGCCCGTCTACCACATGTGGCAGGTGCTCGAGCCGAACATCGAGACCGTGCGCCGGCGGCTGGCGGCCGACTTCGGGTGCGACCGCGAGGAGATCGCGATCACGCGGAACGCGAGCGAGGCGCTGCAGATCGTCCAGCTCGGCCTCGACCTGAAGGCGGGCGACGAGGTGGTGACCACCAATCAGGACTACCCCCGGATGCTCGATACGTGGGAGCAGCGTGTCCGCCGCGACGGCATCGTCCTGCGGAAGGTGTCAATCCCGGTGCCGGCCGCGGACATGGCGGGGTTGGTCCGCCCGATCGAGGCGGCCATCACGCCGCGCACGAAGGTGCTGCACTTCTGCCACGTGGTCAACCTGACGGGGCAGATCATGCCGGTCCGCGAGCTGACGAGGATCGCGCGCGCCCGCGGCATCCTCACCATCGTGGACGGCGCCCACGCCTTCCAGCACTTCCCGTTTGGCGGGCGCGATCTCGACTGCGACTTCTACGGCTGCAGCCTGCACAAGTGGACGCTGGCGCCGATCGGCACCGGGTTCCTCCACGTGCGGCGCGAGCGGATCGCGTCGGTCTGGCCGCTCACCCCGTGCAGCGCGACGCTGGCGGCCGACATCCGCAAGTTCGAGGAGATCGGCACTCACCCGGCGGCGAACCACAACGCGATCGCGGAGGCGCTCGCGTTCCAGCACGGGATCGGCCTCGAGCGAAAGGCGGCGCGCCTGCGCTACCTGCGCGACCGCTGGGCGCTGCGCCTGCGGGAGCAGCCCCGCATCCGGCTGAACACGAACCTGTCGCCCGAGCACTCGTGCGGCCTGGCCAACGTTGGCATCGAGGGGATTGACCCGGGCGCGCTGGCGTCGCACCTCTGGGCGACATACCGGATGATCGTCACGCCGATCAAGCACGCCGAGTTCGAGGGGCTCCGCATCACGCCGAACGTGTACACGACGCTCGACGAGGTGGACACCTTCGCAGAGGCGATGGAGGAAGTGCTGAGGAAGGGGATCCCCGGCTAGATCGTGCTGGTTCAGCTCTCCCCCATGTCGATCCCGAACCGTTCGGCCATCCGGTAGAGGGTGCGGCGGTCGATCCCCATAACCTCGGCCGCCCGCGTGCGGTTGCCGCCGACGCGCTCGAGCACGTGGAGCAGGTAGCGCCGCTCGATCTCCTCGAGCGAGGGGAGGCCGTCGAAGAGCTGCTCGACGATGTCCGGCTGCGCCTCCTGGAAGGGCGGGGGAAGGTCGGGTGCGTCGACCAGGCTGCCGCGGCTGAAGAGGACCAGCCGCTCCACCGTGTTCTCCAGCTCGCGCACGTTGCCCGGCCAGGGGTAGGCCGTCAGGGCCGCGACCGCGGCCGGCGTCAGCTCCACCTGGCGCCCCGCCCGTCCGCATGCCTTCTGGAGGAAGTCGGCGACGAGCAGGGGGATGTCGGGCCGCCGTTCGCGCAGCGGCGGCACCTGGATCACGATCACGCTGAGGCGATAGTAGAGGTCCTGGCGGAAGCGCCCCTCGGCGACCTCCTTCTCGAGGTCCACGTTGGTGGCGGCGACGATGCGCACGTCGACCCGCTGCGGGCGGCTCGCCCCCACCGGCCGGATCTCCCCTTCCTCGAGGACGCGCAGCAGCTTCACCTGCAGCGCCGGCGACGTCTCGCCGATCTCGTCGAGGAAGACCGTGCCGCCGTGCGCCTGCTCGAAGATCCCCTTACGCTCGCTGATGGCTCCGGTGAACGACCCGCGCACGTGGCCGAACAGCTCCGACTCCAGCAGCGTCTCGGCGATCGCCCCGCAGTTGACCGGGACGAACGCGCGCGCCGCGCGCTGGCCGTAGGCGTGGATCGCGCGCGCCACCAGCTCCTTGCCGGTGCCGCTCTCGCCGGTCACCAGCACCGGCGCCGCCGAGTCGGCGGCATGGGCAATCTGCTTGTAGACCGCCAGCATCGGCCCGGTCCGCCCGATCAGCCCCGGCGGCCTCGCGTCGGGGGCTGGCGCCGGGCGACCGGCCCCCGCCTGGCTCTGCGTGAGCGCGCGCTCGACCGTCTCCTTGACCTCGCCGATGTTGAACGGCTTGCTGATGTAGTCGAAGGCCCCGGCCCGCACGGCGTCGACGGCGGTCTCCATCGTCCCGAAGCCGCTGATGAGCAGCACCTGGCCGCCCGGGTTGACCTGCGCGGAACACGCGCAGGATGTCGAGCCCCGACTGCTCGGCGTCCAGGTTGATGTCCGAGATGACCAGGTCGAAACCGCCGGCGCGCACCAGCGCCAGGGCCGAGTCGGGCCCGTAGGCGGTCTCGATCTCCCGCCCCGGCTGCTCGAGCAGTTCCGCCATGAAGCGGCAGGTCTCGCGGTCGTCGTCGACGATTAGGATGCGCGCCATACAGTGCGGAAATGGGGCCTGGCCCCTTTTCTCACGTCAGTCTCAACAAGGATCACGGAACAGGCCGGAATCCGCACTCCGCCCTGCCGAAACGTGCCGTCGCCGGAAATGGGGCCTGGCCCCTTTTCTCACGTCAGTCTCAATTACGAAACGGTCACCGGGGCCGGCGGCAGGACCAGCGTGAAGGTGGACCCCACCCCCACCTCGCTCTTCACGGTCACGGTCCCCCCGTGCGCCGCCAGCACCTCGCGGGCGATGCTCAGGCCCAGCCCCGAGCCGCGCCCCGCCTCCTTGGTCGTCACCCACGGGTCGAAGATGCGCGGCAGGAGGTCGGGCGCGATCCCCGTCCCGGTGTCCCCCACTTCGATCCGCACCCCCTCCGGGCCCACCGACAGGGCGATCGTCAGCACGCCCCCGGACGGCATCGCGTCGAGGCCGTTGCTCAGGAGGTTCAGCACGGCCAGCTCGAGCTGCACCGGGTCGGCCAGCACGGGCGGCACCTCCGCCACGGCGAGGTCGAGGCGCACACCCATCGCGGTCAACTTCGGCCGCGCGACGTCGCACACGCGCTGGACCAGCGCCGCCAGGTCGGCGGGCTCGCGGGGCGTCGGCCGCCTCGCGTGATCGAGCATGGTCCGAACGACGGAGGTGACCTTGGCGATCTGCTCCTGCACGATCTCGAGGCGCCGCGTGACCCGGGCGTCGGGCCCGTACTCCTCGCGGATCACCTGCACGTAGCCCGAGATGAGGTTTAGCGGCGTCCCGATCTGGTGCGCCACGCTCGCCGCCATGTGGCCCACCGCCGCCATCTGCTCGGCGCGCCCCAACGCCTCGCGCAGCGACAGCACGCGCTCGTAGCTGCGCACCAGCTCGTCGTTGCGGGCGCGCAGCTCGCTCGTCGCCTCGCGCACCTGCTCCTGCAGGGCGACGTTGAAGTTCTCCATCTGCGCGAGCATCCCGTTCAGGCCGGTGGCGACGGCGCCGATCTCGTCGTTGCGCAGCACCGGCGCCCGGGCCCCCAGCTCGCCGGCCGCCACGCGCTGCATCGTCCGACGGATGCCGCCGATCGGCCGGTGGATCAGCCGGCGCGTGAGCAGGTCCACCAGCAGCGCGAGCACGACGATCGCCGCCGGCACGAACCATCCGAGGACGATCCGCCCCTCGCGCTTCAGCTGCTCCACCGTGTCCTTCGAGTAGGTGACCACCACCGCGCCGAACAGCCGCTCCTCGCGCCGGGCGGGCACGGCCACCAGCTTCAGCGCCCGGAACGACGAGTACACCGTGTCGTCGCGCCGCATCGCCGCCTGCGCCAGGCCCAGGACCTCTGGCCGCTCCTGCGCCGCCGTGCTCACGAGGACCGCCGGCTCGCCGTCGGTGATGCGAACCACGGAGATGGCGCGCAGCGACGGCACCGCCTCGTAGAACTCGCGCAGGCTCTCGGCCAGCGCCCCGTGGCTGAGCGGCTCGGGGCGCACCTCCACGTCGTCGGCCACCGCGACGGCGATCTTGATCGCGGTGTCCTCGAGGCCCGCGCTGATCTCGGACTCGAAGACGCGCATCTGCAGGTAGCTGCTGGCCCCGACAACGAGGGCGACGACGAGGGTGACGAGCAGCGCGAGGCGGACGCGCAGCGGCTCCAGCATCCGGCCGATGCGGCGGCGCGGCGGGGGCGGAAGTGGCGGCGGGGCTGGCTCGGGGCTCAAGGCTCGGGGCTCGCGCTCTACAGCCCGGCGGCCGACGAGGCGCGCTCGGCGTCGGGCACGCCGACGACGACGCTGGCCATCGTCTGTCCCTCCAGGGCGGTTGCGTAGAGGTACTCGACGTTGATGCCCGCGTCCGCGATGAGCTGCGTGATCCGGAGCAGGGCACCCGGGTCGTTCGAGGTCGCGGTGTAGATGACGTCGCGCTCCTCGACCTGGTAGTGCTGCTCGCGGAGGATGGCGGCGGCGTGGACGGGGTTGTCGACGACCAGGCGCACGACGAGGGGGCTCGCCAGGTTCATCGCCACGATGTTGATCCGCTCGTTGGCGATCACCTGGCAGACCCGGGCGAGCATACCCGGGCTGTTCTGCAGCCGGAGCGTCAGTTCGGTGCGTATGGCCATGGGGGGAGGATACTGCAAGGGGGAAGGCGGAAGGAAGGGATCGGGGATCAGGGGAGAACGGAAACGGAACAGAAAGAGGCCGACGCCAGGATCCCATGTTCCGGCGTCGGCCCTTCCTGCGATGCGGCAGCCGCTCCTCAGCACCGGGCGCGTTATTCCGTCCGCACCGCAGACCCGACGGAGAACGTCCTGCGGTTCCCGTTCTCCGTTTCCCGTGACAGCGTCAGTTCCCTACACCAGGACCTTGATCACTACCCGGCGGTTCTTCGCGCGGCCCGCCCGGGTGTTGTTCGGCGCGATCGCGTTCTCCGACCCATAGCTGATCACGTTGATCCGGTGCAGCGGGATCTGGTGCTGCGAGTAGAGGTACCGCTTCACCGACTCGGCCCGCTGGAGGCCCAGCTCCTGGTTGTACCCCTTCGAGCCGACGTTGTCGGTGTAGCCCTCGACCTCGATGAACGCGCCGTTCGGGTTCGACTTCAGCTGCGACGCCACCTCGTCGAGGCGGGCCTTCGCCTCGTCGGGCAGCAGCGCCTGGCCGAACTTGAAGTTGCCCTGGTCCTCGCTCAGGGTTACCTCGTAGACGATCCGCTTGACCGACTTCTCGACCGCCTCGGCCTTGTTGGCCGCGGTGTCGGCTGCCGTCCGCGCCTCGCCCGCCGCCGTGTTGGCGGCCGCCGCGCGCTGATCCACCTGCTGGATCTTCTGCTCGGCCTCGCCGATGCGCGCCTCGTTCTTCTTCGTCCGCTCCTGGGTCTCTTCCAGGGAGCGCGACACCGTCTCCACCTTGTCGTTGACCTCGCCCACGCGGTCGCGGACGAATCCCTTCGTCGCGCACGCCGTGGATCCCATTGCCGCGATCGACGCCACCGACATGGCCAGCACGAACTTCCTCATGATCGAACGCCTCCTCGTAACTCGATGAACGACTGAACTAGTCCTGAGCCTGTCCGGCCATGTACCCGCTGCGCGCCCTGACGATCAGGTTGTCCTTCCGGGTGCGCACCTCCAGCGGGTGCCAGCCCGGCCGGCTGCCCGGCTCGAACGCGATCAGGTACTGATGGCGGAGTTCGTTGACGATTTCGCGAGTGGCCGCACTGGTGTGGCCCGCGCCGCTGCTGACGTACAGCTCGCCGCCGGTCCACCGCGCCAGGTCCGCCAGGTCGCCGACCGGCACCGGGCGCTCGGTCCGCACCGCGGTGGCCGCACCCGCGTGATCGAGCGGGGACACCACCGCGACGATATACACGGGGACGTCGATGGAGCTGGCGATCCCCGACACCTCGGCTGGCGTCAAGCGGCTGCCGTTGTCCACGCCGTCGGTCAGCACGATGACCGCGCGGTGGATGTTCGCGCGCTCGGCCACCACCCGGGAGGTGGCCGCCACCGCGTCGTGCAGCGACGTCATGCCGAAGGGCACCACCCGCGCGAGCGACGCGTGCAGCTCGGCGAGCTCGTCGGCCGTCGCGAACGGCCGAAGTTCGTAGAGGCCCGTATCGAACGAGAAAATGCCCACCTCGTCGCGCCCCGGATCGAGCCACGCGAACAGGTATTGCGCAGCCGACCGGGCCTGGTCGATCTTGTCGGCGACCTGCATGCTCCCGCTGCCGTCCACCAGGACGGCGATGCTGATCGGAGCCTCGTCCGGACGAAAATCCCTTATCGTCCGGGGTATCCCGCTGTCGAGCAACTCGAAGTCCGAGCGCCGCAGGTTCTTCACGATGCGGCCTTTCCGATCCCGGACGACGGCGCTGACCGTCACCATGTCGATGCCGCTCCGGAAGGTCACCCCCGCGGGCGGAGCCACTTCCGTTTGCGCCGCAGCGGGCACCGCGGCACCGAGCAGCATGACGCCGAACAAGACGCGCACGACGGCAAACATCCTGGCCCTTCCAGAGGCAACTCGCTTGCCATTCATGCAAGTGCTTATCGGGCAATTAGTTACCTTTGAGCAGCGGAAACACATCCCCGTAACGGATGAGGTTGTGTCGTGTAGAAATTACACGAAATGAGCGAAAAAGGGAAAAACTCCGTGTAAAGACTGCTCGGGCAGGACGAATTGCTGAGGAAACAGAGGGCTGCCGCCATCCGCGAGCCCCGGGCCGCCAGCCGCAGGCCCGGGCCCGCTAGCCGCACGGCACACGCCGCGCGCCGCAAGTCGCACGCCGCAAGCCGCAGGTCGCAAGCCGCAGGTCGCAAGCCGCAGGTCGCAAGCCGCAGGTCGCAAGCCGCAGGTCGCAAGCCGCAAGTCGCAAGCCTACCGTGTGGCACAAGTGTTGTTTATTCAATGGCTTGGAGTGACGGTTTGACGGCTAAAGTCAGCTGACAGGTAGACCTAAGATGCTGTCACGTTGGATATTCAACCGTTCCAGGGCCTCCGGCTTCGGGGACCTCGCCGTGATCGCCTTCCTCGTCGTCCAGGCGCTCGACGGCGTGCTCACCTACATCGGCCTCGTCAGCCTCGGCTCGCACATGGAGGGCAACCCGGTCGTGGCCTCGCTGATGGTGACCTTCGGCATGGGGCCGGGGCTCACCGGGGCCAAGCTCGTCGCGGCCACCCTCGGGATCGGGCTGCACCTCACCGGCGTCCACCGCCTCGTCGCGGTGCTGACGGCGATCTACCTCGCGGCCGCGGTCCTCCCCTGGACGGCGCTGCTGCTGCTCGCGACGTAGTCAATTCCAATTCCGATTCCAATCCCGATCCGAATCGACGAATCCCAATCCCAATCCCGAATCCCAATCCCAATCCTCGTCTAAGACGCCGCGGTAACCGAGGCGGGGCGACCGTGCCCGTGCTATCCTCTGCCCCACTTATCCACCCGCTTCGTCGCTGCATCGGAGGAGTTTCTATGACCTCTGCGGCCGTCGGCGGCGTCGATTACCTGCGCCTGCGTTCCGAACTCTCCTGGGACGTCGCGAAGAAGGAGCTGGGCTACACCGAGAGCTCGCCCCTCAACATCGCCACCATCTGCGTGGACCGCCACGCGGCCGGCGCCCGGGCCGGCACGCTCGCCTTGATCCACGAGAACCACGAGGGCCAGTTCCGCCACTTCACCTACCGCGACCTGATGCAGCTCACCAACGGGTGGGCGGCGTTCCTGCGCGGCCTCGGCCTCCGCGACCTCGACCGGGTCTGCCTCTTCCTCGACCGCATCCCCGAGCTGTACATCGGTTTCATGAGCATCCTGAAGATCGGCGCCGTGGTCGAGCCGCTCTTCTCGGCCTTCGGCGAGGACGCCCTCTGCGCCCGGATGGAGGACAGCGGGGCGACGGCGATCATCACGCAGAAGAAGCACCTCGGGAAGGCCCGGCGCGCGAAGGAGCGCCTCCCCGCGCTCAAGACGATCATCGTCGTCGACCACGAGGCGGACGGCCGCCCGCTGCGCGAGGGCGAGGTGTCGTTCCGGATGATGGACCACCGCCTCGACGAGTTCCCGGTGTTCCGCACCTACGCGGAGACCCCCTCGGTGCTGCACTACACGAGCGGCACGACGGGCAAGCCCAAGGGCGCGCTGCACGTGCACTCGAGCATCTTCGCCCAGTACCTGACCACGAAGGTCGTCCTCGACGTGCGCGACGATGACGTCTACTGGTGCACCGCCGACCCGGGGTGGGTGACCGGCACGAGCTACGGCATCATCGGCCCGTGGGCGCTCGGGGCGACGCAGGTGGTCGTGGACGCCGGCTTCTCGAGCGGCCGCTGGTACGAGACGATCGAGAAGCACCGCGTGACGGTCTGGTACACGGCGCCGACCGCCATCCGGATGCTGATGAAGGACGGCCTCGAGCCGGTGCGCAAGCGCGACCTCTCCAGCCTGCGCCACATGGCCAGCGTCGGCGAGCCGCTGAACCCCGAGGCCGTGCGGTGGGGCCGCGAGGCGTTCGGCCTCGACTTCCACGACACCTTCTGGCAGACCGAGACCGGGGCGATCGTCATCACCAACCTCCCCGGCATGCCGGTAAAGCCGGGCAGCATGGGCCGCCCCTTCCCGGCGCTCGAGGCGGCGATCATCGACCCGCGGACGGGCCAGCCGATCACCGAGCCGGGGCGCGTCGGCCTGATCGCGGTGCGGCCCCCCTGGCCGAGCATGATGCGGACCTACTGGAACAACACCGCGACCTACCACAGGAAGTTCGTGAACGGCTGGTACATCTGCGGCGACGAGGCCAGTCTCGACGCCGACGGCTACTTCTGGTTCTGCGGGCGAGACGACGACGTGATCAACACGGCGGGGCACCTGGTGGGGCCCTTCGAGATCGAGAGCGCGCTCCTCGAGCACGAGGCGGTGGCCGAGTCGGCGGCCATCGGCAAGCCCGACCCCGTGAACATGGAGGTCGTGAAGGTCTTCGTGGCGCTGCGCCCCGGCTACGAGCCGAGCCCGGACCTCGAGCTCAGCATCATGAACTTCGTGCGGCGCAAGCTGTCGCCGCTGGCGATGCCGCAGGAGATCACCTTCGTGGACAGGATCCCGAAGACGCGCAGCGGCAAGATCCTGAGGCGGGTGCTGAAGGCGCAGGAGCTGGGCCAGCCAATCGGCGACATCAGCACGATGGAGAACGACTAGGACAGGATTCGGGATCCTGACTCCTACTTCAGCGAAATCGTCAGCCGGTACGCGTCCCCCTCCGCCTTCGTCTCGGTGGCGAACTTCATCTTCTCGAAGACGCGCAGCATCGGCTCGTTCTCGCGCAGGATCTCCGCCGTGAAGCCGTGGAGGCCCTGGCGCCGGGCGATTTGTGTCAGGTAGGCGAGGAGCTCGGTCCCGATGCCCCGGTTCTGGTACTGGTCCCGCACCGCGAACGCCACGTTGGCCGTCAGACCGTCCTCCTCCAGGTAGTACTCGGCCAGGCCCACGACCTCCTGCCGGGTGCCCGTCTCGACGCACGCGAGGATCACCATCTCGCGCGTGTAGTCGATGACCACGTACTCCTGCAGGCGCTCGTGCGGCATCTCGATGCGCGGCGTCATGAAGCGCCGGTAGAGCGACTTGTCCGACAGCGAGTAGAAGAAGTCCTTCAGCAACGGCTCGTCGCTGATGCGGACCGGGCGCAGCAGCAGCGGCAGCCCCTTCCGGGTCGCGCGGCGGGTCTCGAGGTGCTCGGGGTACTCGCCCCGCTCGCCGGGGACGAACGCCTGGTCGCCGTAGATCAGGCGCTGCTCGCGGGCCTCCTCCACCAGCCGGTGGCGGAACGCGGGGTGGGCGATCGCGATCAGGTCCATCGCCCGCTCGCGCACGTTCTTGCCGTGCACCTGCGCGATGCCGTACTCGGTGACGACGTAGTGCACGTCGCCGCGGTTGAGCGTCGCCCCGGCGCCCTGCCTCAGGGCCGGCACGATGCGCGACACGGCGCCGCCCTGCGCGGTCGACTGGATGGCGAGGATCGACTTGCCGCCCGGCGCCAGGATCGCCCCCCGCATGAAGTCGGCCTGCCCGCCGATCCCCGAGTAGAAGACGTTGCCGATCGACTCGGCGCTCGCCTGGCCCGTCAGGTCGATCTCGAGCACGCTGTTGATCGCGCACATCCCCTCGTGGCGGGCGATCACCAGCGGGTTGTTCGTGTAGTCGATGGTCTTCAGCTCGACCGCCGGGTTGTCGTCGACGAAGCGGTAGGTGTCGCGGCGGCCCATGCAGAAGCTCGCCACGGTCTTCCCGCGGTTCACCGTCTTGCGCGAGTTGTCCACGACCCCCGC
This sequence comes from uncultured Acidobacteriota bacterium, assembly GCA_963813585.1. Classification (GTDB taxonomy): domain Bacteria; phylum Acidobacteriota; class Vicinamibacteria; order Vicinamibacterales; family Fen-181; genus JARKSS01. Next base: position 568,162 of record CAWEZL010000001.1, read on the forward strand.
CCGCATCAGCTCGACGATCCCGTCGGTCAGCAGCTCCGTGTGCACCCCCAGGTGCTTCTTCCGGCCGAGCGCCGACAGGATGGCGTTCGGCACGCTGCCGTAGCCCACCTGGATGGTGTCGCCGTCCTCGACGATGCTGGCGACGTGCCGGCCGATGCGGCGGGCGATCTCGTCGGGCACCGTCGTGGCGTACTCGAGCAGCGGCTCGTCGTGGGGCACCACGAAGTCGACCTCGTTGACGTGCAGGAACCCGTCGCCGTGCACCCGCGGCATCTCCCGGTTCACCTGGGCGATCACCAGCGGCGCGTCGCGGATCGCCGCCTTCACGATGTCGACGCTGACGCCGAGGTTCAGGAACCCGTGCGCGTCGGGCAGCGAGGTCTGGATGAGCGCCACGTCCAGGCTGATGACCCGGCGGTGGAACAGGTCGGGCACCTGCGACAGGAAGATCGGCGTGTAGTCGGCCAGCCCCGAGTTCACCGCCGACCGGGTGTTGTCGCCGACGAAGAACGAGTTGCAGCGGAAGTTGGCCTTCAGCCGCTCGTCGGTGTAGGGGGCGACGCCGAGCGTCCACACCTGGATGATCTCCGCGTCGACGAACGCCTTCGGGTGCGCCTTGACGTAGTCGGTCAGCGCGTGCACGAGGTGCTGCGGCTCGCCGCAGGCCGCCGCGATGAAGATCCGGTCGCCCGGCCGGATCCGGCTGAACACCTCCTCCCCGGGCAGGAACTTCTCCGGGTGCTGCTCCCTCAGCCGGTCGAGCGCCGACGGTTCAAAGGACATGGCGGGAACACCTGTTGATTTGGCGGCTGGACGATTTGCTGGTTTACTGGTTGCGTATTCTACGCCCCCGCGAACCCGTGGCCCCGGCCCCGGCCCCCGGCCGCAAGCCGCCGGCCGCCTGGAATGATCGCCGTATGAACCCGATCGAGCAGTACGTGGACGAGATGGTGGGCCGCGCGTCGCGGGCCGCCCTGGCCTTCCGCCGGTTCGACCAGGAGCAGGTGGACCGCGTCGTCGAGGCGGTCTACGAGGCCGGCTGGAACGCCCGCCACGATCTCGCCCGCCTGGCGGTCGAGGAGACCCAGATGGGGGTCTTCGAGCACAAGGTGATCAAGAACTCGTACGCCAGCCTGCTGGTCTACGAGGACATCCGCCAGCGCCGGACGGTCGGCGTGCGCTGCCACGACCCGCTGCGGGGGATCAGCGAGGTGGCGCACCCGAAGGGGCCAATCCTCGCCACCATCCCGGTGACCAACCCGACCTCGACCACGATCTTCAAGACGCTCATCTGCATGAAGACGCGCAACCCGGTGATCTTCAGCCCGCACCGGGGCGCGCGGAAGTGCATCAAGGAGACCACCCGCATCCTCGCCGAGGCCGCGCAGCGCGCCGGGGCCCCCGAGCACGCCGTGCAGTTCCTCTCGCGCGCGCAGGGCGAGTACGTCGAGCGGATGATGCGCCACCCGAAGCTGGCGCTCATCCTCGCCACCGGCACCTCGTCGATCGTCAGGACCGCGCAGGCCTCGGGCACCCCGACGCTCGGGGTCGGCCCGGGCAACGTCCCGGTCTACGTGCACGGCTCGGCCGACATCCCGCTCGCGGCCCGCTCCATCATCTTCTCGAAGACCTTCGACAACAGCACGGTCTGCGGCAGCGAACAGGCAATCGTCGTCGAGCCGCACGTCGATCGCCAGCTCCGCCCGCTGCTGGAGAAGGCGGGGGCGTACTTCTGCAGCCCCGCCCAGATGCGCGCCCTCGGCCTGGTGTGCGTGGACGTCGATCGCCGCCGCATGCGCGCCGACGTCGTCGGGCAGGCCGCGGCCCGGATCGCCCAGCTGGCCGGCATCAGGGCGCCCGCGGGGACGACGGTGCTGGTGGCCGAGCCGGACGGCGTCGGCGCCGAGCACCCGCTCTCGTACGAGGTGCTGGCGCCGGTCCTCGCGTACTACTGCGTGCCGGACTACGAGCAGGCGTACGCGACGTGCGAGGCGCTGAACCACTGGGGGGCGTCGGCCACACGGTGGGCGTCTACGCGAACGACGAGCGGGTGGTCGAGGACTTCGAGAAGATGAACGCGGGGCGGATCCTGGTGAACACGCCGTCCACGCAGGGGGCGATCGGCGGGACCTTCAACACGCTGCGCCCGTCGCTGACGCTGGCCTGCGGGACGTTCGCCGGCAACCTGTTCACCGACAACATCTCCACCGAGCACCTGCTGAACATCCACCGCGTGGCGCGCCTGCGGCCCAACGACCGGTGGCTGGACGCGACGCGCGACAAGTCGCTCGACCCCTCGGTGGACGCGAAGCAGGCGAGGGCGATCTACAACAGGAACTACTGACGCGGGGATCCGGGATCACGCACTGTACAGCAGGGCTGAAGCCCTGCTCTACTGCTACAGCTACAGCCTTGCCGCGATCGCGTCGAGGAACCTTTCGCTGTCCACCACCTGCGCCGGCGCCGGCGAGGCGAGGCGCGCCAGGTCGCCCGTCATCACCCCGCCGGCGATCGTCGCCAGCGAGGCCTGCTCGAGCCGGGTGGCGAACCCGGCCAGGTCGCCCAGCCCGTCCAGCTCGCCGCGCTTCCGCAGCGCCCCCGTCCAGGCGAAGATCAGCGCCATCGAGTTGCTGGAGGTCTTCTCCCCCTTCAGGTGCTTGTAGTAGTGCTTCTGCACGGTGCCGTGCGCCGCCTCGTACTCGAAGAAGCCTTCGGGCGACACCAGCACCGACGTCATCATCGCCAGGCTGCCGAACGCCGAGGCGATCATGTCCGACATCACGTCGCCGTCGTAGTTCTTGCACGCCCACAGCATCCCGCCCTCGCCCTTCACCACGCGCGCCACCACGTCGTCGATCAGCGTGTAGAAGTACTCGATGCCGGCGGTCTCGAACCGCGACTTGTACTCCCCGCCGAACACCTCCTCGAAAACCCGCCGGAACGTCGCGTCGTAGGTCTTCGAGATCGTGTCCTTGGTGGCGAACCAGACGTCCACCTTCTCTTCGAGCGCGTAGTTGAAGCACGAGCGCGCAAAGCTGCGGATCGAACCCTCGGTGTTGTGGATGCCCTGCAGGATGCCGGGGCCGGTGAACTCGTGGATCACCACCCGTTGCTCGGTGCCGTCCGCGCCCGTGAACACCAGCTCGCCCTTGCCCGGCCCGGGCACCGCGAGCTCCGCGTTCTTGTAGACGTCGCCGTACGCGTGGCGGCCGACGATGATCGGCTTGGTCCAGCTCGCGACCCCCGGCTTGATGTTCGGCACGAGGATCGGCTTGCGGAAGACCGTGCCGTCGAGCGCCGCCCGGATGGTGGCGTTCGGGCTCTTCCACTGCTTCTTCAGCTTGTACTCCGACATCCGGTCTTCGTTCGGCGTGATGGTGGCGCACTTCACCGCCACCCCCAGCCGCCGCGTCGCGACCGCCGCCTCGTGGGTGACCCGGTCGTCCGTCCTGTCGCGGTGCTCGAGGCCGAGATCGTAGTACTCCGTCTTCAGGTCGACGTGCGGCTCGATCAGCTTCGCCTTGACCCACGACCACAGGATCCGGGTCATCTCGTCGCCGTCCATCTCCACGAGCGGGGTGGTCATGCGGATCTTGGACATGGTTACAGCCCGTACTTCTCGATGATCCCCTTCTTGTCCAGCCCGAGGATGCCGTACTTCGCGCCGACCCGCTTGAACGCCTCGAGGGCGCTGGCCAGCATCGGGATGTCGTGGTCGGCCGAGAGCTGCGTGCGGATGCGCGCCTGCCCCGCGGCCACCACCGGGAAGAAGAAGCCGATGACGTAGATCGCCCTCGGCGAAGAGGTCGCGCGCGATGTCCTGGCTCAGCTTCGCGTTGAACAGCATGATCGGCACGATCGGGCTGTCGCCGTCTTTGATCACGAAGCCGGCCTCGGTGAGCCCCTTCCGCCAGAACGCCGTGTTGGCCTCGAGCGTGTCGCGCCGCTCGGTGCTGGCGCTCAGGATCTCGAGCACCTTCAGCGCCCCGTAGACGATCGGCGGCGGCACGGCGTTGCTGAACAGGTAGGGGCGCGCCTTCTGGCGGCACAGGTCCACGACCTCCTGCCGCCCCGACACGCAGCCGCCGCTCGCCCCGCCGAGCGCCTTGCCGAGCGTCGTCGTGATGATGTCGATCTTCCCGTGCACGCCGAAGTGCTCGGGCGTCCCGCGCCCCGTCCTCCCCATGAAGCCGCTGGCGTGGCTGTCGTCGACGAAGACCATCGCGTCGTAGCGCTCGGCGAGCGCCACGATCTGGTCGAGCGGCGCGAGGTCGCCGTCCATGCTGAAGACGCCGTCGGTGATGATCAGGCGCGCCCGCTTGTCCTGGTGCTCCTGGAGCTTCTGCTCCAGGTGCTTCATGTCGGCGTGCTTGTAGGTGTCCTGCATCGCCTTGCACAGCCGCATCCCGTCGACGATGCTCGCGTGCACGAGGCGGTCGGCGATCATCACGTCCCGGTCGCTCAGCACCGCCTCGAAGACGCCGCCGTTGGCGTCCATGCAGCTCGGGAAGAGGATCGTGTCCTCGGCCCCGAGGAAGGCGGACAGCTTCGCCTCCAGCTCGCGGTGGATGTCCTGCGTCCCGCAGATGAACCGGACGCTCGACATCCCGTAGCCGCGCTCGTCGAGGCCGCGGTGCGCCGCCGCGACCACCTCGGGGTGGCTCGACAACCCGAGGTAGTTGTTGGCGCACAGGTTCACCGCCTGCTTCAGCTCGGCACCCCGCGGGAACTCGACCCGGATCCCGGCCGCCTGCGGCGAGTGGATGGACCGCTCCTCCTTGTAGATGCCCTTGTCGCGGATGCCCTGCAGCTCGCCGCGATAGGCCTCCTTCAACGAGGCGGGATACGCCATCTCACGCCCCCTTCTGGTGGCGCTTCACCAGCTCGACGATGCTGGCGACCGTGTTGAACGCCTCGGGCGTCGCCTCGTCGTCGGGGATGGCGATGCTGTACTTCTTCTCGAGGAACCGCTTCAGGCTCACCATGCTGAAGCTGTCCACGATCCCGCTCGAGATGAGCGGCGTGGTCTCGTCGAGGCTCACCTCCTCGACCTCGTCCTCGTCCAGGTACTCGTTCTTCACGTACTCGAGGATGACGTCCTTCATGATGGCTCCCGGGCGGCCAGGAGGGCCGCCCCTACAGACACGTCCCGCGGGCGTCCCGCAGGGCTGAAGCCCTGCGCTACGGCTCCACCGCTACGGCTCCACCGCAGGGCTGAAGCCCTGCGCTACGGGCTACAGGACCGCAGGGCTGAAGCCCTGCGCTACAGCTCCAGGACGACGGTCGCCGTCGCGATCGCCCGCCCCACGCCGATCGCCACGTGCACCCGCCGCACGCGCTGCCGGTCGGCCGCCTCCCGCACCTTCCGCCGCAGCTCCATCCCGACGGTGCCGGGCCCCGGGCGCGGCACCACCTCGATGTCCTTCCACGACATGCCGCCCGTCAGCCCGGTGCCGAGCGCCTTCAGCACCGCCTCGCGCGCGGCGAAGCGGGCCGCGAGGTGCTCCCACGGGCGCCGGCGGCGGCGGCACCAGGCGATCTCGGCCGGGGAAAACAGGCTCTCGAGGAAGTGGTCGCCGTACCGATCGGCGACCCGGCGGAACCGGGGGACATCCACGAGATCGGTGCCCAGGCCGGCGATCATGAGCGTCTAGCATACACCGGAGTATCATTTGCCAGCGGGCCGCCGGCGCGCCGGCCGGAGCGAAAGACCATGGCCAAGAAACACCACCACCCCGGGCGGACGCGGCGCTTCATCGACGCCTATACCAACGGCCTGACCGGGGACGACCTGCGCCGGGTCTTCACCCGCGACGCGCCGCAGGCCTACCGCTACTTCTCGCGCGGCCTGGACGAGAAGGCGATCGCGGCGCTCCCCCTCCACAAGCGGGCGATCCTCCGGGCCAGGCTCCTGTTCTGGGCCGTCACCCTGAAGCTGTCGCCGGCCCGGCGGGCCATTTACGGCGCCGGCCTCCTGCTCGCCCTCCTCGGCTTCCTCCAGATGTTCCGGGGGATCGGCTCGGTGTCCCTCCCGCTGCCGTTCTCGCCGGGCGGCGACGTGAGCCTCGGCTTCCCGGCCCCGACCTTCGCCTCCGGCGCGCTCACCCTGTTCGTTGCCTTCGTCATGGTGAACCTGCTGGTCCTGCTCGAGGTTGCCGATCGCCTCTCGCTCAAGAACGACCTCGAGGTGGCGCGCGGCATCCAGTCGGCGATGCTGCCGCAGGCCACCTACAGCGACCCGTGCCTCGAGGCGTTCGGCCTCACCCGCCCGGCCAACACCGTCGGCGGCGACTTCTACGACATCCTGCCCCGCCCCGATGGCCGCCTGGTCGTGGCGGTCGGCGACGTCGCCGGCAAGGGCAGCCCCGCCGCCCTGCTGATGGCCCTCCTGCTCGCGATCTTCCGCACGCTGCTCGACGAGGGGCTCGAGGGGGCGGACCTCGCCCGCCGCCTGAACGCCCAGGTCAGGCGGCACGCCCCGCCGTCCCGCTTCATCACCCTCTTCATGGCCGCCTGCGAGCCCTGCACCGGCCGCCTGGTCTACGTGAACGCCGGCCACCTGCCGGCCCTCGTCCGACGAGGCTCGGGGCAGATCGAGCGCCTGACCGAGGGGGACATCGCCCTCGGCATGTTCGAGCACTCGGTCTACACGGCGCACAAAACGTGGCTCCAACCGGGCGAAACCGTCGTCTTATACAGTGACGGCGTCACCGAGGCCGAGAACCACCAGGGCCAGCCGTTCGAGGAATCCGGGCTCGCGCAGGTCATCCAGGCCTACGCCGACGCCAGCCCCCGCGACCTGGCGCACGCGGTGCTGCGCCTGGTCGAAGCGCACGCCCAGGAAACCACGCTGGCCGACGACGTGACGCTGCTGGTGCTCAAGAGAAAGGCCTAGAGCTTGCTCAAACGGCTCACCCTGGCCCTGGCGTTCCCCTTCCTGGTTCTCTCGCAGCCCACCCCCGCCCGTCCCCTCCAGGGCGCGGACGGCGTGGCGGCGCTGCTGGCACGCCTCGAGGAGGTGCTGCGCGCGGGCCAGCCTTCGGGCTACATGACGCTGCTCTCGGGCACCGCGGACCGGGGGCGGGCCGAGACCTTCGCCAACGACAACCTGGAGGCCGGCACGACCCGCGTGGTGGTGCGCGAACGCGACCGCGACCCCCTCGTCGGCACGCTGCCGGGCGACGGGTACCAGCTCAGCGTCGAGGTGCTGTACGAGACCGGGCAGCGGGCGCGCCTCTCCACCTGGCGCCTCGACGTGCGCCGCCGCGGCGACGGCGGCGACTGGGGCATCGCCGCCCAGGAGCGGCTCACCTCGGTCCAGGGCCTGTACCGCCTGTCGCTCAACCCGGTCAGGCAGTTTGCCGCGCGCAACCTCGTCATCGACGACGAGGACCTGCGGCTGTCGCTGGCCGAGGGGTCGGTCTTCGTCGCCGAGGTCGCCGGCGACGGCTCGGCCACCGCGCTGGTACTGCTCGGTCGCGGCGAGATGACCTTCGCCCCGGCGCCGGCCACCGAGCGGGGGCAGCTTCGCCTCTTCGCGAACGCCGAGAGCCTGCAGACCCCGTTCGACACCGCGTTCGTCCGGCTGAACCCCGGCAGCCTCCGCAACCACCTCGCCCTGTCCACCCTGGCCGCCGTGCCAGTGGACCCGCGCGAGCTGAAGCGCGCCGAGGAGGTGTTCCGCCAGGACGTGGGGCGCTCGTTCAGCCTGGGACTCGGCGACCTGAGCCCCGACACCTGGTCGCTGGTTCCCGGCTTCGGCGACATGCTCGCCGAGGTCCGCACGCGGCGGTTCGACACCCTCACCTACACGCGCTCGTCCAACGAGGTCGAGGACGTCACGCTGTTCGACCGCCGGAACCGGCGCAACATCTCCGTCTACAGCTCGAAGGAGAACGCCGCGCGGTACGGCCGCTTCTACAACGAGGACGACCACGCCGACTACGCCGTGCTCGACTACGACGTCGAGGCCCGCTTCAACCCGCGCGCGGAGTGGGTCGAGGGGCGGACGGTGCTGTCGATCGAGGTGAAGGCCGATTCGCTCTCCTCGCTCTCGTTCCGCCTGGCGGAGCCGCTCGAGGTCGAGTCGGTCACCTCCATCGAGTTCGGCCGCCTGCTCTCACTGTCGCGTCCGCAACCAGAACGGCATCGTCGTCAACCTGCCCTCGGCGGTGACCCGCGGCTTCAGGATGATGGTGGCCGTCGAGCTACTCGGGGACGCTGCCGCCGCAGCCGGTGGACCGCGAGGGGCTGATCGCTCGAGCCGCAGTTCGGGCCGCCCGTCCAGCAGGTGGAGGAGTTCGCCGGCTCCCGCTCGAGGAGAGCTTCCTCTACAGCAACCGCAGCTACTGGTACCCGCAGCCCGGCGACCCGAACTACGCCACGGCGACGATGCGGCTGTCGGTGCCGGCCGGGCTACGGCCTCGCCGCCACCGGCGACCTGGTGACCGTCGTCACGCCGCCGGACGCCGAAGGGGACGCCGCGCTCGCGCCAGTACCCTTACCTCGCCCAGCAGCCGGCGCGCTACCTCTCGTGCCTGATCACGTCGCTGCGCGACGCGAAGCGCGAGACGGGTGCGAGATCGGCAGCCTCGTCGAGCCGTTCCGCGCCCTGCGCCGCCCCGGCGTGTACTACGACGACGTGATGCTGACCGGGCGGGCGCAGCCGCGGCTGAAGGGCCGCGCGCGCGACCTGGCGAAGACCCCGGCCGACATCCTCCGGTTCTACGCGTCGCTCATCGGCGACGCGCCGTACCCCACGCTGACGCTGGCCGTGGTCGAGCGGCCGCTCCCGGGCGGCCACAGCCCGGCCTACCTGGCGGTCGTGACGCAGCCGTCACCGGCCTCGAGGCTGACCTACCGCGACGACCCGGCCGTCGTTCTCCGACTTCCCGGAGTTCTTCCTCGCGCACGAGCTGGCGCACCAGTGGTGGGGACAGGCGGTCGGCTGGAAGAACTACCACGAGCAGTGGATCGAGCGAGGGCTTCGCCCAGTACTTCGCCGCGCTGTACGCCGAGAAGGCGCGCGGCGCCGGCGTGTTCGGCGAGCGTGATGCGCCGGATGCGCGCACTTCGGGATGGACCAGTCGGACGAGGGCCCGATCTACCTCGGCTACCGCGTCGGCCACATCCGGGACGACAGCCGGGCCTTCCGCGCCGTGGTCTACAACAAGGCGCGCGGTCGTGCTGCACATGCTGCGGCGGCCTGGTGGGCGACGAGGTCTTCTTCCGCGGCGTGCGCCGGTTCTACGACGACGTGGCGGTTCCAGAAGGCCGGGACCGACGACTTCCGCCGGCGATGGAGGCCGAGGCCGGCCAGCCGCTCGGGCGCTTCTTCGAGCGCTGGATCTACGGCGACACGCTGCCGCAGGTGGCGTTCACCTGGCGCGAGGCCGCCGACGTGGGCGGGGGGCCGGTCCGACGCGGTCGTGCACGTTCGAGCAGCTCGGCGAGGAACTGTTCGACTTCCCGCTCCACCGTGACGCGTCGACTACGTCGACCGGGTCGCCGGGAGCGTGATCGGTGCCGGTCACCGAGCGGACGACCGAGGCACCGGATGCCGCTGCTGGGCACCGTCCGGTCCATCGAGGCCAACCGGGACGGGATGGCGCTGGTCCTGGTGCGGAAGTAGTGCGGGGCTTCAGCGCCGCGGGCAGGCTCGTGCGGTAGCGCCCGGGGCTTCAGCCCCGCGGGCAGGCGGTGGAACGGGTCGACTGGCCGCAGTCCGCTGGCCGCTGCTATGATCCCCCCTATATGGACACCGTCACGCTGACGATTGACGGCCGGTCGATCACGGTCGCCAAGGGCACGACCGTCCTCCAGGCCGCCATCGAGAACGGCATCCAGATCCCCTACTACTGCTACCACCCCGCGCTCGGCATCGACGGCTCCTGCCGCGTCTGCATCGTCAAGATCGAGAAGATGCCGAAGCTGCAGACGTCGTGCTCGACCGCTGTGCGCCGACGGCATGGTGGTCGAGACGCGCGGCGCCCGAGGTGGTCGAGGCGCGCGCCGGCGTGTTCGAGTTCCTGCTCATCAACCACCCGCTCGACTGCCCGGTCTGCGACAAGGGCGGCGAGTGCCCGCTGCAGGACTACTCCTACACCTTCGGACCCGACGCCAGCCGGATGGACTTCCCGCGCCGCGTCTTCGACGGCGAGGGCGTGCAGGGCCGACGTGGACTTCGGCCCGACGCTGATGCTCAACCGCAACCGCTGCATCCTCTGCACGCGCTGCGTCCGGTTCATGCGCGACATCGACGGCGACGCGCAGATCGGCGTCGCAGGACCGCGGCTACGGCAGCCAGATCGTGACGTTCCAGGACGAGGGCGTGCACTCGCTGCTCAGCGGCAACCTGATGGACGTGTGCCCGGTCGGCGCGCATCACGACGCGCGACTACCGGTTCAAGTCGCGGCCGTGGGACAACCCGGTGGCGGTCGACACGATCTGCACGCTGTGCGCGAAGGGCTGCAACACCACGGTCGTGGCTGAAGGCGAAGCCCGAGTGGGCCAAGGGGCCGCGGCTGGCGCGCATGACGCCGCGGCTACAACCCGCGAGGTCAACGACTACTGGATGTGCGACATCGGCCGGTTCGACTACCACTTGGTCGAGTCGGACGACCGGCTCCGGCAGCCGCTGCGTCGGACGCGAGCGGGCGCGCTGCAGCCGGCGAGCTGGCACGACGTGCTGGCCACGCTGCGCGAGGCGGCGGGCGCCCCGAGGCGCGTCGCGGCCGTGCGTTCCTCGCCTCGGCGCACGCCTCGCTCGAGGAGCTGGTCGCTGCTCGGCCAGATCGCGCGCGGCGCTGCACGGCGACGGCGCGGAGCAGCAGATCGGCGATCAGCTGGCGGGTGAGCGAGAAGCAACAGCCGAGCGAGACGAAGTTCACGATGCCGCGCGTGGACGCGCCCAACGTGCACGGGGCGCGCTCGACCTCGGCCTCGGGGCCGTCCGCTGGCGGACGCCGCCGGCGCGGCCGACCTGGCCGGCGCTGCGGCGCGGCGTCGAGGCGGGGCAGGTCGGAGCGCTCTACGTCTTCGACCCCGGGCCGGCCGGGTCGATCGGCGACGTGTCGTGGGTCATCGAGGCGCGGGCGCGCGGGCCGCTCCAGCTGCTCGTCGTCCAGGGCGTCCTGATGACCGACCTGGCCGCGGCCGCCGACCTCGTCCTGCCAGGCGCGACGCTACGCTCGAGAAGGACGCCTGCTACACCAACGAGCAGGGGCTGCGTGCAGGCCGCCTCGCAGGCGGTCGCGCCGCCGGGCGACGCGATGGAGGACTGGCAGATCCTGCGTCGAACGTCGGCGTGACGCTCGGCGTCGGCCTCACCTACACCAGCTCGGCGCACATCCGCGCCGACATCGCGGCGGCCATGCCCGACCGGCCGGGCTACGCCGACCTGCCGCGCATGGCGTTCGCGCGGCCGGTCGTCGCCCGGACCTGGCTGCAGACGTCGAACCCGTCCGAGCGCTGGAAGTGGGACACGCTGTTCAAGGACCTCCCGCCGGTGAAGTTCAAGGGGAAGCCGGAAGCGGCGCCGCGAACGGACGCGGAGGAATGACGGCGATGGAGTCGCTGACCTCTCTCTTGCAGTCCGTGTCGCTCGAGCAACGTGTCGCTGCTCTCGCTGCTGGTGGCGTTCGTCGCCGGCGTGCTGTCGTTCGTCTCGCCCTGCGTGCTGCCGCTCATCCCCGGCTACATCTCGTTCATCTCGGGCGCGACGCTCGACGCAGATGCGGGGACGGCCGGTGGCGGTGGCGGGCGAGGCGGGGGCGGGCGTGGTCACGGCGCCGGCGGCCGGCGCGAACCAGCGGATCCTGCTGACCTCGCTGGCCTTCGTCGCTGGGCTTCTCGCTGGTGTTCGTCGCCTTCGGCGCCACGGCCAGCGTGATCGGCCAGCTGCTCGGCTCGCAGAAGTCGAAGATCGCCTACGTCGCCGGCGCCGCTGCTGATCGTGCTCGGCCTGCACATGATGGGAGTCTTCCGCATCGGCTTCCTCGACTACGAGAAGCGCGCGCAGACGTCGAAGCGGCCGACCGGGCTGCTGCGGCGCGGTGCCTGGTGGGGATCGCCTTCGCCTTCGGCTGGACGCCCTGCATCGGCCCGATCCTCGGCGGCATCCTGACGATCGCCGGCAACACAGGAGAGCGTGACGCAGGGCGTGCTGCTGCTGGCCGCCTACTCGCTCGGCCTCGGCGTCCCGTTCCTGCTGACCGCCGTCGCCATCGACCGGTTCTTCGCCGCCTTCGCGCGGATCCGGCGCCACTATCACGCCATCGAGGTGGTGTCGGGCGTGCTGCTGATCGGCATCGGCCTGCTGATGCTCCTCGGCCGCATGACCGCCATCACCAACGTCCTGCAGCCATACCTGCCGACCTTCTAGAGACCACTGGGGCCGGGCAGGGCTGAAGCCCTGCTCTACCGGTGCCGACGTGCCCGGCTCGTGATACATTCTGCTGTCAATGAAGAGCTGGGCCCTGAGGGTGGCGGCCGTCCTGCTGGCGGTCGTTGCCCTGGCCGCCGGAGGCTACATCGTCTTCGACGCCGACCGCCGGGCCGACGCCGCACGCGCCACGCAGGGCGCGCTCGAAGCCGACACCGTCCGCCTGCAGGTCGTCATCGCCGACCTGCGCGGCGCCCTGCCCGCCTACGTCGCGCCCGCGCAGGACCGGTCCTACTGGGCGCAGCGCGTCGCCGGGCTGCTGCAGGATCTCGACGCGCGCCTGAAGCGCATCGAGCGCCCCGGCATCGGCACCGACACCTCGCAGGAGATCGCCACCGCCGAGGAGGCCGCCGCGACGCTGCGGCAGTACGACGCCCGCATCAGGAAGGTCGTCGAGCAGGGCCGCCCGGGCGAGGCCTCGCGCCTCCTCTTCTCGGACGCGAACTCGCTGGCGACGGCCGCCTCGGTGGCGCTGTCCCAGGCCGTGTCGCTCGAGCGGGCCAGGGCCGACGCGGCCGTCGCGAACGCGCGCCGGCGCCAGCTCTACGCCCTGGCGGGCGCCGCCGCGATGGTCCTCATCGCGCTGTTGCTGTTGATGCCGCTCCCGGCCGGCGCGGAGCGGCGCGCTGAGGCCTCGGCGGAAGCCGTCTCCGCCGAGGCGGGCGACGGCACGCGGCTGTTCGGCGGGCCGCTCGAGCTCGATTCGCTCGGGCGGAGTGGCTTCGAGCTGGATCTCGACGAGACCGCCGCGCCCCCGGCCCGGATCGAGCCCGCCCCGGCCGCTCCCGCGCGGCCCGTGGTCGAACGCCCGGCCCCCGTGCCAGGCCCGCCGGCCGCCCCGGCGCCGGCTGTCCCGGCGTTCGCGTGGGCCCAGGCCATCAACCCGGCAACCTCCGCGTCGGCTGCCAATCTCGCGGAGGCGGCCCGGCTCTGCACCGAGCTCGCGCAGGTGGCCGACACCGACCAGCTCCGCCAACTGCTCGGCCGCGCCTCGTCCCTCCTCCGCGCCCCCGGCATCGTCGTCTGGCTGGGCGGCGTGAACGGCCAGAGCCTGCGACCCGCCTTCAGCCACGGCTACTCGCAGCAGACGCTGGCGCGGATGCAGGCCATCGGACGGGACGACGAGAACGCGGTGTCCGCCGCCTACCGGAGCGGGAAGCTGCAGGCGGTGGCGGCCGGGGAACAGGGGTCGGCCGCGCTGGTGGCGCCCCTGCTGGCGCCGGCGGGGTGTATCGGAGCGATGGCGGTGGAAGTGGGGCGCGGCGCCGACCAGGACCCGGGACAGCGGGCCCTGGCCGAACTCATCGCCGCACAGCTCGCGACGCTGATGCCTGCCGATTCAGAGTAGCGCTTCTCAGATCGCCCACGTCCTTTTCCCGCCGGCCGACGAGAGCTTGACCTTCAGCGTCTGCGCCTTCTTGTCGCGCACGATGCCGATTTCGACGTCGGCTCCGTCCTCGGCCGCGCGCACCGCGCGCACCAGGTCGTCAGTCGTTTCGACCTTCTTGCCCGCAACCGTGGTGATCACGTCGCCCGCCTTGATGCCGGCGCGCGAGGCAGCCGACTCGGGGCTCACACTCGACACCAGCACGCCGCTGGTGGCGCCGAAGTGGTCGCGCAGCTGGTCGCCCAGCTCCTGCACGGTGACGCCGAGGCGCCCGGCCCCCTCGGACCACTGGAACATCGGCCACCGCGGATCGACCCGGAAGTTCCAGCGCTCGGGCTGCTTCGGCTGCACGCCCATCCCGCCTTCGCCGCGCTTGCCGAGCGGCTCTTCCGGCGGCTCCGGTGGATCCGGGGTCTGCCAGCGGAACTCGCGCATGCCGCGCATCCCCTCGTCCACGCCGCGCTGGATCTTCTCCTCCAGCTTCTGCTTGTCGAACCCGATCATCCCCGGCCAGTCGGCCTCTTCGAGGGTGGCCGACAGATCCACCCGCTTCCCGTCGCGCGACACGCCGACCTTGATCGCGCGGCCCGCGGGCGTCTCGTTCACCAGGCGCTGCAACTGGCGCACGCCGCGCACGCGCTCGCCGTCGAACTCGACGATGGTGTCGCCCGACTCGAGGCCGGCCTTCGCCGCGGGGCTGTCCTGCTCGACCTCGGCCACGACCGCGCCGGCGGCCTGGGCCTTCTCGCCCGACGCTTCCTGCAGCGAGACCCCCAGGCGCGGCCCGCCGCCAAGGGCCATGACCCGCTGGCCGGGGCCGACCCGCTCGATGATGCGGACCTGGCGGCCCTTGTCCGTCGCGGCCTTCTCCTTGGCCTTGTCCTTGGCGGTGGACTGGACGGCCGCACCCGCCGTCAACCCCGCCGCCGCCACGATGGCTACGATCGCTGTCGTCTTGCCAATCCAACCCATGAACGTGCCTCCCGTTCCGCTTCTGCTTCTTCAGACGCAGGACCCCGGGACTTGGCTTGGTGGAATAAGGCCCGAAGGCCGGCTCGGCGGGCGCGCTGTCACCCTTCTGAGCCGGAGGGACTGTCCTCGCGGAGGGGCTGGTCGGCCGAGAGTGCGTGTTTTCCGGAGAAAAACGGTGTGGCTGGGCTCGGCACGAGGTTTGATGCCTGGGATATCGACCATGCACCACCTGACCCCACGATCCATCGTCATCGCCGTGCTGCTGGCGATTGCCGCGGGAGGCTGCGCGCTCGCGGTGCGCCACCCGAGCATCGCGGAGTTGCAGTACAACAGCGGCCGCTACTACGACAAGCGGGTCGCCGTCGAGGGCGAGGTGACCAGCGCGTGGGGGCTGCCGCTGCTCCCCTACTCGATGTACAAGGTGAGCGACGGCACCGGCGAGGTGACCGTGCTGTCGCAGGGGTCGCGCACGCCGGCGCGCGGCGCGCGCGTGCGGGTGACCGGCAGGGTGGGGGAGCTGGCGGTGCTCGGCGGCCGCCCCCTCGGTCTCCACATCAGGGAGGACGACCTGCACTTCAGGCGGTGGTAGGAGAGCCGGGATCCACGCCTACGTGATGCTGATCGCCACTACCGTCGTGTCGTCGTTCGGCGGCGTGCTGCCGCGGTGGCCCTGCACCGCGGTGAAGATCGTGTCCACGATCTCCTGGGCCGTCCCGCCCCGCGCCGCAGCCAGCGTCTGGATGACCCGCGCCGAGCCGAACTCGCGCCCCTCCGCGTCCATCGCCTCGAACACGCCGTCGGTGCAGAACACGAACAAGTCGCCGGCCCGCAGGTCGAAGGCCACCTCGTCGTAGGTGGACCCGGGGAACGCGCCGAGCGGGATGCCGGCCACTTCCACCGCCCCGCAGGCGTCGCGGCTGCACCGCAAGGGATAGGGCAGCCCCGAGTTGGCGATCGTCACCCGCCGGCGCTTCATGTCGAACACCGCGTAGCAGAGCGTGCAGTAGTACTCCTCGAGGTGGCGCTCGTGGAGGATCGTGTTGATCGACGAGAGGACGCCGGCCGCGGCGAACACCTGGGTCTCGAAGGGGCGGCGGAAGGTGCGCGAGCGGATCAGCTCGCCCGCGAACGCGCTGTAGAGGGCGGCCGGCACGCCCTTTCCCGACACGTCGCCGACCGCGACGATCAGCGTGTGGCCGTCGGGCATCAGGAAGTCGTAGAGGTCGCCCCCCAGCTCGCGCGCCGGCGCGAAGCGGGCGGCCGCCTCGACCCCCTTCACGCGCCGCGGCAGCCCCTGCGGCAGCAGCGCCGCCTGCACGCGCTGCGCGAACCGCAGCTCCTTCTCGAGCCGCTCCTCGTTGGCGCGCACCGTCTCGTAGAGGCGCGCGTTCTCGATGGCGACGGCCGCCTGGCTGGCCAGCAGCGTCATCACCTCGACGTGGCTCTTGCTGAAGGCGTCGAGCTCGGGGCTCTCGATGTCGACCACGCCGATGCAGCGGTCCTTCACCAGCAGCGGGATCACCAGCTCGGACCGCACGTCCTCGAGCACCTTGACGTAGCGGCTGTCGAGGGTGACGTCGGGCACCAGCACGGTCTCCTTGTGCAGCGCCGCGTACCCCACCAGCCCCTCGCCCAGCCGTACCGGCGGCACCGTCGTCTGCTCGCCGTACTTCAGGGCGGTCTTCATCTCCAGCTCGCCGGTGGCCTCGTTGAGCAGCAGGATCCCGAACGTGCGGTAGTCCATCACCCGCTTGGTCAGCTGCGCCAGCCGCGTGAGCAGCTCGTCGAGGTCGAGGATCGACGACACCTCGCGCCCGATCTCGGCGAGCGTCTCGAGCATCTCGGTGTACTCGCGCTCGCGCTCGAACAGCCGCGCGTTCTCGATGCCGGTCGCCACCGCCGCCGCGAACGGCCGCAGGATCGTCTCGTCCAGCTCGGTGAACTGCCCCGCGCGCGGGCTCAGCAGGTTCAGCGCCCCGATCACCTTGCCCTTGCGCCGCAGCGGCACCACCAGCTCGGACCGCGTGCCCGGCACGATCTCCACGTAGCGCGGGTCGGCGCGGACGTCGTCCACGAGGATCGAGTGCTCCTCGAGCACGGCGGTGCCGACGATCCCCTCGCCGACCCTCATCCGCAGCCGCGCGACCGCCTCGTCCGGGTAGCCCACGGCGTAGGCGATCGAGAGGTCGCCCCGCTTCTCGTCGATCAGGTAGACGGCAAAGGCCTGGTACGTGGTCAGCCGGCTGATGAGCTGAGGGATGCGCTGGAGCAGCTCGTCGAGGTCGAGGACCGAGGTGACCTGTCGGCCGAGGTCGAACAGCGTCTCGAGCAGTTGCTGGTCGCTGGGCCGCACGATTTCGCGGGACTGGCCGGCCGGGACGTCCGGCGACAATGGATGCGTCACCTGAGGCGGATTATACTTGCAGGGTCATGGATCTGTCGCTTCCCCTCGACCATCCGGCGATCGAGCGCATCCTGCCGCATCGCTTCCCGTTCCTGCTCGTGGACCGGATCGTCGAGTTCGAGCCCGACAAGCGGGTCGTGGGCGTCAAGAACGTCTCGGCGGACGACCACCTGCTGGTCCAGGAGCCGGGCGGCGAGGCGGTGCTTCCCCCCACGATCCTCACCGAGGCGGTGGCCCAGGTGGGCGCGATCCTCATCCTCGCCAAGCCCGAGAACCGCGAGAAGCTCATCTTCTTCATGGGGATGGAGAGCGTCCGCTACAAGAGCCCCGTCCGGGCCGGCGACGTCGTGGTCGTCGAGGCCAGCGTCCGCCGGCTCCGCAGCCGCATGGGGCTGCTCAAGGGGGTCGCGAAGGTGGACGGACGCGTCTGCATCGTCGGCACGATGACCTTCGCCCTCAGCGACCCGGCGGGCAAGCCCTGATCCCTCCTGATCCCTGGCCCCTGATCCCCCTGCCGTGCTGGCACCGCTGTTGCAGCCGGGCTGCTCGGGTGTTGAGTCGATCAACCTCGTGGCAGCCGGGGCCCGCGCAGGGCATGCCCGGCAGGAGAACGCCGCATGCTCGAAACCATTGCGATCATCCTGATCGTGCTCTGGCTGCTGGGAATGGTCAGCGGCTACACGATGGGGAACTTCATCTACATCCTGCTGGTCATCGCCATCGTGCTGTTCCTGGTGCGATTGGTCAGCGGGCGTCGGGTGGTCTGACCGCGCCACGCCACAGCACCCGTTCCAGCCGTCCGTGGTAGGCGGTGAACTCGCTGTCGGTGGACTCGTCGCCGAGAGCCTGCCGGGCCATGTTGATCTTGGCGTCCAGGTCGTCGGCGAACGAGAGGATGAAGGCTTCGATCGTCATCGGCACGACCGGCGAGCCGAACTCGAGGCAGCCGTGGTGCGAGAGGACCAGGTGCTCCAGCTCGGTGAGGAGCGCGGGCGGGAAGCCGTCGATCGCTGACGCGGCTTCCCGCACCAGCCGCGCGCCGATCGCGATGTGCCCGACCAGCCGCCCCTCGCGCGAGTAGCTGGTCGCGGGGCCGTAGTCGAGCTCGTGCAGCTTGCCGATGTCGTGCAGCAGCGCTCCCGCGATCGCGACGTCGCGGTTCGCCCCGTAGGCGCCGGCCAGCCACGACGTCACCTCCGCGATCTTCAGCACGTGCTCGAGGAAGCCGCCGCGGTAGGCGTGATGCAGCGTCTGCGCGGCGGGCCACACCCGCAGCCGCTCCTCGTTCGCGCCCACGATCCGCTCGAGCAGTTGGCGGATCCACGGGTCGGCCACCCCGCCCACCGCCGCCTGCAGCTCGGCCCACATCTCGTCGACGGGACGCACCGACGACAGGACGCAGTCCTCCTCGCGGAACCCGTCCCTGCGATCCTGCTCGGGGTGGACGCGCCGGATGTTCTCGACGATCAACTGGAGGCGCTCGTTGTAGAGGTTGCCGCGCGCGCGGATCTTGACGAACTCCCCCGCCTCGAACTCCCCCTTCAGCCGCTCCACGTCGTCGAAGATCTTCGCGGCGATGCGCCCGGACGCGTCCTGCAGGGTCAGCGAGACGAAGTCGCCCGCACGCCCCTGGCGCACGTCCTTCTGGGTGCAGAGGAAAAAGCCGATGCCCGTCGATTCGGCCGTGAGCTGCTTGAGGCGGGGCAGGGTCGCAATCATGAACAAGAAGCTAACACGACCGTCCAACATCCCGGGGGCTCGCGTCGGGTGGGGTCCTCCCCCCTGCTAGAATTGAGCGAGGGCTCATGGCGAACGAGATCGCGGTCGAGGCGGCGGAGCGGGGCGTCGAGAGCAGCCCGGCGGTGGAGAAGGTGTCGCTGCCGCTCACCGGGATGACCTGCGCCGCGTGCGCCCGCACCATCCAGGTCACCCTCGAGGACACCCGTGGCGTCCGCCAGGCCGACGTGAACTTCGCCACCGGCCGCGCCACCGTCGTGTTCGATCCGGCCGCCGTCGGGCTGCAGGACCTCGTCGGGGCGATCCGCGACGTCGGCTACGGCGTCCTGGACGAGCCGGACGCCGGGGACGAGGAGGCCGTCGCCGACGCGCAGGACAAGGCCCACCGGGCGGAGTACGTCACCGCCCGGCGCAAGTTCGTGGTCGCTGTCGCCTTCGCGCTGCCGATCATGGTGATCGGCATGGCGCACCTGCAGTTCCCGGGGGCGAACTGGGTGCAGCTGGCGCTGGCCCTCCCGGTCGTCCTCTACTCCGGCGCCCAGTTCTACCGCGGCGCCTGGGCCGCCGTCCGCCACCGCAACGCCGACATGAACACGCTCATCGCGGTGGGCACCGGGGTCGCCTTCGCCTACTCGGTGACCGTCACCGTCGCTCCCGGCGCGGTGATGCACCCGGCGCACGAGGGCATGATGAGCCACGCCCCCGGCGTCTACTACGAGGTGGCCACGGCGATCATCGCGCTGGTCCTGCTGGGCCGGATGCTCGAGGCCCGCGCCCGCGGCCGCACGTCCGACGCGATCAAGCGCCTCGTCAACCTGCAGCCCCGGACCGCGCTGGTGGTGCGCGGCGGCGTCGAGATGGAGGTCCCCGCCCGGCAGGTGCGCCGGGGCGACGTCGTGATCGTCCGGCCGGGCGAGCGGCTCCCGGTGGACGGCGAGGTGGTGGAGGGGATCTCGGCGGTGGACGAGTCGATGCTGACCGGCGAGTCGCTGCCGGTGGACAAGGAGCCGGGCGCGGCCGTCTACGGCGGCAGCGTCAACAGCACCGGCAGCTTCCGCTTTCGCGCCACGCGCGTCGGCCGCGAGACGACGCTCCAGCAGATCATCCGGCTCGTGCAGGAGGCGCAGGCCAGCCGGGCGCCGATCGCGCGCCTGGCCGACGTCATCTCCGGCTACTTCACGCCGATCGTCATCAGCCTCGCGATCCTCACCTTCGTCGTCTGGTTCGACGTGATGCCCCCCGGCAACCGCCTGACCCCCGCGCTGGTGAGCTTCGTCGCCGTGATGATCATCGCCTGCCCCTGCGCGATGGGGCTGGCGACGCCGACGGCGATCCTGGTCGGCACCGGCCGCGGCGCCGAGAAGGGGGTCCTGATCCGCGGCGGGGAGATCCTCGAGCGGGCGGGCCACATCACGACCGTCGTCCTCGACAAGACCGGGACGATCACCACCGGCCGACCCGAGGTGACCGACCTCGTGCCCGCGCCCGGCGTCTCCCCCGACGACCTGCTCGCCTTCGCCGCATCGGGCGAGCGCGCCTCGGAGCACCCGCTCGCGCAGGCGATCGTGCGCGCGGCCGCCGGCCGAGGCCTCGCGCTGCGCCCGGCCACCGCGTTCCGCGCCCTGCCCGGCCTGGGCGTCAGCGCCGACACCGGCGCCGGGCGACTCGTCATCGGCAACCAGTTGCTGATGGACCGGGAGGGAATCGACACCTCGTCCCTGTCCGCCGAGATGACCCGCCTGGCGCAATTGGCGCGGACGGTGATGTGGGTGGCGACCGGCAAGGCCGGCGGCCTGATCGGCCTGATCGGCCTCGCCGACACGCCGCGGGCCGAGTCGGCCGCGGCGCTGCGGCGCCTGAAGGCGATGGGCCTCGAGCTGGTGATGATCACCGGCGACAACGCCGCCACCGCCGGCGCGATCGCCCGCCTGGTCGCTCCCGGCGGCGAGATCGACCGCGTGGTCGCCGGCGTCCTTCCCGAGCGCAAGGCGCAGGAGGTGAAGGCGCTCCAGGAGGCGGGCCGCGTCGTCGCGATGGTGGGCGACGGCATCAACGACGCCCCCGCCCTCGCGCAGGCCGACGTCGGCATCGCCGTCGGCTCGGGCACCGACGTCGCCATCGAGGCCGCCGACATCACCCTGATGCGCAACGACCTGGACGGCGTCGCCGAGGCGATCCACCTGTCGCGCCGCACGCTGCGGGTGATCAAGCAGAACCTGTTCTGGGCGTTCGTCTACAACGTGCTCGGCATCCCGATCGCCGCCGGCGCCCTCTACCCGTTCACCGGCTGGCTGCTGAACCCGATGCTCGCCGCCGCCGCGATGTCGTTCTCCAGCGTCTCGGTGCTGGCCAACAGCCTGCGCTTGAGAAGGGGGTAGGATGCTCGATACCACCCAGATCGTCGTCTCGATTCTCGGGCTGGGCCTGATCGCCGGCGTCTTCGCCTTCTTCTTCGGAAAGAAGAGAAGGGGCCAGGGCGCCGCCGGCCGCCGGCCGGCAGGCGACGTATAATCCCGCCGTGCCTTCGCGACGCCTGCCCGCCGTCCCCGCAGGTTCCGATGAACGTCTGGCGGTGGCCGCCCGCCTCTTCGAGCGTGCCCAGGTGGGCGCCTGCGTCGTCGTGCTCGACCCCGGGGGTGCCGACCGAACCCTCGCCGCGAACGGTCAGCTCAAGCTCATCCTCGGGTACGACACCCGGACCGACGATGAGCAGGTGCAGCCGTTCGAGAGCGGCCGCTTCGTCGATCCGCTCGCGCGCTCGAGCCTCTTCGAGCGGCTGGGCCACGACGGCGCCGTCACCGACTTCCTCGTCCGCGTCCGCCGCATCGACTTCACCCCGATCTGGGTGGAGGTCACCGCGCAGGCCGATCGGCAGGAGGGCGGGCGCCTGCTCGTCGAGGCCCTGGTCCGCGACGTCAGCGACCGCAAGAAGCTGGACGACCAGTCGCGCGACCTCTACGGCCAGTTGCTGCAGGCCGAGAAGCTCGCCTCGCTGGGCCAGACGATCTCGGGGATCGCGCACGAACTGAACAACCCGCTGGCCACCATCCTCTCGTGGGCCGAGCGCCTCGCGCCCCGCCAGAAGGACGCCGACAGCAAGCGCGGCCTCGAGCTCATTCTCTCGGAGTCCGACCGCGCCGCCCGCATCGTCCGCAACCTCCTGACCTTCGCGCGCAAGCGCCACACCACGCGGACGATGGTGGACCTGAACCAGGTGGTGGGTGAAACGCTGGCGCTGCGGTCCTACGAGCAGCGCGTCACCAACATCAACGTCATCACCGCGCTCGCCGCGGGCCTGCCGCAGGTGTTCGCCGACCCGCACCAGCTGCAGCAGGTGCTGCTGAACCTCGTGATCAACGCCGAGCAGGCGATGCTCTCAGCGAACGGCCGGGGGACGCTGGTGGTCCGCACCTGGCACGACGCGACGAGCGACACCGTCGTCCTCGAGGTCAACGATGACGGCCCGGGGATCTCGGAGGAGATGCAGGCGAAGGTGTTCGACCCGTTCTTCACCACGAAGGAGGTCGGCAAGGGCACCGGCCTCGGGCTGACCGTGGCCTACGCGATCATCAAGGAGCACAGCGGGCGGATCTGGGTGAAGGGGGCCGAGGGCCAGGGGGCGTCGTTCTTCATCGAGCTGCCGACCGGCGAGGCGCAGGTGGTGCGGGCGCCGCAGCCGCCGCCCGAGCAGATCCGCGCCGAGGTGGCGCCGGGCACACTGGTGCTGGTGGTGGAGGACGAGGTGGCGCTGGCCGCCGCCGTGCTGGAGGGGCTCACTGACGCCGGCTTCGAGGTGGACCACGCGGCCGACGGGGAGGAGGCGCTGGCGCGCGTCGAGGCGCGCGCCTACGACCTCATCGTCTGCGACCTGAAGATGCCGCGCGTGGACGGGATGGAGTTCTACCGGGCGATCGCGACGCGCAAGCCCGCGCTGGCCCGCCGCGTCATCTTCTGCACGGGCGACGTCGTCGGCGCCGAGGCCGAGCGCTTCCTCGAGGAAAGCGGCTGCCGCTGGCTCGCCAAGCCGTTCAGGCTCGCCGACTTGCTGCGCGCGGTCCGCGACACGCTGGCGTAGGGCAGCACCGTGGCGGCCACCGAGGGAACCGGCTCGGACACCGCGCGCGCCGGCAGCGAGGCCTTGACCGGCACCGGGCGCGGCTCGAACGCGAGCACCGGGCGCGCCGCCATGCGCGGGCGCGGCGTGAGCACCGTGAGGATCGGCGGCTGCGACGACCGCTTCTGCGCGGGCTCGAGCGCCTGGCGCAGGCGCTGGACGGCCCGGGCATGCAGTTGCGACACCCGCGACTCGTTCACCCCCAGCTCGGCCCCGATCTCCTTCATCGTGATCTCGCCGAAGTAGTAGAGCCCGATCAGCCTGCGCTCGCGGGCGGGCAGCGTGGCAATCGCCGCGTGGACGCGCCGCTGCGCCTCGCTGCGCTCGAGGGCGGCGTCGGGCGACTCGGGCTCGGAGGGCACGAGCACCGCGGGCAGCGTGCCGTCGTCCTTGTGGTCGCCGGCCGAGAGCGGCGAGGTGGACTCGATCGTGCTGATCCGGAGGATGGTGCGGTTGAGGCGCTTCTCGTCCGACCCGACCTTGGCTGCCAGGTCGGCCACCGACGGCTCGTGCCCCAGCTCGCGGCGCAGCGTCTCGCGCGCGGCCTCGAGCTCGCGGCGCTGGCGGCGGACTCCGCGAGGCCAGGCCTCGCGCCGCAGCGCGTCGATCATCGCGCCGCGCACGCGCCGCTCGGCGAACGTCTCGAACTTGATGCCGCGCGTCTCGTCGTAGCGCTGGGCCGCGTCGATCAGCCCCAGGACGCCGTCCTGCACGAGGTCGCCCATGTCGATCGAGTGAGGCATCGAAGAGGCGAGCCTGCGCGCCAACGCTTCGACGAAGGGAAGGCCGGCCACGACGCGTCGGCTTTCGGTGGCGGGAAGCGGGGTGACGAGCATCGCGACTCCTCGTGGTGCGCCGGTGGCGCCAAACGCTGACGGTTTCGAGTGCCGACCCGGGACGCCGCCTTGGCTGCCCGGGGCTTGCGGACGAACCCAGCCATTCGCAACGCGAGTGCCAGAACGGAACAGCTTTGAGCTCTTCTGTCACGAGCCGGGCCATCTAGCCATAAATGACTCATAACATTAAACTTAACGGCTCGGCTCGACGTCGCAGGTCGGGGACCGCCCGTGTGCAGATCTGTAGCAAGGCGTCAAGACTTTGACGAAATGGCAGTTCTTGCACGCCAATTTCATGACGCACTAGCAGAAATTTGCAGGGCTCACACGATTTCGCAATCGGGTGCGATGCGGCGGGACCCACAGGGGCACGGCAGGCTGTGCCCCGGCAGCCAGGTTCTTCAGGCGGGAGACCGAGATCAGGATGAGGAGCGGGACCGGGACTGAAGCTCGTTGACTCGCGACCGGATCGACCGGCTCGTGCCCATCGCGTCGAGAACGCTCGACACCACCTGCGACGCGCGCGAGCGGCTGATGTCGTCGCCGGCCTTGGCTTCGAGCAGCTCGGCGTGCGACAGGATGATGCCCAGCTCGTTGTTGAGGCGGTGGAACAGGGCGCCCAGGTCGCCGAATTCGTCGGCGGGAAGTTGCGCGGTCGAGGCGGGCTTCTGGAGGAACGGGTTCATGCCGCTATGCGACTCCCGGGGGTCCTGCTTCAGAGGGCTTATCGGAAGCTCCGCCGTTCCCCTGTAGACTCCGCTTCTCCCCTTTTCCTTCTGCCTTTTGCCGTTTCACCCTTCTCCTTGTCCCTTCTACATTTTCCCGTTTCCACCGGGCCCAGCTGTGTCAAAATACTGGCGCCTACCTAAATGACTGAAAATACAAAACATCTCTTGTACGTCGAGGACGAGGTGGCCCTCCGCGAGGTCGTGGCCGAGCGACTGGCCGAGCGCGGGTACGAGGTCGTCCAGGTGTCGAACGGCGAGGAGGCGCTCGAGCGCCTGGCCGAGTTCGCCTTCGACATCGTCGTCACCGACCTCCGCCTCCCGGGCATCGACGGCGCCCGGGTGATCGAGCAGGCCGTCGCCGGCTACCCCGACATCATCGGCATCATCGTCACCGGCTTCGGCACGGTGAAGGACGCGGTGGATTCCATCAAGCGGGGCGCGACCGATTTCGTCGCCAAGCCCTTCCAGTTCGAGGAACTGCTGCTCGTGCTCGACGGCGCGCTCGAGCAGCGCCGGCTGAAGTCGGAGAACGCCTACCTGCGCTCGCAGCTCGAGCAGCGCTATCGCTTCGAGGGGATCATCGGGCGCAGCCGCCCGATGCGCGAATCTCTTCCAGCTGCTCGAGACCGTGGCGCCGACCGGCAGCACCATCCTCGTCACCGGCGAGACCGGCACCGGCAAGGAGCTGGTCGCGCGCGCCATCCACCACAACAGCCCGCGCCGCGCCAACCGCTTCGTCGCGCTCAACTGCAGCGCCATCCCCGAGACGCTGCTCGAGGCCGAGCTGTTCGGCCACGTGCGCGGCGCCTTCACCGGCGCCGTGGCCAACCGTCCGGGCCGCTTCGAGCAGGCCCACAAGGGCACGCTCTTCCTCGACGAGGTGGGGACGATGAGCATGGCGCTGCAGATGAAGCTGCTGCGCGCGGTGCAGGAGCGCGAGTTCGAGAAGGTCGGCGACTCGCGGCCGACCAAGGTGGACGTCCGCGTCATCGCGGCCACCAACGGCGACCTGGCGCAGATGGTGCGCGACGGGCGCGTTCCGCGAGGATCTCTACTATCGCCTGAACGTCATCCCGATCGCACCTGCCGCCGCTGCGCGATCGCCGCGACGACATCCCGCTGCTCGTGCAGCACTTCCTCGAGCGGTTCTGCCGCGAGCTGGTGCCTTCGCGGCCCACGCTCACCGTGTCGCAGCAGGCGATGCGGCGCCTGATGGCGTACTCGTGGCCGGGCAACGTCCGCCAGCTCGAGAACGCGCTCGAGCGCGCGGTCGCGCTGAGCGGCGGCCGCGATCAGATCGAGGTGGCCGACCTGTCGCCCGACATCCAGGAGATCGGTGGCCCGTCGATGACGCAGGACTTCGCGCTCCCCGAGGAGGGGATCGACTTCGAGGAGTACGTCTCGAAGGTGGAACTCGATCTGATCAAGCAGTCGCTCGCGCGGACGGGCGGCAACAAGGGGCGCGCGGCGCAGTTGCTCAACCTGAAGCGCACGACGCTCGTCGAGAAGCTCAAGAGACTCAACGAGAGCTGAGGTTCCACCCATGCCGCCGCGCTTCACCTTCTGGACGATCGTCATCGACGGCGCGCCCACCGCATTTCGCGCGGCGGAACGCGAGGATCTGCTGCCGACGCTCAAGCAACTGCAGTCCCGCAACCCCGCGGCGTCGCTCAAGTGGTTCGCGCGCGGGCGCGTCTGGGAGTCGCCCGAGGAGGCTCGAGGCGTACGAGGCGGAGCAGGCGGAGAGCGGGGCGCGGAGGGCGGGGGGACCGACCGTGACCCTCGCGGCAAGGGCTGGCGGCCGGGCGGCGAGCACCGCGACCCGCGCGAGAAGTTCAAGAAGGAGACCTACCAGGCGAGGAAGCGGCGCGAGAAGAAGGCGGCCGCGCTGGCCCGCCAGGGGAGCGCCTCCGGGCCGCAGGACGAGCGGCCGCGCGAGGATCGCCCCGCGCCACCACGCGAGGATCGCCCCGCACCGCCTCGCGAGGATCGCCCCGCACCGCCTCGCGAGGATCGCCCCGCGCCGCCTCGCGAGGATCGCCCCGCACCGCCGCACGAGGATCGCCCCGCGCCGCCACGCGAGGATCGCCCCGCGCCGCCACGCGAGGATCGCCCGCCGCAGCCCTGGAAGCCGGGTCGGCCGGGTGGCGACCGCCCGCGCCCGCCGTGGAAGGGCGACCGCCCCGGCGGCGACCGGCCACGTCCACCGTGGAAGGGCGACCGGCCAAGCGGCGATCGCCCACCGTGGAAGGGCGACCGGCCCGGCGGCGATCGGCCACCCTGGAAGGGCGACCGCCCCGGCGGCGATCGGCCACGACCACCCTGGAAGGGCGACCGCCCCGGCGGGGATCGGCCACCCTGGAAGAGCGACCGCCCCGGCGGCGATTCGCCACGCCCACCGTGGAAGGGCGATCGGCCAAGCGGCGACCGGCCACCGTGGAAGGGCGATCGGCCCGGCGGCGACCGGCCACGCCCACCGTGGAAGGGCGACCGGCCGGGTGGCGATCGGCCACGCCCACCGTGGAAGGGCGACCGGCCGGGCGGCGATCGGCCACGCCCACCGTGGAAGGGCGACCGGCCAGGCGGCGATCGCCCACCGTGGAAGGGCGACCGGCCCGGCGGCGACCGGCCACGCCCACCGTGGAAGGGCGATCGGCCAAGCGGCGATCGGCCACCCTGGAAGGGCGACCGGCCAGGCGGCGACCGGCCACGCCCACCGTGGAAGGGCAACCGGCCCGGCGGCGATCGGCCACCCTGGAAGGGCGACCGCCCCGGCGGCGATCGGCCACGACCACCGTGGAAGGGCGACCGCCCCGGCGGGGATCGGCCACCCTGGAAGGGCGACCGCCCCGGCGACGATTCGCCACGCCCACCGTGGAAGGGCGATCGGCCAAGCGGCGATCGGCCACCGTGGAAGGGTAACCGACCAAGCGGCGATCGGCCACCCTGGAAGGGCGACCGGCCCGGCGGCGAGTGGAAGCCTAAGGGCGAGTGGAAGCCCAAGGGCGAGTGGAAGCCCAAGGGCGAATGGAAGCCCAAGGGTCCGTGGCAGCCGAAGGGGAATCCGCGGCCGCGGGGCGAGTGGCGTGGTCGCGACCAGGGCGAAACGCCGCGGCCCGAAGCCCCGCCTTTCACCCCCGAGCCCGAGCGTCCGCGCGGCCCCGACCGTCCGCCCGCGCCGCGTGAGAACCCGCCGCCCGACAGGCCGGCGCCGGAGCGCATCGAGGTCGTGCCCGGGCCGCCCGAGCGTGCCGCCACCGCTCCGCCTCACAAGACGAAGCAGCCGCGGCTGAGGAACAAAGGCTAGCGGCCTATGTTCCACCCCTGATCATCTGCTTGATCCGCCCCAGGATCGACGGGGCTTCGTCACCGCTGCGCTCGAGGCGATCCAGCAGCTCGGCGACGGTCCCCACCGCCTCGATCCCCAGCCGCGCGGCGTTCGCCGGCACCGCGGGGCCTCCGCCCCGCACGATGAGGACCGCCCGCGCCTTCGAGTCCACCTTCACGTCGAGACAGTTCTCGGCCCGGTCGTCCACCACGACGTCGAGGTCGAGCGCCGTGGCCACCCTCCCGCGCGAGCCCGCCACCACGAACACGCTGGGCAGATCGAAGCCTTGCGCCTGGAGCCAGCGCTGGCTTTGCCGCTGCGTGGTGTCGCCGTCCGACGAGGGGCGCTGCGTCAGGAAGATCACCTCCCAGCGCTGCGCGCGTGCCAGCGCGGCAAGGCGCGCCGCGACGCCCGGCTCGGCTTCCCCGAGGGTCTCCCAGAAATTCGGCGTGCGGCGGGCGACACCCCAGACCATCGCCTGCTGCCGCGGCGTGAGCGACCGCACGCGGGGCGGCGTCACCCGATCTTCGGCGCCGGCCTCCGCGCCGGCGGGACGGGCGCCGCCTTCCGGTGCTGCCGCCGGAGCTTCGACCGGCGCGACGGCTTCGGGCTCGCTACCGAACAAGCGCCGGGTGATCTCCGCGAGCGCGGAGTCGAGGTCCGCCAGGGTGCCGTCGAGATCGAACGCGATTCGCAGGGACACGGTCAACTTCCACCGCCGGTGCCGCCTTCGACGTCTCCGCCCCCCTCGCCGCCTTCGCCGCCGCCAGCCATCTCATCGTCGATCGCCTGGTCGAGGTCGTCGCCGAAGTCCTCGCCCATCTCCTTGCCCATCCGCTTCATGAAGCGGGCGACGCTTTGCGGGTCGCTCTCATCGACGCCGCCCATCGCCGACGGGTCGGCCAGCGACTCGAGGCGCGCGTCCTCCGACTTGGGCGTCGCGAAGCGAGAGAACAGCTTCTCGAGGTTGGCGCTGCCGCATTTCCTGCAGCGCACCTCGCCGATCCGGTCACGGGACATCACCAGCGCGGTGGTCCTGCGGTGGCAGTCCCGGCACTCGAACTCGTAGATCGGCATGCCTACCTGCCGCCCTTTCTCCGTGCCTCCTCGCGCTCGGGGTCGAACACGACGTCGATTGCCGAGAGGTCGGGCGCCGGGCGCCCCGTCTGCCCCGACCGATCGCGCGCGCGGTGACGGTCGCTCTCCGGCCCCCACCCCCGCCACCCGCAGGCGTGGCAGCGGTGCGGCCGCTTGTGAGTGAACCCCTTCCGAAGCTTCTCGAGCCAGCCCCTCGAACGTGAACGGCGAACGCGCGGCGAACCGCATGTCGGACAACCCTGCACGACGTTGGTCTCCCCTCAGGATTCGGGATTCAGGATTCGGGATTCAGGACTGGTTCCTGATTCCTGACTCCTGATTCCTGACTCCTGATCGATGTAGCGCGATCCCCACCAGCGCCGCCAGCAGCACGCCGTGACCCGGCAGGCGCAGGCTGAACTCGACCGCTTCCTGCACCGCGATCGCCACCAGCCCCGTCGTCGCCCCGACGCGCAGCCAGTACGACGTCACGTCGTCCGCCGCCTCGCGGAAGCGGCGCCGGATCTCGCGGCCGAGCAGGAGGATCGCGATGAGCGCAGGAAGGGCCAGCAGCAGGCCGCCGTCGGCCAGCAGCTGGAGGTAGTCATTATGCGCCTCCATCGTGTGGGTCGTCATCTCGAACGTCTGGTACACCTCCATCGCCTCGCTGAAGGTGTTCAGCCCCGTCCCGGTCCACGGAAAGGCGCGCGCCACCCGCCACGCGTCGCCCCACACGCCCAGCCGCCCGTTGAGCCCAGTCCCCTGCAGGTCCGCGAAGCGCTCGACGATCGCGTCGAACCCTGCCCACCCCAGGCTCAGCGCCAGCAGCACCGCGACGTACGACAGCGCCACCGTCCGCCGCGACCCGCGCGCCTGCCGCCGGACGACGAAGAAAGCCGATAGCGCGAGCGCGACGGCGAAGCCGCCCTACAACTCTCTCCACCTCCTCCCCTCCCGCGCCAGCAGCTCGGTGGCCTTGGGGGGGCCGGCCGTCCCGGCCGCGTAGTTCGGGAAGCGAGCCGGCGGCGACGACTCCCACTGCTCGACGACCGGATCGACGATGCGCCAGGCCTTGTCGATCCAGTCCGCGCGCGCGAAGAGCGTCTGGTCGCCCTGCATCACGTCGAGCAGCAGCCAGGCGTAGGCGCGCGGCGGCTGCTCGACGCCGAACGCCTCGGCGTAGCGAAAGGTCATCCGCACGGGCTGCACCTCGAGGTCGGGGCCGGGCTGCTTGGCCGCGACGTCCTGCACGATCCCCTCGTCCGGCTGCAGCTCGAACACCAGCACGCTCCTGTGGCGCGGCCGCCCGTGCGGCTGCCGGAACATCGCGTGCGGCGTCGGCTTGAACTGGATGGCGACCTCGGTCAGCTTGCGCGGCATCCGCTTGCCCGTGCGCAGGTAGAACGGCACGTCGGCCCATCGCCAGTTGTCGATCGTCAGGCGCATGGCGGCATAGGTGGGAATGGTCGAGTCGGGGGGCACGCCATCCTCATCGCGGTAGCCGCCGACCTTCTGGCCGTCCACCACTCCCGGCCCGTACTGCCCCCGAACCGGGACCGCGCCGTCCTCGAGGGGTGGCGAGACGATGGCGTCGAGCA
Source organism: uncultured Acidobacteriota bacterium (assembly GCA_963813585.1). Taxonomy (GTDB): domain Bacteria; phylum Acidobacteriota; class Vicinamibacteria; order Vicinamibacterales; family Fen-181; genus JARKSS01. The sequence goes on from CAWEZL010000001.1 coordinate 598,786, forward strand.
CCTTGGCCGTCTCGTTGCGCAGCGACGCGGCGTCGAACCGGACGGGCGGCTCGATGGCGGCCAGGCAGAGCAGGTGCAGCACGTGGTTCTGCAGCATGTCGCGGACGATGCCGGTCTGCTCGTAGAAGTTGGCGCGGGTGCCGATGCCGATGTCCTCGGCGACCGTGATCTGCACGTGGTCGATGTAGTTGCGGTTCCAGACCGGCTCGAAGCTGGGGTTGGCGAAGCGGAAGACGAGCAGGTTCTGCACCGTCTCCTTCCCCAGGAAGTGGTCGATCCGGTAGATCTGGTCCTCGCCGAAGACCTCGCGCAGCTGGAGGTCGAGGTCGCGCGCGCTGCCGCGGTCGCGGCCGAACGGCTTCTCGACGACGAGGCGCCGCCAGCCGGAGTCGCCGCGCGCCAGGCCTGACGCCCCGAGGCCCTGCACGATCGCGGGGAAGAGGCTTGGAGGCACGGCGAGGTGGAAGAAGACGTTGTCGGGGATGCCGAACTGCGAGCGCGCCTCGCCGATGGCGCGGGCGAGCGCGGTGTAGCCCTCGGGCGAGGCGGCGTCGGCGCTGACGAAGCTCAGGCGCGAGGCGAAGTCGTCCCAGTCGCCGCCGGCGCCGCAGCTCTGGCGCGTCGCGCGGCACATCTCGTCGCGGAAGCGCGCCGAGTCCCAGGGGCTGCGCGAGGTGCCGATCGCGGCGAAGCGCTCCGGGAGCAGGCCCTTCCGGTGCAGCTCGTAGAGCGAGGGGACGAGTTCTCCCCGCGCCAGGTCGCCGGCCGCTCCGAAGATCACCATCACGCACGGCTCGCCCGGCTCGCCGCGGTTGAGGCCGCGCGTGCGCACCTCGAAGGCCGTCGCCATCTTTCGCCTCCTCGTCTTGTGGGAACGCCCCCCGCGATCTTACCGCGGTGGGGGCCTGTTGGCAGCGGGCCGGCTGGCCGCGCGCTCAATCACGCCCCTGGCATCCGACCCCTGGCTCCCGGCTATCATGGAAGCAGGGCGTCCTCAGAAAGGGGCCGGCATGCGCGAGTGGCGAGAGGTGTCGCTTCCGGGGAAGTGGGCTGCGGTGGCGGCGGCGTTGGCGATCGCGGTCGCCGGTGGCGTGGCGATCGCGCAGCGGCCGGCCGCGGTGCCGCCCGATGCGCAGGGGCAATGCCCGCCGGGCACGACCGAGATCCGCCCGGGGCGCTGCGCCGCCCCCGAGTTCCCGCCGCCCACCATCGTCGATTACCGGCCCCGCTCGACGCTGGTCGTGGCCGAGCACAAGGTGCCGCGGGCGAAGTTCCCCGTCATCGACATCCACAGCCACACCGGCCCCACGCCCGAGACGATCGACCGGCTGGTCGGCGAGATGGACGCGCTCAACCTGCGCGTGCTCGTCAACCTGAGCGGCGGTCGACGCGGCCGCGGTGAAGCAGAAGGTGGACTTCATCCGCGTCGAGCCGGTACCCCGATCGCTTCCGCGTCTTCGCCAACGTGAACTGGCAGGAGGCCGGGCGCCCCGGCTGGGCCGAGCAAGGCCGTCGCCGAGCTCGAGCAGGCGGTGAAGAACGGCGCGGTCGGACTGAAGGTCTTCAAGAACCTCGGGCTGCGCGCGCGGAAGGCCGACGGCACGCGGCTGAAGGTGGACGACCCCGTCCTGAAGCCGGTGTGGGACGCGTGCGCGCGGCTCGACATCCCGGTGCTGATCCACATCGCCGAGCCGCAGGAGTTCTTCTCGCCGCTCGACTTCCACAACGAGCGGTGGCTCGAGCTGGCGCTCTTCCGCGATCGCCGCCACTACATGCCGGGCGAGCCGACCTTCGAGGAGCTGATGGCCGAGCGCGACGCGATGTTCGTCGCGAACCCGAAGACGCGGTTCATCAACGCGCACTTCGGCTGGTACGGCAACGACCTGGGCCGCGCCGCCCGCCTCCTCGACCGCGCGCCGAACGTCGTCATGGACCTCTCGGCGGTGCTCTACGACTTCGGCCGCCAGCCGCGCGCCGCGCGCGAGTTCTTCGTCAAGTACCAGGACCGCGTGCTGTTCGGGAAGGACTCGTACGCCCCGTCCGAGTTCCCCTACTACTGGCGCGTGTTCGAGACCGCGGACGAGTACTTCGACTACTACCGCGACTACCACGCCTTCTGGAAGCTGTACGGGATGGACCTGCCGGACGAGATCCTGCGGAAGGTCTACTACGCGAACGCCCGGCGCGTGACGCCGGGGTTGCCGCGGTGAGAAGAAGGCTCAAGGCTCAGGGCGAAGACGGGCTCGGGGCGCGACGGTAGGGTGCAGAAGGGATCGCGCGGCTGCTGTAACCGCGTTGTCCCTCCTGCACCCTTCTGCGCTGCGGTCTACTGCACGACGCTGTTGACGATCACCAGCGCCGAACCCACGGTGACCGACCCGGGCTGCGCCTGCACCAGCACCTGGCCTCGCAGGTGGCGGCCCGCGGCAGGCGCCGCCGTAGCGGTGACGATGGCCGGCACCGTCCAGCTGGCGCCGGTCGGACGCAGGGCGTTGGCATCTGTGACGACGATGCTCCCGAGGCCCGGCGCTGCGATCAGGTCAAGGTAGTCGTACTCGGTCGAGCCCGCGGGGACCTCGTACGGGTCGACGAGGGCGACCCAGGCGCCCGGCGCCGGGTTGTTCAAGCCGACCGCCTCCTCGGATGAGCCGCTCGCGCTCTGCGCAACCAGCACGCACGACCCGGAGGTGCAGTTGAAGAGGAACAGGTCGAGGTCCGCCTGCAGGTCCGACGGGTTCCCGATCCGGACGTCCAGGCGGGTCGCGCCGGCCGGCACGGTGATGGTCACCTGCCGCTGCGCCCCCCCCGCCGCGATGCTGGTGCGATCGGCGAACGCGCTGCCGAGCGCCCCGCCGGCGGCGGCGCCCGTGAAGGCGGCCCCCACGTTCGTGACAGTGTAGCTCCGCGCCACCGGCACGCCGATCGTGGCCGTCTCGACGATGTCGGGTGACGGGGCGATGCTCACGCCGAGAACCGACCCGGTCACCGTGAAGGTGGTCGGGGAGGCTACGCTCGACCGCGACACCTCGACTACGACCTCCCAGACGCCGGGGAACGGGTTCACCGCCGTCCGGCTGTGCGACCCGCCGGTCTGGAAAGCGGTGTTCAGCGAGTCGAACGGCACGCCGTACGGGTGATAGCGCAGGACCCGGGCGCGGCCGTTGACGTTCGTGACGTCCACGCGGAACGCCGTCGTGCCGGCGGGCACGTCGAAGAAGAACGTCGCCTTGTCGGCGACGTCCGCGATACCGTCGTAGGTGACGCTGAAGTTGTTGGCGGCGGTGAAGGGCTGCGTGGCCACCACGGTGTTCAGCACCTGGTAGTGATTGACGCCCGTCGCCGGGTCTTGCAGCCGCAGGATCGCGCTGTGGACGCCCGGCGCTGGCGGCGTGACCGTCACCGGCAGCGCCACCGCCACGCCCCGCGCCAGCGCGATGGAGGTTGCGCTGCTGAAGGTCCCGTCGTTGCCAAGCCACGAAAGGTCGTACGACTTCGCCTGCGACGGGCCCTTCGTCCGCGTGAACACGATGTCGAGGGTGCGGGTGGCGCCGGCGGCGAGTCCCTCGCGCTGGTAGATGCCGGGGCCGAAGCCGGGCGTGGCGAGGAATCCCGACAGTACGGTCGCCACCGGCGCCTGGCTCACGATCTCGTCGGTGTTGAGGTTGGTGGCCAGCGCCTCCCACGCGGCGCCCACGTCGAACAACCCGCTGCCCTGCTCGTACGCGCCGTAAGCCGGCAGGAAGCGCGCGGTCGAGTGGATGGCCTGCCGCAGCTGATCGGGCTGCGACTGCACGCCGGCCTGTTTCGCCGCGCTCACGAGCAGCGCGGCCCCTCCAGCCGCCTGCGGCGCGGCCATCGACGTGCCGTTGTACATGTCGTAGCCCGCCGGCAGCGCGACAATCGGGAAGTTCCGCCCCCACTTCGGAATGGTCGACACGGCCGCGCCTGGCGCGATGACGTCGGGCTTCAGGCCGCCGTCCTCGCGCGGCCCGCGCGACGAGAATGTGAAGATCCCGTCCTCCTTCGGCACGATGGCGTTGTAGTTGACGTAGAAGGTGTCGGCCGAGACGTAGGCGCCGATGCTCATCGCCTTGGTCGCGACCGACGGGTCGCCGACGCTGTTCATCCCCGGGTAGCTGTTGCCGGCCGAGAGGAACATCTGCGCGTTGGTCTGCTCGATCAGCCGGTTGTAAAGGATCGCCCGTGCGTTGTTCCCGTCGTTGAGCGCCGGCAGGCCGCCGATGCTCATGTTGATCACGTCCACGTTCGACTGCTTGGCGGTGTAGATCATCCCCTCGAGCAGGGCGTGGGCGGTGCACCCCGCCACGAAGAGACAGGCGCGCACCGAGACGAGCTGCGCCTCGGGGGCGGCGCCGTCGAACGCGCCGCCGAAGAAGTCCTTGCCCGCGGCGATGCCGGCGACGTGCGTGCCGTGCGCGCCCGAGACGATGCCGATGTTGACGTACTTGTCCTTGCCGTTGGTCTGGACGACGAAGGGGACCGATTCCCGGAGGGGCGTCGCCGGGTTGTCCGTGCCGAACGCGCGAGCGTGCCGCGCCACCTTGTAGTCGGTCATCGGCGTCTCGCCGGCGAAGCTGCGGTCGGCGTTCGCATCCACCCAGACCATGTTGTCCTTCGTCCGCCACAGGACGGCGAACAGCTCGCCGCACACGCCGTTGCGGTTGAGATCGGACCCGGCGCAGGTGGCGCCGACGGCGGGGCCGTACTCCGAGGTGGTGCCGAGCGAGGCCTCGTTGAACACGCCCACCCGGAACGATCCGTTCGGGGCGCCGGTGTAGGTGACGCCCTTGTAGGTGAACGACCCGCCGCTGACCGTCACCTGGTCCTTCATGTTGATCCAGGTCGGGTCGCCGTCGGTGAGCGGATCCGTCATCGTGACCCAGTCCCTGAACTTCGGCACAATCGCGCCCGCCAGGGTCTTCCCGGTCTGCAGCTCGGGCGTGAGGAGGTCGATGCCCAGGTCCACGATGCCAATCACGACGCCGCGTCCGTCCCATGTCGGGTTGGCGGCCACGAACTGTGGCGCGCCGATGTCTTGCGTGGGCATGTACGGGTTGAGCGGCGGGGTCGAGCCGTCGGGCGGGACGGCGGCGGCTGTCGCCCCGTCCTCGGCCGACGGGCGAGGGTCGGGCAGCGGGGTCAGCTCGTCCACCTCGACGGCCTCGATGCCGGCGACGGCGGCGGCCGCTTCGGCGCGCTCGAGCGCCACGATGACCCGGATGTAGCCGAGGTCGTCGTCTTCGTAGCGAACCTGGCCGATCGACCGGAGGGCCGAGGCCACGCTGCGCGCGGAGCCCGGCGATGCGGCGACGAGCAGCGTCACGCTGCGATCGCCCGCGGCGGCCGCGGCCGCGAGCAGGTCGCGGGAGCGGGCCGAAAGGCGCTGGTCGCGTTCGGTGGATACGGACGAGCCGGCGAGCATGATCAGGCTCGCGGCCATTGCTCCCAGGAGCAGACGGGGGGCCGTTCTTGCCATGCGCTCTCCTTGGTCGGGGCGTGCGTTTCCGTCGTTTGAACGAACTGTCGTGGTTGGGGACCGGGGTGGGACCTGAGCAACAACGATGCCCGGATGAGGTCTGCGCCGCCAGGGCGGCGGCGCCCACTTCACTTGGAGATTTCGAGCAGGCCAAACCGAAGCCCGGCTATTCGAACTGGATAGAAACGCGACGCACGTTCAGCACGATCCGTTACACCATCATCTTCCGCTGTCCCCGCACTTCCTCCTTGATCCGCTGGATGTGGCCGCGGCCGAGCGCCTTCACCTCGCAGCCCAGCTCGAAGTAGCGGCGGATGCGGGCGTCGTTCAGGATGCCGAAGCAGTCCACCACGGCCAGCGGCGCCGCCCGCCCAGCGCACCACGTCGTCCGGCTCGAGGGCGAGGTAGGGCGCGTGCCGCACCGCGAGGATCAGCGCCTCGACCCCCGCGAGCGCCTCCGGCAGGTCCTGCTGCACGCGCAGCGCGGTGAGCCCCTCCTGGTTGCGGAAGAAGCGCGCCCACGAGTGTCCCGGCGCCGGGTAGGTGTCCTGGCTCTCCAGCTCGTACCAGTGCTCGACGTACGGGTCGTGCACGCGCATCTCGGCGCCCATCTCGGTCAGCTTGCGGACCACCAGCTCCGACCCGCTGTAGCGCGTGTCGCCCACGTCCTCGCGGTAGCTCGCGCCCGCACAGCAGCACGTCGGCGCCCGGCGATGTAGCGGCCCATGTTGCGCAGCGCGTCGCGCGTCAGCTCGGCCACGTGCAGCGCGCGCGTGTCGTTGATGTCGATGGCCGCCGGCGTGATCTTGAACAGCGCGTCCTGGTCCTCGAAGCCGAGGATGTGCTTGTAGGCCCAGTAGCCCAGGCCGCCGTCCTTCGGCAGGCAGTAGCCGCCGATGCCCGGCCCCGGGAAGATGATGTTGTTGTGCGTCGGCCGCACCTTGATCGCCTCGATCACCTTGATCAGGTCCACGCCGTTGCGCTCGGCGAACAGGCTCCACTCGTTGAGAAACGCCAGGATCGTCGCGCGGTACGAGTTCTCGACGATCTTGGTCGTCTCCGACTCGATCGGCCGGTCCATCACCGTCAGCGGGAACTCGCGCGTGTTGAGGATCTCGCCGAGGAACCTCACCGTGCGCGCCTTCGCCTCGGGCGTGCACCCCGAGCAGACGCGCCAGAAGTCGCGGATGCTGCGGACGTACTCGCGCCCCGGCATCACCCGCTCGAAGCTGTGCGCCAGCAGCGGCTCGGTCGCGATGCCGCGCGCCGCGAAGCTGCGCTTGAGGATCGGCCACGCCACGAACTCGGTCGTGCCCGGCGCGACGGTCGTCTCGATCAGCACGAGGCACGACGCCGGGATCCGCTCGCCGATCGTCCGCATCGTCGCCTCGAGCGCGCTCATCTCGGCGCTGCCGCGTGCGCATGTTGCCGAGGTCGCGCTTGGAGTAGTCGCACTGGACGTCCACCACGACGCAGTCGGCCAGCCGCAGGCAGTCGCTGTTGTGGGTCGCGACCAGCGTCTTCTTCTCGAGCACCGTGCGGCGGATCATCGGCTCGACGTCGGGGTCCTCGGCCTTCACGGGCGACTCGCCGCGCGAGAGCAGCGGGATCTTCCAGAAGCTGCGCGGGCTCGGACGCTGGCAGCCGATGACGAACTTGCCCGGCTGGCCGTCCGGGCCGGTCGAGTCGGCGACGATCGCCGCCATCACGGCGCCGACGAAGCCGACGCCCATGACGACGACGATCTCCTTGCCCTCGGCGCGGGCCGCGGCCACGAGGGATTCGATCCGCGCCAGCTCGCGCTCATCGTCTTCGGGGGTGGGGAGCGGGAACCGCTCGCCCGCGGGAGAGACGGAGTAAGAGGTGGGCATGGCGGGACAGTGTAAACCCCCGCACCTTCTCTGCGCTACAATCGCCGCGTCGCGTCGATTCCATCCCGTGGGAGCGTGGCTTCATGAAGAGATCGCTGGTCGCAGGTCTGGTTCTTCTCGGACTGGCAGGATCCGGATTGGCAGCGCGCCAGGCGGCCGTCGCGAAGCCGGCTGCGCAGGCCAAGCCTCCCGCGCCCACCGCCGCCGGGCAGGTGCCGCCGGCCCCCGCGTTCGACGGCGACGTCGCCGCGCTCGCGTGGGGCGGGGGAATCGAATCGATCACCGGCGCGAAGCGGTTCGACGCCGCGCGGGGCCTCCTCACCGACGGCGGGAGCTACCGCACCGAGGGCGGCAAGGGACCGCTGGAGATCGTCGTCTCGTTCTTCAAGCGCGAGCCGGCGCTGATCCGCGCCGTGCGGCTCCAGAGCCCTCGAAGCGGCCTCGGGATGCGCGACGCCGAAGTGTGGGTGACCAGTGCCGCCGCGCCCGGGGGCTTCCTGAAGGTGGCGCAGGGCTCGGCCGCCTACGCCCCCGACGCGTTCAAGCAGGCGGAGCTGGTCCTCGAGTTCGAGCCGGTGGAGGCGCGCTTCGTCCAGGTCCGCTTGCTGAACAACCAGCGCGTGCCGCCGGCCGTCGGAAGCCCGTACGACATCCGCATCAACCGCATCCAGGTGTTCGAGGCGCAGAAGGCCGGCTACACGCCGCTCGCCACGCGCCACCCCGAGATCGCCGAGCCGGTGTTCCTCGCGGAAGGCGCGAAGGCTGCATCCGCCGGGCGCGCGCCGATCGCCGGCTGCGCCCCCGACGCCGACCCGGCCCTGGCCCCGGGCGAGGGCGAGAGCCGCGCCGTGATGCTGCTGATGTCCAATTACCTGGGCGGGCCGGGCTCGTTCGTGCCGCTCGGTATCGAAACCGGCCGCTTCCCGAAGGCGCACGCCTCCAAGTGGGAGGAGCTGAAGATCTTCGACCGCGTGAAGACCACCCTGGTGGCGACGCAACACCTGCAGCCGTGGATGCTCGCCGACGTGGACACGGTGGTGATGCAGCAGGCGTGCGACCTCAAGCCGCTCTCGCCGCGCGTCCGCAGGATGCTGACCGCGTGGGTGGCCGCGGGCCACAAGCTGATCATCCACGACTCGGACAAGTGCGGGAGCACGCCGGATTACTCCTGGCTCCCGTACCGCTTCAAATCGGACAACCCCGGCGCCTTCGGCAAGCCGGGCTCGGTGCTGCGCATCGTCGAGAACAACTGGATGGCGCACACCTACCGGACGCGTCCGGGGTTCGTCGACACGGCCGAGTGGGTGAGCTGGCCGCCGCCGGGCAACGAGCTGGGCGACTCGAACGCGATCATGGAGTGGGACCCCGGCTGGTGCGGCCACATGGTCGTGAAGAACGCCGACGGGATCTTCGGCGTCGTGCAGGCGTACGCGCACTACGGCCGCGGGCTGATCATCTGGGACGGCCTCGACGTGGACATGGTGGGATCGCGGTGGCTGGACGTCGTGCACGCGCGGCAGCTGGCGCAGGGGTTCGACACCGACAACCTGCCCTGCTCGATCAAGGTGGGCAGCTTCATCGTCACCACCGAGCCGCGCCTCGGCTGGCGCGGCGTGCAGCCCGGGCAGACCTACGACTACCCGATCTCGCTGTTCTCGAACCTCGGCTACAAGGGGACCGTCTCGCTGTCCGCGGCCACGACGCCGGCGCTGCCCGGCGTGAAGACCCGCTTCGAGCCGGCGACCGTCGAGGTGTCGAGCATGCAGCAGTCCACGCTGTCGCTGACGCTGCCGGCCGGCGAGGTGAAGCCGTTCGCGCTCGAGGTGAAGGGGGCGGCGGCCGACGGCAAGACCAACTCGTTGTGCCTGCAGGCGGGGCCGCTGAAGTCGGGCGAGCTGTCGGTGGTGAGCGCGCTCGCGCCGCCGACGAAGACGCGCAGGAATCTCGAGATCATCCTCGACGCGTCGGGATCGATGAAGGCGGTGATGACGGGGAAGAAGACGCGCTGGGACGTCGCGCTCGAGACGCTCGACCAGGTGCTCAACACGCTGCCCGACGACTTCAACGTCGGCCTGCGGATGTACGGCCACCGCGAGGCCTCGACCTCGCCGAAGACCTGCACCGATACCGAGCTGCTCGTCCCGGTGCGGAAGCTCAACCGGGCCGCGATCATGCGGAGCGCAGGGACGTTCAAGCCCAAGGGTGAGACGCCGCTGGTCTACTCGTCGCTGCAGGCCCCCGGCGACCTGAAGTCGCTCGGCGGCGGCACCGTGATCCTGATCACCGACGGCGAGGAGAGCTGCAAGGGCGACGCCGTGAAGGCGGCTGCCGAGCTGAAGGCCTCGGGCCTCGACATCCGCCTCAACATCGTCGGCTTCGCGCTGAAGAACCCGAAGACGCAGAAGGAGCTGGCCGGTTTCTCAGAGGCGACCGGCGGCCTGTATTACGCGGCCGACACCGGGGCGGGGCTGGCCGACGCGCTGACGGTGGCGGCAATCGAGAAGTTCCCCTACAGCGTGTACGACGCGGCGGGGAAGGTGGTGCTGGCAAGCGAGGCGGGCAGCGGCAGCGACGCGGTGCCGCCCGGCGCTTACAAGGTGGTGGTGAAGGCGGGCGCGCGCGAGCTGGTGGCCCCGCGTGTGACGATCGCGCTGGGCCAGTCGGTCACTCTGACGCTCGCAATGAAGAACGGACAACTGGTACTCCGGTAGCGCGGGGCTTCAGCCCCGCGGCCCGATCGGGATTGGGATTCTGGATTCGGATTGGAATCGGAATCGGAATCAGGATTGGGATTGATCCTGAAGGAGGGTGTGATGGGCTTCTTCGACAAGGTGACCAAGGCGGTTGGCGACGTCGTCGACAAGGGCAAGCATGAAGCCGATCAGTTCATGCGCATTCAGAAGATCAAGGGCGAGATCGGCGAGATGGAGCGCAAGGTCGCCGGCTTCACCGACGAGATCGCGAAGGCCACGGGCGACGCGGGGACCAAGGCGATCCAGATGGTCCGCGCCGGCACGCTGAACGCCGCCGACCTGCAGCCGCTCGCCGACCGCATCGCGGGGCTCGAGAAGCAGATCGAGGCCGAGCAGGCCGCCATCGGCGGCAAGCGGGCCGACATCGAGAAGATCAAGGCCGAGGACGACGTGCCGGCGGCCGCCGCCGCGGCCCCGCTCGCGGCCCCGCCGCCCGTCGCGACGGCCCCGGTCGCGCCGCCGCCGCTTCCCGAGGCCACGCCGGTTGCGCCTCCCCCGTTGCCGGGGGAGCCGGAGCCGAAGCCGTAGCAGCCGGGCGCCGCGTCAGTTGGTATCGCAGATGTCGCCCCAGAACCCCGCCGCCATGCCGATGATCACGGCGGCGGGGACCGCGGCGAAGACGCCCACCATCCCGGTGGCCCACCCGACGATGCACACCGAGAAGCCGACAAACTGCCCGTACTCGTTGAGGTCCTTGCGCGCGACCTTCAGCTCGCACCAGGCCGCTCCCATGAACACGATGACCGTGTTCAGGATCTGCTCCTCGGTCATCCCCTGGCCCTGACCCCGGGCGTCCACGCCGAGAGGCACGCCGCTCTCCCCATCCACGCGCCACCATACCGCGCCGCCTTCGGCCACTGAGGCAGGTGCGGGCGGGGCGGCCACGACCAGGTAGCCCGCGTCGAGGTCGGAGCGCCACGCCGCTGCGAACGCGGCCGGCGGCGAGAGCGGCGCGACGTCGCCGGCTTGACGAAGCACGACCAACGACCGCCCATCGCTGGCGGCGCGCTCGACCACCGCGCTCGCGTTGCCGACAACGGTCGATCCTGGCACGCGGGTCTCGAGAGAAAGGGCGAGCTCGAGGTTCGTCAGGAACGCGCCGAACTGGAGGCCCCGCATGGCCCGCTCCTGCTGCGTTCCCCCAAGCGGCACCGCCCCCGGGCTGACGATGTCGAACCCCTGCTCGGCGGCGGGTTGCCGGCCCAGGTCGCGCAGGACGCTGCCCGGCGCGAAGCCCTGCCTGAACATCGCCACGAACGGGGACCTGAAGGCCAGGCGGCTTCCGCCCTCCGCGCCTGCGGCGTGCCGCGAGACCGACACCCCCATCGAGGTCAGCGGGGGCGAGAAGACCGAGGCCTTGCTGCGAGCGATGGCCTGGTCGAGCACCGTGCGCGCGGCTTTGCCGTACCGGACATCGAGGGCGACGCGAAGCAATCGCTCGTTCTGCAGCGCCGACCGGCACACCAGCCAGTGCGCGAGGTGCTCGGGGTACGGCGCCGGCATCACGAGGATGTCGTACACGGCGAGCGCGAGGTACGGCAGGCGATCAGGGGGAACATCGACCAGCGCGGTCCCGGGGGCGGCGCCCGATTGTCCCGTTCCCGTGCGGTCGACCAGGTAGCGTCGCTCGGTCCTGGGCGACACGCCGGGCCCCGACGTCGTCACCTCCACCCACAGGCGCCTCAACGAGCGGCTCACCGGCGTCTCGGCCCCGAAGAGCGAGGACCCGATGTCCGGCATCGCGGGCTTCTGCGCGCCGTCGAGCTCGTACTCCTTGCCCACGATCCGGCGCGGCCCCACCAAAAGCGTGGGCTTGAAACGCCGGGCGCAGCCAAGGTCGGCGCCCCGCGAAAGGTCGGTGGGCTCGTTGGCCAGCCGCATCTGTTCGAGCGCCAGTTCCCGGGTGGGGACGACCGTGTCGAGCACCTTGCCCGCCGAGGGGCGGCCCCCCGCCAGGTACTCCGTCACCACCGAGACCCGGGCCGTGTGGAAGAGCGCAGCCGGGATCCTGGACACCTCGAGGAAGGCGGTCGGCTCCGCGAACCGCTGGCCAAGCTTCGCGTCGGCGAACGCCGTGTCGAGATCGACCCACGCCCCGTCACGATCCACCTGCAGCCAGTAATGGGTCTTCAGTCTCTCGCCGATTCCCTTCGACGCCTCGTCCCGGAACCAGCCGGAACCGAGGACGCGGTCCAGCGCTGCCGCATCCGCCGCCGTCCGGCTCGCGATCCAGGCGTTCACGTGCTCGCCGCGGGCCTTCACGGCGTCGGCCGCCTGGAGGAACTCGTTCTCTCCGGCCTGCCGGGTCGCTTCCAGCGCCGGCCCCCACACGTCGGGGCCCCCCGTCGCGCGGGTGTCCAGGAACTGCTGCAGGAGGGCGGCGGCGGCGCTCTCCGAGAGAGTGCCCTGCGCGATGCGTGTCCGGTGCGCGTGCGCCTGCAGGAGCCTGGAGAGCAGCAGCACTCGATCCAGGTCGTTGGCCGCAAGGGCTACCAGCGCGCCGTCCGCTCCGCGCATCACGCCGGCGTAGGGCTCGAACCGGACCGAGTCTTTGACGAACGCGAAGTTGCTCTCCACGGAAGGGCCGTTTCGCGCGGCCCTCGCGGCCACGTCGACCAGGGCCTGATCCACAAGCCCCGACAGGTTGCGGACGAAGGCGGCCAGCCAATCCACTCGCGCCACCGCCTGCTCGTACGACTCCGGCCGCGCAGGCACCGCGAGCGCACCGGACGCTCCCGGATACCGGGCGAGCGTCCGATCGATGGCGGCCAGCACGCTGCCGGCTTCCGCGGAGGCCGCCGAGCCGCCGCTCGCCACCGGGCCGCCGCTCGCCACCGGGCCGGCGGCGACGCTGGCGCCTGGAACCGCGACGCCGGCCAACGACATCGTCGTGACGAGGGCCAAGGCGGTCGATCGCTTCGCCCACGCGGCCGCCTGGCCCGCCCTCAAGGCGGACCTCGCGGCCAGCGCCTGCGCCAGGAGCCCCGCGGGCAGCACGACGATGGCCCCCAGGAACGCACCCTGGAGCCAGAACGGCAGGCGCGTCCACGCGCTGTGACCGTGCAGGAGGTCGGGGTACGGAGTCCTCAGGATGATCGCCCACGCGAGCGCCCAGAGCGCGTAAAGGGCCACCAGCCCCACAACGGCCTTCCCGGGCAGCGCCAGGAACTTCAACCTGCCAAGGGTCGCGGCGGCCAGGATGACGCCGGCCGCGGCGACGGCGGCGAGGATGCGGGACGTCGGCTGGCCAAGAAGGACGACGCCCGACGTCGTTCCCCCTGGCACCCATGCAGCGACCGCCTGCACGGTGAGGAGGCCGAAGAGCGCCGTCCATCCGCCCGCAGCCGCGGAGTACCGGTGCCACGCGAGCCCGGTCGCGGCCACGGTCGCCGCCGCCAATGCCGCAGCCACCCACCGCACCGCGGCGCCGGCCACGAACGTCTCGACGGCCAGATCGACGAGCAGGAGCATCAGCAGCCCGGCGATCGCAGCGTCCCTCGTGCGCCGCCACGCGGGCGGCGCGGGCGGCCGCTCCTTCGTCAAAACCCCGGCCTCGCCCGCCTGCGCTGACTGATTGCTTCGAGAGGCGTCGTTCATATCACTCCTTGGCGCGCGACCGCGGCGAATCTTATCAGAGCCCTCCATGGCGTTGAGTTAGAATTCGCCGCGTCGATCGGACACTCGCTCGCGCGAGGGGAGGGCCAGATGACGAGCTCGCAGGATTCCAGCGCCGCGGCCGCCGCCGCGCTGCTGATCGTCGTCTTCGGGTCCTTCGTGGTCCAGTCCGCCGAGTTGCCCGCCCAGAGGTCGGCACAAGCTGCTGCGCGACCGGCGGCGGCCCAACCGCCGGCGGCGCCCCTGCGCGACGGGGTCGTCGCTATCGGCGTGCCCGGCCAGCCCGTCGCGAGCAAGGCGGTCGAGCTGCGCGTGACCGGCCACCGGTCCGCTCCCTCGATCGGCAACCGCACGGCCGCCGCGGGCCGCGAGTTCGTCGTCGTGGACACGGCGTGGAAGAACCTCGTCCCGAAGAAGGCCGTGAACCGGAAGAAGGCGGCCGACCGCACGGCCGGCGTGGGCTCGCTCGGTTTCGGCGGCGGCGCGACCGCGCAGGACAAGGCCGCCGACGCGGCGGACACGACGCTGGAGGACGTGCGGTTCGATGCGCGGCCGCTGTCGAATCTCGCCTGGCTGATCGTGGACGGCCGCGTGGCCGAGCCGATCGACGCCCAGGCGACGACGGCCCTCCCCGGGCACGTCGGGCCCGACGCGATCAGCATCCCCGGGTTCGAGCAGGTGGTATCGGGAGGACTCGCCTTCCAGGCCCCCGCCGGCGCGCGCGCCCTCTCGCTGCTGTTCCTCGACTCGGTCAACGGCCACCTGCTGGTGCCGATCACGGGGGCGGCCCCTTCTCTGTCGAACACCCTGGGCGGCGCGGGCCGCGCGAACGAGATCGTGGAGCTGGCCGTGACGGGCGCGACGTGGGGGGACGCGAAGGCGCCCGGGGCGAGCCGCCTGATCGTCGGGCTGCGCGGCATCAGCCGGAAGGAAGCGCTGGCCGACGTGCCGTTCGGGGACTTCGGATTCATCCAGACCGGGCAGGGCTGCATCGCCTCTCCCGACCGCGATGCGGCTGGATTGTCGAGGCCGCTCGCGCCCCGGGGGCGCTTCACGCCGTTCGTGCCGGCCGAGGGGCAGCTCGCCTTCGTCGTCCCCGCGGGGACCTCGGACGCGACGCTGCTGCTGCGCGTGCAGCAGGGCGGCTCGATCGACCTGCCGGTGCTGGGCACGGCGAAGCCGAGGTGGCCTGCGCCCGAAGCGACCGTCACCGACGGCGACGTGCTGCGCGTGCTCAAGCTGCCCGGCCTCGCCGTGCCGCCGGGCCTCCCCCCGGCCGCTGCCGGCACCGAGCAGATCGCGCTGGACCTCGTCGTCGAAAACCTGCGGGCGGGCACGGGAATCGAGCTGCAGGCCGCGCAGCAGTTCCGGCTGGTGGGGCCGGACGAGGTGCGGATCGCCCCGTCGAGGGCCGGTGCGCAGGTGCCCTGCCGCCTGGACGGGCGCAGCGTCGTGCCGGCCGGCGGCTCGCGCCGCTTCACGCTGGTCTACGACGTCCCGCCCGGGGTGCCGCTGCAGCTCGAGTACCGCGGCTTCACCGTCAAGAGCGAGCTGGTGAAGGTGCGCTGAGAAATGGGGCCAGGCCCCATTTCCGCTGCCAGTAGCGCCGGCCTGCACAGCAGCGCCGGTTTCCGCGCCGGTGGGAAGAAATGGGGCCTGGCCCCATTTCTCAGCGGGGCGCGGGCAGCGGCACGAAGGCCGATCCACTCCACTCGCGGATCGGCCACAGCTCGCGCTCGTCCACCGCCTTGTCGAAGGGGCGCTTCAGCTGCCCGCCCATCTGCAACTCCCGGTACGACCTGACGTAGGCCGCCGACTGCTCCGCCGACACTGGTTCCAGCCGGCCGTCGAGAGTGTAGTACGCCGCGGCCGTCATCGGCTCGGCTTGCCCCGGCGCCGCGAACCCCAGGTGCTCCACCGCGACGAACACCCGCCCGGCTGCATCCTGGTTGATCTCGTATACCCACGCCTGCGCGTCCAGCTCACGCGAGACCGTCGTCCTCGGGAAGAGGAGGTAGCGCAGGGGGCGCCCCGCCGGGCAGTCGCGGCACGTGTAGTCGTCACGCAGGGCGGGCCCCGTGGACGAAGCGGCCGGGTCCACGACCGCCAGGAATCCACACTTGGACGAGTTGTTCGCGCCGCCGGCGATCAGCACCTCGCGCCCGCCCAGCGTGGCCAGGGCGACCGTCGCGATGTGGCCCGGGTGCCAGAACTCGCCGGTCACCCGCCCGCGGGCGTCGAGCCTGACGAGCGCCGACGGGAACCACGGCACGTGGGCAACCACCACCCAGATCTCGGGGGCACCGCCGGCGGGCCTGCGCACGATGACGTTCATGACGGCCCAGGGTGCCGCGTAGGATGTGTCGCCGAACCGCTTCGTTCCGCCGTACCTCCAGGCGAAGCGCGGCTCGCCGCTCTCCTCGAACACCTGCAGGACACTGTCAGCCGGCCTGACGCCGATGGTCGTGAACAGCACCTCGGTCCGCCCGTCGCCGTCCAGGTCCTGGAAGATGACGGGAGTCAGCAGCCGATCCCTGGCGTAGCGCTGTTCGTCGAGCTCGAACTGCATCGGTCACGGTGCCACAGCACCTCGCCCGCTTGGTCGAGCACGGTCAACACCCGTCCCACCCGCCGGTAGGTGGACGGGATGCGGCGGTTCGCACCACCGATCCCCCCGCCCCACGCGCCGGTCATCCAGTCGAGGAGAACGGCCGCGATCACGACGACGAGCAGGCCGCCGGCCAGCAGCGCCCACCTGCGGACGAGCGCCTGGCCGGACGGAACGGCCTCCGTGGGCTGGGGCGCCTGTGCCAGTTGGGAATCCTCGGGGGGATCGGGCGGTCGCGCGGGGTCAGGCGGCGAGAGAGCGCGCTCGCTCGCGGCGAACCAGGCGTCCAGCTCGTCCACCAGCGCGTAGACCGTCTCGCCCTTGCCGGTGACCAGGCGGTGGACGGGGAGCCCGAGCTCGCGCTCCCACCGCTGCACGGTGCGCACGGTGCGGCCGAAATGAGTGCCGACTTCCTTCCACCCGTTCAACCGGGCACCGGGGACGGGAACGACCGGGTCCTCCATGAAGGGGGAAAAATAGCACCCCCGGCCCCCGGAACGCCAGCGTCACACGCGAGCCGGGGGCGGGGTATAGTCTCCCCGGGAGGGGCTTGTCCATGACGCGCCTGTTCGACCGCTATTCCGACGTCGCCTACCTGCTGCTCCGCGTCGTCTCGGGGCTCCTGTTCGCGCAGCACGGCGCGCAGAAGCTGTTCGGGGTGCTGGGCGGGAAACCGGTGGAGCTGATCTCGGTCTACGGTCTGGCGGGCGCGATCGAGCTGGCCGGCGGAGTGATGATCGCGCTCGGCCTGTTCACCCCGTGGATCGCGTTCGTCTGCGCGGGGCAGATGGCGGTGGCGTACTTCTGGCAGCACGCGCCGCGCGGATTGTTCCCGCTGCAGAACGGCGGCGAGCTGGCCGCGCTCTACTGCTTCATCTTCCTCTACCTCTCGTCGCGCGGCGGCGGCAAGTGGCGCCTCCGCGGCCGCTGACGCGTCGCCCCCTTCTCCGGCGTCCGCCACACCCTCTCGATCCACCCTGACCCAAACCACACGGGGGTCAGATCATGAAAGGCGGCCAGTTCACGATCTGCCCCCCATGTGGCAGGCCCCGCCTTCGCGCGCTGGCTTCGCTTTCGCGCTACGGCGAGGCAGGCCCTTCGCGCAAGGGCTTCGCTTCCGCGCGATGGCGGGCAGGCCCGAATTCAGGCCCGTACGCCGAAGCAGAACACGCGGCGAGGCTCCGCCGTCGAGACCAGGCGCGCGGTCGACCCGGCCGGCACGAACTCGTCGATCTCCTCCTGGGTGAACGACGTCCGCGAGGTGTCCTCCACGCCGAACACGTAGACCCCCGCCGGCGCCTCCCCTTCCCCTGCCGCGGCGCCCGCCGCGGTGGTCAGCGACACGAGCTGCCGCAGGTGGCGCCGCCGCTCGTCCGGCGGGATCGCCGCCAGCACGTCATCGATCCGGCGGTTGCGAACGGTGCGGACCGCGTCGTGGTCCCCCGCCCATCGCAGGAGCCTGTCCTTCAGCTCGCCCCGGCCGAGCGGCAGCAGCGAGGCGGCCGCCGACTGGCGTTCCGTCTTGAGCCAACTGAGGAAGGCCTCGGCCTCGGCCTCGGCGTCGGGGCGCGGCGCCCCGCGGGTGGGCACGTCGATTTCGTAAGCCGTGGGGCCGAGGTCCAGCCGGCGCCGCCGCACGCGCTCCGCCTCGCCGAGCAGCTCCTCGACGAGGCCGTCGCAGGCCTCCACGAGCGCGGCCACCTGGCCGCGCCAGTCTGCCACCCGGTCCACCAAGTGGGTGAACAGGTCGAGGGCCGCCTCGTGCCGCTCGATGTCGAAGACCAGCACCGCCTCCTCGTCAACGAGCTGGCGGAACTTGCCGGCCCCGTTCCCCGAGAACGACGCCTCCACCTCGGCGGCCGCGTAGCGCGGCGCCAGGTCGGCACGCTGCCGCTCGAACTCCTGCTTGTCGAGGCCCACCTCGAGCCGCAGGCCGCGCAGCCGCCCCGCGAGCGCCGAGAGGAAGTGGCGGGCGCCGTTCAGCCCAAGCGGCGGCCCCAGCCGCTCGGCCACCGAGGCCTCGAGCGCGCGGGCCTGCTCGGGCTTCAGCGTGGCGAGGTTGGCGGCGGCGACGTCGTGAATCGCCAGCGCCAGCTCGCGCAGGTATTCGACCCGGGCGGTCGTGGAAAGCCGCCCGTGCTCGTCGCCGAGGACCGGCGGCAGCGGGACGTGCTGCAGCTCCTCGATCGACACGACCGAGTCGAGCAGGTCCGAGGCGCCGCCGTCGGCAGCCCCCAGCCGCTCGAGGAACGCGCCGGCCGCCCAGCCGAGCTCGCCGCGGCCGCATCCGAGCATCATCTGCTGGAGAACCGCCAGCGCGAACTCCCGCGCGGCCAGGTCGGCATATCGATCGCCGGGATAGATGAGCTGTGCCACTCGTGTCATCGACGGCTCCGCCAGGACGTATGGGCGTCGTTCCCGCCCGGAACGGGGGCGCGGGGACAGTTTCACAGGCGGGCGCGACAGTCGAGGTCAAACCCTGTGTCGGCCGTCCTCGGGGGCAGGGGACACGATCTGGGAGGCTCGAGCAGTTTGAGGGACGACGGGCAGCCGTCACAAGCGTCAAGAAGCGACATGAGGCCGTCATGTCGCACTTTGTCGCTACCTGACCTGAGCGCGGGGGGAACCGAAGGACTCGGCGCGGACGATCCTGACCGGTTTATGCCCCCGGAACAACGTCTCTTGCCAGATTCACGATCTGACCCCAGGGGTCCGCAGCGCTCCGGCTGCCAGCCGGGTCTGTCTCGACGGCGTAGCCCGAATCCTCGAGGCTCTGCGCGACGGCGGCCACGTCCTCGCCGGACGGCACCAGCAGCTCCCAGCCCAGCAGCCGGGCTTCGTCCGCCGCCGCGGGCTCGCCGTGTCCCCAGGTATTGGTCCCCAGGTGGTGGTGATAGCCGCCGGCCGAGAAGAAGAGCGCCCCCGGGTAGCTCCACACCGTCTTGTCGAACCCCAGCGCGCGGTGGTAGAACGCCTCGGCCCTTGCGAGGTCGCCGACCGTCAGGTGGACGTGGCCGATGCGTGTCGCCGCGGGCATCCCCTCCCAGGCGCGCTCGCCCGCCTCGTGCAGCAGGTCGTCCGCGTCCACCGGCTCGGTGGTCATCACCAGCTCGTTCCCCCGCGTGCGCCACGTGTCCGCCGGCCGATCGGCGTAGACCTCGATGCCCAGCCCGGTCGGGTCGGACAGGTAGAGCGCTTCGCTGACCAGGTGGTCGCCGCCGCCGAAGGCCACGCCCCCCGCCTCGAGGTGCGCGACCAGCGCGCCCAGCGACGCGCGGTCGGGCAGCAGGATGGCGAAGTGATAGAGGCCGGTCGACCCCGGGCGCGCGCGGCGGGTCCCCGGCCGCTCCTCCAGCCGCACCAGCGGGACGCCGCCTTCCACCGCGCCCAGCGACGCTGACGTCCTTCCGTGCTCCACCAGATGGAAGCCGAGGACGTCCTGGTAGAAGCGAAGCAATCGCGAGAGGTCGCTGACGAGGAGGTGAACGGCGCCGACGCGCGTCGCGGCCGGCAGGCGATACCCGGGAGGGACAATGCCGAACGAGGGCTGGGGCATACCTCTATTGTGAAACGGAAAACGGGAAACGGAATGCAGAGAATGCGGAGCGCGACGCGGACGCGGCTCGACGGCTGCTGTGGGGTCGCCCGATGCTTCGCACGCTCGCGGCCTTCCCGCCCTCTTCGGCGGCGACTTCAACGTTTGCTAGAATCCGTCCCATGCGCCGACACCACCTCCCCGGCCTGCTCCTGTCGATCGTCGTCGTCCTGGCCCCGGCCTGGGCCTCGGCCCAGCCCGCCAGGCGCCCGATCACCCCGCAGGACCTCTGGGCCATGAAGCGGCTCGGCAGCCCGGCGCTCTCGCCCGACGGCACGCGCGTCGTCTTCACCGTCCAGGAGTGGTCGATCGAGAAGAACAAGAGCACGACCAGCCTGTGGCTCATCGACCTGAAGGGAACCGAGCCGCGGCGCCTCACCGCCGCGCAGGCCAACGACGGCTCGCCCGCCTGGAGCCCCGACGGCACCCGCATCGCCTTCACCTCGCGCCGGGACGGCGACCAGGCCGGAGCGCTCTACGTCATTCCGGTCGGGGGCGGCGAGGCCGAAAAGGTCCTCGAGCTGCCCTACAGCGTCACCGCGCCCAAGTGGCTCCCCGACGGCTCGGCCCTCATCGTCGGCACGACGGTGATCCCCGAGGTCGCCGACGCGATGACCAAGGATGACGTCGAGGCGATCCGGAAGGAGATGAAACGCCGGCAGGACTCGAAGATGACGGCGCAGGTCAGCGAGGACCGCCAGTACCGCTATTTCGACCGCTACCTCACCGACAACCTGGCGCACCGCCTGCTGCTGGTAAAGCTCGCGGACAAGTCGTTCGTCGATCTCACGCCCCGCTTCGACCGCCTGTTCCAGAACAGCGGCTCGGTGGACTTCGACGTCTCACCCGACGGGAAGACCGTCGCGCTGACGGTGAACTCGACGCCGCGCCCCTTCCGCGATCACCTCAACAACGACGTCTACCTGGTGCCGACCGACGGCTCGGGGGCGATGAAAAACGTCACCCCCGAGAACAAGGCGGACGACAGCAGCCCGGTGTTCGCGCCCGACGGCGCCTCGCTCGTCTACAACCGGGTGAAGATCCCGTTCTACAGCGGCGAGTTCCCGAAGGTGTGGCGGCACGACCTGGCCAGCGGGAAGAACACGCCGGTCACCGAGGCGATCGACCTCGCGTTCGAGAGCGTCGAGTTCTCACCCGACGGGAAGATGCTGTGGCTGACCGGTGAGAGCGAGGGGGTCGTGCCCGTGTTCCGGCTGGATCTCGCGGCCACCGCCCCCGCGTCCGGCTCGGACGCCAAGCCGAAGGGTGGATCCCTGTTCGCCGGCGCCGCGGCGGCGGGCAAGGCGCTCGCCACCGTCTACCGCGAGGGCACCTCCACGGCCCTCGACGCGCGCGGCCCGTCGATCGTCTTCCTCAACGACACCACCAGCCGCCCGAACGAGCTGTTCGCGCTCGACCCGGCCGGCGGCGATCCGCGACAGCTGACGCACTTCAACGACGCGCTCGTCGCGCAGCTCGACCTCGGCACCGTGTCGGCCTACTGGTTCACCGGCGCGCGCGGCGATCGGATCCACGGCTGGCTGGTCTACCCGCCGTCGTACGAGCCGCGCAGGAGCTACCCGCTGGTGCAGTTGATGCACGGCGGGCCGCACACGATGAACCGCGACAGCTGGAGCTATCGCTGGAACACCCACGTCTTCGCGGCGCCCGGCTATATCGTCACCTGGGTCAACCGCCACGGATCGACCGGCTTCGGCGAGCCCTTCTCGCGCAGCATCGTCAACGAGTGGGGCGACATGCCGTTCGAGGACATCATGAAGGCCACCGACCACCTGCGCCTGCAGCTGCCGAACATCGATCCGAAGCGGATGTGCGCGGCCGGCGCCAGCTATGGCGGCTACATGGCGGCATGGGTGCTGGGCCACACCGACCGCTTCGCGTGCATCATCGACCACGCCGGCGTGAACAACTCGTACGCGCAGTATGCGACCGACGTCCCGCACGGCTTCCCCGAGGTGATGGGGGGCAAGCCGTGGGAGAACCTCGAAGGGATGCAGCGCGAGAACCCGATGTTCTACGCGCGGAACTTCAAGACCCCGACGCTCGTGCTCCACGGCGAGAAGGACTACCGTGTGCCCTACGGCAACGGCCTCGAGCTGTACGGCGTCCTGCAGGGAATGGGCGTGCCCTCGCGCCTGGTCGTATTCCCCGACGAGAACCACTGGATCCTCTCGCCGCAGAACGCGATCTACTGGCACTGGGAAATGCAGAACTGGCTCGGGCGCTACATCGGCCAGAAGCCGGTCATCGAGAAGCCGGTCTTCTAGGATCGGGATCTCTTCCGTTCGGGCACGCCCTTGGGGTGACAGTCCGCGCACGCCACGAAGTGGACGTTGTGCCGGCTGCCCGGCGACTTGAACGTCGTGTCCATTGTCGCCACGTCGAGGCCGCAGTTCGACAGCGCCGGGTGGCAATGCGCGCACGACTGCCGCGCGTCGAGGCCGTGCGGGTCGTGGCACCCCAGGCAGCCGATCCCCTCGTGCACCCCGATGGCCGTGCGGTCGTCGCCCGAGCCGACCGCGAGCGTCGTCTCCGGGGCGTGGCACTGGTAGCACAGCGCCTGCCGCCGGTCGGGGCTCATCTTCACCCCCCGCTCCCCGGACCGCATCCTCGGAAGCGGCAGGTCGGCGGCGAGCACGTGCTGCTTCTCGCGTCGGTCGTAGAAGCCGAGCGAGGTCGTGCGAAGCTCGCGCCCGTGCGCGATCCTCTTCGGCTGCAGGTAGTCGGGGCGGGTCGTCGGCGCCCCCTGCGTGTGGATCGTGTGGCAGGTGAGGCAGGGGATCGTCGGCCGCTCCGCGAACCGCTCGTTCACCAGGCTCCACGGCCCCCTGTTGTCGATCGGCGTCACGACGTCCGCCACGCTGCCGTCCGCGAACATCCCGTGACAGCGGAGGCAGTCGTCCATCAGCAGCGTCTTCTCGTTGTGGGCCTTCGACAGGAAGATGTGCGAATAGGCCACCGAGTGGCCGCCGGCCCGCCACTTCGCGAGCGTGTCGGCGTGGCAGCGCTGGCAATTGGCCGCGATGCGGTCCACCCCGGCATCCTTCAGCAGGATCCGGCCCGGGATCTTCCCGCTCGCCTGGTAATAGAGGTGGCGCAGGTTGGTCGCGTGCGCGTCGAGGTCCGTCGTGAACGCGCTGCCGTGGCACTCCTTGCAGTCCAGGCCCCGGTGCACCGACCGCGCCCACTGGTCGTAGGACGCCTGGATCTGGTGGCACGTCGTGCAGTAGTTGCCCGAGTAGCTGGACCCGGCGTAGTAACCGACGTTCACGGCCACCAGCAGGCCGGCCACCACCACCAGCAAGCCGCCCACGACGAAGAAGCGTCTCATCTGAACCTCGTGCCCTTCCACTCCGAGACGATGAAGCTCGAGGCCCAGTAGCCGAGCGCCATGATCGTCAGCACCGGGTTGAAGCCGCCGTTGGTCACGTGCACGCTGCCGTCCACCACGAACAGGTTGTCCACGTCGTGCACGCGGCAGTGGCGGTCCACCACCGACGTCTTCGGGTCGTTCCCCATCCGGCACGTGCCCGCCTGGTGCTGCCCGCCGCTCACGCCCCGCCCGGCCACCCGCAGCCAGGTCTGCACCGCCCCCGTCTCCTTCAGCCACAGCTCGGCCTTCTCGGCCATGAACCGGCCGACCTCGACGTCGTGCGGGTGGCGGCTCCCCGAGAGGCGCGCCACCGGGACGCCCCAGTGGTCCTTCACCTACGGGATCGACCTGCGACGCGCGACTCGAACACCGGCATCTCCTGGATCGGCCCCTGCACGCCGACGCTGCGCCGGTAGTACTTCCGCTGAAACGCCTTGTGCGCGCGCCCCCACGCGGCCGCGCCCGGCGGGCGCACGTGCGTGAAGAGATACGGCAGCCGGATGAACTCGTTGGCCAGCATCGCGCCGCCGCGAAGGCCCGGGTTCCCGTGGTTGAAGTCGCAGATGCCGATCGTCGCCCCGGCCCCGACGTCGTCGTACGTGTCCTCCTCGAAGAGACCCGTACGAGCCGCTGTACGCGTGGCCCTGCAGGTTGCGCCCGACCCAGTCGTGGCGGTTGCCGAGCCCCGTCGGGAACAAGCCGGATTTCGAGTTCAGCAGCAGGCGCGCCGACTCGGTGGCCGATGCCGACACGACGACGAGGTCGGCGTCCTGCGTCTGCAGGCGGTCGCGCGCGTCGAAGTAGGCGACGCCGGTGGCGCGGCCGCGCGCGTCGGTCAGCACTTCCTTGGCCACGCACCCGGTGAGGACGCGGCAGTGGCCGGTGCGAATCGCGGCCGGGATGACGGTGTTCTGCGTGCCGCACTTCGCCTGCACCTCGCACGCGAAGCCCACGCACGACCGGCAGTGGATGCAGGCGGCGCGGCCGTCGCGCGGCACCGAGTTGCGCAGCATCGGCAGCGGGAACGGGTGGAACCCGAGCCTCCTGGCCGACGCCTCGAGCAGCCGCCCCTCGGTGTTGTAGGCGAACGGCGGCATCGGGTAGGGCTTCTGCCGCGGCGCCTGGAACGGGTTCGCGTTCGTGTCGCCCGAGACGCCGATCTCCTGCTCGGCCTTCTCGTAGCAGGGCTCGAGGTCCTGGTAGGTGATCGGCCAGTCCTCGAGCGTGCTCCCCTCGGGGCACCCGTAGATCGAGCGCATCCGGAAGTCCTGCTCCATGAAGCGCCACGCCATCGCGCCGTAGCTCAGCGTCCCGCCGCCCACGCAGGCCGCGTTGTTGCTGTAGGCGCCGTCGCTCGGCAGCACGGTCCGGAAGCGGTCGCCCGCCTGCACCACGCGGCGGTGCCGCTCGTCGTCGGGGCCGAACGCGCTGCCGAGAACGGTCGTCCGCTGCGAGATCAGCTCGTCGTGATCGTGGTCGTCGAAGCTCTGCCAGGCTCCGCGCTCGAGCAGCGCGACCGACAGCCCCGCCGTCGCCAGCTCCTTGGCGACAACGCCGCCCGCCGCCCCGGCGCCGACGACCACCGCGTTCACGCGTGATTGGGGCATATGAAACCCTGTGGACGCTGTCACGCTGTCACGACGCGCCCGAGGACCTGGGGCGTCTCGAGGCCGAGCATCTTCCAGCTCGCATGATTGCGGTTGCCGCCGTGGCGCGGGCTCCCGTAGAACCCCTGCAGGCAGTGCTCGACGACGAGCCGGAAGAACTCGCGCCCCTCGCCCGGCTCCCAGATGTGGGGCAGCCCTTCGGGGCTGCCCGCCTCGAGCGCCTCGAGCAGCGCGGTCTGCCGCTCGAAGGGCAGCTCGGCGAACGGCGCGCCGGCGACCCGCCGGCTCGTCTCGTCGATCCTCGCGAGGCCCGCCCGGTAGACCGCGCGGTGCCGCCGGTAGGGACCGCGGAGCTGCCGATCGATGAACTCCGCGACCCCCGCCTCCTTCCCGCCGGGCGTGTCGTCGGGCGGAATCACCTGGTCGGCGAGCGCCTCGACGATCCGCCGCTCCTCGGGCGTGAGGGCGGAGGAGGGCTGGAACCGCGCGCAGGCGGCCCCGAGGCCCGCGGCTGCGGTGGAAAGGGCCGAGATGAGAATGAAGCGCCGACGCGTAACGGGTGGTCGCTCTTCCATCGTGATCCCCGTGAGACCGGCGTCCCGGCGTCTACCAGTGTGCCTCGTACCAGGCGATCGACCGCTCGATGCTGTCGACGACGTGCGCCGTCTCGCGCAGGCCGTGCCCCTCGCGCGGGTAGCGCACCATCACCGTCTCGACGCCGGCGTCCTTCAGCGCGATGTAGAACTGCTCGGCCTCGGCGATCGGCACGTCGTTGTCGTTCTCGCCGTGCAGGAAGAGCACGGGCGTCTTCACGCTGGCGACCGAGCGCAGCGGCGAGCGCTCCCACAGCAGGTCCATCAACGGGCGCGGCGGCGTGCGCGCCTCGCCGCGCCACGGCTCGTGCGGGTAACCCGCCGAACTCGACCGCCAGGTAGTCGTGGTAGTACGACGAGGTAGTTCTGCGTCACCAGGTTCGAGATGCCGGCGGTGGGGATCGCCGCCTTGAAGCGTGGCGGTCTGCGTGATCAGCCAGTTGGTGAGCTGGCCGCCGTAGCTGCCGCCCTCGACGCCGAGCCGCGCCGCGTCGATCCAGGGGTACTGCGCCAGCGCCGCGTCCACCCCCGCGAGCACGTCGGCCGCCTCGCCGCCGTTCTGATCCTTGAAGATCGCGTCCGCGAACGCCTGGCCGTAGCCGGTCGAGCCGCGGTAGTTCACCATCAGCACCGCGTAGCCGCGGGCCGCGTAGACCTGCGCCTTCGCGTTGAAGGTCGGCCCCTGCTGCCCGTGCGGCCCGCCGTGGATCATCGCGACCAGCGGGTGCCTGGCGGTGGCGGTCGAGTCGCACCGGCCGCGTCAGGAACGCTTCGACCGGCGTGCCGTCGGCGCTGCCGATACTCGAGGCTCTCGACCATCGCGAGCATCCGGCTCGACAGCAGCGCCCGGTTCAGCGTGGTCAACTGGCGCGGCGCGAACTCCTGCTGGCGGCTGAACAGCTCGGCGGGGCTCGACCGCGTCGCCATCGCGAACGCGGCCGTCCG
The DNA here is from genome assembly GCA_963813585.1 of uncultured Acidobacteriota bacterium. GTDB lineage: Bacteria > Acidobacteriota > Vicinamibacteria > Vicinamibacterales > Fen-181 > JARKSS01. Next base: position 625,264 of record CAWEZL010000001.1, read on the forward strand.
GCCGCGCGCGACCGACCACGACGACACGACGCCCGGCTCGCGCGGTTCGGGCGCGACCGCCTGCGGCGGGCCGCCGGACGCGGGCAGCCGGTAGAGGCGCACGCTGCCGCGCTCCTGCACGGTGAAGTAGAGGCTGTCGCCCTCCGGCGACCACTCGGGGCGTCCCTGCCGGTTGTCGATCGCGGCGCCCAGCCTCGCGCCGGTTGCGCCCCTCCGCGTCCATCACCCACACGTGCGTATCCTCCATCGTCGTCTCCGAGGAGGTGAGCGCGCGCGTCGTGCCGAGATAGGCGATCGAGCGGCCGTCGGGCGACCAGGCCGGGTAGTACTCCGCGCTCTTCGTGTCGGTGAGGCGGCGGACCGAGCCGTCGCCGACGTTGACGGCGAAGACGTCGTTGTTGAAGACGCGGTCGGGGTCGGCCTCGCGGTTCGACACGAACAGGATCTCGTCGCCGCGCGGCGACCAGTCGATCGAGTGCTCGTAGTAGGGACCGTCGGTCAGCTGGCGCACGCGCTGGACGGGGTTCGGCGCGAGGTCGGCGACGAAGACGTGGAGGCGCCGGTTGTCGTTGAAGCGCGTCATCCCCTCGGACGCGGTCGGCTTGTAGAGGTAGCGCGTGATGACCATCGGGTCGCCGTTCGCGTCCTCGGTCTCGGGGCCGGGCGTGGAGGAGACGAAGGCGATGCGCGTGCCGTCGGGCGACCACGAGAAGCGCTCGCCCGCGCCGGGCAGCGGGTGGTTGGTGCCCGAGACGGAGGCGACGACTCGCGCGTCCGAGCCGTCGGGCAGCGAGACGACGAGCCCCGCGCCCTCGTCCGAGCCATCGCCGCGGCCGAACCAGGCCACGTGCGAGCCGTCGGGCGACCAGCGGCAGGTGGACGACCCGCCGGCCGCCGAGCCGAGTGGCGTCGATCGGAGGGTGGCGAGGTCCATGACCCAGGCCCGGGACTGCGGCCGCCCCGGGCCGTCGCTGGCCTGGACGCTGTAGGCGATGCGCCGCCCGTCAGGCGAGAGCCTCACGTCCCCCACCACCTGCAACCGGTGCAGGTCCGCCGGCGCCAGGTCCTGCATGGCTGCCCCCCGCACCAGTGCCAGACCCGCGATCACGGCCAAGAGAAGGCGCGCCATGTCGGAATAGTAGCGATTTCAAGATTCGACCCCAAGGGGATTAGGATCGCGACCATGGATATCCGCCGTTTCGACACCGCCACCCTGCTGGCCGAGGCTGCCGCGGCGCAGGCGACCGCGGCCCTCACGCGCGCCCTCGACGCCCGCGGCCGCGCGCGCATCGTCGCCGCCACCGGCGCGGCGCAGTTCGACTTTCTCTCGATCCTGACGCGGGCGCCCGGTATCGACTGGTCGCGCGTCGAGATGTTCCACCTCGACGAGTACATCGGCCTCCCCGACGATCACCCGGCGAGCTTCCGGCGCTTCCTGCTGGAGCGCCTGGTCCGGCCGGCCGGCATCGGCACGTGCCACCTGCTCGACGGCGACACGGGGGATCCCGAGGCGGTGTGCGAACGCGTCGGGCACGAGCTGCAGGCGGCGACCGTGGACGTCACCTTCTTCGGCATCGGCGAGAACGGCCACGTCGCGTTCAACGACCCGCCGGCCGACTTCGAGACCGAGCGCCCCTACCTGATCGTCGAGCTGGACGAAGCGTGCCGCCGCCAGCAGGTGGGCGAGGGGTGGTTCGCGTCGCTGGCCGACGTCCCGACGCGCGCGATCTCGATGTCGGTGAAGCAGCTCCTTCGCTCGAACGAGCTGATCTGCATCGTCCCCGAGACGCGGAAGGCGAAGGCGGTGCAGGGGGCGCTCGAGGGGCCGATCACGCCGATGGTCCCTGCGTCGATCCTGCGCACGCACCGGAACGTCACGCTCTACCTCGACGCGGAGTCGGCTGCCCTTCTCGGCGGGGTCAGACCGTGAATCTTCGATAGGACGGGCCTGGACAGGGACGAGGGCATAGGACGCCAGTCCTACTGCGCTGGCGGTCTTCTTGCGTGCCCGTCATATCGTTCAATCCTCCGCACTTTCGCGCGGCATCGACGATCAGCGGCAAATCACGGAAGAAGACTGGGGATCCCGACAATCGACGCTGGCCGGTGCGCGGGCGCCACGCCCGGCCGGCCCTCGCTCCCTGTCGTGTTCCCGGACACACTCGATGAGGCCCCCAACAATGAGCAGAGCGTGGATTCCCGTCGTGACCCTCGCGGCGACGCTCGCGGCCGGAACGGCCGCGGCGCAGCCGACCTCCCAGGTCGTCTACGTGTCGAACTTCAGCGGCGGCCAGGTGCTGGCGGTCGAGACGGCCACCAGCAGCACGGCGGTCGCCCTGTCGCGCGCCCTCGTCGGCAGCGACACCTTCAGCCCGGGCGACATGGTCGTCGGGCCGGACGGCGACCTCTACATCTGCGATTCGCTGAACGGCCTGGTGTGGCGACTGGAGCCCGGCGAGCCGGTCGTCCCCTCGCTCAACCCGGTTGTCGTCGCGGCCTTCGGCCCGGGCGTCTATCCCGAGGGGCCGAGCTTCAGCGGCAGCGACGACCTCTACGTGAACACGCGCGGCTTCGGCACCGCCGCCACCGGCGGCACCGGCGCCACGGGCGTCTGGGTGGTCCGGCGCGTGGCCGAGCCCGGCGTCTCGATCCCGATCGCGCCGCAGCAGGTCATCCCTTCGATTGGCGCGGCCGGCGAGGGCACCTCCTTCGCCGCGCCCGGCCACCTGCTGGCAGTGGACTCCTCCGCGAACCGCGTCGTGGCGGCGAAGCCGGTGCGCGGGCCGTTCCCGCAGTACGGCCCGTCGTTCGCGCCGCTCATCACCTCGAACCTGTCCGCGCCAACCGGCATCGCGGTGAACACCTGCGGCGACCTGCTCGTCTCGAGCGGCACGGCGATCCAGCGGTTCTCGGTCGTCAAGAACCCGGCGACCGGCGATCTCTCCGCCCAGTATCGGAACGCCTACGTGACGTTCGCGCGCGGCGAGGTCGTCACCTTCTTCGAGCGCGACGCGGCGAACGTGCTCTGGGTCAACACGAACAGCGCCACGGCCGGGGGCAAGGTGTGGAGGATCGCCCCGGCGACGGGCACGGGCGGCGACCCGATCGCCGCGTGCACGTCGGGCGTGCTGCCGGCGGCGCCGCTGGTCTCGCTGAAGGCCCTGAGCCAGGGATCGGCCGCGATCCTGACCAACCGGCAACTGCAGGCGGTCGGCCTCGCCGTCCCGGCCGGGGACTTCACGGCGGCCGCGAAGACCTTCAGCCCCGCCAGCCCGAGCCAGACCTGGAACTTCGGCCACTACAGCATCCGGCTCGAGTACAAGCAGGTCTTCACGACGTTCGCGCAGAGCTTCTCGGCGATGATGAGCCGGCCGGAGGATGTCACCTTCGCCAGCGGCACCTTCGCCAGCGGCACGGCGGGGACGCGGTACCCGTCACTCGGCGGTTCGGTGATCCAGTTCCGGACGCTGTCGCCGGCGCCGGGCTGCACCTCGTACGCTCAGTGCGGCGCGCCGGTCGCCGGCACCGACTTCGCCGTGAGCACGGCGGCGGACCCGGCGTTCCGGCTCATCCTCTTCTCCAGCGACCCGCTCCAGGGCTTCACGGACCCGGGGGTGGCCCACGCGTCGGACGACTCGGTGACCGGGCTCTACACCGACGACTACACGAGCGACGTCTGGGTCGGCACGGAGGACCCGAGGGGCGGGACCGGCAACAACTTCGGGTCGAAGTTCGTCAGCTTCGACAGGCCGTTCGGCTCGACGCTGGCGCTGCCGCTCAGCGTGACGCTGAACCAGCCGGCTCTCTCGGGCAACCCGCTGTTCAACTTCGGCCAGAACTTCACGGTGTCGATCACGGTGAGGGACGCGAACGGTGCGACCGTGCCCGGTCTCAGGGTCCGGCTGTCGGCGCTGCGATTCAGCCCGGCGCCGTTCTTCTTCGAGACCGTTCGCTCCACGAACGGCTCGGCGCAACTGAACTTCCTCAACGACAACGGGAACGGGAAGTACAGCATCGGCGTGGACACTGGCCTGTTCCGGGGAGGGCCCGGGACGTACCAGTTCACGCTGTTCGGAAGCGGCTTCGCGCCGTTCCAGTTCTACGCGGTATTCCAGCGGTAGGGCAGGCCTTCAGGCCTGCCGTGTTCGCGTTCACCGGCTGCGGATCGGGGCGAGGTCGCTGCGGGTGGCCAGCGCCTCGCTCCGCGCCTCCTTGGTCATCTCGGCGACGAGCCGGCGCGCCTGGGCCATGTGGCCCTGCGCGTCGGCCTGCTCGCCCGCCCCCTCGTGGGCCCGCGCCTGCAGGTAGTGCGCGCGCGCCTGGAGCCCCACCATCCCGAGCCGCTCGGCGCGTGAGAGGGTGTCCTCGAGCTGCCGCCGCGCCGCCGCCCACTCCCGTCTCGCCAGCAGCGCCTGCCCGAGGTACAGCGATGCCTCCGCCGACAGGTCCTTCAGTCCCAGCTCGCCCGCCCGCGCGGCGACCTCCTTCAACGTCGCGACCGCCGCGGCCCCGCTTCCGCCCTCGACGGCGGCACGCGCCTCGCCAAGCCTCGCCACCAGGTGCAGGCGCTGATCCGACAGGGCGGCCGTCCCCTTCGTCGCCTCGCGATACAGCCGGGCGGCACGATGCGTGTCGCCGGAGTAGAACAGGCGGTCGCCCTGGTAGATCCGGACCTGCGCGAGCACCGCCGGGCTGCCGAGCCCGCGTGCGATCGCCTCGGCCTCGCCGAGGGGTTGGTCGGCCTCCGCCGCACGCCCGACGAGCGTCAGCGCCTGTCCGTATCCCCCGAGCACCTTGGCGGCCCAGTAGCCGCCTTCCCCGGCCTCGCGCACGCTCTTGAGCGCTTCGGCCTTCACCTTCAGCGCCGCCCCGTAGCGGCCCTGCGCCTGGAACACGGTCCCGATGGCCTCCGACTCGATCCCGACATTCAGCGTGTCGCCCGCGGCCCGGTACAGCTCGAGCGCCCGCAGGTAGCGCGAGACCGCCTCGTCGTACTGCCCGGTGCGCTCCGAGGCCTCCCCGAGGTTGTGGACGGTCTCGGCGATATCGGACGGGACGTTCAACTTCTCGCGCAGCCCGAGCGCCTGCTGGTAGTAGGTGAGGGCGTCCTCGTACCGTCCCGTCCAGAAGTACACCGCCCCGATGTTGTTGAGCGACCGCGCCTGCCCGCCTTCGTCGCCCGCGTCGCGGTTGACCTGCAGCGCCTCGCGGAACAGCGTCAGCGCCTCGTCGTAGCTGCCGGAATCCATGAGGAAGACGCCGAGGTTCAGCGACGTGACGCCAGCCCCCCTCCGGTCGCCGATCTCCCGCTGGAGGCCCAGCGCCTCGCGGTAGCTCGCCAGCGCCTCGGCCGGCCGCCCTAGAGTCTTCTGCACGTCCGCCAGCTCGGACAGCGTCGCGGCGATGCCGTTCTTCTGTCCGATGCCGCGGCGGATCTCCATCGCCTCGCGGTAGTACCTGAGCGCGTCCTCCGGCTTGTTGAGCCGCTTGTAGGCCACGCCGATCGTGTGCAGGACGCGCCCCTTCTCCTCGGTGTCGCCCGTCTCGATCGACAGCGTCAGCGCCCGGTTCAGGAAGTCGAGCGACGCCTGCGGGTCCTGTTGCTTGATGTGCACGCGCCCGATCGACAGCAGCGCCTCGACCTGCTTCGGGTCGCGCACCAGCACGTTCTCGTACCCCTTCCGCGCCTCGTCGAGCGCCCCCATCCCCTCGCGCAGGCTCGCGAGCGCGAACTGCACGTCGGGGTCGCCGGGCGAGACGCGCGCCAGCTCCTGGTACGCCTGCACCGCCTGCTCGTTGTCGTTGATGATCCGCGCGTGGTTCGCCTGGATCAGGTACTTCTCGCGCGCCTGCAGGTTGGCGCCAAGCTGCACCGCGCGGCGCGACGAGGCCTCGGCCCGGTCGTCCTGCCCGAGGCTCGCGTAGCTGAGGGCCAGCTGCGAGTGGGCCAGCGCGAACGCCGGATCGGCCGCCACCGACTCGGCGAATCTCGTCACCGCGTTCTGGTGGTTGCCGCGCCGGGCGAGCTGCAGCCCCTCGTTGTAGGCGCGCACCGCGGGGATCGACGAAGACGAGGGGCGGAACGCGCTCGCGCCCAGCTCGCGCAGCACGTCGGGCGAGGTGGTGACCGCGGCGCGGATCGACCGCGCGAGGCGATCGACCGCCGCGAGCACGTCCTTCTCGGTCGTCACCTCCGACGCGAGCGGCAGCGAGCGCGACTCCTTCAGGTTCTGCACCGTCGCGTCGATCCGGATCTGCTCGCCGGCCCTGATGTACTGCCCCCACACCAGCGTGTCGGCGTTGCTGAACTCGGCGAGCCGCCGGAGCGTGGCCGGGTCGATCGCCGCGTCCGCCGGGACCGCCAGGTCCTGCAGGATCTGCTGCAGGCGCGACGAGGACACGGTGCGCACCGCGGACGACTGGCCCACGTCGGCGCCGAGCATCTCGCCCAGGCTCGCGCCCAGCCAGTTGAGCGACGGGTCGCCCGACGCGTTCCGGAACGGGACGATGGCGAGCGACACCTGGGGGGCGCCCACCGGCCCGGCCGCGGAGGGCCCGGCGTCCGGCCGATCGCGACCCACGAAGAGCAGCGCGCCGACCGCCACGGCCACGACGACCGCCACGGCTGCCGCGGCCCTCTTCCATGCGGGCCGCGACGCCACGCCGGCGGCCAGCCGCCGCCACCGGCGCGAGCTTCCGCGACGCGCCGTGAGATTCCGCCAGGACCTCGTCCACCGACTGGTAGCGCTGCGCCGGGTCGCGCTCGAGGCAGCGCATGATGATGTTCGCGAGGTACGGCTCGAGCGCGGGGTGCGCGACGCGCGGGTTCGGCACCGGCGCCGCCAGGCGCGACGTCAGGCGCGTCATCGACGAGTCGCCCTTGAAGGGGCGCTCGCCCGCCATCAGCTCGTAGAGAATGAGCCCGAGCGCGTAGATGTCCGACCGGTGATCGACCGTCTGCCCCGTCGCCTGCTCGGGCGACATGTAGTCGAGCGTGCCGAACACGACGCCCGCCTGCGTGTACTGCGTCTCCTCCACCGAGCGCGCGAGGCCGAAGTCCATCAGGAAGACGCGGCCCGCGCGGTCCACCATCACGTTGCCCGGCTTCAGGTCGCGGTGGACGATGCCCGCCTGGTGCGCGGCGGAGAGGCCGGCGCACAACTGCTCGGCGATCGGGATCGCCTGGTCCCCGGGCACGCGGCCGCGCGCCATGACGGTCGAGAGGTCCTCGCCGTCCACGAACGACATCGAGATGTACTTGCGCCCGTCCGCGATGCCGAGGTCGTGGATGCGCACCACGTTGCGGTGCGTCACCTGGCGCGCCACCGACAGCTCGCGGCGGAAGCGGGCGTCCGCGTCGGCGCTCTGCGCGAAGTCGGCGCGGATGATCTTCAGCGCGACCCGCTCGCCCAGCTCCTCGTCGTAGGCCTCGTACACCTCGCCCATGCCCCCGGCGCCGAGCAGGCGGACGATCCGGTAGCGGCCGAAGGTACCGCTCTCGAGCGTGGGCTGGACCAGGCGCGACGGGACGGGGCCGGACGGCTGCCCCGAGGGGCGCAGCGACGGCGGCGGCGTGTCGGGCGGCGCCGGGGACTGCGACAGGCGGAAGGTGCCGCGCGACGGCGCCTGGAACGGCGCGGTCGCCGCCTCGGTGTCGCCGGGCGCGGGGCGGTGCAGGACGGTGGCCTGCTCATCCGGGTCTCCGGCCTGCTCATCCGGGTCTTCCTGGGCCGGCCGAAACACCCTGGTCGCCTCGTCACTCGCCAACAGGACGCTGGCGGCGGCCTCGGGCGTGACCGGCTGGTGCAGTCTCGTTCCCTCGTCGCTCGACAAGTGGACGACGTCAGGGTGGGCGACGTCAGCGCGGGCGGGGTACGGCCCGAGGGGCTGGCCGCAGTGCGGGCAGCCGTCGAGAGACTGGCCGGTCTCCTTCCGACAGGCGGGGCAGATCATGGGGGCGATTGCTCCGTTCCGGGCGTCGGCCGCATTACGGAGTAATGACGTCCGAATTATACCCCACCTGACCCGGGCGACTTCTCATTGCCGAGTGTCCACATTTCCCACACATGGCCACGGCGGTCCCTGCCGAGCGCCGGCCGGAACGCGATCTCCGGGAAACCGGCCTGAATCCCGAGCCCGTCGCCGGCGGCCCGACATGGCATACCGCTGGCTTGTCGGGTGAATCACTCACGATGCCCTTCCAGGACCACTTCTCCTTGCTGGCCGCACGCTACGCGCGGGTCCGGCCCGGCTACCCGGATGCGCTCTTCGACTACCTGGCCGGCGTCGCCCCCGGGCGCGGCGTCGCCTGGGACTGCGGGACCGGCAGCGGCCAGGCGGCGCGGGGCCTCGCCCGGCACTTCGCCTGCGTGCACGCGACCGACGCGAGCGCCGAGCAACTTCGCCACGCCCAGCCGCACCCGCGCGTGGACTACCACCGCGAGGCGGCCGAACACGTGTCGCTCGACGCCGGCTCGGTGGACCTGGTGACCTCGGCGGTGGCCGCGCACTGGTTCGACCTCGACCGCTTCTACCCCGAGGTCCGTCGCGTGCTGAAGCCGGGCGGCGTCATCGCGGTCTGGACCTACCACCTGCCGCACGTCTCGCCCGCGGTGGACGGCGTGGTCGGTTACTACTATGCGACGCTGCTCGCCGGCCACTGGCCCGAGCTGATTCGCTACGTGGACCAGCGCTACGCGACGCTCCCCTTCCCGTTCGACGAGCTCGGGGCGCCCCCCTTTACGATGGCGACGTCGTGGACGGCAGGGCAGCTGGCCGCGTTCCTGGCGAGCTGGTCCGCGGTGCCGCGCTACCACGAGGCGAAGGGGCGCCACCCGGTGGACGAGATCTGGGACGACCTGCTCGCGGCCTGGGGGCCGGAGGCCGCCGGGCGCGAGGTGACGTGGGACCTGCACCTGCGGGTGGGGCGGGCCTGATCGCGGCCTGCGCGCGCCGCGAAATGCCGCGAAATGGGGCCAGGCCCCATTTCCGTCCAGGTGTCCGTTTCTGCAAAATGGGGCCTGGCCCCATTTCCGCCGGTCCGACCATCTTCAGCTGCCTCCTCGCCCCTTTAGAACGAAGCCGAGGCCGAGGCCCGCGAAGACCTGGCCCTTGCGGTTCGGGTCGCGAACGTAGGTGCCGGCGATGGCCGTCACGGTCGGGCGCCCCAGCGCGGGGATCGAAAAGGGCGGCACCCAGGTCACGAGCGGGCCGACGCGCTGGATACCGTTCGCGGCCGCGCCGGGCACGTGCAGGAGGTCGTAGGCCGCGCCGACGCCGAGCCGTGACGACACGTCGCAGAGCAGGGCGGCCGAGAGAGACCGAAGGGTGCCCCCGCGCACGGCGACGAGCGTGTTGCGGCTCGGCTCGTGGAAGAAGGGGCCGTCCGCCGTGGACCACCACCGCTCCACTTCACCGCTCACCTGGCCTCCGAGGCGCCCGACCTTCATCCTCAGCGACGGCCGCACGTAGACCCGCACGGCGTTGCCCGCCCTCGCCTCGTCGCGCCGCGCCCTCATCGTGTCGCGGTCGAAGGGCTGGCGCAGGTCGGTGAAGCTGATGAGCGAGCTGAAGGTACCGAAGGTACTGCGCCGGCTCCACGCCGGCGCGGACGCCGACGATCGACGCCGGCGCGAGTTCAACCCAGGCGCCGACGCGCGCGTAGGAGGGTGACAGCTCCGGGCTGAGGCCGACCGAGACGTGCGCGCCGGAGAGCAGCGGCGAAGCCGAGCGCGAGAGCGGCCGCCGCCATCGCACCTCCACGCGGGCCACGAGCCCCGCGGGGTTGACCGCTGACCCCACCAGCGCGCTCACCTCCCTCCGCAGGGACGGGGCGGAAGCGGAAGACGGAGCGGCGGCGGGCTGAGCAAAGGCGGGCGCGTTACAGCCCATCGCGGCGAGCACCAGCGCGACGGTGGAGAACTTCATACCTTCCCCCTCCCGCCAGAACCATGAAGCACGTGTCACCGGAGGTTACCGCGTAACCTTCCCTGCTCCTTCCTTCTCTGCACCGCGGAAGGAGACACCATGACGCGTGCGATGAAATCGCTCGGCATCCTGATCGCGCTGCTCGCCCTGGCGGCGCCGGGGGTCTGCGCGGCCCCGCAGCAGGTGACGCTGCTGCACGTCAACGACACTCATTCGCACCTGCCGCCTTGGGGCACGAAGGACGCCAGCCTCGACGGCACGCTGGGCGGAATCGCCAAGGCGGCCACCATCGTCGGGGCCCAGAAGGCGGCCAACCCGGACGCGATCTTCGTCCACGGCGGCGACCTGATGAATGGCGACCTGTTCTTCAACGAGTACCTCAGCGTGCCCGAGCTCCGGCTGCTGCAGGGGCTCGGCCTGGACGTCATCGTCCCAGGCAACCACGAGTTCCAGTACGGCCCCGAGTTCCTCGCCGGTGTCCTCGACTTCACGTGGCCGGCAGGCGAGGGCGCCGTCCCCGTGGTCGCCAGCAACATCGACATCAGCGGCTATCCCCAGCTCGGTGCGTGGATGAGGCCGACGGTCGTCAAGGAGGCGGGCGGCGTGAAGGTGGGGTTCTTCGGCCTGACGACGCCGTTCGACGCCCTCGAGCGGCCGGCCCCGGTCGTGATCGGCACCGACCTCGCCGGGGCCGCGGCCGCCGCGGTGACCACGCTGCGCGCGCAGGGGGCGCAGGTCATCGTGGGCATCGCGCACGTCGGCCTCGACCTCTCGCGCCAGATCGCATCCTCCGTGCCCGGCATCGACGTGATCGTCAACGGCCACGATCACGTTGCGCTGCTCGAGCCGGAGTCGGTCGAGGGGCCGGACGGCGGGACGACGCTCATCGTCTCGGCGGGCGAGTACTACCGCTGGGTTGGACGCCTGACGCTGTCGGTGGACGGGGATGCCGTGAGCCTCGTGGATTACGAGCTGCTCAGCGCCGGGGCCAGCGCACCGGCGCTGCCGCAGGTCGAGGCCGTCGTGGCCACGCTGCAGGCCGGCATCGTCGCCCGCTACGGGGAGGTGTACCACCAGCAGCTCGCCGTGGCGGACCGCCCGATCCTCGAGGACTGGGACCCGCGGCACAACAAGCGCGATACCGCGCTCGGCAACCTGTTCACCGACGCCTACCGGGCCGCCGGCAACACCGAGATCGCGATCGAGGCGCTCGGCTTCCTCGACGAGGGGATGCCGGCGGGTCCGATCGTCGGCGCGGACGTGTTCCGGTCGATGGCCTACGGGATGCCGCAGGCCGACCCGGCAACCGGCGGCTACATCGTCCGGCCGTTCCGGCTGGCGACGTTCCGGCTCTATGGCGCCGAGTTGCTCGGGGCCCTCGAGTTCGCGCTCGCGTCGGGGCACGACCTGTTCCCGCAGGTGTCGGGAATGCAACTCGAGTTCGACTCGTCTCGGCCGCCCGGCAGCAGCCGCCTTGTCGCCGGGACCGTTCGCGTGGGCGACCAGCCCGTTTCACCCTCGCAGCTCTACACGGTGACGGGCAACGAGGGGCTCGTGATGTTCCTGTCGGAACTCGGCCTGACGCCACACGACGTCCAGCCGCTGGACGTGTCGGCTTTCGATGCCGCCCGCTCGCTCGTCGAGGCGCGCGGTGTGCTCGGCCCCGTCGTCACGGGCCGCATTCGCGACGTGGCGGCGATCCCGGGAAAGACGAAGTAGGGCGGAGCTCCATCAGCACCCAGCGCCGACCCTGGCTCGCCGGACCGCGCTCGGTCACGAGCCACGGTCGGCCGTCCGGAGTCAGGCCCCCGTCGAGCACGGCTGCGACGCCTTCGACCACCCGGCGTCGCAGCCCTTCGATCCCCGCCTCCAATTCCGCGCTCTCGATCTCACAACGGCGCTTCCCGACCTCGAGCCTGACGAGCCGCCGCGACAGTGCGTCCTCCGCCAGGTACGCGGTCGCCTCCGCGCAGTCGTCCATGACGGCCCGGACGACGTATCGCTCCGCGGCGCCGGGGGCTCCCTCGCTCCCGTCGCCCTCGGTGCCCGCAAGCGCAAGCTGCAGCAGGCACGAGGGGCAGAGTCGTCCCTCGACGAAGGAGTCCCTCGAGCTTCCGCACGACGGGCAGTTCTCGCTCATCTCGGGGCCACCGCCTGGAACAGGGCGCGGATCTCGTCGTCCACCTCGTCCGGGTCCGACACGGTCTGGCGGATCTCGTCGCGCAGCAGCGCCCCGTAGCGCTTGCGCAGCCGGTGGACCGCCACCTTCACCGCCGCCTCCGACATGTCCAGCTGCTCAGAGACGACCGCGTAGGGCGCGGTTTCGGCGTCGCCCGTCAGGAAGCCCTCGAGCCGGGCGAGCAACTGCTCTTTGCCGTCGCGCTTGAACTCGGCCCGCAGCCTCGCGAGCGCGCGCTCCAGCGTCGTCAGCGCCCACTGCCGCTCGAAGACGACGTCGGGCGTCTCGGTGTCTGGCACCTCGCGCGTGTACATCCCCTCGGCCGTCTCGACCTCCATCGAGACGATGGCGAAGAGGCCGCCTCGCTTGGCTGCCGACACGCGGTCGCGCTCGTTGGAGAGGAAGTGGCGCATGGCCGCGAGCAGGAACGACCGGAAGCGCCCGCGCGCCGGGTCGGCGTCGCGGACGAAGTGCTTCTCGAGCAGCCTGGCGAAGAACTCCTGCGTCAGCTCCTGCGCGACATCGGCGTCGTAGCCGCAGCGGCGCACGAAGGCGTAGAGCGGGTACCAGTAGGCCTCGCACAGCGACGCCAGCGCCTCGACGCCGCCCAGGCCGGGATCCGATCCGGCGGCGAGCACCAGGCTCCAGTGCGTGGTGGCGAAGTGCTGCCGGCTCACGGGCGTGACTCGCCTGCCGTGAGGCTGCTCATCAGGCCCTCGTAGAACTCGCGCACCGAACCGGGCCGCCTGGCCGGGTCGATCGACAGGGCGCGAAGGAAGAACGTGCGCGCGCGGCCGGCAGGCCCCTCGTCCGGCACCGGAGGCCAGTCGACGTTCGGCGCGAAGCCCGCGAGCACCGGGACGCGGCCGGTCAGCATCTCGTAGGCCATGATCGCGAGCGCCCAGACGTCCCAGGCCATCTTCATCTCCTCGCCGCGGATCTGCTCCGGGGCCATGTACTCGGGCGTGCCGACGAGGGCGCCGGGGGCCGTGGCCACCGTGAACCGGTCCCGCGCCGCGCACGCCTCTTCCCCCATCGGAACGCCGCCGGTCGTCGCGGCGAGGCTCATCTTGGAGATCCCGAAGTCGAGCACCTTCGGCGTCTCGATCCCCTCGGACGTTGAGAGGAAGATGTTCTCGGGCTTGAGGTCGCGGTGCACGAGATGGCGGTGGTGCGCCGCCTGGACCGCGGCGCAGACCGGGCCGAGCACCTCGAGCACGCGGCGCGGGTCGAGGCGGCGTTCGCGATCGAGTTCCTCGCGGAGGGAGTGGCCGGTCAGCAGCTCCATCACGAGGAAGCCGCGCCCCGCGGTCAATCCGAAGTCGTGGACCGTGACGACATTCGGGTGCGAGAACCGCGCGGCGAGGCGGGCTTCGCGCTCGAAGCGCTCGGCGGCGCGCGCGTCGGCCGCCAGCTCGTCGCGCAGCACCTTCACCGCGACGTCGCGGTCGAGCGCCTGGTCGGCGGCGGCGTACACCACGCCCATCCCGCCGCGGGCGAGGCGCCGATCGAGCCGGTAGCGGCCGACCAGTACGTGGGGGAGGGCCGAGGCGACGAGGGGCTGGCCGTCCTCGGGGCACGACGGGCGGTCCTGGTCGAAACACCGGCCGCAGCGCGGGCACTCCGCGAAGCGCCGGCGGGCGTGCGCGGCGTGTGGGCTGCTCGCCAGGAGGGCGCCCAGGCTGCGCGCGGCGGCCTGCAACAGGTCGAGGTCCTCGGCGGCGTACGGCTCTTCCGAGCGCCGGGCCCCGAGCGCGAGCAGCGCACTCCAGTCCCCCGCCTCCTCCCCGGATCCGGCCGCGTCCCCCGGCGACGGGATCGGCACCAGCAGCTCGATCCGGGCGTCGCGCAGCAGTGCCGCCTCGGCGGGGCCGGCCTCGCCCTCGAGCCACCCGGGCTCGCCGGCGCGCGTCTCGACCGGCCGCCCGAGCACGCGCGCCAGCCCCGCCATCTTCCCGCCGGCGGCCAGGGACGCCGGCCCCTCGCCGTGCGGCGCGCCGGCGAGCCGCCGGTACTCCGCGCCGCCTCCCTCACGCACGAGCACGACGGCGAACGTCGGGTGGAGGGCGAGGTGGATGCGGGCCGCCAGTTTCGTGGCCGCCTGCTCGGGCCCATCCGAGGACGCGACCTCGTCGGCCAGCTTCGCCAGCAGGCGCTGCGCGTCGAAGCGTTCGCGGAAGAAACGCCGGTCGAGCGCGTCGAGCCAGCGGTGGCGTTCGCGGTGCGCCACGAGCGCCGCCGCCGCCAGGAGGAGGTACACGGTGCCGCGCGTGGCAAACACTTCCGCGAGCGCCTCGTCGCGGTGCGTGTAGAGGTCGATCGCCAGCAGCGCGATCATCGCGGGCACCAGCGACAGCAGGACGCGGCGGGCCGCCGCGTAGCGCACGCTCTGGCGGACGATGAAGGAGATGTCGAAGAGGCGGTGCTCGAGGATCGCGTAGGCGAAGGAGAGCGGCACCAGCAGCATCAGGAACGCCGCGATGCCCACGGCTGACGACTCGAACAGGAGCAGCGGGCCGCCCGTCATCCAGTAGCCGACGACCGCCGGCAGCCCGGCGATGCAGGCGGCCACGGGCCCAATCGCGAGCACCCGCACGCGCCTCCGCTCGTCGTCTTTCTGGAGGGTGCGGTAGCCGAGGAGCACGACGATCCCGGTCGCCAGCACGTAACCGACCGTGGTGGCCAGGAGCGCGCCCTGGCCGCTCGCGGGCCGCTGGGCCTCCGGGTGATACAGGGCCATGGCCTGGTAGCGAAGCGGCGCGATCGACGCCGCGACCAGTGGCAGCCACACCGCGGCCCAGAGCCACGCGGATCGGACGCGGCGGACGGGGAACGAGAGGAAGAAGGACAGCAGCACCGCCGGCGCGATGGCCGTGCTGACGAACGGCAGCCAGAGCGCCTCGCGGGCGAGATCCGGAAACCCGCGCCAGACCGTGAACAGGCGCGCGGGGAGGGCGACGACGAACACGCCCAGGCAGCAGAGCAGCCACGCGCCGAGCCGTTCGACCGGGTCCTGCCGGCGCACCAGGATGATGATCCCGAGGGCAAGCGTGATGCCCTGCACCGTGTACGCGACGAGCAGGCCGAAGCCGCCGCGCGTCGTCCAGCGCCGCCACGACGCGGGAGGCATGCCGAGGTCGAGGGTGAGCGGGTGACCGTCCCTCGCGATGTCGAGGCGCGTCGCCCGGCCGAGCTGCCCGTTCGCCCTCACCGTGGACCACTCGAGGCGTGACGGGAGGCGGTGGCCGTCGGCCGAGACGATCACGTCGCCCGCTCGGATGCCGGCGGCGTGGGCGGGGGTGCCGGGATAGACCAGGTCCACGGCGAGCCCCGCGCGGACGGGACGCAGGTGGAACCCCTCGTCCTCGGGGCGGCGGACGTCGCAGTAGACCAGGAGCGCGTAGAAGGAGAGAAACGCGGCGGCGACGGCGAGGACCCACCACGGGGCCCGCTGGGATCGCATCACGGCCCGCTGTTGTGCTCGCGGCGATTATAGTCGCGGGGTCAGGTCTTGCCTTGCAGCATTTTGCGCGACCTGTGTCCGTTTTCGCGAAATGGGGCCAGGCCCCATTTCCGTACCCATTTCCGTACAGGTGTCCGTTTTCGTGAAATGGGGCCTGGCCCCATTTCGCGCCGGCGCTCCCCGGGGTCGGATTGCGACGTCACCGCTCGTAGGATTCGTGGCGGGCGGCGCGCGACAGTCGGATCACGTAGCGGGACGGGTCGGCCACGAAGCGCTGGCGCAGCTCGGACAGGCTGGCCGCGCCTCCGTAGCTGATCGCCGAGCACAGGTGCTTGATCATGTCGCGGACGATGGGGTGGACCGAGCCGCGCTCGGGCACCGCCACCTCGAACCCCTCCGCGCCGATCGCCTCGAGATCGGCGGCCGCCGCCTCCTCGACGTCGAGGCGGTCCTTGATCGCCTCGATCGACGCCATCCCGCGCAGCACCTTGAACGGGATCTTCACCGACTTCTGCGACTCGGGGATCACCACCGCCTTGCGCACCAGCTCGCCGGGCGCCTCGCGCGTGCCGGCGAAGGCGCTCCCCAGCATCACCGTGTCGCCGCCGAACAGCAGCGCCTGCACCAGCGCGCCGTCGCGGCGCACGCCGCCGTCGGCGACGATCGGGATGCGACCCGGATCCGACGCGACGGGACGCCCGTCCCACTGGTCCAATCCCATCCGGCACTCGACCAGCGCCTGCACCTGCGGCACGCCGAAGCTGGTCGTCAGCCGGGTCGTGCAGCCGCCGCCAGGGCCGATGCCGGCCTTGATCCCGTTGACGCCGCGCTCGGCGAGGAAGCGCGCGCCCTCCGCCGTCGCCACGTTGCCCGCGATCAGCTCGACGTCCGGGAAGCGCTGGCGGAACTGCTCGAGCGCCCGCGCCATCACCACCGAGTGACCGTGCGCGATGTCGATGACGATCAGGTCCGTCCCCGCCGCGACGAGCGCCGCGGCTCGCTCGAGGTAGTCGCCGGTCGCGCCGATCGCCGCGCCCACCCGCAGCCGCCCCTGTGCGTCCCGCGTCGCGAACGGCAGCCGCTTCTGCTTCAGGATGTCCTTCGCGGTGACCAGGCCGATCAGCCGCCGCCCCGCGTCGACCAGCGGCAGCTTCTTCACCTTCCGCTCGACCATGATCCGCTCGGCCTCGCCCAGCCTGGCCGGCCCCTCATGGACGACCAGCCTCGCGAAGGGCGTCATCCGCTCCGCCACGCGCGCGTCGGCGCCCACGAACCGCGCGTCGCGCTCGGTCAGCAGCCCCTCGAGCCGGTTCTGGGCGTCCACGACGACGAGCGTGCCGACGCCGGAGCGGCGCATCGCCTCGGCCGCCTCGCCCAGCGTCGCGTGCGAAACGATGGTGTAGGGATCGGGAATCACCCCGTGTTGCGTGCGCTTGACGATCTCCACCTCGCGCACCTGCGGCTCGATCTCGCCGGGACGGAAGCCGCGGTCGATGATGCCGATGCCCCCCTCCTCCGCCAGCGCGATCGCCATCGCGGCACGCGTCACCGTGTCCATGTTGGCCGAGACGAGGGGGCGGCGCAGCGTGATGTGCTCGGACAGGCGAGCCGAGAGGTCGATGACCGCCGGGTCGCGCCGATCGAGCACGCTGAACTGCGGCGCGAAGAGGAAGTCGTCGAAGGTGCAGCCGCGCACGAGGTCGAGCAGGTGGCGAGCTGTGGTGGCGAGATCGTTCGGCACGGCTACCTCGTCGATGTCGATGACACAACCCCACGGGACCAGGCCACGATACGCTCGCTCGCGACGCGGAGGTCCTCGTCGTCGGAGGCCAGCGACAGGCGGACGAACCCCTCGGCGGCCTTGCCGAAGGCCGTGCCCGGCACCGTCGCCACGCGCTGCTCGCGGATCAGCCGCAGGGCCGCCTCGTGGCTCGTCAGCCCGGTCGCACGCAGGTCGGCCAGCGCGTAGAAGGCGCCGCTCGGCACCGCGGGCAGCAGGCCGGCCGGCTCGAGCCTCGAGCGCACCAGGTCGCGGCGCCGGCGGTAGGCGGCCCGCATCTCCTCCACCGCGTCCTGCGGACCGGTCAGCGCCGCCAGCGCCGCCCGCTGCGACACGTCGCTCGGGCACGAGATGAGCGGCTCCTGCACCTTCGCAGTCGCCCCGGCCAGCGCCGGCGACGACACCGCCCACCCGATGCGCCATCCCGTCATCGCGTAGGTCTTCGAGCAGCCGCCCACCGCGATCGTCCGCTCCCGGTCGTACGGCGCGGCCCACACCATCTCGCCGTCGAACACGAGGTCTTCGTAGACCTCGTCGGCGATCACCCACAGGCCGCGCCCGCGCGCCCACGCCGACACCGCTTCCACCGCCGCACGCGGCCAGACGCTGCCGCACGGATTCGACGGGTTGTTCACGATGAGGACGCGCGTCCGCGGCGTCGCGAGGGCGTCGAGGTCGCGCAGGTCGGGCAGGTAGCCGTTCTCCGGCCTGAGCGGGTAGAAGACCGGCACGCCACGCGCGGTCAGGATCTGCGCGACGTAGTTCGGCCACCCGGGGTCGGGGACGAGCACCTCGTCGCCCTCGTCCACGATGGCGAGCAGCGTCGCCATGATCGCGTTCCCGGCCCCGGCGCCGATGACGACGTCCTCGACGGCGACCGGGAGGCCCCAGCGCCGCGCGCAGCGGGCGGCGACCGCCTCGCGCAGCGGCGTGATGCCGATCGTCAGGGTGTAGTGCGTGTGGCCCGCGCGCGCCGCCTCGAAGGCGGCCTCGATGATGTGGGCGGGGGTCTTGAAGCTCGGCTCGCCGGCCGCGAGCGAGATGACGTCCTCCGCCTCGGCGGCGAGCTTCATGATGGCGCGAATGCCGGAGGCCGGCAGCAGCTCGGCGAATCGGGACAGCGGGTTCATCGTCCCGACAGCCTACCGTACTCGGCCGCGCGGGCCACTACGACCTACCGGTACTCGGCCGCGTGGGCCACTACGACGCCGCCGGTGTCGCAGGCCTTATCCCGGAGCGACGCATCGGACGTGCCAGGTTCCGACACTGGCCATCCCGGCCCATCAGTCCGATCGGCCGTCATCTTGCTTCGCATCCGGGCGTGGACACCGCGCCGCGCCCCAAGGGCAGCCCCCTCGTCGCCGACAGTCTCCGCTTTCAGCGCGCGGAGTGGGCGGCGCAGAAGGTCGGCACGGTCGTCCTCGCCGGCATCGTCGTCGCGGCGCTGCTCGGCGTGTTCGGGCACGGTCCAGCCAGCTCGGCCAGCGTCTCCCCCGCCGACGCGGCGCTGACGGCCGAGTACGAGCGGTTCGCGCGACAGGGGGCCGCCTGGATCCTCCGCGTCCGATCGACGACCGGCGGCGTGGGTGCTCTCCTTCTCGGCAACACGCTCGTCGATCGGAACGAGATCGAGCAGATCCTCCCACAACCCGACAGCAGCCGCTCGACTGGCGATGGGCTCGTCATCTCGTACGACGCGCCGGTCGCGCAGGTCAAGGTGCGCCTGCGCCCATCGGGGCCGGGCTGGTTCACCTACAGGGTGGCGCCGGGCGGCGGCGGCGGCGCGATCGAGATGCGGCAACTCGTCTACTTCTAGCTTCAGGGGCGGGCCATGGACTCCGTGCTGCGGGCGGCCGCGATCTACGCCGTCCTCCTCATCGCCTTCCGCATCGCGGGCAAGCGAAGCATCGCGCAGATCACCACGTTCGACTTCGTCCTGCTGCTGGTCGTCGGCGACGCCACCCAGCAGGGGCTGCTCGGCGAAGACTTCTCGGTTGTCAACGCCGCGATCGTGATCGCCACCTTCGTCGTCCTCGAGCTGGCGATGACGCGGGCGAAGGGACGGTGGGCCGCGGTGGACGCGGCGCTCGACAGCCTGCCGGTCATCCTCGTCGAGAACGGCCGTTTCCTCGAGGACCGCGCGCGGCGCGAGGGCGTGGACGTGTCGGACGTCCTCACCGCCGGCCGCGAACTGCAGGGCCTCGAGCGCCTCGACCAGATCAAGTACGCCGTGCTCGAACGCAGCGGCGGCATTTCGATCGTGCCGCAGGAAAGCGGGGGATAGCGATCCGGCCGGGAGAGCGGGGGATAGCGATCCGGCCTGCAAATGCGAAGATGCAAGACCTGACCCCGCTATTTCCAGCGTGACAGCTCTGCCTCGGCCGCGATGACGCCGAACGGCATCCAGTTGCCGCCCGCGTTGACGATCTGCTCGAAGAGCGCCTTCGCCTCGTCCTTGCGGCCGTTGTAGAGGTGCCAGTTCGCGACGCCGTACGCCAGGGTCGCGGCCGTGATCGGGTCGCCGCCGGCGCGCAACAGGTCGTCTGGCGCGTAGACGCCCTTGTACATGAACAGGCGGTCGTAGTAGGTCTGGTCGTCCTTCACCTTCATCCCGGGCACGATCGGCTCGAGCACCTTCGCCGCCTCGTCCGCCCGCCCGAGCCGCCGCAGCGTCATGTAGAGCCAGTCGCTCGCCCCGACCACCTGGTCGTCGTTCCCCTTCGCCGCCGCCAGGCACTTGCGGTACGCGTCCAGCGCCTTCTCGAAGTCGCCCCGCAGGTAGTGCGCGAGGCCAAGGTGGTACCACGTCGCGTAGTTCAGCGTCTCGCTCGACATCGCCTTCC
Organism: uncultured Acidobacteriota bacterium; assembly: GCA_963813585.1. GTDB lineage: Bacteria > Acidobacteriota > Vicinamibacteria > Vicinamibacterales > Fen-181 > JARKSS01. The sequence continues at coordinate 645,456 of CAWEZL010000001.1, forward strand.
GGTCGGCGGTCGTCGGCTCGGGCTGGTCGGGCTTGCCGGTGACGAGTTGCCCGGCCTTCGTGAGATCGGCCACCGCCTGGTCGAAACGCCGCGACGTGATGTACCGGTGCCCGCGGTGACGGTAGAACCGCGCGTCCGACGGGAACTTCCCGACGCCGCGCGTGAAGACGTCGATCGCCTCGCGCACGCGACCGGCGACCGCGAGCTGCCGGCCGAGCCAGAGGATCGCGTCGGCGTTGTCGGGCGCCTTCACGAACTCGTCGCGCGCCGCGGCCAGCCGCGCGTCCGATGCCGCCTTCGCGTCCGGCGCCATCTCAGGCGTGAAGAGCGGACGGCCCAGCAGCGACGTTGCCTCCGGCGTCTTCCGCGCGACCACCTCGAGGGCCACCCCCGCCGCCGCCGATCCACCCGCCGCCACCCCCGCCACCCCACCCACCCCCGCCACCCCACCCGCGCCCGCCCCGGCGGGCTTCAGGAACCGGTCGTACCACGCGATGTACCGCTCGTAGACGTCCTTGATCGAGCCGGGCCGCCGCGGGACGTGGTTCTCGCCGGGATAGATCACCAGCTCGGTCGGAACCTTGTTGATGCGCCGCACCGCCTGGTACAACTGCTCGGTGTTGAGCAGCGGCACGTTCATGTCGTCCTGGCCGCACAGGTAGAGCACCGGCGTGACGATCTTCTCGACGTCGAAGAACGACCCCGAGACCTTGAGGTACGCGTCGCGAGCCTTCCACGGCAGCCCCAGCTCGACCTCGTACTCGTGCTGGTAGTGGTCGGTGCCGTAGCCCGCCAGGATGTTCGCCGCGCTCGCCCCCGACGTCGCGGCCTTGAACCTGGTCGTCTTCGTGACGACGTGGTCCGTCAGGATGCCGCCGTAGCTCCAGCCGCCCACGCCGAGCCGCTCGGGATCGGCCACGCCCATCGAGACGACGTGATCGACGGCGGCCAGGACGTCCCCGGTGTCCTTGGTGCCCCAGTCGGCCCAGATCGCGCGGCTGAACGACGTGCCGTAGCCGGTGGACCCGCGCGGGTTCGACGTGATCACCGCGTAGCCCTGCGCCGCCAGGATGTGCAGCTCGAAGTCGAAGGTGAACGCGAACTGCGCGGCCGGCCCGCCGTGGATGCGCAGGATCGCCGGCAGCTTCGTCCCGTCCTTGTAGCCCGGGGGCAGCGTGAGGAACCCGTCCACCACCGTGCCGTCGGGCGACTTCGCCTTGAAGCGACGCGTGTCGCCGAGCGCGATCCCCTTCAGGAAGTCGTCGTTCACGTGGCTGATGCGGGTGAGCGCGCCGTCCTTCGCGCGCGAGACTTCCGCGGGATACGCCGGCGTGCTCTCGAGCGACCACCATCTCGCCGCTCGGCGCGATGTCGTACGCCTGCACCTCGCGCTCGCCGGAGACGATGCGCTCGACCGGGCCGCCGGCGGCGGGCACGCGGGCGACGTACTGGACGCCACCGTCCTCGACGAGGAAGTAGACGTGCGCGCCGTCGCGCGAGAAGCGCGCCTGCATGACATTGCGGTCGAGCGACGCGGTCAGCGCGCTCGGCGTAATTCGATCGGGACGAATTTCAGTTTCTGCCACCTTTCCGGCCGCAGTCGGCGCGTCACCACCCGGCACCGCCACGATCCCGATGTGCCCCGCGCCGTACCACATGTCCTTCGGATCGCCGCCCGATACGAACGCCACGCTCTTCCCGTCCGGGCTGAACACCGGGTTCGACTCGGCGCGCTCGGTCGCGACCAGCGGGCGCGGGATGCCCCCCTTCGCCGGCACCAGGTAGATGTCGCTGTTCTGGTTGCGATCGGGATCGGGCAGCGTCCGGTTGCTCGCGAACGCGATGGCCGTTCCGTCGGGCGACCACGCCGGGTCCCCGTCGTCGAACGGACCCGCAGTGACTTGGCGGCTCGTCTTCGCGGCGACGTCGAACACGTGGACGTGGCTGCGCAGGTCGTTCAGGTAGCCCTGGTAGTCGCGCTTGAACTGCAGCCGCTTGACCACGATCGGCTTCTTCGCCTTCTTCTCGTCCGTCTTCCCGCCTTCCTCATCCTCGCCGGCCGGCGCGTCGGGATCGACGTCGTCCACGACCAGGGCGAGGCGCGTGGAGTCGGGGGACCACGCGAGGTCCGAGACGCCGGCCTTGTAGTCGGTCAGCTTGAAGGCCTCGCCGCCGGCGAGCGGCAGCAGCCACACCTGCGACTTCCCGCCAACGCGCCCCGACAGGAAGGCGAGCCACTTGCCGTCGGGGCTGAAGCGCGGCGCGCGCTCGGCCTTGTCGCTGGTCGTCAGGCGGACGGCGTCCCCGCCGGCGACCGGCGCCATCCAGATGTCGGTGTCGCTCGAGTCCTTCTTCAGATCCATCGAGCTGACGGTCCAGGCCACCCACTTGCCGTCGTGGCTGAGGCGCGGGTCGCGCACGTCCTTCAGGGCGAACTGGTCGTCCACCTTGAGAGGCCGCTGATCGGCGGCGATCGCGGCGACCGGGACAAACAGGAAGATGGTGACGCTGGCGACGAAAGCGAGCAGGAGTGCGCGGCGGAGTGTCATGGCAGCCTCTTGGCCGGCTCGCGGCTGGTGGCTGGCGTCCGCCGGCTCCGCTCGGGGACGTCTCGAGCGAAGCCGAGGGACGCGTGCGGCCGGACCGAGGCAAGGATATCAAAACCGATGGCCTCAAAACCGATCCGGGAACTGCGCGACGATCCCGCGCGACAGGATGTCGGACATGTGCAGCAGGTGGTCGTAGACGACGTCGAAGGCGCGCACGTCGCCCTCCCAGTCGCCGGTCAACCGCGCCACCACTTCCTCGGTCGTCGTCTCCAGGTGCCTGTCCATCATCGTCCTGAGGTCCTGGAACGACCAGAAGGGGTTCGCCTGGCTGAGGAACCGGGCGATGTCGCGCCCGTTCCGGGACCAGGCGGCCGAGGTGCGCTGCTGCGCCCCGGCGTCGCCGGCCTTGGCGGCGGCGATCAGATCGACGGCGATCAGAATGTGTTCCTTGAGGAGCGCCGTGAGCCTGTCCCCGGCGGCGGCGCCGTAGTAGGGCACGATCGCGGCGCCGATGTCCTCCTGGTTCCGCAGCAGTCGCCCAGCGGCCGCCGCCTGGTCGGGCGCGTCGGCCACAGCGGCGACGATGTATTGCCGCGTCCAGACGGCGTGGTCGGTCCAGAGCTTCCGCATACCCTCCCTCAGAACCGCGGCGGGGGCCATCGTGTCGGATCCGTGGGGCATGGCCGCCTGGGCAGACGGCACGAGTTGCAGGGTGCCGACGACGAGGAGCGACGCGATGGTGAGCCTGCGCATGCGGTCCTCCTGCTGTTACCGTTCGTTTCCCAACCCTGGCCATTTGAGGATGTGAGAGACGAAAACGTGACAGGGAGGACGTGGTATGTTCATTGAAATCCCATGACCACCGACCTCATCCTTGGCATGGCCGGCTCGGGGGGCGACGGCGTCGTCTCGGCCGGCGATTCGCTGATGACCGCGCTCGCGCTGGGCGGCTACCACGCCATGCTCACCAAGAGCTTCGGCCCCCAGATCCGCGGCGGCGAGTCGTCGTTCCGCCTGCGCGTGGCCACGCGGCCCGTGCTCGGACCGGGCGGCGCGCTCGACGTCGCGGTCGCCCTCAACTGGGACGACTTCCTCAGGTTCGGCGCCGAGCTCGCCCTCGACGGCCACTCCATCGTCATCTACGACTCGAACACGAAGGTGGCGCCCGACGCGATCCCCGTCGCCGGCGTGAAGCCGGCCGAGGTGGTGGCGGTCGGGATCGAGGCGATCGCGAAGGAGACCGCGGGCACCGACAAGGCCAAGAACACGGTGGTGCTGGGGCTGATGGCGGGGTGGTTCGGCCTCGCGCCCGAGACGGTGCGCGCCGGCCTCCGGAAGCGGTTCGCGAAGAAGGGCGAAGAGATCGTCGCGCGCAACGAGCGCGCCTTCGAGGCGGGGTTGGCCTGGGCCCAGGCCAACCCCCTGAAGACGGGCCGCGCGCTCGCGCCGATGCCCGCCGGCACGCCCAACAAGCTGGTCGCCGACGGGAACGACCTCTGCGCCGCCGCGGCGATCGTCGCCGGGTGCGAGTTCTTCGGCGGCTACCCGATCACCCCCTCGTCCGAGATCATGCACTTCCTCAATCGCGAGATCTGGAAGTACGGCGGGACGATGCTCCAGTGCGAGGACGAGATGGCGGGGATCGGGGCCTGCGTGGGGGCCAGCTTCGCCGGCAAGAAGGCGCTCACCGCCACCAGCGGACCCGGCATGTCGCTCAAGACCGAGATCCTCGGCCTGGCCACGATCGCCGAGCTGCCGCTGGTCGTCGTGAACGTTCAGCGCGGCGGCCCCTCGACCGGCATCCCCACCAAGAGCGAGCAGTCCGACCTGTTCCAGGCCGCGTTCTCGGCGCACGGCGACGCGGTGCGCCCCGTCCTGGCGCCGATCGACGTGGCTGACACGTTTCCCATCACGGTCGAAGCGTTCAACATCGCCGAGCGATACCAGACGCCGGTCGTCATCCTGTCGGACCAGGAGATCGCCCAGCGGAAGGAGGCCATCGCCCGGCCGACCACCGGGGGGCTGCGGATCGAGTCGCGGCGTACGCCGACCGACACCGACCTGGAGCACTACGTGCGCTTCCGCCTCACCGAGTCGGGCGTCAGCCCCATCAGCCACCCGGGCATGAAGGGGGGCAACTACCTGGCTTCGGGCATCGAGCACACCGAGACGGGGGCGCCGACGGCCTCGGGCTCGGTCCACGCGAAGATGAACGAGAAGCGGCTGCACAAGCTGGCGCCGCTGAAGTCGCGCGACGATCTGTTCCTCACCTACGGCCCGGCCAGCGCGCCGCTGGCGCTGGTGGCGTGGGGCTCGGTCTCGGGGATCGCCCGCGAGGCGCTCGATCTGGCCGGCGAGGCGGGGCTGAAGGTGAAGCTGCTGGTGCCGCGGCTGCTCTACCCGGTGGCCGAGGAGGTGTACCGCGACTTCTTCGCCTCGGTGCAGAGCGGCCTCGTCGTCGAGCAGTCGCACCAGGGGCAGTTGTTCCGCGTGATCCGCATGTTCGTGGACGTGCCGCGCGGCGTCGAGCCGTTCGCGCGAAGCGGGTCGAACCCGTTCATGCCCGGGGAGATCGTCGATCGACTGCGCGCGAAGGCGAGAGCCATCCTCGAGGATCGGCAGACGGTGAGCCAGGCGGAGTGACAGGGACGGGAGCAGGATTCGGGATTCAGGATTCAGGATTCGGGTACAAGGACCCTATGCCATCCACCGCGTTGCCGCCGGGAGCAGAGGCGTACCAGGCGAAGGACTACAAGAGCGAGCTGAAGCCGATCTGGTGCCCCGGCTGCGGCGACTTCGGCGTGGTGCAGGCAATCTACCGCGCGCTCGCCGCGATCGGCCGGCCGCCGCACGAGATTGCCTTCGTGTCGGGGATCGGCTGCTCGAGCCGGATCCCCGGGTACACGACCGCCTACGGGTTCAACTCGGTGCACGGCCGCGCCCTGCCGATCGCGCAGGGGATCAAGCTCGCCAACCCCGGCCTGCTCGTGCTCGCCGCGGGGGGCGACGGCGACGGGTTCTCGATCGGCGGCGGGCACATCCCCCACGCCGTGCGGCGCAACATCGACCTGACGTACATCATCATGGACAACCAGATCTACGGCCTGACCAAGGGGCAGCTCTCCCCGACGTCGCCGCGAGGCCTGCGCACCGCGTCCAGCACGTACGGGTCGATGGAGGATCCCGTCAACCCGCTGCTCTACGTGCTCGGCTACGGCTGCCGCTTCGTGGCGCAGGGCACGCCCGCCGACATGTCGCAACTGGCGGCCCTCATCGAGGAGGGGATCCGCTTCCCGGGCTTCGCGTTCATCAACGTGCAGTCGCCGTGCGTCACCTACGGCGAGCCCGACGCGCAGTTGAAGGTGCAGAAGCAGCGGATGCGCACGCTCGAGTCGATCGGCCACGACCCGTCCGATCGAATCAAGGCGATGGACCTGGCGCAGCACTACGCGACCGAGCTGCACACCGGCGTCTTCTTCCGCGACCCGGCGCCGCCGCCGCACTTCGGCGACTACGTCGCCGAGCGCCAGGCGAACATCGGCGGGGAGGCGCCGGATCGCTCCCGCATTCTCGACCTCTTCCAACCCGCAGGGTAGAAGCGGCCGAACCTCGATTCCAATTGAGCAGTGCGGGGCCGCCTTCGGCAGCTATTCTCACGGCCGCGTCTGTTACTCTGACCTCATGAGAGCCATCGTCCGTCACCGCTACGGGCCGCCCGGCGTGCTTCGGCTCGAGGAGATCGAGAAGCCGGCCGCGGCAGACGACGAGGTGCTGGTCAGGGTGCGGGCGGCGTCGGTCAACCCGCTGGATTGGCACTTCATGAGGGGCGCGCCGTCGCTGGTGCGCCTCCTCACCGGGGTGCGCGGGCCGAAGGACGCGCGGCTGGGCCGGGACGTGGCCGGCCAGGTCGAGGCGGTCGGCCGGAACGTGAAGGGGCTGCGGCCAGGGGACGAGGTGTACGGAGCGGGGAGCGGCGCGTTCGCCGAGTACGTCTGCGCCCGGGAGAAGACGCTGGCCGTGAAGCCGGCCAACGTCACCTTCGAGGAGGCGGCGGCCGTTCCCATCGCGGGACTCACGGCCCTGCAGGCCCTTCGCGATTACGGCCGGGTCGAGCGGGGCCAGACGGTCCTGGTCAATGGGGCGGCGGGAGGGGTGGGCACCTTCGCCGTGCAGATCGCCAGGGCGCTCGGCGCCGAGGTCACGGGCGTGTGCAGCACGCGGAACGTGGACCTGGTCCGCTCGCTCGGCGCCGGCTCCGTGATCGACTACACCAGGGACGACTTCACCAGGACCGGGCGCACCTGCGACGTGGTGCTCGATTGCATCGGGAACCATCCGCTGTCCCACCTCAGGCGCGCCCTCACTTCCACCGGCGCCTGCGTCATGGTCGGGGGAGCCGGCAGCTCGCTCGGGATCCTCGCCGGGATGCTCGGCACGTTCCTGCTGGCGCGGGTCGTGAAGCAGAGGCTCGTCGGCTTCATGGCGTCGATCAACTCCGCCGACCTGGCGGCCATGCGCGGCCTGATCGAGTCGGGGCAAGTGCGGCCCGTCATCGACCGGCAGTACGCGCTCGAGGATGTTCCCCAGGCGATCGCCTACCTGGAAGAAGGGCACGCGCGGGGGAAGGTGGCGATCAGCGTGGCCCCGCGGGAGTGAAGTCGTGATTTTCTCAGCGCGCCACCGCCCGATACCCCTGGCGGGCGCGCACGTGCAGGTCCTTGTCGGTCACCTCCACGCGGATCTCGCGCCAGGCGCCGTCCTTCTTCGGGTTGGACGGAGCGTAGCCGAGCAGGTACTGGTGCGACAGCTCCGAGACGATGCGCGCGAACGCCTCGTCGAGTTTCGAGGCCCGCTCGGCGTAGAACGCGCGCCCCCCGCTGCGCCTCGCCAGCCGGTCGAGGACGGTCTTGAGCGCCGGCGCGGTTGCGCCCTGCCCCAGGCCGATCGGGAAGAGCACTGAGTCGCTGGCCTCGACGCGCTCTTCGGCTCGCGTGAGCGGCACGAGGCTGTGCCGGTCCTCCCCGTCGGTGAACACCACGAGCGCGCGGCGGCCGGTCTGCCGCCCCTGCATCTCGAGGGCCTTGATGATCGCCTCGTAGAACGCCGTCCCGCCCCACGGCGACAGGCGGTCGATCGCGTTCATGCGGGCCGCCTGGTCCGCGGTCGGGCGCGCCAGCGTGAACACGTTGTCGTTGAAGGCGAGCAGCGTCACCCGGTCCTCCGGCCGCAGCGCGGACAGGAACTTCTTCACCGCGAGCTTCACCTGCGGCATGGCCTCCGTCATGCTGCCGCTGACGTCCACCGCCACCACCAGATCCAGCGCGATGTTCTCGGACATGAAGGTGGCGATCGCCTGCGGCACGCCGTCCTCGAGCACGCGGAACGACTCGCGCGGCAGCCCCTCCACCCAGCGCCCGCCAGCGTCGTGCACCACCGCCGTCACCTGGACGACGTCCACGTCCACGGCCTCGGTGAGGGCGATCTCCCGCGTGCGGACGACGTGCCGGAGGGAGACGCCGCCGGGCAACTGCGCGACCGCCCGGATTTGGTGCGCGCGGACGCCGGGGCCGGCGTCCCACGCGCACTCGAAGGGCCGCCGTTCCAGCGCGCAGACCAGCTCCCCGTCGGCGTAGAACGACACCCGCTCCACCTGCTGGTCGGGCGGCGTGATGACGAGCCGGAGCACCGTGAGGCCGCTGACGTATCCGCCGGCCTCGGGCGAGGTGATCTCGACGGTCGGGGCGGGCGGCTGCGCCCAGGCCCGCCCGGCAGGGGCGAGGCAGGCGAGGAGCACGGCGGCCGCCGGCAGGCCGATCCGTCGTGCCCCGCGGCGGGGGCGGTCAGCGCTTCCCGGCTGGCGCCGATTCGGGAACATGGGCATCGGTCACGGGCACCAGCGGCCCGTTGGCGGTGAGCGCGGCCACGTAGTCGTCGAGGCGCGCAACGGGGGTCTGGCGAACGCGATCGGCAGCGGAGAGCCAGTCGTTCGGGTGGAGAAGCTGAGCCCGATCGACGAAGTCCTGCGCCACGAACACGAGGACGTCGGCGGCGAGCTCAGCCGGCAGGCGCCGCGCGGCCAGCGCGACGGCCACCCACACGGACGGGTCCGGGAGCCACGGCGCAAGCCCGGCCGCGCCGTAGTGCCCCTCGAGCGACTCGCCGTACGGGGCGTCGGGCCACTGCAGTCCCAGCCTGCCGCCCACCGCGAAGTCCGAGGTGCCCCAGGCGTCGAGCGCCGCCTCCTCGGGCGCCTCCAGCCCGATCCGCATCAGCTCCGACAGCGAGAAAAATGACGGGACGCCCTCCGGTTCGTCCGTCGCCGCCCACCGCAGCGCCTCGCGCCTCCACGACGACACCTGGGCCGCCGCCGCCAGCGTGGTCGTGGCCTCGCCGTTCCCCCCGCTCAGCCCGCGCACGCGCGCGGCACCTGCCTCCACCGCCCGGGCGATGCGGTCGCGCTCGCCGTCGTGCAGCTCGCGCGGGTTGGCGAAGGCGCCGGCCTCGGCGATCGACTGGTAGTCGCCCTCATTCAGCGTCGGCGGCCCGGGCAGCTCGTCCTGCGACACGCGGCGCAGCGCGAAGCGCGCGAGCCCGGCGTCGAGCGCGAGGAGCGACCCGGAGATACGGCGGCCCGACTCGCCCGCCGCCGACTCGGGCACGTTCCACGAAGTGCGGGTGCGAACCTCGGCGTCGGTCGCCCCCAGGCCGAAGTCGTGGCGGCTGGCGAGGTCGGCCAGCCCCGCGAGGCCTTCCGGGTCGCCCAGCGAGGGCAGGTACGCGAGCGAGGCCAGCGTCTCGGCCAGCGCGGCGTCGGCCAGGCGGACTAGCGGCAGGGCGATGGTCGGGAGCTTGCGGAGGTCCTTCGGCTTCTTGATCTTGAGCGCGTTCTGGGCCGCCTTCGTGACGACCGCCGCGGCCTCCGGGGGGGCGTCGCCAGCGCCGCTGCCCATCCGGCGCGGCTGCTGCAGGCCGGCGGCCACCGACCGGACGCCGGCCACCTGGCCGCGAATGGCCTCGACCGTCTTCACCTCGTTCGCGAGCGCCGCCGCCGCGCTTGTCAGCCCGAGGACCGCCTCCAGCCTGTTGCCCGCCTGCCGCTCCCGGAGGCGCTCCATCCGTCGCCGTGCCGCGCCCGCGCGGTCCACGACGTACGGGAGATCTTCCCAGACCAGGCGCGGGGCCGTCGGCGCGGCCTTCCTCTCACCCGCGAGCGCCGACAGCAGGAGCGTCTCGGAGGTGTCCCCGGCCCCCACTCCCACCTCCCGCGCGAGCGCCGGAAAGAGTTGCTGCTGCAGCCATGCTGCGACGTGCCCGAGGTACTCGCCGTCCTCGGAGAGCGGCAGGTCCACGAGCGACTGCACCAGGTCGCTCGCCGTCTCGGCGCCGACGACACGCGCGAAGCGCACCCGCTCCAGCAACGACAAGGCCCCCTGGAACTGGGCCAGCGCCCGCGCCCGCCGCTCCAGATCGGGAATGGCCGACAGCCGCGAGGCCAGCCGTGTCGCGCGGCCGAAGAGGCTGGGATCCGCGATCCCCATGCGTTCGAGCGTCGGGGCCAGGGCGCGGTAGGTGGGGAAGGCCCGAAGAGTCACGAGCAGGTTCGCGGCGTCGCCCGGGGCCGCCTCGGGGAACACGCGCTGGGCGAGCAGGAACGCGGCGGTCCGCTCCATCCGGGACTGGAACTGGGGGACGCACACCAGTTCCACGAGCGCGGCCGCGTCGAGCACCCCGTCTCGATCGATCCGCTCGGCATCCCCCCCAGGGTCGCCGGGGAGACTGCCGCCCTCGAAGACCTTCTTCCACAGGCGCGTCCACGCCGGACCGGCGAGCTGCCCATCGTCTCCGACGCGGAGACGGGCGAGCAGGCTCGCGGTGTCCTGGGCGACCCGGTTGAAGGGCTTGGCAGCGGGGGCCGAGTTGAGGAAGATGGCGCCGCTGGCGTCGTAGAGCGCCCGGAAGCGCGCATCGCGGACGCCGGTGTCGCGCTCGTGCATCCCGAGCGCGAAGGCTTGCCGCGCGGGGTCGAGGCGGGACAGCGCGTCGAAGAAGTACGCGAACCGCCCCTCGTCCTTGGAGAAGAGGCGCCGCGCGAACGGCACGACCGGCGTCGGCGGCTCGCCGGCCAGCGCGGCCCAGAGCGCCTCAGCGCCGCGTCCCCCGGGCACTTCCACGCGCCCGTCGGCGATCCTGAAGGCGCCCGACAGCGTCGAGAAGACCGGCGCCGCCTCGAGGAACCGCTGAAGCAGCTCCGGGGTGGCTGCGAGGTACCGGCAGGTGTCGGGGTCGAGCGCGGTCAGGCCGTGGTAGAAGAGCGCGGTCTGCCGATTTCCGAGGATCGCCCAGGCGAGCTGGCGCAAGGGCACGCGCTCGCCGAAGACGTGCTCCCATGCCGCGGCGGGCAGGGGTAGCGGCACCGTGTCCTCGCGCAGCAGCGCGACGAACGGGGCGCCCTCGTTGAGGGTGCGCTCCAGGCCGGCCAGGTCGAGGCCCGCCGCCTCGAGAACCTCGCGCCTCGCCCGCTGGTCGTCGCCCTCGTCCCGCTCGACGCGGTAGACCTTGCGTCGCTCCTTCAGGTCGAGGCCGACGAACTCGAGGAAATCCTCGAGCCGCTTGCGGCTGGCCTTCTGCTGCGCGGCCTCGAGCGAGACGCGGCCTTGCGGGTCCGCTGTCCCGCCGAGCAGCATCTGGTAGCGGTTGACCAGGGCGACGTAGGCCTGGAGCTTGGCGGCGGCGCCGTTGGCGTCGAGCGAATCGGCGTACGCGTGACGGACGATTTCTCGAACGACGCGCCACCTGGGGAGCGGACGTTCGAGGCCGACTGCCCGGGCGAGGCTGGCGGTGGTGCCGGGAACCGGCAAGGCGAGCGGCGCGACCGGCTGTCCCGCCGAGACAGCCGGCACGCAGAGGAAGGAAGCAAGCACCAATGGCGCTGCCCGCCCGCACATGCGGGCCGGATTGTACCACGGAGGTAATGGGGTCGGGCGCCTGCCCTGTCGCGTCGGCGCTGAACGGCTGGCCCCCCTCCGCGAGGGCGGTTCGCGCCGAGCCGTTCGCCAGCTCCTACTCGATCCCCTCGATGTCGCCGAGATCCTTCGCGCGACCGGTCGCCCGCTTGTTCTTGATGAAGGCTTCGCGGCCGATGAAGTCGGTGTCCACATCCCCGAAAGGATGTCGCAGGCGTCCCCGCCAGGCCTCGTCGAACGTGAGGCCGGTCAGTTCGGTCAGGATGTCGATCCTGCCGGGTGCCACGCCGATCTGATAGACGACGCCTGGTCGCGAGAAGTCAGGCTCGCTGATCTCCGCCATGGGGGCGCCGAATGCGGCGAGGCCCGCCATGACCCTCGACGCGTTCTCCGGTGTTGGATCGACCCAGACGTCGAGGTCGCCCGTCGCTCGCGGCCGTCCGTGCAGCGCGAGCGCATAGGCACCGACGACCAGGAAACGGACGTCATGGTCGCCGAACGCTCGCAACAGATCGACAAAGTCCTGGTTCATCCCGAAACTCGCCTCGCAGGCGCCACTGTTCCACGCTCAGTCGCCAGACCTGCTGCACACGCTCGGCGGGCGCGAGGGACAACCAGTACTCGACGTCGTGCCGGTCTGCCTCGGCCGGCGACGTGAAGCGGCGCACGGTTGGGGATCGACGTGACGGGCTGGCACCCACAGCACCATTGTACTGCCGTCGGCAGTGGGCCAGGCGTCGCGGATCCTCGGCTGGCCACCGGCTCGCGCGAGAGCCCGGCCGGCCGGTGTAGCCGTGGCTACATGAAGTTCTTCAGTGCCTTCCGGGCCGTGCGGTCGGGCCGGACGTCCGTTTCGATCACCACGGGGATCGTGCGCCGCGCGTCCTTGAGCTGCACCACGGTGCCCGGCGGCAGGTTGCGCGTCACCTTGATGAAGCCGCAGCTCAGGCCCTTGACCTGCAGCCCTTCGGGCTTGTTCGGGCTCGCCAGGCTGTAGATCGTCCCGCCGTGGCGCCCGATCGCCACGTCGGTGACGCACGTCAGCACCGTGCCGATCTCCGCGCCGCCCTCGTCCACCACCACCGCGCCGTGGGTGTCGATCTTGCGCACGTCGTTCCCCACGAACGTCAGCGTGTAGGGCGCGTCCACGGCCTGCTCGAGCGCCTCGCGGCCGAGGAAGGGCTTGGTGAAGCCGGTCCCGTCCGCGGCCAGCGGGAGCGCGAACGGCCACGGGTGGCGGACGTAGGTCCACGGCCCGATGTCCTGGTGCGACAGCGGCAGCACGGCGCCGGTGCGCAGCGAGTCGCGTGCGGCCAGCCCGCACGGGACGAGGCCGAACTCGCCGCCGGCCTCGAGCAGCGTCTCCCACAGCTTCACCGTGTGCTCGCGCTCGACGAACAGCTCGAACCCCACCTCGCCCGTGTAGCCCGAGCGCGACAGCAGCAGCGGCGTCCCGTCGAGCAGCCGCGCGCCGCCCGCGAACTCCGAGGTCGGATCGAAGTGTCCCTTCGCCGAGAAGTACGTCACCTTGTCGAACACCGCGTCCGGCGCCTGAAGCACCTTCCTCATCGTCTTCACGGAGGCCGGCCCCTGGATGTCGATCTTCCCCAGCGTGTCGGTCAGGTCCACCACCCGCACGTCGAGGCCCTTCTTGCGGGCCTCGAGGTGCGCCGCGACGACGCCCCCCATCCCCGCGTTCACCACCGCCAGGAACTCGTCGTTCTTGATCTTGTAGACGAGGCTGTCGTCAACCGACTCGCCGCGCTCGTTGAGGAACACGCCGTAGACGCACTTGCCGGGCGTCAGCGGCGCGTTGTCCTTGCCGACGCACGCGTCGAGGTTCCGGGTGAAGCACCACTGGAGGAGGTCGTACGCGCCGGGGCCGAGCAGCCGCACCACGGCCATGTGGCTGCAGTCGAACAGGCCGGCGTGGGTGACGCCGGCGAGGTGCTCGTCACGGGCGCTGCCGTACCAGACAGGCATGAGGTAGTCGCCGAACTCGACGATGTTGGCGCCGTGGGCGGCGTGCCAGTCGAACAGCGGGGTCTTCTTCTTGTCTGAGGTCATGGTGGGAATCCAGTGCGCTCGCCGCCGGGCCATCATGCCGGCGACAGGTGTTCACTCGGAGCGGGGCCTACCGCGGACGATACCAACGCGGGCAGGGAACCGCAAGTGGGCGCAGCGGTCCCATCACGTAGGCGAGGCTTTCAGCCCTGCTCACGTAGGGCGAGTCAGCCCTGCTCACGTAGGGCGAGTCAGCCCTGCTCACGTAGGGCGAGTCAGCCCTGCTCACGTAGGGCGAGTCAGCCCTGCTCACGTAGGGCGAGTCAGCCCTGCTCACGTAGGGCGAGGCTTTAGCCTTGCCGGCAGGGCGCCATCGGTTCGCGACCCGGGCTGCGGAGCACGGGAAAACGTCCTCGCGCTGCTCGGTTTTCCGTGGCCTGAATCCGGCTGGCGCTATGCGCGCTGGATCGACCGCTACGCGCTGCGCCGGGTAAACCTCGCAGACGCTCGTCGTTTTCCGGCTGAGAGCGCGTGCTCCTCCGCACGGGCCGCTCACCGAGGCGCCGGCTCCCAGTCCGCGACCCCACGGGCCGCTCACCGATACGGCACGAGCCCCGCGCACGATGCGCGGCGCGAGACCTTGAGTCGGCACGGATCAACTCGGTCCAGACCGAGTTTCGGCTCGTGTCCGTCTACTATTCAGGCGCTGATGGAGCTTCCATACCGGACGCGGCTGGGCTTCGGCTCGAGGATGGGCCCCTCATCCTGCCGCGTCGTACGCCGTCCGGATCCAGCCGATCAGCTCGGCGTCCACCTCCGACGCGTCCGCGAGCCGCACCTTGTAGTTGCACATCTGGCCCGGGGGCAGCGGCGCGAGCCGCTCGGCGGACGGCAGGTCCTTCACGTTGAGGCCCACCTCGACGCGGGTGTTGGTGGCGGGGCCGATCATCGCGAACTGCTTCTTGCGGCGGTAGCTGACGTACGTCTTCTTCGGCGCCGCCTCCCAGTCGCCGAGGCCGCGAATCGCCTCGAGCAGCTTGTCGTGGATCGGCCGCAGTGCCGCCTTCGGCCCGGCGTACAGACCGTCGAGCACCTCGGTCGAAGAAAGCCCCTGCGCGGCCGCGGCCGCCTGCCCATCCGACTTCAGCACGGTGTGCACCAGCGTGTTGGCGTCGCCGTGGCCCATGTCGAGCGTTGTCTTGAGCAGGGCGACCAGCTCGCCGTGCTTCGTCAGGCCGCTGCCCTTGACGATGGCGGCCAGCTCGTCGAGCGACTTGCCGGTGCGCTTCTGAATGTTCTCCAACTGGGTGGCGAGGGCCTTGTCGAGGTCGACCATGCGGACACTCCTCTCGGGCGGGCGGCGCGCCGCCCCGGCATTCTCTGCATGTTGGACCCGGGTCACTCCATCATAGCGCGCCGCACCTTGACGATGGCGATCGGCGGGGCGAGGGACTGTCCCTTGGCCGGCGAGGCCTGGATGCGCCGGACGACATCCATGCCGCGCGTGACGCGGCCGAACGCCGCGAACCCCTGGCCGTCGGGGTTCCGCTTGCCGCCGAAGTCGAGCGAGGGCTGGTCGTCGATGCAGATGAAGAAGCTCGACTCGGCCGTGTCGGGCCCCGAGCGCGCCATCGAGATGGCGCCGTCGCGGTGGCGCAGGCCCGTGACGCTGGTCCGCTCGAGCGGGATGGACGGCCGCCGCTCACCCGCCCTCGCCTCCGGCATGTCGGCCTGGATCACCTCGATCCGGATGGCGTCGTTCGGCTGGTTGCCGGGCGTCACGGTCCGGTGGAAGGTGCCTCCGTCGTAGAGCCCCGCGTCCACGTACGCCAGGAAGTTGGCCGCCGTCACCGGCGCGTGCGTCGCGTCCACCTCGACCCCGATCTCCCCCATCGCCGTCTCGATCACCACCGCGACGAGCCCCTCGTCACCGCCCGGGCCCGCGGCCTTCGCCCGTGGCGGGTCTGGAATGACACCGGGGGCCTGCGGTTGAGCCGACCCGGCGGCGGCTTGTGGGGCCTGACCCCAGCCGGGGGCGGCGGCGAGCAGCCCGAACGCCGCCAGCACGAAGACGAGGACGGAAAGTCGCTTGCGCATGCCTGCAGTTTACGCTCGCAGCCTGCCGTCCCGCGAAGCCTCACCACCAGCGTGTCTTGCGTGGGCGGAGCGTGCTGAACGCGCGGCTGGGCGCTCGGCCCTATCGCTGCGTCAGGTCACGACTGCCAGTGCGGCCGTCAGCTTGCCTGGGCGACCAGGGCCCGCGCGCGATCGACGAAGGCGGTGCAGACGGAGAGGTCCTCGCGCAGAGCATCCTCGGTGAGGACGAAGTCCCTGCCGTAGTCGGCCTCCAGACGGTATTTCTGGATTCTCGCGAACAGCCTCCCATCGTCAGGCGCCATCCGTCCCGTCTTCACGAAGTGGAGGCCGAGCAGGTTCGCAGTCCCCGCGTGCGATCTGGGTTCGATCCCCTCTGTGAGCAGAAGCGCGACGGCCGCATGATAGATCGCGTAGTACAGCCGGCTCTCCGCGTCATGGAGGAGTCCCGCGTCCACCAGAACGGCGGCCGCGCGGAGCGATTCCCCCGCCCGCAACAACTCGGCGTCGGCGTTCGACCTGCGGTTCTCGGGAGTCACAGCGACACCCCGTCCCTTTCGATCTCCAGCGGCGTGCGGCGCTCCTTCGCCTTCCACGCCTCGAACTCCTCGGGTGACATGACCATTGGGGAGATGACGACGCCGTCGAGCTGCCAAATGAGGTCGGCGGCGAGATCGGTCACGGCGCGGTCGTCGTCGCGCTGGGCGCGGTCGAGCAGGACGAGGCAGTCCACGTCGGATTCCTCGGTCGCCTCGCCGCGAGCGTAGGACCCGAACAGCCGGATCGAGTGGAGCCGCGCGCCGAATCGGCCGCGGAGCCCCGTGGCGAACGCGTCGAGCGTCGACCGAACGGCCGCCGGCAGCCGGAGGTCGTCCAGATCGTGGGACATCGCGGCAATTGTAGCGCGGCCGCGCCCCGCGAGACCTTGAGTCGGCACGGATCAACTCGGTCCAGACCGAGTTTCGGCTCGTGGTCGTCTACTATTCAGGCGCGGATGGGGCGCGGCGTCACTCACTAGGGCTGAGGCTTTAGCCTTGCTCACGTAGGGCGAGGCCTTAGCCTTGCCGGCAGGGCGCCATCGGTTCGCGACCCGGGCAGCGGAGCATGGGAGCCGGCGCCATCGTTCGCGACCCGGGCTGCGGAGCGGGGCTTCAGCCCTGCTCACGTAGGGCGCGGCTTTCCTTGCTCACGTAGGGCGAGGCTTTAGCCTTGCCGGCAGGGCGCCATCGGTGTCGCGACCCGGGCTACGGAGCAGGGAGCCGGCGCCATCGGTTCGCGACCCGGGCTGCGGAGCACGGGAAAACGTCCTCGCGCTGCTCGGTTTTCGGCAGCCTGCATCCGGCTGGCGCTATACGCGCTGGATCGACCGCTACGCGCTGCGCCGGGTAAACCTCGCAGACGCTCGTCGTTTTCCGGCTGAGAGCGCGTGCTCCTCCGCACGGGCCGCTCACCGAGGCACCGGCTCCCACTCCGCGA
Organism: uncultured Acidobacteriota bacterium; assembly: GCA_963813585.1. Lineage (GTDB taxonomy): Bacteria > Acidobacteriota > Vicinamibacteria > Vicinamibacterales > Fen-181 > JARKSS01. The sequence goes on from CAWEZL010000001.1 coordinate 662,542, forward strand.
CCCCACGGGCCTCTCACCGAGGCGCCGGCTCCCACTCCGCGACCGCACGGGCCGCTCAGCGAGGCGCCGGCTCCCACTCCGTGACCGCACGGACCGCTCAACGAGGCGCCGGCTTCCCTCGCGCGACCCTGTGGCGGAGCCCTCGGTGCCTCCGCGGTCGATCGTCGTGACGCGTCCAACGCCGCTACCGCTCGGGGATTGACGGGCGGACGGCTGGGTCGAAGGTCGAGGCCGAGGCGCCGGAGCCGGGGACCACCGTCGCCATCGCGGTCGAGGCGTAGAGCGCGGCGTCGGGGCCCGTCGCCTGGAGGGTGACCTTCAAGGTCCCGCGTGGCTCGCCGTCGTAGATCAACCGGGTGTTCAGCAACCGGAGGTTGCCGCCCCTCACGAGCAGGGAACCGTAACGCTCGCGCAGCTCCTCCGTATCGTCGAGCCACACGATCTCGGTGCCGTTGGACTGGGTCAGCTTGAAGACCAGGGCCTTGATCGTCGCGTCCACGTAGTGCGACTCGCGGACCTGGAGAATGAAGGCAAGGCGGATCGGGTACTCCCGGTTGCTCGAGGGGGCAGTGGCGATCGTGGTGGGATCGAAGGCGACCGACACGCTCGGAACGTCCTGCGCGAGCGTGAGGTCGGCGGTGGTGTTCGAGGTCAGCGTGACGCCGCGCGTGACGGCGACGTACCCCCGCTTGCTGGCTTTCAGGGTGAAGCCGCCCTGCAGGAGGCCCACCAGGCTGTAGGCGCCCTCCATGCTGGTCGCGACCGACCTGCCCACATTCGAGCCGTCGGCCACTTCCACCGTGGCGCTGTAGAGCGGGGCGTTCGACTGGTCTCTCACCGTGCCCTTGAGGTCCCACCGCGCGTCCGAGGGCCCGACGCCGCCGCCACCCCCGCCGCCACCCCCGCCGCCGCATGCCGTCGACGCCGCGAGACCCAGCACCAGCGACCCGACGAGCGACGCCTGAAGAAGCTGGCGTTTCACGGTCCCTCCCGGAAAGAACGGGTTGCCACTCACAGCCACTCCGCCACAGCACCCGAGGCAGCTGGCCGCGCCGCCCCTTGGCGTTAGAAGAAGCAGGCCCGCCCGGAGGTTACGCCGCCGCGCAGGCGCGCGGGCAAGACGACGCTCGCGCGGACGCTGCAGCCCACCCGGTACCTCAACTGCGACCTCCCTTCCACGACGCGGCGCCTCGAGGACCCCGAGCTGTTCTTTCGCGGCCTCGCCCCCGGAAGCACCGTCGTCATCGACGAGGTCCACCGGCTGCCCGATCCGTCGCGCCTCCTGAAGATCGCCGCGGACGAGTTCTCCTCGCTCCGCATCCTGGCCACGGGCTCGTCGTCGCTTGCCGCCACGCGGAAGTTCAGGGACTCGCTGACCGGGCGGAAGGCGCAGGTGCACCTGCCGCCGGTCCTGTGGCCCGAGTGCCTGGACGGGTTCGGTCCGATGGACCTCGACCACCGCCTGCTGCGCGGCGGGCTACCCGAGATGCTGATCGCTCCCGGGTTCGAGCCCGACTGGTACGCCGAGTGGCTGGACAGCTTCTACGCCCGCGACGTCCAGGAGCTGTTCGGGGTGCGCGATCGGACCGGCTTCCTCGACCTGCTGCGCCTGGTCCTGCGTCAGAGCGGCGGGCTGATTGACTACTCGGCGCTGGCGAGGGAATGCGACCTCAGTCGCCCCACGGTGAAGTCCTATCTCGAGGCCATGGCGATCGCGCAGGCCCTGGCCCCTCCCGCCGTTCCACGCCGGGTCGCGGCGCGAGATCGTCCGCCGCCCGAAGGTGTACGGGTTCGACACGGGTTTCGTGGCGTTCACCAGGGGCTGGAGCACGCTGCGGGACGAGGACCGCGGCCCGCTGTGGGAGCACCTGGTACTCGACGTCCTGCGCGCGCGCCCCGGGGGCGGCGCGATTGCCTACTGGCGGGACAAGTCGGGCCGGGAGATCGACTTCGTCCTCTCCCGCGGCCGAACGGCGGACGCCATCGAGTGCAAGGTCAACCCGGATCGGTTCGACCCGGACTCGCTCCGCGCATTTCGGCAGGCCTTCCCGCGCGGCCGCAACCTGCTGGTCGCGCCCGGCGTGACCGATTCCGCACGACGTGCGCTACGGCGAGTTTGTGGTCCGAGTGCTCGGCTGCCAGCACCTGCTCGATACCCGGACGCAGGTCGGATAGTTCCCGCACGAAGTTCAAAGCTGCTGGGCGACGAGCGCCGGCGGCAGCTCGACATCAAGGCCGTCGGCTCGGAGTGCGTCGCGCTGGCGGCACACTGGCTGGCGGACAAGGGGCGCGCCGTGCCTGCGTCGTACGCGGAGTTGTTCCGGGCGCTGGGCGAGGGCGGCACCGTTCCGGCAGCGCTGGCGGAGCGGCTCGCCGCCGCGTTCGGTTTTCGGAACCTGGTCGCGCACCAGTACGGCGTGCCCGACTGGAAGCGCACCTACGTGCTGGCCTCCGAACACCTCGACGATCTGCTGCGCTTCTGCCACACGCTGGCGGAGCGGGCAGGGCGGGAGAACTGAAGCAACGCCGTGCACCTGCTCGGCGAGCGCTCACGTGAACGGAAGCCCGGGCGGCGTTCGAGCGCGAAGGGGTCAGGTCCCGCAATATGCGGAAATGCAAGACCTGACCCCACGGTATCAGCGCAGCAGCTCGCACACGTCCTGGGCGACCCCGACGAAGCTCTGGACCGCGGTGACCATCCCGGAGTCGTCCACGGCGAAGACCGCGCGCCCGTGCGTCAGCGGCACCGCCGGCAGACCGGCCGCCTCGGTCACCGATCGCGGCGATGGGGGGAAGGCGACGATGCCCGGGCCCATTCCGATGAAGCGCCCGTCGGCGGTGAGGCGGGCCGGGCCGCTGACGTTCACGTCGACCGTCTTGCCGCTGTCGAGGTTCTCGAGCGTCAGCATGAACGGACCCGCGATGATCCCGGTGTTCTGGAACAGGATCAGCCTGGCGGTGTTCGGGCGGCCGGCCTGCGGGGTGGCCAGGATGTCGAAGCCGCACAACTCCCGGGTCGGCGACACCAATCCCTCGTCGGGGAACGGCAGCATCACGATCGTCGGCTTCTGCGCCAGGGCCGGCGCGACGGCAGCCGCCACCAACAGGGCCAGCGAGAAATTCTTCAGACGCAGCCTGGTCATGGGGATCTCCTTTGCTGTTGTTCGGCGCACTCATGCGCCGTCCCAGTATGGAAAGGCCCCCCGCGCGGTGAAATGGACGCCGGGTCCCCCCGAGGTGGAATGTGGGTGCCGCCATCGCCCTGCCGCTTGGTCGGCTGTGGGCCGACTGAAGGGGCCGCGGGCTACTTCGCCGGGAACACGCACTCGCGATGCGCCCGGAAACCGGCCGACTCGGCCTCCTGGCGGTTGGCGAAGACGCGCGTGCAGCGCTTGCAGTTGTAGTCGCGGCAGGACGGGGCGTGGTAGGCACCGCTGGAGACGTTGCCGTGGTACGGCCCGGGAGCGGCGGCGGCGGTGTCGGGAGGAAGGGGACGGGGCGGCGTGGCGCGCGGCGCGGTGGGGACGGGAGGCGTGGACCGACCGGCGCGGTCGCCGCTGCGCCAGGTCCAGGGCGGTATCGGGGAGGGGTCCGCCCAGAGGCCGGTCCGCTTCGCGCGGGCCGCGGCCTCGAGGCGGGCGAGCCGCTCGTCCTTCGAGTACCGCGTGAAGTGCCAGGCCAGGCCGGCCCGGACCATCTCCTCGCTGGCATCCACCGGCCCGACCAGGATGCGCGCCACGAGGCGGCCGTAGCGGTCGGTGTCCCTGCCGACGAGGGTCACCCGCTGTGAGAAGGCGACGACCCGCAGGTGGCGGCGAGCCTCGTCGCTGAACCTCTGCCCGCCCTCCGGCGCGTCGATGCCGTCGAGGCGGACGGTGACGGCGCGGCCGTCGATCGAGACGTCGAGGGTGTCGCCGTCCGCCACCCGCGTGACGACGCCGGTCAGGCGGGCGCCTTGCTGACCCCCGGCGATGCGTCCGCAGGCCGGCGCCAGCAGGATCAGCAGCGCCGCGGGGACAACGATCAGGGTTCTCCGGCCTTGATTCCCTCGCACTCAACTTGGTCCAGACCGAGTTGCGAGTTCCTGGCAGATCGTCCGCGCCGAGGTTTGCAGGATGCGGGCGATGGGCCGCGCCCGGGCTCAGCCGACGCTGGCCTCGGCTCGCTCGGCCCTGAGCTCGAAGTGCTGCGAGCGCGCGTCGAAGCGGGCCAGGACCTCACGCGCCGCCGGCGGCACGACGGCCGCCTCGTAGTCGTCGCCGGCGAACTCGCGCACCGCGTCGAGCGACTCGAACTTCATGATCGTGACGAACTCGACCTCGGCCCCGGCGGTCCTCCGCAGCAACTCGATGCCCTCGAAGCCGGCGATCTGCCGGTTCTCGATGCCGACGAAGATCTCCTCCTTCAGCATCGTCTCGTAGACGTCGGCTTTGCCCGGCGTCGTCCACCCATGCCAGATGCGGACAACCATGGTGAGACCTCGCTTGCGTGCGTGTCGAGTAAACCGTCACCTCGTGCATTATTCGCCCGCCGCCCGAGACGCAACAAGGGATTGTTGCGGCACGGCACGGCCCCGCGGCACTCAGTCTTCGCCTTCGGCCAGGCTGAGTTGCGAGGGGCGGAGGCATCGGCTCCCGAGCCGGGCTCCGCACGCCGGGAGAGCGTCCTCGCGCTGCTCGGTTTCCGGATCTCCGAGTCGGGCGCGCCGCTATGCGCGCTGGATCGACCGCTACGCGTCACGCCCGTGATACGGAGGAGCTACCGGAGCTCCACGTTCATGCTGCCGTAGTCGATCGTGAGGCGGTCGGCGATCTGATGCACGTCGCGGCCGAGCCAGCCGTGGAAGTAGCGGCTGTCGTCGCCGGTCGGCTCGGTGAGGACGAGGCGGCGGCCCGGAAAGACGAGGTCGCGGCTGCCGAGCGCGAGCGAGAGGTTCGGGATGGAGTAGGCCTCGATCCGGCGCGAGCCGCCGAGGCTGCCGAACTCGTGCCACTCGCGGCGGCCGCGGGCGCGGACCTCGCGGTTGAAGTCGGCATAGAAGCGGGCGGAGAGGCTGCTGTCGACGGCGCCGGTGTCGAGCACCAGCATCACCGGCCGCCCGTCGTACGCCGCCCGAACGACGATGTCGGTTTCGTCGAAGAAGAACGGGGTCAGGTCTCGCATCTCTGCATTTTGCACGTCTGACCCCGCCGGGGCCGGGGCGGGCGAGACAGGCGAGGACGCCTGTCCCACCGAGAACGTGCCGTCGCGCGTGAAGGTCACCTGGCCGAGGGCCGACAGCACGGGCGCGCCGATGGTGCCGCGGCGCTGGAGTTGCTGCCGCGCGCGGTAGAGCGCCGCGTCGGGGAACACCAGGAACACGGCGTTCTGGACGAGGATGTTGGGGCCGAGGCGCATCGGTGGGGCGACGGCGAGCGTGGCGCTGGCCTTGCCGCCGGTGCCGGTGTTGAGGCCAACGTCCTTGTCGATCAGGCGGAAGCCGAGGCGCTTCGCCTCGGAGCGGATGATGATCGAGAAGGCCGAGCCGGTGTTCGGCTCGAGCGCGATGGTGCCGGCCGCGAAGGTGACGGGGATGTCGAGGCCGTCCACCAGCGGCAGGCGGGCGGGGCCGGTGATCTCGACGGTCTGCGGCGGGACGTCGCGCAATGCCTGCCACAGGCGCAGCGCCGACTGGTGGGCGGCAACCTCCTGGCGCGTAAGGCGCCCCTTGAACGCGCCGAGCATGCGGCGGCGCGTCTCGACGATGCGGACGTACTGGTGGCGCTGCCGATACACCCCCATCAGCTCGGCGTAGGCCTCCTTCGCGTAGCGCAGAGGCGCGGCGCCCTCCTCCACGGCGCCAGCCTGCCCCTTCGCTGCCGGGACGGATGGGGCGACCGGGGCCGCGACGTACCCCTCGAGGAGGCGCTCGGCCTCGTCGAGGCGGTTGAAGCGGGCGGCGACGGCACCGAGGAAGAAGGAGAGGTCGGCGCCCGCGGCCTCGGGCGCGGCGGGGTCGGGCACGACCGCGGCGAGCGCGTCGCGCAGCTCGAAGAAGCGCCGCTCGGCGTAGAGCCGTCCAAGGTCCACGCCCTGCGCCTGGACGAGCATGGTTGCCAGGACGATGGCCGCGAGAACGCCGCGCTTCATGCGAACACTCTACCCCGGCCTGCAACCGCGGGGCGGAGCGGTGCCGGGCTGGCCCCCGGCCTCTGCGGGCGGGGGGCGGGCTCGCTTGGGCTCTCAAACCGTCTACGAGAAGAAACGGGCCGATCGACTTACCGTCTTTCGTCCTGCCGGCCGGGTCACCACGGAGGATTCACAAAACCGGCCGGCGGCCATGGTGGTCGATCGCCCCGTTTCTCGATACTCCTGGCGGATAGAGGCGTTCCCATTCGCGCCCGACGCGAGTCCCGCCCCCCGCCCGCAGAGGGCCGCCTGTCATTTCGGACCGAGCGGGAGGTTCTCCTCGAGATAGCGCGTGAGCAGTCCGTAGAGGTGGCGGCTCGTGTTCAGGCCCTCCGAGATGCCGTGCGAGCGGTTCGGGTACGACATCATCGTGAACGGCTTGTCCGCCGCCACCAGCGCGTTCACCAGCCGCTCGAACCCCTGGTAGTGCACGTTGTCGTCCCCCGTCCCGTGCACGATCAGCAGGTTCCCTTCCAGCCCCTTCACGTGCGTGATCGGCGAGCCCTGCGCGATACCCCTCGGGGTTGTCCTTCGGCAGCGCCATGTAGCGCTCCTGGTAGATGGTGTCGTAGAGGCGCTGGTCGGGCACCGACGCGATCGACATCCCCGTCCGGTAGAGATCGGGGTGGCGGAACATCGCGTTGAGCGTCATCGAGCCGCCGCCGCTCCAGCCCCAGACGCCGATGCGCGTCGCGTCCACCTACGGCCACTTCCGCGATCGCCCGCACCGCCGCCGCCTGGTCCTCGTGAGGCCAGGATGCCGATCTGCCGGTAGACGGCCTTGCGCCAGGCGCGGCCGCGCGGGGCCGGCGTGCCGCGGTTGTCCACGCTGCAGACGATGTAGCCGCGCTGGGTGAGCATCAGGTGCCAGAGGTAGTTGGTGCCGCCCCAGCTGTCGAGCGACCGTCTGGCCGGCCGGCTCGCCGTAGACGTGGAAGAGGATCGGGTAGCGCCTGCCCGGCTCCATCTTCGTCGGTCTCATCACCCAGCCGTCGAGGGCGCCGCCGCCGCCGATGTCCACGCGGAAGAACTCGGACGGCGCCGCGGGCGAGCGCCTCGACCTTCGCGCGCAGGGCCGCGTTGTCCTCGAGGACGCGCGCCTGCCGGTGCGCGGGCAGCTCGCACCAGGTCGGTGACGGGCGGACGACCGAACGCCGAGGCGACGTGAATCGCCCACCGCGCGTCGGGCGAAATCTGGTAGCGATGCGTGCCGCGCTCCCCCGCCGGCGTCAGGCGCTCGGCCTTGCCGCTGCCGTCGAGGCGGGTGCGGAAGAGGAAGCGCTGCGTCGCGTTGTCGGGCGAGGCGGAGAAGTAGAGCCAGCCCCCCTTCTCGTCCACGTGCTCGACCTCGATGACGTCGGAGGGGTCGGGGGTGAGGAGGCGCGTGTCCGCAGGAAAGCCCGGCCCGACCGGGACGGAATAGACGTGGCGCCAGCCGTCGCGCTCGCTGACCCAGAGAAAGCGGCGGCCGCCATCTAGCCAACGGAAGTAGTCGCCCACGTCCACCCACGCCTCGTCCTTCTCCGTCATCACCGTCGTCACGCGGCCGGTCGCGGCGTCGCCGAGCATCACGTCGAGCGTGTTCTGGATGCGATTGATGCGCTGGATGACGACCGCGCGGCTGTCCTCCGCCCATTCCATGCGGGCGAGGTACTGATCGGCGCGGGTCGCCCGGGACGTCGAGCCACCGCGTCTCGCCGCCCTCGGCGGAGACGACCCCGATGCGCGCGGAGGAGATCGGCTCGCCCACCTTCGGGTAGGGGATTGGCGTGACCACCGGGTAGAGGGTGTCGGTGTTGTTGATGAGGAGGAAGTCCTTCACGCGCGCGCGCGTCGATCTGCCAGTAGGCGATGGAGCGGCCGTCGGGCGACCACCGCCAGCCGTCGCGCAGGTCCAGCTCCTCCTCGTAAACCCAGTCGAAGGTGCCGTTGATGATCTTCGGGTTGCCGCCGGTGGTGAGGGCCCGGACCTCGCCGGTGGCCAGGTCTTCGACGTAGAGGTTCTCGCGGCGGACGTAGGCGACGCGCGTCGCGTCGGGCGAGAGCTTCGCGAACATCAGCGTGGACGGCTCGGCCTCCCGCCCGCCCAGCTTCGCGAGGCGGCCGGTGGCGCGGTCGAGCACCCAGTAATCGCCGCGGGTGTTCTGGCGCCAGACGCGGCGGGTGTTGGTGAAGACGAGGAGCTTCTTGCCGTCGGCCGACCACTGGTAGTCGTCGATCTCGAGCGGGGCCTTCCCGGCCGGCTTCTCGCCTGGCTTCTCGCCGGGCGCGCCGGCTGGCGGGACGAGCTGGGCGGCCGACACGAGCACCTCGCGTCTCCCCGTGGCCGGGTCGAAGCGGACGATGTCGCGGGCGTCGTCGCCGGGGAAGGCGGGCGAGGGCTGAAGCGTGGTGTAGCCCGAGCCGTCGGCCAGCCAGCGGGCAGGGCCGAAGCGCTTCGGCGCGAACTCGCGGTCGAGAAAGAGGCGGTCGAGCGTCAGGCGCGCGGGGGCGAGCGGCTGGGCGGCGGCCGGGGCGGCGAGAGGCGCGAGCGCGAGGAGGGCGAGCAGCAGGATGGCGACGGGCTTGGCGCGGTGCATCGGGCGATGCTATCCGATTCCATCCCAATTCCGATTCCAATCCCAATCCGAATTCGGATCCCAATCCGAATCCGAATCCGAAATCCAAATCGCGATCGGGCCCGCGGTGTGCGGCCGGATCTCACAGCGTCGTCGCGCGGAAGACGACCCGCTTGCGCAGGAAGTGCGTGCGCTTCTCCGGCGGGAGAGCCTGCCAGCGGCGAATCAGGTCGAGCAGGGCGCGGTCACTCTCGGCCTTGACCGCCTCGAGGCTCGCCTTTCGCCGGCTTCGATTGTTCGAGCGCTTTCTCGAGGACATCGAGCACCGCCAAATCGCGGGGGCGTCCAGCCGCGCGCTTGCTCCTGATGATATCCGGCAGCGAGGCGACGGTCACCGTGACGCCCTCGATGACCAGCTGAGACGCGCGCGACCGGACCCCTTCGAACGACCGCAGTCCGTGCACGGTCCCCATGGAATCGACCTGCAGGCCGTCCTCGTCGCGGACGACGCGAAAGAGATCCGACGCCGGGTAGTAGGGACGCAGGATGGTGGCGTGGAGCCGTTCGGAGAAGGCCTTCAGCTCGCCAGGTTTCGCGGCGACCTCCGAACCAGGAAGTCGAAGCCCACCGTCGTCAGCGGCACGCCCTGCAACGCCGCCGCGGCGTTGCCGATCAGAACCGCCTCGAGACCCGCTTCCTGGAGGGCCCGGCCGATCTCGACCAGCAGCGGCTTGGCGTCCATATAGAAGCCAGTATAGCGGCGGTTCGCCCTCGCCCGCACGGCGTCCGCGGCGGCCCGGCGGGCGCCTTGACAACGTCCAGCGCCGGGTATATCTGTTGCTGTAATCACCCCGAGGCTGGCTCACGAAACCGCGGACGGGCACCCGTGCCGGTGCGACTCCGCCTTCCATCCCCGCCCGCCTCCGGGGTGCCGGCGGCCCCCCCCGTTTCGGCCCCGAGGAGGCCGTCCGCTCGACCGGCCGAGAGGAGTCCTCCATGAGATACGCGCTCGCCCTCCTCGTCGCGTGCGTCCTCCTGGCCCCGGTCGCCGTCCCCGCGCAGGGGCCCGGCGACGAGGCGCTGATCCGCAAGAACATCGAGCTGTGGGGACAGCAGTTCAACAAGCGCGACGCCGCCGCGCTGGCGAAGTGGTACCCGCAGGACTCCGTCTACGTGACGCCCACGGGCCTGAAGCTGTCGGGCCCCGCGGAGATCCAGACGTACTTCGAGCACTCCTTCCAGGAGTCGCCGAAGTCCCAGATCGCGATCCAGATCACCCGGATCCGGATGGTGAAGCCCGACCTCGCGGTCGGCGAGGGCACCTTCGAGATCACCAACCTGACGACGACGGACGGAAAGCCGATCCCGATGAAGGGGCCGTGGGTGTCGACGTTCTTCATGCAGGGCGGGCAGTGGGCGCCGCTCGCGCACGCGGCCGCGATGACGATGCCGGGCGCACTCAAGTAGAAACAGGACGCGGACAGGCGGCCGCCTGGTATCACGGACAGGCGGCCGCCTCAGGCGGGGACGCCTGTCCTACTCGAACGTGGCGGTGGCGCGGAGGAACTGCTCGATCTCGGCGGGCGAGTTGTAGTGGCAGCCCGAGAGGCGGAGGAAGCTCGAGATGCCGAGCTGCTTCAGCATCGCGGAGAAGAACGGGTCGTGGCCCGGGCCGTGAAGGCGGATCTGCGCGGCGCGATAGAGCTCGACGCCGCGCGAGGCCTCGATGCCGGCGAGGTTGAAGCCGACGAGCAGCGCCTGGCGGTCCAGGTCGCGGCCCATGCCATAGAGGGTGACGTGCTTCATCAGCCGCAGGCCGGGCAGGTCGCCGGTGCCGTCGAGCAGCAGCTCGAGGAGCGCCGCCTGGTGGGCCTTGATCGCCGTCATCGCGGCCACGATGAGCGTGCGGCGGTCGTGGTCGCCGATGAAGCGCGCGCCGAGCCAGCAGAGGTAATCGACCACCGCCGACCAGGCCGCGTACGACTGGTGCTCGACGCCGCCGAGGTCCCAGCTCGTCGCCGGCTTGAAGGTGTACTTCCAGTGCGGCAGCGAGGCCAGGCGCTCGGTGGCGTGCGCGTAGCCGCACCCCTTCACGCCGAAGTTCTTGTAGGGGGCGATGACGTAGGCGTCGGCGCCGATCGCCTCCACGTCCACGAGGCCGGACGGCGAGTACTGCACGCCGTCCACCATCACGAAGAGATCCGGCTTGATGCGGCGCGCCCCGCGGACGATCGACGCGACGTCGAAGATCTCGCCGGTCACGTTCGAGGTGTGAATGATCGCGAGCAGGCAGGTGTCGCGATCGATGAGCTCGAGGATGCGTTCGGGCGCGACCGACGCGGTCTCGCGGTCGGCGGCGGCGACGCGTTCCTCCTTGCCGTACATGTCCGCGAACTGCGAGACGGCGCTGCGGACCGACGCGTGGTCGAGGCCCGTGGTGACGACGTTCCGGCCCGGCACCGAGCGGAGGACGGCGTCGGTGATGCGGTAGATGCAGTGGCTGCTGCTCCAGCCGGGGATGACGTGGCCCGAGCGGGCGCCGAGGAACAGCTTCAGGTCGTCGATGCCCTTCGCGGTGATCTCGACCGCGTGGGCCGAGCCGGGGTTGGCGCGTCCCTGCTGGTCGGGCAGGCAGGTTTCGAGCGCCATCGCCTCGACGACCCGCTTGGGGCGGCAGGATCCGGACGCGGCGTCGAAGAAGGTGCGCGGCCCCGAGTGCGGATCCCAGTCGACGTAGTAGAACTGGTCGCGGATGTCGGCGAGCAGCGCAGGGTCGAAGATCCCGTGAGGCATCCGCGCATTCTAACCGGGGCGGAGCTCGCGGCGGGCGAGCGGCCGTCGGCGGACGAGCCGTGCGCAGCAGTTCGCCAACGATAGCCGGAACGCGACGAGTGCGCGCGAGGTTTCCCGGGCGCAGCGCGTAGCGGTCGATCCAGCGCGCATGGCGCCAGCCCGACTCGGAGATCCGGAAACCGAAGCGGCGCGAGGAAGCGTTCCCGAACTGCGAAGCCCGGCTCGGGAGCCGATGGTCGCTCGCTGAGCCGGACTGCGGCGGCAACCCCTCACCAGCGCCAGCGCGGTGGGCGGGCTCGCTTGGGCGCTCAAACCGTCTACGAGAAGAAACGGGAGCCGCCGGGTACCCAAGCGGCTGGCGGGGCATCGCACCGGCGAGCGGCCGTCGGCGGACGAGCCGTGCGCAGCAGTTCGCCAACGATCGCCGGAACGCGACGAGTGCGCGCGAGGTTTCCCGGGCGCAGCGCGTAGCGGTCGATCCAGCGCGCATAGCGCCAGCCCGACTCGGAGATCCGGAAACCGAAGCGGCGCGAGGAAGCGTTCCCGAACTGCGAAGCCCGGCTTGGGAGCCGATGGTCGCTCGCTGAGCCGGACTTGACCTCCGCGAACCGAACCGCAAGGGCCGGGTCTTCGCCGTGACCTGCGTCACTTCTCCAGCTTCGATTTCTTGACGAGCAGCGCCCTCAGGCGCTCGCCGAGCCTCTCGGAGGCGGGCGCGTCCTGGTTGCAGAGGACCACCGCCGAGTACGGCGAGTCGAGCACGATGTAGAGCTGGGTGCTCACGCCCGGGAAGCCGCCGCCGTGCCCGACGACGGTGCGGCCGTAGACGTCGGCGACGTTCATCGCGTAGCCGTAGCCGCCCGACGGCGTCTTCTCGTGCGGCTGCGCCATCTTCGCGAACGTCTCCCGCTTCACCAGCTTGCCGCCGCGCAGCGCCTCGGCGAACTTGAGGAGGTCTTCGGCGGTCGAGATCGCTCCCCCCGCGGGGCTGCCGATGTCGGCCTCGGCGGCCACCCAGCCGAGCAGTGGTCCGCTCTCGCTTTGCTTCGTGTAGGGAGTCACCAGCGACGTCGGGCGCGCGTCGATCTGGCGCGGGACGTTGTTCGGGTCGCTGTTCGTCATCCCTGCCGGCTCGAAGATGTGCTTCCTGAGGTAGGCGGGATAGTCCTCGCCCGAGGCCTTCTCGACGATCGCGCCGAGCAGCGCGAGGCCGGCGTTGCTGTAGCGCGAGCGGGTGCCCGGCTCGAAGGCGGGCTCGTCCTTCTCGAAGAGCGGCATGAACTCGGCGGCGCGCTTCACGCCGTTCGCCATCATCGCGGGGGTGCGCTTCGAGAGGAAGTCGCCCATGCCCGAGGTGTGCGTGAGCAGCATCGCGACGGTGACCTTGCTGCGCACGGTCTCGTTGGCGTACTCGGGGAAGAACCTGCCGACCGTGTCGTCGAACGACGCCTGGCCCTGATCCACGAGCTGCGCGAACGCGGCCGCCGTGAACATCTTCCCCATCGAACCGATGGTGAACTGCGTGGACGGGGAGAAGGGGCGCTCGCGCGTGCGGTCGGCGTAGCCGGCCGTGACGGTGACGAACGGCTTGCCGTCGCGGGCGGCCATGGCGATGCCGCTGAAGGCGTCGGCCGTGGTGAGGCGCTCGGCGGCGCGCTCGATGTCCTTCTGCAGCGCCTCGTCGGAAAGCTGCTTCGGCTCCTTCGGGAGAGACGACTCGGGGGGCGTGACGGGCATCGCCTGCACGGGGCCGCTGCCCTCGTCGTTGACGCCGATGACGAGGCGGTACCAGGTGTCGAGCTTCGGCGCGACGGCCTTCACGGCGAGGCGCTCGGGCTGGTTGTCGAGCACCTCGGTCACCTGGTAGCCGCCGGCGTAGAAGCAGTCGGCCGCGTCGGCGCGGCCGAGGGCGCGCGCGTCGGTCCCCTCGAGGAACCCCTTGCGCAGGTGGTCCCGCATCCACTTGGCCATCAGGTCGGTGCTGGGCCGGCCGCAGATGGCGAGCCACTCGCCGAAGATCTTCCCGGCCTTCGTGTCGGGCAGCAGCTTGCGCTGCGCCTCGGGGAGCGGCGGCATCTTCAGCTCGGGCGGCTTCTTCCCGCGCTTGCCCTCGGAAGGCTGCTGGCCCTCCGGCTTGCCCTGGGCGGGGTCGGAGGGAGGCTTCTGGCCCTCTGGCGGGCTCTGCGCGGCCTGCGGCTGGCCCTGCGGCGCCGGCTGGAGGGCCTGCGCGTGCGGGGCCGGGATGGCGAGGGTGACGCTGACGAGGATGGCGGCACCGAGGGCGCGGAGGAGCTTCATGCCACCATTATCATCCCGCTCGCCCCGAGTCCGCGGGCCCAGGCGGAGGCCGGCCCTACTGGAGCAGGCCCGCGCTGCGGGCCGGGGTGGGCGGGCGTCGGCGGACGAGCCGTGCGGAGCAGTTCGCGAACGAAGCCGGATACGACGAGCGCGCGCGAGGTTTCCCGGGCGCCGCGCGTAGCGGTCGATCCAGCGCGCATAGCGCCAGCCCGCCCTACAGATCAGGAAACCGACGCGGCGCGAGGACGTGTTCCCGAACTGCGGAGCCCGCCTCGGGAGCCGATGCCTGCCCACCCCGAGTCCGAGCGGGCCGCAGGCGGAGACCGGCCTAACTGGAACAGGCCCGCGCTGCGGGCCGGGGTGGGCGGGCGTCGGCGGACGAGCCGTGCGGAGCAGTTCGCGAACGAAGCCGGAACACGACGAGCGCGCGCGAGGTTTCCCGGGCGCCGCGCGTAGCGGTCGATCCAGCGCGCATAGCGCCAGCCCGACGCACCGATCAGGAAACCGACGCGGCGCGAGGACGTGTTCCCGAACTGCGGAGCCCGGCTCGGGAACCGATGCCTTGCTCGCCCCGAGTCCGAGCGGGCCCAGGCCGAGGCCGGCCCTACTGGAGCAGGCCTGCGCTGCGGGCCGCAGGCGGAGGCCGGCCTTACTCGGCCTGGAAGAACTCGGCGATGGTGGCGCGGAGGGCGGCGAGCGACTCGGTGCGGTTGATCGTGAGGCGGAGGCGCGAGCCGTTCTCGAAGCCGCGGGTGTACCAGGCCGAGAGGGCGCGAAGCTTGTTGATGACGTGGCGATCGCGGCCACCGGCCGGGACGGTTGCAGGGGCCAGGGGCTGGGGGCCAGGGGCTAGTGCAGCGGGCACGGAGGCCGGCGCCACTGCGTGGCGGAAACCGGCGGGCTCGCCGGCCGGATCGCGAAGCAGCAGGTCGATGTACTCGAGCAGGAAGCGGCCCCGGTCCTGGAGCGTGACCTCGGGCATCGGCCGGCCGGCGGCGAGCGCCGCGGCCTGCGCGAAGATCCAGGGGTTGCGCAGCACGCCGCGGCCCACGAGCACGCCCGCCACCCCCGACTCCGTCAGGCGCCGGCAGAGGTCGGCCGGCTCGACGCAGTCGCCGTTGCCGAAGACGGGGATCGAGACCGACGCGGCGACGCGCGCGATCAGCTCCCAGTCGGACGATCCGCGGTAGGACTGCGCCCCCGTCCGCCCGTGCACCGTGATCGCCGAGGCGCCGGCGTCCTCGAGGGCGCGCGCCAACTCGGGGGCGTTCACCTCGCGGTCGTCCCAGCCCGCGCGCATCTTCACCGTCACCGGGATGCGAACGGCGCCCGCCATCGCCCGCACGATCGAGGCGGCGTGGGCCGGCTCGCGCATCAGGCGGCAGCCCGCGTTGTGCCTCGAGATCTTCGGGACCGGGCAGCCCATGTTCACGTCCACCGCGTCGGCTCCCAGCCCCTCGACGAGTTGCGCCGCGCGCGCCATCGTCCCGGGATCGCCGCCGAAGACCTGGATCGAGACCGGGCGCTCCTCCTCGGTGAACTCGGCGTACTCGAGCGTCTTGTCGATGCCGCGCACGAGCCCCTCGGAGCTCACCATCTCGGTGACCACCAGGCCGCAGCCGCCGTGCCGCTTCACGAGGCGGCGAAAGGCCGTGTCGGTCATCCCCGCCATGGGGGCGAGGCCGAAGGGAGGGGACAGGATCATCGTCACGCTATCACGCTGCCTTCGAGATCCCGCTCAACGCAGAGGCGCAGAGACAAGCCCTCTGATCTCCGCGTCTCCGCGTTGAACGTGGGCGATGGATGCAGCGTGACAGTGTCAGTACTCGCGGACATCCGCCGCATCCACGGTGACGCTGACCGCGCGGCCGATGAGATCCACCGAGAGGACCAGGCGGGCGTGCGGGCCCTTGCGCTCGAGGCGGCCGGCCACCCCCTTGAGCGGGCCCGACACGACGCGCACCATCGACCCCTCCTTGATCAGCGGGCAGGGGTCGTACTGCAGGCCGCTCGTCACCAGCTTGCGGATGCTCTCGATCTCGATCGCGGGGATCGGCGCCGGGCGGCCGTCGAAGTGAATCACGCTGGCCACCCCCTGGCACGAGACGACCGACAGGAGGTTGCGCTCGTCGAAGCGGGCGAAGCAGTAGCCGGGGAACAGCGGCACGTCGAGGCGCTTCTTGCGGTCCTTCCACCGGCTCCACCGGGTGATGGTGGGCAGGAAGACCTCGACCTGCTTGCGCACGAGCTGGTCGTGGACCGCCTTCTCGGCGCGCGAACGCGTCCACACCGCGAACCAGGGGGAGTCGACGCTATCCATTCGCCTTCTTGATCGCCGCGTCGTACATCCGCTTCAGGTCGGCGTTCTTCCACTCGATGAGGGCCTCGGCGCGCAGCTTCTGCATGTACTTCCCGAACTCCGCCCGGCGCTTGTCCGCCGCGACGCGGTTGGCGATCTGCTGGCGCGCCTCGTCGAAGGGCAGCACCTTCGTCTCGCCGCGCGACTCGAGCTTGAAGATTTGGTAGCCGCCCGATGTGCGGGTCACCGGCGACAGGTCGCCCGGCTTCATCCCCTCGAACAGCGTGCGCAGCGCGGGGTCGAGCTCCTCGGGCGACAGCGGCCCCACCAGCCCCGAGTTCGCCTTGGACGACGAGTCGGACAGCTCGGCGGCCAGCTTCTCGAAGCTCTCGCCGGCGACGATGCGCGCGCGGATCGCCTCGGCCCTGGCCTTGACCTCCTCGTCGAGGCCGACGTTGAGCGTCTTGCCGTCGGTCTTCACGGCGGCGAGGATCTCGCGGATCATCAGCGTCGAGGGGGTGGTGAACTCGGTGGGGTGCGTCTCGTAGTACTTGCGCGCCTCCTCCTCGGTCACCGAGATGCGGCCGAAGACCTCGGCCTGCTGCACCCGGTTGATGACCATGCTGCGCTCGATCGAGCGCCGCAGCTCGGAAAGGGAGAGGCCTTCCTGCTTGAGCGCCGCCTGGAACTGCTCCTCGGTCTCGATCTTGTTCTCTTTCTTGATGTTCCCCAGGATCTCGTTGAACTGCTCGTCCCCCAGGTGGTAGCCGAGGTCGCGGCCGCGCTGCAACAGCAGCAGCTCGTCCACGCTGTCCACCAGCAGCTGCGGCGTCAGGTCCGCCAGCGTCTTCTTCAGTTCATCGTCCGGGAGCGGGCCGGTGTTGCGGGCGCGCAGAAGCTGGATCTGGCGCGTTTCGAGGTCGGTCTTGGTGAAGATGTCGCCGTTCACCTTGAAGAGGACCTGCTCGATGATCTCGGTCGGCGCGAGGGGGAGCTGCGACACCGGCGCGGGCGGCGGCGCCTGCTGCGCGGCCGGAGCCCCGGGCGCGGCCGGGGATTGAGCGGCCGTCGGCGGCTGGGCCGGCGGCTGCTGGGCCGACGCCGGCAGCGCGAAGGCACCGGCGAGCAGGAGGACCGCCAGCAGGCGGAGGGAGTTGTTCATAGGGAAACGCTCGGTTCACTCTGATTGCAGGACCGACGGGAATCTTTTAGTCTACCGCCCCTCCGCCAGTTCCGCCAGCAGGGCGGTCAGGCGCAAGAGGACACCGCCGGGCGCCCGGGGGTCTTCCTTGGCCGGCCTGAGGATCGCTTCCTTCCGGAAGCCGGGCTTCACCTCGTCCTCGGTCGCCCGGGCGGTCCACCACGAGCGCGCCGCCGCCGCGGCGCCTCGTTTCGGAATGCCGCGGCCGGGATTCTGGACAATGGGAGTCTTTCTAGGTCGTTCCCCAGAACCCGTGCCGACAGTATCAGTTTCACGAAATGGGGCCTGGCCCCATTTCGTGAGACGCGCCGCGCCGCTGAGGTCGAGCTTCAGGCCCGACGGCGGGGACAGCGTGACGTCCGGCTGCTCGCGCAGCAGGCGCATCACCCGCTCGGGCTCGGGCCCGTTCGACCCCTTGAAGGTTAGGACGACCAGCGACCCCTGGCGGTCGATCTTCTCCACGCCCAGCCGATCGGCCATCACGCGGATGCGGCCGTAGTCCACCAGGTTCAGCACCTCCGGCGGCAGCGGGCCGTAGCGGTCCTCGACCTCGCCGGCGATCGCGTCCAGCTCCGCGTCCGACCGGGCGGACGCCACGCGGCGGTAGAGCCCCAGCCGCTGGTTCTGCTCGGGAACGTACTCCTCGTCGATCCGCAGGTCCATGCCGAGGTTCACGGTCGCCCGCGTCTCGTCCTCGATCTCCTCGCCCTTCAGCTCGCGGACGGTCTGCTCGAGCAGCTTCGTGTACATCTCGAAGCCGATCGCCTCGATGTGGCCGCTCTGCTCGCCGCCCAGGAGGTTGCCGGCGCCGCGGATCTCGAGGTCGAGCGCGGCCACGCGGAAGCCGCTCCCCAGCTCGGAGAACTCGCGGATGGCTGCCAGGCGCTTGCGCGCCACCGGCGACAGCGTGTTGCCGGGCGGCACCAGCAGGTAGGCGTAGGCCGGCCGGTCCGACCGCCCCACGCGGCCGCGCAACTGGTAAAGCTGCGACAGCCCGTAGCGGTCCGCGCGGTTGATGACGATCGTGTTCACGTTCGGGATGTCGAGGCCGTTCTCGACGATCGTCGTCGCCAGCAGGACGTCGAACTTGCGCGCGACGAAATCGACCATCGCCCGCTCGAGCGCGTCCTCGCTCATCTGCCCGTGCCCGACGACCACGCGCGCCTCGGGGACGAGGCGCTGCAGCAGCTGGCCGATCGAGAAGATCGACTCGACGCGGTTGTGGATGAAGTACACCTGGCCGCCGCGCGACAGCTCGCCGCGCACGGCGCGCGCGATCAGCTCCTGGTCGAAGCGCACGACGTTGGTCTGGATCGCCAGGCGATCCTTCGGCGGCGTCTCGATCACCGACATGTCGCGGATCCCCACGAGCGACATGTTCAGCGTCCGCGGGATCGGCGTCGCGGTCATCGTCAGCACGTCCACCTTGCGGCGCATCTGCTTGATGCGCTCCTTGTGGGCGACGCCGAAGCGCTGCTCCTCGTCCACCACCAGCAGGCCGAGGTCCTTGAACTTCACGTCCTTCGACAGCAGGCGGTGGGTGCCGACGATGATGTCCACCTTGCCGGCGATGAGGTCGTCGAGCGTCTGGCCGATCTCGCCGCGCGTGCGGAAGCGGCTGACCATGTCGACGGTCACCGGGAAGCCGGCGAACCGCTCGCGCAGCGTCTTGAGGTGCTGGAACGCGAGGACGGTGGTGGGGGCGAGGAAGGCGACCTGCTTGCCGTCCATCACCGACTTGAAGGCGGCGCGCATCGCCACCTCGGTCTTGCCGTAGCCGACGTCGCCGCACAGCAGACGGTCCATCGGCGTCGTGGACTCCATGTCGCGCCGGATGTCCTCGACCGCGGCCTGCTGGTCGGGCGTCAGCTCGTAGGGGAAGGCGGCGTCGAACTCCTCGTGCCAGTGGGTGTCGGGCGAGAAGGCATGGCCGGCGAGCGCCTTGCGCGCGGCGTAGAGCTTCAGCAGCTCCTCGGCCATGTCGCGCATCGCCTTCTTGACGCGCGTCTTGGCCTTCTCCCAGGTGGTCCCGCCGAGGCGGTCGAGCGCGGGGCGGCCGGCACCGGTGTACTTCTGCAGCAGGTCGAGGCGCTCAACGGGGACGAACAGCTTGTCCTCGCCGGCGTAGCGCAGCTCGAGGAACTCCTGCGTGGGGCCGCCGTAGGGATCGACCGCGATCTGCTTGAGGCCGACGAACACGCCGATGCCGTGGTCCACGTGGACGACGTAATCGCCGACCTTCAGGTCGCGGAAGTCGGACAGGAAGGTCTTGGTGGCCGCGCGCCGGCGGTCGGACGGGCGGCGCTCCTCTTCGAAGACGTCGGTCTCGGCGAAGATGCGCAGCGCGGCCGAGGGCAGGCGGAAGCCGCGCGACAGGTCGCCGGTCGCGACCAGCACCGACGCGCCGTGGACCATCTCGCCGCGGGCCTCGAGGTGGTCGCGCTTGTGCGGATCGACGAAGACGGGGACGGCGAGCAGCTCGTAGTCGGAGAGGACCTGCACGACACGCTCGGCGCGACCGGGGGTGGCGGCGACGAAGAGGACGGTCTCGCCGGCGGCGCGCGCGGCGCGGATGTCGGACACCCAGTCGGCGATGCGCCCGTGGAAGGGGGGGGAGGGAATGCTGGGGGCCAGGGGCTGGGGGCTGGGGGCTAGTCCACCGACTTCCAGCTCCTCGAGCACCGTGCCCAGCGAGAACAGCGCGTCGAGGTCGTCGAGCGGCGTGAAGAGGGCCGAGGGCGGGGGCAGGTCGCGGCCGCGGGCGGCCATCTCCTGGTGGCTGGCGGCGTACTGCGCGAGCGACTTCTCCGCGCGCGCCCGCACCTCGTCCGGCTCGCAGGCGTAGATCAGCGGCTGGCTGACGTAGTCGAGCAGCGACGCCGACAGGTCCGCGCCCGCCTCGAGCAGCGCGTTCGGCTCGACCACCGGGTTCGCGTCGGCGGGCTCGCCGGCGTCGGCCGGCCCGCCCTGGGCCGAGCCGGAGGGCTCGTCCCAGTCGTCATCGCCCTGCCAGGCCCAGGACAGATCATCCTCCGCGCCGGCCGTCGCTCCCTCAGCGCTCTCGGAGCTCCGGCGCGGCAAGGTGGGAGGCGGGGGGCGGAAGTCGGCGCGGCTGGCCGCTTCGGCCGCCTGCGGGCTCGGGCGGGCAGGGACGCCGGCGCCACTGCTGTCCGCGCGGGCAGGGACGCCGGCCCTACTGGTGTCCATGCCGCGGGCCGTTGTGAACACCTCGCGCAGCGGGAGCACCAGCGCCTGGGCCACCTCGCCGATGGAGCGTTGCGTGGCGGGGTCGTACTGGCGGATCGACTCGATGGTGTCGCCGATGAAGTCGAGGCGCAGGGGGCGCTCGCTGCCCACGGGGAACACGTCGATGACGCCGCCGCGCACGCAGAACTCGCCGTGCTCGTCCACCGGGTCCTCGCGTGTGAAGCCGGCCTCGACCAGTCGCGTGGCCAGCCCCCCGGGGTCGACCTCGTCGCCTGCCTTGAGGGTGATGGAGGCCGACAGCAGCCGGCCGGGAGCGCTCAGCCGCGGCAGCAGCGCGGTGGCCGAGGCGACAATCACGCGGGCGGTGCCGGTGGCGGCCGCGTGCAGCGCGCGCGTGCGAGCCGACATCACGCTCATGTGCGCCGCGAGGCCGCGGTAGGGATCAACCTCGTGCGAGGGCAGCGGCAGCACCGCGTCCTGCACCGCGCTCTCCGACAGCCCCTCGATCGCGGCCAGGAAGAAGCGGATGTCCGCGGTCATCTGCTCGGCGTCCCCGTCGGTCGCGACGATGGCGACGACGGTGCGGCCGCGGGTGCCGGGACGGGGGGCGGGAGCGTGGCGGGTGGCGACGCCCGCAAGGTAGAACGCCTGGGCCGCGGGCGTGAGGCCGCTCGCGCGAGGAACGCCCTGCTCGCCGAGGTGGGCCCTGGCGATGGCGGTCTTCAGGAGCGCCTGGAGCGTGAGCGAGGTCGCCACGAACAGATCATTGTGACAGGCTCAGGGCTCAGGGCTCAAGGCTCAGGGGCGGGCTCAGGGCTCAAGGCGCAGGGCTCGGACCAGGCGCCAGGTTCATGCGGGCGAGCAGGGCCTTGAACCTCGGGTCGTCGTGGATGCCGTCGTAGAACGGCATCGAGGGGAGCTGGGTGACGGCCGGGTCGCGCGCGTCGATCGCCTTGCCCAGCCACTCGAAGACGCGGTCGTCACCGGCACCGAGGCAGGCCAGGGCGAACGCCAGGGGCGGGACGTAGGTCGTCGCAGAGATGTCCTCGAGTTCGCGGAGGAGGTGTTTCGCCTTCGTCTTCGCCTGCCGGGACAGGCCGTACACGAGAGCCATCCCGCCGACCGTCATCGGGTGGTGGACCTGCTCGTACACCTTTCGCGACTGCTCGAGGCCCTGAGCCAGGCTGCCCTGCATGAGGAGCGCGGTGCCGTAGAACCAGCGCAGCCACCAGAGCCGCGGCGCCAGCTGGACGGCGGCACGGCATTCCTCGACGCCGCGGGCGTACTGGCGGGCGACGATCAGTACGAGCCCGAATCTCCCCCGCACCAGCGGGGAGAGCGGGTCGAGCGCCACGGCCTGCTCCGCCTCGTCCAGCGCCTCGGCGATCCGCATCCTGGGCACGAGGTGGAACCAGGCGTGCTGGAGGAGGATGTTCGAGGATCCGGGGCTCAGCTCGAAGGCGCGCCGGAACGACGTCTCCGCGCCCGCCCAGTCGTAGTCGAGCATCCCGCGAAGGACGCCGTTCAGCGCGTGCGCCTCGCCGAAGCGATCGTCCAGCTCGAGCGCCCTGGTCATCGCCTCGCGCGCGCGGCTCACATCCTCGGGCGATGTCGTCAGTCCGAACTGGACGGCGTGAAACAGCAGCTCCGCGAGGCCGAAGTGCGGCCGCGCGAACCGCGGGTCGCGCTCGATAGCGGCCTCGTAGCACGCCCGCGCCTCCGCGAGCGCCGATGGCGTGTACTGCTGGCTGATCGTGCGCCCCTTCAGCCACAGCTCGTGCGCGGCGAGGTCTTCGGTGGGACGGCTGGCGGGCTGTGTCGGGGCCAGCTTGAGCTTCAGGGCGAGGGCGATCGCCCTGGCAATCTCGTCCTGGATGGCGAAGACGTCGGTGACCTCCCGGTCGTAGCAGTCGCTCCAGGCGTGAAACCCGTCCCTCGCGCTCACCAGCTGTGCCGAGACCCGGACCCGCTGGCCGTCGCGCCGCACGCTCCCCTCGACCAGCCACGCGGCCCCGAGACGGGCGCCGATCTGCCGCGCGTCCTGCCCGGTGCCCGAGAGAGCGAACGACGAGGTGCGCGCCGTGACGCGGAGACCGGGGATGGCAACGAGGGCGTTGATGAGATCGTCGGCCAGGCCGTCGCCGAACCGCTGGCCGCCCGCATCCTCGGCGAGGTTCGCGAACGGCAGCACCGCGACGGAAGCCGGGGCCTCGCCCTCCTGCCGCACGCCGGCCCTCATCCAGTCATCGAGTTCTGACTTGAGCGCGAAGACGCGCGGCTTCTCGCCGCCGCCCGGGAGGTGGTGCACGGGGAGCCGCCGTGCCAGCGCCCAGCGCTGCAGCGTCCGCACGTCGCGGCCCAGGTACGCGGCGATGTCCTTCCAGGAATCCAGCCGCTCGCCCACGCGTCGCCCTCCAGGAAGCCCGGCTGAAGGGTACAGCAACGCCATCCATGCGGCAACACGCGACAGGGCACGATGTCGCATCGGATCGCATCGGCGAGGCTTCGAACGCAATAGGCTGCCGGTGTGGATCCCTGAAAGGAGACCCGTATGAGATGGACGGCTCTCGCTCTCGCGGCTCTCGTGCTGGCGTGCGGCGGCAACAACCCGGGGACGGGCAACCCGGCCAGCCCCACCTCGTCGATCGCCGCGGTCGCCGCGGCCCCGGCCACCTCGGTTGTGTCGGACGGGCACGGCCCGGCCACCGTTGCCCGTGAGGTCACGGGCGTGCTCGGCGGCCGGTTCGACTTCACCCAGATGTGGGGCGAGCAGTGGTGGCAGTTCTACTCCGACTCCACGGCCACGGGGACGGTCACGCACCTGGGCTTGTCAACGCTTCACACCAGGCACCTGCCGAACCTCGAGACCGGCGCCCTGGACCAGGGGACGTTCAGGATTGTCGCGGCCAACGGCGACGAGATCGTGGGCACCTACGAGGGTTCGGCGACCTACGATGCCGAGCGCGTCGACCTGGTTCGCGGCGAGGCGGCGTTGGTCATCTCCGGCGGCACCGGCCGCTTCGCGGGTGCAACCGGCAGCTTCACCGTGGCGTTCCTCGAGGTCCTGGACGACCCCACCTGGGCTTCGGCCGGCGTGACCTGGACTCTCGACGGGATCGTCACCTACTGAGCGCGGGAGCCCGCCCACCGCCCCGGTGGGGTCAGGTCTTGCATTGCTGCATTTTGCGCGACCTGACCCCCCGGAAGCCGCGCCTCGAGAGCGAAGGGTCAGCGCGGCCGTTTGGTCGGGTCGCGATCGTCGCGCCGCGGTTCGTCGATCGTGCTACGCCCCTCGCCGAAGCCGCCGTCCCGTTCGCTCGGGGGCCGCTGGAGGTCGGGCTGCCGTTCGCGCGCCGCGGTGCGCCCCGAGAGGGGACGGTCGCCGGCGTGCTCGCGCTCGAGGTGACGCTCCCCGCCCGGGTAGCCCTCGTACTCGTCCTCGCGCCACCACTCGGGCTGCCGGAACTCGGGCATGCTGCCGTAGTCGAAGCCGCCCGCGACACCGGGGGTCGGCGAGGCGACGAATGCCCGCAGCAGGGTGCCCTCGTACTCGCGGCGCCGCGCCTCGTCGTACTCGAACCAGTCCTCGTCGAACTTGGGGTACTTCTTCACCGTCTCCTTGCCGATGTCGAGGCGCATCTTGCGGCTGTCCGGCTCGAAGCGCGCCTTCCCCACCGGGACCAGGTAGCGGTTCCCGACGAACCAGTTGCCGGCCTCGACCACGAGGTAGAAGGGGCGGCCGGTGTTCCGGTCCACGATGAAACCGTGGAGCGTGCCGAGGTCGTCGTTCCCGGCGCCGAACATCCGCACGTCGTTGAACGGCGCCGGGCGGTCGCCGACGTACTGGAACTCGTTCACGCTGACGTAGCCGAGGTTCGTCCCGCGGATCTCCTTCCCCTCGGCCGCCTTCTGGTTGATGCCGGTCTCGGCGAGGCCCGTCAGCGCCTTGTCGGTGCGCCCCTCCTCGTCGAGCGTCTTCTGCAGCAGGTCTGCCGCGTACGCGTCGTTCAGCCGGTGGGCGAACGTGCGAACCGAGCCGTACGACGCGATCTCGTAGTGCTCGACGCGCTGGGCAGCCGAGATGAGCGCCGCGTCGCCGACGTCGGGGGCGCCCCCCTTCGAGATCACCTCGTCCGCCTCCGCGAGGATCCCCTCCATGCCCTTGCAGTGCCGCCCCTTCGGCTCGGTGCCGAGGTTCTTGAAGATGAGATCGAGGCGCTCGACCTGCATCCTGGTCTCGTCGAGGTGGTGCTGAAACGCCTGGCGGACGTCGGGTGACGAGCTGGCCTTGATCATCTTCGGCATGGCCGAGATGATCTGCTTCTCCGCGTCGTAGATGTCGCGCAACTCGTCTACGTAGAGATCTTTCAGCGAGTGAAACGCCATGGATACCTCCCTTGTGCAGTCACGGAAGTCCTGCAGGAGGCGTACCCGCCACGCCGTCGGGCTGTCGCGGCAGGGCGTAGAGTATGTCCATGATGCGAGGCACGATGGCGGCGATCGTGGCGGCGGCGGGGGTCGTCGCCGCGGCAGGGGTGGTGGCTGGCTCGATCGGCGGAGCCGGGGCCCGGGCTCAGGAAGGGCCGGCGTACGACCTGGTCGTCCGCGGCGGGCGGGTGGTGGATGGGACCGGCAGCCCGTGGGTGCGGGCCGACGTCGGCGTGAGGGGCGACACGATCGCGCTCGTCGCCCCGCGCATCGACGCGCCGGCCGCCCGGGTGGTGGACGCGACCGGCCTCGTCGTCTCGCCCGGCTTCATCGACATCCACACGCACGCGCGGCGCGGCATCTTCCAGGTGCCGACCGCGGACAACTACACGCGCCAGGGGGTGACGACGATCTACGAGGGGCCCGACGGCAGCTCGCCCCTCCCCATCGCCGACTTCCTGCGCCGCGTCGCGGCCCTGACGACCTCCCCCAACTTCGGGACCTTCGTCGGCCAGGGATCCGCCCGCGAGGCGGTCATCGGCAGCGTTGACCGCAAGGCCACGCCGGCCGAGATGGAGAAGATGCGCGAGCTGGTGCGCCAGGGGATGCGCGACGGCGCCGTCGGCCTGAGCACGGGGCTGTTCTACGTGCCGGGCATCTTCACGCCGACCGACGAGGTGATCGAGCTGGCGAAGGTGGCAGGCGCGTTGGGCGGCATCCACGTGTCGCACATGCGCAACGAGGCCGCGGGCGTGCTCGACAGCGTCCGCGAAACGATCGCGATCGGCGAGCTGGGCGGCCTGCCCACGCAGGTCACCCACCACAAGATCATCGGCGTCCGGAACTGGGGCAAGAGCTCCGACACGCTGAAGCTCGTCGCCGAGGCGCGGGCCCGCGGCGTGGACGTGACGATCGACCAGTACCCCTACACCGCGTCCGCCACCTCGCTCAGCGTGCTGCTGCCGCCGTGGGCACTCGAAGGGGGGCGAGCCGACATCCTGAAGCGCCTGCGCGACCCGGCCCAGCGCGCGACGATCAAGGCGACGGTCGTCGAGAACATCCGGTTCGACCGCGGCGGCGGCGACCCGAAGAACATCGCCATCTCGTCGTGTTCGTGGGACCCGTCGCTCGCCGGCAGGACGCTCGCCGACATCGCCCGGCAGCGCGGCCTCGAGCCGACGATCGAGAACGCCGCCGAGACGGCGCTCTTCATCGTGGAGCACGGGGGCGCGCAGGGGATCTTCCACGCGATCGACGAAGGCGACCTCGAGCGGATCCTCGCCAGCCCGCTGACGATGATCGCGTCGGACGGCGAGGTGCCGGTGTTCGGGGAGGCGGTGCCGCACCCGCGCAGCTACGGCACGTTCGCGCGCGTCCTCGCCGTCTACGTCCGCGAGAAAGGGCTGCTGACGCTCGAGGAGGCGGTCCGCAAGATGACCTCGCTCCCCGCGTGGCGCCTCCGCCTCCAGGACCGCGGCAGCGTCCGTGAAGGGATGAAGGCCGACCTGGCGCTCTTCGACCCGGCACGTGTGAAGGACAAGGCCACCTTCGAGCAGCCGCACCAGTACGCGGAAGGGTTCGAGATGGTCGTGGTCAACGGCGAGGTGATCGTCGAGAAGGGGACGATGACCGCCGCGCGGCCGGGGCGGATCCTGTACGGACCGGCGCGCGCGGACAGGAGGTAGGGGGCGGCGGGTGGCCTCGCCGCCCCGCAGGGTCAGAGCGGCCGCTTATCCGGGTTGCGGGGCGGAGGCGCAGGCGCCTTGGCCGCCGGCTTGCGGGTCGCGCGGCGCGGCACGCGCAGGCGCAACCCCACCAGGGCCTGCACGCCGCCGGCATCGGTGCTGATGGTTGCGCCGTGCAGCGGCAGGTCGACCGTTCCGCGGGCGTACCGCACGCCGGCGCCCACGCCGACGATCGGCGTGAAGTAGAAGCCGAGGTCGATCCCGGCGTTGAACCCCACGGCCGACTTCGACGCCTTGGTGACGAAGGGCGACGACAGCTCCGCCGAGTCGTACGGATACGCCTCGGTGAAGGGCGCGTTCTCGACGAGCGACTGCCTGACGGTGAAGTACGACGGCCCGCCCGACACCGTCACGAGGAACCGCTGGCCGGCCGGCAGCACCCATGCGGCCAGGGCGTGAATCGCGGTCTCCGTGCGGCTGATCGCGGCGATGCCGGAGACGGGCCTGAGGGTGTTGAAGTGGAACGGGTGCGGGATCGTCCCGCTGATGCTCGCGGTCGTCGAGCGGTCGGTCCGCGTGACGCCCGCCCCGAGGGCCAGGCCCTTCCAGACGCGGAGTCCGGCCGCGGCGTCGAAGCCGGGACCATCCTTCGCGGGATAGTCGGTCTTGATGGTCGCCCGCTCGACATACTGCTGGAACGTGAAGCTCTCCGAGAACGACGAGGCGCCCGACTGGTAGGCGCCGTTGATCGCGACCAGGGCGCGATCCCTCCACCCCTTGCCGGCGGGCTTCGCCGGCTTCGCCGTCGCGCCTCGCGGCGGCGGCTGTGTGGCGGTTGGCGGCTGGGCGGGACGCGCGGGCGGTGGCGCGGGAGCCGACTGGGCGGGTTTCGCCGCCGGCGAGGCGGGCGGCGGCGGACCGTCGATGGTCCCCGATTTCACGAACCGCGCCTTCACGTAGCCCTGTCGCACGCCGAACCGCGGATCCTGGTACTCGACCAGGACCCAGTCTCCCTTGATCTCGAGCACGGTCACGCTCGTCCCAGGTTTCAACGCCTCGAGCGGCCCTCGCGATTCGTCCGCGTAGAGATAGAAGGGGGCCGTCTCGACAATCTGCGCCGGGCCGTAGCGAACGACGCCCTGTCCGGCCGCCGGGACGAGGCCCGCGAGGAGCGACGCGAGAACGAGCGCGGCGATGCAGCAGATTCGGTAGCGCATGACGTCACTCCTAGAACACGCCCACGGCATCCCACGCCTGGGTCACGGCCCGGCGCGCGGCGCTGCCGTCGCCATACAGCTCCTGCGCCGCGCGGATGGTGGCGAGGCGCGCCGAGTGGAACGTCGCGTAGCTCGTCAGGAAGTAGACGAACGCGCGGTAGAACACCTTCTCGATCTGCTCGCGGTTGGCCGCGCCCACGCCCTCGACGCGGCGGCCCGAGGTGCGGTTGGTGCCGCCCTCGATGGCGAGGTAGAAGGCATGGCCGGGGATGAGGCCGTTGGCGTGCACGCCGCCGTTGTCCTCGCTGCCCCTCTCCCGGATGGAATAGTGGTCGGGGTCCCTGAAGAGCCGGGGGTCAGCCAGGGATCGGATGCCCGTTCTGGCGCCCGCGTCGGCTGCGGTCACCACGTCTTCCGCGATCAGGTAGTCGGCCTTCATGCTCCCCTGCCCGGCCGACTGGTAGAAGAACTCGATCCCGGTGCTCATCGCGTCGGAGAACGCCTCGTCCAGCGCGCCGGACTCGTTCCGGTAGATGAGGCCGGAGGCGTAACCGGTGACCGCGTGCGTCAGTTCGTGCGCGACGCAGTCGATGCCGCCAGCCACGTAGTTCCAGTGCTGCCCGGCGGAATCGTAGCGCCCCGCGGCATGGCCGTCTCCGAAGAAGGCGTAGCCGCGCTCGTCGTCGCCGCAGGCGGGACACCAGAAGGCGTTGAAGTTGTAGCCGGAGTAGGGTCCCGTGTCTCCCCGGCTCAGGGGGTGGACCATCACCCGGATGGGGGCGTTCCTGTCGTCGAGGCCCTTCCGCCCGAAACGCTTGAAGAAGTAGTCGTAGGCCCACCCGGCGTACGAATGCGCGTCCACCACCGCGCCGTCCCGCCACTCGTTGTCGGTATCGCTGGCCACGTCACTCCAGTACAGCGCCGACCATCCAGACAGGATCGCGTCTGCCCGGTAGATGTTGCCTCGGAGGTCGAGGGTCACCAACTGCGGCGGGCGCATCTCGTCGTTGGCGACGTACACACCACTCCTGAGCGAGGCGCTCACTTTCTTTTCGTCCCCGAGTACGCCCGTGCCCCTGCCGATGGCCGGTGTCTGCCGGTGGAGGTTGTCGTATTGCAGCTCGACCCGCCCGTTCATCGCGTTGACGAAGAGCACGGGGGCCGCGAGCTTCGTGTATTGCGACACCCGCCACGTCAGAGCGTATGTCCCATCGTCTTTTGGCAGCACGAAGAGCTTCGGCGCGCGCGACGGCGACACCTTGTGGCCGGTCTCGCGCTCGAACACCGCGATGGCCGTCTCGGGGCCAAGCGACGGCGTCGTCTCGAGGTCGATGCCGCGCTCGAGCGTGCCGAAGACCGAGAGGGTCACCTGCCCGTCGGTCTGGCGGACGAGGTCGGCGCCGAACACGGGGACGCCCTGGTAATACTGGTCGAGGCGCTCGTGCTGCCGGCCCGCGATCATCGTGTCCGGCTCCTTCTCACGGAGCTTCAGCTCGCCGCCGCGCTCCATCTGCACGAGGGCGCGATCGGCCGCCCGCATCTCGCGGACGTCGGTGGCAGCGAGGCGGAGCGAGCCGCGCGTGCGCTCCTGCGTCTCGACGGAGACCGCGAGCACGGCGAGGCCGGCGAGAAGACCGAGCGCCGCGGCGGCGAGGCGGGTTGCGTGCTTCATCGGCACGAGATCTCCTGTGCGGGGAAAGGTCCCCCGCTCTCGAGGGCTCGACGCGGAGGTGGCTGTCGCGGACAAAAAATGACTGGAAGGTGACGCGCGGCCACAGTATGGACCTCGGCCTGTGTGAGGTCAACAGTTACAGGACCTCCAGTTACAGGACCTCCGCGTGCGTCTCCGCGTCTCCGCGTTGAGCGTCGGCAGGCGATGCCGCGTGACGCCGTGTCAGCGGGACTTGATGCGGGTGAGGATGCTCGTCGTCGAGTAGCCTTCGGCGACCTGGATGCGGACGACGCGGCCGCCGCGGGCCTCGACGACGTCGCGGCCGACGATGGCGTCGGCGGCCCAGTCGGCGCCCTTGACGAGGACGTCGGGCTGGATGGCCGAGATGATGGCGTGGGGATCGTCCTCGTCGAAGACGACGACGGCGTCCACGCAGGCGAGGGCGGCGAGGACTTCGGCGCGGTCCTGCTCGGGGTTGATGGGGCGCGCCGGCCCCTTGATGGCGCGGACGGAGCGGTCGGAGTTGACGGCGACAATCAGCGCGTCGCCCTGGCGGCGGGCCTCGGCGAGGTAGCGCACGTGTCCGGGGTGCAGCAGGTCGAAGACGCCGTTGGTGAAGACGAGCCGCTTGCCCTCCGAGCGGATGCGCCCGGCCCAGTGGACCGCCTCCCCCATTGACAGGGTCATCGATGGCACTCGGTGTCGTGGCACCTGGCAACTAGCCACTACTCGAATCGCTGGTAATTTCCAGCCCCGCTCCCTCGAACTCCCACCGGTGCTTCGGCCGGTGGATGCCGACGTCCTTGACGCGCGACTTCACGCGGAAGGTGTAGAGCGAGCGGTGGTAGTCGTACGGGGCGCCGCTGCGTCGATGCACGGCGACGTCGAGCTTGTAGGTCCCTTCGACGAGGTCGAGGCTGTCGATCTGGAACGTGACGGTCGCCTCGCCCTCGAGGCGCTTCGAGCGGTACTCCTCGATGTCGGTATTGGTGCCGTAGACGCAGGCTCCCTCGGCGTTGAAGATGCCGACGCCGAAGGCGAAGTCGTGCACCGGCTTGAGGGCTCGGACCGACAGGCGCAGCGCGGCCGGCTCGCCCGACTGGAAGACGTGGCGCCGCTGGCCGTCGGCGCCGACGAGCGCGACGTCGAGGATCTCGATCTCGCGCGTGCCCCAGCGCCCCTCGGCGGCCTGGAACATGTCGGGCGGCGGGGTGTCGGGCGAGACCGAGGGGACGCTGGACCCCGCCTTCGCGCCCGCCTGCGCCCGGGCCGCTGCGTCCGGGTCCGTCCCGAGCTTCGGCGAGGCTTCGGCGGTGGCCGCGCTCTGTCGCGCCTTCGCGTCGCCCGCGGCCAGCAACTGCTCCTCGCTCCTGGCCACCTCGGAGATGTAGGCCGAGACGACGGTGCGGGGGTCGCCCTCGCCGCGCGTGCGCCCCGAGTCGAGCCACAGCACCTCGTCGCAGAACTTCTCGACGAGGTTCAGCGAGTGAGTCACCAGCAAGATGGTCTTGCCGCGGCGCCGGAAGTCGGAGAACTTGTCGAGGCACTTGTGCGTGAAGGACTCGTCGCCGACGGCGAGCACCTCGTCGATCAGGAGGACGTCGGGGTCGACGTTGATCGCGACGGCGAAGCCGAGGCGCATGTACATCCCCGACGAGTAGGTCTTCACCGGGGCGTCGATGAAGTCCTGGAGCTCGGCGAACTCGACGATCTCGTCGAAGCGGCTCGCCACCTCGCGCTTGGTGAGGCCGAGCATGATGCCGTTGATGAAGACGTTCTCGCGGCCGGAGATCTCGGGGTGGAAGCCGGCGCCCAGCTCGATCAGCGCCGAGATGCGGCCGTCCACGGCGACGGTGCCCTCGGTCGGCTTGGTGATGCCGGCGACCAGCTTGAGCATCGTGCTCTTGCCCGAGCCGTTGCGGCCGATGATGCCGTAGGTAGTGCCCTTGCGGACGCGGAACGAGACGCCGCGCACGGCGGGGAAGGTCTCCTCGGGGCGGAGGTCGCGCAGCAGGGTGCCGGTCAGCAGCGCGCTCTTGAGCGTGGCGAACTGCCGCCGGTTCCCGAACCTGCGGTACACCTTGCTGACGCCGGTCGCTTCGATCGCGTACATCGATTCCAATCCCAATCCCTGGTGCCTACACTTCCTCCGCGAACGAGTCCCTGAGCCGGTCGAAGAGGAAGTAGCCGAGCAGGAACAGGCCTGCCGAGGCGGCGCCGAGCGCGACCAGCCACTTCCAGTGCCCGAACGGCCCCGGGTAGAACAGGATCTCCTGGTACGAGATTGCCAGGTGCGTGAACGGGTTCAAGTTGAGCAGCCGGCGCGCGAGCGGGCTGGGCATCGCGCTCATCGGGTAGATGATGGGCGTCGCGAAGAACCAGAACGTCACCAGGTTCGACAGGATGTCCTTGATGTCGCGGAAGTGCACGGTCAGTGCCGAGACGATCAGCGCGATCCCGAGCGTCAGCACGAGCTGCACCAGCAGGGCGACCGGGAACCAGAAGAGGCCGGCCAGGTCGGGCGTGTGCTGGTAGTAGATGAGGAAGATCACCAGGATCGGCAGCCCCAGCAGGAAGTGCACGAGGTTGGCGAGAACGGTGACGATCGGCAGCACCTCGGCCGGGAACAGCACCTTCTTGATCAGGTTCCCGCCCGCGATCAGGACGTTGGCCGACTCGAGGATCGACGAGGAGAACCAGGTCCACGGGAGGATGCCGCAGAACAGGAACAGCGCGTAGGGCTGGATCCCCTCGACCCGCGCGGGCAGCACGTAGCTGAAGACGAAGCTGTAGATGAGGAGCAGCAGCAGCGGGTTGATGAACGACCAGAAGAAGCCGAGCACCGAGCCGCGGTAGCGGGCCTTCAGTTCCCGCGCGACGAGGCTCTGGATCAGCGGGCGGTAGCGGAGGAGCGCTTTCAGGTTGGAGAACATCAGGACACGTGTCGCCACTCACCCCAGCCACGAGCCAAAGGCCGCCAGCCCCCAGCCACGAGCCGCCAGGCACTAGCCACCAGCCACGACAGATATCAAGATCACCGTCACGTTGTCCGGCGCGCCGGCCAGGTTCGCGGCGCCGACCAGCGCGTCGCAGGCGGTCGCCCCCGGACTGTCGCCGTACTCCTCCCCTACGATCGCCTCGATCTCATCGTCTCGGAGCGCGAGCGGCAGGCCGTCGGTGCACAGCAGCAGGCGGTCGCCCGGCGCGAGCGGGACGACCCCGATGTCGGTCACGGGGACGGCCGTGGCGCTCAGCGCCCGCGTCAGCAGGTTGCGCCGCGGGTGCGTTCGCGCCCGGGCCGCCGTCAGCCGCCCCGCGTCCACTTGCTCCTGCACCCAGGAGTGGTCGCGCGTGAGGCAATCGAGCCGGCCGGCCCGCCACCGGTACACCCGGCTGTCGCCGACGTGCGCGAGGGTGGCGGGCGCGACCTCGGAAGGGGGCGCCCCCGGGCCGAGCCACTCGGGGCGCGGTGCGCCGTCGCGGCGCTCGAGCACGTTCGCGATCAGGACCGCGGCGACGGTCGTCGCCATTCCCTCGCGCCCCAGGACCGCGCGCGACTCGGTGCGCACGCGCCGGCTCGCCAGGTGGACGCCCCAGTTCAGGCGGTTGCCGTCCACGCCGAGCGCGGGCTGGAACTGGAAGGGCCACTCGCTGTCCGGGGTGCCGCCGCGCGTGTCGGCGATCGCCTGCTCGAGCGCCTCCAGCGCCGCGCGCGAGGCCACCTCACCCGCCGCGTGGCCGCCCACCCCGTCGGCCACAGCGAAGAGGCCGAGGTCGGGCCGCGCGCAGCAGCAGTCCTCGTTGGTGTCGCGGCGGACACCGGTGTGCGACGCGAAACAGAAGCGCAGGCGCATGGCAGCCGTCACGCTGCATCCTTGCCCACGCTCACCGCAGAGGCGCAGAGGCGCAGAGACGGACAAGCCCTCTGCGTCGCCGCGTCTCTGCGTTGAACGTGGGCCATGAATACAGCGCAACGCGTGTCTATGCGCGCGTGCGCGCCCTGCTCCGCTCCGCCACCTGCAGCCGCGTGAGCGCCTTGAGCAGCGACACGCGGGCGCGCTCCATGTCCACGTCGGCCACGTGGCGCTTCAGGTCGTCCTCGGCGCGCTGCCGCTCGACGACCGCCCGGTCCACGTCGATCTCGTCGGCGCGCTCGGCGATCTGCGCCAGGATCGTGACGCGGTCGGGCAGCACCTCCGCGAACCCGAACGCGACCGACAGGTACGACACGTCGGTCCCCTTCCGGTACCAGAGCTGCCCCACCTGCAGCGACGCCAGCAGCGGCGTGTGCCCCGGCAGCACGCCGAAGTAGCCGTCGGCGCCCGGGATTTCGACCTCGTCCACCTCGTCGTGCGTGATCGACCGGTCGGGCGTGACGATTTCGAGGGCCAGATGCGACGGGATCGCCATGGCTAGCTCGCTTTCATCTGTGCCGCGCGTTCGACCGCTTCCTCGATGGTGCCCACCATGTAGAACGCCTGCTCCGGCAGGCCGTCGTGCTTCCCCTCGATGATCTCGCGGAAGCCCCTGATGGTCTCGGCGATCGGGACGTACTTGCCCGGCGTGCCGGTGAACTGCTCGGCGACGAAGAACGGCTGCGACAGGAAGCGCTCGATCTTGCGCGCGCGCGCGACCGTCAGCTTGTCGTCCTCGGACAGCTCGTCGATCCCGAGGATCGCGATGATGTCCTGCAGGTCCTTGTAGCGCTGGAGAACCTGCTTCACCTGGCGGGCGACATTGTAGTGCTCCTGGCCCACGACGTGCGGGTCGAGGATCCGGGAGGTCGAGGCCAGCGGGTCCACCGCGGGGTAGATGCCGCGGTCCACGATCGCGCGCGACAGGTTGGTCGTCGCGTCGAGGTGTGCGAACGTGGTGGCGGGGGCCGGGTCGGTGTAGTCGTCGGCCGGCACGTAGATCGCCTGCACCGAGGTGACCGACCCCTTGTGCGTGGAGGTGATCCGCTCCTGCAGCTCGCCCATCTCGGTGAGCAGCGTGGGCTGGTAGCCGACGGCCGACGGCATGCGCCCGAGCAGGGCCGACACCTCGGACCCGGCCTGGGTGAAGCGGAAGATGTTGTCGATGAAGAGCAGGACGTCCTTGCCCTCGGCGTCGCGGAAGTACTCGGCGACCGTCAGGGCGCTCAGGCCGACGCGCAAGCGTGCGCCCGGCGGCTCGGTCATCTGGCCGTAGACCAGCGCGGCGCGCGACTTGCTCGGATCGCCGGCGACGATGACGCCGCTCTCCTGCATGTCGAGCCAGAGGTCGTTCCCCTCGCGCGTGCGCTCGCCCACCCCGCCGAACACCGACACGCCGCCGTGCTTCAGGGCGACGTTGTGGATCAGCTCCATGATGATGACGGTCTTGCCGACGCCGGCGCCGCCGAACAGGCCGATCTTGCCGCCCTTGAGGTAGGGCTCGATCAGGTCGATGACCTTGATGCCCGTCTCGAACATCTCGAGCCCGGTGGCCTGATCCACCAGCTCGGGCGCCTTGCGGTGGATCGGCCACCGCTCCGCCGCGTTCACCGGCTTGTCGGGGAAGTCCACTGGGCGTCCCAGCACGTTCAGCACGCGGCCGAGCGTCTCGGGGCCCACCGGCACGGTGATGGGCCCGGCCAGGTCGATGGCCGTCATCCCGCGCTGCATGCCGTCGGTCGGCTCCATGGCGACCGTGCGGACGCGGTTCTCGCCCAGGTGCTGCTCCACCTCGGCCACGACGTCGATCGTGGTGCCGCTGGCGTCGCCGGTGATGCGCACGGCGTTGTAGATCGCCGGCAGGTGCCCGCCCTCGAACTCGATGTCGATCACGGGGCCGATGACGGCCACGACGCGACCCGGATGCTGGTGAGTGCTCTGGTCCATGTCAGTCCACGAAGCCTACGAAGTCCACGAAGTCCTAGCCCCTAGCTCCTAGCCCCTGTCAGAGCGCCTGCGCTCCCGAGACCACCTCGATGATCTCGCGGGTGATGGCGGCCTGGCGCAGCTTGTTCATGTAGAGCGTCAGCCCCTCGATCACCTCGCCCGAGTTCTTGGTGGCGTTGTCCATCGCCACCATCTGCGCGGCGTTCTGCGCGGCGTTCGACTCGAGCAGCGCGTGGAACACCTCCTGCTCGACGTAGCGCGGCAGCAGCTCGTCGAAGATCGCCTGCGCCGACGGCTCGTACAGGTAGTCCACGCCGGCGGCCGTCCGCTCCCCCTCCTCCAGCTCGGCCGGGAGGATCGGCAGCAGTTGCTCGACGACCACGCGCTGCTGCAGCACCGACTTGAACTCGTTGAACGCGACGTACACCGCGCACACGTCGCCCGCGGTGAACGCCGCGATCGCCTCCTTGGCGATCGCCTGCCCGTGGAGGTAGTCGAGCTTGCCGAAGAAGTTCACCAGCTCGAAGCGCGCCGGGTAGTTGCGCCGGGCGAAGAAGTCGCGCCCCTTGCGCCCCACCAGGCCGAGCACCACCGGCTGCCTCTGCTCGACGACGAAGTTGCCGGCGGCGCGGATGATGTTGGCGTTGAAGCTGCCCGACATCCCCTTGTCGGCGGTGATGACGACCAGGAGGACCTTCGCCCCCTCGCACGCCTCGGGGCGGCCGAGGAGCGGGTGGACGGAGGAGTCGACGCGCGCCGCGACGTTGCGCAGCACCTTCATCATCTGGCGCGAGTACGGCCTCGCGCTCAGGATCCGCTCCTGCGACCGGCGCAGCTTCGACGCGGCCACCATCTTCATGGCCTTGGTGATCTGCTGCGTGCTCTTCACGGCGCGGATGCGGCGCCGGATGTCGATCAAGGATGGCATGCCGTCACACCGTCACGCTGTCACACTGCAGTCCCTGTCCACGTTCACCGCAGAGGCGCGGAGGACGCAGAGGCTCACGCCGCCGCCGCCTTCCTGGACGCGGCGAACTCGGCCCCGAACTCCTTCAGCGCCGACTCGATCTCGGCGCGGAAGTCGTCCTCGATCTTCTTCTTCTCCCGCAGCGTCTGGAAGATCCCGGGGCGCCGCGCGTCCATGAACGTGTACAGCTCCTGCTCGAAGGCCCCGATGTCGGCCACCGGGACCTGGTCGAGGTAGCCGTTGGTGCCGGCGAAGATCAGCACCACCTGCTGCTCGACCGACAGCGGCTCGTACTGCGGCTGCTTGAGGATCTCCACGAGGCGCTGGCCGCGGTTCAGTTGCGCCTGGGTCGTCTTGTCGAGGTCGCTCGCGAACTGCGCGAAGGCCGCCAGCTCTCGGTACTGCGCCAGGTCGAGGCGCAGCCGCCCGGCCACCTGCCGCATCGCGCGCACCTGGGCCGACCCGCCGACGCGCGACACCGAGAGGCCGACATTGACGGCCGGCCGCACGCCCTGGTTGAACAGGTCGCTCTCGAGGAAGATCTGCCCGTCGGTGATCGAGATGACGTTGGTCGGGATGTAGGCCGACAGGTCGCCGGCCTGCGTCTCGATGATCGGCAGCGCCGTCAGCGATCCGCCGCCGTTGGCGTCGTTCAGCTTCGCCGCGCGCTCGAGCAGGCGCGAGTGCAGGTAGAAGACGTCGCCCGGGTAGGCCTCGCGGCCCGGCGGCCGCCGCAGCAGCAGCGAGATCTCGCGGTAGGCCTGCGCGTGCTTCGAGAGGTCGTCGTAGACGCACAGCGCGTGGCGGCCGGCGTCGCGGAAGTACTCGCCCATCGCGCAGGCGGCGTACGGCGCGATGTAGAGCATCGGCGCCGGGTCGGACGCCACCGCCGCGACGACGATGGTGTAGGGCATGACCCCCGCGTCCTCGAGCGTCTTGACGACGTGCGCGACGGTCGAGGTCTTCTGACCGATCGCGTTATAGATGCAGACGAGGTCCTTCCCCTTCTGGTTGATGATCGTGTCCACCGCGATGGCGGTCTTGCCGGTCTGGCGGTCGCCGATGATCAGTTCGCGCTGCCCGCGGCCGATCGGGATCATCGAGTCGATCGCCTTGATGCCGGTCTGCACCGGCTCGCGCACCGGCTGGCGGTCCACGACACCGGGCGCGATCCGCTCGATCGCGGAGAAGCGCTCGGTGGCGATCGGCCCCTTGCCGTCGATCGGCTGGCCGAGCGGGTTCACCACGCGGCCGAGCATCTCGTCGCCCACCGGGACCGAGATGATGCGGCCGGTGCGGCGGACCGGGTCGCCCTCCTTGATCTCGCGGTACTCGCCGAGGAGGACGGTGCCGACGCTCTCCTCCTCGAGGTTCAGCGCGATGCCGATTACGCCGTGCGGGAACTCGATCATCTCGCCCGCCATCGCGCGCTCGACGCCGTGCACGCGGGCGATGCCGTCGCCGATCGACACCACGGTGCCCACTTCCGCCACGTCCACGTCCAGTGCGTAGCTGCCGATCTGGTCGCGGATGATCTTCGAGATTTCTTCGGCTCGGATATCCATAATGTCCCGGCTCGCGGCCCCCTACTGCGTGAGGGCCTCTCTCATCCTCTCCAACTGCCTCTTCACCGACCCGTCGTACACCACGCTGCCGATGCGCGTCACCAAGCCGCCGATCAGGCCCGGCTCGACGCGCGTGGTCATCGCCACCTGGCGGCCCGTCATCGCCCCCAGCGCCGCGCGCAGCGCCTCCACCCGTTCCGCCTCCAGCGGCACCGCCGACGTCACCTCGGCCCGGACGATGTTCTGCAGGTCGAGGAGGCGCTGGCGGTAGTGATCGAGGACGTCGGGGAGGAGCGCGAGGCGGCCGCGCTCGGCCATCATCACGAGCAGCTTGCCGACCGGGGGGCGCAGCGGGGCGCGCGCGAGCAGCGCGGAGACGAGCGCCTTCTTGCGCGGCGCCGGGACGGCGGGGTTCACGAGCACGCGGCGCAGCGCCGGCTCGCCGTCCGCCAGGGACACGAACGACGCCAGGTCGCGTTCGACCCCCTCGACATCGCCCTGTTCGGCCCGCGTCACGTCCAGCAGCGCGCGCGCGTACCGCGCGGCGGAAGCACGATTGGTCATCTCTGCATCACCGACAGGCTGGCGGCCCGGGGCCCCTAGCCCCTGGCTCCGACCTCGTTCAGGTACCGCTGCACGAGCCGCGCGTGATCCGCCGTGCCGATGGTGCGCGTCACGCGCTCGGCGGCGACGTCCACCGCCAGCTCGCCCGCGCGGCGGCGCAGCATCCGCTCGGCGTTGCGCACCTGCAGGTCGATCTCGCGGCGCGCCTGCTCGAGCATGCGCCGGCGCTCGGCCTCGGCGGCGTCGCGGATCCGGGCCTCCTCGGCCGCGATCTCGCGCGTGCCGCGCTCGGTCAGCGCCTCGATTTCCCCGGGCAGCGCGCGCATCCGCGCCTCGATCTCCTGCAGTTGGCTGGCCGCGGCCACCCGAAGCGCTTCGGCGTTGGCGAGGTCGGCGCGGATCGTCGTCGCGCGCGTCCCGAGGTACGCGGCGAAAGGCGACCGCAGCAGGTAGACGAGCGAGCCGGCGAGGAGCGCGAAGTTGAACAGGCGGCCGACGAGCGCCCATGGCGACTCGGCCTCGTGAGCCTCGCCGGAGCGTCCGCCCTGGCCGTGCGCGTCGGCGGCGGCCGGGTGGGGCGACGCGGGCTGCGGCTGGTGAGCCTGGTCCCCGGGCGCGTGTGCCGGGGCCGCGTGTGCCGGGGCCGCGTGCTCCTGCGCCGTCACCGCGCCGGGCGCGGCGAGCGTCCAGGCGGCAAGGGCGGCGGCCGCGGCGAGCAGGCGCCAGCCGTGCGCGTCGATCCGGTGCGTCTTGTGTGTCGCGAGGGATGTCACGGGCGAAATGCCTGGCGAAGAGGTCACGATTACGACGCCTTGCGGCCGAGGACGCGTTCGACGATCCGGTCGGCCAGCGTGTCGGCCTCGCGTTCGAGCTGCAGGCGGGCCTCTTCCGCCTGCGCCTTCACGCGGGCCCCGGCCTCGGCCACCTCCGCGTCCACCTCGCGGCGGGTGGCGGCCATCAGCTCGGCGCGGCGCTCATTGGCGAGGCGGCGGTTCTCGTCCATCTCGCGGTACACCACGGCCTGCGCCGCGCGGGTCCGCTGCTCGAACTCGGCAGTGGCCTCGGCGGCGCGGGCGGCGGCGGCCGTGGCGGTCTCCCGGGCGGATCGGATCGCCTCCTCGCGCTGGCGCATCACGCGCGAAAGCGGCCTGAACAGGCCGCGGTCGAGCACGACGACACACAGGAGGACGGTGACGATGATTGCGAAAACACCGAGCCCGGGAAGCACGCGCGCCCCTCCCAACTTAGTGAAAACACTCACTTATACCACGGGAGCGCGTGGCAATCCCAGTCGGGGCCTGCTCCACAGGGTTCTCTCCGCGAACGGAGAGGGCTTGTCGTGGCGAGTTTCGGTCGCCGGCGGGGTGCGGGCTCGCTGGGGCGCGGACCGTCGGCGGAGGGCGGGCTCGCTGGGGCGCTCAAATCGTCGACGAGCCGAACCGGGTCGATCGACTCACCGTCTGTCGTCCTGCCGGCCGGGTCACCACGGAGGATTCACGAAACCGGCCGGCGGCCACGCTGGTCGATCGCCCCGGTTCTCGATGCTCCTCGCGGATAGAGGCGGTCTCATTCGCGCCCGCCGCGAGTCCCGCCCCCCGCCTCCGGGGTCGGCGCACCCGCGCCCGCGGAGCCCGTCCGGGGCTGGCGCGCCGGAGCGGTCATCTCGGCGGACGAGCCGTGCGGAGCCGTTCGCGAACCGGGCTGGAACGCGACGAGCGCGTGCGAGGTTTCCCGGGCGCCGCGCGTAGCGGTCGATCCAGCGCGCATAGCGCCAGACCGACGGGAAGGGCCGGAAACTGACGCAGCGCGAGGACGCGTTCCCGAACGGCGGAGCCCGGATCGGGAGCCGAGGTGACCGCCCGGTGCGCCCGCCGCGAGTCCCGCCCCCCACCTCCGGATCGCCGCGCCCGAATGGCGGAGCCCGGATCGGGAGCCGAGGTGACCGCTCGGAGCGCCCGCCGCGAGTCCCGTCCCGACATCACGTCGAGGCGACGATGACGGCGTGCGCAGCGCGGGGAAGGACGGTGCCGACGCGGGCGGCGGCAATGCCGGCCGCGGCGAAGGAGGCGGCGGCCGCGTCCGCCTGCGCGGGAGCGACCGAGGCGAGCAGGCCGCCCGAGGTCTGCGGGTCGAAGAGCAGCTCGACGAGGAGGGCGTCCACGCGCGGGTCGATCGAGACCGACGCGGCGAAGTAAGCCTCGTTGGTCCGGAGGCCGCCCGACCGGTTGCCCGCGAGCGCGAGCGCGCCGGGAATCAGCGGCACCGCGGCGGCCTCGACGCGCAGCGTCACGCCGCTCGCCCGGGCCATCTCGGCGGCGTGCCCGAGGAAGCCGAAGCCGGTGATGTCGGTGCAGCCGTGGACGCTGCCGGCCGGCAGGGCATGCAGCGCGTCGGCGCCGCGCGCGTTCAGGTCGAGCATCACCTCGACGGCCGCGTCCATCACCTCCCGCGGCGCGCGCCCGAACTTGAGCGCGGTGCTGATGACGCCGGTCCCGAGCGGCTTCGTCAGAAAGAGGGTGTCGCCCGCGCGCGCCCCGGCATTGGCCCACACGTCGCGCGGCGAGACGACGCCGGTGACCGCGTAGCCGAACTTGATCTCCTGGTCCTGCACGGTGTGCCCGCCGAGCAGCGCCACGCCCGCGGCGCGCAGCACGTGGAACCCGCCGAGAAACACCTGGCGGATCAGCCCCTCGTCGAGGCCCGAGGCCGGGAAGCCGGCGATGGCGAGCGCGGTGATCGGGCGGCCGCCCATGGCGTAGACGTCGCTCAGCGAGTTGGTGGCGGCGATGGCGCCGTACACGGCGGGGTCGTCCACGATCGGTGTGAAGAAGTCGACGGTCTGCACGAGCGCGCGGTCCTCGTCCCACTTGTACACACCGGCATCGTCCGCGGTCCTGAAGTCGATCAGGACCCGGTCGTCCCGTTGCGCCGGCATGTCGCCCAGGACCTGGGCGAGCTCGCCCGCGGCGAGCTTGCTGGCTCAACCCGAGCAGGAGACGAGTTCGGTCAGACGCTTCATGTCAGTCCAAGAAGTCACGAGGTCCACGAAGTCGAGTCCTGCCTCCTACTTCCCCGTCATGGACTCGTAGAGCCGCTGCAGTTCGTCCTCCGTTCCGAAGTCTACTTCGATCGTCCCCCCCTTGCGCTTGCGGACGATGCGGACGGGGGTGCCGAGGGCGAGGCGCAGCTCCTGCTCGGCGGCGCGGGTGTGGACGTCGGCCTGCTTCTGCGGCCGCGGCGGCGGCGGCCCCTCGAGCATCCGCCGCACCATCGCCTCGGTCTCGCGCACGGAGAGCCCGCGCGAGACGATGGAGGTGGCGGCGCGCGAAACGGCGGCCTCCTGGTCGAGCGAGAGGAGCGCGCGCGCGTGCCCCATCGACAGCACGCCGGCCGACACCTGGTCGCGCACCGGCAGCGGCAGCCGCAGGAGGCGCATCAGGTTGGCGACCGACGAACGGTCCTTCCCCACCGCGTCGGCGATCTGCTCCTGCGTGAGGTCGAACTCGTCCATGAGGCGGCGGTACGCGAGCGCCTCCTCGATCGGGTTGAGGTTCTCGCGCTGGAGGTTCTCGACCAGGGCCATCTCGAGCAGGCGATCGTCGCGCCCCTCCTCGATCTCCTTGACGACGACGGGGACCTTGAGGAGGCCGGCGTGCTGGGCCGCGCGCCAGCGTCGCTCGCCCGCGATGATCTGGTAGCCGCCGTCCACTCTGCGGACGACGATCGGCTGGATGATGCCGTGGGCCTTGATCGAACGCGCGAGATCCTCGAGCGCGGCGGCCTCGGGGTGGGCGCGGGGCTGCAGGCGGTTCGGCTCGAGCTGGTCGATGTCCACTTCGAACGAGGTGGCGCGCGGCTCGGGCACGTCGGGGATGAGGGCGCTCAGGCCCTTGCCCAGCGCAGGACGTTTTTCGACCATGGCGGCATCAACTCCAACACGCTGTCACGTTGTCACACTGTCACGCTGTCACACTGCATCCATACCCACGTTCAACGCGGAGACGCAGAGACGCAGAGAAAGCAGAGGACGTGTCACGACAGCCATATCACGTTCAACGCGGAGACGCGGAGACGCAGAGGACGTACCACGACATCCATAGCCACGTTTGTAGCCACGTTCAACGCGGAGACGCAGAGGACGTGTCACGAACAGCGATATCCACGTTCAACGCGGAGACGCAGAGACGCAGAGGACGTGTCACGACGAACACCGGCATTGACTGCTGTCACGGTGTCCCCTCATCCCTGATCCCCGATCCCTGCTCTTACCCCACCGCGTGCTTCGGCGCATGGCGTTCGAGGAACTCGCGGGCGAGCGCGAGGTAGGCCTCGGCGCCGCGCGACCGCACGTCGTACAGGACGACGGGCATCCCGTGGCTCGGGGCCTCGCCGAGGCGCACGTTGCGCGGGATGACCGTGGTGTACGTCTTCTCCTTGAAGAACGCGCGCACCTCGCGCGACACCTGCTGCCCCAGGTTGGTCCGCTCGTCGTACATCGTCAGCAGCACGCCCTCGATGTCGAGGCCGGGGTTGAGCGCGCCGCGGACGCGCCGCACGGTGGCGATCAACTCGGCCAGCCCCTCGAGCGCGAAGTACTCGCAGTGGAGCGGGATCAGGACCGCGTCGGCGGCGACCAGCGCGTTGAGCGTGAGGAGGCCGAGCGACGGCGGGCAGTCGATGAAGATGTAGTTGTAGTCGTGCGCGATCGGGTGGAGCAGGCGGCGGAGGCGCTGCTCGCGCGCGAGGAGGCCGACCATCTCGATCTCGGCGCCGGTGAGGTTGCGGTCGGCCGGGATGATCGAGAGCCCATCGATGGCGGTCTTGAGGACGAGGGGGGCGAGGTCGCCGTCGATATCGGGGGCGGTGAGCGGGGGGTAGATCGATCGCTCGGCGGTGACCTGGTCGCGGACGCCGACACCGCTGGTCATGTTGGCCTGGGGGTCGACATCGACCAGGAGGACCTTGCGGTCGGCGAGAGCGAGCGAGGCCGCCAGGTTGATGGCGGTGGTGGTTTTGCCCACGCCGCCTTTCTGGTTGGCAACGGCGATAATCCGTCCCATCGTCTTAGGGTATGTGACCGAAACGCAGTGTTTCCAGCCCGGCGGGATGAGAGGCGCCGGACATTATAGATCGGGATAGATCGGGCGTCACCCAAGGTTCATCTTGCGGAGCACGGTGAGGCGGCTCTGGAGCGCATCAACCAGGAGGTGGGTCCCCTCCCAGGCGAGCGGCGGGGTGGGCGACGCCGGGGCGCTCGGGCCGGAGGGGCCGCGGAAGAGCAGGAACAGGCCGTCGGGGCGGAGGAAGGCCTGGAGGCCAATCAGCACGCGCGGCTCGACCCGGACGGCGCGCATGGTGACGATGTCGAAGGCCTCGTGAAGGTCGGGTCGTGCGAGGAGGGCCTCGTAGCGGCTGGTCTCGACCGAGAGGGGCACGGCCAGCTGGCGGCCGGCCTCCCGGAGGAACGCCGACTTGCGGGTCTTGGCCTCGACGAGGGTGAAGACCAGGTCGGGGCGGGCCAGGAGCATCGGGATGGCGGGGGAGCCTCCGCCCGATCCGATGTCGATGACGCGACGGGCCTCGGCGGGCACGTGCCGGACGGCGACGAGCGGCTCGATCAGGAGGCGGTCGATTGCCTCGTCGCCCATCGACGCGAGGTCGAGGGCGGTCAGGTTGATCTTGGCGTTCCAGGATTCGAGCAGGCGGTAGTAGGTTCCGAGGGACCCGAGCAGACCCGGTGCAACCGGGGGCAGCCCGGCCCACCTGGCTCTCCTTCCCACGCGCTCGGCAAACTCGCGACTGGTCATGCGTCCGGGCAACTCTACCGTATTTACGGCCTCCGGGACAGGGACGTTCAGAGCCAGTGGGCCGTGTTCCACGTGGAACAGCGCCGGCTCGAGCCCCAGGCAGGGGGGGTGGGCGAAAGCCGTGACCGCCGCCGGTGTCATGCCCGGGATCCGGCCCGCCTGCCCGGGACATTCAGCGCGGTAAGCCGTGTTCCACGTGGAACAGTGCCGGTTCAGGTCCCAACCGGCTCAGGCTCCAAGGTGGTGCGCGAGAACCGCGACCGCCGCCGGTGTCATGCCCGGGATCCGGCCCGCCTGCCCCAGGGTCTCGGGACGAAC
Source organism: uncultured Acidobacteriota bacterium (assembly GCA_963813585.1). GTDB lineage: Bacteria > Acidobacteriota > Vicinamibacteria > Vicinamibacterales > Fen-181 > JARKSS01. Next base: position 707,150 of record CAWEZL010000001.1, read on the forward strand.
CGACGTCAGCCGTTCGACGGCCTCCCGGCTCAGTCCTGGCACACCCCGGGTACTCGAAGGTCGTCGGGATCCGCCGGTGCTCGGCCGCCCGCCGCCGGGCCGAGGCCGCCTCCTCACGCCGGATGTACCCCTCGAACTTCACGCTGGCCTCGAGCACCGCCAGGTCGAGGTCCGACTCCCCCGCCGTCTCCAGCCTCAGCCCCTGTGCCGCCAGCTCGCTGATCCGAACCCCGGGGCGGCGCAGCAACTGACGCGCCGCGAGCCGGTTCCCGCTCGACGGGCACCGCACCAGCCGGCTGTCGAGCACGGCCTGGTTCCGCTCGAACCGCGCCCGCCTCCCCTCGAACCGCTCCCACCGCTCATTGTCCACCAGCCCCGCCAGGCGGCCGGCGGGCGTCAGCCGCAGGTCGGCGTTGTCGATGCGGAGCAGGAGGCGCCGCTCGGCGCGCGAGGTGAAGAGCCGGTACGGCTCGAGGCACCCCTGCGTCACCAGGTCGTCGATCATCACGCCGAGATACCCCTCGTCGCGGTGGATCCGCAGCGGATCGCGCCCGAGCCGGCCCAGCGCGGCGTTCGCCCCGGCAACGAGCCCCTGGCCGGCCGCCTCCTCGTAGCCCGACGTGCCGTTGATCTGCCCGGCCAGGAACAGCCCCGCCAGCCGCTTGGTCTCGAGCGTCGCCTTCAGCTCGGTCGGCTGGACGAAGTCGTACTCGACCGCGTAGGCCGGACGGACGATCCGAGCCGTGCCGAGCCCGGGGAGCGCGTGGACGATCTCGGCCTGCAGGTCGCGGGGCAGGCTCATCGAGAGGCCGTTGACGTAAATGTCCGGGGAATCAAGCCCCTCCGGCTCGAGGATCACGTGGTGGCGCTCGCGATCGGCGAACCGCATCACCTTGTCTTCGACCGACGGGCAGTAGCGCGGCCCCACGCCGGAGATTTGGCCGTTGTAGAGCGGCGAGAGCGTGATGTTCTCGCGGATGAGCCGGTGGACCTCGGGCGACGTGTACAGCAGGTGGCAGAGCACCGGCGGCGGCTCGACGCGGCCGGTGAGGAACGAGAAGGGAACCGGGCGGTCGTCGCCGGGCTGCTCACTGAACGCCCCCGACCTGACGCCGGCGGGGAAGTCGATGCTCGCCGCGTCCAGGCGCGGCGGGGTCCCGGTCTTCAGCCGCCCCATCCGGAAGCCGAGCGAGCGGAGCGACGCGGCCAGCTCGCGGGCCGGCGGCTCCCCGGCCCGTCCCGCCGGGATCTGCTCGGGGCCGATGTGGACCAGGCCGTCCAGGAACGTCCCGGTGGTGATCACGACGGCGCCGGCCTGCAGTTCGCGGCCGTCCGCCAGGCGAAGCCCCGTGACCCCGCCGCCCGACGCCAGAATCGCCGCCGCCTCGCCCTCCACCCACTCCACGCCCGGCTCCGCCGACAGGGCCGACCGCATCCACACGCTGTAGCGCTGCTTGTCCGCCTGGGCGCGCGGGGACCAGACGGCCGGGCCCCGCCCCCGGTTGAGGAGGCGGAAGTGGATGCCGGTCGCGTCGATCGCGCGGCCCATCAGCCCGCCCAGCGCGTCGATCTCGCGGACGAGGTGCCCCTTCGCGGTTCCGCCGATCGCCGGGTTGCAGGGCATCTGCGCCACCGGCGAGCCCGGCAGCGTGCACAGGCCGACGTGGCAGCCCAGGCGCGCCGCGGCCCACGCGGCCTCGCAGCCGGCATGGCCTGCACCGACAATCAAGACGTCAAATGCCAATTCCGATTCCGATTCCAATCCGAATCCCAATCCCCCATCCCGATCCGAATCCCAATCCCAATCGGAATCCCAATCCCAATCCCAATCCCGGTCGTGTCGTGCTATTTGCCGATGCAGAAGCTCGAGAAGATCTCCTGGAGGAGATCGTCTGTAGTCCGCTTGCCGGTGACCTGCTCGAGCGCCTCGCGGGCCCGCTGGACGTCCGAGAGCACGATCTCTTCGGGCGTGCCCGGGTCGCTGTCGAACAACGCCAGCCCATCCGCCAGGGCCGAGGCGGCTTCCTCCAGCAGCGCGACGTGGCGCGCGTTGGTCACCATCGCCCCCTCCCGGAGACCCGGCACCCCCGCCCCGCCCATCGAGGCTGACGAGGTGGACGTTTCCCCGCGAACGCCCTCGTCGCCCGCGCGAACGCCCTCTTCGCCCAATAGTATTCTGGCTATTGACCTAATTAGGTCATCAACCCCACGCCCATCCTCGCACGAAACGGAGATGGCCCCTGGGATCCGGTCCGGATCCCACGCCGCCCGCAGGTCCGCCTTGTTCTTCACGACGAGGCAGGGCGGTGCGTTGTCCCCCAGGCACGGCCCCAGCAACGGGCCGTCCTCCAGTGTCAGCGCCTCCGACCCGTCGAGCACGACCAGGACCAGGTCCGCGGCGGCACGGGCCCGCTCGGCCCGCGCCACCCCCTCGCGCTCCACCAAGTCGTCGCTCGCCCGCACGCCCGCCGTGTCGGCAAGGGTCACCCGCAGACCGCCGAGCGTGATCGTCTCGGTCAGCAGGTCCCTGGTCGTCCCCGGAACGGGGTGCACGATCGCCCGGTCGTCCCAACCAACCTATTGAACAGGCTCGACTTGCCGACGTTCGGGCGGCCCGCGATCGCCACGCGTGGCCCCCTCGCGGATGACGCGCCCCCGCGCCGCCGTCGCCAGCAGCCCCGCCAGCATCGAACGCGCCCGCTCGAGGGCCGCGCGCGCCTGGCCCCCCTCCACGAACCGATACCCCTCGTCCGGGAAGTCGATCGACGCCTCGAGCCGGGCCGAAAGCGAGAACAGTTCCTGCTCGACGGCCGCGATCCGGCCGCTCAGCGACCCGGTGAGCTGGTCGAACGCGACACGAGCCTGCAGCGGCGTGGAGGCGTCCACCAGGTCGCGCACGGCCTCGGCCTGCGCCAGGTCGAGGCGGCCGTTGAGGAACGCGCGCAGCGTGAACTCGCCGGGCCCGCGCCAGCACGGCACCGCGCCTCACCGCGGCCGCGATCACTTCCGAGGCCACGGCCATGCTGCCGTGCAGGCTGAACTCCACGACATCCTCGCCCGTGTAGGAGGCCGGGCCAACGAAGGGAAGGACGACGGCCTGGTCGAGATTGCTGCCGGGCCCCGTTCGGACCTGCGCCACAATCGCCCGCCGCGCCTCCAGCGGCTGCGGGCTCGCCAGCAGCGACGCCGCAATTGGGAAGGCCTCCGGCCCGCTCAACCGCACGACCGCCAGGCCTCCCCGCCCGGCGGGAGTCGCGAGGGCCACGATGGTGAAAGGAGAGGAGGCCACGGCACTGGCGACGAGTTGCTGAAGAAAGGTCGGGTAACGGAGAACCCCGCCGGCCTCGCTCAGGTAGAGGCCGGCGCTACTGGCGTGCCGGCTTGGCGGTGATGATGACCACCTTCACCGCGGCGTCGCCGATGCTCTCGGTGTCGGCCAGGCCCTGGTCGGCCACCGCCATGTGGACGATGCGGCGCTCGTAGGCGTTGAGGGGGCCGAGCTTCTGCTCGGCGCCCGTCCGCTTCGCCTTCTCGGCGAGGAACAGCGCCATCTGCCGCAGCTCCAGGTCCTTGTCGCGGCGGAAGTCGAGGCAGTCCACGACCAGGCGCTTGTGGTCCGGCAGCTCGGGCCGGAACACCGTCGAGGCCAGGTGCTGCAGGGCCTGCAGCGCCTCACCCTTGTGGCGCACCAGAACGTTGCCGTCCTCGCCCTGGAGGTTGACGCGGGGGCCGTCGGGCGTCTCCTCGACGGTGGCCTCCAGATCGAGCCCCATCGAGTCGGTGACGCTCCGAACGAAGTCCAGCAAGCGGGAGTTGAGGTCGAGGTCGTCCACGGTTCCTTCGCTCGTCATGGTCAGTTGCCAGTTGTCGGTTCTCGGGGCCATGTGTCCGGCAGGCCTGAAGGCCTGCCCTACCGCTTCTTGCGCCGCGCCACCGGGGGCGCGACTGACGGCGTGGCCAGTGGTGCGCCCGCGCCCGGCGACGCCGCCTTCCCCGGCTTCGGCGGCTGGCCGGCCAGGTGGTTCGTCAGATACTGCTGCCCGATGGCCAGCAGGTTGCTCGTGAACCAGTAGAGCACCAGGCCGCTCGGCGCCCACAGGAACATGAAGGTGAAGATGACGGGCATCATCATCATCATCTTCTGCTGCATCGGGTCGCCGCCGGCCGGCGTCATCCGCTGCTGCCACACCTGGCTGGCGCCCATCATCAGCGGCGTGACGTAGTACGGGTCGTGCTTCGACAGGTCCTGGAGCCAGAAGATGAACGGCGCCCCGCGCATCTCGATCGCCTGCGAGAGCAGCGCGTAGAACGCGAACAGCACCGGGAAGGTGAGGATCATCGGCACGCAGCCGCTGGCGGGGTTCACCCCCCGCTCCCGGTACAGATTCATCAGCTCCGTGTTCATCTTCTGGCGCTCGGGGTCGGTCGTCTTCAGCTTCCCGTAGCGCTCCTGGATCGCCTTCACCTCGGGCTGGATCGCCTGCATCTTCCGCATCGACACCATGCTCTTGTGCCGCAGCGGGAACATGAGCAGGTTGATGATCAGGGTGAGGATGAGGATCGCCCAGCCGTAGTTCCCCACCAGCCCGTGCACCCAGTTCAGCGCGTCGAGCAGCGGCACCACCAGAAAGTCGAGCATGCCGAAGTTGATCGCCTTGACCAGCCGCGGGTGCACCGACTTCAGCGTGTCGAAGTCCTTTGGGCCGACGTAGAAGCGGAGCCCCGCGGGCGACTGCGCCTGCCGCACGCTCCAGGCCATGTAGGGCAGCGCGTGCTTCGGGTTGTTGTCCGCCGCCGGCACGACCACCGACTCGTACTGCACGCGCATGGGGCGCACCGGCAGCGCCAGGGTGATGAAGTACAGGTCGTCCACGCCGGCGGCCTGGAACGGCCCCTCGTGCACCGTCTGTCCACCGGTCACCTCCCCGGCGTCCACCCGGTCCACGTCGCTCGGGCGAAAGACCATTCCCTGTGGCTTCTGCTCGTAGCTGCTGCCTCCCGGCCGCAGGTCGCCCAGGCCGGGCCCCCACAGGACGGTCGGGTTCAGCGCCCGCCCGCCGGCAGTCACGCCGGCGTCGAAGCCGACGATGTAGGTGGCCGGCTCGAAGGTGAAGACCTTGCGGACGTCCAGGCCGGCTGCGTCGCGGTACTCGAAGGTGACCGTCTGCGCCGACTTCGTGGCGTCCACGTGGCCGCCCCGCGCCGACTCCCCGGGCCGGAACAGCGCCCCCCTCAGCCTCGCGTTGACCCCCTCGTCATCGACGCGCAGCTCGAACGGGCGCGCGGGGTCGCCGGGCAGGCCGCGGGGCACCAGGTCGAGGGGCGCCTTCGTCTGCAGGTCCTGGTACTTTTTCAGGGTCCAGCTCGTCACCCGGGCGCCGCGGGTGGTGATGACCACCCGGAAGAGCTGGGTCTCGACGACGATGTCGCGCTCGGCGGAGTCGGCGACGAGCGGCTGCGCCTCGGCGGGGACCGGGGCGCCCTGGCTGGCCGCCTGCGCGCCGCCGCCCGCTGTGGCCGGGGTGCCCTGGGCTGTCGATCCCGGGGCCCGCGCGCCGGTGGCGGTCCCGGGCGAGGTGGGGCTCGACGCGGGCGCCGCGGTCCGGCGGGCGGCCGGCCCCTTCGGCTTCACGAGCGTCTGGTAGCCGAAGAGGACCAGGAAGGAGAGAAAGATCGCGATGAGAACGCGCTTTTCCATGAACTGGCGAACCTTAAGAAGGCACGGGGTCGAAGCCGTGGCCGCCGAACGGGTGGCACCGCGTCAGGCGCCGCAGGCCCAGCCAGCCGCCGCGCAGCGCGCCGTGGCGGACGACCGCCTCCGTCATGTACTCGGAGCAGGAGGGGGTGTAGCGGCACGCGCCGCCGACCAGGGGCGCGAGCAGCACCTTGTAGGCGCCGACCAGCGCCAGCACCAGCCGGGCGGCGGGGCTGGGGGAGTTCATTCTGCGTTCTTCATTCTGACCGACCCCGGGGTCTGGGGCCGCCCGCGGGCGGCGCGGCGCAGGGCGTAGCGGAACTCCGACTCGACGGCGCCGTACTCGGCCTCGAGCAGGGCGGGGCGGGGGATGACCACGATGTCGAGGCCTCCCGGCACCTCGGCCTGTCGGAACACTTCACGGACGACCCGCTTGGCGCGGTTCCGCACGACCGCCCCACCCAGCTTCCGGTTGGCCGAAACGCCCAGGCGGCTCTCCGGGAGGCCGCTGGGCGCGAGAATGACGGTCATGAGCCGCAGGCCCAGCCGCTGGCCGGCCTCGTAGAGCCGCTGGAACTCGGGCCGGCGGCGGATCCGCCGCGCGGGGCCGAACGTGCGGGCTCGCCTGACCTCAGCCATTGAGTGACGCGTGCCGGGCTCGCCGGTGGCTCCTAGCCCCCAGCTCCTAGCTCCTAATCGAGCGCCAGCCGCTTGCGGCCCTTGGCGCGACGGCGCTTCAACACCAGGCGGCCGCCCTTGGTCGCCATGCGGACGAGGAACCCGTGCGTCTTGTGGCGGCGCCGGTTGTTCGGCTGAAACGTGCGCTTCATGGTCGTTCCCAGGTGAGGCGCGAGGTTCCTCGCGCGAAACTATCAGAACAGCAGAATCTTCAATGGTAGCGGCGGCGGCAGCGACTGTCAATGACCGAGGGAGGCGGGGCGAGACTGTCCCTTGCGTCGCCGGTTTCGTCCGCTTGCTGGACCGGCGCGAAGGGGGAGTGCTAGAGTGTCCCCCTTCCCCTCCAGGGTCGCCGGGCTGTGCGTTGGCCCCCGGCGGTTCCCCGGACTTTTCCACAGTTGTGGAAATTTATGTTGATAAACGGGCCGCGGCGCTGCACCACCCCTACGCGAGGCCTGAAAATCAAGGGTCTGGGCAGGCTGGGAACGCACGAGCTGCAATTTTTAGGCTGTTTTCGAGCCCTTTCCGCCCCGGCGCCCCCGGTAGCCGATGGGCTGAGGGCATGGCGATGAGCGGCGTCACCACGTGGGACCGGATCGTCGAGCGGGTCCAGACGAAGGTCAACCAGTATTCGTTCAACCAGTGGTTTCGCCCGATCGCCTTCGTCTCGGAGGGTAACGGGATCCTGACGCTGCAGGCCCCGAACGACCTCGTCCGCGACTGGGTGCAGCGCCACTACACGGGCCTCATCAACGAGGCTCTGGCCGAGCTCGACCAGGCCGGGACCCGGATCGTCCTGCTGGCGGCCAGCGAAGAGGCCCCCGAGGCCGACCTCCACCGGGAGCCGACGGTCTCGGCCCCCATCACGTCGCTCGGCGCCCTGAATCCGCGCTACTCCTTCGAGAGCTTCGTGGTGGGCGAGTCGAACCAGTTCGCCGAGGCGGCCTCGCGGGCCGTGGCCGAGGCGCCGAGCCAGTCCTACAACCCGCTGTTCATCTACGGCGGGGTGGGGCTCGGCAAGACCCACCTGATGCACGCAGTCGGGCACTACGTGCTCAACCACCACGCGGGGTTGCGGCTCACCTACATCGCGTGCGAGCGCTTCATGAACGAGATGATCAACGCGGTCAAGAACGACCGGATCTTCGAGTTCCGCGAGCGCTACCGATCGGTTGACGTGCTGCTGGTGGACGACATCCAGTTCCTCGCCGGCAAGGAGGGGACGCAGACCGAGTTCTTCCACACGTTCAACTCGCTCTACGACGCCCAGAAGCAGATCGTCATCAGCGGCGACCGGCCGCCGCAGGAGATCCCGGCCATCGAGGAGCGGCTGATCTCACGGTTCAGCTGGGGGCTCATCGCCGACATCCAGCCCCCGAACCTCGAGACGCGGGTCGCCATCCTCAAGAAGAAGGCCGAGGCCGACATGGTGCCCCTGCCCGACTCGGTGGCCCTGTACATCGCGGGCAAGATCCAGTCGAACATCCGCGAACTCGAGGGGTCGCTGATCCGGCTCGTCGCGTACGCCTCGCTGACCCGCCAGGACATGGACATCCACCTCGCCCAGGAGGTCCTCAAGGACGTCGTCCGGCCGCAGGAGGCCGTGACGATCGAGATGATCCAGAAGCACGTCGCCGACTACTTCCACATCCGGACGAACGACCTCAAGCAGCGCAACAACTCGAAGTCCATCGCCCACCCGCGCCAGGTCGCGATGTACATCTGCCGGCAGATCACCTCGAAGTCGCTGCCCGAGATCGGCCGGGCGTTTGGCGGGAAGCACCACACGACGGTGATGCACTCGGTGGACACGGTCGAGGAGAAGATGCGGAAGGACCGCGATTTCCACAACCTCGTCCACAACCTGCTGAGCGGGCTGCGGTAGGGGCTGCGGTAGAGCAGGGCTTCAGCCCTGCTGCTGGCGGCGGGCCTGAAGGCCTGCCCTACCGGTGTGCTGAAGGCCTGCCCTACGGACGAGGCGAGCGGCCGTTGAAGCCCTGCCGCTGTGAACTCCCTGTGCGCGCCTGTGGACGCCCTCCGGCCCTCCCTCTGGGGGCGCCGGACGGCCCCGCGATTCACACCCGCCATCCACAGTGCAAGTGACTCATTCTCAAGGACTAAGGGTGCTATTTTCAGGTATCCACATTCCCTCTCTTTCTAGTATAATTTCTTGTTTGGATCTTCTTCACGATCTCGGATCTTAACCACGTCACTCTCCAACGAGGTCACCGCGCCATGGAGCTTGTCGTCCGCAAGAGCGATCTGCTGCGCGAACTGCAACTCTTCCAGGGGATTGTCGAGCGCAACACCACGATCCCCGTGCTCGCCAACGTCCTGTTGGAGGCCGAGGGCAAGGAGCTGCGGTTCCTTGCGACCGACCTGCACGTGGCGCTGCGGAGCCGCTGCTCCGCGTCGGTGGCCAAGGGCGGCCGGCTGACGCTGCCCGCGAAGAAGTTCTTCGAGATCATCCGCTTCCTCCCCGAGACGGACGTCCGCATCGAGCAGGACAAGTCGGGGGTCAAGGTCGCGGCCGACCGCTTCGACTCGCGCATCCAGACGATGCCGGCCGAGGAGTTCCCGTCGCTGCCGACCGCGACCGGCCAGGGGGGGCTGACGCTCAAAGCCGAGCTGCTGCGGCAGATGCTGGCGCGCACCCAGTTCGCGACGACGAGCGACGACACCCGGTATTTCCTCAACGGCGTGCTGATGGTGGCGCGGCCCGGGCACTTCGCGATGGTGGCGACCGACGGCCACCGCCTGGCGCTGGTCGAGGCGCCGGCCGACTTCGGCGACCTGAAGGACGAGGTGAAGGTCATCCTCCCGAAGAAGACGGTCTCCGAGTTGAGCCGCCTGCTGATGGAGGTGGACGGCGACATCCAGTACGAGCGGCTCGAGAACCACCTGTTCTTCCAGGTGGGGGAACGCATGCTCGTGTCGCGGATGATCGAGGCGCAGTTCCCGGCCTACGAGCGCGTGGTGCCGAGGGGGAACGACAAGGTGGTCGAGTTCGAGCGCGAGCGGCTGGCCGCGGCGCTGAAGCGCGTCGGGCAACTGTCGCCCGAGCGGTCGCGCGCCGTGAAGCTGGCCATCGAGCCAGGCAAGGTCGAGGTGTCGTCGCAGAGCCCCGAGTACGGCGAGGCCAAGGAGGTCATCGCCGTGGACGACTACAAGGGCGAGGCGATGTCGATCGGCTTCAACGGGCAGTACGTCCAGCAGTTCCTCGAGGTGGTCGAGACCGACAAGGTGGCCCTCGAGCTGAAGGACGAGGTCAGCCAGGCGGTGATGAAGCCGGTGGGGCAGGAGGGCTACGAGTACACGTACGTGCTCATGCCGATGAGATTCTGAAGTTTCAGTCACTACTCGATTCAAGGATACATGTCAGATACCAACGCGAGCGGGCACGGTTTCGAGGAACTGGTTCAGGCGGGCGGTCTCACGGGCGACACGCCGGAGGTGGTGGCCCACGATCTCGACGTGGACGAGTACGGAGCTGACAAGATCAAGGTCCTCGAGGGGCTCGAGGCGGTCCGCCAGCGTCCCGCCATGTACATCGGCTCGACGGGACCGCAGGGGCTCCACCACCTGGTCTACGAGGTGGTGGACAACTCGATCGACGAGGCGCTCGCCGGCTTCTGCGACACGGTCAACGTCACGATCCACCTCGACAACTCGGTCACGGTGATCGACAACGGCCGCGGCATCCCGGTCGACATGCACGAGAGCGGGCGGTCGGCGGCCGAGGTCGTGATGACGGTCCTCCACGCCGGGGGGAAGTTCGACAACGACAGCTACAAGGTGTCGGGCGGCCTGCACGGCGTCGGCGTCTCGGTGGTGAACGCCCTCTCCGAGACGCTCGACCTCGAGATCTGGCGCAACGGCCTGGTCTACCACCAGGTGTACGACCACGGCAACCCGGTGGCCGACATCGAGATCACCGGCAAGACGAAGAAGCGCGGGACCAAGGTCCGCTTCCTCCCGGACGGGGTGATCTTCGAGACGATCGAGTTCAGCTTCGACACGCTCGCCCAGCGGCTGCGCGAGCTGGCGTTCCTCAACCCGGGCGTGACCATCACGCTCGACGACGACCGCGTCGAGGGGAAGGGGCACCGCTTCCAGTACGGCGGCGGCATCCGCGAGTTCGTGACGCACCTGAACACGAACAAGGCGGGGGTCACCGACAAGCCGATCTACATGCGGGGCGAGCGCGACGGCATCGACGCCGAGATCGCGCTGCAGTGGAACGACGGCTACACCGAGACGATCTACACCTTCGCCAACAACATCAACACACACGAGGGCGGGACGCACCTCTCGGGCTTCCGCGCGGCGCTCACCCGCACGGTCAACTTCTACGCGGCGAAGAACAACCTCACGAAGGACCTGAAGGAGAGCATCAGCGGCGACGACATCCGCGAGGGGCTCACGGCGGTCATCAGCGTGAAGATCCCGCAGCCGCAGTTCGAGGGGCAGACGAAGACCAAGCTGGGGAACACCGAGGTCAAGGGGATCGTCGAGGCGATCGTCAACGACAAGCTGGGGGCGTTCCTCGAGGAGAACCCGGCGGTCGCGCGGCGGATCGTCATGAAGTCGGTGGACGCGGCGCGGGCGCGGGACGCCGCCCGCAAGGCGCGCGACCTCGTGCGCCGCAAGGGCGCCCTCGAGAACAGCAGCCTCCCCGGCAAGCTGGCCGACTGCCAGGAGCGCGACCCCGCCCAGAGCGAGCTCTACCTGGTCGAGGGCGAGTCGGCTGGCGGCTCGGCCAAGCAGGGGCGCGACCGGAAGTTCCAGGCGATCCTCCCGCTGAGGGGGAAGATCCTCAACGTCGAGAAGGCGCGCTTCGACAAGATGCTCTCGAGCGAGGAGATCAAGGTGATGATCTCGGCCCTCGGGTGCGGCATCGGCCCCGAGGACTTCGACATCGAGAAGCTGCGGTACCACCGCATCATCATCATGACCGACGCGGACGTGGACGGGTCGCACATCCGCACGCTGCTGCTCACCTTCTTCTACCGGCAGTTGCCCGAGCTGATCGAGCGCGGCTACGTCTACATCGCGCAGCCGCCCCTCTTCCGGGCCAAGCGCGGCAAGGTCGAGCACTACATCAAGGACGAGCGCGAGCTGGAGCACTGGCTCATGCGCCGCGCGATCGAGAGCCGCGTGCTGCGCCTGAAGGACGGGCGCGAGCTGGCGGGCGACGCGCTCGAGAAACTGCTCCACGACCTCATCGCCTTCCGCCGCTACCTGCGCGTGGTCCAGCGGCGCGGCTACCCGTACGACGTGCTCAAGGCGGTGATGGACCGCGACGCGCGCGACAAGTCGTTCTTCGCGGACGCCGAAGTGCTGCAGCGCCTCGCCGACTCGCTGACGACGACGGTTCGGACGGTCACGGTTCAGCCGGACGAGGAGCACAACCTTTCGTCGCTGCACATCGAGGACCGGTCGAACGGCTACCCGCGGTACTACCGCCTCGACCTCGACTTCCTGACCGGCGTGGACTACCGCACGCTGGCTGGCAGCTACAAGGAGATCCAGGGGCTCGAGCTGCCGGTCGTGGTCGCGACGACGGTGACGCCGCCGGTGGAGGTGGACGAGCACGACCCGGGGCTGCCCACGGCGTCGGCGGACGACACGCGGATCGGCGGCGGCGCGATCGACCCGGCCACCAAGCTGGCGGCCGAGCCGGCGCCCGAGCCGCGCGAGTCGGCGCCGGGTCGGGCGTCGAAGGACGCCGAGCCGACGACGCTGACGACGCTCGACCAGGTGGTGGAGTTCTTCGTCACGGCGGGCAAGCGCGGCGTGGCGGTGAACCGCTACAAGGGCCTCGGCGAGATGAACCCCGAGCAGCTCTGGTTCACGACGATGAGGCCCGAGGGGCGCACGCTGCTGCAGGTGCGCGCCGAGGACCACACGGAAGCCGACCTGATGTTCACCACGCTGATGGGCGACCAGGTGGAGCCGCGCCGGAAATTCATCGAGGACAACGCGCTGGACGTCAGGAATCTGGACATCTAGGCAGCCCCCTGGCCCCCCTAGCTCCTAGCTCCTAGTCCCTACTCAATCGCAAGCCATGGACGCACTCACCAAGCTGCCGGTCAACATCGAAGACGAGATGAAGCGCTCGTACATCGATTACGCGATGAGCGTGATCATCGGGCGGGCGCTTCCCGACGTGCGCGACGGACTCAAGCCGGCCCACCGGCGCGTGCTCTTCGGCATGCGCGGCATGGGCCTGGGGAGCACCCGCGCCTACCGCAAGTGCGCGAAGATCGTCGGCGAGGTCATGGGGAACTACCACCCCCACGGCGACAGCGCAATCTACGACACGCTGGTGCGCCTCGCGCAGGACTTCAACATGCGCGCCCCCCTGGTGGACGGCCAGGGGAACTTCGGGTCGATGGACGGGGATCCCCCCGCGGCCATGCGGTACACCGAGGCCAGACTGAAGAGGCTGGCCGAGGAGATGATGGCCGACCTCGACAAGGAGACGGTGGACTTCGTCCCGAACTACGACGAGACCGCCGAGGAGCCGACCGTCCTGCCGGTGCCCTTCCCGAACCTGCTGGTGAACGGGTCGGTCGGCATCGCGGTCGGCATGGCCACCAACATCCCGCCGCACAACCTGCGCGAGGTGGTGGACGCGGCCATCTGGCTGATCGAGCAGGGGCAGCGCGAGCGGGCGGGGGCCGAGCCGCCGCTGTCGGCCGACGCGAAGCTGAAGGCGCTGCTGAGGATCGTCCCGGGCCCCGACTTCCCGACCGCCGGCCTGATCGTCGGGCGCAGCGGCATCGTGCAGGCCTACCGGACCGGGCGCGGCGCCATCACGGTGCGGGCGCGGGTGGCCGTCGAGGAGAACGCGAAGGGGGATCGCTCGTCGATCATCGTGACCGAGATCCCCTACCAGGTGAACAAGGCGAAACTGGTCGAGCGGATCGCCGAGCTGGCGCGGGACAAGACGATCGAGGGGATCTCGGACCTGCGCGACGAGTCGGACCGTCAGGGGCTGCGCATCGTCATCGAGCTGAAGCGCGGCGAGGTGCCCGACGTCGTCCTGAACAACCTCTACAAGCACACGCCGCTGCAGACTGGCTTCGGGGTCATCACGCTGGCCATCGTCGGCGGCCGGCCGGTGGTGCTGCCGCTCGTCGACGTGCTCGAGCAGTTCATCGAGTTCCGGCGCGAGGTGGTGCGGCGGCGGACCGAGTTCGAGCTGCGGAAGGCCGAGGCGCGGGCCCACATCCTCGAGGGGCTGAGGATCGCCCTCGACCACCTGGACGAGGTGATCGCGCTGATCCGGGCGTCGAAGTCGCCGATGGAGGCGCGCGACGGGCTGATGACGCGGTTCGGCCTGAGCCAGGTGCAGTCGCAGGCGATCCTCGACATGCAGTTGCAGAGGCTGACCGGCCTCGAGCGGCAGAAGATCCTCGACGAGCTGGCCGAGCTGCTGCGGCAGATCGAGCGGCTGCGGGCGATCCTCGGGAGCGAGGCGCTGCTGATGGAGATCGTCGTGTCCGAGCTGCGCCAGACGCGCGACCAGTACGGCGACGCGCGGCGGACCGAGATCGTCGAGGAGGAGGGGGAGTTCCGGATCGAGGACCTGATCGCCGACGAGGACGTCGCGATCACGATGAGCAACACCGGCTACATCAAGCGGACGGCGACGACCGAGTACCGGACGCAGCGCCGGGGCGGCCTGGGGCGGCGGGGGATGAGCGTGCGCGACGAGGACTTCGTCTCGCACCTGTTCATCGCCTCGACGCACGCCTACATCCTGATCTTCAGCGACAAGGGGCGCGTCTACTGGCTGAAGGTCTACGAGATCCCCGACGTCGGCCCCGACGGGAAGGGGAAGGCGATCGCCAACCTGGTGTCGATGCTCCCCGACGAGAAGATCGCCGCGCTGCTGACGGTCCGCGAGTTCGAGGCGGGCCGCTACGTGGTGATGGGGACCCGGCGGGGGGTCATCAAGAAGACCCAGCTGGCGGCGTTCCGGAACCCCCGGGCGTCCGGGATCATCGCGATGGGCATCGAGGAGAACGACGCCGTCATCGCGGTGCAGACCAGCGACGGCAGCGGCCACATCTTCATCGGGACGCGCGACGGGATGGCGATCCGGTTCCCCGAGGGGGACGTGAGGCCGACGGGGCGAGGGACGTACGGCGTCCGGGGACTCACCCTGCGCGAGGGCGACGAGGCGGTGGCGATGGAGGTCACCAACGGCGGCGGCACGCTGCTGACGGTCTCGGAGAAGGGGTACGGCAAGCGAACCAACCTGGACGAATATCGCGTGCAGTCCCGGGGCGGTTTGGGTATCATCAACATCCACACGACCGACCGGAACGGCCGAGTTGTCGGAATTGCGTACGTCCGGGACGAGGATGAGCTGATGCTCATCACGCAGCAGGGCAAGGTCCTGCGCATGGGCACCCGCGACATCCGGACGATTGGACGGGCCACCCAGGGGGTGCGCCTGATCGGTGTGGAAGAGGACGACCGGGTCGTGTCCATCGCCCGACTCGCCGAGAGAGAATCGGATCTGAACGAGTAAAGGAGGCTGGCATGCATCGGCCGCGTTATCGGTGGTTGTTCATCATCCCTGTCCTCATGGGCCTGGCCCTGTCGATCAGCGCGTGCGCCGGGAACCCCGAGGACGGCCTGATCCGGAAGTTCTTCCAGGCCTCGCGCATGGCCGACAACATGACGCTGGCGAACATCGCCACCGTGTCGTTCGACCCGTCGCGTGACGGCCTCGCGCAGAACGTCAAGATCACGTCGGTGACCCCCGAGCAGACCCGCGTGCTGCAGTTCAAGGAGCTGGAGAAGGCGCGGCAGGAGGCGGTCGCGGCCGAGGCCGAGTTCTCGAAGAAGATGAAGGCCTACCAGGACGACAACCTGGACGCCATCAACCGCGTGCTCAAGATCGAGCAGACCAACGGCACGGTGAGGGGCAAGGACGCCACGGTGCAGGCCACGTGGACGAAGTTCCGCGACGAGCAGAAGGAGTTCAACCGCAAGGTCTCCGAGGCGCGCTCCAAGCTGAACGCCGAGCGGCGGGTGGCCGACCTGAGCGTGACCGACCACGACCCGACCGGGTTCGACGGCACCGAGTCCTCGAAGGAAGCCACGGTGACCGCGAACGTGCGGATGCCCAACGGCCAGAGCACCGACAAGACCTTCGTGCTGACGCTGCAGCGAGTGGTCCTCAAGGACCCGGCGGGCGGCCGCGACATCGTGGGCAAGTGGATGATCACGCACCTCAAGGAAGCGGGAGCCCCGGCTTCCTAGGATTCAGGATTCAGGAATGCGAATCGGGGTACGAGAAAAGGGCGCGCTCGGGCGCGCCCTTTTCCTTTCTTCCCTGAATCCCGAATCCTGAATCCCGAATCCTAGATCACCTGCAAATTCGCGAACCTGGCGAGCAGCGTCTTGCTCCCCACCGACGCGAAGCGCACCACCAGCTTCGTGTCGTCCCCCACCGCCTGCAGGCTCACCACCGTGCCGAGGCCGAACTTGGCGTGGCGGACGTGCGCCCCCACCTCGAGGTGGCCCGGACGCGACTGGTCCTCGTCCTCGTAGGGGAAGGCGGGCGACTCCTCGCGCACCCGCGCCGGGCCGCCCTGCGGCCGGCGGTACGGGTTCGGCCGCCGCTCGAACGACGAGAACGCCGGCTGGTAGCGGGTCGAGGCGCCCGCGACGTCGAGGTCCACGAGCTCCTGCGGGATCTCGGCGAGGAACCGCGAGGGCACCTGAGCCCGGTACTCGCCGTACCAGCGCCGCCGCATCGCGCCGGTCAGCAGCAGCCGCTTCCGCGCCCGCGTCATCCCCACGTAGCAGAGGCGCCTCTCCTCCTCCAGTTCCGCGTCATCGTCGGACGACCGCGAGTGGGGGAAGAGGCTCTCCTCGAGGCCTGCGATCACGACGACCGGGAACTCGAGCCCCTTGGCGCTGTGGAGCGTCATCATCAGCACCCGGGCGTCGGCGGATCCCTCCGACTCGTCGGTGTCCGAGAGCAGCGACAACTGATCCACGAAGCCGCCGAGCGAGGTCTCGCCGTTGCCGCGCGCCTCGTATTCCTTGGCCGCGGAAACCAGCTCCATCAGGTTGTCGATGCGACCCTCGGCCTCCTGCGTCTTCTCCTCGCGCAGCTCGGTCAGGTAGCCCGTCCGGTCGAGCACCTTGCCGAGGACGCTGGAGACCGGCTCCGCGTGCGCGATTTCGGCGAGGCCGGCGATGAGGTCGCGGAAGGTGCGGAGCGAGGACGCGGCGCGCCCGGTGAACCAGCCCGTCTCGAGGCCCGCGACCAGCTTCGACCAGAGAGACAGCGTCGCGCCGGCCGCACCAGTCGCGCCGGCCTCCGTGCCGGCCGGTACGGCTGAGAGGGCGTCCAGCACCCCCTTGCCGATGCCACGCGTCGGGACGTTGATCACGCGCCGCAGGCTCACGTCGTCATCCCGGTTGAGCAGGAGCTTGAGGTACGAGAGGGCGTCCTTGACCTCCTTGCGCTCGTAGAACCGGACGCTGCCGATGATCCGGTAGGGGATCCCCTCCCGGCGCATCGCATCCTCGATGACGCGCGACTGGGCGTTGGTCCGGTAGAGGACGGCCATCGGCGCCTGCGCCGGCGCGTGACCCAGGCGGCGCGCGGTGCGGGCGATGAAGTCGGCCTCCTCGAGCTCGTCGTTTGCCGCGTGGTACAGCAGCTTGTCGCCGCCGGCCTCCTCGGTGTAGAGCCGTTTCTCCTTGCGCTCGCGGTTCTGGCGGATGACGGCGGAGGCGGCGTCGAGGATGACCTGCGTCGAGCGGTAGTTGCGTTCCAGCTTGACGACGAAGGCGTCGGGGTAGTCGTGCTCGAAGTCGAGGATGTTGTGGATGTCGGCGCCGCGCCACTTGTAGATCGACTGGTCGGGATCGCCGACCACGCAGAGGTTGCGGTGAGCCTCGGCCATCCGCCGCAGCAGCAGGTACTGCGGGCGGTTGGTGTCCTGGTACTCGTCCACCAGCAGGAACTTGAAGCGCCGCGCGTACTTCCGGCGCATGTCCTCGGACTCGTCGAACAGCTTCAGCGTCTTCAGCAGCAGGTCGTCGAAGTCCACGGCGCTGCTGGCGGCGAGCGCCGCCTGGTACGCCTCGAAGATCCTCCCCAGCTCGGCGTCGCGAGGGTTGTAGCTGCCCGTGAAGGCGTCGGGCCCCTTCATCTGGTTCTTGGCCGAGCTGATGCGTGACAGCACCGACCGCGGCTGCAGCACCCCGTCGTCGATGTTCAGCGTGCGCATCACCTGCTTGACGGCGGCCACCTGGTCGGACGAGTCGTAGATGACGAAGTCGCGCGACAGGCCGACGTGCGGCGCCTCGCGGCGGAGCAGGCGGGCGCACATCGCGTGGAAGGTCATCACCCACGCGCCCTCGCAGGCGTCGCCGAGCAGCGAGGCGACGCGGCCGCGCATCTCCTCGGCGGCCTTGTTGGTGAAGGTGAGGGCGACGACCTCGGTGGCGTCGGCGTGGCCGCCGCCGATGAGGCTGGCGATTCGGTACGCGATGACGCGAGTCTTGCCCGACCCGGCGCCGGCCAGGATGAGCAAAGGGCCTTCGACGCGCAGCACGGCCTCGCGCTGCTCGGGGTTGAGCTGGTCCAGGAAATCCATCAAAAGAACTGCAATGGCTCGGGGCAGTGGCCAGTAGTCAGTGGCCAGGGGTCAGTGAATCACACTGTCCCGCAGCCACGAGGAACCCTCATTTTACCAGCTGCGGCGGAACACGGGTGGTCACTCCACCGTGACGCTCTTCGCCAGGTTCCTCGGCTGGTCCACGTCGCAGCCGCGGCGGACGGCGATGTGGTAGGCGAGCAGCTGCAGCGGGACGACGGCGAGGACCGGCGTCAGCAGCGGGCGGCTCTCGGGGATGCTGATGATCGAGTCGTTCACCGTGTCGAGCAGCGCCTCCACCGCCTCGTCGCGCCCCGTCGTCACCGCGATCACCGAGCCGCCGCGCGCCTTCACCTCCTGGATGTTGCTCAGCATCTTCTCGAAGACGTGGTCGCGCGGCGCGATCGCCACCACCGGCATCTGCTCGTCGATGAGCGCGATCGGACCGTGCTTCATCTCGCCGGCCGGGTAGCCCTCGGCGTGGATGTAGGAGATCTCCTTGAGCTTCAGCGCGCCCTCGAGGGCGATCGGGTAGTTGATCCCGCGGCCGAGGAACAGGAAGTCGCGCCGGCCGTAGAAGCGGCGGGCGATCTCGTCCACGAGCGCCGACACGCGCAGCGTCTGGTCGATGAGCGTCGGCAGCTGGCCAGCAGGCCGTCGATGTGCCCGCGCGACTCGTCCGGCGTGATCGTGCCGCGCACCCGCGCGAGGTGCAGCGCCAGCAGGTAGAGCGCGACGAGCTGCGAGGTGAACGCCTTGGTCGAGGCGACGCCGATCTCGGGGCCGGCGTGGGTGTAGACGGTGCCGCCGCTCTCGCGCGTGGCCATGCTGCCGACCACGTTGCAGATGGCGACGCTCGGCGCCCCCTTCTGCTTCGCCTCGCGCAGCGCGGCCAGCGTGTCGGCCGTCTCGCCCGACTGCGTGATGACGACGGCCAGCGTCTTCGCGCTCGGCGATCGGGTTGCGGTAGCGGTACTCGCGAGCCGTAGTCGACCTCGACCGGCAGGCGCGCGAGCGCCTCGATCAGGAACTTGCCGACCAGTCCCGCGTGCCACGACGTGCCGCACGCGATGATCGACACGCTGCTCGATCGCCGCCAGTTCGGCGTCCGAGATCGTCATCTCCTCGAGGAAGACCCGGCCGGTCTCGCCCGAGACCCGCCCGAGCACCGTGTCGCGGGCCGACTGCGGCTGCTCGAAGATCTCCTTCAGCATGAAGTGCTTGAAGCCCGCCTTCTCGGCCTGGATCGGGTCCCAGAGCACGCGCTGCGTCCGGCGCTCCAGCCGCGTCCCGGCGAAGTTGCTGAACGCGAGGCCCGCCGGGGTCAGGACGACCATCTCCTCGTCGCCGAGGAAGACGACGTCGCGGGTGTGGGCCAGGATGGCGGGAATGTCAGAGGCGACGAAGTACTCGCCGTCGCCCACGCCGACCACCAGCGGCGGCCCCTTGCGGACGGCGACGATCGTCTGCGGCTCGTCGGCCGACAGGATCACGAGCGCGAACATGCCGCGCAGCCGCGCGAGCGCGCAGCGGGTGGCATGCTCCAGAGTCGCGCCGGCGTCCCTGCCGGCGGCATCCCTGCCGCCCGCCCGCTTCATCTCCTCTTCGACCAGGTGCGCGACGATCTCGGTGTCGGTCTCGGTGACGAACCGGTGGCCCTTGCGCTGCAGGTCCTGCTTGAGCTCGAGGTAGTTCTCGATGATCCCGTTGTGGACGACGACGATACGGCCGGTGCAGTCGCGGTGGGGGTGGGCGTTCTCCTCGGTCGGGCGGCCGTGCGTGGCCCAGCGCGTGTGGCCGACGCCGTAGTCGCCGTCGATCGGGTCGAGGCGGATGGCGTCCTCGAGGCGCGAGAGCTTGCCGGCGCTGCGTCGCAGCGCCGACGGCGCCGTTCCGGACCAGCGCCACGCCGGCCGAGTCGTAGCCGCGGTACTCGAGGCGGCGCAGCCCCTCGATCAGGACCGGGACGACCGGCTTCGGCCCGATGTAGCCGATGATGCCGCACATGGGGGACCTCTTCAGCGCTAGGGGCCAGGGGCTAGGAGCTCGGGGCTAGGAGCCAGGGGCTAGGGGCTGGAGCGCTTCTTCCGTTCCACCCACCCCTCGTGGTTCTCCTGCCGGCCGCGCGCGATGCCGAGGGCGCCGGCCGGGACGTCCTTCGTGATCGACGAGCCGGCGGCGACGTAGGCCCCGCGGCCCACCGTGACGGGGGCGACGAGCTGGCTGTCGCTGCCGATGAACGCGCCGTCCTCGATGACGGTCGGGTTCTTCCTCACCCCGTCGTAGTTGCAGGTGATCGTCCCGGCGCCGATGTTCACGTCCTCGCCGATCGTGGCGTCGCCCGAGGTAGGCCAGGTGCATCGCCTTCGAGCCCGCCCCCAGCCGCGTCTTCTTCAACTCGACGAAGTTGCCGATCTGGGCGTTCCGCTCGACCACGGTTGCCGGCCTGATCCGGGCAAAGGGGCCGACCTGGGCGTGCTCTGCAATTCGCGCGCCGTCGACCACGCAGTGATCCAGGATGACGACGTTGTCGTCGATGGTGCTGTCGGTGATGCGGACGCCGGGGTGGATGACGCAGCCGGAGCCGATGGTCGTCTGCCCCTCGAGGGTGACCCCGGGGCGGATGGTGGTGTCGCGGCCGATGGCGACGTCGGCGTCCACGTAGGTGGTGTCGGGGTCCTCGAGGGTGACGCCGGCGGCCATCAGCCGCTCGGCGCGCTCGCGCCAGATCCGCCTGGCCATGGCGGCCAGCTCGCTGCGGCCGTTGATGCCGAGGATCTCGTCGGGGTGCCCGGCGACCAGCGCCCCCACGCGGCGGCTGTCGGCGCGGTAGATGCCCACGAGGTCGGTCAGGTAGTACTCGCCCTGGTCGTTGTCGGCGGCGACGCGCGAGAGGGCGCCCGAACAGCGGCTCGAGGTCGAAGGCGTAGATGCCGGAGTTGATCTCGCGGATCGCGCGCTCCTCCCCGGTCGCGTCGCGGTGCTCGACGATGCGGGCGATGCCGCGGTCGTCGCGGAGGACGCGGCCGTAGCCCGAGGGGTCGTCCACGAGCGCGGTGAGGACGGTGGCGGCGTTGCCCGAGCGGTGGTGCTCGTCGAGCAGCGCGCGGGACGTGTCGGCCGAGAGGCGGGGGACGTCGCCGTAGAGGAGCAGGAGGGTGCCGGTGGCCCCCTCGAGCAGCGGGGCGGCCTGGGCGACGGCGTGGGCGGTGCCGAGCTGCGGCTCCTGGACGACGAAGCGGAGGTCGGCGTGGCCCGCCAGCGCCTCGCGCACGCGGTCGGCGCCGTGGCCCACCACGATGGTGCGGCTCGCGGGCGACAGGGCCGCGGCGGTGCGCAGGACGTAGTCGATGACGGGGGCGCCAGCCAGCGGGTGGAGTACCTTCGGCAGGGCCGACTTCATGCGCGTGCCCTTGCCGGCGGCCAGGATCAGGATGTGGAGCGAAGGCATGAGCCACATTCTGACATGGCTCAGGGGAAGGCCAGTAGCGCCGGCGTCCAGGCCGGCCGGGCTTACCGGCTGCCGTCGATGAGCGCGTGGAAGGCGGGGTCGCCGCGCAGCGTTTCGAGGTCGGCGTCCTGGCCGGCCTGGAGGCGGTTCGACGGGCGCAGCTCGATGGCGCGACGCAGGTGCGCAAGGGCGACGGCGCGGTCGCCCGCCGCCCCGTGGGCGATGGCCAACAGGTAGTGGACGTGGTCGTGCTCGGGGTGCTCGCGCGCCAGGCCGCCGAGCAGCGCGATCGCCTGACCGGCGTCGCCGCGGTTGATCGCGAGCGTTGCCGCGCCGAGCCGCTCCTCGAGGGTCCGCGGCGACGGGGCCGCGGCCGCCTGCCGCTTGCAGATCGCCAGGAAGACCCGCGCCCGCTCGTGTAGTTCCTTCTCGTCCGGGTAGGAAGTCACCAGCGACGACAGGAACTCGCCCGCCTTGGCGTGCTGCCGCTGCTGCAGCGCCCGGAGCCCCTTCTCGAAAAGCTCGACCGCCTTGCGGCCCGGGTCGAGGGGCGGCGGCGCCAGGGGCGCTGGCTTCTGCTTTGCTGTCGTCGGGGGATCCCGCCTGGCCGGCGGCGCCGGCTTGGCCTTCGGACGGCTCGGCTTGGCGTGGTTGTTGGCGCGGACGGGCTTGGCGGCCTTCTTCACCGGCTTCCGCGAGGCGGCAGGGCGAGCGCGCTTGGCCATGTCGTGCAACGATGCCGCGCTACCTTAACAAAACGTCGAACGAAACGTCAACCCCGCGCCCGTTCGACGGCGGCGTACACCTCGCGCGAGCGGACGCCGTAGCGTTGCGCCAGGCGGGTAATGGCTGCCCGGCGGTCCAGGTGTAGCTCTTCGGTCAACTGCCCGAAGTCGAAGAGCAGCTCTTCAGGACCAGGCAGCCCGGCCGGTGCCTCGACCTGCTCGGCGGGCGCTACGACGATCGTGAATTCCCCCCGGGGCTCGGGGAGCGAGGCCACAACGTCGGTCAGCGGGCCGCGCCGGATCTCCTCGTGCAGCTTGGTCAGCTCGCGGCAGACGGCCACCGGCCGGTCGCCCAGCACCCGGGCGGCCGCCTCGAGGGTTGCCCGCACCCGGTGCGGCGCCTCGAAGAAGATCGTCGTCTCGCGGCGGGAGGCGAGATCGGCGAGCCAGCGGTCCCTGGCCTGGGCCCGGGACGGCGCGAAGCCGAGGAAGGTGAAGGCGCTCGTGGGCAGCCCCGAGGCGACCAGCGCCGCGAGGATGGCGCTTGGGCCCGGCACCGCCTCGACGCGGATCCCCTCGGCCGCGGCGGCGCGCACCAGCCGGTATCCGGGGTCCGAGATGCCCGGCGTGCCGGCGTCGGAGACGAGCGCGATCGAGTCGCCGGCGCGCAGCCGATCGAGCAGCCGGGGCAGCTTCTCCCGCTCGTTCTGCTCGTAGAAGCTCGTCGTCGGGGTGGGGATGCCGAAGTGGGCGAGGAGGCGGCCGGTGTGGCGGGTGTCCTCGGCGGCGATCACGGCCGATTCGCGGAGCACCCGGAGGGCGCGGGCCGTGATGTCCTCGAGGTTGCCGATGGGCGTGGCGACCACAAACAGTGTGCCAGGCATACACAGCCGTTCGATTATTGTACCATTGGAGGGTTGGCCCCTCCGCGCCTCGGGGGGGCCGTGCCACAGCCTTGGCGACCGACGTGGGATCCGGGGGCGCAAGCGTGTATTCATCCGAACCGCTGCATCATTTCGTGGACGACTACCTGCGGTACCTGCACGAGACCCACCCGACCTCGGCGGCACTCGACGGTGTTCACACCCACGACGACCTGCTCGAAGACATGAGCCGAGCCGCCATGGAGGGGCAGGCGCGCCTGCTGGCCGGCTTCGTCCGGCGCCTCGACGAAATTGCGCTGGACGGGCTGTCGGCGGACGAGCGTATCGAGCACCCGGTGATCGCCTCGAACATCCGGGCGCGCATCCACGAGATCGAGGAGGTGCGGGCCTGGGAGAAGAACCCGCAGGTCTACGCCGACCTGCTCGCCACCAGCCTGGCGACGCAGGCGATCTTCCCGTACGCGCCCGAGGACGAGCGGGCCCGCCGCGTGTTCTCGAAGCTGCGGCAGACGCCGCGGCTGATCCAGGCCGCCCGCGAGAACGTGAAGGAGCCGCCGGGGATCTACGTCAAGGTGGCGCTCGAGACGCTGCGCGGCGTGGAGAAGTTCATCGAGCAGGACCTGCCGAAGGCGTTCTCGGGGCTCGACGACCTCCACCTGCTCGGCGACCTGGCCGACGCGTCGATCGAGGCCGGCGACGCGCTGAAGGCCTACATCCAGCACCTCGAGCAGGAGGTGGCGCCGCGGGCGCGGGCGTCGTTCCGGCTGGGGCGCGAGCGGTTCGAGCGGAAGCTGAAGCTGGACGAGGGCATCGGCCTCGGCGCCGACAAGCTGCTGACGATTGCCGGCCGCGAGCTGTGGCAGGTGCAGGAGGAGTTCCGGCGGACGGCGGGGCGCGTCGATCCCGGGGACGCGATGGAGACGTGGCGGCAAATCAAGCAGGACCACCCGGCCGCCGGCGAGGTGGTGAGCGAGGCGCGGCAGCAGGTCGAGGAGCTGCGCACCTTCATCGAGCGGCACGACCTGGTGACGGTGCCGCCCGGCGAGCCGCTCGTGGTGGCGCCGACCCCCGACTTCTACCGCTGGAGCTTCGCGAGCCTGTGGTCGCCGGGACCGTTCGAGACCAAGCCGTCGCGCGCCTACTACTTCGCGACCGACGTCGACCGGTCGTGGCCGGCCGAGCGCCAGGAAGAGCACCTGCGCGACTTCAACCGGGCGACGCTGTGGTCGATCTCGATGCACGAGGCCTACCCCGGCCACTTCCTGCACTCGCGCCACCTGCGCCAGCTCGACTCGAAGCTGCGGAAGTCGATCCTGTTCTCGCCCGCGTCCGCGGTCGAGGGGTGGGCGCACTACTGCGAGCAGATGATGATCGAGGCCGGCTTCCGGAAGGGGGACCATCCGGTCCGCCTGGGGCAACTGGCCGAGGCCCTCATCCGGCTCGCGCGCTTCATCGTCGGGATCCGGCTGCACGCCGAGGACATGTCGGTCGAGGCCGGCATGCGGTTCTTCCGCGACGAGGCGTACATGGAGGAGACCGGCGCGCGGCGCGAGGCCGAGCGCGGGACGTTCGATCCGACCTACCTGGTCTACTCGGCGGGCAAGCTGATGCTGCTGAAGCTGCGCGCCGACTACAAGGCGCAGGAGGGAGATCGGTATCTCGCTGAAGGCGTTCCACGACCGGCTGCTCGGCAACGGCACGCTGCCCATCTGGGCGCAGCGCAAGCTGCTGCTGAAGGACGCGGGCGGGGAGCTGTTGGAGTAGCGGCGGCGGAACGTGACTTCGTGGATTCAGGGCAGGGTGCAGGGAAGTGCCACTTTACGAGTATCAGTGTTCGGCGTGCGGTGAACGGTTCGAAGTCATTCAACGGTTTGCGGACGCCCCGATCGAGGTGTGCCGCAAGTGCGGGAGCGGCCCGGTGGAGCGGATGTTCTCGGCGCCGGCCATCCAGTTCAAGGGGACCGGGTGGTACATCACCGACTACGCCCGCAAGGGAAAGGGCGAGCCGGCGACCGTCTCGCACGGCGCCAACGGCAACGGGTCGAACGGCAACGGCTCGTCGCCGGCCAAGACCACGGAGACCTCGTCGCCGGCCAAGACCGAGTCGGGCACCAAGAGCGAGGGAGAGAAGTCGAAGTAGACCTCCTGATCCCCGATCCCTGCCCTACCTGTCCCCGTCGAGCGATCGCAGGTACACCCTGAACGGTTCGGCCAGGTCGGGGCGGCGCAGCGCGAAGTAGACGACCGCCTTCAGGAACCCCAGCTTGTTCCCGGTGTCGTGGCGGACGCCCTTCACCTCGTAGGCGTAGATCGGCCGCTCCTTCAGCAGGCGGCGCAGCCCGTTGGTGAGCTGGATCTCGCCGGTGCGGTCCGCGGCCGTGGCGCGCAGGGCGGGGAAGATGTCGGGCGTCAGGATGTAGCGCCCGATGATGGCCAGGTTCGAGGGGGCCTCGTCGCGGGTCGGCTTCTCGACCAGGTCCTTGATCCGGTAGACGCCGTCGCCGAGCGACTCGGCGATGTCCACGACGCCGTAGGCCGAGACCTCGGATTCGGGGACGCGCTCGACGGCGAGGACCGGGCCGCCCACGCGCTCGAACACGTCGACCATCTGCTTCAGCGCCACCGGCTGCGCATCGATCACGTCGTCACCGAGGACCACCGCGAACGGCTCGTTCCCCACCAGCTCGCTCGTCACCAGCACGGCGTGGCCCAGGCCGAGCGGCTCGCCCTGCCGGACGTAGGCGAAGTTGATCAGGTTCGAGACCTTGCGGATCTCCGCGAGCAGCTCCGTCTTGCCGCGCGCCTCGAGGAAGGTCTCGAGCTCGATCGAGACGTCGAAGTGGTCCTCGATGGCGTTCTTGCCGCGGCCGGTGACCAGGATGATGTTGTCCACCCCGGCGGCGACCGCCTCCTCGACTCCGTACTGGATGATGGGCTTGTCCACCAGGACCAGCATTTCCTTCGGCTGCGCCTTGGTGGCGGGGAGGAAGCGCGTGCCGAGGCCGGCGGCGGGAAACACGGCTTTGCGGATCATGCGTCGGGATCTCCTCTGTATTGATAGTAATCTAGAACCGGCAGAGGCTTGGAGCCGGGGGCCCGCATGCTCGATCCCATCTTCGTCCGTGACCACTCCGACAAGGTCGCCGCCGGCCTGCGCAGCCGCGGCATCGACCCCGAGGCCGACCTGGCCGCCTTCGCCGCCCTCGAGGCGCGGCGCCGCAGCCTCATCCCCGGGATGGAGGGGCTGAAGCAGCAGCAGAACCGGTCGGGCGAGGAGGTGGCGAAGGCCAAGCGCGAGGGGCTCGACCCGAGCCCGCTGTTCGCGGCGAGCAAGGAGCGCGGCCAGCGCATCAAGGCGCTCGAGGCCGACATCGAGGCGATCGAAGAGGAACGGAAGGCGCTGCTGCTGACGATCCCGAACCTGCCGCACGCCGACGTGCCGTTCGGGAAGAGCGCGGCCGACAACCTCGAGGTGCGGCGGGTGGGCGAGCCGCGCGCGTTCGACTTCGAGCCGCAGGCGCACTGGGACCTTGGCCCCGCGCTCGGCATCATCGACTTCGAGCGGGCCGCGCGGGTGTCGGGGGCGCGCTTCGCGTTCCTGGTCGGAGACGGCGCGAAGCTGTCGCGCGCGCTCATCAACTTCATGCTCGGGCTGCACACGCGCGCGCACGGCTACACCGAGATCGAGCCGCCGTTCCTGGTGAACGCCGGGGCGCTGACCGGCACGGGCAACCTGCCCAAGTTCGAGGCCGACCTGTTCAAGGTTGCCGGCGACTGGGACCTGTACCTGATTCCGACCGCCGAGGTGCCCGTCACCAACTACCACCGCGGCGAGATCCTCGACGGCCGGCGGCTGCCAATCAAGTACTGCGCCTACACGCCCTGCTTCCGCAGCGAGGCGGGCTCGTACGGCGCCGACGTGCGCGGCCTGATCCGCCAGCACCAGTTCGACAAGGTCGAGCTGGTCAAGTTCGCGGCGCCCGACCGTTCGTACGAGGAGCTGGAGGGGCTGACGCGCGACGCCGAGCAGGTGCTGGTGCGCCTCGGCCTGCCGTACCGCACCATCCGCCTCTGCACCGGCGACATGGGCTTCGCGTCGGCGATGACCTACGACATCGAGGTGTGGCTGCCGAGCCAGAAGACCTACCGCGAGATCTCCTCGTGCAGCAACACCGAGGCGTTCCAGGCGCGGCGGGCGAACATCAAGTTCCGCCCCGAGGGGAAGGGCAAGGCCGAGCACGTCCACACGCTGAACGGCTCGGGGCTGGCGGTCGGCCGCACGCTCATCGCGGTCATCGAGAACTACCAGCAGAAGGACGGGTCGGTCGTGATCCCCGAGGCGCTCAGGAAGTACATGGACGGGCAGGAAGTCATCGCGCCGCGCCGGTAGCGGTACCGGTCACATCACCTTCCACCACGGCGCGGCCAGGATGCCGGGTGCCAGCCAGTCGACGTCGCTCCCCGCGTGCAAGAGGAGCGCGGTGCGGCAGCGGCGCCCGTATTCCTGCCGGAAGCTCGCGAGATGTCGCGCGTCGGCCACACGGGGCCTCGTCGTTGCCTTGACCTCGACCGGGACCAGCGCCCGACCGGCTTCGACGACGAAGTCCACTTCCTCCCCGGTTGCGGTCCGCCAGTAGAAGATGTCGGCCCTCTCGGTGCGCGCGTCCCGCCAGGCGAGCAGGTCGCCCAGCACCAGGTTCTCCAGGTGGCCACCGGCCTCCTCGGGCTCCGCACCCGACAGGTGCAGCGCGAGGCCGGTGTCGGCCCAGTACAACTTCGGGGTCTTGATCAGCCTCTTCGTCCGGTTCACGGCGAAGGCCGGTACCCGTACGAGCTGGTACGACGTCTCGAGCAGGTTGAGCCAGCGGTGGACGGTCGGCTGGGGCACCGCCACGTCCCGGCCGAGCTCGGCCTGGTTCGCGAGCTGCCCGAGCCGCAGGCAGACCGCGCGCATCAGGCGCCGAAGATCGGGCAGGGCGGCAACGGCTGACAGATCCTGGAGATCCCGTTCGAGGTAGGTCTGCGTGTAGCCGGCGAACCACGTGCGCCGCTCGTCGTCCGACCGCAGGTGCAACGCCGGCACGGGATAACCGCCCCGCCGGGCCAGCGCCCGCCAGTCCGCCCGCTCGACCTCCTGCCCGGCGACGACGTCGCGCCAGTCGCCGTCCGGCGATTGAAGCAGTTCGTCCCAGATGCCGCAGGCTCCCAGTCCGAGCTGTTCCCGCCGGGTCATCGGCCACAACGTCAGGTAGCCGGCCCGCCCGGCGAGCGATTCCGACACGCGAGCCATGAGCAGCAGGTTGGCCGAACCGGTGAGCACGAAGCGGCCCGGTCGCCTTTCGGAGTCGATGGCGCGTTTGACCGCAAGGAGCAGGTCCGGTGCCCGCTGGATCTCGTCGATCGCCATCCGGGCCGCCCGGGCGAGCAGGTCCTCGGGCGCGGAGCGGGCCTGGTCGCGGATGTCCAGGTCGTCCAGCGTGAGATAGCGGCGCCCGGGGTCGGCGGCCAGCCGGCTCACGAGCGTGCTCTTGCCGGTCTGACGCGCGCCGGTGACGACGACGGCCGGCATGACCTTCTCGATGCGGGCGAAGGACGCGGCGGCGAGCCGGGGCAGAACATCCACGGCATGAATGATAATCATTCACGACGTGAATGACAAGCACCAGACGACCCGGTGTTCGTCGAGAGGCCCTGAGCCTTGAGTCCTCGCAACCGCGTCGTTCGCGTAAACTAGACGACGTCGGAGAGGTGGCCGAGTGGTTGATGGCTCCGGTCTTGAAAACCGGCGTGGGGGAAACTCCACCGGGGGTTCGAATCCCTCCCTCTCCGCCATTCGACTCGCCTGGCTTACTTGCGCGCGAGCCGCCAGGCTCGCTCATGGCAGGGCCAGCCCACAGAGAATGCCCTGAGCGAACGGAGTGAGCCGAAGGGCAGCCTTCGCTCCCGCCGAACCTCAGCCGTTCTTCTGTCTTTCCGTTGAGTAGACATTCTACTCATCACAGAGTAGAATGTCTACACAATGTCTCGACACCCGTCCCCACGCCTGGAGCTGCTCCAGGGCACGCTCGATCTGATCATCCTTCGCACGCTGCTGGCCGGCCCGACGCACGGCCATGCCGTCGCCAAGCACATTCAGCGGACCTCGGAGGACCTGCTCCAGGTCGAGACCGGCTCCCTGTACCCGGCGCTCCATCGCCTGGAGGCGAAGGGCTGGATCGCGGCGTCCTGGGAACGATCCGACAAGGGCAAGCGCGCGAGGTACTACCGCCTGACGGCCCTTGGGCGGAAGCAACTGGCGGCGGAACACTCGAAGTGGGAGGCGTTCTGCCGCGCCATGGGCTTGATCCTGAAACCGGCCGGGCAGAAGGAGGGACCATGATCTCGTTTCTGCGGAAGCTGGGCTGGTTCATCCACCGCCGCGACAAGGACGCCGAACTCGGCGAGGAGCTCCAGTTTCACCTCGATGAAGAAGCGGACGAGCGCCGCGCCGAGGGCTTGACCGGAGACGAGGCGCGCCGGGCGGCCCTCCGCGAGTTGGGCAACCTCACGCTCGTGCGTGAAGACACCCGCGCCGCCTGGGGATGGTCGACCGTCGAGCAGCTCGGCCAGGACGTGCGCTACGCGCTGCGCACCATGGCAGCCAACCGGCTCTTCACGGTGCTGGTCGTCCTGTCGCTCGGGCTCGGCATCGGCGCCAACACGGCGATCTACAGCTTCGTCGACGCCATCCTGTTGCGTTCGCTTCCTGTCTCCGATCCCGAATCCCTCGTCGTCTTGAACTGGCACGCGAAGGGCCAGCGCGCCCCGGTCATGCGAAGCATGAGCGGCAGTACCTGGGGCGATTCGGCATCGGGGACGACGACCGGCATCTTCCCGTTCCCGGTCTTCGAGCTTCTCCGCACGAAGGACGCCGTCTTTGCTTCCGTGTTCGCGCACTTCCAGTACTGGCAGACCAGAAGCGTCAACGTCACGATCCGCGGAGAGGCCGATTTGGCCAGCGGCTGGCACGTGTCCGGCGGGTACTTCCGCGGACTCGGCGTTCGCCCGGTTGCCGGGCGGCTGATCGGGGAAGACGACGACAGGCCTGGAGCGCCGGCGGTGGCGGTCGTGAGCTACGCGCTCAGCCAGCGCCGTTTCGGCGGCCCCGCAGGCGCGGCCGGCCAGTCGATCCTGATCGACAACCTCCCGTTCACGGTCGTGGGCGTCGCGCCGCCGGAGTTCTTCGGGGTCGATCCCGCCGCGGCTCCAGACGTCTATCTGCCCTTGCACAC
Organism: uncultured Acidobacteriota bacterium; assembly: GCA_963813585.1. Classification (GTDB taxonomy): domain Bacteria; phylum Acidobacteriota; class Vicinamibacteria; order Vicinamibacterales; family Fen-181; genus JARKSS01. The sequence goes on from CAWEZL010000001.1 coordinate 737,493, forward strand.
GCTCGAGTACCTGGGCGCCGGCAAGCAGTTCGGCTTTGATGCGTCAGCGTATCTGGACGAGCATTACTACTGGGTCCAGATCGTGGGCCGCCTCCGTCCGGGAGTGACGCGTGCCCAGGCGCAGGCCGCATTGGCCCCGGCGTTTCATCAATGGATCGCCAGAACCGCGACGAACGACCGCGAGCGGGCGAACCTGCCCGCGCTCGTTCTCAGAGAAGGGGCGGGCGGGCTGGACACCCTGCGGCGGACGTATTCCGACCCGCTCTACGTCCTGCTCGCGCTGGTTGGACTGATCCTCGCCCTGGCGTGCGCCAACGTCGCCAACCTGCTCCTGGCACGGGCGTCGGCGAGAAGGCGCGAAATGGCGGTGCGCCTCAGCATCGGTGCGGGCCGGCCGCGCATCGTGCGCCAGCTCCTGACGGAAAGCGTCCTGCTCGCGTCGCTCGGCGGAGTCGCCGGCCTGCTCGTCGCCGTCTGGGGCATGCGCTTCCTCACGCTGCTTCTCGCGAACGGCCGGACGGGCTTCACACTTCGCGCGGAGATGAACTGGCGCGTGTTGACGGCGGCGGCGGCGCTGTCGCTGTTGACGGGCGTGCTGTTCGGCCTGGCTCCGGCCCTGCAGGCGACGCGGGTGGACCTGATGTCGGCGTTGAAGGCGACGCGCGTGGATCGACTCCGCCCGATGCGGGCGCTGCACGGGATACGCCTGCGCCACCTGCTCGTCGCATTCCAGATTGCCGTTGCCGTGATCATGGTCGTTGCGGCGGGACTCTTCGTGCGGACCTTGTCGAACCTGCAATCGGTGGAGCTCGGGTTCGACCGGGACCACGTGCTGCTGTTCCAGGTCGATGCCAGCAAGGGCGGCCATGAGGATCAGCAGGTTGTCGCGTTCTATCGTGCGCTTCGTGACGGGCTTCGTGCCATCCCCGGCGTGCGCGGCGTCAGCCTGTCGGAGGACTCACTGATCCATGCCGGCACCGGCCTGCCCATCACCCTCGGCGGAGAGCCACTGCAGGTCGGCGATCACATCTTGAACGTCGGGCCGGAATTCTTCCGAACCATGCAGATCCCGCTGCTGGCCGGCCGCGACTTCCAGGAGGCTGACGGACCAGCCTCGGCGGCCGTGGCGGTGATCAACCAGGCGTTCGCGAAGGCGGTGTTCGGCGATCGCAACCCGCTGGGGCAGCACCTGGTTCTCTGGGAGGGCAAGACGGCGGCGCGCGACATGGCCATCGTCGGCGTCTGCGGCAACGCCCGGTATGGCAGCCTGATCAGGGAGTTCGTCCCGGTCGTCTACATGCCGTACGACCAGGGCTACCCGCGACCGGGTCAAATGGTGTACGCGCTGCGCACCGGGGGCGACCCACTCGCGTATGTGCCCGCGGTGCGCGAGATCGTGCGCCGCGCCGACCCGCGCGTGCCGGTGTCCGAGGTGCGCACGCAGGTGGCGGACATCAACCGCACGATCAACCAGGAGATCACGTTTGCGCGGCTGTGCAGCGCGTTTGCCATCCTCGCGCTGGTGATCGCGTGCGTCGGACTCTACGGCGCCGTCTCGTACAACGTGGCCCGCCGCACGGGCGAGATCGGCATCAGGATGGCGCTCGGCGCGCAACGAGGCCGCGTCGTGCAGATGGTCCTGCGCGAAGTGATGGTCCTGGCGACCGTCGGGCTGTGCGCGGGCCTCGCCGTCGCGCTCGCCGCATCGCGGTTGGTAGCGTCCTTTCTCTACGGCCTGAAGCCCAACGACCCGGTGGTCCTCGCGCTCGCCGGGATCATCCTGCTGGGCGCAGTGTTGGTGGCAGGCTACGTACCCGCTCGAAAAGCATCACGAATCGACGCCGTGACCGCGCTTCGGGTCGAGTAGTCCCCCAGTGTGAGCCTCGGCTGGCCGGCGGCCTGGTCGGCGTGAGCTACGGCTTCTTGTTCACCCACGACAACAGGTGGAGCGCGTCCTCGGCCACACCGGTCCGGGTCACCACGACCGGCTTCGGGAGCGACGGGTCGAGGTTCAGGTACTGCTCCTTGACGGCGATCGGGCCCTTCAGCACGTACGGCCTCGCCTTGCCGATTGACTCCACCGCGCGCCGCGCCCCGTCGTAGAGCGCCTTCCGCGTCTCCTCGAAGGGATAAAGCACCGCCGCCTCCCTGGCGAGCCCGCGCTTCACGGCCACCGTGACGATGTCGCCGCCGAAGAACTGCTTCGCCTCGCGGCAGGTCGCCTCGTCGCCGGTCACCATGATCGGCGGCACCCCATGGTGCCCGGCGATCGCCGCGTTCTGCGCCAGCTCGCCCGATTCGACGCCGTTGTACCAGTAGCGGTTTTCGCTTCTCGACGACTGAGTGTGGTTGAGGACGCCGTCGGGCGTGCCCATCATCGCGTGGAAGCCCAGCATCACCATCCCGGCGAAGGTGTCGTCGAGCCCGGAGAGGTTGCCCGCCCCGGGCCTGGGCGTGCCGGTGATGTACACGGCTCCCGGCGCCATCAGGTGCGGCAGCACGGCCTGCGAGCCGTGGCCGTCGAGGACGACCACCTCGGTGGCGCCCCCGTCCCGGAGCCCGCGGACGACGGCGGCGAGGTCGCCCATGAAGTACTCGCACGCCTGGACGTTGAGCGGGGTGTCCTTCTCGCGGGTCTGCACGAACTTGAAGACTCCGCTGATCCCCTCGAGGTCGGTGTTGACGTAGATCTTCAGAGTCGCGCGTGTGGCGGGGGCTCGGTCCTGCCGCGCGAAAAGGTCGCGACCAACGAGAGTAGACGCCAGGATGCACACGAGGCCGCCGGTGGCGAGACGCAGGAGGGTCTTCATGCCGCACACCATAGCAGAAGGGCGGGTCGCTTGACCGCGGTGGGCGACGTTCCTATAGTGGGCTCGCGATGTTCCGCATCCGGGGAGCCGCACGCCCGCACCCCGCCCGCCCCATCGTCGCCTCACTGGTACTCCTGCTCGTGATGGCGGCCGTGTCCTGCGATTCCAGCCCGATACGGCCGTCGCCCACGCCGGCCTGGCGTGACCTCGACACGTTTGGCATCCTGGTCGGGACGAACTGGACCGGGACGGCGACATCCACCACGACGACCGGGGGCCGCGTCACGGTGCCCGTGTCGCTATTGTTCCTGTGGAGCGGAGTGTGCGACGTGCCAGGCTGGTGCGCCGAAGGCTACCACCCGTTTGGCTGGGGCACCACCGACGGCGTACGCACCCGAATCCGGGGGGCCCAGACCGGCACCGGCTACTGGCGGTCGCTCGACGTCGGCAACAAGCTCCAGTCGATCCTCGGCGACGCAGAAGGCTCCGGCCACTGGGAGAGGGCGCGCCTCTCTGGCGATTCGCAGCGACTCGAGGTCGTCTCGTCGGACTTCGAGTGGCGCGAGTGGCGCGGTGTGACCTACGAGCTGACGCGGGCGCCGTGGCCCGACTTCCCCTGCCCGCAGTTGGTGTCGTGCGGGCCGCGCTAGCGTGCCCCCACCCCGACCGTCACCTCCGCGCCCAGCCAGAACATCTGCTCCGAGATCGCCAGGTCGCTGACCCGGATGCCCATCGCCAGGGTTTCACCCCGAACGGTCACCGACGGGTTGAGCCCGACCGGCAGCGCCACGGGCTTGACCTTCTCCGTGGGAAGACGGATGTCGAACCCCCTGTCGATTACCCGCTGGACGACGGCCATCACGTTGACGCGGTCGAGCACGAAGCCGCACACCCCCGACTTGTCGTCGAGGATCTTCTGCGCGGCGGCCCACGACGCGCCGGAGGGCTTCACCCGCACCTTGATCCTGGTGCGCGGGAAGATCGGCTCGACCAGGATTTGCTGCGGGGTCGCGGAGAGCGACAGGGCGCCCGTCAAGGTGTAGCGGTCGGGCCAGACCCCGCCGGTGACGACCTGGGTGACGTCCTGGTCGCCGCACACGGCCCCGCCGATGCTCCTGCCGTTCCACTTCAGGTTGACCGTCGCGCGCCCGCTCCCGGAGACCACGCCGATGGGCAGGGAGACCGCGATCCTGTTGGCACCGAAGGTGACCTTCGGCGTCTCGGTCTTCAGCCTGGCGGTGACCCGGTTGACGGTCACCCGGAGGTCGTAGTCGCCCAGGGTGATGACCTTCCTGACCTGCCCGCGCCTGCGGACCCTGAGATTCCCGAGCTCGATGGTGACGCGGTCCACCAAGCTCGCGGCGACGCGCTGGATGAGGCTGGCCGCCAGCGTCGTGGGGACGCCGATGCGCACCGACGAGTCCGGCATGCCCCGGGACCAGGGGTCGTCGGCGCCGAGGGCTTCGATGCGGCCCCGCAGCGCCTCGCTTTCCTTCTCGAGCGCCGCGATCTCGACGCGCCGCTCGGCGTCCGTCCTGCGGTCTGCGCTGCCGCACCCCGACGTGCACGCGACGGCCAGGAGCGCGACCACGGCGGCAGCAGGGGCCCGCATGTCACTTCACCTCGCCCGGCTCGAGGTGCAGGGCGACCCAGAGGCTGCCCCTCACCGGCGTGACCTGCGACACGGCGACATTCAGCGGGATCGACGCGCCGTCGATCCGCACGGCGCCTGTCGTCACGGCGGGGAGGTCGATCGTCGGCTGCACGCGGACGGGAATCTGCACCTGCGGCAGCTTGTCGGCGATCGCGGCGCGAACCATGCGGCTCAGCTCGCCGAGGTTCGACCCGCTCAGGAACCGCTCGAGTCCGGCCGCCTTCTGGAGGGCGAGGTGGTCGATCGCGATGCGCGCCGACAGGGTCGAGCCTTCGCGCCCGACCGCGAGGCCGTCCAGCGCCCCGATCGCGTCCACCACCGCCTCGAGGCCCATCCAGCCCTCGGTGGTCAGCGTGCCGTGAAGGCGTACGAGCGGCGTGCCGCGGAACGCGACGTCCGCCTTGTCCAGGCGTACCCGATAGCCCTCGACGTCGACGTCGAGCGGGAGCTGCGCGACGATGATGTCGCGGACGAGGGCTTCGTCGATCGCGACCGAGACGTCGCCGGGCGGCATCATCGGCTCGTGCCGCTCGAGCCGCGACACGATCGTCCGGAGGCCCTCGACCTCGCGCCTGAGGACGGCGGCCCGCGCGCTCAGCGCGGCGCCGTCCTTATACCTGTCCTCGCACGCGGTTGACGCCAGGGCGAGCGCGAGGATCGCCAAGCCGGCTGCCTGTTCGAGACCGACACGCATGCGGCCTCCCCGGAGGTGCCCCGAGTATACGCGGCAGGAGAACCGGTTGAGCGCCATTGCGGACAAACGGGGTGGCTTGGCGGGAGGGGCGGAAGGTGAGTGCCGACCGGCACCTTCGGTTGTGTTCCGAGGGAGCCGGCCGGCGCGCGCTACTTGCGCGGCTTGGAGCCGCCGACGACCTGATGCTTGTGGTCCGGCGTGCCGTGCACGAGCAGGTAGCCGTCGGAGCCGGGCAGCCAGAGTTCCGACAGGACCGACTTGTTTCCCTCCTTGTCGAAGACCAGCTCGGCCTGGGGATCCGCGTCGTGGCGGCCGAGCCTTGTGATCACCGTCATCGTGACCGTGGCGGACTTCCCGCTCGTGGCCCGCACGACGACCCGGCCCGACGACACCGAGAACTCGTAGTCGCCGGCCGGCATCTCCTTCCCGTCCGCGACGAAGGGGAAGGCGATGCTCACCCGCGCCTGGCTGGAGGAGTCCTGCGCGGACGACTCCATCGCGAATCCGGTGAAGGCCGCGACGAGGATGGCGAGGACGCCGCCGACGCGCAACGAGCGAAGAACCGAACGATGACGCAATCCTGCTTGCATGGGTACTCTCCCTGGGGAGTCTTCCCGGTGTGGTGACTGGCGAGAACCCTGCGGGCGAACCAATGCCCGCGGGGGAGCCGACAGGTTGTGTGGAAGACCCAGGACGTCCCCCCACGCAAGACGGGATCCAACCGCCTCAGCGGGCGGAAACGCGGGCATTACTCCCGGCTGGCTCGCGCGGCGCCTCGCGCGGCCGCATGGAATCGCTGCACCGCCGGCGGACCCCTGCATCGGTATAATCGGGTGGCCGTGCCGTTCTCGCCGGACCTCTACGTCCCGCCCGCCAGCCTTCGCAACGGCCACCGGATGACGGTCTACGCCTGGGCCCGGCCGCGCCGGTTCCCCCGGTTGCCCGAGGCCGAGGCGCGCCTGTTCGACGTCGCGCCGAAGACCCGCGTGCTCGCGAAGTGCCACTGGCAGCCCGAGCGCGCGGCGCATCCCACGCTGCTTCTCCTGCACGGCCTCGAGGGCTCCGCCGACGCCCACTACATGCGTGGGCTGGCCGACAAGGGCTGGGCTGCCGGCTTCAACGTCGTCCGCCTGAACCAGCGGAACTGCGGCGGCACCGACCACCTCTCCGAGGGGGTCTACCACTCGGGCCTCACCGCCGACCCGAAGGCCGTCGTCCGCGAGCTGATCCAGAAGGACGGCCTGCCGTCGCTCGTCGTCTCCGGCTACTCGCTGGGCGGGAACCTCGCGGCGAGGATGGCGGGCGAGTACGGCGATGCAGCCCCGCCCGAGGTCAAGGGATTCGCGGCGGTCTCGCCGACGATCGACCTCGCGTCGTGCGTCGAGGCGCTCGAGCGCCGGGCGAACCGGATCTACCAGTGGAACTTCCTGCGCGGCCTGAAGGGGCGCATGCGCCGGAAGGCCCGCCTGTTTCCGGAGGTCTACTCGGTGGCGGGGCTGCGCAGGTTGCACACCGTCCGGGAGTTCGACGATGCCTGCACGGCGCCGATGAGCGGCTTCCGCGACGCGGCCGATTACTACCACCGGGCGAGCGCGTTGCGCGTGATCGCCGATGCCCGTGTCCCGACGCTGATCGTCGCGGCCGACGACGACCCGTTCGTGCCGCTCGAGCCGTTCCGCCGCCCCGAGATCACCGGCAACCCGCACGTGACCGTCGTCGTCACCCGGCACGGCGGCCACTGCGGCTTCATCGAGGCGTCGCGCAACGGGAGCGACGGGTACTGGGCCGAGCGGACGGTGGTGGAATTCGCCGCGCGAGCCGATCAGGATCCCTGTACTGCCCCCGGGAGCTCACCGTGACTGAATCCACGCTGCCCGCCGCCGGACAGGCACCCTCCTGGGTGACCGCGGAGATGCCGCCGGGCTACCAGAACCGGCTCTTCGAAATCCAGCGCCTGTCGGCCGATCTCCACGCCATGGACCTGATCGGGCGCGTGCTCTGGGAATCGGGCGACCCCCTGAGGGAGGCCGTCGCCGCGATCGTCGGCGCGCTCGAGTGCGAGGTGGAAGCCGAGCCGGGCACCGCCGGGTCGATCGTCGCGAAGCTCGGGCCCTCGCGGCGCCTGCTGCTGGTCGTCTCGGGTGCCTCGACTCCGATCGAGAAGACGAACGGGGAGCTGGCCCAGGCGTTTCAGGCGGTGCAGTTCGCATCGGCCGGCGACCGCGTCGTGCTCGTCGCCGGCAACGACCGCGCGGTCCCGCCCGGCGAGCGCCCCGACCCGATCGTCCGCGAGGCCCTCGAGATGCTCGAGCGGATGGGCGTGAACGTGGTGGCCACCGCCACTGTGTTCCGCCTGTGGCGCCTGTCGCTCGAGGACAAGCCGAAGGCGCGGAAGGCGCTCGATCACCTGCACGCCCAGGACGGCGGCGTGTTCGTGATCGCGCCGCGGTGACGGGCGTCCACGAGGGCCGCCCCTCGCGACCTCACTTGGGCGGGACGAGCCTGCCCGACGTTTCGAATCGCTTGAAGTCGGAGTAACGGGCCGAGCCGACCGCCCGGCCCTGCATCGGCGCCCGCGTGCCGAGCGTGATCGGCCCCTCGTACACCTCGGTCATCTTCGACGGCAGCCACATCCCCGAGACCGTCTCGCGGCCGTAGGTCACGTCGATGTCCACGAGGCTGTCGATCTCCACCATCGATCCGAACATCCCCTCCATGGAATCGGCCTGCCGCGCCCCGCCCCCGTGTGCCGGCGTCGAAACCGGCGCCGGGGCGCCCACTGTCTGTCCGCCGCCGGCTGCCTGTCCGCCGGCCGGCGGCGCAGGCTGGGCCTGACCGCCGCCCTGCGACGGCGGCTGCGGCGGCTGCGTTGGCTGCGGCGGCTGCGGAGCCGGGGTCGGCGGCGGCAGGTAATCCTGCCCGCCCGCGCCGCCCGGCGCCCTCCGGTCGGTGCCCGTCATCGTCATCGCGTTGGCGAAGTTGCGCAGCTTCAGCCGCGTGCGGACCACGGTGCCGTCCTCGGGGACCACCCAGACGGTGCCCTCGCACGGCACGCTGGTGCCGTCGCGCTTCATCACCAGCGTGGGGCGCGCGGTCTCCTTGTAGTCCAGTTGCCAGGTGACGATGCCGTCGATCTTCTTCGTTCCCACCCGCTTGAACGTGAACTGGTCGATCAGCGACGGGTGCAGGAAGAACAACGCGGTCGTCGGCACGTTGAAGTTGCGGATGATCGGGCCGACGTTGTAGCGCGCGCTCTCGTCGGCGATGCGGCGCAGCTCGGTCTCCGCGCCACCCGGCCCGGCCAGCAGCCCCTGCAGCCGGTCGCGCCGGTCGGCCACCGACGTGCCGTTCACCTCGACGATGTCGCGGTAGCCGCTCCACCCGGCACCGCCCGCCGCCTTGACGATGGCGAACTCGGCGAGGAGTGTGCGCGGGCGGAGGGTCTTCTCCTCGATCGTCACGTTCTGCGTGTACTTCTCCACGCCGACGATGGCCGAGGTCTGAGGCCCGTAGGCCGCGACGTAGGCGGCCACCTTGCGGACGACCTCGTCCACGGCCGCGTCGCGGGGGACTGCCGCGGGTGCGGGCTCGACTTTCGGGGCCGGCGGAGGCGGCGGGGCGGGTGCGGGCGCAGAAGGTGCCGGCGTGGCGGCAGGAGGTGGCGTCGGCGCGGGGTTGGGAGCGGCAACCGGCGCGACGCGACGCGGCGCGTTGGGATCGACCCTGAAGCTCTTGCGCGCCCGGACGAGAGCGCCGAAGCCGATGTCCCTGACCTTCACGTCGACCGCGTGCACCTTCCCGTCGCGATCCGCATCCTCGGTCTCGAACGCCAGCTCGTAGCCGGCCGACAGCTCCAGGACGAGGCGGGCGAAGCCGACCTCGCCCGAGACCGGCGTCAGCGCCAGGCCGCCGGTGATGGTGGCCAGTTGGTACGAGGCCGTCCGGACCTGGTTGACGGTGTCCATCGGCGGACGCATCTGGTCGGTGCGCGCCATGGGTCCCGCGTCGTGGACCTGCAGGGCGTGGATCGTGGCACGAGCGGCCGCGGCCCGCGGCGCCAGCGAGCCGATGTACGCCAGGTTGTCCGCGCTGAGCACCGGCCCGCCCGTCACCAGCACGACGTGCTTCGGCCCCTCGATCGGCGCGAGCGCGTCGAGCAGCGATCCGATGTTCGCCAGCGCGATGTCGGCGCGCTGCAGCGCGTCGCGCGCCACCTCGATCGCCTGGGCGCGCACCTGGCCGGGGCAGTCGGACCGCTGACGGTCGCACTCGCGGTCGATGATCGGCTTCAGGGCGAGGGGGTAGCGCTCCGCGATGCCGTTCACATCGACGACGGTGAAGAAGCCGCCGGGTTCCTGCTCGACCTTGATCGCCTCGTCGCGTCCGATGTTCCAGGGGCCGAACGAGGGCCGGTACGTGCCCACCGCCAGGAGGAGGCGCTTCTCGAGCGCCTCGCGGCTCTCCGAGAAGGACAGGCTCGAGACGGTCTGGGCCGTGATCCAGAGAGCGACGCGGTCAGCGGGGGCCAGGCCGTCCACGAACTTCGCGGCGGCGGCCAGCATCGGCTGCCCCTCGCCGGCCGGGATGTGCTCGCGGTCCACGACGAGCACGAAGCTGCGAGGCCCGGACAGCAGAGCGAGCGCGGCCGCTCCGGGCGCGCCTGGGGCCACGGCTCCCGCGGCCGGCGGATCCGGCGCGCGGTCGGCCCGGACGAGGCGCACCGACTGGATGCGGCGTGGCCGGCCGTCCACGGTCACCGTGAAGTCGCCGGCTCCGAGCGTGGCAACGGGGCTGCCGCCGCGGTCGAGCACGGTGACGTCCACCAGGACGACGTCCACGCCGGACTGGAACTGGGATTGGGGGGCTGGAGGGGCCTGGATCCTGCCGGCGGCACCGGCGGCGGCGGTTACGGCGACGACGACCAGGGCAGAGAGGGCGCGGCGCGCCTCGGGCATGGCAGCTCCCGTGGGGTCAGACCTGACCCCAATACTACTCCGCGCGCAGCGCCAGGATCGGGTCGATGCGGGCGGCCCGGCGGGCCGGGATCAGGCCGGCGGTCGTCGAGACCAGCGCGAGCAGCACCACGGTGAGGGCCGCGATGGACGGGTCGTGCGCGCGCACGCCGAAGAGCTGCGCCGACACGTAGCGGCCGAGCGCCAGCGACGCGGGGATGCCGACGGCCAGGCCGACGAAGAGCAGCGCGAGCACCTCGCGCATCACCATCCAGGTGATCCGGCCCTTCTGCGCGCCGAGCGCCAGGCGGATGCCCAGCTCCTTGGTCCGCCGCGCGACGAGGAACGCCATCACGCCGTACAGGCCGATCGAGGCGAGCAGGGTCGCCAGCAGGCCGAAGCCTGCCGACAGCATGGCGATCAGCCGGTCGGTCAGCAGCGTCTCGTCGAGCTGCGCCTCGAGCGTCTTCATGTTGAAGACGGGAACCCCGGAATCGAGGCGGCGTACCTCGTTGCGCACGAGGCCGTGCACGCTCGCGGAGGGCGCCAGCGTCCGCAGGTAGAAGACGGCGCTGTCCTTGCCCCAGCTTGCGATGAACACCTGCCGGTGCACCCCTTCGCGCGGCCCCTCGTAGAGCGCGTTCCCCGCGACGCCGACGATCTCGATCGTGAGCTTCGAGTCGGGGCCGCCGCCCCACCCGATGCGCTTGCCGACGGCGCTGCGCCCGGGGAAGAAGTGCTCGGCGAAGCGGCGGTTGACGATCGCCACCTTGACCTGCTCGAACGGGACGGCGTCGCCCGGCCTGAAGTCGCGCCCCTCGACGATCGGGACCTTCATCGTGTCGAAGTACCCGGGCGAGACCATGTTCATGAACATCTGCATGTCCTCGCCGTCCTTCGCCTTGTGCCCCTCGACGGCCATCGAGCTGTCCCACTCGTCGCCCGAGAGGATCCCCACCGCCGCGAAGGCGGCCGACCTCACGCCGGGCGCCGACCGCAGCCGGTCGAGCAGCTCGCCGTAGAACCGGGTCGCCCGCTCGTCGTCATACCCGCTGAGCGCGGGCGACAGCTCGAAGGCGACGAGGTTGTCGATCGTGACCCCGGTCTCGGTGGCCTTCAGGTTCTGCAGGCTGCGGACGAAGAGGCCGGCCCCGACGAGCAGCAGGAAGCTGAGGGCGACCTGCGCCACCACGAGTCCCTTCCGCAGGAGCATCGAGCCGCCCCCGCCGGTCACGGCGCCGGAGGTGTCCTTCAACGTCGTCCAGGGATCCCAGCGGCTGGCGCGGAACGCTGGCAGCAGGCCGAACACGATCCCCGTCGCCGTCGCCAGGACGAGCGTGAACGCGAGCACCCGCAGGTCCGGGTTCGGCGAGATGAGCAGCGGCTGCCCCTGCGAGGGCACGAGCGCGAGCAGGCCCCGCGTCAGGGCGAACGCGAGCACGAGGCCCAGCAGGCCACCCGCCACCGACAGCACGACGCTCTCGACGAGCAGTTGGCGCACGAGGCGGCCGCGCGACGATCCGAGCGAGAGCCGCACCGCGATCTCCTTCTGCCGCGAGAACCCCCTCGCGATCAGCAGGTTCGCCACGTTGGCGCAGGCGATCAGCAGCACCAGGCCGACCATGCACATCAGGACGACGAGCGCCTTCGAGAAGTCGTTTCGAAGCGGCGAGTAGCCGACATCCGCCGGCGCCGCCAGCAGCCGTCCCTTCATGAACTCGCTGCGGTCGTACGCCGACCAGTCCCCGGTGGCGGGCAGCGTCATCTCGTACGCGCGAACCTGCGTGAAGAGCCCCTGGAGCGGCGCCCGCGCCGACTCGACGGTGTAGCCCGGCTTCAGGCGCGCGAACACCTGCACCCACCTCGACCGCCGGTCCTCCATCTTCAGCCAGGTGGTCGTCGGCATGATGATCGGCTGCATCAGGATCGGCACGCGCAGTTGCGGCGACCGCGACGGGTCGAGGCCGGTGAAACCCTCGGCCGACACGCCGACGATGGTCATCGGGTAGTCGTTGACGCGGATCTTCCGGCCGACGACGCCGGGGTCGCGGTTGAAGCGGCTCGCCCAGTAGAGGTGGCTCAGCACCACCACCGGGTGACCCTGGTACACCTGGTCGTCGTCGCGCGAGTTGAACACCCGGCCGACGGCGGGCCCGACGCCGAGCATCGAGAAGTAGTTGCCCGACACCAGCTCGGCCTCGACCCGCTCGGTCTGCCGCTCGACGCTCACCGACACCGGCACGAGCCTGCGGCAGAGCACCTGCGAGAGGGGCTCGGCCTTCTGCTGCAGGTCACGGTAGAGCGGGTACGAGTGCGCCCGCGAGCCCATGTTGCTGCCGTGGTGCACCCCCTCCTGGTAGAGCATCACCAGCTCGCCCGGGCTCCTGACGGGCAGTTGCCGCAGCAGGATCTGGTCGATCAGCCGGAAGATCGCCGCGTTCGCGCCGATTCCGAGCGCGAGCGAGAGGACCGCGACGGCCGTGAAGAGGGGGCTGCGCCGCAGGCCGCGGAGGGCCAGGCGCAGGTCGTGGAGGAGGGTGGCCATGGACGATTGGACGGGGCGAGGGCGTGGAAGGTTCGTTAGGGGGCTGCTAGGCGAGCCATGCCTTGATGGCCTCGACCGTCGGTACGCGCCCGGCGACCTTGATCTCGCCATCCACGACGAGCGCCGGCGTCGCGACCACTCCGAACCCGACGATCTCGTTGATGTCGGTGACCTTCTCGATCGTGCACTCGAGGCCGAGGGCCGCGGCGGCCTGCTCGGCGTGGTCCGTCAGCATCCGGCACTTCATGCAGCCGGTTCCGAGGATCTGCAGTCTTCTCATCGCCATACTCCGTGATTAGAACAAGGACCCGTAGATGAGGCCGCTGATCGTGGCCATGATCACGACGAGGCTCACGAAGACCACGGTCTTCTTCAACCCCATCACGCTCCTGAGCACGAGCATGCTGGGAAGCGAGAGCGCCGGCCCCGCCAGAAGCAGGGCGAGCGCGGGGCCCTTGCCCATGCCGCTGCCCATCAATCCCTGGAGGATCGGCACCTCGGTGAGCGTCGCGAAGTACATGAACGCCCCGGCAACCGAGGCGAACAGGTTGGCGCCGAGCGAGTTCCCGCCCACCGCCCGGCTCACCCAATCGGACGGGATGAGGCCTTCATGCCCGGGACGGCCGAGCAGTAGGCCCGCAATCATCACCCCGAAGAGCAGCAAGGGAAGGATCTGCTTGGCGAACTCCCAGGTCGCACCGAACCAGTCGCGACTGTCCCCTTCACCGGTTGCCGTCACGACGGACAGGCCCAGCGCTCCGACCGCGAAGGGAATCAGGGGCTGGTGCGGGGCGAGCACGGCCGCCGCCACGGTGACTGCGACGGCGGCGGCCACCTTCGGCCACCGAAGTCCGAACCAGGCGACGAGCATGACCGAGAACCCTATGCCCAGCGCGGCCGTGAGCCACCACTTGCCGTCGTACACGGTCTGCCAGAACCCCGACGCCGGCTGGGGCGCACCCCAGTTGGCGAACACGAGGATGCCCACCATCGAGGCGAAGTAGACCGCGTCGTGCGACAGGGGGCGCGCAACCTCCGGGACCATCGCGAGCGCCTGCTCGGCGGCGCGCCCTCGCTCCTCGCGCAGGAAGATCAGGTGCATCAGCAACCCGACCACCAGGCTGAACACGACGGCGCCGACGCCGCGCGCGATCCCCATCTCGAGGCCCAGCACGCGGGCGGTCAGGATGATCGCGAGCACGTTGATTGCGGGGCCCGAGTAGAGGAACGCCGAGGCGGGCCCAAGGCCCGCGCCGCGCTTGTAGATGCCGGCGAACAGCGGCAGCACGGTGCACGAGCAGACGGCCAGCACCGAGCCCGAGACCGACGCGACGCCGTACGCAAGCACCTTGTTGGCCGAGGCCCCGAGGTACTTCATCACCGAGGCCTGGCTGACGAACACCGAGATCGCGCCGGCGATGAAGAGGGCCGGCACCAGGCAGAGCAGGACGTGCTCGCGCGCGTACCACTTCACCAGGTGGAACGACTCGAGTACCGCGGCGTCGAAGCGCGTGGTGCCGACCGGCACATAGAAGACGGCCAGGAAGCCGCTCAACAGCAGGGCGGCCCACTTCCACTCGCGTTTCCAGTTCATCCCGCGGGCTCCTCGGCGGGCGTCGTCCTGAAGTACCGCTTCTGGAACGCCAGCGAGACGTTGACGAGGGCGATGAGCGCGGGCACCTCGACCAGCGGTCCGATGACGGCCGCGAAGGCCGCGCCCGAGTGGATGCCGAACACCGCGACGGCCACCGCGATCGCCAGCTCGAAGTTGTTGCTGGCCGCGGTGAACGACAGCGTCGCCGTCTTCGAGTAGTCGGCGCCGAGCCGGTGGCCCATGTAGAACGACACGAGGAACATCACCACGAAGTAGATCAGCAGCGGGATCGCGATCCGGACGACGTCCATCGGCAGCTGGACGATGTACTCGCCCTTGAGCGAGAACATGACGACGATCGTGAAGAGCAGGGCGATCGAGCGTGAGCGGGCTGATCTTCGGGACGAACGACGTCTCGTACCACTGCCGGCCCTCGCGCGCGCACCAGCGAGAAGCGGGTCAGCATGCCGGCGAGGAACGGGATCCCCAGGTAGATGAAGACGCTCTTGGCGATCTCGCCGATCGAGACGTTGACCGCGACGCCCTTCAGCCCGAACCACTCGGGCAGCACCGTGATGAAGACCCAGGCGTAGACCGAGTAGAAGAGCACCTGGAACACGGAGTTGAAGGCGACCAGGCCGGCCGCGTACTCCGTGTCGCCCTTCGCCAGCTCGTTCCAGACGATGACCATCGCGATGCAGCGCGCGAGGCCGATCATGATGAGGCCGACCATGTACTCGGGGTAGTCGCGCAGGAAGATGATGGCGAGCACGAACATCAGGATCGGGCCGATGACCCAGTTCTGGACGAGCGAGAGCGCGAGGACCTTGCGTGTTGCGGAAGACCTCGCCCAGCTCCTCGTAGCGGACCTTCGCCAGCGGCGGGTACATCATCACGATCAGGCCGACGGCGATCGGAATGGACGTCGTCCCGACCTGGAACGCGGTGATGAGGCGGACGACGCCCGGCAGGAAGTAGCCGGCGCCGACGCCGACGATCATCGCGAGGAAGATCCAGAGCGTGAGGTAGCGATCGAGGAACGACAGCCGCGAGGCGACTCGTTCGGACATGATGATGCCTCCCTGATCACGGCGTTCGTTCCAGCCACGCGCCTCGACCAGTCGCCGCGACCCGCGCCGCGGATGTCGTCGCGGATCGCGCGAACCTCTTCGAGCGGCCGTCCCTTCGGGTCGGGCAGCGCCCAGTCGTCGCGTTCGACGCCCGGCACGTACGGGCACTCCTCGCCGCAGCCCATCGTGATGAGCATGGTGACGTCGCCGGCGAGTTCGTCGGTCAGGAGGCGCGGCGTGGCCGACGAGAGGTCGATGCCGATCTCCCGCATCACCGCGGCGCACTTCGGGGTGGACCGCCGAGCCCGGCTTCGTGCCGGCCGACAGGGCCCGGGCCTTCGCCGGGTCGGCAAGCGCGTTGAAGAGCGCGGCGGCCATCTGTGACCGGCCGGCGTTGTGCACGCACGCGAAGAGGACGGTCTGTTCCGGCCATTCACGCCTCCGGACGGCTCTCGGCGCGGCCGGCGACGGGGCCGGCGACGAACGCCGCGCCTTCGGTTCCTCGTGGCACTCGCCGCGGGCCCGCAGCCGCGCCAGTTCCTCGAGGTCCGCGCGCGTAGTCGCCGCTCGTCGGCCGAGGTGGGCGCGGATCGCGCCGAGAACCCCGCGCGCGAGCGCGCGAGTCCGCAGGCCGTCAGCGCGTAGAAGGTGCGCATGCCGTCGCGGCGGTCCACGAATCAGCCCGGCGGACTTCAGCAGCGCCAGGTGGCGCGAGACGCTCGACTGCGGCTGCTCGAGGATGCGCTGGATGTCGCAGACGCACAGCGAGCCGCGGGCGAGCAGGTTCACGATGCGCAGCCGGGTGCGGTCGGCGAGGGCGCGAAAGAGCTGAGGTGCCGTGTTCATGTGGTGTGCTGGTTATCCGGATATCCGGATACACGATACGCTTTCGGGATCGCGGTCGTCAAGGCCCCGGAACGACAAGCCCCGGGACGAGACCGCCAGGCCGCCCGCTTGCCCGTAGAGGCGTGATCGGCTACCAATACGCTCTGACCTGGCCGTCCTGGGCGGCTGAGGTGAGTGAACACGCATGAGCCACGACTTCGACCGTGTCCTCGACCGACGGCACACCCACGCGCTCAAGTGGGACCACTGCGAGCGCGCCTTCGGGCTGCGGGACGTGATCCCCATGTGGGTGGCCGACATGGACTTCGAGGCGCCGCCCGCCGTGGTGGAGGCGATCCGGTTGCGCGCCGGTCACGGCGCCTACGGCTACGCGTCCACGCCGGAGTCGTTCTGGCAGGCCGCGGTGGACTGGCTGGCGAGGCGCCACCGGTGGGGCGTCAGGCGCGAGTGGCTCGCACGGTCACCCGGCGTGGTCCCGGCGCTCAGCCTCTGCGTCAACGCGTTCACGTCACCGGGCGATGCCATCGTCGTCCAGCCGCCGGTGTACTACCCGTTCTTCTGGGCGGTCGAGAACAACGGCCGGCGCCTGGTGCGCAACCCGCTGGTGACCGACGCCGGGCGATACGTCATGGACCTCGCCGACCTCGAGTCGAGGCTCGACGCGCGGACGCGCCTGCTGATCCTGTGCAGCCCGCACAACCCCGTGGGCCGCGTGTGGACGCGCGCCGAGCTGGAGGCGCTCGGCGACGTGTGCGAGCGACACGACCTGGTCGTGGTTGCCGACGAGATCCACATGGACCTGGTGCTGCCCGGGCACGCGCACGTGCCGTTCGCCTCGCTCTCCGAGCCCCTGGCGGCGAGGACGATCACCTGCGTGGCGCCGAGCAAGACGTTCAACACCGCCGGCCTGACCACCGCGCTCGTCGTCTCGAGCAACCCGGACCTGCTGAAGCGCTACGAGCGGCAGTTGCGCGCGTCGGGGCTCGGCATCGGGAACCTGTTCGGCACGATCGGGCTCGAGGCCGCCTACACGCACGGCGACGCGTGGCTGGACGACCTGCTGGAATACCTCGAGGGGAACGTGGACCTGGCGGAGCGGTTCCTGGCGGAGCGGCTGCCGATGCTGCACTTCGTGCGGCCCGAAGGCACCTACCTCGCGCTCATCGACTGCCGCGCCCTCGGGATGGACCAGAGGGCCCTGGACGACTTCTTCCTGCGCTCGGCCAGGGTCTACTTCGACAGCGGCCCGATGTTCGGCCCCGAAGCGTCGGGTTTCGAGCGCATCAACCTCGGGTGCCCGCGGGCGACGCTGCTCGAGGCGCTCGAGCGGATGGCGCGCGCCATTGCATCGCGCCACGCCGGATAGGCCAGCAGCCGTACGCCCCGCCAGAGGCCAGGGCGCAGCACGTCACCAGGCAGGCAGCACGCAGCGCCGGCTGCGGCGGGCGAGCAGCGCGTCGAAGTCGCGCACCGACTTGCGCATCACGGCCGAGTCGCCCGCGTGGCACGTCAGGCAGGCGCCGACGCGCAGGATCCGCCGCTGCTCCTCGGGAGTGAACGGCCGCACGTCGTCCCGCGTCGAGAGCATGCCCGTTCGCCCGCCGAGGAACGGCACCCAGGCGTCGGCCGGCAGGCCGTCGCCCAGCAGGACAGGCGTCCCCCTGGCCTGAGCGACGTCGAAGGCCGCCTGTCCCTGAGGCGTGCCCAGAGGCGTGAAGTGCCAGCGGCCGCCGCCGGCCGGGGTGACCTCGTAGCGCAGGTTGCCCTGCCCGTAGCCCAGCGCCACCGGGTCGTTGTGGCACGACTCGCAGGACGCGGGCCTCGCGCCGCGTGGTGTGCGGCTCGACGCGCGCGTAGAGGCGGCGGAAGAGGGTGGCTGGTGGGCTGCCGGCGAACGCCGGGCGATCGATCGTGAGGATCATGCCGGGGGAGAAGGTGTCGATGGTGCCGCCCTTGCCGCCGGCGCGGAGGCCGGCGCTACTGCGAACGCCCAGCGTCGGCGGCACGGCGGCGAAGGGGCCGGCCTTCTCGACCCACGCGCCCTTCACGTCTTCGTCGTCCAGCCAGTCGTAGGCCTCGGCCGCCGGGTCGAACGAGGTGTGGCAGGTCGGGCAGCGTGGCGCCCACGCGGTGTGGCAACTGCCGCAAGAGAGGCGGGCGTGGCCGCCTCCCTCGACGCAGACCGGCGCGGCCGGCCTTCAGCTCGCGGCGCTCGCCGGTGCGCTTGCGCACCAGGGCAACCGAGCCGTCCGCTGCCCTCACGACGTTGACCAGCGTCTCCCCGCTGCGGGCGACGCCGTGCGCGGCGGCGGCGGGGCCGGGCCACGCGCGGACCGCCAGGATCTTGCGCGACTCGGGGTCGAGGCGCGAGGCGGGCACGGTTGGCGAGCGTCGTGCCGGGCGCGACGTGACAGTCCTCGCACACGACCCGCAGTTGTTCGCTCTTGCGCGCGTGCGCGACGCCGTCTCCCATCGCCTCGTTCGAGGTGTGGCAGTCGATGCAGTCGAGGCCGCGCTGCTGGTGGATGTCCGGCATCACGCGCTCGAAGACGCGCTCGTCGTCCAGGGTGCGCATCCGTTCGGGACGAATTTCACTTTCTGCCACCGGGATCGCAGGGGTGGCAGAAAGTGACGTCCGGACGATTCGTCTCCGAACGATTTGTCTCGTGCCAGCCTTCGTAGCTCGTCGAAATCCGTCCCGACCGGCTGTGGCAGCCAAAGCACTGGCCATTGTCGATGTCCAGCGAGACCGCCGGGTGCGCCACCGGCGCCTCGGCGCTCCCCCGTGCCTTCGCTGCCTCGTACCGCGCAAGCGCTGCCGCCGCCTCCGGGCTGTACGCCAGGTGACAGGCGTTGCAGCCGCCGCCCCGTGCGCCCTCGTCGTTCGGTCCCAGGGCTCGCTTCTCGGCACCGAGGTGGCACGACGCGCACAGTTGACGGAGGTGGGTGTCGGCCGGGGTCCGGCCGAGGCGCATCACGTGGGGTGAACCCGCTGGCGACGGCTCCACGGACGCCGTGGGGGTCAGGTGTGCAAAATGCTGAGATGCAAGACCTGACCCCATGACGGCGCGGTCCACGGCGACGATGCCGCTCATCGTCGTCATGACCGACCGCTCGACCCGGGTCGACGATGGACGGGTGGCAGGACGGACTGGCCGCAGCGCAGCCCCGCGCTCGCCAGGTTGCCGGCGATCGTCTCCATGCCGGCGTGCGCCCGCCCCTTGTCCAGTGTGAACACGTCGCCGCCGTGGCACGACGCGCAGCCGACTGCTTCCGGCCGGTGCGCGTTGCCGAGGCCCGTGACGCCGCGATGGCAGACGAGGCAGCCCTCGGGGCGACCCATGACCAGCGGCAGCGGTGAGGGCAGCGGCGACGGCACCCCCGGGGCCGTGGCGAACACCCACTCCACCCGCACCGTGGCCGGCCACCCGGGATCCCACGCCCAGCTCTCGCCGCGCAGGAACCCGCCCACGCCGCAGAGGCCCGTATAGACGAGCGTCAGCGCGAGCAACGCGCCCTTGATGACGGCCGCAGCCCGCGGCGGGGTCACGCGCACCGCGAACAGCGCCCCGACGACCGCGGCGCCCGCCAGCAGGACCAGCCGCGGCCACGGCGTCCAGTGCAGCAGTTCCTGGAGGCCGAGGAAGTACCACGGCCCCTTGAGGACCGGGTCGAGGCCGTCGTGCAGGCCGGGCGTCAGGACGAGCGACAGCGCGACGGTCAGCACGGTCACGGCGAGGAAGGCCGGTCGCGCGGGGCCAGACCCTGCGGGCGTGCTCGATGATGAAGAGCCAGACGACGATCGTCGCCGTCGCCGCGTGCTGCATGTAGACGAGGTCGAGCCGCTCGGCCGCTCCGAAGACGAACGTCGCCAGCAGCGGGCCCGACGATCGGCACCTGCGACGTCGCCTCGGTCAGGATCCGCAGGGCCTGGCGGCCCTCGGGGTCGCCGCGGAGCATGAAGCCCGACAGCATGATGAAGGCGAGCAGGGGCAGGCGTGATCGCCAGCCGCAGCCAGGCGCCGGTGCTCGACGCGCCCCTCGGTCCTCGCGCGCAGGTGGTCCCACACGTGCAGCAGGCGTCAGCACGAGGCAGAGCTGGCCGGCCCAGTAGTGCGCGTTGCGGAAGAACGACGCGGCCGGGTTGGCGAGGAGGATGGCCGCGATCGACCCGTACGCGTCGGCCGGGTCGTAGGGCACGGCGACGACCACCCCCGACGCGGCCGCGACGACGAACGCCGCGGTGGCCAGGTCGCCGAGCGTCCCCCAGCGCGTACGTGACGAGGCGTGCGGGTGCCCGGCGCTCAGGACGCATGCGCGATCCACCCGCCGGACGCCGGGTCGGCCTCGACGCGCAGGCGCGCCAGCGGCCGCGACGCGGGGCCGACGGCGACCGTGCCGTCCGCCCGGAAGCGCGAGCCGTGGCACGGGCACACCGCCTCGTCGCCTGGCCACGCGGTCGATGCGGCAGCCGAGGTGCGTACAGCGGGCCGAGAAGGCGCGGACGCCTCCATCAGGGCCGCGGTAGACCACGGCCGACTCGACGATGGACAGCCCGGCAGGCGACGTCGGCCGGGATCGCGACCTCCAGCGGCCGGGCCTGGGCCCGCACGCGGCGCAGCATCGCGGCCAGGGGAGCCGAGCAGCGGCACGCCGGCGGCGAGCGCGAGGGTGCGTCGGAGGAAGAGACGCCGGGAACGGCCGACGGGATGTGACATGTCCTGAACCGTCCTGACAAGGCTTCGCCCGGTCCCTACCCCGATGTGCGCTTGTGAGGCTCGCCGAAGATTGTAGCGCACCCCCGAGCTGCGGCTCCCCGCGGCGCTCGCACCCGGCATCGCGCCATACGTGGCGTGGGACGCGATGACGGCCGCCCGCATGGCGCACCCGGACGACTACCTCGCGCTGGCGCGCGCGGTCCGGCAGCTCCCCGAAGACCGGACGTTCGACTACGTCTCGGCCCTCACCGCCACCGGCCCCCTTGTCCCAGTAGGGCCGGCCTCCGTGTCGGCCAAGCCGGACGGCTCGTCACTCAACGCTTCGCCAGCTCGAGCATCACGACGTCGGACTGCTCCTGCACCCGGTGCAGCACCACCTCGCCCCCGTCCGGGGAAATGTCGAAATCGCTGACGTCGAAGTCGCTCGGCAGCCTTGTCAGCGGGCGCTCGGCGCCTGTCGCCAGGTCGAGGAGCCAGAGGTCCTTGTGCCCGAGCTCCCCCCGCAGGACGATTAGCGCCCCGCCCGCGGGCAGGAAGCGCAGGCACCTGGCCCCGCGGGTGAGGACGACGTTCGGCAGCTCGTGACGGCGTCCATCGGGTCCCATCGCCTTCACCGGGAACCGCGTGCCGATGTCCGCGCCCGAGTAGGCGATGAATTGGCCATCGGGGGACCAGACCGGATCCACGGCGTAGTCCGGCGCCAGGCGAACCGGCGAGCCGCGGTCGAGCGGCACGGCGAAGAGCCGCGGCACGCCGCCGTCGTCAGCGGCCACGGTGATCGAGCGGCCGTCGGGAGCCCATGCGGGGGCGCCTCGCAGCTCGAGGGAGTCGGTGACGACCCGAGCCTTCGTGCCGTCCGCGTTCATCACGACGAGCTGCGCCTTCCCCCCGATGACGACTGCGAACGCGATGCGGCCTCCGACGCGTTCGACCTCGGGGCCGCCGACGATCCTGGCCCCGGGCTCGGTCCACAGCTCGGTGCCCGTTCCGTCCGTCAGCTTCCAGATCGCGTCGCCGTCGGCCCTGGAGGCGCCGTACAGCAGGCACCCCGGACCCAGTCGCGGCGAGAAGGAGCGCCCGGTCGTCAGCGGGATACGGACGGGGACCGACGGTCGAGGGTTGACGGCATGGGCAGGCGCCAGAACGTCTCCCTCGTGCCCGCGAGCGTGGCGACGAGACGGCGCCCGTCGGCGCTCGCCGCGAGCGACGTGTATCGCTCGAGCCCCGGGCGCAACCGCCGGGGGACGCGCCGTTCGACGTCCAGTTCGTGAAGCCAGGGCCCTTCACGGTCGGCGTCGGTGGCGAGATACAGCAGGGTTCGGGCGTCGAGCATCACCGGGTGGCTGACGCGCGAGTCGTGATGGGTGAGCCGCTCGGGAACGCCTCCCTCGGACCGGATGCGCCAGACGTCCATCGCATCGGGGACCGAGCCCTGGACGAAGTAGATGAAGGCCCGATCCGGCGACCACAGGGGAAAGTGGGCGTGGACCCCCGGGGGGGCTGCGAAGATCTTCCGTTCCGCGGGGCGCCGGCCCTGTTCCCTCACGAGCATGGGGTCGCCGGGTCCCGGCGTGTGGTAGACCAGCTGCGAGAGGTCGCTCGACCAGTCGAACTCGGCCGCCCCTTCGAGGTAGGGCCGCGGCGGTCCTCCCAGCGTCGGCACCGCCCAAACGCCGATCCCGCCGGCGTCCGCCGGTTTGCGAGCCCAGAAGGTGACCAGGGCTCCATCGGGTGAGAAGCCGAGGTTCCGGATCGCGTCGTTGACGAGGTCGTCGAAGGCGCCCCGGGTCAGGTTGTAGGAATTCCCGGTTCCCACCTGCGTGACCCACACGTCCGGGCTTCCGTCCCGGTTCGACAGGAACGCCACGAGCTTGCCGTCGCGAGAGACGGCCGCGGCCCGCTCGGTTCCATCGAAGGCGGTGATTCGCTCCAGGCGGGCGCCGGCGATGAGTCCGGCCCAGGAGTCGTCCGCCCTCGTCAGCCACCACGCGGCCCCGGCGGCCAGCAGGAGCGCGGCCGCCGCGAGTGCGCCCGCCAGGGGCAGCCGCCCTCGTCGCCGGGGCGGCTCCGCCGCCGCCGGCTCGACTGGAGACGAGCCCTGGTTGTCGGAGAGGGCCTGCGGGCTTCGCGCGCGCGACCACTCGTCCAGCTCGCGGCGGAACGCGTAGACAGAACCCAGCTTTCCGTGAAGATGCCGGTGCACCGGCATCCCCTCGCGGCGTTCCCAGCGCTGGACCGTCGTCACGTCGCGCTTGAGGTAGGCGGCGATCTCCTTCCAGGAGTCGAGCCGATCGTCCCGAGGTGCGTCTGACAAGGCTTCGCCCGATCCCTCCCCCGATGTGCGCTTGTGAGGCCCGCCGACGATTGTAGCGCACGAGGTGCGCGCGGCAAACGACGGCAACCGCGTGAATCAGGCCTGATGCCGCTGATTGCCGCTTGTCCGGCCTGGTGGCGTCGGCCGATGCTGCTTTTGCGGGCGACACACCGGCAATCGGCGACTGACGCTCGCCAAATGGAAAGGAGCATCGATATGCGGCGGAAACTGACGCGCTTCGCCCTCGCGATCGTCCTCGGCGCCGCGGCGTACGCGGTGGGCGTGCTCGCGACGCCCGGCTCGGGGTTCACCGGAACGACGATTGCGCAGGGCGCGTTCGGTGAGATCGACGTGAAGAACTTCACGGTGCCCGCCGACGTGTGGCAGGCCAGGCTGAAGACGCAGGGAGAGTCGCGCCTCTTCGTCCAGTCGAACGTCTGGCAGCCCGGAGGGAGCACCGGCTGGCACACCCACCCGGGCTTCAGCCTGATCACCGTGACGGCCGGCACGCTCAGGGTCTACGACGGCGACGACCCGGCCTGCGCCCCCGAGGAGTTCACGATAGGCGAGGGATTCGTGGACCCCGGCGGCGACCATGCGCACGTCATCCGGAACGAAGGGGCCGTCGAGGCGCGGACGACGACGGTCCAGCTCATCCCCGAGGGGGCGGACCGGCGGATCGACGCGCCCAACCCGAACCCCAACTGCCCGCAGTAGGGGAACCAGGAGGACAACGAACAACGCGCTACCGAAAAGGGCTACCTCACCAGCGGCTTGAACCCGACGACCTCGTTCCACCAGTCGGGGTAGCCCACCGTCTGGCCGTCCACCATCCCCATCGCGTACTTGGCGAGCAGCGTGTCGCCGAGCGTGAGCCACTCGCGCTGCCAGGCGGTCGCGTTGCTCGAGCCGTACTGGGTCAGCAGGTTGATGGCGGCGTCGGGGTCCGTCGCGTAGGTCCGGGCGGCGAGCTGCAGCATCGCCGGCGTGGCCTCGTAGAGCATCTTCAGACGCGGCTCGCGCGCGGCGCGCACGTGCTTGATCGCCTGGCGGTAGTGCAGCTCGGCCATCTGCTGCACGTAGATGTTCGTCCAGAACGCCGACTCGCGGTCGAAGATGCCGTAGCGGTCGCCCCGGCCGAGAAACGCCGGCAGCTCGCTCATGATCGGCCAGAGCGGCGTCAGGTAGGACGTGTCGGGCGCGCCGTATCCGAACCAGCTCGTGCCGCGGAAGGGCTCTGGCAGCGACGCGTTCACCTGGCCGATGTGGAGGTAGTAGGTGCGCATCACGTTGATGCTGCGCTCCCACGACCCCCCCTTCGCCCCGCGGTTCACGTAGCGGATCGGGTTGCCCCACGGACCCGCGGCCGGCCCCTTGGTCATGTCGTACGGCGTGCCCTCGTAGTAGTCGGCCTGGATCTTCCGCAGGTCCTCGAGCGTGAGCGGCCGGTCGGGCTTCACCGAGAATGGGTATCGCGGAAGGTTGGGCGCCAGCTTCAGCGACGGGGCGATCAGGTCGTAGACGCGCCACTCGCGGCGCGACGAGGTGACCGGGTCGTCGGGCGCATAGATCTCGTGGACGACGAACGGCTTGGCGGCTTTGGGGTCGAACCACCCCTGCTCGACGGCGAACGACACGATCTTCGGCGAGGCGAGGTAGTTGGCCGTGTCGGTCACGTCGATCGTCTCGATGCGGGCGCGGTTCGCGGCGACGAACACGTGATCCTCGGGGATGCGGACCGCCGCCCAGATGCTGCCGCCGTAGAACTCGACCACCCACGTCTCGGTCCCGTCGGTGACGGTCATCGTCTCGCCGCCGCCGCCGGTCTCGGTCATGAAGCCGTGCTCGTCCACGAGCCGGCCCATGATCTCGACGGCCTGGCGGGCGGTCGCCGCGCGCTCCATGGCGACGTCCTGCGCCATCCAGCAGTCGATGATGCCCTCGTTGTCAGTGGACATCACCTTCTGGACCTTCTTGCCCAGCTCGGTGGACGTGTCGATGCCGAAGGTGGACTCGGCGATGGCCACCCCCTTCTCGTTCATGAACGAGTAGCGCGAGCTGAAGTAGCGGTAGGTGTGGCGCGCCTGCGGGATGGTGCCGAGGACGTTGCCCCCCTCGATGGTGTGGGCGTTGGCGACGATGTTCCGCGTGGCCCCCTCGGGCCAGTCCTGGGCGGGGACGATGCGCAGGGGGAAGTCGGCGACGGTGGAGTCGTCGTTGTGCGTGATGACGGTGGAGCCGTCGGCCATGGCGCGCCGGCCGACGCCCAGGATGGTGCAGGCGTCGAGCAGCGGGCCCCACTGGAGCATCACCACCGCGACCAGCACCCACGCGAGCCCGTGTCTATGCTTCTTCATGACCTCTCCCGGCTATCACGCTGCATCCGCAGTCCACGTTCAACGCAGAGACACTGATCCCTAGTTCTTGAACACCCTCTTCTTCTCCGCCTTCGCCGGGTCGTGCAGGAAGTGCCCGACGCCCTTCTCCATCACCTCGGGGTAGGTGGGCCAGGTCACGTGCACGGTCTTCGCCGGGTAGAACTCGCCCATCTGCTTGATCACCTCGGCGGCGCCGGCCAGGTGGCGCGCCACCCGGTAGTCGATCGACGCGCCGGTCTTCGAGTTGTAATCCGTGTACAGCAGCCCGCGGTCGGCGGCCGTCTGCATGAACTCGTCGCGGCCGGTCAGCATCAGCTCCTCGGTCATCGGGCCGACGAACTTGTCGATGAACGGCTCGGGGGTCTCCATGAGGACCGCGAAGCTGTCGGTGAAGTCGCCGATCTCGCGGTGGGTGAGGCCGCGCAGCGACTGCGGCGACGTCTCGGTCTTCATCGGGAACTGCTCGGCCGAGAGGACCATCGCGGCCATCATGCACATCTCCTCGGCGCGCTGGTGGCACACGTAGGTCGAGACGACCGGGTAGCCGAGCGACGCCTCGTGGACGTCGATCGTCATGTCGATCCTCTCGCGGCGGACCAGCTCGCTGATCGCGAAGGCGGTGCGCTCGGTCAGGTTCCCGTCCGGCCGCCCCGGGAACGCCCGGTTCAGGTTCCGGCTGTCCTGGTAGGCCATCACCTGCCCGGTGGGGTAGTGCACGAAGGTGAACGGGTCGGGCCACTGCTCGAGCGGGTTGGTTTCGCGGTCGCCGATCCGGTACTGCTGCTCGCCCCAGGGGGTCTTGATCCGGAAGAACGGCGGGTACACGTTGCCCAGCATCCCGAGCGACGAGGCGCTCATGCTCCCGCGGGGGATGACGAACACGCGGCCCTGCGTCACGGAGATGTTCTCGAGGACGACGTAGGCCATCAGCGGGCTGGCGGGCTCGTACGCGTGCGTGCCGGCGAGGATCAGCACCGACCCGCCGGGGACGCCGGAGTCGAAGACGTAGACCGGCGCGTCCATGCGCGTCCCAGCGACGCCGTCGAAGTAGCGGCCGAGCGAGACCCGCGAGGTGAGCGCCGGGGAGACGACGACCGTCTCCTCGTGGGCGCGCAGCGCGCGGATGTCGGACGTGCCGACGGCCGCCAGCGCCAGCGCCCCCGCCAGCAGACCCGCCCTCCACGTTCGTTCAACGCTCGTCGTCACCAAGTCACCTCGCACGCTGTCGAGCTGTCGAGCTGTCACGCTGTCAACGCTGTCACGCTGTCACGCTGCATTACTTGTCCACGTTCAACGCAGAGACACAGAGACGCAGAGGAAAGACAACGAAAGAGCGCCCGCGCCAGGAGACGCAGAGGAAAGACAAGTGGGAAGGGCATGGGTCACTTGATGTGCAACGCCCTCAGAAGGAACGGGATGATCGCGTAGGCGTACACGATGTCGTACGCCCACCCGCGCCGCGTCTTCCGGCGAAAGAGCGCCCGCGCCAGCAGCACGGCCACCACCGCCGCCATCACGAAGTACAGTTGGTGAATCACTTCCTGCGCAACGATCATTCCGCCCTCCGCCCGTGCCGCCCTCCGCCCTCCGCCCGCCCGCGAGTCCCGCCCTCCGCCTGGCAGCGCCCGCGTCAGTACCTCACCAGGAACCCCAGCCGGTTCGAGAACACGAGCATCGCGATCGCCGCGAGCCCCATCGCCGCCCAGGGCACCGCGGTGGCCCTCAGGAACGACGTGTAGCTCCCGCGGTAGCCCACCGTCTCGATCGCCGTCCGGCCGACGATGCGCGAGGGCGGCAGGCAGTCGCCGAGCGCGAACAGGAAGCTGAAGGCGGCCGCGACGACGGTCACGTTCGCGCCCACCGCGTTGAACACGAAGATGAGGGGCGTCCCCAGGATGACCGCGCTGCCGAAGCCGAGCGACCCCTGCGCGAGCGGGCACACGGCCAGCGACGTGAGGTAGATGCCCAGGATGGGCAACGCCACGAAGCTGATGGCGATGAGGCCCCGCACGCCGGTCGCCGCCAGGATGTTCACCAGCACGCCGACGCTGATCATCGTCGCCACGAGCGGGAACACCTGCTCGACGGTGTCGTTCACCACCTCGCGCCAGCGCGACAGGGGCCGCCGCACCGGGTCGATGGCGACGGTGGCGAGCGCGCAGATCGCGAAGATCAGCGGGAAGCCGAGCGTGGGGATCGAGAACGCGGCGTAGCGCGAGGCCAGCGCGAGGACGACGAGCACGGCCAACGGGATGGTGGCACGCCACCAGGTCATCCCGGGCGGCAGCGGCGGCAGGCCGGCGAGGATCGCGTCCTTCGACTGCGGCACCGCTCCCCATCCCAGGTAGACGACGGTGATGACGGCCACGACGAGGACGGGGACCAGCAGCACGAGGTCGAAGCCGACGTAGGGCATGTTCGCCCCGGCCGCCATCAGCATCGCCCAGACGTTGATCGGCGGCGCCACGGCCGACAGGATCCCCAGCATGAAGACGAAGGCGGCGACGCGCTGCTCGGCCAGCCCCATCAGGCGCAGCACGGCTGCCACGAGGCCGCCCACGACCAGCACCGAGACGACGCCCGCGCCGGTCAGCGCGCCGGGGACGAGCATCAGCAGGCCGAGCACGAGCAGCAGCAGCCACTTCCGGCGGTGGAGCCGCGTGACGAGCGCGCGCACCAGGGCGTTCATCGCCCCCACCTCGGAGTAGGCGTTCATGAAGATGCAGGCGGTGATGAAGATGAACGCGAGGTCGAGGAAGGTGAACATCCCCTCGACCAGCAGCCCGGCGGGGAAGCCGAGGCCGGCCACCAGGGCGCCGACCACCGCGGTGACGACCATCGACAGCTCGGGTGACTTCAGCCGCCAACTGCTCAGCGCGAAGGCCGCCACCATGGCGGCCAGCGTCCAGGAGGTCGCGGCGTAGGTGCTCACTTGGCGTACATCCGCTTCACCACCTCGCCGAGGTCCATCGCGTCGTCGATGATCGTGAGCGGCGCGCCGCTCTTGTTCGCGATGGTGTCGAAGCGGCCGTCGGCGTTGCCGTCCTTCTTGACGAT
The DNA here is from genome assembly GCA_963813585.1 of uncultured Acidobacteriota bacterium. Taxonomy (GTDB): domain Bacteria; phylum Acidobacteriota; class Vicinamibacteria; order Vicinamibacterales; family Fen-181; genus JARKSS01. Next base: position 766,125 of record CAWEZL010000001.1, read on the forward strand.
CAGGTACTGGGCGAACGGCGCGACGGCGTCGATGCAGCGCTCGTCGGCGCCCCCCGGCTTCCCGCGGCGCGCCTTGCCCTCGAGTAGGACCCCGACCACCTGGAGCTTCAGCTTGCGGGCCTCGGCGATCATCACGGCGAGCCGCTCGACCTCCTGGTCGATCGTGATACCAGAGGCACCGAGGCCCTTGGCCGTCGAGCCGAGGACCACCATGACCGTCTTGTAGGGCCGCTTCTGGAGGTCTGCGGGCTTCGGCTCGGCGTTGTAGTCGAAGTCGGCGACGGCGCCGCTCCGCTGGACGAGCAGTCGGGCCATCTTCGCGCCCGGGCCCTGGCCGGCGTTGGTGATGAGCAGCGGCAGCTGCCCCTTCACCGGAGCCGCCCCGCTCACCGCCGCGTGGACCCCCATCGAGCCGAGCAACACCGAAGTCAGGAGCAGAAGCGTTGCCGTCTGTCGTTTCATCGCTGTCTCACTCCCCGTAGAGCAGGGCTTTAGCCCTGCTTGACCACTCCCGGTAGACCAGGGCTTTCGCCCTGCTTGACCACTCCCTGTAGACCAGGGCTTCAGCCCGGCTCGACACCTGGCCCTCCACCACGGGCATCGGGATCGGATCGTACGGCAGCCCGTTGTCTCTCGCCAGCCCCTTCACGTGCAGCAGGTGCACGATCGGCACGCCCCGCGCCGCGAACTCGAAGACCAAGCCGCGCGTGGGCGAGTCGGGCACGGCGGGCGGGCGCCGCACCAGGCCGTTTGGCAGGGCGAGCGACGCATCGCCGTCTCCGAAGTTGGCCGACGCCCCGCCGATGTTGACGAAGCACTTGATCGGTCGCGTGCCTGCCGCCGCCTCGTAGATCCGGAGCCGGCGCTGGATCCGCTCGGCGAGCGACGCGCCACCGACCTCGGGCAGCCCGCTCCGGCGCGCTTCCTCCAGCAGCAGCCCGCCCGCATCCTCCTCGAACACCACGCCCCCGCCCCCATCGTCGTTCCCGCCGGGGGAGACCGCGGCAAGACGGTAGGGCAGCAGGCCATCCTGCCGCAGCGCGGCGAGCATGTCCACGAAGGTGAAGCCGGGGATGTTCGCGCCGTACATCGACGAGCCGATGGAGTAGATCACGACCGGCTCGATGTCGAGGGCGCGGGCGGCGCAGAGGGTGGCGAGCAGCAAGGCGGGGAACGACCCGCTGGCACCGACCGCGACGACGTCGCCGCGCCGGAGGCCCGCGCGCTCGAAGTAGCCCACCATGACCGCCGCGAAGGCTGGGCTGGCGGAGGTGCGCTTGGCGTCGGCATCCCCGAGTGAGGTGGTGAGCGGCGTGAACTCGTCGCCGATGATGCCGGTGGCATTGGGGTCGGTGGCGGGGTCGATCGGGATGTTCCGAGCCACCCGCAGCCGCTTGATGCTGTCGAGGGAGCGGGCCATCAGTCGCGCGGCGGTGATCGATTTGCCACCCGTAGCGCAGGGCTTCAGCCTTGCGGCCCCGCCCTCAGCGAGCAGGAGAATTCCGACGACGACCGCGCCGCAGGCATGCCCACGCGTCCGCACAGCGCCGGTATCTTACTGCACTCCGCCGTGGCGTTGAGCAGGTCGAGCTGCATGCCGAGTGGATTACTTCTTCGCCTCCTTCGCCTTCACCTCCTGCGAAAAGCCGGTGATGGCGTGCAGCTCGCCGAAGGTGACGGGATCGACACTGTGCGGATCGGGACGGATTGTCAGGACCCGCTGCCCGCCAGGCGAGAAGGCCATCACCCGACAGTGCGGCCAGATGGTCGGAACGCTCGGGAACGGAAGCGCGAAGGCAACATGCCGGTCCGTGACGCGCAGCGTCTTGCCGGGTTCCACCCGAACGCCCAGGAAGCGGTTGTCAACGAGGCCTTTCGGCAGGTAGACGATCTCCCGACCGTCGGGCGACCAGACCGGCGCGTAACCACCCTCCTTCCCCGAGACGCGCGTCTTCTGACCGCGGCCCGGAAACGGGCGGACGTATACTTCCGGCCCGCCGCTCTCCCACGACTGGTAGGCGAGCCATCGGCCGTCAGGCGAAAAGGCCGGGAGCGACACGCCCGCGCCCTCCTTGTCCCAAGGCCAGGGTTTCCGGTCGCCGTCGAGCGGCAGGATGAAGGTGTTCCAGCCGGTCTTGCCGTGTTGCTCCTGGTAAGCGATGAACCGGCCGTCCGGGGACCACGAATAGGGAAACTGCAGATTCTGGCTCGACTCGGTCAGCCGCTCCGGCGGCTCCTCGCCCTCGGCATCGACGACGTAGAGGCTGAAGGCGCCGACGGCGTTCGAAGAGAAGGCGATCCGGCGACCGTCGGGCGACCAGATGGGCCCGACCGATTCCGCGTTGCCGTCGGAGGTCAAGCGCTGCCACTGTCCGGTCGAGAGGTGGTAGACCCACAGTTGTGAGCTGTCGTCGCTGCTGATCGCGACGACGGCCCTGCTGCCGTCCGGCGAAAGGCTGAAGTTCGGAAGGTAGGCCTGGGCATCGGGTGCCGCCGCTTCCACGGTGCCCTTTCGGTCCAGCCACACCAGCGAGTGCTTCGGCAGGCGCCGTGTGCCGGCGGCGTACATCAGCGTGTCGTTCGCCGACAGGTCGAACGCGCCGAGACCGGAGTCCGTCCTCATGGCCACGTTGGTGAGCACCGGAACGGGCGGTCGGGTCGGGCGCAGCATCGCGAGGTCGAATGGAGCGGCCAGCAGCGTGCCGTTGCGGCCGTAGACGATGTGGCCCGTCGAGAGGTAGCGAGCATCGCTGCCACCCTCGACAATCCTTTTCCAGCGGCCATCGTCGAGCGACAAGAGCCCGACGGCGGCACGGTCCATGCGCAGCGACGCATCGATGATCGTGAAGAGCGCCGAGCGGCCCCCGGGGAGAACGCGCGGCCAGCGATGCGACACCTCGTGCCTGGCCGTGTCTGGCCACGTGACCTGGCGGGCCTCGCCGCCCTCAGCCGAAACCCGCCACAGCCCGCCCAAGGACTCCGCGGCGAACAGGATCGTGCCGTCCTCCCCCCAACTGGCGCCCCTCGCGCCCGTCAGGCTCGTCACGGCCGAGGGGGTACTGCCCGGCATGACGCCGCCCGACTCGAACCGCACCTTCAGCAGCTTTCCTTGCCGGCTGAACCCCAGCCACTTCCCGTCGGGGGAAAAGAAGGGCGTCTGAGCTCCTTCCGTCCCGGGAAGTTCTCTCGGTACGGAATCGGCCAGGCCGAGCCAATACAGGTGAAAGGAGAGACCGTCAGGATGCCTCAGCGCAAGGACCGCCCCGCTGCCGTCTGGCGCCATCGCAAGCATGCTCACGCTCAGCGACTGGAACTTCAGGTCGGACGGCAGCGCGAGCGTCAGGTGCTGCGACGTCGGCCGCCGGCTGTTGGGCAGCCAGAGCCAGCCCGCCGTCACTCCAGCGATCACGACGGCGGCAATGACGGCCGCCCGAAGCCCGTCGCGCCATCGCGGCGGCCGAGCAGTGGCGGGCGCTCCGCCGGGGCGAACGCCGTCCAGCACCGAGCGCAGCTCCTCGGCGAGATCCAATGCTGATTGCGCTCTTTCGTCCGGCGCCTTCACGAGGCAGCGGCGCACGAGGCGCTCCAACGCCGGCGGCGTCAACGGTCGGAGCGACGCAACCGCCGGCGGCTCGCTGGACATGATCGCCGAGATGATCGACGCCTCGCTGTCGCCATCGAACGCTCGACCGCCGGTGAGCATCTCGTAGAGGACGCAGCCGAACGCGAAGATGTCCGTGCGGGCGTCGGTCTCCTTGCCTTCGAGCTGCTCGGGGGCCATGTAGGGGAGGGTGCCCACTCCCGGCCTGGTCTGGAGGCGCGCCGTGGACAGGGTCGAGTCGGTGGCCACGGCGGCGACCGGCCCGGGCCGCAGCTTCGCGAGGCCGAAGTCGAGCAGCTTGACCCCGTCCTTCGTGAGCATCACGTTGGCCGGCTTCAGGTCGCGGTGAACGATGCCGTTCCGGTGCGCGCGGGCGAGGGCGTCGGCGATCTGGGCGGCGTACTCCAGCGCCTGCTCGAAGGGGAGCGGCCCCTTGCGGAGCCGCTGGGCGAGGGTCTGCCCCTCGAGGTATTCCAGCACCAGGAAGTCGGTGTCGCCCTCGCGCCCGACGTCGTGCAGGACGCAGATGTGGGGGTGGTTCAGCGCAGAGGCCGCGCGGGCCTCCTGCTCGAAGCGGTGCCTGCGATCGGGATCGGCAGCGGCGCCTTCCAGGAGGACCTTGACGGCGACGGTGCGGCCCAGGCGGGTGTCGCGCGCCTTGTAGACCTCACCCATGCCGCCCGCGCCGATCGCGGACTGGATCTCGTACGGCCCGAGGCGTGTTCCCGCGGGCAGGGGCATCGGAACCTCCGGTTCTGCCTCTTCCGTTCTCCGTTACCCGATTATCCTCGCCGCCGTCCCCTTCTTCACGTTCAGCTCCGTCACCATCCCCCCGTGCCTCACCCTGACGGTGCTGTCGCGGTCGGCGCGGATGGCGGCCTCGGTCAGCGCCCCGTCCTTCCACGAGATGTCCACCGTGTAGCCGCCTCGGGCGCGCAGGCCGCGCACCGAGCCGGTTCTCCAGGCGGAGGGAAGTGCGGGCAGGAGGTGGATCTCGCCCCGGTGGCTCTGGAGCAGCATCTCGGCGATGCCGGCCGTGCCGCCGAAGTTGCCGTCGATCTGGAAGGGCGGGTGGGCGTCGAACAGGTTCGGGTACGTGCCGCCGCCGGTGTACTGCGTGTCGCCCGCCGGCCCGACGTAGCGCAGGTGCGTGCGCAGCATGCGGTAGGCGTGGTCGCCGTCGAGGAGCCGCGCCCAGAGCGCGATCTTCCACGCCTTGCTCCAGCCGGTGCCCCCGTCGCCGCGCAGCTCGAGCGAGCGCTTCACGGCGGCGGCCAGGTCGGGGGTGTCGAAGGGGGTGACCTGGTTGTCGGGGAAGAGGCCGATCAGGTGCGAGACGTGCCGGTGCTGCGGGTCCTGGTCGTCCCAGTCGTGATACCACTCCTGCAGGTTGCCGCGGCGCCCCACCTTGAAGGGCGGCAGGCGGTCGAGCGTCGCGCGCACGCGGTCGCGGAAGGCCTGGTCGCCGCCGAGGATGGAGGCCGCCTGCTCGACCTTCAGCAGCAGCCCGCGCGCGAGCGCGAGGTCGGCGGTCGTCATCACCGAGACCTCGCCGACGTAGCCGTCCGGCGTCCTGTACTGGTTCTCCGGCGAGGTGGACGGCGCTGTGACGAGGAAGCCGTCCGGCCCCTCGACCAGCCAGTCCATCACGAACTCGGCGGCTCCCTTCATCAGGGGGTAGCCGGTGGTGCGCAGCCAGGCGGTGTCGCCGCCGAAGGCGTAGTGCTCCCACAGGTGGAGGCTCAGCCACGCGCCGCCCATCGGCCAGTTCGCCCAGACGGGGCTGCCCTGGCCGAGGTCGCCGACCGGGTTGCTGAGGGCCCAGATGTCGCTGTTGTGGTGCGCGCACCAGCCGCCGCAGCCGTAGAAGTGGCGCGCGGTGACGGCGCCGGTCGAGGCCAGGCCGGAGAGGAACCGCAGCAGCGGCTCGTGGCACTCGGCGAGGTTGGTCGTCTCGGCCGGCCAGTAGTTCATCTCGGTGTTGATGTTGATCGTGTAGTTGCTGCTCCACGGCGGCCGCAGGTGGGGGTTCCAGATGCCTTGCAGGTTCAGTGGCGGTCCGCCCGGCCGCGACCCGCTGATCATCAGGTAGCGCCCGAACTGGAAGTACAGCGCCTCGAGGCCGGGGTCGGAGGCGCCGGCGGCGTACTGGCGCAGGCGCTCGTCGGTGGGAAGAGATGTGGCCGGCAGGGACGCTGGCTCCGGTGAGAGGTCGAGCGCGACGCGGCGGAACAGCGCGCGGTGGTCGGCAAGGTGCGCGTCGCGCAGGCTGTCGAACGAGCGGCCGCGGAGGGCGTCGAGACGCGTGGCGGCGGTGCGCGACGGGTCGGGTCCGAGCGAGGGCTCGCGGTCGAACGCGACGAAGCTCGTCTCGACGGCCACCGCCAGCAGCGCCTCGCTCGCGCCGCTCACCGCCAGCGCACCTTCGCGCCGCTCCACCTTTCCGTCCGTGCGCATCACCCGCACGCGAGCCGCGAACCGCGTCCCCTTCCCGGCAGGCGACTCGTCGTAGGCGACGGGGTCCTTCATGTCGCCACGGTAATTCGGCTCGGCGCGCACCGGCGCGCGGCCCGACAGCAGCAGGTCGCCGTTCTCCGTGACCCGAACCTCGTGTCGCAGTTGGCTCGAGGCGCGCACAAAGAACTCGAGCCCGCCGGGCGACGAGGCCGACAGGCGGACGATCACCAGGCGGTCGGGGTGCGAGACGAAGTACTCGCGCTCGAACGACGTGCCCGCCGCGGTGAAGGACGTCCGGGCGATCGCGGCGTCGAGGTCCAGCTCGCGCCGGAACGCGGCGGGGATTGCGGCTCGTGACGGCGGCATCTCGATGAAGAGGTCACCGAGCGGCGCGTACGAGGCCGAGAAGCGTCCCTGCAGCTTGCGCGTCAACGGGTCGGCCAGCTTGTAGTCGCCCTTGAACAGCGCCTCGCGCACCTTCGGCAGGAAGCTCCGCGCCTCGGGGTTGACCGCGGGGTCGATCGGACCACCCGCCCAGAGCGTCGATTCGTTCAGCATCACCCGCTCGGTGGCGGCGCCGCCGAACACCGCCGCGCCAATCCGCCCGTTCCCGAGCGGCAGCGACTCCTCGAACGCGGTGGCCGGCTTGTCGTACCAGAGGAGGCCTGAAGGGCTGCTCCACTGGACCTTGTGGGGCAGGGCTTCAGCCCTGCCCTGCCCAGGCAGGCCTGGAGGCCTGCCCCACATCAGCAGGGCCACCGCGGCGACCAGGAGGAGCTTCAACTTCATGGCCGCAATTGTAGTGGGCCTGGGCCGCTCGAGCACGGCCCGCACCGTCAGCTTGACTTGAACGGGGAATCGCCGATACTGGGCGCCGGCCTGGCGCGACCCCAGAGAGCGATGTCCATCCCCGCCATCTCGTTCAGCGTCGGTCGTGACGCCGCCACCCCACTCCGGGCGGAGCTCGACCCGGGAGCCCTTGCCGCGACGAAAGACCGCGTGTCGGAGGAAGGAGCGTCCGCCTGCGTGGTGAGGACGCGCGACCTGGACAACTTCCTCCGCCAGAAGGACCTCGTCGTCGATCGCGGCAGGAAGCCGGAGCGGAAGGAGCTTGCGGCTTTGCTGCTCGGATACGGGCACGTCCCCGTCATCGCGGGCAGCTACCGGTCCGGAGGGCAGTTGTGCCGGAGTGTCCGAACGCTCCTCGCGCGGGCAGCCGCCCGCGGCGAGCGAAACCTCTTCATCATCGGCGCGGCCGACGGGGTGTTCGACACCCTGTGGGAGCTCGCGCGGCCCGACGTGGACGTCTCCGCGTCCGACGCCGAGACGCTCCTCGCCCTCCTGCCCGCGGGCCGGGTGCCCGAGGAGCTTGAGCGCAAGTTCATCGGCACGTCGCTCCAGGCGCGGCTCGTGCGACGCCTCGTCATGCGGGCATCCGCGCACGACGACCCGGTACTCATCGTCGGGGACACCGGGACAGGCAAGGAGGTGGTGGCGCGCGCGATCCACGAGTACCAGCCGGCGGCGTGTCGAGACATTCGTCTCGGTCAACTGCGCGGCCATCCCGCAAGACCTGTTCGAGTCGGAGCTGTTCGGCCACGAGCCGGAGTCGTTCACGGGTGCCGTGCACCGCAAGCCGGGGCTGTGGAAGGTCGCCGACCGAGGCACGCTCTTCCTCGACGAGATCGGAGACCTGAGGCCCGACCACCAGGCCAAGATCCTTCGCAGCCTGCAGGAGGGCACCATCCGGCCGGTCGGCGCCGTCAAGGAAGTGCCAGTCAATGCGCGGGTCCTGACCGCCACGAACCGCGACCTGTTCGCCATGGTCCAGGCCGGCCGGTTCCGCGAGGACTTGTCCTACCGGCTGCGGTCGTTCTTCATCCCGACGCCCGCGCTCGGGAGCCATCCCGGGGACATCCCGCTGCTCGCCCAGTCCTTCTGGCGCTCGATCTCGCGCGACCCCGGCGCGTCGCTGAGCGGCCCCGTCGTCGAGGCGCTCGCCGCCCGCGACTGGCCGGGCAACGCCCGCGAGCTGCGGGCCGTGCTCTCGAACCTGCACGGGCTGTTCGGGACGGCACGGATCGGCATCGAGCACCTGGCCGCGGTGTCGCGGCTGCAGACCGGCTTCGGAGGGGGAGACCCTCGGGCGCGCGAGGCGGGTCCCGGGCATCAGTTCGAGTGTCTCCGCCACCTCCGCCGCGTCGCCGACGTCGTGGCCGCCTCGGAGGTCGCTGTCCGGGAGCTGGCCGAAGGCGGGGGCCGGCCGTCGCCGGCCTTGCGGCGCGCCTTCCGACACCGGCTGAGCGAGATGGAGATGGTGTCGCTCCGCCCCGCGTTGTTCGCCGACGCCGTCGTGTTCCAGGCGGTGGCCAGGCTGAGGGACGCGCTGCGTGACGCGGACCCCCGGTTGAACGCCGAGCCCGCGGCGCGGCGCACCTGGGCGCGCGGCCTCGAGCCGGCGTTTGGGCTCGCGGTTTCCGCCGTGCTCCGCGAGATTCAGAGGCTGGGCTCGGAGAACTCCGCCGCTGCCAGGTAGAGGTGCATCAGCTCGACCGCGGGCGAGCCGCCCACGGCCGCCCGGCCGGCGGCCGCGTCGAGCAGCGCGATCGCCTTGCCGGGCAGGTGACCCTCCAGGAACGCCGCGCGCTCGGCCGTCGCCCGCACGAGCGGCTCCTCGATGGTCACCTGGTGGTGCCGCGCCAGCTGCTCTCGCATGCCGAGGAGTATTTCCAGGGTCGTCGCCGCGTCGAGTTCGTCGATTTCCACCAGGTGGAGCGCGAGGGGCAGCGACCGGAGGAACCCGATCGCCTGGGGAATCGCCGTGCCGACGAGGCGGACGCCCTCTTCCAGCGCGGCGTGCAGCACGAGCGGGCCCTCCGGGAGGGCGAAGCGCACGAGGTCGAGGCGCTCGACGCAGAGGACGACGCCGGCCATCTTCGCATCCTCGAGCAGCCTGCCCAGGAGGTTCTCGCGCTCCGCGTCGAAGAGGGTGCCGGCGAGAAGCTGCGCCAGGTCGACGCGGACCAGGTCGAGCGACGGCCGCACGTCGGCAAGCCGTCGCGCGACGCCGTGAAGCAGGTTCGTCTTGCCGACCCCCGGCGCGCCGGTGATGACAGGCAGGCGCGACTGCCACTGTGCCACCGAGGAGGCGACGGCGGCGATGCGATCCAGCCTGCCGGCGGTCGGCTGCGAGCGACCCGCGCGGACGAGCGCCGTCAGGCTCGTCCCCCGGGCCAGCAGGCCGCTCCTCGGCGGCGCGGCGCTCTCGGCAGCCTCGCGCGTCTCGAACGCCGGCTCGGCGCCGTCGAACCCGATCACGCGGAGCGCGCGTTCGACGACCTGCTGGAACCGGCCCTGGGCACCTGCATCGAGGCGGAGCACGCACCACCCGCGCCGGCGGAGTCCCGCCGCGAACAGGCGCGCGAGCGCCGGGTCCGGGCCGACGTACTGCAGATCCTCGTCCACCCCGACGATGAAGGGCAGGCCCGGGCGGGGCCGCTGCATCAGCAGGTTGGTTCGGGGCTTGGTGAACCGCTGCGGGTGGGCCGGCACGTTCTTGAACGCGACGGTGTTCTGGTCGGTCACCTCGACGCGGACGCCGAGCGCGTCGAGCCGGCCGGCGAGCGCGCGATCGAGGTCGAGCGGCACCTCACACCTCCTGCGGCATCGGACTCCAGCGGGCGTGCTCCTGGAACGGGTCCGAGAGATCCAGCCAGCGGCCGCTGACAGAGCTCCAGATGCCCGTCCAGTCGCATCCGTACTGATCGACGCGGCCGGCCAGGCGCGTGATCGCCTCACCGCGCAGCCGTGCCCGGCCCCGGTCGGGTGGGCGCGACATGCCGCAATCGATCTCGCGATCGCCCACCCCTTCGACGGCGTGAGCGAGCCGGCCGGCACGGTCGAGGGCGCCGAAGATGCCGCGCGCGCCGACCTCGCCGAAACGCATGTCGATCTCGAACAGCTCCTGCCTGAGACGCGTGAAGTCGCGCAGTCGTTGCGGGTCGAGCCGAAGGCGGGCCCGAGCTCCCGCCTCCCCCGGCCCGTCGAGCAGACCCGTCTCCTGGCCGGCGGCCAGCGTTCGCGTCCAGAGGGGCAGCGTCTGCCAGGAGAAGCCGCGGCGTCGGGCGTGATCGACGTACAGCGCGTGCTTGACGGCCCAGTCGAGCGTCGCCGACACGGACGCCGGCCCGGCCTCGAGCAGCGCGAGCACCTCCCGCCAGCGCTCGCAGACGGCATCCGCCCACGCGGGCATGAACCGGGCGCCGCGATGGCGTTCGGCCTGCCGGAGGTAGTGCCGCTGGATGTCCAGGGCACGCGCGGTCTTCCCGTTCGCCAGCGTCGCCCTCGCGCGGCCCCTCGGGTCGGCCGCAAACGCCCTGAGGGCGGCGAGCGGCGACGCCAGCCGCACCTCGCTGCCCGGCTGCACGCCGGCATCCGCCATCGCGAGCACGAGGGCGGTCGTCCCGGTCTTGAGCCACAGCGCCAGGTCCGAGCAGAGGCTCTCCCCGAAGATCACGTGCAGGCGCTTCTGGTTCCCGCCCGAGAGCGACTCGTCGCGCGTGTGGATGATCCCCCGCCGCAGCACGGAATCGCCCGACTGCTCGAACCCGATGAAAGCGGCACGGGGCGACAGCGTGAACTCGAGGCCCGACGAGGCCGGGTTGAAGCCGCCCGACCCCGCGTAGATCGGCCGGGAGACGAGGTGAGGGACGAGATCCTCGGCGACATCCGACAGGGACGACCGGTAGAGGTACGATTCGTGGCACCCCCACGTCGAGAGTGCGCCGGTGTAGTCCACGTTGGCGCGGAAGATCATCACGGCCGCGCCCGGGTACTCGCGTTCGACCGCGGCGCGGAGCCGGTCCATGATCCGATCGCCGGCGCGAACGAAGCGGACCGCGTCCCACGGGTCGAGACACTCGGGGGTGGCGATCTCCGGGTGCCAGCCGCAGTCCACGTAGAGGCGCCCGCCGTTCTGCAGGAACAGCCCCGTGCCGGACTGGCTCCGAAGATGCGGGAGCAGGGCCGTCGCCTGCCTCACGAGGGCGGCCGCCAGGTCGCCCGGCGCGATCGGCTGGCCAGAGGCGAACACGCCGCTGACGGCGTACTCCGTCTCGACGCCGAACAACTGATCCTGCATGGGTCTACTGCCCGCCCTCCTGCCTGATCGCGGCCAGGAACGCCCGGCTGTCTCCCGACAGCGCGCGGTTGATCGCCTCCTCGCCCGCGGACAGGAGTTCGCGGCTCACCTGCCGCAGGTGCTCGAGGTCGGCGGGTGATGGCGCATCGCCGCCGCCTGCCGGCTGAACGTCGTCCCGGAACCATTCACGCAGACGCATGGGGAACTCCCTCCTGGTCACAGGCGGCGACCGTCTGCCCTCCGGTACTCCCCGCGAGGTCGCCCGCGATCTCCTCCATCGACCGGCGCCCGTCGAAGAGCGCGCCGTTCGCGGCTCGGGTGCCGGCGCGCGGGTCGTCGAGATCGATCCGCCACGTCGCGCCCCGGCCGGTTCCCGCCGCCCGCACGCGCACGACGTCCCAGTTCACCTCGGTCACGCGCGCCGGACCGGCGGCGCGCAGGAGCATCGTGCGGGTCCAGGCGCGGGTGTCGGCCGGCGGCTCCTCCAGGAAGCGGGCGATGTCGTCTTCGCTGGCCACGCGTTCGACGAGGCCGCTGCGCTCGCAGGCCCAGAACACGCCCTCGTCCGGGTCGAGGCTGGCGAAGAGGTGATCCACGTGCTTGACCTCGGGCGACGTCCACGAGAGGCCGGGCCGGCTCACGAGCAGGGACCGCAGGATGGAGAGCTTGAGCACCCAGTCCAGTCGTCCGGCCAGCGCCTCCAGGTCGCCCGCCTCGAGCTTCGCGAGCGTGTCGGCCCACAGTGCGAGGATCTCCGCCGCGCGCGGCACGACCGGATCGGCCCGGCCTTCCTCGACGAACGGGCGCACCTCTTCGAGGAACCGCTGCTGCAGCTCGACGGCCGTGGCCGTCCCCCCGGCGATGAGGCGCTCGCGGTGCTGAAGGGTGGGGTCGTGGCTCCAGCGGCGCATGGCCCCGACCGGATCGTCCAGCAGGAGGGCGGGATTCACGCGCTCAGCCTCGATCATCGCCAGCACCAGTTGCAGCACGCCGACCTTCAGCAGGTGCGACACGTGGCTCAGCGTGCTGTCGTACGAGATGACGTGCAGCCGCGCCAGGCCGCCGCGCCCGTCCCGGCCGTTGGCTCCGGCCAGGCCGCACAGGGGCTCGTCGCGGCTGTTCACCAGCGGGCGGTTGTACGTCGTCTGCGGTCCGACCAGCGTCTCGATGAAGTCGGCGCGCTGCGCGAGCTGAAAGCGCACCGCGGGCGCGCCGTTCTCGCTCCCGACCTTCCCCTGCCCGGCGAACACGATGCTCGACGCCTGGTAGGCGGCCAGGAACAGGAGGTGGTGGAGCCGGCGGTGGAACATGGCGTCCCAGGCCCGCCGCGTGACGAGCACGTCGAGATGGCTGCCGTAGGAGGCGCCGAGGCCGTCGCTGTTGTTGGCGAGCACCTGGATGCGGGCTCCGTCGAGGCGGGCGTTCGCGGCCTGCTGAGCCGAGCGCACGATCCGCAGCATCGCGTGCCAGCAGGCGAGGTGGTCCCAGGCGCTCGTCACCTCGGGAAGACAGACCTCGAGGTGGTCCAGGTCGATGTAGGCGCAGCCTCCGTTGGTGAGGAGGAACTTGCGCCCGCGGTCCTGCCGGCCGAAGAACTGCGGAAGGCCGGAATGCCCAACGCTCCCGCCCCAGGACGGGAACGGCGTACGGGGCGGGCGCCCGGCAATGCCCTCGATCGCGTCGAGCAGCGCGGACGCGGCGTCCCCCGGCGGCGACCGCCGCGCTCGCGCCGCCCCCGAGACGAAGTTGCCCAGCTCGACGTCGGCGCCGCAGATCTTCTCGACCCGGACCTGTGTTGCCATGCTGCCCCCTGTGCCTTCGTCAGGCGACTCTCGTGTAGCGGTACTGCCGGGCGACATGTCGCGCGGGGGTGACGCGCACCACGTCAACGTCGCCGGGCAGGTCCGCGAGGTGCTTCCGGCAACTGGCCGGCGTCAACGCGCGAGCGAGCCGTTCCAGTTCGTCCGCCACGGCGGCCTGCAGGTCGCCGGGATGGATCGCCGGGTCCCCGCCCTCGATCTTCCGGAGGCCCACGCGCTCGGTGGCGTCTCCCGCGATCTTGGCGATGCTCGCGCCGCTCATCAGCTCGGCCGCCCGCACCACGCGCTCCTTGCCGTCGCGCAGGACCAGCGTGGCCAGCACGTTGTCGCCATTCGGCGCGTAGATCTGCGAGACAGCCGCTTCGATCACTGCGCGCCGCGCGTCTTCTTCCCCCCCCGGCGCGGCCCCGAAAGGCAGGTGCGCCGGCAGGTACTTCGCGAAGATGTCGCGGGCGCCGGCCATCTTCGGCCGCGGCACATCGAGCTCGAGGTCGCCCAGCCGCCCGGGCCTGAGAAGTGCCGGGTCGAGCGCCTCGCGGCGGTTCGTGGCCGCCACGACCAGGATGTTCCCGCGCGCCTCGAGGCCGTCGAGCTCCGTCATGAACGCGTTGAGCACGCGGTCGTCCACGTGGCCGACCGCCCCGCCGCGGCTCGCGCCGATCGCGTCCACCTCGTCGAAGAACATGACGACGGGCACCTGTGGCTCGGCGGCCCCCGCCTCCCGCGCGATCCGGAAGGCCTCGCGGTAGTTCTCCTCGGTCTTGCCGTACCACATCTCGTGCAGGCCCGCCGGCTTGATGTTGACGAACCGCGAGCGGCCCGAGCGCGAGACCTGCCCCACCCAGTTGGCGAGCGCCTTCGCGAGGAGGGTCTTGCCGGTACCAGGCGGCCCGACGAGCAGCACCGATCCCTTGCGCCGCAGCCCGTACTCGCGGACGACGTCCGGGTGAGAGAGGTGCAGGCGAATGGATCGCTGAAGCTGCTCGATCTGCCGGTCGAGGCCGCCGATCTGCGCGAAGGTCTCGGCGGGCGTCGCCTCGAGGAAACGGTCCATGCCTCGCGAACGTTCGACACGCTCGAACGCCATCCAGGCCTGGCGGTCCCACCGAACCAGGTCGCCGCTTCGCAGCAGGTCCGCCTCGAGATGACCGGAGGCCTCGACCAGCGTTTCCTCGTCCCTCGAGCGCAGGACGATCCGCCCGTCCTCCAGGCGCCGGTCGAAGACCGCGATGGCCCCGGATCGCGGTGGGCCGGGCGAGGCGGCCATCACGACGTTCAGCTCCTGCCCCAGCAGCACCTCGTCGCCGGCCGCGAGGCAGCCGGGATCGACGTCCTTCGCCAGGGAGACGACGCGCCTCGCGCCGTTGTGGTGAACGATCACCGAGGACGGGCGGCCAGGGGCCGGGCCGAGGAAGATGGCCGAGTGCCAGGGCGGCGTGGTCAGACGCTGCACGACGTCCTTCAACTGGTCCTGCAGCCCCCTGGCCTCCGCCAGCCCCGCACGCAGGCGCCCGATCTCCCCGAGGAGGAAGCGGTCGAGTCGTTCGCCGGCCTGCGGCGACTGCCGCCGAAGCCCGCGCACGATCTCGAGCTGTTCTTCGAGGGGAAGCTGCCCCGACTCGAACGCCGCGCGCCGCTCGGGGGGGAGTCCCTCGTCCGGGTGTGATCGTGGTGTCCCAAGCACGGCTGTCCTCACTCCAGGTTCCAGGTCAGTGTCGAGAAGTCCCTGCGGGCGATGACACCCTCGCGCCACCCGAAGAGCGCGAACGTGGCGCGCGGCCCGGTGTTGCTGACGACGAGCGCAAGACTGTAGGCGCGCGGGAAGACCGCCCGGTGCAGCGCGCGATCGTCGGCGCTCAGGAAGCCGGCCCCGGCCTGGCACGCGGGGCTGCTCGCCGGCTGGCAGCCCTTGCACCAGGCCTGAACCGGGTGCGAGTGCCACCACCCGAGCATCACCTCGCCGCGCCCGCGGAGCGCCAGCGCCCTCCGCACGTCGGTCCACGTCTCCGCCGTGAAGGTGAGCCTGGTCGGACTGGCCTCCGTGTGACGGGCGGGTATCTGCGCGGTCACCTCGGTGAAGACCTCGCGGCGCCCGGAATCCCTGCGGAGGTGGCCGATCAGGACGCCGCCGGTCTCCGTCTCGCCGGCCGCGCCGGTCAGCCGTGCCGACTCGTCGAGCACCCGCTCGGGCACGAAGACCGGCAGGTCGCCCGGCGTCTCCTCCCCGCCCGGTCTCGCCCGCGCGGCGATCTCGTCGAGCGACCCGTCCTCCAGGGTGAGATCCGGAGCGATCTCGCACGCGACGAACGCCGGCTTGACGGTGGCCGACGAGGTGTCGGGCGCCGTGTAGGCGGTGGTGATGTAGCGCGCCGCCCCCGGCGTCTCGACTTCCTTTCGCTCGGCGAGCGCCTGGAGCGCCGCCTCCGCCAGCCTGGCGAAGTAGCCGATGTCGAACTCGTGCTCGACCGTGCAGTGGTCGAAGGCCGCGCCGACGCGGAACCCTCCGACGTAGGGCTCGCCCGCGCGCGCGTGCCAGATCGGGGCAACCGTTGCCCCGATGTCCACGGCAGCGACCGGAAGCCGGCCGGCGCGGACAGCCGTGAACCGGGTCCACTCCCGCGCCGGCTCCCAGTCCACCTGGAGGACGGCGCGACCCAGAGCGACCCCGTCGGCCGTGTACAGCGCGAGCTGGTAGGCGTACGGGCTGTTCACCATCGCCTCACCCGGCGTTGATGTTCGGCTGCAGCACCACGCGGTCCCCGGCCTGGAAGACGTCGCCGACGCGCTCGGACGCGTGCAGGTGGCGCCCTTCGCGTTCGAGCCTGGCGTGATAGGTCATCGGGTTGCCGCCGACGTCGTTCTGCGGCAGGTTCATCTGTGTGAGCAGACCCTGCACGAGCTCGCCCACGGTGGCGTCGGCGGGCAGGCCGCTCACACTGACCGTCTTCTGGCCCGACACGTCGGACGCTTCGAGCGCGAGGTCCGGCACTCCCTGGCTGTTCATGGTTGCTCCTTGGTGAAACCGGCGTCCGATCGACGCGACTTGACCGACAGGTTCCGGAGAGCGAGGTACCGGGCGGCCAGGCGCTCGTGCTGCAGGACGCGCGCCTCGTCTCCTGCCAGGCTGCAGCCCGCCGCGAGCGCCGAGAGCGCGTGATTGAGGTCGCTCGCCTCGGGCGTGGTCTCGAAGGCCACCTCGAGCCGGGCCCACACCTGCCCGTCCTCCTCCTCTGCGGCCGCCCGCACCAGGCGCAGCCGGGCGGTTGCCGCGAGCAGGAGCGCCGCCAGCGCCCCCCGCGCGGCGGAAGGGAGGGCCGCTGCCCGGACCAGTTCCGCGGCGACGAGCACACCGCCCGCGCCGCGCGGCCGGAGGAGGGCCTGGTGGAAGCGCCGCCCGCATTCCAGGTTCACCGCCACGCGGCCGTTCGCCCGCTCCGACACGCTCCAGCCCGCCTCGCGGCAGGCGGCAGCCAGACCGTCCGCCGCCGGCACCCCTGGCCCCGTGTCCGTCCGCGCCACGACATCGGGGCCGCCGCCGAGCAGCGAGAGGGCATCCTTGAAGCCCCGGCAGGCGCGGGCAACGCGTGCCGCGAGAACGTCGCGGCGATCGAGCGGGATCTCGGCGCGCAGCCGCAGGCCGCCTGGAGCGAGCGCCAGCTTCGCGACACCCGCCAGCCTGCCGTTCACGACCAGTGCGTTCCAGGCGTGTCGCGCGTCCTGTCCGCCACTGGCCGGGGCATCGAGCTGCAGCCATTCGCCGACCGGATCGACGACGGCCAGGACCTCGAAGGGGCGGCCGTTGGCCAGCGCGACACGCCACTGCCCGCCCTCCGACCGGTGAAGGCGGCCGCCGCAGGAGACCGCCGCGGCCTCGAGCGCGTCCCCGGTGGAATCGGCAGGCGTGGTCATGCCGTCCTCGTCACGGGCTCCGCGCGGAGGGTGAGCACTCGTCGCTTCAACGGCCGGTGGTCGATCGGGAACCGATGGCGGTTCGCGCGCGCCCACGCGCAGGCCGCCCTGTTCAGCGCGTCGTGCTCGACCATCGTGACGTTGTGGCCCGTGATGACGTCGAACAGGCGGTAGACGATCTCGGTGAGCGGCGTGCCGCGCGTCAGCCGCCCGATGCAGATGAGCGGCGCGCGGTCGCTGATGTTCGGGTGGAACGCCTCGGCCGGACCGAGCCACGTCAGGACCTCGAACGGCTCGGCACGCCTGAGGTAGTCCGAGGGGAACCAGACGCCCACCTCGAAGCACGCCGCCTCCCGGACCTCCTCCGCCACCCGCACCAGCCCCTTGCAGCGGAACTGCACGATGTACCGGCTGGGCGGCTCGCCGGCGACCGGCCGGATCCCGACCAGGTCGCTGGCCGCGTCGAGGGCGAGCGCCTGCTCGTGCTGTCGCGCCAGGAAGCCGCGGAAGACGGCGTCGATCATCGCTGCCTCCCTCCCGCGAGCTCGAAGTGCGCCTCGCCTTCGCGGGTGCGGACCACGAGCACGTCGTGGGGGCGCACGCCGAGGCCGGCAAGCGCTCGCCCGCCTGCAGGCCCTCGCACCATGTCGGGCGTCAGTTCCTCCGCCGTGTCCGCGCCGGGGCTCACCAGGTGCCCGCCGCATCGCCTGCAGCGGGGTGGCACGCGGCTCGGGTGAATGAAGCGCAGCCCGCGGTCGTCCCATCCGCACCGTTCGCACACGCGGCGCCGTGACACCCGGGCACCCGCGACGCCCACGCCGCACGAGGCTGCGCCCGCGAGCCCGAAGACCTCCGCGGCGGTGAGGCCACGGGGCCCGGCGTTCAGCACCTGGATCGTCCACGGCTCGTGATCCGCCAGGCGGCAGGAGGGGTTCCTGCGGAACGAGGTCACGTACTGCCTTCGGTGCGCGAGATCCACCAGGAGCTCCCCGCTCGTGAGCGGCGGCCGGCCCGCGTCGCCGAGCACCTTCTGGCACTCGATCGCCTGGAGAGCGGCGGCGGCGGCGCCAAGGCTCGAGGGCGCATGCGTCGGGGTCCGCGCCGCTCCGTAGCCGCAGGGATACCGCGCTTCGAGCGCGGCGTAGTCGCGCTCGTCCCACGCGCACTCCAGGCACGGCGCCTCGGCCGCCGGCCGATACACGTTGACCCGCGCCAGCAACTGCGTTCCCTCCACGCCGGCATCCACCCACGGGACGCCGAGTCGCCATGCCGCCTCGTTCACCGACTGGCGGGCGGCGCGCGAGTCGAGGCAGGCGAGGATGGCGTCGGCGCGCAGCTCGCCGAGCGGCAGCGCCTCGACCACCTCGCGACGCGCCACCACGCGCAGCGCCGGGTTGATCGCCTTCAGCCGCGCGGCCTGGACGAGGACCTTGGGCCGGCCGACGTCGCAGGCCCTGATGTCCTGCCCGGCCAGGTTTGCCGCTTCGTACGTGTCCCCGTCCACGAGGGTGATGCTGCCGACGGCCGCCATGCGGCCAAGGTGCGGAACCAGGTGCGAACCGATGTTGCCGCCCGCGCCGACGACGATCAGGTGGGCGCCGGTCATCGCTCCTCCGGCTCCGGCATCCACCGGTATCCGGTCGAGAGGTCCGTGGGCTGCGGGCAGACGGCACACGTGTCGGCATACGTCCAGCACGGCAGGCCCGCCGATTCGTGGTGCCAGACGCCGCAGTGCGGACACCGGACAGCCTGGCTGCCCGCCTCGATCGCCTGCTGGCAGCGGGCACAACCGAGCGCGGGATCCCGGGCGGGACAGGGGACGACCTCGGCGAGGCGCTCGGCCGAGAAGTAGCGCCGCTCGCCGTGCACGACGATTTCGTCGCGGTCGGCGAGTACCCGGAGCCCTTCAGCCGCGGCGACACCGTTGACGCGCGCGTCGATGCCCGCGGCCGTCATCAGGACCCAGCTCTCGGCCGGGGGATCGGGAGCGCGCACGATCAGGGCGGACTGGATGCGGGGGTCAGCCGATCCATCGGGCAGGACGACGACATCGGAGTCGAGCGGCTCGACCTCCCATGCACCCGCGGCGTTGGCGGTCCAGAGATGCGCCATTGGCCGTGCACAGAGCGAAGGCCGTGCCCGCGCCCGTCGGCGTTAAGGCGGGGGATTCCCGGCCCGAAAGCCGGGGGTGCCGGAGGAGCGGGTGAGTTCGGGCCGGTGAGTACGCGGCGGCCGCCGCGTCGTGGCGGGTGAGTTCGAGCGCGCTCACGAGGGTGCCAGGACAACGAGCGCGATGCCTGCGGACACGATCGGCCGCAGCCGCGGCAGCACGGGCCTTGCAGGGGAGGACTCGACGCCGTTTCTGCCCGGCCTTTGCGACAGCCGCCTTGACTTCGACAAGGAAACGCCGATACTGGCGTCTCATCTCCCGCTCGCTCGTGCCTGGCGCAGGGCAGACGTCCTTCAAGGCCGCGGTCAGCCCTCGATGAGCGACATATTCGTCAGCTACGTCGCTGAAGACACCGTGGTCGCCGAGGCCATCGCCACCGGCCTGGAACAGGCCGGCTACACGGCCTGGTACTACACGCGCGACAGCCAGCCCGGTCCGAGCCATCTCCTGCAGACCGCCAAGGCGATCGAGGCGTCGCGCGTCACGGTGCTGGTCCTCTCGCCGAGCCTCGTGGAGAAGCCCAAGGAGGTCAGGCTGGAGGTCGTCAGCAGCCATGACGCGGGGAAGCCGTTCATCCCGGTGCTGGTCGGGCTGTCCTGGGCGGAGTTCAAGGAGCGACTGCCGGACATCAAGCAGGTGCTTGGCGGGTCCGTGGCCGTGACGCTGGCGCCGAGCAAGTTCGAGGAGCTCAACTCGCGGATCCTGGCCGGGCTCAAGTTGATGGGCATCGAGCCGCAGGTTCGGGCGCCCGCCTCGCCCATCGCGATCCGGTACCCGTATCCGCTGGCCGCGGCGTACCTCCGGAGAATGCAGCGCGGCGTGTCGCTCGAGCAGTCGTTCCAGCAGCACCAGGGGCTGGGCGACCTCGCCGAGGTGATCGCGAGGTTCCTGGGAGCGATTGCCGTCGCGGAGTACAGGACCGACAGCGCGACCCCCGGCAACGAGGACCCGGAGGTCGAAGGCGAGAATCGCCCGCTGGCCCGCGGGCATCGGGCCCTGGGCGTCGCTGACCCACGGCATCCTCGGGCTCTACGGGGAGAACGCCCGGCCGCCCCTCGGGTCCCTTCACGCCTTCTTCTTTCAGAAGAAGCTCCGCCAGGACGGGGTGAGCGCGGCGATCGCGGCGGTCGGCGCCTGGCTCGGGGGCGGCCCGCCGCGCAGGGCGCCCTTCTCGCACGAGGAGTTCCTCGATCTCCTCGGCGAGTACCAGGCCTCTCCCGCGGGCTGGGCCGCGCGCGGGGCCGTGCTCTCGCCACGGGAGTACCAGCAGCGCGCCGAGCTGCTCGGGGGCGCCATCGAGCAGGCGCTGGACAACCTCGACGCGCTCGCCGACCTCCGGCTGGTCGGTGTGCAGGGTGTGGCCGACGGGCGTCCGGAGCCCGGCGAGCAGACCATCTACCACGGCATCGGGGCCGACCTGGTCGCTCGGCCCGAGCCGGTCCACAGCGCACGGCCGCTCCAGAACGACCACGTCTATCTCTGCCGCCCCCGCCCCGGCGGGTACGAGGCGCTGCTCGACCTGTATCCCCTCCTCGCGTGTCAGACGTGTGCCACGTGCAGGCGCCTGACGATCTTCTTCCTCGATCTCGATTCACGGCGGGCCTTCGAGTGGAGGGGCTGCGCCTGCGATCACCGGCAGGCGCCGACCGCGAGCCAGTTGGAGGACGCCGAGAACTTCCGCGACCTCGCCCGGTGGCGCGGCCGGGGCAGCACGGGGATGGAGTTGCCGTACGTTTCCGCGCTGAAACAGGTCCTGCGCGGGGGCCATGTCGAGCCGGACGAGCGGCAGAAGCTCGACTTCCTGGCCCGGATGCTGCGGATCGGCTCCGCGAGAGCGGGAGAACTGGAGGCCGCGGTGCTGTCGGAACTCGCGCCGCCGGAGCCGCCCGCACCCGGGGCGGGCGGCGTCGAGACGGTTCCGCCGCCGCCGGCCGTGGTCGTTGCGGAGGCCCCGCCCCCCGATGTTCCGCCGGGCTTGCCCAGGCAGACGGTGGAGTGCTGGACACGGGAGATCCCCGCGGTGGCCGCGGTCGTGGCGTACGGGCGGCCCCTGCGCGGGCTGGCGGCCAGCGCGAGCGGCGAGGTGCACCTGTTCGACGAGGGCCAGCGCCTGATCGCCCGCGACCGAATTCCGGGACGTCCCTACCGAACGCTCGCCCTGCCCGATCGCGCGCTCCTGTCCACGTGGGGAGGCCAGGTCCTCTGCTTCGGACGCGACGCGCTGGCCTGGCAGGCCGACATGGGCAGCCCCGTGTCGGCGCTCGCCGGGAACGAGCAGCAGGGGCAGGTTCTCGCCGGCGCGTGGTCGGGACTGGTCAGCGCGTTCGATTTCGATGGCCGCGACCTGTGGGCGCAGCGGTTCGCCGACGGGGTGTCGGCGCTCGCCTCGGCCCGCGAGTCGCGGGCGGTGGCGGTCGGCACGTACGGGGGCCAGTTGGTCCTGCTCGCGGAAGAGGGTCGGATTCCGCTGGCTCCGAGACCTCGGCGAAGGGGTGTCGCACGTGGCCGTAGACGCCGGGGGCCGCTTCGTCGTCGCGGCGGTGCGGTCCGGCATCATCAGGCGCATCCGGGCGGACGATCAGGCGACCGACTGGGAGGAGGCCCTCGAGGCGCCCGTCGTCGACGTTGCGCTCACCCCGGACGAGCGGCGCCTGGTGGTGGCGAGTGCCGATGGGCGCTGCCGCGTGTACCCGGTCGATGGCGGCGTCCACCAGCCGGCCGAGTACCTCGATCCCCGGCGCGCGCTCGGTCGCGGTCTCCCCGCTGTTCGCCGACGGCCGGTTCCTCGTGGCACGGTCCGAGTCCGGCCTGGTCATCCTCGACACGCGGACGAGAACGCTGAGCCGGGAGACGGAGGCGGAGCCCGACGCGGTCGCGATCTCGGCTGACGGTCGCTTCATCCTGTGTGGAGCGGGGGACGCGTTCACCGTGCGTCGCCTCGGCCGACCGAGGTTGAAGGTGGACCTGTCGCCGAAAGGAACCCTGGCCAGGGACCAGTACGCCAGGCTCGAGCTCACGCTGCGGAACTCCGGCGAGCGCCCCGCCAGCGACATCCAGCTCTCGCTCGAGGGCCCCATTGAGTTCGCGGCTGCGGACCTCCCCGCCGAGGTGGGCCCGCACGCCACGGCGGTGCTGCCCAACCAGTCGCTCAAGCCCAAGGCCTCCGGTGCGCTGCCGATCGTGATCCGGCTGCGATACCGCGACGACCTGTCCTTCGAGCACGAGGATCAGGAGAGGATCGTCCTCGACGTCGCCGGGTGAGATCCGGCTGGAGAGGCCCGATGAGCGCCGAGAGAACGTGCGGCACGTGTGGCAATGCGATCGAGCCCGGCCAGTTCGCGTGCGGCCGGTGCGGCGCCGTCCAGAAGCTGGACCTGCCGGACTTCGGCGGCCTCCCGTTGAAGCAGCTGCCCGGCGTGGGCGTTCCGTCGCGCGGGACCCTCGGCTCGCTCGGCGCCCTCCACAAGATCGACGTGTCCGGGCTCGAGGCGATCGCGGCGGGAGCACAGGCGGAGGCGGGCAGGCCGTATCGCGCGGTGTTCGCGATCGGCCGGGGCACGCCACGCCCGGAACTTCGCATGCCGGTGGGCATCGCGCGAACCGCGGACGGCAGCTTCTTCGTGGTCGATCTCGCGGACGAGGCGGGGACCGTGGCCCTGCAGTTGTTCGGCGCAGACGGACAGCGGAAGCGCGAGGTCCGCACGTACTCGTCCGGCGCGGGGCGGGACCAGTTCGACTCCCCGGTGTCGATTGCCGCGGATGCGGCCGGCGCCCTGTGGGTGGCCGACATGGGGACGAGCTCGCTCAAACGGCTGGGTCCGGATGGCGAGGTGCTGGCCGTCCTGGGGGCCAGGGGCACCGGGCCCCACGAGCTGACCGATCCCCGCGACGTGTCGGTGGACGCCGCCGGCAACCTGTACATCGCGGACACCGGCAACAACCGGATCGTGAAGTGGGACGCCTCGGGCCGCTCGCTCCTGACGCTCGGCATCAACACGATTGACCAGGCCGAGGGCTGGCTGATGTCGGGCGAGGAGCCGGGTGAGTTCGACGAGCCGCAGGGGGTGGCCGTCGACGGCGAGGGCAACCTCTACGTGGCCGACACGGGCAACCACCGGATCCAGAAGTTCAACCCGGCGGGCGACTTCGTGCTCGAGTTCGGGGAAGAAGGAGACGGCCCGGGGCAGTTTCGGTACCCGCGCCTCGTCCGCGCCGGCTCGCGCGGAGAGCTCTTCGTCTCCGACTCGAGCGAAGGGCGCCTGCTCCGGTTCGACGGCGAGGGGCGTTTCGCGTCCCAGGTGGTCATGCCCGCCGACGCGGGCGTCATCGCCGACATGGCGGTTGACGAGGACGGGCATCTCATCATCGGGCTGAGGCGCGCGGGGCTGGTCCTGTGCCTCGAGGTTCAGTGAGCGGAAGAGAAGGAAGCCGGCATGCCCAAGCTCCAATCGGAGGCGCCGAGAAGCGAGCCGGGCGCGGTGTCGGTTGATCCGGCTGCCCGCCTCGCGCTCGCGGCCGAGCGGAGCCGGCAGGCGGCCGGGGCCGCCGACGCGCAGCGCAGGCTCGACCTGCTCGACGAGGCCGTGCAGCTTGACCCGTTCGAGATCGAGTACCGGCTGGCCCTCGCCGCCGCAAAGCTGGACTGCGGCCTGGTGAAGGACGCTCTCGCTGACTACCGGCGGGTGGGAGAGGCCTGGCCGGACGTTCCCCGTGTCACCGTGCTGCGGGCGCAGGCCTGCCTATTCGCCGGGCAACTGAAGGAAGCGGGGGAGCTGCTGTCCCGAATCGACGGAGACGGGGAGGCGGCCAGGCTGTCGCGGTTCCTGCGGGTCGAGATCCAGCTCAGGCAGGCGAAGAGCGAGCAGGACTGGAGCGCCTGCTTCGCGCAGCTCCAGGAGATGGAGGTTTCCCCGCCGGAGACGGGTCTGTTCTGCGAGAAGTGCCTGAAGCTGGCCCTGGAGTGCGGCGACCGGGGGCTGGCGGGCCGCGTCGTCGAGCTGGCGGCCGCGAAGGTCGGGCCGCACTCGGGCCAGCACCCCACCTTCCGGCTCCTGGCAGACGTCGCGTCCTTCGACCCGGACCGGTGCCTGCTGCAGGGCGAGATTGCGATGGAGACCGCCGCGCCGGCCGAGTCCAGCCCGCGTCGGCGAGAGCGCCTGCGGCTGGAGGCGCTGCTCCGGGCCTACCGGCTCGTGGCTGCAGCCAACGACCGAAGCCCGCAGGATCGCGCGGCGGCGCTCGGCCGCTGGCAGCGCCTCGTCCGCAAGGAAGGTCAGCGCTGGCCCGAGCTGAAGGACGCCTACCTCCAGACGCTCGGCGACTGGGCGGCTTCCTCCTACGGGTCCAAGCAGTTCGTGCTCGCCGGGGTCCTCTGGGGCGAGGCCGAGCGGGTTGCGGGGTACAACCCGGCGGTCTTCCAGAACCTCGCGCTCGCCTACACGCGGCTTGGGGACGAGCGCAACGCCGACTGGTACTGGGAGCAACTGGCCCGGACGCTGCGGCTCTACGCCGAGATGCTGCCGGAGGCGGAGAGCTGCACGCGGCAGTTGATCCAGAAGCACCAGGCGTTCGTGGAAGGCGCGCAGAAGAGGCTCCAGGACAAGCAGCTCGACTGGAGAGTGCGCCTCGACCTGGGGGCGCTGTTTGCGCGCGAGGCGGTTTCATACCTCGCCCTCCGGCAACTGACGTTCCGGGACCCGCAGTTCCGGTGCGGTGTGACTCTCGACGACTACCGGAACTCGCCGGAGCGCCTGACATGCGTCGCCGATGGTTCCGAGAGTCTCGCGCGCTGGCTGGACCTGGTCGCGGGCTGGGAAGGGCTGGGCGATCACACGGCCCTCCGGCAGTCCCGGCGAGAGCGGCTCGAGGCCGCCCGGGCCGCCGCCGCCGGCGCCGCCCCGCCCGATTGCCGTTTCCGCGCCGCCGAGAAGGACGCCTTCAAGGCGCACCGGGAGCAGGTCGTCCAGCAGTTTGTCGCCCTCGTGCTCATGGCGATGGGATTGCTGCTCGAGCGCGCGGACGAGATGGACGCCGCCGCGCGCGCCGAGTACGAGGTGATGGCCCGCGCCGCGCTGGCGTTCCCGCTCACGCTGATCCGGAGAGGCGTGGCCGAGCTCGTCCCGAACCTCGAGCCCGACACGGACCTGCGCGACGTGGTCCAGAATTACGCGCTCGTTCCGTGGTTCAAGCCGGTCCGGGGCCTCCTCGAGGCGGGCAACTACGCCGGCGCGGCCGCGTTGCTGGAGAAGGTCCGGGAGCTGGTCCCGGGATACCGGCTGGGCGCGTTCTACCTGGCGCAGTGCCGCGCCGGCCTCGAGCAGTTCGATGAGGCGTACGCCCTGGCCACGCAGGCCCTCGAGGGGTGCCCCGCCGCCGACGACCTCCGCGAACACCTCGAGAAGATGGTCGAGCAGATGGACCTGGCGCGGGTCAGGACGCCTATCGAGAAGGTGGGGGAGCTGCTCAAGGCGGAACAGCCGGCCCAGGCGGTCTTGGAGGGGCGGAAGGTCCTGAGGGCCTACCCGGATCACCCGTACGTGCTGTTCGTCCTGGCGCAGGCGTGTCTCGCCGATCTCGACATCGGCGCCGCCCGCCAGGCGATCGGCGAGGCGGCACGGCGTGCGAAGGCCGGCGGCGATCTCGCCGAGGCCATCGGGAAGTTCCAGGAACAGCTGGAGGATGTCGCGCCGCGAGCCATCCTCTCGCGCGCGGTCCCCCTCATGAACGAGGAGAAGTGGGATGGCGCGCTCGAGGCGCTGTCGAAGGCGAGCGAGCTGAACAAGCCGAGCGCGCGTCTCTTGCTGTACACCGCCGTGTGCCACAGCCGCCGCGGCGACATCGAGAAGGCCGAGGCGGCCGCGAAGGCTGCGCTGGGAGCGTGCGCCGCAGACGAGGGGGACCTGAAGAAGGAAATCGAGGAGTTCCTCCCCCAGATTCCGCTGGCGAGGATCGGGCCCGAGCTCGCGGCCGCGCAGAAGGCCATGAACCGCAAGGACTGGTCTGGCGCGATGACCCACCTCCAGGCCGCTCACCGGAAGCTGCCGGACTCGCCGCTGGTCTACTACTACAAGGCCATCTGTCACCTGCAGACCGGCCGCCGTGACGACGCCAGGCGGTCCGCGGAGAAGGGTCTGGAGCACGCGGCGGGCGACCAGTTCCGGGAGGTCCGCGGCCAGCTGTCCGAGATGGTCGGCAACTTCTGGATGTCGGACACCACGAGCAACGCCGTGAGCGCCATGCAGGGTGGTCGCTGGGACGATGCGATCGGGATCCTCGACGGCTGGCTTGGCGCCGGCGTGCCGTCCTACGTGGACTGGGTGGAACCCCTCTCGCCGCCCGAGGTCATGAACGACTTCCGCGCGTGGAGCGCCACGGAGGGTCCTCTGGCCATGGCGGCACAGGCGTACTTCTATCGCGCCGTCTGCAAGTTCAGGCGCCGGCAGGAGTCGAGTTACAGCTTCACCAGGCGGGACATCGAGAATGACGCCAAGGTGGTGATCGCGATCAGCAAGAGCGACGCCGCTCTCATGAAGCAGGTCCTGGAGCTGCTCGCCGGAACCGCCAGGATGGGTTGAAGCGATGATCGTCCTCGACATCACCGACGAATCGGGCGCCAGCCATTACGAGATCCTCGGGGTCACCAGGGAAGGACTGCATGGGGCTTCCGAGAAGGAGGTCGCCAAGGAGGTCAGGAACGCCGCGAAACGGGCGAAGAGGGAGCTGCAGGTCGCGGCGAACAAGGGGGACCGGGAGGCCGAGGAGAAGCTGACGCTCATCAACAATGCCGAGACCTGCCTGAAGGACCAGGGGAAGCGCGAGGAGTACGACAAGCAGCTGGACGGGGGGAAGGGCGGAACCCTGGAAGTGCTGCGCATCCAGCCGATCGCGCCCCCGTTCTTCCGCGAACGGGCGGCCCGGTTCCTGACGATCGAGCGGCTGCTGCGGGAGGCGGGCCTGGTGTGACGGACCGTCGTGGACAGGTCGCGAGAGCGGAGGTGAGCGGATGGACGAAACTCCCAGCGCGGAGAAGACCGGTGTGACACCCGAGAGCCCGGGGCCGGCCGGCCTGGAGGAGAAGCTCACCCGCCTGGAGCGGATCGTCCGCGCCGCCGGGCGCGACAGCCTCGAAAGCGCCCAGGGCAGCCGGGAGGCGCTGCAGGAGGTGCAAGCCCGCCTGGGCCAGGTCGACCTCCTCGTCACGAGCGTGGGGGAGATCGTCGAGCGCGCGTCGCTGGAAAGCCGCGCCGCCATGGAGCGGGCCGAGCAGCACTTCGCGGGGGCGATCCGCGAGCTCGAGGCCCGGCTGCGCGACGAGATGCGGTGGCAGATCTACCGCAACGCCGTGCTGGCGATGTTGCCCGCCCTGGACGACCTGGACCTGATCCTCCTGCACGAGAAGGGCGGGGACGGTGACTCGGGCGTGGGGCTGGCGGCCGCGGTCCACCTGGTCCGCCAGAAGCTGGTGGAAGGCTTGAGGAAGCTCGGGCTGGAGGAGATGGTCGTGGAGCGGGGCACGATGTTCGACCCGTCCGCCCACGATGCGGCCGAGCCGGATGTCCCGGTCGAGAGGATCGAGGGCGAGGACCTGCCCCGCGGCGCGGTCCTGTTCGTGCGGCGGGCCGGGTTCCGGCTGGATGGCCGGATCCTCCGGTCGCCCCAGGTGATCGTCAGACGCTAGCTGCGGCAAGAACAGGGGGACGCGAATGGCCAGGACCGTGGGAATCGACCTGGGGACCACGTATTCCGCCGTGTCGATCTGGGACGAGAAGAAGCAGGCGCCGGTGATCATCCCGAACCTGCGGGGTACGCAGACCACGCCCTCCGTGGTGGGCCTGAACGACGCCGGCGAGGTGATCGTGGGCCAGGACGCCAAGCAGAATTCCGTCGTGCATCCCGAGAACACCGTCGCCGAGATCAAGCGCGAGATGGGCACGGACTTCCGAGCCGTGATGGGCGGGAAGGAGTACAACCCGCAGACGATCTCCGCGTTCATCCTCCGCTACCTGAAGCGGTGCGCGGAGAAGTACCTGGGGGAGCCGGTTCACGACGCGGTCATCACCGTGCCCGCGTACTTCACCGAGGTGCAGAAGAGCGCCACCCGCGACGCGGGGATCATCGCGGGCTTCAACGTCAGCCGGCTGATCAACGAGCCGACGGCGGCGGCGGTGGCGTACGGCGTGACCAGTCAGGTGGGGGAGGGGGTCGAGAAGACGTACGCCGTCTACGACCTGGGGGGCGGCACCTTCGACGTGTCGATCATCGAGATCACGCCCAAGGACATCGCCGTCGTCGGAACCGGCGGCGACTCGCGGCTCGGCGGGCTCGACATGGACGAGGAGGTGATGAAGTGGGCGCTGCGCCAGATCCACGCGAAGTACCACGTTGACCTGAGCGGGGACCACGCGGTGCGGCGGCGGCTGAAACTGGAGGCGGAGGACATCAAGAAGACGCTCGTCGCCTCGGAGACCGCCACGATGAACGTCACCTACCTGACGATGGTCAACGGACAGCCGCTGAGCCCCAGCCTCCAGATCACGCGGGGCCAGTTCGAGATGCTGATCCAGAAGCTCCTGGAGCGGTCGATGGAGGGCTTCGAGGCGGCCGTCGCGAGCGCCCAGGCGCACAACCAAGTCGGCTGGGACGATCTCGACGGGGTGATCCTGGTGGGCGGGCCGACCCGGCTGCAGAAGATCCACGACCGCCTGCGGGCGAAGCTGAAGGAGCACTGCCCGGACAAGGAGCCGGACGTCCGGTGCGACCTGAACCCTGACGAGGTCGTGGCCATGGGCGCGGCCATCGTGGCGAGCGGACTGCCGACGATCGGGCGACCTCCGGAAGAGGTCGAGGCCATGAAGCCCGCCGAGGTGGAGAAGGTCAGGGCGGAGGCTCGAGCCGCGGTTGGGGACACGGCGGTGCCGGTGATGCTCGACGTGACGGGCCATTCGCTGGGCGTGGCCGTGGATGGCGCGCGGTTCGCGCGGCTCATCCCCAAGGAATCGGACATCCCCGGTTCGTCCGAGGACGTCTTCAGCAACGCCGCGGACTACACGAGGGAACTTCTGGTCGAGGTCTACCAGGGTGAAGACGACTACGTGGCGGCCAACACGAAGATCGGCGAGGTCAAGGTCGGCCCGATCGATCCGCTGCCGAAGGGCCAGCACCAGATCAAGGTCAGGTTCCAGCTGGACGTGAGTGGCACCTTGTCCACCACGTGCACTGACGTCCGGACGGGGCGCAACTTCGAGGGGAGCTTCAAGTTCGACAGCCAGAGGATGAGCGAGTCGGACATCAAGGCGCGGCGGGCGATGGTCGCCCAGGCGATGGCCGAGGGGCCCGCGCCGCCGGGGCCGGCAGCCTCCGCACCGCCCGTCCGCGAGGCAGCCGCCCCCGTTGCGCCGACCCGCCCGGTCGTCCCCGTCTTCACGCTGCCCCAGCTTCTTCCCGAGCAGATCCCGAATGACTGGAGGGTCTACTGGAAGGAAGCGATCGAGCGGCTGCCGCAGCTCGACCCGGCGAAGCAGCAGAAGCTGCTCGGGGCGATGAACGGGTTCGCGACGGCGGTGAGCAGCGGGCTGGATGTCGAGGCGAAGGGTTACACGCTCCAGGACACGCTGTACGAGGTGCAGATGCCGTAGGGGGCGAAGGTTGCCATCGGGTCGGTGCGGGGCGGTGACCGCGGGTCGGCAGGAGGCTGAGACGCCATGGGCGCGCGGGACGTCGGCAAGTACACGGTCGAGGAGGAGGCGATCGCCCGCGACGCGTTCGGGCGCCTGCTGGTGGGCACCGACCGCGAGACGGGCGCCACGGTCTACCTCAAGGAGCACGCCCGGGGTCCGGCCCTTCGCGCCGCCGGCGACGATCTGCAGGTCTTCGACACCGTTCTCCACGGCGCGCTGGTCAAGGCCTCCGAGGAGGTCACCGGGGGCGGGAAGCGCTACGTCGCGGTGGCACGGCCCGACGGCGAGCTGCTGCAGGCCTGCCTCCCGCGCCTCCGCTCCGGCGGGTTGACCGGCCGCTACCTGCTGCTCCGGGCCCTCATCGACGTCTGCCGTGCGCTCGAAGCGCTTCACGGCGCGGGCCTCGCGTACGGACAGCTCAGCCCCGCCACGGTGCACGTGCGGCTGAAGCCCGACGTGCAGGCTTTCCTCTTGTGCCTCTCCCCGGCACGAGCCGTCCCGGCGCCGCTGATGATCGAGGACAACCCGCTCCTCGAGTACCTCGCGCAGGAGCAGCTCAGGGGCGGGGTGGAGATGGCGTCGGACGTATACGCTGTCGGCATGCTGCTCTACGCGGGGTTCGCCGCGGCGCCGCCGTTCCCGGCCTGGTCGCCGTACGCGGTGGCCGAAGCAATCGTGAGGGGAGACCTCGCCCCCTTCGTGCCGCAGCAGGAGGACCTGGCTCCCGCGCTCCGGGAGGCGGTGGCCGCCGATCTCGAAGCCCTTGGAGCGGTCGCCTCGCGCGCCCTGCGCCGACACCCTCGCTCCCGCTACTCCACGGTGGGCGAGATGACCCGCGTGCTCGAGCAGATCGCGCAGCGCCTGTCGCCCATCGAGCTGGGGATCTCGCTGTCCGAGCGCGGGCAGCCCGACCTGGCCGCGAGCGTCCTCGAGGAGTCCGTGAGCCAGGACGCCGCCCGGGCCCACGTCTACCTGGGCCGGATCTACGGGCTCGAACTGGGCCAATACGAGAGGGCGGTCGCGGAGTTCCGGCAGGCGCTGAAGGAAAACCCCGATCTCGACACCGCGAGGGACGGCCTCGCGGACGTGTACCTGAAGAATGGCCACCTCGCCCTGGCCAAGCGCGAGGTCTTCAGCCTGCTGCAGAAGGACCCCGGCAGCTCGCGCTGGAACCTGCGATACGCCGACATCCTGGAAAGGGCGGGCAATCCCGAGGGCGCAGTGAACGTGTGCCGCCGCGTCACCGACGCGAACCCCTTCGAGCTGTCCGCTCACACGCGAATCATCCGGATCCACCTCGGGCAGGGGAAGCTCCGCGACGCCGAGGCCTGCTGCGACAAGGCGCTTGGCAAGATCCTGGACGTGCTGAAGCTGGGGAATCTCGACCCGGCCCGCGTCGCCGAGGTGTTCTACCTGCGGGGTCTCCTGCACCGTCGCGCGGGGCGGAACGACCGCGCCGTCGTCTGGCTGCAGAAGGCCCTCGAGCAGTCGCCGTTGTACCCCGACGCGCACGCCCTCCTGAGCGACCTCTACGGGGAGGCGGGAGACGCCGACCGGGCGGTGCACCACTTCCTTGCCGGTCTCGGGGCGGCTCCCGACAAGCAGCGGATCATGGAGATGCTCAGCCGCCTGTTGAGCCGCGAAGGCGCGAACCAGGGCCCCTCGGGAGGACACCGCGCATGAAGAGATCGATCATCGCCCTGCTCGCGCTCGGTGTCCTGGCGGCCGGTGGTCTCACCGGCGTGAGGATCCACCGGATCGAGCACTCCTGGTGGCTCATCGCCTACCTCGTGCTCGCCGTCATCTTCCCGCTCGTCGCCGGCGTGGTGGGGCTGAACCAGGGACGCGTGGGGTTCAAGAGCCTCGTGCAGACGCTGTTCGCGGTGGCGGCCGGCCTCGTCGTCCTCACCCTGGTGTACCAGGTACCACGCACTCCTGGACCTGGGCCTGCCTCGCGGGGCTGGTCGTGCCGGTCTTCGTCAGCGGCCTCCAGGGGTGGAAGGTCGCGCAGGCTCGCCTCGCCCTGAACCAGGCGGTCGCCGCCTACAACGACGACAAGTACCGGGACGCGCTGCGCCTGGCGCTGGAGGCCAGGACCGCCTTCGTTTCGAGGAACGAGCGGGACGGCCAGGCCGACGCGGAGTACATCGCCGGCGCCGCCTCCGTGCAGCTGGGGGACCGCCTGCGGGGCACCCGCTACGTCAACCGCGCCCTGGCCCATTTCCGGGCGCGGAACAACAAGGACCAGATCGGGCGGGCGGAACTCCTGCTGGCACAGTTGCGGCACATCGGAGTCGACACCGACGCCTCGGCCGTTTCAACGGACGAAGAGCAGCCCGGGGCCGCCGCCATCGACTGGCGGCTGTTGTTCAACGGCGCGATGGCAATCGCCCTCTCGGCACTCGCGGCCAGGCTCTGGGACGTGGCCGGGGCCCGGGCGTCGATCGGTGTCACCGTCCTCGTCGCCGTCGCCGTCTTCCTGTACGCCTTCGGCCAGTACGCCGCGGTGACGCTCGCGAGCGCCAGGACCGACGGCCGGGTGGGCCGCTCGCTCGTGTTCTTCAACGTCTTCTTCCTGGCTTGCGCGGCCGCCGCCGCCGCGTGGCTCTTGGCCAGCCGAACCATCCTGGTGGAGAGCCTGTTTCCGGCAACGCAGCGCGCCGCGCGGGGGCTGCAGGGCGCCGTGGACGGTTGGCCCGGGTGGATCTTCGCCGTCGTCGCGGCGGTCGCCGGTCTGGCGTGCGTCCTGACGCTGATGTCTGCGAGCGGCCATTCCCCCCGCGAGTTCCTGCGCGCCATGCTGGGAGGGGACGTCGGCCGGAAGGCGCTGGCGCTGGCGCGCGGGCATCTCGACACCCAGGAGTGGGGCAAGGCCGTCGCGCAGTTGAACCGCATCGACCTCGAGACCGTGAAGGATCCGAGGCAGCGCGCCGAGGTGCTCTTCTACCTGGCCTTCGCGCACCTCAAGCTGGACCACGCCGCCGAGGCGCGACAGGTACGCGGCGGAGGTGCTCTCGGCGGACGGGCAGCACCGCGAAGGCCTGTACCTGGTGGGCTACCTCGCCCTGAGCGAGGGCCGGCTCGACGACGCGGAGACCACCTGGCGCCGCCTGTACGAGGCGGCGCCCGACTTCGCGCCGGCGCGATCCGGTCATCGAGGCCGATCGGCGAAGCACTACCTCTCGGTCAGCCTCTACATGAAGGCGATGGCCGCCGCAGACGGCGACGCGGCGTCCGCCATCCTGGCGGAGGTCTCCCGCATCGGGGCCCTCGACAAGGAGGTGGCCGACGCGCTGGTGCGCGTCCACCTGCAGCGCTTCGCGCACCTCCACAGGCGCCACGACTGGCAGGGCGCGGCGCGGGAGGCCGAGGCGGCGGAGGCCAAGCTGCAGCATCTCGAGCCGCTGGTCTCCGACCCGAAGGAGGTCGCGACAATCCGGGGGTGCTGCCACGCGGCGAAGGGGTTGCTGGCGCTGCGGCTCGAGCGCGATCGGCAGGCCGTCGAGGACTTCGACACGGCCATCGCGGCCGTCAAGGCCCTGCGGCCCAGGCGTGCGCTGGAGGGAAGCGGGAACTCCCTGCTCGAACAGCTCCTGAGGTCCCTGATGGAGGGCCAGGCCGAGAAGGACACGATCCACCCGAACTTCCTCCGCGACACGGCGCTTCTCGGCGGCATCGCAGAGCTGCACGTCATCGCGGGCGAGTCGGGCCAGCACGGGTTCGCGGAGAAGGCCGCCCACGTCCGCCAGCGGTTCGAGGAGGCCCTCACCGCGGACCCCTCGTCCGCCGAGGCCAAGGCGCTTCTCGGGCTGCTGTACTACTACCTGGGTGCGGATGACGAAGCGCGCGAGAAGGGGCTCGAGGCGCTGCAGGCCGTCAGGCAGCGGGTTGCCAGCAGATTCGTCTCCGAGACGCTGGCGGCCGCCGAGACCGAGAAACAGCAGTTGAAGGACGCCCGCGAGGCGTACTTCGAGTTCCTCCAGCAGTACGTCCGGTCGTCCGACGTGCCCCTGCCGGAGCGGACGGGTCTGCGCGACGAGGTCCTGCGGCACCTCAAGGCCTCGGGGCAGTACGAGAGCCTGGTGGGAGGGGGCTTCCTGGAGATACAGGCCGAAGAGGAGCCGTCGGTGCACGAGTACGCGGAGCGGGCCGCCGTCCTGCGCGCCAAGATGGATCAGATCCTCAAGTCCCGAAGGCTGCAGGACGCGTCGGGCCCGCTCGGCGAGCTCATGGCGGACCTCGAGAGCCGGCACAGGTCCCTCAAGGAGACCATCGAGTCGATCGCCGGGCTGGAGAAGAAGATCCTGCACGAGGCCAAGGCGCTGTTGTGAGCGGGGAGGGACGCCATGCCATCGAGTGACGTGAAGGGAAGCGCCGGGCGCGCCCAGATGGGCGAGTTGCTGGCGTCTCTTCCCGAGATCGAGATCAAGAAGGAGAACTCGGGCTCGAAGCTCGAGGAGATACCGCTCGAAACGCAGCTCCTCTCCCTGGCGGACGTGACCCTCGAGAAGGAGACGGACGTGCTCAAGGCCGTGCTGTCGGCCGCCAAGAAACTGTGAGCCACGACCGTCTCGACATCACGCCCGCGCTGGTCTCACGCGTCGTGCGCGAAGTCGCGCCGCTCGTTGCGCACCTGACCGGGTGGCGCCTGGACGCCGGCGGCCTGGGCGCGCGCGTCATCCCGAGAGACCGGGGCTACGAGGAGATCGTGCTGGCGAGGCTCCGGGATGCCGGAGTCCCGATCGACTTCGAGGCCCCCCGCAGTGCGCTCGAACGCCTGAACGAGTACGTGCTCGAGGAGTCGATCCTGGCGGCCTACCAGCCGGGGTCGCGCGAGCTGCTCGTGGTCCGCGAGAACGTCTGTGACAGCAACCTGGACGGCCTCCGCCTCATCGTCGCCCACGAACTGGTTCACTTCGGGCAGCACGGGCGGTACGAGTTCCTGTTCCGGCGCGTCGACCGGACGATCCGGTACGTGACCGCGGCCGGCCTGGCTCAGCCCGGAGCGGGTTCATTTGACGCGCTGCGGGCGCTGGAGCGAATCCAGGAGATCATGACCCTGTTCGAGAGCCACGCGGCTTACGTCGAGCAGTCGGTCAAGCGGCTGTACCTGCCGCGCGCCGAGGTGGCGTCGCACTTCAACATCGCCGCGGTCCTGTTTCGGATGCTCGGCGCGCAGAAGATCTGCCAGTACACCGATGGAGTGCCGCGCGTCGCGGCCGCCGCCGCCGCGGGCGAGGTGGACGCGCTGTACGCCGGTGTCGCAAGGCACGGCTGACGGGCGAGCGGAGCGCGTGTGAGACACCCTATGGCCTTCAGGACGGCCGCGCTCGCGGCCCTCGTGTCGTTCGCGCCGTTCGCGGGCGCCGCGGCCCAGGACGCGGGCAGCGCCGGCGTCGCGAGCGGCGTGGCGGTCGAGTTCGCCTTCCACGGGGGCGTGTCGCCCGCCCCGGGAGAAATCGGCCGTGACGTGAACCGCGCGGGAGGCGATACTCTCGTGGCCAGCCTCGGGGCGAGCGCGGTGGTTGGCGCGCGCGTCGAGGTCGGCAACGGCCTCGTCGGCGGCGGCGTCACCGTGCTCGGGTGGCTGAGGTCCGTCGGCGTCCAGAACGACGGGGGCACGGACTTTCCGCACCACGGCAAGCCGCCGCTGGTGTACCTGGGCGAGGTGCGGCTCTACCCGTTCGGGAAGTGGCTCGCGCGCACGGCCGCGTCTCACCGTACTTCTCCGCAGGCGCCGGCGGCACGATCGTGTCGGTCGATCTCGACAACGTGACGGCCAGGAATTCCGTCACCTCGGACGTGGAGCGCCGGCGGGGGCGTGAGGATCTTCGTGGGCGGAGACGGTGGGACGTTCGTGGACGTCCAGTACCGGGCGTGCTTCCTGTCGGGGAGCGGCCCGCTTGCGCCGTTCACGCTCCACTCGATCGTCGTCGGCGTCGGCAGCGTCCGCTAGCGGAACGGGCGGATTATTCGTCGTCACGCGAAGCGGCCGGGCCCGTGCGCGAGGGCCTCGGCCAGGTACGCCTTCGCCCGGCGGTTCCGCGGGTCGAGCTCGAGGGCCTTCCTGTACCAGGAGACGCCTCGCCCGTGCGCCCCTGCGTCGAAGCGGACGGTGCCGATGTTCAGGCAGGCTCTCGCATCCGACGGGTTGAGCTTCAGCACCTCCTCGTAGCAGGCCGCGGCCTCGTCGAGGCGGTCCAGGTCCTGCAGCGCGCACCCCTTCTGACCCCACGCGATGCCGTCCGAATAGGCCGGGTCGATCGCGATCGCCCTGTCGTAACAGTCGACGGCGTCGGCGTGTCTGGCCCGAGTCGCTGAGGGCATTGCCCTTGTGGAGGTGCGCCCGCACGGCGCGGGGGTTCAACTCGAGCGCGCGGTCGAAGCAGGCGATCGCCTGCTCGAGGTCGCCCAGCTCGACCGCGTCGTCCCCCGCCCGACCCACTCCTCCGACCCGCCCGGCGACCGGCGACTGACGTGACCGCCGCCCGTCCGCAAGAGGGCCGCGATCTCGGCGTGACCACCCTCGTCCGCGCCGTCGAGCGGCGTGAACCCGCTCGTGCTCTCGGCGTTGGTTCGGCCCCGAGGTCCAGGAGCTTCGCGACCAGTCCCGCCTGCCCGTAGAGCGCCGCGAGGTGCAGGAGCGTGTAGCCGCGATCGTCGGTCAGGGTGGCCGAGGTCCCCCGTCCAGCAGGAAGTCGGCGCACTCTTCGCGCCCTCGAGCGCGGCGAGGAAGGCGGGCGCGTCCGGCCGTCGCTGCCCTGCGCGTTGACGCCCGCGCCGGCGTCGATCAGCCGTCCTGCGATCGCGATGCGCCCTTCGCGCGCGGCCTCGTGCAGCGCCGTGCGGCCGGCGTCGCCTCGGAGCGCCGGGTCGGCGCCCGCGGCGAGCAACGCATCGACGACGTCGTCCACGCCGTACAGGGCGGCCGTCTGGAGAGGCGGCCACCCCTCGTCGTCCGGTCGGTCGACCGGATGCCCGTGCTCGACGAGCAGCCGCGACACGTCGATCAGCCCCTTCTCGATGGCGACCGAGAGAACCGGTCTGCCTTTCACGTCCGTGACGTCCACGCTCGGCGCCCCGGTCCACCAGCAAGGTGACGATGTCGGTGACCCCGCGCGAAACCGCCAGCGCGAGGGGACACCACCCCTCGTCGTCCCGGACGTCGAGCCGTGCCCCGCCTTCGGCGAGCACGCGGCAGATCGGGTATGACCCGGGCGACGGCCGCGAGGAGAGGAGTCTCGCCGCTCGGGCCGCGCCGCTCGAGGTCGGCGCCGTGATCGACGAGCAACTGGGCGACCCCGGCCAGGCCGGGCATCGGAGGGGTGTGGGCCTCGCTCGTGCCCTCGGTCTGCGAGGCCGCGCCCTCGGCGTCGAAGGCCAGGCTGACGACGCGGAAGACGCGCGGTCCGGTGCTCGCGACCAGGTGGAGGGGCGTGCGGCCGGCCTCGTCGGCCGCATCGACGTCGGCGCCCGCCTCCACGAGCCGCCGGGCCACCTCCGCGTGCCCGCCGGCGGCCGCCGCGTGCAGCGCGGTGCGCCCGCCCAGCCCCCTTGCGTTCGGGTCGCCCCGCCGCGCCAGGTAGCTTGACACGTGAGCGAGGTCCCCGCGCTCGGCCGCCTCGAGAAACCCGCGGGCGCTCATGAAGAGGGGCATGAAGCCTCCTGACGCGCTATCCTAGCGCGCGACGCCCCGTCGCGGACGAAAAGAGCAGGAGCGCACCCGATGTCTCCGCGCGACGACCTGGACGGCCAGGCGACCACCGCACGCGCCCGGCGCCGGCCCGACGACCGGAGTCGCAGGGCCGGGCGCCTCGTGGCCCGCGCCGAGTGGCTGTCCGATGCGCTGGTGTTCTGGACGGGCCGGCGCGAGGACGCGCCGCGGCTCGGGGACACGGCGGCCCCGTTGCGGGCCGCCCTGCAGGATCGGATCGGCGATCTTCCCCAAGGCCTCTACGCCGTTCGCGTCAGACTTTCCGCGCAGCGGCCTCTCTCGCTCGAGTTCGCCTCGGTCGAGGCCGTGACGCGGGAACGGGTTGCCTCGACGGCGCGCGCCATCGAATCGGCCGGCAGGTTTCCCCGCGCGGCGGCGCGGTTCGTCGGGCCGGTTCCAGCCTGGCGGGCGCGTGCCACCGCGCTGCTCGAAGGTCACCGGCGCGCGGTCGAGGGCGCGCGCGCGTGGCACGAGGGCGGGCCCGGTGCGCTGGCGCTCGAGGCGCGCGCCCTCTGGCTCGGCTCGGGTCCTCCGCCATCCACCACGCTCCCGGAAGCCGCGCTCGCCGCGGCGTGCCGCGATCCCGATGCGACCCTCGCGCGCCTTGCCGCCGCCGCTCTCGGCAAGCGGCACGCCGCAACCGCCAGGGACGCAGGTCTGGCCGCGTGGGGCCGCGTGGGCCTCGCGCTCGATCGGTGGCCGGCGGCAGTCGCCGCCCGCGCCGCGGCGGCGTTCGGTGCCGCAGCTCTCGCGGGGCTCGCGGACAGCTCGGCCCTGAACGACCCGCTCGCCGCCTGGTGGGTCGAGGAGAGGGGCCTCGACCCCACGCCCGCCGGCACGAGTGAGCTGGCCGGCCTCCCGCGGCTGCTGTCGGCGCTCCACGCGGTCGGCGAGGAAGCCGGCCGCCGCGACGTGATCCTGCGCCGGCTGGCGGCGCAGTATCTCCAGATCGCGTGGGGACGGGGACCCGGCGTCCCGGCTCCCACGATGCAGGACGTGGCGGACGCCTTCCGCGAGGTCGTGCTCGACCAGGTGTACGGAAGCGTCCGCGAGATTGCGCAGGACTGCCGCCCGCAACTGGCCGGGAGCATGCTCGACCTCGGCGAACGCTGGCTCGGCAAGGCACTCCTGGGAGTCCGGCTGTACGCGTACATCGACAGCCTGATGGCGCCCGCCGCCGCGGCGCTGGGCAACGAGAACTTCATCGCCGTCGACGGCGCCCCCGACGGGCTCTCGCGGGACGTCACGCCGGGCAGCGCGCTCGATCCCGCCGGACCTGCCGTCGCGGTGGCCACCGCGAACCGCCTGCGATGGAACGGGGCGCCGGATGCGAGCGAGGCGATGGCTGCCTGGATCGAAACGTGCCGCCCGCTGCTCCCGCTCGGCACGTTCTGGCGCGACGTGTTCACCGTCCTGCCGTTGGGCGAGATGCAGCTCGACGGGCCGCGCGCCGTCGCGATGGTCGCGAGCCTGGCCGGCCACCGGCGCGAGCTTGCCCTCGAGCTGGCGCTCGACGCCGACGACGCCTCCTGGGAAATGCGCGGGCTCCTCCCCGCGGTGCTCGCACGCGGCCCGCTCGCCACCGGGCAGGTGCTGACGCACCGGTTGTGGCTGCGCGACGAGGAGGCCCTCGACGCGGCCCTCGAATGGCTGGACGCCGCCGGGCGGGCCGCCACGGCGCGCGCGAACCGCGGCGCGGTCCCCGTGCCCCGCTCGGCATTCGAGACTGCTGACCTCGCCCTGCGGGACACGCTGCTGGAGATCGGGCTGCGGGTCTGGGCGGACGGATGCGCCGACGCGGGCGAGGTCCAGGCGCTGCTCGCCGTTCTCGCCCGCCAGGCCCCGCGGAGGAACGCGCGCTGCTGGACCGCCTCCCGGGTCGCCCTCGCCGATGTTGCGGCGCCGCTCGTGCGCCGGAGCATGCAGCGGGTGGCGCGCAGCGAACTCCGGCTGGACCCGTTCCTCGTGTACGTGGTGCTCGACGTGTGCGCGGAGTGGGCCAGCGCCGGGTTCGGCGACGTGCGCCGGCTCGCGCGCATCCTGGTGGACCGGTGGATCTCCGCGGAGAAGGCCGAGGAGGAGTGGAGTCCCGAGGACCGCGACCGCAACGAGTTGCTCGTGGGGCTCTCCGAGGGGCGGGTGCCGCGGGTCCTGGCCCTGCTGCAGCACCCGGCCGCGCCGCGCCAGTATCCGTGGCGCGCCCTGGACGGCTGGGGCCTCGTGCAGCAGCACGCCCGCGCCCGCGCGTGGACGTCAGCCTGCCTCGATCGCCCGGAGCTCGTGCCGCGGGTCGTCCGGCTGCTCGAGCGCCTCGCGCTGGTGGCCCGCCTCGAGCCGGGCCTGACCGCGGCCAGGCTGTTCGCGCCGATCGACCACCCGCCTGCCGCGGTGCCCGCCTGGCCGGCATGGCTGCCCCCCGACGCCCGCGCGACCCTCGACGAGATCGCCCTGGCGCGTGGCCTCGCCGGCGAACCCACGCCGGTGACGGGCGTGCTCCGGCGGATCCTCGAGCGCGCGGAGGCCGATCGCGAGCGGGCGCCGCTCCGCGAGCTGTCGCGCGCACTGCCGAAGCAGGCCGCGCTCGCCGGCCTGGCCGCGCTCGAGGCGCTGGCGCGAGGGGACC
This sequence comes from uncultured Acidobacteriota bacterium, assembly GCA_963813585.1. Lineage (GTDB taxonomy): Bacteria > Acidobacteriota > Vicinamibacteria > Vicinamibacterales > Fen-181 > JARKSS01. Next base: position 806,235 of record CAWEZL010000001.1, read on the forward strand.
TCGGGCAGCGCTGGCAGAGGATCCTCGGCGGCGAAGGCGCCGTCCTCGACAGCGCGGCCTGGGACAACGCACTGCACATGCTGCTGACGGTGAAGTACAACCGTCGGGTGCTCGTGCGGCTGCTGCGGCACGCCGCCCACGGGGACCGGTTCTGGATGCGCGACCTGCAACCCAACAAGGCCTTTCTCGCCTCGCTTGCGGCCGCCGGCCTCCGCCCGCACGAGTGGCTCGCCGAGCGCTCGCTGGTCGTCTCGACGCCCCGGGGGGCCCTCACCGCGTACGCCGCGACGGACCCTCTCGAGGTCCTCCAGATGGGCAGCCTGTTCGGCACCTGCCTGTCGGCGGGGAAGTTCAACGCCCACGCGGCCGTGGCCGCGGCCGTCGAGGTGAACAAGCGGGTGCTGTTCGTCAAGGACGGGGCCGGGCGTGTCCTCGGCCGGCGCCTCCTGGCGCTGACGCCGGCTGGCGAGCTGATCGGGTTCACGACCTACGGCGCGGCCGCGGACCAACCCGGCATCCACGGCACGTGGGTGAAGCTTGCTCTGGAGCTCCTTGCGCTCAAGGTCGCGCGCGCGTGCGGGGCTTCGCTCATGACCGAGGCGCGCGTGTCCTCCGGGCTGAGCGACGCCGAGACGGAGGCGCTGATGCTCTTCTGCCGCGGTTACGTGGACTCGCCGGAACGGTTCGACTCGGGGATCGAGGCGCTGGCGATGCAGGCGCATGTCATTCCGAGGCTGTCGTGACCGCGGCCGCGCCCGGGCGACAGGATCTGGATCATGCGCTGCAGAGGATCCCGGGCGGCGACGACGCCAGCGGCACCCGACGGCCGCTCATCGTGACACCGGTGGACTTCGGCAGCGGTCACGTGATCCGCTGCCCCTGGTGCAACGCCGTCGTCGCGTTCCGGGAGGAATGGCTCGGCCGCGATATGCCTTGCCCGGCGGAGCGCTGCGGCGCGCCTTGGAAGGTGAATCCGTTCGTCTGCCAGCGCCCGGCCTGGGCGCAGCAGAAGAGGTGAGGGGCATGGGCGACCCGTTCGAGGTCCTCGGCGCCTTCTCCCGCCGGTTGGCGCGCGAAAGCCACAACGTCCTCACGCAGCCGCGCCTTCTGTGGCAGCAGATGTACAACCGGCTTCAGTGGGACGGAGAGGCCGTTCGGGAAGTATTGGCGCCGCAGCTCGCGGGAAGGTCCTCACCCGATGCCGCTCCCTGGGTGCGCACCAGAACGCCGTTCCGTGAGTCTCGAGCCCTTGTCCGCGTGTTCGCCCAGCGCGACTGGGTCATGGATTGCGCCTTCAGCTCGGACGGAACGTTCATCGCCTCGGCAGGCTGGGGCGGAACGCTCAAGGTCTGGGACGCACACACCGGCCGAGCACTCACCACCATATCGGTCGGCGCGACTCTCGAAGCGTGCGCGATCAGCCCGGACAACGCGCAAGTACTCGCCGGCTGGACCCGGCCCGGCACGCCCCTGACGGCACGCATGGGGGTGTGGGATCTTCGAAGCGGTGCCCTCATTCGAGAGTTCGGCGTAGAGGAGGATCTCCAGTCGCACGGGAGCCGCCAGTTCGGGACTTGTGTCTTCAACCCACGCGGGGGGGGCATTGTCTCCGCCGACAAGGACACGCTGCGGACCTGGGATCTGGAAACCGGCCGACGCCGGGTGGAGTTTGACGGGTTCGTGTCGCTGTCGCCGCGGTCCTGCACGGTCAGCCCCGATGGGTCCTACCTGGTCGTGGCGAGCCATCGCGAGGCCTTCGCGGTCCTCGACGCGGAGACGGGAGCACTGCTCGCGAGTTTTCACGATGACGCGCTCGATTCCAGCGGCGGCTTCTGGCAGTCGGTGAAAGAGGTCCTTCTGGCAGGGCTCGGAAGGTGGGGTTCCCGCTCCTCGGGGTCGGAACCGGTCGAGCGTGTCTACCCGCAGGGCCGTGTCCTGGCCTGCGCGGTCAGTCCCGACGGCCGGCGGGTCGCGTCCGCTCACGCGGACGGTGCGCTCAAGCTCTGGGATGTCGAGGCAGGACGCCGGCTCTGGACGGTCCCGGGGCACAGCGGGGACGTGAGGGACTGCGCGGTCAGTCCCGACGGCACTTTGATCGCTTCGGCCGGGGATTCTACGGTCAGGATTCTGGGATGCGAGCACGGGCACGGCACGCGCCGAACTGCACGGCCACAGCGACTCGGTCGAGTGCTGCTGCTTCAGCCCCGACGGGCGCATGGTGGTGTCGGGCGCACGTGACGGCACGCTCCGGCTTTGGGACCTGCAGCAGGCCGGCGCAGCAGCACCCGCCCATGCCCACGGGGATATGGTGTGGGACTGTTCCTACAGCCCGGATGGCGGCCTGGTGGCCTCGGCGTGTGGCGACGGGACGGTCGCGATCTGGGACGGCGACACCGGCGAGGTCCGATCCGTCCTGCACGGCGACGCCGGTCACGCTCACGCCTGTGCCTTCAGCCCGGGGGGCGCGCAGTTGGTGGTGTGCTACGACCAGACCCTGGTGGTATGGGACGTTGCCTCTGGTCTGCCGGTGAAGACGCTTCCGGGGCACACGGAGTCCGCGATGGACTGCGCCGTGGATCCGAACGGTGCCTTCGTCGTGTCGGCGGGTTGGGAGCGCGAGCCACAAGTCGGAACCTTGAAGATCTGGGACCTGGAGACCGGGAGCGAGCGGGCGAGGTTCGTGGTCGGGCAGGAAGGCGTCGCCTGCGCCGCAAGCCCCGATGGGGCGCTCGTTGGGGCTGCCGGCGGGCTCGGCGACCTGAAGGTGTGGGAGGTGAGGACGGGTAGGCTGCTTCGAACCTTCCCGCACGGTCACGACGCACTGAACGACTGCGCCTTCAGCCCGGACGGTACCTCGATCGCCTCGGCCAGCGCCGACGGAACCGTGAAGGTCTGGGATCTCGCCGAGGGCAGGCTTCTGGCGAGGTTCAGGGGGTCTTCGTGCGCGTTCACGCCTGACGGGTCATTCGTGGCCTCGGTGGACAGACAGGGTGTATGTCGGCTCTGGGATGTCCAGAAGCGCAGCGTGCGCGTGACCCTGCCCGTCCCCGGCGGCTCCGCGCGAATCGCCCTCCATCCGGTTCTTCCCAAGGCCGCGGTGTTCGCCGGCAAGACACGCGTCGATCTCTACCTGGTCAACTTTGAAGGCCTCCGGTACCTGCCGATCGCCAGGAACACCAGCCAGCAGGCGAAAGCGTGGTAGAGGGAACATCAATGGGCCTCGTGAGCCATCCCCCGCTCGTCCCGCTCGTTCTGAGGGTCGGCGTCACCGGCCATCGACCGGACGCCGCCAAGCGCGCGGACCCCGACGTCGCGGCGGTCCGCTCCGCGCTCGTGGACGTGCTGAAGACCGTGCAGCAGGTGGTTGACCGCGCCGCGAGGGACCGTGGCGACCTCTATGCCCCACTGCCCGGTGCCGCCGGCAGCCGCCACGTCCGCCTCGTCTCCGCGCTCGCCTCCGGTCCCGACCAGTGGGCCGCCCGCGAGGCCGTGACGCTCGGGTACGAGCTGCAGTGCGTGCTGCCGTTCCGGCGCGACGAATACCGGGAGGACTTCCGCCGCGGCCCCGAAAACGCCGCGGAGTGGGAGGCGGAGTTCCTCGCCCTGCTCGGGCTCGCCACCGCGGTATTCGAGCTGGACGGCCGGGTCGTTCGAACGGAGGGCGAGCGGCTTCCCGACGGCCACGCGTACCAGTCCGCCGGGCGCGCGATCCTGAGGCAGTCCGACCTGCTGGTCGCGCTGTGGGACGGGCAGCCGGCGCGCGGGATGGGCGGGACGGGCGAGATCGTCGACGAAGCGTTGGGTCGCGGCATCCCGGTCGTCTGGATCCCGTGGGGATGCCCGGATGCGTGGCACATGCTGCTGCCGGCCCGCCGTGACGGGGCCGGGCCGCACGTCTCGGAGGCGCGCCGCGGGGACCTGCCGCGCACGATCGAGGTGCTGCTGCTGCCGCCGGACGAGGCCGACGGCGACGTGAAGGGGGCGGCCGAGCGCCGCGACTACTTCCGCGAAGGCCGGAAGCGGGGCCACCCGCTGCTGTGGTGCTGGACACTGTTCCGGTGGCTCGCGTGCGGCGAGTTCCTCACCCGGCGCGGGTGGCGCCCCGACCGCGGCGCCGAAGCCGGGCCGGGCGCGACGGGACTCGACGCCGACCTGCGGGCGTTCGTCGATGGCGCGTTCCTGCCCCACTACCGCCGGGCGAACTCGCTCTCCATCCACTTCGGGCATCTCCACCGGGGCGCGTTCCTCGTCACTTCGTCGCTCGGCGCGGTGGCGGTCTTCCTGGCGCTGTACTCGATCGCCGCCGGGATCGAGGGCGGGGGCCAGTCGCCGTGGATCCTGGCGGAGCTGCTCGTCATCCTCGTCATCCTCGGCCTGACCCATCTCGGGCGGCTCGGGCGCTGGCACCAGCGCTGGATCGACTACCGGATGCTCGCCGAGCGCCTGCGCCTCGCGCGCTGCACCAGCCTGCTCGGCGGCGGCAGCCCGCTGGTGCTGCACGCGGGACACCACGCGAGCTACGGCAACCCGCTGCGAACCTGGATGCACTGGCACTGCCAGGCCATCGAACGCGCCGCCGGCCTGCCGGCCCGGGTTGCGGTGACGAGCGAATACCTCGCGGCCTGCCGCGATTTCTGGGTGGAGGGCCTCCTGGAACGCCAGCGCCGGTACCACGAACGGACCGGCGCGACGTTTGCGACGCTCGATCGCCGCCTGCACCACGCGGCCGACGCGCTGTTCGCGCTGACGCTGGCCGCGTGCCTCCTGCACGTCGCTCTTCTCCGGCTCGACGCCGGGGCAGGGGCAGAGGTCGGGTGGCTCCCCGCCCAGGCGTCCGGGTGGCTCACGCTGCTGTGCGCCTTCCTGCCGGCGGCCGGTTCCGCCTGCGCCGCCATCCGCGGATTCGCCGAGACTCGCCGCCTCGCCGAGCGTTCGAGGGCCATGCACGACGCGCTCGCGAAGCTGCAGGCCGACCTGGCGACCATCCCGCTCGAGGGCGGCGCGCTGAACCTGCAACGGCTGCGGGACTGCACCGACCGCGTGAGTGACCTGATGATTCGCGAGACGCTGGACTGGCGGGTGGTGTTCCAGGATCGCCCGCTCCACCTCGCCGGTTGAGTGGGTGCGCTCCAGTTGGGCTACGATACGCGCACTGCCGCAAGGAGCAGTCCGCCATGGCGACCAAGACGATCCTCGTCACAGGTGATCACGGCCTCGACCACGACATCTACCTGCATTCCGACGACGACAACCCGCCGCCCGGCACGCCACCGACGATCGTGCGCAGCACTCACGGAGGGGCCGGCATCGCGCACCGCCTGTTGAGCGCCGCGCAGGCCGACGGGGGGGTCGCCCTGTTCGAGACGCGCTTCGTGCCGCGGACGATTGTCGACGCCCCCCGCACGGCAGCCGTCTGGGCCGGCTTCGACCTGGGCGACCTTGGCGCGACGCCCGCCGACCAGCGGACCAAGGTCTGGCGGACGAGGCGGTCGATGAGCCTCGGCCGCGTCGCGGACGACTCGGCGCTGCCGGCGCCCGCGGGGCCCGCCGACACCGCCGCCGACGCCGGCTACGAGTCGGACATCCTGGTGATCGAGGACAACGGCGGCGGGTTCCGGCTGAACGTGCCCCCGCCATTGACCTCCTTCCTCGAGGGAGCCCCGTCCCGCCTGCCGGAGCGCATCATCCTGAAGACGTGCGCCCCGGTTGGCCACGGCACCTTGTGGTGGCTGCTCGCCGGCCGGAAGGCGCTGGCCGACCGTCTCATCGTGCTCGTGTCGATCGCGGACCTCAGGCGCGCGGACGTCCGCGTGAGCCAGGGCATCTCGTGGGAGCGGACCGCGGAGGATCTCGCGAACGAACTGGTGGCGAGCTCGTCGCTGTCGGGCCTTCGCCTGGCCCGCCACGTCATCGTCACCCTCCAGGGCGAGGGCGCGCTGTGGATGTCGAGGTCCGCGCCGGCGTCGCCCCCGTTCGGGACGCGGCTGATCTTCGACCCGGCGTGCATGGAAGAGGAATGGCCGCGGAAGGTCGGCGCGAAGGGCGGCGCCTACGGGTTCCACTCCGCGTTCATGGCGGCCGTGGCGTGCGGCCTGGCGATGGACCAGGCGGGGGACGAGGGGCGCGCCCTCGCCGGGGGCATCGAGCGGGGGCTGCTCGTGATGCGCGCGATGCGCGTCCTGGGGCATGGGCCGGTCAAGGACTCCGCCCCCGGGCTGCCCGCCGCGGAGCTGGGCCGCCTGATCGCCAGGCCCGGGCTCGCGGACGTGGGCCGCGGAAGCGCTGCGCCGATCACCTGGACGCGCCTGGGCTCGTTCGGCTGTGCCGAGGTGCCCGCGCCCGGCTCCGGCGCGTCGCGGTGGCGGATGCTCGAGGCCACCAACCTCGAGCTTGCGGGACACCCCCTCTACGGCAAGGCGCACCGGGTGGCGCTGCAGGGCACCTCCGCGCTCGGCAACGTTCCGTACGCGCGGTTCGGCAAGCTGTTCACCGCCGACCGGGAGGAGATCGAGGCGCTGCGAAACCTGAAGCGCCTGATGGACGGGTACGCGGACGCGCGCGGCGAGACCAAGCCGTTGTCGCTGGCCGTGTTCGGGCCGCCAGGCGCGGGGAAGTCATTCGGCATCAAACAGATTGCCGAGACGGTGATCGAGGACCGCCGTCGCGCGTTCCTCGAGTTCAACCTGTCGCAGTTCGACGACCCCGGCGACCTGACCGGAGCGCTGCACCAGGTGCGGGACAAGGTGCTCGAGGGGAAACTGCCCGTCGTGTTCTGGGACGAGTTCGACTCGCAGGACTACCGCTGGCTGCAGTACCTCCTGGCGCCGATGCAGGACGGCAAGTTCCAGGAGGGCCAGATCACGCACCCGATCGGTCAGTGCGTGTTCGTCTTCGCCGGCGCGACGAGCTATACCTGCGAGGATTTCGGCCCGCCGGAGGGGCCCGCCTCGGAGTCCCCCGCGGACCGCGAGGCCCACAGGGCCGCCGTGGCCAGCTTCAGGCTGAAGAAGGGCCCGGACTTCAAGAGCCGGCTGCACGGGTTCCTGAACGTGTTCGGCCCCAACCCCCGCCAGCGCTTCAACGGCGTCGCCTGGGAGGACGACGCGGGCGACGTCTGCTTCCCCGTGCGCCGCGCCATCCTGCTGCGGTCGATGCTCGGGTTGATGGACGAGCGCAACGGCGCGAAGCGCCTGGAGATGGACCCGGGCCTGCTGGCCGCCCTGCTGGAGACGCGGTACAAGCACGGCTCACGCTCGTTCGAGAAGATCGTCGCCACGCTCAGGCAGGGCGGCAGAGCCGAGTACCGGCGATCGGCGCTGCCGAGCGACGAGGTGCTCGAGATGAACCTGGCTGACGCCGCCGGGTTCAGGCGGCTCCTGGCGCGGCGCGGGGTGCTCCAGCCTCATGCCCTTGCGCTGGCTGCAGCCCTTCACGCCCAGTGGCTCGGGATCGCGGAGCGGGAGAGCCACTTCCGGAAGTCGTTCGACGAGCTTCCGGCCGAGATCCGGGGCGACAACGTGGCCGCCGCGCTGCGGATCTGCGACATCCTCTCGCTCGTCGGCCTCGAGCTGGTGCCCCAGGACGATCCCCGGCCGGCGCTGCCCGACGTGGAGCAGGTGCTGGCGAACCACATCGAGACGCTCGCCGAAGAGGAGCACCGCGGGTGGATGGACGTGCGCCTCAAGAACGGCTGGCGCCGCTGCGAGCGGGCCGCGGACGCGGAGCAGCGGAGGCGACAGCGCGCCGAGCGGCTGAGCGACTGCCTGGTCGCCTACGCTGAGCTCCCGGAGGAGGAGCGGGAGAAGGACCGCGGCACGGTTCGGCGGTACCCGAAGGCGGCCGCGCTCGCCGGCCTCAAGATCGTCGTGAAGGCAGCCCGATAGGTCCGCGCCGTCGGCAAAGAGGTTGCACGACCCCGTCCGTTCGTCCAGTCCCTCAACCCGGGCAGGGGTGCAGCAGCGATGCAGACCGTGGCAATCATCGGCGCCGGCCTCGGCGGGCTCGTGTCCGCCCGCTGGCTTCTCGCGCAGGGCTTCGTGCCCACGATCTTCGAGCAGGGCAACCGGGTGGGCGGCCAGTGGACCCGCGACCCGCGCTACAGCGGGATCTGGCCCGCGATGCGCACGAACACCAGCAAGTACATGACGGCCTTCAGCGACTTCCCGCTTCCGGCGGAGACCCCGCTGTACGCGCCGAACGAGGCGGTCCGCGGGTACCTCGAGCGGTACGCGGAGCGCTTCGACCTGGACCGCCGGCTTCAGCTCGGCACTCGCGTCCAGGAGGTCGAGCTGCAGCACGACGGCTCCTGGCGCGTCGCTGTCTCGGCACCCGACGGTCGCCGACGCGAAGAACTACACTCCCACGTCATCGTCGCGTCAGGGAGGTACCACCGGCCGTCGATCCCGTCCATTCCCGGGCTCGCGTCGTTCACGGGGCGGGGCGGCGTGACGCACACGTTCAACTACCGCGACCCGGAGCGCTTCAAGGGCCTGCGGGTCCTCGTCGCCGGCTGCAGCATCAGCGCCCTCGAGATTGCGAGCGACCTGGCGATGTCGGGCGCCGCGAGGGTCGTGTCCACACAGCGCCGCCAGCGCTACATCCTGCAGAAGCTGCTGGCGGGCGTCTCGGCCGACCTTCTCGCCTTCACGCGGTTCGGCGCCCTTGCCGCGGAGTGCTTCGCCCCGGATCTCGTGGAGCAGCAGTTCCGGCGGTTCATCATGAGCACCACCGGGAGCCCCGATCAGTACGGGGCGCCCAAGCCCGTGGACAACATCTTCCAGGCGGGCATCGCGCTCTCGCAGCACTACCTGCCGCTGGTGTCGGAAGGCCGGATCGACGTCAGGCCGTGGGTGTCAGCCGTGGACGGCTCTCGCGTGACGTTTGCTGACGGACAGACCGAGGAGTTCGACGCGATCGTGCTCGGCACCGGGTACGCGCTCGACCTGCCGTTCCTGTCGCGGAGGCTGCGGGCCCTCCTTCAGCCGCAAGGGGGCGGCCTCGACTTGTTCAGGTTCACGTTCCACCCCGATCTCCCGCGACTGGCGTTCGTGGGCCTTGCCCAGATCATCGGGCCGACCTTCCCCCTCGAAGAACTGCAGGCCCGGTGGGTGGCTTACGCCTGGAGCGGAAAGTGCCCGTCGCCGTCGCGGGAAGAGATCGTGGCCGAGCTGGAGCGGGTACGCGAGCCGGGGAAACGGAGCGACCAGGTGCCCCTGCACCTCGGCGCGGTGATGTTCGCCCGGGCCGCGGGCGTGGAGCCCGACCTCGCGCGGTGGCCGCAACTGGCGCGGGCGCTCCTGTTCGGACCGTTGACGGCGGTCTCGTTCAGGCTGGACGGGCCCGACAGCGCGCCGGAGGCCGCCGAGCGGGTGGCCAGGGAGGCCGCCGAGAGCGGCGCGGTGCCGGCGCCGGAGCTGACGCCCGAGCAGTGCGCGCAACTGCGCGCCCTCGCGGCGGCACGCCGGGATCCCGGCTTCCTGTCGTTCGTCGAGCGCGTCACCGCCCGGCCCGCCGCCGTGGCATAGGGCCGCCGACCGGAGACATGGCTCGACCTGCCAGGCGGTAGAATCTGCCGAGCTACACCTGGAGGTCATTCATGCGTGCCTGGACGTCCGCGATCGTGATCGGGTTGTGCGCCGGCGTGATCGCCGCCGCCGATCGTCCCGTGCCGCAGCTTCCCGCCGAGACCGCGGCCCAGAAGGAGGCGCGCCTCCAGTGGTGGACCGACGCGCGCTTCGGGATGTTCATCCACTGGGGCCTGTACGCGCTGCCCGCGCGGCACGAGTGGGTGAAGAAGAACGAGCGGATCACGGACGCCGACTACCAGCCGTACTTCGACGCGTTCGACCCCGATCTGTACAACCCGCAGGAGTGGGCGCGCCAGGCGCGGCAGGCGGGGATGAAGTACGCGGTCATCACGGCGAAGCACCACGAGGGCTTCTGCCTGTTCGACTCGAAGTTCACCGACTACAAGGCGCCCGGGACGCCGGCGAAACGCGACCTGATCAAGCCGTGGGTCGAGGCGTTCCGGGCGGAGGGCCTCAAGGTCGGCTTCTACTACTCGCTGCTCGATTGGCACCACCCCTCGTACACGATCGACCGCAACCACCCGCAGAGCGCGGCGACCGACGAGGAGTACGCCCGGCTGAACCAGGGCCGCGACCTGGCGGTCTATCGGCAGTACATCAAGGACCAGGTGCGGGAACTGCTCACCAGCTACGGGAAGATCGACGTCATCTGGCTGGACTACTCGTTCCCGTCGCGGAACCACGGCAAGGGGCGCGCCGACTGGGACTCGACCGGCCTGCTGAAGATGGTGCGCGAGCTGCAGCCGCAGATCATCGTGAACGACCGCCTCGACCTGATGGATGTGCCGGGCGGCTGGGATTTCCGCACCCCCGAGCAGTTCAAGCCGCGCGAGTGGGTGACGATGAACGGCGCGCGGGTGCCGTGGGAGACGTGCCAGACGTTCTCGGGCTCGTGGGGCTACTACCGCGACGAGACCAGCTGGAAGAGCCCCGCGCAGCTGATCGAGCTGCTCGTCGACTCGGTGAGCAAGGGGGGGAACCTGCTGATGAACGTCGGCCCGACCGCCCGCGGCACCTTCGACGAGCGCGCAATCGATCGCCTGCAGGCGTTCGGCCGGTGGATGAAGGTGAACTCGCGGTCGATTTACAGCTGCACGCAGGCGCCCGCGGGCTTCGAGGCGCCGCCGAGCACGCTCCTCACCTTCAACCCGACGACCAACCGCCTCTACGTGCACCTGCTCGCCTGGCCGATGGGGGAGCTGGTCCTCGAGGGCTACGCCGGCAAGGTGCGCTACGCGCAACTGCTGCACGACGCGTCGGAGCTGAAGACGAGCACCCGCACCAGCACGATCTGGATGACCGAGGCGGGGAAGGAGGGCGACCTGGTCGTGCGGCTGCCGATCCTGAAGCCCGACGTCGAGATCCCGGTCATCGAGCTGCAGCTGAAGTGAATGAATCCTTCGGGACGAATTTCAGTTTCTGCCATGCGAAGGTGGCAGAAGACTGAAATTCGTCCCGAACGATTTACGCCGTGTGGTATCACAGGGAGAGGGAGGCTCCCTGTGATACCTCACGTCGTCATCGTGGGCGGAGGCTTTGGCGGCCTGTCGGCCGCCCGCGCCTTCCGCCGCGTCCCGGCTCGTGTCACGCTGCTCGACCGGAACAACTACCACCTCTTCCAACCGCTCCTCTACCAGGTGGCGACCGCGGGCCTGTCGCCCGGCGACATCGCCTCGCCCATCCGTTGGATCCTCCGCCGCGAGCGCAACGTCCAGGTGCTGCTCGCCGGCGTCACCGCCGTGGACACCGCGCGCCGCGAGCTCGAGGTGGACGGCGCCCGCATCGGCTACGACTACCTGGTCCTCGCCACCGGCGCGTCGCACTCCTACTTCGGCCACGACGAGTGGGAGCCCTTCGCGCCGGGCCTCAAGACCCTCGACGATGCGCTGCAGATGAGGCGGGAGATGCTGCTCGCCTTCGAGCGCGCGGAGCGGTCGGCCGACCCGGCCGAGCGCCGGCGCCTCCTCACCTTCGTCATCGTGGGCGGCGGGCCCACCGGGGTCGAGCTGGCGGGCGCGCTGGCCGAGATCGCGAAGCACACGCTGGTGGACGAGTACCGCTCGTTCCAGCCGAACGCGGCGAGGATCATCCTGCTCGAGGCCGGCCCGTACATCCTGGGGATGTATCCGTCCCAGCTCCAGGAGGCGGCGGAGCGTTCGCTGGCCAGGCTCGGCGTGGAGCTGCGGAAAGGGGCGGCGGTCACCGCGATCCGCCCCGGCGAGGTGGACGCCGGCGGCGAGACGATCCGCGCGGGCACGGTGCTGTGGGCGGCGGGGGTGGCCGCGTCCCCGATCGCCCGCAGCCTGGGCGTCTCCCTCGACCGGGTGGGGCGGGTGGAGGTCTTGCCAGACCTCAGCATTCCGGGCCACCCCGAGGTGTTCGTGATCGGCGACCTGGCGGCGTTGAAGCAGGACGGGGCGCCGCTGCCAGGCGTGGCGCAGGTCGCGATCCAGCAAGGGCGGCACGCCGCGAAGAACGTCGCGCGCCTGATCGGAAAGGAGCCCGCGCGGCCGTTCCGCTACCGCGACTACGGCAACATGGCCACCATCGGCCGCGCCGCCGCCATCGCCGACTTCGGCCGCATCCGCCTGTCGGGATGGATCGCGTGGGTGGCGTGGCTCACGCTCCACATCATGAAGCTGGTGGGGTTCCGCAACCGCGTCGGCGTGCTGGTGCAGTGGGCCTGGGCGTACTTCACCTACCAGCGCAGCGTGCGCCTCATCACAGGGGAGGCGCCGGATCCTCGTCGTCTTCCCAGCGCCGGTGCGCCCGGCGCCACGCCACCCGGGCGATAGCCGCCAGCCCGAGCAGCGTGATCAGCGTCCAGAGCGCCGCGGGGGTGGTCAGCCACGGCAGCCAGGCGGCCCAGAAGCGGCGCCGATGCCAGAACGCGCGGCTCGCCTCGTTCACGCTGACGCCTGACGAGGTCTCGAACGCCGCGTCGAAAGTCAGTCCCGCGCTCATCGCCGCGAGCACCCGGGCCGGCAGGTCGGAGCCGTGCGCGCGGAGCAGTTCCTCGACCAGCAGGCCGCTGAGGCGGTAGGCGCGACGCACGGAGCGGAGGTCCCCTTCGAACAGGCGGTCGAGCGAAGAGGCGGGGACGCTGCCGCCGAAGGCGACGTCGATCGCGAACTGCGTCCGGTCGCCCAACGACCAGGTGCGCTCCGCGGCGAGCGCGACCCCTTCGTGGAACCAGCGGGGCACGTGGCGCCCGCCGGCGGCCCGCGCGATCAGGATGTGGGCGATCTCGTGCTGGAGGAGTTGCTCGATTGACTCGTGGGGATACGACGGGGTCCGGGCGGGGAAGAGGACGACGGCGCGGCCGCCGGTCGCGAACCCGGCGACCCACGCCGGGGTTTCCCGCGCGAGGGGAGCGTCCTCCGGCACGAGGATGACGGGAATCGGCGGCCCCGCGTCCTGGAGGCCGATCAGCCGCATCACCGCGACCAGTCGCCCGCGGCCGGCCCGCTCGAGCTGCTCGGCCTGCGGCGCGAGGGCTTCGGGCGCGCGCCACTCGATCTGCGGCGGCTCGGGAGGCTGAGTGGCCGCCAAGCCGGTCCAGCCGGCGGCGGCCAGGGCAAGGACCGCGGCCAGGAGCATGCGGCGATCATACGCGGTCGGCCGCGCGGGAGCCTTGAGCCTGTCCGGTCCGTGTGAGATAGTCCGCGCGTGACGGAACTCCTCACCAGCCCATGGCTGATCCTGGCCGCCGGGGTGGCGACGATCGTCGGCCTGATCGTGGTGGCACGGGCGAACGCGTTCCTCGCCTTGCTCGCCGCCGCATTCGTGGTGAGTGTCCTCGCGCCGGGCGACGCGGCCGACAAGGCCGCGCGGGTGGCCAGCGCCTTCGGCACCGCCGCCGGCAGCATCGGCATCGTCATCGCGCTCGCGTCGGTCGTGGGCCGGTCGATGACCGAGAGCGGCGCTGCCGACCGGATCGTGCGGGCGTTCCTGCGCGCCTTCGGCGAGCGCCGGGGAGACGTGGCGCTGATGGGCAGCGGCTACGCTCTCAGCATCCCGGTCTTCTTCGACACGGTCTTCTTCCTGCTGGCGCCCCTCGCCCGATCGATGACGCGGCAGACGGGGAAGCACTACGTGCGCAACCTCCTCGCCATCACCGCCGGCGCCTGCGCGACCCACACCATGGTGCCGCCCACGCCGGGCCCTCTGGCCATGGCCGCGAACCTCGGCGTGGACCTCGGCCTGTTCATGCTGGTGGGCATGGCCGTGGCCGCCCCCGCGTCGGCGGTCGGTCTGCTGGTCTCGACGTGGCGCGATCGGAGGATGGGGATCGACTATCGGCCTCTGCCCGGCGCCGAGGCCGAGGCCGCCCCCGTTCCGAACGAACAACTGCCGCCGCTCTGGCTCTCGGTGGTCCCGATCGTGCTGCCGGTGGTGCTGATCGCGGGACAGAGCGTCCTGTCCACGGCGGCTTCCCACGGGGTGGCGTTCCCCGAAGAGCTGGCCCGCGCGGCGGCCCTCGCGGGCAACCCGAACCTCGCCCTGCTCGTCTCGGCGGTCGCGGCGCTCGCCCTCGTCCAGGCGACGCGCCACCCGACGCGCGATCGCCTCGCGCTCATGGTCGAGGAGTCGCTGATGAGCGCCGGCATCGTCATCCTGATCACGGCCGCGGGGGGTGCGTTCGGGGCCATGCTGCGGGTCGCCAACGTCGGGGCGGGGGTGGAGCGGTTGTTCGGCGACGGTGGGACGCCGGGGGCCGGCGGCCTGTCCGTGCTGCTGCTGGCCGCGCTGATGTCCGTGGTTTTCAAGGTGGCGCAGGGGTCGAGTACGGTGGCGATGATCACCACCTCGGCGCTCTTTGGCGCGATGCTGCCCGGCGCGAGCCTGGCGTTCCACCCCGTGTACCTTGCGCTGGCCATCGCGGGCGGATCGCTCGTCGGGACGTGGATGAACGACAGCGGCTTCTGGATCTTCGCCAAAATGGGGAACCTGACCGAGGCCGAGACCCTCGGCAGCTGGACCATCCTTTCTGCCTCGGTCGGCCTGACCGGCATTCTCGTCACGTGCGTGCTGGCCTGGCTGGTCCCGATGGCGCCACCAGTGCCATGAGCCAGGCCTATTTCGACGCGTCCCGGCCGTCCATCTTCGACGTGCGCACGAGCGGCGACGGGCCGGCCGGCGCCCTGCCGATCACCCCCGACACGCTGCTCCATCAGCCGAGCGGCGACCTCTTCGGGTGGACGCAGAACGCCGGCATGGGGTGGGAGGCCGGCGACTTCGGCCGGAAGGAGTTCCTGATCCTCAGCACCCTCGGCGGCGTAAGGGCGCCCGACGGAAGCCCCGTCGCCCTCGGGTACCACACGGGCCACTGGGAGGTGGGCCTGCTGGTGGAGGCGGCGGCGCGCGAGGTGAAGCGGCTCGGCGGAGTGCCGTTCGCCGGCTTCTGCACCGACCCGTGCGACGGGCGCACGCAGGGCACCACCGGGATGTTCGACAGCCTGCCGTACCGCAACGACGCGGCGATCGTGCTGCGACGGCTGATCCGCTCGCTGCCGCGGCGGCGCGGGGTCGTTGGCGTCGCCACCTGTGACAAGGGCCACCCGGCGATGATGATGGCGCTCGCCGGGTGTGTCGACCTGCCAGGCGTGCTCGTCCCGGGCGGCGTGACGCTGCCCGCGCGCGGCGCCGAGGACGCCGGCACGGTGCAGACGCTCGGCGCGCGCTACGCGCACGAGCTGGTCACGCTCAGCGAGGCGGCGGAGCTGGCGTGCCGCGCGTGCGGGTCGCCGGGAGGCGGCTGCCAGTTCCTCGGGACGGCGGCCACGTCGCAGGTCGTGGGCGAGGCGCTGGGCCTTTCCGTGCCGCATTCCGCGCTCGCGCCCTCGGGGTCGGAGGTGTGGGCCGAGAGCGCGCGGCAGTCGGTCCGTGCCCTCGTGGACCTCGAGGCGCGGGGTCTCGCGCTGCGCGACCTCCTCACCGACCGCGCGATCCGCAACGCGATGGTGGTGCACGCCGCGTTCGGCGGATCGACCAACCTCCTGCTGCACCTCCCGGCCGTCGCGCACGCCGCCGGCCTCCGCCGCCCGACCGTGGACGACTGGGCGCGCGTGAACCGGGAGGTCCCGCGGCTGGTGAGCGTGATCCCGAACGGGCCCGTGCTCCACCCGACCGTGCGCGTCTTCCTCGCCGGCGGAGTTCCCGAGGTGATGCGGCACCTCCGGCGCCTCGGCCTGCTCGACCTCGACTGCCTCACGTGCCTGGGGCGCCCCCTCGGCAACGTACTCGACGAGTGGGAGGGGTGCGAGCGCCGCGCGCGCTTCCGGCAGATCCTGCGCGACCGGGACGGGGTGGACCCCGGCACGGTGATCATCGATCCCGACTCGGCGCGGGCCGCCGGCCTGACGAGCACCGTCTCGTTCCCCCGCGGCAACCTCGCGCCCGGCGGGTCGGTGGTGAAGAGCACGGCGATCGACCCGCGCGTGGTCGGCCCCGACGGGGTGTACCGGAAGCGCGGTCCCGCGCGGGTGTTCGGCCGCGAGGAGGAGGCGATCGCGGCGATCAAGTCGCGCGGCGACGATGCGGTGAGGCCTGGCGACGTGCTGGTGCTGGCGGGCTGCGGGCCGCGCGGCACGGGGATGGAGGAGATCTACCAGGTGACCGCGGCGCTCAGGCACCTGCCGTGGGGCCACGAGGTGGCGGTCGTCACCGACGCGCGCTTCTCGGGGCTCTCGACCGGGGCCTGCATCGGCCACGTCTCGCCCGAGGCGCTCGTGGGCGGCCCGCTCGGCCGGCTCCGCGACGGCGACCTGGTCGAGATCGTGATCGACCGGGTGTCGCTCGAGGCGACGGTCGATCTCATCGGGGCGGACGGCGAGGCGCCGGGGGCGGCGTGGGGTGCGCGCGAGCTCGAGACGCGACCGCTCAACGCGGCCGATCACCCCACACCCGCAGTTGCCGGACGACACGCGCCTGTGGGCCGCGCTCCAGGAGGCTGGCGGCGGCACGTGGGGCGGCTGCGTGTACGACGCCGACGCGATTGTGGCGGCGATCGCAAGCCGCGGGCCGCGGGGCGAGGAGCGTCGATGATCCTCTACCGCACGACCGAGGGACCGTTCGTCGAGCACGAGGGGCGATTCACGGGGCTCGACGACGAGTGGGACGGGATCTTCAACCGGCGCGGCCTGGCGGCGTTCCTGAAGAAGGCCGCCTCGGCGGACTCGTCGCCCAGCGCTCGCCTGCCGCGCGGCGCCTCGATCCTCCCGCCGATCGAGTCGCAGGAGGTGTGGGCGGCCGGGGTCACCTACGAGCGCAGCCGGAGCGCGCGCATGTCCGAGTCGAAGGGAGGCGGCGGGAGCAGCTT
This sequence comes from uncultured Acidobacteriota bacterium, assembly GCA_963813585.1. Lineage (GTDB taxonomy): Bacteria > Acidobacteriota > Vicinamibacteria > Vicinamibacterales > Fen-181 > JARKSS01. Next base: position 823,143 of record CAWEZL010000001.1, read on the forward strand.
CTACGACCGCGTCTACCGCGCGCACCGGCCGGAGCTGTTCTTCAAGGCCACGCCGCACCGGGTGGTGGGGCACGGGGGCGTGATGCACCTCCGGCGCGACTCGGCGTGGATGGTCCCCGAGCCCGAGCTGACCCTGGCGATCGACCACCGCGGCCGCATCATCGGCTACACCGTGGGCAACGACCTGAGCTGCCGCGACCTCGAGGGGGAGAACCCGCTCTACCTCCCGCAGGCCAAGACCTTCACCGGCTGCGCCGCGATCGGCCCCGGCATCCTCGTCACCCGGCAGCCGCTGCCGCGCGAGACGCGGATCGCGATGACGATCCGCCGCCGGGGGCGCCGGGCGTTCAGCGGGGCGACCGAGCTGGCGCGGATGCGGAAGCCGCTCGCGCGGCTGGTCACGTATCTCTTCCGGGACAACGCCTTTCCGCTCGGGTGCTTCCTCATGACCGGCACCGGGGTTGTTCCGCCCGAGGGATTCAGCCTGCGGCGGGGCGACATGGTGCGCATCACGATTCCGCCCATCGGCACGCTCGTCACTCGCATGGGCTGAAAGCAGATCTCCATGGATCTCCACGGATGCCACATCATCGCCGGCCGGCTTGTCGCCGCCGGTCCGGAGACCTTCACCGGCCGCAACCCCGTGACGGGCGAGGCCACGACCCCGCTCGTGCACGAGGCGACCGGCGCGGAGGTGGACGCCGCGCTCGAGGCGGCGGATGCCGCGTTCGAGGAGTACCGACCGCTCGGCGGCGGACACATAGCCTCCTTCCTCGAGGCGATCGCCGACGAGTGGATGGCGCTCGGTGACGCGCTTCTCGCTCAGGCCCGCGCCGAGACGGCGCTGCCGGTGGCGCGGCTCACGGGCGAGCGCGCCCGCATGGTCAACCAGGCACGGCTGTTCGCGGCGCTCGCGCGCGAGGGCTCGTGGGTGGACGCGCGCATCGACCGCGGCGATCCCGATCGCCAGCCCGCACCGAAGCCGGACGTCCGAAGGATGCTCGAGCCGATCGGCCCGGTCGCCGTCTTCGGCGCCAGCAACTTCCCATTCGCCATTTCGGTCGGCGGCGGCGATACCGTGTCGGCGCTCGCGGTCGGCTGTCCCGTCGTCGCCAAGGCGCACCCGGGCCATCCTGGTACGTCGGAGATGCTCGCCGGCGCCATCGTGTCGGCGGCGCGGAAGAGCGGCGTCCCGGCCGGAGTGTTCGGGATGGTGCAGGGCCGCGGCCACGACGGCGGCCTTGCGCTCGTGCGGCATCGCCTGACCAAGATGGTGGCGTTCACGGGGTCGCGGGCGGGTGGGCGGGCGTTGTTCGACGCGGTCGCGTCACGGCCCGATCCGATCCCGGTCTGCGCCGAGATGGGCAGCACCAACCCGGTGTTCGTGCTCCCAGGGGCCATGGCCGACCGGGGGGCGGCGATCGCCGACGGCTACGTGCAGTCGGTGACGCTCGGCACCGGGCAGTTCTGCACGAACCCCGGCGTGCTGCTGGCGGCCGAGGGGCCGGCCCTCGCGGCGTTCCTGGACCAAGTCGCCTCGGCGGCCGGTGCGGTTACGCCGTCCTCGATGCTCAACGAGGGGATCTGCGGGATGTTCCACGGCGGCCTCGAGCGGATCCGCCGGACGCCCGGGGTCCGCGTCCTCGGGGAGTCGCGCAAGCCGGCCGACCCGGCGCGGTGGGAAGCTGGCTGCGCGATCTTCGCGACCGATCTCGCCACGCTCGACGCGCGGCCCGAGCTGTGGGACGAGGTGTTCGGGCCGCTGTCGGTCGTGATCGCGTGCCCCGACGCGACCGACCTGGTGCGCGCCGCGCGCCGCCTCGACGGCCACCTCACGGCCAGCATTCACGCGACCTCGGCCGAACTCGAGTCGCACCGCGATCTCGTGGCCGCCCTGGAGCGCCGCGTCGGCCGCATCGTCTTCAACGGGTTCCCGACCGGTATCGAGGTCTGCGCCGCCATGCACCACGGCGGCCCCTGGCCGGCGACGACCGACGTGCGCTACACGTCCATTGGCACCGCGTCGATCGATCGCTTCGTCCGCCCGGTGTGCTACCAGGGCTTCCCGCAGGCGGCGCTCCCCGCCGAGTTGCGCGACGACAACCCCCGCGGCATCTGGCGCCTCGTGGACAGCGTCCCCACTCGTTAGGCCGGCGCGTGTCCGGGGGGGACGCGGCAATGGAGCGATAACACGCGGCCGCAGCGGCTGGATCGGCGTCTAACCAGGCAGCGCCGTGTCCTGGAGGCGACCCCATGCCTGATCGTGCCGCGCGTCCGCTGTTCGACCACTGGCCGCCGGCCCTGGCCGGGCCTCGATCCGAGAAGGCCGGCGCGGCCCTCGTCTGTTCGGCGGCCGTGCACGCCCTCATCGTGGCGGTGTCCCTCCTCGTCGTTTCTCACGTGGCGCAGCCGCTCTCGGACCAGGACGGCCGGCAGCTGCTCTCCGCGGCGATGGTCTGGCTCAACTCCCCGGGGCCGGGCGGTGGTGGCGGGGGAGGGGGCAACCGGCTGAACGAGCCGCCACCTCGCCTGGCGGTCCGGGGCGCAGACCAGGTCTCGATGCCCGCCTTCACGGCGCCGGTGCCCGCTCCGTCCGCGGACCTCCCGCAGGACCCCCCGCTGCTCGACCAACAGGTCGTCGTGCCGGTCCAGTTCGCCGGGTCTTCGCTCGACACTCGACCGGGAACGCTGGACGGCCCGGAAGGCAGCGGCCCATCGCGGGGGCCGGGGAGCGGCTCGGGGGCCGGTCGCGGGCGCGGTTCGGGTGTGGGTGACGGCTCTGGACCGGGGATCGGCGACGGCTGGGGAGGCGGCACTGGCGGCGGCGTCTATCGCCTCGGCGCGGGGATCGAGCCGCCGGAGCCGATCGAGCGGGTGAAGCCGCTCTACACCAATGAGGCCATGCGGCTGAGGCTGCAGGGCACGGCCTGGATCGAGTGCGTGGTACTCGCGGACGGAACGGTGGGCAACCTGCGGATCGTCAGGTCTCTGGACTCCGCCTTCGGCCTCGACGACGAGGCGCTCAAGGCGGCCAGGCGGTGGCGCTTCCGCCCCGGCCGCCGCAACGGCCTGCCGGTCGCCGTGCTGGTCACCATCGCGATGGACTTCAGCCTGTCCTGAGCGACGCACACCCGCAGCACGCGGTTATCGGCGTCACCTGCGCGACGGCTGCGGCACCTGGATATTGCCGCCCGAGATCGTCACCGGCGTGTAGCTCAACGACAGGATCACCTGACCGCCCGGATCGACGACGCCGAAGCCGAACCGGTCGTTGGTGCCGGGCTCGCCGTTGTCGGCGACGACCGCCGTGAAGCGATGGTTGCCGAGGCCGTTCAGCGTGGCCTTCCCCTGGATGGCCGCGGTGTTCCCCACGATCACGAGCGGCGCGAGGGCGTTGCTCTTGAGTACGACGTCCCCGGCCGGCCGGTGCTGGATGTACAGGAGCGACCCCTGCGCGTTCCCCTTCTTGAGGAACTTCACGTTGAATCCGAAGGTGCCGGCGTACCCGTCCTGCTGCACGGTGCCGCCGCCGGTCACGAACCCGAGCGACGGGTCGTACACGCTCAGCATGGTGGTCCCCGACCCGCTGTAGTAGCTCCCTCCGACCGTGATGCTCACGAGGTAGAGGTTCACCGGCAGGCTGGCGAACACGCAGGTGGCGCGCAGCCTCCCGGGCGTGACGACCGCGGTTGACGCGGTGCACGGGACCGACGCGCCCCCAAGCTGGGGGATGAGGGAGAAGGACACCGGATCGGCCCGGGCGATGTCGCCGAGGCTGCCGTCGGCCGCCTCGACGACGTCGGCTTCGAGGGTGACGGGACCGGCCGTACCGCCGGGGGCGTTCACCTCTGCGCTTGTGGGGCTCGACTCCAGCGGGACGACGGACACGTCCTCCCTGGTGACGGTGAGCACCGCCGTGTCCTCGCTGTCGAGGTACAGCGGATCGCCGCTGACGAAGGTCGCGGTGATGGTGTGCGCGCCGGCCGCCGTCGTGATGACGCAGGGCAGCGACGCGCTTCCCGCGGAGACGGGGACGGCGCCCACCGGAACGCCGTCCACCCGGAACTGCATCACCCCGGGCACGGCCGGCACGACCGCCGCGGTCAGGAGGGTGACGTCGCTGTACTGGCCGCCCGCGGCGCCGGCCAGCGTGGTGGTTCGCTGCCGGACCTCGGTCATGTCTATCACTGTGTCGTTCGCGCCGTTCGGGTCGAGCGGCGACTCCACCGTCGCCGTGTTGATCAGCATCGGGGCGGCGTCGAGCGGGAAGTTCACGGTCAGCGTGATCGGCGGGTAGGCGCCGCCGGCCGCGAGCGCGTCGGACCGCGTGCAGGCGAGGAGCGCCACGTCGCACGTCCACCCCGCACCGTGCATGGCGATGGCCGTAAGGCCGGCCGGCAGCATGTCAGCGACGGTGGCGGTCCCGACCGACGGGGCCGTTCCGGTGTTGCGCACCACGATCGTGTAGGCAGCCCCGGCTTGTCCCTGGAAGAAGCTGCCGGCGTGGCTCTTCTCGATCGTCAGGTCGAATGGCGCCAGCAGCATCAACGCGCTCCGGGCCATCACGATCCCGTACCCCGAATCACGATCCCAGCCGTCCTCCTCGATGTCGAGCGCCCGGTAGAACATCGCGTCCCGCAGCTGGGTGTGAGGCGCCGTCGGCCGGGCCGACCAGAGGAGGGCGGCCACCGCCGCCGCGTGCGGTGCGGCGGCCGACGTCCCGCAGAACGTCTCGAAGCCGGGCGAGGCCGTCGAGACGCAATCGGCCGCCGTGATGTTCACCTTGAACAGGGTGCGTCCGCCCCCACCGAAAAAGCGCACGTTGCCGGGGGTGATCTCGCTGCCGTCGGGCTCGTAGAACAGGCGTCGCCTTCCGTCCGAGCTGAAGGTCTCGACCTGGGTCGCCGAGCCCCCGCTGAACACGCCGCCGCCCGCCGCCGCCACGGGAACCGCCGCGACGGTGACCGCGTTGTAGGCGGCGTTGTGGCCGAAGGTCTGACCGTCCGTGGCGTACTGAAGCCTTCCGCGGTGGCTGTTCAGGTGCAACGCCAGTGGCGGGCCGTCGTACAGCACCACCACGGCCCTCGACCCCGCCGCCGGCGCGTCGCAGAACTCCCTCGCCTCGTCGTCCCCATCCTGAGCGTAGGTGGACGCGCAGGTGAGGTTGCCGCCGGTGTCAACGACGTAGAGGTCGTAGTCGCTGCCCGACTCATAGAACGAATCCGACCATTCGAGAACGAGGGGCGAAGCATTGCTGCTCGCCGCGAGGATCGTGTTGCCGATGTCCACCCCGTCGAAGCCGTGGGCGAGGTGATCGGCGAAGAGGCCGCCCGCCTGGAAATCGCCTTCCCAGACGCCGGAGGTTCCGTCGTTGAGGTTGCCCGAGTTGCCCGCGGAGCTGAAGTACAGCCCGCCAGAGGCCGCGACGGCGTTGACGGCGATGGCCACCAGCCCGTCCTGGAAGGCCGGCTCGGTGGCATAGGAGAGGTCGTCCACGATGATGTTGCAGCCGGCCGTGAGCAACTGCAGGATGTTCAGCGCCATCTGCAGCTGGCCCCCTTGCCCGGTCGCGAAGAACAGGTTCGCGCCGGGCGCCATGTCGTGGATGATCTCGAGCATTGCCGTGCCTTCCGTCCCGCTGCCGGCCTGCCCGGCGATCACGGTCACCGGCGGCAGCTCCCCGGCCGCGACCAGGTCGTCCAGGCTGTCCACGCCGTCCGAGAGCACGCCGATGGAGATCCCGGCGCCGTCGATGCCCGCCGCCCGCAGCTGGTCGGCCTCGTGGGCGACATCGCCCTCGGTCATGACCGAACCGGCCCGAAGCGCAGGACCCAGGGCAGCGTGCGCGGCAAGGGGCGCGGCGGGGTAGCGGGAAGCAGCCCGATTGGTCATCGGCCGCTCGGCGCGCATCAGCGCCCGCACCTCGTCGAGCCCGGCCAGTTCCTCCAGGGTGTCGAGCCTGGCGAGAACCCGGGCACCCCCGTGCTCACGGTGCGCACTGACGACGCGGCCCCCGAGGCGGTGGACCTGCGCGAGGAACGCGTCCGAGATGACGCCACGAACGTCCACCTCGACGCGGCCGCGGGAATCGCGCTTGACGGCCTTCGTCATGGCGGGGATGTCGGAGAGGCCCGGTGCGACGTCCTGTCCGCGCAGGCGGCGCGCCGCGTAGAGCAAGTGGGGGTCGATCTTCCGCTCGGCTGGCGTCCTCGCGGCCTTCTCGCGGTGGATGGCCCGGATCGCCTGCTCGGCCTTCAAGGGGACCCCCGGTTGCGCCGCCGCGGGCGCGGCGGTGAGCGTCGGCAGGATGGCAGCCAACAGGAACAGCCTCGTGGTCATCACGGCTTCCTCAGTCGATCCGCCTCGAAGGTGTCCGGTGGTAACGGAGTGGGAGCAACCTCAACAAGCAATTCACAGACCCGCGCGGTCCGGAGAGTCGGTGTGCCGGTAAGCCGCTGTGGATCAACAACCTGCCTGTACCGGGCTATGGCGGGCAGGCCCTTGAAGTCCGATCCTTTGCGGACAAAAGGGTTGGCCTTCGGCGATTGTTGCCGGGCGCGCGATCCGTTCGGCTTCCACGTGGCAGGCGAGCCGCTATACTCGATCCAGGCTTCCCCGATGCCGCTGGCCCCCGCCTCCCGCCTCGGCCCGTACGAGGTCATCGGCCTGCTCGACGCCGGCGCGTTCGGCGAGGTCTATGCCGCGCGCGACACCCGGCTCGACCGGCAGGTCGCGATCAAGGTCCTGTCCGCGGCGCGCTCCCGCGACCCGGAGCAACTCGAGCGCCTCAGGCAGGAGGCGCTGACCGCCGGCGCGCTCAACCATCCGAACGTGGTGTCGGTGCACGACGTCGGCACCGAGGGGGACGCCTTCTTCGTCGTGTCCGAGCTCATCGACGGCCAGACGCTGCGCCGGCGGCTCGGGGACGGGCCGCTGCCGGCCGCGCTGGCGCTCGACTACGCGGCGCAGGCGGCGCGCGGCCTCGCGGCCGCCCACGACAAGGGGATCGTCCACCGCGACCTCAAGCCCGAGAACGTCATGGTGACGCCCGACGACCGCGTGAAGATCGTGGACTTCGGCATCGCGAAGGTCGATTCGCCGGCGGCGAGACTCGACGAGGCGGGGATGATGCCGACGGTCGCGGGCGGGACGCTGCCGGGCGTGCTGCTGGGCACGGCCGCCTACATGTCGCCCGAGCAGGTGCGCGGCGAGGCGGTGGGCGGTCGGTCCGACCTGTTCAGCCTCGGCGCGATCCTTTTCGAGATGCTGGCCGGCCGGCGCGCCTTCGCGGGCGGGACGGCCGCCGAGACGATCGCTTCGATCCTGCGCGACGCCCCCGCGCTGCCGGCGTCCGTCCCGCCGGCCGCGGCAGCGATCGTCCGGCGGTGCCTCGAGAAGCGGCCGGAGCGGCGGTACGAGTCGGCGCGCCACCTGGCCGAGGCGCTCGACGCGGCGCTCGGCCGCTCTTCGCCGGGCGTGGTGACCGGCCGGATGGCGCCGGCGGCGGCCGAAGAGGCGCCCCGCGTGGCGGTGCTCCCCTTCACCAACCTCGGGCCCGGCGACGGCCAGGAGTATTTCAGCGACGGCCTCACCGAGCAGATCATCCACGAGCTGACCCGCATCCGCGGCGTCCGCGTCGTCGCCTGGAACTCGTCCGTGAAGCTGAAGGGGCGCGAGGACGACATCCACGAGGCGGCGCGGCAGCTGGGGGTCCGGTCGCTGCTCGTGGGGAGCGTGCGGCAGGCCGGTGACCGCGTCCGCATCGGGGCGCGGCTCGTCGAGGTGAGCTCCGGCTCGTACTTGTGGTCCGAGACGTACGACCGGCAGATCCTCGACCTGTTCGCGGTGCAGGAGGAGATCGCGCGCGCCATCGCCCGGACGCTGGAGCGCTCGCTGGGCGGGATGGGCGTGCGGCGCGAGCGGCGCGGGCCGGCCAGCCTCGAGGCCTACGACCTGTACCTGCGCGGACGGTTCGTCGGCAGCCAGCGGACGAAGGCCGGGCTGAGCCGCGCGGTGGAGTGCTTCGAGCAGGCGATCGCGCTGGACGAGGGCTTCGCGCTCGCGCAGGCGGGTCTCGCCGACACGCTGTGCCTGATGGCCGATTACGGCCTGATGGCGCCCGAGGACGCGATGCCCCGCGCGAAGGCGGCAGCGCTGCGGGCGCTCGACCTCGACCCCGGGTCGGGCGAGGCCCACGCCTCGTTCGCGCTGATCCACTCGATCTACGACTGGGAGTGGGAGGAGGCCGAGGCCTTCTACCGCCGGTCGATCGAGCTGAACCCGGGCTACGCCACCGCGCACCACTGGCTCGGGCTCGACTTCCTCGCCAGCGTCGGGCGCTTCGACGAGGCCCAGTACGAACTGGATCTCGCGCGGCAACTCGACCCGCTCTCCCTGATCATCCAGGAGGGCAAGCCGTACCTGCTCATGCTGCAGCGGCGGTACGACGAGGCGCTCTCCGCCTTCCAGGCGCTGGCCGACCTCGAGCCGACCTTCTACAAGGCCTACACCACGATGGGGCGGACCTACTCGCTGATGGGCCGGTACGAGGACGCGATCGGGATGCTGGAGAAGGGCCGCGAGCTCTCGGGCGGCGAGGTGCCCAACATCCTCGGCGCCCTGGGCCAGTCGTACGGGCTCGCGGGCCAGTACGATCGGGCCTGCGAGTTGCTCGGCCGGCTGGCCGACCTGGCACGCGAGAAGTACGTCCCGGCCACCTGCTTCGCGCTGATCCACACCGGCCTCGGCGAGCAGGACCGCGCGGTGGAATGGCTCGAGCGCGGCGCCGACCGCCGCGATCTCCCCCTGTCGGCGATCAAGACCCACCCCGCCTACGACAGCCTCCGCGGTCACCCCGGCTTCCAGGCGCTGCTGTCCCGGCTCCGCTTCCCCGACGCGTGACCACATCCGCTGAGTCGGCTCGACGGCCTTGATAATGCATGCGCGATCAGAGCCTGGTGGAAGGCTTCCGGGTGGGCCCTCCCCTCGGGCGGCGCAAGATCGGTGGACCGCATGACTCCTGCCGACCCGTCCGAGCCCATCCCGCGCAATCCCTTCCCCATCGTCGGCGTTGGCGCGTCCGCCGGCGGCCTCGACGCGGTGACCGAGCTGCTCGCCCACCTCCCCGAAGCCCCGGGCATGGGGTTCGTCGTCGTGCAGCACCTCGACCCGCATTACGAGAGCCACCTGGCCGAACTGCTGTCGCGCGCGACGCGAATGCCCGTGGTCGAGGCCACCGACGGCCTTGCGGTGCGCGCGGACCATGTCTACGTCATCGCGCCGAACACCAACCTGACGGTCGCGCAGGGCCTCCTGCACGTCACGCCGCGAGGGGGGGCGCGACCGCATCTTCCCGTGGACCTCTTCATGCGGTCGCTCGCTGCGGAGCAGCAGATCCGGGCGATTGGCGTCCTCCTCTCGGGCAGCGGCTCGGACGGGACCCTGGGCCTCTGCGAGATCAAGGCGGTGGGGGGCATCACCTTCGCGCAGGACGAGCAGTCCGCGAGGCAGTTCGGCATGCCGGGCAGCGCGGCGAGCGCCGGCTGCGTGGACTTCGTGCTCGCGCCCGCGGAGATCGCGAAGCGACTCGAGGTGATCGGCCGGCACCCGTACCTGGCCCCCGGCGCGACCACCGAGGAGAGTCTCCGCGCGGACGATTACGGGAAGGTCGTGATGGCCGTCCGTTCCGCGACGGGCGTGGACTTCAGCCAGTACCGCGACACCACGCTGCGGCGCCGGATCGGCCGCCGGATGGCCCTGCACGGCAAGCCGGCGATGGCCGATTACGTCAAGATCCTCGAGGGCGATCGCGCCGAGATCGAGGCCCTCTACCGCGACCTCCTGATCAACGTCACGAGCTTCTTCCGCGACCCCGCGATGTTCGATGAGCTGAAGCGGCGCGTGTTCCCCGTCATCCTGGAGGGGAAGAGCCACGAGGACGCGATCCGCGTCTGGGTCGCGGGCTGCTCGAGCGGACAGGAAGCCTACTCGCTTGCGATGGCGCTGGTGGAGTTCCTGGACGACCGGCCCGTGGCCCCGCGCATCCAGATCTTCGCCACCGACCTCGCCGACCCCGCCACCCTCGAGAAGGCCCGCGCCGGCGTGTACCCGGAGAGCGTCGAAGGGGAGGTGTCCGCGGACCGCCTGCGCCGGTTCTTCGTGCGCGAGGACCACGTCTACCGAATCGACAAGGCGATCCGCGACGCGTGCGTCTTCGCGCGGCAGAACGTCGCCACCGACCCGCCGTTCTCGCACGTGGATCTGGTGACCTGCCGGAACGTCCTGATGTACATGGGGGTCGGCCTGCAGAAACAGGTGATCCCCATCTTCCACTACGCGCTGAACCCTGACGGGTTCCTGGTCCTCGGACCCTCCGAGACGGTCGGGGACGGCCTCGACCTGTTCGAGCCGGTCGATCGGACCCACAAGATCTACGCGAAGAAGCCGGCGACGACAGTGCTTCCCCTCCGCTTTCCGGCATCCGAGCACCTCCGCACCCGCCTGGCGGCCGAAGGTGCCCAGCGCGCGCGACCTCTCCCCACCGACTTCCAGAAGGAGGCGGATCGGATCCTCCTGTCTCGTTACGCGCCGCCCGGCGTGCTCGTGAACGACCGCTTCGAGATCCTGCAGTTCCGCGGCCGGACCTCCTCCTACCTCGAGAGTCCGCCCGGGGATCCGACGCTCAACGTGCTGAAGATGGTCCGCGAGGAGCTCTTCCTCGATCTGCGCGGCGCGCTGCAGCAGGCGGCGGCGGGGGGAGAGCCGGTCGTCCGGCACGACGTGCGGCTGCGCCGCGACGATGCCTCGGCCAGCGTGACCCTTCGCGTCACCCCGGTCAGGGCGCCAGGGTCGGTCGGAGCGTGCTACCTGGTGCTGTTCGAGGCGAGGTCCGAACGCCGGCAGCCGGACGCACCACACGAGAGCGTGGACCCGTCGCCTCCGGGCGCGGCGGAAGCGGACACGGCGTCCGAGCGCGACCGCGAGCTGGTGCAGCTGCGCCAGGAGCTGGCGGCTTCCCGAGAGTACCTGCAGTCGGCCACCGAGCAGCAGGAGGCGACCAACGAGGAGCTTCGCTCCGCGAACGAGGAGATCCTCTCGGCGAACGAGGAGCTCCAGAGCACCAACGAGGAGCTGCAGACGGCCAAGGAGGAGCTCCAGTCGGCCAACGAGGAGCTGACGACGGTCAACGAGCAGCTGCAGAGCCGGAACGCCGAGCTGGCCCAGGCCACCAACGACCTCACCAACCTGCTGACCAGCACGGACATCCCGATGGTGATGGTCGGGGCCGACCTGCGCGTCCGGCGGCTCACCCCCGCCGCGCAGAAAGTCCTGAACCTCCTCCCCACCGACGTCGGCCGGCCCATCGCGCACATCCGCCCGGCGGTCGAGATCCCCGCGCTCGAGGGGTTGATCGCAAGCGTGATCGAGCGGGTTCAGGTCTGGAGAACGGAGGTGCAGGACCGCGACGGCCGTGCGTGGCAGCTGCGCATCCATCCGTACCGGACGTCCAACCACCGGGTCGACGGGGCCGTCATCATCCTGGTGGACATCGACGACATCAGGCGGTCCGCCGACCGCCTGCGGACCGCGATGGAGGTGGGGCAGCTCGGCGCCTGGGAAGTGGAGCTGCCGTCCGGGACGCTGGAATGCTCCGAGGAGTTCAAGACCTCCTGCGGCGTGGCCGCGAACGCCGCGCTCACGTACGACGACCTGTTCCGTGCGATCCATCCCGACGACCGCGAGCGCGTGCGGCGCGCGCTGGCCGTGTCGATCGACCGGCACGAGGACTACCAGGGAGAGTACCGGGTGACCTGGCCCGACGGGAGCGTGCACTGGATCGAGAACCGGGCGCGGGCCGTGTTCGACGCGAAGCACCAGCCGATCCGCATCACGGGGATGACGCTGGACCTCACCGACCGCAAGCGGATGGAGGGCGAGCTCGTCGAGACAGGCCGGCGCAAGGACGAGTTCCTCGCGACACTGTCGCACGAACTCCGCAACCCGCTGGCGGCCATGCGGTACGCGCTGGGGTTGCTGCACCGCGAAAGCGAACCGGACGAGCGCGAGCATGCTCGCGAGGTGCTGGACAGGCAGCTGGTCCACCTGATCCGCATCGTGGACGGCTTGCTGGACGTGTCGCGGATCACGCAGGGTCGAGTCGAGCTGAGGAAGACCCCCGTCGCCCTGGCGTCGATCCTGGAAGCGGCCATCGAGGCGTGCCAGCCGTTGCTCGACGATGCAGGCCACGAGCTGATCGTCCAGGCGCCGGACGAGACCGTGCGCGTCCTCGCAGACCCGACGCGGCTCTCGCAGGTCGTGGCGAACCTGCTCAACAACGCCGCGAAGTTCACCCCGAGCGGCGGCCGGATCTGGCTCACGACCGCGATACGGGCGGAGGGCGACGGCCGGCCTTCCGAGGTCGCGATCAGCGTGCGCGACACCGGCATCGGGATCGATCCCGCGTTCCTGCCCAGGGTGTTCGAGATCTTCACCCAGGCTCGCCCGGTGGGTGGGATTTCGCAGGGCATGGGCGTGGGCCTGACCCTCGCGCGGCAGTTGGCCGAGATGCATGGCGGCCGGGTGGACGTCGCCAGCGATGGGCCCGGGCAGGGAGCTGAATTCGTCGTGCACCTGCCGCTGCTCGCCGGCGGCGAGACGGCGCTCGCCCCCGGGATGTCGAGCGGCGGCGTCGCCGCGGCGCCCGTCGCCGGCGCGAAGCTGCGCGTCCTGGTGGCCGAGGACAACGTCGATTCGGCCGAGATGCTGAAAGCGCTGCTCTGCACGGTCGGTCACGACGTGCGCATCGTGCACGACGGGCCCGACGTGCTCGAGGCCGTGGCGGAAGAGTGCCCCGACGTCCTGCTGCTCGACCTCGGCTTGCCGACGATGAGCGGATACGAGGTCGCGCGCCGGCTGCGCGCGCGCCCCGGTTGCAGGGACCTGCCCATCGTCGCGCTGAGCGGGTGGGGCCAAGACGCGGATCGGCGGAAGTCGGTCGAGGCGGGCATCGACCGCCACCTGGTGAAGCCCGCCGAGCCCGACGAGCTGGAGAGGCTGCTGTCGGCGATCGTCCCGCGCGCGCCGGCCTCGCGGTCCCGGCACTGACACGGTATCCGTTCGTTTCGAACGATCTATCCCGCCAGCCGTTCCTTCCACCGCTGTGCGCTCTCGAAGACGTCCTCCAGGCGGTCGCCGCGCGGCAGGTCGTCGCGCAGCCCCTCGAGTACGTCGATCAGCCGGCCCAGGGCGGGCGCGAGATAGTCGGCGTTGGCGGCGCAGACGTCGCGCCAGATCGCGGGCGGGCTCGACGCGAGGCGCGTCGTGTCCGACAGGCCGCGTCCGGCCAGTGCCAGCCCGTCGTCGCCCGCCATCTCGCCGGCCACGTGCATCAGCGCCGACGCCACGAGCTGCGGCAGGTGACTCACCGCCGCCATCACCCGATCGTGCTCCTCGGCCTCCATGGTCCGAGGCACCGCGCCGAGGGCCCGGACGAACCGTTCGAGCCGGCCGACGAGTGCGGGCGGCGTGTCGTTCCCTGGTGTCATCACCCAGGGGCAGCCGTCGAACAGGTTGGCCGACGCCAGGGCGAGGCCGCCGGTCGCCGCGCCGGCGAGCGGGTGACCGCCGACGAAGCCCTGGGCGCCTGCACGGCGAGCGGCGTCGAGGATGTCGCGCTTGGTGCTGCCGACGTCGCTGAGCAGGGTGCCCTCGCGAGCCCCGCGCGCCACGGCGGGCAGGGCGGCGATGTTCGCGCGCACCGGCGCGGCGAGGACGATCAGGTCCGCCTCGTCGAGCGTTGCGAGGTCGCTCGACGCGTGGCTCACGAGGCCGCGCGCCAGCGCCTCGCGCACGACGCCCTCGTCGATGTCCACGCCGACCAGCGTCGCGCCCGGCCAGGTGCGGCGCACGGCGAGGGCCAGCGATCCACCAATCAGGCCGAGGCCCAGGATCCCGATTCGTGCATCGTTCATGTTGTGTGCGTCCTCCAGCCCACGCACACGCGCCGCCCGATCGCCGGGCCGATGATGCGCAGCTCGCCCATCAGGTCGTCGAACTGCCGGGGGAAGAGGGACTGCGCGCCGTCGCTGAGCGCCCGGTCGGGGTCGCAGTGCACCTCCACCAGCAGGCCGTCGGCGCCCGCCGCGACGGCCGCCCGCGCCATCGGCACCACCTTGTCGCGCCGACCCGTGCCGTGGCTGGGATCGACGATGACCGGGAGGTGGCTCAGCTTCTTGACCACCGGGATTGCCGAGAGGTCGAGCGTGTTCCGCGTGGCGCTCTCGAAGGTCCTGATGCCGCGCTCGCAGAGGATCACGTCGCGGTTGCCGCCGGCGAGGACGTACTCGGCCGAGAGGAGCCATTCCTCGATGGTGGCCGAGATGCCGCGCTTGAGCAGGACCGGCTTCCCGGCAAACCCCAGCTCGCGCAGCAGCGTGAAGTTCTGCATGTTGCGGGCGCCGACCTGGAGGATGTCGGCGTACCGCGCGACCAGCTCGATCTGGCTGACGTCCATCACCTCGGAGACCAGCGGGAGGTGGTGGCGGTCCGCGGCGCGCCGCAGCATCTGCAGGCCCGGCTCGCCGAGCCCCTGGAAGGCGTAGGGGGAGCTGCGCGGCTTGAACGCGCCGCCGCGCAGCAGCTTCGCCCCGGCGCGTTTCACCGCTGCGGCGGTCGCCTCGACCTGCTCCTCGCTCTCGGCCGCGCAGGGGCCTGCCGCGACGACCACCTCGTCGCCGCCGATGCGGACGCCGCTCACGTCCACGACGGTGTCGTCCGGCTTGAACGCCCGGCTGGCAAGCTTGTAGGGCTCGGTGACGCGCAGTACCTCGTGGACCCCGTCGAGGATCTCGAGCTGGGCCGGGTCCACCGCCTCGGTCTTGCCGACCACGCCGATCACCGTCCGCGACACGCCGGTGGACCGGTGCACGGCCAGGTGCAGCCCGACGAGCGTGTCGATGACGCGCTCGATCTGTTCTTCGCTCGCGCCCCCTTGCATGACTACGACCACGGCCCGCCTCCTTTCACGTCCGATGCCTCGAAGGCCGCCTCGAGCCGGCGCGCCTCGTCGATGATCCGCTCGAACAGCCGCCCGACCGCCTCCTCGCTGAGCGGCCCGCCCAACCGGGCGGTCACCGCCCGCGTGTGGAGGAGCACCGCCTTCTCCCGATCGCCCTGGAAGATCGGCAGTCCCTCGCTGCGCTTCAACCTCCCGATCTCGATCGCGCACGCCGCGCGGGCGTTGAGCAGCGAGACGAGCTGATGGTCGATGGCGTCGATCCGGCCCCGCAGATCCTCGATCGTCACGGCGCCCCTCCCCGCGAAAAGAAAAAGCCTCTCCAACCGGGTGGCTGAAGAGGCTCGTGACTGGCTGGAGAAGATAGTTCTTCGGCCCACGCCCCTTCAGTGGGGCGCGTAATAGGCGTAACCCGGGCGAGCGGCGCGAAGGCTGGTGCTCACGGGAATGCCGAACGGTAACCCGGCTGGCCTGCGCGGGTCAAGCTGAACCCTTGAAAGTTGCCGCGACGGGGTGTCTCATGGAAACCGGCGCCCAACATGCGTTTCTCGACACCTTGACCGGGCCGCTTGACGAACACTGGACCGGGGCTGGACGAAGGCTGGATGCGCGGCCGCTAGCGTGATGGCGGAGGCGAGAGTTAATGAGCAAGACAAGCATCGCGCTGGCCGCCATCGTCGTCTTGGGCACAACGCTCCTGGCGGCCGCAGCCGTGTCCCAGGGCGAGGATCCCGCCGTGCTCCTGCGGGCGGCCATCGAGATCGAAGAGGTCGACGGGAACCTCGAGGCCGCGATCGGGCAGTACAAGCACGTCATCCAGATCGCCGGCACGAACCGGGTTGTGGCAGCGCAGGCCCTCCTCCGGCTGGGCGGCTGCTACGAGAAGCGGGGCCCGGAGGAGGCGCGCCGGGCGTACGAGCAGTTGATTCGCGACTACGCCGAGCAGGCGCGAGAGGTGGCGGCGGCCCGTCAACGGCTCGCGGCGCTCCAGCGGCCGGCCGGGGCGGGCGCACCGAGGGACATGGCGGTGCGCCGGGTGCTTACCTTCGAGGGGAGCGCCGAGGGGTCAATCGACGCCGCAGCCGCCCTCTTCTCCCTGACCGACTGGGACACCGGCGATCTCGCCGTCCGCGAGCTGCCGGGCGGCAACCTGCGGCGGCTGACGAACAAGGGGCCCTGGACCGCGTCGCCCGAGTTCACGCAGGTGTCCGTGCCGTCGCGCGACGGGCGACAGATCGCCTACGACTGGGTGACGAAGGAGGGCCTGTTCGAGCTGCGCGTCGTCGCGCTCGACGGCTCGGGAGCACGGGTGATCCACGACGGCAAGGACACGAGCCTGGCGCACCCCTGCGACTGGTCGCCCGATGGCACACACATCCTCGCGGTGCTCGCCTCGACGGACCAGCATACGAGCCAGGCTGTCCTCATCTCGGTCAAGGATGGCTCCAGGCGGATCCTCGCGAGCGTCCCCGCCGGCATCTACGGCATCCAGCGGGCTCGCATCTCGCCGGACGGGCGGTATGTCTCGTTCGATCAGCGGATGCTGGACGACGGCGGCCGTCACGACATCTTCCTCGTCCCGTCGGAAGGAGGCCAGCCCGCGGCCCTGGTGCGGCAGCCGGGCGACGACCTCCTTCTCGACTGGTCGCCCGACGGACGGCACATCCTGTTCTCGAGCGACCGGACGGGGACGCCCGATGCGTGGGTGCTGCCGGTGGCGGACGGGAAGCCGGGGGGGCCCGCGCAACTGATCAAGCGCGACCTCGGTCACATCGCGCCGATGGGGTTTGCGCGCGACGGCTCCTTCTACTACGGCGTCGGCATGGGTGGTCGCGAGGTCTACCTCGCCACGGTGGACCCCGCGTCGGGGAAGGGCCCGGCCCAGCCGCGGGTCGTTCCACGGCGTTACCTGGGCGGGAACGTCGCGCCCGAGTGGTCGCCCGACGGCAGATCGCTGCTGTGGATCTCACGCCGTGGGCCCGTCGGACCGTCCTTCAACATTCCGACGATCCTCTCGCTCGAAACAGGAGAGGAGAGGGAGCTTCCTACCGGCCTCTTGTTCCTGAACCAGGTGCGCTGGTCGCTGGACGGGCGCTCGCTGGTCGGCGTCGGCATGGACAAGACCGAGAAGAGAGGCCTCTGCCGGATCGACGTCCGGACGGGTGAGGCGAGGATGATTGGGGAGGGCCTGTTTCCCTCCGGCCTGCCCGACGGCAAGCGCATCGTCTTCTTCCGCTGGGCCAAGGATCGGCAGGCCCTGTGGATCCGGGATCAGGAGACCGGCGAGGAGCGGGAGCTCGCCCAGGTCGGGAGTTTCCGCTACGGCCTCTCGAGGGACGGCCAGCAGCTCGCCTACCAGGTGCCCGACGCCGCCACGGGCGACACGGTCGTGAACCTCATGCCGGTGACCGGCGGCGGGGGGCGCGAGGTGTTCCGTTCGAAGGCGAGCGCGATGTTCCTGTCCTGGGCTCCCGACGGCCGTCACCTGCTGGTTGGCGGCTCGGGCCAGGCGGACGACGCCCTGTTGCTGGTTCCCGTCGATGGAGGGACGCCGCTGCGGATCGACGTGGGGATCAAAGGCGTCCAGAGCCCGCGCCTGCATCCAGACGGCCGCCGCCTGGCCTTCTACACCGAATCGAAGCCCAGCGCCGAGGTGTGGGTCATGGAGAACTTCCTGCCGCCGGCGGGCCGGGCGGTGGTAAGGTGAAGCCGCACATTTGATCCCGCCGGCCATGAAGCCGCGCCGCTTCCGGCTGCGCGTCCCGGGGAACCTGACGGCGGTGTTCCTGGCCGTCGCGGGCGTCTCCGTGTTCGCGCTGGTGTGGTTGGGCGTGGCGATCGTGCGGCAGGACCTGGCGCTCGAGGCCCAGCGTCTCGACGAGCGCCGGGCCACCGCGGCAGACCGGCTGGTGACGGCACTGGAGCGGGCGCTGTCGCTCGATCAGCGGCTGCTGGACAACCCGGCGCCGCCGCCGGACGGCCTGCCCGGCGAGGGCGCGCTCCTAGTCGTGGCCGATTCGTCTCGCTTGAAGGCGTGGCCCGAACGCCGTCTCCTGTTCTACCCCTTGATCCCCCCGCTCGCCGAGGCGCCGCCCGGCGCGTTCCGCGCCGCCGAGGCGCTCGAGTTCGGGGACCGCAACCCCGCGCGGGCGGTTGCGGTGCTGCGCAGGCTCTCCACCTCGCGCGACGCGGGTATCAGGGCCGGTGCGCAGCTCCGCCTCGCTCGCAACCTTCGGAAGACCGGGTCCGCCGAGTCCGCCCTGGCGGTCTACGCCGACCTCGCCAGTGCCACGGGCGCCAGCCTGTTCGGCGTACCCGCCGACCTGGTGGCCCGCCGTGCCCGCTGCGATCTGCTCGCCGAGTTGGGGCGCCGCCACGAGGCGCGCGTCGAGGCGCAGGCGCTCGCCGACGGCCTGCGGAACGGCCGCTGGCTCCTCGACCGCGCGGGGTGGCGCTATTACGCGGAACAGGCGGAGGTCTGGCTGGGGAAGAATCGCGAGGATGACCCGGAGCAGCGGGCGCTGGCCGAGGCGGTTGGCTGGCTGTGGCAACGCTGGCGGGCAGGCCAGGCGGTCGAACCCCTCGCCGCCGGCCGCCGCGCGCTCGAGATCGAGGGCATGCCTGTCACCCTGCTCTGGCGGGTCTCGGGCGAGCGTCTCGCGGCGTTCGTGGCCTCCGCCCGTTATCAGCGGCGGCACTGGTTCGAGCCCGCGATCGCCGCACTCGAACGGCCGGGCGTCGCGTTCGCGCTGCTCGACGAGCGCGACCAGGCCGTTCACGGCCGTGGCCCGGCGCCCGGCGCTCCCCGGACGCTTTTGGCCGCCTCGACGACGGGCCTGCCATGGACGCTGGTCGCCACGAACACCGATCCCGAGGCCGACCGGCGCGGCTCGGCCCAGCGCCGCCGCCTGATCGTGGCGGGGCTGGCCTCCTTGGCGCTGCTGGTCGTGGCCTCCAGCTTCCTGATCGGGCGGGCCGTGACGCGGGAACTGGCCGCCGCCCGCCTCCAGTCGGACTTCGTCTCGGCCGTGTCCCACGAGTTCCGCACACCCCTCACCTCGCTCGCCGAGTTCACGGAGATCCTGACCGAGCGCGAGGACGTGCCGGTCGAGAAGCGACGGATCTTCCACGAGGCGCAGGCGCGAGCCACGCGCCGGCTCACCCGGCTCGTGGAATCGTTGCTGGACTTCGGTCGGATGGAAGCGGGCGCGCGCCCGTACCGGCTCGAGCCCCTCGACGCGCGCGCCCTGGCGGAGACCGTCGTACGTGACTTCTGCCAGGAGGTCGCGGGACCCGGTTTCGCCATCCAGTGCACCGGACCGCCTGGCGAAGCGATGGTGAACGCGGATCGCGACGCGCTCGCCCAGGCGCTGTGGAACCTGCTGGACAACGCCGTGAAGTACTCCGGCGACAGCCGGGTGGTCCACGTGGAGGTCGAGGCAGCGGATGGGGTCGCGATCCGCGTTCGCGACGCCGGCTACGGAATCCCGCGCTCGGAACGGAAGCAGATCTTCCGCAAGTTCGCCCGGGGTTCGGCGGCGAGGAATCACGGCGTCAAGGGGACCGGCATCGGCCTCGCCATGGTGAAACACGTGGTGAACGCTCACGGCGGCGAAGTCATGGTCGATAGCCAGTCCGGCACCGGGAGCACCTTCACAATCAGGCTGCCGGGGAAAGGGTGACGATGCCCCGAATCCTCGTCGTCGAAGACGATGCGGACATCGCGCTCGGGCTCGAGGAAGACCTCGCGTGCCGAGGCTACGAAACCGAGACCGTCCGAGACGGCGAGACGGCGGTGCGCAGGGGCACGGAACCCGGCTGGGACCTGATCCTGCTCGACCTCATGCTCCCTCGCAAGGACGGTTACGAGGTGTGCCAGGAGATTCGGCGTGCGGGCGTGCGGACGCCGATCATCATGCTCACCGCCCGGACGCACGAGGCCGAGAAGATCCTGGGCCTCGACCTGGGCGCCGACGATTACGTCACCAAGCCGTTCAGTCTTCGGGAGCTGCACTCGCGGATCAAGGCGGTGCTGCGGCGGGTCTCGGAGAGGTCATCGGGGATCGTCCGCTTCGGGGACTGCGAAGTGGACTTCGACCGCGGCGAGGTGCGGCGCGCCGGCGTGCCCGTGGCCGTCAGCGCGCTGGAGTTCCAGCTGCTGTCCGTGTTCGTACGGCACCGTGGGCGCATACTCAGCCGAGAGCAGATCATCGATGCCGCCTGGGGCCCGGGCGTCGCCGTGACCGACCGTGTCGTGGACACCCACGTGCTCAACCTGCGCAAGAAGATAGAACCGCTGCCCGCCGCACCCCGCTTCCTCGCCAGCGTTCGCGGGATGGGGTACCGGTTCGACGGCTGAACCCTCGCCCGCCGGTGAAGGAGCAAGGACAGGCGGATGATCGGCAGGCACTGGTTCCAGCCGCCGCGGCGCGTCCTGACGATCTTCGTCGTCCTCGTCGTGGCCTGCGTCATCGCGCTCGCGTGGCTCGGCTACCGGCTCCTCCGGCAGGACCACGCGCTCGAGTCGCAGCGCGTCCAGGAGCAGCTGGAGGTCGCCGCCGACCGCGTGGTGTCCCGCCTCGGGTCCGGTCTCGAATTGCTGCATCCTGCACCCCTGCCCCCGGGCGTCGTCCTTCTCGTCGCCGATGCGACGACCCTCGACGTGCGCGGCGGCCCGCGGCTGATCTTCCAGCCGGGGACCATGCTCCCCTTGGAAGCGCCGCCGCCCTCCATCGTCGCGGGCGAGGTCCTCGAGTTCCAGAAGAACGACCCGCTGGCGGCCGCCGCGCTGTTCCGCGAGGTGGCCCGCTCGCCCGAGCCGGCCGTCCGCGCGGCAGCCCTCGTGCGGTTGGGTCGGAGCCTGCGAAAGGCGGGCCGGACGCAGGACGCCATGAAGGCGTACTCCGAGCTGGCAGCAATGGGCACCACTCCCGTCGCGGGGCTGCCCGCGGAACTGATCGCGCGCGAGGCCCGATGCAGCGCGCTCGAGGCGTCGGGGGACCGGGACGAGCTGCGGCGCGAGGCTGTCGCACTCCTGAAGGACCTTGACGGGGGCCGCTGGCCGCTGACACGCACCACTTACGAGTACCGCGCGAACGAGGCCCGAAAGTGGGCCGGCGAACGCGACGAGCCGCGCGCGCCGTCCGACGCCCTGGTCCTGTCCGACGCGGTCGAGACGCTCGTGCAGGGGTGGCGCGACGGCCCGGGTGAATCAAGCGGCCGGCGAACGTTTCAAACGGGATCGCAGACCTCGCTCGCCGTCTGGCGCGCGACGCCCACGCAGCTGACGGCCGGCGTCGCGGGGCCGCAGTACCTGCGGACGCTGTGGACTGAGGCGCTCGGCGACCCGAGGATGCGCCTGGCGCTGACGGGCGCCGGGGGGCAGACGGTATTCGGCGCCCTGCCGCCGCCATCCGAGCGCGTCGCGGTGCGGCCCGCCGCCGTGACCGCGCTCCCGTGGACCGCTCACGTGTCCGCCGCTGACACGACGGCCCTGGCGTCCGGGGTCGCCGCGCGCCGCCGCCTGCTGCTCGCCGGCCTCTCCGTCCTCGCGGTGCTCCTGGCCGTGAGCGGCGGCTTCGTGGCGAGGTCGCTGACCCGGGAACTGGCGGTGGCGCGCCTGCAGTCGGAGTTCGTCGCGTCGGTCTCGCACGAGTTCCGCAGCCCGCTGACCTCCATCCGCCAGCTGACCAGCATGCTGGCGCAGGGCCGCCTGCCGTCCGAAGAACAGCGGCAGCGCTCGTACGCGTTCCTGGCGGACGAGACGGGACGGCTCGAGCGCCTGGTCGAAGGGCTCCTGGATTTCGGGCTCATGGAGGCCGGGCAGGCGCGGTATCGGCTGGAGCCGTCTGATGCCCGGGACGTCGTGCGCGATACGGTCGACGCGTTTCGAGCGACGGTTGCCTCGAGGGGCTACCAGGTCGAACTCTCTTTGCCTGACGCGGCGTGTGCCATCCTCGCTGACCGGGACGCGCTCGAACGCGCGATCTGGAACCTGCTCGACAATGCGGTGAAGTACTCGCCGGCCGGCCGCACCGTCTGGGTGGACGTGGCGCCACGGGGCGAACGCGTCGCCATCACGGTGCGTGACGCCGGGATGGGCATCTCTCCCGCCGAGCAGGACCTCATCTTCCAGAAGTTCGTCCGCGGCGCCAACTCCAGCCACGCTGGCATCAAGGGCACCGGCATCGGCCTGGCGATGGTGAAGCACATCGTCGCCGCGCACGGCGGCGAGATCACGCTCGCGAGCGCGCCTGGAGAGGGGAGCCGGTTCACGATCAGCATCCCCCTGGAGCAGCCGGCATGACACGCATCCTGGTCGTGGAGGACGAGCCCGCCATCGCGTTCGGCCTCGAGGCCGACCTGAGGGCGGAGGGGTACGACGTCGAGGTGGTGGGTGACGGCGAGGCCGCCGTACGACGCGGTCGGGACGCCGCCTTCGGCCTGGTCCTGCTCGACGTGATGCTCCCGCGGAAGGACGGCTTCGAGGTCTGCCGCGAGCTGCGGCGCGCGGGCGTCCGGACGCCCATCATCATCCTGACGGCGCGCGGCCAGGAGGCGGAAAAGGTGATGGGGTTGGAGTGGGGCGCGGACGACTACGTCACCAAGCCGTTCAGCCCACCGGAGCTGCGCGCGCGCATCAAGGCGGTGCTGCGCCGGTCATCGGGTGACGAGCCGCCGGTGTACCGCTTCGGCGACGCGGAGGTGGACTTCGCCCGGTGCGAGCTGCGTCGGGCCGGGGCGGCGGTGGAGCTGACGGCGCTCGAGTTCAAGCTGCTCGCGGCCTTCATCCGGAACCGCGGGCGCGTTCTCAGCCGGCAGCAGCTGCTCGACGAGGCGTGGGGGGCCGGCACGTTCATCACCGACCGCGTCGTGGACAACCACATCGTGACGCTGCGGAAGAAGATCGAGCCCGAGCCGCACGAGCCGCGCTACCTGGTCAACGTCCGGGGGCTCGGCTACCGCTTCGACGGGTAGGGCAGGCCTGAAGGCCTGCCCCACGGTGTCCACGGCGGTGGAGCAGGGCTTCAGCCCTGCTCGGGCCGGCCGTGACACGAACGTGACAGTCGCGGTGACAGGATCGACACGCGGCGGGGGTAGGTTCATCGCCGGAAGGAGGAGAAGATGTCTCGCTCACTCCGATGGCGTATGACGGCCGCAGCCCTCCTGTCGGTGGGCATCGTCCTGGCGCTCGCCCCCGCGAAGGCGCAACAGGCCCGGGAGCCGGCGCTCCTGCTCGAAGAGGCGTCGAAGCGCGCGCTGATCGACGGCGACCTGAAGGGCGCCATCGAGATTTACCAGCGGGTCCTGAGCCTCGAGGGCACGCCGCGCGGCGTGGTCGCCCGGTCGCTCCTCGGCCTCGGGCAGTGCTACGAGAAGCTGGGCCAGGTCGAGGCCCGCAAGGCGTACGAGCGCATTGTCCGCGAGTTCGCCGACCAGCCGGAGGAGGCGAAGCTGGCGCGGGCGCGGCTGGCGGCCCTCGGCGGGCGCGACACCGCCATGCGGGTGCGACGGGTCTGGGCCGACCGGGACGGCGGGCTCCTTGGCGCGCCCACCCGGGATGGCCGGTACCTGACGTGCCAGGACTGGCCAAGCGCGAACGTGGCGGTCCGCGACCTCACCACCGGCCAGAAGCGGACGCTGACGAGCATGCCGAAGGAGTCGCTCGAGTTCGCGCTGCTTTCCGTGCCCTCGCCCGACGGCAAGCTCGTCGCGTACGCAGTGGTACAACTCGGCGAATCGTTCGACCTGCGCATCGTCGGGATGGACGGCTCGAACCCCCGCGTGCTTCACTGCCAATCGAGAACTGGCCGACATCTACCCGACCGACTGGTCCCGTGACGGCCTCAGCGTCCTGGCCGTTCTGGCTCGCCGGGACAGGACGGGCCAGATAGCCCTTGTCTCCGTGGCGGACGGGTCCGTGCGCGTCCTGAAGTCGTTCGACAGGATGGGGCTGGTACGGCCGCGCTTCTCGCCGGACGGCCGCTTCATCGCTTACGACTTCAGCCAGGAGCCGGATTCGACCGCACGCGATATCGGCGTCTTCGCCGTGGATGGAAGCGGCGAGACGGCGGTCGTTCGTCATCCCGCAGACGACGTGATCTTCGACTGGACGCCGGACGGCAAGAGGCTCCTGTTCGGCAGCGATCGCAGCGGGACGATGGGCGCCTGGTGGATCCAGGTGGCCGACGGTCAGCCGGTCGGAGCGCCCGAGCTGGTGAAAGCCGGACCTGGGACAGGACGTGCGGCCTCTGGGCTTCACGCGGGACGGCTCGTACTTCTACGAGGTCGGACGGGCATGAGCGACGTGTACATCGCCGAGCTCGATTTGGTGTCCGGCCGCGTTCTCGCGCCGCCGATTCTGGCCACGCAGCGCTTCGCGGGCTCCAACAGCCGGCCCGACTGGTCGTCCGACGGCCGGCAGCTCGCGTTTCTGTCGCACCGCGGACCCGGGGAGTGGGGAGCCAGGGCCATCTGTGTCCGGGACTACGACGAGCGGAGAGGTGCGCGAGATTCCTTCGAAGCTCGAGAGGGTGGTCGCGCATCCGCTGGTTCCCGGACGACCGTTCCCTTCTGGCCTCGCCGCACAGAGTCCCGAGCGGCGGGTTCGGTCCGTTCCGGATTGAGATGCGGAACGGCGACTTCGAGCCCGGTGGACCTCACGCAGCCCGTCCCCCTTGGGCATCAGGGCGGCCTGGTCCCCGATCGGCAGGACGATCTTCTACCAGCAGTGGAGCGCCTCGGTGCCGGGGTGAGTTCCATCGTGGCGCGGGACGTCGCGAGCGGCCAGGAGAAGGGCACTCCACCGCGTCGCCGAGCCTTCCGTCTACCTGTTCGCGGCTGAGCCTCTCGCCCGACGGCGAGCAGCTCGCCGTCGTCGTCCGCGACGGGGAGGGCGGTCGAGGTCAGGCACGTGATCGTCGTGCCGCCGCGGCAGGCGTCGCGCGCACCGTGCTGCGCAGGCACCCAACTTCGCGTGGCCCGTCTCGATCGCCTGGGCGCCGGACGGGCAGGGCGTGCTCTTCGTGAAGCAGCCCAGATCGCCCGCACCGGCAACGAACGAGCTGTGGCTCGCTCCCCGTCGAGGGCGGCGAACCCCGCAAGCTGGATCTTCCGCGCCGAACATGCGTGAGCTGTCGGTTCACCCGGACGGCCGGCACATCGCCTTCACCGCGGCGGCGACACATCCGAGGTGTGGGTCCTGGAGAACTTCCTGCCCGCTGGCAAGTGAACGGTGCTCCGTCCTGTCGGAGATGCCGCGTCATGCGTGGATGGAGAAAACTGGACGGCCTGGCGCTCCTCGCCATCGCCGCGGCCATCAACGCGAGCGGGCAGCTGGCTCCCCCGGCTGCCCGCCAGGCGCCGACGACGATTGAGATCCACGGCAAGACACTCGTCGATCCCTATCCCTGGCTGGAGAACGTTTCGGACCCGAAGGTGATCGCCTACCTCGAAGCCGAGAACCGGTACTCCAGGGCGGTGATGGAAAACACCGAGGCCCTCCAGCGGCGGCTCGTCGAAGAGATGGCGTCGCGAACCGGTGAGGCCGACCCGCAGCCGCCACGGTTTGTCGGTAAGGACGCTTACTACGTCCGGTCCGCGGCAGGTTCGCAATACGAGGTGCTATGCCGGCGGCTCGGTGGCCCGAGCGGCCGCGAAGAGGTGTTGTTCGACCTCAACGCGATCGCCAGTGAGGGAAAGAAACCCTCATTTGGCGTGTGGCGCATCAGCCCCGACTCCACGCTGCTGGCGGTGTCCGTCGATTTCGACGGCAGCGAGTCCTTCACGATCTTCATCCGGTCGCTCGAGGGCAGGCGCGAGGACGTGGAACACGTGACCGGCGCCGGACGATGGCTCGAATGGGCGGCGGATAGCCGAACGCTCTTCTACACGAGCCCCTACGGCCGTGCCCCGAACAGGCTGATCCGGCGGCGCATCGGATCGCCGGGCTCGCCCGCTCAGGACGTCTATTTGGAGCCTTCGTACGGCGCCGGCCTCGGCCTGATGAAGACGGCAACCGGCCAGCACATCGTGCTGATCACCTACGGGTCGGACTGGGAGATCCGCGTGCTGCCCGCGCACGACGCGTCGGGCACCTTCCGTATCCTCGCTCCCCGCCGCAAGGGCGTGCGCTACTGGCTGGTCGAGGAAGGCGGGGCGTTCTACCTGATGGAGAACGAGGCGGGGCAGGCCTCCCGGATCGTTCGAACACCGACGGCCACCGTTCAGGATCCAGGCTGGGAGGAAGTGCTGAGCTCGGGCCGGGGCTGGCTCGTCTCCGACTTCGATGTCGCCGGCGGGCGGTTGCTGGCCGCCGTTCGCGAGGACGGCTCGAGCCGCGTCCGCGTGCTGGATTTCGCCACAGGCGCGGAATCCCTGGTCCGCTTCCCTGCGTCCCTCGGTTCGGTACGTCTGGTCTCGGCATTCGAACGGGACCAGCAACCGGAGCGCTCGGCGCCGTCCGTCCCGACGAACTTCTACTTCGAGTCATTCGTCCACCCGCGCACCCTGTTTGAGTACGACCCGCGCACCCGTCGCCTGCGCGAGACGTGGCGAGCCCGGGTGCGCGGCTACCGGTCCGGCGACTACGAGTCGAAGCGCGTCATGGCGAGGAGCCCGGACGGCACGCAGATCCCGGTAACGCTCGTGTACAGGAAGCCGATCGCCCTGGATGGCCGACGGCCGCTACTTCTCCACGGGTTCGGCTTCGTCGGCGCCGCCACGGACCCGTCATTCGAGGCCGAGCGCCTGAGTCTCCTGGACCGCGGCTTCATCTTCGGCATCGCCCACGTCCGCGGCGGCGGAGAGTTCGGCCCGGCGTGGCACGACGCGGCGATCGGGGTGAACAAGATGCGCACGTTCACCGACTTCATCGCCTGCGCCGAGCACCTGATTCGATCCGGGTACACGTCCGCGGATCGGCTGGCGATCACCGGGACCAGCGCCGGAGGGATGCTGGTGACGGGCGTGGCCAACATGCGGCCCGACGTGCTGCGCGCCGTGGTCGCGAAGGTGCCCGCGACGACGTTGATTCGCCGCCAGGCTGGGTCGCGCGAACTCGAGGACAAGGGCGATCTCGGCAATCCCAACAGGGAAGCCGATTTCAACGCGATGCTCGCCTACGTGCCCTACTACAACGTCAGGGCCCAGGCGTACCCTCACATGCTCGTCACGGCCAGCCGGAGCGACCCGCGCGTGACGTTCAGTGACCCGGCCAAGTTGACGGCGAGGCTTCGCTCGGTCTGGACGGGCGACCGGATGCTCCTGTTGCGGACTGACATGTCGGGCGGAGGCCACACGGGTCCGGCTGGGCGGGAGGACCGGCTGCGCGAGCGGGCGTTCGAGTACGCCTTCCTGCTCAGGGCGCTCGGCGTCCAATGACCTTCGGCGGCCGCGTTGCTGCGCCCCAGGTGCACGCCGATCCACGATCCCCGGCGTCCGCCTTCCACTACAATACGGGCGTGGCCACCAGCGAGTCCGGGCGGCGGGTCCGGCGGATCACGGTCCGGCGCTTCGCGTCGGCCGCCGACGCCGATCGGCACGACCTCGAGTACTGGTTGTCGCTCGCCCCCACCGAGCGTCTCCTCCAGGCGTGGCGGCTGAGCGTCGAGCTCTGGCGCTGGCGAGGCGAGTTCCGCGATGAACCAGGACTTTGTCGATTTGTTGCGAGCGTTCGCCGCCCATGACGTCCGCTTCCTGATCGTCGGGGCCTACGCGCTCGCCCTCCACGGACGCCCGCGGGCGACAGGTGACCTGGACGTCTGGATCGACGCGACCCCCGAGAACGCCTCGCGGGTCATGGCGGCCCTCGCCGCGTTCGGCGCCCCGCTCGACCAGATCGACGAGGCGGACTTCTCGCGTCCGGGGATCGTCTACCAGCTCGGCGTCGCGCCCAACCGCATCGACATTCTCACCCAACTGACAGGCCTGACCTTCGAGGAGGCGTGGCCGGACCGGCTGCGACATCCGTTCGGCGACGTGCACGTGGACTTCATCGGCCGCGAGGCGTTCCTCAGGAACAAGCGGGCCACCGGGCGCGCGAAGGACCTGGGGGACATCGAGGGGATGGAGTAGAAGGGCGCCGCCTTCACACAAACCTGACACAGCACTGGCTGAGAAGGGCGGCATAATCGGCACCGGATGACTGCACCTGGCCGGTGGTTCCGCCCGCCGCGTCACGTGCTGGCGCTGTTCCTCGGCGTCACGGGATCCCTCTCGCTCGCGATGGGTTGGCTCGCCTGGCAGCTGGTGACCCAGGACCGGGCCCTCGCGGCCCAGCGCACGCAGGAGCGCCTCGACAACGCCGCCGAAAGGGCTGTCGCCACCCTCCGGAGCGGGCTGGCGGATCTCGGCCAGCGGCTCGAAACGCTCTCGAGGCTCCCGCCAAGAGCGGTTTCGTCCGAGCTGGCCGGGCAGGCGTCGATGCTCGGAGACGATGCGGTGCTTGTGGTGGCGGGCGACCAGACCTTCGACGTGGCGCCAGCCCGCCGTCTCGTCTACTACCCCCCGTTCGCGCTCCAGCGACACCTGCCGGATGTGCCCGCCGCCACGTTCGCCGAGGCCGAGACGCTCGAGTTCGAGCGCCGCGACCTGGCCGGCGCCCTTCGAGCGCTGGAGCCGCTTACCGCGGGGAACGACCCGCGGGTGCGTGCCGGCGCCCTGCTGCGGGCGGCCCGGATTGGCCGCAGCTCGGCCGGAACGACCGGGCGCTCGAGGCCTACGGGAGTCTCGAGCGGTTGGACGCCACGAGCGCCGAGGGCCTGCCCGCGAGTCTCGTGGCGCGATACGGCCGCTGCCTCGTGTTCCAGGGCGCCGGCCGCCGGCAGGACCTGGACAGCGAGGGGAGGGCGCTCGATTCCGCGCTCGCACGTGGCGCGTGGCGACTTTCGCGCGCGGAGTACGAGTTCTACCGCGCCGAGGCGCGCGGCTGGATGCCGCCCCAGGCAGGAACGTGGCCGGACACCAACGCGGCGGAAGGCGAGCGGCTGTCGGCGGCGGTGACCGCCGCGTGGGACGCGTGGGGACTCCACGACGCCGGCGCGGCGTCGCGGGCGGGCGCGCGCCTGGTTCACGTGGACCGCATCGGAGTCCTGGTGGCGTGGCACGGGACCGGTGACCGCACGGCGGTCCTGGTCGCAGGGCCGCGGTTCGTCGACACGCGCCTGGCCAGGCCCGCAAACGCCGCGCTCGCCCGGTACCGCGCACGCCTCGTTCTCGCCGGTGCAGACGCCGGCGACGCGGCGGTTGGCCAGGAACCGAACGGCGTCGCGCAGTTGGTGCGGCCGGCTGCCACACGGCTTCCCTGGTCGGTGGGGATCGTGGACGGCGACCCGGGCGCGGAGCTGACGGCAGCTGCCGGCCGCCGGCGCCTCGTCCTGGCCGGCCTCGTCGCGCTGGGCCTCTTCGTCCTCCTCGGCGGCGCCTTCATCGTCCGCGCGGTCAACCGTGAACTCGAGGTTTCGAGGCTGCAGACCGACTTCGTCGCCGCGGTCTCGCACGAGTTCAGGACACCGCTCACGTCGATCCGGCAGGTCAGCGAACTGCTGCTCGAGGGGCGCGTGCCGGAGAGGCGCCGAGAGGACTACTACCGGATGCAGCACCGCGACAGCGAGCGGCTGCAGCGGCTGGTCGAGTCGCTGCTCGACTTCCGGCGCATGGAGTCGGGCGCGCGCGAGTACCGGATGGAGACGGCCGACGTGACAACGCTCGTACAGGAGCTGGCGGTGGAGTTCTCGGCGGACGTGGCGGCGGCGGGCTACCGCGTCGAGACGGACCTCCGGTCGGAGGGTGCGCTGGTGT
Source organism: uncultured Acidobacteriota bacterium (assembly GCA_963813585.1). GTDB lineage: Bacteria > Acidobacteriota > Vicinamibacteria > Vicinamibacterales > Fen-181 > JARKSS01. The sequence goes on from CAWEZL010000001.1 coordinate 852,955, forward strand.
CGGCCGACCGCGAGGCCCTGGCACGGGCGGTCTGGAACCTGCTCGACAACGCGGTCAAGTACTCGCCCTCGCACAAGACAGTATGGCTGAGCAGCGCCGTCGCGGACGGCCGCGTCGCGATCGCGGTGAGGGACCATGGCATGGGCGTGGCGCCCGAGGACCAGCGGCGCATTTTCGACAAGTTCGCGCGCGGCGCCAGCGCGGTCGCCACCGGCGCGAAGGGGACCGGGCTCGGGCTCGCCATGGTGCGGCACACGGTCACGGCGCACGGCGGGAGCGTAGGCGTCGAGAGCACGCCGGGCGCCGGCAGCACCTTCACGATCACGCTTCCGCTCCTCGACGCGGCTCCCGCGGGAGGCCCAGATGCCACGCATCCTGATCGTCGAGGATGAACCCACGATCGCCGGCCTGCTCTCCGACGACCTCTCGCTCGAGGGGTACGAGGTGATCGCGGTGGGCGACGGCGAAGCGGCGATGGCTGCCGCGATCTCGAGCGTGTTCGACCTCGTGATCCTGGACCTGATGCTGCCGGGCAAGGACGGCTTCGAGGTGTGCCGGGAGATCCGGCGCGCCGGCCTGACGCTGCCCATCATCATGCTCACCGCGAAGACGCAGGAGTCGGACAAGGTGATGGGCCTCGAGATCGGCGCGGACGACTACGTCACGAAGCCGTTCAGCCCGCGGGAGCTGCGGGCGAGGGTGAAGGCCGCGCTGCGGCGGGCGGCCGGCGAGACCCCCGAGGTCTATCGCTTCGGGCAGGTGGAGGTGGACTTCGGCCGCCGCGAGCTGAGGTGCGGCGGCAACCCGGTCGAGGTGACGGCGATCGAGTTCAAGCTGCTGGCCGCCTTCATCCGGCATCGCGGCCGTGTGCTCTCGCGCGGGCAGCTGCTCGACGAGGCCTGGGGGCGCGGCGTGTTCGTCACCGACCGCGCCGTGGACACGCACATCGTCAACGTCCGCCGGAAGATCGAGCCCGACCCGGCCGCGCCCCGGTATCTCGTCTGCGTGCGCGGCGCGGGGTACCGCTTCGACGGGTAGAGGGTGATCGAATCTCACACGAACGTGACCCGGACACCACTCCCCCTTCACCCGTCGTGAAGACGATGGTCGTGGAGGAAACGGCGATGCAAAAGAGCAGCGGAGCGATCGTGTGGCGGGCAGTGGCGCTGTCGGGCCTGGCTGTCGGCCTGCTCGTCGCGGGCCAGAGCGTCGTGCGGGCGCGGCAGGCCAGCCAGGCCGAGCTGATGATGCAGTCCGCGCGCAACAAGCAGGTCGTCGAGGGGAAGCTGGACGAGGCGATCGCGATCTACCGCGACGTGCTCGCGAAGCACCAGCAGAACCGGCCCGTTGCCGCCCGCGCGCTCGCGGCGCTGGGGCAGTGCTACGAGAAGCTGGGTGCCGCGCAAACGGTGGAGGCGCGGAAGGCCTACGAACGCATCGTTCAGCAGTACCCCGAGGAGACCGAGCTGGTCGCGCAGGCGCGGGCGAGGCTGGCGGTGCTGGCTCCGGTCGCGGGGCCTGCGGCGGCGCCTGCCGGTCGGACGCTGGCCGTGACAAGGGTCTGGTCGAAGGAGGACGTGTCCGGCCAGGTGTCGCCGGACGGCCGGTACGTGTCGTTCACCCACTGGGGCACTGGCAACCTGGCCATTCGCGACGTCGCCAGCGGTGAGATCAGGCAGTTGACCGCGGGCACCGATCCATCGAAGTCGTACGCCGAGTATTCGGTCCCGTCACCCGACGGCAAGCGCATCGCGTACGGCTGGAGCCACTCGACGTACGACCTGTGCGTGATCGGGCTCGATGGATCGAAGCCGCGGGTCCTACGGGTCTCGCGGAACGGCGTGTCACGCCAGTTCCCGCTGGCGTGGTCGCCCGACGGCGCGCAGTTGCTCGCCGAGTTCATGAAGACGGACGGGACGCGCGACCTGATGCTGGTGGCCGTTGCCGACGGGTCCGCGAGGCTGCTGAAGGCGGTGGGCAAGAACCCGTCCCCGGGCGGGGTGTTCTCGCCCGACGGACGGTACATTGCCTGGGCGACCCGGGATGGGCTCTCGGTGTTCGATCTGCAGGGCGGAATCGAATTGCCCCTCATCTCCGACCGCTCCGGCCACGCCGTCCTTGGCTGGGCTCCTGACGGCGGGCACATCCTGTTCTCCAGCGAACGATCCGGCTCCCCCGACGCGTGGCTGATTGCCGTCGCCGGCGGGAAGGCGCGGGGCGAGCCGACGTTCGTCAAGAGAGACTGGGGCTTCAAGCCGATGGGGTTCACCCGCGCGGGCGCCTTCTACTACGCGGTCAACAACAACGTCGGGGACGTGCAGGTGGCCGAGATCGACCCAGCGAGCGGAAAGGTCGTCGGGGTGCCACGATCCGCCTCCGAGCGGGGCAACACCTGGGCCCCGGACTGGTCCCGGGACGGCCGTTTCCTCGCGTTCATCGCCGCCCGCGAGCCGAGCCGCACGGTCGTCGTCCGCGCGCTCGAAACGGGGGAGGAACGGGAGTTCGAATTTGGAGAGAGGACGATCGGGCTTGGCGCATCCATCCGGTGGTTCCCGGATGGCAAGAGCATCGCGGTTCCCGCGTTCGACCCCGGCAAGGGCGAGAGCCTCCTGCGGCTCGACGTCACGACCGGGCGAATCAGCTTCCTGATGCCGCTGCTCGGGTCGTTCCCCGCATTCGAGATCTCGCACGACGGCGACCGCCTGTTCTATGTCCCCGGGCGCACCGGCGACACCACGCGGCGCCTGGTCGCCCGGGATCTGAGGTCCGGTCAGGAAGTCGAGGTCGTCGCCCGGCCGGGCTTCTTCCAGAGCGCCGTGTCCCCCGACGGCCGGTCGCTGCTGATGAGCGTTGGCGAGGGCACCTCCCAGGTGCTCCTCGTCAGACGGCTCGCCGGCGGGGACGCGCGGGAGCTGGCGCGGGTGGACGGCGAGAAGGAGGTACCGTTCTGGGGCACGCCGTGGTGGGGGCCCGACGGCCGCGACGTCTACTTCATGAAAGGGGTCAAGGGCGAAGGTCACCGCTGGCACCTGTGGCGGGTCGCCGCCGAGGGCGGGGAACCGCAGCCGCTCGGCCTGATCGTCGGGCGGCAGATGGGCGGCCTGCGGCTGCATCCCGACGGCCGCCGGCTGGCGACCACCGACTTCACCGTGAACCTTGAGGTGTGGGTGATGGAGAACTTCCTGCCGCCTACGCCCCCTTCTTCACCGCCATCCTGACGATGGTCTTGATCCGCGCCGGGGCGACCCGGCGCGGATTGTTCAGGTAGACCTCGTGGGCCGGGCCGACGCACTGCAGGCCGCGCGCGGCGGCCACGTCGGTCAGTTGCTGGTAGGACGCGCCCACCTGGTCGTACGGGCCGACGTGCAACACCTGCAGGGTTCGTCCCTCCGCCCAGGTGATGCGGCGTACCGCGTCGGTCGCCGGCCCTTTCTTCACGGCAATCGCCTTGCGCACCTCGCGGAGGGTGGGGGCCTTCACGCACGGCGGCACGCGCAGCATCACGCGCCACCGCCACTCCCGTCGCTGCTTCCCGCACAGGTCCTCGAGCCACAGGCACTCGACCGGGGGAATCGCGAAGTCGGCGCCGCCCGCCTTCTTCATCGAGAACTTCGTCGTGTAGGCGAGCGTGTAGAGCTGGTGCATCGCGTCCTGGAACGCGGCACCGCCCGGCTCGCCGACGCCGTCCACGGCCAGGAAGTTACCGCTGGGAACGCGGACCTCCTCGACTTCGCGCCTGGCCCCGTATAGCTGCGGGAGGCTCTTCTTGTAGTCGATCTTCGCCATGACGACCTTGGCGGGCTTCAGGGGACGGGCGGGCTTGGCAGGTACGCATGCGCGGATTCTACGACATAATCCCGGTGATCATGAACCACCGCACCACCGCCATCCGCGCCTTCCTCGTCGTGTTGCTCGTCGCGCCGCTGGCCGGGCAGCCGGCGCGGCTCGGCTACTACCGCTTCCCCGCGGTCTGGCGCGACACGCTGGTCTTCACGGCTGAAGGCGACCTCTGGCGCGTGCCGCTCGCCGGCGGCGTCGCCCAGCGCCTCACCACCCACACGGCCTCCGAGACCCGGCCCGCCATCTCGCCCGACGGCAGGACGGTCGCGTACTCGGCCTCGTACGAGGGGCCGACCGAGGTCTACACGCTGCCGCTCGAGGGCGGCGTGCCCGTGAGGCAGACCTACGACGGCGGCAACGCGCAGGTGGTGGGGTGGACGCCGTCGGGCGAAATCCTCTACGCGACGTCGCGCTTCTCGGGCCTGCCCAACACCCAGCTGGTGAAGATCGGCCCGGCAACGCGCACGCGCGCGCTCGTCCCCCTCGCGCAGGCGAGCGACGGCGCGTACGACGCGAAGGGCGCGACGCTCTACTTCACGCGCCAGGCGTTCCAGGGGAGCCACACGCGGCGCTACAAGGGAGGTACCGCGCAGAACCTGTGGACGTTCACCGAAGGGGCCGAGTCCGTGCCGCTCACGGCCGACTACGACGGCACCAGCAAGACGCCGATGCCCTGGCAGGGGCGCGTCTACTTCGCCAGCGACCGCGACGGCGCGATGAACATCTGGTCGATGGCCGAGGGGGGAGGCGACCTGAGGCAGCACACGCGGCACCGCGACTTCGAGGTGCGCTCACCCTCGCTGTCGGAGGGCCGGATCGCCTACCAGCTCGGCGCCGACATCCACGTGCTCGACCTGGGGAGCGGCGCCGACCGCATCGTGCCGATCACGCTGGTGTCCGACTTCGACCAGGTGCGCGAGAAATGGGTGGCCAGCCCGATCGACTGGGTCACCGCCGCCCACCTCTCCCCGGACGGCGCCCGCGTCGCGCTCACCGCGCGCGGCCAGGTGTTCGTCGCGCCGGCCGAGCAGGGCCGCCTCGTCGAGGCCACCCGCAACCCGCGCGTGCGCTACCGCAACGCGCGCTTCTTCCCGGACGGCAAGAGCGTGCTGGCGCTCTCCGACGAGAGCGGCGAGGTGGAGTTCTGGCGCGTGCCGGCCAACGGCGTCGGCTCGCCCGCGCAGCTCACGGCCGACGCGAAGGTGCTGCGCTGGGACGGCCTCCCGTCGCCCGACGGCCGCCTGATCGCGCACCACGACAAGGACGGCCTGCTCTGGATCTACGACATCGCGAAGAACACGCAGGCCAAGGTGGCCGAGGCGCTCGACGGCCGCTTCGACGACATCCAGTGGTCGCCCGACAGCCGCTGGCTCGCGTACGGCGTCCCCGGCCCGAACCAGATGTCGCGGCTCTGGGTGTGCGAGGCGGCGACCGGGCGGGTCACGCCGGTGACCACCGACCGCTACGACAGCGGCAGCCCGGCCTGGAGCCCCGACGGCAAGTGGCTCTACTTCCTCTCGGATCGCCAGTTCGAGTCGCTGGTCGGCAGCCCGTGGGGCTCGCGTCAACCCGAGCCGTACTTCGACAAGCAGGCGAAGGTGTACGCCGCGGCGCTGAAGAAGGGCGAGCGCTCGCCCTTCGCGCAAGACGACGAGCTGCACCCGGCGAAGAAGGAGGAAGCGAAGGAGCCGAAGAAGGAGGAGGAGAAGAAGGTCGAGAAGAAGGACGAGAAGAAGGACGAGGCGGCGAAGCCGGCGGCGACGCCGAAGGTGGACATCGACCTCGACGGGATCGAGGCGCGGATCGTGGAGGTCCCGGTCCCGGCCGGCAACTACTCGGAGCTCTCGGTGGACGCCAAGCGCCTCTACTACGTCTCGCGCGACGTGGGGCGCGACGCCAAGCCGGCGCTGAAGACCTTCCCGATCGACAACAAGAAGCCCGAGGCCGAGACCTTTGCCGAGGACATCGTCGCGTACGAGCTGTCGCAGGACCAGAAGAAGCTGCTGCTCAGGAAGGGCAAGGACTTCTACGTGGTGGACGCGGCGGCCAAGGCGCCAGCGGCCGCCGAGCTGGCCAAGCGACTCGTACCGCTCAAGGACTGGACCTTCCGGCTCGACCCGCGCGAGGAGTGGGCGCAGATGTACCAGGAGGCGTGGCGGCTCGAGCGCGACTACTTCTACGACCGCGGGATGCACGGCCTCGACTGGCCGGCGATCAAGGCGCGGTTCCAGCCGCTCGCCGAGCGGGTGACCGACCGCGAGGAGCTGAGCGACGTCCTGGCGCAGATGGTCAGCGAGCTGTCCGCCCTGCACATCTTCGTCTACGGCGGCGACCGCCGCGAGGGGCAGGACAAGGTGACGGCGGCATCGCTCGGCGCGCGCCTCGCGCGGGACGAGGCGGCGGGCGGCTACCGGGTGGAGCACGTCTTCCAGTCGGACGCCGACCGGCCCGATCGCCTGGCGCCGCTGGCGCGCCCCGGCGTGGACGTCGGGGAAGGCGACGTGATCGAGGCGATCAACGGCGTGGCCACCCTCTCGGTCGCCGACGTGGCGAGCCTGCTGCGCAACCAGGCCGACAAGCAGGTGCTGTTGCGGGTGAAGCCGAAGGCGGGCGGCGCGGCGCGCGACGCGATCGCGGTGCCGATCGCGCAGTCGCGCGAGAACGAGCTGCGGTACGACGAGTGGGAGCACACGCGGCGCCTGGCGGTGGAGAAGGCGGGCCAGGGGAAGATCGGCTACGTTCACCTGCGCGCGATGGGGAGCAACGACATCGCGCAGTGGTACCGCGAGTACTACCCGGTCTTCAACCGCGACGGCCTGATCATCGACGTCCGCCACAACAACGGCGGGAACATCGACAGCTGGGTGCTGGGCCGGCTGCTCCGTAAGGCGTGGTTCTACTGGCAGCCGCGCGTCGGGCGCCCGACCTGGAACATGCAGTACGCCTTCCGCGGCCACATGGTCGTGCTGTGCGACCAGTCCACGGCCTCGGACGGCGAGGCGTTCGCGGAAGGCTTCCGCCGCCTCGGCTTGGGCAAGCTGATCGGGACGCGGACGTGGGGCGGGGAGATCTGGCTCTCGTCGAGCAACGTGCTGGTGGACCGCGGCATCGCGACGGCCGCGGAGATCGGCGTCTACGGGCCCGAGGGGCAGTGGCTCATCGAAGGCCACGGCGTCGAGCCCGACATCGTCGTGGACAACCTGCCGCACGCGACCTTCAAGGGCGCGGACGCGCAGCTCGACGCCGCCGTGCAGCACCTGTCCGAGCTGATCAGGACGAAGCCGGTGCCGGTGCCGCCGACCCCGCCGTACCCGATCAAGCGCGGCGGGGCGGAGGAGAAGAAGTAGCTCACTTCTTCCCGTGGGACGCCGTGTTCGCCTCGGTCAGTCCGAGCGCCCACTTGATCCCCTCGAGGTACATGGTGGCGACCCCCTTGTCGTCCCATGCCTCGTAGGTGTGGCCGAGGGTCGAGTAGAAGACGCGCCCCTTGCCGTAGCTCTTGATCCAGGTGACCGCCCAGTCCTTGTCGGCCCGCTTGATCCCCTTCTTCGTCAGGTCGAGCTTGCTCTCGTCCATCCGCATCAGCACGCGGACCTTGTCGCGCGACCAGTCCTTCGCCTGGTAGATCTCGTCGTTGACGACGATCGAGCCGGCCGTGAAGTGCCGGGTCATGGGGCTGTCGGGGTCCTCGATCAGGATTGGCGCGTCGAAGGTGTTCCACGGGTGGCCATCGAAGTACCCGCCCACCATCTCGCCGTACTCGGGCCACTTGTAGAAGGTGTCCAGCGCGCTGTGCACCGCGACGAACCCCTTCCCGTCGTCTTTCACGAACGAGATCAAGTCGGCCTTCTGCGACTCGTCCATGTCGAGCTCGCCGGTCGTGTAGAAGACGACGGCATCGAACCAGTCGAGGTTCTTGACGTTGTTGTTCGCGGACTTCTTCTTGGTCAGGAGTTCGCAGTCCGTCCGGATGTAGGTGTCGTAGAGGCCGGTCTCCTGGCCCCACCGCCAGATGGTGGCGAGCCCGTAGGTGACGGCGTCGTGCTGCCAGCCCTTGCTCTGCCCGATGCAGAGCACCTTCTTCTTCTCGGGCTTCCGCGCGGGCGTCTGCCCCGCGAGCCCGGCGGTGACGGTGACGGCGACGCAGGCGATGGCGAGGGTGTGCAGGGGTTTCATGGTGTTGTCCGGGCAGATGTTACTGCACTCGCAGCCGATCCGCCTTACCCGCAGAAGCCCTGGGCGAAGTTCTCGTCTCCCGAGGCGATGCTGAAGGCTGTGGCGCCGCCGTCGCCAGCCGGCGCGAGGCGTACTTCCACCCCATCGGCGTTCCCCGGGATGCCCCTTCCGTACTTGATGCGGATGTCGCGGGGTCGCGCCGGGCGTCCGAGCCGGGCCAGCGCCGTCTGGAGGAGATCGATGTACGCCGTGTTGTTCACGTGGTCGTTGGCGTCCACGTCCGAGTAGCGGAGCGAGACCGGGAGCGCGGCGGCGGCCTTCGGGTCCGGCTCGTCGAACGCGAGCCCCTGCAGGTCCGGGCAGAAGATGTCGTCCGGGCGCGAGGGGAACCGCGCGGCAATGTCGGCCGGCACCCGGACGACGGCCTTGAGGCGCACGCTGATGTAGAGCCAGAGCGACGATCCGCGGACGATCGGGTCGCCGTCGCCCGCGTACACGCGGAAGTCGCGAGATCCCTTGGAGCCGCGGATGCCGGTGGACCAGGTCTCGACGCGGAGGGGTTCGCCGTAGTGCGGGTAGCGGTCGATGGCCACCGCCATCCGCTTGAGCACCCACGACTCGCCGCGCGAGACCATCGCGTCGGTGCCGGTGTCGTACTCGTTCGCGTGGGCGATGGCCGCCTCCTGGAGCAGCTTGAACACCCCCTGGAGGGTGAGCACGTTGTCGCGGTCCACGTCGCCGAACGCCACGGAGGAATGAAGGACGAAGGTGTCGGACATTCACTGGAGCATAGACTGAATCGACGAATCCACGAATCGCAGGCCGAATCGGCGTAAACTGCGTCACGCGACTGGGAGGTGACCCGTGATCGTTCGGCTGATGCTCACCGCGGCGTGCGCCATCGTGCTGCTCGACGCATCGTGGCTCACGGCGGCGCCGCACGCGCCTGCCGCGCAGGTCCCTGCGGCGCCAGCCACCGCGCCAGCGCAGGCCCCGGCCGGGTGGACCCTCGCCTTCGCCGACGAGTTCGACCGGCCTGGCGCCCCCGACCCCGCGAACTGGGGGTACGAGCTGGGCTACATCCGCAACAAGGAAGCGCAGTTCTACACCTCGCGCCCGGAGAATGTCCGGATCGAGGGGGGCAACCTCGTGATCGAGGGGCGCAAAGAGGCTCACGAGGGCTACGCCTACACCTCGACGAGTCTCAACACGCGCGGCCGCTTCGAGTTCCTTTACGGGCGCGTGGAGGTCCGGGCGAAGCTGCCGGCCGGGCGGGGAGCCTGGCCCGCCATCTGGACGCTGGGGACGAATCGCGGCGAGGTTCGGTGGCCGGCGTGCGGCGAGATCGACATCATGGAGAACGTCGGCTTCGACCCGCTGCGCATCCACGCGAGCGTGCACACGGCCGCCTACAACCACGTCGCCCGCACCCAGAAGACCTCCATCGTCACCATCGACGACCCCTCGAAGGCCTTCCACGTCTACGCGATGGAGTGGCAGCCCGACCGGATCGACGTCTTCGTGGACGGCCAGAAGTACTTCACGTTCAGGAACGAGGGGACCGGCAACGACGCCTGGCCTTTCGACAAGCCGCAGTACCTGCTCATCAACCTCGCCATCGGCGGCATGTGGGGCGGGCAGAAGGGGATCGACGAGTCGAGCTTCCCGCAGCGATACCTGGTGGACTACGTGAGGATCTACCGGCGCTCACAGTAGGGCAGGCATTCCCTGCCAGTTCCGCCCCCTGCCAAGACTCATGGACCTGACGTCCTTCGGGCGGCGCAGTGGACGAACCGCTCTCGCGTGTGCCTTGGTGGCGGCAGCGTCGGTCGCGGCGCCGGCGTCGGCGCAGACGCTGGACGAGCTGAAGCGGCCGCTGCTCGAGAAAGGCGAGGCGGCGATCGCCTTGGACGTTCAGGCCCGCGGCGAGGAGATTCGGTCGGTCGACATCTTCACTGGAAGCACGAGCTACCACCGGCCCCGGCTGGCGCTGTTCCCCCAGGTCGCTTACGGTCTGTCCCCGAACCTCGAGCTGAGGATCGACGTCGTCGGGCAGGTGCCGACCACCTACTCGCACCCGCAGCTGTTCAGCTGGGCGTACAACCGTGAGAAGTACGGGCTCCTGGCCGGGGAGGCGGGGATCGCGTTCAGGCCCACCTCGACTCTCGAGTTGACGGCGGGCCTCGGCCTCGGGCGCGCCAGGGGCGAGGGCGCGTACGCGCATTCGGTTTCGAGCGACGGCGGGTATCGCGCCAAACACCGTACGGCCCAGTGGTCCCTCGGCGTCACGTGGCTGCCGGGGCCCAAGACCGACAGCCTCCCGCTTCGCGCGGACCTCGACGGCCTCCACCGTCCGCTCATTGCCGCGCGCCGGTGGCGGATCGACGGGGAGGCGCAGTGGCGCTCGTACCGGCAGACCTCCGCGGACTGGTACGACCCGATTCCGGGCCACGTCGAGACGACCATCGCCTCGCGGGACGCAAGGATGCGAATGGGCGCGGCCTGCGGGCTCGGCCGCGGATTCGAGGCCCGCGCCGACGCCTACTGGCACCCGCCCTTCACGATGACGGGAAGCACTACGACCTTCTGCCCCGGCTGCGGTCAGTCGGCGCCGGTCAGTCGGGAGGAATCCGACCGCTACCACGGCGTTTTCGGGACGGGAGTGCGGACCACCTGGCGAATCGGGCGGGCGGAGGCCTCGGCCGCGGGGACCTGGGAACGCCAGCAGGTCGCGCGGGAGCTCGGCTCGGGCTCCGCGGCCGACCGGGCGTTCGACACGAGCGCGATGCGGGTGGAGGGCACGTGGCTCTCGCGGCCGCCGCGCAGGACTGTCGACCGCCGCGGCCTCGCAGGCTTCGATCGCCCGCTGGTGGAGCGCCGGCAGGTCATGCTGGACGCGGGCTGGCACCACCGTCGCCACCGGGCGTCACAATCCTCCTTCGACGACACGGACGTCGCCTTCATCTGGCTGGGTGCGACGACGGGCGTGTCGGGGTCGATCGAGGTTGGCGGACACATCGGCAGGCGCTTCGCGAGACACTACCTGACCCATGGGGGATACGAGCGCCGGACGACGTCAGGGGGACGGCTGACCGTGCGTCCCACCGGCAGGGTTCAGCTCGAAGCGGCGTTCGACTTCACTCCGCGCGCTTGGATGGACCGCTTCCCGATGGTCGTCCTCGGTCTCCACGACTCCCTCCGCTACTACGAGACCTTCCGGGCCAACAGCCTGGCGGGGGACCGCAACGCGCGTGTAGGCGTACGGGTGCTGTGGTGAACCGGGGCCAGGTCATGCATTGCGGGACCTGACCTCAGGGGTATACTGCGCCGCATGAAACGCAGAGAGGCACTCGCGCGACTGGCGGCGGTGCCGATGGCGGCGCGGATCGCGGGGGCCAGGCCCGCCGCGGCCGCCCCAACCGGGCGCAACGTGCTCTTCGTCCTCACCGACGACCATCGCTACGACGCGATGGGCTTCATGAAGCCGCAGCCGTTCATCGAGACGCCGAACCTCGATCGGCTCGCGCGCGAGGGGGCCCACTTCCAGAACGCCTTCGTGACGACGGCGCTCTGCTCGCCGAGCCGCGCCAGCGTCCTCACGGGGATGTACGCTCACCGCCACAAGATCGTCGACAACAACACGGCGATCCCGCCCGGCACCGAGTTCTTCCCGCGGCGGCTGCAGCAGGCGGGCTACAAGACGGCCTTCATCGGCAAGTGGCACATGGGCAACAGCGGCGACGAGCCGCAGCCCGGGTTCGACCATTGGGTCAGCTTCAAGGGGCAGGGGTCGTACCGGCCGGTGCCAGACGGCCTCAACGTGAACGGGAAGAAGGTGCCACAGAAGGGGTACATCACCGACGAGCTGACCGACTACGCGATCGAGTGGCTGCGGTCGCTGCCGGCGCAACAGCCCTGGTTCATGTACGTCTCGCACAAGGCCGTGCACTCGGACTTCGTCCCCGCGCCGCGCCACGCCGGCCGCTACAAGAACGCCACGTTCGTCCCGCCGAAGACGATGGCGGCCACGGGGGAGATGGCAAAGCACCGGCCGATGTGGGTGCAGAACCAGCGGAACTCGTGGCACGGCGTCGACTTCCCGTACCACTCGGACCTCGACATCGGCGAGTACTACAAGCAGTACGCCGAGACGCTGCTCGGCGTGGACGACAGCGTCGGCCGCCTGCTCGAGGAGCTGGAGCGCCGCGGCCAGCTCGACTCGACGCTCGTCGTCTACATGGGCGACAACGGGTTCGCCTTCGGCGAGCACGGCCTGATCGACAAGCGGACGGCCTACGAGGAGTCGATGCGGGTGCCGCTGCTGGCGCGCTGTCCCGAGCTGTTCGGCGGCGGCCGCGTGGTGACGCCGATGGTGGCCGGCCTCGACATCATGCCGACCGTGCTCGACGCCTGCGGCGCCGGGATCCCCGATGGGCTCGACGGCCGGAGCTGGCTGCCCGTCGTGCGTGGCAACGCCGAGGGGTGGCGCACGGAGCTGCTCTACGAGTACTACTGGGAGCGCAACTTTCCGCAGACGCCGACCGTGCACGCGCTGCGCACCGACCGTTACAAGTTCACGCGGTGCCACGGTCTCTGGGACATCGACGAGCTGTACGATCTGGCCGAGGACCCGCTCGAGTCGAACAACCTGATCTTCAGCCAGGCGCACCAGCAGACGGTCAGGACCATGCGGGCCCGGCTGTTCCAGCTGCTCGAGCAGACCAGCGGGATGAGCATGCCGCTCTACCCGGACGTCGGCTTCCAGGGGAATCTGCGCCACCCGGATCGCTCGCCGGCGGCCGAGTTCCCGCCCGAGCTCGCCCCGCCGCGCAAGACGTAGAGCAGGGCTTCAGCCCTGCTCGGCACCCGGCAGGAGGCGGCAGTGGGGGGCGGGACGCACACAGCGGAGCCGGGTTCGCGGAGCAAACGGCGACGGCCCATCGAAGAGACCACCATGGCCAGCGCGCCCACCAGGCGGGAGTTCGTCCAGATGGTTGCTGCCGGGGCGTGCGGGCTCGCGCTCAACGTCTCTGGCAAGGCTCGGCAGCCCGGTGCTCCGAAGCGCCCGCCCAATGTCGTCCTGATCTTCATGGACGACATGGGCTACGGCGACATCGGCTGCTTCGGCGCGAGCGGGTACGAGACGCCCGCCATCGACAGCCTGGCGACGGACGGCATGAAGCTCACCGACTTCTACGTCCCGCAGGCTGTCTGCAGCGCGTCGCGCGCGGCACTCCTCACCGGCTGCTACTCCGATCGCGTCGGCATCCAGGGCGCGCTGATGCCCTGGGACACGGTCGGCCTCGGTCCCGCCGAGGAGACGATCGCCGACGTCCTGAGGAGGCGCGGCTACGCGACCGCGTGCATCGGCAAGTGGCACCTGGGGCATCTCCGGCCGCACCTTCCGCTGCAGCACGGCTTCGACGAGTACCTCGGCCTGCCGTACTCGAACGACATGTGGCCGGTCGAGTTCGACGGGAAACCGACGACCGAGGGCAACGCGGCCAAGTACCCGCCGCTGCCGCTCCTCGATGGCAACGAGCCGGTCACCCACATCCGCACGCTCGAGGACCAGGGGACGCTGACCGGCCGCTACACCGAGCGCGCGCTCGATTTCATCGACCGGAACAAGCAACGACCTTTCTTCCTCTACCTGCCGCACTCCATGGTGCACGTCCCGTTGGGCGCATCGCCGGCGTTCAGGGGACGGAGCAGGAAGGGGCTGTTCGGCGACGTGATGACGGAGGTGGACGCCTCGGTCGGCGCGATCCTGCAGCGGATCGCGCGCCATGGCCTCGAGCGCGACACGATCGTCCTGTTCACCAGCGACAACGGGCCGTGGCTCCACTTCGGCGCGCATGCCGGGTCGGCCGGGCCGTTCCGCGAGGGGAAGGGGACGGAGTTCGAGGGCGGCGTGCGTGTGCCCTGCGTGGTCCGGTGGCCGGGGCGCATCCCGGCGGGGAGCGTGACGAGCCGGATCGCCTCGACGATCGATCTCCTCCCGACATTCGCCGCGGTGGCGGGCGCGAGGCTGCCGAAGAACCCGATCGACGGCGTGAACATCCTGCCGCTGCTCGAGGGCGACCCGCGCGTGAACCCGCGCCGCACGTTCTTCTACTACTTCGCGCACGAGCTGAGAGCGGTTCGCAAGGACCAGTGGAAGCTGCTGCTGCCGCACACCTCCCGGTCCTACGCGGGCCAGGAGCCAGGGCGGGACGGCTTCCCGGGCGACTACGGCGAGATCAAGGTGGGGCTCGCGTTGCACGACCTCGTGGCCGACCCGGGCGAGCGGCGCGACGTGGCGGCCGCGCATCCCGACGTCGTGCGCGACCTGCAGGCCCTCGCCGAGTCGGCGCGCGCCGAGTTGGGCGACGCGCTGACGAACCGGAAGGGCAGGGGCGAGCGCGCGCCGGGGCGGGCGCCGACTCCTGCTGGACCCCCGTAGAGCAGGGCTTTAGCCCTGCTGAGACCCCTGCTGGACCCCCGTAGAGCAGGGCTTCAGCCCTGCTGGGTAGCCGGCGCGAGGAGGCCGATGTCCCACGACCAGACGCGGCGTGAGTTCCTGGGGCACATCGCGGGCGGCGCAGTGGCCGCGGCTGGCGGCGTGGGATTCACGCCGCGACCGGGAAGCGCGGCGCCCGAGGCGGGCTTCGCGATCGCGCCTGCCGATGCGGACGTCGAGGCCCTGAGCCGTGTCTTCCAGGCGCCGCCCGACACCGCCAAGCCGATGACCCGGTGGTGGTGGTTCGGCGGCGCGGTGACGCCCGAGGAGATCACCCGCGAGCTGACCTTCATGCGCGACGCCGGCCTGCGGGGCGCCGAGATCCAGCCCGTCTACCCGGTCACGGTGGACGACCCGGCGCACGGCATCCGCCACCACCGCTACTACTCGCCCGAGTGGTTCGACCTCCTCCGCCATGCCTCGCGCGAGGCGCGGCGCCTTGGCCTCCAGCTCGACCTGACGCTCGGCAGCGGCTGGCCCTACGGCGGGCCGTTCGTGCCGCCCGCGCTCGGCGCTCGCCGGCTCCGCGTCGTCTCCACCGACCTGGTCGGCCCGCGCACGTTCTCGTGGGAGGTGGCACGCCTGCTCGGCGAGGACGACCGCGCCGCGGCCCTCGTCCTGGCCCCGGTCGCCGAGGACGGGACGGTGAGGGTGGAGGAGGCGAGGGAAGTCGAACCCGCGCGGGCACTCCTCGACTCCGCTCAGGGCGGCGGGGCGCCCGCGGCGACTGCCGAGGGGGCCGCCGGCAGCCTGGACATCCCCGCGGGGCGCTGGCGACTGATGCTCTTCGTGGACGAGCCGACCGGTATGCAGGTGAAGCGGCCGACCTTCGGCATGGAGGGGCTCGTCGTCGACCACCACAATCGCGAGGCCGTCGAGCTGTTCCTGCGCGCCGCCGGCGACCGGGTGTTCGACGCGGTGGGCGGCGAGGGAGGGCCGCCGTTCCACTCGGTGTTCTGCGACAGCCTCGAGGTCTACGGCGCCGACTGGACCGGGCGCCTGCCGGCCGAGTTCGAGCGGCGGCGCGGCTACCGGCTCGAGCCGTACCTGCCGGCTTTGTTCGGCGATGCCGGGCCGCTCACGCCGCACATCCGGTACGACTTCCACCTCACACTCTCGGATCTCATCGTCGAGGGGTTCTTCGCGCCGCTGGCCGCGTGGGGCGCGCGGCGAGGCGTCCGGTCGCGCGTGCAGGCGCACGGCGCGATGGGCGACGTCATGCGCGGCTACGGCCTGGCCGACGTGCCCGAGGGGGAGAACATCTTCCTCGGAGACCGCTGCCAGGTGAACCTGAAGCACCGCCGCCTCGCGTCTTCCGCCGCGCACATCTACGGCAAGTCGGTCGCGTCGGCCGAGACCTACACGTGGCTGCGCACCCCCGTCTTCACCACGACGCTCGAGATGATGAAGGCGGCGACCGATTCCGTGTTCCTCGACGGCATCAACCAGGTCGTCAACCACGGCTACTCGGTACTCGCCGCCCGGGGCGGGGGAGCCGGGGTGGGCGTTCTACGCGTCCACCGAGATCAACCACACGCAGACCTGGTGGCGGCACTATCCGCACCTCGCGCGCTACGTGCAGCGCGTGTGCGCGGTGTTGCAGCAGGGCGAAAGTGTGAACCCGGTGCTGGTGTACCTGCCGATGGCCGACGTCTACGCCGCGCACGGCGTAGGCGGGCTGCACCTGGACGAGGAGGTGCAGGCTCGCATCGACCCGGCGCTGCTCGACGGGATCCGCCGCGCCGGCTACGACTTCGACGTCGTCAACGACCATGCCTTGGTGGAGGTGATGAGGGTCGAGGACGGCACCAACACCGGTGGAGCAGGGCTTCAGCCCTGCTGTCTGCAATCCGCGGCGGGCACCGGCCGCTACCGGGTGATCGTCGTGAACGAGGTCCGCCTGATGCCGCCCGAGTCGGCGGCGAAGATTGCCGAGTTCGTGCGCGCGGGCGGCCAGCTGATCGTCGTCGGGGGGATCCCGGAGGAGGCCCCCGGCGTGAAGGACCACGACGCGCGGACCGCGCTGATGCGCGAGACGCTCGCGGGTCTGTGGGGCGGCACGATGCCGGCGGGGGCCGCGGTGGTGGCGCCGCACTTGGGCGCCGCGCTCGTCCCCGACGTGCCGTCGGCGCTGGTCCGGCTCGCGCGGGTGCTGCCGCCCGACCTCCGGATCGTGTCGGGCACGCTTGAAGGGACGCCGGTGGAGCCGGGCGTGAGCCCTGCTCTCTCAAACGTGGGCTTCGTGCACCGGCGCGTCGGCGGGGCGGAGTGCTATTTCGTCGCCAACGTCTCCGCGGAGGCTCGGGACCTGCGCGTCGAGTTCGCGGTTGGCCACGCGAGGCCGCAGCGATGGGATCCCGAGACGGGTCGCCCGGCGGGCGAGCCGCCGTACAAGTTCGCCACGCGCCGTGCGGCCGAAGGGGTGACGGCCGAGCCGGTGACGTCCGTGGAACTGCGTCTCGCGCCGTTCGAGTCGTGCTTCGTGGTGTTCGGCGCCGATGCCGCGCCGCCGGTTGTCGTCGCCACCGACCCCCGCGGGCAGTGGGAGATCGCGCGGACGGGACCGCGCGCCGAGATCCGTGGGCTCGTGCCGGCGGCTGGCCTGTACGAGGTCGAGCGCCCCGGCGGCCGCATTCACCGTGTGCGAGCCGGCGCCCTTCCGCCTGCCGCGGCGGTCGAGGGCGCGTGGACGCTGGCCCTCGGCAAGGGCGCGGCGGCGAGGCTGGACCGGCTGCGTCCGTGGACCGAGTTCCTCGGCGGGCGAGGTTTCAGCGGGTGGGGCGTGTACGAGTCCCGCGTCGAGGTGCCCGACCTCGGGTCGGAGATCGAGTGGTTCATCGACCTCGGTGAGGTGCACGAGACCGCGCAGGTGATCCTCAATGGGCACGACCTGGGGGCGGCGTGGAAGGGAAAGCGCCGGCTATCGTGCGGCACGGCCATCGTGCGCGGGTCGAACCGGCTGCGCGTGGAGGTTGCCAACCTCTGGATCCACCACGTCCTGGCGCATCCGCCCGGCGACCCGGCTCGCCACCTGAAGGGCGTCGGCCCCGATCCGGAGCTGGCCGAAACCGCCGGCATTCGCTGGGGGACCTACGGCGAGGTGCCCCCCGAGCGCGTGCCCCCCTCCGGCCTCCTGGGCCCCGTCCGCCTCGTCCCGATGAAGCGCGTCTGAGGAATGGGGCCAGGCCCCATTTCTCACGCCGGTCTCAATAACGGGCGGGCGCCACCCGGATTCCCCAGCGATCTCTCACCTCGACCCGGCGTCGGTGTGCGCCGCCCGAAACGGGGCCAGGCCCCATTTCTCACGCCAGTCTCAATAACGGGCGGGCGGGCCCGAAATGGGGCCTGGCCCCATTTCCGACATTTCCGATCGTCAGAACAGGCCGACCACCGTGCCGTCGTCGGAAATGTCGATGCGCTCGGCGGCCGGCTCCTTCGGGAGGCCGGGCATCAGCATGATCTCGCCGCACACCGCCACCACGAACCCGGCGCCCGCGGAGAGGAAGAGCCGGTCCACGTCCACGTCGAAGTTCGTCGGCCGCCCCTTCGCGGCCGGGTCGTCCGACAGGGAGTTCGGCGTCTTGGCCACGATGACATGCAGCGTGTCGTAGCCGAGCTGCGTCAGGAGCTCGATGTCCTTGCGCGCCTGCCGCGTGTAGTTGATGCGCGCCGCACCGTACATCTTCGTCGCGATCGTCTCGATCTTCCGCGGGATGCTCCACTCGGGCTCGTAGATCGGCGCCACCCGGGCGCCGCTGTTCACCGCCTCGCGGACCGCCCGCGCCAGGTCGAGGCACCCCTCGCTCCCCTTGTTGTAGGCGTCGGCCGACGACCGCACTGCCGCCTTACGCGCCGACGACGTGCTTCACCGTCAGCTCGATCTCCTCCTCGGAGTTGTCGGGGAAGTAGTTGATGGCGACGATCAACGGCAGGCCGAACGCCTGCATGTTCTCGATGTGCTTGTCCAGGTTGTCGAAGCCCGGATGAGCGCCTCGAGGTTCTTCTCGGCGAGCGCGTCCTTCTCGGCGCCGCCGTGGAACTTCAGCGCGCGCAGCGTGGTCACCAGCACCACCGCGTCCACGTTGAACTTCCCGACGCGGCTCACGAAGTCGAGGAACTTCTCGCCGCCCAGCTCGGAGGCGAAGCCGGCCTCGGTGACCGTGATCTCCGACAGGCACTGGGCGAGCCGGATCGCCTGGATCGAGTTGGTGCCGTGGGCGATGTTGGCGAACGGCCCGCCGTGGATGATGGCCGGTGTGCCCTCCGAGGTCTGCACGAGGTTGGGCTTGATCGCGTCCTTCAGCAGCAGCGCCATCGACCCCACGACCTTCAGGTCGGCGGCGGTGATCGGCTTGTTCTTCGGAAGGTGTAGCCGACGACCATCCGGGCCAGCCGCGCCTTGAGGTCTGCGAAGTCCTCCGCCAGGCACAGCACGGCCATGATCTCAGACGCCACCGAGATGTTGAACGCGTCCTCGCGGGCGAAGCCGTTCTGCCGGCCGCCCAGGCCGATGACGATCTCGCGCAGCGCGCGGTCGTTCATGTCGATGACGCGCCGCCACGCAATCCGCCGCGTGTCGATGCCAAGCGGCGTTGCCGTGCTGGATGTGGTTGTCGATGACCGCCGCGAGCAGGTTGTTGGCGGTGGTCACCGCGTGAATGTCGCCGGTGAAGTGCAGGTCGATCTCGTCGCGCGGCACGACCTGGGACGGCCCCGCCGCCGGTCGCTCCACCCTTCATGCCGAACACCGGCCCAAGCGACGGCTCGCGCAGCGTCACGATCGACTTCGTCCCCAGGCGGTTCAGCGCCATCGACAGGCCGATCGCCGTCGTCGTCTTGCCCTCGCCGGCAGGCGTGGGGGTGGTGGCCGTGACGAGCACCTGGCGGCCGGGCGCGCCGCCGCAGGCGAGACGACGCTGGAGGGACGGCTCGAGCTTCGCCTTGTAAGGACCGTAGTAGTAGAGTTCGGCCTCCTCGATACCGAAGGCCGCAGCCACCTGCTTGATCGGGATCATCTGGTCGGGCATGAGAGCGTCTCCGGTGAACAGGGCGTCGGGCGTTCCTCGTCCCGGCGACCCGATCTGCCAGTATATCGATCAGTGTCCGCACGCAGGAACCACCGTTCCGGATCCGGACACCCGGGGGCGCCGCGAGCGGCACCCCAATGAGCCCAAGCGACTGGCGGACAGGCGCTTACGCCCTCGGCACGCTCCTGGCCTAACGGAGCGTGGGAGGGCATGCGCACGGCCATGATGAACGGCATCGTTTTCGACCTCCGCTACGCACTCCGGACGCTGAACCGGAGCCGCGGGTTCGCCGCCACCGCCATCCTCACGCTGGCGCTGGGCATCGGGGCGAGCGGCGCCATCTTTGCGGTCGTGCACGCCGTCGTGGTCCGCGACCTTCCGTTCGCGGACGCCGCCCGGCTGGTGGCCGTGACGCGCACCACGGCCCAGGGCGCGGACGGCAGCCACTGCGCCGCCGATTTCCTGGATATCGGCCGCGAGAGCCGGTCGTTCTCCGCGCTCGCCGGGTACCGGATGGACGTGTTCGAGCTGGCCGACGGCACCGGCGACCCCGAGCGCGTGGCCGGGGCCCAGGTGACCGCGCCGTTCTTCGACGTGCTGGGCGTCGCGGCCGTCGCCGGCCGCACGTTCTCGGCGCGGTCCGACGACCCTCGCGGCGAGCGGCTCGTCGTGCTGGCGGACGACCTCTGGCAGCGGCGCTTCGGCGGGGACCGTGGCCTCGTCGGCCGCACGATCCGCATCAACCGTGCGCCGGCCACTGTCGTTGGCGTGATGCCGCCGTCGTTCCGGTTCCCCGGCGACGCGCTGGCGTGGCTGCTGTCGGCCGAGCCCGTTCCGCCGCCACCGCTCGACGTGGAAGGCGACCTGCTCGCCGACCGGCAGGTGCACTACTTCGAGGCGATCGCCCGCCTGAAGGACGGCACGACCGCGGACCAGGCGAAGGGCGACCTGGCATCGATCGCCTCGAGCCTGGGCGAGCGGTATCCCCAGACGAACCGGGGACAGGGCTTCAGCGCCGTGCCGCTTCACGACGTGATCACCGGGGACACGCGCGCGGTGCTGTTCCTGCTGCTGGGCGCCGTCGGGTTCGTGCTGCTGGTCGCGTGCGCGAATGTGGCCGGACTCGTGCTGGCCCGCTCGACCGGACGCCGCGAGGAGCTGGCCATGCGCGCAGCACTGGGCGCCGGACGGGCACGTCTTCTGCAACAGATGCTCGTCGAGAGTCTCGTCGTCGGCCTGGCCGGAGGGTTCGCCGGGCTGCTGCTGGCGTCGTGGGGGCTCGACCTGCTGGTCGCGCTGCTGCCCGAGGACTTCCCGCGGCTCGGGGAGGTGTCGCTCGACGGGACGGTCACCTTCTTCACGCTCGCGCTCGGCGCCGGCACGTCGCTGGCGTTTGGCATCCTGCCGGCTCTGCAGGCCTCGCGCCCCGGGATCGCGTCCGCCCTGCAGGCCGGCGGGACGCGCGCCGGGGCCCGCGGCCCGAGCCGCAGCATGTCGGCGCTGGTGGTGCTCGAGATCGCGTGCGGGATCGTCCTCAGCGTCGGCGCCGGGCTGATGGTCACCACGCTCCTGCGACTGCAGGCGGTGGATCCGGGTACCGCGCGGAAGGGGTCGTGCGGGTCTCGCTCCCGCTGCCCGCCAACAGCTACGGGACGGGCGAACAGCAGGCCGAGTTCTACACCCGCGTGATCGAGGGGCTGTCGGAAAACCCGGTCACGCGGCACACCGCCGCGGCGTTCCCGATCCCGCTCTCGGGCGCCGGCGCGTCCGGCGGCGTGCAGGTGGAGGGGCGGCCGTGGACCGAGGACCGCGAGCGGCCGGTCGCGGCCATCACGTGGGTCTCGTCGCGGTACTTCGGCGTCCTCGGGATCCCGCTGCGCCGCGGGCGCGACTTCGACGACCGCGACGCCGCGCGCGCCCCGGCGGTCACCGTGATCAGCGAATCGGCCGCGGCGCGCCTCTGGCCCGGCGAAGACCCGATCGGCCGCCGGCTCAGCTTCGGCGACGAGGCCGACCCCTCCTGGATCACCGTCGTCGGCGTCGTCGGCGACGTGCGGCACCAGGCGTTGTCGTCGGCGCCGGCGCCGATGCTCTACATACCGCTCCGCCAGAACGCGGTGCCGCTGATGACGCTGCTCGTGCGTTCCGAGGCGGGCCCCGGAGCCGTGGCGTCCGCCGTGAGGACGGTGGTCCGCCGGATCGACCCGGAGCTGCCGGTCGGAGAGGCCGCCGGGTTCTCGACCGCCGTCGCGCGGTCGCTCGGCGAGCCGCGGCTGCGCGCCACGCTCCTCTCCGGGTTCGCGGGCGCCGCCATGCTGCTCGCCGCCGTCGGAGTGTACGGGCTGCTGTCCTACAGCGTCGCGCGGCGGAGACGCGAGATCGGGATCCGCCTGGCGCTGGGCGCAACGCCGCGGCAGGTGCGCGGCGCGGTCGTGGCCGAGGGGATGAAGCTGGCGCTGGCGGGGATTGCGATCGGCGTGCCCGTCGCGATAGCGTTGTCGCGCCTGATCTCGGCCCAGCTGTTCGATGTCGGGCCGGCCGACCCGGCGACGCTCGGCGGGGTGGCGCTGCTGCTGTGCACCGTCGCCCTCGCGGGATGCTGGCTTCCCGCGCGTCGCGCCGCCGGCAACCCGGTCGAGGCACTCCGGGCGGAGTAGGCGAAAAGGGGGAGCCATGGACGGCCGGTTGCCCGCTTGTTCTCGTGTGATTGCCGCGATCGTGCTGCCGGCGCTGGCCATGGCGGCTGTTGCGGGGGCGCAGGGGCCCACCCCGCTCGCCGACTCCCTCCACGGCGCGGCCGAAGCGCTGGTCGACGCCGCCTTCAAGACCGACGACGGTCCAGGGGGGACGGTCATCGTCGTCAAGGACGGCGTGCCCGCTTACCGCGCGGCGCGAGGGATGGCGAGCATCGAGCTGGGCGTGCGGATGCAGCCCGACTCGATCCTGCGAATCGGCTCGGTGACCAAGCAGTTCACCTCGGCCGCGGTGATGACGCTCGCCGAGCAGGGCAAGCTCGCCCTGGACGACGAGATCGCGAGGTTCTTCCCGGACTACCCGACCGCGGGCCGGCGGATCACGGTCGAGCACCTGCTCACGCACACCTCGGGGATCAAGAGCTACACGAGCCTTCCCGCGTGGCGCGGCGCGTGGGGCCGCGACTTCACGACCGCCGAGCTGATCGACTTCTTCAAGAACGAGCCGGCGGACTTCGGGCCCGGCGAACGGTATCTCTACAACAACTCCGCCTACTTCCTGCTCGGGGCCATCATCGAGAAGGTGAGCGGCGTCCCGTACGCCGAGTTCGTGAACCGGAACATCTTCGAGCCGCTCGGCATGACGAGGACCCGTTACGGCGACACCGGGCCGGTCATGAAGGGGCGGGCGCAGGGTTACCAGCTGGCGGCCGGGGCCATCGTCAACGCGCCATACCTGAGCATGACGCAGCCGGGCGCGGCCGGCGCGCTGGTGTCCACGGTGGACGACCTGGCGAGGTGGGACGCCGCCGTCTCGGCGGGGACGCTCCTCACCGCCGCGTCGTGGCAGCGGATCTTCACGACCTACCGGCTGAAGAACGGGAGAGCGACCGGCTACGGCTACGGGTGGCAGGTCGGGTCGTTCGAGGGGCGCCCGGTGCAGGAGCACGGCGGCGGCATCAACGGTTTCTCTGCCTACGTCGTCCGGCTGCCCGAGGACCACGTCTACGTCGCGGTGCTCGCCAACAGCACCACGACCAACCCGGGTGCGCTGGCACGCAAGCTCGCGGCGCTCGCCGCCGGCAAGCCAGTCGTGAACCCCGCGCCAGTCGTCCTCGCGCTGGACAAGCTCCCCGAGTACGCCGGCGTCTACCAGTTCGACGACGAGGTGAAGGCCACGGTGACGGCCGCCGATGGGCTCTCCATCCAGGCAGGGGGCGGGAGCCCGACGAAGATCGTCCCGATGGCCCCCGACCGGTTCTTCGTTCCGGACTCATTCACGCGCTACGCGTTCGAGCGCGACCAGGCCGGCAAGGTGACCGGGCTGACCCGCACGACGTTCAACAGCGTGGACAAGGGGAGGCGCGTCGGCAGCTGAGAGAGGGCCGGCCTTGGGGCGGCCCCGGCCCCCGGCGCGGCGACGCGTCCGGGATTGAGGACGGTCGGCAGGGGCGGCCACGCGCCGTAGCACCGAAATACCATCAGAATCACAGCGGCTCCCGTTGGCATCATGGTTGCGCTAGCTCCGTGCGGGAGGGGGATATGAACCTCGCACGGACCTTCACATCAGCCATCATCGTGGCCGCCCTGCTGGGGACGGCCGTTCCCGCCGCCGCCCAGGCGCGCACGAGGAGCCAGAGCCAGGAGCGGGCGCGGCAGAACAACAGCCAGAACGAGAACCGGCCGCGCGCGCGGGCGCAGAGCCGGCCCGAGAACCGGGAGCGCGCGCGCCAGGCCCCCGCCCAGCGCGGACAAGAGAGCCGCCGGTCCGAGGGCGAGCGTCGCGTGGCGCCCCGCCAGCAGGACCGGTCCTATCAAGACGAGCGTCGCGTGGCGCCCCGCTCCGGGGACCGGTCGTACCAGGGCGAGCGGCGCGCGGTGCCGCGCTCGGCGGCGCCCCGCAACGACGATCGGTCGTACCGCAACGACGATCGGTCGTACCGCAACGACAATCGGTCGTACCGCAACGACGATCGGTCGTACCGCAACAACGACCGGCGCGGCTACGCCGGGCCGCGCGCCGTTCCTCGCCCGTCCTATTCGCGCCCCTACTACTACTCGCGCCCGTACGTCCGGCCGTACCGCTACTCGCCGTACAGGCCGTTCTACTTCTCGCAGCGGTACTACTCGTTCCGGCCGCACATCCATCTCGGCTTCGGCCTGTGGCTGGGATCGCCGGTTCCTTACCCCTACCGCTACCTGGGGAGCTACCGGCCGAGGGTTTACGGCGACCCGTACGGCTACAGCACGGGGAGCGTGTCGATTTACGGCGGGGTGAGCTTCGACATCCAGCCGTCCGACGCCGACCTCTACGTGAACGGCGAGTACGTCGGTCAGGTCGGCGACTTCAACCCGTACTCGGAGCCGCTCACGCTCACGCCCGGCGTGCACCGGATCGCGGTCCAGCGCGACGGGTTCCGTCCGATGGAGTGGGAAGTCCAGGTCGAGCCCGGGCAGGTGATTCCGTACCGCGGCGAGATGGAGAGGTACTGACGCGAGTCCCGCGCGAGGTCTACACCAGTCGCGAGAACCGCCGCTTCGAGCGCGGGAAGTCGACGCCGTAGGCGACGTAGGTCATCAGGCCGAGAGCGGCGAGCACCGGCCACGCCGAGGCGGGTACGGGTTGAGGCGGCGGGGCGGGCGCGCCGCCGACCGCCGTGAGCGCCGCGCCGACGACGAGGAACGCGATCGCCAGCCACTGATAGAGCCGCAGGCCCGCCGACCCACGCGGTCTGCGGCTCGCCCCGGTAGTGCTCCTCCACGAAGCGCGCCAGCCCGACGAGGACGAAGTAGCTGCCGGCAATGAAGGGAAGCGGGAGGGCGAGCGTCCAGAACCGCACCAGGACGAGGCCCATCGACGAGTGTCGAGAGGATCGAGTAGAGCGGCGTGGGGTGCAGTGGAACGCCGCCGAGGGCACTGAGACGCAGCACGCGCGACCTCGGGTGGCGGTAGCGGATGCCCCAGGCCGCGTTGACGGGCCGGCCGTGACAACATCCCTGGATGAGGCAGCGGAGGCGCCCGAACGGCTGCGTGACGCAGCCGGCCACCGCCATCGCCGCAAGCAGGAGCCACGGATCGGCGCCGAACGCCCAGGCGACGGGGGCGACGGCCACGACGGCGATCACCGACCCGAAATAGCCGTAGGGGCGCAACAGCTGGTTCGATCCCTCCACCAGCTGCGCCCACAGGGCGGCGCCGACCTCGGCGGCCGCGGTCATCGCCACCATCCACCACAACGCTCCGGGTCCCGCGACTGCGACGCCCGCCGCCACGCCGAGCGCTGCGCCAAGCCCCGCGTAGATGCCGTGGCTCAAGAACCGTACGGGTCCAACCGTGCGCTCGCGCCACGAGTTCGCGACGGCCTCCGTCGCGCGGCATGTCGAGGCCCACATCCTCGCTCCCGAGCGGATCACGCCGTACGCCACGAACGCGGCGATGACGTCGGCAACGGCGTGCATGCCGACCGTCACGCAACTGGCGCCGATGGCCAGCGCGAGCAGGATGGCCGGCCATCGAAGCCGCGGCCAGCGTGCGACGCCGACCTCGGCAGCCAGGCACACCCAGACCACGTGGAACGCGGGGAGCGCGGTCATCGCCGTGTCGCCGATGCGCTCGAGGCGCAGGAGCCACGCCCACGCTGACTCGGCCGGCACCGGCCTGGCCGGCGCGACAAGTGGAACCAGCAGGTAGAACGGGATGATGAGCGCCGTGGCCGCAAGACCGCCGAGCGCGAACCGGCGCAGGTGGCGGCGGCGCGCGGCTGCCAGTGGCGCGAGCAGAACCAGCGGGTAGGCGAGCGCGTAGACGGCCTCGGTCCAGGGAATGACGGGCCAGGGCTCTTCGAGCGGCAGGTACGTCGAGACCGCGTCGTGCGGAACGCCCAGGAACTCGACCGCCTCGAAGAGGAGGAGCCACGGCGCGAGGACGAGCACGTAGACCGAGACGCGTTCCCACCGCGACGGCCTCCCATCGTCTTCTGCGGGAAGCGTCAGCAGGGGCCTGACCGTGCGGCCGAAGCGGCGGCGCGTGGCTTCCCGCTCGTAGCCGAGGACGAACGCGGCGCTGGCGAGCGCGAGCACCGGTGAGACGATGAAGAGGCCCGCCCCCGAGCCGAGCGCGATGGCGACGCCCGCGCAGACGAGCACCGAGCCGAGATAGACGGGGTCCGCCACGAGCGCGTAGACGCCGCTCGCGATCAGGCGCTCGGGCGGGAACGGGCTCATCGGGAGGCCCCTTCCGTGTCGCCACAGCGCGGTCACGGCGGCGGCGATGATAGCCGCGCCGAGCAGGGCGAGGGCGGTGCCCGCGGGGACCGATGCCACGCGCGGCGCCGGGATGAGGGCGTCGAGGCGCCGCATCCAGAGGACGAGCAGCAGTGGAAGGCCGAGCGTGAAGAGGGCCGCGTACGCGGCGACCCCAGCGGCCGCGGCCCTCGAGGCTCGGTCAGGAGCGATGCCGACCCTCATGGCGACATCCTCCCGCGGGGAAACCGTACCGACCTCGTGGATGGCCCAGCCGGTGTCCGGCTCGGCACCGCCGTCGTGGAGCGTGCCGAGACTCCTTGTCTTGCGGTCCTCGACCGCCAGCCACGACGCGGGCAGCCGCGATGTCAGCGGGCGGAGGCCGTGCAGGACATCGGAAATCGCGCGGCTGTAGAGCGTGACGTGACGGCCCAGCTGCAGGCCGCCGGCATGGCTGGCCTCGCCGCCGCCGAATGCGACCCCGGCGTCGCCGACCGTGGCGGGTTCGCGCGGACGGCCGCGATCGAGGACGAGCGTCAGCGGGTGTTCGCCGCGCCAGTCGATCCAGACCAGCGAGCGCCGTGTCCGTGCCGACACCCAGCGCCCCCAGCGCAACTCGGCGATCGGCAGCCGCCAGGGGGGGACCGTGAGCACGATACGCTCGGCGTAACCGGCCCCGCGGATCGGGGACCCGTCGCCGGCATCGATCGTCACCGCCGCTCCCGGCGCCTGGCAGCTCCACTCGATGGAGCCGTCAGCCGATTCCAGCAGCCGCGATTCGAAGGGCACGCTCCAGGGTTCGCACTCGACGTCGCAACCGAGGCCCACGCTCCTCCACGCCAGGACGCCGCCCGACCATGCCGGCTCGCCGCCCGTGGCGAGCGTCGATCGATGCCGTGGCGCTCCGGTTCCCGGGTGAAGCGTCAGCCCTTCCCAGCCCACCGCGAGCGGTCCCCAGGCCAGGCGCGTCCAGTAGGCGATCGCCGACCGCCCCTGTTCGTCCGCCGCGTCGAGGTACCACTTCGTCAGCTTGAAGGCGTTCATGATGCGTCAGCGCCTCCTGACGAGTTCACGGCCGGAGGTTACGTGATCACTCCTGGTTCAGCGCGACGACGGGGTCGATGCGCGTGGCGCGGCGGGCGGGGATCACGCAGGCGACCAGCGCCACGGCCGCAAGCACGCCGGCGGTGGCAGCGATGACCGCAGGGTCGGTCGGCCGCACGTTGTACAACTGCGCTTCGATGCTCTTCCGGATGGCGAGCGCGCCGAGGCCACCGACAGCGAAGCCCGTTACGACGAGCGCCAGACCCTCCTTCGCGACCAGGTCGAAGACCGACCGCGGCGTGCTGCCGAGCGCCATTCGGATCCCGATCTCCTTGGTGCGCTGCGTGACGAGGTACGCGAGCACGCCGTAGATTCCCACCGCCGACAGCAGCAGCGCCATCAGGCCGAAGCCGCCCGACAGCAGGACCGGCCAACGCCGCGTCACCAGCGACTCCTCCACGACCTCCTCCATCGTGAGCGTGGCGAAGACCGGCAACTCGGGGTCGATGGCGTTCACCTCGGACCGGAGGCGGCCAACCAGCGCGGTGGGATCGACCGCCGCGCGCACGGCGAAGGTCAGGAAGCGGCGCGGCCGCTGGTCGTTCGGGAGGTAGTACGCGCCCACGAGCGCGCCCTCGCTGACCAGGCCGTCGTGCTTCACCTCGCCCACGACCCCCACCACCGTGAGCCACTCGGTCTTCTCGTTGGTGGCCAGCAGGTCGTTCGGGTCCGACGGAAAGTACATCCGGCGGCCGATCGGCTCGCGGTCACCCCAGAAGCGGCGCGCGAGGCGCTCGTCCACGATGATCGAGAGCTTCGAGCCGTTCGCGTCGCGCCCGTCGAAGTAGCGCCCCCGCTTCAGCGGGATCCGCATCGCCTCGAAGTAGCCCGGCGTGACGACCGACAGGGACGGCGAGATGACCGACTCGCCCGGCTGCATCTGGTAGCCCTCGGCGAAGATCACGCTGTCGCTGTGGTTCGTGCCGAGGGGAATCGAGCTGGTGACGCCCGCCGTCGTGACGCCCGGCAGCGCCCGGGTGCGCCGGACCGCCTCGCCCGCGAATGCACGCAGCTCGGCGTCGCCCGCGTAGCGCGACTGGGGCAGCATCACGCTGGCCGTGAGCACGCCGCGAGGGTCGAAGCCGGGATCGACCGCCAGGATCTGGCGAAAGCTGGCCATGAGCAGGCCGGCGCCGAGCAGCAGTACGAACGCCACGCCGACCTGCGTGACCACCAGCGCCCGGCGCAGGATGCGGGCGCCCCGCCCGCCGGTTCCTGTCCGCCCCGCATCGTGGAAGACCGCCCCGAGGTTGGCGCGCAGGGTGCTGATCAGCGGGAACACGCCGATGACGACGCCCAGGAGCACGGCCAGGCCGGCCGTGAAGAGCGCGGCAGTGGCGTCCAGAGCGATCTCCGAGGCGCGCGGCACCTGTTCGAGGTTCAGGCCGCGGAGCAGCCGCAGGCCGCCCCAGCCGAGGAGCAGGCCCAGGCCTCCGCTGACGATCGCCAGCAGCATGCTCTCGGTGAGCAGCTGCTTCGCCATGCGCCACCGCCCGGCCCCGAGCGCGAACCGGGTGGCCAGCTCCCGCAGGCGGACGCGCGACCGCACGAGCGCGAGGTTGATGACGTTGACGCACCCGATCAGCAGGACGAACAGCGTGCCGCCCCAGAGGAGGGAGAGCGTCGGGCGAATCTCGCGGACCATGTCTTCCTTCAACGGGAAGACCGGGGTGTGGAAGCCCGCGTTGATCAGGATCTGCTTGAAGGCCGGGAAGCGCTCGAGGGTGGCGGCGTTGAGCGCATCGATCTGGGCCTGCGCCTGCGCCACCGTCGCCCCGGGGCGGAGGCGCGCGATGCACGCCCAGTTGTTGCTGTGGCGGCTGTCGTCGGACCGCTGCTCGGGGGTGAACGCGATCGGGACGTACATCCGGATGCGCGGCTCGACGAAGCGGAAGTCGGCCGGCAGCACGCCGACCACGGTGAAGGTCCGCCCGTCGACCGGCACCTGGCGCCCGACCACCCCCGGGTCGGCGGCGAACCGCTCGCGCCAGAGGCCGTCGGTCAGGACGATCCGATCCTCGTGGCCCGGCTCGGCCTCGTCCTCGGTGAAGGTGCGGCCCAGCTGCGGCTTCACCCGCGTCAGCCGGAAGAACGACGGCGTCGCCCTCATCGTCAGGATGCGCTCGGGCCGGCCGCTCTCGCCGATGCTGAGGTCGGTCGTGTCGTAGAAGGCCAGCGACTCGAAGGCGGGCAGCGTGCGGCGGTCGAAGTAGTCGGGCCCGCCGTTCGAGCCGCGGACCGCGCCGGCCTTGGGATAGGCGTTGAACATCGTCACGAGCCGGTCGGGCTCGGGGATCGGCAGCGGCCGCAGCAGCACCGAGTTGACGATGCTGAACAGGGCCGTGTTGGCGCCGATGCAGAGCGCCAGCGTCAGGACGGTCGCGAGCGTGTAGGCCTTGTCCTTCCAGAGGAGGCGCAAGGCAAACCGCAGGTCGCCGGCTTGAGGGGTCATACACCGGAGAAGACGGATTTGGCGGGTTCCGGTTCGGTGCCCTTGTTGAGCCTGGCATGCGAAATGGGGCCAGGCCCCATTTCGCGCGTCAGGGGTTCTGCGGGTGCCCGACCGCCATCCACTCGGCCCGCGAAGAGGCGAGCACGTCGCTCATGTGGCGCGAGGAGTACAGGAAACGCGAGCCGTCCGACGCGGCGACCAGGCGAATGTCGCTGCACGAGGGGTCGGCGAGCAGGCGGTCGAGGATGGCGGGCGCGTCGGCCTCCGGGAGGCCGAACGGCGCTTCGCACAAGGCGGCGACCGGCGTCGGCCGGGGGTAGATCGCCGAATCGCGCCGGACGGCCTCGGCGATCGCCCCGACAGCGTCCAGCGTGTCGGGCAGCGGCGAAGGCGGTGGGCACGACCGGGTGCCGCAGGGAGCGGCCGCCGCCAACTGCGAGGAGTCGGCCGCCGACCGGCCCTTCTCCAGCGGCAGCTGTCCCATGGCCTCCAGGCGGCCGGCCACGTCGCGCAGCCCCAGGCGCTCCAGCGACGATCGCGTCGGGGCGCCGGTGGCGCGGTCCCACCCCAGCACGTCGTAGAAGAGGTCCTTTGCGCGCTCGATGTCGGCGCGGTCCATCCGCTGAGTGGCCCGGGGTGAAGGGCGGCTTGTCGGCCGGCAGTGTCGAACAGCCCACGACGGGACCGTGTCGTGGGCGCGCCGCATGTCGGCCGTCTTCATGTCGCGGATCGTCAGCGCGCGGTGCAGCGTGAAGATCCGCTCGGCCACCAGGTCGAGCTCCGCGCGCGTCCTTCCGGTCGCCCGGTGACCGCGCTGTAGAACTGCGCCTCCAGGGCGACAGTCGCCTGGTAGCCGCGCGACTTGAGCGGCGAGGCCGCCAGCGGCCACACCCAGTTGCAGACGGTCAGCGAGTCGTGCAGCTCCTTGCGCAGCAGCGACCACACCGCGAACCGCGCCTTGGCCGGCGTCATCGGCCTGTAGTCGTCCGGCTCGTCGATCGCGCCCTCGCCCCACAGCCTTCGGCGGCGATCTCCTGCTGCACGCGGGTCGGCAGGCCGCAGCCGAGGAAGTTCGAGTGCGAGTGGCACTGGGCGTCCCGGTTGTACATCAGGTTGATGAGGACGCCCGCCTGGCCGCCCTCTTCCGCGGCGTGGTGGCGCGGGTGGCCCATCTTCCACCACGCCGTTCGCGGGGTCGGCGTAAGTACTCGGGCGGGAACTTCCAGCGCGCGGCCAGCCGTCCGCCCCCCTCGGCGAACGCGTCGCCCAGCTCGCCCTCGCGGAAGGCGATGCGCCGGTAGATCTCGTTGAGGAACGCCGGGTCGCCGCGCTCGTACTTCTCCCACGGGATCGACGCGTACTCCTTCGCCGGCACGTTCGCTCGCGCATCAGCCCCGACTCGTAGGCCCAGCGGAAGTCGCGCTGCAGCTGGCTGTAGTGCGTCCACACGCCGAGGTCGTCCGCCAGGTGCTTGCCGACGACGGCCGCCTCGATGCTCGGTCTCGCCGCGCGGGCCGTCCGGGAACGACTTGAAGAACGGCTGCGCGCCCCAGCCCACGCAGGTGTTCGCGGCGTAGCGGCTCACGCCGTACTTCGCCTCCACGGCCGGGACGTCGAGGTGCGAGTGGCAGCGGATCGGGCACGAGGCGCAGCCGCCCATCCGGACGGTGTACTTCTCGGCGTTCGGCCCCAGGTCGTAGGTCGCCTTGGCCGTGCGGAAGCCGATGCGGTTCAGCTCGTCGGGCCGGCACTCGCCGGTCTCGATCGGCGGCCGCGCCGCGCCCCAGAACAGCCCCTTCCTGGCCGTCCACCGGCTGCCGGGCGACGAGTACTCCGACCAGGGCTGCGGCGTGCTGGGGACGACGTGCTGGTTGTTGGCGCCGAGGAGGGCGAGCGTGTGGCTGGACGAGCGTCTTCCAGGCCGCGCGGTCGGCCGCGATGCGCACGCTGCCGGTGCCCTTGACCGCGATGGCCTTCAGGCTCTTCGAGCCGAACACGCCGCCGACGCCGCCAGCCGAGTGCGAGAAGCCGTTGATGAGCGAGGCGAGCCGTCACCAGGTTCTCGCCCGCCTGGCCGATGGCCGCCACCTGCGTCTCCGGCCCCATCTCCTGGCAGATCGAGCTGGTGGCGTGGTAGATCGCCGTTGCCCCACAGGTGCGAGGCGTCGCGGATCTCCACCTTGTCGTCCACGATCGCCAGGTAGACGGGCGTGTCGGCCACGCCCTCGACGATGATGGCGTCCCAGCCGGCGTACTTCAGCTCGGCGCCGAAGTGGCCGCCCATGTGGCCGGTGGCCACCAGGTCCACCGGGACGACGGTCGGGAAGATCGTCGTCACCGACGTGCGGCCGCCGCAGGGGGCGCCGGTGCCGGTGAGCGGGCCGACCGGCGACGATGATCTTGTTGGCCGGGTCGAACGAGCCGGTGCCCGCGGGGACCTCGTCCCACAGGACGTTGTAGCCGATGCCGGTGCCGCCGAGGACGTCCTTGTAGCGCGCGATCGTGTCCTCGACCGTGAGATCTGCGCCGACGACAGGTCCACGCGCAGCGTCTTGCCGGTCCATCCGCCGTAGGTCGGCACGGTCCTCGACTCCGTTCAACCATCGGGGTCGCGCTCACGCCGCGCACGCCTGCCTACTTCCGCCGTTTGCCGTTTCTGGCCGCCATGGCACGAGGCGCAGGCCGCGCGGCGTGGCCGGCGAGCGGGACGGCCACGGCGGCGCGCGCGGACCGGGACCGCGCCGGTCAGGTCGCGCCACGGCGACGTAGCGCAGGGCGCCGGTCGGGCAGGCGGCGACGCACTCGGGAGCGCCCCGCGCACAGCGCAGCACTTGGTCGCCTTCCCGCGCTCCGCGTCGAACGCCATCATCTCCCACGGGCACGCCTGCGCGCAGAGGCGGCAGCCGGTGCAGCGCGCGACGTCCACCATCCGCGCCTTCGTCCTCGGCTCGAGCACGATGGCGCCGCTCGGGCAGGCGGTCTCGCACGGGACCGGGTGCGGGCACTGCAGGCAGGTGTCGGGGACGATCGCGGAGGTTGCCGAACTCGCCGAGGCCGCGGCCGACGCCCGCCTGCTGGCCGCGCGGGCCGAAGTTGTAGTTGCGCGCCGACCTTGACGCGGGCGAGCGACGGCTGCGCGCGGCCGTCGTTGAACTCGGTGCAGGCCAGCTCGCACCGCCCGCAGCCGGTGCAGCGCGTGGCGTCGACGACCAGCATGCCCTCGGCGGTCTCGAGGATCACGCAGCGGCGCGCCGCCGAGCGTGCCGGCCCAGCGGCCCGAGCGCCGAGACACGAGATCGTGGCGGCCGACGCCGGCCTTGAGGAAGGTGCGGCGATCGGGCATCGGGGCAGAGGATAGCAGGGATCGGGAGGAGATGCAGAGGGTAGAATTGACCGTATGGCTGCTCTCATCCAGGCAATCGACCTGCGCCGCAAGATGTACTTCGAAATGGAGGACGCCCCGTTCCTGTGCCTCGACGTGGACGTATCGACGCCAACCGCGCGCGGGGGGCAGACACTCGTGCGGGTGAAGATGCGCAACCTGAAGACGCGCGCCGTCTTCGACCGCACCTTCAGGGCGTCCGACAAGTTCCGCGAGCCCGACTTCGGCCTGTCGCCCGCCAGCTACCTCTACAGCGACGCCGACGCCGCCCACTTCATGGACCAGGAGACCTTCGACACGCTGTCGGTCTCGACCGAGATGCTGGGCGATGCGCTCGACTTCCTGGTGGACGGGCAGGTCGTGCAGGTCCAGAAGTACAACGGCAACGTCATCGGCCTCCAGCTGCCGCAGCAGGTCGAGCTGACGGTCACCGCAACCGAGCCGGGCGTCCGCGGCGACACCGCCAGCGGCAACGTCACCAAGCCGGCCCGCCTCGAAACCGGCCTCGAGGTCCGCGTCCCGCTGTTCATGAAGGTGGGCGAACGCGTCCGGGTCAACACCGAGACGCGCGAGGTGATGGGGCGGGCTTAGCCAGGCCGCGGACTCAGACAGTTAGGACTTCATCACGCCACGAGAAGAATAAATCTCTTCTCATCTGGCATAATTCATGTAGAGTTTAGCTTTCATTCCGCCAGCCCTTCCATTCTGGGAGGGTGGAGGGCGTGAACTGGCCCGGCCTGCCCAGCCGGGCATGTCAAGGAGGCTGCCATGGAACGACCGGCGCTGCGCGACTTCCTGGAGATCCCGTACGACCGGCTCGAGGAGATGAACCTCGAGGCCAAGCAGCAGCGGGTCGACCCGCGTCGCTTTGGAGACGGTCCGGGAAGAACGCCAGCGCTACCTGAGGGACGAGAAGCGGATCAAGGCCGTGACGGTCTGTTTCACCGACCTCGAGGGCCGCTTCCACATGCTCGACTACGACAAGAAGTTCCTGCTCGGGTCGGCCGACCAGCTCACCTTCGACGGGTCGTCGGTGAAGGGGCTTCGCCGAGCAGGCCGAGTCGGACCTGCGACTGGCCGTGGACTGGACCTCGTTCTACTGGCTGCCGGCCGACGTGTTCGGGCCCGGCAAGGTCCTGGTCTTCGGTTTCGTGCAGGAGCGCGACGGCCGCCCGTACCACGCCGACATGCGCAGCCGGCTGCGCGAGCTACACCGAGGCGCTGCTGCAGCGCGACGGCACCGTCGCCCACGTTTCGAACGAGATCGAGGGCTTCCTCTTCAAGGGGCGCGACGTCGAGCGGCAGTACCACCTGACCAACAGGTTCGAGTTCATCTCCACCGGCGGCTACTACCACTCGCTCCCCGGCGACGAGTTGAGGCGGTTCATCGACGGCTCCGCCGAGGTGCAGCGCGCGCTCGGCTTCGGCAACGAGAAGGACCACCCCGAGGTGGCGCCGTCGCAGTTCGAGATGAACTACCGGCACACCGAGGCGTGCATCGCGGCCGACCAGGTGCAGCTCTACAAGCTGGTGTGCCGCCAGGTGGCGCAGCAGATGGACATGACGGCGAGCTTCCTGCCCAAGCCGGTGACGCGGCGTCAACGGCAGCGGCATGCACACGAACCTCTCGCTCTCGCGCGGCGAGTGCAACCTGTTCTGGGATCCGAAGGGCGAGGACCAGTTGTCGGAGCTGGGGTGGTCGTTCGTGGATCGCGTGCTCGCGGCCGCCAACGACCTCTGCCTGGTCTTCAACTCGAGCGTCAACGCGTACCGGCGGCTCGACCCGCACTTCGAGGCGCCGAACCAGATCAAGGCGTCGGCGGTGAACCGCGGCGCGATGATCCGGATCCCGCTGGCCAACGAGACGTCCGCGCGGATCGAGCTGCGCTCGATCGGCCCGGACGCCAACCCGTACCTGGCCATCTACTCGCTGCTGCGCACCGGCCTCGAGGGGCCGCTGCCCGAGGACTCGCTCAACGAGATTCGCCGTTCGCGCACGCGCTTCCTGCCCGACAACATCCACGACGCGA
Organism: uncultured Acidobacteriota bacterium; assembly: GCA_963813585.1. Lineage (GTDB taxonomy): Bacteria > Acidobacteriota > Vicinamibacteria > Vicinamibacterales > Fen-181 > JARKSS01. Next base: position 888,403 of record CAWEZL010000001.1, read on the forward strand.
TCCGGCTGTTCAAGTCGTCGCGCTTCCTGGCCGAGACGATGGGCGAGGAGGTCCACGCGAAGTTCGCCGAGGTGAAGCAACTGCAGGCCGACCGCTGCCCCAAGGCGCTCGGCCGCCTGATCAAGTCGTCCGAGGTCCAGTTCCACCACGAGGTGACGAACCAGTACCTCTGGAACAGGTTCTAGACTGTCCCCCGGCTGCGACGGTGCCGGGGACGTCTGCGCGAGGAACAACGCGTTTCACTGGCGTTTTAGCCCGTTTCCGCGTGGCCCTTCCTTTGCTCTCCTCATCGTCAGGAGTTGAACAACGGGGGACGCCATGATGACTCGATCCCGCCTGCTGCCCGCGCTCGCCGCCACCGCGCTGCTCGTCACGGCCACCGGCTGCGTCACCGCCTACGGCCAGCCGCGATACGGCGGGTACTACGGCCGCGACAGCAACGTCGGCCGCGCTGCCTACGACAACGGCTACCGGCGCGGCGCCGACCGCGGCGTCGCCGACGCCCGATCGGGCCGCAACGCGAACTACCGCAACGACCGCGACTACCGCGACGCCGATCGCGGCTATAGCCAGCGGTACGGCCCGCGCGGCCAGTACCGCCAGGAGTTCCGCCGCGGCTACGAGGCCGGGTATCGCGAGGGGTATTCCCGCTACGCCCGCGGCTCGGGCGACTACGGCTACGGCGGCGGGAGGGCGGTGCCCCGCGACGACCGCTCCCGCTATCCCGACTCGCGCTCCGGCTACCCGGACGCGCGCTCCGGCTACCCCGACTCGCGCGCCGGCGGCTACCGTTCTGGCTACGCCGCGCCGGCGTACGCACCGGGGGTACCGCGAGGGGTACGAGAAGGGGCGCGACGATGGGCGTGACGGCGACCGGTTCGACCCGATCCGCCACAAGTGGTACCGGGAGGGGGATCGCGGCTACAAGTCCCGCGACGGGTCGCGCGAACAGTACAAAGCCGCCTACCGCGAGGCCTTCCGCCGCGGATACGACGAGGGCTATCGCGAGGGACAGTACAGGCGATAGCCGTCCACGAAGGCACGGAGGCACGAACTCGCCCAGTCGAAGTCCACGAGGTCGCGAGGTCGGACGTCAGGACCTCCGGCCTCGAGGCTTCGACTTACAACTCTGCAGCGAGTTCAACGGTTTCGTAATCGCGCTCGCGCCGCCACACTCCCGCCAAGGCCACCGACCCCCCAAACACTCAGCAACCTGACGCTTTTCGAAGGTGACGGCAGAGGTGTCGTTCTTGCCTTCCCAACCGTGGACTCGTATCGCCGAAGGAGCTGACGGGAGCGCCGAACCATGGCCGACACCACCCCCACCCCCGGATTCTTCGACGGGCTCGGCGACCGCGTGGTCGTCCGCGACCGCGCCGGTGGCGCTCTCGAAGTGCTGCGCCTCCGGGCGGATCTGACCGCCGACGCCGGCTTCGAGCCGAAGGTGCGCGCGCGGATCCAGCAGCTCGCCGCCGTGCAGCACCCGGGGCTGGGGCGCGTCCGCCACGTCGGGCGTCTCGCCGCGCCCGACAACCGCCTCGCCATCGTCTCCGACCTGGCCGACGGCCTGAGGCTGTCCGAGGTGCTGCAGGCCACCGAGCAGCTGAACCTGGCGCTGCACACCAACGCGGCGCTCTTCCTCCTGCGGCAGCTCGTGTCCGCGGTCGCCTGCCTGCACGGCCTCGGCGCCGACGTCTCGCACGGCGCCCTCGGGCCCGAGCGCCTCGTCATCTCGCCGACGGGCCGCCTCGTCGCGGTGGAGCAGGTGCTCGGAAGCGCGCTGTCCCACGTGCCGCACCCGCAGCCCGCCCGGGTCTGGAAGGACCTGCGCATCGCCCTCGCCGTCGACGAGCAGCCGCCCTTCGGCCGCCGCAGCGACCTGCTGCAGGTCGGCCTGTGCGGCCTGGCGATGGTCCTGGGGCGGCCGCTGCGCCTCGAAGAGTTCCCGCTCAGGGTGCGTGATCTCCTCGATGGCGCGACCGAGAGCATGGTGACCGGCGATCGGCGCGCGCTCCGCGCGCCGATGCGCGCCTGGCTGGAGCGCGCGATGGCGGCCGGCGAGCCGGCGGAGACGCCCTGGACGATCGAGGAGGCGCGGCACGCGCTGGACACGCTGCTCGCCTCGGACGGGTACTTCGCCACGCCGACAGGCCTGACCACGCTGCTCGAGAGCGTCCGGCGCTACCTCGCCGGCACGGACCTCGAGACGACGAAGGAGGAGGAAGGCGCGGCGCCCGTCTCGCGTCTCCGGCTGGTGCCGCCGGCCGCGCCGCCCGCTCCGGCCGAGACGGTCGCGCCGGTCGCGCCGCATACGCCGCCCGTGCCGCACACGCCGCCCGTGCCGCATACGCCGCCGTCCCCGTCCTGGCCCGCGCCGCTCGCAGCCGCTCGCGACGTCGGCAGCGCCCGGACGGAGGGCTCGCTCGCCGTGGCCACCACGTTCCCCATGCCGGCCGAGGCCGACGAGAGCTTCGCGCCGGAGGCTGGCGTGTCGTTTCCTCCCGACGACCCCGAAACCGAGCCGACCATCGTGGGCCCGGCGCCCCCGCCACCGCCGCGCGCCTCGAGCGGGGCGGTGCCGGTCGCGTCCGCGGCGCCTTCGACGCCCGGCAGCGGCGCTGTCGGCAGCGCCGGCTCGCTTGGCGACCCGGTGGCCGAGCCGCTGGCTGGCCCGATCGCGGCGACGCTCGCGCGCGAGAGCCTCGGCGAGCTGGTGCACACCCGCCCGGGCCGCACCGACGGCTCCGGCGCGCACCGCGTCGCAAGCGGATCGATCCATACGACACGGTCGATGTTCGACGCGGACGCCGGGCGGATGCCGCGAAGCCACGCGGGCCGGTCGAGCCTCGCGCTGAAGGTGGCGGGCGCCGGCGGCCTCGTGGCCGCGCTCGCGGTTGCCGGCTGGTTCGTCTTCGGCGCGCGCCCCGCGCCCGAGAAGGCGTCGCCCCCCACCACACGCTCCGCCGCGGTCGCCCGGGCATCGGTCCCGGCGCCGCCGCCGTCGCGGGCCGCGTCCCCTGCCGCGGAGACGGCTGCCCCGCTCCCGCCCGCCGGAAGCGAGACGCTCCCGGCGAGCCTTGCCGGCGCCGCCGCCGCCGCCCAGGACGCCGGCAGCCTGCTGTTCCAGGCGCCGTTCCCGCTCGAGGTGTTCGAGGACGCCGTCCGGCTCGGCACCACCGACGCCCCGATCGTTCTCCCGTCCGGCCGTCACCAGCTCGACCTGGTGAACCGCGACTACCTCTTCCGCGGACAGCAGACGGTGGACGTTCGCCCGGGTCGGGCGTCGAGGGTCGCCGCGAAGCTGCCGACCGGGCTGGTGAACGTCAACGCGACGCCGTGGGCCGAGGTCTGGATCGACGGCGTCCGCGCCGGCGAGACGCCGCTCGGCAACCTGTCGCTCACGATCGGCCCGCACGACGTCGTCTTCCGTCACCCACAGCTCGGCGAGCGGACGCGCACGCTGGTCGTCACCGCCGGGGCCGCCACCCGGCTCAGCGTGGAGATGCAGCAATGAACACGCGCATCACCTTTGCCGCGATCGTCATCCTCCTGGTGGTCCTGACCGGCGCCCGGATGGCCGGGGCGCAGGGCACGCTGGCGTCGGCGCGCGACCTGTACGGCGCGGCGGCGTACGAGGAGGCCCTCGCCCTGCTCGATCAGCTCAAGGCCTCGCCTGCGGACAACGCCGACGGTCGGCAAGTGGACCAGGTTCGCGTCCTGTGCCTGCTCGCGCTCGGGCGCCAGGCCGACGCGGAGCGCGCGATCGGCGAGGTCATCAACGCGAACGCGTCGTTCGAGCCCGACCCGTCCACCACGTCGCCCCGCGTGCAGACCGCCTTCCGCGACGTCCGCCGGAAGGTGCTGCCCGGCATCATCCAGCAGCGGTACGCGGCCGCCAAGGCGGCGTTCGACAGCCGGGAGTACTGGTCGGCCATCGAGCAGTTCGACGCGATCCTGACGCTGGTCGGGGCGCCCGACGCGGCGGCTGACCCGCAGGAGGCGTCGATGCGCGACCTGCGAACGCTCGTGCTCGGCTTCCGCGACCTGGCCCGCTCGGCGATGCCCGGCGCGCCGGCGGCGGCTGCCGTGGCGCAGCCCGCGATCGCCGACGTGCTGCCGCCACCGACACCCAAGCCCCGCGCGTTCTACGGGCCCGACGACAAGGGGGTCGTTCCGCCGGCCGTGGTCAACCAGCGGCTGCCGCGGTGGGCCGGCCCGCCGCTCACGATGTTGGCCGCGAACCAGCGGCGCGGGGCGATCGAGGTGCTGATCAACGAGGCGGGGGGCGTCGAGTGGGCGGTGGTGCGGGCGAAGACCGGCACGGCCTACGACGCGGCGCTCGCGGACCAGGCGCTGCACTGGAAGTACCAGCCGGCGACGCTGAACGGCGCCGCGGTGAAGTACCGCAAGATGATCCAGTTCACGCTGGAATAGACGCCCCTCGCCGCCCGGTCGGGGCGGATCCCGTTCCCGCGTCCTATCGCCGCGGCTATACTGGCCCCGTGGCCACCTCGTCCCCCGACCCACTGGCGACGCTGCTCGACCGGGCGCGCCAGGGGCAGCCGGCGGCCGTCGAGGAACTCGTTCCGATCCTCTACACGGAGTTGCGCCGGATTGCGGCGCGCTCGCTGCGCCGGGAGCGGCCGGGGCAGACCCTGCAGCCGACCGCGCTCGTGCACGAGGCCTACCTGCGGCTGCTGAAGGACGAAGACCTCTCGTTCCAGAACCGCGCCCACTTCCTGGCCATCGCCGCCCGCTCGATGCGCCAGATCCTCGTCGAGCACGCGCGCGCCCGCGACGCGCAGAAGCGCGGCGGGCGGCGCCACCAGGTGACGCTCGACGAGGGCATGGCCGCCGAGGGGCCGCGCGATGTCGAGCTGGTGGCGCTCGACGAGGCGCTCGATCGCCTGAAGCTGGTGGACCCGGGCCAGGCGCAGATCGTCGAGCTGCGGTTCTTCGGCGGCCTGACCAACGAGGAGGCGGCCGAGGCGCTCGGCGTCTCCCCCGCCACCGTGAAGCGCGGCTGGGCCGTCGCGCGCGCCTGGCTCTACCGTGAGTTGACAGTGTGACGACTGCGTTGCCCCAGTGGTCTCGCGTCACCGATCTCTTCAACGCCGCCCTCGAGCGCGAGCCGGGGGACCGTGCGGCGTTCCTCGAGCGCGAGTGCGGAGGAGACGAAGCGCTGCGGGCGGAGGTGTCGTCGCTGCTCGCGGCGCACGAGGGGGCCGAGCGGTTCCTCGACGCGCCCGCGGCGGTCGCCGAGGGGCTGATGGAGCCGGAGGAAACGACGATCTTCGAGCCCGCCCGCCGCCTCGGACCGTACGAGGTGACGCGCGAGATCGGCCGCGGCGGGATGGGGATCGTCTACCTCGCCAACGACACGCGCCTGGGCCGCCGCGTCGCGCTGAAGGTCCTGGCGCCCGCCTTCGTCGGCGACGCGCGGCGCCGCGAGCGGCTGCGGCACGAGGCGCGGGCCGCGGCGGCCCTTTCGCACCCCGGCATTGCCACCGTCTACGCGCTCGAGGAGATCGAGGGGCACGTGTGCCTCGTGTCGGAGTACCTCGAGGGCGAAACGCTCCGCGACGAGATCGAGCGTGGCCCGGTGCCGGTGCCGCGGCTGCTCGACACCGGCATCTTCCTCGCTCGCGCGCTGGCCGCGGCGCACGCGGCGGGCGTCGTCCACCGCGACCTCAAGCCCGAGAACGTGCGGCGCGACGAGGCGGGGCGGCCGCGCATCCTCGATTTCGGCGTCGCGCGCCTGACCCCCCGGGGTTCGGGGCCCGAGCGCCGCCTCACGCAGGTCGGCACCCTCGTCGGCACGCCGGGCTACATGTCCCCCGAGCAGCGCGAGGGGCTCGACGTCGACGCGCGGAGCGACGTCTACGCGCTGGGCGTCGTCCTCTACGAGCTGGCCGCCGGGTGCCATCCCTTCGAGGCGAACACGGCCGAGGACGCCGCCGCGCGCCTGCGGGCCGGGAACCCGCCTCGCCTCTCCGATCTGCGGCCCGGCCTTCCGCCCGGCCTGGAGACGATCATCCGGCGCTGCCTGAGGCCGGATGCGGGCGAGCGCTACCAGGCGGCCCTCGAGGTGGCCGAGGAGCTGGAGGCCGTGAAGGCGGGACACCTCCCGCTTCGTCTCCGCCTGGTGGGCGACCGCCCGCTGCCCACGCTCGAGGCGCCCGAGCCGGCGCGCTTGTGGTGGCGCTGGCACCAGGTTGCGACACTGGCCGTCGCGGCGGCCATGATCGTCCCGGTCGCGCGGCTGCATGCGCTCGAGCAGACCGACTGGACGGTCGCGGCGCTGCTGGCGGCGATCGTGGCGGCGGTGCTCAACGGCACCGTGCGCGTCCACCTGCTGTTCACGCAGGCCTTCAACCGGTCCGCGTTGGCCGCGCAGATCGAGCGGTCGCGCTGGACGCTGCAGGCGTCGAGCCTGGCCTTCGCCGCTGCGCTGCTGTTCGCAGCCCTCATCGGCGCCCGCCGCCACACGGTTGCCGCCGGCATCATGACCGCGGTGGCCATCGGCTGGGCGGTCGTCTCGCTGCTGGTCGAACCCTCGACGAGACGCGCGGCGTTCAGAGAGTAGCCGCGCATTGACCCTCTGCGTGTCCTGATTGCGCATTCCCATTCAGAGGGACGCCATGGACATGCCTGCCTACTCCGACCCCGTCCGCCTTCAGTCGAGCCTGCTGTCGGCCGCCGAAAAGCGGCTGCTCGTGCGGATCGCCCGGCGCCTGCCCGCCTGGATCAACTCCGACCACCTGACCAGCCTCGCGCTGGCGGCGATGGCCCTGGCGGGCGCCTCGTACTGGCTGGCGTCCCGGCATCCGGTCGGGCTGCTGCTGGCGACCGCCTGGCTGGCCGTGAACTGGTTCGGGGACAGCCTCGACGGCACCGTCGCCCGCGTTCGCGGCGCGCAGCGGCCCCGCTACGGCTTCTACGTCGACCACGTGGTGGACGCGATTGGCACCGCGTGCCTGTTCGGCGGGCTGGCGATGTCGGGCTACATGAGCCCGGTGATCGCGCTGCTCGTACTGCTGGCTTACAGCCTGGTGACCGTCGAGGTCTTCCTCGCCACCGTCGTGTCGGGCACCTTCCGGATGTCGTTCATGGCGATCGGGCCGACCGAGCTGCGGATCCTGCTGGCCGTCGGCAACGCCTGGGTGGCCTTCGACCCCATCGTGGCGCTGGCCGGCCGGACGTTCCTGCTGTTCGACGTGGCGGGCGCGATCGGGGCGGCGGGATTGGCGGTTGCCTTCCTGGCGTCGGCCGCCCGCAACACCCGCGAGCTGTACCTCGCCGAGCCGCTGCGCAGGGGGTTATCCTAGGCGCGGGGTCTCGATGCGAATCCTCGTCGTCGAGGACGACCGCAAGGTCGCGAGCTTCATCCAGGCGGGCCTGCAGCAGGAAGGTCACGCGGTGGACGTGCTGCACGAGGGCGCCGGTGCCGGCGCGGAGGCCGGGGTCGATCGACTACGACGCCGTGGTCCTCGACCTGATGCTGCCGGATCGATCCGGCTTCCAGGTGCTGCGCGACATTCGCGCGCGGAAGCCCTCGCTCCCGGTGCTCATCCTCACGGCCAAGGACGGCGTCGAGGACCGCGTGGCGGGCCTCGACGCGGGCGCGGACGACTACATGGCGAAGCCGTTCGCGCTCGCCGAGCTGTCGGCACGCCTTCGCGCCCTCCTCCGTCGCGGCGCACCGCGCGAGAACGTCCTGCGGCGTGGCCGACCTCGAGCTGGACACGATCCAGCGCAGCGTGCGGCGCGCCGGGCGGCCCATCGAGTTGAAGCCCAAGGAGTACTCGCTGCTCGAGTTCCTGATGCGGAACAGCGGCCGGCCGCTGACCCGCTCGATGATCATCGAGCACGTGTGGGACATCCACTTCGACAGCGTCAGCAACGTCGTCGAGGTGCACATCAACTCGCTGCGGAACAAGATCGACCGGGGGTTCGACGCCTCCGCTCATCCACACCATCCGCGGCGTCGGGTTACGTGCTCACCGACACCCTGCCGTCATGACCCTCACGCTGCGCACGCGCCTGGCGCTGACCTCGACGGCGGTGGTCGGGGGGCTGCTGGCGGGCCTGGGCTGTGCCTCGTACCGCGTGCTGGCGGGGCGCCTCGACGCCGACGCCACGGCGCGTCTCGACGAGCTGACCCGAGGGGCTCCACGGCTACCTGGTCTTCGAGTCGGGGACGCCGTCGGTGCGTTTCGACGCGAACGACACGCGACCAGGCGGCCTTCGTGCACGAAGCGACCCGGTACTACCAGGTGTACGACGCGGCGACCGGACGGCTGCTCGTGCAGTCCGACGGCTTTCGCACCGCTGGGGGCGCAGCTGACCGCCGACGAGGTCCGGGAGGCGGGCGAACGGCCGGATGCCGCGGACCTCCAGACCGACTACGGCCGACTGCGGATCTCGAGCAGCGTCGATTCGCGACCGGGCGGGCCGGGCCTACCTGCTGCAGGTGGGGATCCCGCTCGCGCAGACGGACGGGCGCTGCACGCTATCGCGGACCTCCTGCTGTGGGGCGCGCTGCCGTCGCTCCTGGTCGCGGCGCTGGCCTCCTGGTGGCTGTCCGCGCTCGCGCTGGCGCCGCTGCGGGACATGGCGGCCTCCGCCGGCACGATCGACGTCACGGCGCTCCGACGAGCGCCTGCCCGACGCGCGGCGCCGGCGACGAACTGGACGCGCTGGCCGGGGCGTTCAACGCGACGCTCGACCGGCTCGAGCAGCTCGGTCGGCGAGATGCGCCAGTTCAGCGCGCTCGCTCGCGCACGAACTCCGCACGCCCCTGGCCGCCCTGCGGGGCGAGATCGAGCTGGCGCTGCGGCGGCCCGGTGCCGAACCGGGGCAGCAGGCGGTCGTTCGCGAGCCAGATCGAGGAGATCGACCGGCTCACGCGGCTGATCGACCACATCCTGACGCTCGCTCGCGCCGAGTCGGGGAGATTCCCCTGACGTTCGCCCGCGTGGACGTCAGCTTCCCTGGCGTCCTCGCTCGTCGAGCAGATCGATCCGGTCGCCCAGGCCCGGGGCATCGACCTTCGCTTCGAGGGTTCGGGCGACGCCGCCGTGGTCGCGGCGACGAGGAGTGGCTGCGCCGCCTGCTGCTGAACCTGCTCGACAACGCGTTGAAGTTCACCGCCGCCGGCGGCCGGGTGCGCGTCCGCACGTCTCGAGTCGGCGAGCAGGTCGCGATCGAGGTGACCGACACCGGCATCGGCATGACCGCGGACGTCGCGGCGCGCGCGTTCGAGCGGTTCTTCCGCGGCGACCCCGCCCGGGCGCCGGGCGCCGAGGGCGCCGGCCTCGGGCTGAGCCTCGCGCAGTGGATCGCGGGTCGCCACGCCGGCAGGGTCACCGCGTCCAGCCGGCCCGGCGAGGGCTCGACCTTCACGGTGACGCTGCCGGCCGCGTGAGCGTTGCGCGCTACCTCGCCGGTTTGCGCGGTGCCTGCTTCGCCGCCGCCGGCCGCGGCCGGCCGTTCTGCTCGTGCGGCCCCACGACCGCCGTGGCCACGTGCGAGGTGCCCTCCACGTGGTACCGAACCGAGACCCGCGACCCGCAGCCAGGTTGCCCTGCTGCCTGGTCGCAGGGTTCAGCACGAACGACATGTCCCGGCCCTTCTTCACGCGCGATCACCAGGCTCGTGGCGTCGATCGCCCTGACCGTCCCCCGGACGGAGTGGGTCGCCGCCTTGACGGGCGCCTTCGCCGCGGCCGGTCGCACGCCCGGGGCAAGGGCGAACGCCGCCACCGGCAGGGCCGACATCGCCGTCACGAGGATCGCCGTTCTCAGCATGCTGCGCATCTGCCTGCTCCCTGTCCGGCCGCCGGCGGGCCCGACATGGGCCGCGCTCCGGGCCGACCTGCCTCCATGTCAACAGGCCCGCCTGAAGCCGCGATGAGCTGCGGATTAACTTCGCTTAATGGACGCGGCCTCCGCTGCGGGCGCGAAGGCGGCGACGGCCCCGATGCGGCCGAGCCCAGAACCCGAGGCGGAATCGTCAGGATGACGAACGCGACCACCGAGAACCCGCTCGCGGTCGTCTTGTCCACCCCGAGCAGCGTCAGGCCGACGACGCATGCAAACTGGTAGGTGCCGATGTTGGCCGGGGCGTTCGGGATCGTCGTGCCGAGGGTGACGATGACCAGGACCGCGGCGCCCTCCCAGAAGCTGAGTCGAGCCGTAGGCGCGCATCACCAGCCAGAAGGCGAGCGCCTGGCCAGAGAGGACCGCGAGGGAGACCGCGAGGGCGAGGTAGCGTTCCGCGCCGCCGGCCGATCTGCTGGAATCCCCGCCTGAACCGGGTGAGCCAGTGCGGGGGGTGCAGCGCCGCGTGGTGAGAGTCCCGCGGGGGAGGCGGCACGCGCAGGACCTCGTACAGGAACAGCGCCGCGGCTCCAACGATGAGGACGCCGAGCACGTCGCCCGCCAGGCGGAAGGAGTGCGGCAGCGGCAGCAGCGCTGCCGTGACCCCGACGCCGACCGCCAGCCAGACGCCGTCGAACAACCGCTCGACCACGACCGAGGGGAAGACGGCGGAGACCGGCGCCTGCAGCCGGCGCGCCGCCACGTAGGCGCGGACCACCTCGCCCGCGCGCATCGGCAGGACCTCGTTGGTGAAGAGGCCGGCGTAGATCGCCTGCGCCGCGTGCGGCCACGAGATGCGGCCCACGGGCCGCAGCAGCAGCTTCCACCGCAGTCCCTGCAGGAAGTAGCTCCACGCGTCCACGACCATGCCGAGGGCGACCCACCGCCACCCGAGCTGGCGAGCGGCCTCGATCATGGGGCGCGGGTGGACGTCGTGGAAGACCCACACCAGGCAGCCGGCGGCGACCAGGTAGCCGGCGGCCGCCTGGATGCGTTCGCGCCTCGAGCTCATCGGATCTCCGACAGGCGCGCGAGCGTGACCGCGACGCGCGGCAGGTCGAGGGAACCGCGGTGCACGATGTACCGAGGCTCCCACCCGGTCGCGAACTTCGCCTTGTAAGCCCGGATGCCGGCGTAGCGGAAGATGAAGGTCAGGCGCGTGAAGAACGCGTGGATCGCTCGCTCCTCCGTCGACGCGCTCTCGGCCGCGCCGAAGCCGGACAGCGGTGCCAGGCCGAAGGCGAACCGCTCGAAGCCGCGGTCGCGGCTGTCGAACAGCAGCCGGGCGAGGAGGAAGTCCATCACGCCGTGGGGCAGATCCTTGCGGTGCCGCATGAGATCGATGGTCGTCTCGCGCCCGACCGAGGACGGGATCACGTTCACGAAGGCCTGCGCGATCCCGTTCTTGTCCGCGACGACGTACACGGGGCAGTCGCGCAGGTAGTCGCGATCGAACCGTCCGAGGGTGAAGCCGCGCTCGCGGTGGCCCGGGGTCTGCAGCCACTCGTCGGACACGCGCTGCAGATCCGCGAGGAGGCCGTCGGAGAGCGGCGGGTCGTGGCGCCGGGCCTCATAGCCCAGGCGCCCGATCTTGTGCACGGCGCTGCGCAACCCCTTGTTCCCCGGGCCGTCGGTGTTGAAGGACCGGAGGTCCACGACCGCATCGTCCCCGAGCTTGAGCGTGGAAAGGCCGCACCGCCGGTAGTCGGGGACGAAGTCCGGCAGCGTCTGGTAGAAGGCGAAGCCCCAGCCGTTGTCGTCGCAGAACCGGGCGAACTGGCGAACCACCGGCTCGATCTCGCCGGCAGGGCCGACCGGGTCGCCCAGGACCAGCGCGAAGCCGCCGGCGCACCCGTAGGCCAGGAACGCCCGCCCGGACGCGCTGAAGAAGTACGACTTGTCGGGCCACACCTTGAAGAAGTCGAGCGACGAGCGGCCGTGCTCGCGCACGATCGCGCCGGCGGCCGCGTGCTCGAGCGGCCGCGTCCGCAGGCGGTAGAGCACGGGGCGGAAGAGCAGCGAGGCCGCGTACACGACCATCACGGCCGTCATCAGCGCCAGCGAATCGAGGAACCAGGCGGCATGCCGGGTGTGGGCGACCAGGCGCGGGTCGGGCGACAGCGCCAGGCACGACAGGGTTTGCCGCAGGGCCTCGACCAGCGAGAAGTCGATCCCGAACTCACGGGGATCGAGCAGCCAGAACCCCGCGACGCCGTACCCGGTACCGACCGCGAGCGTGGCCGCGAGCCGCACCGCCGCCGCGCGCACGGCGGGCGCGCGGCTCCGCACCGTGAAGCGGCGCCAGCCGGCGGCGAGCAGCGCGAGGAGCGCCGCGGAGGCGAGCGCCTCCTCGTAGTCCACGCCTTTCGCCAGGTGCAGCGCGATGGAGAGGGATGCCAGCGCCGCCACGGCCTGCGCCGCCCGCCTCTTGCGCCTGTACAGGTTCAGCGAGGACATCACCAGCGCGAAGCCGACGACCAGCGTCAGGAAGCGCGAGAGGGCGACGAACTCGACGGGGATCAGGCCGTAGAGCACCGCGAGACGTTCCGGCAGCGCCGGGGAGGCCAGCAGGCAGAGGTTCGCCACCCCGCTCGCCAGCGTCGCGGCCGCGATCGCCGCGACGAGCGGCGTGCGGTGTCGCGGGGTGCCGCCGGTCGCGGCCTGGCCTGCCGTCGTCTCGCTGGCGAGGAGTGGCATCTGCGCTCCGGGCCGAGGATAGCACCGCCTCGGCTGGGCCTCGCGCGGATTAAGCCGAATTAACCTCCGGATCACGGTCCCTTCAGCCGTCGAGTCGTCCAATCGAATCAGATGACCGCGAGGCCATCGGGCGCAATGGGGCGCATGAACAAGGAGGTTCGAGATGACGTCGTGGCTGAAGAAGGGGATCGTGCTGGCGGGGGTCCTGCTGCTCGGGGGCAGCGCGACCGCGCGGGCCAGCATCCAGGACGTGATGGTGGTGAAGGTCCCGTTCCCGTTCGTCGTCGAGGGGCGGACGCTGCCGGCCGGGCAGTACGTCGTCCAGCGCGACGACGGCGTGCCGTCGGTGCTGATGCTGAAGGGGGACAAGGGCAACCGGGCGTTCAGCTTCGTCGGGACCGAGCCCGCCGCGGGGCGCGACCCGGCCGGCGACAAGCCGGCGCTGTCCTTCGTCCACCGGGGCAACCAGTACCGCCTGTCGACGGTCTGGGAGGCCGGCGACCGGGGAGAGAGCGTGCCCGTTCAGTGAGTCCCGTCAGCGGCCGCGGGGTTGGCGAAGCCCGGTCAGCCCGGGCTTCGCCGCTTCGTCAGCTCGCCGGAGAGCTGCCGCTCCCGAAAGGCCCGCGCCGCGCGCGCCCCGATGAGGAGCTTTCCTTGCGCGTTCTTCTGCCCTGGGGCTTTTCCGTGCGGAGATGCATGCTCGATTTCAGCGTTCAGTTCCGCGCCGGTCAGGAGGGCGATCCCTGACACGTAGAGCCAGAGCAGCACCATGATCACGCCCCCGACGGCGCCGTAGGAGCCTTCGTAGTCCGTGAAGTTGACCACGTAGAACTTGAAGAGGAGCGAAGCCAACAGCCACAGAACGGTTGCGACGAGGGCACCCGGCGTGATCCAGACCCAGTCCTGTTCCGCGTCCGGTCCGAAGTAGTAGATCAGCCCGATCCCCCCGGCTACGAGGGCAAACACCAGCGGCCACTGCAGGACCAGCCATGTCCACTCGAATGGAGTGCCCCAGCCAGTGCTGCGTCCCAGCTTCTCCGCGAGCGTCGGCCCGACAAGGATGAGGGACAGGGCGACCAGGACGATCAATGCGACACCGAGCGTGAGTCCGATGGCGACGAGTCGAACCTTCCACCAGGTGCGACCTTCCTCGACGTCGTAGGCGCGGTTGAGCGCGCCGACAATCGACACGATCGCCGAGGAACTACTCCACAACGCGCCGGCGACGCCGAACGTCAGCAGTCCGCTGTTCTCGTTGTTGGCGAGCCGACGCATCTGCTCCTGAATCAGTTCGAGAACTTGTGGCGAGACGAACGGGCCGAGTGAGCGCCCGACATCGTCGGTGATGTTGGAGAGCGGAAAGAAGCTCGCGAGAGCGAGCAGGAACAGGATTGCCGGAAAGAGCGCGAGGAAGAAGTAGTACGACAGTTGCGCCGCCAGGCCAAGCACATCGTCATCGACCACCTCACGCCACGTGCGACGTGCCAGTCCAGGCCACGATGAGAGCGGTACCCCCTCGAGCACACGATAGCGAAATGCAAACGCTGAACCGAGGAACGGGAGTCGAATGTCCCTGCCGAGCAGATGAGGTGCCGAGTCCTGCGCGCTGGTACGCAACATGCTGCTCTCGACAGCGCTATGGATGCGAGCGACAGCACCATGGATGCGAGCGACGGCACCATGGATGCGAGGCCGACAGCGCCGCACGAACACAGCACCTCAGCCGAATTCTGACCAAGGGCACATGGCGAAATCATCGCGATCATCGAAGACGGTGAAGAGCAAGAGCACCGTGCGGAACAGCCGGGCGACGATGAGCGGCCCCGCGGCGCCAGACGCGTCAGGCGTTGGCGATCTTGCCGCCGAGAAGGCCGCGGGCACACAGGATGTCGCGGCTGCATTTGCCTTCAATCCGAATAAGGCCGCCGAATACGATTCCGACGCGGCGCTGGCGCCTCCCGAGGGCGCGTCCGTCAAGCCGGCTGATCCCATTGTGGGCGCGAGCACGGTCTCCGAGGTCAACGGATCGGACAAGGTCGGCAGTGGCGGTGCCAACATCGGCCAGGACCCTGCGGTCCGTCCTCTGGATCGCGTGCGCGTCGACTCGACCGATCGGGTGCTGACGACGAACCAGGGTGTCCCCGTCGCGGACAACCAGAGCTCGTTGAAGGCCGGGCTTCGCGGTCCGACGCTCCTCGAGGACTTCATTCTTCGCGAGAAGATCACCCACTTCGATCACGAGCGCATCCCCGAGCGGATCGTGCATGCGCGGGGCTCGGCTGCACACGGCTTCTTCGAGTGTACGAAGGCGATGTCCGAGTTCACTCGCGCCTCGCTCTTCGGCGAAGTGGGGAAGCAGACGCCCGTGTTCGTCCGCTTTTCGACCGTCCTGGGTGAACGAGGCTCCACCGATACCGCCAGGGACGTCCGGGGTTTCGCGGTGAAGTTCTACACGGACGAGGGCAACTGGGATCTCGTCGGCAACAACATGCCGGTCTTCTTCATCCAGGACGCGATGAAGTTCCCGGACCTCGTGCATGCGGCCAAGCCCGAGCCGCACTTTGCCATGCCCCAGGCTGCCTCGGCGCACGATACCTTCTGGGACTTCGCATCGCTGATGCCCGAGATCACCCACATGCTCATGTGGGTGATGTCCGACCGCGCGATTCCCCGCAGCTATCGGATGATGCAGGGCTTCGGCGTGCACACCTACCGCCTGGTCAACGCCCAGGGCGAGTCGCACTTCGTCAAGTTTCACTGGAATCCGAAGGGCGGCACCCATTCGCTGGTGTGGGACGAGGCGGTCAAGATCTCCGGGGCCGATTCCGACTTTCACCGCCGCGATCTGTGGGAGGCGATCGAGGCCGGTGCGTATCCCGAGTGGGAGTTGGGTTTCCAGGTCTTCACGGAAGAACAGGCGGAGGCCTTCACGTTCGACGTGCTCGACGCCACGAAGATCGTCCCAGAGGAGCTCGTCCCGATTGTCCCCGTCGGTCGGATGGTCCTGAACCGCAATCCCGACAACTTCTTCGCCGAGACCGAACAGGTGGCGTTCTGCGTCGCCCACGTGGTGCCCGGCGTCGATTTCTCGAACGATCCGCTGCTGGCCGGACGCATCCATTCGTACGTCGACACGCAGATTTCGCGGCTCGGCGGCCCAAACGTTCACGAGATCCCGATCAACGCGCCGATCGCGCAGGTGCACAACAACCAGCGCGACGGGATGCATCGCCAGGCGATTCACCGCGGCCGCGTGTCGTACGAGCCGAACTCCCTGGGTGGCGGCTGTCCGTTCCAGGCGGGTGCGACGGGGTTTGTCTCGTTTCCCGAACCCCGTGAGGAGGGTGATCACAAGGTGCGAGGCAAGGCGGAGCGCTTTGCCGATCACTACACCCAGGCCACGTTGTTCTGGAACAGCCAATCCGACGTCGAGAAGCAACACATCATCAACGCGTTTCGCTTCGAACTGTCTCGCGTGCAGACGCCGGCAGTCCGCGAACGCATGGTGTCCGGCCTGCTCAACGTCGCGCGTGAGCTGGCGGAATCGGTCGCCGCGGGGCTGGGCATCCGAGAACTGCCGCCGCCGATGCCGAAGGTCATGACGAAGGACATCAGACCGGAAGTCCCGGTGTCGCCGGCCTTGTCGCTTCTCGCCCGGCCCGGCGACGGCAGCATCCGGACGCGACGGGTGGCCATCGTTGTGGCGGACGGGTGTGACGGCGACGCACTGAAGGCGCTGGCCGACCGGCTGACCGGCGAAGGCGCCGTGCCGCGCTTCGTCTCGACCACGCTCGGATCGGTGCAGCCGGCAACGGGAGACACGATTGAAGTCGACGTGAGCCTCGAGGCGGCACCGGCTGTTCTCTATGACGCGCTGGTGTTGCCGAACGGCACGGGAGCCGTCAATGCGCTCCGCGGGGACGGGCGAACCCTCGAGTTCATCAAGGACCAGTATCGACACTGCAAACCGATCCTCGCGCTGGGCGAGAGCAGCCAGTTGCTCCAAGCGTCCGGGATCGACACGACATTACCTGGCGGGCAGCCGGATCCGGGGTTGCTCGTCGCCCCGAACGCGGCAACGGTGACCGATGCCTTTGTCGCGGCGATAGCACAGCATCGGCATTTCGGCCGAGAAGCCGACCCTCCCCGCGTCTGAGGGGATTGACATCCACAATCAACAGAAGGAGAAGACGACGATGGCCGAAGCAGGCACGCTCCACGACGCATTCATTGACGAATTGCGCGACGCGTACGACGGGGAGAAACAGCTGACGAAGGCGCTGGCGAAACTGGCGAAGGCGGCGTCGAACCCGAAACTGCGGCAGGCGTTCGAATTCCATCTCGAGGAGACGCGAGGCCAGGTCGAGCGGCTCGCGCAGGTGTTCGAGAGTCTCGACGAAAAGGTCCGCGGCAAGCACTGTGACGGCATCGCCGGCATCGTCGAAGAGGGCAAATCGATCATGGAAGAAAACTTCGATGACGCGACAATGGACGCGTGCCTGATTGCCGCAGGGCAGCGCGCCGAGCACTACGAGATGGCGGCCTACGGCACGCTGGTCGCGTGGGCGCAGGCGATGGGCCACACGGAAGAGGCGAAGCTTCTGCAGCAGACGCTGGACGAAGAGAAGGCCGCCGACAAGAAGCTCACGGCCTTGGCGGAGGGCGGCATCAATCAACGCGCAGCCGACGCGGCGCATCCGGACGAGGAGCAGGATCCCGTCGGAGCAGGCGCGAGCGCGGGCCGGAAGGGTGCGGCGTCGGCAAGAACGGGGCGCCGGTAGCCATTGTGCTCGCCGGAGAGCTGGGGTTCGAGCCGGCGTCCGCGAGGGCGGCACTCGCGGGCGCGTCGCGATGCAGATGACGGGACACGAGACCCGGAGCCTGTTGGAGCGATATAATATCGCGAGGGCTGGCGACCGGGTCGAAAGTCCGACATTCGCAAGTCCTTGTGCGACAATTGTCAGCTCGATCCGGTGAGGTGGCCGAGAGGCTGAAGGCGGCGGTTTGCTAAACCGTTATACGGGCTAAAACCTGTATCCAGGGTTCGAATCCCTGCCTCACCGCCAGCCTTCGCTCGCCTTCAGCGAGCTTCGGCTAGGCAAGCCAGCTAGCTGTAACTCACTGCAAGCGAACGCTGTTTCGCCGTAGCGGCGGCAGCCGCAGGCGGACAAGAACCTTCACGGCCGACAGGCCATCCGCCGCCGCTCGCGGCGCTGTCTCAATCCAATTTCTGGAGCTCCCTGTCGATCTCGTCGAGAGCCTGCTGGAGCATCGCCCGGTGACCGGGCTTGGTCGCCCGCGCCAGATCGGCCTGAGCCTTGGCCCGCTGCAGCAGCAGCGTCTGGCGTCGGGCCGTCCTGCTGCGCTCTTCCGCGCTCGCGTCGACGGGCTTCCCCTTGTCGCGGGCGTGCTCTTCCTGCTGCGATTCCACCGCTTTGCTCTCCCACCCTCTCGCCATCCGGGAATCCTAACGCAGGACGGCGGCGGGTGGCTCGGCCCGAGATGAAGGTAAGATCCTTCCCATGTCCTCTCCCCGAGTTCGCTTCGCCCCGTCCCCCACCGGTTACCTGCACGTCGGCGGCGCCCGCACCGCGCTCTTCAACTGGCTCTACGCGCGGCACAACGGGGGCATCTTCGTCCTGCGCATCGAGGACACCGACGTCGAGCGGTCGTCCGCGGAGATGGTGACCGGCATCCTCGACGGGCATGCGCTGGCTCGGGCTCGACTGGGACGAGGGCCCCGAGGTGGGCGGCGCACACGGGCCCTACTTCCAGTCCGAGCGGCTCGAGCGCTACCGGTCGGCGGCCGAGTCGCTGGTCGCCTCGGGCCACGCCTACTACTGCTACTGCAAGCCGGAAGAGCTGAAGGCCAAACGTGCCGCGGCCGAGCAGGCGGAGGGGGCCGGCGCCGCGTGGCAGTACGACCGGTCCTGCGCGAACCTGCCGGCCGACGAGATCGCGCGGCGCGAGGCGGCGGGCCTGCCGCGCGCCATCCGCTTCCGCATGCCGGTGGGCACGACGGCGTACGACGACGTGGTGCACGGCCGGATCGAGTTCGACAACGCGGTGATCGAGGACTTCGTCGTCCTGCGCTCGGACCGCCACCCCACCTACCACCTGTCGGTCGTCGCCGACGACATCGACATGCGGATCACCGACGTCGTCCGGGGCGACGACCACATCTCGAACACGCCGAAGCAGGTGCTGCTCTACCAGGCGCTCGGCGCCGAGCTGCCGCGCTTCGCGCACGTGCCGCTGATCCTCGGCCCCGACAAGCGCCGGCTGAGCAAGCGCCACGGGGCCACCTCGGTGATGGAGTACGCGCGCCAGGGCTTCCTGCCCGAGGCCATGTTCAACTTCCTCGCGCTGCTCGGGTGGTCGCCGGGCGACGATCGCGAGTTCTTCACCCGCGGGGAGCTGGTCGAGGCGTTCACGCTGGAGGGGATCAGCTCGAGCAACGCCGTTTTCAACCCCGAGAAGCTCGACTGGTTCAACAGCCAGCACCTGGCGCGGCTGAGCGGCGACGATCTGACGGAACGGCTCGAACCGGCACTGCGCGAGCGCGGGCTGTGGCGCGACGGTCTCCGCGGCGCCGAGCGGGCGTGGTTCCACCAGGTGCTCGAGGTACTGAAGCCGCGCGCGCGGAAGGTGGCCGACCTGGCCGAACAGGGGCGCTACTTCTTCGAGGCTCCGTCCGGCTACGACCCGGCGGCCGTGAAGAAGCACCTGTCGGACCCCGCGCTCCCCGGCCAACTGGGGGCCTGGCGCACGGCGATCCTCGCCGTCGAGCCGTACGATCCCGCCTCGATCGAGGAGGCGCTCAGGGCGACCGCGGCCGGGCAGGGTGTGAAGGCCGCGGCCCTGATCCATGCCACGCGAATCGCCCTCACCGGGCAGGCGGTGAGCCCAAGCCTGTTCGACGTCGCGGCCCTCGTGGGACGCCAGGCGAGCGCCGAGCGACTCGAGGCGCTGCGCCGCTTCCTGCAGCCGCCCGCTCCCACTATTCGGCCCGCATCCGCTCTGTAGAGCTAAGTCCAGCAGTCGCGCGGGGATAGCGGACACGAGCACCTCCTCGGGTGGCACATCGGTTGCAGCCTCGGCCGGCGAACAGCGCAGTCAAAAAACGCCGGGCCTCCGGTGAGGCCTTTCGAAGACCAGCCGAGGAGGCCAGCCGTGGCAAAAGAGGATCGCGGATTTGCGTCGATGGACCGCGCGAAGCAGCGCGAGATCGCCAGCAAGGGCGGTAAGGCCGCCCATCAGAAGGGCACGGCGCACGAGTGGACGAGCGAGGAGGCGCGCGAGGCTGGTCGCAAGGGCGGCATGGCGAGCCACCGCCGCAGGCAGCAGGGCAGCGGTCAGGGTTCCGACTCGTCCGCCTCGGGCAACGAAGACCGCTAGGCCGAACTCATCCCGGCACGGGGTCAGATTCAGAACCCGCCCATCACGATCTGACCCCACGGGTTCACACTACTCCAGCCGCAGCGCCTTGACCGGGTCGGTACGCGACGCCCGCCGCGCGGGGAGGAAGGCCGCCAGCGTGGCGATCGCGGCCAGCAGCGCGGCCACCGTCGCGAACGTCAGCGGATCGCGCGGCGTCACGCCATAGAGGAGCTTGCCAAGCAGCCCGCTCAACGCGATCCCGATTCCCGCGCCGGCCGCCAGCCCCGCGCCGGTCATCACCAGGCTCTCTTTCAGGAACTGCCGGACAAGTTCGCCCGGGGCGGCGCCGAGCGCCAGCCGGACGCCGATCTCCGGGATCCGCTGCGTGGCGCTGTAGGCCAGCACGCCGTAGACGCCCACCGACGCGATGAGCAGCGCGACCCCGGCGAACACCGCCAGCAGCACCATCACGAAACGGCGCTGCGCGATCGACTCGCCCACCACCTCGTCCATGGTGTCCACCTGCGACACGGGCAGGTCGGCGTCGAGGCGCCGCACCTGGCCGAGGGCCTGCGCGGTCATCGCCCCGGGTGAACCCTCCGTGCGGATCACCACGCCCATCAGCGGAAACGCCATCTGCCGGTTCGCCAGGTAGATCATCGGCCGCACGTCGCGGTCGAGCGCCTCGTGCCGCACGTCGGCGACGACCCCGACCACCCGCGCCGCGATCGGGCCCTTCGCGCCGAGCCGCACCTGCAGCTCCTGGCCCAGCGGGTTCTCAGCGGGGAAGATCTGCCTCACGAGGGCCTGGTTGACGATTGCCGCGCCGCGCCCCTCCTCGCCGTCGCGCGGCTCGAAGAACCGCCCCCTCTCGAGCAGGATCCTCATCGTCTCGAAGTAGCGGCCGCCGATGATGCGGATGTCGGCCACCGGCAGGTTGGATTCGCCGGGCGACGGCTTTCCTGCGACGGCGAAGCTCGTGCCGATGGGGATGCCGCGGAACGGCATCCCGCTCGACACGCCCGCCGAGACGACGCCGGGGACGCGCGACAGCTCCTCGACGAGGCGGTCGAAGAAGGCGACGCGGCTCTCCGGCCGCTCGTACTTCGACTGCTGCAGCAGCACGCGCATCGTGAGCACGTGATCGGAGCGGAAGCCGGGATCCACCTCCAGCAGGTGGCCGATGCTGCGAATCATCAGGCCGGCGGCGACGAGCAGCGTGAACGCGAGCGCGAGCTGTGCCGCGGCGAGCGTGCGGCGCAGGCGGCGGTGCGAGCGGTTCTCCTGGCCGGCGCGCGCCCCTTCGCGCAGCGCCCCCTGGATCGGCATCCGCGAGAGGCTCATCGCGGGCACGAGCGCGAACACCAGGACGGTGACGAGCGACAGCGCCATCGCGAACGCGAGCACGCGGCCGTCGATGGTGATCTGCTCGGCGGGGCGAGGCAGCGCGAGCAGCTGCGCGGCCGCGGCCAGCAGCCAGTCGAGCGACCACCAGGCCAGCAGCACCGCGAGGCCGCCGCCAAGGGCCGCGAGGAGGGCGCCCTCGGTGAGCAGCTGGCGGACCAGGCGCCCCCGGCCGGCGCCGAGCGCCGACCGCAGGCCCAGCTCGCGCTCGCGGCCGAGGCCGCGATTCAACGACAGGTTCGCGACGTTGACGCAGGCGAGCAGCAGCACGACGC
The DNA here is from genome assembly GCA_963813585.1 of uncultured Acidobacteriota bacterium. Lineage (GTDB taxonomy): Bacteria > Acidobacteriota > Vicinamibacteria > Vicinamibacterales > Fen-181 > JARKSS01. The sequence continues at coordinate 910,040 of CAWEZL010000001.1, forward strand.
CGACGCTGCCGAACAGGATGAACAGCACCGGGCGGATGTCGCCGAACAGCTGCTCGTTCAGGGAGACGATCCGCACGCCCCACCTCCCGTCGAAGTCGGGCAGCTCGGCGCGGAGGCCGGCAGCGATGGTGTCGAACTCCGCCTGCGCCGCCTCGAGGCTCGTGCCATCCCTGAGCCGGCCGACGACCCGCATGTAGCGGCCGCGCGGCGTGCGGGCCTCGGACGAGAACGCCACCGGCATCCAGAACTCGCTCGCCGTCGAGAGGATCGAGAACCCGGCCGGCATCACGCCGACCACCGTCATCGCGTCGCCGCCGAGGGTGATCCCGCGGCCGACCATGGCCGGGTCGGCGTTGAAGCGCCGGCGCCACAGCCGATCGCTCAGGAGGACGACGGCGTCGTGGCCGGGACGGTCCTCGTCCTCGACGAACGTCCGGCCGAGCGCCGCCTTCACGCCCAGCATCGGGAACAGGTTCGCGTTGACCGACTGGCCCCACAGCTCTTCCGGCTCGCCCGCGCCGGTGAGCGTGGCGCTGCTCTCGGCGATGGCCGCCATCTGCGAGAACGTCCGGCTCCGCTCCTGCCAGCGGAGGAAGTTGGCGGGCGAGACCACGTTGGTGGGGAGCTCGCTGTCGAAGCGCCGCTCCCAGATCACCGCGAGCCGGTCGGCTTGATGGTAGGGCAGCGGCCGCAGCAGCACCGCGTTGACGAGGCTGAACACCGCCGTGTTCGCGCCGATGCCGAGCGCCAGCGTGCAGGCGGCGACGATCGTGAACGAGCGGTGGCGGACAAGGAGCCGGACTGCGAACCGCAGGTCGGCCAGGAAGGTGTCCATGCGCCCGGCCTCAGCGACGCCCGTGCCAGGCAGGACGTCCTGTGTTTCGAACCCGTTACCGGCCCCCGACTCTCTCGCAGTGTCCGCCGCCGGAACGCCGCGGTCCCGCGATCGGACATTGGGGCCGGGTCTTGCATTGCGGCAAGATGCTGCAATGCAGGACCCGACCCCACGATTTGCCATCGCACCCCCGATCGAGCCGATGCTCGCGCGCCTGGCAGAGGCGCTGCCCGGCGGCAGCTTCACCTACGAGCCGAAGTGGGACGGCTTCCGCGCGATCGTCTTCCGCGGGCGCGGCGAGGTCTACATCCAAAGCCGCGACCTCCGGCCCCTCGACCGCTACTTCCCCGAGTTGCACGAGGAGTTCCTGCAGAGCCTTCCGGAGGGGTGCGTGATCGACGGGGAAGTCGTCATCGCCGGCCCGCGCGGCCTCGACTTCGACGCCCTCCAGATGCGCCTCCACCCGGCGGCCTCGCGGGTGGCGAAGCTGGCGAAGGAGACGCCGGCCTCGTTCGTCGCCTTCGATCTGCTGGCGGTCGGCGGGGAGGACGTCCGCCCGTTGCCGCAGAGCTATCGGCGCGAACGGCTCGAGCGGCTCCTGTCGAAGGCCATGCCCCCGATCCACCTCACCCCGGCGACCCGGGACCACCAGACGGCAGCCGAGTGGCTGGCCCGCTTCGAGGGCGCCGGGCTCGACGGGGTGGTGGCCAAGCCGCTGGGGCTGCCCTACCAGCCGGGGAAACGCGCGATGGTGAAGGTGAAGCACGCGCGGACGGCCGACTGCGTGGTGGCCGGTTTCCGCTGGCACAAGAGCGGGCGCGACGCGATCGGGTCGCTGCTGCTCGGGCTCTACGACGGCACAGGGCGGCTGCAGCACATCGGCGTGACGTCGGCCTTCACGATGGCGACACGAAGGGCGCTGGCCGTCGAGCTGGCGCCGCTGCGCAAGAACGCGCTCCAGGACCACCCGTGGCGGGAGTGGGCCGAGGCCGGGCCCGACGTGGCGGCGCGCATGCCCGGCGCGCAGAGCCGCTGGAGCGCCGGCAAGGACCTGTCGTGGGAGCCTCTCCGGATCGAGCGCGTCTGCGAGGTGAAGTACGACCACCTGCAAGGCGACCGCTTCCGCCACGCGACGCAGTTCCTCCGCTGGCGGCCCGACAAGCCGCCGCGCGACTGCCGCTACGACCAGCTGGAGGTGACCCCGCCCTACGAGCTCGAAAAGGTGTTCGGCGCCGGCTTTTGACACCCCGGCCCGCCCGTTGTAGGCTCGGCCCGTTTGCCGTTCCGACGATGACGACCCGCATCCGGCTTGTCGTGCCCTGCTTCAACGAGGCGGAACGCCTCGACCCCGAGGCCTACCTGCAGTTCCTGGCCGAACGCCCCGACGCCTCGCTCCTGTTCGTGGACGACGGGAGCCGGGACGCGACGCCGGCGATCCTGGCCGGCCTCGCGGTGCGCGGCGGAGGGCGCGCCGCGGTGCTGACGCTCCGGGCGAACCAGGGCAAGGCGCGGGCGGTGAGGCAGGGGGTGCTCGAGTGCCTGTCGAGCGGGTCGGAGCTGGTGGGGTACTGGGACGCGGATCTTCTCCACGCCGCTCGACGCGGTCGGCTCGTTCGTCGAGACGCTCGACGCGCGGCCCGACATCGACCTGGTGATGGGCGCCCGGGTCAAGCTGCTCGGCCGCGACATCCAGCGGCTCGCCGCGCGCCACTACGCGGGGCGCGTCTTCGCCACCGCCGCGTCGATCGTCCTGGGCCTCGGCGTGTACGACACGCAGTGCGGCGCGAAGCTGTTCCGCTCGGCCTCGCCGTTCGCCGACGCCTTCCGCGAGCCGTTCCGCTCGCGCTGGATCTTCGACGTCGAGGTGCTCGAGCGCTGCGTGCGGCGGCTCGGGCCCTCGGCCGCCGCCGCGCGCATCTACGAGTTCCCCCTCCAGCGGTGGCACCACGCCCGGGGCTCGAAGCTGATGCCGCGCCACGTCCTCCGCGCCGCCTGGGACCTGCTGCTGATCGCTGTCACGAAGGACTAGGGGCCAGGGGCTGGGAGCTAGGGGCCAGGGGCTAGGAGCTAGGGGCCAGGGGCTGGGGGCTAGGGGCGTCTTGGTAGAACTTCCACTCCACCCCCGTCCCTTCCGTGAGCTTCTGGCGCCCGAGCGACAGGCGCAGCAGCGCCAGCGGCATGTTCCCCTGCCGCAGCACCTCGTCGTGGAACGCCTTCTCCGTCATCAGCCCGCCGTCCACCAGCTCGCGCCGGATCGCCCGCAGCTGCAGCCCGCCAATCAGGTACGCCAGCTGGTAGAGCGGGGGGAAGCTGCCGTTGAAGGAGCGGCGCACCTCGCCGGCGGCGTTGTCGCGCTCGAAGCCGACCCGATCCACCAGGAACTCGATGCACTCGCCCGGCGACCACTCGCCCAGGTGGAACTTGAGCGAGAAGATGATCCGCGCGCAGCGGTGCATGCGCCAGAACAGCGCGCCCACGCGCTTCTCGGGCGTGTCGTGGAACCCCTTGTCGTAGAGCAGCAGTTCCCAGTAGAGCGGCCACCCCTCGCTGTAGAACGGGCTGTTGCCGGCAAGGCTCGGGCGCACCCCCTCCAGCCGCGCCGTCATGTAGAAGACCAGGTTGTGGCCCGGGATCATCTCGTGGAACGCGGTCGCATGCGAGAACGGCGTGTTGTTGCCCCGCAGGCTCTGCAGCTTCGCCTCGTGCTCCATCGTGCTCGTCGGGTACGAGACGCTGATCAGGTTCCCCCCCGTGAAGAACGGGTTCACCAGCTGCCGCTCGGGCGTCATCATGATCATGCGCAGCGACTCGGCGGCCACCGCGGGGACGGTGAGCAGGTCGTTCGCCCGCAGGTAGTCCACCGCCTCGTGCATCAGGTCGCGCACCACCGCCGCCTGCCCGCCGGGCGGCGGATGCATCGTCTTCAACTCCTCGAGCGCCGCGCGCCAGTTGTCGCCGAGGCCCATCTCGCGCGACGCCTTCTGCATCTCCTTCTCGCACCAGTCCAGCTCCCGCTCGCCGATCGCGATCAGCTCCTCCGGCGTGTAGGGGATCAGCTCCTCCTGCAGGTCGAAGACGAGCGCCTGGCGGCCGCGCGACGCGCCGGCGATGCCGCTGTCGTCCGCCTTGCGGGGCGGGCTCGAGGGTAGCTCGGTGGCCGCCCGCGCGGCCCGCTGGGCGGCGAGCGCCTTGATGTAGAGGTAGTCGATCTGCGCGGCGCGCGAGAGCCGGTCGAAGCGGAGCGTGCGCAGCGCCTTCAGCCAGGCCTCGTAGAACGCGCGGTCGCGCACGACCTGTGGCGTCCCCGATTCCCGCGATGGAGCAGGGGCGTCGGCGCCGCGGCCCGCCCGGCGTCCGGGCCCGCGAAAACGATCGACGATGGCCGAGAGCTCGTCGTGGGGAAGGGCGATGATCTCGCGCAGATCGGGGACCGACGGGAACCTCGGCGCCGCCGCCGGGGCGATGTCGAGGGCCTCGCCGGACGGCACGTTGCCAGGGGTCGGGTCCGCGGGGACGACCTTCTCGCGGAGCAGGGAGCCGTACGCCTTCAGCGCCTCGTCCGCGTGCTCGTAGGGCAGCGCCATCCACCAGGTGAACTCGGGGTCGTAGAGGTTGTAGAAGGCGAACCACTCGGCGAGCGCGCGCTGCAGCGAGGCGAGCGCGCCGCCCGCCTGCACGGCGAGCGCCTTGTCCACACGGAGTGCGTCCGTCTTGCCGGTTCCTGACAGCCCCGCCTCAACGCGGGCCGCGACCCCCGTGGCCAGCCGCGCGACCTCCATCACCGAGCCGGCCGCCGCGCGCGCGTCCATTGGGGCGACGCGAATGCGCGCCTCGACCAGCGAGACGATGGCGGGGGCGAACGGCAGGAGCGGCGACACCCTGGCGAGCGTCCTGGCCTCGTCGTCCGCGGCCGCCAGGTTCGCGGCGACCGTCGCGCGCAGGGCATCGAGGTCGGCCTTCCCGGCCGCCGTGAGCGCCGCCGGGTCGAAGCGCGCGAGCGCTTCCTGCCAATCGAGGTCGAACCGCTTCAGCCGGGCGATGCGAGCCGGCGAGAGCACGGGCGCCGCGGGCGGGGCGGCTGCCGCGGGGCGTCCGAACCCTCCTGGACTTCCGCCCAGATAGTTGCCGGCCAGGGTCTGCCGGTCCAGGGCGTACCGCCGCGCGACGAGCCGCGCCTCGCCCGGCCTCGGTGCCAGGAGCGGCCGGAGGTCGCGCGGGGGCGGCTGATCGGCGAGGACCTGGGTTGCGGCAGCGGGGGGTGCCGTCGCAGGCTGCTGCGAGAGGAGCGGGGCTGCAGACCCGGCAAGCAGCAGCAGCGCGGCGGCCCCGGCCCCGGCCAACGGTTTGTGCATGACGTGTCTCCGTTCCGACGGGGGCGGGAACTCTCGCGTGGATTGTAGTCGAGGAGAGCCGGGTCAGCGGGAGTGGCGGCGGCGGGAGGGTTGGACGCGCTCGGGCTCGCCGGGCTGCTTGCGGTAGTGGGGCGGCCACGCCGCGTCGCCCTGGCCGTCGCGCTCCTGCCGCGCCGAGAGGTCGAGCAGCGCCTCGAGCGAGCAGGGGCGTTCGTCGATCCCGGCCAGGCGGTCGCCCACCTCCGCGAACCGCACCGGCATCGTCTTCAGCGTGAAGTCGGCGGGGTCGCAGTCGGCGATCTCGTCCCAGGAGAGCGGGGCCGACACCCGCGCGTCGGGCCTGGGGCGCACCGAGTACGCTCCCGCCACCGTGCGGTCCTTCGCGTTCTGGTTGTAGTCGAGGAAGACGCCGTGGCGCTCCTCCTTCCACCACTTGCTGGTGGCGAGCGGCGGCGCCCGACGCTCGACCTCCCGGGCCAGCGCCAGCGCCGCCCGCCGAACCTGGTCGAACGTCCATCGCGGCTCGATGCGGACGGACACGTGGATGCCGCGCGACCCCGACGTCTTCGGCCACCCGGCCAGGCCGAACTCCTCGAGGGTTGCCCGGACGATTCCGGCCACCTCTCGCACTTGCGGCCACCTGACGCCGGGGATCGGGTCGAGGTCCACGCGCAGCTCGTCGGGGTGATCGAGGTCCTCGGCCCGGACGGGATGCGGGTGCAGTTCGAGGCAGGCGAGGTTGGCCATCCAGGCGAGGGTGGCCGGGCCGCGCGGCACGACCTCCTCGGCACTCCGGCCCGACGGGAAGCGCAGCGTGACCACCTCGACCCACGACGGCCGGGGCGACGGCGCCCGCTTCTGGTAGAAGAACTCCCCCGCGGCACCGTTCGGGTAGCGGACGAGCACGTTCGGGCGGCCGCCGGAGCCGCGCAGCGCCCCTTCCGCCACCGCCAGGTAGTAGCGGACGAGGTCGAGCTTGGTGTGCCCCGGCTTCGGGAACAGCACCTTCCCGGGGTTGGTGACGGCGACCTCGACGCCGTCCACCACCACTACTTCTCGGGGGCCCATGCGACTATTATGGGGTCAGGTCTCGCATTTCAGCATTTTGCACACCTGACCCCGCCGACTGGCGTCGGCGGCGGTGCCAGACGCGCAAAATGCTGAAATGCGAGACCTGACCCCACACGTGGAGGAGGACGAGATGGCAGGTCGCGAGGTCGTCATCGTCGGCGCCGCCCGGACGCCAATCGGCTCGTTCCTTGGGTCGCTCGCCTCGGTTCCCGCGCCGCGCCTCGGGGCCGTCGCCATCCGCTGCGCGCTCCAGCGGTCCGGCATCGAGCCGTCCGCGGTCGACGAGGTCATCATGGGCAACGTGCTGCAGGCCGGCGTGGGCCAGGCGCCCGCACGGCAGGCGGCCCTCTTCGCCGGCCTCCCGGCCACCACCCCGTGCTGGACGATGAACAAGGTGTGCGGGTCGGGACTGAAGGCGGTGATCAGCGGAGCCCAGGCGATCGCGCTCGGCGACGCCGAGGTGGTGGTCGCCGGCGGGATGGAGTCGATGTCAAACGCCCCGCACTACCTGCGGGTACGCGCCGGGCAGCGGCTCGGCAACCTCACGCTCGCCGACGGCCTCGTGTCCGACGGTCTCACCGACGCCTACGACGGCCGCCACATGGGGGAGTGGGCCGAGGAGGCGGCGGTCGCCCGGACGATCACGCGACAGATGCAGGACGAGTTCGCGGCAGAGTCGACGCGGCGCGCCGTGGAGGCGCAGAAGCAGGGGTTGTTCGCCGCCGAGATCGCCGCGGTCGAGGTCGAGGGGCGCAAGGGCGAGAAGACGGTCGTCACGGAGGACGAGGGGCCGAGGACGGCGCGGCCCGACCGGATGGCGTCGCTGAAGCCGGTGTTCAAGAAGGACGGGACGATCACCGCCGCCAACGCGTCGAGCCTCAACGACGGCGCGGCGGCCGTCGTGCTGACGAGCGCCGAGCGGGCGGCGCGCGAGGGACGGCCGGTGCTCGCCCGGATCACGGCCTGGGGCGGCGCGGCGAGGACCCCCGGCGAGTACACCATCGCGCCGACCGACGCCATCCGCGCCACGCTGTCGCGCGCCGGGCTCCACATCGAGGACGTGGACCTCTGGGAGATCAACGAGGCGTTCGCGGTCGTCTCGCTGGCCAACAACACGCTGCTTGGCCTCGATCCCGGCCGGGTGAACGTCCGCGGCGGCGCCGTCGTCCTCGGCCACCCGATCGGCGCCAGCGGCGCGCGGATCCTCGTGACGCTGCTCTACGCGCTGCGCGACGCGCAGAAGAAGCGGGGTGTCGCGTCGCTCTGCATCGGCGGCGGCGAGGCGGTCGCGCTCGTCGTGGAGCGCCCGGGGACGGCGGGGTGACGTGCGGACGCTGCTGATCGCCTGCCGCACGCTCGAGGGCGAGCTCGACCTGGCCGCGCGCGAGGCAGGGATCGCCCACCCGGTGCGGTGGATCGAGCCGGGGCTCGACGTGCGGCCGGACGCGCTCCGTTCGAAGCTCCAGGAGGAACTGGACCGGGTGGAAGCGATCGAGCGGGTGCTCCTGGCGTTCGGGTACTGCGGCCACGCGCTGCTCGGGCTGCGCCCGGCCGGGTTCGAGCTGATCTTCCCCCGCGCCGACGACTGCATCAGTCTCCTGCTCGGCTCCACCGACCGGCGCGAGGCGATCGCCGGCGAGGCGCCCACCTACTTCCTCACCGAGGGCTGGCTGGATCACGAGTCGAACCTCTGGACCGACTACCAGCGAGCCGTGGCAACGATGGGGACGGAGCGGGCGCGGCGGGCATTCTCGGTGCTGCTCGGTTCCTACACGCGCCTCGGCGTCATCGACACCGGCGCCTGCCCTCTCGCGCGGTTGACGGAACGGACGCGCGGCATCGCCGCGACGCTCGGCCTCGAGCACGAGGTCATCCCGGGGTCGACCCGCTACCTGCGGCAGCTGCTTGCCGGGCCGTGGGGGGAGGAGTTCGTTACAATACGTCCCGGCGGCACGGTGACCCTGGACCACCTGCTGCGGCAGGACTCCCCGTCATGATCCACCGAATCCTCTGCCCGCTGGACCTCTCCGAGTTCTCGAAGCGCGCCTTCGAGCACGGCCTCGTGCTGGCGCGGTGGTACGGCGCGAAGGTGGTGGCCGTCCACGTCTTCTCGGGCTTCATGCCGCCCGGCGACGAGAGCACCTACCCGGCCTGGCTGCGCCGCGTTCCCGAGGCGCGCGAGGAGATCGACCGCGAGCTTCGCGAGCAGGTGTCGTCGCCGCTGGCCGAGGGGATGGACGTGCCGTTCGTGCTTCGCGAGGGGGACCCGGTGTCGCAAATCCTGGCCGAGGCCAAGGCGATGGCGGCCGACCTGGTGGTGATGAGCACGCACGGGCGGAGCGGGTTCGACCGCCTCACGCTCGGGTCGGTGGCCGACAAGGTGCTGCGGAAGTCGCCCTGCCCGGTGCTGGTCGTACCCGCGCAGCCGGCCGCGCCTGCCGGCCAGTTCCAGGGCTACCGGCGCGTGATCTGCGCCACCGACTTCTCGGAGGACTCGGGGCGCGCGCTCGACTTCGCGGTCTCGATTGCCGAGCGCGCCTGTTCCCGCCTCACGCTCGCGCACGTCGTCGAGGTGGCCGAGAACCCCGAGGTCGTGGAAGGCGAGTCGCCGCTGGCGCTGGTGCGGCGCGAGCGGATCGCGAAGGCGCACGAGCGGCTGCGCGCGCTGGTCGCCGCGCACGAGGGACGGGGGCCGGCGATCGACGAGACGGTGCGGTTGGGACGGGCGCACAGCGAGCTGCTGGCGCTGGCGAAGGACGTGGACGCGGACCTGCTGGTGCTCGGCGTGCGGGGGCGCGGCGCGATCGACCTCACGCTGTTCGGCTCGACCACCACCCAGGTCGTTCGCCGCGCGGCCTGCGACGTGCTGACGGTCGCCAGGCCGCGGTAGCGCTGGCACGGACGCCGGCGCTACTGTCCGCCGGCAGGGAAACCTGCGCTACTGGCGTCGCGCCACGGCGTTCAGCGCCGCGACGGCCGCGAAGTTCGCGGCGGCGAGCACGAACACCACGCGCAGCCCCGCCCACGCCGCCAGGTGGCCCGCCAGCCACGGCATCGTCATCCCGCCGGTCAGCGCCACGGTGAAGAGGATCCCGAAGACGGTGCCCGAGTGCTCCGGGAACCGGGCGCCGGCCACGCCCAGCACGGTCGGGAAGATCCCGGCCAGGGCGAGCCCGGTGAGGACGATGCCCGCCGTGGCGAGCAGGAGCGAGGGGGCGAGGGCGACCGCGATCGCGCCGGCGAGGGCCAGCAGGGCGCCCGCCATCACCGTGGTGTGGGCGCCCACTCGTGCAAGGAGCCCGCGGCTCAACACCAGCCGCGCGACCAGAATCGCCGCCCAATACGCCGCCAGGGGGTACGACGCCGATGCCGCCGGCGTCGCAAGCGCCCCGGTGAGGAAGGTGGCGAAGTAACCGCCGAGCAGGAACTCGTTCCCGGACTCGAAGAACAGCAGGAAGGCCAGCGCCAGCACGACGGGCACCCGCAGGAAGCGGCGCGCCCGGGCGATTGGCCAGCCTTGTGCCTGCTTTGCCGCGGGGAAGGGAAGCACGAGCGCGGCGAGCGCCGTCGCCAGGCAGAGCACCGCCGCGGCGAGCAGCAGCGCCGGGAGCCCCACGCGCACGACCAGGATGCCCACCCCGAAGGGCAGCAGCAGTGCGCCGATGCCGTAGAAGACGCCGAGCAGGTTGAGGGCCGCGCCCTTCGCGTCGGGGTCGTCGTGCAGGTCGGCGACCAGCGTGTTGGCTCCCGCGTTGATCACGCCGCCGCCGAATCCCAGGCAGGCGACCGCGACCAGCAGCGCCCCGAACCCGGACACGGCGGCCACCGCCGCCAGCGAGGCACCGACCAACAGGATGCCGATCGCGAGCGGCGCCTTCATCCCGAAGCGGTCCATCGACGGCCCGACGAGCAGGCTCGCCACCAGCATCGCGCCGTTCATCGCGAGGAACAGCGTTCCGACGTCGCCGAGCCCGAGCGACAGCCGCCCGGAGAGGATCGGCATCACGGCGCCGAGCAGCGCCACGACGATCCCGAAGACCATCATTGCCGCCGCGGCGACCGCATCGAGCGCCCGCCGTGGGGTCATCATCGAACCGCCGGCCCGGGGCCCCGCTCGAACCAGCGCCGCGCGTACTCGTCGAACACGCGCAGGTTGTGGTCCGCGGCGACCCCCTCGACGTTCGGCGACACGAAGGTCACGAGGTCGTGCCCCGAGGCGGCCAGGCGCGCCCCGGTCTCGGCCACGAGCGCCATTGCAATCGACACCACCGCGACCGTCGAGCCCGCGCCGACCTTCTCGCGCCGCCCGATGTCCACTTGCGCGTCCTCGGGGGCGACGCAGTTGTCGATGGCGATGTCGGCGAGGTCGGGGAGGGCCTTGCCGCTCGAGTGCGCCCGCGCCGCCGTGCGTGCGTTCTCGAGCGACGACACGCTGACCACCTTCGCGCCCCGCTGCCGCGCGTGGAGCGCCGCCTCGATCCCGGCCGCGTTCAGGCCGCCGTGCGAGAAGACCACCAGGGCGTCGCCAGGACCGATCGGGTAGCTCTGGAGAAACTGCTCGATGTACCCCTCGCGGCGCTCGATCCACAGCAGCTCGCGCGCTCCGTTGGGGCCGATGACGTTCGACCACATCAGGCGCGGGTCGTAGAGGGGATAGAAGCCGACGAAGCTGCCGTAGCGCGGGAACACGTCCATCACCGGGATGACGGAGTGGCCGCTGCCGAAGAGGTAGACGCGGCCGCCGCCGGCGATGATCGCCGCGAAGAGCGCGCCGGCCTCCTCGATCCGGGCGGTCTGCGTGGAGCGGATGCGGTCGAGCACGTGGCCGATGGCCTCGAAGTAGCGTGTGGCAGACATGGTCAGATGCGGTCCAAGGCCAGACGGGCGGCGCCGAGCAGGCCGGCGTCCTCGCCAAGCCGGGTGAGTTCGATGCGGCAGCGCCGGGCCGCAACCGGCTGCGCCCAGCGGGGGACCTCCGCGCGAACGCGTTCGAGGAGCAGGTCACCCGCCCCGACGAACAGGCCGCCCCCGAGGACGACGGCCTCGGGATCGAAGGCGCTGATCAGGTTCGCGATCCCCATCGCGGTGAAACGGGCGGCCCGGTCGAGCGCGGCGATCGCGTTGCGGTCGCCTGCCCGTGCGGCCGACGCCACGGCGCCGGCGTCCGGCAACCCCGCGTGCCGGGCCACGGCGGGGCCGGCCGCTTCAGCCTCCCAGCAGCCGACCGCCGCGTACTCGTCGTTCCAGTCCGGAGTGAGCGCGAACCAGCCGGCCGCACCCGCAATGCCGCCGGTGCCGCGCACCACCCGCCCTCCGGACAGGATGCCGACGCCGATGCCGGTGCCGATGGCGACGAAGAGGACGTCGCGGAGCCCGCGTGCGGCGCCCAGCCACGCCTCGCCGAGCACGCAGCCGGCGCGGTCGCTGTCGATGAACAGGCCGGTCGCCAGGCGGCCCTCGAGCGCGCGACGCAGCGGCACCTCGTCGCGGCCCCAGAGGTTGGGACACCAGGCGCCGCCCGTGGCGGGGTTGTAGATGCCGGGGACGATGACGCCGACGGCGTCACAGGGGCCGCCGGCCACCGCCGCCTCGGCGATCTGGGCGGCGCTGGCATCCAGCGTGCGGGCTGCGGGTAGTGTCAACCGGTCGTGGACGCCGCCGTCTGCGTCCACACGGGCGATCGCCGTCTTGGTCCCGCCGAGATCGACCGCGAGGACCAACCCTACTTCTTCTCCGCGTCGGCGGGAGGAGCGGGCGGCGCGACCGGAGGCAGGTCGCTGCTCATCATCTGCACTTCGAACAGCCACTGGTTTGCGAACTTGCGGGCGATCCAGAGGTTCTTACCGCGGTAGCGCTCCTCGGCGGCGCCGGCCGGGCTCAGCGTCACCTGGTAGGTGCCGAACACGTAGGCGAGCGTCCCCTGGCCGTCAAGGTTCAACTGGTCGAAGACGAGTCCGCTCGCGGCGTCCTCGTTCAGCCGGGCCTCGAAGTAGCTCTTCAGCAGGTCCACGCCCCGCAGCGTGCTCCGGTTCGGCGGCATCAACACCGCGTTGCCCGAGTAGAGGCTTCCGAGCTTCTGGACATCCTTCGCGTTGTAGGCGGCGGTGAAGTCAGTGACGAGCTGGCGGACCGCGTCCGCGTCCGGCTTGCCGAACTCCTGCGACGTCGCGTGTCCGCCGCCGCACGCTGCCAGGCCAAGCGCCCCGACGACGACGAGCACGCGCGAAAACCGTATCAACATGATGTTGATCCTCCTCAGGGGTCGAACGGAAGGCATAAGTATATGCCCGGGGTCGCCTCCCGCAGCGGGGCATTTTGCACCCTGGGGTCAGGTCTTGCATTTCAGCATTTTGCGCGACCTGACCCCCGTGAGGCGAGGAGGGCCCGGTCCACGGTGCAGCGGTGCAGACCCAGGAACTGGGCGACTTCCGGAATGGAATACCCGGCGGCCACGGCGTCGACGATCCGCGCGTCACGCGTGGAATGCGAGAGAGCCCCGGCGAACAGTCCGTCGAGCGGTGGGCGCTCAAGCCGTTGCAGGCGCGGTACCTCTCGGGCCGCGCGCTCGCGCCACGCCTTGAAACGCGCGACGAACGCGTCGTCTCCGAGCACCAGGTCGCGCTTCAACTTGTCCGAGACGCCGGCCGGGGCCCCGACGAACTCGCGGTAGCGCCGGCGCGCGATTCCGACATCCTCGGCGTCGAGCATTCGCAGGATCCCTTCCGGCGCCAGGAAGGAGGGGCACGGGGCGAGGCCGGCCGTCGCGCGATAGCTGCTCCACTCCCAATCGGCTGGTGAGGGGACGAGGCGGGCGCGGACGGGGTTCAGCGCATCGTAGCGGCAGACAACGAGCAGGTAGGTGTCGTCCTGCACGATCTGCGCGTTGAAACGCCCCTGGAAGACGTGCCCCACGCGCTCGTGGCGGTGGTTCCACCATTGGCCGTATACGCCGGTCACGTGCTTGATCGCGCGCGAAAGGTTGCCTTCCGCCGTCGTGACGACCAGGTGAAGGTGATTGCCCATCAAGCAGAAGGCGTGGCAGACCAGGCCGAACCGCTTCACCGTCAGGGCGAGGATCTCCAAAAACTTCATTCGATCGCGGTCGTCTCGGAAGATCTCCATCCGCCCGCTTCCGCGCGACGTCACGTGATAGGTGAGTCCTGGGGCCTGGATTCGAAGAGGGCGAGTCACGAAGAACGGTGCTCAAGATCCGATCCAGTTCAGGAATCCTCGAATCGTTCGGATTTGCACGGCGACTCGCAGACGGCTGGCCAGGAACTGCGATCGTCACCTCGAGAGACGTGGCAGCCATGGCTAACCCGCCACCCGGGCGGAACGAGCGTGCGGCGGGCTGCGGCACGCTCGAGGCTTACGGAACGGGGCCAGGTGTGCAAAATGCTGAGATGCAAGACCTGACCCCAAAGGAACAGAGGCGGCACGAAACGTGAACAGCATCCCTCCTACCCTCTCGGCGCCCCGCCGAGGTGGCGCGCCCTCGCGGCGCGTCCCGTCACGACGACCGAGGAGCACACGGATGCCCGACCCCTCCCCGCGGAAGATGTTCGTGAATCTACCGGTCCGCAACCTCAAGAGGACAATGGAGTTCTTCACCGCGCTCGGCTTCAAGTTCGACCCGAAGTTCACCGACGAGAACGCGGCCTGCATGGTTGTCAGCGACGAGGCGTACGTCATGCTGCTGGCCGAACCCTTCTTCCGGACGTTCACCAAGCGCGAGCCCCCTGACACGTCTCGCTACACGGAGGTGTTGCTGGCCCTGTCCTGTGACAGTCGGGCCGAGGTGGACGACCTGGTCAAGAAGGCGGTGTCGGCGGGCGGCTCGCACGCGATGGACCCCACCGATCACGGCTTCATGTACGGCTGGAGCTTCTACGATCCGGACGGCCACCATTGGGAGGTCTTCTGGATGGACCCCTCGGCGCGATGACGGGCCCGTCAAAGCGGGATCAGGCCGCCCGACCGCGCAACCCCGGAATCACCGGCCTGGTGCAGGACGATGACGGTGTATCGGCGAGGGATGTGCTCGAGGCGGCGCCCGACGCGTTGGTGGTGGTGGACGAGGCCGGCTCAATCGTGAGGGTCAACGCCGCGGCCGAGCAGTTGTTCGGCTACGGGGCGGGCGAGCTGGCGGGGAAGCCCGTCGAGACGCTGGTGCCCGAGGCCTATCGGGCCTCGCACGTCCACAAGCGGCTGAGCTACAACCACGAGATGCGGCGGCGGCCGATGGGGGCCGGCCCCGAGCTGTACGGACTGCGCCGGGACGGCGGCGAATTCCCGGTCGAGATCAGCCTCTCGCCGCTCGCAACCACGCGCGGCACGCTGGTCATTGCCGCGATTCGCGACATCTCGGCCCGCAAGCAGGCCGAAGCCGAGCGCAACCACCTGATCAGGGAACGGGCGCTGTACGCCGAGATCTCGCGCCTGGCCCGGCAGGACGCGCTCACCGGACTGCCGAACCGGATGCTGCTGCTCGACCGGGTGGCGGCCGCGATCGCGTCTGCGCAGCGGCGCCAGCACAAGCTCGCGGTCATCTTCATCGACCTCGACCGGTTCAAGCACGTCAACGACTCGCTCGGCCACGGCGTGGGCGACCGGCTGCTCCGATCGGTGGCCTCGCGCCTGACCGGTGCGGTTCGGGGCAGCGACACCGTGAGCCGGCAGGGGGGCGACGAGTTCGCCATCCTGCTGCCCGAGGTGCAGCACCGCGAGGAGGTGGCAGTCGCGGCCGGGAAGATCGTGTCCGCGTTCACGCAGCCGTATCGTGTCGGCGAGCACGAGCTGTTCGTGACGGCGAGCCTCGGGATCGCCGTGCACGACGAGGACGGCGCCGACGCCGACGCGCTGATCAAGAACGCCGACGTCGCGATGTACCACGCCAAGGACCGCGGGCGTGACAACTACCAGTTCTTCACGCCCGAGATGAACGCGCGGATCGTCGAGCGGCAGGCGCTCGAGGGGAACCTGCGGCGGGCGCTCGAGCGGCGCGAGTTCCTCCTGTGCTACCAGCCGAAGGTGGACCTCGAGACCGGCCGGATGATCGGGGCCGAGGCGCTGATCCGGTGGCAGCACCCGATGCGCGGCCTGCTGCTGCCGCAGCGGTTCGTGCCGGTCGCCGAGGACAGCGGCCTGATCGTGCCGATCGGGCAGTGGGTGCTCCACGAGGCGTGCCGGCAGGCGCGCGAGTGGCAGGCGGCCGGCCTGGACGCGGTGCCGATCGCCGTGAACATCTCGGCCCTCGAGTTCCGGAGCAAGGGGTTCCTCGAGCGCGTGCGCCACACGCTCGACGACACGGGGCTCGACCCGCGGTTCCTCGAGCTCGAGCTGACCGAAAGCGTGCTGATGGAGAGTGTGGACTCGACCGCCGACGTGCTGCGCGAGCTGAAGGGGATGGGGCTGCGGCTGGCGGTGGACGACTTCGGCACCGGCTACTCGAGCCTGAGCTACCTGATGCAGTTCCCGATCGACGCGCTCAAGGTGGACCAGTCGTTCGTGCGGGAGATTGCGCCCGAGGACGGCTCGCCGATCATCGCAGCGGTGATCAGCATGGGAAAGAGCCTGAAGCAGCGGGTGATTGCCGAGGGGGTCGAGACGCCGGCGCAGGCGGCGTTCCTGCGGGCGCAGCACTGCGAGGAGGCCCAGGGGTATCACTTCAGCCGCCCGCTGATGGCCGACCGGTTCGCGGCGCTGCTGTCGTGAGCGGGGTCAGGCCTGGCCCGGCAGCAGTGTGCTGCAACCCAGGACCTGCCCCCCCAGACACGTGCAGTGGCGGCCGAGGCGGCAGACAGCCAGGCGATCGGCGCGGAAGGCGAACGGGGCCACGGGGCCCGCGCCGGGGCCGTGGCCGACGGTCACGTGCGGAAGGTACCGGCTGCCCGCGTGGTTGGCGCGGTAGCCGGTCACCCACGCCACGTCGCGTTCGCGGGCCGGCAGGCCGCCCGGGTCCGGGTGGAAGGCGGCCGTGTCGCCCGGCACCTCCAGCCCGCGCACGGCGTCCATCAGTGCCACGTGCAACTGCCGCAGTCGGTCATTCTCCTCGAACACCAGCATCGCGGTGTCGGTCCGGTCGTCGAGACCTGCGACGCGCAGGTCGAGCGCGGCGACGCGCGAGGCGACCCCGCCGACCCGCTGCAGCAGGTCTTCCAGGCGCGCCTCGCCAACGAACAACTGGGCCAGCGTGATGTGCGGCAGGTGGTCGGCGTCGAGCGTGAGGCCTTCCGGCGTCCCGCCGTCGAGTCGTTCGTTCAGCTCGATCGCCAGCGCGTTCACCTCGTCGGGCAGCAGCAGCGCGATGTCGATCGCGATTGGCATCTTCCCTCCGATCCCTCACGCCGCCTGTCCGTTCCGCCTCTCTCTCCTATTTCGTGATTCCCACATGCTTCATCACCCGGCGACGAGGGACAGCAGGAAGAGGGAGAGTGAGCGCATGGTAGCGCCAGGATACAACTCTTTGCCCACCTGACCCCCGTCTCGCGCGCAAGTTGGCGCGCGCGGAAGTTGGCACGAGACAGGGCGGGGCCAACTGTGCAGAATGCAGCCATGCCACACCTGACCCCACGGATCACTCGCAGGGGATTCCTCTCGCGGTCGTCGCTCGCGGCGGCGGCGGTGATGGCGGCGCCCGAAGGACGCTTCCAGCCGCTGCCGGGCCAGACCGACGCGGACGTGTTTGCGGCGGCGCGGCGGCGCCTCCTCTTTCCCGAGAGCGTCACCTACTGCAACACCGGCACGCTCGGCGCCTCGCCACGCGAAGTCGTGGACGCGCTGAACCAGGGGCTCGAGCGAGTCGAACGCGAGCTGCCCGACTGGCCGTACTTCCAGGCCGACGGCGAGCCGCTCACCGGCTACCAGGAGCTGAAGGAGGCCCGCGCCGTGGTCGGCCGGATGATCGGCGCCGCCGTCGACGAGGTCGCCATCACCCTCAACGCGACGACGGGCATGAACTTCCTGGCGAACGGCCTGGACCTGCAGGCGGGCGACGAGGTGCTGACGACCGATCAGGAGCACAGCGGCGGGATCGGCGGGTGGCGCCTTCGGGCGAAGCGGCACGGGATCGTCCTGCGCGAGCTGCCGCTCGGTCCGGCCGCTCGAGGCGCGGCCCCGAGGCGATCGTGCGCCTGTTCGCGGAGGCGATCACGCCGCGCACGCGGGTGATCATGTTCAGCCATATCACCTCGGGGCTGGGAATCCTGATGCCGGCGCGCGAGCTGTGCAGCGCTGGCGCACGCGCACGGCGTGCTGTCGGTCGTGGACGGCGCGCAGGTGCTGGGGCAGCGTGCGCTGGACGTGAAGGCGATTGGCTGCGACGCGTACGTCTCGAGCCCGCACAAGTGGCTGCTGGCGCCGAAGGGGACCGGGCGTGCTCTACATCAGCCGCGACGTGCAGCGGCGATTCTGGGTGACGCTGGCCAGCGGGCGCATCGAGCCGGACGACACGGGCGCCTTCCGGTTCATGCAGTACGGCACCGGCAGCGTGCCGGTCGTGGACGGCCTGCTCGCCGCGATCCGCTTCATCGAGGCGATCGGCGTCGAGCGGATCCAGCGGTGGGATCTGCTGCTGGCGAACCGCCTGCGCGACGGCCTGGCGGGCATCAGGAAGGTGCGCCTGGCATCGCCCGCGGACCGGCGCCTCATGTCGGCGATCACCACGTTCAGCGTGAGCGGCGCAACCGGGCGCGAGCTGCAGGATGTGCTGTGGGCGAGGAGGATCCGCGTTCGCGCGCAGGGGCAGACGCTGGACCGGCCCGTCCGCTTGTCGGCTCACCTCTACGTCGCCCCGGCCGACATCGACCGGGTCGTGGAGGTGGTGGCGGTCCTCGCCGGCACCGGGTCGTGAAACCGCGACGAACTCGGGGTCTGCCCCCTCGACAGCCAACGCGGAAGGCGGTGGCGCCGTCTAAGGCAGCATGCGATCCCTGCTCCAGGACGTCGGCTACTTCCTGCGAACGATTCCGAAGGCGCCGGGCTTCTTTGCCGTGGCGGTGCTGACGCTGGCGCTCGGCATCGGCGCCAATACCGCCATCTTCTCGGTCATCAACGCGGTCCTGCTGCGGCCGCTGCCGTTCGACGAGCCCGACCGCCTCGTGCGCCTCTTCCAGACCGAAGCGGCCCCTGGCAACTACCCCTTCACCGGCCCCGACTACCTCGACTGGCAGGCGCAGAACAAGACCCTCGAAGGCATGTCGCTCTTCGCGTGGTACAGCCGCGTGAACGTCAGCGGCGGCGGGCAGCCCGAGTCCGCGCTGGCGATCGATGCCGAGGCCGATTTCTTTACGGTTCTCGGCGCCAGGCCGCTGATCGGGCGCGGCTTCGCGCCGGGCGAGGACGCCGCCGGCGGCGCGCACGTCGCGGTGATCAGCTACGGATTCTGGCAGCGGCACTTCGGCGGCGACGCCGCGATCCTCGGCAAACGGGTCCAGCTCAACTCCGAGACCCACACCGTCGTGGGCGTCATGCCCGCCTGGTTCAACTACCCGCGGAACACCGAGGTCTGGACGCCGCTCGACATGTCGCCGCAGAGTCTGGGATCGCGCGGGTCGCACAGCTACCAGGCGTTCGGCCGGCTGAAGCGCGGCGTCAGCGTCGCCCAGGCGCAGGCAGACCTGGCGGTCATCGCGAAGCGGCTCGAGCAGCAGTACCCCGACAGCAACGAGAAGGTTGGGGCGTCGGTCGCGTCGATGAAGGAGCAGCTGACGCGGGGCACCCGCGAGCCGCTGTTGATCCTGCTTGGGGCGGTCGGGCTCGTCCTGCTCGTGGCGTGCGCGAACGTCGCGAACCTGCTGCTGATCCGGGCCAGTGGGCGGCGCCGCGAGCTGGCCATCCGCGCCGCGCTCGGGGCCGGGCGCTGGCGGGTCGTGCGCCAACTGCTGACCGAGAGCCTCCTGCTCGCCGGCGCCGGCGCTGCCGCGGGGCTGGCGGCGGCCTGGTGGGGCGTCCGGCTGCTGCGCTCGGTGAAGTCCCTGCCGATCCCGCTGGTGAACCCGGTGCAGATCGACGTGTCGGTGCTGCTGTTCACCCTCGGCGCCGCCGTCATCACCGGCCTGCTGTTTGGCGTGCTGCCGGCGCTGCAGGCCTCGGGGATCGCGCTCGGCGAGGAGCTGAAGTCGGGCAGCCAGACGGTTGGCGGCGCCGGCAGCCGGGCGCGCCGCGTCCGGGACGCGATCGCGGTGGCCGAGATCGCCCTCTCGCTCGCCTTGCTGGTGGGCGCCGGACTGCTGCTCCGAAGCTTCGACGGGATGCGCCGCGCCGAGACGGGCGTGGATGCGCGCGGAGTGCTCACCTTCACCCTCAACCTGCCGGCGTCGGTGTACGACGGCGCGGTGGCCCGCCGGTCGTTCTTCGATCATCTCGCCGGGCGCCTGCGATCCACGCCGGGGGTGCAGGCCGTGGCGTTCTCGACGCAGATTCCGCTGGAGGGCGGGAGCAACGGCTACATCACGGTCCCCGGGCGAGAGGATGCCGCGCTCAAGAATCAGCTCTTCGAGTGGAACTACGCGTCGCCCGACTACTTCCGGGCGTTCGGGATTCGCCTGCTTCAGGGGCGGAGCTTCACCGCGAAGGACGAGGACGAGGCCGCCGAGGTCGCGCGCAAGGCGGACGAGGCGTTCTCCTTGCCGACGCCCCGGATCGACAACCTGAAGGGCCTCTCGTGGCCCGCCGTCGTCAACCAGACGATGGCGCGCCTGGTGTGGCCCAAGGACGGGGCGATCGGGAGGACGTTCACGATGGGCGGAGCGCTGACCGTCCGCGTGATCGGCGTGGTCGCGGACGTCAAGGTCAGGGGGATCCGCAGCGCGAGCCTTCCACAGGCCTACCTCCCGTTTGCGGCCTCGCTGGGCGACCCCTGGGGGCGATACGTGGACGTCAGGGCCTCGGTCCCCCCGGCGAGCCTGCTGGGGGCCGTTCGTTCCCACGTCAACGCGCTGGATCCGGCGCTCGCGATCATCGATCCGCGCACGATGGATGACGTCCTGGCGGACGACATGATGGACACGAGCCTGCAGACCTGGCTGCTGGCGATCTTCGCCGCGCTGGCCGTGGTGCTCGCCGGGGTGGGGCTCTATAGCGTGATGGCGTTCCTCGTCGCCCAGCGCCGACACGAAATCGGCATCCGGACGGCGCTGGGCGCCGGCCAGGGCCAGTTGCTCCGGCTCGTCCTGGGGCATGGCGCCAAGCTGATCGTCGGCGGTGTGCTCGTGGGGCTGGGGGCCGCACTGTGGTTGTCCCGCCTCCTCCGTGGCCTGCTGTTCGGCGTGGAGTCCCACGACGTCTGGACCTTTGCGGCGGTGTCCTTCCTGCTAGTGATCGTCGCCCTCGCCGCCTGCGCGATCCCCGCCCGCCGTGCGACGCGGGTGGACCCCATCGTGGCCCTGCGCTACGAATAGCCGACCCCGAAATGGGGGTTGACTGGGTCGTGTGGGTCATTGAACCATATGTGACCGGATGACGATTCCCGAGGACGGCGGGAAGTTCTGGGACGCCATCCAGGATTTCGCCCGCGAGAGCGTCTCCCTCCTGCGGCTGGTGCACCTGCAGATCGACCTGTTCCGCCGCATCGCGGCCCCCGCGGCACCGGAGGATCCCCGATGACCCGGCTTGCTGGCGGCGCCATCGCGTCGCTCGCCCTCGTTCTCGCTTTCGCGTCAGCCACGACAACGCCCTCGGCGTCCGCCCGAGTCCAGGCGCCGGCCGGCATCCCCCCGTGCCCCAGCGGCGCCGACGCGCCCGACGTGGCTGCGCTCGTCGAGCGGATCGAGCTCCTCCTGAACGGCCGCTCGTCGGTTGGCGTGATGACGATGGCGATCAGGACGCCGTCGTGGAGCCGCTCGCTGAAGCTCAAGGTGTGGGCCGAGGGCAAGGACTACGCGCTCGTCCGCGTCCTCGAAGGCGGTCCGCGCGAGACCGGGATGATGACGCTCAAGCGCGAGAAGCAACTCTGGAACTGGCTGCCTCAGGCCGGCCGCGTCATGAAGCTGCCCTCGGGGATGATGGGCGACTCGTGGATGGGCAGCGACTTCACCAACGACGACCTCGTGCGAGGCACGAGCCTGGCGGAGGACTTCGAGTCGAAGGTCGCCGGCGTCGAGCCGATCGGCGGCCGCGACGCCTGGCACGTGATCCTGACGCCGAAGCCGGACGCGGTGATCGTCTGGGGCCGCATCGAGATGCTGATCGACCGCAAGACGTGCCTGCCGGTCACCGAGCGTTTCTACGACGAGGACGGGGAGCTGGCGCGCGAGATGCGCTTCTCCGACGTCCGCACGGTCGGCTGGCGGCAGTTCCCCGCGAAGATGACGGTCGTGCCGGCCGAGCAGGGGCGCGAAACCTCGATCACCTACTCCGAGATCGAGTTCGACGTGGACCTGCCCGACGACACCTTCAGCCTCCAGCGGTTGCGGCAGGGGAGGTAGCTCGATGGTGCTCAAGCTGGCGGCGCGCAACATCTGGCGCAACAAGCGCCGGACGATCCTCTCGGTCCTCGCCCTGTCGCTGGGCGTCACGGCCATCGTCGCCCTCCACAGCTTCCGCGAGGTCGCCAACGAGGAGATGATCCGGGGCGTCACGAGCGGGTTGGTTGGGCACGCGCAGGTGCACGGGCGCGGTTACCAGGAGGCACCCGAGATAGGGAACGTGGTCTCGGACGCCGTGGCCGTCGAGGCGAAGCTCCGGGGCGCGCTGCCCGGGGCGGAGACCGAGCGGCGCGTGCTGGGCGCCGGGCTGGCCGGGGCCGGAGAGGCCGCGGCGCCCGTGATGGTGATGGGGATCGAACCGCGGAACCCCGCCGTACGCGCCCTGCTCACCATCGAGTCCGGCCGCGGGCTCGCGGGGGGCCCTGCCAACGAGGTCGTCATCGGAAGCAGCCTCGCCCGCGAACTGGGCCTTCCTCCGGGCGGCGAGCTGGTCCTGGTCGGCCAGGCCGCCGACGGCTCGCTGGCCAACGACCGGTACCGCGTGGTCGGGACGGCCGACGCCGGGAGCGCCGAGGCGAACGAGACCGCGGTCTTCCTGCACCTGGCCGACGCGCAGTCGTTCTTCGCCCTGGGCGAGGGCGTCCACCAGGTGATCGTGCGGCTCCCGACCGACGAGGACGACCTCAGCCACCCGTTGTCGCTGCTGCGGGGGGCGGTGGATCTCTCGGCCCTCGAGGTGATGGCCTGGAACGAGATCCTGCCGGAGCTGAAGGGGGCGATCGACGCCAAGACGCAGGAACTCGCGCCTGATCGACGTGATCGTCTTCCTGATCGTCTCGCTCGGCGTCCTGAACACGATGACGATGTCGACCTTCGAGCGAACGCGGGAGTTCGGGGTGATGGCGTCGCTCGGGACGCGCCGGCGGCGGATTCTCGGCATGGTCCTGCTCGAGGCGCTGCTCCAGGGGCTCATCGGGTTTGTCGCCGGCGTTGCGCTCGCGTGGGGGCTGCTGCACGGCATCGGGACGGCCGATCTCTCGTGGCTGGGCGCGGGCGACCTGGACATGCTCGGCGCCCGCCTGCCGGCGAGCCTGCCGCTGTCGGTGCAGCCGGGCCCGGTTGCTGCCGCGGCGCTCACCGCCCTGCTGACCATGCTCGCCGGCGGCCTCGTGCCCGCTATTCGCGCCTCGCGGCTCAAGCCGGTCGAAGCGACGAGGTACGTCTGATGACGACCATCCTGAAGGTGTCCTGGCGCAACATCTGGCGAAACCGGCGGCGGACGCTCATCAGCATGAGCGCCGTCGGCGTCGGGCTGGTCCTGGTCATCCTCTACGCCGGCCTCATGGAGGGCTTGCTCAGCGACGCCACGGAGCAGCTCGACAACGTCGGCATGGGGCACGTGGAGATCACCGCGCCGGGGTGGCGCGCGCACCGCAACGCCGCTGAGAGCCTGGCCCATCCCGAGAAGGTGCTGGCGGGGCTCGACCTGCCCGCGGGTTCCGAGTCAGGGTGGCGCGTGCTCGCGCGCGGCCTCGCGTCGAGCGCGCGCGGCAGCGAGGGCGTCGAGGTGCAGGGCGTCGACTGGGGGCGCGAGGCGCGGCTGTCGGCGCACGTGCGCGAGGTGCGACAGGGGGAGCGGCCGGCGCCAGGCGACGAGCGCGGGATCCTCATCGGCGAGAAGCTCGCGCAAAGGCTGCGCGTGAGGGTCGGCTCCAAGCTGCGCCTGATGGTCCAGCGGGCGGACGGCGAGATCGGCGCGGAGCTGTACCGCGTGCGCGGCATCTTCCACTCGCTCTCCCCGGCGATCTCGCAGCGCCGGGTGCTGGTGGGCGAGGCGTCCGCGCGGAGCCTTCTGGGCGTGGGGGACGTCGCGCACCAGGTCGTGATCCAGCTCGACCGGGCCGCGGACGCCGACGCGGTGGCAGCGCAATCTCCGCGCACGCCTCGGACCCGGCTACGACGTTCGCTCCTACGGCGAGCTGCTGCCCATGCTGCGGAACATCGAGCGGCTCGGCGACGCGGTCGTCTGGCTGGCGGCGCTCTTCATCTACGGGCTCGTCGGCCTCGGCATCCTCAACACGATGCTGATGTCGGTGCTCGAGCGGACTCGCGAGTTCGGCGTGCTGCGGGCGATCGGCACGCGCCCCGGGCGCGTGGTGGCGCAGGTCCTCGGCGAGTCCTTCTGGATCGCCACCATCAGCGGCGCCGCGGGGCTGGCGGTCGGCCTGGCGCTCACGTGGTACGGCTCGCAGCACCCGCTCATGATCATCGGAGGGGGCGAGGCGCTCGAGTACGCCGGCACGGTGTTGCGTTCGGGCGTCACGACGAAGTTCTCGCCGGGCGACGCGCTGCACGCGGCCGCGCTCGTGTACGTGATGGCACTCGTCGCCGCGCTCTACCCGGCCTGGAAGGTGGCGCGGCTGCCGCCCGCCCGGGCGTTGCATTCGAGCTAACCACCAGGGGGAACCGCCATGCCGGTCATCGAGGTCGTTGGCGTGACGAAGGAGTACCGGGATCGCGGGCAGGTGACCACGCGCGCGCTGCGGGGCGTCGACCTGTCGATCGAGAAGGGCGAGTTCATGGCCATCGCCGGTCCCGAGCGGCTCGGGGAAGACGACGCTGCTCAACCTCATCGGGGCGCTCGACACGGCGACCTCGGGCACCATCCGCGTCGAGGACCGCGACATTGGCGGCCTCTCCCAGAGGGAGCTGTCCGACCTGCGGCGCGACCGGATCGGCTTCGTCTTCCAGGCCTACAACCTCGTCCCGGTGCTCGACCGCCGCCGAGAACGCCGAGTACGTGATGGAGCTGCAGGGCATCCCGGCCGCCCAGCGTCGCCGTCGGATCGCGGAACTCTTCGAGCGCATGGGCATGAAGGAGCTGATGCACACGCGCCCCCTGAAGATGAGCGGCGGCCAGCAGCAGCGCGTCGCCGTGGCGCGCGCGATCGCCACCGAGCCCGCAATCGTGCTGGCCGACGAGCCCACGGCAAACCTCGACCAGGGCACCGGGCGCTCGCTGGTCGCGCTGATGCGCGAGCTCAACCGCGAGCGCGGCATGACCTTCGTCTTCTCCACGCACGACCCGATGGTGCTCGAGCAGGCCGACCGGGTGGTGCGGCTCGTGGACGGGGCGGTCGATTCCGACGAGCGCAAGCCGGCGCAGGCCAACTGAGGGAAGCCGTGAAACGGAAGATGCAGCCGGCTCGCCTGGCGGCGGCCGTGGCCCTCGCGGCGCTCGCGATCCCGGCGCCGTCCGCCGGGCAGGCGCGCGAGGTGTGGGCCAGCGAGGACGGCCGATCCACCCTCGAGCTGCGCGCGTTCTACAAGCTGTTCGCGGCCGGGGTTCGCCTGCAGCCCGGGCTGCACGAGGGCACTGAGGCGCTCGCAGGCCTGTTCGAGCGGGTGCGCCTCGAGCAGCCCGGCGTGCAGGTGCCGGACGTCATCGCACTCCCCGGACACGGCGCCAGCGCGGCGCAGACCGCGCGCGGGTGGGGCCGGCTGCTGATCAAGAACCGCGTCGAGTTGTCGGCCGGCTGGCAGGTGGACGCGACGCTCGCGTCAGACCGCGGATTGCTGGGCACCGCGGGGTTCGGGGGATCGATTCCCGTCGCCGGCACTCAGGTCGCGAGTCGCCGGCTCACCGATTTCGATCGCGTGC
This sequence comes from uncultured Acidobacteriota bacterium, assembly GCA_963813585.1. Lineage (GTDB taxonomy): Bacteria > Acidobacteriota > Vicinamibacteria > Vicinamibacterales > Fen-181 > JARKSS01. Next base: position 935,384 of record CAWEZL010000001.1, read on the forward strand.
TCGCCGAGCGCGGCGAGTTCCTCGTCCAACAGAACCTCGATCTCCTCGCCGTCAAGTTCATCCTTCCCAAGGGCGAGCTGGTCGTCGGCCGCCAGGTGCTGTCCTGGGGCACAGGCCGGTTCTGGAACCCGACGGACCTGCTCAGCCCGTTCGCGCCGACCGACGTGGACCGCGAGGTCCGCCACGGCGTGGACGCGGTCCGCTTCTCGATGGCGCTGGGGAAGACGGCCCTCCTCGACCTGCTCTACCTGCCGCAGAAGGAGGGCTGGGCGCAGGGGGGCGTCGCTCGGGCGCAGGCCAACCTGAAAGGGTTCGACCTCTCTTTCTCGGCGGCGAAGTACCTCTCCGACGTGGTGCTCGGGACGGACGCGGCCGGTGACCTGGGGCCTCTGGGCGTTCACGCCGAGGTCGCCTACACACTCCCGCTCGAGAACCTGGGCGGGCCCGGGCCGGTGAAGGTCGGCGAACGGTTCGTGCGCGGCGTCGCGGGCGTCGAGTGGCGGCCGGCCGAGAAGTGGGTGCTTGGCGGGGAATACTACTTCAACGGGTTTGGCGCGACCGAGGTCGCCGACTACGCGCTCAAGCTGCAGAGCGGCCGCGTCGCCCGCGGCGAAGTGTTCGGTGCGGGCCGCCACTACCTGGGTCTCACCGCGGCGTGGCAGGCGAGCGACCTGCTGTCGCTGCAGGCGCTCGTCGTCGGCAACCTCGGCGATCCGAGCGCCCTGCTGGTGCCGGTGCTGGAGCACTGGGCGCGGCAGCGCGTGATCGTCCGGGCCGGGGGCTACATCCCGCTGGGAGCCTCTCCCGACCCCGAACCGCTGCGCCGCCTGACGACGGCCGACGTGCTGGCCCGGAGCGCCGCGTTCACGCAGGCCACTTCGACGCTGGGCTTGCGCAGCGAGTACGGCACCTCGCCGGCCGGCCTGTTCGCGCAGCTGGGCGTGTACTTCTGACGCCGGACTCTCCTGAGGTGTGCACAATGCAGCAATGCAGAACCTGACACCACGGAGGACGTTCCTGAAGGCGGCGGCGGCCGCGGGTGCGGCGGTCACAGGCCTGGCGGACGCGGGTGCGGCCCCCGAGGTCACGGCCGAGCAGACGGGCCTCTCCGATCGGGCCTACTGGGTGACCGTCCTGCGCCGCCTGGCCGACCCTGTCCTCGAGAACCTGGCGGCCGGATCGCTGCGGTCCCGGATGCCGGTCGAGGGGCCGGCCGACCGGCGGGCCGTTACGCACCTCGAGGCTGTCGGGCGGCTGCTCACGGGCATCGCACCCTGGCTGGAGCTGGGCGGCGGCGACACCGTCGAAGGCAGGCTGCGCGCGCGGTACGCCGACATCGCGCGCCGCGCGCTCGCCGCCGGCCTCGACCGATCCTCACCGGACGCCCTGAACTTCACCGAGGGGCACCAGCCGCTCGTCGATGCCGCCTTCCTGGGGCAGGCGATCCTGCGGGCGCCCAACGCGCTGTGGCAGGCGCTCGATACCACGACACGAGCGGCCCTGGTGGCGGCGCTCGAATCGACCCGCGCGATTCAGCCCGGCTTCAGCAACTGGCTGCTCTTCTCGGCCACCATCGAGGCCGCGCTCGCCCGGATGGGGGCCCCGTGGGATCGCGTGCGCGTGGACTACGCCCTGCGCCAGCACGAGCAGTGGTACAAGGGCGACGGCGTCTACGGCGACGGCCCCGAGTTCCACTGGGACTACTACAACAGCTTCGTCATCCAGCCGATGCTGCTCGACGTGCTGGACGCCTGTGCCCCCGCCTCCGCGGCATGGAAGGCCCTCGCCCAGCCCGTGACGAGGCGTGCCCAGCGCTACGCCGCGATCCAGGAACGGCTCATCGGGCCCGACGGCACGTGGCCGCTCACCGGCCGGTCGCTGGCGTATCGCACCGGGGCGTTTCAACTGGTGGCGCAGATCGCCCTGCGGCGCGCGCTGCCGCCGCCCCTGACCCCCAACGGCGTGCGCTCGGCGCTGACGGCCGCCATACGACGATCGATGGAGGCCCCGGACACGTTCGACAGTGACGGGTGGCTGCGGATCGGCGTCTGCGGACACCAGCCGGGAATCGGCGAGACCTACATCTCGACCGGCAGCCTCTACCTCTGCGCCGCCGTCCTGCTACCGCTCGGGCTTTCCGAGGCCGACCCATTCTGGAGCGGATCCCCGGCGCCGTGGACCTCCGTGCTCGCGTGGTCCGGAAGGGCATTCCCGATCGACCATGCCCTGTAGAATGGCGCTGCGATGACCGTGCGAGGTTGGGTTGACGGGGGGAAGCCTATGCCGTTCGATCTCGAGCAGTTGCTGATCGACGTGTTCCGCCCGGAACCTGGCGAAGTGGTCACGGTGGCGAGTGACGTCCCCAGGCCGGGCCTCGACGACACGCCCGCATGGGAGGCGCGGCGGGCGATGGCGGCCGAGTGGCTCGACGCGTTCCGCACCCTCGGCGCCCGCCTGGGGTTCGAGGTGAACCCCCTGCTCACCTACGCGGCCACCGGCGCCCACAACGCCGGCCTTCCACGCCGGGCGCGGCTCGGCGGGCAGGAGGTGGACCTCGAGGAGGCGCTCCTCGCCTCGACGCTCGCCGCCTTCCTCACGGAGTTCTCGGCCACAGCGCCGCTGTCCACGCTGTGCCTCCGCAAGGAGGACTTCCGCGCCGCCTCGATGCCCGGCATCGAGAAGCGGATGGAGGAGACGGCGCTCGCTGCGGATCATCGCGAGCTGGCGCGGCGGTGCGCGATCCTGCACGAGATCCTCCTCGGAGCCCAGCGCGTGGACGTCACCTTCTCCACGGGCCACCGCTGCGCCTTCGACGTCCGCTTCCGCATGCCCGAGGTGGACGACGGGTTCCTGCCGCGCCACAAGGCGGGCGACCGCATCATCAACCTCCCCTCTGGCGAGACGTACACCGCACCGTACGAGGGCGAGCGGGAAGGGGAGCCGTCGGGCACCGAAGGGTGGATCCCGGTTCAGCGCGGCGCGGAACTCGTGGTCCTGCAGGTCGCCGGCAACCGTATCGTCGCGGTCGAGGGCGACGGCCCCGAGGCCGGGTGCCTGCGCCTGTTCTTCGCGGCCGACCCGGCACGGACGAACATCGCCGAGGTGGCCTTCGGCTGCAACGACCGGGCCCGGGTCACCGGGATCGTGCTCGAGGACGAGAAGGCGGGGTTTCACTGGGCGTTCGGGCGCTCCGATCACATCGGCGGCACGGTCGGACCCGACTCGTTCGCAGGTCCGGCGACCGTCGTCCACCAGGACACCGTCTACGCCGCCGGCAACCCGATCCAGGTGGCGCAGGCCCTCGTCGTCAAGGGCGGGGAGGCGACGGTGGTCCTCCAGGACGGCCAGTACGTGGTGTTCGCGCGATGACGAGCCGCGAGCGGATGCAGGCGGTGATGCGGCTGGGCGAGGCCGACCGCGTGCCGGTGATGTGCCAGCTGGCGATCGGCCACTACTTCCTGCAGGCCGGGGTCGATCCCCTCGAGATCTGGTTCTCGAGCGAGGGGTTCGGGGAGGCGCTGATCGCGCTGCAGCGCCGCTACGGCTTCGACGGCATCCTGGTGAACCTGCCCGGGCGCCCGCCCGGATGGCGCCGGCACGTCCGCTCAATCGAGCGCGGCGGCGACCGCGACGGGAGCATCGTGCACTGGGACAACGGCTGGTCCACCGTCTTCCCGCGCGACGACGTTCCGTGGGTCCGCCGCGAGGACGGCACGTACTTCCGACCGCCCTTCGCGGCCATCGATCCCGACCGGCTCTTCTACGTCGAGCCGCACGGTCCCCTGGGCGTGCGCTACCCTTACGCGCCGGGTTTCGAAGAGACGGAGCGGGAGCGGGCCGGCGTGGCCGCTCGCTCGTTCCCCCCCTATCAGCACGAGACGATCGCCTACGTGCGCGAGCACGCGGGCGAGGTGTCGGTGCACGGCGAGGTCTTCTCTCCCTTCACGCAGCTGTTCGAGCTGGCCGGCCACGCGTCGGTGCTGATGGCCCTGCTGACCGACGCCGGCAAGGTGCGAGCCTGCCTCGAGCGGCTCACGGAAGGGACGATCGCGCTCGCCCTCGGGCAGGCCGCGGCCGGCGTGGACGCCCTGCTGATCTCGTCGGCGTTCGCCGGCGCCGGGTTCATCTCGCCCGCGCACTACCGCCGGTTCGTCCTGCCGTACGAGAAGCAGGTGATCGACGCGGTGCGGGCGAGCCACGACCTCCCCGTCTACACGCACACCTGCGGCGCGATCGGCGACCGGCTCGAACTGATGCTGGACAGCGGCACCAACGGGATCGACACCCTCGACCCGCCGCCGCTCGGCACGGTGCACCTGGCCGACGCGCGCCGCCGCACGCTGGGGCGCGTGTTCCTCAAGGGGAACATCGACCCCGTCAACACGATGCTCCTGGGGACGCCCGACGATGTTCGGGCGGCGGCCCGCGCGTGCCTGTCGGTCGCGGAGCGCGGTGGGGGCTACATCCTGAGCACCGCGTGTGCGGTTGCGCCATCGACGCCGCCCGCGAACATCCTGGCGCTCTCAGACCCGACCTCGATATAGTGTCGCCGGAGGCTTCCTCATGCGAATTCGTCCATGGTCGCTCGCCCTGTCGGTGCTGGCCGCAGGCGTCGTGGTGTCGGCCGCGCCCCGGCCCCTGAAGGTCCTCGTGCTCTACGACATGGAGGGTATCTCGGAGGCCACCAGCGTGAAGCACACCAGCTACGACACGCCGGAGTACCGAACGGCGCGCGCGTCGCTGACCGCCGACGTGAACGCCGCGATCGCCGGGCTCAACGCCGCCGGCGTCGCCGAGATCGTCGTCGTGGACGGGCACGGGTCGGGCAACGCGCTCGAGCCCGACGTGCTCGAGGGCACGCTGCTCGGGCCGGCGAAGATGATCGTGCGCGACGCGCCGTTCGACATCTACATGGACAGCTACGACCACTCGATCGACGCCATCGTGGCGGTCGCGATGCACGCCGGCGCCGGCAACCGCACGGGCTTCCTGTCCCACACCTACAGCGGGGTGGCGGCGGACTACCGCGTGAACGGCGTTCCCTTCAACGAGTCGATGATCCTGGCCATGGGGGCGGCACGGCTGAAGATCCCGGTTGTCGCGGTGAGCGGCGACGACCAGCTCGAGAAGGAGCTGGCGCGGAACCTGCCGTGGGTGCAGTACGCGACGGTGAAGCACGCGGTGGACCGGTCGAAGGCCGAGCCGCTCGCGCGCGCCGAGATCGATCGACGGATCGCGGCCGCCGTCAAGGCCGGCATCGAGCAGTTGTCCTCCGCGCGCCTGCCCGAGTTCCCGGGCCCCTACCGGTTCGCGGTGACGTTCCGCGACGAGGCCGAGGCCGCGAGCGCGGCCCTCTTCGCGGGGGCGGAGGCCGGCGCCGACTCCCGGACGGTGCAGATCCGCGCCGCCGACTTCGAGGAGGGATACCGGAAGAGCCTGCGGCTCCTGGGCCTGGCCAATGTGGCGGCCCGCGAGACCGCGCTTCGCGCCGTCATGGCCGCCTCCCCGGACGCAGACGCGTGGCGGGCGAAGGTGAGCGAGTGGAGCGATCAGCGGTTCATCGGCGCGGTGGCGGCCCCGCCCTCGCCACCAGCGCTGGCGGCGACGGGGAAGGCCAGGTACTTTGGCGCGAGGTAGGGAAGGACAGGCCCGGGGCTGGAGGCCCAGGGGAGGGAGAGCGTCAAGGAGGGGCGATGGCGATCGAGACGGGGCTGGCCGGGAAAGTGGTGATCGTCACCGGCGCCGCGGCCGGCATCGGGCGGGCGACGGGTGCCTGCTTTGCCAGGGAAGGGGCGCGCGTGGCGGCGTGGGACGTCGCCGACGCCCAGGCGTCGGCGGTCGTGGACGAGCTGAAGGCGGCCGGCGGCGACGCGCTGTTCCGGAGGGTGAACGTGACCGACCCGGCCGACGTGACCCGCGCCGTCGAGGAGACGGTGGCGGCGTGGGGCCGCGTGGACGTCCTCGTGAACAACGCGGGAATCCTGCGGGACGGGCTGCTCGTGAGATGGAAGGATGGGGCTCTGACGGGCCAGCTGAGCGATGAGCAGTTCGAGGCGGTGATCGACGTCAACCTGAAGGGGCCGTTCTTCTGCGCGCGCGCGGTTGTCCCGCACATGATCCGGGCCGGCGGCGGCGTCATCCTCAACGCAACCTCCGTCGTCGGCCTCCACGGCAATTTCGGCCAGACCAACTACGTCGCCAGCAAGGCGGGCGTGATTGGCATGACGAGGGTCTGGGCGCGCGAGCTGGGGCGGCACCGGATCCGCGTGAACGCGGTGGCACCGGGCTTCGTCGGCACCGAGATGATCCGGCAGATGCCCGAAAAGGTGCTGGAGGCGATGGTCTCGAAGACGCCTCTCGGGCGGCTGGGCCGCCCGGAGGAGATCGGCCAGGCGTACGTGTGGCTGGCGTCCGACGCCGCGGCGTACGTCACCGGCGCCGTGATCTCGGTGGACGGCGGGGTGGTGACGGGAACGTAGCCGCAGCCGAACTACCCCTTGGCGGCGCCAAACCCTTCCGGCTCCCAGCCCGGCTCGTAGGTGCGCCGCCACAGCGCCTGCGCCGCTTCGTCGTCCAGGACGTGGCCGTTCGACGGGTCGCAGTGGAGCGTGTGGCCGACGCGGTACGAGATGTTGGCCAGGTGGCACAGCAGGACGCTGCGGTGGCCCTGCTCGATGTCGGCGTTCGGGGTCTGTCGCGAACGGACGCAGTCGAGGAAGTTCTGCAGGTGTCCCGCGTCGAGGCGATCGCCGGGCCCCGTGGTGTCGATCGTGGAGGGCCCCGCGACGTCCTCCACCTTCTTGACCACCTTGCCCTTTTGATCGAAGACGGTGTAGGCGTTGTCGTCCACCAGCACGCTGCCCTGCTCGCCGTGGAAGGTGATGCCGCGGCTCAGCCCCTCGGTTCTGAACCCGTTGCAGCTGCGCCCCTCCCAGACGATCGACCGGCCGCCCTCGAACTCGAACGCGGCCACCTGGGTGTCGGGGCACTCCCAGTCGTCCTTGTAGTGGTAGCGCCCGCCGGACGAGTCGACGCGCGTGGGGAAGTCCACGCCCATCGCCCAGCGCATGACGTCAACCTCGTGGGTGCCGTTGTTGCAGGCCTCGCTCGTGCCCCAGTGCCAGAACCAGTGCCAGTTGTAGTGGATCAGGTTGTCCTTGAAGGGGCGCCGCGGCGCCGGCCCCTGCCACAGCTCGTAGTCGAGGCCGGGCGGTACCGGGACCTGGTTGCCGATGCCGATCGGCCCGCGGGTGTTCGCGTACCAGCCGCGCGCGAAGTACACGCGACCGATCAGGCTGCCATCGCGCAGCCCGGCCACCAGCTGGATGACGTTGGGCCAGGAGCGGCGCTGGCTGCCCATCTGCACGATGCGGTGGTGGCGGCGCGCGGCGGCCACGATCAACTCGCCCTCGAGCGGGTTGTGGCTGCACGGCTTCTCGACGTAGACGTCCTTGCCGGCGGCGCACGCGAGGATCGCCGCGGGGGCGTGCCAGTGGTCCGGCATCGCGATGACGACGGCGTCAATGTCCTTGTCGTCGAGGACGCGGCGGAAGTCGCCGGCGGTCTTCGGCACGCGCGCCTGGCGGCCGGCCACCGACGCGACTCCCTTGGCGAGCGCCTTCTCCTCGACGTCGCAGATGCAACCGACCTCGGTCCCCGGGAGTGAGGCCAGCAACCTGGCCAGCTGCGCGCCGCGGCCGTTGGTGCCGGCCACCGCGAGGACGATGCGGTCGTTGGCGCCGGCCGCCTGGAACGCCGCCGCGCGCGACACGCCGAGGCCGACGGTGGCCGTGGCGGTGGCCTGGATGAACGTCCGACGGGACACAGACATGGTGATCTCTCCTGGCCGGCGGCCAGCGGCCAGCAGCACAGTGCTGCCAGCCGCCGGCCGCAGGCCGAAGGCCTTAGAAGAGGAACCTGGCGCTCAGGCGCATCTGGCGCTCGTTGGTCGCCGAGGTCACCTGCCCGAACGTCGAGCTGCCGAACGACGTGTTCGGGTTGTTCATGTGGGTCGTGTTCGGGAGGTTCCAGACATCGAGGCGGATGGAAAACGAGCGGGTGCCGCCGAGACCGATCTGCTTGCTCACGCTGAAGTCGAGGTTCGTGAATCGCGGCCCGCGCAGGTCGCCCGTGTTGCGCGTCATGGTGCCGAACGTGTTCGCTGCCGGCGCCGAGAACGCGGAGGTGTCGAAGTAGTACTTGCCCGGGCCGTAGTCACCGACGATGTTCGGCTGCCCGGAGCTGTTCGGCCGCTGGGTGTTCCCCGGCGTGTTCAGAGACGCGCCGCTGGCCGAGGTGACGTCCAGCACCTGGCCCGACTGGTAGGTGAAGATGCCCGACAGCTGCCAGTTGCCGAGCAGGTAGTGCAGGAAGCCCTCCTCCCGCTCCTTGAACCACGGCAGCGACCAGACGTACGTCGAGACGAAGACGTGCTTCCGGTCGAAGTTGCTCAGCCCCCAGGAGCGCTCGACGTCGGCCGGCGTGCTCACGCCGCTGTTCTCGTTCGCGTAGTCCCTGGAGCGGCCGTAGGTGTACCAGTTGGTGATCAGCCAGCCGTTGCGGAACCTGCGGTCGAGCTTCAACTGGAGGCCGTTGTAACGGGTCTTGCCCTTCCACGCGAGGTTCTCCACGCCGGCCGTCTTGCCGTACTTCGCGTAGAGCGGCTGGCCGGCCACTCCGGCGCCGATCACCAGGCCCGCGTTCAACGGGAACCGGTTGAGCATGTCGTCGCTCCGGTTGCCGACGTAGGCCACCTCGCCGGTGAGGCCCCAGATCAGTTCACGCTGGAAGGCGACGTTCCACGAGTACAGCGAGCCCTGCTGCAGATCGCTGGGCACATGGAACAGCGAGGAGGCTTTCACCAGGTTGGCGTCCACGATCCCGTTGTCTGGGATCGCCAGGTAGGTGGGCGTCGGGAAGCCGGCCGCCATCGCTCCGGCCGCCGAGTACCAGTTCAGCGGGCTGTAGCTGTTGTTCTGCTTGACTGGGTAGTTGAACGCGTAGCGGTTGTCGGGGAACGGCGTCGTGCTCGCGCCGAAGCCGCCGCGAACGACGGTCTTGTCGTCGATGCGGTACGAGGCGCCCACGCGCGGGTTGAAGTTGTTGTAGTCCTTCTTGATGCCGAAATCGTCGGCGATGTTCCCGTAGCCCGAGACGAGCAGCGAGTTGGTGGCCGGGTCGTAGTTGGAGAGCGAGCCCTTGCCGGCCAAGCCGACGATCGGGTCGTAGTACTCCCACCGCAGGCCGAGGTCCACCGTGAGCTTGCTGGACGCCTGCCACTTGTCGTGGATGAACGTGTAGAACGCCCAGTGCTGGGACCCGACGTCGTCGAGGACCTTCAGGTCGCGCGCCATGCCGCTCGGACGATCGAGCAGGAACGAGGCGAAGGCGTTCGCCAGCCCGGCGTTGGCCGCGGTGTCGGCCGTCGAGCCGGTCTGGGCGCCGCTGAAGGTGAATCCCCCGCGCGGCCCCTGGTTGTCCTGGGTCTGCAGCAGCTTGTCCTTGTTGTGCCGCCAGTTCGCGCCCACCTTGACCGTGTGGTTGCCCTTGATCTTGGTCAGCGTCGTGGCGAACTCCCAGGTCCGCTCCCAGCGGTCCCACGGCAGGCTGTTGACGTACCCCATCACCGGGTTCGAGAAGCCGTTGTTGATGGTGACGGTCGGAGGCCCGCTCGTCCACTCGTCGAGGTTGATCCCCGGGATCCCGAGCTGCTCGGCCAGCTTCTCCCCGTTGGCGGTCGTCAGGGCCTCGTTGTGGTAGTAGCTCGTGCCGCCGCGCGCCTCCATGAGGAAGGTGTTCGAGAAGGTGTGCGTCCAGTTGGCGGCCGTGCTGTACGTCATGTTGGTGCCGGTGGCCATGAAGCCGCCGCCCAGCGGGCCGCCCCAGTTCCCGTACCCGTCGGCCGGCAGCTGCGTGATCTCGGGACGCTGGAAACTGAACCGTGCCGAGAACTGGTTCGAGTCGTTCAAGGCGTAGTTGAGCTTGGTGTCGAAGCTGTCGGTGTTCTTGTCCCGGTAGCTGTTCACCTGGTAGTTCGCCTGCCCGAGCGCAACGCCCGCGAGGTTGGGCATCGGGATGTTCTTCAGGATCGCGATGGCGATCGGGCTGATGCTCCCGGCTGGAATCTGGTTGTTGGGGAACTGGCTGCGGCCGTTGCCCGCCGCGTCACCGGTGGCAGGGTCGTAGACCTTCGTCGGGGCGCCGCTGAAGTCGCCGCTGCGGAACGCCGCGGTGGGCACGGTGAACCGGTACGCCGACCCGAGCCGGTCCTGCGTGCGCTGGTAGTCGCCGAAGAAGAAGAGCCGGTCCTTCTTGATCGGCCCGCCGATCGTGAACCCGAACTGGTTGTAGCGCGTGGGCGGCTTGGTCCGCGAGGCGGCTGGCGAGAAGTAGGTCGAGGCCGGCAGCGAGTTGAACTTCTCGTTGCTCCCGAAGTAGAACGCGCTTCCCTTCAGGGTGTTGGTGCCCGACTTCAGGGTGACCGACGTCACGGCTCCGGCGGCGCGCCCGAACTCGGCGTCATAGTTGCTTGTCGTCACGCTGACGGTCTCGATCGCCTCGGCCGGCGGGATCAGCACGGTCAGCAGGCCGGTCCGCTGGTTGTTGTCGAGCCCCTCGATCTGGACGTTGTTGGCGAGGCGCGACTGGCCGTTCACCTCGGTGGACAGGCTGTCCTGCGAGTTGAAGAACTCCGAGTGCGGCCGGTAGGGCCGAGTCGCTCCGGGCACCGTCGCCAGCATCCCCTGGAAGTTCCGGTTGAAGGACAGCGGCATCGCCGACACCTGGATGCTCTCGATCGTCCGCCCCGTGTCGGTGCGGTCGGTCTGGAGCAGCGGCGTCTCGCCGGTGACCGTCACCGTCTCCTCCAGGCCGCCGACCTCGAGCGCCAGGTCGATGCGGACGCTGGTGTTCGGGGCCACGCGCACGTTCTCGCGAACGGTCGTCTTGAAGCCCTCGAGCGCGGCCTTGACGTTGTAGACCCCCTCGGGGATGTTCGGGAAGGTGTAGTTGCCGGTGGCGTTGGTGACGGTGTCGTACGACACGTTCGTGCGGGTTTCCGTGGCCGTGACGGTGATGCCCGGCAGGGCCGCCCCGCTCTGGTCGGTGATGGTGCCGAGCAGCGTGGCGCGCGTGGCCTGCGCCTCTGCCGGATGGGCCGGCGCGAGCCAGGCGAGCGCGACGAGGGCGATGACGAGGAATGTGGTGGACAAACGCCTGGCTGGCATCGCTGCGACCTCCTTCGAGAACCGGGAAGAACGGCTGGCGCCGGGACACATGACGAGCGAGTCGGAGTGATCACAAACCGCGACGCCGACGGTCGAGCGACGAGATCGAAAGGAGTGCGGCCGTAAGGAAGGCGTAATGGTAGTGCTGAGGGCGGATGGAGTCAATTGCCGACGACGAGCAGGGCTGAAGCCCTGCTCCACCCTGCTTCAGGAGGCCTGCCTCCGCGTGCTTCAGGGCCTGTCTCCCCCCTGCTTCAGGGCCTGCGGCTTGCGTTGGACGGCCTTCCGCCCCTCGACCGGCGGTGTCCAGAAGTCGGCCGGCCCGAGGCCGACCTCCGCGATGATCTGCTCGCAGTACTCGTTCCGCCCGAGGTCGTCCGCGCCCGCGTTGTTGGTGCCGCACGCGAACTTGATCCCCGCCCGCTGCGCCAGCCTGACGAACGCGGCGCTCGGGATCCGGTACCGGTTGTTGATTTCCATCCCGATCCCGTTGGCGGACAGGCCCTCGACGATTCGCTTCATCCGGGCCGGCGTCCAGAGGCGGTCGTAGTCCTTCGCGAGCTGCGCGGGGAGGAAGGTCGGGTTCACGTAGAGGTCGATCGGCTCGCCGGCGAAGATCCCCGACGCCCGGTCCACCAGCGTGTCCATGAACTCCTGCGGGTCGTCGATCCGGCCGACGTCCTCAGGGATCCACAGGCGCATGCGCCGGCCCCGGTCGTCCGTCCACGTCATGGCGTCGGTGAAGACGTAGTCGAACTTCTCGAGCGTCGCGCGGCCAAAGAGCCCCACCCACTCGCGCCCCTCGGCCTGGAACGCGACGTAGGCGGCCTTGCCCCGCGCCTCGCGCAGGAACGCCTCGAGCCCGGCGTCGTCGTGGACCGGGAAGGTCAGGCCGCCGTTGAGCACGATCCCGTAGGTGATGCCGGTCTCCTGCGACCGGCGCAGCGCGGCGTCGAGGGTCAGGGCGCCCTTCACGTGGACGTGGTAGTCGGCCTTGGCCCCGACGGGGGCCGGCAGGCGGGACGGCTGCGCGGCGACGACGGCGAGGCCCACGATCAGCGGGGCGAGGTACTGCATGGGGGCATTATGCCGCTAGTCGAGCCGGACGAGGCCCCGGCGGCTGGCGACCTTGACCGCCTCGGTGCGGCTGGCCACCCCCAACTTCTCGAACAGGTGCCCGAGGTGGGTCTTGACGGTTCGCTCGCTGATGCGGAGATCGCGCGCGATCTCCTTGTTCGCCTTCCCGTCGGCCATGAGCCGCAGCGTCGTCATCTCGCGCGGCGTGAGCTGCACGCGCGTGGCCCCCTCGGCCAGCTTCGCCGCCGCCGCCGGGGCCAGGTAGGTCCTGCCGGCCAGCACCGTCCGGATGCACGAGATCAGGTCGTCGGCGGAGATGTCCTTCAGGACGTAGGCCTTCGCGCCCGCCTTGAGCGCCCGCGCGATCTCGTCGTCGGTATCGTAGGTTGTCAGGACGATGACGCGAGCCTGGGGGGCGAACTCCCGGATGCGCCGAACGACCTCGACCCCTTCCATGACGGGCATCCGGAGGTCGAGCAAGACGACGTCGGGCCGGTGACGCTCGTACGCCGCGACGGCCTCCGCGCCGGTCCCCGCCTCGGCGACCACGCGAAGATCCGGCTCCTGGTTGATGATGTTGGCGACGCCCGTCCTGAGCAGGGCGTGGTCGTCGACCACGAGCACGGTCGCCCTGGCGACGGGCACGACGACTTCGAGATCACCCTGCGACATGTACCTGGGTCGGCAGTGACGACGGCTCCCACGCCAGCACCACCTCGGTGCCGCTGCGCGGGGCGGTCACGATGGTCAACGAAGCGCCGATCCGCTCGGCGCGCTCCTGCATGCTGGTCAGGCCGAAGCCCGACCGCGACGACTCGCCCGAGATGCCGCGCCCGTCGTCCGACACCGAGACCCGCAGCCCGATCGACCGCACGGTCGCCGCCTCGACCCGGATGCGGCGGGCGCGCGAGTGGCGGACGGCGTTGTTCAGCGCCTCCTGGACGATCCCCAGGATCTCGCGCTCGACGACGTCACCGTAGCGGGGGAGATCGTCGAGGGCGAGGTCGATCGGCACGCTCGTCGTGCGCTGCGCGAGGCCGGCGATCCGCGTGAGCGCCCGTGCGACGTCTTCGCTGTCGCCCACGTTCGGGCGCAGCGTACCGACCGAGCGACGCGCCTCGACCATGTGGGTGCGCGCCAGCTCGACCGCGGTCTCGAGCTTCCGGGCGACGGCCCCGTCGAGGCGGGTCGCCTCGCGCTGGGCCGCCTGGAGCTGCATCAGGATCGCCGCGAAGCCCTGCGCGAGGGTGTCGTGGATGTCTCGCGCGAGGCGGTTGCGTTCCTCGAGGACCGCCTTGCGTCGCGCCTCCAGCTGCGTCCGCTCCGCGAGCCGGCTCTGGTGGAGGGCGAGCGTCGCCTGGCGGGCGATCGCCTCGGCGAGGACGACGCGCCACCACTTGTCGCACTCGGCGGTCTCGTACGTGGTGACCTCGACCCACCCGAGGTTGTGGCTGCCGAGGATCAACGGCGTGACGATCACCGAGTGCACCCCTTCGCGGCGGTGGAACTCGCGCACCGGCCCGGGGAAGCGGGCATCGTCCCCCTCGTACTCCACTGTCTGGCTCCAGCCCTGCGCGTGGCCGAACAGGTGCGCGGACATGCTCTCGCGCGGCAGCGCCAGCACGTCCCAGCCGGCGCCTCCCGGCATGTAGAGCTGATCCCCGAGGCACGCCATCCACAGCCGGCACGCCTGGCGGTCGTCGTCGATCAGCCAGACCCCGCAGCCGTGGTTGTCGCCCTTCTCGACCATCGTCCTCGTCAGGGCGCCGAAGAAGCCCTCGATGTCGGGCTCGCGCACCAGCAGGTCGAGGGTGACGCTGGCCACCTCGGTCTGGATCTTCGCCAGGGCCTCCGCGCGGCGGCGCCCGGCCGCCTCGCGCAGGAGCGCGGCGCGCAGCACCTCGGGGTCGCCCGACGAGGCGCCCTCGGGATCGGGCGGCGGCAGGCGCTTCCCGCAGGGCGTCCGGGGTTGCACCGTTGAGCTGATGAATGGGACTCCCATCGTTCGATTATCGCGCCGGATGGCCCCGGGAGTGCTCATAGATCGCGAGATCGCGAATGGCAGGGCTGGCAAGCCGCATCGTCCGAACGACTGAGGGCGCGGTGTGACTCCTGCCGGATTGTCGCAGGCGACGCCGGGGGCCAGAGTGGGAAGGTGGCCAAGGAGAGAAGACGCATGGCGAAACGGATGATCCTGATGCTGACCGTGACGGCGGTCTTCGTCGGCGCGCTCGGCTTCGTGAAGTTCAAGCAGATCCAGACCGCCATCGGCGAGGCCGCCGCATTCCAGCCGCCCCCCGAGGCCGTGACGACGGTGGTCGTCGCGGAGGAGCGGTGGCCCTCCACGCTTGCCGCGATCGGGACCGTGGCGGCGGTGCAGGGCGTGACCGTCAGCGCCGACCTGCCGGGCACGGTCGAGCGGATCGACTTCGAATCGGGACAGGCCGTGCGGGCGGGGCAGGTGCTGGCGCTGCTCGACACGCGGCAGGAGCAGGCGCAGCTCGCGGCGGTCGAGGCGAAGCGCGAGCTGGCGCGGACCACCTTCGAGCGGATGCAGGGGCTGCTGAACGACCGCGTCATCTCGAGGGCCGAGTTCGACCAGGCGACCGCCGCGCACCGTGAGGCCGAGGCGCAGACCGGTGAGATCCGAGCGGCCATCGCACCGGAAGACGATCCGCGCGCCGTTCTCGGGGATCCTGGGCATCCGCGAGGTGAACCTCGGGCAGTACCTCGCCGGCGGCGACCCGCTGGTGTCGCTCCAGTCGCTGAACCCGATCTACGTCAACTTCGGCGTGCCGCAGCAGGCGGCGGCGCAGGTGCGCATCGGGCGCACGATCCGCGTGCGGCTCGACGGGTCGCCCGCCACCGAGCTGACCGGGCGTGTCACGGCGATCGACTCGGTCGTGGACGAGGCCACCCGGAACATCGAGGTCCAGGCGACGCTCGAGAACCCCGAGCGGGTGCTGCGCCCGGGGATGTTCGTGCAGGCGGAGCTGTCGCTGGGGCGCGACGAGGCGGTGAGGGCGCTGCCGGCCTCCGCCATCAGCTACGCGCCGTACGGCGACTCGGTGTTCGTCGTCGCCGACCTCAGGGACGAGCGGGGACGCCGCTACCGGGGCGTGCGGCAGCAGTTCGTGAAGCTCGGGCCGGCGCGGGGCGACCAGGTGGCCGTCGTGTCGGGCGTGAACGCCGGCGAGGAGGTGGTGACCTCGGGGGTCTTCAAGCTCCGGAACGGCGCCGCCGTCGAGGTGAACAACAGCGTGCGGCCGGCGAACAGCCCTGCCCCGCAGCCAGGAAACAGCTGATGAAGTTCACGGACCTGTTCATCAAGCGGCCGGTGCTCGCGATCGTCGTCAGCCTCGTGATCCTGATCGCGGGGCTGCAGTCGATCCGGGCGCTCAGCGTCCGGCAGTACCCGCGCAGCGACATCGCCGTCGTGCGAGTCTCGACCGTCTACATCGGCGCGAACGCGGACCTCGTGCGGGGGTTCATCACGACGCCGCTCGAGCGCGTCATCGCGAGCGCCGACGGGATCGACTACATGGAGTCGTCGAGCGCCCAGGGGCTGAGCACGATCACCGTGCACCTGAGGCTCAACTTCGACACCAACGCGGCCCTGACCCAGATCCAGGCGAAGGTCGCGCAGGTGCGGAACGACCTCCCGCCCGAGGCCGAGGCGCCGATCATCGAGCTCGAGACCGCGGACACCCAGTTCGCGGCGGTGTACCTGGGGTTCGCCTCGCCGGACCTCGACCAGAACGCAGATCACCGACTACCTCACGGCGGGTGGTGCAGCCGAAGCTCAGCGCGGTCAGCGGGGTCCAGCGCGCCGACATCCTCGGCGACCGCACCTTCGCCATGCGGATCTGGCTGAAGCCCGACCGCATGGCCGCCAGCGGCATCTCGCCCTCGGCGGTGCAGGAGGCGCTCGCCCGGAACAACTACCTGTCGGCGCTCGGGCGCACCAAGGGGTCGATGGTGTCGGTGAACCTGGTCGCCAACACCGATCTGCGGACTCCCGAGGAGTTCCGCCAGCTGGTGGTGAAGGAGCACGACGGGACGGTCGTCCGCCTGGGCGACATCGCCGACGTCGTGCTCGGCGCCGAGAACTACGACCAGAACGTGCGCTTCAACGGCGAGACGGCGACGTTCATGGGCGTGTGGGTGCTGCCGACCGCCAACTCGCTCGAGGTGATCGCGCGCGTCCGCGAGACGCTCGACACGATGAAGGCCGAGCTGCCGGCCGGGATGACGGTCGGGATCCCCTACGACTCGACGGAGTACATCCACGACGCGATTGGCGAGGTGCTCACGACGCTCGGCGAGACCCTGCTCATCGTGGTCGTCGTGATCTTCCTGTTCCTCGGCTCGGCGCGCTCGGTGCTCATCCCGGTGGTGGCAATCCCGCTGTCGCTGGTCGGCGCCGCCTTCCTGATGCTCGTCGCCGGCTTCACCATCAACCTGCTGACGCTGCTCGCGATCGTCCTGTCGGTGGGCCTCGTCGTGGACGACGCGATCGTGATGGTCGAGAACGTCGAACGCCACCTGCACCAGGGCAAGTCGCCGACGCGCGCGGCGACCGATGCCGCGCGCGAGCTGGTGGGGCCGATCATCGCGATGACCATCACGCTGGCGGCCGTCTACGCGCCGGTGGGCCTCCAGGGCGGGCTGACCGGCGCGCTCTTCCGCGAGTTCGCGTTCACCCTCGCCGGCGCCGTCGTCATCTCCGGCGTGGTCGCGCTGACGCTGTCACCGATGATGGGGGCCAGGCTGCTGACCGCCGAGGGAACCGAGCGCGGGTTCGCCGGCATGATCAACCGGCACTTCGACATCGTCCGGCGCCGGTACATGCGGGCCCTGGGCTCCACCCTCGCCTACCGGCCCGTCGTTCTCGTGCTCTGGCTGATCGTCGCGGCGCTGATCGTGCCGTTCTACCTCTTCTCGCAGCGCGAGCTGGCGCCGGCCGAGGACCAGGGCGTGGTCTTCTCGATCATCCAGGCGGCGCCGAACGCGACGATCGAGCAGACGAGCCTGTTCGCGACGGAGATCGACAAGGTCTTCCGCTCGATCCCGGAGACCGCCGGCACCTTCCAGATCGCGTTCCCGACGGGCGGCTTCGGTGGCATGGTCACCAAGCCGTGGAGCGAGCGGAGCCGGACCGCGCAGGAGGTGCTGATGGCGGTGGCCGGGCCGCTGTCGAAGATCCCGGGCATCCGCGCGATCCCGCTGACGCCGCCGCCGCTGCCGGGCGGCGGCGACTTCCCCGTGGACCTGGTGATCGCGTCCCCCGCCGAGCCGCAGCAGGTGGCCGAGATCGCCGGGCAACTGGTGCAGAAGGCGTTCGCGAGCGGGATGTTCATCTTCGCCGACGCCGACGTGAAGTTCGACCAGTCGCAGGTCGAGGTGGTCTTCGACCGCGACAAGCTGCGGTCGCAGGGGGTGGATCTCGACCGGGCCGGCCGCGATCTGTCGGTGCTGCTCGGCGGCGACTACGTCAACCGCTTCAGCATCCAGGGGCGCAGCTACAAGGTGATCCCGCAGGTCGAGCGGGCCGGGCGGCTCACGGCCGACCAGTTGCGGCAGATCTACGTGACCGGGTCCAACGGCCGCCTGGTCCCGCTCTCGACGTTCGCCACCCTCCGGCAGTCCGTCGAGCCGCGCGAGCTGAAGAAGTTCCAGCAGCTCAACGCCGTCCGCGTGCAGGGGGTCGTTCCGCCCGGGGTGCCGCTCGACCAGGCACTCGGCTTCCTCGAGCGCGAGGCCGCGGCCATCCTGCCCGCCGGCGTCACGCTCGACTACGCGGGCGAGTCGCGGCAGCTGCGGACCGAGGGCCGGGCTTTCCTCGCCACGTTCCTGCTGTCCGCGATCCTGATCTATCTGGTGCTCGCGGCGCAGTTCGAGAGCTTCCGCGACCCGTTCATCATCCTCGCGGGATCGGTGCCGCTGGCGGTGTCGGGCGCGCTGCTGTTCTCGTTCCTCGGGCTGACGAGCCTCAACATCTACAGCCAGGTGGGGTTGATCACGCTCGTCGGCCTGGTGTCGAAGAACGGCATCCTCATCGTGCAGTTCGCCAACCACCTGCAGGAGCAGGGCCGCGAGAAGCTGGCCGCGGTCATCGAGGCCGCCGGCACGCGCCTGCGCCCGATCCTCATGACGACGGCCGCCACCGTGGCCGGCCACTTCCCGCTGGTGCTCGCCACGGGACCGGGGGCCGGCGCCCGCAACAGCATCGGGATGATGCTGGTGACCGGGATGGTGATCGGCTCCGCCTTCACGCTGTTCGTGGTCCCGGCCATCTACCTCCTGGTCGCGCGCCGGCGGACGGTCGCCGGGACGGTCACCGAGACGCTGGATGCGCGCGGGCCCGGGCTGGCCGAGGCCGTGTGACGAGGCCGCGGGAAAGGACGAATGACATGAAACGAGGACCTGTCTGTTCCAGGGCGGCCGGCGTGTTCGCGGCGGCCCTCGTCCTGCTGCCGACCGCCGGAGCCGCGCAGGTTCGCGAGCCCGAGCCCTCCGAGCGGCTCTTGCCGCTCACGCTCGAGGAGGCGGTGCGCCGGGCGGTCGAGCACAACCCCGACCTGGCGATCGTGCGTCTCGACACGGACGCCGGGACCGCGCGGGTCGGCGAGAGCCGCAGCGCCTTCACGCCGCTCTTCCTGGCGAGCTTCGGCCGGTCGAGCAACACGACGCCGCCCACCAGCTTCCTCGCCGGCGAACGCGGCGTGGACGTGGACGACCTGTTCTCGACCTTCGGCGTGCGGCAGCGGCTGCCGTGGGGCTCGGGCACCTGGCAGGTGTCGTGGGACATGGCCCGCACCTCGACCAACAGCCCGATCAGCAACTTCGACCCCAGCCTGCAGTCCGGCTTCGAGGTCGCCTTCTCGCAACCGCTGCTGAGGGACCGCGCGGTCGACCAGGCCCGCTACCAGTACGCCATCGCGAAGCGGGACCTCGAGAGCTCGGAGCTTCGCTTCCGCGAGTCGGTGATCCAGACCGTCGCGGCGGTGAAGCAGGCGTACTGGACGCTCAAGGCGACGCAGGCGAACATCGCCGTCGCCCAGCGGTCGCTCGAACTCGCCGAGGAGCTGGCGCGCCAGACGAAGATCCGGGTGGACGCCGGCCAGACGCCCCCGCTGGACCGGTCGCAGGCCGAGGCCGAGGTCGCGCAACGCCGCGAGAACCTGATCCGCGCCCACACGACTGCCGGCGACGCCGAGGATGTCCTGCGGGGCCTGATCATGGACCCGTCCGACGAATCGTTCTGGCAGATGCACCTGCAGGCCATCCAGGACCTGACGCCCCCGAGCCCGATGCCCGACGTGAATGCGGCCGTGGCACGCGCGCTCGGCGAGCGGTACGACATCGCCCGGGCGGGCCAGGAGCTCGAGAACACCAGGACGACGGTCGCCTACCTCGGGAACCAGCGGCTGCCCGACGTCCGCCTGGAAACGTCGTGGCGGGGGAGCGGCCTCGCCGGCACCCAGTTCCTGCGGACGGGCGGCTTCCCCGGCACCATCGTCGGCCGGCGCACGCTGGGCCTCGGCGACGCGCTCGGCCAGGTGTTCGGCAGCGACTACCCGGCATGGAGCGTCGGGGTGACGGTGAACTACCCGCTGGGCCAGAGCTACGAGGAGGCGGGGATGGCGCGCGCGCAGGTCGAGCGCCGGCAGGCGGAGCAGCGGATTGCCAGCCTCCGGCTGCGCGTCGGCGAGGCGGTGCGCCGCGCGGGCCGGCAGGTGCGCGGCACCGCCGAGCGAATCGAGGCCGCGCAGGCGGGCGCCACCCTGGCGCAGGAGCGCCTCGACGCCGAGCAGCGCCGCTACGAGGCGGGCCTGTCGACCACGTTCCTCGTCACGCAGGCGCAACGCGACCTGCTGCAGGCGCAGGTGAACCTGCTGCAGACCACGCTCGACTACGAGTCGGCGCAGGTCAACTTCGAGGCGATCCAGCAGGCGCCGCCGCTCGCCGAGGGCGACACGGTCGGCGTCCAGGGCGCCCGCATCGTCGCGCTGCCAGCATCCTCGCCGCGGGGCCTGTTCCGCCCGAACGCCGGACAGTAGGGCAGGACAGTAGGGCCGGCGTCCCTGCCGGCCTCC
Organism: uncultured Acidobacteriota bacterium; assembly: GCA_963813585.1. Lineage (GTDB taxonomy): Bacteria > Acidobacteriota > Vicinamibacteria > Vicinamibacterales > Fen-181 > JARKSS01. The sequence continues at coordinate 955,785 of CAWEZL010000001.1, forward strand.
ACCTCGACTACAATCCCCTGCAACATGCCGGACACCGTCCGCGTCACCACCCGTCAATCCCTGCCGTCGCGCATCGGCGGTGCCCTGGCCGGCATCGTCGCGGGCCTGGCACTGCTGCTGGCGGCGTTCCCGCTCCTGTGGTGGAACGAGGGGCGCGCCGTCCACCGCGCCCGCAGCCTCGCCGAGGGCGCCAGCGTCGTCCAGGACGTTCCGGCGGATGCCGTGGCGGCAGCGAACGACGGGAAACTGGTTCACCTCACCGGCCTCGCCACGACGGAGCAGCTGTTGACCGACGCCGACTTCGGCGTGTCGGCCTCGGTCCTCCGCCTGGCGCGCATCGCCGAGACGTACCAATGGCGCGAGGAGTCGAAGTCGGAGAAGCGGAAGAAGTTCGGCGGCTCGGAGGAGACGGTCACGACCTACCGCTACACGAAGGCGTGGTCGAGCCGCCACGTGGACTCGTCGGCGTTCCACGAGCAGGCCGGCCACGAGAACCCCGCGTCGCTCGCCTGGGAGTCGCAAACGCTCACGGCCGACACCGTCACGTGCGGCGCCTTCACACTCGGGCCCGACATCGTGTCGAAGATCGGGCGCAGCGAGCGCCGGCAGGTCGAGGAGCCCGACGCACAGGCGCTCGCGGCCCAGGGTTTCCGCGTCGCGCAGGGGACGTTCTACAAGGGCGTCGATCCCGGGAGCCCGGCGGTGGGCGACGTGCGGGTGCGCTTCGAGGTGACGAAGCCCCAGACGGTGAGCCTCGTCGCCCAGCAGCGCGGCTCGGGCTTCGCGGCGTACCGGGCGAAGGCCGGCAGCAGCATCCTCCTGGTCGAGGAGGGCGATGTGCCCGCCGGGGAGATGTTCGCGGCGGCCCGGAAGGCAAACACGATCACGGCCTGGCTGGTGAGGTTGGCCGGATTCCTCGCGATGTTCCTCGGCCTGGCGCTGGTGCTTCGCCCGATCTCGGTGGTCGGGTCGATCGTGCCGTTGGTCGGGTCGCTGCTGGCCGCCGGCATCGGCGTACTGTCGTTCGGCGGCGCCGCGGTGTTGTCGTTGGTGACGATCGCGCTCGCCTGGCTGGCGTACCGGCCGCTGCTGGGCGGCTTCCTGCTCGCGCTCGCCGCCGGGTGCGTGATCCTGGTGATCAAGTCGAGACACCCGAAGGTTATCGTCCCGCCGCCCATCCCGCAGGCGTAGGAACGGAGATGGTGCTACAATCCGCTCTCCCCGACGCCCCCCTGCGCTTCGACCCACGATAACCGCGGTGCGCTGACGCGCCGGCCCCCACTCCGGCTCACCCCAGGTGTGCCTTCCGTGGAGGTCTCGATGAAGTGGCACGCGCTCATCGCCTCGGCTCTCCTCCTCCCGTTGCAGGCCGGTCAGGTTCACGGCGGCGACAAGACTCGTGGCGCCTCCCTCGAGATTCCCTCGCCTGTTCTCCTGCGGGCCGATTCCGACGCGCGGCGGGGCGCGCTCCGCATCGACCGCCTGTACGTCGACACCGCGGGTGGGCGGACCCGGCTTCCGGCCTCGCTGACGGCGGCCGCACGCCTGGGCGCCGGCGGGGTCAGCGAAGCGACGATGCCCGACGGCCGCGTCGTCCGGCTGGCGGTCTCGCCGGACGGCCGCCACCGCACGCTGCGGCTGAGCGCCGAGCCGTCCCGCGGCATCCGCGGGTGGGGTCTGGCCATCGACGCCACCGCGGACGAGTACTTCACAGGCCTGATGGAGCGCGTCGTGGACGGCCCGCAGGAGTGGTCCTGGCAGCGGGGCATCAGGAAGGGGATGAACCTGCGCGGCCAGCGCGTGGCCATGATCATGAAGCGGACCACGGCGCTGTACGCGCCGTTCTACCTGTCGTCCCGCGGGTACGGTGTCTTCGTGAAGGGCACGACGCGAGGACAGTTCGGGTTCTGCGTGGACGCGCGCGACCGGGTGACGCTCGATTTCGAGGGGCCGTCGCTCGAGGTGAAGATCTACCTCGACCCCGATCCCGCCGCCCTGGTCCGCGACCATGCGAGGGACGCAGGCCTTCCGGTGCTGCCGCCGAAGTGGACCTTCACGCCGTGGCGGTGGCGCGACGAGCACTCGCACGGCGACCGCTACTACGAGGGCACGCGGGTGACGGGCCCGTTCAACTCGCAGGTGATGGAAGACGTCCTGCTGATGAAGGTGTACGGGATCCCGAACGGCGTGTACTGGATCGACCGACCGTGGGGAGCCGGCCGTCACGGCTACGACGATTTCGAGATCGACGGGGAACGCCTGCCGAACTTCGGCGGCATGGTCGAGTGGCTCAACGGCCAGGACACCCGGACGATGCTCTGGATCGGCCCGTTCTTCCAGGGGCGGATGGCGCGCGAGGCGTTGGCGAAGGGGTACCAGGTGCCGGGCCACACCTGGCCGAACTTCAACAACTACCCGCTCGCCGACTTCACCAACCCGGAGGCGCGGGCCTACTGGCAGACAGGGTTCTCGAAGCTGCTGAAGCTGGGGGTGTCGGCCTTCAAGCTCGACCGCGCCGACGAGGACTTCCCGCAGGAGCAGGGCACCATGTTCGACGGCAGCTCGCTGCGCGAGCACCGGAGCGCCTACCCGGTCGTCTTCCTCCAGGCGGCCTACGACGAGGCGAAGAAGCACCGCGGCGACGACTTCCTGCTGATGCCCCGCGCGGCCTATACCGGCAGCGCCCCCTACGGCGTGTTCTGGGGCGGCGACGTCCACGGCACGCAGGAGGGGCTGCGCGCGTCGATCATCGGCGTGCAGCGCGCGGCCGTGATGGGCTACCCGATCTGGGGCTCCGACACCTGCGGCTACAACCGGCAGCTGATGCAGCAGGAGGTGTGCGCGCGGTGGCTCGCGTTCAGCGCCTTCACGCCGATCATGGAGGTCGGGCCGACGCGAAACACCGGGTTCTGGAACCTGCCCCGCATCCCCCGGTACGATGAGCGGCTGATCGCCACGTGGCGCCTGTACGCGCGCCTCCATCAGCGCCTGGTGGACTACTCCTACCGCCACGCGCGCGAGGCTGCGGCCACGGGCATGCCGATCGTGCGGCCGCTGTTCCTGGTCGAGCCCGCGGCCGCCGAGGCCTGGGTCAACTGGGAGACGTAACTTGTACGGGGCCGATCTCCTCGTCTCGCCGATCTGGAAGAAAGGTCGCCGGCAGGCGACGGTCTACCTGCCCTCTGGGTCGCGCTGGCGCGACGCGTGGCACCCCGATCGGGCTGTACGACGGCGGCCGCACGGTGACCGTGCACGCCGAGGTCCACCAGATCCCCCTCTTCGTGCGGGAGGGCAGCGGAATCGAGCTGGGCGACCTGCACCGCGAGTACGAAGAGGCCCTGGCGGTGGCGCGCCAGCGTCCCGACCTGGGGGCCCTCGACGCCGGCGTGGCGGACTGGTTCGCGGCGCGCGGGGCCACGAAGGCGGGTGCCGGGCCGGACAGCCGGTGAGCGCCAGGCCCCCGGTCCACCGGGTGGTACAATCGCCCGCCTGAGCTGCCTCACAGGGGGAAACACCCATGCAGCGATCACGACGGGAGTTCATCAGGAGCGTTTCGGGCGGCGCTGCCGCGGCGGCCTTCGCCGGGATTGGCCCGGCGCTCACCGCCAGGAGCTCCGCGCAGGCAGGCGGCGCCAACGAGCGCATTCACGTCGCGGTGATGGGGCTGAACGGCAGGGGCCACTCACTTGCCGGCACCTTCGCCCGGCAGGCCGACTGCCGCGTGTCGTACGTCTGCGACGTCGATACCCGTGCGGTCGAGAGGACCGCCGCGGCGGTCGCGAAGATCCAGGGCGAGGCGCCGAAGACCACGGGCGACTTCCGCCGCTGCCTCGACGACCGGGACGTCCAGGCGCTGGTCGTCGCCGCGCCGGACCACTGGCACGCCCCGGCCACGCTGCTGGCCTGCAAGGCCGGCAAGGACGTGTACGTCGAGAAGCCCGCCAGCCACAGCCCGGCCGAAGGCGAGATGCTGGCCGCCGCGGCGAAGAAGTACGGCAGGACCGTGCAGCTCGGGACACAGCGCCGCTCGTGGCCGAACGTCGTCGAGGCCGTGAAGGAGCTGCGGGGCGGGATCATCGGCCGGCCGTACTTCGCGAAGGGCTGGTACACGAACAACCGCAAGTCGATCGGGTTCGGGAAGGAGGCGCCGGTTCCCGAGTGGCTGGACTACGAGCTGTGGCAGGGGCCAGCCCCGAGACGACCCTTCCGTGACAACCTGGTCCATTACAACTGGCACTGGTTCTGGCACTGGGGGACCGGCGAGGCGCTCAACAACGGCACGCACATGCTGGACCTGATGCGGTGGGGCCTGGGCGTCGAGTTCCCCGTCCGCGTCGCTTCCTCGGGCGGGCGCTTCCACTTCACCGACGACTGGGAGACGCCGGACACCCAGGTGATCACGCTGGACTACACCGAGAAGGTGTCGATGGCGTGGGAAGGCCGCAGCTGCTCGGGCCGCACGATCGATGGCTCGGGGGCCGGGGTGATCTTCCACGGCGAGAACGGCAGCCTGCTCATCGACGGCAACTCCTACCTCGTGCAGGACCTCGACGAGAAGGTCGTTCGCGAGGTGAAGAGCGGCGCCGACATCGACCCGCGGAACCCGACCAACCCGGCCGACAGCCTCGACGTGGGGCACATCCGCAACTTCCTCGACTCGATCCGCGGGACCTCCACGCTGAACTCGCCGATCCGTGAGGGGCACGTCAGCACGCTGCTCTGCCAGCTCGGGAACATCGCCTACCGCGCGGGGCGGAGCCTCAACGTGGACAACCGGACCGGCCACATCGTCGGGGACCCCGAGGCCGCGCGGTACTGGGAGCGGGAATACGAGAAGGGGTGGGAGATGTCGCTGTAGCCGGCACGTCGAGAGGAGAGGGAGATGAAGCGGATACTGGTTCTGGCAGGGTTGGCGTGCGTGCTCGGCGTGCGGGCGGAGGCTGCGGACCTGCGCGTCGGGATCATCGGCCTCGACACCTCGCACGTCATCGCCTTCACGAAGTCCCTCAATGACGCGTCGAGCCCCGATCACGTCCCGGGGGGCCGGGTGGTCGCCGCGTTCAAGGGGGGCAGCCCCGACGTGCAGGCGAGCGCGACCCGCGTGGACAAGTTCACCGCGGAGCTGCAGTCGGTCCACGGCGTGCGGATCGTCGCGACGATCGCCGAGCTCTGCGACCTGGTGGACGTGATCCTGCTCGAGAGCGTGGACGGGCGCGTCCACCTCGAGCAGGCCCGCGAGGTGCTGCGGCGCCGCAAGCCGCTGTTCATCGACAAGCCGATGGCAGCCGGTTTCGCCGACGCCCAGGAGATCGCGCGGCTCGCGAAGGAGTCGGGAACGCCCTGGTTCAGTTCGTCGTCGCTGCGTTTCGCGCCGGCCTACCAGGCGTTCCTCGCCGATCCCGCTCGCGGCCAGGTGCTCGGCGTCGAGGCGCACGGGCCGGCGTCGCTCGAGCCGACCAATCCCGGGCTGTTCTGGTACGGCATCCACTCCGTGGAAACCCTCTACACGCTCATGGGTCCGGGGTGCGTCTCGGTCACGATGACGTCCAACGCGGATTACGACCTGGCGGTCGGCGTGTGGAAGGACGGCCGTATCGGCACGGTGAAGGGGCTGCGGAAGGGCAAGCAGGACTACGGCGCGCTCGTCTACGGCGAGAAGGCGGTGACGTACCTCCCCGTGACGGACGTTTCGTACGTGCCGCTCGTGCGCCGGATCATGGCCTTCTTCCAGGGCGGCACGCCCCCGGTTCCGCCGGACGAGACGCTCGAGATCATGGCGTTCATGGACGCCGCCGAGCGAAGCCGGGTCAAGGGCGGGGTTCCGGCCGACCTGTTCGGGCCGGGCCCGGGCCGGCCCGGCGAAATCAGGGACTAGCCGCCCGCCCCGTCGCGCGCAGTTCACGACCGCGAGGAGCACGCCGGCGCCCCGCGCAGCACGAGGAGCGTCAAGTCGTCCGATTGCTCCCTGCCGCTGAACCGCTGCACGGCGCCGAGCACCCTCTCGACCACCGCGCTCGCGGGCGCGCCGCTCGCCGCCTCCAGTTCGTCCACCAGGCGCGCCTCCCCGAACTCGCTCTCCTCGCACATCGCCTCGGTCACGCCGTCGCTGAACACGGCGAGCAGGTCAGCGGGACCGATGCTCACTTCCTCGACGTGACCCTGCCACTGGTCGAACAGCCCGACGACCGGCGCCGTCGGGGGAGGCGAAACGGTTCGCCTCCCTCGTGCCGGAGGAGCAGGGGAGGATTGTGGCCGCAGTTGACGTAGCGGAGCCGCCGGGCGGCGTCCTCGTAGATCCCGAGGAACAGCGTCGCGTAGTGCTGCGTTGCGGTCGATCGGAAGAGCAGGCGGTTGACCTCCTCGAGAACCCGGACGGGATCGCCGGGTGCGATCCCGCTCTGGCTGCGCAGGTGCGCCTGGAGGTTCGCCATCAGCAGCGCGGCGTGAATCCCCTTTCCCGAGACGTCCGCGACCACGAAGCCGACGCGCCCCGCGCCGAGGTCGAGGAAGTCGTAGCAGTCGCCGCCGACCGCCCGGGCCTGGACGCAGCGGGCCGCGCAGTCGAGCGTGTCGAGCCGGGGCGGCCGGTCGGGCAGCAGCCGGGCCTGGACGTCGCGGGCAATCTCCATCTCGCGCGCCGCCCGCCGTTCCGATTCGACGCGCCGCGCGATGTCCTCGGCCAGCGCCATGTTCTCCAGGGCGGTGCCCGCCTGCCCCGCCACCGACGCCAGCAGGCGGAGATCCTCGCCCGAATAGGGTTCGTCGGACAGCCGGCGCCCGAGGACCAGCAGGCCGCCGAGACGCCGGTCGCGAAGGAGGATCGGCACCACGCACTCGGGATCGAGGGGCGCCAGGACGCCCTGGGACACGTCGCCGGCGGCAATGGTCTCGAGTCCCGGCGGCACCGCCCCCGCGACCTGTTGCAGCCGCCCGTTGCCGGCATCGAGATACACGGCGAAGGAGGCGGGGTGCATCGCGTCCACCATGTGCCGCGCGAGCAGGCGCGCCAGCGTCTCGCGGTCGGTGGCCGCGGCGGACTGCGAGGCCAGGTCCTCGAGGATGACTTGGGCGTCGTACGCGCTGCGGAAGAATGCCCGGTCGATCCGGCCGCTCACCCGGCGATGCACCTGGAGCCCGCTCCACAGCATCACCGTGCCGAACATCGCCCCGAGCGAGACGCCGTACGCCTGTTCGTGCGGCCGCAGGTACCGCGTGAACCAGGCGGCGAAGAGCAACGTCAGGCCGATGCTCACCAGCGACAACAGGAACGTAAAGCCGCGCTGCACGAACAGGTAACGCGCGCTGCGCCGCAGCAGCACCGGGATCTCGAGCACGCGGTGCTTGACCACGGCGTAGGCGAACGAGACGGGCATCGCGAAGACGAGCAGCGGCACCAGCAACGAGAGGGCCGCCGGCGCGCGGTACGGCGTGAAGGTCTCGAAGGCGACGGAGGTGAGCGCCGGCAGGACGCCGACGAGCGTCCCCCAGAAGATCACCCGCGACTTCCTCCGCACTTCAGCGTCCGGGGTGCCCCGGTAGCTGGTGACCAGAGCCGCGAAGCCCAGCCCGAAGCACCCGAGAACGAAGACGACGGGCACCTGGCTCGAGAGCGGGTTGCCGGCGGCGGCCATCACGCCCGGCAGCCGCAACCCGCCGTGTGGGATTCCCGGCAGGGCAAGCGCGAGGCCGATGACCGGGACCGCCCACTTCAGCCAGGGCCACCGCCGATCGAGCGGCGACCGCGCCGGGAACACCGCGAAGAAGAAATAGAAGAGCGGGCCGATCAGCCCGAGCGAGATCGCGGCGTGCACGAATCCGAAGGCTCGCAGGGTCGGTTCGACCCCGGCGTACCGGTTGGGCAGGCCCGGCGTGGCGACGAAGCAGGAGAACAACAGGGCCAGCAGCCAGGCGTTCCGGTCTTCGATGCGCAGGAAGAGGACCGCCAGGCCGATGATCACGAAGGGCAGCGGGTAGAGATCGTGAACCTGCCGGGCCACCTGCTGGACCACGGGTCCCCGCGGAACGGCGCGGAACGTCGGGCGGACGTTCACCGGCTCCGGCTCACCGGGGCGCACGACCGCGAGGCTCACGGCCTCACCCGGCCGGTGGCGGGTCCAGGCACGGTCGATGGTGTCCTCGCCGACGAGCGGCAGGCCGTCGACGGCGGTGATCCGGTCCCCCACCCGCAGGCCGGAGCGCTCGGCGGGGCCGCCGGGGGTCACCGAGTCGATGCGCTGCGTGCGGGTGCGGCCGTCGTACGACGTGTTGAAGCCTATTTCGACCGCGGCCGCGGCCTGCGTGCGGACCTCGAGCATCCACACCACGCTGGCGAGCACGGTCACGGCGGCGAAGACCGTCGCGAGCAGGACGAGGACCGTGCGGGGCAGGCGGGCCGGGCGGAGCGAGACGAGGTCAATCATCTCAGCAGGTCGAACGTCCGGCTGAACTTGACCACGAACGATCGGTCCTGTCGTTCGGGCTGCCGCACGAGGTCGTAGAGGTACCGCGTATCGTTGTAGACGATGAAGAGGCCGGTGTTGGCGGCCTGGAGCCAGCCGAAACGCAGGTTCATCGACCAGAGATCGGCCCGGTCGTTGTGCTGGACGAGCCCCTGCAGGAAGGCCCGCGTGGTGAACGAGAAGGAGACGCGCAGGCGGGTCAGGTTGGTGGAGAAATCCCCTTCGGGGAGCCGGACGTCGTTCCGGCTGTACGACAGTTCCGAGGTGAGCTTGTCCCCGAGGCGGCCGCGGATCGTCGGGTTCAGGTTGACCCGGCTCCCGCCGAAGAACCCTCCCAGCGTACTCCTCATCTCGAGGCTGAGCGCCGCCCCCTGGTTCGTCATGAACACGAGCTGCGCCTCGGTGTTCGTGTAGGTGCCGGGCCTCACGTAGATCCCCGGGTAGATCGGAAACGGAACGCGCACACCCTCGTACGTGAGGTTCATCCCGGTGTGGGCCTCGTACGCGTTCCTGAACTGCCAGTGGTTGTCGATGTGCGTGAAGGCGCTCTCCTGGAAGCCGTCGAATCCCCAGAACGAGCGGTACGCGACGTGGGGACGCACTTCCTGCAGGCGAAGGAAGTTCTTCGGCCTGATGCGCGTATTGATGCGGACGTCCGGCTTGCGGTAGCCAGCCCGACTCAGGAAGCCCACCTCGGGGTTGAACCGCTCGCCCACCTCCTGGTAGCCGAACTCGGCGTCGACGAGCGGCAGGTTCGTGCGCGAGCGCACGTTGAACGCATACTGCCGGCCCGATTCCACGCCGGGCGTCTCGGTGCGGGCCAGGAAGCCCGACAGGACGGTGTTCTGGCCGACCCCGAGCTTGCCGTCGATCGCGTAGGTGCGATTGAGGTCGCGGTGCTTCGCGAGGTCGCCCACTCCCTGCCGGTTCACGAACAGGCCGCCGATGGACGATCGGTTGGGAAGGTCGCGGCTCACCCGCACGACGGCGAAGTTGTTGGCCGGCTCCGTCGAACCGCTCGCCGTCTGCATCTCGAGCACGCCGATGTTGTACCGGCCTGCCTTGCCCGACAGCCGCCCCCCGCCGACGATCGGGATGCTCTGGCCGCTGGCCCCCAGGCCGATGCGCCGACTGAAGAACAGGTCGACCTCGCCCGGGTTGCCGACGGTGAAGAAGCCGGAGTTCTCGAGGAAGAACGGCCGCTTCTCGGGGAAGAACAGGTTGAACCGGTCCAGGTTCACCTGCTGGTCGTCCACCTCGACCTGGGCGAAGTCCGTGTTGACCGTCAAGTCGAGGGCGAGGCTGGGTGTGACGGTGAACTTCAGGTCGCCTCCGACGTCGCCGAGCCAGGCGGCGCCGACCGGCACGGGGCCGGATGCCCTCACGTTCCCCAGCGCGTACGGAGTCACCTTCAAGGTCCGCACCGCGGGGACCGTGATCCCGGAGACCTCTCCGGCGAGCGACAGGCGGTTGAGATTGTACTGCCGCGGGATTGGCGCCCAGAACGCGCGCTCGTTTCGACGCCGGATGTTCCGCTGGAAGTTGATCCCCCAGGTCTGGTCCGCGCCGCCCGGGAAGCGCAGGGTCCGGAATGGTATGGCAAACTCCGCGCTCCACCCGCTCTCGCTGATTCTGGTCCTCACCTCCCAGGCGCCGTCCCAGTTGACGTTGAACCCGCTGCCCGACCCGCCCGCCTGCGTCTGCCCCGGCGCATAGCCACCGCCCCCCTGGCCTTCGTTGGTGACCTGGCCGTCGTACTCGATGCCCGCGGGGTTCGTGCCGAAGACGAACCCGTTCTGCCGGTCCCGGTACGTGTCGAGGATCATCGTGAAGCTGTCGGTCTCGATGAGGGGCGAGTCGCGCCTGGCGTCGGCCACGACGATGCCGCCTGGATCGCGGTCGTGGCAGACGACCCCCACGTAGAGCGCCTGCGCGGTGTAGACCAGGCGGACCTCCGTTCTCTCGGAGGCGGGCTGGCCCTCGTCCGGCTGGACCTGCCAGAAGGCCGAGAGGACGGGCGCCTGTTGCCAGCCGTCCTCGTCGAGGGCCCCGTCGAGGCGGATCGCCGCGTCAGCCACCCGCACCGCCTGCGCCCGGGGACTGCCGTTGGCCTGGGCCGCGACCGGCGTCGTTCCAGGCGCGACCCCGAGCGCAAGCACGAGGGCGGCCGCCATGCCGCAGTTCTGTCCCAATCCCGCCTCACGAACCATAGGACCTTCCCACGCCCTCGCCTTCGTGGTGTCATGACGACCGTCCCCGGCTGGCGGACGGCTAGCGGGGAGAAGCCGGCGTCCTTCGCACGAGCCCCGCGTTGGCGGCGAGCGGTGGCCAGTCCGCCGCCTTCGGCTGCTTCGACCAGGTGGTGAACAGGTGGCCGAGCATGCGCGGCGCCTTCAAGCCCAGGGACTGCTCGATGAGCGTCCGGCTCGCCTCGACGTCCTTCCAGCTCGTCGGCAGCACGCGGAACCCCTTGTCGAGGAACATCGGCACCGAGGGGTACGACTCGCGCTTCTCGTAGTGCCAGTCGCAGATGATGATGTCTTTCGGGATCATGTACACGGCGGGCCAGGTGTTGTTCTTCGAAGCCTCCCACTCGCCGTAGTCGTAGCGCTCGGCGTCGATCAGCCGGTCGCCCCACATCAGCATGGTGCGCCCGCGCTTCTTGACGATGTGCCCGTGCATGTCGTTGACGGCCTTCGCGAAGACTTCGGCCGGGTCCTTGCCCTTCGTCGAGGGCGAGGCGTCGTGGCCGACCAGGAAGACCTCGTCCATCCCGACGTGGACCGCGTCCGCGTCGAACGCGTCGATGATCTCGTCGATGAGTGCGAACGCGATCCGGTAGACGCGCGGGTTCATCGGATCCCACTCGCGGCAGTAGATCCCCTCGTTGCCGGGGAAGGCCCCGGGCGTCGAGTCGAGCTCCGGGTACTTCGTGAGCAGCGGCCCGGTGTTCTTCGCCCACGACTGGTGGCCGTAGCTCTGGAACTGCGGGATGACCGTGATGCCGTGGTTCCGGCACGCCTGAACGAGGTGCCGCGCGCCCCGCCGTGTGATCGGCTTGTCCGAGGCGCGCAGCTCGGGGTGCGATCGGAACTCGAAGGCGTAGTCCACCTCCAGGACGATCACGTTCACGCCCCGCGCGGCCAGGTCGGGCAGTTGCTGCTCGAGCGCCTCGAGGTCGGCGTCGTCCCGGTAGTCGAGCAGGTGCACCGCGACCCAGGGCCCCGCCACCTTCACGGTGCGGGTTGCAGCCGCAGCGGGAGCGGGCGCCCCCGCCCGCGATGCGACCGGCAGGGCCAGCAGGCACGACAGGCCGAGGAACGACAGCAGGCGAATCGATCGCATTGGGACACTCCGGGCGGGCACTACCGCCCGCGAGGAACCGGCTCCACCAGCGCCTGGTAGACCAGGTTCGGGAACTTCTGCCCGATGTCGGTCGTGTTCGGCATGAGCTGGACCATCATCACGAGCACCAGCCGCGCCTCCGGGTCCACCTTGTACGTCGTCCCGTACGCGCCGCCCCAGCCGAACGATCCGACCGACGCCATCCCGCTCGCGCCGTATCGGTCCGTCGTCTCGAAGCCCAGTCCGAAGCCCAGGCCGGGGGTCCGGTACAGGTCGCCCACCTGGTTGGTCGTCATCAGCGCGACCGTGCGGGGCGAGAGGATGCGCACGCCGTCCAGCTCGCCGCCCCTGCGGACCATCTCGAGGAACCGCGCGTAGTCGCGCGCCGTGGAGAGGAGGCCGGCGCCGCCGGCGAAGCTCTTCCGGGGGCCGTCGACGTAATGTCCCTGCCCGCGGGCTCCCTCGGGCGCCCGCGCAATCGTCCCGCCGGGGCCGTTCCCGTAGACGACCGCCAGCCGCGCGCGCTGGTCCGCCGGCAGGAAGAAGTGCGTGTCCTTCATCCCGAGCGGGCGGGTGATGCGCGACGCGATGAACTCGTCGAGCGGCATGCCGGACGCGCGCTCGACCACGCAGCCGAGGATGTCGGTGTTGTAGCCGTAGACCCAGGCCTCGCCGGGCTGAGCGACGAAGGGCAGCGACCCGAGCCGCTCCATCGTGTCGCACACAGGCTCGTCCTTGTCCGCGGTGTACCACCCGTTGCCTGCCGCCGGCCCGAGTCCCTTCGGCTCGTACAGCGCCGCAACCGTGTCGTCGGTGCCGTAGGAGATCCCCGCCGTGTGCGTCAGCAGGTCGCGCATGGTGATCGGCCGCCGGGCCGGGGCGGTGATCGCCTCCCCGTCCTTCTTCCCGCTCACCGTCGTCCTGGCGAAGCTCGGGATGAAGGCGCTCACCGGGGTGTTCAGCGCCAGCCGGCCTTCCTCCATCAGCGCCAGGATCGCGACGCTCGTCAGCGCCTTGCTCTGCGACGCGATACGGAAGATCGTGTCCGGCGCCATCCGGCGTCCTGCTTCCTTGTCGCTCCAGCCGAACGCGCGCTCGTAGACGGGCCGGCCGTCGCGCAGGACCAGCGCGACGATGCCGGCCGCGCGGTCGTCGTCCACGTATTGCTGGAGCACCCGGTCGAGCCGCGCCAGCCGTTGCGCAGAGAACGCGCTCGGTGCGGCAACCGGCCGCCGGGCGGCGGGAGTCGGTGGGGCGGCCGCCGGTAGCAGGCTGCTGGCTGGCGGAAACCGGGGCAATCGCCAGGGCGAGGAAGATAACGACGGTCTTGAAGGTCGACATGCGGCGCATTGTGACAGCGGGCCAGCCCGGGCGCAAGGAAGTGGAAGGAACAGGAGCCGGCTGGGGCGGGTCGCGTCAGGGAACGTTCACATCGACGACGCGGGCCTGGATTTCGAGCCTCCGCAGAGGCGGCGTCAGCAGGCTGCCTACCTGGACGAGGAAGTAGTCCCTGACGGTCGGCCAGTCGGCCCGCCCTTCGGCCGGCAGCTCCGCTTCACGTTCCGCATCGTCGAAATACGTCAATGCTCGCAGCATCAGCCCGTCGTCTATCTCGCTGCCGTAGACGGTGCGGGCCGCGGACAGGAGCGACGCGATCCCGAGCCGGTGTTCCTGCAGCATGACGTAGAGATCGAAGAAGTCGCGCCGCAGCCCGCGATCCAGGACCGCGTGCAGCTTGGTGGCCAGCACTCCGGCGACGTCCAGGCGGCGCGCTTCGACGTGGGTGGCGAGAAACCCGATGACGAAGATCGAGACCTTGATGCCGTTCCAGAGGAGGTGGACCGTGTCCGGGGCGCGCTCCTGGATCTCGACCCGCCCGCGACGCCCGAGTTGGTCGATCAGTTCGGGGAGGTTCGCCGGCGAGTCGATCCCGAAGTCCACGTCGCGGCTCGGGCGATACGGCGCGAAGCAGCGCACGGCTTGCCCGCCTATCACGAACCAGTACGGCAGTTCGTGAACGGCGTTCGCGAGGTCTCGGGGCATGACCTGTGCCGGAGTGTAGGGTGCGACCGTCATCACATGCCCCGCACGCGCATCACCGCCTGCAGAAGGCCTCGACTGCGCGGGCGCCAGCCTCGAAGCCGCCTTGCCTGGTACAGGTCGAGCCACGGCAACGCGGCAGCAAACGTCAGCGCGGTCAGCCCTCCGTAGTTGAAGCAGTAGAACGCGAGCTGACGACCAGGGACGACGCAGGTGCTGTCGAGGTTGTAGAGCGCCGCGGCGACGTCCGGCGGCAGGGAGGCGACTGGATAGGCGTGCCCGTCGATCGTGGAGAGGGCGTTGTAGAGGCTTGCGCGCGACGGCGCTTTCAGCCCGGCCGCGTCACAGGCCGCCGCCACCCGCCTCTGGATCGCGACCATCGCAGGCCGATCGTGCTCCAGGGCGGCCGCCCGAATCTCGGCGAGCGCGACGCTCGAGAGCCTGGATCGGCCGGCGTCGGACCGGCGTTTCCGCCGGGCGGACGAACCGAGTCGAGCCCTGGCCGAGCGCTGAGATTCATGTAAGTCTAACACTTAGACCATTAATTCTAGACACATTCCAGATGACCGTCAAACACATGTCGTTGAACCACCCTCCGGCCGACGAGGCCAGAGGGCGGCCAGCCGCAGCTCCAGCGCCTCGAACGGCTCGGCGCGCACGAGCCGGTCGGCGACGTGGGTGCCCACGACCGTCCAGCGGCCGTCGTCCAGGCGCCGCACCTCGAGGGTCTGCGCGACCGGATCGATCAGCCAGGCGTGCGAAACGCCCTCGGCGGCGTAGATCGCCATCTTTCTGGCGCGGAGCGACGCCGTGCCCGACGAGAGGCTCTCGCACACCCAGTCCGGCGGGACGGAGAAGTAGGGAGTGGCGGGGAGCTGGGGCAGACGAGACAGCAGCCAGCCCGCGAGGGCCGGAACGAGGATGTCGGCTCCCGGGTGCACCTCGGGCTCGGGCAGGATCTGCCAGTTATCGGGACCGCTCAGGCCGAGCCCCCGAACGAGCATCCCGCCAAGAGCGACGACGCAGGCAGCCGTGGGAGCCGCCGGGCGGGGCGTGGCGTGCAACTCTCCATCGACGATCTCGCCGACGAGGTCGTCGGGAAGACGAACGAGATCCTCGCGGGTTGCAGGACGATCGAACGGCGGGACGCGGGGCACGGGGCATTGTACGAGACGAAAAGGCCCGCCGGGACGGTTATGAAACAACCTCCTGGCGGGCCTTGATAACACCCGGCGGTGAATTGTCGGCTTGCATGCCGCCTCCCTCTAGTTCATGAGTTGCGGCCAGCGCGGATCGTCAAACCCGCGGCGGATTGTCCAAGCCTCCTTTCGTCCCACTTCATCGGTCTCGAGCGCCCCCGCGCGTGTCCGCGGGATTCACTGCATGGCAACAACCCGACCCGGGAGTGCGGCTGCAGTTAGGATCGCCGCTCAGGCCGTCTTGCTGCGTGGGTAATTTGAAAGATACGCCTGGCGGGGTGCCCAGTCAAGCCCAAGCGACCACCCAAGCGACCCACCTAATCCTTGCCCGAGCCCTTGAACTGATCCGCCTCATCGGCGAAGAGCACGTTGAAGCTGGTGAGCGAACCGTAGCAGCCGCTGATGTAGGTCTGCAGCCTCACCTTCGCGTCGTCCGGGAGGTCGGACGCGTTCACGACCTGCTCGAGCGTGCGCAGGCGGTTTCGCAGCATGACGATCTTGTGGAAAAACGTCTCGATCGGCCAGCTCTTCTCCTGCAGGCTCTCGGTTGCCGGGCGCAGGACGAGGGTGCCGCCGCGCCACTTGTCGGCAGGCACGACCGCCGACACGCCGGCCTCCTCCCTGATGACGCGCCGCAGCAGCGCCTCGAGATCGACGTCGGCGTTCGGCGGCATCGACGAACCGCTCCTCTCGCGCTCTGAAACGGTTGGAAGGGGTTCGCGGTCCGGGCTGCGGTCCGCCATTCCGGCCGCGCGCGCGGGCGCCGCCTGGGAACCCGTCGCCATTCTCGGCCCCCCGCGGTAGTTGTGCTGACTATGGCAGTAGCCGCAATCCACGCGAATCGGGCGGCCGTCGCCGTCGGCGGCGATCACGGTATGGATCCGGTCCGTGTGGCACGCCGCGCAGTAGTCCTCGAGCGACTCGCCGGCGCGCCAGCGATGGTGCTGAGCGTCCATGTCCGTCAATTATCTCTCCCCTGGGCAACGGGCCAGCCAGGTCTCCGTCCGGTTCCGGCGGTCAGCGCTGTCCGCGTGTCTCGCCGCGAGGGGTGTCGTCGAGCAGGCGCCGGAGTTCCGACATGCCGCGCGACGCGCGGATTCGTGCGGCTCCTTCACTGCTGCCGACGATCCCGGCGATGTCCCGGAAGCTGACTCCCATCAGATGATGGAGCACGATCGGGTCCCGGTAGTGCTCGGGCAGCCGCGCCAGGGCCTGTCCGAGAATCGCCTTGTGCAGGACGGCGTCGATCGGGACCGCTTGAGCGATGTCCCGGTCGGCAAGCGACACTTCCCGTGCGAGACGTCTCCGCACCAGGCGCGCCGCCATCAGCCGCACGTGCCGTGCAATCGCCAGGAGCCAGGGGGTCACAGGCAGCCGGGGATCGTAGAGGTGACGTGAACGGTGCAACTGCAGAAACGTGTCCTGCGTCAGGTCCGAGGCCTGGCTGCCGCTGAGTGCGAGGGCACTGTGGTACCGGTACACCAACGGACGCGTGCTGTTGTAGAGATCTTCGAACGCCGCACCGTCGCCGGCCTGATACCGACGCATCAGGTCCCGCAAAAGCCGATCGTTCTCTTCGAAAGTGGTCTGTGTCACGATCCCGGTCGCCTGCGGCGCTATGCGGCAGATGAGCGGCTACGGCGTGTCCCACAGAGGATGGGCCGGGGTGACCGTCGGCCGCGGCGGCCTTCGCGGCACCATCCGTGAAACGTTCGCTGGCGTTCCGGCCAAGTACAATGGAAAAGGGAGCCGACTGCAAGTATGTCCGGATCTTCGCTTCCGCCAGTACTTCGCGAGATCGCGGGAAGCCTCCAGCCCGTGACGCCGGTTGCGTCGCCGGCGCGGCGCGCCGCCCGCTTTGCGCTCGTGTGCGCCGGCCTCTTCGGACTCGTGGTGCTGGTCTGGGGCACGAGCCACCGGCTCCTGCCGCCAGCGCTCCTGGGAGCCGGATGGGTGCTGCAAACGGCAACGGCCGTGCTCGTCCTGACCGCCGCCATCCGCGAGTCGATGCCGGGACGGCTGCTGTCTCCGCTCCAGTTGGGAGGCGTGCTGCTCGCCGTTGTCCTCGTCCAGGCCTTCTGGACCGCCGGTTGGTTCGCCGTGGCGCCATGGAGCCCGCCGCTGCGCCTCCACGCGCGGGTGCTCCGCGTCTGCCTCTCGCGTGAGTACGTGCTCGGCCTCGTGCCGCTCGCGATCGCCGGCGCTGTCCTGCGCCGCGGCCTGACCCCGCGTCCCGCGATCGCCGGCGGGCTGGCGGGACTCGCATCGGGGTTGGCCGTCGAGTCGAGCTGGCGAGTGTACTGCGCCGTCACGACGCCGGAGCACACGCTGGCGGGTCACATGGGCGCCATCGCGCTCCTTGCGGCGACCGGCGCGCTGGCCGGCGCGCTGATCGGCCGCCGCTCCGCCGTCTGACCACCACCCCAGGCAGTCCCCTCCCCACTCGAACCCCCTGCGACCCCAAGGCGCGGCTCACGCCCGAGTCGCGCCATTCGTCGCGCGAAACGATTGCCGCCGAACGGCAAATACCTAGGTGAGGCATCGTTCGCTGCCTTCCGAGGTCGCGGGGACGGGTCGGCCGGATCCCACCGGAAGAGGCGGAGCACCTTCACTGGAGGCATCATGAAGTCGTGTGTGCTGGTTGTGCTGTCGTTGCTCGTATCGTCGCCGTGCATGGCGCAGTACTCGTTCACCACCGTCGATTATCCGGGCGCCGCGATCACCCGGCTCGTTGGTCTCAACGATCACGGCGAGGCGGTGGGGAACTACAGTCGGACGGGTGAGGCGCGACACGCGTTCAAGTACTCGCGCGGCACGTTCGAGGCGTTGGACCCCTCCGGCATTCTGGGGACGCACGAGAGCGCGGCCAACCAGATCAACAATCGGGGGGACATCACCGGCTGGTACACGGACGGTACGCGGCACGGGTACGTCCTGCGCGATGGCGTGGTGGAGACGATCGACTATCCCGGCGCCACGTACACCCAGGTGAACGGCGTGAGCGACACCGGCGTGGTCTTCGGTCACTTCAAGGATGCCGCGCAGGTGGTTCACGGGTTCATCCTCCGGGACGGAGTCTTCGCGCAGATCGACGTCCCCGGGGCGCTCAACACGTTCCCGTACTACATCAACACGCGAGGTGATGTCTCCGGCAACTACAACACGGTCTCAGGCCAGGTTGGACACGGGTTCGTTCTGACCACGGACGGAGAGTGGTTCGGGTTCGACGTTCCCGGCGCGCCGCCGAACAGCACGCTGGCCATCGGCATCAACGACCGGCGCCAGATCCTGGGCTACTACCGGCAGAGCAGCGGGCAGCTTCGCACCTTCCTCGTGGCCCTGGACGATGTGTTCTCGACCGACGGCTTCACGTTCATCGACCTCGCGGAGGGGCCCGTGACGCCCGAGACCATGAACAACGCGGGTGTCTTCGTCGGCATCTTCGCGGATTCGACGGGGACGCACGGCTTCATCGCCGACCCCACCGGGGGGTGGCGCGACTAGCAGGCGGGTGTGACCGCTGAGCGACGGCTCGCCCGAACGAGAGCATGGCCGAAGACGCACGTCTCCGGCCATGCGCCTTCGAGCGCCTGGAGAAGCAGCCCCGTGGGCGGCTTCCGGCGGATGACGATCGACGTCGAGTCGCGCGCCGAGCCGCAGACCGCGCCCGGTACGCGGCCGCGCTGATCTTCGGAGAGTGCCCGGGGGCGGTCGGGCGGCCGGTCCTTTGCATCCGACCGGCGATCCGGAGGGTGCGGGCGATGACACACGGGCAGGCTGACGATTCACGCGCCCAGCCGCTCAGGATCGGCGCGGAGCATCCGCGATATGCGGCGGTCGTGAACAAGCGCTTCAACAGGCGTTTCGCCGCGCGTCCCGACTACGTCCGGCTCGCGGCCTCGACCGGGCACGTCCTGACCGCTGTCCAGGAAGCCGTCGACGAGCAGCGGCGGCTCGTGGTCACGAGCGGCGGGCACTGCCTGGATGGATTCGTCTCCGATCCCGACGTCCGCGTGATCATCGATGTCTCGCCGATGAGGCGGGTCTACTACGACCAGGAACGGCGCGCCGTCGCGGTGGAGGCCGGCGCGACGGTCGGCGAGACGTTTCAGACGCTGTGGGCGCACACCGGGGCCGGCGGCGGGAACCTCGGCATCGTGACGCGCTACTGGTTTCGATCGCCCGGCGCGTCCGGCGACGATCCCGCGACGTTGTTGCCGAGCGCGCCGGAGTCCATCAGCACGTTCACGGTGGAGTGGCGCTGGAACGACTTCGACGCGCGTTCCTTCGAGCGCCTGGTCAGGAACCACAGCGCCTGGAGCGAGCAGCACAGCGGCGCCGACTCTCCCCAGGCCTCGCTCTGGACGCTGCTGGAAATTCACCGCAAGCAGCTCGGGGCGATCGTCATCCGCGGCGTGAGCACCGCCGGCGACGGCGCCGAGCGGCAGGCGCTCGAGTATCTCGCGTCGTTGTGCGACGGCGTCCGCGCCTGGCCGCGGCCGCGGCTGGCGCGGGTGGCGTGGCTCGACTTCGCCCTGCATCCGTTCCCCGACCTCTTCACGATGCCCCCCGGCGGCGTGTGCGGTACCGGGCGACGCCTACGACGGCGCCCTGATCAACCACCCGGACGTCGACCTGGCCGACCCGGCATGGAACCGCTCGGATACGCCCTGGCAGCGCTCTCTACTACCAGGCGAACTACCCGCGCCTGCAGCGGCCCTTGGTCATCACCTCGCCACCTTCTTCACCTCGGGTGCGTCACTGCCTCGTGCCTGACGTGGGGCAGGCACCGCGGGTGCCTCTCGCGACCACCTGGCGAAGCATGCCTCGAAAGATGACCCCGTGGGCCGGCAGCATGGACGCCCAGTAGACCAACCCGAGCAGACCGCGAGGATCGAACAACGCCGTCTGGCGAACGCGGGCCCTCTCGCCGTCACCCTCGGCCACGACGTCGAACTGCAGCCACGCCCGCCCCGGCACCTTCATCTCCGCCCCAAGGGTCAGTCTTCGGTCGGCCTCGAACGCGACGACTCGCCAGAAGTCAACCGCGTCGCCGACGGTGCAGGTCGCGGGATCACGCCGGCCCTTGCGCATTCCGACTCCGCCCACCGCCGAGTCGAGCCACCCGCGCAGGCGCCACAGCAGGTCGCCGTAATACCATCCGTTCTCTCCTCCAATGGTTCGAACGGGCAGAAACGCCGCCGAAGGGCTCGCCTGGATGGCCATCTCGCGGCTGTCCAGCAGGCAGCCGGACAACTGGAGGGCCTTCAGCGCCTCGTTCCGGTTCGGCCCGGCTGACTCGGCAAGAAGCGACTCGATTCGATCGGCGCGCTGACGGATCGCTTCTGACACAGCCTGCTTCAGTCCTCGCGGCTCGACCTTGTATCGACGCGCCGGCTCGGGGTCGGCTACCACCGTCCGGTTGCGCATGCCCTCGATGAGCCACCGGCCAACACGCGCGTAGAGGGGCGTGACCAGCCGAAGCCAGAGGCTCGACAGCCGGGGCGTCAGGAACGGGACGGGAATGAGGCGTCGCTCGAGGCCGCGCTGGCGCGCGTACTCGTGCATGATCTCGCCGTACGACACGACGTCTGGCCCGCCAACCTCGCACACCAGGCCGGCGGTGTCGTGATCCTCTGCAGCCGCTACCAGGTACGCCAGCACGTCTGCCACCGCAATCGGCTGCGCCTTCACCGACACCCACTTCGGGCAGATCATGACTGGCAGGCGCTCGACGAGCGACCGTACCATCTCGAACGACAGGCTGCCAGCCCCGATGACGATTGAGCATCGCAGTTCCACGACAGGGACGCCTGAAGCCCGCAGGGCATCGCCCGTCTCGCGACGGCTTCGCAGATGCGGCGACAACTCGTCGTGGCCGTCGCCGAGACCGCCCAGGTAGACGATACGCCGCACGCCAGCCGCGGAGGCCGCCGCGCCGAACCGCCGGGCCGCCTCGCGGTCAACGTCCTCGAACGCGCCGGTTCCGGCCATCGAGTGCACCAGGTAGAACGCAACGTCGATTCCGACCATCGCCTTGCCGAGAGAGTCTTCGTCGAGGCAGTCGCCCTTCACGACCTCGGTTCCGGGACGGACTCGTGACTGCAAGCGCTCGGGACGGCGCGCGAGGCACCGCACGCGGTGCCCGCGTTCCTCGAGCCTCGAAAGGAGGAGGCCACCGATGTAGCCGGTGGCCCCCGTGAGCAAGATGGTGGCGTCTGGCATGGTCTCCGGGGCGCACCCCGTTCACTCGCCTACTTGTCGGCCGGCAGGAGAACCGTGTC
Source organism: uncultured Acidobacteriota bacterium (assembly GCA_963813585.1). Lineage (GTDB taxonomy): Bacteria > Acidobacteriota > Vicinamibacteria > Vicinamibacterales > Fen-181 > JARKSS01. The sequence goes on from CAWEZL010000001.1 coordinate 977,112, forward strand.
GATCACGTGGATGACACCGTTGCTGGCTGCGATATCGGCCTTCGCGACCTTGGCGCTGTCGATGATCACGCCATTATCCTTGACCGCGATCTTCAGCGACTGGCCGTTCACCGTCTTGGCCGACTTCATGCCGGTCACCTGGCTGGCCATCACCTTGCCGGCGACGACGTGGTAGGTCAGGATGGCAGTCAACTTCGCCTTGTTCTCCGGCTTCAGCAGGTCCGCCAGCGTGCCGGCGGGCAGCTTGGCGAACGCTTCGTCCGTCGGAGCGAACACCGTGAACGGCCCGGTGCCCTTCAGCGTGCCCACCAGGTCGGCCGCCTGCAGCGCCTTGGCGAGGGTCGTGAACGACCCCGCTGCCACTGCCGTGTCCACGATGTCCTTCTCCTGGGCACGCGCGGTGCCCGCCGCGGACACCATCGCCACCACCGCCACCGCCACTGCCGCCGATTTCATCATCTTCGTCATGATCCGATCTCCTTGCCGCGTCGCGGCGCGTCTTGTGATTCGATGAGCCGTCGGTGCCCGGCTGGCGTCCCGTCCGGCCAAACCAAGAATTTGATTATAATGACAATTGACTTGCATACCAGTAAACTCGCGGCGGTACCTGAAAGTCGTTTGAGCAGGAAGCAAAGCCGCGTCAATTGTTTGAGCGCCGGTCAAATCGGAGGCGGAAGAGTGGCTATGGACGACGCTGAGAGAGCGACGGAGGAATCGGGCCCGGCGGGTGAGGTCGCGGCCTGGCTGGCGCTGAAGGACCGCGCGCTCGACGTGGCCGCTGAAGGCATCACGATTGCCGACGCGCGCCAGCCCGACCGGCCGCTCATCTACGCCAACCAGGGCTTCGAGCGCATGACCGGCTATCCGGTGGCGGAAGTGATCGGCCGCAACTGCCGGTTCCTCCAGGGACCGGATACCGACGCCGCCGCGGTGGCGGAAATCCGCGCCGCGCTGGAAGAGTGCCGCCCGTGCGTGGTCGAGATCCTGAACCACCGGAAGGACGGCACGAGGTTCTGGAATCGCCTGTCGATCACGCCCCTGCGTAACGGCGCGGGCGAGGTCACCCACTTCATCGGCGTGCAGTCCGACGTCACCGCCCGCCGGATGGCGGAAGATGGGCTGCGCCGCTCGAAAGAGGCCCTGGAACAGGATCTCCGGATGGCGGCGCGCGTGCAGCAGGCCCTGCTGCCTCCGTCCGACCTGGAGGCCGGCACGCTGCGCATCGCCCACGCGTTTCACCCGTGCGACGATCTGGCCGGGGACGGCGTGGGCATCGTGACGCTGCCGGATCACCGGATGGGTCTCTACCTCCTCGATGTCAGCGGCCACGGCGTCGGCGCCGCCCTCCTTTCGTTCACGCTGAACCACCTGCTGTCGCCGGCCGTCGAAGGCGCCCTGCTCACCGGTACCGTCGGCGAGGCGCCGGCCGTGGTGCCGCCCGCACGCGTGGCCGAGCGCCTGAACCGCCAGTTCCCGATGGACCGCTCGCGTCAGTACTTCACGTTCGTGTACGGCGTGATCGACACACAGTCCGGCGCCCTCCAGTACGTCGTCGCGGGCCACCCGGCTCCGGTGGTGCTGCCCCTCGGCGGCCCGACGAGACTGGTGGGGGGCGCGGGATTCCCCATCGGGATGATCGACAACGCGGTGTTCGACCAAGAGCGCGTGACGCTCGAGCCGGGCGACCGCCTGTACCTCTACACCGACGGCGTGATTGAAGCGCTCAACGCCGCCGAAGAGGAGTACGGCATCGACCGCCTGATGTCCGAGATTGACCGCTCCCGGGACCTTCCGCTGCGGACCGGCCTGGACGCCATCGCGCAGAGTGTGCGGGACTGGTGCGGCGGTCGCCTGCGCGACGACGTGTCGTTACTCGGCGTGGAGCGGTTCGCGCGGTCTGACTGACGCGGCCTCATCTCGAGCTTCCGTCCTCGTGCAATGCGGCGCCCGCTCAGGCCGCGCGAAGGTGCCAGGCGCCCGCAACGACCTGCCGGTCTATGCTGTGTGGGCGGCGATCGTCGTGATCGCCTTTCCGCCGGCGTTCGGGTACCTCCGACAGCGAGCGAACGACGTGATGCTGCTCATGCTCGTGCCAGGCTTCCTGGTCGCACTGGCGTTCGCGGTCATGGCGGTACTCCTCTTCTGGAGCCGGCCAGGGAAGCCGAGACCGTTCCTGGACGAGGGCGGACATCCCCTTCCGCAGAGCATCTCGGAGAAGGTCCGGGTGGACATCAACGGCCTCGAGCAGGGGATGTTCCTCAAGGCGAAAGACAGGACGAGGCCGGTCCTTCTCTACCTTCACGGCGGCATGCCGGAGTACTTCCTGACCCGGCGCCATCCCACGGGCCTCGAAGCGGAATTCGTCGTCTGCTGGTGGGAACAGCGCGGCGCCGGGCTGTCCTACCGGCGCGGGATGTCGCCGGAATCCGTGACAGTGGAGCAGTTGGTGGCCGACACGCTCGAGCTCACCAACGTCTTGCGGCGGCGCTTCGGAGAGGACCGGATCTACCTCATGGGCCATTCCGGTGGGAGCTTCCTTGGGATCCACGCGGTGGCCCGGGCGCCGGAGCTCTATCACGCCTACATCGGCGTTGCGCAGATGGCGAACCAGCTCACGTCCGAAAAGCAGGCCTACGACTACATGCTCGGGCGATGCAGGGCGGAGCGACGCGCCGCGCTGGCCAGGAAGCTCGAGGCGGCGCCGGTGACGCTCGAAGGCGGCGTGCCCGCGGAGTACCTGCGGGTCCGGGACGAGGCGATGCACGCGCTCGGCGTCGGGACGATGCGGGAGATGCGGTCGGTCGTCACGGGCCTCTTCCTGCCGTCACTTCAGAATCCGGACTATACGCTGGCAGAGAAGATCAACATCTGGCGCGGCAAGGCCTCGACGGGTGTCAGCAGCATGTGGAAGGAGATGCTGGCGATCGACCTCGCCGACCAGGTCCCCGGGGTAGGCGTTCCCGTTTACTTCCTGCACGGCGCCTACGACTACACCTGCGCCTACGCCGAGGCGTCACGATACTTCGACCGCCTGACGGCGCCGCTCAAGGGGTTCTACACCCTCACGGAATCCGCGCACAGTCCGATGTTCGAAGAGCCCGACAAGGTCATGACGATTCTGCGAGAGGACGTGCTCAACGGCACCAACCGCCTTGCCGACAGCCGGTAGTCCTCGAGGCGTTGACACCGCCACGCGCACGATCACATCGGAGTAGACGATCGCCGGCAGGCCGCCGGCCCGACCATGGCGGCCGCCAGCGGCCCTGTCCCGGAACTTGCATGCATTCGCCGAGGCCACGTGACGAGGTGGCTCGGCGCGGAGACCGCGAACGTTCGTCCTGATCGAACGCAAAGGAGTACACGAACATGAAGCCGAAGAACACGATCTGCCTCTGGTTCGACAAGGATGCGCACGAGGCGGCGCGCTTCTACGCCGCCACCTTTCCGGACAGCAAAGTGACCGGTGTTTACGAGGCGCCCGCTGACTACCCGGGCGGCAAGAAGGGCGAAGTGCTGACGGTGGAGTTCACCGTTCTGGGCATTCCCTGCCTCGGTCTCAACGGCGGGCCGGAGTTCCCGCACAGCGAGGCCTTCTCCTTCCAGATCGCCACGGACACTCAGGAAGAGACGGACCGCTACTGGAACGCGATCGTCGGCAATGGCGGCCAGGAAAGCCAGTGCGGTTGGTGCAAGGACCGCTGGGGCCTCTCCTGGCAGATCACCCCGCGCGCGCTCATCGAGGCGCTTGCGGCGGGCGGCGGTGAGGCGAAGCGTGCCTTCGAGGCGATGATGCCGATGAGGAAGATCGACGTCGCCACCATCGAGGCAGCGCGGCGGGGCTGAGGCGGACACGACGGGTTGGCCATCTGAGCGGCCCGGAATCCCACCCGGGCACCTGTCGCGTGTCTTCGACCGGTTGACCGGTTCGGGAAGGAGATCGCGCAGAAGAGCGAGATGAGATGAGCAATAAGAAGGTGTGGTTCATCACCGGCGCGAGCCGGGGCATGGGTGTCGAATTCGCCAAGGCCGCCCTGGCGGCCGGCCACGCAGTGGTCGCGTCGGGCCGGGACACTGACCGCGTGTCCGGGGCATTCGGACAGGCGAACGACCTGCTGCCCGTCAAGCTGGACGTCACGAGCCGCGCCGATGCCGAGGCAGCGGTGCGGGCCGCGGTCGACCGCTTCGGCCGCATCGACGTGCTGGTCAACAATGCCGCCAGCTTCTACGCGGGCTACTTCGAGGAGTTGACGCCGGAGCAGTTCGATCGGCAATTGGCAGCGAGCCTCATCGGTCCGATGAACGTCACCCGCGCGGTCCTGCCGGTGATGCGCAAGCAGCGCTCGGGGCACATCATCTCGATCTCCTCGTCTGCGGGCCTCGCCGCCGGCTTCGAGTTCGTGACCGCCTACGCCGCGTCGAAGTTCGGCCTCGAGGGCTGGATGGAGTCGCTGCACGCCGAGGTCGCGCCGTTCGGCATCACCACCACCATCGTCAACCCGGGGTTCTTCCGCACGGAGCTCCTCACGGAGCAATCGACGAACTACGCCGAGCCGTCCATCGCCGACTACGACGAGCGCCGAGGGCCGCTGGTCGAGTATTGGAAGGCACAGAATGGCCGGCAATCCGGCGACCCGGCCAAGCTCGCACGCGCGCTCATCACGATTGCGAGCCAGGAACGACCGCCGCGCCGCTTCATCGCCGGCGCCGATGCCATCGCCACCGCCGAGCAGAAGATCGCCGATCTCAAGGCACAGATCGAGGCGCACCGGGAACTCTCGACGTCCCTCGCGTTCGACGAAGAGCCCGCAGTACGGGACAGCTGACCGTCTCGGGCCCGGCTCCGGAGGTGTAGGGCCTGGCGGCGTCGGGCCTGGGCTTGGCGGAGTTGGACCGGCGGAAGGCGTGGCGGCTTCGAGTTGCTTCCGCGCGAAGGGCCGCGTCAGCACCGCGGGCGAGCGCCGCTTGACTTTGCTTAGCGCCAAGCACACACTCAAAGGCATGAGTCTCTCGGAAATGGCCAGGACACTTGGCCGGCGCGGCGGGCTTCGCCGGGCACAACGACTGTCGAAGCGACGCCGTGCCGAGATCGCCCGCATCGGAGCGCGCGCGCGCGCCGAATCACTCCGCCTGGCCGAGGTCATTCGAAACAACTTCGACTATGTGAGGGCGATCGAGCGGCTCAACCCGCCCAGGCCGGTCCGGTCGGAATCCACGTGCCGCGGGGCGTTGCCTGGGATCCATGGCAGCCACACCAAAGACTAGAAGCGGAAGGCGGCAGGCCGACTTGCTTGCGGCAGTCGGCGAACTGCTGAAAGACCTCGCTCCGCTGGGGTGTGAACCCACGCTTGTCGGGGGCATGGCGCTCGTGACCCTCGGATCGCCACGCGTCACCAAGGACTTCGACTTCCTGGTGGTCGAGGAGGCGCGCGAGCAGAAGGCCCTGGTCCAGGTGCTCTACAGGCACGGCTTCCAGTTGGCGTCGAGTACCGATGGTCAGGGCGCGATCATCCGAACGATCGACAACCAGCAGGTCGCCGCCGCGCGGCTCCGGATTGACCGGCCCAAGTCCGCCTACTTCTACAACGGGAGGCTCGGCCTGCGGGTCGATCTACTGTTCGATTTCCCGATCGACGCACGCGGGGTGCGCCGGCGGTCGACGCGGAAGACGATCCAGTCCTATTCATTTCACATCGCCAGCACGCCTGACCTCATCCGGATGAAGGAGATCGCAGCGAGCGATCGCAAGGCGTCCACCGACCTGCAGGACCTCGAGTTTCTGAAGAGGATGTGAAAGCGCCCGGCGAGTCGGCGAACGACGGAGCTCGACCAACGTGGCGCTCGGCATCGCCTCAGCGCTGATAGAGACGGAGCCCACGAATGAACTGGCCCGCGCCAGAACACGCCGGGTACGAGCAGCATCACGCGATGCCCCACGCGGCCGACGCGTCCGGCAACGCCCCGGGGCCGCCTGGGACGAGGGGACACGCCGGTCACGGCGAGCCCGGCGCGCACGACCGGCACGATGGGCACAGCGTCGCCATGTTCCGGGACCGGTTCTGGATCACGCTGCTCCTCACCATCCCGACGCTCGTGTGGAGCGGGATGGTGCAGCACATGGTCGGCTTCTCGGCGCCGGCCTTCCCTGGCTCGCAGTACGTGCCTGCGCTCCTCGGCACCGCGGTCTACTTCTACGGCGGGCTCGTGTTCGTCAAGGGCGGCCTGCGAGAGCTTCGCGATCGGCTGCCGGGGATGATGACCCTGATCTCGTTGGCGATCACCGTGGCCTTCGTCTTCAGCCTGGCGGTGACGCTCGGTTATCCCGGCGAGGCGTTGTGGTGGGAGCTGGCGTCGCTCGTCACCATCATGCTGCTGGGGCATTGGATCGAAATGCGATCGATCTCGCAGGCCTCCGGGGCGCTGCGTGAGCTCGCCCGCCTGCTTCCCAGCACGGCGCAACGCATCGTCGGCGAGACGATTGCAGATGTCGAGATCGCGGCGCTCCGTGAGGGCGACCTCGTCCTGGTGCGACCTGGGGCGAGCGTGCCGGCCGACGGCATTGTGCAGAGCGGCAAGAGCGACGTGAACGAATCGATGATCACAGGCGAATCGGTCCCGGTGTCAAAGACCGAGGGCGCAAAGGTCATCGCGGGTACGGTCAACGGCTCGGGCTCCCTCCGCGTGACGGTGACGGGCACCGGCGAACGAACGGCTCTCGCCAATATCATGCGGCTGGTAGAACAGGCGCAGACGTCCCGCTCCCGGGCCCAGGCCCTGGCTGACCGCGCGGCTCTTGTCTTGACGATTGTCGCGGTGGTCGCGGGCGCCCTCACGCTTGTCGTCTGGCTCTCGCTCGGAGCGACAGGCGCGTTTGCGGTCGAGCGGCTGGTCTCCGTGCTCGTCATCGCGTGCCCGCACGCGCTTGGCCTCGCCGTGCCGTTGGTGGCGGCGATCTCCACCAGCCTGGGCGCACAGTCGGGACTGCTGGTACGCGACCGGCGCGGTCTCGAGGAGGCACGCAACCTGACCACCGTGGTGTTCGACAAGACCGGCACCCTGACGCGGGGTGAGTTCCGGGTGGTCGATGTGGCCACGGACGGCAGCCTGACTGGCAACGATGCGTTGCGCCTCGCGGCGGCGGTCGAACGAGACTCTGAACACACGATCGCCCAGGGGATCGTCAAGAGCGCCGAAGAGCAAACGCTGAGCGTCCCGAAGGCCGAACGATTCGAGGCGATTCCAGGGCACGGGGTCAAGGCGGTCGTCGAGGGCCAGGAGTTCTACATGGGCGGTCCGGCGATGGTGAAGCGCCTCGGACTGACACCGGCAGCGGCGGTGCGCGACGCGGCCGAGCGGGCGGCGGCGCGCGGGCAGGCCTCCATCTACCTTCTGACGTCGAAGGCCGCCGTCGCCGCGTTCACGGTCGCGGACGCGGTGCGCCGGGAGTCGCGCGAGGCCGTCCTGCGGCTCCATGAGCAAGGGATCCAGGTCGTCATGTTGACCGGCGACGCGACCGCCGTGGCCAGGGCGGTGGCCGTGGACCTCGGAATCGACACCGTCTTTGCCGAAGTGCTGCCCGGCGAGAAGGTGGACACGATCAAGGAGCTCAAGGCTCAGGGCAAACGGGTCGCGATGGTGGGCGATGGCGTGAACGATGCGCCCGCATTGCTCACCGCGGACGTCGCCATCGCAATCGGCGCAGGCACCGACGTCGCCGTAGAGGCGGGCGACGTGGTACTTGTCCGGAGCGACCCGCGCGACGTGCCTCGGATCATCGCGCTCAGCCGGGCCAGCTACCGGAAGATGATGCAGAACCTCTGGTGGGCGGCCGGCTACAACATCGTCGCGATTCCGTTGGCGGCCGGTGTCCTGGCCTCACGAGGGATTCTGCTCCCCCCCGCGTTTGCTGCGGTCCTGATGTCGGCCAGCACGGTCATCGTGGCGATCAACGCGCAACTGCTGCGGCGCGCCAAGCTCTAGACTGGCGCTGGCAGGTCGTCAGGAGCCGTTTCGGTGCGCGCCCGGAGACCAGCATGAAGGCCAGCCAGATCGCGAGACTCGGCATCCCCCTCGCTTGTGTCGACAGGGCGCACGAGGTGATGAAGGCGCATCGCGCCGCCGCGCCGACGCTGACGCCGCGAGACCATCTGGCGCCCTGCCAGATCTTTGGCGAGGGACTCGAGGATGGCGCGCTGGAACAGATTCGCAACGCCTGCAAGCTCCCCATTTCGGTGGCCGCCGCGCTGATGCCCGACGCGCACCAGGGCTACGGACTGCCGATCGGTGGCGTCCTTGCCACCGACAACGCCGTGATCCCCTACGCGGTGGGCGTGGACATCGCGTGCCGCATGAAGATGACGGTCATCGATCGGCCGATCGACGACCTCGTTACCCGGCAGGCGGAACTGACGGCTGCGTTGGAGGGAGAAACCCGGTTTGGGATTGGCGCCAGCTTCAAGGGTCGTCGCGAGCACGCGGTGATGGACGACGACTGGGGCGCGTCGAAGGTGACGGCCGGGCTGAAGGACCGCGCGTGGGCACAGCTCGGCACGAGCGGAAGCGGCAACCACTTCGTGGAGTTCGGCGTGCTCACGGTGCTCGATGCGTCGGCCGGTCTGCCGGAGGGGCGGTACCTGGCTCTGCTCAGCCACTCGGGGAGCCGTGGAACCGGCAACGCCGTGGCCACGCACTTCAGCCGCCTGGCGCGCGAGGAGCATCCGGAGCTGCCCAAGGAACTCTCGCACCTGGCGTGGCTCGACCTCGAGAGCGAGGCGGGACAGGAGTACTGGGCGGCCATGGAGTTGATGGGGCGCTACGCCGCGGCGAATCACGCGTTGATTCACCGGCACATCGCGCGGGCACTCGGTGCGAAGGTGTGGCTCGACATCGAAAACCACCACAACTTCGCGTGGCGCGAGCACCACCGGCTGCCCGACGGCACCGAGCGCGAGGTGATCGTCCACCGCAAGGGGGCCACGCCCGCCGGCGCGGGGGTTGTCGGCATCATCCCCGGGTCGATGGCCGCGCCCGGGTACGTCGTGCGAGGCAAGGGGTCGGAGGCATCGCTCCTCTCGGCCTCGCATGGCGCCGGCCGGAGGATGAGCCGCACCAAGGCCAGGGAGCGGTACACCTGGAACGACGTGCGGGCGATCCTGCGCGAGCGGCAGGTGACGCTGCTCTCGGCGGGGTTGGACGAGGTGCCGATGGCCTACAAGGACATCGACGAGGTGATGGCGGCCCAGCGCGACCTGGTCGAGACCCTCGCGCGCTTCGAGCCGCGCCTGGTGAAGATGGCGCCTGCCGGGGAGGCGCCGGAAGACTGAACGGAACCGCGGCCTCGATCCGCGGTCAACGGCTTGCTGATCTTCCACGCCTCGCCGCTGGCCGATAATCCGCCCCGGAGCCTCGAGCGGGGACTGCGGTTCGTGTTCGACGTGCCCAAGTCGGCACGACGTCGTCCGAGGGTCTTCGCGGTTCTCCAAGGCGCCGTCCGCTTGTTAGATGTCGCCTAGGAGCGAGCTGACGCTGGCAGCAGATCGAGATTCCTGGTGCTCGACTCCGTGCGTGCCGTCCGCGGGACGGGACGCCAGAGCGCTCGAGAAATGGTCACGAGAAGCGCCACGAGCGGCATCGCCATCCGAGCGAGCGGGTCACCGCTGGCCGCATGCGAGGTGAAAGCCGCGACCATCGTGATGACAAAGCCCGCGTAGGCCCATTCCCTGCGGTAGAGGGCTATAGTCTTGTCATGGCTACTATCGGACTCATCGGCGCCGGGAAAATCGGAAGCCAGGTCGCTCGCTTGGCGGTCGCGCACGGCTACGACGTCGTCGTCAGCAATTCGCGCGGGCCGGAAACCTTGACCGCGCTCGTCGTCGAGCTCGGACCGAAGGCCCGCGCGGCCACCGCCGTCGACGCCGCGAAAGCCGGAGACATTGTCGTGGTGACGATTCCACTGAAGAACTACGCGACAGTGCCGGTCGAGCCTCTCGCCGGCAAGATCGTCATCGACACGAACAACTACTATCCCGAGCGCGACGGCCACATCGCAGAGCTCGACAACGAGTCGACCACAACGTCAGAGCTCCTGCAGGCGCACCTGCCAACGTCGAAGGTCGTCAAGGCGTTCAACCACATTTACGCCGCTCAGCTGACGACCGACGGGCGCCCCGCCGGCACGAAGAACCGCCGGGCGTTGGTCATCGCCGGCAACGAACCCGCGGCGAAGGTCACGGTCGCGCGTCTGCTCGATGAGTTCGGGTTCGATGCGGTGGATGCCGGCCCGCTCAAAGAGGGGTGGCGCATTCAACGCGACACGCCCGGCTATGGCCCGCGACGCACGGCGGAGGAACTGCGCAAGGACCTCGCGGCAGCCAGGCGGTACGCGGACCGCGAGTGATCACTTCTCCGGCTCCTGGTTCATCGCAGTGACCCGGTCGAACGGCGGATACCCGCGGAGGGGGTCGAACGCGGGATCGACGTGGGCACGCCAGACAATCACCTGCCCTTCCGAGAACGCCCGCTGCAGCAGGGACACGGCGCGATCTTTCTGTCCGAGAGCGCCTGCGATGCGGGCTTGCGCATAGGTGTGGGCACCGAGGATATGAGGACGCTGCAATCGGGCCAGCTTCTCGCTTGCGCGCTCCGCCCCGGCGCCGTCCCCAAGCCGCGCGCGCGCGACGCCGAGCGCCGACAGGATCGCCACATTGTCTGGCTGCTGGATCGACAACCGCTCAATGAGCGCCGACGCTTCGCGCCATCGCTCGAGCAGCGAGAGCAGGTCGCCTCGCAGTTGCCGGATGGGTACACTCCCGGCCGCAGCCGGGTCCAGGGCGGCAATCCACTCGAGCCCGCGCTGCGCCAACATGCGGGCACCGTCGTGGTGACCGTGCGCGCGCAATTCCTCGGCCGCCTGCTTCATCAGCTGGCCAGTCGACGAGCCGCGATGCGGGGCCTGGCTCCGCTCGACGACGATGGGGATCTCCTCGGTTCGTCCGAGCGCGGCCAGCGACCGCACGAGCCCGCTCACCGACGCCGGCGCAACCCCCGCCAGCGTCCTCGCCACTTGGAGTTCTTCCTCGTAGCGGCCCAGCATATGCTCCGCTTCAGCGCGCATCGACAGGGAGGACTGCCCGCTCGACGAGTCGAGCCATGGCGCAACGTCCACCGACGTCAGCAGCACCAGCGCCTCCTGCGGGCGCCCCAACGCGACCGCGGCGCCCGCGGTCGTGTTGACCGTCGGCACGTGCCTGGGCATGGACCGGTGGAACTCCCGGATCGCGTTGTACGCGTCCAGCCAGCGGCCGCCGAGCCTGGCCTGGAAGTACCGGACCAGCGGCATGTCCTCTGGCGCGATTCGACGGCCGACCACGTCTACGTAGCGCTCGGCCTTGTCGAGGTCCCCGACCTGCATGTAGCTGAGCACGAGCCAGGGCAGGACGAGGGCTCGATGCGGGTACAACTCCTCGACGCGGTCGAGGTGCGCGACGGCCGCACGGGGATCGCGGCCGAACGCGTCGAAGCCCGCGAGTAGTTCCCGGTAGACCTCGTACACCATCGGGGGGCCGGCCGGCGCGAAGTCGGGGGGAATTCCGGCGGTTGCCACCCCACCACCCCCCTTGAAGTACGCTGCCGCCTCCCCCAGCACGTACTGACGCACCTTCTCTACCGCTTGGCCCGGGTCGCCGGGCCGTCCCGTCACCGGGCCGAACTGGACAATCTCGCGTCCACCGGCCGCGTTCGTGACGCGCACTCGGAAGGCCAGGTCGCCGGCGCTCGTGTAGTAGTCCCCGGACACCACAACCGCGGCACCGACGCGACGGGCAAGCAGCCCGACACGATCCGGCTTCTGATCGTCCGTGGCCCCCCGTGAAGCGGGGGGCCACGCGTCCAATACGACCGGCCCCGGCACGACCCGGAGCGACAGCTGCTCGGTCAGTCCTTGCGCGATTCGGTCGGCCACCATCAGCCCAACCGCGTCGAGGGCCCGGTCGTTCGTTCGGTTCTCGAACGGCGCCACCGCGATCGAGAGTGGCGTCCAGGGTCGCCGGCGGCGCCGTGGAGCGAGCAAACCACCACCCGGCAGCCGCGCCAGCGAAGAGAAGAGGAAGGAGGACGCCGGCCGAGCGGCGGCGGGAGGGCCAGGTCTTCCACGAGAACGGCGCGAAGTGCCGCCTCGCCACCCGCGTGGTTCGCTCCGTCGCGGCCTCGCGGAGCTGCCCAGCCAGATCGAGGGCGTCCTGGACACGGCGCCCGGGGTCCTTTTCGAGGCACCGCGCGACCAGCCGGCCGAAGGCGGCGGGCAGGTCGGGCCGCGTGTCGGTCACCGAGGCGGGCGCGTCCTTGATGATCGAGGACAGGACGGCCAGCGGCGTCTCGCCCTCGAAGGGGCGGCGGCCCGTGGCCATGTGGAACAGCATGATGCCGAGCGAGAAGATGTCGCTTCGCGCGTCCACCGGCAGGCCCTGGGCCTGCTCGGGCGACATGTAATGGGCGGTGCCGACGATAGTGCCGGCGATCGTCGACGTGCTGCTGCCGTCGGCCAGCGCCTCGCTTCCGGTCACGCGGCGGATCTTGGCGAGGCCGAAGTCGAGCACCTTCACGGCGCCCTCTGCGGTCACCATGACGTTGCCCGGCTTCAGGTCCCGGTGGATCACGCCCTGTCGATGCGCGGCGCCGACCGCCTCCGCCAGGGCGGCCCCGATTTGCACGATCTCGTCGAGCGGCAAGCCTTCCGGTGGGATGAGCGCGCCCAGGGGCGTGCCGTCCACGAATTCCGTCGCCAGGAGGAGGACGTCCCCGTGCTGCTCGATGCCGTGCACGGTGACGATGCCGGGGTGGTTGATGGTGGCGAGCGCCCGGGCTTCGCGCTCGAGATGGTGACGCCGCTCCGGATCGCCGGCGACGCCCCCGGGCTGCACCTTCAGCGCGACCTTCCGCTGCAGCCGCTCGTCAAAGGCCAGGTACACCTCGCCCATGGCGCCACGGCCGAGCAGGGAGAGGATCCGGTAGTGACCGATGGTGGTGCCGATCATGGGGGGTCCCCCAGGCTGCCAGGTTGGGCCCACTCTAGCACGCATTGACGACGGCCGCGGCGAGATGCATACTGGCCGCGTCCCGAGGAAGGCACTCCTGGTCCCCGTCCTGCCCGCCCACACGCGTTGCGATTCGGGCCGTTCGAGATCGATCTCGACACGGCAGAACTGCGAAGGTCCGGCTTGAAGTTGAGGCTTCAGGAGCAGGCGTTCCGCGTCCTTGCGGCGCTCCTTCAGCGGCCGGGTGAATTGGTCGGGCGCGACGAGTTGCGACGGACGTTGTGGCCCGACGGGATGTTCGTGGACCAGGAGCATGGGCTCAACATCGCGGTGGCCAAGCTGCGGCGCGTGCTCGGCGACCCGGCGCAGTCGCCGCGCTACATCGAGACCCTCGAGCGTCGCGGCTATCGCTTCGCCGCACCCGTCGAGCCGATCGCGTTGCCCGGCGCGCCTGCGCCGTCCGCCGGGAAGCGGCCCGAGCGGCTCGTTCGGATCGTGTGGGGACGTCGCAGCATCGCGCTCTCCGACGGCGTGCACCTGGTCGGGCGGGACCCGTCATCCGCGGTCTGGATCGACTCGCCGCAGGTTTCCCGGCGCCACGTCTCTATCACGGTCGATGAAAGCACGGTAACCGTGCAGGACCTTGGCAGTCGGAATGGCACGTTCGTCTGTGGTGAAGCGATTGCCGCACCGCGCGTGCTACGCGACGGCGACGTGGTGACGGTGGGGCCAGCGCGGCTCGTCGTCCGGACGGAATCGCCGTCCGGCACCACGCAGGTGGTGCGGCGCCAGAACGATCGTTCGACGACCTGACCTCCCTCGGTGACCCGCCGGCGACATCCGACCGTAAGTCCAATAAACCAAGCAGCTTTCAGGTAGACACCCGTTTTCCTCAGCGTTGACCTCCCGTCAATCGCACACGCGCTACGCTCGGCTCAACCACGCTCGCGGGCGCGTGTCAAAGGAGGAGGAGATGACGCCAAAGACGATGGTGCCGCTTGTCGTCGCCGTGGTTGTGGCGATGGGGCTGCCTGCAGCCGCGGAGTCTCCGCAGGCTGAAGAGGCCATGTCACAGCGCCTGATGGCGCACGCGCTGTCAGTCGCTGTCGGTATTGCGTGCCCCAACTGCGAGATGGCCGACCTTCAGCGTGAGATGCTCACCGAGCATGTTGCGCACTACAGCTTCGGGGTGCGGGTGGGCGCCGGCCAGTACGACGTGATCAAGATGCATCACGTCGTGACGGAAGCCTCTCCCTGGGTGCCGGCGCGGACGCGGGATGCGCTCTTCGCGTTGCCGGGCGGTGCCGCGAGCTTCGACCTGACGTACCTGGCCGACGCGATCGCCGCCGCGCCAGGACATCGCAACCTCGGCACGTTCCTCGCCGACAACGACGTCGACGTTTGGGGGCTCTCGCACTCCTGGGCGCTCCTCCCTCGCGGCGTGACCGATTTCACCTTCATGGACGGGTGGGGACTCGAGCACCAGCTCAACAACATCGGCATCGGCCTGGCGATCGCGCGCCGCGTGGGCTCCTTCGAGGGCAGCGGCGACGGCCGGTTGATCCTCGCCGGCATGAGCGACGGAGCGAGGGACGCCTACACGTACCTCGATAGGGAAACCCAGGTTCCACCGGGCCTGCGGCGCGTGAAGGGCTTCATCCCGATCGACATACACCTGAAGCTCGAACGGAGTGACCTGCGGCAACTCGCCTGCGATCGGGCCTCGGCGCAGTGGCAATGGATCAAGTCCGGTTCGTACGGTGACGACTCCGGCGTGCTGACCCGGATGGCGGGTTTCGCGGCAGAGGCCCGGCCTGACGCGCCGTCCCCCGTTCTCGCTGGTCTCACGAATCTGCAGGCGGCGCTTCTGCTGGGAACGGCCAGCTATTTGTTCATCACCGACAATCCCACGCTCCACTGGGTGGCGGGCCTCTTCGACAGTTGGGGGCTGCCGTCCGGCCTGCAATACACCCGCACCGACTTCTACCTGCGGATGCTCCAGTCGTTCGCGCCCGTGATTCCGAGGCGGCTGGTCATGGACTACGAGGACATCACGTGCGAAGCAACGGACGTGCCCTTCGATGATCACCTGTCGGAGGTGACCGTGCCGGTGCTCTACGTGGGTGGCCAGGGCGGGTATGGCGACTACGGCGTGTATTCGACCACGCTCCTCGGCAGCCGCGATGTCACGGTCCACGTCGCCTCGACGTGGCCGGCGGCGGCACGCATGCTCGACTTCGGTCACGTGGACCTTCTCTACGGGGACAATGCCGAGAGTCTCGTGTGGCAGCCGATCCTCGCGTGGATTCGCGCCCACCGGTGATGGTTGCGGCGAGCGCTTGATGTGGAGCGGGGTCCGCGGTCCCGCGGCGCCGCCGGACCCTGCATCGGCGGAGTTTCGCGGTCGTATCATGCTTTGCGCTCCTGCCTGGCCGGGCGATCGTGGGCAGGAAGGTGCTCTCTTCCAGCGCCTCGATGTCATGAACGCCTCCTCATCCACCGAATAGCTGAGATGAAGAACGCTTGGGGTCGGGTAGAATAGCGTTCCCCCGGGTGGATCACTTTCCGACCGGCGTACTGGCCTGCTTTCCGAGCGGCGTACCCTCGGCGGGCGGCCAGGCCAGCATCGGCGCAGTTGGGCATGTCTCCATGCCCAACCGGCAGGAAGCGGGGTAAAGGGAGGGGCCCGCTCGAACAAAGGACTGCTATGCAATCGCGTGACGCCGGGAGCCCAGGCGGTCCGGCCCAAAACCTCTGCCTGGTCGTGGGTGTCGGCGCGTCCGCCGGAGGCCTCGACGCCTTCGGGCGTTTCCTCCGGCACATGCCGCCCCACGCGGGCGTCGCGGTGGTCTACGTGCAGCATCTCGACCCGCACCACGAGAGCATGCTGCCCGATCTGCTTGCGCGGGACGCGCAGATGCCCGTCGAGGCCGTCCACGACGAGACGCCCGTCGAGGGCGGTCACGTCTACGTCATTCCACCCAACACCTCCCTGTCGCTCGAAGACGGCGTGCTGCGGCTCGGCGCGCGACTGCCCGCGCCCGACTTTGCGAAGTCGATCGACGGCTTCCTGCACTCGCTCGCCGTAGACCAGCGCGAGCGCGCCGTCGGCATCATCCTGTCTGGCACCGGCACCGACGGCACCGCCGGCCTGCGCGCGATCAAGGAGCACGGCGGAGCCACCATGGTGCAGCTTCCGGACTCCGCCGCCTACGACAGCATGCCGCGGAGCGCGATCGCGGCCGGGGTGGCCGACCAGATCCTGCCGCCCGAGGAGATGCCGCGGCACCTGATCGAGCGGGCGTCGCAGCCGCCCGCGCTCGCGGGTGAGGCTGACGCGCTGCCGTCGGCGACGGCCAACGCCATCTGCGACCTGCTGCGAATCAAGACCGGGCACGAATTCGCCGGCTACAAGCGAACGACGCTCGTCCGGCGGATCAGCCGGCGCATGGATGACCTGAAGATGAGGTCCGGCGACGAGTACCTCGAGCGGCTGGAACGGGACTCGAGCGAGGCGCCGCACCTCTTCGAGGAGATGCTGATCGGGGTGACGTCGTTCTTTCGCGATCCGAGCGCCTTCGACGCCGTCGCGGAGCAGGTCCTTCCGGGTCTCCTCGCGAGGAAGGCGGCGAACGACCGGGTGCGGGTGTGGGTGGTCGGCTGCGCGACCGGGGAGGAGGCCTACTCGCTGGCCATTCTTCTGAGCGAACAGCTGGCGGTCAGCCCCGACGCGCCAAAGGTGCAGATCTTCGCCACGGATCTCGACGAGCGGAGTCTCCAGGTCGCGCGCCAGGGCATCTACCCGGAGAGCATTCGGCAGAGCGTCTCGGCCGAGCGCCTGGAGCGTTTCTTCGTGGCCCGGGACGACAGCTACCAGGTGAACCGCGAGCTGCGGCAGCTGTGCATCTTCTCGAAGCACAACCTGCTGCAGGATCCGCCGTTTCCGGAGCTCGATCTGATCTCGTGTCGAAACCTCCTCATCTACCTGGAACCGCAGGTGCAGGCGCGCGCGATCCGTCTCTTCCACCACGCCCTGCGGGCCGGCGGCGTCCTCCTCCTTGGTTCCGCCGAGACCGTTGTCGGGAGTCCGGACCTGTTCGAGGACGTGAGCCGCAAGCAGCGGATCTACCGGCGGCTCGACGTGGCCGCACCCGCGCCGCTCGAGTTTCCCCTCACACGCCCCACCCGGCGCGTGGCGGGCGACATGCCGGCCGCCCCGGTCGCGCCGGGTCACGGCACGGCGCTCACCCGCAGCGTGGAGCGCGCCCTTCTCGACGAGTACGTCCCTCCGGGCATGGTGGTCCGAGAGGGAGGGGAGGTGCTGTATCTCTTCGGACCGAGCGGCAAGTACCTCGGCCCCTCCGCGGGTGTGCCGACAGCGAGCGCATTCAACCTGATCCACAAGGACCTGCGAATCGAGTTACGCCGGGCGCTTCAGCAGGCCGCCGACACGCACCGATTGGCCCTCGTCGAATGCGGTGTGGAGGTTGAACCGGGCCGAGTGGAGCGCGTCTCGGTGTTCGTGCGCCCATTCACCGAGGCTGCGGCCGACGCGTACCTCGTGGTGATCAAGACTGCGGCGGCGCAGCCTGAGCCTGGGGAACCGGGCGTTTCACCGCCGGCCGCGGAGCTGGTCGTGTTGCAGGACGAGCTGCGAAACACGCGGCAGCAGCTCCTCGCCACCATCGACCAGTTGGAGAGCGCCAACCAGGAGCTGCAGTCCTCCAACGAGGAACTGCTCTCGCTCAACGAGGAACTGCAGTCGGCGAACGAGGAGTTGCAGTCCTCCAAGGAGGAGGTGCAGACCGTCAATGCCGAGCTGGAGTCGGTCAATCGCCAGCTGACGAACAAGGTCGAAGAGCTGGGTGTCGCCACGAGCGACATGGAGAGCCTCTTCGAGGGCGCCCAGCTGGCGACGATCTTCCTCGACAACGACCTGCTCATCAAACGATTCACCCCCGCTGCCACGGAGGTGTTCCACCTGCGGCCGGGCGACGTCGGCCGCCCCGTCACCGACATCACGGCGCGCTTCACCAACGGCGACATCGTCGCCGAGATCCGTCAGGTACTGCGAACGCTGCAGCGCCGGGAAGTCACGGTGACGCGGGCCGACGATGGTAATCGCTACCTGATGCGGATCCTGCCGTACCGCACGCGGCAGAATGTCATCGACGGAGTGGTCGTCTCCTTCGTGGACGTCACCGAGCTGAAGCAGGCCCAGGAGACGCTGGAGCGGCTCAACGCCGAGCTCGCGCAAAGCGCGTCATCATTGCTCGCCACGGGCCGCCGGAAGGACGACTTCCTGGCGATGCTGTCGCACGAACTGCGCAACCCGCTGGCGGCCGTCGCGTCCAACATCGACCTGTGGCAGGCGCGAGAATCAGCGGATCCGCTCCTGGTCCGTGGCTGCGAAGTGGCGCACCGGCAGGTGGCGCACATGACTCGGCTCCTGAACGACCTCATGGACGCCGCGCGGATCATTCGCGGCACGATGGAGGTGCAGCGCGAGCCCCTGGACCTGCGCGACGTGCTCAGCGAGGTCGTGGACGCCTCCATGCGACACGCCGAGGCGCGACGTCAGGACTTGGTCTGGTCGCTGCCGCCGGAAGCGCTCCCCGTCGAGGGCGATGAGGACCGGCTGCACCAGGTCTTGGACAATCTCCTCACCAACGCGCACAAGTACACGCCGGCCGGCGGCCACATTCGGGTGAGCGCCGAGGCGGTGAACGGCCAAGCGGTCGTACGGGTGAGCGATGACGGGATCGGGCTGGCGCACGAGTTCCGGCCTCACGTCTTCGAGGCCTTCGTCCAGGGCGGGCACGGTGCGGATCGTTCGCAGGGTGGCCTCGGGCTCGGGCTGTCCCTCGTTCGACACCTCGTGGAGCTGCACGGTGGGCAGGTCGAAGCGCACAGCGCCGGACCGGGCATGGGGAGCGAGTTCGTGGTGCGGCTCCCGCTGGTGTCGATGGCACGGCTGCCGGCCGCGCGGACGTCGAATGCCGGAGCAACACCGCCGGCGCCGGGCGACGTTCCGAAGCGGGTGCTCATCGTGGACGACAACGCCGACGGCGCCGAAATGTTGGCCGCCGTGCTGAACGTGGACGGCCACCAGGCGCTGATCGCGCACGACGGCCGGACGGCACTGCAACTGGCGGCGGAGCATCCACCCGACGTGGTGTTCCTCGACATCGGCCTCCCCGACATGGACGGCTTCGAAGTGGCGCGTCGCTTTCGGGGCGAGCCTCGGCTCGCGGGCGTGCGCCTCGTGGCGCTCACGGGCTTTGGCCAGGAGGAGGATCGACGCCAGTCCGTGGCGGCGGGCTTCGATCACCACATGGTCAAGCCGGTCGACATGAAGGCGCTCAGGGAGGTGCTGCGCCTGGCTCCCTCGCCCGGCGGGAACCCGTAAGCCGCCGCTGACTCACGCTCGACTGGCCCCTTGTCACTCGAGAATCTCCACCGCCGGCGCCGCGGGGCCTTTGCCCTGCACGAGCGCCAGGAACGCCTGCTCCGACTGAGCAACGATCGCCCGCGCGAGGTCGTTCTTGTGAATGGAGTGGTAGCGAGCCGGCATCGCCCAGTCAACAGTGTTCAGATGTGGCGCGGGTGCCGAGGACGTGCACCTTCATGCGAGAATGATCGCTCGCCATGCGATTTGTCTGCACGAGTTGCCAACGTGAGTTCACCGTCGCGCCTGCGACGCTCGCCAAGTTCCCCAACTGGACGCCGAAGACCTGCATGACGTGCAAGAGCGGGAAGTCGCCGGCCTTGTCGCGGGAGGAGAATCTGACGACCGCCGAGGTGCTGGAGAAGTACACATCGGGCCCCGTGAGCGGCGTGTTCACGGACGGCGCGGCGACGCCGAATCCCGGCCCCGGCGGCTGGGGCGCGGTGTACGTGGTGGACGATCGGATCATCGCGGAACAGCGCGGGCACGAGCCGTACACGACGAACAACCGCATGGAGCTGTCGGCGCTGATCGCGGCGTGCAAGATGGTGCCGCGCGACAAGCAGACGGTGATCTTCACGGACTCGGAGCTCTGCGTGAACACGATCACCAGGTGGGCGAAGGCGTGGGAAGCGCGCGGCTGGCGCAAGAAGGACGGCGAGATCAAGAACCTCGAGCTCGTGCAGGAGCTGTACCGGCGCTACCACGGGCACCCAGGACTCGAGCTGCGCTGGATCAAAGCGCACAACGGCGCACGCTGGAACGAATACGCCGACTCGCTCGCCACGGCCTATCGCCGTGAATAATCCCCGCTGTCCCGCGTCGGGGGTCCGCCTTCCCCAGGCCACGCGCCCAGATGTGACGAAGCTCCCCGGCCGACAGTCGCGCGTGGACGCTCCTTGCGCCAGCCGCGCCCGGTCCCGCCCCCAGTCGTAAGGCGAGGGGGACGGCCCGGTCACGCGTCGGGCATCACCTCCAGCGCGCGGCGGTAGTCTTCCTGCAGCTCGTACACCCCGCCGTGGATCTTCCGCGCCTCGGGACCATGCCCCTCGGTCACCACCGCGACGTGGGTGCACTTGGCCTCGAGAAAATCGAAATCGGTCAGCGTGTGGTAGAGGTCCTCCCAGAGCTCCGCGCGCGTCTGCTGGTACGGGAGCTCCGAGAGCTTCCGGATGTTCGGGGTCTTGCCCTCCTCCTCGAACAGCGGGCGGTCGGCGAAGTAGCGTGCGAGCACGCGGTGCCGCGCCGATTTCGCTTCTCCTGACAGATAGTCCTGCTCGACGACCTCGCGCAGCTGCCGGTGGTAGAAGGCCAGCAGCGAGGCGCCGTCGGCCGCGCGCTCGGTCAGGTACGGTTCGAGGTCGAAGAAGAGCCGCGACCAGACGACGACCGGCAGCCGGCGTTCCGGCGGGCGATGACGCGCGCGCACCTCGAAATCGCCGAACACCTCGTCGTCGAGCGTGAGCACGTCCAGGAGTTCGTCCTCGGAGAGGCCGTTCTTCGCGGCGGCGAGCGACGCCAGGCTCCGTGAGACGATCATCGCGCCGTGGTTGGCGTTTCCGGACAAGCGCGCGAAGAGGTCGCGGATGATCCCCGGCACGTCAGGGCTGAGACGCGCGTGCGGGGGCGTCGATGGCCAGCGTCGAGCCTCCTCGAAGGCGAGCTTCAAGTACAGCGGCAAGCCGCCGCGGCCCCCGGCGCCGGGTGCGGAGGGTTCCGCCCCTTCGAGTGATCGCGCGAAACCCTCCAACACCTCGCGGCGTTGGTCCATCTGCAGGGTGCGCCCGGCACCCTTCAGCCAGAGGTCGAGGAGGTCGCTCGCTTCCTCCGGCAGCATCGGCTCGAGCTCGACCAGGTGCTCGGCGGGCAGCTTGCGCTCGAGCGCCGACCGGCACTCGCCGGGCAGGGTGGACACGATCAGGTGCGCGTGATCCGGGAGGTTCGCGGGAAGCCAGACCAGGCTGCGCGCATGGTCGGTGTCGGACAGCTGGTCGAGCGCGTCGAGCACGACCACCAGCGGACGGTTCGCGGTCGCGAGCGCCAGTCGCCTCGGAAGCTCCTGCACGAGCTCCTGGTAATCGATCGGGATGGTCGTCTCGTCGGCGGCGTAGAGCCGTGAGACCTGCCGGCACAGGCCGTCGAGAAGCGTCCGGATGTCGGAGGATCCGGGCGTCGCGCCGATGAAGCGCTGGACGATCGCCGCGCCGGGGCGCGCCTCGCGGATCCCAACCGCCGCCCGCGCCATCACCGCCGACTTGCCGGATCCGGACGGACCGTGCACCGCGAGCGGACGAGCACCGGGGCCGGCCACGTACCCGCCGATGGTCCGGAGGATGCGGGCCCGGCCGATGAACACCCTCGCCCGGTCCTCGCCAAACGCCTCGTGGTCATCGACCTCCTTGTCGAGCGCGTTCCGCTCCTCGAGCCGCGCGACCTCCATCAGGATGATCCGCGCGAGATCGAGAAACACGTCGGCGCAGAGCGCAGGGAGGTGGTCGCACGTGATGACCGGCGGCCGTGCGCGGCCGGCGGGGTCCGCCAGGGCGGCCGTGGCGCGTCGGCGGCCGAGCTCCTCGTCCTTCACTCGCCGGAGGCGCTCCCAGGCCGCCTCGTCCAGCGCCGGCGGCGCCTCCTTCTGCGCCTCGGCAAGCCCTCTGGCCAGCGTCTCGAGGACGGCTTCCGATCGCCCGTCCGCATCGTCCGCGGCGGCTGCGCGCTGAGCGTTCCAGGACGTGCGATAGCGGCGGACGTTGTGGGGCAGCATCTGCTCGAGCGTGGCCTTGAGGCGGTCCATGCGCTCGCGCGCGTCCGGATCCGGCGTTCCGTCCTCCCGGGTGTCGATGAAGTTCGACGCGCGGTCTTCCTCGGACACGTCGATGGGAAGGTCGCGCACCAGATCCCCCCGATTCGCGAATTCCCGGAAGAAGCAGAACACGTGTTCCGGGGCATCGCTCACCCTCAGCGCGCCGCTGCGGATCTCCTGCTCGGTCGCAGACGCCTCGTATTTCGCCCGCTGGTCTTCGCTCATCGAGGCTCGTGCCACCGCCGCCCTCAGAATCCGGCGAAGCGCTCTGTCGACCGCGGCCCAGCGTTCGGTCTCGCTTCTGCGGGCATGTTCCCGCTGCTCCTCGGTCTGGGCCTCTTCTGTCTCGATCTCGCGCCGCTTGAGGCAGTACTCGGACGGCACGGCGTTGTCATCCCTGACATACCATGCCCCGATCAGCTCGCTGTCCTGTCCGGGCGCGATGTGCGGCCTGAGGAGATCGAACTCGGCGGCGGGGATCAGAGCAGGCAGTGGCCGCCATCCGTACCGTTCGCCCAGCAGCACCACGAAGTTCGGGCGCGGCGACGCCCGCCGGCAGCGGTCGATCTCGTCGAGGCAGATGCGCATTGTGCGCTGGTCGAGGCCCGCCTCTTCGCGGACCCCCCAGCGCAGATCGATCGCCTGGAAGCGCGTGCCGTGTGCCAGGCACAGCCGCTTCAGCCGGGGAAAGACGTGGCGTTGGAGCGCGTTGCGTTCCTCCCTCAGATCATTGAAGGTGGAGCTGACGAAGATGCGGAAGGTGCGCGTCGCCTGGGCCATGACTCACCTCGCGAAACTCAGGATCCCTTCGCCGGGAGATCGGTTCGAGTGGCGACCGGACGAGCCTGGTGTATGGTAGCTCCAGTGCGGCGCCCCTGAGTCATCCATGCCGGCCTCAGCATGACGACAGCACAGCGCACCGATCTGACCGACTGGCTGCGGTTCGTTCGCGGCGAAGCGCACCTGCTGCGCGGCCGCCCCCGGCTCGTCCTGCAGCAGGCCGCGAACCAGCCGGACTCGACGGCACCGGCCCGCGCCGCCCGGCGGCGACTCGACGACCGGGGCGACTGGCGGCCCTGGCTGCGGTGGGTGAACAAGCCCTCGGGCACGCAGGCTTCGGTCCTCACCGTACCCCTGAACGTCGAGTGGAAGGATCAGCATTCCAACAGCGTGCACTGTTCCTACTTCCCCTGCGGATCGCGGCTGCTGCTGGCCGCCGGCGGACTGGTCAGGTGCTTTGACGCGTTCAGCGGCCAGACGCTGTGGGAACGCCGCCAGGGCGGTACCCTTGCACGTTACGCGGCATCCCGCGACGGCACGAGAGTCGTGTCGGCCACGCAGCGTGGGCTGGCCATCTGGGACGCCGTTTCCGGGCAGGACGTCGCGGATCTGACAGGTGCCACCGAGAGGCTCATCGACCCGGTGCCCTCGGCTCTGGCCCAGCATGGGCACCACGTCGCAACACAGCTCGTGCGCGAACCGCAAGGCCGGCCAGCCCCGGTTCTGCTGTTGAATCTCGACGATGGCCGCAAGCTCCTCTCAATCGACCAGGCGCTCGATGCCGAAGAGCTTGCGTTGTCGGCGGACGGCACACGGCTGCTGGCGGCCTTCAACAATCGCAACGTCACGCTCTGGAATGCGCTGACCGGCGAGAAGCTGATGTCCGCGACCGGCGGACCGGACTTCGACTGGGGTTGCGCGATTGCGTCCGACGGGATCCGGGTGCCTGCGTTCGGCGACCGCCTCGTGCGGATCTGGAACGAGGAAACGGGAGAGCGCGTCACCAGCCTCGGTGGGCACCTCGGCGCGGTCCAGTGCTGCGCATTTTCGCACGACGGCCGAACGCTGCTGTCGGGCGGCGACGAGGGACTGTTGAAACGGTGGGACGCCGCATCCGGCGAGGAGCTTCAGACATACGCGCTCGAGAACACGTCGGACTTCATCGCCCGGCCGGTTCCCGTTGCCGGCAGGCCCATCGTTTCGGCCCCTTGGCGCGGAGCGAGCCTCCTGTGGGCGGCCTGCACGCGCTTCGGCGAGAACAGCGGAAGGCGGACGGGCTTCACGGCGTGCGCCTTCGGGCTCGGCGGCGAGCGGATCGTGGCCCGCACAAGCGTCTATTCGCTTCGCGAGCGCGAGGTACAGCGGCGCGACTTCGAGAACATGGTTGTCGTGTTCGATGCGGGGACCGGCGCGACCCTCTGCGCCATCCCCGGAGACTCGTTCGCCATCTCACCGGACGGGACCCTCCTGGCCGTGGCCTCATCGTCCATCCGCATGGTGGACCTTGCCACCGGCACCGTGGGCACCGAACTCGATCACCGCGCGAAGTGCTGCGCCT
Source organism: uncultured Acidobacteriota bacterium (assembly GCA_963813585.1). GTDB lineage: Bacteria > Acidobacteriota > Vicinamibacteria > Vicinamibacterales > Fen-181 > JARKSS01. Next base: position 1,001,729 of record CAWEZL010000001.1, read on the forward strand.
TTTCCCCTGACGGCGGGCATCTCGTTTCGGCTTCGAACGAGATGATGAAGACCTGGGAACTGCGGCGGCAGGCGGGAGAGGGCGCGGTGCCCGCGAACGCGCACGCGGCGAAAGTCACCGCGTTGCGATCGTCGAAGGACGGACGACGAGTCGCATCAGCGGCCTCCGATGGCAGCATCAGGATCTGGGATGGAGGGCTCGGGCGGGAGGCAGTCCCTTGCCGCGGGCACGAGAAGTGGGTCTCGGGCCTCGCGTTCTCGCCGGATGGCGACCGGATCGTCACCTCCTCGGAAGATGCCACCCTCAAGGTCTGGGATTGCGAATCGGGACGCGAGATCCTGCGCCTCGAGGGCCATTCGGGCCCGCTTCGCGCCTGCGACTGGTCGCCGGACGGGGCGCGGATCGTCTCGGCCTCCACCGACAAGACGCTGCGGCTGTGGAAAGGCGACAGCGGCGAGCGACTCGCCACCCTCCCGGGGAACGAGAGCAGGGTCGCCGTCTGCGCGTTCTCGCCAGACGGCAGCCTGATCGCCTCGGGTTGCGAGGTATGGATGTGGGCGGAGAACCCCGTCCGGGTGTGGAACGGGAGGACCGGCGACCCGATCAAGGCCCTGGAGGGTCACGAGACCGAAGTATCCGCGGTCCTCTTCTCGCCCGATGGCGCCCGCATCCTCTCCGCCTCCAAGAACGAAGGAACCCTCATTCTCTGGGATGCGGTGCGCCTGGAGGCCATCGCGCACCTCAAGGACCGCTTCCTGGTGAGCAGTTGCGCGTTCTCACCCGATGGCGCGAGGATCGTCGCCGGCTACGCAAACGGCCTGCTGCGTTTGTGGGACGGCCGTTCTGGCGAGCCGATTCACAAGCGCGAGGGCGGCGCATCGCCTGTCGAGTGCTGCGCCTTCTCCCCTGACGGTCGCCACATCCTGTCGGGCTCCGACTTCCTGACCCTCTGGGATGCGGGCCTCCACGAGCCCGTCTGCGAGTACCTGGACCGGTTCGAGCATTGCTGCGATAGCCTGGCTTCCCGACGGTTCCGACGTCGCCGTCGGCGACACACGGGGCCGGGTCCTGTTCCTGCGGGTCGAGTTTCCGGGCGCCGGGAACTGACGCGCACGGGCGCCAACAGGGTCCGACACGCCTCGGCCGCCTGCTCGTACCGTCTGGCCACGACGAACACGAGGCCGAGCATCCCGCGCGCGAACGGAGAAAGCGGATCGAGTGCGACCGCCTCGCGTGCCTGGTCGAGCGCTTCCGCGATGCGCAGGGTCGGAACCAGGTGGTGCCTGCGCGATGCCGACCGCTGGCGTGGCATGACGGCTAAGCGCCGGACACGTTCCCCGGAACTCGAGGCGCGGTGGAGTATGCTGCTGCATGCCCTTTTCCAGCCTGCCCCTTCACCCTGACCTGATGCGCGCGGTGAAGGAACTTGGGTTTCAGCGCCCGACGCCGATCCAGGAACAGGCGATTCCGCCGGCGGCGGCCGGCAGGGACGTCATGGCGACCGCCATGACGGGCAGCGGCAAGACGGCCGCATTCCTGCTCCCGATCCTCAACCGCCTAGTGTCCGCGCCGCGTCGTCAGACCCGCGTGCTCATCCTCACGCCGACACGTGAGCTCGCCGCGCAGATCTACGGCCACCTCGAGGAACTGGCCGTGCACACCGGCATCACCGGTGCGGCCGTGTTCGGCGGCGTCGGCCTCGGGCCGCAGGAACACGCCTTCCGCAGCGGGGTGGACGTGATGATCGCGACGCCAGGCCGCCTGCTGGATCACCTGCGGCATCCGTACGCCCGGCTGGCCGCGCTCCAGGTGCTGGTCCTCGACGAAGCGGATCGGATGCTCGACATGGGGTTTCTGCCCGATATCCGCCGCGTTCTGAAGCAGATTCCCGCGAAGCGCCAGACCCTCTTCTTCAGCGCGACGATGCCGCGCGAGATCGTCACGCTCGCTCGCGAGATGCTCCGCGACCCGGTGATGATCAACCTCGAGCGAAAGTCGGCTCCGGCCGTCGGCATCACGCAGGCGGTCTACCCGGTGGCCCGCGAGCTCAAGTCCGCGCTCCTCGTGGAACTCCTGAGGCGGGACATCATCGCAGACGCCATCGTCTTCACGCGGACCAAGCACCGCGCCAACCGGCTCGCGGAGTTCATCGAGCGGAACGGGATCTCGTCCGCGAAGATCCACGGCAACCGCAGCCAGAGCCAGCGCACGGCGGCGCTCGCCGGCTTCAAGAACGGCGAGCACCGCGTCCTCGTGGCGACCGACATCGTGGCCAGGGGTATCGACGTCGAGGACCTCGGTCACGTAGTCAACTTCGACGTGCCGGCCGACCCGGATGCCTACGTCCATCGCGTCGGCCGCACGGCGCGCGCAGAAGCGACCGGCGACGCGTTCACGCTGGTATCGCCCGACGAGCAAGACGACCTCAACGCCATCGAGCGGGCGTTGGGCAAGTCGCTCCCGCGCGTGACGCTCCCCGGCTTCGACTACGCCCGCAAGACGACCGAGCGCCTCGAGATCCCGGTGCGCGAGCGGCTCGCGGCGGCGCGCGCCGCCCGCACGCCACGCCACGCGGGACGACGCCCCGTCGGTCCCAAGACCTCGGCCCAGCCGGGGCGGCCTGCCCGGCCCGGTCGGCCTCGCCCGAAAGCGCGGGGCGGCAGCACCTCGCGGTTCCAGGCAATCCTCGACAAGTACGCGCCGGGGGCGCCGCGGTCAGGGAGCGGCACCGCCAAGCCGCCAGGACGCCGCCGCCGGTAGGCGGAAGATCGGCCATCTCGTCCTGTTCCTCGAGTGGGTTGACGGCGCCGCCTGCTACAGGTCGTCGACCAGGAACGCACCGGGCAGTTCGGCGTTGGTGGCGGGCTCGGTCATCTTCGGGTGGTGGCGAACGCCTCGACGAAGCCGCGGTTGGCGACGAAGCAGCCTTGCGCAGGAGATGTGTGCGAAGACCAACGCTCGGTTGGCTCCCGGCCCGGAGCCGCCAGTATTGTCAGCTCGAAGGCGGTGTTCTTCAGTGAGTTACTGCCCTTCTTCGGCCCGGTTGCGCGCCGCCCGCAGCCACATCGTTCGAAGCATCCCGGACCCCGGGTAGATCAGGCGCCAGTAGGCAGCCGTCGCCCTCAAACTCCCGGGGTCAAGCGCGTGAAGGCGCGTCTCGGTGCTGACCGTCGTCCAACCATCGCCCGCGTCATCGACTTTCAGGTTGAAGGCGACCTTCACGTAACCCCGTTGGGCAAACGAGGCGAAGGCCACGGGTGACGAGAATGTCGGCTTCTTCTCGTTTGACCGGACGCTGCCTATCCCGCCGAACACCATCTCGCGTTCGTTCCGTTGAATCAGCGTGTAGCCTGAGCGGGGATCCGAGAAGACGGCAATGATCGCGGGCGACGGACCCTCGGGCCGACGCCAGCGCCGGCCCATCGCGGCGTTCCGCACGGTCATCAGGATCGAGTAGGCCGCGAGTTCGTCGGGGGTGACTGCCTGCAAAGCCGAGTACGCCCTCGCGACGGGAGCGTGCACGCGGATCTGGTGGTGTTCGACGAATTCATACTGCGGCATCGCCCCGTCCAGCAGGCACGTGCGCCCGGACACCGTGGTCGTTGAGACAGGCCAGAACAAGGCGACGCCCGCCCCGAAGACGCCAACGGCAGTCAGGCATGCGGCTGCTTTCCGGCTACGGACAAAGATGGTTCTCACCGGGCGGACCAGGCAGACCAACCCTGTGATGACGAGGAGGAGCCCCGCGTATGGGACGACGCTGGACAGCGTGAGGGGAGAAGAGTAATGAAGGACCGCAAGTAGGGTCCCGAGGGTCCCCGCAATCAAGATCCGAACCAGCCACACCATACGATGCTCTACGAGAGCCCGGGTTCACATGTTTCATCCCAGGGCAGGCCGCTGGAGAACACCGCCACAGGGCAATCGAGAGGCTCGCGACGAAATAGCGCAACAGGAGGCCGCGCGCGCCCGGACTATCGAGCAGGTCGCTCCCGGATCGCCGGGTCGCGACTGACGACGCCACGCGCCGGCGCGATGGCCAGAAAGTCGTCGAGGGCGACCGGCAACTTCGCGGCACCGCCTGCAACGTAGAGTCGGTCCCCGACAGACGCTGCCGCAATGAACTGCGCGGGCTGTGGCAGCGAGGTGGCGATGTTCCATCTTCCGGTGGCTGTATCGTAGACCTCCACCGCTGCGATCGGCCCGCGGTTCCAGCCGCCGACCACGTACAGCCGAAACCCCGCGACCGCCACCGCGTGGTCGGTGCGCGGGGTGGGCATGTCCAACAACTGCGTCCAGCTATCCTCACGCGGATCATACCGCTCAGCCTGCGCCGACGTCGTCCATCGGTCGCTGCCCGATCCGCCGATGACATAAATCTTGTCTGAGACGGCCGCGACAACGGCGCCGCGCTTCGGACGAGGGCTCTCCTTCTTCCGCTCCCATCGGTCGGTCGAGGGATCGTACACCTCAACGGCACGTTCGTGGCCCTCGCTCCCTCCGACAGCGTAGATCTTCCCAGCGGCTACCGCTGCGCCGAGGAGACTCCTCGGCGTCAGCATGTCGGAGCGGGGCACCCAACGGTCGGCCATCGCGTCGTACGCCTCCACCGTCGCCACGGGCGGTGCGGCAGTGTCTGTGCGAGTTCCTCCAATGACGTAGAGGAGGTGGCCAACAACCGCCGTGCCGAAGTTGCTGCGGGCAGTAGGCATGGGCGCTCTCGCCACCCATCGGTCGCCAGCCGGGTCGGTACTCATGCAGAGTGTCGAAGGTTTCCACCCGGGAGCCGCTCACCACGCCGCCGCCAACGAGAAAGAGGCGGCCGTTCACCGTCACAAGGCCCGGACTCAGACGCGGCGACGGCATCCTCGAAAGCGTTGTCCAACCATCTTGCGCTGGGGCGGCCGCTCCTTGGTTGTGCGCGTGGGAACCGCGCACCGACGTGCCCGCGATCAGTGTCACGGCAATCAGGGAGACAACACCTGCGATGGGGTTATGCACGCCCGTCATCTTCGAGGCCCTCCTGTCGCCCGATCCACGCCGGTGGATGGTCGAGATCAGTCTTCTGCGTCGCCCTTTCGGTTGGGCGGCGCCGCCGCTCGCACGGGTCCCCCGAGCATCTCGTCACCACCGCTGATCTTCTGCCAGTCGGCTCAAACGGTGTCGCCAGATGGTCCTCGCGGACTGAGCCGAGGTCGATAGCGTGTCTTGAGGAAAGGGTCGACGGCCTGCGATCGCGCGGTGCGGTACGTGCCTGTCGTTCGTCATCTCGCGTAAGCACCGCCGGAAAGCTCGTACCCGAACTGCAAGACCGACGGTTCCAGGACGACGCCACCTGCGAGCGGATGAATGCCTCGAAGCTGCCACGACGAGCCGTCGCCGCATTCCCGCTCGCGATGCCCGGCGAAAGCGACGCGCACGATGTCACGCATCCCGGAGGAGAGCGGGGGAAACAGCACCTGCGCGCCGGCGGACCCCGCTCCACCCGTGACCGCTCCGCCCGGCACGCAGCGGGCCGTCACCGCGAGACCGCCGGTGTCGATCGATCCCCGCCAGGTGCCGGCCACATCGTCTTCGAGCGTGACGTTGCCGTAGGAGGCGTAGTGGCCCCGGCCGCGTACGTAGGTGACGTACGCCCGGTCGGGCACCCAGAACCCGAGGACGAGGAGCGGCCGGCCAGGGCCGACGTCTGCCGTCGGGTCTGAAGGAGCGACGCGGGCACACCACAGGGCGGCGGCTCCGTGCGTTCGCCAGTCGGGCGTGCGGCCGTCGATCGTGAACGTCCCCGCGCGGATGATCTCCAGGAACGATATGCCCCAGTTGCGGTGTGCCGGGTGCTTTGCCAGGTATTCGGCCGCCCAGCGCACCTCGCCCGTTGCCAGTTCGTCGATCGTGATGAACCGCAGCGTGCGCGGGCGCTCGCGTTCGACCCACGCCGGATCGAAAGTGACATACACGACGATCTCGTGGGGATCGGCGACGATCCAGCGCGTGCGGGCGCCCGCCGGAAGCGCGGGACCTTGCGACGGAGTGCCGGAAGAGGCCAGCGCCAGCAGCACGGAGCACAGTAGTGGCGCTGCGGCCAGCCACGTCAGCGATTGACACCCGAAACGCGATCGGCATGTTGACGTCACTTGGCCCCCGATTCGATGCCGTGCAACGAGGCAAGGGTAGCATCTCACGATCCGGAGCGCGGTCACAGGATCGACGCCGAGTGCGGTCAGAAGCTCTCAGCGGCCGAATGACCGAGTCAGGCGCGTTCTTCTCGATTGAACGCTCTGAGTCGTCAGTCGATCTCCTCGTCGCATCGCGCCGTTCGGTCAACGTGTCTCATTCGTGTCTCGTCGAGACTCCGCGAGTCTGCCGACGCGTCGACTAATGCCCGGAATATCAAGCGGTTGCAGATATCCAAGCCGCGCTCCGATAACGTGGCCCGCGGGCGGATCGACGGCCTGCGATCACGAGGCGCTGTAAGTGCTTGCTGTGAAAGGAATTGGATTGGCCCTTCGACTGGCTCAGGGCCATTCTCCGTGGAACCGGCTCGCCATGAGCGAGCGCTCGATGCAGGCGAGTCGAATGGCTGGGAGGCAGGGATTCGAACCCCGATAACGTGGTCCAGAGGCGAAAACGTCGGAAGCGACGGTGAAGGGTCTTTGCGGTCTTCCTAGAGTTGTGTGCGAGCATCCTCCGGCCGGCTGGGGTGAAGAGGCCGTCGCGGATCGCAGTCACGGGATCGACGTGGGACGCGCGGCCCGCGGGCACGACGCTCGCAAGAACCGCTGCCGCCGGCGCCGCGCCGCAGCCGGACACCGCCGCAGCCACCGCGCGCGCACTCGTTCACGTACGCGTCGAGGAACCCGAGCGCATACCCGCGCCAGTCGATGGCCGACCCAACACGCCGCGGCGGCGTGAACGCGGCTCATCGGCCAGGCGGTCCGCGGCATGATCGTCCTGGTCGACGACGGCGGACTCGCCGCTCGTCGCCGTGGCCACAGCGCTGGGCATCGGGTACGAGTAGCCCCCCGGCTACTCGCAGCGAAGCGTCACGATCGGGTCCACCCGCGAGGCGCGCCGGGCGGGCCCGACAGCTGCCAGGACGCCTGCGGCGGCCAGGCCGACGAGCGTGATTGCGAAGACGAGCGGATCGGCCGGTTCCGTGCCGAAGAGGAACGCCTTCACGCCTGCTCCGAACTGCCAGGCGGCGCCTAGCCCGATCGCGAGGCCCACGCCGAGCAGCACGAGCGCCTGCCCCAGGACCATCTTCACCACGCCGCTCGGCGTCGCGCCGAGCGCCATCCGCACGCCGATCTCGCGCCGTCGTTCCACCACGCGGTGCGCGAGCATCGCGTAGACCCCCGCGGCGGCGATCACCAGGCCGAGCGCGCCGAACAGCGTCAGCAGCGCCATGAGGAATCGTCGCTTGGCCGTGAGCCGATCCATGAACGCCTGGAGCGTCACGGTGTCGTCGAACCGTTGCTCCGGGTTCACCGACCAGATCGCCTTCTTCACCGCGTGAACGACGGTCGTCGGATCGCCCGCGGTTCGCACCGCGAGCGTTGTCTGGAGTGCGTGGGGCCACTGTGCGAGGGGAAAGTAGACCTGCATGGGTGCGGGTAATTCAGGGCCCGCGTGCCGGATGTTGCCGACGATGCCGACGACTGTGTAATCGAGAACGAACTTCATGTCCTGCCCGGGGTCCGGTCCGTATATGCGCTGCCCGAGTGGATCCTGCCCCGGCCAGTACTTCCGCGCCGCCTCCTGGTTGATGACGACGACGCGAGTCGTGCCGGCGCGGTCATCCACAGAGAAGTAGCGTCCGCGCAGGAGCGGGACGCGCATGAGCGCCAGGTACCCGGGCGTGACGACATGGCGGTCCGCGAGGTCTGCCGATGTCTGGCGCGAAAGCACTTGCATCACCGAATCGCCGGTTGAAAGGACGATCGCCCATGGGAAGCGCACGCCGCTCAGCGGCGCGCCGGCGTCTACCGCTTCCGCACCGAGGACGCCGGGCACGGCACGCACGGCCGAACTCACCTGTTCGATCGTCGCCCGTTTGCGCTGTTGCACAGCGTCCTCCTCCTTGGGGGTCATCTGAGCCGTGAAGCCCGGTGTGGTGATGCGCAGCGCGAGCACGTGTCGATAGTCGTACCCCGGATCGATTCGCATCAGCCGCGCGAAGCTCGCGACGAACAGGCCGGAGCCAACCAGGAGCAGGGACGCGAGCGCGACCTCACCCACGACCAGCGCGTTGCCGATGCGCTTGGCGCCGCGCCCGCGCGTCGTCCGCGAGCCGCCGCTGCTGGTCGCCCCGGCGAGCCTCGGGCGCAGATGCAGGGCCGCCGGCGCGAGGCCAACCAGCAGTCCCATCACCAGCGCGCTCAGCACGGCCACGCCAAGCACACGCAGATCGATCGCGACCGCCGCGACACGCGGCAACTCGCTCGGCAGATTTCGCGCGAGCACTTGGACGCCGCCCCACGCGAGCAGAATGCCCAGCGTCGCGCTCGACCCAGCCAGCAGCAGGTTCTCTACCAGGAACGCTCTCGTCGTCCGCCAGCGGCTGGCGCCGAGCGCCGCGCAGATGGCGACATCGCGCGCCGCGATGGCCGCCTGGGCAAGCCTGAGGTTGGCCACGTTGGCGCACGCGAGGGTGACGACCAGGCCGACGGCGCAGAGGAGCAGCACCATCCAGGCGCGCACGTTCCCCACCACGTGTTCGTTGAGCGGCCTCACCTGCACCTGCGCCCCCGGCCGCCACCCCGGATTCTGCGCTTCGATGGCCACCTCCAGGACGCTCATGCGCTCGGCGGCCTGCACGAACGACACGCCCGGCCGCAAGCGGCCGATCACTGCGTAGCCGCTCATCCTCACACCGCGGCGGCCCTTGAAGCCCGCGCGCGAGCGCTCGCCGTCGGTGGGTGCCAGCGGGATGTACACCTCCGTCTCGTTCGACCGCGCGAGTTCCCAATCCGCCGTCTGGCGGATGCCGCCAAGGGGATAGGTGAAGTGGCGCGGCATGACGCCGACGATCTGCCACGGCTCGTCGTTGAACCGCATGGTCCGCCCGACCACGTCACGCGCCCCGCCGAACTGCCGCTGCCAAAGCGCGTAGCTCACGATCGCCACGCGGTGCTTGCCGACGACCTCGTCCGAGGCGCGGAACGGCCGCCCGATGAGCGGCGCCACGCGCAAGACGGCGAAGAACTCCGCGGACACGCGCAGGCCTCGCGCCGTTGCGGGTTCGTTGAACTCGTTGCGCATCCGCAGGTCCTGGTCCTGAATTGCCGCCAGGCCGTCGAACGCCGTTTGCATCCGCCGCCAGTCGAAGAACGTCTGGGGCGAGGCGTTGCCGCCGTCGGTGAGGGACATCCGCCCCTTGCCGTCGGTCTCGAGGACCGCCGCCAGCCGGTCGTACTCGTCGAACGGGAGCCCCCGCAGGGCCACGGCATCGACCACCGAGAAGACGGCGGTGCCGGCGCCGATGGCGAGCGTGAGGACGCCGATGGCGATGGCGGTGCCGGTCGGTGCACCCCTGAGCCGGCGAAGGCCGAGGCGAACGTCCATGCCGATGCCGCCAAACAGGCGGTGGAGAAGGCCGCTCCGCGGTGCGCTCGCACGGTCTCGCGCCTCTTCGCAGCGCTGCTCCTGCGGCGACACCCGGTTTGGCCCTTCCGCGTCGATGATCCGGGCGGAGAGTTCGTCCCAGTTCTCGATCTGGGCAAAGGCCGCCCGCTCGGCTTCGGGCGACGCCGCGCCGTGCCGCCGCGCCTCCTGGTAGAGGTCATCCAGTTGGCCCGCGATTTCCTCGACGATCCGTTCGGCCCGCTGGTTGCGCAGCGGCGGCAGTTTCAGGTGGACGCGGACGAGGCGCTTCCAGTCAGGCATGGTTGGCTCCTTCGACGACCCGGCCAACGTGTTCCCACGCGATGTTTCCGGTCAGGACCTCCGCGTCTTCACGCTTTCAGATGTGACCCCACCAGGCCTTTGCCTCCCAGAACCGCCTACTGCGGCTGCGTCGGTGGCGGGGCAAAGATCGACACGAGGTGCTTGTCGGTCACGATTTGCGCGATCGCCCAGCCCGTCTTGAGCTTCAACAGCGCGACGTACATCGTCATCACGGGTCCGGAATCGAAGGTGACCGCGAGTCTGCCCGCGGCGACATCACCCGTGACGCCGATGAGCGTGAAAGCGGAGGTCTTGATCGGGAGCGGCTTCGCGCCGCGGGTCTTCGCGTTAAACGGCAGGGCCATGTCGAGCTTCGTCATGACGTCCATTTCAGGGACGTAGAAGCTGACATCGCAGACAGAGGCAAACCCTGCCCGCACCTGCTCATAGGTGCCGTCCCCCATCAGCCCGCGCACGAGCGTGTCCTCGACCACCTTCTTGACCCCATCGGCCTCGCCGGCCGGGGTTTGCGGACGGGCGCCGTTCTCATGCATGTAGGAAGCTTCTGCCACGATCTTCCACCCGGTCCTGGTCTTGACGACCGGGAGGTACTTCGTGCGCAAGATCATCTCGCCGCGCACGATCTCGACTTGCGCCATGCCCATGTTGCCTGTCACGTCGACGACCGGGTAGAGGAACTTGAACTCCTTCTTCTCCGGCGGCTTGCGGTTAACCTCAGTGCGGTGCATCTCCATGACTCCGATGTAGGTCACGTTGCCGGTGACGGCGTCCACGCGGCCGCCGATGGCAGGTATGACGAACGGAGAGATGGCCCCGTGGTCCCAGCCGGCCAGGAATGCCTTGATGTCCTTGCCGTTGAGAAGCGCATTCAGGTACGCGGCGTCGATGGCCTGGCGAATCTCGGCCTTGACCGCGTCCTGCCCGGCTGCCGGCAGTGCCGACAGGAGGACCGTCACCAGCAGTGCGACGACGAGAAGTCCACGTTTCATGGGTTCACACTCCTTGAGTCAATCAGGAATCCCCGCCGTCCGACTTCGTTCGGCTGCACGTGGAGCGTGTCATTCCCTTGCCGTCGGTCTCGAGGACGGCTGCCAGTCGGTCGTACTCGTCGAACGGAAGACCCCGCAGGGCCACGGCGTCGACCACCGAGAAGACGGCGGTGCCGGCGCCGATGGCGAGCGCCAGCACGCCGACGGCGATGGCGGTGCTGGTCGGTGAAGCCGCCAGGCGGCGAAGACCGATGCGAACGTCCAGCCCGATGCCGCCGAACAGGCGGTGGAGAAGGCCGCCCCGCGGTGCGCTCGCGCGGTCTCGCGCGTCTTCGCGGCGCTGCTCTGTCGCCGAAACCCGGTTTGGCCCTTCCGCTTCGATGATCCGGGCGGACAGTTCGTCCCAGTTCTCGGTTTGCGCAAACGCGGCGCGCACGGCCTTCCGCGGCGACGCACCCTCTCGCAGCGCCTCCTGGTAGAGGTCATCCAGCTGGCCGGCAATTTCCTCGACGATGCGTTCGGCCCGCTGGTCGTGGAGCGGCGGCAGTTTCAGGTGGACGCGGACGAGGCCCTTCCAGTCAGGCATGATTGCCTCCCTCGACGACGCGGCCCACGGCGGCCGCGAATGCTTCCCACTGCTCGCGCTGCTCCACGAGCGCCGTCTTCCCGGCTTCGGTGAGGTGGTAGTAGCAGCGGCGGCGTTCGCCCGCGCGTTCGACCCAGCGCCCGGCAATGAGGCCGCGGTTCTCGAGACGGTAGAGGACGGGGTAAAGGGTGGTGATTCGGAACGTGAGATGGCCGCCCGAGCCAAGTTCGATCAGGCGGCCGATCTCATACCCGTGCCGCGGGCAGTGGGCCAGAACGCTCAGGACGAGCAGTTCGAGGCTGCCCTTCTTCAGTTCGGGGGTCGGCGAGCTGGCGGAATCGTTTCGCATGACACATTAGACGTCACAAAACGTCTTATTGCGTCACGCGAATGTTTTGCGAGGCAAAATGTAGGAACCGGGCCGGCCAACTCGTCGCGGGCCGCGACTTCACGGCCCAACGCCGCACACTCCCACCCCGGTCATCGTCATCCCACCGGCGCGTCGGACTTCCAGAACGGCTGCCACAGCCTCACCTGCCCGACGGTCCCTCCCATCAGGGAGGTTCCGACGATGTGCGATGCCTCGTGGAGCGGGGCGTTCAGCACGAACAGCAACAGCGGAATCGCCACCATCAGCGATTTGCTCTCGGCAGGCGACCAGCGGTTCCTCAGCTGGACGGCATACACCGGAGCCACGGCCAGCGCCAGGATGAGCACGAGATTGACGGCTTGAGGCATCGGGTTCTTCTGGTCCGGCACGACGTGCGGCCACGGCGCCAAACCCAACACGGCCGAGTACTCACTAAGGGACGAAGACCAGCGACAGGGTGTTCCAACCCAAGACGTGGGGGACCTGCCCGAGAAGCGTCCCGAGGGCTTGCTCGGCACGACGCCCTGGCCGCCCTCGCGCACGCGGCGGATGATGCTCGTCCGGCGAGATGCCTGCGCCATCCCACGACGATTGGGCGAGACGGAGTCGTGACGCTGCCGATGCGACTCATGGTTGAGGCGACGATGAACGCCGGCAAGCAGTCGCGACAACTTCGATGCGTGCGTCGCGTTGGAGAAACTCGGCATACCGCTGAGCAGCACCATCGAGGGCCAGTCTCTCCCTCTCGCCCATGGATGTGAACATCTCCGCCTTCATCGAGACCGTGCCACCACGGAGCGCCGTCCGCCGCCATGTGCCAGCGACGCGACCATCAATGATGATCACGGGGCTCAGCATGCCACCGCCGGCGTTCAGACGCTCGGAGTACTTGGTGTCGAGAACTGCCGTCCGGTCTCGGTAGGCAAGCACGTACTCGTCGAACGCCGGCAGCAAGTGCACGCAGGTAGATCCGACAGTCGCTGACGCTTCATTCGGCAACCAGAACGTCTCGCCATTCACGACGTCCGCCACCAGATGAGACTGGATGGCCATCAGGCCGGCTCGCGCCTCCTTGGCGGTCAGGCCTGACCACCAAACGAAGTCTCGCAACGATGCCGGGCCCCGGCTGCGGAAATAGCGGCGGGCCAACTCGGCGACCGCTTCATCTCTCCGTAGTGGCACTCGTAGTGGTGCTCGATGCTCGAGAAGAACATACGTGTGGTGGCTTCCACGTGGAGGGCCGCTGCAGATGATGCCGTCGAGCTCCGCCCGCACAAGCAGGTGAGAGAGGCGGGGGCCGTCCGCCGAGACACCTGCATGAGCGAGCGTCGAGCCGATCTCGTCACGCGTGAGCGCATGACCGCCGTCGAGGGTCTTCGCGAGTATCCCAGCGCAGCGGCAGAAGGTGGCTGAATCGAGTCCAAGTTGCCGGTATCGACCCGTGGAACGAGCAATCAACCCGGGTGCCACCAAGTCCTGCATCCACCTCAGGTCCTTCGCCGAGACGAAGTGCCAGGTGCGACGCATCACGTGGGTGCGAAGAATGCCACCGTTCGCGATGGCTCCTTGGATGATTGAATCATTGGCCATGCCGACCGGCATACGGAGCCCCAAGGCCCACTTTGCCGCGGAGTAGTCCTGTGCTTGCACTGCGCCGAGCCACGCGACTACATCAGACGCGTCCGAGAAGACGCTGCCAGTGATGCGCTGCGCAGAGAGTCTCAGAGCTGCGAACAGCGGCCGTCGCTCAGTGCGCCCTGCGTGTCTCATGCTGCCGGCGATCCGGGTGATCGAGTGTGTGGGCACTCCGCGCGGGTGCGTTCACCTGCCCCTCCGGGCTCGCGAGCGCCTGGAGCAAAGCATCGACAGCGGCGCTCGCGCCCACGACTGTGCTTTCGCCAACGAGTGCGCAGATCCGCTTGGACCAAGCGTTCACGTCCGGCCGAATCTGCTCGATGGCTTTCCATCCTCGATCGGTGGGCGCGAGCAGCTTGGCGCGTTGATGCGCAGGATTGGGCAAGAATTCGCAGAGCCCTTCTTCAACGAGCACATCCGCTAGACGCTGGACGCTTTGGCGAGCCAGCCCCATGCTGCGTGCGGCAGCAGCCACTGTGAGCGGCTCACGTAGCACGGCGCCAAGCACCTGCCAGCGGGCCCCTGTCAGCCCGCTGCCCTCGGTGAGACGATCTGCTGCATCCAGGAAACGGCCGTTCAGTCGAAAGACCCTGAGCACAAGATCCGTGAGAACGTCTCCTGACGATCTACTTCTGGCCACCATGCCCAAGCGCCTCCATGAACTCGAAATAGCAGGCAGCGCTCCCAGTCTTGAAGAGTCTGTACCAGGCGTCGAGCGCCCTGTCGGGAAAGACCTCAAGCCGGGCAAGGATGAGCCGAGCGAACTCCAGTGAGGCGGTCACCGACGCGGTGATGACGCCACGGTCCTCGACAGCCGGCTCTTGAACGTAGCGTGAGCCTCCACGATATCCGCTGGAGGCGAGCCAGTGGGGGTCATTGCTCGTGTGCCGGCGGTCGTCGAGAAGCCCAGAACGTGCAAGGCCGAAGGTCGCGCCGCAAATCGCGGCGACGGGGACGCCCGCGTCGACGAAGTCTCGCGCCTTGGCCAGTGCCGGGTCTGTGACGGCGTCCTGCCAGATGTCGGCGCCGGGCAGGATCAACATGGCGCTATCCTTGGGGGCGAGCTCAGACAGAGCCAAATCGGGTGTGATGACCATGCCCCCCATGGACCGGATGGGCTTCCCCGCAAGGCCCACGGTTCGAATCCGATATCGAGAGGGCATGCCGGGTGCCGGTCTGTTGATGTGAGCGACCGCAAACGCGGCTTCCCAATCTGCCATCGTGTCGACGACAAAGAGGTGAACATCACGCCGATCCCGTTCCTGTGCTGATGCGACTTCCATCGCGAACCTCCAAGGAATGACAGCATATTGTCAGAGTGACAGTGTCCTGTCAATCTGCGACAAGGTGCTTGCGTGACCTCGCCGGCAAGAGTGGACGCGGAGACGTGACGTGGATGAACTCCTCCGCCGCCTTCCCGTTGTCCTCCTGCTCGGGAGTGACCGCGAGAAGGGGAACCAGATCGTGGGGGCACCCCGGACTTCCGTCTCCCGTCGCACCGGGAACGGAGAAAATCGGCCCCCGGAGGGCCCGAACAGCCGCGGACTGGCGGGCGAACCCGTGGGCGCCCGCTGTCGCCCGCGTCGATAATCGCAACATCGAGCTGTTGCGGCACATGATGAACTGGGCGGTCGGTCGCCAGTACCTCGATCGCACGCCGTTCCGCCGTGGAACGGAGACGTTGATTCGCAAGATGTACGAGGACAATCAGCGCCGGCGACGATTGACCGAGGCGGAGGAAGGGAAGCTGCTGGCCGCCGCGGCTCCTATGCTCCGCTCGATGATCATCGCCGCCCTCGACACGGGCATGCGGCGAGGCGAAATGCTCGCCCTGCGGTTCGAGGACATCGACTTCGGGCGACTTGCTGATTACGCTTCGCGGATCCACGACCAAGAGCGGCAAGACGAGGTTCGTCCCCATTCCGACCGAGACCTTGCGGGCGGTGCTCGGATGGCTGCGACTCGACGCGGCGGGCCAGGAGAAGCCGGACGACGCGCGTTGGATCTCTTCCGCCGAGCCTGGATGACCGCCGTCCTCAAGACGCACGACGTGGAGGTGAAGTGGTGCGCCGATGGCGGCTGGCGGCACCTGTCACCCGAGTGCGAGGAGGCGTTTCGGAAGGTCAATCTTCACTATCACGATCTGCGGCACGAGTACGCCTCCCGGCTGGTAGAGCGCGGCGTGTTGCTGGCGCAGGTGCGCGACCTCCTCGGCCACGCGTCGATTACCACTACCGAGCGGTACGACAATCAGAAACTCGAGAACCTGCAGGCGTCCGCCGCGAAGCTCGAGGCGGGAAAGCCCTTCGCGCCCTCACCATCGAGGACCACCCCGCCGGCGCCGCCCAGGCCGCGAAAGGCTCGCGCGGAACGGAACTCGCCGGCGCAACCGCCGAGGGACCGAGGCCGCCCGTCGCGAGGCGCGAACGACACCGCCCGACACACGCCGACACCACCACCCATGGCCCCCTCCGACCGGGATGCCAAGACTTGTTGTCAAGTGTTTGGCAAGATCGCCCCTCAGAAAGCCTGTCCCGACTGACACAGATCGAGCCCTTGAATCGGAGCCTAAAGCTTTGAGGGAGAAAGGCTTACAGGATTGGCTGGGAGGCAGGGATTTGAACCCCGATAACGTGGTCCAGAGCCACGTGTCCTACCGTTGAACGACCTCCCAGCAGGAGTCTCGAGGCAGGAACGAACGAACCCTGATTCTACCGGACGGGCCGCCCCGGGCGCAAGCCGCCGGGCTTCGACGCCCGGCGCCGCAGCACGACGGCACCCTATCCTCGCCGCATCTCCACGTACCGCTTGGCCGCCTGGAGGTCCGGGCGCAGCTCCTCCGCCGTGCGCCGCGGCCCGTAGCCAGGCGTGTCGCGCTGGATGCGCCAGCCCTGCCGCAGCGGCCCGGCGTCCACCGTGTCGAACCCGAACTGATCGATGAGACTGGAGACCAGGGCCTTCGCCTGGGGATCGTCGCCGGCGATCGCCAGCGCCCTGCGGTTGGGCGTACCGGGCGGTTGGCGGTGCGCGGTCAGGTCGCGAGCGTAGATGTGGTAGAACGCCTTCACGACCCTCGACTCCCGCAGGTGCGTCTGGAGCAGCTCCGAGGTCATCGTCGATTCGCTGTCCAGCTCGGGGATGTGGCCGTCGCCTTGAGCGGCACGGCGACGAGAACGACCTCGCCCGCGGCTGCCGCCCCCGTCGGCGTGTCGGCGCGGGCCTTCGGCCCCAACTCGGCCACCAGGCCCGCAAGGGTCTCCGGCTCCCGCGAATTGGCGATCACCACGTCGTGGCCGCTCACCACGGCGAGGCGCGCGACCTGGCTCCCGATGTTACCGGCGCCGATGACCCCGATCAGCCATGAGCTTCTCCTCGTGGAGCGATCTCGGAGACACCTGCAAGGACCGGGTACAGCTCCGCACCTCGGCCTTCGGGAGGCGAGTGTGGGCGGCGGGGCACCGCCCGGCCCGCCCGGCTGGCAGGCCTTATTTCCCCGCCATCGGCACCAGCTTGAAACCCGCCGGCACCTCGAAGGTCGAGGCGGGAATCGGGCTCTTGGCCACCGAGGTGGCGAGGGTCGTCGAGGTCATCGACTGCCCCATCATCTTCGTGTTGGTGACGGTCTTCAGCGGCATCCCCTTGATCTTCTTGTACTCGTCGAACAGCTTCTTCATGTCCAGGATCGGATTGGCCGGGGTCGCCGCCTTCATCGCATCGTAGAACAGGGCGGGGAGCCCCAGCGCCGGCGCCGCCCAGATGTCGCCTTCCATCATCGTCCCGAGCACCACGTGGTACTTCTCGGTGGAGTAGCCCGCGACCGGTTCGCCGGGCCCGACGTGCGTGACCTTCACCTCGCCGACGCCCATGCCGCCCATCATCTTCTTCATCTGCGCCGCCGCCTCGGGCGGCAGGTTCTCGATCGCGGCCGTCGCCTTCGCCGCCATCGCCTGCAGCTCGTCGAACGTCATCGCGCTGTAGGTCTTCTGCGCCGGCCGCAGGAGGTACATCTTCCTCTGGTCGAGCCGCAGGATGATTTCTCCGCCGTCGCCCATGCCGGTGCGGGTGGCCGTCGGGCTGATGTAGTCGGTCTTCTGCACCTGCTTCCCGTTCGCCGTCGTCGTGCTCACCACGGTCAGGTCCTGCGCCGAAACGAGCGCGGGCACGAGGAGCGCCGCCAGGGCCAGCCCCCCAACCCACCATCGACGCCGCACCGCCACGATCCCCGTGCATGCCATGCGATTGCCTCCTTCGGCCGGATGGTGTCCGCGGCCGCCCTGAAGGATAGGGCATCCGTGCCCCGGGCGGAAGCGCCCCGCCTCCGCGGCCGGGCGTCCCGTGTGCGCCGTTCAGCGTGCCCGGCGCGTCATGAAGAAGTTCGGCACGCCGAGCACCTCGACCTCCGAGGTCACCTCGAAGCCAAAACGCTCGTAGAACGGGACGTTCTCCGGCCGGTCGGTTTCGAGGTAGCCCACCGTCCGTTCGCGGTCGAGTGGCTCGCAGTACCGCCGCATCAGCAGCCGGCCGATGCCGCGGCCCTGCGCCTCCGGCACCACGCCGATCGGCCCGAGGTGAACGTGCGGCCCACGCGGATCGTGCTTCGACCACGCGGTGAGCCACGCGCGCAGCCGCCAGGCCGTGCGGATGCCGAACGCCTTCAGCATCAACGGCGCGAGGGTGCGCTTCTGCTCGTCCGACGGCTGGCAGCCGGGCCACTCGATCCAGTGGATCAACCCGACGAGGCGGCCGTCCTCAGCCGCCACGAACTTGCGCCCGTTCATCAACGGGACGCCGAGCCGGAAGAACGTCTCGTTCACCGCGAACTGGTTCGCCCCGAACGCCGCGACGTGCAGCGGGTTGGTGACGAACGCCCGGGCGAGCACGGCCGCCGCGGCCTCGGTCATGCCGGCGCCGAAGTCCTCGATCCGCACATGGCCCATCGGCTACATGGTAAGACGTTCCGGCCTGCCCCTGCGCCTGACCCGGCCTCGCGAGACACGTCGCGAGACCCTGGCGAGACCCTGGCTTGCCCGCGTTGCCGCGCGGGGCGTAGGATGCGCGGAGCCGAAAGGAGCCCGTTCCCATGCCTACCAATCCGACCCGTCGCGACATCCTCAAGCTCGGCAGCACGCTTGCCGCCTCCGCATTCGTCGCCCCGTCCCTGGGGGCGTCGGCCCGGGCGGCCTGGAAACAACTGCCGATCGGCACGCAGCTCTGGTGCGTGCGCAAGCAGCTCGCCTCCGACATTCCCGGCACGCTCAAGGCGGTTGCGGCAGCCGGGTTCGACGGGGTCGAGCTCGAGAACGCGTTCAAGCGCCCCGGGGCCGAGTGGCGCAAGCACCTCGACGCCGCCGGGCTGAAGGCCTGCGGCTTCCACCACACGCTCGAGGAGCTGGGAGGCGACAAGCTCTCCTCCACCGTCGAGTTCAACCAGGCCGTCGGGAACCGCAACCTGATCGTCCGGTCGCTCGACGAGGAGACCTACAAGTCTGAGGACCTCCTGAAGAAGGCGGCCGACGCGGTGAACGAGGCCGCGCAGAAGGTCAAAACGCAGGGCCTGCGCGTCGGGTACCACAACCACGCGCTCGACTTCAACCGCATCGGCGGCGAGTACCTGGTGGAACCTGTTCGCTGACCGGACGACCAAGGACGTCATCCTGCAGCTCGACACCGGCAACGCGTCCGAGGCGATCGACCTCGTGGGCCTGGTCCGCCGCAACGCCGGCCGCACGGTGACAATGCACGTGAAGCCGTTCTCGAAGAAGGACCCGAACGCGTACATCGGCGCCGACGAGCTCGATTGGCCGGCGCTCATGACCGCCGCGGAGTCGGTCGGCGGCCTCGAGTGGTACATCGTCGAGTACGAGCGCGAAGGCGTGCCGCCCCTGGAGTCGCTGAAGGCCAACCTGGACAGCCTCAAGAAGCTGAGGGGGTGAGGGTAGCGCCCTGAGGACAGCGCCCGCCCAGGGCCCCGACCGTCACGTCACGGCGCGATGATTGGCAGCTTCGGGAAGTACGTTCGGTACCGCCTGGCGTCGCGCGTCAGGAGGGTCAGGCCGGCGACGAGGGCGTGCGCGCCGATGTAGAAGTCGGGCAGCGGTGAACGGCGAAGGCCGCCCCGCCGCCGGTACTCAGCGAAGGATCGCCCCGCGAGGAATGCCGCCTCCCACGGGAGCGCCTGCCGATCGTAGTAGTCGGGCGGCAGCGCGGCTTCGAGATCCTCGATCCGGTCGAACCTCGCTGCCACCTCGGCATACACGACCGGGTTGACGACGAGCCGGCCCCGGTCGGCCTGCACCGCCAGAGCCGACGCCGACCAGTCGAGCCACTCCGGATCCTCGGTCACGACGTCGAGGATCACGTTACTGTCCACCAGGGTGGCCGGCACCTACTCCCCCCGCGTGAGCGCCATGATCTCGTCGGTGCTCAGCCGCGGCCGACCGGCCCGGCTGCCGGCGGCCCGCATCCTGGCGATGAGCTCGGCGCCGCGATCTTGCGTCTCGGCCTTGCGGATCCGGACGCTGTCGCCCACCACGTCGAAGACCACCCGGGTCCCAGGCACGAGGCCCAGCTTCTCCCGGATCTCCTGGGGGATCGTCACCTGGCCCTTGCTGGTCAGCGTCATGTGGTACGACTCCTACAGGTAAGAGTAATGCGCTGAGCCACCAGCGGCAAGCCCGAAGGGCCGCAGCAGCGGGGGAGAACCCCGCTTCGCCCCACCGCGACGACTGCGGTCGGCAGCGCTTTACCGGGGCCTGCGAGATCGAGGACACTGCCTGCGTGGTGCGGCCCGATGCACAGAGGGACGGCGGCCTTGGCGTCGAGGCGCCGGGCGCAATCGTCGGCCTCCGGCGCTTCTCTCACGAGGCGATGGCGACCGTCTTCGAGGTCTACACGCCGCACCAGGACGAGCGCTACGCGGCGCAGGCCGCGCAGGCGGCCTTCGACCTCACCGATCGGCTCGAACGCGAGCTGAGCCGCTTTCTCCCCAACAGCGACATTGCCCGCGTGAACACCCTCGCTGCCGCCGAGTGTACGCGGGTCAGTCCGACGACCCTCGAGTGCCTGGTGATCGCGCGGCACCTGTACGACCTTACCGGCGGGGCGTTCGACGTGTCGATTGGCACGGGGCTGCCGCTGCTCGAGCTCGACGCGGACGACCTCGTGGTCCGCGCCACCGGGCGGGGCGTCCGCGTGGACCTCGGCGGGATCGGCAAGGGGTACGCGGTGGACCTGATGGCCGAACTGCTCGAGGAGTGGGGCCTGGGGACCTCGCTCGTTCATGGCGGCTTCAGCTCGGTCCTCGCCCTGGAACCGCCCCCGGGCCGCGAAGGCTGGCCCCTGACCCTGAGCGACCCGGCCGCGCCCTCCCGCGTGCTGGCCCGCCTGTCGGTCCGCCAGACGGCGCTCGGCGCCTCGGGGCTCCGGAAAGGGGACCACATCCTCGACCCCGGGACCGGCGAGCCGGTGCGCGGGCGGCGCGCGGCGTGGGTGGCCGTGCCGCGACCGGCGAGCGCGAGGGCCGACGCGGCGTCGCGCGAAGGGCCTCGTGCGGCGGCCGCGGCCGTCGCGGACGGCCTGACCACCGCTTTCATGCTGCTCGCCCCCGAGGAGATCGAGGCACTCTGCCAGGCGACACCGGGCCTCGAGGCGTGGATCCTTCCCGAGGCCGACGCCGCCGCGGACGGTGCGCCCGAGTGGCTTCACTTCGGTCGCGCCGCGAGTCCACCGTAGCGCACGGCGGGACGGGCGACGCCGCCTGTCCTACGGTATACTTCACCGATCGCACGGGCCCCTCACGCGCTGCCCCCTCCACCCAAGCAGGAGAACGTCATGGCTGGCGAGGACGACAGGAACAAGGAGAAGGCGCAAGCCGCCGCCGCGGGCCCGCGCAAGATCGACCGGCGCGACGTGCTGAAGGGACTCTCGACGGTCCCGGCGCTCGGCCTGTTCGGCTACGCCTGGCAGCAGCAGCGCCGGTACGAGCAGGCGAAGGTGGAGGCCGTCGCCGCGCCAGCCGCCGCCGGCGACGTGCAGGACGTCAACATCGCGCTGATCGGCGCCGGCGCGCAGGGCCAGGTGCTGACCGACGCGATGCTTCGCATCCCGGGCCTGCGCTTCCGGGCGGTCTGCGACATCTGGACCGAGTACAACCAGCGGCGCGTCGTGAACATCCTGAAGCGGTTCAAGCACGAGCCGAACGGGTACGACGATTACCGCGAGATGCTCGACAAGGAGAAGGAGCTCGACGCGGTCGTCATCGCCACGCCCGACTTCTGGCACGCGCCGCACACGGTGGAGTGCCTGAAGGCCGGCAAGCACGTGTACTGCGAGAAGGAGATGTCGAACACGCTCGAGGGCGCACGCAGCATGGTGGCGGCCGCCCGCGAGACCGGCAAGCTCCTGCAGATCGGCCACCAGCGCCGCTCGAACCCGCGCTACCTGCACTGCTACGACAAGCTGATCAAGGAAGCCAACCTGCTCGGGCGGGTCGTGACCGTCAACGGGCAGTGGAACCGCGCGGTGGCGGCGGACCTCGGTGCCCCCGACCGCTACGCGATCCCCGATGACCGCCTCAAGGCGTTCGGCTTCAAGAACATGCACCAGTTCCGGAACTGGCGCTGGTACAAGGGGTTGGGCGGCGGGCCGATCGTGGACCTCGGCTCGCACCAGATCGACATCTACACCTGGTTCCTCGGCGCCAACCCCTCGGCCGTGATGGCGAGCGGCGGGCTGCTCTACTACGACCCGGCGACCCACGAGTGGTACGACACCGTCATGGCGGTCTACGACTACCAGACGGCGAACGGCCCGGTGAAGGCGTACTACCAGACGCAGACGACCAACGGCAGCCAGGGATACTTCGAGAACTTCATGGGCGACCAGGGGACGCTGCTCATCTCCGAGTCGGAGTTGAACTACGCCGGGAAGCTGTACCGCGACCCGAACGCACCCGCCTGGGACGAGTGGATCCAGAAGGGGTACATCACCGCGCCGAAGATCCAGGACGTGAAGTCGAAGGAGGACACCGGCGCGGTCGCCGACGTGCGCGAGTCGGTGTCCCCCGACGAGCACACGGTGCCGGTGGTGTTGCGCGACCCCTACCACCAGCCGCACCTGCAGAACTTCTTCGACGCCGTCCGCGGCAAGGGGAAGCTGAACTGCCCGCCCGAGGTGGGCTACGAGAGCGCGGTCAGCGTCCTGAAGGTCAACGAGGCGATCGAGGCGAAGTCCGTCGTGGCGTTCACGCCCGAGGACTTCCGCATCTAGAGGAGGGTGGACATGGAAGGGGCGACGCTCTCCCGCTCTCCGATGATCGCGATCACGGTGCTGCGGGTGCTGGTCGGGTGGCACTTCATGTACGAGGGCATCGCGAAGATGACCTCGTCCTCGTGGTCCGCGGCGGGCTACCTGCGGCAGGCGCGGGGTCCGGCGTCGGGCATCTTCAAGTGGCTGGCGGCCCAGCCGAACCTGCTCGCGTACGCCGACCAGATCACGATGTGGGGCCTGACCATCGTCGGGCTGCTGCTGATCCTCGGGCTGTTCACGCGGCTCTCGGCCCTTGCCGCGATCGGCTTCCTCGTGATGTTCTACGCGGCGAACCCGCCGTTTGTCGGCTACTTCTACTCGCTCCCGAGCGAGGGCAGCTACCTGATCGTGAACAAGAACCTCGTGGAGCTGGGCGCCCTCATCGTGATCATCGTGACGGGCAGCGGCAGGTTCGCGGGGCTCGACCGGATCGTGCACGGGCTCATCTCCCGCCGTCCGGCCGCGGCCGCTGCGCCGCAGCCCCGGCCCTGACCAGGCTCCTCCCGGATCCCCGCGGGGCGGCGCACCCGGCGCCGCCCCGTTGTCCCTCCCCGCCAATTACGCTAATCTACGTCACCATTACGTCAACCTGCGTAACAGGGAGGGCGGCGCCATGGACAACCCGTTCGTGTACGGCGAGGTGGTGCCCGACGCGGCGTTCGTGGACCGGGAGGTCGAGACCGACCGGCTCGCGCGCGACCTGCTGGCGGGGCAGAAGGTCTTCCTGATCTCGCCGCGGCGCTACGGCAAGTCGTCGCTCGTGCGCCAGGCGCTGGCGTCCGCCGGGCGCAGCGGGGCCCTCGCCGTCTCCGTCACCGTCAGCAGCTACAGCTCGTACGTGGCCTTCCTCGAGGGCTACGCACGCGCGCTGGTGTCGGTGGAGGGCCGGGTGGACCGGGCGCGCGGGTGGCTGCGCGAGTTGCTCGGCGGCGTCCGGCCCGAGGTGCGCGTGGAGCCCGGCCCCGGGGGCACGCCCAGCCTCGCCGTGTCCTTCCCGTCGGCGCGGACGCAGCACGACGTCTCGCGACTGGCGCAGGAAGTGTTCGCCCTGCCCGGGCGGATCGCCCAGGTGCGGCGCCGGCGGCTGGCCGTTGCGCTCGACGAGTTCCAGGCGGTCGCCTCGTTCGGCGGGGAGGGCGGGCGGGCGCAGCGGATGGCCCAGGTCGAGCACGCGCTGCGGGCGGCCGTCCAGCAGCAGCGGCAGGTGGGCTACGTCTTCTCGGGCTCCGAGCCGAGCCTCATGGAGGCGATGCTCGGTCGCAGCCGGCCCTTCTACAAGGCCGGCCCGGTGATGCGGCTCGAGAAGATCGACCCCGCGGCGTTCGCGGCGTTCGTCGAGGCGCGCTTCAAGGCGACGCGCATCCGCCCCGAACCGGGGCTGGGGACGGCCATCGTCGATCTGGCCGGGAACCTCCCGTACGACGTGCAGCGCCTTGCGCACGAGCTGTGGGACGACGCGCGCGCGGAGGGGGCGAAGCGCGCCGGGGTCGAGGACCTGCACCGGACGCTCCGGCGGCTGCTCGGCGAGCACGAGGCGCTCTTCGAGGCCGCCTGGCAACGCCTGACCCTGGCCCAGCGCGCGGCCCTGCGGGCGGCGGTCCTCGAGGAGGGCCGCGAGCTCCTCTCCGCCGACACACGGGCCCGCTACCGCCTGGGTGGCGCGTCCACGGTCCAGGCCTCGCTCAACGCTCTCGTCAGGGACGACGTGCTGGCGCGCGAGGGGGCGCGGTATGCGACGGTGGACTCGCTGTTCAGGGAGTGGGTGGCGCGGCAGACGTACTGATCAGGCCTGCGGCTTTCGGCCCGCGCAGGGGCCGGCGGGGCTCGTGTTGACAGTGCGTGTTAGAACACGTATTATCGGTGCAGTTGGCTCTTCACACAGATCAAGGAGTGCGCATGTTTCGCAGAACCCCCCTGTTCGCGGCGGCACTGGTCCTCATGGCCGCCTCGGCCTTCGCGCAGACGGCCACCTGGCAGATCGACCCGTCCCACTCGTCGGCCCAGTTCGCCGTCCGCCACATGATGGTGTCGAACGTCCGCGGCGAGTTCGCGAAGATGAGCGGCAGCGTGGCGTGGGACGGCAAGACGTTCTCGGGCGCGCAGGTGGAGGCGACCATCGACGCCGCCTCGATCAGCACGCGCGAGCCGAAGCGCGACGACCACCTCCGCAGCGCCGACTTCTTCGACGTCGCCAACCACCCGACCCTGACTTTCAAGTCCACGAAGATCGAGCCGGCGGGGACGGGCAGGCTGAAGATGACGGGCGACCTCACGATCCGCGGCGTCACCCGGCCGGTGGTGTTCGACGTGACGGGCCCCGGCGAGGTCATGCGGGACGCGCGCGGCGCGCGGGCCGGCGCCACGGCCGTCACGGCGATCAGCCGCAAGGACTTCGGCCTCACGTGGAACCGCGCCGTCGAGACGGGCGGCGTGGTCGTGGGCGACGAGGTGACGCTGACGATCGACGTGGAGCTGGTGTCGCGGGCGCAGCCCGGGCAGTAGTCCGTCCCGCGCGGGGGAGCACCATGGGTGGGATCGATCCAGGGACGATTCGGCGGCACCTCGAGGTGCTGACGCGCGAGGTGGGGGTCCGGGTGGCCGGTTCGACCGCGGAGCGCAGGGCGGCGGCGTACGTCGCCGCGGAGTTCGAACGCAAAGGGGCGGTCGTCTCAATCGAGGAGTTCCCGGTCCGCGAGCGATTCGTGGCGGCGCAGGAGCTCGAGGTGCTGGCCGGCGGCTCGTGGCGCCGGTATCCCTGCTCCCTCCTGAGCAACACCCCGGGGACGGACGGCCGTCTCGTCGAGGCGCCCATCGCCGTCATCGACGCCGCGACGGGGTACCAGCGGGACGACCTCTCCCACCTTCGCGGCAAGGCGGTCCTCCACCTCGGGACGCACATCGAGTCGGCGGGCGACTACCGCCGGCTGATGGAGGCGCGCCCGGCCTTCCTCCTCTTCGTCGACGTCCGCTATCCCGCCGACGTCGCCACCGCCGACGGCATGTTCCCGGCCTATGTCCACCACTTCGGCGCGGTGCCCACCGTGAGCGTCGCCTACCAGCACGCGTGGTCGTGGACGGTCGAGGGGGCGGAGGCCTCCCGGCTTCGCGTGCAGGGCGGGATGCGCGAGAGCACGTCGCAGAACGTCATCGCCGACCTGCCTGGAAGCGACCCGTCGGGGGGCGTCATCTACGTCGGCGCCCATCACGACACGCAGGCCGACTCGGTCGGCGCCGACGACAACGGGACCGGCGTCGCGGCCGTCCTCGCGCTGGCCGGCGCGCTCGCACACGTTCCGCGGCGGCGGACGATTCGGCTGGTCAGCTTCGGCGCCGAAGAGCAGCTCTCGGTGGGCAGCGCGATGTACGTGCGGGGCCACCGCGACGAGCTCGCCGCGCGCGCGCGCTTCATGTTCAACTTCGACACCCTCGGCTCGCACCTGGGCTGGACGATCCTCGTGTGCAACGGGCCGGAGGGAATGGCGCCGGTCTTCGTGGAGGCGTTGAAGGCGCGAGGCCAGTACCTCAAGGTGACCCGCGAGGTCATCCCCTACGCCGATCATTTCCCGTTCGTGGCCGCCGGCATCCCCGCCGCCTGGATGGGGCGCGAGAACTGCGCGGCCGGGCGCTTCTTCCACCATCGCCCCGACGACGACATGACGCGGGTGTCGTGCGATCTCGTGGCCGAGTTGACCGCCGGCGTGGGAACGGCCCTTCACGGGCTGGCGACCTCAGACGCGCTCCCGTTCCCGCCGCGCATCGACGAGACCGACCGGCCGGCCATCGCCACGATGTGGAACGAGCTGTTCGGCGGGTGGCAGGGGTTCACGAGAGCTTGAAGACGCGGATGGCGTTGTCACGCAGGAGGGCGCGAGCGTACGCCAGGGCCTCGGCCTCGGTCCAGTAGCCGGAGGTCACCTTGTCGGCCAGGACCTTCGCGACCACCTCGCGGCAGAGCATCGCGTGGGCGTAGGACCCCTCGGCGATCCGGTAGTCGCCGCCGAAGCCCAGGATCTTGTCCGCGGGCACCGTCTCGATCGCCTCGTTCAGGAATCTCGACGCGAACGTGGGCGAGATGACGTAGGTCCAGCACATGTCGAGGGTCACGTTCGGCAGGTTCTTCGCCATCGCCAGCAGTTCCGTCCCATACGGGTAGCCGCCGTGCATCAGGACGAACCGGGTGCTCTTGTGCCGGATGACGAACGGGGCGAGAAGCGTCGGGTTGGTCTGGGCGACGTTCCGCCAGGTGTCGTAGAAGAAGCCGGTGTGCACCTGCAGCGGCAGGTCGTGCTTCGCGCAGGCCTCGGCCAGCCGGCCGAACATGTAGTCCTGCAGCGCCGTGCCGCGGGTCCAGTCCGCGGGCCCGGGCTTGTCCCCCTGCCGCTTCAGTTGCTCGAACAGCGCTTCCGCGTCCGCGCGGCCAACCTCGGCAAACTCGAGGCTCCGCTCGTAGGCGACGGCCGACTTGATGCCGACGAACCCTTTCTCGCGCGCCGCGGCGACCGCCCTGTCCAGGGCCTGCTCCCATTCCGCGAGCGTCGTGATCGTCACGCCCTGCTCGCGTTCGGCGACGGCGAGGCCCCGGGGCACGACGAGGAAGTAGTCGAGCCGGAGGACCGCGCGCAGGTGCGACGGGTCGAGCGCGGCCCCCGTGATGCCGATGTCGCTGATCGAGACCTCGATGCCGGCCTTCCTCAGGACGGATTCCTGCCACCCGGGACGGCTCGCGTCCCGGATCCTCCGGGAGATCTCCAGGTACGTCGCCTCGGTGATGTCGTTGACGCCGTAGAGATCGCGGACCGCCCTCAGGAGGGCCCGGCCGTACACGGTCGTGCGCACGTTGGCCCAGTAGGGGGCGATCATCGCCCACTGCTTCTCGAGCGGAACCGGTGCTCCGGCCGAGGGTCCGCTCCGACTGCGCCCGGTCCAGGCCGTCGGCCCACATATCGGACGACACGTAGTGGAGCAGGCTGAAGAGGGACGGCTCGGTCTCGAGCCGCACGGCCTCGGCCGACAGGTGCTCGTGCGTGTCCACCAGGCGGATGGCGTTGACGGCCGCGGCGACCCGGGCGTGCACGCTCCCTTTCTGGGCCGAGGGAACGGCGGGGGCGAGCAGGACGCAGGCCAGGACGGTGCAGGAGGTAATGAGCTTCATGATGCCTCGCTCCAACGGCGCAAGGCCATGGTACAACGAGGCGCCGCTGGCGAGGCCACCAGCGCCCCGCAGCCGCTCACCGGGCGGGGCCCTCCCGCGCGGCCGCCCTCCCGGCACCGAACTCGCCCAGGGAGATCGGCACCGCGACCTTGAGCATCAGCGTGAACACCAGGAAGCCAATCGAAAAGACGCCCGCGGCCACCTGCAGCTCGGTCGTCGACGGCGCGTACTCGTAGATCTCGCCCAGGGCATCCGGCGTCAGGCCGGGATGATCAGCCCCATCCCCTTCTCGATGTAGCACCCGGCGTAGGTCGCCAGGCAGCCCAGGTTCAGCGTCAGCCAGTGGCGCCGGGCCGCCGGGACGATGAAGAGGAGGAACGCCGCGAGGTTGAGCGCGACCGCCGACCACGCGTAGGGCACCAGCGTCCGGTGCTCGCCCAGCCCCACGTACCAGTAGCGGGTGAAGAGCAGGTGCTCGGTGTCCGAGTAGAACTCCTTGAATGCCTCCGCGCCGTGGAGGAACAGGTTGAGGAACATCGCGTAGGCCATCAGCTCGGCGATCTTCCAGATGGCCTCGTCCCGGATCTCGAAGCGGGTGAAGCGCCGAAGCAACTGGACGACGATGAGCAGGATCGCCGGGCCCGAGCAGAACGCGGACGCGAGGAACTGCGGGGCGAGGATGGACGAGTTCCAGTAGGGGCGGGCCGCGAGCC
Organism: uncultured Acidobacteriota bacterium; assembly: GCA_963813585.1. GTDB lineage: Bacteria > Acidobacteriota > Vicinamibacteria > Vicinamibacterales > Fen-181 > JARKSS01. The sequence continues at coordinate 1,030,386 of CAWEZL010000001.1, forward strand.
CGTTGTAGAGGAACGCGGTGACGGTGTGGATCGCCACGGCCATCGGGATGGAGAGCAGCACCAGCGGCACGACGAGCCGCTTCGCGTACGGGCGGCCGTGGAACGCCCGATAGAGGATGTGGGTCGAGACCACGAGGTTGATCACGAAGTAGACGTTCAGGACGAGCACGTCCCAGGCCAGGACCGATCCCGGGAAGTTCAGGCGTCCCACGGGCGGCAGCAGGTGCCAGAAGCGGTCGGGCCGGCCGATGTCCACCAGCACGAACAGCAGGCACATGAGGATGGCGCTCGTCGCGAGCAGCTCCCCGAAGAGCACGATCTCGCGGATGGGCTTCCAGTCGTAGACGTAGGCCGGGATGACGAGCACCACGGCCGCCGCCGCCACGCCCACCAGGAAGGTGAAGTTCCCGATGTAGAAGCCCCAGCTCACCTGGTCGCGCATCGCGGTGACGGCCAGGCCCTCGGACACCTGCCGCGCGTAGGCGGCCACGCCCGAGGCGATCAGCGCGGCCAGCAGGCCGACCCATGCCCAGTAGGCGGCGTTGCCGTGCAGCATCAGCCGGGCGCTGCCGGTTGAGAAGTGCAGGACGCGCCGGGCGAGGTGTCCGCGAGGATCAGGTTCCATAGAAGTAGAAGAACTTCGGGACCGTGTTGAGCTCCTGCTTCAGCACCAGCACGCGCTTGTGCTCCAGCACGTAGCGGACCTCGCTCGCCGGGTCGAGCAGGTTGCCGAACTTCCTGGCGCCGGCCGGGCAGGCCTCGACGCACGCCGGGTATCGGCCCTCGCGGGCGCGCTGGATGCAGAAGGTGCACTTCTCGACCACCCCCTTCGGCCGGGGCCGGTTGCCCAGGACGTGCGTCCGCGCGTTGAGGGCCCCGGCAGGGATCGAGGGCTCGCCCCAGTTGAAGTGCCGGGCGCCGTACGGGCACGCGGCCATGCAGTAGCGGCACCCGATGCACCAGTCGTAGTCGACGACCACGATGCCGTCGGGCTCGGTCCACGTGGCGCCGGTCGGGCAGACCTTCGTGCACGGGGCGTTGCGGCACTGCTGGCAGGAGACCGGGACGTAGAAGCGGCCGTCCTCGGGCACCACCTTGGCCTCGTAGTACGGGTCGGCGTGCGCGAAGTCGATCCCCTTGTCGTTGTCCATCGCCAGCACCCGGATCCAGTGAATCTCGGGATCGCGCGACTGGTTGTTCTCCTCGACGCACGCGTGCGCGCACCGCCGGCAGCCGATGCAGCGCGAGAGGTCGAGCGCGTAGCCGAAGAGGACGCCGGGGATCGCCGGCGAGTCGGCGACGGCCACCTTCGAGCCGAAGCGTTCCGAGTACTCGCGCTCCATCCGGTCGAGCGCCGAGCGAAGGCGCTCGCGGGGCACCTCGTGAAGGCGCCGCGGGCCGCAGGCGGTCAGCAGCCAGCCCGCCGCGGCCGCCGCGGCCACCGAGGCGAACTGGCGGCGCGTCACCCCGCCGGGCTGCGTCTCATCCATCGTTCCTCCGGTCCGTCACGGGGCGCTCCCCCGGCGGGGGCGCCGGGGCGCCTGCTCGGGGGCGATCGCCCGGAAGCGTGGCTGGTGCGGGTCGTGGCAGTGGGCGCACAGCAAGTACGTCTTCCGGCCGTTCCACTGGCCGCTGCGCCGGCCGTGCACCCCTGCCTTCCAGTCGCGGAGCTTCTCGCCGTGGCACTGCCCGCACAGCAGGTAGGACTGCCCGAAGCTCACGGGCTCGCCGCCGGCGAGGTGCAGCACGTCGCGGTCCTCCGCGGCGTGGCAGTCGAGGCACCAGCGGTGCGCCTCGTCGTGCGAGAGGACGATCTCCGCGTGCATCTCCGACAGCTCGCGGCGCGCGCGGTTGACCGGCAGGTCCGCGTGGCAGGCGCTGCACGGGAAGAGCCCCTCGCTGAACGGCGGCGGCGGGACCTCCAGGGCCTCTTCGTGCGCGGCCTCGGCGATCGCCCCGGTCCGCGCAGGAGGGCCTTCGACCGACTCGGCGCCCCCGCCTGGCGAGCAGGCCGCCAGCGCGGTGGCGACGGCGAGGCATGCCAGACCCTCCCGCATCGTCCCCTCTCTTCTCAGGCCGCGTGCAGTTCGAGCACGCGCTGCATCTGGCGCAGCCACATCGCCTGGAAGACCTGGAGGCGCTGCCCGACGATCCCGGCGATGTTGCGGGTGACGGTGTAGGCCACGTCGGGGTGCGCGGCGAAGTGATCCAGGAGCACGGCGCGAGGGAACGCGAGCAGGCGGGCCTCGACGGGCGCCGTCGCCTTCAGGGTGAAGCGGTGCGGCGGGATCAACGCCGACCACCCGACCATCTGCCCGGCGGTCTTCTCCTCCACCAGCAGGTCCACCTCGCGCCCCTCGCACTGAACGGGCAGGGTGAGGGCGATGCGCCCGGTGTCTATCAGGAACAGTTCCTCCGCGGGGCTTCCCAGCGTGAAGAGCACGGCTCCCTCCCGCAGCAGGATCTCGAAGCCGAGGGCCTCGATCCGACGCGCGGCTTCGGCCTCGAGGCCGCGCAGCAACTCGGTGTCCGGCGTCATCGACATGGCGGTGTCTCCCAGGCGGCGGTGGCGCTCCGTCCGCGTCAGTTGGCCAGGTGCAGCGGGGACGAGGCCCGGTGGTGCAGCGATTCCGGCGTCGGGTTGTGCAGGAACGACTCGGCCGCCGCCTGTTCGATCCGGATGTGGCGCTCGAGCCGGCCGACCAGGGCTTCGATCGAGGCGCGGTCGGACGGGCCAGCGACGGGAGCGTCCGCGAAGAAGCGGCTTCCAGCCTGCGACACCCTGGCACGCGCGGGAAGGCCCGCGCGCTCCCGCCTGTCTTCCGCGCGCTCGAAGGCCCGGAGGGCCAGGCTCAGGACGGTGACTTCGGCGACGCCGAGGATCAGGACGGCCAGCACGAGGTCCATGTCGCCTCCTCTGTGACGCTGATGAAGACCTGACCTCACGTGAGGCAGGTGCGATGCCATCACGGGCGGGACGGATTGCTGGCGTTCCGGGTGGCTCCGCGATGGCGGGGGCCGGCCGGCTGCCAGCCTGTCAGTCTCCGCCTGACGTCCTGTCAGCCGAACGGATGAGGCTGAGTGCCGCGCGCGTTGACGCCCCGGAGGCGTCTCTGTCACCATGCCCACCTCACCAGCATGTCGATCAGGGCGCGCCTCACCGGCGTGACGCTCGGCCTTGCCGTCGGCCTCACCGCCGCGGTGAGCCTGGCCTGCGCCGCGGCGGGCTACATCTACTCGAGGCACCACTTCGAGAGCCTGATCGAAACGGCGCGAGCCACCGCGCAGGCGGAGGGCGAGCTGATCCGCGCGGCCCTCGAGCACCAGATGATGGAGAACGACCGGACCTTGATCGGCCGGATGGTGGACGGCTTCAGCCGCCAGCCTCGCATCCAGCGAGTGGTGGTTCTCGACCGGCAGGGCCTGGTGCGCTACGCGGCCCCGCTCACGGAGCCGCCCGCCGACCTGGACCTCGGATCCCCCACCTGCCAGGCGTGCCACCGGTTCCCGCCCGCCGAGCGCGCGTCCAGCCGGGTCATCGAGGCGCGGGGCGGTGAAGTCCTGCGAACGGTCATCCCCATCGGCAACGCCCCCCGCTGCCACGCGTGCCACGACCCGTCGCATCGCATCAACGGCGTGCTGCTGCTGGACAAGGACGTCGGCGAGGTGAGGGCGGCGATCACGCGCGACGTGACGTGGATGGTTGCCGGGACCGGGCTCTTCACCCTCGTTCTCGTCGCGGCCGTGGGCGGCGTCGTGCGCGTCGTCGTGCTCCGGCGCCTGCAGCGCTTCGAAACCACCGCCCGCCAGATCGCAGCCGGCGACCTGCAGCGAAGGGTGCCGGTTACCGGCTCGGACACGATCTCGTGGCTCGGCTCCGAGTTCAACGCGATGGCCGACGCGGTCACCGGCCTCGCCAGGGAGGTCGCCGACCAGCGCGAGCGGCTCGAGACGGTCATCAACAGCATCGACGACGGGATCGCGGTGCTGGACGCGGGGCGCCGCGTCGTGGCGGCCAACGACGCGTTCGTGCGGCGCTCCGGCATGGCGCGCGACGAGGTGGTGGGCCGGGGGTGCCGGCATTCGGCCGGCGGCACCTGTGGCGCCGGCGACTGCCCCGCGCACGTCTGCCTGGCGACCGGGGAGCGCCAGGTGCGCATCTGCGAGCGCCACGGACCGGATGGGTCGGTCGCCTGGGAGGAGATCCACACCTCCCCGATCAAGGACACCGCCGGCTCGGTGCCCTACGTCGTCGAGGTCTGGCGCGACATCTCCGAGCGGCGGGCCGCAGAGGCCAGGCTGGCCGAGTCGCACCGCCTCGCCTCGCTGGGCCTGCTGGCGTCCGGCTTCTCGCACGAGCTGAACACGCCGCTCGGGACGGTGCTGATGTGCGTGGAGGGGATCCTGCGCGAGGCGTCCCCGAGAACGGGGCTCGAGGAGATCGCGGAAAGCGCGGCGATCGCGCGCGACCAGGTCCTGCGCTGCCGGGGCATCACCCAGAACTTCCTGCGGCTCTCGCGCAACCAGTCCTCGCCGGGCGAGATCGTCGACGTGGCGGCGGCGGTGGACGCCGCGGCGCGTCTCGTGGCGCCTGCGGCCAGGACGGCCGGCGTGACCCTCGAGGTGCTTCCGTCGAGCCCCGACCTGCGGGTTCGGGCGGACGAGGCGGAACTGCAGCACGCGCTCATCAACATCCTGCTGAACGCCGTCCAGGCATGCGCGGCCGGGGGGCACGTCGGGATCGAGGCCGATGGCAGCGACCCGGTGCGCATCCGTGTGCGAGACGACGGCCCCGGGATTCCCGCCGAGCACCACCGCCGGATCTTCGAGCCGTTCTTCAGCCTTCGCCGGGGAGGCACGGGCCTCGGCCTGTTCCTCTCGTTGAACTTCATACGCCGGTGGGGCGGGGAGATTGGCGTCGCCAACGCCGCCGACGGCGGCGGCGCGGTGTTCGAGATCGTCCTGCCCGCGCTGGAGAGCGGCGATCATCCGCAGGAGGCAGCCCGGTGAAGGACCGACAGCTCGTGCTGCTCGTCGACGACGACGAGGTGTTCCGGCGGGTGATGGCAGGGGAACTGCGCCGCCTGGACTACGAGGTCGTCGCGGCTGGTTCGGGGGGCGAGGCGCTCCGCGAGGCGTCCGCGCGCGAGCCCGACGTGGTGCTGCTCGACCTGCGGCTGCCGGACATGAGCGGGCTGGAGGTGTTGAAGGCGCTCCGCGAGTGCGCCCCGGGCAGCGAGGTCGTGATGCTCACCGGGCACGGCTCCATCGACACGGCCATCGAATCGATCCGCCTGGGGGCGTTCGACTACGTCGTCAAGCCCTGCCCCCTCGGCGAGCTGGAATTGCGCGTGCACCGGGCGGTGGAGCGGCAGGCCCTGCGACGCCGCGCGAGCCTGCTCGAGCGCGGCCTGACGCCACCGGACCCGGGCGGATCCCTGATCGGTGAGAGCCCGCCGTTCCGGGAGCTGCTGCGGCTGGTCGAGCGCGTGGCGGCCGCCGACTCGACCGTGCTCGTCACCGGCGAGACCGGGTCGGGGAAGGAGATGATCGCGAAGCTCCTGCACGCCCGCAGCCCGAGGCGCTCACGCCCGTTCGTGGTCGTCGAGTGCGCCGCGCTGCAGGAGAGCCTCCTGCAGAGCGAGCTGTTCGGCCACGACCGGGGGGCGTTCACGGGGGCGGATCGGGCCAAGCCGGGGCTGTTCGAGGTGGCGCACGGGGGGACGATCTTCCTGGACGAGATCGGCGAGGTCAGCCTCGCGACACAGGTCAAGCTGCTGCGCGTGCTGGACACCTCGAGCTTCCGGCACGTCGGCGGAACCTCGGAAATCAAGGTGGACGTCCGGGTGATCGCCGCGACGAACCGCGACCTGGCCGCGCTGGTTCGGCAGGGGCTGTTCCGTGAGGACCTCTACTATCGCCTGAGCACCATCGCCATCGTCGTGCCGCCTCTTCGGGAACGGCCGGCCGACGTCGCGCTGCTCGCAGCGCATTTCGCGACGAGGCTCAACGAGCGGTACGGCTTTCGGAAGCAGGTGTCGGATGCGGCGCTGGACGTGCTCCGTCGGCACGCGTGGCCTGGCAACGTGCGGGAGCTGTCGCACGTCGTGGAGTCGGCGGCGATCGTCTGCGATGGCCCGCTGATCCTGCCCGAGCACCTGCCCGGCCAGTGGGGGCGGGCCTCGGTGACTGCCCGGACGGCCGTCGGCGCGGCGTCGGCCGCGCCGGCGGGCGCCGACGGGCCGGCGACGCCCCGCCGCTGCCCACGCTCGCGGAACTCGAGCGCGCGCACATCGAGGCGGTCGTTCGCGCCACCGCCGGGCGGCGGAGCGAAGCCGCCCGGGTGCTGGGGATCAGCGAGCGCAACCTGTATCGCAAGCTGCGCGAGTACGGCCTCGGCTCGTGAGGCACGCCGGATGCCGTCGCGACATCGCCGGCACGGAGGCCGGCGCTACTTCCCGTTGATCGTCCCGCCGAGGAACGAGTCGTAGGCGGCGAGGTCGAAAATCCCGTGGCCCGACAGGTTGAACAGGATCACGGGCGAGGTTCCCGCCTCACGCGCCGCCAGCGCGTGCCGGACGGTCGAGTGGATCGCGTGCGCCGACTCGGGCGCCGGGATCGTCCCCTCCGACTGCGCGAAGGCGACGGCGCTCTTGAACACGTCGGCCTGGTCGTAGGCCTCGGCCTCGATGAGGCCCGCGTCGAGCACGTGGCTGACGAGCGGCGCCGACCCGTGGTAGCGGAGGCCGCCCGCGTGCACAGGGGCGGGCATGAACGCGTGGCCGAGCGTGTGCATCATCAGCAGCGGGGTGAGCCCCACGACGTCGCCGAAGTCGTACTCGCGCTTGCCGGCCGTCAGGCTGGGGCAGGCGCTGGGCTCGACGGCGATCGCGCGCAGGTTCTTCCGCGCGCCCGAGATCTTGTCGGCCAGGAACGGGAAGACGAGGCCCGCGAAGTTGCTGCCGCCGCCGTGGCACGCGATCAGGATGTCGGGGTAGTCGCCGGCCAGCTCCATCTGCTTGCGCGCCTCCTGGCCGATGATCGTCTGGTGCAGCAGCACGTGGTTCAGCACGCTGCCGAGGGCGTACTTCGTGTCGTCGCGCCCGGCGGCATCCTCAACCGCCTCCGAGATCGCCAGGCCGAGGCTGCCGGGCGTGTCGGGGTCCGCGGCCAGCGCGGCGCGTCCCGTGGCGGTGAGCGGTGAGGGGCTCGCCACCACGTCGGCACCGTACGTCCTCATCATCACGCGCCGGTACGGCTTCTGGTCGTAGCTGACGCGCACCATGTAGACCATGCACTCGAGCCCGATCAGCTTCGAGGCGCACGCGAGCGCGCTGCCCCACTGCCCGGCGCCGGTCTCGGTGGAGAGGCGCTTGACCCCCTCCTGCTTGTTCATCCAGGCCTGCATGATCGCCGTGTTCAGCTTGTGGCTGCCCACCGGGCTCACGTGCTCGGACTTGTAGTAGATGCGCGCGGGGGTGTCGAGCGCCTCCTCGAACGCCCGGGCGCGGAAGACGGGGCTCGGCCGGTACAGCCGGTAGATGTCGCGAACCTGGTCCGGGATCTCGATCCACCGGTCCGTCGCCATCTCCTGGGCGATCAGGCCGGACGGGAACAGCGGTGCCAGCGCCTCGGGGCCGAGCGGCTCGCGCGTGCCCGGGTGGAGCGGCGGCGCCAGCCTCGTCGGCAGGTCGGCGGCAATGTTGTAGAAATGGGTCGGGATGTCCGACTCCGGCAGGGTGATCTTCGTGTCCGTCACGGCACACCTCTTACTTCACGAGTAAAACGGCAAGGATAGCACACGGTCAGCGCTCCACCACGACCGGCAACTCGACGAAGCTGGCCTGGCCGGGCGCATGGTAGACGCGCTGCACCGCCTTGCGGTACTCCTCGGGCTTCGCGAAGAAGACGTTCGGGACGAAGGTCTGCGGGTTCCGGTCGTACAGCGGGAACCAGCTCGATTGCACCTGCACCATGACCCGATGCCCCGGCTGGAACACGTGGTTCGCCGCCGGCAGCGCGAATCGGAAGGGCAGGGGCGTGTCGGCGGCCAACGGCTTCGGCGTCTCGAGGCTTTCGCGGTAGCGGCCGCGGAAGATGTCGCCCGACACCATCAACTGGTAGCCTCCCATCGCCGGCTGGCCGGCCACCTCGTCCGGATAGACGTCGATCAGCTTCACCACCCAGTCGGCGTCGGTCCCGCTGGTCGAGGCCACCAGGTTGGCGACGGGGCTGCCGCTGACCTTCAGCGGTTCGCGGAGGACCGGCGAGACGAACGCCAGAACGTCGGGCCGCCCGGACGCCTCGCGTTGATCGTCCACGAGCCAGATCGACCAGGTGGAACCCTCGCCGTAGCCCACTCCCTTGATCGGGCGCTGGCGGTACGGCACCGGCTTGGCCGGGTCGGACACGTACTCCTCGAACGGCGTCCCGCCGGCCTTCGGCTCGTCGAAGCCCGCCGCCAGGCCGGCACCGAGGTACAACCGCCGCGACTCGATCCCGCAGCCGCTCGGACAGCCCGCCGGCCAGCCCGGAAGCTCGAGCCACCGGTTCGTGCCGGTCTCGAACGCGGCGACGGGCGGGAGCGCGGCCGGTGTGGCGTCCTCCTTCAGGAAGCGCGCGAGGAACGGCTTCAGGAACCGGTGCCGGAACTCGTACGCCGTGTCGGCGTTGAACCGGATCGCGCCGAGGCGGCTGGCCTCCTCGATCTGCTGGCCGTGGTACCAGGGGCCGATCGCGAGGTAGACCCGGTCGTTGCCGGCGTCCTTCGGCTCGAGCGCGCGGTAGACGGCGAGGGCGCCGTAGATGTCCTCCTGGTCCCACAGGCCGTGGACGATCATCACCGGCACGCTGAGCGGCCGCGCCCCCAGCAGCTTGTCCACCGCCTGCTGCTGCCAGAACCCGTCGTAGGCCGGGTGCTCGGTCAGCTTCCGCCAGAAGCCCACCTGGTCGAGGCGCCGTCGTCTCCCCAGCTCGCCGGCCGACCCGGCCTCCATGAACATGTCGTAGTCGTCGGCGTGCGACGTCCACCAGCGGGCCTCGTTGGCGCGCGTCGCCTCCTGCTCGAAGACGTAGGGCATGTTCTGCTGCCGGAACGCGCCGTTGTGGAACCAGTCGTCGCCCACCCATCCGTCCACCATCGGGTTCATCGGCACGGCCACCTTCAGCGCCGGGTGCGGATCGACCAGCGCCATCAGGGTGAGGAAGCCGTCGTAGGAGATGCCGAGGATGCCGACCCGCCCGTTGCTCTCGGGGACGTTCTTCACCAGCCACTCGATGGTGTCCCACGTGTCGGTGGCATGGTCCACCGCCGTCGGGTTCAGCGGCCCGCGCAGCGGCCGGGTCATCACGTAGTCGCCCTCGGACCGGTACTTGCCCCGGATGTCCTGGACGACGCGGATGTAACCCTCCTCGACGATCACGTCGGTGGGGTTGTCGTAGCCGTTGAGGACCGGGCCGAGGTGCGCGCTCGGCGCGTGGCCGGTCAGCACGTCAGCGCTGTAGGGGGTTCGCGTGAGCAGGATCGGCGCGCCCTTCGCCCCTTTCGGCACGAGGATCACCGTGTGGAGCTTCACCCCGTCGCGCATGGGGATCATCGCCTCGCGGCGGAGGTGGTCGAAGTCGCCGGTCGGGAGTTCGAGGGCGGCGGGGGTCTCGTTCGGGAGGCCCTGGGCGGAGGCGCGCGGCGTGTCCAGCCACGCGCCGGCGACCAGCACCGGGATTCCCACCGCCAGCCAGCGCACGCGAAGCATCGCTCTCATGAGGCACGCCCCCTTTTGCACAAGAGACTACCGCAGGTGCGCTACAATGCGCTCACTTCTCGTCAACCTGTCGCGTGCAGGCGAGGCCATGCACGAAGAGCCCAGCCCCCCGCAGGGGTTTCGACTCGACGAGCCGCTCGAACCGCTGCCCGAGGAAGGCGGCCGGTACGTGCTGCGCGAGCGGATTGGCGCGGGCGGCATGGGCGAGGTGTTTCGAGCGCGGGATCAACGGCTGCACCGGGACGTGGCCATCAAGTTCCTGCCCCCCTGGCTCTCCCGCGACCCGCTGGCGCTGGCCCGCTTCCGGCGCGAAGCCTGGGCGGCCGCCTCCCTGAGCCACCCCAACGTCCTCGGCATCCACGACCTCGCCGCCATCGACGGCGCCCCGTGCCTGGTCGCCGAGCTGCTCGAGGGACAGACGCTCGGCGCCCGCCTGAAGCAGGGCAGGCTGCCGCTGCCGCAGGCGCTCACCTGGGCCGAGCAGATCCTGGGAGGCCTCGCCGCCGCGCACGAGAAGGGAATCGTCCACCGCGACCTGAAGCCCGAGAACGTGTTCGTCACCGGCGATGACCGGCTGAAGCTGCTGGATTTCGGCCTGGCGAAGCAGCTCCACGAGGACGGTCGGCCCGAGGACGCCACGATGACCGCCGCCCCGACGACCGCGGCGGGCGCCTTCCTCGGCACCGTGGGGTACACCTCGCCCGAGCAGGCCAGGGGGCACCCGGTGGACGCCCGGTCGGACCTCTTCGCGTTCGGGGCGGTGCTCTACGAGCTGCTCACGGGACGCCACCCCTTTCACCGCTCCACTTCGGCCGACACCGCCGCGGCCCTCCTCCACGACGATCCGCCGCCGCCCAGCACCCTCGACCCTGCCGTTCCGGCCTCGTGCGACGCGATCGTCGCCAAGGCGCTCGAGAAGGACCGCGAGCTGCGGTACCAATCGGCGGCCGAGATCAAGGCCGACCTGCTGCGCGTGAGGCGCGAGCTGACGGGTTCGGCTTCGCACGCCTCCGGACCCGTCGTGACCCCGCCGCGTCCCCGGTCCCTGTGGAGGGGACTGCTGCTGGCGTCCGCCGTCGTCGTGGTGGGAGCGACCGCCGTGCTCGGGGGCCTGGCCCTGTTGCGGGCGCGCGACGCGGTGCCGCCCTTCGAGCCGATCCAGGTGACGGTCGGCCTCGGCGCCGAGTCGGAGCCGGCGCTGTCACCGGACGGCAACTTCCTGGCCTACACCTCGGACGAGTCGGGCAACGACGACATCTGGCTGGTGGACCTGCGCAACGGCAGCGCGGTCCGGCGCACGGACGATCCGGCGACCGACCGGCACCCGGCGTGGCTGCCAAACGGCGCCGAGCTGCTCTTCGTGTCGGAGCGCAACGGGAAGCCGGGCGTGTGGCGGATGCCGGCACTCGCGGGGCCGGCGACCCCCCTCATTGCCGACGCCGACGAGATCGCCGTGTCGCCCGATGGGCAGCAGCTAGCCTTCGCTCGTCGGGTGCCGCCTGGCGAGACCCGTATCGCCGTGGTGCCGATCGCCGACGTGACCCGCGTTCGTTTCCTGACCAAGGGGGGCGACGGGCGGTGGGACCACGGCCAGCCGGCCTGGTCGCCTGACGGCGCCGAGGTCTGCTATCGCGCGCAAATGTCGCTGTGGCGGGTGCCGGCGGCCGGAGGGCGCGCGATACCGATCCTCGCGGCCAACCACTTCCTGCTGAACCCCGCCTGGTCGCACGACGGGAAGCACATCTACTTCTCGTCCTCACGCGAGGGATCGGAGGCGATCTGGCGCGTGGACGTCACCGGCAGGAACCTTCGGCGCGTCACCTCCGGCACCGGCCCCGAGGCGCAGCCGGCGGTCTCCCGCGACGGGCGGACGCTGGCCGTGGCGACCCGGCAGGACGACTTCCTTCTCGTGCTCCGCGAGGTGGCCACCGGGCAGGAGGTGACGTGGAGCACCTCGAGCCACGAGACCGCGCCGGCCCTTTCGCCCGATGGCCGAACCGTGTTCTTCGTGTCCAACGCGCTGCCTCCGAACAACCAGCTCTGGGCTCTCCCCCTCGAGGCCGGGCGTCCGGTGGACAAGCCCGGCCGGCTGACGGAGCACGCGGGCAACGTTTCGCATCCCGCCGTGTCGCCCGATGGGCGGTGGGTCGCCTACTTCGTGATCGAGGACGATGGGGCCAGGCGCAGCGTCTGGATCGTCCCCGCCGCCGGCGGGCAGCCCGCCCGGGTGACCGACGGACCAACCGACCTCGTCCCGGAGTGGACGCCCGATGGCCGCCACCTGCTGTTCGTGCGGGACGGGCACGTGTGGCGGGTGCCGATTGGCGAGGGCCGGGCTGCCGGACCGGCCGCGCCGGTGGCTCCGGAGGTCGGCGACGTGACGAGCGCCGTTGGCTCTCGTGACGGCTCCCTGCTGGCCCTGGTTCGGACGGGCCAGGCGCCCGACAGCCGTGACGTGTGGGTGATGGCGGCCGACGGGCATGGACCGCCACGCCAGGTCACCCGCGGAGGTCGAGCCGGCAGGGTGCGGTGGGACGGTGACGGGTCGGCAGCACTGTTCGTCACGGGCAGATGGGACGGACATCGCCTGGAGATGCGACGAGTCTCGCTTGCCGATCGCGCCGTCACGCCCGTGGCGCCGCCCGTCCTGTTCGGCCCGAGCCTCGAGGTCGTGGACTTCTCCTTCTCCCGGGACGGGCGGCTGCTGGCCTTCGCGCGCGACCGCCGGCAGGGCAACGTCTGGATCGCGCGCGCGCGGAACGGCCGGTTCTGATTTCACCGGGAACGCGAGCGAAAGGGGAGGGTATGGACAGCCAGAACGCCGTGACCAGCGTCAGCACCTGGGAGTTGACCCGCGGGCTGACCCTCATCCTGCGGTGCCTGGAGAGGTACGCAAACGACCTCACCGCGGACCCCCACACGAACCCCGAAGTCATCCTGCAGCTCATCAGGGGGATGCAGGACGACGTCAGGTCGCTCGAAGGCGAGCTCGACCGGCACAAGGGCGACCTGGTGGACATCGAGCCCTGCGCGCCCGCGAAGGAACGGGCGGCCAGGCGGAAGGAGATTCTACGGCACCACCGTGATCCCATGCTGAGCGCGCAGGCGCCGAAGGCGCGCCGGGGCGGAGGACGGACCGAGGAGATTGTCCTCGTCCTGACCGCGGACTGCAACCTCCGGTGTCGCTACTGCTATCAGAACGCGAAAGAGCCGCGGACGCTGCCCTGGCCCGTGCTGCAGGCGGGGCTCGACCTTCTGCTCGGGCTGCCGCGCGCGGAGGTCGCGCTTTCCTTCTCCGGGGGCGAGCCCACCCTCGAGTTCGGATCGATCCGGCGCGCAGTCGAGTACGTGGACGGCCGGCGCCGGGCGCCGGGCACGGCCGGGCGGACCGTGACCTATCACCTCACCACGAACGGCCTGCTGCTCGGACCGTCCGAGCTCGCCTTCCTGGCCGAACACGACGTGATGGTGGACCTCAGCACGGACGGGGTCGCGCCGCCTCAGGACCTTCGGCGGGCGGGGAGCGTCGGCGCCGTCGAGGAGCTCCTGGACCGCTGGCGGCGAGACCATGCCTCGCACTTTGCCCGGCGCGGGCGCATCGCGATGACGCTCACCCGCCCCGGCATTCCGCACCTGGCCGACTCGTTCGAGCACTTCTTCTCCAAGCGTGTGCCCGACATCGTCCTGCAGGCGGCGATGGTCGACGCGAGTTGGGTCGACGAGGACCTGGCGGAACTGGAGAGGCAGCTCACACGCGTCCGGGCCCTGGCGGTTGCACACCTCCGCTCGACGGGTGAGGTCGCCTTTTCGGGTTTCCGGGGCAGCGCGTCGCGCACGCGCGCCTCGTATGCCAGGACGTGGGGCTGCGCGGCGCCGCTCGGAAGGGCACTGACGGTGGACGTGGACGGAACGGTCTACGCCTGCGCGCTGGCAGCCCGGTCGTACCAGCGGTTCGAGGATCCCGGGATCGAGCGCCGCTTGTCGCGCCTCGCCCTTGGGGACGTGCGCGACCCGGGTTTCGGGGGGCGCCTGGCGGCGCTGCCCGTCGCGGCAGCCGACTCGGGGATCTTCGGGCCGAAGCGGATTCAACACGCGGGTCGCCGGTTCTGCGCCACGTGCCGCCACCGCGCGGCCTGCTTCGTGTGCCCGATCGTGCGGGCCAGGCAGGCCCCGGTCGGGGACATCGACGCGGTGCCGGAGCGCCTCTGCGCCTTCAACCGGGCCCTGGCCAGGCATGGCCGGGCGTTTCGGCGCCAGCAGCGCGCAGTTGGCCTCGACAGGCTGCCGACGTGGCTGTTCGGCCGCGGGCCCGCTACGACCTGACGCCGCGGCGCGCCGCGACGGTCGCGGCCACGAACAGGCCTCCCATCACAGCAAACACGCCGATCCCAACCACCTGCAGCCAGTCGGCGATGCCCGCCGGCTTCAGCACCTGCCACAGCGCCGCCTGGAAGTCGAACCCCGCCCCCCCGGCCGCGCGCATCGTCTTGATGGCCGCGAGCGCGGCGACCACCGCGAGGGCGAAGAGGCCCGAGGCGACGGCGCCGGCCATGCCGCGGATGGCAAGCGCGGCGGCGCCGATCGACTCGCGCTTCTCGATCTCCTCGACCTTGAACTCCGGCTCGCGCACGCCGAGCGGGACGAAGCGCGCCAGCATGACGAGGCCCGGGATCCCGAGCGCGAGCGTGGAGAGGTAAAAGGCCGGCCACCCCATCGCGTCCACCGAGAAGCCGGCGATCGGACCGGCGAGGAGGCGGGGAAGGGCGAAGAGGCTCGAGAAGAGGGCGTACTGCGTGGCGGAAAAGCGCTTCTCGGTCATACGCAGCAGCAGCACCGAGAAGGCGCCGGTGCCGAGGCCGCCGGTGAACAGCTCGAAGCCGGTGGCGCCGTACATGATCGGCAGGTTCACGCCGCCCGCGATCGCGACCAGGTAGTAGCCGACGTTCGAGAAGATCTGCAGGAAGCCGAACGCCCACAGGGAATGGCCGAGACCGACCAGCGTCGTGATCCAGCCGCCGATGAAGGCGCCCGCGATGGTCGCGATCATGCCGACCGTGGCGAGCGCGATGCCGCGCTGGTCGGCGCTGTAGCCCATGTCGATCAGGAACGGGCGCGTCAGCGCCTGCGTGAGCTGATCGCCCAGCTTGTAGAGCAGCACGAAGGCGAGCATCTCCAGGGCGCGGTGCCGGGCGAGGAAGCCGAGGAACGGCAGCCAGACGGCGTCGCGCAGTGTCCGCGGGGCGACGACGTGCTCGTCGGGCTCCGGGGACTTCCAGGTCAGGAAGAGGATCGGGAGGTAGACGAGGCGCGAGCAGGACGTTGACGGCGGGCCAGCCGAAGCGGCTCGCCAGCGGTGATGGCGCCGCCGCCCGACACGACCATGGCGGCGCGGTACATCGCCGTGCGGGCGCCGACGGCCGCGCCCTGCTCGTCCTTGCGCAGGACCTCGACGGCGTAGGCGTCGATGGCGATGTCCTGCGAGGCCGACGCGAGGGCGATGGCCAGCGCGATCGCGCCGACGACCCAGATCGCCTCGGGGTGGCGGCCGACGCCGGCGAGCAGCAGGCCGAGCACGGCCAGGGCCAACTGGGTCACGGCCATCCAGCCGCGGCGGCGCCCCCAGAACGGCGGCACGTAGCGGTCCATCAGCGGCGACCAGACCACCTTGAAGGCCCAGGGCGCCTGTGCGAGGGTGAAGAGCCCGACGACGCCGGATGTCGACGCCGATGTCGCGCATCCAGTCGGGAATCGAGTACCAGACCAGGCCGAGCGGCAGGCCCGACGAGAACGAGAGGAGGGCGACCGAGGCGGTGCGCCAGGATCGCATCGCGCGGACGAGGCTGGCCCACGCGCCCGGCCGAGCGCGCCGATGGGTGTTCTGCTGCGCCACCGGGGGAGTATACAGTTATCGCAGTAGCGCGGGCCTCCGTGCCCGCGAAGGCTGGCGCCTCGCGGCTGAAGACTGACAACTGATGACTCCCCGATCCACCCTCCTCACCGCGGCGCTGGCCGCCCTCCTGGCCCTCGGCGCCGCGCCGGCGCCCGACCCCGAGCCCTTCTTCCCGCTGGCCGTCTGGTACAGCGGGGGCAAGGCGCGCGCGCCGATGATCGAGCCGATCGGCGCCGGCTCCGAGCGGGCGTGGCGCGAGGACCTGCGAGCGATCAAGGGCCTGGGCTTCAACACGGTGCGCACCTGGGTGGAGTGGAGCCACGGCGAGCCGCGCCAGGGCGAGTACCACCTCGAGAACCTCGACCTCATGCTGAAGCTGGCCCGGGAGGTCGGCCTGAAGGTCATCGTGCAGGTGTACGTGGACTCGGCGCCGGAGTGGGTGGGGCGCAAGTACGCGGACGGGCACTTCACCACGCAGGACGGCACGACGATCAGGTCGCAGGCGGCGCCGGGCTCCTGCGTCGATCACCCTGGCGTCCGCGAAGCGCTTCACGGGTTCTTCACCGAGGTCGCGCGGCATGCGTCCGCGCAGCCCCGCGTTCCACGCCTACGACCTGTGGAGCGAGCCGGCCGTCATGAACTGGGCCCTGCCCGGCGTACGTGCCCAACGCGCAGTTCTGCTTACTGCCCGCACACCCAGGCGCGCTTCCGCACGTGGCTGCACCGGGCGGCACGGCACGCTCGACGCGCTGAACCGGGCCTGGTACCGCACCTTCAGCGACTGGGAGCAGGTGGAGCCGCCGCGCTTCGGCACGATCCTCACCTACGCCGACTTCATGGACTGGCGGGTCTTCATCGGCGAGAAGATCGCCGGCGACCTGAAGGGGCGCGCCGACGCGGTGCGCCGCGTGGACCGGGCGCACCCGGTGACGAGCCACGCGCCCAACCCGTCGCCCGTCTTCCGCACGCTGGCCGACGCGATGGACGCGTCGGACGACTACCTGATGAAGGGCGCGGTGGACTACTTCGGCACCAGCTTCTACCCGAAGCTGACGTCGCCCGATCGCGACTTCCCGCTCGAGCGGCGGGCGCTCGTGATGGACATGGTGCGCGCGGTCACGGGCGACCGGGGCTTCTACGTGGGCGAGCTGCAGGCGGGCTACGGGGTGCACGGCGTCATCGCCGGCAACCCGATCACGGGCGCCGATCTCGATCTCTACACGTGGGGCCTCGTGTCGCGCGGCGCGCGCGCGATCAGTTACTACGCGTACTACCCGATGAGCACCGGCTACGAGGCTGGCGGATACGGCCTCGTCAACCTGGACGGGACGCTGACCGACCGGAGCCGGCGCGCGGGGGCGACCGCGACCGCCATCGCTGCCAGCGCGGGGGCACTCCTGGCCAGCCGGCCGCAGGAGGCCGAGGTGGCCGTCGTGTTCAACCCGCTCGTGCCGCTGCTCGGTGGCGAGCAGGCGTACGGCGACCGCCGCTCGATGCACCGGGCCGTCGCCGGCTACCACCGGATGTTCTTCGAGCGGAACATCCCGGTCGACTTCCCGAGCGCACGCGAGATCGACACGGCGTCGCTCGCCCGCTACAAGCTGGTGATCGTCCCGTATCCGATTCTGCTGACCGCGCAGATGGCGAAGGCGCTCGAGCAGTACGTCGGCGGCGGCGGGCGGCTGTTCGTCGAGGCGCGCCCGGGCTGGCAGGACGAGCGCGGCCACGCCGAGCCGATCCTGCCGGGGTTCGGGTGGCACGAGATGATCGGCGTGCGCGAAACCGAGGTGCTGCCGGTCAAGGAGGTGGAGGTCCGCTGGGGCGACCGCCGCTTCCCGGGGACCAGCTTCGCCGAGCGGTTCGAGCGCCTCGACCCGGCCGCGCGCGTTGTGGCCACGTACCCGGACGGGCAGCCCGCGGCCTACGAGCGGGCCCACGGCAAGGGGTGGGCGCTGCTGCTCGGGACCTTCGCGGGCGAGCGCAACCAGCAGGAACCGATCGCGATGCACCCGCTCGGCGATGCCCTCATCGAGTGGGCGGGCCTCGTCAGGCCTGCCCTGAAGTCGTCGGCGTTCGTGGAGCTGCGGCGAATGACGGGGCCGGCCGCGGACTTCGTCTTCCTGTTCAACCACGCGGCCGAAGCCGTCGAGGTGGAACTGTCGCTGCCCCTCGCCGCGCCCTCCTTCGCCGTGCGCGAGCTGGTCACCGGCGACTCCCTGCGCCCCTCGGGCCCCACGTTCGCCCTGAAGACGACCGTTCCGGGGCAGGGCGCACGCGTGTACCGACTCGATCGCTGACGCCCGGGCCGATCAGGAACTGCCCCCACGCAGCGCGGTCAGGGGCTCGAGGCGCGACGCGCGCCAGGCCGGGAGGTAGCAGGCCAGCAACGCCACGGCCGCGAGGCCGAGCGACACGACCACGTACGTCAGCGGGTCCCACGCCGCGACGCCGAAGAGCAGCGCCGCCATCAACCGCGTCAACCCCGCCGCCGCCGCGATCCCGAGAGCCAGGCCGGCGCCGGTGAGCACCAGGCCGTGCCTCACGAAGAGGCGGCTGACCGCGGCCGGCTTGGCGCCGAGCGCCATGCGGATCCCGATCTCGCGCGTCCGCTGGGTGGCCATGAAGGCGATGACGCCGTAAACCCCCACCACGCCCAGCAGCAGCGCGACGACCGCCGCGATGGCCAGCATGACGAGCGCAAACGAGGTCTGCGCCATCGACTCGGCCTGGATGGCGGCGAGCGTGCTCACGCTGGCCAGCGGCACCGCCGAGTTCACCGACCAGACTGCCTTCTGCACGTCCTTCAGCAGGGTCGGCGAATCGGGTGTCGCCGAGCGGACCGCGAACGCCATGCTGCGGGGCGTCCACCGCTCGTTTTGCCACCACTGCAGCAGCATCGGCCAGTACACGATGGGTGTCACCCCTCTCGCCATGCCGTCGTCGCGCACGTCGCCGACAACCCCCACGATTTCGCGCCACGGCTGGTCGGGCCCCTGCCTGAGGCGCTTCCCGAGGGCCTGGGCCGGACTCTTCCAGTATTCCTTCGCGAGCGCCTCGCTGACGACGACCACGCGCCCCATGCTGTAGACGTCGTTCCAGGTGAAGCGGCGCCCCGCCACCAGCTTGGTGCCCATCGTCTCGAAGTAGCCGGGCGCCACCCACTTGAAGCGCCGAATGGCCGGCAGCCGCCCGGGGGCGGTCGGGAATTCCTCCACGAACACCGCGTCGTTGCTGTCCAGGCCCTCCATCGTCAGCGACGAGGACATGCCGACGGCGCGGACGCCGGGCACCTGCGCGATGCGCCGCGCGGTCTCCTCGTAGCTGCGGACGGCGGCATCGGCCCCGGGCACGAGACTCTCGGGAACGGCCAGCCGGAACGTGAAGACCTCGGCCGGCCGCACGAAGCCCGGCTCCACGCGCCGCAGTTCCTGGAACGTCCGGAGCATGAGGCCCGAGGCGACCAGCAGCACGAGCGCCAGCGCGATCTCCGACACGACCAGCGCGCTGCGGGCGCGGTTTCGGCCGCGGCTGTCGCTCGCCGACCGGCCGCCGTCCTTCAGGCCCGCGAGCACGCGCGGCGTCGAGAAGTGGAGCAGGGGAACCAGGCCGAAGACCACGCCCGCGACGAGAGTCAGCGCCAGCGTGAAGGCGAGCACGACCGGGTCGAACCCGATTTCTCCCTGCCTGGGAAGCCCGTCGGGCGCGAGCGCGAGCAGCAGCCGGATTCCGCCGTGCGCCAGGAGCAGGCCGAGCGCGCCGCCGGCGAGCGAGAGCAGGAGGCTCTCGAGCAGCAGGTACCCCGCGACGCCCCGCTTCCGGGCGCCGAGCGCCGACCGGACCGCCAGCTCCTGCTGGCGGCCCTCGGTGCGGATGAGGAACAGGTTCGCCACGTTCGCGCAGGCGATCAACAGGACGATGCCCACCGTGGCCAGCAAGACCCACAGCACCTGCCCCACGTCGCCGATCACGTCGTCGGCGAGCGGGCGCACCTTCGGCCCCATCCGAAGGTCCTCGAACATCTGCCTCGTGAAGCCGGGCGGGGTCGGGAACCGGTCGAGGACCATCGGGATCATCCGCGCGATGTCGGCCTCGGCCTGCTCGATGGTGACGCCGGGCTTCAGCCGGCCGATCCCCTGGTAGCTGAAGTGCCCGACGAACAGCTCGGCGCGATTGAAGCGGAACGGCAGCAGCACGTCGGCGTCGCGGTCGAGGAAACGGAAACCGCGAGGCAGGACGCCGATGATCTCGCGCGGCGTGCCGTCCACCACCATCTGCTCACCCACCGCCTCGGCTCTGCCGCCGTACGCCCGCTCCCAGTAGGCGTAGCTCAGCATGACGCGCTCGGGCGTGGCTGGCGAGTCGTCCGCGGCGGTGAACGTGCGCCCGAGCTGCGGCCTGGCGCGCAGCACGGGCAGCAGGCCGTCGCTCACGAAGAGCGCGTCGAGCCGCTCCGGGTCGCGCCCCGCGCCGGTCGCCGAGACCGCGCCGTCATCCCAGAGCGCGATGTCCTCGAATGCGCGCCCCTCTTCGCGGTACGTCAGGTAGGTGGCGGGCCCCTGGTTGAGCACCGGGACCCGGCGCCGAGGCTGCAGCGCACCCAGGTTCACGCCGGGGGCCGTGTGCCACACCCCGACGAGCCGATCGGCCTCGTCGTAGGGCAGCGGCTTGAGCAGGACGCCGTAGACAACGCTGAAGATCGCGCTGCTGGCGCCGATGCCGAGCGCGAGCGTGACCACGGCAACCAGCGTGAAGAGCGGGGCGCGCAACAAGGCGCGAATGGTGCGACGGAGGTCCTGCAGCATGATGCCCTCCCCGGGACGCGATCGAACCGTCTGACCGGTTAGACGGGAAGGGCAGGGGGCCAGTTCTCCGGAGCGAGCGGCGCCGAATTCCGGTCTGTGATCAATCCGCGCGCAGCGCGACGATCGGGTCGAGGCGCGAGGCGCGGCGGGCCGGCAGGTAGCTGGCCAGCAGGGCGATTGCGCCGAGCACGGCCGAGACGGACAGGTAGGTCACCGGGTCCCAGGCTCCGACGCCGAACAGCAGGGCGGACATCAGGCGCGTGAGGGCGGCCGCCGCGCCCACCCCGAGCAGCAGGCCGGCGGCCGTGAGCGCCAGGCCGTGGCGGAGGAACAGCCCGCTGACGTTCTCACGCTGCGCCCCGAGCGCCATGCGGATCCCGATCTCGCGCGTGCGCTGCGTGGCCATGTAGGCGATGACGCCGTAGATCCCGACCACGCCGAGGGCCAGCGCCACGCAGGCGGCGATGCCGAGCATCACCAGCGCGAACGAGGTCTGCGCCATCGACTCGGAGCGGATCTCCGCGAGGGTGCGGGCGTTGGCGAGCGGCAGGTTGCGGTTGACCGACCACACGGAGCGCTGGATCTCGGCGAGCAGCGTCGGCGACCCGGCGCGCGACGACCGCACGGCATACGCCAGCGTCCGCACGCCGTACGTGCCCTCTTCCCACAGGCTCTTGGACAGCATCGGCCAGTACACGATCGGCGGCGCCGGCCGGGCGACCCCGTCGTCTCGCTCGTCGCCGACGATCCCGACGATTTCGCGCCACTCCTGCGGCCCCGAGCGGATCCGCTTTCCCAGCGCGTCGGCCGGCTTCTTCCAGTACTCGCGGACGAACGCTTCGTTCACGACGGCCACCAGGGCCAGGCCGTAGTTGTCGTTCCACGTGAAGCCCCGCCCCGCGACGATCCGGTTGCCCATCGTCTCGAAGTAGCGCGGCGCGGCCCACTTCATCCGGCGGAGTGCCGGGAAGCTCCCGGCGGCCAGCGGGAACTCCTCGACGACGACCGGATCGGTGCTTCCGTTGCCGTCCATGGTGAGCCCCGAGCACTGGCCCACCGCGACGACGCCCGGGAGCGCCTCGATCCGGCGCGCGATGTCCTCGTGCGTCCTCGCCACCCGGACCGGGTCGGCCTCGAGGGCCTCGGGCACGGACACGCGGAACGTCAGCACTTCCTCGGGGCGCGAAAACCCGGGCTGCACGTTCCGCAGCTCCTGGAAGGTCCGGATCATCAGGCCCGCGGCGACCAGCAGCACCAGCGCCATCGCGATCTCGCCGACGACCAGCGCGTTGCGTGCGCGATTGCGCTGGCGGCCGTCGCTTGCGGACCGCCCGCCGTCCTTCAAGCCGGCGAGGACTCGCGGCGTCGAGAAGCGCACGAGCGGCAGCAGGCCGAACAGGACCCCGGCGGCCAGCGACAGGCCCAGCGTGAAGAGCAGCACCACCGGGTCGATCGCGATCTCGTTCAGCCGGGGCAGGCCGTCGGGCGCCAGCGCCTGCAGCACCCGGATGCCCGCATAGGCCAAGCCCACCCCCAGCGCCCCACCCAGCAACGACAGCACCAGGCTCTCGGCGAGCAGGCCGCGGGCGATCAGCGTCGGACGGGCTCCCAGGGCGCTTCGCACGGCCAGCTCCTGGTGCCGGCCCTCGGCACGGACCAGGAACAGGTTCGCGACGTTCGCGCACGCGATCAGCAGGACGATCCCGACGGTGGCGAACAGGACCCACAGCACGTCGCCCACGTCGCCGATCACGTCGGCGGCCAGCGGCCGGACGTTCGGCGCCATCCGCGACTCGTCGAACATCTTCCTCGTGAACCCGGGGGGAAGCGGGAAGCGGTCGAGGACCATCGGGATCATCCGGGCGATGTCGGCGTTCGCCTGCTCGACGGTGACGCCGGGCCGCAGCCGTGCGATGCCCCGGTAGTTGAAGTGGCCGACGAACTCCCCCGCCCGGTTCAGCCGGAGCGGCAGCAGCAGGGCGGGCTCGCTGTCGAGGAACTGGAAGCTGCGCGGGAGGACGCCGATGATCTCGTGCGGCTCGCCGTCGACGACGACCTGCTTGCCGATCGCCCCCGGGTCGGCCTTGAAGCGCCGTTCCCAGTAGCCGTACGCCAGCATGACGGTCGCCGGGCCGGCCGGGGAATCGTCCTGCCTGGTGAATCGTCGCCCGACGTGCGGGGCGATCTGCAGGATCGGCAGGGTGCCGTCGGTCATCATCAGCACCGGTACCCGCTCCGGCTCGCTCAGCCCGGTCACCGACACCATCCCGTTCTGCCACAGGCCGATGTCCTCGAAGGTGCGGCCCTCGTCGCGATACGTGAGGTAGGTGGCCGGCCCCTGGGGCAGCAGGTCGAGGTTCAGGCCGGGCGCCGAGTGCCAGACCGCCACGAGCCGGTCGGCACCGGCGAACGGCAGCGGCTTCAGCAGCACGCCGTAGACGACGCTGAACATGGCCGTGCTGGCCCCGATGCCGAGCGCGAGCGTCACGACGGCGACACCCGCAAAAAGCGGCTTGCGGAGCAGGGTGCGGAGGGTTCGGCTGAGATTCCTGGGCAGCATCACACCTGCTTAGACGGCGGGGCGGAAGGGCAAGTTCGACAGGACCGTGGAGCAGGGCTTCAGCCCTGCTCTGGAGCGTCAGCGCCGGGCGGCGCCCGGGACGAGGCCCAGCACGAAGGCTGAGACGTCGGCGTTGCGCAGGCTCACGTAGTAGTTGGCGCCGGCCGAGCACCCGCTGTTGCTGGTGAGCGAGGTGACGCCGGCGACGGCCCACGTCCCGCCTTCCGACAGGAGCAGCGGTCCCCCCGAGTCGCCGGCGCAGACGCCGCTCGTGGACGCGGAGTACTCGGTCTGCAGGTAGACTCCGCCCACCGCCGTGATCGCGGCCTTGCCGGCGCGCAGCGTGCCGCTCGCGTCGAACTGGTCGCGGCCCCAGCCGGCGACCACCGCCTGCTCGCCGAGGCGCGCGTCGCGGGTCAGGAGCAGCGGAACGGGCATGCGCGGGATGTCGGCGCCCGTCAGCACGACCCCCACGTCGAGGGCGTTCGCCTCGCCCGCCCGATACCGGGGATGAGGGTGGAGCGAGACGCCGGGCACCTGGTCTACGCCGCCCAGGTACACGCGCGCGCCCGCGACCTCGTCGTCGAGGCAGTGCGCCGCGGTCAGCACCGCGCGCGGCGCGATCACCGTCGCCGAGCAGGTGCCGACCGCCAGGTTCCGGGCATCGCGGAGGTTCAACTGGACGACCGGCGAGTTGCCCGTCGAGCACGCGCTCCCGTTGATGATCGCCACCGTCCCCGCCAGGGCGCTGCCGATGGCCGCGCACGCGTCCGCGCCGGGTTGGGGCGTGGGCGTCGGCGAAGGGCCGGACGGGGAGCTGTCGCCGCCGCAGCCGGAGGTCACGGCGGCAGCGGCGAGCAACAGGAGGAGGCCAGCCGGGCTGGGGGTCCGCACGCGCCTACCTTACCGCAACTCGGCCGCGGCAGGCCGGTGTATCATCTCGGGCCATGCCAGATGCCGTGGTCCTCAAGGACCTCACGAAGACCTTCGGCGAAACGGTCGCCGTCCGGGACCTCGACCTCGTCGTGCCCCAGGGGGCGCTGTACGGCGTCATCGGCCCCAACGGGGCCGGCAAGACGACGACGATCCGGATGATCCTGTCGATCCTCTTCCCGGACAGCGGCGAGCTGCAGGTGCTCGGCCGCCGCTCCGCGCTCGAGGCGAAGGACCGCATCGGGTACCTCCCCGAGGAACGCGGCCTCTACAAGAAGATGCGGGTGGCCGAGTTCCTCGTCTACATGGCGAGGCTGAAGGGGATGGACGGGGCCGGCCTGCCGAAGCAGATCGATGCGTGGCTGGATCGCGTCGCGCTCGCGCGACGCGGAGCGGAAGCGCTGCGAGGAGCTGTCGAAGGGGATGCAGCAGAAGGTGCAGTTCATCGCCGCCGTCATCCACCGCCCCGACCTGCTGATCCTCGACGAGCCGTTCAGCGGCCTCGACCCGGTGAACCAGCGGCTGCTGCGCGACCTCGTGCTCGAGGAACACCGCCGCGGCGCGACGATCCTCTTCTCGACGCACATCATGACGCACGCCGAGCAGCTGTGCGACCACGTGGTGATGATCCACCGCGGCGAGAAGGTGCTCGACCAGCCGCTGAACACGATCGGGGCCTCGTTCGATCCGCGCAGCATCCTGTTCGAGCCGCTCGACCCCGCCGCCGACGTGTCGGTGCTGCAGCACCTGCGCGGCGTTCGGGGGGTGACGCGCGACGCCGGCGCGTGGGACGTCTCGCTGGCCGAGGGCGCAGACGCGGGCGCGGTGCTCAGGTCGATCGTCGAGGCCATCACCCCGGCGCGCATCGAGGTGCGGCGGCCCACGCTCGAGGATGTGTTCGTCGGCATCGTCGCCGGCACCGGGGCGGCCGCCGGGTCGGCGGGACTGCGCGAGTCGCTGCGCGACCAGGCGGCGGTGGAGGTGGGGCGGTGAAGAAGACCCTCTACGTGGCCGGGCGCGAGTTCGCGGCGACGGTGATGACCAAGGGGTTCGTCTTCGGCGTGCTGATCACCCCTGCCCTGATCGCGGTGGTCATCTACTTCATGCCGCGCATGATGAACCGGACGCCGCCGAGGATCGAGGGGCGGGTAGCCATCGTGGACGCGACCGGCCAGGTGGCCGAGCGGTTCAGGCCGCACGTCACACCGGCGGCCTTCGCGGAGGCCCGCGACGAGGACCGGCGCCAGATCGAGGCGCGGACGGCGGGCGTGCGGAAGGGCGTGTCCGCCACGCCGGGCGCCGCCGAGGCAGTGGAGCAGTCCGTGAACGCGGCACTCGGAGAGGTGCCGCAGATCGAGCTGGAGGTGCTGCCGGGTGACGCCGACCTCGAGCAGGCGAAGACGCTGCTCGCGTCGCCGCTGGCCGAGCCCGGGCAGGACCCGCACCAGCGGGTCGCGCTCGTGCTCGTGCACCCCGACGCGGTGGAGCCCCGCGAACAGGGGCGCTACGGCAGCTACGACCTGTTCGTGAAGGCGAAGCTGGACGATCGCCTGGTGGATCACCTGCACGACGGCTTGCGCGACGCGATCCTCGCCGCGCGGCTGGACTCGGCCGGGATGGACCCGAAGCGGGCCGAGGGGCTGACCGAGGTCGAACGCCCGACGTCGCGTACGGTCACCGCGGCGGGCGAGGCGACGACCAACGAGATGCTGAACGTCCTGCTGCCGGCCGCCTTCATGGGGCTGCTGCTCGTGTCGGTGATCACCAGCGGCCAGTACCTGCTGACCTCGACCGTCGAGGAGAAATCCACGCGCGTGGTCGAGGTGCTGCTGTCGGCGGTGTCGGCGCGCGAGCTGATGACCGGCAAGATCATCGGGCAGATGGCGGTGGGGCTCGTCGTGCTGGGGCTCTACGCGGGGCTGGGGATCCTCGCGCTGTTCTCCTTCGCGGCGCTCGGCCTGCTCGACCCGATGCTGATCGTCTTCCTCTTCATCTTCTTCATCCTCGCCTACTTCTCGATCGCGGCGATGATGGCCGCCATCGGGGCGTCGGTGAACGAGATGCGCGAGGCCCAGAGCCTGATGACGCCGGTGATGCTCGTCATCATGATCCCGTGGATCATCTGGATGCCGATCAGCCGCGACCCGAACTCGCTGCTGGCGATCGTGCTCAGCTACATCCCGCCGATCAGCAACTTCGTCATCCTGCTGCGGATGACCTCGAGCAGCCCGCCGCCGATGTGGCAGGCGTGGCTGGCGGTCGCGGTCGGGGCGGTCGGCGTCTACGTGCTGCTGTGGTTCGCCGGCAAGGTGTTCCGCGTCGGCCTGCTGATGTTCGGCAAGCCGCCCTCGATGAAGACGCTGATCCGGTGGGCGAGGATGTCATAGCGCCGCGAAGCGCGGCGCGCGTCAGTCCCTGCCAATCTCCACGATCGTCGCGTGGACGTCGCCGCCCTCGCGGACCTCGCCCTCGAGGCGCACCTGGCGACCGTCGTCGACATGCTTGCAGTTGCCCGACCGGAATTCGGTGGCCGCGTCGGTGAAGACCGGCCGTCCCTGCAGGGTGAACCGGAGGTTCGGGCACGACCCGATCAGGGCGTCGACCCGCCCCGACAGGGTGATCAACTCGGGCGGGACGGGCGGCGGAGTCGGCGGCGGCTCGGGAGAACCGGGGCCCGCCGCCGCGGCCTGATCGACTCTCCACGGGAGTCCCGCCACCGTCAGCGTGACCGACCTCGCCGCACCGGGGTTCGCATCGACGACGAACCCGGCCGCGCCGGCTCCGGAACCGGATCCGCGAACGACCTGCACCCACGCGGCGCCCGATGCCGTCCACGCACAGCCCGATGGCGCCTCGATTTCCACGTCCACCGGCCCGCCGGCAGACGCGACCGCGACCGAAGAGGTGGCGAGGCCGTAGCGGCACGGGGCTGGCTCCTGGCTCAGCCCCACGCGCGCGTCGTTGACGACGATGGCGCCCGAGCGGGGCGCGGCCGCGCCGTTGGGGGAGACGCGAACGGTGAGGGTGCCTCCGCCCTGGCCTGATGGCGGGCTGACCTGGGCCCAGCTGGCTTCGCTGCTGGCGGTCCAGCCGCACTCTCGTGCGGCGTTCACGGTCACGCTCACCTGCCCGCCCTGGGCGGGGAGCGAGGATGGCACGCCCGACAAGGTGGCCTGGCACTTCGGAGCGGCCGGACCGACGAGCTGCGTCGACCCGCTGCCGCACGCCGACGCCACGAGCGCCACGACGAGGACGACCGGGATCCGCAGGGTGGACGGGTACTGCACGGCTGCACCTCAACGGAGAAAAGCCGTGCAGAGTTCGTGCCCGCGTCAGTCCATGTCCCCTCGCACGGTGCGCACGCCGTAGACGGCCGGTGTTTCGTTGCCGCGGGTCGCCTGGAAGCGGACGGTGACCTTCCGCTTGCCCTCAACGAGCTCGGACGGGATCGGGTACTCGGCGTCGAAGAACTCGCCCTGCTGCTGGGGGCTGATGCGGGGGATCGCCTGCTCGCCGACCTTGGTTCCATCGACCAGGATGTCCACGCTGCGGTTCGCGCGCTCCTCGGGATGGTAGGTCACGATCAGCGCCATGGGGCGGGAGGGGTCCACGGGCAGGTCGAACGAGAACCAATCCGAGGCCCGGCGGCCGTACCGTCCGGCCAGCTGGACCGGCGACGACTGGCCGAACTGGGCGTTCGCGTCGCGTTCGGCCTGCATCTGTCCGGGCTGCGCCGAGCCAACCGTTGCGGCCTCGAGGCGGCGCTGCTTCGCCTCGGCGGCACGGACCTCGGCCTGACGCTGTTCCCACTGAACGGGGGTGTAGAGGTCCCAATAGGCGCCGTAGACGCGGCGGTGCAGCTGGTGGAAGGGGACGAGCTCGACGTCGCGGTCGCGCCCCACCCCTTTCGTGCGGAAGGCGCCGGGCCGCGAGGGCACCGGCTCGAGCCAGCGCTCGACGGGCTGGCCCGCGGCAAGGAAGACCGGCGCCGAGGGTCGGAGCGCGGAATTCGCGTCCTCGCCGGTCATGCGGTCCGGCAGCGGCCCGAGATCGCCCGCGAGCACCAGCGGGCCGTTCATCACCGCGACGCGGTTCGGGTTGTCGGGAAGTGGTTCGAGGTGCAGCGCCTTGGGGAGCGTCAGCTCGATGCGATCGCCCGAGGCCCACCGGCGGCGCAGCTCGACGTAGGACGCCGGGGGCGGGAGGTTCGCCTCGGGCTTCCCGTTCACGAGGACGCGGAAGCCGGCGCCGGCCCACCACGGGCGCCGCAGTGCGATCGTCAGCGTCTTCGGGGAGGCCATCCTCAGCGTCAGCGAGGCGTCCTGGCCATCGGGGAAGTCCGTCTGGCTGACCAGGCGCACGCCCGCGCTGCGCCACTCGGCCGTGGAGGGCACGTAGAGGTTCACCCAGAGCCGGTCGCCGGCCTCGTAGTAGAGGCCGTCGCCGTGGAGCGCGTGGCTCTCCATTCCCGAGCCGACGCAGCAGGTGAAGTCCTCGCGCATGTTCTGGTATTCGCGCGCCACGCCGCGGCCGACCGGCACCATGTAGCAGGTGGCGCCGTCGGCCGGGTCGATCGATCCGAGGATGTGGTTGAAGAGGGCGCGCTCGTGGAAGTCGGCGTAGCGAACCTGCGGATCGAGGGCGAACAGCGTCCGCGCCATCTTGATCATGTTGTAGACGTTGCAGGTCTCCGCGGTACGCCCCTCGACCAGGTCGTTCAGCTTCCCGGGCTCGCCGAAGTACTCGTTGCGGCCGTGGCCGCCGGTGGCGAAGCTGTGGTGGAGCGCCACCTGGTCCCAGAAGAAGGTGGCGGCCGTGCCGTCGGCGGCGCTGCCCGAGTAGACGTAGCGGGCGAGCGAGCCGAGCAGCTTCGGCACCTGCGTGTTCCCGTGCTTGCCGCCGAGGATGTCCTCCTGCCGTGAGAGCGGGTCGACGACCGCCTCGTGCTGGAAGTGGTCCGAGAGCGCCAGCCAGCGCTTGTCGCCGGTGTCGGCGTAGAGGTCCACGAGGATCTCGTTCATCCCGCCGAACTCCGTGGCCAGCATCCGCTGAGTCTGGTCGGCATCGAGCTTCGCCAGCGAGCCCCTCGGCCCACGCGGCAAACTTCACCTCGACCTCGAGCGCCTCGCGGTTGCCGGCCAGGCGGTAGGCGTCGCGCAGCCCCGCGTAGATCTTGTGGAGGACGTACCACGGCGACCACAGGCCGTTGAGGTCGAAGCCGCCGGAGCGGATGACCCCTTTCGCGAGCTCCATCGATGCGGACCTTGCCGTCCACGCCGTCGCGGTCGGCCTGGGCGCCGATATAGCCGTCGCCCTGCCCGTCCTGCACCGCCTTCAGCTCGCGCACGAGGTAGTCGGCGCGCTCCTTGAAGCGGGGGTCGCCGGTCGCCGCGTACATCAGGCTCACCGCGGAGAGGTAGTGGCCGGCGATGTGGCCCGTGAGCTGGCGACCCGGTCCATCCCACCCGTTGTAGCCCTCGGCCTTCGGCTCGAGGCCCGCGCTCTTCCGGAGGAACGCCATCATCCGGTCGGGCTCGAGCGAGAGCAGGTACTGCGCGTCGAGGTCCTGCGCGCGCTTGAGCGGGCCGCCGGTCACCCGGACGTCCTGGAGCGGCAGCGGACGCACCTTCTGGGAGACGACGGGCGTGGCGGGACGAAAGGGCGCCTGCGTGCCCCGGGTCGAGCCGCCGTCGGCCCCGACGAGCAGCACCGCGGCCGCGAGCATCGCGAGGAGTCGTGCCATAGCCTCGAATAGTAGTAGATTTCCCGGCATGAAGACGATCGTCCGCGTCGCGCTGTCGGCCGCCCTCGCGCTGGTCCTCACCACCGGCACCTCGGGGCAGGCCGCCCGGCACACGTTCGCCCTCGGCGGCGACGAGTTCCTCCTCGACGGCAAGCCGTTCCAGGTCATCGCCGGCGAGCTGCACCCGGCCCGCATTCCGGCGGAGTACTGGCGCCACCGCATCCGGATGGCGAAGGCGATGGGGTGCAACACGATCGCGGCCTACATCTTCTGGAACTACCACGAGGGGTCCGAGGGACGGTTCGACTTCTCGACCGGCAACCGCGACATCGCGCGCTTCGTCCGGACCGCGCAGGAGGAGGGGATGTGGGTCCTCCTGCGGCCGGGGCCGTACGTCTGCGCCGAGTGGGACTTCGGCGGCCTGCCGCCGTACCTGCTGCGCGACCCCGAGCTGAAGGTTCGCTGCCTGAACCCGCGATACATGGCCGCGGCCGAGCGCTACATGACGGAGCTGGCGAAGGCGGTGAAGCCGCTGCTCGTCACCCGCGGCGGCCCGATCCTGATGGTGCAGGTCGAGAACGAGTACGGCAGCTACGGGAACGACCGGGCCTACATGGCGCGCCTGAAGGACGTGTGGGTGAAGCTCGGGATCGACGTGCCCTTCTTCACCGCGGACGGGCCGACGCCGCACATGCTGGAGGCGGGCCACGTCGAGGGGGCCGCGGTCGGCCTCGACTCGGGGTCCGAGGAGAAGCACTGGGCGCTGGCCCGGTCGATCGTCCCGGGCGTGCCGGTGTTCTCGTCCGAGACGTACCCCGGATGGCTCACGCACTGGGGCGAGAGCTGGGCGCGCCCCTCGCTCGACGACTTGAAGAAGGAGGTCGCGTTCCTGCTCGGCGCGAAGAAGTCGTTCAACTTCTACGTGCTGCACGGCGGCACCAACTTCGGCTTCACCGCCGGCGCCAACTCGGGCGGCAAGGGGTACGAGCCCGACGTCACCAGCTACGACTACGACGCGCCGGTCGAGCGAGCAGGGGCTGCCGACGCCGAAGTACCACGCGCTGCGCGAGATGATCGGGGCGGCGATCGGCACGCCGCTGCCGCCGATCCCCGATCCGATCCCGGCGATCGACGTCCCTGACTTCGTCATGCAGGCGCACGCGTCGCTCTGGAGCCACCTGCCGAAGCCGATCGCGTCGGTGCAGCCGAGGCCGTTCGAGATGTACGGCCAGAACCAGGGACTGGTGCTCTACCGGACGAAGCTGGTGGGGCGGAAGAGCGGCCGGCTGCAGATCACCGACCTCCACGACTACGCGACGGTGTTCGTGGATGGAAGGCCGATCGGCACCCTCGACCGGCGCCTCGGCGAGAAGGGCGATCGAGCTGCCGGCCACCACGAACCCGATGCCCGTGCTCGACATCCTCGTCGAGGGGATGGGGCACATCAACTTCGCGCAGGAGATGATCGACCGGAAGGGGATCACCGACCGGGTGACGCTGGCCGGAATGACCCTGATGAACTGGGAGGTGTTCCTGCTGCCGCTCGAGGACCGCTGGGTGGCGTCACTGCCCGCGGGCCCGGTCGACCCGCGGCCCGGCACCTTCTTCCGGGGCACCTTCCGCCTCGACGCGCCGGCCGACACCTTCGTCGACCTGTCGGGCTACCGGAAGGGGGTCGTGTGGGTGAACGGCCACAACCTCGGCCGCTACTGGGACATCGGCCCGCAGACGCGGCTGTACTGCCCCGCGCCATGGCTGAAGGCGGGCGAGAACGAGGTCGTCGTCTTCGACCTCCACCAGCAGGAGGCGAAGCCGATTCGAGGGGTCGGGAAGTCAAGGTAAACGCGATGCCTGTCACGGATTGTCTTCTCAGGCTACCCACACCCTGGCGTTGCGGAAGACGCGCATCCACGGGCTGTCCTCGCCCCAGCCGTCCGGGTGCCACGACCACTGCACGATCCGGAAGACGCGCTCGGGGTGCGGCATGACGACCGTGAAGCGCCCGTCGGCCGTCGTCACGCCGTGAGGCCGCCGGCCGAGCCGTTCGGGTTGAGCGGGTAGACCTCGGTCGGCTGCCCGCGGTTGTCCACGTAGCGCGCCGCCACGATGACGCGCGCCGCGTCGCTCGGGCGCGTCGAAGACCGCGCGCCCCTCGCCGTGCGCCGTGACGATCGGGATGCGGCTGCCCTCCATGCCCGCGGAAGAAGATCGACGGGCTCGGCAGGATCTCGACCATCACGAGCGCGCGCCTCGAACTGCTCGGAGGCGTTCTTCACGAATCGCGGCCACGCGCTCGGCGCCCGGGATCAGCTCCTTCATCGCCGCCATCATCTGGCAGCCGTTGCAGACGCCGAGCGCGAAGGTGTCGGGCCGCGCGAAGAAGGCGGAGAACTCGTCGCGCGCCCGCGCGTTGTAGAGCGCCGACTTCGCCCAGCCCTCGCCGCCGCCGAGCACGTCGCCGAACGAGAAGCCGCCGCACGCCGCGAGGCCGCGGAAGCCGGCGAGCGACACGCGCCCGGCGATGACGTCGCTCATGTGGACGTCGTGCGCGTCGAAGCCGGCGCGGTCGAACGCCGCCGCCATCTCCACCTCGCCGTTCACGCCCTGGTCGCGCAGGATGGCGATCGGCGGGCCGCGCGCCGCGCGCGACGAACGGCGCCGCGACGTCCTCGGCCGGGTCGAACGTCACGTCGCGGCGACAGGCCCGGGTCGTCGCGGCGTCGAGGATGCGGTCGTACTCCTGCTGCGCGCACGCCGGGTTGTCGCGCAGCGACTGCATCTGCCAGGTCGTCTCGCTCCAGGCCCGCTGCAGGGCGACGCGCGACTCGCGATAGACCACGCGGCCGCCGCGCGTCGATCGCGATCGTCGTCGCCGGCGTTCGGCCGCGCCACGACGCGGGCCGGCGAGGCCGTGGCGCGCGAGCGACGTCGAGCGCCGCGCGACCGCGTCGCCGTCGCGCACCTGCAGCGACCGCGCCCAGCTCCTCGGCGAAGAGCCCGGCCAGCAGGGCCGTCGTGCGGCGAGCCCGTGCGCCAGCGCCGCGGCGTCGATCGTCGAGGCCGACGTGCCCGGCGAACGCCATCTCGCAGAGCGTGACGAACAGGCCGCCGTCCGACCGGTCGTGGTAGGCGA
The DNA here is from genome assembly GCA_963813585.1 of uncultured Acidobacteriota bacterium. Classification (GTDB taxonomy): domain Bacteria; phylum Acidobacteriota; class Vicinamibacteria; order Vicinamibacterales; family Fen-181; genus JARKSS01. The sequence continues at coordinate 1,063,208 of CAWEZL010000001.1, forward strand.
GCACGAGCCCGTCGCGCCGCAGCTCCGCCAGCGCCGCGAAGAGCGCCGCGCATGGCGCGACGGGTCGTCGACGTCCGGCGTCTCGTCTCCCGTCTGGCCGTACACCTGCGCCAGCACCGAGCCGCCCAGGCGCGCCCGCCCCGGGCGCGAGGTCGACCAGCACGAGCACCGTGGGACCGCAGTCGGTGCGCAGCTGCGGCGTCAGCGTGCCGCGCACGTCGTCGCACGGCGCGAAGGCCGAGACGATGAGCGACGAGCGGCGCGACCACCTGCGCGGCGGCCGCCCCCGTCCTCCCACGCCGTGCGCATCGACATCGAGTCCTTGCCGACCGGGATGCTGACGCCGAGCGCGGGCAGAGGTCGAGCGGCGACGCGTCCGCACCGTGTCGAACAGCGCCGCGTCCTCGCCGGGCGACGCCGGCCGCCGCCATCCAGTTGGCCGACAGCTTCACGAGCGACAGGTCGCGCACGGGCGCCGCGGCGAGGTTCGTGAGCGCCTCGCCGACGGCCATCCGGCCCGAGGCCGGGCGCGTCGATCACGGCGAGCGGCGTGCGCTCGCCGATCGCGAACGCCTCGCCCGCGTATCTCTCGAACGCCGAGCAGCGTCGTCGCGCAGTCGGCGACGGGCACCTGCCACGGGCCCGACCATCTGGTCGCGCGAGCAGAGGCCGCCGACCGTCCGGTCGCCGATCGTGATGAGGAACGTCTTGTCGGCGACCGCCGGCGCCCGCAGCACGCGGTCGACGCGCCTCGCGCAGGTCGCACGCCCTCGAGCGACAGCGGCAGCAGCGCCGGCCGCGACCCGCGCGACGTCGCGCGTCATCCGCGGCGGCTTGCCGAGCAGCGCCGGCAGGTCCATGTCCACCGGCTTGTTGCCGAAGAGCGGGTCGCGCACCTCGAGGTGCCGCTCCTCGGTCGCCTCGCCGACGACGGCGAAGGGGCAGCGCTCGCGCTCGCAGATCTGCGCGGAACAGAGTCGAGCGAGTCCGGCGCGATGGCCAGGACGTAGCGCTCCTGCGCCTCGTTGCACCACACCTCGCGCGGCGTCATGCCCGGCTCTTCGTTCGGCGCCGCGCGCAGGTCGATGCGCGCGCCGCGGCCCGAGCCGTGCGCGATCTCGGGCAGCGCGTTCGACAGGCCGCCCGCGCCGACGTCGTGGATCGAGAGGATCGGGTTGGCGGCGCCGAGCGCCCAGCAGCGGTCGATCACCTCCTGCGCGCGCCGCTGGATCTCGGCGTTGCCGCGCTGCACCGAGTCGAAGTCGAGGTCCGCGGTGTTCGAGCCGGTCGTCATCGACGAGGCCGAGCCGCCGCCCATGCCGATGAGCATGGCCGGGCCGCCGATCTGGATCAGCAGCGAGCCCGGCGGGCACGTCGGCCTTGTGCGCGTGCTCGGCGCTGGATGTTGCCGACGCCGCCCGCCAGCATGATCGGCTTGTGGTAGCCGCGCACCACGCCGTTCGCCTCCTGCTCGAAGGCGCGGAAGTAGCCGGCGAGGTTCGGCCGGCCGAACTCGTTGTTGAACGAGGCGCGCGCCGATCGGCCCCTCGATCATGATCGCGAGCGGCGACGCGATCCGGTCGGGCTTCGACTCCGGGCCTTCCCACGGGCGCTCGAATCCGGGAATGCGCAGGTTGGACACCGAGAACCCGCACAGCCCGGCCTTCGGCTTCGACCCGCGGCCCGTCGCGCCCTCGTCGCGGATCTCGCCGCCCGACCCGGTCGCCGCGCCGGGGAACGGCGAGATCGCCGTCGGGTGGTTGTGCGTCTCCACCTTCATCAGCGTGTGGGTGAGGCCCTCGTGGTAGGCGTACCGGCCGGTCTCCGGGATCGGCGAAGAAGCGGCTCGATCGTCGCGCCCTTCCATCACGGCCGCGTTGTCCGAGTACGCCGACACCGTGCCCTGCGGGTTCGCCTGGTGCGTCTGCCGGATCATGCCGAAGAGCGAGTCGGACTGCGGCTCGCCGTCGACGACCCACGACGCGTTGAAGATCTTGTGCCGGCAGTGCTCCGAGTTCGCCTGCGCGAACATCGTCAACTCGACGTCGGTCGGGTTGCGGCCGGCGCCGCGGAAGTAGGCGACGAGGTAGTCGATCTCGTCGGCGGCGAGCGCGAGGCCGAAGCGGACGTTGGCCTCCTCGATGGCCGCCGGCGCCGCCGCCGAGGACGTCGACCTCGGTCAGCGGCTTCGGCGGCGACGTGGCGGAAGAGCTGCGTCGGCCTCGTCGAGCGACGGCGAGCACCGTCTCGGTCATGCGGTCGTGCAGCACCGGGAGGACGTCGGCGAGGTCGCCGTCGCCCTCGAGGTGGAAGACGGTGCCGCGCTCGATGCGCCGCACGAAGTCGAGGTTGCAGAGGCGCGCGATGTCGGTGGCCTTCGACGACCAGGGCGAGATCGTGCCGAGCCGCGGCGTGACGAGGACGTCGCGCCCGCCGCCGGGCAGGGCCACCGCTGGGGGGCGGGCCTCCGTGCCCGCCCACCCGTACGTCACGAGGCGCTCGAGGACCGTCCGCTCCGCGGTCGAGGGGTCGCGCGTGGTTTCCACGAAGTGCCAGTAGGTGGCGAAGGCCACGCGAAGACGGCTGCCGCGCTCTTCGATCTGCCGGTTCAGCTTGTCGAGGCGGAAGGACGAGAGCGCGGAACCCCCACGAAGCGGGAGGATCTGCTGCATGCGTGAATTGTACCCGGTATCATGGGCGCATGCAGCCCGACCCTCCGCCGGCCGACGCGCCGCCGCCCCAGCCCGACGGCTCCGCGGCCGTGCCGGAGCCGCCGCCCGTCGAGTGGTGGGCGCTGCCCGACGAGCAGCTGCTCGACGTGAGGATGAGCGACCTGCCGATCGGCATCGAGGGGTCTTGGGTCGAGCCCCGCGTGGCCGAGCTTCGCCGCGAGCTGGAAGAGCGCGGGCTCCAGTTCCCGGTCACCTTCTACCTGTCGGACGAGTGGTTCACGCCGGACGGCGTCTCGGCGATCGCCATCCCCTTCTATGTCGCGCACCCGAGGCTGCACAAGCTCGAGCAGTCGCAGATGCTCGAGGTCGAGGGGGGCGAGCACGGCTGGTGCATGCGGATCCTGCGGCACGAGGCGGGGCACGCCCTCGACAACGCCTACGGGCTGCGGCGCCGGCGACTGCGGCGCCAGCTCTTCGGCTCGCCCTCCGAGCCGTACCCCGAGTTCTACGCGCCGCGGCCCTACAGCCGCAGCTACGTGCTCCACCTCGACTCCTGGTACGCGCAGAGCCATCCCGACGAGGACTTCGCCGAGACCTTCGCCGTCTGGCTGACGCCAGACAACGCGTGGCGGTCGCGGTACCGCGGCTGGCCGGCGCTGAAGAAGCTCGAGTACATCGACCAGTTGATGGGGACGCTGAGAGGGAAGCCCCCGGCCCACGCCGTGACCGACCCGTTCGACCCGCTGCCCCGCCTGCGCAAGACGCTGCGCCAGCACTACCGGCGCAAGCGGAAGCACTACGGCCTCGACCGCCACCGCCCCGCGTTCTACGACCGCGACCTGCGCCGCATCTTCTCCGACGCGCCCGAGTTCGCGCAGGGGATCAGCGCGGCCCAGTTCATGGCCCGGCTCCGGCGGCCGCTGCGGACGATGGTCGCCGGCTGGACCGGCATCTACCAGTACACGATCGACCAGGTGCTCGAGGAGATGATCCAGCGCTGCCGCGAGCTGAAGCTGCGCTTGGCGATGCCCGAGAACCGGGCCCGGCAGGAGCTGGCCGTCCTCCTCACCGTGCAATCGATGAACTACCTCCACAGCGGGGGGCACCGGCTGGCCCTATGAGGAAGCACAAGGTCCTCGCGCTCGTCCACCGGCACCTCGTCCCCCCCGAGGACACCACCGGCCTCGACGTGATCAACGCCGAGTGGAAGATGGAGTTCGACGTCAAGACGACGCTCGAGGAGAGTGGGCACACCGTGGAGGTGGTCGGGATCCACGATGACCTCGGCGCGATCCGCCGCGCGGTGGACGAGTTCCAGCCCGGCATCATCTTCAACCTGCTCGAAGCGTTCGCCGACGTCACCACCTTCGACCAGAACGTCGTCAGCTACCTGGAGCTGCTGCGCCGCCCCTACACCGGCTGCAACCCGCGCGGGCTGACGCTGGCACGCGACAAGTCGCTGTCGAAGAAGCTGCTCGCGTACCACCGGGTGAGGGTCCCCGAGTTCACGGTGGTGCGGCGGGGCCGCAAGCCGGTGCTGTCGAAGCGCATGCGGTTTCCGCTCATCGTCAAGTCGCTGGTGTACGAATCGTCCACCGGGATCTCGCAGGCGTCGGTCGTGGACAATCCCCAGCAACTGGAGCGGCGGGTGCAGTTCGTGCACGAGAGCCTGGGGACGGCCGCGATCATCGAGGAGTTCATCGACGGTCGCGAGCTGTACGTCGGCGTGATCGGCAACGAGCGGCTGCGGGCGTTCCCCGTCTGGGAGATGTTCTTCACGAACATGCCGGACAACGCGCACCGCATCGCCACCGAGCGCGTGAAGTGGAACACGAAATACCAGGAGCGCCACGGCATCACGACCGACCTGGCGGTGCTGCCCGAGGGGATGGGGGAGCGGATCCAGCACCTGGCGCGGCGGGCGTACCGGGCACTCGACCTCAGCGGCTACGCGCGCATCGACCTGCGGCTCGACGGCCAGGGGCTGCCGTACGTGATCGAGGCGAACCCGAACCCGCAGCTGGCCTACGGCGAAGACTTCGCCGAGTCGGCTGAGAAGGTCGGGATCTGGTACGAGGCGCTGCTCGACCGAATCATGGCGCTCGGGCTTCAGTGGCAGCCGGAACGAACAGGCTAGTGGCTTGCGGCCAGGGAGAACACCTATGCTTCTTCTTCGAGCGGCCATCCTCGTGCTCTTTGCGGCGTTCGCGTACCTGGTGGTGCGAAGCTTCTCGCCCTTCGCCGGCGTGCTGGCGGTGGCGCTGGTGGGCGGCGCCCTCATCGCCTTCCTGATGGTCTTCTTGAAGAGAAGGGGCGGGGGCCGGTGAACGGCTGCACCCGCCTGCGCCTCGCGGCCCTGGCCGTCGCCGGGATCCTGCTGGTCGCCGCGCCGCGCGCCGCGCAGGATCGGCCGGGCCCGGCGCACTTCCGGGGAGAGGCGACGGCGGGCAGGTTCGCGGCGGAGGACCGCGGCATCGCCACGGTCGCCGGCGCGGTGTCGGCCGCGCGGCTGAGGGCGGGCATCGGCGAGCTGGAGTCGTTCCAGACGCGGGACGCGACCACCGCGGCCGCGGTCGCGGCCGCGAACTTCCTCTACGACTCCTTCGTGCGCTTCGGCCTCGACACGGCGTACGAGGACTTCACCTTCACGGCCGAGGTGGACGGGGTGCGGGTGACGGGCCTTCCCGCCTCGAACGTGATCGCGACCATTCCCGGCACCGTCAGTCCCGAAGAGATCCTGATCGTCGGCGCGCACTACGACTCGTGGTCGAGGGGCGGAACGGCGCGGACCTTCGCGCCGGGCGCCGACGACAACGCCAGCGGAACGGCGGCCATCCTCGAGACGGCGCGCGTGCTCGCCGGGCGCCGGTTCGACTTCACGGTGCGAATTGTGGCCTTCGGGGCCGAGGAATACGGCCTGCATGGGAGCCGCTTTCACGCGCAGGCGGCCCGGGCGAAGGGCGAGCGGATCATCGGGGTGCTCAACCTCGACATGATTGGCTACGTGGACCGTCCACCCGAGGACCTCGACCTCGTCGTCAACGCAGCCTCGCAGTGGCTAGCGACGCGCTTCACCGAGGCGGCCGCGGGCTACGCGCCGCTGCCGACGGCGCCGCTGCTGGATCCGACCGAGCGAGCAAGCGACCACGCCCCCTTCTGGGACAACGGCTACAGCGCGCTGCTGGCGATCGAGGACCGGGTCGTCACGAACCCCTACTACCACCGGACGACGGACACGATCGAGACGCTCGACCTCGCCTTCGCGACCACGGTCACCCGTGCGACGGCGGCCGCGGCCGCCGAGCTGGCCCAGTTGTCGCGCGACCCGGCGCCCCCGGCCGGGCTGCGCGTCGAGGCGCTGGCGTTGCGGTCGCCGTTCGCCCGGGTGAAGATCGCCAGGTTGTCGTGGTCCGCGCCAGTCGGCGGTGCCGCCGGGTACCACGTCTACCGATCCACGACGTCCCACCTGCAGTACCGGCGGCTCACCACGGAGGCGATCCGAACGACCTCGTTCGACGACTGGATCCTGGAGCGTCCGGACGACACCTACTACTACGTCGTGACCGCGGTCGATGGGACCGGGGCCGAGAGCAACCCTTCCGCGGAGGCCGCAAGCGATGATGCGGTGGGACCGTAGGCTGGCCGTTCTGGTGCTGATGATCGCCGCCGCCCCGGCTTCCATTGCGCTGGCGCAGGCGCCCGCCAGCGGGGCCTCCGGGCGGGTGGAAGTGTCACTCGTGGCGGCCGTCTCGCGGCCCGCCGACGCCGTCTTCCGCGAGGCCTACGGCAGTGCCGTCGTTCCGTTGTCGGCGCAGCTTGACGTCCCGGTCGGATGGAAGGGGCTGATCGTCTTCGGTGGCGCCCGGTACGTGGGTGCATCAGGCGAGGCCTCCTCCATGGGCCTCCTCCCGGTCGTGGTGCCGCTTCGCTTCCGCCAGGCGTCGATTCGAGCGGGCCTGGGCTGGCGCCTGCGCGCCGGCTCGTGGGCCGTCAGCGCCGCTGCCGGGCCGAGCGTCACCTGGTACCGAGAGGAATGGGAGGGGTTCGGGCTGGTGGTGAAGGGGCGGGCGGTCGGCCTCGTGGCCCAGCTGTCGGCCTCCCGCCCGATCTCCCGCCGGTTCGGCCTGATGGCGCGCGGCGAGTTCACGACCGCGAACGCCGACCCGCGCCAGGACCCGACACTGCCCGAGGCGGACCTCGGCGGCGTGGATCTCGGCGCGGGTCTCGTCTTCCGCTTCTGAGCCCGGCCGCTGCTACTTCTGCAGCGGGGCGACGGTGTCGATCACCCACATGCCGCGGCCGTCGGTGGCGATGACCAGCATGTTGTCGCGCGGGTGCACCTGCAGGTCCCAGACCGCCGCGTTCGGCAGCCCGGACCCCAGGTAGTTCCAGGTCTTCGCGGCGTCGGTCGTGACGAACGCGCCGGTGTCGGTGCCGACGTACAGCACGTTCCCGTTCTTCGGATCCTCCCTCACCACGTTGGTCGGCCCGCCGGGCAGGCCGCCGCCGATGTTCGTCCACGTCTTCCCGTAATCCGTCGTCTTGAAGACGTAGGCGGCGAAGTCGTCGTCGTGCCGGCCCGTCAGCGAGATGTAGGCAGTGGCCGGGTCGAACTTCGACGCAACGATCGTCCAGACGTGCTTGAAGTACGGCAGTCCCGCCGTGACCTCCGTCCAGTGCGCCCCCGCATCCTGCGTCACATGCACGCGGCCGTCGTCGGTGCCCGCGTAGATGACGCCCGGCTTGAGCGGCGACTCGACGATCGCGGTGATCGTCGCGAAGTTGATCGCGTACGGCAGCTTGCCCTGCTTCTGCGGGTCGAAGGCGGTGAGGTCGGGGCTGATCTTCTCCCACGTCTCACCCTTGTCCTTCGAGCGGAAGACGTACTGGAAGCCGTGGTAGACGGTCGAGGGGTCGTGCGGCGAAAGGCTGGTGGCCGCCAGCCACTGTCCGCGATGCTCGGGCTCGCCGGCCGCCGGCTTGGGGTAGATGTCCTTGCTCTTCCACTCGCCGTTGACGAACTCCGAGCGCTGCAACCGCCCGTAGAAGGTGGACGAGTAGGCGAGGTTCGGATTGGTCGGATCGATGGCGATGTGGGTGCCCTCGCCGCCCGGCGCCTCTTCCCACTTCGGCATCACGCGCTGGTCGCTGCGCCGCCCCTTGAACGCCTCGAGCGGCCGCACGCCGACCGCGCGGAACGTGCCCCAGTCCTGCACCGAGCCCCAGGCGTTGAACGGCGTCGCGTTGTCGAGGGCCACGTTGTAGAACTGGATGGAAGGAATGCCCTTGTGGAAGTCGCGCCAGGTCTTGCCCCCGTCGTACGACACGTTCGCGCCGCCGTCGTTGCCGCTGATGATGTAGTCCGAGTCGGCCGGGTCGATCCACATCGCGTGATGGTCGCCGTGCAGGTCGGGGTAGTCGATCTCCTGGAACGACTTGCCGCCGTCGGTCGAATCGGAACAACGGCACGCCGAGCAGGAAGATGGTGTTCTCGTTGTTCGGGTCCACCCGGATCTGCCCGAACACCCACCCGTAGGTGCCGCCGAACCGCTGCATGGTGCGGTCCGACGGGCTCACCTTCTTCCAGGTCTCGCCGAAGTCGTCCGAGCGGTAGACGTCGGCGCCGACGATGTCGGGGTAGGTGCGGAAGCGGCCGTACGAGTCCTTCTCGGTCGGCTGGGGCGGTCCGACCGGCGTGTGGTTGTCCACCCAGGCGTACACGACGTCGGGCTTGCTGAGACAGAAGTCGAGGCCGATGCGGCCGGTGGTCTTCGTGTCGGGCAGGCCGGTCGTCAGCTCGCGCCACGTCTTGCCGCCGTCGGTAGTCTTGAACAGGCCGTCCTCGCCGGCGGGCACCGGGTCGCTCCAGCGCTGGCGGATGCGGTTCACCATCGACACGATCAGGACGTCGGGGTTCCGCGGGTCCATGATCAGGTCGAGGGCACCCACCTTCTCGTTGATGGAGAAGACCTTCTGCCAGGTCTTGCCGCCGTCCGTCGTCTTGTAGACGCCGCGGTCCTGGTTGTAGGTCCACTCGTGCCCCGCCGCCGCCACGTACACGATGTCGGGATTCTTTGGGTGAATGCGGATGCGGCCGATCGTCTGGGTGGCGGTGAGCCCGAGGTGCTGCCACGTCTTGCCGCCGTCAGCCGACTTGTAGACGCCGGCGCCGGCCAGCGACCCGCGGAAGTGGTTGGCCTCGCCGGAGCCGACCCAGATCGTCTCGGGCTGGGTCTCGGGGATGGCGATGTCGCCGATCGAGAGGGTGGCCTGCTCGTCGAAGAGCGGCTCCCACGTGACGCCGGTGTTGGTGGTCTTCCAGAGGCCGCCCGACGCGGTGGCGACGTAGATGACCTTCTTGCTGCCCTTCGGCACGTCCACGTCGGTGACGCGGCCGCCGATGATGTCGGGCCCGATGAACCGCCACTTGAGGTAGGCGTGAGGGGTCTTCGCCTTCATCGCCGTGAGCTGCTCGAACCACTGCATCCGCTGGGCGGGGTCGGTGCTCTGGACGACCTGCTGGACGGACGCTTTACCGGCCTGGGGAAGGGCGTCGAGCGGCTGCCCCGCGCCGAAGGCGAGGAACAGGCCGACGCCGCAGCACGCGCGCACGAACCATCGCATAGGTTCCTCCTCCGTGTGTTACCTGAACATGGGGTCGGGCGACAGGGTCAGCTTCTTCGTGGCGACCTCCTTGCCGTCCACCGTCAGCGTGACCTTGTACACCCCTGGATCCACCAGCGCCGGGGCGCCGCGCCGCCCGGCCGCCGGCGCCTGCGGCTGGCCGGGAGCCGGCGGCCGCTGCAGGTTCCAGGAGGCCTTCTGCAGCCCCTTCTTCGCGTTCGGCGTCAGCTCCTGGACCGTCGTGCCCTCGAGGTCCTTGATGGTGAGCTTGGCGGACTGGGCGTCGGCCTTCAGATAGTAGTAGATCGTGGCGCCAACCGGCGGGTTGTCGGCCTTGACCATCTCGCCGAGCGTCTCTCCGCGCCGCTCGAAGCGGTTCCAGCGGATCACGGTCTTCGGCTCGAACAGGTGCGCCGCCGCCTCGAACACCTCGGGCTTGAACTCCTTCATCGGCGCGATGTCGGCGATGTAGATGCCGCGCCCGTACGTGCCGATCGCCATCTCGCGATCGCGCTTCTGGATCGCCAGGTCCCGGATCACGACCGGCGGCATCGTCGCGGAGAACGGCACCCAGGACTTGCCCTGGTCGGGGGTGACGAAGATGCCGTAGTCGGTGCCGAGGTACAGGACGTTCGCGTTCTCGGGGTCTTCCTCGACGTCCCAGACCGGGTTGTTCAAGCCGCCCGAGATGTCGGTCCAGGTCTTCCCCTGGTCGCGCGTCACGAACAGCCAGGTCTTGTCCTCCGCGTGGGTGCGGTAGCCGCTGAACGCCACGTAGCAGACCTTTTCGTCGAACGCCGACGGGACCACGCGCTTCACCCAGCGGTCGTACGGGATCAGGTCGCCCTTCACCCCCGGCTTCACCTTCCCCGCGGGGTCGTAGAACTGGTTGGTGATGTTCACCCAGCTATGGCCGCCGTCGGCCGACACCTGCACGTTCCCGTCGTCGGTGCCGGCCCAGTAGAGGCCCGGCTTCACGGGTGACTCGGCGAACGTGTAGATGGTTGCCCACTGCAGGTTGGTCTTTCGCGAGAGCGCGATCTTCTCCCTGCTCGCCTTCGTCAGGTCGGGGCTGATCTTGACGAAGGTGTTCCGCTCTCCGCGGCTCAGCGATCGGTAGACGTGCTGTGCGGCGATGTAGACGATGCCGGGGTTGTGGGGCGAGAGGACGATCGGCGCGTTCCACTGGTAGCGCGGCGGTGCCTCCCCGGCCGCCGCTTCCTCGGGCGTGAGCCGCACGGCCAGCTGGCTGACCTCGCCGGTCTTCAGGTTCATCCGGCTCGAGCTGCCGAACTGGCTCTCGTAGTAGACGTACTCGGGGTTCCACCAGTCGCGCACCACGTAGAAGCCGTCGCCGGTGGGGAGGTACAGCCAGTCGGACGGGAAGAGGCCGTAGCTGTTGCGGTTCTGCGACGGACCGAGCCACGCGCCGTTGTCCTGCGTGCCGCCCATGACGTTGTAGGGCAGCTCGTTGTCCACGGCGATGTCGTAGAACTGCTGCGCCGAGATGCCGTTCTTCTGGCTGAAGTGCTTGCCGGCGTCCCAGGTCTCCGACACGCCGCCATCGTTGCCGCTGAGGATGTGGTTCGGGTTGAGGGGGTCGATCCAGACGACCCTATGGTCGACGTGCGTCTTGGCGGTGCCGTCCCACCCGCTCACCTGGAAGGTCTTCCCGCCGTCGCGCGAGATGGTCGTGTTGGTATCGCCGCACATCACCACCTGGTCGTTGGTCTGGTCCACGACGATGCGGCCGTAGTAGCCACCCTCGGTCTGGTTGACCTGCGTGCTGCCGCCCGACTGCTTGTACTCGGTCATCCGCTTCCACGTCTCGCCCTGGTCGTCGGTCCGATAGACCACTCCGCCGCGCTTCACCGGTTCGGCGATCGCGATCATCGGCGCGTACAGGATCTCGAGCGCACGGCGGTTGACCAGCTGGTAGCGCCCCTTGGCCTCGGTGGAATCGGCGGCAGGCGCCTCGCGCTTCTGCAGGCGGTCGATCTCGTCGAGCGCGGCCATCAGGTCGGCGTCGGCCGCGTGCACCTTGCGGGCGGCGGCGTGCAGCTTCGCCAGGTCGATGCCCTGCTTCGCCAGGAAGTCGTTGTCCTGCACCGCCTCGTTGAACTTCTTCACCAGGTCGGCCTCGTTGTCCGCCGCGAGCGGGACGGACTTCGGGGCGGCTTTGCCGATCTCGGGCGCCATCTTGAAGGTCTTGAACGTGGCGAGGCTGTGGTCCGGACGGAAGAGCGGGGTGCCGCCCGCGCCGCGTCCTCCGAAGCCGCCGGCTGAGGGCGCGCGGAAGTTCGCCACGCCGTCGCGCTCGGCCAGGCCCAGGTTCACCTCTTCGTCGATGCGCGCGTACAGGATCGAGGGGTTCTTCTCGAACAGCGCGAGCCCGATGCGGCCGACGCTGGCGTTCTGCGGCAGGCCGATCGCCAGCTTCTTCCAGGTCGTGCCGCCGTCGGTCGTCTTGTACAGCTCGTTGCCCGGCTGGCGGTCGATGTAGGTCCAAGCCCGCCGGAACGTTTTGTACGAGGCCGCGATGACGACGTCGGGGTTGCGGGGATCGACGACGAAATCGGCCACGCCCCGGTCCTTCATCGGCCCGAGGTTCATCCAGCGTCTTTCCGCCGTCGGTGCTCTTGAACAGGCCCCGTTCGGTGGTCGCCTCGTTGTCGTAGAGGCTGCCCTCGGCGGCTACGTAGACGATGTCGGGGTTCTTCGCGTCCACCTCGACCTTCGGGATGTACATGCTCTTGTCGAGGCCCAGGTGCGTCCAGGTCTTGCCGGCGTCGGTGGACTTCCACACGCCGTTGCCGTGCGTGCTCGAGCGGGCGTGCATCGGCTCGCCGGTGCCGAGATAGAGGATGTCGGGGTTCGACGGCGCGATCGCCATCCACCCCATGCTCAAGGTGCCGTGCTTGTCGAAGATCGAGTCGAAGTGGATGCCGGCGTCCACCGTCTTCCAGAGCCCGCCGCTGGCGGTCAGGACGTAGTAGCTGGTGGACTGGCCGCGCGGCACGGCGAACCCTGTGATGCGCCCGGAGAACGTGGTCGGCCCCAGGTAGCGCCAGGCGAACTGGCTGAAGTCGGCGGCCGTCAGCGGTCCCTGCGCGACGGGCGCCTCCTGGCCGAGGGTCAACGCCCCGAGGGCCAGCGAGACGACGGCCAGCGCGAGGCAGGACCGGCGGAGTGGAGCTGACACATGTCCTCCTTCGATAACGCGCTCTCGAGCCAAGATTTCGTGGGACGGCAGGGGGCAGGCAGGGCAGAGGTTAGCACAGTGGCGGTGCTCAACGCGCTGGAGTCCCTCGACTTCGCCCGGGGTGAAGGTTCAGCACGACCCGCAGCATTTCTTGAACTTCTTCCCGCTGCCGCAGGGACAGGGGTCGTTGCGCCCTTCGACTCGGCGCCTCGCGCCTCTCTCGGGGTCGAGCGTGGCTCGGAGCCTGGGATCGTCGCCGCGCTCGGCCACCGCCGTGCGAACGACCCACGGCAGGACGTGCGCAAAGAACGTCTTGAAGCCAGGACACAGGTAGTTGAGGCCTGGCTCTCCACTGTCGGGGCGCACGAAGCGGTCCTTGGGGCATCCGCCGTTGCACATCGGCAGCAGATCGCAGGCGCGACACTGGCGCGGGAGCGACGTCTCGCTTCGCCTCGCCGAACGCGAGCAGGGCCTGATGCCCGAGGAGGGACTCCAGCCCAGCATCGCGCAGGTTCCCGAGCCGGTGCGCGGCGTCCACGAAGTGGTCGCAGGCGTAGAGGTCGCCGTTCCGCTCGAGCACCGGCACGTCGCCGCACGTCGGCCGGAACACGCACAGGCCGTGCTCGAGGCCGCGGGCGGGCCGCAACGCCTCGTCGAACATCTGCACCTGGATGCGCGCTTCGTCGCGGCCGGCCCACTCGTCGAAGACCTCGCAGAGGAACCGGCCGTACGCGTCGGGCCGCACCGACTCGGTGGTGACGCCGCCCGGGGCGCCGGGGTCGGGCCGTACGACGGGCAGGAAGCCGATCGCGCGCGCGCCCATCTTCCTGAGGAAGCGGTACACGCGCAGTGGCTGCCCGACGTTGTCCGCGTGCACCACGCAGAGAATCTCCGTGGCGACGCGGTGGCGCGAGAGGCACTCGAAGGCGCGCAGGGCGGCCGCGTGGCTGCCCTGTCCCCCATGGTTGAGCCGGTGGCGATCGTGCAGGTCGGCCGGGCCGTCCAGGCTGAGGCCGACGCGGAAGCCGTGGCGAGCGAAGAAGGCGGCCCACCGGTCGTCCACTGCCACGCCGTTGGTCTGGATGCCGTTCACGGCGCGGCGGCCGTGGCGCTCGTGGCGGGCCTGGAGGGCGACGACTCGCTCGAAGAACTCGAGGCCCACGAGCGTCGGCTCACCGCCGTGCCAGGAGAAGAGGACCTCACTCGACGGCGAGGCCTCGAGGTGCTGCGCGACGTAGGTCTCGAGCAGGCCGTCGTCCATACGAACCGGGGCCGCGCTCTCCCCGGCGTGCCCCCGGTAGTAGCAGTAGCGGCAGGCGAGGTTGCAGGCGGCGCCGGCCGGCTTGACGAACAGTTGGAACGGGCGGGAGACCACGGGGGCATAATACCCGCACATCACACAGGGAGGGTGCCGTGAAGCAGGACCTCATGGATCGACGCATCTTCTTCGGAAGGCTCGCGCAGGCCACGGGCGGGACGGCGGCCGCCCTCGCGCTGCGGCCAGAACTGGCCGCACAGGGCGGCGGTGCGCCGCAGGCGCCGGCAGGTCCGATCGTGCCCGCGGACGACCCGGCGCTGGCGACGGCGACGATCGAGTACGACGCCGGCGACGCGAAGGTGTCCGCCTACCTGGCACGCCTCAAGGGGGCCGCGAAGCGCCCGGGCGTCGTGGTCATCCACGAGAACCGCGGCCTGACGCCGCACATCCAGGACGTCGCGCGCCGCCTGGGGAAGGAAGGGTTCCTCGCGCTCGCGCCCGACATGCTCTCGCCCATCGGTGGGACGCCGCCCGACCAGCAGGAGGCGGTGAAGATGATCGGCACGCTCGAGCAGGACAAGACCGTGGCACGGCTGGCGGCGGCGGTGCGCTTCCTCGCGGCCCACCCCGAGTCAACGGGCAAGGTGGGGGTCGTCGGCTTCTGCTGGGGCGGCGCGATGACCAATCGCGTGATGGCATCCGGCGCGGGCGCCAACGCCGGGGTGCCCTACTACGGGAGCGTCCTGCCGGACGACCAGGTGCCGAAGATCAGCGGGCCGCTCCTGCTGCAGTACGCGGGAGACGACGAGCGGATCAACGCCGGGATCCCGGGTTTCGAGGCGGCGCTGAAGGCGAACAACAAGCCGTACGAGAAGTACATGTACGAGGGGGCGCAGCACGCCTTCAACAACGACTCGAACGCGGCGCGCTACAACAAGGAGGCGGCCACGCTCGCCTGGAAGCGGACGGTCGAGTTCTTCAAGAAGCACGTGAAGTGACAGGGGGGGCCCGCCGCGCCGCAGCCGCGCGAGCGCGGGTACGGCGCGGCGGGCCCAAGCATCCCCGGCACGACACGCGGCGGTTTCACTCCGCCCTGAGCGTGATCACCGGCTCGACCCGGGTGGCCCGGCGGGCCGGCACCAGCATGGCCGCCAGCGAGACGAGCACCACCAGCGCGATGACACTGCCGTACGCCAGCGGGTCGGTGGCCGACACGCCCACCAGCATGCTGGCGATGGCCTCGCCGCCGAGGGCCCCGAGCGCCAGCGACAGCGCCACGCCCAACGCGAGGCCGGCCGCCAGCGGCCGGCCGCCGTCCATCAGCACCTGCCGCAGGATGCGTCGGGTGTCGGCGCCGAGCGCCATGCGCACGCCGAACTCCTGCGTCTGCTGGTTGACCGCGAACGACATGACCCCGTAGATCCCGACCGCGGCCAGCAGCATGGCGACCCCGCCGAACATCGTGAACATCGACGGCGATGATGCGGTACCCGGCCAGGCTCGCGTCGATGTGCGCCTTCGGCGTGCCCAGCGAAGTAGAGCGGCAGGTTCGGGTCCACCTTCGTCACCTCGCGCCGCAGCGTGTTCGCCAGCGACTCGGCGGGCACGCCCGGGCGCGGCTTCACGACCACCGTCGCGAACTGGTTCGCCGACCGGCTCGGCGGGGGCGGGACCGAACGGCTGCGCGTAGAACGGAACGTAGAAGCCGCTGTCGTCCACGTTCGGGTTGTTGAACGGCCCCATCATCCGCACGTCGGACACGACGCCGACGATCGTCCGCCACGGCCCGTACTGGCCGTTGGCGCCGTCGCCGGTGCGGAAGCGGCGGCCGACCGCGCTGCTCGCGCCCGAAGTGCTTCTGCGCGAACGCCGCGTTGACGATGGCCACCGGCAGCTTCGTGTCGAGGTCGTCGTCGTTGCAGCGCGCGCCCTCGAGCAGCCGCTGGCCGAGGACGCCGAAGAAGCCGGGCGACACCTGCTCGAAGTTGGCGTTCGGCCGGTCGCGCCGCTCGCGGTAGGTCCGGCCCTCGATCTCGATCGGCCCCGAGCCGGAGAACGACCATCCGCATGCGGCTGGTCAGCGCCACCGCCTCGAACTGCGCGCTGGCCGCGAAGCTCGCGCAGCAGCCGGTCGTAGAAGAGCCGTCGCGCTGCCGGCGTCGGGTAGTCGCCCGTCCATCAGGCCCATGCGGGCCGTCAGGATGCCGCCGGTGTCGTAGCCGTAGTCGATCCGCTGCTGGTTGAGGATCGAGCGGACCTGCAGCAGCGACCCGATCAGCAGCACGCAGGTCACGACGATCTGCGCCACGACGAGGCCTCGCGTGGCGAGGTTGACGGCGCGGCTGGTGTTGCCGCGCCCACCCTCGCGGAGGACGGCGACGACGTTCGCGCGCGGCGCCATCCAGGCGGGCAGGAGCCCGGACACCAGCGCGGCGAGGGCCGCCGCGGCCACCGTGAAGGCCAGCACGCCGCCGGTCGAGCGTCGAACACCATCCACGCCGGCGGGCGGTTCTCCATGTTCGCAGCGCGGCGTCGAGCCAGTCCACCGAGAAGTAGGCGAGGCCGATGCCGAGCACGGCGCCCAGGCCCGCCAGGATCACGCTCTCGGTGAGCATCTGGCGGATCAGGCGGATCCGTGTGGCGCCGAGCGACGACCGAACCGCCAGCTCGCGGGCGCGCAGCGTCGCCCGCGCGAACTGCATGTTCATCACGTTCACGCACGCGATGAGCAGCACGCCGACGCAGAACGCGAGCATCGTCCAGAGCGTGCCGCGCAGCCGCCGGTCGCGTGAACGGGTTGATGCAGCGGCTGGACCCGGGCGGCGTCGAAGCGTCTTGTTCGTGTCGGGGTACGCCGCCGCGAAGCGCCTGGCGAAGCCGGTGAACTCGGCCTCGGCCGACTCGAGCGTGACGCCCCGCTTCAGGAGGCCGATGACCGCGGGGTTGTTGGCCTGCGGGTCGTTGCGCGGCCGGACCGGGAACTCGCTGTAGAGCGGGATCCAGACCTCCTCGCTGGTCGGGGAACACGAACCCCTGCGGCATCACGCCGATGATCGTGGCCGGCTTGCCGTTGATGCGGACCGCCTTGCCGACGATGTCGGCGGCGCCGCCGAACTCGCGCTGCCAGAGGCCGTGGCCGATGATGGCCACCTTCTCGGCGCCGGGGCGGTTGTCGGCCGGCGTGAAGTCGCGGCCCAGCGCCGGCGCGACGCCGAGGATCCGGAAGAAGTCGGGCGTGACGTAGGCGCCGGTGTACCGCCGCGGCTGGCCGTCGATCGTCATGTTGACGGTCGAGCCGTTGAGGTAGGCGGCCATCAGCTCGAAGGACTTCTGCTCGGGGGCGAACTCCTCGAAGTCCATCGAGAACATCTGCTGGTTCACCCCGAAGACGCTCGAGCTGGCCGGATCGATGAACGTGACGTCCACCAGCCGGTCGGCGGTCGGGAAGGAGAACCCGCGCAGCATGACGCCGTTGACCAGGCTGAACTGCGTCGTCACGGCCGAGATGCCGATCGCGAGGACGAGGATGGCGAGGCCGGCGACGAGCCGCTCCTTCACCAGCATGCGGAGCCCGATGCGGACGTCCTGGACGAGGGTCTCGGCGGTCATGGGCTCTTCCTGCAAGGCCGGCCGGGGGGCCGGGAAGGCGGTAACCGGGATGAAACGAGCGCCTGGCGGCGGGTGTCGTATGAGGAAGACGGAATCCGGCGCGGCAAAGTTCGGTATTCCGCGGCGCGTCAGTCCCGCCGGAGCGCCGACAGGATCGGAACGCGCGCGGCCCGTCGCGCGGGGATGACCGAGGCCGCGAACGCGCACCCGATCAGGAGCAGCGGCGCGGCCACCAGGGCGACCGGGTCGAATGCCGACACCTCGTAGAGCATCGACCCGACCAGGCTGCCGATGGCCAGGGCGAGCGCGGTACCGGCCACCACGCCCACGGCCGCGACACAGGCGGTGTCGCGGACGAGGTGCCGGACCACGTCGCGGGGCGTGGCGCCGAGCGCCATCCGGATCCCGATCTCGCGGGTCCGGCGCAGCACCAGGTACGCGTTCACGCCGTAGAGGCCCGTGAAAGCGAGGGCGAGGGCCGCCAGGCCGAAGGCGGTGAACACTCTCGCCCCGGATCGGAAGAGCCACAGGAACACGCTCTCCCGGACGAACGACCGGAGCGACCGCACCGAGAGCACCGGCAGGCGCGGATCGAGCGCGGTCAGCTCGCGCCGGGCGGCGGCGAGCATGGCCGCCTCGTCCGGCGCGCCGGGCGCGAGCCGCACGTGGTAGTGCATCCACACGCGGCTCCGCGACGCGAACGGCACGTAGATGCGCGGGGTGGGCGCGCGGTCCAGGAGACTGCTCAGCACTCCGGGCACCAGCCCCACGACCTCCAGCAGCTCCACCGCCTGCCCATCGGCCTCCGACCCGACGCGCACGAACCGGCCCACCGGGTCTGCGCCCTGCCCTGGAAAGAGCCGCCGCGCCGCCGGCTCGTCGATGATCACCACCGGTCGGGCGTCTCTGCCCTCCGCCTCCTCGGCGGTGAACGCGCGCCCGCGGAGGACGGGCAGGCCGAGGGACCGGAAGTAGTCTGCCCCGACCGAGACGTGCTCGGCGGCCGCGCGGAGCGGCGCCGACGCGGCACGGCCGTCGTCGCCCGCCTCGCCCGGCCTCTCGACGCGCACCTGCTCGCTGTAGGACCCGAAGGGGACGACCGACGCCATGCTGACCGCCTCGACCCCCGGCAGGCCTCTCAGCCTGGCCACCGCGCGGCGGTGTGCGTCGGCGCTCTCCGCCCTCGAATAGCCGGCGAGGCTGGCGTCCACCTCGACGAGCAGGCCGCGTTCGAGCGGGAACCCCGGTGTGGCGGCGGCGGCCTCGAGCGCGCTGCGGACGAAGAGCGCGCCGGTGACCAGCAGGGCCAGCGCCAGCGCCATCTGCCCCGCGAGCATCAGGTTCCGCGCGCCGAGCAGGCGCCCGTGGCGGCCGCGGTCCTCGCCCGCCTGCTCCTTGAGCTCCTCGACCACGGTGGGCCTCGTCGCCTTGAGCGCGGGCCCAAGGGCGAAGAGCACGGTGGCTAGGGCCGCAAAGGCCAGCGTCGCCGTGGTCATCCGCCAGTCGAGACCCATGTCGAGATCGATCGGCATCGGCATCAGCGGCGCGACTGACCGTACCAGCAGCGCCATGGCCCACCGGCCGCCCACCAGGCCGGCAAGGGCGCCGGCAAGCGCCAGCACGAATCCCTCGACCAGCAGTTGGCGGACGACCGCGAGGCGGCCGGCACCGAGCGACAGCCTGATCGCGATTTCCTTGCGCCGGGCCGTCCCGCGTGCCAGCAGCAGGTTGGCGAGGTTGAGGCAGGCGACGAGCAGCACCACACCGGACATGCCCAGCAGGACCACCGACAGCCGGGCGAACGGGTCGTTCCGGCCCGGCACCGGCCCGAACCCCAGCCGCGACAGCGGAGCCGCGACGATCGTGAAGTCCCGGTTGGCCTCCGGGTAGGCCTCGGCGAGGCGCGTCCCGAGCGCGGCCAGGTCGCGACTTGCCGCCTCCGGCGTCGTCCCCCCCCTCAGCCGGGCGAAGAGCAGGAACTTGTGCGTGTCGCGGCTCTCCAGGTCGCCGCCCGCCACGTCTCGCAGGAAGTCGTTCTCCACGAGGCGGATCGACCCGAGCGGCAGCCAGAAGTCGGGGCCGATGCCGGCGGAGGTGCCTTCGAAGCCCGGGGGAGCGATGCCCACCACGGTGAAGAGCCGGCCGCTGATCGACACCGACCGGCCGAGGAGGGACGGGTCCGCTCCCCGCCGTTTCCAGTAGGCGTGCGAGACCACGGCCACCGTTGTCCGGCCCGGCCGCTCCTCGTCGACCGTGAACGCGCGTCCCTGCACGGGCTTGGCGCCGAGCAGATCGAAGTAGTTGGCCGAGACCGCCTGGACGAACGCGCGGCGGGTCACGCCGTCCTCGTTGACGCCGGCAAGCGCGATCGTGAAGGCGCTCACTCCCTCGAGCGACGGGGCGCCTTCGCGGATGTCCACGTAGTTCGGGTAGGAGAAGCCGCGGTAGTTGCCGGCGCGCTTCATATCCTTGCTGTAGAGCCCGAGGATCTGATCGCCGTCACGCACCCCGGGCAGCGGCTTCAGCAGCAGCGCGTTGACGAGCGAGAAGACGGCGGCGTTGGCGCCGATGCCGAGCGCCAGTACGAGGATCGCGGTCGCCGCGAACCCAGGCTGCCGCGCCTGCGAACGGACGGCGAAGCTCACGTCGGCGAGCAGGGTGTGCACGGCGAGCCTCCCGCAAGGGGACGAGGTCCTGTCCTCGTCCTACCGGATCAGACACCGGGTCCGGCCGGCTCGAACCTCGATCGCTCCTCGGATCCTCCTCGTTCCTCACCGGGGGTGGCGCTTCGTGTCACCACACGAAGGGTGCGAGGCGGTAACGGACGGTGCGCCGGTACTCGTCGTAGCCGGGAAGCTGGCGGAGGAGAACCTGCTCCTCGTTCTGAATCCGCGGGACGAGGAACGCGACCGCCGCGAGAGCGGGCAGGAGTCCCCACCACGAACCAAGGGCGACCGGCGACGCCAGGTAGAGCGCGGCAGCGCCGGCGTACATCGGGTGGCGGACGATCGCGTAGGGCCCGGTTGAGACGATCGGCTGGCCCGGGTAGGTCTCGATCGTGCGCCCGGCCCACCGGTTCACGACCAAGACCCGGAGGACCAGCAGGTAGCTCGCCAGCACGATGGCGAGGGCCGTGACGCTGGCGGCCACTGGAGGATGGGACCAGCCGAGGCGGTGGTCGAGGCCGGGGACGACGAACGCCATCACCAGGAAGGCCCCGCTGGACGCGACGATGCGCTTCTGGACGCGTTCCCTCTCCTGGAGCTTCATCCGGCGCGCCAGCGACTCCGGGTCGCGGCGAACGGCCCGCACCAGGAACGCGGTCATCGGAACGAGGAGCGCGAGGCAGTAGGCCCAGGCTTCCCACCACCGCGGCGAGCCGCCGGTGGCGAGGAAGAACAGCGGCAGGATGATCCAGGCGGCCACGGCCCTGACGACGGCCGCGTGCTTCACGGTCGCCTCCTTTCGCGCGGCCTCCCTCGCCCTGGCACGCCCGCGGATTCATGGACGTCGCGGACGGGTCCGCTGGGTGGAAGGGGTGGCGCGGGCAACGCGAGGGGCTCAGGCTCGCGAATCGGGGCCGACGCGCTCGCCGGGAGGAGGACGCCTGGCTCGAGGCGTTTGGCGAGGCGCGTCAATCCCGCGCCACGCTCTCAGACTAGGGATCCCCGGCCGCGATGTCCTTCGCTTCCAGTGCCAAAAACTTTACGAAACCGCTCGTTTCCTGCCGGAGTGCCTAGTTCCACCGGACGAGGGCCGAGGGGGCGGGGGCAGGCGCACCTCAGCCCTGCTCCTTCCTGGCCGGCGGCGTCACCAGCGCGTTGAACAGGAACTTGTAGGTGCCGAGCGTCTGCGCGCGGTTCTGCGTGCGGAACCCGATCAGCACCACCCGCCCCTGGCCGTAGCCGACCGACGCCATCGCGGTCTTCCCCGCGATGCGCTGCTCTCCGTTCAGCCAGCCGCTCCGCTCGACGATCGCGATCGGCGTACCGGACGACGATGTCGTTGCGGTCGTTGAAATCGGTGGCGAGCACGTCGAACGCCGGGCTGTAGTGGAACAGCACCAGGCCCTCCGCCGGCATGCCGTACGCGAGCGGGTTGGTGGTGTCGATCGACACCCGCAGCGTCGAACCCGGGCAGAAGAACTCCTTCGTGCTCAGCCCGTCGACGACGTTCCTGACCGGCAGCCCGAGCTTCGAGATGGCGAAGTCGGTGGCGCCCCCCAGCGTGACGAGCGTCCCGCCCTTGCGAACGAACTCCTTGATGGCGTTGACGCCGTCGGCGCCGATCCCGCTCTGGTACTCCGGCGGTGTCGTGTCGGGCACGCTCTCGAACCGTGGGCGGCCGAACCCGCCCTGCCGCGCGCGCGCCGCGGGCTCGCCGGTGATGGCTGACGTCGAGTCGTCCGCGAAGATGAACACGTCGTAGCTGGCGTTGAGGTTTCCCTTCTTGATCTCGGCGTCGTAGCACGCTCTTGAACTGGAACCCGAACTGCTCGAAGATCCAGCGCGTCCACCCCTCGTCCATGTTGCCGCCCAGGTATCGCTGGTACATGCCGATGCGCAGCCGCTTCAGCTCGTGGGCGGCCTTCGGCTCGGCCTGCAGGGCGCGAACGTCCACGCCGGTCGCCTTCGCGACCTCGGCGAGGACAGCCGCGGGCGCGGACGCGGGCAGCAGGAAGTCGCCGGCCCGGACGCCGCCGCCGTTCGGTCCGCGCGGCGCACGGTCACGTTCCGTCGAAGAGCAGGTTCATCGCCTTGAACGCGTCGTTCAGGCGGCCGTCGATGACGTATCCCGCCGGCTCCCTTCTCGACCTTGCCGGCGTGGGCGATCGGGCGCGGCCACCTTCGCGAAGTCGGCCGTCACCGCCTCGTCGAGTGGATCGACCGCGATGCCCATGAACTCGGCGAGGACGTCCTGTCCCATGTCGTAGGGCCGGATCGGCGTTCCGTCCTGCTGCCGGTCCACTCGTTGTCGGGATAGTGCGTCTCACCGAGCAGGTAGCGGATCGAGTCCCATCTTCGGCTGCGCGAGCGGGACGTAGAACGAGCCCGCCGGGTAGATCGCGCCGCCGGGCGACGGGAACCCCTTCGCCGAACGCATCACCTCGATGCCCTGGGCGAGCAGGGCGTTCACGAGGTGGTCGAGCGCGAGCGGGTCGTGCTGGGCAGCCGAGATCGCGTAGGCCGCGGGCCTGCCGGTCGCGCCGCGCTCGGTCTGGCGAGTCGCCTTGAGATAGGTGTCCCAGACGATCGTCTCGGCGTTGCGAGCCATGCAGTCGAGCAGCGCCCAGGCGCCCACCTTCTGCCGATCGACGATGCCGCGCAGCGTCCACCAGCCTCCGGGCCACGGGTCGGGGAAGTTCATCTGCGCCTCGCGCGGGTTCTGCAGGTTGCGCGAGCGGCCGGTCAACTGGCTCGGATCGATGTAGAGCGGCGTGGCCAGCCGCGCGCTCGCCGACTCGGTGAGCATCCCGGCGATGTTGTGGAACGGCGTGATCCAGTGGAAGCCGAAGTGGCCCCACCCGGAGTACTGCCCGTTGTTCATCACCCCCGACAGGCCGGCCTCCGTCGCCTTGCTGGCCATCTGGCCGCCGTACCACGCCGCCTCGCGTCCACACGAGCGGGTCGGCGAGGGGCCGGATCGGCTCGGCGTACGGCGGGAAGAAGATGCGCGCCCCGTAGCTCCCCATGTGGTGGAAGTCGAAGTAGGCCTGCGGCTTCCACTCGGTGAACAGCAGCCGCCCGACGTACTGCGACTCCTTCATGTTCATCGTCATGGCGTCGCGGTTGTTGTCGTGCCCGACGTACTTGTGGTACAGCCACGGCAGGTCGCCGGCCTCGTACTCGGTGCCGAGGTACTTGTTGTACCAGTCGGTCACCATGATCTGGCCGTCCGGGTTGAAGGATGGCACCAGCAGGAACACCACGTTGTCGAGGATGCGGCGGGTCTCGGCGTCCTGCCGGGTGACGAGGTCGTAGACGAGCTCGGGCGACATCTGCGCGCCGCCGATCTCGGTGGCGTGCATGCTCATGGTCATGCAGACCACCGGCTTGCTCGCCGCGGCGACCTTCCTCGCGTCGGCCTCGCGTCAGCCCGCGGGGGTCGCTCAGCTTCAGGGTGTTCTGCCGGAGCGGCTCGAGGTTCTTCTGGTTGGCCGCCGAGGTGACGATGACGAGCAGGAACGGGTTGCCCATCTCGGTGGGCCCCATCTCGACGACCTTCACCTTGGCGGCGCCCTGCTTCTCGAGCAGGCGGTAGTACTCGATCAGCTTGTCCCAGCGTGCGATCTTGCGGTCCGCCCCCATCTTGAAGCCGAAGAACTGCTCGGGCGACGTCACCGTCCCCTGTGCCTGCAGCGGCGCCGGGCCCGCTTGCGCGAGCAGGAGCGTGAAGAGGACGACCAGCATTGGAAGACGGCGGGCGGTCATTGTCATGGATGGCTCCCGGGGGGACGCGGGGGATGATACTCCACGACGTGTCGCGCCGGGCGGCCGCCTCGCGCCCTCCGCCCTCCACCAGCCGCCGAGAGTGGCCTGCGGCTGCGCCGCAGGCTACTCGGAGCGCAGCGCTTCCACCGGGTCGATGCCGGCAGCGCGGCGCGCAGGGACGTATGCCGCGACACCGGCCACCGCAAGCAGCAGCAGCAGCGAGGCGAGGATGGTGGCTGGATCTGTCGGCTTCAGCCCGAAGAGGACGGATTCCACCAGCCGGGTTGCGGCCAGCGCCGCCGCGGTGCCGACCAGGGCCCCCGGCAGGATCACCTTGGCGCCGTCCAGCAGGACGAGATGCAGCACGGCTGCTCGGCTGGCGCCGAGGGCGAGGCGGACGCCCATCTCGGCGGTCCGCCGCGCGACCCCGAATGCGACCACGCCGTAGAGCCCGATCGCCGCCAGCAGGAGCGCGATGGCGCCGAAGGCCGCCGCGACGATCGACAGGCTTCGCTCCATCGTCAACTGCTGCGCAATCTGCTCGCGATACGTGCGGACCCGCATCACCGGGAGCGCGGGCTCGAGCTCGTGAACCACCCGGGTGATCTCACGGGCGAGGCTCGCGCGATCGCCGGTGGTCGCCAGCACGAAGGCGGGCCCGACGGGCAGCTCCTGCTGCGCCTCGGCGAGAAAGGCGATCGGCTGTTCGCCGCGGCGGATCCGGGCGTACCTGGTGTCGCCGACGACGCCCACGATCTCGAATTCCTGGGCCTTGGGCTGGACGTCCAGGGTGACGAAGCGGCCGAGCGGAGACGCCCCGGCCAGGTATTTATCGACGAAGGAGCGGTTGACCACTGCCGCCTTCGGCGCGCCGGGGCCGTCTCGCTCGTCGAGGTAGCGGCCGGCGACGAGCGGGATGGTGAGCGCCCGATGGAACCCGGGCGCGACCCACAACAGGTTGCAGGGGAGTCCGCTTTTCGGCGTGCCCGGTATCCGGACGCTCGTGTTCCAGCTGAAGTTGTCGAGCAGCGCGAACGACGACCAGGTCACGGCGCGCACATTCGGCAGGCCCCTCAGGCGCGCGGCCAGCCGCCCGGTGGCTGCGGCCTTCTGCTCGGGGCTGTAGCCGGCGGCCGTCGGGTCGAGGCCGAACAGCACGAGGCCGTCGGGCTTGAAGCCGAGGGGCACGGACTCCAGGTTGGCGAGGCTGCGCACGAACAGGCCGGCCACCACGAGCAGCAGCAGCGAGAGCGCGATCTGCACGCCGACCAGGGGGCGTCCCACGCGCAGGCGGTGCGTCCACCCGGCCCGGACGGTGGCGCCGGCCTTCAGCGCGCCGGCCACGCGGGCGCGCGCCAGGCTGACGGCGGGCACCAGGCCGACGGCGAGCCCCGCGAGGATCGACAATCCGAGAGCGAAGCCTGCCGTGCGCCATCCGAAGCCGAGATCGAGCACGAGGGCCTCGCGCTGGGGGGCGAGCGCCAGGATGGTGTCGGCGAACCAGCGCGCGAAGAGCAGGCCGGCCGCTCCGCTGAGCAGCGCCAGCAGCAGGCTCTCGGTCAGGTGCTGACGCACGAGCCGGAGGGTCCCCGCCCCCAGCGCGAGCCGCATGGCCGCCTCGCGGCGCCGGGATTCCGCGCGCGCGAGCAGCAGGTTCGCCACGTTGGCGCAGGCGATCAGCAGGACGAGCCCCACGAGCGCACTGAGGATGCCGACCGCCCTCCCGGCCTCGTTGTTCTCGAACCCGTACCCCCGCGATCCGGAGCGCAGGCCGAACACGGCGTGTTGGTCCGGCTTGTTGATGTACGGTTTCACGCGCGCGTCGAACGCGCGCGCGAGCGACGCCTGAAGGGCGGACCGGTCGGTGCCGGGCCGCGGACGCACGATCAGCTGCAGCCACCAGAAGCGCTCGTCCACCAGCGCCGACTCGGATGGCACCTGCGACACGCTGGAGACCCAGTGCGACGGGAGGTAGACGTCGATCCAGCGGCCGGACTGCATGCCGAAGAACGTCCGCGGTGCGACGCCGACGATCGTGTATGACTGGCCGTTGATGGCCATCGAGGTGCCGATCGCGCCCGGGTCGCCCGCGAACGACCGCAGCCAGAGACGGTGGCTGAGGACGGCGACCGGCGGGGCCCCCGGTTCGTCGTCGTGGCCTGCGAGCAGCCGGCCAGCCGCCGGCCTGAGGCCGAGGACGTGGAAGAAGCTGCCCGTGACCAGCGAGCCGTCGAGGACGCCCGCCTCGCCGCGGATCCGGGTCACCGCCCCGTTCAGCACCTGGAAGCCTGCAACGCCGAGTCCTTCGATCGCGGTGAAGTCCCGGTACATGGGGTACGAGAACGACCACGAGTTGTTGTCGGCGTCGCCCGATCCCCAGATCCCGATGTCGGGCCACTCGGTCGAGCGCCATTGCGGGACGAGCAACTCGTGCGGGCGCGCCACGGGAAGCGGCCGCAGCAGCAGGCTGTCGCCGACGGCGAACACGCCGACCGACGCGCCGATCGCCAGGCCGAGTGACAGGAGGGCGGCGAGCGTGAGGGCCGGCGAGCGGCGCAGCAGCCGGAGACCGAGCCAGGCATCCTGGCGCACGCTGTCGAGCCACGTCACGAGGCGGATGTCGCGCACGCGCTCGCGAACCTGCAGGCGGCCGCCGAACCGCCTCAGCGCCCGGCGGCGCGCCTCGTCCGGCGGCAGCCCGCCGCGCTCGTAGGCCTCGGCGCGCATGTCGATGTGGAACCGCATCTCCTCGTCCAGCTCGCTGTCGAGCCGTCCGGGGCGGAACGTGTCGAGCAGGCGTGTGAACAGCGACATGGCACCTTCTCCGCTGCGTGTTACGCGGTTTGCAGGACGCGCTGGATGGCGCCGACGACCAGGCGCCAGCTGCGCTCCTGCTCGGCCAACTGCCTCAGGCCGACCGGCGTGATCCCGTAGTACTTCGCGCGCCGGTTGTTGTCGGACGTGCGCCAGCCGGACCGGATCCAGCCCTCCTGCTCCATCCGGTGCAGCGCCGGGTAGAGCGAGCCCTCCTCCATGCGCAGCACGTCGTCCGAGACGGACTCGACGTGCAGGGCGATCCCGTAGCCGTGAAGGGGGCCGCGCGCGGCCAGCGTCTTCAGGATCAGCAAGTCGAGTGCGCCCTGGAGGGCGTCGGTCTTCTTGGGCATGACGGTCACCAGGCGGCTTACCAAGTTGTCTAGGTATAAGACGGCGAGCGCGAGGAAAAGGTTTCGTCCTTTGGGGTGTGCCGGAAATGGGGCCTGGCCCCGTTTCTCACATCGATCTCAATAACGATCTTGTTATTGAGACTGGGATGAGAAATGGGGCCAGGCCCAGTAGTGTCCGGTCATAAGTTGAATAGATTGCAACTGGTTACCGATCGGCGGTGTCGTCGAATTGGGAGCCGGCGTCGAAAACGGCCGTAGAAATGGGCATCTTCTCGAAGAGGGTCAGGCTCAGCACCTGGAGAAGTTTGTAGAGACTGACGTCGAGGCTCAGCCGCTTCCGGACGATCGCGACGAGCACGTACACCGACAACGCAATCCAGATCTGGGTCTTCACGGCGTTCTCGCTGGTGCCGTAGAAGGCCTTGATGCGCAGGTGTTGCTTGATCCATTTGAAGAAGAGTTCGACCTGCCACCGCGACTTGTAGAGCTGCGCGATGGTGAGCGCGGGGAGCGTGAAGTTGTTCGACATGAAGACGAGCCGGTGCTGCGTGACGGGATCGCAGATAATGCACGCGGCGCAAGGGCGCGGGATAATCGGCGCGCGCCGTGGCCAAGGCGCACACGACGGTTTGATCCGAGATCAGTCCCGTCCGATAGTCGACGGGATGCGAGGTCCGTCGCTGATAGCGCAGATTGCGTTTCCACCGCGTGATGAAGAAGCCGGCTTCGGTGGTGAAGCGATGCAGCCGGGTGAAGTCCACGTAGCCGCGGTCCAGAATGTAGATCGCGCCCGGCTCGATGACGGATGTCGTCGAGGAACGCCACATCGGGGGCTTTTCCTTCGGTAATCTGCACGACCGTCGGAATCAGCCCGCGCAGATCGAGTTGCGCGTGCAGCTTCACGCCCGCGTCGGTGGACCGATAGTGGGCCCACGGGAAGACCGACAAACACAAGTCGATGATGGTGGCGTCCAGGGCGTACACCGTGTTCGCGAGATCGACCGCGAGCGGGTCGTCGAGATACAGCGCCCGGGCCGTCCGGATCAGGCCCTGCGTGAAGTCCGCGTAGATGCGCCAGTCGCGCGACTCGTTCGCATCGGCCAACGTCGACCGCGACACGCGCGCGCGAATGCCGACGTGGTACAGCTTCGACTGCAGCGCCCGCAGGCAGGCTTCGACGTCGCGCAGACTCTCGCGATACGTGAGCTGCGCGAAGGCCATGCACAGGTACTGATCCCAGCACGAGAACCGCGAGACCTTCGCATCGCCCGCATAGCGATCGACGCAGGTGCGGAACTTCCGAGGCGAGACGTGGGACATCAACTGGGCGAAGACGGTGCGGCCAGGCAGCATCCGGCATTCTGCCTTGAAGGGCCAGACCAGCCGAATTCAAGCCGAAACAGCGGTTCTCCGAAGATATCGTTGCGGTGAGAAATGGCCCGCATGTCACGCGCGATCAATCACTTGCAGCGATTCGCGTCAACGGTGACCGGACACTACTGGGCCAGGCCCCATTTCCGGACAGGTGCTGGTGCAGCAGCGCCGCGATGCGGTCGACGCTGGCGGCGACCGGGGGCGACAGGCGGTCGTCGATGTCGGGGCCGGGGCAGGCCTCGATGCCGAGCACGGCGATCGAGGCGGGCATGTCGACGCCCAGGAGCCGCCCGATCTCCAGGACGTTCGCCAGGCTCACCTCGTGCGCTCCCTGCACGCGCGCCGACCCGCCCATCTCCTCGAGCGACAGCCATCGCACCCGCCCCGGTCGCGGCGTCTCGATCTCGAGGCAGTCCACGACCACCGCGTCGCCGGCGCCGGCCAGCAGCGGCAGCACCTCGAGGCCGCCGCGCTCGCTGGTGACGACGCGCACCCCTTCGATCGGCTTTCGCTCGAGCAGGCGCGCGAGGGCGGCCGCCACGGCAAGCCCCACCCCGTCGTCACCCCTCAGCGGGTTGCCGAGGCCGAGGACGACGCGGGCGCGGCCTGCGGTCATGGCCGCGGGGTGGCCGGGACGACGCGGGCGGTCGCCTTCTGCACGACCCGCGACTCGCTCGCGTGCGCGACGGCGGTCAGGTACTCGGAGACGGGCCGGAACACCAGGTGCAGCCACTTGCCGAACGGCACCTCGACGACCAGCATCGGGACCGCGATCATCAGGTGCACGACATAGAGGACGTAGGTCGGCCAGGGCAGGTCGAGCAGCCGCGCCAGGTGCAGCAGGATCCCCGAGAGCGACGTGAGGAACAGCAGGACGAGGAACATCCAGTCGGTGACGTGCGAGTACTTCGAGATCTCCGCCTGCTTCTTCACCCGATCCCGCATGAAGGAGAGCGTGACCGCCATCAGCGCCGCTGTGCCGTAGTAGCCGAACAGGGCCGTCCAGTGGAAATCGGCGCCGTCGCGCTGGAAGGCGCCGAGGAAGGCGACGACCAGCAGGAACATCGTGGCGTAGCCCGAGACGAGCAGGAAGTGGAACAGCCAGCGACGCCGCTCCTCCTTCTCGCAGCCCCGCCAGTGCTTCTGCGTCACGCCGTGGACGATCAGCTGGTGGGCCTGGCCGAGCCAGTCGGAGAGCCGCGTCTGCCGGTCCCGGTGCCCGCGCCGGACGTAGTAGATCATCCGGATCGCGTTGATCCCGAGGAACACGAGGAGGAAGGCGGCGAGGATCCAGTCGGCGATGTGGACGACGTGCTTGGGCGCGAAGAGGTCGAGGCGGACGTGCTCGGCCGCCTGGCCGGTGATCATCGCGAAGCCGAAGGGCACGCCGAGCCAGCCCGGGACGAGGAACAGGCCGAGGACGAGCAGCGCGACGCCGGCCAGGAGCCCCGCCTCCCAGGCGTGCGAGAGGTACAGCTTCCGCGACAGGCCGGTGAAGTCGTACTTCGTCGTCAGCCAGCGCCGGAGGGCCATCATCAGCTCGGCGGGCTGCGCCTCGCGCGGGCAGGTCTTGGAGCACTCGCCGCAGTAGTAGCAGAGCCAGGGCTCGGCCGACTCGAGCAGCCGCTCCTCGAGTCCGAGCTGCGCGTAGCGGATCATGCGGCGGGAAAACTCCGCTCCCCCTCGGTCAGCGAGCACATCGCCGTGCAGGTGCCGCAGTTGAAGCACTTGGCGATGTTGAGGCCGGCCTCCTCGAAGCGGTTCAGCTCGGCCGGGAGCGCGAGGTTGACGCGGTACTCCATGGCCTACGCTCCCTTCGGCTTGAGCGCGTAGAGGACGTAGTCGTCGCGTTCGCCGGCCTCGACGACTTCGCCGTACCGACGCATGGCCATCACGTGCCACATCGCCTTTGGCGACGGGATCCCGCAGGCGCTGGCGATCTCGGGGACCGAGGACGGGCCCCCGGCGAGCGCGGCCCGGATGGCCTTCTTCAGGTGCTGGCGCTCGTTGAAGTACTCCTTGAGCTCCTTCGACATCCCGCCGTGCCGGGCGCGGAGGATCTCGATGGGGCGCTGCGGTCTCGAGGGAGCGACCTGGTCGTCCATAAGTTCCTATGTCACTACGCTGGCACGGAGGCCCGCGGCGCTGTTGCCTTCCAGCCGGTCGACGTCAGGTAGTTGGCGGCCGCCATGGCGGCGTCGCCCGCCTCGACGATCGCGTCGGGGATGTCCTTCGGGCCGGCGGCGACGCCAGCGGCGAAGATGCCGGGCACCGTGGTCACCGAGGGGGCGATCTTCAGCTCGGGGGACCTGACGAAGCGGTCCTCGGCCTCCTCGACGCCCAGCACCGCGGCCGGGTGCCACCCGGGGAGCAGCCCCTGCGAGAGCACCACGAGCTCGTGGCGCCGCTCGACGAGGCGCTGGTCCTCGTCGAGCAGCTCGACGCGCAGCGACAAGTCGAAGTTCTCGAGCTCCGTGATCCGCCCGACCTTGCCCTTCACGACTTTCACGCCCTCGGCCAGGGCCCGCCGGTAGAACTGCTCGTATCCCTTGCCGAACGCGCGGATGTCCATGTAATAGAGGGTGACCTCGACGTCGTGGATGTAGTGGCGCAGCAGCAGCGCCTGCTTCAGCGCGTACATGCAGCAGACGCGCGAGCAGTAGGGGACGCCGATGGAGCGGTCGCGGCTGCCGGCGCACTGCACGTAGGCGATCGAGCGGGGGATCCTGCCGTCGGCCGGGCGCAGCACGCGCCCGTACGGTCCGTTGCTCGACTGGATGCGCTCCATGGCGAGCGGGCTCATCACGTTGGCGAGCTTGCCCCCGCCGTAGTGGGGCTTGGCGTCCATGGGCGTGATCTCGAGGCCCGTGGCGACGATGACGGTCCCCACGTGCGTGTCGACCGTCTCGGGGAGCTGCGTGAAGTCCATGCAGTCGGCGGGGCAGACCTTCTCGCACTTGCCGCAGAAGACGCAGTCCTCGAGCGAGAGGACGGCCTTCTGCGGGATGGCGTTGCCGTGCGGGATGTAGATGGCGCGGCGGGCGCCCAGGCCGTAGTCGAACTCGTGCGGCACCTCGATCGGGCAGGCCAGCTCGCACTCGCCGCACCCGATGCAGGCGGTCTCCTTCAGGTAGCGCGGCTTCTTCAGCAGCTCCACGGCGAAGCCCGGGCCCTTGGGCCGGACCGCCCGGACCTCGGTGTAGGTCTGCAGGCGGATGCGCGGGTGGTGGGCCGACTCGGCCATGCGCGGCGTGCAGATGCAGCTCGAGCAGTCGAGGGTGGGGAATACCTTGTTGAGCCCCACCATGACGCCGCCAATCGAGGGGCCTTTCTCCACGAGCAGGACGTCGAACCCCTGCTCGCCCAGGTCGAGCGCCGCCTGCATCCCGGCGATGCCGCCGCCGATGACGAGCGCGTCGTAGCGGTCGCGTATGTAAGGCATCTGGCCCCTCTTACCTCCGGGCTTCGGTCACCACGACGCCGCGGTGGTCGCGCACCCGGATCGCCAGCGGCGGCCGGCCGAGCACGCCGTGCGTCGCGCACCCGAAGCACGGGTCGTACGCCCGGAAGGCCATCTCCACCCGGTTCAGCATCCCCTCGGTCAGCGGCACGCCACCGCGTATCACGCCCTGCGCCGCCTTCTTGATCGACATGCAGATCGCGGCATGGTTGTTCGTCGTGCCGACGATCAGGTTCGCCTTCCTGACCAGGCCATTCTCGTCGGTCGCGTAGTGGTGCGTCAGCGTGCCGCGCGGCGCCTCCACGATCCCGACCCCCTCACCGGGCGGCTCCGTGGGCACGATGCGGTACCTGTCAGGGTTCGCGATCTCGGGGTGCCGCACCAACTCGAGCGAGCGCTCGGCTGCCTGCACCATCTCGACGACCCGCGCCCAGTGGATCGCCAGCGTGTGGTGGGCCGGCTTCCGGCCGCTGGCGTCGCCCGTCAGCGTCTGGAAGTACTCCTCGTAGGCCTGTTGCGCCAGCGGCGTGGCCATCGAGTCGGCGGCGTTCAGGCGCGACTGCGGCGTCGCTCGGTAGACCCCGGAGTCCTGGCCGTCCACGAACCCCTTCCACCCGACCGCCGCCAGGAAGGGGAACTTCAGGTAGGTCCAGGGTTCGACGTGCTCGGCAACGTGCTTGGCGTAGTCGCGCGGCGCGTACCGGCAGACCTCGCGGCCCCGGGTGTCCACCACCCGCACGTGCCCGTCGTAGAAGTTCACCCGGTTGCGCTCGTCCACCAGCCCCATCGAGTACGTCTCGTGGTAGTAGGGGCCATTGAGGATCAGGTCGAGGTACGCGGGGTTGCCGAGCACCGCGTCGTGGAGCACCTTCAGCGTGAACTTCGCGAACTCCAGGTGGAAGACCGCGATCTCCTCCAGGCGCCTGCGCTCGTCCTGGCTGATCGGCTTGCTCATCCCGCCGGGGATTGCATTGACGGGGATGACCGGTTTGCCGCCGAAGATCGCGGCCGCCTCGTGCCCCCACTGGCGGCACTGGATCACCTTGCCGCCGACCTCCACCCCGAGCTTCCGGATGATCCCGAGCAGGTTCCGGTCGGCGGGGCTGCTGTCCGGGCCGAGGATGAAGTCGGGCCCGGCCAGCGCATAGAAGTGGGTGGCGTGGTCGGTGACGAAGAAGATGTTGTATTGCAGCTCTCGCAGCAGCCGGGCCGTCAGGGGCAGCGTCACCTTGTAGACGGCGTCGCACGCCTTGGCCGCCGCCATCATGTGCGCCTCTGGGCAAACCCCGCAGATGCGCGCCGTGATTCGCGGCATCTCCTCGACGGGCCGCCCCTGGCAGAACCGTTCGAATCCTCGCAGTTCCGGGACCTGGAAGTAGCAGTCGGCCACTTCGCCCGCCTCGTCGAGGAAGATGTCGATCTTCCCGTGCCCCTCGAGGCGGGTGATCGGGTCGATGCGGACGCGCCGGTAGCCAGGCGCGGTGGCGGCGTGCTCGGTGGTCATCGCAGGGGCTCCCGCCGGCCCTGCAGCAGGCTGCCGGCGACGGTGAATCGATAGAAGGTGCCGGCCGGGTCGGCAATCTCGGCGACCTGCTCGCGCGCGCGCGCTTCGTCCCTGGCGGCCAGGTTCGAGCCGATGGCGGTGACGAGCGCGAGCCCCTGGTCCGTGGTCCCGGCGGTCGGCCCGTAGCATCCGCGGCACGCCTGGCCGGCCTTGATGCAGAGCGCGCCGCAGCCGCTGCGGGTGGCCGACCCCGAGCAGACGAACCCCTGCTCGAGCAGGCACCAGCCGGCCTCGGGGATCGCCAGGTGCGGCCGCTTGAAGGCCGCGATCCTCACCTTGCGCTTCTCGCGGGGGCACTCGTCGCAGACCGACTTGTCGCCGCACCCCACCTTCATCTCGTGGTTGCGCGCGGGGACGCCGCCGGCGGCCACCAACTCGATCACCGACCACACCTGGTCGGCCTGCGGCGGGCAGCCGGGGATCAGGTAGTCCACCTCCACGACGTCCTGCAGCCGCAGCACGTAGTCGTACTGGCGGGGCAGCTCCAACTCGCCCACGGCGGTGGCCACCCGCGTCTGCGGCATCACGTGCGACGGGTTCCGGAGCGAGGGGTTCGATCCGTAAACCGTCTCGAACAGCTCCTTCGGCGGCGACAGGTTGGCGAGGGCAGGGATCCCCCCATCGCAGGCGCACGCGCCGTACGCCACCAGCGTGCGGCTCTTCGCCCGCAGCAGGCGGGCCACCTCCTCGTGCTCGGTGCTGCGGATGCCGCCGTTGAACAGGCAGACGTCGATGGAGCCATCCCGGTAACGGGCCACGTCGGCGTACTTGAAGTCGGCCACGCACGGCCAGAAGACGATGTCCGCCATGTCCATCAGTTGGAGCAGGCGGGGGCCGATCTCGAGCAGCGAGATGTCGCAGCCGCCGCAGCTGGACGCCCAGTACATGGCGATCTTCAGCTTGCCGGCGGCGCGGCCGGGCGTGGACGGCACCATGGTCATCCTCCCACCAGCGTCTCGAGCGGACGTGTCGCGACCCCCCGGGCCCGCAGCCGTTCCGGCCACCGCAGCGGGCCGAGCGCGCGCACCTGCTCGGTGGCCTGCCGCACGAGCCGCGCGAACTTGTCGCCCTCGGCGGCGCTGACCCACTCGTGGACGAGCCGGTCCGGCTCGATGTCGAACTCCTCGAGCACCCGCCGCAGCAGCGGCACCCGCGCCATCGTCTTGTGGTTGCCCTCGATGTAGTGGCAGTCGCCGATGTGGCAGCCGCACACCATGACCCCGTCCGCGCCGCCGGCGAACGCCGCGACGACCAGCTCGGGGTCGATCCGCCCCGAGCACATCACGCGGACGATGTCGGCGTTGGCGGGGTACTTCATGCGGGCGGTGCCGGCGTTGTCGGCGCCCGTGTAGGAGCACCAGTAGCACAGGAAGGCGATGATGCGCGGCTCCCACGCGTCGGGCGGCGGCGACGGGTCGGGACGCAGGTCGTCGTACTCGTCGTATTGCGGCATAAAGACCTCACCCTCTGGCAGGTGCGGCCAGCGGCTAGCGGCCCGACAAGGCCGCCAGGCGCAAGCCGCAGGCTGCTAGCCGGCCAGCAACGCCTCGAGCTCGGCCACCACCTGCCGGTCGTTGAACCCCGCCTGCTGGATCGCGTTGCCCGGGCAGCAGGCCGCGCACGTGCCGCACCCGGTGCACAGCGCCTCGCTGACCATCGCGATCCGCCGCGAGGCGTCGCGGCTGATCGCCTCGTACGGGCAGACGGTCAGGCACGTCGAGCACCCCGTACACCGCTCCTCGTCCACCTGCGCGACGAACGGGTCCATCTCGACCTGCCCTTGCGAGATGAGCGCCGCCGCCTTCGACGCGGCGGCCGACGCGGCCGCCGTGCACTCGGTCACGTCCATCGGCCCCTGGCAGCACCCGGCCAGGAAGACCCCCGACACCGCCAGCTCCACCGGCCTCAGCTTCGGGTGGACCTCCAGCAGGAAGCTGTCGTACCCCACCGCGCAGCTGTACATCGTCACCAGCTCGCTGATGTCGTGCGGGACGACGCCGGTGGCGAGGACGACGAGATCGGCCGGCACCTCGAGGTCGAGGCCCGAGGTGAGCAGGTCGGTGGCGCGCACCGTCAGCGGCCATTCCCCCCTGGGGTCCTTCAGCACGCGGGGCGGCTTGGTCGGGTGGTAGCGCACGAAGAGGACCCCGCGCGCGGATGCCTGCTCGTAGTAGTCCTCGTGGCCGCGCCCGTAGGTGCGGATGTCCTGGTAGAAGCTGGTGACGAGCGCCGAGGGACAGCGGTCCTTGATCTCGAGCGCCGCGTGCAGCGCCGCCGTGCAGCAGGTTCGCGCGCAGTAGTCGTGCACGCGGCCGTCGGCCGCCGGCTCGTGCACCCCTTCCACCTGGCGGGCGCCGACGCAGTGGATGAAGGCGACCTGCCGCGGCGGCTTGCCGTCCACCATCACCTGGCCCCCGGTGGGCCCCTCGGGGTCGAGCATCCGGTTCAGTTGCTGCAGCGTGATGACGCGCGGGAAGATGCCGTAGCCGAACTCGCCGTACATCGGCTCATACGGGTCGTAGCCGGTGGCCAGGACGATCACCCCGGAGTGCAGCTCGACCTCGCGCGGCTTGGCGTTGAGGTCGATTCCCCTGCCGCCGACCGCCGAGACGCACTTGCCGCACTTCGTGCAGCTGTGCCAGTCGATCGCCGGCACCGGCGGGTAGCAGCCCGGGTGCGCCATGTAGATCGCCTTGCGGCGGCTCAGGCCGAAGTCGAAGTTGCTGATCGTCTCCTCGGGGCAGGCGGCAATCGCGTTGCCCGGATACGACAGCCGTTCGTCCACGCCGCGCGGCTCGATGCGGACCCGCGTGCGGAAGTCGCCCACCACCCCCTCCGAGTCGATCACCTGCGCGTTGGTCAGGAGGGTGACGCGCGGGTGGCGGGCGACGTCGCGGATCACCTTCGCCAGAAGGTCGCGGGCCCGCTCGCCAGTCGGGAACAGCGTGTTCAGCTGCGCCATGCGGCCGCCGAGGAAGGGGCGGTTCTCGACCAGGGTGACCGTCATCCCGCGCTGCGCCAGGTCGCGCGCCGCCACCAGGCCGGCAATCCCGCCGCCGATGACGAGGGCCGCGGGGTGAATCGGGATGCGGCGCTTGGCGAGCGGAACCAGGTGACGCGACCGCGCCACGGCGGCCTTGACCAGCCGCCCGGCCTTCCTGGTGGCATGCTCCTTGTCCTCGACCACCCAGGACACCTGCTCGCGCACGTTCACGTGCTCGAACAGGTACTGGTTCAGTCCGGCGCGATCCAGCGTCCGGCGGAACGTGAGCTGGTGCAGGGTCGGCGAGCAGGCCGCCACCACCACCCGGTTCAAGTCGTGCTCCTTGACCTTCTGCTCGATCAGCGCCTGGCCCGGGTCGGAGCACATGAACATGTGCGTCGTCGAGAAGATGACCCCCTCGCCGGCCATCTGCTCGGCCACCCGGCGCACGTCCACGACGTCCGAGATGTTGCCGCCGCAGTGGCAGATGAAGACGCCGACGCGCGAGAGGCTGGTGGCCTTCGTCGCAACCTCAGCCATGTAGGCGATCCCTCCGCCGAGTGCACCTCGGCCGCTGATCGCAGAACAAGGAAGGGGCAGTCCCTGAGCAGGGTGCCGGGAAAAGGGGTGGGAATGAAGAGAAGGATTAAGGAAAGCTCGTCCCACCCACCGCGCCGATGCCGGTCACCACGCCGAAGGCACGCCCGGAAACACGGACCGCGCCGCCGCGAAGGAGCCCAACGTCGCTGACGAAACTACCTGTGAGAGAACGACTTCCGAGGAGAGTCTGGGGGCGTGGCGGGAGCGGTGTCAATCCTCAAAAACTCAACAGCAGGCAATCCGGCAGGACGAGCGGAAGTGTGGGACTTTTCAGCACCTGTCACGCGATCGTGCCGGAACGGGCGGCACGCCGCGGTCGCCGTCATCCGCCCACGAAGTTCGAGAGCCTCGTGTTGACCACCGAGCTGAAGATGGACCCGAAGGTGTAGCTGATGCCCACCCGGAACGACCGGCGGTACGACGTGGCCAGTTGCCGCTGGCGGGCGAGGACCTCCTCGGCGCTCGCCTCGCCCAATGCGAGGTACAGCTGGTCGTGGATGCTGGCCGCGCGGCCCTCGAGGTTCAGCGCGAACCCCTTGAACAGCCGGACGTCCATCTCGGCCGAGACGGTGCGGCGGCTCATGGAGGTGTCATGGAGGTACTGCGAGAGGTCGAGGTCGGCGCTGAGCGACCCCCACGTCTGCTTCATGTCGAAGGCGGTGCGGAGGGTGTGCCGCGGCACCGTTTCCGAGAGCTTGTCGTAGACGGTCGGCTCGTTGTAGTCGAACGCGGTGATGCCGACCAGGTACTGGAAGGTGAGCTGGCGGCGGGTGGATTCGGCGTAGGGGAAGACGTTGTACTCGAGGGCGGCGGTGGCGTTGACGACCCGGTCCTTGTTCTCGTAGGTGGACGCGGCGACGAACGCCTTGCCGCCGGCGGCCCAGTGTCGCCCGAGGCTCTTGATCGCCTGGCCGGTGACGTCGTACGCCCTTCGCGTGCTGATGTAGCCGGTGCCGTCGCTGAAGGTGTACTCGCTGCGCCGCGTATCGCGGTACGACGACAGGCTGAATTTCCACGCGTCGGTGACGCGGCTGGCCGATACCGACCCGTTCAGGTTGCTCGACGAGTTCGACGCTTCGCTCTCGTAGTAGGCGTTGAAGCGGCCGCGCAGCACCCAGTGGTCCCAGGGATCGTCCACCCCGGCACGCGGCGCCGCGGACTCTGACCCTTCCTCGGGGGTGTGCCGCATGACGCGCAGCTGGTGGCCGACCGCCGTGTGAAGGACATACCGGACCAGGCCAAGCTTGAGCGTCCGGACCATGCCCTGGCGGACGTTCTCCTCGGTGTCGGTCGGCAGCGAGGCGTACAGCACCTCGTCGTTCACCCCGCGAAACGGCCCCTGGCCCACGAGGCGGAAGGAGAACTCGCGGCCGCCGGCGCCGGTGGCGAGCGAGGTCACGAGCACGTGGACGTCGGCTGCCTCGCGGACGTTCACGTAGTCCACGTAGTCGATCTCGACCCTGACGTAGTCGTGGTAACAGGGGGTGTAGTCCTGGCAGTCGAGGAACACCTTCAAGGAATCGGGGCCCCGACGGCCGAAGGTGGCCTCGCTCGCCGACGCGGGGGCGGAGGGCACGGAATTCTGGGCGGCGACGGGGGACGCCGCCAGCAGGGCGGCGAGCAGCACGATCGCGAAGCCGGTCATCTGTCCTCGGCGCGTATGGCACGGCCGGGAACGCCGGCCGATCGAGCTTCTTTTCGGTGGAGACCCGCCTCGGGGGAGACGCGCCGCCGGGGTAGCGCACCTATCTTACCGCGTGCCTACCGCCACGGAACGGCAATCCCCAGTCGCGCGAGCTTCTCCTCGATCTCGCGCCGCTCGCGGCTCGCCTTGAGGGCGCCGCCCTCGCCGCGCTCGAGCCACCCGGACGCGGTGGCCAGCTCGATCGCCTTGGCGCGGTCGCCCGACCCGATCGCCGCCACCAGCACGGTCTCGGGGCCGGAGAGGTGCAGCGCGTTGCGGCGGTAGTCGAGGAACGCCTCCCAGGTGACCGGTACCCACCGCGCCACGATCTGCTCGCCGATCGCGGCGGCATAGGCGCGGATCTCCTGCTGCGCGTGGAGGTCCATCCGGAGGTGGAGGAAGTGCAGCAAATTGTGGAGGTCGATCTTCCAGTACGCCTCGGTGTAGGTGGAGAGCGGCAGGTCCTTGCGCGCCTGCTCGCGCGCGACGCCGGACGCAATCCGGGCCTGGTACACCTCGCGCGCGCGGCGGTGCAGGTCGTCCTCCTCCTCCGAGAGGCGTGCTCCCACGTCGTGGGGCAGGACGCCCGCGCTCCCCTGGCGGTTCGAGGCGGACTGCGTGCGCCACGCCTCGGCCGGCGTGCGCTGGGCGGCGTCGATCGCCTCGGAGTACCGCGTCGAGTACTCGTTCACGTTCGCGGTGCGGTGGCGGATCCACTGCCGCCACGCGTCCATCGGCACCCGGACGTGCAGCTTCAGCTCGCACATCTCGAACGGGGTGGTGTGGGCGTTGCGCAGCAGGTAGCGGATGAGGTGACGGTCCTCGCGTACCCGCCGGGTGCCCTTGCCGTACGACACCCGCGCCGCCTGCACGATCGCCCCGTCGTCTCCCATGTAATCCACGGCCCGCACGAACCCGGCGTCGAGGACCGGGAGGCGCTGGCCGAGGATGGCGTCGAGCGCGGGCACCGACGCGCGAACGAGTTGTTCCTGGTTGGCGGGCGGGGTCGTCACGGGGGACATTGTACGACGTGTCGCGCGTGACCGTGCTTGTCGCATCTGGGATGTGGCGCGGTACGCTGCACGACGCTATCGATGATCCATCCACTCCCGAAACCGGGAAACCGGGGCGAAGCCGAGGCGGTCCCACCAGGCGTCGAGGGCGGGGCGGTCGCCGGCGAGGACTCGTTCCTTCGAGGCCTGCGGAGGCGGCGGGGCGAGCGAGGCAAGGCGATCGGTACACCCGGGACGCCGACGGAGCATCGAAGCGCGTGAGGAGGTGCCACAGCGAGAGGGCGTCGCGCGGGCGCGCCTCGCGCAGGAGGCGGTCGAGCGTCGCGGTGTCGGCCTGCACGCCGCCCAGGTCGATCGCGTCCAGC
Source organism: uncultured Acidobacteriota bacterium (assembly GCA_963813585.1). Lineage (GTDB taxonomy): Bacteria > Acidobacteriota > Vicinamibacteria > Vicinamibacterales > Fen-181 > JARKSS01. The sequence goes on from CAWEZL010000001.1 coordinate 1,103,214, forward strand.
GCCCTGCGGAAGGCCGGCGTCGCGTCCTCGAAGTGCGGCGTGCCGGGACCGCGGCCGGGGCGCGTCGTGCAGACCGCGCCGCTCGGCACCAGCGACTCGCGGCCGTCCCACTCGAAGCCGACCCAGCCGAGGGTGACGCGCAGGCGGCCGGTGCCGTCCTCGTCCACCTCGAGGCGGTAGGCGCAGCCGAGATCGACGGCCACCGCCGACGGCGTCTCGATGAAGAACTGCCGCGGCGATGCCCAGATGAACGCGTCGAGGCTCCCGCGGGCGAGCGCGAGGCGGTGCGCGCCCGGCGCGTCGCGAACGAGGCGCAGGCGGGAGAGGGGGCCGATGCGGAGCGTGCCCACGTCGCCGGCGCTCAGGCGAGCCGAGGCGCCCGGGCCGGTTTCGAGCCACCGGTCCGTCGGGACCCGCACCTGGGACGCGATTGGCTCGCTGGCCAGGCGGGCGGTGCCGCTCACCGGCTCGAAGGTCCACGAGCCGGCCGGGGCGGCGGCTGTTCGCATGGCAGCCGGGTCGGGCCTCGCGACCCAGGTGCCGGCGACCAGCAGGGCGACGGCAGCGGCCAGGGCGAGCGGGATGACGGCCGGCCGCCAGCGCGAGCCGCCCTGTGGGGTCAGGTCTTGCATTTCAGCATCTTGTGCAGGTGCCACCACGGGGTCGGACGTGCAAGGTGCTGAAATGCAAGACCTGACCCCATGGCGAAGCGGACCGAGCAGCCGCTCGAGCGCCTCAACCTCGGGGTCGGGGCGGCCCGAACGATCCCACAGGTAGTCGCCCCTCATCGCTCCTCCCGCCTCGACTCGAGCTTCTTGCGCAACTGCTTCATCCCCCGGTGCAGGTTCACGCGCACCGATCGGGGCGTGAGCCCGGTTCGCGCGGCAATCTCCGGGCCCGTCATCCCTTCGACCAGCCGCAGTGTCAGCGTCTCGCGGTAGGCGTCCGGCAGGCTGCGGATAGCGGTCAGCGCAGCCAGCGCCTCGGCGCTCGGGCCGGGGTTGCTCGACGCAATGCCCTCGACCGGAATCGGATCCTCAGGGGGCCTCCGGCGGTGGTGGTCCGCGGCCCGGTTGCGCGCGATCGCCGCCAGCCATCCCCCGAACGCCGCCGGGTCGCGCAGCGCCGACAGCCGCTCGAGCGCGGCGACAAAGACGTCCTGCAGCAGGTCGTCGGCGTCCTCCCACGCGACGCGCGCCAGCAGCACGCCGTGCACCATCGCGCCGTAGCGCTCGTAGAGCAGGCCGAAGGCGGCGCGGTCGCCGCCCTGCGCAGCCCTCACGAGGTCGCTGTCGCGCGCCGCTGAAATGGTTGGCGCCTCGCCCAAGTCCAGAGCATGAACGAACATCGGCGACCCGGCAAGTGAGGTCGTCGAGTCCTACCCCAACTGCCGGATGTTCCTGGCCAGCAGGGCATCGCCGTTGACCCCCGCGCGGGCGCGCTCGGCGTGCGAGCGGTACGCGCGCAGGTCCTTCCCGGCCGCGACCAGCGCCGCGCCGAACTCGAGCGACGCGTCGTTCGGCCGCAGCGCGAGGCTCTTCTTCACCATCACGTAGCCGTCCTTGCCCGCGACGAGCGGCTCGAGCGCCGCACGGTGCGCCTGGAACTGCGGCACCATCGTTAGCTGGCGCAGCGCCTCCACCATGTAGCCGGCGTCGAACATCGCGAGTGGATCAGGCTCCTTGGTGGCCGACCCGACGGCACGCGCGGCGAGCTGGTCGAGCAGCTGCCGGGCGACGAGGGCGTCGCGGCCCGCGTAGATCGCAGCGCGGCGCAGCGTCTCCATCCGGACGATGACCGGGGTCGAGGGAGTGAGCAGCGCCTCGGTGTCGGCAACCAGCGAGGTCAGCTTGTAGCTGGGCTCGACGTCGAACCACGACGAGCGGCCGTCCCACGGCAGCGACCGCGCGGCGCCGATGTCGAACGGGTGGCAGAGGAGCGGCGGGCCGGCGAAGGCGCTGCCGGCCGCGGCCAGCAGGGCGGCGAGAAACAGGACGGGAACCCGGCCGGGCTGGCGCGGGCGGACGGTCGGGGCGGACTGGCTGCGCATGGGGGCCTCCTCGCGCTCATGGCGCGATCACGGCGGGACGAAGTGTCCCGCTGTGAGTAGGACGCCCCCAAATAGGGGAGTGTTAACGGGAAGGGCGCCTGTTCTGCTACCTCGTGCGGATCGGCGCCGGCGGCTTCGACCGGTCTTCGTAGGGGCGCAGGATCCACTCGAAGAAGACCCAGGTGCGGTTCCACGAGTCGATCTGCGCGGGCGAGTCCACGCGCTCGAGCGTCTTCGCGTCCACGCGCCGGCTGAACGAGTGGCCCACGCTCGGGCCCCAGGGGTCGGGGTCCACGTAGGTCTTCGTCTCGGAGAGATCGGGCTTCCGCGACCGCAGCGCGTCCACGATCATCTGGTCCTCGTCGTAGTAGACGTCGCGGTCGTTGGTCGACACGTGCACCAGCAGCGGCACCTTCAGCTTGTCCACGTGGTACATCGGCGAGCGCTCGATGTACAGTTCCGGCTTCTCGAACGGCAGCCCCTGGATCCGCTTCTGGGTGGAGAAGTCCCACTGGTAGCCCGGGCCGTAGCGCGACAGGCGGTAGAGCAGGTTGGTGACCGGCACGATCGCGGCCCCGGCCTTGAACGGGTGCTCGTCGCGGAAGGCCGACAGCAGCGTGATGTAGCCGCCGTGGCTCCAACCCATCATGCCCACGCGGTCTGGATCCACGTGCGGCAGCGTCTTCAAGTAGTCGTAGGCGGAGATGGTGTCGTCCACCTCGTAGCCGCCGTAGTCGATCGCCTGGTGGTGCGCCTCGCCGTAGCCGATGCTGCCGCGGTAGTCGGGGGCGACGATCACGTAGCCGCGATCCACCGCCTCCTTCACGAAGGGGAACATCGTGATGCCCCAGTTCCCGTGGACGCCGCCGTGCACCCAGATCATCGCGGCGTGCCCCTTCGGCCCCCGCTTCTGCAGCGGCTGGAACAGGTAGGCCGGGATGTCCATGTCGCCAATGCGGCTGCGATAGCTCACCTTCTGGTAGTCGATGAGCCCCTTGCAGGCCGCGGCGTAGCGGGCCTCGGTGGCCAGGCGGCCGTCGATGTCGGCCTGGTAGTTGTGGCCCGGCGACTGGAGTGCCGGGTCTGTCGGGATGTAGAGCTGCCGCGCCCGCTCGGGGTCCATCGGAATCTGCTGGCGGGGGCTGCCGGGTCGGACCTCGACCTTCATCTTCTGGGGCGGGGGCTGCGGCTGCTGGGTCGCGGGAGGCGCCTGCGCCCCGAGCGGCACGACCGACGCGACGAGAAAAGCGAGGAGGCTGACAAACGGCTTCTTCATGGTGATGGTCCTCCTGACTCCTGACTCCTGACTCCTGACTCCTGACTCCTGGCTCCTGAACTGCCTGAATCCTGCCTCACCGCGACAGCCAGCCGCGTGAGCTTCACCGCCAGCGAGCGGTTCTCGCACCTGCTCGAGCCTGCGGCCCGGCGAGGTCCGTGTCCCACCCCTGGTTGTAGACCACGTAGAGATCGCTGCCCGGCCGGTAGATGGACCAGAGCAGCAGGTTGAGCGTGGCCAGCCGGCGGTCGTCGTTGTATTGCACGAACGCCTTGGCGAAGAGCGTCGGCGAGAACGAGTAGCTGACGCGCGTGCTGACGGTGTTGGTGGCGTACGGTCGGCCGCGGGCAGCGTGATGCGGTTGCGGTTGTAGCCGAGGTCGATCGAGCAGCGTCTCGCGCGGGATGCAGGCTGAGCGCTGCCGCTGACGGTCGTCTTGTCGCCGCCGTAGTAGCTGCCGGTCTCGACGTAGCCCGCTGCCGGCCACGCGGTGGCGCGGGCTCGACGTGTAGGCCGCGCGGGCGGTGTTCCAGCGGTACCCGCCGGCGGGCGACGACGCCCGGCCCAGGGTCCACGGCGCCGTCAGCAGGTCGTAGTCGCGCGACGACGTCGAACTGGAGCACTGCGACGTGTCGCTGAAGGTCACGCCGAGCGATCGCCGTGCCGTGTCTGCGACTCGGTCGCGCCCGCGTGCGTGATGTAGACCTCGACGAGGCCGCCGAACGACAGCTGCCGGACGCCCTTCCACCCGGGCCGCGGCGTCCAGCCGCCTCGACGCGCGGGTTCCGCGCGTCGATCCGGCGGATGTAGCCCATCTCGGCGTTGAAGTCCTCGCCGACGTCCAGGTACGTGAGGTCGAAGTTGTACGCGGTCCTTCTGGTAGGCGAAGTCGAAGGCGCGCCGCCGACCTCGCCCCTCGAGACGCCCGGCGAGAAGGTCTTGGCGAGCAGCGCGGTGAAGCGGCGTCGCCGTCGAGCACCCAGTTGAAGTCGACGCCGGCCGCCCGGTTGTAGTCGGCGCCCGGGCCGCCCTGGCGGTTGAGGACGATGGCCCCGACGGTGGACTGCGCGAACAGGTCGCGCTTCACGCGGACGACCGAGTAGTTGGCGCGGCGGCACGCGCAGCGGCGGCCGCTCCGAGCCGAGTGTCGACCGCGTCGGTCTCGATGTTCAGCACGCCGATGCTGTAGGGCCCGACACGCCCCGTGACGCGCGCGCCGCCAGGATCGGGACCTCGCGGCCGTCGTAGAGGCCGATGCGCCGGCTGTAGAAGAGCGGCAGCAGGCCGGGGCCGAAGTCGCCGCGTCTCGACGCCCGGCTTGCCGTAGTTGAACAGCCCCGCGCTCTCGGTGAAGAACTGCCGCTTCTCGGGGAAGAACAGGCTGAAGCGGGTGACGTTCACGACCTCCTGGTCGGCCTCCACCTGCGCGAAGTCGGTCCGGACGGTGAGGTCGGCCATCAGCGTGCTCGTCAGGCCGACGCGCGCGTCGAAGCCGAAGCGGTCGGCCTCGGTGAGCGATCGGTCGCCGTGTCGTAGTCGCGGCCCACCTGCGGCGCGACGAACGGGACGAACTCGAGCCGCCGCGGCGCGGGAGGTCGCGCAGGCCCGCGAGCACGCCCGCGTTCGACAGGTAGGCGAAGCCGTTGACGCCCTGCGCCCGCGGGTACGGCACCCAGTAGGTTTCCTCGTTCTTCCGCACGATCGATCGGGCGATGTTGAGGCCCCACGTCGCTCGCCGATCGTCTTCCTGAACCGCAGCTGGCTGAGCGGAATCGCGATCTCCGCGTACCACCCGCTGCGTCGTCGATGGCTCGTGCGGCACTCCCACACGGCGTTCCAGTCGTTGTTGCGGACGCGGGAGTTGTCGGTGTACTGCGCGTCCTTCTCGCGCCGAGCGGGTTGGTGGCGAAGTAGAAGCCGTTGCGCCGGTCGAAGAACGTGTCGATGACGATGGCGATCCGGTCGCCCTTGTTGAGCCCCGAGTCGCGCTTCATCTCGCTGGCGTGGATGCCGCGCGGGTTCGGAGTCGAAGGCCCAGACGCCGAAGTAGATCTTGCGGTCGTCGTAGAGGACGCGGAACTCGGTGCGCTCGCGTCGACGGCGCCCCCGGGCTGCGGCTCGCGCTGGACGAAGCGGCCCGACGCCGGCGCCGAGCGCCCACGCCTCGTCGTCCAGGCGGCCGTCGATCTTCGGAGCCCGGCCCTGCGGCAGCGCGCGCGGCGATCGCCCGGAACGTGAGCGGGTCGATCTTGTTGATGTCGAGTGGGGTCAGGTCTTGCATTGCTGCATTTTGCAGACCTGACCCCACGGCAGCCGGGGCGACCAGGGCGACGAGGACGAGCAGGAGGATCGCGATGGTCCGGCCGCGGGTCATGCGCGGCACAGACTATCAGGGATCAGCGTTCGTCCCTACCGTTTGTAGACCGGGTAGATCGGCCGCTTCGGGGTGACCGGCGCCTTCTTCGCCAGCGTCGGCCATCACCACCTCGATCGCCTTGTCGAGCTGCGGGTCCTTGCCCTGGCGGACGAGCGCCGGATCCTGCTCGACCTCGATGTCGGGGGCGACGCCGACGTTCTCCGCGATCCACTGGCTCGTGGCCGGGTCCCACACCGCCGAGGAGGGCGCCCCCACGTAGCCGCCGTCCATCAGCGGCACGCCGGCGGCACGGCCGACGAGGCCGCCCCACGTCCGCTTGCCGATGAGCGGCCCGATTCCCGCCTTGCGGAAGTACCACGGCATCGCGTCACCACCGGACCCCGCCATCTCGTTGATCAGCATCGCCTTCGGCCCGAAGATGGCTCCCTGCGGCTGCACCTCGTTCTCGCCGTCGCGCGTGGCCACCATGCTCATCATCGGGCGCGCCAACAGCTCGACGATGTCGGTGGCCAGGTTGCCGCCGCCGTTGAACCGCTCGTCGACGATGAGCGCGTCCTTGCCGACCTGGGCGTAGAAGTAGCGGTTGAAGTTGGTGTAGCCGCCGCCCGCCGTGTCGGGCATGTAGACGTAGGCGATGCGGCCGCCGCTCGCCTTGTCCACGTAGCGCCGGTTGTCCTCGATCCAGGCGTAGTTGCGGAGCGCCTGCTCGCTGGCGACGGGGACGACCGTCACCTCGCGCGAGCCCTCCGTCGGTGGGCTTCGGGCCGACGCGCAGCAACACGCTCTTGCCGACGGTGCCCTCGAAGTAGCGAATAGACGCTCTGCGCGGTCGTGACGGGGCGGCCGTTCACGGCGAGCAGGTACTCGCCGGCGGCCACGTTGACGCCGGGCTGCGTCAGCGGGGCGCGGAGGTCCGGGTTCCAGTTCTCGCCGTTGTAGACCCGGGCGAAGCGGTAACGGCCGTTCGTCGACGGTGAAGTCGGCGCCGAGCAGGCCGGTCTGCACGCGGCGCACCTCGGGCAGCGACGCCGCCGCCCACGCCGAGGTGGCTGACCGTGATGTCGCCGAGCATCTCGGCGAACAGGTAGTTGAGGTCGCTGCGCGAGGCGACCCGCTCGAGGAACGGCTCGTACTTCTTCTCGGCCGCCGCCAGATCGAGGCCGTGGAAGTTCGGGTCGTAGAAGAACTCGCGCTGGATGCGCCACGCCTCGCGGTACATCTGGCGCCACTCGGCGCGCGGGTCGACGCGGACCTCGATCGAATCGGTGTTCAGCGCGCCGGTGGACGGCGGGCCCGACGGCGGCGGCGTCGGCGGCGCGCCCGGGCCGCGGCATCGGGCGCAAGGCGGAGATGAACCACCGGTCGCCCTGGCGGTAGAGCATCTTCTCGCCGTTGCGGGCGATTTCGAAGCTCCGCACGCCGGCGATCGCGACGTCGGACGCGCCGTGCCTTGAGGTCGTAGCGGTGGACGGTGAGGCCGGCCTGCGGGTCGCCGCCGAAGGGCGCCGGCGCCTCCATGGCCAGCAGGACGCCGGCCTTGCCGGCCTGCAGCGACACGTAGCGGCGGGCCGGCATCGGCACCGAGAGCACGCGCTGCAGGATGCCGTCGAGGTCGATCTTCACGGGCTTCGGCGCCTTCTGGTCCTTGCTTCTCGTCGGGCTTGCCGCCTCCCGCGCTTTCCGCCCTCCGCCTTCTTCTCGTCCGTCCCGCCCTCCGCCTTTCCGCCCTCGGCCTTTCCGCCCTCCGCCTTCTCGTCCTTCCCTTCCTCGTCGCTCTCGGGCGCGAAGGGCGAGGGGTCGTCCTTCGACAGCACGACCAGGTAGAGGCTGCCGGACACGGGCCGGCTGAAGCTGTGGATGTCGGGCTGCAGCGAGGCGCCCGCGTCGGTGCTGGCCGCGAAGTACAGGTACTTGCCGTCCGCGTCGAACACCGGCGTCGCGCGCGTCGCTCATCCCGTCGGTGACCTGCGTGCTCTTCCCGCCGTCGATCGAGTAGAGGAAGACGGCGCCCATGTAGTTCGGCAGCCGCTTCGTGTAGGCGATCCACTTCGAGTCGGGCGACCACGACGGGCGCAGCATGTCGCCCGATCGGCTCCAGAACCGGTCCGGTCGACGCGAACCGGCTTCCGCGTGTCGAGGTCCACGAGCCACAGCGTCTGGTGGCTGTCGATGAAGGCAATCCGCTTGCTGTCGGGTGACCAGCGCGGGAAGAAGTAGATCGACGGCTTCTCGCCGAGCGTGACCTTGATCGTCTCGCCCGTGCCTGACTGCGGCCGCACGTGCAGCGCGTACTCGCCCGCCTCGTCCGAGAAGTAGGCGATCGACTTCCCGTCGGGCGACCACGCCGGGTCGCGCTCCATCACGCCCGGGGTGCCGGTCAGGTTGCGGGGATCCCCCTTCTCCGCCGGCACCGTGACGATCTCGCCGTGCGCCTCGAACACAGCGCGCGCACCGGTGGGCGACAGGTGGCCGTTGGTCAGCGCCGGGCCGACCCGCAGCAGCCGCTCGCGGACGTCGGGGAAATCGGCCGCGACCGTGACCGGCACCCGGCTTCGCTTGCCGGTCTTCAGGTCGTACAGCCCGAGCGACCCGAACTGCTCGTAGACGATCGCGCCCGGCCCGGCCGACGCCGACTTCACGTCGAGGCCGTCGTTGTCGAACAGCCTGGCGCGTCTTCTTCGTGCCGGTGTCGTAGGCGTAGAGCGTCGCGCGGCCGTCCCGGTCCGAGAGGAAGTAGACCGTGTCGCCGACCCACATCGGGTTGAAGTCGTTGGAGTTCTCGCGCGGCAGCTTCTCGACCCGCGAGTCGGCGAGGGTGGCGAGCCAGATCGGCGTCGCCATGCCGCCCCGGTAGCGCTTCCAGGTGTTGAAGGCGCGCTGGAGCGGCACGTAGGCGATGCGCGATCCGTCCGGCGAGAACGCCCCCTCGGCCGCCATGTGCAGCGGCAGCTTGTCGGGCAGCCCGCCCTCGAGGCCGACCGTGAACAGCTCGGAGAAGCGCGAGTACGCCGTGCGCGTCGAGGCGAAGAGCACGCGCCTGCCGTCGGGCGTCCAGCCCATGACCGTGTCGGCCGCCGGGTGCCACGTGAGCCGCTTCGGCTCGCCGCCCGAAGCCGGTATCACGAAGACGTCGACGTTGCCGTCGTACTCTCCGGTGAAGGCGATGCGGCTTCCGTCGGGCGAAAAGGACGGGCTGGTCTCGACGCCCGGGCCCGCGGTCAGGCGTCGCGCCGCGCCCCCTTCGCGCGGCACGCTCCACAGGTCGCCGCCGTAGGCGAACACGATGTGCGTCCGGCTCAGCGCCGGGTGCTGCACCAGCAGTTGGTCGCTGGCGGGCTGCGCGGTGGCGGCAGCCGCGCTCAGGACCATCGCGACGGTCACGATCCAGGGCTTCATGGGCGCTCCTTGGACAGAATCCCGATTTCGATCCTAATCCGACAATCGAGGCCCCGTGCGGGGCGCAGGAAAGAGGATACCGCGCAGGTGGCAAGTGGGAAATCGATCGGGACGAATTTCGATTTTTGCCACCAGCGCATCGGAGGTGGCAGAAATTGAAATTCGTCCCGATCTCCCGGCTATTCAGCCCGCAAGGCGTCCCGGGGATCGATGCGGCCGCTTCGCCGGGCGGGCAGGTAGCAGGCGAGCCAGGCAGCCGCCCCCAGCGCCGCCGCGGCCGACACGACGACCGCGGGCTCGAAGGGGCGGACGCCGAACAGCAGGTTCCGCAGCAGCGAGGACAACAGGTAGGAGGCCGTGCCGCCCACGGCCAGGCCGGCGCAGACCGGCAGCATCCCCTCGCGGACCACCTGCCGGACGATGTCGCGCCGCGTGGCCCCGAGCGTCATCCTCACACCGATCTCGTGGCGCCGCCGGCCGGTCGAATAGGCCACCAGCGCGTACAGACCGAGGACGGCCAGCAGGAACGCCGTCCCGGCGAAGCCGCCGAGCAGGATCGCTCGGAACCGCTGGTCGGTCCGGGCGCGCGCGACGTGGGCGTCGAGCGTGCGGAGGTCCTGGGCCACGAGCCCCCGATCCATCTCGCCGAGCACGCCGACCACGGCGCCCGCGGAGGCGGCCGGGTCGTTGGCGGTGCGGACCACGAAGGTCATGACGCTCGCGAGGTGCTGCGCGTGAGGGACGTAGACCACAGGAAGGGCCGGCTGCTGGAGCCTGCCGGTCGTGACGTCCGGCACGACACCGACGATTTCGCGTACCGGTTCGCGGGTCGCCGCCGCGCTCACGTGCATGCGGAGGCGCCTCCCGACGGGGTCCTGCCCGGGCCAGTAACGCTCGGCCGCCGCCCTGCTGATGACGGCGACGGGTGGGGCGCCCTCGCGGTCGCGCTCGTCGATCGCGCGCCCGGCGACGACGCGCAGGCCGAGCGCCTGGAAGTACCCCGGGGTGACCGGCCGCATCTGCGCCCGCGGCTCGTCGGATGGATCCTCGGGCCGCCCGTCCACGGTGAACGTGCCGCCAAACCCGCTGCGGGATACCGGCGGGATCATGACCGCCCCCGCCGACACGACCCCGGGCAGCGCCGAGAGTCGCGCCTCGAGCTCGCGGAAGAACCCGCCGATCTGGGCGGGCTCGGTGTAGACCCCTTCGGGAAGCGAGACCCAGAAGGTGAGCGCGCCGCGGGGATCGAACCCCGGCGACACGCGGCCGAGCAGCGCGAAGCTCGCCGCCGTCACCCCCGCGCCCACGAGCAGCACCATCGCCAGCGCCACCTCCACCAGCGTCAGCAACCCCCGCAGCCTGGTGCTGCCCGAGGCGCCGGAGTCGGCGCGGGTCGCCTGCAGCGCTCCGCCCAGCGCGCCGCGGCTCGCCTGCCAGGCGGGGAGCACGCCGAGGGCGAGGCCGGCTCCGAGGGCGACTGCGATCACGAAGAGTGCGGTGCGGGCGTCGAAGCCGATTGCGGCGGCCCGCGGCAGGTCGGTCGGCAGCAGCGCTTCGAGCACGCCCAGGCCCCACGCCGCGAGGAGCGACGCCAGCAGCCCCGCGGCGGCGGCGAGCACGAGGCTCTCGGCCATGACCTGTCGGGCCAGCGCCAGGCGGCCGGCCCCCAGCGCCGCGCGGACGAGGGACTCGGTCCGCCGCCCGACGGCGCGCGCCATCAGCAGGCCGGAGACGTTCACGCAGGCAATCAGCAGCAGGCAGGTGACGCCGGCCAGGAGCAGCAGAAGGGCCGGGCGCGACGACCCGACGACCGATTCGAGCAAGCCGGTCAGCCTGATGCCCGCGTCCCGGTTGGTGCGGGGATAGGCGGTCGCGAGGCGCGCCGCGATCGAGCCCAGCTCGGCCTGCGCCGCCTCGATCGTGACGCCGGGCCGGAGCCTGCCGATCGCGCTGACCCAGTGGGCGCCGCGCGCCGACGCACCCACCGATCGCTCGGTCAGCCCGAGCGAGAACCACGCCTCGGCGTCCTCGGGGAACCCGGCGCCCCGGGGCGCGACGCCGATGACGGTGTGCGGCGTCCCGTCGAACACCGCCCGCGCGCCGACCGCCTCGGGCCGGCCGCCGAAGGCGCGCTGCCACAGCTCGTGGCTGAGCACGACGCTCGGCGTGCCCCCGGCGCGATCGTCCTCAATCGAGAACCAGCGGCCCAGCTCGGGCTGCACCCCCAGCGCCGGGAAAAGCCCCGACGAGGCGAGGAACCCGTTCACGACGAGGGGGCGATCGCCGGCGGCCAGCGTCAGGCTGACGTCGGTGTAGATGCCCATCGCCGCGAACGAGCGCGCCTGCTGCTGCCAGTCGTAGAAGTTGACGGGCGAGACGCTGGAGAGCCGGCCGTCCTGGGTCTCGTCGATGGCGACCAGGTGGTCGGCCGCGGCGAACGGCAGCGGCCGAAGCAGCACCGCTTCCACGACGGCGAAGATCACCGTGGCCGAGCCGATGCCGAGGGCGAGGGCAAGCACGGCGGCCGAGCTGAAGAACGGCTGCTTCCAGAGGAGCCGGGCGGCGTGACGGGCGTCGTGCATCAGCATGTGGCGGCTCGAGGAGGCCGCGCGGCCGAGGCCGGCCAGCGCGGCGCGGAAAGGCCGGCGGGCCAGGAAACCTGGAGTGCCGCGATAGCACGCGAGGATCAGCCCGAGGACGCGGATCGAGAAGACGACCGAGGAGGCCGCGCGGACGCCGGGCCAGCGGCGGGCGCGTCGCGCGCGGAGGTGGTCGGCGCGCAGGTCTTCGTAGGCCGGCTTGAAGAGGCGGAAGCGGACGTCGCCGGGCAGGTTCCTGAGCAGCGGCTCGAACCAGCGGCCGGTGCGGTCGTCCGAGGCCGGGTCAGCCACCGCCGTGCCCCGGCGCGGCGACGAGGCCGCGCACCGACGCGAGGTAGAAGTCGCGGGTGGCGTTCCAGGCTCGGAGGCCCGGCGGGCGGAGCCGGTAGTGCCGCTCCTTGATGAGCTGACCGTCCACCACCTTCTGGTCGTACCAGCCCTCGACGAGCGACGCGTCCTCGAGGCGGGCCATCATCTGGTAGAAGGCGGGCGCGGTGCGCCGGACGCCGTGGCGCGCCAGCTCGCGGCGGATGTCGCGGCCGGCCCTGGGCTCGCCGATCAGCATGCCCAGGACGAGGAACTGCAGGTGGGTGATGGCGGGAAGCGCCTCCGTCGACATAATGCCGGATTATATCACATCACGTTTGCATACCGCCTCTTCCGCCCTCCGGCATGCTCCGTTCTCCGTCGTCCGTTCGCCGTTCCTTCCTACACTTCTTCCCAGTTCCCGACCGCCGGCGACCGCTCCGCGGCCGAGGCGGCGTGCCGGTGCGGCGTGATGACGACCGACGGCTCCGCCCGTGATGGATCGGCCAGCGGGAAGACGCGATCCACCAGGCCGTGCGCCTTGCGCAGGTCTAGCAGGTCGCCGAAGCCGAGGGCCCGGTTCGGGCAGGCAGCCACGCACACCGGCGGCCGGCCGGCATCGACCTCGTCGAGGCAGAAGTCGCACTTGCCGACCGCGTCGCCCGGGCGGTCGTGCGTGATCGCGCCGTACGGGCAGTCGGCCTCGCACTTGTAGCACTTGGTGCAGCGTTCCTGGTCGACGAGCACCACGCCGTCGGGCCGCTTCCAGATCGCGTCCACCGAGCACTGGTCGGCGCACGCCGGGATCGCACAGTGGAGACACGACACCGACAGGTAGTACGCCGCGACGTTCGGCACCCAGGCCGGCCCGCTGCGCGTCCAGCCGCCCCCGGTGACCTCGTACACGCGGCGCCAGTGCACCCCGGCCGCCAGGGCGTTCTTGTCCTTGCACGCCACCTGGCAGGTCTTGCAGCCGGAGCACGCGTCGGAGTTCAGATAGAAGGACAAACGCACGCTACACCTTCGCCACCTGCGCCATCACCGTGTGCTGCGCGTTGCCGAACGCGAGCGGCGTCCAGCGCTCTGATGTCAGCACGTTCACGCACCCGCCGCGGTCGATACCGTCCGGGCCGGGCGCCCACCACGCCCCCTGCGGGATCGCCACCACGCCGGGCAGGATCCGCGCGGTCACCCGGCACCGCAGCCTCGTCTCGCCGCGATCGTTGAACACCCGGACCTCGTCGCCGTTCGCGATGCCGCGGCTGTCCGCGTCCACGGGGTTGATGGACAACCGCTGCGGAAACGCCTCCTCCAGCCAGTCCACCCCGGCCATCGTCGAGTGCACCCGCGCGAGCGTGTGGATGCCGATGACCTGCAGCGGGTGCTTCTTCGCTTCGGGGCCGAAGGGGCTCTCCCACTCCTCGAGGTATTTCGGGATGGCGGGGATGTCGGCGGGCCGGCCCAGTGCGTGCAGCGCCGCCGAGAAGATCTCGATCCGGCCGGACGCCGTCGGCAGGGGAGCGGCCGCGGGGTCTTTCCGGAAGTCGGAGAACGCCACGACCGGACGCGTGACCGGTTCCGCGTGCACGCCGGTGTTGCCCTGCTCGAAGGCCTCGAGCGCCGGCAGACCGGGGTACCGGGCCTCCCGGAGGCGATCGAGCGCCCACGCCACCCATGCCCGCTCGTCCCGCCCCTCCGTGTAGGCATCGCCGAAGCCAAGCCGTGCAGCCAGGTCGGCGCAAATCCGGTAGTCGCTCCGTGCCTCGCCGGGCGGCTTCTCGACCGGCGGCATCAGCAGCACCTCCTCGCCGTACTTCCACCCGTCCTCGACGCCCCACGTCTCGAGCTGCGTGCAGGCGGGCAGGACCAGATCCGCGAACCGCGCGGACGGTGTGAGGAAGTTGTCCTGGACGACGAGGAACTCGACGAGGCGCTCGTCCCGAAGGATGGCGGCCGTGCGGTTGACGTTGGCGTGCTGGTTGATCAGCGCGTTCGAGGCCACCGCGTAGATCAGCTTGATCCCCGTGTCGAGGCGCGCCGCGCCGCGCAGACCCTCGGCCGGCCCCAGCTCGCGCCCGCGCACGACCGCCTCGGTCCAGAGGAAGGTGGGGATCGCCGCCTTGACCGGGTTCGTGCCGGTGGGGAACACGTTCCAGAGCGGGCCGCCGTCGGGAGCGGGGAGGGCGAGCCCGCCCGCCCAGCCGCCCGGGATCCCCACGTTGCCGGCCAGGGCCGCGAGCACGCATGCCGCCCGGACGGCCTGCTCGCCGTGTGCACGCCGCTGGACGCCGTATCCCTGGTACAGCACGCCGGGCCTTCGCGTGCCGTACTCGCGCGCCAGCCGCGCGATCGTGTCGCGGGGGACGCCGGTGATCGCCTCGGCCCACGCCGGCGTCTTCGGCGTCTTGTCCCGCGCGCCGAGCAGGTAGTCCTGGTAGCTCTCGGCGCCACGTGCGCCGGGCGGCATCTGCGAGGCATCGAAGCCGACGCAGTGGGCCGAGACGAAGGCGGCGTCGAAGAGCCTCTCCGTCACCAGCACGTACGCCATCGCGGACAGCATCGCCGCGTCGGTGCCCGGCCGGATCGGCACCCACTCGTCGGCCAGCGCCACGGCGCTGCGCGTCATGAGCGGGTCTACGCAGACGATGCGGGCGCCGGCCTCGCGGGCGCGGCGGAGGTGGTACTCGGTGTTGGTGCCGTCGCGCGTCTCGCTCGGATTCCAGCCCCACATCAGGATGAACTTCGCGTTCACCCAGTCCTGGCGCTGGTTGCCGGTGACTGTCGTCCCGTAGACCGTCTCGGTGGCGCGGGCCATCGCGGCCCACGAGTAGTTGTTGTAGTGCCCGAGCGAGCCACCGAACAGGTTGAGCAGCCGGACCGCGGCCTGCCGGCCGTTGGTCTGGCTGTAGCTGCCGGTGCCGTAGGGGACGAAGAGCGAGGCGTTGCCGTGCGCCGACCGAACGCGCTTCAGCTCGGAGGCGAAGCGGTCGAGCGCGGCGTCCCAGGAGATCCGCTCGAACCTGCCCTCGCCGCGCGGCCCGACCCGGGCCAGCGGATGCAGCAGCCGGTCGGGGTGATGCTGTCGCTTGCGGTAGGCGCGCCCGCGCACGCACGCGCGCAACTGCGGGGCCTCGGGGCCGTCGCCGGGCCGGTCGTCGGTCTCGATGCGGGTGATGACGCCGCCGGCGACGTGCACCCTCAGCAGGCAGCGGCCCCCGCAGTTGTGCGAGGGGCAGCCGAGGCGGACGATCCGCGTGCCCGCCGCCGGGGCTGCGGAAGCCTGCCCCGAACCTGGTTTCGAGGCGCCGAGCCGCCGCACGCTCCCGGGGAACGCCGCCCAGAAAGAGGCGCCCGTGAGCAGGCCGGCACGGATGAAGCAGCGGCGGGTCGGCATGCGTCCCCGGCTTCTGGCCCTGGCTTGCCAGCTCCTGGCTCCTAGCCCCTAGCTCCTAGCCCCTAGCCCCTAGCCCCTAGATCAGCGCATCGGCCGTCCAGCCGGCGCGGACGATCTCGATCTCGCTCATGCGGCTGGTGCCGAGGCCGAACTTCTCGTCCGCCATCTGCACGCAGAGCGGCGGCGGCGACAGCGGCCAGTCCTCGCCGCGCAGCGCCTTGCGCTTCGCCATGACGATCCGGAGCCCGACGGCGTCCACCGCGACGGGGTCGGCGCTCGCCATCAGTCCCTTGTAGTCCCACATGTACCGCGGGTCGGGCTGCGGCCCCTTGTCGCAGAGCGGGCGCAGCGCATCCACCAGCACCAGCTTCGTCTTGCCCTTGACGTCGGGCAGCAGCCAGGTCTCGGCCAGGTTTGCGTTCTGGGCGTCGTGGTAGCGGCTCGGGTGGGTCGAGTAGGTGATGTAGAGCTTCATCGCGGTGCCGAGGCCGGTCAGCCAATGGGCCTTCAGGGCTGGCATCGCGACGAGGGCCGTGCAGGCGCGCGGCTTGTCGATCCGTCCCTGCGCCTCGCGGATCTGTCCGTTCGGCACGCCGGCGTTCACCAGCGCCTTGCGCACCGCCTCCACCAGCTCGGGGTGCGTGGGGTTGAGGTGCGGTGTGGCCACCAGCCCCACGACGTCGGTCGGCTTGAAGAGCGCCTGCCACGCCGCCCTCGGCGTCTTCTGGCCGGTGACCCTCATCACGGTGTCGGCCAGCAGGCGATCGAGGACCGCCGTGTCCACGTCGTGAGAGGCGTTCAGCACGCGCTCGTCGCGGACGATGACGACGCGCGCGGTGCGGGGCGGCCGCGGGGGCGCCGTGGCATCGCACGCCGCGGCCGCGACGCCGGGTCCCAGCGCCGAGCCCGCGACGACGGTTCCAAGGGTGCCGCGGACGAAGTCACGTCGGGTGATGTTGCGCATGGATCCTCCAGCAGGGCTGAAGCCCTGCTCTACCGCAGTCATGCTCCACCGCTGTCATGCTCTACCGCAGTCAGGTCCTACCGCCGCAGATGCTGCGCGCGCACGAGGCCCAGGGCGCCATCACGGGCGGCGGCGTCGAGCGCGATGGCCAGGACCGCACCCGTGCGGCGGTAGGCAACCCAGCCCTGCTCGACCCGGGCCGATCCCTCGTCGGCGTCGGCCTTCGCCGTCTCGGGGAGGTACGCCTCCCTGAAGGTGCGCAGCGCGGCGCCCGCCCGATCGGCACTCGGGTACTTCACGACGATCAGACGCACCGGGCGCTCGCCCGGCCGGGGGGTGCGGCACTCGGAGGTCACCCCGTCCACCTCGGGGCCGAGGCCGAGGATGTCGCTGGACGCGATGAAGTACGCCGAGTTGAGCACGAGGTGGGAGCGGAAGAAGACGAGGCGGTCGGCGCGCATCGCCACGCCAGCCGGCATCGCCAACTCGCCGACGATGCGAGGCGCTTCGGTCGCTTCTCGCCCGGCGACGATGGCCCGTCCGAGCGCCAGCACCTGCTCGCGCGACTCGGGAGACTCGCGCGACGCGAGCACGCGGGCGTAGAGGTCGCCCGACCAGAGCCGCAGCAGGCCCGCGCCGTACAGGGCCCTCGGAAAGCCCGGAGAGGGGGAGCGGGCCTCGGCCTGGGGGCCGCCGCCGGCCAGCGACACGGCCTCTCCGCCCCAATCCGTCGACAACAGCCCGAACGCATCGTCGGACGACCCCATCGAGTACAGCTCGACGAGGATCGTGCCGAGCGAGGCGTCGGAGGGCCTGTACTCGAGGACGTCCAGGTGGTTGAACCGGTAGGCGAGGTACAGCTCGCCGCCGCCGTCCATGTAGTCGAAGATGGTGTCGGCGGTGATGCGTCTCGGAGCGTCGGGCCGGAGCCAGGGCCCGGCCTGCTTTGGCAGATCCAGCATCGGCCCTCCGGCAGCGGGTGCCTGCGGGGCGGGCGCGTCGGCCGCCGGCGCCGCCGGCTTCTCGGCCGAGCACCCCGCGAGCACGAGCAGTGCCAGCGCAGCGAACGGCTTGTTCATTCCACCCTCGGGAACTCGGTGATCCGGATGTTCGTGCAGCCGTAGGGGATGAGGGTGATGTCCTCCTCCGGCTCCGGCTGCGCGGCCGGGCGCTTCGTCCAGGCGAGGTCGGCCGGCGAGATCTCGGCCGCCCAGCCCCGCTGCAGCTTCCAGCCTGGCAGCTTCCTGCCCTTCGCCGCCGCCACCATGCCGGCGCCGTCGGGTGAGAAGGGGCGGTCGCCGACCGGGCGCTCCTCGAAGCGGAGGCTTCGCTCGGGGTGCTGCTCGTCCACGATCAACCCGTAGTTCCACGCCGTGGCGGGGCGGACCTCGAAGTCGGCGTGCGGCAGCTCGCGGTGCGGCTTGTCGGCGTTGACGCGAGTCCACTCCTCGCCGATCTTCAGCGCGTAGACGAGCGGGCCGCGCTCGACGGCCACCAGCTCGTTGTAGCCGCGGACGAGGGCCGGGCGCATCGGGAAGCGGACGTGCACCTCGACCTCGCCCTGCCAGGCGCGCTCGACCCGGTGCAGCGTGCCGGGTTTCATCGGCATCTCGTCGCCCCCGGCCACTCGGACCGTCGCCCCCTTCGCCCAGGCGGGGACGCGCAGCACCAGCGGGAAGCGGGCGGGGCGCCCGGGGGCGACCGTGATCGTCAGCGTCTCGCGGAACGGGTAGTCGGTGTCGAGGGAGACCGAGACCGGCGTGTCGCCCGACCGGAACTCGGCGCGGCTCGGCGCGTAGGCGGCCGCGACGATCCCCTCGTCCGGCGTCTTCATCCACAGGTGCGCGGCCAGCTTCGGCCACCCCTGGTGCATGTTCGCCGTGCAGCAGCCGAAGTTCGGCTCGAGGCCGTAGAGGTTCGACTCGGGGCCGTTGGTGGTGAACTGGTGCTCCGGGTTGACGGTGCACTGCACCTGGTTGACCTGCTGGTCGTACTGGTGCGCCCACATGTCGGGGCTGAACGTCGCCGGCAGCGCGTTGAACGCGACCCGCTCGAGCCGGTCGGCGAACCAGGGGTCGCCGAACACGGAGAAGAGGTGCTCGAGCGAGTACATGAACTCGACCACCGCGCACAGCTCGGTTCCCTGGATCGGGTTGCGACCCGCCAGGCACTCGTCGCCGGTGAACATGCCGGTCACCTGCCCGTGGTGCCGGTCGAGCAGGTCGATCATCGCGCGCGAGAACGCGCGGTCGCCGGGGCGCTGGTCGAGGCGCCACGCGAGGGCCGATGCCTTTGCGGCCATGCCCGTGTTGACCACGTGCTTGGTCCACTTCCAGAGGCCGCGCCGCGGCGTTGGCCGCGTGATGTCCTCGGTCTTGTAGAGCGCCTCGAAGTCCACCCCCTGCTCGCGCAACTTGCGGGCGAGCTCGAGCAGCCACGGCTCGCGCGTGCGCTCGTAGACGTAGAACGTGGGGACGAGC
Organism: uncultured Acidobacteriota bacterium; assembly: GCA_963813585.1. GTDB lineage: Bacteria > Acidobacteriota > Vicinamibacteria > Vicinamibacterales > Fen-181 > JARKSS01. Next base: position 1,122,057 of record CAWEZL010000001.1, read on the forward strand.
CCCTCGTACCAACGGAAGCGCCCCCAGTCGTAGAGCGGCGTCCGGTCGAGCCCGGCCTGCATCGCGCGCAGGCTCTTCGTCACCGCCTCGAGCACGCGCCGGTCGCCGGTCAGCTCGTGGTATTGGACGAGCGCCTTGTTGGCGAGGAGAATCGCCCACAGGTCGTAGCGCTTCGCCACCGCGTCCTCGGGGTACGGGCTGTACCACCCGTCGGGGCGCTGGCTGGAGACGATGTGCTCGACGTGCTTCGTGATGCGCGCCTTCAGTGGCCCGTCGTCGAGGAGCCACGCCAGGGGGATGGCACCGTCGAGCCAGTAGGGGGCGCGCTCCCACCCCTCGGCGTCGCCGCCGAACCACTTGCTGTTGGCGACGTCCGGCCAGAACTCGTCGAGGTGGCCGCTCAGGCCATCGGCCTGGATCCGGAGCTGGCGCAACAGCCAGCCGGCAGGCCGGATCGCGCCGGGCGGCAGCGGACGAAACGCGGGGTCGGCCAGGCCGCCCGGCGCCGCGCGCCGCGTTGCCGCAGCCTCCGATCCCCGCGCCCGGCCGGCGGTCGGCGCCGCCGCCACGGCCACGCCGCCCGCGACGGTTCCCATGAACTGCCTCCGGTTCAGATCAGACATTTTCAATCCCGATTCCAATTCCAATCCCGATCCGAATCGCGAATCCCAATCCCAATCCCGATCAGCGCGTGGCGGGCTGGGTGAGGACTTCGCGCACGGTCGAGGTGAGGGCGCGGTAGTCGGTCTTGCCGCTTGGCATGCGCGGCAGCTCCGGGACCACGATGAATGCCTTCGGCAGGGCGATGCGGGGGAGCGCCCCGGTCATGGCGGCCAGCACGGCGCGCTCGTCCACCGCGCCGGTCACGGCGGCCACCACACGCGAGCCGCGGCTGGCATCCGGGACCTCCACGGCCGCGCCCTGGACGCCCGGCGGCAGCGACCGCTCGAGCACGTCCTCCACCTGGACGAGCGAGACCATCTCGCCGGCGACCTTGAGGAAGCGCCCCAGGCGGCCGACGTGCCACAGGTAGCCGTCCTGGTCCATGTAGCCCATGTCGCCCGTGTCGTACCAACCGTGGCGCATCCGGTAGGCGGTCGCCTCGAAGTCGTCGTAGTACGACTTGATGACGCTCTCGCCCTTCACGAGGACCTTGCCCATCTCGCCGACGTCGCACGGCTCGCCCGTCTCGTAGTGCTCCATCCGGATCTCGATGTTGGGGAGCACGCGGCCGACGCTGCCAGGCCGGTTGTGATCGGGCGTGTTGAGGGCGATGACGGGGCTGGTCTCGGTGGTGCCGTATCCCTCGAGGAGGGGCTTGCGGTGCTGTTCCCAGAAGCCGCGCCGCAGCCCCTCGGGGCACTTGTCGGCGCCGGTGACGAGCAGCCGCACGGTGTCGAAGTCGCCCGGCTCGGATTTCTGCAGGTACCCCGTGAGGAACACCGGCGTCCCCACCAGCATCGTCACCCGCTCCTCGCGGACCGCCGAGCAGACCGCGCGGAACTCGAGCGGGTTGGCGACGGTGACGATCGTCATCGCGTTGGTGAGGGGGAGCCAGCAGCCGGTGTTGAGCCCGAAGACGTGGAACAGCGGCAGGTTGCCGAGGATGGTGTCGCCCTCGCCGTACTGGACGACCTCGTGCATGCCCGCCATGTTGGCGGACAGGTTGCGGTGGCTGAGCGGCACCACCTTCGGTTCGGCCTCGCTGCCGCTTGTGAACAGGATGACGATCGGGTCGTCGGAATCGCACGGGTGGACGGAGGCGATGACTCGCCCGGCCGGCAGCAGCGACCGGAGCAGGCCGCGCACCTTGGCGACGCGGCCGATGTCGGCGGCGAGGTCCTCGATGAAGACCATGCCGGCGACCTCGGGGCACTTGAGCTTCGCGAGCAGCGCACGCGACGTGATGATGGTGCGAAAGCCGAGGCGGCGCTGTGCCATCCGGCAGTTCTGCTCGGCGCCCGTCGAGTAGTTGATCATGACGGGCGTCCGGCCGCTCATCACGGTCGCGACCACCGTCAGGATGGCGCCGGCCGAGTTCGGGATCATCACGCCGATGAACCCCTGCTCGAAGGCATCGACCTTCCGCGACAGGATCAGCGACCGGAGCAGCGCGTTCTTGTAGGTGACCCGGGCGCCGGTGGCGCGGTCGATGATCGCGAGCTTCGAGGGGTACTGCTTCGCGGTCCGGACAAACAAGTCCACTAGGGACACGGTGGCCTCCAGGGGCGGGATGGACGGGGGCCGGGGCAAGAGGGAGATATCCTACGGCCGCAAGCCGCGGGCCGCAAGCCGCCAGTCGCCGCTCGTCGCCCCGCGGCTCGTCGAGGGCTAGTCGCGGGAGAGGGCGAGGTACAGGGCCAGCGGCGCGAGGACCAGGGCGGCGGCGGCGGCCAGGAGGATGCCGGGCTGCGCGAGGAGCGCCAGGTCGAGGGGCGGCAGCGCCAGGCCGAGCGAGGGGCGGGGCCAGGCGGCGAGGTCTCTCAGCACGGCCTCCGCGCGCGGCAGCAGCCGCGAGGCCATAGCGACGACGGCTGCCAGGAGCGCGACCAGCGCGATCCCGTGCGCCACCAGGATCGGCCGGGAGGCCGCCCGGGCCTGCTCGCGGCGGTTCCGCAGCTCGGACTTCCACCATACGAGGCCGGCAGACGGCACGCGCGCCTCGGCGGAGGCGGCGTCGCGCTCCGCGCGGAAGGCCTCGGCGAAAGCGATGGCCTCCGCGCACGACGCGCAGGACGTCACGTGGTCGGCCAGCTCGCTCCCCGCCGGCGGCAGCGCCCCGGCGCGCGCCCCTCGAAGGGCCTCGGCCTCACGCGGGCAGGACAATCCGGTCATGGCCGTCTCCCTCGCTTCCTCATCGCCCGAGCAGCTTGCGCAGCTTCCGCCTGGCCCTGAACAGCAGCACGCGCACGCCGGTGGGACGCAACCCGAGCGTGCGGCCAATCTCCTCGTGCGAGGCGCCCTCGGCGTAGGCGAGCCACAGCAGCTGGCGGTCTCGGGGCTTCATCCGTTCGAGCGCCCGTCGCAGGTCGGTGCGCCCGGCCAGCCGGCCGCTCGGGTCGTCGCCCGGTCCCCGCGAGGCAGTCGTTTCGTGGTCGGGCAGGGGCAGCGGGGCGGGTCGCCGCCGGCGGTCGTGTGCCAGGTTCGTGGCGATGCGGAACAGGTAGTGGCGCCGGTGATCGTCGCTCTCGAACGCCGCGCCGCACCGGATCAAGCGCAGGTAGCTCTCCTGCAGCAGGTCGTCGGCCGCCTCGCGGCTGCCGGTCGCGCGGGACAGGTAGGCCCAGAGGGGGCGCGCCGTGCGCTCGTAGAACGCACGGAACGCATCCTCGTCCAGCGTCGCCGCGGCGGAGGCGGCAATCCCGCCCGCGAGCGTTTCGACCTGCGACACCGTCATCGCGCCTCGAAGCCTCCCTCATTGCGCAAACCGCGCAAATCGTTCGGGACGAATTTCAATTTCTGCCATGGCGCACCGTGGCAGAAATTGAAATTCGTCCCGAACGATTTCTTCGCGTCTACGCCGACGGGATCAGCCCCAGCCGGCGCGACAGCACATACGAGACGCCCGCCGCGAGCACGAACCCCACGCCGAGCGCCACGGCCAGGACCCCGAGCGCCAGCATCGGCTGCGAGACGGCCTGCACGAGCCGGCTGACGCCCAGCATGCCAACGCCCGCGGCGGCCAGCACGCACCCGGCCTGCACTGCCCACAGGATACGCCGGACGGGGGCGGGACTCGCGGGTTCGGCCGCGTCCAGCGCGATTGGAGACGACTCGAGGAAGCGCCGCCCGGCGTCGCTGCCGATGTAGCCGAGCAGTTCCTCGTTGGCCGCGAACCGATCGAGCAGCTTGTTGTGCGCCTCCGCCTGGATCTTCGACAGCCGCAGCCACCGGCGGTAGTCGAGCAGCGTCTTCACCAGCCAGACCAGGATCGCCGAGACGAACAGGAACCCGACGAACAACATGACCATCGTGAACGCGTCCCTCTGGTAGGAGCGCTCGCGGTCGGCCGGGCCCCACGCGGGCTCGGAGGCCGGCATCAGCACGTCGGCCAGGAAGAAGCCCGGGTCGCGCGCCACTTCGGGGTGCTGTGCGAGGAACTGCGCGAGCACGGGGTAAGGGGCGAGGTAGTCGGCGTTGGAGAGCAGCGACGGGTCGAGCTTCAGCACCTGGCCGAGCGACGGGCTGTAGTTGACCAGGACCTCGTTCAACCGCGACCGGATCTCGCCGGCCTGGGTGTTGTCCACGATCACCAGGCGCGCGCCTGCCGCGCCACCTGGCTGCACCTGGACGCGCGTTGCGGCGGGCTGGCCGGCGGACGACACGGGGGCGGCCACGAAGACGGTGAGCGCGAGCGCGGCCAGGATGGGAAGAGAGCGGACAACCTTCATCGGCGAAACCTCCTGGACGTAATACGCATGGCGGCCCCCGGGGTTAACATCGCGCGCCGCCGGCCCGGAGATCGTCGCGCCGCCGTGTCCCGCTGTCCGGTTCCGGACACGTGTCGCACGCAACCGGACGATAACGCGCGCGAGGGTGGCTGCATCCCTGGGGTATTCGACGGGACGCCTGGTATCCCCCTTGCGGCAACCGCGTCTGGAGGCACCGGTGGATCGACCGCTGGACGAGGGATTCCGACGCGCGCGCACGCTGAAGCGGGTTGCCGCCTGGGCCGGCGGCGCCGCGGTGGTCGTGGCGCTGTTCGTCTGGGCGCCCGGCTGGATCAGCCCGTCGATCTCCAGGTCCCGCATCCGGATGGCCCGCGTGGACGTGGGGCCCATCGAGGCGGTGATCGAGGCTTCCGGCACGGTGGTCCCGGAGATCGAGGAAGTGGTCTCCAGCCCGGTCGATGCCCGCGTCGTGCGCATCCTCCAGCGCGCCGGCGCGGATCTGCAGCCGGGCGAGCCGCTCGTGGAGCTGGATGCCCGCGAGTCGGCCCTGGCCGTCGAGCGGCTGTCGCAGGACCTCGCGCTGAAATCGAACCAGCAGGAGAAGACGCGCCTCGAGCTGGAACGCAGCCTCAACGACCTGGACAGCCAGGCCCGGGTCAAGGACCTGCAGCTGCAGGCCTATCGCTCGCAGCTCGCGCGAAACCAGGCGTTGTCGAAGGAAGGCCTGATCTCCGAGGAAGTACTCAAGCAGTCGGAGCTCGCCGAGGCGCAGGCGGTCGTCGAGCTGAAGAAGATCCAGATCGAGCGCGAGAACGCGCAGCGCATGACCCGCACCACCCTCGACGGCCTCGCGCTCGAGATGGGCACGCTGCGCAAGGAGGCCGAGGAGGCGCGGCGGCAGCTCGACGCTCGCCGCGCCCAGGGCCGCGCGCCGCGGCGTCCTCACCTGGTCGCTGTCGGAGGAGGGGATCGCGATCCGCAAGGGCGACGTCATCGCCCGCATCGCCGACCTCTCGTCCTTCCGCGTGGACGCGACGCTCTCCGACGTGCACGCCAAGCGGGTGAGCGTCGGCCTCCCGGTGATCGGTGCGCGTCGGCGAGGAGACGCTCGAGGGCGTCGTCTCGACCGTCCTGCCGACGATCCAGAACGGCGTGATGACGCTGCAGGTCGGCGCTGAAGGAGAAGTCGAGCCCGCTCCTGCGGTCGAACCTCCGCGTCGACGCGTTCGTCGTCACCGGCCGCCGGGCGAAGGCGCTGCGCCTCGAGCCGCGGGCCGTTCGCCCAGGGCGAGGGGCCCGCGGACGTGTTCGTCGTGCGCGGCGGGCGCGGCGTCAGGACGCGCGTGGAGCTGGGGCTCGCCGAGCTTCGACGACTACGAGGTCGTGCAGGGGCTCGTCGGAGGGCGACGAGGTGATCGTCTCCGACATGAAGGACTACCTGCACCTGCGGGAGGTCAGGATCAGGTAGGGCGACCCTTTAGGGTTGCCGGAGCGAGACATCGGGCAGCTGTAGGGCAACCCTTCAGGGTTGCCGGAACGCATATGACCACTACCATGATTCGGCTGGAGAACATCGAGAAGGTCTACCGCACCGAGCGCATCGAGACGGTCGCTCTCAGCGACATCAACCTCGAGGTGGGCGAGGGCGAGTTCGTCTCGGTGATGGGGCCGTCAGGGTGCGGCAAGAGCACGCTGCTGAACGTGATGGGCCTGCTCGACGTGCCGACGCGGCGGCACGGTCCACCTCGACGGCGCGCGGATCGACTCGTACCAGGACCGGCAACTGGCGCAGCATCCGGAACCGGCAGATCGGCTTCATCTTCCAGACCTTCCACCTGATCGCCGACCTGAGCGTCCTCGACAACGTGGAGATCCCGCTGCTCTACCGCCGCACGCCCGGCGGCCGAGCGGCGCACGCTCGCGCTCGGCCGCCCTCGAGCGGGTCGGCCTCGGCTCGCGCGTCCACCACTTCCCGTCGCAGCTCTCGGGCGGCCAGCAGCAGCGCGTCGCGATCGCCCGCGCCATCGTCGGCGCCCGCGCATCCTGCTCGCCGACGAGCCGACGGGCAACCTCGACAGCCAGATGGGCGACGAGATCATGGCGATCCTCCAGGACCTCAACCGACGGACGAAGACGACGGTCGTGATGGTCACGCACGACGCGCGCCTGGCCTGCGAGACGGGGCGGATCATCCGGTTGTTCGACGGGCGGCAGGTGAACTGACGAAGGCTCAGGACTCAAGGCTCAGGATCGAGGCTGAGGGGTTGCGATGCTCGCGCACTACCTGAAGATCGCCTGGAAGGTGCTGCTCCGGCGGAAGTTCTTCACGCTGATCAGCCTGTTCGGCATCAGCTTCACGCTCGTCGTGCTGATGGTGGCGACCTCGCTCCTCGACCACGCCTTCGCGCCGCAGCCGCCCGAGGTGAACCAGGACCGACACGCGATCGGTCCTGCGCGCCAGCATGCTGGGCGAGCACAGCACCTGGGGCTCGGGCCCGGGCTACCGACTGCTCGACCGCTACGCCAGGAACCTGCCCGGGCGTCGAACGGCTTCTCGATCTCGTCGAGGCCCGCGAGCGGTCCAGTCGTTCCTCGGCGGGCCAGAAGGTCACACTGCAGCTGCGGCGGACCGACGCGGAGTTCTGGCAGATCCTCGGGCTTCGACTTCCTGGAGGGCGGCGCCGTTCAACGCGCAGGACGTGGCCGAAGCGCGCTTCGTGGCCGTCATCAACGCGACGACCCGCGACCGGCTGTTCGGCGGCCGGCCCGCGCTGGACCAGGCGTTCGAGGTCGACGGCCAGCGCTTCCGCGTCGTCGGCGTGGTGCGCGACGTGCCGGCGCTTCGGCACGATTCCCTACGCGGACGTCTGGGTGCCGCTGACGACCGCCAAGACCGACGCGTACAAGAACGACCTCATGGGGCCGTTCATGGGAATCGCCCTGCTGCAGAAGGGGGCGTCGAGCGAGCGGCATGAACGAGGAGTTCCTGGCGCAGGCTCGCGACGGGCGGACCTGCCCGACCCGAAGAACTACAGCAAGCTCATCGCGCAGGTTCGAGACCCCGTTCGAGAACCTGCGCGACCGAGCTCTTCGGCCAGCGCGGCGAGGAAGAGGCGCACGTCGGAGCGCCTCTGGGCGGCCATCGCCGGCGTCGGCCTGCTGTTCATGCTGCTGCCGACCGTGAACCTCGTGAACCTGAACGTCAGCCGCATCATGGAGCGGGCCTCGGAGATCGGCGTGCGCAAGGCCTTCGGCGCCTCGTCGCGCACGCTGGTCGGCCAGTTCGTGGTGGAGAACGTGACGCTGTCGCTGATCGGCGCCGTGGTGGGCTTCGTGCTGTCCGCGGCTCGTCCTGCGCGCGATCACGGCGAGCGGCCTCATCCCCTACGCGCAGCTCCACCTCAACCTCCGCGTCTTCCTCTACGGGGTCGCCATCGCCGTGTTCTTCGGCGTCTTCTCCGGGGTCTACCCGGCCTGGCGGATGTCGCGCCTGAACCCGGTGCAGGCCTTGAAGGGAGCCTCCCGATGATCCGCCACTACCTGAAGCTGATCTGGAACCGGAAGCGCTCGAACCTGCTTGATCATCGTCGAGATCTTCCTGTCGTTCCTCGTGACGTTCGCGGTGGTCACGCTCGGCGTCCACGGCGCGGACAACTACCGCCGGCCGCTCGGCTTCTCCTGGCAGGACGTGTGGAACGTGCAGGTGGACACCCGGGCCGGGAACATCGGAGAGCGAGGCGAGACGACCCCGCCCGAGCTCGCTCGAGACGGCCCGGCAGGTTCTTGCCGCGGTCCGGGAGTTCCCGGAGGTCGTCGCCGTCGGTGGCGCCAGCTGCCCGCCCTACGGGCAACTCGCGAGTGGACGGTCGTCGTCGGACATCGGCACGTGGCTGTTCGAGTACGGGGTCAACCAGGTCACCGACGGCTTGCGCGTCGGCGCTCGAGCCTGCACCTGACGCCGAGGCCGGTGGTTCGACGCGCGCGACGACGGCGCGGCCTGGGTGCCGGTCGTGATCAACGAGCGGCTGGCGAGGCGATCTTCGGCGGCCGGGATCCGATCGGCAACAGCGTCCCCCAGTGAAGGAGCCGCGACGGCGTCGGTGGAGCCGGAACTGCGGATCGTCGGCGTCGTCACGCGACTTCCGCCAGAACGGCGAGTTCTCGACGCCCCAGAACTACCTCTTCCAGCGGCACCGGCTGGACGACGTCGAGCGGCGGCCGCCCGACAACCTGCTCGTGCGCCTTCGCCCGGGGACGACGGCGGCCTTCGAGGAGCGGCTCGTCAAGCGCCTGCAGGCGGTCGCGCCCGGAGTGGTCCTTCGAGGTCAAGCCGCTCGCCCAGATGCGGGAGACGCGCTTCACGATGGTGCTCGGGCCGCTGATCGGCGCCGGCGTGATCGCCGGGTTCCTCCTCCTGATGGTCGCGATGGGGCTGACGGGCGTGCTGTGGCAGACGGTGACGCAGCGCACGCGCGAGATCGGCCTGCGACGGGCCAAGGGGGCGACAGCGGGCGACATCCGGGCGCAGATCGTCGGCGAGCTGGTCGTCATGACCTCGGTCGCCGTCGCTCGCCGGGGTCGCGATCGCGCTGCAGTTCCCGCTCCTGAAGCTCACCGGCTCGATCAGCGGCCGAGTCTATCTCGCCAGCCTTGTGGTTTCGGCCGCCTGCATCTATCTTCTGACGATGGCCTGCGCCTGGTACCCGAGCCGCCTGGCGACGAGCATCTCGCCGGCCGAGGCGTTGCACTACGAGTAGGTCCGTGGCGCGACCTCATGATCCTGATCGTCGACGACGACCCGTCGGTGACCGCGTCGCTGGCGCTGGCGCTGAAGCAGGCCGGCCACGCGTCGCACGCCGTGGCGTCGCCCGCCGCGGCCCTTGCGCTGGCTCGAGCGGGAGCCGTGCGACCTGGTGCTCCAGGACATGAACTTCTCGCGGCGGACGTCCGGCGAGGAGGGCCTCGAGCTGCTCGGCCAGATCAAGGCCGCGGCACCCGGAGCTGCCGGTGATCCTGATCACCGCCTGGGGGTCGATCGCCCTCGCGGTGGCCGGGATGAAGGCCGGCGCCTCCGACTTCGTCACCAAGCCCTGGACCAACGAGCAGCTGCTGCAGAGCGTCCGGACGGTGCTCGGGCGTCGTCGGCCGCCAGGCCATCGCCCTCCGATGCCCCGCGCCGCCGACCGCGAGGACCTCGACGCGCGCTACGACTTCGGCGCGCTCGTCGGCCAGCGACCCGCGCCTGCTGCGCATCCTCGAGATCGTCGGCCGCGTGGCGCCGACCGACGCCTCGGTGCTGGTCACGGGCGAGAGCGGCACCGGCAAGGAGCTGATCGCCGAGGCGGTGCACCGCAACAGCCGCCGCCAGCGCGGGCCCTTCGTGAAGGTGAACCTCGGGCGGCATCTCCTCGACGCTCTTCGAGAGCGAGATGTTCGGCCACGTGAAGGGCGCGTTCACCGACGCGCGGAGCGACCGCAAGGGCCGCTTCGAGATGGCCGCACGGCGGAACGATCTTCCTCGACGAGATCGGCGACCTCGACGCTCGCGTCGCAGGTGAAGCTGCTGCGGGTGCTGCAGGACCGCACGTTCGAGGTGCTCGGCTCGAGCCTGCGCCGGACGGTGGACGTGCGCGTCGTGGCCGCCACCAACCGCAACCTGGCGGAGAAGGTGGAGCGCGGCGAGTTCCGGGAGGACCTCCTCTACCGCATCAACCTGATCGCCGTGCACCTGCCGCCGCTGCGCGAGCGCCGCGACGACATCCCGGTGCTCGCCGCGCGCTTCCTGCAGACCGTCGGCGGCAGTCTACCGGCGGGAGGGCCTGGCGATGAGCGCCGCCGCCGTGCGGTGGCTGCAGGGTCTGCCCTGGCCGGGCAACGTGCGCCAGCTGCGCCAGTGGATCGAGCGCGACGGTGCTGGTCACGCTCGAAGCCGACGCTCGAGGTCGACGACTTCGTGGCCACCTCCGAGATGGAGCGACCGGACACGCACGAGGACCCGCTGCCGACGGTCGGCAGCATGACGCTGGACGAGATCGAGAAGGGGATGATCGAGAAGTCGCTGCGGCACCACGGCGGCAACATCAGCCGCGTCGCCGAGTCGCTCGGCCTGAGCCGCGCCGCGCTCTACCGGCGCCTCGAGAAGTACGGGATCGAGGCGTGACGCTGCGCCGCTGGCTCATCGCCTACCTGGTCGCCCTCCACCTGCTCGTCGCCGCGCTCGCCGTCGCCTTCCTCCGCGACAGGCCCCGTGGTGGCTGATCCCGGTCGAGATTGCTGCTCGTGGTGTCGCTCGGCGCCGGCATCGTCCTCGCCCGCCGGGTGTTCAGCGCGCTGACGCTCGTCCGCGAGGCGCAGCAGCTGCTGGACGACGGCGACTTCATGTCGCGGGTGCGGGAGGTCGGCCAGCCGGAGGTGGACCGGATCATCCGGCTGTTCAACCGCATGAGCGACCGCCTGCGGGACGAGCGGGTGCAACTGCAGGAGCAGCACCACTTCCTCAGCCGGATCCTCGCCGTGTCGCCGCTCGGCGCGCTGTTCCTGGACTTCGACGGGCGCGTCGCCTACGTCAACCCGGCGGCCGAGCGGCTGCTGCGGGCAGCCCGCGGCGGAGCTGCTGCGGCCGCTCGCTCGGCCGAGGTCGAGGGGCCGCTGGCGGAGGCGCGTGGCCGCGCTGGCGGTGGACCAGTCGACGGTCGTCCCGCTGTGGGGCGGCCGCCGCGTCCGCTGCCATCACGGGTCGTTCCTCGACCGCGGCTTCCCGCGCAGCTACGTGCTCATCGAGGAGCTGACCGAGGAACTGCGGCAGTTCGAGAAGGCGGCCTACGGGAAGCTGATTCGGACGATGTCGCACGAGGTGAACAACTCGGTGGGCGCGTCGAACTCGCTGCTCAACTCCTGCCTCAACTACGCTTCCGAGCTTCCCGCGGAGCACCGCGCCGACTTCGAGTCGGCGCTCTCGATCGCCATCGCCCGGACCGACCAGCTCAACGCGTTCATGCGCAGCTTCGCGGACGTCATCCGCCTGCCGGCGCCCGTGCGACAGCCGTGCGACGTGCGCGAGGTGCTGGCCGGCGTCGAGCGCCTGATGCGCGCGCAGTGCGCGGAGCGGCGGGTCGACGTGGCGGTGGGAGGTCGAGGAGCGACCCGGGTCGCGGTGCCGATGGACCGCGCGCAGATGGAGCAGGTGCTTCCTGAACGTGGTCAAGAACGCCCTCGAGGCGATCGGCGAGGACGGCACGATCACGGTGCGCTTCCTGCCGCCGCGACGGCCGCCCGGCGCTGGTCATCGAGGACAGCGGCCCCGGCCTGTCGGCCGAGGCGCGGCAGAACCTCTTCACGCCCTTCTTCAGCACGAAGGAGCACGGCCAGGGCATCGGCCTCACGCTCGTGCAGGAGATCCTCAGCCAGCACCGCTTCCAGTACTCGCTCGACAGCCCGCCCGGCGGGCCGACGCAGTTCACGATCGTGTTCTAGGCACGCCTGACGGGACCTCCCTTCCGTCATGGAATCCAGTGACCGCGGATCAGGACGCGGACACGATGATCGCCAGCAGCAGCACGGCTCCCGCGATCTTCCAGGCGCTCTTGGGGTAGCGCTCCGGCGAGCGCGTCCCGTGTAGCCGTTGGCGACCACCTGGTAGGCCTGCGACGCCGTACGTGTAGGTGAGCAGCCAGATCGGCACGAGGATGTGCTTGAAGGTCTCGCCCGAATACGACGGGAGAGATGCTGGAGGTTCCGGTGCGTGTCCCCGGGCACCTCGCGCGCGCACAGCGCTTCGAGCTGGGCGTGCATCGACTCGCGCGACGCGCGGGCGGCGTCCACCAGCACCACCTGGTAGTGCTCCACGACGTAGCCCGACAGGTAGGCGGCGTCGTAGGGCACCAGCTCCTTGGTGGGGAACGGCTCGACCCCCTTCAGCAGGTCGCGCTGTCGACACCCTGCGTGCCCGGCACCGGCTCGTCGTCGAAGAAGTGATCGATCGCGCCGGAGGCCGGCTCCCAGCGCACCTTTCTGCACCTGGCGCATCTGCGCACTTGCCCTGGTTGTCGCGGTACCTGCTCCTGGACGTAGTAGTAGTGGCCCGCCTCCGCCGTCCACGGGCAGTGCACGCGCGCGTCGAAGGTCCAGTAGGGGATGTAGAGGCCCTTGATCTGGTCCACCAGCGCGCGGCGCTTCAGCGCGTTGGGCGCGAACCAGCGCCCCGCGTACCACTGCCGCATCGCCTCGTGGACCTGCGTGTCGCGTCGACCTTGAAGGGCAGCAGGCTCTGCGGGCGGATGGGGGCCTTGATCTCCTGGTAGGCACCAGCGCCGGCGACCCGCAGAACTCGCAGTTCTGGCCCACCCGCGTCGGGTCGTACACCATCACCGCCTTGCAGCTCTGGCACTGCACGCTGCGGCGCTCGGTCTGCCAGCCGCGCTGGTCGTCGGGCAGCTCGCGCAGCGCCGTCGACCAGGTCGATCTCGACAATCGGCGCCGGTGTCGGGGTCGGCCTGGTAGGGCGACTCGGTCCCGCAGAACGCGCAGACGAGCCGCTGCTTGGCGGGGTTCCACTCGGCCTGCGCCCCGCAGGCCGGGCAGGCGAACTTCTGGAGCGCGGAAATCTCGGCCATCAGAAGACAGGCTCAGGGCTCATGCCTAGCTCCTAGCCCCCTAGCTCCTAGCTCCTAGCCCCTAGCTGTTCAGATACGCGTCGAAGGCGGCGCGCGTGATCCGGTAGCTGGCGCCGATCTTCTTCGCCTTCAGCTCGCCCGACTCGATGATCGCCATCACGTCGGTCTCGGGCACGCCGAGCATCCTGGCGGCATCCGCCGGCGTGAGGAGGTCGGTTCCGGCGGCGCCGTGGCGGCGGCCGCGGCCCCGGCCGCCGCCGCCTGTCCGGCCTGCTGCGGTCCGAGCCCCTGCTGCATCATCTGCTGCGCGATGCCGAAGCCGACCGCCAGCTCGGCGGCCATCCCGCGCGCCGCCCGCGCCGCCGGTCTCCATGCCCTTTCCCATCTGGTACTTCACGAAGTCGTTCAGGTTGCCGACGGCGGCCATGCTCGACCGCTTGTCGATCGCCTGCTCGACCTCGGGCGGCACCGACACGTTCTCGACGATGAAGCTGCTGATCTCGAGGCCGTACTTCGCGCCGACAATCGGGTTGATGACCGGCAGCAGCGCCTCGCCCAGCTCCATGAACCGGGTCGCCACGTCGAGCGCGGGAATGCGCGCCGAGGCCAGCGCGTCGCTGAACACGCTGACGATGCGCGAGCGCATCGTGTCGGCGAACTCGTCGAGGCGGAAGTTCTGGTCCGAGCCGGCCACCTCGCGCAGGAACAGCTTCGGCTCGATCACCTTGAAGTCGAAGGTGCCGAAGGCCCGCAGCCGGACGATCCCGAAGTCCTCGTCGCGAACCATGATCGGGTTCGCCGTTCCCCACTTGTTCCCCGTGAAGAGGCGCGTGCTGACGTAGTAGACATCCGCCTTGAAGGGGGAGTTGAAGCCGTACTTCCACGACTTCAGCCGGGTGAGGATCGGGATGTTGTCGGTCGCCAGCGTGTGCTTGCCCGGCCCGAACGTGTCGCCGAACTCACCGAGGTAGAGGAACTGCACCACCTGCGATTCCCGCACGATGAGCTGGGCGCCGTTCTTGATCGCCTTGTCGTCGTCGGGGAACCGGAACGAGAGGGTGTCGCGCGAGTCGTCGGTCCACTCGATGATCTCGAGCAGCTCGCCCTTGATGAAGTCGAACACGCCCATGGCGAAGGCTCCTTTGCGTGAGGGACGGAAGGATCATTGTAACGTCAGTTCACCTTGAACCTGGCGCGCCAGGTGAGGCGCCCGTTCTTCGCGGGCGAGCCCCCTTGCAGCGTCCGGCGCTGGGACGCCGGCTGTCCGCCCACGGACACTCCGGCGGCCGTCTCTCCTGCATAGGGGCTGGTCGCGGGGCGGTACGCTTCTGGCAGCCTCCTCCTCGGCTCGCCTTCCAGGAGACACGAGATGGCCGGTTTCCTTCAGGACCTGCGTTACGCCGCTCGGACCCTTCGCCGCTCGCCGGCGTTCGCCGGCGTCGCCGTCCTGAGCCTCGCGCTCGGCATCGGCGCCAACAGCACCATCTTCAGCGTCGTGTCGGCCACGCTGCTCGCGCCGCTGCCCTATCCCGGTGCGGAGCGCCTGGTGATGGTGTGGCAGGACATGCGCGCGCAGGGCGGGCCGCCCGACGAGTGGGCGACGCCCGGCAACTACTTCGACTGGGCCGGGGCCAGCGAGGTGTTCGAGGGGGTCGCTGCGGCGCGCGGGTGGGCCACGTCGCTGGCCTCGGATGGCGCGGCTCCAGAGGCGCTGCCGGCCGCGTCGGTCACGTATCGGTACTTCGGCGTCCTCGGTGTCGCCCCGGCGCTCGGCCGGACGTTCGCCGCCTCGGACGACGTTCCGGGCGCCCCCCGCGTCGTCGTGCTCGGCCACGGCCTGTGGCAGCGGGCGTTCGGCGGCGACCCGGGGATCGTCGGCCGCCGGGTGCTGCTGGCCGACGAGCCGCACGAGGTGATCGGAGTGATGCCGCAGGGGTTCAAGCCGGCCGTCCTCGCCGATGCCGCCCTCTGGCGGCCGATGCGCCTCGACCCGGCCAACGCTCAGCGCGGCCTGGTCGTGCTGCGCGTGGTCGCGCGGCTGAAGCCGGGCGTGTCGATCGAGGCGGCGGATGGACGGCTCGCGGTCCTCGCGCGGGCCCTGGGAGAGAAGTATCCCGAGACCAACCGCAACGTCGGGATTCGCCTCGTCGACCTGCGCGAGCAGTTGTTCGGACCCGTTCGCACGGGGCTGCTCGTGCTGCTGTCGGCCGTCGCGTTCGTCCTGCTGATCGCGTGCGCGAACGTCGCGAACCTCTTCATGGCGCACGGATCGACCCGCGCCGGCGCGCTCTCGGTCCGGATGGCGCTCGGGGCGAACCGAGGCCATCTCGTGCGGCACCTGATGGCGGAGAGCCTGCTGCTCGCGGGCGCGGGCGGCGCGCTCGGCGTGCTGCTGGCCGGCTGGGGCGTGGACCTGCTGATGGGCCTGATCCCCAAGGGACGGATGACGGCGGTCGAGGTGGGGATCACCTGGCCGGTCGTCGCCTTCACGGCGGCCGTCAGCTTGCTGTCGGCGCTGCTCTTCGGGCTGGCGCCCGCGTGGCAGCTGACGCGGGCGAACGCGGTCGGCCTGCCGTTGTCGTCCTCGGGCCGCGGCCAGGCCGGTCCCCGCGGCACGCTGCTGCGCCGCCTGCTGGTCGTCGGCGAGGTGGCCGTCGCGCTGGTGCTGCTGGTCGGCGCCGGTCTCCTGATTCGCAGCTACGCGGGGCTGAACCGCATCGACCTGGGCTTCGACACGCGCAACCTGCTGGTGGCGACCGTCAACCCGCCGGCGGCACGCTACGCCGACCGCGTGCGCCTGGGCCAGTTCTACGACCGGCTGATCGAGCGCGCGGCGGCGATTCCCGGCATCGAAGCCGCGGCGCTCACCTCCGTCGTCCCGTTCGACGGCGACAGCGACGTCAGCTTCGAGATCGAGGGGAGGCCGCGGCCCGAGAACGAGTCGAAGGTGCCGGTGGCCTGGTACCGGCTGGTCAGCGAGCGCTACTTCGAGGCCATGCGGATCCCGATCGTCACGGGCCGCGTCTTCACGCGTGCCGAGCCGGCGCCGTGCCTCATCGTCAACGAGACGATGGCGAAGCGGTACTGGCCGAACGAGAATCCGATCGGGCGGCGCATCCGGACGGGCGACGACTCTCCGTGGGTGACCGTCATCGGCATCGCGCGCGACGTGAAGAGCCGCGGGCCGGCCGCCACGCCGCAGGTGGAGATGTTCGTCCCCTACTGGTTCATGCCCGAGCGCGGCATGTCCGTGCTCTTGAAGACGCCGGGCGACCCGCTGCAGCACGCGGCGGCGCTGCGCTCGGCGGTGAAGGACGCCGATCCGGCGCTGCCGATCGCCAGCCTGGACACGATGCAGGGCCTTCGCGACGCCAGCGTGGCCGAGCCGCGGTTCTTCACCCTGCTGCTGGCGGCGTTCGCGCTCTCGGGCATCGCACTCGCGGCGCTCGGCATCTACGGCGTGATCGCGTACACCGTCGCGCAGCGGACCAGCGAGATCGGCGTGCGCGTCGCGCTCGGCGCATCACGGTCGGACGTCCTGCGGCTGGTCGTGCTCGACGGGATGAAGCTCGCCGTCGTGGGGACGCTGATCGGTGTCGTGGGGGCCGCGGCGCTGACGCGCCTGATCTCAACGTTGCTGTTCGGCGTGACGCCGTCCGATCCGCTGACGTTCGCGGCGACGGCGCTGGGCGTGTGCGCGGTCGCGCTGCTGGCGAGCTACGTGCCCGCGCGCGCCGCGCTGCGCGTCGACCCGCTGCGGGCGCTGAGAGCGGAGTGAGGCTCAGGATTCAGGATTCGGGATTCGGGATTCTGGATTCGGGGCGGCGGCGCGCCGCGACGTAGCCCTTCCGGGCGCGCACGTCAATGCCCGGACGCTTCACCTTGACCGTGATCGACCGGAACGTCCCGTCTGCGACAGAGTTCGACGGGCGATAGCCCAGCACGTAGTACGAACGCGAGTCGTCCAGCATCTCGCGCAGCGCCTCGTCGAAGTCGTTCTCGTTGCGGATCGCGAGCCGGCCAGTCTCCTCCGCGAGGCTGGAAGCGGCCTGTCCTGGAGGGTGTCGAAGGACATGACGCCGGGCTCGGCGGGACGCTCGGCCGTGAGCGATGTCGCTGCTGGCCGCCCCGCGATCGAGTCCAGGCGTTTCGGTTGTTCACCATCCGGCCGCCCGCACGCCTTCCTCCTGTTCTGACCTTCCGAATCCTGACTCCTGACTCCCGAATCCCGATCTAGAACACCTTGTCGAACCAGACGTCCTCGAGGATCCGCGTCGTCCGGGTCAGCGTCTTGGCGCCGACCTTCAAGACGATCGTGTACTCACCGGGGTCCATCGCGACGGTGCCGCCGAAGGTCGGGATCGGCGGCTGCTCCTGCTGGCGGCCGTACCCCATCGGCCGTCCCGCGGCCGGCTTCTTGCCGCCTTCGATCGTCACCGGCGCCGTGCGCATGTTCCAGGCGACCTGGTTGATGCCCGCGGTGTTCGACCCCTTGCCCTCGGCCACCACGCGGCCCGCCTGCAGCACCTGGACGGTCACGTCGCCCTGCGCCGGCGCCTTCAGCAGGTAGCTGACGACGATGGCGTTCTGCTCGCTCGGCGCGTCGAGGTTCGTGAACGCCGCCTCGGGTGCGCGGCGTGTGACCCACTTCACCTTCGGCTCCACCGAGAAGAGGTGCACGTCCGCGGCCAGGACCTCGGGCGTCAGTTCCTGCAGCGCCGACACGTCGGTGATGAAGATGCCGCGGCCGTGCGTGGCGACGACCAGATCGTTCTCGCGCGGGTGGATGACCAGGTCGTGTACCGGCTGCGTCGGCATGTTCCCCTTCAGCTCGGCCCACGTCGTGCCGGAATCGATCGAGACGTAGAGGCCGTAGTCGGTGCCCACGTAGAGCAGGTTCGGGTTGCGCGGGTCCTCGCGCACGACGTTGATCGCCTTCTCGGGGAGGTTTCCCTTCAGCGAGGTCCACGTCGCGCCGAAGTCGGTCGTCCTGAAGATGTAAGCCTTCGGATCGTCCTCGCGGAAGCCGGTATAGGTGACGTACGCGGTGCCCGGCTGGTACCGCGAGGCGGCCACGCGGCTCACCCAGTAGCCGGCGGGGCTGCCTTTGATGTTGTCGTTCAGCTTCGCCCAGTGCTCGCCGCCGTCCTTGCTCACCCACACGTTCCCGTCGTCGGTGCCGGCGTAGAGCAGGTCGCGGACGATTGGCGATTCGTCCACCGTGGTGATGGTGCAGTACTGGATGTTGCCGTCGCCCCCCTTGCCCGTGACCAGCCTCGCCTTGTCGTTGGTCGTGAGGTCGGGGCTGATCTCGGCCCACACGTCGCCTCGCGAGACCGACTTCAGCAGCTTGTTGGCGCCGTGGTAGATGACGGTGCTGTCGTGCGGCGAGACGAGGATCGGGGCGTTCCAGTTGAAGCGCAGCGCCTGGTCCTGGCTCTTGATCCGCTTCACCTCGCCCGTGTAGAGGTCGGTGCGGGCGATCTCGCCGAACTGCGACTCGTTGTAGAGGTAGCGGTTGGTGACCGGGCAGACC
This sequence comes from uncultured Acidobacteriota bacterium, assembly GCA_963813585.1. Classification (GTDB taxonomy): domain Bacteria; phylum Acidobacteriota; class Vicinamibacteria; order Vicinamibacterales; family Fen-181; genus JARKSS01. The sequence continues at coordinate 1,140,596 of CAWEZL010000001.1, forward strand.
ACGTTGTAGAAACCGTCGCCGCCCCCCACCGCCTGCCAATCTTCGTACTTGATCGGGCCGCCGCCGCGCTTGGTCGAGGGCCCCCGGTGCGAACCGTTGTCCTGGAGCCCGCCGTAGACGTTGTAGGGGACCGCGTTGTCCACGCCCACCTGGTAGAACTGCGCGAGCGGCAGCTCGTCGGGGTGGTACCAGTTCTGCCCGCCGTCCCACGTGATTCCCATGCCGTGGTCGTAGCCGAGGATCATGTGCTTCGAGTTGGCGGGATCGATCCACATTGCGTGGTTGTCGCCTCCGAACCGGAACGGCACGGCCCAGGTCTTCCCGCCGTCCTTCGACTCCTGCACGCCAACCGTCAGCACGTAGACGTGGTTCGCGTCGTTCGGGTCGACCCGGACCTGCATGTAGTAGTAGCCGGGGCCGCCGCCGATCTTCTGCTTGTCGGGGCTCACCTTCCTCCACGTCTTCCCGCCGTCGTCGGTGCGGTAGACCTCCTCGCCGATCATCCCGGCGCTCGCCTTCCCCTCGCGCAGCTCCTTCAGGCGGTCGGCGTCCGACATCCCCGGCTTGTTCCCGTTCTCGATGTTCGCGTAGAGGATGTTCGAGTTCTTCGGGGAGATGTCGAGGCCGATGCGGCCGACCATCCCGGAAGGCAGCCCGTTGGTCAGCTTCGCCCAGGTCTTCCCGGCGTTGGTCGTCTTGTAGATGCCGCTCGCCGGCCCCGCCAGGTTGAAGGTCCAGACCTTCCTCTCCTTGTCGTAGACCGCCGCGTAGAGCGTGTCGGGGTTGCGCGGGTCGATCACGACGTCGCTGGCGCCGATCGCCTTGTCGCCGTCCTTGATATCGAGCGACTTGGTCCAGGTCTTGCCGCCGTCCACGCTCTTGAACACCCCGCGCTCCTGGTTCTCGGTGTAGAGGTGCCCGAGCGCCGCCACGTAGACGATGTCGGGGTTGCGCGGGTGGACGACGATGCGGCCGATGTGATGGCTGTCCCTGAGGCCGACGTTGACCCAGGTCTTGCCCGCGTCGGTGGACTTGTAGACGCCGTCGCCCGCGTAGGTGCTGCGCGACGAGGTGTGCTCGCCGGTGCCCAGGTAGATGACGTTCGGGTTGGAGGGCGCCACCGCGAGGTCACCGATGGCGAAGGCCGTCGGGCTGTCGAAGATCGACGTCCAGGTGATGCCGTTGTTCACCGACTTCCAGAGACCGCCCGACCCGGACGCCATGTAGATCGTCGTCGGTTCCTGGGGCGGGACGGCCACGTCCACGAACCGGCCGCTCTGGCGCGACGGGCCGATCCCGCGGAACTGGAACGCCCCGAGGATCTCGGGCGAAAGGGCCTGGGCGGCGAGGTCGCCGGCCAGCACCAGGGCCGCCAGCAGGACGACCAGCGCGGCGGCCGCCCGCGAAAGGTGACGGGCTCTACGCATGCGACGCTCCTTCAGGGGCGAACGGACAGGAACGAAACCGGACGGGGATGTGACCAAGAAGATGACGCGCGCACAGGTACTGACGAGGCAGGTGTGGCGTCAAGGTCAGAGCGAGGGGCTGGGAGCTAGGGGCTTGGCCTCCGTGCCCGCCCTCACCGGAGCCCGAGGTACTTGTGGAGCTGGATGCTGAGGCGCCACCGCGGGTGGTCGCCGCAGTAATCGAGCGCCAGCAGGGTGTTGCGCCAGCGCTCGGGGCCGTCCATCGGCTGGAGGAAGAAATGGCGGAAGGCGAGGCCCTCGAAGTCGGCGGGGTCGATGCCCTTCTGCGGATAGACGATCTTCAGCTCGTCCCCGCCTTCCAGCACGAGCCGGCTCCCCGCCTTGGGGCTGACCGTCACCCAGTCGAGCGGCCCGGGCAGCGGCCTCGTCCCGTTGGTTTCCAGGGCCACTTCCAACTCGCGGCTGGCAAACCGCTCGAGGAGCGCGCTGTCGAGCTGGAGCAGGGGCTCGCCCCCGGTGCAGACGACGAAGGGCCGGGTGCGCGCGTCCTTCGGCCACCGGGCCGTCACGGCGTCGGCGAGCGCGTCGGGGTCCTCGTAGACGCCGCCCCCCGGGCCATCGGTCCCCACGAAGTCGGTGTCGCAGAAGCGGCAGATCGCCTTCTCGCGATCGACCTCGAAGCCCGACCAGAGGTTGCAGCCCGCGAACCGGCAGAACACCGCCGGCCGGCCCGTGTTGGCTCCTTCCCCCTGGAGGCTGTAGAAGATCTCCTTGACCCGGTACTTCATGGACCTACCAGGTCAATGTACACGGCGGCTCTCCGCCGGTCCACCTGGGGCGGCCCCTGTCTTGCTAATATCTCCCCACTATGCCCCGCATCTACGACGACAACGCGCTGTCCATCGGCCGGACGCCCCTCGTCCGCCTCAACCGGGTCACCGCCGGTCTCCCCGCCACCGTGGTCGCGAAGATCGAGGGACGGAACCCGGCGTACTCGGTGAAGTGCCGCATCGGCGCCGCGATGATCTGGGCCGCGGAGCGTGACGGCATCCTGCACCGCGGCCAACCCGACCGCATCCGGATCGTCGAGCCGACCAGCGGCAACACGGGGATCGCCCTCGCCTACGTCGCCGCGGCCCGCGGCTACCCGCTGGTCCTGACCATGCCCGAGACGATGAGCCTCGAGCGGCGCCGGATGCTGAAGGCGTACGGCGCCGAGCTGGTCCTGACCGAGGGGGCGAAGGGGATGAAGGGGGCCATCGCGCGCGCCGAGGAGATCGTCGCCTCCGACCCGAACCGGCACTGGATGCCGCAGCAGTTCAATAACCCGGCGAACTCGGACATACACTTCCGGACCACGGGACCGGAGATCTGGGATGACACCGACGGGACGGCCGACATCCTGGTCTCGGGGATCGGGACCGGCGGGACGATCACCGGCGTGAGCTGGTACTTCGAGCGCGAGAGGAAGAAGCCGCTGTGGGCCGTGGCCGTGGAGCCGGTGGAGTCGGCGGTGCTGACGGCGATGCGCGCCGGATTGCCGCCGCAGCCGACGCCGCACAAGATCCAGGGGATCGGCGCCGGCTTCAAGCCGCAGGTGCTCGACCTCGACGTGGTGGACGAGATCCAGACGGTCTCGAGCGAGGAGTCGATCGAGATGGCGCGCCGCCTCCACCGCGAGGAGGGCATCAGCGGCGGCATCTCGTGCGGCGCCGCGGTCGCGGCCGCCGTCCGCGTGGCCGCGAAGACGGAGAACCAGGGGAAGCTGATCGTGGTGATCCTGCCGGACGCCGGCGACCGCTATCACAGCTCGGTGCTGTTCCAGGGGATCGAGGCGTGAGCGGACTGCCAGAGACCACTCGCGTCAGTACCGCTCGCTTCGGCCACACGGTCCCGTGCCGGCCTCGCGCCAGGCGGACGTCGATGTCGTGGCGCTCGCGGTCGAGCGGGTTCTCCACCTCGACGAACAGGACGTACTGGCCGGCCAGGGCCCCGGCGAGCCGGTTGACGGCGGCCTTGGTGAACAGGTGCGTCCGCTCGTAGAAGCCGCCGGTGTCCCTGGCCGTCATCTGCAGCCCCGCCTCGAGGGTGTGCGAGTCGGCGTCGGTGACGTCGAGCGCGAAGACCGACGCCCGCGCCGCCTGGAGCGCCCGCCGCGCCTCGCCGTACGACGGCTCGTAGACGATCGAGCTGCCGAACAGCCGGCCGAAGCCGTGTCCGACCAGCACCACCGACTTGGCGCGTGGAATCGGCTCGAGCGCCCGCCCCAGCAGCGCCAGCGCCTGCTCCATCGAGTAGGCGCGCCGGGCCCGGACCACGTCCAGGGTTGCCATCAGCGAGGGCGAGGCCACCGGCGCCACCTTCGGCGGGTCCTGGAAGAGGATGCCCCGCCGCAGCACCTCGCGCACCTGGTCGAGGTCGCGGGTGAAGTCGAGCCAGATCTTCAGGTGCGAATCGAAGGACAGCACCGCGACGCGATCGTCCGGGCCGAGCGAGTCGAGGAAGGTGCGGGTCTCGATCAGCATCCGCATCAGGCCGACGATGCGGGAGGGATCGAGGTCTTTCTGGTAGAGAAGGACGATCAGGCGACCGCGGGCCTCCTCGGGCCGCGCGGCCGCCGAATCGCCCGCGATGGAGGGGACCGGCGGCGCGGTGTCGCCGCCCACCCAGTACGCCGACTCGACTCGCGCGCGCCGACCGTCGATCCGCACGTCGAAATCGGATGGCCCCAGGCCGGTCACCGGCTGCCCCTCGCCGTCGAGGACGCGCGCGTCCACGAGGACGCGGGCCACCTCGACGCGCTCGCGGTGGCGCGGCACCTGGGGCTCTTGCCCGGCCGCGGCCACGGTCGCCAGCAGGACCAGGATCAGCTGCAGGAGGAGCATAGGACGCCTGATCCCCGATCCTGATCCCTACTTGAGCCCGCGCGCCTTCAGGAGCGCATCCACGCTCGGCTCCTTCCCGCGGAACTTCATGTACATCGTCATCGCGTCCTCGGAGCCCCCCTTCTCGAGGATCTCCGTGCGGAAGCGCCTCGCGGTCGCCGGATCGAAGAGGCTCGTCTCCTTGAAGGCCTGGAACGCATCCTTGTCGAGCACCTCGCTCCAGATGTAGGCGTAGTAGCCCGCCGAGTAGCCACCGGCGAAGATGTGGCTGTAGGTACGGGCTGCGGTAGCGCGGCGGGATCGCGGCCGGGTTGCCGATCTTCTCCATCGAGGCCTTCTCGAAGGCGGGCGCGTCCTGCGCCTGGCTGGTCGTCAGCGTGTGCCAGTCCATGTCGAGCAGCGAGGCAGCCAGGTACTCCACCGTCACGAACCCCTGGTTGAACTGCGCCGACGCACGGATCTTCTCGACCAGAGCGACCGGGATGACCTCGTCCGTCTTGTAGTGCTTCGCGTAGACCTTCAGCACCTCGGGCTCGAGTGCCCAGTTCTCCATGATCTGCGACGGCACCTCCACGAAGTCGCGCGGCACGCCGCCGAGCCCCGTGTAGGGGACCGTGTTCAGGAAGGTGGCGATGGCGTGCCCCAGCTCGTGGAACAACGTGCCGACCTCCTCGAGCGTGAGCAGGGCGGGCTCGTCGCCGGCCGGGCGCGAGAAGTTGCACACGTTGGTGGCGATGGGACGGACCGACTGGCCGTCGCGGACCCAGCTCCCGCGCATCCGGCCGCTCCACGCGCCGCCGCGCTTGCCGGGCCGCGGGTGGTAGTCGGTGTAGAAGATCGAGAGGTGCGTCCCGTCGGCGTCCTTCACCTCCCACGCCTTCACCTCGGGGTGATAGACGGGGAGATCGGGCCGCGGCGTGAAGGTGATGCCGTACAGCTTGTTCGCGACGTGGAACGCCCCCTGCTGCACCCGGTCGAGCTGGAAGTAGGGGCGAAGCTGCTGGTCGTCGAGGTCGTACTTCGCCTTCCGCACCTTTTCCGAGTAGTACCGCCAGTCGCCCGGCGCCAGCGTGAACGCGCCCCCTTCGGCCTTGATCTGGTCCTGGAGAACGGCCGCCTCCTTCAGCGCCATCTCGCGCGCCGGCGTCCAGAGCTGGTTCAGCAGGCCGTAAACCCCGGCGGGGTTCTTCGCCATGTTCTCCTCGAGCACGAAGTCGGCGTGGCTCTTGTAGCCGAGGAGGTTGGCGCGCTCCACCCGCAGGGCCGCGATGCGCGAGACGATCGCCTTGTTGTCGTACTGGTCGCCGTGGTCGCCGCGTGTCAGGTAGGCATCGAGGATCTGGCGCCGCTGCTCGCGGTTGTCCGCGTACTGCAGGAACGGCCAGATGCTGGGCGCCTGGAGGGTGTAGACCCACTGGCCCGGCATCCCGGCAGCCTTCGCGGCATCCGCACCCATCGCCAGCACCGACGCCGGAAGACCCGCGAGGTCCTCCTTGCGCGCGATCGCCAGCCTGTAGTCGTTCGTGTCGTGCAGCAGGTTGTCGCCGAACTTCACGCTCAGCATCGACAGCTCGGCGTTCACCTTCCTGAGCTGGTCCTTCTTCGCCGGGTCGAGGGCGGCGCCCGAGCGGACGTACCCCTTGTAGGTGTCCTCGACCAGCCTCTGCTGGATCGGCGAGAGCCCCGCCGAGGCGCGTCCTTCGTGGACGGCCTTCACGCGCCGGAACAGCCTCTCGTTCAACCGGATCTCGTCGCGCAGCGACGACAGCAGCGGCGTCACCTCGCGGTTGATCGCCTGCAGCCGCGCGCTGGTCTCGGCCCCCTGCAGGGCGCCGAACACGCCGTTGACGCGACTGAGCAGCTCCCCGGCGCGCTCGAGGGCCTCCACCGTGTTGGCGAAGGTCGGAGCCTCGGGGTTGTTCGCGACCGCTTCGACCTCCTTCCGGTTCTCGGCAATCGCCACTTTGAAGGCCGGGAGGAAGTGATCGGCCTGGATCTCCTGGAACGGGGGAACCTGGAACGGGGTCTTCCACTCCTTCAGCAGCGGGTTGTCGGTGGCCGCGGGCTCCTGGGCCCACGCCGGGGCGGCGCCGAACACGACGAGGAGGCAGAGCAGGGCGAGACGTCTGGTCATGGATTGGCCTTCAATGAGAATCGGTGTCAGTCGTTGGTCCACGCCAATCGTGGCAAGGGTCGGGCAGGCGCGCGCGGCGGTGATGGCGACGCGCATTCGCGTCGCGGTCACCCGCCCGAAGCGGGCGAACCGCTTGTAGCCGATCGAGGTGCCCTCGGCGACCGTGCGCCACGCGCCGTCCACCTCGGCCTCGGCGCGCCACGCCTGCACGCGCTGGCCGAGCGCGATGGCCTCCTGGAGGACGATGCGCTCGAACGAGACGGGTGTCTTCCACGCCAGCTCGACGCTCCCCGAGGTGACGCCATCGTCGGTGGCCCAGTAGGTCGCCGGGTCGCCGTCGTTGACACGAGGCGGGGCGAAGATTCCCGAGCGGCCGCGCTGGGCGGTGGCCGTCGTCGAGGCCTCGCGGGCCAGGTCCCGCTCGAAGGCCGCCTCGCGCGCGCGGCGGAATCCGATCAGCCGCGCGGCATCGATTTCGGGGATGAGGCCGCGCCGGTCGGGCGGGATGTTGAGGAGCAGGTTCGCGCCGCGCCCCACCGAGCTGTCGTAGATCTCCATCAACTCCGCGACGCTCTTCACCTGCTCGTCCTGCTCCGGGTGGTTGAACCACCCGGGCCGGATCGAGACGTCCACCTCGGGCGGCACGTAGTCGGCGGCGTCGATCCGGCCCCGCGCCAGGTCCCTGGCGTACCGCGCATCGCCCGGGTAGGTGGTCGATCGGTCGAGGCCGTACCAGGAGGTCTCGAATGCGATCCCCTTCTCGTTGCCGACCCAGCGGACGTCGGGCCCGGCGTCGCTGAACATCACCGCGCCCGGCCGCAGCTCGCGCACGATGCTCCAGGTGTTCGGCCAGTCGTAGTAGCTGCGGTTGTCGATGCGCCGCGTCTCCCTCGCCCCCCGTAGAAGCCGTCACCGCCGTTGGCGCCGTCGAACCAGACCTCGAAGACCGGGCCGTAGGCGGTCAGCAGCTCGCGGAGCTGGTTGCGGTAGTAGGTGAGGTACTCGGGCCGCCCGTACCCGGCGTGGTTGCGATCCCAGGGCGAGAGGTAGACGCCGAACTCGAGTCCGAACTCGCGGCACGCACGCGCCAGCTCACCGACGACGTCGCCGCGCCCGCCGCGCCAGGCGCTGGCGGCGACGGAGTGACGGGTGAAGCGGCTCGGCCAGAGGCAGAAGCCGTCGTGGTGCTTGGCCGTGATGATCAGCCCCTTCATGCCGGCATCGCGCGCGACGCGCGCCCATTGCCGCGCGTCGAGGGCCGTCGGGTCGAAGAGCGCCTCGTCCTCGTCGCCGTACCCCCACTCCTTGTTCGTGAAAGTGTTGGGGCCGAAGTGCAGGAACCCGTAGATACTCGAGCGCGTGCCAGCGGAGCTGGCGCTCGGCCGGGATGGGCCCGACCGGGGCGGGCGGGGATTCCTGGCGGGCGGCGCTGCCCGCGACGGCGAGGCCCAGCAGCGCGAGGACCAGGCCACGAACGGCCGCGGCGTGCTTCATGCGCAGTAGAATACCCCGTTCGCCGCTTCACCCGCGGAGGAGTGCCGATGGCCCGTACCGCCCGCCGACTGATCCGCCGGGCCCTGCTCGTCGTGTTCGCCCTGCTCGTGGCCATCCAGTTCGTGCCCGTGGACAGGAGCAACCCGCCCTCTGACCCGCTGCAGAGCCTGGCGGCGACCCTCGGGCCGCCGGCGCCTGTCGCGGCCGCACTCGAGCGCTCGTGCCGCGACTGTCACTCGAACGACACGAGGTGGCCGTGGTACAGCCGGGTGGCGCCAGCGTCCTGGCTGGTCGCGCACGACGTCGAGGAGGGGCGGTCTCACCTGAACTTCTCCGAGTGGGCACTTCTCGACAACCGCCGCCGGGCCCGCCGGCTGGGGGAGATCTGCGACGAGATCTCCGCCGGGTCGATGCCGGACCCGAAGTACGTCCTGCTGCACCCTGGGGCGCGACTGGCCCCTGGAGAAATCAAGACGATTTGCGACTGGGCGCACGGCGAGGCGGCGAAGCTCGGCGTGGCGCCGCCCAACCGCTGAGCCTCCCGGCGACCGCGGCCGCGCTCGCGGTCCTGCCTTTGCTTGGGTGTTCCACCGGGCAACCCAGTACGTCGCGCGTTGCACAGGGGCAGCGCGCACTTGGTTCCCTGGAGGCAGAACCATGCGAAGGTCCATCCTCGCGGTCGCGTTGCCGCTCATGGCAGCGCTTGCCGCTCCCGCGGCCGCCAACCCGATCGCATTCGTGTCCGGCCCGAGCCCGGTGGCGATCGTCTCGGGGATCCTGACGGTTACCGGTCCGGAGGTGAACGCGGACGACTTCGGGCTCGACGCGACCGGCGGGTCGATGTTCACCGGCAACTGGTCAGGGTTCACGCAGCGCACCGCCAACGGCCAGCCGGCCGGCACCTGGCCGGGCTTCGGCGCCGCCGGGGCCTCGGCGCCTGGTCGAGGCGGTTCGAACACTCAGCCGTCCTTCCCGTTCGTCGGGCAGTTGCCGGGCTACCAGCCGACCACCATGCTTCCCCCGGGCCTGTTGGTCGCGGTCGTCATCTTCACGGGCCTGCCGGCCGGGCAGATCCCGGTGATCGACGGCCTCTTCCTGCCTCCGGGGGTGGTGCAGGGGAACGACCTGAACGGCGCCAACGTGCCCGAGCCGGGGACGATCGTCCTGCTCTCGTCCGGGCTCGCGGGCCTCGCCGTGGCGCGGCGGCGCCGGAAGGCGGCGCGAGGGGTGAGCACGGCGCAAGGGTGAGAGGTCGAAAGGGGCGCCGGAGCGGCGCCCCTTTCGACTGGGATTGGGATTGAATCGTCCCTGCCGCGCAAGGTATCGTCCGCGGCATGAAGACCGCCGCCGCCGCCCTGCTGATTGCGCTCGTGGCCGTTCCCGCGTTTGCCCAGCGGCCGCAGCCCGAGCCCGCCTGGATGTTCGAGGTCCCCTCCGTGAAGCCGCTGCCGCCCGGCCAGAAGGCCGAGCCGGTGGCGGACCCCTACGAGGACAAGGTCGCCGACACCTCCCACGTGGTCCGGATTGGTGGGCAGGAGGTGCGCTACACGGCGTCGGCCGGGTCGCTGCCGCTGTCTGACGGCGCCGGCAAGGTGCTCGCGCACGTCTTCTTCGTCGCCTACACCAGGGACGGGGCGGGCGATGCCTCGGCGCGGCCGATCACCTTCGCGTTCAACGGCGGCCCGGGCTCCGCCTCGGTCTGGCTGCACATGGGAGCCCTCGGCCCACGTCGCGTGCAGATGGCGGCCGACGGATTCCAGCCCGCGCCTCCCTTCAAGCTGGTGGACAACGAGTGGTCGATCCTCGACGTCACTGACCTCGTCATGATCGACCCGGTCTCGACCGGCTACAGCCGCGCGGCCGCCGGCCAGGACCCGCACGCCTTCCACGGGTCCACCCCTGACATCCAGTCGGTCGCCGAGTTCGTCCGCACGTATATCACGCGCTACAAGCGGTGGGCCTCTCCGAAGTACGTGCTCGGCGAGAGCTACGGGACGACGCGTGCGGCGGGCCTGTCGGCGGAACTTCAGCAGCGTCATGGCATCGAGCTCAACGGGATCGTCCTGGTATCGGCCGTCGTGGACTTCGCTTCGCAGGAGTACGCGCCCGGCCACGACGTGGCTTACTGCACGTACCTGCCGACGCTGACGGCGACGGCGTGGTACCACAAGAAGCTGGCGGCCGACCTGCAGGGCGACCTGAAGAAGGCGATCGGCGAGTCGAAGGCCTTCGCGATGGGCGACTACCTGATCGCGCTCGCGAAGGGCAACCGGTTGGCCGATGCCGAGCGGCGGGAGATTGCGTCGCGCGTCGCCCGCTACACGGGTCTGTCACCCGAGTTCGTGCTCCAGGCGCACCTGCGCGTGACCGACATGCGCTTCCGCAAGGAGCTGCTGCGGGACCGCGGCCTGATGGTCGGTCGGCTGGACGGCCGGTTCACAGGCCTCGACGCGGACGCGGCGGGAGAGCGCCAGGAGTTCGACCCCTCGAACGCCGCGCTGCAGGGGGCCTACACGGCGATGTTCGGCGATTACGTGCGGCGCGAGCTGAAGTACGAGAACGACGTGAAGTACGAGACGTCGGGCCCGGTGCGCCCCTGGAGCTACGCCGAGTTCCAGAACCGCTACGTGAACATGATGGAGCCGCTGCGCGGAGCCATGGCGCGCAACCCGAACCTGAGGATCCTCGTCGCCAACGGCTACTACGACATGGCGACCCCGTTTGCCTCGACGGAGTGGACCTTCGACCACATCGGCTTCGAGCCGACGTACCGGGATCGCGTCACGATGGCGTACTACGAGGCCGGCCACATGATGTACATCCGGCCGTCGATGCTCGAGCAGTTCAAGAAGGACGTTGCCGCGTTCATGAGATAGCCCCGCCTTCGCGGCGATGGGGACGATCCTCGTAGTGGGTCGGGGCGTCGTCGCGCGGATCCGTGAATGGTAACAGTGGAGGAACGACGATGTACACGAAGGTGGCGGATTTCACCGAAGGGTGGGCGGTGGAGCGAGAGGGCACGCTCAAGCTCCTGCGGACGCTGACCGACCGATCGCTCTGCCAGGAAGTGGCACCCGGCTCGCGCACGCTCGGCCGGATCGCGTGGCACACCGTCGTGTCGGTGGGCGAGATGGCGCGCCACGCCGGCCTCGCCATCGACGCCCCGCCCGATGACGCGCCCCTGCCGGCGGTGGCGAGCGCGTTCGTCGAGACGTACGAGAAGGCGTCGGCGAATCTGCCCGAGGCGGTGGCCGCGGCCTGGAGCGACGCGGACCTGCAGGGGACGATCGACATGTACGGCGAGCAGTGGTCGCGCGGCAAGGCGCTCGCGGTCCTCATCGCGCACCAGACGCACCACCGCGGGCAGATGACCGTCCTCATGCGGCAGGCCGGCCTGCCCGTGCCCGGCGTCTACGGCCCCTCGCGCGAGGAGTGGGCCGCCTACGGCATGCCGCCGCAGGAATAATCGCCGGAGAGGGGGAGGTCGTGTCCGACACCGGCGACAGGATGTTCCCGTACTGCTACGTGTGCGGCCAGCAGAACGCGAGGGGACTGCAGATCCCGTTCGAGCCGCACCCGGGCGGCGGCTGCCGCGCCGAGTACGTCGCGCGCGACGAGCACGTCGGCTGGCCCGAGGTGATCCACGGCGGGCTGCTGTTCACGCTGATGGACGAGGCCGTCGCCTGGGCGGTGATCGGCGCCGGGCTGCACGGTGTGACGGCACGCGCCGAGGCGAGGTTCCGCGAGCCGGTGCGCGTGGGGACGAGGCTGGTGGTTCGGGGCTGGCTGGTGGACGCGCCGCGCCGCGTCACCCGCGCGAGGGCCGAGTTGCGCGAGGGCGCGGAGGACGGGCCGCTGATCGCCGAGCTGGACGCGCTGATGGCGATCTCGCGCGACGGACGGCCGTGACGAGGCCGGTCCGCCTCGCCCGGGAATGATTGCTATACTCCGCGTATGAGCCCGTCCAGCCCTGATTCGCCCGTCGACTTCATTCGCGCGATCGTTCGCGACGACCTCGAGTCCGGCAAGCACGACACGGTCCGCACGCGCTTCCCCCCCGAGCCCAACGGATACTTGCACATCGGTCACGCCAAGTCGATCTGCCTCAACTTCGGCGTCGCGCAGGAGTTCGGCGGCACCTGTAACCTTCGCTTCGACGACACCAACCCGGCCAAGGAGGACGTCGAGTACGTCGACTCGATCATCGACGCCGTCCACTGGCTGGGGTTCGACTGGGGTGACCGCCTTTACCACGCGTCCGACTACTTCGACCGGATCCACGAGTACACGGTCGGGCTGATCCGCGACGGCCAGGCCTACGTGGACGATCTCTCGGCCGAGGAGATCCGGGAGCACCGGGGGACGCTGACCGAGCCGGGGCGCGAGAGCCCGTGGCGCAACCGCCCGGTCGAGGAGAACCTGGATCTCTTCGAGCGGATGCGCCGCGGCGAGTTCGCCGACGGCGAGCGGGTGCTGCGGGCGAAGATCGACATGGCCTCGCCCAACCTCAACCTGCGCGATCCCGTGCTGTACCGGATCCGGCACGCCTCCCACCACCGGACCGGCGACAAGTGGTGCATCTACCCGATGTACGACTACACGCACGCGATCTCCGACGCCCTCGAGCACATCACCCATTCGCTGTGCACGCTCGAGTTCGAGGACCACCGCCCGCTCTACGACTGGACCGTCGAGAACCTGCCGGTGCCCAGCCGCCCGCGCCAGATCGAGTTCGCCCGCCTGAACCTCACCTACACGGTGATGAGCAAGCGGAAGCTGCTGCAGCTCGTGCAGGACGGGGTGGTATCGGGGCTGGGACGATCCGCGCATGCCGACGATCGTCGGACTGCGGCGGCGTGGCTTCACCCCCGAAGCGATCCGCGAGTTCGCGTCGCGCGTCGGAGTGGCCAAGCGCGAGAACCTGGTGGACGTCGCCCTGCTCGAGGATGCCCTGCGCGACGACCTCAACCGCCGGGCGCCGCGGGCGATGGTGGTGCTGCGCCCGCTGCGGGTGGTGATCGAGAACTACCCCGAGGGACAGGTCGAGGAAATCGAGGTCCCGGTCAACCCCGAGGACCCCTCGATGGGCGTCCGGAAGGTCCCGTTCTCGCGCGAGCTGTACATCGAGCAGGACGACTTCCGCGAGGTGCCGCCGCCGAAGTACTTCCGGCTCTCACCCGGGCGCGAGGTCAGGCTGCGCGGCACCTACTTCCTCACCTGCGAGCGCGCCGTGAAGGACGCCGAGGGGAACCTCGTCGAGCTGCGCTGCCGCTACGACCCGGCCACCCGCGGCGGCTCGTCGCCAGACGGGCGCCGCGTCAAGGGGACGATCCACTGGGTCTCGGCCGCCTACGCCCGCGACGCGGAGGTCCGCCTCTACGACCGTCTCTTCAGCGTGCCCGACCCCCACGACGCCGACGAGGGCCGCGACTGGAAGTCGTACCTCAACCCCGATTCGCTCACCGTCCTGCAGGGGTGCAAGCTCGAGCCGGGCCTGGCCGACGCGCCCGCGTTCTCGCACCTCCAGTTCGAGCGGCAGGGGTACTTCTGCGTGGACCCCGACTCGACGCCCGATCGCCCCGTGTTCAACCGCGCCGTGCCGCTGCGCGACTCGTGGGCCCGCCTGTCGGCGGGCCGCTGACCCGCGTCCGCCAACGCGAAGGAGCCCCTGGCATGAACGAGACGGAGCAGGAGAAGAAGGACGTCGTCGCGCAGTGGTCCTTCGACACGCGGCCGATCCTCGGCCGCTTCCACCTCTGGCTGGAGGACGTGGACGTGGAGTGGACGCGGGGCGAGCCCGTGCTCGAGTTCACGCGCAACCTGTCGTTCCTCGACGGCCGGATGGAGCGGCTCCTGGCGATGACCGGCGCGGTGACCGCCCTGGGGACGCAGGTGTTCGGGCACCCGGGGGCCGGGGCGCGGCTCGACAAGGCGGGGCTGAACCAGGTCAAGAAGGACGCCGACGCGATCTCGGCGTACGCGATGAGCGAGAGCCTGTGGTACCTCTCGCGCCAGCTCCCCGAGAACCACGCCATCATGGTGTGCCTGGGCGAGGGGCTGATGCCGAAGGCGGGCGAGACGCCCGAGATGGGGTCGAACCCCCAGATCGGCTTCGGGCGGGTGTACGCGCGCCCCGAGATCGCGCGTCACGTCGATCGCCTCGTCGTCCGCCTGCTCAACGACCCGGCCTACGGGTGGGACGGCTTCTACGGCGAGATCAAGGCGTCGGGAATCACCATCTGGGGCGCCGCGATCGACACCCTCGAGAACACCTCGCGCTTTGCGAAGGGATCGCCGACCGGCCCGATGACCGTGCTCCACCTCTTCAACCAGCCGCTGCAGATCTCGCGGCCGTACGAGGGGTACGTCGGCATGCTCGTCCTGCCCGAGGACGTGGTGGCGCACGCGGCCGAGCGCGCCATCCTCCTCGACTTCCGGACCCCTCGCCGCCTCGTGGTCGAGGCGATCGAGGCCACCTGGCCGGGCATCCGCCGCGATCACATCCACGTCTGGACGCTCGGGGGCAAGAGCCGGGCGGGGCGGATTGGCGGTTTGTGGAAGACCTGGCAGGAGCTGGGCGCCCACGTCGTCGAGGACGGCTGGCCGCTGCCGGGCGGCATGGCGGTGTTCACCGAGTCGGGGACCTACGCGCCCACCTACCGGGTCGGCACCTGGCTCGACGAGGCTGGCGACCGTCACCTCTTCATGTGCGACGGCTACGCGGCGTCCGCCGAGGCCGTGCAGGCCGCGAGCATCGCGCCGATCCTCGGCCTCGACGCGTCGATGGCCACCTTCACGTCGCGCTTCGACCTGCCCTACGACAGGGAGCAGGACGTGATGCGCCTCGACCCGGCCGCGGCCGGTTTCGCCGCGCGCCTGCGGGCGCTGGCTGGCGGGCCGCTCGAGGACGCGGAGGTGGACGACTACCGGCGCATGATCCGCGAAGCGCACGACGCCGGCGTGCTCGGGAGTCGCGCGACGCTGACCGCGGACCACTTCTTCCCCGAGAAGCGCTGGGAGGTGCTCGCCCTCTCCGGCTACATGGGGCCCGACCCGTACTCGGGCGCTCCCGGCGTCGAGGAAGTGGCGCCGGGCGTGTACCGCGCGATCGTCCGGATGGTCTCGAGCCACGGGGACAAGCGCGTGGCCCTCACGCTCCGGCTCGGCGAGACCTTCGAGCAGAGCCGGCTGGTCTTCAGCCCGCTCCTCAGCCGGTTCCTCGCGGGCGAGTCGTTCGACACGCGGCCGGTGAAGATCTCCGACTCGGGGCGCATCCGGAACGAGCTGCAGACGCTGTGCGCCGAGGCGCTCGAGTTCATCGACTCCAGGACGATCCGCCTGCACTTCGACCGCATTCCCCCCGAGGTCATCTCGCCCGAGAAGCAGAAGACCCTGCTCGAGGTCCTGGGATGGTACAAGAGACGACACCCGATCTGGTTCTCGTGGCTGGAGATGGTCACGCCAGTCGAGGCGGCGCGGCCGTGACCCTGACCGCCGCCGAGATCGCCGGGCTCGCCAACGGCCGGGTGATCGGCGACCCGGGCGCCCGCGTCTCGGGCATCGCCACGCCCGCCGCCGCCGGCGTCACCGACCTGCTGTTCGTCGAGGACGCGCGGTTCCTCGACGAGGCTTTCCAGTCGGCGGCCCTCGTCGTCGTCGCCGGCCCCTTCGCCGCCGAGGCGAGCTTCCGCGGAACGCTCGTCATCTGCGACCAGCCGCGCCTCGCGTTCGCGCGGGCCGGCCGGCTGCTCTCGCCGGCCGCGTCCTTGCCGGCGGGCGTGCATCCCACGGCCATCGTCCACCACTCGGCCACGCTGGGCCGCGAGGTGGCCGTCGGCGCCTACGCCGTCGTGGACGAGGGCGCCGAGCTCGGCGACCGTGTCCAGGTGGGCCCCGGCTGCCACGTCGGAGCGCGCGTCCGAATCGGCGCCGACACCAGCCTCCGCTCTCACGTCGTCGTGTACCCGGGGACGACGATCGGGAGCCGGGTGATCGTCCACGCCGGCACCGTGCTCGGCAGCGACGGCTTCGGCTACGTGCGCGACGCGGCCACCGGGCGCTACGAGGCCTTCCCGCAGGTCGGCCGGCTCGTCATCGAGGACGACGTGGAGATGGGGACGCTGTGCACCGTGGATCGTGGCGCGCTGGGCGAGACCGTGATCGGGCGCGGCACCAAGCTCGACAACCAGGTGCACGTCGCCCACAACGTCCGCATCGGGCGCGACGTCGTGATCGCGGCGCAGACCGGCATCGCCGGCAGCTCGGTGGTCGAGGACGGCGCGATCCTCGCCGGGCAGGTGGGCATCGCCGACCACGTGACGATCGGCGAGGGTGCGATCCTCGGCGCGCAGTGCGGCGTGCCGACCGGGCAAGGTGCTCCGCGGCCCGGGCATGTTGTTCTGGGGCACGCCGGCGCGGCCGATCAGGCAGGTGCTCAAGGAGCTCGCCACGCTGGCCCGGCTGACGAAGCGGTAGCTCGGGGCCTTGCCTCGCCCCTCGTGGCCTCGATCACATTCCTGAATCTGAACCATCACGGTCCTGTGCGAACGCACGCGGCCCGCGCGCATTCGCGTTCCGGCACGCGTACTGCTGGGCTCATCGAGACGGGGCCGCCGCGTGTCCCGACGACACACGCGGTCCACTTTCAGCTACACCTTCTCGCCTGCCCCCCAGACTGGGTTTGCCGCACCACCGGCAGCGGAGGGATCCGTGCGCACTTCAACATGCCCGGGCGTGGTGGCTGGTCTCCTACTCGCGTTTGCGGTTCCGGGAACGGTCCTGCCGGCCGGTGCCCAATCCGCTGGCGCGAGCGGCCAGCATTCCGTGGTGGTGACGCCGGACGGCGCGGTCTGGGCCTGGGGCGGCAACGGCTACGGACAACTGGGCGACGGCACGACGACGGCCAAGAAGGTGCCCACTCAGGTACCTGGCCTCACGGGTATCGTCGCCGTGGCTGCCGGCGGCTCGCACACTCTGGCCCTCGGTGCAGATGGATTCGTCTGGGCCTGGGGCTCGAACAACGACGGACAACTCGGCGATGGGACCACCACCCAACGCACCGGTCCTGTCTCGGTTCCGCTCGCGTCGATCGTCGCCGTGGCCGCGGGTGACGGGCACTCGGTGGCCCTTGCCGAGGACGGAACGGTGTGGGTATGGGGGCGCAACAGCAACGGGCAGCTCGGGGACGGAACCACCACCCGACGTCTTTCGCCCCAGATGGTGCTCGGTATCACCGCCTCTGCGCTCACGGCAGGGTACGCGCACACGGCGGTGGTCGCCAGCGACGGTCGCGCGTGGGCGTGGGGGGCCAACGGCTACTGGCAGCTCGGCGACGGGACGCAGACCCAGCGGACGACGCCGGTGCAAATGGCAGGAGTGACCGCGGCGGTCGCTGTGGCCGCCGGCCAGTACCACACGCTGGTTCTCCGGACGACCGGGTCGGTCCTCGCCTGCGGCATGAACACGTACGGCCAACTCGGGGACGGCACGTCAACCTCACGAGCCACGCCAGTACCGGTTTCCGGGCTGTCTGGTGTAGCCGGCATTCTGGCCAGTCATTACCAGTCGGCTGCGATCCTCATGGATGGCACGGCCCGGACGTGGGGCTACAACGGGTACGGCGTCCTGGGGGATGGGACCACGACGTCGCGCTCGACGCCAGTCGAGCCTGCCGGCTTGTCCGATATCGACGACCTCGCGTTCGGCCAAACCCATGCAGTCGCAATCGCGGCCGACGGGACGGTCTTCACCTGGGGGTCGAACTCGTACGGTCAGTTGGGGGACGGAACCAACGTGTCCAGGTACCTTCCCGCGGCTATCAGCGAGGCGGGTTTCGACTGGCTTGTGGCGACCCCGGCCTTCAGCATCGCGGCCGGTACCTACTACACGGCGCAAACGGTCGTCGTCACCGCTCTCACCGCGGGTGCAGAGATTCACTTCACCCTTTCCGGTGATGATCCGACGGCCCTCGACCCGATCGTCGCCTCCGGCGGATCGGTCGTCGTCGACCACGCGGCGACTCTGAAGGCGCGCGCGTTCAAGGCCGGGCGTCCGCCAAGCCGCATCGCGGCGGCCACCTACACGCTCACGGCGAGTGCCCCCACGTTCAACCCGGGCGGCGGCACCTACTCTACACCGCGGACCGTTTCCATGTCCGCGACGACGCCCGCCTCGACCGTGCGCTACACCGGCGACGGCACTCAGCCGACTGAATCGTCCGCGGTCTACAGTGTCCCCCTGGCGATCTCGACGTCCACGGTGATCAAGGCCGCGACGTTCAGAACCGGCTGGTCCACGAGCGCGGTCACGGCGGCGACTTATACCATGAACTTCGGCACGCTCCCGCCGCCGGTCATCAGTCCTTCGACCGGCAGCTACACCAGCGCGGCAACTGTGACGCTCACCTCCGCAACACCTGGCGCGTCGATCCGGTACACGACCAACGGCGCCATGCCCACCTCGTCGTCCCCCCTCTATGAGGAGCCTCTGGTCCTCCAGGCGACGACGACGCTCACCGCGCGTGCCTTCCACCCCGATTACACCGCAAGCGCGTCCAGCGCGGCCACCTTCACGATCCAGGTGGCCGCGCCCGTCTTCACGCCCCCAGCGGGCACGTACCTTCCTCGACAGGCGATCGTCGTGGTGAGTGACACGGCCGGCGCGACGATCCGGTACACGCTGACCGGCACGGATCCGACGGAGACCTCTCCCACCATTGCCTCCGGCGGAAGCCTGGTAGCCGGTGCGTACACGCTCAAGGCGCGGGCGTGGAAGGCGGGCTGCGTGTCGAGTTCCATCACCACCGGCAGCTACTCGCTGACAGGGGAGGCGGTCACGCCTCGGGTCGAGGGGGGCGAGTACCACTCGGTCGCCCTGCGGGGCGACGGCATCGCGTGGTCGTGGGGAGGCAACACGAGTGGTCAGCTCGGTGACGGCACGACGACCGCTCGCTTGCTGCCGGCGCTCGTCAATGGTCTCACCGGACTCGCGGCGATGAGCGCCGGTGGCAATCACACCCTGGCGTTGAGCGGCGACGGAGGCGTGTGGTCCTGGGGGAGCAACGGGTACGGTCAGCTCGGCGACGGCACCACGACGTCGCGTCTGACCCCCGTCGAAGTCCTGACGCTCACGACGGTGACCACCGTCGCGGCCGGTGATTCACATACCCTCGCACTCGAGGAAGACGGGACGGTATGGGCGTGGGGACTCAACAACCAGCACCAACTGGGCGATGGCACGACGACGAGCCGGTCCAGCCCGGGGCTGGTGCCGGGCCTGTCCGGCATCATCGGCGTCACCGCCGGCAGCGCGCACTCGCTGGCTCTGAAGGGCGACGGGACCGTGTGGGCGTGGGGGAGCAATGGCAACGGGCAATTGGGCGACGGTACGACGACCTCGCGCCCCCAGCCCGTGCCGGTTGCGGGGCTCACGGGCATCGTCGCCATCGTCAGCGGAGCGGCGCGATCGGTCGCGCTGGGAAGTGATGGCGCGGTGTGGCAATGGGGTCTGGTCGGGAGCGGCCTTCAGCCGGTTACCCCCCAGGTGGTCACCGGCCTCACCGACATCGTGGCGATCGCCGCGGGGTCGTGGCACTCGATGGCCCTCGACGGCGACGGCACCGTCTGGTGCTGGGGCTCGAACGCGAACGGGCAGTTGGGCGACGGGACCTTCGTCGATCGCCTGGCGCCCGCAGCGATCGCGGCGCCCTCGGGCTTCGTGGCGATTGCCGGGGGCGGGTACCACTCCCTCGCGCTTGCCGCCGATGGCAGCGTCTGGACGTGGGGTCGCGGCACCAACGGGCAGCTTGGTGACGGTCTCGCGGCCACGCGGGCCATTCCCGCCCCGATCAGCGCCACCGGGATGGCCTGGCGCCTGTCGTCGCCGACGCTGGGCGTGCCGGCCGGATGCTACTCCCAAGTCCAACAGGTCACGGTCTCCTGCAGCGACCCGACCGTCGTCGTGCACTACACGTTGTCGGGGGCCGATCCTCAGTCCAGCGACTCGGTCGTGCCCTGCGAGGGCACCGTGTCGATCTCCCAGAGCGCGACGCTCAAGGCCAGCGCCTGGAAGACCGGGGCGCCGACGAGCGTGCCCGCGACCGCCACCTACGACTTGAAGCCGCTCCCGCCGGCGTTGTCGCCGCCGCCGGGGAACTATGCCGCCCCCCAGGCCATTTCGATCACCAGCGACACACCCGGAGTGACGTTGCGGTACACGCTGGACGGCGCCGAGCCGACGGCCTCGTCTTCCGTGTACTCCGGCCCGATCGAGGTCGCCGCGTCCGCCACCGTCAAGGCCATCGCCTTCCAGGAGGGTTGGACCCCCAGCGACAGCGGGTTCGCCAGCTACTGGATTCCCGCGGGCACCGTCGACGTGCCGGCGCTGTCGCCATCGCCAGGCTCCGCAACCACGGCTCTCGCGGTTGCCCTCGCCACCGGGACTCCTGCCGCGGCCATCCGATACACGCTCGACGGGAGCGAACCGTCGGCGAGTTCCGCCCTGTACACGGCTCCGATCCTGATCGAACGCAGCACGACGGTGAAGGCGCGAGCGTTCAAAGCCGGTACCTGCCGAGCCCGGTGAGCACGGGATCGTACCAGTTCGACGACGCCGCGCTCGTGCCGGCACCGGTCATCGTTCCGACCGGGGGACGCCTCGCCAGCGCCCGCGTCGTCACCGTCACCGGGCCCCCGGGCGCCACCCTCCGGTACACCACGAACGGCGCCGATCCTACGCCGAGCGATCCGGAAATCGCGTCGGGCGCGGGGCTGGCCGTTGCCCGGGCGCTGGTCTTGAAGGTCCGGGCCTGGAGGGCGGCGGAGCCTCCGAGTGCCATCGCGCGGGCCGATTACCTGGTGACGGGCGCCATCGCGGCAGGGCGGTGGCACACGCTCGCGCTCGCTGCGGACGGAACCGTGTTCGGATGGGGATCCTCCCTCTACGGCCAGGTGGGCAACGGGACGGTGAACGCGAACCAGCTCACCCCGGTCGCGGTTCTGACGGGCGCCGTCGCGATCGCCGCTGGAGGCTCGCATTCCTTCGTCATCAAGGCGGACGGTACCCTGTGGGCGTGGGGGTGGAACGCCTACGGCCAGCTCGGTGATGGGTCCACGCTCCAACGGGCCACACCGGTGCAGGTCACGTCCCTGACCGACGTCGTGGCAGTCGCGGCCGGGCACGAGCACTCACTGGCCCTCACCGGAGACGGCCGGGTGTGGGCGTGGGGACGGAACGCCAGCGGTCAGCTCGGTGACGGCACCACGACGAACCGATCCCTCCCGGTGGCCATCGCGGGCCTCGCCGGGGCGACGGCCGTGTCGGGCGGGAGCGACTTCTCACTGGCGCTGGTCACCGACGGATCCGGCGAGGGGACCGTGTGGTCGTGGGGCGGCAACGCGAGCGGCCAGTTGGGCGACGGCACGATGTTGCCCCGGGCGCTGCCGATCCGGGTCCCCGGGGTGCCGGCGGCGGTCGAGATCGCGGCCGGGGACGGCTGGGCCGCGGCCCGGGGCACGGACGGCCGGGCGTGGACCTGGGGCGGCAACCAGGACGGCCAACTGGGGGATGGAACCGCCGCCACCCACCTGACCGCGCACGCCGTCCGCATCCTTCCACCGGCGGCCGCCTTCGCCGCCGGCTGGGCGCACGCGGTGGCCGTGGCGCGGGACGGCCTGCCGTGGGCCTGGGGCTCCGCTGCCGATGGCCGGCTGGGAAACGGCACGACCCACTGCTACGGAGGCGACTGCGGTGTTCCGGCGTCCATGCTCGACCCGGCCGCCGCGCTCGCCGCCAGTGCCGGTGCCGGGCATTCCCTCGCGCTCGGGGCAGACGGCCACGTCCGGGGCACGGGCCTCAACAATTGGGGTCAACTCGGAATTGGGAGCACCACGCAGAGCCTGGTGCCCGTCGTGGTGCCGGGGCTCGTGCTGGCCGACAACGAGTGGCTGCTCGACGACCCCGACGAGGACGCTGCGCCTTCCTGGCTGGAGCTGATCGCGGGCACCGACCCGTTCGCTCCCGACTCCGACGGCGACGGTGTCGGCGATGGTGCCGAGCTCATGGACGCTGCGGCTGTGGGCGATCCGGACGCGGACCGGGACGGACTGCCGAACGCCCTGGAGCTGGCACTTGGCACCGATCCGTACGCGGCCGACACCGACGGTGACGGTGTCGCGGACCTGGTCGATGCCTTTCCCCTGGACCCGGTGCGCAGCGCTCTTCCCGGTGTGAATCCAGCCGACGAGACGCCCCCCACGATCACGGTCGCACTTCCGACGACGGCTCGTCGCATCGGAGGGTTGCCGTGACGCGCCCTGCTCTCGCGCTCGCCTTCACGCGCCGTTTCGGCTCGATCGGCAAGGGGATGACGACCATGGCTTCGCGTCCGCGCTGGTGCGCTCGCCCGCTTCGTTCACGCCCCGCTCACCGCCTGACGGCTTTGCTGCTGGCAGCCGGCCAGATCGCCATCGGCGGGATGCCCGCCGCCGCACGCACGGGCGATGTCCCCCCGTTGCTGGCCGTCCGGAGCCCCGATACGGGGCAGGCGGCGGCCGTCAGTGTCAACCGCACCGTCCCGCCCGTGGATCCCCCGAGGGCCGCCATCCGGTTCTCCACGCAACCCACGGCGGAGGAGATCTTCCGCGCACGCGTCTTCGCGGAAGCGCTGGTCCCGGTCGGTCGCCCCGGCCCGGACGACACGCGGACGCTCGCGGAGGCGATCGGCCGCTATCGGGCGAAGAACGACGTCGATGCGACGGCCCCGTTCGAGGAGCTCCTCACCCGCTTCCCGGGCTCGGCCTGGCGGCCGTCGCTGGAGGTCAACTTGGCGCGAGTGTACGCGCGGCGCGGTGAGTTCTCGCGCGCACTGGGGCTATGGGACGCCGCGTGGCGCCTCACCCGCGACGACGTCACCCCGCACGGCCGCGCGGTTGCGGACGATGCCATGGGGACGGCGCTCGAGTTCCTGGCGCGCCTCGGCCGAGCCGAGGCGATCGAGGAGCGTCTGCGTGAGGTGGGGATACGGGAGTTCCGCGGCCCGGCGGCCTCGAAGGTCGCGGAAGCGCGTGGAGTGGCCGCCCTTCTGGCCGCGCGTGGCCACGAGTTCCTGTCCTGCGGCCGGCAGGCGCTGGCGCTGCTCTGGCCGTTGGTGCGCGGGACGGCTTCGTTGCCGGGCGAGCTGACGCGGCCCGGGATGGACGACGAGAGCCTGGCCGACTTGCAGACGCTGGCCGGCCGCCTCGGCCTTCGCGTGCAGATGGTCCGTCGTGCTTCGGCCGAGGCCGAGCCGGTCTTCCCCGCGATCCTGCACTTGAACCTCGGTCACTGGACCGTGCTGGTGCGATCCGACGGGGAGCGGTACCTCCTGCGTGACCCGAGTCTCGGGGGCGAGATTCTGGGTGACACGTGCGGCGCTGGCTGCGGAATGGTCGGGGTATGCATTGGTTCCTCGCGACGCCCTCGTCCAGTCCTGGGTTCCGGTCACGTCGGTGTCCGGGCGGGCGGTGACGGGGCGCAGTGTTTGTCCGCCGGGCGGTCCGAGCCCGAGCGAACCTCCGTGCACCGACCCATGCGAGTGCCGGGGCGGGACGAATGGGGGGCCACCGCCGGGCGGCTCCGGCGGCGGCAACGGCGGGGGATGCGGTGCGAGCTGTCCCAGCGGCGGGATGCCCACGTACCGGTTCCACCCCCTCAATGCCAGCCTGCTGATCACCGACACCCCGGTCGGGTACACGCCGGCGCGGGGCGCCGCGGTGCCCTTCACCGTGCGGTACGACGCGCGGCAGCACCTGCGGCCCGCCTTGGCGTCCTACGGGCACCTCGGGCCGCAGTGGACGCACGGCTGGCTGAGTTGGGCCAAGGAATCGCCGGCGTGGTGCGAGGGCGGCTCCAGCTCGACGAACTACTGCTATCCCGCGACCATCTTCCTGTACCTGCGCGGTGGCGGGCAGGAGGAGTACTACGGTGAGGATGCGAATGGCGTGTACCCCGTTCACTGGCGGGTCCGCGCGCAACTCGTGCGTGTGTCCCCCGACCCGATTCGGTACGAACGTCGTCTCCCCGACGGGGGGATGGAGGTGTACGGGCTGCCGGACACGGCCCCGGTGGGCGAGCGTCGGGTCTTCCTGACCGAGGTGCGGGACGCGAGCGGGGCGGCGGTGGCGCTGACCTACGACAGCCAGTACCGTCTGGTGGCGCTGACCGACGCGCTCGGGCAGGTGACGACGCTGCAGTACCAGGAGCCGGGCGACAGTCTGCTGATCACCGGCATCACCGACCCGTTCGGCCGGCACGCGAGCTTCACCTACAACGCGGCCGGGCAGTTGGCCTCGATCACGGACGTGCTGGGGCTGCAGTCGGTGTTCGCGTATCAGGCAAACGACTTCATCGCCGCGATGAAGACGCCGTACGGAGTCACGACGTTTCGTCAGGGGACCGACTTCTGGAACCCGACCGTCGAGGCGACCAATGCGCTGGGCGGGACCGAGCGCCTCGAGTTCCGGTGGGAGACGACGGCGTGGCCCGCCACCGAGCCGGTGGAGACGGTGCCAACCGGCTTCGAGACGCGGAACGCCAACCTCGAGAAGTATACGTCGGTCTACTGGGACACCTCCGCCTGGGCGTCGGCGCCGGGGGACGTGAGCGCGGCGGTTCGGACGCGGTGGCTGACCTGGTCGTATCTCCCGTATGAGACGAACCGATCGGTGCCGGTGGCGCACAGCGTGCAGCGCCCGCTGGAGGCGCGGGTGTGGTACGCCTATCCGGGCCAGACGGAGCCGCAGGCGATCGGCTCGTCGAGCGCCGTCCGAGGTGGCGCGGGTGCTCGACGACGGCGTGTCGCAGCGCACGCAGACCGTGGTAAACGCGCAGGACCAGGTCACCGCGCGGACCGACGCGCCGGGACGCGACGACGACGTACACGTACGCCGCCGAACGGGATCGACCTGCTCGAGGTGCGGCAGACGCGGCCGGGCGGCACCGATCTCCTGGCCCAGTACGCGAATTACACGGCCCCGCACCAGCCGCAGACGGTGACGGACGCGGCGGGGCAGACGACGACCTCACGTACAACGCGGCCGGGCAGGTGCTGACGACCACGAACGCGAAGCCAGCGAGACGACGACCTACGTCTACGACACCGACGGCCGGCTGACGAGCGTCACCGGGCCGATGGCCGGGGCGACGACGACGCTACACCTACGACGGGTACGGCCGCGTCCGGACGGTGACCGGGCCGGACGGGTACACGGTGACGACGGACTACGACGTGTTCGACCGGCCGACACGGGTGACGTACCCGGACGGGACGTACGAGGAGACGACGTACGATCGGCTGGACGTGGCGACGCGGCGCGACCGGCTGGGACGCGTGACCCGGTACGGCGTGGACGCGCCGCGGCGCCTGGTGTCGACGCGGGACCCGGCGGGGCGCACCATCCAGCAGCGGTGGGGCGCCGGCGGGCTGGCGCAGCTCGATCGACGCCAAGGGGCAGACGACGACCTGGGAACGGGACTGTGCAGGGCGGGTGACCCGGGAGGTGCGGGCGGACGGGGTGACGGCGACGGTCTACACGTATCAGCCGCGGTCAGGGCGGCTGGCACACGGTGACGGACCCGAAGCAGCAGGTGACGACGTACACGTACGAGCTCGACGACACCGTGCAGCACGATCACGTTTTCGAACGCGGCGGATCGCGACGCCAGGGGTGAGCTACACGTACGACCCGGTCTACCGCGGGTGACGACGATGACGGACGGGACGGGGACGACGAGCTACACCTACCACCCGGCCGGGCAGCCTCGGCGCGGGCAGGTGGCGACGGTGGATGGCCCGCTGACGAACGACATCATCAGCTACACCTACGACGCGCTGGGGCGGGTGGTCACGCGCGCCATCAACGGCACGGCGAACACGACTGACGCAGGCGTATGATGCGCTGGGACGGGTGACGACGCGAGACGAACGTGCTGGGGACGTTCACGTACGGGTATGTCGGGGCGACGGGCCGGCTCGCGTCGGTGACGTATCCGAACGGGCAGACCTCGAGCTACGCGTACTACGACAACGTCGGCGACCTGCGTCTGCAGACGATCCACCACCAGCGGCCGGGCGGAGCGACGCTGTCGCGGTTCGACTACACGTACGACGTCGTCGGCAACATCCTCACGTGGCAGCAGCAGGCCGACAGCGCCGCGCCGACGGTGTGGCGGTATGGGTACGACGCGGCGGACCAGCTGACGAGCGCCGTGCATCAGACGACCGAGCGCGACGCCGGCGCTCATGACGCGGTACGCCTACACGTACGACCCGGCGGGGAACCGGACCGTCGAGCAGATCGACGACGCGGTGACGCTGACGACGCACGACCGCTGAACCGGCTGGTGACCCAGGCAGCCGGGCGGCGTGCTGCGGTTCAGGGGACGGTGAGCGAACCCGGGACGGTGACGGTCCAGGGCCAGCCGGCGAGGTGGACGCGGCCGAACCGAGTTCGCGGCCGGCGTGCCGGTGACCGCGCGGGACGAACACGGTGACGATAGCGCCGACGGACGCGAGCGGGAACGCCGGCGACGGCGGTGTTCGAGGTGGATCAAGCGGGGGCGACGAAGAGCTTCACGTACGACGCGAATGGGAACCTGACCTCCGACGGCGACGCGGACGTTCGAGTGGGACGCGCGGAACCAGCTCGTCGCGGTGACCGTCGGGACGCACCGATCGAGTTCGTGTACGACGGACTGCAGCGACGCGTGCGGGAGATCGAGAAGGAGAACGGCGTCGTCCGAGGACACGCACGTGCTGTGGTGCGAGACGAGCATCTGCGAGGAGCGCGCGGCCGATGGTACGACGGTCACTCGGAGGTCATTGAGGCACGGCGAGCAGATCGCCGGTACAGACGCGGTTCTTCACTGTTGACCACCTCGGCAGCGTGAGGGAGGTTACGAACCCTGCATTGACGACCCAAGGCCGATACCTGTACGACCCGTGGGGGCGCCGCTCCCTGTCAGCGGGGGCGGCCGTGACCAGTGTCGGATTCACTGGACACTATGACCACGACGGGATGGCTCTGGCCCAGTTCCGTAGTTATTCTCCCGACTTAGGCAGGTGGATCAGTCAAGACCCTCTGGGCCTGCGAGCCTCTCGCAACCTCCACGCCTACGTTGAAAACCGCCCGATACGCCTCTTCGATCCCTTCGGTCTGCAGTCGGTCACAACGAAAGACTGCGTCTCCAGCCAGGCTGAGCAACTCAAGGCAGCCTTCGCGAAGATCTGTCGTTCGGTTAGGCAGTCGTCCGGCTGCCGGCGCGTCCTCAACCAGTACGGGCTCGCTGAGTGCATGACGCGCCAGTGTGACAAGGGTATTAGCGTGACATGCGGTTGTGGTGGCGGTTGCGGGGAGCGCCTACTCAACGGAGGAATCCTGATCCAGCCGGCAGGCTTCGATGGCGGGGCCGGTTGTGGAGGGCGAGACTATGACTGGTCTCAAGGGCCAGCACATACTCTTGGTCATGAAATGAGCCACTGCAGGATTGGAAATGACCCTCCACAAAGCGAGGCTTGGCGTCGAGCCGAAGAGGTTGGTTACGCTTGCAGGGGGACACTGCGATGACGCGCCGCCCTGTCGTGCCACGCGTGCCTGAGGCCACGACGGCTGAGACTACCTCGATTCCAGTGGCCCGGCGCGCTCCCTCGGCCCGCATCGTGGCGCTGCTGTTCCTCATGATCGGCTCCATGCTCATCGCTGGGATGAGATCAGCGGAGGAGGCCGAGGGACAACCGTCACGGCAGCACCTCCCCCGGCTGGCCACTAGTTGCACTGAGGGACAGGCCGAGGCCTGTCGACGCTTGCTTGCCAGCGAGCCGAGCGACGAGGTGTGGCAGTTGGTGGCAAAGGCTCCTTCCTCGTTGCTTCGTAATCTGGCGAACGCGGCCGAGCAGCTGGGCGATCGTCAACGCGCGCTCGCGTATCTGCGGCTGGGCGCTGCGAGGTTCCCGCATGATGCCACATACCATTACGAACTGGCTCAGACGATACTGCGCAACGGCGTTCGCTCGGCTCCGACCTACCCAGAGGCATACGGCCCGCTCTTAAGGGCCGTCGAGGAACAGCCCACCTTTCTTGAGGCGTTGGTGGAGCTGGGGACGGTTCAGGATCGTTTGGGCCTGCCGAGTGAAGCCACGCGCACCTATCGTCGTGCGCTCACAATCAACCCGCTCTCCGGCTCGGCTCGCATTGGGTTCGGGCGAGCCTTGCTGCAATTGCGGCGGCCGCGCGAAGCAGCGAGCGAGTTCGAGCGGCTGATCGCGCAGTCTGCGAGTAGCACGTACGATCGAGCCAGAGCTTCGGTCGGACTCGCCGAGGCACTCTTCTGGCTGGGAGATGGCGCGCGAGCGCTGAACGTGCTGTCGAGCATTGAGTCGTGGGGCAGCGGGGTGGGGGGATGCATCGATTGCCTCGCAGCGACCATCAGTTACTGGCTTGGCGACCTCGAGAAAGCCCGACGTTCATGCCAGACGGCTGTTGGGGGCTCGCAGTACCTGCAACTGCCAAGGACGGCGCTTCGAGCATCGAGGGAGTGCTCCTTCGTTTGATGAACGTGACGCAACGGGTACCAGGCGCGGCGCTAGGACAAGTCCGCGACTGGCAGCCTCCTGTGGAGGGTGAGCTGGTCGTCGAGCCCATGACCGCCTTCGACGAGAGTGTTTGGCCGAGAATTGTGGATATCCGCCACGATCTGCACTCCCTTGCGCGGCAGTTCGGCGACTCTGATCGAGTCGATGAGGCGATTGACGACATGTTGGTTAGGAGCCGCTCGAGTGCTGACGTCCGCCTGGCAGAGGGGGAGAAGGACACAGTGCACGTTCTGACTCGCGACGAGATGGCTTCGATGCTGGCCGGAACGACTGAGGGTTTTGACAACCGCTTCCCGAAGGCGCATGGCTTCATAACGGTGTCCAGGCCCGGATTCAGCGAGGACGGCAAGGTCGCGGCGCTCGCGCTTCAGCTCAACGACGACCTGTGCGCAGGACAAGTTCATCTCCTTCTCGTTGACCGCGTCGGTCAATCTTGGGTAGTCCGCTCGGGCGCATCGACGACTTGGTGACGAGCGGGCCAAGGCAACTTCGCGCCGGGAGGACTCGCCTATCTGGGTCCATCCGGTGGCTGAGCGGGACGTCAGCCAGAAAGGCCCGTGCCTTGACACGGCAAAACGCGCGGCCGGCGGAACCGCCGCCGTCCCGGGAGGGCGCCGCAGGAGGGCAGCCTCACCCGAGCCGCCGGCCGGCCCGTCACTTGCCGCGGCGGTCGTAGAGCGCTTGTGCCAGCGCACTCCAGGACTAAGTCGGTCCGGACCCACGCCAGACGCCACAGTTGCGGGCGAGCGAACGCGTCGATGAGCACTCTCGGCCTACCGGGCGGGAACGACCTGGACGCGATCGCGGGGTTCCCTGCGTGAGCAGAGTTGGGATCGAAGCGCGGTCAAGACGTGGTTGGTCGAACGCTTACAGACATCGGGCCAGCACTGGCCAACCGGACCCGAGAACGGGCCCGGGAGGTGACCTGTCGGTGGTCTGCGGGGCGACCAGCGTCTCCAGACGATCCATCACCGGAAGCGGGACGCGAGCACGCTGTCGAAGTTCGATTACACGTACGACGCCGTCGGCAACATCCTGACCTGGCAGCAGCAGGCGGACAGCGACGCGCCGACGCTCTGGGTGTACGGCTACGACCGGGCGGACCAACTGACGAGTGCCCTCCACCAGACGACGGGGGCGACGCCGTCGCTCATCAAGCGCCACTCTTACACCTACGACCCGGCCGGCAACCGCACCTCGGAGCAGATCGACGACGCGGTGATGCTGGCCACGCACGACTCGCTGAACCGGCTGCTGACCCACCAGGGGGGCGGTCCGCTGGTCTTCGAGGGGACGCTGGACGAGCCCGGGGCCGTGCGGATCAACGGCCAGCCGGCGGAGGTGGACGGGGTGAACCGGTTCCGGGCGTCGGTGCCGGTCTCCTCGGGCACCACGACGGTCACGATCAACGCGGTGGATGCGAGTGGGAATGCCGCCGAGGCGGTGTACGAGGTAGACCAGGCGGCGGCGGGGAGGACGTTCACGTACGACGCGAACGGAAACATGACCTCCGACGGAACGCGGACGTTCGAATGGGATGCGCGGAATCAGTTAGTCGGGGTCAACGTCGGGACGCACCGGTCGGAGTTCGTGTACGACGGGTTGCGGCGGCGCGTGCGGGAGATCGAAAAGGAGAACGGCGTCGTCCAATCGGACGCCAAGGTGATCTGGTGTCAGACGCTCATCTGTGAGGAACGCCGGAGCGATGGCACGACGGTGACGAGGCGAACGTTCGCGGACGGTGAGTAGATCAGCGGAACAGCCCGGTACTTTGCGATCGATCACCTCGGTAGCGTGACCGAATTGACCGACGGTTCGGCGACGGTGCTGACGCGGTACGCGTTCGACCTATGGGGTGCTCGGACGGTCACGATCGGAACGGATCTGGCCGGTGTCGGCTTTACGGGGCACGACTGGACCGCCAATGGCAGTGCGTGGTTAACGATGTACAGGGCCTACGATCCGGCCCTTGGGCGATGGCTCTCCGACGACCCGATCGGATTGGGCGATGGGCCGAACCTGGCTGCCTACGTGCACAATCGGCCCACTGTGAATTGGGATTCTCTCGGACTGCAACATCAGCCAGGTGGACCTTGGCACCCCGAACCTCCGTTCGATCAAGTCCGGTGCACACCCGCTGATACGTGTCCAGAATTGCAGCGCAAGATCAGCACGCTGTCAGACACGATTCGCGCGCATCGACAATGGGATAGGAAGCACAAGACGAATCGGCACGCGGACGAGATCGCAGATCTGACGCGAGCGATCATCAGATGCGTGGATCTGTACAACAGCAAGGATTGCAGGGCGTGCAACGGTCGAGAATTGCCAGAAGATGCTGATGGTGGTAGGTACGGTGCTCATGTGGGTGTGTTTGAAGGTCCCAATTCCGGCATTTCAATGATGACCGACGGCCACGTTGCAATCGAGGCGATGGACCTGCTTCTTCGAACCTCAGCGACGGTTTCGGGAAGCCGGGTCAAGGAATGGCTAGCAGCTCGAGATCCTGACGTCTTGAGCGTTGTCTACGAAGCCGTTTCCAAGGCGAAGGACCGGCTCGAGGGCGGCGTCTTGCCTGATGTTTACTTTGACCTGGTCAAGACCTTGTTCAGTACGTTGCTGCAGACAAAGGGGCACTCGGATTACGCCCTCAGCCCGTACGACGCGGGAAGGATCTACGCGGCATTCCTGCGCCAATGTGCCAAGGAGGCAGCGACTCATCCTGAACAGGCGCGGCTCTTGCGAGCGGGCGCGGAGCACCTAGCCGTCGCATACAAGGCAGGAAACGAGGCGCAGCGACGCTGTATCGTCGATGGGATTGTCGAGCACGTGCTCCATGACGACACGGCTCGGGCGGCCTTTTCAGGGTGGGCACGGGACCCGGTCTTGAAGGGCGCCTACGCGGAAGCTGGTGAGTGGGGCAAGGAGTGACAGCCCCGAGACTTCCGCATCAGTGCCGGACGGTCGTCGGCCCGGCGGACTCATGAGGCAAGCGACGCGTGGTTCGCCGGCTGACGTACCCACGGCCTGCGGAACCAGGTGGCATCAGGTCACCGCGGACGACGGGCGTTTCACCATTCTGATGCCGGGAGCGCCGACGATAGTCGCATCTGATGGAGCGTCGGACGGTTGGACTGGTCAGGTCTGGACCGTGGACACCGGCCGCCAAGGTTGGCTTCTGAAACCGCGGACGGCCGCCTTCTACTGGGCAAGGGCGCAAGACCTTCCGAGAGGCTGGACTGCTGAGCGGGTTGTCGAGAAGTACATCAGCGATAGGACGAAGACGCCCATGATGGGGGCCAGGGTGCAGCGACGCCGATAAGCCTTGGTGGACACGGTGCGTTTGACGTGATCTTTGAAACAAGCGAGGTGAACCTAGCGTTGCGCATCTGTGTCGTTGCACAACGTGTCTACTCGGCCGAAGCCATGAGTCCAGCGGATTTGACAGACAACAAGGAACTCACCAGGTTCTTTGACTCATTCCGCATCGAAACGGGGCGATAGCGAGCACTCTGGTTTTCAGAGCAGCCGCGTGTCAACGTCATGGCGACGATGGTGGACGGGACCGGGACGACGAGCTACACCTATCATCCGGCGGGGAGCTTGGGCGCTGGCCGCGGTGGACGGCCCGTTGACCAACGACACGATCCAAGGGAGGGGGCGCTGATACTGAGGGCTGAGCCGTCTGCGACGCCAAGGTGGTCCACGGCCGACCGCTTGCTGCTCGAGGAACTGGCCACGCTCGCCCGGCTGACGAAGAAGAAGTAGGCAGTCTCAGTACGTTCCCGCTCCCCTCGCCAGGTAGTCGCTCATCGTCAGCACGAGCAGGATCCCCAGCCAGAAGATCCCCGCGCCGCCGACGATCATCGTCAGGCGCGAGCTGTACTTCATGTGCATGAAGTACAGGACGACGACGGTCGCCTTGATGACGGCGATAGTGAGGGCGATGACCGGGTTCATCAGGCCGAAGTTGAAGAAGGCGACCTCGGTCGTCACGAGGGTCAGCACCACGAGCACCGCGAAGATCGCGAAGTACGTCTTGCGTGAAACCACATCGGACATATGTATCTGTCCCCAGCTCCCAGCCCCCAGCCCCTAGCCCCCAGCCCCCAGCCCCCAGCCCCTGGCTAACTGTGCCGGTCCACCAGGTACAGCAGCGGGAACAGGAAGATCCAGATGATGTCCACGAAGTGCCAGTAGAGGCCGGAGATCTCCACCGGGGTGTGCCACGTGGCCGAGAAACGGCCGCGCCAGGCCATCACGAGGATGGTGGCCATGATCCCGAGCCCGATCACCATGTGCAGCGCGTGGAGTCCCGTCATCGCGAAGTACAGCGAGAAGAAGAGCTGCGCGCGCTCCGGGGTGGCGCCCTCGAAGTGGAACGACGGCCCCGGCACGTGGTGGTGCACGATCTTGTCGTAGTACTCGACCCCCTTGATCCCCAGGAAGATCCCGCCGAGAACCATGGTCAGCACGATGAAGATCATCAGGGCGCGGCGCTCGCCGGTGGCCGCCGCGTGCACCGCGAGCGCCATCGTGAGGCTGCTGCCGATGAGGACCAGGGTGTTGACCGACCCGAGCGTGATGTCGAGGGTGCGGCTGGCCTCGCCGAACACGTCCGGGTACCAGACCCGGTAGAGCAGGTAGGCCGCGAAGAGGCCGCCGAAGAACAGGACCTCGGTCGAGAGGAACAGCCACATGCCGAGCGTCGCCGCCTCCTTCTGCTGCCCGAGGTCGTCGAAGTGATGCTGCAACGGGTCGTGCGCCAGGGCGGCGTGCGCCTGCACGGCGTGCGGATCGAAGGCGGCGTCAGGCACTCTTCCCCTCCCGTACCTGGTCGTAGGGGTACGCCGGGCCGGTAATCACCGGGGTCTCGTCGAAGTTGAAGGTCGGAGGCGGCGACGGGATCGTCCACTCGAGGCTCAGTGCCCCCCACGGGTCGGCGCCGGCCACCTTCCCGTACTTGAGCGACCACAGCAGGTAGAACGCGGGGACCAGGAAGCCGATCGCCAGGATCGACGCCCCCGCGGTGGACAGCACGTTCAGCGCCTGGAACTCGGGGGCGTACGCGTGGTACCGCCGCGGCATCCCCAGGTACCCGAGCACGAACTGCGGGAAGAACGTCAGGTTGAAGCCGATGAAGATCGTCACGGCCGCGATGCGGCCGATGAGGTCCGGGTACATCCGGCCGGTCATCTTCGGCCACCAGTAGTGCAGCGCCCCGAGGTACCCCATGAGCGCCCCGCCCACCATGATGTAGTGGAAGTGCGCCACCACGAAGTACGTGTCGTGGACATGAACGTCCACCGCGAGGGTGGCGAGGAAGAGGCCGGTCAGGCCGCCGATCGCGAACAGGCCGATGAACCCCAGCGCGTAGAGCATCGGCGTCTCGTACCAGATCGACCCCTTGTACAGCGTGGCGGTCCAGTTGAACACCTTGACGGCCGACGGCACGGCCACCAGGAAGCTCAGGATCGAGAAGATCATCGCGCCGTACACCGACATTCCGGCGACGAACATGTGGTGGCCCCACACGAGGAAGCCGAACACGGCGATCGCCAGGCTCGAGAAGGCGACGAACGTGTAGCCGAAGATGTTCTTGCGCGAGAAGGCCGCCACCAGCTCGCTGATCACCCCCATCGACGGCAGGATCATGATGTAGACGGCCGGGTGCGAGTAGAACCAGAACAGGTGCTGGAAGAGGATCGGGTCGCCCCCGTACGCCGGGTCGAAGATCCCGATGTGCAGCGCGCGCTCCAGCGCGACGGCCACCAGCGTGATCGCCAGCACCGGGGTGCCGAGCACGTTGATCAGGCTGGTCGCGTACATCGCCCAGATGAACAGCGGCAGGCGGAACCAGGTCAGCCCCGGCGCCCGCATCGTGTGGATCGTGACGATGAAGTTCAGCCCGGTCAGGATGGAGGAGAACCCGATGATGAAGACGCCGACGGCGGCCATCATCACGTTGCTCTGCGACGAGTGGGTGCTGAACGGCGTGTAGAACGTCCAGCCGGTGTCCACGCCACCGAGGACGATGGCGGCCAGCGTGAACATCCCGCCGGTCACGAAGATGTACCAACTGAGCAGGTTGAGGCGCGGGAAGGCCAGGTCCTTCGCCCCCACCATGATCGGCACGAAGAAGTTCCCGAAGACCGCCGGGATCGACGGGATCAGGAACATGAAGATCATCACGATGCCGTGCATCGTGAACAGCTTGTTGTAGGTGTCGTCCCCCACGAGATCGCCGGCCGGCGTGAGCAGCTCGAGCCGGATCAGCACGGCGAAGAGGCCGCCGAGCAGGAAGAAGGCCGAGATGCTCCCCAGGAACAGCAGCGCGATGCGCTTGTGGTCCGTGGTCAACAACCACGACTTCAGGCCGTAGCCGGCGTTGGCGTAGTGCGTGCGCGGAAGCGTCAGGCTGTCCATGCGTCTACTTCCTGCCCCCGACCGGCCTCTTGGCGGGCGGCTTCACGGCCGGCGGCGTCGCCGCGCCCGGAGGCGGCGTCGCCCCGGCATCCGGCTGCGCGGCGGGCTTCCCCTGCGAGGTCGCCTGCAGCGACTTCACGTACTCGATCAGGGCCAGCAGCTGCTCCTCGCTGATGAGGCCCTGGAAGGTGGGCATGACCGGCTGGAACCCCGCCACCACTTTCGCCGCCGGCGACAGCACCGACTCGCGAACGTACGCGTCGTCGGCCTCGACCACCTGGCCGCTCGCCAGCTCGACCTTGCTGCCGTACAGCGCCTGGAGCGAGGGGCCCCGCCCCTGGCCCGTGTCGAGATGGCAGGTGTTGCAGGCGAGATCCTGGAAGAGCTTCTGGCCCTGCGACGCCATCGACCCCTCCGCCGCGCCGCCGCCGAGCCACGCCTGGAACTCGTTGGGCTCCATGACGACCACTCTCCCGATCATCCCGGAGTGCTGCGTGCCGCAGTACTCCGCGCAGAAGAGGTGGTACTCGCCCGGCTTGGTCGCGTTGAACCAGAGGGTCGTGTAGCGGCCGGGGATCACGTCGGCCTTCATCCGGAACGCCGGCACGAAGAAGGAGTGGATGACGTCCTCGGAGGTCGCGGTCAGCCGCACGGCGCGCCCGACCGGCACGTGCAGCTCGTTGATCTCGCGCTGCCCGGCGGGGTGCTGGAACTTCCACATCCACTGCTTGCCCACGACGTAGACGTCCAGGGTCTCGGCGGGCGGCCGGGCCTGGGCGAGGTAGACGTTGGCGCCCCAGACGAACATCACCAGGCCGACGACGAGCGGGATGATGGTCCAGCCAATCTCGAGCGCGAGCGATGGGACCACCCGCACGCCGCTCTGGTCGGGCGCGCGCCGCCGGTACCGGACGCCGAAGACGATGATGAGGACCGCGATGACGGTGACGACCAGGCCGCTGATCGCGATCAGGGCCAGGTAGAGCGCGTCCACCTTTCCCGCCATCGTCGAGGCGCCGGTGGGAAACAGCGGGAGAGACCAGTTCATAGCGCTACTTCCCGGCTCGCATCTCGCGCCGCCGCATGATCAGGATGAAGCCGGCGATACAGGCGACGGTGACGATCCCGGCCAGGCGCATCACGTTCACGAGGACGAGGCCGTACTTGCCCTGCGCCGGGTCGTAGTGGAAGCAGTAGAGCAGCAGGGAATCCACCGGCGTGCCGATCGTGCCGCCGGTCGCCTCGACGAGCGCCAGGCGCAGGTCGCGCGGGCCGTAGTCGAGGCCGTAGATGTACTTCGAGGTCCGGCCCTGCGGCGTGAGGACGACGATGCCGGTCGGGTGGGCGTACTGCTTCGTCGGCTCGTCGTACACGAAGTGGAAGCCGACGGCGTCGGTGAGGAGGCCGATGGCCGCCTCCTGGCCGGTGAGGAAGTGCCAGGCCTCGCCGCCCTGTTCGCGCCCCAGCATCGAGACGTAATGCTCCTTCTTCTCCAGCGCCTGCGCGGGCGTCTCGCGGGGGTTGAAGCTGACGGTCACGACCCGGTAGTCGCGCCCCGGCTCGAGCGTCAAGGTCTTCAGGCTCTTGACGAGCCCGTTCAGCGCCTGCACGCAGAGCATCGGGCACTCGTAGTAAACGAGCGCGAGGATGACCGGCCGGCCGTCGAAGTACTGCGAGAGCTTCACGGGGCGGCCGGCCTCGTCGGTGAACGGCAGGTCGAGCGGCACCTGCACGTCGAGGCGCTGCGAGAACGCGACCTTCTTCAGTTCGTTCGGCGTGATGCCGGCCGGCCTGTCGCCCTGGGTCATCATGCCCGGCCTCGGCACCCCGTTGTACTGGGCGGAGGCGGGGCCGGCTGCGAGCGACAGGAGGGCGGCCGCGGCCGCGATCTGGTGTCTCATCTCCTCACTTCCCCGCGGGCGCGATGGTGCGCCCGGAACTCGAGTCCTGCGGGAGGCCGGCCGGGCCGGACGTGGCGGCGGCGCGGGTGGGCAGTCCCTGCTCGATGAGCAGCTGCATCGCCCGGTCGATCGGCAGCCGTACCCGACCCGTGTTCGGGTCGGCCCACGCGTACCCGGACAGCAGGCGATCCTCCTCCCGGCGCATCCGCTTCAGATCCTCGCGCGGCTGTGTCTGCAGGCGCGGCGCGGGCGGCTGGCGCGGGGCGCCGATCGGCGCCAGGGGGTACTCTCGCGTGTAGGCCTGCTCGTTGACGCGCCCCATCCAGGCGTAGAGCCACCAGACGGCCACGTGGACGAGCACGGCCCCCACCAGGAGCGAGATCGCGAAGATCACCACGACGCGGGTGGACAGGTCCCGCGTCTCGTGCGTCATGCCCGGCGGCGGGATGTACTCGTCGTGCGTATGACCGTGCGCCATCGGCACTCCCAATTCCAGTCCAGCAGGGCTGAAGCCCTGCTCTACATCCGTCTGGCCAGCGCCGAGGCCAGCTCGGGGTCGCCCTGCGCCAGCAGCGGCCGCGACGCGAGGCGGCGCGCGAAGAGCGACAGCCAGATCCCGCCCATGCCGACCAGCGCCGCCAGGTCCAGCCAGTGCGGCGACAGGCCGTGCCCCGAGAGCGGCGGCCCCATCAGGAAGAACACGCTGAGCAGCCGTGCCGCCAGCACGCCCCCCGCGATGGCCGCCAGGCGCCCCGGCTGCCGCTTGTTGCCTCGCGAGAGCAGCACCAGGAACGGCACCGCGAAATAGAAGACCGCCAGCGCGATCGCCAGCACGCTCCAGCCCCCCTCGATCCGGTTCAGGTACCACGGGATCTCCTCGGGCAGGTTCGCCGACCAGATGATCAGCAGCTGCGAGAAGGAGACGTAGGCGTAGACCATCACGAAGGCGAGCAGCAGGTTCCCGAGGTCGTTGAGGATCGAGGGCGCCAGCACGCGGCCGAAGGCGCCGCCCCGGGCGAGCAGGTAGCTGACCACCAGCACGAACGCCAGCGCGCCGAGCGCCGAGTCGGCGATGAAGATCATCCCGAAGATCGTCGAGAACCAGAGCGGCTCGAGGGACATGATCCAGTCGAACGCCGCGAAGGTCATCGCGAGCGCGTAGATCACCAGGCCGCCGCCGCTCAGCCGCTTCATGCGCTCGGCGAACGCGGGGTCGGCCGTCTCGTCCTGGCGCCGCGACCACCGGTCCAGGAAGTGCGCCAGCGTCAGCCAGACGAGGAAGTAGAGGGCGGCCCGGGCGACGAAGAACGGCACGTTGAGGTACGCCGCCTTCTGGCTGAGGACGTGGTCGGCCATCACGGCCGCGCGGTCGGTCCACGAGTAGATGGCGCCGAGCCCGAACAGCACCGGCACGAAGAGCAGGGCCGCGGCGGGCAGCGTCCAGATACCGGCCTCGAGCAGGCGCCGGATCGCCACGCCCCAGCCGCCTCCCGTGAGGTGGTAGACCATCAGGAGGCCGAGGCAGCCGAGGCCGAGCGCCGCCCAGTATACCCAGGCGATCAGGTACGAGCGGAAGAACTGCGTCGGGTCGACGAGGGCGCCGGCCAGCGTGGCGACCACCCCGACGGCGCCGGCGGCCAGGGCCGCGCGGCGGAGGCCGGCCAGTCCCGGGACCGGGTCAATGGCGTTCATCGGTGCTCCCCGCGGGACCCGTGCCCGGCGCCAGCCGCTCGCGCTCCCCGGGCGGAACTTCTGACAGCGTCGCGTTCGCGCTGAGCTGGAGCGCGCGGATGTAGGCCGTGATGGCCCAGCGGTCGCGCGGCGGCACTTGCGACCGGTAGTCGGGCATCGCGCCGAAGCCGTTCGTCATCACGTCCACGAAGTGGCCGGGCGGCGCCTGCCGCAACCGGTCCTGGTGCAGCGTCGGCGGCTGGCGATAGCCGCGGCGGACGACCATCCCGTTCCCGGCGCCGGTCCGGTCGTGGCACGGGGAGCAGAAGACGTCGTACCGCTCGCGGCCGCGTGCCACCACTTCGGCGGTGATGGCAAACGGGAAGTCGGTGGCGAGCTGACCGTTCACCTTGCCGGTGTTGAGCTGCTCGTCCTCGTTCAGCAGGCCGCGGGCGACCGTGCCCTCCACCAGGGGCCGCGCCGCGCGACCGTCGGCGAAGAGGTCGCTCTGGCGCAGCGGCGTGTACTTCGGCTGGTCGTGCATGTCGAGCCGGCAGCCCCCCGCCAGCAGCGCGCCACGAGCAGAGCGCCAGGGCGTGAGCCCTGCTGCACTCGAAGTCATTCCTCAACTTCGGTTACCTCGCGGGGGTTGAAGCTCTCCAGGAACCGCCGGGTCGCGGTCAGGTCGAACTTCGGGTCGCGCGCCTCGATCGCCAGGAAGAACCGGTCGCGCGACGCCAGGGCGAATCGCGGCGCGTTGAAGACCGGGTGGTACGGCTGCGGCAGGCGGTTGAGCGCCAGCATGCCGAACACGGCGGCGAGCGCCGCGAAGAGCACGGTCATCTCGAAGGTCACCGGCACGAACGCGGGCCAGCTGTGGTACGGCCGGCCGCCGACGTTCAGCGGGTACGCAATCGTGGCGGCCCAGTACTGCAGCCCGTATCCCGCGATCGCCCCGACGCTGGCGCCGACCAGGACGAGCAGCGGCACACGCGTCCGGTGGACCCCAAGCGCCTCGTGCAGCGCCTCGATCGGGAACGGCGTGTAGGCGTCCAGCTCGCGGTACCCCTCCTGCACGGCGCGCCGCCCGGCCGACACGAGGGCGTCCGGGCTGTCGAACTCGGCCAGCAGGCCGTGGAGGCGGGGCGCGTGTGGATCCTCGGCGTGCGACATCTCGTCTCTGCCCCCGCTACACGTGCGCCGAGTCCTTCACCTTCGACTCGGGCAGCAGCGTCCGCATCTCGAAGATGGAGATCATCGGCAGGAACCGGATGAACAGGAACAGCATCGCGACGAACAGCCCGATGGTCCCCACGAAGGTGAACCAGTCCCACATCGTCGGGTAGTACATCCCCCAGGAGGACGGCAGGAAGTCGCGGTGCAGGCTCGTGACCACGATGACGAACCGCTCGAGCCACATCCCGGTGTTGATCACCAGGGCGATCAGGAAGAGCGTGATGACGTTCTGCCGGACCTTCTTCAGCCAGAGGAGCTGCGGGATCGCGATGTTGGTCGCGATGAGCGCCCAGAAGGCCGGCCAGTAGGGCCCGGTCACGCGGTTCCAGTACATGAACCGCTCGTAGAAGTTGCCGCTGTACCAGGCGACGAACGCCTCCATCACGTACCCGTAGGCGACGATCAGGCCGGTCGCGAGCATCACCTTCGCCATGTTGTCGAGGTGGCGCGCGGTGATGAAGTCCTTCAGCCCGTACGCCGCGCGGATCGGGATGGCCAGCGTGAGGACCATCGCGAAGCCCGAGTAGATCGCCCCCGCCACGAAGTAGGGCGGGAAGATCGTCGTGTGCCACCCGGGCATCACCGAGACGGCGAAGTCGAAGCTCACCACGGTGTGGACCGACAGCACCAGCGGCGTCGCGAGGCCGGCCAGCAGCAGGTACGCCGACTCGTAGCGCGCCCAGTGGCGGGCCGAGCCGCGCCAGCCGAGCGCGAGCACCCCGTAGGCCGTGCGCGCGAACGGCGAGGTGGCGCGGTCGCGCAGCGTGGCCAGGTCGGGCACCATGCCGACGAACCAGAACAGCGCCGACACGGTGGCGTAGGTGGTGACCGCGAACACGTCCCAGATCAGCGGGCTCCGGAACTGCGGCCAGATCGACATGCTGTTGGGGTAGGGCAGCAGCCAGTACGCCAGCCACGGTCGGCCGGTGTGCAGGATGGGGAACATCCCGGCGCACGCCACCGCGAACAGCGTCATCGCCTCGGCGAAGCGGTTGATCGAGGTGCGCCAGTGCTGGTGCAGCAGCAGGAGGATCGCCGAGATCAGCGTCCCGGCGTGCCCGATCCCGATCCACCACACGAAGTTGATGATCGCGAAGCCCCACCCGACGGGGATGTTGATGCCCCAGATGCCGGTCCCCTTGGCCAGCAGCCAGGCGACCGCCATCATGAAGAGCATCACCAGCGCGAAGGCGATCGCGAACCCCAGCAGCCACCCGGCCGGCGTCCGCCGCGTCAACACGATCGCGCTGATCTTGTCGGTGATCGTGCCGAAGGTGTGCCCCGGGGCGATGAACGCCGACTCGGGCGTCGCGACGGCCTTCGAGGCCGGGGGGTCGGCGGGCGGGTGCGGGTGCGACGCAGGAGCCATCGGCGCTTACCTCCCGGTCTCGTGGTGGTCGTCGCCGCCGCCCGTCCGGGCACCCGGCATCTCGGGGTTCACGTTCCGGACCGCCGCGAGGTACGTGGTGCGCGGCCGGGTGTTGAGGTCGCCGAGCAGGCTGTAGTTCCGCGGCTCGGCCTTGCTCCTGGCCACCGCGCTCTCGGGGTCGTTCTGGTTGCCGAAGACGATCGCCTGCGACGGGCAGGCCGCGGCGCACGCCGTGATCACCTCGCCGTCGCGGATGGGCCGGTTCTCCTTCTCGGCCTCGACGCGCGCGTGGTTGATCCGCTGGACGCAGTAGGTGCACTTCTCCATGACGCCCCGGCTGCGAACCGTGACGTCGGGGTTTCGCGCCATCTTGAGGGTGGGCGTGTTCCAGTCCTGGTAGAGCAGGAAGTTGAACCGACGCACCTTGTACGGGCAGTTGTTCGAACAGTAGCGCGTGCCGACGCACCGGTTGTAGATCATGTCGTTCAGCCCCTCGGCGCTGTGCACCGTGGCCGCCGTCGGGCACACCACCTCGCACGGCGCGTTCTCGCAGTGCATGCAGGGGACGGGCTGGTTGAACGACTCGGGGTTCTCGGGGTCGCCGCGGTAGTAGCGGTCCACGCGCAGCCAGTGCATCCGGTGGCCGCGGTTCACCTCGGTTTTGCCCACGACGGGGATGTTGTTCTCGGCGTTGCACGCCACGACGCACGCGCCGCACCCGGTGCACGTGTTGAGGTCGATCGTCATCGCCCACGCGTTGCCCTTGTACTCGTGCTCCGGGTACAGCGTGAGCCCGCGGCCCGGCTCGTGCGCCATGTCGTGCGCGAAGTCCGGTTTGCGCCGGAATTCCTCGAGCGTGGCCGATCGCACCACGGGGCGGGCGTCGATCATCTGCTGGTTCTGCGCGCTGGCCAGCTCGAGGCGCTCGCCGGTCTTCGCCACCTCGAGCCCGCGCTCGGCCCACAGCGCCGCGCTGGTCCGCAGCTGGCCGGCGTCGAAACCAGGGCCGACGGCGACCCGTCCGCCCCGCGAGCGGCCGTAGCCCAGGTGCACGGTGACCGTGTCGCCCGCCTGCCCGGGCAGCACCCAGACCGGCGCCTTCAACCGGCGGCCACGGTAGCGCAGCTCGACGACGTCCTCGTTCGCGACCCCAAGCCGCGCGGCCGTCGACGGGCTCACGAGCGCGGCGTTGTCCCAGGTCAGCTTCGTGTGCGGCTTCGGCAACTCCTGGAGCCAGGGGTTGTTGGCGAAGCGCCCGTCGTACACGGTGGGGTCGGGACGGAACAGGATCTCGAGGCCCTGGCGAGCCGGGGGCTCGGCCACGCGGTCGACGAGCCCCGCGAGCGTGACGGGCCGCGGCGCGGCAGCGGTGCCGGGCATGAGGCCGTCGTGCAGCGCGCGGCGCCACTGCTGCTCGAACGCCGCCCCACCTTCCGGCGCCAGCCGCCCCTGCCAGTAGGCCCGCACGATCGCGTGCGCGGTCTGCCCGGCCTGCTTGCCGAGGGCGCCCAGGATCTCGTGCGCCGTGCGCCCGCCGTGCAGCGGCGCGATCAGCGGCTGGATCACCGTCACCGTGCCATCGGCCGCCCGGGCATCGCCCCACGACTCGAGGTAGTGCGCCTCGGGCACGTGCCACTGGCACAGCGCCGCGGTCTCGTCGTGGTGCTGGCCCAGGTGGAAGCGCTGCTTCACCTTCTGGAGGCGCTCGGCGAACCTCAAGTCGGCCGGCGCCGTGTAGACGGGGTTCGACCCGAGGACGAACAGGGTCTCGACCCTCCCCGCCTCCATGTCGCCCGCCAGGTCGCGCAGCGACGCGAGCTGATCGACGGGGGACACCTCGATCGGATCGGTGTAGACGACGGTCGTGCCGACGTTGCCCAGCGCCTGGTTGATCGCGTGGCCGATGGCGTGCACCGCGGCGGGCTGCTCGTCGCCGACGATCACGACCGTACGGCCGCGGTGCGCCTGCAGGTCGCGGGCGAGCGGCGCCACCCAGTCGGCGTGGGCTTGGGCGTCGCGCGGCGCGGGCAGCCCGGGGACGCCCAGCGCCGCCGCCAGCGCCAGCGCGAAGCCGTGGATCGCCGTGGCCTGCACGGGAAGCCGGTGATCGGCCACCGAGCCCGTGAGCGTCGGCGTGGCCTCCACCGCGTAGAGCCGGTTCATCTCGCGGAGCCCTGCGGTCAACCGCCGGCCGTCCGCGAACTCGCGGGCCAGGCGGAGGCTCGCGGGACCGCAGGCGAGGAAGTCGGCGTCGAGCGACAGGATGACCGCCGCCTGGCCGAGCTGGTAGTGCGTCTCGACCGGTTCGCCGAACGCGAGCACGGCGCCGGCCCGTACCTGGTCGCGCCCGGCCGGCTCCCACTGGTGCCACCGCAACGCCGGGAACTCGGCCGTCAACGCGCGGATCTGGTCGCCCAGCGTCGGCGAGGTGATCGACCCGGTGAGCAGGCGGACACCGGCCCCGCCCTGGGCGCGCCGCGCATCGACGGCCGCCTTGGCCGCGCTGAGGAACGCCCCCCACGGCTTGATCTCGCCAAGGAAGGTGAGAGTGGTCGACCGGTCCGGGTCGTAGAGGCCGAGAATCGAGGCCTGCGCGAAGCTGTCCGTCGCGCCGCGGTTGACCGGGTGCTCGGGGTTGCCCTCGACCTTGGTCGGCCGCCCCTCGTGGCTCTCGACGAGGAGGCCCGTGGCGTAGCCGGCCATGGGCATCGCCGTGGCGAAGAACAGCGGCTTGCCGGGCACGATCTCCTCGGGCTGCCGCACGTAGGGGTAGATCTTCTCGGCCGGCTGCCGGGTGCACGCCGTCAGGCCGGCGAGCGCGAGCGAAGCGCCCATGAGCTTCAGCAGGGTACGGCGGCTCACCGGGTCGGTCAGCTCGGACGCCCCCTGCGGGAACTCCCGGTGGAGCGCCTCCTGGAACGCCGGCGTGCCGGCGAGTTCTTCCAGGCTGCGCCAGGTACTCGGATCCGCTGGCCTGATCGAGGCGGGCGCGGATGGCAGCCAGGTCGGGGTGTGTGGCGTCGTTCATCGTTCGTGTGGGGACAGGGTTACCGATGGCACGTGGAGCAGCTGGTGAAGCTCTGGATGTTGTACTCGGCCACCAGCCTCCGGCCCAGGGCCACCTGGTCGGCCGGCGGCTGGTAGTCCATGCGGAACACCTGGTCGCGCGGCCGGACGTATTTCTCGGGGTTGCGGTGACAGTCCAGGCACCAGTTCATCTGCAGCGTTTCCACCTGGAACATCAGGGGCATCAGGTCTACGCGGCCGTGGCAGGTCGAGCAGCCCACTCCCTTGCTGACGTGGATGCTGTGGTCGAAGTAGA
Source organism: uncultured Acidobacteriota bacterium (assembly GCA_963813585.1). Classification (GTDB taxonomy): domain Bacteria; phylum Acidobacteriota; class Vicinamibacteria; order Vicinamibacterales; family Fen-181; genus JARKSS01. Next base: position 1,185,087 of record CAWEZL010000001.1, read on the forward strand.
CGAAGTCGGGCAGGTCGTGCACCCGGGTCCACGCGATCGATCGGTCGTCCCTGAAGCTGGCGCGCACCGGTTCGAGGTACGGGCTGTCCACGAAGATCTGCGAGTGGCAGTTCATGCAGGTCTTGGTGGGCGGGATCCCGGCGAAAGCCGACGTCTCGACCGAGGTGTGGCAGTAGCGGCAGTCGATCCCGTTGCCGGCGACGTGGCGCTCGTGGCTGAATTGCACCGGCTGCTCGCGCTCGTCGAAGGCGCGGGTGACGTAGGGCGAGCTCTGGAGCGCGTAAGCCAGGGCGATCAGCCCGCCCACGCCGAGAACCAGGGCGAGGAGGCTGACCACGAAGACCGTGTTCGCGCTGCGACGGAATGTCTGGGCCATCGTCCGCGTGTTCCAAGGGCCTGGAGCCGCGGACGCCGCCGGGGAAGGCGGGGGCCTCCGCGAGACGCTCGGTTCGTTGTGAAAACCCAGATCAAGCTTACAACGGTTCGGGTACGGACTGGAAGCTGCCTGCCCCGATCCCTACTTGAACAGATCGTCGAACGCCTGGCGGGCCGAGCCGCTCGCCACCGAGTGCGTCTGGCGCTCGACCGTCTTTCGAGGTTCCCACGAGGCGCACGTGTTGCGTGCGTCCTTCACCGCCACCCGCTCGGTGATCGGCTGCATGCACTGGAAGCGCGCGCCCGGGTCGAAGTAGAGGCACTGGTTGCAGGCGTGCAGCTCGGCGCCGCACTTGCCGCATCGCGCCTCTGCCGCGTACGGTGAGCTGACCTCCGCCGCGCAGCGGGAGCAGCGGATGACCTGCCGGGCGCTCATCAGGTTGGGGGTCTTGGGGCCCTCGGGGCGGTCGCCGCGGGGCGCCGGACCCTGCGGCCGCGGCGCCTGCGGCTTCCGCTCGCGGTCCCGGTCAGCGTCCATGTACCCGCGCTGGCGGTACTTGCGATCGGACATGGGTGGATTTCGATCAGGCCAGTGCCAGCCGCAGGCCGTCTTCCTACGGATTGGGGATCTTCAGCTTCTGCCCCACCTGGATCTTGTCGGGGTCCTTCAACTGGTCGCGGTTCGCCTCGAAGATGGCCGGGTAGCGCTGGGCGTCACCGTAGAAGTGCTTGGCCAGTTTCGACAGCGTGTCGCCGGACACCACGGTGTAGACGCCGTGGATGTCCTTCTTTTCGGCCTTGATGTCGGCTACGACCTCGTTCTCCCAGTTGGGATGCTCCTTGATCTTGTCCCAGATCGCGTTGGCCTGGAGCTGGTAGTCGGTCGTGCCCCACAGGTGGATCTTGCCGCCCTCCTCCTTCCAGTTGCCGTTCTTCACCCCCAGCTGCTGCGACAGGCCGAGGACGTCGCCGTATTTGTCCGCGAGTGCCACGTGCACCTCCGTAGAAGAGACGAGTTGACGGAGAAAGGACCCATTACCATCCTACTCCCAATCCAGGATGCCGCGTGACCGCTCGTCCCTCATCCCTGACCCCGATCCCTACTTCGGAAACAGCACCCCTGGGGCGAGGCGGAAGGCGGGATCGAGGGCCGCTTTCACCGCGCGCATCTCGACCACGCCCTGCTCGCCGTACAGCTGGCGCAGCAGCGCCTGCTTGACGGGGCTCCGGCCGACGCCGTGCTCGGAGAGCGGGCAGCCGCCGCGCGCGATCGCCTCGCGCCCGAACTCGAGGATCGCCTCCTGGCCGGCCTTCACGTCCTCGAGGCTTCCCGGCACCACGTTGGGGTGAACGTTCCCGTCCGACACGTGGCCCCAGATGGCATGGCGGAGTCCGCGCCGCCGGTACCCCTCGCGGTAGACCTCCATCATCTCGCGGAAGCGATCGAAGGGGACGATCATGTCGGCCGCGGTCTTCTGGATGCCCGGGTGGACGCGTTCCTTCGCCAGCGCGACCCGCCGCTTCACCGCCTCGGGCGCCGCCTCGCGGTACTCGAAGAACTGCGTGGCGCGCGCCGCGTCGCCCGGCACCGCCACCTGCGTCTCCTCGAGGACGCCCGCCGCATCGAGGATGCGACAGAAGCGGCCAAGCGGGTGGCCGTCGCCGCCCGGCTCGAGCGCCTCCGCGATGGCGTCGAACGCCTGTTCGCCGCCCGTCCCCACCGGCAGCTCCACCTGCACGAGCAGCGCGGTCTCCGTGCCCGGCGGCACCACGATCCCGCCCTTCGCATCCGCGCCGTCCTCGTGGAGCAGGAGGAGCGACCCCGCGTCGAGCCACTCGATCGCCGAGACATCCACGCCGCGCGGATCGCGCGTGCGCCAGGTCTCGCGCGACTCGCGTCGCAGGCGGCCGGCCACCTCGAGCGCTCCCGACTCGGTCGGGAAGAACACGAGCGCCAGGCACAGCGCCGGGGCGGGCGACACCACGGCCAGCCGCGCTTCGACGACGACGCCCAGGGTGCCCTCCGCGCCGATGAACAGGTCGATCAGGTCCATGCCCGGCTCGGCGTGGTAGCCCGCCGAGCGCTTGGCCACGCGCGGCATGGTGTAGCGGGGGACCGGGACTCGAACCGCCCGCCCGTCCTCTTCCAGCTCGAAGTACCCCTCCGGGTGCGCCTGCACCTGGCCCCGCTCGATCTCGAGCACCCCGCCCGAGGCCAGCACGACCGTCAGCCCCCGGACCCACGCTCGCGTGCTGCCGTACTTGAAGGTGGCCGCGCCCGACGCGTTCGTGGAGATGGTGCCGCCGACGAAGGCGCCATCGTAGGTGGGCGCCGGCGGATAGTAGAGGCCGCGCGACGCGAGGTCGGCCTTCAGCGTGACGAGCGGCAGACCGGCCTGGACCCGGACCTCGTCCCTGCCGACCTCGAGCAGGCCCGCCATCCTCGAGGTGGACAGGACGATGCCGCCGTCGGGCGTCGCCCCCCCCGTCACCGACGATTGCGCGCCGATCGGCAGCACGCGCCCGGCCGACCGCAGCACGGCCGATACCTCCGCCTCGGTCCGCGGGAACGCCACCGCCTCGGCGCGACCGCCGGGAAAGTGCGCGGCGTCTTCGAGGAAGGCCCGCACGGCGTCCGGGTCCGAGAAGAGCGTTGGGGCGACCAGCGGCCCGCGCGGCGGGCGGGCGCAGATGCGATGCGGCATGCGAATCATGATAAGGCCAGCCGCTTGCGGCCATCGAGCACGGCCGAAGCCCTGCTCCACCGATGAACGGGGGCACCGATGAACCGGGCACCTCATCCCGTTTGCTGCTACGCTGTATCCGAGGGTTGTTGCCTATGACATTCCGTGTGAAGGGCGCGACGGCCGTGGCCGTGCTGCTGGCCGCGACCGGCTTCGTCCTGGCCCAGCAGGGGCCGGCCACGAAGAGCCGCATCACCGTGGAGGAGTTCAAGACGCTCCACCAGCAGAACGCGGTCGTCGTGTTGGACGTGCGCGACGCCGAGTCGTACGCGGAGGGGCACATCCCCGGCGCCCTCTCGGTCCCGCTCGGCGAGGTGCAGCAGTACCTGCCGAAGCTGAAGGCGCTGAAGAAGCCGATCATCACCTACTGTGCTTGACCGAACGAGAGCACGAGCGCCCGTGCGGCGCTGGATCTCGCTTCAGGCGGCATCACCGGCGCCCGGGCGCTGAGGGGCGGGTGGCGGCAGTGGCTGACCCTGAAGGGGGCCGTGGAGACGGGGCCCCCGAAAGCCTGGTGACGATGGACGCGAGGAGCGCCCGCTCCTCGCGGAACTGGCGGATGCCGATGCGCTCGTCTCGGCCGTGTGCGCGGCTGTCCTCGATGTTCTCGAACGCCCCGAGCCCGTAGGTCGGGATGCCGGCCCGCCGCAGGATCCGTCCATCGGTTGCGCCGGTCAGCAGCGTCGGCACGACGGGCACGGCGGGCCACCTCTCGGCGACCGCGCGCTCGACCGCCTGCATCACCTCGGGGAGCAGCGGCGCTGCCGGCCCCGGGTGCGCGCTGCCGAGCGGCGTCACCTTCACCTCCGGATCCGCCACGGCCTCGACCAGCGCGCGCTCGACCTCGCCGGGCACTTCGTCCGGCAGCAGGCGGCAGTTCACCCAGGCCGTGGCGGTCTGCGGCAGCGCGTTCTCGGCGTGGCCTCCCTCGAGCCGCGTCGCCGTGCAGGTCGTCCTCAGCAGCGCGTTGTAATACGGCTGGCGCGACAGGCGGCGCGCCGCGTCGGCGGCGTCGGACGGACGCAGGGAGCGGAGAGCGGAGGGAGGGGAATCCGCGATGCGCCGCATGTCGAGGCCGATCGAACCCCCCTCGATCTCGGCCATGCGCGCGAAAAAGGCGCGCGTCACCTCGGTCAGGCGCGGCGGGAACTGCAGGGAGTCGAGGCGGGCCAGCGCGGCGGCCAGGCGGGTGATCGGATTGCCCGGGCGCGGCAGCGCGCTGTGGCCGCCCGCGTCGCGGGCGTCGAGCCTGAAGGTCAGGTACACTTTTTCGGCGGCCTGCACGTTGTAGACCGCGTAGCGGCCGTCGTGAATCTGGCCGCCGCCCCCCTCGGTCAGGCCGAAGTCGGCGTCCACCAGGTCGCGCCGGTTCCTCACCAGCCAGTCCACGCCGTTGGCGCCGCCCCCCTCCTCGTCGGCGGTCAATGCCAGCACGATGTCCCGCACGGGACGGACGCCCCGCCGCTTCAGGTCGAGCAGCGTCACCACCCAGCACGCCGCCATGTCCTTCATGTCGATCGTGCCGCGCCCGTAGAGGTATCCCTCCTTCTCCACGAGCGAGAAGGGGTCGGACGACCAGTCACCGCGCCGGGCCGCGACGACATCCAGGTGCGCGAGGAGAAGGAGCGCCTTCGCCCCGCCGCCCGCGCCGTGTAATCGGACCACGAGGTTCTGCTTCTTCTCCAGCGGTCCGACCAGGTGGAGGTCCTCCTCGGGGAAGCCGGCCGCGCGGAAGCGGGCCGCCATCGCCCGCGCGGCCACGGTCGAGCCGTTCGGTTCGGTCGTGTCGATCCCGACCAGTTCCTCGAGGACCGCGCGGGCTTCCTCGTCGAGCTCGCGGTCAACCCGGGAACGACCGGTCAGGCTCGGCCCCGCCGCCCACTCCACCCCGGCGGCGAGTGCGAGGGAGGCGAGCAGCGCGGCCGCGCCGGCGAGACGCGGGCCCGAGGACATGGGGGAATTATAGTCACGCGATGCGCTTCTGCTCGAGGAGCTCGCGCGCGTCTCGGAGGCCGGCCTTACTCGGCCGGCACGGAGGCGGTCCTACTCGGCCGGCACGGAGGCCGGCGCTACTCTATACTCGAACCAATGGGCTTCGCCCCCGAGTACGAAGCGTCGGTTCTCGCGGAGAACTTCGCGGACGCCAGGCGTCTCTTCCTTGGGCCGCTGCTGGCGATCCATCGGGCGCACCTGGTCATGCTGGCCGAACGGGGGATCCTCTTGCCGGCCGACGCCCGTGCCCTGCGCGATGCGCTCGACGCCCTGCCGCTCGACCAGCTGGCCGCGGTCGAGTACGACGGCTCGTCCGAGGACCTCTTCTTCCACGTGAACCGGCTGCTCGAGCGGTCCTGCGGTGCCGACCTCGCCGGCCGGCTCCACACGGCGCGCAGCCGGAACGACATCGACATGACGATGTACCGGATGGTGCTCCGCGTGCGCCTGCTGGGGCTGCTGGACGACACGCTGGGGCTGCGCGCGGTGCTCCTCGATCTGGGGACGCGGCACCGCGAGACGATCCTCGCGCTCCACACGCACACCCAGCCAGCCCAGCCTTCGACGGTCGCGCACTACCTGCTCGGCGTGATCGAGCAGTTGGAACGCGACGCCGCGCGGCTGCAGGCCTCCTACGCCGTGGTCAACCGGTCGCCGCTCGGCGCCTGCGCCATCACCGGAACGGGGTTCCCGATCGACCGCGAGCTCACAGGGGCGCTGCTCGGGTTCGACGCCGCGACCGGCAACACCTACGGCAGCATTGCCGCGATCGACCACCTGCTGCAGGCCGCGGGTGCCGCCGCGACGCTCGCGGTCGGCCTCGGCCGGTTCCTCCAGGATCTGCTGCTCTGGTCCACGGCCGAGTTCGGGTATCTCAGGCTCGGCGACGGTTTCGTGCAGGGCAGCAGCATCATGCCGCAGAAACGGAACCCGGTTGCGCTCGAGCACGCGCGGGCCATCGCCAGCAGGGCGCTCGGCGAGGCGATCGCCGTGCTGGTCGTCGTGCACAACACCCCCTTCGGCGACGTGGTGGACACCGAGGACGACTTCCAGCCGCTGGTGGATCGCGTGTTCCACGACGCGCGGCGGGCCGTCCGCGTCACCGCGGCCGCGCTCGCGACGGCGGAGTTCGACGCGGCCGCGCTCGAGGCGCGCGCCTCCGCGGGAGGCATCACCCTGACCGAGCTGGCTGACACGCTGGTACGCGAGCACCACCTGCCGTTCGCGCAGGCCCACGCGATTGCCGCCCGGGTGGCGGCCGCGAAAGCGTCGAACCCCTCGACCCCGGTTGCATCGATCGTGGCCGGGGCCTCGGCCGAGCTGACGGGCTCGGCGATCCGGTACGACGAGGACCGCCTCGCCGCGCTGCTCGGCGCGCGGCACTTCGTGGACGTCCGGGTGACGCCGGGCGGGCCAGCGCCCGAGCGCACCGCTGAAGCCCTGTCGGCCTCGCACGATCGACTCGCCGCCGACGGCCGGTGGCTGGGGGGGGCGAGGCGCGGCCTGGTCGAGGGCGAAACGGGGCTCGCGCGGCGGAGCGCCGCGCTGTGAGCGAGGAGCAGGGGATGGACGAGCGCGATCGCACCTGGTCGTACGTGGGCGCGCTGCTGGTCGAGGCACTGGTCGTTCTCGGCCTGTGGGGGTTCGGGCGGTACTTCAGCGGCTGAGGCGCGATGCACCCGATCGACTGGCTGATTGTCGGCGCGTACCTGGCGTGGTTGATCCGCGACGGTCTGCGGCGGACCCACTCGACCGACGAGATCGAAGGCTACCTGCTGGCCAAGCGCAGCCTCCCCTGGTGGGCAGCCGGCCTGTCGGTCATGGCCACGCAGTTGTCGGCCATCACGCTGGTCGGAACGACCGGGCAGGGCTACTCGGACGGGATGCGGTTCGTCCAGTTCTACTTCGGCCTGCCGATCGCGATGGTGATCCTGTCGCTCACCGTCGTCCCGTTCTTCTACCGGGCGAAGGTCTACACGGCCTACGAGTTCCTCGAGCGACGGTTCGACGCGAAGGTGCGCGGCCTGGCGACGGTGCTGTTCCTCGCCGGCCGGAGCATGTCGAGCGGGGTCGTGATCGCCGCTCCCGCCGTGATCCTCTCGGTCGTGCTCGGCTGGAACCTGTCGCTGACGGTGCTCGCGATCGGCGTGCCGACCGTTCTCTACACGATGTTCGGCGGCGTGCAGGCCGTGGCCTGGACCGACGTGAAGCAGATGGCCGTGATCGTCGCCGGCGTCGCGGCGGCCGTGATCGCCCTGGTGCTCGGCCTGCCCGCCGAGGTGGGCCTTGCCGACTCGCTGCACCTCGCCGGCGCGGTGGGCCGCCTGAAGACGCTCGACTTCTCGTTCAACCTCACCGAGCGGTACACCGTGTGGTCGGGAACGCTGGCGGGCCTCTTCCTGATGCTGTCGTACTTCGGATGCGACCAGAGCCAGGTGCAGCGCTACCTCACGGCGAAGTCCGTCGACGAGAGCCGGCGGTCGCTGCTGATGAGCGCCTATTTCAAGATTCCCCTGCAGGCCGCCATCCTGCTGACCGGCGTCCTGGTCTTCGCCTACTACGTCTTCACGCCCCCGCCGATGCTGTTCAACCCGGTCCACCAGGCGACCGTCGAGGCGAGCAGCCGCGCGGCCGACTACAGGGCCCTCGACCAGCGGTTCGGATCGGTCTTCGAGGAGCGGCGCCGGGCCGCGCACGCCTACGCCGCGGCGAACGGCCGCGGTGACGGCGGCGCCGCGGAAACCGCCAGCGCCGAGTTCGTCCGGGCGAACGCCGCGCTGGCGGCCACGCGGGCCGAGGCGTCGGCGCTCGTCAAGGAGATCACCGGCGATCGGCTCTACGAGGACGTCAACTTCGTGTTTCCCACCTTCGTGACCACGCAGTTGCCGATGGGGCTCATCGGCCTCATCATCGCGGCGATCTTCGCGGCCGCGATGTCGTCGGCGGCCGGCGAGATGAACTCGCTGGCCACCTCCACCGTCATCGACGTCTACAAGCGGCACGTCAGGCCCGAAGCCACGGACCGCCACTACCTCGCCGTGTCGAAGGCGGCGACCGGCTTCTGGGGGCTGACCGCGTGCGTCTTCGCGCTGTACGCGGCCCGGGCCGGCTCGCTCATCGAGGTCGTCAACATGGTCGGGTCGCTGTTCTACGGGACGCTGCTCGGCGCCTTCGTGCTGGCCATCGGGACGCGCCGGGCGAACGGGACCGGGACGTTCGTCGGGATGGTGGCCGGCTTCGCCTCCGTCCTCTACGCAGCCTGGGCCAGCTCCATCTCGTACCTCTGGTACAACGTCGTCGGCACGGTCGTCGTGGTCGTGGTCGGGTTGCTCGTCAGCGCGATCACCGCGCCGCGCCCGGCTTCGCGGTAGAATTCCGGAAAGCTCCAGGGAGGACCCATGAGCGGCACCACCCCGCCCACGGCCTCGCGCCCCGCGCAGGGCGCGATCGATCGCCTGATGTGGAAGCTGCGCCTGAAGACGCCGCTCATCGCCGTCTACGACGCCCCGGTGTCGGACGCGTTCGCGCCGTTCGCCGAAGCCGAGCCCGACACCTGCTGTTTCGCGTTCTACGACCGCTGGGTGACCGGCGAAACGCTCGTGCTGCGGCGCGGCGGCGGCGGGTGCAAGGGGGCCTTCTGGGCGCTCGGCCTGGACAAGGACCGCGACCCGAACGTTCTCGCGCACATGCTGACCGACGGCGTCGGGGCCCCGAAGGCCGAGGGGCTCAAGGCCTCGGCCGACCTCGCGCTGGCCAGCATCCAGGCGGGCCAGGCGCCCGCGCCGGGCTTCGACTCGGTGCTCGTCGGGCCGCTGCGCGTCGATCAGTGGGAGGCGATCCGCAGCGTCACCTTCCTCGTCGACCCCGACCGGCTGGCCGCCGTGATGACGCTCGCCGGCTACTGGTCGCCCGGCGACGTGGTGTCGGCACCGTTCGGGTCGGGCTGCAGCTTCCTGTGGAAGTCGCTCGGCGAGGGGAAGGGGCCGCTGGCGGTCATCGGGGGCACCGACGTCGCCATGAGGCGCTTCCTCCCCACGGCGACCCTCACGCTGACCGTCGCGCCGTCGCACTTCGCGACGATGGTGACTGCCCCGGAGGATTCGTTCCTCGACCGGGACTGGTGGAACGAGCTGATGGACACGCGGGGGCGGTGGGCGTGACGGCCCTGCTGGCTGCCGTGCTGCTGGCCGCGGCCCCGGCGGCGTGCACGGCCGCGAACCGCCCTTCGACGAGCGGCGTCGAAGGGCGCGAGCCGCAAGCCGCGACCCGGCCGCTGGCCGAGGAGCCGCAGGTGAAGCTTGGCGAGGAGCCGGCCGACCCGGCCGTCGCGCGCGCGCGGGCCGTCGAGCGGGCGAAGAAGCGCCTGTCCGAGAAGCTCGACATCCTCGCGGCCGAGATCGAGCTGGTGTCCGTGCGGGCCGTCACCTGGTCCGACTCCAGCCTCGGCTGCCCGGAGCCCGACCGCATGTACGCCCAGGTGCTGGTCGAGGGCCACGAGGTCGTGCTCGAAGCGCACGGCAAGACGCACGAGCTGCACGTCTCGCCGAAGAGCATCGTGGTGTGTCACCGCAGGTCCACCGGCACTTCGCCACCGCGGCGCCCCTAGCGCCCTTCAGCGCCCCGGCACTCGGGCTTTCTTTACCCAGCACGACCGGCACACCCCGGAATCACACGGCTCAGCTTATCTCCGACTCTTTTTGTCGTGAATGTGGTATATTGGAGACCGTTCCGGTCGTAGTGAAGCGGCTGACCGGGAGCCGGTCCCCAATTCCGGTCAGCTTCCCTTCTTCCTGTCGGCCGGGAAGGCCGTGAGCACCAACCCCACAGGCGCGGTGGCGGCGGAGTGACGATGAGCACAGCAGAACGGACGATCGAAGAGCTGGCCACGCAGGACTACAAGTACGGCTTCGTGACCGACGTCGAGGCCGACACGCTCCCCCGCGGCCTGAACGACCAGGTCATCCGCGAGATCTCGCGGCGGAAGGGCGAGCCGGAGTGGCTGCTCGAGTGGCGCCTCAAGGCGTTCCGCGCGTGGCAGGCGATGGAAGAGCCGCAGTGGGGGAACGTGAAGTACGACCCCATCGACTTCCAGGACATCATCTACTACTCCGCGCCGAAGGCGAAGAAGGCGCTCACCAGCCTCGACGAGGTCGATCCCGAGATCCGGCGGACCTTCGAGAAGCTCGGCATCCCGATCGACGAGCAGAAGGCGCTGGCGGGCGTGGCCGTCGACGCGGTCTTCGACAGCGTCTCGGTGGCGACGACCTTCCGGAGCAAGCTGGCCGAGCTGGGGATCATCTTCTGCTCGTTCTCCGAGGCGGTGCGGAACCACCCCGACCTGGTGCGCGAGTACCTCGGCAGCGTCGTCCCGCACACCGACAACTTCTATGCCGCGCTCAACTCGGCGGTCTTCAGCGACGGCTCGTTCGCCTACATCCCGAAGGGCGTGCGCTGCCCGATGGAGTTGTCCACCTACTTCCGCATCAACGCGCAGAACACGGGGCAGTTCGAGCGGACGCTGATCGTCGCGGAAGAGGGGGCGTACGTGAGCTACCTCGAGGGGTGCACGGCGCCGATGCGCGACGAGAACCAGCTGCACGCGGCGGTCGTCGAGCTGGTCGCGCTCGACCAGGCGACGATCAAGTACTCGACCGTGCAGAACTGGTATCCGGGCGACAAGGAAGGCCGGGGCGGCATCTACAACTTCGTGACCAAGCGCGGGCACTGCCGCGGGGTGAACTCGAAGATCACCTGGACGCAGGTCGAGACCGGGTCGGCCATCACCTGGAAGTACCCGAGCTGCATCCTGCAGGGAGACAACTCGATCGGCGAGTTCTACTCCGTGGCGGTGACCAACAACTTCCAGCAGGCCGACACCGGCACCAAGATGATCCACCTCGGGAAGAACACGCGCAGCACGATCGTGTCGAAGGGGATCTCGGCCGGCCAGGGGCAGAACACCTACCGCGGGATGGTCAAGATCGGCCGCAACGCCGAGAACGCGCGCAACTACTCGCAGTGCGACTCGCTGCTGATCGGCGACAAGTGCGGGGCCCACACCTTCCCGTACATCGAGGTCAAGAACACCTCCTCCCAGATGGAGCACGAGGCGTCCACGTCGAAGATCGGCGAGGACCAGATCTTCTACTGCCGGCAGCGCGGCCTCTCGACCGAGGACGCGGTCAACATGATCGTCAACGGGTTCTGCAAGGAAGTGTTCCGCGAGCTGCCGATGGAGTTCGCCGTCGAGGCGCAGAAGCTGCTCGGGGTGAGCCTGGAAGGGTCGGTGGGATAGACGTCGGGTGTCGATGAGGGATGTGCGAATGCTCGAGATCACGAACCTGCGCGCGAGGGTGGGGACCAACGAGATCCTGAAGGGGATCGACCTGCGGGTCGGCACCGGCGAGGTGCACGCCATCATGGGGCCGAACGGGTCGGGCAAGAGCACGCTGGCCGGCGTGCTGGCCGGTCGCGGCGAGTACGAGGTCACCGGCGGATCGGTGACGTACCAGGGGCTCGACCTGCTCGGCCTGGACCCCGAGGAGCGGGCCCGCGAGGGGCTGTTTCTCGCGTTCCAGTACCCGGTCGAGATCCCCGGGGTGAACAACGCCTACTTCCTGAAGGCCGCCCTGAATGCGCTCCGGAAGCACCGCGGGGAGCCCGATCTCGACGCGATGGATTTCATGGCCCTGGTGCGCGAGCGGATGAAGGTCCTCGACATCGACCCGTCGCTGCTGAACCGGCCGGTCAACGAGGGGTTCTCTGGGGGCGAGAAGAAGCGGAACGAGATTTTCCAGATGGCGGTGCTCGAGCCGAGGCTGTCGATCCTGGACGAGACGGACTCGGGCCTCGACATCGACGCGCTGAGAATCGTGGCGTCCGGCGTGAACGCGCTGCGGCGTCCCGATCGGTCGACGATCGTCGTCACCCACTACCAGCGGCTCCTCAACTACATCGTCCCGGACTTCGTGCACGTGCTGTCCGAGGGGCGGATCGTGCGGTCGGGGGGCAAGGAGCTGGCGCTCGAGCTCGAGGCGAGGGGCTACGGCTGGATCGAGGAAGGCGAACCGGTCGGGGGCCGGGCGTGATGGGGAACGCAGCTGTCGCCGCCGGCGCCGTCTCGCACTTCGAATCGTCGTACGCCGCCGCCGCCGCGAGCCGGGTCCTGGAGCCGGCCTGGCTGCGGGCGGCTCGCGGGCGCGCCGCGGGCGCCTTCACGCGTCTCGGGTTCCCGACCACGCGCGACGAGGACTGGCGGTTCACCAACGTGGCGCCGATCGCGGACGGGCGCTTCGAGCCGGCCGCAGCCGGGTTCGAGGCCGCGGCGGCGGACCGTGACCGGTATCTCGTGCCGGGCCTGGCCGGCCCGGTGATCGTGTTCGTGGACGGCCGGTTCGCGCCGGCGCTGTCCCGGATCGATCGGCTGCCGGCGGGAGTCGAGGCGGGGAACCTGGCGCGGAACGCGAGGGTGCAGCGACTGCAGCGCCACCTGGCCGCCTATGCGCCGTTCGACCAGCGGTCGTTCACCTCGCTCAACACGGCGCTGTTCCCCGACGCAGCCGTCATCGAGATCGCCGCGAACACGGTGGTGGAGGAACCGATCCAGCTGCTCTTCCTCTCGTCCGGACGGGCCGGGACGGCGAGCTTCCCACGCGCGCTGGTGGTCGTGGGGGAGGCGAGCCACGTGCGCCTGGTCGAGTCGTTCGGCAGTGCCAGCGAGGGGCCGGCGTTCACCGACGCCGTGACCGAGGTGGTAGCCGGCCCTGCCTCCCTCGTCGAGCACTACCGGCTGCAGCGCGAGTCGAACCGGGCCTACCATGTCGGCCTCACGCAGGTTCGCGTCGCGCGTTCGGCCAGCGTCTCGTCGCACAACGTGACGCTCGGGGGGCTCATCGCCCGCCACGACGCCGCGATCGTGCTGGCAGAGGAAGGGGCCGAGAGCACCCTGAACGGCGTCTACCTGGCCGGGGGCCAGGCGCTGGTGGACCACCACACCGAGGTGGACCATGCGATGCCGCACGGGACGAGCCACGAGCTCTACAAGGGAATCCTCGGCGGCCGGGCCCGCGCGGTGTTCAACGGGCGCATCCGCGTGCGCCCGGACGCGCAGAAGACCGACGCCAAGCAGACCAACAGGACGTTGCTGCTGTCGAACGAGGCGCAGGTCAACACCACGCCGCAGCTCGAGATCCTCGCCAACGACGTGAAGTGCACGCACGGCGCGACGGTCGGGCAGTTGAACGCCGACGCGCTGTTCTACCTGCGCGCCCGCGGCATCGGCCTGGCCGAGGCCCGCGGCATGCTCGTGCGGGCGTTCGCCGGGGAGGTGATCGGCCGGATGAAGCTCGAGCCGGTCCGCGAACTGCTCGACCGCCTGATCGACGAGCAGTTGCCCGACGTCGCCGGGCAGAAGAGTCCGAAATGAACGCGTCGACGTCCAGCGGGCCGCCGGCGGAGGTCGTGACCTCGGTGGGGGCGCGCGTCCCCGCCCGCCCATTCGACCTTCCCGCCGTCCGCCGCGACTTCCCGATCCTCGACCAGCTCGTGCACGGCAAGCCGCTCGCCTACCTCGACAACGCCGCCACCACCCAGAAGCCGGTGGCCGTCGTGCAGGCGATCACCGACTACTACCTGCGGGACAACGCGAACATCCACCGGGGCGTGCACCTTCTCAGCGAGCGCGCGACCTTCGCGTACGAGGACGCCCGGCGCACCGTGCAGCGGTTCCTCAACGCGCGCGAGGCCCGCGAGGTGATCTTCGTCCGCGGTACGACCGAGGCGGTCAACCTCGTCGCCCAGTCCCTCGTGCGCCAGGGCCTGAAGGAAGGCGACGAGATCGTCGTCTCGGTGCTCGAGCACCACTCGAACTTCGTCCCTTGGAAGATGGCGGCCGACGCGACCGGCGCCCGGCTGCGCGTCGTGCCGGTCACCGACGCGGGCGAACTCCGTCTCGACGAGTACGAACGGATGCTGACGCCGCGTACGCGGCTCGTGGCACTCGGCCACGTCTCGAACGCCCTCGGCACCGTCAACCCCGCGGTCGAGATCGTCCGGCGGGCGCGCGCGCGCGGCATCCCCGTGCTGCTCGACGGGGCGCAGGCGGTGGCGCACCTGCCCGTTGACGTCCAGGCGCTCGACTGCGACTTCTACGCGTTCTCGGGGCACAAGCTGTACGGGCCGACGGGCATCGGGGTGCTGTACGGCAAGGCCTCCCGGCTCGAGGCGCTGCCCCCGTGGCAGGGGGGCGGCGACATGATCAGCTCGGTCACGCTCGAGCGGGTGGACTACAACACCCTTCCGGCGAAGTTCGAGGCCGGGACGCCCGACATCGCCGGCGCCATCGGCCTGGCCGCCGCGATCCGCTACTTCGAGCGCCTCGACCGTGGGGCGGCGTTTGCCCACGAGGACGAGCTCGTCGCCTACACCCTGGAGCGACTGGCGTCGCAGCCGGGCGTGCGGGTCGTGGGCCAGCCGGCGTGTCGCGCCAGCATCGTGTCGTTCGTCATGGAGCACATCCACCCGCACGACATCGGCACGATCCTCGACGGCGAGGGCGTGGCCGTGCGCGCGGGCCACCACTGCTGCCAGCCGCTCATGCACCGCCTCGGGGTGGATGCCACCGCCCGCGCCTCCTTCGCGTTCTACAATACGAAGGAGGACGTCGATCGGCTCGTGGACGGGCTCGATCGCGTGCGGGAGGTGCTGGGCTGATGTCGGACCTGCGGGACCTGTACCAGGAGGTGATCCTCGACCACCACAAGCGGCCGAGAAACTTCGGGCCGCTGCCCGCGGGGAACCACCACGCGAAGGGGCACAACCCCCTGTGCGGCGACCGCGTCACCGTGCACCTGCAGGTGGACGACGGAGTCATCCGTGACGTGCGGTTCGAGGGCGCAGGCTGCGCGATCTCGCGCGCCTCGGCCTCGCTGATGACCGACGCGGTGAAGGGCAAGCCGGTCGCCGAAGCCGAGCGCCTCTTCGAGGAGTTCCGGCAGCTGGTCACGACCGGGGTGGACGACGAGGTCGAGGCGAGCCTGGGCAAGCTGAACGTGTTCTGTGGCGTCCGCGAGTTTCCGTCGCGCGTGAAATGCGCCAGCCTGGCCTGGCACACGCTGCACTCGGCGCTCGGCGGCGGGGGAGAGGCCAGCACGGAATAGACCGGGACGAATTTCAGTTTCTGCCACCCTTGGTCTGGAGGGTGGCAGAAACTGAAATTCGTCCCGATCGAATAACAGGGACCACGGATGCCAGAGAAGAAGAAGTCCGACCCGGTTGCGACGCTCTCGCTCGAGCCCGCCATCATCGAGGCGCTCGGCCAGGTCTACGACCCCGAGATCCCGGTGAGCATCTGGGAGCTGGGGCTCATCTACAGCATCCGGATCGACGCGGAGAACCGCGTGCAGATCGAGATGACCCTCACCGCCCCCGGCTGCCCCGCCGCGCAGGCATTGCCCGTCGAGGTCGAGCAGCGCGTGCGCGAAGTACCCGGCGTGAAGGACGTCTACGTCGAGGTCGTCTGGGAGCCGGCGTGGTCCACCGACCGCATGTCCGAGGCCGCCAAGCTGCAGCTGGGCATGTTCTGACGCTCTGGCGGTCCAAGAAGGCTACCGCTTCCTCGCGGTGTCGAGCAGCGCGAGCAGCTCGGGCTCGTCGGGCGCGAGGGCCAGCGCCAGCTCGAACCAGCGCGCGGCCTCGGCGTGGCGCTTCACGGCGAGCGAGGCGCGCCCGGCGAGGGCGAGGTGAGGCGGCGACGAGGGGTAGGTCTGCGCCAGGCGCGCCGCGAGTGTGCGCCCGGTGTCGGGGCGGCCGTCGGTGACGAGGAGGTCGACCAGGCGCCGCGCAGCGGCCGCGTTCGACGGCGCGGCATCGAGCGCGGCGCGGTAGAGCCGTTCGGCGTGGGGCCGGTGCCCCTCGGCTTCGGTCGCGTCACCGCGCGCGATGAGCGCCTCGGGTGCCCGATCGAGTGCCGCGGGCGCCCGGTCAACGCGCTCGAGCGCGGCCGACACGCGGCCCGACCTCAGGTCGAGCGCAGTCGCCTCGAGCAGCGCCGTCGCGCGCGCCTCGATGTCGGCCCCTTTCGCCGCGAGCAGCCGCTCGTACACCCGCAGCGCCTCGTCGGCCCGGCCCATCGCCGCCTGGCACCGCGCCATCCAGAGCAGCACCTGGCCGTCGAGCGCGTCCTGGCGCAACGCGGCGTCCAGCTCGCGCAGGCCACCCCGGTGGTCGCCACGGCGGCACAGGAACCCGGCCAGGTGGACGCGCGCGAGCGCGGTCAGCCCGGCCCTGGGGCGCGCGCCCTCGGGCGGCACGTGCGCTCCATACGAGGGCACGCGCGCCTCGGTCGCCGACCCCGCCAGACCAGGCAGCACGCGTCCCGGCATGTCGGCGGCCACCGGCAGGCCGGCCCGCGCGAGCACGGTCGGCAGGAGGTCGAGCGGCGACACCACCCCGAGCGACGCCGCGGATGCCGGCTCCGTCGTGCCGGCGACGACTCCCGCACTTGCCGCCGCGAAGATGCCGTACGGGCGATGCCACGCGGCGGCTGCCGGCAGCGGTGCGGCCGGATCCTCGCGGATGCCGGCGTCGGGCGGGTAGAAGCCATAGGCCGACAGCACCACGACCAGCGTCGCGGGATGCAGCCGCCCGGCCAGGTCGGCGAGCATGCCGTCCGCCTCCTCGTACGCTGCGGCGATGGCCGCGTCGCCGCTCGACCGGTCGCGCACGAACAGGTGCGAGACCGCGTCGACCAGCTCGATGTGCACCGCGACGAGATCGGGCTGGCCGTCCTCGAGCCCCCCGGCGAGCACGCCCCTCCAGCTTCGCGCGGCCGCCAGCGCGGCCCGGAGGCGCGGCTCGGTGTCGCGGCCGGCGGCGCCAGAAGGTGCGAACCGCGAGAGGAGATCGGCCGGGACCGCGGACGGGGCGACCAGCCGCTTCGACACCCACTCGATCGCGTCGGGCGGGTGCAGGAACGGGCCGTCCGGGTCGCTGGTCCCCCCACCGGCCGCGAGGCGATCGCTGACGATGACGCCGCGGACGCGATCGGCCGGCCACGTCACGGGCCACCCCACCACGAGCACCGGGCGCGACGCCTCCGACCAGATCTCCCAGACCGCCTTGGCCCGGCGGGCTCCGCCGTGCACGGGAACCTGCGAGCCTCCGCCAACGTCAACCATCGAGTCGAGCACCCCGTGATCCTGGGGCGGGCGCCCGGTGGCCACCGTGGTCCAGGCGATCGGCGCGAGCAGCGGCGGGTCGCTCTTCAGGGTGCCGAGCGCCCCCCCCTTGCTGATCCGGGCGAACGCGGGCAGCCGGCCGGCGGCGACCAACTCGTCGATGACGCGCCAGTCGGCGCCATCGACCGCCACCACGGCCACGCGCCCCGCGGCGCCCGGATTGGGACTGGTCCGATTGGGATTGTGTGCCCCCAGGCACACCCCGACCACGAGCATCGGGAGCACGGCGCGGATGAAGCGTGGGGGCCGTGGTGCCATCGGTGACGCCGCCAGTATCCCCCAAGCGCCTGCGGGGGGTCCACCCGGCTTGCGCGACGTGCTAGCTTCGTTGGGCCCCGTGCCAGGACAGGAACCCATCCGAATGACACCTCGAGTGACCCGGGTTGCGCGACCGTTCTGCCTTGCCGCGCTCGTGTTGATGCTGTCCGCGCCACGGGCCGGCGCCCAGCCTGAGCCCCTGCTCCCCTGGCGCGCGGACACCCCCCCGGTCATCGACGGCGTACTCGACGACCTGGCGTGGACCCGGGCGCCGAAGGTCAGCGGCTTCAAGACGTGGATGCCGGACTACGGGCGGGACATGGCCGACGAGACGGTCGCCTGGTACGCCTACGATGCCGAGAACCTCTATTTCGCCTTCCGCGCCTACGACCGCGAGCCGGACAAAATCAAGGCGTCGGTCGCCAGCCGCGACTCGATCAGGCCCGACGACTGGATCTGCATCAACCTCGACTCCTTCAACGACCAGCAGGCGCTCTACGGTCTCTACGTCAACCCGCTCGGCATCCAGATGGACAGCCGCTACGCCGCGGGGCAGGAGGACCTCGGGTTCGACGCGGTCTGGTACAGCGCCGGCCGCATCGACGCCGAGGGGTACACCATCGAGATGCGGCTGCCCTTCAAGAGCATCCGGTACAGCAGCCGGAACCCGGTGACGATGAGCGTCGTGTTCGAGCGCTTCGTGAGCCGCACCCGCGAGGACGGGACCTGGCCGGCGCTCGACCCGCAGGCGGGGGGGAACTTCCTGATCCAGGGGCGGGCGATCGTCTTCCACGACGTCCGCCACTACAAGCTCTTCGAGATCCTGCCCGACGCCACCTACAGCCGGCAGGATGCCGCGAGCGCCGGGCGCCTGCGAAACGAGACATCGGTGGGGGACCTCGGCGTGTCGATCAAGTACGGCCTCACCCCCCAACTGACCGCCGACGGCACCTATAACCCGGACTTCAGCCAGGTGGAGGCCGATGCCGGGCAGATCGACGTGAACCTGCGCCACCCACTGTTCTTCGCCGAGAAACGGCCCTTCTTCCTCGAAGGGCAGGAGATGTTCAACCTCGGCGGGCCGGCGCAGCACGGCACGCTGCAGTCGGTCCTCCACACGCGGAACATCGTCAACCCGGTTGCGGGCGCCAAGGTCACCGGCAAGCTCGCCACGCGCGACACCCTCGCCGCGCTCTACTCGGTGGACGAACGTCCGGGCCAGGAGACAGCCGGCGGCCACGCGCAGTTCTCCGCGCTGCGCTACAAGCGCTCGCTCGCTCAGGACGCCTACCTCGGCGGGTTCTACGTCGGGCGCGAGCAGGGCGAGGTGCACAACCGTGTCGCCGGCGCGGACGGCCTGCTGCGCGTCGACCAGTCCACATCGCTCGGGTTCTACGCGTTCGGGTCGAGCACCCGGCACGAGCAGGACGAGGGGGCGGCCGCGGGGCACGCCCTGGGGGCCGACTTCACGCGCGACACCCGGGCGTTCACCCTCTACCTCAACGCGTTCGACGTCTCGAAGGCGTTCGCCGCCGACAGCGGCTACCTGACGCGCAACGGGGTGACGGCCTTCACGGCGTTCGCCGCGCCGAGGTTCTATCCGAAAGAGGGACCCGTCACCCGGGCCCAGCTCTCCTTCACGTCGCAGCAGATGCGAGACGCCTTCGCTGGCATCTGGGAGGGCCACCACGAGGTAGGAGTGACGGCCTGGTTGCGGCGCGCGGCGAGCCTGGCGATCGAGTGTCACTACTCGAGCGAGGTCTTCAACGCGCGCGAGTTTGGCACGAGCGGGTGCGGCGCGACCGGCTCGATGCAGTTGACCAAGCAGGTGCGGCTGCAGGGCTCGCTCAGGCACGGCGACGCGATCTACTACGCGGCCGATCCCTTCGGCGGGCGATCCACCTCGGGCTCGCTGTCGGTGGTCTACCAGCCGTCCGAGCAGTGGAGCCAGGCGGTCACGCTCACCTATGCCGACTTCGAGCGCGACGGGGGCGGAGAACGCCTGTACAACTACACGATCGCGCGCAGCCGGACGACGTTCCAGATGAACCGTTATCTCTTCTTCCGCGGCATCGCCGAGTACAACAGCTTCCGGCGGCAGATGGTGACCGACCTGCTCGGGTCGTTCACCTATATCCCGGGCACCGTGCTGCACGCGGGGTACGGGTCGCTGTACGAGAGGACCCGCTGGGACGGCCTCGAGTACGTGCGCGACCGCCGCTTGCGCGAGTCGCGGCGCGGGCTCTTCCTGAAAGCCTCCTACCTCTGGAGGCTGTGAGCACTGCCCTGGCGGCTCAGCTCTTTCCGAGGATTCCCCCCAGCCCGATGTTCCCGATGATCGACCCCTCCTCGGTTCCGCCCCTGCCCGCCTTCGGCATCGCCTTGTAGATGCGGTCGGCCATCCGGCTGAGCGGGAGCGACTGCAGCCAGACGCGCCCCGGCCCCGTGAGCGTCGCGAAGAACAGGCCCTCACCGCCGAACAGGGCGGTCTTCACGCCGCCCACGAACTGGACGTCGTAGTTGACCGAGGGTTGCAGGGCCACCAGGCACCCGGTGTCGACGCGCAGCGTCTGGCCGGCCTCGAGGTCGTAGGTGTGAACGGTCCCGCCCGCGTGCGCGAAGACGAGGCCGTCGCCCTCGAGCTTCTGCATGATGAACCCCTCGCCGCCGAACAGGCCGACGCCGATCTTCTTCTGGAACGCGATGCCGATCGAGATCCCCTTGGCCGCGCAGAGGAACGAGTCCTTCTGGCAGATCAGCGTGCCGCCCAGCTTGCCCAGGTCCATCGGCAGGATCTTGCCCGCGTAGGGCGCCGCGAAGGCCACGCGCTCGACGCCCGCGGCGCTGCCGTTGGTGAAGACGGTCATGAACAGGCTCTCACCCGTCAGCAGCCGCTTGCCGGCGCCGAGCAGTGCGCCCATCACGCCGGCCTGCTGCTGCGAGCTGCCATCACCGAACACCGTCTCCATCCGGATGGCGCTCGTCATGAACATCATCGTGCCGGCCTCGGCCACGGCGCTCTCGCCCGGATCCAGGTACACCTCGACGAACTGCATCTCGGTGCCGTAGATCTTGAACTCGATCTCGTGGGACCGCCGCCCCGGGACGATCGGCGGCAGCACGGCCACGCCCCCGCCGAGGTAGCGGGCCAGCTGCGGCACCTGCTCGAGGGGCGTCCAGTTGGACATGCCCGCCGTGAACACCAGCGTCTTGCCGTCGGCCGTGCCCGACTTCAGGCTGGCCGCCACCTCCTCCTCGCTCACGGGCCCGACCTGATGCCCGCCGATTGCCAAGTACCACTGCTGACTGCTCATGGCTGCCTCTCTCCAAGGGATCAGGGATCAGGGATCAGGGGTCAGGGATCAGGGATCAGGATACGGGCGCCTCAGGATCCGCCGCAGCGTCGATGCCGGCGGCCGCCTTCTGCTCGAGAGCAGCCACCGCGGCCGGGTCGAGGCCGAGCAGCGACGCCAGGCGCGCGAGGTAGATCCGCTCGGCGCCGGAGACCTGTTCATCCGCCCTGACGATGCTGAACGCCAGGGTGTAGAGGTCCTTGCGCGCGGCCTCGCCGGCTATGCCGGCCACGATGGCCTCGAGGGGCGTCGGGCGATCGACTTCCGCCGTCGCCAGCGCCTCGAGGCCGGCGGCACGTGCCTGCGTGAGGATCGCCTCGCGCTCGGCCGGCGTCAGGTTCCCGTCTGCTCGTGCCGCGGAGATCATCAGGCGGACGAGGCGGACGGCCCCCTCCGGGATGCCGGGAGGGACAGGTGCCGGCGTCGAGGTCGTCGGAGACACGGCCGGCAGCGGGGGAGGGGTCACCCTCCCCGCCGCAGGCGGCGGCATCGGCGCGCCCCCGGGTGGCGGGAACCCGGCCGGCACGGGCTGCGCTTGTGCGCCCTGGTCCTGCCGCCCCATCGTCTCGAAGACGCCCCAGGCGAGGCCGCCGAGGGCGAGCAGCGTGCTGGCATTCAGGAACGAGCCGCCACCGCCGGTCAGGAACCGGGTCGCGCGGTGCGATCGCTTGCGTCGCCCTCCCAGCGACCCGAGGATCATCTGGCCGATCAGGTGCTCGACGTTCATGCTGCCTCCCCCGGGGAACTCATCGAGGATAGCGCAGACGGGCGCCAGCCTACTTCACCTTCCGACTGACGAAGACGCCCTCCCGGAAGCTGCTCTCCATCTTCGTCAGGCCCATCATGAACTCGTAGAAGTCTCCCGTCATCTGGCCGCGCCAGCGGCCGGGTGGGGAGACGTTGTGCGCCGTGAGGCTGCCGCCCGCGGTGAGCTTCGGGAGGACCGCCTTCGCGTAATTGGTGTACCAGTCCTTGTCGGCGTCGATGAACACGAAGTCGAACGGCCCGTCGAGCTTCGGCACCAGGTCGTGCGCGTCGGCCAGCCGCGCGTCGATCCACGAAGCGACCCCGGCGGCCTTGAAGTTCGCGACCGCCTCGCGGTGGCGCCCCTCGTCGATGTCGATCGTGATGAGCTTCCCGCCGGTCTTCGCCATCGCCCAGCCGATCCAGATCCCCGACCGCCCGGTGGAGGTGCCGATCTCGAGGCCCCGCGTGTAGCGGTTCTCGGCCACGATGTCGTGGAGGGCGCGCCCGTCGGCCTCGGGAACGTTCATGTCGCGCCAGGTGCCGCGGCGCTCGTCCAGGAATCGGCGGACGCGTGTGTCGAGGCCCTCGGCCGGGTCCGGCCCCTGCGCCGCCGCGGCGGCGATGAACAGTGCGACAGGGATCAGCGCCAGGCTGGCGGCGCGCGGCAGCGGCTTCGTTCTCATGACCCCCCTCGTTATAGAATGCCAGCATCTCATGACACGGCCTGGGACGCCTGAGAAACCATTGTCGGGCTTTTCCCCGAGCAGCGGCGCAGGGTGACGTGCCCCGCCGACCCCCGCCCGGCTCGGGTGGACATGAGGCGATGAAGTACCGAACCCTGGCGTTGATCGCGGTCGCCCTGCTGGGCTCGGCCACGCCCGCCCTGGCCCAGGACCCCCTGGCCGAGGCGAAGAACCTGTACGCGTCGGCCGAGTACGAGAAGGCGCTCGGTGCGCTCGAGGAGGCGCGTAAAGCCCCGGGCCTCGAGCCGTCGGTCCTGTTCGCCCTCGAGCAGGTACCGGGCGTTGTGCCTGCTCGCCGTCGGCCAGAAGGCCGAGGCGGAGCGCGCGATCGAGGCGGTCCTCAACCTCAATCCCTTCTACATGCCGGGGGAGGACGAGGCGGCCCCCTGGGTGCGCCAGGCGTTCCGCGAGGTGCGCCGCCGCGTGCTGCCCGGCACGCTGCAGCAGCGCTACGGCCGCGCCAAGCAGGCGTTCGAGCGCAAAGAGTACGCGGCGGCCGACGCGGCGTTCGGACAGGTGCTCCGGATGCTCGACGACCCCGACCTCTCGCTCGACGAGGGGGCCATGGCCGACATGCGCTTCGTCGTGCAGGGGTTTCTCGACCTGTCCAAGGCCGGCCGCGCGCTCCCGCCGCCGTCGCCCGTACCGGGCCTCGCCGCGGCGCCCGCCGCCCCCCCGCCGCAGGCCTCGCCGACGCCGGAAGCCCCGCCGGCCGGCACGGCCGGCGCGCCCTCGCAGCCGCCTGCCGCCGCCGGGGTCATCTACGACAGCACCGCGGCCGGCGTGGTCCCGCCGCTGCCACTGCGCCAGTCCGTGACCATCCCCGGGCAGGCCAGGCCGTTGGCGGTGACCGAGGGGGTTGTTGAGATCGTGATCGGCCGAAGCGGCACGATCGAGTCCGCCACCGTCCGCCAGTCGTTCGGGGCGGCGCTCGACGCGCTCGTGCTTCAATCCGTGAGAGCGTGGCGGTACCGCCCCGGGACCCTGGACGGCAGCCCGGTGCGCTACCGCCGTCTCGTCCGCATCGTTCTTCCCTCGAGGTAGCACACCCATGGAACGTCTCGTCCTGGCGTTGACCCTGTGCGCGGTCGGGTTGGGCGTCGTGGTTTCGGCGCAGCGGACCGTCAAGCCGGTGCTGCATGCGCAGCACTGGCTGGCGATCACCGGCAAGCCGCTCGCCGCGACGGCGGGCGCGATGATGTTCGAGAAGGGCGGCAACGCGGTGGATGCCGCGTGCGCCATGCTCGCCGCCACCTCGACCATGTGGGACACGCTCGGCTGGGGCGGCGAGACGCAGGCGCTGATCTACAACCCGCAAACCGGGGAAGGTCGATCGGCATCAACGCGCTGGGCGTCGCGCCGACCGGCGCGACGCCCGAGTTCTTCCGCCGAAAGGGCATGGCGTATCCGCCCGAGTACGGGCCGCTCGCGGCGGTCACGCCCGGCACGCCCGGCGGCCTGATGGTGATGCTGGCCGAGTACGGCAAGCTCAGCCTGGCCGACGTGCTGGCCCCGTCGATCCAGATGGCCGACGGCTATCCGATCGAGACAGCAGGCCGCCGACTCGATCGAGCGGCAGAAGGGCGAGATCAAGAAGTGGCCCGCCTCGCTGCCGTCTTCCTCGACGCATCCCGGCGAGGGGCGCGAGGCGCCCGTCGCCGGGGAGATCTTCCGGCAGGCCGACCTGGCGCGCGACGCTCCGGAAGCTGGTCGAGGCCGAGCAGCAGGCCCTGACGGCGGGCAAGTACCCGGAAGGAGGCCATCCAGGCCGCCTACGACCGCTTCTACAGGGGCGACATCGCCGAGGACTTCGTGCTCGGCTCGCGCGAGCTCGGCGGCCTGCATCACGCGCGAGGACCTCGCCTCGTGGAAGGTGCACCTCGAGGAGCCGGTCGAGCACCACGCTACAAGGGGATCGACGTCTACAAGCTGACCACCTGGGTGCAGGGGCCGGCGATGCTGCAGGCGCTGAACATGCTCGAGCCGATGGACCTGAAGGGGATGGGCTACAACAGCACCCGCTACATCCACACGCTCTACCAGGTCATGAACCTCGCCTTCGCCGACCGCGACTTCTACTACGGCGACCCCTACTTCCCGCCCGAGGAGCCGATCGCGGGGCTGCTGTCGAAGGAGTACGCGAAGCAGCGCGCGCGCGGCTGATCGACCCGAGACAGCAACGACCCGAAGGTGAAGCCGGGCGACCCGTACCCGTTCCAGGGCGGCACGAACCCCTACTCCCGACCTGCTCGCCAAGTGGCCGCCGCCAGCCGCCGAAGCCAGGCCGGGGCCCGAAGGGCGAGCGGGTCCTTCGAGGAGGGCGTTCCACGCCGGCACCACCTCGATCCAGGCGGCGGACGAGGAGGGGTGGGTCGTGTCGGTCACGCCGAGCGGCGGCTGGATCCCCGCGGTGATTGCGGGGCGGACCGGGATTGGCATGAGCCAGCGCATGCAGGCGTTCGTGCTCGACGAGGCGATGAACCCGTTCAACGTCGTGGCCCCCGGCAAGCGGCCGCGCGTCGACGCTGACCCCGAGCCTCGCGCTGAAGGACGGCAAGCCGTACCTCTCCTTCGCGGTGCAGGGCGGCGACTCGCAGGACCAGAACCTCCTGCAGTTCTTCCTCAACGTCGTCGAGTTCGGGATGAACGTGCAGCAGGCCGCCGAGGCCGCGAACTTCAACAGCTACCAGATGCACAGCTCGTTCGACCGGCACCTCTCCGAGCCGGGGCGCCTGCTGTTGAACGAGGCGGTGCCCGAGTGGGTGCGCGACGAGCTGAAGCGCATGGGTTACCGGCTGGAGTTCGACCGCCTGACCTCCGGCCCCATCAACGCCATCTACTTCGACCGCGCGCACCGCTCGATGTGGGGCGGCTCGAGCCATCACGGCGAGGACTACGGCATCGGGTGGTGAGCGCGGACCTGCGGGCACCGAGGCCCGCCCCCCGCTGGTGCGGGCGGTGTTCGGATTCGGGACCCTGTCGTGCCGGGGTCGGACGCGCCGCCCGCGCAGCGACCTTGCGTATTTGTTCCCTATCTCGTTGCTAGTCACTGGGTTAGGCGATTGCGTTCAGGTTGGCCCCCATTTCGCTCCAGCCTTCGGCACACACGGAGGCTGTCCCCGATGGGCACGATCGGCCAGGATATCCGCTACGCGTTCCGCACCCTCTGGCACGCTCCCGCCTTTACCCTCGTCGTCGTCCTGACGCTCGGCCTGGGCATCGGCGCGAACACGGCGATCTTCACGCTGACGGACCAGGTGCTGCTGCGCGCCCTCCCGGTGCACGACCCCGCCGCCCTGGTGACCCTGAACTTCAAGGGCGCCGACATGGGCCGGAGGGAGGGGCCGCGCACCTTCTCGTACCCGATGTTCCGCGGGCTCCGAGCCGGCAACGACGTCTTCAGCGGCATGCTGGCGCGCTATCGGACGAGCCTGACCATGCTGGTGGACAACCGCGCCGAGCGAGTGCGCGGCGAGCTGGTGTCGGGCGACTACTTCCAGGTGCTCGGCCTGCAGGCCGCGCACGGGCGGCTACTCGGCCCGGGCGACGAGATGACGCCGGGCGGGCACCCGGTGGCGGTGCTGAGCCACGGGTTCTGGTCGAGCCGCTTCGGCGGCGATCGGTCGATCGTCGGCCGCCAGGTCCGATTGAACGGCCACCCGATGACGGTGGTCGGCGTCGCCCCCGCGCGGTTCCACGGCGTGGAGGTGGGCGATTCCCCCGACCTGTTCGTGCCGCTGATGATGAAGGCGCAGATGACGCCGACCTACGACGGGCTGCAGGACGCCCGCAGTATGTGGCTGAACGCGATGGGGCGCCTGAAGCCGGGCGTTCGGCGGGAGCAGGCGCAGGCGGGCGATGACCGTGCGGTTCCGCCAGCTGCGCAGGCAGGAGCTGAAGGAGATGGCGGCCACGCCTCCCTCCTTCCAGAAACGGTTCGTCGAGTCGCAGCTGCTGCTCGAACCAGGCTACAAGGGTCTGTCGCAGCTTCGCGAGCAGTTCTCGACGCCGATGATCGTCCTGATGTCGATGGTCGGCCTGGTGCTGCTGATCGCGTGCGCCAACGTCGCGAACCTGCTGATGGCGCGGGCGCCGGCGCGGCAGCGCGAGATCGCGATCCGCCTGGCGCTCGGCGCCTCGCGCGGGCGGATCGTCCGGCAGCTGCTGGTCGAGAGCCTGATGCTGTCGCTGCTCGGCGGCGCGGCCGGCCTGCTGGTGGCCGCCTGGACCGCCGACCTGTTGCTGCGCGCGCTGCCCTTCGAGCGGGCGGTCGCGACGCTCAGCTCGACGCCCGATGCGCGCGTGCTCCTCTTCGCGCTGGCCGTCTCCGTGATCACCGGCGTCCTGTTCGGCCTCGTCCCCGCGTGGCAGACCGCGCGTCCGCAGCTGGTCACCGCCCTCAAGGAGGAGAGCGGCTCCGTGTCGGTCGGCGGGCACGTCCGCCTGCGCAAGGGGCTGGTGGTTGCGCAGGTCGCCCTCTCGCTGCTGCTCCTGGTCGGCGCCGGCCTCTTCGCGCGCAGCCTCTGGAACCTGCGATCGCTCGACCCCGGCTTTCGCACGGAGGCGCTCACGACCTTCTCGGTCGACCCGGCGTTGAGCGGCTACACGGCGGAGCGCTCGGTTTCCTTCTACGAGCGGCTGCAGGAGCGTCTCCGGGCGATCCCGGGCGTGACCTCCGTGTCGGTCGCCGCGATCACGCCGTTGACCGACTCGCTCTGGATGTCCACGGTCAACGTCGAGGGCTACCGCCGCAAGGAAGGGGAAGACGTCAACCCGCAGGTGAACAGCGTCGGGCCCGACTACTTCAGGACGCTGGGGATCTCGCTGGTCGCGGGCCGCGACTTCAGCGTGGCCGACGGGCCCACGGCCCCGAAGGTCGCGATCGTCAACGAGAAGATGGCGCAGTACTTCTGGGGGACGGAGAGTCCGATCGGCCGCCGGTTCGGGTTCGGCCGCGACGAGCCCGACATCGAAGTCGTCGGCGTCGTCCGCGACGGCAAGCAGGCGATCCTTGAGGGACGAGGTGGCACGCCTCGTGTACCTGCCGTATCCGCAGGACGACGAGCTCGGAGGCCTGACGGGTTTCGTGCGATCAGCGGGCAGCGAGGTCTCCGGCGCGGCGCTCCGGCAGGCCGTGCGCCAGATCGACGCGGCCGTTCCCGTGTTCGACGTTCGCACCATGGAGACGGGTCGCCGACGAGTCGCTGTTCTTCGACCGGATGGTGGCGATGTTGTCGGCGGGCTTCGGCGCGCTCGCCACGCTGCTGGCGGCGGTCGGCCTCTACGGCGTCATGAGCTACGCGGTGGCGCGCCGGCGGCGCGGAGATCGGCCTGCGCATGGCGCTCGGCGCCGCGCCCGGCTCGGTCATCTGGTCCGTGATGAAGGAAGTGTCGGCGCTGACCGTCATCGGCATCGCGGTCGGCGTGCCCGCCTCGATCGCCGTGAGCCGCCTCGTGCAGTCGCAGTTGTTCGGCGTCGCGGCCGGCGACCCCGCCACGGTCGCCGCGGCTTCGCTCCTCTTGTTGACGGTTGCGCTGCTCGCCGGCTACCTGCCGGCGGGACAGGCGACGCGCATCGATCCGGTGCGGGCCCTGCGTGCCGAGTAGCGCAGGGCTTCAGCCCTGCGGAGAGAGCGGTAGCGCAGGGCTTTAGCCCTGCGGAGAGCGGGCGGTAGCGCAGGGCTTCAGCCCTGCGGTCCCGTTCTTGCTCAGCTTCCAGCGTGCTCCCGAAACGCCCCACCAGAATCAGGGGTTTTTCCTACTGCGGCTACCACCGGTATTCCCTGACCATCTGCGCCGCCAACCGCGGCGTCGTCTTCCGAACATCGGAGGACATCGGGTGGATGCTGCGTGCACTGCGCGCGATCGTTCGCGCGGAGAACTTCGCACTTCTTGCGTACTGCTTCATGCCTGACCACGTCCACCTGCTCCTCGAGGGGCTCTCGGAAGACTCGCGCCTCGAACCTGCGGTCGCCCGGTGGAAGCAGTTGACGGCATACGAGTACAAGCGGCGGTACGGGGTGCGGCTCTGGCAGGCGGGGTATACGACCGGGTTCTCAGGGACACCGAGGCTGCTCGGAAGGTCGCCCTCTACATCCTCGCGAACCCTGTGAGGGCGGGGCTTGCCAGGACGGTCGTCGAATACCCGCTGTCGGGATCTGACGTGTGGCGGCGGGCAGAACTGGTCGCGTCGGTCACCACATGACGTCCGCAGCCCTAAAGGGCTGCGCTACCGGATCCGCCGGTGAATCCGCCGGTGAGTCCGCAGCCCTAAAGGGCTGCGCTACCGGTGCACGGGGACCAGCAGCAGGTCCTGGAAGTCGTAGCTGAAGTCGGTCATCGGCGACACGGCCTCCAGCGTCATCCGGTCGATGGACCCGTCGGGCCGCAGCGCGAACTGCACGTACGCGTCGGCGCGCAGCTCGCGGTCGCGCCAGCGGACGATGAAGGTGTCGTGCTGGAAGTGTTCGAGGGTGCCGACGAGCGACGGCGTCGGGACGAACTGCATCACCAGGCGGCCGCCCTCCTCGGTCAGCGTGACGTCGCCGTACCAGGCGTCGCGGTACCGGCCGGCGTACTTCGCCAGCGGCAGCGACGGGCGCGACGAGGCGTCGCGCACCGCCATCGCCTTCTTCTCGACTTCGTCGAAGGCCGCCTGCTGCCGCCCGGCGAGCACCCGGTAGACCTCGACCCAGTCCAGTCCCTTCGCCCCGAGGTGATGGTCGAGGACGTGGTTGGCGATCGCGTCGAAGGCCTCGCCCGACTCCTGGTTCGTCAGCACCACGACGCCGAGCTTCTTCGCGGGGATCCAGGCCACTCGTGAGACGTACCCAGGCAGGCCGCCGGTGTGCGTGAGCAGCTTCTCGCCCCGGTAGTCGCGCACGCCGAGGCCCAGCGCGTAACCGTTGAAGTTCGGCCGGACGGCGTCCAGCTCCTTCGGCACGGCGCCGACGGGAATCGGCGTGACCATGCCGGTGAGCTGCCGCCAGGTGGCCTCGGAGAACAGAGGTGTCCCGTCGGGCAGCGCCCCCTGCGACAGCAGGACCCGCACCCACTTCGCCATCTCCTCGGCGCTCGCGTTGATGCCGCCGGCCGGATTCGTGTTGTCGCTGAGGAACGGAGCAATGGGGCGCACGACGCCGTCCACGCGGGCGTGCGTCGCGGCGACGTTCCCCGCGCGCGCCGCGTCGGAGTGCTTCAGGTTGCTGCCCGTCATCCCGACCTTTGCCAGGATGCGCGAACCGACGAAGTCCTCCCACGACTGCCCGCTGATCGCCTCGATCACCTCGCCCGCAACCAGGTAGAGCACGTTGTCGTACGCGTAGGCGCCCCGGAAGCCCGCCACCGGCTTGATGTACCGCAGTCGTGCGGCGATCTCCTTCCGGTCGTAGGTGGAGGGGGGCCACCAGAGCAGGTCGCCCGCCCCGAGGCCGAGGCCGCTGCGATGCACGAGGAGGTCTCGGATCGTCAGCTCGCGCGTCACGTACGGGTCGTACATCTGGAACCAGGGCAGGTAGTCGATGACGCGGCCATCCCAGCGCAGCTTGCCCTCCTCGACGAGCAGGCCGAGCGCCGCGGCGGTGAACACCTTGGTGTTCGAGGCGATGCCGAACAGCGTGCGGGCGTCCACCGGCGCCGGCTCGCCGAGCTTTCTGACGCCATACCCCTTCGTGAACGACTCGCCGTCCTTGACGATGGCGACCGAGAGGCCGGGGACCTCGAAGGTCTTCATCACCCGCGCCACGAAGGCGTCGAAGTCGGGCGGGGCGGCGGGCGGGGCGGCGGGCTGCGCGGTTGCGATGGCCGCCGACAGGACGATGGCGAGAACCAGGGCCGCGGAACGTCGCACGAGCGTCATCGCATTCCTCCGGATGACAGGCGAGGGGATGCTGGCACAAGGGGTCAGCCGGCCAGGCGCAACCCGGTCTGCGGCGTCGAGAGGAACTCGGCGCCGGTGGCGGTGACGACGACCATCTCCTCGATGGTCGCGACGCCGTACCCCTCGACGGTGAGGCGCGGCTCGAGGGTGAAGACCATGCCTTCCGCGATCGGCACGAGCGCCCGGCGCCCGTACTTCTCCCACATCGGGCCGAGCAGGGCCGCCCCGTCGTGCGCAAAGCGCCCCACCTGGTGGCCGAGCGCGTGCGGGAACTCGTCGTACCCGGCGCCGGTCACCGTCTCGCGGGCGACCTTGTCGACGTCCCGGCCCGGGACGCCCGGGCGCAGCGCCTGCCGCGCCGCCTCGATCGCGAGCACGATGGTGCGGAACCCGCGCTCGACCGGCTCGGGGACTTCGACCTCTCCTTCGCGCCGGACGTAGAAGGTGCGCTGAAGGTCGGCGCAATAGTCCTCGTACTTCACGCCGAAGTCCATGTTGACGATGTGGCCGCGCGCGATCGGCCGCGTCGTGGGGCCGTAGTGCGCGCCGGCCGTATCGGGGCCGGTGAAAACCGCCGGGCAGGTGCCCACCTCCCAGGCCGGCTCCAGGCCGCGCACCGTCCGAAGGCGCGTGACCAGTTCGGCGACGTCCCGCTCGGTTCGCCCGGGCGCGAGGAAGCGGCCGACCTCGTCGAAGATCCGCTCGGTCTCGACGACGGCCTGCCGGATGCGGGCCAGCTCGCCCGGCGTCTTGCGGGCCCGCAGCGCGGCCACGAGGCGCTCGGACGAGACGAGGCGGTCCTCGTAGCCGATCTCGGCGAGCACGCGCCGCAGGGTCAGGTACATCCCGTGCGTGAGGCCGTCGCAGACCTCGCTGTCCTCCGAGTAGTTGACGGCAATCGCGGAAGGACCCATCTCGCGGAGCGCGGCGAGGAGAGGAGCCTTGTAGCCCTCGACGTACCCCTCGACGCGCCCGTAGGCCCCGGTCTCCTCGATGGCCTTCTTGTCGTAGAGCCCGACGATGGCGAGGGGCTCGCCGCGGGCGGGCACGAGGAACGCGCTGTGCCAGGTGACGTGGCCGGGGGCGAGGAACGGCATCACCGGGTCGGGCAGGATGCCGGTCTCGCGGACGAAGGTGAGCCAGCAGGGGAGATCGAGCTCGCGCAGCAGCGCGGCGGCCTGGGCGACCTTCTCCTGGATCAGGGACATGGGTGAATCTCCGTCTTCCGTTCTACGCCTCCTGACCCCAGTTTCCTCTCTCCCCGTGGATCGCGACGATGCGGCGGTAGCGCGCGAGGCCGTTGCGGTAGTTGAAGGTCGCCAGGCGCTCGGCCTCCTCGGCGCGGCCCTCGCCGATCGCCCGCAGGATGGCCAGGTGCTCGTCGAGCGACTCGTCGACGCCATGGGTGAGGAGCAGGGCTTCCGTGTAGACGCGCACGTAGCGCTCGCGCCGGGCGTGCAGGGCGTCGAGCTTGGCCTTCAGCCGCGGGCCGGCCGCGGCCTCCTCGTAGCAGCGGTGGAACCGCATGTCGAGGTCCTGCGCGGCGCGGATGTCGGTGAGGTCGATGGTGGAGAGCTCGCGCAGCCGCGCGTTCAGAGCCTGGCCGTTGCGGACGACCGCCTGCCGCGAGGCCTCCGGCAGCTCGGCCGCGAGCCGCGCGGCGACGCCGTCGAGGGCGCCGACCATCAGGAACAGCTCCCGCATGTCCTCGGCGGTCAGCGGGGCCACGGCCATGCGCCCCGATCGGTGGGACGACGCGGTGACGAGCCCTTCCTGCTCGAGGCGCAGCAGCGCGGCGCGCACCGGGGTGCGGCTGATGCCCAGGCGCTTGCAGAGAATCCAGCTCGGTCAGCGGCGCGCCCGGCGCGAGGCGGAGCGTGACGATGCTCTCCCGCAGGCGGGTGTGGGCCGTGTCGGCCAGGCGCCGCAGGCGGGCGGACGACCGGGGGACCGGCCGAGGCTTCCGGGGCCGGGCGGCGGGCATAGGCCGCCTATTCTATTTCAGAACTGCCGCTGCTCGGTCCGCGCGATGATCTCCTCCTGCAGCCCCTCGGTCAGGTCGCAGAAGTAGTCGCTGTAGCCGGCGACGCGCACGATCAGGTCGCGGTACTTCTCCGGCTCCTTCTGCGCCGCGCGCAGCGTGTCGGCCGTCACCACGTTGAACTGGATGTGGTGGCCGTCCAGCTTGAAGTACGCCCGCACGAGGTGCGCCAGCTGCTCGATCCCGTCCTCGCCGTCGAGCAGCGAGGGGGTGAACTTCTGGTTCAGCAGCGTGCCGCCGCTGCGCGCGTGGTCCATCCGGGCGGCCGAGCGGATGACGGCGGTCGGGCCGTTCCGGTCGGCGCCGTGGGCCGGCGAAATCCCGTCCGAGACCGGCGCCCAGGCCCTGCGGCCGTCGGGCGTCGCGCCGCAGACCGAGCCGAAGTAGACGTGGCAGGTGGTGGACAGGTAGTTGACGTGGTAGGTCGAGCCGGTCGGCCCGCGCCGCCCGTCGATGTCGTGGAACAGCATGTCGCACAACAGCTCCACGAACCGGTCGGCGTACTCGTCGTCGTTGCCGTACTTCGGTGTCTTGTTGAGAAGCACCTGCCGCAGCGGCTCGGCGCCGGCGAAGTCATCGCGCGTCGCCTTCACCAGCTGTTCCATGGTCACGGTCTTCCGGTCGAACACGTGGTACTGGATCGCCGAGAGGCTGTCGGCCGTCGTCCCGGGGCCGACCGGCATGATGTAGCGCGTGTTGTAGCGGGCGCCGCCGTTGTTGTAGTCGCGTCCCTTCGCGATGCAGTCGTCGGTGATGATCGAGAGGAACGGCGCCGGCATGCACGCGGCGTACATCCGCTCGATGATCTGGTTGCCGGCAATCTTGACGTCGACGAAGTGCTGCAGCTGGCGGCCGAACGCGTCGAGCACCTCGTCGAAGGTGGTGAAGGCGGCCGGGTCGGCGGTCGGGAGGCCGATGGCTTGGCCCGTGCGGTGATCCACGCCGTGGTTGAGCGTGATCTCGAGCACCTTTGGGAGGTTGAAGTAGCCGGTGAGGATGTAGCTTTCCTTGCCGAACGCCCCAGCCTCGACGCAGCCGCTCGTGCCCGCGCAGCGCGCGTCCTCGACGCTCTTCCCCTGGCGCACCAGCTCGGCGACCACCATGTCGGCGTTGAAGATCGACGGCTGGCCCCAGCCCTTGCGGACCACCTCGCACGCCTTGCGCAGGAAGCGCTCGGGGTTCTTCTTGCTCAGCTGGATGTTCGACGAGGGCTGCAGCAGCCGCATCTCGTCGATCACCTCGAGCAGCAGGTAGGTGACCTCGTTCACCCCGTCGCTGCCGTCGGCCTTCATCCCGCCGAGGCCGATGTTCGAGAAGTCGGTGTAGGTGCCGCTCTCGGCCGCCGTGACACCCACCTTCGGTGGCGCCGGCTGGTTGTTGAACTTCACCCAGAAGCACTGCAGCAGCTCGCGCGCGCTCTCTCGGGTGAGCGTGCCGGCCTCGACCTCGCGCTTGTAGAACGGGTACAGGTGCTGGTCGAGGCGTCCAGGGCAGAACGAGTCCCAGGTGTTCAGCTCGGTGATGACGCCCAGGTGCACGAACCAGTACGACTGCAGCGCTTCCCAGAACGTGCGCGGCGGCTGGCCGGGGACGTGCCGGCAGTTCGCCGCGATCTGCTCGAGCTCCGCCTTCCGCGCGGGGTCGGCCTCGGCGCCGGCGAGGCGCTCGGCCTCCTCGGCGTGGCGTTCCGCGAAGCGGATCACCGCGTCGGCGGCCATCCGCATGCCGACGAGCTGCTGCTTCTTGTCGTACGCCTCGAGGTCGTTCAGGAAGTCGAGCGACCCGAGCTGGCGGTCGATGTCGGCCTGGAGCCCCGCCAGCCCCTTCCGGTAGATCTTGTCGTCGGCCACCGTGTGACCGGGGGCGCGCTGCTCCATGAACTCGGTGAAGACCCCCGCCTCGTACGCGTCCTTCCACTCCTGCGGAAGCTGCTCGAACATCCGGTGGCGGACCGACCGGTCGTGCCAGAAGGGGATGACCGTGTCGCGGTAGGCGGCGCGCGCCTCGTCGGAGACCGCGAACGAGATCTTTTCGCGCGTGTCGAGGATCTCGAGGTCCTGGAGCGTGTGGCAACACAGCTCGGGGTAGGTGGGCGTGGCCTTCGGCCGCGGCCCGCGCTCGCCGACGATCAGCTCGCTCTCGCCGATGTAGATGGCCTTCCGGTCCATCAGGTGCCGCAGCGAGCGCGCCCGCAGGATCGGCAGCGGCACGGCTGGCGCATGGCGGTAGAACTCGGTCATCAGCTCGGCCCGCTCGGCGGATAGCGCCGGCTCGGTCTCGAGGCTCAACTGGCGGAGGCGGGCGACTCGGTCGGTCATGACGGGCCTCATCCGACAATCAATCCATAACGTCCAAGCCGTTCCACGACCCGGGCGACCTGCGACGACGACAGCGGTTCGGCGTCCGCGAGCGCGTACGGACGGTGGAGCCGGTGGTACTTGGCCAGGCCGGCGCGGTGGTACGGCAGCACGTCCACGCGCGTCAGCCGGAACGACGCGAGCAGCGCCCCCAGCGCGGTGATGTTCCCCTCGTCGTCGTTCACCCCGGGGATCAGCGGGAAGCGGACGATGACGCGGGGGTGAAGCGCGGCGAGCCGCTCGAGGTTCGAGAGGATCAGGTCGTTGGGAACGCCCGTGAAGCGGCGGTGCGTCTCCCGGTCGACGATCTTGAGATCGAACAGGAAGAGGTCGGCCTCGCGGGCGACGGCAAGCAGGATCTCGGGGTCGGCGTGGCCGCAGGTGTCCACCGCGACGTGGATGCCGGCGACGCGGCACGACGCGGCGGCCTCGAGCAGGAACTCGGGCTGGAGCAGCGGCTCGCCCCCCGAAAAGGTGACGCCGCCGCCCGACTCGTCGTAGAAGATGCGGTCGCGCTCGACGAGCGCCATCAGCGCGTCTACCGTCGTCTCGTGACCCACCAGCTCGCGCGCGCCCGTGGGGCAGGCCTCGGCGCAGGCGCCGCAGGTCGTGCAGCCGGCCGGGGCCGCGCTGTCGGCAACGGCGGCGGGGAGCACGGCGTGCGGGCAGGCGGCCGTGCACGAACCGCAGCGGATGCAGCGATCGGGCTGCGGCATGAACTCGGGCGCCGGCCGCTGGCTCTCGGGGCTGTGGCACCAGGCGCAGCGCAGCGGGCAGCCCTTGAGGAAGACGGTCGTGCGGATGCCGGGGCCGTCGTGGATCGCGAACCGCGCGATCCGCAGGATCGTCCCCGTCAGGTCGCCGGCCTCAACGGCCAATCCGTCCGCCGCGCGCACGCCCGCTGCCCCGAAGCTCATCGCGTCACCAGTTGCCCCGTTCGCCGAGGATCGACACCACCTGCTGGTAGCGATCGGCGGCCGCGCGCCAGTGTGCGGCCACTGCCTGCTCGGCGGCGTCGGCATCGCCGACGCGGATGGCCGCGACGATGGCGGCGCGCCCCGAAGCGCCCTCCTCGAATGCGAGCAGGATGGCTCCTGTGTAGACGCGCTCGTACCGCTCGGCCTGCGCCTCGAGCACGTCCAGCTCGCCCTGCAGGCGCGGGCCCGAGCCCGCCTCGACGAACGCTCGCCGGAAGCGGACGTGCAGGTCCTGCGCGCGGACCAGGTCGGGCGGCCGGGCGGCTGCCGCGCCGCCGAGCTCGCGGTCCAGGGCGTCGAGCGAGTCGGCCAGCGCCGCGCGGCGTTCGGGCTCGAGCGACGCGGCCAGCCGGGCGGCCACCGACTCGAGCGAGCCGACCATCAGGAAGACCTCGCGCATGTCGTCGCCGGTCAGGGGCGACACGAAGGCACGGAGCATCTGCCCGGCGCGGGAGGCGGCGACGAAGCCTTCCTGGTGGAGACGCTGCAGGGCGGCGCGGACCGGGGTGCGGCTGACGCCGAGGCGCTTGGAGAGGTCGGTCTCGATGAGTGGGGCGCCGGGGGCGAGGCGGCCGGCGACGATCAGCTCGCGGAGGCGCCGGTAGGCGCCGGCGGTCACCTCCTGGCGTCCACCGTTGCTGCCGGGGTCGGCGTTCGCGGCGTCGGGGGCCGTGGCGGCGAAGGCGGTGAGAACCGAGGCGTGGTCGGGGTGTGCGATCGGCATGGGCGGGATATCGTAGCCGGCCGGTCCCCGTGTTCGCAATGGCGGAACAGCGGGACCGGCACGGCTAGCATACAACAGACCGGCCGCTGGTGTTGCCATCAATGTTCTAGCAAGTGTATACATTCAGACGGCTCAGGGCGGCCCGCCCTTCGGCGAGCGGATAGTGCGCGCGGCGTGGAAATAGGGCACAATCCGCCGTGCCCCCGCGCCGAGTCCAAAGCCCCTGAGGCCTGTTGACCTATGGCGACGATCGACTGGCTCGTCATCCTCGCGTACTTCGGCCTGCTGCTCGGACTCACCTGGTGGGTGATCCTCAAGAGCCGCAACACGGCGGACGACTACTTCCTCGCCGGGCGCAACCTGGGCTGGCTCGTCATCGGGGCGTCGATCTTCGCCTCGAACATCGGGTCCGAGCACCTGGTCGGCCTCGCGGGGTCGGGGGCGGTCAGCGGCGTCGCCATGGCGCACTACGAGCTGCACGCCTGGTGCCTGCTCGTGCTCGGGTGGGTCTTCGTGCCGTTCTACATGCGCTCGAAGGTCTTCACGATGCCCGAGTTCCTCGGGCGGCGCTTTTCGCCGGCCTCGCGCTGGGTGCTCTCGGGCATCTCGCTCGTCGCCTACGTCCTCACGAAGATGGCCGTGGGGATCTTCGCCGGGGGGATCGTGTTCGGCACGCTGATCCCGGAGCTGAGCGTCCAGATCGGCGGCATGACCTTCAACAGCTTCTGGATCGGCTCGGTGGCCGTCGTGCTGCTGACCGGCCTTTACACGGTGCTGGGCGGGATGCGCGCGGTGGCCTACACCGAGGCGGTGCAGACGGCGGTCCTCATCCTCGGGTCCCTCGTGCTCACCCTCTTCGGCCTGCAGACCCTGGGCGGCTGGTCCGAGTTCCGTGCCGCGCTCCCGTCGGACATGTTCAACCTGTGGAAGCCGCTCATCCCGGCGGGGGTGGAAGGCACGTGGGCGCCGGTCAAGGAGACGGGCCGGATGGCCTGGTACTTCAACACCAACTACCCGTGGGTCGGCATGCTGTTCTGCGCGCCGATCATCGGCCTCTGGTACTGGTGCACCGACCAGTACATCGTGCAGCGCGCGCTCGGCGCGCCGAACGAGACCGAGGCGCGCCGCGGGTCGATCTTCGCCTCGTTCCTCAAGCTGCTCCCGGTCTTCATCTTCATCATCCCCGGCATGATGGCGGTGGCGCTCGCGCGCAGCGGCAAGGTGCCCGGCCTCGAGGTGCTGGTGGACCAGGCCGGCAATGCCATCCCCCTCACCTCGCAGGGGGCCTTCCCGCTCATGGTGCAGCACGTCATGCCCGCGGGCCTTCGCGGCCTCGTCGTCGCCGGACTGCTTGCCGCCCTCATGAGCTCGCTCGCGGGCGCCTTCAACGCCTCGTCCACGCTCTTCACGATCGATTTCTACCGCCCGATGCACCCGAAGGCCTCGGACCAGCAGCTCGTCTGGGTCGGGCGCGCCGCCACGACGGTGATGGTGCTGATGGCGCTGCTGTGGATCCCGGTCATCCAGGGCGCGCGCGGCTTGTACGAATACCTGCAGGGCGTGCAGTCGTACCTGGCGCCGCCAATCTTCGCGGTCTTCTTCCTCGGCGTGTTCATCAAGCGGCTGAACGCCGCCGGCTGCCTGTCGGCACTTGTCGCCGGCTTCCTGCTGGGGGCGTTCCGGCTGGCCGTGGACACGCCGGTGGCGTTGAAACTGGCGGGGTACGAGGCGGGCTACCCGGCCGGCTCGTTCCTGTGGCTCGTCAACAACGTCTACTTCCAGTACTACAGCCTCCTGATCTTCGTCGTGTCCGCCCTGGTGCTGGTCGGCGTGAGCTATGCGACCGCCCCGCCGCGGGAGGGGCAGCTGGCCGGGCTGACGTACGCCACGGTGACCGACGCGGACCGGCGTCAGACGCGCGCGAGCTGGGGCGCGGGCGACGTTTTCGCCTCGGCCCTGGTCCTGGTGCTGATCCTCGCGGCCTACCTCTACTTCAACGGATGATCCCATGACCACACACACCCCCATCACGCTCGGCCTCATCGTCGGCAACCGCGGGTTCTTCCCCGATCACCTGGCGCGCAGCGGGCGCGAGGAGATGATCGGCGTCCTCGAGCGCGCCGGCGTGACGGTGGTCGTCCTCGGCCCCGACGCCGCCAAGCACGGCGCGGTGACCACGCGCGGGGAGTCGCGCCGGTGCGCCGAGCTGTTCGACCGCCACCGCAAGGAGATCGCCGGGGTGATCGTCACGCTGCCGAACTTCGGCGAGGAGCGGGCGATCGTGGACGCCCTGCGCCTGGCCGACCTGCGCGTGCCGGTGCTTGTGCAGGCGACCCCGGACGACACCGGGTCGATGACCATCGCCGATCGGCGCGACAGCTTCTGCGGGAAGATGTCGGCCTGCAACAACCTGAAGCAGTACGGCATTCCGTACTCACTGACCTCCCTGCACACCGAGACCCCCTCGTCCTCCGTGTTCGCCACCGACCTGCAGTGGTTCCTCGGCGTGTGCCGGGTGGTGCGGGGGCTGCGCAACCTGCGGGTCGGCGCCATCGGCGCACGGCCGGCGGCGTTCAACACCGTGCGGTACAGCGAGAAGCTGCTCGAGGCGGCGGGCATCTCGGTCGAGCCGGTGGACCTGTCGGAGATCCTCGGCCGCATCACCCGCCTGCCCGACGACCACCCGTCGGTGAAGCGGAAGCTGGCCGCCATCGACGCCTACGCGCCGACCGGGGGCATCCCGATGGCCTCCACCACCAGGATGGCGAAGCTCGGGGCAGTGATCGACGAGTGGATGGCCGAGACCGAGGTGGCCGTCAGCGCTGTGCAGTGCTGGACCGCGATCGAGGAGTTCTACGGCATCGTGCCCTGCACCGTCATGAGCATGATGAGCGACGAGCTGAAGTCGAGCGCCTGCGAGGTGGACATCCTGGGCGTGATCGCGATGCACGCCCTGCGCCTCGCGTCGGGGACGCCGAGCGCGCTGCTCGACTGGAACAACAACTACGGCGACGACCCCGACAAGGCGGTCTGCTTCCACTGCAGCAACCTGCCGAAGCACTTCTTCGCCGACGTCCAGATGGATTACCAGGCGATCATCGCCGGCACCGTCGGGCGCGACAACACGTACGGGACGCTCGTCGGGCGCGTCAAGCCGGGGCCCATGACCTTCGCGCGCTTCTCGACCGACGACGCGAAGGGACGCATCACCGGGTACGTCGGGGAAGGGGAGTTCACGACCGACCCGCTCAGCACGTTCGGCGGGGCGGGTGTCGTGCGCATCCCGCGGATGCAGGCGCTGCTGCGCCACATCTGCGAGAACGGCTTCGAGCACCACGTCGCCGCCAACCTCTCGTCGGTGGCCGGTATGGTCCACGAAGCGGCGACGAAGTACATGGGATGGGAAATGTACTGGCACAAGTAGGATTCGGGATTCGGGGCAGCGCTGAATCCTTCGGAGATCGAGGCATGGCCATCGTCGCG
Source organism: uncultured Acidobacteriota bacterium (assembly GCA_963813585.1). Lineage (GTDB taxonomy): Bacteria > Acidobacteriota > Vicinamibacteria > Vicinamibacterales > Fen-181 > JARKSS01. Next base: position 1,224,996 of record CAWEZL010000001.1, read on the forward strand.
GGCGTCGATTTCGGAACGCTGAGCGTGCGGGTGTCGATCGTGGACAGCGCGCGGGGCCGCCTCGGGTCGGGGGCGGCCGAGTACCCGCTCCACCGGAAGCGTGAGGACCCCGACCACGCCACGCAGAGCCATCACGACCAGATGGAGGCGCTGGCGGCGGCCAGCGTGCGCGCGCTCGAGAGCGCGTCCGTCCGGGGCGACCAGGTCGAGGCGCTTGCGCTCGACACCACCGGGTCCAGCGTCGTGCCGGTGGGCGAGGGGCTGCAACCGCTCGCCGACTACTACCTGTGGTGCGACCACCGGGCCTGGCGCGAGGCAGCGCTCATCACGAGGACGGCGCACGAGCGGGGCCTCGAGGCGATCCACTGGTCGGGCGGCACGTACTCGAGCGAGTGGGGCTTCTCGAAGCTGCTGCACTGGCTGCGTCACAACCCCGACAAGCGCGAACGGATGGTGACCGCCCTCGAGCACTGCGACATGGTGGCGGCCACGCTGTGCGGCACCACCGATCCCGCCGAGGTGCCGCGCAGCGTCTGCGCGATGGGGCACAAGTGGCTCTGGAACGCCTCGCTCGGCGGCCTGCCCCCCGAGGACTTCCTCGTCGCCGTGGACCCGCTGCTCGCCGGGGTCCGGGACAAGCTGAACGGTCGGTACCTGACCTCCGACCACCTCGCGGGGCATCTCGCCCCCGAGTGGGCGGCGCGGCTCGACTTCCGGGCCGGCATCCCGATCCCGGTGGGCGCCTTCGACGCGCACTGGGACGCGATCGGCGCCGGCGTCCGCCTCGGCGACATCGTCAACGTGATCGGGACCTCGACCTGCATCATGGCGGTCAGCAAGGGGACGGCGCTCGTGCCAGGCGTGTGCGGGGTGGTGCCCGGCTCCATCCACCCGGCGCTGACCGGCATCGAGGCCGGCCTGTCGGCGACGGGCGACATCTTCGACGCGATCGCCAGGCGGGCCGGCACCACCGTGCCGCACCTGTCGGAGGGACTCGAGCGCTACCGGGCGGGCGAGACCGGCCTGCTGCACCTCACCTGGGACAACGGGGACCGCACGGTGCTGGTCAACCCCGAGCTGGGCGGCGTCACGCTGGGCTGGAACCTGACCCACACTCCCCAGGACCACCTGTTCGCGGCGATCGAGGGGACGGCGTTCCACACCCGGATCATCCTCGAGCGGATGGAGGATCACGGCGTCTCGATCGCGCGGGTGATCAACGGCGGCGGCATCCCCCGGAAAAGCCCCGTGCTCAACGCCGTCTACGCGAACGTGCTCAACAAGCCGATTCTCGTGCCGCGCACCGAGGTGACCAGCCTGGGGTCGGCCATCTTCGCCTTCCTGGCCGCGGGGACGTTCCCCTCGATCGAGGCGGCGCAGGAGGCGCTCTGCCCGGAGTACGAGGTGGTGCACCCCGATCCGGCGCAGGCCGCCGTGTACGGCGACTTGTTCCCGCTCTTCCGCTCGCTCTATTTCTCGCTCGGGCAGCAGGGGTCGGGAGCGGCGGCGATCGGCCACGTTCTGCCGGCGCTCCGGCGCATCGCGGCGGAGGCGCGCCGGTCATGAACCCGCTCGACGCGCTTCGGAGCGAGGTGCTCGAGGCAAACCTCGAGCTGGTGCGGCGCGGCCTGGTCGTCTCCTCGTTCGGCAACGCGAGTGGCATCGACCGGGCGACCGGCCGCGTCGTGATCAAGCCCAGCGGCGTGGCGTACGACCAACTGACTGCCGAGAGCCTCGTGGTCACCGACCTCGAGGGTCACGTCGTCGAGGGCGCCTTCCGCCCGTCCTCCGACCTGCCAACCCACGTCGCGCTCTACCGGGCCTTTCCCGAGGTGGGAGGGATCGCCCACACGCACTCGCGGCACGCCACCGCCTGGGCGCAGGCCGGCCGCGAGATCCCCTGCCTGGGGACGACGCACGCCGACTACTTCCCGGGCCCGGTGCCCGTCACCGAGCCGATGACCGCCGCCGAGATCCGCGCGGCCTACGAGTGGAACACCGGGCAGGTGATCGTGCGCCGGTTCGCCTCGCTGAACCCCTCGCACGTCCCCGCGGTCCTGGTGCACGGCCACGCGCCGTTCTGCTGGGGGCCGTCGGCCGCGGCGGCCGCACACATGGCGGTGCTGCTCGAGGAGATCGCGGCACTGGCCGCCATCACCGTCTCGCTCAACCCGGGGGTCGAGCCGATCTCGGCGGTGCTTCGCGACAAGCACTTCAAGCGCAAGCACGGGCCGGACGCGTACTACGGACAGAAGTAGGGGCTGGGGGCTAGGTGCTGGGGGCCAGTAGGACAGGCGTCCTCGCCTGTCCGCGGTGGGCGAACGTGTCTCGCGGGTGACCGGCCATGCATAGACCATCTCACTTGCGTTGGATCCTCAGTATCCTGCTCGTCGGCGCCGCGCTGCTGTCGGCCCCGCTCATCGCGCAGGATCCCCCGAAGCTGGGCGAGGCGTCGCTGGCCGGCCTCACCTGGCGCAACCTCGGGCCGTTCCGCGCGGGGTCGTGGATCTCGGACATCGCGGTGCCCGAGCGCCCGGCGCGCGCGCACCTCTATGCCTTCTACGTCGCGGTGCGCTACGGCGGCCTCTGGAAGACCACCAACAACGGCACCACCTTCGAGCTGGTGTTCGATCAGCCCGACGTGACGGGGATCGGGTGCGTGACGATCGCCCCCTCGAACCCCGACGTCATCTACGTCGGGACGGGCGACGCCGCCAGCGTCCGCGTGGCGTACCCGGGGAACGGCGTCTACAAGTCGGTGGACGCCGGCAAGACCTGGCGGCGCGTCGGGCTCGAGGCCACCAGCCAGATCGGGCGCATCGTCGTGCACCCGCGCAACCCCGACATCGTTTACGTCGCCGCGATGGGACGCCTGTGGTCAACTGGCCCCGACCGCGGCGTGTTCAAGTCCGCCGACGGCGGGAAGAGCTGGAAGAAGGTCCTCTACGTGGACGACGAGACGGGGGCGATCGACGTCGTCATCAACCGCCGCGACCCCGATACGCTCTACGCCGCCACGTACCAGGTGCAGCGGCGGCCCTGGCGCCTCTACGAGGGCAAGGGCACCGGGAGCGGCATCCACAAGACGACCGACGGCGGCCGCACGTGGGAGAAGCTGGCGGGCGGCTTCCCGGCCGGGCCCCAGGGGCGGATCGGTCTCGACATCTTCCAGAAGAACCCGGACATCCTCTACGCGGTGACCGAGAACCTCGCCCTGCGTCCGCCGACGCCGGCCGAGATCGCGCGGGCGAAGGAGCGCGGCGTCGAGGCGCGCGAGCGGCCGATCGGCGGCGAGGTGTACCGCACCGACGACGGCGGCCGGGCGTGGAAGAAGATGAACTCGGCGGAGGACGACGTCAGCTCGAAGGCGGGGTACTCGTTCAACCAGATCCGGGTCGATCAGCAGAACGACCGGAAGATCCTGATCAACTGCGACTCGCTGATCAGCTCGAGCGACGGCGGCAAGACGTTCGAGGGGCTCGACTGGTCGCGGAGGGGGCTGTTCGCGAGCGCGTTCGGCGACTTCCGCTCGATGTGGATCGACCCCGACGACTCGAACCGGATGATCATGGGGTCGGACGGCGGCGTGCACGTGTCGTACGACGGCGGGAAGACGGCCGATCACTACTACAACCTGCCGGGCGGCGAGATCTACGCGATCGACGTGGACATGGAGGACCCGTACCACATCTACGCCGGCTTGCAGGACCACGACTCGTGGAAGGGGCCGATCAACGGGCCGCACGGGCGCGTCGGACCCGAGGATTGGGTGACCGTCGGCGACAACGACGGGATGTACAACCGCGTGGATCCGACCGACAGCCGCTGGGTCTACAACAGCATCCAGTGGGGGGGGCAGTACCGGGCCGACCAGGAGTCGCACACGCGCACGCGCATCGTCCCGACGAGGCCGGCCGGGCAGCCGCCGCTGCGCTTCAACTGGACGCCGCCGATCCTCCTGTCCCCGCACAACCCGGCCATTGTCTACACGGGCGCCCAGGTGCTGTTCCGGTCGCTCGACCGCGGCGACCACTGGCAGGAGATCAGCCCCGACCTCACGACCAACGATCCCGAGAAGATCTCGCCGCCGGGGATGACGGTTCAGTTCTGCACCCTCACGACGCTCTCCGAGTCGCCGCTGCAGGCCGGGGTCATCTGGGCAGGGGCCGACGACGGCAAGGTGCAGGTGACGACCAACCACGGGGCGTCGTGGACCGACGTGACGGCCAACCTGGCGGCCGCCGGGGCGCCCGCGCACTACTGGACGACGCGCGTGCTCGCCTCGCGCTTCGCGCCCGGCACGGCGTACGTGACGAAGAGCGGGCGGCGCTACGACGAGATGAAGACGGTCGTGATGAGGACGACCGACTTCGGCAAGTCGTGGACGTCTGTCGCCGGCAACCTGCCCGACCGCTCGCTCGACGTCGTCGTCGAGGACCTGAAGGACCAGGACACCCTCTTCGCCGGCACCGACAAGGGCGTCTTCGCGACGCTGGACGGGGGGCGGAACTGGGTCGCCTTCAAGGGGAACATGCCGACGGTCCCGGTGACCGACATGGTGATCCACCCGCGCGAGCACGACCTCGTGGTCGCGACCTACGGCCGCGGGTTGTTCGTCACCAACGTCGCCTGGCTGGCGGAGGCGAAGCAGGGGTCGCTGCAGAAGGACTCGCACCTGTTCGCGATCCGTCACCGGGCCGTGCCGCGCGATGGCGCCTGGGGCAACTTCGAGCTGTACGGCGACCGCCACCTGATCGTCGCGAACGACGACGGCGTGAACGTGGACTTCTTCCTGAAGGCCAAGCCGGCGGAGAAGGTCAAGGTGACGATCGCCGACGCCGCGGGGACGACCGTGCGGACGCTGGAGGCCGAGGGGCACGCGGGCTTGAACCGGGTCACATGGGACGTGACGGCGGGGCGCGGCCGCCGGTCCGCCCCGGGCGAGTACACGGTTACGGTCGCCGCGGGCGGGCAGACGCTGACGGGGAAGGCGAGGGTGGTTCCGCCGGGACACCCGCGCTGACGCGCAGAATCCTGACTCCTGACTCCTGAATCCCGATTCCTGAATCCCGAGGAGACGCGAATGTTCGACGCGCAGGTGTACGTCGGCCGCCGGAACGGGCTGCAGCGCCAGTTCCAGGATGGCCTGCTGCTGTTCGTGGGGAACGCGGACGCGCCGATGAACTACGCGGCCAACGTGTACCACTTCCGCCAGGATTCGTCGTTTCTCTACTACTGGGGCGTGGACGACCCCGACCTGGTGGCCGTGCTCGATGTCGATGCGGGCCGCCACGCGATCTACGGCGACGACTTCACGGTGGACGACATCGTCTGGCGGGGGCCGCAGCCGACCATCGCGGAACGGGCCGCGCGGGCGGGCGTCACCGAGACCGCGCCGCTCGACAAGCTGCCGCGGCTTTTGAGCGAGGCGATCCGGACCGGCCGGCGCATCCACTTCCTGCCGCAGTACCGCGCCGACAACGCCCGGCTGCTCGAGCGGCTGCTTGGCATCCGCGCCGAGGCGATCGACGAGCACGCCTCGGTCGCGCTGTGCCGGGCCGTGGTGTCGCAGCGGGCGATCAAGAGCGCCGAGGAGATCGGCGAGATCGAGCGCGCGCTCGAGGTCAGCCGCGACATGCACGTCCTCGCGATGCGGATGGCGAAACCCGGCGTCTACGAGCGCGAGGTGGCGGGCGCCATGGAGGGGCTCGTCGCGTCGCGCGGCGTCGCGATGGCCTTCCCGGTGATCTTCTCGGTGCACGGCGAGACGCTGCACAACCACTACCACGGCAACCGGATGGAAGCCGGGCAGATGGCGGTGAACGACTCGGGCGCCGAGTCGCCCCTGCACTATGCGAGCGACATCACCCGTACGATCCCGATTGGCGGGCGCTTCGAGGGGCCGCAGCGCGACCTCTACCAGGCGGTGCACCGGGCGCAGAAGAAGGCGATCGCCGCGGTGAAGCCAGGCGCCAGGTTCCGGGACGTGCACCTGCTGGCCTGCCGCAGCCTCGCCGACGACCTGAAGGCCATCGGGCTGATGAAGGGGAACCTCGACGCCGCCATCGAGCAGGGGGCGCAGGGGATGTTCTTCCAGTGCGGCCTCGGCCACATGATGGGGCTCGACGTGCACGACATGGAGGGGCTCGGGGAGCAGAACGTGGGGTACGACGCGTCGGTGCAGCGCAGCGCGCAGTTCGGCCTCAAGTCGCTGCGCATGGCGCGGCCGCTCGAGCCGGGCATGGTGATGACGGTCGAGCCGGGCATCTACATGATTCCCGTGCTGATGGACCGATGGCGGGCGGAGGGGAAGTTCGCCGAGTTCCTCAACTACGACGCCATCGAGCGCTTCCGGGCCTTCGGGGGGATTCGCGTCGAGGACGACGTGGTGGTGACCGAGGCCGGCAATCGGATCCTCGGCCCGCCGATCCCGATCGAGATGGACGAGGTCGAGGCGTTGGCACGCCAGTAGCGCCGGACTCCGCTTCGCCCGAGCGAGGCCGAGGGGTGCCGGCAGATTGAGGAGCTCAGATGGACAGCCACGTGATCATGGCGCTGCATCTCACCGACCGGTTCAACCAGGCGACGGCGGTGCAGGCGCTGCTCACCGAGTACGGCAGCCAGATCAGGACGCGCCTCGGCCTCCACCGCACCGAGGAGCTGGGCACGGCGCAGGGCGTGATCCTGCTCGAGCTGGTCGGCGACGAGGCCGGATGGCGCGACCTGGGCCGGAAGATGCGCGAGATCCACGGCGTGGAGGCGCAGGAGATCGTCTTCGCGCACTGAGACGGAAGGCGGGGCGGGGGCGGGACGGACGGTCAATCCACCCGGTAGTGGCACCCGCGGCTCTCGCGGGCCTCCATGGCCGCCAGCAGCACCGCGAGCGACGCCTGCACGCCGTTGCGCAGGCCGATCAGCTCGTCGCTCAACTCGCCTCGCCCGTAGAACTGGCCGATCTCCATGTGCAGCTCGCGCAGGATCTCGTGCGCCCGCTCGAGCCGGCGGCGGCTGCGCACCAGCCCCACGTAGTTCCACATCGTCTGACGGATCGTCAGCCAGTCCTGGGCCATGAGGGCGGGATCGACCGGCTCGGTCTCGTACTGCCAGGGGGCCACCTCCGGCACCTCGTATGCCGACCGCCGCGTGATGGCCCCCCGGCCGGCGTCGTCGCCGGCGCGCGTGCCCCACACCAGGCACTCGAGCAGGGAGGTGCTGGCGAGGCGGTTGGCGCCGTGGAGGCCCGTGCAGGACACTTCACCGACCGCGCGCAGCCTGTGGATGCTGGTGCGTCCCCGGTCGTCCACCGCGATGCCGCCGCAACTGTAGTGCGCGGCCGGCACGACCGGGATGCGCTCGGCCGTGATGTCGATTCCCGCCTCGAGGCAGCGGGCGTGGATCTGCGGGAAGCGCTCGCGCACCCAGGCAGCGGCGCGGTGGGTGATGTCGAGGAAGGCGCACTCGGCGCCGGTCTCGTGCATCATCCGGTGGATGCCGCGAGCCACGATGTCGCGGGGTGCCAGCGAGCCGTCGGGGTGATAGGCGGTCATGAACTCGCGCCCGGCCGGGTCCACCAGCCGCGCCCCTTCCCCGCGCAGCGATTCCGAGATCAGGAACCGCTCCCCCGCGTGATAGAGGGTCGTCGGGTGGAACTGCACGAACTGCATGTTCAGGCAGCGCGCCCCGGCCCGGTAGGCCATGGCCACGCCGTCGCCGCAGGCGCCGCGCGGGTTGGTCGTGTGCAGGTAGATCCGTCCCAGGCCGCCCGTCGCCAGGATCGTCTCCTTGGCGAGCAGCGTTTCGACGCGGCGCGCCTGCTGGTCGAAGACGTACGCGCCCACGCAGGTAGGCGGGGCGTAGATGTCCAGCGGGTTGCGCGAGTGGTGCGACAGGGTGAGCAGGTCCACCGCGGTGCGGCCGCAGAGGACGGCGGCCCCGGGCTCGCGCGCGAGCCGGGCCAGCATCGACGACTCGATCGCGCGCCCGGTCGCGTCCTTGTAGTGGGCGATGCGCGCGACCGAGTGCGCGGCCTCCGAGGTCAGGTCGAGGCCCCCGTCGCCGTTGGCGTCGAAGGGGACTTCGGCCTGGTCGATCAGCACCTCCTTGACGAGCCGCGGACCTTCCCGCGCCAGCAGGCCGGCCGCGGCCGGGTCGGACAACCCGGCCCCGGCGGCGAGGATGTCCGCGACGAGGCGCTCGGGCGAGTCGTTCGCCCCGTGGTAGATGATGCCCCCCTGGGCGTACCAGGTATTGCCTTCCTCGGAACGCTCGGTCTTGGTGATCATCACGACGCGCGCCCCCTGGCGCGCGGCGGCGAGGGCGGCGGCCGCGCCGGCCAGGCCGCTGCCAATCACCAGGACGTCGATTTCAGGTGTGTGTGACATCGATGCGAGGGTCACTCGAAATCCAGCGCAATATCCACGGCCGGCGCGGAATGCGTCAGCGCCCCGACCGAGATCGTGTCCACGCCGGCCTCGGCATGGGCCCGGACGTTCTGCAAGGTGATCCCACCCGAGGATTCAATCCAGCAGTCGGCCCCTCGAGGGTGGGCACGCGCGCGGGCGACAGCCCGGGAGGCTTCGTCCGGCGTCATGTTGTCCAGCAGCACGGCGTCGGCCTCCGCGTCCAGCGCCTGGTCCAACTGATCGAGCGAATCGACCTCCACCTGGATCGGCAACCCCGGCGAGGCCGCCCGCGCCGCCCGCACCGCCGGCCCGACGCCGCCCGCCGCCGCGAGGTGGTTGTCCTTGATCAGCACGCCGTCGTGCAGGCCCAGGCGGTGGTTCCGCCCGCCGCCGAGCGCCACGGCCCGCTTCTCGAACAGGCGCAGGCCGGGCGTCGTCTTGCGCGTGTCGGAAACCGACGCGCCCGTGCCGGCGACCGCGTCGACGTAGCGGCGGGTGACGGTGGCGACGCCCGAGAGGCGCTGCAGCAGGTTCAGCGCGAGCCGCTCGCCGGTCAACAGCGTGGCCGCCTGGCCCTCGACACGGGCAAGTCGCGCCCCCGCTGGCACCACCTCGCCGTCCGAGACGGCCGGCTCGAATCGCGTCGAGGCGTCCAGTTCCTCGAAGACGGCGCGCGCGAGGTCGAGGCCGGCGACCACGCAGGGCTGGCGGGCCACGATCCATCCGGCGCCATGGGTGCCGGGTGGGATCACCGCCGCCGTGGTGGCGTCGCCGGGGCCGACGTCCTCCTTCAGGAAGCGCCGGACCTCGCCCCGGACGAACGCCTCGTCCAGCTTCACCACCGAACCGCGCCGGAACCGATCACGCGACATAGACAGGCCGGCTCCTACCGGCTCATGTCGAGCATCCGGCGGAGCGGGACCAGGCAGCGCTGGCGCAGCTCCTCGTCCATCGTGATCTCGGGCCGGCGGTCGCGCATGCAGAGGTACACCTTCTCGAGGGTGTTCAGCCGCATGAACGGGCACTCGTTGCAGGAGCAGCCGTTGTCGGGCGGGGCGGGGATGAACGTCTTGCCCGGCGCGGCCTTCTTCATCTGGTGGATGATGCCCGCCTCGGTCACGACGATGAACGCCTGCGCGGGGCTCTCGACCGCGTACTTGAGGATCGACGAGGTGGACCCGATGTGGTCGGCCAGCCGCAGCACCGGCGTCTCGCACTCGGGGTGGGCGAGCACCAGCGCCTCGGGGTGCTCGGCCTTCAGCCGCAGCAGCCGCCGCTCGGAGAAGGTCACGTGCACCGAGCAGGCGCCCGGCCACAGCACCATGTCGCGCCCCGTCTTCCCGATCAGGTACCGCCCCAGCTGCTGGTCGGGCGCGAAGATGATCGGGCGATCCGGGGGGATCTGCCGGATGATCCGCTCCGCGTTGCTCGAGGTGCAGATCACGTCGCTCAGCGCCTTCACCCCGGCGCTCGAGTTGATGTAGGTGATGACCGTGTGGCCGGGGTGGGTCCGCACGAAACGCTCGAAGTCGGCCGCCGGGCACTGGTCGGCCAGCGAGCAGCCGGCAGCCAGGTCGGGCAGCAGCACCAGCTTGCCGGGGTTCAGGATCTTGGCCGTCTCGGCCATGAAGTGCACGCCGCAGAACACGATCGTGCGCGCCTGCGCCTTCTCGGCCACCTGTGCGAGCGCCAGGCTGTCGCCGACGTGGTCGGCGATGTCCTGGATGTCGGGCTCCTGGTAGTAGTGCGCCAGGATCACCGCGTCCAGCTCGCGCTTGAGCCGCGTGACCTCGGCGAACAGGTCGAGCGTCGGCGAAACGTCCCGGGGTGTCACAGCATCCATGGCTTACGGTCCTGGGTCGCGGGGCTGAAGCCCCGCGCTACTTCGCCGGTCCGGATGGCCCCAGCGCCTCCTCGACCGACATCACCGTCACCGGCCCGAGCTTCATCGCCCGCACCGGGGCCTCGATCGTCTTCCGGTCGCCGACCACCACCACCGTGAACCGGCCGGGCGTGATGTACCGCTGGGCGACGCGCTGCACGTCGGCAGCCGTCACCGCCTGGATCCGCCCGCACGTAGCCGGAGAAGTACCCTTCGGGCAGCCGGTACACGACCAGTTCCTCCAGCCGCGCCGCGATGTCGCCCGTCGTCTCGAACTCGCCGGGGAAGCCGAGCGCCACGTAGTTCTTCGCGCGCGACAACTCGTCAGGGGGGACCGGCTCGAGCACCCCGGTCAACTCCTTGAAGAACTCGGTCAGCGCCGCGGCGGTCACCTCGGTCTGCACGCCGGCCCTCGCGAGGAACGGCCCCGCGGCCAGACGCATGTCGAACGCCGACCCGGCCCCGTACGTGTAGCCGTGCTCTTCGCGGAGGTTCTGGTTCAGCCGCGACGTGAACGATCCGCCGAGGAGCGTGTTGAGCACCTGCAGCGGGAAGTAGTCGGGCGTCGACCGCGCCACGCCGACGCCGCCGATCACGATCTGCGACTGCGGGGCGCCCGGCTTGTCGATGAGGAAGACCTGGCGCGTCTTCGCGGGAACGCCGTCCTTCAGCGCCGGCAGCGGTGCCGCCGCCCCCTCGGGCTTCCACCCGCCGAAGGCCGACTCGAGCAACCGGAGCGCGTCATCCAGCTTCACATCGCCGACGACGACGAGCGTGCAGCGGTCGGGGCGATAGTGCGCGCCGTAGAAGGTCTTGAGGTCGTCGACGGCGAAGGCGGCGACGCTCTCCGGGGTCCCCTGCAGTGACGTCCCGTACCGGTGCGGGCCGAACACGAGCCGCGGAAATGCCAGCCCGGCCACCTGCGCCGGGTCGTCGCGGGCCTGCAGCATCGAGGTCAGCCGCTCCTTCCGCAGTCGCTCCAGCTCCTCGGCCGGAAACGCCGGCCGGGTGGCCACGTCCGCCATCACCGGCAGCGCGTCGGCCAGCCGCGCGACGGGCACCCACAGGCGCACGGCCGAGGCGTCGAAGGCGCCGCTGGTGGCGAGCGACGCGCCGAGATAGTCGATGGCGTCGGCGATCTCGAGCGCCGAGCGGCTGCCGGCCCCCTCGTCGAGCATCGCCGCTGTCATGCTGGCGAGCCCGGGCCGGTCCGCAGGGTCGGCGCTGCCGCCCGCCGTCACCACCAGGCTCACCTGGACGACCGGCACCTCGTGCTGCTCGACAACCCACACCGGCAGGCCGTTCGAGAGCGCGCGCTTCTGGACCTCGGGCAGGCGCAGCACGGGCGGGTCGCCGGGGCGTGGGACCTGCGCGCGGTCGGGCGGTTGCGCCAGGCCGCCGGCAGCCAGGAACAGCAGGGGGACGAACAGCAGTCGCTCGAAGCGCATGGGCATCACCTACTTCTTCTCGGGTTCCACCCGCAGCTCGACCCGCCGGTCCGGCGGCAGGAACTGGCGGACCGCGGCCTGCACGTCCGACGGTGACAGGGCCCGGTACCGCGCCAGGTCCTCCGCGTAGTAATCGGGGTTCCCGGTCTCCGTGTAGTAGGCATTCAACTGGTCGGCCTTGCCGCCGAACGAGCCCACTTGCTCCATCCGGCCGTAGAACGAAGCCTCGGTCTGGTTGACCACCCGCTGCAGCTCGCGCGCGGAGGGAGGCTCGGCCCGCAGGCGATCGATCTCCTCGTCGACGATCTTCTGCACCTCGTCGAGCGCGTGGCCGGGCCTGGGCGTCACGACGATCATGAACGTGCTGCCCAGGGCCTGCGAACCCTGCATCGCCATCACGTTCTGGGCGATCTGCATCTCGTACACGAGGCGGCGGTACAGTCGCGAGTTCTTCCCGCCCGCGAGGATCGACGCGGCCGCGTCGAGGGCGGCGTCACCGGGGGCGAGCAGCGCCGGGGTGTGCCACGCCAGGTAGAGGCGGGGCAGCTGCACCTTGTCGGCCAGCGTGCGCTTCACCACCGACGTGAGGTACGCCGCCGGCGGCGCGACCGGCTCGACGAAGGCGCTGCGCGGGATCTCGCCGAAGTACCGCTCGACCAGCTTCCGGGTGGCGGCGATGTCGATGTCGCCGGCGACCGACAGGCTGGCGTTGTTCGGGGCGTAGTACTTCTTGAAGAACTCGACGACGTCCTCGTAGCTGGCCGCCGAGAGGTCGGGCATGTAGCCGATCGTCGGCCAGTGGTAGGGGTGGTTTTCCGGGAACAGCAGCTCGCTCAGCAGGAGGGACGCCATCCCGTACGGCCGGTTCTCGTAGCTCTGCCGGCGCTCGTTCTTCACCACGTCGCGCTGCGCGTCCACGCTCGCCGGCGTCATCGCGTCCAGGAGGTACCCCATGCGATCGGACTCGAGGAACAGCGCCAGCTCGAGCGCGTTCGACGGGACGTCGATCCAGTAGTTGGTCCGGTCCTCGTTCGTCGAGCCGTTGTTCTCGCCGCCGGCCGACTCGAGCAGCCGGTCGAACTCTCCCTCCTTCACGTGCCCCGAGCCCATGAACATGAGGTGCTCGAACAGGTGCGCGAAGCCGGTGCGGCCCGGCCTCTCGCGCCCGGACCCGACGTCGTACCAGACGTTCACCGATACGACCGGCACCGTGTGATCCTCGTGGAGGATCACGTTGAGGCCGTTCGGCAGCGTGAACTGCGTGTAGGGGACCTCGAGGGCGGCCGGCCGCTCCGGGGCCGGCGGGGCCGGCGCCGGCTGGGCGACCGCCGCGGACGCGACGGCGAACATCGCGGCCGCACCGAGCGCGAGGCGGCCGAAGGCGCGGCGCTGCGGAGAGAAGGGAAGCATCGCGTGCAGCTCCTGGCGCGGCGCCAGTCGCGCGCCGCGCGGCGAAATTCCTGTCGTCGACCCTCGCCCGTAGTTTAACGTAGTTGCCGAACGATGTTCTCTTCGCGCACGCCTGCCGATCTGGCGCCCAACGCGCTCGCGCAAGCCCTCGCGTCGCTCGGCGCCCGGGGCGAGGCGCCGCTCGACCTCACCGAGACCAACCCGACGCGCGCGGGACTGCTGGCGCCGGCGGAGCTGCTCGCCCCGCTCGGCTCGCCGGCCTCGCTCGTGTACGAGCCGCACCCGTTCGGATTGCCGGCCGCTCGAGAGGCGGTCGCCGCCGACTATGGCCGGGCGGGTCTCGCGGTGTCACCCGGGCACGTCGTCCTCACCTCGAGCACGAGCGAGGCGTACTCGTTCCTCTTCAAGCTGCTCTGCGACCCCGGGGACGAGGTGCTGGTCCCCGTCCCGAGCTACCCGCTCTTCGATCACCTGACCCGACTCGACGGCGTGACGCCTCGGCCCTACCCGCTCCACTACCACGGCACCTGGTCCATCGACCTCGAGGCGCTCGAGCGCTCCGTGACCTCGCGCACCCGCGCGGTCCTGGTCGTGAGCCCGAACAACCCGACGGGGAGCGTGTTGCGCCGCGACGATCTCGACCGGCTGTCCACGGTCGCCGCCACGCGCGGTCTCGCCATCGTCGGCGACGAGGTGTTCGCCGACTACCCGCTCGAGCCGGCCGGCGACTCCTGCCGCGTGCTCGACCGGGAGGAGGCGCTGACGTTCGCCCTCGGCGGCCTCTCGAAGTCGGTGGGGCTGCCGCAGCTCAAGCTGGGATGGATCGCGGCAGGAGGGCCGGCCGTGCTGCGCGACCGGGCCCTCGCCCGTCTCGAGGTCATCTGCGACGCGTACCTGTCCGTCTCGACACCGGTGCAGCACGCTGCCGGCCCGCTGCTTGCGGCCGGGCCGGCGGTTCGCCGGGCGATCGCCACGCGCCTGCGTTCGAACCTGGACAGGCTGCACGAGGCGGCCGCCGCGTCGCCGTGCTCGGTGCTTCGCGCCGAGGGCGGCTGGTCGGCCGTGCTCCGGGTGCCGGCGACGCGCCCCGAGGAGACCGTGGTGCTCGAGCTGCTCGAGCAGGATGGGGTGCTGGTGCACCCCGGCTTCTTCTTCGATTTCCCGCGCGAGGCTTACCTCGTGCTCAGCCTCCTGCCCGACCCGGCCGTGTTCTTCGAGGGCGTGTCGCGGCTGATCGCGCGGCTCTCGTCCGGCTTCTGAGAACGGTGCGCCCGTGACCCAACCCCGACCGCTGCACGGCCGCCACGGCGGCCTCGCCATTCCGCTCTTCTCGATCCCCTCTCGCGCGAGCTGGGGCATCGGCGAGATTCCCGACATCCCGATCTTCGCCTCCTGGCTGGCCGCCGCGGGCCAGGGCCTGCTGCAGTTGCTGCCGATCAACGAGGTGGCCGTGGGCCAGACGTCGCCCTACTCGGCGATGACGGCGATGGCGATCGACCCGATCTATATCGGTGTTCGCGACGTGGCCGACTTCGCGGCCGCGGGGGGCGAAGCCGGGATGGACGCCGCGTGGCGCAACGGCCTCGAGCAGTCGAGGCGCGGCCCCCGCGTGGACTACGCGACGGTGCGCGACCTGAAGGGCCGCGCGCTGCGCCTCGCGTTCGAGCGCTTCTGCGTGCGCGAGTGGACGCCCGGCACTGCGCGGGCGGACGTCTTCAGGGGCTGGGCCGGCGAGCAGGCGTGGTGGCTGGACGACTACGCGCTATTCCGCGCGCTGCACGCCCGGGAGGCCGAGCGGGCCTGGACCGACTGGCCCGAGCCGCTGCGGCGGCGCGAGGCGGGCGCGATCGAGGAGGCGTCGCGCGAGCTGGCCGAAGAGATCCTCTACCGCCGGTGGCTGCAGTGGGTGGCCGACCAGCAGTGGCAGGCGGCCAAGCGGGCGATGCGCCCGGCGGCGCTGCTCGGCGATCTGCCGTTCATGGTCGATGGCGACAGCGCCGACGTGTGGGCGAACGCCGAGGCCTTCCGGATGGACGCCTCGGTCGGCGCGCCGCCCGACGCCTTCAGCGCAACCGGGCAGAACTGGGGCCTCCCGGTCTACCGGTGGGACGTGATGCGCGAACGCGACTACGCGTGGCTGCGGGCCCGCGCGCGCCGGAGCGCCGACCTCTACGACGGGTACCGCGTCGATCACCTGGTCGGCTTCTACCGCACGTACGTGTTCCCGGGCGGCCCCGAGAAGCCGTTCTTCACGCCCGACGAGGAGGAGGGACAGCTGCGGCTGGGCGAGACGCTGCTGCGGCTGTTCGCCGAACCGGGGGCGCGGATCGTCGCCGAGGACCTGGGGACGATCCCAAGGTTCGTGCGCGCCTCCCTCGCGAGGCTCGAGGTGCCGGGCTACAAGGTGTTCCGCTGGGAGCGCGAGTGGGACGAGCCCGGCCAGCCGTTCCGCGACCCGGCTGCGTATCCGGCGGTCTCGGTGGCGGCCTCAGGCACCCATGACACCGAGACGATGGCGGAATGGTGGGACTCGCTGGAGCCGGCCGACCAGGAGAAGGTCCTGCAGGTGCCCGGGGTGGAGGCGCTGATGGCGGACGCCGAGGCGCCGCTTGCGTTCACGCCGCGCCTGCGCGACGCGCTGCTCGAGGTGCTCGTCTCCTCGGGGTCGGACCTCCTGCTGCTGCCGGTGCAGGACGTGTTCGGGTGGCGCGAGCGGATCAACCTGCCAGGGTCCCAGGGGGACCACAACTGGACCTGGCGGCTGCCGTGGCCGGTCGACGAGCTGTCCGGCCAGCCCGAGGCGCAAGAGCGGGCCGGGGCCCTCGCGGCCTGGAGCCGGCGCTCCGGCCGCAGGTGAGTACTCGTTCGGGACGAATTTCGTTTCTGCCACCCACCGATCAAAGGTGGCAGAAACTGAAATTCGTCCCGAACGATTTACACGGATCTGCACGGATGAGCTCGTGGTGCGGGACTTGCAGCCGCACCCTTGCCATGCCCATCTCGGTCTTCGCCGACGGCTTCGGGCGGCGCTCTCGCCCGGAGGCGGACGGGGAGCCGCCTCTCCAGACACTTCACCTCTGCGACGCCCTGTCCGGCATCGAGGGCGTCGAGGCGGCCTTGGCCGATCGAATCGCGCAACTGGCCGGCTTCCTCCACCCAGGCTTCGCCGTGGCGCGCCGGGCCGAGCGGTCCCAGGCCGGCGTTGTCCTGACCTCAGAGAACGTGCCCGGCACCCGGCTCGCCGACATCCTGCGGGCCGCCGAGCGCCACTGGCTGGATCCGGAGCTGGTGCCGGCGCTCGCCTTGTTGCGCCAGGTGACCGCCGCGGTCGCGGCGCTGCACGATCACGGCCGCCAGCTCGCACACGGCACCCTCGGGCCCGAACGCCTCGTCGTCCGCGAGGACGGGGTGGCGGTGATCGTGGAGGGACCCCTCGGCGCGGCCCTGGAACTGTCGGGTGCCACGAGATCGGGCCTGTGGAAGCAGGTACCGAGTTGCCGTGCCCGCCGTCGCCGGCGCCCCGTCCCTTGGCCAGGCGACCGACCTGATGCAGCTCGGCGTCCTCGCGCTCGCGCTGGTGCGCGGACGGCTCCTCGCCCGCGACGACTTCCCGGCCAGGATCCCGGCGCTCCTGCAGGATGCGGCGGTCGCCGATCCCCTGGGGCACCGCCCCGCGGTGCCCAGGGCGGTCCATTCGTGGATGGCCCGCGCGCTCCAGCTCGACCCCCGGACCTCGTTCCGGTCGGCGCGAGAGGCCGAGACGGTGTTGTCGCAGGCAATCGCCGACTGTGGCTTCGAGGGGGTGACGGCAGAATCGGTCGCCGAGTGGGCGGCGGCGGCCCTGACCGGGCGAGTGAGCCAGCCACGGCCTGCATCCGCGGCCGTCCCGGTCACCCCCGCCGTGGCGCCGGACGAGCGCGGGGTTCCCCCGGCCACCGTGCCGGCTCCGGCCAGTGGAACGCGGCCTCGGGCGTTGCGTGCTCACCGGTCACGTGGGCGGGGCGGGCGCCGGCTGTCCCTGGTTCGCCTGATTCGCGTTTCCGCCGTCGCCGCGGGGCTGCTGCTGCTGTGGGGCGGCGCCTACCTGGGGGCTCGGAGTGTGTTGGGGTTTCCGTCGCTCCTGTTCCCGACCGGCCACCTGGTCGTCGAGTCCCGTCCCGCGGGGCTCGACGTCCTGCTCGACGGCAAGCTGAAGGGGAACACGCCGCTCGAGCTGGACGTGCGCGCCGGGCGCTACACGCTGGCCCTCCGCTCCTCCCGCAGCACCACGCTGGTGCCCGTCACGGTCGAAGCGGGCTCCTGGCACACGGAGCGGATCGAGGTGCGCCGGGGCCGGGGCCCTCGTCGGACCAGCACCGTCCGGCGGCTGGACGGTGGGGCACGTGAACTGCCCAGGTAAGGAAGTAACTCTTGCCCGCCTGCATGGCCGCCATTCGCCCCTGCTGGTACCGGAGCGGTCACCGTCCCTCTCGGGTCCTGTTTGCCAACTCGTTCATTTGAAAGCAATTTAGCCGACTTCTTCGAACTGCGGAGCTTCGGCGCCGATCGGATGCCCGTTGGCGCGTCTTTCGCCCTCACGGCGGTCGATGACGCCCGGGTTCCCCCTCGCCCTCGACACCCTTCTGGCCCACGAGCGCCCGACCCCTGCCGAGGCCATCGCCATCGTCTTCGAGTTGTGCCGGCAGATCAGGCCCGGCGGAGGGGTGTCGGCGGTCACCGCGCCCGTGACCCGGGCGAGCGTCCTGCTCGACGCGAGCGGCGACGTGGCGACCCGAGGCGGGGGCGTCACCGAGGACGACCAGACGGCGTCGCTTCTGGGCCACCTCCTGCTGGAGCTGGTGGACGACCGGCCCGAGACGAGTCGCCTGCGCCGGCTGGCGGCCCGGGCGGCGCGCTCCCTCCCCGGCGGCTCGCGGGCGATCTCGGTGCGGCGCCTCGCGTCGGCATTGCGGCGCAACGCCCCGGCGGACCCAAGGGGGGCGGTGGCGGCCTTCGTTCGGCGCGCCAGCGGTACCGGCAGCGAGGTCGCACCCGTCGCGATCGAGGACTCGCGCCGCGTGGCGGTGGCGGCGCGCCGCCTGCTCATGCCCCTGTGGCGGCGCATTGCGTGAGCCGATAGCCCGGACAGGGGTGTCATCGACCCCCGCTTTTCGATACACTGCCGGGCCATGTCCCGTTTCCTGGCTGCCGCCCTGCTCGCGGCCATCCTGGCGGGTGCCTGCGCCGCCGAGGCCCCGACGTCGGCGCCGCGCCTGCGGGTGGCCGATGTCGTCCTCGAACCCGATACCGAGTTGATTGCCGGACGAGTCCCCCAGCGGGCGACTTTGGACGCCGTGCTGCGCGAGAGCCGCCTCCGCGAGGACCTCGTTCCCAAGGTCGTCGAGCTCGCCACGACCGTCTTCGACCCGCGGCGGCTGCGGGCCGACAACCCCTTCACGCTCGAGCGGACGCTCGACGGCCTCCTTCGCAGCTTCGAGCTCGAGATCGACACCGACAGCTTCCTGCGCATCGTCGGGCTGAGCGACGAGCGGCCCACCGAGTTGAGCGTCGAGGTGGTGCCCTACAAGAAGGAGCGGGTCGTTGCCACCACCTCGGGGCTCATCGACCGCGACGCCAGCTCGCTGTTCGCGGCGATGGAGGTGGCGGGCGAAGGGCCGCAGCTCTCGATCGAACTGGCGGACGTGTTCGGCGGCGAGATCGACTTCAACTCGGAGCTGCAGCCGGGCGACACGTTCCGGCTGTCGTACGAGAAGGTCTTCCGCGAGGAGCAGTTCTCCGGCTACGGCGGCGTGCTGGCCGCCGAGTTCGTCAACGAGGGGCACGCGTTCAAGGCGCTACGCTACGCGCTGCCCGGCGGCAAGCCGGCCTACTACGACGAGCAGGGGCGCTCGCTCAAGCGCTTCTTCCTCAAGTCGCCGCTCAAGTTCGAGGCGTCGGTCTCGTCGCGCTTCTCGCACGTGCGCCGCCATCCGATCCTCCGGATCGTCCGGCCGCACCTCGGGGTGGACTACCGCGCGCCGCTCGGCGCCAGCGTCGTCGCGGTGGCCAACGGGACGGTGTCGTCGGCCGGGTGGAACGGCGGGGCGGGGCGCATGGTGCACCTGCGCCATCCCGGCGGGTGGGAGACGACCTACATGCACCTCTCGTCGGTCGCCGTGCGAAGAGGGCAGCACGTGTCGCAGGGACAGCTGATCGGGCGCGTGGGGAGTTCGGGCCTGTCGACAGGGCCCCACCTGGACTACCGCGTCCGGCAGGGCGGCCGATACCTGAACCCGCTGTCGGTGCACCGCTCGCTGCCGCCCGGCGAGCCGATCCCCGCGGCGCACCTGGCGGCGTTCCGCGAAGAGTTCGCGCGCGCGTGGGTGACGCTGACGGCGGCTGCGGCCCCTCCGGCTCCCTCGGCCGGGGCGAGCGAAGCCCCGGCCAACGCTCCGCCCTTGCCTAATAACGTTCGGTAAACTACCCTATCTGGCGGTAGATTATTGCTTCAGCAAGCCCTCCGGAAACTTTTGCGCGGCCGCGCGCCGTGCCAACGAGCCAACCGATGTCCATGATTCGTCCCTTCAAGGCCTTGAGGCCGCAGCCGGGCAACGTCGAGCGCGTGTCGGCGGTGCCCTATGACGTGGTGAACACCGACGAGGCGCGCGCGATGGCGGGCGACAACCCCCTCAGCTTCCTGCACGTCTCGCGCGCGGAGATCGATCTGCCGCCTTCGATCGACCCGTACTCCGACGCGGTGTACGCCCGTGCGTCCGCGAACTTCGCGCGGCTGCGCGCCGAGGCGCCGCTGGTCGTGGAGGAGACGCCGTCGCTCTACTTCTATCGCCTGCGGATGGGGAACCACGAGCAGACCGGGCTGGCAGCCTGCTACTCGGTGGACGAATACGACGGGGGCACGATCAAGAAGCACGAGAAGACGCGGCGCGACAAGGAGGACGATCGCACGCGGCACATCAGCACGCTCAAGGCGCAGACCGGGCCCGTCTTCCTGACCTACCGCGCGTCGGCTGCGGTCGACGCGATTGCCGCGCGGGTGACCGCGGGGGAGCCGTTGTTCGACTTCGAATCGGCCGACGCGGTCCGCCACACCGTGTGGCGCGTCGTGGGCGCCGACTCGGACGCGTTGGTGCGGGCCTTCGGCGAGCTGCCGTGGCTGTACATCGCGGACGGCCATCACCGGGCGGCGAGCGCCGCGCGGACGCGGAAGCACCTGGCGGAGCGCGAGCCGGGTGTGCCGCATCCGGAAGCCGACTGGATGCTCGCGGTGGCGTTTCCCGACAACCAGACGGCGATCATGCCGTACAACCGCGTGGTGAAGGACCTCGGCTCGTTCTCGCCCGAGACGCTGCTCGCGGCGCTTCGCGAGACGCTGCGGGTGACGGACGGGCCGGCGAGCCCCGCGGCGAAGGGCGAGGTGTCGATGTACCTCGGCGGGCGGTGGTTCACGATCGCGCTGCAGCCGCCGGCGGGCGCGGCCGACGTGGGGAGCACGCTCGACGCGAGCCTGCTGCAGGCGCAGGTGCTGACGCCGTTTCTCGACATCGGCGACCCGCGGACCGACAAGCGGATCGACTTCGTGGGCGGCATCCGCGGGACGGGAGAGCTGGAGCGGCTGGTGCGGGCGGGGAAGGCGGCGGTGGCCTTCTCGATGTTCCCGGTGGGCGTGGACGACTTGATGCGGATCGCGGACGCGGGGGAGATCATGCCCCCGAAATCAACCTGGTTCGAGCCGAAGCTGCGTGACGGACTCCTATCCCATCTCATCTAGCCGGGCCCGCGACGCGCGGCCCAAAGGACGGGCAGACATGAAAGTCCTGGTGGCGGACAAGTTCGAGAAGAGCGGCATCGAGGGGTTGAAGGCGGCGGGCTGCGAGGTCATCTTCGAGCCGGACCTCAAGGACGCCACGCTGGCGGAGGCGATCGGCCGGACCGGCGCCGACGTCCTGGTGGTGCGCTCGACGGTGGTCACCGAGCCGATGATGGACGCGGGGCGGTTGGCGCTGATCGTGCGTGCGGGCGCCGGCTACAACACGATCGACGTGAAGGCGGCGAGCCGGCGGGGCATCTACGTGTCGAACTGCCCGGGCAAGAACTCGGTCGCGGTGGCCGAGCTCGCCTTCGGGCTGATGATCGCGCTCGACCGCCGCATCCCCGACAACGCCGCGGAGCTGCAGCGCGGGAAGTGGAACAAGAAGGAGTACTCGAAGTCGAAGGGGCTGGCCGGCGCGACGCTCGGGCTGCTCGGCTTCGGCAAGATCGGCCAGGAGATGGCCAAGCGTGCGATGGCCTTCCACATGAACCTGGTGATCTGGAGCGAGCTGGGCGTCCGGCAGGATCGCGACGCGATCCCGGTGGACCTCCCGCTGCTGCTCGAGATGCGGCGCGGCCTCGACGCCTCGGGCCTCATCCAGGAGCGCATCTCGGTGGTCAACAGCCCGGCCGAGGTGGCCGAGCGGTGCGACGTGCTGAGCATCCACCTGGCCTCGAGCCCGCTGACCAAGAACATCGTGAACACCGACGTGATCGCGAAGCTGAAGCCGGGCGCCTGCCTCATCAACACCGCGCGTGCCGACGTGCTCGACTACGACGCGCTGGCCAAGGCGGTGGTCGAGAAGGGGATCCGCGTGGGCCTCGACGTGTACCCCGCTGAGCCGGCCTCAGCGACGGCCGATTTCACGCACCCGCTGCTCGGGCTGCCCGGCGTGTACGGGACGCACCACATCGGCGCCTCGACCGACCAGGCACAGGAGGCGATCGCCGAGGAGACGGTGCGGATCGTCACGGCGTTCAAGGAAACCGGGCGCGTGCCGAACGTTGTCAACCTGGCCAAGAAGACGCCGGCCACCCACTCGCTGATCGTGCGGCACCGCGACCAGCCGGGCGTGCTCGCCTGCCTGTTCGCCAAGCTCGCCGGGGCGGGGATCAACGCGCACGAGGCCGAGAACATCGTGTTCGAGAGCGCCGAGGCGGCGATCGCGCGGATCAACGTGGACCGCGAGCCGTCGGCCGCGCTGGTCGAGTCGTTCCGCAACGACTGCCCGGCCGTGCTCGAGGTGAACATCGTCGCGCTGGCGTAGATTCGCATGGGAGGGGCGCGACAGGCTGCGCCCAGGGAGATTGACACATGGTGACTACAACCCGAGTCTTCAACTTCGCGGCCGGCCCCGCCGTCCTGCCTCTGCCCGCCCTCGAGGAGGCGCAGCGCGACCTCGTCGCCCTCCCCAACGTCGGGATGTCGGTGCTCGAGATCAGCCACCGGTCGAAGACCTTCGAGGCGATCATCCAGGGGTGCGAGGCGAACATCCGGAAGCTCGCCGGCATCCCGGACAACTACCACGTGCTGTTCCTGCAGGGCGGCGCCACCACGCAGTTCTCGATGGTGCCGATGAACCTGCTGCCCGCCGGCGCCTGGGCCGACTACATCGTCACCGGCGCGTGGTCGTCGAAGGCGGTGAAGGAGGCGAAGAAGGTCGGCGCCGTCAACGTGGCGTTCGACGGCAAGGGCGAGAACTTCGTGCGGGTGCCGAAGCCCGGCGAGCTGAAGCTCTCGAAGGACCCGGCTTACGTCCACGTCACGACCAACGAGACGATCCACGGCGTCGAGTTCCACGAGCTGCCCGACGCCGGCGGCCGCGTCGTCGTGGCCGACACCTCGTCGCACATGTTCAGCCGCCCGATCGACGTGTCGAAGTACGGCCTCATCTACGCGGGCGTCCAGAAGAACCTCGGGCCGGCGGGCGCCACGATGGTCATCGTGCGCGACGACCTGGTGAAGAAGGCGGCCGAGTCCCGCGGGTACGCGGGTCTGCCCGTCATGCTCCAGTACGGGACCCACGTGCCGGAGAAGTCCCTCTACAACACCCCGCCCGTCTTCACGATCTACATGGTCGGCCTGGTCATGAAGTGGCTGGTGGACCTCGGCGGCCTGGAGGCGATGGAACGGATCAACGTCCGGAAGGCCGGGAAGCTCTACGCCGAGATTGATCGCACCGGCTTCTACCGCGGCCACGCGGCGAAGGACAGCCGCTCGCGGATGAACGTCACCTTCAGGCTGCCGAGCGAGGAGCTGGAGGCGAAGTTCGTCAAGGAGTCGAAGGCGGCGGGGCTCGACGGCCTCAAGGGCCACCGGTCGGTGGGCGGCCTGCGCGCGTCCATCTACAACGCCTTCCCCGAGGAGGGCGTGGACGCGCTCGTGGCGTTCATGCAGGACTTCGAGAAGAGGAACGGGTAAGAGCACACCCCGTAGCGCGGCCCTTCAGGGCCGCGGGACAGGAAGCAGGCGGCCCTTCAGGGCCGCGGGACATGACAGGAAAAGGGCCGGGCGCGTCGAACGCGCCCGGCCCTTTTCCATCTGGCTGGAAGCCGCGTGCTATCGCTGCACGTGCTCCTTCACGAACGCGCCGATGACATCCTCGAGGTCGGGCTTGCCGATCTCCTGCAACTGGTAGGTCACCCGGACAGTCGGCTGCTTGATCTTGACGACCCGGTTCAGGTCGATCGGGGTGCCGATCACCACCACGTCGCACGGCACCTTGGCGATCGTCTCCTCGAGATCCTTCACCTGCTGGTCGCCGTAGCCCATCGCGGGCAGCAGCGTGCCGATGCCGGGGTACTTCTGGAACGTGGCCGTGATCGAGCCCACGGTGTAGGGCCGGGGGTCCACCAGCTCGGATGCACCCAGCTTCTCGGCCGCCACGGTGCCGGCCCCGATCTTCATCTCGCCGTGGGTGAGCGTCGGGCCGTCCTCCACGACGAGCGCCCGCTTGCCGGTCACCCGCTCGGGGTGCTCGACGGTCAGCGGCGATGCCGCGTCCACGACGAGGGCGCGGCGGTTCACCTTGCGGATGTTGTCGCGGAGCGCCTTGACCGCGGCCGGCTCGGCGCTGTCGATCTTGTTGATGACGACGACGTCGGCCATCCGCAGGTTCGCCTCGGCCGGGTAGTAGCTCAGCTCGTTGCCCACCCGCAGCGGGTCGGCCACGACGATCGCCAGGTCGGGCTGGTAGAACGGCATGTCGTTGTTGCCGCCGTCCCAGATCACCACGTCGGCCTCG
The DNA here is from genome assembly GCA_963813585.1 of uncultured Acidobacteriota bacterium. GTDB lineage: Bacteria > Acidobacteriota > Vicinamibacteria > Vicinamibacterales > Fen-181 > JARKSS01. The sequence goes on from CAWEZL010000001.1 coordinate 1,249,192, forward strand.
GCCTGCGCCTGCTCGAGGATGGCGCCGTAGTCCACGCCCGCGTAGATGATGATCCCCTCGACGATGTGGGGCTCGTACTCCTCCATCTCCTCGATCGTGCACTCGTGCTTCTTCAGGTCCTCGAGGCTTCCGAAGCGCTGGACCTTCTGCTTCTCGAGGTCGCCGTAGGGCATCGGGTGCCGGACGGCCGCGACCTTGAGTCCGTGCCGCTGCAGCAGGTGCGCTACCCGGCGGCTCGTCTGGCTCTTGCCCGACCCGGTGCGCACGGCGCAGATCGAGATCACCGGCTTGGTGCTCTTGATCATCGTCGGGCCGGCGCCGAGCAGCTTGAAGTGGGCGCCGGCGGCGTTCACGACCGAGCCGCGGCTCATGACGTAGTTGTAGGAGACGTCGCTGTACGCGAACACCACCTCCTGCACGCCGTGCTCGCGGATCAGGGTCTCGAGCTCGGCCTCGGCCACGATCGGGATCCCGGCCGGGTAGAGGCGGCCGGCCAGCGACGCCGGGTACTTGCGGCCGTCGATATTCGGAATCTGCGTCGCCGTGAAGGCGACGACGTCGTACTGCTCGTTGTCGCGGTAGATGGTGTTGAAGTTGTGGAAGTCGCGCCCCGCGGCCCCCATGATGACGGTCTTGATGCGCTGCATGATTGCCTCTGCCGATAAGGAGTCGGGAGATGCTCCGTTCCCGAACCCCTGGTTAACTTTCCTGCGCTAATCCCTGTCGAGCACCATCGTCAGCAGCGCCATCCGGACGTAGAGGCCGTTGGTCGCCTGCCGGAAGTAGAGGGCCCGCGGGTCGGCGTCCACCGCCTTGTCGATCTCGACCGTGCGGGGCAGCGGGTGCAGGATCAGCGCGTCCCGTTTCAGGGTCTTCAGGACGCGCGCGTCGATGGTGTAGCGCGGGTGCGCCGCCCGGTCCTGCATCCGCTCGGGGAGGATGCGCGTCTGGTAGACGACGTCCACCTCGGGGAGCACCTTGGACGCGTCCTGCTCGAGGGCGTACCACACGTCGTGCTCGTCGAGGTGATCGAGGATGTCGGGGTGCATCTGCATCTCGGGCGGGCTGACGAAGTAGATCTTTACCCGCTCGAACTTCGCCAGGAGGTAGGCGAGCGACCGGGCCGTCCGGCCCCGGTCCAGCTCGCCGATGAACGCGATGCTCAGCCCCTCGATCGGCCGCTCGCGGTAGATGGTGTAGAGGTCGAGCAGCGCCTGCGTCGGGTGCTGGCCGCCGTTGCCGTCGCCCGCGTTGATGACCGGGACCGGCGAGACCTCGGCGGCGCGGCGCGCGCCCCCCGCCTGCGTGTGGCGGATGACGATCACGTCGGCGTATCCGCCGAGGATCCGGATCGTGTCCTCGAGCTGCTCGCCCTCGACCTCGGACGAGAAGTAGCCGGCCTGCTCGGTCGAGAGCACCTTGCCCCCGAGGCGGTACATCGCCGCCTCGAAGGAGAACCGCGTGCGCGTCGAGGGCCGGTAGAACAGCGACGCCATGATCCGGCCCTGGTAGTCGAGCGTGCCGCCCCGGGCGGCCACCCGCTCCATCCGCCGCGTCCGGTCGAACAGCTCCATCAGCAGCGGAACGGTGAACTGCTGCGATTCGACGACGTGCGACAGGATCATCGGCTTCCGCCTTCCGCCTGCGTGCTCCGCGCTTCGCCGGACTTCGTCGTGATGTGCGTGCCGGCCTCACCCCGGGCCGCGGCGCGCAGGTGCTCGTAGGAGGTGATGATCACCTCGCGCCCCCCGGCGTCGAGGAACTGCAGCGCGGACTCGATCTTGGGCCCCATGTTGCCCGGGGGGAACTGGCCGGCCTCGAGGTGGCGGCGCATCTCGCCGGCGGTCACCCGGTGGAGGGGCCGCTGGGTCGGTCGCCGGTAGTCGAGGTAGACCCGGTCGGCGTCGGTCGAGATGATGAAGGTGTCCAGGTGCAGCCGCGCCGCGAGCAGCGCCGACACCCAATCCTTGTCGATGACCGCCTCGATGCCGCGCAGCCCGTCGGGGGTGCGCACCACCGGGATGCCGCCGCCGCCCGCCGCGATGACCAGGACGCCGCGGCCGAGCAGGTCGGAGACAACCTGCTCCTCGATGAGCTCGAGCGGTTCGGGCGAGGGCACCACGCGGCGGTAGCCGCGCGAGGCATCCTCGACCACCTGCCACCCCAGCAGGCGCGCGCGCTCCTTGGCGTCGGCCTTCGTGTAGAAGGGGCCGATCGGCTTGGTGGGGTGCCGCATCGCCGGATCGTCGGCCGACACCACGACCTGGCTCACCACCGTCACCACCGGCCGGTCGAGGCCCGCGGCGGCCAGCGCGTTGTGAAGCGACTGCTGCAGGAGGTAGCCGATCTCCCCCTCGGTCGCGGCGTCGCAGACGTCGAGCGACTGGCTGTAGACCTGGTCGGAGGCGCGCTCCGACCGCAGGAGCGCCGCACCGACCTGGGGGCCGTTGCCATGGGTGATCACCAGGCCGTAGCCGTCCTCGATGAGCCCGACGATCGCTTCGGCCGTCCGCCGGGTATTGGCGAGCTGCTCGGCGATGGTCCCCTTCTCGCCGGCGCGAATCAGGGAGTTGCCGCCGATGGCGATGAGCGCGCTTCGCGACATCTAGTGCCTAACCTCTAGCTCCTAGCCCCTGGCTCCTAGCCCCTACGCCATCAGCTCCAGCATGATCGCCTTCTGCGCGTGAAGGCGGTTCTCCGCCTCCTGGAAGACCACCGAGCGGGGCGAGTCGATGACGCCGGCGGTGACCTCCTCGCCGCGGTGGGCGGGCAGGCAGTGCATGAAGATCGCGTCGGCCCGGGCGCGCTCGAAGACGTCCTCGTTCACCTGGTAGCGCAGGAAGATCCGCTTCCGTTCCTCGGCCTCCGACTCCTGGCCCATGCTCGCCCAGACGTCCGTGTAGATCACGTCGGCGTCGGCGGCGCCGGCCTGGAGATCGCTCGTCACGGTGCACGACCCGCCAGTCGTCGCGGCCTGCCGCGTCGCCCACTCGACCGCGTCCGCCTTCGGCTCGAACCCCGGGGGCGTGACGACGGTGACGTGAGAGCCCAGGAGGGCGCCGGCGAACATCAGCGAGTGCGCGACGTTGTTGCCGTCGCCGACGAAGACGACCTTCACCCCCTCGGTGCGCCCCTTCGCCTCGCGGATGGTGAGGTAGTCGGCCATCGCCTGGCACGGGTGGCTATAGTCGGTGAGGCCGTTGATGATCGGCACGCCCGCGTGACGGGCCATGTCCTCGACGATCGAGTGCGCGAAGGTGCGGATCATGATCCCCTGCACCATCCGCTCGAGGTTCTTCGCGACGTCGTGGATCGACTCGCGTTTGCCCAGGTTGATCTCGGCGGGCGAGAGGTAGAGCGAGAAGCCCCCGAGCTGCTGGATGCCGACGTCGAAGGTGACCCGCGTGCGAAGCGAGGGCTTCTCGAAGATCATCGCCAGCGTCTGGCCCTCGAGCGCCCTGGAGAACTTGCGGCGGATCGGCCTTGACGTCGGCGGCCAGGTCGAGCAGGTGGCGCACCTGCTCCGGGGTGAAGTCGCGCAGGGACAGGAAATCGTTGGCGATCATCCTAGCTCCAGGGAAAGCCCGGCGCGGGACGCCGGAGGGGCGAAAACAGGCCCATTAGAGCCCAGCGGCTCGAAGAGGGTCAAGCCGGCGGAAGGTTATGCACGGGCATGCATAACGAGAGAACCGCTGTCAGCTCTTCACGGGTGGCCGGCGAGCGCGCCGGCGTCGGCGGCGGACGGGGATGAAGGCGGGCGGTGCGGGGAGCGCCTCGTGGCTGCGCAGGTCCTCGATCAGCGCGCGCCACCTGCAGACGGCGTCGGGATCGTCGCCGTGGATCTCGAGCCACGCCAGCGCGTCGGCGAACGCGCCGCGCGAGAGGAGCGCGCGCGCGGCGCGGGGCGAGAGGTTCGGGTCGCGCAAGCGGCGCTGCAGGGCGAGCAGTTGATACAGCCGCTCGACGTCGCGGCGGGCCACCGGCAGGAGTCCCAGCCACGCCTCGCCGCCCGGCTCGCGCGCCGGGTGCCCGGTCTCGACCGAGAAGCCGAGCGGCACCAGCAGGCTCCCGAGGAGCACCGGGTTGGTGAAGGCGTCGGGCGTCGCAGCGAAGAGCCGGCGGTGGGCGTCGAGGCGCTCGAGCGACGCACCCAGCGCGGGAGAGTCCGCCGCCTCCTGCAGGGCCGGAGCCACCGGCTCGAGCAGCCCCACACGGGCGAGCGCCCGGACGACGCGGGCCGACGACCCGGTTCGCAGGATCTTGTAGTACTCCTCCATCAGCCGTGCCGGCGCGCTGCGCGCGATCTCGCCGCGGAGCAGCCGGATGGCGTTCTCGACCGGCGGGTCCAGCGTGAAGTCGAGGCGCTCGGCGAAGGCGACGGCCCGCAGCATCCGCACCGGATCTTCGAGGAAGCGCTCCTCCGGATCGCCGATCGCCCGGATGATCCGCTCGCGCAGATCGCGCAGCCCGCCGACGTAGTCGATAATGGAGAACGTCGCGATATCGTAGAAGAGGGCGTTGACGGTGAAGTCGCGGCGAAAGGCGTCCTCTTCCGGCGTGCCGAACGTGTTGTCCCGGTGGATCAGCAGGTCGCGCCCGCCGAACGTGTCACGTCCTCCCGCGGCGGCGTCGGCCGCGCCCGAATCGCCCTCTTCGGACGGCGGCACGTGGCGGCGGAACGTCGCGACCTCGACGACCTTCGTTCCGAACTTGACGTGAGCCAGGCGAAACCGGCGCCCGATGATCCAGCAGTTGCGGAAGAGCCGCTTGACCTGGTACGGATGGGCCGAGGTGGCGACGTCGAAGTCCTTCGGCTGCCGGCCGAGGAGCAGGTCGCGGACCCCGCCGCCGACGAGGTACGCGATGAATCCGCCCTCCTTGAGGCGGTAAAGTACCTTCAGGGCGTCGGGATCGATGTCTCGTCGCGAGATGGGATGCTCGGGGCGCGGGATGGTGGTCGGCGCGACCATGGCGGGAGATTATATCAAATGCTCGGCGATCAGCGTACGCAAGTCCGTTCCCTTCAGTGGGTTAGGGCGCTGGCCGCGGTGCCCGCCGCCGCCCTGGCGCTTGTCGCGGTCCCCGCGACCGCCCAGGTGAGCCTCGATCCGGCCCGCCGGCTCTACAATGACGGGCGCTACGCCGAGGCGATCGATCTGGCGGCCCGGCTGCGCGCGCACCCGGATCATTCCGACGCAGCACGGCTGATCATCGGCCGCGCGCAGCTCGAGCGCTACCGGCAGACGGCCGACCGCGCCGACCTGGTTGCCGCGCGGGAGGCGCTTCGCCAGATCCGCGGCGCCGCGCTGCCGCAGCGCGAGCAGTCCGAGCTGCTCGTCGGCCTCGGTGAGTCGCTCTACCTCGAGGAGCTGTACGGCTCGGCGGCGGATCTCTTCGAGAGCGCGTTCGAGATGGCGTACCGGGTTTCGCCCCGCGCCTTCGACCGCGTCTTCGACTGGTGGGCGACCTCGCTCGACCGCCAGGCCCAGTCGGGGATGGCCGACGACCGCGACTTCCTGTACGAGCGCATCCAGCAGCAGGCCCAGGCGGCGCTGATGCGCGATCCCGCCAGCGGCCCGGCGGCGTACTGGCAGGTGGTGGCCTACCGCGCGCTCTCCGACCCCGGCCGCGCCTGGGAGGCGGCCATCGCCGGGTGGCTGCGCGCCCCGCTCGCCGAGGATCGCGGCACGGCGCTGCGCGCCGACCTCGACCGTCTCGTCCTGCAGGCGGTGATCCCCGAACGCGTGCGGCAACTGGCCGACGGCGACGCCGACCGCGAGCGGGCCGCCGCTCAACTGCGGGATGTCTGGGAGGGGATCAAGAAGGAGTGGGCGCCGCGCTGACCGGCTACCCCTTGGCTTCCCGCCAGTTCTCGCCGACTCCGACCTCGACGGTGAGCGGGACGGCGAGCACGGCCGCGTGCTCCATCCCTTCGCGCACCAGCGCGGCGACCTCGTCCGCCTCCTCGCGCGGCGCCTCGAACACCAGCTCGTCGTGCACCGTGAGAATCATCCGCGCGCGGCCGCCGCGCCGCTCGAGCGCCGCGTGCAGCGAGATCATCGCCTTCTTCAGGATGTCGGCCGCGGTGCCCTGGATCGGGAGGTTGACGGTGACCCGCTCGGCCGCGGCGCGCACCTGCCCGTTGCGGCTCGTCAGCTCGGGGACTGGACGGCGACGGCCGAAGAGCGTCTTCACGACCCCGGTCTCGCGGGCCTCGGCCAGCAGCGCGTCGATGAAGCGGCGGACGCCCGGGAAGCCGGCGAAGTAGGCGTCGATGAACGCCTGCGCCGCCTGCTGCGCGACACCGATGTCCTTGGCCAGCGTGAAGGCGGTCTTGCCGTACAGCAGCGCGTAGTTGATCACCTTCGCGCGCCGGCGCAGCTCGTGCCGATCGAGGCCGCTGCCAGGGCCGAACACCTTCAGCGCGGTCTGGTCGTGGATGTCCTCGCCCCGCCTGAAGGCCTCGATGAGCGCCTCGTCGCCGGAAAGGTGCGCCAGCACCCGCAGCTCGATCTGCGAGTAGTCGGCCGAGATGAGGACGTGGCCCGGCTCGGCGATGAAGGCCGCCCGGATCTCGCGGCCCAGACCGGTGCGGATCGGGATGTTCTGCAGGTTCGGGTCGCTGCTGCTCAGGCGCCCGGTCGCGGCGACCGCCTGGTTGAAGCAGGTGTGAACACGCCCCGTCTCGGGGTTCACCAGCTCGGGGAGCGCGTCGATGTAGGTCCCCTTCAGCTTTTGCAGCCCGCGCCACTCGAGGATCAGCCGGGGCAGCTCGTGCGCCAGCGCCAGCTCCTCGAGCACCTCGACGGCGGTGGACGCCACCCGCGTCTTGCCCGTCCGCTTCGACGAGGGGAGTTGCAGCCTGTCGAACAGGACCTCGGAGAGCTGCTTCGGCGAGTTGATGTTGAACGACTCGCCAGCCAGCTCGAAGATGCGCGTGGTCCGCTCGTTCAGCTCGCGTTCGACACGGTTCGACAGCCCGCCGAGCACGGCCCCGTCCAGCTTCACCCCCGCCCGCTCGAGCGCCGCCAGCACCGGGACGAGCGGCAGCTCCATCTCCCGGTAGACCGCCCCGAGCCCCTCGGACTCGATCAGGGGAGCGAACCGGCCGGAGAGCTGGAGCGACAGGTCGGCCCGCTCTCCGGCGTACGTCAGGATGGCCGCGGGCGGCAGGTCCCCGAGCGCCAGCGCGCGGCTCCCGCGCCCGCAGACGCTCTCCTCGGTCGCGGCCTGGTAGCCGAGGTGCTCGAGCGCGCCGACCTCGACCGGGTGCGACGACCTGGTCGCATCCAGCAGGTAGCTGGCCAGCATCGTGTCGAACCGCAAGCCCCTGAGCGTGACGCCGTGGCGCGCCAGCACGACGACCTCGGCCTTCAGGTCGTGGCCCACCTTGCCGACGGTCTCGTCCTCGAGCAGCGGCTTCAGCGCGGCGAGCGCCTCGCGGGCCGGGATCTGCGGCCCGCTGTCGAGCGCGTGGTGGCCGACCGGGATGTACCGCGCGCTGCCGCGGCGCCGCCGCCACCGCCAGGCCCACGAGCTCGGCGCGCACGGCCGCGCCGGGCCCGGTGATCGCCCGCAGCGCGAAGGTGCCGGCCGCCTGCAGCTCTTCGATCAGCGCGGCGATCGCCTCCCGGGTGTCCACCAGGCGGTAGTCGCGCTCGACCGTTTCGGCGGTGGGGGCGTACTCGGGCAGCAGCGTGCGGAAGCCCAGCTCGGAGAAGAGCGCGAAGCACGCCGCCCGGTCCGGTCCCCGGTGGCGGAAGCGCTCGAATCTCGAAGGCGCACGGCGCGTCCGTCCGGAGGCGCGCCAGCTCGCGGCTTTGACGGGCCGCGTCGGCGTGGGCGAGCAGCGCGTCGCGGTACTTCTTCTGCGGCACCTCCGCGGCTCGCTCCAGCAGCGCGTCGAGCGACCCGTACTCCCCTATCAGGCTGCGAGCCCCCTTGTCACCGATGCCGGGAACCCCCTTGATGTTGTCGATGGCGTCGCCGGTGAGCGCCAGCACGTCCACCACGTGCTCGGGCGGCACGCCGAACCGCTCGCGCACGCCGTCCGCGTCGAACCACTCGCCCTCGTCGCGCGGGTTGAAGACGCGCACGCCGGGGCCGACCAGTTGGAACAGGTCCTTGTCGCCGGTCACGATCGCGACGTCGTACCCTTCCGTCTTCGCCCGCTCCGCCACCGTCGCGATCACGTCGTCGGCCTCGAAGCCCGGGCAGGCGACGATGGGGACTCCCATCGCCTCGCAAGCCTGGTGGACCCACGCGATCTGCTCGGCGAGGTCGGCGGGCATCGCCGGGCGGTTCGCCTTGTAGTCGGCGGCGAGCGACGAGCGGAACGTCGGCCCCGCCAGGTCGAACGTGCAGGCGATCAGCTCGGGGCGCTGATCGGCGACGAGCTTCCGCAGCATCGTCACGAAGCCGTAGACGGCGTTGGTCGATCGGCCGTCCGGCCCCGTGAGCCCGCGGATCGCGTGGTACGCGCGGTACATCTGCGAGTTGCCGTCGACGAGGAAGAGCACCGGGGCCGGGGAGGATCGGGGCGCGTGGTTCATGGGAGGCGCCGTGGGCGCGTGGCGGGCGGAAGTCAGTATATCATTGGCCGTCATGCTGATGGTTCGCGCCGGGCGAGCCGCGCGGGTCTCGCTTGCGGCGCTGGCGGTCGTGCTCGCGGCCGCCTCCTGCAGCGGGGGCGGCGGGCTCGCACGGCAGTACCAGTACGACGAAGACATCCACCTCTCGCTCGACGGGTCGGCCACCATCTACGTGAACGGGTCGCTGCCGGCCCTGGTCGCCCTCCGCGGGTTCGATCTCGACCTCCGCCCCAACGCCCGGTTCGACCGCGAGCGCGTGAACCGCGCCTTCTCCAGCCCCGTGACCCACGTCACGCGGATCTCGAACTCGCGGCGCCAGGGCCGCCGCTTCGCGCACGTCCGCCTCGAGGTGGACGACGTGCGGAAACTGCCGGGGACGGCGGCGTTCGGCTGGCTCGCGGTGGCGTTCGAACGGGCCGGCGAGGAGTTCCGCTACCGGGCCGCGCTGGGCCCGGCCGCCAACCGGAAGGTCGGCGACGTCGGCTGGAACGGGAACGAGCTGGTGGCGTTCCGGCTGCACCTGCCGAGCAAGATCACCTACCACAACGCCGGGGCCGACAACCTGCGGCGCGGCAACATCCTCGTGTGGGAGCAGTCCTTCGCCGACCGCCTGGCCGGCCGTCCGCTGGAGATGGAGGCGCGCATGGCGCCGACCTCCATCCTCTACCACACGCTCATCCTGTTCGCCGGCAGCATGCTCGGCGCCTTCACCGTCCTCGCGGCGATCATCTACTGGGTGGTCAAGCGCGGGAAGGGGAGGGGAGCTGGGGTCTAGGATCCCGGCGTCGTGCCGTTCTCACCCGGGCAGTTCCTTCTCCAGCCTCACCTCGTCCCTCACCGGGATGCCCCCGAAGCCGCGCTCGCCGGGCGAGGCCGCGTGCGGCAGCAGTGCGCCCGGACCCACGTCGGTGATGGCCAGGCCGTGGCGCTGGTAGAAGTACAGCGCCGGCAGGTTGTCGTTCGAGGTGGACGCGGCCAGCCGCGCGAGGCCGTGGCGTGCGGCGAGCACCTCCGCCTCGGCCAGCAGCTGCGAGGCGACGCCGGATCGCTGCCAAAGCGGATCGGTGGCCAGGGCGACCACGTGCAGGGCGCCCGGCAGCAGGCGGTAGGCGAGGGCGCCCGCCACCTCGCCCTTCAGCTCGGCGACCATCGCCGGGCAATCGGCGACGTCGATCGTCTCGCCTAGCGCGACCACCGCGCCGCGCCCGTAGTGACGCCTGAAGATCCCCTCGATGACTGCCGCGTCCTCGGGCCCGGCCTGCCGGATCAGCGCCGGCGGCAGGTCGAGTCGCGGGCGGCACCCGCACACCGCCTGCAGGCGAGCCTCTTCCCAGTCGACGCCGCGCCCGCAGCGGGCGCACCGCAGGACGGCAGGCCTCGCCCCCAGCACCGGTCTCGACATGCGGCCTACTGTATCACTGCGCGATGAAGCCCCGGCGTGCGCGAACGGTGACGTCCCTCTCCCGAACGCTCAGCTCGATGGTGTGCCACTGGCCGTCGCGCGGGGCGCTGCTGGCGTAGGCGAGGAAATACTGCCGGCTCAACTCGTCGGCGATCCCGGCGGTCGCGGGTCCCAGGTCGCCGGCCGCCCGCACGATCTCGGTGCGTCCCCCGCTGTCGTCGGTGAGCGAGCGCAGCGCGGCGAGATCCACCGGGTCGTCGAACACCGGCGGGGCCGGCGCCCGATCGGGCGGCCTCGGGAAGACCGGCGGCCGGCCGCCGCCGCCCCCGGGCCTCGGCGGGAACCCCTGGATCACCGGCGGGCGCGGGAAGCCCGGCCGGGCCTGCGAGAACCACGACCGCCGCTTCCTGGGCTCGAACAGCGAGCGGGCGTCCACGCCGATCGCGTAGACCAGCAGTTCCGACTCCTGGATCTGGCGCCGCAGCGCCTCGACGCTGGTGTGGCTGGACGTGTCGTTGCCGTCCGAGATGATCACCAGCGCCTTCTTGGCGTGGCGCCCGGTGTTCGCCATCGAAACCGCCTTCGCGACCGTGTCGTACAGCGACGTGCGGCCGCTGGGGTCGATGCGCTTGAGCGCCGAGCGGATCGCCCCGCGGTCGGTCGTCCAGCCTTGCTCGAGGACGGGCTCCTCGCTGAACGAGTACAGGAAGACCTCGTCGTCCGGGTCGGGCAGCCGCTCGAGCAGTTGCTCGAGGGCCCGGCGCGCCTGCGACATCCGCTCGCCGTCCATCGAGCTGCTGGCGTCGACGACGAGGCCCAGGCTGACGGGGACGCGCTCGCTCGAGAACTGGGCGATGGGCAATTCGCGGCCATCCTCGAGGAGGGCGAAGTCCTCCTTCGCCAGCCCCTTGACGAAGTGACCCTCCGCGTCGGTCACCGTCGCGCTGACGTTGACCAGGTCGACGCCGCCGCGGAACAAGGGACGCTGCGGCTCCTGCCGCGCCACGGGGCGCGCGGCCAGAACCAGCAGCACGAGCAGGGCGGCGGGCACGAACCTCCGGCGGGCGATGCGAGACATCAGTCGGGACCAACGCAAAAGCACTGCCGACTGGCAGCCGCGAAATTACGGGCGTTTCTGGTCAGCGGCCCGCGTCGCCTGCCGCCCAATCGGCCGCTGCGGAGGACGCCGGCAGCTTCCACCCCTCGGTGAACCGCTGCCCCTCGCGCTCGCCCAGCAGGCGCACCGGCTTGAAGCCCGCGGCACCGAGCCACGCGCTCGCGGACGCCGCGGGCCAGACCGGTCCGCCCCGACCAGCGAAGGTGGCCAGCAGGCCCCGCGTCGCCCCGTCGAGGACGAGCGCCCGGCCGCCGGGCCGGAGTGCGCGGAAGACCTCCCTGCCGAGCGCCGCGCGGGTGGCCTCGTCGAGCGACGCCAGCAGTCCCGAGGTGTTGTCCACGACGGCGACGTCGAAGGTGGCGTCGCCGACCGGCAGGCGCGGCCACGACGTCGTCTCCACGTCGGCCAGCACGCCCGCCTTGGCCGCGGCCGCCCTGACGCGCGCGGCAGCCCCCTCGGACGACACAATCGCGGAGGCCTGCCCGGTGAGGCCGACCTTCCCCGCCATCTCGGCGAACAGGCTGCCGGCATCGGCGCCGACGTCGAGGATCCGGTTCCCGAGGCGCACGCCGACGACGGCGAGCGGAAGCGCGTGGGGTCCGGGCCCCCTGCGGAAGATCCTCATCGGTCAGTAATGATATAGTTCTCGGCCGTGAATCAACCAGCTGAAATCGCCCCGCCCACTGGAAAACTCGGCATCCTGCTCGTCGGACTCGGCGCCGTCAGCACCACCTTCATCGCCGGCGTCATGGCGGTCCGCAAGGGGATTGCCTCACCAATTGGATCGCTCACCCAGATGGGGACGATTCGCCTCGGCAGGCGCACCGAGGGACGCTCCCCGCTGGTCAAGGACCTGGTACCGCTCGCCTCGCTCGACGATATCGTGTTCGGTGGCTGGGACATCTTCGAGGACGACTGCTACTCGGCCGCCTGCACCGCGGGCGTGCTCGACGCCGGCCTGCTCGACCAGATTCGCCCCGAGCTCGAGGCCATCAAGCCGTGGCCCGCGGTCTTCGACCGGCGCTACGTCAAGCGGCTCGACGGGCCGAACGTCAAGCGCGGCGCCAACAAGATGGAGCTGGCGCAGCAGCTCCGGGAGGACATCCGGCGCTTCAAGGCCGAAAACGGCCTCGACCGCCTGGTGATGATCTGGTGCGGCAGCACCGAGATCTTCATGACCCCGTCGCCCGCGCACCAGACCATCGAGGCGTTCGAGGCGGGGCTCGCCGCCAGCGACCTCACTATCCCGTCGAGCATGGTCTACGCGTACGCCGCGCTGAAGGAAGGCATTCCCTTCGTGAACGGCGCGCCGAACCTGACCGTGGACATCCCGGCCCTGATGGCGCTGGCCCAGGAGCACGGCTGCCCGCTGGCCGGCAAGGACTTCAAGACCGGGCAGACGCTGATCAAGACGATCATCGCGCCCGGCCTGAAGGCGCGGCTCCTTGGCGTGCGGGGCTGGTACTCGACCAACATCCTCGGCAACCGCGACGGCGAGGTGCTGGACGACCCCGAGTCGTTCAAGACCAAGGAGGAGAGCAAGAAGTCGGTCCTCGACTACATCCTCCAGCCGGACCTGTATCCCCAGCTGTACAAGGACCTGTGCCACGTCGTGCGGATCAACTACTACCCGCCGCGCGGCGACAACAAGGAAGGCTGGGACAACATCGACCTGGTCGGGTGGCTCGGCTACCCGATGCAGCTCAAGATCAACTTCCTCTGCCGCGACAGCATCCTGGCGGCGCCGATCGTGCTCGACCTGGTGCTGTTCATGGACCTGGCGTCGCGCGCGGGCTGGAGCGGGATCCAGGAGTGGCTGTCGTTCTACTTCAAGAGCCCGATGCACGCGCCGGGGCTCTACCCGGAGCACGACCTGTTCATCCAGCAGATCAAGCTGAAGAACACGCTCCGGTACCTGATGGGCGAGGACCTGATCACGCACCTGGGGCGGGAGTACTACGACTAGTCAGGGGCCAGGAGCTAGGGGCTAGGAGCCAGAGATGCCGTCCAGCAAGGTGCAGCCGGCCCTCTTCGGGGGCCTCGTGCTCGGTGTCCTGTCGGCACTTCCCGTCGTCAGCATCGGCAACCTGTGTTGCTGCCTGTGGCTGGTCGCCGGGGGGGTCGTGGCAGCCTACGTCCTGCAGTCGAACCAGTCGGCGCCGGTCACGACCGGCGACGGCGCGGTGGCCGGGCTGCTGGCCGGCGCGATTGGGTCGGTGGTCTACCTGGTGGTGTCGGTGCCGATCAGCCTGCTGATGGGGCCCGTCCAGAACCGGATGGTCGAGCGCCTGCTGCAGAGCAGCGGCGACATCCCCGAGGCGATGCGCCCGGCGCTCGAGGCGATGCGCCAGGGAGGCCTTTCGGTGCTGGGCATCATCTTCGGGTTCCTCGTGATGCTGGTGCTCAGCGTGGTGTTCTCGACCGCCGGCGGCGCCATCGGGGCCGCCCTCTTCCGCAAGAAGGTCCCGCCGCTCCCGCCCGCCGGGGAGTACGGGGCGCCTCCGCCGCTGCCACCGGCGGGCATGTAGAAGGCATTCGTCACACCCACCCGGTGGAACACGGGCGGGGCGCTGACCGTATTGATCCGGTAGCGCCGGGCGACGGGCGCCCCGCGCGCCGTTCGCCCCGAGACAGGATGCAGCTCCGATGGCACTGATCGAGACGCAAGACCTCTGGAAGAGCTACACGATGGGCAGCGAGCAGATCCACGCCCTGAGCGGCGTGTCGATGGCCATCGAGCGCGGCGAGTACGTGGCCATCATGGGGCCCTCCGGGTCGGGCAAGTCCACCCTGATGAACCTGATCGGGTGCCTCGACACCCCGAGCCGCGGCAGCTACCTGCTGAACGGGAAGCAGGTCGGCCAGATGAACGACGACGAGCTGGCGCGGATCCGGAACGAGGAGATCGGCTTCGTCTTCCAGACCTTCAACTTGCTGCCGCGCGCCACCGCGCTGCACAACGTCGAGCTGCCGCTCGTTTACGCGGGGGTGGCGGCCGCGGACCGGCTGAAGCGGGCCCGCGGCGCCCTCGACAAGGTGGAATTGGGGGACCGCGTCACCCACCGTCCCAACCAGCTGTCGGGCGGCCAGCGGCAGCGCGTCGCCATCGCCCGGGCGCTGGTCAACAACCCCTCGATCCTGCTCGCCGACGAGCCGACCGGGAACCTCGACAGCAAGACGGGCATCGAGATCATGGCGCTGTTCGACCGCCTCCACCATGCCGGCAACACCATCGTCCTCGTGACCCACGAGGCCGACATCGCCGCGCACGCCCACCGCGTCCTGCACATCCGGGACGGCAAGATCGAGGACGACGTGAGGCGGGCCGCCTAGCCCCGCGCCTGCGGAGACGCGTTCAAGCCTGCCCTGCACCTTTCAAGTTCTTCAACAGGCTCCTGGTGTACTCGTGGCGCGGGTCGCCGAACACCCGGTCGGCCGTGCCGGCCTCGACGATGCGTCCGTGCTGCATCACGGCGACGTGCGTGCAGAGGTGGCGCACGACGCGGAGGTCGTGCGCGATGAACAGGCAGGTGAGGTTCAGCCGCTCGCGCAGATCCATCAGCAGGTTGAGCACCTGGGCCTGGACCGACACGTCGAGCGCCGACACCGGCTCGTCGGCGACCAGGAACGACGGTTCGAGCGCCAGCGCCCGGGCCAGGCCAATCCGCTGCCGCTGCCCGCCACTGAACGCCGCCGGGTGGCGCGAGGCCTCGGAGGGGTCGAGGCCCACGAGCCGGAACAGGTGCTCCACGCGCGCCCGGCGCGCGGCCCGGTCGCCCACCCGGTGGATGAGGAGCGGCTCTTCGACGATCGCTCCGACCCTCATCCGCGGGTTGAGCGACGACCAGGGATCCTGGAAGACCATCTGCATCTGCCGTCGCAGCCGCCGGAGCGCGGCGCCGCGCAGGGCCAGCACGTCCTCGCCCCGGAAGCGCACCTCGCCCGATGTCGGCTCGACCAGGCGCAGCACGATGCGGGCGGTGGTGGTCTTGCCGCTGCCCGATTCCCCCACCAGGCCGAGCGTTTCCCCCTGCCGCACCTCGAAGCTCACGCCGTCGACCGCACGGATGGTCGAAGCGCGGAGCAGTAGGCCGCGCCGGCGGGTGTACTCCTTGACCAGCCCCCGCACGAGCAGCAGCGGCGGGGCGTCAGGCATGGGTGACCCGCTCGGGGTGGTGGCACGCCACCCGGCGGCCGCCGTCGAGCGCCTCCGGTTCGGGGCGCTGCGCGTCGCACGTGGCGGTGCGCCTGGAGCAACGCGGCGCGAACGCGCACCCCGGTCGCGGGGGGCCGAGCGGCGGCACGGCGCCGTCGAGCGCCGGCAGGCGGCCCGGCATCCCTCGCGGCGCCGCCGCCAGCAGCCCCGCGGTGTACGGGTGGGCGGGCAATCGCAGGACCTGGGCGGCGCGACCCTGCTCCACGATGCGCCCCGCGTACATCACGGCCACGCGGTCGGCGACCCGGGCGGCGATGTCGAGATCGTGGGTGATCAGCAGGAGCGAGAGGCCGAACGACGCGCGCAGCCGGGCGAGCAGGTCGAGCACCTGCGCCTCGACCGCGACGTCGAGCGACGAGGTGGGCTCGTCGGCGACCAGCATCGCGGGGCGGCAGGCCAGGGCGGCCGCAATCGCCGCGCGCTGGAGCAGGCCGCCCGAGAGCTGGTGAGGGTAGTCGCGGGCGCGGTCGGCGGGATCCGGCACACCGACCGCGTCGAGCATCTCCACGGCGCGGTCCCGGGCGCCGCGCCCCGACGCCAGCCCGTGCACCTCGAGCGCCTCCGCGACCTGGGCCCCCACGGTGAAGACCGGGTTGAGGGCCCGGGCGGGCTCCTGGAAGATCAGCCCGATGTCCCGGCCTCGGACCCGCCGCATCGACTCCTCGTCCAACGAACGCAGGTCCCGGTCCCTGAAGACGATCTCCCCCCCGGCGATCCTCCCCGGGGGCTCGACCAGGCGCAGGATGGAGAGCGCCGTGACCGACTTCCCGCTGCCCGATTCCCCGACGAGCACAAGCGTCTCGCCTGGATCGACCGACAGGCTCACGCCATCGACCGCCGCGAGGGGGCCCGAGGGGCCGTCGAAGACAGTCGTCAGGCGCCTGACGTCGAGGAGCGGGGCGGGCGAGGCCATGGGCGGCCCATTGTAGCCTGCCCGGTGCGTCATTTCCTTGACGCCTGGTCGCGGCGCCCGTAAGATGCACTGAGAATCGCACTTCGCGATTCCCTACTACCACAAGCGGATGGCAAAGCCCCGACAGGTGTGGGGGCCGGGCTGCACCCTGCGCTGTGCGCCAGCTGCCGGCCTGCCCCACGAAGTCCACATGAACGAAGAGATCATCGACAGGATCGGGCGGGAGCTGGTGGCGGCCATCGAAACCGCCCTGGCTGCCGACCCTCGCGTGCAAACCTGCCTCGAACAGGCCAGGTCGGCGGGGGTCGGTTTCCGGGTGGCCCTGAACCGGGCCCGCAAGGACGCGGTGCCGGTGGATGTCGACCGGGGCGCCGAGGCGGTGCCGCCCGGCACCGCCCCCGGCGGGATGCAGGCGCCGGTCGGCTACTCGGTGACCGATTCCGACCGGCGCTTCCTCAGGTCGCTCAGGATTGCCGTGGACGAGGACGACACGGCACGGCAAGGCTGAAGCCTTGCCCTACCTTGCGAGCTGCTTGATCGCGTCGCGCCCGGCGTACCGGGCCGACGCCCCCAGTTCCTCCTCGATGCGCAGCAACTGGTTGTACTTCGCGACGCGGTCCGACCGGCTGGCCGATCCCGTCTTGATCTGGCCGGCCGCGGTGCCGACGGCGAGGTCCGCGATCGTGCTGTCCTCGGTCTCGCCGGACCGGTGCGAGATGACCGAGGTGTAGCCCGCCGCGCGCGCCATGGCGATCGCGTCGAGCGTCTCGGTCACGGTCCCGATCTGGTTGAGCTTGATCAGGATGCTGTTGGCGATCGAGCGCTCGATGCCCCGCTTCAGGATCGCCGGGTTGGTGACGAAGATGTCGTCGCCGATCAACTGGACGCGCTCGCCCAGTTCCTTCGTCTGCAGCTCCCAGCCCGCCCAGTCGCCCTCGGCCAGGCCGTCCTCGATCGACACGATCGGGTACTGGCGGATCCAGTCGCCGTACATCGCCACCATCTCGGCCGAGGTCTTGGCGCCGCCGCCCGACTTGCGGAACACGTACCGGCCCTGGCGCGCCTCGGGTGCTTCCCCGCGACCGCCTTCGTCCTCCCACAGCTCGCTGGCGGCGACGTCGAGCGCGATGGCCACGTCGTGGCCCGCCCGGTAGCCCGCCTTGCCGATGGCCTCGATCACCAGCTCGATGGCCTGGTGGTTGGCCTGCAGGTTCGGCGCGAAGCCCCCCTCGTCGCCGACGCCCGTGGAGAGGCCGCGCTGCTTCAGGATGCTGCGCAGCGCGTGGAAGGTTTCGGCGCCGGCGCGCAGCGCCTCGCGAAACGACGTCAGCCCCAGCGGGACGACCATGAACTCCTGGACGTCCACGTTGCTGTCGGCGTGCGCCCCGCCGTTGAGGATGTTCATCATCGGCACGGGCAGCAGCACCCCGCCGGCCGGCTGGCCCGCCAGGCCGGCGATGTACGCGTAGAGCGGGACTGCCTGCCGGGTGGCCTCTGCGCGAGCGGCCGCCATGGACACCCCGAGCACGGCGTTGGCGCCCAGGTGGCTCTTGGTCGGCGTCCCGTCGAGATCGATCATGCGGCGGTCGAGCGACCGCTGGTCGAACTCGCCACCGGTGACGGCCTGCGCCAGCTCGCCGTTGACGTGCGACACCGCCTTCAGCACGCCCTTGCCGAGGTACCGCTTCTTGTCCCCGTCGCGGAGCTCGAGCGCCTCGCGCTCGCCGGTGGACGCCCCCGAGGGGACCGCCGCCCGCCCCTGCACCCCGCCCTCGAGCGTCACCTCGACTTCGACCGTCGGGTTGCCCCGCGAATCCAGGATTTCACGACCGTGCACGCGCGCTATCTTCACGACTCACTCCTCCTTGTTGCTGCTGCTCCTGGCCGCGGCTGTCCGCCTCGGATTCGAGCCGCAGCGCCTCGGGGTCGATTTCCCCGATCAGCGGCTCGTCGTCGCGGGTCACGACGACCACGCCGCGCTTGGTGACGGTGTGCCGCCGCCGGTCCTCCTCCTCGTCGAAGCCGATGCGGGCCCCGCGCGGGATGAAGACGTCGCGGTCGACGATGACGCGCCGCAGCCGGGCGTGACGCCCGACGCGGACGCCGGGCATCAGGAGCGCCTGCTCGAGGGTGCAGAAGCTGTGGACGCGGACGTTGGGGCAGAGCACGCTCCCCGACACGCGGCTCCCCGAGACGATGCAGCCGGGGGAGATGATCGAGTCGAGCGCCTGGCCGCAACGCCCCCCGGGCTCCGCGAAGACGAACTTCGCCGGCGGCGACTGCGGCTGGTAGGTCCGCAGCGGCCACTCGGGGTCGTACATGTTGAACTCGGGGTTCACCTGCACCAGGTCCATGCTCGCGTCGAAGTAGGCATCGAGCGTCCCGATGTCCCGCCAGTACTTCGCCGCCTTCTTGTTCTCGTCGTAAAAGCGGTACGAGCAGACCCTGGCGCTGTTGATCAGGGCCGGGATGATGTCGCGGCCGAAGTCGTGCGTCGTCTCCTCGGCGGCGTCGGCCTCGAGCGCCTCGCGCAGCGCGTCCACCTGAAAGACGTAGATGCCCATCGAGGCGAGCGCGACGTCGGTGGAGCCGGGCGCGGGGATCGGGTCGTGCGGCTTCTCCTTGAATCCGATGACGCGATCGTCCTCGTCCACCCGGACGATGCCGAACCGGCGGGACTCCTCGATGGGGACCTCGATCGTGGCCAGCGTCACGTCGGCCCCCTGCTCCTGGTGGAAGCGGAGCATCTTCGAGTAGTCCATCTTGTACACGTGGTCGCCGGCCAGCACGATCACCTGGCGGGGGTGCTCGCGGAGGATCGAGTAGAAGTTCTGGTAGACCGCATCGGCCGTGCCGAGGTACCAATGCTCGCCGACGCGCTTCTGCGGCGGGAGGATCTCGATGAACTCCCCGAGTTCCTCGGAGACGATGTTCCACCCCATCCGGATGTGCCGGTTGAGCGACAGCGACTTGTACTGGGTGGCGATGAAGACGCGCCGGAGCCCGGAGTTGATGGAGTTGCTGAGGACGAAGTCGATGATCCGGTACGGGCCGCCGAAGTACACGGCCGGCTTCGCCCGGTCCTGGGTCAGCGGATACAGACGCTCCCCGGCGCCCCCGGCGAGCACGATCACGAGCGCGTCGTCGACCATCGGATCCCCCCGGGCGACCACCGCGGCCGCGACCTCCCTGGTCGGAGCGCCGATCATAGCATGCGGGGCCGTTGCGGCTGGGCTCGCCCCGGCCCGGGTCTTTGACTTTGCCCGGGCAAGGTGTCTATGATCCCGTAGATTGGTGGTCCGTCTATACTTGGGAGTAGAGTCGTCATGCGAATTCGTTCTCGCGCGGTAGCCGTGTCGATGGCACTGCTCGCCGCACTCGTGCTCGCCGTCCAGACCGGTGCCGCTGCGCAGGAGAAGAAGAAGGAAGTGAAGCTGGACAAGGACCAGCAGAAGGAAGTCCAGACGGTCGTCAAGATCGTCGACGACGTGCTCGCGGGCCAGCCGGCGCCGGCGGACGTCCCGCTGACCCTGAACTACCACTTCCTGAAGTCGAGCGACGCGGCGCGGCGCACCTTCATGCCGGTCACGATCACGTTCCCGCAGGGAACGCTCACTAATTCCTCGCTCGTCTACTTCCTCAGGGTCGTCGGGCGCTCGGCGCAGCCCGCAGGTGATCCCCCGAAAGCCAGCGCAGGTGATCCCCCGAAAGCCAGCGAAGAGCAGGACAAGAAGGGCCGTCCCGAATACCCGTTCGAGGACCTGAGCTTCATGGAACTGCCGGCGGCCGAGAACGGCCAGCACCGGGTGATGAGGAGTATCTTCGCGCCCCCGGGCGAGGTCGACGTTTACATCCTGCTGAAGGAGCGGGCGTCGAAGGACAAGAAGGCGCCCGCCGCGAAGGTGTCGGTGCTGAAGCAGACGGTTTCTGTGCCCAACTTCTGGTCGGGCGACCTGATGACCAGCTCGGTCATCCTGTCGAACAAGGCCGAGCAGCTCACCGCGCCGCCATCAGGGTCGGAGATGGCCGCCAACCCGTACGTCTTCGGGATGACGCGCCTGACGCCGTCGCTCGACCACAAGTTTTCGAAGAAGGACGAGCTGTCGATCATCTTCCTGATCTACAACACGGTGGCGACGCAGGGCGGGAAGCCGGACGTGAAGGTGGAGTACAACTTCTACCAGAAGCCGGCGGGCGGCCCGGAGAAGTTCTTTAACCGCACCGAGCCCCAGGCCTTCAACGCGCAGACCCTGCCGCCGCAGTTCGACGCCGCGGCCGGCCACAGCATGGTGGGCGGCCTGTCCATCCCGCTGGCCAGCTTCCCCGAGGGAGACTACCGGCTGGAGATCAAGATCACCGACGTTGCGGGTAACAAGACGAAGACCGAGAGCGTCACCCTCTCGATCGTGCCTTAGCGGGGCGCCTCGATTCTTCACAACCTGAAGGCCTCGTCATGAACCGTCTCATCACGCTCGTCGGGACGGCGGTCGTGGCCGGCGTGGTGTGGTCCTCGCCGGCCGAGGCCCAGTTCCGGAGTGCGGCCCCGGGCGCGGACGCCCGCGCCCTGCGCGTGGCGAGGGCGGCGTCCGGCCTGATCGAGGGCGCCGTCGTCGACGAGCGGGGACGGCCGCTCGCCGGCGCGATGGTGTCCGCCCTTGGGGCGACGACGGCCCTCGCGGTGACCGATCGCGCCGGGGCGTTCCGGCTGCAGGCCCTTCCGCCCGGCGGCTACCTGGTGCGGGCCCACCTCGCCGGGTTCGCCCCCTCGCGCCGCGAGCTCATCCAGGTCGGCACCGGCCGGTCGGCCAGGTTCTCGGTTACGCTTCGCCGGACCGAGGCGCCGGCCGATCCGCCGGTTCTGGCGGCAGGCCTCGGGCCGTTCGGGGACGGACCGGACGCCGACAGCGAATCGGCGGTGGCCGACTCGAGCGAGACGACCTGGCGCCTCCGCCACCTGCGGCGGAGCATCCTCAAGGAAACCACCGAGCGGGCGATGCTGGCCGACGACCCCGCGGAGAAGACCAGCAGCCTCTCCGTGGCGACCCGCTCCACGTCCTCGGCGCAGTTCCTCGCCGACCTCCCGATCACGGCCGAGGTGAACTTCCTGACGTCAGGGTCGTTCGGCGGGACGGACGCCGAGTTCTCGGGCGGCACGTCGATGCGCCGAGCCGCCTACGTGTCGATCGGCGGGTCGGCGTTCCACGGCGACTGGTCCGGCCAGGTGATGACGCAGGGGGCGCTCGGCTCGTGGTTCGTCGCGGGCTCCTACCGGAAGCGCGCCCCCTCGAACCACCTGTTCGACGTCGGGATCTCCTACAGCACGCAGCGCTTCACCTCGCCGGCGCGGTGGCCGCTGTCGGCCGACAGCGACGGCGCCAGGTCCTCCGGGGCCATCTACGGGGTGGACCGCTGGACGCTCTCGCCCGGCGTCACGCTCACGTACGGCGGGCGTTACGCCCGCTACGACTACCTCGAACAGGGGCTGCTCAGCCCGGCCGTCAACCTGATCCTCGAACCGGCCCGGGGCGTTCGCCTCGTCGGCAGCGCGTCGCGGCGCCTGCTCGCGCCGGGCGCCGAGGAGTTCCTGGCGCCGCTCGACGCGGGAGTCTGGCTGCCGCCCGAACACACGTTCATGGGCGAGGCCGCCATCGAGCCGGAGTCGACCAACCACTTCGAGTTCGGCATCGAGCACGATGTGTGGCGCGAGCTGGTCGTCGCGGTCCGGGCCTTCGTGCAGCAGACCCGGCACCAGCAGCTGGCGCTGTTCGACAGCCGCCTGCAGCCGCAGGCCGCGGGGCAGTACGAGGTGGCCGACAGCGGCGACCTGGACGCGCGCGGCTGGAGCTTTGGTGTCAGTGGGAGCCCGTGGACCGGCGCGAGAGGGTCGGTGCTGTACTCGATGACCGAGGCGACCTGGTTCCCGCCGGTGGGCGGGGGAGGGCTGCTGCTGGTCGGGATCGTTCCGCGCCAGGGGCGCGAGCGGCTCCACGACCTGACGACGTCGTTCGAGGCCGAGATCGGACCGACCGACACGACCGTGCTCGTGGCCTACCGGTTGAACTCCGGGTTCGCCCGGCAGCGCGGCACCACGGTTGAGCCGGGCCTCGACGGCCGGTTCGACGTCCAAGTGATGCAGAGGCTGCCGTTCCTCGACTTCACGTCCGCGCGATGGCAGGCGCTGGTGGCGGTGCGGAACACGTTCCGCGACACGGCCGCCGACTCGTCGGTCTACGACGAGTTGCTCGTGGTTCGGCCGCCCAAGCGGGTGGTGGGCGGCTTGCTCATCCGCTTCTAAGGCTGCGAGTCGACCATTTCCCCGGAGCGGGCCCTCGCGGCCCGCTTTTTTTTGCCGGCCGCCAATCCATTTTGTTGGATCATCGGTTCGGCGACTTGGATGTGCGACCGTTCGCCTGGGAAAGTCGGGCTGGAACGGACCATTTTCGACGGGTTTGGGTGAACCGACCCGCGGCGGCCCGTGGTATGACGCTTGCTCGACTGAAGCCTTAGCCCTTCCGTTGTCGAAACGATGAGCAACCAGGCCATGAGCGCGGTTCGTCGATTGCCGGGCTGGCCGTGGCCCCCGTGGGCTGCCGCCGGGCCGACCGTGCTCGCGCTCGTCGTGGCGGTCGTGCTGCTGGCGCTCGCCGGTGCCAACCTGGTTTCGCGCGCCAGCTGGAACCCGGTCGAGGACGGCGTGCTCTGGACCTCCCGGCCGGAGGGCGTCGTGGCGGTGGAGGTGCTGCCGGGCACGCCGGCGGCGCGGGCCGGGGTCAGGCCGGGCGACCTGTTGATCGCCATCGACGGGACGCCGATCGACCGGCCGGCCGACGTGGACGCCGTACACCGCGGGCGCCGCGAGGGCGACCCGGTCAGGTACACGCTCGCGCGGTTCGGGGGCACCGCCCTCCTCGAGTTCGAGCTGCGGGCGGTGCCGCAGGGCAACCGCGGCCTCTACTTCGTGCTCGCCGGGGTTGGGATCTTCACGCTGCTGGTGGCCACGGGGGTGCGGGTGCGGCGCCCCGGCAACCCCGCGACGCTGCACTTCTTCCTCCTCTCGGTTGCCTTCTTCGGGGTTTTCGCCTTCTCTCACAGCGGGCGCTTCAACCGCCTCGACTGGATGTTCTACTGGGCGGACGCGGTGTCGGTGCTGCTGCTCCCGCCGCTCTTCGCGCACTTCACCCTGTTCTTCCCCGAGCGGCCCCGGCCGTGGCTGCAGTCGCGTATCGGCCCGGCCGTCGTCCCCCTGCTGTACCTGCCCGCGCTTCTGCTCGGCGGCCTGCGGTTGTGGGCGGTCGCGCGCGCGTCGCTCGACCCGGCGCTCTACGTGGGAATCCTGCAGACGCTGGACCGCTTCGAGCCGCTGTACCTCTCGCTCTGCCTCGTGGGCCTGCTGGTCGTGGCGCAGGCGTTCAAGCAGGTGCGCTCGGTGACCGCGCGCCGGCAACTCCGGTGGATCGCGTGGGGGACCGTGCTCGGCGCCCTGCCGTTCGCGCTGGGCTACGCGCTGCCGTTCGCGCTGGGCGTACGGCCGACGCTGTCGATGGAGCTGTTCGCCGTCCCGCTCGGGCTGATCCCGCTGGCCTTCGCGTCGGCGATCGTGCGCTACCGGCTGATGGACGTCGAGGTGATCGTCAAGCGGTCGATGGTCTGGGTCGCGGCCATCGCCGCGATCTCGGCGACCTACGCGATCCTGCTCCAGCTGGTCACCTGGACGTTCCTGCCCAACTCGCGCGCCCCGAACACGATCCTGGCGATCCTGGCGACGCTGATCGTCGTGCTGCTGGCCCGCCCGCTGAAGAACGCGATCCAGACGACGGTGGACCGGGCCTTCTACCGCGACCGCTACGACTACCGCCGGGCGCTGGTGGGCTTCGCCCGTGACCTCAGCTCGGACCTCGATCTCGGCCGCCTCAGCGGGCGAATCATCGGCCGGGTCACCGAGACGCTGCTGGTGGACCGGATGGCCGTGCTCCTGTGGGAGGAGCGTGCCGGCGAGTTCACCTCGGTGCGCACGGCGGGGCTCGGCGGCGAGATCGTCCGCCTGCCCCGGGAGGGCGGCCTCGGGGCGCGCCTCGCCTCGGGCCACACCGTCGACCTCGACGACGCGCGGTCGGCGAGGGGGATTTCGGCATCGGATCTGGAACCGTGGCGCGAGCGCGAGCTGTACTACTTCATCCCCTGCGTCTCGAAGGACGCCCCGATCGCCGTCCTCGCGCTCGGCCGGAAGGCGCACGCCGAGCCGTTGAGCAGCGAGGACATGGCGCTGCTCCAGGCGGTGGCGGGGCAGGCGGCGACGGCGCTCGAGAACGGGCGCCTGTACCGGCAACTCCACGTGAAGGCCGACGAGCTGGGACGGATGCGGGCCTTCAACGAGAGCATCCTCGAGTCGCTCGAGGTGGGCCTCACCGTCGTGGACGGCGACGACCGGGTGGTGCGGTGGAACCGCGCGCTCGAGGCGCTGGTCGGCGTGCGGCGCGAGGAGGCGGCCGGTCGGCCGCTCGGCGAGCTGTTCGATCGGGGCTTCTGCGAACCGCTGCGCCGGGCCCGCGAGCAGTCCCCGCGGGGGGTGAGCCTCTACCGGGTGACGCTGCCGGTCGGTGACGGGGCGGCCGGGGGGCGGAAGCTGGTCAACGTGACCACGGTGCCCCTGCAGCCGGGCGAGGGGAACCCCGCGAACGGGACCGTGATCCTCATCGAGGACGTGTCGACCCGGGTGCAGCTCGAGGAGCAGGTGCAGATCTCCGAGAAGATGGCGTCGATCGGGCTGCTCGCTGCCGGCGTCGCGCACGAGGTGAACACGCCGCTCACGGGGATCTCGAGCTTCACGCAGATGCTGCTCGAGGGGGCCGACCCGAGCGATCCGAAGACCCGCGTGCTCGAGAAGATCGAGCGGCAGACGTTCCGCGCGGCGAAGATCGTCAACGGGTTGTTGAACCTGTCCCGCCCGGGGGCGGCGACCGCCGAGCGCGCCCCGGTCGATCTGAACGTCGTCATCAACGACGTGCTGTCGCTGCTCGAGCACCAGTTCCGGGGCGGACACGTCCAGGTGCGGCGCGACCTGGCGTCGCCCGGCCCGGTCGTGCTCGGCATCGAGCACAAGCTGCAGCAGGTGTTCCTCAACCTGTTCCTCAACGCGCGCGACGCGATGCCCAAGGGGGGCTGGCTGTCGATCACCACGCGGGGGGGCGGCGGCGAGGCGGTGGCCGAGGTCGCCGACACAGGGGCCGGCATCCCGACCGACCAGCTGCCCCGCATCTACGACCCCTTCTTCACGACGAAGATCATCGGGCAAGGGACCGGCCTCGGCCTCTCGGTGACTTACGGGATCGTCCGCGAGCACGAGGGGGCGATCAACTGCGAGAGCCAGGTTGGCGTGGGCACGCGCTTCACCCTGACGTTCCCCGCCGCGGCCGCCGCGGCCTCGCGTCCGCACCGTGCCGGCTAGCCCCCGGCTGGAATCCGCGACCATGCCTTCCCGCACCGGCACGATCCTCGTAGTCGACGACGAGGAGATCATGCGCGAGATCCTCGAGACCCTCCTCACGCGGGAGGGCTACGAGGTGAGGCTGGCGTCCGGCGGCGCCGAGGCGCTCGAGATCGCGCGCGCGGTGCCGGTGGACGCGGCGATCGTCGACGTGATGATGCCGGGGATGGACGGCCTCACCACGCTCGACGAGCTGAAGAAGATCGACGAGGAGGTCGGGGTGATCATGATCACCGCGTTCGCCTCGGTCGAGACCGCCATCGCGGCGATGAAGCGCGGCGCCTTCGACTACATCACCAAGCCGTTCAAGCACGACGAGGTGCTCGTCGTACTGCGCAACGCGGTCGAGCGGCGCCAGCTGGTGGCCGAGAACGTCGCGCTCCGCCAGAACCTGCAGGAGCGCTACAGCCGCTTCCAGAACATCATCGGCCGCAGCCAGCGGATGCGGCAGGTGTTCGACCTCATCATCCAGGCGGCGCCGAGCCGGTCGACGATCCTGATCGGGGGCGAGAGCGGTACCGGCAAGGAGCTGGTGGCGCGGGCGATCCACTCCAACTCGCCGCGGGCCGCCAGGTCCTTCGTCACGGTCAACTCGGGCAGCCTGCCGGCCGACCTGCTCGAATCGAACCTGTTCGGCCACGTGAAGGGGGCCTTCACCGGGGCGGTCTACCCGAAGAAGGGGCTCTTCGAGCTGGCCGACAAGGGGACGATCTTCTTCGACGAGATCGGGAACGTCGCGCTCGAGACCCAGCCGAAGCTGCTGCGGGTGATGCAGGAGCGCGAGTTCATGCGCCTCGGCGGCGTCGAGACACTGAAGGTCGACGTGCGGATCGTGGCGGCCACCAACGTCGACCTGCGGCAGATGGTGGAGGAGCAGCGCTTCCGCGAGGACCTCTACTACCGCCTGCAGGTCATCACGATCCCGCTGCCGCCGCTGCGCGAGCGCAAGGAGGACATCCCGCTGCTCGCCCAGCACTTCCTCGGCAAGTACGGGGAGGAGAACCAGAGGCCGGGCCTGGAGCTGCTGCCCGAGGCGCTCGACCAGTTGATGGAATACGACTGGCCGGGCAACGTCCGCGAGCTCGAGAACGTCATCGAGCGGGCCGTCGTCCTCTGCACCGGGTCGCGGATCGGGTCCGAACTCATCCCCGAGCAGGTGCGCAACCGGGCCGTGTTCCGGCTGCCGCAGTTCTCGCTGCCGTCCGACGGAATCGACTTCAACCAGGTGACCGCCGACGTCCAGCGGCACCTGATCGAGTCGGCGCTCGAGGCGGCGGGGGGCGTGCAGAAGAGGGCGGCGGAACTGCTGCACCTGAAGCCGACCACCCTCAACGAGATGATCAAGCGCTACGACATCCGGTCGCGCCGCCGCGGGCGCCCCGAGAACGGCGACGAGGCAGCCGCCGAGCTGCAGTAGCGCCGGCGTCCCTGCCGGCGAGCCGCGTGAGGCCGCCCTTCAGCCCTGCCTGATCCTCCCGACCATCCGCTCGTACTTCGCCAGGATGGCGTCCCACCGGTAGTGCTGCCGGACGTAGTCGCGCCCATTGCGCCCCATCGCCGCGCGCAGCGGCTCGTCGCGCATCAGCAGGTCGAGCGCCTCGACGAACTCGTACCGGTCGGCGTAGTAGAGCCCGGCGTTGCTCGCCACGCAGTGGTCCACGAGCACGTCGGAGCGGGCGTTCGCGAGCACGGGCGTCCCCACCGAGAAGGCCTCGAGCGCCAGCAGCGACAGGCTCTCGTACGGGGAGGGAACGGCGACGACGCTGGCGGCCTCGAGGGCCTGGGCGCGCTCGATCTCCGACAGCAGGCCGGCAAACTTGATCGCCGGGTCTTCGGGCAGGGGCATCAGCTTGACGCCCATCAGCACCAGCGACGCCTCCCCCCCTTCGCTCGCGTAGGTGTTGAAGTACTCGATCAGCTCCTCGCACCCCTTGCCGCGGTCGATCCGCCCGCCGTAGAGCACGAACGGCCGGTAGAGTCGGTGGCGCCGCCTGAACGTGGCCCCGCGGGCACCCGCGCCCGAGCCGGCGCCCGACGCGGGGTCGCCGCGCGGATAAGCGCGGTGCTGGGGCAGGTCCACCCCGCAGCCGACCGTTTCCTCGGCCGTCGCCCGGATGGCGAACCGCGTCGTCAGGAACCGGCGCTCGGCCGCGGTGTTGTAGGCCATGCCCGCGGGCAGCGCGAAGACGTCCCGGTAGATCGACAGCCCGATCGCCGGCTCGTCGTGGGCCGTCGGGACGAGGATGCTGCGCCCGGGGGCGACGTTGAGGCCGAGCACCGTCGGCGCGTAGAGGTACGTGAAGAAGATCAGGGCGTCGTACGAGCTCGTGCCGGGCCTGCAGATAGTCGAGCAGGGCCGGGCACCAGGGTCCCTGCTGCTGCAGCCACTCCATCTCGTCCCCGACCGAGTGGGCGTTCGCGAAGATCCAGTCCGAGAACCGGTTGAACGAGTCGATGTCGCGCGTGCGGGCGTTCGGGAAGCGGCGGACCGTGACGCCGCGCACGCGGTCGGCTCCCTCCTGGTACTCGTTGGCCCACGTGATGTAGTCGCGGGCGCAGGTGGTCAGCACCTCGACCTCATGGCGCTGCGCCAGCCGCTCGGCGATGAGGCGGCAGTGATACTCGGAGCCGCCGAGGATCTCGGTTCCGTACCGCTGGACGACGAAGGCTAGCTTCACAGGCGCTCCACGATGGCGCGCAGGTCGCGCGCGACCCGCGCGTCGCCGAAGTCGCGCAAGCGCTCGCGCTGGCCGGCGATGACGCGGCGCCGCAGCGCCTCGTCCGACGCCAGCAGGCCGAGCAGCTCGGCGGCGTGCTCGAGGTCCTTGGGGAAGAACTGCAGCCCGGCCCCGCCCAGCGTGTCGGGCACGGCCGCCGCGGCGTACGCCAGGACCGGCACGTCGGCCGCCATCGCCTCGAGCAGCGGGACGCAGAACCCCTCGTGCTCGCTGAGCGAGATGTAGGCGGTGGCGGCCCGGTAGTAGGCGGCCAGGTCCGCGTCGGGGACGGGGCCCGTGAACAGGAACCGGTCTGGCGGCATGTCGTACTCGAGGATCAGCGCCCGCACGGCGGCATCGTAGCGCGGGATGGCGTCGCAGCGGCCGACGAACACGAAGCGGTAGTCCACGCTCACGTACCGCTTGTAGTGCTCGGCCAGGCGGATGTGATCCTCGATCTTCTTGTTGGGCACGACGCGCCCGACGAACAGGAAGTTCGACAGCCCGTCGCCCAGGATGGTGTCGAGCGCCGGCCGCCTGGGCGCCTTCGTGATCCGGTCCGTGTCGATCGCGATCGGCATCACCCCGGTGTCGCGGAAGCCCATCGCCTCGAGCTCCCGGCGGTTGTACTCGGAGTCGCCCAGCGCGAGGTCGGTCCGGCCGGCCAGGGTGGCCAGCTCCGCGCGCCCCACCGACGCCAGGCGGAACAGCGCGGGGTCGTAGGGGGCGAAGAAGTGCGCTGGCGTGATGTTGTGATACTGCAGCACGCGCCCGCGCGGCAGCGCCGCGAAGGCCTCGGTCATCGGCGACGGCAGGGCAAAGTGGAAGATCGTCGCGTCGCCCCGGCGCGACGCCGGGTCGGAGAAGGGGCGCACCACGTCCCGCAGGTCCTCGTCCACCGTGAGGGCGTACAACTCCGACTCGTGGCCCATTCCCCGAAGGAGCGCCCGCACCCGCCGCGCGCTGTCGCCGATCGCGTCCCCCCGGTGCGCCGCGGGAACCCACTGGTTGATGATCATCAGACCACCCGTGTCGGCTCCTTGGGCAGCGCGTGGAAGGCCGCCGGGCGGTACTGCTGGAGCTCCTCGTATTCCTCCGTGGCCGCCACCTGCTCCCAGAAGTCCTCGGCGACGGGCGGGCGCGGCACGGGCGGTGCCTGGTGCACCGCCTCGACGAACCGCAGCAGCGTGCCCCGGAAGTCCTTCGCGAGCAGGCGGTCGAGCGCGGCGTCCTGGGCCTCGCAGATTCGCCCGGCGAGGGCCTGGTTCGACGCCACCTCGTCGACAAGCGCCGCCACGTGCGCCGGGTCGCGGGACGTGTAGAGCAGGCCGGCGCCGTCGAGCGTCACGGGCACCGCTGTCGCGGCGTAGGCGACGACCGGCACCCGCTTGTAGAACGACTCGACGAGCGGGACGCAGAACCCCTCGTGCTCGCTCGCGCACAGGAAGACGTCGGCCACGTCGTAGCACGCCGTCAGTTCCCGGTTCGACACGTGTCCGAGGAAGTGGACTCCCGTTGCCCCGAGCCGCGCGACCAGGCCGTGGAGCATCGCCAGGTAGCGCTCGAAGCTGGTGTGGCTGCCGACGACCAGCAGCCGCGACCGCGGGTTGAAGAAGCGCTGGTACGCGGCGAAGACGCGGATCACCTCGTCGATCCGCTTGTTCGGGATCACGCGCCCCACGAACAGCACGTTGGTCCACCCGTCGTCGAACTGCGCCAGGACGCGGCCGTCGGGCGGCACGTCGAGGTGCGAGAAGCCGGGCACGACCGGGAGCACCGCCGTGCGCGGGAACCCCATCGCCTCGAGCTCCTGCCGGTTGAACTCGGAATCGCCCAGCGCCAGGTCGCACCGCCGGGCGTAGGCGGCGAGCTCGCGCCGGCCGCGGAAGCACTGGCGCACGAGCAGCGGGTGGATGTCGAGGAAGTACTCGGGGGGCGTGATGTTGTGGTAGACGAGGACCATCCGGTCCGGCAGCGCGAAGGCGATGCGCGACGCGCGCGAGCCGATCGAGAAGTGATGGACGAGGATCGTGCCGGGCGAGCTGACGTCCTCGAGCTCGCGGTAGTCGCGCGTCAACGCCTCGAGCCGCGGGTCGGCCGTCTCGACGAAGATGTCCGAGGCGTGGCCCGCGCCCCTCAGGGCCTCGCGGATGCCCAGCACCTCGTTCCCGATGGCGTCGCCGTACCCCAGCGTCGCCAGCACTTGGTGAACCTGCATATCCGGACGCCGCCTCCGTTACAGCCTCGCCTCTTCTCCTGCCTCGCGCCCGGCCACCGGCCCCGCCGGCACCCCCTCGAGCACCGACGCCGCCGGGGGCAGCACCGGGCGCCTGGCGGCGAACCAGCCAGGCCGGGGCGGCGGCCACTCCGCCGACGGCCGGGCCGGCTCGCGCCGCAGGCGCTCGAACATGTCGAGGTACTTGCCCTCGATCACCGGCCAGGCGTAGTGCCGCTCGAAATAGCGGCGGCCGTTCTCGCCGAGCGCGGCCGCCAGCTGCGGGCGGCGCGCGATCCAGGCCAGCGACTCCGCGAACTCGTCGTAGCCCCGGTAGTAGAGCCCCGCGTTGCTGCGGATGCACTGTCCCTTCAGGACATCGCAGCGCGCGTTGGCCAGAACCGGGCGCCCCATCGCCCAGGCCTCGAGCGCCACCATCGAGAGGCTCTCGTAGTACGAGGGCATCACGAGGAGGTCCGCGGCCGCCAGCGCGTCGAACTTGTCCTGGTCGCTCACGAAGCCCAGGTGCCGCACGTGGGGGCCGTCGGGGATCGGCAGCAGCGAGTGGCCGCAGAGAACCAGCTGCAGCGGGTCGCGCCCGGACCGCGCGTAGCGCCGGTGGAACTCGAAGAGCTCCTTGCAGCCCTTGTTCTCGTCGATCCGCCCCACGTACAGCGCGAAGCGCCGCGACACGCCGTGCTTCTGCCGGAAGCGCTCGGCCTCGACCCGCCCCGGGATCTCGGAGCCGACGCCCACCACGACGCCGGGTACCCCCGCGTTCCCGGACACCCCCTCGATGAGCGCGCGCTCCTCGGGCGAGTTGTACATGAGCGCCCGCACGCCGCGGAACAGCGGGCCGAACAGCGTCACGCCCGCCGCGGGATCGCGCTCGGCCGTCGGCACGAGGAGGGCGCGCTCGGGCACCGCGGCGGCGCCGTAGTACGCGTGGTAGTAGCGATAGCTGAAGAACAGGAGGAAGTCCCACGCGGCCCGGTGGCGTGCCAGGTACGTCGCGAGCCTCGGCACGGCCGGGCCTTCCTCCTCGAGCCACGCGCGCTCGTCGGCCGCGGAGTGCGTCTGGTTGAACACGCGCTCGGATCGGCGGCCGAAGCGGTCGGGGTCGCGAGGGCGGCGGACCGGGAACCGCCGAACCGGGACGCCGTTCACCCGCTCCTCGCCCGCCGGCAGCTCGTTCCGCCACGTGACGTAGTCGCGGGCGCAGGTGGTCAACACCTCGACCTCGGCGTGCCGGGCCAGGCGCTCGGCGACGAACCGGGCGTGCAGCTCGGCCCCGCCGTTGATGTCAGCCCCGTACCGCTGGACGACGACTGCAAGTTTCACGGCTCGTCGACGTGGCCATCAGGGGCGGCCGGGGACGGGGGCGTGTCCGTGTCCGGCCCGCCCGCCGCCTCCTCGCGCGGTGCTCCGCCTACTTCGCCGGCAGCGGCCTCCGCGTCCTGGGGCTGTTGCGCGCCGGGCGCCCGCCGCCCGCGCCGGCGGCGGCGCTTCCGCCGACCTTCGGCCGCCCCCGCCCCCTCGCCTGGCCGGCCCCCCTCGGGCGCGGCGGCCGGCTCGGCGTCGGCCTCGGGTTCCTCGCCCGGCCGGTACATCACCACGCCCTCGAGGGCGCGAGCCCGGCGCTCGCTGAAGTCGAGGCGGCTCGAGAGCGACTCGACCCGCATCTTCAGGTTCTTGACCTCGATGCCGAGACGCGTCGTCTCGAGCACGAGGTTGTGAAGGACCTCGTAGGCCAGGTTGGTGTACTGCTCGTGGTGCGCGTTGATCCCGGCCTGCATGTGCAGGGCCTGGACGAGGCGGTTCGGGTTGATGAACAGCTGCAGCAGCGGCCTGAGCATCCGGCGGATGAAGGCCAGCCACGGCCGGCGCGACTCGAAGAGCGTCGTGTCCTCGAACGAGTAGTTCGGCAGGGGCGACACGCCCCCCTCGCGGAACTGCTGCAACAGCTCGGAGCGGACCTTCCGCGGGTCGAGGAATCGCTCGAGCTTCACGTTGGCGAGCTCGCGGATCTGCTCCTCGGTGTAGTCCACGCCCCGCTTCTCGCGGATGCGGGCGCGGATCTGGCCCATGATCTCCTCGACGTTGACCGAGTCGGATCGGACAGTGAAGTCAGGCATGGCTGAGGGTGCCGGGTTCAGAGCCCCCACGGGCGGTACACGATCACGACGACCGACACCGCCCACAGCGCCACGCACACGAGCAGCGGCCTGTCGGCGAGCAGCATCGTCGAAGGGTTTCCGCCGCCCTCCTTCTGGTGCACCAGGTAGAGGTAGCGGAAGATCCCGTAGAGCGGGAACGGCGTCGTGAGGCCGAGGTACGGCGTATCGAACCTGAGGGCGGTCTCCGGGCTCAAGGTATAGACGATGTACGCGATCAGCGTGGAGGCGGTGACCACCCCGATCATCTGGTCCAGCAGGTACGGCGAGTACTCGCCCAGGATCCGGCGGTGTTCCGGGGCGCCGCCCGCCAGCAGCACGATCTCGTGCCGCCGCTTGCTCAGCGCCAGGAATAGCGCGAGCAGCACCGTGCAGACGAGCAGCCACTGGCTGATCGGGACGCCGATGACCACGGCGCCGGCCGCCGCGCGCAGCACGAAGCCGATCGCGATAGTGAGCACGTCGATGATCACCACGTGCTTCAGGCGCGCCGAGTACGCGCCGAGCAGCGCCACGTACGCGACCGCCACCAGGCCGAACGACGTGCCAAGGGCGAACGCGGCGACCAATGCCACGCCGCCGAGGCCGGCCGCCGCGGCCAGGGCGGTGCCCGGCGCGAGGGCGCCCGAGGCGATCGGCCGGCGCGACTTCAGGGGGTGGCGGCGGTCAGCCTCGCGGTCGGCGACGTCGTTCAACAGGTAGACGACGCCCGACAGCAGGCAGAAGATGGCAAAGGCGGCGACCGCCAAGCCGACGGCGCGCGAGTCGAGCAGTTGACGGCCGAAGAGGAGCCCGGCGAAGACGACCAGGTTCTTCGTCCACTGCTCGGGGCGCAGCGAAACCAGCAGGCTGGCCAGCGCCGAACGGGCCGGGGCGCCTTCCTCCCCTGGGGAAATGCCCCGGCTCACGGTCTCCGGCACCGGTGGGCGCGCCATGACGCGCGGTCCGGGGACGGCTCAGACACCCGCCGGGCCGAAGCTCTTCACCGCCTCAGCCTCGGACTCGTAGGTCTCGAACACCGTCAGCAGCTTCGTGATCGACAGCAGGTCCTGGATCCGCTTGGTCAGGTTGAGCAGCTTCAGCGCTCCCCCCTGGCGGCTCACGGTCGTGTAGGTCCGCACGATCTCGCCCAGGCCGGCGCTATCGATGTACGGGACCTCCGCGAGGTTGAGGACGAGCTTGCGGTGTCCCTGCTGGATCAGGCTGTTCACCTTGTCGCGAAGGAGTTCGTCACCTTCGCCGAGCGTCATCTTGCCGACGACGTCGATGAGCATCACGTCGCCGACCTGTCTCTGGTGGATTTGCATTCCGTACTCCTCCAGCCTCACGGGACCAGCGCCCCTCCGTTACCTCGGCACGACCCGGCACAGTATGAGGCATGTCATCTTAGCGTAGGCCAGAAAACAGCGTCAATACGCCGTTGGCCCCGGAACCCCGCGCCGCGCGTACAAGAAAAGGGGCCCCGCTTGCGCGAGGCCCCGTCCTGTCGTCGAACCCGATTGTGGAGTCCCTTACACCCCGACGCCGCCAGCCCCCGCGAACTTCCGCTGCTGGAAGCACTCGCGGCAGTACACCGGACGACCCTGGGTCGGCTTGAACGGGACCGTCGTCAGTTTCCCGCACTCCGAGCAGTTCGTCTGTGTCTCGACGCGCTCACGGGCCGGGGCTGCCCCGGCCGGCCTGCTGGCCCGCTTCGCCTTGCAGGCCTTGCACCGCTTGGGCTCGTTCTTGAAGTTCTTGTCGGCGAAGAACAGCTGTTCCCCCGCGGTCCAGATGAACTCCGTCCCGCAATCCACGCAGTGCAGGACCTTGTCTTGGAACTCCATCTGTGGTTCCCCCCGATTGTCGCTACTCCATCTCCCGCCGGAGCTTCTTGCGGCTCCGCTTGCGCGCGAGGGCCTGCTTGGCCCGCCGCTTGTCCCCCGGCTTCAAATAGAAGGAGTGCTTCTTGATATCCTTGATGATATCTTCCTGCTGGACCTTCCGCTTGAAGCGGCGAAGGGCGCTCTCGACCGACTCGCCTTCCTGCAGCTTGACTTCAGCCACGCCCGTGACACCCCCTTCTCTGGCCCGGCTGGCACCTGGGCTTCCCCATCGAAATGCCCGTAATGTGCTAGGCTATCACGAATAGCGGGCGGTTTTCGGCCGAAAATTTCACACCCATGCAGATCCTCGTCGTCGGCGGCGGCGCGCGCGAACACGCCCTCGCATGGAAGCTCGCCCGCGATCCGGGCGTCACCGTCCACTGTTCCCCGGGGAACCCCGGCATCGCGGCGGTGGCCGAGCTGGCTTCCGCGGGAGCCGGCACGCCCGCCGACTTCCTCGCCCTCGCCGACGCGATCGACGCCGGCCTCACCGTCGTCGGCCCCGAAGCCCCGCTCACCGACGGGATTGCCGATCTCTTCGAGGAGCGTGGCCGCCTGCTGCTCGGCCCCCGCCGCGACGCCGCCCGGCTCGAGTCGAGCAAGGCGTTCGCGAAGGGCTTCATGGCGCGGCACGGCGTCCCGACCGCCGCCTGCGCGATCTGCGAAAGCGCCGCGGCGGCGCGGGACGTCCTCCGGTCCGGGCGGTTTGGCTGGCCCGTCGTGCTGAAGGCCGACGGGCTTGCCGCCGGCAAAGGGGTGATTGTCGCCGAGGACCCCCTGGCGGCCGACCTCGCGCTCCGGGCCCTGATGGTGGACCGGCGCTTCGGCGCCGCCGGCGACCGGATCGTGATCGAGGAGTGCATGCGCGGCCCCGAGGTCTCGGTGTTCGCGCTCACCGACGGCCGGCGCGCCCTCATCCTGCCGACGGCGCAGGACCACAAGCGCGCCTACGACGGCGACCAGGGCCCGAACACCGGCGGGATGGGAGCGTTTGCGCCGAGTCCCCTGGTCGACGAGACGCTGCTCGATCGCATCCGGAACACCATCGTGATGCCTGTCGTCGAGGGCATGCGGGCGGAGGGGCACGAGTTCCGCGGCTTCCTCTACGCGGGCCTGATGCTCACCGGGGACGGCCCGAAGGTGGTGGAGTTCAACGTCCGCCTCGGCGACCCGGAGGCCCAGGTGGTGGTGCCGATGATCGACGCCGACCTGGCGCCGCTGCTGGCCGCCGCCGCCGCGGGACGGCTCGGGCAGGAGACCATCCGGGTGCGCGACTGGCCCCGCGTGGGCGTCGTGCTCGCCTCGGGCGGCTACCCGGACGCCTTCGAGAAGGGAAAGGTCATCTCGGGCCTCGAGAGCGCGGAGTCGGTTCCCGGCGTCCTCGTGTTCCACGCCGGCACGGCCCGCCGGGACGGGCAGGCCGTAACCTCGGGCGGCCGGGTGCTGACGGTGGTGGGAGAGGGGCAGGACTTCCGACAGGCGATCTCCCGCGCCTACGAGGGTGCCTCGCGCATCACCTTCGACGGGATGCGGATGCGGAAGGACATCGGCAGGAAGGCGATACTGGAATAGGGCAGGTATCAGGTACAACCGCTAGCGCCAAGCGCCATGGAACACGCCACCAACATCTCCGTGCTCGTCCTGATGGGTTCCGATTCGGATGCACCGATCATGCAGGGGTGCGTCGATCTCCTCCGCGAGCTCGGCATCCCGTGCGAGATGACGGTGGCGTCCGCGCACCGCTCGCCAGCCCGGGTGCAGCGCCTGCTGGCCGAGGCGCCCGGCCGCGGCGTCCAGGTGTTCGTGGTCGGGGCGGGTGCCGCGGCCCATCTCGCGGGCATGGTGGCCGCCCACACCGCGCGTCCGGTCATCGGAGTACCGATCGACTCGTCGGCCCTGAAGGGGCTCGACGCGCTGCTCTCGACCGTGCAGATGCCGCCCGGGGTGCCGGTCGCGACGGTGTCGATCGGCAAGCCGGGAGCCACCAACGCGGCGGTGCTCGCCGCGCAGATCCTGGCGCTGGGCGACGCCGCACTCGCCGAGCGGCTCGATCGGTACAAGGCGACGCTCGCCGAAAAGGTCGAGCAGGCCGCGGCCAGGCTCCAGCAGTAGGGCCGGCCTCCGTGCCGGCGGTCATGCCTTGAGATTCTGCGTCCTCACCCTCGGCTGCCGGGCGAACCAGGCCGACTCCTTCCGGCTCGAAGAGGAGCTGTGCGGCCTGGGCCACGAGCCGGCCGGGCGCGACACGGCGGAACTGGTGGTCGTCAACACCTGTGCCGTCACCGCCGCCGCGGAGCACTCTGCGCGCCGGCTCGTGGCGCGCGTAGCCCGCGAGAACCCTGCGGCCCGCATCGCGGTGACCGGCTGCTCGGCCACCCGGCGGCCCGAGCCCTTCGAGCGGGTGCCGAACGTCGTCGCCCTCGTGCCGAACGGCCGAAAGGAGGGACTCGCGACCGGACTCGGGCTCCCGGCGTCCGGGCCCCCGGCCGACCCGGTTCCAGCCGGACCGGGCGCCCGCGGCCGCACGATCTATCCGCTCCAGGTGCAGACCGGGTGCGACCAACGCTGCAGCTACTGCGTGGTGCCCGCCACGCGCGGCCCGGGCACCAGCCGGCCCCTCAAGACGGTGCTCGCCGACGCGCGCAGGCTAATGGCCGTCGGGTACCGCGAGGCGATCCTCACCGGCGTCCACCTGGGGGCCTGGGGCCACGACCTGGCGACGCGTCAATCGCTGGACGATCTCCTGGCCGCCCTCGACACCCTTCCCGGCGACCTGGTCTTCCGCCTCAGCTCGCTCGAGCCGATGGACTGCACGGCGGCGGTGCTCGATCTCGTCGCCCGTTCCGGCGGTCGATTCGCGCCGCACCTGCACCTTCCACTCCAGCACGCGAGCGACGCGGTGCTCGCCGCGATGCGGCGGCCTTACACGTTCGACGACTACCGGCGGCTGATGGACCGCGTGCGCGAGACGATTCCGGACGCGGCCATCGGCACGGACGTCATCGCGGGCTTTCCGGGCGAAACCGGGGCTGATGCCGGGCGGCTCGAGCAGGCGCTCGACGAACTGCCGCTCTCGTACGCACACGTCTTTGCCTACTCGGACCGGCCGGGCACCGAGGCCGCCCGACGCCGTCCGAAGGTGCCGGCCAGCGAGATCCGGGCGAGGGCCCGGAGGCTGCGCGAGAGGGCGGACGGGCTCCGCCGGCGGTTCGAGGCGCGGCAGGTCGGCTCGGTTCGCCCGGCGCTCACGCTGGGCGACGGGACGCCGGCGCTCACCGACAATTACCTCAAGGTGCGGATCGCACCCGGGCACCTGCGCAACGAGAGGGTCCGAGTTCGCGTAGTAGGTTGTGCGCCGCTTTGGGGGGAGGTCGTCGCGTGAACACACTCGCGCTGCTCGGTACGGTCTTCGGCCTGGCCTTCTCGGCCGGCCTCAACCTCTACGCCACCGTCCTGGTGACGGGGCTTGCGGTGCGCTTCGACTGGGTGAGCCTGCCGCAGAACCTGTCGAGCCTCGAGACGCTCGGTCACCCGGTGGTGCTCGGCGCGGCGGCGGTTCTGTACGCCGTCGAGTTCCTCGCGGACAAGATCCCAGCCGTCGATCACCTCTGGGACGCGGCGCACGGCATCATCCGGCCGGCCGGGGCCGCCTGGATCGCCTGGCGGGCCGCGGGCGGCAGCGGCCTGTCCGATCCGGCCGAGGTGGCGCTCCTGCTGGCGGCCGGCGGCATCGCCCTCACCACCCACGCGACCAAGGCGACGACCCGCGTGGCCGTGGGGGCGACGGGGGGCCACGCGCTGGGGCTGGGCGTCGGGCTCAGCCTGCTCGAGGATCTCGTCGCGTTCGTCCTCTCGCCGCTGGCGCTCCTGATCCCGCTCCTCGTCCTGCTGTTCGTCGTGCTGGCGCTGGCGCTCGGCGGCTGGGGGGTCTGGCGCCTCGCGCGCAGGCGCCGCCTGCGGCGGCAGGCGGCCTAGCCGAGGCTGTACCTGCCTGGCGAGCCTCGTGAACGCCTCGACCTGTTCCCGCTCCCAGGCCCCGTCACGCCCGAGCTCCCGCGCCATGATGCCGGCCGCGGCGGGCGCCATTCGCGCTGCCGCTGCCGCGTTCAGGAAGAGCGCCCGGCAGCGGCGCGCCAGCACGTCCTCGACCGTCCTCGCCATCTCGATGCGCACCCCCCAAACGACCTCGGCCCTGGTGTAGGGCAGCGCCGGGTCGAGCGCCTCGGCCAGCGAGGGATCGATCCGCGCGAGGTCGTGGACGGCCAGCGCCTCCGAGCCGTACACGCTGAGCGGCCCGAAGCGGTCGGCATGCGGGTGGAAGCCGTGGATGTTCAGCGTCTTGGTGACGCAGGGCCGCTCGGGCAGCCGGGCCAGGTCGATCGCCTGGTTGACGGTGTCCTCCGCCATGTGGCGGTAGGTGGTCCACTTGCCGCCGGTCGTGGTCAGCAGGCCCGACGGGTCGATGTGGATCGTGTGGTCGCGCGACAGGGCGGCGGTGATGCGGCTGTCGCCGCTGCGCACCAGAGGGCGGATGCCGACGAACGCGCTGAGGACGTCGTCGCGAGTCGGCGCCTTGTGGAGGTACTCCGCCGCCGTCTCGAGGATGAACGAGACCTCCTCGTCGAAAGGCGCCGGCTCGAGGGTGGGCTCGACGATCGGGGTGTCGGTGGTGCCGACCAGGGTGTGGCCGTGCCACGGGATCGCGAACATCACCCGGCCGTCGCGGGTGTGCGGCACCATGATCGCGCTGTCGCCCGGCAGGAACGACCGGTCGAAGACCAGGTGAAGGCCCTGGCTCGGCGCCATGAGCGTGGGCGCCCCGGGGTCGGAGAGCTGTCGCACCGCGTCGGCGAAGGGCCCCGCGGCGTTGATCACCACCTTTGCGGAGACCTCGAACTCGCCGCCGCTCTCCAGGTCGAGCGCGACCACGCCGTCCACCGTGCCGTCGGCGGCCTTCGTGATGCCCGTCACCCGCACGTAGTTCAGCAGCGCGGCGCCCTGGTTCGCCGCGGTGCGCACGAGGTTGATGAGCAGGCGCGAGTCGTCGAACTGCCCGTCGTAGTACACGACGCCGCCGCGCAGCCCCTCGGTCCTGATCGTCGGCAGGCGGGCGAGCGTCTCCTCGGGAGACAGGATCTCCGAGTTGCCGAAGCCGTAGCGGCCGGCGAGCAGGTTGTAAAGCTTGAGGCCGACCCCGTAGAAGGGCGACTCCCACCAGTCGTAGTTCGGGACGACGAACGGGAGGTTCGAGACGAGGTGAGGGGCGTTCTGCCGCAGGATGCCCCGCTCCTTCAGGGCCTCCATCACCAGCGAGATGTTGCCCTGTTCCAGGTAGCGCACTCCGCCGTGCACCAGCTTGGTGCTCCGGCTCGACGTTCCCTTGCCGAAGTCGCTCTGCTCGAGCAGCAGCACGTCGAACCCGCGGGCCGCCGCGTCCACCGCGATGCCGGCTCCGGTGGCGCCGCCGCCGATGACGACGAAGTCCCAAGCCCGCTGCTGCTCGACGCGCGCGAGCATCTCGTCGCGGTTCATGCGGTCCCCCCGGCCGGGATCCAGCCCTTGGAGCGGGTGACCGCCTCGCGCCAGCGGGCGCGCCGCCGCTCCGCCTCCTCCCGCGCCATGGCCGGCTCGAACCGCCGGTCCACCTTCCACTGTCGCGCCAGCTCGCCCGTCGAGCCCCAGAAGCCGGTCGCCAGGCCCGCCAGGTAGGCCGCGCCGAGCGCCGTGGTCTCGGTGACGGCGGGGCGCACGACGGGCACGCCGAGCAGGTCGGCCTGGAACTGCATCAGGGCGTCGTTGGTCGAGGCGCCACCGTCGACGCGCAGCTCGGCCATCTCGATCCCCGAGTCGCGGTGCACGGCCTCGAGCAGATCGTCCACCTGGTACGCGATGCTCTCGAGCGCGGCCCGCGCGATGTGGCCGGCCGTCGTGCCGCGGGTCAGGCCGATGAGAAGGCCCCGGGCGTAGGGGTCCCAGTGCGGGGCGCCCAGGCCCGCGAAGGCCGGGACGAGGTAGATCCCGCCGTTGTCGGGGACCGTGGCCGCCAGGCGCTCCACGTCGGGTGACCTGTCGAAGAAGCGGAGGCCGTCGCGCAGCCACTGCACCACGGCGCCGCCGATGAAGACGCTGCCCTCGAGCGCGTACTCGGTCCGGCCCCCGACCTGCCACGCGACCGTCGTGACGAGGCGGTTGTCGGACGGGACCGGCTGTTCGCCGGTGTTCTGCAGAAGGAAGCACCCCGTTCCGTAGGTGTTCTTGGTGAGCCCGGGCGACACGCACAACTGCCCGAACAGCGC
This sequence comes from uncultured Acidobacteriota bacterium, assembly GCA_963813585.1. Classification (GTDB taxonomy): domain Bacteria; phylum Acidobacteriota; class Vicinamibacteria; order Vicinamibacterales; family Fen-181; genus JARKSS01. The sequence goes on from CAWEZL010000001.1 coordinate 1,290,182, forward strand.
AGCCTGCTGGTCGCCCGCGATCCCCGCGATGGGCCAGTCGCCGCCGCCGAGCGCCGGTGACATCCGGCCGTACACCTCGCTCGAGGAGCGCACCTCGGGCAGCATGCTCCCCGGCACCCCGAGCAGCCCGAGCAGTTCCTCGTCCCAGGACAGCGTGTGGATGTTGAAGAGCATCGTGCGGGAGGCGTTGCTCACGTCGGTGACGTGCACCCTCCCGCCCGTCAGCTTCCACACCAGCCACGAGTCGACGGTGCCGAACGCGAGCCGGCCGGCCTCGGCGCGCGCGCGGGCGCCCGGCACGTGCTCGAGGATCCAGGCGAGCTTGCTGCCCGAGAAGTAGGCGTCGATGACCAGGCCGGTGCGGGCGCGCACCAGCGGCTCGTGTCCCTCGGCCTTGAGGCGATCGCAGAACTCGGCCGTGCGGCGGTCCTGCCAGACGATCGCGTTGCAGACGGGGACCCCCGTGTCGCGGTCCCACACGACGGTCGTCTCGCGCTGGTTGGTGATGCCGACGGCCGCGATGTCGGATGCCGCCGCCCGCGCCCGGGTCACGGCCTCGGCCGCCACCGCCAGCTGCGTGGCCCAGATCTCCAGGGGGTCGTGCTCGACCCAGCCGGGCCTCGGGAAGATCTGCCGGAACTCCTTCTGGGCGACCGCGGCGATGCCGCCATCGCGGTCGAACAGGATCGCCCGCGAGCTGGTCGTGCCCTGGTCGAGCGACAGGATGTAGCGCATCCCGGGAGTATACTCAGCCGGCATGCAAATCGACGACACCCCTCGCGAAGCGCTGGCCGAGTTCCTCGGCACCTGCGTGCTGATCCTGTTTGGCGCGGGCGTCGTGGCGCAGAACGTCCTGAGCCGGGGTGCCGCCGGGAGCTACTTGTCCATCAACCTCGGGTGGGGAATGGGCGTCACGATGGGGTGTTACGTGGCGGGGGGGGTGTCGGGCGCCCACCTGAATCCCGCCGTCACCCTGGCGCTCGCGTTGCGGCGCGGGTTCCCATGGCGCAAGGTGCCGATCTACACCGCGGCCCAGGTGGCAGGTGCCTTCGTTGCCGCCGCCCTCGTCTACCTGACCTACCGCGAGGCGTTCGCCGCGTTCGACGGCGGCACGCGCCAGGTGATGGGCGAGCTCGGCACCGGCGGCATCTTCGCCACCTACCCGCGGCCGTTCCTCAGCACCTTTCCGGGCGGGTTCGTGGACCAGGTGGTTGGCACGGCGATCCTGATGGCGGGCATCTTCGCAATCTCGGACGCGCGCAACGTCGCCCCACCGGCGGGGCTCGCGCCGCTGCTCGTCGGGCTGCTGGTCGTGGCCATCGGCGCCGCCTTCGGGTTCAACTCGGGGTACGCGATCAACCCGGCGCGCGACCTGGGACCCCGGCTCTTCACCGCGATCGGCGGGTGGGGGACGGAGGTGTTCCGGGCCGGGAACCACTGGTGGTGGGTGCCGCTGGCCGGCCCGTGCGTCGGGGCCGTCGCCGGCGCATGGATCTATGACGTGCTGGTGGGGAAGCGGATCCCGCTGGCGGTGCCGGCGCACGACGTGCCGCCAGGCCGACTGCCGGACGCTTAGGGCGTGATCGCCTGCGCCAGCCGCTGCCCCGCCGAGCGTGCGGGCCCCTCGACGATCAGCTGCCCGCACGCCGCCCTGATATCTCGGCCGCGGCTCTTCCTGACCGACACGGTGACGTGCCGCTCGGCCAGCATCCCGGCGAACCGGTCCACCGCCTCGTCGGAGGGGCGGCGGAACGGGATGCCGGCGGCCTCGTTCAGCGGGATCAGGTTCACCTTCGCGCGAAGCCCGGAGAGCAGCCGGGCCAGGCGCCTCGCGTCGTCTCGGGAGTCGTTCACGCCGGCCAGCAGGACGTACTCGAACGTGATTCGACCCCGGCGCCTGAGGGGAAAGCGCCGGCACGCGTCGATCACCTCGGCGATCGTGTACTTGCGGTTGAGCGGCACGAGCAGGTCACGCTGGGCCTCGGTGGTCGCGTGGAGCGAGACCGCCAGGTTCGGCATGTAGGGCTCTCGCGCCAGGCGGTCGAGGCCGGGCACGACCCCCACGGTCGAGAGGGTGACGCGTCGCGGCGAGAGCGCCATTCCCTCGACGTCGGCCAGGATCCGCAGCGCCTTCATCGTCTCGTCGTAGTTGTGGAGCGGTTCGCCCATCCCCATCAGGACGATCGTGAAGCGGACGTCGAGCAGGCCCAGCTCGACCGCGAGCACGCGCACCTGTCCGGCGATCTCGGCGGCGGTGAGGTTGCGGGCGAGCCCCATCTTCCCGGTGAGGCAGAAGCCGCACTTCATCGCGCAGCCGACCTGGGTCGACACGCAGAAGGTCCAGCCGGGCGTGTCGGGGATGTAGACCGACTCGACGCGGCGCCCGTCGCCAAGCTCGAGCAGGAACTTCTCGGTGCCGTCGCTCGACCGCTCCCGCGCCGCGACGCGCGGCGTCGAAACAGCGAAGCTCTGGCGAAAGACCCCCCGCATCACCTTCGACAGGTCGCTCATCCGGTCGAAGTCGGTGACCCCGCGCCTGTGGATCCAGCGAAAGAGCTGCGCGGCCCTGAAGGGCTCCACGTCCCGCGCGCGGAGGAGCGCCTCCAGCTCGGCCCGCTCGAGCCCGGCCAAGTCGGTCCGGCCGCCGCCCCTTGTTTCCACCTCGTCCTCCATCGCCGCTCTTGGCCCCGATCCCATTATGCCGGATCGCCGGGGCGGGCGTTGAAGGGGGGGGCCGGCCATGCTATGATGCGGGGGTGGGGGTTCTAATTCCTTGCAGTACAATGACTTGGCGGTGAGCGCCCCGCCGATGATCGTGCGCGAGGTCCTCGACAACGGGCTGCGCCTGCTGACCGAGTCGATGCCCCACGTCCGGTCGGTCAGCGTGGGCGTGTGGCTGACGAGGGGGTCGCGTCACGAGCCCGAGGCGCTGAGCGGCATCGCGCACTTCGTCGAGCACATGCTGTTCAAGGGAACGGCGACGCGCACCGCCGAGGACATCGCGCAGGCGATCGACTCGATCGGGGGGCAACTCGACGCGTTCACCGCGAAGGAGTACGCGAGCTACTACATCAAGGTCCTCGACGAGCACCTCCCGCTGGCGCTCGACATCCTGTCCGACATCGTGCTGCACCCGGCCCTCGACGCCGACGACATCGAGCGTGAGAAGAAGGTGATCCTCGAGGAGATCAAGATGGTCGAGGACACCCCGGACGACCTGGTGCACGAGTTGTTCACCCAGGGCTTCTGGGAGGGGCACGCGCTCGGGCGCCCGATCCTCGGGACCCGGGAGACGGTCGAGGGTTTCACCCGGGAGGCGCTCCGCGACTACTTCGCCTCCGTGTACGCGCCGGACAACTTCGTCGTGTCGGCCGTGGGGAACCTCGAACACGGCCGGGTGCGCGAGCTGGTTGAGCGGGCGTTTGGCGGCACGCGCCGCGGCGGCCGCGCCGCCGTGGACGAGGCGCCGGTGGTGGCGCCGAAGTTCGTCGTGCGCAACAAGGAGCTCGAGCAGAGCCACATCTGCCTGGGCACGGCGAGCTACTCGCAGAGCCACGAGGACCGGTACGTCAGCTACGTGCTGAACACGCTGCTCGGCGGATCCATGAGCTCGCGCCTGTTCCAGAACGTCCGCGAGAAGCGCGGGCTCGCCTATGCGGTCTTCAGCGGGCTGGCCGCGTACCGGGACGCGGGGGCGCTGACCGTGTACGCGGGGTGCGCCAACGAGGCGGTGACCGAGGTGATCGACCTGACGGTCGAGGAGCTGCGCAACCTGAAGCGCGAGCCGGCGCCCGAGTCCGAGCTGCGCCGCGCGAAGGATCACCTCAAGGGCAGCCTGATGCTGAGCCTCGAGAACACGGCGAGCCGGATGTCGCATTTCGCGCGGCAGGAGATCTACTACGACCGCCAGTTCGGGCTCGACGAGACGCTGGACGGGATCGAGCGGGTGACGGCGGCCGACGTCCGGCGCGTGGCTGGGGAGTTGTTCCGCGACGGGAACCTCGCGGGGACGGTGCTCGGGCCCCTCAACGGCTGGCAGTATCCCGCCGATCGCTTGAAACTGTCGTAGGGCGCCGGTAATCTACGTGTTTCGCGGCGCGGGCGCGACGCCCACGGCCGCCCCTTCTCCCGCTCGACCGAGGATCCCGATGATAGCCCGGTACACCAACCCGGCCATGGGCCGGATCTGGAGCGATCAGCGGCGTTTCGAGACGTGGCTGCAGGTGGAAATCGCGGCCGCCGAGGCGATGGCCGAGGCCGGCATCGTGCCGCCCCCCGCGGCGCGCGCGATCCGCGAGCGCGGGGGGTTCGACATCGCGCGGATCGAGGAGATCGAGGCGCGGACCCACCACGACGTGATTGCCTTCACGACGGCCGTTGCCGAGCGGGTGGGCGAGGAGGCGCGCTGGCTGCACTTCGGCCTGACCTCCTCGGACGTCATCGACACCGCCCAGGCGCTGCAGATGCGCGAGGCGTCGGACCTGATCCTCGAGGGGCTCGAGGGGCTGGCGGCGGCGATCCGGGCGCGGGCCGAGGAGCAACGGCGCACCCCGATGATCGGGCGCACGCACGGCGTCCACGCCGAGCCGATGACGTTCGGCCTGAAGCTCGCGCTCTGGTACGCCGAGGTCGAGCGCCAGGTGGCGCGCGTCCGCGACGCGCGCGCGGGCATCAACGTCGGGAAGCTCTCCGGGGCGGTCGGCACCTTCGCGCACCTCGACCCGTCGATCGAGGCGGCCGTGTGCGCGCGCCTCGGCCTCGAGCCCGCGCCGATCTCCTCGCAGATCATCCAGCGCGACCGTCACGCGGCGCTGCTGGCGGCGCTCGCGCTCGCCGCCGCGTCGCTCGAGAAGTTCGCGCTCGAGATCCGCGGGCTCCAGAAGACCGAGATCGGCGAGGTGGAGGAGCCGTTCGCCGCGGGGCAGAAGGGGTCGTCGGCCATGCCCCACAAGCGGAACCCCATCGGGTGCGAGCAGGTGGTGGGCCTGGCGCGGCTGCTGCGCGGCAACGCGATCGTCGCCATGGAGAACATCGCCCTGTGGCACGAGCGGGACATCTCGCACTCCTCGGTCGAGCGGGTGATCCTGCCCGACAGCTTCATCGCCCTCGACCACATGCTCCGCCGGTTCACCCGGATCGTGAAGGGGATGGTCGTCCACCCCGAACGGATGCGGGAAAACCTCGAGCGGTCCCGCGGCGTCGTCTTCTCCGGGTCGGTGCTGCTGGAGCTGGCGTGCAAGGGCGTCTCGCGCGAGCAGGCGTACGAGTGGGTCCAGCGGAACGCGATGCGCTCCTCGCGCGAGGGGCTCCCGTTCCGGGAGCTGCTCCTCGGGGACTCCGACGTGCGCGGAGTGCTGGACGCGGCGGAAATCGACCGGGTGTTCGACCTGGACGTGCAGCTGAGGCACGTGGACGCGATCTTCGCCCGCGTGTTCCAGGACGCGCCGGAGACGGTGGGCGCCAGCCGCCAGCCCCGAGCCGCTGGCCGGATGTAAAGGAACCAGTTGTTCGACAAGCTTCACGAGGAGTGCGGCGTCTTCGGCATCTTCGGCCACCCCGAGGCGGCCAAGATGGCCTACCTGGGGCTCTACGCCCTCCAGCACCGCGGCCAGGAGAGCGCCGGCATCGCCGCCGCGCCCGACGGCGAGCGGCTGGTGGCGCACAGGGGGATGGGCTACGTGGCCGACGTCTTCGGCCACGAGGAGCTCGCGACGTTGCCGGGCCGGCTCGCCGTGGGGCACGTTCGGTACTCCACCGCGGGCGCCAGCCAGCTGGTGAACGCCCAGCCGATCCTCATCGACTGCTCCCACGGGCAGCTCGCGCTGTGCCACAACGGCAACCTGGTCAACGCCTCCGAGCTGCGCGACGAGCTGGTGGGCGAGGGCGCGATCTTCCAGACCAGCAGCGACTCGGAGGTGGTCCTCCACCTGTACGCCCGGTCGAAGGAGCGCCTCCCCGAGCGGGCCCTGGTCGAATCGCTGGCGCGCGTGCGCGGGGCCTACTCCCTGGTGCTGGCGACGCCCGACCGCCTGATGGCCGTCCGCGACCCCCACGGGTTCCGGCCGCTCGCGCTCGGCCGGCTGGGCGACGCGGTGGTCGTCGCGTCCGAGACGTGCGCGATGGACCTCATCGGCGCCGCCTGGGAGCGCGACCTCGAGCCGGGTGAGCTGGTGGTGGTGGACGCGTCCGGGATGCGGTCGTACAAGCCGTTCCCGCCGGCTCGCCACTGCGTACTGCATCTTCGAGCACGTGTACTTCGCGCGGCCCGACAGCTACGTCTTCGGCGAGAGCGTCAACGAGATCCGCACGGCCTTCGGCCGCCAGCTGGCTCGCGAATCGGGCGTCGCCGCCGACGTCGTCGTCCCGGTGCCCGACTCCGGGGTCTGCGCGGCCACCGGATTCGCCGAGGAGGCCGGGATCCCGCTCCGCATGGGGCTGATCCGGAACCACTACGTCGGCCGCACCTTCATCGAGCCCCAGCAGGCGATCCGCCACTTCGGCGTGAAGGTGAAGCTGAACCCGGTGCGGAGCATCCTCGACGGGAAGCGGGTGGTGCTGGTGGACGACTCGATCGTCCGCGGGACGACCAGCCGGAAGATCGTGCGGATGATCAAGGCGGCGGGCGCGACCGAGGTGCACGTGCGCATCAGTTGCCCGCCGACCATCTCGCCGTGCTTCTACGGCGTGGACACCCCGCGGCGCTCCGAGCTGATCGCGGCCACGCACACGCTGGCGGAGATCCGGAAGTACCTGGACGCGGACTCGCTGTGCTACCTCAGCCTGGAGGGGATGCTCAGCTCGGTGAACTCGCACCGCTCCCACTACTGCACGTCGTGCTACACCGGGCACTACCCCGTGCCGTTCCCGAAAGGGCAGGCTGAGCAGGTGCAGCTCCCCCTGCAGCTGGTGAACCGCCCCCCGACCGAAGAACCGCGATGATCGACTACAAGTCTGCCGGCGTGGACATCGACGCGGGCAACGAGGCCGTCCGCCGCATCAAGGGGCTGGCGCGCAGCACCTTCACCCCCGACGTCCTGTCGGAGATCGGCTCGTTCGGCGGCCTCTTCCGCTTCGAGCCGGCGCGCCACGCCGACCCGGTGCTCGTCGCAAGCGCAGACGGCGTCGGCACGAAGCTGAAGGTGGCGTTCCTGTCGGACCGCCACGACACGGTCGGCGAGGATCTCGTCAACCACTGCGTCAACGACATCCTGGTGCAGGGCGCCCGCCCGCTCTTCTTTCTCGACTACCTCGCAACCGGCCGACTGAGCCCCGACGTGACCGAGCAGGTCGTGTCGGGCATCGCGCGCGGCTGCCGCGCCAACCAGTGCGCGCTGCTCGGCGGCGAGACGGCCGAGATGCCCGGCTTCTACGCCGACGGCGAGTACGACCTGGCGGGCTTCATCGTCGGGGTGGTGGATCGCGACCGCGTCATCGACGGCAAGCGGCTGGCCCCGGGCGACGTCCTGATCGGGCTTCCCTCGACCGGCCTGCACACCAACGGGTACTCCCTCGCCCGCCGCATCCTGTTCGATCGCCTCGGCCTCGGCGTGGAGGCCCTGGTGCCGCAGCTCGGCGAGACCGTCGCCGAGGCGCTGCTGCGCGTCCACACCTCTTACCTGCCGGCCGTCGCGCCGCTCCTGGAGGAGCCCGGCCTGGTTCGGGCGCTGGCGCACATCACCGGCGGGGGCATCACCGACAACCTCCCGCGAGTGCTGCCCGAGGGGTGCCAGGCGTGGATCGACAAGGGGGCATGGGAGGTGCCGCCGCTGTTCGCCTTCCTCGGCGAGGCGGGCGGCGTGCCCGAGGACGAGCTGTACCGCACCTTCAACATGGGGATCGGCCTGATCGTCGGGTGCGCCCCGGCGGACGCCGACCGCGTGCTCGCCCGGCTCGGGCCCGTCCCGCCCCCGGGGCCACGCGTGATCGGCGAGATCGTTCCCGGCTCCCGCGAGGTTCGCTACCGCGGCGCCAGGTCCTGAGTCCGACACGATGAACCGAACGTTGGGCGTGCTGATCTCCGGGCGCGGCAGCAACCTGCAGGCGATCATCGACGCGGTCCGCGAGGGCCGCCTCGACGCCCGGATCGCCCTCGTCATCTCGAACCGCCCCGACGCCTGCGGCCTCGAGCGCGCCCGGGTGGCCGGGATCGAAGCCCTCTGCATCGACCACCGCGGTTTCGCGACCCGCGAGGCCTTCGACCGGGCGCTGGTCGCGGAACTGCGCGCGCGCGGCGTCGGGCTCGTCTGCCTCGCCGGGTTCATGCGGCTGCTCGGCCCGGCATTCGTCGAGGCGTTTCCGAACGCGATCCTCAACGTCCACCCGGCGCTGCTGCCGTCCTTCCCCGGCCTCGACGCTCAGCGCCAGGCGCTCGAGCACGGCGCGAAGGTGAGCGGCGTGACCGTGCACTTGGTGGACTGCCAGCTCGACGCCGGGCCGATCGTCGTCCAGCGGGCCGTGCCGGTCCAGGACGACGACACCGTGGAGACACTGGCGCACCGGATCCTGGCCGTCGAGCACCAGGCCTACCCGGAGGCCATACGGATCGTCCTCGACCGCCGCTGGCGGATTGAGGGGCGCCGCTTCCTCCTCCAGCCCCGGTAGCGACGAGGAGCGCGCCGGCCTCCTGGCGTGGCTCGTCAGGGAGTTGAGGATGAGGCGGCCAGCGTGAGGATGGCCACCTCGGGCGGGCAGTTGAAGCGGACCGGGAGCACGACGGTCCCGACGCCGCGGCTGACGAAGAGGGTGCTCGGCCCGCGCCGGCCGAGCCCGTACACGAACGGGTAGCGCGCGGCCGCCGGGGCACCGAGGCCCGGGAGGACGACCTGGCCTCCGTGTGTGTGGCCGGAGAGCACCAGCGGGATGGCGGCGGCAGCAGCCAGGTCGAGGAGCCTGGGATCGTGCGCGAGCAGGATCGGGAACCCGCGCGAGCCCCGAAAGGTCCTGCGCAGATCGGCCGGCTTCCGGCTCCAGTACCGAAGGCCCCCGATCGACACCGGCTCGCCGCGGAGCGCCAGCCGGGTGTGCTCGTCGCGCAGCACGGCAATCCCCAACTTCTCGAACACCGATTTCACCTGGGGCTCCGGGTCGTGGTTTCCCAGTGCCGCGAAGACGCCATGGGGTGCGCGCAGCCCCGCCAGGGCGGCGGCGCAGGGCGGCACCGCCTCGCGCTCGGACCCGGTCACGAAGTCGCCCACGAGCAGGACGAGATCCGGCGCTTCGGACGCCAGGGACTCGACGACCGCGTGGAGGGTCGCGTCGCCGGTGAACGGGCCGTAGTGCAGGTCGGCGACCAGCCCGAGACGAAGGCCGGCGAGGGCGGGGGGCAGGCGGGGCACGGGAATGGTCGCGCGGGTCACGACCAGCCGTCGCGGTTCGACAAGCAGGCTGTAGCCGCCCACGCCGGCGAGGCCGGCGCCGCCGGCGGCCAGGACCCGGAGCGCCTGTCGGCGGGTGACCCGCATCGGCCGATTATACGCGCGGGCCGCGCGCGACCCGGTGAGGGCCGGGTCCCCGCGCTGTCGGCCGGCCTTGATAGTGGACTTGCGGATGAACTTGGGTGACAATGAGCCGGCTTCTGTGATCCCCATGCGCGTCTTGACTTCCGGACCCACCGAGATTCTGGAATTCGGACCGTTCCAGTTGTTCCCCGATGGCCGCTTCCTGCGGGAGGGCCGGCGTGTGCCGCTCAGCCCCAAGGAATGGGGCGTGCTGCGCGTCCTGGCCGCCGCGTCGGGGGCGCTCGTTTCCAAGGAGACGCTGCTTGCGCAGGTCTGGGCGGGCGACAGCGTGTCGGACGCCAGCCTCGTCCGCGCCATCTACGGACTGCGGCGGCGGCTCGGGCTGACCGATGTGGGCGACGAGTTCATCGCTACGTCGTACGGCCGGGGGTACTGGCTCAACGCCCCCGTTCGAACCGCCCCGGGGCTCGGTCGCCCCGCGGCCGAGCCCGGTGGCGGGCCGGCCGCAAGTTCCACCGGCGGCCCGGTCCCCCCTCGGGTGATCGAGGCCTGCCAGGAAGCGCGCTACCACTTCCGTCAACGGAACCCGAAGCGGATGTGGGAGGCGGTGCGGCTGTACCGCCTGGCAGCCGAGTGGGGGCCCTCCTACGCCCCCGCGCACATCGGGATCGTCCGGTGCTACCTGACGCTGGTCATTTCCAGCGTGGTGTCGCAGGCAGAGGGGCTGGCCCCGGCCCTGGCGGCGCTCGAGGCGGCCTCGGCGCTCGACCCCGACAACCCCGAGGTGCTCGCGCTCCGCGCCGCGATCGTCAGCGGCCTCGAGTGGCGACTCGCCGAGGCAGCGTCCCTGTTCGACCGCGCGCTGCATGCGCCCCGCGAAGCGCCCGAGGTCGGGATGATCCACGCGCGGCACCTGCTGATCGCGGGTGACGCGGCCGGCTCGGCCAGCGTTCTCGAGCAGTACGCCGAGCGCGACCCGCTGTCGCCGCCCGTCCTCGCGCTCCTCGGGTATTCACGCTTCTGCGCGGGGCACCCGGGCGAGGCCCTCGCGGCGGTCCGCCAGGCGCTGTCGCTCGACGGCCGCAGCACCGAGGCACTCTGCTACTTCTCGATAGTCGCCATGCACGCCGGGCGGCGGCGGGAGGCGTCGGTGGCCGGCTATCGAGCCTTCCGCCAGGCGCGACGTCTCGCCCCGGTGCTCGCGACGTGGGCCTACCTCTGCGCCTGCGACGGCCGACAGGAGGAAGCGCGGCGGTTGATGCGCGAGGCGGCCGGGACCGCGTTCCTCGCCCCTGCTGCCATGGCCGTCACGGCCTGGGCGCTCGCCGATGCCGCAGAGACCGCCGCCTGGGTTCGCCGCGCGGTGGAGATGCGATGCGTGTGGTTGCCGGTCGCCTGCCGCGACCCGCGCTTCGCCCCGGCCCTCGGTCACCCGGACGTCGCGGCGGCGCTGGCCGGCACGCCGTTCGCGCCCGGCACGCAGTCGCGGGTGACTTGATCCGACGCCGCGCCCGCCGACCTGACCGCCCTCCCCGTCGCGCCCCACTTCCGCCGATCGAGCGGCGCGGTTTGCCGCGTGCGTCGCGAAGGCCCGGCGCGCCTTGCTATAGTAAGACACTCGCGTGGGAGGCACCTTGATGAGCGGCAGCGTGTGGGACGAGTTCGAGTGGCGGGGGTTGATCTACGAGAGCACCGAGGGGGCCCGCGACGCGCTGGCGAGCGGCCCGCTGACCTGTTACATCGGCTTCGACCCGACGGCGTCCAGCCTGCACGTCGGCTCGCTGCTCCCGCTCATGGCGCTCGCGCGGCTGCAGCGGTCGGGCCACGCGCCGATCGCGATCGCCGGCGGCGGCACCGGCATGATCGGCGACCCGAGCGGCAAGACGCAGGAGCGGCAGTTGCTGAGCCTCGAGCAGATCGACGAGAACCTGCGCGGGATCCGCCCGCAGCTCCAGCGCTTCCTCGACTTCGAGGCCCCCACCAACCCCGCCCGCATCGTCAACAATGCCGACTGGCTGGCGTCGCTCTCTCTGATGGAGTTCCTGCGGGACATCGGGAAACACTTCACCGTGAACGCGATGCTCGCGCGGGAATCGGTGAGGCGGCGCATCGAGTCGGAGGACGGGATCTCGTACACCGAGTTCACCTACTCGCTGCTGCAGGCCTACGACTTCCTCACGCTCTACGACCGCCACGGCTGCACGCTCCAGCTCGGCGGCAGCGACCAGTGGGGCAACATCCTGTCGGGCGCCGACCTGATCCGCAAGCTGCGGGGCGCCAGGGCGCACGGCCTGGTGATGCCGCTCGTGACGACCGCGTCCGGAGTGAAGTTCGGGAAGACCGAGGCGGGAGCGGTGTGGCTCGACGCCTCGCGCACCTCTCCATTCCGCTTCTACCAGTTCTGGCTCAACACCGATGACGGCGACGTCGCGCGGTACCTGAAGTACTTCACGTTCCTCGGCCGCGACGAGGTGGCCGCGCTCGAGGAGCGCGTGCGCGAGGCCCCGGGTCGGCGCGAGGCGCAGCGGGAGCTGGCGCGCGAGGTGACCCGCCTGCTGCACGGAGACGAGGGGCTCGCGCGCGCCGAGCGCGCCTCGGCGGTGCTGTTCGGCGGAGACCTCCTGGCGCTCGCGGCGGACGAAGTGCTCGAGGTCTTCGACGACGTGCCGTCGACGGAGCTGCCGAAGACGGAGTTTGCCGGGGAGGGCCGCGCGGTCACCGACCTGCTCGTCGTCGCCGGCCTGGCCGGGTCGAAGGGGGAGGCCGCGCGCCTGATTCGGCAGGGTGGCGTCTACCTGAACAACCACCGCGTGGAAGGCGAGCGCGACCGGGTGACCGCCGAGCGTGCGATCGGCGGGGAG
>CAWEZL010000001.1:1307500-5351130 GCA_963813585.1 uncultured Acidobacteriota bacterium
ACGGTCCTAAGGTAGCGAAATTCCTTGTCGGGTAAGTTCCGACCTGCACGAATGGCGTAACGATCTGGGCGCTGTCTCAACGAGGGGCACTGCGAATTTGTGGTACCGGTGAAGACGCCGGTTGCCCGTGACTAGACGAAAAGACCCCGTGCACCTTTACTACAACCTAGTAGTGAATGCTGACGCATTATGCGCAGGATAGGTGGGAGACTTTGAACCGGGCTTCTTGGGGTCCGGGGAGTCAACGGTGAGATACCACCCTTAATGTTTCGGCGTTCTAACCTCGTCCTGTTATCCAGGACAGGGACACTGCTAGGCGGGTAGTTTGACTGGGGCGGTCGCCTCCTAAACTGTAACGGAGGCGCGCGAAGGTTCGCTCAGGCTGTTTGGAAATCAGCCGTAGAGTGCAAAGGCATAAGCGAGCTTGACTGCGAGACCTACAAGTCGAGCAGGTGGGAAACCAGGCCTTAGTGATCCGGTGGTTCCGCATGGAAGGGCCATCGCTCAACGGATAAAAGGTACGCCGGGGATAACAGGCTGATCTGAGCCAAGAGTTCACATCGACGCTCAGGTTTGGCACCTCGATGTCGGCTCATCGCATCCTGGAGCTGTAGCAGGTTCCAAGGGTCCGGCTGTTCGCCGGTTAAAGCGGTACGTGAGCTGGGTTTAGAACGTCGCGAGACAGTTCGGTCCCTATCTGCCATGGGCGCAGGAGATTTGCGGGGGGCTGTCCTTAGTACGAGAGGACCGGGATGGACGCACCTCTAGTGTACCAGTTATCCTGCCAAGGGTAGCGCTGGGTAGCTACGTGCGGAAGGGAGAAACGCTGAAGGCATCTAAGCGTGAAACCCTCCCCAAGATGAGATCTCCCGAGCCGTAAGGCTCCTAAAGGCTCCTGGAAGACTACCAGGTGATAGGCCAGGTGTGTAAGGATGGCGACATCCTAAGCTAACTGGTACTAATCAGCCGTGAGGCTTGACCATATTTACTTTCGCTGGACACGGGCGCTCAAGCCCCGTGCTACAGGAAATCGCCGCTGCGTGAACGCGGTTCGAAACTACCGTTTGCAGGGTATTCAGTGTCGGTCTTTGACAAGTTTGAATCGCCCCGCCCTCCTTGGGCGCGTATGTCGTCGAGGGCCGGCGCAAGCCGGTCGCGGGGTCATTCAAAGAATTTCCCGGTGGTCACAGGAGCAGGGCCACACCCGTTCCCATTCCGAACACGGAAGTTAAGCCTGCTACCGCCGATGGTACTGCAGAGGGCGACTCTGTGGGAGAGTAGGTCGCTGCCGGGAGTATCACTGAAGAGGGCTTCACGTGAGAACAATCCGTGAAGCCCTTTTCTTGTGTACCTCATCCACCCCGAGTCAGGCCGGCCGCGCCTTGAGCACGCCCGCGGCCACCAGCACCCCCGTGAAGTCGAACACGTGCCGGATCGAGGCGATGCCGCCGTCGGCGAACCGGAACTCGGCCGCCCCGGCCGTGCTCACCTTCGCCCCGCCGCCCGCCAGGCCGAAGAACGGGCCCGAGTGCGTCCCCGTGAGCGTCCAGAAGAACATCGCACGGTCCTCGTCGATGACCTGGGAGCTCCAACTGAGCACAAGGTCGGGGAAGGCCTCGAACCAGTAGCGGTAGATGCCTTCGATCGCCTCGCGGCCGCGCACCACCCCCGCGGCCGGGCTCTCGAACGTGCCGTCGGGCAGGTGAAGGGCCGCCAGCGCCGACGGGTCGCGCCGGACGAACCCGTCACGGTGCTCCTGCAGAAGCTTCTCGATCTCGACGCGCGTCATGGCGCCTCCAGGGAGAGTGGCCCGCCCTGCAAGCAGGAATCGGACCTACCCCTCCGCCGCCTCGAGCTCGCGCGAGTCCCCCGGCGCCGGCTCGGCTGTCGGCTCCGGCGCGCCTTCCGGATCGATGGCCTCCCCGGAGACCAGGCGCTCGGCCAGCCACGCGTGCGCCGCCTCGTCCTCGCGCGCCAGCAGCCCATCGAGGGGCGACAGGCGTCCGACGTTCCGCGACTCCCGCTCCTGCATCCCGGGCCACGACCCGTCCGTCCTCCGGGGCGCCTCCCGGTACCAGAACCCCAGATGCCACCGCGTGAACTCGCGCACCTGGTTCCTCCCCCGTTCGTGGTCGCCCCAGTGCTCCAGCGCCAGCGCGACGTAGCGCCGGTAGATGGCCAGCCGTTCCTCCGCCTCGAGGGGCCGGTACGCTTGCGCGGCCTCCCGGAAGATCCAGGGCCGGATCAGCGCCCCGCGAGCCGTCATTACCGCCGCGCACCCCGACCGCGCGATCGCCGCCGGCGCCTCGTGGCCGAACAGCAGGTCGCCGTTTCCGATGACCGGCACCGGTACCGCCGCGGCCACCTCGGCAATCGCGTCCCAGTCGGCGCTCGAGCGGTACCGGGCGTTCCGCGTGCGTCCGTGCACCGTGACCGCTCCGGCCCCGCCGTCCACGGCGGCCTTCGCGACGTCGAGGTAGTTCCGGTGCTCGTCGCTCCAGCCGAGCCGGATCTTGACCGTGACCGGGATGCTCGACACCGCCCCCTTCATCGCCTCGACCAGGCGACGCACCCGCCCGGGCTGGCGCGCCAGCGAGGCGCCGAGGCCGATGCGCGTGAAGCGATCGATCGGGCAGCCGAGGTTGAGGTCCACGAAGTCGGCGCCCCGCTCTTCCACGAGCGCCGCGGCCCACGCCAGCTCCTCGGGGTTGTTTCCCGCTAGCTGCACGCCGAAACATGGCTCGTCCGGGGCGCGGCGGATCAGCGCGAACTCGGGCCGCCGCTTCTGGCGAAGGCGCCGCGCCACCGCCATCTCGGACACGGTGACCCGCGCCCCCAGCTCGACGCACAGGCGCCGGTAGGGCAGGTTGCACCCCTTCGTCATCGGCCCCAGCACCAGGGCCCCGTCAATCTGCTCCGCAAACGTCATCGCGCTGCCTTCTCACCTTCCGCAGTCGCCCACCCCGGGGCGGCATCATCGAACTATACTCTGTGCCATGAATCCAGGCCGCACGTGCATCGTGGGGGTCACTTGCGTTGTCGCGGCGGCCTCGCCAGGTGCCCGCCCAGCGTCGGCACAGCAGGTTCCTCGGCAGCCCGTCACCTGGTCCGCTTCCCTGGTGGCCGGCGCGCCGGCCGTCCCCGCCGGCGGGCGGTTCGTGGTCGCGGTCACCGCGAAGATCGACCAGGGGTGGCACGTGTACGGCGTCGAGGAGCTGCCGAACGGCCCCCGGCCGCTGCGAATCGCGCTGCCGCCCGGGCAGCCCTTCACCGCCGGGAAGCTCGAGGCCCCCGAGCCGACCCGCGAGATCGATCCGGCCTTCGACCAGGTCACCACGCACTACGGGAAGACGACCACCTTCCGCCTGCCTGTCACCATCGCCAGGCAGGCGGCGGGCGGCGAGCAGGCGCTGGCCCTCGAGGTTTCCTTCCAGGCCTGCGATGGGCGCATCTGCCTGCCGGGGCGGAAGGTGAAGCTGTCGGTGCCCGTGTCAATCGAGGCGAGGCCACGAGAGCCATGACCGAGGCGGTCACCGGGCACGGCGGCGTCGGAGGTCCCATGGATCGCGGAGAGGACAAGGGCAGTCGGAAGCGGCCGAAGCGCCGTTCGGCGCTGCTGCGCCTGCTGCGCACGCGCCGCGCGAAGAAGCCGGGCTCGGTGGCGGGCATCGAGCTCGAGGAGCTGGCGACCCTCCCCTCGACCACGGCACCCGTGGCCGTGACGTCGATCGACTACTCGCCCGACCAGGCACAGGTGACCCGCGTCGAGGACGTGGACCACTTCGCCTCGACCCACCGCCCGGACTGGGCGACGGTGCGCTGGATCAACGTGGACGGAGTGACCAACCTGCACGTCATCCGGGCGCTCGCGGACAAGTACAACCTCCACCCGCTGGCGCTCGAGGACGTCCTCCACACGACGCACCGGCCCAAGGTGGAGCCGTACTCGGATGAAGGCCGCTACCAGGCGCGCCTCTTCGTCATCGTCCGGATGCTGGAGCTGGTGGAAGGCCACCTCCGCAGCGAGCAGATCAGCATCTTCCTCGGCCACCACACGGTGCTCACCTTTCAGGAGAATCCCGGGGACGTCTGGGACGGGATCCGGAAGCGCCTGCAGGTTCCGCGCTCGCGCCTGCGGAACGGCGACGCGAGCTTCCTCCTCCACTCGCTGCTCGACGCGATCGTGGACTCGTGCTTCCCGATGCTCGAGTACTTCGGCGACCGGCTCGAGGAGGTCGAGGGCGAGGTCCTGGAGCGCGCGGTCCCCGAGTCGATCAAGGACATCCACGACCTGAAGCGGGAGCTGCTGCTGCTGCGCCGGGCCGTCTGGCCGATCCGCGACGTGGTCAGCAACCTGATGCGCGAGCAGCACGACTGCCTCAGCGAGCAGACGCGCACGTACATGCGCGACATCTACGACCACACGGTGCAGATCATCGACATCGTCGAGACGTACCGCGAGGTCGCGATGGGGTTGACCGAGACCTACATGACCGCGATGAGCAACCGGCTCAACGAGGTGATGAAGGTCCTGACCATCATCGGCACGATCTTCATCCCGTTGACCTTCCTGGCGGGCGTGTACGGGATGAACTTCGAGCACTTTCCCGAGTTGCACTGGCGCTGGGGGTACGCGACGTTCTGGGCCGTCAGCCTCGTGACCTCGGCGGCGATGGTCGTGTGGTTCCGCCGGAAGCGCTGGCTGTGAGGGGGTGAGGATGCTCGAAGCGCGAAAGCTGGCGAAACGATACGGCGCGCTTGTCGCCGTGGACGGTATCTCGCTCCGGGCCGGGCCGGGCGAGATGGTCGGGCTGCTCGGGCCGAACGGCGCCGGGAAGACGACGACCGTCTCCATGATCGCGGGGCTGCTGAAGCCCGACGCGGGCGAGGTGCTGATCGAGGGGCGGCGGCTCGAGGGCGACGTGGACCCGGTGAAGAGGCGCATCGGCCTGGTCCCGCAGGAGCCGGCGCTGGTCGAGGAGCTGTCCGCCCTCGAGAACCTGCTCTTCTTCGCCGCGCTCTACGGCGTCGGCGGCCGCGAGGCCCGGCGGGTCGCCACCGGGGCGCTGGAGCTGGTCGGCCTGTCGGACAGGTCTCGCGGGCGGGTCGGCACCTTCAGCGGCGGCATGAAGCGGCGGCTGAACCTGGCCGCGGCGCTGCTGCACGACCCGCTGATCCTGCTGCTCGACGAGCCGACGGTCGGCGTCGATCCCCAGAGCCGCCGGGCGATCTTCGACAACCTCGAGACCCTCAAGGCCCGCGGCAAGACGCTCGTCTACACGACCCACTACATGGAGGAGGCCGAACGGCTCTGCGACCGCGTCGTCGTCATCGACCACGGGAAGGTCGTCGCCGACGATACGCTCCAGGGGCTCTACCGCCTTTTGCCCGCGAGCAACGTCGTCAGGGTCGAGCTCGAGGCGCGAGGGGGCGGAGTCCCGCTCGATCGCGTGCACCAGGTTCCCGGCGTCCGCACCGCGACGCTCGAGGACGGCGTGCTGAGCGCGGCGGTCGCGGAGCTGGCCGTGGCGCCCCGACTGCTGCAGTGGCTCGTGGACAACGGGCACCCCTACCGCCACGTGGTCACCGAGCGTCCGAACCTCGAAACCGTCTTCCTCTCCCTCACCGGGAGGAGCCTGAGGGATCAATGAGCCGAGCCTTCCGGGCGCTCGTCCTCAAGGACTTGAGGATCTACATCGCCGATCCCCGCGCGGTCATCTTCTCGATCCTCGCCCCGATCCTGATCGCGTCCTTCTTCGGCTACATCTTCGCCGACGAGGGCCGCGAGGACATGGGTCGGGTGAAGGTGCTGCTGGCCGACCGCGACGCGAGCGCGATCAGCAAGGACCTCGCCTCGCGGCTGGCCGCCGACGAGGCCCTGGAGGTCGAGGCAGCGGCACCCGACCGGGTGCGAGAGGCCGTCCGGCGGGGACACGCGGCGGTCGCGATCGACCTGCCCCCGGGCTTCGGCGCCGACGCCGCCCGGACCTTCTTCGGGAACCCGGGCGTGAAGAAGGCGCAGGTGACACTGCTCTACGACCCGACGCGGGCGACCGAGGCGAGCATGGTGCAGGGCATCCTCGCCGGGCACGTCATGGAGGCGGTCAGCAAGGAGATGTTCACCGGCCCGACGGGTCGGAGCGCCGCCGGCGAGGCCCTGAAAGGGCTGGACGAGGCCGACGACCTGTCGGGCGCCGAGAAGGGAGCGCTCCGCGAGCTGCTGGGCGGGGTGACCCGGTGGAACGACCTGTCCGCCGCCCGCGGGACCGGGCAGCGGGATCAGCCGGGGCTGACGATACCGTTCGAGGTGTCGAAGCAGGGGGTGACCTCGGGCGAGGGCGTGCCTTACAACGCCTACGCGCACTCGTTCGCCGGGATGGGGGTGCAGTTCATCCTCTTCATGGGGATCGAGATGGGGGTCGGGCTGCTGCTGCTCCGCCAGCACGGCCTGTGGCAGCGGCTGCGCGCCGCGCCGCTCTCGCGCGCCACGCTCCTCGGGAGCCGCGCCACGAGCACGGCGGTGCTCTCGCTCTTCATCCTCTGCTGCCTGTTCCTGTTTGCGCGCCTGGTGTTCGGCGTCCGCATCCAGGGGAGCCTGGTCGGCTTCCTCGGCATCTGCTTCGGGTTCTCGCTGATGACGGCCGCATTCGGCCTGCTGCTCGCCGGCTTCGGGAAGACCCCGGAGGGCACGCGCGGCATCGCGATCGTGGCGACGCTGTTCCTGGTGATGCTGGGGGGCGCCTGGGTACCGACCTTCGTCTTCCCCGCGTGGCTGCAGCGGCTCACCCTCGTCGTGCCGACGCGGTGGGCGGTGGACGGCCTCGACGCCACGACCTGGCGCGGCCTCGGGCTCTCGGAGGTCGCCTGGCCGATCGTGCTGCTCTTCGGCACGGCCCTCGCCCTTGGGGCCGCGGCGGTGGCGCGGTTCCGGTGGGAGGAGTAGGGATCAGGGATCAGGATCGGGAAGAAGCCTGTCGGTCAGGACCAGCTGTCGAACAGCTTCCCCCACGCCGTCTCGCGCTGCCAGCGCTCGAAGGTGCGTCGGTCCTTCACCGGCCAGCGGTAGTAGTCGTGGTACGCCTCGGACGCGAAGACGAAGAGGTGCACCAAGGGCGTGTGGAAGAGCAGCTTCTGGAAGACCTTCAGCGGCGAGAACCAGAACAGGTCGCCGCCGAGGCTGGCCAGGTTGTCGCCGACGTGGAAGCCCCACGATTCGGAGGCCAGGTCGGCATCCCCTACCAGCTCGATGTCGCGCGGGTCGCCCACCCCGAGGCCGTCCTCGTGTGCGACGCGGATGTACTCGATCGACAGCGGGTCGAACCCCATCAGCTTCGCCGCGACCGCGTCGATCGCCACCTGGTCGGCCGACGCCAGCATCACGTTCTTCACGACGGGGTACATCGTGCGTGGGCCCGGGCCGTTGCCCGCCGTCGTCCCGTCCATCACCGCGAAGATGCCCGGTGTGGATTTCCTTCTGGATGGCGAGCAGGTCCACGAGCGTCCGGTGAATCCACGAGTGGGTGTAGTGCCGGTGCGTGTGCAGCAGCCCGCCGAACGCGTTCTTCATCGCGCCGGTGGTCGTCGTGTAGATGTGGCACTTCACCGTCGGCAGGTGGACGATGTTCTTGCCGAAGAAGAAGTCGGGGACGTGGATGCCCTCGGGGAAGATGCCGTCGCAGCACGTGCATCCGCGCCTTCGGCTCGTAGCGGACCCACTTCATGTCGCCGTCGCGGAAGTTGTAGAGGATGGGGACGCCGTGGCGCCGCAGGATCGGGACGTACTTGTTGAGGTCCTCGCCCTTGAAGGCGTCGGTCACCACCGTCTTGTTCTGGACGCAGGTCAGGTCGTCGAAGCCGCCGGTCTTCAGCGCGTGGATGGTCCCCTCGAGCTGCCAGGGCGTGGTGTTCGCCCCCGGGAAGGGGAAGTGCCAGGAGATGTTGTCCTTGAGGATCGTCGGCGCCGCGGGCGAGAGGGCTGTCCGCATGCCCCCCAGCTCGCACAGGCGCTCGACGGATTCCAGGATCGTGGCGGGCTCGACGCGAAGCGCAGCGACATTGCTCTTCAGGGGTCCCCCTCCTTCGGCCTGAACCCCTATTGTAGCGTGCGGGGTGAGCCGCAGGGCTGAAGCCCTGCGCTACGGGTGAGCCGCAGGGCTGAAGCCCTGCGCTACGGCTCGCGTGACGACGCGCCCGAGGCGCTCGATCCCCTCGTCGATCTGCTCCATGCTCGCGTTGCTGAAGTTGAGCCGCATGCTGTTGCGCCCGTCGCCGCCGGGGTGGAACGGCGCCCCCGGCACGAACGCCACCTTCTCCTTCACGGCTTCCAGCAGCACGTCGGCAGTGTCGACCCCCTCCGGCAGGCTGACCCACAGGAAGAGCCCGCCCTGCGGCCGCGTCCACTTCACGCCGAGCGACGGGTCGGGGAAGGCCTTCTCGAGCGCCTGGATCATGCGCAGCCGCTGCTGGCCGTAGACCTCGCGGATGCGGTGCACGTGGCGGTCGAGGAACCCGCCCCGGCCCACCTCGTAGGTGACCATCTGGTCGAAGGTGCTGCACTGCAGGTCGGTGCCCTGCTTGGCCTGGACCAGGCGGTGGATGACCTCTTCCGGCGCGACCACCCACGCCATGCGCAGCCCCGGCGCCAGCGTCTTGCTGAAGGTGCTGAGGTAGATCACGTTCCCGGTGAACTTCCCCTTCTCGTGGCAGTCGCGCCAGCGGGCGTCGCCGACGACCAGCGACTCGAGGTGATCCCCCTCGTACCGCAGCTGCCCGTACGGGTCGTCCTCGATGATCGGGATCCCATAGTGATCGGACAAACGGATCACCTCGCGCCGGCGCTCGAGGCTCATCGTGACGCCGGTCGGGTTCTGGAAGTTCGGGAGGAGGTACATGAACTTCGGACCCGAGCGCAGCGCGATCTCGAGCTTGTCCACCTGCAGGCCGTCGGCGTCCATCGGCACGGTGATGAAGTCGGCCGTGTACATCGTGAAGGCCTGCAGCGCGCCGAGGTAGGTCGGGTTCTCGGTCAGGACCTTGTCGCCGGGGTTGATCAGCACCTTGCCGATCAGATCGAGCGCCTGCTGCGACCCGCTGGTGATGAGCACGTTGTGGATGTCCACCACGATCCCGTAGCGCGCCATGTGGCGGACGATCATCTCGCGCAGGGGTGGGTACCCCTCGGTCGTGCTGTACTGCAGGGCTTGCCGCCCGTGCTGCTGCAGGACGGTGTCGGCGGCCTCGCGGACCTCTTCGATCGGGAAGAGCGCAGGGCCGGGGAGCCCGCCGGCGAACGAGATGATGTCGGGCTGCGCCGTCAGCTTGAGCAGTTCGCGGATGGCCGAGCTGGTCATACGCTGCGTGCGCTGGGCGAATCGATGATCCCACCGGGTGCTCATGATGAGGCGACTCCTTCACCGGCATACTATCCCGGACGTTGGGCCAAAGCCAGAAACCCTGTATCATCCTCGGGCGCACGCGAACGCGATGACGACGAACCCCTCGAACCCGCGGTCTCCCGGCGAAGGCTGGCACGGCTGGGACGACTACGCGCCGTTCTACGACTGGGAGAACGCCCGGACGATGGGGCGGCAGGACGTGCGCTTCTGGCAGGACCTCGCCCGCCGCGAGGGGGGGCCGGTCCTCGAGTTGGGGAGCGGGACCGGGCGGCTCACCATCCCGGTGGCGCGGACCGGCGTCCCGGTCGTGGGGCTCGATCGCTCGCGCCCGATGGTGGCCTTCGCCCGCCGGCGCGCCCGCCGGCTCCCGGTAGCCACGCGGCCTCGCCTCGCGCTCGGTGACATCCGCGCGCTCCCGTTCGCCCGGTCCACCTTTCGGGCGGTCATGGCCCCGTACGGGATGCTGCAGTCGCTCACGACCGACGCCGATCTCGAGGGCACGCTGGGCGAGGCGCGCCGCGTGCTGGTTCCCCGCGGGGTCCTGGGGATCGACCTGGTGCCCGACCTGCCGGCGTGGGACGAGTACGACCGGCGTGTCCGGTTCCGCGGCACGAACCGGGCGGGCGCCAGGGTCACGCTCGTCGAGTCGGTCCGGCAGGACCGGCGGCGCGGCCTGACCGTTTTCGACCAGGAGTACCGGGAGCACCGGGGCCGCCAGGCGTCCACCCGGCGCTTCACGCTCACGTTCCGAACGCTCCCGCTGCCCGAGATGGTGGCGCGAGTCGAGGCGGCCGGATTCCGGGCGACCGCCGTGCTAGGCGACTACCGCGGCAAGGCCTGGGATCTCAGGGCCGAGGCGTGGCTGATCCTCGCGGCCCGGCGCCGGTGACCGGCAGGGGAGACGCCCGCCCCACTCTGTGGTACAATCTTGCCGCTTTTCCATTGATTT
Source organism: uncultured Acidobacteriota bacterium (assembly GCA_963813585.1). Lineage (GTDB taxonomy): Bacteria > Acidobacteriota > Vicinamibacteria > Vicinamibacterales > Fen-181 > JARKSS01. The sequence continues at coordinate 1,317,845 of CAWEZL010000001.1, forward strand.
TAGCTGGAGTTCCGCCATGTCTGGCCATTCCAAGTGGCACACGATCAAGCACAAGAAGGGCGCCGCTGACGCGAAGCGCGGCCGCATCTTCACCCGGATCATCAAGGAGATTTCGGTGGCCGCCCGCGCCGGTGGCGGCGACCCCGACTCCAACCCGCGGCTGCGCACGATCGTGGCCGAGGCGAAGTCGGCCAACATGCCCGCCGAGAACATCAAGCGGGCGATCCGGCGCGGCACCGGCGAAGAGCCGGGTGTCAACTACGAGGAGGTCACCTACGAGGCCTACGGGCCCGGCGGGACGGCGATCATCCTCGAGGGGCTGACCGACAACAAGAACCGCACCGTCGGCGAGCTCCGGCACCTGCTCGACAAGTACAACGGCAAGATGGCCGACCGCAACACGGCGTTGCGGAAGTTCGCCAAGCGCGGCCAGATCATGATCGAGAAGGGGAAGGTGGACGAGGACACGCTGATGGCGGCGGTGCTCGAGGCGGGCGCCGACGACATGCGGGACGACGACGAGGGCTGGGAGATCCTCACCGCCCCCGAGGCGTTCCACGCGGTTCGCGAGGCCGTTCAGAAGCTCGACCTCGAGCCCGTGAGCGCCGCGGTCGCGATGGTGCCCTTCGAATACGTCAAGCTGACGGGCAGGGAAGCGCAGTCCATGCTCAAGCTGATGGACGTCCTCGAAGACCACGACGACGTGCAGCACGTGTGGTCGAACTTCGACGTGGACGAGAAGGAGATCGAGGCCTCGTTCTCGTGAGGGTCTTCGGCATCGACCCCGGCTCCGAGCGCACCGGCTACGGGTGCGTGGAGACCGACGGCAGCCGGCACCGGCTGGTCGTCTGCGGGGCGATCGCCGCGCCTTCTCGCTCTGGGTTCCCCGGGCAACTGCAGGTCATCCACCAGCGGCTCTCCGCGCTGCTGGCCGAGTGCCGCCCCGACTGCGTCGCGATCGAGGGCGTCTTCCACGCCGTCAACGCCCGCAGCGCGCTGAAGCTGGGGCAGGCCCGAGGCGTCGCGGTGCTCGCCGCCGTCGAGGGCGGCTACCCCGTGTTCGAGTACGCCCCCGCCGCGGTCAAGCGCGCGGTCGTCGGGTACGGCCGCGCCGAGAAGCGCCAGGTGCAGGAGATGGTGAGGGTGCTGCTCGGCCTGGCCGAGGCGCCGTCGCCGCACGACGCGGCCGACGCGCTGGCGCTGGCAATCTGCCATGCCCACGCCACCCCTTCGAGCGACGCGGTGGCGGCGGCCGTCGCCGCGGCCGGCACCGCGACCGGCCCGCGGACCCGCGCCCGGAGCTGGCGCGACTACCGGCCGGGGGAGAAGTGATCGCGCTCTTGCGCGGCCGCCTGGTGCAGAAGGAGGCGACGCGCCTCATCGTGGACGTGCAGGGGGTGGGCTACGAGGTGCTCGTCCCGCTCTCCACGTTCTACCTGCTCCCGGACGCGGGCGCCGACGTGACGCTGCGCGTCCACACCCACGTCCGCGAGGACCAGATCGCCCTCTTCGGGTTCCTGAGCTCCCTCGAGCAGCAGCTGTTCGAGCGCCTGATCGGCATCAGCGGGATCGGCCCGCGCCTGGCGCTCGCCGTGCTGTCCGGGATCGAGCCGGTCGACCTGGCCCGCGCGGTGCAGGCGGGCGACGTCCACCGCCTCACCCGCATCCCCGGCGTCGGCAAGAAGACCGCCGAGCGGATCGGCCTCGAGCTGAAGGACCGCCTGCCGCGCGACCTCGTGGCGGCGGTGGCGGGCACGGGGCGCCCCGGCCGCCGGCAGCCTCCTGCGGTCGGACCTCCTCTCGGCGCTGCTCAATCTGGGATATCATCGGCCCCTTGCGGACAAGGCGGTCGACGCCGCCCTCGAGGCCGAGGGCGAAGGGGCGACCTTCGAGCGCACGCTGAAGCGCGCGCTGCAGCACGTCGCGCGATAAATGGACTCCCGCATCATCACCCCGGCGCGCGTCGAGGAAGACGCGCAGTTCGAGGCCGGGCTGCGCCCGCGCACGCTCGACGACTACATCGGGCAGGAGCGCGTTCGCGAGAACCTGCAGGTCTCGATCACGGCCGCCCGCCAGCGCGGCGAGGCGCTCGACCACGTCCTGCTGTACGGCCCCCCGGGCCTCGGCAAGACGACCCTCGCCTACGTCATCGGCAACGAGCTGGGGGTGCCCGTCCGCTCGACCTCGGGACCGGTCCTCGAGAAGCCCGGCGACCTCGCCGCGATGCTCACCAACCTGAAGGAGCGCGAGGTCCTGTTCATCGACGAGATCCACCGCATGGCGGCGACCATCGAGGAGATCCTCTACCCCGCCATGGAGGACTACCAGCTCGACATCATGATCGGGCAGGGGCCGAGCGCCCGCTCGGTGAAGGTGCCGCTCCCGCGCTTCACGCTGATCGGCTCGACCACGCGCGCGGGGCTGCTCACCTCGCCCCTGCGCGGCCGCTTCGGGATCGTCCACCGCCTCGACTTCTACAACGCCTCCGACATCCGCGAGATCGTGATCCGCTCGGCGCGGATCCTCGGCGTGACCCTGCACCCCGGCGCTGCCGAGGAGATGGCCGGGCGGTCGCGCGGGACACCCCGCGTGGCCAACCGCCTCCTGCGACGGGTGCGCGACTACGCCCAGGTGCGCGCGGCCGGCGAGATCACCCCCGAGGTGGCGCGCGCCGGCCTGAAGCTGCTCGAGGTGGACGAGCACGGCTTCGACGAGATCGACCGGCGGCTCCTGCGCACGATCATCGACAAGTTCGGCGGCGGCCCCGTGGGGCTCAATACGATCGCCGCCGCCATCAGCGAGGAAAAGGACGCGATCGAGGACATCTACGAGCCGTTTTTGATCCAGATCGGCTTCCTCGATCGGACGCCCCGCGGCCGCGTGGCGACCGCCCGCGCCTACGAGTATTTCGGCCTGAAGACGCCGGACCGCGAACACCGGCTCTGGTAGAGAGCGACGAAGGAGGAGTGGTGCCGAACGAGACCCCGAACGCGATTCCCGACCACCGCCCGGCCGGCCTGGGCTGCGGCCGTCCGACCGAGATCAGCGCCCTCGCGACCTACGTTCCCCCGCGCCTCCTGACCAACGCCGACCTCGAGAAGATGGTGGACACCACCAGCGAGTGGATCCTCCAGCGCACCGGCATCATCGAGCGGCACATCGTCGATCCCGGCGTCGCGTCCTCCGACCTCGGCGCCGCCGCGGCCGCCAAGGCGATCGCGGAGGCCGGCCTGACCCCCGACGACATCGACCTGATCATCGTCGGTACGACGACGCCCGACATGTTCTTCCCGAACACGGCCGCCCTCATCCAGCACAAGATCGGCGCGTCGCACGCCTGGGGGTTCGACCTCGCCGGCGCCTGCTCCGGATTCACCTTCGCGCTCGCCACCGCCAGCCAGCTCGTCTCGACCGGCCGCCACCACCACGCGCTCGTCGTCGGCGCCGACGTGATGTCGGCGATCGCCGACTACCAGGACCGCGCCACGTGCGTGCTGTTCGGCGACGGCGCCGGCGCCGCCGTCGTGAGCGCGGCGAAGGATCCGGCGTTCGCCATCCTCGACTTCGCCCACGAGATCGACGGCTCCGGCGCCCCGTTCCTGCAGATGCCGGCCGGCGGCAGCCTCCGGCCCGCGACCCACGAGACGGTGGACCAGCGCCTGCACTACATCAAACAGGACGGCCAGGCGGTCTTCAAGTTCGCCGTGCGCAAGACCGAGGAGATCAGCCGGCTGATCATGCAGCGGAACCACCTGACGCCCGACGACGTGGACCTGTTCGTCTCGCACCAGGCGAACATGCGGATCATCAAGGCCGCCGGCGACCGGCTCGGCTTCCCCGAGTCGAAGGTGATGATCAACCTGCAGCGCTACGGCAACACCACCGCCGCCACCATCCCGCTCGCGCTCACCGACGCGATCGCCGAGGGCCGGGTGAAGAAGGGCAGCCTGGTGCTGCTCGCCTCGGTCGGCGCCGGCTTCACGGTCGGGTCGGTGCTGGTGCGCTGGGCGTACTGATCCCTGTAGTGGCTGGTGTCCAGTGGCTGGTCGTCGCGCGTGACAGCGCGTCATACCAGCCTCCAGCCACTAGTCCCCCAGCAGTTCCCCCAGCCAGGTCAGCTCCTCCACCCGGTCGCTGATTGCTTTGAGCGCCAGCATCATCGGCACCGCCAGCAGCACGCCCGCCAGGCCCCAGATCCACCCCCAGAACAGCAGCCCGACGAAGATCGCCACCGCGTTCATCTCGGCCGCCCGGCTCGTCAACCACGGGGTGAGCAGGTACCCCTCCAGCGACGTCACGACCACGGTGATCCCCGACGCCGCCGACGCCATCCCGATGGTGCCGAACTGCGCGAACCCGACCACGAAGACGACCGCCGCGACGATCACCGGCCCGAGGTAGGGGATGATGTTGAGGACACCGGCGACGACGCCCCAGAGCGCCGCCTGCTCGAGGCCGATGGCCCGCAGGGGGAGCCAGGTGAAGACCGCGACGAGCACCGTGATCACCAGGCGCACCAGGAGAAACGTCGCAATCTGCCGGTCGATCTCGTCGAGGATCTGCACCGTGATCTTCTTCTCGGACAACGTCGTTCCCACCACCCGCACCAGCTTTCGCTTGAAGAGGTCGCCGGCCGCCAGCAGGTAGAGCGCGAGGAAGACGACGACGACCGCCTCCGCGCCGACGCTGACCAGGCCGAGCGAGCCGGCCACCAGCCAGGAGTTGAGGTTCAGGACCGGCTGGTCGGTCGTCCGCCCGCGGGTTCTCGCGGCCTCCGCCGGCGACGCGCCGGTCACCTCGGCGGCCACGGTCTCGAGTGTCTTGGCTGCCTCCTGCACCTGTTGCACCGGACCGGCGGCACCTCCGGAATGCCGCAGCTCCCGCAGCGTCTGGCGCATCCGCTCGGCGGCCTTCGGCATCTGCGCCGCGACGGCCGCCACGTCGTCGGTCATCGAGTACACGAGATAGCCGGCCCCCCCGGTCATGACGCCCAGGACGAGCACGGCCGCGAGGGCGCGCGGCACGCGCCAGCGCACCAGCGAGGTGACCAGCGGGTTGAGCGCGTAGCTGGTAAGGATGGCGAAGGTGAGCGGCACGAGGACCGGCGCGAGCAGGTGCAGCGCGGCCAGCAGCAGCAGGGCGGCGATGACGGTCAGCGACAGGCTGCGGATGTCGAGCGGGGCCGGGCGTGGCGGCGGCGTCTCGCCGGCCACCGTGTCGGCCACGGCGCCGAGATCCGTGCCGCGGGCGTCCCTTTCCTTTTCCCCCTGATCGACGGCTTCGTTCAACATCCATCGGTCTCCTGCGGCCGGGCGAAGCGGCGCCTGGCTCAGCGTAGCAAAGAGACCGCCAGACGCCTGTTGTTCCGTTCGGGCACAGGCCGTGTGCCGTTCCGGGACAGGCCAACCGGTCGCTTTTCGCCCGAAATCGCAGATTCTGCGATCGCCCTCCTCCGAAGCTGTGCAGGAGTTGCACACGAGAGCCGGGCACCGCCCCTGGGCTCGAATGGGGACATGGCTCTAATGCATTGATTATCAAGCGCTTATTGAGACGAGGTGCCCCCCCAGCCGAGGTGGCTGGCAGATTGCTCTACAGCTTGGCCGTGAGCACTACTTCCTCGTTCTTCACCAGAAAATGGATCGCCTGCCTGGTGCTGGCGGTCGTGACTGCGGCTCCGGCGGCGGCCGCCCCCCAGCGCCATGGCCGGCTCGACGCAGCGCTGCAACGGGCGGCGCGACAGTCGGGAGAGATTGAACGCGTCATCGTGCGAACGCAGCCCGGGTCGCGGACCGGGTTGCGGGCGGCGCTCGAGGCCAGGGGCTGCCACGTTCGTGGCGAGCACGCGGCCCTCGGCGCCATCGTGGCCGACGTGCCGGCGGGCGACTTGGAAGCCCTCTCGCTGCTCCCCGGGGTCCTGGGGATCTCCTCCGACGCCATCGTGCGTCCGGCGGGCCTCGACCCCATCGCGGCGACTTCGGCCGGCACGTCCCCCGAGAACTTCCTCCGCTCGACGCTCGGCCTCGACCGCTCGTCGCCGGTTGGCCTGGGCGTGGGCGTGGCGATCATCGATTCGGGCGTGGCCCCGTCGATCGACCTGGCGGCGCGCATCAACGCCTTCTACACCGTCAACGAGTCGGGACTGCGCCGGGCGCTGCCCTCCGACGACTTCGGCCACGGCACGCACGTGGCGGGGTTGATCGGCGGAAGCGGGGCCGGTGCGGCGCGCGACTACCAGGGGGTGGCTCCCGGCGTCCGCTTCGTCGTGTTCAAGGTGCTCGACGGTTCGGGCCAGGGGCGCACCAGCGATGTCGTGCGGGCGATCGAGTTCATCGTGGCGAACCGGCGAGTGCTCGGGGTGGACGTGGTCAACCTGTCGCTGGGGCACCCGGTCTTCGAGCCGGCCGACACCGATCCTCTCGTCCAGGCGGTCGAGCGGGCGACGCGGGCGGGCCTGGTGGTGGTGGCCGCGGCGGGCAACTTCGGGACCAACCCGGTCACCGGCGAGCCCGGCTATGCCGGCGTCACCTCGCCCGGCAACGCCCCCTCCGCGATCACGGTCGGTGCGGGTTCCACGCAGGGGACGATCGGGCGCCGCGACGACGGGGTGGCCCCGTTCAGCTCGCGGGGGCCGACGTGGTACGACGCGTTCGCCAAGCCCGACATCGTCGCGCCGGGTGAGAAGCTCACGTCGCTGGGGGTGCCCGGCACGCCCCTGTACGACAACTACCCCTCGCTGCAGGTCGCAGGCGCCAACGGCGGAACCTACCTCCGCCTCAGCGGGACCAGCATGGCCACCGCGGTGGCGACCGGAGTCGTCGCGCTGGCAATCGAATCGAACAGGCGCTGGAGCGGCGACTCGCTGAGTTCATTCGGACGCAGCCGGCTCGCCGCCAACACCATCAAGGGCATCCTGCAGTACACCGCGTTCCCGATGGCCGACGAGGGCGGCGAACCGTACGACCGGCTGACGCAGGGCGGTGGCGGTGTCAACGCGGCCGGGGCGATCGCCCTGGCCCACCGCCTCGACCCGCAGACACCGATCGGCGAGGAATGGATCTCGTCGCCGCCCGAGCCGGTCACGGTCATCGCCGGAGAGGAACTGGCCTGGTCGCAGAACATCGTGTGGGGCGTGTGGCTGGTCCCCGGGTCGGTGTTCGAGACCAACAACGAGTGCTGGGGCTCCAACATCGTCTGGGGCGTCGCCGACGGGCAGAACATCGTCTGGGGCGTCTCGGACGAGCAGCTGTCGGGCACCAACATCGTCTGGGGCGTGAACGTCGTCTGGGGCGTGAACATCGTCTGGGGCGTGAACATCGTGTGGGGCGTGAACATCGTGTGGGGCGTGAACCTCGTCGGCGCGGCGACCTCGGACGGCGTGTCGTGGGGGTTCCCGGGCGGGCCGGATAGCACCGCCTGGGGCCGTCTCGACGCGAGCAACATCGTGTGGGGGGTCTCGCAGAACATCGTGTGGGGCGTGGCCGACAACATCGTGTGGGGCGTGTGAGCGCCGCCCAGGGCAGGACCGTGTGACAGGTGGGAGGACAGTGATGGACAGCACGTCGTACCCGGCGGCGTTGGAAGCTCCGGCGCTCACCCCCATCGCGGACGCTACGCAACGAACACCGGCGTGCTGGCGCTCCACGCTTCCCGTGCTCGGCGACGGCCGCGTCACGCTCCGCCCCCTGCAGGCCGGGGACGCGACCGCGTTGTTCGCGATGCTGACGGCCGAAGAGGTCACCCGCTTCATCTCGCCGCCCCCAAGCGACCTGGGCGGCTTCGAGCGGTTCATCGAGTGGTCGCGGTGTGAGTGGGAGGCTGGCCGGTTCGCGGCCTTCGCCATCGTCCCGGCCGGGTACGACGTGGCGGTCGGCATCGTGCAGGTGCGGCAGCTCGACCCGGGCTTCACGCTTGCCGAGTGGGGCATCGCCCTCGGCTCGCCGTTCTGGGGCACCGGGGTCTTCGAGGCCGCGACACGGCTCTTCCTCGACTTCGTGTTCGACGGAATCGGCGTTCAGCGTCTCGAGGGGCGGGCGGCGGTGCAGAACGGCCGGGCGAACGGGGCGCTGCGGAAGATCGGCGCGGTGCAGGAGGGAGTGCTCCGGCGGTCCCTCACCTGCAACGGCCGGCAGTTCGACCAGATCCTGTGGTCCATCCTGGCGAACGACTGGCGCGAGGCGAACGCCGACCTGAGGCCGATGGTGCACTGACGCCTCCTGATACACTGCCCCGGTGGATGTTGCGCTCTTCGACTTCGAGCTGCCGCCGGGGCAGATCGCCCAGCGCCCGGCCGCGCGGCGCGACGGCTCTCGCCTGCTCGTCCTCGACCGCGCGACCGGCGGCATCCGCGCTCACGCCACCGTCGCCGACCTGCCCGACTTCCTCTCGGCCGGCGACCTCGTCGTCACCAACAACACGCGGGTGTTCCCCGCGCGGCTGCTCGGCCGCCGTGATCCCTCCGGCGGCGCGGTCGAGTGCCTCCTCCTTCGCCGGCTGGACCGCGAGCGCTGGGAGGCGCTCGTCCACCCCGGTCAGAAGCTGAAGCCCGGCAAGCTGATGGTCTTCGAGGGCACGGGGGTCGTCCTGCGGGGGGAGATTCTCGATCAGCACTACCACGGGCGCCGCACGATCCGGCTTCTGGCGGAAGGCGGTCTCGACGTGGACCAGGCGGTGGATGCCATCGGCCACATCCCGCTGCCGCCATACATCCACCGGCCCGACGGGCGCGAGGACCGCGAACGCTACCAGACCGTCTTCGCGCGGGCCCGCGGGTCGGTGGCCGCACCGACCGCCGGCCTGCACTTCACCTCGGAGCTGTTTGCCCGGCTCGAGGCGCGCGGCGTCGATCGCGCCGAGGTGACGCTGCACGTCGGCTACGGCACCTTCAAGCCGGTCCACGTGGAGCGGGTCGAGGACCACCGGGTGGACGAGGAGGTCTACGAGATCCCGGGCGACGTGGCCGCGCGGATCGCGCGTGCGCGCGGGGAAGGGCGGCGGGTGATCGCCGTGGGGACCACGACCACCCGGACGCTCGAGGCCGCGGCGCTCCGAGGCGACGGGCGGATCGTGTCGGGGCGAGGGGCCACGGACCTCTTCATCTACCCGGGGTTCCGCTTCCAGGTGCTCGACGGCCTCTTCACCAACTTCCACCTGCCGCGGTCGTCGCTGCTCATGCTGGTGTCGGCGTTCGCCGGGCGGGAATCGGTGCTCACGGCCTATCGCGAAGCCGTCTCGTCCGGGTATCGTTTCTACAGCTACGGCGACGCGATGCTGGTCCTGTAAAGACCGCGCGACACGGAATTGGAATTGACATGCCCTTCCCCTACGAGGAATTCGACCTGGCGGGCCTTCGCACCTACCCCCTGAAAAGCCGCGCGAGCAGCGTGCGCGCGGCGGATTTCGGGCGCCCGTACCAGCCCGGCTCGGGCCTGCCCGGCTGGTTGGCGGCGCTCCCGTCGATCCTCGCGGGGAAGGACTTCCGCGAGGTGGTCGCCGCGCTGCTCGACGCCCGGCGCCGGGGCGCGGGCATCGTGTGGGGGGTCGGTGCCCACGTGATCAAGACCGGCCTCTCGCCGGTCCTGATCGACCTGATGGAGCGCGGGTTCGTCTCGGCGCTCGCGACCAACGGCGCCGGGATCATCCACGACTTCGAGATCGCGCTGGCGGGTGCGACCTCCGAGGACGTGGATCGGGCGATCGGGCCCGGCGAGTTCGGCATGGCCGAGGAAACCGGCCGGCTGCTGAACCAGGCGATCAACGACGGCGTGGCGGCGGGGCTCGGCCTCGGCCAGGCGGTCGGCGCCTTCATGGCCGGGCACCACCCCCAATACGAGCACCTCAGCGTGGCGGCCGCCGCAGCCCGTCTGGGAATCCCGCTCACCGTCCACGTCGCCGTCGGCACCGACATCATCCACATGCACCCGGCCGCGTCGGGTCGGGCGCTGGGGGAGGGGAGCCTCCGCGATTTCCGGTATTTCGCTTCGTCGGTCGCGCGCCTGGAGGGCGGCGCCTTCCTCAACTGCGGCTCCGCGGTCGTGCTTCCCGAGGTGTTCCTCAAGGCCGTGGCCCTCGCCCGCAACCGGGGCCATGGCCTCGACGGCCTCGTGACGGTGAACCTCGACTTCGCGCGCCTGTACCGCCCCCAGGTCAACGTCGTCCAACGGCCGACCCGCGGCGTGGGCCGGGGGTACTCGCTGATCGGCCACCACGAGCTGATGATCCCGCTGCTCGCGGCGGCCCTGATTGAGGGCGTCTCCGGGTCGTGGTAAACTTTGTGGCTTACGCCGGTGTAGCTCAGTTGGTTAGAGCACGCGGCTCATATCCGCGGAGTCCGGGGTTCAAGTCCCTGCACCGGCACCAGATTCCTCTCGCCCGTCATCCTTCTCGCTCCGATGATGTCCCTCGTCGAGCGAGTTCACCGGACGATTCGCCGATACGGCCTGCTGCCGCCTGACGCGCGGATCCTTGTCGCCGCGTCGGGCGGGGCCGACTCGACGGCGTTGCTCCACGTTCTGCGCGAGCTGGCGCCGGTTGCGCGGTTCGCACTCGCCGGCGTCGCCCACTACAACCACCGGCTGAGGCCAGAAGCCGGCGCAGACGAGAGCTTCTGCGGCGGCTTGGCCTCGTCGCTGGCGCTGCCCTTCGAGGCCGGGGCGGGCGACGTTGCGGCCGAGGCACGCCGCACCCGTTCGTCCCTCGAGGACGCCGGCCGCCGGATGCGCTACGCCTTCCTCGAGGAGGCGGCCGCGCGGTGCGGGGCGTCGCACCTCGCCGTCGGGCACACGCGCGACGACCAGGCCGAGACCGTCCTGCTGGCGCTGATTCGCGGCGCCGGCCCGCGCGGCCTCGCCGGCATGGCGCCGCGGCGCGGGAACATCGTGCGGCCCCTCATCGAGCAGTCGCACGACGAGCTGGTCGAGTGGCTCGCGGCCCGGGGGCTCGCGTTCCGTGAGGACGAGTCGAACCGGGACACCCGCTTCCTCCGCAACCGCGTCCGGCACGAGCTGCTGCCGCTCCTGCGCTGCCGCTTCTCGCCGGCGGTCGTTTCGGTGCTGGCGCGGGCGGCCGCGATCGCGGCCGACGATGCCGCCTTCCTCGATTCGCGGGCCGGCGAGGTCTTCTCGGACGTGGTGCTGCCGGCCGCCGGGGGCCGGTGCCTGGTCCTCGATGCCCGGCGGCTCGCCTCGTGCGAACCGGCGATTGCGCGTAGGGTGGCGGCGCTGGCCCTGTCCCGCTTCGGCCGGGGGCGCGCGGGCGTCGGCTTCAGCCAGGCGGAGCGCCTGCTGGCCATGGCGTCCGGCGACCTGCAGGGCCCCGTGTCGTTTCCGGGCCAACAGGCCGAGATCGTAGGTGGGAGGGTGCGCCTGACCCCCCGCGAGGGGCGGTCGGTAGAAAAATCCGGCCCCCGGGCGAACTCTTTTCGCGCGACGTTGTCTGTACCAGGAGAGGTCTTGGTACCGGACGGCCGCGCGGTTTCGTCTGAGCTTCGCCGCCGGGGCGATACGGCGGTGCTCGCCGGGCGGTGCACCGCGGTGATTGACGCGGCCACGGTCTCGTCGCTGAGCGTCCGCTTCCGGCAGCCGGGCGACCTGTTCCGGCCGCTCGGGCTCGGGGGGCGGAAGAAGCTCCAGGACTACTTCGTGGACCGCAAGGTGCCGCGCGACCGCCGCGACAGCACGCCGCTCGTCGTCGACGCCGACGACCGCCTCGTGTGGGTCGCGGGCCACGTCATTGCCGAGGATTTCCGCGTCGGCCGGGATACACGCGACGTGGTAATCTTGAAGCTGAGGGGAGAAGGGTTTTGAACTCGACGCTCAAGAGCCTCCTGTTCTGGATGGTGCTCATCGTCGTGGGCGTGCTCATCTGGAACTTTTCGACCAGCTTCCAGCCGCGCGACCGCGTGATCAGCTTCACCGAGTTCATGCAGCGCGTGGACTCGGGTCAGGTGGCGTCGGTCACGATCACCGGGAACGAGGTCACCGGCATCGACAAGGCGAGCGAGACCTTCCGCCTCATCGTTCCGCAGCAGTACGAGGGGCTCGCCAACCGCCTGCAGGACAAGGGCGTCAGCATCACGGCCAAGGAGCCCTCCACCAGCCCCTGGGCGTCGCTGCTCTACTCGTGGGCCCCGATCCTCCTGATGATCGGCTTCTGGATCTTCCTGATGAGGCAGATGCAGAGCGGGGGGAACAAGGCCCTCTCCTTTGGCAAGAGCAAGGCGAAGCTGTCGTCGAGCGCCCAGAAGAAGGTGACCTTCAAGGACGTCGCGGGCATCGAGGAGGCCAAGGACGAGCTGCAGGAGATCATCGAGTTCCTGAAGGAGCCCCAGAAGTTCCAGAAGCTGGGTGGACGGATCCCCAAGGGCGTCCTGCTGATGGGCCCCCCGGGAACCGGCAAGACCCTGCTCGCCCGGGCGGTGGCCGGCGAGGCGAACGTCCCGTTCTTTTCCATCAGCGGTTCAGACTTCGTCGAGATGTTCGTCGGCGTGGGCGCCTCCCGCGTCCGCGACCTCTTCGAGCAGGGGAAGAAGAACGCCCCCTGCATCGTCTTCATCGACGAGATCGACGCCGTCGGCCGGCACCGCGGGGCGGGCCTTGGCGGCGGACACGACGAGCGCGAGCAGACGCTGAACCAACTGCTGGTCGAGATGGACGGGTTCGAGTCGAACGAGGGGGTGATCCTCGTCGCCGCGACCAACCGCCCCGACGTCCTCGACCCGGCGCTCCTGCGGCCCGGCCGCTTCGACCGCCGCATCGTCGTGAACCGGCCCGACGTGAAGGGGCGCGAGGGGATCCTCGGCGTGCACACCCGGAAAATCCCCCTCTCCGACGACGTGAACATCAGCGTGCTGGCACGGGCGACGGCCGGCTTCTGCGGGGCGGACCTGGCCAACCTGGTCAACGAGGCGGCGCTTTACGCCGCGCGCTACAGCCAGAAGGTCGTCCGGATGATGGACTTCGAGTTCGCCAAGGACAAGGTCCTGATGGGCAGCGAGCGGCGCTCGATGATCATCAGCGACGCGGAGAAGCAGGTGACCGCCGTGCACGAGGCGGGGCACGCGCTGCTGGCCGTGCTGCTGCCCGGGGCCGACCCGATCCACAAGGTCACGATCATCCCGCGCGGCACGGCGCTCGGCCTCACGCAGCAGTTACCGGTGGACGAGAAGCACAACTACTCCAAGCCGTACCTCGACGATCAGATCGCGATCCTGCTCGGGGGCCGCGTCGCCGAGGAGATCCTGACCGGCAATCTGACGACCGGCGCCGGCAACGACCTGGAGCGCGTGACCGACCTGGCGCGGAAGATGGTCTGCGAGTGGGGGATGAGCCCCGCGATGGGGCCGCTCACCTTCGGGAAGAAGGAGGAGCAGATCTTCCTCGGCCGCGAGATCGCGCAGCACCAGGACTACAGCGAGGACACCGCGATCCGGATCGACCAGGAGGTGAAGGCCATCGTCACCTCCAACTACGAGCGCGCGCACTCGACGCTGGCCGACAACCGGCAGGCGCTCGTCCGCGTCGCCGACGCCCTCCTGCTGCACGAGGTGCTCGACGGCGAGCAGGTCAAGCAACTGGCGGCCGGCGAGTCGGTCGAGGCCGTGGTGGCCCGCGCGCCCGTCCAGCCCGCGGCCGACGACGAGGCGCGCGCCCGCCAGCGCGAGCGCGGGTCGATCGCGGCCCCCCTGCCGCCGATCCAGAAGCCGCTGCCCCAGGAGTGATCGGCCCGCTGATCCCGCTACCGCCCTTCATCGTGCCGGTCGCGGGGGGCGATCCCCTCGTCCTTGGGGACCGCACGCTCGTGATGGCCGTCATCAACATCACACCGGATTCGTTCGCCGAGGCGTCGCCCTCGGTCGACCCCGCCCGGGCGCTCGACTTGGCGCAGGCCGCCGCCGACGGGGGGGCCGACATCCTCGACCTGGGGGCCGAGTCAACACGGCCGGGTTCGGGGGCGGTGCCCGAGGCCGAGGAGCTGCGGCGGCTGCTGCCGGCGCTGCGCGCCGTCGCCCGGCGCGTCCGGCTCCCGATCTCGATCGACACGCGCAAGGCCGCCGTCGCGCGCGCCGCCCTCGACGAAGGGGCCGGGCTCGTGAACGACGTCAGCGGTCTAATGTATGATCCGGCACTTGGGGAGGTCGTGGCGGCGGCCGGCGCCGGCCTCGTCCTGATGCACTCGCGCGGGACCCCCGGGCAGATGTACCGCGAGGCGGCCTACGCCGACATCCTCGGCGAGGTCCGGCGCGAGCTGGCCGAGGCGATGGAACGCGCCGAGCGCGCCGGCGTGATCCGCGAGGCGATCGTGCTCGACCCGGGCATCGGCTTCGCCAAGCGGGCCGGGCACAGCTACGAGGTGCTCGCCGGGCTGCCGGCGCTGGCTGCGCTCGGGCGCCCGCTGCTCGTCGGCCCCTCGCGCAAGTCGTTCCTCCAGGCGGCTGCGGGCGAGCGCCCGCCGGCCGAGCGCGACTGGGGGACCGCCGCCGCCGTCACCGCCGCCGTCCTGGGTGGGGCGCGGATCGTCCGGGTGCACGCGGTGGCGGAGATGGTGCAGGTCGCGCGCGTCGCCGACGCGATCCGCCGGGCGGGTCCGCCCGGCACCCGGTAAACGGCCCCCGGTTCAACCCGCGACGCCACCGCATGGACGCATTGCTCGGCATTCTTCAGCGTCTCGGCTGGTGGGATGTCCTCGACATCCTCATCGTGTCGGTGGCGATCTACGAGATCCTGAAGCTGATCCGCGGCACCCGCGCCGTGCAGATGGGGCTCGGCGCCGGGCTCCTGCTGGCCCTCTTCTACCTCTCGCGCCTCGGTCACCTCGACGACCGTCAATTGGCTGATCCGCAACATGATCGGCTACGTCGTGTTCGCGCTGATCGTGCTGTTCCAGGCCGACATCCGCCGGACCCTGGCGCACTTCGGCCGCACGCCCTTCGCCGGCTACTTCGGGCGCGGCGACGGCGGCGACGACGTGGTCGAAGAGATCGCCGTGGCGGCCACCGTGCTCGCGGGGCAGCGCGTGGGGGCCATCATCGCGATCGAGCGCGACATCGGCCTCCGCAACTACATCGAGGGGGGGATCCCCCTCGACGCGACGGTGACCAACGACCTGCTGGTGACGATCTTCAAGCCGGGCACGCCGCTCCACGACGGTGCCGTCATCGTGCAGGGCGACCGCGTCGCGGCCGCCGCCTGCTTCCTGCCGCTCACGATCAATCCGGTCGTCAGCAAGGACTTCGGCACCCGGCACCGCGCCGCCATCGGCCTGACCGAGGAAACCGACGCGCTGGCGGTCATCGTGTCCGAGGAGACGGGCCGGATCTCCGTGGCCCTCGAGGGGCGCATCGAGGTCGGCATCGCCCCCGACATCCTCCGGGCGCGCCTCAGGGAACTCATCGCAACGCGCGAGTCGAGGCCCCGTGAGAAGCAGGGGTTGTACGACTGATGGCCTACTACCACCCGTTTGGACACCTCGGCCTCAAGTTCATCTCGGTGGCCATCGCCGCCGCGCTGTGGTTCGTCGTCGCGGGCGAGGAGACGGTGGAGAGGAGCGTCCGCGCACCGCTCGAGCTGCAGAACACGCCGGAGAGCCTCGTGCTGGTGGACGAACCCGCCGCCCGCCGTTGACGTCCGCGTGCGCGGCACCGGCGGGCTGCTCCGCCAGTTGTCGGCCGCCGACGTCGTGGCCGTGATCGACCTGGCGGCCGCGCGGCCGGGGCGCCGCCTGTTCCACCTCACGCAGCAGAACGTCAGGACGCCCTTCGGCGTCGAGGTGACGCAGGTGTCGCCGGGGACGATCCCGCTCGTCTTCGAGCGCAGCGGCTCGCGCACCGTGCGTGTCGTTCCCACCGTCGAGGGCAGGGCCGCCGAGGGGTACACGGTCGGCGCGGCCACCGCCGAGCCGGCGTCGGTCGTCGTGGTGGGTCCCGAGAGCGCCCTGCGCGACGTGAAGGAGGCGATCACCGACCCGGTGTCGATCGAGGGCGCCAGGCGGCAGGTTCGCGAGTCGGCCACCGTCGGCGTCGCCGATCCCCGGGTGCGGCTGCAGGAGCCGGTGAACGCCCGGATCACGGTGGACATCTTCCCGACCCCGGTGCAGCGCGCGGTCCTCAACGTGCCGGTGCGCTTCGAGAACACCGGGCGCGGGCTGTCGGCCCGGTCCGTCCCGCCCGTCGTGACCGTGCTGACCAGGGGTCGCAGGCAAGTTCTTGATGAGCTCCAGGCGGACGCCATCGGCGCGTTCGTGGACCTTGCCGGGCTCGGACCGGGCCGGTACAATCTCTCCATCCGGGTCGCACCACCGCAGGATTGCGAAGTGCTCCGCATCGATCCTTCGAGGGTGCGGGTCAGGATCCTCCGTTAGCTCGCCCGTTGTCCGAGCAACCATGGCACACCGACTCTTCGGCACCGATGGCGTCCGCGGCCGCGCCGGCGCCTACCCCCTCGATGCGCCGACCGTTCGCCGCCTCGGCGCAGCGCTCGTCCGCGCGCTGCCGGCTGCCGACGGCGCGCACCGCGTGCTCGTGGGACGCGACACGCGCGAGTCGGGGGCCTGGATCGCGCGCGAGCTGGCCCACGGCGTGAGGAGCGCGGGCGGCACAATCGTGAGCGGGGGCGTCATCTCCACGCCGGCGATCGCGTACCTCGCCCGCGAGCAGGCCTTCGACGCCGGCGTCGTGATCTCGGCGTCGCACAACCCGTTCGAGGACAACGGCATCAAGGTGTTCTCCGGGGCCGGCGAGAAGTTCACCGAGCACCTCGAGCGGACCGTCGAGGACGTGGTGGCGGACGCGTCGTGGCAGGTGCCGGGCGGAGAGGCGGCGCCGCTCGATGACGAGGACCTCAGCGCCCCGTACCTGGAGCACGCCAGGTCGGCGCTGCCGGCCGCGCCCGCGACTGGCGGGCCTGCGACTCGTCGTGGACTGCGCCAACGGCGCCACGTCGGCGATCGCCCCGCGCCTGCTGCGCGAGCTCGGGTTCGACCTCGTGACGCTCGGGTGCGAGCCGGACGGCCGCAACATCAACCTCGAGTGCGGCTCGACGAAGCCGGCCGCGATGGCCCGCGCGGTCGTCGCGCACGGCTGCCGGCTGGGGGTCGCGTTCGACGGCGACGGCGACCGCGCGATCTTCGTCGATGCGTCCGGGAAGATCGTGGACGGGGACGGGGTGCTGCTGCTGGCGGCGCGCCACATGCAGGCGACCGGCCGGCTGCGCGGCAACGCGGTCGTCGCCACCATCATGAGCAACATCGGCCTCGAGATCGCGCTGCGCGCTTCGGGCATCGACCTCGTGCGGTGCCCCGTGGGCGACAAGCACGTGATGGAAGAGCTGATCGCCCGCGGCCTGTCGCTCGGCGGCGAGCAGTCGGGCCACGTCATCTTCTCCGATTTCCTGTTCACCGGCGACGGCCTGGTCACCTCGCTCAACGTCCTGCAGGTGATGGCGGAGACTGGGCGCGAGCTCGGCGAGCTGGCCGGCGAGCTGGTCACCTACCCCCAGGTGCTCGTGAACATGCGCGTGAGGGAGAAGCGGGAGCTGCGCGGGATGCCCGCGGTCGCCGCGGTGCTCGACGCCGTCGAGCGTCGGCTGGGCGAGAGCGGGCGCCTCGTGGTCCGGTACTCGGGCACCGAGCCGCTGCTTCGCGTCATGATCGAGGGGCAGGACCAGCGGCAGATCACCGCCTGGGCGGAGGAGATCTTGGACACGGTGCGCCGTCACCTCGGCGAGCCGGCCTGAAGGAGCAGCCTGAGCCATGGCCGACCTGGACACCCTGAAGGACACGAAGGACTACCATCTCGACATCCCCGCCCGGAACGAGCCGTTCTTCCTCAAGGGCGCGGGTGCGCTCGACTGGGGGATGCAGAACCGCCTGTCGCGCATCTTCAACCCGCGTTCGGGCCGCACCGTGATGCTGGCGATCGATCACGGGTACTTCCTCGGCCCGACCTCGGGCCTCGAGCGGATCGACGTCAACATCGTGCCGCTGCTGCCGTACGCCGACGCGCTGATGCTCACGCGCGGCATCCTCCGCACCACCATCCCGCCCGCGTTCGGCCGCGGCGTCGTCATGCGCGCGAGCGGGGGCCCGAGCATCCGCAAGGAGCTGTCGAACGAGCTCGTCGCGGTGGACATCGAGGACGGCCTTCGGATGAACGTCTCCGCGATGGCGATCCAGGTGTACATCGGCGGCGAGTACGAGACGCAGACGGTCAACAACATGACGCGCATGGTGGACATGGCCAACCGCTACGGCATCCCGACACTCGGGGTGACGGCCGTGGGCAAGGACATGGTCCGCGACGCGCAGTACTTCCGCCTCGCCACGCGCATCTGCGCCGAGCTGGGCGCGCAGGTCGTCAAGACCTACTACGTGCCCGAGGGGTTCGAGACGGTCACCGCCTCCTGCCCGGTGCCGGTCGTGATGGCGGGCGGGAAGAAGCTGCCCGAGCTCGAGGCGCTGACCATGGCGTTCCGTGCCGTGAACGAGGGGGCCGCCGGCGTGGACATGGGGCGCAACATCTTCCAGTCGGCCGCGCCGGTCGCGATGATCCAGGCGGTCCAGAAGGTGGTCCACGAGTTGATGAAGCCCGAGCACGCGTACGAGCTGTACCAGACGCTGCTGCACGAGAAGGGCGACCGGGCGACGGTATGACGCGCGACCCTGGACCGGCTGCGGCGCTCCGGGCGGTGTGCCCGACGATCAGCGTCGGCCTGCTCACGGCCGATCTCCTGTCGCTCGGGTCCGAGCTGAAGGTGCTCGAGGACGCTGGCGTGAAGGTCGTCCACGTGGACGTGATGGACGGGTGCTTCACGCCGATGATGACGGTCGGTCCCCCGTTCGTGAAGGCCCTGGGCCGCACGCCGCTGCTCAAGGACGTGCACCTGATGATTCGCGACCCCGTGGAGAAGCTGGAGGACTACGTCGCGGCCGGCGCCGACGTCGTCACCGTGCACCTGGAGTCGTCGATCCACATCCACCGCGCGCTGCAGTCGCTCGGCCGAATGCCGCACGCGGCCGATCCCTTGCGCCGCGTCGTCCGCGGGATCGCGCTGAACCCCGGCACGCCGGTCGCGTCGGTCGAGCCGCTGCTGCCCGAGGTCGAGATGGTCGTGCTGCTCGCCGTCAACCCCGGCTGGGGCGGGCAGGGATTCAACCCGGCGACGCTCGACCGGATGCGGCAGGTGCGGGACCTGGCGGCCCGGCTGGGCCGCGAGGACCTGCTCGTCTGCGTGGACGGCGGCGTGACGTGCGACAACGCGGCGGCGATCGCGCGGGCCGGCGCCGATCTGATCGTCACCGGCAGCGCGGTGTTCGACGGCCGACGGGCGGCCGAGAACGCGCGCGCGATGCTGGCTGCGGCGGGCGCGGGCGTCCTCGCCCGCGACAAAGGTGGGGCAACCCTTCAGGGTTGACGTCTCTGACCATGAAGTCACTCTGGAGCGAAGCCGAGGCTCGTCGTCTCGTCGACCAGTTCGCCGCCGCCTGGGGCGAGGATCTCTCGCTGAGGACCTACTCGGCACGGCTGCTGGGTGCCGACCCCGCGCTGGTGCTGCACGGCGGCGGCAACACGTCCGTCAAGGCCGCGGCGGTCGACATCTTCGGCGAGCGCCACGAGGCGCTGTTCGTCAAGGCGTCCGGCGCCGACCTGGCCGTCATCGCCCCCGAGGCGCACCTGGGCCTCGCGCTCACGCCGCTGTTGCGATTGCGCGCGCTGCCCGCCCTTGGCGACGGGGACATGGTGCTCGAGCTGCGCCGGCAGTTGTTCCGGCCGGGGTCGGGCACGCCGTCGATCGAGGCCCTCGTCCATGCCTTCCTGCCGCCGCGCTTCATCGACCACACCCATGCCGACGCGGTGCTGGCCCTCACCAACCGGGCCGGCGGCGAGGCGCTCGCCCGCGGGGTGCTCGGAAGCGACGTGATCTTCATGCCGTACGTCGCCCCCGGCTTCGAGCTGGCGAAGGCGGCGGCCGAGGCGTTCGAGGCGGCGCCGAGTGCGCGCGCGATGGTGTGGGCGCGGCACGGGCTGGTGACGTGGGGGCGTGACGCGCGCGAGTCCTACGAGGCCACGGTGGAGTTCGTCTCGCGGGCCGAGGCCTTCCTCGCGCCTCGCGCCGGGACGTGCGCGGCCTCGGCGGATGATGTCGCCAGGGCCCGCGAACGGATCTCCGCCGTGGCGCCCGTGCTGCGCGGCCTGCTGGCCGGCCAGCCCGATCAGGGGACGGGGCGGCGCCAGCGCGTGATCGTGCGGGCGCTGGCGACCCCGGAGGTGCTCGGCTTCCTTCGGCAGCCCGGCGCGCGCGCCATCGCGCTGGACGGCCCCCTGACATCCGACCACCTGATCCGGACCGGACCCTGGCCGGCGTGGGCCGAGCTCGACGAGGCGTTGAAGGCGCCGACGCTCGCCGAGTTGCTTCGGGCGGCGATCGACGAGCACGCGACCCGGTATCGCGGCTACCTCGAGCGGCATGCTTCGATGATGCCCGGCGGCCTGGCCGCTTTCGACGCGTTGCCGCGGGTGCTGCTCGTGCCGGGCGCCGGCGCGTTCTGCGTCGGGCACGACCTGCGGGAGGCCGCGGTCGCGGGCGACATCACCGGGCACACGCTGGCGGTCAAGGCGCGGATCGCGGCGTCTGGCGGCGCCTACGAGGGGTTGTCCGAGCGCGACCTCTTCCACATGGAATATCGGACGCTGCAGCACGCGAAGCTGGCCGGGCGCGAGAACGGGCCCCTCATCGGCGAGGTGGCGATCGTCACCGGGGCGGCCGGCGCGATCGGATCGGGGGTCTGCCGCGTACTCCTCGAGGCCGGGTGCCTCGTGGCAGCGACCGACCTGGCCGGTGCGGCGCTCGAGTCGCTCGTCGCCGAGCTGTCCGGGCCGTTCGGCGACGCCATCATCGGCGTGCCGATGGACGTGACCGACGCCGGCGGGATTGCCGCGGCGTGGCGCCGGGTCGTGGACGAGTGGGGCGGCGTGGACCTGGTCGTCGTCAACGCGGGAATCGCCCACGTGTCGTCGCTCGCCTCGATGGACCTGGCGGCGTTCCAGCGCCTCGAGCGCGTGAACGTGGAGGGGACGCTTCTCGTGCTCGGGGAGGCCGCGCGCCACTTCACGCTGCAGGGCAGCGGCGGTGACGTGGTGCTCGTCTCCACCAAGAACGTGTTCGCGCCAGGTGCGAAGTTCGGCGCGTACAGCGCGACCAAGGCCGCGTCGCACCAGCTCGCGCGGATCGCGAGCCTCGAGTTGGCCGAGCTGGACGTGCGGGTGAACATGGTCGCGCCCGACGCCGTGTTCTCGGAGGGCGGCCGGAAGTCGGGCCTGTGGGCCGAGGTCGGACCCGACCGGATGCGCGCGCGCGGCCTGGACGAAGCGGGCCTCGAGGCCTACTATCGCAGCCGCAACCTGCTGAAGGCGGCGGTGACCGCGCGCCACGTCGCCAACGCGGTCCTGTTCTTCGCTACCCGGCAGACGCCGACGACCGGCGCCACGATCCCGGTGGACGGCGGCCTGCCCGACGCAACGCCGCGGTAGGTCTATGGGGTCAGGTCTTGCATTTCTGCATTTTGCACACCTGACCCCGTGCCAGACACGCAAAATGCAGAAATGCAAGACCTGACCCCACAGTGCCGGCGGAGCAACACCATGCGACTTGCCGTCAACATCGACCACATCGCCACGATCCGCGAGGCGAGGCAGGCGCGCGAGCCCGAGCCAATCGCCGCCGCGCTCATCGCCGAGCTGGCCGGTGCGCACGGGATCACCGTGCACCTGCGCGGCGACCGTCGCCACATCAAGGACCGGGACGTCGAACTCCTCCGCCAGGTGCTGGCGACCAAGCTGAACGTCGAGATGGCGGCGACGGCAGAGATGACGGCGATCGCCCTGCGCGTCCGCCCCGACCAGGTCACGCTGGTCCCCGAGCAGCCCCACGAGGTCACGACCCAGGGGGGCCTCAACGTGACCGCGAACCGCGCGGACGTCGCGGAGGCCACCCGCCAGCTCCGCGAGGACGGCATCCGGGTCAGCATCTTCATCGATCCGGACGAGGCGCAGGTGGCGGCGTCGAAGGACGCCGGCGCCGACGCGATCGAGATCAACACCGGCGGGTACGCCGACGCGCCGCCCGCCACGCGCGGCGCCCGACTCGCCGAGGTTCAGCGTGCCGCCGACGCGGCGGCCGCCGCCGGCCTCGAGGTGCTGGCCGGCCACGGCCTCACCTACGTGAACATCCACCCGGTGGCCTCGATTCGCGTGATCGAGGAGCTGAACATCGGTCACAGCATCATCTCCCGCGCGTCGCTGGTGGGGCTCGACCGCGCCGTACGCGAGATGGTGGGGCTCCTGAAGTGACAGCCCGGCGCCTCGCGTTCCTCGTGCTGGCCGGTCTCGTACTGGCGGCGCCGCCCGCCGCGGCCGCCACCGCCCAGGACGTGCACTTCGTCACCGAGGACGGCGTGTCGATCGCCGCGACGCTGTACCTCCCCGCGCGCCCCGGGCCCGTCGTGGTGCTCCTCCACATGCAGACGCGGTCGCGGCGGGACTGGGATGCGGTGGGTCCGCGGCTGGCCGACGCCGGTATCGCCGCCCTGGCGATCGACCTGCGCGGGCACGGCGCCTCCGACCCGCGGCCGGCGGGCCCGAACGCGAAGGACGGTGGGATCGTCGCCGACCTCAAGGCAGCGCGCGCCTACCTCGCGAGCCGGCGGGAGGTGACGCCCGCGAGGGTGGGGCTGCTCGGCGCCTCCCTCGGCGCCAACCTCGCGGTCGTGGCGGCCGCGGCTGACCCGACCGTCCGCTCCATCGCCCTGCTGTCGCCCGGGCTCGACTACCAGGGCCTGCGGACGCAGGCGAACCTGAGCCGCTACGGCAACCGCCCGGCACTGCTCGTGGGGAGCCGCGAGGACGCTTACGTGATGATCACGCTGCGGCGGTTGTCGGGCGAGGGGGCGGGCATTCGCGAGCAGCTCGTGCTGGACGGGGCCGGGCACGGGACGACGATGCTGTCGCGGAACCCCGACCTGGCCGGGGTGCTGGTGGACTGGTTCAAACGCACCCTGTTATGATCGCGTGGTCGGCGTTTCCATCCAACACCTTATGAAACCGGAATCGATCGTCCTCGCCATCGCCGGGGCGTTCTTCGGCCTCATCGTCGGCTGGATCATCGGCACGCAGCAGGGCGCCCCGCGGGCGCAGGCTGGCGCCCCGCAAGCGGCGGTGTCGCCGGCCGCGCCGGCCGCCGCCCCGACCGCGCAGCCGCAGGCGCCGCCCCTGGACGAGGCGCGCGTCCAGGTGCTGCGCGCGGCGGCCGAGAAGAACCCCTCCGACGTGCAGAGCCGCATCCAGCTCGGCAATGCTTACTTCGACGCCGAGCGCTTCAGCGAGGCGGTGACCTGGTACGAGGCAGCGCTCGGGATCAACCCGAAAGACCCGAACGTCATCACCGACCTCGGCGTCGCCTACTACTACCTGAACCAGCCCGACCGCGCGCTCGCCCAGTTCGACCGTTCCCTGGCCATCGACCCGGCGCACACCAAGACGCTCCTCAACCAGGGGGTCGTCCGCGCCTTCGGGCAGCAGGACCTGAAGGGGGCGGCCGAGTCGTGGCAGCGCTTGATCGCGGTCGCGCCCACCAGCCCGGAAGCCGACGCGGCCCGCCGTGCCCTGCAGGGGTTGCAGTCGGCCCATCCCGACCTCGGCGGGGCCGTGCCGGCGGGGCAGGGGCCGACGAAGTAGGCCCAGCCGTGCTGATCCGCATCCTCCTCCTGATCATCCTCCTGGTGCTGCTGGGGCGCGCCATCCGCTCGCTGCTCGCGAGCGCCGCCGGCGCCTCGCTGGAGGACGGGCGGAGAAAGCCGGCCTCGCGCGGCGTCCGCATGGTGCGCGACCCGGTCTGCGGCACCTTCCTGCCGCCGTCGCACGCCCTGGCCGTGCCAGCCCGCGACGGTTCCGTCACCTACTTCTGCTCCGAGACGTGCCGCCAGGAGTACGTCGCGCGGGAGCGGCGGGGTTGAAGCCGAGGGTCCTCCTGACGCGCCGCGTCCCCGCCTCGGTCTGCCGCCGTCTCGAAGAAGCGTGCGAGGTGGACCTCCACGACGGCGAAGCGGCCATCCCGCGCGAGGAGCTCATCCGTCGCGTCGCCGACAAGGACGCCCTCCTCTGCCTGCTGACCGACAAGGTGGACCGCCCGGTCATCGAGGCAGGGCGCCAGCTGAGGGTCATCGCGAACATCGCGGTCGGATACGACAACGTGGACGTGGCCGCGGCCGCCGAACGCGGGATCGTCGTCACCAATACCCCCGACGTGCTGACCGAGGCGACCGCCGAGCTCACGTGGGCGTTGATCCTCGCCGTGACGCGGCGTATCGCCGAGGGCGACCGCGCGGTGCGGTCGGGGCGCTGGAAGGGCTGGGCCCTCGACTACATGCTGGGCATGCAGCTGCGGGGCAAGCAGTTGGGGGTCGTGGGCCTGGGGCGCATCGGCACCGCGGTGGCGTCGCGCGCACCGGCCTTCGGCATGAGCGTGGCCGCGGCCTCGCTTCCCGGCGACCCGGCCGTGCCGGTGTCGAGCCAGCTCGCGCCGCCGGCGGCGAGACTGCCGCTCGACGAGCTGCTGCGCACCTCGGACGTGATCACGCTCCACGTCCCGCTGACGCCCGACACGCGCCACCTGATCGATCGCGCACGCCTGGCGCGGATGAAGCGGTCGGCGTACCTCGTGAACACGTCCAGGGGGCCGGTGGTGGACGAGGAGGCGCTCGGGTGGGCGCTCGGCGAGCACCTGATCGCCGGCGCGGCCCTCGACGTGTACGAGCGCGAGCCCGCCGTCCCTCCCGCCCTGCTGGCGCTCGAGAACGTCGTCCTCGCCCCGCACCTGGGAAGCGCGACCACCGAGACGCGCACGGCGATGGCCGACCTTGCCGTAAGGAACGTGCTGGCGGTGCTGGCCGGCCTCCCGCCCCTGACGCCGGTGGTCACCCCGTAGCCACCCGTAGAGCAGGGCTTTAGCCCTGCTGTCTGTTGCCATGATGCCGACCTCTTCCGCCCCGCTCGCCCGCCTCCCGCTCGCTGCCGTCATGACGCGCCTCGCCCGCGCGATCGAGGAGCACGACCTGCCTGCCGTCGAGAAGATCGCGCAGTCGCGGCGCGACAAGGCGTTCCAGGTGCTGATCGGCACGCTGCTCTCGGCCCGGACGCAGGACGCGACCACCGGCGCGGCGTCGGCCCGCCTCTTCCGCGTCGCCCCCACCCCCGAACGGATGGCGAGGCTGAGCGTGGAGCGCATCGAGCGGCTGATCTACCCGGTGAGCTTCTACCGCAACAAGGCGCGCTACGTGAAGGCGACCTCGGCGAAGCTCCTCGAACGCTTCGGCGGACAGGTGCCGGCGACGATGGAGGAGCTGCTGACATTGTCGGGGGTGGGGCGCAAGACCGCGAACCTGGTCCTGATCCTGGCGTTCGGGAGCCGGGAGAACATCTGCGTGGACACCCACGTCCACCGTATCGCCAACCGCCTCGGGTGGGTGCGCACCAGGACCCCCGAGCAGACCGAGCAGGCGCTCTACCAGGTGGCGGCACGGCGCTGGTGGCCCGACATCAACCTGTACCTCGTGGTGTGGGGACAGAACGTGTGCCGCCCCGTCTACCCGAGGTGCGGCGCCTGCGTGGTGAGCCGCCTCTGCCCAAGGGTGGGGGTTGGGGAGCGGGGCGCGCATCCTCTGGCATCCCCGAGAAGACCCGGCAGGTGATCTTCGAGGAGCAGGGCGGGGGTGCGGGACAAGGTCGCGGCCCTGCCTACGGCGCGGTGCGGACGATGCCCCGCAGCTCCGGGTACGCCTGCACCAGCTCTTCCCGGAACTCCCCCTCGACCGGCACGTCGAGCATCTGCTTCAGCGCGGTCGCGTTGACCACCGCCTTCGCCGAGTAGTGGTTGTTCAGGTACAGGTACGTCTTGCCGACGCTGTGGCTGACGCGCTTGACCGTTTCGGCCACCGGGCGCAGCTCCTGCATCGAATAGAGGTAGTTGTAGCGATCGTCGGGCGAGTCGTGCGTCCACCACTGGGCCGCGTTGCGGCCGTGCAGGCGCACGTAGTAGTGCGAGCGCACGTTCGGCTCGCGATCCTGGCGGATGGAGAAGCGGAACTTCGGTTCGTCGATCTGCACGAGCGCGGCGCCGGCAGCCCCGAGCAGCGTGTCGGTCGCGTCCTGGTCGTCGCTCCAGGAGCGGTGGCGCAGCTCGACCGCGAGGGGGTAGTCGCGGAACCAATCGAGCAGGCGGACCAGGTAGTCGCGCGACTCGGGGTCGCCGCGGAAGCCGGCGGGGAACTGCACGAGCAGGACGCCCAGCTTGCCGGCCCCGGCCAGGGGATCCATGCCCGCCCGGAACTCGTCGAGGTCGGCGGGCGTCGGCTCGGGCAGGGGCCGCACGTCCCCGGCGGGCCGTCGCGCCGCGGGGACGCCGCGGCCCACCATCCCCGGGTGCGTGAACTTCTGGAACAGCTTGACCGAGAATTCGAAGCCCGCGGGCGTCTGCGCCGCCCAGCGCTGCGTCGTGGCCGGCGCCGGCGGGCGGTAGAAGGTGGAGTTCACCTCCACCGTGTCGAAGTGCGCCGCGTAGTAGCGCAGCTCGTCGGCGGCCTTGAACCCGCCCT
Organism: uncultured Acidobacteriota bacterium; assembly: GCA_963813585.1. GTDB lineage: Bacteria > Acidobacteriota > Vicinamibacteria > Vicinamibacterales > Fen-181 > JARKSS01. Next base: position 1,344,482 of record CAWEZL010000001.1, read on the forward strand.
TCCCCCGCGGCGGGTAGAAGAGCCCGTTCCAGGTGCCCCCACCCTCAGGGTAGCTCCAGCCCGAGGTGCCGATCCTGATCAATTCCGCGTCTCCGCGTTGAACATGGACACGACGCCGTGCGACCGTGTCGGGCGCGGCCTCTAGCTAGGTGAACAGCCGACGGTACCGATCCTCGTCGAAGCCGAAGATGACGATGTCGCCGGCCACGAGCACCGGGCGCTTGATGACGTTCGGTTGCTCGAGCATCAGGTCGATCGCTTCCCGCTTGGAGGCGGGCATCGGCCGGTCCTTGAACACCGGGCTGCGCGTGCCCAGGAACTCCGCCTCGCGGCCCGAGACGACGTGCCGCTCGAGGAAGGCCCGCGACGGCGGCTCGCGGGTGAGGTCCTTGAACTCCACCTCGACGCCGAGCTGGTCCAGGAAACTCCTGGCCTTGCGGCAGGTCGTTCACGTGGGCTTGCAGTAGAAGGTCGGCCTCGTCACGCGCACCTCCGAGCCCCATTCTAACTACAATGGCGGGATGGCACAGGCGCAACCGGCCGTCGTGCTCCTGAGCGGCGGCCTCGACTCGGCGACGGCGGCCGCGGTGGCCCGCCGCGACGGCTTCGAGCTGTACGCGCTGACCGTTCGCTACGGGCAGCGTCACGAGCGCGAGGTGGAGTCGGCCCGCCGCGTCGCCCGGTCGCTGGGGGTGGCGCGCCACGTCGAGCTGGACGTGGACCTGGCGGCCTTCGGCGGGTCGGCGCTGACGGGCAGCGGCGAGGTTCCGAAGGACCGGCCGATCGAGGCGGCCGTCATTCCGTCCACCTACGTGCCCGCCCGCAACCTGGTTCTGCTCTCGCTGGCGCTGGCCTGGGGCGAGGCGGCCGGGGCGCGGGACATCTTCATCGGCGTGAACGCGCTCGATTACTCGGGCTATCCCGATTGCCGGCCGGAGTTCGTCGAGGCGTTCGAGCGCACCGCGCGCCTGGCGACACGCGCCGGCGTCGAGGGCTCGTCGTTCTCGATCCGCGCGCCGTTGATCCGGCTCACGAAGGCCGAGATCATCCGCTTGGGCGTCGAGCTCGCGGTGGACTACTCGCAGACGTGGAGCTGCTACGACCCGACCCCCGGCGGCGTCCCTTGCGGCCGCTGCGACAGTTGCCGGTTGCGCGCCCGCGGCTTTGCGGAAGCCGGCCTCGCCGACCCGCTGCTGAGAAATGGGGCCAGGCCCCATTTCTCATCCCAGTCTCAATAACGGAAGTGTTATTGAGATCGACGTGAGAAATGGGGCCTGGCCCCATTTCGAGGAGGAACCGTGTCAGACCGCCTGTACCTACGAGGACCCCGCGCTGCTCGAGTTCGACGCGACGGTGCTGGTGGCGACAACCGTCGAGGGGCGGGCGGGTGTCGTGCTCGACCGCAGCGCGTTCTACCCGACCTCGGGAGGGCAGCCGTTCGACACCGGGTGGCTGGGCGACGTGCGCGTCGTGGAGGTGCTCGAGGACGAGGCCGGGCAGGTGGTCCACGTCGTCGAAGAGCCGATCGAGGCCGGGCGCGCGGTGCACGGGCGCATCGACGCGGATCGGCGCCTCGACCACATGCAGCAGCACACCGGCCAGCACATCCTGTCGGCGGCCCTCGACCGCCTGAGCCGCGCGCGCACCGTGGGATTCCACCTGGGCGCCGACGTCTCCACCGTGGACCTCGAGGTCCCGCTGTCGCACGAAGCGCTGGCGGCGGCCGAGACCGAGGCCAACCGCGTCGTCTGGGAAGACCGCCCGGTGGCGATCCGCACGGTGTCGGAGGCGGAGGCCGCGGCGTTGCCCCTGCGCAAGGAGCCGGAGCGGACGGGCACCCTCCGGATCATCGAGGTCGAGGGCTACGACTTTTCGGCGTGCGGCGGGACGCACGTGGCGCGCACGGGAAGCATCGGCCTCATCGCCATCCTGTCGGGCGAGCGGCTGCGCGGCGGCACGCGCGTCGAGTTCGTGTGCGGCGGCCGCGCGCTGCGGCAGATGCGGGCCTACCGCGACGCGGTCGCCGGCTGTATCCGCTCCGTCTCGGTCGCCCCATCCGACCTTCCCGTGGCCATCGCCCGGATGCAGGCCGAGGCCAAGGACCAGCGCAAGGCCATCAAGGACCTCCAGGAGCGCCTGGCTACGTACGAGGCCGCCTCGCTCGCCGTGTCGGCCGACCTCCTCCCCGACGGGACGCGCCGGGTCGTGCGCATCGTCGAGGCGGCGGACCCCGGCGTGCTGAAGGCGATGGCGCTGGCCATCTGCGCGCAGCCCGGTTTCCGGGTGGCCCTCTTCTCGTCGTCCACGCCGCGGCTGGCCCTGGTTGCCCGATCGAAGGACGTCAAGGCGGATGCCTCGGCGGTGCTCCGAACGCTGTTCGCTGCCTTCGGTGGCAAGGGTGGCGGCCGTCCCGACCTGGCGCAGGGCGGTGGGTTGGAGGGGGAGGTGGACGCGCTGCTCGCCCGGGCCCGGGAGGCGCTCGCCACGCACTGACCCGCGAACCCGACGCACCCTGGCGGTGGCGTGCTATGCTCTGCCCGGCTTTCATCAGGAGACCCCATATGCGCGCAGCCAGAGTCTTGCTGTCCTGCACGATCCTCGCGTTCGCCGCATCCGCCTGCGGCCGCAATGAGGCCCCGCCGCCCGAACCGGCCAAGGCGGCCGCGGTGTCGGCCGACCGCCTCGCGATGTTCGCGCCGCTGCCGGCCGCCGTGCCCGCAGCGTCGCGCGCCGTCAACGACGAGATGATTGCGCTCGGCCGGATGCTGTACTACGAGCCGCGCCTCTCGAAGAGCCAGAAGATCTCCTGCAACACCTGCCACGACCTCGCGAAGTACGGTGTGGACGGCGAGATCACCTCCGACGGCCACGCCGGCAAGAAGGGCGACCGCAACTCGCCCACCGTCTACAACGCCGCCGCGCACTTCGTGCAGTTCTGGGACGGGCGCGCGGCCGACGTGGAAGAGCAGGCCAAGGGGCCGGTCCTGAACCCGGTCGAGATGGCGATGGGAGGCGAGGCGGCGGTCGTCACGGTGCTCGAGTCGATGCCCGAGTACGTCGAGCGTTTCGCGAAGGCGTTTCCCGGCGAGGCGAGGCCGATCAGCTACGACAACATGGCCCGCGCCATCGGCGCCTTCGAGCGCCGCCTCATGACGCCCTCCCACTGGGACGCGCTGCTGGCCGGCGACCCGGGCGCGCTCACCCCCGAAGAGCAGGTCGGGCTGAAGACGTTCCTGGACGTGGGCTGCCAGTCGTGCCACTACGGCGCGCTGCTCGGCGGCACCTCCTACCAGCGCCTGGGCGCCGTGAAGGCCTACCCGGGGAACCCCGATCCGGGCCGGTTCAAGGTCACCGGCAACGAGGCCGACAAGGCGGTCTTCAAGGTGCCGTCGCTGCGCAACATCGACCAGACCGCGCCGTACTTCCACGATGGACACGTCGCCGATCTGCAGGGCGCCGTGAAGCAGATGGGGGAGTATCAGCTCGGGAAGACGCTGACGGACGCGGAGGTGCAGAACATCGTGGCGTTCCTCCGCGTGCTGACCGGCAGGATCGACGCGGAGTACATCAAGCCGCCCGAGCTGCCGAAGAGCACGGCGAAGACGCCGAAGCCGGTGCTCTAAGGAAATGAAGGGAATGGATCGTACCGATCCATTTACCGTCGCGTGAGGTTCGCCAACTGCTCGACGGCGCGGTCGATGTTTGCGTCGATGGTCGCCTGCGGCACGGTGAAGTTGTTGGCGATGATCGAGAAGACGATCGGCTCGCCGTCGAGGCTGGTGACGTAGCCGGAGAGCGCCCGGACGTTGGCGAGCGATCCGGTCTTCGCCCTGACGTTGCCAGCGGCCCGCGTGCCCTTGAACCGCTTCGCGATGGTGCCGCCGTCCTCGCCCCCGACCGGCAGCGTCGCGACGAACGCGTCGCGGTGGCGCGGGTCGCGGTAGACCTGCTGGAGGATCGTCACCAGCATGTGCGGCGTCAGGTAGTTGTAGCGCGAGAGCCCCGACCCGTCGGCGAGGACGTACTCCTCGGGCGCGATGCCCCAGCCCTGGAGGACCTTCGCCACCTCCCTCTCGCCTGACTCGGTGTTGCCCCCCTCGCCCGCCGCCGCCCCGATGGTCTTCACGAACGTCTCGGCGTAGAGGTTCTGGCTCACCTTCATCAGGACGCGCGCCGCCTCCGAGAGCGGCGGCGACCGGTGGACGAAGAGCGGCGCGACACCGTCGAGAGCCGGCTTCACGTCGAGCGCCCGGATGTCCACGGCCGGGCCGCTCACCTCGATTCCCCGCGAAACGAGCACCTGCCGGAGCGCCCGCGCGAAGTACGCGCTCGGTGTGTCCACCGAGACGAGCCGCTTGGCCTCCTTCGCCAGCCTTCCGATGGTTCCCGACACGAGGAGACGATTGGACCCCGGCAGGCGCCTCAGCGAGATCGAGGCGCGGTCACCGGGGCCGGTCGTGACCCGGTTGACCACGACGAGCCCGCTCTCGGCCGGCGTCAGCTCGAGTGAGGCCGGGGCGCCATCGAGCGCCCCGGGCCTGAGGAGCACCTGCGCGACGTCCTCGTTGAACTGCAGCGCGCTGACGGGCGCCGAGTAGTCGTATGCCGTGTCGTCCCACGCCCACCCCGCCCCGAGCTCCTCGTCGTCGAACGCCGTGGCGTCGCCGACGATACGACCCTCGATGCGGCGGAGGCCGGCCGCCAGCAACAGGTCGGACCATTTGTGGAAAACCGCGGTCGCTTCACCCGCGCGGTCGTTGATCGTCGGGTCGCCGGTGCCGGCGACGACCAGGTCGCCGGTCAGCACGCCGCCGTCCACACGCCCCGCGGGCATCACGGTCGTCGCCCAGGTGTAGTCCCACCCGAGCCGTTCCGCCGCTGCCGCCAGCGTCACGATCTTCATGTTGGAGGCGGGCATCAGCAGCTTGCTCGCGTTCCGCTCGTAGAGCACCTGTCCCGAGGTGAGCGAGCGAACGAGCACACCCCACTGCATGCGGTCGAAGGCGGGCGCGGCGAAGACCCGGTCCAGCTCTCCGGCCAGCGATCCCATCGGGACCGAGGCGGTTGCCGCCCCCGATCGGACGGGGGCCGTGACGGGGGGAGTCTTAGTGCCGCACGCCGAGAGGACGAGCGCGAGGAGGAGCGCCGCACCGGCGCGGCGGAGGGTGTCGTGCATGGGGTGGCCTCGGGGGGCGGTGTCCAGCAGGGCTGAAGCCCTGCTCTACCTCAGCGCGTCGATCGCCTTCAGGGCCTCGTCGAAGTCGCCGGCCGGCACCTTCAGGGCGCCGGGCTGGCTCGGCACGGCGGCGTAGACGTCGCTGCCCGCGCGCGCGAACCGCACCGTCTCGTCCTTGCCTTCACCGTACCGGGCGTGCACGACGAGCGCCGGTGACGCGAGCGCCTTCACCGCCGCGCCGCCAGGGTCCTCGAACGACTCGGCCCGGAGGTTGGACAGCCGCGCGAGCACGTCGTCCACTTTCACGCGGTCGAGACCGGCGTCCGACGGCTTCACGCGGCGCCAGGTCTCGGCGCCGTCCTTCGCCTTGGCCTTCTCGATGGCCAGCGCCTCCGCGCCGCGCGTCAGCTCGAGGCTGGTGGCGTTGAAGGGCCTGAACGCGAACACGTCCTTGTTGCGCAGGTCGCCAGCCGGCTTCTGCAGCTCGTCCACCAGGGCCGACTCGAGGGTGAACACGAGGGGCCGCGAGGCGTCGCGCGCGTAGTAGGCGCCGGTGTCCGCCTTCGACCCGATTTGCAGGGACGCCTGCGCGCTGCCCGCACCGACCGTGACCGAGATCGCCGGCTTGTCGAGGCCGAAGCGCTTCAGGTCGGCCGCCTCCTGCGCGACGATGGCGCTCATGCGGCCCGTCTCCAGGCGGCCGACGAGCGACTCGACCGAGCCGTAGTCCGCTGGCGCCTGAAGCGGCGCCGCGAGCGTCCAGTCGGAGCCCGACTTCACCAGCGCTTTCGGCGAGCTGCCGCCTTCGATGGCGACCCGGTCCACCTTGTCGCGGGCGAAGGCGAGGATGCTCTTGTCGCGCAGGTCGAACGTGCTCCGCCCGAACGACGTGTCCACGTACGACGGGACGAGAAAGACCTGCTTGCCCCCCCGCGACGCGTACATCTCGCCCTGGGTCGCGGTCTTGTCCCCCAGGCGCAGGTGGCGCATGGCCTTCTCGCCCTCGACCCGGAACCCGACCTCGACGGCGGGGGGCGCGAGCCCGAACTGCGCGAGGTCGGACGGAGCCTCCTCGACCACCCGCACGTTCTCGAGGCCGGCGAGGGCGCTCGTGATCCCCGACACCTCGGCCTCGTCGGCCTTCGCCTGAACCGGCTCGACGACCCGCCACTCGCCGTTCACCCGGCGCACGACGGTGCGGTCGGCACCTGAACGAACCATCAGCTCGACGACCTTGTCCGCCGCCACGTCGAACGCCTTCGGCCGCGTCTCGGTCTCCGACCCGGCGGGTTTCTTTCGCTCGACGAAGTAGATGTAGGCGCCGAGCGCAGCGAGGACCAACGCCAGGACGCTGAGCGACTTGAAGCTGCGCATCTACCGCCTCCGCCACCAGGTGTAGACGCCCGAGCCGAGCACCAGCAGCGGGATCAACACCAGCACGAGGATCATCACCCGCGTCTGCTGCCCGGAGGTCATCGTCACGCGCCGGTCCTCGGTCTCCCTGGGCCGGATGGAGATCAGGGTCTCCTGCTGCGACAGCCAGCCGAGCATGTTCATGAACAGGTCGCGGTTCCCCTGGATGCCGAGCGCGAAGTTCGAGGCGAAGTCGGAGTCGCCGAAGACGACGACACGGGTCTCTGGCTTCTCGCCCTCGGCCTGCTGCCCCTGGGCGGCCGTCTGCGCCCCGGCGCCGTCGGCCGCCGCCGACACCGCCGCGGCAATCGTGATCGGCCCCTTCCGGTCACCCGCCTTCTCGTCGAACTTCAGCTCCCCGCCGGTCAGCATCGTCTTCACGTCGGTTTCGGCCCAGCTGTTCGGGCTGGTCTCGACAAACGCCTGCGCGAAGCGGTTGTTGACGCCGGCGGTGACGGCCGACACGGGCCGCGCCAGCGGGAAGGCGGTGAGCAGGTCGAACTGCGCGACGATCGGGTGCGACGGGTAGGTCGCCGCGACCGGGACCTCCTCACTGGTGCCCAGCAGCCGGCCGACGCCGCTGACGTCCACGACGACGCTATTGCCGACCTCCATCGCCCATTCGTGCGCGAGGGCGACCAGGTTGGCCGGCGGCGGCGCGTCGGCGCGATCGGGCGGGTCGATCATCAGCAGCAGCTTGCCGCCGCGCGCGAGGTAGCGCTTCAGCGACTCCACCTCCGGCGTCAGGAAGTCGTTGCGCGGCCCGGCGACGACCACGATCGTGGCGTCGGCCGGCACCTCGGCCTGCTGCGCCAGGATCAGCTTCTCCACCTTGTAGTTGTCGCGGGCGACCTGCGCCACGATGGCGTTGTAGCCGTTCCGCTCGGAGCTGGCCGTGTCCTTCTCGCCGTGCCCCTGCGTGAAGTACACCGCGCGCTCGCGGCCGGTGACGACCTTGATGATGCCGTTGGTGATGTCCTGCTCCGAGTCTCCGGTGACGCGCTCGGTGCGTCCCTGGTACTCGATCGCCATCGTGCCGTAGCTCTGGATCTGCATCTGCCGGGCGAGCGCCGGGCGCTTGTCCGGGTCCACGTACTCGACCTTCACCTGCCGCGACGCATACTCGTACTCCGGCAGGCGCTCCCGGAAGCGCGGGAACTCGCTCTCCCGCGCGAATACCGTCACCTTCAGCGGCTCCTTCAGCCCCTGGAGGACCTTCTGCGTCTGCGGCGAGAGGGTGAACTGGGCGCCGGCGGTCAGGTCCCACCGCTTGTGCTCGCGGTTGGAGATGTAGTTGATGGCGGCCAGGATGCCGACGACGATGACGACCGAGAGCAGCGAGATGGTGCCGAGGCGCGCCTGCCGCCCCGCGAAGGCGCGGCCAATCTCGCGCCACTGGCCCACCGCGTACAGCAGGATGCACACGAGGCCCGCCCACGCGAGCCAGCGCGACCACTGCTGCCACCCGGGCTTCGAGAAGAAGACGGCGACCGCCGCCAGCACCAGCGCCGTGCCCAGCCACCCGACGATGTCGAACACTCGTTTCAGCATGCGCTACCCCCGCCACCGTTCGCTGTCCACCGCCTTCGCCGTCAGGAACAGGCCGAAGGTGATGAAGCTGAGGTAGTAGACCAGGTGCCTCGTGTCCACCACGCCCCGCAGGAAGTCCTCGAGGTGCCCCGTCAGCGAGAGGTAACTGACGATGCTCTCGAAGGTCGGCCCGCCGAGGCTGCCGAGCCAGTCGATGACCCAGAGCAGCAGCAGCACCGCGAAGGTGAACATGCCCGCCACGATCTGGTTCCGCGTCAGGCTCGAGAAGAACAGCCCGACGGCCAGGAAGCTGGCGCCCAGCAGGACCATGCCGAGGTACGCGGTGAGGATCGGCTTCAGCTCGGGACTGCCGTAGATGAACAGCACCGCCATGTGGACGACCGTGATCCCCGTCATCGCCAGGTACAGCCCGAGGGCGCCGAGGAACTTGCCGGTGATGATCTGGAAGTCGGTGACCGGCGACGTCATCAGCAGCTCGATCGTGCCCGACCGCTTCTCCTCGGCGTAGATCCGCATCGTGATCAGCGGCACGACGAAGAGGTTGATCACCGTCGAGTTCATGAAGACGTAGCGGATCATCTGCTGGTTGATGTTCAGCGGCTCCCCGCCCATCTGCGGCGCCTGCATGCTCTGCCGCACGAACCAGTTCAGCCCGATCGCGAAGAAGTAGCCGAAGACGATGGAGTACAGCCCGGCGACCACGTAGCCGACCGGCGAGGCAAAGTAGCCGCGCAGCTCCTTCCGGGCAATCGCGAGGATGTTGCTCATTGGACGCCTGCCTCTCCCTGGGGCGCCTGCGGCTGCTCGTCGGTGGTGAGCTGCAGGAAGATGTCCTCGAGGCTCAGGCGGACCGGGCGCAACTCGAGCAGCCCCCAGCCGCCGGCCACCACCGCGCGCGCGAGGTCGCGGCGCACGTCGCGGCCCGGCGCGCTCTCCACCTCGTAGCCCGACGCCCCGTCGTGCCCCTCGGCGATCGCCACGCGGGTCACGCCGGGCACTTGCTCGAGCACCGCCGTCACGTCGGGCGGCACCCCCTCGACCTGGACGTACATCGTCTCCGAGCCAGTCAGCCGGCGCGTGAGATTGTCGGGCGTGTCCACCGCGACGACCTTCCCGCGGTTGATGATGATCACCCGCTGGCAGGTCTGCGCGACCTCGGGGAGGATGTGCGTGCTCAGGATGATGGTGTGCGTGCCGGCCAGCTCCTTGATGAGCTGCCGCGTCTCGATGATCTGCTTCGGGTCGAGGCCCGCGGTCGGCTCGTCGAGGATCAGCACGTCGGGGTTGTGCAGCAGCGCCTGGGCGAGGCCGACGCGCTGGCGGTAACCCTTCGACAGCTTCCCGCAGTGCCGCTCGGCCATGTCGGACACGCGCGTGCGTTCCATGGCGCCGTCGACGCGCGCCTTGCGCTCGCCCGCGGGCACGCCCTTGATGCGGGCGACGAACGCGAGGTACTCGCGGACGGTCATCTCGGGGTAGAGCGGCGGGGTCTCGGGGAGGTACCCGGTCCGGCGCTTGGCCTCGAGCGGCTGCTCGAAGACGTCGAACCCGGCCACGACCGCCTTGCCGGCGGTGGGCGGCATGTACCCCGTCAGGACCCGCATCGTGGTGGTCTTGCCGGCGCCATTGGGACCGAGGAACCCCAGGATTTCGCCGCGCTCGACCCGGAAACTGATGTCCTCGACCGCCGACACGCGGCCGTAGCGTTTGGTGAGGTGCTGGACTTCAATCACACCGGTGCTCCGTCATGGACCATGCCGTGGAGTGGGACCATCGTTCAAAGCCTTCAATTCTAGCCGAACTGGCAAGGTTGCATATATGAACACATGTTCATATAATTTGACCCATGGTCGAAAGTGCATCCCGAACCACCATGCCCGGCACGAAAGCCCCCTCGGATTCAGACGCCGCCGACGCCTGCGAGGTTTTCGTGGCCGACGCGGCCCGCGTGGCCGCCGTGAAGGCGGCGCTGGTGAGGAGCGGCTCGGTCGCCCTGCTGGCCGAGACCTTCCGGGCGCTCGGGGACCCGACTCGCGTGCGCATCCTCGACGCCCTGTCGCACGCCGAGCTGTGTGTCTGCGACATCGCGACGCTGCTCGGGCTGACGCAGTCGGCGGTCTCGCATCAGCTTCGCATCCTGCGGGGCCTCAGACTCGTCCGCTCGCGGCGGGAGGGGCGGATGGTCTTCTACGCGCTGGACGACCAGCACATCACCGGGCTCTTCCGCGAAGGCCTCCGCCACGTGGAAGAGGGTTCTGGGACGGGGCGGCCATGAGCCGCGCGAACGCCCCCGCGTGTCCCGTCTGTGCGGTCCACACCGAGTCGGTCTACCGCGTGGACGGCCTCGACTGCCACGAGGAGGTGGCGCTGCTCGAGCGGCACCTCCGGCACCTGCCCGGCCTCGAGCGCTTCTCGGCCGACGTGATGAGCGGCCGCCTGCGTGTCGCGCACGACGCGGCGCGGTTGTCGGCGGCGCAGGTGGCCGAGGCGGTGGCGGCGACCGGGATGCGGGCCTGGCTCGAGCACGAGCAGCCGGTCGCGGCCAGCATCGGCAGCGGCCGGCGGCGCGTGGCCGCGGTTGCCGTGTCGGGGGCGGCCTTCGGCGCGGGGCTCGCGGCGGACGCGCTCGGCTGGCCGCAGCTTGCCGGGTACGCCCTCTACAGCCTCTCCATCGTCGCGGCCGCCTCCCTGACGGCCCGGCGGGCGCTCGCGGCCGCACGGTCGCTGTCGCTCGACATCAACGTGCTGATGCTGGTGGCGGTGGCCGGCGCCCTCGCACTCGGCGAGTGGTCCGAGGCGGCCGCCGTCATCTTCCTCTTCGCCCTCGCGCAAGTGCTCGAGACGCGCAGCATGGAGCGGGCGCGCCACGCCATCCGCTCGCTGATGGCGCTGACGCCGGGCGACGCCCTCGTGCGCCGGGCGGACGGCGAGCGCCGGCTCCCGCTCGACGAGGTCGCGATCGGCGACACGCTGGTCGTCCGGCCGGGCGAGCGCATTGCGCTCGACGGGATGGTGGCGGCGGGTGCAAGCGAGGTGAACCAGGCGCCAATCACGGGCGAGTCGATGCCGGTGGACAAGGCCGCCGGCGACGAGGTGTTCGCGGGGAGCGTGAACGGCCACGGCGCTCTCGAGGTGCGGGTGACGCGGCTGCGGGGCGACACTACGATGGCGCGGATCATCGCGCTGGTGGAGGTGGCGCAGGCGCAGCGGGCGCCGTCTCAGGCGTTCGTCGAGCGGTTCGCGCGCTACTACACGCCCGCGGTGCTCGTTGCGGCGGCGGCGATCGCCGTCGTGCCGCCGCTGGCGTTCGGGCAGCCGTTTGGGTCCTGGTTCTACCGCGCGCTGGTGCTGCTCGTCATCTCGTGCCCGTGCGCGCTGGTGATCTCGACGCCGGTGTCGTTCGTGTCGGCGCTGGCCGGAGCGGCACGACGCGGCGTCCTGGTGAAGGGAGGCGTCCACCTCGAGCGCGCCGCGGCGCTGCGCGTCATGGCGTTCGACAAGACCGGGACGCTCACGCACGGCCGCCCCGAGGTCGTCACCGTGGTACCGCTGAACGGAACGCCACCCGCCCGGTTGCTCGGCCTGGCGGCCGCGCTCGAGGCGCGCTCCGAGCACCCGATCGCCCACGCGATCATCGAGCGGGCTGCCACCGAAGGTGCCCGGCTGCCGGCGGGTGAGGCCTTCCGGGCGCTGCCCGGCCTCGGCGCCGAGGCGGTCATCGAAGGGACGCCCGTGCTGGTCGGCAACCACCGGCTCTTCGAGGAGCGGCGCCTGTGCTCGCCGGCGATCGATGCCCGGCTCGAGACGCTCGGCCGCCAGGGCATGACGGCGGTTCTCGTTGCCCGGGCCGGTGTGCCGATCGGGATCATCGGCGTGGCCGACCGGACCCGCGACGCGGGCCGCGCCGCGATCGTCGAGCTGCGCCGGGCAGGCTTGTCGCACATCGTCATGCTGACCGGCGACAACGAGCGCACGGCCCGCGCGATCGCCGACGACCTTGGCGTGGACGAGGTCCGGGCCGAGCTGCTCCCGGCCGACAAGGTGGACGCGGTGAAGGACGCGCGCCGCCGCTTCGGCACAATCGCCATGGTGGGCGACGGGGTGAACGACGCTCCCGCGCTGGCCGCGGCGGACCTGGGAATCGCGATGGGGGCTGCCGGCTCGGACGCGGCGCTCGAGACCGCCGACATCGCCCTGATGTCGGACGACCTGATGAAGCTGCCCTACCTCGTGCGCCTCGGCCGCCGCACGCTGTTCAACGTCAAGACCAACGTGGCCGTGTCGCTCGGCCTCAAGGCGATCTTCCTCGCCCTCGCCGTCGCCGGCGCCGCCACCCTCTGGATGGCCGTCGTCGCCGACATGGGCGCCTCGCTGCTCGTCATCGCCAACGGCTTGCGCCTGCTCAGGACGGAGTGACGCCGCCGACCGCTGCCGTCGTTCCTGCCGGCGTTCTCACTCATCCGTACGGTTCGTTGCATAACCGCGCTCGCGCCGCTGGCACGCGAACTGCCCACTGACGGAACGTGCTTCGCTACTACAAGCGCACTCTCCCGCACTGGCGCAACGACAGCCCCGGCTCCGTGTGCTTCGTCACGTGGCGGTTGGCCCGCGGACAGCCGCAGTTGGCGCGCGGGCGGGCACGGAGGCCCGCCCCCACTGTTTAGGGGAGGCCCGCCCCCACGGTGAGAGGGAACTCGTCGGCACGGAGGCCGGCGCTACTGGGCAGGCCGGCGCTACTTCGGTGGCGAGACGTGGACGCGCGAGACGCGCAGGCCGTCGAGGGCCTCGACGCGCAGTGCGCGGCCCTCGACGTCGAGGCGGTCGCCGACGCGGGCGCGGCGGCCGAGTTCACCCAGCACGAACCCGCCAAGCGTGTTGTAGACGTCCTCGTCGATGTGCAGGCCGAACCGGTCGTTCACGTCGGCGACCAGCGCCAGCCCGTCCACGAGCACCGAGCCGTCGGCGAGCGGCGTGAACTTCGGGAGTCCCGCCCGGTGGCCGGCGGGGACCTCCCCGACGATCCGCTCCATCAAGCCGAGAAAGGTGATGAGGCCCGCCGTTCCGCCGTACTCGTCGATCACGACCACGTGGTGGGTCCGCCGGTGCTTCATCTGCTCGAGCACATCGTCGGCCTTCATCGTCTCGGGAACCGTGAAGGCCTCGCGCACCGAGCGCTTCAGGTCGAAGGCGCCGGGATGGCGGATCGCGGCGAGCAGGTCCTCGGCGTGGAGGAAACCGAGGATGTCGTCGGGCCCCGACCCGAAGACGACGAGCCAGGGCTGCGGCTGGCCGGCCACCCGGTCGATGACGGCGTCGAGTGTCGCGTCGGCGGGGACGCCGCTCATCTCGGTGCGCGGCACCATCACGTGGCCGGCGGTCAGGTCGCCGAAGCCGAAGACGCGGTGGAGCATCTGCTCCTCGCCCTCCTCGAGGACCCCAGCCTCCTGGCTGGCCGTCACCAGCATCTTCAGCTCCTCCTCCGAGTGGACCATCGAGTGCCCGCTCGGCGGGCGCAGGCCGGCCAGCGCCACCGCGCGCCGCCCCATGCCGTTCAGCAGCGTGATGAACGGCCAGAAGGTGCGCATGAACAGGCGGGTCGGCGTCGCCACCAGCAGCGCGGTGCCCTCGGGGTTCTGCAGGGCGACGGTCTTGGGCGCCAGCTCGCCAAAGACGATGTGCAGCGCGGTGATGAAGGCGAACGCGATCGCGACCGCCGCGGAATGCGATCCGGCCTGCGCCCAGGGGGCCGGCACGCCCTGCAGCGTCGGCTCGATCAGCCGCGCAATGGCCGGCTCGCCGATCCAGCCCAGGCCGAGGCTGGCCATGGTGATCCCCAGCTGCGTCGCGGCGATGTAGCTGTCCGGCTGCGCGATCGCCTGGCGCACGGAGCGGGCCCGCCGATTGCCCTCCGCGATCAGTTGGTCAACGCGCGTCTTGCGGACGGTGACCAGGGAGAACTCCGCCGCCACGAAGAAGCCGTTGGCGAGCACGAGGCCCACCACGGCCGACAGGCGCAGCAAGATGTCGAGCGGCTCGGATGGCATGCGCGAACTCTACCGCAGGCGGCGAGCGTGTGACAGGGGAAGGAGAAGGGAAGCCGGCAAGGGAGGCCGGCGCGACTGGAAGGCCGGCGCTACCGGAAGGACGGCGCCGGGTCTAGACGCGGGTGTTGAAGAAGTGGGTGTCCACGAACTCGTCGATGGCCGCCTGGTCCTCGGCCTGCACCTTCTCGAACTGCAGACCCATGCCGATGCGGCGGTCGCTCCACGCCACGCGGGCCTCGGCCTCGACCTCGCGCCGTGCGCCGGGCAGCCGGAACCGCAGGCGCACCCGCGTGCTCTCGGTGAGCGGGTTCATCGTGCGAATGCCGATCCCGCCCTTGCTCAAGTTGAGCGTGAGCACCGCGGTGATCGTGTCGCCCGACCGGTAGGCGACCGGGATTCCCAGCACCACCCGGGGGCTCGACCGGCGGTTGAAGTTGTCGGGGAAGAGGTGGGGCGCCAGCGAGGGCAGGATGTGCTGGACGGCGCTATACTCGTTGACATAGCCGGCCACACCCAGGGCAGCCAGTTCCCGCACCTCCTCGGCGCTCGAGATCGTCCCGCTGAAGACGAGGATCGGCAGCCTGCCCTGGTCCAGTTTGCGCACCGAGCGGATCAGGTCGACGCCGGCGGCGTGGGGCAGGCGGAGGTCGATCACCAGCAGGTCGATGATGTCGAGGTCGGCACGCACGCGCGCCAGCAGCTCCGCCGCGCTCTTGACGCTGAGGGCCCGGTGCCCCGCTTCGTGCAGGGCCGTCTGGAAGCGCTCCCGCACGAACGCGGTGTCGTCGGCGATGAGGACAGTTTTGGCGGCGGCCCCCGAGGTCATCGCCTGGTGTATCGGGAGCGGTCGGGCTGGACGTTAGTCCCGGCCGCCCCGATATCTGGGTTTGCGGCCGTCCGGACGGTGTGGCTATAATCCCTGCCTTTGCCCGGGCGCGGCCGGCCGCCGCCGCCGAACGGGCGTGTCGACCGGCGGACCAACCCGCCAGGAGGATCGGGAATGGCTACGTGCCCCGAGTGCGACGCGGACGTGGACCTGGACGAGTACGACGTCAACAAAGGTGACCTGTTTACGTGCCCGGAGTGCGGGTCGGACCTCGAAGTGACCAGTGTCTCCCCGGTCGAGCTGGAGGCCGTTGCCGACGACGACGAGGAAGAGCTGGACGCAGACGACGAGGACGATCCGGACGACGAGGAAGAAGACGACGAGGAAGAGGATTGGGAATAGTGACCGTCGGACCGCCCAGGGACCCCGGCGACGAGACCGACCCCCTGGTCGAGCGGGAAGCGCGCTTGCGCGCCATCCTCGCCGACCTCGGCTCGGTGGTCGTCGCCTTCAGCGGCGGCGTGGACAGCGCGTACCTCGCGGTGGCGGCCGCCGACACGCTCGGGGACCGCGCGCTCGCCGTCACCGCCGACAGCCCCAGTTACCCGGCGAGCCACCGCGAATCGGCGCTGGCCCTGGTCCGGGCCTTCGGCCTGCGGCACGAGATGCTGCAAACCTCGGAGCTGGATCGGCCGGAGTACCGGGCGAACCCGGCCAACCGGTGCTACTACTGCAAGGACGAGCTGTTTTCGCAGTTGACCGCGCTCGCCCGCGCCCGCGGCTTCTCGACCGTGGCGGACGGGAACAACGCCGACGACCGTGGCGACTACCGCCCCGGGCGCCAGGCCGCGCGCGAGCACGGCGTGCGCAGCCCGCTCGACGAGGCCGGCCTGTCGAAGGCTGACATCCGTGCGCTGTCGCGCCGGCGGGGCCTCCCGACCTGGGACCAGCCCGCCTCGGCGTGCCTCTCGTCGCGAATCCCCTACCACTCCGAGGTCACGGTCGAAAAGCTTCAGATGATCGAGCGCGCGGAGGACGTCCTGCACGCGTTCGGGTTCAGGCAATGCCGCGTCCGCCACCACGGCGAGGTGGCGCGCCTCGAGCTGCCGCCCGGCGAGATGGCGCGCGCGCTCGCGGACGACGTGCGCGAAGAACTCGTCCGGGAGTTGAAGGCGATCGGGTACCGCTACGTGAGCCTCGACTTGCAGGGGTATCGGCAGGGCAGCCTCAACGAGGTGTTGATCCTCCGTCCGGCCTGAGCGTCGCGCCGCGCCGCGAGCGATCTTCGCGCCCGCCCGGTCCGGTTTCCTTTGACAGTGCTGCGGCGATCAACATAAGCTGAAGCGCGTCCAACCCGCCCCCGGCTCCGGGCTTCGTCCGTGCTCCCCCGATACCGAAACATAAGCCGCGCGCGGTTGGCCGTCGAGGAGATGTGGAGATGAACCGTTTCGCTCGGTACCTGGTCGTTGCCGGGACCGTTGCCGTGGTCGGCCTCGGATCCGCCGGCTGCAAGAAGCAGGCGCCGGAGACGGCACCGCCGCCGCCGCCGCCCGCCGCGACGCCCGCACCGCCCCCGCCGCCGCCCCCGCCGCCGCCCCCACCGCCGCCTCCGCCCGCCCCGCTGACGGAGGAGCAGATCTTCGCCAAGAAATCGCTCGACGAGTTGAACGCCGAGAGGCCGCTAGGCGACGCGTTCTTCGACTACGACAAGTACGACCTGAAGGACGAGGCGCGCGGCGGGCTGCAGAAGAACGCGGACTGGCTGAAGAAGTGGACCTCGACGAAGATCACCGTCGAGGGGCACTGCGACTCGCGAGGGACCGCGGAATACAACCTCGCCCTGGGCGAACGCCGCGCGAGCTCGGTGAAGGACTACCTGGTGAGCCTCGGCGTACCGGCCGACCGGATCCTGGTCATCACGAAGGGGAAGGAACAGCCCTTCTGCTCCGAGGAGACCGAGACCTGCTGGGCGCAGAACCGCCGCGGCCACTTCATCATCACGGCGAAGTAACCGGGCAGGGCACGGACGCAACAAGGGGTGCAGGCCAGCGGCTTGCGCCCCTTTTCTGTTTTCCGAAGGGGAAGGCGAAGGGCCCGGCCGTCAGCGAGCGGCCGACGCCTCTTCCGCGATCCGCAACGCCGCCTCGCGCGGGTCGGCCGCCTCGATGATCGGCCGCCCCACCACCAGGTAGCTCGCGCCGGCGGCCAGCGCCGCCGCCGCGCCCAGCGTCCGCGCCTGGTCGTCGGCGCGCCCTCCCGGCGCGGAGGCTCCGCGGATGCCCGGCGTCACGATCACGAACCCCGGGCCCCGGCGCTGCCGCAGCAGGGCCGTCTCGCGCGGCGAGGCCACGACGCCGTCGAGCCCGGCTCGCTCGGCGAGCGCGGCCAGCCGGTCCACCTGGTCGTCCACCCGCGCCGGCACGCCGACCTCCTCGATCGCGGCCTGGTCGAGGCTGGTCAGCACGGTGACGCCGATGACGATCGGCCGGTCCCGCCCCGTGTCGGCGGCGGTTTCCGCGGCCGCCTTCGCGGCCGCTCGCATCATCGCGCTCCCGCCCGAGGCGTGGACGTTGAGCATCCAGACGCCGAGCCGCGTCGCGGCGGCCACGGCGCCCGCCACCGTGTTCGGGATGTCGTGGTACTTCAGGTCGAGGAACACCCGGTGCCCCTCGCCGGCCAGCGCCCGCACGAAGTCGGGCCCCTCGGCCGTGAACAGGCGGCTGCCGACCTTGAAGGCCCCCACGGTTCCCGCCAGCCTGGCCGCCAGGGCCCGCGCCGCGGCCGCCGTTCCGACGTCGAGGGCGACGATCAGTTCCTTCATCGCGAGTCCCCGATTTGCAGCGAGCCCACCAGGTCGGCCACCCGCGGGATGTCGTGCCGCTCGAGGTACGAGCGCAGGCCGGCCTCCAGCTTCCCCCAGATGAACGGGTCCACGAAGTTGGCGGTCCCCACCTGCACCGCCGTCGCGCCGGCGATCAGGAACTCGAGGACGTCGGCCGCCGAGGAGATCCCGCCGACCCCGATCACCGGGATCTTCACGAGCCGCGAGCACTCGTACACCATCCGCACCGCGATCGGGCGGATCGCCGGGCCGCTCAGGCCCCCCATGACGTTCGAGAGCTTCGGCCTCCGCGTCTCGACGTCGATCGCCATCGCGAGGAACGTGTTGACCAGCGACACGGCGTCGGCCCCGGCCTCCTCGGCCGCCGCGGCGAACGAGGCGACGTCGGTCACGTTGGGGGTCAGCTTCGGGATGATCGGCAGGCTCGTCGCCCGGCGCACGGCCGACACCACCTGGTGCGTGCCGGCCAGGTTGCACCCGAAGGAGATGCCCCCCTCCTTGATGTTCGGACACGAGATGTTCAGCTCGAGCGCGGCGATCCCCTCGGTGTCGGAGAGCACCTTCGACACCTCGACGTACTCGTCCACCGTGGTCCCGCACACGTTGACGACCACCGTGGCCCCGAGCCGCCGCAGCTCGGGCATCTTCTCGCGAACGAAGCGATGCACGCCGATCCCCTGCAGGCCGATCGCGTTCAGCATGCCCGCCGGGGTCTCGACGATGCGCGGGGGCCGGTGCCCGTCCCGCTCGCCCAGGAACAGCCCCTTGACGACGACGGCGCCGAGGCTCGAGAGGTCAACCACGTCCGCGTATTCCACGCCGTAGCCGAAGCAGCCGCTCGCCGACATGAGCGGCGTCTTCAGGCGCAGCGACCCCAGCTGGACCGAGAGGTCTATTCCCACAGCACCTCGTCTCCCCTGAGGACGGGCCCCTCGATGCACGTCCGCGCGTAGCGGCTGCCGCCCTCCGGCGTCTTCACGCGGACGACGCAGCTGTAGCAGCCGCCCATGCCGCACCCCATGTGCCGCTCCATGGCCAGCTCGGACGGCCGGTCGAAGCGGGCGGCCAACCCGCCGACGGCCTTCAGCATCGGCTCGGGGCCGCAGGCGTAGATCATCACCGGCCGCTCCGGCGGCAGGCCCTGGAGGGCCGCCTCGAGCGGCACGGTCACGCGGCCGCGCTCGCCCAGGCTGCCGTCCTCGGTGGCGATCACCACGTGCGCGCCCGGTTTCTCGAATCGGTCGAGGCAGAAGATGTCGGAGGCCGACCGCCCGCCGTAGAAGAGCGTCATCGGCACGCCGCGCGTGGCGAGATCCTCGGCGAGCGCCGCGAAGGGGGCGAGACCGACGCCTCCGGCGACCATCCACGCCTCCACGGGCGGCGCCACCGGGGTGAAGGGGCGGCCGAGCGGGCCGAGGCAGCAGAAGTGCGCGCCGGCGCCGGCCTCGTAGAGGAGCCCCGACCCGACGCCGACCCGCTTGTTCAGCAACGTGAAGCCCGAGGGCCGACCTTCCGCGTCGCGCACGAGGTCGAAGACGGAGTACGGACGGCGCAGGAGCGGGGCGTCGCACCGGGACGCGCGGACCATGACGAACTGGCCGGGACGGGCGAGCGCGGCCAGCTCGGGGGCCAGCAGTTCCAGCACCGAGTAGCCGCCGGGCAGGCGGGTGTTGGAGACGACCACGGCCTCGACGTCAACCGGCATGGCCCCGAGTATATCAATGCTACTATCCTGCGCGGATGCGCTACCTTCGGATGTTCAGCAACGCGGCGATCGCCGCCGCGCTGGGTGCGGTGTACCTGGCGGTGTTGACCCTGCAGCTCAACCCGATGGTTCCGCTGTACCCGATGAACCTGGCCGGGCTCCTCCTCACCCTCGGCCTGTACTACGGCGTGCACTTGGCGGCGCTCTTCTACGGCGTGATCGTCTTCCGCCAGATCCTCTCCTCGGACGGCTTCTCGCCCGGCTGGATCAGCCTGCGCGTGCTCTCGTGGCTGCTCGTGCTCGACGCGGGCGGGGCAGCCGCCCTCATGTGGCTGAACCTGCTCGCGTACGCGCCGATGTTGCGGCTCGAGACGGCGCAGCGAATGGCGGCCGGCGCCGCCGTCCTCACGGTGTGCGCCCTCCTGTTCCTGGGCGTCGCGCTCGCGCACTATACCTTCGGCCGCCGCCGCGGGCGCGTCGGCGGCACCGTGGTCGTGCTCGCGCTGCTGGCCTCGCTCGCCGTCCCGCTGGCGGTGCGGGGGCCTGGTAGCTCGCTCCCCCTCTTCTCGAGGCCGCTCGACGTGGACATCGGGATCGAGCGGCCGGCGCACGGCGGGCGGGTGGTGATGGTGCTGCTCGACGGCGGCTCGCTCGACTTCGTGTCCAGCGCCGCGCTGGCCGGGCGGCTGCCCAACTTCGGGCGCATCCTCGACCGCGGCGCCGCCATGCACGTCAACACGCACCGGCCGACGCAACCCGACCCCGTGTGGACGGCGGTCGCGACGGGGAAGCTGCCGTGGAAGACCGGCGTCAGGTCGGCGGCGCGCTACGAGGTGCGGCTCGCGCCCGACCGCCTCGAGCTGCTTCCGGAGAGCTGCTTCGCGCAGGGGCTGATCACCTACGGGCTGGTCGGCTCGATGCCCCACGACGCCGGGTCGCTGCGCGCGCGGCCGCTCTGGAGCATCCTCGCCACGGCCGGCCTCACCACCGGCGTGGTGAACTGGCCGCTGACCTACCCGGCGCAGCCCGTGCGGGGCTACCTCGTGAGCGACCGGTTCTACCGTCCTGGCGACGCCTGGCTCGAGCCCGAGGACCCGTCGGCGATTTACCCCGTGGGCCTCTTTCCAGCCGCGCGCCTGGCCGGCGACCGGGCGCGCCGTCTCGCCGGGGCCTCGACCGTCGCGGAAGTGGCCGGGGGGGTGGACGGCGGCGGGGACGAGCCGGCGCTGAGCGACCGGATGTACGAGGAGATCTCGCGCGGCCTGCAGGAGCAGTTCCGGCCGCACCTGTCGGCCGTGCGCTTCCGCCAGCTCGACCCGGCCGGCCACGAGTTCCTGCGCTACGCGATGCCGGCCGCCTTCGGCGACGTCACCGCGGAGGAGCGGCGGCGGTACGGCCAGGTGCTCGAGCTGGCGTACGCGCGCGTGGATGCGATGGTGGGCCGCCTGATGGCCACGCTGGGGGAGGAGGACCTGCTGCTGGTCGTCTCCGGGTACGGGATGGAGCCGCTGCCGATCTGGAAGCGCGCCGTCGAGCGCGCGATCGGCAACCCGCGCCTGTCGGGGACCCACGAGAACGCGCCGGACGGGTTCCTGCTCGCCTACGGCTCATCGGTGTCGCCGGGGCGCAAGCGCCGCGCGTCGGTCGTCGACGTGGCGCCGACGGTCCTCTATTTCCTCGGCCTCCCGGTGGGCCGCGACATGGACGGCTTCGCCCGCACCGACATCTTCGTGCGCGACTTCGTCGAAACCCGCCCGATCGCCTTCATCCCCACCTACGAGCGCTGACGCGCGATCACGATCCTGGTCCCGATCCCGGAGCGGTCGGGGCCGGGGCGCGGGGCTGCGTGGTATACTTCGGCGTTCTTTAAGCCGGCCCGGCGAGGTCGGCAAGACCCCATGCGCTGTATCCTGCCGCCTCACCTCCAGCCGCCCGCGCCCGACCGGCCCGTCGTGTCTGCTCCCTGGCCGGGCACCCGTCAGTCTTCAACCCGAGGATGGCCATGCCTGTCGTGATGGACGCGGACCGGATGGGTCGCACCCTCACCCGGATCGCGCACGAGATCGTGGAGCGAAACCGCGGCGTGGACCGGGTCGCGCTGGTGGGAGTCCGGACGCGCGGCGTGCCGCTCGCCCGGCGCCTCGCCGACCGCCTCCAGGAGATCACCGGCCAGGAGGTGGCGACCGGCGCGCTCGACATCACCCTGTACCGCGACGACCTGATGCACAACCCGGTCGGGCCGCAGCCGCTGGTCCGCAGCACCGAGATCCCGTTCTCGATCGACGACCGGACGATCATCCTGGTCGACGACGTGCTGTACACGGGGCGCACGGTGCGCGCGGCGCTCGACGAGTTGATCGACTTCGGCCGCCCGCGCTCGATCCAGCTCGTGGTCATGGTGGACCGCGGCCACCGGGAGCTGCCGATCAAGGCCGACTACGTGGGCAAGAACCTGCCGACCTCGAGGAGCGAGAGCGTCGCCGTCCGCCTGCAGGAGCTGGACGGCTGCGACGAGGTCGTCATCGAGAAGATCACGGAAGAGCAACCGCTATGAGCCCAGACACCACCGAGATCGCCGCCCCGCCCGCCGGCGCCGCGCGCCTGCGGGGCAAGGACCTGGTCGGCATCGCCGAGCTGTCGTCCGAGGAGATCACGCTGATCCTCGACACGGCGGTCGCGATGAAGGAGGTTTCCTCCCGCGCCATCAAGAAGGTCCCGGCCCTGCGCGGGAAGACCGTCGTGAACCTGTTCTTCGAGCCGAGCACCCGCACGCGGACCTCGTTCGAGATCGCCGAGAAGCGGTTGAGCGCCGACACGCTCAACATCGCCGCGAGCACCTCGAGCGTCGTCAAGGGCGAGACGCTGGCCGACACGGTGGCGAACATCGAGGCCATGGCGCCCGACCTGCTCGTCGTCCGCCATTCCTCGTCCGGCACCTGCCACTTCCTGTCGCGGATCTGCCGCGCGGGCGTCATCAACGCCGGCGACGGCATGCACGAGCACCCGACGCAGGCCCTGCTCGACGCCTTCACCATGCGCGAGCGCAAGGGCCGGCTGGCCGGGCTGAAGGTGGCGATCGTCGGCGACCTGCTGCACAGCCGCGTGGTGCGCTCCAACGTGCAGTTGCTGACGAAGATGGGCGCCGAGGTGTGGGTCTGCGGGCCCCCGACGCTGGTGCCCGCGGGCTTCGGCCGCACCGGCGCGCGCGTCACCCACTCGGTGGAGGAGGCGGTGCGTGACGCCGACGTCGTGATGATGCTCCGCATCCAGCTCGAGCGGATGTTCGGGGGCTTCTTCCCGTCGCTGCGCGAGTACTTCAGCCTGTTCGGCATGACGACCGCCAGGGTGGCGCTCGCCAGGCCGGACGTGCTCATCATGCACCCGGGGCCGATGAACCGCGGCGTCGAGATCGCGTCCGACGTCGCCGACGGCCCCTGCTCGGTGATCCTCGACCAGGTCTCCAACGGCGTCGCCGTGCGGATGGCCGTGCTGTACCTCCTCGCTGGCGGAGCTGAACATGAAACGGCTGCTTAAGGGCGGGCGGGTCGTCGACCCCTCGCAGGGGCTCGACGCGGTTGCCGACATCCTGATCGAAGACGGGCACATCGCTTCGATCGACTCAGGGGCGGGCGCCGGCGTCGAGGTGGTCACCGTCCCGGCCGGCTGCATCGTCTGCCCGGGGTTCCTGGACATGCACGTGCACCTGCGCGAGCCGGGCCAGGAGCACAAGGAGACGATCGCCACCGGGACCGCGGCCGCCGCCGCGGGCGGCTTCACCGCGGTGGCCTGCATGCCGAACACCGACCCCGTCAACGACAGCGCGAGCGTCACCGGGGCGATCCTCACGAAGGCCGCGGCCGGCGGGCACGTTCGCGTCTACCCGATCGGCGCGATCACCAAGGGGATGAAGGGCGAGCAGCTGGCCGAGATCGCCGACCTCAAGGCGGCCGGCTGCGTGGGGGTCTCGGACGACGGGCGGCCGGTGCAGAGCGCGATCATCATGCGCCGCGCCCTCGAGTACGCCTCGATGCTCGGCCTGCCGGTCATCGACCACTGCGAGGAGCCGACGCTCAAGGGCGAGGGGACGGCCCACGAGGGCTACATGGCCTCGGTGCTCGGCCTGCGCGGCATCCCCGCCGCCGCCGAGTCGATCATGGTCGAGCGCGACATCGCCCTCGCCGAGATGACCGGCGGCCGGGTGCACATCGCGCACCTCAGCACGCGCCAGGCGCTGCGCGCCGTTCGCGCGGGTCGCGAGCGCGGCGTGCGGGTCACCTGCGAGGTGACGCCGCACCACTTCACCCTCACCGACGCACGGCTGGCCGACCCGATCCCCTACGACACGAACCTGAAGATGAACCCGCCGCTGCGCGAGCCCGCCGACCTGGACGCGCTGCTCGAGGGACTGCGCGACGGGACGGTCGACGTGATTGCGACCGACCACGCGCCGCACCAGCCCGACGAGAAGCACGTCGAGTTCGATCGCGCCCCGTTCGGCATCATCGGCCTCGAGACGGCGGTGCCGCTCGCGCTCGACCGCCTCGTCCGGCCGGGCGTCGTCACCCTGGCGCGGCTGATCGAGCTGCTGTCGGTCAACCCCGCGCGCATCCTGGGCGTCGCCGGGGGCACCCTGAAGGCGGGCGAGGCGGCCGACATCACCGTGATCGCGCCCGACGTGTCCTTCACCGTGGACGTCGCCCGTTCGCGGTCGAGGTCGCGGAACTCCCCGTTCCACGGCTGGAGCCTCACCGGCGCGGTGGCCGCCACCATCGTCGGGGGCCGGACGGTGTACGTGAACGAAGTGGTGGAGGGCGCGGCCGGGCTCGAGTCGGCGGCGGCGCGGGCGTAGCGATGGGCCGGCGGGCGCCGCGGCTGGCCGGGGACTCGGGCCAGCCCTGGATGGTCTCTACGCGTCGTTCGATCGGATCGACGCGGCGACCGATCCGATCCAGGCGGTGCGCCGGTTCGACCGGGCCGCCGACCAGGAGGTCGCCGGCTTCATCGCGGCCAGCCTGGCGTTCGGCCGGGTGGCCAGCGTCATGCAGTCGATCGGGCGGGTGCTCGACGTGCTCGGGCCGGCACCCGCCGCGTTCCTCCGCGCCTTCGATCCCGTCCGCGACGGCCGGGCCCTGTCGGGTGTCGTCCACCGCTGGACGCGCGGGCCCGACTTGGTCGCGCTCCTGCTCGTCCTGCGCCGCATCCTCGAGCAATCCGGATCCATCGAGGCGTTCTTCGCCGAGGGCGACGACCCAGCCGCCCCCGACGTCGCGCCCGGCCTCGAGTCGTTCTCACAAAGAGCGCTCGCGACCGATCTCTCCCCCGCGTACGGACTCGTGCCGGCGCGCCCCGGCGCCTGGTACTTCTTCCCGCGCCCCTCCAGCGGCAGCGCGTGCAAGCGGCTGAACCTGTTCCTCCGGTGGATGGTGCGCCGCGACCGGGTGGATCTCGGCATCTGGCGGACGCCGGCGCCCGCGCGGCTCATCGTCCCGCTCGACGTGCACCTCGTCCGGATGGGGCGCTGCCTCGGGCTCACGCGCTACCGGGCCGCGGGGTGGAGGATGGCACAGGAGATCACCGCATCGCTGCGCCAGGTCGATCCCGTCGATCCGGTGCGCTTCGATTTCGCCCTCTGCCACCTGAGCATGCGGGGGGACTGCGCTCTCAGCCGGCCGGGCGCGGGCCCTGACTGTCCCCTGCGAGGGTTCTGCCGGCCAGCAGCCGCTCGTACGCGGCGGCGGTCTCCGACACCATCCGCTCGGCGCTGAAGTGCTGCCGCGCGCGTGCGAGCCCCGCCTCGCCCATGCGGCGCCGCCCCCTCTCGTCGGCCAGCAGCGCGAGGATGGCGCCGGCGAGGGCGCGGCCGTCCGCGGGCGGCACCAGCAGGCCGGTGACGCCGTCCTCGACCACCTCCGGGATCCCGCCCGCCCGGGTGGCGACGATCGGCCGCGCGGCGCCCATTGCGTCGAGCAAAGAGGTGCCGAGCCCCTCGGTCACCGAGCTCATCACGAAGATGTCGAAGGCCTTGAGGCGGGCGAGGACGTCGGCGCGGAAGCCAGCGAGCAGCACGTGCTGCTCGAGCTTCAGGTGGCGGATCCGGTGCTCGATCTCCTGGCGCAGCTCCCCCTCGCCGAGGATCACGAAACGCGCGTGCGGTACCTCGCGCACGACGATCGCCGCCGCGTCGAGCAGGTACTTCTGCCCCTTGTGCGGCACGAGCGCGGCAACGTTGCCGACGATCGGGGCCCCGGGCGGGAACCAGTACTCGGCGTGCAGGTCGAGCGGCTCGATCGCGGCGATGCGGTCCAGGTCCACGCCCTCGTGGATCGTCGTGACGCGCTCGGCCGCCACGCCGTCCTCGATCAGCATCGCGCGGATGGCGCCCGACGCGGCGAGGAAGGCGTCCACCTGCCTGTATTTCCACCGCGAGAACGAGTTCGCCTTGAGGCGAAAATCCACCCGCCTGGCCGCGACGAGCGGGGGGCGGCGGGCCAGGCCGCTGATCGGCAGGGCGGCGGCGGCCACGGCGACGCCGTGGGGGTCGTGCGCGTGGACGATGTCCGGCTGCAGCGCGCGCAGCGCGCCGGCGAGGCGCCAGGCGGCCGCCAGGTCCACCTCGCCGCGTGGCGCAAGCGCCAGCACCTCGAAGTCCCCTTCGACACGGTGGCGCAGCTCGCCCTCCGGGTGGGCCATCACCACGACGCGGTGCCCGCGCGCGCGGAGGCCGCGCGCGGTCAGCAGCACCTGGTTCTGGCCGCCGCGCCAGCTCCGCGCCGTGTCGACCTGGAGAGTGATCATCGCTCGCGTGTCGCCGCCCACAACCGCGCGAACTTCAGGAACACGTAGTAGCTGTTCAGCGCCGAAACGATGAACCCGACGCCCCCCTGCCGGAAGCCGCCTCGCAGGACGTAGTTGCGCAGGAAGGCCCCCGCGGGGCGGGCGGCCAGTCCGGCCGCTGTCACACGGCGGCCCTCGTCGCGCATTTGCGACGCGGCGAGCTGGGTGTACCGATCGATGGTCCGGAGGTGGTGCGAGATGTCGCGGTAGGGGAAGTGGAGCAGTTCGCCGCGAAGACGGCCCACGGCGCCCGCGGTCCGCACGCCCTCGTGGACGTAGTCGCCGGCCCAGGAGGCCGCGCGCCGGTCGTACAGGCGCACCTGGCAGTCGGGATACCAGTCGGTCGAGCGAATCCAGCGCCCCAGGTAGAAGCTGACGCGCGGGAGGCGGTAAGCCGCCTCGCGCGGCCCTGCCGCGACGAGCGCCCGGATTTCACCGGCGAGCGCGGGCGACAGCCGCTCGTCCGCGTCGAGCGAGAGAACCCAGTCGTTCGAGGCCTCGCCGGCCGCGAAGTTCTTCTGCGCGGCGTAGCCGGGCCAGTCGCGGGTGATGACGCGAGGGGTGAGGCGGCGGGCCAACTCGATCGTCCCGTCGGTGCTGCCCGAGTCGACGACCACGATCTCGTCGGCGAACGCGGCGGAGGCGACCGCCTCCTCGAGGCGGTCCACCTCGTCGCGCGTGATGATCGTGACCGTCAGGCCCTGCACGCAGGGGAGTGTAGCCCAAATTGCGCGGCTAGAACCCCCCGGTCGAGCCGCCGCGCCCGGAGTTGGACGACGTGGACGCCGAGGAGGTTCCCGACGCGGCCCCGCTGACGGAGACCACCGAGACCCCCGCGCCGGTGCCGCTCACGGGCGCCTGCTGCACGGTCTCGAAATCCACCAGCGACCGGTTGTAGTCGAGGACGGCCTGCAGCTCGGCGTTGCGCGCCTGCGACAGGTCGCGCTGCGCCTGGATGACGAAGAAGCTGGTGGACATGCCCGCCGCGAACTTCTTCTGCTCGGCCTCGAGCCGCCGCTCGGCGAGCTGCCGGGCCGCGCGGGTGGAGTCCACGCGCTTGCGGTTCGTGTTCACCTGCCGGGCGACCTCGCGTACCTGCGTCGCCACCTGCAGCTCCAGGTTCCGCAGCTGGATCTGCGACTGCTGATACTGGATCCGCGCCCGGGCCAGGCCGGCTTCCGCGCTGCTGCGGCCCAGCGGGTACCCGACGTTCAACGCCACCGACCAGTTCGGGAAGTCGCGGCCGAACATCCGCGAGAGCACTTTGCTGTATCCCTCGTCGAGCCGGCCGATGACAGTCGGGGGGAACCCCGAGCCGAAGTTGTACTGCGTGCCTCCCTGCCCGGTCACGCCGTAGCCCGCCTGCACGTTGACGTCCGGGAGGACCTGGTTGCGGAAGTAGCGGATGTTGATGTCGCTCGATTCGATGTTCTTTCGCGCCTGCTGCAGGTCGGTGCGATTCGCCATGGCGCTCGCGACCGCCGTGTTCAGGTCGATGGTCTGGGCCTGGAAGGTCGGCTGGTCCGTCAGCTCGAGCCTCATCGTCCAGAAGTCGGGGGTCGTGGGGTCGAAGACCAGGGCCCGCAGCGCGTCCTCGGCGCGGGTGACCGCCGCTTCCGCCAGCAGCACGGCCTCCTCGCGCTGCGCCACCTCGGCCTCGGCCTCAACGATATCGATCGGGGCCATCGTGCCGATCTCGACGCGCGACCGGTTGTTGCGCAGTGACTCCTGAGCCAGCTCGAGGGACTGCCGCTGCACGCCGAGCGAGGCGACCGCGTAGGCCAGGTCCCAGTACGCGCTCTTCACGCTGCGCGTCGTCGTCAGCACTGCCTGCTGCAGTTGCACGTCGGAGATCTCGCGGTTCTTCCGGCTCACCAGCAGCTGCTGGCGGACGCTGTCGATCTTGAAGTTTCGCAGCAGCGGCTGGGTATAGCTCAGGCTGATCTCGCCGCGGAGCGAGGGGTTCGGGCTCGAGAACGACGAGTTGCTCCTCGTGCGGCTGCTGTTCCAGTCGATGCCGAGGTTGCCGCCCCACGGGAACTGCTGCTGCGCCGAGACGACCGCCTGGAAGCTGTCGTTGGTCAGCTTGTCGGTGGCGCCCGAGAGGAAGCTGTTCACCGGGCTGTTGCTGTTGCTGGTGAGGAGGCTGGTGCTGAAAAGCGGCGTCCAGGCCGACTTCACCTGGCTGATCGTCAGGTCCTGCGCCTGGGGATCGAGCCGCTGCACCTGCAGGCTCAGGTTCTGCTCGAGCGCCAGCTGCACGGCGTCGGTGAGCGAGAGGCGCTTCACGGGCCCCGGGGGCTGGGCGGCTTCCTGCCCCGGGGCGGCCGGCTGCGGCGACTGGGCGGAGGCGGAGGCGCCGAAGGCGAGGGCGACGACGGTCAACGCGGTGACGATGCGGAGATTGGTCTGACCCATTCGAGATGACTCCAGTCCTGGTCTCAGTAATAGACGATCCCCGGGCGCCGCCGGTTCTGCCGGTCGCGGAATTGTATACTACCGGTCCGATCCGCCCCCCCACAGGCGCGTCCGCGTCCTCGTCCCCCTTGTCCTTCGAGGTGGCAGCGATGTCCCGACGACCCTCCCTCCACGTCCCGGCGCTCCTGGCCGCACTGGCCCTGCTGGCCGCACCGGCCGCGGCCGCCCCGCCGGGAGGCGGGCGGCAGGCCCCGAGCCCTCAGCCGGCGAAGGCCTCGCGCCTGTCGTTGACGGTGGAGAGCATCATGCGCGGCCCCGCCCTGGTTGGCTACCCGCCGAGCGGCCTGCGGTGGTCGGCCGACTCGAGCGAGCTCTACTTCGAGTGGCGCCGGCCGGGCGAGGACGAAGCGTCGACGTGGGTGGCCGGCCGCGACGGCGGTGAGCCGCGGAAGCTGGGTGACGACGCGCGAAAGCTGGTGCCGCCGGCCGCGGGCGGGCAGTGGGACCAGGCGCAGCGCCGGGTCGTGTTCGTCGAGGCGGGGGACATCGTCCTCCTGGACGCCGTCGCCCGCAGCCGGCAGCGGATCACCAGGACCGCCGGCTCCGAGTCGGGCCCGCGCTGGGCGCGCCGCGACACGGCGGTCACCTTCGTGCGCGACGGGAGCCTGTACCTCGTGCCCGTCGCGTCCGGGCTCGTCGAGCAGGTGGTGGACGTCCAGCCGCGCAAGCGCGAGACGCGCGAGACCGACAGCCAGAAGTACCTCAAGGCGGAAGAGGAGAAGCTGATCGGGTTCACGCGCGAGGCGATCGAGAAGCGCAAGGCGGCCGAGGAGAAGCGCAAGAAGGAGGCACCGCCCCTCTTCGAGACCGAGGAGGGCCAGGCGGTCGTCGACGCCGCGCTGTCGCCGGCGGGCGGGCACGTCTTCCTGCTCGTCAACGAGCGGCCGGGTGGCGCGAAGACCGCCGACACCCCGAGCTACGTCACCGAGTCGGCCTACAGCGAGATGATCCCGGGGCGCGCCACCGTGGGCGATGCGCAGCCCCGCCGCCGCCTCGCGATCCTAAACCTTGCGACCGGGCGCACCGTGTGGGCCGACGCGTCCTTCGCGGGCAAGCGGCAGGCGGTGCAGGCCCCGGCGCAGGGGGGCGACAGGAAGGAAGTGGACCGCGAAGTGGGCTGGGGCATGCCGCTGTTCCCGCCCGACGGCGCGCTGGCCGTCGCGTGGGTCAGGGCCGCCGACTTCAAGGACCGCTGGATTGTCGCCGTGGACGCGGAGAGCGGCAAGTCGAGGGTGATCGACCTCCAGCATGACGACGCGTGGGTGTCGGAGGGCGGGTTCGGCCCGTCCGGCGCCCGCAACGCCGGGTTCCTCGCCGACGGCACGCGGCTCTTCTTCACCTCCGAGAAGGACGGTTGGATGCACCTGCACGTGGTGGACGCCTCCACGCCGGGCGCGAAGGTCACCTCGCTGACCCGGGGGAAGTGGGAGGTGTCGTCGGTGAACCTCTCGCGCGGGCGGACGCACTTCTACTTCGTATCGAGTGAACGGCACCCCGGCGAGCGCCACCTGTGCGTCATGCCGGCCGACGGCGGGGAGTGGAGGCAGTTGACGACGATGCCCGGGTCGCACGCGGGCGAGGTGTCGCCAGACGGCCGGACGATCGGCCTGATCTCCTCCTACAGCAACCAGCCGCCCGAGGTGTACCTGATGCCGACCGAGAAGGGGGCGGCCGCGCGGAAGGTGACGACCACGCCGACCGAGGAGTGGCGCGCGTTCAAGTGGGCCGACCCCCGGGTCGTTACGTTCAAGGCGCGCGACGGCGCCGAGGTGTACGCGCGCCTCTACACCCCGGAGATGCTCGGGGCCCGCCGCGACTCCGCGCGCCCGGGCGTCGTCTTCGTGCACGGCGCCGGCTTCACGCAGAACGTCCACCGGTGGTGGTCGAGCTACTACCGCGAGTACATGTTCCACAACCTGCTCGCGAGCCGCGGATACGTCGTCCTCGACGTGGACTACCGGGCGAGCGCGGGGTACGGGCGCGACTGGCGCACCGCGATCTACCGGCACATGGGGGGCAAGGATCTCGAGGACATCGTGGACGGCGCGAAGTACCTGGCGGCGTCGCAGCGGGTGGACCCGAAGCGCATCGGCCTGTACGGGGGCAGCTACGGCGGGTTCATCACGCTGATGGCGCTCTTCACCTCGCCCGACACCTTCGCCGCCGGCGCCGCCCTCCGCCCGGTGACCGACTGGGCGCACTACAACCACGGTTACAGTGGGAGCATCCTGAACCTGCCGCAGGACGATCCGGAGGCCTACCGGAAGAGCTCGCCGATCTACTTCGCCGAGGGGCTGAAGGGGGCGCTGCTCGTCTGCCACGGGATGGTCGACACCAACGTCCACTTCCAGGATTCGGTCCGCCTGGCGCAGCGGTTGATCGAGCTGGGCAAGGAGAACTGGGAACTGGCGGTCTACCCGGTCGAGAACCACGGGTTCGAGGAGGAGAGCAGCTGGGTGGACGAGTACCCGGAGGATTCTGGGTTTGTTCGAGAGGCATCTGCGGAACCGGCCGTAGGGCAGCCGTAGGGCAGCCGTAGGGCAGGGCTTCAGCCCTGCCGGACACGGCGCCAGCCCTGCCGGACACGGCGTCAGCCCTGCCGGACACGGAGGCCGGCGCTACTGGAGAGACACCCGGATGATGCTGCAGATCACCGCCACGTCCTCGGGCGTGACGGCGGTGCCGGTGGGCAGCACGAGCACGCGTTCCGACAGCCGCTCGGTCACCGGCAGGCGGGCCGATGCGTCCGGGTACCGGTCGGCGTAGGGCGGGTGGCGGTGGCAGCCGGGGTGGAAGTACCGCCTGGCGCGCACCTTCTCGGCCCAGAGGATCTCCACGAGGCGATCCCGCGAGGTCCCGCAGGCCTGCGCGTCGATCTCCACGACGACGTGCGCGCGGCTCGTGCCGGTCTCGACCAGCAGGACGCCGGGCAGGCCGTCCAGGCCCGCCGCGTAAGCCGCATGGTTCCGCCGGTTCGCCTCGAGGAAGCCCGGGAGCGACTCGAGGCTGGTGAGGCCCATCGCCGCCGCGATCTCGGTCATCTTCGCGTTGAGGCCGACGCCGGCGACCCGGTCGACGCCCGCGAAGCCGCAGTTCCGCATCAGGCGGAGCCGGGCCGCCAGGGCGGCGTCGTCGGTACCGATCGCGCCCCCCTCGAAGCTGTTGACGATCTTCGTGGCGTGGAAGCTCAGGGCGGCCGCATCGCCGAACGAGGCGACGGGCACGCCGCCACGCTCGCAGGCGAAGGCGTGCGCGGCGTCGAACAGCAGGCGCAGGCCGTGACGCGCGGCGACAGCCCGCAGCCCTTCCACGTCGCATGGCACGCCCCAGAGGTGCACGCCCAGGATCGCGGAGGTCCTGGGGGTGACCAGGGCCTCGGCGTGGGCCGGGTCGATCGTGTGTGTGCGGGGGTCGACGTCACAGAAGACGGGGACCAGGCCGTGCCACTCGAGGACGTGGGCGGTCGCGACGAAGGTGAACGATGGGACGATCACCTCGCCCGTCAGCCCCAGCGCCCGGACGGCCAGCGCCAGCGCCAGGGTGCCGTTGCAGACGGCGACCGCGTGGGGCACCCCCGAGGCGGCGGCCACCTCGCGCTCGAAGGCCCGCACCATCTCGCCGTCGTTGGTCAGCCAGCGGCGGTCGAGGATCGCGGCAGCGCGCTCGAGGAATCTCACCCGGTCGCCGATGTTCGGCCGGCCGACGTGCAGCGTCTCGGCGAACGCCGGCGTTCCGCCGTTCACCGCCAGGTCCCCCGGTCGCGTCTTCACCCTCCTTCGTATAGCGGAAAGTCGGCCCATAGTGCAACAGCAGGATTGGGATTGGGATTGGGATTCGGATTGGGATTGGGATTCGGATTGGAATTGGGATTGGAATTGGGATTGGACTAGGATGGCCCCATGAACCGTGACGACCTGCTCGACCTGTTCCGCCGCTGCACGGCACTGCTGGATGGGCACTTCCGGCTGACCTCGGGGCTGCACAGCCCGGGCTACCTGCAGTGCGCCCTCGTGCTGCAGCACCCGCGGCACGCCGCCATGCTCGGGGAGGAACTCGCCGCCCCGCTCCGCGAGCTCCGGCCGACGACCGTGCTCTCGCCGGCGCTCGGCGGGTTGATCATCGGCCACGAGGTGGCCCGGGCGCTCGGGGCGCGGGCGATCTTCGCCGAGCGCGAGGACGGCGTGCTGCGCCTGCGCCGCGGGTTCGCGCTCACCGAGGCCGAGCGCGTCGTGGTCGTGGAGGACGTGCTGACCACCGGCGGGTCCACGCGGGAGACGATGCAGGTGGCGCGCGCGGCGGGGGCGCAGGTGCTGGCGGCGGCGGCGATCGTCGATCGCAGCGGCGGCACGGCTTCGCTCGACGTCCCGCTGCACGCGCTCGTGTCCCTCTCGCTGCCCACCTACGAGCCCGCGACGTGCCCGCTCTGCGCCCAGAGCGTGCCGCTGACAAAGCCCGGGTCGCGGCAGGTGGCGGTCCGCTGACCCGGCCGTTCTCCGTTGGGCGGTTCATTCCGTGACGCGCACCCTCAAGCTCGTCCTTGCGTACGACGGCACCCGCTTCGTCGGGTGGCAGCGCCAGGCGGGTGGAGTGTCGATCCAGGGCCTGCTCGAGGAGGCCCTCGGCCGAATCGAGGGCCGTCCCGTCGCGGTCGCCGGCTCGGGCCGCACGGACGCCGGCGTGCACGCGCTGGGCCAGGTGGCGAGTGCCCGCCTCGACCATCCCCTTCCCGGGGCGGACCTGCTTCGCGCGCTGAACGCGATGCTCCCCTCCGATGTGCGGGTGCTCTCGGTGGACGAGGCCCCCGAGGGCTTCCACGCCCGGTACGCGGCCCGCGAGAAGACCTACCGATACCTGCTGGCCACGGGGCCGGCCGGGCCCTTTGCGAGCCGGTTTGCCTGGGTCGTTCCCCTCGCCCTCGACCCCGCCCGCATGGCCGAGGCCGCCCGGCTGCTGGCCGGCGAGCACGATTTCGCGGCCTTCCAGAGCACCGGGACGCCCGTCGCCCACGCACGCCGCCGCGTCACCCGCTCCAGCGTCGAGGAGTGCGACCCCGAGACGATGCTGGGGCGGGCCGTGACGCCGCCCGCGCTTCGCGGCGCGCGGCTGTTCGCCTACGAGGTGACCGCCGACGGGTTCCTCCGCCACATGGTGCGCGCCATCGCGGGGAGCCTGGCGGAGGTCGGGGCGGGCCGCCGCGATCCGTCCTGGCTCGGGGAGGTGCTGCAGTCCGGCGCCCGCGGCGAGGCGGGTCCCACGGCCCCGGCCTGCGGCCTGTTTTTGGTCGGGGTTGGCTACTGACGGACGCGGCGTGTAAGATCGAAGTCTGCCTCTCCGAGGTGTATGTCTCTCGAACAACTCCTGGCGCGCCTGACGCCCGGTTCTCCCGAGGAGGCGTTGGCCCGCCAGATCGACTTCGGCTGCCTGCCGGCTCACATCGCCCTCATCATGGACGGCAACGGGCGCTGGGCCGCGAAGCGACACCTGCCGCGGGTGGAGGGCCACCGGGCGGGGATCGACGCCGTGCGCGAAACGGTGGAGACCTCGGCGCGGCTGGGCGTCGGGGTGGTCACGCTGTACGCGTTCTCCGTCGAAAACTGGAAGCGGCCGCGGTCGGAGGTCTCCATGCTGATGCAACTGCTGAAGCAGTACATCCGGCTGGAGGTCGGGACGCTCATCGACAACAACATCCGCTTCCAGGTGATCGGGCGCCGCGAGGCGCTCGAGGCCGACGTCAGGAAGGAGCTGGCCGAGGCGACGTCGCGCACGGCGGAGAACACCGGCATGCTGTTCAACATCGCGCTGAACTACAGCGGCCGGGCCGAGATCGTGGACGCGGCGCGGCAGGCGATCGCGGCGGGCGTGGCGGCCGCCGACCTCGACGAGCGGCGCTTCGCGGAGTTCCTGTACACCGCCGGCCAGCCCGACCCCGACCTGTTGATCCGCACCAGCGGCGAGATGCGCGTGAGCAACTTCCTGCTGTGGCAGATCGCCTATTCGGAGATCTGGGTGACCGACACGCTGTGGCCCGACTTCCGGTGCCGGCACCTGCTCGAGGCCGTCGTCGCGTACCAGAAGCGTGACCGACGCTACGGGGGAATCACCCCCCCTCGCGCGCTGGCGACCCAGCCCCGCTGATTCCCTCCATGGTCCGACTCTCGAGCGGCGTCGTGCTCATCCTGGCGGTGGTGGCCTCGGTCTGGCTGCTGCCGAGCTGGATCCTGCTGTTCGTCGTGGAGGGCGTCCTCGTGCTGGCGCTCGTCGAGTACGGGCGCCTGGCCGATGCGCTCGGGGTCCGTGTGCCGCTGGTCGTCGCGGGCGCGGGCGCGTTGGCCGCGTGCGCCGCGGTAGGGCTCGGCACGCCGCTCGACGCCCCGCTGCTCGCCACCGTCGTGGTGACCGGCGGCGTGCTCGTGGCGTCGCGAGCCCCGATGCCCGGGGTGCTCGGAGAGATGGGCGCGGCGCTGCTGCCGTCGCTCTATCTCGGCCTCCCGCTCGGTTCGCTTGTGGCGCTGCACGCCGGCTGGGGGCGCGAGGCGGTGCTGCTGCTGCTGCTGAACGTCGTGCTGAGCGACACCGCGCAGTATTACGGGGGACGGATGCTCGGCCGGCGACCGCTCTCGCCGTTGATCAGCCCGAAGAAGACGATGGAGGGCGTGGTCGCGGGGCTGCTCGTCACCCCGCCGCTCGTCACGCTGGTCGGCAGGGAGTGGCTCCCGGCGGTCGGCCCGGGCCGCCTCTTCCTGGTAAGCCTCGCGCTCGTCGGGCTCGGCATCGTCGGCGATCTCTTCGAGTCGCTCCTCAAGCGGAGCGCGGGCGTGAAGGACAGCTCGGCGCTGATCCCGGGGCACGGCGGCGTCCTCGACCGGATTGATTCGCTGCTGTTCGCCGCGCCGGGCTTCTACCTGTTCCTGCGGTACGCGGTGTGAAAGGGCATCAGCCTTCCGTGTTGAGACGAATCGCCATCCTCGGGTCCACCGGGTCGATCGGGCAGAGCGCGCTCTCGGTCGCCGAGGCGCACCCCGACCGGCTGCGGGTGGTGGCGCTGGCCGCGGGCGGCAACGCGGCGCTGCTCGTCGAGCAGGCCGACCGCTTCCGGCCCGCGCTCGCGTCGATGGCGTCGGCGGGCGCGCTGGCCAACGCCTCGGAGGGTCTCCGCCGCGCGGGCGTGCGAAGGGCCGGCGCCGGCGCCCAGGGGCTCATCGACGTGGCCACCCACCCCGAGGCGGACATCGTCCTCTGTGCCTCGTCCGGCACCGCGGCGCTCGAGGCGGTGCTCGCCGCGATCGAGGCCGGCAAGACGATCGCGCTGGCGAACAAGGAGATCCTGGTCATGGCCGGGGGGTTGATGACGGAGGCCGCGCGACGGCGCGGCGTCGACATCCTCCCGGTGGACAGCGAGCACAACGCCATCCACCAGTGCCTGGCGGGCCGGCGGCGCGACGAGGTGCGGCGCCTCATCCTGACCGCGTCGGGCGGGCCGTTCCGTGGCCTGACGCCTCTCGCCCTCGACCGCGTGGGGCCGGTCGACGCGCTCAAGCACCCGACGTGGCGGATGGGCCGGAAGGTCACGATCGACTCGGCGACCCTGATGAACAAGGGGCTGGAGGTGATCGAGGCGCGGTGGCTGTTCGACATGCCGGCCGATGCCATCGACGTGGTGATCCACCCGCAGTCGGTGGTGCACTCCATGGTCGAGCTGGTTGACGGCTCGATCCTTGCTCAGCTTGGCGTGACGGACATGAGGCTGCCGATCCAGTACGCCTTCTCGTACCCCGAGCGGTGGGCCTCGCCGCTGCCGGGGCTCGACTTGGCGGCCTGCGGCCGGCTGGACTTCCACCTGCCGGACCACGAGAGCTTCCCGTGCCTCGGCCTCGCCTACCGCGCGCTCCGGGAAGAGGGCGGCCTGCCGGTCGTGCTCAACGCGGCCAACGAGGTGGCCGTCGAGGCCTTCCTCGGCGGCCGCCTGAAGTTCACAGCCATCCCCGAGGTGATTGCCCGAGCGATGGACGCGCACCTCGCGGCCCCCGTGGACTCGCTCGAGGCGGTTCGGGCCATCGACCGGCGGGCCCGCGTGCTGGCGCGCGAGGTGGCGGCCGGCTTGGACTTGAAGGTGTGAGGGTTTTTCCGTGCTGACCACCATCCTGGCGTTCGTTTTCGTCCTGGGCGTGCTGATCTTCGTCCACGAGCTGGGCCACTTCATCGCGGCCCGGCGGATCGGCGTCCGGGTGATCACCTTCTCGCTGGGCTTCGGCCCGAAGGTCCTCTCGTTCCGGCGGGGCGACACCGAGTACGCGATCGCCGCGATCCCGCTCGGCGGCTACGTGAAGATGGCGGGCGAATCGCCCGACGACCCGCGCAGCGGGAAGGACGACGAGTTCCTCTCGAAGACGAAGTGGCAGCGCTTCCAGGTGCTGATCATGGGGCCGGCGATGAACGTCCTGCTGGCCATCGTGCTGATGTGGGTGGTGCTGCTGCAA
This sequence comes from uncultured Acidobacteriota bacterium, assembly GCA_963813585.1. Taxonomy (GTDB): domain Bacteria; phylum Acidobacteriota; class Vicinamibacteria; order Vicinamibacterales; family Fen-181; genus JARKSS01. The sequence goes on from CAWEZL010000001.1 coordinate 1,381,828, forward strand.
GGCGCGCAGGTGCCGGCCTTCATCGACCAGCCCCCGGTGATCGGGTCGGTGGCGCCCGGATCGCCAGCCGAGCGCGGCGGCATCCAGCGTGGCGACCGGGTCGTGCGCGTGTCGGGGCGCGAGGTGGCCACCTGGGAGGACCTCTCGATCGCGATCGGCACCAAGGCCAACCGCGAGGTGCCGGTCGAGCTGGTGCGCGAGGGGCGGACGATCACCGTGCGCGTGACCCCGGACCCGCAGACGAAGTACGAGGTCGGAGACATCGGCGTCTTTCCGAACGTGCACCCGAGCGTCCTGGCGGTGGTCAAGGGCGACCCGGCCGACCGGGCGGGCCTGAAGCCGGGCGACGTCGTGCTGGCGGTGAACGGCGAGCCGATGAGCATGTCGCAGCAGTTGTCGGGCGCGATCGCCCGCCACCCGGGCGAGCCTATCGCGATCACCATCAGGCGGGATGGCCAGGCGCGGGACGTCACGCTGACCCCCGAGAAGCGCGGCTCGAAGGGGATCATCGGGATCTCGATCGGCGAGGAGCTCAAGACGATCGACCCGGGCCCCCTGCAGGCGCTGAAGATGAGCCTGCAGCGCAACTACGAGTTCAGCGGCCTGATCTTCCAGACGCTCGCCGGCCTGCTGACGCGCGAGACCTCGCCGAAGCAGCTCATGGGGCCGGTCGCCATCGCGCAGTTGTCGGGCGAGTACGCGGCCGCCGGGTTCATCGCGCTGCTGAGCCTGATGGCCTCGATCAGCCTCAACCTCGGCATCCTCAATCTCCTGCCGATCCCGATCCTCGACGGCGGGCACATCTTCATCATGGCGATCGAGGGGCTCGCACGCCGCGACCTCAGCGCCAGGGTGAAGGAGCAGTTGCTGATGGCCGGCTTCTTCCTGCTGATGATCCTGATGGTCACGGTCATCTACAACGACCTGACGCGGATCCAGTGGGTCGAGCGGTTGATGTTCTGGCGCTAGGCATGCCGCGCCGCCCCTCCGCCCCGCTGCTTGCAGCCTTCGCCGCCGCGGCCCTGTGTGGCCTGGCGCTCCGCGCGACCGCCCTCACCCCGGAACAGCTCGCGCGGATCGACTCCGCCTTCTCGCGGTTCACGGCCGCCACTCCGGGGTGTGCCGTCGGCGTGTCGGCGGGTGCGGACGTCGTGCTCGAGAGGGCCTACGGGCTGGCGGACCTCGAGCTCGAGGCGCCGAACCGGCCGGACACGATCTTCGAGGCCGGCTCGATCGCGAAGCAGTTCACCGCCGCGGCCGTCCTCCTGCTCGCCCGCGATGGCAAGCTCTCGCTCGACGACCCGGTTCGCCGCTACCTGCCGGAGCTGCCCGACTATGGCACCCCGCTGACGCTCCGGCACGCGCTCACGCACACCGGCGGCCTGCGCGACTGGGGCGAGGTTGCTGCGATCGCCGGGTGGCCGCGGGGGACCCGGGCCCACACGCAGGCGCACGTGCTCGAGATCGCCGCCCGGCAACGGTCGCTGAACTTCCCGCCCGGCACCAACTGGGCGTACAGCAACACCGGCTACAACCTGGCGGCCATGGTCGTGTCTCGCGTCGCCGGGAAGCCGTTCGCCGAGTTCTGCCGCCAGCGGCTCTTCGAACCGCTCGGCATGTCGCGCACCTCGTGGCGCGACGATTACGGCAGGGTGGTGAAGGGGCGCGCCGTCGCGTACGCCCCGGAGCGGGACGGGTTCCGCTCGCGCATGCCGTTCGAGGACGCCCACGGCAACGGCGGCCTGCTGACAACGGTGGGGGACCTGCTCCGCTGGAACCGGCGGTTCGACTCGCCTGGCGCGGAGGGCGCCCTGGCCCGCGAGCAGCAGGAGGCGGCGAGGCTCTCGACCGGTGAGGCCCTCGACTACGGCCTCGGCTTGTTCCTCGCCCGCTACAACGGCGTTGCCGAGATCGGTCATGGCGGGTCGACCGCCGGCTACGAGTCGTACCTGGCCCGGTACCCGGACCGGCACCTGTCGGTCGCCGTGTTGTGCAACGTGGCCGGCGCCGGGGCCGAGGCTCGTGCCCACGCGGTCGCGGACCTCTTCCTCGGGACGAAGGGGGCGGCGGCCGCTTCGTCGCCGCCGGCCTCCGGCGCCTTCCTCGACGTCTGGGTGGGCCTGTATCGCAGCGTGGTGACGGGCCAGGCGTTCGGCGTGGTCCGCGGAGGCGACGGGCCCAGGGTGGAGGGCGGCCCGCGGCTGGTCGCGACCGACCGCAGAGGGTTCGCAATCGCCGACACCTCGCGCGAGATCGAGTTCGACGACGGGAAGACCGCCGTGCTGCGATACCCGAACGGCCTCACCGAGCGCTACGAGCGGGTCGATCGGGCGCGGCCGTCGGCCGACGCGCTGCGCGAGCTCGAGGGAGTGTACGCCAGCGAGGAGGCCGAGGCGGTCTACGGTGCCGTCCTGCAGAAGGGCGAGCTCAAGTTGTGGCGCCGGCCGAACCTGTTGATCGCGCTGAAGCCGCTCTACGCCGACGCCTTCGACGCGCCCGGGCTCGGCACGATCCGCTTCCACCGCCAGGCCGGCCGCGTCGTCGAGATGGGCATCGGCGGTAACCGGGTCTGGGACTTGCGGTTCAAGAGAATCCAGTAGCCCCTAGCTCCTAGCCCCTAGCCCTCCGTACTTCGTCTCGACGTAGTCGTCCACCAGCTTGCGGAACGCCTCCGACAGCTCGGCGGGGTTGCCGCGCAGCGTGGTGAAGTGCTGGCCGTCGATGTAGACGGGGCAGTGGGGCGACTCGCCTGTGCCCGGCAGGCTGATCCCGATGTTGGCGGCCTTCGACTCGCCGGGGCCGTTCACGACGCACCCCATCACCGCCAGCGTCATCGTCTCCACGCCGGCGTAGCGGGCCTGCCACTCGGGCATCTTCTCTCGCACGTATCCCTGGATGCGCTCGGCCAGTTCCTGGAACGTCGTGCTGGTGGTGCGGCCGCAGCCGGGGCAGGCCGTCACGCTCGGCGAGAAGGAGCGCAGGCCGAGGCCCTGCAGCAGTTCGCACGCGGCGTAGACCTCCTCGCGCCGGTCGCCTCCCGGCCTCGGGGTCAGCGACACGCGGATCGTGTCGCCGATCCCCTCGTTCAGCAGGACCCCCATCGCCGCCGACGACCAGACCAGCCCCTTGATCCCCATGCCCGCCTCGGTCAGGCCGAGGTGCAGCGGCTGCCGGGTCTTGGAGGCGAGGTCGCGGTAGACGGCGACCAGGTGCGGCGGCCGCGAGACCTTGCACGAGATGATGACCTGGTCTTCCCGCAGGCCCGCGGCGAGCGCCAGCTCGGTGGACTCGAGCGCCGAGATCACCATGCACTCGTTGACGATCTCGTCCGACGAGAGCCCGAGGCTCCGGTCGGTGTTCTCCTGCATGCGCCGCATCACCAGTTCCTGGTTCAGCGAGCCGCCGTTGACGCCGATCCGGACCGGCTTCCCGTTGTCGCGCGCGACGCCGCAGATTGTGGCGAACTGCTCGTCCCGGCGACGACCCGACCCGACGTTGCCCGGGTTGATGCGGTACTTGTCGAGGGCCACCGCGCACGCGGGGTGGCGCGTGAGGAGCAGGTGGCCGTTGTAGTGGAAGTCGCCGATGAGCGGCGCGGTGCACCCCTGGTCGAGCAGCCGCCGCTTGATCTCGGGCACGGCCACCGCCGCCTCGGGCAGGTTGACGGTGATGCGAAGCATCTCGGAGCCGGCCCGAGCGAGCTGCAGGTTCTGGTGAACCGTCGCCTCGACGTCCGTCGTGTCGGTGTTGGCCATCGACTGCACGACGACCGGGGCGCCGCCGCCGACCTGGAGCCCCCCGACGCGAACCCCCACGGTCTGATGGCGAACCATGTCTTTGATCATAGCAGCAGGCGATTCACCGGGGTCACGGGCCGCTTCTTGCACAGGTCCGGCCGTTGTTGGGTCCGCCGGCCCAGTCGGGATACACTGATCTCGGCCATATTCAATCTCGACAGGAGGAATAGGATGCGAGGCCTGATCCTTGGGAGACACGCCTTTCTTGGCGCGGTGCTGCTCGCGTTGTGCCTGGGGATGCCGGCTCTGGCCGGGGCCCAGGGGGCGGTGACGACGGGGGACATTCAGCGGCTGCAGGACGACATCTACGACGCCGGGAGCGACCTCTCCCGGCTTCGCGGCCGCGACGCGGAGCTGGCCGACCGCCTCCAGGACGACCTGGACGGGCTGCGCGAGGAGGTCATCTACCTGAAGGTGAAGCTGCGCCGCGAGGGCGAGGTGTCGCGGTCCGAGTACACCGCGCTGCGCGAACGCATTGGCGACCTGCGCCGGCTGACCCGCGGTGAGGGGAACGTCGCGCCGGCCGCGGAAGGCCGCCCGGCGCCCATCACGGCGCCGGCGGAAGCGGTCCCGCCGGTCCGCCAGGGCAAGTCCGTCGGGTCGAACGAGGTCCCCGTCGGGACCGAGCTCGACGTTCGCTTGCAGAACCGCCTCAGCTCGGATGACGCCCAGGTCGAGGACCGCTTCGAGGCCACGACGGTCGTGGATCTGGTCGAGGACGGCCGGGTGCTCATCCCGGCGGGCGCCCTCGTGCGCGGCGTCGTCACCAGCGTCGAGAAGGCCGGCCGGGTCAACCGAACCGGCAAGCTCACCCTCGGCTTCGATCAGGTCACGGTGGGCGGCAGGTCGTACCCGATCCACGCCACGGTGACGCAGGCGATCCAGAGCGAGGGAATTCGCGGAGAAGCCGGGCGGATCGGCGCCGGCGCCGGCGTCGGCGCGATCATCGGCGGGATCCTGGGCGGCTTCAAGGGCGTCCTGGCCGGCATCCTCATCGGCGGCGGCGGCACCATCGCGGCAACCGAGGGGAAGGATGTCACCCTCCCGGCGGGCACGGTCCTGCGGCTGCGGTTCGACTCGCCGGTGACGCTGCGCTAGCGCCGCGCGTCACCTTTCGCGGGTGGTCTGTATCCTTCAGGCAGGGCGCGCGCGGCGCGCCCTGCACCAAGGAGCCAGGCAATCATGGAGATGACCGTCAGCTTCCCGGGCGGCGCCCGGGTCGATGCGCAGTTTGGCCCGTTCACGGTTCAGACGGATCAACCGCCGCACGCCGGCGGCGAAGGGTCCGCTCCCGCCCCGTTCTCGCTGTTCCTCGCCTCGATCGCCACGTGCGCCGGGATCTACGTGCTGGGGTTCTGCCGCCAGCGAGGCCTGCCGACCGAGGGGATCCGGATCGTCCAGCGCGCGGAGGCCGATCCGCGGACGGGGATGGTCGCGAAGCTGGGGCTGGACATCGAAGTGCCGCCCGGCTTCCCCGAGCGCTACTACGACGCGCTCGTCAGGGCGGCGAACCAGTGCGCGGTGAAGAAGCACATCGAGACGCCCCCGGCGTTCGAGGTGCGGACCGTCGTCAAGTAGCGCCGGCGTCCCTGCCCCTCGACCCTGCTCGGGGCAAGTCGAAGGGTGCCGGCTCATCCTCACATCTCCGCCACGTCGCGCATCGCCGCGCGCGCGGCCGCGACGGTCCGGCCGATGGCCGCCTCGGTGTGGGCGGCGGAGACGAACCAAGCCTCGAACTGCGAGGGTGGCGCGTACACGCCCCGCGCCAGCATGCCCCTGAAGAACGTCGCGTACTGCAGGCTGTTCGCGCGCAGGGCCGACGCGTAGTCGCGAACCGCGCCGTCCGTGAAGAACGGCGTGATCAGCGACCCGACGGCGTTCACCTGGAGCGGCACCCCGGCGTCGCGCGCGGCATCGGCGAGGCCTGAGGCCAGCATCGCGCCTAGGCGTGCGAGGCGCCGGTACAGCGGCCGCGTCAGGCCGGTCAGCGACCACAGGCCGGCCGTCATCGTCAACGGGTTGCCCGAGAGCGTGCCCGCCTGGAAGACGGGCCCGGCCGGCGAGACGAACCCCATCAGGTCCTGGCGGCCGCCGTACGCGCCCACCGGCAGACCGCCGCCGATGATCTTCCCGAGGCAGGTGAGGTCCGGCTTCACGCCCCACCGTTCCTGCGCGCCGCCCGGCCCCAGCCTGAAGCCGGAGATCACCTCGTCGAACACCAGCAGGATGCCGTGCCGGTCGCAGAGCGCGCGCAGGCCGGCGAGGAAGCCGTCCGCGGGCGGCACGACTCCCATGTTGGCCGCGAGCGGCTCGACGAGGATGGCGGCGACCTGGCGGCCCCAGGTTTCGCACACCCGCTCGCACGATCGCAGGTCGTTGTAGGTGGCCAGCAGCGTGTGCTGCACCGCCTTGCGCGGGACGCCGGGGCTGGTCGGCGCGCCGAGCGTCGTCGCGCCGGATCGCGCCTTCACCAGGAACGGATCGGCGTGGCCGTGGTAGCACCCCTCGAACTTCACGATCCGGTCGCGGCCGGTGGCAGCGCGCGCCAGCCGGACGGCGCTCATCGCCGCCTCGGTCCCGGAGTTGACGAACCGCACGCGCTCGATCGACGGCATGAGCGCGCGCACCCTCTCGCCCAGCTTCACCTCGAGCCCGGTGGGGGCCCCGTAGCTGGTGCCGTCCTTCGACGCACGCGCGAGCGCGGTTGTGAGGCCGCGGGGCGCGTGCCCGTGGATCAACGGTCCCCACGACATCACGAAGTCCACGTAGCGGTTGCCGTCCACGTCCTCGATCTCGGCGCCCCGCGCGCGGCGGATGAAGAGGGGATCGCCGCCGACCGCGCTGAAGGCCCGGACCGGGCTGTCCACGCCACCCGGCAGAATCTGCTGCGCGCGGGCGAACAGCCTGGCGGACTTCGTCCAGCGTCGTCTCTTCGTCATGGGGTCACAGGTGTCCGCTCGAAGTGCTCCACGATCGCGCGGACGAGCGCCGGGATCGTGTATTCCGAGGGCATGATCGACGTGTGGATGTCGCACTGCTGCGCGGCTTCCGCAGTCACCGGCCCGATGGAGGCGATGGCGACCGAGCGCAGCAGGTCGGCGACGGCGTCGGCGCCGTAGAGGCGGCAGAAGTTGCGGACGGTGGAGGCGCTGGTGAAGGTGACGACGTCGACCTTCTTGTCGAGCAGCAGGCGGAAGATGTCGGGTTCGTGCTCGCGCTCGGGCTCGACGGCCACGCTCCGGTAGGCCGTGACCTCGGTCACCTCGCCGCCCAGGCGCCGCAGCTCGTCGGCCAGCACCTCGCGCGCGATGTCGGCGCGTGGCAGCAGGAACTTCCGGCCCGCCACCTCGCCCGCGCCGCGCAGCGCCTCGACCACGGCCTCGGCGCGGTACTCGCCGGGGGTCAGGTCCACCTTCAGCCAGTACTTCGCCAGGCGCTCGGCCGTGCCGGGCCCGACCGCGCACAGCCTCACGCCGGCCAGCGCCCGCGCGTCGAAGGGGCCGGCCTGCAGGCGCTGCAGGAAGTAGTCGACGCCGTTCGCGCTCGTGAACACGATCCAGTCGTACCGGCCCACCGAGGCGATCGCGTCGTCGAGGGGCTGGAAGTCATCGGGCGGGACGATCCGCACGGCGGGGGCCTCGATCACCGCGGCGCCGAGGCTTTCGAGCATCTCGACCAGCTCGCCGGCCTGCTCGCGCGGGCGCGTGACCACGACGCGCTTGCCGAACAGCGGGCGGTCGTCGTACCACCGCAGGTGCTCGCGCAGGCCGGTGACGCGGCCCACGATCAGCAGCGAGGGGTCGCGGAACCGGGGCTCGCGCGCCAGCCGCGCCAACTCGCCGAGCGTCCCCGTCTCGGTCTCCTGCGCGGGCGTCGTCCCGTTGGAGACCAGGGCGGCGCCGCTGGCCGGGTCCCATCCGTGCCCGAGCATCGCGTCGAGGATGGCCGGGAGCTGCCGCGGGCCGCAGTAGCAGACCAGCGTCCCGTCGATCTTGCCGAGGCTGGCCCAGTCCACGTTGGGGCGGCGGCCGTCCTCGCTCTCGAAGCCGCGGACGAAGATGACCGCGTCCCCCGCGCCCGGGTAGGTGAGGGGGATCCCGGCGTAGGCCGGGAAGCCGACGGCGGCCGGGATGCCGGGGATGACCTCGAAGGGCACCCCCTGCTCGTGCAGGAAGAGCGCTTCCTCGCCGCCGCGGTCGAAGACGAACGGGTCGCCCCACTTCAGGCGCGCGACCACCTTGCCCTCGCGCGCCTTCTCGGCGAGGAGGTAGCAGATCGCCTCCTGGGCCAGCGGCTGCGGCGCGGCGGGGCCGACGTCGATCCGCTCGGACCCCGGGGGCGCGTGCCGCAGCAGGCGCTTGTGCACCAGGTGGTCGTAGATCACGACGTCGGCCTGGTTCAGCGCCCGCAGGCCACGCAGCGAGATGAGCGTGGGATCGCCGGGCCCTGCCCCGATGATGGAGACGGTTGGCGTTCTCGCCATGTCAGGAGACTACCACCGGGCCCCGCCTCGCCGCACGGAAAACTCCAACGGCCGGGGCGGACGCGGCACGCCCTTCGTGACCTCCGTGGCTGCAACCGTATACGGGGGGCGGGAATGAGGAGGGATGGGCGGGGCCCGCCCCTGGTGTTCATCGCGGTGTCGGCGCGAAGTAGCCTTGCTTGGCGCGGGCGGCGGCGTCGGGGCGGGCGATGCGCACGACGATGCGGCGCCAGGCGCCGTCGCGCTTGTTGTTCTTCGACACGTAGCCAAGGGCGTACTGGCTGGCCAGCTCCTCCGCGATCCGGTCGTACACACCCGCGAGGTCGTCCACGCGCTCGGGGAAGAACGAGCGGGCGCCCGTCTGCTGCGCCAGGTCGCGGAGCACGAACTCCGCCTCGTTGAACCCCTTCGTCCTGGATTCCTCGGCGTCGCGCAGCGCGATCGTGTAGATCGACGTGTCCGACCGCTTCGCCAGGTCGAGCACCTCCTCGTAGCTCACGAGGCTGCTGGTGTCCTCCCCGTCCGACACGACGACGACCGCCTGGCGGCGCAGCTCCTGCTCGGAGCGGGCGCGGACCTTCTTCAGCTCCTTGAGCGCGATGTAGATGGCGTTGTAGAGCGAGGTCGAGCCGCCAGCCGTGGTCTTCCGGATCGCGTCCTCGAGCCGCGCGGGATCGTTGGTGAAGGGCTGGGCGACCTGCACGCGCGTGTCGAAATCCACGAGGCCGCCGAGGTCCTCGGGCCGGATCCGTCGCGCGAAGCCAACGGCCGCCTCCTGGGCGGTGCCGATCCGCCCCTCCATGCTCGAACTCGTGTCGAGCAGCAGCGAGAGGGCGATCGGGAGGTTGGTGCGGTTGAAGTAGGCCACGTCCTGGCGGACGCCGTCCTCGTACACCTCGAAGTCGCGGTCGGCCAGCCCGGTCACGTAGCGGCCGGCCGCGTCGGTCACCGTCACCGTGAGCGACACGATCTCCACGCCCGCGCGAAAGGAGGGCGGCTGCTGCGCGGCCAGGCCCGCGGCCGTGGCGAACGCGGCCGTCGCCGCGAGGGGAAACGCCCCGCGCCGGCCGATCATCGGCGATCCTTCACCGGCGTGCCGCGCGCGCTCAGGCCCGGCCGCGGGACGCTCACCTCGATCCTCTCCGGCGGGATCAGCGACTCGGGGCGCGCGTAGGTCACCTTGTACTGCCCCTCGATGCGCGCCGCGAGATCGGCGAGCGCCTGGTCGAGTCCCATGCTCGTCAGGATGTCGATCCGGTCGCCGCCGCTCTCCTGCGCCCCGCGATCCAGGATGATGCTGCGGCTTCTCGCGGCGTCCTCGGCCAGGTCGGGGCCGCCGGGCGTGCTGATGACGATCGCCTCGAGCGCCGCCCCGCTCTCCCGCAGCAGCGGGAGGGTGTCGATGTGGCGTCGGTCGCTGTACTCGGGCCCCTCCGTGATGATCGCCACGATGAACGCCCGCTCGAAGTCGCGCGCGACCAGCCCGCGCGACAGCTCCGCCACCCCTTCAACGAAGTAGGCCGCGCTGTCGGCGACGGGGAAGACCCGTCGCACGGCCTTCAGCAGCGACTCCTTGTCCAGGGTGTAGTCCTGCAGGATCGTCGGCCGATCCCCGATGGTCGTCACCGCCATCGTGTGCGTGCCGCCCATCCGTTCGACGAACGCTTCGAGCGCTCGGCGCACGTCGGCGATGAACGGCGCCGACGCCGCCGAGGTGTCCACCACCAGGGCGATCGTGGCCGGCGCGGTGGCGGGGACGGCTGTCAGCACCTCGCGCCGCCGCCCGTCCTCGCGCACGACGAAGGCGGCGGGAGGCAGTCCGGCGACCGGGCGCCCGTTCTCGCCCGTGACCGTGACGTAAATCGAGCGCTCGCGCGACCCCCGCGCCTCCTGCCCCAGCAGGCCCGGGGCCGCGAGGAGGGCAACGGTCGAGCAGGCCACGAGGAGCAAGCCGGCACGTCGAGACGTGATCGGGAGGGGCATGACGGCAGTATAGGGACGCGGCTCGGGAGGCGTCAAGGCCGCGCGCCTTCAAGTGTTTGATGTTGACGGACTTGCGGGAATCGCTCGAGCCGTCGCGACTGGTCCAGTTCCTTGACCGTCCAGCGGGACGCATGCTATATACAGCAAGTTCTACCAGCTCGATTCCCGCGAGAGACCTGAAACCTGCGACTCCGGCCGCGCCCGAGCCCGGGCCCGGCTGTGGTGCGGACGGCCCGACGATGCTCGAAGCCTACATCCCTGTGCTCCTGTTCGTGATGGTGGCGATCGGGTTCGCCATCGTGGCTCTCGTGTTCGCGTGGCTCATCCGGCCCGAGCGCTACAACAAGGTGAAGCTCGAGCCGTACGAGTGCGGCATCGAGACCACCGGCGACGCCCGCGACCGCTACAGCATCCGCTACTACATCGTGGCGATGCTGTTCGTCATCTTCGACGTCGAGACGGTCTTCATGTTCCCCTGGGCGGTCATCATGGATCGGCTGATGCTGTTCGGCCTGATCGAGATGATCGTCTTCCTCTTCATCCTCATCGTCGGCTACGCGTACGCGTGGAAGCAGGGCGCGCTCGAGTGGGCGTAGGGCCCGCCCGGATTCGGGGCTGCTGCTCCCGGCACACGAGACTCCATGGCTGAGAACGACGAGAACCCCACGGGCAGCGGCGCCCCGCGTCCCCCGGCGCCGCCGGTGAAGCCGGCCGCGGCCGCACCCGCCAAGGCGGTGGGCGCCGCCAAGGTCGAGAAGGCGCCGCCCGCCCCGCCCGGTCCGCCCGATCCACCGCCGCCGCCCGACGTGCCGGTCCCCGCGTTCCTCGAGGCGCTGCAGTCGGCGCTCCCGGGTGCGGTCGCGCAGCTCTGGTACTGGGTCGGCGACTGGACGGTGATCGTCACGCCGGGCCGCCTCCTCGCCGTCGCGACGCAGTTGAGGGACGCCGAGGGGGCCCGGTTCGACTACTGCTCCGACGCCACGGCCGTCGACTGGCTGGGCCGGCCGGGCCCGCGCTTCGACCTCGTCTACAGCCTGTATTCGACGGCGCTGCGCCACCGCGTCCGCCTCAAGGCGCGCGTGGACGACGGCGAGACCAGCCCGTCGCTCACGCCGCTCTGGCCCGCCGTGAACTGGCTCGAGCGCGAGGTCTTCGACATGTTCGGGATCCCCTTCGAGGGGCACCCCGACCTGCGGCGGATCCTGATGCCCGACGAGTGGCAGGGGCACCCGCAGCGGAAGGACTATCCCCTCGAGGGCCCGGGCGAGCTGATCCTCGAAAGCCCCCAGGACTGGCTGCGGTTCGGCCAGTCGAACAAGGAATCGGAGATCGAGTAGATGGAACGGGACGCTGCCCGATCGATGTTCGACACCGACGAGCTCGTCATCAACATGGGGCCCCAGCACCCCGCGACGCACGGGGTGCTGCGGGTCGTGTTGAAGCTCGATGGCGAGAAGGTGGTGGACGCCGACGTCGTCATCGGCTACCTGCACCGCGGCGTCGAGAAGCTGACCGAGAACCGCGACTGGACCCAGATCGTGCTGCTGACCGACCGGCTGGACTACGTCGCCTCAGCGGCGGCCAACCTGGTCTACGTCGAGACGGTCGAGAAGCTGATGTCGATCGAGGTGCCGCGCCGGGCCCGGTACGTGCGGACGATCCTCGCCGAGTTGCAGCGGCTCGCGAGCCACCTGGTGTGGCTCGGCAGCCACGCGATGGACATCGGGGCCGTCACCGTCTTCCTGTACTGCCTGCGCGAGCGTGAGCTGATCCTCGACCTGTTCGAGGAGTACTGCGGCGCCCGCCTGACCTACAACTCCATGCGGATCGGCGGGCTCCCCCAGGACCTTCCGCCCGCGTGGCTGAGGAAGGTGCTCCGCTTCTGCGAGGTTCAGGAGGAGAAGCTCGTCGAGTACGAGACGCTGCTGACGCACAACCGGATCTGGCTGCAGCGGACGCGGGGGATCGGCACCATCTCGGCGGAGGCGGCGATCGCGGTGGGGCTGTGCGGGCCGACGCTGCGGGGTTCGGGCGTGGCCCGCGACGTCCGGAAGGACGAGCCGTACGCCGCGTACGGGGAGATTCCCTTCGACATCCCGGTGGGGGGCCACGGCGACACGTACGACCGGTACCTGGTCCGGCTCGAGGAGATGCGGCAGTCGATCCACCTCATCCGGCGGGCGGTCGAGGGGCTGCCCGAAGGGCCGGTGATGGCGAAGGTCCCGCGGCTGATCAAGCCGCCGGCCGGTGAGACGTACCACGCGAACGAGTCGCCAAAGGGGGAGATTGGCTTCTTCATCGCGAGCGACGGCAAGTCCACCAGCCCCTACCGGCTGCGCGTGCGGCCGCCGTCGTTCTGCAACCTCCAGGCGCTGCCGCAGCTGGTGCGCGGCCACCTGGTGGCCGACGTCATCGCGATCATCGGCACCATCGACATCGTCCTCGGCGAGGTGGATCGGTAGGCGAGCTGCATGATTGACCTGATTGTCCTCCCGCTGATCAAGATCGTCTTCGTCCTCACCGGGGTGCTCATCACGGTGATGTACCTGGTGCTGTTGGAGCGGAAGGTGCAGGCCTGGGTGCAGACCCGCCTCGGCCCGATGCGCGTGGGCCCCCACGGGGTGCTGCAGCCGGTCGCCGACGTGGTGAAGCTGTTCATCAAGGAGGACCTGACGCCGGTCCGGGCCGACAAGTGGGTCTTCACGCTCGCGCCCGTGATCGTGCTCGTCCCGGCGCTGATCGCGTTCGCGGTGATCCCGTTCGGCCCCGAGGTGAACCTGTTCGGCCGGCCGGTGCCCCTCTACATCACCGACCTGAACATCGGGATCCTCTACATCGTCTCGGTGGCGGCGATCGGCGTGTACGGGATCATCCTCGGCGGCTGGTCGTCGAATTCGAAGTACCCGCTGCTCGGCGCCCTCCGGTCGTCGGCCCAGCTGATCAGCTACGAGCTGGCGGTGACGCTCACCTTCGTCAGCGTCATCCTGGCGGCGGGCAGCCTGAGCATGGTGCAGATCGTCGAGGCGCAGCGCCAGAACGGCGTCTGGTTCGCGTTCGTGCAGCCGGTCGCGCTGTTCATCTACGCCGTCGGCGCGCTGGCCGAGACCAACCGCAACCCCTTCGACCTCCCCGAGGCCGAGTCGGAGCTGGTGGCCGGGTTCCACACCGAGTACAGCGGGATGCGGTTCGCCCTCTTCTTCCTGGCCGAGTACACGAACATGATCGTCGTCTCCGCCGTGGCGACGACGCTGTTCTTCGGCGGCTGGCTGCGCCCGTTCCCGGGCGTCGAGGCGCTGTCGTTCCTGGGGTTCGTGCCCGCCTGGATCTGGTTCACGCTGAAGACCTTCGCGCTGCTCTACGTCTTCCTGTGGATCCGGGCGACGCTGCCGCGCTACCGCTACGACCAGCTGATGGCGCTCGGCTGGAAGTGGCTGATCCCGCTCGCGATCGCGAACATCGTGGTCACGGCCGCGGTGAAGGTGATCCTGGGGAGCTGATGAGATGGGAGAAGCGATCGCCTTCTACACGCTCGCCGCGCTGATCCTCGGCTTCGGGGTGCTCGTGATCACCGCGCGGAACACCGTCCACAGCGTGCTGTTCCTGGTGACGAACTTCCTGTTCGTGGCGGCCCTCTACGTGCTGCTCGGCGCGCAGTTCCTCGCGGTCATCCAGGTGATCGTGTACGCCGGCGGCATCGTCGTCCTCTACCTGTTCGTCGTCATGCTGGTGAACCTGAAGCGGCCGCCCGAGGCGCACCGCGACCGGCGGCGCCGGTCGGGTGTGGGCGTGGCCGTCAGCCTGGTGGTGCTCGCCGAGGTCGTGGCGATCGCGATGTTCGCGGTCGTCCAGCCGGCCCACCTGGTGGCCCCCAAGGCGCCCCTGCCGCCGGAGGCGGCCAACAACGTCGAGCAGATCGGCTGGCTGCTGTACACGCAGTACCTGGTCCCGTTCGAGGTCGCCTCGATGCTGCTGCTGGTGGCGATGGTCGGCGCCATCGTCCTCGCCCGGAGGGAGCTGTAGGCCCGCGACTATGACGCCCATCACGCCCGCCCACTACGTCGTGCTGTCCGCCGCGCTGTTCACCATCGGGGTGATCGGCGTGATGGTCCGGCGCAACATCATCGTCATCCTGATGTCGATCGAGCTGATCCTCAACGCGGTGAACATCAACCTCATCGCCTTCTCGAGGCAGCTCGGGAACGGGGTCGGGCAGGTCTTCGCCATCTTCGTCATCTGCGTGGCCGCCGCCGAGGCGGCCGTGGGCCTCGGGATCATCCTCGCGTTCTACCGCAACAAGGAGACGGTGAACATCGACGAGATGAGCTTGATGCGGTGGTAGCACCTATGGACCTGATCTGGTTGATCCCCCTGATCCCGGGCCTCGGCGCGGCGCTCAACGGCGTCGCCGGCATTCGCTTCTTCAGCCGGCGCACCTCGGGCCTGGTCGCGTGCACGACGATGGCGGCCGCCTTCGTGCTGGCGGTGGCGGCCTTCGCCGGGCTGCTCGGTCTCCCCCCGAGTCGCGCGTCCACGACGTCGTGCTGTTCGACTGGATCCCGCCGATCCCGCTCGAGACCGCGGGCGGTGCCATCCGCGGGTTCCACGTGCCGTGGGCCTTCCGCCTCGACCCCCTCTCGGCGCTGATGATCCTCGTCGTCAGCGGGATCGGGTTCCTGATCCACGTCTACTCGATCTCGTACATGGCCGACGAGCCCCGGGGGAGCGTCGCCCGCTACTTCTCCTACCTGAACCTGTTCTGCTTCTTCATGCTCACTCTCGTCCTCGGGGCGAACTTCCTCGTGATGTTCGTCGGCTGGGAAGGGGTGGGCCTCTGCTCGTACCTGCTGATCGGCTACTGGTACGAGCGCAAGAGCGCGGCCGACGCCGGGAAGAAGGCGTTCATCACGAACCGGATCGGGGACTGGGGCTTCCTGCTGGGCGTGTTCCTCGTCTTCTTCACGTTCGGCACGCTCGACTTCCGCGAGGTGGCTTCCGCCGCGGCGGCCTGGCCGGTCGAGACGACGACCTTCGGGACGCTGTCGATCATCACGCTCCTGCTGTTCGTCGGCGCGACGGGGAAGAGCGCCCAGATCCCCCTCTTCGTCTGGCTGCCAGACGCCATGGAGGGCCCGACGCCGGTCTCGGCGCTGATCCACGCGGCGACCATGGTCACCGCCGGGGTCTACATGGTGGGGCGCACCGCCGTCCTGTTCTCGCACGCGCCGATGACGATGGAGGTCGTCGCCGTCGTGGGCGTGCTCACGGCGCTGATGGCGGCGTCGATCGGCCTGGTGCAGACCGACATCAAGCGGGTCCTGGCCTACTCGACCGTCTCGCAGCTCGGGTTCATGTTCCTGGCGATGGGCGTCGGCGCGTTCGCCGCCGGGGCCTTCCACCTGATGACCCACGCCTTCTTCAAGGCCCTGCTCTTCCTCTGCAGCGGCGCGGTCATCCACGCGATGGCCGGCGAGCAGGACATGCTGAAGATGGGCGGCCTCCGGAAGTACCTGCCGATCACCTTCGCGACGATGATGATCGGCACGCTGGCGATCGCCGGCATCCCGCCGTTCTCCGGCTTCTTCAGCAAGGACGAGATCCTCTACCGGGCCTTCCTCTCGAGCCGGCTGCTGTGGGCCCTCGCGGCGTTCGCCGCCCTGATGACCGCGTTCTACATGTTCCGGCTGATGTCGCTGACCTTCTTCGGGCCCTACCGCGGCCGTTCGTGGGAGGCGGCCGGCCACGGCGGGCGCGGCGCGGACCACGGCGCGGACGCCCACGGCCACGGGCATGGTGCCTGGCATGGCCCGCACGAGGCGCCGCGGCCGATGACCTTCGCCCTGGTCACCCTGGCGATCGGCGCGGTGCTGGCCGGGTTCGTCGGCGTGCCGGCGGCGCTCGGCGGGGGCAACGCGATCGAGCACTTCCTCGAGCCCAGTTTCACGGCGCACGCGACGGCGGGCCATGGGGAGGCCGGCGCGGCGGTGCCGGCGGAGGTCGCCGCCGTCGGGGCGGGCCACGGCGAAGCCGCGCACGCTGCGGCGCCGGCCCCGGCCGCCCACGGCGGCGGGGTGGCGCACCTGTCGCGCGGCGCCGAGCTGGCCCTGATGGCCCTCTCCGTGGTGATCGGGGCGATCGGGATCCTCGCCGCGTGGCGGGTTTACGTGCGGCGGCCCGAGATCGCCGATCGGCTGGCGATGCGGTTCGCCGGGCCGCACCGCGTGCTGAAGAACAAGTACTACGTGGACGAGCTGTACGGGGCGACGGTGATCCGTGGCACCGTGCGCGGCGCCGACGCGCTGTGGACGTTCGACCGCCACGTGGTGGACGGCGCGGTCAACGGCTCGGGCTGGGTGACGATCCTCTCGTCGTGGCTGTCGCACCTGTTCGACAAGTACCTGGTGGACGGCCTGGTGAACCTGCTGGGGGCGGTGATCCAGGAGTCGAGCTTCGTCTTTCGCCGCGTCCAGACGGGCCTCATCCAGAACTACGCGCTGCTGATGCTGGTCGGCGTCTTCGCCTTCGTCAGCCTGTACCTCCTGGTGCGGTAGCCAGGCCGGTGACCGAAGAAACGCTATGAACGACTTCCCGCTGCTGTCGCTGATCCTGTTCACGCCGCTGGTCGGGGCCGCTGCGCTGCTGCTGGTGCCCAAGCGGAGCGGGGACGCCGTCCGCTGGGTCGCGAACCTCTTCGCGCTCGCCGGCTTCCTGGTCTCGCTGCCGCTCTGGTTCGCCTTCGACCAGCGCAACCCGTCCTACCAGTTCGTCGAGCGGCACGCGTGGATCCCGTCGATCGGCGCCGAGTACCACCTCGGCGTGGACGGGTTCTCCGCGCTCCTCATCCTGCTGACGACGCTGATGGGCGTGATCGCCGTGCTCTCGTCGTGGACGGCGATCAAGGAGCGGGTGACCGAGTACTACGTCTTCCTGCTCCTCCTCCAGACGGGGATGATCGGGGCGTTCGTCTCGCTCGACTTCCTGCTGTTCTTCCTGTTCTGGGAGGTGATGCTGGTCCCGATGTACTTCCTCATCGGGGTCTGGGGCAGCGACCGGCGCCTCTACTCGGCCATCAAGTTCTTCATCTACACCCTGCTCGGCAGCGTCGTGATGCTGCTCGGCATCCTCGCGCTGTACTTCAACTACGCCGACCCGGCAACCGGGCGCCACACCTTCGACATCGTGCAGTGGCAGCAGCACGGGTTCGACGGCAACCTGCAGTGGTGGGTCTTCCTGGCCTTCTTCCTCGGGTTCGCCATCAAGGTCCCGATGTTCCCGTTCCACACCTGGCTGCCCGACGCGCACACCGACGCGCCGACGGCCGGCTCGGTGATCCTGGCCGCCGTCCTCCTGAAGATGGGGACCTACGGCTTCATCCGCTTCAGCCTGCCGATCCTGCCCGACGCGACGCGAGCGTTCGTCCCGATGATCGCCGTCCTGTCGATCGTGGGGATCGTCTACGGGGCGCTGGTCGCGATGGCGCAGACCGACTGGAAGCGGCTGGTGGCGTACTCCTCGGTCAGCCACATGGCGATGGTGATGCTCGGCATGTTCGCGCTGAACCCGGTCGGCCTGAAGGGGAGCATCATCCAGCAGATCAACCACGGCATCTCGACCGGCGCGCTCTTCCTCATCGTCGGCGTCGTGTACGAGCGGCGGCACACGCGCCAGATCAAGGAGTACGGCGGGCTGTCGAAGGTGATGCCGCTCTTCGCGGCGATCTTCGGCGTGATGATGCTCTCGTCGATCGGGATGCCGGCGCTCAACGGCTTCATCGGGGAGGTGCTCATCCTGCAGGGCGTCTTCGTCGTGCCCGGCTGGGGGATGATCTGGGCGGCCGTCGCCGCCACCGGCATCATCTTGAGCGCGGCCTACATGCTCTGGCTCTACCAGCGCACGATGTTCGGCGCGGTCGAGAACCCGAAGAACGAGGGGCTGCGCGACCTCAACCTCCGCGAGGTCGCGACCTTCGCGCCGCTGGTCGTCCTCGCCCTCTGGATCGGCCTCTACCCGACGCCGTTCCTCGACCGCCTCGACACGTCGGTGGACCGGGTGGTGGCGCGTGTGAGCCCGCAGTACGTGGTGCCGGCCGCCGCGGCGGACTGCGAGGGGCAGGGGGCGCCGGCCTCGCCCTTCACGCAGGTGCCGTGCGATGGCGCGGCGGCCGGGCCCGGCGCGGCGGCGGTCGGCGGTGAGCCACGGACCGGGGCGGGAGGCCGATGATGCCCCCCGGCTTCGCACCCGGCGACTTCTGGCTGCTGCTGCCGGAGATCCTCCTGACGGTGACCGCCCTCGTGGTGCTCGTCGCCGACGCCCTGCTGCCGCGGGAGCGCCAGGGGCTGACGGCCTGGATCGCACTCGGCGGCCTGGCCGCCACGGCGGCCGCGGTGGTGCCGCTGGCCGGCCAGCACACGACCGCGGCGGGCGGCCTGATGGCGGTCGACGCCTTCGCCGGCTTCTTCAAGCTGCTGTTCCTGGTCGCGGCCGCCCTTACGATCTTGATGTCGACGCGCTACCTCTCGGTCGAGGGGGCGCGGCCCGGCGCCTACTACTTCCTGGTCGTCTGCGCCACGCTCGGCATGCTGGTCATGGCCAGCGGCCTCGACCTGGTGACGCAGTTCATCGGCCTCGAGACGATGGCCATCTCGTTCTACATCCTGGCGGGGTTCCTGAAGCCCAACCGGCGATCGAACGAGGCCGCCGTCAAGTACTTCCTGCTCGGCACCTTCTCGCTCGGCCTGCTGCTGTACGGGATGTCGCTCCTCTACGGCCTGACGGGCACCACGATGCTGCGCGACATCGGGCCGGCGCTGGCCGGCCTGGAGGGGAACCGCTGGCTTGGCCTCGCGGTGATCCTGGTGGTCGCCGGCCTCGGCTTCAAGATCGCGGCCGTCCCGTTCCACATGTGGGCGCCCGACGTCTACGAGGGCGCGCCAACGCCGATCACCGCGTTCCTGTCGGTCGGGTCGAAGGCCGCCTCGTTCGCGATGCTGCTGCGGCTGTTCTTCGAGGCGCTGCCCGCGGCCAACGCCGACTGGGGGCTGCTGTTCTACGCCCTCGCGATTCTCACGATGACGGTCGGGAACATCGCCGCGCTGACGCAGAGCAACATCAAGCGGCTGCTCGCCTACTCGTCGATCGCCCACGCCGGGTACGTCCTGATCGGGGTGGTGGCCGCGACGAGCGTGCCGCAGGTGGGGATCAAGGCGACACTGATCTACCTGGTGGTCTACGCCTTCATGCAGATCGGCGCCTTCGGCGTGGTCACGATGCTGAGACGCCACGACGTGATCGGCGAGGAGCTCAAGGACCTGAGTGGCCTGTTCTCGCGCAGCCCGCTCGCCGGCGCGGCGATGCTCCTCTTCCTGCTGTCGCTCGGCGGCATCCCGCCGACTGCCGGCTTCATGGGCAAGTTCTGGCTGTTCAGCGCCGCGATCGACGGCGGCTACTACTGGCTGGCGGTCATCGGGGTCCTCAACAGCGCCGTCTCGCTCTACTACTACCTGCGGGTGGTCGTGTTCATGTGGTTCAAGGCCGAGGCCGCCGGTTCGCGGATCGTGATCTCCCCGGCGATGGGGGTGCTGCTGGCGGTGACCGTGGTTGCCACCCTCGCGATCGGCATCTACCCGCGGGCCCTCTTCGACCTGGCCGACGTCTCCGCGCGCGCGCTGGGCGTGGCCGGGATCGCGACGATGGCCCGGTAACGCCACCATGAAGAACGGTCAGCACCCACCCTCCTTCGGTTCCCTCGGCGCCCTGAGCGCCGTGGGCATCGCCTTCGTGCTGGCCCTCCTGTTCGGGTTCCTCGTCGGCCGGGCCCTCGACCGCTGGCTCGGGACCTCGCCGCTGTTCCTCATCGTGTTCTTCTTCCTCGGCCTCGCCGCCGGCGTGCTCAACGTGATCCGGACCGCGAACGCCGTCAGCCGGGACGACCGGGAATGAGGCGGGGCGGGGGCGAAGCGGACCGCGCCCTCAGGAGCTTCGAGCGCGACTCGATGGCCGCCTGCCTGATCCTCGCGGCCGCCGGCTGGGCGCTGTCCGGCTGGCGCTGGGAGGTCGGCGGGGGTGTGCTGGCGGGCGGCGGCCTGATGGCCCTCAGCTACGCGTTCATCAGGGGGAGCGTCGAGTGGGCCGCCCGGGCCCTGGCCGGGGAGGGGGCGGAACGCCCGCGGCGCCGCCTCCGCGCCGTCCTGGCGCTTGTGAAGTACCTCACGAGGTACGCTTTACTGGCCGTCGCGGCGTACGGTATCCTGACGTGTTTTCGCCTGCACCCAGCCGGCGTGCTTGCCGGCGCGCTCTCGCCGTTCCTGGGAGCGCTGGGGCAGCTGGTGCGCATGTCCCGGGCGCGTATCCGGGCCGATCGTCCGCTCTGATGGAGAAAATCCACCACACCCTGTGGATCGTGCAGCTGGTCAACGGCCTGTTCGGGCCGCTGGTGGCGTCGGCGCTCCGCCCGTTCGGGATCGTGTTCGAGCCGGGGGCCGACGTGATCCCCGACTACGTCGTGATGGCCCTGCTGATCCTCGCCGCCCTCGTGGTCCTGGCGCTGCTGATCCGGTCGCGGCTGAGTGTCGAGAGCCCGGGCCGCCTCCAGATCGTCCTCGAGGACGCGCTGTCGTTCGTGCACGGGATGCTCGACGAGTACGTCGGGCCGAAGGGGCGGCGCTACCTGCCGCTGGTCGGCACGATGTTCGTCTTCATCCTGCTCGGGAACCTGATGGGGCTGGTGCCGGGGCTGATGGCCCCGACGAGCAACATCAACGTGACCCTCGGGTGCGCGCTGACGGTGTTCGTGTACTACCAGTTCCAGGGGTTCAAGGAACAGGGGATCGTCGGCTACGTCAAGCACTTCCTCGCCCCGGCCGGCGCGCCCCTGTGGATCGCCCCGATCTACTTCCCGATCGAGATCATCAGCCACCTCTCTCGGGTGCTGTCGCTCTCGGTCCGGCTGTTCGGTAACATTTTCGGCGAGGAGCTCGTCATCCTGATCCTGGCGAGCCTCGTGCCGTTCATCGTGCCGCTCCCCATGATGTTCCTGGGGATCATCACCTCGTCGCTGCAGGCCTACATCTTCACGATGCTGACGATGATCTACCTGGCCGGCGCGGTGGTGGTGGACCACGGGCACGACGGGCACGACGCCGGGGTCGGGCACGCAGTCGCGGACGCGGCGCACGCCTGAGGGCGGCGCCCGGCTCGAGCGGCTGCACGGCGGTGGTCGAAGGAGCGGGGTGAGCAGGGCTGAAGTCCTGCTTCACCTGGGGCGGATACGGATTCAAACGACTTCGAGGAGGCGTTCATCGTGCGCAAATCGCAGGTGCTGTCACTGACGTTGCTGTTCGTGGCCATGGGCCTGGTCGTCCCGGTCTTCGCCCAGGATGCGGCCGGGGCCGCCGGCGGCGGCGAGATCGCGAAGTGGTCGATCATCACCGCCGGGTTCGCCCTCGCGATCGCCGCGGCGTTCGGGGCACTCGGGCAGTCGAAGGGCCTGAGCGCGGCGGCCGAGGCGATCGCCCGCAACCCCAGCGCGAACGCCGATATCCGCTTCGCGTTGATCCTGGGGCTCGTGCTGATCGAGTCGCTGGTGATCTACGTGCTGCTGATCGCCCTCATCCTGTTCTTCGTCAACCCGTTCGTTGGCTGACGCCCGGCTCGCGGGCGGGCCGGCCTCGGCCCGCCCGCCCGATCCCGCCCGCGGCTTCCCCCTGGCGCCGATCGACGGCCTCGTCATCCTGGTGACGCTCGTCTGGGGCGCCAACTACGCGATCGTCAAGGTGGCCCTCCGCGAGATCCCCGAGCTGAGCTTCAACGCGCTGCGCCTGGGGATCGCCTCGCTCCTGTTCCTGTCGGTGCTGGCGGTGTACCCGGCCGCTTCGCGGGCACGGGGAGCCGCGTCCGGTGCCGACGTCGCCGGGACGGGGCGGCGGCGGTGGTTCCCGACCGCACGCCTGTTCACGGCGCGGGAGCGGCTGGCGCTGCTGGGCCTCGGCATCAGCGGCCACTTTCTCTACCAGTTGTGCTTCCTCGGCTCCGTGGCGCGAACCAGCGTGGCGAACAGCTCGCTGATCATCGGCACGTCGCCGGTCGCCGTTTCGCTGCTGGCCGCCTTGGTGGGGCAGGAGCGGGTGTCCCGCCTCCACTGGCTCGGTGCCGCCGTGTCGCTCTCGGGCGTCTATCTGCTGGTGGGGACCGGGGCCGCCGTGTCTCACGCGTCGGCCGTCGGCGACCTGTTGATGATCGCCGGCGTCTGGTGCTGGGCCGTCTACGCGGTGGGGTCGGCGCCGCTGTTGCGCCGCCACACGCCGATCGCCCTCACGGGCTACACGATGGCCGTCGGCAGCCTGCTGTACCTGCCGGTGGCGCTGCCCGAGCTGGCCCGCCTGCCGTTCGCGAGCGTGTCCGCCGCAGCCTGGGGCGCGCTGATCTCCTCGGCGGTCTTCGCCCTCTTCGCCGCCTACATCGTCTGGCACACCGCCATCCAGCGGATCGGGAACGTGCGCACCTCGATGTACTCGAACCTGATCCCGGTGACGGCCCTCGCCACCGCGGCCGTCTTGCTCGGCGATCGGCTGACGCTCCGGCAGTTGGCCGGCGCGGCGGCGATCCTGACGGGCGTTGCGCTCACCCGGCTCCGTCCGACGTGGCGCGAGAGCCTGCCCGCCGAAGAGTAGCTCCCTCCCTCCGCGGTTGTTGTACTCTCAGCCCATCGCGTCCAGAGGCGGACCGGGGCGGCAAGCCGGGAGGAGAGCGTGGCGAACAGCGGCCGGCCGGAGAAACGGGACGCGCGCACGCGCCAGGAGGCCCAGGCCCGGGCGCGGCAGGTCGAAGCGTTCGACCGCGAGCTCGGTGAGCTCGAACGGGACGGCGTGGTGACGCTCGACCCGGGCCAGCGCGAGCGGGTCGAGGGCTACCATGCCCGCCTGCTGGCGGAGCTGGCCGAGCGGTTCGACGTGGACCGTGGCGAGGCGCAGAGCCAGATGTCCCTCGGCATGCGGATCGCCTCGCTCCTGGGCGCGCTGGCCCTCAGCGCCGGTGTCGTCCTCTTCTTCTACCGGGTCTGGGGGCTGCTCGGCACCGCGGCGCAGGTGGCCATCCTCGCCGGCGTTCCCCTCCTGGCCCTGGTGGCCGTGGAGGTGGCGGCGCGCCGCGAGAAGACGCTGTATGTCGCCTCGGTGCTCGCGCTGCTGGCCGGCGCCTCGTTCGTGCTCGACCTCAGCGCGATCGGCGCGATCTTCAACATGACGTCGTCGCCCTGGGTGCTCCTGCCGTGGGCGGCCTTTGCCCTGGCGCTGGCGTACTGGTACGACCTGCGGCTGATGCTGGCCGCGGGCCTGCTGCTGGCCCTCGGCTTCCTGAACGCCCTGGTGGCGGCGTCGGCGGGCATCGACTGGTCGGTGTCGCCCGCGAGGCCCGAGCCGCTGGTCGCGATGGGGGTGCTGGTCTTCGCCGGATCGTTCACCGGCCTCGCGCGCCGCGAGCGGTTCCCTGAAACCTGGCGCCTCGTGGGCGCAGCCGCCGCCCTGCTGCCAATCCTCTTCCTGTCGGTCTGGACGATGGTCTTCAGCTACCACCTGCTGCCCCTCACCGTCCTGCGCGCGCTCTACGATGCGGCCGGCTTCGCCCTCCCCGTCGCCGGCATCTGGGCCGGCATCCGCTACGGCTGGCCCGAGGTGGTGAAGCTCTCGACGGGATTCCTCGTCGTGTTCGTCTACGCGAAGTGCTTCGACTGGTGGTGGGAGCTGATCCCCCGTTACCTGTTCTTCCTGATGCTCGGCGGCCTGGCCGTGGGCGCGATCGTTCTGCTCGGTCGGTTGCGGCGCCGGATGAAGGCGGTGTGAGATGACGCGCGCCTGGTGGATTGCGGCGGGAATCGTGGCGGCGGCGAATGCCGCCGCGCTGGGCGGCGCCGCCTGGAACCGCTCGGCCGAGCCGGAGGCGGTGCTCGAGCTGACGGAACGCGAGCTCGAGCTGCCCCCCGCGACGGCGGAGAACACCGCCCTTGCGCTCCGGCTGCGGTGGACCGACCAGGCGAACGGCGTTCCGGGTCCAGTCGGACAGGCGTCCCGGCCTGTCTCCGGATCGGCCCGCTTTGCCCCCTGGTTCGATCGCGCCAAGCTGGCCGAGGTTGGCTTCGACTGCACCTTCCCGCTCGAGAAGGGGAGTGCCGAACGCTACCGGGCCGCTCCGCCGCGCCGCGTCTACGCGGTGCTCGAGTACGATGGCGAGGCCTGGCGCGCCCTCGAGCGCTCGATGCCCGGGCAGGGCGACCGGTTCCCGGCATCCCGGCTCGTCGTCGTGGACGCGGGCCTCGATCCCGCCACGCTGCGCGCCCGGTGGCCCGACCGCAGTCGCGCCGTGGTCGTTCCCGCGACCGCCGCGCTGGTCGTCGAGAGCAAGCCGGACGGGAGCCTGGCGCTCGGCGGGCGCATCGTGGACGTGTACCCGTCGCAGTTGAACGTGCCGCGCCCGCTGAACCAGGTCCTGGCGCCGCTGCAAGGGCGCACGAGGGAGCCCGCCGCACGCTATCGCGTCAGGGTGGTCTGGGGCCGGCGTGACCCGTGGATCACGGAGGTCACGGTCGGGCGGTAGAACGATTAGCCGGGCGCGAACTCGTAGCAGCCGGGCGCGACGAGCAGGCGGCCGGTGTGCGAGAAGAACAGGCTCGTCGGTGACAGCGTTCCGGCCCCTTCGAAGCTGACGACGCGCACCTTCTCGCCGTCCGCGTCGTAGACGTACGTGAGCGGCACGGCGACGAACGAGACCCAGAGACGTCTCTGGCGGTCCACCGCGGCGGTCCGCACGATCGGCGGGATGATGGGGATCAACGTCTCGTCCGTCCCCTTGCGCCGCCTCCACTCGGTCGGAAGCGCGGCCATCACCGGGTCGAGCTCGACCCCCTCGATGTGGCGCTCGAAGACGAGCGTCCCCCTCGCGTCGTACCTGCGGAACACCGGAACACCGGCCAGGAAGACGAAGTAGAACCCGCCGGGGGCGGGCAGCGGGATCCCGCCGTTCAGTCCGAGGTGCACCGCCCGATCCGACTCGTGCCCGGTCCTTCTCAAGTCGCCGAACGTCCGGCTGACGCCTCCCCAAAGCGAGTACTCCGCGACCAGCGCGCCCGTCTCCGGCTGGCTGAGCAGCACGTGCCGGCCGTCGTAATGCAGCGTGCCGATTCCGTTGAGGACCACGCCCTCGAGCGTGATCGTCTCCTGCGCGCGACCGGGGATCGTGAACCCGCCGACGGGTGAGCCGCCGGCAGCGAAAACCTGGATCCGCTCCGAGAGGCCCGGGCGATCGGCGACGACGAACGTACCGTTCGGGGCGAGGCCGAAGGCGGTCGGCTGGAGGATGCGTCCCGCCTCGGCCCCGATCTGCACGATCTTCCAGGCGGCGGTGAGGGCGGCGTCGATCCCGTAGACGGTATGCGCCTGGCGGTCGAACACGAAGTACTGGCCCGAGGCCGCCTGCGCGAAGGCGGTCGACTCGCGGAAGGCGCCGACGATCTCGACCGGGACGCCGCGCACCGAGCGCAGCACCTGCACCCGGTTGTGCGCGCTCCCGGGTGGCAGTGGCTTGCGCGTTCGCTGACGTCCGGAGAGCGCGAGTGGTGTGAGTGCCGGCGCGCAGCACGCGCCGAGGAAGGATCGGCGGTTCACGGCGCCATCGACGCTACCGCCGCGCCCCGCCCTGCGTCAAGCTCGGTCCCCGTCGGCGCTCGGGCTCGGTCTTTGTCGGAGCTGGCAGACACGTCAGCCACCGCCAGTGGCGCGACGTCGCGGCAATCGTCCGGGTCCAGGGGGACAGGCTCGACCTGCCGTATCTCCGCCGGACCGCGCCCGTCCTCGAGGTCTCGGACCTGCTCGAGCGCGCGCTGGCGGAACCAGCCTCGTGAACGAGAGGCGCGTCAGTACGCCGCCGTGGCGAGCACCGCCTTCAACACGTCGCCGCTCTGCGGCAGGATGACCTCCTCGAGGTCGGGGCAGTAGGCGACCGGCGCGTCGAGCGCGGCCACGCGGGCCAGCGGGGCGTCGAGGTACTCGAACAGCTCGCCGCCGATCCGCGCGGCCAGCTCCGCGCCAAAGCCGCACGTCAACTGGTCCTCGTGCACGATCACCACGCGATTGATTCGCTTGACCAGTGAGGCGATGCCCGCCCAGTCGTGCGGGACCAGCGTCCGCAGGTCGAACACCGCGACGCTGATCCCGTCCTTCTCGGCCTGCTGCGCGGCCAGCAGCGACCGCTGCACGAGCGCCCCCCACGTGAGAACCAGCACGTCGTCGCCGTCGCGCCGCAGCGAGCCGCGGCCGAAGGGGATCATGTGGTCGGGGCCGGGGTACGTGCCCTTGTTGTACGTCTGGCGATACAGGTGCTTGTGCTCGAGGAACAGCACCGGGTCGTCGCAGCGGATGGCGGTGCGCAGGAGCCCGGCGGCGTCTATGGCGTTGCAGGGGAACGCGATCCGGATCCCCGGGCAGTGGGCGAAGATGCTGACGCCGGACTGGCTGTGGTACGGGGCCCCGCCCTTCAGGTAGCCGCCAATCGGCACGCGCACGACCATCGGGCAGGAGAAGTTGTTGCCCGAGCGGTAGCGCAGCATCGCCATCTCGTCGCGCAGCTGCATCATCGCCGGCCAGATGTAGTCGAAGAACTGGATCTCGACGACCGGCTTGATGCCGCGCGTCGCCATCCCGACGGCCCGGCCGATGATGTTGGCCTCGGCGAGCGGCGAGTTGAACACGCGCGCGGCGCCGTAGAGCCGCTGCAGGCCGTGCGTCACCTTGAAGACGCCCCCCTTGCCGGACACCGCCGACAGCGCTTCCTCACGCGTCGCGTCGGCCACGTCCTCGCCGAACACGACGATGCGGGGGTTGGCGGCCATCTCGTCGCGCAGCGTCCGGTTGATGGCGGCCACCATCGTGTCGGGCTTGCCCTCCGCTGCCCCGGGCGTGTCGAAGGCGGCTGACGTCGGATCCACGTCGGGCGAGAAGACCCAGATGGCGGCGGTCGCCGGCGCAGGCTTCGCGGCCTCCAGCGCCCGGGCCGCCGCCTCCTGCACCTCGCGCTCGGCGTCCTCGGCGATGCGCCGCAGGTCGTCCTCCGTGGCGAGTCCCTCGTTCACGAGGAACCGGGAATGCACGCTCAACGGGTCGCGACGCGCTTCCGCCTCGCGCTCCGCGGGCGTCTTGTACAGCTTCTCGTCGTCGGAAAGCGAGTGGGAGTAGGGCCGGGTGACCGTCGCGTGGACCAGGGCCGGCCCGCGCCCGTCCCGGGCGTAGGCGATGGCATCGCGCAGGGCAGCGTGGCTCTCGAGGAAGTGCGTGCCGTCCACCTTCGTCACGTGGAGGTTCGGGAAGGATCGGACGATTTTCGACAGGTCGCCGCCCGGTGTCTGGACCTCGACGGGAACCGAGATCGCGTAGCCGTTGTCCTGGACGAGGTACACCACCGGCAGGCGCTCGCCGCACGCCGTGTTCAGCGATTCCCAGAACTCCCCTTCGGCGGTCGCCCCCTCGCCGAGGGACACGTAGACGACCTCGTCGGGGTGGTGAAGGCCCTCGCGGCCGGGGATCGATGCGAGGCGGCGGTAGAGGCGGCCCGCCTCGGCGCAACCCACCGCCTGCAGGCACTGGGTCCCGGTCGGGCTGCCCTGCGACACGATGTTCGACCGGCGGTGGCCCCAGTGCGACGGCATCTGGCGGCCGCCCGACGCCGGGTCGTCCTTCGCCCCCACGGCCTGCAGCAGCATCTCGTGCGGGGTGACCCCCAGCGCGAGGCAGAGCGCGCGGTCGCGGTAGTACGGGTAGAACCAGTCGTACCCGGGGCGCAGCGAGTAGCTGGCGGCCACGAGCACCGCCTCGTGCCCCGCCCCGCTGATCTGGAAGAAGATGCGGCTCTGGTTCTTGAGCTGGATCTCCTTGTCGTCCAGCTTGCGCGAGAGGATCATCCAGCGGTAGGCCTCGACCAGCCGTCGCCGGTCCAGTCCCTGGAAGGCGGAGCTGTCGGTGAGGCCCGCTTCGCGGCCGTCCAGCATCGATCGGTCCATCGGTGACCCCTGCCCCCGGACGGTGCCAGGCGGCCGACTGCTCAAACTGGGCGCGGAACCCGGCCATTATAACATTCGGTCCGGGTGCTATAATCGGCGCTCACCCCTCATTCCGAGCGCATCATGGCCCCGTCCACCGCCCGCATCCACCGCTGGGACGAGATCGCCCTCGAGAAGATCACCGAGATGATCTCCCGCAAGATCGTCGTCGGCGACCGCTTGCTGCTCGCGCACGTCTACCTGAAGCGCGGGGCGCTGGTGCCGATCCACCGGCACGACAGCGAACAGGTCACCTACGTGCTTGAAGGTGCGCTGCGCGTCCACGTGGACGCCGAGGAGGTCACCGTCCGGGAAGGGGAGGTGCTCCGGATCCCCGGGGGCGTGCCGCACCAAGCCGAAGCGCTCGACGACACGCTCGAGCTGGACGTCTTCAGCCCGCCGCGGAAGGACTGGCTGGCGGCCGACGATCAGTGAATGTGGCGGTCCCAGTTGCCGCGCCCGCCCGTGTACACGTCGAATCGCCGGCGCATGTGGTTCATCTTCCACTTGAAGTAGCGGTACTTGATCTCGGCCAGCGGTCGCGCCCGCCAGACCCTCAGGTAGAGATACCCGCAGACGAGCCCGCCGAGGTGGGCCAGGTTGGCGACGCCCCCCTGGTTGGCCGCCATCGACGAGAGCAGGGCGATGCCGCCCATGATCATGACGAAGTACTTCGCCGGGATCGGGAACAGCAGGTACAGGTAGATCGGCCGGTTGGGAAAGTACAGCGCGTAGGCGAGGAGCAGGCCGTAGATCGCCCCCGAGGCGCCCACGGTCACCGAGTACCGCACCGAGGCCCCGAGCTCGCCCGGCACGAGTGCGAACGCCAGCGTCGTCAGCCCTGCCCCGACGCCCGTCACGAGGTAGTACTTCAGGAAGAAGCGGGCGCCCCACAGACGTTCCAGCTCCACGCCGAACATCCAGAGCGCCAGCATGTTGAAGACGATGTGGAAGAAGCCGGCGTGCAGGAACAGGTACGTCACCGGCTGCCAGAGGAAGAACCGGCCGAACACCGCCTCCGGCATCAGGCCGAGGTACAGCCGGATGGCGGGCAGCACCCAGGCGAGCACGAAGAAGGCGACATTGCTCCAGATGAGGAGCTTGATGACGGGCGTGACCGGCCCGGGGCCGAAGGAGAAAGAAACCGAACGGGGCGACGAAGGATAGCGCCGCATGAACCCTGCCCTGGCCGCACCGGCGGCCGCTCTGTCAAAGTCACGCTGTGACGGATTCCCAATCGTACCACGCCCCGCCGGGAATCGCTTCCCGGGTGAGCAACATCCGTGCCCCGGACGTTGGGCCGGCACGGAGGCCGGCGCGACTGGCCGGCACGGAGGCCGGCGCTACTGGCCGGCTCGGCCGCGGACCAGTCGGCGCCTCACCAGCCGGAGGGCGTCGTCGAACTCGGCAATGCGCAGCGCGCGCGCGGCCAGCGCCAGTGCCGCCACCCCGGCGCCGATGGCCCCGAAGGTTACGAGCAGGCGGGACACCAGCGCCGTGCCGCCAAGCACCGTCTCGATGCCCCGCGCCGCGACCCACGCGACCGCCCCCATCGCCACGCTGGCCGCCAGGATCTTCGCGAACGCGACGGCGAGCCTGGTACCGTCGATCCCGGCCAGGCGGCCGCGCAGCAGCATCAGCAGGATCGCCGCGTTGAACATCGCCGCCAGCGCGGTGCCGAGCGCCAGCCCCCGGTAGCCGAGCACGCGCACCAGCGTCACGTTCAACACGACGTTGACGAGCACGGTGAGCGCGCTGACCACGACCGGCGTCCGGCTGTCGCGCAGGGCGTAGAAGGTCGGCACGGCGATCTTCACCGCGGAGTAGCCGACCAGGCCCGGCGCGTAGAACATGAGGGCGGTCGCCGTCGAGAAGGTGTCGGCCGCCGTGAACGAGCCCCGCTCGAACAGCAGCGCGACGATCGGCTGCGCGAGCACGATCAGCCCCAGCGTCGCGGGCACGTTCAACATCAGCATCATGCGCAGGCCGCTCGACACCGTGCTCCGCATGCCGGCGACATCGTTCTCGGCCGCCTGCGTGGAGATGGCGGGGAGCGCGGCCGTCGCGATCGACACTCCGAACAGGCCGATCGGCATGTACATCAGGCGGAAGGCGTAGTTCAGCCACGAGACCGCACCAGTGCCCTGGCCGGTGGCGAGGATCGTGTTCACCAGGACGTTCACCTGGACGGCGGCCAGGCCGAGCGTGCCGGGCCCCATGAGGACCAGCACCTCGCGGAGGCCGGGATGCCGCGCGTCGAGCAGCGGCCGGTAGCGGTAGCCCTCGCGGTGCAACTGCGGCCACTGGATCAGGATCTGGGCGATCCCCCCGACGAGGGCGCCGAGGGCCACCGCGTAGATCGGCCGCACGCCGGCGCGTGCGAACAGCGGCACCAGCGCCAGCACCGTCACGATCGAGCCGACGTTGAACATCGCCGGCGAGAAGGCCGGGACGAAGAACCGCCGCAGCGAGTTCAGCATCCCCATGCAGGCCGCCGCCAGCGCGACGAGTGTCAGGAAGGGGAAGGTCAGCCGTGCCAGCGAGATCGCCAGCTCGAGCTTGCCGGGCACCTCCCGGTACTCCCTGGCGAACAGCGTCACCAGCGGCTCGGCGAAGACCATCCCGAGCAGCACCAGGACGAGGGTGACGACAGCGAGCGTGTTGACGACCAGGTTGCCCAGCCGCCACGCCGCCTCCCGCCCGTGCAGGCGGAGGTAGCGCGTGAAGGTCGGCACGAAGGCGGCGGTCATCGCCCCCTCCGCGAACAGATCCCTCAGCAGGTTCGGCACCCGGAACGCGACGTTGAACGCGTCCATGTCGTTTCCGGCGCCGAAGAAGTAGGCGAGCACCTGGTCGCGCAGCAGGCCGAGCACGCGGCTGCCCGCCGTGGCGATGCCGATGATGCCAGCCGAGCGGGCCAGCCGGGAGCCCCCGCCGGCAGGGGCGGTGTTGGCGGCGGGGAGCGCGGCCGCGGCCGGCGGCGGATGGGCCGGCGCTCCGGGGCGGGACGAGTCCATTTCAGCCTGTCAGGGTAACACGGGGGTACAAAAGGAAGGGCCCCTTGGCTCGAGAGGCCCTTTGTGGAGGATGGACAAGGCTCCGTGGCTCTTGTACCCGGTTAGACGCCCGGAGCCCGGGAAAAGTTCGCAGCCGCTCACGCCCTCCCGGCGAGCTCGGCTTTCACGCGGTCACTGACCGTCTTCCCGTCGGCGGCGCCCGTCGGGATCTTGGCCATGACGGCCTTCATCACCTTCCCCATGTCCCTGGGCGAGGAGGCCCCGGTCTCGGCGATCGCGTCGCGGACCATCCGGCCGACGGCTTCGTCGTCCAGCGCCGGCGGCAGGTATGCCTGCAGGATTTCCAGTTCGGCCTGCTCCTTGCGGACGAGGTCGTCCCGCCCGCCGCGGCCGAACTGCTCGATCGATTCCCGGTGCTGCTTGGCCAGCGTCATCACGACCTGGCGTTCGTCTTCCGGGGCCAGCGCACCCGCGCGCTCGACCTCGCGGTTCATCAAGGCAGCTTTCAGGAGGCGCAGCGCCCCGAGGCGCCCCTCGTCCCGCTGCTTCATCGCGGCGGTGATAGCCGCGCTCACATCCTGCATCAAGGACACGTCAGACCTCACTTCCGGGAAGGCGCGGCGCGCGCGGCCAGGGCCGCGCCGGAGGGTGCTCTCGCGATGACCGGCGTGGGATCGTGGTCGGAGTCACCCGCCGTCACGTGCCAGCGCGCGGTGTCGCGGTAGAAACCAGAGGGGACGACGTGGGGGTCGAGACGCACGCCCAGGTCGAGGGCGGACTTGACCGTGAAGTAACCAGACCGCCGCAGTCCCTTGCGGTAGGCGGCGTGCGTGGCGAACACCCTGATCTTGTCCGAGTCGGCCGTACGGGCCTCGCGGTCCACCCACCGGAGCAGCGTCGCCACTCCTTCCGCATCGTCGGCGCCGGCCAGGAAGTCCACCAGCAGCGTCACGCGGCCCAGCGGCTCGCGCAGGTGCCGGTAGACCGCGTAACCGCCAACCGTCTCGCCGCGTTTCAGGGCGACGACCGAGTAGCGAACGTGGGGGGGCTCGATGAACTTCCAGTTGAGGTAGTCAGCGTCGCGCCGCACGGCGAGATCGAAGGCCGGGGCGAGCCGCTCCCACAACTCGGTGAAGCGGGCGTCGAAGTGGCGGACCGGCTCGATCTGGGCGGCCAGCGGCCGGATCCGCGAGACGAGCCGGACGGCGGGCAGCGTCGCCGCCGACACGAGGCGGTTCAGCGGCATCGGCCAGCGCGGTTGGCGCAGGGCCCGGCGCGTCAGCGGCTTGACCAGGCAGGGCACCGTGTCCAGGTACGGCCACTTCAGCTTCTGCATGAGCGGCCGCGAGGCCGGGGCGATCCCGAGGCCGAGCGCGGCGTCTACCGAGCGATCGAACGCCCGGAACAGCACCTCGCCGATCCCCTGCCGCCGCCGCTCCGGTGCCACCATCAGGTCGGTCGCCCAGCCCGCGCGCCACTCGCGGCCCGCGGCCTGGAGCGTCACCGGCATGCTGGCCTGCTGGCCGACGACGGTTGGGCCCTCGCGGGCGACCAGGATCAGCGGGCCGTCCGGCGGGGTATTGGGATTGAGGGCATACTGCCACTCCCAGCGCAACTGGCTGGCGTTTGCGGCGTCGTGCCCGAACACCCGGCGCACCAGGGCGTCCACGCCTCGCCTATCGGTTCGGTGGTAGCGGACGATGTCGGCCATCGCGGTCGGTCGATCATCGACATTGTAATCCGTGCGCGCGGGGGATGCAGCCGGCGGGGGTTTGTCGCACAATGTGAGCGTGAACGTCGAGATGGTTTCCGTCGTCGTGCCGACCTACAACGAGCGCGACCGGATCGAGCGGCTGGTCGCCGAGATCTTCGAGGCGCTCGGCCGCGCCGGCCTCGCGGGCGAGATGGTGGTGGTGGACGACAACTCGCCGGACGGGACCGGGGCGGTGGCCGACGCGCTGGCGGCTCGCTTCCCGCTGACGACCGTGCATCGGGCCGGCAAGCTCGGCCTCGGTGGGGCGGTGATGGAGGGGTTCGGCGTGGCCACGGGCACCCTGCTCGCCGTGCTCGACGGCGACCTGAGCCATCCGCCCGGGGCGATTCCCGACCTGGTGGCAGCCCTGCGGCGCCACGACGTGGACATGGCCGTGGGAAGCCGATACATCCCGGGCGGAGGGTGGCGGAACTGGCCGCGGCGCCGCCTCGTCCTCTCCCGGGTGGCGTGCCTGATGGCCCGCCCGCTCACGCCGGTTCGCGACGCGATGTCCGGGCTGTTCGTGCTCCGTCGCGAGGCGGTCGAGGGGGTGCGGATCGCGTCGGCCGGCTTCAAGATCGGCCTGGAGCTGCAGATGCGGGCGCGCGTGCGATCGGTCGTCGAGGTGCCCTACACCTTCGCCGATCGGCAGGCGGGAAGGAGCAAGATGTCAGCGGGCGAGGGGGCGAACTACCTGAGGCAACTCGTCACGCTCTACCGCCTGCGCCTGTCAGGCGGCGTGCGCCCGCCCCGCTACCACCGTGTCTCGCTGGACGAACTCGCGGCCCTCCGGCAGCCCTGAGCCTGCCGCGAGACCTCGCGCCGGGCTACTCCCCACGCGGGTCGGACGGTTGTTGCCGTTCCTCGCCGCCAGGTGTTCCCGGGGGTTTCGGCGGAGGCGTGGGCATGCCGGGGCGCACCGCCGCGGGGACCCCCGCCGGCACGCCGGGCGACGGCGAGGTGGAGCTGCCGGTGGTGTTGCCAGGGAGGTTGCCGGCCGGTCCGGGCTGCGTGGGCATGCCCGGCTGGGCCGCGGACGGGGCGCTCGGCATCGGCTGCTCGTCCTGGGGCACCGGCTCGTCCTGATCGTCCAGCAGCACCGCGGGCTGGGGCCGCGGGCGGGCCGGGCGCTCGAACGGCCTGGTCGTGCGCGACTCGTTCGGGTTCGACGGCGCGGGCACGCCAACCGCCGGCCTCGCGATGGCGAGGACGATGATGCGGTCGTACCCGGAAGTGGCGGGCCCGGCGGCTCTCGGGGCGGCCAGGTAGCCGGCGACCGAGCGCAGGACCAGGTCGAGCGCCTTCGCCTCGGGGACGTCGATCAGCGTGAGCGTGAGGGGCGCCCCCGGCACCCGTTCCGCATTGACGATCCGCGTCTGGCCGACCCGTGCCCACTCCGCGAGGATCTCGCGGGGCGAGGCGTCCTTCGCGTTGAGCGTCACGCGGCCGTCCCGGATCTGGATCTGGACCTGGCCGGCGGACGCGGGTGCCGCGAGGCCGATGGCCACCGCGGCGGCGGCGAGCGCGCGGGAGAACTGCTTCATGACTGTGCCTCGTGAGGTGACGCTGCCAGTATAGTCCCCGAGGCGAAGCGAGCCAAGCTGAGGGGCGTTCACCTCTTCTGGAAGTACTCGATGACTCGCGCCAGGATTTCGTCCAGCTGCACCTTCGGCTCGTACCCGATCAGCTCCCGTAGCCGCGTGGTGTCCGGGACGCGCCGAGGCATGTCCTCGAAGCCCTCCTCGTAGGCCTGCTCGTACGGGATCGTCACGATCGGCGACGGGCTCCCGGCCAGGGCCTTCACCCGCTCGGCCAGGTCGCGGATCGTGATCTCGTGGGCGTTGCCGATGTTGAACACCCGGCCGATCGCACGCGGCTCGACGGCGAGCCGGGCCAGCGCGCCGACGACGTCGCCCACGTAGGTGAAGCTGCGGGTCTGGGTGCCGTCGCCGTAGACGGTGATCGGCCGCCCGGCGAGCGCCTGCTGGACGAAGGTCGGGATCACCATGCCGTACTGCCCGGTCTGGCGCGGGCCGACGGTGTTGAACAGCCGGGCGATGACCACCGGCAGCTTCTTCTCCTTCCAGTAGGCGAGCGCGAGGAACTCGTCGATCGCCTTGCTGCACGCGTACGCCCAGCGGTGCTTCGGCGTCGGGCCGAGCACCAGGTCGGCGTCCTCGTTGAACGGTACCGCGGTGTTCTTGCCGTAGACCTCGGACGTGGAGGCGACGAGGACGAGCTTCTTCTTCTTGTTCGCGTGCTTGAGAACGACCTCGGTGCCGCGCACGTTGGTCTCGATCGTGTGCACGGGCTGCTCGACGATCAACTTCACCCCAACCGCGGCCGCCAGGTGGAAGACGACGTCGCCCTGGTCCACCAGCTCGGCGAGCAGCGGCTCGTTGTCCACCGAGTCGATGGTGTAGTGAAAGGCCGGGTGGTTCTTCAGGTGGGCGATGTTCTCGAACGACCCGGTCGAGAGGTTGTCGAGGATGAAGACCTCGTGCCCCTGCTCGAGAAGCAGTTCCGAGAGGTGGGAGCCGACGAACCCGGCCCCGCCCGTGATCAACGCGCGCATCGTGAGGACTCCTTCCGCGTCTTCCCTATTTCCGCCCCTCGAACCTGAGGGCCGCGATCTGCTCGGACACGAGCCCGACGAGGAACACGATCACCGCCAGCATGATCAGCAGCACCGAGGAGTTGGTGACGTGCCGCTGGGTGGCCACCGTCCACGCCGCGTACCCGGCCCCGACGACGAAGGACAAGAGGCTGATCGGCAGGAAAATCCGGAGCGGGCTGAACAGCGTGATCACCTTGAGGATGATCAGGAAGAACTTGCTCCCGTCGCGAAGCAGCCGGATCTTCGACTGGCCGACGCGCCGTTTCGCCTCGATCGGCTCGAACGCCACGTTGTGACCGGCCTTCACGAAGGCCAGCGTGGTCGTCGTCGGCGTGGAGAACCGGTTCGGCAGCAGGTGCAGGAACTCCATCAGGTGCTCGCGCCTCGCGGCCCGGAACCCGGAGGTGAGGTCCGGGATCGAGCGGCCGGTCATGTAGGCCGCCACCCGGTTGAGCGCGGCGTTCCCCAACCGCCGCGCCGGGTTCGCCTGCGTGCTCCCCGCGCGCGCGCCTATCACCAGGTCGTACTCGCCCAGCCGCGACACCAGGCGGACGGCCTCGGACGGGGGGTGCTGCCCGTCGGCGTCGATGATCAGGACGAACTCGCCGCGCGCTTCGCGGATGCCGGTCTTGACCGACGCGCCGTTCCCCTTGTTGTAGGGGTGGCGCACGACCCGGGCCCCGGCGGCGCGCGCCGCCTCCGCCGTGTCGTCGGCCGACCCGTCGTCCACGACGATGATCTCGCGCCAGGCCGCGGTGGAGGCCAGCCCCTCGATCACCTGGCCGATGACGGGCGCTTCGTTGTACGCCGGGATGATGACAGAGGTGTCGTTCGGCGACGCCACGCGCGGCTCCAGTCGGTTGGGGCGCTACTCGCCCACGAGCTTCTCGATCACGCCGTCCCACGTCACGGCGAGGGCCCGCTGCCGGCCGGCGTCGCCGAGCGAGGCGGCGCGCGACGGGCTGCCGTGGAGCGCGGCGAAGGCGTTGGCGAGCGCGCCCGGAGACGCTTCGCACACCGCGCCGTTCACGCCGTCCTCCACGAACTCGAGCGGGCCCCCCGGCGTCGAGCGCCGTCACCACCGGCTTGGCGCTCAGCATGGCCTCGAGCGTGACGTACCCGTAGTCTTCGTCGAACGGCGCGAAGACCACCGCGAGGGCGCCGGCGTACAGCTCGATCAGCGTCTCGTCGTCCACCCGGCCGGCGAACCGCACGCGGTCCCGGATACGCCAGCTCCGCGGCGAGGCCTTCGAGGGCGGCGCGCTGCGGCCCCTCGCCGGCCACCACCAGCCGCAGTCCGGGCGGGCCGAGCGCCAGCCCGCGGATCGCCAGGTCCACCCGCTTGAGCGTCTCCAGGCGCCCGACCGAGAGCAGGTAGTCGCCGCTGGGGCCCGGCCGCAGCCGCGGGCCCAGGCGCGGCGGGTGGTACAGCGGCGGCGCGGACAGCCCGTTGTACCGCTCGAGGCGCCCGGTGACCACCGAGCTGATGGTGAAGGCGCGCCGGGCCTCGGCGATTATCGCGCGTGTCGAGGGCGATTAGGCGCTCGCGCGCCGCCACGTCCATCTCGTCCCAGCCGAAGTCCGCGCAGAACGGGTGGCCGCAGAAATCGTACGCGGCGCGGTGCTGGTGCAGCAGCCAGATCGACTTGTTCGGGTGGCGCACGCAGTACGAGGGGAACTTCGTCGCGATCACCGAGTCCACGCGCTCGCCGTTGACCTCGGTGAGATCGAGCAGCCGCCACGCCGCCGCGTGCGAGAAGATCTCCTCCTTCGGGTGCCACTTGAAGGGGACGGCGACCAGGTCGCTGCGGTAGCCCCGTGCGCGGAGCTGCGTCACGAGCTGGCGCACGAGATCCTCGGCGCCGCCCTCGACCAGCGGCACCTGCACCGCGCACACGAGCACCGTCCGCACGCCCATCGCCGCGTTCCCCGTCTCGGCTGGCCCGGGACTATGTCGCGAACCGGAAATTGATCACGTCGCCGTCCGCGACCACGTACTCCTTGCCCTCGAGGCGCACCTCGCCGTGCTCGCGGCACGCGGCCAGCGACCCGCGCGCGACCAGGTGCTCGTACCGCACGACCTCGGCGCGGATGAAGCCGCGCGCGATGTCCGTGTGAATCTCGCCCGCGGCCGCCTGCGCGTGCGTTTCGCGCGGGATCGACCAGGCGCGGCACTCGTCCTCGCCGGCCGTCAGGAACGAGATGTAGCCGAGCAGGTCGTAGGTGGTCCGGATGACGCGGCTCACGCCCGGTTCCGCGAGGCCGAGGTCGGCCAGGAACGCCTCCCGGTCGGCCTCGTCGAGCTGCGCGATCTCGAGCTCGACCCTGCCGCACACCGCGACCAGCCCGGTGGCGGCCCGCGCGAGGAACGGCGAGAGCTCGAAGCGCGCCGAGGCCGCGGCGGGATCGACCAGCGCCGGCACATCCGCCTCGTCGAGGTTGAGCACGATCAGCAGGGGCTTGGCCGAGAGGAACTGGAAGCCGCGCAGCAGCTTCCGTTCCTCGCCCGACAGCTCGAGGCCGCGCAGCGGCGTGCCGTCCTCGAGCGCGGCGCGGCAGCGCTCGAGCAGGCCGCGCTCGCGCTCGAGCTCCGGCGTGCGCCCCTTCTTCAGGTCGCGCTCGATCCGTTCAAGGCGTTTCTCGACCACGCCGAGATCCGCCAGGATCAGCTCGTCCTCCATCGCCTGCGCGTCGGCATCCGGACGGATGGCCTCGGCGTGATGGGCGACGCTGGGGTCGCGGAAGGCGCGCACGACGTGAACGAGCGCGTCGGCGTTGCGAAACGGGGCGACGTCGAGCAGGGCCTGGGCGGCCGTGCGACCCGCCGCCGCCAGGTCCGCGAACTCGACGGTGGCGGGCGTGTGCTTGCGCGGGCTGTACAGCTCGGACAGGCGGTCGAGCCGCTCGTCGGGCACCTTCGCGACGCCCATGCTCGCCTCGAGCTTGGCGTGCCCCGGCCGGGGAGCCTCGCCCTGGCTCGTCATCAACTGGAAGAGGGTGGTCTTCCCCGAGGAGGGGAAGCCGATCAAGGCGGTCCGCAGCATTCCGGCCGCCATCGTATCAGACTCGGCGAAGAGGGAGCGGCGAAAGTTAGGCGAAGTCCTTCCAGCTCAAAAGTTTCCGCCGTTTCCCAATTGACATCCCGCAGGCTCTGCCCTACCATCCGGAGTGGTCAGAAGTGGAGCGAAGTGGAGTAAGTTGCCATGCTGCGGGGGAACTGCCCAGCCAAAATCGACGAGAAGGGGCGGCTCAAGATACCGCAGGCCTTTCGCTCGCTCATCGAGCACGAGTGGGGCCGGGAGCTCTTCGTCACCAGTGTAACGGGTGACCACGTCCGGATCTACCCGATGTCCGCCTGGGAGAAGCTGGAGAAGCAGCTCGGGGGCGGGCCGTGGGACCCTGCCACCAAGCGCTTCTTCAAGGCGGTCAACTACTTCGGCCAGACCGCCGAAATCGACAACCAGGGACGCGTGCTCATCCACCCGCACCTCCGCGAGAAGGCCGGCACGCTCGGCGAAGTCGACGTGCTGGGCGAGGTGGACCACCTGGCCGTCTGGAACCACGACCGGCTCGAGGCCGACGTGGCGGCGAACCCCGTCACCGAGGCCGACGAGTTCGCGCTCGCGCAGAAGCGTGGGTGAGCCCGGGGCGGAGCGATGCCGACGCATGTCCCCGTCATGCTCGCCGAGGTCCTCGAGGCGCTCGCGCCCGGGCGGGGCGGCACCTTCGTCGATGGGACGGTCGGCCTCGGCGGCCACGCGGCCGCGATCCTGCAGGCCGGCGCCACCAGGCTGATCGGCATCGACCGTGACAGCGAGGCGCTCGCGGTCGCGCGCGCGAGGCTGGCCGAATGGGGCGGGCGCGCCGAGCTGCTGCACGGCGACTACCGGCAGCTGGACGCGCTGCTCGACCGCACGGGCGGCGGACGGGTCGACGGGATCCTCGTGGATCTCGGGCTGTCGTCCTTTCAGCTCGAGTCGGAGGGGCGGGGCTTCAGTTTCCAGCGCGACGAGCCGCTCGACATGCGCATGGACCGGACGGACGGCCCGACCGCAGCCGATCTCCTCGCCGCGCTCGACGAGCGCGAGCTGGCGGACCTCATCTTCGCGTACGGCGAGGAACGCTACTCGAGGCGGATCGCGCGCTCGATCGTGGCGGCCCGCGCCCAGGCGCCGATCGCGACGACGGGACGGCTGGCGGACATCGTCAGGCGCGCGGTCCCGCGGAAGGGGTACAGCCGGATCGACACGGCGACACGCACCTTCCAGGCTCTGCGCATCCGCGTGAACGACGAGCTGGAGGGGCTCGAGCGGTTCGTCGAAGTGGCCTGCACGCGCCTCGAAGGCGGTGGTCGCCTCGCGATCATCTCGTTCCATTCGCTCGAGGATCGCGTCGTGAAGCACACGATGCGGCGGGTGGCCGGCGACGAGGGCGCGGGGCTGCGGCTGCTCTGGAGGAAGGCGCGGAAGCCGGGCGAGGCCGAGGTGGGGGCGAACCCGCGTGCGCGGAGCGCGAAGCTGCGCGCGGTGGAGCGGGTGGTCTAGGCGATTGTGTTTCGGGGAGGGGCTGCACCGATGGACGGACGGATCGCGGACGTGATGGGGTCAGGCATCAGCCCGGCACCTCAGAACCGGGCGATCGTCCTGGAGTTGGACAAGGCCCGCCAGCGCGACTTCCGGCTCTGGCTGCTGGTGTTCGCGGTGCTCATCGCCGCGGCGTCGTTCGACGCCTGGCAGCGGTACGGGATTGTCGAGCACGGCTTCCGCCTCGAGCGGATGCAGCAGTTGCGCGACGCGGAGGACGCCCGGGCGCGCCAGCTCCGCCTCGAGATCGCGTCGCTGCGGGAGCCGGCCCGCATCGAGCGGCTCGCGACGCGGGACCTCCACCTGGTCGTTCCGGGCCTCGCCGACACGCGGGTGATCGAGCGGGTGGTCCCGCCCGACCAGCCGCCCTCGTCGGTCGTCGCCTCGCGGTAGGAGCCCGTCATGGCCCAGCGTGTCGATCCCAACCAGTGGCGGGGCACAATCGGGCGCCGGACGCGGATCGTGATCGCGGCCTTCCTCCTCTGGGCCGTCGCCGTCGAGGCGCGGCTCGTCTACTTCCAGGTTGTCGCGCACGACGAGATGGTCGTCGAGGCCGAGGAGCAGCAGTCCCGGAAGGTGGAACTGCGGGCGCCGCGCGGCGAGCTGCTCGACCGCCACGGCGCCCTCCTGGCGTACAGCGTCGATCTCGACACCATCGGCGCCGACCCCCGGCAGGCGGGCGACCCGCAGCGGGCGGTGGCCACGCTGTGCGCGGCCCTGGGCGACTGCACGCGCGACGAGGTGCGGACGCTCGTGCAGCGCTTCCGCTCGGGTCGCGGGTACGTGTTCGTCCGGCGCCGGGCCTCCGCCGAGGCGGCCAGGCGCGTCCGCGCCCTCAAGCTGCCCTGGGTCGTGTTCCACAGGGAGCCCCGCCGCTACTACCCGAACCGCTCGCTCGCGGCGCACGTCCTCGGCTACGTCGGCAAGGAGGACGTCGGGCTGGGCGGCCTCGAGGCGACTTACGACCCGCGCATCCGCGGCCGCGCGGGCACGATGCTGGTTCAGAAGGACAACAAGGGCCGCGCCTTCAGCAGCGCCGTCGGCGAGCCGCCGGTTCCCGGCGCCTCCCTCGAGCTCACGATCGATCGCTACCTGCAGTACGTCGCCGAACGCGAGCTGCGCGCCGGGGTCGCCGAGCACCGGGCCCGCGGCGGCGCCGTCGTGATCATGGAGCCCCACACCGGCGAGATCCTCGCGATCGCCAACGAGCCGACCTTCAACCCGAACGTCTACACGGAGGCCGGGCCGGACCAGTGGCGCAACCGCGCCGTGCAGGACATCTACGAGCCGGGGTCGACCTTCAAGATGGTCACCGCCTCGGCGGCCCTCGAGACGGGCGCGCTGTCGGCCGACGACATCATCGACACCGGCGCCGGGGCGATCACGCTTGGCTCGCGCCGCGTGACCGAGTACGAGGGGCACCGCTACGGTGCCCTCTCGGTGACCGATGTGATGGTGAAGTCGAGCAACGTCGGCGCCATCAAGATCGGGTTCAAGCTCGGCGCCGAGCGGCTCGGCCGCTTCGTCCGCGCGTTCGGCTTCGGCACACGCCTCTCGCCCGACTTCCCCGGCGAGAACGCCGGCATGGTCTGGGCACCGGAGCGGTGGAGCGAGAGCACGCTGATGTCGGTGTCGATGGGGTACGAGATCGGCGTGACGCCGCTCCAGATGGCGGTGACGGCGAGCACGATCGCCAACGGCGGCGAGCTGGTGCAGCCGCGGGTGGTGCGCGCGGTGATCGAGGGCAACCGCCGCTCGCCCGTGCGCCGGCGCGTGCTGCGCCGCGTCATCTCCACGCAGACGGCGGCGTCGCTCACCGGGATCATGGAGGCGGTCGTCGATCGCGGGACCGCCAAGGCGTCGCGCATCGAGGGCTACAGCGTCGCCGGCAAGACCGGCACGGCCGCGAAGCTGGTCAACCGCTACTACTCCAGGACGGACTACAACGCCTCGTTCGTCGGGTTCCTGCCGTCGCGGGCGCCCGCGCTCACGATCCTCGTCGTGATCGACACGCCGGATCGGCGCGTGGGAGGGTACGCTGGCGGCGTCGTCGCGGCGCCGATCTTCCGGCGCATCGCCGAGGCCGCACTGCGCTACCTGGGGCTGCCGCCGAGCGTCAACCCGCTCCCGCCCCTCCTGGTCAGCGGCCGCCCGCAGCCTCTCGAGGTGACGGGCCCGGTGGCGCCGCTGCTGATCGCGCCGGTGGCCGGCCCGCTGGCGGAGGGGCAGCTGAGGCTGCCCGAGCTGCGGGGGCTGAGCGGGCGCGAGGCCATGCGGGTGCTGGCGCGCCTCGGCATCGGCGCCCGCATCAGCGGCGACGGCCTGGTCGTCGACCAGTCCCCGCTCCCCGGGACGCCCGTCGAGCCGGGCGCCCGGTGCCGCCTGTCCCTGAGCCGCTCGACGGTCCAGCCGCTGCCGGGGCCACGGCCATGACCCTGGCGGACCTGCTGGCCGCGCTCGGCGACCTCTCGACCGCCATCACGGGCGACGCGGCCGCGATGGGACGGCCGGTGCGCGCCCTCGCCTTCGACTCGCGGCGCGTGTCCCCGGGCACCGTCTTCATCGCCGTCCGGGGCCAGAAGGCCGACGGCGCCGCCTTCGTGGCCCAGGCGCTGGCAAAGGGGGCGCTGGCCGTCGTGGCCGAGACCCCGCCGCCGCCCGACGTGGCCGCGCCGTGGGCCGCCGTGTCGGACGGCCGCGCCGCAATGGCGCGCCTGGCCGCGGCCTTCTACGGCTGGCCGAGCCGCGAGATGCAGGTGGTCGGCATCACGGGCACCAACGGCAAGACCACGACCGCCTACGTGCTCAGCGCGCTGTTCGAGGCGGCCGGCGTCCGGTGCGGGATGCTCGGCACCGTCGTCTACCGCACGGGGGCCGGCGAGCGCGCAGCGACCCGCACGACACCCGAGGCGATCGACATCCAGCAGATGCTGCGCGAGATGGTGGCCGGCGGCTGCGGGGCCTGCGTGATGGAGGTCTCGTCGCACGCGCTCGCCCTGCGCCGCGTGGACGAGGTCGCCTTCGCTGCCGGGATCTTCACGAACCTCACCCGCGATCACCTCGACTTCCACCGCGACATGGAGTCGTACTTCGCGGCGAAGCGGCGCCTGTTCGAAATGCTGCCGCCCGGCACCCCGTCGGCGATCAACCTGGACGACCCGCGAGGGCCCGCCCTGGTGGCCATCGCCTCGAGGCCGGTCACCTACGCGGTGGACCGGCCGGCCGACGTCACCCCTTCGGGCCTGGTGCAGTCGCTGCGCGGCCTGACCTTCCAGGCGCTCACGCCAGCCGGGCCGCTGCAGATCCGGTCGCGCCTGGTGGGCCGGCCGAACGTGTACAACCT
This sequence comes from uncultured Acidobacteriota bacterium, assembly GCA_963813585.1. Lineage (GTDB taxonomy): Bacteria > Acidobacteriota > Vicinamibacteria > Vicinamibacterales > Fen-181 > JARKSS01. The sequence goes on from CAWEZL010000001.1 coordinate 1,425,480, forward strand.
CCTCGCGGCCGTCGCCGGGGCGGTGTCGCTCGGGATCCCCGGCCCCCGCATCGAGGAGGCCATCGAGGCGCTCGAGGGCGTGCCCGGCCGGTTCCAGGTCGTCTCCACCGCTGAGGACGACATCACGGTCGTGGTGGACTACGCGCACACCGACGACGCGCTGAAGAACCTGCTGGAGACCGCGAGGCCCCTCGCGTCGCAGCGGCTGATCACCGTGTTCGGGTGCGGCGGGGATCGCGACCGGACGAAGCGGCCGCTGATGGGCGCGGTGGCGGCGCGCCTCAGCGACTTCGTGATCGTGACGTCGGACAACCCCAGGAGCGAGGACCCGCAGCAGATCATCGACGAGATCAAGCGCGGGATCGTGGTGCCGCCCGACCGGTCGCGCCCCGCCGACCCGCGCGCGCCGCAGAAGTACGCGCCGCCCCGCGCAACCCCCCACCTGGCCATCGTGGACCGCCGCCTGGCGATCGACCGGGCCATCGAGATGGCACGGCCCGACGACGTCGTCCTGCTGGCCGGCAAGGGGCACGAGACGTACCAGGTGATCGGCGACAAGGAGCTGCCGTTCGACGACGTCGCCGTCGCGCGCGAGGCGCTCGCGCGCCGGCGGGGGAGGCCGGCATGACCGGCGCGTCGGGCGCGGACCGCCGCGCGGTGACGGTCACCGGCGCGGACGTCGTGTCCGCCACGAGGGGGCGGCACCTCCACGGTGACCTCGCGGCCGCCATCGGGGGATTCTCGATCGACTCGCGCCGCATCGAGCCCGGCGACCTCTTCGTCGCCATCCGCGGCGAGCGGTTCGACGGGCACGCCTTCGTCGGTGCCGCGCTGGACGCGGGGGCCTGCGGCGCGGTGGTGATGCAGGCTTCGCCCGAGATCACGCCTGCGCGGCTCGGCGACCGCCTGCTGGTCGCCGTGCCCGACACGACCCTCGGGCTGCAGGCGCTGGCTCGATCGATCCGCCGCCGTTCGGGCGCTCGCGTGGTCGGCGTGACCGGGAGCGCGGGGAAGACGACGACCAAGGAGATGATCGCGTCGTTCCTGTCGCAGACGGTCCGGGTGATGCGGTCGAGCGGCAACCTGAACAACCACATCGGCCTCCCGCTCTCGCTCCTCGAGCTGCGCCGCGGTTTCGACGCCGCCGTCGTCGAGCTCGGCATGAACCACGCGGGTGAAATCAGTCGCCTGGTGTCGATCGCCGAGCCGGACGTGAGGGTCTGGACCAACGTGGCCGAGGTCCACACCGAGTTCTTTCCCTCGGTCGATGCGATTGCCGACGCCAAGGCCGAGGTGCTGCACGGCGCGGCGCCGGGCACCGTGCTCGTGGCGAACGCCGACGACCTCAGGGTCGCGGCCCGGATCGGCCGGTTCCCGGGGAAGACGGTCACGTTCGGGTTCTCGGCCGCGGCGACCGTCCGCGCCGAGCTGATCGAAGACCGCGGCCTGGACGGCACGATCGCCCGCGTGTTCGCGCCGGCGGGCGAGACGGCCTGGAGGCTGCCGCTCCCCGGCCGGAACAACCTGCTGAACTCGCTCGCGGCCGCCGCCGTTGGACTCGAGTTCGGCGTGCCGCTGGCGGAGATGGCCGGGGCCGCGTCTCGCCTGGCGCCGGCCGCGCACCGCGGGGAGCTGGTGCGCCTCTCGCGCGGCGTCGTCGTGCTCGACGACTCGTACAACTCCAATCCGCGCGCGCTCGAGGGCGCGCTCGCGGTGCTGGCCGCCGATCGGTCGGCGGCGCGCAAGGGGGCGGTGCTCGGGGAGATGCTGGAGCTGGGCGGGCAGAGCGTCGCCCTGCACGAGCGGTGCGGGCGCGCGGCGGCGGCCAGCGGGCTGTCGTGGCTGCTGACGGTGGGAGGCGAACCGTCGGTCGCGCTCGGCCGCGCGGCCGTCGAGGCCGGGTTGAGGGCCGACCGCGTGGCGCACGCGGCCTCGATCGCCGAGGCGGCCGAGATCGCCGCCAGGACCGTCGCGCCCGGCGACCTCGTGCTCGTGAAGGGCTCTCGCGGGATCGCGACCGAGCGGGTGGTGGAGCGACTCAGGGCGGAGTTCAGCTGATGCTGCTCCACCTGCTCTACCCGTGGCACGTCGCCTGGCCCGTCCTGAACGTGATCCGCTACATCACGTTCAGGACCGCCGCGGCCAGCCTGACCGCCCTCGCAATCGGCCTCGTGCTCGGGCCCTGGCTGATCCGCACGCTGCGCGAGTTCCAGATCGGCCAGGTGATCCGGCACGAGGGGCCGGCGAGCCACCGCGCGAAGGCCGGCACGCCGACGATGGGCGGCCTGCTGATCCTGGCCGCGGCGCTGGTGCCCACGCTCCTCTGGGCCGACCTGTCGAATGCGCACGTGTGGGTGGCGGTGGTGACGACGGCGGCGTTCGGCGCGGTGGGGTTCGCGGATGACTACCTGAAGATCGTCCGCCACTCGCACCACGGCCTGCGGCCGCGCTACAAGCTGGCGTGGCAGATCCTGATCGCGGCGGCCGTCGGCGTGGTGCTGCTCGAGCTCGACCGGCGGAACCTGTACAGCACCCGGCTGATCTTCCCGTTCTTCAAGGGGCTGATCCCGGACCTGGGCTGGTGGTACGCGGTCTTCGCGGTGATCGTGCTGGTGGGGGCGTCCAACGCGGTGAACCTGACCGACGGCCTCGACGGCCTCGCGATCAGCACCTTCACGATCGCGGCCGCCACCTTCACCGCGCTGGCCTACGTGACGGGGCATCGCGTGTTCGCCGAGTACCTGTTGCTGCTGCGCCTCCCGCAGGCCGCCGAGCTGACGATCTTCTGCGGGTCGCTGGTCGGCGCGAGCCTGGCGTTCCTCTGGTACAACGCCCACCCGGCCGAGGTGTTCATGGGGGACGTCGGGTCGCTGGCGCTCGGCTCGGCCCTCGGCACCGTGGCGATCCTGCTGAAGCAGGAACTGCTGCTCGTGATCGTCGGCGGCGTGTTCGTGATGGAGGCGCTCTCGGTCATCGCGCAGGTGGGGATGTTCAAGCTGACGGGTCGCCGGCTGTTTCGCATGGCGCCGCTGCACCACCACTTCGAGCTGGTCGGCTGGCAGGAAACCAAGGTGATGACGCGCTTCGTCATCCTGGCGATCGTGTGCGCGCTGTTCAGCCTCACGTCGCTGAAGCTCAGGTAAGACCGATGGCCGAGTTCGACATCGCCGGCACGCGCGTCGTCGTGGTCGGGGCGGCCCGCAGCGGGATCGCCGCCGCGGAGCTGCTCGCGTCGCGCGGCGCCCGCGTCACGCTGGCCGACCTCAAGTTCGAACTGCCCGACGAGGCGCGGCTCGCCGCCCTTGGCGTCGAGTGCGCCCTCGGGCCGCACGACGCGCGCGTGTTCGCCGCCGCCGACCTGATCGTGCTGAGCCCCGGCGTCTCCATGCGGCAGCCCGCGCTCGACCGCGCGCGTCGGGCCCGGGTCCCGATCCTCGGCGAGGTGGAGCTCGCCTCGCGTCTGCTGCACGGCCGCATCGTCGCGATCACGGGCACCAAGGGGAAGTCCACGACCACGACGCTCGTCGGCGAGATGCTCCGGGCGGCCGGGCTGCCGGCGCGGGTGTCGGGGAACATCGGCGCCCCGCTGAGCGCCGAGGTCCAGGCCTCGACCCGCGAGACGATCCACGTCGTCGAGGTGAGCAGCTTCCAGCTCGAGACGACCTCGACGTTCCACCCCTGGATCGCGGCGCTGTTGAATCTCTCGCCCGACCACCTGGATCGGCACGCGAACCTCCGCGAGTACTACGCGGCCAAGGCGCGCGTCTTCGCCAATCAGGGGCCCGGCGATCACGTGGTGGTGAACGCCGACGACGCGCCGGCGATGAAGCTGGCGGCGCGGCGGGCGCGCGCCCCCCGCCGGCTCTTCTCGGTGGAACGGCCTCTCGACAAGGGGGTGTTCCTGCACGACGGCTGGATCGTCGAGCGCGAGGGTGGCGGGAGCGGGACGCCGCTGCTGCCGGCCTCCGAGGTGAAGCTGATCGGGCGGCACCTCCTCAGCGACGTCGCGGCGGCGTCGGCGATCGCCCGGCTGGCCGGCGCGACCGCGCCGGCCGTGCGGGCCGCGGCCTCGACGTTCACGGGGCTGGAGCACGCGCTCGAGCCGGTCATGACGGTCGCCGGGATCCGCTTCGTCAACGACTCGAAGGCGACCAACGTCGAGTCGGCGCGGCGGGCGATCGAGAGCTTCGACGGGCCGCTCGTGCCGATCATCGGCGGGCGCTTCAAGGGAGGCGACCTGCGCGACCTCATCCCGGCGCTCGCCGGCCGCGCCAAAGCGGTGGTGGCCATTGGGGAGGCGCGGCCGGTCGTGCACCAGGCGCTCGGGCAGGCGGTGGCGGTCGTCGAGGCGGTGTCGATGGCCGAGGCGGTGCGGGCCGCGCTGGCCGCCTCGCCGCCGGGAGGCACGGTGGTGCTGGCGCCGGCGTGCTCGAGCTTCGACATGTTCCGCGACTACGCCGAGCGCGGGCGGGTGTTCAAGCGCGAGGTGGCGCGCCTGGCCGATGAGCTCGATTCGGGGAAGTGAGCGGCGAGCAGTCGTCAGTCGGACCCGTGGCGTTCGGGCGCCGGCCGCTGGGAACGCAGGCGGCCCCGCCTGTGGGGCCGGTGGCCCGACCCCGACCGACTGATGACTGCCCGCCGCTCACGCCGGGAGTGCCGGCGGGCGAAGCGGACCTGACGAGGCGATTGTGAGGAAGGCATGGCGCGAAAGCTGAGGACCGACGCGTGGCTGTTCGGCGGCACCCTGATGTTGCTCGTCGTCAGCATGGCGTTCGTCTACAGCGCCTCCGCCGCCCGCGCGCAGCTGCAGCTGGACGACGCGGAGTACTACCTCGTCCGCCAGGGCATGTGGGTGTTGTCCGGCGTGTGCGTGATGCTGATCACGATGCGGCTGCCCTACCGCGTGTGGCGGCACCCGCGGCTGCTGCAAGGCCTCGTCGCCATCACGGTGGCGGGCCTGGTGGCCGTCTTCTTCGCGCGCCCCATCAACAACGCCCACCGCTGGCTGGGGGTCGCCGGCGTCGGCGTGCAGCCGTCCGAGTTCGCGAAGCTCGTCGTCATCCTCTTCGCCGCCGCGGTCGTGGCGGCGAAGCTCGATGCGCGCGAGTCACCGATGCCGGCCTTCGCCAAGGTGGGGGCGCTGGTGCTCGTCTTCGCCGCCCTGATCGTGAACGAGCCCGACATGGGGAGCGCGCTCGCCCTCGCCGCCGTGGCCGGGGCCATCGTCTTTACGGCCGGGATCCCCGCGCGCTGGCTCGCGGCGTTGCTGCTCACCCTGCCCGTCCTGGCGTACAAGGTCGCGATGATGGAGGGGTACCGGCGGCAGCGCATCCTCGCGTTCCTCGACCCGTTCGGCGACCGGCAGCGGGGGGGCTTCCAGGTCGTACAGTCGCTGATCGCGGTCGGGTCGGGGGGCATCCTCGGCAAGGGCTTCATGCAGGGTGTGCAGAAGATGTTCTACCTGCCCGAGGCCCACAACGACTTCATCTACGCCGTCATCGCCGAGGAGAAGGGGCTCGTGGGCGCCTCGCTCGTGCTCGCCTGCTTCGCCCTCCTCGCCTGGCGCGGGTTCCGCGTGGCGATGCAGGCGCCCGACGCGTTCGGGTCGCTGGTCGCGATCGGGATCACCACGATGATCGCGCTGCAGGCCCTGACGAATATGAGCGTGGTGCTCAGCCTCGTTCCGGCCAAGGGGATCGCGCTGCCGTTCGTGAGCGCCGGGGGCTCCTCGATGCTGGTGAGCCTCGGCGCGATGGGCATCCTGCTGAACGTCTCGCAGCAGGCGTCGGCCACCTCGTAGGTTTTCGGCCGGGCGGCGCGCCGCCCGGCGGGGGAGTCGTGCTCGGACGCACCCGGAAGATCCACTTCGTCGGCATCGGCGGGAGCGGGATGAGCGGCATCGCGGAGCTGCTCGCCAACCTGGGCTACTCGGTGAGCGGCTCGGACGCGAAGCTCTCGGCGGTGACCGACCACCTGGCCTCGCTGGGCGTTCGCGTCACCGAGGGCCACGACGCCAGGAGCGTTGGCGAGGCCGACGTGGTGGTCTACTCCTCGGCGATCCGTCCGACCAACCCCGAAATCGTGGAGGCCACCCGCCGCCACGTGCCGGTCATCCCGCGCGCGGAGATGCTCGCCGAGCTGATGCGCCTGCGCTACGGCATCGCCGTCGCGGGCGCCCACGGCAAGACGACGACGACGTCGATGATCGCGCTGGTGCTCGAGCGGGCGGGCCTCGACCCGACCGCCGTGATCGGCGGCCGCCTCAGCGCCTTCGGCAGCAGTGCCCGGCTCGGGCGGGGCGACGTCATGGTGGTCGAGGCCGACGAGAGCGACCGCTCGTTCCTCAAGCTCTCCCCGGCGATCGCCGTCATCACGAACATCGACCAGGAGCACCTCGAGAGCTACCACGGCTTCGAGGACCTCCAGCAGGCGTTCGTGGCGTTCGCGAACAAGGTCCCGTTCTACGGCGCGGTCGTCGCCTGCGCGGACGATGCGCACCTCCGGCGACTGCTGCCGTCGGTGTCGCGCCGCGTCGTCACCTACGGTCTCGACGAGGCGGGGGCGGACTACCGGGGGACCGAGGTGGCCGGGTCGGGCTTCGAGTGGCGCTGCCAGGTGGTGCGCCGCGCGCCGGGCGCGGCGCCGCAGGGGCGGGGCGAGCCGCAGCGGCTGGGCGAGATCGTCCTCCGCGTTCCCGGGCGCCACAACCTGCAGAACGCCCTCGCCGCTGTCGCCGTCGGCATGGAGCTGAACGTGTCGTTCGCGCACATCGCGGCTGCCCTGGACGGATTCCGCGGCGCCGAGCGCCGCTTCCAGAGCCACGGCGAGGCCGACGGCGTGGTGGTGATCGAGGACTACGGCCACCACCCGACGGAGATCGCCGCGGTGCTCGAGGCGGCCCGGTCGGCCCTGGGCCGGCGGCTCGTCGTGGTGTTCCAGCCGCACCGCTACTCGCGCACGCGCCGCCTGCTCGATCGGTTCGGCCCGGCCCTCTCGGCGGCCGACGAGATCGTGCTGACCGACATCTACGCCGCCGGCGAGGATCCCCTGCCGGGGATCACCGTCGACCTGCTGGCCGAGCACGTGCGCCGCAGCGTCTCGGCGCCGCTGCACGTCGTTCGGGACGTCGCCGATTTGCCGCAGTCGGTCGCCGGGATCGCACGCCCGGGCGACGCGGTGATTCTCCTGGGCGCCGGCTCGATCGGCAGCGCGGCCGCGCCCGTCGTCGAGGCGCTCGCCCGACGCGCCGGTGGGCGGTCCGGCGGAACGGAGGGACCCCGCTGATGCCGGTTACCGTCCCGGCCGATCGCCGTTTCCTGCGAGCGGCGCAGGTGAAGCCGGCGCGGCGACGCGCCGCGTGGCGCCCGCGCCTGCGTGCCGTGGGGCGGGTGGTCGCGGCGGCGGCCGTGGCCTGGCTGGTCTGGGGCGGCGCGCGGACGGTGGCCTCGTCGAGCCTGCTGCGTGTCCAGGACCTGCGCGTGGCCGGCAACACCCGGATGTCACGGGGCGAGGTCCTCGCGCTGGTCGACGGGCTGCGCGGGCACAACATCCTGGCGCTGCGGCTCGACGAGTGGCGCGAGCGCCTCCTCGAGTGCCCGTGGGTGGCCGACGCCGCGCTTCGGCGGTCGCTCCCCTCGACGGTCGAGATCGAGATCGTCGAGCGGACGCCGCTCGCCATCGGCCGGATCGGGGAGGACCTCTACCTGGTGGACGAGCGCGGCGTGGTCATCGACGAGTGGGGCCCGCGGTACGACGACCTCGACCTCCCGATCGTCGACGGCCTCGGCGGGCGCGAGGCGGCGCCCGACGAGGACGCGCGGCGCGCGAGCCTCGCCGGCCGCCTGCTGAAGGACGTCCGGAAGCAGCCCGGCATCGCGCGCCGGATCTCGCAGGTCGACGTGTCCGACCCGCACAACGCCGTGGTGATCGTGGACCAGGACACGGCGCGCGTGCGTTTGGGCGACGAGGATTTCCTGGCGCGCCTGCAGGCGTACATCGAGGTCGCGCCCGCGCTGCGCGAGCAGGTGCCCGCGATCGACTACGTGGACCTCCGGTTCGGCGAACGGCTCTACGTCGCGTCGCTCGGCCCGGCGCCGGCTGGCCGGCGCGCGCCGCCAGCGGGCCGGCGCTGAGGTCGGGTGGAGGGAGGCGGAGTGGCACGCAAGGAGCGGTACATCGTCGGGCTCGACGTCGGGACCTCGAAGGTCACGGCGATCGTGGCGGAGCCTGCTGCCGGGCAGGAGGAACTCAACATCGTCGGGATGGGTGTCGCCGAGTCCCACGGCATCCGTCGCGGCCTGGTGGTGAACCTCGAGGCGGCCGTCGAGTCGATCAAGAAGGCGATCGTCGAGGCCGAGCTGACGGCGGGAATCGAGATCGACAATGTCTACCTTGCGCTGTCGGGCCCTCACGTGAAGGGGTTCAACAGCCGCGGCGTCGTCGCCGTCGCCGGCAAGAACCGCGAGATCGGGCAGGAGGACGTGAACCGCGCCGTCGAGGCCGCCAAGGCCGTGTCCCTGCCGGGCGGACGGCAGATCCTGGCGGTCCTCCCGCAGGACTACGTGGTGGACGACCAGGACGGCATCACGGCGCCGACCGGCATGACCGGCGCCCGGCTCGAGGTGAACGTCCACATCGTCACCGGCGGCGTGACCGCCACCCAGAACCTGATCGCGTGCGTCAACCGGGCCAACGTCCAGGTGAGCGACATCGTGCTCGGGCAGCTCGCCGCCAGCCACGCCGTGCTGTCGCCGGACGAGAAGGACCTGGGCGTCTGCCTGCTCGACATCGGCGGCGGCACGACGGACCTGGCGATCTTCGAGCGCGGCAGTCTGTGGCACACGGCCGTCATCGGCGTCGGAGGCGATCACTTCACCAACGACATCGCGGTCGGGCTGCGGATGCCGATCCCCGAGGCCGAGCGGCTCAAGCGCCGCAGCGGGTGCGCCCTCTCGGCCATGGTGGACGACGGGGAGACGATCGAGGTCGCCAGCGTGGGCGGGCGGCGGCCGCGGGTGATGGGGCGCCGGATCCTCACCGAGGTCCTGCAGCCCAGGGCCGAGGAGATCTTCCACCTGGTCTGGGACGAGATCGGCAGCGCCGGCTACGAGAAGTCCTTGAACTCGGGCATCGTGCTGACCGGCGGCGGCGCGATCCTGGAGGGCCTCCCGGAGATCGCCGAGCAGATCTTCGACCTGCCCATCAGGCGCGGGGCGCCGATGCGGGTGGGCGGGGGCCTGGCGGACCACGTGAACAGCCCCGGCTTCGCGACCGCGGTCGGCCTCGCCGGGCTGGGGCAGCGGCGGTGGATGAAGGAGGAGCCGGTGAACGGCACCGGGGCCTTCTCGAAGGTGGCAGGGCGGATCGGGCGGATCTGGCGCGAGTTCTTGTGAGGGGTCGGGGGGAGCGGCGACACCTGGAGGCGTGAATGGCGAACCTGGAGGGGGTGCGATTCGAGGCGGACGGCCTGCGGATCCAGCTTGGAGAGGATCAGCGGCGCCTCGGCGCGCGCATCAAGGTCATCGGAGTGGGCGGCGGCGGCAGCAACGCCGTCAACCGGATGGTCCGGGCGGGCTTTCCGGGTGTCGAGTTCATCGTGGCCAACACGGACGTCCAGGCGCTGCAGCTGAGCGAGGCGCCGATCAAGGTGCAGCTCGGAGGCAAGCTCACCCGGGGCCTGGGGGCCGGCGCCGACCCGCGAATCGGCCGCGACGCCGCGCTCGAGGACACCGAGCGTCTTCTCGAGGTGCTGGAGGGCGCCGACATGGTGTTCGTCACCGCCGGCCTGGGAGGGGGCACCGGCACCGGCGCGGCGCCCGTCGTCGCGTCGCTGGCCGGCGAGATGGGGGCGCTGACCATCGCGGTGGTGACCAAGCCGTTCGCCTTCGAGGGTGGCCGTCGCAGCAAGCAGGCCGAGGCCGGCCTGGCCGAGCTGCGCGACGCCGTGGACAGCGTCATCACCATCCCGAACGAGCGGCTGCTGGCAGTCGATCGATCGCTCACCCTCGTGCACGCCTTCGAGGCCGCCGACGATGTGCTGCGCCAGGCCATCCAGGGAATCTCGGACCTGATCCTCGTGCCCGGGCTCATCAACCTCGACTTTGCCGACGTGAAGGCGGTGATGGCCGGCCGCGGCGTCGCCGTGATGGGGACCGGCGTCGCCGAGGGCAGCGATCGCGCGGTGCAGGCGGCCAGGCGCGCCATTTCGAGCCCGCTGCTCGAGGAGGCGTCGGTCGAGGGGGCGCAGGGTGTCATCATCAACATCACCGGCGGACCCGATCTCGGCCTGGGCGAGGTGAGCGACGCCTCCGAGGTCATCCACTCGGCGGCCGATCCCGACGCGAACATCATCTTCGGTGCGGTCGTGGACCCCTCCCTGGGGGCGAAGGTGAAGATCACCGTCATCGCGACCGGCTTCGGCGCGGGGCGCGCGGCCCACGCGAGCGACAGCGCCGAGACCCCCGTCGACCTGCGCAACTACGGTACGTGGTACCGCGAGCACCACGACCCGGCCGAGAGCGACGTGCCCGGCGGAACGGCGCCGATCCCGGTGCGCCGCCGCGCCGCGGTGGTCACGCCGGCGTTTCGCCAGCCCGCCGAGGTGGGCGACGCGGCGGCCGCCCCCGAGGGCGACGGGCACCCCTTCGATGTGCCGGCGTTCCTGCGGCGCCAGCGCGAGGGCTAGAGGTCCGGGCCGTCCGGGTGCGCGTGGTAGACTAGAAAAATCCACGGCACACGCGACCGGCGCCTCTTGAGGCGCAGCCGGACGATCGCCGGCTGCGCGTCCGGGCCGGCCGATCCCGCCGCCGGCACCCGGCACGATGACATCCTGGACCACGCGCGAACGGATGCGGGCAATCCTCTCCCGCGAAACGGGCACCATCCGCAAGCCCCACGCCGGACGCCTTCGCGTTGCCCTCGCATTTCCCAACACCTATAACGTCGGGATGTCCAACCTCGGCTTCCAGACCGCCTACCGCCTGTTCAACGAGGCGGACGAGGTGGTCTGCGAGCGGCTCTTCCTGCCGCCGCGCCAGGAGTTGAGCGACCTCGCGGAGCGGCGGGCCGCTGCCGACCGGCTGGTCACCGTCGAGTCGCAGACACCCGCGGCCGAGTTCGACGTGCTCGCCTTCTCGGTGTCCTTCGAGTGGGACTACCCGAACCTGCTGACCATGTTGCGGCTCGCGGGGCTGCCGTGGCGCGCGGCCGATCGCAACCGTCACCACCCGCTGGTGGTGCTGGGCGGCGCCGTGACCTTCCTGAACCCCGAGCCGCTGGCGCCCTTCGTCGACGTGGTCTGCGTGGGCGAGGGCGAGGTGCTGATTCCCGACCTCGTCCGCGCTCTCGCGGCCGGCGCCGATCGACGCAGCCTGCTCGAGGCACTGGCCGCGCGCCCCGGGATGTACGTCCCGTCGCTCGTGGAGGTCCGCCACGACGAAGGCGGACGCATCGTGGCCATCGCTCCCGCACCGGGGAGCGCCCTGGCGCTGCCTGTTCGAAAGGCCGTCGTCCGGTCGTCCGAGATGGCCGACCCTCCGGCGACCGTCGTGTTCACCCCGGACACCGAGTTCGGCTCGCGCCTGCTCGTCGAGGCGGTCAGGGGATGCGCCCGGGGATGCCGCTTCTGCTGGGCCGGGTACAACTACCTGCCGGTGCGGGCTTTCGACGCCGATCGCCTGCTTCGCATCGCCTCGGAGGCGCGGCCCCACGCCTCGCGCATCGGGCTGGTGTCGATCGCCCTCTGCGATCACCCCGAGATCGAGCGGATCCTCGCGGGTCTTCGCGCGATGGGGTACGGGATCAGCCCCGCGTCGCTCCGGCTCGACGAGCTGACCGCGCCGATCGTGGCGGCCCTGCGCGACAGCGGCGAGCGGACGATCACCATCGCGCCCGAGGCCGGGTCGGACCGCCTGCGCCGGGTCGTCAACAAGGTGATCACCAACGAGGAGATCCTCGAGCGGGCGAGCCTGGCCTTCGAAGGCGGCATCGAGAACCTCAAGCTCTACTACCTGATCGGACTGCCCACCGAGACCGACGAGGATCTGGTGGCGATCCGCGACCTGACCGCCGCCATCCGCGACCGGATGCTGCGCCACGGCCGGCGCCGGGGCGCGGCGGGGCGGATCGCGGCCAGCGTGAACCCGCTGATCCCGAAGCCGGGCACGGCCTACCAGTGGTGGCCGATGGAGGCGCCGGCGCTGACCGAGCGGAAGATCAAGCGCCTGCGCCAGCTGCTGGCCGGGCTCGACAACGTGCACGTTTCGATCAAGTCGGAACGGCACTCGTACTACCAGGCGATGCTCTCGCTCGGCGACCGGCGGGTGGCGACGGCGATCGAGGCGGCCGAGCGCAACGGCGGGCAGTGGCGCGCGGCCGTCGACGAAGCGGGCCTCGATGCCGACTGGTACGTCTGCCGCGACCGTTCGGCCGACCGGTGGCTTCCCTGGCACGTCATCCAGGGCTCGGTGCCGGACGCGTTCCTGCGCCTCGAGTTCGCCCGCGGCGTCGAGCCGGGCGTCACTCCGCCATAGCGGCCTGCTCTTCGTGCTCCTGGTACGCCTGGAGGATCAGGTCGCGCACGCGCTCCTGCGCGCCCGCGTCCACGATGGGGCGCAGCAGGGCGAAGCTGCGGCGCTCGCCGTTGACGGAGTACTGGCGCGCGGGAAACGTGACGTTGCGCCCGTTGCCGTTTCGCTTCTCCCACACGGCGAAGCCAATCAGCTTCAACCCGTCGAGAAGTCCCTCGGTGAAGTGCAGCTCCGCGTCCGCCAGCTTGCCCGGCGGGTTCCCCTTGTCGTTGCGGCTGATCTTGACCACCATGGCAGCCTCCGTTGCCTGCGGGGCGTGGCGCCGACGCGGCGCGCCCGGGTGCCAGGGAACACGGCAAGGGGCGTTCCGCCACCGGGCGGCGCGGGCGTTGGCGCAAGCGGTTGGGAACGGAGAGGTTCCGGCGCGCCGGCGCGGCGGGCGCCAGGCACGGGGGCCGGCGGCCCCGCGAGGCGTCGCTTCGGGTTGCGGAGGCCACGGTCGAGCGGCGATCATAGGCCATGCGCATCATCGGCCTCGGCATCGACGCCACCGAGATCCCGCGCATCGCGGAGACGATGGCCGCCTACGGCGATCGGTTCCTGCAGCGGGTGTTCACCGAGGGGGAAATCGCCTATTGCCAGGCGCGGCGCCACGCCGCCCAGCACTTTGCCGCCCGCTTCGCCGTCAAGGAGGCCGCGATGAAGGCCCTCGGCACCGGCCGCGCCCGGGGCGTGCTGTGGCGCGACGTCGAGGTGGTCCGGCGCGCGGGGCCGCCGCAACTGCGGTTGCACGGCGGCGCCCTGCGCCGGTTCGAGACCATGGGGGGGCGCGATTCGCTGGTGACGATCACCCACACCGACACGCTGGCCTTCGCCCAGGTGCTGCTGTTCGGCCACGACCAGGCGGGAGGGACGCCGTGACCGGCGTGGACGGCTTTCTCTGGAAGGGCGAGCGCTGGGGCCGTTCGCTGCGCTCCGCGACGCTGGCCGCCGCCGCCGATCACCTGTTCACCACGTGCCAACTGCGGTTGCGCGGGGCGGGCGAGGCAGAGGACTGGGCGCTCGTCGCCGGCGCCCTGGGCGTCGAGGTGAGCCGGCTGGTGCGGCTGAAGCAGGTGCACGGCCGTGAGGCGGTGATCCTCCGCCGCGACGGCGAGCGTCCGCGCGGGGACGAGCCCGGGTCTCGGCCGCACGCCGACATCCTGGTGACCGACGATCCCTCGCTGGCCATTGCCGTGCAGGTGGCCGACTGCGTGCCGCTGCTCATGGCGGGGCCGGGTGGGCGCGTGGTCGCCGCGGTGCATGCCGGGTGGCGTGGGACCTGTGCCGGGGCGGCGATGGCGGCGGTCGAGACGCTCGAGCGGACGTTCGGCGTGAAGCCGCCGGACCTCGTGGTGGCGGTCGGGCCCAGCATCGGGCCCTGCTGTTACGCGGTCGGGCAGGAGGTGTTCAAGCGGTTCGAGGAAGCCCACGACCGTTCGAGCCGCTGGTTCCACCCCGGACCGGACGGCGGCCTTCGCCTCGACCTGTGGGCTGCCAACGCGGGTCAGCTCGAGGCGACCGGCGTACCCGGCGCGTCGATTCGCACGGCCCGCCTCTGCACCGCGTGTCACCCGGAGCTCTTCCACTCCTACAGGCGGGACGGCCCCGGCACGGGGCGCATCGCCGCGGTGATCAGGGCAGCAGGCTAGTGTTTCGCAGCCTCGTCCATCGCCTCGTTCGCGAGGCGATCGGCCTCGGCGTTGCGCTCGCGGCGCACGTGTTCGAACGACACCTGGCCGATGGCGCGGACCAGCCGGCACGCTTCGCGGTGAAGCGGCTGAAGCCCGGGGTTCTTGACGCGGTAGAGGCCGAGCATCTGCTTCACGAGCAGCTCCGAGTCGGAGCGGACCAGCAGCGGCCCGGCGTCGCGGGTCTCGGCCCAGCGCAGCGCCGCGAGCAGCCCCTGGTACTCGGCGACGTTGTTGGTGGCGATGCCGAGCGAGCCGTGGAACGCCTCGACCAGCTTCCCCGACGCGTCCTCGATGCGGACCCCGTATCCCGCGGGGCCGGGGTTGCCGCGCGAGCCGCCGTCGATGTACGCAACCGTCAACGCGGCGCTCCCGCCCCGCTGTCGGCCAGGCCGTCGCTGGCGAAGTAGAGGAAGCGCTGGCAGCTGTCGCACTGGCGGAGGGCGTTGTTGCCGAGGAGCTCGTTGAAGACCTGCGGCCGCATCCGGACGTGGCAGGCCGTGCAGAGCCCGCCGCGCGCCTCGGCGACCGCCTGGCCCCGCCGGCCCCTGGCGATCATCTCGTAGGTGGCCAGCAGGTCGGCCGGCAGCTGGCGCGCGATTTCCTCGCGGTCCGCGGTCTTCCGTCGCAGTTCCTCTTCGAGGGCCGCCGTCTCCTGTTCGAGGCGCGCCCGCTCGTCGGCGATCGCCTTCTGGTCCTCCTTCAGGCGGTCCTCTGCGGCCTTGACCGCGGCGACGAGGTCGTCGTTGGCGAGCATCTGTTCGAGCAGTCGATCCTCGAGGCGGCCGACCTCCTTCTGCGCCGCGTCGATCTCCTTCTGCATCGCCTGGTATTCCTTGTTGGTCTTCACCTCCATCAGCTGGTCCTTGTACTTCGACAGGCGCGACTGCACCGCCGCGAGGTCCTTCTCGCTGGCCCGCCGGGACACTTGCCCCTCGTCGGCCGCGTGCCTGGCGGCGGCCAGGCCGGCCTGCGCCGCTTCCAGGCGGCTGTCGAGCGCGGCGATCACGGTCGGATGGTCGGCCACGCGCCGGCGTGCCGTGTCGGTGAAGGTGTCGATGTGCTGCAGGCGGATGAGGCGATCGAGATCAGGGTCCATGCAAGTCTGTGGTGGGCCCACCAGGATTCGAACCTGGGACAGGCCGGTTATGAGCCGGCGGCTCTGACCGCTGAGCTATGGGCCCCGGGGATCTGACGCGAAGCGTCGGTCGGCGTTCCGCAGTTGGCCTGACCAGTCTACTGCTTTCTTCATTCTCCATTGCGCCTTTTCCGTTTCGGCTCCCCGGTTCCGGGGGTGCGGGGCTTCGAGGGGCGTGCTATCGTGGGGCCACCCGGCCGACCGGGAGGGGCACCCTGGCAACATCCGACCCACGGACCACCTCGCTGATTCGCGTGCGGTGGGGCGCGGCGGCCGGCGAGGCCTTCAGCCTGCTGGTCGCCCGGTACACCTTCGGCGCCGACCTGCCGCTGGCGGCGGCCCTCGCACTGGTCGGCCTGATGGCGGCCACCAACGTCGGCCTGTCACTGGCGGTGCGTGGCCGCCCCCTGCGGCCGGCGTCGAGCGCGTACGTCCTGGCCTTCGACGTCCTGCAGTTGACGGCGCTGCTCGCCCTCGTCGGGGGCGCCTCGAACCCGTTCAGCATCCTGTACCTGGTGCAGATCAGCATGGCGGCGCTGATCCTCGGCCCCCGCTGGACCTGGGGCCTGGCGGCCCTGGCGGCCTCGGCCTACGGCGCGCTCTTCACGCTGGTGCCGGCGCCGGTCGTGCACGACCATACGGGCGAAGGGTTCGCCTCGCACCTGCGCGTGATGTGGATCGCCTTCACGGCGGCGGCCGGGCTCACGACGTACTTCGTCGCGCGGTTGTCGGGCGAACTGGAGCGCCGCGAGTCGGAACTGCGAGCGGTGCGCGAGCAGGCCGTCCGGCACGAGCGGGTCGCCGCGCTCACGACCCTGGCGGCCGGGGCGGCGCACGAGCTGGGCACCCCGCTCGCAACCGTGGCCGTGGCGGCCGGTGAACTGCAGCGGGTCGTCGAGCGGGCCGGCGGGCCGGCAGCCGATGCGATGCGCGAGGACCTGCGCCTGATTCGACGCGAGCTGGACCGATGCCGCCGGATCCTCGACGGGATGGCGGCCGGGGCGGGCGAACTGGTGGGGGAGGCGCCTGCGACCATTCCGGCCGCCGTGCTGCTCGACGAGGTCTCGTCGGCCCTGCGTCCCGGTGAGGCGGACCGCCTGGACGTCCGGGATGCGTGCGGCCCGGATCGCGTGGTGGCGCCGCGTCGCGCGCTCGCCGTCGCCGTCGGCAACCTGGTTCGCAACGCGTTCGACGCGTCGGCCGGCGGCCGCGTCGGCCTGTCCGTCACGCCGGCCCCGAGCGGGGGCGTGCGCATCACCGTGGAAGACACCGGGCCCGGCATGGCCCCCGACGTGCTCGCCCGCGTGGGTGAACCGTTCTTCACCACGAAGCCGCCGGGCCAGGGGCTCGGCCTCGGGCTGTTCCTCGCCCGGTCGCTGGCCGACCGGCTGGGCGGGCGGTTCGAGATCGACTCTGCCCCGGGGGCCGGCACCCGCGTGTCGATCGAACTCCCGCCGGCACCCGCGTGGAGCGTCAAAGGGTGACCGAGATCGACCTTCCCCGCTCGTTGTTGATCGTGGAAGACGACGAGGTGCTGCGCGAACGCCTGGTGCGCGCGTTCCGCGACCGCGGGTACGAAGTACGGCAGGCGGCCGACGCGGATGCCGCACTCACGGCGGCCCGCGAGGACTCGCCCGAGTTCGTGGTGGCCGACCTCCGCATGCCGGGCCGCTCGGGGGTGGAGTTGATCCGCGAGCTGATCGCGCTCGACCCTTCGACGACGGCGGTCGTGCTCACCGGGTACGGATCGATCGCGACCGCCCTGGAGGCGATCCGTGCAGGCGCCGTGGATTACCTCACCAAGCCGGCGGACGTGGACCAGATCGAGGCGGCGCTGCACCGCCGCCAGGGCGGCGAGGATCGTTCCGCGTCCGAGCCGGGTCACGTGCCGTCGCTGGCCCGCGTCGAGTGGGAGCACATCAACCGCGTCCTCGCGGACTGCGGCGGCAACCTCTCGAAGGCCGCGCGCCTGCTCGGCATGCACCGGCGCTCGCTCCAGCGCAAGCTCGCCAAGTATCCGGCCAGCCGCTAGGGAGCGCGACTCCGTGGACTGAGGACTTAGGTACCAGTACCTCCCTCCTGCGACAACAAACCACATTCCGCCGGTGCCCTCGACTCGCGGAGACTACGGTCGAGGGTCATCATGAAACGCAGCGTCCGCCTCCTGTCGGCCATCGCCTTCCTGCTCGCCCTGCTGGCGGGTGCCCCGGCCCGCGCCCAGCAGGCGAGCGGGGCGGTGAACGGCACGGTGTACGGCCCCGACGGCGCGTTGCTGCCCGGCGTGTCGATCGACGTGCTCGGCGCCGGCGGCACCGTGGCCCGCGTCGTGTCCGCGGACCACGGCACCTACCGCGTCACCGGCCTCGCGGCGGGGCCGTACGACCTCGCGGCCACGCTCCCCGGCTTCGTCGGGGGCCTGACGCGCGTCGACGTGAGGGCGGGACAGACGCTCACCGTGAACCTGTCGATGCGGCTGGCCGCCCTCTCCGAGGAGGTGCAGGTCATCGGCGCCGCCCCTCGCGACAGCGTCGAGGCGCCGCGCCTCGGCGAGAGCGGCGCCCGCGACGTGGGCGAGGCGCTGGCCGGCGTGGCCGGCGTGTGGAAGGTGAGGCGGGCGGGGATCGCGAACGACGTGATGGTGCGCGGCTACCAGGGCGAGAACCTGAACGTGCTGATCGACGGCGTCCGGCTGTACGGCGCGTGCCCCAACAACATGGATCACACGTCGTTCCACGTCGACTTCGCGGAGGTCGATCGTGTGGACGTCGCCAAGGGGCCGTTCGACATGCGCAGCCAGGGCGGCCTGGGCGGCACGGTGAACATCGTCACCCGTCGGCCCGCTGCCGGGTTCCACGCCACGCCGCGCCTCGCGTTCGGGTCGTTCGGCTACGTCAACCCGTCGGCCACCGTGTCGGTCGGGACCGAGCGGGTGGCGGCGCTCGGCGGGTACTCCTACCGCGCGTCGGATCCTTACACGACCGGGGCCGGGCGGCGCTTCACCGACGGCGCGGGCTACAAGGGCACCATCGACGGGCGACGCTCCTTCGAGGTGGGCACCGCGTGGGGGCGCCTCGACTTCTCGCCGTCCCCCTCCGACGGGCTGCACGCGTCCTACACCTGGCAGGACGCCGACCTCATCCTCTACCCCTACCTTCAGATGGACGGGATCTGGGACAAGGCGAACCGAGTGAACGTGGGATACGACCGCAGGACCTCGACCGGCCCGGTCGAGGCGATGCGCGCGCAGGCGTACTACACCAGGGTGCGGCACTGGATGACCGACGAGTTCCGCACCTCCTCGCTGGGCATGCCCCGCACCTACAGCATGGCGACGATGGCCCGCACCGAGACGGTCGGCGGCCGGGCCGAAGCGACGGTGAAGCGGGTGGTGGCGGGTGTGGAAGTGTTCCGGCGCGGGTGGGAGACGACGACCTCGCTCCGCATGACGCAGTACCAGCCGCAGTCCTCGATCCCCGACGTCGGCCTCACCTCGGTGGGGGCGTACGCCGAGTGGTCGCAGCCCCTCGCCGGGTCGCTCACGATCGACGCGGGCGGCCGTGTCGATCGCACCCGGAACGAGGCGGACGCGTCGAAGGCGGCGACGGCCCTCTACACCGCCTACCACGGCTCGGCGGCGACCAGCGCCGCCGAGACGAACCCGGCGGGGAAGGTCAGGCTGACCTGGTCGCCGATCGCCAACCTCACCCTCAGCGGCGGAATCGGCCGCACCGTGCGGGTGCCCGACCCGCAGGAGCGGTTCTTCGGGCTGCGGCGCATGGGATCGGACTGGGTGGGGAACCCCTCACTCGAGAGCACGACGAACACCGGCGTCGACCTGCAGGCGAGCTACAGGCGCCCGGGGCTGTACCTCACCGGCAGCCTCTACCGCGACTCGCTCGACAACTTCATCGCCATCTACCGGCAGGCCCGGCTGCCGGGCGCGGTCGGCGTGATGAACCCGGCCGCCCGTTCCTGGCGGAACGTGGACGCGACGATGACCGGGGGCGAGGTGGAGGGGTTGCTGTCGCTCACCGACCGACTGTTCCTCACCGGGGAACTGAGCGCCGTGCGGGGGCGGCAGGAGTCGAGCTCGGGGGCGGCGATCAGCCCGTACATCCCGGAGATTCCGCCGGCGCGTGCGAGGGTGGGTGTGCGGTACGACGAGCGGCGCGCGGCGGGCGGCGTGTTCGGCGAGGCCGAGGTCGTCTACTCGATGGAGCAGGACCGCGTGGACACGTCGCTGCTCGAGCAGCCGACGCCGTCATGGACCACGGTGAACCTGCGCGGCGGAATGGCCTTCAAGGCGGCGCGCGTCTCGGTGGGCGTGGCCAACCTGCTCGACCGCGCCTACGTGGAGCACCTGTCGTACCAGCGCGACCCGTTCCGCTCGGGGGCGAAGGTGCTCGAGCCGGGACGGAACGTGTACGTGAACGTGTCGATGGTGTTCTGAGGCAGGGATCAGGGATCAGGGAACGCACACGTCAGGCGGAAGAGGGATGGCTCTCCACTCTTCCGCCCTTTTTTCGTGGTCGCCTAGGTTCGACCCTCCAGGAAGGCCCGCAGCTTGCGGCTTCGCGACGGGTGGCGCAGCTTGCGCAGCGCCTTGGCCTCGATCTGCCGGATGCGCTCGCGGGTGACCGCGAAGTTCTGGCCCACCTCCTCGAGCGTGTGCTCGCTGCCGTCGCCGACACCGAACCGCATCTTGATGACCTTCTCTTCGCGCGGCGTGAGCGTCTTGAGCACCGCTTCGGTCTGCTCGCGGAGATTCAGGTTGATCACCGCGTCGGCCGGCGAGACGATGCCGCGGTCCTCGATGAAGTCGCCGAGGTGGCTGTCCTCCTCCTCGCCGATCGGGGTCTCGAGCGAGATCGGCTCCTGCGCGATCTTGAGCACCTTGCGGACCTTCGACACCGGGATGTCCATCCGCTTGGCGATCTCCTCGGAGGTGGGTTCGCGCCCCAGCTCCTGCACCAGCGACCGCGACGTGCGAATGAGCTTGTTGATCGTCTCGATCATGTGCACCGGGATGCGGATGGTCCGGGCCTGGTCGGCGATGGCGCGGGTGATTGCCTGCCGGATCCACCAGGTCGCGTAGGTCGAGAACTTGTAGCCGCGGCGGTACTCGAACTTGTCCACGGCCTTCATCAGGCCGATGTTCCCCTCCTGGATCAGGTCGAGGAACTGGAGGCCGCGGTTCGTGTACTTCTTGGCGATCGAGACGACGAGCCGGAGGTTGGCCTCGACCAGCTCGCGCTTGGCCTGCTCGGCCTGCGCCTCGCCCCGGCGGATGGTGTCGAGCGTCCGCTTGAGCTGCGCGGGAATCTCCTCGAGGGTCTCGGCCTGGCGCTTCACCTCGGCGCGCAGCTCCTTGAGCCGCTGCGTCATGGTCTTGCGCTCCTCCTCCTTGAGGCGCGACCTGCGTGTCTTGGCCGCCAGGACGCGGTCGAGGGTGTCGGCCTCGCGCTGCAGCCGCTGCACGCGCTCGACCCCGTCCTTGATGTCCTCGATCAGCCGGCGCTTGATCTGCTCGGTGAACTCGATCTTCCGGATCAGCTGTGAGAGCGTGACCCGGGCGCGCATCGCCTTCCACCGCGCCCGGCGGAACTTCTTCTTGTCCTTCCTGGGCGTGCCGTCGAGCTTCTCGACCGTCTTTTCGTAGGCCTGGCGGGCCTTGCGGACGACGTCGATCTGGCGCAGGATCTCGCGCGTGCGGTCCGTGATCCGCTCCTCGGTGATCTCCTCATCGGTGAAGATCACCAGCTCGCGGATGGTCCGATCGCCGGCCCTGAGCTGGTCGCCCATCTCGATGACCTTGCGGGCGACGGTCGGCGTGCGCGAGATCGACTTGATGACCGCGAGCTTCCCGCGCTCGATCCGCTTGGCGATCTCGACCTCGCCCTCGCGCGTGAGCAGCGGGACGGTGCCCATCTCGCGCAGGTACATCCGGACCGGGTCGTTGGTCTTGTCCAGGGCGCCGGGCGTGAGGTCGAGCTCGAGCTCCTCGCCCGCCTCCTGTTTCTCCTCCCGGTACTTCTGCTCGGAATCGACGACCTCGATGCCGGCCGTGCCGAAGGTGTTGAACAGGTCGTCCAGTTCGTCGGGCGAGGTGATGTCCGACCGCAGCAGGTCGTTCACCTCGTCGTAGAGCAGGTAGCCTTTCTCCTTGCCAATGGAGATCAGCTGCCGGACCTCGTCGTATTTGTCCTCGAGCGACAAGGGCGTCTCCTCTCAATGCGCAGACGAATCGAATCCGTCAAGCGCTAGGTCGAAAGCCGTTCGATCCGCCGAATGAGTTCCATCTTCCGCTGGTACAACTCCGCCATCCGTCCGTCGATGTCGGCCCCCTGCAGCCGGTCGATCTCGCGCTGGAGGCCGGCCCGCTCGCGCTCGTAGCGCAGCCGTTTGAGCGTCGCCACGCACTCGGCCAGGGGCGCCGGGGCGGCCGGCTCGGCCGCGATGCCGGCGACCAGCCTCGCCTCCTCCATGTTTAGACGTCCGAGGAGCCCGGACGGGACGTCCTGCGGGGATTCTTCGTGCAGTCCCCGCGCCAACTCGAGGATATGCCGCGTGAGCAGCGCCTCGAGGTCCGCTTCCTCCAGCGCCTCGAGCGCCTCGACCCCGGCCTCGGGGTCTTGGAAGAGCCCCCACAACAGGCCTCGCTCGGCGGTGCGCAGCTGGCCGAAGCTCGGCAATTCGCGTGCCGTCAACGCCGGCCGGCGCTCCACCGCCGCCCGCCGGATCTCCGCCCGCACGACGTCCTCGGTGATCCGCGCCCGGTGCGCCAGGAGGTCGGCGAACTGGTCGCGCGCGGCCGCGTCGGGCACCTGCGCCGCGATCGGCAGCATCCGGTTCAGGAATTCGCGGCGCACCTCGTCGCTGCTGAAATCCCGCCCCTGCGACGCCCTGTCGATCAAGTACTCCAAGTACGGCCGCGAGCGCCGAATCAGGTCCAGGTACGGCTGGACGCCCTGCTTGCGAATGTACCCGTCGGGGTCGTCGCCGGGCGGCAGCAGCGCGACGTTCACCAGGAATCCTTCCTGGACGAGCAGCAGCGACGACCGCTCGGCCGCCCCCTGTCCTGCGGCGTCCGGGTCGTAGCTGAGCACGATCTTCGACGCGAAGCGCCGGAGGAGGTGCGCCTGCTGTGCGGTCAGGGCCGTCCCGCAGGAGGCCACGACGGGCAACACCCCCGCCTGCAGCGCCTGCGCGAAGTCGAAGTACCCCTCGACCAGCACCGCGTATCCCACCCCGCGGATGTCCGCCTTCGTCAGGTTCAGCCCGTACAGCGTCCTTCCCTTCGAGTAGATCGGCGTCTCGGGCGAGTTCAGGTACTTCGGCTGCTGGTCGGGGTCCATCGACCGCCCGCCGAACGCCACGATCGAGCCGCTGTCGCGGGCGATCGGGATCATCAGCCGCCCGCGGAACCGGTCGACCGCCTGCCCGTCCTCCCGCTGCAGCACCAGTCCGCTTCGCACGAGCAGCGGCAGCTCGAACCCTTGCCGCAGCAGCCACCCCTTCAGGGCCTCGCGCGCCGGAGGGGCGAAGCCGAGCCCCAGGCGATCGGCCGTCTCGCGGGCGATCCCGCGGTCGGCCAGCTGCTGGCGCGCCCGCGTCCCGGCCCGCCCGGCCAATTGCTCGCGGAACCACGCGGCCGCCTGCTCGTGCACCTTCAGCAGGGCCTCGCGCTCGAGCGCCTCGTCGCGGTTCCCCGCCCCCGTCGGCTCGGGCATCGTCATCCCGAACTTCGACGCCAGCAGGCGGACGGCGTCCTGGAAGCCGACCTTCTCCTGCAGCTCGACGAACTTGAAGACGTCGCCCCCCACCTGGCAGCCGAAGCAGTAGAAGAACCCCTTGTCCGGATTCACCTGGAACGAGGGGGTCTTCTCCTGGTGGAACGGGCACAGCCCTTTCCACGTCGCCCCCGCCTTCTTCAGCGGCACGTAGTCCTGCACCACCCGGACGATGTCGGCCCGGGCACGCAGGTCGTCGACGAAGGACGCGGGAAACAGGGCCACTACTCCTTCAGCTCCACCACCGTCACCCCGCCCCCGCCGTGCTCCGGCGGGGCCGGCTCGTAGCGCGAGACCAGCGGGTGCGTCCGGAGGTACTCGGCGATCGCGCGACGCAGCTGCCCGGTTCCGTAGCCGTGGATCACCCGCACGGTGCGCTGGTCGCCCAGCAGCAGGCCATCGAGGAACCGCTCGGTCCGGGCCAGCGCCTCCTCGACCGTGCAGCCGATGACGTTCAGGTCCCCGGTCAGCCCCTCGCCCCGCGGCGCCGTCTGGACGGTGACGCTGACGCGCGCGGGCGGGGCCGCGCCAGTTGCACCCCGCGCCCGCGACACGACCCGGAGGTCCGCCGGCCGCGCCCGGACTCGCTTCCCGAGGACCTCGACCTCCGCTTCGTCGCCGTGGATCGCGGCCAGCGTGCCCTGCAGGCCGAGCCCGGTGACGATCACGCGATCGCCGACCTCGGCCGGCCGCTCGTCGGGCGGAGGCGGGCCCGGGCGATCCGGCTCGCCGGGCCGAAAGCGCGTCACCGTCTCGTCGAGCGCCTGCCGCGCCGCGGCGCGCGCGGCGCCGGCCTCCCCGGTCGAGACGCCCGGCGGGGAATGCTTCGTCACCCGGCGCTCGGCCTCCGCGGCCAGCTCGGCGGTCTTCTTCTTGAGGTCGTTGACGACGCGGTCGATCTCGCGGCGGGCGTCGCGCAGTTGCTCGTCCAGCCGCGTCTCGATCCGCCGGCGGAAGGTCTCCTCGCGCTGGCGCAGCGCGTCCTCGCGGGCCTTCACCCGCACCTCGGTGTCGCTCAGCACCTGCCGCTCGCGCGCGGCCAGCCGGCGCTCGTGGTCGAGGTCGTGCAGGTTCTGGTCGATGCGCGCGAGGTGCTCGGCCAGCTTCGCGTCGCGGGCGCTCAGGTTTTCACGCGCCGCCGCCAGCACCTCGGGCCGCAGCCCCAGCCTCCCCGCGATCTCGAGCGCGAGGCTCCGTCCCGGCGACCCGTAGACCAGTCGGTAGGTCGGCGCGAAGCTGGCGGGATCGAAGCCGAAAGCCGCCACGGCCACGCCAAGCGTCGTGGTGGCGTAGGTCTTCAGCGGCTCCGCGTGGCTGGTGCAGATGACGATCGCGCCGCGCGTCCGGAAGTAGTCCACCAGCGCCACGGCGAGGGCGCCCCCCTCGGCCGGGTCGGTCCCCGAACCCAGCTCGTCGAACAGCACCAGGGCCGGCAGCGCCAGCAGCCGGTCCATCGAGGCGATGTTGGTGATGTGCCAGGAGAAGGTGCTGAGATTGGCGTCGATCGACTGCTCGTCGCCGATGTCGGCGAACACGCCCCGGAAGACCGGGAGCCTCGAGCCGGGGGCGGCCGAAACGTGCAGACCGGCCTGGGCCATCAGGGCCAGGAGGCCCGCCGTCTTCAACGCCACCGTCTTGCCGCCGGTGTTGGGGCCCGTGATGACCAGCACGGTCGCCGGGGGGGTGAGCAGGATGTCCACGGGCACCGGCTCGGCCGCCATCTCCTCGGGGTTGCGGCGGCTCCGCCGATCGCCCTCGTCGCCCTCGCCCTCGTCCTCGTCGGGCCCGGAGAGGCCCTGCGCGACGGCGCGGATGAGGAGCGGGTGGCGGGCCGAGCGCAGCTCGAGGACGCCGTCGGTCGACAGGACCGGCTCCACGCCGCCGACGAGGCTCGAGAAGCGCGCCTTGGCCTGGATCACATCCAGTTCCGTGGCGGCGTCGAGGGTGCGCTGCAGGTCGAGCGCGCGCCGGCGAAAGGCGTCGGTGAGCGCGAGCAGAATCCGGCGGACCTCCGCGGCCTCCTGCTCCTCGAGCGCGACGATCTCGTTGTTGACGTCGACCGTGCTGAGCGGCTCGAGGTAGAGGCTGGCGCCGCTCGACGAGCTGCCGTGGATGATTCCCGGGATCGCCGCCCGGTGCTCGGCGCGGACGACGAGCACGTACCGGCCGTTGCGGTCGGTGACGATCTGGTCCTGCAGGTAGCGCGACGTGTCGCGCCCGCGCAGGTACGACTCGAGCGTGCTTCGCAGCCGCGCCCGCTGCCTCCGCAGCCGCTCGCGAATCGACCGCAGCTCCGGGCTTGCGTGGTCCGCGATCTCGCCGGCCGGGTCGATCTTCTCGCGGATGTCGGCCGTCTCGGCCCTGAAGGACGCCGCCTGTTCCACCAGCGCGCCCAGCGTGGGGAAGTGGCCAGCGGCGCCCCGGATGGCGGCGCGCGTCTGCTCGAGCGAATCGAGGAAATCGGCCAGCCCGAGCAGCCGGACGGGCTCGAGCGGCCGCCCCTCCACCGCCAGCGAGGCCAGGGTCGCCTGGATGTCGGCCGGGGCCTGCAGCGGGAACAGCCCGCCGTCCGCGAGGTAACGCGTCCCCTCCGTCGTGCCGGCGAGGGCCTGGGCGACGCGGCGCGGGTCGGTGTGCGGACGGAGGCCCGACAGGCGCTCCCGCCCGAGGGGCGTCGCCGCCTGGTTGCGGACAGCTTCGACAATCCGCGGGAACTCCAGGGCCTGTTGGGCGGCTCGCTGCATAAAGAAGGGGTGAGTTACCTACGTATCAGAGGCAACCTCCCACACTAACACAACGGGGCTCGCCCATCAAGGCCCAGCCCTGGGCCTACAGGTGGTTGATCAGGCTGGCCGTCGTCGCGGCGCCGAAGCCGTTGTCGATGTTCACGACCGTCACCCCGCCGGCGCAGCTGTTGAGCATGCCGAGCAGGGCGGCGACGCCGCCGAAGCTGGCGCCGTACCCGATGCTGGTCGGCACCGCGATGACCGGCACCCGGACCAGGCCGGCCACCACGCTGGGGAGGGCCCCCTCCATTCCGGCGACCACCACGATCACGCGCGCCGCAGTGAGGCGGTTCTGCGCGCTGAGCAGGCGGTGCAGCCCGGCCACCCCGACGTCGTACAACCGGTCCACGGAGTTGCCCATGAGCTCGGCGGTGACCGCCGCTTCCTCGGCCACGCCCAGGTCGGAGGTGCCGGCGGCCGCCACCAGGATCGGCCCGTTCCCTGGCGTGATGTCCTTTTGCTGCAACGTGATAGCCCGGGCTTCGACGTGAAAGATGGCCGCCGGGACCTGCTCCTGCACCGCGTCGTACGCCTCCCTGGTGGTGCGGGTGACCAGCAGGCTCTGTCCCCGGCTCACGATTCGGGCGGCGATGGCGGCGATCTGGGCCGGACTTTTGCCTGTACCGAGGATGACCTCGGGAAAGCCCTGCCGCAGCGCGCGGTGGTGATCCACCCGGGCGAAGCCGAGGTCCTCGAAGGGCAGGTCGCGCAAGTAGGCCTGAAGCCGTCCCTCGGCGTCGGTGGCCGAGACGCGGCCGGCGGCGACCTCGTCGAGCAGTTCGCGAAGCGGCGGCAGGGTCATCGGTCACCCCTCAGCGAGGGGGCGGGTGGTAATTGACGTTTCACGGCTGGGCAATATAATGACCTCTTTCTACCAGTTCCCGACACGGCTCTCCTTATGACGCCCACTGAAACCCTGATCCTCGGGGCGTACTTCTTCATCCTCAGCATCCTGGCCGTCTACGGCTGGCACCGCTACTACCTTGTGTATCTTTACATGAAGCACAAGGGACGCGAGGTGGTGAAGCCGGCGGTCCCGGCCGAGTGGCCCGACGTCACGATCCAGCTCCCGCTCTACAACGAGATGTACGTCGTCGACCGGCTGCTCCAGGCGATCTGCCGGATGGACTACCCGCGCGAGCGCCTGGAGATCCAGGTTCTCGACGACTCGACCGACGAGACGCAGGAGATCGCCCGGCTGGCGGTCCAGCGGTATGCCGCCCAGGGCTTCGACATCCAGTATCTCCACCGCGACGACCGGACGGGCTTCAAGGCAGGCGCCCTGGACGCCGGGCTGAAGGTGGCCCGGGGCCGGTTCGTGGCGATCTTCGACGCGGACTTCGTCCCCAAGCCCGACTTCCTCAAGCGGACGGTCCCGTACTTCGCCGAGCCGCAGGTGGCGATGGTGCAGGCCCGCTGGACGCACCTCAACGGCGACTACTCGCTGCTGACCAAGGTGCAGTCGATCCTGCTCGACGCCCACTTCGTGCTCGAGCATGGCGGCCGCAACCGCTCGGGGCGGTTCTTCAACTTCAACGGGACGGCCGGGATCTGGCGGCCCGAGGCGATCGCGTCCGGCGGCGGCTGGCAGCACGACACGTTGACCGAGGACCTCGACCTCAGCTACCGCACCCAGCTCGAGGGCTGGCAGTTCGTCTTCCTGCCCGACGTCGAGGCGCCCGCCGAGGTTCCCGTCGAGATGAACGCGTTCAAGTCGCAGCAGCACCGGTGGGCGAAGGGGTCCATCCAGACCTGCCTGAAGCTGCTGCCGCGGATCCTCCAGTCGAACATGCCGCTGCCGGTGAAGGTCGAGGCGTTCTTCCACCTCACGGCGAACTTCAACTACCTGCTGATGGTCCTCCTCTCGGTGTTGATCTTCCCGTCGATGATCATCCGCTACAACATGGGTTGGTACGAGATGCTCCTGGTGGACGTGCCGCTGTTCTTCGCGGCCACCGCCTCGATCGCCAACTTCTACATCGTCTCGCAGCGCGAGCTGTACCCCGACTGGAAGACCCGCCTGAAGTACCTGCCGTTCCTGATGTCGATCGGGATCGGCTTGGCCGTGAACAACACGCGCGCCGTCGTCGAGGCGCTGCTCGACAAGCAGAGCGAGTTCGCCCGGACCCCCAAGTACGGCGTGGTGCGGGGCGACAGCGACGACTGGACCACCAAGAAGTACCGGCAGTCGGTGGCCGTCCAGCCGATCATCGAGGTCGCGCTCGGCCTCTACTTCACGTGGACGGTGTTCTACGCGCTGGCGAACCAGATCTACGCCACGGTGCCGTTCCTGATGCTGTTCCAGATCGGGTTCCTCTACACCGGCGTGCTCTCGGTCGTGCAGCAGTTCTCCAGCCAGGGCGTCGTCCTCAAGACGGAAGTGGCGAAGTAGAGTCCCTCTCGTCGCCACCTGCAGCCTTCCCCCCGGGGCCTTCGCCCCGGGTCCGCGTCAGCTGCCGGCCGTCCGCGTCGGCTGACTGCTATACTTATCCGATCACCTGATGGACCCGCAGTACATCCGCAACTTCTCCGTCGTCGCGCACATCGACCACGGCAAGAGCACGCTGGCCGACCGCTTCCTCGAGCTGACGGGGGCGGTGCAGTCGCGGGACATGGAGGCGCAGCTGCTCGACAGCATGGACCTCGAGCGCGAGCGCGGGATCACGATCAAGGCGCACCCGGTCCGCCTCTCCTACGAAGCCGACGACGGGCGGACCTACGTGCTCAACCTGATCGACACGCCGGGGCACGTGGACTTCTCCTACGAGGTGACGCGCTCGCTGGCGGCCTGCGAGGGGGCGGTGCTGCTGGTGGACGCCGCGCAGGGAGTCGAGGCGCAGACGCTCGCCAACGCCTACCTCGCGGCCGACGACAACCTGGAGATCATCCCGGTCATCAACAAGATCGACCTCCCCGGGGCCCAGGTCGACGAGACGCGCCGCCAGATCGAGGACATCATCGGTCTCGACGGCACCCACGCCATCCCCACTTCGGCCAAGATGGGGACCGGCGTGCGCGACGTCCTCGAGGCGATCGTGCATCGCCTCCCCCCGCCGCGCGGGATCCCCGACGCCCCGCTGAAGGCCCTGATCTTCGACTCCTGGTACGACCCCTACCGCGGCGTCGTCATCGTCGTCCGCGTCATCGACGGCGTGCTGCGGGGCCGGATGAAGGTGCGCTTCATGGCGGCCGCGCAGGAGTACGAGATCGAAGAGGTGGGGGTGTTCACGCCCAAGGCGACGCCCATCGACGAGCTGGGCGTCGGCGAGGTGGGGTTCATCACCGCGGGCATCAAGCGGGTCGCCGACGCGAAGATCGGCGACACCATCACCGACGCTGCGAGGCCGGCGGCCGAGGCGTTCCCCGGGTTCAAGGAGCTGAAGCCGATGGTCTTCGCCGGGCTGTACCCGGTGGAGGGCCACGAGTACCCCGAGCTGCGCGACGCGCTGGAGAAGCTGCGCCTCAACGACGCGTCGTTCTTCTACGAGCCCGAGACGTCGGCCGCCCTTGGCTTCGGCTTCCGGTGCGGCTTCCTGGGGCTGCTGCACATGGAGATCGTGCAGGAGCGGCTCGAGCGCGAGTTCGACCAGGAGCTCGTGACCACCGCGCCGGGCGTCCTGTACCGCGTGACCACGACGGACGGCGAGGTCCACGAGATCGACAGCCCGGCCAAGCTGCCCGACCCCGGCCGCATCTCCGTCATCGAGGAGCCGGTCATCACGGCGATGATCCTCACGCCCCCCGAGCACGTCGGCGGCATCCTCACGCTGTGCCAGGAGAAGCGCGGGGTGCAGAAGACGCTCGAGTACCTCGCCTCGAACCGGGTCCTCGTCACCTACGAGCTGCCGTTCAACGAGGTCGTGCTCGACTTCTACGACCGCCTCAAGTCGATCTCGCGCGGCTATGCCTCGCTCGACTACCACGTCACGGGCTACTGGCAGTCTCCCCTCGTGAAGCTGGACATCCTGGTGAACGGCGACCCGGTGGACGCGCTGTCGGTGATCGTGCACCGCGACTCGGCGTACGCCCGCGGCCGCACCCTCGCGACGCGGATGCGGCAACTAATCCCCCGGCAGATGTTCGAGGTGGCGATCCAGGCGGCCATCGGCAGCCGGATCGTCGCCCGCGAGTCGGTGAAGGCGCTCCGCAAGAACGTCCTCGCGAAGTGCTACGGCGGCGACATCACGCGCAAGCGCAAGCTCCTCGAGAAGCAGAAGGAGGGCAAGCGCCGCATGAAGCGCGTGGGCCGCGTGGAAATCCCGCAGGAGGCCTTCCTGGCGGTCCTGCGCATCGGCGACGAGGAGCCGTGACGATGAAGAACGCCAAGCCGAGGGTTGCCGTCCCCGCCGTCCCGCCCCCGCCGCCGCGCCGGAAGTCCACCCTGCGCGAGTACTTCGAGGCGCTCGCCACGGCGGTGATCCTCGCCCTCTTCGTCCGCACCTTCGTCGTCCAGGCCTTCAAGATCCCGACCGGGTCGATGGAGAACAACCTGCTCATCGGGGACCACCTGCTCGTCAACAAGATGGTCCTCGCGCCGTCGCCGACCGCGCTCGACCGGCTGCTCCTGCCGGTGCGCGAGGTGAGGCGGGGCGACGTGGTCGTCTTCAAGTACCCCGAGGATCCCGAGCGCGACTTCATCAAGCGCGTCATGGGCCTCCCCGGTGAGACGCTCGAGGTGCGCGACAAGCGGGTCTACATCGACGGCCGTCGACTCGACGAGCCCTACGTGCACTACCTCGTGCCCCCGTCCGGCTCCACCCGGTTCAACGAGGTCACCTCGTACGACCTGCGCGAGCGCTACGGCCCGGTGACGGTCCCGCCCGGGCAGTACTTCGTCATGGGCGACAACCGCGACAACTCGCAGGAC
Organism: uncultured Acidobacteriota bacterium; assembly: GCA_963813585.1. GTDB lineage: Bacteria > Acidobacteriota > Vicinamibacteria > Vicinamibacterales > Fen-181 > JARKSS01. The sequence goes on from CAWEZL010000001.1 coordinate 1,456,318, forward strand.
AGCCGGTACTGGGGGTTCCTCCCGCGCGAGTACGTCAAGGGGCGGGCCCTGATGATCTACTGGTCGTACGAGTCGCAGTCCGAGGACTACGTGGACGGCGGCCTCCAGGCGACCGCGAGGCGCCTGTTCACCGTCGCCACCCACTTCGTCACGCGGACGCGCTGGAGCCGCATGTTCGACCAGGTGAGGTGATCCCCCCTCCCCTATAGCCCTCCCCTCCATCCGCCGAAACGATCAGCGGAAGCGACGAGTGTGCCCGGCGGCGGTGACCAACCGGACGGGCCGGGCGGGAGAGAAGACATGGTCGGCAAGCTGGTCAAGATCGCGATCGCGCTGCTGGTGCTGAACGGCGTCGTGCGCCTGGGGTCGGCCTACATGGCGGATTACCGGTTCGAGGACCGGCTGACCCAGATCGCCCAGTTCGGCGACCGGCGCACCGAGGTGCAGCTGTGCGCCGAGGCGCTGGAGGCCGCCCAGAAACTCGAGCTGCCCGTCTCATCCGAGGCCATTCGCATCCGACGCGGCGGGAACTCCGTCTTCACCTGCGGAAAGGGTTACGGGGGGGCCGTTCCGGTGGCTCGCGGGGGTGCGCAGAAGCTCTCCATCGACGCCGCGTACCAGCGGGACGTGGACATCCTGCCCGGCTACACGCGACGCTTCTCGTTCAACCCGTCGGTGGAGGTGTGGGCCCGGGTGTGGTGATCCGGTCGACGGGGAACGGAGAAAGACCGCCTACAGGGAGCCGCTGACCACCCGTCCGTTCTTGATCACGGCGGCGACCGCGGGGGCGCCGACGCGCAGCAGGTCCACCGCCTCCCCGTTCACCACCACCGCGTCCATCATCTTGCCCGCCTCGAGGCTGCCCACCCGGTCGTGCCGGTCGATCGCGTAGGCCGCGTTCAGGGTGGCGGCCACGAGCGCCTCCTCCAGCGTCATCCGCATCCCGAAGCAGGCCAGGGCCAGCACGAATGGCATCGACGGCGTGAAGCCTCCGCCGGGGTTGAGGTCGGTGGCCAGTGCCACCGCGACGCCACGCTCGATCAGCATCCGGGCGGGCGCAAAGCGCCCGATCTTCAGGTAGAAGGCCGCCGCCGGGAGGAGCGTCGCCACGACGCCCGCCCGCGCCATCGTCTCGGCCGAGCCCGGCTCGACGAACAGCAGGTGATCGGCCGACCGCGCGCCGAGGTCGGCCGCGACGTCCGAGCCGCCGCTGGCCGCCATCTCGTCGGCGTGGATCCGCGCCTTCAGGCCACACGAAAGCCCGGCACGCAGGATCTCGCGCGACTCGATCGGCGTGAACACCCCGGTCTCGCAGAAGACGTCACACCACTCCGCGAGCCCCTCGCGCGCGACGGCCGGGATCATCTCGTTGACGAGCCGGTCGACGTACTCCTGGCGGCGGTCGCGGTACTCGAGCGGGATCTCGTGGGCGCCCAGGAAGGTCGGCACCAGGTCGATCGGCTGCCGCGCGCCGAGCGCCCGGATCACGCGGAGCATCCGCAGTTCCGCGGCCGTCTCGAGGCCGTAGCCGCTCTTCGCCTCCGCGGTGGTCGTGCCGCACGCCAACATCTCGGCCAGCCGAGGGAGGGCCGAGGCTGCCAGTTCCTCCTCCGACGCCTCGCGGGTCGCGCGCACCGTGCTGAGGATGCCGCCCCCTCCGGCCGCGATCTCGAGGTAGGTCGCGCCGGCGAGCCGGCGGCGCAGTTCCTCGCGCCGGTCGCCCGCATAGACGACGTGGGTGTGGGGGTCGACGAAGCCGGGGAGGACCGTCCGCCCGCCCGCGTCGAGGACGGTGGCGCCCGGCGCCGGGGTGACGGCGGCGTCGCAGCCCTCGGTGGTGCCGGCGAAAACAATCCGCCCGGCGAAGGAGGCGACCGCGCCGTCGGCGATCGGGGAAACCTGGCCCTGGTCGGGGCCCCGGCGAGGCGCCGGCCCGGCGCAGGTGAGCAGCCGGCCGGCGTGACGCAGGACGAAATCGGCGGTCACGGCGCGATCAGCCCTGGCCCTGCGCTTTCTGCCCCTCGGCGGCGGCGTCGAGGGCGCGCATGATCGGCGACGCGGCGGGCGCCGCCTGCGAGGCCGGGTCGGCGACCTGGCGGGGGCGGTGCAGCAGGATCTTGTCCTCGCGCTCCTTCTGGTCCTGCTCGTGCACGAAGTCGAGGGCGTTGCGGAGCGCCGCGATGGTCGACTGCAGCGAGGCCTCGACGTCCCGCCGCTTCAGCTTCAGGCCGTCGATCTCGCGCTGCAGGTCGTCGATCCGCCCCTGCGACTGCTGCAACACCAGCTCGGCCCGCGACTCCGCTTCCTCGACGGTGCGCCGAGCCTCCTGCTCGGCGTGCTCGCGGATCTCGTCGGAGAGCCGCTGCGCCGTCAGCAGCGTGTTTCGCAGGTTCCGCTCGTGTTCGCGGTGCTCGGCGATGAGCGACTCGGTCCGCGCCAGCTCCTGGTGCAGGCGGTCGGTCTCCCGCAGCGCGCGCTCGTAGTCGTCGGCGACCTCGTTGAGCAGCGCGTCCACCTCGTTGCGGTCGTAGCCCCGGAACACGACGGTCAGCTTCTGCTGCCGGAGGTCGAGCGGTGTCACCTTCATGACTGTCTCCTGTGCGCCTGGTTTGCTGCCTCTCGGGAGTCTCGGTCGTTCATGCGTTCGACGTTAGCCCGCGGGGGCCGAAGATCGCCGTGCCCACGCGGACAATCGTAGCGCCTTCCCCGACGGCCACCTCGAGATCGTGGCTCATCCCCATCGAGAGGTGGATGGCCGAGCCGGGCAGCCGGCCTGCGGCCCGGAGGTCGTCTCGGAGCTCGCGGAGCCGGCGGAAGAACGGTCGCGCCCCCTCGGGGTCGTCGAAGAGGGGCGGCATCAGCATCAGGCCCGCCAGCCGCGCGGCGCGGCACGCGGCGGCGGCGTCCACGAGCGGGCCCAAGTCTCCGGGGGCGACGCCGTACTTCGTGTCCTCGCCGGCCAGGTCCACCTGCAGCAATACCTCGGGGGCGGTGCCCGCCGCAAGGGCGGCACGGTCCAGCGCCTCGATCAGGCCCGCGCTGTCCACGGAGTGAATGAAGGGAAACGCCGCGGCGGCCTTCCGGGCCTTGTTGGACTGGAGGTGGCCGACGAGGTGCCAGCGGATGGGGAGATCCGAGGTCGCCTCGATCTTGCCGAGCGCCTCCTGGACCCGGTTCTCGCCGAAGTCGCGGTGGCCGGCGGCGCAGGCCGCGCGGACGTGTTCGGCCGGGTAGGTCTTGGAGACGGCCACCAGCCGGACCCCGGTGGGGTCGCGGCCGGATGCCTCGGCCGCGCGGGCGATCCGCGCCCGGACTTCGGCGAGACGTGCGGCGATGTCGGTCTCGAGGCTCACGTGTCGGCGGCGGGGAAGGGCGCGAACGGGGACGTGCGGCCGCCGGGGCTTCTGCGCCGGCGGCCGCGACCGGGCGGGCGGCTCGAAGACCGCCCTACTTCTTCAACTGCGCCACGAGCGCCTTGGCCTGCGCGGCGTACTGGCCGTCGGGAGCGAGCGTCAGGTACTGCTCGAACATCCCCGCGGCCTCGGCGAGGTTGCCGAGGTTCACGAAGCACATGCCGAGCTGGTAGTGCGCCTCGGCATGCTGCGGGTTCAGCTTGATCACTTCCTCGAAGTGCTTCTTGGCGTCCTCGGCCTTGCCGGCGTTCCACGCGATCACACCCTGGTTGTACAGCGCGTCCACGCTGCCGCCGCCCGCCGTCGCGCCGGCCGCCGACGAGAGCTCGGCCGCCTTCTGGCTGGCCGCCTGCGCATCGTCGAACCGCTTCTGCGCGTTATAGACGGTCGCGAGGCCGTTGTACGCCTCGACGTAGTCGACCTTCAGCTCGAGGGCCTTCTTGAAGGCCGTCTCGGCCTGGGCGTAGTCCTTCTTCTGCGCGTAGGCGTAGCCGATGTTGTAGTAGCAGTCGTAGCAGGTCGGCAGCAGCACCAGCGCCTCGTTGAACTTGGCGAGCGCGGCGTCGTAGTCGTTCGAGCGGCTGGCGGCCACCCCTTCCTCGAACAGCTTCTTCACGGCCTCGGCCTTCGCGGCATCCTCCTTGGTCGGGCCGACCGCGCCGGGGGCGAGCGCGAAGTTCACCTCGGCGGCTTCGCCGAGCCGGACCCGGGCGTCGAACGACTGCGCGCCGAGCTTCTCCTTTTCGGCGGTGATCTTGTAGCGGCCCGGCGGCAGGCCGATCTGGATGAACTCGCCCCTCTTGTTCGACTTCACCTCGTAGTTGCGAGAGATGCCATCGAGGAAGGTGATCGAGATCTTCGCGCCGTCGACGGGCTTGTTCTCCCCGTCCACGACCTTACCTTTCACCATCCCGGTGGACTGGGCCCAGCCGGGCGACGCGATCGCAACGGCCGCCAGCACCGCGAGCACGAGGAGCAGCGTCCGACGGCCGGAGAGAACGGGAAGCATGAGACAACCTCCGTCGAAAATTCGGAATACAGGCAAGAAAGCGGCCGGAAACGCCGCACGATCAGTCTACACGCAAAAACCGCCTTGGAACAGGGCCTCACGCCGCCGACCGCGGAGCGTCTCAGCCGGCGAAGAAGCGGGTGATGTCGTCGAGTCGCGAGGTGATCGGCGCCGGCGGCAGGGCCTCCAGGAACGTCCACCCGTAGCCCTTCGTGCGGATGCGCGGATCGAGTAGCGCCAGCACCCCCCGATCCTGGCGGTGGCGGATCAGGCGCCCGAAGCCCTGGAGGAGCGCCAGCACCGCCAGCGGCACCTGGTACTCGGTGAACGCGCTCTCCCCCCTCGCCTGGATCGCCTCGATCCGCGCCGCCGTCACCGGGTCGGCGGGCGAGGCGAACGGGATCTTGTCCACGATCACGCAGCTCAGGGCCTCGCCGACCACGTCCACCCCCTGCCAGAAGCTGGAGGTGGCGAGCAGGACTGCGTTGCCGAGCGAGCGGAACCGGCGCAGGAGGACCGTCCGCGGCGCCTGCCCCTGCACCAGCACCGGGTAGGGGAGCGACGAAGGCAGCGCCCGCTCCACCTCGCGCAGCATGGAGTAGCTGGTGAACAGGACGAAGGCGCGCCCCTCGGTGCGCTCGACGATCTGGAGGATCTCGCGCGTGGCGGCGGCCGCGAACTGCGGCGACCGGGGGTCGGGCATCCGCGGCGGCAGGTAGAGGATGGCCTGCTCACGGTAGGCGAACTCGGACGGCACCCGGATCTCGTCGGCGTCCGCGATCCCCAGCCGGCCGCGCAAGTACGCGAAACTCCCGGCGACGGCGAGCGTCGCCGAGGTGAGGACCGTGGCAGGCAGGCGGTCCAGCAGCAGCTCGCGCACGATCGAGGAGACGTCGATCGGCGAGGCGCGGAGCGCGAGGCCGCGGCCGCGCGTCTCGAGGTAGTAGACGAAGTCCGGGTCGCCCGCGCGGACCAGGAAGGCCAGGTGATCCCGGATTTCGCCGGCGCGCCGGGCGATCGCCCGCAGGTCCTCAGGCGGGTTGCCGGCGAGCGCAATCTCTCCCTGGAGCTCGTCGAGCGCCTCGCCGAGCGCCGCCGCGGGTGTGTGCGCCTCGGCGAGCGATCCGGGCCCCAGGCGGACCCGTTCCTCGCCGCGCGCGTCGGCCCTGGCCAGGCGGACCACGTCGAAGAAGCGGGCCCCGCGGTCCGCAACGGAGCCGGCTGCGCGCCGCACGGCGGCCAGCGCCGTTTCGTCGACCCCCGGTGCGGCCGCCAGGACCCGCGCGGCGTCGCGCAGCAGGTCCTCGATCCGGAAGGTGCTCACCGCGATGCCGAAGTAGCTGGTCGCGACCTCCTCGAGCTGGTGGGCCTCGTCGATGACGGCGACCTCGCAGTCGGGGATGACGCCCGAGGCCGTCTCCTGGCGCACCGACGCGTCGGCGCAGAGCAGGTGGTGGTTCACCACGACCAGGTCGGACCGGGCCGCGCGCTCGCGCATCCGCGTGACGAAGCAGTCGTCGTGACGCGGGCAGGACGGCCCGAGGCAGTTGTCGGAGGAGGCAGAGAGGTCCGCCCAGACCTCCAGGTCGTCCGGCAGCCCCTCCAGCTCGGCCCGGTCCCCCGTCGCCGTCTGCCGGCCCCAGGCCACGAGGTGGTCGGCAACCTCGGGCTCGACCAGGGCGAGCGACAGCGGGTTCTCGCGAAACTGGTCGAAGCGGTGGAGGCAGAGGTAGTTGCCGCGTCCCTTCAGGCAGGTGGCGGTGAAGGCGATGCCGAGGGCGCCCCGCAGATCCTCGAGGTCCTTCTCGTAGATCTGCTCCTGCAGGGTCTTGGTGCCGGTCGAGACCAGGACGCGCCGGCCGCTCAGCAGGGCGGGGACGAGGTAGGCCAGGGTCTTGCCCGTCCCGGTGCCGGCCTCGGCGAGCAGCACCCGCCCGTCTTCGATCGCGCGGGCGACGGCCGCGGCCATCGCCCGCTGGCCCGGGCGCGGTTCGTACTCGGCGACCCCCTGCGAGAGGGGGCCTCCGGAGGCGAAGGCGGCATCGACCGCCGCCTCGAGCGACGTGAAGGCACCCGGGTCCGCCACCGCTCAGCCGCTCTGCCGGGATTCGAGGGCGGCGATCTTCTCGACGCGCCGCTGGTGCCGGCCCCCCTCGAAGGGTGTGTCGAGGAAGATCCGGACGAGGCGGGCCGCGGTGCCGGCCGGGGTCACGCGGCCGCCGAGCGTCAGGATGTTCGCGTCGTTGTGCTGGCGGGCCAGGCGGGCCCCGAGCTCGTCGGTCACCGAGGCGGCGCGGATGCCCCGGACCTTGTTGGCGGCCATCGCCATCCCGATGCCGGTGCCGCAGATGAGGATGCCCCGGTCCGACTGCCCGGAGGCGACGCGATCGGCCACGCGCGCCGCGAAGTCCGGATAGTCCACCGACGCGTCGCTCTCCGTACCGACATCCTCCACCTCGACGTCGGCGCCCGCCAGCGCCTGCTTGAGCGCCTCCTTGAGGTGGTAGCCTGCGTGATCGGCCCCGATCGCAATGCGCACGGGACGATTGTACCGTAGGGCGACCCTTCAGCGTTGCCGGTCTCACAGGGCAACCCTTTAGGGTTGCCGGCTCCCGTAGGGCAACCCTTTAGGGTTGCCGGCTCCCGTAGGGCAACCCTTTAGGGTTGCCGGCTCCCGTAGGGCAACCCTTTAGGGTTGCCGGCTCCCGTAGGGCGAACCCTTTAGGGTTGCCGGCTCCCGTAGGGCGACCCTTTAGGGTTGCCGGCTCCCGTAGGGCGACCCTTTAGGGTTGCCGGCTCCCGTAGGGCGACCCTTTAGGGTTGCCGGCTCCCGTAGGGCGACCCTTTAGGGTTGCCGGGTCGGCAGGCGGTAAGCTGTACCCCATGGAGCCGAGGGCCGTCATCACCGCGCGCGGCGAAGACCGGATCGCCGGGGGCCACCTCTGGGTGTATCGAAGCGACGTTGTCGAGGCCCAGGCATCGGGCGGGGACGTCGTCGCGGTCGTCGGTCCCCGCCGCCATCTCCTGGGGCGGGCCCTGTACAGCGATCGCTCGCTGATCGCGTTGAGGCTCCTGGTGCACGGCGACGAGCCGGTGGACGCCGCCTTCTGGCGCGGCCGACTCGAGGCGGCGATCCGCTACCGCGACCGGCTCGCGATCGACGCGACGGCCTGTCGCCTGGTGAACGGGGAAGGGGACCTGCTGCCGTCGCTGGTCGTCGATCGCTACGGCGACCACCTGGTGCTGCAGTCGCTCTCACAGGGGATCGAGCGGGCGCTGCCCGAGATCACCCGGACGCTGGTCGACCTGCTCGCGCCGGCCGGCATCCTCGCCCGGAACGACGCGAAGGTGCGCGCACTCGAGGGCCTTCCGCAGGAGGTCACGGTTCTCCACGGCGACGTGCCCCCGGCGATCCTCGTCCGCGAGGGGCCGGTCGACTACGAGGTGGACCTCTGGAAGGGGCAGAAGACCGGCTTGTTCCTCGACCAGCGCGAAAACCGCGCGGCGGCCGCCGCCTACGCGCGCGGCCGGCTGTTCGACGGGTTCAGCTACAACGGCGGCTTCGCGATGCGGCTCGCCGGGTCCTGCGACGAAGTCGTCGCCGCCGACATCTCGGCCGACGCGGTCGCGCGGATCGAGGCGAACGTGCGGCGCAACGGCCTCGCCAACGTCCGGGCCGTCGAGGCGAACGTCTTCGACGAGCTCCGCCGCCTGGAGCGCGAGGGGGAGCGGTTCGACACGATCGTCCTCGACCCGCCGGCCTTTGCGAAGAACAGGGCGTCGGTGGAGCGGGCGACCGCCGGCTACCGCGAGATCAACCTGCGGGCGTTGCGGCTGCTGGCGCCCGGCGGCTGCCTGGTCACCTGCAGCTGTTCCTACCACGTGGACGAGGCCGCCTTCGCGGAGGTGATCTACGAGGCGGCCGTCGACGCCGGCGTCCACGCCGGGGTCGTCGAGAAGCGGATGCAGGGGCGCGATCACCCGGTCCTCCTCGGCGTCCCCGAGAACGTACTACCTGAAGTGCTTCATCGTGCGCCGAATCGAGTAGTCACCGTCTGCTGAACTCGCGGATCTTCGCGATCTCGTCCTTCGGGATGCGAAGGAACTCCAGGAACTCCTGGTGTTCGGCCGGCGCGGCCTTCTCGAACTCGGTGTGCCAGCGGTGCATGTCCGCCTCCGAGAGGCCCGCCGCGCGCATGATCTCCACCCACTTGTCCTTTGTGATCATCTCGTCTCTCCTGAGGCGGCGTGTTCGCTGCAGCAGGCCCAGGATGGCCCGCTGGTGGCCGCGGAGCGCCTCGATTTCCGCGTCGATGGCCGTGAGCCGGCGCTCGAGGATGGCGCGGGTCCCCTCGTCCTTCCCGACGAGAAGCGCCGCGATTTCCGGGACGCTGAGGCCGATCTTGCGGTAGCGCGTCACCTGCTCGATCCGTTGCAGGTCGGCCTCGCCGTAGGCCCGGTAGTTGCCCGCCGTCCGCGGCGGCCGCCGCAGCAGCCCGTGCGCCTCGTAGTAGAGGAGCGTGCTGCGGCTCAGGCCGCACCGCCGGGCGAGCGCCGACACCGTCATCATCGCCACGCCTCCAGGGTCAACCCGTCTATGGTAGACGAGTCAACACCAGTCCACGACGTCCGGGCGCTGGAGGGGCAACCCTCGTGGTTGCCCGGTCAGTCGTCGCGGGCGGTTGCCCTGCCGGCGGTCCCTGTGGGTGGTGCCTGGCGCGGGCGACACCTCGATGTTGACATCCGTGTTCGTCAGTACTATTTTATTAGTATGAGACCGCGAAGCACGACGCTCACCCCCCAGGAACTCGAGATCATGAAGATCGTCTGGGCGAAGCGCGAGGCGACCGTCCGCGACGTGTACGAGACGCTCCTCGAGCGCCGGCGCATCGCTTACACCACCGTGATGACGATGATGCGGGTGCTCGAGCGAAAGGGGTACGTGAAGGCGAGCCGCGTCGATCGCGCCTACCACTACCGCCCCGCGCGCCCCGAGCGCCAGGTGCTGCGATCGATGGTCCGTGAGTTCGTGGACCGCGTCTTCAACGGGTCAGCCAGGCCGCTGCTCGTCCACCTGGTCGAGGACCGCCGCCTTTCCAGCGAGGAACTGGAGGAACTCCAGCGCCGCGTGCGCGAGGTGGAGCCATGATTGACACCCTCCTCCGCCACAACCTCGTCGCGGCCGCCGTGCAGGCCGGCGTCCTCGTGCTGGCCGCCGCGCCGCTGCCCCGCCTGCTGGGCGTCTTCTCACCACGGGCGAGGCTGGTGTACTGGCGCATCGTGATGATCGCGTGCGTGGCGCTGCCGCTGCTGCAGCCGCGCGTGCCGCTCGACGCCGATCCCGTGCCGGCGCTGCTCCGGTCGCCGGCCGTCGCCGCCGACGCGGCGGGTGTCTCCGGCCAGGATGACGGGGCGGACGCACGTGACGGAGCGTGGCGGATGCCGCGGACCACGCTCGCCGGCGTCGTGGCAGCCGGCGCCGCCCTCCGCCTGGCGTGGCTCACCCTGGGCCTGATCGTCCTCTCCCGGTTGAGGCGCGGCGCCGCCCGCCTGTGGCCGCGGACCCGGGCGGTGGACGAGGCGGTCGAGGCCGCGGGGGCCGACGCCAAGTTCCTCGTCTCGCCGCGCGCACTCCGTCCCATGACGTTCGGCTTCGTGCGCCCGGTCGTGCTCGTACCGTCCGATTTCCCGCGCTTCCCGCACGACCAGCAAAAGGCCGTCGCCTGCCACGAGCTGCTGCACGTGCGGCGCTTCGACTGGTTGCGCGCGGCCGGCGACGAGATCGTACGGTCCCTCGCCTGGTTCCACCCGGCCGCGTGGTGGCTCACCGGGCAGATCCATCTCTCGCGCGAACAATTAGTGGACGAGCAGGTCGTCCGGCGGCTGGGAGGCCGCCGCCAGTACCTCGAGGCGCTGCTCCAGCTCGCCTCGACGGACCGGCGCGGCGGTCTGCTGCCGGCGTCGTTGTTCCTGGGACGCGCCCACCTGCCGCAGCGGGTGGCGCTGCTCGTGAAGGAGGTCCGTATGTCGCGCCCGCGTCTCGTACTCTCGTTCGCCACGATAACGACCGTTCTGGCGTTGTGCGGCGGCGCCGCGGCCGCCGCGTTCCCGCTCCACCGGGCCCCGGACGCTGTCGGCCAGGAGCCTGCCGGGGCCAAGGAGGAGGTCGTTCAACGGATTCGGGACGCGAGGCCGGAGTACCCGGCCGGCGTGCCGGTGGAGGCGCCCGCGACGTGGATCTTCGACGTGACCATCGACGCCGCCGGCAGCGTCGTGGACGTCGCGTCGGTGAGCGGCGGTCCGGTCACGCCGGTCGCGAAGGCCGCGGCCGACGCCGTCCGCCGGTGGACCTTCACCGCGCCGCCCCAGGCGCCGTACAAGATGCTCGTCGGCTTCAACCTGGCCGCCGGCCGCAACGACGGGCCGGGGCGCAAGCCGGTGCTCGTGGGCGACGAGATCGCGCCGCCCGTGAAGGTGCACCACGTGAAGCCCGTGTACACAAAGGAGGCGCTCGACGCCGGCGTGCAGGGCGCGGTGATCCTCGAGGCGCTGCTCGACTCGGACGGCCTCGTCAGCGAGGCCCGCGTCATCCGCTCGGTGCCGATGCTCGACCGCCAGGCGCTCGACGCGGCGCTGCAGTGGCGGTTCACCCCGCGCGGCGTTCCGCTCGAGGTCAAGATCACGGTCAACTTCACCCTGGCGGACAGGGCCTCGGAGAAGGTCGCGGGCGGTGTGAGCGGCGGCGTGAAAGCCGGTGTCGCCGGCGGCGTGAAGGCCGGGGTGAAGGGCGGGGTGAAGGGCGGTGTCGGAGGTGGCGTGGGCGCCGGCGTCGGGGCCGGGACTGGAACCGGAGACGAATACGTCCGCGTGGGCGGACCGAACGGTATCGCGCCACCGAAGAAAAGGTGACCGATGTTCGCCCCATCTACCCTCAGGCCGCGAAGGAAGAGGGCGAGGCGGCACTCGACGCGGTGAAGCAGTGGGAGTTCACGCCGACGCTGAAGAACGGCACCCCGGTCGGCGTCGTCATGACCGTCACCGTGAGCTCTACGCTGTAGTAGCCCGTCACGAGCCGCTGGCCGCAGCCGCTCGCCGCAAGTCGCTCGCCGCAAGCCGGAAGTGGTTCCCCCGGCTGAGGTGTGCTATCAGTAGTAGTTCTGATGGAGGCACCGATGACGAAGGAATCGCTGGCGATGCTGGAGGCGGCGGCGGCACGTGTGGAGCAGGCGATCGACGTGCTCGAGGAGGCGCAGGAGATCCTCGTGCAGGACGACGAGGAGATGTTCGAGTTCCCCGTGGGGATCATCTTCTCTGCGCAGACCTCGCTTCGCGTCGTGTCCGAACTGGTGCGCGACGTCAAGGCGCAGGCGAGGAAGGAGCAGCGCAAGGCCAAGGGCGGGGCGCGCAAGGGCGCGGTGAAGAAAGTCGGACGGAAAGGCGGCCGCAAGCGAACCGCGTAGCTACCGGCGCACCTCGCCCGGCGTCGCCGCGGGCGGCGGGACGACCTGGATGACGGTGGGGAAGCTGGCCGGCTCGCCGCCGAGCTTCGGGTTGAGGTATCCCCCCAGGCCCCCCCAGGTGTAGTCCTTCACCGTGACGCCGGGCGGGAACGCCATGGTCTCCTCGCGGAACCGCCCGACGCTGAACATGTGGGTCGCAGGCTCCTCGAACACCAGGTCGCCCTTCTGCTTCAGCACGGAGCGGTAGTAGGCAACGACCTCGGCGAACGACGTCGTGGTCCCAAACAGGTAGTACCGCTGGCCCTGCCCCGCGTCGTACGACACGAGGAACCGCGCGGCCGGGTAGACGGGCAGGCCGAGGGTTGCTTCCGTCGGTTCCGCGCCGGGCTGCAGGGCGGGCGGCGTCTCGACCGGTCGGGCCGGCTCGGCCGCGGCCGGCCGTTGCGGCTGAGCCGGGCGCGGGAACGGGCGGGGGGCCGGGGGTTGCTGGGCCGAGAGCCAGGCGGTCGAGATGATCGCGAGGAGCGCGGTGGGGCCGGTGGTCGGAAGACGGCGCATGGTCGGCCTCATTATGACCGAGACCCCGAAGGACCGGAAGCCCGTCTCCCCTCCAGTACCGGATTCGGTTGCCGCGCCCGGACCGCGACGCTAAGATCGAATCAGGGAACCTGCGGAGGAAAGAAGAGCGCATGAACAACGGGATCAAGACCGCTCTGCTGCTCGGCCTGCTCAGCGGGCTGCTGCTGGTGATCGGCGAGTTGCTCGGCGGCGCAGAGCGGCCTCGTCGATCGCCTTCGGCTTCGCCGTCGTGATGAACTTCGCGTCGTACTGGTTCTCGGACAAGATCGTCCTGACGATGTACCGGGCGCAGCCGGTCGGCCCCGAGCACCGCGCTGTACCGCGTCGTCGAGCGGCTGGCGCAGCGGGCCGGCCTGCCGATGCCGAAGGTGTACGTCATCCCGGAGCTGTCGCCGAACGCCTTCGCCACCGGCCGCAACCCGCAGCACGCGGCCGTGGCCGCGACCGAGGGGATCCTGCGGATCCTCGACGAGCGCGAGCTCGAGGGCGTCATCGCGCACGAGCTGGCGCACGTCAAGCACCGCGACATCCTGATCAGCTCGGTCGCGGCGACGATCGCGGCCGCCATCATGATGGTGGCGCGCATGGCGCAGTTCGCGGCGTTCTTCGGCGGCGGCGCCGCGACGACGACCGCGAGGGCAGCAACCCGATCGCGCTGCTGGCGACGATCATCCTGGCGCCGATCGCCGCGATGCTGATCCAGGCGGCCATCTCGCGCTCGCGCGAGTTCGCGGCCGACGCCGGGCGGCGCGCGATCGCCGGCAATCCCTACGGCCTGGTGGATGCGCTGCGCAAGATCGAGGCGGTCGTCGCAAGCGCGTGCCGCTCGACGCGAACCCGGCGACGGCGCACATGTTCATCATCAAGCCGTTCTCGGCCGGCGGCGTGCTCTCGCTCTTCAGCACGCATCCGCCGACCGAGCAGCGGATTCGCGGCGCTGCTCGGCACCGCGTAGCTCGGCGCAAGGCGTCCCCGCACGCCATGGGTCACTCCCGTGCCGGACACGTCGCGGACGCCTCTCCCACGTCGATCCCGCTCGCCTCGCCACGTGACTTCCTGTCAGATGCCCGCGCACCTGTCAGCTGCCCGATTCGCCGCGTCCGGCGCTGGCGTGTCTTTTGCTGCTTACCAGGGCAACACGAGCGTGAGCGGAGGCGATCGAGCGCGTGGAAGACTTCGACATTGTCGCAGAACAAGATGGCGGAGTCGGCCCAGCGCGTCGTGGACCGCGCGGTCGAGGAATCGCGGCGCCGCGAGCACTCGCTGCTGACCAACGAGCACGTCTTCCTGGCGTTCGCGCAGGTCGAGTGGGACATGTTCGCGCAGGTGATGCGCGACCTCGAGCTGAACCCGCACGAGATTCTGCAGGCGCTCGAGGAGCACCTGCGGATGGTGCCGGCGTTCGCCGGACCGCGACACTGCGCGTGGCGCCGGCGACCAAGCTGCTGTTCAAGCTGGCGTTCCACCACGCGAGCCGCGCGGGCCGCCAGGCGATCGAGGCGGTCGACCTGTTCTCGGCGATCTTCGAGGAGAGCCAGGGCGTTCCCGTGTCGATCATCCGGCGGCACGGCGTCGAGCCCGAGCTGCTCGTGTCGCGCATCGCGACGCGGATGCGCGACCTCGAGCAGCGCGAGGAGCGCCTGCGGAAGCGGTTCGAGCTGCCGCCGTTCCTGAAGCACTTCGCGACCAACCTGAACCAGCTCGCGCGGCAGGACAAGATCCCGCCGCTCTTCGGCCGCGACGGACGAGATGCAGCAGGTGATGGAGATCCTCTGCCACCGCGAGCGCGCCAACTCGGTGATGCTCATCGGCGAGCCGGGCGTCGGCAAGACCGCGATCGTCGAGGGGCTCGCACGGCGGATCGAGTTCGAGCCCGAGACGGTGCCGGTGCGCCTGCGCGACTGCCAGGTCGTCAACCTGCAGATGAACAGCATGGTCGCCGGGCACGATGCTGCGCGGGATGTTCGAGGACCGGATCCAGAACGTCATCCGCGAGATCAAGGAGCACCCGAACCTCATCCTGTTCGTGGACGAGGTGCACACGATGATCGGGGCGGGCTCGGCGCTCGGCGCCCCGTCGGACGCCGCCAACGTCTTCAAGTCGGTGCTCGCCCGCGGCGAGGTCCGGATGATCGGCGCGACGACGCTGAGCGAGTACAAGGAATACATCCAGGAGGACGAGGCGCTCGCCCGCCGCTTCCGCACCGTGCACGTGACGGAGCCGGACCTCGAGGAGACGCGCCGGATCCTCTACAACCTGCGGCCGCGGCTCGAGCGCAACTACTCGGTGCAAGGTGCTCGACGAGGCGATCGACACCGCGCTCGAGATGTCGCCGCGCTACATGCGGCACCTGCACCTGCCCGACAAGGTGATCGGCTGGCTCGACACGGCCGCGGTCCGCGCCGAGATCGGCCGCCAGTGGGAGGTCGACGGCCGGCGACGTCGTCTCGGTGATCTCGGGCGTGGCGCGGATTCCCGAGGACATGGTGTTCCGCGACGTGACCGACCGCTTCAAGGAGATCGAGGGGCGGCTGTCGCACGCGGCGTCATCGGCCAGCGCGACGCCATCGACGCCGTGGCCCGCCGCCTGGTGCTGAACAAGGGACCGCTCAAGGACGGGTTCGACCGCCCCGACGGCGTGCTGCTGTTCCTCGGCCCGACCGGCGTCGGCAAGACGGAGCTGGCCAAGGCGGTCGCCGAGTTCCTGTTCGGCGACGAGAAGAAGATGATCCGCGTCGACATGTCCGAGTACCAGGACGGCATGGTGGCGGTGGACAAGCTGATCGGCATGCCGCGCGGCATCGTCGGGTCGGAGCGCGGCGGCGATCCTGACGAACCAGCTGCGCGACAACCCGTACACGGTGCGTGCTGCTCGACGAGGTCGAGAAGGCCGAGCCCGAACCTGCTGACGCTGTTCCTGCAGGCGTTCGACGAGGGCTGGCTGACCGACGGCCGCGGCAAGCGGGTCTACCTGAGCGACGCGATCGTCATCATGACGTCGAACCTCGGGTCCGAGCACTTCCGGAAGCTCACCAACCCGATCGGCTTCCTGTCGCGGGAGATCGGCGTCGACCAGGTGCGGGGCGAGGTGATGCGCGAGCTGGAGCGGCGGTTCCCGCCCGAGTTCCGCAACCGGGTCGACGAGGTGGTGCTCTTCGCGCCGCTGTCGCGCGACGAGGTGACGCGGATCGCGCGAGCACTACCTCGGCGCGGTCGGCCGCGACGCTGGAGCAGGTCGGGGCGGCGCCTGGTGCTCGGCGCCGGGCGCGCTCGAGCAGCATCGTCGACGAGGGGCACAGCCTGGCGTTCGGCGCGCGCTTCCTGAAGCGCGTGATCGACGACCAGATCAAGCTGCCGATCAGCCAGCAGCTGGCACGACGGGCGAGACTTCGTGGTGAGTGCGCGACGACGACGTGGTGCGGAGGCGAGCCGGGGCGAGGGGCTCAGCTGGCGGTGGAGGTCGGCAGGCGGGACGGCATCGGCGGCGGCCGTGACGCTGGCCGAATGCGGCTAGAGCAGGTACGCCAGCGCGAAGCCGACCTGCGCGACGAACATCATGCGGTACATGTGGGCCCAGGAGACGTGGTTCTCCTCGACCGCCAGTTCCTCGGGGCGCCGCAGCATCAGGTAGCAGACGTAGAGGCCGTAGGCGGTCATCACGGCGCCGAGCAACTGCAGCAGCCAGAAGTTGCCGGTGAGGATGCCCGCCCACGCCCCGGCGGGATCATCAGGAAGGGCACGACGAACGACGGCGAGATCATCCAGGCGGCCCGCCTGACGCCGTACTGGATCGGCAGCGTGCGGCAGCCGCCGCGCGCGTCCCCCTCCATGTCGGCGAAGTCCTTCGTGGTCGTCGCGCCGAGCAGGAAGAGCCCGAAGATCGCCCCGATGAACCAGGGCTCCCACCCGACGACGGTCTTGACCGTCGACCAGCCGGCCACCTTCAGCAGGGTCCCGCGGGGGATCGCCACGGTGACGTTTGCCCAGATGCCGAGGCGCTTGGTGCGGAACGGGGGCACCGAGTAGAGGGCGGTGATGAGCGCTGGCGGCCACGACCATCCAGAACGACTGGTGTCGGCCGCCGGGCGCGATCACCCAGGCGAGCAGCCAGGCGGCCGCGAACGTCACGGCCGTGAAGACCCAGGCCTCGCGGATCGACATCCGGCCGCTCGGGCAGCGGGCGCCGCGGCTTGTTCACCCGGTCGATGTCGAGGTCGTAGATCTGGTTGAGGCCGTTCGACGCCGCATTGAGCACCGCGGCCACGACGCCGCCGAGCAACGGGTAGAAGACCAGGTGCCAGGCCCACGGCTCGGGCGGTCGCGCGCCGATCGCGGCGACGCCCCCCGACGCCATCCCCAGCGCTGGCGCGAACAGCGTGAAGGGCCTCGCGAACTCGAGCCACGTCCGCAGCCAGTCCCGCGCCGGCGTCACCTGAAGAACCATGCGAGCGCCACGGCCGCGGCCGCCGCGGCCCCCGTGTTGATGAAGTTCAGCATGTCGTTGTCGAGGACGCCCGCCGGCTCGAGCGTGGAGCCCAGGCCGCTCTCGACGAACGCGCCGATCGTCGCGCCGATCGTCGCGAACCACAGGGCGTTGCCCTGGATCAGGCCCAGTGCGCCACCGAGGCCGGACAACGCCAGGGCCGAGACGAGCCCCGCCGCCGTGCCCTCCAGCGAGACGGCGCCCGAGGTTCCCGGTCGGACGGGCCGCAGGGTCGGGATGAGGTACGTCTCGCCTTCCCCACGCCTTGCCGACCTCGCTCGCGACGGTGTCGCTCGCCCCGGCCGCCAGCGCGGTCACCATGACGAGCAGCGCCCCCTCGCGGTAGGGCGACAGCGCCGCGACGGTCGCGGCCAGCGCGGCGAGCCCCGTGTTGGCAATGGCGTTGCCGGGCCCGCGGCGACCGCCGCGCTCCTCGGCAATCCCCAGCACCGCCTTCCGCTTCATCCCCAGCCTGGTCGAGGCCGTGGCGAGCAGGAAGGACGCGAAGAGGAGCGCCCACCCGGCGATCCCCGTGCAGGCCAGCACCGTGATCCCGATGACGGCGCCTGCCGCGGCCCCCGAGGTGCTGACACTGCCCGCGCGCCAGCCGATGAAGGCGACCGGCACGTTCACCGCGAGCGCGAGCAGCAGCGAGGACGGCAGCCACGACACCGCGGCGTGCGCCGAGGCGGCGTCCATCATGCCGAGGGCGCCGAGGACGATCGCTGCGGTCATCGGGACCGAGATGTTGTCGTCGAGCCGCACCCGCAGCGATTCCACGAACGCGGCGGCCACCGCGGCCAGGGGCGGCGCCAGCAGCACGAACGCCAGCGGCGGCTCGGGTGACACGGCAGGCCTCGTCCAGGCGGCGAGGAGGACGCCCGCCGCCCCGCCCGCTACGGCGAGCGCCGCGCTGCCCGCGATCGTCTTCTCCGGGTTCCACGGAAGCCGCCGCCCCGCGACGTGGCGCCCGACGAGCGTGGCCGCGCCGTCCCCGACGGCCAGGATGCCCCACGCCGCCGCGACGATGTCGGGGCGCCGGGGGAACGCGAGGACCAGCACGAGCACCGACAGCGGGTACAAAAGGATCCCGAGGGGATAGCCGCGGGCGCGGTCGGCCGGCCGGTACAGCGAGCTGCCGCCGAGGCGCGGGAGCACCAGCAGGTTGAACAGGAACGCGCCGACCGCGCAGAGCGCCGCCTGCCACCACGCCAGGTAGCGCAGCGCCAGCGCGAAGAGCGACATCAGGACGTGCACGCCCTGGCGGCGGCTCTCGGAGAAGGGGCTCATCGACGGTCCGCCCGCACCTGGGCGCGCCAGTATTCGAGAAGGTCCCGCAGTGTGTCGCCGAGACCGATCAGAGGCTCCCACCCGATCTCACGGCTGATGCGTTCGGGGTCCCCGAGCACCAGCGCCGCGTCGTGCGGCCGGAGCAGTGTCTCGTCCGTGCGGACATCCATCGGCACCCGCGCCAGCGCGACCAGCCCGTCCAGGACCTCTGCGACGCGCGCGGCACGCCCCGAGCAGACATTGTAGACACGGCCCGCCGTCCCGGCCGCGCCGAGCCGGCGGTAGGCCGCGACGACGTCGCGCACGTCGGTCAGGTCGCGGCGCGGCTCCAGGTTTCCCACGCGCAGTTCGCGGGGCGCCCGGCCCGCCTCGGCCAGCGCGATCTGCCGCGCGAAGCTCGCCGACGAGAACGAGGGCGACTGCCGGGGCCCGATGTGGTTGAAGGATCGGGTGATGACCACGGGCAGGCCCAGGTCGTGCGCCGCGTGCACGGCGGCCAGTTCCTGCCCCAGCTTGCTGAGGGCGTAGGGGCTGGCGGGCCCGACCGGGTCGTTCTCGGTGATCGCGCGGTCCTGCTGCCGGTAGACCAGCGCGGAACCCGACACCACCGTGCGTGGCGCGATGGGCAGCTTCGCCAGGGACGCGAGCACGTGCCAGGTGCCCAGCACGTTCACCGCGAGCGTGGCGGACGAGCTGCTCCACGAGTCGCCGACGTGGGCCGCGCCGGCCAGGTGATAGGCCGCCGAGGGGACGGTCTCGTCGATCGCCCGCTCGACCGCGCCGCGGTCGAGCACGTCCACCTCCATCCACCGGCACGCCGAGCCGGTGGGCGGAGCCGGAAGCGGTTCCCCGGGCCGCCGCCACGCCACGACGGGCGCACCCTCCGCCGCCAGCAGGTCCAGCAGGTGGCTGCCCGCGAACCCGGCGGCGCCGGTGACGAGGACGGGGCCGTTCATCGCCGGCCGTACTGGCGCTCGTAGTAGGTGCGGAACGCCGGGTCCTCCTGCTTGATCGGCCGCCACCACCACTCGTTGCCCCGGTACCACTCCACGGTGGCCCGAAGGCCCTCGAGGAAGGGCATGGCCGGCTCCCAGCCGAGGGCGCGGACCTTTGCGGTGTCCACGCAGTAGCGGCGATCGTGGCCCGGGCGATCGGGCACCGGCTGGATCAGGCTCTCCGGGCGATCGAGCAGCGCGAGGATCTGCGTCGTCAGCTCGACGTTGGGTACGAGGTTGCCACCCCCGACGTTGTAGACCTCGCCCGGTGTTCCGCGTTCGATCAGCAGGTCGAGCGCCCGGCAGTGGTCGTCGACGTGCAGCCAGTCGCGCACGTTGAGGCCGTCGCCGTACAGGGGCACCGGCAGGCCGTCCAGCGCATTGGTGACGAAGAGCGGGATCACCTTCTCCGGGAACTGGCGGGGGCCGTAGTTGTTCGAGGCGCGCGTGACGAGGACGGGGACGCCGTAGGTGGCCCAGTAGCTGTAGGCCAGCCGGTCCGCGCCGGCCTTGCTGGCCGCGTATGGATTCCGCGGCTTCAACTCGTCGGTCTCGCGGCTCGCGCCGGCCGCGACGCTGCCATACACCTCGTCGGTGGAGACCTGCACGAAGCACCTGAGCTTCGGCGCCTCGCGGGCCGCCTCGAGCAGGACGAAGGTGCCGTACACGTCGGTGCGGATGAAGTCGCCCGCGGCTTGGATCGAGCGGTCGACGTGCGTCTCGGCGGCGAAGTGGACGACCACCTCGGCGCCGCGAACGAGCGGGCCGGCCTGCTCCGGGTCGCAGACGTCGCCGCGGATGAAGCGGTGACGCGGGTGGTCGAGCACTTCCTGCAGGTTCTCGAGCCGGCCGGCGTACGTCAGCTTGTCCAGGGTGGTGACGCGCCAGTCGGCGTGCGCCGCCAGGGCCGAGCGCACGAATTGGCTGCCGATGAACCCCGCGCCGCCGGTGACCAGCACCTCAACCATCGCGGCGGCTCCAGTCGTAGGGGAGGGTCCCGTGCGCGTCGAGTCGGTACTCGTCGGGCTCGTCGTGCCGGTACGGCTCGGTCGGCGCGTTGACGACCAGGGCGGGCTCGGTGCCCGTGCACTTCCACCCGTGGTACACGAGCCGCGGCACCTGCACGAGCATGGGGTTCAGCGTCCCGATGCTGAACTCGTTGATCACGCCCTCGGTGGGCGAGCCCGGGCGCGTGTCCACGAGCACGAGCTTCACCATCCCGGCCACACAGGCGAAGTTGTCGGTCTGGCGCTTGTGGTAGTGCCACGCCTTGACGACGCCGGGGTAGGTCGCCGAGACGTAGACCTGCCCGAACCGCTCGAAGAGGCCGGTTTCGTCGGCTCGCAGGATCTCCATCAGCCAGCCGCGGTCGTCGGGGATGACCCGCAGCGCCTTCGTCTTGACCCCCTCGATGGGCGGCCGCTTCGCGGCCGGGACGTAGGCCGCCGGGTCGTTCGTGGTGTGGTTCACCATCTGATGCCGACCTCCGAGTTGTCGCCGAGCATGAAGCGGTAGGCGGAAGGCTTGACCGGCATCCGGTAGATGCGCACGTTCTTGCCGATCAGGCTGTCCTCGACGCGGCTCGCCAGCCCGCTGATCTCCGACCCCTCGAGCACGATGCTGTGCTCGATCTCCGCGTCGCGGACCTGCACGTCGTTCATGATCGAGGTGAAGGGCCCCACGTAGGCCTGGGTGATCCGGGCTCTGGCGCCGATGATGACCGGCCCGCGCACCAGGGACCGCTCGATTACCGCGCCCGCCTCGATCACCACCTTGCCCTCGACGCGCGACGCCTCGTCCACGAGCCCGTCGATCCGCCGGTCGAGGGTGTCGAGGATCAACCGGTTCGCCTCGAGAAGGTCCTCGAGCTTCCCGGTGTCCTTCCACCATCCGTCCACCACGTGGGGCCGCACGTCGAGGCCGCGGTCGATCAGGTCCTGGATGGCGTCGGTGATCTCCAGTTCCGACCGCCAGCTGGGACGGATCCGCCGGACCGAGGTGAAGATCTCGGGGCCGAACATGTACACGCCCACCAGCGCGTAGTTGCTCCGGGGCTCGCGCGGCTTCTCCACCAGCCGGACGACGCGGCCGTCCTCGAGCTCCGCGACGCCGAACATCTGGGGGTCGGCGACGCGCGCCAGCAGGATCTGCGCGGCGGGCCGCTCGGCCTCGAACTGCCGCACGAAGGGGCCGATCCCCTTGTTCAGCAGGTTGTCGCCCAGGTACATCACGAAGGGCTCGGCCCCGAGAAAGTCCTCGCTGATCAGCACCGCGTGCGCGAGGCCGCGGGGGGCGTCCTGCGGGATGTAGGTGACCCGGAGGCCCCAGCGCGAGCCGTCCCCGACGGCGGCCTGGATCTCGGGGGCCGTGTCGCCCACCACGATGCCCACCTCGCGGATACCCGCCTCGGCCATCGCCTCGATGCCGTAGAAGAGCACGGGCTTGTTGGCGACCGGCACCAGTTGCTTGGCGCTGGTGTAGGTGAGGGGCCGGAGGCGTGTCCCCTTCCCGCCGCTGAGGATCAGTCCCTTCATCGTTGGTGCGTCCCGGCCGCTATCGCGCGCCGCCGCCGCCCAGCGCGCCGAAGAAGTTGGAGAAGGTGCCGAGGCCCGCCAGGGTGAACGAGAAGTTGAACCGGTTGTCCCTCACCAGCGACGAGCTGTACGACACCGTCTGGTACTCCACCGCGAAGCCGCAGCACTGCGCATTGTAGTATCCGATGACGCGGCTGTTCAGCAGTTTCGAGCGGTCGATGTCGTAGTTGAAGGTGTAGCTGCCGCCGAAGCGGTTTCCCGGGCTCCGCAGGGTCGTCGAGAGGTTCAGTGAGTTGTCGAGCCGGTACTTGGTCTCGGTGATCGTGGACTCGGCGTAGTCGATCTGGCGGCGCTGGCTGTAGCCGCCCACCAGGTTGAGCCAGTCCGAGGCGGCCAGCTGCCAGGAGGCCGAGAGACTGCGGACCTTCTTGGCGCGGTCGTCGTACTCCATCCGGAGCGACCCGTTGATCTGCTGCGTCGGAGACACCCGGGCGGACAGCGAGACGGGGGAGCGCTTGCTCGCCGGCAGCCCGGAATAGCTCGTCGAGTAGCTGCGGTCGTACTGGCTCGCCTTCGAGTCGGAGTAGTAGGTCTGCGAGAGGCCGACGGTGACGAACTCGCGGGGCGACGAGGTCCCCTCTCCGCCCCGCCGCTTCGCCAGCAGCCGGTTGTTCATCCCGTAGGTGATGCTGGTGGTGCCGCCCACGATCGAGTCGGTACCGTCGTTGGAGATGATCTCGTCGAAGTTGTCCACCTTCGTGACGCGGCGGATGTCCACGTACGGCTCGATGGTGTGCTTGAGCCGCTCGGCGTACCCGAAGCCCGGCGTGTCGAACACCCGGTTGAGCACCGGCCCGACCACGCGGGCGGAGAGCTGCGCGTAGCGCCGCGAGATGCCGTCGTCGACGAATTCGTTGGTCCCCGCCACGCGGCTCCGCGACCACCACGTCTCACGCAGCGACAGCGACGTGTTCACGGTCAGCCACCGCAGCTGCGTGAAGGGGAACCTGAGCGTCGGCGTGGCGTCGAGCCGGGTGAGGTTGCTGTCGGTGACGCCGGTTCTGCGGTGCACCTCGCGCTGGACGCGGACGAACTCGCCGCTCACCCCGAAGTACAGCGGGAGGCCGAAGAGCGGCTGCTCTCCGCGCGTGATTTGGACCTGCGGGGCGCCGCCGTAGACCGTCGTGTTGCTCGTGCCCGAGAAGATCTCGTTGCGGCGGTAGGTGGCGTTGAGCGTCAGCTGGCCCAGCGTTCCCGTCAGCCCCGCGTTCACGGACCGCTGGCTCCGCGACGCGTCGTAGATGTTGGTGTGGTAGGTCTGCTGGACCTCGATGTCCGAGAAGTAGTCCACGTTCCCGCGGGCGATCCACGTGCCGCCGAGCGGCTGGTTGATGTTCCCGTTGACCTCGTAGCTCCTGCGCGCGGGGAGCACCGACGGCTCCCCGTCGAACTCCGACGTGATCGACGATTCCCGCTCCCGGAGGTTGTAGAAGCGGAAGTCGCCAGCGGCCCCGCCGGCCCCCACGTAGCGGTACTCCGTTCCCAGCCCCTGCCCGCGCTTCGCGAACCAGTCGTGGAGGAGCGTCACGTCGTGGCTGCGGTTGATCGCCCAGAAGAAGGCGTTGCTCAGCGTGAACCCGCGGTACGTCGAGGTGCCGTACGCGGGCATCAGGAAGCCGGTCGCCCGGTCTTCTTCGTTGATCGGGTAGTAGAGGAGCGGCAGGTACAGCACCGGCAGCCCCTTCGCCCGGAGCACCGCGCCGCGGAGGAACACGTAGCGGTCCAGGTTCAGCACCAGCGTGCCCGCGCTCACGTTCCAGCGCGGGGTCGGCTGCAGGCAGGTCGTGAAGGCGCCGTCGGTGATGCGGTACTTCTTCGGGCCGACCTTCTGGATCTTCTTGCCGTTGAAGAGCACGTCGGGTTCCTGCCCGCCGAGCATCGACCGCTTCGGCTCGGAGGCCACGCTGAACGACCCGTACGCCTGGTAGAAGGTGCCAAGCTGCGTCTCGGTGTTGAACTCCACCCGCTCGGCCGCGAGCCATTGACCGCCCTGCGTGAAGACCACCGGGCGCCCGGGGCCGCCCGTCGCGATCACCTGGTGCGTGTCGGTGAACGACTCGATCACGTCGGCGGTGAACGTCATGTCGCCCCGCCGCGCTTCGACGTCGCCGACGAGCTTCAGGTGGTTCTTGGCGGGCTGCTCGATCCGCCACTGCTTCGAGGTGTCGAACCCCGTTTCCTGCTGCGCGGCCAGGCCGGACGGGTGCACGACGACCGCCAGCAGGCCGAGGGCGAGCACGCCCGGGCGGCGCGCGACGAGCAATGGAAAGGCTCTCCAGGGCACGGGGTTGGGTTCGCGTCGAGAACGCGGCCAGAATACCACAGGACGTCGCGGCGGCCCGGCCGCCGTCCCGCCGCTACCACGGCGCGAGGCCGAGCCGCTCGAACGCCTCCCCCACGAGGAAGATCGAGCCGCACGCGCCGATGACGTCCGCCCGCCGCCAGCCGGCCTCGAGCGCGTCGCCGGCGTCCGGCTCCACCTCCACTCCCTCGACGCGCCCGAGGCGCCGGACGAGGGCCCCGAATCTCGTCGGGCGGCATCGCCCGCGGGGTCGCGGGGCGCGTGATGATGAGCGGCCGCGCGTACCGCAGGATCGGCGCGAGGGTGCCCTCGGCGTCCTTGTCCCGCATGATCGCGAAGACCAGCGGCAGCCCGGCGGGGGCGAACTCCTCCAGGTACGACGCCAGGACGGCGGCGCCGGCCGGGTTGTGGGCCGCGTCGAGGAGCACGGCCCGTCCGGCGCCGAGCCGCCGCAGATCGAGCCGGCCCGGCCAGCGCGTCCCGGTCAGCGCCGCCCGGATCGCCGCCGGCGGGACGTCGAGGCCCGCTTCCCCCAGCGCCTCGAGCAGCCGCGCGGCGACGATCGCGTTGTCGGCCTGGTGCCGGCCGCGCAACGACAGCCGCATCGTGCCGTAGTCCCTCGCGGGCGTGCGCAGCGACAGCTTGACCGCCGGCTCCGGCGGCCGTCCGGGGAGGATGTCCGTCGCGGAGGTGGCCGAGACCCCGTCGCCCGCGACAATCAGCGCCGCGCCGCGGTCGGCGCACGCGCGGGCGATCACATCGAACGCCTCGGCCTTGCGTTCGCCGACCACGATCCGCATGCCGGGCTTGACGATTCCCGCCTTCTCGGCCGCGATGGCGCCGAGGGTGTGCCCCAGCAGCTCCTGGTGGTCGAAGTCGATCGTCGTGATCGCGCCGGCGAGGGGAGTGACGACGTTGGTCGCGTCGAAACGCCCCCCGAGGCCCACCTCGAGCACGGCGACGTCCACCCGCGCCTCGCGGAACAGGTCGAAGGCAACCGCGGTCGTGGCCTCGAAGAAGGTCGGCTCGGCCAGCAGGTCTCCCGACGCGCGGGCCGACCGGATGGCGGCGAGGACGCGCTCGGCCGAGGCCCGCAACAGGTCGGGCGCCACCGGCCGCCCGTCGATCGCGAAGCGCTCCTCGAGCCGGACCAGGTGCGGCGAGGTGTAGAGGCCGGTCCGCCGGCCCGACGCCCGCAGCCCCGTCTCCACCATCGCGGCCACCGACCCCTTGCCGTTGGTTCCCGCGACGATGACCGAGGGCCAGGCTTCGTGCGGGCGGCCGAGCGCCCCGGCGATCGCGCGGATGTTCTCGAGGCCGAACTTGATGCCGAGCTTCTCGAGCGCGAGCAGGTCGTCGACCGGGTCGGCGGGACGCGGCGCCATCAGGCTTCGGCGGCGCCCGGCGCCGCCACCATGAACCGGAGCGCGCGCGCGATGACGGCCTTCAGCTCGCGGCGGTCCGCGATGATGTCCACCATGCCGTGCTCGAGCAGGAACTCGCTGCGCTGGAAGCCCTCGGGCAGCTTCTGGCGGATCGTCTGCTCGATGACCCGGGGGCCCGCGAAGCCGATGAGCGCCTTGGGTTCGGCGATGTTCAGGTCGCCGAGCATCGCGAAGCTCGCCGTGACGCCGCCGGTCGTCGGGTCGGTCAGGACCGAGATGAAGGGGAGGCCGGCGCGATCGAGGCGCGCGAGCGCGGCGGAGGTCTTCGCCATCTGCATCAGCGAGAGCGCGCCCTCCATCATGCGGGCGCCGCCCGAGCACGAGACGACGATGACGGGCATCCGCTGCTCGATGGCGCGCTCGATCGCGCGCGTGATCTTCTCGCCGACCACCACCCCCATGCTGCCGCCGATGAAGCCGTACTCCATCGCCGCGACGGCCACCCGCATCCCCTCGAGCTCGCCCGTCGCGGTGACGACGGCCTCCTTCACCCCGGTCGCCGCCGCGGCGGCGCGCAGCCGGTCCTTGTAGGACTTGGTGTCGGTGAACCCCAGCGGGTCGGTGGAGACGAGCCCGGCGTCGTGCTCGGTCCACGGGCCGTCGAACAGCATCGCCAGGCGCTCGGCGGCCGTCATGCGGAAGTGGTGCCCGCACTTGCCGCAGACCGAGAGGCTGGCGGCCAGGTCCTTGTTGTAAAGCAGCTCCGAGCAGCCGGGGCACTTCACGTACAGGCCCTCCGGCACCCGGCTGGCCTTCACGGCAGGGTCGATCGGCTTCCGCGTCTTCTTGAACCAGGCCATAGGATCACGCGCCCTCGGCGCCCGCCTCAATTCCCCGTCAGGGGCACGTAGTACCGCGTGCCGCGCCCCATCCCGCGGATCTGGCGCAGCAGGTCGTCGAGCGCCTCGTCGCTGCCGCCGAGGTCGAGGTGCGGCGTCTCGACGACGAGCAGCGGCGTGGCCGTGTAGTGGAAGAAGAAGTGCCGGTACGCCTCGATGACCTTGCGGATGTACTCGGGGTTGAGCCGGTACGGCTGCTGCTCGTCCCGCGCCCGCAGCCGCTTCAGCAGCAGCTCGGTCGGCGCCTGCAGGTAGACGACGAGATCGGGGGGGGCGACGTCGCGCGCCAGCAGGTCGTAGAGCCGCTGGTAGATGAACAGCTCGTTGTCGTCGAGGTTGAGGAACGCATAGACCCGGTCCTTCTCGAACAGGTAGTCGCAGACCGTCACCTGGCTGAACAGGTCGGCCTGCCGCAGCGTGACCTGCTGCCGGTGCCGGCCGAGCAGGAAGAAGAGCTGCGCCTGCAGCCCCGCGCCCGGCCGGTCGGCGTAGAAGTCGGCGAGGAACGGGTTCTCGGTCTCCTCGAGCACGGTGGTCGCGTCGAGGCGCGCGGCGACCCGCTCGGCAAGCGCGGTCTTGCCGACGCCGGGCGGCCCCTCGAAGGCGATGGAGCGGAAATCCAAGACGAGGCAGTATACAACGCGGCCGCGCGGGGCAGGCCTTCAGGCCTGCCCGATCCGCGCGTGGCCGGGTGATAAAATCGTCGTCACGCGATGAGCATGCATCCTCGCACCCGCGCTCGTCTCCGCCTTTCGCTCGCCGCCCGCCTGCTCCTGCCCGCGCTGCTCGCGGGGTGCGCCAGCGCCCCCCCCCCGGTCCCGCAGGTCACCATGGAGCAGAAGCTGGCGTGGATCCTCCGGCTCGAGGACGAGCGGGTACTGCGCGAGCCGGCGCCGCCGCCCGCGATCCCGGTCGCCCGCACCCGGCGCGCCGCGCCGCCGCCGCCGCCGTTGCCGGACCTGGTCGCGCTCGCGCGCGACGACCTCGCGCGCGTGCGCCGCAGCGCGGCGCTCGCCATCGGGCGCGTGGGGCTCACCGAGGGTGTCGCGCCGCTGTCGGCGGTGCTCGCCGACGACGCCGATCCGGCCGTGCGCCAGGCGGCGGCGTTCGCGCTCGGGCTGCTGGGCGACGCGAGCGCCGCCGCCCCCCTTCGTCGGGCGCTCGGCGACGCCGACGCGCTGGTGCAGGGGCGCGCGGCAGAGGCGCTCGGCCTGATCGGCGACGCGGCCGCGGCGGCCGACATCGGGCAGATGGTCGCGCGCCAGCTCGAAGCCTCGAACGCCGCCGGCCTCGATCCAGACGAGGCGGGCGAGGGACGCGAGCCGGCGGCCGAGGCGTTCCGCCTCGGCGTGGTGGCGCTCGGCCGGCTCAAGGCGTACGAGCCGCTCGCCGCCGCGGTGCTCGACCCCTCGGGCCAGCCGCGCGTCCGATGGTGGCCGGTCGCCTTCGCGCTGCAGCGGTGCGAGGACCGGCGGGCGCTGCCCGCGCTGCTGGCCCTCGCGCGCGGCGGCGGCAGCGTCGGCCGATCGTTCGCCGTGCGCGCGCTGGGCGGGCTGAAGGACCAGAGCGCGGTGCCGCTGCTCATCGAGCTGGCAGAAGGCTGGCGCGCGGACGCGCGCGTGGCCGTGTCGGCCGTGCGCGCGCTCGGGCAGGCGGGCGAGCCACGGGCCGCCGCGGCGCTCGCGCGACTCCTGGCTGTGCGCGACCTCGACCCGCTCGTCCTGGTCGAGACCGTGGCCGCCGCGGGCGTGGCGAGGGCGCACGAGGCGCTCGAGCGGGTGCAGGATCTGACGGGGCACCCGTCGCCCACCGTGCGCGCCGCCGCCCTGCGGGCGCTGCGCGAGATCGACGAGGAGAGCTTCACGGTCGTCCTCTCCGGCCTCGACCCCGACCGGCACTGGAGCGTGCGCGCAGCGACGGCGTCCGTGCTCGGCACCCTGGACCCCGACCGCGCGGCTCCCCGGCTGGCGGCCATGCTCGGCGATCGCGACCCGCGGGTCGTCCCGGCGGTGCTGCGAGCGCTGGCGCGGCTGCGAGCGTCCGGCGTCGAGGAGCGGTTGACCGAGGCGCTGCGCCACGAGGACGCCGTGATCCGGATGGCGGCCGCCGGCGCGATCGGCGAGCTGAAGCCGCCGGGAGCCGAGTCCCGCCTCGCCGAGTCGTACCGGACCGGGCTCGGTGACGACACGTACGTCGCGCGCGCCGCGGCGCTCGAGGCGCTCGCGAAGTACGGTGCGCCGGCCCGCCCCGCGCTCGAGGAGGCGCTCGCCGACCGCGAGTGGGCGGTCCGCCTGAAGGCGGCGGCGCTGCTGAAGTCGATCGACCCCGCCTCGACCGCCGCGGCGGCGCGGCCGGTGGCCACCGGCCGCGCCGCCGCGTGGTACGAGGCGCCCGAGCTGATCTCGCCCGCCGTGTCGCCCCAGGTCTACATCGAGACCCCGCGGGGCACGGTGCAGCTCGAACTGCTCGTGGTCGACGCCCCGATGACGTGCGCGAACTTCGTGGCGCTCGCGCGGCGCGGGTACTTCAACGGCTCGGTGATCCACCGCGTCGTGCCCAACTTCGTCGTGCAGGACGGCGACCCGCGCGGCGACGGGGAGGGGGGGCCCGGCTTCACCATCCGCGACGAGCTGAACGAGCGCGCCTACGGGCGCGGCACCGTCGGGATGGCGCTCGACGGCCCCGACACCGGCGGCAGCCAGTTCTTCATCACGCACTCGCCGCAGCCGCACCTCGAGGGGCGCTACACCGTCTTCGCGCGCGTGGTCTCGGGGATGGACGTGGTGGACCGCCTGCAGGTGTGGGACGAGATCGTGCGCGTGCGCGTCTGGGACGGGAAGACGTACGAGTGACGACGTGAAACCCGATCCCGTTCACTTTTTTTGACAGCGACACTCACTTTGTGCTTGACACGTTTCTTTCTCAACCATAATCTACATCTCGTATGAGCGAGGCTGGCTTAGGCCATGCCTTGTGATGAGTGCTCACCGGGTTCGCAGGTCAGTTTCGAAGGGCCCGGGCGGAGATAGGGCGAAGACGCCGATCGAGTTGCCTCGCCCCACCGGACGCGGGCGAGCCACGGAGCGCTAGAGCAAGGGCGGCGCGAACGCCGCCCGGATCGCTCGCGCAATCCCAGGATGAAGGGGGGGATAAGGTAATGGCGAAGAAGACCGCGAAGAAGGCTGCGACCAAGAAGGCTGGCAAGAAGCGGTAAGCCTCGGCTTCCGCACGAAGAGGGGGCGGGTGTCGCCCCCTTTTTTATTGTACGCCCGCCGCTTCGCTCGCCCGCGGCCGTGGACTGCGGGCCGCGTGCTCCATTCTCCGTTCCTCGCCCCTCACCTTCTTCCCGTTCTCCAGGACCGCGAGCGCGCGCGCCGCGGCACGGCGGGTATCGGGGTCGGCGCCGTGCACGGCGGCGGCGCGGCGGTAGAAGTCGGCCGCGCGTGCGCGCTGGCCGCGCGGCTCGAGCAGGCGCGCCGCCTCGAGGAACGACGCGGCGAGGATCGTGGGCGGTGCGGAGGGGCGCGAGGCGACGACGCGCTCGAAGTCGGCGAGCGCCTCGTTGCCACGGCCCTGCGCGAGGCGCAGCCGGCCGAGGCGGTAGCGCAGCACGACGTCGGCCGGCCTCAGGGCCTCGGATCGCGCGAGGGCGTCGGCCGCCTCCGCGATCTCGCCTCGCTGCAGGCGCCGCCAGCCATCGAGCGACAGGCGGTACGCCTCGGCGAGGCGCGGGTCGGGCCGCCGGCGCAGCGCCTCGTTGGCGCGCGGCTTCACCCGCTCGGGGTCGTCGCGCGGGGCGGCGGCGATCGCGGCGCGGTACGCAGCCGTTGCCGCGTCGCGCGCGCCCAGGCGATCGTGCGCGGCGCCGAGCTGCAGCCACGCGCGCGCGGCGATGCCGTACGGCGCCGACGGGGCTCCCTCGGTCACCACGCGCAACTGCTCGATCGCGTAGTCAGTCTCGAACAGCGCGTCCAGCGCCTCGGCGATGCCCACCCGCGCGCGCGCCTCGCTCGGTGCCGGCAGCGACAGCTGGCGTGCGCGCGCCAGGTCGAACATCGCGCGCCAGGCGTCGAGGCTCGCGGGGCGATCGTGCCGGTACACCTCGTGGATCTCCGCCGCCGCCTGCAGGTAGAGCGGGTTGTGCGGGTAGCGCCGGCGCAGGTCGTCCAGCAGCGCGAGGGCCTCGTCGATCCGGTTCTCGTACCAGATGTCGATCAGGTGCAGCTGGAAGTCGGTCTCGCCGCGCAGCAGCGTCCCGCGCTCGCGGGCCTGCTGCATCTCCCGCAGCCCCTGCTCCCGGTCACCGCCCGGGAGGAACAGCAGCCACCGGAAGAACTTCAGCACCGTGGGGGCGAGATCGGCGTAGTAGCGGTACAGGCCGATCCCGAAGTAGGCGTCCTGGAGGGACGGGTCGAGGGCGAGCGCCCGCTCGAGGCTCTCCTTGATCCGCTTGCCGTCGCGCGCCGCCGGCAGGCGCTCGCCGCGCAGCACCCGCCACTGGACGCGCGCGCCATACGCCGCCCCGCGGAAGAAGAACGCCTCGGCCCGCGTCGGCTCGCGATCGGTCCACCGCTCGGTGGCCGCGATGACGGCGTTGACCTGCGCGCAGGAACTCGGCGTCGCGGGATCGGTTGAACGGGTCCAGCTGGATCTGCCACCAGACGCTGGTCGCCCGGACGAGGTCGCACGCCTCTGGCGGGGCGGGGCCGCAGGCCTCGCCGAGCGCCGGCTCCACGGCCTCGAACCGCGCGTCGAGCACCGCGTCGTAGGCGCGGCCGAGCAGCGGGAAGTACGGCGGCTCGGCGGCCCGGGCCCGGCCCGCCGCGAACGTCGCCACCAGGACAAGCGCGGCGACCCCGACCCTCACGGCCGGCTCGTGCGCAGGGCCTGCTTCGCCGCGTGCCGCTCGAACGCCAGCTCGACGAGCCGGTCGAGCAGCGCCGGGTACTTCAATCCCGTCGCCTCCCAGAGCTTGGGGAACATGCTGATCGTGGTGAAGCCGGGGATCGTGTTGATCTCGTTGACGACGACCGCGCCGGTGTCGCGCGACAGCAGGAAGTCGACGCGCGCGAATCCCGACGCCTCGACCGCGAGGAACGCCTCGACCGCGAGGCGCCGCACCTCGGCGGTCTGCGGCCCGTCGAGCGGCGCCGGGACGAGCGCCGGCGATTCCTCGAGGTACTTGGCCTCGTAGTCGTAGAACTCGCGCGACGGCACGATCTCGCCCGGCACCGACGCCTCGGGGCGATCGTTGCCGAGGACCGAGCACTCGATCTCCCGCGGCGGCCGGCACGGCCGCCTCGACGACGATCTTCCGGTCGTACTCGGCGGCCACCGACAGCGCCGGGCCGAGCGCGGCCCGGTCGCCCGCCTTCGAGATACCCACGCTCGACCCGAGGTTCGCGGGCTTGACGAACACCGGGTAGCCCAGCGTGTTCTCCACCCGCGACGCGAGGGCGGTCGGCTCGCGCTCCCACTCCTCGCGCGTCGCGACCAGGTGCCGGACGATCGGCAGCCCGCGCGCCGCGAAGCACACCTTCATCACCGCCTTGTCCATCCCGACGGCCGAGGCCAGCACGCCCGAGCCCACGTACGGCACATCGGCGAGCTCGAGCAGACCCTGGACCGTGCCGTCCTCGCCGTACGGGCCGTGCAGCACCGGGAAGACGACGTCGAGGCCGAGCCCGGCGACGTAGGCGTTCTCGCGGCCGCCCGCCCCCTCGCCGGCGGCGCGCTCGATGGTCAGCACGGTTTCCTCGCCCGGGTGCGGCACGATGTACGCCTCGCGCCCGCCGCGCGGGGGCCGCGACGCCTGCTGCCGCGCCCTGGTGATCACGGCCGAGGCCGCCATCGTGCTCGGCGGGCGATCGGCGATCGTCCAGCGGCCGTCGCGGTCGATCCGGATCGGAACCGGCTCGTAGCGGGACCGGTCGAGGTTGGCGATGACGGAGGCCGCCGAGGCGAGCGACACTTCGTGTTCGCTCGAACGGCCGCCATAGATGACACCGATGCGAAGCTTCTTCACGGGCGGGGTGCCTCTGGGGAATTCGGTCGCAGCCCGAGTACTATACCCTCAATGACCCCGGTCTTCACCTTTCGCGTCACGCACACCCGGGGGGCGGCCCGCCGCGGGGAGATGACCACCGCGCACGGGGCGGTCCAGACGCCCGCGTTCATGCCCGTCGGCACCCAGGGCGCGGTGAAGGGGGTGCTCCCGCGCGACCTCTGCGAGGTCGGGGCCGAGATCGTCCTGGCGAACACCTACCACCTGAGCCTGCGGCCCGGGGACCACCGGATCGCGCGGCTTGGCGGGCTGCACGCCTTCAGCGGCTGGAACCGCGCCATCCTGACCGACAGCGGCGGCTTCCAGGCGTTCTCCCTCGGCGAGCGCCGCACCATCGACGAGGACGGGGTCTGCTTCCGCTCGCATCTCGACGGCAGCCCGCACCGCCTGACCCCCGAAACCGCCGCCGAGATCCAGGCGCGCCTGGGGTCGGACGTGGCGATGGTGCTCGACGAGTGCCTGGGCTTCCCCGCGACGCGGGAGCAGGCGGCCGCGTCGATGGAGCGCACGCTGCGCTGGGCCGCGCGGGCGCGAGCGCGCTTCCTCGACCTGTCCTCGCCGGGCGGCGAGGCGATGACCACCTCCGGGCAGGCCCAGTTCGGCATCGTCCAGGGAGGCGTGTACCCCGACCTCCGCCTGGCGAGCGCCCAGGCGACCGTGGCGGTCGGCTTCGAGGCCTATGCGATCGGGGGCCTCAGCGTGGGCGAACCGATCGAGCAGATGCACGAGGTCGTGGCGGGGACGGCGCCGCTGCTCCCGGAGGACCGCCCGCGGTACCTGATGGGCACGGGCACCCCGTACGACCTCGTCGAGGGGGTGGCGCGGGGGATCGACCTCTTCGACTGCGTGATGCCCACGCGCAACGCGCGCAACGGCCAGCTGTTCACCGCGCGCGGCCGGCTGAACATCAAGAACGCCGCCTTCGCCGACGACCCGGCGCCGATCGAGGAGGGGTGCGGCTGCTACACGTGCCGGCACTTCTCGCGTGCGTATCTCCGCCACCTGCACCTGGCCGGCGAGATCGCCTCGGCGACCCTTAACACGTTGCACAACCTGTGGTTTTACCTTGACACGATGCGCCGGATTAGAGAGGCTTTAGTGTTTGACTCGTTCGACCGCCTGCGACAAGACGTCCGGCTGGTCTACTCCCCCCGCGCCGCGGACTCATGACACCTATGGTCTTACATGCTTGCACGCTCGTGGCGATGTCGGCCCCGGCCGATTCCGGGGTCAGCCCCTGGGTCCAGTTCGTCCCGTTCCTGCTGGTCCTCGCCATCTTCTACTTCATCATCCTTCTGCCGATGAAGCGCCGGCAGAAGAAGGTCCAGGTCTTCCAGGAAGCGCTGAAGGTCGGCGACCGCGTCATCACCACCTCGGGCATCCACGGCACGATCACGCGCCTGGCCGACCGGACGGTGAAGGTGCAGGTGGCCGACAAGGTCCAGATCGAGTTTTCCAGGGCCGCGGTCGCGGGGTACCAGGGACAGGACCCCGTCGTGGCTGACGAACCCCAAGCATGAACAACCTCCGCTGGCGCATCCTCCTCGTTGTCGTCATCGTCGGGGCCTGCCTGTGGGCCATCATCCCGCCGGAGCAGAAGATCCGGCTGGGCCTCGACCTCAAGGGCGGCGTCCACCTGGTGCTCCAGGTGAACACCGACGACGCGTTGCGGCTCGAGACCGAGACGACGGCCGAGGGCCTCCGCACCGAGCTCGAGAAAGCCGCCGCGGCCGGCGTGACGATCGAGGCCACGTCGCCCACCGAGTTCCGCGTGTCGGGCCTGCAGCCCGGCCAGGACGCGGCGCTGCGACAGGCCGCGACCGCTCTCACGCCGGCCTGGGACCGCGAGAGCGGCGTCGGGGGCGGCTATGTCTTCCGCATGCGGCCCGCGCGGCAGACGCAGCTGCGCGAGGAATCGGTGACTCAGGCGCAGGACACCATCGAGCGCCGCGTCAACGAGCTGGGCGTCACCGAGCCGGTCGTCGCGCGGCACGGCGGGGCCCAGGGCCAGCAGCTGCTGGTGCAGCTGCCCGGCGTCAGCGACGTCGCCCGCGCCAAGGAGATCATCCGCTCGACGGCGATGCTCGAGCTGAAGCTGGTCGAGCAGGGGCCGGTCTCCAGCAAGGAGGGGCTGCTGTCGGGGACGGGCGGCCAGGTGCCGCCGCACGCGCAGGTGCTCCCGGGCGTCCAGACCGGGTCGGACGGCCGCGCCGAGACGGTGTACTACCTGCTCGAGAAGGCGCCGATCGTCACCGGCCGCGATTTGCGGAACGCCAAGCCGACGCTCGACGAGTTCAACCAGCCGGCGGTGCACTTCTCGCTGAACCCCGACGGCTCGCGCAAGTTCGGCAAGGCCACCGGCGACAACGTCGGAAAACAGCTGGCGATCGTCCTCGACAACCAGGTGCGCTCGGCGCCGCGGATCGACGAGCGGATCACCGACGAGGGGCGGATCACCGGCGGGTTCACGCAGCAGGAGGCGCAGGACCTCTCGCTCGTCCTGCGGTCGGGCGCCCTGCCGGCGTCGCTGACCTACCTCGAAGAGCGGACGATCGGCCCCTCGCTCGGCGCCGACTCGGTCCGCCAGGGGATCCTCGCCTCGCTCATCAGCCTCGCGCTGGTGACGCTGTTCATGCTCTTCTTCTACAGGCTCTCCGGCGTGAACGCGCTGGTCGCGCTCGTCGGCAACCTGGTCATCCTGCTCGGCGCCATGGCCTACGTCGGCGCGACGATGACGCTGCCCGGCATCGCCGGCTTCATCCTGACGATGGGGATGGGCGTCGACTCGAACGTGCTGATCTTCGAGCGTATCAAGGAGGAACTGGCGGCGCAGCGCGGCGTGCGGGCGTCGATCAACGCCGGCTTCTCCCGCGTGTTCACGACGCTGATCGACACGCACCTCTCCGCGCTCATCGGCGCGGCGTTCCTCTTCCAGTTCGGCACCGGGCCGATCCGCGGGTTCGCCACGACGCTCTTCTTCGGCCTCGTCTCCAACCTGTTCACCTCAACCTTCGTGTCGAAGACGCTGTTCGAGTTGGTCCTCTCCAGGCGGCAGGTCGAGACGCTGAGCATCTAGCCATGCAGATCTTCAAGAACCCGAACTACGACTTCGTCAAGTACCGCTGGCCGGCGCTCATCCTCTCCTGGGTGATCATCACGGCGGGCGTGGTGGTGATGTTCACGAAGGGGCTCCCGCTCGGCGTGGAGTTCTCCGGCGGCACCATCGTGATCGTTGAGTTCGACCACACTCCGGGGGTCGACCAGGTCCGCAACGCGGTCGGCCGGGGCTTCGGCGGCGGCGAG
The DNA here is from genome assembly GCA_963813585.1 of uncultured Acidobacteriota bacterium. Taxonomy (GTDB): domain Bacteria; phylum Acidobacteriota; class Vicinamibacteria; order Vicinamibacterales; family Fen-181; genus JARKSS01. The sequence continues at coordinate 1,492,095 of CAWEZL010000001.1, forward strand.
AACCTGGTCGTCCAGAACTACGGGGCCGCGTCCGACCGCCGGATCATGGTCCGCGTGCCCCAGGCGGGGCGCGAGGCCGGCGCCGAGCTGAGCCGGCCGGCCGAGCAGATCGAGCAGTCGCTGCGGGCCGCCAACCTGGGCACCTTCAAGGTCGTCAGCACCGAGATCGTCGGCCCGATCGTCGGGCAGGACCTGACGCGAAAGGGGCTGCTGGCCTTCGGCCTGTCGCTCTTCTTCATCCTGCTCTACCTCTGGTTCCGCTTCCAGCTGAGCTTCGCTGTGGGCGCCACGCTGGCGACCTTCCACGACGTGCTCATCACGGCGGCCTTCCTCGTGTTCTTCCGGTTCGACCTGTCGCTCAACGTCATCGCCGCGCTGCTGACGATGACCGGCTACTCGACCAACGACACGATCGTCATCTTCGACCGGGTCCGCGAGAACCTCCGAAGCAAGGGGCGCGAGGGGATCAAGGAGCTGGTGAACACCTCGATCAACCAGACGCTGAACCGGACGCTCATCACCGGTGGCACGGCGTTCCTCGCGGTGGTCGTGCTGTACTTCTTCGGCGGCGAGGTGCTGAAGGGGTTCGCCTTCACGATGATCGTGGGGATGATCACCGGCACCTACTCGAGCATCTACATCGCGGCGGCCATCGTCACCTTCTGGCCGCACGGCCGGGGCGGGGCCCGGATCGCGGCGTCGGCGCCCCCCGCGGCCAGGGCCGCCACGACCGCGCGGCAGCGCAAGGCGGGCCGCGGCGCCCGCGCCTCGTAGGCCGGCGCCGTGGGGATCGCCGTGGCCTGGCTGTTCCTCCGCTGAGGTGCGATCGTGCGACCCGTGCTCTGGCTGCGGCGGCGGTTCGTCACCGGGTTCTTCGTCGCGGTCCCGCTGATCGTCAGCGTGGCGGCGGTTCTCTGGGCGTTCGACCTCATCGACAGCATCACCGGGCCGCTCTACGAGCGATGGCTCGGGCGCCACCTGCCCGGGCTGGGGCTGCTGACGACGGCGCTGTTCCTCCTGCTCGTGGGCGTCGCGGCGAGCAACGTCTTCGGGAAGCGCGTCGTCCTCGTCCTCGAGCACTCGTTGCTCCGCCTGCCGCTCTTCAAGACGGTCTACTCCCCGGTCAAGCAGCTGGTCGAGGCGTTTTCGCCCGACAACGCGGCCGGTTTCAAGCGGGTGGTGATCGTCCTGGACCGGACGGGGGTGCGGCGCCTGGGATTCCTGACGCGCGAGTTCGAGCTGTGCGACCTCGCGGGGGCGCAGCCGCTGGTGGCGGTGTTCGTGCCCACCAACCACCTGTACATCGGTGACGTGTACTTCTACCGCCCCGACTCGGTGGTGGTGCCGGACCTCACGGTGGAGGAGGGGCTGCGGATCCTGCTGACGGGCGGGACCGCGGTGCCTTTGGAGGTGACCGGGCGGCCCCTCGTGGCGGTGTCCGAGCGTCGCGGGGACGTTTCGGAGCGTACCGATATAGAATCGGCAGGTTGAGCTGCCCCCGTCTCGGCTCCGGAGCCCCTGGTATCCCGCGCTGGCGCGGCCAGCCCGCCTGACGGCGGCCCCACAAGAGGTGACATGAAGGACTCTGCGGTGTTTTCGCTGTTTCGACGCGGGCGCGAGGCCGGACGGCTTCGCCCGCTGATTGTCGTGGCGGCCGCGGCGGCGGCCCTGGTACTGCTCGCCGCTCCCGCCGCCCTGGCGGCCCCGGCCGCCTCGGTCCAGGACGTCCCGGCCGCGACTGCGCCGGCGCACGCGGGGGGCGAGGCGAGCCTCGTGCTGCCCGACCTGGGCACGGCCCAGTTCATGGGGGTCAACGGCCGGGTCCTGCTGATGGTGGGCCTGGCGGTCTGCGTGGCCGGGCTGCTGTTCGGCCTCGTCATCTACCGGCAGCTGAAGGCCCTGCCGGTGCACCGCTCGATGAGCGAGGTCTCGGAGCTGATCTACGAGACGTGCAAGACGTACCTGCTGCAGCAGGGGCGCTTCCTGATCATCCTGGAGGCGTTCATCGGCGTCATCATCATCGTCTACTTCGGCTTCCTGCAGAGGTTCGAGTGGACGCGCGTGGCGATCATCCTGGCCTTCAGCGTCCTCGGGATCGGCGGCAGCTACGGCGTGGCGTGGTTCGGCATCCGGATCAACACCCTGGCGAACTCGCGGACGGCGTTCGCGAGCCTGCGGGGCAAGGCGTTCCCCATCTACCTGATCCCGCTGAAGTCGGGCATGAGCATCGGGATGGCGCTGATCAGCGTCGAGCTGTTCATGATGCTGTCGATCCTGCTGTTCGTCCCGGGCGACTACGCGGGCCCCTGCTTCATCGGCTTCGCGATCGGCGAGTCGCTGGGCGCGGCCGCCCTCCGGATCGCGGGCGGCATCTTCACCAAGATCGCCGACATCGGGTCCGACCTGATGAAGATCGTCTTCAACATCAAGGAGGACGACGCGCGAAACCCGGGCGTCATCGCGGACTGCACGGGCGACAACGCCGGCGACTCGGTGGGGCCGACGGCCGACGGGTTCGAGACCTACGGCGTGACGGGCGTCGCGCTGGTCACCTTCATCCTCCTGGCCGTGCCCGACGCGCTCGTCCAGGTGCAGCTGCTGGTCTGGATCTTCGTGATGCGCATCATGATGGTCGTCGCCAGCGGCCTGTCGTACCTCGTGAACAACACGTTCGCGCGGGCCCGCTACGGCGACGCCGAGCGGATGAACTTCGAGGCGCCGCTCACCTCGCTGGTCTGGATTACCTCGATCGTGTCGGTGATCATGACGTACGTCGTGTCGTTCCTGCTGATCCCCGACCTGGCCGGCGACCCGTCGCTCTGGTGGAAGCTGGCGACGGTGATCACCAGCGGCAACCTGGCCGGCGCGATCATCCCCGAGCTGGTGAAGATCTTCACCTCCACCGAGTCGGCGCACGTGAAGGAAGTCGTCCGGTCGGCGCGCGAGGGCGGGGCCTCGCTCGACATCCTCTCGGGGCTGGTCGCGGGCAACTTCAGCGCCTACTGGCTGGGGCTGGCGATCGGCCTGCTGATGGCGATCGGCTTCGTGGTGAGCACGACGTTCCCCGCGTCGCTGATGATGGCGCCGGCCGTCTTCGCCTTCGGCCTCGTCGCGTTCGGGTTCCTCGGGATGGGGCCGGTGACCATCGCGGTGGACTCGTACGGGCCGGTCACCGACAACGCGCAGTCGATCTTCGAGCTGTCGGTCATCGAGCAGATCCCGGGCATCAAGCAGGAGCTGCGGCGGGACCACGGGATCGACGCCGACTTCGCGGCGGCGAAGGACCTGCTCGAGACGGGCGACGGCGCCGGCAACACCTTCAAGGCCACCGCCAAGCCGGTGCTGATCGGCACCGCGGTGGTCGGCGCGACGACGATGATCTTCTCGATCATCATGATGCTGACCGAGGGGCTGCGGCCCGAGCTGGTGTCGAACCTGTCCCTGATGCACGCCCCGTTCCTGCTGGGGCTGATCGCCGGCGGCGCGGTGATCTACTGGTTCACCGGCGCCTCGATGCAGGCGGTCACGACGGGCGCCTACCGGGCGGTGGAGTTCATCAAGCGGAACATCCACCTCGAGGGGACCGAGAAGGCGTCGATCGCCGACAGCAAGAAGGTGGTCGAGATCTGCACGCAGTACGCGCAGAAGGGGATGTTCAACATCTTCCTCACCATCTTCTTCTCGACGCTCGCGTTCGCGTTCCTCGAGCCGTTCTTCTTCGTCGGTTACCTGGTGTCGATCGCGCTGTTCGGTCTGTTCCAGGCGATCTTCATGGCCAACGCGGGCGGCGCCTGGGACAACGCGAAGAAGATCGTCGAGGTGGAGCTGAAGGAGAAGGGGACGCCGCTCCACGCCGCCACCGTGGTGGGCGACACGGTGGGCGACCCGTTCAAGGACACGTCGTCGGTGGCCATGAACCCGGTCATCAAGTTCACGACGCTGTTCGGGCTGCTCGCCGTCGAGCTCGCCGTCCAGCTGACGCGCGAGGCCGGCCAGACCCTGAGCTGGGTGCTCTCGGCGGTCTTCTTCGCCGTGTCGGTGTTCTTCGTAATCCGGTCGTTCTACGGCATGCGGATCCCGGCCGCCGCGGGGGAGGGGGACTGAGGCCCGGGCGGGACGGGACTGTTGGGTTTGACTTGGCCGAGGGGGCCCGCTACAATGCGCCGGTTTCGGTCTCGCGGGCGCCCCTCGTCCTTCGGCCGGCCCGTTGGTTTCCGACTACCCAATTCCCGCGTTCCGGTGTCTAATCTGTCAGGCGTGTCAGGGTCGGCGGTTCGTTGACACCCTTCTTTGGTCTGGCTATATAATCGGCCGCCTTGCCTGAGGTCGAACGAGGAGGAGTAGACCGGTGCCACGCGACATGTTCGGTGACGTAGTCAATCCTTCGATCAGAATCGGGAGCAAGAAGTGGTACACGGTGCCGCTCTCGATCCTGGTCCATACCGTGGCCATCGCGGCAATCATCATTGTCCCGCTGATGGCGGCGGATGTGCTGCCGACGCCGCCCGTTATGATGGCGTTCGCCGCAGCTCCTCCGCCTCCGCCCCCGCCGCCGCCGCCGCCGCCGCCCCCGGCCGCCGCGATGGCGCCCAAGCCGGTGCTCGACGTGAACCCGGCCGCCGCGCCCGTGCAGGCGCCGGCCGACATCAGGCCCGAGACGGGGCTGAACACGGGGTTCGAGGGTATGGCCGGGGGCGTCGAGGGCGGCGTGCCCGGTGGCGTGATCGGAGGCGTGGTGGGTGGCCTGCCCGAGGCGCCGCCGCCGCCGCCGCCGCCGCAAGCGCCCGTCCGGGTCGGCGGCAACATCAAGGCCCCGAGCAAGACCAAGGACGTGCGGCCGGTCTACCCGGCGATCGCCCAGTCGGCCCGCGTGCAGGGCGTGGTGATCATCGAGGCGACCATCGGGCCCGACGGGCGGGTGCGCGACGCCAAGGTCCTCCGGTCGATCCCGCTGCTCGACCAGGCCGCGCTCGACGCGGTGAGACAGTGGGAATACACGCCGACGCTCCTGAACGGCGTGCCGGTGCCCGTCATCATGACGGTCACGGTGAACTTCACGCTGCAGTGACGCAGCGCGGGGTCAGGAGTCTGCCGGCGGTTCGCACGTCAAGAGAAACCCTGGTTGAGTCCGGGGGCGTCGTAACTTGTCAGCATTTCGGAGGATGGACAGATGAACTTGCTTGAGATGTGGCAGCAGATGGGCTGGGTGGCCAAGGCCATCGCCGTGGTCCTCTTCTTCATGTCGATGCTGTCGTTCGGCGTGGCGATCGAGCGCATCTACACCTTCTGGCAGGCCCGGAAGCAGTCGAAGCTCTACGCGCCACAGGTGGCCAAGCACCTCAAGGAAGGCCGGCTGAAGGACGCGATCGCGGTGTCGACCAACAAGGCGTACCGCTACAGCCACCTCGCCAAGGTCGTGCTCGCCGGCCTGCAGGAGTACCAGTTCGCGCAGGAGAGCGGCCAGGGCATGAGCCGCGAGGACACCCTGGACACCGTCCGCCGCGCCATCCAGCGCGCCTCGGCCCTGACGGCCTCGGACCTCAAGAAGATGGTCTCGTCGCTCGCCACCATCGGCGCCACGGCCCCGTTCGTCGGGCTGCTGGGCACGGTCGTCGGCATCATCACCGCGTTCCAGGGGATCGCGGCCACCGGGTCGGGCGGCATCGGCGCCGTGTCGGCCGGTATCGCCGAGGCGCTCGTCGAGACCGCGCTCGGGCTGCTGGTCGCCATCCCGGCCGTGTGGTTCTACAACTACCTGACCGGCCGCATCGAGTACTTCAACGTCGAGATGGACAACTCGTCGTCCGAGCTCGTCGACTACTTCATCAAGAAGACCGCGTAGTCCCGGTTCGGGCGGAGGAGAACGCCACATGTCAATGGATGTTGGCGGCGCAAAAGGCGGATTGAAGGCCGACATCAACGTGACGCCCCTGGTGGACGTCATGCTGGTGCTGCTGATCATCATGATGCTGGTCGCGCCGATGTTGCAGAAAGGCGTGGACGTCCGGCTGCCACAGGCGACCAATTCGGCGGACAAGCCGGAAACCCAGGACCAGACCGTGATCGCCATCGCCGCCGACAGGAGGCTGTACCTCAACGCGGTGCCGATCCGCGAGGACGACCTGCGGCAGAAGATCACGGAAGTCCTGGAAACGAAGAAGGAGAAGATCGTCCTCATCAAGGCCGACGTGGACGCGCCGTACTCGTCGGTCATGGCGGCCATGGACCGCCTGCGTGAGGCACAGATCGAGAACGTCGGACTCGTCACCGAGCGGAAGGTGCGGGCCGGCGAGTCGGGAGGCAGGTAATGGCACACGGACACCAGCATCTTGGCGCGGACACGGTCGTCAAGGGTGAGGTCCCGCACGCCAGTGCGGACATGAACGTCACCCCGCTGATCGACGTCCTGCTCGTGCTGCTGATCATCTTCATGGCCGCCCTGCCGCTCACGCAGAAGGGGATCGACATCAACCTGCCGCTCGAGACCAACGCGCCGCAGCAGGTCGACACGAACGTCCTCAACCAGATCGTGGTCGAGTACTCGGCCGACCGCCGGATCTCCGTCAACCAGCAGCCCGTCCCCATGGGCGAGCTGGAGAACCGGCTGCGGAACATCTTCGAGCAGCGCAAGGACAAGACGATGTTCATCGTCGGGGCGCCCACGCTCCGCTACGGCGACATCGTCGACGTCATCGACGCCGCCAAGGGCGCCGGTGTCGAGAAGGTCGGGATCGTCACCGAGGGCATGCGCCAGGCGGCTGGCGTCGTCACCGGCGGCGACTAGGGCTTCGCTCGGGCAGCAGTTCAGCGGCGGCCGGCCCGCTTCCCGCGGGCCGACCGCCGTTTCGTTTGTACGAGGCTTCGCCGACCTCGTGACGTCGTGGACTCAGGACGTCATGGACTGGCCAAGGGCCTCGAACGTGTCGGGTCCCACGTTGTAGGCCTGAGCGAAGCCGGCCACGTACCGTCCGCGCCCCAGTTCCAGGCGATACAGGTTGAAGTCGCCGAGGTCGAGCGTCATGGCCGCCGACGGCAGGCGCTCCTCGAAGACCCGGCGGGCAGCGTCAAACTCGCCCGTCCCGCGCTCGAGCATCGCCACCGTCGCCTGGACCGAGAGGCGGGGCACCTGCAGCGGATCGACATCGTCGGTGTCGGGCTCGTGGAAGAGGAGCCCCACGCCTGCGCCGGGTTGCAGCGCGCGGGAGTGCTTCGCCAGCGCCGACGCCTGCACGAAGACCGCCCGGCAGTCCGGCGCCGCCGCGAACGGCAGCAGGCTGGCGGCCGGCTCCCCATCGATCACGGCGGCGAGGCAGAGCACCCGCCTCGTGATCAGCATCTCGCGGATCGCCCGCAGCACGTCAGCGTCCATCGCGCCCTCCCTGTGGCTTCGATCATCGTAGCAGGCGCCTGCAGGGCGGTACAGAAAAAGGGCCGCACGACCCTGAGATCGTGCGGCCCCGACTCCAGACTTCGTCGACTCGACTGGCGACTTCGTGGACGTCGCGACTTCGTGGACTGTTCTCTAGTCGCCCGTCCCGCCAGCCTTGCGCTTGCGCAGCTCCATCGCCTTCTCGTAGATGGCGTTGGCTTCCTTCAGCAGCGCCTGCTGCCGGCCCGGGTCCTTCTCGACCAGGGCCTGCGAGCGCAGCAGGAGGTTCTTGGCCGTCAGCGCGTCCGGGTACTCGGCGTTCAGCGAGAGGGCCTTGTTCGCGCCGTCGAGGCCGAGCTTGATGTAGTTCAGCTTCTCGGTGTCCTTCAGCCGGAAGTCGCGATAGGCCTTCTCCCAGTAGTACATCGAGATGGTGTAGAACGCCTCGGGGTTGGTCGGCTCGTTCTGGGCCCGCTCGTTCAGGGCGCCCATCGTCTTCTCGAATTCGCCCTGCCGGTTGTAGTAGGCCGCCAGCTGCATGTAGACGCTCGAGTCGTTCGGGCGCGCGGTCTTGCCGTCGATGAGCACCTTCTCGGCCAGCTCGTACTCGCCCGCGTCCTCGTACATCTTGGACAGCATGACGTAGTTGCTGGTGTCGGCCGGGTCGAGGCGGATCATCTCCTGGAGCAGCGGCTCGGCCTGCGCCGGGTCGTTCACCTTGTCGGGGCCATAGGCCGCGACCAGGTACTGCAGCGACCGGGTCTTGATGGTCTTGTCCGTCTCGACCTGGGACGAGACCCTGTAGTTCTCGATCGCCTTCTCGAGGTACTTGTCGTTCTCGGGCTCGCCCTTGCGGCTGGGCTTGAACAGGTTGTCGTAGCTGTTCCCGAGGAAGAAGAACGCCGGAGAGATCGACGGGTTCGCTTTCGCGAGGTCCGCGTACTTGACGACCTCCTCGTACTTCAGGGCCGCCCGCCGGTAGTCCTGCTGCTGGTAGAGGACGTTGGCTTCCTTGAACGCCTTGCGGGCGCTGAGCAGGTTGTACCGGCTGCAGCCCACCAGGCTCAGGCCGGCGACGAGCAGGGCGACGGCCATGGCCGCCCTCGTGAACCGCCTCTGCATTGCTTCCCCCTTGCCCCCGCACCGCAGGGGCGCGGCCTTCCACGGTCTAGAAACGATGATCGCGAAGAGATTTTCGCGTGTGACGCGCACGGAGGCCCAGGGACGGGCCCCTACAGTCGCGCCAGTATAGTGAACCGAAATTTGCCAAGTCAAGGGCGGGGACGCCAAGGGCCGCGCTGCGCCTTGACCCCCCCGGAAGCGGCCTCTATGATCGCGTGTGGGGTCGCCTCCTCCAGACATTAGACACCGAAAACTGTGATCCGCTTCGAGGACCTGCTGGAAAAAGTCCGGAAGTACAACCCGGACGCCGACGTCGAGCTGCTCAGGCGGGCCTACGTCTTCTCGGCCCTCGAGCACCGCGGCCAGGTCCGCCACTCCGGCGAGCCCTACCTGGTCCACCCCCTCGAGGTCGCCACGATCCTCGCCGACCTCAAGATGGACCCGGTCACCATCGCCGCCGGCCTCCTTCACGATGTCGTCGAGGACACGCTCACCACGACCGAGCGCATCGAGGCGGTCTTCGGCCCCGAGGTCGCCCACATTGTCGAGGGGGTGACCAAGATCAGCGCCATCAGCTTCTCCTCGAGCGAGGAGCGCCAGGCGGAGAACTTCCGCAAGATGCTGCTGGCGATGGTCGACGACATCCGGGTGATTCTGGTCAAGCTCGCCGACCGCCTCCACAACATGCGCACCCTGCTGTTCCTCGCCGAGGACCGGCGCCTGCACATCGCCCAGGAGACGCTCGACATCTACGCGCCGATCGCCAACCGCCTCGGCATGTCGAGGCTCAAGAACGAGCTGGAGGAGCTGGCGTTCCGGCACCTCGAGCCCGAGGCCTACGAGACGCTGCGCGATCGGGTGGAAAAGCGCCGGAAGGCGAGCGAGGGGGTCGTCGAGGAGCTGCGCCAGACGATCATCGCGAAGCTCGAGGAGGCCCAGGTCCCGGTGGTCGAGGTGTCCGGGCGCACCAAGCGCCTCTACAGCATCCACCTGAAGCTCCGCCGGCAGCAGATCGACCTCGACCGCGTCTACGACTTCGTGGCCCTCCGCGTCGTCACGCGCACCGTGAAGGACTGCTACGCCGCCCTCGGGATCATCCACCAGACCTGGTCGCCCGTGCCCGGCCGCATCAAGGACTTCATCGCGATGCCCCGGCCCAACGGCTACCAGTCGCTGCACACGTCGGTCATCAGCGACAACGGGTTCCCCTTCGAGGTGCAGATTCGAACCGAGGAGATGCACCTGCACGCCGAGCAGGGGATCGCCGCGCACTGGAAGTACAAGGAGGGACGCGTCGGGGCCGCGAGCGACGAGCCCTACTTCGTCTGGCTGCGCCAGCTCCTGGAATGGCAGCAGGAGGTGCGCGACCCGCAGGAGTTCATCCAGAACCTGAAGATCGACCTGTACCCGGATGAGGTCTACACCTTCACCCCGAAGGGCCAGGTCAAGCCGCTGCCGCGCGGCGCGACGCCGGTGGACTTCGCCTACTCGATCCACACCGACGTGGGCAACCAGTGCGTCGGGGCGCGGGTCAACGGGCGGATGGCCCCCCTGCGCACACCCCTCAAGAACGGCGACATCGTCGAGATCGTCACCCAGGCCAGGCACAAGCCCAGCCGAGACTGGCTCAATTTCGCCGTCACCTCGCGCGCGCGCAACAAGATCAAGCACTACCTGGAAAGCGAGGAGAAGGCCCGGGCCGTCGAGCTCGGGCGACGCCTGCTCGAGAAGGAGGTGCGGCGTTTCGACCTCAGCGCCAAGACGCTGCTCGACGAGGCCGCTCTCGAGAAGGCGGCGGCGGCGTCGGGCGGGCAGAAGGTCGAGGACATGCTGGCCGCAGTCGGCTTCGGCCGGCTCCAGGCGCGCCAAGTCCTCGACAAGCTGGTGCCGGCCGACCAGCTGCAGGAGCCGGCCACCGGCGTGGTGTCGGCCGTCCGCCGGGCGCTCTCGCGGAGCGGCGACCGCATCAAGGTGCGCGGCGCCGACGACGTGCTGGTCGTGCGGGCCCGGTGCTGCAGTCCGATCCAGGGGGAGAAGATCGTCGGGTACATCACCCGCGGCAAGGGGGTATCGGTCCACTCGGCGAACTGCCCGAACGTCGCCAACCTGCTCTACGCCTCGGACCGGCGCATCGACGTCGAGTGGGACCGGGGCGGCGAGCCCGGGCGGTACGGCGTGGACCTGACGCTGTCGGTGGAGGACCGCAAGGGGCTGCTGGCGGAGATCAGCGCGCGGATCGCCGACATCAACACCAACATCATCAGCGTCGAGGCGCGGAGCGAGGACGGCCACATCGACCACATCGCGATGACCGTGGAGATCCACGACCTCAAGCACCTGCAGAAGGTGCTCAAGTCGCTGCGGCGGGTGCCCGGCGTGATTGACGTTGCCCGGGCCGCGCACTGAGGCCCCGGCGCGCGACGGGCGGCCGGCGGCCAGCGGGAGTTTCCTGCTAGTTGGCGCCGAGGTAGACGACCGCTTCGATCTCGACCCGCACGTCGCGCGGGAGGCGCGACACCTGGACGGTGGCCCGGGCGGGTGCCGGCGAGCCGAAGAAATCCGCGTACGCCTGGTTCATCGCCGCGAAATCGTTCAGGTCGGCCAGGTACACGGTCGTCTTCACGACCCCCGCGAACGAGGCGCCGGCGGCCTTGAGGATCTCCCCCAGGTTCTCGAGCACGCGGCGCGTCTGCGCGGAGGCGTCGCCGGCGACCACCGCGCCGGTGGCCGGGTCGAGGGGGATCTGCCCCGACACGAAAAGGAAGTCCCCGGCGCGCACGGCCTGGGAGTACGGGCCAATCGCCGCGGGGGCCGAGGCGGTCGAGACGGCCTGCGCCATGGCTAGGCGGCCTTGACGACCTTGCCCGACCGCAGGCAGCGCGTGCACACGCGCAGCCGCTTGACGCCGCCGTTGACCGACGCGCGCACCGTCTGGAGGTTCGGCTCGAACCGCCGTGCGGTCACGTTGTGCGCGTGGCTGATGTTGCGCCCGACGACCGGGCCCTTGCCGCAGATCTCACACCGCTTCGCCATGCTTCCCGCCCGAGAAAAGACGTGGTTGTGGAGGGTACGTCCTGAACACGAAACCACGAGTATACCACGGGGTCAGGGGAGGATGAGGCTTGCCGCCGCGGCATCGGGGCGGACCGGCCGCCCCTGCTCCGAACGGGCATCGCGCGCGGCCTCGCGGGCCACGCGCCGCAGCGCGTCGAGCAGCGTGGCGGGTCCGGCGTCCGGGTGGCGGCCCGCCGCCCGCGCGGCGGCCTCGACCCGGCGCAGCACGATCACCGCGTCCCGCTCCAGCGCCCGGGACGACTCGATGCCGGCCTCGGTCAGGGCGCGCCGGATTTCCCCGCCCAGGCGCTGGCCGACGAGCGAGCCCGCCCGGTGCTCGTAGATGACCCCCTTGCCCGCCGTCTCGTAGGTGGCGGCCAGCGCGGCCACCGCGTCCGTCAGGTCGGCGTCGGCCGGGGCGAGGAAGGGGTCGCTGAAGGCCAGCACGGGCTGCAGGACGAGCCAGCAGAGCTGCTGCTGGCGCTCGTCCAGTCCCTCGAGCATCAGCGCCATCCAGACGGCGTCGCGCTCGTGCTGCCGCTTCACCACGGCGGGCGGGTGCGTCCGCGACGCGGACAGGAAGGGGCAGTCCGCGGGGCATGGGATCTCGACCAGACGCCTGGTTCCACAGCAGACCGGGCAGATACGGGCGCCCTTGGCCGGGCAGAACCGGCGCGGCGCTCGCTCGCGGCACAGAGGGCAAGACATGGCGCCAGCTTCGCATACACCGGAGTGCCGGGCAAGACGCACGGCTCTTTTGCCACACTCTGTGGTCGGCCGTGTTGCAGAAAAGGGACGGTGGCGGCGCCGGCCAAGTCGGAGGACGACCGTTCGGCGACCGGCAGCGTCTAAAAAGCCGACGGTTCGCGCCGATATGACATCCGGTCGGCATGTGGCCCTAACTAGCTGAACCGTCGGTGTTTCGCCGTGCATCAGGGGCCCGGAGCTCAGCAGCCGCGTGCGAAGACGCTACACGCCGGTCCGGGGTTGGCCCGAACCTTTTTCGGTGGATCGGGGCGCGCGGCGGAGAAAAAACGAGAAGACGACGATTTGCACCATCTGGCCGTGGATTTGCATGGTGCGTCGTGCTACTATGGGCCCTCCTGTGAAGGCAGGGCCGACGCGGAAGGAGCGTCAGCGCCATGGAAGCGACCAAGAAGAAGAAAAAGGCCGAAGCCGGTACGGCGCGTTACGAAGAGCTGAAGGACATGCTGGAGGAGCGCCGCCGCCAGATTCTCAGCCAGGTGCACGAGAAGATCCGTGACGTGCGCACCGAGAACGTGTCCGGCAAGGTCAACGCGGTGCTGGATCCCGGCGAGAGTTCCGAGGCGGGCATCCAGGAGGACATCGAGTTCGCCCTCATCCAGATGAAGGCCGAGACGCTGCACAAGATCAACGAGGCGCTCCAGCGGCTCGAGGAGGGCGCGTACGGCAACTGCTTCGAGTGCGGGGAGGAGATCTCCCGGCAGCGCCTGCGCGCGTTGCCGTTCGCGGTCCGGTGCATCGACTGCGAGCAGGCGCGCGAGACGGCGCAGAAGCGCGACCGGATGATGTCGCAGCGCGGCGGCACCTCGGCGCTGTTCTTCGACATGTCGAGCTGATCGCCGCGTCGAACCCGGGCGGGCCGCCGGCCCGCCCGCCCCGGCCGCCTTCCTGTTCCGCCAATCCGTCCCAAAACGAGAGCGTGGTGGCATGAGCGAGGATCCCGAAACCCCGATGTTCGACGACGCCGGGGGGGAGCGGGCCCTCTCGATTCCCCCCGAGCTCCCGGTCCTGCCGCTGCGGGACACGGTCCTCTTCCCCAACTCCTTCATGCCGCTGGCGGTCGCCCGCGAGAGCTCCATCCGCCTGATCGACGAGGCGATCAGCGGCGGCAAGCTGATCGCGGTGTTCACGCAGCGCGACGCCAGCGTCGAGGAGCCCGGCCAGGAAGACCTGCACCGCATCGGCACCGCGACGCACGTCCACAAGATGTTCAAGCTGCCCGACGGCAGCCTCCGCCTGATCGTGCAGGGGCTGGCCCGGCTGCAGATGGAGAAGGTCGTCTCGCTCAAGCCCTACCTCCGCGCCGAGGTGTCCGCCGCGGGCGAGGCCTTGCGCGAGGAGGACCGGCTCGAGATCGACGCCCTCCAGCGCAACATCAAGACCAACTTCCAGCAGGTGGTCTCTCTGTCGCCGCTCCTCTCCGACGACCTCCAGACGCTCGCGCTGAACATCGCCGATCCCGGGAAGCTCGCCGACTTCATCGCCTCCAGCCTCACCACCATCGTCACCGCCGCCAAGCAGGAGGTGCTCGAGACGCTCGACGTCCGCGCCCGCATGGACCTGCTGAACCGCGTCCTGATCAAGGAGCTCGAGGTCCTCGAGCTGGGTTCGAAGATCCAGTCGCAGGTGCAGTCGGAGGTGGGGAAGAACCAGCGCGACTACTTCCTGCGCGAGCAGCTGAAGGCGATCCAGAAGGAGCTGGGCGAGGGGGACGACCAGGCAAAGGAAATCGAGGAGCTGCGCGCCAAGATCGAGTCGGCGGGGATGCCCGAGCCGGTGAAGAAAGAGGCCGTGCGCGAGCTGGACCGGCTGTCGAAGATGCCCGTCGCGGCCGCGGAGTACACCGTCTCGCGCACCTACCTCGACTGGCTCGTCGCGCTGCCCTGGAACCGGAGGACCGACGAGGTCATCGACCTCAAGCGCACCAAGGACGTCCTCGACGCCGACCACTCCGACCTGGACCAGGTCAAGGACCGCATCCTCGAGTACCTCGCCGTCCGGAAGCTCAACCCCGAGGTGAAGGGGCCGATCCTCTGCTTCGTCGGCCCGCCGGGCGTCGGCAAGACCTCGCTCGCCAAGTCGATCGCCACCGCGCTCGACCGGAAGTTCGTGCGCATCTCGCTGGGCGGCATGCGCGACGAGGCCGAGATCCGCGGCCACCGCCGCACCTACATCGGCGCGTTGCCGGGCCAGATCATCCAGGGGCTGCGCCGCGCCGAGTCGAAGAACCCGGTGTTCATGCTCGACGAGATCGACAAGCTCGGCGCCGACTTCCGCGGCGACCCCGCCTCGGCGCTGCTCGAGGTGCTCGACCCCGAGCAGAACAACACGTTCCGCGACCACTACCTGGACGTGCCCTTCGACCTGTCCGAGGTGCTCTTCATCACCACGGCCAACGTCCTCGACCCGATCCCGCCGGCGCTGCGCGACCGCATGGAGGTCCTCGAGCTCCCGGGCTACACCGAAGAGGAGAAGCTCAAGATCGCCCAGGAGCACCTGGTCGCCAAGCAGGTGCAGAACCACGGCCTCAAGCCCGACCAGATCGAGTTCACCGAGCAGGCGCTGCGGGCCGTGATCCGCGGCTACACGCGCGAGGCCGGCGTGCGGAACCTCGAGCGCGAGATCGCCGCCGTCTGCCGCAAGGCGGCCCGCCGCCGCGCCGAGGGCGTGGAGGATCCCCTCACGGTCGCGCCGGACGTGATCGTCGAGATGCTGGGGGCGCCGAAGGTGCTCGAAGAGGAGATGGAGGAGCGGACGAAGAACCCGGGCGTGGCCGTCGGCCTGGCCTGGACGCCCCAGGGGGGCGAGGTGCTGTTCGTGGAGGCCTCACGCATGCCGGGCACCGGCAGCCTGACGCTGACCGGCCACCTCGGCGACGTGATGAAGGAGTCGGCGCGGGCCGCGCTCTCGTGGCTGCGCGCCAACGCCGCGCCCTACGGCATCGACCCCAACTTCTACCGCGCGTCGGAGATCCACCTGCACGTGCCGTCCGGCGCGATCCCGAAAGACGGCCCATCGGCCGGCGTCACGATGGTCACGGCGCTCTGCTCCGAGCTGACGGGGCGACCGGTGCGGGGTGACCTGGCCATGACCGGCGAGATCACGCTGTCGGGGCGCGTGCTGCCCGTCGGCGGCATCAAGGAGAAGGTCCTCGCCGCGCGCCGCGTCGGGATCCGCGAAGTGATCGTCCCCGCCCGCAATGAGAAGAACATCGTCGAGGACCTGGACGAGGAGCTGCGGCGCGAGATGCGCGTCCACCTCGTCAACACGATCCAGGAGGCCCTCGCCCTCGCGCTGCTGCCACCGGTCGCGGCCCCGCCCCCGCTGAGCGAGCCGATTGCCGACGCCGCCCCCGAGGCGGGGGTGGTGCACACGGTCGACGGGTAGGGACAGGGAACCGAAGACGGAGAGCCTTGCGCTCTCCGTCACCGGTTCTCGATGAGCCCCACCCCAACCGCCGTCTTCAGGTCCCGGACCTCGCCCCGGCGGAGCATCCGCTTCAGTTCTTCGACGGTGAAGGTGCGGACCTCGAGGTCCTCGTCCTCGTCGGGCAGCGCGGCCGCGCCGGCGGTTCGACGGGCGAGGCCCGTCAGCCGGAAGAAGTTCATCAGCTCGTCGCAGTAGCCGGGCGTGGGGTAGAAGCGCCCGACCAGCTCCACCTTCTCCGGCACCCACCCGGTCTCCTCCTCGCACTCGCGCGCGGCCCCCGCCGCCGGATCCTCGTCCGGGTCGAGGCTGCCCGCCGCCAGTTCCCAGAGGTGCTCGTCGACCGCGTAGCGATACTGCCGGACCAGGATGACCTGGCCGGGCTCGGGCATCGGCATCAGGACGACCGAGCCGTGGTGGCGCACCACCTCCAGCGTTGCTTCGCGCCCGTTCGGCATCCGCACCCGATCGCGCTCGACACGGAAGACCCTGCCGTCGTAGACCGTCTCGCCATTCAGCCGCCGGCCAGAGTGGGGCATTTCCCGTTCTCCGTTGTGGAGCAGCCCGTCAGGGTTGCTCACCCGACACCGTCCTCCGCCCGCAGGAGGATCTCGTCCAGCACGCCCTGCAGGTCGGCGGGCATCGGCGCTTCGAACTCGAGCCGGCGGCCGTCGCGCGGGTGCGCGAAGGCCAGGCGCCCGGCGTGCAGGAAGGGGCGTTCGAGCCGCTCGACGGGCCGGAGGGCGGCTGCCATGCGCCGCTTGACGCCCCCGTAGGTCTGGTCGCCCACCACGGGGTGGCCGATGGCGCTCAGGTGCACGCGGATCTGGTGCGTCCGGCCCGTCGCGATGGCCACGTGGACGAGCGTGACGCCGCGGAGATCGCGGGCGGCGGTCACGCGCGTGACCGCCGTGCGCGCGCGCCTGGCGCGAGTCGACATCTTCTCGCGATGGACCGGGTCGCGGCCAATCGGCAGGTCGATGCGCCGGCCCGCGTGCACCTCGCCCCACACCAGCGCGACGTACTCTTTCTCGACCTCGCGCTCCTGGAACTGCCGCGCCAGCTCGCGGTGCGCGAGGTCGTTCTTGGCCACCACCATCAGGCCCGAGCGTACCGCGGTCGAGCCGGTGCACGATGCCCGGGCGCTCCTCGCCGCCGATCCCGCTCAGGTCCTCGGCGTGGAACAGGAGGGCGTTCACCAGGGTGCCCTCCGCGTGCCCGGCGCCCGGGTGGACGACCATGCCCGCCGGCTTGTCGATCACCAGGATGTCCTCGTCCTGGTAGAGGATGGGGAGCGCGAGGTCCTGCGCGCGCGGCGTCGCGGCAACCGGGTCGTGGACTTCCACGGCCACCGCCTGCCCCGCCTTCACGGGCTGGTTGGGCCTGGCGGCGGCGCCCTGCACCGTCACCCGTCCCTCCCTGATGAAACGCTGGATCTGCGAGCGGGAGTGCGCGGGAAGGAGCCCCGCCAGGTAGACGTCGAGGCGGAGACCCGCGTCCGGCGCGTCCACCGTGAACTCGTGGCGCTCCATGGGGCTCAGTGCGCGGGCCGCGGCCGCGGCAGGACGAGGTCGAGCAGCATCCCGGCAACGCCCACCGAGATGGCGGCGTCGGCGACGTTGAAGGCCCAGAAGTGCCAGTCGCGCCAGTACACGTCCACGAAGTCGAGGACGTAGCCCACCGTCACCCGATCGACCAGGTTGCCGACCGCCCCGCCGAGGATCAGCGCCAGGCCGGCGCGTGCGAGCTTCTGGTGGGGCGACAACTGCGCGGCGAACACCGCGACGGCCACGAGCGCCGCCGTGGCCATCAGCGCGATGATCGCGGCCTTGAACGGGAAGTCGACGGCGCTGAGGATCCCGAAGGCCGCGCCGGTGTTGCGGACGTGCGTGAGGTCGAAGAACCCCGGGATGATCGTCTCGCTGGCATGCAGCGGCAGGCGCCCGCGCACCGCCGCCTTGGTCACCTGGTCGGCAACCACGATGGCGCCGGCGGTCCAGAAGGTGAACTGGGAGAGTCCCCCCACGCCAACGGCGGCGTCGCCTGGGGCGCCCGCCTTCGAGACGTCGCGCATCACAGGCCCGCCTCGCCCAGGGCCTGCTCGCACCGCGCGCAGAGCCCCGCGCGCCCCTCGCGCGCGCTCAAGGCCGGCAGGTAGCGCCAGCAGCGGTCGCAGCGCTCGCCGCCCACGCGGCGGACATCGACGAGCGGCGTCGTCCCGGCATCCTCGTCGTCCGAGGCCTCTTCGAGCGTGACCTCCGAGACGATGAAGAGCGTGGAGAGGTCGGCGAGGTGGCGCCGGAGCAGCTCGAGCAGCGGGCCCCGCGCCCGGAGCGCGACCGAGGCCTCCAGCGACTTGCCCACCGCCTTGACCTTCCTCAGCTTCTCGATCTCGGCGTTCACCGCCTCGCGCACCTCGAGCAGCCGCTCCCACCGCGCCGACAGCTCCGCGTCCCGCAGCCCGGCGTGATCGGCGAAAGTGGCCAGGTGCACCGACTCGTCCCGCTCGCCGGGAAGGTGCCGCCACAGCTCGTCCGCGGTGACCGGCAGGATCGGGGCGATCAGCCGCGCCAGGCCGTCCACGATCGTGAACATGGCCGTCTGCGACGAGCGCCGCGCGGCCGACGCCGGGGCGAGCGTGTAGAGCCGGTCCTTCGCCACGTCCACGTAGAACGCGCTGAGGTCGACCGTGACCAGCGCGTTCAGGACCTGGAAGATCGCCGGGTACTCGAACGCCTCGTACGCCCGCACGATCCGCTCCGCGGCCTCGCCGTAGCGCGACACCGCGAACCGGTCCAGCTCCTGCATCGTCTCGAGCGGCACCGCGTCGCGCGCCGGGTCGAAGTCGTACAGGTTCGCGGCCAGGATCCGCAGCGTGTTGCGCAGCTTCAGGTACGCCTCGACCACCCGGGCGAGGATCTCCGGTCCGATCCGCAGTTCCTCGCGGAAGTCCACCATCGCCGCCCACAGGCGGAGCACCTCGGCGCCGCTCTTCGCGATCACCTCCTGGGGCTCGACGGTGTTGCCGAGCGACTTCGACATCTTCCGCCCCGCCTCGTCCACCACGATCCCGTGCGTCAGGACGGCGCGGTACGGCGCGGCGCCCCGCGTGCCCATCGAGACGAGCAGCGAGCTCTGGAACCAGCCGCGGTACTGGTCGGTCCCCTCGAGGTACAGGTCTGCGGGCCACGAGAGGCCGGGGCGCTGCGCCAGCACCGCCTCGTGGCTCGACCCCGAGTCGAACCAGACGTCGAGGATGTCGCTCTCGCGCTCGAACGCCGTCCCCCCGCACCGTGGGCACGACAGCCCCGGGGGCAGGAACTCCTCGATGTCCCGCTCGTACCACGCGTCCGCGCCGTGCTCCTCGAAGACGCCGGCCGCCCGCAGCGCCAGCGCGGGCGTCAGGAGCGCCTCCTGGCAGCGCGTGCAGACGAGGGCCGGGATCGGCACGCCCCACGAGCGCTGCCTCGAGATGCACCAGTCGGGTCGGTTCTCGACCATCCCGTGAATCCGCTCTTCACCCCACGCCGGCACCCACTGCAGGCGGCCCACCGCGTCGAGCGCCCGGGCGCGCAGGTCGCCGGCCGCCATGCTGATGAACCACTGCGAGGTGGCGAGGAAGATCACCGGGTTATGGCAGCGCCAGCAGTGCGGGTACGAGTGGCTCAGCGTCTCGCGGTGCCAGAGCCGGCCCCGCGATGCCAGTGCCGCCTCGATCGTCGGGTTGGCCTCGAAGACGCGTTGTCCCGCGAACAGCTCCACGTCGCTGGTGAAGCGCCCGTCCGGTCCGACCGGCGCGTACGCGTCGAGCCCGTATTGCACGCCGGTGTTGAAGTCGTCCGCGCCGTGGCCCGGCGCAGTGTGCACGGCGCCGGTGCCCTGGTCGAGCGTGACGTAGGTGGCGAGCACGCCCACCGACTCGCGCTGGTACAGCGGGTGCTCGAAGCGGATGCCCTCCAGGACGTCGCCCTTGAAGCGCGCCACCGGTTCGCCGAGGGGGCGCTTCACCGCGCGCGCCACGTCGCCGGCGAGTGCCTCGGCCACGATCACCGTCGTGTCGCCGGCGGGGTAGGCGCCGTACACGTAATCGGGGTGGAATGCGACCGCGAGGTTCGCGGGGATCGTCCAGGGTGTCGTCGTCCAGATCAGGACGGAGAGGGTGCGGCCGGCGAGCTCCGGCACCCGCTCGGCGAGCGCGCTCGACCCGCCGGCGGTCAGCGGGAACTCGACGTAGATGGACGGCGAGGTGTGGTCCTCGTACTCGACCTCGGCCTCCGCGAGCGCGGTGCGGTCGACGATGCACCAGTGAACCGGCTTCTTGCCCTTGTAGACGAGCCCCTGTTCGACGAACCGCGCGAGCGCCCGCACGATCGTCGCCTGGTAGCCGAACGCCATCGTCAGGTACGGGTGCTCCCAGTCGCCCGCCACGCCGAGCCGCTTGAAGTCGGCCCGCTGGATGTCGATGAACCGGCTGGCGTAGTCCCGGCAAGTCCGCCGGACCTCGCCGATCGTCATCTCGCGCTTGCGCGCACCCAGCTCGCGATCCACGTTGCGCTCGATCGGCAGGCCGTGGCAGTCCCAGCCCGGCACGTACGGCGCGTCGAAGCCGGCCATGCTCCGCGAGCGCACGACGAAGTCCTTCAGGATCTTGTTGAGCGCGGTCCCCAGGTGGATGCGGCCGTTCGCGTACGGCGGCCCGTCGTGGAGGATGAAGCGCGGCGCCCCCTGCCGGCGCTGCCGGATCCGCTCGTACAGCCCGGTCGCTTCCCAGCGGGCGATGGCAGCGGGCTCGGCGGACTGCAGGTTCGCCTTCATCGGGAACCCGGTCCGCGGCAGGTTCAGCGTGTCCTTCCAGTCGGCCATGGCGGGTGATGAGTCCTTAATCGCGGGAAAGGGGCAAAAACCAATTGTACCGCAGCGGGGAAGCGGACGCGGTCGGGAAGGGCAAACGGGCAGGAAAGAAGGGCGGGCAGGAGGGCGCGGCCGCCTCCCGCCCGCCGCGTGTCGAAGGTTAGCGGGGGACCGCCCGCGAGCCGGTCACGCCGCCGGCGGGCGTCACCACCACGGTGAACTCGCCCGAGTTGTCCTGGAAGGTCGAGTCGTTCACGCCCAGGTACAACTGGCCGTCGTTCGGCATCGGCACCGACGTCTGGCCGCCGATGCCAAACGGGTCGCCGTTGCCCACGCGACCGATCAGGCCGCCGAGGGCGACGCGCGGCGCGGAGGCCCGGGGCGCGTAGGCTCCCTGGCTGCCGTTGACGCCGGTCGTTTCCCCGTTCGCCTCCTGGCTCAGGCGGACCTCGCCACTCGACGAGAACCGGACCACCTCGCCCTTGCGCACGGTGATGCCGGTGGCCGTCCACGCGCGGTTGGCCGGAACCTGGATGCCGGCCTGGCTCCCGACCGTGGCAGGGCCCCCCACGACCGCGCCCGGGCGGGCCAGGTAGATGCGGCCGACGTCGTTCGAACTGTAGTCGCGCTCCGCACCCGACGTGGTGAACGTGATTCGCAGCGGCCGCCGGCCGCCGACGTCGTACAGCTTGCCCTCGACGATCGCGCCGCCGCGCGTCACGAGCACGTGGCGCCCACCGCCGATCCGGTTGACCTCGGCAGCCGGCAGGTTCTGCGCGCTGCCCGTGAAGTCCACGACGGCGACCTCGCGGATCGGGATCCGCCGCTCCTGTCCCCCGACGGTGATCGTGAAGTCGCTGCCGCCCATGTCCACCAGTTGGCCGCTCACGCGCTCACCCGACTTCAGCAACAGGGTGGCGCGCTCCTGGGCCGTCGCCACCCCGGCGGCGGCGACGCTCAGGGCCAAGACCAGCGCGGCAAGAAATCCTTTACGCATGGCGTTGTCGTCCTCTCCTTGAATGGTTGACGCAGCCAGAGGTTGTGCAAGGCTGCTGCCAGCGGCCCCGATCGCCGATGCCCGTATTCTAACGCCGGATGAGGTGCCGGGGATGCTCCCGCGTCCGGTTGGAGTACGATCCCGGGCGGTATGCGTCTCACCCGAACCGTTTTCTTCGACGTGGACTTCACGCTCATCTACCCCGGGCCTTTCTTCCAGGCCGACGGCTACCGCGACGTTTGCGTTCGCCACGGCATCCCTGACTGCGACCCGCGGGCGTACGACGCAGCCGTCGCGAGTGCCTCGGCGTTGCTGGACGACTCGGATGACCTGGCGTACGACCCGGCCTTCTTCCTGCGCTACATCCGCCACCTGATCGAGAGGATGGGGGGCTCCGGGCCCAACCTCGAACGGTGCGCCGCCGAGGTGTACCGGGAGTGGGCCGCGTGCCGTCATTTCGAGCTGTACGACGACGTCCTGCCGGCGTTCCGGGAGCTGCGGGCGGTTGGCCTGCGCCTGGGCCTCATTTCGAACACCCACCGCTCGCTCGAGGCCTTCGCGACGCATTTCGAGCTGGACGGGCTGGTGGCGGGGTGGGTGTCCTCCTCGGAACACGGCTACAACAAGCCGCACCCGAGCATCTTCCGGACGGCACTGAATCTGCTGGGGGCGGAGGCCGAGGAGTCGGCCATGGTGGGCGACAGCTACCGGCACGACATCGAGGGGGCGCGCGCCGTGGGAATGCGGGGTATCCTGCTTCGGCGATCGGTGCCGCCGGCCGGTCCCCTCCGGCCCGGTGGCGTCTCGGTCCCGCCCGATGTCCCCGTCGTCGGTTCGCTGTCCGAGGTGGCGGCGCTGTTGCCCTGAGCCTCCTATGAACTGCCTGTTCTGCGCCATCCTGGCCCACGACGTTCCCGCTGACATCCTGTACGAGGACGAGCACCTGGCGGTGATCCAGGACGTGAACCCCCAGGCGCCCACCCACGTGCTCGTCATCCCGCGGAAGCACATCGCGACGCTCAACGACCTCCGGCCGGACGACGACGCGCTCGTTGGGGAGATGTTCCGCCGGTCGGCGGCCGTTGCCGTGGAGCGCGGCATCGCGGCGTCCGGCTATCGCACCGTCTTCAACTGCAACCGCCAGGCAGGCCAGACGGTCTTCCACGTCCACTTGCACGTGATTGGCGGCCGCCCTCTCGGCTGGCCGCCGGGTTAGCCTCAAGGCGGAGGACGGGAGGCGGGATCAGGCGCGTCGCGCGACGGCCGTGCGCGGGATGCCCTGCAGATCGGAGCGGATTCTCACCAGCTCGAGGGGGCTCGAGGCCACCGCCGCGCGGACCCCCTCTTCCTGCCCGTCGCCGAACTCGAAGACCAGCCAGCCGCCGGGCAGCAGCGCGTCGGTGGCGGCGGCGAGCAGCTCCCTGATGATCGCGAGGCCGTCGGTCCCTCCGTCGAGGGCCGACGACCGGTTCGTACTCGCGGACCTCGGGCGGGAGCGCCGCGAGGTCGCCGGTCGGGATGTAGGGCGGGTTCGACACGACCACCGAGAGGCCGGCGGCGCGACCGAACAGCGAGGTTCGCTCGAACTCGATGCGGTCGGCGACGCCGTGCCGCGCGGCGTTGTCGCGCGCGACGTCGAGCGCGGCGGCCGAGACGTCGGTGGCGAGGATGCCCGCCGCGGGCAGTTCGCGCGCGAGCGCGACGCCAGGCAGCCCGACCCGGTGCCCACGTCGGCCAGCGAGAGCGGCGCCGACCGGGTTCGGGCCCCGAGGCACGCCAGCGCCTCCTCGATCGACCAGCTCGGTCTCCGGGCGCGGCGTGAGCACGCTTCGAGTCACCCGGAACTCGCAGGCCCCAGAACTCGCGACGGCCCAGGATCTGCGAGATCGGCTCCCGGCGCTCGCGCCGCGCGACGAGCCGCTCGAACGCCCGCTCCGCGGTATCGTCCTGGGGTTCGTCCCGTGCGCGAGGAACCGCGCCCGATCCCACCCGGCCAGCGCCTCGCGCACCAGCAGCTCCGCGTCCATCGCGGCCTCGCCCGGCTCGATGCCCGCCGCGGCGAGGCGCGCCGATCGCCGCGACGCGGCGCAGCTGCCGCGGCGTCGGGTGCGGTGGAAGGTCTGGACGCATCGGCGTCAGGAAACCGTCGTGGCTTCCTTCAGCTTCTCGGTCTGGAAGTGGCTGGAGATCTGCTCGATCAGCTCGCCGAGCGCCCCGTTCATCACGTTCGACGAGCTGGTGCGTGGTGAAGTTGATGCGGTGGTCGGTGATGCGGCTCTGCGGGAAGTTGTAGGTCCGGATCTTCTCGGACCGTTCGCCGGTGCCCACCTGGCTGCGCCGGTCCTTGGCGATCGCCTCCTGCTGCTTGCGCATCTCCATCTCGTAGAGGCGCGACCGCAGGACCTTCATCGCCTTCGCGCGGTTCTTGATCTGCGACTTCTCGTCCTGCTGCGACACGACGATGCCCGGTCGGGATGTGGGTGATGCGGACGGCGGAGTAGGTCGTGTTGACGCTCTGGCCGCCCGGGCCGCTCGAGCAGAACGTGTCGATCCGGATGTCCTTCGGGTCGATCTGCGACGTCCACTTCCTCGGCCTCCGGCAGGACCGCGACCGTGGCGGTGGAGGTGTGGATGCGGCCGCTGGCCTCGGTCGCCGGCACGCGCTGCACGCGGTGGACGCCGCTCTCGTACTTCAGGCGGCTGTAGACCTGGCGCCCCTCGATGAGCGCGATCACTTCCTTGAGCCCGCCGACGCCCGATCTCGCTGGTGGACAGCACCTCGACGCGCCAGCCCTGTTCGACTCGGCGTACCGCGAGTACATCCGGAACAGCTCGGCGGCGAACAGCGCCGCCTCGTCGCCGCCCGTGCCCGCGCGGATCTCGAGCACGACGTTCTTCTCGTCGTTCGGGTCGCTTCGGCAGCGAGCAGGACCTTGATCTCGCTGCTCGAGCGCCTCGCGCCGGGCCTCGAGCGACTGCAGCTCCTCCTGCGCCAGCTCGCGCATGTCGGGGTCGCTTGCGAGCTCCTTCGCCTGGCTGATCCCGGTGAGCACCGACTTGAACTCGCGGAACCGCTCGACCATGGGCTCGATCTCGGCGAGGGCCTTGGCGTGCGTGCGGTACTGCGCCGGGTCGTTCTGCACCGCCGGGTCGGCGAGGCGCTCGAGCAGCTCGTTGTATCGTGATTCGACCGAATTCAGCTTGTCTATCATGACGGTGCCATCAGCCCCCCGAAACCGGCGGCAGGAACGCCACCTCGTCCCCCTCGCCCAGCTCCGTCGTCCGGCGCGCGAACTCCTGCGTTGACCGCCGCCGACACCGACCGCGGCGTGCGGGCGCATGCCGGGGAAGTCGGCAGCCAGACGCCTCCCACAGCGTGGCCACCGTGGCCCCGGCGGGCACGTCGCGCCGCAGTTCGCCGGCGCCGGCCAGCTCGCGCAGCCTCGCGAAGAGTCGGACTGTTACCTGCATGCGCGCTCGGTACGCCTGCTTCCGCGCCTCGGGATCGGCGGGGTCGGCGGTCGCGCCCTCCACCCAGGACGCCCCGTCCTCGAAGCACTCCCGTTTCCAGACGGGGGCGACCTGCTTGACGCGCTCGATCACGTACCGGCAGGCGGCAAAGGCCTCGGCCCGGTGCGGTGCGGCCGCCGCGATCACGACGCTCGCCTCGCCCGGCAGCACGCGGCCGGTCCGGTGGTGAACCGCGACGCGGGCGGCGGGCCAGTGCTCGCGGGCCTCGTCGAGCAACCGGCGGAAGACCTTCACGGCCAGCGCGTCGTATGCCTCGTAGTCGAGCCAGGCGACCCGCCGGCCGTCCCGATCGCCGCGGACCGTGCCGAGGAAGATGACCACCGCGCCCTCCCGGGACACGACCTCGCCCGGTGTGGCCAGGCGCACCACCTCGGCCACGTCGAGCGGCGAGGATCCAATGGCCACCTGCCGATCGGACATCTGGTAAGTATACCTGTCGATCGGCTAAGATGCCGGCATGCGTCACCCGAGCTCGATGACCCTGCCCGGCGGCACCATGCTGTCCCTGCTGGCCTCGCGGTCGAACTCGCCCGCGTCCGCCCGCGCCCTTCGTGCGGCCGCCGTGCTGTTCATCACCGCCCTGACCGCCGCCGCGGCGCAGGTCAGCCTGCCGCTGCCGTTCACGCCCATCCCGCTGACCATCCAGCCCATGGTGGTGCTGCTGGGCGGAGCGGTGCTCGGCGCGCGCGCGGGAGCGGTCAGCCAGTTGCTCTACCTGGCGATTGGCGTCGCAGGCCTGCCGGTGTTCGCGGCCTCCCCGCTGTTGCCCCAGGGGGCGGCACGCCTGCTGGGGCCGAGCGGTGGCTACCTGATGGCGTATCCGGCTGCCGCGTTCCTGGCTGGCTGGCTGGCCGGGCGCGGGTTCGACCGCCGCTACCTCACCACGGTGCTGGCGATGCTGGCGGGTCTTGTCGTGATCTACGCCAGCGGTACGGCCTGGCTCGCGTTCGTCCTCAGCCCCTCCAATCCGGCCCAGGCGCTGTCGCCCGCGCTGCGGGGCGGGGTGTTCCCGTTCGTCCTGGCCGACACGCTGAAGTTGCTGCTCGCGGCCGGCGCGATGCCGCTGGCCTGGCGGCTGCTGGGAAGGGCTGGCGGGCAGGCCTGAAGGCCGCCAGGAACCGGTAGAGCAGGGCTTCAGCCCTGCTGTTCACCTGACGAACACCAGGAAGAACTGGAAGGGCAGGAACGATCTCGCGCTTGAGGAGGCGGAGCCCCGCCTCTCGCGCGACCGCCTCGACCGCTGCCGGGTCCGGCCTCGTGCCGTCGGGCCCGGCCCGCCGCCCTCCCGCTTGTAGTCCACCACCCCGACGCGGCCGCCTTCCTTCAGCGCGCGGCGCACGTTCTCGAGGAACAGCCGCGGGTTGCCCGCTCTGGATCTCGTCGAAGGTCTCGACGATCAGGACCGCGTCCAGGGAGTCGGCGGGGAGCGTTCGGGTCGGTCGGCGTCCCGTGGATGGTAACCGACGTTGCGCAGGTTCTCCTTCGCGACCCGTCGCTCGATCGCCTCGAGCATCTGCGGCTGCACGTCCTGCGCGTAGACCATCGCCGGTCGGTCCGACGCGGCGCGCCAGCCTCACGGTGAACCAGCCGCCCCCGGCCCCCACGTCGGCCACCTTCGACGCCGTCGGCGATCCCGAGCGCGTCCATGATCCGCTCGGGCTTCTGCCACACGTCGCGGTCCGGGCTCTCGAGCAGCCCGAGGTCCTCGGGCGGGAACAGCCGGCCGTGCCTGCTGCTGGTTCTGCCCGCGGCCGGACAGGTGCGGCGCCAGCGACGACCGCCAGCGCCAGCCCGAGAACGACCGTCGCCGACGCCAGGCTCGATCTTCACTCTCGTCCCGGGGATCCCCGGCCGCGTCATCGCGTCGGCGACAGGATCCGGTCGAGCCGCTCGCGGTCGAGCAGGCCGCGCTCGAGGACGAGGTCGCGAATCGGCCGGCCGGTCCGCACCGACTCCTTGGCGATTTCCGCCGTCGCCGCGTAGCCGATGTACGGGCTCAGCGCGGTGGCGACCGCCGTGCTGCGGTCGAGCAGTTCGCGGCAGCGGGCGGCGTCGGCGGCGATCCCGTCAACGGTTCGCACGGCCAGCGACCGTCATCGCCTCGCGCAGGATGGTCGTCGCGTGGAGCGCGTTCCAGGCGATGACCGGCATCATCACGTTCAGCTCGAGCTGCCCGGCCTCGGCGGCCACCGCGACGGTCGACGTCGCACCCGATCACCTGGAAGCAGACCTGGTTGACCATCTCGGGGACCGACGGGTTCACCTTGCCGGGCATGATCGACGAGCCGGGCTGCACGGCGGGCAGGACGATCTCGGCGAGGCCGGCGCGCGGTCCCATGGCCAGCAGTCGCAGGTCGCTCGCGATCTTCCCGAGTTCGACGGCCAGCCGGCGCACCGCCCCGGAGTAGCCGAGGACGTCGCCCATGCTCTGGGTGACGCGGAACAGGTTGCGCGGCCGGCCGCAGCGTCGAGGCCCGTGTCCTCTCGCAGGTTGCGCGATCAGCCAGGCGGACGTAGTCGTCGCCGGCGTTGAGGCCGGTGCCGACGGCGGTGGCGCCCGAGGTTCAGCTCGCGCAGTGCGTCGGCGGCGCGCCGCCACCTCCGCCGCGGCCGCTCGACACGCAGGCCTGGAAGCCCGCAGAACTCCTGGCCGAGCGTGATCGGCACCGCGTCCTGCAGGTGCGTGCGGCCGACCTTGAGGATCGCCGTCGAACTCCGCGGCCTTGCGCCCCAGCGCCGCGGCCAGCAGCGCGGCGGCGGCCAGCAGCGGCTCGAGGCCGAGCAGCAGCGCCAGGCGCGTGGCCGTCGGGAAGACGTCGTTGGTGGACTGGCCCATGTTGACGTGGTCGTTCGGGTGCACCACGTCGTAGGTGCCGCGCGGCGCGCCGAGGATCTCGGCCGCGCGGTTGGCCAGCACCTCGTTCGCGTTCATGTTGTGCGACGTGCCGGCGCCCGCCTGGTAGACGTCGACGACGAACTGGTCGCGCAGGCGCCGCCGAGGATCTCGTCGGCCGCCTGCGACGATGGCGTGCGGCCGTGTCCGCGCGGCAGGCGGCCGAGCGCGACGCATTCGGCTCGCGCCGCCGCCTTCTTCACCAGGACGGTGGCGGTCACCAGGTCGGCGTGGGCACGCAGGCCGCTGATCGGGAAGTTCTCGACCGCGCGCTGGGTCTGGATCCCGTAGAGGCGTCGGCGGGGACCCGCCGCTCGCCGAGGGGGTCGCGTTCGGTGCGGTGATTCACGGCGGTTCAGAGGCTGGATTATACGTGCATACTCTGCGCCATGTTACCAGCATTCTTCGGCAGCATGCTCGAACTCATCGTCAAGACGTCCACGGATCTGGCGCCCGACGTTCGCGCGGCGATGAAGACCGCGCTCGAGGAGGAGCCCGCCGGGACCCAGTCGGCGCAGGCGCTCACGATCATCGCGCAGAACATCGACCAGGCGGCGGAGGGCGAAGGGGCGATCTGCCAGGACACCGGCATGCCGACCTTCGAGATCCGCGCGCCGCTCGGCGCGGACCAGGCCTGGATGACGCGCCAGATCCGCGACGCCATCGCCGAGGCGACGCGCCGCGGGAAGCTCCGCCCGAACTCGGTGGACTCGATCACGGGGAAGAACTCCGGGAACAACCTCGGCCCCGGCACGCCGGTCATCCACTTCGACGCAGTGGGACCAGGACGCCATCGAGGTGAAGCTGCTGCTCAAGGGCGGCGGCTGCGAGAACACGAACATCCAGTACGCCGTGCCGGTCGAGCTGCCGCACCTCGGGCGCGCCGACCGCGACGCTCGAGGGCGTGCGCAAGTGCATCCTCCACGCCGTGTGGCAGGCCCAGGGCAAGGGCTGCAGCCCGGGCGCCATCGGTGTCTGCATCGGCGGCGACCGCGCCAGCGGCTACGCGCACGCGAAGCAGCAGCTGTTCCGGTCGCTCGACGACGTGAATCCCGACCCGGCGCTCGCCGAGCTCGAGGCGTCGATCATGGGGACGGTCAACGTCCTCGGCATCGGGACGATGGGCTTCGGCGGCAAGACGTCGCTCATCGGCTGCAAGGTCGGGGTGCTCAACCGGCTGCCGGCCTGCTTCTTCGTCTCGGTCGCCTACGACTGCTGGGCGTTCCGGCGCCTGGGCGTCGTCCTCGATCCGCGGGACGGCTCGATCGCCGGCTGGCTCTACCGCGACCCGGCGCATCCCGCGCTTCCCATGCTGGACCAGGGGGGCTTCCAGCGGAGCGGACGCGACGTCGTGCTGACGCCCCCGATTTCCGAAGCGCAGATCCGGTCGCTGAAGGTCGGCGACGTCGTCCTGCTGACCGGGATGATGTACACGGGGCGCGACTCGGTCCACACCTACTTGATGAAGAACGCCCCGCCCGTGGACCTGCAGGGCGGCATCCTCTACCACTGCGGCCCGGTGGTGCTCAAGGACGGGGACGGCTGGAAGATGATGGCGGCCGGCCCGACCACCAGCATCCGCGAGGAGCCCTACCAGGCCGACGTCATCCGCGCATTCGGCGTGCGCGCGGTCATCGGCAAGGGGGGCATGGGGGCGAAGACGCTGGGCGCGCTGAAGGAGGCCGGGGCGGTCTACCTCAGCGCCATCGGCGGGGCGGCGCAGTTCTACGCCCGCTGTGTCGAGGAGGTCAGCGGGGTGTCGCTGCTCGACTTCGGCGTGCCCGAGGCGATGTGGCACCTTCGGGTTCGCGACTTCCCCTGCATCGTGACCATGGATTCGCACGGCAACAGCCTGCACAAGGAGGTCGAGGCGGCCTCGGCCGGGAAGCTGGCCACCCTGGCCTGAGGCGGGTACGGAGGCCCGCCCCGACTGGTGCGCGGCCGGCCCGGCTCCCGAACGCTCGCGCGGGCGGCCGTCCCCGTTGGCGGCCGCCGATACGCTATACTTGTCTTGGAAGGAGACCCCCAAAGACCATGACTACCATCAACGTTTCGCCGGTTGCCGCGACCAAGATCACCGAGCTGCTGGCCGAGGAGCAGAAGCAGGCGTGCGGCCTGCGCGTCTTCGTTCAGGGCGGCGGCTGCTCGGGTTTCCAGTACGGGCTCATGATCGAGGAGACCCCCGGCACCACCGACCAGGTCATCGAGTCGAACGGCGTACAGGCTCTACGTCGATCCGATCAGCGTCCGCTACCTGAACGGCGCCGAGGTGGACTTCGTGGACAACGTCGCGGGCGGCGGCTTCACCATCCGCAACCCCAACGCCGTGACCACCTGTGGGTGCGGCCAGTCGTTCTCCGCGGACGAGAGCTGACACTCGACCGGGGCAGTTGCGGCCGCTCCCGCGTCGGACGACAGGCTGCAGCGCGCAACTGCCATGACCCACACCCATCCCGCCCCGGACCTCGAGCAGCTCAAGCCGGCAGGAACCCGCCGCTCGGGCAAGCGCGAGTTCATCGTCAACGTGTTCCTGCGCCACGAGGGGCACCTGAGCGCCGACGACCTGGTCGAGCTGATCCGCCGCGAAGACAGCCGGATCAGCCGCGCCACGGTGTACCGCACCCTCCAGTGGATGGAGGAGGCGGGCATCGCCCGCAAGGTGGACTTCGGCGAGGGCCGCTTTCGGTTCGAGCACTCGTACCGCCATCCCACGGCACTTCCACCTCATCTGCAAGACCTGCGATCGGTCCTTCGAGTTCCTGAGCTCGGACATCGAAGCGCTCATCGAGGAGGTGGCGGCGGCGCGCGGCGTTCTCGGCGCACCAGATCGTCGTGCAGATCTACGGCGACGTGCGAGGAGTGCCGGACGGGCCGGCTCCGAGCCGGGCGAGGTCGTGCCCGTCGAAGTCCTGTTCGCCCGCGATGCCCTGCGCATCGCGATCGCCACCGAGCGCAGCGGCCTCGAGTTCTACTCGCGCGCGGCCGCCGTCGCGCGCAACCGCCGCGGGCGCGGCGTCCTCGAGCGCCTGGCCGGCGACGAGCGCGAGCATCTGCAGAAGCTCGAGGCCCGCTACCAGCGGTTGCTCGCCCAGGACCCGCAGCTCGAGTCGCGCCCGACGTTCCTCTTCTTCAAGGGGGCCGCCAACGGCCTCTTCGCCGCCGGCGCGGACGAGGTGGCGCGCGGTGTGGACGACCGGAAGGCGCTGATGATCGGCGTCCGCTGCGAGCGCGCCTCGCACCGGTTCTTCAAGCGCTACGGCGAGCAGTTCGAGGACACCGAGGGCAAGCGGATCTTCCTCGAGTTCGCCGACGAGGAGCGCGAGCACCTCGAGCTGCTGATCCGCGAGTACCGCGCGCTCTCGGGCCGGCGCGGCCGCGGCGGGCGGCCGCCGGCCAGGCGCCCCACCTCGCGGAGCCGCGCGCACGCGTGATCGATCTCCACCTGCACACCACCGCCTCGGACGGTCGCTGCGCCCCGCGCGAGATCGCCTCCGTCGCCCGGCGCGCGGGACTCGCCGTCTTCTCGGTGACCGACCACGACACGGTCGCCGGCCTCGCCGAGGCGGGCCGCGGCGCCGCGGTCGAGGGCGTGCGGCTGATCCCGGGGATCGAGATCACCGCCGTGCAGCAGGACGCCGACGTCCACGTCCTCGGCTACTTCATCGACCCGGCGGCGCCGCGCTTCGCCGCGTTCCTCGCCTCGCAGCGGGCGGACCGCGCGAGGCGGCTCCGCGAGATGGGCGCGAAGCTGGCCGGTCTCGGGATGCCGATCGACGTCGATCGGCTGCTCGAGGCCGCGGGGGGCGAGGCGAGCGGCCGCGCGGTCGGCCGGCCCGCGCTGGCCCGGGCCCTGGTGGACGCCGGGCACGTCGCAGAGCCGGCGGCTCGCCTTCGATCTCTACCTCGCCGAGGGACAGCCGGCGTGGGTGCCGCGTCGCGCGCCTTCGCCCGCCGAGGTGGTGGCGGTCGTCCACGACGCCGGCGGCCTCGCGTCGCTCGCGCACCCGGGGCTGCTCGGCCGTGACGAGTGGATTCCTCCGATGGCGGCGGCCGGGCTCGACGCCCTCGAGGTGTATTACAGCGACCACTCGCCGGAGCTGACGATCCACTACCGCGAGCTGGCAGCGCGGCTGGGCGTCGGCGATGAGCGGCGGGTCCGACTACCACGGCGACCCGGCGCACGGGCCCGATCGGCCGGGCGGGTGCGTGCTGCCGCCCGCGGCGTTCGAGGCGCTCGAGGCCCTGCAATCCAGGAGGAACGGGACGCGATGACGATCGACCATCTCGCCCGAGGCCCGCGAGGCCGTGCGGGAGTGGCTCGGCGCGCGACGCGTCGCGCCCGCCCTGCGGCTCTTCTTCGCGGGCGGCTGCGGCGCCCTCGGCTACCGGCTGACGCCGGCGGCGCTCGAGCCGCGGCCGGGCGAGCAGGCCCTCGACGTGGACGGGGTGACGCTCTACGCCGACTACAAGTCGTCCATCGATCTCGACGGCGCGCGCATCGAAGTCGGCGAGTCCGTGGACGACATCGTCCTGGTGCATGACGCCTGCGTCGTCGGCGGAATGTGCTGAGACGCCGTTCTCGAGGCGCGCGGCGTGGTGAAGGCCTACGGCGGCCTGCGCCCGCTCCGCCTGCGGCGAGCTGACCGTGGCGCGCGGGCGAGGTCGTGACGGTGACCGGGCCCGGACGCCGCGCAGGCGGCGGTGCTCGTCGACCTGCTCACGGGGACCACGCTCCCCGACCAGGGCGAGGTGATCGTCGGCGGGCGAGCACGCGCGCGATCGAAAGCCAGGAGGCGTGGCTGGCGTTCCTCGAGCAGTTCGGCATCGTCGAACGCGCGCGTCGTGCTGCTCGATGCTGACCGTCGATCCAGAACCTGGCCGTGCCGCTCACGCTCGTCGGTCGAGCCGATCGCCGGCGCGATCCTGCGCGAGCGGTGGAAGCCGCTGGCGGCGCGAGGTCGGCCTGCGCCCGGACCGCTCGACACGCCGGTGTCGGCGCACCTCGCCGGTCGATCGCGCTTCGCGTTCGCCTCGGCCGCGCCGTCGCGCACGACCCCGCCATCGTGTTGCTCGAGCATCCGACCCTCGGCCTCGAACGCGGCCCAGCCGAGCGACTACGCGAGCCGATCTCGGCGCGCTGGCCGCGCGGCGCGGCGTTGACCGTGTTGGCCGTGACCGCCGACCTCGCGTTCGCGCGCGCGGCCGCCACCCGTGCGCTCGACTGGCGAGCCGCCACCGGCGAGCTGCAGCCGGTCCGGCGGATGCCGTCGCCGCCTGCTGGATCGTTGAAGCGAGAGGCTACACACCGACCGTTGCATTGCGCAGGATTCCCGTTCGATACAGAACGCCGCCCCAGCCGAGTCAGATCGCCATGCACTTCAGCAGAATCCCGTCACCTGACCATGGAACACCATTTGATAGGCCGCCCTGTCAGCCCTCACCACCGGAGGACGCCGACCGGAGGAGATTCGGATGCCGACCGGAACGATCAAGCGACTCGTCCGCGACCGGGGGTTTGGGTTCATCCGCGACGACGGCGGGCAGGAGTGGTTCTTCCACCGGAGCGCCGTGTCGCAAGGGCGTCTTCGACCAGCTCAACGAGGGACAGCGCGTGAGCTTCGACGAGGAGCCGTCGAACAAGGGGCCACGGGCGAACAACATCCAGGCCGACGCGTAGCGACCGGCGCGGCGTCGTGACGGCGGCCGGGCACCGGCTGGTGCTGTTCGACATCGACGGCACGCTGATCTGGACCGGCGGCGCGGGGAGCCGCGCTATGACCCGCGCCTTCGCGGAGGGGTGCGGCATCGACGATGGCCTTGACGGGCATCCCGGTGCCCGGCCGCACCGACACCATTATCCTCTCCGACCTGCTGCGGCGCCACGGCTGGCGGCGGACGCCGACGGCGTTCGACGCGCCTCCAGGAGATCTATTTCCGCTGCCTCACCGCAGGAGCTGGCCAGGCTCGCCGCCTGGCATGCGGCCCTGCCCGGCGTCGTGGCGCTGCTCGACGCGCTCGCGGCCGAGCCGAGCCTCACAGTCGCCCTGCTCACCGGCAACCACTCGCGTGGCGCTCGGCTCAAGCTGGAACGATTCGACCTCTGGCAGCTACTTCCGCCTCGGCGCGTTCGGCGAGGACGCCGCGGACCGCAACGACCTGGTGCCGGTGGCGATCGAGCCCGGGCGCGCGCGGCCGGCATGCCGCGAGGTCGCGACGCCGCGACGTGGTGGTGGTCGGCGACACGCCGCTCGACGTGGCGTGCGGGCGCGCTCACGGCGCGCCACGATTGGCGTCGCGACCGGCGGGTTCGGCGAAGCGGTGCTGGCGGGCGGGCGCGGACCTCGTGCTGCGGGACCTGTCGGGGACGGCCGCGCTGCTGGCGTGGCTGGCGGAAAGCGGGTGAGAGCCTTAGCCGACCCCACAGGATGTAGACGAAGCAGGGGTCGGTGACAGGCGCTGGTGTCTGGCCCTTCGACTCGCCCGGATTCGTGTGCTCGCTCAGGGCCATTCGCCTCGGCCCGTCTGCCCGGTGAGCCTCGCGCACGCGAGTCGAATGGCGGAAGCGCCTGGGAGTCGAACCCAGCCCCCCCGCAGAGCGGGGAGCGACCGGTTTTGAAGACCGGGAGGGCCACCGGGCCCCGTTCGCTTCCGGGCCCATCTTAACGTATCCGGGTCCACGCACACATCGGCAGTGGACGGCGTGCCACGCTTTCCTGTTGGGAAGGGCGACGTGAGAAACGCCGCCGCGTACGCCGCCGTCGTGGGTTTCTGGGCAGGCCCGGCTCCCGTCACGACGGGAGCCGGGGGACGTGGTCGCGAGCGACGCTATCCTTCAATCAGCCGCACTTCACCGGCCCGGGGCCCCTTGGCCGACTCCTCGGGCGTGAACTCCACCCGCTGGCCTTCCCGCAGCAGTTCGAAAACCGCGCCGCGGACCGAGCTGCGGTGGAAGAAGTGCTCGATGCCCCCTTCATCCCTGATGAACCCAAACCCCTTGTCGATCAGCAGGCGAGCGATGGTCCCGGTCGGCATACCCTGTCCTCCGATGAACGTGCCCCCAAGGAACATCCCGGGGGCCACAGGCAGCTGAGACGGCGCACGAGCAGCACCGCCCAGTCACATATGCCGCCGACCAGAACCCTGCGACACCGACTGCCCGGGGTCGGCGGCCCGAATCCCGGGTTCCGAGGTAGCACAACGCACGCACGGGACAACGAGACAAATCACCCAGCTCGTGATCACCGCCCGCGTCGATCACGCGCGCAAGTTTTCACGATGAGCTGGAAATCGGCCCAAGTCTAGCAGGTCCGGACTCGAAGTCAAGCGGGGAGTGCGGGTTACGACTTCGGCGCGTCGGGGGCCTTTGCCGGGGCGGCCCCGGGCGGGTTCGGGTAGGTGGACCAGAAGTGCCGGCCGCAGCGAGGACAGACCCAGTACTGATCGGGCTTCCACGGGTCACCCGGCGCCGGGTCCTTCATCTCCATCGCTTCGCCGCAGCGCTGGCAGTGGATGCGGAGTTCCTGGTCGGCCATGCGCTCCGATTCTACAATACGGCGATGCTTGCCGGGATCATTCTCGCCGCTGGAGCCTCCTCGCGGATGGGGCGCGTGAAGGCGCTGCTGCCGTCCGGGGATGGGCGCACGTTCCTGGGCCGGCTCGCCGCGACGCTGGCCGAGGCCGCAATCGAACCCGTGGTGGTGGTCGTCGGCGTCCACGCCGTCGAGATCGCCGCCGTCGTTCGGGACGCCGCGCTTCGCGTGGAGGTGACCCTCAACCTGGCGCCGGAGCGGGGCCAGCTGTCGTCGCTCGTGGCGGGCCTCGACGCCCTCGCGGGTCGCGGCGTCGAGGGCGTGGCGGTGACACCCGTCGATCACCCGCTCGTGTCGCCCGCCACCGTGCAGCGCCTCGCCGACGCCTGGCGCGCCTCTGGCGCCTCGATCGTGCGGCCCGAGCACCTCGGACGGCACGGCCACCCGGTGATCTTCGCCGCCCGTCTCTTCGACGAGTTGCGCTCGGCTGATTCCTCGCTCGGGGCGCGCGCGGTCATCGCGCGCCACGCGGCCGGCGTGCTCGACGTTCCCGTCGACGACCCCGGCGCCTTCGAGGACATCGACACGCCGGGCGACTACCGCCGCCTGATCGGGCAGCCGATCTGAAGGGCTCAGAACAGCCGGAAGATCAGCGCCGCGATGACCGTCGGGAGGACCGCCCCGGCCGCCAGCCAGAGCGGCGAGATGGTGCCGCCGAAGAAGCGGCGGAGCAGTGCCTGCCCGGCGGGGTTCGGGGCGTTCGCGATCACGGTCAGGCCGCCGCCCACGACGGCTCCCTGCACGACCGCGAGTTTCAGCGCCTCACTGAGGTTCGGCACGAGCGTGGCGAGATACGTGATGAGCGCGTTGTCGTTGAACGCGGTCAGCCCCACGCTGCCGACGAACAGCGGCGTGGCCGCCAGGCTGCCCAGCACCGGGGCGATCCACCAGCCCTGCAGCCCGCCGTGGATGACCAGCCCCCCGAGGAAGAACCCGACGAGCAGCGGCATGCGCAGCTCGAGCCGCTGCTGGTACATCCGCGTGGCTCGCGCGAAGCCGAGGAAGAACAGGAACCCGCCGATGAAGAGCGCGGGGTAGTGCGCGGTGAAGACGGTCCAGGCGATGAAGGCGAGGTGCACGGCCGTCACCCACGCCGGCACCGGCAGGAGCGCCTCGTCGGGGGTCGCCTCCTCGTCGGGCTGCTCGAGATCGGCGGGTGACGGGCGAGAGGCCAGCGCCGACAGCTCTTTCCGGAACAGCACGGCGTACGCGAGCGTCGAGGCGGCGATGGCGAGGGCCGCGCGCCACCCGAAATGCGCGAGCATGAACGGGGTGTCCCACCCCCACGGGCGCGCGACCATCAGGACCGGCGGCGCGGCGAAATGGGTCAGCGTGCCGCCGATCGACACGTTGACGAACAGCACGCCGAGCGTGGCGTACTTGAGCGCCTGGCCGGGTTGCCGGTCGTAGAACTGCCGGCCGAGCAGCAGCGCGCAGATCGTCATGGCGGCCGGCTCGGTGATGAACGAGCCGAGGATCGGACCGATCGTCAGGATGCTGACCCACCACGCCGCCGGGCTCCCGCCGCCCGCGTTCGCCAGCCGCCGGAGCGCACCCTCCGCGAACGCGACCACCGGGCGTGTCGAGGCGAGCGCCATGATGACGACGACGAAGAGCGGTTCGGTGTAGTTGACGGTGCCGTTGAAGTAGCCCTTCGCCGTGTCCCACCCGCTGTACAACAGGATCGCCGCGGCGAGCGCCACCGCCCACAGGCCGAACACCACCTCCACCTCGCCCACGAAGTGCAGCAGCTCGGCGAGCACGCTCGGCCTTGGCCGCTCGCCCCGCGCGCGCGCCCGCTCGTCGTGGCGGTGCTGTACGCGGTGCGAGAGGTCGGCGACGCGCCCGGCGGCGAACGTGTGGACGATGGCCAGCAGGAAGATCACGGTCGCGATCGCGTTGAACGGCTCGGCCTCGACGCGCGAGGCCAGCGTCGCCGCCAGCGACTGGCCGGGGGACGCCGGGTAGCTGTCCAGGGCGCGGGGGAACGTCGCGAGCGGGGGGACGAGGCTCATCCAATCACGGTATCACTTGACGGCCTCTGACGTGGCCACCTGGAAGCGCCTGAACTTGGCGTACGTGGCGAGGCCCTGGGCGCCGGTGAGGTCGCCGCCGATGCGCCCGAGCTGGTTCACGCCTTCGTACCACTCCCACATGCGCAGCGGCACGAGGATCGCGAGCCCCTCGAAGGCCCCGTAGTCCACCCGCACGCATGAGCGGAAGCCGCCGAAGCCGGTGCCGCGGTCGAACCACAGCTCCGTGCGGCGCACGCGCCCGTCCGCCTGGTCGATCCAGACCTTCCCGTAGATGTACACGTCGCCGCTGTTGCGGGTGGAGATGAGCGTCGGCGACTGGGTCTCCTGGTACGAGAGCACGCGGCACGGCCGGCCGTCGATCGTCTCGTCCTTCTTCTGCCGCTTGAACTTGAAGCGCGGGTGGTTCACCCGCCGGAGGAGTGAGAGGGCGACGGTCGGGAGGTTGAGATCGCGTTTCAGGTCGCCGATGTTGTACCTCGAACTCTCGAGCGCGATCTCCTGGAAGCGCGCCGCGCGATCGGCGGCGTCCGAGAGGAACAGGCGCTGCACGCGGTCGGCCCGATCCCGCACGGCCTGGCCGTCCACCTCGGCCACGTCGCGGAAGCTCTGCCACGGCTGGCCGGGCACCTGCACGAGCAGCACGTCGGACAACAGCTGGCGCCGCGCGATGATCGGCCCCGTCTTCGGCGCCTTCTCGCCCGGTTCGCGCCAGCGAAGCGCCGGCTCCTTGTCGGGCCCGGGCGGCGCGCCGCGCCACGGGTGGATGATCTGGACGAACCGCTCCTCGGCGATGACCGCTGTGATCTCGCGCTCGAACCGCTCGGCGTAGTCCGCCAGCCGATCGGCCAGGTTGCCCGGTTCGACGCCAACGGGCTCGGGCGGTGCCGCCGGGGGCGGTGCCGCGGGGGCCACGGGTGGAGGGAGTGCCGTCGCGGCGCGGGAATCGACGCGGAACGACTTGCGCGTGCGGACGCTGCTGCCCCAACCGCGGTCGCGCACCCTGACCGCGATCTCGTGCACCTGGCCGTCGCGGTCCGCCGCCTCGGTCTCGAACACCAGGACGTACGAGGCCGAAAGCTGGCGCTCCAGGCGCTGGAACCCGATGTCGCCCGACACGGGCGTCAGCGCGAGGCCGCCGGTGGTCGTTGCCAGGGCGTACGCCGCGGACTGTCCCTGGTCCACCTGCTCGGGGCTCGCCCGCATCTGGTCCGCGCGCGCGCGGTACGACGGATCCTGCACCTGCAACGCGTGCACGGTGACCCGCGCGAGCGCGGCGCGGGCGCCCAGCGTCGCGATGGTGCGCCACGTGTCGCGCGCCAGGACCGGCCCCTCGGTCACCAGCACCAGGTGCTTCGGCCCGTCGAGCGGCGCGAGCGCGTCGATGAGCGCGCCCAGGTCGGCGAGCACCATCTCGGCGCGGTGGCGCGCGTCCATCGCGACTTGCGTCGCCTGGGCCTGGACCTCGCTCGGGCAATTCGGCGGCTGCTTGTCGCACTCGCGCGAGACGATCGCCGCCAGCACGCCGCGCTCGTTGCCGTCGGCCCTGATCGCCTCGTCGCGCCCGACCATCCACGGCCCCATCGGCGCCCGGTACGCCCCGACCGACAGCCGGATCTGCTCCTTCACGCGCTCGCGGTCGGCCGAGAACCCGATCGCGCCCGACGACTCGGGCGTCGTCCACACGGCCACGCGGTCGCCCGGCGCCAGTCGATCGACGAAGCGGGCGGCGGCGTCGAGCATCTGCTGCCCCTCGCCGACCGGGATGTGCTGACGGTCGATGACGATTACGAACCGCCGCGGCTCGACGCTCGCGGAAGGCGGCGGCGGGACGGGGGCAGGCGCGGCCGCGGCCGCGGCGGCGCCCGCCCGAACCAGCCGGACCGACTGGATCGGGCGGGGGCGCCCGTCCACTATGAGCGTGAAGTCCTCCGGGGACAGCTCGGTCAGCGGGTCGCCGCCGCGGCCAAGGACGGTGACGTCCACCACGACGAGATCGACGCCCGCGCGGAACTGCGGCGGCGTCTGCCCCGCGGCCGCGAGGCCGAGTCCGGCGGCGACGGTGAAGCCGAGGATGGTGTCGAGGTTCGGTCGCTGGAACATGCCGGGGCCTTCGGGGACCGGGCCATTGTAGCGCGACGAGTCTTGCGTCTCCCCGTCCCCGGCAGGGATGGGCCTCTACTTGAAGCGCTTGGTGATCGAGACGCCCAGCGAGTTCTCGTGCATCCGCACGGTCTCGACACCGCCGCCCGGCAGCATCATCGCCGCGCCGGACACGCTGTTGTCGAACGCGTGCATGTAGGCGACGTTCAGGTCGACGCCGCGCCCCGCGTTCACCGTCAGCCCCGCGGTGAGGTGGTTCTGCACGACGCCGGGCGCGATGATGTTGAAGGTGATGTCCTCGCGCTGGACGGGGTTGTCGGAGTGGTTGTACCCGCCGCGCACGGTGAGGTCGCGGTTGACCGCCAGCTCGACGCCGACCTTGATCACGTCGATGCAGGGCGCGCCCGAACGGCGGAGCCGCGGCGGGCGACGGAGTGGGCCGCCCCCCGGGGGCCTGGGGGGGGCGGATTGTTACAGGATTCACAAGCGCGGCGGGGGGTTACAGGCGGGCGCGAATAAAAAGGCGTCAGGCCCCCCAGAGATCGGCCGTGTCCACCTTCTGTCCCATCAGCTTCAGGTAGTAGAACAGCTGCCCCTTGTGCTGCCCGAGGTGCCCGATCATGTTCGCGAGGTGCTGGAACAGGGTGATCTCGCGGCCGCCCCACGGCGCGGCGCAGCGCTCGGCGAGGAGCCTCGTCGCGTCGGCCGTGCACAACTGCGCGGCGGTGAGCTCGCGGTCACGCGCCAGCAGCTGCAGCGCCTCTTCGACGCTGGCCACCGAGGGCAGCGCCGGGGCGGGCGGCAACATCTGCTCGGGCGTGAGGTCTTCGAAGCGCATCCCCTCGGGGAGTCCCCAGTCGCCGGTGAGGAAGCCGCGGACGGCCGGCCCGCACGCGTCCGCGCAGTGCTTGAGCAGCTGCCCGACCGTCATCCAGTTCTCGCCGGTCTCCGGCTTCCACCCGAGCATGCCCGGCTCGACCCGCCGGAACAATGCCTCGGTCACGTCGTACATGCCCTCCGCGTCCTGGCTGAGGATCTCGATCATCGTCATGGCAGTCCCCCCGGGTGATGCTGGTGGACGACTCGCTCGCGTACACCGCGGATCCTAGGCGAACAAACAGCGAATATCAAGTGCCTGGCCGGGATGTGCCCGGCCGGGATGGCGGACGGGCCGAGACGGGCGTCCGCGCGCCGTTCTTCACCAGCAACCGGGCGGACGGGACTGACGTGCCGACACCTGCGTCTGCGGCGGTCATCGCATGCCGGAGAGCCGGCCGTAGCGCGAGCGGTTCATCATCCGGTTGTACTCGACGTCGAACCGGGTCTGGGTCGCTTCCCTGGCGCCGCTTCCCGTGACGCTGCTCGTCCGCGTCCAGGTTCCGCAGTCGCCGTCGGACTGGAACCCGACGTCGCCGGGGCGGATCGTCACGTACCTCGTCCCACCGCTCGCGACGAAGTCGTTCGAGATGATGCTCGCGAGGACGCCCTGGAAGTTCCGCAGCCGCTCCCAGTAGCAGCCGCTCCTCACCGACGCGCGATAGGTGCCCGGCGTGATCTGCGTCCCGACGCGCCAGATGCCCGGCGTGATGGTCGCCTGGTGCCCGTACCGGGCGCTGCTGTACCAGGTGCCGCACTCCTCGTCCGCCTCGAACCCGCGGTCCGAGGGCAGGATGTCCACGATGTACTGCGCCGCGTTGTACCCGACGAAGTCGTTCGCGATGATGTCCTCGAGTGTGCCGCCGAACCCGGACTGCCGCTCCCAGTAGCACCCGTAGTCCGGGTTCGTGTAGTAGCGTCCGGCTGCAACCTCGGTTCCGACGCGGTATTGTCCGGCGCCGAAGGTCTTGCGCGGTCCCGCGAGCGCCAGCTCGACATCGACCGTCTTGTTCGCGGTGAGGTCGACGCCGATCCCGCGCGTCACGTACCCGGTGGCCGATGCGTTCGCGGTGAAGCCGCCGGGCTGCAGGGTGGGGATGGAGTAGGTGCCGCTGCTGTCGGTGGTCGCCGACCTTCCGGTGTTCGGACCGTCCGCCACCGCCACCGTGGCGCCGACGATCGGCGTCGCCCGTCCCGCTTCGGTGACGCGGCCGCTGAGGGTGTAGGTGGTGGGCGTGGTCGGCGTCGTGGGCGTCGAGGGCGTGCCCGACGATTCCCCGCCGCCTCCGCACGCCGAGAGCGCCGACGCCAGGACGACCAGCAGGCCGACAGCAACCGTCCGCTTCATGGCTCCTCCCTCCGCGTCGCTGCAAGGCGGCAGGACGCGCACGGGGGGAGTATCGCGGCCCCTTGTGACAGCCGGGGTCACGGCAGGAGTCAGCCGCCCTGCAGACCGCCGAAGCGGCGCTGACCGGGGAGAGTCTCCCGGTCACCAAGGACCCGGCACCGATCGCCGATGAAGTGCCCGCTCGGCGACCGCGACAACATGGTCTTCAGCGGTACGGCAGCCACGTACGGGCATGGCAAGGCCCTCGTGACCGCGACCGGCATGCGCACCGAGATGGGTCGTATTGCCGGTCTCCTGAAGGAGACGCCCGACGAGCCGACTCCACTCCAGCGGGAACTCGATCGCACGGGAAAGATGCTGGGCGTGGTCGTCATCGCGATCGCCATCGTCATGATCGCGACGATCGTCCTGGTCGAAGACGTGCGGAGCGCGGCGGCGCTGTTCGACGTGCTGATTCTCGGGGTCGCGCTCGCAGTGGCCGCCGTGTCCGGAGGGCCTTCCGGCAGTCGTCACGGCGGTGCTGTCAATCGGTGTGCAGCGCATGGCGCGACGGAACGCGATCGTGCGGCACCTTGCGGCGGTCGAAACGCTGGGATCGGCCAGCG
Organism: uncultured Acidobacteriota bacterium; assembly: GCA_963813585.1. Lineage (GTDB taxonomy): Bacteria > Acidobacteriota > Vicinamibacteria > Vicinamibacterales > Fen-181 > JARKSS01. The sequence goes on from CAWEZL010000001.1 coordinate 1,534,657, forward strand.
TGATCGCGTCCGACAAGACAGGCACGCTCACGAAGAATGAAATGACGGTGCGGGTGGTCGTGACCGCCAGCGGGCGGGTCACGTTCGACGGCTCCGGTTACGCTCCGCTCGGGCGACGTTCGGCGCGAGGGCGGCGGAGAGATCGACGGCCCGCTCCGCGTGGAGCTCGAACGGGCGCTGGCGGTCGCCGATCGCGCCAACAACGCGGCGATGCAGGAGCGCGACGGACGGTGGACGGTGCAGGGCGACCCGACAGAGGGCGCGCTGCTGGTCGCCGCGCGCAAGGCTGGTCTCAGATCCAGACGCGCTCGACGAACGGCTGCCGCGTGTCGGCGAGGTGCCGTTCTCCTCGGAGCGCAAGCTGATGAGCACGCTGCATCGCGACAGCGAGCAGCACGATCGGGGCATCGTCTTCACGAAGGGCGCGCCGGACGTGCTGCTCGACGCGATGCTCGCGCGAACTGGTCGGCGAAGAGCGGCGGCCGCTCACCGAGGAACGTCGGAGGCAGATCCTGGAGGCCAACGAAGCGCTCGCCGGGCAGGCCCTGCGCACATTGGGCGTGGCCAGCCGGTGGCTCACCGGCGACGCGCTGGCGGACCACGTGGCGCGTCCCGACGCACGCGTCGAGCAGGATCTCGTCTTCGCGGGACTTGATCGGCATGCATCGATCCGCCGCGTCCGGAAGCCAAGGAGGCCGTCGCACGCGCCAAGCGTGCCGGCATCCGGCCACTGATGATCACCGGCGACCACCCGCGCACCGCGGCCGTCATCGCGCAGGAGCTGGGCATCAGCACCGATGGCCAGACGCTCACCGGTGCGCGAACTCGACGCGCTGTCGACGCGGCGCCGGGCCCCTGACCGTTGCCGAGGATCTCCGTGTTCGCGCGCGTCAACCCGGAGCACAAGCTGCGGATCGTGGATGCCCTCCGGCGGACGGGCGCGGTGGTCGCGATGACGGGCGACGGCGTCAACGATGCACCGGCGCTGAAGAAAGCCGACATCGGCATCGCGATGGGGATCACCGGGACCGACGTCTCGAAAGAGGCCGCGGACATGGTGCTCGCCGACGACAACTTCGCCTCGATCGTCGCTGCGGTCGAGGAGGGCCGGGCGATCTTCGCCAACATCCGCAAGTTCCTGCGCTACCTGCTGTCGTCCAACATCGGCGAAGTGATGACGATGTTCTTCGGTGTCCTGCTGGCCAGGCCGATCGGGCTGGACATCGGCGACGGCGCAGTCGTCCTGCCGCTCCTGGCGACGCAGATCCTCTGGATCAACCTCGTGACCGATGGTCCACCAGCCCTCGCACTGGGTGTGGATCCGGCCGACGACGGGCTCATGCAGCAACCGCCGCGACCCGTCAGGCGAAGCGGGTGATCACCCCACGCATGTGGCGCGGCATCATCTTCGTCGGCATCATCATGGCGGCCGGCACGCTGTTCGTCCTGGACGCCTCGATGCCGGGCGGGTGGGTCGCGGGGACTGGCGACTTGCGATACGGGCAGACGATGGCGTTCACGACCCTCATGCTGTTCCAGATCTTCAACGTGGTGAACGCACGATCGGATGAGCGAAGTGCGTTCGTTCACCTCTTCACGAATCGGTGGCTCTGGATGGCCATCGCCGGGTCGCTCGCCCTGCAGGTGCTGGTGGTGTACGTCCCGTTTCTGCAGCGCGCGTTTGGGACGGTCGGACTGACCGCGCGCGACTGGATCCTGTGCGTGGCCGTCGCGAGCACCGTGTTGTGGCTCAGGGAGGGGAGCAAACTGATTGCGAGGACGACGGGTAGGCACGCGGGCGTGAACGCGAGGCGATGTATAATGTGATGTATAAGGAGGCGGACATGGCACGCAAGGTCCGCAAGCAGCTCTACATCGACCGCAAGCACGACGAGCGCCTCAAGGCGCTCGCGCGGGAAACCGGCCGCAGCGAGGCCGACATCGTGCGCGAGGCGATGGAGCAGTATCGCGTCGGTGCCTCGAAGGCCGCTCCGCTCGACCACGGCGCCTGGCTGGAGGCCCTCGCGTTCATGCGTTCGCTTTCCGGGCGGCTGACGAGCGGGAAGCGCGAGCGGCCCACCCGGGAGCAACTCTACGAGGAGGCACTGGCGAGCCGTGGCAAACGTTCTCGTTGACACCAACGTCCTCGTGTACGCCTGTGACCCTTCGGAGGGCAAGAAGCACGAGCGCGCACTGCAGCTGCTGACCGCGCTCGAGGGGGCGGGGGCGGGGTGTCTTTCGGCGCAGGTGCTCTCGGAGTTCCTCTGGGCCACCACGCGGGGCCGCAGCCCCCTCCTGACGGTTGGCGAAGCGACCGCGCAGATGGAACGGCTGGCGGCATCCTGGCCGGTCCTCGACATCACGGCGCCCGTCGTACTCGAAGCGGCCGTCGGCGTGAGCGCGCACCGGTTCTCGTACTGGGATGGCTTGATATGGGCTGCCGCCCGGCTCAACCAGGTTCCCCTGGTCCTTTCAGAGGACTTCTCACACGGGAGCCGGGTCGGAGGCGTTCGCTTCGTCAACCCGTTCACGCCGACGTTCGACCTCGGCACAGTGGTGCCGCGCTGACCAGGGAAGCCCCGGTGCTGCCTTACCTCTCAGGGCAGGGCGCTCACTTCCTCCCGATGCCGATGTGGACCGGGTTGGTCAGGACGGCGGCGCCGTTCCCGCCAGAGCGCTCGTGAAGCATGCCGTCCAGCACCGTACGCACATCGGCCTTCTGCTCCTCGGACAGATCCGCGACCAACATCCCAGCGATCGGATTGCCGTTCAGCATCCAGTCCCACATGTGTTGTCCGGAGCGGAACTCGAGCTTTTCCGTCACCGTTTCGACCGTGACGTCCTTCAGCCCGGCGCCGGTCAGCCTTTGACGCAAGACCTCGGGATCGGCCACCTGGAATTCCAAAGGCGGAGGGTTCATCGGGACGCCTGCAAAGTCTGGGTCGACCGCTTGAAGTGCCGCGATGAAGAAATGCAGAAACTCGATCTCCGCCGGCGCGCCGTAGGCGATCAAGAGCACACGTCCTCGGGGGCTGGTGACTCGCACCATCTCGCGGAGCGCGCGCGGCTGGTCGGGGACGAGCATCACACCGAACTGTGATCCACAGATGTCAAAGGTGTCGTCATTCAGGTCGAGCGCGTGGCAGTCCATCACCCGCCCTTCCACATCGTGGAGTCCCTCTTTGCGTGCTCGCGCCTCGAAGACTTCGATCATGGTTGGAGACCAGTCCGTTGCGAGAACCTTCGCGCCGAGCCTCGCCGCCGGGAGACTCAAGCCTCCGCAACCCGCCGCGACATCGAGGAAGCGCTCACCCGGGACCAACCTCGCACGCCTGAGCGCTTCGTTGGCCAACCAGATTTCCGTCGGCGCGACGAACTCGTCGTAGCCGGTCGCGATGTTGTTCCATGCCTCGCGTGTTTGTTCCGTGTCCTGTGTGATCATGGCTTCCTCGTTCTTTCTGGGTGAGAGCTGGCGAGCGCGCTGCTTGCCAAGGACTGCCTGCTGCTCGCTCATCGGCACCGAGAGCTTCGAGTGACAACGCTACCAAGGCAGCAGACATCGGCGCGTCGGGAGAACGGTGTAAATCGAGGCGTCGCGGAAAATGGGTAATTCTGTGTAGGACGGCCTAAACGAGATGGTGCTGGTAGGCGTACGCGGTAGCGGCTGCCCGGCTCGACAGACCCAACTTCGTGAAGATGTTGCTTACATGGCGAGCGACGGTCTTTTCACTGATGAACAACTCGTCGGCAATCGCGCGATTTGTCTTGCCAGTCGCCAGAAGGCGGAGGACCTCCACCTCACGCGTGCTGAGCCCACCTGCGGCTTCGGCCACGCCCCGCTTGGCGAGTGCCTGCGTCCGGGCGAGGTCGGGCCCGGCTCCCAGTTGTCTGAAAACCTGGCTGGCCGCGTCGAACTCCAGGTCGGCACTGTCGTCATCTCCGAGCTGTCGGCAGGCGAGCGCAATCAACACACGTGTTCGGGCTTGCTCGTACGGGGCCTCGAGCTCTTGCCACGCGTCGATTCCCTCGTGAAGCGCCGCCGATGCGGCCCGGGCATCGCCCTCCGCGAGGAGCACGGCGCCGACAGCGTGCGCGGCTGCGGCACGCAGGAACAGTGAATCGAGAGCGGCGGCGATCTCTGAGAGCTCGTCGGCGACGGCTCGAGCGGCCGGTACATCGTGCGCGGTTAGCATGATCTCGACGAACGCGGCAAGCAGTCTGGATCGAGACCGGCGGTCCTTCGCGTCCTCCACGACGTGACGGATTGCCGCTGCGGCCGTGTCGACGTCGCCCTGCGCCAAGCGGAGTTGCGATAGTCCAGGCTGCGGCCGTCGTCCGTGCTGGTTGGCCTGGCGGTAGGCCTCTTCCGCTTTCGCGAGCTCGCCGCGCAGCCGGAAGAGCTCAGCCCTCTGGTAGAAGGCCGCACCAATGGCCGCCTGACCGGGCGGCTGGGCCAGCCGTTCGCACGCCCGCTGCGCTTCGTCCATGGCAGCGGGCCAGGCGCCATGCAGTTGCATCAGCTCGGCGCGGCGTATCAGGCACTGACCGCGAAAGGGCACCAGGTCGGGCTGAGATGAACACCAGTTGGCCAACGCCGACGTCCACTCCTGCGCCCGGCGCAGATCGAAGATTTCGTGGCAGGCTTCGATCACGCTGCAATAGATGTCCCCCGCCACCAGAGGGGACACCTCGCCGGTCGTGACGGGGACCATCGCCTCGTCGAGCAGGGCGACGCCCTCAGCCGTCTTGCCGAGCCGGATCAGCGCGCGACCGCGACCGTGGCAGGCCACCGCCCGCAGGTCGGTGTCGCGGAACCGATCTCCGATCTCGCCGGCCTCGACGAACGTCTTGTACGAGGCGGCCGCGTCACCTTCAACGATGTGTCGGAGCGCGACCGGCAGGAGCAGATAGCCGCGCAGCACGCAGTCGTGCTTCCCTTCGTCGAGCAGTCGTTGCGCTCGGGATAGCCAGCCGCCAGCTCTCGCCAGGTCGCCTCTATCCAGCAGGCCAGATGCCAGCCGGAACGCGCATCGTGCGGATTGCTCACGATCGCCGCGGTCGAGGAACCCGCGATGCGCACGGGCCCAGATGTCATCGGAGTCTTCTCCAGACAGGTAGGCAGCCGTCGCGAGTCGTTCGATGTCCTCGGGCTCGAGGGGCGCCTCGCGATCGGCGGCGGACAGATGGGCGTACGCATCACTCCACGCCCGCCGTGTGAACGATTCGCGGCCCCATGCAAGGGCGTCAGTCATGGGCATCCCGGTCGTGAGCGGACATGGCCTTGGAATTCACGTTTGCGGGCGAGCGCGAAAATAGTGCGGTTCCCCCCACTCTCTGGAACGTAAACGGTGCACTTGGGCGTCACGTCGGGCTGGCTGTGCAAAGCAGCTGCCTGGCACGAACAGCGGCAAAGCTAGCGAAATCCTGACAAGGTGGGCAAACCTCTGCCTGGATCATGAGCGGAGGCTCCTGTCAAGCTACGACAGGAGAGGATAAAGGTGTGGGGACAGCGGCCGGCGTTGTGGTCGGCGAGGCGGGCAGGAGCGTCGTGGGTGCGCTCACGCTTCGGCGTCAGCTCGCGTGAGCGAAGGATGGTGGACCTGACCGGGATCGAACCGGTGACCTCCTGAATGCCATTCAGGCGCGCTCCCAGCTGCGCTACAGGCCCACCCGAGGGAACTTCTAATCCTACCCTACCGGTCGCGGCCCGTCAAAGCCCGGTCAGTACTCAAGGAACATCCTCTGGATCTCCTCACCGTCTTCCGTCCTCGCCAGCGCGAGCATGAGCAGGATGCGCGCCTTGATCGGCGAGAGGTCCTCGGCCGCGACCAGGCGCTTCGACGGGCTGGCGGCGGCGTCCGCCGGCCGCGCCCGCACCGCCACGCGCCCGCCGCCGGTGCGCGTGCTCCTGACGACCACCACGCCCTTCCTCATCGCGTACGCGAGCCCGTCCTCCTGCGTCCCGCTCGTCGCGCCGGCGCCGGCCACCGCGATGACGATCCCGCGCGCGCCCGCGTCCACGGCCGCCTTGATCAGATCGCCGGGCGCATCCTGGTACACCAGCAGCACGTCCACCCGCGGCAGCGTCTTGATCGCAACGGGGTCGAACTCGCTCGCCGCCCCGCACCGCCTCACCACATCCCGGTAATAGACGACACGATCGGGGTCGACGACCCCGAGCAGCCCGACGCCGCGCGACTGGAACGTGTGCAGGCGGAGCGCGTCGGTCTTGGTGACCTCGCGCGCCGCGTTGATCTCGCCGTTCAGCACGACCAGCGTGCCCTTGTCCCGCGAAGCCGGCTCGGCCGCCACGCGGAACGCCTCGAACAGGTTCGCGGCGCCCTCGTAGCCGAGCGTGCTCGGATTGCGCATCGACCCGACGACCACGACGGGCCGCCGGTCGCGGACCGTGAGGTCGAGGAAGTACGCCAGCTCTTCGAGCGTGTCGGTGCCGCTCGTGACGACGAGGCCCGCGAGGCCCGGGTCGCCGCGAAAGAGGTCGTTGAGGCGTCGCGCCAGCTGCACCCACTGCTCGAGCGTCAGCGCGCTGCTGGAGGTGTTGGCGAACTGCTCGGCCTCCGGCGTGACGTAGCGGTCGAGGCCGGGGATCGACGCGAGCAGCTCCGGTGCCGTCAGGCGGCCGCCGGCGCGGTTGGAGATCGTGCCGCCGGTCGCCACGAGGCGCACCCGCGGCGGCTGCGCCAGCGACGGCAGGGCGTTGAGGGCGACGGCCAGGGCCAGTGCCGAGAGTCGAAGATGACGCTGTGCGATCACGGGGCGATCCTACCCCGGCGAGCCGGCCGTCCGGGGACGATGGGCGCGCGTGAGCCACTCGCACAGGAGGGTGGCCGCCTCGTCCGGCGTTCGGCCGTAGAACGGCATCATGGCGGTGGGGATGCCGGGGATCCGGGCGATCTGAGCGCGCCAGCGATCCTCCCTGACGAGCGAGGCTTCGATGTCGTAAACCAAGCCGGCGATGACGTGCTGGGAGCGACGGACGGGGATCATGATGGTCAGTGCCGAGGGACGTTGAAGGGACCACGCCATTCTACGGACCGGCAGCAGCATTTCAAGCGAAAGGACTGACGAAGACCGGGTGCACAGGGAGTCGGGCGGCGCCTCGCCAAGCCGGCCGGCGTCCCGGCGATGCCACATGACGCGGCTCACACAGCAAACCCACCGGGCCTCCACAGCTTTTCCACATGCCGCATTTCGCACCCGCGCGCCCTTGACGCTCGGGCGCCGCGGCCCTTACGCTTGACGCGCATGCTCAGGTTCCCGGCGCTCCTCGTGGCCGCGCTGCTCGCGGCGCTCGCGGGCGCAGCCTCGCCGCCGCGCGCCCTGGCGCAGGATCCGGCCTCGCTCCCGCTCTTTCGCGTGATCCTCAAGGACGGGACGGCGCTGGCCTCGGTCGGGGAGTACAGCCGCACCGGCGACCGGGTGGTGTTCTCGATGCCGCTCGGGCCGGTTCGCGACAGCCGCCTGCAGCTGATGAACCTCCCGGCCGCCGCCGTCGACTGGGAGAGCACGAGCCGGTACGCGGAGGCCGTGCGGTTCGCGCGGTACGTGGCCACGCGCGCCGAGATGGACTACGCGGCGCTCACCGGCGAGGTGGCGACCGCCCTCAACGAGATCGCCCAGGCGCGCGACCCCGCGAGGCGGCTCGCCACCGCGGAGCAGGCGCAGCGGCTCGTCAATGCCTGGCCCGCCCAGCACTTCGGGTACCGCTCGGGCGAGGTGCGCGAGATGGCGTCGCTGCTCGACGAGACCATCTCCGACCTGCGCGCCGCGGCCGGCGTGCAACAGTTCGACTTCAACCTGGTGGCGATGGTCCAGCCGCCGTCGATGCCGCTGCTGCCGGCGCCGTCGGCCGCGCAGACGATCGAGCAGGCCATGGTCGCGGCACGCGCCTCCGATGTCCCGGCCGAGCGGCTGTCGCTGCTGCAGGCGGTCGTGGCGATCCTCGACGACCCAGGTTCGCAGGTCCCCCCAGCGTGGCGCCGCCTGGCCAAGGCGTCGGCCGAGGCCACTTTGAAGGCCGAGCTCGAGGTGGAGCGGCGTTACCAGGAGCTCTCGGAGTCGATGCTGCGCTCGAGCGAGCGCGCCGCTGCCCGAGCCGACGTGCGCGGCGTCGAGCGCACCATCCGGTCGCTCGAGCAACGTGACCGGCGGCTGGGACGCCGGCGCCCCGACCACGTGCAGGCGCTGCTGGCGGCCCTTGGGGATCGCCTCGACGCCGCCCGGCGTCTGCGCGTGATGCGCGACCAGTGGCAGCTGCGCGCGCGCGCGTTCGGGGAGTACCGCGAAGCGATTGCGGAGGGGGTGGAGCAGGCGGAGCGCCTCCAGCCGCGCCTCGACGACATCCGGTCGCTCGCCGGCCCGCCGGTGGGCCAGCTTCCGGCCCTCGCCGCCCGCCTCGATTCGATCTACCGGCGGCTCGCGGCCGTGAAGGCCCCGGCGGAATTGTCGGGCGCGCACGGCACGCTGCTGTCGGCGGTCGACCTCGCCCTGCAGGCGGTCAGGACCCGCTCGCGCGCGGCGATGAGCGGCGACGTGAAAGGGGCCTGGGATGCCTCCGCGGCCGCCTCCGGGGCGATCATGCTGCTGGCGCAGGCCCAGCAGTCGATTGCGGCCCTCTCGCGCCCGCCCGAGTTGAAGTGACCCAGCCCACGCCCCGACGCATCCGGCTCGTTCGCACGGACGGCCCGCGCGCGCTGCACGAGGCCCTGTCGTCGCTGTGCGCGGCGCACGCCGACCGCGACCAGGGGCGCTGCGGCGTGCTCGTGCCCACCCGGTCGTCAGCCACCCTGCTGCGGCAGACCCTTCAGGATCTGGGATCCGGTCAGGAACGAGGTGCGAGTTCACGATCCGAGTTCATGACGAGGGAGCAGTGGTACGAGAGGCTGCACGGCGCGCTGGCGGGGGCGCCGCCGCGCCTCTCCCCGATCGAGCGCGAGGTCATGCTCGCCGCGGCGGCGCGCGACGCGGCGGCGCGCGGCGACGCGCCGCCCTTCGCCCTGCGTCCCGGGCTCATCGCCGAGATGCTGGCGTTCTACGACACGCTGCACGCCAACCGCCGGACCCTCGATCGACTCGAGACGTTCCTCGTCGCCGACCTCGAGCCGCGCGTGGAGATCGACCGGGGCGCCGAGCGGCTGCTGCGCCAGACGCGCTTCCTGGTCGCCGCCTGCCGGGCGTACCAGGCGCGGCTGGACGCCGCCGGCGGGGTCGATGAGAACGGCCTGCGGCAGGCGCTGCTCCAGGGCGATCGCCCGTGTCCGTTCGACGAGATGATCGTGGCGACGCCGGATCGCGCGGCCGACCCCGTCGCCGGTCTCCACCCCGCGGACTTCGACCTCCTGGCACGCCTCCCCGGCCTCCGGGCGGTCACCTTCGTCGCGTCCGCGCGCACCCTGACCGCCGGCCTGGGCGAGCGGCTGCGCGACGCCTTCCCGGACCTCGAGGAACGCGAGCAAGGGAATTGGGGACGGGCCGGGCAGCCGGGATCAGGCCGGCCCGCGCCCGACCCGCCGATCCCATGCTTCCGCTACCGCGACCGCGAGGACGAGCTGAACGCTACCGCGCTTCGCTTCGGGCGGATCCTCCGGGAGGCCGGCCCGGCGGCGCCGCCTCGACTCGCGCTGGTGTTCTGCCGGCCGCTCCCGTACGTCTATCTCGCCCGCGGCGCCTTCGCCGGGGCTGGCCTTGGCGTCGAGGTCACCGACTCGCTCCCGCTCGCCGCCGAGCCGTTCGCGGCGCTGTTCGAACAGCTGTTCCAGGCCGCGCTCTCACGGTTCGGCCGCGCGCCGCTCGTCGCGCTGCTGCGCTCGCCGCACCTGGCGATCGAGGTGGACGGGCGCGTGCCGGGCGCGGCCGCGGTGGGCGAGCTCGAGCGCGCGCTGCTCGAGGCCGGCTACGCCGGGAATCCCAGGCGGCTTGCCGAGCTGGCGTCCGAGTGGACCGGGAACCTCGCGCACGCCGCGCGCGCGGCGGCGTCCATCGTCTCGGAGCTGGCGCCGCTGTCGGGCGCCGCGCCGGTGTCCGCGCACGTCGCGACGATCCGCGCCTTCCTCGCCGCGCACGAGCGCCCGGTCGATCCGGGCGACGCGCTCGCGCAGCGGCACCTGCGCGCGCGCGCGGCAGCGCTGGCGATCCTCGACGGGCTCGGCGACGCCGCGCGGCGGTTCGACGATCACCCCGTCGCGGTCGAGACGATGGCGGCGCAGCTGCGGCGGTGGATGGAGGGGCAGACGTTCGCGCCGCGCGAGCACGAGGCCGGGGTGGGCGCGGTGCACCTGGTCGATGCACGCGCCGCCCGGTTCGGCGCCTTCGACGTCGTGCACCTGGCCGGGCTCGTGGCGGGAGAGTGGCCCGAACCGCCGCGGCGCGAGATCCTCTACCCGCAGTTCCTGCTGTCGCAGCTCGGCTGGCCCCCGGGACACGAGTCGGCCGCGGCCGCGCGCGCGGAGTTCGAGGACCTGCTGCATCTGGCCCGGAGCGAAACGTCCGTGTCGACCTTCCTGCTCGAGAACGACACCATCGTCGAACCATCCCCGCTGCTCGATGCGCTCCCGGACACCGGCGAACCCGCCGCCGCCGTGACCGGTGAGGCGCCGGCCGCGGAAGCCTCCGAGCCGGGCACCGGGGTGGGAGAGGCGGGCGAGGGCTGGCTGCAAATCCGGCGCGAGCGTTCGCCGGCCAGCGACCCGCGCTACCACGGGCGGGCCGGCGAAGCCCGTGTCGGGACGGTCAGCATCAGCGCGATCGATCGATACCTCGACTGCCCGTTCAAGTACTTCGCCGCCAACGTGCTCCGCCTGCGGGAGGAGCCCGAGGCCGACCCGGCGATCGCCCCGAAGGCGAGGGGCATCTTCGTCCACGAGCTCTTCCGGGCGTTCTTCGCGGAGTGGCAGCGGCAGGGAGGGATGGCCATCACCCCCGGCGCGCTGCCGGCGGCGCGCGCGCTGTTCGCCCGCGTCGCGGACGAGCAGTTGCGCCGCCTGCCGCCGGGCCAGGCCGCGGCCGAGCGCCTGCGCCTGCTCGGGTCCGTGGCGGCCCCCGGCCTCGGCGAGGTGGTCTTCGAGGCGGAGGCCCTGAGCGCGGCCACGGTCGTCGACCGGCTGCTCGAGTACCCGTTCGACGGCACGTTCGTGCTCGAGGCCGGCGGGACGGCGCGGCCGGTTCGGCTGCGGGGGACGATCGATCGCGTGGACCTGCTCGCCGACCGGACGCTGCGCGTGATCGACTACAAGACCGGCCGCGCCCCCGATGCCGGCCGTTCGATCCAGCTTCCGGCGTATCTGCTGTGCGCCGCGCAGCAGGTGGCGCGGGAGCGTGGCGGGAAGTGGGCGGCCGGGCAGGCGCTCTACGTGGCGTTCGGCGAGTCCGAGCCGGTGCAGTGGGTGGTGAAGCCCGATGGCGACCCCGCGGAGATCGCGGAGTCGGTGTCGCGCCTGTTCGCGGCGCTCGACGGTATCGCGGCGGGGTCGTTCCCGCCGCGGCCGGCCACCCGGCGGCTCTGCGCGACGTGCGGCTTCCAGTCGGTCTGCCGAAAGGACTACGTCGATGCCGAGTGACCGCCGCCGCGCGGCGCGCCCCGGCATGGACGCCGACGGCGCGCCGCGGTTGCCGTTCGACGCCGAGACCCTGGCGCCGGCACTCGACCCCGTCACCGCCCGTGACGAGTCGGCGCGCACCTTCGCGGTCGACCCGTCGCGCAACGTCGTGCTCGAGGCCTCGGCGGGCACCGGCAAGACGAGAGTCCTCACGACCCGCTACGTGAACCTGCTGCGGGCGGGGGTGGAGCCGCGCAACATCCTGGCGATCACCTTCACCCGGAAGGCCGCCGCCGAGATGCGCGAGCGGATTCTCGGGCAGCTCCGCGAGCTGGCGGCGCAGTCGCCGGCCGACGCCGCGCGGTGGAGGGAGCTGCGCGACCGCCAGGGCGACATCGCGATCAGCACAATCGATGCCTTCTGTCTCTCGCTGCTGCGCGAGTTCCCGCTCGAGGCCGATCTCGACCCGGGCTTCCAGGTGGTGGACGAGGCCGAGGCGCCGAGCCTGGTCGAGGAGTCGCTGGACGCCGCGCTGCGCGCGGCGCGGCGGCTCACCTCGATCGACGCGGACGTCGCGCTGCTGCACGCGGCGCTGGGCGAGCGGAGACTGCGCGCGGCGCTCGCGTCACTGCTCGGGCGGCGGCTGGTGGCCGGCCGCCTGATGCGGCGATTCCTCGCCGAGGGCGGCGGCGGGCGCGCGGGCGGTGCCGGGGGAGTGGACGCCGCCCTTACTGACGCGCTCGTCCGGCTGCGCGGGCTGCTCTCGCGCGGTGAGGGCATCGAGGGCTTCCTGGCCGACGGCCCGGTGCACCACCCGGCGTTCGCGCTGCTCGAGGCAGACGCGCGGGCGCTCGCCTCGGAGCGGATCGAGGCGCCGAGGGCCGTGCTCGACCGGATCGCGCGCCACTTCCTGACCAGGGCCGGAAAGCCGCGCGCCCGGCCGGCGCCCGCGTTCCGGCGGCACGACTTCGCGTCGCCAGAGGCGTGGAAGCGGCACGGCCAGGCGGTCGCCTCCCTGGCGCCGTACGTCGCCGACCTCGTGGACGGCCTCGACCGGGCGGTGAACCGGGCGATGGTGCGGGGATTGTCGCGCGTCTTCCGCGTCGCCCGGTGGCGGTACCTGCGCGCGCTCGGCTCCCACGCCGCGGTCGACTTCACCGAGGGGCTCGCCCGCGCGCTGGCGCTGCTGGGTCGCATGGACGAGTTCTCGCAGAGCCGCTACCGCCTGGAGGCGCGGTACCACCACGTGCTGGTCGACGAGTTCCAGGACACCAGCCGCGCGCAATGGGCGCTGGTCGCGCGACTCGTCGAAGCGTGGGGCGAAGGCGCGGGCCTCGCGCACGACGCGCCCCTGCAGCCCTCGATCTTCGTCGTCGGCGACCGCAAGCAGTCGATCTACGCCTTTCGCGATGCCGACGTGCGCCTGCTGCGGCGGGCCCGGCGCTACGTGGGGGCGCTCCGGCCCGGCGGCGGCGTGCGGCGAACGATCTCGCGAAGCTTCAGGTCCGACCCGGCGGTTCTTGCGTTCGTCAACGACCTGTGCGCGGAGATGGAGGTGGCCGCGGGGCGTCCCGACGCATTCCGCTACCGGGCCGCCGATCGGTTCCCGGTCGCCGCGCCCGCCCGGACCGAGGGGGACGAACGGCTGGCGGTCGTGTCCGAGGCGAGCGTGACCGCGGCGGCACAGGCCGTGGCGGCGGAGATCGATCGCCTGCTGCGCGAGGCGCCGGTTCGCGACCGCCGCACGGGACTCTCGCGGACCGCGCGGCCCGGCGACGTGGCCGTGCTCTTCCGTTCGCGCGAGAGCCACCGCGAGTTCGAGGCGGCGCTCGAGGCGCGCGGCATTCGCAGCTATGTCTACAAGGGTCTGGGGTTCTTCGACGCCGACGAGGTGCAGGACGTGCTGGCGCTCGTCGGCTTCCTGGCCGACCCGGCCTCGGACCTGCGGGCCGCCGCCCTGCTGCGCTCGCGCTTCATCCGTCTGTCGGACCCCGCGATCGCCCGCCTGGCCCCGTCGCTCGCCGCGGCACTGACGGCGCCGCCAGGCGAGGGGGCCGACGGCCTTGGCGAGGAAGATGCGCGCGTGTTGCGACAGGCGCGCGCCTCGCTCGCCTCGTGGCTGCCGCGCGTGGACCGCGTGCCACCGGCCGAGCTGCTCGACGCCATCCTCGCCGAGTCGGCGTACGCGGTCGAGCTCGGCGGGCCGCGGCAGGTTCAGGCGCGCGAGAACCTGAAGAAGCTGCGGGCGCTCGCGCGCCGGGTGCAGAACCGGGGGTACGCGACGTGGGCCCGGCTGGCCGCGCACCTCGATCGGCTGTCGGCCGGCGACGAGTCGAACGCGATCGTCGATGCGGCGGACGCGGTGAACCTGATGACGGTTCACGCGGCGAAGGGCCTGGAGTTCGCCTTCGTCTTCCTCGTCAACATCGGGCGGGGGACCGGTGGCGGCGGCGAGCCGGTGCTGCTGCTCGACGACCCGCGCTCGCGGCGCGCGGTGGTCTCGGTGCAGGGCGGGCTGCCGGAGGCCGAGGAGGCCGCGCGCGAGCGCGATCGCGAAGAGACCAAGCGGCTGCTCTACGTCGCGCTGACGAGGGCGAGAGAGCGGCTCTGCCTGGCCGCCGTCGTGCGCGGCGGCCGTCTACAGCCGGGCCGGGGGAGCCTCGCGGAGGTCCTCCCCGCGAGCGTCGTGGAACTGTTCGCGCGGGCGGCCGACCCCGGCGCGGACAGCGGGCGGGCCGAGTGGGTGTCGCGCGACGGGGGAAGGCACGCCTTCCGAATCTGCCGCCCGCCCGCGCCGCCCGCCGGGGCGGATCCGGTTGTGAACGCCATCACAGTGCGTCCCTGACCGGAATGCCTCGCCTTCACGGCCCGGTTCCGGTATGCTTCGCCGAATCTCCACGACACGTGAAACCGGTGCAGGGCGGACGGCGTCTAAGAGAATGAACGGGGAACGACCTATGAATGCGGACAGCACCGCCCGACCGCCGCGACCGCCGAACCGCACCTCGGACGCCACGCCACTGCAGCTCGAGACGCTGGAGCGCCTCGCGTGCGGCTGCATCCTGGCGATCCAGCGGGTGCGCCCCTCCGGAGTGACCGCCGTGTCGGTGGAAGCGAAAGGGCCGCACTGCCCGTACCGGGAGCACCGGCCCAACCGGTTGATCCGCCTCGGCGAGCCGGTCGACCCCTTCGATGAGCCCTTCCTCTACGACGAGGCCGCGCGGCCGGCCTGAGCCGCCGTGCGCGCCGCCCACTCGCGGGCGTTCGATTCCGCTTCTTCCTGCGAAGCCCCGACCAGCAGGACCGACTGGTAGGGGCCGTTCTCGCCCGGCCGGGTGATCCAGGCGACCCAGTGCGGGCCCCGGGCCTCGCTGTGGACCTCGACCCCGGCTGCCAGGGATGCGTTCATCGGCGTTCCTTTCGGGGGATCGCGAAGTTCGTCATTGCCTCATCGGCCCGGTATTCCGTACAATCCGTTGCTTGAACATTGTTGGCGCGAGTTGGCCGAAGGAGCAAGAGATGGCGCTCAGTTGTCCGAACTGCGGCAACGCCCGCAACTTCCTGGTCAAGACCTTGCAGATGCACGTGGTGCGCCTCGAGGACGCCAGGGTGGATGTGACCGAGGAGAGCCGGCCCGCCGTGCTCGAGGTGCTGTGCGACGAGTGTGACACGGCGCTGAATTTCGAGGACGCGGACGAGACGGTACGCAAGGAAGTGCTGCTCACGCTGGGTGCGCGCTAGCGCCCGTCAACCGGCTTCCCCTCCTTCTCGATCTCCTCGAAGTAGTCGCACTCGGGGCAGACCCACTCGCTCACCTTTCGGGGATTCGTCTCCCCGGTGCCCGGGATCCGGTCGACCAGCTCCAGGTCCTTGCGGCGCATGCGCTCGCCGCACAGGGGGCACTCCTTCGTCGTCTGGGAAGCGGAAGCAGGCATGGCTGGTCGCGGATGGTAGCATCGGGGGCGCGCCTTGACAAGGCTGGCCCCGGCCCCTAATTTTCGCGTGGAGCCGTGAGCAACGAGCACTACCGACGCCTCGACGACCGGCAGATCGACCCCTCGGGGCGCGAGCTTGCCCTCGACCGCGCCTGGTGCGCGGATGAGGTGCACCTCGATTTTCCCTCGATCCCCGCCTCCGTCGATCGCATCCGCGCGGGCTTCCTCCCCGACGAGGCGCCTCGGCCGCTCCAGGCCTCCCTGCGGCTGACCCCGCGCGAGGCGGTGGACGGCGTCACCGTGCCGCTCGACGTGCCGCTGCGCGCGGCCTGCCCGCTGTGCGGCGGGCGGGGCGAGTCGTGGGACGAGTGGTGCCGGGGCTGCGGGGGAACCGGGGACGCCCTCTTCCACCACCGCGTCCGGCTGACGGTGCCGGCCGGCGTCAACGACGGCGCCCGCTTCGCCTTCCGCATCACCGCCGCCTCGGCCGTCCCCGCGAGGGTCGAGGTTCGCGTGGAGATCCGCTGACGCTCGGCCCATGAGGAAGCACGTCGAGCTGGCCGGCGTCCTCTACATGGTCTGGGGGGCGATCTGCATGCTGCTCAGCCTGTCGCTGCTCTCGATCGGCATCGCGGCCGCGGCCATCGGGGTGGCGGAGCCGGGTGACGGCTCGGGCGGCTCGATGGCCGCCGGCATCGTGGCGGCGGCCTTCTTCGCAGTCGCCGGCGCCGGCCTCCTGTTCGGCGGCGTGCACGCGTGGGTGGGCAGCCGCGTTCGGCGCCTCGGGGACCGTGCCCGCATCCTCGCGATCGTGCTCGCGATCGCCGACCTGGTGATCGTGCCCTTCGGCACCGCCCTCGGGGTCTACGCCCTCTGGGCCCTCCTGCACGACGGCACCAAGGAGCTGTTCCTGAAGACCTAGGGTTCGTCCCTCGTCCCCATCCGCGTCCACGGGCCGCACCGCGCGATGCGGCGCGCCGCACGCCACCCTCCGCGAACGAAGCCGTACTGTTTGAGCGACGCCTCGGCGTAGTGGCTGCAGCTCGGCACGAATCGGCACCGCACGCCGGCCCGATGCACGAGCGGCGCTGCGACCTGCTGATACGCGTGAATTCCTGCCACCGCGGCGCGCGCGGAGAGCTGGCGCTCCGGGGCACGCGTGACGTCGAACGCGAGGAGACCGAGGAGGGTCACCGCGAGGAGGGCTGCGAGTCGCCGGGGCCCTGAGCCCGGAGCCGTGAGCCAGCGGAGCGAGCGGGTCAACTCGGGCGAGCTCCGTCTAGAACCGGTCGGCGTAAGCGCTGACGATCGGGATCAGCAGCCGCCGCCCCGCGAAGGCGCGGACGACGATCACGATGTGGAGGACGAGGAAGATCAGCATCGGGACCGGGACCAGCACCAGCAGGCCGCAGCCGATCCCGGCGGTCAGCAGGCCCACGACCAGCGCGATGGCGAAGATGCCGAGCAGGATCAGCATCTCCGCCACCATCAGCACGATCCCGTGGCGCGCGTGCCACTGGATGTCGGGGTCGTCCTTCTCCACGAGCAGCGGGATCACGGCGAACGGCGGCAGGTACGCCAGCACCAGCATCACGTGCCGGTTGGCCTCGGGGTGCGCGCGCGGGACGTGATCCGTCATGCGCCCGATCCCTAGAACCGGTCCGCGTACTGCGTCACGTAGGGCACGATCAGGCGCTGGCCGTTGATGCCCTTCACCATCGCGAAGACGTGCAGCACGATGATCCCGAGCCAGACGACGAAGGCCACCAGCGCCCCGACCGCGGCGCCCAGGCAGCCGAGGAACGGGATCTGCGCCACGATGGTGCTCACGATCGTCCACGCCACCCAGAGCACGATCTCCGCCACCATCAGCACGATCCCGTGCTTGGCGTGCCACTGCACCTCGCGGTCGTTCTTCTCGACGAGGAGCGGCACCAGCGCCAACAGCCACAGGTACGAAAGGATAATCATGATCGTCCGGTTGCTGGACGTTGCGCCGGCGGGAGGCGTCGGGTCGGTCATGTCGGTTTCTCCTCGGGAAGGGGGGCTGGGTGCGAGCGCAGTCTACTGTTTCGGCGTCGTGCGCGTCCAGTCGAAAGGCTGGCGCCGCGCCGCGGGTCAGCGCCCGCTGCGCGCGACGGCGTTCGCGTGGACCGCCGCGCCGAGCAGCCCGGCACGGTCGTTGAGGATCACGGCGACGGGCACGTCGGTCAGGACCTCGGTCATGGGTCCCTTCGCCAGGAACGCGTCCATGAAGGCGCCCGACCGCATCGCCGGGAGGATCTTCGGCGCGATGCCGCCGCCGACGAACACGCCCGCGCTCGCCATCGAGTGGAGCGCCAGGTTGCCCGCCTCGGCGCCGTAGGCCGTGACGAACATGTCCAGCGTTTCCACACAGAGCGGGCACCGCGCCTCCAGGGCCGACGCCGACACGCGCGCCGGGCCGCCCGACGCGTCGTCGCCGGGCCCGCCGGCCTCGCACGGCGAGTCGCCGTGCACGTGGCGGTAGATGTTCATGAGGCCGCGCCCCGACAGCACCTGCTCGTACTCGCCGCGGCCGTACTGCCGGATGAGCGCCTGCAGGAGCCCGATCTCCCTCGGGGTCCGCGGGGCGTAGTCGGCGTGCCCCCCCTCGGTCGGCGACGGGACGAAGCGGCCGTCCACGCTGTGGAGCAACGCCTCGCCGAGGCCGGTCCCCGCCGCGATCAGCGCCGCGTTCCCCGTCGGCGCCGGCGATCCCTTCTGCAGCACCTCGAGCTCGGCGGGCTCGAGCACCGGCACCGAGTACGCCATCGCCTGCAGGTCGTTCAGCAGCGTGAGCGAGGGAAACCCAAAAAGGTCTCGCACGGCCGCCGCGTCCACCTCCCACGGCACGTTGGTGAGCCGCGCCACCTGCTCGACGATCGGGCCCGCGACGCCGAAAGTGGCGGCCGAGATGAAGCCGGCCGACGGGTGGTCGTCGAGAAAGGGGGCGATGATCGCCTCGAGGCTGTCGTACTCGAGCGTGGTGACGGTGCGCACGTCCACCAGCCGCGGCCGTTCCTCGGCCGGGGCGAAGAGCCCGATCAGGGTCTTGGTTGCGCCGAGATCGCCTGCCAGCAGCATGGCGGCATTCTATCAGGAGCCCGAAGGCCACGCAGTAGGGCAGGGGTCCCTGCCTGCCCGAGGCCGCCGACGGCGGCCGACGCCGGGATCGATTGACATTCGCGGGCGGCCCCTGCATCGTGAAGACGCACCATGGCCTCTCCCTCCCCGCAGCCGGCGCCCGCGGCCCTCGCGGGCGAGCACGTCGTGTTCACCGGGCGGCTGCTCTCGCTCAGCCGGCGCGACGCCAGGACGCTGGTGTCGCGACTGGGGGGCACCCCGGCCGCCGACGTCAACGCGAAGGCGACGATGCTGGTCGTGGGAGCGGCCGGCGGCGAACACCACAAGGCCGCCGAGACGGAGAACGAGAAGAGTCGCAAGATTCGCCGCGCCGAGGCGATCAATGCCCGCCAGCCGGGACGCGTCCGCGTGCTCACCGAGGATCAGTTCTGCGAGCTGGCCGGCATCCCGTCGCCCGCCGCGCTGCGCCAGCAGTGGTACGGGCTCCGCGACATTCTCGCCATGTACCCGCACCTGCGCGAGGAGCACCTGCGCGACCTGCAGAAGTGGAACCTGATCCGGCCGGCCCTTCGCACGCACGCCGAGACCTACTTCTCGTTTCCCGACCTGGCCGTGCTCCGCCAGGCCAACGGCGACCTCGAGCGCGCCGTGCCGCTCCGCTCGGTCGTGAGGTCGCTGCTCGCTTCGCGCGCGGGGCAGCTCCGGCTCGACTTCCATCTCGACGCCGAGCCGGCGAAGATCGTGCGTCTCGGGACCCGCCGTCCCGCTCCCGCGGCGCACGCGACGCCCGACGCGGCGCTCGCCGAGGAGCTGTTTCTCGTCGCCTCGTCGCTCGACGACGGCAACCCGCTGAACCACGAGGCGTGCGCGCGCACCTACCGCCGCGCGCTCGAAGCCGACCCCGACCTGGTGCCCGCGCTGATCAACCTGGCGAACGTCCACTACGCCCGGGGCGAGCTGGTCGAGGCCGAAGCGCTCTACCAGCGGGCGATCACCCTCGAGGACGACCTCTTCGAGACGCACTTCAACCTCGGGAACGTGTATCACGACCTCGGAAGGCTGGAGCAGGCGGAGGGTTGCTACGCGGCCGCGATCGGGCTGAACCCCGATTACGCCGACGCCCATTTCTACCTGGCCGTCACGCTGGAGAAGCAGGGCCGTTCGGGGGAGGCGCGACCCCACTGGCGCCGGTACCTGGCGCTGGCGCCAGAGGGCGAGTGGGTCGAGCTCGCGAGGGAGTTCTCTGAGTAGGACAGGCGTCCCCGCCCGTCCTCCCGGGCGTCAGTAGCCGAAGTACTCCCGCTTCTTGGGCGTCCGGCGAAGCTTGTAGAACGTGCAGTCGGAGCACCAGGCCTCGGGATCGAAGCCGTGCGTGCCCGTGATCGGCAGGACGTCGCGGTGCCCGCACCCCTCGGGGACGGCTTGCTCGGCGGGCCTCCGCCACCGGCAGGACTGGAACTTCTGGGCCGCCGGCGACTGCGCAGCCGGCTCGTGAACGGTCGGGACGGGCTCGATGGGATTCCCCCGGCTGTCGCCGGGCAGGATGGTGTCGAAGACCGGATTGGAAGCCGCCACTTTCCTCCCCTCACAGCTCCAGTACACAGAACGGAGCTGACCTTACAAACATTGTGCCACAGTGAGCGTTGCGCGCAAAGGCCTGCTTTCATGGGGCATGCGGCGTTCTCACCCCGCTGGGCTACAATGGCCGTTGGCAATCCTGCCTGAGGTCAGCGCGGCCGCGGAGCGGCCCGAGGCTTCGATTCGAGGGGGCACCATGCGGTTCTTCGTGACCGGCGCCAGCGGGTACATCGGCAGCGCCGTCCTCGATGCGCTCGTGCGCGCGGGCCACCAGGTCACCGGGCTCGTCCGCAACACCGAGCGGGCGGCGCAGGTGGCGGCGCGCGGCGGGTCGCCGGTGATTGGGGACCTCGGTGACCCCGCCTCGTACCGGGACCTGGCCCGCCGGCACGACGGCGTGGTGCACGCCGCCCTCGAGCCCAACGCCCGCGGCATCGAGCTCGAACGGCAGGCCCTCGAGGTGATGCTCGCCGCCCTTCGCGAGCCCGGCCTGGGCCCCCGTGCGCTGGCCTACACATCCGGGATCTGGGTGATCGGGCCGACGCCGCAGCCGGCCACCGAGGAGACGCCGATCAACCCGGCCGCGATTGCCGCCTGGCGGCCGGTCCACGAGCGGATGGTGCTCGATGCGGCGGCCGACGGCCTTCGCACGATGGTCGTCCGCCCCGGCATCGTCTACGGCGGCGCGCGCGGCATCGTCGGCGACCTGCTGCGCGATGCGGCCAACGGCCTGGTGCGCGTGATCGGGAGCGGCGAGAACCACTGGCCGGCGGTGTACGAGCGCGATCTGGGGGACCTCTACGTGCGGTTGCTGTCGCGGCCGGACGCCTCGGGGCTGTACCACGCCAACGACGAGGCCGACGAGCGCGTCAACGAGATCGTCGAGGCCATCGCGGCGGCCGCGCCGCAGACGCCCGACATCCGGCGCATGCCGCTCGAGGAAGCGCGGGCGAAGCTCGGCGCCTACGCCGAGGCGCTCGCCCTCGACCAGGTCGTGCGCAGCCCGAGGGCCCGCGCGCTCGGCTGGGCTCCCGTCCGCCGGTCCATCGCCGGCAACGCCCCCCGCCTCTTCGAGGAGTGGCGCGCAGGACGCCAGTAGCGCCGGCCTCCGCTCAGGTCTTCGGGCTGGCCCGGTCCCCCCGCGCGTCGTCCGCCGAGGCGGCCGGCTCCACGACGTCCTCGCGCAACGGCTCGTCTGACGGCCCTTCACCCTCCACACGCTTGTCCTCGCTGAGGGTGCCGCGCTCGGTCCGCGACTCGGCCACCAGGGCGTCCTGGACGAGGATGCGGTCGATCAGGCCATAGTCCCGGGCGTGGTGCGCGTCCAGGTAGAAGTCCGTGCGCTTGGTGTCGCGGATGATCCGGCCGAGCGGCTTGCCCGACCGCACCGCGAGGATCCGGTAGATCTGCGCCTGCATCTCCTTGAGGCGGTCCAGGTGCTGGGCGGCCGCCGAGGTGGACTGCCAGCCGGCCCACTTCGCGGGCTCGTGGATCATGATCCACGAGTGCGGGAACGCGAGCCGGGCTCCGGGGCTCGCCGCCTGCAGTACCACCGACCCCATCGAGTAGGCCATCCCCTGCACGACGATCGTGACGTCGACCCCCTGCCAGACGAGGTGGCGCACCACGTCGTGGATGGCGAGGCCGTCGGTCACGTTGCCGCCGGCGCTGTTGATGTAGAGCGTGATCGGGCGGCTGTTCTCGGCCGCCAGTTCCCGCAACCGCTCGATCACCGAGCGGGCGCTGTCCTTCTCGATGTCGCCGATGAGGTAGACGTCGCGGAGCCGGTCGGTCGTCTCCTTGCGGAGCTGCTGCCGGACGGCTTCGATGACCTCATGAACCAGTCGTTCATTGAACTCCATCGTGTTTCCTGGCAGCCTGCCGCGCTTGGGGCGACGGGGTGGGCGAATGCCGACGGGAAACGCCATCAACATTCGTGCCGGGTTGGCCGCGTCGCGGATCCGGGCTAGCATGGCCGGGTGGAGAACCTCGTTTCCCTTGCCCAAATCGTCTCGGCGCGCGACCGCCTGGCCGGCCTGGTCCGCTTGACCCCGATGGTGCCCGCCGCGGAAGCGGCCGGCTGGGTCGGGCCGGGCGGGCCCCTGCTGCTCAAGTGCGAGAACCTGCAGCTCGGCGGGGCCTTCAAGATTCGCGGAGCCTGCAACATGGCCTGGCGCCTGCCCGAGGGTGAGCGCCGGGCGGGGCTCCTCACCTATTCATCCGGCAACCACGGGCTGGCGATCGCACGGGCGGCACGGATGCTGGGGGTGCCCGCGCTGGTGGTGATGCCGACGTCGGCGCCCCCGGTGAAGGTGGAGGGCGCGCGTGCGCTGGGTGCCGAGGTCGTCTTCGAGGGCACGACCACGCTCGAGCGCAAGGCCCGGGCCGAGGCCGAGGCGAGCCGCCGGGGGATGACGATCGTCCCGCCGTTCGACCACGAGTGGATCGTCGAGGGGCAGGGCACTCTCGGGCTGGAGATCCTGGAGCAGTGTCCCGACGTCCGGCGGGTCTACGTCCAGATGAGCGGCGGCGGCCTGATCTCGGGCGTCGCGACCGCCATCAAGCGAAGCCGGCCCGACGTCGAGGTGATCGGTGTCGAGCCGGCCGGCGCCGCCCGGATGACCGCGTCGCTCGCGGCGGGGCGGCCGACGACGATCCACGTCAGGCCGGGGCTGGCCGACGGGCTGCTGGCCGTGCGTCCTGGCGACGTCACGTTCCGCCACGTGCGGGCGTTCGTCGATCGCGTGGTGACGGTCGAGGATGACGCGATAGCCGCCGCGGTACGCTGGCTGTTCGAGGCGTGCCGGCTGGTGGCCGAGCCGAGCGGCGCGATCACGGTCGCGGCGGTCGCGGCGGCGAGGCGCGCCGGGCAGGTTGTTGATCGCCATCCGGAGGTGGCGGTGATCAGCGGCGGCAACGTCGACGCGGCACTCTTCGGACGCCTCATCACAGGCGCGTGACCGAGGCCGAGCCCCGCTCGCCCCAAGCCCCGAGTATTCTCCGGGCGGCGGCGATCGCCTCTTCTTCGTTCGCGACGCGGCCGTCGAGCTGCAGCTCGTAGACCTCCTTCACGATCTGGCCGATGCGGGGGCCGGGCTGGAGACCGAGCGCGAGCAGGTGTCGGCCGAGCAGCAGCGGCTTCGGGGGCTCGTGCTCGACGCCGAGCGCGCGCGCGCGGCCCAGGAACCAGTCCATCGCGTCGCAGTCGAAGTCCCCGGGCCGGCCGCGGCAGTCGGCCGCCGCCAGCCGCGCGAGCAGCTCGAGGTCGACCTTCTGCGCCAGGCGGCGGAAGGCTCCGTCGCCGACCTGGTCCTTCACCTTGTGCCAGGCCCCAGGCTTCAGGTGGTGCGCGGTCAGGCCGAGTACCTGCGCCCGCACGTCGTAGCCGTCGATCGTCTGCACCTTCAGGCGATCGAGCACGGCCGTCGCGGGCGGCACCCCCGCCTCCTCGTGGCCGAGCGATCGGATCCGCCCGTCCGTGAAGGCGGTCGTCGAGGGTTTGCCGAGGTCGTGGCAGACGGCGCCCAGCATGACCGCGAGGCGTTCGGGGCGGGCGAGATCCCCCACCCGACTCCGCGCCTCGTCGATGACCAGCAGGGTGTGCGTCCAGACATCGCCCTCGGGGTGCCACTCGGGCTCCTGCTCGCACCCGACCAGCGCCGCCAGCTCGGGGAACAGCTTGTCGAGCACGCCGGCCTCGCGCGCGAAGGCCCACCCGGGCGAGGGGCGCGCCGGCAGCAGCAGCAGCTTTTCGATCTCGCCCCAGATCCGTTCGGACGGCAGGTCGTCGAGCGGGACGTCGCGGCAGATCTCGAGCGTCGCCGGCTCCACGGCGAGGTCGAACCGCGCGACGAACTGCGCCGCTCGCAGGACGCGGAGGCTGTCATCGGCGAACGTCCGCCGATCGACGACGCGCAGCAGGTGTCGCTCGAGGTCCGCGCGCCCGCCCCACGGATCTTCGTACTCGCCGCTCAGCGGGTCCCACGCGATGGCGTTGATGGTGAAGTCCCGGCGTCGCGCCGCCTCGGCGACCGGCATCGACGGGTCGCCCTCGACGGTGAAGCCGCGATGGCCGCGGCCGGTCTTCGACTCGCGGCGGGGCAGCGAGACGTCGAGGTCGCCGACCTTGTAGACGGTGAAGCTCTCGCCCACCGTCTCGACCCGCCCGAAGACCGAGAGCAGATCGCGGAGACGGGACGCAGGGAGGCCATAGACCTCGATGTCGACGTCCTTGGAGGTGATCCCGAGGAGACGGTCCCGCACCCAGCCGCCGACCACCAGGGCCCGGCCACCGGCATCGCGCACGGCTGCGGCCACCGCGCGCGCCCTGACTTCCGGGGATTCCATGTTGGGATCGTAGCATCGCGTCGGGCCGCCGGCACTCCGCCACGACACTTCGGCACCGACCCCGTGCAGCACTCCTGGGCACGCCCACCCCCGCCACCCTCGGTACCCCCGCCACGACACGTTCAGTTCTCTGTGCTAACTTTGGTAGTTGGGCTTACCCAAACAAGGAGGATCGATTGCGCAGCGCCTTTCCCGCGTGGCCTGCCGCCGCGCTCGCCGCCCTCGTCGCCGCCGTGGCGCTGGTGGTACCGCTGCCTGCATCCGTCCCGGCGAAGGCGGCGGGACAGGAGCAGCCGGCCGCCGATCGCCAGCCCGACCCGCGCGAGCGTCACCTCGCGAACCTTCGGATGCTGACCAATGGGGGTGAGAACGCCGAGGCCTACTTCTCGTTCGATGGCCGGCGCCTGATCTTCCAGGCCACGAGGCCCGGCGCGGGTTGCGACCAGATCTACACGATGAACGCGGACGGCAGCGACCGGCGGATGGTGAGCACCGGCCAGGGGCGCACCACCTGCGCGTTCTTCTATCCCGGCGGGCAGTCGATCCTGTACGGTTCGACCCACCTGGCGTCGCCCGATTGCCCGCCCAAGCCGGGGTTCGAGCGGGGGTACGTGTGGCCCATCTACGCGGCCTACGACATCTTCCGCGCGAAGCCGGACGGGACCGGCCTCGAGCGCCTGACCTCGACGCCCGGGTACGATGCCGAAGCCACCATCGGGCGCGACGGCCGGATCGTCTTCACCAGCGTCCGCGACGGTGACATGGAGCTGTACTCGATGAACGGCGACGGGTCGGACGTGCGGCGCCTGACGCACCGCGTTGGCCCCGACGGTGGCGCGTTCTACTCCCCGGACGGGCGCTCGATCGTCTTCCGGGGGAGAACGCTGCCGCCGGGTCCCGAACTCGACGACTACCGGTCGCTGCTCAAGGCCGAGCTGTGGCGGCCCACGGCCCTCGAGGTGTTCGTGATGGACCGCGAGGGCGGAGGCCTTCGGCAGGTGACGAGCGCGGGGGCCGCGAGCTTCGCCCCCTACTTCCACCCGGACGGCCGCCGGATCATCTTCGCCTCGAACATGGACGACCCGCGCGGGCGGAACTTCGACCTCTACCTCATCGGAGTCGACGGCAAAGGGCTCGAGCGCGTCACGTTCAACGGGACGTTCGACGGGTTCCCGATGTTCTCGCCGGACGGCAAGCGGTTGGTGTTCGCGTCGAACCGCCTTTCCGGCCACGAGGGTGACACCAACGTGTTCATCGCGGACTGGGTCGAGTGAGGCGGGCTCGCGGGCCGACCGGTTTTCAGGCGACCTTGGCGAGACCCGCGGCCGCCGGCCTCGTCCGGGCCTCGGCCCGCGCGGCGGCTGCCGACGTGCGCGAGAGATCCCAGCCGGGCGTCTCGCGGCCGCACGAGGCGCAGCGCAGGAAGATCCGGGTCCGCTCGTACTGAAGCAGCGAGTCGTGGCCGTGCAGGCCGCAGAGGCCCTGCTGAAGCCAGGACATGGTGGCTGCAATCACCCCGGCCGGGGGGTCTCCGGGCAGGTCGGTTTCCGTGAACGCCAGTGAATCGTGGGGGCCATGGGTCTTCATGCGATGAGCTGATATCAAAGAGCGTGCCAAGGCTGAGCTGACGGTCCGGTTGCCCGGGAAATGCCGGGTTCGACCTGCCTCGACCGGGTCGGAGGGGGTGGCGGGCGGCTTCGATTGCAGAACTGTGGATCCGGCAGTCCACGAACGATGCAGAAGCGGCCACCTCCTGTATAGAGGGAGGACAACTTCACGGGCAGCGTCGAACGGCGGGCTACCGGTCCCGCAGGAGGCTTCGGAGGACGAACGTGACGTTGCCGGGGCGTTCGCCCAGCCGGCGCATGTAGTAAGGGAACCACTGGCGGCCGAATGGCACGCAGACGCGTACCCGGCAGCCCTGGGTGAGCAACGCCGCCTGCAGGTCGCGCCGGATGCCGTACAGCATCTGGAACTCGAACCGGTCCGCGCCGATGCCGCGCGACGCGGCGAACTGCCTGGTGCGCTCGATCAGCACGGCGTCGTGCGTGGCGATCGCCGGGCGGTCGCCTTCGGTCAGCAGCCGCCGCATCATCCGCTCGTAGGCGGCGTCGACGTCGGCTTTCCTCTGGTGGGCGACCGGCTTCGGCTCCTTGTACGCCCCCTTCACCAGGCGCACCCGCACACCCAGTTCGAGCATGCGGCCAAGGTCCTCCTCGCTGCGATGGAGGGCCGCCTGCAGGGCGACGCCCACATCCCGGTACCCCTGGTCGCGCAGCGTCTCGACGATCGCGAGGGTGGTGTCCACCGTCGAGGACTCCTCCATGTCCACCCGCACGAAGAACCCCTCGGGCGCGGCGGACATCAGGATGCGCCGCAGGTTGTCGGTGCAGACCGCTCGATCCAGGTGGAGGCCGAGCTGCGAGAGCCTGACGGAGAGGTTGCGCTCGATGCCCGACGCCACCACGGCGGCGGCGGTCCGGACGTACGTGCGGGAGGCCGCGTCGGCTTCGTCGAGCGTGGACACCCGTTCGCCGAGCTGGTCGAGGGTCAGGTGACAGCCCTTTGCCTGCAACGCCCGGGCGGCGTCGATCGCCTCGTCCACCGTCTCGCCCGCGACGAATCGGCGCGCGAAGCCGCCGGGCGCCATGCCGTAGCGCGAGGCGAGGCGCTCGAGAGGCTGGCTGCCGCCCAGCGCGTCGAACGCGGCCTTGGAGAGAGCGTCGAGCATCTATGGCCTGGCCACGCCGCGGCGGGGATTGACCAAATGGTCGATCGTGCGGGCGTAGTACCGCAGGAGCGCCCGGTTGCGCACGCGCACCCGATCGCCCTCGGCGGCCAGGACGCCGCGACCCTGAAGGGCGCGGACCCCCTCGTCAACTGCCTGCCGGCCGCTGTCGACCGACAGGTTGGCCCCCCCTTCACGCAACCGTGCCACCAGGTCGTCGGCCCGCGCCTCGAGGTCGCGCCTCGCGGTCCCCGGCCGCATCGTCGCGGCCACCACCGCGGTCGGCGTCACCTTGTACAGGCGGCCGATCGAGTCGATCACCGAGTGGGCCAGGTCGAGCATGTCGCGGCGCGACTGTGGGTCGAGCCCCGAGGCCGCGATCGGGTGGCCGAAGCTGACGAAGGCGCGCGAGCGGTAGCCGACCGCGTCGCGGACCATCTCGGCCAGCTCGCTCGAGAACGACCGCTGCCGCCGCTTGACCCCCTGGCGCGAGAGGATCCGGTCCTCGAGCACCAGCTCGTAGGAGATGGCCAGCGGCACGATGACGAGGTTGGGGAGGCCGGCCTGCACGGCCGCGTGGATCAGCCCGGTCTTCGGGGGCTTCAGTTCCCCGCTGTAACTGCGGCCGCCCTCGGGGTAGAAGAGGAGGTCGTGCTCGCGGAGGAGTTCTGCGATGTACGCCTTCAGCGTGATGAGGTACGCCGGGTCCTTGGTGCCGCGGCGGATCGGGACGGCCCCGGTCACGTGCCGGTTCAGGAGGCCGAGCGCGCCCCCGAACAGGTTGATGCCGGCCGCGATCACCGGGGGGCGGATGCCGGCGTCGTCGATCACGATCGGCTCGATGAGGTAGTCGGTGTGGCTCTTGTGGTTCGAGGCGTACATCACACGGCAGCCGCGGGCCGCCTCGACCGCGCGCTCGACGTGCTCGACCTGCCGGGTGATCCTGCGAAGCAGCGGGTAGATGGGGTGCTTGAGCGCCCGGTAGAGCGAGTAGCGCTGGGTCGTCCGGAGTTCTTCGAGGTACTCGTGGACCCGTGCCCGAGCCGTTTCGGGATCCTCGCCGTGCCCACCGCGCAGGTACCGGACGACCTCTTCGCGTTCGAGGACGGCCCGGCTGATGGCGTCGCCCATTGCGCGCAACTATAACACCAGCCCCTCGGCCTCGGGCCTCGGGTCGAGTGCGTGCGGGCCGCGGGCCTGGAGGCCCGCACAGGGCGGGCGCTGGATCAGGCGAGCGCCCCGCAGATGGCGTCGGCGAACGCGGTGGTCGTGGCCCCGCCCCCGAGGTCCCGCGTCCGGACCTGGCCTGCCTCCAGCACCCGCGTGAGCGCCGCCCGGATCCGGTCCGCGGCGGTTCCCTCGCCGATGTGGTGCAGCATCATCAGCGCCGAGAGCAGCAGGGCGGTCGGGTTGGCCGCGTCCTGCCCCGCGATGTCGGGGGCTGTGCCGTGCACGGCCTCGAACACCGCGGCGTCGTGCCCGAGGTTCGCGCTCCCGACCACGCCGAGGCCGCCCACCAGCCCGGCGCACAGGTCGGAGACGATGTCGCCGTACAGGTTGGGCATCAGCAGGACGTCGAAGGTCTCGGGCCGCAGGACCAGGTGCATGCAGGCCGCGTCCACGATGCGGTCGTCGTGCTGGATCTCGGGGTATTCCGCGGCAACCTCGCGTGCGCAGGCCAGGAAGAGCCCGTCGCCGCGCTTCATGATGTTCGCCTTGTGGATCGTGGTCACGCGCCGGCGGCCGTGGAGGCGGGCGTGATCGAACGCGAAGCGCGCGATCCGGGTGGAGGCCACCCGCGAGATCACCTTCATGCTCACCATCACGCCCGGCACGACCTCGTGCTCGAGCCCGGAGTACAGGTCCTCGGTGTTTTCACGGACGAGAACGAGGTCGAGGTGCCCGAAGCGGGCCGGCACGCCGGGGAGGTTGAACACGGGTCGCAGGTTGACGAACAGGTCGAGCGTCTTGCGCAGGCCCACGTTCACGCTGGTGAAGCCGCGGCCGACCGGGGTTGTGAGCGGCCCCTTCAGCGCGACACGGGTGCGGCGGACCGAGTCGAGCATCCGCTGGGGCAGCGGGTCGCCCAGTTGCTCGACGGCGATCAGGCCGGCCTCCTCGCGCTCCCACTCGATGGCCACGCCGGCCTCGGCCAGGATGCGGACGACCGCGCGGGTGACCTCGGGACCGATCCCGTCCCCGGGGATGAGGGTGATTCGGTGCGTCATAAGCGTGTCGGGATGCAGCCCCTAGCATAAACCGCAAGAACCGTTCGGGACGAATTTCAATTTCTGCCACCACGGCTGACGCCGGTGGCAGAAATTGAAATTCGTCCCGAACGGTATAATGGGACCGCTTGTTTTCTGGAGGTCTCTGCCGATGGCCGCCCACGACGCCCTGGTCCCGGTCCTGCACAACGTCGCGACCCGGCTCCGCATCGAGTCGATCCGATCGACGACCGCTGCGGGCAGCGGCCACCCCTCGACCTGCTGCTCGGCGGCCGAGATCGTGGCGGCCCTGTTCTTCGCCGAGATGCGATTCGACCCGCAAAGGCCCGAGGACCCGGACAACGACCGGTTCGTGATGTCGAAGGGGCACGCCGCACCGCTGCTGTACGCCGCCTGGTCCGAGGCGGGGGTCGTGCCGCGGCCCGAGTTGCTGCGGCTGCGGCAGATCGACTCGGACCTCGAGGGGCATCCCACGCCGCGCCTGCCGTTCGTGGACGTGGCCACCGGGTCGCTCGGGCAGGGGCTGGCCGCCGGCGTCGGGATGGCGCTCAACGCGCGGCGCATCGGGTCGGCCTACCGCACCTACGTGCTGCTGGGCGACGGCGAGACGGCCGAGGGCTCGGTCTGGGAGGCGGCCGAGGCGGCGCGCTTCCACGAACTGTCGAACCTGTGCGCGATCATCGACGTGAACGCCCTCGGCCAGAGCCGCGAGACGGCCATCGGCCACGACCTCGATGCCTACCTCCGGCGGTTCGAGGCGTTCGGCTGGAAGGCTGTGAAGGTGGACGGGCACGACCTGGCCGCGCTGCTCGGGGGGTTCGACGCCGCCCGGCGGATCACCGACCGCCCGACCGTCGTCGTGGCGCGGACGATCAAGGGCAAGGGAGTCTCCTTCATCGAGGGGAAGAACGGCTGGCACGGCAGGCCGCTCAAGCCGGAAGAGGAGGCGCGCGCCCTGGCCGAGCTGCGCGGGCAGTTCGTCGAAGCAGGCGGAGGCCCCGACGTCCCGGCGCCGGCCATTCCCGGGCCGCCCCGCATGACGCTCTCGCCGGAACTGGCGCGGCGCGCCGAGCCGGCCGCGCCCCCCTACGCGCTCGGTGACGCGGTCGCGACGCGCGAGGCGTACGGCAGCGCCCTCGTGCGCCTCGGCGAGCTCGATCCTCGCATCGTCGCCCTCGACGGCGACGTGGGGAACTCCACCTTCAGCGAGAAGTTCGAGAAGGTGTTCCCGCAGCGTTTCTACCAGTGCTACATCGCCGAGCAGTCGATGCTCGGCACGGCCATGGGGCTGGCCAGCCGCGGCGCGATCCCGTTCGCGGCCACCTTCGCCGCGTTCTTCACGCGCGCCTACGACTTCATCAGGATGGCGGCGATCAGCGGCCTCGGGGTGAAGCTGGCCGGGTCGCACGCGGGCGTGTCGATCGGAGAGGACGGGCCGTCGCAGATGGGGCTGGAGGACCTGGCGATGATGCGGGCCCAGCCGAACGTGACCGTGCTGTACCCGTGCGACGCGGTCAGCACCGAGCGGCTGGTGGTCGAGATGGCGTACACGCCCGGCCCTGCCTACATCCGGACGAGCCGTCCGAAGACGCCCGTGATCTACGGGCCCGAAGAGGCGTTCCCGGTAGGCGGGTGCAAGGTGCTGCGGAGCAGCGACGCCGACGCGGCGACGGTGGTCGCGGCGGGCGTGACGGTCTTCGAGGCGCTGAAGGCGTACGACGAGCTGCGCGCGGCCGGCATCGCCGTGCGCGTGATCGACCTCTACTCGGTGCAGCCGATCGACGCGCAGACCCTGCGCGCGGCCGCGGCGGCGACGCGGGGGCGGGTGATCACCGTGGAGGACCATTACGCGGCGGGCGGGATCGGCGACGCGGTGGCGGAAGCGACCGCGGGCGTCGCGACGGTGCAGCGGCTGGCGGTGCGGGAGATCCCGCGCAGCGGACAGGCGGACGAACTGCTGGATCGCTTCGGGATCTCGGCGCGGCGGATCGTGGCGGCGGTCAGGGCCGCCGCGTGACGAGCCACACCCCGGCGAGGATGGCGGCACCGCCCCCCACGACTGCCGGCGTGACCGGCTCGCCGAGCACACGGTTCGCGACGGCGAGGGTGACGATCGGCTGGAAGTACTGAAACGAGGAGAGGGCGGAGGCATCGATCTCGGCCAGCGCGTCGTACCAGAAGGCGTACGCGATTCCCGAGCACCCCACGCCGAGGAACACCAGGCTCCCCCACCCGGCTGCCGAGAGCGTCGGGAAGGCTTCCCAGCCGCGATCCAGCGCGACCAGCGGCAGCGAGGCCAGCCAGCCGAAGGCCATCACGTACGTCATCGTGACCACCGGCGGGTAGCGCGCGATCATGCGCTTGGACCAGGTGGTGAAGAGCGCCATGTTGGCCGCGCTCAGCAGCATCAGCGCGTCGCCGGGGGAGGGGTTCGCGATCAGCCCCCGGAGATCGAAGCCGCGCGCGGCCACCACCAGCGCCCCGAGCGAGGCGGCCGCCAGCCCGGCGAGCTTCCGCCCCCCGAACGGCTCGCCCAGCATCAGGCGCGCCAGGATGGCGGTGAAGACCGGGATGAGCGCAACCATCCAGCCCGAGTTCGTGGCGGTGGTGGTCAGCAGGCCGATCGACTGCAGCAACTGGTGCACGGTGACGCCGAGGACCCCGAGCAGCGCGAGCCAGGCGAGGTCGCGCCGGTCCGCGAGGCGAGCCTGCCGGCGCCACGCGAGCAGGGCCAGGAGGCACGCGAGGCCGAGGGCGAACCGGGCCACGATGATCGCGAGGGGCGACAGCTCGCGGAGCGCGATCTTGGTGGCCACGAACGAGGCGCCCCAGAGGCCGGTGGTGGCCAGGGCCTTCAGGACGATGGGCGCACGCATCGGCGCAGTCTACAGCGGGAGCCGGCCTGCCGCTGTCCCTTGATGTCGTTGGCCGGATTGTGTGAGGCTTGAGGCGAGGAGGAGCGAGTGAACAAGGAAATCGTGGAGTTGCTCGGCGACAAGGCGAGCTACCTGCTCGAGCACGAGTGCAAGACCGTTTCGAAGGACCTGCTGCACCTGCCCGGCCCCGACTTCGTGGACCGGGTGTGGGCGGCGTCCGACCGCAACAACCGCGTGCTGGGCAGCCTGCAGCGGCTCTTCGGCACCGGCCGGCTCGCGGGCAGCGGTTACATGTCGATCCTGCCCGTGGACCAGGGGATCGAGCATTCGGGAGGCGCGAGCTTCGCGAAGAACCCGGTGTACTTCGACCCCGAGAACATCGTGAAGCTGGCCGTCGAAGGGGGCTGCAACGCCGTCGCCTCCACCTTCGGCGTCCTCGGCGCCGTGTCGCGCCGCTACGCGCACAAGATCCCGTTCATCGTCAAGATCAACCACAACGAGCTGCTCACCTACCCGAACAAGTTCGACCAGATCATGTTCGGCGAGGTGGAGCAGGCGGCCGACATGGGCGCGGCCGCCGTCGGCGCGACGATCTACTTCGGCTCCGACGAGAGCGGGCGCCAGATCGTCGAGGTGGCGCAGGCCTTCGCGCTCGCGCACGAGATGGGCATGGCCACCGTGCTGTGGTGCTACCTGCGGAACCCGGCGTTCAAGAAGGACAAGGACTATCACGTGAGCGCCGACCTGACCGGCCAGGCCAACCACCTGGGGGTCACCCTGCAGGCCGACATCATCAAGCAGAAGCTGCCCGAGAACAACGGCGGCTTCAAGGCGATGAACACCGGCAGCTCGAGTTACGGCAAGCTCGACGAGCGCATCTACACGCAGCTGACGACCGACCACCCGATCGACCTGACGCGCTACCAGGTGGCGAACTGCTACATGGGCCGCGCCGGCCTCATCAACTCGGGCGGGGCGTCCGGCAAGAGTGACTTCCCGGATGCGGCGATCACGGCGGTCGTGAACAAGCGGGCGGGCGGCACGGGCCTCATCTCCGGGCGGAAGGCGTTCCAGCGGCCCATGGCCGACGGCGTGCGCCTGCTCAACGTCATCCAGGACGTCTACCTCGACCAGGACATCACCATCGCGTAACATGACCTGGGGTCAGGTCTTGCATTTCCGCATTTTGCGCGGCAGAGGCGCAAAATGCGGAAATGCAAGACCTGACCCCACCCACCATGAAGTACCACCACCTGGGAATCCCGACCGCCACGCCGCGCGAGGGGGAGTACCACCTCGAGGCGGCCGACCTTCACGTCTACGATTACCGCCACAGCCCCTACGGGGTGGAGTGGATCCGCTTCGGCCCCGGCAGCACGTCCCCGGACCTCGTGAAGACGGTCGCGCACGTCGCCTTCGAGGTGGACGACCTCGAAGCCGCGCTCGCGGGGAAGGACGTCATCATCCCGCCCTCCAGCCCCTCGGACGGGGTGCGCGTCGCGTTCATCGACGACAACGGGGCCCCCGTCGAGCTGCTGCAATACGACCGCGCCGAAGACGTCGCACGCACGATCCTCGCGCTCGAACGCGGCGCCCTCGATCGCTGGATCCAGGGCGATCCCGGCGGCTTCATCGACCTCGCCGCCGACGACATCGTCTACTTCGATCCGTTCCAGCCGCATCGCGTGGACGGGCGCGGCGCGTTCGTGGCGCTGATGGGGAGCATCCGCGGGCAGGTGTCGGCCGAGCGCTACGAGCTGCTGAACCCGATCGTCCAGGCGTCGGGCGACTTCGCGCTCCTGACCTTCAACTTCCGGTCGTGGCCGGACGGGCAGGGCTCGCGGTGGAACGCTAGCGAGGCGTACCGCCGCGATCCGGGCGGCTGGCGCCTGGTCCAGCAGCACTGGTCGACGACCGCTTCTTCTTCCACCGCCTGAAGAACACCCCCGCCACCGTGATCAGCGTCACAGGCCAGAGGACGACACCGAGGATCCCGGTCGCCGTCGTCAGGGTGCGGCTGGCGAGGAGAGACGCGCCGAGCGGCGAGAACGGGTTGTCGTTCACCAGGTAGGTCCAGGTCGCCGACGACCCCGCCGCCTCGACGCCGGAGAAGTCGATTCCGCCGCCGGCCGCGCGCAGGCGGCCGAAGAGCTCCACCGTCTCGTCCTCCACCCGGCGCATCATCCCCTCGAACGCCTCGATCAGCTGCCGGCTGAACTCGGTCAGCGGGTCGCGCCCGCCGTAGCGCTGCAGGTGGATCCCCTCGCGGACATCCTCGATGAACGCGAGGTGGTCGGCCCACGTGTCGTCGAGCGCGCGCACCGTCAGGCGCTGCTCGGCGCGGCGCACGGCGTCTTCGCCGGCCTGTGCCGCCAGGGCCTGGTAGTGCGCGGGCAGGCGCTCCCGGCAGACGTCCGGGTCGGCCTCGTTGCGCAGGTAGGCCTGTCGCCGCTCGTGGACCAACCGCCGCTGCTCGTCCACCATCTCGGAGTAGCGCCACAGCGTCTTGCGAATCTCGAAGTTCTGTCCCTCGATGATCCGCTGCGCCCGGGCGATCTCGTGAAAGACGACGGGGTCCTCGACCGGCGTCTCCTGGCGGGGCGGGCGATGGCGCGGCGGGATCAGGCCCATGACGCCGTAGCGCTGGATCAGGTCGTCCTCGAGGGAGACGAAGAAGCGTGAGCGCCCGGGGTCGCCCTGCCGCCCGGCCCGGCCGCGAAGCTGGTCGTCGACCCGCCGGCTCTCGTGGCGGTTTGTGCCGATCACGTAGAGGCCGCCGAGCGCCGCCACACGCGCGCGGTCCACCGGGTCTCCCGCACCGAGCACGATGTCGGTGCCTCGGCCCGCCATGTTGGTCGAGATGGTCACGGCGCCCGACGCGCCCGCCCTGGCCACGATGGCCGCCTCGGCCGCGTCGTGCCTGGCGTTCAGGACCTCGCATCGCACGCCGGCCGCCTGCAGCAAGGCTGCCAGGGCTTCGGACTCGGCCACGCTCGCCGTGCCGACGAGCACCGGTCGCCCGCTCGCGTGGCCCCCCCGGATCTCCTCGACCAGCGCCGCCGTCTTCGCCCCCCGGTGAGTGAACACCTCGTCGTGCTCGTCGTCCCGGATGCAGCCGCGGTGCGGCGGAAAGACCACCGTGGAGAGGCCGAAGAACGCCTTGAACTCCTCGGCCGCCGGCGCCGCCGTGGCCGTCATGCCGGCCAGCCGCGGGTACCGCCGCACGAAGTGCTGGATGGGGATCGAACCCAGGATCCGCCCCTCGGCGCTCAGGGGCACGCCCTCCTTCGCCTCGACCGCGGCGTGGATGCCGTGCGGCCACCGGCGGTTGTCCGCCACCCGGCCGGTGAACTCGTCCACCAGCTCGACGCGGCCGTCGCGGATGATGTAGTCGCGGTCGCGGTGGAGGAGGACGAGCGCGTGCAGGGCGACGTGCACGGTGCTCAGCAGCAGGCGCCGGTCGGGCGACGAGAGGTCCGCGCCGAGCAGCCGCGAGGCGTGGGCGAAGCCTGCCTCGGTCAGCACGACCGTCCGCTCGTACTCGTCCGCGTCGTAGTCCGTGCCGGGCGCCAGCGATCGCACGGCCGCGGCGACCGCCTCGGGGTCCACGCCGAGGGGCGGCATCTCGCCGGCGATCACCAGCGGCACCCGCGCCTCATCGATCAGGATGAAGTCGGCTTCGTCCACGATGGCGAGGTGGGGGGGGCGCTGCACCAGGTCGGCGGCGTCGGCGGCCGTGTGGTCGCGCAGGAAGTCGAACCCGGCCTCTTTCGCCGTGACGTACGTGACGTCGGCCGCGTACGCGCGACGCCGCGCCTCCCGCGGGACACCCTGGCCGACGAACGCCGCGGTAAGGCCGAAGAAGCGGTAGACCGGCCCCATCCACCGGGCGTCACGCTCGGCGAGGTAGTCGTTGGCGGTGAAGACGTGCACGCCGCGCCCCTCGAGCGCGTTGAGGATCGCCGGCATGACGGCGACGAGCGTCTTGCCCTCGCCCGTCGCCAGCTGCGCGAGGCGGCCGCGGTGCAGCGCCACGCCGGCCGCCACCTGCACGTCGAAGGGGCGCAGGCCGAGCAGGCGCGCCGACGCCTCGCGCGCGATCGCGAAGACCTCGGGGAGGAGGGCGTCGAGGGGGCGCCCCGCGCGGGCGGCCTCCCGGGCGCGCGCGGCCCGATCGCCAAGCGCGGCGTCGGACAGGCCGCCAACCTCGACGGCCTCGACCTCGCGAAGCGCGCCGAGGTAGGGCCCCGCGTCGTAACTCAGGGGGATCCCGGCGGCCCGCAGCCAGGTCTCGCGAAGGTGCGTCGCCGAGATCCTCAGACTGCCTCGATCGTCGACGGCGGCTTGGTGGCGATGTTGTAGGTGACGCTCACCACGCCGGGCACCGCCTCGAGGATCTCGTCGGCCACCCGCCGCAGCAGGCCGTACGGCAGGTTCGTCGGGGTCGCCTCTCGCGCGTCCAGGCTGTCCCAGCAGCGCACCTCGATCTGCCCGCCAAACTGGCGCTTCCCGCCGCGCATGCCCGTCACCCGGTCCTCGTGGAGGATGGCCATGTACTGGAAAGCGCCGGCGCCCGAGAGCAGCCGCTCGACGACCGCGGTCGCCTTCCGCACGATCTCGATCCGCTCGCGCGTCACCTCGCCGATGACGCGCGCGGCCAGCGCCGGGCCGGGGAAGGGGATGCGGTTGAACAGCTCGGCGGGCAGCGCCAGCGCGCGGCCCACGGCCCGCACGCCGTCCTTCCGCAGCTGCACGAGCGGCTCGAGGATCCGGTAGCCGAATGCCTCCTGCGGGTCGATGCCCAGCTGCTCGAAGACGTTGTGCTGGCGCTTGATGCCGGCCACCGTCTCGTCGACGTCGGTGAGGATCGTCCCCTGCAGCAGCGACCGCGCGCCACTCTCGCGGACGATGCGCCCGAAGACCTTCTTGTAGAAGGTCTGCGTGATCGCCTCGCGCTTCTCCTCGGGATCGGTGAGGCCCGGCGAGCGCCGCGAAGAACTCGTCGCGGGCGTCGACGATCTCGACCGGAACGCCCAGTTCCCGGAAGAGGGCGACCACCCGCCCGGGCTCGCCCTCGCGCATCAGCCCGTTCTCGATGAAGACCGACTTCAGCCGCGAGCCGAGGGCGCGGTGCCCCAGCATCGTGACGACGGAGGAGTCCACCCCGCCCGAGAGGGCGCTGATGGCCGTGCCCTCGGCGACGGCGGCCCGGATCTCGGCCACCTTCTCCTCGATGAAACGCCCGGCATCCAGCTCGCGCAGCGTGATTTCCTCGATCATCTGGCGTCCTTTCGTGGGGCGAATCCTACCATGCCCGGACGGGCGAGCGGCACAGGCAGATAACTGAGGGTGCTATGGATCGGGACGAATTTCAGTTTCCGCCACCGGTGTTCCGAGCGGTGGCAGAAACCGAAATTCGTCCCGATCCATTAAGCTGTTCGCATGCTGCTTGCGATCACCCGCGACCTCAGCCCGGCGTTCCAGTCCTGCCAGCTGACGCACCTGCCCCGCCAGCCGATCGACCTCGAGCGGGCCCGGGCCCAGCACGAGGCGTACGAGCGCTGCCTCGCCTCGCTCGGCTGCCAGGTCGAGCGGCTGGCGGCAGGCCCCGACCTGCCCGACTCGGTGTTCGTCGAGGACTGCGCCCTCGTGCTCGACGAGATCGCCGTCCTCACCCGCCCGGGCGCCCCGTCCCGCCGGCTCGAGGTGCCGGCCGTGGAGGAGGCGCTGCGCCCGTACCGCCCGACCGTGCGGATTGCGGCGCCGGCCACGATCGACGGGGGGGACATCTTGCGCGTCGGCCGGACTCTCCACGTGGGCCTCTCGACGCGAACCACGCGGATGGCGCTCGACGAGCTCGACGGGCTCGTCCGCCCCTTCGGCTACGACGTGGTCCAGGCCGAGGTCCACGGCTGCCTGCACCTCAAGTCGGCGGCCACCGAGGTCGCGCCAGGCGTTCTCCTGGTGAACCCGGCCTGGACGGGGGACTGGGTGCGCGGCTTCGAGTGCATCGAAATCGACCCGGACGAGCCGTTCGCGGCGAACGCCCTCCGGATCGGCGACACGCTCGTGTACCCCTGCGCGTTCCCGCGCACGAGGGCGCGCCTCGAGGCCCGCGGCATCCCGGTGCGCGCGGTGGACGTCTCCGAGCTGGCCAAGGCGGAGGGAGCCGTGACCTGCTGCTCGCTGGTCTTCGACCTTTCCTGACCTACTTCCTGACCACCGTCACGGTGACGCTCGACGGGTACTGCTTCGAGTGGTGCACGGCGTTGTGCGCCACGACGCCGCGGCTCTCGTCGTAGTTGTTGCCGCCGGTGTTGAGGTTGCGGTCGAAGCGGGGGAAGTTGCTGCTCGAGACCTCGATCCGCAGCCGGTGCCCCGGCGCGAAGTCGTTGCTGGTCGTCAGCGGCTGCAGCGTGACCTTGTAGACCCTGCCGGGCTCCATCCAGGCCGGCGGCCCCTCATACCCCTCGCGGTACCGCATCCGCTGGATCGACTCGTCCAGGTTGAAGGCGCGGCCGTCCGGGTACACGTCGAGCACCTTGACGGTGAAATCGGTGTCCTTTGCGTCGGACGACACGTACAGGGTCGGCTCGATCGGTCCGCTCAGCTCGATCCCCTGCTCGAAGGGCTCGGACGTATAGACGAGAATATCGTTCCGCGCTTCCACCTTGCGCTGGTCGAACGAACCGGGCGCGATGGCCGTCCCGGTGCAGCAGACGTTGCCGCCGTACGACGTGACCGGGTTCATCGGGTCGTAGGTGAAGGCGTCCGGCCTGTCGGCCTCCGGCGGGCGCGCCGCCAGCGCCCCGTCGCCGTGCAGCGAGTTCGCCTTCCCGCCGCTGGCGAGGTAGAAGGTCATCGGTGCAGCGCCCTCGGGCGGCCACGTGGCCGACTCCTGCCACCGGTTGGACCCCATCGTGAAGTAGGTCACCTTCGGCAGCCGGTCGAGGCGCTCGCCCCTCTCCCCCTTGAGGAAGCGGTCGAAGAAGCCGTAGACGACGTCCTGGTAGTCGAAGCGGGCGTCACCCATGCTGCGCTCGCCGACGACGGTGTCCTCGGTGGCGCGGGTGTAGGAGCAGTGCGCGACCGGGGCGATGATCGCCCACTGCTGGTCTGCGACCCCTGGCTGTGCCGTCTTGCGGACGTGGTTGTAGAGCGCGAGGTTCGGGCCCACCGACACGTCGTACCACGACATGAACCACAGCCCCGGGATGTTGATCGTGTCGTCGTCGTGGAAGAGGCCGCCCTTGTACCAGGCCGGGTCGTTCGGCGCCCGCTGCACCATCCGCCCCCCGGTCGGCACCGGCATCGGGTCGGAGAAGACCCCGCGCTGGCCGTCCACGGCCTTCAGGATGTCCTGGACCGGCAGGTGCCAGAGGGCCTTCGACCAGTCCACGGCCGGGATCTGCGCCGCGAGGTCGAAGTAGCGGGAGGCCTGAACGAGGTCTTCGCGCGGCATGTCGCGCGGGAACATCGGCCTGAGCTGATTCTGCTCGCCGTGCAGCCAGGCGATGAACAGCATCTGGGTCGCGCCGCCCCGGTACCAGTTCCCTTGCTCGAAGTACGGCCGGACACGGCCGACGCCGGCGCCGAAGCCCTGCACGTTCATCGCGGCATAGGCGGGGTGGTCGAGGCCGGCGATCGCCATCTGGTACTCGGCCGTGGACGAGCACCCCGTCGTGCCGACCTTCCCGTTCGACCAGGGCTGCTTCGCGATCCAGTCGAGGGCGTCGTAGCCGTCGGTGGTCGGCGCCCCGAGGATGTCGTAGTGCCCTTCGGAGAAGAAGTGGCCCCGCTCGTTCTGGATGACGTAGGCATAGCCGCGCTTCACCGCGGCGAGCGCCTGCGTCATGTCCCGCGGGACGCCGTTCTGCACGTCCCAGGCGTTGAAGTTGTAGGGGGTGCGGACGAAGATCGCCGGCACCTTCGCCCCGGCGTCTTTCGGCCGGTAGATGTCGGTGGCCAGGCGGACGCCGTCGCGCATCGGCATCATCACCTTGCGCTCGACGTCGGCCACCTCCTGCAGCTCCTTCTCGGCGCGCCAGCGCTGAGCGGCCTGGTCGGCGGTGAGCCCTGAGGGGCGCTGCGCGACCAGCGACCCCGCGGCCGCGGTGACCAGCGCGATGATGAAGGCGGACAGCATCCGGCGTAACGGCAGCGACATGGCCAGCTCCTCGGGGGCATACATTACACGAACTGGCGCTTGCGGAGACGAGCAAGGCTTCAGCCCTACTCATCCGAGGGCCGGTGAATGCGGCATGTGCGGGCAGTCGAAGTAGTATTAGCGCCTATGAAGACGAGGGCGCTCTCGATTGCCTTGGTCGCGATGGTCATGGCGCCGCTGATCGTGGTTCCGTCCGCCCACCAGCCCGGCGACATCGCCCGGCTGAAGGCGCTGTTCGCCAACCCGACCGCCGAGTACAGCTCGGCGCCGCTCTGGGTGTGGAACGACGACCTGACCGACGAGATGGTCGTGAGCACGCTGCGCGACCTCGCCAGCCAGGGCGTGAAGCAGGCGTTCGTCCACCCCAGGCCGGGCCTGATGACGCCGTACCTCTCGCCCG
Source organism: uncultured Acidobacteriota bacterium (assembly GCA_963813585.1). GTDB lineage: Bacteria > Acidobacteriota > Vicinamibacteria > Vicinamibacterales > Fen-181 > JARKSS01. The sequence continues at coordinate 1,575,576 of CAWEZL010000001.1, forward strand.
AGTGGTTCCGCCTCTGGAAGGTGGCGCTGAAGGAGGCGGAGCGCCTCGACATGAAGCTCTGGATCTACGACGAGAACTCGTATCCCTCGGGCTTCGCCGGCGGCTTCGTCCCCGAGGCGATGCCCGAGTCGCGCGGCCGCGGCCTCGTCCTGCAAGAGCTCACGGCGGCACCGGCGTGGTCGGCAGACGCGCTGGCCGTCTTCGACGTGTCGGGGCCCGCGCTCCGAGGACCTGTCCGCGGACGTCCGTGCGGGCGAAGCGACTGCCGGCCGGCACGTACCTGGCCGCCTCGGTCGCTCGCGCCAAGCCGGGCCCCTGGTACGGCGGGAAGTCCTACGTGGACCTGCTCTACCCGGGCGTGACCGAGAAGTTCCTCTCGATCACGCTGGACGCCTACGAGCGCGAGCTCGGCGCCGAGTTCGGCAAGCGCGTGCCCGGCGTCTTCACCGACGAGCCCGAGCTGCGGCCGGCGGGCGGGCTGCCGTGGACCGACGACCTCCCGGCAGGTGTTCGAGAAGCGCTGGGGCTACAGCCTGCTCGCCAGCCTGCCGTCGCCTGCAGCTCGCCCGTGGGCGACTGGAAGCGCGTCCGCCACAACTACTACCAGGTGCTGCTCGAGCTGTTCGTCGAGCGCTGGGGCAAGCCGTACTACGACTACTGCGCGCGCCACGACCTCGAGTTCACCGGCCACTACTGGGAGCACGATTGGCCCGAACTGCCTGAGCGTCCCCGACAACATGGCGATGTCGGCCTGGCAGCAGCGGCCCGGGCATCGACATGCCTGATGAACCAGTACGCCGAGGACACCCACGCGCAGTTCGGCAACGTGCGCGCCGTCGAAGGAAGTGTCGAGCGTCGCCAACCAGCTCGGCCGCGCGCCGCACGCTCTGCGAGGCCTACGGCGCCGGCGGCTGGGACCTCCGCTTCGAGGACATGAAGCGGATCGGCGACTGGCTCTACGTGCTCGGCGTCAACACGCTCGACCAGCACCTCTCGTACGTCACCCTGCGCGGCGCGCGCAAGCGCGACCACCCGCAGTCGTTCTCGTACCACGAGCCCTGGTGGGATGCCTACCACGCATCGGCCCGCTACTTCGCGCGCCTCTCGCGTCGCCATGTCCGCCGGGCGACCAGGTCAACGACGTCCTCGTGATCGAGCCGACGACCACCGCCTGGATGTACAACTCCGCCGGCAAGGCCGCGCCCGAGCTCGAGGCGCTCGGCACGCGCTTCCAGGACCTCCTGCTCGCGCTCGAGCGGGCGCAGGTCGAGTACGACCTCGGCGTCCGAGGACGTGCTGGCGCGCCACGGAACGGCGGAGGGGCGGCGGCTGCGGGTCGGTCAGCGGTCGTACGGCACCGTCGTCCTGCCACCGCTCACGTCGAACCTGAACGGCCCGACCTTCGCGCTGCTCGAGCCGTTCGTCGAGAGCGGCGGCACGGTGTTCGCGGTCGGCGACCCGCCCGAACGCGTGGACGGCCAGATCTCGGACCAAGGCGCGACGCTGGCGCGGGCGCCGGGGTGGAACACGGTCGATGCTGCCGGCCTTCCCCCTGCGCTCCTCGAGATGCAGGACAGCCGGTTCCGCATCGGGCGCGACCCGGGCGACCGCGGGATCCTGTTCCACCATCGCCGCCAGTTGGACGACGGGGAGCAACTGCTGCTGCTCGTGAACACCAGCGTGGAAGCGCGTTCGGGGGGGACCGTGGAATCGGGGCGCGGGGGGTGGAGCGGTGGGACCCCGCGACGGGCCGCGCCGAGCCGTATCCCTTCGAGCCGACCTCGACGGGGTCGCGCCTGCGCTTCGAGTTGCCGGAGGCCGGCTCACTGTTGCTGCGGCTGTCGCGCGAGCCGATGACGCCGGCGGCGCCCGACCGGTCCACCTTCGCGGCGATCGCGGCCGGCCGGCCCTCCCGCCGTCCGCCGCGCTGGCCCGAACGTCCTGGTGCTCGACTATGTGGATGTGAAGGCCGGCGGCGAGCGTCTCGATCGGACCTACTTCTACCAGGCGTCCCAGTTCGGCTTCAGGAAGAACGGCGTGGAGCGGAACCCGTGGGACAGCGCCGTGCAGTTCCGGGACGAGCTGATCACGCGGACCTTCCCGGCCGGCAGCGGCGTCGAGGCCAGCTACCGGTTCACCATCGCGGCCGCCGTCCCGCCCGACCTCTCCATCGTCATCGAACGCCCCGATCTCTACACCATCACCTGCAACGGCAAGGCTGTCGTTCCCACAGAGGGGCAGTGGTGGCTCGACCGGGCGTTCGGCAGGATCGACCTCGCCGCCGCGGCGCGCGCCGGGGAGAACCAGGTGGTGCTGAAGGCGGCGCCCTTCACGATGCACCACGAGATCGAACCGGCCTACCTGCTGGGGAGCTTCGCGCTCGACGCCTCTCCGAGCGGTTTCGTCGTCGCGCCCGAGCGCTCCGTGGCGCTCGGCGCCTGGAACGGCCAGGGCCACCCCTTCTACTCCGAGGGCGTGGCCTACACGGAGAGCTTCGACGTCAGCGCACCGGAGGGGCGCTACCTCGTTCGGCTGGGAAAGTGGTACGGCAGCGTCGCGAAGGTGAGAGTCAACGGCGAGGCGGCCGGCGTCGTCTACTCGGCCCCCTGGACGCTGGAGGTGACCGATCTCGTGCGGTCCGGGCGCAACCAGGTCGAGGTGACCGTGGTCGGCACGCTGAAGAACACGCTGGGGCCCCACCACGGGAACCCCGCGCTCGGGACCGCGTGGCCGGCGATGTTCCAGAAAGCCCCGAATCCGGGCCCGCCGCCCGGCTCGGGGTATTCTACGGTGGCGTACGGACTCTTCGAGCCCTTCGAGCTCATCCGGAAGACCCATGACTAGAGCCCTTCTCGTTGCCGCCCTGGCTGCCTGCTCTGCGGTCGTGTCGTCACAGCCCCAGACCGATTACCCGGCGTCGCCGGTTCCGTTCACCGACGTGCACCTGTCGGACTCGTTCTGGGCGCCGCGGCTCGACGTGAACCGGTCGGTCACCATCCCGCACAACCTCGCGCAGCTCACCGAGACTCAGCGCGTCGAGAACTTCGAGCGCGCGGCCGGCGCGATGGCGAGCGGCCAGGAGGGGCAGTTCTGCTCGCTCTATCCGTTCGACGATTCGGACGTGTACAAGGCGATCGAGGCCGCCTCGTACGCGCTCGCGATCGGGCCCGATCCCGCGCTCGACCAGCGGCTCGACGGCCTGATCGCGAAGGTGGCCGCGTCGCAGGAGCCGGACGGCTACCTCTACACGGCCCGGACGATCGGCGGGCCGCCCCCGCAGCCGTGGCTGGGCAAGCAGCGGTGGTCGTACCTCTACATGAGCCACGAGCTGTACAACGTGGGGCACCTGTACGAGGCGGCCGCCGCGCACTTCCAGGCGACCGGCAAGCGGTCCCTGCTCGACGTCGCCATCAAGAGCGCCGACCTCGTCGCGAGGGAGTTCGGGCCCGGCAAGCGGACCAACCCTCCCGGCCACGAGGAGATCGAGATCGGGCTCGTGAAGCTGTACCGCGTGACCGGCCACGCGAAGTATCTCGATCTCGCGAGGTTCTTCATCGACGCCCGCGGCCGCACGGCGGGGCGGACTCCCTTCGAGCTGGACGGCAAGACGCAGCTCCTCTACGGCGAGTACGCGCAGGACGACAAGCCGTTCGTCGAACAGACCGAAGCGGTGGGCCACGCCGTGCGCGCCGGCTACCTCTACGCGGGCGCGGCCGACGTCGCCGCCCTCCGACAGGACAACGGCTACGTCGCCGCCCTCGAGCGCATCTGGGCCGACATGGTCGGCAAGAAGCTGTACATCACCGGGGGCATCGGCGCGGCCGGCGCCTGGGAGGGATACGGCCCCGCGTATCGCCTGCCGAACGCGAGCGCGTACGCCGAGACATGCGCGAACATCGCCACGTTCCTCTGGAACTCGCGGATGCAGCGCCTCGGTCTCGACGCGAAGTACGCCGACGTGATGGAGCGGATCCTGTACAACGGCGTGCTGTCGGGGCTGTCGCTCTCGGGCGACCGGTTCTTCTACCCGAACCCGCTCGCCTCGTTCGGCCAGCACCAGCGGACGCCCTGGTTCAAGTGCGCCTGCTGCCCGCCGAACGTGGCGCGGGTGCTCTCGTCGGTGCCGGGCTACTTCTACGCGGCCTCCAACGACAGCGTCTACGTGAACCTGTTCGCGCAGGGCCGTGCCACGATGTCCGCGCGCGGCACGAAGCTCGAGCTGCGCCAGAAGACCGAGTACCCGTGGAAGGGCGACGTCCTGATCGAGGTCGAGCCCGCCCGCCCCGTCGCGTTCCGGCTGCACGTCCGCATCCCCGGGTGGGCGCAGAACCGGCCCGTTCCCTCCGACCTCTATCGATACACCGAGGCGCCGGCGGGGGCGCCCGTGCTGCGCGTGAACGGCGCGACGGTGGCGCCGCCCGTCGAGAAGGGCTACGCGGTGATCGACCGGACCTGGGCGGCCGGCGACCGCGTCGAGCTGAGCCTGCCGATGCCGATCCGCCGGGTGATCGCGCACGATGCCGTCGAGGCCGACCGCGGGCGGGTGGCGATCGAGCGCGGGCCGCTGGTCTACTGCGCCGAGGGGCCGGACAACGACGGCCACGCGGCGAACCTGGTCCTGCCGGACGAGGCCGCGCTGACCGCGGAGACGCGGGCCGACCTTCTCGGTGGCGTCGTGGCGATCAAGGGCATGGGGCAGGCCGTGAGCGAGAAGGGCGGCCAGGCGAGCGCGAGCCCGAAGGCCATCACGCTGATTCCGTACTACGCCTGGGCCAACCGCGGCGCCACCGAGATGGCGGTGTGGCTGGCGCGCGACCCGTCGAAGGCGCGCGTGGCGCGCGAGCCCGGGCTCGCGTCGAAGGCGAAGGTGACCGCCTCGGAGAAGGCGGCGTACCCCCAGCGCGTCAACGACCAGTACGACCCCGAGGCGTCGGACGACGGGACCGGGTACATGCACTGGTACCCGGAGAAGGGAAACGTCGCGTGGGTCGAGTACGCCTTCGACGCGCCGGTCACCGTCTCGGAATCGTCGGTCTACTGGTTCGACGACACGGGCGGCGGCAGCATCCGCGTCCCGGCCTCGTGGCGGCTGCTCTACAAGGCCGGCTCGGCGTGGAAGCCGGTGACCCTGAAGGAGCAGCCCGGCGTCGCGAAGGACGACTGGAACAGGGTGACCTTCGCGCCGGTGACCGCCAGCGGCCTTCGCCTCGAAGTCCAGGCGCAGAAGGACTGGTCGGTCGGCGTGCACGAGTGGACAATTCGGTAGGGCAACCCTTCAGGGTTGCCGGACTCGGTAGGGCGACCCTTCAGGGTTGCCGGACTCGGTAGGGCGACCCTTCAGGGTTGCCGGGGGTGACATGCACTACGCCTGGGAGGACAGCCCGGTCGGCCGGCTGTTGATCGCCGGCGACGAAGAGGGCCTGCGGGTCATCCTCTTCGCCGAGGGACGGACGGCCGCGCAGCCCGATCCGGGATGGCGGGAGAACCCGGCCGCCCTGACGGAGGCGGTGGGTCAGCTGCGGGAGTACTTCGCCGGCTCGAGGCGCCGGTTCGACCTCCGGCTGGCCCCGGCCGGCACGCCGTTCCAGCGGCGCGTGTGGAACGGGCTGCAGCAGATCCCGTACGGCGAGACCCTGTCGTACGGCGAGCTGGCCCGTCGCGTGGGGTGCCCGAACGGGTCGCGCGCGGTCGGACTGGCCAATGGCGCCAACCCGCTGTCGATCGTCGTCCCCTGCCACCGCGTCATCGGCGCCGGGGGCAAGCTGACCGGCTACGGCGGCGGACTGAAGAACAAGGAGTGGCTGCTCGCCATGGAGCGGGGGGCGGGCCGCAGATGAAGGCACTGCTGGTCTGCCCGGCGTTCTCTCCCCGCGGGTTCTGGAACTACAAGGCCGTCTGCGAGCTGACGGGCGCGAAGTACCCGGCCTCCCCGCTCGGGATGATCACCATGGCCGCGCTCCTGCCCTCCGGGTGGGAGCTGCGGCTGGTCGACATGAACACCGCGGCCCTGCGGGACGCGGACATCGACTGGGCCGACCTGGTGTTCATCGGGGGCATGATGCCCCAGCAGTCCCGCATCCTGACGCTCATCGCGCGGGTTCACGACCGCGGCAAGAAGGTGGTGGCCGGCGGACCCGACCCGTCCTCGCGACCCGAGGTCTACCGCTCCGCCGATTACCTCGTCCTCGGCGAAGCCGAGCGCTCGATGCCCGCGTTCCTCGACGACCTCGCCAAGGGGGCCACGGGCGGGACCTACACCGGCAGCGAGAGGCCGGACCTCGCCGAAAGCCCCATCCCCCGGTTCGACCTGCTGGACCTCGGCAGCTACATGATGATCGGCGTCCAGTTCTCGCGCGGCTGCCCGTTCGGCTGCGAGTTCTGCGACGTCATCAAGCTGTACGGCAGGACGCCCCGGACCAAGGCACCGCACCGGCTGCTGGCCGAGCTGGACGCGCTTTACGCCTTGGGGCACCGGGGCCACGTGGATTTCGTGGACGACAACTTCATCGGCTCGAGGACGAAGGCCAAGGAGGCGCTGCGGGCGTTGAGGGATTGGTCCGAGGCTCACGGGCATCCCTTCTACTTCTCCACGGAGGCCTCCATCGATCTCGCCGACGACCACGAGCTGCTGGAGTTGATGCGGGATCTCGACTTCCGGTATGTCTTCGTGGGAATCGAATCGGCCGACCGCGAGGTTCTGGCGTCCGCGCACAAGAGGCAGAATCTCAGGAGGGACGTCGTCGAGGATCTGCAGACGATCTACCGCTACGGCATCGTCGTGAACGGCGGGTTCATCCTCGGGTTCGACGGAGAGACGGCCGACAGCGCGAGCGGCATCATCGAGATCATCGAGCGGGGCAGGATCGCCATGGCCATGGTCGGCCTGCTCTACGCCCTTCCCGGCACTGAACTCGCGCAGCGGCTGACGAAGGAGGGCCGGTTGCTCGAGGACGGCGGCCCGCGGAGTGAAGACGCCGAGTCCACCGAGGTCGACCAGACCACGACCGGCCTGAACTTCGTCACCAGGAGGCCGAGGGCGCAGATCCTGTCCGATTTCCTCCGGGTGCTCGACGCGACGTATTCGGTCGGGAACTACTTCGACCGGTGCCTGAGCCTGAGCAGGGTCATCGAGGTTCGCCCTCGATTCAAGCCTCCCTGGACGCGCATGGCGCGCTACGGCCTGGCTTTCCTGAAGACCGTGATCCGGCTCGGCCTGCGACCGTCCACGGCGTACTACTTCTGGAGAAACCTGCTCACGGTTCTCTTCGTGCGCCCTGCCGCTCTCGAGACGCTGGTCAGCCTGATGGCGATGTACCTGCACTTCGGGCCGCAGACCCGGTTCGTCTCGCGTTTGGTGACCCAGACGCTCGAGCATGATCGACCCTGTCCGGGTAGGGCCCCGGCGGGCGCGCTGGGCGCGGTGACTGACACTGTCTTCTCCGGGCTGACCAGCAAGGCGAGGGGATCCGTCCCCGGGAGTGATCGATGAATCGACGCGACTTCATGAAGACGACGGTGGTGGCGACGGCGGCGACGGCGATTGGGGCGAAGGCTGGCTCCGCGAAGACGGTGCAGGCCAACGACCGCCTCCAGGTGGCTTTCATCGGCTGCGGCGCGCGGGCGCACCAGCTGATGGAAGCGACAGTGGCGCAGCCGGGGATCGAGGTCGTCGGCCTGTGCGACGCCTACACGGGCCGGCTCGACCGGGCGAAGGTGCGGACCGGCGGGCGCGCGGTGGTCTACCGCGACTACAAGGAGCTGCTGGTTAATCCGGCGGTCGACGCCGTCTTCATCGTCACGCCCGACCACTGGCACAAGACGATGACGCTCGACGCGCTGGCGGCGAAGAAGGACATCTACATCGAGAAGCCGTTCACCTTCACCGTCGAGGACGGCCTCACGATGGTGGACGCGGTGAAGAAGTCCGACCGGATCCTCCAGGTCGGGAGCCAGAGCGTCAGCTCGGCCGAGTACGGCAAGGCGCGCGAGTTGATCCAGGGCGGGAAGATCGGCAAGGTCGTGATGGTGCGGGCCGCCTACAACCGCAACAGCGACAGCGGCGCGTGGCTGTACCCGATCCCGCCCGACGCCAGCCCGAAGACCGTCAACTGGGAGCAGTTCCTCGGCCCGGCGCCGAAGCGGGCATTCGACCTGGCCCGGTTCTTCCGGTGGCGCTGCTACTGGGACTACTCGGGCGGGGTGGCGACCGACCTGTTCGTGCACCTGGTGTCGTGGCTGCACTTCTCGGTCGGTGCGAAGGCGCCGAAGACGGTCGTCGCGACGGGCGAGACCTACAAGTACGCGAAGACGCACGAGGTGCCCGACACGGTCAACGCGCTGCTGACGTACCCGGAGGGGTTCACGGCCAACCTGACCTGCACCTTCAACAACGAGCAAGGTGCCGAGTCGGGCATGGAGATCCTCGGCACGAGCGGCAGCCTGATCCTCCGGGGCGGCACGCTGACGTTCAAGCCCGAACCGAGGCGCGAGGACAACCGGTGGGTCGTGGCGTCCTGGCCCGAGGCGATGGAGAAGGCGTACTACGACGACCCGAAGGTCCAGGCGATCGAGTCGCCCTTCCTGTGGGATCCGAAGGTGGCGGACGGCTCCGAGACCTGGGTGCCCGAGGGGCGCGACGACACCTACGCCCACATCGCGAACTTCTTCGCGTCGGTCAGGTCGCGCAAGCAGCCCGTTGAGGACGCGCTGTTCGGCCACCGCGCGGCCGCGTGCGCGCACATGGTGAACAAGTCGATCCGCGAGAAGACATTCGTCGAGTGGGACGCCGCCAACGAGCGGATCAGGGCGTAACAACGGTCTGAACCTCTGCGTGCGCCTCCGCGTCCTGCGCGTCTCCGCGTTGAACGTGGACAAGGAAGGCAGTGGGACAGTTATCTGCCGTCCGCCGCCTGCTGTCGACTGTCGATGTTCCTGGTGGCGAACACCTCTTCCGCGGGCGTGCGGTCGCCGGTGCAGCTGATGCGCCGGGGCGCCCGCAGCAGGCGCACGTCGTATCCCAGCTCCTCGTAGAGCGCGAGGATGCGCGGCGTCGCCTGGTTCACGAGGATGACCGGGCCCGGGTGGCGAGCCAGGCGCGCCGCCGTCCGGACCTGGTCGTCCCAGCTGAACCCACCCTTCGAGTAGGCGCGGAACGGGACGTCGTAAGGCGGGTCGGCGTATACGAAGTCGTCCTTCCGAAAAGGGATGCGCTCGATGTCGCTGCCGGTGAAGCGCCAGCGCGCGAACACTCGCCGGAACGGCGCGAAGTCGCGAACGTAGGGGATTGCCCTGTAGCGGCCGAACGGCACGTTGAACGACCCGCGCCGGTTGAAGCGGCACAGCCCGTTGTAGCCGGTCCGGTTGAGGTAGTAGAAGAGTTCCGCGCACTCGCGGCTCCGCCCCCGCCCCTCGGCGAGCAGCGCGTTGAACCGTGCCCGGTGCGCGTAGTAGGCCTCGGCCTCGTTCTCCAGCGGGATCCCGACCTGCAACCCCCGACTCAGCCACCGGTAGAAGTTGATGACGTGCGGGTTGATGTCGTTGAGCAGCGCCTCGTCCGGCATCAGGCCGAGGGCGACCGCCAGCCCGCCGCAGAACGGCTCCACGAGCCGGCGTCCCCGGTGGGCCTCCCACAGCACCCGGACGTGCGGCACCTGCCACCGCTTGCCGCCGGCCCACTTGAGCGGCGGCGCGACACGTTGCGATCCGGCCTCGAACTTCGCGCCCGGCACAGCCGAAGTATAAAGGGTCGCGCGCCTGAGGTACACTCTGTGCCCAAGGAGGACTCATGATTCGCAGCCGCCGGGAATTCTTGTCCGACAGCGCCGTTGTCCTGGCCGGGGCCGCCGTGCTCGTCGACCCCACCGCCTTGCTGGCCGCCCCCCAGCCGACGAAGTGGCCGATCGGGTGCTTCAACCGTCCGTGGGCACAGTGGCCCTTCGCCGAGACGCTGAAGAGCGTGAAGGCCGCGGGGTACGGCCTGACCGGCCTGCTGACCCGCACCAAGATGGACCCCTTCATCGCCGACGACGCCACCCCCGAGTACCTCGAGGGGCTGAAAGGCGCCATTGCCGCGAGCGGCGTGAAGGCCATCATGGGGGCGCTCCGCAGCCGCCACGACGTCCCGCTCGAGCAGACCACCGCCAGCCTTCGCAAGCAGATCGACAACGCCGCGTTCCTCGGCCTGAAGTCGGTCATGACCTTCGGGATCGACAACCCGGAGCAGTTCGACCACTACTTCAAGGCAATGGCCGACGCGGCCGCGCACGGCCAGGAGAAGGGCGTCCAGGTGGTGATGAAGCCCCACGGCGGCAGCAGCGGCTCATCCGAGGAGATCATCGCCGCGATGAAGAAGGTCAACCACCGCAACTTCTCGATCTGGTACGACGCCGGCAACATCATCTACTACACCGGCAAGGACCCCATCGAGGAGCTGAAGCCGATCGTGAAGTACGTCACCGGGTTCTGCGCGAAGGACTGCGGCCAGCCGAAGGGCGACGTGATGATCCAGTTCGGCACCGGCAAGGTGGACTTCAAGGGGGTGTTCCAGGTGATGAAGGGCGCCGGTTTCAACGGCCCGATCATGGTGGAAGGCGTCGCCGGAGGCGACACGCCCGAGGCGGTGGCCGCCAACGCCCGCGCCAACCGCGAGTTCCTCGAGAAGGTCCTCGCGAGCCTGTAGCGCGACCCTTCAGGGTTGCCGGGAGACACCCATGGCATACCACACCACTCGTCGTGACTTCCTGAAGGCTTCGGTCGCCGGCGTCGTCGGCGCCACGGTGGGCGCCCGGGCGATCCGTCTCGGCGCGCAGGGCGGCACCGCCACCCGACTCGCCGTCTGCAGCTGGTCGATGCAGCCCACTTCGGCCGAAGACCTCTTCACCAGGCTGGCTGCCACCGGCCTGAAGCGGGTGCAGGTGGCGCTCGACCCGATCCGCGCCAACGAGGGCGGAGGCTGGGCCGACTTCGGGGCCCAGGCGTCGAAGCGGGGCGTGACCCTCGTTTCGGGGATGATCGGGACGGTCGGCGAGGACTACACGACGCTCGAGACCATCCGCCGCACCGGTGGCGTGGTCCCGGACGCCACCTGGCCGGAGACGTGGAAGAACATCCAGGCGGACGCCGAGGTGGCCTCGAAGCTCGGGCTCACCCTGGTCAGCTTCCACGCCGGCTTCCTGCCCCACGAGGAGAGCGATCCGACCTTTGCGAAGCTGCAGGGGCGGCTCCGCCAGGTGGCCGACCTCTTCGCCTCGCGAAAGATCCAGGTCGCGCTCGAGACCGGCCAGGAGGAGGCCGCGACGCTCGCCGGCTTCCTCGCAAAGCTCGAGCGCCAGAACGTCGGCGTCAACTTCGACCCGGCGAACATGATCCTCTACGACAAGGGCGACCCGGTGGCCGCGCTCCGCACGCTGGGGCCGTGGCTTCGCCAGTGCCACCTCAAGGACGCGGTCCGCACCACGAAGCCCGGCGAGTGGGGCGAGGAGGTGCGCCTCGGGACCGGCCAGGTGGACTGGAAGGCGTTCTTCACCACGCTCGACGCGGTCGGCTTCAAGGGCAACCTGTGCATCGAGCGCGAGGCGGGCAAGGAGCGGGTCGCCGACATCCGCGCCGCGCGGGAGTACGTGGAGAAGCTGGCGGGTCGATGACCGGAATGTAGGAACGCATGCCGCTCGTGATCGTGGCCCTGGGGATCGCGCTGCTGCTCGCGCTGATCCTCTTCCTCAAGCTGAACTCGTTCCTCGCGTTCGTCATCGTGTCCCTGGGCGTGGCCCTGGCCGAGGGCATGGGGCTGAACGAGGCCGTGCTGTCGATCGAGAAGGGGATCGGCGACACCCTCGGCATCCTGGTCATGATCCTCGGCCTCGGCGCCATGCTCGGCAAGCTGGTGGCCGACAGCGGGGCCGCGCAGCGCATCACCTCCAGCCTGGTTGGCCTCTTCGGCATCGGCCGCGTCCAGTGGGCGTTGATGCTCACGGCGTTCATCGTGGGCGTGCCGCTCTTCTACGACGTCGGCTTCGTGATCATGATGCCGATCGTCTTCGCCGTGGTTGCCTCGTCCGGCGTGCCGCTCCTGTACGTCGGCCTCCCCACCCTCGCCTCGCTGTCGGTCACCCACGGCTACCTGCCGCCGCACCCGGCCCCGACCGCCATCGCGACGATGTTCCACGCCGACATCGGGAAGACGCTGGTGTACGGGATCCTCATTGCGATCCCGGCCATCATCGTCGCCGGCCCGATCCTGTCGCGCGGCCTCAAGAAGGTGAAAGCGCGGCCGCTTGACGAGTTCACCGCGGCGCCTGCGACCGTCGAGCGGAACCTGCCGGGCTTCGCCACCAGCGTCGTCTCGGCCCTGCTGCCGGTGCTGCTGATTGGCCTCGGCACCGTCGGCGCGTACCTGCTCCCGGAGGGAAACGCGGTTCGCCGCGTGCTCGGCTGGGCGGGCAACCCGGTCGTCGCGATGCTCGTGTCGCTGCTGCTCGCCATCTACACGCTCGGCCTGGCGCGCGGCCGGACGATGGGCGACATCATGGCGTCGCTGACGCACTCGATCTCGAGCCTCACCATGGTGATGCTGATCATCGGGGGCGCCGGCGCGCTGAAGCAGGTGCTGGTGGACAGCGGCGTCAGCGCCTATATCGGGCAACTGCTCAGGGGATCGGCCGTCTCGCCGCTGTTCCTGGGGTGGCTCATCGCCACCGTTCTCAGGGTCTGTGTCGGCTCGGCGACCGTGGCGGGAATCACCACCGCGGGCATCGTGCTGCCGCTGGTCGCCGGGTCGGACGTGAACCGCGAGCTGATGGTGCTGGCGATCGGGTCGGGCAGCCTGATGCTCGCGCACGTGAACGACGGCGGGTTCTGGCTGGTGAAGGAGTACTTCAATCTCAGCATCGCGGACACGATCAAGACCTGGACGGTGATGGAGACGGCGGTCGGCGTCACCGGCCTGGTCGGCGTCTTCGTCCTGAATGCGATCCTCCAGTAACGGCCACAGCAGGCGTGGGGCGTGCGAGACGAGATACGATGAAGGCATGGTGCCTCAGCCGCTGATCTTCGACGCCCACCTCGACCTGTCCATGAACGCCCTCGAGTGGAACCGCGACCTGCGGTGGACGGTCTCCGAGATCCGCGAGTCGGAGCGCGGCATGGCCGACAAGCCCGACCGCGCGCGCGGCACCGTGTCGTTCGAGGCGATGCGCCGCGGGAACGTCGGGATCTCGGTGGCGACGCTCATCGCCCGGTTCGTGCGGCCCGGGAGCACGATCCCCGGCTGGCACTCGCAGGAGCAGGCCTGGGCGCAGACGCAGGGGCAGCTGCTCGTGGTACCGCGCGATGGAGGAGGCCGGCGAGATGGCGCAGATTGCCAGCCTCGCCGAGCTCGACCGGCACCTGGCGCGGTGGCAGGCTGCCGAGCGGGCGCGCGCCGATCGGCTACGTCCTGAGCCTCGAGGGGGCCGACTCGCTCGTCTCGCTCGAGCACCTCGCCCGCGCGCACGCCCGCGGCCTGCGCGCCGTGGGGCCGGCCCACTACGGGCCGGGCGTCTACGCCCAGGGGACCAACGCCAGCGGCGGCCTCGGCGAGAAGGGGCGCGCGCTGCTGAAGGAGATGGAGCGGCTGAACGTCATCCTCGACGCCAGCCACCTGTGCGACGAGTGCTTCTGGGAGAGCCTCGAGCGCTTCAAGGGGCCGGTGTGGGCGAGCCACAGCAACTGCCGTGCGCTCGTGCCGCACACCCGCCAGTTCTCCGACGACCAGTTGAAGGCGCTCGTCGAGCGGGGCGCGGTCGTCGGCGCCGCCCTCGACGCCTGGATGCTGGTCCCGGGCTGGATCGGAGGAGGCGGCATCCGCCCGCCCGCCTCCACTCCGGCGGGGATGGGGGTCACCCTGGAGCGTGTCGTGGACCACATCGACCGCGTATGCCAGATCGCCGGGAACTCGCGTCACGCCGGGATCGGCTCGGATCTCGACGGCGCCTTCGGGACGGAGCAGTGCCCGGCCGACGTGGACACGATTGCCGACCTGCAGAAGATCCCCGCGCTGCTCGCCGCCCGCGGCTGCACGGCCGAGGACGTCGAGAACATACTGAGCGGAAACTACATCAGGTTCTTGAGGAAAGCCTGGGCCTGACGGGGATCACGGTGCGGCGAGCTCGTCGAGCCGCGACTCGGCCTCCTCGAGGCTCAGCCCGTGCCGCAGGCGCAGCGTCGCCACCCCGACCGGTGGCGGATAGACCTTGCCCGCCGAGCGGCGCGGTTCCACGTACTCCACCACCTCGAACAGCGCGTGGCACGCCTGCTCGTAGCCGACGCCCGAGAGGTCGCTGATGTAGCGGGTGGACCGGTCGATCAGCTTCAGGTTGCTGGGCACGACCCAGATCATCCGGTTGCCGAGGACGCGCCCGAGCCGCACCATCGTGCAGGTGGAGAACGCGTTCAGCAGCATCTTCACGCCGGTCCTGGTCAGCGGGTCGAGCAGGAACGGCGTGTCGGAGACGGGAAGCGCCACCAGGTTGCCCGCCGCCTGCGCCGCCGCGGACGTCCAGAGGCGATGGAGATCGGCGTGCCGGCCGACCCCGATCAGCGCGGTGTCGGCGTCGGCCGCCGCGGCCGCCTGCAGCTGGCACGTGAACGGCGCCCCGGCCGCCACCAGCGGCACGTCCGGGGCCGTGACCACGACGGTGACCGCGTCGCCGCGGCGGGTGGGCCGGTGGGCGAGGCCGTCGAGGCCGATGCGGAAGCGCATCAGGTCGTCGCGGCCGATCTCGCTCAGCACCGCCGCCTGGCGAGCCGCCGCCTCGTCGTCCAGCAGGCTGCGCAGGTCCTGCCCGGTCCACTGGATGGTCTGGGGCTCGCGGCGCAGCAGCGCCCGCCACGCGCCTTCCGTGTCCGGTTCGCCGGTGAAGAGGAAGGCCCACGATTCGGACGCCTCGGTGTCGTCCCACTTCCGGAAGGGGGGCGTGCAGAACGTGGGGCTGCGCTCGGTGGTGTCGGTGAGGACGTCCACCGCCAGCGTGTGGGCGAAGTACGAGGTGCGCCCGCCGCGGCGGTAGATCCGCTCCTCCATCTCGACGAGGCTGGCCAGCGGGCCCAGGACCGCGTCGCCCCTGAGCGCGCCGTGCAGCTCCACGAGCCCCTCGCGGATCTCCGCCGGAACGTCCTCGGGCCGCCCGACGCCCGCGCCGCGCCGGCCCTCGTCGCCGACGAGCTCGCGCAGCACCATCTCGAGCACCGTCAGCATCGCGAGCAGCTCCATGCTGGTCGCCTGCATGCGGGTGGAGCCGGTGATCGACATCGGGCCCGAGGCGAGGTTCACCTTCTCGATACGGGGATCGTCCAGGACCTCGCGGCTGCGCCGGACGGGCCGGAGATCCTCGTCGGGGTTGTTATAGACGAAGAACACGCGCGCGCCCGTCTCGACCCCCTGCCACGCGGTGCCGATGACGAACGAGGTTTCTCCCCCCTCGGTGATCGCGAACAGCGTGTCGCCCGAGGCGAGGCCCAGGTCGGTGATCTGCCGGCGCCCGAACGGGGCGAAGTCCTCGAAGCCCTCCACCGACTTGATCAGCGCGTAATCCCCGCCGGCCATCGCGCTGCGGGTCCGGTCTTCCCAGTTGCCGGGAGCCGGGACGGCGAGACCGCGCGCGGCGACGCCCTGCCAGAACGCGCGCCAGGCGGCGTCGAGCTGGATGCTGAGGCGTCCCGTGGCCCCGCAGCCCGTGAAGAAGAGGCGGCCGCCGCGCCGCAGCGTGTCGAGCGCGGCCTGCGCCATCCGCGCCGGCTGCCGGTTCTCGGACCAGGTGCGGTACTTGTGCACCACGTCGCCGTCCACGTCGAAGAGGGCCGCCAGGCCTTCCTCGGTGCTCCGGCGGGCGACCGTGCTCAGGTCGGCCGTCCGCGGGTGCGCCGATTCGGTGAGGAGCGAGCCCAGGTGGAAGTCGGAGGCGACCCGCAGGAACTGCTCGGCCCGTTCCCGCGCGGTGAGAGTCGGTGTCGGCATAGAGGAGGACCCATTGGCGGGGGCGATGTACGCGTTTGATTATATGGCACCGCTCCCGGTCCCGGCCGGCGAACACTGGCGCGGGGCCGCCGGTCCGTGGTGCAATAGCCTCGCGAGGGTTGGCATGCCCGCGAACCTCACCCCAGAATACAGGCGCGCCGAAGAGCAGTTCCGCGCCGCGAAGACCCCCGAGGGGAAGCTCGAGGCGCTGGAGGAGATGCTCCGCGTCGTCCCCAAGCACAAGGGGACCGACGGGTTGCAGGCCGACCTCAAGGCTCGCATCGCGAAGCTCAGGAAGCAGCCGGCGGCCAAGGTCGGGAAGAGCAGCTTCACCCACATGGTGCCGCGGGAGGGCGCGGGGCAGGTGGTGCTGGTGGGGCCGCCCAACTCGGGCAAGTCGGCGCTGGTCGCGGCGCTGACGCGCGCCACCCCCGACGTGGGCGAGTACCCGTTCACGACGCGGGACGCCACCCCCGGCATGATGCGGTTCGAGAACGTCGCCATCCAGCTCGTGGATCTGCCTCCCTTGTCGGCGCAGCACGTCGAGCCGTGGGTCTTCGACCTCGTGCGAACGGCCGACCTTTGCTGGCTCGTGGTGGACGGGCGGTGGGCGATCGAGGGGGTGGAGGGGACGCTGGGCCTGCTGGGGGCGCGCGGCATCGGCCTCAGGGCCGAGGGGGAGGCGCTGCCGGTGCGCGACCTCGAGCGCGTGGCCAGGCGGGCGTTGCTCGTCGTGACCGGCGTGGACCGGCCGGAGGCCGCCGCGTCGATCGACACGGTGGACGAACTGCTGGAGCACCGCTGGCGTCCGATCGCGGTGTCGGCCGTCACGCGCGAGGGCCTCGATCGCCTGCCGCGGCGCACGTTCGACGCGCTCGGCATCATCCGCGTGCGCACGAAGCCGCCGGGTAAGCCGCTCGACGACTCGGCAACACCCTTCACCCTGCCACGGGGCGGAACGGTGGCGGAACTGGCGCAGCGCATCCACAAGGACCTGCTCGGGGCGATGAAGTTCGCGCGCGTCTGGGGCTCGGGCGCGTTCGACGGCCAGACGGTCCACCGCGACCACGTCCTCGCCGACGGCGACATCGTCGAGATCCACGAGTAGCGCCCGGATCGCGACCACACAGGCGCCGTGTCGTCCCGGTTGTGCATGAGGGGGCCTCTGGAGATACGATCGGGGCGCCCGGGGATCGACCTAACGACGTTCGAGCGTCGCCAGTGCAAGGAGTAACAGGATGAACCGTCGACGAGTGGGGACGATGATGTGTGCGGCCGCGGCGCTCGTGGCCACCGGAGTTCGAGTCTCGGCGGACGTGCCCGTCAAGGGCGACAACCCCGTCGGGATCTTCCTGCGGTGCACGGGTGAGGAGGATCCGCTGCGCGGGCTGCAGGCCGTGAAGGCGATGGGGATCGACACGATCCAGGTGAGCCGGCTGCCCGACCGGTTCTACACGCCGGAAGGCGCGCGCGAGTTCGCCGGGATGCTCCGCGACACCCGCATGCGCGCCGACTCCGTCGTCGTCGTGTTCGAAGGCGAGAGCTACAAGGACCGTGACACCGTCGTGCGCACCGTCGGGTTCCGTCCGCTGCAGCTCATCCCCGAGCGTCTCACGTACGCGCGCAAGTGCGTGGACTTCGCCCAGGCGATCGGCGCACGCATCGTCACGTTCCACATGGGCTTCCTGCCCGCCGACCCGGCAGACGAGGCCTACAAGGCGATGCTGAAGGCGGTCACCGACGTCGCCGCCTACGCGGCCGGCAAGGGCGTGACGATTTCGCTCGAAACCGGGCAGGAGACGGGCGAGCAGCTCGCGGCGTTCCTCGACACGATCACCGTCGCGCGCGTGGGCGTCAACTTCGATCCCGCGAACCTCGTGATCTACGGCGTCGATTCGCCGTCGCGCGCACTGAAGCACTTCGTCTCGCGCGTCACCTCCATGCACGTGAAGGACGCGCTGCTGCCCGAGACGCCCGGCGCGATGGGGCTCGAGGTTCGGCCGGGCGAGGGGCGGGCCGAGCTGGCAGAGTGCTTCAGGATGCTGAAGGCGGGCGGTTTCAAGGGGGCGCTGGTGGTGGAGAACTACGTCGCGCGCGGCCTGAAGAGCGACCCGATGGACGAACTGCGCCGCGCGAAGGCCTTCATCGAGCGGACCTGGTAGCCGGCTTCGTGAAGGGGCGGCTGGGAGGTGCCATGCGACGCTCGTTCATCCCGGTCGGCGGCTCCCTGCTCGTGCTTTCGATCGTGTGGGGCGGGGCGGCCGGACGCCTGCAGCAGCGGGCTGAGATCACCGGCGAACTGAAGCAGTGGCACAAGGTGACGCTGACGGTCGACGGCCCCCTCGCCCGGGAGAGCGACACCGGCCCGAATCCCTTTCTCGATTACCGGATGACGGTCGCCTTCACCCACGAGTCCGGGTCGCCGAGCTACCGCGTGCCCGGCTACTTCGCCGCGGACGGCCGCGCGGGCGAGACCTCGGCGTCCTCGGGCAACAAGTGGCGCGCGCACCTCTCGCCCGACCTGCCGGGACGGTGGACCTACGAGGTGACCTTGCTGTCCGGCCCGGGAGTGGCCGTGGACGAGAAGACGGCCGACGCCGCCCGCCGGCAAGGAGGCCGGCGCCACTGGATCGGCAGCTTCGTGGTCGCGCCGACCGACAAGGCCGGGCGCGATTTCCGCGCGCACGGCCGGCTGCAGGACGTCGGCCGGCGCTACCTGCAGTTCGCCGGGTCGAAGGCGTTCTTCCTCAAGGCCGGCGCCGACTCGCCCGAGAACCTCCTCGGCTACGCCGACTTCGACGGCACGCGATCGGCGAAGGCGGCGGGGATCACGCGAGCGAACGAAGCGGCAACCACCGCCCTCAAGACCTGGGCGCCGCACGTCCGCGACTGGCGGCCCGGCGACCCGACCTGGAAGGACGGCCGCGGCAAGGGGCTGATCGGCGCGCTCAACTACCTCGCGGGCGCCGGTGGCAATGCCGTCTCGTTCCTCACCTACAACGCCGGCGGCGACGGAGACGACGTGTGGCCGTTCGTCGATCGGGACGACGCGCTGCACTACGACTGTTCGAAGCTCGACCAGTGGCAGGTGGTGTTCGACCACGCGCAGGCACGGGGCCTGTTCCTCCACTTCAAGCTGCAGGAGACCGAGAACGACGACACGATCCGCGAGGACGGCGCGCCGGCGCCGACCGCCCTCGACGCGGGGGGGTTGGGCGTCGAGCGCAAGCTGTACCTGCGCGAGCTGGCCGCACGCTTCGGGTACGAGCTGGCCCTGAACTGGAACCTCGGCGAGGAGAACACGCAGACGCCCGACCAGCAGCGCGCGATGGCGCACTTCCTCCGCCAGGCCGACCCGTACCCGCACGCGATCGTCATCCACACGTACCCTGATCAGCAGGACAAGGTCTACGTCCCACTGCTCGGCGCCCGGTCGGGCCTGAGCGGCATTTCACTGCAGAACAGCTGGCGCACGGTCCACCAGCGCGTCCTGAAGTGGATCAACGAGTCGGAGAAGGCCGGGCGTTCGTGGGTGGTGTCGAACGACGAGCAGAACCCGCACTTCACGGGCGTGCCGCCCGACCCCGGCTACGAGGGCCACGACGGCGTTGCGCGGCCCGAGAGCGGCAGCGCACCGTACACGCTGCACGACGTGCGCAAGCACACGCTGTGGGGGGCGCTGCTCGCGGGCGGCGCCGGGGTCGAGTACTACTTCGGCTACACGCTGCCGCAGAACGACCTTGGCTGCCAGGACTGGCGCAGCCGCGATCGGAGCTGGGGCTACGGCCGTGTGGCGCTCGACTTCTTCCGCGAGAACCGCGTGCCAGTCGAAGGGATGGCCAACCACGACGAGTTGATCGGCAATCCTTCGAACGACAACTCGCGGTACTGCCTTGCCCGCCCCGGCGACATCTACGTCGTCTACCTGCCGGAGGGCGGGACGACGACGCTCGACCTCGGGCCGGACAAGACCACCTTCACCGTGCACTGGTACGACGCTCGGCGGGGCGGCCCGCTCATGCCGGGCAGCCTCGCGTCGGTCACCGGGCCTGGGCCGGCCGAACTCGGCCTTCCGCCGCGGGACGCCGATGACGACTGGGTGATCCTCGTGAAACGACAGGGCCGCGACAGGGAGTGACGCACATGAAGCGATCCGCATCGATGCTGCTGGTCCTGCTGGCTGCCGCCGTGGCGGGTTCGGGCCCTGGCCTCGCGCAGAACGATCCCGACCGGAAGGAGTGGGTTCCGATCTTCAACGGGAAGAACCTGGACGGCTGGGACGTGAAGATCACCGGCCACGATCTGAACGACAACTTCGGGAACACCTTCCGCGTCGAGAACGGTGTGCTGAAGACTGGCTACGAGGCCTACGGCCAGTCGTTCGGCAACCGCTTCGGCCACCTCTTCTACCGCGAGAAGCTGTCGCACTACGTCGTGGCCGCGGAGTACCGCTTCGTTGGCGCGCAGGCGCCCGCGGCGCCCGACTGGGCGCTTCGCAACAGCGGGATCATGGTCCACTCGCAGTCGGCGAGGAGCATGACGAAGGACCAGGACTTCCCGGTCTGCATCGAGGTGCAGCTGCTCGGCGGAGGGGAAACGGGAGAGCGATCCACCGCGAACCTGTGCACGCCAGGCACCAACGTCGAGATGGACGGGAAGCTGGTGACCCAGCACTGCGTGAACTCGACCTCGAAGACCTACCGCGGCGACCAGTGGGTCCGCGTCGAGGTGGAGGTGCTCGGCGACGCGTCGATCAAGCACGTCGTGAACGGCGAGACCGTCCTGTCCTACCAGAGGCCACAGGTCGGCGGCGGCAACGTCACCAACGCGGACCCCGCCGTCACGAAGGAGGGCAGGCTCCTGGGCGAGGGGTACATCGCCCTCCAGAGCGAGAGCCACCCGATCGAGTTCCGGAAAGTGGAGCTGCTGAACCTCGCGGGTTGCACCGACCCGAAGGCGGCGAACTTCAAGAGCTACTTCGCGAAGTCGGACAGCGCGGCATGCCGGTACCGATGACGCTCGGTGCAGGGGCGGCCCTCGTGGCCGCCCCTAGCCCCTAGCTCCCAGCTCCTGTCACAGCAGGTCCTTGAAGTACGCCGCCGCGGCCTCCCAGTCCACCGTCTCGTCCGGCTTCCGCCCGAGGCGGTCGTAGAGCCGGCGGCGCTGCTTCTTGTCGTCCACGGCGATCCGCGCGGCGACCGCGAGCACGTCCTCGGCCACCTCGATCGGCACCACCACGCAGCCGTCCCAGTCGCAGCCAACGATGTCGCCGGGGCGGACCAGGGCGCCGCCGACGGCGATCGGCTGCTGCACGTCGATCAGCTCGACGCGCCCGGGGATGATCGTGCGCCCGATGCCCGCGCAGGCGACGTGGCACTGCTGCATGATCACCTCGTCGGTGTCGCGGCAGTTGCCGTCGGTGACGATCCCCGCCACCCCGCGGCTCATCATGTCGAGGCTGTTGTTCGACCCCCAGTAGCCGCACTCCTTCGCGCCGCCGGTGGACATCGCGATGACGCAGCCCGGCTTGAGGTGCGAGTCCGCGCTCGCGTGCCATCCCCCCATCTCCCCCCAGATGTCGTGCTGCTTCAGCGCGTCCGCCCGCGAGACGACCGGCATCCTCCGGTTCGTCGGGACGACCCGCATGGTGACCGCCGGGCCGAAGAACCGCATGCCCATCCAGAGCGGCCGGATCGACGCGTCCATCAGGGTCAGGTCGGCACGGCCGACCGCGTCGAGGCCGTCGGTGACGTCGGTCACGCGCAGGAACTTGTTGAACCGGGCGGCCAGCGCGTACGGGTCCTTCGAGGCGGATGCCTGCGCCCCGGCCTGTGCGAGCGCGGGCGCGGCCCCCGGCACGGCGGCGGCCGCCGCGAGGGCGGACGTCTTCAGGAAGTGACGGCGAGAGGCGGAGAGCGTGCGGTCCTTCTGGTCCTTCATGCGCGGTCCTCCGCGGCGTATTCTATGCCGCATGGTGCGCGAGAACACGAGGACTCTTCGGGTCTTGCTGGCGGCCCTCGTCGTGGCCGGACTCGCAGCCGGCGTTCGGGGCCAGGCCCCGACCCGGGCTCCGGCTCCGGCCGTGGCCCTGCTCGCCCCCGTCTTCCAGGACCAAGCCGTCCTGCAGCGCGATCGGCCGATTCGCGTGTGGGGCAGCGCGACGCCGGGGGAGCAGGTGCTGGTCGCCTTCAACGGCCGCGAGGCTGGCGGACGGGCCGACACGTCGGGACGCTGGGAGGCCACGCTGCCCGCCGTGGGCGCCGGAGGGCCCTACACGCTGGAGGTACGCGGCGAATCGGGCTCGAGCCAGGTGGTCTCAGACGTTCTCGTCGGCGACGTGTGGCTGTGCTCGGGCCAGTCCAACATGGAGTTCCCGGTGTTCCGCTCGCGCGGCGGCGAGATCGCCGTCAGCCGGTCGGCGAACGACCGCATGAGACTGCTGACGGTGGCTCACCTGGCTCTTCCCGCGGCAGCGGCCCGCCCGGCGACGCCCGGGACGTGGCAGGTCGCTTCGCCGCAGAGCGTGCGGGGGTTCTCGGCCGCGTGCTACTACTTCGCGCGCGAGTTGCAGCAGTCGGTACAGGTGCCGATGGGCCTCGTCAACGCGGCCTGGGGTGGCGCCGCCATCGAGGCGTGGATGGGTGAGAGCGGCCTGGATGCGGCCGGCGGGTTCGGCGAGCGCCTCGAGTTGCTGCGGCTCTACGCGCTCGACCGGGAGGCGGCGAACCAGCGGCTGGGCCGCCTGTGGGAGGCCTGGTGGCGCTCGACGCCGCACGGCACGTCCGAGCCCTGGCAGCCGGCCCTCGCCGGTGCCGACGCCTGGCCCGAGGTGCCCGAGCCGATGCGCGACTGGAAGACGTGGGGCGTGCCCGAGCTGGCGAGCCACGACGGAATGGTGTGGTATCGCCGCATCTTCAGCCTGACCTCGCAGCAGGCCGCGCGGGCGGCCACGCTCTCGCTGGGCGGCATCGACGAGGTGGACGAAACGTGGGTGAACGGCCGCGTCATCGGCAACACCTTCGGCTGGGGCGACCAGCGCGTCTACTCGCTCCCCGCCGGCGTGCTCCGCGCGGGTGAGAACGTCCTCGTCGTGAACGTGCTCAGCACCTGGGACGCGGGCGGCATGACGGGGCCGCACGAGACGCTGTCGCTCTCGTTCGACGACGGGACGAAGGTGCCGCTGGCGGGGGAGTGGCGCTACCAGGCGGTTCCGCTCGAGGTCGGGCGGCCGCCGCGCGCGCCGTGGGAGTCGATCGCCGGCCTGACCACCCTCTACAACGGGATGATCGCGCCGCTCGGGCCCTTCGGGCTGAAGGGGGCGCTCTGGTACCAGGGCGAAACGAACGCCGACGCGCCTGCCGGGTACCAGGCGCTGCTCGCCGGCCTGATGTCGAGCTGGCGCGGCCAGTTCGGCGCCGATCTGCCGTTCCTCATCGTGCAGCTTCCCGGTTTCGGCCCCGTGCCCACCGCTCCAGTCGAATCGAACTGGTCCGACGTCCGCGAGGCCCAGCGCCGTGCCGTCGCCGCGGACGCGCACGCCGGCCTGGCGGTGACGATCGATCTGGGCGAGCGCGACGACATCCACCCAATCGAGAAGCGCGAGGTTGGCGGCCGGCTCGCGCGCGCCGCGCGCCGCCTCGTCTACGGCGAGTCCATCGCCCCCTCGGGTCCCGCGCCCCTGTCCGCTCAGCGTGAGCCCGAAGGCGTGGTCGTGACGTTTGGCGATGTGGAAGGGGAGCTGGTCGCGTACAGCTCGAGCCACGCCATCGGCTTCGAGTTGTGCGGGGACGAAAAGGAATCGTGCCACTACGCGCGCGCCGCGGTCGAACCGAACAGGGTGGTCATCACGCCGGTGGCCGGTCAGC
Organism: uncultured Acidobacteriota bacterium; assembly: GCA_963813585.1. Classification (GTDB taxonomy): domain Bacteria; phylum Acidobacteriota; class Vicinamibacteria; order Vicinamibacterales; family Fen-181; genus JARKSS01. The sequence goes on from CAWEZL010000001.1 coordinate 1,599,432, forward strand.
CGACGCCGACGCGGGTGCGCTTCTGCTGGGGCCCCAGCCCGCTGTGCAACCTCTCGGACCGGAGCGGCCTGCCCGTGGGGCCGTTCGAGGTCGCGATCAAGTAACACGCGTCACAGCGCGCCAGATCGTGACCGGTCCGACCAGGCCCGACTCGAGCAGCGGCGAGTCCTTCGTGTAGTGCTTCCACGTGGCGAAGGTCACCCGGCCGTCCGCCGGCTTCGGCGTGCCGCGCACGTACCAATCGGGCAGCTGCTGGATTCCCCCGTTGCTCAGCGCCGAGAAGGGCCCTCCCCGACCGCCTGTCGCGAACGTGTCGGGATCCGGGTATTGCTCGTCGCCGATCAGCCGGTTCGGCCAGAGGCTGGTCACCTCGACCTCGAGGTGGTTGGTGGCAGTCCGCAGCGCGTCGGTGACGTCCACGCGAAACGGCCGCGTCCACAGCGTGCCGAGATCGGTCCCGTTCACCCGCACGCGCGCGATCACCTCGACCTGCCCGAGGTCCAGGTAGATGCGCCCGCCGGGTGCGGACAGGCTGGACGCCTGTCCGACTGAGAAGTCGGCGGACCACGTCGCTGTCCCGGAAAAGAACCGCACGCCCGGGTTCTCGTGGCGGTGCAGGGACGCGAGGACGGGCAGCGTGACGCGCCCCGGCGCGCCGAGGCCCGGAGGGAAGCGAACTTCCCATGGCCCCTCGACGCCGCCGATTCGGCCGGCGCCTTTCACGACCACGGCAACGGTCCCCCGCGGCCGCTGCACGTGGAACGTGCCGTCCTCCCAGAACCGCACGAGCGAGCGCCCGTTGACGATCGCCAGCTCCGCCGCCGGCATCCGGGGCGCCGATGGCGGCCGTTCGGCCGTAAGCTCCCGAAGCCGCGCCTCGTCGAGCGCCTCCTCGAACAGGTGCGGTTCGGTCATATCGCCCTGGTAGTACGACGCCCCCTCGCGGAGGAACGCCTCGCCGACGCCCGGGTGGACGATCGAGGGGCTGCGCGTGCCGCGGCCCGCCAGCGCGCCGTTCACGTAGATCGAGGGCACGCCGTCACGGTACACGAGCGCGACGTGCGTCCAGCCGGCAAGCGCGGCGGGCGCGGCGAACCCGAAGACCGGCACCCGCGAGGCGTGCTCCCACACCGCCACGCCGTTGCGTCCGATTGCCAGGCCGCACGTGGCGTGCCCGGCGCCGTACAGCGTTTCGCCCGGAGGCGGGTAGATGGCGTAGCCGTCGGTCCACGGGTCCAGGACGTGCTCCATGAACCCGGCCGCGGAGAGCATGACGCTGTTTTCGGGCTTCGCCCACAACGCGATCGTGAAGGCGCTCGCCACCCGTTCGTGACGGGCGCGCGCCCCTGCCGGGAACGGCCGCGTCCCGATCAGCGTTGTGCCTCCCCGATCGATGGCCGTCGCGCGGGGCGCCGCCGGCGACCGGAACACGACGAACATCGAGCCCGATGGTCCGAGCACGAGCGGGACGCGCGTCCGGCCGCCACCGGCCTGCCAGACGTCGAGCGGCGCCTGTGCGCCTGTCACCGGGTCCCACGCCTCGGGCTGCCGGCCGCTCACGCGGAACGTGCAGACAACCTCTTCGCGCGAGCGGCGCTGGTTCGAGACGAAGTAGACGTCGGCTTCGGGGTCGTTCCCGGCCGACCGCCGATGAATGAAGACGAGCGGCGCGTCGCCCGACCGCGACGAGCTCTCGAAGTCGGGCGGGAGGTCGAGCGAGGCGAGCACGGCGGCCAGGGCCTGGCCCCAGACCACGCGCCCCTTGCCGAACCGGTGCTCCGTCACCGCGCCGCCGTCGATGTCACCCCACATCTCGGCCGCGATCCGGCGCACCTCCTCGTCGTCGCCCCGTCCGCCCTGGAGTCCCGGCGAGCGCCCGGGCCGCCTGCCCACGATCACCAGCCCGCCCTGCACCAGCTCGCGGAGCTTGCGCAGCAGCACGAGGCCGATGCCGCCGCGGTGTTGCAGCACGAGCACCCGGTAGCTCATTCCGTCCGGCAGCACGGCCCGCGATGTCCCTCGCGGGTCCGCCGACATCCGGTTCACCACCGTCTCCGCGTTCACCACGTCGTAGTCGTACCCCTCGGGCGCCGGCGGGTCGAGCTCGTCCCGGGTCACCTTCGTGTAGCGGTTGGCGTCCTCCTCGGCGACGTACGCCAGGTCGGCAGCGAACACCCCGTGCTGCAGCAGGGCCTGGCACCGCGACAGGTACGACAGGTATTCGCGCCCCTGCTCCCACCACGTGTTCGTCCGCTCGAAGTGCATCCCCCACGGCCCCATCGTCATCCCCGGCGCCGCGTCCGGGTGCGGCTGGTGCGCGTAGCGATGGAAGGCGATGCGGTTCACCCCCTCGCTGAAGATGCGGTCGCCGAGCGGCTTCATCGCGAAGGGATGCTCCTGCCAGCGCCCCGACTCGGGCTCGCCCGTGAAGCTCTCGGCCGCGACGATCCTCTTCCCGCTCGCGTGCGCGATCGAGGCCGCCAGCTTCGGCGTCCGTCTCATCGTCTTGTTGTTCTGGAAGATCGACGAGAGACCGAACCAGAACTCGCCGGCGTTGACGTCGACCCGCGCGCCGACCTGCAGTTCCTCCATCGGGCCGCGGTCGTAGGGCTCGGCCCACGCCGCGATCCCGTGCCGGTGGCACAGCTCGGCGAAGTGGCCGTAGTAGTTGTCGGCGAGCAGATCGGCCTGCGTGCGCCGGAGGTCCCAGAGGAAGCGGTCCGACCGTTCCGCGCTTCCGACGCCGAGCCCGGCCATGGCGGGGAGCCAGGGCAGCAGGTCGTAGCCGCGGCGCGACCGGAACTCGGCGGGGAAGTCTGCCGTCCAGTTCTGCATCCCCACCTCGTAGCTGTCGATTACGAGGCCGGCCTGGCCGTGAGCGGCGAGCGGCGCGAGCACCGGTAGCAGGCGCTGCATCATGCGGTCGAAGTGAAACTCGATCGCCGCCTTGCTGTACTTGTCGCACTCGAGGCCGACGCCGGTGTCCGGGGCCGAGCGGTTCTGGGTGCCCATCGCGGTGTGGCCGAAGCGCATCACCGTCCACTTGCCGGCAGGGGCGTCCCAGTCGAGCACGCCGGCGGCGTCCATGCGCGCCGTGAGGTCGACGATCGCGCCGGGGGCGATGCCCGAGGGTGTCGCGTCGGACGAGGCCGCCACGCCGTCCACGCCGAACGCGACGTTTGCCTTCTTCTGCCAGTCGGCGATGCGCGGCGCGCCGCCCGGCGCGGCCGGGAAGGCGATCGCCGCGACGTCGTGGTAGTAGCCGAAGCGCTCGGTCGGCCGGGGGAGCGCGGCCTTCACCCGCGTGCCTCCGGCAACGGTCGTCTCGGTCCACACCAGCTGCTGCATCCCCAGCTCGGGGGTGATCCAGGGGCCGCCGCTCGACGACCACCCGGGACAGTTGTGCATCGCGAACTCGAGCCCGAGGCGCTCGGCCTCGCGGATTGCGTGGATCTTCAGCTCGAGCCACTCCGGGCTGAGGTACACCACCGGTCCCTTCGGGATCAGCGTGCCCCCGTCGAAGTTGACGACACCGCCGATTCCGACCCGCGCCATTGCCTCGAGGTCGCGCGTGATGCCGTCCCTGGTGACGTTGCCGTTCATCCAGTACCAGAAGACCTGGGGCTTCGCCGCCGCGGGCGGGCGCAGGAAGGCCTCGCTCAGATCGGGCCGGGCGTCTGCGGCGCGTCGTGCCGCGAACAGCCCCGCGGGCGTGCCGACGACGGCCAGGCCGGCGGCCGAGGCTTGCTTGAGGAAGGTGCGTCGGTCCATAGATCGTCGTCCTGATCCCTCGTGTCCGTGTGGCGAATGATAGGTCCAATGGGGGCCCGGCGGGAGAACGCGCGCGTCCCAGAGTCCGGACCACGCAGGAGACTCTTGGACTTTTGTCTGACCCGAAAAGAACTTCTTCCAGCCTCCTGCGGGCCTCTTTCGGCTGGTTCCGGCCCTTCGACGGCCGTCGCTGCTCCTCCTCGCGACCGGCTTCCGCGCCCGGCGGCGGGATGTCAGGCGGACGGCATCGTCATCTGGACGAGGCCGGTCGGGAGTGCAAACACGCCAGATCAGCTGCCAGGCACGAGGTAAGCGCGCTTGTTCGCTTGGACGCGCCCCGGGCCGATCGTGACGGAACTGTTCCGTCCATGGGGGCCCTCCAGCATCCCTGCCCACAGCCCCGTTCCCAGGTGGACGTCGAGAGACTCCGTGGCGATTAGTTTGCACGCATTGCGTTGCCATTCCCGTCCGCGAAAAGCCCCCTTTCACGGACCTTCCGGCTCTTGACGGGTCAGGACGCCGGGTCGCCAGTCGCCACCGCTCTCTACGGCGCGCGCCGGGGCGCGCGCCTTCGTGGGGCCGAGCGAGTACCGAGGTGGGGGCCACCTCCCGTTGAACTTCCGAGGCATTTCTGTCGGTTCGTCCTGTAAGTGACGGGGGCGAAGCCTGCCCGAACGCGCCCGCGCGCGACTGCCTGACTTGTCCACCACCACCGAACACGTCGTCGCGTTGCCCGACCCGCTGACCGCCGTTCTCGTGGTGACTGCGGCCTCGGAAGGGGGGCTGTCGATCTGCATTCCCGTTTACAACGAGGAGAGTGCGGTCGGCGAGACGCTCGAGCGCTGCCTCGTGCTGGGCGACGCCCTGAAGCGCGTCGGGATCGAGAATTTCGAGGTGATCGCGGTGGACGACGGGTCGCGCGACCGGACGGCGGAGGTCATCGCCCGCTATCCCGCCGTGCGCCTGATCCGCCACGAGCGCAATCGCGGGTACGGCGCGGCGCTCAAGACCGGCTTCGCGGCCGCTCGCCACGATCTGATCGGGTTCCTCGACGCGGACGCCACGTATCCGCCGGAGCAGTTCCCGCGCCTCTGTGAGGCGATCCTCACCGGGAAGCTGGATCTCGTCATCGGCTCGCGGATGGCCGGCGCGACGAGCGAGATGCCAAGGGTCCGGAGGATCGGCAACGCGTTCTTCGCGGGGATGTTGACGCTGATCGGCCGGACGCCGGTCACCGACAGCGCGAGCGGCATGCGGGTCTTCCGGCGCGCGGCGCTCGATCTCCTTTCGCCACTGCCCGATGGCCTCAACCTGACCCCCGTCATGAGTACACGCGCCGTTCACGAGGGGATCGCGGTCGCGGAGGTTCCCATTCCCTACAAGGAGCGGGTCGGCCCCTCGAAGCTGAGTGTCACCAGGGACGGGATCAGGTTCCTGACCACGATGGTGTCCACGGCGCTGGCATACAACCCCGTTCGCATCTTCGGGGTTCTGGGCCTTGCCGGCATCGCCGTTTCCGCCGCGGTTCTCGCCGGCCTGGTTGTCATGCGCGCGCGGGGCATCACCACGCTGGGCCCGCTCGGTACCTTCGCCATCTTCGCGGCCCTGGTTTCGGGCGTGGCCGGGGTCAGCACGTTCGCGCTCGGTGCGAGCTTCAACTACATCGTCTCGCTGTTCTACGACCGGCCGATCCGCCAGGGGCTCTTCAGGAAGCCGCTGTTCAAGCGCCCGATCGAGCAACTGTTCCTGCCGGCGGCGCTGGCGTCAGGGCTGGCCGGGCTCCTCGTCGCGGTCGGCAGCCTGGTGCTTGCCCGCCGCGGCTGGCCGATCGAGCGACTGTGGATGTACCTGACCGGCAGCGCCATGGCGATGTTGATCGGCGTCCAACTCGCCCTTTGGTGGCTGATGGCGTCGGTGCTTCGCGAGCTCAGCGCGCGAACGGTCAATCACGGCGGTAAGTCGTAGGGCTGGACATCGATGGCTGCAGCGCGCGAGCCCGTCAACGTCGGCACCAAGACCCGGACGATCGTGTTGCCGGTCGCGCACCCCGACACCGACGCGGTGGCGCGCCGCTACGCGGAGGCGCGGGGCGAGGCGAGCCGGGTGGACGTGATGCTGGTCAATCCACCCGCGCCCGACGGCGGCATCTGGATCCGGTCGCAGCACCGGGTGGGCCGCCGGTCGCGCGAGAACATGATCTGGCCCCAGGTTTCGCTCGCGCAGATGGCGGCGCTCCTTGACCCGACGTACACGGTCCTCGTCGTCGACGCCATCGCCGAGCGGATGGATTGGCCGGCCTTCGAACGGATCCTCCGGCGCGAGCGCCCGAAGTACTACGTGACGCAGCTGACCGGGCCGACGCTCCAGAACGACCTGTACGGGACGTTCCTCGCAAAGAGCGTCGGGGCCGTCACGATCGCGTTCGGCACCCACATCACGCCGATGCCGCGCGAGACGCTTGGGCCCTATCCTTCGCTCGACTACGGCTTGCGCGGCGAGCCGGATCTCACCCTGAGGGACCTCATCGACCACCTGGAGGGACGCCAGTTCGCGCGTCCCGAGAATGTCCAGACGCTCTTCCGGAAGCACGAAGCCGCCTACAAGCCAGTCGAGCCCGGCGCGGCGCCGGGTCCGCCGCGACCTGTCGTTCATGAAGGGCCTCGTGTGGCGTCGGGACGGCCAGGTGGTGGTGAATCCGACGCGCCCGCTGATCGCCGACCTTGACGACCTGCCGGTGCCGCTCTACCACCTGCTTCCGCTGCAGAAGTACCTGATGCCACTCGATCAAGGGGCCGTACTGCTTCATCGTCACGAGCCGGGGGTGCCCGCCGGCTGCACCTTCTGCATCAAGCACGTGAGCTACGGTCCGACGATGCGCCTGCGCTCGCCGGCGCGGCTGCTCGAGGAGATCCAGGTTCTCCACGGGCTCGGCGTCCGACACGTCCACATGTACGCGGACCTCTTCACGGTGAACCGCGAGCAGGTCGTCGGTGTGTGCCGGGCCATCATCGACTCGGGCCTGAAGATCACGTTCACGTGCAACAGCCGCGTCGATTTCGTCGATCGCGAGATGCTGCAGCTGATGGCGAAGGCGGGGTGTTTCTACATCGCCTGGGGCCTGGAGTCGGGCAGCAGCGAGATCCTCGGCCACGCCCGCAAGGGGGTCGACCCCGATCGCGCCCGGCAGTCGCTGGCCTGGGCCCGCGAGGCCGGCATCAAGAACTGGGGCTACTTCATCATCGGCCTCCCCGGCGAGACCGAGCAGACTATCAGGCAGACGATCGCTTTCGCGAAGGGCCTGCCGCTCGACATCGCCCTGTTCCACATCGCCGCGCCCTATCCCGGCACCCCGTTCTTCAACGAGGTCGTGCGCAACGGCTGGTTCCGTCCTGGCGTTCGCTGGGAGCAGGTGGACATGGACGAGTCCACCGTCCTGGACTATCCGGACCTCAGCGCGGAGCGGCTCGAGTACTGGCAGAAGCGGGCCTTCCGCGAGTGGGCGCTCCGGCCCGGCCCCATCCTGACCTATCTGAAGATGCTGGTCTCCGACCGGCGGACGTTCGGCTCTGCCATCGACGTGGGCCTCCAGCATGTCGGGTGGGCGCGCGGCCGGAGTCGCCGGCCGTCGGCGGGTGCTTCACCGGTGGAGTAGCGAAGGCCGAGGCTTGTCCCTTCGGCGGAGATGATCGTGAGCCGTAACGACGACACATTGCAGCCGGCCCGCTACGGGCGCGCGAGGGTGCCAGCCAAGGCGGATCCCCCGGCGTCGCTCAGGCCCATGCGGCCGGTCGAACCGCCAGCCGACGAGGAATCACTCGAGTTGCGCCACCTGCTCACGGTGCTGTTCCAGCGGCGGCGCCAGATCCTGCTCGTCGCCGTGCTCGTCGTCATCCCGGTCGCGATCGCGACCGCCCTCACCGAGCGCCTGTACCGTTCGGCGGCCCTGGTGCAGATCGACCCGGAACCGGTGCAGGTTCTGCCGTACCGGGAGATCGACCTGCCGAGCATCGTCCAGAATTACGACATCTTCATGAAGAGCCAGGAGCAGATTCTCCGCGGCCCCACGCTCGTCCTGCGTATCGGGGAGAACCTGCGACAACGGTCGGATGCGCCCAAGCTCCAGGCTGAGGTACCGAGGTTGTGGAAGCGGCTCTCGATCCAACGCCTCGAGACGACGCAGATGTTCCGGCTGATGTACGTGGCCGGCGAACCCGAGACGGCCGCCGCGGTCGCCAACGCGTTCGCTGAGGAGTACATCAAGCTGCAGTTCGAGACTCGCCAGGAAACCCGCAAGAGGGCTCGCGAACTCCTGGAGCGCGAGCTCGAGGCCCTCGAACAACGACTGCGCGTTTCGGAGAAGGACCTCGTGGCCTATGCCCAGCGGAACAGCATCACGACCGCTGACGCTGGACGGAATCTCGTGCACCAGAAGCTGGACCAACTGTCCACGCAGCTGGCGGACGCCGAGGCGGAGGTGTTCGTCGCGCAGTCCCGGCTCGACTCGCTCAAGAGAGGCCTCCGTGACGGAGTTCCCGGAGAGGCTGATGACGCCCGTCATCAGCGGCCTCGTGTCGAAACTCGCCTCGCTCGAACACGAGGTGACCGCTCTCAGGGCTAACTTCGGCGAGAACTGGCCCGCTGTCAGGCAGAAGCGCAGCGAGATCGACGTCGTTCGCGAGCAGTGCGACCGGGAGAAGGCGGCGGCTCTGGCGCAGGCCGTGGAGCAGGCGCAGCTGGATCTGGGCGCCGCCGACAGCAAGCGAAAGATGATTCGCTCGTCGATGGCCGAGCAGCAGGGGCTCGCCAACAGGCTCGAGAGTGCGACGCATCCAATACAACATCATCCGGCGCGAGGTGGAGACGAGCCAGAAGATGTACGAAGGGCTCCTCGAGCGCCTGAAGCAGACGAGCGTAACCACCGGGATGGATTTCGGAGGGTTCAAAGTCGTCGAACCGGCGCGTCCGTCGAACGAGATCGACAGCCCGAGGGTGTTGTGGAACCTCTCGCTGGCTTCGGTGCTCGGCCTGGCGCTGGGCATGTGCATCGCGTTTGCCCGCGACTTCTGGGACACCTCGATTGCGACCGTCGAGGAAGTCGAGCAGTTGACCGTTCTCCCCGTTCTCGGCACGCTGCCCCTGGTCCAGCCGGCGGGCTCGAGGGGCCGTGGCACCAGCCTCGTGCCGCTTCAGTGGTCCCGGCTGGAGGGGATGGTCAGGGGGGTCGTGGCAAGGGCAACGGGCTGGCCGGCGGGTGGCGCGCCTGCGCCGGCCGACTCGAACGGCAGGAAGGCGTCGCCGGGACTGATCGAACCGCTCGTCGTTGGTCCGGCGTTGACTCCACGCGAGGACGACAAACATCCCTCCGCTTCCCAACGGCCCCTGGCGGACGACCGCCTGGCGCAGGAGGGCGTCCGCGGCATTTGTGCTTCGATCCTCCTGTCGCGATCCGGCCGGCCCCCGCGGGTCATCATGGTGACCTCCGCCGCGCCGGGCGAGGGCAAGACCACGGTTGTGAGCGAGATCGGCTACGCGCTCGCTGAGAGCGGCGCGGGGACCCTGCTCGTCGAGTGTGACCTGCGCCGGCCGGGCTTCCGCACTCGGTTCGATGTGACGAAGGATGGGGGCCTGAGCCTGTTCCTGGCCGGGCACGTCGGGCCCCTGCCGACGATTCACCCAACCGACAACAGCAACCTCTTCGTCGTCGCAGCCGGCCCGGTGGCGCCGAACCCCCCGGCGCTCCTCGGGTCCGAGAAGATGAGCAACTTCCTGCGCGACATGGTCCACTCGTTCAAGTTCGTCATCCTCGACACGCCGCCGGTGCTCCCCATGGCCGATGCCCGCGTGCTCGCCAGGATGTCGGAAGGAGTCATTCTCGTGGTGCGCGCCGGGCAGGTGCCGAAGCCGATGGTGCGGCGAGCCTTCTCGCTGATCGAGGCCACGGGGGCCAACGTGATCGGGGCGGTCCTCAACGGCGTCGACCTGCACGGAGCCGGGTCTCCGTACTATCGGTATTACCACCACTACTACGAACGATGACCCGGTCGTCCGCCCGGACCGTCTCGAGTCAGCAGGATGCCGGCGCGGGCCGGGGGAGCGAGCCCTCGGCGCGCTCGTCGCTGGCCCTGTACGTTCGAAGGCAGGCGGTTACCCCCCTTCGTTACGTGCTCGAGCAGGTGGTCACCGGGACGTTCGGCTGGATGCCCACCCCGCTGGGCATGGCGGCGCGTGCAGCGGCGTATCGCGTGATACTCAAGATGAATGGCCTGGCGGCCATCGAGCGCGGCGTGCGATTGCGATACGCAAACAACATCACGCTCGATCACGCCGCGTACCTCGACCAGGGCGTCTACCTGCATGCGTGCCCGAACGGTATCCGGATCGGCAGGGGCGCGATGATCATGCATGGCGCGGTTCTGCACGTGTACAACTTTCGCGGAATACCGCATTCGGGCATCTGGATCGGGGAAGAGTCCCTGGTCGGCGAGTACGCGGTGATTCGCGGGCAGGGCGGCGTGCGGATTGGCAACCGGGTCTACCTGTCTCCCATGGTCCAGATCATGGCCGTGAACCACGTGTTCGACGACCCCACCCGCCCTTTCATCGAACAGGGCATCACCGCCAGGGGCATCACGATCGAGGACGACGTCTGGATTGGGTCCGGGGCGGTGATCACCGACGGCACGACGATCGGCAGGGGAGCCGTCGTGGCCGCTGCGTCACTCGTCACGCGCAACGTGCGACCGCACACGGTGGTAGGGGGCGTGCCCGCCGTGTTCCTTCGACAGGTGGGCCCGGCGCCCGGTCCGCAGCACCCCACGCTACTCTCACCAGGCCTGAGCGCGGTCCGATCGAATCCTCACAGGACGATGAAGGACATCGCAACGCCGTTCTTGGAGCTGTACTTCCCGCTCCTGGTCATCGCTCTGGCGCTGGCGGCTGCGACACTCGCGCTCAGTCTCAGGACGCGAGCTCGAACCTCCATCGGCTTGGGGTTGCTGCTCGTCACGGCGGTGCTCGTGCCATTCCACCTGGGTGACACGGCAGGTGGCGTGAGCGCTCCGTTGTTGATGGCCGGTGCCTTGTGCGGTGCATGGCTCCTGCAACAGCTCGTGCGAGGCCGGATCGCGCTGGACCGATCGAGGGTGGTGACGGCCGTCGTCGCCTTCATGGCGGTGTCCGTCCTGTCGTTTGTCGTCGGTCAATATCCCTGGTTTCCCACTCCCCCTGCGCCGATGCGCGCCCAGGTCGGGGGATTAGGCCTGTTTCTCCTGTCCGGTGCGCGTGTTCCTCTTGATTGGCCACCAGGTCGGATGCCTGGCGCAACTGCGTCGCCTCACCTGGGTGTTCATGGCGACCGGCACGGTTCTGATTGTGATCCTGATGACCGGCTGGCCGGACGTGAAGGTTGGTCGCGTGGAAATCACGAGCAGCCAGTCCATCGGGAGCATGTTCTTCGTGTGGTTGGTGGCAATCGCGGCGAGTCAGGGACTCTACAATCGGGATCTGCCGGCGCCAGCGCGTGTGGCGATCCTCGCGGCCGGCGCACTGGCGCTCGTGCGCAGCCTCGTGTTCGCCTTCTCGTGGGCTTCGGGGTGGCTCCCTCCGCTCGTCGCTCTCGTCGTCATCGTGCTCGTGCAATTACCCGAGGACCGCCATCGGAGGTGTGCTGCTGACCGTGGCGCCGGCAATGCTGTTCGGCAACCACGTTCTCGCGGCACTGCTGCAAAGCGAGAGCTACAGCTGGATGACACGGCAGGAGGCTGTGAGAGTCATCCTGCAGGTCATCGCTCACAACCCCTGGCTGGGATTCGGGCCAGCGAACTACCACCACTACACCCTCCTGTTTCCGTTCTTCGGCTGGTGGGCTCAATTCAGCACTCACAACAACTACCTGGACCTGGTGGCCCAAACGGGCCTCGTCGGCCTGCTGGCCTTCTTCTGGTTCGTCGCGGAGATCTTTCTGCTCGCCTTCCGGCTGCGTTCTCGCGCGGTGGGCGGTTTCGCCCGTGCCTACGCGATCGGCGTCATAGGCGGCCTCGCAGGTTCCCTGGTCGCCGCAGTTCTCGCTGACTGGGTCATTCCGTTCGCATACAACATCGGCCTCAGGGGGTTCCGGTCGAGCGTCTTGTTCTGGTACTTCCTGGGCGGCCTCCTGGCCATCAAGCGGATGTCCGCTGATCCGAGCCCGGCGCGGGCGCTGGCGTTCAAGGAGACCTCGTGATACCCGACGCGGTTGGTTTGATTCCTGCCGCCGGCAAAGGGGTCCGGCTCGGGCTGCCCTACCCCAAGGAGCTCTACCCGATCATCCGCGACAATCGCTACAAGCCGGTCTCGCAGTTCGTCTTGGACGACCTGGTCGCATCCGGGGTCTCGGACGTGGTCTTCGTCATCAACGAGACGAAGCACCAGCTGATCGGCTACTTCGGCGACGGGCAGCGCTTCGGCTGCCACATCTCCTACGTCGTGCAGGAAGCGCCCGCGACCGACGGGCAGTCGACGTCGCCGGGCCTGGCACACGCCCTGGACGCCGCGTACCATCTCGTGCGGAACAAGACGGTGTTCTTCGGCATGGCGGACACGATCATGGAACCGCAGGGCGTGTTCGCCCGGGCGTGGGCCGCAGCCGATGGCGAGGACGACGTCATCCTGGTGCTCTTTCCGACCACACGCCCCGAGAAGTTCGGAATGGTCAGGATGGACAGCGCGAACCGCGTCGTCGAGATCGTGGACAAGCCGCGCCGGGAAACGAGCCTGACCAACATGTGGGGCTGCATCATCTGGAGGCCGCGGTTCACCGAGCACCTGCACGAGAGCGTCCGCCGACGCGGCATCGCCGACTTCGCGCAGATCCTGAACGACGCCATCGGGTCCGGGATGCGCGTGCGCGGGTTCCTGGTCGACGGCGGCTCGTACGCGGACCTCGGCACCTACGAGGAGATCCGGGAACTCGACACCACGCTGCGTCAACCGTAGGGCACGCACGCTCCACGGGGGACACCATGCACGGACCACCACCCGCCTGCGCCATCGTCCTGGTGTGCTGGAACAACAAGGCCTACCTGCGGCCGTGCCTGCGTTCGCTCTTCGACGCCGGGCTGCGCAACGCGTTCGAGGTGGTCGTCGTGGACAACGGTTCGACCGACGGCAGCCAGGAGATGGTGCGGGCCGAGTTCCCCGGTGTCCGCATCATCCAGAACGACCGCAACGTCGGCCTTGCGCGGGCCTGCAACCAGGGTATCGAGTCCACGCTGGCGCCCTACGTCCTGCTGCTGAACAACGACACGCTGGTCAACGGTCGGTCCCTCGACCGGCTGATCGACTTCATGGCCGGGACCCCGGATGCCGGAGCGGCGGGGGTCACCCTGTTGAACGAGGACGGGTCGTTTCAAGGGGCGTGGAGCCGCTTTTCATCGCTCGGCCAGGAGTTCCTGATTGCGACGAGACTGGGGGAGCGGCTGTGGCTCGGCTACCCGTCACACCGGCAGGAGGCGCGGGAAGCCGCTTGCGTGGGATGGCTGAGCTCGGCCTGCCTCCTCCTGAGGAGGGCGGCGCTCGACCAGGTCGGGCTGCTCGACGAGGAGTACTTCATCTACGGCGACGAGGCCGACCTGCAGTACCGGCTCATCCGCGCCGGGTGGCAGGTGTACCACCTGCCCGACGCGACCATCATCCACTTCGGCGGCCGCAGCATGGACCGGTGGCGGCGGAGGAAGATGGTCTACCGCGGCAAGATGCTCTTCTACAGGAAGAACTACGGGACCTTGCGCGAGCTGAGCCTGCGGGGCCTGCTGGTCGCGCTCACCGCGGGCAAGGCGGCGGCGTGGGTCCTGGCTGGTGCGCTGCCCGCTGCGAGGGAGAGGGCTAGAACCGAGCTGCGGTCCAATGCCGACGTCCTTCGCCTGTGCTTCAGGCTCCGGTAGTCACCCGTGCGCATCCTCTTCCTCTCGCAGCTGCTCCCGTTGCCGCTCGACGCCGGACCCAAGATTCGGGCGTACTACGTGCTCCGCCATCTGGCCGAGGCCGGCCATGACGTCACGCTCGTCTGTTTCGTCCGCCCGACCGATCGCGACGCCGACATCGGCGCGCTCCGGGGTTTCTGCCGGGCCGTCGAAACCGTCCCGATGCCGCGCTCGCGCGCGAAGGACCTTCGAATCGGCCTGCGGAGTCTCGTCTCGACGACCCCGTTTCTCATACGGCGCGACAGCGTGCCGGCCATGTACCAGGGTCTCAGTCGGCTGGTCGAAGAAGGAGAGTTCGACGCCGTCCACGCGGACCAGCTGTGGATGGCTCCGTACGCGGCCAGTTGCGCCTCTGTGCCCTATCGCGTCCTTGACCAGCACAACGCGGTCTTCCGGGTCCCCGAACGCCTCGCGGATCACCAGGCGCATGCCGCCCTGCGAATCGTCCTGCGGCGCGAGGCGAGGAATCTCGCAGCGTTCGAGCAGGCCATCCTCGACCGCTTCGACCAGGTGGTGTGGGTGAATGACGAGGACAGGCGGGCGTTCCCCGCGGGGAGTCCGGGCCGGAAGGCGGCGGACCTCGTCATCCCCATCGCGGTGGATCCGTCCGTCCGGCTGCCAGTCGAGCGTCCGGCCCCGTTCCGCGTGACGTTCCTCGGAGGTGTCCACTGGCCGCCGAACGCCGAGGGCGTCGATTGGTTCGCCGAACGCGCATGGCCGACCGTGCGGCGCGCGGTCCCGAACGCGGTGTTCACGGTCATCGGCAAGGGCGCCGCCGGACGGCTCCGCACGCTGCCCGGGATCGACCTGGCCGGATACGTATCGGACCTCGACCGGTATCTCGCCGAGACCGCTGTCTTCGTGGTGCCACTGCTGACCGGCGCGGGCATGCGCGTGAAGATCCTCGATGCGTGGTGCTGGGGGCTGCCCGTCGTGGCCACGTCGATGGGAGCGGAAGGGATCGAAGCGATGCATGGCGAGAACCTCCTGATCGGCGACGACGAGGAGGTGTTCGCCGAGAGCGTCGTCAGTGTCCTCAAGGACGCTGAGCGTGCGCAATATCTTGGCAGAAACGGGCGGGCAACCGTCGTGGAGCACTACGACTGGCGAAAGGTCTATCGGGCGTGGGACGCGATCTACCACTGAAGATCGTCTACGTGGTTCCATACGCGCCGACGCGGGTCCGTACGCGGCCGTTCCACCTCATTCGCGCGCTGGCGGCTGAGGGCCACGAGGTCACGGTCGTGACGTGCTGCGGGCGTCCCGACGAAGACAGCGCCCTCCAGGAGTTGGCCGCCCGCGGCGTTCGGATCGTCGCGGAACGCCTCTCCACGCCGCGCTCCCTCTGGAACTGCCTGAGCGCCCTTCCCACGCTGGCCCCGATGCAGTCCCGCTACAGCTGGAAGCCACGCCTGGCGCGCCGTCTCATCGAGGCGACGAGGCAGCCATCGCCGGTTGACGTCGTGCACGTCGAACACTTACGAGGCGCACGCTACGGGCTGGCCGTTTTAGCCGCGATGGAGCACGGACGGATCCCGCGCGCCGCAGTCGTCTGGGACAGCGTGGACTGCATCACCAGCCTGTTCAGCCGCGCGGCCCGCCAGAGCCAGGCACCGCTGGTGCGAGCGACGGCCCGGTTCGAGCTGCCCCGCACCGCGCGGTACGAGCCGCGTGTGGCCGCGCGATTCGATCGCGTTCTCATGACCTCCGATGCGGACCGCGACGATCTCCTGGAGCTGGCACGACGGCACCACGCGAACCTGCCGGGCGACCGCGTTCACGTACTGCCGAACGGGGTGGACCTGGAGTACTTCCACCCGTCGGGCGACCCGCGCGAGGCGCGGACGCTGGTGATGACGGGGAAGATGAGCTATCACGCGAACGCGACGGCTGCCGTTCGCTTCGTGAAGGACGTGATGCCGTCCGTCTGGGCGCGCCTCCCGGACGTGAGGGTGTGGATCGTCGGGCAGGATCCGCCGGACGACGTGGTGAAGCTCGGCGAGACCGGACCGACGGCCCGTGTCGTGGTGACTGGCACCGTGCCGGATATCCGACCGTTCCTGAGGAAGGCGGCCATAGCAGTCGCTCCGATTCAATACGGCGTTGGCATCCAGAACAAGGTTCTCGAGGCCCTTGCCTGCGCCACTCCGGTCGTGGCCACCCCGCAGGCGGTGGCGGCCCTGGAGGCCCGGCCCGGGTGCGAGCTCGTGGTCGCATCGAGCCCGTCCGAGCTGAGCGCCGCGATCGTGGCGCTGCTCGGGGACCGGGCGCTTCGTGACCGTCTCGGGCAGGCCGGACGGTCCTTCGTGGAGCGCTGTCACGATTGGAGTGTGGTTGTCACCCGGCTGACGGAGATCTACCGTGACGTTGCAGCGTGAGCCCGTCCGTGACGGCCTCGTCTTGCCGTGGCTGTGCGGCGTCATCGGTCTGGCGGTGGCCGCGAGGGTCGGAGCCGCCATCTACCTCGGAAACATCGTCACACCCCTTCCGGGCGTCTTCGACCAGGTCTCCTATCACACGCTGGCGCTTCGGGTCCTCGACGGCCACGGCTTCAGCTTCGGCGAGGGGTGGTGGCCGGCCACTCAGGCCAACGAGCCGACCGCCCACTGGAGCTTCCTCTACACCAGCCTGCTTGCTGGGGTCTACGCGATCAGCGGCTCCAACCCGCTGGTCGCAAGGCTCGTGCAGGCCGTTATCGTGGGCGTTCTGCAGCCACTGTTCACCTACCGCCTTGGAAGCCGGCTGTTCGGTCGGAAGGTCGGGCTGGTCTCCGCGGCCATCGCCGCCTGTTATGCGTATTTCGTCTACTACTCCGCTGCGCTGGTGACGGAAGGCCTGTTCATCGTCGCGATTCTGTGGGCGCTCGACGCCGCCCTCAGGCTGGCCGACGCGGGTCCTGCAGAGGGAGGCCGGGCCGGTCTCGGCGGTTGGCTCGAACTCGGGGCCGCCCTCGCCGCCGCCGTCCTCTTGCGGCAAGTGGTCGTCCTGGTCGTGCCGCTCGTCGTGGCCTGGGTGTGGTGGAGGGCATGGACCCCGAAAGTCCGGCGAGCCGGCGGAGTCCGGCCGAGCGCCTCGTGGCTGGCCCGCGGCTCTGCCGCCACCAGTCTGGTCATCATCCTGTGTGTGGCTCCCTGGACGATCCGCAATTGGGCGGTCTTTCACGAATTCGTCCCGCTGAACACGAACGCCGGGTTCGCGTTCTACTGGGGCAACCACCCCGTGCACGGTAACGGGTTCGTGCCCATCCTGCCGGGTCCCGAATACGGACGGCTGATTCCCGGCGAGCTGGAGGGGCTGAACGAGGCCCGGCTCGACCGGGCGCTGATGCGAAGAGGCTTTCAACTCGTTGCCGGCGCCCCGGTTCGCTTCCTGCGCGTTACCGCCAGCCGGATCCCCGAGTACGTCAAGTTCTGGCCCTCTCGCAACTCAGGCGCCTTCAGTAACTGGGCGAGGGTCCTGTCCTTCGGGCTGTGCCTCCCGTTCATGGTGCTGGGACTCTGGCTGGCCTTGTCTGACGAGGACCTGTGGCGCGACCGCGGAGCGACGGGGCGCTCGGCCGTGTACCTGATCCTGGGCGTGGCGTCACTCTACTCGCTGGTCCACCTGCTGACCTGGACGCTCGTGAGGTACCGGCTGCCGGTCGATGCCGTCCTCATGCCGTTCGCGGGACTGTCCGCCGCGTGGGCGCTCGACAGGCTGCATTCACTCCGGCCAAGGCGCCCGGCATCGCGCCTCGCCCCCCTCTCATCATGAGCGACGTCAGAAACCGGAACAGCCTCGACAGCCGTCACGAACTGCCGTGCCCCGCGCCCCTCAAGGCCGCCCTTCGCGCGACATCGAGCGGCGGTCTCGCGTTGACGGCAGCCACGAGCGGCGCGCTGGCCGGGACGGCCGTCGAATGCCCGCCAGTTGACCGGTCGGACCGGCAACTGAGCCGCAGGGCCCTCGCGGTTCACCGTTCGCTCCTGGTCGCCTGGCTCGTGGCGACCGACGCGGTCGCCCTTGGCCTCGCGTTTCGTCTCGCCTACTCGGTCCGTTTCGAGTGGCAGTTCACTGTGGCGCCGGAGGTCGTGGCCCCCCAGGGCACCTACGACGTCCTGACGGCCCTGCTCATCCCCCTGTGGCTTGTCGTCTTCGCCCTGTTCGATCTGTACGAGCCGCGGTCGAAGCTCGGCGGCAGCCTGGAATCCTCGCGCACGCTGAACGCGTGCACGGTCGCGACGATGCTCGTCATCGTCGGCACCTTCTTCGTGCCGGACTTCGTGATCTCCCGCGTGTGGCTCGTGTCCGTGTGGCTGGCCTCGTTCTTCCTGGTGGCCGCCAACCGGTTCGTGGCGCGGCGGCTCGTCTACCTGCTCCGCAGGCGCGGGTACCTCCTCACGCCGGCCGTCATCGTCGGGACGAACCAGGAAGCCGTGAACCTCTCCGCTTTCCTCGTCGACCGGCAGTCGTCGGGCGTCCGGACCGTCGGCTTCATCCACGCGGGCAACGGCGACCCCCGCTTCGTCGGGGGCGTGCCGGTGCTGGGCTCGATCGCGGAGGTCGGTCCGATCGTCAAGGAGCATGGAATCGAGGACGTCCTCGTCGCCATCACCGGCATCGGCCGGGACGAGCTCCTGCGGCTGTGCGAGGACCTGGACTCGCTGCCCGTCCGACTGAGGCTGTCCTCAGGCCTCTACGAACTCCTGACGACGCGCGTCACGGTGCAGACTCTCGGGACGGTACCGCTGATGAGCCTGCAGAAGAACCGCCTGGACCGGGCGGAGGTGATTACCAAGACCCTCCTCGACTCGTCGCTGGCGGTGATCGGCCTGTCACTCCTGTGGCCGGTGATGCTCCTCGTCGCTGCGTGGATCAAGCTGGATTCCCCGGGTCCGGCCCTCCATCGACGCCGGGTCCTTGGCGCGTCAGGCCGTCAGTTCGACGCCTTCAAGTTCCGGACGATGTACACCAACGGCGACGCGCTGATCGAGAGCCAGTCCGACGCGGTCGAGGCTCTGCGCAACAACCACAAGCTCAGGGACGACCCGCGCGTGACACGGGCCGGGCGCTGGCTGAGGAAGTACAGCATCGACGAGGTGCCGCAGCTCCTCAACGTCGTCCGCGGCGAGATGAGCCTCGTGGGCCCGAGGATGATCGCGCCGGACGAGGCCGAGAAGTACGGCCGGCAGCGCATGAACCTGCTCAGCGTCAAGCCGGGCATCACGGGGCTGTGGCAGGTGTCCGGGCGCTCGGATCTGACCTACGAGGAGCGGGTGCGGATCGACATGTACTACGTTCGCCACTACAGCGTCTGGCTGGACCTGCAGATCCTGTTCGTCCAGACGATTCCGGCCGTGCTCAGAGGACGCGGGGCGTACTGACGGGGAGTGGCGCCGGTCTCCGACATGGGCAGAACGACGCAGATCACGCAGGCGCGGAACCTGTTCCAGTCCAGGGGTCTGCTCGTCGAGTGGACTGCCCGGACGCTGCGGGCGCGCTACCAGCAGTCGCTGCTGGGGTGGCTCTGGGCCGTGATCCAGCCTGCCACGCAGGCTCTCGTCTTCGCGGTGGTCTTCACCCTGGTCGTTCCCGTGGAGACGGGCGGGATCCCGTACGTCGTCTTCGTGTACGTCGCAACCGTGGCGTGGACGTTCCTGGCCACCTCGCTGTCGGACATGGCTGATTCGCTCGTCGCCAACATGAACATGGTGAGCAAGATCTACTTCCCGCGCGAAGTGCTCCCCGTCGCGGCCATGCTCGCGCGGCTGCTGGACCTCGCCGTTGCGGCCGCCTTGTTCGTCGGCCTGGCGCTCTACTACCGCGTGCCGGCCCTGACACCAGCGCTGGCGGCCCTGCCAATCGTGCTGCTGGTGCAGGTCGCGCTCGTCATCGGGATCGGCCTGGCTTGTGCCGCGTTGAACGTGTTCGTCCGGGACGTGCGGAGCATGCTGCTTCTCGCGCTCCAGATCTGGTTCTATGCGTCACCCGTGATCTACCCGATCGAGGCGGTCCCGGCCGCGTATCGCGGGTACTTCGCGCTCAACCCGATGGTCGGCATCATCGCGGCGTATCGGGCCATCCTGCTCCGGGGCGAGCTTCCCGGGCCCGAGTTCATGATCGCCGTCGCGGTGTCGCTGGTGGCTCTCGTAGCCGGGTGGACCGTCTTCAAACGATCCGAGTTCCTCTTCGCGGACGTGGTCTGAGCCGGGAATGGAATTCGTCCGGAGGCCAACGGTGAACCGAAACGAATCGGCTGGAGGGGCTGCGATCGCGACCGACCCCGGCAGCGCGGCGCCGACGGTGCCGTTCAACAAGCCGACCCTCGTCGGCACCGAGCTCGAGTACGTCCGCCAGGCGGTTGAACGAGGGCCCCTGTCGGGCGACGGCGAGTTCACGAAGCGATGCCAGGCCTGGCTGGAACGGACGCTTGCGGTCCCGAAGGCGCTTCTGACGACGTCGTGTACCGACGCGCTCGAGATGTCGGCGCTGCTTCTCGACATCCAGCCCGGCGACGAGGTCGTCGTGCCGTCATTCACGTTCGTGAGCACGGCCAACGCCTTCGCGTTGCGGGGCGCCACGCCGGTGTTCGTGGACATCCGGCCGGACACCCTGAACATGGACGAGACGAGGGTGGAAGGCCTGGTCACGTCGCGCACGAAGGCCATCGTCCCCGTGCACTATGCCGGCGTCGGCTGCGAGATGGACGTCATCTGCGAGATCGCCCGGCGACGGAATGTCGCCATCGTGGAAGACAACGCCCATGGCCTCGGCGCTCGGTATCGGGGGCGGCCGCTCGGCACGTTCGGGACGTTTGCGACCCAGAGCTTCCACGGGACCAAGAACGTGACGTGCGGCGAGGGCGGGGCCCTGCTCGTGAACGATCCCCGCCACGTCCAGCGCGCGGAGATCGTCAGGGAGAAGGGGACCAACCGCAGCCGGTTCCTGCGCGGCGAGGTCGACAGGTACACCTGGGTGGACCTGGGATCGAGCCACGTCCCGGGCGAGATCCTGGCCGCGTTTCTGCTCGCGCAACTGGAGGCGGCCGACTCGATCCAGGAGAGGCGGCGGACGATCTGGCACCGATACCACGAGAGCCTGGAGCCGTGGGCGCGGCAGCTCGACGTCCGACTGCCGTTCGTGCCGCCGTACTGCGCTCAGTCGTTCCACCTCTTCTACCTCGTGCTTCCCGACGAGGCGGCGCAGCGCGGCCTCACCGCGCACCTCAGGGAGCGCGGTGTCGCCAGTACGTTCCACTATCAGCCGCTCAACCTGTCCCCGATGGGGCGGCGGCTCGGGGGCCACCCGGGAGACTGCCCCGTCACCGAGAGCATCGCCGATCGCCTCCTGCGCCTGCCGTTCTACACCGGCATGAGCGAGGAGGAGCAGCGCCACGTCATCGCCGCCGTCAAGGCCTTTCCGCCCGTTGCCTGATGCCAGTCATACGCTTCTCCGGCGTTTCGAAACGATACCGGCTGGGGCTGACGCGAATCAGCCTGCCTGCCATGGTGGCGAGCGGTGTGAAGCGGGCGTGGCGGTCCGCGCCGGCTCGCTCGCAGGCCGACCGGTGCCTCTGGGCGCTGGACGAGGTGAGCTTCGAGTTGCTCGAGCGGCAGTCCCTGGCCCTCGTAGGCCCCAACGGCGCGGGCAAGTCGACCATCCTGAAGCTCCTGGCCGGGATCACGACGCCGACATCCGGGACGATAGAGGTTCGCGGCCAGCTCGCCGCGTTGATCGAGCTCGGCGCGGGCTTCCACCCGGACCTGACGGGCCGGGAGAACGTGTACTTGAACGGGGCCATCCTCGGCCTGAGCCGGAAGGACATCGCGAAACGCTTCGACGACATCGTCGCGTTCTCCGAGCTCGAGCGGTTCATCGACACCCCGATCAAGCGGGTACTCGTCCGGGATGACGGTACGCCTGGGGTTTGCCGTCGCCTCCTGCATCGAGCCGGACATTCTCCTGGTGGACGAGGTTCTCGCGGTGGGAGACGCGGCCTTCCGGCACAAGTGCCTCGGCAGAATCAAGGGGCTGCTCAAGGACGGGACCAGCCTGATCTTCGTGTCCCACGACCTCGGCCTCGTCAAGGCCGTGTGCGAGACGGCGCTGTATCTCGACCACGGGCGCATGCAGCAGTTCGGGACGACCGCGGAGATCATCGAATCGTACAACCGGGTCCTGGAGCGGCAGCGGGCGGCGCGGCTGCCGGCGCCGGAGGCGTCTGGCGGCGCTGAAGGGGGCGTGGAGATCACGAGGCTCGAGGTCCTGGATGCGGCGGGGAACCCGGCGCAGGTCGCCTTTGGCGACCAGCCGCTGGAGGTGCGGCTGCACTACTGGTCGGACCGGGACGTGGGGCGGGCCAACGCCCTCGTGCGGATCTACAGGTCGGACGGGCTGTCGTGCTGCCTGCTGAGGACCGGTGCCGACGGCGTGCCCTTCGAGCTGGTCCGCGGCGCCGGCGCCATCTCCGTGAGGCTGAACCCGTCGCGGCTCTCGGGCGGGACGTACTACGCGATCGCCTGGCTGATGGATGCGGCTGACGCGGCGGGGATGGCCCGGGCCTCGTCGGGCTGGTTCGAGATCAGGAACCGGCGCGCAGGGGAGGACCTGCACTCCGCCGTGTTCGAGCCGGAGCGGAGCTGGTCCCACACGACGGCCGGCGCGGAGACGCCGCCCGCACGCGGAGACGGAGCGCTCGACTCCACGGCTGGCGACGCTGCCGGGTGGGGTGAATGAAGGACTCCCTGTTCAGTGTCGTCGTCCCGTGCTATAGCCAGGCCGAGTTCGTCGGCGACGCGATCAGGAGCGTCCTCGAGCAGACGTATCCGGACTTCGAGCTCGTCGTGGTGGACGACGCGTCACCCGACGACACCGCCCGCGTCGTGGCCGGGTTCAGCGACCCGCGGATCAAGGTCGTCACCCACGGGAAGAACCGGGGTCTCTCCGCCTCGAGGAACTCCGGCATCGCAGCCTCCACGGGTGACATCGTCGCCCTGCTCGATGCGGACGACATGTTCCACCGCGACAAGCTGAAGCTCCACGCGGCGTTCCTCGGCGCGCACCCGGGGATCGGCGTCTCGTACAATTCGCGCTTCGAGATGAACCACTCCGCCGCCACCGTGCGGGAGTTGTGGCGGCCGCCGGTCTCGGTCGGCCTTCGCGAGCTGATGCTGGCCTTTCCGTTCGGCCCCAGCGACATGGTGATTCGGCGGGAGTGGTTCGCAGCCGCAGGCCTGTTCGACCCCGCGGTGGGAAGCGCCGAGGACACCGACCTGCCGTGCCGGTTCGCGCTGGCCGGCTGCGGGTTCGCGGGCGTCGACCGTGCGCTGAACTACAGGCGCTATCACTCGGGGCGACCACGAAAGGACCTGCGCGGCCGGCTCGAGGACGTGACCCGCGTCCTGGACGCCGTGACGACGGACCCGCGGTGCCCGGCGGAGGTTGCCGCCCTGAGGGGCGTCGCGGTGAAGACCCACCTGATGGCGGTCATGTCGCTGGCGCTGATCCAGGGCGAGGCGGAGCTGGGAAGGCAGTTCGTCCGTGATCTGGTTCGCCTGGACCCGTCCGTCTTGCAGGGCGAGCCGTGCGAGCTCCTGGACTACCTGGTCCAGGAGTGCATCGCCGACGACAGCCTGGACCACGCCGAGGTGTTGTCGCGGGTGCTCGACCAGTTGCCGCCCGAGGCTGCCGCGCTCGCCGCGAGGCAGCGGTGGGCCGTGGCCCGCGGCTGCCTGTGGAGAGGCATCCGCGCGGTCATGTGGGGGCGTCCGGACGACGGCAGGCGGCACCTCCAGCGCGCGTCGGCCCTCGGCGCCGAGATCGACGATTCGGTTCTGGGACCCGTGACCCACCACCTCCTGGATCAGCGGGTCGAGTGCGGGGCGGAGGTCGTCGAGGGCGTGCTCGACGAGCTGGTTCCGGGGCTCGATCGACTCGGGAGCGCGCGTCCCGGAACGAGGCTGAAGGCCCTCTACCTGGTGAACTGCGCATTCGAGAGCTACCGGGGTGGCCGGTACCGAGACGTCCCGGGGCATGTCTTCCGGGCGCTGGCCAGCGACCCTTCACACCTGAGGAACCGGGGCGTGGTTTCGATGCTGGCCCGCTCGATCGGCCACGTCGTCGGGATGCGGCCATGAGAATCTGCATGGTCGTATACGACATGCAGGCCTTCGGCGGCCTGGAGGAGTACGCGGTCGCGCTGGCGCGAGGGCTGCAGGAAGAGGGCCACCAGGTCAGCATCCTGTCCGCCGGCTGGGTGCCCCCGGACAACCAGTACCTGCGGAGGCTGCGCGAGGACGGGATACGCGTCGTCCAGTGGCCAGGTTTCATCTCGAGGCCGGCGTCGGATTGGCCGACCAAGGAGAAGCTGGCGCGCGTCCTGGTCCGCCTCGCCACGCCGCTGCTCGCCGTGGTGAGCAGCGTCGACTCGGCCGTCAGGGGAAGGAGCGTCCGCCGGTCGCTCGAGGGCGCGCGCCACTGGCTCCGGAACCAGCTGATGCAGCGGCTGATCGGGCGCGAGTGGCGCCCGATTCTGGGCCCCATCCTTCTGAGCCTGTGGCGCCTTCGATGGCGCTTCGACCTGCTGCACGTGCACGGCTACACGACGAACCTGCTGTTTGCCGTGGACTGGGCTCACTCGCGACGCGTTCCCGTGGTCTACGAAGAGCACCAGACACCACACGCCCAGTTCGGCTGGTGGCACGGTTTCGAGCGAAGCGTGAACAAGGCCGACGTCGTCATCGCCGTTTCCGGCGAAAGCGCCGAGGCGCTGCGCTCGGTCTGCAAGGTGACACGGCCCGTGGTGGTGGGCGGGCGGCTGGTCCCCGACCCGGTTCAACAGGGCGTCGCGGCTCTCCCGGAGATCAACCCGTCAGCCGACGGCCTCGTGATCAGCACCGTGGCGCGCCTCTATGTGACGAAAGGCCTCACCCACCTGCTGGACGCCATCGTCCTCGTGCGGGGCGCACACCCGACGACGAGGTTCCGCGTCTACGGCGACGGCGATCTCCGGGGCGAGCTCATGGAGAAGGCGGCGCGGCTCGGTCTGAACGGCGACGAGATCTTCGTCGGGTCGTTCACGAGCCGCGGCGAGCTGGGGACGGTGCTGTCCGGCACTGACATCTTCGTGCTGTCGTCGATTCTCGAGGGCCAACCGCTGGTCGTGATCGAAGCGATGGCCTACGGCCGCCCGATCGTGACGACCGCGGTCGGCGGCATCCCGGAGCTGATCAAGGACGGCGTCAACGGGCTCCTCTGCCAGCCGGCCGATCCGGAGGCCCTGGCCCGCGGGATCGTCAGGCTGATCGAGGACCCGGCCCTTCGCGCGGCACTCGGGCGCGAGGCGCGCAGGGCCTACGAGGAGCTGGGGTTCCAGCCGGCGGCCGTGAGCCGGCGGATGCTGGGCATCTACCGTCAGGCGCTCGGTGGCGGGAACGTCCCCGACACGGCTCTGCAGGGAACGCCGGTGTGACCGTGCCCATGCGCATCGCCTTCGGCGTCCCGGAGCTCGAGCGGCTCCAGCAGGCGGCACGCGGCGAACCCGCGGATTCGGCCTACCTGCTGCAGGCCCACGTGGCCAGCAGCCTCCGCGCCCGGGGTCATCGGCTCACCTACATCGCGCAGCGGGATCTCGGCGAGTACGTGTGCGCGGACGACCTGGCGCAGCCGGCCGACGCGCGATACACCTGGTCCGGCAGCCGCGCGTTCAAGTGCGCCGCCAGGCTGGCGTGGCAGGTCCAGCGCCGCGTCGGCGTGCCCTACCTGAACGTCTTCACGAACTGGCGCCTGTACGATGCGAGCCTGCGGTGCCTGCCCTCCCAGGACGTCGTGTGGGAGCGAACCGGGATGTATCGGGATGGTGTCGCCCTGGCGTGCAGGCGGCTCGGGGTCCGCTTCGTGCTGTGCGTCGAGGGCGACGAGATCGAAGAGCTCGAGCACGAGGGCCAGCCGGTCACCGGGCTCTCCAGGTGGCGGGCCCGGACGATCTTCAGCCGGAATCTCGCGATCGCCGACGCGGTTGTCTGCGTCTCGGAGCCGCTGAAGAAGCACCTCGTGGCGAAGTGGCGAGTCGCGCCAGGCAAGATCGTGGTCGTTCCGAACGGCGTGGACGTCGGGACGTTCCGGCCGGGCCGGCAGGATGCCGCAGCCGCCAGGGCGTCGCTCGGCGACGGGGGGCCGATCGCGCTGTTCGTCGGCAGCTTCTGCAGCTGGCACGACGTGAGGACCCTGCTGCACGCCTTCGGACTCGTGCTGGTGAGGCACCCGGCCGCGCGACTGGTGCTCGCCGGCGACGGAGGCATGCGACAGGACATGGAGCTCCTGGCCGCGGGGCTCCGCCTCGGCGGCCGGGTGCGGTTCACGGGCCCGATGCCGCACGCACAGGTTCCGCCCCTGGTCGCGGCGGCCGACATCGCGGTGGTGCCCTACCCCGTGCTGAAGCAGGAGATGTGGCTGTCGCCGCTGAAGCTCTTCGAGTACATGGCTTCTGGCAAGGCCATCGTGGCCTCGGCCTGCGGCCAGGTTCTCGACGTGATCGAGGACGGGCGCAACGGTCTGCTCGTGCCGCCTGGCGATGCGCAGGCGATGGCCGACGCGCTGCGCCGGCTCATGGACGATCCGGAGCTGCGCGATCGGCTGGGCAGGTCCGCGCGACAGGACGCCGTCGAGAAGCACTCGTGGGAAGGCTACGTCAACCGCCTTGAACAGGTGCTGTGCGCGGGGACAGCGACCGGATGAGCGCGCTGGTCAGCGTCATCATCCCGGCGTTCAACTATGGCCGGTACCTTCCCGAGGCCATCGAGAGCGCCCTGAACCAGGACCACGCGGCCCGCGAGGTGATTGTCGTGGACGACGGCTCCACCGACGATTCCCTCGCCGTCGTCGCACGCTTTGGCTCGGCCATCCGGTGCATCCGGCAGGAGAACGCGGGTCTTTCC
This sequence comes from uncultured Acidobacteriota bacterium, assembly GCA_963813585.1. Classification (GTDB taxonomy): domain Bacteria; phylum Acidobacteriota; class Vicinamibacteria; order Vicinamibacterales; family Fen-181; genus JARKSS01. Next base: position 1,626,076 of record CAWEZL010000001.1, read on the forward strand.
GCGGCGCGGAACACGGGTATCCGCGCCGCGCAGGGCACCTACATTGCCCTGCTCGACGCGGACGACTCCTGGTTGCCCCGGTTCCTGTCGACTGCCCTTGCGCCGTGGTGCGACAGGCCGGGGCTTGGGGCCGTGCACTCCGGCTTTCAGTGCGTCGACGAAGGAAGCCGGCCGCTGCCGCAGGTGTGTGTCTCGACGGTGCCCGACGGCCAGATGTACGACAGGCTGCTGGACGGCGAGTTCTTCGTGCCCAGCGCCGTCGTGACCCGCCGCGAGTGCTTCGACCGCGTTGGCCTCTTCGACGAGCGGCTCCGCGGGTCGGAAGACTGGGACATGTGGCTGAGGGTCGCCCGGCAGTACCCGTTCGGGGGCGTAGCCGAGCCACTGGTCAACTACCGGATTCACGGCCACAACATGTCGGCGGACCCGGAGTACATGCTCCGGTACCAGCGCATGGTGGTGGAGAAGCACTTCGGGTCGGTCGAGGGCCCGCCGCAGGACTGGCCGGTCGCGCGCCAGCGGGCGTTCGGCGCCGCTTGCCGGTACGCGGCGCAGGGTCACTACTTCCGCGGCAACCTGTCATCGAGCGCCGAGTACCTCCGGCTCGCCCTGGAGGCCAACCCGGCGCTGTGCGCCAGCGTGGACATGTACTACGACCTCGCGTGGGCGGACCAGCAGCTCGGCCGCCGCAACGCCGGGGGGCAGCCGAATCTCGAGAGCAACGCGGCGTTCCTCCTCCACAGCCTCGCCGAGGCGTTCCGCCATTGGAACGCTTCGCCGCGGCTGCGACCGTGGAGGACCCGAGCCTTCGGGAACGCGTACCTGGCACTGGGCATGGTCGCCTACGGGAGCGGGCGTCTCGACCTCGCCCGCCATTACATGACGAAGGCCCTTCTCTGCGGACCCGCGCTGTGGCCTGACGGGCGCATTTGGGGAACCCTGGCGAAAGCGATGGCGGGCCGGCGTGTTCTCGGCGCGGCGCGGGCGTGGCGTGGCCGGCGCCGCGATGCGAGGGTCACGGCGTGAGAGTGCTGGTCATCTCGAACTTCTACCCGCCGCACCACGTCAGCGGATACGCGCTGCTCTGCTGCGACGTCGTGCGGGCTCTGGAAGCCCGCGGTCACGAGGTGACCGTGATGACCAGCACGCTGGGCGTGGACGGGGAGACGGTCGAGGGACGCATCCACCGGGTCTTCAGCCTGGAAAGCCCGCTGGACTTCTACAGGCCGGTGAAGGCGCTCGGATACCCGGCCGCGAGCCGCCGGAACGTGAGGCACGTCCGCGAGACGGTATCGACCGTGCGGCCGGACGTGGCCTTCGTCTGGGGCCTCTGGAACCTTTCGAAGCGCGTCGCAGCGGAGGCGGAGAGATTGTTGGGGGCCCGTGTCGTGTACTACCTGGCCAACCCGTGGCCCATCGAGGCGAACAGGCACCGCGCGTACTGGTCTCTGCCAGCGCGGCGGCCCAGTCGGGAGCCGCTCAAGCGGGCCTGCCGGATCGCGGCGAGGGTCGTGCTGCGCTCGGAATGGCGCGAGCCGGCTCTCCGGTTCGAGCACGCCCCGTGCTGCAGCCGGGCGCTGCGCGACCAGCTCGTCGCGGCCGGGGTGCCGTTGAAGGATGCCCCGATCGTCTACGAAGGCATCGACCTCGAGTCTGTACGTCGAGGAGGGGAACCGCCGCGACACGCCGGTCGCCGGCGGGCCTCTCACGCTGCTCTACGTGGGCCTGCTGGTCGAGCACAAGGGCGTCCATACGGCCGTGGAGGCGCTGAAGCGGCTGGCCCCCGCCACCCGCGCCCGGGTGAGCCTCACCATCCTCGGGTCGGGGCACCCTGACTACGAGTCGTCGCTGAAGTCGCTGGTGGCGGAAACGGGTCTTGCGGATCGCGTCACCTTCGCCGATCCGATCCCGCGCCCGGCGCTCCCGGCCTTCCTTGCCCGGCATCACGTGGTGGTCATGCCGTCGATCTGGGAGGAGCCCCTCGCGCTGATCATGCAGGAGAGCCTTGCGAGCGGGGCGGTGTTCGTCGGCTCGGCGACCGGCGGAACCACGGAGATCATCGAGGACGGGGAGAACGGCCTTCTCTTTCCAGCGGGCGACGCCGGCAGGCTTGCCGAGCACATCGGGCGCCTCGCGGAGGACCCTGACCTCTGCCGCCACCTGGCGGAACGCGGGCGCAAGACGGCGCAGGATGCGTTCTCGCTGGCGCGGATGGTGGACGACCTCGAAACGTACCTGAGGACGGTGAGTGCAAGTGATGGCCGACCAGCCTGACGCGCGGAGCCCGCGGCTCGTTGCCGGCGAAGGCCGCACGATCGACCAGCCAGGCACTCTACGCCCCGGCGCCGAGACACCGGGCTCCATCGTCGGGTTCACCGTCACGCGGGGCATCGAGCCCGGCCGGATCCAGGCGGCAAGGGAGGCCGAGCAGCGCGCGCTTCGCCACTTCCCCCACTTGAGCCGGCTCATTCTGGACATCGGCGAGACCCAGCTGGCTGTCTGGGGCCGCGGCTGCCTGACGGCTTCTTTGCACACTGCGGGCGACGAATCCGTCCTTGCTCTCGTCGGGTCACCTGTCGGGGCCTACTCTTGGCGCGCAATGGAACAGAGCGTACTCGAAGCGTGCATCTCTGACGCGTTCGACCTGCCTGCAGACGGTCGTCTGATCCTGGTCAAGATAACTCCGGACGGGCGGCAGTGGACCATGTGGAACGACTGGGTGGGCAGCATTCCCGTCTACCACGCCAGCGTCGAAAGGGGCAGGGTCGCGAGCACGCTCCAGCCCGTGCCAGTCGCCACCGCCGGATTCGCCCCGGATGACATCTTTCTGCCTGCCCTGCTCTCGCTGTTCATCCACGGCCACATGCTGGCTGATTGGACGCTGTACAGGGGGCTGAAGGTACTGCCGCCGGACAGTGCTTCGCGGTGGACCGAGGAAGGTTTCTTCACGAGACCGGAGTCCACGATAGGTCCCGTCGTCCGAACGTTGGGAGGCATCCTGGGATGACCTCGCCGACGAGATGCATGCGCTCGTGTTCAAGGCAATTGCCGACGCCTTGAACGCGCAGCGGACTTGGATATTGCCTTTGTCCAGCGGGCTCGATTCGCGTCTGATCGCCGCAGTTGGGGCGAAGCTCGGCGTCGAAATGAGAGCGTTCACATGGGGGCACCGCAAGTCCGAGGATACGGTCTATGCGAGACGGATCGCCCATGCACTCGGTGTTCCGTGGAAATGGGTCGACATCGGGAACGACTACCTAGCGAAATATGGTGCGGTATGGTCGGATCTGTTCGGGAGTGCCATGCACTTCCACGGAATGTACCAGATGGCCTTTCTTGACGTTGTGACCCGTGAGGCGCAGGGCGCAGTAATCTCCGGTTTCCTCGGCGAGGTCCTCGCCGGCTACGAGTTGGAATTCCAATTCCCGTCTCGGTCCCCGTCGCAACGAGCCTACCAGATGGTTACCGACGACTGGCTACTTTGGCCCGTCAACGAAGCGCGATCGCTGTTCCACGTGAGTATGGATGAGCCATTCGAGGAGATGGCGGCGGCGATTGACACCGAACGCAATCGGGCCGGAGGCCCGTGGTTCGAGCGTCTCAGGTTTCTGACCCTTTGGGGCAGGCAGAGGCACTTCACGTATTTCCAGACTCTGTTGGACGACTATTGGCAGGGCGTCGCGACGCCCTATCTGAATCGAGCCTACGCACAATTCTGTCACTCGCTGCCGCGAATGGCATTGAGCAATCGACTACTGCACGCGGAGATGCTTCGTCGCCACTACGGTTTGTTGGCGACAATCCCCGGAAGCTACGGGCCGGATCCATTCATCTTGACCGGGCGATACCTGTTGAAGCGGCGCATCGCAAGCGCCCTACCGCGCTGCTTCGTATCGGGCCCTTTCGCGATGTCCGCGCCGTGCCGCTGTCACGTGACGCGGAATCGGTACGGCGCTCCGGGGAGGCGGCGTTGTGGCCAATCTTCGAGGCGAGGGATGTCTCGAGGAGTGGATTGATTTGAACGTCGTGAGGAGAACTTACGAGTGCGCGGTGGCGGGCGATGTAAGCGCCGCACGCAAGCTGCAGGCAGTCCAGGCCCTGGCTTACTGCCTGGTCGGCACGTGACCAGTTGGATGAGGGTGCTGATGCCTCTGCCGCGGACGGGGGCAGGTAACGCGGAGTCATGAGATGACTGTGGTCCTCGCGACCGTTCGAGCGGACGAAGAGGCGCGCCGGCGGATTCGGCGATCTCGGCGTTCGTGCCACGGGGCTCGTTTGCTGCCGCGGTGGCACTTGCCGTCATTGTCGCCGCCGGCCTGGCATGGCCTGGCGTGGTGGAGGCGCAAGTGGTCGCCTCTGACTACATGGCGTATCCGAAGAACATGTCGACTGATGGTACGCTATTGCGGACGGACCGTCTCGAATTGACGTTCGCTCGCTGGCCTGGCCTGTCGGCCGACTACAAGCTCGGCCCCGGAGACGAGCTGGAGATCCAGGTGTTCGGCGCGTCGGCCATGAACCAGGTCGCAAAGGTGAGCGGGTCGGGCATGATCAACGTCCCGCTGGTCGGCGAGATACGGGCCGCGGAGTCGACGGCGCTCCAACTCGAGGAGGCGATTGCGGGCAGGCTCCGCGACCTGAAGCTCGTTGAACGGCCTGAGGTCCTGGTCTACATCACGGCGTACGAGTCGAAGCAGATCTACGTGTTCGGGTGCGTGGACCGGCCCGGGCTCTACCAGATGTCCCAGGATCTGCGGGTCATGGACGCGATCTTCATGGCCGGTGGGATCGACCCGAACGCCGGCAAGTACGGGTACGTCCATCGCAAGGTCGCCGAGCTGGGCCCGGACTGGCCCAACTGGCCGCGACGCGCGTCGCACCGGTGGCCGCGCCCGTTGACCAGAGCGAACCGGAAACGTCCGGATGCCGTCGCCCAGGGACATCGCGACGACACCGGCGGCCCGCCAGTTGGTCGATCGTCCGGACACGGCCTACCCCGGCACCGAGGTGGTGAGGTTCGACATCGAGAACGCCAGGAAGGGCGGCGTGATCGAGCCGAACATCCTGCTCAGGGCCGGTGACGTCGTCGTGATCTCGGAGGAGACCAAGGACGCGTTCTACGTGATCGGCGACGTCAGGAACCCGGCGGCGGTCAAGATGCCGGGCCTCTCTACCGGCAAGATCTACGTCAGCCAGGCGATCGCCTGGGCGGGGGGCCCGCTGAGGACCGCGAAGACGAGCCAGGGGTTGTTGATTCGCGTTGGGCTGGATGGCGTGCGCCAGGAGTTCAAGTTCGACTACAACGCGGTCATCCAGGGCAAGCAGCCCGACATCGAGGTGCGCGCAAACGACATCCTGTTCGTCCCCGGCAGCACCTCCAAGACTCTCGCCTACGCCATCCTGGGGACCCTCCCTCAAACCGCAGCGGTGCAGGGGGCGGCGCGGGTCCGCTGACCCGGGAGGTTGACATGCGATTCCGTGTCTGGTTCGTTCTCGCGCTGTTCTCGGCGCTGGGCCCGGTCGGGGCCGGTGCGCAGCAGGCCACGCCGCCGGCGAGCCAGCAGACGGGTCCCGTCGCAGCCGCCACGTTTGTCGACTATCGCGTAGGCCCCGCGGACAAGCTCTCCATCAAGATCTTCGGGCTGAACGAGCTCAGCCAGGAGGTCCGGGTCAGTAATTCGGGGAAGATCCACATGCCGACTCTGGGTGTGCTCATGGTGAACGACATGACGCCCGCGCAGATTGAGGCGACGATTGCGCGAGGCCTCCGTGACGGGGGCATCGTCAATGATCCCTGGGTGCAGGTCAAAGTGCTGCAGGACCGCGCCCACCCGGTGTACCTGCTAGGGGAAGTGTGGACACCCGGCCAGTTCCTCATCACCGATCAGATGACCGTTCTCGATCTACTGACGCTCGGTAACGGCACGTCCTTTCACACGGCGATGGGCTTCCTCTACCGCCGCAAGATCAGGGACGGCGAGCCCGGGCCTGGTGAGGAGCCGATTCCCACCGACGAGGCCATACCGATCGACTTCGAAGCGATCATGGAGGGACGGCAGGCGAACCTGCCCTTACGGGGGGGAGACGTGTTGTACGTGCCTCTCCGAAAGCCCGAGCTGTTCTCGGTGGTCGGCGCGGTGCAGACCCCCGGGATGTTGGAGATTGAGCCTCGCCGCCCGCTGATGGCCAGCCAGGCGGTCGCCATGGCGGGCGGCCCGCTGAAGACCGCGAAAGCGCACGAGAGCATCATCGTCCGCTACGACGAATCCGGGGCCAGGCAGGAAGTCCGGGTGAACCTGTCCGCGATTCTCAAGGGCAAGGCTCCCGACGTCCGAGTGCACGCGGACGACGTCATCTTCGTGCCAGGCAGCACGGCGAAAAGCCTGGGGTACGGCCTGTTGAACCTGGTGCCCATGGTCACGACCGTCCTGGTCGTGCCATTCTGACGGCGCGTCACAAAGATACCCGCATGACAAGCGAGTCGTGGAAGTCCCGGTTCCCACGGGTCACGGCAGGAGTCTGCCAGGTCGCGGAGCTCGGGGTAAGGCCGTGGAGGGGTCTCGCCTTCGTGGCCCTTGTCCTCCTTGCAGCCTGGAACCTGACTGCTTGGCCGCCAACCTGGTTCGATGAAGGCTCGCACCTGATGGTACCGAAGACGCTCGTGCGTCTTGGAGTCTACGCAGACTACGACAGCACCGGATTCCGGTACTTCGGGCCGACACTCGGGGTCGGTCCAACAGTGCTCTTGCCTATAGCGGGCGTGTTCGAGCTGGCTGGCGTCGGCCTGCTGCAGGCTCGCGCGGTCATGGCCATCTACCTCGTGCTGACAGTCGTGGCTTTCCATTCGCTGGCACGAAGGCTCACCTGCGATGGCGCGGCACTCCTGGCGGCGGTCCTGCTCGTCTTGGCCCCGGCTGTCGGCACGCTGGAGTTTGGACGCCAGGTGCTTGGGGAGGTGCCGGCGCTCTGCTTCCTCTGCCTGGGGCTGAACGTCCTCCTGTCCGGGGTCGAGACGCCGCGCCTCCCGCGCCTTCTGGCGGCCGGCACCCTGCTCGGTCTCGCGGCGGTCACGAAGTACCAGCTGCTGGGCGTCGTGGCCCTGGGCCTCGGAATGGCGTGGATGATGTCGCGGTGGCGGGGAGCGGAACCCCTGCGGGTGTTCGCGGTCCCGGGGGCCACAGCCCTGGGTGTCTTCGCGACATGGCAGGTGTGCCTCTTCGGCTACCTGGGGCCCTCGTCGTTCGCGGAGAACGTCCGGTTCGTCCGCCAGGCCGCCGGCGGTGCCGCCCTCGCCTTTTCAGCCGAGCGGCTGTCGGCCGCGGTGCGGCAGCTTCTCGAGCCGGGAATGCTCCTCGGCGCCATGGTGCCGGCGATCGCCTACGGAACCGCCCGGGCCCTGCGGCCGGACGACAGGGCCCTCGGCTGGCGGCTGGTCATGGGGATCGCGCTAGCCACGCTGTCGTGGTTCGTTGTGGCCTCCATCGGGTGGCGCCGGTACGCATACCCCGGCGTGGCACTCGCGTGCATCGCCGCGGCGGCCCTGTTGGTCGAGGGCCTCGGGCTGCAGGCTCGCATAGAGGGCTGCGAAAGGCCGGCGCCTCTTCGCTGGGTGGCCGCGGCCTGGATGGCCGCGATGGTGCTGCTGCCGCTTCCCGTGGTGATCCCTCGGATCCTTGCGCCGGGCCCTCAGGACGCTCGGTCCATGGCAGACATGGTCAGCCGGCAGGTCGCTTCGGACGCGACGATTGCGGCCTGGGAGCCCGAGATGACATTCCTGACGGACCACCGATACCGTGTCCCGCCACAGAGCCTGCTCCCCGTCGCCGTTGCGCATGTCTGGGCGGCCGGCCCCCCGCCTTCCTCACAGTACGACTTCATGGCCGGCGGGGCTCCGGACTTCGTTCTCGAGGGGCCTTTCGCCGCGAGGTATCGGTCTCTATCCCCGGGATCGCTTGCTCGAAGAGTACGAATCGGCCGGTTCGCGCGGACCATACGTGCTCTTCCGACGGAAGTCAACGAAGTGAAGGAAGCAGTCGAAGCGGAGGATTCATATGCGCGTCAATGCCTGGGGCCGTCGAACGCAGCTTCTGGCGGGCGGGTCGGGTTCTCACTGCGCTGGCATTTCTGGCCCTTTTCGTGAGCGGTCCCAGGGCCCAGGGCTCAGGGCCGGCGCCAATCCTCCTGGTCGTCAACACCGTGAGCGGATGCACCGCGGCGAGCACGACCTGCAATCCCTTTGGCTATTATCTGGGAGAAATCCTCCGGGCCGAAGGCATCAACAGCTTCGACGTCACGGAACTGTCCGCTCTGCGGCCGGCGACGCTGGCCGGCGTCCGCCTGGTGGTCCTTGCCGAGACACCGTTGTCCGATACCGCAGGCGCAGGTGTTCGCCGCTTACGTCCAGAATGGCGGCCGGCTTGTGGCGATGCGGCCCGACGCGCGCCTGGCACCGGTGCTGGGCCTCGTGCCGGCGGCCGGCGAGACCGTGGACGGCTACGCGCAGATCAATACTGCGACGCAGGCCGGGGCCGGCTTCCCGACGGAGACGCTTCCCTTCAGGGGACCTGCCGCGCATTACGACGGTCAGCCCGGGGCCGAGAGCGTCGCGGCGCTGTCCTCGGCGGCCACAGCGTCCGAGTTCGTTGGTCCCACGACCGGTCTGGCCACAGGTTTCCCGGCGGTCGTCAAGTTCGGCCGGACCGCCACGTGGTCGTTCGACTTGGCGCGCAGCGTCGCGTACGTGCGCCAGGGCTACCCGGAGCTGGCGGGCGTGGAGCGAGACGGTATCCAGCCCGTCCGGACCACCGACGTGTTCTACCAGACGATCGACCTGGACCGGATGCACCTCCCGCACGCCGACGTCCACATGCGCCTGTTCGCCAGGGTCGTCCAGGACCTGCTGGCGGACGTCTTTCCCCTGCCCAGGATTCTGGTACTTCCCGGGCTCGCGCCGGACGATGCTGGTCGCCACGGGCGACGAGCACGACTCGAACAACTACGGGAACCTGGTCGCGGCATTCGAAGCAAGGGGTGTCAGGGGTTCGCTGTACGTCGTCGATTACAACCGGGCGCCGGATGCCGACACGCTCGCGCAACTGCAACAGGCCGGGCACGAGTTCGGGCTGCATCCCTGGGTCCTCGGCGCCACGCCGTGGGGACTGAGCGACCTGGAGGCAGCCTACGACCTGGTCTTGGGCTGGTTCACAGCCAGGAGTGCCGTGCCGAGCCGAACGATCCGGCTCCACCAGGTGGCATGGTTCGGCTGGGTGGACGCCGCCAGGGTTGCCGCCGATCACAACATCGGTCTCGACGCGAGCTTCTACAACTGGGGGCCCGCGATCACCTACACGGATGGCCGCCAGGCCAAGGGCTTCATCAACGGCAGCGGGCTTCCCATGCGATTCGTGGACGAGGGGGGCTCTATCCTCTCCGTGTACCAACAGGTGACGTCGCTCGTTGACGAGCAGCTCGTGGTGGATTCCGGGGGGACGTGCTGCTCCGAGCGCCTGTCCGCCGCCGACGCGATCGCGGTGTCGCGCCAGTTGATTGACGCCAGCGAGGCCGGCGGGTTCTCCGCAATCACGACGCAGTTCCACGCCGACTTCTACAACGACCGCAACGCCCAGTGCACCAACCAGCGCCTGTGGACGGACGGCACCATGGACTACGCCCTGAGCCTGGGCATACCCATCTGGACTGCGGAACGTTGGCTGGAGTTCGCCGAGTCCAGGGCGGGCACGGCGGTCGCCGGCCTCGCCTATCAGCCCGGCGACGAGGTCGTCTTCACGGTCACGGTCCCGGCTGGTTCGGAGCCGCTGTCGCTGTACATGCCCTCGACCTCCGGCACTCTCCCGTTGCGGCGCGTGTCGATCGATGGCGCTCTCGCGCCGATTTCCGATGCGCAGGTAGGCGGGCGCTCGGTTGGCATGTTCAGTGTGGCGCCTGCTCCGACTGGCGAAGCGCGGTCCGTGCGGGTCAGGTACGGAGATGCCCCGGTGCCGGGGAACAGTCTGCCTGTTGCCATCGCGGATCAGGCAAGCACCGCGCTTGGATCGCCGGTGACGATTCCCGTCCTCGACAACGACACGGACCCCGATGGCGACGAGCTTCAAGTCACGGGCGCCGGCCCGGCTGGCATCGGAAGTGTCACGATTGCCAGCGGCGCGTCGATCACCTACACGCCGGACGGAGGGACGTGCGGGTCCGACAGCTTCACATACACGGTCAGCGATGGGCGCGGCGGCTTCGCGACGGCGACCGTGTCCGTGACGATCGGGTGCGCCAATGTCATCACGCAGACGACGGTGGCTGATTTCGCCGGCGCCTGCACGGCTCGAACCCGCACCCGCGTCACCGGGACCGGGGACGGTGAGGTGCTTCTCGCAGGTGCGCTGGGTGACGATTTCGACGGGGCCACCCTGGGGGCAGAGTGGGCGGCCGGCCCGGATGCGCCGCTGTTGTCAGGTGGGGTGCTGACCGTCTCGGGTCCCGACTGGACGTGGGAGTGGGTGCGATCTGCGAGCACCCATGTGGTCACCACCTTCGAAGCGCGGGTACAGTTCCACCCGGCACAATATCAGCACGTCGGCTGGGCGGACGAGGGCATCAACCAGTATCTGATCTTCAGCACTCATACCGGGGACGGCAATCTGTACGCCAGGAGCAGCATCGGAACGCCTGAACAGACCACCAGCCTGGGCCCCGTTCCGGCAGGCTTCCACCACTACCGGATCGAGCGCACCGCTCAGGAGGGGACGGACTTGGTGCGGTACTACTTCGACGGGGCGATGGTGGCCGAGCACACCGTGGCGCCTGTCCCGCCGTTGCACGCCTACGTGTCCAGGACCGCAGGGGGATCCATCGACGTGGACTTCCTGTGGGTGTACCCCCCGTTTGTCAGCGGAGGTGCGTTCGACAGCTGCCCGCTTGATGGGGGCGCCACCGTCTCCTGGACAGCCGCAACCTGGACGGCACAGCTGTCGGGCGGCACGCTGGGCGTGCGCACGCAGACGTCGACGGACGGCGTCTCCTGGAGCCCGTGGTCCGAACCGTTGACGACGAGCGGGCAACCAGTCACGAGCCCGGAGGGCCGGTATCTCCGGTACCAGGTTGCACTCGCCTCGGCAACGGGCGATCTCAGCCCGGTGCTCGAGTCGATCAGCTTCGAATACGCAGCCACGGGCAACCAGGCGCCGGTGGTCACGAACCCCGGCGATCAGACGAGCGCCGAAGGGGCAGTGGTCACCCTGTCGATCGCAGCGAACGACCCGGACGGGGACGACCTGACGTTCAGCGCGACGGGGCTGCCGCTGGGGCTGACGATCGACGCGGGAACGGGGGTGGTCAGCGGGACGGTGGCGTACGGGGCGGCGGCGACCAACAACGTCGTGGTGACGGCGAGTGACGGGACGCTGAGCGGCACGGCGGCCTTCACCTGGACGGTGACCGGCGGCAACCAGGCGCCGGTGGCGACGGCGCAAGCGGTGACGACGGCCGAGGACACCCCGGTGGCGCTGACGCTGGCGGGGACGGATGCGGACGGGGATGCGCTGACCTACACGGTGGTCACGCCGCCGACCCACGGGACGCTGAGCGGGACGGCACCGACGCTGACCTACACGCCGGCGGCGAACTACCACGGGCCGGACGGTTTCACGTTCACGGCGCATGACGGGACGGTCGCCAGCGCCCCGGCCACGGTGGCGATCACGGTGACGCCCGTCAACGACCCGCCCATCGTCGTGAACCCCGGCGACCAGACGAGCGCCGAAGGGGCAGTGGTCACCCTGTCCATTGGGGCGGTGGACGCGGACGGAGACGCGCTGACCTACGGCGCGACGGACCTGCCGCTGGGGTTGAGCATGGCGGCGGCGACGGGGCTCATCGCGGGGACAGTGGACAGCGCGGCGGCGGCCAGCAGTCCCTACAGCGTGACGGTGACGGTGACGGACGGCGGGTTGCCGGCGGCGGTGAGCTTCACCTGGACGGTGACGCACACGAACCGGGCGCCGGTGGCGACGGCGCAGGCGGTGACGACGGCCGAGGACACCCCGGTGGGGGTGACGCTGGCCGGGACGGATGCGGACGGGGATGCGCTGACCTATACGGTGGTCACGCCGCCGACCCACGGGACGCTGAGCGGGACGGCACCGACGCTGACCTACACGCCGGCGGCGAACTACCACGGGCCGGACGCCTTCACCTTCACGGCGCATGACGGGACGGTCGCCAGCGCGCCGGCCACGGTGGCGATGACGGTGACGCCCGTCAACGACCCGCCGATCGTCGTGAACCCCGGGACCCAGGCGACCACGGAGGGGACGACGGTGACCCTGGCGATCGCGGCGACCGACGCGGACGGGGACGCGCTGACCTACAGCGCGACGGGGCTGCCGCTGGGGCTGACGATCGACGCGGGGACGGGGGTGGTCAGCGGGACGGTGGCGTACGGGGCGGCGGCGACCAACAACGTCGTGGTGACGGCGAGTGACGCGACGCTGAGCGGCACGGCGAGCCTTCACCTGGACGGTGAGTCGACACGAACCGGGCGCCGGTGGCGACGGCGCAGGCGGTGACGACGGCCGAGGACGCCCCGGTGGCGGTGACGCTGGCCGGGACGGACGCGGACGGGGACGCGCTGACCTACACGGTGGTCACGCCGCCGACCCACGGGACGCTGAGCGGGACGGCACCGACCTGACCTACACGCCGGCGGCGAACTACCACGGGACGACAGCTTCACGTTCACCGTGACTGACGGCGGCGACGAGCGCGCCGGCGACGGTGGCATCACGGTGAGCAGCAAGACCCGCGGGCGACGCGCAGGCGGTGGCTGAGCGGCGCCCGAACCTGACCTTCACGCGGCGGCGACTCACGGGGCGGACGCCTTCACCTTCACGGCGCATGACGGGACGGTCGCCAGCGCGCCGGCCACGGTGGCGATCACGGTGACGCCCGTCAACGACCCGCCGATCGTCGTGAACCCCGGGACCCAGGCGACCACGGAGGGGACGACGGTGACCCTGGCGATCGCGGCGACCGACGCGGACGGGGACGCGCTGACCTACGCCGCGACGGGGCTGCCGCTGGGGCTGACGATCGACGCGGGGACGGGGGTGGTCAGCGGGACGGTGGCGTACGGGGCGGCGGCGACCAACAACGTCGTGGTGACGGCGAGTGACGCGACGCTGAGCGGCACGGCGGCCTTCACCTGGACGGTGAGTCATTCGAACCGGGCGCCGGTGGCGACGGCGCAGGCGGTGACGACGGCCGAGGACGCCCCGGTGGGGGTGACGCTGGCAGGGACGGATGCGGACGGGGATGCGCTGACCTATACGGTGGTCACGCCGCCGACCCACGGGACGCTGAGCGGGACGGCACCGACGCTGACCTACACGCCGGCGGCGAACTACCACGGGTCGGACGCCTTCACCTTCACGGCGCATGACGGGACGGTCGACAGCGCGCCGGCCACGGTGGCGGTGACGGTGACGCCCGTCAACGACCCACCGATCGTCGTGAACCCCGGGACCCAGGCGACCACGGAGGGGACGACGGTGACCCTGGCGATCGCGGCGACCGACGCGGACGGGGACGCGCTGACCTACAGCGCAACCGGGCTGCCGCTCGGGCTGACGATCGACGCGGGGACGGGGGTGGTCAGCGGGACGGTGGCGTACGGGGCGGCGGCGACCAACAACGTCGTGGTGACGGCGAGTGACGCGACGCTGAGCGGCACGGCGAGCCTTCACCTGGACGGTGAGTCATTCGAACCGGGCGCCGGTGGCGACGGCGCAGGCGGTGACGACGGCCGAGGACGCCCCGGTGGGGGTGACGCTGGCCGGGACGGATGCGGACGGGGATGCGCTGACCTATACGGTGGTCACGCCGCCGACCCACGGGACGCTGAGCGGGACGGCACCGACGCTGACCTACACGCCGGCGGCGAACTACCACGGGCCGGACGCCTTCACCTTCACGGCGCATGACGGGACGGTCGACAGCGCGCCGGCCACGGTGGCGATCACGGTGACGCCGGTGAACGACGTGCCGGTGATCACGAACCCGGGGGGCCAGGCGAGCGCGGAAGGCGCAACGGTGAGCCTGCAGGTCGGAGCGATCGACGCGGACGGGGACGCGCTGACCTACAGCGCGACGGGACTGCCGCTCGGGCTGAGCATGGCCGCGGCGACAGGGCTCATTACGGGAACGGTGGACTACGGGGCGGCCGCCACCAGTCCGTACAGCGTGGTCGTGACGGCGGGTGACGGGGTGCTGAGCGGGACGGTGACCTTCACCTGGACGGTGACGAACACCAACCAGGCGCCGGTCGCGTCGAGCATTACGGTGACGACGCCTCGGAACCGGCCGGTCAGCGGTAACCTTGTTGCCCGCGACCCGGACGGCGATCCCCTCACGTTCATCATCGTCAAGGCGCCCGGCAAGGGGACCGTCGTGTTGACGGACGCAGTCACGGGCGCTTTCACCTACACCCCGAAGCGTGGTGCCAACGGCGCTGACAGCTTCACGTTCAAGGCTTCGGATGGGACGCTGGATTCCAACATCGCGACGGTCAGGATCCAGTTTGTCACGGCAACCACGAATACGCCGCCGGTCGCGACCGGCGGTAGCCTGACGACGCAAGAGGACACCGTCGCGTCCGGCACTCTCGTAGCCGCTGATCCGGACGGCGATGCTCTGACGTACCGCATCGCGACTGGCGGAAGCAAGGGAACGGTGGTTGTCACGAACGCGACCACGGGCGCCTTCCGTTACACGCCAGATGCGAACGCGTACGGAGCTGACTCATTCACGTTCCTTGCGAACGACGGCCTCGCGGACTCAGGCGTCGCGACGGTCACGGTCACCATCGACCCGGTGAACGATCCGCCAACAGGCAACCCGGATACGGTGGCGACTCGACCCGGTAGCCCGGTCACGATAGGGGTCCTCGATAACGACGGCGACCCGGATGGAGATCAACTGCACGTGGGCGCGGTGAGCCAGGCTGCCAACGGTGCCGTCACGATCGACGGGGGCGGGACGGTCACCTACACTCCGAACGCCGGCTTCAGCGGTGTCGATGGCTTCACGTATCAAGCCGGTGATCCGAGCGGTGCAACGTCGGGCCCAGTGAGCGTGACGATCACCGTCGAGTCGGTGAATCATGCCCCGGTGGCGGAGAGTGGCAGCATCGTCGTCGCGCCGGGCGGCTCCGTTGAGGGCGTGCTTCGCGCCACTGATGTGGACGGAGACGCGCTGATCTATGAGATCGTCACTCTGCCGAAGAAAGGGACCATTACATGGGACCGCGCCAGCGGGTCATTTACCTACAACGCCAATCCCAACGCCAGGGGCTCCGACAGCCTGACCTTCAGGGCCAACGACGGCACAGTTGACAGCAACACCGCGAAGATCACGATGACCATCCGGTAGCCACGCCTCCGGCGCTCCCTGCGAGAAGGCCTGATTCGTGAGGCTTCTTGTCGTCTCGACGTGGCTGCCGTGGCCGCCCGACAACGGCAGCCGGATGCGGGCATACCACTTGCTGCGACACCTGGCGCGGCGGCACGAGCTGACCCTCCTGTCCTTCGGTGACGGCCCCGGCGGCCGGGAGGACATGGACAGCCTGCGGGGGGTGTGCCGGCGCGTGGAGGTCGTGTCCCGGACCACGCTGCCGGGGGCCGGCCACACGTGGCGGGGACTGCTGTCGCCTGTGCCGCGGTACTACGCGCAGACCGACAGCCCGACGATGAGAGGCCTGGTGGCGGCCGCCGTCGGCCACCACGGCCTCGCGATCGGGCTGCAGGTGGATGCGGCGCGCTACCTGGCCGATATCGCCGGGATTCCACGGGTGTTCGAGGAGGCCGAGACGGGCCTGTTCAGCGAGCGACTGGTCGTTGAGCCCGATCCCGTGCGCCGGTTTCGCTTGACGCTCACGTGGCTGAAGCACCGGCGCTTCGTCCGACGGCTGGTCGGCCGCTTCGAGCGTACGACCGTCGTGTCCGAAAACGAGCGCGAGCACCTCCGCTCCATGGGGTGTGATGTCGAACGTGTCCACGTCGTTCCCAACGGGGTCGACGCGGTTGCGGCCGACCCGGCGCCGGCGCGCACGAACCGGTTGATCTACGCGGGGTCCGTCACCTACTCGGCCAACCTCGATGCCGTACGCTACTTTGCGCGCGAGGTGCTTCCGCTCATCAGGCGTACGCACCCGGAGGTGTCTTTCTCGGTGACCGGCTCGAGCGACGGCGTGGACGTGGGCGATCTCGCGGGTACCGACGGCGTGGATTTCACCGGTTGGCTGCCCGACGTCGAGAGGCTGATCGCCTCCAGCGCGGCGTGCGTCGTTCCACTGCGGATCGGCGGCGGTACCCGTCTGAAGATCCTCCAGGCGATGGCTCTCGGAACGCCGGTCGTCTCCACGACAAAGGGCATCGAGGGACTTGACGTCGAGCCCGGGGTCCACCTGCTCGTCGCGAACACTCCGCGGGACCTGGCCGAACAGGTCGTCCGCATCATCACCCACCCCGAACTTGCCGGCCGCATGGCAGAGCGGGCCCGCCTTCTCGTCCGCGAGCGCTACACCTGGGTTCGGGCCGGGGAGGCCCTCGAGAAGGTCATCGAGATGGCGGTCCTCGATCGCAGATCACGAGGCCGGGCGCCCAACCCGGCGATCTCGTGATCTTCCGGCGGCGCCTGGCACGTTGACACCATGCGGCTCCTCTTTCTGACCAATTTCTACCCGCCTGTTGCCAGAGGGGGTTACGAACTCTGGTGCCAGGAGGTCGCCGACGGACTTTGTGCGCGGGGGCACGAGGTGCTCGTGCTCACCAGTCGGGGTGACGCGCCGGCCGGGGACCCTGGAAGCGGCAACCCTCGCGTCGTCCGGGAGCTCTACCTGGAGATGGAGCTCGCCCGCTGGCGGAATGCCGTGCTGTTCTTCGCCGATCGGCACCGGAGAGCACGCGCGGACGTCGCGTGCGCACGGCGCTGGATGGACGCGGTCCGGCCGGATGCCGTCGTCATCTGGGGCATGTGGAACATCCCGCGGGCGGTGCCGGCCATCGCCGAGGCTTCCTGCCCCGAGACAACGGTCTACTATCTCGGCGACTACTGGCCCACGTTGCGCAGCCAGTGGTGGGACTACTGGGCGGCGCCCGCCGGCAATGGGCCGCTCGCGCTGGCGAAGCGTCCGCTCGGGACGCTCGCGGCGTGGCGGCTTGGACGCGACGTCGAGCCGGCGCTCGGGCTTCCGCACGCGCTCTTTCCGACCGAGTTCCTGCGGCGGGCCTACGAACAGGCCGGCCTGGCGCCAGCACGCAGCGCTGTCGTCCGCGGTGGCGTGAACTGCAGGGCATTCTCCTCGGTCGAGCGCGCCCGCGAGACGGTCCCAGGGCATCCCCTCCGACTGCTGGTTGCGGGCCGCCTCGTGCCGGACAAGGGCATCGAGACGGCGATCCAAGCCCTGGCGGTGCTTGCCCGAGACCGCGGAAGGACGGACTGTGTGCTGACGATCGCCGGGGGCGGTGAGGAGGCGCACGCGTCGGCACTGCGCCGGTTGGCGAATGCGCTCGGGGTTCACGGCCGCGTGCACTTCACCGGGGCCGTCAGCCACGGCGAGATGCCGCTGCTCTATGCGGAACACGACGTGCTCGTGTTCCCATCGACATGGGGCGAGCCGTTCGGGCGCGTCATGGTCGAGGCGATGGCGGCCGGCCTGCCAGTATTGGCGGCGGCGGTCGGCGGCGTTGTCGAGATCGTGGAGGACGGGAGGACCGGCCTCGTCTTCGAGCCGGGGAATGCGAGGGATCTCGCAGACCGGATTCTGCGTGTGGCCGATGACGCGGATCTCCGTGCCAGGCTTGCCGCTTCCGGCCGGGCACACGCCCTCGCGATCTTCGACAGCAGCCGGATGACGGAATCGATCGAGCGCTACCTGGAGGACGTGGTTCGATCGCACGCGACATTGAGCGGCACGCGTCGCGGTACGGTCACTTGATTATCCGAACGTTGGTCGGAGCGAGGGGCGCCCTCGCGGTCGCCTGGCCCCACGTCACCTCCAGGACGGGGCGCGCAGCTGGCATTCCAGCGTCCGCATCCGAGGTCCAGAAGTACTTGCCGCTATGGTAATCGCCGTCGGTCGAGTAGAAGGCCAGGCGCAGCGGCTCGCCTCTGGCATAGGCCTGCGCCGCGGCGTAGCTGACGTCCCATTGGTACGGTCCGGGCGGATGGCCTTCGCTGACCGGATCGACCCACGTGACCGAGGTGTTCTCCACCGCGTAGGGGGCATTGTTCCACGAGATCGTGCCCTCGGCCCAGTCTTCACCGACGGTCAGCGCGTTGATCGCCGATGGCGTGGCGTCGCCAGGCGAATACCCGGCGTTGCCAAAGAACTGAAGCGTGACGCGTGCCGAGACGATGCTCTTTCCCGGCGGCACGCTCGCCAGGGGGAACGTGACGAAGTACTTCGAGAAGCACATGAAGTCGGAGATGTCCCACTGGTTCTGGATGTTGAACTGCGCGTACCCCGCGTAGTTTGCGTTGCCCCAGTCGGTCCACGCGTCCATGCCTTCCCCGCACACCGTGTGCCCTCCAACGGCGGCGTCCGGCACCACGGCTCCGTTCAGGCCGTGACGGACCAGGGTCGAGCCGGTGACGACTGATGTGGGCGGCGTGTAGATCGGTCGGCCGAACCGCAGCTGTCCCCACGTCTCCGGTCGGCTGCCATCAGCTGTCTCGGGCCACACCTGGTCCGCAATCGCCGAGCCCAGCCGGTCGTCGCGATCGTGAACGGCGATGGCCAGGCCCCAGGTGTTCCCAGGCGGAGGGGAGGCCGAGAGACCCAGGCTGGCGAACGGGATGTCGAACTCCGCCTGCCAACCCATGTCCCACACGTCGTCGTTCGGGTAGTTGCCCCGCCAGCCGTCGCCGGTGGTGAACGGCACCGGGCTCAATGTCCAGGCACTTCCCGAGCCGCGGAAGGCCGCCTTGCTGTTCGCCCCGTCGCCGCCCCAGAGCTGCTTCACGAAGCGGTAGCTCGTCTGAGTCGGCGCCGTTCCGGAGTTCCCGGCCACATCGAGGTAGACGGACACGGCATCCCACGACGTCAGCGTCGAGGGTTGCGGAGCCGTGTCGTGCCACAGCAGCCGGTCCGCGATGTGAAGCACGATCTTGAGCTTGGTGTCGTAGTGCCAGACGCGGACGTCGGCGTAGTTGCTCGTCATACCGACCTTGCCGAGCCACAGGATTGCCGGCGCGAACGGCTGACCTGAGAGATTGGGGACGTTCACTCTCCGCACCACGGGAGGTGCGCCGGCGGCCTGGCCCGCAACGCCGGAGCCGGGCCATGTGCCGGCGGCGACGAGGAACGCGCCGGCCAGGGAGACGATCCGCAGCTTCGAGCGGCCGAGCAGTCCTCTAGCTTGTCGCATCAGCACCTCATCGAATGATGCGCACGTTCGTGGGCGCGGATGGTGGCCCCGCGGGGGCTCCAGCGGCCTCCAGCACGGACACGAGGTTGTGGATGTAGAACAGGTCGCCGACCGGGAACGCCGGTGCGTCCAGGTACTTCAGCAACCCCGGATATCCGACCTTGAGAATCATCGCGTAGGCGTTGAACGTGGCGACATCGTACAACTGCTGATGGGTCCCTTCGCCGTGGGTGGCATCGTACCCTTCGACGAACCAGTACGGCGTCACCGCGTTGATCCGGCCCAGCGCCGTGCGCACCTCGGGCAGCTTGGAGCTCCGGAGTGCCTCCGCGAGCTCGGGAACGAGATACAGGAAGTGCCGGGCCATGATGAAGTTCCGGTTCTGATCGAACCCGCTTCCCGAATCCCACCCGGTCCACGGTGCGTCGATTGAGAAGCCGGCAAGCCGCAGGTTCACCAGCCGCGTGTACTCGCTCCGCACGGCGGCCGATTCGGGCCGGCCGGCCAGTTTCTCCAACTCGAGGAAGCCGTAGTAGCCCGCGATGTAGGCGTTCGCCATCTGGGCGCTGCTCGTGAGCTCGCTGCTCGAGAACGGGCAGGGCAGCGTGAGCTTCGGCTTCATCCTGTCGTAGAGTCCGGCGGCGTCGGAGGGCCACACCTGCGCGTACTTCCAGGCTGCGTAGAAGGCCGTCATCGGGAAGCGCCACGGCACGTCGTTGTACACCTGCTCCTGCTTGTCGATCCGGAAGTAGGATTGGTATTCAGGGGGAACGACGGCGGCCTGTCGGGGAGTGCCATCGACGTGGCCGACATAGGCGTAGGTGTCGATGGGGTACTTGATCATCTCCGCCTGGATGTAGGAGCGGGTCTGCGTCTGGAGCGCGGGCGAAATGTGGGGCAGCGCCCGGACGAGCGCGTAAGTGGTGTCACCCGGATTCGAGAAGTAGTAGATGCCCTGGTCCATGTTGGAGTTGCCGTTGCCGGCCAGGACGAAGTCGCCGATGTTCGACTTGAAGAGGCCGGGCTTCAGGTGCCCCGCCGCGACCATCTTCTGGATCTCCTCCTCGAGGCGCAGCCGCAGTTCGGCGATGGAGGGGGCCGGGACCGGGTCCTGGACCGGGACGACACGGGCCGTTGGCAGCGGGGCGGTCGCGGTGCCGTTTGGCGCCATCGCGATGATGGTGTTCGCCATCTGACGGTACACCTTGCCGTTGTACGGGACCCACGGGTTCTGCGTGCCGCCCCACTGGTAGACCCCTCGAGGATCGCCGTAGGTTTCGCCGTAGTACATCGGCTGGAAGTCGGGGAACTTGGTGAATCGGCCGTCATAGCCCCAGTAGTACCACCAGCGGTTGGGCTGACCGAACGGGATGGTGAGATCGAACGCGCCCGCCTCCGTATCGAGAGCGCTCCAATAGGCGATCTTCCCGCCGATGGAGAACGCCATGGCCTCGTCTGCGGCATGTTGCTGCTTGACCCCCCAGTCCATGACACGGCTGATGTACTTGCTGCCGACCTTCCACCCGCACATGGCTCCCGTGGGGGTCCAGTCCGTTGCCAGCGCCACCGTGTCGATGTGCGTGTAGATCACGCCGTCGCTGCCGACGACCGGCGGGTACTTGCTGCCGCTCTGGGTGATACCTGAAAACGTGAACGGCGCATACTCCTGGCGGCCGTCGCCGTCCGAGTCGAAGGTGTACTCCTGGCCGTCCGATCTGCGCAGCATGAAGACCCGCCTGCGCCACGGCTTGTTCTCGTAGTACTGGAGGATCGGCGACGCGTCCATCGTGACGGTCCCGGGCGCCCAGTCCCCCGGCTCGGCGCCGGTCCTCAGCGTCAGGTCGGCGTT
This sequence comes from uncultured Acidobacteriota bacterium, assembly GCA_963813585.1. Classification (GTDB taxonomy): domain Bacteria; phylum Acidobacteriota; class Vicinamibacteria; order Vicinamibacterales; family Fen-181; genus JARKSS01. The sequence continues at coordinate 1,647,358 of CAWEZL010000001.1, forward strand.
GATGTCGTCTTTTTCGTCCCACGGCAGCTGAATGCCGCCTCCCCAGGGTGGAAGGTGGAAGTAGCCCATGCCGCCGGAGAAGATGACCCAGTCGCGGTACACGACCGGCCAGTACGAAGAGAAGGTATCCCCCAGGAGCTTCGCGGACTTCCACACGAGCTGCGCCGACTGGCCCGCATCGCGGAGCGCGTACGCGTGCAGGTCCTCGGACGCAAAGTACAGGACGCTGCTGGCATCCATCGCGGCCGAATTGCGGATGGCGGCCCCGGTCTTGAACCGCCAGACGAGCACTCCCGTCGCGGCATCCAGACAGTAGAAATGGCCGTCGCGGTTTCCTGCGTAGATGCGACCGTTGGCGACAAGCGGGTTGGTTTCGAAACCGGCGAGCGCCACGTGCGGGGTCCAGCCGGAGACGCGCGTTCCCGTGACAGCGTCGATGCAGTGGATCGTCCGGTCGTGGCTGCCCACGTACAGCTTGCCCCCGACGTAGGTGGGAGAATGCCCGAGCGGGATCTCGGTCGGGTACACCCAGAGCACTGCGCCCGTGTCCGCATGCAGGCAGTACAGCCCTCGAGCGGTCGAGACGAATATCTTCCCGTCGGCCGCGATGATCTGGGCCTTGTAGTTGATGTAGGGTTCGATCGGCCGGTACCAGGCGGGTCCGAGATCTCCGCGAATCTCCTCCGGCACCCATGAAGTACGTTGGAGATTCGCGCCTGGCATCGCCCACTGGGAAGACGATGTCCCCGCCTGTGCCGCACCCCCGCTTGCGTGGGGAGAAGAGCCGGAGAGAGAAGACACGGAGAAGCTGACGGCGAGGACGGTGACGGCCGTCAGAGCGGTTGATCGTGTTCGCATCCAACCCTCAACAGGCCCGGCAGCCTCGCGGCCGGGCCCCACTTCCGCACCGAAACCGGTTCGTGAACCCGCATCGAGCGGCGGTGCTCGGCCATGCCGGGTACGTTCAAAACGGACACTGGGATTACAGTCTGGGGGCCTGATTCGACGTGGAGCGGACTTCCAGCAGGTGCCGTGCTACTTTCGTGCCACGCCTTCGACGCAGGTGGAGCCTCGCAATTTCCGTGGTCGGTGCGCTCTGGCACTCGTGTTGCTCAGCTTGCCGTGATGATGAGGTGTGCGATGCCAGCTCGAATGAATCGCCGGGCCTGGGGATTCACGATTGCGATCGCGCTGCTGTACCTGGCTCCCGCTGCGCTCGCGGACTGGCCCATGCCCGGGCACGATGCCCAGCGAACCTCGTGGGCGCCCGAAGACGCGATGTCCGTTCCGACGCGCGCGATCTGGGCGAAGAAGTTCGACCCGTTTCTTCCGGCGTCGGTGCAAATCGTCACGTCCTCGGTGCAGAACAAGGTCTACGTGACGGCCGCCGATGGCATCTACGCCCTCGACCCCGCAGACGGCACCCAGCTGTGGAAGTACGCGATGTCGCCGCCCCCCGGGAATGCGCCGACGTATGCCGCCAACACGCTGTACGTCGCCGGAACGGACAAGACGGTTCACGCCATCGACGCGGCAACGGGCGCGAAGAAATGGCAGACGGCCGAAGCGGGGATGGGCTTCTACGCCAATCCGCTGGTCGTCAACAATCGCGTGTATGTCGGCAGCCTGGATGGCCACTTCTACTGTTTCGATGCCGCCACGGGAAGCTACGTCTGGTCATTCGACGTAGGTGCTCCCATCCAGCAATCGGCTGCCTATCAGGCCTACGCCGAGTACCCGAACGGGGTCATCCTCTTCGCCGCCCAGGACCTCCGGGGTCACGCCCTCCGCGCCGACACGGGGGCGGAAATCTGGAAATCGGCGGTGCTGATCGGCGCCGAGCGGTTCCAGGTGTACTGGCCGGTTGTGTTCGACGACGTGGTGTTCTTCGTGGGCGGGACCTACATGCCTTCCAACGACAACGCGTCCATCACGAATCTCCAGCGGGATGGCATGAAGAGCAACTACGCCGATATCCCGACATCAGGCAGCGGTTGGTACAACTTCCAGCATCATCAGGACTGGCAGGCGGCGCATCCGTACCTCCGAACGACGTTCATCCTCGATCGGAGGACCGGCGCAGAGACGCTGAGGTCTCCATTCATGCACAGCGGCCCCCAGCAGGGATACCGCTCGCCCCCGGCTGTCGGGCCGAATCCCGCGGGCTCGAGTCCTGCGCGGCTGGTGTGGTCGCGCACGCCCTGGCACGGTTCGGTTGACGACTTCTTTGGGTTCGGCCGATTCATGGGTTGGTCGGTGGGCACCAGCCTGGCGAGACTGATCCCGGGGCTGGACGTCGAGTTGGAGTCCGCGGACGAGGGCGAGTCGTACGCGATTATCGGCAATCAGTACCTGTACTCCAGCAAGGGCGTCTACGGCGAGGGAGGGTTCGAGGGAGGCGTGTTCCCGCTCGCCGGAGGGAATGGCTTCAACCTGGACGCTTCCGCGCTGGGCGACATCAACTCCCGGATGCGAGAGCGAAAGTACAACGAGGGCATGAACGACGGGAACCCGCCGGTGCCCTTGAACGGGAAGGTCTACATCCACAGAAGCGGAACCGTGCTGTGTTTCGGACGATAGGGAGGCGATCGTGACAAGAGCTCTCTGTACGGTTGCCTGTCTGCTGGCGGCGGTCTCGGTGGACGCGCAGAAGCTGCCCACGATTCCTCCCACTTACCTGCAGGACCAGTTGGCCCTGCAGGTACAGCGGATGATCGACGCGGGGCACCTGGCGCCCGGACTCGCCTATGTCTCTGACCACTATGTCTACGATACGGCACCGGACGGCAGGACGAGTGCCTACTACCAGTTCGACGACTACTGGCACAACCCGGCCGAGACGGTCTATGCACTGGCTCTGGCATTGCCGTACCTGCCCGTTGGCATGCAGGCAGCCGCCAAGGCGTACCTGCAAAGCGAGTTCAACCGATACCCGCCGCACACCTACGTCCATACGGGGCCGAACGGAGCGCGCCGCGAGCTGAGTGGACTCCCGCCCAGCTTCTCGCTGACGTCCCCCGCGTTCTCGTTCAACCCGGCGACCTACTACTTCACTTACGGGGTGATGGACTACCCGAGGGAGAACTCGGAAGGCATGCTGGGCTGGGATTTCAACCCGTACAACTTCTATGCGTGCTGGAAGTACGCCCAGGTGTTTCCTTCACAGGCCGCCTCGATCATGGGCCAGATCCGGAACAAGGTGAGGGCACTCCCGACCGATGAGTCATACTTGCAGCAGCGGCCCCATATCCTCAATCAGTACATCGCCGGGTACTACGGGTACCTGGCGCTCCAGCAACTGGCTGGCGAGGCGCAGTCCGGCACCGTGCAGGGATACCTGGCCACCGCGCTCCAGAAGCGCCTGGCGCACTTGAACTCGGTTGACCCGGTCACCCTGGATGGATGGGAGCAGGGGGGATTCCTGTACATGGTGCCGGAGCTCGCAAACCATCTGCGCACCAATGCCGGGGCTCGCGTTGAGCAGGTGTTTGCAGCCTGGAACTGGGCGCAGCCGTACTGGCACATTCCTGCGGCGGGGGAGTGCTTCATCTATCTCGATGCCGAGAAGGTCCAACCCTACGTGGAGGGGGCCGCGCAAGACGTCTACGGCCATTGGGCCATGTTCCAGGCTGCGGCCAACGCCCTGAAATGGAACCGAAGCCAGTTGGAGAGGTATCTCAACGGGGCCGCCGTGTATCGCGGAGACCTGTACTACATTCAGAACCTGGTCGCGACGCTGAAGGCCGGGTCGGCTGCCGCTCCGCAGGCGCCGACCAATGTCAGGATTATCCGATAGCGTCGCGCCGCTCGTTCGCGCAGCGGTTCGAGAGGTCGGCCTGAAGCCGGCCGTAGTGCGTGGCCTCACGTCCACAGCCACCAGGCACCGAGGGCGACGAACACCGCGATCGCGGCGTTGCTGACCACGTGAGCGAGGATGGCGGGGGCGACGCTCTTGCCGCGTACCTGCACGATGCCGAAGAGCAGGCCCGCGGCCGTTCCGGCAATCCAGTCCTGGTGCATCGCTCCGAACAGAACGGACGAGACCACGAGAGCCCACGGCGAGAAGTGCCCCGGTGACACGCTCAGGAAATCTCGACTGACGAGCCGGCGCAGGAGGTACCCGCGGAAGGCCAGCTCTTCCGCGACGGGAACCAGCAGGACCGAGCCGACCGTGCGCAGGAGCACCCAGAGGACCTGGACGTGGCGCGGCAGCGCGAGCCACTCCTGCTGCCATGCCTCGAGGGCATTCGAATCGGGTCTCGATGCCAGCGCGAGGAACGCGAGGGCGGCGACGAGGCCAGCGCCGACAGCCTCCCACGACCACGACCACCCGATGCCGCGGTAGAAGCGACGAAAGGCGACCAGCACCGGGATCGTGACGAGCACCCGCACGCCGTACAGCAGGTCGAGATCCGTCGTGACGAGCCCGGTCACCAGGGCCGAAGCGACCAATGTGAGGAAGGGCAGCAGGTAGGCGGCGGACGGGTGGCTGATGCGGCTGCTGCCCGGCGCCTCGCGCGCGAAGAGCCGGGCGCGCTGGGCGAGCACGACAAGCGACAGCGCCACCGCGCAGAACAGCAGCCAGCCGGCCCTGGCGTGGAATCCCCCCAGCGCCAACTCCTCGGAGATCCAGGTTCCCACGAGAACCAGGCTGACCAGCCGCACGACGTTGGCGCCCCACGCGGCGACGAGGCCGACCGGCAGGAGCAGCAGCGCCTGAGGGAAGCGCAGCTCCCGTCGGGCCAGCACCAGGTAGGCCGCGACGAAGACCGTCATCAGGCCGATGCCCTCGAACCCCGAGCACGCGGGTGCGACCTGGACCTGGAAGGTCGTCGACCCGATCACGGCGCTCGAGGGATCCGACACCGCGTCGCCGAGCAGGGCGCCGAGAGCCATGTCGGCCGCGCGCAGCGTCGATGGCCCGAGCGGCCACCAGAGCAGCGCGCTCGACTGGCCGGCCAGCCACGCACCACCCCCAATCACGGCGCCCCCGGCGAGCGCCGGCCAGGCCGTCGCCGCAGACCCTCTCACGCTTCCCAGCGGAACCGCGGCGACCAACGCCAGCACGACCGATGCTGACGCCAGCAGCGCCCAGCCAAGCAGCCACGCCACGGGTGAACCCCGCGGGGGACCCGCGGATGCAAAGACCCGCGCGCTCAGCCACCACAGCGAGCTGACCGCCAGGAGATGCCCACCGAGGAGGAGCAGCGACCAGCCGTCCAACCGGCGGCCGCCCAGAAACTGCTGGAGTCGCAGCCTGCCGGCGTTGAGAACGAATGCCGAGCCGACTGCGCAAGACACGGCGAGGACCGCCAGCCAGCCCAGGGGCCCCGCGAACCTCCAGCCGTCGATCCGCTGACCGAGCGGCTCGGAGTCGAACGCGACGCTGAAGGAGAAGGTACTCGAGGGCAAGCAGACCGAGGGCGGCCCACAGCGGGAAGGCCGTTCGAGCGGGAATGCGGATGGACAAGACCGCTGCTGCCGGTGAGCGATCAGGACTTGCTTCTGCGGCCTCGGCGGCTGTCGGACAGGACGAGGGCCCCCCCCACGAGCAGGGCGACCGCCGCTCCCGAGCTCTGCGGATCGAACTCCGGCACACTGGTGGCGCCAGCCTTGGACTGCCCGTAGGCATGCCCTCGGCCACGCCCGTGTCCTTGTCCCGGCTGTGCGTCGGCCGCGACCGCACACAGGACGAGGAGGGTCGGCACCATGATCAGGAGCATCCCGAGCGTCCCGAGCATGCGTTGCCAGTTGCGGGGAGCGTTGCCCTGCCTCTGTGTGCCCGATCGCATGATGTTCCTCTCGGTGGGGACCGACAGTGCTTCAGTATAAAGTACGCATGGGGTATGCCAGCAGCACAACATGGAAGGCTGTCCCCGTAAGTGACACAATTACTTGTGGTTCAGGGGCCACCTGGCATGTGCCTGTTCTCAAATCGCCATCAGAAGTCTCCCTGGCGGTTGACCTTAAGTTCCCCCGGTCCACGGTGAGCAGGAACCCTCATGAACAGACCCGCCTTCCTCGTGGCTGGCATCGCGGCGGCAGCCGTCTGCATGGTCGCCGCTTCGCGATTGGGATGCGGGTCCGCGCCAGCGACAGCCGGGTTCCCGCAGACGAGGGCCGCCTACCGGCCGTCAGCCGTCTGGGCGCAGAGGTTCCTCGCGCCGGAGCACCTCGCCGGGGCCCACATCCGCCGCGTAGCCGCTGCTCGGATCGCTCCACGGTCCGACGTCGCGCCCAAGCCGGGACTCTACGGCGAGATCGCGGCAAAGCCACACGCGGGCTCGAGCCCGTACCTGAAACCACGAGCCGATGCGGACGCCTGGCAGTCGAAGCCGTTTGCCTTCGTCGTCTCGGAGCTTTCGCCCGCGGTGCTCTACAGGAGCGACTCGCGCGCGATCACCTTCTTCAACCGCATCACCGAATGGGGCCACAGCGGCCCAAGTCACTTCGCGGTGGCCACCACGTCGGGCGTGGTGGTCGCGGGCAGGGGCGATCGCGTCGATGGGCGGACCCAGGCGGAACCGTGGATCCTGGCCTGGTTTGCCGGCGGCGACGGCTGGCAGTTCGACGTGCCGTTCCTCATCGTCCTCGAGCGCAAGCCGGCGTCGCTCTCCCTGGGAGACGACGGGCTCACCATCACCTTCCCTCGCGGCGCGGGCTCGGTCGTCGCCATGCCGTTCTACGGTTACTACAAGGTGCCCCCGGGCGGGAGGAAGTGGTCGGAGCGGCTGCCTGGCGCCGAGGATTTCGGCATCGACACCTCGCGATGGGCGTCCGCGTTTCCGGAGGCGGTCGTCACCCGCGCGCGCTGGTGGACCGAGGTGTTGCGGCGATACCCGATCCGCTGCCACGAGACGTTCCGCGTGGACCGCTTGAACGACGTCCTCACCATCAGGAGCGAATTCGAGTTCATCGAGATTGCCGACGAGTGGGGCACCGCCGCGCGTCCGTTCGCGCCAATCTCGCCCACCCTGGCCCTCGCGCTCACCGACGAACACAACACGTTCCCGATGCGCTTCTCGGCGCCGGTCACGGACCCGTTCGTCATGACCCCGCATGGGCCCTACATGGGCGTAGAGGGCCAGACCTCCTACGAGATCGAGTTCGACACGCTCAAGTACGTGCACGAGGAAGAACGAGCCGAAAGCCCGCCGGCCGGCGCCCCGCGCCTCGTGAGGGAGGCATACGATCGTCTGCAAGCGGTCGCCGCCCAGCGCTGGCCCACGCCAGCCACGATGGCCGTGGATCACGGGGAGGAGAACTACGTGTGGGCCGCGATGGCGGATCGCTGGTACCCGCGCGCGCTGCCCTATCTGGCCGACCCGCACGTCAAGTCGAACGCCCGCGAATCGCTGCGCAGGTACTTCGCCGAGTACGTCCTCCAGGACGCCCGGTTCACCGACTACCAAGGACCGGCGCTGCCGTATCGCAACGTGTACCTCCTTCACGGCCCGGGGATCGGTTCGTGGGGCGAGCTGGGTGATGCCGGCAAGTTCAGCGAGAACCTGTACACGAATCTCTGGTCCTACGCGCACTACACGGGCGACATCGAGACGGTCAAGTCGCGGTGGGACCTCGTGAAGAAGCTCGACGTGACCCCGCTCGAATCCGGCTGGAAGGGATTCGGGAGAAACAGCATCGCCGAGATGGGCGACGAGGCGGCGCCGCCGATCGACTATGCGCGCCTGGCCTGGATGGCCGGCGACATCGACACCTACTACTACCAGTGCTACATCGCCACCCGCGAGCTGCTGCACCACTTCGTCAAGCAGAACGGCGCCCGGTACTTCCGGAGGATGCAGCCCTACCACCAGTACTTCCAGGCGCCAGGGCCGGCAGACGCCATCGAGGCCATCCCGCCGAACGTGTTCCTGTCCACCCTGTACGGCGGCCTCCTGGGGTGGCAGGTGGACGGCCCGACGTATCCCGCGAAACATGGGGAGCGTCAGTACACCAACCGATGGGTGCGATTCTCGAGCCCTGCCGTCGGCCGGTTCTATCGTGAACACATCCGCGAACAGGACCTGCGCGCGGAGTTCGACGACTGGCAGGGACGCTTCGAGGGCAAGCCTGCTCCCGGTCCGGAATGCCAGTGGGTCCGCGACGATCCGCACATCATGCCGTCGCTCGTGCGGCTGAAGTCCCTCACGCTCGATGCGCCGCTCGATGAGCTCGAACAGCTTGCCGTGTACCAGGGCGAGCGGATGCCGTTCGGACTCTGGCGGCTCTACCCGGACTCGGCCGTCGTCGCGTCGGCGATTGCCGTCATCCGCCTCAGCCACCCCCGGCACTACGACCGCCTCATCCCGAAGTCCGGCCCTCCGAGCCCCTGGCTGCTCGGGCTCGAACGATCAATCCAGAGCAACTGGTCGATCCTCCTCCAACAGATCGAGAGCTGGGACCGGAACAAGAAGCCCGCCTGGCCGGTCGCCGGATGGGTGGGATGGCAGACGCGCGCGCAGCCACGCGACCTTCCCGGCCGGGACCTCTTCGGGTTCGGTGCCGTCACGCCGGCCCCGGGACGACCTCCGCGCACGTGCGGCGGGTGGAACCAGATCAACTGGAACACCTACGTGACGTGGTACGAAGACTGACCAGCGCCTGGATCAGTTAAGTCGCCGCCCGCCGCGACTTTCCGCCGAGCCGGTCGTTCGTCAGCCATCCGAGCCTCGCCAGAAACACAATAAGGTGAAGAACTTACAGCTTTGTGCACGGAAACGGTCGTGCTGGCTTAGCCCATGCACGAAAAATCGTACTCAACGCGCGCCTCAGGTCCTTCTCACCCCCGTCCCCGTGACTGAGGACTCTCTCGGGAGGTCCGGTGAAGGCGTTTCTGCTGGCGGGCGGGCGGGGTGAGCGGCTTCGGCCGCTGACCCTCTCGTGCCCGAAGTGCCTCGTGCCGATCAACGGCGTCCCACTGCTTGGGATCTGGCTCGATCGCTGTCGCCAGGAAGGGGTCGACGGCGTCCTGCTCAACGTGTCGCACCACGCCGAGCAGGTGCGCGAGTTCCTCGCGAGGCGGGTGGAGCCGCCGCGGGTGGAGCTCGTCGTGGAGACGGAGCCGCGGGGTACCGCCGGGACCGTGTCGGCGAACCGTTGGTTTGTCGAGGGCGACGAGACCTTCTGGATCATCTACGCCGACAACCTCACCGACCTCTCGCTCGGCGCGATGTTGGCGACCCACCGGGCCAACCGCGGCGTTCTGACGATGGCGCTCTGTCACGCGCCGGATCCTTCCTCCGCCGGAATCGTGGAACTGCTGCCGGACGGTCGCATCGCCTCGTTCGAGGAGAAACCACGGCGGCCGAGGAGCGACCTGGCGAACGCGGGGATCTACGCGGCCCGCGCCGAGCTGCTCGGGGAGTTGCCGGCCGCGGCGGGCCGAGTCCTGGATTTCGGGTTCGACGTCCTTCCGCGACTCACAGGAAGGATGTACGGGCACCTGATCGACGGTTTCCTCGCGGACATCGGTTCGCCGGCGGCGCTGGCCAGCGCATCGACAGCGTGGGCCGACCGTGCGGGTGGGGGCCAGTCATGATCATCTCACGCACCCCGTTCCGCGTGAGCCTGGCGGGCGGCGGTTCCGACTTTGCCGAGTACTACCGAAAGCGGCCCGGCAACGTCGTGACGATGGCGATCGACCACTACATGTACGTCACCGTTAACCAGCGGTTCGACGGCAGCATTCGTGTTTCCTACACCCGGACCGAGATCGTCGATCGCGTCGACGATCTGCAGCACGACCTGATCCGCGAGTGCATGAAACTGACGGGCCTCACGAGCGGCCTCGAGATCACCACGATCGCCGACCTGCCTGCCGGGATCGGCCTGGGATCGAGCTCGACGCTGACGGTCGGCGTGCTGAACGCGCTCCACGCGATGAAGGGCACCTGGCGAACGCCGGCCGAACTCGCGCGCCAGGCCTGCGAGATCGAGACCGAAGTCCTCCGCAAGCCGATCGGCAGGCAAGACCAGTACATCGCGGCCTACGGGGGACTGCAGGATATCCGGTTCCTCACCGATGGCACGGTGAGCGTGCATCCGTTCATCTGCACCTCCGACCTGCGACAGCGGCTCGTGGACAGGCTGCTGCTCTTCTACACGGGCGTTCACCGCGACGCGGGCAGCGTCCTCAGCGAGGCGAGGACGCGGCTGGCGGCGAGGGCGGACAGCCTGGCGGTGGTCGACGGCCTCGTCGCCGTCGCGGCGCACCTGCGCCGGGCGATGCTGTCGGGGCATGTCGACCGGGTCGGCAGCCTCCTCGACGAGGGCTGGCAGCTGAAGAAGCAGATGGCGTCGAACGTGTCGAACGGCCACCTGGACGCCATCTACCGCGCCGCCCTCGAGGCCGGGGCGACCGGGGGCAAGGTCGCAGGCGCCGGCGGGGGCGGCTGCCTCCTGCTCTTCGCGCCGCGGGGTCGGCACGAGGCGGTGCGCGACGCGATGACTGGCGCGGGCCTCCGGGAGATCCCCGTCGGCATCGAGCCCGAGGGCAGCCGCATCATCCACTACAGCCACGAGCGGCAGCCGCAGGCCGCGCCTCGACGGCACGTCGCGGCGCTCAAGGTGAGCGTGGCAAGGGCGGAGCTGCTGGCAAGCCCCGGCACCGCAGGCGCAGCAGCTGGGATGGGTGTTCCGACCGTGTCGAAGCGTACTCGAGAGCAGTAAGCGTCTTCCTTCGCCGATCCTCCATCATGCAGATCTTCGTTCCCGGCCGCATCTGTCTCTTCGGCGAGCACTCCGACTGGGCCGGCGGTTACCGCCGGATCAACGGCGAGATCGAGAAGGGCTACACCCTGATCTGCGGCACGAACCAGGGAATCCACGCCGAGGTGGAGCCCCACCCGACCTCTCTCGTCCTGACGTCAACCACGCCGGACGGATGCACGATAGGCCCGCGTGAGATTCCCTTCGAACCGAACGCACTCCTCGAGGAGGCCCAGGGCGGCGGGTTCTTCAGCTACGTCGCCGGGGTGGCGTACCAGGTGCTGACGCACTACCGGGTGCGCGGCCTCGTCATCCGCAACACGCGCACGGACCTCCCGATCAAGAAGGGATTGTCCTCGAGCGCCGCCATCTGCGTCTTGACTGCCCGCGCGTTCAACCGGGTCTACGATCTCAGGCTGACCCTGCGGGGCGAGATGGAGCTGGCCTACCAGGGCGAGATCACGACCCCGTCGCGGTGCGGCCGGATGGACCAGGGGTGCGCCTACGGCGACCGGGCCGTGCTGATGGAATTCGACGGCGATCGGCTTGGCACCGAGGAGGTGCGGCCCGCGCAGGACCTGCATTTCGTGATCGTGGATCTCCGGGCGGGCAAGAACACGCTGGAGATCCTCAAGCGGTTGAACCGGTCGTACCCGTTCGCAGAGGGGCCACTCGAGCGCGGTGTGCAGGATCTGCTCGGGTCAATCAGCAAGCGAATCGTCGGTGAGGCCCGGGCGGCCTTGGAGGCCGGCGACGCCGAGCGCCTTGGCGGGCTCATGACCGAGGCGCAGGGCCTGTTCGACCGCTACGCATCCCCGGCCTGCCCTGAGGAGTTGACGGCCCCCGTTCTGCATCGCGTGCTGGCGCACGAACCGCTGCGACCGCACGTCTGGGGCGGCAAGGGCGTGGGGTCGCAGGGGGATGGGTCGGCTCAGTTCGTGGCTCGCAGCGCGAGCGACCAGCAGTGCGCGGTGGAGATCCTGGAGCGGGACCTCGGTCTCCCGGCGCTCACGCTCACCCTCGGCACGGGCCCGAAGGTGCGCCGCGCGCTCATCCCGGCGGCCGGCTTCGGTACCCGCCTGTTCCCAGCCAGCAAGGCGACCAAGAAAGAGCTGTTCCCTGTCATGGATCGCGACGGGATCGCGAAGCCCGCGATCCTGCTGATCGTCGAGGAGGCGCTGGACGCCGGGATCGAGGAAGTCGTGATCGTCGTGCAGGAACAGGACCTGGACGACTTCCAGTCCTTCTTCAACGTGCAGGTGTCGATCGAGAACTACAACAAGCTCTCGCACGCCTCACAAGAGTACGCGCGCCGCATCCTCGACATGGGGCGCCGCGTCCGCTTCGTGACCCAGACGGCGCAAGAGGGTTTTGGCCACGCCGTCCACGCCGCGCGCTCCGCGATGGACGACCAGCCCTTCCTGTTGATGCTCGGGGATCACCTCTATCGTTCGACCAACGCCGTCTCGTGTGCCCGACAGGTGATCGACGCCTATCAGCGGTCGGGGACCAGCATCGTGGGCCTGCGCCGGACGCCCGAAGCCCAGATTGGGAGCTTCGGGACGGCCACCGGGGTGTGGATCGAACAGATGCGGCTGCTCAACATCACCGAGTTCGCGGAGAAGCCCACGGCGGACTACGCCCGCAGCCAGCTGCAGGTCCAGGGCCTTCCAGGCGGGGAGTACCTCACCGTCTTCGGCCAGTACGTCCTCAAGCCGCGGGTGTTCGACTACCTCGAAGAGCACATCCGGAACAACGTTCGCGAACGTGGTGAGTTCCAGCTCACCTCCGCGCTCGACCGTCTGCGGCAGGAGGACGGGTTCCAGGGCCTGATCGTCGAGGGCCGCCGCTTCGATATCGGGCTGCCTGAACGCTACCTCGAAACGCTGAAGACCTTCTGCCGGGAGTGACCCGGGCCACCCGCCAGCCGCCGCGTACGCCAAGCGGCCAACGAAGAGACCCGGGAAACCGGGCCTCTTCTCTTTGTACGCCGCTCATGTTCGAGGGATGACGTACCACAGCACGGCCAGGACGTGCAGGGCGCTTCCCCCGAGCACGAAGACGTGCCAGATCGGGTGGTGGTACCGCAGCCCCCGCCAGGCGTAGACGCCGGCGCCCAGCGTGTAGACGATCCCGCCGCCGACGACGAGCGACACGCCGCCAGGTCCGAGGCTTGCGAGCAGGGGCCGGAAGGCGACGCTGCCAACCCACCCCATGGCGATGTAGATCGCGACGCGCAGCACCTCGAGGCGGCGGCCAGCGGTGGCCGCCAGCACGATGCCGGCAACCGCGGCAACCCAGACGACGGCGAGGAGCGTCCAGCCCCAGGGGCCGTACAGGCTCACGAGCAGGAACGGCGTGTAGGTTCCGGCGATCGCCAGGTAGATGGCCGAGTGGTCGAGCACCTGCAGCACGCTCTTGGCGCGCCGGTTGGTGATCGCATGGTAGAGCGTGGACGAGGCGAACATCGCGACGAGCGCCCCGCCAAAGACCGCGCACCCGACGACGTGCCGAGCGTCCCCGCGAAGGGCGGCCAGCGTGACCAGCGTCACCAGGCTGGCGACGGCCAGCGCCGTCCCGAGGCCGTGCAGGATACTGTTGGCGATCTCCTCGCCGACTGCCTGTTCGCCCGTTCGTCGTGTCATCTCCTAGCCCTGCCGGAACATCAACGCCACGAAGAGAACCGCGCCGCCCGCGAGCGCCGCCAGGAACAGGGCCCCGACCAGCTGGCCCGCCGCGGCGCGCAGCAGCGAACGGCGAACCTCGGCCGCGCCGCCCCGCCGCAACCGCACCGGGTAGGGGTCCATGCCGGCGGGGGCGGGAACGAGGCCGCCCCGCTCGGCGGAGTAGTACCCGAAGGCGCAGACGTTCTCGCGGTCTGCCACCGCGTGCTCGAGGAAGTAGATCTTCGGGCTGTTCAGGTCCTTCAGCACCGCGCCGCTATCCGACTTGATCGCGCCGTCGTCGTCCACGAACATCGCGTTGAACTCGTTGAGCGCGCCCACGCCGATCGGCGTGACGCTGGCCGAGGCGAAGTAGGCTTGCGCCCTGGCGGCCGCCTCCGGGCCTTCGAGGCGGGCCGGGGTGAACGCCATCTCCGCGTAGCCGAGGATCCGGACGGGCCCTGCCGTCGTCTCGACATGGCACGGCGTGAGGAAGTATCCCGAGCCGATCTGCGTGTCCGACTTCTGCTGCCGGGCCTTGACCTCGTAGCTGTAGATGGCCGAGCGGCTCCCCGAGAAGGGCGCCTCGGCCTGGGCGCCGTCGGCCACCAGGACGCCGCAGGCCGCGATCCGTGCGCCGTCGGCCGGCGGCGCGCCCGCCACTGACTCCCGCAGCAACCCCACCTCCCGGACCCTTCGAACGGCTTCCCACAACGACAGCAGGCCGAGCGCGAGGAAGAAGCCGCCGATGAGGCCCGCGTAGACGGCAACGTTCCCCAAGGCCGCCGCTGCGCCCGCGGGAATGAACAGGTACGCGGCGATGCCGACGCCGAGCGCCGACGCGGCGAACAGGCCCAGGAACGTCAGGCAGCCCCTGGCAAGCGGTGAACCACTGCTCATCGGCCTCCTCCGCGCCACGGAATTCGTTCGGGCCCGATCGGGCGTCTCGTCGTGCCGGATTGTACAGCAGCACGCGATTGCCGCCGTCGAAGCGTCGGGCTATGCTTCGTGGGCCGGCGATCCGCGCACGTTCTGGCCCGATCGCCGAGGAGGCCAATGTCCCGGCTGCTCTCGCTCCTGTCCTGCTTGCTCGGCACCACCCTCCTGACGCCGGCGCCGCCGGCGCCGTTGCCACCCGATGTGCGCGAGAAGGTGGACGAGGTCTTCAAAACGTTCACCACGTCGCCGTCACCCGGGTGCGCGGTCGCCATCTACCGGAACGGCGAGATCGCCTACGCGCGCGGCTACGGCCTTGCGAGCCTCGAGCACTCGGTCCCGATCACGCCGCGGACCGTCTTCGACATCGGCTCCACCTCCAAGCAGTTCACCGCGTTCAGCATCCTGCTCCTCGAGCGCGAGGGACGGCTGTCGCTGGACGACGACGTGCGCAAGTTCGTCGCGGAGCTGCCGCAGTACGAACGCCCGATCACGATCCGCCACCTGCTCCAGCACACGAGCGGCCTGCGCGACTACCTGACGCTCTTCAGCCTGGCCGGCGTGAAGACGGAGTCGTGGACGACGCAGCGGGACGCGGTGAGGCTGGCGGTGCGGCAGCGCGAGGCCAACTTCGCCGCCGGCGACGAGTGGCTCTACTCGAACACGGGCTACCTGCTGCTCGCCGAGGTCGTGCAGCGCGCCTCGGGCGAGAGCCTCAAGGACTTCGCGCGCGCGCGGATCTTCGAGCCACTCGGCATGGCCCGCACCTTCATCCTGGACAACCACACCCTCGTCGTCGCCGACCGCGCGACCGGCTACGGCCCGCGGCCCGGCGGGTTCCAGGTGGACATGTCCAACTTCGAGCAAGTCGGCGACGGGGCCGTGCAGACGACGGTCGAGGACCTGCTGCTCTGGGACCGCAACTTCTACGAGCCCAGGGTCGGTGACGCCCCGCTGATCGAGTGTGCCCAGCAGACGGGCACGCTGACCGGCGGCCGGGCACTCGACTACGCGGCCGGCCTGATGATCGGCGAGTACCGGGGCCTGCGGACGGTGCGTCACGGCGGCGCCTGGGCGGGCTACCGGGCCGACCTCGTTCGGTTCCCGACCGAGCGGACGTCGATCGCCTGCTTCTGCAACCTCTCCTCGGCCGATCCCGGGCGCCTGGCCGACCGGGTGGCCGACGTGGTGCTCGCGGGCGTGCTGAAGCCCGCTGCGCCGACAGCGGTGCGGGCCGCGGCATCGCCGTTCACCATTCCGGAGGCGGAGCTCCGGCGTCTCGAGGGGGTCTACCGGAGCGCGGACGGGCGGGCGTTCGGGCGCGTGCGGGTGAGCGAAGGGAAGGCGACCTGGCGCGGCCGGATTCCCCTGGTGCCGATCGCGCCGCGCCGCTTCCTCATGGGCGGCGCGGGGGCGGAGGTCGTGTGCGCCGAGGGATCCGGGGGGCGCCAGCAGTGCCAGGTGCAGCCGCCGCCGGGTTCGAGGGGAGACCCGGTGACGTTCGAGCAGTTGCCCGCCGTCGCCGGGGCCGACGACCTGCGCGCCTACGCCGGCGACTACTACGCGGACGAGCTCGACGTCGTGTGGACGTTCACCGTGAAGGACGACGCGCTCGTGCTGAGTATCCGTGGCGACACGGGCGAGCCGTTCGTCCGGGCCGACCGCGACACGTTCATCCAGGACAACGGCCTGGTCGTTGAGTTCGCCCGCGAGGGCGGCGTGGTGAGCGGCGGGCGGCTGCACGCGGGGCGGGTCCGGAACCTGCGGTTCAAGAGGGCGTCGTGACGATCCGACGCTCATTCCTCGCGGTCGTCTCGTTCCCGCTCGTGTTGCTGGGCATTGCCGTGTCGGCCCAGCAGCCCGGCGACCGCCCCGAGCCCGGGTCGGCCGAGGCGATCGCCCGCTTCACGACGAGCCCGCGCTTCCTCACCGACTGGGTGGCCTCGGTGCCGGCGTCCGACACGGTGCCTTCGCCCACGAAGTACCTGGGGCACGTGGCCGGCGCGCCCGGCGAGCTGACGCCCTCCGCGAAGATCCAGGGCTACATGCGCGCCCTCGCGGCGGCGTCGTCCCGGGTGCGCGTCGAGTCGATCGGCACGACCGAGGAAGGGCGCGACATCCAGCTCGTCGCGATCGCCGACCAAGACGGCATCAGGGGCCTGGCGGCGCTGAAGGCGGCAACCGCGGCCCTTGCCGATCCGCGCCGCACGAGCGCGGCGGAGGCCGAGCGCCTCATCGCCGCGGCGCGCCCCTTCTACTACTTCAACTGCGCCCTTCACGCCGACGAGACCGGCAGCGCCGAGATGGCGATGGAGCTGGCGTACCGCCTGGCCGTCTCCGAGACGCCGATGGTCAGGGCGATCCGCAACGAGCTGGTCGTCCTGATCAACCCGGTCGCCGAACCCGACGGCCACGACAAGATGGCGGACTGGTTCCGTCGGTTCCTGAAGGGGCGCACCGACTACGGCTCGCTCCCGCGCCAGTCGCCTCCCTACTGGAGCCGCTACGTGTTCGTGGACGTCAACCGCGACGCGCACCAGCAGGCGTTCGCGGCGACGCGCGCGGTCCACCGGATGTTCCACGACTACCACCCGGCCGTCGTGCACGACCTGCACGAGGCGATCGCGCTGCTCCAGACCTGGAACGGCACGGGCCCCTACAACCCGCACCTCGACCCGATCGTCACGAGCCAGTTCCTCGAGATGAGCTTCCACGAGGTGACCTCGCTGACGGCGATGGGGCTGCCCGGGGTCTGGACGTGGGACTTCGGCGAGTCGTTCGGCCTGCACTACCTCGACTCGGTCGCGATGAACCACAACGCGATCGGCCGGGGATACGAGACGTTCGGCAACGCGACCTCCGAGACGGTGACGCGCGTGCTGGGGCAGGGCGGCTGGGAGGACGAGTCGCTGACCCGCGAGTGGTTCCGGCCGCTGCCGCCGCCGGCGGGGGAGTTTGCGTGGTCGATGCGCGACAACGTCAACTACCAGCAGACCGGGGCCCTGGCAATCCTCGACTGGACCGCCCGGCACGCGAAGGACGTGCTCCGGAACTTCTACCGCACCGGCTTCAACTCGTGGCAGAAGGGGCTGAAGGAGAAGCCGCGGGCGTTCGTGATCCCGGCCGCGCAGGCCGACCCGCTGCGCGTGGCGGACATGGTCAACCGGCTCGTGGATCAGCGCATCGAGGTCGGCCGCCTGACCGCGCCGCTCACGGTGGACGAAGGCACGTTCCCGGCCGGCAGCTTCATCGTGATGCTGGATCAGCCATACCGGAACTACGCGGTGGACGTCCTCGAGCCACAGCGGTTCCCGCCGGAGACCGGGCGGCTGCCGTACGACGACGTGTCGTGGGCGTTCCCCATCGGCTTCGGGGTCGAGGCGGTGCGGGTGGACGACGAGCGCGTCAAGGCGGCCGCGATCGAGCCGGTGGCCCGGGCGGTTGTGCCGGGGGGGCACGTTGCCGGCGGCGACGGCGCGTGCTTCGTGCTCCGCGACGCCGGCCAGGAGTCGCTGCTCGCCGCGCGGTACCGGCTCGCGCGCTTCGAGGTGCGGATTGCCGACGCGCCATTCCGGGTGGCTGGCACCGAGTACCCGGCGGGGTCGTGGATCCTGCCGCGGCAGGACGGCCTGCGTGAGGCGCTCGTGCAGGTCGCCCGCGAGCTGGCCCTCGACTTCGCCGCGCTGCCCGACGTGCCGGGCGTCCGCGCGCACGAGGCGCCCGCGCCGCGCATCGGCGTCTGGGTGCCCTGGGCCGACACCGACGCGATGGGATGGATCCGCTACACCCTCGATCGCGAGCAGGTGCCTTACACGTACCTGCGCGACGAGGACGTGCGTGCCGGCGGTCTCCGCGACCGCGTGGACGTGATCGTCTACGGCCCATTCGTGCGGCTCGATCTCGCCGGGCAAATCCGGGGAATTCCAGCCACCACCGGCCCGATGCCCTTCAAGGCGACGCCCGACTTCCCGAGCCTCGGAAAGCCGGTCGACTCGGACGACATCACCGGCGGGCCGGGCTACGTCGGCCTCGAGGCGGTGCGGCGCTTCGTGGAGGAGGGCGGCGTCCTGCTGACGCTGGGCGGCGGCTCGGCCCTCGCGCTCGAGGGCGGCCTCGTGCCAGGCGTTCGGCGCTCCGCGGTCCCGGACGTCTTCACGCCGGGGAGCGAGCTGCGCGTGACCTTCGACCGGCCCGACCACCCGATCGCCTACGGCTACGGCCGCGAGTCGTCCGTCTTCCGGACGAACCTGCCGGTCTACGACCGCCCGCGCCGCTGGCTCGAGATGGCCTACTGCACCTCGTGCCTCGACGGCCCGATCGACCCGCGCCCCGTCGTCGCCAGCTGGGGCGGGACGGGCGACCTGGTCGTCAGCGGCGGGATGCGGGGCGAGCGCGCCCTGCGCGCCCACCCGGCCATCCTCGACCTCCCGCTCGGCCGCGGCCGCGTCGTCGCCTACAACTTCAGCCCGATTCACCGCGACATGAACCGTTCCGACCACCGCCTGCTCTGGAACGCGATCCTGAACTGGGCCTGGCGCCCGGAGT
The DNA here is from genome assembly GCA_963813585.1 of uncultured Acidobacteriota bacterium. GTDB lineage: Bacteria > Acidobacteriota > Vicinamibacteria > Vicinamibacterales > Fen-181 > JARKSS01. The sequence continues at coordinate 1,666,212 of CAWEZL010000001.1, forward strand.
GAGACCATGAAGCTCCTGTCCCTGACCGCCCTTGCCGCCCTGCTGCTGCTGGCTCCCGGTGCCGCCGCGCAGACCGTGCCGACGCTCGCGCTCGGCGCCGCCGCACCCGCGTTCGACCTGCCCGGCGTGGACGGCCGGAACTGGACGCTCGAGGACTTTGCCGCCAACAAGGTCCTCGTCGTCGTGTTCACCTGCAACCACTGCCCGACGGCGCAGTACTACGAGGAGCGCCTGAAGCAGCTCGTGGGCGACTATCGCGACAAGGGCGTCGCGCTGGTCGCCATCATGCCCAACGACCCCGCGTCGGTCCGCCTCGATGAACTGGGTTGGACCGACCTGAGCGACTCGTTCGGCGAGATGAAGATCCGCGCGCGGGATCGCCAGTTCAACTTCCCGTATCTCTACGACGGCGATACCGAAGGCGTCTCTCGCGCGTACGGCCCGTCGGCCACGCCGCATGCGTTCGTCTTCGATGCCGCGCGGAAGCTTCGCTACGTGGGGGCCGTGGACGATGCGGAGCGGGTGGAGCGGGTGACGAAGCGTTACCTGCGCGACGCGGTCGACGCGCTGCTGGCCGGCACCGCGCCGGCCGTCACGCGCACCAAGGTCGTGGGCTGCTCGGTCAAGTGGGGCGGCAAGGCGGATTCGGTTCGGCAGTACATGGAGAAGCTGGCCGCCGAGCCAGTGTCGCTCACGCCGGCCGATGCGGGCGCCCTCGCGGCCCTGCGGAAGAACGGCTCCGGCAAGTTCCGGCTGGTGAACTTCTGGGCCACCTGGTGCGCGCCGTGCCTGGCCGAGTTCCACGAGTTCGTCACGATCGACCGGATGTACCGGCACCGCGACTTCGAGCTGGTGATGGTGTCGCTGAACGAACCCGACGAGCGCGAGAGCGTCCTGGCGTTCCTGCGGAAGAAGGAGGCGTCGAACCGTAACCTGATCCTCGCCTCGCGCGACCGGGAGGCGCTGCTGAACGCCTTCGACCCGGAGTGGTCGGGGGCCGTGCCCTACACGCTGCTCATCAATCCCGAAGGGAAGATCGTCCATTCCGAGGTCGGCAGCATCGATCCCCTCGCGTTGAAGCGGGCGATCGTGAAGGAGATGAACGAGCGCAAGCCGTGGTAGCGTGATCCGATGGTGCGGATCGCGCTCGCCAACCTTGCGTATCCCCCCACGCCCGAGGCGGCGGTGGTGTCCGCGGAGCGGGCGATCGCCCAAGCGGGCGCAGCGCGGGCTGACGTTGTCTGCTTCCCGGAGTGCTTCGTCCCCGGATACCGCGTGATGGGGAAGCGGGTGCCGCCCCCGGACGCGGCGTTCCTCGCGCGGGCCTGGTCGGCCGTCGCCGCGGCAGCCGCGACGGGAGATGTCGGCGTGGTCCTCGGCACCGAGCGGCTGGTCGACGGGGCGCTGCGGATCTCGGTCCTCGTCGTCAACCGTGACGGGACGATTGCCGGGTTCCAGGACAAGGTGCAGCTGGATCCGTCGGAGGATGGCCCCTACTCGCCCGGCTCGGAGCGGCGCGTCTTCGAGGCGGGGCCGCTGACCTTCGGTGTCGCCATCTGCCACGAGGGCTTCCGTTACCCGGAGACGGTTCGGTGGGCCGTGCGCCACGGGGCCCGGCTCGTCTTCCACCCCCATCTCTCCGAGGCCGAGCCAGGCACCTACCGGCCCTCCAGCTTTGCCGATCCGGCGAACACCTTTCACGAGAAGGCGGTCCTCTGCCGCGCGGCGGAGAACACGTGCTACGTCGCATCGGTGAATTACGCCAGCCCCGGGTCGCCGACGACCTCGGCGGTGGCGCGGCCGGATGGGTCGGTTCTCGCCTGGCAGCCCTACGGTGTGCCAGGGCTGCTGATCGCCGACATCGACGTCAGCCAAGCCACGGGCTTCCTGGCCGCGCGCTGGCGCCCAGGCTCAAGGTAACGCTTCACGCCTGCTCCGCCCCGGCGGGCCGCGACGCCGCCGGCGCCAGAGCGCGCCACCGCTTCCGCAGGCTCGCCGCGGTCAGGCTGCCGAAGTAGGACGCCGCCTCCACGGCCCCGATCGGCTCGGTCACGAGCGAGACCGCGCCGGCTCGGACTGCCGCGCAGATGCCCTCCGGCGTGGGCGCCGCGTCGACGAGTGAATACGTCCTGCCCAACTGCGACAGGCGGTGGACGTCGGCGTTCGCGATCACCGGCCGGCCGTGCGCCCGGGCCCAGGCCACCGCACGGTCGTTGAAGTGCCGCGTCCTCGCCGTGTAGAACCAGGTGAACTCCACCGCGTCGAACAGGTCCGGGTATCGGTCCATCACCCTGCCGAGGCACGTGGGGCCCGGGTAGAACGGGTGCGGGGCGATGACCAGGCCCCCGAACTGCTGCTTCAGCTCCCGCAACTCGTCGAGGCTCCCAAGTCGGTCGGCCGCCGCGGGGAAATTCAACAACAGGACGTGCCGGCCCTCGATGGTGCGTTCCACCCCCGGGATCAGCACGATCCCGCGCGCGTCCGCCTGGCTGCGCCAGCGGGTGAGATCGAGTTGCCGGTCGTGAAGCGTGATGGCGACGGCCCGGTAGCCGAGCGCCGACGCGCGGTCGATCAATTCCGAGGTGGAGTGAGGGATCAGGTCCCTCGGGTCGTCCGCGGTATGTGTATGGAGTTCGACCTTCAGCATGGGTGGTGCTCGACGGCGTTGCAAAGTCGGCGCCAACCCGTCACCGCACCTTCGCCAGTTCCGCCCCGTGGGCCTGGACCTTCCGGATCGCCGCAGAAATGTGATCGATGTCGGCGCGCTCGGCCAGCAGCATGTTCTGCCCGATCGCCACCGTCGTCGCGCACACCTCCCGGTTGCCTTTCAGCTCCTGGAAGCTGTCGCGGTACTCCTTCAGCCGCCGCTCGCTGAACAACCGCTTGAACCCGCGCGAGGCGATGGCCTCGTCCAGGAGGCCGTCGAAGTACTGCTCCTGGTAACCGCCGGAGCACGGGATGCCCTCGGCGCGCATCGCCTTGATGAAGGCCTCCCGCGGCAGACCCTGGAACTTCGCCGCGTCGTACCGGAACGGGTACAGGTGCCAGACCGCGGCGCTGTTCCCGGGCAGGCGCGCCGGCTGGATGCCGGGGATCGCTTTCAACGCAGCTGTCAGGCGATCGGCGTTCTCGCGCCGCCGGGCCGTGTCCTGGACCAGCTTGTCCAGTTGCTGCAGCAGCATGGCTGCCTGAAAATGCTGCATCCGGAAGTTCCCGCCGCGCGTGAAGTTGGGCCGCGCCCCCTTGAAGCCACCGTAGGGGCGGCCGCAGTCGTGGAAGGAGCTGGCGCGATCCAGCAGGTCGTCGCTGTTGCCGGTGATCGCCCCGCCCTCGCCCGATGGCAGGTGCTTCGAGTTCTGGAAGCTGAAGCAGCCCAGGTCGCCGATCGTTCCGCACTTGCGGCCCTTGTACTCGGCCAGCCAGGCCTGGCACGCGTCCTCGACGACCGGCAGCCCGCGCTTCCTGGCCACGGCCATGACCGGGTCCATGTCGCAGGGCATGCCGTAGATGTGCACCGGCATGATCGCCCGGGTCCGGTCGGTGATGCGGTCCTCGATCGACGCCGGGTCGACCGTCAGGGTCGCCGGGTCGGTGTCGGCGAGCACCGGCAGCGCCTTCAGCATCAGGATGGCGTTGTAGCTGGCGATGAAGGTGAACGGGGAGACGATGACCTCGTCGCCCGCGTCGACGTCGAGGACGTGCATGCCGACGATGAGGGCCGTGGTGCCGCTGGAGGTCGCCAGGCAGCGCTTCGCGCCGAGCAGCTTCGCGTAGGCGGCCTCGAATCGCGGAATCTGCTCGCCCGCGGCGCCCCGGTACCACTGGCCGCTGCGCAGGACCTCGAGGATCGACGGTTCCCACGCCTGGCGCCACTCGGGCCACTTGGGCCAGGCGCCGGTGTGCACGGGGGTGCCCCCGAGCAGGGCCGGCAGGTCGGCGGGCGATCGGCCGGCGACCCTCTTCGGGAACAGGCTTGCGCCCGCCACGGTGGCGGCGGCGAAGCCGAGGAACCGGCGGCGGTTGTGGGCGCTCATGGGGATCCTCTTTGCCCGCGGCGGGGCATGCCGGGCGGAGCGTCACCATCTTACCGCCGTCCGCAAACCCCGGCGCGAGATCGGCTAGGATGTGCGAGCCATGCCCACGTTCCTCCTCGTCGCGATCGCCGCGTCCGTCGCGGCCGGATGGTCCGGTGACTTCCAGGGCCGCTACCACCTGGCGCTCGAACGCGTACTCCACGGCGGCCCGCCCCGCTACACCGTGGAGTTCGTGACCGCGGACGCCGTGCCCCGGCACGTCCGGCGGTTCACCGAGTTCAGCGGGGACGTGTCGGGGCGCTACCTCGAGGCGCTGGCGGTGTGCGCGCGCGAGCGCGCCGACCTCGCACCCATGGTCAACGCCGTGGCCGACGCGGTGATCGCGCACCAGCGGCCGGATGGCCACTTCGGCGAACCGTTCGCCGACGGTCCGATCACGCAGAAACACATGGCCATGCTGTGGGGCAACGGGCGTCTCCTCGTTGGCCTGGTGGAAGCGCACCGGCTCACGCGGCGCGCGGACGTTCTCGAGGCGGCCCGCGGCCTGGGCGGCTTCTTCCTGTCGGTCGCGCCACGCCTGAACGACGAGGCGGTGCGACGGGAGTACAGCGGCGCCCAGGTGGCCGTCGGCTACATCTGCTGGACGCAGATCGTCGAGGGTCTGGTGGGATTGCACGAGGCGACGCGCGACGCGCGGTACCTCGAGCTCGGCCGGCAGATCGCCGCCAGGACCGGGCGTCATCCTTCCCAGCACAGTCACGGCTACCTGACCTCGCTGCGCGGCATCCTGCGGCTTCACCAGGCAACCGGCGACCTGGCGTTGCTGGATCAGGTCGAGCGCGAGTGGGAGGAGTTGATCGCGTCCGGGAACGTGTTCGTCCACGGCGCCGTGCCCGAGGCCTTCAAGCCGATCGCCAAGCGGGACGAAGGCTGCTCGGAGGCCGACTGGCTGAGGCTCAACCTGGCCCTCTGGAGCGCGACCGGGAAGGCCCGGTACCTCGAGCAGGCCGAGCTGACGCTGTTCAACGAGTTCGCATTCAACCAGTTCCGGACCGGCGACTTCGGGCACCGCGAGCTGACCGACGAGGGGGTCGCGGCGTGGGGCGCGCGCGCCTGGTGGTGCTGCACGTTCCACGGACTGCGCGCGTATCCCGACCTGTTCCGCGCGGCCTTCCGCAGCGAGGACAAGGCCCTCCACTACGACCTGCCGATCTCGGGCCAGGCCACCTCCGGCGAACTGGCGATGTCGGCCGCATCCGGCCTGGGGAAGGACGGCACGGTGGCCTTGCAGGTGTTGGCGGCCGCCGCATCCCCGGTGCTGCTCTCCATCCGGGTGCCCGCGTGGGCCGCATCGGGTCGACGTCACGCTGAACGGCCGGCACTCTGGAGGGGACATCGGGCAAGGGCTTCTGGCAGACGACCCGCGCCTGGGCGCCCGGAGACCGGCTCGTCGTGCGCTACGCGCTCCGGACCCGGACCGTGGAGGACCCGGCGGATCGAAGCCGGCTGGCCATCTTCCATGGCCCGTGGCTGCTGGGCGTCGATGCGCACGATTCGCCGGCGTTCTTCGACGAGCCCTTCCAGGAAAACCGGATCGTGCTTCCGGAGGGGGCGTCCAGCGGGGAGTACCGATTGCAGGCGCCCTCGAGTCGGTCGGCCGGCCCTGGCGCCTTCACGGCGCCGGTCGCGCACTTCGGACTCCAGTTCCTGCCGGGCGGCTACCCGGTTCAGCCGCAGGTCGCCCTGTTGCGGCCGATCGCGGACCAGACGAGCCTGCCCGACGCGACCGCCTGGGTGTTCTGGTTCAGGGCGGCCAAGCGAGGGAACTAGCGATGCGGTGCGATGAGATCCGGTTGACCGGGTCGGGCGGCTCCAATCGTGTCATGGAGGCGGAGTTGAAGCGCCTCGTGATGCGCTCGTCTTTCGACGTCCGGGTTCCCAAACCCCGTCGCGAAGGCGAGGCCACGCTCCTGTATCCGTTCGATGCCCGCATCGCCTGGGTGGCGGCGTGCCATCACCGCACGTCTTCACGGATGTCGTGGGACCTCTTCTCGAGTACCGCCGTGCGGCTCGAGCCCCTCTTCGAGGAACTCCTGCCGGCGTTGAAGGCAGACGATCGACTGCCCGCGAAGAAGACCCTGCGCTTCTCGGTGGACCTCGGATCCGCGCAGGACTTCGAGGCGTCGCCGCTCCAGCTGCGAGGAGTCGTCAAGAACGCGATCATCGAAGCGCTGGCGCCGCGCGGGATCACGGCGGAGGTCGACGCCGACATGCCGGACGTCGTGTTCGTCGCGCGGCGGGCCGGCACGCCAGAGGGCCGCCGCACCGTCATCGGCATCGACATCGGTCTCGGCGCGCGCCATCGGCGGGGTGCGCGCGTCGCCGCCGGCCCGGCTCCGCTGCGCGAGACCATGGCGGCGCAGCTGATCATGCTGGCGCGGTGGGACGCGCGAACCGAGCCGCTCGTGGATCCCATGGCCGGATCCGGCACGATCGCCATCGAAGCGGCCGGCATGGCCGTCGGGGCCGCAATCCGGCGCCCGGCGGATCTGCCGTTCCGGCACCTCGCAGCGTTTGCCGGGTTGCCGGCCGAGACGCAGAACCTCTTTCCCGGGACCGTTCCGCGGATCCTCGCCCTCGACGTCGATGAGGGGCTCATCCCCGCGATGGTGGGGAATCTCCGCGCGGCGGGTTTGAGCGGGCCCTCACACGAGGACTCGATTGTCATCGGGCAGAAGGACATCCGCGGGCTGACACCGGATGACGTCCTCGAGAGACTGCCGCGCTCGGCCGGCATGAGCCCCGGGGTCTTCTGCTTCAACCCGCCGTACGGCGTCCGCATCGGCCGGGAGGGGGGTGAGGAACGGCTGCTCGACCTCTACGCCGGCATGGGACGCGCCCTGGCGCGCTTCCGGGGCTGGCGTGCCGCGTGCTTCGTGGCCAATCCGCGTTTCGTCGAGGCCTTCGGCCACTTCCCCACGATGACCAAGCCGGCCACCAACGCCGACTTGCCCGGCGCCTTTCTCGTGTACGAGCTCTGACCGGCTGAGACGCTCCGGCCGGGATCAGGCGGTGAAGGTATTCCGCCATCACATCACGGTGACGACTTCGCAACGTGGTCTCAGGGTTCCCGCAACGAGTAGCTCGTGCTCCGCCCGCCGGCGGGGTCTTTCTGGAGCAGGCCCATCTCGATCAGGCCGTGAATGTCGCGCAGCGCCGTATCATGCGAACACGTGGCGAGCGTGGCCCATTTTCGTGCCGTCAGCTTGCCCTCGAATCCGTCGAGCAGCCGGTTCAGAATGGCGCGCTGACGATCATTGATCGACAGGCTGGCCGTGCGTTCCCAGAACCGCGCCTTCCGCAACACGGCCCCGAGCGTCAGGTCAGTCCCATCGAACGCGCGACCCAGGCAGTCAAGGAACCACTGAAGCCACGGCGTGATGTCGAGCGTGCCTCTCTGAGTGCGCTCGAGGATCTCGTAGTACTCATTCCGCTCGGCGCGGATCTGCGCTGACATGCTGTAGAAGCGTGGAGCGCTGTTCTCTGAACGCGCGAGCTGCCAGTCCGCGATCGCACGCGCGATACGGCCGTTGCCATCGTCGAACGGGTGGATCGTGACGAACCAGAGGTGCGCCAGCGCCGCCCTCAAGACCGGATCGGTCGTGTCATCGGCGCTGTTCGCCCTTTCAAGGAAGGCCGACATCTCCTTTGGCAGCAGCGCTGCGGCCGGGGCTTCGTAATGGACCCTCTCCTTGCCGGCGGGTCCGGAGATGACCTGCATCGGCCCCGCGGCATCGTCGCGCCACGCCCCGACGATGATCTTGCGCATTCCGCTCCGCCCGGTGGGGAATAGCGCTGCGTGCCAACTGAACAGCCGCTCCTCGGTCAGGGGCTCCGCGAAGTTCCCGGTCGCATCGAGCATCATCTCGACCACGCCCTCGACGTAGCGGCCCGGCGTCCCTGCCCCGGCCGTTTCCAGGCCCAAACGCCGGGCGAGGGAGGAGCGGACTTGGCCCGCGTCCAGCTTCTCGCCTTCGATTTCGCTCGACTTCAGCACATCCAGGGTCAAGGTTTCGAGCTCGGCCTCCCTGCGAAGCGAGAACCCAAGACCCTCCATCCGCCCCAGCAGCCTCCCTTGCCGGTGCCGGATCTCGGTCAGACGCCGCGTCAGGGCTTCCTGATGCCAGTGAAAGTGGGGCCAATCAGGCAGTTGATGGATGTACTCGCTCATTCTACGCATCTCTCGCGTAGATTATCGAGCCTATTCAACGCACCGTCAAGAGGTATCTACGCGCAATACGCGTAGAATAGGGCCTCTATTCGACGCGTAGCGTACGCGCGGCGTCTAGCCAGATGTCATGCTGAGACGGGAACGGCTCGGTGATGAACCGAGCCGTAAGTCCTAATTTGAATTGGTGCGGAAGGGGGGATTCGAACCCCCACGCCCTTTCGGGTGCCAGCCCCTCAAGCTGCCGGGTAAGATGCGTAACCATTGCAGTAGAAAGGACTTACAGATATCTCAACATTTGACACACACTTGACACCGAAACCCTGCTATTCTCCCGTCCGTGGAAGAGCTTCCAATCCCTCGAAAACGCCGCCGCCAAAGGACCGTCACCGTCCGCAAGCTCTTTGAAGGACGCCTGCGCATCGAACGCCGCCCGCCGCGTCGTGCCTACTATGCTCGCGTCTGCATTCAAGGGAAGCTAATCGTCAAGACGACCGGGGAGACCACGATAGCCGCAGCCAAGCGGGTCGCTGGCGACTGGTATCGCGACCTGCTCGCCAAAGCGCGGCTCGGCGAGTCCATCCACGGGAAGACGTTCGCCGAGGTTGCCGAGAAGTTCCTGACGTATCAGGACCAGGTGGGACAGCGTTTCCCACGGGCAGCGGGGCAACTACCACGACAAGTGGAGCGTCCTGAAGTCGTACTTCACCGGGGTCAAGCTGTCCGACATCAACCTCCAGTTCCTTGAGGACCTCCGCGAACGGCGCTTCAAGCAGTCCACCGAGGGGAAGCAGCCCATCGACGGGAAGGAATCCGACGCGAAGAAGTCCGACGCGAAGAAGGAGCCCGTCTCCGCCAACACGCTCAAGAAGGACCTCATCTTCATCCGGCTGGTCCTCAAGCACGCCATCGAACGGGAACACTGCTTGGACCAACTCCCGGCGTTTCCGTCGTTCGCTCAGCAGAAGTGGAAGATTGTCCCGAAGCCGCGACCGTTCTTCAACAAGGCGGAGTACGACAAGCTGAAGGCGACCGCCACGATGCGCATCAGGGAAGCCGACAATCCACGGCTTCGCGACCAGCGGCAAGAGCTTTACGACTTCATCCTGATGTGCGTGGGTGGCTGCCTGCGGGTGGACGAAGCACGCAACCTCCGTTTCAAGGACGTGGAGATTGTCCGCCAGAACGGGAAGAGGTGCTGCGTCTGCGAGTGCTCGGCAAGCACTCGCCGGACGGGCGGACGAACGGAAATGGGCTTCGGCATGTATGGCGCCGTTCCCGCGTTCCGTCGCATTCGGAAGCGCGGTTCCCCATGTGTGCCACCATCTTTCCTGCCTGCAGGCAGGAAAGTCGTGCGGCACATCTGGCGCTAACTCCTTATGCATGAGATAATTACATCATGAGATCGAGAGCGACAGAGAGCGACTTTGGCAGTGCCAAAAGGCTCTCGCCGCTCTGCGGACTTCGCGAGGAACGACGAAGCCGCTCCGGGCGTTCCGCCCGGACCATGAAAGGGATTTCGCAATGGACGCGCAGACCGTGGAACTCACCAACAACTACAACGACATGCACAAGCAGAAGGTGCAGGAAGCGACCGAAGCTCGTCGCGGTGAAGAGGACGCACGCCGCAAGAGGATAAGTGCGGACGCCGCTCAGACGCTCGCCGAGCCCGAGGTCGCCAAGTTGTGCACCGACTATGAACTCTGCTTGGACGCTTACCGGTCTGCGTCAGTGAAGTCCGTAGAACCGGCGCTGTCGCTCGCCGAGGTCGTCTGGAACGTGAGCCAGTTGAAGGATGCGGGGACATTGCGACTGTTCCGCGAGAAGTACAGGCTGACGAACGAGGCAACTTTCTCTCAGTTCAAGACCATCGGAGCGAATGCCGGGCGCTTGCGCCGCTACAAGCAGCACCTACCGAGTGCTTGGACCACGCTCTACACCCTCGCTCGCGTCGGCGATGACATTCTCAACGCTATGACGGCTGCCCAGACCCTGACGCCGCTGACGACGCGACATGAACTATCCGCGTTGTTGAAGCGACACGGGTTCTCGGTGCCGAAGAAGGCTGGTCAAAGAAGCGGCTGAGGTACGAGTTCGTCGTTTCGCCGAGCCGTTCAACGTGGATTCCGTGGAACGACGTTGAAGCGATGCGGAAGGAATTCAACGTGTTGCTGAACAAGTATGGGTTCTCAAACGCGGCGTTGCGCGCCGAGAAGACGCTACGGAAGCAGACAGGTGACTTTTGGAAACTCAAGAGCGAGGCGGACGAGATGAAGCGACAGGTCCAGCAGCAAGCCGAAGCGGCTGTTGCCGCGGTGGATTTTGACTCCTCATGCAGGACTGTCTGGGCACACCTTGCCTTGACGGGCAAGGTGTGCCCTCAAGCGCCTACGCAGGATGAACTTAAAGAACAACAGAGTGGGACGACGCGAAGCGTCGTCCGTGTCGCGTAGCGACACGATTCAATGAAACAAGGAGATCAAGAATGATCGCGAACACCGCACCCCAGACAACAGCCAGCCAGCCGACCGTCGCCTTCGGCTACATCTTCAACATGACGGAAGACGAGTTGAAGTGCTTGCACCGAGCCGTCAAGGAACGCTTGCGCACGGTGCACCTGTTGTCCACCGACAACCTGAACGTCGTCAGCGTCCGCCTTCCCTTTGAGACGTGTGACCAGATCCGACGCTTGGCATTCTCTCGCCAGCAGACGATCTCCGAGGTCGTCCGAGATGCGATTGACGGCTACTGCAAACAGAAGAAGGGATAAGCCATGACGCTGAAGATCATCACACTCAACGACGCCAAGACCATCGTCGGCAGGGGGAAGACGTTCTCCACTGCCGACCTGACGAAGATAGCGGACATCGACGCGCTCGCGAAACTGCTCAAGGAGCAGCCGACGCCGTTCAAGATCGTTGTCGTTAAGTGAACAGACCGATGGACCGACCGCAGCCCGGAACGCGCCGCTTTCAATCGCGGGAGTCCACCGAACGCCCCGCCGTGGTAGTCTCTGCCGCATGGCGGACCACCACTTGCGGTCCTTGATGTCCTTCGGGAAGGGCGTAGGCGTTCTGTTGTTTGCCGGTGCAGGCGGAGCTATTGGACTCGTCTTCACGGCAATGACAAGTGGGTGGCTACCCGTGCCGCTCTGCGCCGCTGCGGGCTTCTGCGTGGCGTTCTGGTTGAAGTACTATTTGGCAGAGGAAGAACTGGTCAGCTTGCGGGAAGAGAAGGAACAACGCGAAGCATCCGCGCCACAGTTGGTGTTCTCTGAGGCGCGGTGGACGCCTTGGTTTGAAGGCAACAGCTACAAGTTCCACGTCTTGCAGATCTGGCTAAAGAACCGACCTGATGTGCTTTCCCAGGCTTCAACCGCGGAGAACGTCAGCGTCACGGTTCGGATCGTGAAGCAGGGTTCGATTGTCCCGTTTGTCGATTTCGTGTCCCAGTGGATATTCTTGCCAGACCCGGATCTAGCCGTGACCGGAATGCTCGGTCACGAACCGGTCTGCGATATTCCGGCTAACGACAACCCGGCGAAGATGATCCTTCTGCTCAGGCACGTCGGAACCGAGCCAGACCGCGAGTGCTACGCGCACTCTTTTGGCAAGCTCATAGGCTCGCCGGATGGGCGGTATCAGCCGTTCCGGATTGACCCCGGAGTCCACCGAGTGTCCCTTGTGTGTCGGGGACGGAACATCGAGCAATCGATTGACTTCCGTCTGGACAACACCGGACCCGGCGAACCGAGGATAGAGCCTAGGGACGCGGACGGACACCCTGTTACCGTTCCCGCCATTCGCGCCGAGACCACAGACGAAACGCCTGTAGTGAGCGGTGAGCCGTCGGTTGACGTGACCGCCACGTTTGAAGACGAGACGCTGATACTCAGCATCCGCAACGACGGACCCACCGATAGCTTCGTGGTTCAGTTGCGGTATCTGCTCGGTGCCAACCCCTGCGGAACGGTGCGCTTCGTGTTCCCGGTCTCCTTGCGATGGAAGGGGCAGACAGGCGAACAGCGAGACATCATCACCGGGCAGATCCAGCACGTCGAGGTGTTGAAGGCGTGTCCCAAGTTGTCTGAGGATCGCCGAGAGGCGTTTGTCGGTCCGCTGACGTTGCTGACCGCCACCTGCGATGTTGCGATGCAGCCGAATTGGTTCGTGCCGGGCAAACTCGCGGACGGTCTCCATTTGTGGCTGGATATCGCAGGTGCCAAGAATGGGACCCACCGTGCTGTTCCGCTGGATGTTCATTTGGCGTGTGCGGGTCTCCAAATGCAACGAGTGGTTTGCCATCTGGTTGACTGATTGCGCTTCGGCATTCGTCCAGTCGTTGAGGATTCTGAGGATGAGGATCTTGTTTCGCACGATGTTCGGCGCGTCCATTTTTGTGGCGCTGGCAGTGGCGGTGGCATCCGTATGGAAGCTGGGGTGGATCGAGCCGGCAGCGTGGGCGACCGTGGCAGCCGCTCTCGCCGTCGTGGCAGCGGTGGCATCAGCTTGGACGAGCCAGCGAGTCCTTGAACTGCAGGAAGACGCACAGCAGCCGAATCCTACGCCGGTGATCGACGTGCGCCGTCGGTACGGACTATCGCAGTTTCGCATCACCAACCACGGCGGCTCAGAGGCTCGCGAGGTGAGGATCGACTGGGACGAGCCGCTACGGGACGCAGACGGCAAGGATGTCTTGCTTGGACGAGATCTGCCGATTCCAGTGATCCCGGCAGGGGAATCCTCATCGGTGATGATGGGAGCGAGCCATCGCCTCTTCAACGCGCACGCCGACACGACGAGACACGGAACCATCCGTTACAAGAACGGCAGCGGGCGTGAGTTCGCCGTCCGCTTCATGGTCAGCGCCGAGCATGAACGCGCAGGGCTGGTCCATGATGCCGAAGAACCGAAGACGCTCTACGAGCTGCAAAAGCTTCCTGATGAACTCGCCCGAGTCGCAAAGCAGGTGGCTGCCGTCGGTCAGATCATCAAGTCTGCTCTGTTGAAGGACGCACCGGCTGTCGAGGACGGATCTTCAGGGGAAAGCGCGGAACACGTCAAAGAGGTTGCGAAGCTCTGGATTGCCGCGAGCGACTCCGACGAAAGCGGCGAGAAGGGGTAGCTGCGATGATGACACGCGGGGCAAGATCCGCCCCGGGCGGAAGTAGGGGTGTTGCTCCCTGTTCAGGGAAGCGCCAGCGTTGTCTTGGCGGGACTGCGGACGAGGACGAGGGGTAGCAAGGGCAAGCAGCGGAGAACGCGATGGCGGGAAGCCTACAGCGCGCCGCGAGGGAGTGTGGGCGGTCGCTCCCTCGGGAGAGGTCGGATGGGAGACGGTAGAGTGCTGCAAGTGCGACGAGGACGGTCGAATGACACCTCGGCTTTCCCTGAGGTGGAATCGGGAAGTCGCGGCACTGCGCCAGCCGGTCAAGACACCTTCTGAATCAACCAACCGACGAGACCGGCATTGACCACCATTTCTGCCAACTTCTCCGGTCCGATCACGGTCACCCGCGGATCGTCGACCGCTTTCGGCTCGCCGGAGTGAAACACGAAGAACATGCGATCCCAATCACCGTCCTCGAACTTGGCGATGTAGGTCGCCAGTTCTTGCGAATCCGTCTTTGATTTGACCTGAACAAACGCCCGCTCGTCAGTGCTGGGCAGCACCAAGTCAAGATCGAGGGTCTTTTGCGTCTTCCCGACCACGCCAAGTCGGCGCCAGCCACTCGTCGTGAAGACGAGGTCTACCAATAGCTCGAAGTCGCGGGGTCCAAGAAGCTGCATCAATTCGACGGCAGATTCCCGCATCTCCTTGGACGCGGTGATCGCTCGCTCAACCTCACGTGTCTTCTTGCCGTTGATGCGACCGACCACGTAGTTCTTTTCCCGTTCCTTTACTTTGCAGGAGGTGCCACGATAGGCGGCGAGTTTCGTCAGGGCGCCGGAGAGTCGGTCCTTCGTCAGTGGTTCTCCAAGCACGTCGGTCCAACGCCATCCATCAGGAATTGGGCGCCACACGCCGTCACCATCGGCATGCTGGACCGCCGGAGCACCGCTTGCCAGCATGCCCCAGCACAAACGCTCGCCGACGAACGTGATCCAGAGCGTCGAGCCTTCGTCTTCGAAGAAGAGGCGCAGTTCTTTGGTGAAGCGGCTCGCGGTTCCCTTATCCCTGCCTTCGGCAACGGTACCAGTCTCTTATGTCGTTCCACCGACCGGACTGGCACGCCTGAAACTTGCGGTTATCGGCACTGCCGAAGCCGATGCGGACGATGCCCTTATCGAGGCACTCCTTTTCCCACCCGCCATGAGCGCCGAGCTTGATGTATCGAACACTCTTCGGATCGACTGGACGCGCCGTGTGGTGCTCGGTCATGGGAAGTCCCGCCTTGGTCGTGACGAAACAACTTGAACGCCTACCACGTAGCCGGATCAGCGGTCAGCGGGACCGCCGGTTCTCTTCTGTGAAGCTCTGACACCAGCGACTTGAAGAACTGCTCTCCACGTTCCGCCGTCGCAACGCGATCAACGACCCTCGATCCCGCGGGCTGGTCGGAGCGGAATCTGACGAACCAGAACGCTTCGATCAAGCCCTGATTCCAAAGAGGGGCGCGCCGCACGGCGATACGTTCGATTGCCTCCTCAAAATGAAGGGACCACAACTTACCGTCGCGTCGAAGGCAGTCCTTGGTAGCGTCGAATATCAGGATGTAGCCGATCACGACCTCTGGCATGAACTGCTGGACGTTCGCGACCTCGCCCATCAGGTCGTCGAGACGGTTTGGGACCGTCCCGCTGATGTTCTCCCACATTGACTTCAGCGACACGAGCAAGCGGAACTTGCCGGCGAACTCGTAGGCGACATCCCACGCTTTCGTTCTCGCGATCCCGCCCACCCGTAGCTCGCCGCCGTCGCCCCCGCGAACGGCGGCGAGCCCGAACCTGCCGAACTCCTGCTTGGCGAAGTTCGCGAGTGGTAGGAGGCGCCCGGGGTCCTTCGTGTGTCTGAGCGAGATGTCTTCGATTACCTGCTCAAGATCCATGGTGCTGTTGTACAGAACGGCGACGTTCAGACCGCCGACAATGAAGCGACGTGCGCGTGCAGTGACCGAGCGAAGTGCTTTATGCCGATCTCGGATGAAGGCTCGGAAAACTGTCCGCTAGAGCCCGTCCGCACGTTTGACGTGATGAAGCAGGCGGCGTCGTACATCCGCTCTCGGACCAATCGCTTGCACACTTCCTCGTAGCGAAGCGCGTAAGAGAGTCCTTGAAAAGCCGGCTGCACTTGAAAGGGGGAGAGTTCTACGTGTCGGCACGGAGCTACGGAATCGGGATGCTCCTCAAGCATGAAGAAGTATCCCAGCCACGGACGTGGAGAGCCGGCAAACACGCCCTTTGCGTACGCGGTCCAGAAGTCGGTGGCGTTTCCGATTGCCTCCTCTACACGGTTGTTGAAGTTGTTCCCGAAGCTTCCGACCTGCGACTTCACCTCAACGGCTGCCACTAAGGCGCGATCGAGTGTGACGACCAGATCCCATTCTTTCGCCGCGCGGAAGTAGCCGGGGATCGTCCGGTTTCGCTTTTCTGTGGAGTGGATGTGGAAGTTGTCGATGCCAGCGTCGGCAACGACTTCGGCAACAAGCCGAACGAAGCCGTCAGCGTGCTTGCCACCTGTGACAGCGCCCCGGTTGCCAGCGTCCTTTAATCCGCTTGCCGAGCCCTGCCGCTCATGCTGAGTGTTTCGTGTTTGCCAAAAATGCCGCACCGCTTCTGAAAGCAAGTGTTCGACGTTAACCATGAGACCCCCGTTGGCGAGCGCCGCACCGCCCGCCCCGCCGACTCGTCGGCACAGGCAGTTGAACAGAAGAGGATGGGATTCGGGCGGGGGGCGCAGCGCCGACAGGGCGACGCTACTTCGCGGGAACGAAGTGTAGCCGAGTTGTCTCGTACAAGCCAGCGGTCTCAGAGAGTAGGCGGGATCGTGTCAGTTCGTAGTAGTGTGGGTCGACCTCGACACCTACGCTATTCCTTCCCCACCGAGAGGCGGCAAGCGTGGTTGTCCCGGTGCCGGCGAAGGGGTCCAGCACTGTATCGCCAACGAAGCTGAACATTCGGACCAGTCGTTCCGCCAGTTCCAGCGGATACGGAGCGGGATGCTGCTTGGTTGAAGCGCCCGTCAAGCCGCTCCAAATCTGTTGGAACCACTTCTGATAGTTCTCTGCGGAGATCACGCTCATCACCCGTGTGCTGACGGACGGGCTCCGGTAGCCTCCGTGCTTTCGCTGCATCAAGATGTACTCAATGTCGTTCTTGATGACAGCGTTAGGCTCGTAAGGCTTCCCCAAGAACGACGAACCGTTCTCCACCTCATACACGGCGTTCGCGATCTTGTGCCAGATGATCGTCGCGAGGTTGTCAAAGCCTATCGTCCGGCAGTGTTCCTGAATGGAAGCGTGAAGCGGCACCACCATGTGGCGACCGTCGTTCTTCCGGCGGGACAAACACACGTCTCCGACAACCACGATCAACCTGCCGCCGGGGACAAGAGCCCGGTAGCAGTGGCTCCAGACATCGTCGAGTTGCCGCAGGAAATCCTCGTAGTCCTCGATGTGACCAAGCTGACCGTCGGATTGCCTGTACTCCTTGAGCGTCCAGTATGGCGGTGACGTAACGACAAGATGGACGCTTCGCGGTTGCAGAAAGTCCATCCGTCGCGCGTCCGCTAAGTGCAGATTGTGCGTTGTTGGAACCTCGCGGACCCGGGCTTCAATCGCTGACGTAAGGCGAGGGTCCCGGGCAATTCGGGGAAGATCAGTCTGCGGGTTCGCAAGTTCCCCCACCTCGCTCGGAACATAGTGCTCCAGTTGAAGTTGCGGGTCGGGACGTGGGGATTCGGCTTTCGCCTGCTCTCGGCTGGGCATGTGTGCGGCTCGGTTGAGAGACGTTACTGTAATCTGCTCTTCTCGTCTAGACCCGGTCGTGTCGCAAGAACCACACCGAGACTCGGCAGGACACTGAGCAGCATCCCTGCTAGCCAATTGACACGGCGGCATCCGTCTTCCGTCGCTGGGTCAGGCAGCGGTAGACGGTGTTGTGGGAGATGTTCAGTCCGCGCTCCTTCATCCGTTCCGCAATGAACCGCGTCGATTTCCCCGCATCGGAAAGCGCCTGCATCTCCGCCAGCCGCTTCGTCCAGTCGGGCAGCGTCGTGAGCGTGCCGTCCGCGTTCTTCCTGTAGCCGACCGCCGGAGTGCCACCGAGGTAGCGTCCCTGCTTCCGGAGAAGGTCCTTCACCGACGCGACCCGCTCTCCAATCCTCTCGCTCTCCATGTTGGCGACCATCATAAGGATGCCGAACACCAGCCGGGAGACGGACGAGTTGAGAACCGGACCGCCCATGTCCATCAGGTGAAGCTCGACCCCCTTCTCCCTCAGCACCTCGGCAACGTCCAGAGCGTTCTTTGCGCTCCGGAACAGCCGGTCGCCCTTCGTGACGATGATGTGGTCGCCCGTGCTGAAGCTGACCGAGCATCCGACCGCCAGCTTCCCGCTTCTGCAAGGAGACGGTGCCGCTGGTGGCGGCGTCGATGAAGAAGTCGGACGGAGCAGGCAGGCCGTGCGCTTGGCAGTAGCCAGCGATGCGGGACTGCTGGTCCGTCAAGTGAAAAACCCTCGGTCGCCTGCTGCGTCGTGGAGACGCGGCAGTAGCCGAAGGTGCGTCCCGTCCCGTTGTTCGTCGCTGCCTTCTTGCGCGAAGTCATCATCGCCTTCCTGTAATGGTGATGGTAGTCACTATTACAGCAGAGTCAAGACAAATCCGGCTGTATCGGTGTTGAAGCACCGTTACAGGAAAGCGCCGTAGAACGCGGCTTGAGCGGGTCGGAAGCGAGGGGATAGGACAGGACGGGGAGCGTTACGAGCAGCCGCCAAACGTCAAGCCAACGAACTTGGCGGGGACTCTGGGGAGTGTGTCTACCCCTATAAACACCGACCGAAACCACTGTGTGAGGCGCGCACCCGGCTGGTGACCCCGCGTTTCACCCCCGGAAACACTGGGCAGATCCGAACCCACTTGACACCACACTTGACACACACTTTCCAGAGACACAAGCGGCTCCGTTGGTCACGGAGCCGTAAGTCTTTCATTTAGAACGACTTGTGTTGGTGCGGAAGGGGGGATTCGAACCCCCACGCCCTTGCGGGCGCCAGCCCCTCAAGCTGGTGCGTCTGCCAGTTCCGCCACTTCCGCGAGGAGGGTGACGGCGCGAGCCGAACCGAAATCGTATCAGAGCGGGCATGCCGCGACCACAACCGGACGCGGCCGCCGCCCTGGCGAGCCCTGAGCTTCGGCTGCTGCGGCGCGGGCTGCTTCGGCGCCGGGGCCGGGCGCGCCGGCGCGCTCGCCGGGGCCGGGGCGCCGGCTTGCCGCTCACCACCGACGACGGCCGCCGCCGCGCTGCCACACGATCGCCCAGCGCCGATCGCGCCCAGCATGAACAGCACCGCCGCGCACCGTCGTGATCCGCGTGAGCAGCGTCGCGCCCGCCCGCGCGCCGAACGCCGTCTGGCTGCTGCTGCCGCCGAACGCGCTCGCGATGTCGCCGCCCTTGCCCTGCTGCAGCAGGATCACCATCAGCAGCACGAGGCAGACGACCACGTAGACGAACGTGATCAGGTAGTGAAGGACCACGGCAGTACCTGCTGCAGACCTGTCCGGGCGGTCGCCCGGAGGTCGCTCGCGGGCACAGGCCGGAGGCCCGACGCGACTGGGCAGCCCCGCCCTGGCCAGAACCTCTAATTATATCCTGCCGGGCCGGCTCGCCCGCCACGATTTCCGCAGAACGCCTCGGCAGTCGAGGCTCGCGCCGCCCACCAGCGCCCCGTCCACGTCGGCCTGGCTCACCAGCTCCCGCGCGTTCGCCGGCTTCACGCTGCCGCCGTAGAGGATGCGGCACGGCGTCGGCCGCCTCGGCGCCGAACCACTCCCGCAGCCGCGCCGCGGATGTGCGCGTGCGCCTCCTGCGCCTGCGCCGCCGTCGCGGTCCGCCCGGTGCCGATCGCCCAGACCGGCTCGTAGGCGACCGCCAGCGCCCGCCACCTGCGTCGGCCGACAGCCCCTCGAGGCCGAGCCTGCAGCTGCCGGTCGAGCACCGCGAGCGTCTGCTCGCCCTCGCGCTCCTCCAGCGTCTCGCCGACGCACACGATCGGCACGAGCCCGGCCGCGAGCGCCGCCTTCACCTTCCGGTTCACGTGCTCGTCGGTCTCGCCGAACTTCGTCCGCCGCTCGGAGTGGCCGATGATGACGTAGCTCGGCGCCCGCCTCCTTCAGCATCGCGCGCGCTCACCTCGCCGGTGAACGCCCCTTCGCGCTCCCAGTAGAGGTCCTGGCCGGCGATCGCCGACGCGTGCTGCCGCGCGCCGCCTCGGCCGCGGCGTGCACGCGCCGGAACGGCGGCGCCACCACGATCTCCACGTCGTCCACGCCCTTGACGAGACTGCGTCGAACTCGCGTGAAGAACGCGACCGCCTCGCGCGACGGTCTTGTACATCTTCCAGTTGGCGGCGACGAGCGGAGTGCGCATGGATGACTCCTGGTGAACCGAGCGAGCTAGGAGCCAGGGGCTAGCGGACGGTGTCCCGCAGCCGAGCTGGCAAGCGCCTGCGCTACTTCGTCCGCCAGCGCCGCCACCCCCGGCAGCACTGCGGCCGCCGAGGAACTCGAGCGACGCGCCGCCGCCCGTCGAGATGTGCGTGATCCGGTCGGCCACGCCGGCCTTCGTGACGGCCGACACCGAGTCGCCGCCGCCGATGATCGTCGTGCCGTGCACCGCCGCCACCGCCTGCGCCACCGCGTTGGTGCCCGCGTCGAACGGCGGCGTCTCGAACACGCCCATCGGGCCGTTCCAGACCACCGTCTTCGCGCCCGCCACCAGCGCGCTGGTACAGCGCCGACCGTCTTCGGGCCCGATGTCCACGCCCATCCGGTCGCCGATCGCCGGATCGTCCACCGCGAGCGTCTCGTGCGGCGCGCCCGGCTCGAGCTTCGTCGGTCGACGACGTGATCGACCGGCAGCTCCAGCCGCACGCCGCCGCTCGTGCCGCGTGCGCGGTGATCGCCCGCGCCGCCTCGAGCTTGTCGTCCTCGACCAGCGACTTGCCGATCGGCATGCCGCGCGACTTGAGGAACGTGTAGGCCATCGCGCCGCCGATCGCCAGCGCGTCCACCCGCCCGAGCAGGTTCTCGATGACCTCGATCTTGTCCGACACCTTCGCGCCGCCGAGGATCGCGACGAACGGCCGCTCGGGCGCGCCGAGCGCGTGGCCCGAGGTACTGGACTTCCTTCTCCATCAGGAGGCCGGCCGCCGGCTGCGGCAGGACCTTCGTGATCGCCTCGACCGACGCGTGCGCCCGGTGGCTCGACCCGAACGCGTCGTTCACGTACGCGTTCGCCGGCGCGGCCAGCTGCGCCGCGAACGCCGGGTCGTTCTTCTCTTCCTCCGGGTGGAAGCGCAGGTTCTCGAGCAGCGACCACCTTGCCGCCCGCCGCCGCGCGCTCGACCGCCGCCTGCGCCGCCGGCCCGACGCAGTCGTCGGCGAACTCCACCGGCGCGGCCGAGCAGTTCCGCCAGGCGCCCGGCCACCGGCTGCAGGGTGTAGTCGAGGTTCACCTTGCCCTTCGGCCGGCCGAGGTGCGAGGCGAGGATGACCGTCGCCCCGTGGTCGAGCGCGTACTGGATGGTCGGCAGCGACGCCCGGATCCGCGTGTCGTCCGTGATCCGGCCGCCCTTGATCGGGACGTTGAAGTCCACGCGCACGAAGACGCGCTTGCCGGGCAGGTCGAGGTCCCTGATCGACAGCTTCGCCACAGCGCGCCTCCTCGGAAGAAAGACTCGGGGGCTCAGGGCCTGGCCCCTAGCCCCCAGCCCCTAGCCCCTGACTAGAACCCCTTCTTCTCGATCAGCCGCGCCAGGTCGATGCAGCGGCACGAGTAGCCCCACTCGTTGTCGTACCACGAGAGGACCTTCGACGAAGTCGCCGTCCATCACCTTCGTGTAGGCCGCGTCGAGCATCGACGAGTGCGGGTTGCCGCGGAAGTCGATCGACACGAGCGGCTCGGTCACGTACTCGAGGATGCCCTTCAGCGCGCCGTCGGCCGCCGCCTTGAACGCCGCGTTCACCTCGTCGGCCGTCGTCTTCTTCGCGAGGAGCACCGCGAGGTCCACCACCGAGACGTTCGGCGTCGGCACGCGCATCGCGAAGCCGTCCAGCTTGCCCTTCAGCGCGGGGATGACCTCGCCGAGCGCCGAGGCCGCGCCCGTCGTCGTCGGGATCATCGACAGCGCCGCGGCGCGCGCGCGGCGCAGGTCCTTGTGCGGCAGGTCGAGCAGGTTCTGGTCGTTCGTGTAGGAGTGGATCGTCGTCATCCAGCCCTTCACGATGCCGAACTGCTCGTGCAGGACCTTGGCGACCGGCGCCAGGCAGTTGGTCGTGCACGACGCGTTCGAGATGATGTGGTGCTTCGCGGCGTCGTAGATCCCGTCGTTCACGCCCATGACCAGCGACACGTCCGGGCCCTTGGCCGGCGCCGTGATGATGACCTTCTTCGCCCCGGCGGCCAGGTGCTTGGCCGCGTCGTCGCGCTTGGTGAACTTGCCGGTGGACTCGAACACGACGTCCACGCCGAGCTCCTTCCACGGCAGCTCGGCCGGGTCCTTCACCGACAGGACCTTGAACTCGTCGCCGTCGACGCTGATGGCGCCCGTCCGTCGCCTCGACCTTCGCCTCGAGGTTGCCGAGCACCGAGTCGTACTTGAGCAGGTGCGCGAGCGTCTCGGCGCTCGTGAGGTCGTTGACCGCCACGAAGTCGATGTCGTGGTTGCCGAGCGCCGCGCGCATGATGTTGCGGCCGATCCGACCGAACCCGTTGATGCCAACCTTGATGGCCATCGATTGCCTCCAGCGAGTGAAGAGCGGCGAGCAAGGCGCTCGTGATTCCCTACTGCAAAACCAACCCATTCTAATGACGGCTTGCGGGAGGGTCAAACAGCGGACTATACTGCCCCGTTTTCCCGTATTTCCAGCGGTCCGCGCCTCCCGGCGGCCGTCCAGCCGCCAGAACCCATCGCCGGTCCGATGTATCTCCTGTACACGTGCCTCAGCCTCGTCGCTGTTCGTCGGCTCCTCTCGCCGTACTTCGTCTACCAGGCGCTGCGCTACCGGAAGTACGTCACCAACCTGCGGCAGCGGCTCGGCTACCTGCCCGTCTCGTTCAACGTCGACGGCGACGAGTCGATCTGGATCCACGCCGTGTCGGTGGGCGAGGCGCTGACGGCGCGCGCCGCTCGCCGGCGAGCTGAAGGCGCGCTACCCGCGGCCTGCGCCTCTTCGTCTCGACGACGACCGATCGCCGGGCAGCAGGTGGCCGCGCGCGAGATCAAGGACGCCGACGCGACCTTCTATTTCCCGCTCGACCTCGGCTTCATCGTCCGCCGCACGCTGCGGCTCGTGAAGCCGCGGCTGTTCGTCGTGATGGAGACCGAGATCTGGCCGAACCTGCTGCGCGAGTGCCGCGCGCGCGGGCGTGCAGACGGTGCTCGTCAACGGCCGGATCTCGAACCGCTCGTACCCGCGCTACCGCCTGGTCCGGCCGCTCATTCCGGCGCGTGCTCGGCGGACGTCGACCGCTTCTGCATGCAGTCGAGCGAGTCGGCGCGCCGGCTCATCGACCTCGGCGCCGACCCGGCGCGCGTCGACCGTCACCGGCAACCTGAAGTTCGACTCGCTCGAGGCGGCCGCCGGCGGCCGAGGACCGCGGCGTGCCGCGCGTTCTCGCGCTACTTCCGCGTGCCCGAGGACCGGCCGGTCATCGTCGCCGGCTCCACGATGAAGGGGCGAGGAGCTGATGGTGCTGCGGGCGTTCGAGCGCATCGCGCGCCAGCGCGCCGCGCGCGCTGCTCGTCATCGCGCCGCGCCACCCCGAGCGGTTCGACGAGGTCGAGCGGCTCGCGCGCGAGGAGGGGTTCCGGACGGCGCGCCGCACGCAGCTTGACGATCGACGAGGAGCCGGCGCGCCGACGTCGTCGTGCTCGACACGATCGGCGAGCTGGCGCACCTCTACCGGGTGGCGACGGTCGTCTTCGTCGGCGGCAGCCTGGTGCCGACCGGCGGCCACAACATCCTCGAGCCGGCCGTGTTCGGCAAGCCGATCCTGTTCGGCCCGCACATGCAGAACTTCCGCGAGATTGCCGCGACGTTCCTCGAGCGCGCGCGCCGCCGTGCAGGTGCGCGACGAGCGGCGAGCTCGAGGACGGCGCTGCGCGACCTGCTGGCCGACGCGGCGCGGCGGGCAGGCGCTCGGCCGCGGCCGCGCAGGCGATCGTCGAGGCGAACCACGGCGCCCGCGAGCGGACGCTGGCCGCCATCGCCGACGCTGCTGCCGCCCGGCGCGCCGCGGCCGAAGGTGCGCGCCGTTCCGGGTGGTGAGAGATCAGCCGTCGAGCGCGAGCCCTGAGCCGTGCGTGCTCGAGCCGCCTGCTACGCCGCCGCTCGCCGCGTCGCCCGGCGCGCGCGTGGTACGCGCGCGCACCCGGACGGCGCCGCCGCCGCCTGCGAGCGGCCGGTCATCAGCGTCGGCAACGTCGCGGTCGGCGGCAGCGGCAAGACGCCCGTCGTCGCGCACCTCGCGCGGCTGCTGCTGGACGCCGGCGAGCGCCCGGCCATCCTGACGCGCGGCTACGCGCGGCGCGCGCGCCGTCAGGACGGCGTCACGGTCGTCAGCGACGGCGACGCGGGTGCTGGCCGACGTCGATCGCGCCGGCGACGAGCCGCTGATGCTGGCGCGCGCCGCTGCCGGGCGTGCCCGGTGCTCGTGTCGCGCGACCGCTACCTGGCCGGCCGGCTGGCCGAGCGGCGCTTCGGCTGCACGGTGCACCTGCTCGACGACGGGTTCCAGCACTTCGCGCTGGAGCGGGACCTCGACCTCGTGCTCGTGGCGGCAGGACGAGCTGGAGCGGCCGGTGACGCTGCCGCGGCGGCCGGCTGCGCGAGCCGCTCGACGCGCTGCGGCGGCGCACGCCCTGATCCTCGACGTGCCCGACGCCGCGATGCCGCGCAGCGCTGGCCACGGTGCCGCCGGCCGGGCGTGCCGAGCGGTGTTCCGCCTGCGCCGGGCGCTCGGGCGGCCGCGGCTGGTCGAGCCGGCGACGCGGCGACGTGCGCCGGCGGCCGGGCACGCGCGTGCTGGCGGTGGCCGGCATGGCGCGGCCGCGAGCGGCTTCTTCTCGGCGCTGGCGGTCGAGGGCTGGACGGTGGCCGGGCGAGCTGGCGTTTCCCGATCACCACCGGTTCACCGCCGCGGACGTCGGCGCGCATCGCTCGGCACGATGCGCGACGCGCGCGCCGTGATGGTGGTGACGACCGAGAAGGACCTGGTGCGGCTGCTGCCGCTCCAGCCGCTGCCGTTGCCCGTCGCGTGGGTGCCGCTGCGCGTCGTCATCGAGCCGGCGGCACGAGTTCCGGCGCCTGGCTGCAGCCGTGAATCGCTGGGCCGCGGCCAGTCGTGAGGCCGCCGGCCGACGGCCGTGCCGTCGCGATGCGGCACCGCCTCGAATACGCGCTCGTGGCCGCCGTGGCCTTCGTGCATCCGGCGGCTGCCGTGGCGGCGTCGTCCGCCGCGCGGGGCGAGGCGCTGGGCCTGCTCGTTCTACGCGTTCGACCGCCGCGCACCGCCGCGTGGCGCTCGACAACCTGGCGCGCGCGTTTCCCGCGCGCTCGCCGGCGGAGCGGCCGGCGATCGCGCGGCGGCGTGTTCCGGCACTTCGGGCGCGATGCTGTTCGAGCTGCTGAAGTTCAGCACGCTTCCGCCGCGACCAGATGCTCGCGCGCGTCGAGTTCGAGGGCGACGACCGCGCGCGGCAGGCGTACGCGCGCGGGCCGCGGCGTCTTCTTCCTCACCGGCCACTTCGGCTGCTGGGAGATCAACGGGATCGTGCACGCGCTGCACCTCGCGCCGATCGGCGTGATGGCGCGGCCGCTCGACAACCCGCTACCTGAACGACCTGCTCGAGCGCGTGCGGCAGTGCACCGGCAACTGGGTGATCTACCGGAAGGGCGGCATCCGGCGGACGCTGCGCGACGCTCGAGGCGGGCCAGGGCGTGGCGATCCTGATCGACCAGCACATGCACGGACCCGACGCGATGCCGGTGGACTTCTTCAACCGGCCCGCCGCCACCACCACCGCGCTGGCGGCGCTGGCGCCGCGGACCGGCGCGCCGGTGATCCCGGTGTTCGCCGTGCCGACTCGCGCCGCGGCCGCTACCGCGATGATCTACGAGCACGCCGTGCGAGCCGCCGGCCGGCGACTCGCCCGAGGCGCTCCGCGAGTTCACGCAGCGCTGCACCGACGTGCTCGAGATGTACGTCCGGCGCTACCCGGCGCTGTGGCTCTGGATGCACCGGCGCTGGCGCGACCGGCAACGGCGCCGAGCCGGTGCCCGGCATGTTCCCGCCGGCGCGGTCGGAAGGCGACATCGAGGGGCGGGTGCAGGAGTGATGGCGCGCCGCATCGCTGGTGATCGCGCCGAACTGGCTGGGCGATGCCGTCATGGCGCTGCCGGCGCTGGCGGGCCTGCGCCGGCGGCTTCCCGGGGACGCACCTGATCGCGGCCGCGCGCCCGTCCGTTGCGCCCGCTGTTTCGACATGGTCGCGGGGATCGACGAGGTGACCCGGGTGCCGGCCGGTCGCGCGTGGCATCCATCCGACCTGCGCGTCGAGGCCGCGGTCTCGCCGCGGCCCGTGCCGACCTCGCCATCCTCCTCCCCAACTCGTTCCGGCAGCGCGTGGGTCGTCGCGCCGCGCCGGCATCCCCGAGCGCTGGGGCTTCGCGGCCGACCTCCGCGGCGCGCGCTGCTGACGCGGGCCGTGCCGCAAGCCGCGCGGCGCGGCATGCACCAGGCCGACTACTACCGCGCATCGTCGCCGGCGCTCGGCATGTCCAGCCGGTGCCCGAGCCTCCGCCGGGTCGTTCGCGCCCGCCGCGGCGCGCGACGCGCGCGCGCGGCGCTGCTGGCCGCGGCACGGCGTGCAGCCGGGCGCGCCGCTCGTCGGCCTGGCGCCCGGCGCCGCGTACGGCCAGCGCGAAGCAGTGGCCGCCGCGAGCGCTTCGCCGAGCTGGCCCTGGAGCTGCACGCGCGCGCACGGCGCGACCGTCGGTGCTCGTCGGGAGCCGAGGCGACCGCGAAGCCGGCGGCGAGATCCGCCGGTGCCTGCCGGCCGGCAGCGCTGCCGGGATCCTCGTCGATCTGGTCGGGCAGACCGACCTGCCGATGCTCGCCGGCCTGATGGCGCGCTGCCGGGCCTTCGTGTCGAACGACTCGGGCGCGATGCACCTGGCCGCGGCCGTCGGGCCTGCCGGTCACCGCGATCTTCGGCTCGACCGACGAGCGGGCGACCGCGCCGCTGCCCTCGCCGGCCCGCCGGCGTGCCGCCTCATGAGATACTCACGTGCGCACGTCGTGGTGCCGCCCGTGCATGCTGCGCGAGTGCCCGATCGATCACCGCTGCATGACGCGGATCGACCCGGCGGGCGTGCGCCGCCGTCGAGCGCCAGCTGGCAGCCGGCCACTGGGTCGAGACTGTGAAGCCCGCTGTCTTCCTCGACCGTGACGGGACCATCATCGAGGAGGTCGGGTACCTGAACCGCCTCGACCGCGTCGACGTTCTTCCCGTGGAGCATCGACGCGATCCGCGTCCTGAACGAGGCCGGGCTTCCTCGTCGTCGTCGTCACCAACCAGGCGGGCGTCGCGCGCGGCTACTTCGACGAGGCGTTCGTCGCGGGGCACCCACGCGCTCATCGACCAGCGGCGTGCGCGACGGCCGCGCGCGGATCGACGCGTTCTACTACTGCCCGCACCATCCGCGACGCGGCGCGTCGAGGCGCTACCGGCAGGCGTGCGAGTGCCGCAAGCCGAGGCCGGGGATGATCCACCGGGCCGCGCGCGAGCTCGGCATCGACCTCGCCGCGCTCGTTCGTCGTCGGCGACCGGTGGCTGGACGTCGAGCTGGGGCAGCGCGGCCGGCGCGAAGGCCGTCCTGGTGCGCACCGGTTACGGCCTCGGGCGAGGAGGCGCGGCCGGACGGCGCGCGGCCGCCG
This sequence comes from uncultured Acidobacteriota bacterium, assembly GCA_963813585.1. Lineage (GTDB taxonomy): Bacteria > Acidobacteriota > Vicinamibacteria > Vicinamibacterales > Fen-181 > JARKSS01. Next base: position 1,693,633 of record CAWEZL010000001.1, read on the forward strand.
ACCTCGTGGCCGACAACCTGATGGACGCGGCGCCGTGGATCCTCCGCGCAGGCGCCGGCCGGCCGGCGCAGGGCAGTCAGAGTACTATGCAGAACTCCCGATCGTCCGCTCCGCAGCCTGCCCGACGCCGAGCTGCCGGCGCGCCTGCTCGCGCTCGTCGACGCGCTTCGCGCAGCGCCGCGTCGCCGTCGTCGGCGACATCGTCGCCGACGAGTTCCTGATCGGGCCAGATCTGCGCGGGTGTCGCGCGAGGCGCCGGTCCTGATCCTGCGCTACGACGACGACGCGGGTCGTGCCCGGGCGGCGGCGGCAACGCGGCGAACAACGTCGCGGCGCTCGGCGGCCGCGTCGACCTGTTCGGCCTGGTCGGGGCGCGACGAGGCCGGGCCGCGCGCTGGCGCGAGGCGTTCCCGCGCGGCGTCGACACGCGCGGCGTCGTGCGGCCCGGCCGGCTACCGCACGCCGACCAAGACGCGCGTGCTGGCCGGCGGCATCCACTCGGCCAAGCAGCAGATCGTGCGCATCGACCGCGAGCCGTGCGACCCGCCGCCCGCGGCCGTGCTCGCAGGCGTTCGCCGAGGCGGTGCTCGGCGGCGATCGACCGCGCCGACGCGGTGCTGCTCTCCGACTACGGCTACGGCCTCGTCACGCCGCTGCTCGCCGAGGCGATCGTCAGCGCCTCGGCCGTCCGGACGCGCCGGCGCCGGCGGTGCCGGTCCTCGTCGACTCGCGCTACAACCTGGGCGCGCTACCGCGACCTCACCGCCTGCACGCCGAACCAGCCGGAGGTCGAGCAGTTGCTCGGCGTCGCGCATCGACGACGACCTGGAGGCGCTCGAGCGGGCCGGGCGCGACGCTGCTGCGGCGGCTCGCGGATGCAGGCCGGTGCTCGTCACGCGCGGCAGCCGCGGCATGGCGCTGTTCGAGCCGACGGTGCCGACCGTGCACATCCCGATCTTCGGCACCGACGAGATCGCCGACGTCACCGGCGCCGGGCGACACGGTGATGGCGACGATGGCGCTGGCGCTGGCGGCCGGGGCGACGTTCTACGAGGCGGCGCGGCTGGCGAACTACGCCGGCGGCATCGTCGTGATGAAGCGCGGCACGGCGACGGTGTCCGCCGACGAGCTGCGCGCAGGCGATCCAGACGGACGGGAGCCAGGTCGAGACGTCGACGTAGGAGCTGACCGACTGCAGAGGTGCCAGCATCCGATGGGCGAGGTCGTCACCGAAGACCGAACTCGAGGCGCTGCGTCGCCGCCGACCGCGCGCGCGGGCCGCACCATCGCCTTCGCCAACGGCTGCTTCGACGTGCTGCACGTCGGCCACGTCCGCTACCTGCGAGGGCGCCGCGGCCGAGGCCGACCGCCTGATCGTCGCGGTCAACGACGACGAGTCGGTGGGGAGGCTGAAGGGGGCGGGCCGGCCGGTGCTGCGCGGCGGCCGACCGCGCCGAACTGGTCGCGGCCCTTCGCGGCGTGGACTACGTCGTCGTCTTCCCGGACGCGACCGTCGCGCGGCTGCTCGAGCTGCTGAAGCCCGACGTCCACTGCAAGGGGACCGACTACACGGTCGACACCGTGCCCGAGCGCGAGACCGTCCGCGCCTACGGCGGCCGCATCGCGATCGTCGGCGACCCGAAGGACCACTCGACGACGCGACCTGCTCGCGGAGCATCGCCGATCGCGAGATCGCGTCAGAGTCGCAGCGACATCGACGCCCCATGAAGATCCTGCTCGTCCGCCTCGGCGCGCTCGGCGACATCGTGCACGCGCTGCCCGTCGCGGCGGCGCTGCGCGAGCGCTTTCCCGACGCGCGGATCGACTGGCTGGTGGACGCGCGGCACGCGGCGCTGCTCGATCTCGTCCCGGCGATCGACGGCCGGATCGTCGTCGCGGCGGAGGGTCCGCGCCGGCATCGACCGGCCGCCCAGCAGCGGTTCGCCGGCCGGCCTGGGTGGCTGCGGCCGTGCGCGCGCTGCGGCGCGAGCGGTACGACGCGGCGCTCGACCTGCAGGGGCTGATGAAGTCGGCGGTGCTCGCGCGGGCGTCCGGCGCGCGCGCGCGTGATCGGGTTCGCGCGGGCCACCTGCGCGAGCGCGCGGCGCGCCCGCTTCTACACGGAGACGACGCGATGCGCCGGCGCGGCGGCCACGTCGTCGACAAGAACCTCGTCGGTGCTGCCGGCGCTCGGCGATCGGCCCGACGGCGCGGCGAGTTCCCGCTCGCGGCGGCCGACCTCGGCCGCGTGCGAGGCGATGCGCCGGCACGCGCCCGGCGAGGCGGCGCGCGGCTTCGCGCTGATCAACCCCGGCGCGGCGTGGCCGAACAAGCGCTGGCCGCCGGAGCGGTTCGGCGCGGTCGCCGCGGTCGCTCGCGCGAGCGGCACGGCCTGCCGCTCGGTCGTGCTGTGGGGGCCGGGCGAGGAGGCGCTGGCGGCAGCGGTCGTCGAGCGCGTCGGGCGGCGCGGCGGTCGCCGCGCCGCCGACGCGGCATCGGCGACCTGCTGGCGCTCGCGCGCGGCGCGCGGCTGATCGTCTCCGGCGACACCGGGCCGCTGCACCTGGCGGCGGCCGTCGGCACGCCGCGTCGTGGCGCTGTTCGGCCCGACCGACCCGGCGCGCAACGGCCCGTGGGACGCCGGCCGACGTCAGCGCTCTCGCGTTTCGCCGACTGCGTGTGTCACTATCAACGGCGGTGCCGCCGCGAGCCGCGCCTGCATCGACGACATCACCGTCGAGGACGTGCGTGGAGCCATCGACCGACGTCTGGCCGTCGCCGACTCGCCATGCCTGAGCCTGTGCTGCGCGCGCGCTCGCGCGCCTGCGCGTGCCGCTCGGGTTCGTCGGCGGCGTCGCCGCGCTCTGGCTCGCCCACCCGACGTGGCGCTCGCTGGCCGTCGGGCGTCGCGGTCGCCGTCGTCGGGCGAGGCGATTCGCGTCTGGGCGGCGGGCCACCTCGAGAAGGGGCGGGAGGTCACCAAGTCGGGCCCGTACCGCTGCACGGGCCACCCGCTCTACCTCGGCTCGTCGCTGCATCGGCGCTCGGCATTCGCCGTCGGCGTCGAGCAGCCTCGATCGTGGCGTGCTGGCGGCGTGCGTACCTCGGCGCTGACGCTGGCGGCGGCGATCCGGAGCGAGGAAGCCGGGCCTGCGGGCGAAGTTCGGGCGCGAGTACGAGGAGTACCGCGGCGGGCGCGGGTGCGGCGGCAGCGGTCGCGGCGCTTCAGCCTGGCGCGGGCGTTGCGCAACCGCGAGCACCGGGCGGTGGCCGGCGTGCTGGCGGTGATCGCTTCTGCTCGCGCTGAAGGCGCTGGCTGCTGCTATAATCAATTGCTCTGCCGGCAGCCGGGCGGTTAGCTCAGTGGTAGAGCACCGGCTTTACACGCCGGCTGTCGCAGGTTCGAATCCTGCACCGCCCACCAGGGTCGTGCAGGGCGTGTCGGCCGGCGCGACGTGGACAGACGTGGCGCGCGGCAGCCGGGCCGGCCACGGCAGTCCACCCGATGCGGGGTCGTAGTTCAGTTGGTTAGAACGCCGGCCTGTCACGCCGGAGGTCGCGGGTTCGAGTCCCGTCGACCCCGCCACTCCAACCCTCAGTGAATCAACAGGTTCTCGTCCTCGGCTGGAGCCTGCTTGCAGGCAGGCCGTGGCTCGCTGGTGGGTTCCTTTGCACTCGCAGAAGCCATCGCCGATCCTGAGCGTGACCCTGCGTTCAACGCGACGCAGGAGCGCGACTGTCGCTGTACGCTGCGCGTCAGATACCTTTGGAACACTGACGTCGCCTCTGGCTTTCACCTGACAGATCAGCCGTATACGTGACCTGGCACCACGTCGGTTCGCGGCCCGAGCAGCGAAGACGATGGTTCCTCTAGAAGGCGCCATTTCCCGAAGTCAGTCGGGTGCTAGAATGCCCTCGCGCATCGGCCTCGGCTCACCGGAGGTTCCCATGTCCCTCGCGTCGGGAACGCGCCTCGGGCCGTACGAGATCCGCTCCGCGATTGGCGCTGGCGGCATGGGCGAGGTCTACAAGGCCCGCGACACGCGCCTGGGCCGCACCGTCGCTATCAAGGTCCTGCCCGGCCACCTGGCCGCGGACCCGGAGCGCCTGCGCCGCTTCGAGCAGGAAGCGCGCGCGGTCTCCGCGCTGAACCATCCCCACATCTGCGTCCTCCACGATGTCGGGTCCCAGGACGGCGTCGCGTTCCTGGTCATGGAGCACCTCGACGGCCAGACGCTCGCGCACCGGCTGCGCAAGGGTGCCATGCCCCTCGACGAGGTGCTGGAGTGCGGCGCGCAGATCGCCGATGCGCTGGCCGCCGCGCACCGCCAGGGCATCGTCCATCGCGACCTGAAGCCCGGCAACATCATGCTGACCAAGGCCGGCGTGAAGCTGCTGGACTTCGGCCTCGCGAAGCTCAGGCCGAAGATGGCGGCGCCTGGCGCCGGCCTGTCGGCGCTGTCGACGCAGGCGCCGGCGACGACGCCCGGCGCGGTGATGGGCACCGTGCCCTACATGGCGCCCGAGCAGCTCGAGGGCAAGGAGGCCGACGCGCGCACCGACCTGTTCGCGTTCGGCTGCGTGCTCTACGAGATGCTGACGGGCCGCCGCGCGTTCGCGGGCGAGACCGAGGCGAGCGTCATCTCGGCCATCATGACCGGCCAGCCGCCGCCGCTCGAGCACGCTGCAGCCCGTGACGCCGCCGGCGCTCGAGCGCCTGGTGCGCCGGTGCCTAGCGAAGGACCCGGACGCGCGCTGGCAGCACGCGGCGGACGTGGCCGAAGAGTTGCGCGGCATCTCGCAGGACTCGGTCGCACCGGCACCGGCTCGCATGGCCCGACCAAGAGGGCTGCGCGGGTGGAGGCTCGCCGCCGTTGTCGCTTTCGTCGTCTTCGTTGCGGCCGCGGTCGCCTGGGTCGCGTTCGGCCGCCTCTGGCCTCGCTCCCCCGCGCCGGTACACTTCGCCCTGACCCTGCCGGGGAATACGGTCTTCGTCAAGACCGTCGGGCGGACCATCGCCGTGGCCGCAGACGGGAGTGGCGTCGTGTATCAGGGGTATAGCGCCGGCGCCGACGCGAGTCAGCTGTTCTGGCACGATCTGAACGGACAAGCCGGATGGCCACTGGCGGGAACGGAGGGAGGCGACCAGCCCATGCTCTCGCCAGACGGGCGCTGGCTCGCATTCTGGCGGGGCGAAAAGATCCTCAAGTTGCCGTTGCGCGCGGGTCGGGTTGTGGAGGGCAGCCCCGTGGCCGAGGTCGCAGCGGCGATCCGTCCCCGCGGCGCAGCCTGGAGCGATGACGGCAGCATCGTCTATGGCACCTTGGGCGGGCTCTGGCGGGTGGCCGCGTCCGACGGCGAGGCGCGCCAATTGACGGAACCCGATCAGTCGAAGGGCGAGGGTGGCCATCGTTTTCCCAGCTTCCTGCCTGGCGGACGGAACGTGCTCTTCACGGTTCAGCACGCGTCTACGCGCGCGGATCGCAGCGCCATCGCGGTGTTGTCGCTCGAGACCGGCCGGTGGACGAAGGTCATCGAGGGTGGTGTCGACGCCCGCTACCTACCAAGCGGCCACCTTGTCTTCGGGCGCGACGGCACGCTGCTGGCCGTTCCATTCGACGCGAAGACGTGCAAGGTGACCGGCATCCCGGTACCTGTCCTGAACGATGTCTGGACTAGGCCCAACTCGAACAACGTGGGTTTCGACGTGGCGACGAACGGAACGCTCGTCTATGCGTTAGAGAAGGCAGAACGCCCCAGCAACGCCCTGGTGTGGGTCACCCGAGAAGGCCAGGTCGAGCCGGTGACGCCCGAGCGCCAGGCCTATCTGCCCGATACATTTGCCCTCTCGCCAGACGGGCAGCGCCTGGCCGTCGTCATCGCCGCTGCCCCCTACCACAACATCTGGATCTACGACCTGCGCGATCGGCGCTGGCAGCAACTGGGCGTCCAGGCCGACTGTGACAATCCCGTCTGGTCGCCGGACGGGGACCGCCTCGCCTTCACGTCCAATCGCGACGGTCAATTCAATATCTACGTGATGGCACCCGACGACGAGCGGCCGCCCATGCGCGTCACTGAATCGAGGAACATGCAGTGGCCGTTCTCATGGTCGGGCGACGGTCGATTTCTCGCGTACCAGGAGACTGGCCAGGGCTACGCGGGCTACGACATCTACATTAGGCCGTTGGATGGCAGTGCGACCCCGTGGCGCTGGCTGCAAGAGGGGGTCCGGACAACTGTCCCCGCGTTTTCTCCCGACGGCCGATGGCTCGCGTACCAATCAAGCGAATCCGGCGAATTGGAGGTGTGGGTTCGGCCGTTTCCGGGACCGGGCACGAAACAGCGGATCTCGGGCAGGGACGGCGGCTTCGCGCCCGCATGGTCGTTGGACAGACGGGAGATCTTCTATGTGGACCGTCTGAGAGGCACCCGCATCATGGGTCGCCGCGTGGTATCGTCCTTACCCTTGCGGCTGGCGGAAGCCCGCGTAGCCTTCGCGCTGCCCTTTGCCCTCAGCAATCCCCTCTTCTTTCAGTCCCGGGCGTTCGCGGTCGAACCGGGCGGGCGCCGTGTCCTGGTGGTTCAACCCGACGAACGGGCGCCAAAGGACATCAACACGCTGCAGGTCATCCGCAACTGGCCCGCGGAAGTGAAGGCGAAGCTGGCGGGGAAATGAGGATGCGGCAGTCGGGCGCCGCGCCGCGTCGTCAACCGCTGCAGGACTCGCTTGCGCGCTTCTCGATGGGGATTCCATGATCACGTCCCTTCCGGCCGTAACGCGCTGATCTGCTAACACACCAACCGGCCGCACCCGCTTCTCGTTGGGGGACAAGGGGGACAGGCCGGACATTGAGCAAATCGCCTGTCGAAGCGTCCCGCTGTGGGAGAGGGGCGAAGGGGACGCCGGGGGACGCTGGCGTGAGATCGTCCCCTTGGTCGCTACCGCGGGGGACAGAGAGGGGACAACTCCTCCTCCCGCTGCAAGCGCCTGTCCCCTGCGTCCCCCGTGTCCCCCCACCCTGAGTCGCATCAGACTTGCGGCCTCCGCGGTGAGGCGGTGCAACAACTCCGAGCGGTTCCCGCTAGGTGAGTTCCGCCGATGTAGTGGAGGGCTGTCGGCGAGCGTCGACTGTGGGGCGGGGCCTTGCAGGAATTGGCAAGCCGTTCCCGGACAGGCGTCCGCGAACGTCCGCGATCGGCTGTCGTCGTCCGTGAGTGCCCGAAGCCTGTCACGCCGGAGGTCGCGGGTTCGAGTCCCGTCGACCCCGCCACCTAATACACCGTTAGCCCAGCTGAACTCCGCCCGCGCCCCGGTGCGCCCTGACCGCCGTGGGTGCTCGGCGCCGGATGGGACGGGCAGCGATGGGTTGCCAACAGGCCGGAGGTCGGGTCGGCGTCCGTTGGCAGAGTGTTGGCAAGACTTCGCCGCGCGAGGTGCCCGAGCCTAGCCGACCCCAACGGAGTCCTCGACCCTGTACGGCACCCACTTGCTCCGGTATTCCCTTCCCACGGCATCCTGAAGGACAGCGGCGTTGGACGGGGACCGTCACGACAGTGCGTTGGCGATCTTCAGGGAGATGAAAGGGAGGATTCCTGCTCCTTGCCCGACGAGATGGGAAGGCCTCGACGGCCTTCCGGGGCGGACGGGCCTGCCTTCTTGTTGATGGTCTCCCCCCAGAGGCGAGAGGTGGGTCAGCGCCGTTGGCAACCTCTTGGCGACGAAGGGGTGCAAAAGGCGCGCGGGGGGCTTCGGAACCTCAATCAGACAGCCCCAGTTCGCGAAGGATCAGAGCAGGGAAGCCGAATCACGCCGGCCTGTCACGCCGGAGGTCGCGGGTTCGAGTCCCGTCGACCCCGCCACTCGCAAGCCTCAATGTATCAACAGGTTCTCGTCGCTGGCGGGAGCCTCGCTGCAAGTAGGCCGTGGCTCTGACACTGCTTCGCTTGCAACGGCCTTGCAACGGGGGCGGCTTCGGTCGTACTTCTGCATCGACTCGTGGAGTCCCCGCAGCTTGATGTTGAGGTAGCGGGTCGTCTGCTCGAGGGTCGCGTGGCCCAGCATCTCCTGGACGTGATGCACCGGCCACCCGTCCTCGATCCAGCGGGATCCTGCCTCGTGGCGTAGGTCGTGGAACCGCAGGTCGATGGGCGGCGTACGCCGCCTGCGAGGTGGCGCTCAGCCTGTCGTCACCGGCTCAGTCCTTGCCGCTTGCCCCGTGCTCGTCACCGGCAGCGTCGCGGCGGGGGCGCCGCCGGGCATCACGAGAGTGTTCTGCCTGATCTCCTTGCGGATGCCGTCAGCGAGGTTTTCTGCGTCGGTCCTGCTGTCGATGCGGCGCCCGGCGTAGCGGTCGAGCGAGAAGCGATAGTGCCGATCCCCCCACTTGAAGCTGAAGTGGTAGCTGTGTGGACACTTGGCCCACGATCGTCGGGGGCAGCCGCACACCTTCCTCAGGCCGTGGTTCGTGTGGACGGCCACCTCGCGCCCGTCCTCCAACCGCCGCTTGCTGCTCACTCCTGCGCCTCCTGCCAACGTCGCCCGCCCCACGAGCATATCGTGCCCGGGATCGCCCGCATCTGTCAGGCCACTCGCGGCTTGATCACCTCGAACGAGGCCGTGGACTCCAGCCATTCGTCGATCCACTGCGCCCTGAACCGCAGGTCCCGGCGCCCCCCCACTCGAGCCGCCCGCAGCTGGCCGGCCGCCACGGCGCGATAGATCAACTTCGTACTCGTCCTGGCCCGCTCTGCTGCTTCCCGCGCCGTCAGCCAGAAGACTGGTATCTGGTCTCGCATCGCCTACTCTCGAACCCGGTCCTGCGCGTCCTCGCAAACTGGAGGAGTTGCTCGCGTCCTCCGCCACTCCGCGTACTGCCGCTTCCATGTCGCGAGGCGCACGCCCATCGCCCTCGGGATGGCTTTGCGGGCGGCATACACGCCTTCCATCTCGGCAATAAGGCAGATCAGATCAAGCCGCAAGTTGATCGGAGTCTCTGGAGTCAGGCAGACAGCGCGCCGAAAGCGCGCGTCGGCGAGTGGAGCCGTGGCCCTGTAATAAGAGCGCAACTCGGCCTCGCTCATGGTCCTCGTCGGTGAACTCGCGCGTGCCCACTCAGGGACGTAAGCTGCCGTCATGGCCCTACCTTGCGGGTCTGCCGTGAGTCTCCGCCGTGAGCGTCAACCTCGCCCACCAACATTGCTAGTTGTCAGCGCCGGGCGAGGTGTGGTCCATCAGCGGAAGCTCCGACGGGGAACCGCTATTTGGGTACGACATCGGAGAATTGAAGATCGGCTGATGAACCGCGCGTGTGGACTATCGTCCGTGGACGAATAGTCCACAACCGTCGAGCATTCTGGGGTGCCGGAGGCACCGCATCCCTTTCTCAAGGCTCGGGCGCCGCATCCGCAGCTTGCACGAGCGGAAGCGGTGGTCGCAGGAGCGCCTTGCCGACGAAGCGGCGATCGATCGCTCTTACATGTCGGGGATTGAGCGCGGCGTTCGCAACGTCTCCATCCTCAAGCCGCTCGCCTCGTGAGCCGCTTCCGGCGGCATGCCGATCCCGCCTCCCCCTGCGCGGGGCATCAAAAGCGGAAGGGTGGGACCTGCTGGATCAGCCGAGGGTTTTCCATCGACCGCCCGAGCTTCCGAGCGATAATTACTCGAGGGACCGCCACCACACACACCTGCGAGGAACATATGTGGATGGAAATGGAACGGCGTTCGTTCCTCCGCTCGTCGGCCGCATTCGTCGGAGCTGGTCTGCTTGCTTCGCGCGACCTGGGCGCCGGGGAAGTCCACCCTCGCCAGGGGCACGCAGCGCCGCTCCTAGTGGAGTGCGCCAACCGGCTGCTGGCTTCGCTCGACGTGAACCAGAAGGGCCGCGCGGCCTTTCCTTTCGACAGCGACGAGCGCATGGACTGGCACTTCATCCCGGACAACACGCGGGCCTCCGGGGACCAGGTGGGGCAGCGCAAGGGGCTGCCGATGCGGGACATGACGCCGCCTCAGAAGCACCTGGCGAGCGCGTTGCTCGCCGCCGGCCTCAGCCGCGCCGGCTATGTAAAGGCGGTGACGATCATGAGCCTCGAAGACGTTCTGAGGACCATGGAGAACGACACCGCCCAGCGCAGGGATCCGGAGAAGTACTACTTTTCGATCTTCGGGACCCCGTCCGCGAACGGCGCGTGGGGATACCGCGTCGAAGGGCACCATTTCAGCCAGAACTACACGGTGGTGGACGGCCAGGTAGTGGACGGCCCGAGCTTCTTCGGAGCCAACCCGGCGGAAGTGCGGCAGGGACCGCGCAAGGGGCTGCGGGCGCTTCAGGGGGAAGACGATCTCGGCCTCGAGTTGATGACCGCGCTCGACGACCAGCAGCGGAAGATCGCGATCGTCGATCCGACCGCTTACAAGGAGATCCTCTCCGCGGCCAGCCGGAAGGCGGCGCTCGAGGGCCAGCCCTCGGGTCTTCCCGCGGCGCGGATGAACGTGCGGCAGTTCGACAGGCTGATGGCGCTGATGGAGGAATACGCGCACGACGTTCCCGACGACGTGGCCGACGCGCGGATGGCGCAGATCGACAGGGCGCGCAAGGAGATCCATTTCGCGTGGTCGGGCGGCGTCAACCGCGGCGATCCCCGCTACTATCGGGTCCAAGCGCCGTCGTTCCTGATCGAATTCGACGACACGCAGGACGAGGCCAACCACATTCACTCGGTGTGGCGGGACCTGGCCGGCGACTTCGGTGCGGACCTGCTCAAGCACCACTACGCCGCGAGCCACGGGTCGCCGCTGTAGGCTAGGGCTTCAGCCTGGCGGTCGCGGGTTCGAGTCCCGTCGACCCCGCCACTTCCCTCCAAAACAAAGGCTTCAGGCTCTGGGCTTTAGGCTCAAGGCCAGAGGCCTGTCCTCTAGACACCTCCAGGTAGGCCGTGGCTCGCGGCTCGGTTGCAGCGAACCTGCAAGCGGATGGCAGGCGGCGGGGACTGGGCTTTCCCTGCCCCGTCGAGGTGTGGGCGGCCGCCGCGTTAGGCTGGCGCTACTGCGGGAGGCCCATGCGCTTCGCGAGGGCCTGGAAGCGCGGGTCGGCCCGCAGGGGGTCATTGATTGGATCGCTGAAGCTATAGAGCAGGTTGGGGTCGCGCACCTCGTAGGCCTTCTCGAGCCAGTCGAGGGCCCGGCTGTAGTCGCCCGCGTCGACATACCGAAGGGCAATGCCGACGGGCAGGAAGGTCCTGCGGGCTCCGGCGGTCGGTACTCCGCCGGCCTTCTCGTACCGCGCTGCCAGCAGGTCTCCGAGACGACGCTGCGCGCCCTCGTAGCCGGCTTCCGCGAGTCCCTGCTCGAGGGCCGCCACACGCTCAGGGTCTTTCGCGAGTCGCTGCCGCTGCAAGGCCAATTGCTCGTCGCGCATCCGCTTCACGATGAACACCCTCCCCAGTACGCTCTCAGCGACGCTTTGGCTGGGGTCAATGGCCAGCGCGGCGCGGGCCGCGACCACGGCGTCGTCGAACCGTCGCTGGTGCAGCAGGACGATCGCGTACATGCCATGGAACAGCGCGTTGAACGGATCCAGCTCGATCGCCTGCTTACCGTGCTCGACCGCCTCGCCACCGCGCCCCAGGATGATCAGGAGGTGGGCGTAGTACGCGTGCGCGTTCGCACCGTTGGGGTTGAGCTCGAGCGCGCGCCTGTACTCCCGCTCGGCGCCGGCCCAGTTCCAGTCGGTTGCCGCGAGAACCACCGCCAGGGCCTCGTGCGCACCCGCGTAGCTGTCGTCCGATTCGAGCGCCTTCAGCGCCGCCGCCTTGGCCTTGGGGCCGGCCACCTGGGGCAGGGTCATGCCCATCTGCTGGCGGATCGCCCAGACCCATGCGAGACCCTCGTAGGCCGCGGCGTACGAAGGGTCCTTCTCCAGCGCCAGCTCGAAGTAGCGCTCGGCGGTGTCGACATCCGCCGGCGTCATCGCCTTCCAGAGAGAGGAACCCTTCAGGTACGCCTCGTAGGCCTCGGGATTGACGGCGCTGGTGCCGGCGAGCCGCGCCCGCTCGGCCGGCAGCAGCTTCAGCGCCAGCGCGCCCGCCACCTTCTGCGCGACCTCGCCCTGCAGCACCAGGATGCCGGCCAGCTCGCGCTCGTAGCTGTTCGCCCACAGCTGGGTCTGGTCGAGCACCTTGATCAACTCCGCCGTGATGCGGATCCGGCCCGCCTCCCGCTGCGCGCTGCCCTCGAGGATGTAGTCCACGCCGAGCTCCCGGCCGATCTGGTCCACCGGCGTGTCGCTCTTCTTGTAGCGCATCACGGAGGTGCGGGCGATCACGCGGAGCGCCGCGGGATTCAGCCGCCCGAGCTGCGCGATCATCTCCTGCGTCAGACCGTCGCTCAGGTACTCTTGCTCGGGGTCGCCGCTGAGGTTGGCGAACGGCAGCACGGCCAGCCTGATGACGCGCGCGGGCACCGCCACGCCCCCTGCTGCGCGCGACCGCACGCCACCGACATCCAGCCCAAACAGGACGGCGGCCACGACGAGGAGCGCGAGAACGCCCGTCACCGTGCCGACCAGCCCGCGGTGACGCCGCAGCACCACGCGCCAGGTCGGCCACGCCGACGCCCGCCCCGCCGCCACCGCCTCCAGCGCCGCCCGTACCTCGTCGCCCCGCTGATACCGCGCCCCGGGCTCCTTCGCCAGGCACCGGTCGATCACCCCCGCCAGCGGAGCCGGCACCGAGGCCGGGACGGCCGGCACCGGCTGACTCAGTATCGCCGCCGTCACCTCGAAGCCCGTCGGCCCCTCGAACGGCCGCTTGCCCGCCGCGATCTCGTACAGGACCACGCCTAGTGCCCAGATGTCGCTCCGCGCGTCCGCGGGCTGACCCCGCAACTGCTCCGGCGCCATGTACGCCAGCGTCCCCACCACCACGCCCGGGGCCGTCAGCGTCTGCCCCAGCACGCGACTGACCTCCGGCAGGTCGTCCCCGGTCAGGCGCTTCGCCAGCCCGAAGTCGAGAACCTTGACCTGCCCCTCGGGCGTCACCACGACGTTCGCGCTCTTCAGGTCCCGGTGGACCACCCCGCGCGCGTGCGCGTGTGCCAACGCATCGGCCATCTGCTGCCCGTACCGCAGAACCTCGTCGACCGGCAGCGGCCCCGCCGCCACGCGCGCGTTGAGCGGCTGGCCCTCGACCAGCTCCATCGCAATGTAGGTCTGGCCCTCGGCGTCGCCGACCTCGTGGATGGTGCAGATGTGGGGATGATTCAGCTTGGAGGCCAGCCGCGCCTCGCGCACCAGCCGCGCCCGCGCGGTCTCGTCGGCCGAGGCTTCGGCAGGCAGCACCTTCAGCGCGACGTCGCGCTCCAGCCGCGTGTCCCGCGCCCGCCAGACGTCGCCCATCCCGCCGGCGCCGATGGGCGCCGTGATCTCGTACGGCCCGAGGCGCTGCCCGGCGGTGAGCGTCGGTGTTGGCGCAACGAAGGCCGGCGCCTTCAGGAGCGACTCGGCCTTGGACGCCCCGGCGAGCAGGGATTCCACCTCCGCGCGCAGCTCCGGGTCGCCCCGGCAGACCTCGTCCAAGAACGTCTTCCGCGCTGTGGCTGGCAGGTCAAGAGCCGCCTGGCACACGCGCTCGACCTCCTCGAACCGCTCGGGCGTCATCGCGCGTCTCCCCGGGGCTCCTGAGCCGCCGGCAGGTCACGCTGGAGCCACAGCTTCGCCATCCGCCAGTCGCGCATTACCGTTTCCGCCGACACCTCGAGCACGCCCGCGGTCTCCTCCACGCTCAGCCCCGCGAAGTAGCGCAACTCGACCACGCGCGCTTTCCGCGGGGCGAGGGTGGCCAGCCGCTCCAGGGCTTCGTCCAAGGCCAGGAGATCGGCGGCGCGTTCGGGCGCCGGGACGAAGGCTTCGTCCAGCGCGACGTGCGAGGCGTCCCCGCCCCGCTTGTCGGCCTGGCGGCGGCGGGCAGCCTCGACCAGGATGCGGCGCATCATCTGCGCGGACACGGCGAAGAAGTGGTTCCGGCTCTGCCAGTCCACGCGGGTGACATCGATCAACCGCAGGTACGCCTCGTGGACGAGCGCGGTGGTCTGGAGGGGGTGGTTCGGGCGCTCGTCGCGCATGTAGCGGTGCGCGACCCGCCGAAGTTCAGCGTAGACAAGGGGTAACAGCCGATCCAGCGCGTCGGCGTCGCCGCCCCGCCAGGCGACCAGGAGCCTGGTCACGTCGGCCGGAGGGAGAACGGGCACACGGCCCTCCTCGGTTGCCGGATCGACCGCCGGTGCTGATTCTACACCCGCGTGTGACAGGTTTCCCGCGCCCAGTGCGCCCTACCCGGTGCGGTCGGCAAATCAGCCGGCCGCCAGCTGGGAGGCGGGGCGATGGAAGGCAGGGCGCGGTGGTCGGAACGAGGGCCGTGGGGACTGCCGGCAGGGATCCTCCTGGCCGTCGTGGTCGCAGCTCACCCGGCTTACCCACAGGAAGCCGAGGCGGTGAGTGTCCGTCATGTCCGCGCCGGCGACCAGAAAGCGGCGGCCCTCCTCAGGCTGGGCGTCACCGCGTCACCCACCTTCAGGCTGCTCCTCGACACCCTGGAACACAGCGATCTGATCGTGTACGTCGAGACGGGCCCGATGTCCCTCCCTGGCCAACTCCAACTCGCCGCCGTCGCCTCCGGTTGCCGCTACGTGCGGGTGTCCGTGCGCGTGCCGGCACGCGACTGGGACCTCATTGCGTGGCTGGGCCACGAACTTCAGCACGCGGTGGAGCTCGCTGGGGCTCCCGAGGTGGTGGACCAGGGCAGCCTGACGCGGTTCTACGAGCGAATCGGCAGCGCGCGGCGAGCCACCGACACGTTGGAGACCGGCAAGGCCCAGGAAACGTGGAGGAAGATCCTCGACGAGGTCAAGTTCGGACGCTGAGCTCCACAGGCCGGCCGACCGAGAGGGCCCGCGTTCCATTCCCTTGATGCGCCGCCCCGTTCGGAGGTTGCTTGCAAGAAAGTGCAAGCCGTTCCCGGACAGGCCCGAACGCCACCTGACGTTCGTCTCGACTCGATGGAAGATGACACCCGAGGAGGGCTGATGCGGACTGTTGTGATGCTGTTCTTCTCTGGATCCCTGCTTCTCTGTTCAGGGATCGGAGCCAGCGCCCAGGACAGGTGGACGGTCGAAGTCAGGGGCGGCGTGACCATCCCGACCGAGACGTTCCTCGACGCCGACCTGGAGAGAGGCGCCGGGCTCGAGGCGACGATCGGCTATGACATCGCTCCCGCCCTGGCCGTTTATGCGGGCTGGGACTGGCAGCGTTTCGAGCAGACGGAGGGTGTCCCGTTCACGACGGACGACGTCCACGACGGTGTCCTACATCGCCGCGGACGTTGGTCTGGCTCTGAAGTTCTGACGTCCGCGAACCAGGAAGCGCAACCAGGTCCTGTCGTAGCAGTGGCGGTAAGGGTGAGCGGTCGCGGACCCTCCGCTACTCTACGATGGGACCTGCGTGTACGAGCTGGCGGCGGGCGCCGTGTATCGACGTCACGGCGTCGAAGAGGACGACATCCGCGAGGCGTTGGCTATGCGGCATGGCGAGTGGAAGAGGTCGAGGTTCCGCTCCGTCGGCCAGCATGAGCTTTCCCATCCTGATCGACATGAACTTGTCCCCCACCTGGGTGGAGTGGTTCAAGAGTCCCGTCGACCCCGCCAACCCTCGCACACCAGGTACCGCCCGCTCACGCTCGCCCTTTTAGGCGTGAGCTGTTCATCTGTCGACACCACCTGACCGACAGGTCCTCGGCGCGCTCGCGTGTGCACAACAGGACAGATGTCGCCGGGGCCCGGAGGTAACCTGTCCTGGGAAGCGCGCGAGGACCGGCGCGCAAGGCTCCAGCGTGCCTGGTGGTGCGGATTCCGCCGGGCAGCCGCGGGTTCGGGCCGCTGCGGCGTCGGGAGGTTGTCAAGAGCGAAGGGCCGTGCCTGTGTTGAGAGGAACATGAAAATGCGACGGCTGGTTGCACTCGTCGTGGCGTTCTCCCTGATGGGTCCAGTTACGCTGTTTGCCCAGAAGCCCGAGAAACAGAAAGGAAAGTCGCAGAAGAGCCAGGTGACCGTCGTCTTCGGCGACAGTCAACGGGAGGCGGCTCGCCTGTACTTCGTCCAGGAACACGGCCGAGGCAACTGCCCGCCGGGCTTGGCCAAGAAGCAGAATGGCTGCCTGCCGCCGGGACTGGCGAAGAAGCGCTACGTCGTTGGCCACTCGCTGCCGCGGGGGATTGTTCTCGCGGAGCTCCCGGTGGAGCTATCTGTGAGGATAGGAGCCGCCCCCTCCGGTTATCGATATGGGATTCTCGACGGGGATCTGGTCAAGCTTGCTGTTGGGAGCATGCTTGTGGCCGACGCAGTCGAGGGCCTAGTTCGGTAGTGTTGGGTGCCGACTTGGGGCCGCGCAAGGCGAACATGCCGAACCACCCGACCCCGAGCGGCCCCTGCTACTCAGACCGGACACTTTGACGTAACGACTGACAACCGAACTGCAGACCGGCGGCGATCCGGCAGCCTTCTCGATCCACCGGGATCCCGCCTCGTGGCGCAGGTCGTGGAACCGCAGATCGATGGCTGCGTACGCCGCCTGCGACATCGTCCGGCTACAAGCACCCCGGACGGGTCACGGACCCGCGCGTATAATCGGGCGTGATGGCTCGATTCTCACGACTCCTGGCAGCTTTCGGCCTCGTGCTGGTGGCGTCCGCGGGCATCTCCTCGAGTGCCTCCGGCGGGCAGGACGCGGGAACCAAGGCGGGATCACAACCCGCGACCGCGAGCTGGCTCATCCGGCCGCAGGGCGTCTTCGACGGGACCAGCGAGCAAGTGAAGGCGGGCTGGGTCGTTCTCGTCACCGGCAACACGATTGCCGCGGTGGGGCCCAAGGCCAGCGTGTCCGCGCCGGCCGGTGCGCGCACCATCGACCTGCCGGGCGCGACGCTGCTCCCCGGGCTGATCGAGGCCCACACGCACGTGTTCCTGCACCCGTATAACGAGACCCTGTGGAACGACCAGGTGCTCAAGGAGCCGGAGGCGTACCGGACGCTCCTGGCGGCGCGGCACTGCGAGCGGACGCTGCTGGCGGGCTTCACCACCATCCGCGACCTAGGCACCGAGGGCGCTGGGTACGCCGACGTCGCCCTTCGGCGTGCCATCAACGAGGGAATCGTTCCGGGGCCGCGCCTCTACGTCGCCACCCGGGCGATCGTCGCAACCGCGAGCTACGGGCCGGGCCCCGCCGGGTTCGCCTCCAACTTCGAGCCGCCCAAGGGAGCGCAGGAAGCCAGCGGGATCCCGGAGGTGCTCAAGGCGGTCCGCGAGCAGATCGGCCACGGTGCCGACTGGGTGAAGGTGTACGCGGACTACCGGCGGGGCGAGGGACCGTCGATGCCGACCTTCAGCCTCGAGGAGCTCAAGGCCCTCGTGGACGAGGCCCACAGCGCCGGCAAGCCCGTCTCCGCGCACGCCACCACCCCCGAGGGCATGCGGCGCGCGGTGGTGGCAGGCGCGGACACGATCGAGCACGGCTACGGCGGCACCGACGAGGTGTTCAAGCTGATGGCAGCGCACGGCGTCGCCTTCTTCCCCACGCTCACCGCCGAGGAGGCCTACTCGGAGTACTTCGCCGGCCACCAGCGGGGAGGGCAGCCGACGCGCGACATGGAGCAGGCCAGGACGGCGCTGCAGCTGGCGGTGAAGAACAACGTCATCATCGGGCTGGGCGGGGACGTCGGGGTGTACGCGCACGGCGAGGACTACCGCGAGGCCGAGTGGCTCGTGCAGGACGGCATGCGGCCCGCCCAGGTCCTGCTGGCCGCGACCGCGGTGAACGCGAAGGTATTGCGCCTCGAAGACCGGCTCGGCACGATCAAGCCCGGCCTGCTGGCCGACCTGGTCGCAGTGTCCGGCGACCCGACCTCCGACATCAGGGCGCTTCGAAACATCGGCTTCGTGATGAAGGACGGGAAGATCTACAAGGGCCCGGCGATTCCGAACGGCCGGCCCAAAAACTGACCGGTCTCGGCTGCGATCACCCGGAGTACTTCCGCTCGGAGGAGACCGTCCTCCCGCGCGGCTCCTGATGCCCGCGAACCCGCTTACGCCCGCACCCTGACTTTCCGCCGGTCAATCTGACCGACGCGGACGGCGTGGCAGGACGCGAAGGGCGACAGCACCAGGCCCGACCCGTCGGGCGCCGTGCTCCCCAGCGGGATCCCGAGGAACTCCTTGCCCTGGTCGTAGAGCAGGCCCCGCCACGGTCCCGCGGCCCTCGACCGTCGTCTCGAGGCGCGGTCCCGCACACCGCCACCGCCGACGGGGGCCCTGCGTGAGGTCAGTTCACCCGAGGCGGCGGCGGGACTATCCGTGCCTGGCGTTCGCGCGTCAGGTGCGGCACGAAGCCGAGGAGCCGCTGGATCAGCATGAGTTGCGCCCGGTGGTGCATCTCGTGCTCCTTCGCGCTCAGGATCATCTCGAAGCGGCTCTTGGCCGGCGGCACCGCGGGCTCTGGGAACGGGATGATGGCCCCCAGTTCCTCCTCGGGCACGCGATCGAGATACGCCCCCCAGTTCTCGCCATCGGCCCGCAGCTCCTCGAGGACCTGCGCCTTCGACGAGGTCGACATCTGTCTCTCCCGCTCCTGGCGCTCCCTGACCAGCGCCGGGAAGTCCACGCCGACGAACGTCGTGACCTTGCGCACCGCGTGGCCGCGGTAGGTCCCGCTGGAGGACACCGCGATGTGCACGAGGATCTCCCTGACGCTCCGGCAGTCCGGCGTCGGCCGGAAGTCGTACATCTCCTCCGGAACCTCCTCCGCGACCAGCGGCAGCTTGACGAGCTTCGAATCCGGTCAGCCTATCTTCCCGCCAGCTTCGACTTCACCTCGTGCACCCAGTTCTCGATGAGATCGATGTGTGTCACGGCCGGCGGAGGCGGAACCGGCCGCCGCTGGACGACGTAGAAGCGCTGCCCGTCGCGCGAGACGTCGTAGCAGCGCGTCGGGTCGCAGTTGAAGGAAAGATCCCGCTGATCGAACTCAAAGAGCTGGTGCGGGGAGCCGGTGCGGGGAGGCGACCCGGGCGCGAAGTCCACGGCCATCATCGAGCGCTTGTTCGTGGCCTGATTGGCGCGGCTCAGGAAGAACAGTTCGCGACCGTTCGGGTTCCAGGCCGGGCTCGTACCACTCTCACGGGAGACCCTCTGCGGCTCTCCGGGTCCGGAGGAGGGCCGGACGTAGACCTCGCGCCGGCCCGAGACCCACGACGCGTACGCGAGCCAGCGCCCGTCCGGAGACAGGGCCGGCCACGCCTCGATGGCAGGCGTCTGAATCAATGGCCGCATCTTGGCCTGCCCGCTCTCGATCGTCGCCACGACAATGTCCATCTTCACAGGATCGACGGACACAATCTGGCCCTCCGGCGTCAAGGCCGAAGGATAGAACGTGCCGTGGACGAGCAACTGGGGCGGGGTCGCGCCGCTGGCGGGCTGCAGGGCCAGCGAGCGGCGGCCACCCGTCACCCAGGCAAACGCCAGGCGCTGGCCGTCTGGCGACCAGACGGGCCACGTCAGCTCCCCTTCACTCGACAGCAGACTCGGAGTGCCACTCTCGAGATCGACCGTGTAGAGGCCAACACTGGACAGGCTGTGAATCGCGACGGCCAGTTGGCGACCGTCCGGCGAGACGCGCAGCGGCAGCCCGTAGCTACGCTCCGGAACGCGCAGTGCAGAGACCTGCCCACGTCGGTCCACAGCGACGAGCGCCCTGCCCGGGAATGGGATCACGGGTCCAGGCACCCAGGCGAGCGTGCCGGTCGTCGAGATGGCGAACTGGCCCGCGCCGGTGATGTCAGCGTCGCCCGCTGCGCTGAGCGCCTGCACCACTCCACCGTGCACCGCCACTGCGGTGCCGCTCACCTGCAGTCGCTCCGCATCGAACCGCACGGCGAACAGGTCGCCCAGACGCATGAACACCAGGAGCCCTTTTTCCGCGAGGCGGGCATCGACGCCGTTCTTCACGAGCAACGTCCGCGTCCCGGTTGTCAGCGTCTGCGCGACGATCTCCTCCTCGCCCCACGAGAAGTCGCGCTTCCGTACGGTGTAGATGATCGCCTTGGCGCCCGGGACCGGTGAGGGCAGCGTGTGAGCCAACTCCCCGTCGCTCAGCGTCGTCACTACCGTTGGCGACTTGCCCGGCGCGATCATCCAGATGCGGCCATCGTCGCGGCCGAAGAACAGGTAGCCGCGCTCGTCCCAGCACAGCCCCCACGGAGGAATCCCGATCTTGGCGGCGACGTCCTCGACGGGGCCGCCTTCCATCCGCACCTTCTTGATCGCGTTGTTCGCCCAGAAGGCCACCCATTGGCCGTCCGCCGAGACCGCCGGCGCCTGCGCGCCATCGGTACCCTCGAGCCGGCGCGCCTCGGTGGCGTCGAGGCGCCGGACGTAGAGTCGGTGAGCGCCGCCCTGCCGCCCTGCAAAAACCAGTGTCCGGCCGTTCGGTGTCCACGTCAGCGCCGTGCGGGAACCGCCCGGAGTAGGAGTCCAGGGCGAAGGGTTGTATCCGCCGGCGCTCACTTCTTCTGCCGGGCCTATCTCCAGGCTCAGTCGCGCCACCGACGGACGGGGCGGTGTCGGCCTCAGCAGCCACCAGAGGCCCACGACGGCCACCGCGAACGCCGCCAGGAGCCCGGCGACCACCATTGCAGGCCCGCGGATTCTGTCGGCCCCGAGGCCGAGCGACTGCGGGCTGCACCGCGCTCGTCGATTCCCCTATCCACCTGAGCTCGTTTGCGAGGTCGTGGGCGGACTCGCAGCGCTTGTCCGGGTCCTTGACGAGGCACGCCCTGACCAGCCGGTCGAGGCCGGGCGGCGTTACCGGCTGCAGCGTGCTCGGAGCGGGCGGCTCGCTGGTCATGATCGCCGAGATGACGCTCGCCTCGGTGTCGCCCGGGAACGCCCGACGGCCAGTCAGCATTTCGTACAGCACGCAGCCGAACGCGAACAGATCGGTGCGCGCGTCGGTCTCTCTGCCCTCGAGTTGTTCGGGCGCCATGTAGGGCACCGTGCCCAGCACCGCGCCCGGCGACGTTGCCGGTGCTTGCGTCGAGAGCGCGGACATCCCCGCACCGGCCGGAGCTGTCTGCGGCTTGAGTTTCGCCAGGCCGAAGTCCAGCAGCTTCGCGCCGGTCTTCGTCAGCATGAGGTTGCCGGGCTTCAGATCGCGATGGACGATGCCCTGGCGGTGCGCGGCGGCCAGGGCGTCCGCGATCTGCGCGCCGCACTCCAGCACCTGTTCGAGCGGCATGGCGCCCCTGCGCAACCGGTGCGCGAGCGTCTGACCGTCGAGGTGCTCCATCACCAGGAAGTGGAGCGGGGTTCCCGCCTTCTCCGTGGCCGCCTCGCACCCGATGTCGTGGAGGACGCAGATGTGGGGATGGTTCAGCGCCGACACCGCGCGTGATTCCTGCTCGAAGCGGCGGAGGCGATCGGGATCCGTGGCGAGGTGCGGTGGCAGCACCTTGACCGCGACGGTGCGGCCCAGGCGGGTGTCGTGGGCTTTGTACACCTCGCCCATGCCGCCGGCGCCGATGGTGGCGAGGATCTCGTACGGACCAAGGCGAGTGCCGGGGGAGAGCACCACGAGGACCGGGGGATTGTAGCATTGCGGGCGGGAGGACGACGACGCACCAATCCCCGCTGTTCAGGGATCGGAGCCAGCGCCCAGGACAGGTGGACGGTCGAAGTCAGGGCGGCGTGACCATCCCGACCGAGACGTTCCTCGACGCGGACCTGGAGAGAGGCGCCGGGCTCGAAGCGACGATCGGTTATGACATCGCTCCCGCCCTGGCCGTTTATGCGGGCTGGGACTGGCAGCGTTTCGAGCAGACAGAGGGTGTCCCAGTGACGACGGACGTCGAGGACACCGGGTATGCGTTCGGCATCCGGTACTCGCCGCGGTTGTCCGGGGCGCTCGGCCCCTGGCTGCGCGTCGCCGCCATCTACGACCGTCGGTCTTGCCCTGAAGTTCTGACGTCCGCGAACCAGCAAGCGCAACCAGGTCCTGTCGTAGCAGTGGCGGTAAGGGTCAGCGGTCGCGGACCCTCCGCTACTCTACGATGGGACCTGCGTGTGCGAGCTGGCGGCGGGCGCGTGTGGCGCGGCGAAACCCGGCAGGAAACCGGGAGCTGCCGGGAAGACTACTCAGCGCAGCTGCGGGCCAGCGCGGCTTGCCGCGGTGTGCCGCGCAAGCGCGGCGTCGCCGCCGGGCTTCAGGCCAGCCCCGCCTCCTGGACGTACTCCGCCGCGCTCCAGACACGGATCCCGTGGCGCAGCAGCGCGACGAAGTGCCGGCGGTTGTCGGTTACGACGACCCGGGCCGACGCGAGCCGCGCGGTTTCCGCGATGTGTGCGTCGTAGACCCGGCCGCCCGACACCCGGTCGCGGGCGGCATCGGCCAGGAAAGCGGCCCGGCCGCCCGCGGGAAGGTCCACGACGTGGAACCGCCCCAAGATCTCCGATTCCATGAGCGTGCGCGCCTGCTCCGGTTCCAGCCGCAGCCCGGCGGGCAGCCGCGTGGCGACGGAGTAGAACTCCAGGCAGCAGTGCCAGGCCGTCAACGGGGTCCCGACGGCGCCGCCGACGATGGCGTCGAGGATCTGGCCGGCGGCGAGCGACGCGTCCCCCATCTCGACGAGCCCCGCCAGCAGGACGGACGTGTCGTAGAACACCGGGCCTTCCACTACGGCCACCGGTTGCGCTCCTCCTCGACGAGCGCGGCGACGTCGATGTCCGGGAGGTCCTTCTTCGCCACGGTCGGACGTGCCACGAGACGCCCCTTCACCCGGACGAGCGTGGGAGGCGGGGTGGTCGCCGCCAGGCGAATGCCGGATTCGTCCACCGAGAGTTCCAGCCTGGTCCCAGCCCGCAACCCGAGTCGCTCGCGGACGAGAGCCGGGATGACGATCCGGCCTGCCCCATCAATGGTGACCGTCATGGAACGAGTATACCATTTGGATGGCGCAGTAATGAGCGTGACCGCCCAGCCGTCCCCCGGCGAGGGTGATCGTCCCAGCTCGGATCGAAGGCCAACTCGCTCACCAGTCACATCGCTCACGCACGCCTCGTTCCGGCGTGAGCTGCGGTTGGCAAGCTAGGCGAAGGCTGTGGTGGCCGTCATGGCGCCTGCCGGTCGCACCGGCGTCACCGCCTGGGCGTCCGGATGTTGCAGCTCGGCGAGGACGAAGAGCAGCAGCACGAGGTTGAGCGCCGTGAGAGTCACCGGAAATCTCTTCGAGTTCATGCGCACCTCCTTCAAGAAGGACGTTCACGGAGGATCGGCTGTCAGCCCTGAGCCGCTGTTTTACGGGGCTCTCAGAACAACCGCAGCCCGACGTTCGCGAAGAGGTACGGCACCCTGACCTGCCTCTCGGCGAACGCGCGTGTCACCTCGCCTCCCGGGCGCACCTCGTAGTCGTCGAAGTGGAACCGGACGAAGTTGACGCGCATGCCGACTTCGAGCAGCAGGGGGCCCGGCCGCTGGACGACGCTCAGCGCCAGGAACGGGTAGGTGATCCCGTTCGGCCGGGCGCCGACCGGGATCTCCGAGTTGCGGCCCGGGTAGGTGTGCCGGTAGCGGACCGTGCCGTCGGCCAGCGTTCTCGTACTCCGTCTGGTCGAAGGTGAGCGACGGCAGGCCCCACTCGACGCCTCCACCCACCTTGACGGCCAGCAGCTTCAGGTCGAAGTCGTGGAACACCGTGCCGCTCAGCATGTGGCCCGCTTCGCGGGAGGACAGCGTGTCCTTGCGGTAGGCGATCGCGAACCCGGAGATCGGAAACGCGGCCCAGGGCAGGTACGTGTCGATCTCCACGCCCGCGCTCGTCAGCGCGTAGTCGGCACCGAACAGGTCGCCGCTCCACCGTGTCAGGCTGCTCTCGCTGAAGATGTCGCCCTGCCAGTGGGCGAGCCCCGCCTTGACGTAGGTGCCGCCCTTCCGGCCCTGCGCCGGGGCCGCGCTCTCTGCCGGTTCCGCCTGCGCGCGGAGGATCGAGGGCGCGAGGAGGCAGCAGAGGAGTGCCAGGGCGCCCGCCAGCGTGACGCGGCGTGCGGTCATTGCCCCTCCGTCAGGACCGTGAACAGGGGGCTCTTCCAGTAACTGGGATAGCGGGTGGGGAACTTGATGAGGCTGAAGTCGGTGTCGGGGCCTTCGTCGCCGCCCCACATCACGTACCAGTACACGCGCTCGGCCCGCAGGAAGCGGCGCAGGAGCGGGTACTTGTCCCGGACGAACGCCACCTGCTGGTCGGGATTCGCCATGCCCGACTCGGTCACCCACACCCGGAAGGGCCGCAGGGCGCCGCCGAGCAGCCCGCTGAACTGGCTGAGATTGTCCGGGTCGTAGGAGTTGATCGCGACGATGACCTTGTCGGGGTCCATCCGGGAGAGCGCGAGGCGCGTGAGCGTCTCCAGCTCGGTTGGCCCGCGCAGGCCCGAGCCGAGCGCCGACTGCGTGAGCAGGATGGCGCGCCCCGGGTGACGGGACTGAACGTGATCGTACACCCGCTGAAACACCGCGGCGTACTGCTCGATCGTGATCGTGGGGCCGGTCGGCGGCAGGATCGTCGTGACTTCGTTCCCGATCTGGAAGTGGCGGATCTCGGGGTACGCCGCGAAGATGCGGTCGATGGCGCCTTCGATGTCGGAATCGAAAAGGTACTCGTTGTCGATGAGGCCGAGCACCTCGAGCCCGAGCGAGCCCAGCGCCTTGATCATCGGATCCACCGGTTCCTGCCGGCGGATCGCCATCCGGACGCCGTTCAGCCGCCCCGCCTCCAGCAGGGAAGACAAGGCATCCTGGTAGGCCCGAAGCGCCCGCCCGTCGCTGTGCACGCCGACGTACGGCGACCACGTGACCGCGACCTCCTGGGCGGTGGGAGTCGTTGCGCCGGGGGACGTGGGCGGACGCAGCTGGTCGCACGCGAGGAGGGTGCTCAGGGCCACCGCCAGGCTCGCCAGCTGGATCGGCCTTCGTCGCCACCCGTTCCCGGGTGTGATCGTCATTGGCATCAGGTATCAGGCGCGCCGATGGCGCGAACCCATCCACCTTTGCAAGCGGACTGCCAGCGCGAATCATTCGTGATCGTGTGGCGAATCAAGGGTCGGTGACACGAGGGCGAACGGCGCGGGTATGGATCCAGGGCGCCACGGTTCACCATGCCGCGGGCAGGTGATCTCGGCTCCCGCTCACGGGGCATCGAGCGGCGTCCCTCCCGCCACGAAGAGGTCCGCGCTCCGCCGGCTGGCCGGCGGAGCGCGGCCACACGGCGGCGTCCCTGGCGCGAGGCTGCCTACAAGCAGGCCCCCGACTGCCGTTCACCACGGCCACGGCGGCGCGACGAAGCCTGGCAGGAAACCGAGCGCTGCCGGAAAGAACACCGCGGGGTCGGGCCGGGTCCCGGTATCGAGCCAGCTCGCCATGGCCTCGATGCCTGCGACGTTCTGAGCCGACGTGAAGGTGCAGTGACCGTTCACGGGAGCCCCGCCCGCCGTCCAGGAGCCCGCGGAGAACTGTTGCATCAACAGATCGCCGTTGCCGGACAGGGCGACCGTCGCGCGGTACGCGCTCTCGTGGCTGGGAGGAGCGAGCCCGTCGCCCGTCGTGTGCATGGTGAGGACGGGCCGGCGGATGTCGCCGGACGGGTCGAAGTAATGCTCGGCGTAGTTCCGCGCGTTGCGGTCGGACGCGATGTCGGTCATCGCGTTCATCTCCGCCAGCAGGGCGTCGGCGTCCACGCCAAGTCCGGCGAGGTAGGACTTGTTGCCGTCGCTCAGCGTGTACACGCGGCCGACGTTCTCGGCGACGGGCCCGCCCGCGCGCCTCTCCACCTCCGCCCGGACGATGAAGGCAAAGTACAGGTTCTGGAGTCTCTCGGGAAGCCCGCCCGGGTTGACGTAGTAGCTGTCGTTCGGCAAGCCGTTCACCAGCCGGATGAACTCCCAGAGGCCGAGGTTGCCAACCAGCCGCGTCGCCAGGTGGGGGAGGATGTCGGTCGCGAACACCAGGTCGTCGCGAAGGTCGCCCGGCGTCCCCCACGCGGCCATCCATCCGAACGCGACCTTGTAGGCGAGCGTGATGTCGAGGAAATGGTCGAACCGCCGCGGGGTGCCGACCCGCGGCACCAGGGCACGGCGCCGTCGTAAAGGCCCGGGTGCTTCTCGATCAGGGCGAGCGTCATGAGGCCGCCCAGCGACTTGCCCCAGATGATCGTCCGCAGCGGCGGGCCGAACATCTCCCCGAACGCGCCGGTCAGCGCCACGCTGTTCTGCATGCCCTCCTTGACCTGGTAGCCGGCAAGGCCCAGCGGCGGCATCGGCACCAGGCCGCCGAAGCGCGACGCCGCGAGCGCGAACCCTTTCGCCAGCAGCGCATCCACGTCTGCGGGCAGGGGCGCCAGCGCCGGCGGCAGCGCCGTTTCGCCGTATCCGTGGGCATACACGATGAGCGTGCCGTTCCAGTTGTCCGGGACACGAATCCGGTAGGGGACGCCATCCAGCTCGCCCTGCAGGTCGGCGGGCAGCGGCACGGCGGCTGTCGCCTGCGCCGCGGCGGTCGCAGGGACGAGCAGCGCGAGGAGCATCGGAACGGAGAGAATCAGCCTGCGCGGTCTCATGCGGCACCTCCAATGTCGCCTGTCGGGTCGTTTTCTTCCGGCGCGAAGCCCGCGCGCTCGCAGCCCTGAACCACCCGAACATCGGGATTATCGACGGGCTCGTGGAGACGGCGGGCCAGCACTGCCTGGTGCTCGAACTGGTCGAGGGCGAGACGCCGAAGGGCCCGCTGCCCCTGGCGGCGGCGCTCGACGTCGCGGGCCAGGTGGCCGAGGCGCTCCAGGCCGCGCACGAGCACGGGATCGTCCATCGCGACCTCAAGCCGGCGAACCTGAAGCGTCACGCCCGAGGGCCGGGTCAAGGTGCTCGACTTCGGTCTGGCGATTTCGGCAGTTGAACGGCGCCGCGGACCGACTGACCAGCGCTGCCGGCGTAAGCGACGAGTGTCGTAAAGGGCACACCCAGGCTACATGAGCCCGGAGCAGGCGCGCGGCGCGGAGGTCGATCAGCGGACGGATATCTGGGCCTTCGGCTGCCTCCTGTACGAGTTGCTCACCGGCAGGCGCGCGTTTGCCGGCCCTCGTCTCCCTCTGCGACGGTCGCCGTGAAGCGGCGCCGGGCGGCCGCTTCGTGTTCAGCGGCTTCGTGGTAACTCCTCCGCGATCTTCAGCGTGTTCCCGCGAACCGTCCGAAGACTCCTGGCGAGGTCACTGGCACCGTAGTACGTCATATGAAGCCTCTCTGGCGAGATTCCGATTCCGAGGTCCGGCACGAGGGAGGCGGCCGACCCTCAGTACCCGGTGACGGTGAGCGGGGCCACTCTCGCGAAGTGTCGTCGGTTCCGCGTGAGGAGCGGGGCTCCGTCGAGGACGGCCGCGGTGGCAATCAGCAGGTCCATCGTGTCGATCGCGCCGCCCGCGCCGCCCGCGCCGCGGATGGACGTCAGCAGCCGGGCGTATTCGGGCGCGAAGCGCTCGTCAGGGTACCTCACGAGCAGCGCGTCGCAGAGACGGGACAGCCGCTCCAACTCTCCCCTGGGAGCCGCGGCGTGGCTCGCACCCGCCATCAGTTCGCACACGACCTGAACGCTGACGGCGAGGACCTCTTCTCCCGGGAGCGTCGCGAGGCACGCGGACGCCGGACCGGACTCGTCGGTGTCGAGGTGATCACAGTGCGCGCGCACCTCGCAGGCCTTCTCGAGCCAGTCGAGGGCCCGGCTGTAGTCGCCGCCATCGACATACCGAAGGGCAATGCCGACGGGCAGGAAGGTCCTGCGGGCCCCGGCGGTCGGTACTCCGCCGGCCTTCTCGTACCGCGCTGCCAGCAGGTCTCCGAGACGACGCTGCGCGCCCTCGTAGCCGCCTTCCGCGAGTCCCTGCTCGAGGGCCGCCACACGCTCAGGGTCTTTCGCGAGTCGCTGCCGCTGTAAGGCCAATTGCTCGTCGCGCATCCCCTTCACGATGAACACCCTCCCCAGTACGCTTCTCAGCGACGCTTTGGTCGGGGTCGATGGCCAGCGCGGCGCGGGCCGCGGCCACGGCGTCGTCGAACCGTCGCTGGTGCAGCAGGACGATCGCGTACATGCCATGGAACAGGGCGTTGAACGGATCCAGCTCGATCGCCTGCTTCCCGTGCTCGACCGCCTCGCCACCGCGCCCGATGACCATCAGGAGATGCGCGTAGTACGCGTGCGCGTTCGCGCCGTTGGGGTTGAGCTCGAGCGCGCGCCTGTACTCCCGCTCGGCGCCGGCCCAGTCCCAGTCGGTTGCCGCGAGGACCACCGCCAGGGCCTCGTGCGCACCCGCGTAGCTGTCGTCCAATTCGAGCGCCTTCAGCGCCGCCGCCTTGGCCTTGGGGCCGGCCACCTGGGGCAGGATCATGCCCATCTGTTGTCGGATCGCCCAGACCCATGCGAGACCCTCGTAGGCGGCGGCGTACGAAGGTTCCCTCTCCAGCGCCAGCTCGAAGTAGCGCTCGGCGGTGCCGACATCCGCTGGCGTCATCGTCTTCCAGAGGGAAGAACCCTTCAGGTATGCCTCGTAGGCCTCGCGATTGACGGCGCGACGGGAGGCGAGCCGGGCCAGTTCGGCCGGCAGCAGCTTCAGCGCCAGTGCCCCCGCCACCTTCTGCGCGACGTCGCTCTGCAACGCCAGGAGGCCAGCCAGGTCGCGTTCGTACCTGTCCGCCCAGAGTTGCGTCTGGTCCAGCACCTTGATCAGCTCAGCCGTGATGCGAACCCGCCCGGACTCCCGGTGCACGCTGCCCTCGAGGATATAGTCCACGCGCAGCTCACGCCCGATTTGGTCGATTGGCGTGTCGCCCTTCTTGTAGCGCATCACCGACGTGCGCGCGATGACGCTGAGGCCGGTGGGGTGCAGCCGTCCCAGCTGGGTAATCATCTCCTGTGTGAAGCCGTCGGACAGATACTCCTGCGCCGGATCGCCGCTCAGATTTGCGAACGGCAGCACGGCCAGCCTGATCACCCGCCCGCCGGAACCCGCCCCGCCAAGGAACCGGGTGCGCAGGGCCCCGACGCCGAGCGCGGCGAGTGCGACGACGATCGCCACCAGCGCCGCGAGTCCCGCGCCCGCGACCAGGTGCCGGCGTCGGCGCACCCGGTCGAGCCCCCGGGGCGCCGCACCGGCCTGCCCCGCCGCCAGGGCCGCCTGGACCTCGGTCGCGTGTTGATACCGCGCGCCGGGTTTCTTCGCCAGACAGCGCTCGATGACGACCGACAGGGCCGAGGGGACCGCTGGCGGCAGCGGCGGCGGCGCACTCGTGAGAATCGCGGAGGTCAGCTCGAATCCCGTCTGCCCGTGGAACGGCCGCCGCCCCCCGGCCATCTCGTACAACACCACCCCGAGCGCCCAGATGTCGCTGCGCGCGTCGGCGGCTTGGCCTCGAAGCTGCTCGGGCGCCATGTAGGCAAGCGTTCCCGGCACCACGCCCGGAGCCGTCAGCGTCTGCCCCAGCACGCGACTGACTTCCGTCAGGTTGTCCCCGGTCAGGCGCTTTGCCAGCCCGAAGTCGAGAACCTTGACCTGCCCCTCGGGCGTCACCACGACGTTCGCGCTCTTCAGGTCCCGGTGGACCACCCCGCGCGCGTGCGCGTGCGCCAACGCATCGGCCATCTGCTGTCCGTACCGCAGAACCTCGTCGACCGGCAGCGGCCCCGCCGCGACGCGCGCGTCGAGCGGCTGGCCCTCCACCAGCTCCATCGCAATGTAGGTCTGGCCCTCGGCGTCGCCGACCTCGTGGATCGTGCAGATGTGGGGATGATTCAGTTTGGAGGCCAGCCGCGCTTCGCGCACCAGCCGCGCCCGCGCGGTCTCGTCGGCCAAGGCTTCGGCAGGCAGCACCTTCAGCGCGACGTCGCGCTCCAGCCGCGTGTCCCGTGCCCGCCAGACCTCGCCCATCCCGCCAGCACCGATGGGCGCCGTGATCTCGTACAGGCCCGAGGCGCTGCCCGGCGGTGAGCGCCGCGGTCGGCTCGACGAAGGTGGGCACTTTCAGAAGCGACTCTGCCCCGGACGCCGCGGCGAGCAGGGACTCGACCTCCGCCCGCAGGTCCGCGTCGCCCTGGCACGCGTCATCCAGGAACGCCTCGCGCGCAGCGGGCGGCTGGTCGAGGGCCGCGTGGCACACGCGCTCGACCTCTTCGAACCGCTCGGGCGTCATCGCGCGTCTCTCCGGGGCGCCTGAACAGCGGCAAGATCACGCTGGAGCCACAGCTTCGCCATCCGCCAGTCGCGCATCACCGTCTCCGCCGACACCTCGAGCACGCCCGCGGTCTCCTCCACGCTCAGCCCCGCGAAGTAGCGCAACTCGACCACGCGCGCCTTCCGCGGGGCGAGGGCGGCCAGCCGCTCCAGGGCTTCGTCCAAGGCCAGGAGATCGGCGGCGCGTTCGGGCGCCGGGACGAAGGCTTCGTCCAGCGCGACGTGCGAGGCGTCCCCGCCCCGCTTGTCGGCCTGGCGGCGGCGGGCAGCCTCGACCAGGATGCGGCGCATCATCTGCGCGGACACGGCGAAGAAGTGGTTCCGGCTCTGCCAGTCCACGCGGGTGACGTCGATCAACCGCAGGTACGCCTCGTGGACGAGCGCGGTGGTCTGGAGGGGATGGTTCGGGCGCTCGTCGCGCATGTAGCGGTGCGCGACCCGCCGGAGTTCCGCGTAGACAAGGGGTAACAGCCCATCCGAAAGCGGCGGCGTCGCCGCCCCGCCAGGCGACCAGGAGCCTGGTCACGTCGGCCGGAGGAAGAACGGGCACACGGCCCTCCTCGGGTTGCCGGGATCGAGCGCCGGCGCCGATTCTACACCCGCCTGACAGGCTTCTCATGCCCAGCACGCCCGGTCCGGTGCAGCCGGCAGAGTAGCCGGCCGCCAGCCGGGAGGGGCGGCGATGGAACGCAGGGCGCGGAACGAGGATCGTGGGGGCCGCTGGCGACCCACAGGAAGCCGGGGCGCTGCACGGCTTGGGCGCACAGGCGTATACTCAATGTATAGCCACGGAGGTGTCGTGCGGACGAAGGTCCAGCGATGGGGCAACAGCCTGGGATTGAGGATTCCGCGCGCGTTCGCGGAGGAGGCGGGCGTCGAAGCAGGTGCCGAGGTCGATCTCTCGATCCGGGACGGCGACCTGGTCGTCAAGCCGGCGAGGCGCGTGAAGTACCGATTAGGAGAGTTGCTTCGGAAGATCACCGCCAGGAACCTGCATGGCGAGGTCGACACCGGCGGCCCCGTTGGTCGGGAGGCCTGGTAGTGAGCGCGCGGCGCGTTCCGCGACGGAGCGACGTTGTCTGGCTCGAGTTCAATCCGCAAGCCGGAAGTGAGCAGGCCGGCCATCGGCCCGCGCTGGTGATTTCACCACAATCGTACAACCGGAGAGTCGGCCTGGCGTTGGTGTGCCCGATCACGACTCGCGTGAAAGGCTATCCGTTCGAGGTCGAACTCCCACAAGGGCTTGAAGCGACAGGCGCGATCCTCTGCGATCAGATCAGGAGCCTGGACTGGCGGGCGCGGCGCGCCACGCCTCTTGGATCCGTTCCAGATTCCGTCATGCAAAAGTGACGGCGCGGATCCTGGCGTTGGTTGACCCGGACGACTAGAGCTCGCTGACAACCGAGTCAGTTCCTCGTTGCTGAGGGAGACGACCTCATGAAGAAGCTCCTGTTCGCGTCCGCCCTGTTGTTGCTGTCCTGTCCCGTCGTCGTCCTGGTCCTCCACGCCCAGCAGCGCCAGATGAGGGAGCCTGGGCTGCAGGACACGCTCCTGCTGAGGGACTACAAGCCGCACTCGATCTTCAACACGCCCAGGACCAACGTTCTCAAAGCGAAATACCCGGCCATCGACATGCACATGCATGCGCCCCGCGGGAACGTCGATCTGAACACGGCCGCCACCGAGATCCTGAAGAACATGGATGAGAGCAACATCCAGAAGACGGTCCTCTTCAGCGGCACCGGAAAGACGTTCGACGACCTGGCAGCGGTCTTCGGCAAGCACGCCGATCGCATCGAGCTGTGGTGCGGGCTCGACTTCTCGAACTTCCCGACCTCGACCCTGGCCGAGCTCGATCGGTGCGCCAAGGCGGGCGCGAAGGGTGTCGGTGAAATCAGCGACAAGGGCACCGGCTACCGCGGCGTGGAGCCGATGCACCTCGACGATCCCCGCATGGACCCGGTCCTGGAGAAGATCGCCGACCTCGGGCTGCCGATCAACGTCCACATGGGAGATCCCCAGTGGATGTACGAGACCATGGACGCCAGCAACGACCTGCTGTTCGAGGCCCTGTATTACCGGCGCGACAACAAGAAGGACGACAAGGACCTCGCCGGCATGCTCGAGGTGCTGGAGAACGCGGTCCGGAAACACCCCCGCGTGACCTTCGTGGCCTGCCACTTCGCCAACCAGACCTTCGACCTGAATCGGCTCGGGCGGTTGCTCGACAAGTACCCCAACCTGTACGCCGACAGCTCGCAGAGGGAATCCTACCTGGCGGCGATTCCCCGGTTCGGCAAGCAGTTCATCGAGAAGTACGCGGACCGCATCGTCTACGGCACCGACCAGGGCTACAGCCTGCCGATGTACCGGAACACGTTCCGCATCTGGGAGACGCTCGACGAGCACTTCTACGCGTGGGACGTGGCCAACACCCGCTTTGCCCTGTCCGGCCTGGGGCTCAGCGATGCCACGCTGAAGAAGCTCTATCGCGACAACGCGATGAAGGTGCTGAAGAAGTAGTGCTAGTTCACCCGGGGCGGCGGCGGGGCCATCCGCGCCTGGCGTTCGCGCGTCAGGTGCGGCACGAGGCCGAGGAGTCGCTGGATCAGCATGAGTTGCGCCCGGTGGTGCATCTCGTGCTCCTTCGCGCTCAGGATCATCTCGAAGCGGCTCTTGGCCGGCGGCACGGCGGGCTCGGGGAACGGGATGATGGCCCCCAGCTCCTCCTCGGACACGCCATCGAGATAGGCGCCCCAGTTCTGGCCGTCGGCCCGCAGTTCATCGAGGATCTGCGCCTTCGACCAGGTCGACACCTGCTTCTCTCGCTCCAGGCGCTCCCTGACCAGCGCCGGGAAGTCCACGCCGACGAACGTCGTGATCTTGCGCACCGCGTGGCCACGGTAGGTCCCGCTGGAGGATACCGCGATATGCGCGAGGACCTCCCTGACGCTCCGGCAGTCGGGTGTCGGCCGGAAGTCGTACATCTCCTCCGGAACCTCCTCCGCGATCTTCAGCGTGTTCCCGCGAACCGTCCGAAGACTCCTGGCGAGGTCACTGGCACCGTAGTACGTCATGTGAAGCCTCTCTGGCGAGGTTCCGATTCCAAGAGCGTGCGCGCCTGGCTCGCACCCGCATCAGTTCGCACACGACTGAACGCTGACGGCGAGGACCTCTCCGATTCCAAGAGCGTGCGCGCCTGGCTCGGACCCGCCATCAGTTCGCACACGACCTGAACGCTGACGGCGAGGACCTCTTCTCCCAGGCCATCGCGGAGAGCGAGCGAGTGAGGTCCGCGGCGAGCCAGCCGTTGCGCTCGAGCAACGCGAAGAGGTCGCGGTTGGAACGCGGCTCCCCGAGGCGGGCGAGCTTCTTCTCCACCAACTCCGCGTCGGTCATCGCGCCACCTGTCAGCCGGCCCTCCGGTATCGCCGCAGGATCGGCTCCAGGTCGAAGTACGCACGCCGGGCGTGAACCTCGAAGCGGATCCGCGCGGAACGGTCGCGTTCGCTGACCAGGATCCCATCCCTCAGAACGCGGTGGGGCGAGGTCGGCCGGCGCATGGTTCAGGATGACCAGGTCGACCGGCCGCCCGAAGAGTTCCTCGAGAGCGTGGGCGAGCTCCGCGTGGAGGCCCTCGAGGGTCCCGGGAGGATCCTGCTCGAACAAGACCGCGACGTCGACGTCGCTCGTGTCCCGCGCCCTGTCCCTGGCGACGCTGCCGAACAGTAGGCGGCCGCGATGCCATCCCCGTGCGTCTCGAAGTACGCCGCCAGTGTCCGGCCGACCTCGTCGGGAGCCAGTCTGCTCTCCACGGCGGCATTATAGGCGCCTTCACCCCGCCTCGTACCGGCGCTCCCTCCCTCGCGGTCGCACCTTGATGCGGCGGTAGCCGCTGTTCAATTCCCTCACGCTTCCACTGGGACAGGACGCCGAGAGTCCGCTATAGTTGTTTCATACCACCAGTGTGGCGACGTCCAACCGGGTGTCCTCGGCGCGGGCACCCATTTCCGCGAGGAGCTCCCATGCCCAGGTACTTGCTTCAGGCCAACTACGTCGGCGAGGGGATCAAAGGACTGCTCAAAGAGGGCGGCACGAGCCGGCGGGCCGCGGCGGAGAAGGCGGTCAAGTCGGTCGGCGGCACGATGGAGGCGTTCTACTACGCTTTCGGTGACACCGACGTCTTCGTGGTGGCCGAGGTGCCCGACCAGGTCAGCATGGCCGCCTTGGCGCTGACGATCAGTGCCAGTGGAGCCGTCACGACGAAGACCACCGTCCTGATGACAGCGGAAGAGGTTGACGCGGCCACGAAGAAGACGCCGAGCTACCGGGCGCCGGGACAGTAGCGCGCGTGCTACGGCGTGTGCTATACTGTCGGTTCGTTCCGCTTTGAAACCTGCCGCGGACGGCACACATCGAGGTGTGCCGCTACTGTCCTGCTTCAAAGCTACAGGCTGTCCGACGCGATCAGCCCCTCTGCACCGCAGAGTCGATTGCGGCCTCAACCCGTATGTGAACGTCCACGCGACGCCCGCTCGGGCGTTGAGGCGGCTGTCGGATCAATGGAGAGGTCAGAGAAAATGGCTATGAACGGCACGATCAAGCGAATGGTAACCGACAAGGGTTTCGGTTTCGTCCTCGCCGAGGACGGCACTGAGTACTTCTTCCACCAGTCCGCGTGCACCAGCACGCCCTTCGACAGCATGCGCGAAGGCCAGGCGGTGACGTTCCAGCGCGGCCAGGGTCCCAAGGGGCCGCGGGCCGAGAACGTGCAGCCGGCGTAGAGCCCGCAGCCGTTCCCGCACGGGCGCCCGCGAGCGTCCCGCGACCGTCGTTCGGGCGTGACAGCCGATTGCAGTCCCCCTGCGATCGGCTGTGCGCGTACTCGTGTGTCTGCCGACACCACGGGTGCGCTCGCTGGTTTCGAGGCTCCGTCAATCCCTCGCAGTTCGGGACCCGCGCCATGCGGGTCGAGGCCGCGCTGCGGGGGCCATCCCTTCCGCCACGGCCTGTTGTCTCCTCCGGAGGGCTGTCGAAGATCGGCTACAGGTTCGTTGAGTCGGCGGGCTTCGCCAAGCTCTCCGCGCGCGACTTCCGAAAGGCCCTCGACGAGGCCGGCCTCGCGTGCCCCAGCTGTCACCTGCCGTTCTCGAGCGCCGATCCCGGCCCAAGGTTCGACGATCAAGAACAGCGGGGTGGGACGGGCGTCCCGCCGGCTGCCTCACTGTCACTTCGCCGGCGTGATGCGCAGGTTCCGGTACTGCACCGCGCCGTGATCGCCCTGCAGGTAGACCGGGCCCGGCGCACCCTCGTCGCTGTCGAGCGCGCCGCCGGTGATCCCCGGGATCGTCTGATCGCAGACGATCGTCTTGCCGTTCAGCACCACCGTGACGCGGCGGCCGACGAGCGTGATGTCGAACGCCTGCCACGTGCCCGCCCCGGTGCCCGCGTTCTCGTTGGGCACGAGGAAGCCGTAGACCCCGCCCATGCCGGTGGACTTCGGCTCGGGGTCGGTCGAGTCCTCCACCTGCACCTCGTAGCGGCCGCGCAGGTAGAGGCCGCTGTTGCTGCCCTTCGGCAGGTTCACCTCGACGTGCAGCTTGAAGTCGGCGAACTTCCCGGTCGTTACGAGGTTCGCGCCGCTCTTCCCGTTCTTGAGGATGCCGTCCTCGGCCGTCCACTGGCTCGTCCCGCCGAAGGGGGTCCAGCCCGTCAAGTCCTTGCCGTTGAACAGCGGCACCGTCTCGCCCCACGCGGGTGCGGCGCCGCGACGCAGCGACGGCGCCCGGCGCCCCGTGAAGGCGTGGCGCTCGCCCGCGGGCGTGACAATCGTGCCCTCGAGCGCATCGCCGGTGAGCGTCGCATCGACGACGAGGTCGGTCGTCTCCTTCTCCCACTGCGGCGGGATGGCGAAGTGCACGGACCCGTCCTTGAAGTCCACGCGCGAGATCGGGCGCGCGCTGCCGCCCCCACCGACGAACCGCCCGACCAGCGTGCGGGTTCCGGAGAGGCTGACCTCGAGCCACGACGGATAGGCCGCCTTCGGCGCCTGCACGGTCAGATCCCAGCGGCCGATGATGGGGGCCCGGGCCGGGGTTGGCTCCGGCGCCTGTGCCGCCGGTGTTCCGGATGCGGCGACGAAGACGATGAGAGACAGGGTCAGAAATCGAGGCAGTCGCTGATAGCTCATGGTGGCGACCTTACTGTGTCGCCCCGGCGAGGGTCAAGGCCGCCAGGTGGCCCGGGGGCCTCTTCACGGCCGTTCGAGCCGCGCGAAGTGCTCCGGCGAAGCAGTCGTTTCCGCCTCCGCGACGATCCGGAACGACGTCGTCACCGGCGTGCCGGGCGTGAGCATGGCCATGACGGGGCAGAGGCGGTCGGCGTGGGCGATCGCCCGTTCCACCGCCGCCGGATCGATCCCCTCTCCACGCACCACGAACTCCAGCGCGATCTTCGTGAACACGGTCGGGTGCTCGTCGCGCCGGTCGCCCCGCGCGTCCACTTCGACCCCGGCAACCGGCTGGTTCAGGCGCCGGAGCAGCGAGGCCACGACGCTCCCCGCGCAGGCGGCCAGGCTCGCCAGCAGCAACTCCATCGGCTTGAAGCCGGCCACCTGGCTGGTTGGCGTCACCGGGTAGTCGGTCGTGACCGTGTAGGGGCCGTTGGTGGCCCGCATCCGCAACCCGCCCTCGTGAACCGCGTGAACCCGAAGCTCCGTTGGCACGATTCCTCCCGGTGATGCTCACGCCGCCGGCGGGTGGTCGAGGCACGGAAATGGGGCCAGGCCCCATTTCACCATTTCACGGTGTCAGGCCGGGGGGCTGTCGACGATGGCCTCGGCTTTCGGATCCCAGTACACCCGGCGCCCCGACCAGTACGACTGCGCGGCCATCATGCAG
The DNA here is from genome assembly GCA_963813585.1 of uncultured Acidobacteriota bacterium. Lineage (GTDB taxonomy): Bacteria > Acidobacteriota > Vicinamibacteria > Vicinamibacterales > Fen-181 > JARKSS01. The sequence goes on from CAWEZL010000001.1 coordinate 1,730,889, forward strand.
GCGACCGAGTGCGCGAAGCCCTCGTCCACCGTGCAGCGCGGGGCCTGCCGCGAGCGCAGGCACTCGAACCAGTTCGTCATGTGCTCGAGCGTCATGTCGTCGATGCCCATCGGCGGCGGCTCGGTCTCGCCAGGGAGCAGCAGGTACTTCGCGCCGCGCTGCTTGTCGATATCGGGGTTGCTCTCGTGCGTGCCCTTCTCCTCGACCAGCTGGTAGCGCGGGCTGCCCTCGCCGCCGATGTTGACGAGCGTCGCCTGCTTGCCCATGTAGCGCGTGAAGCTGGGCGAGTCGTTGCCGAAGCTGGTCGCGTAGCTGACGAGGAAGCCCTTGGGGTACTCGAGCAGCGCCTGGAAGGTGTCGGCGTTCTCGCGCCCGTCGCGCCAGGCGAAGATGCCGCCGTGCGCGACCACCGAGCGCGGGTAGCTGTCCTTCATGAACCAATGCACCAGGTCGATCCCGTGGCTCATCCACTGGTCGGGAATGCCGCCCGAGAACTCCCGGTACAGGCGGAACTCGAAGTAGAGCCGCGGATCGAACCTCCGATCGGGCTTGGTGAGGAGCCATGCCCGCCAGTCGGTGTCCGCCTCCCTGATCTGGGCGACCTCGGGGCGTCCCCGCCACCGCGGCCCGTGGTAGTTCCACACCACCTCGATCTTGCTGACGTCGCCGAGGGCGCCGGTCTGGACGAGGTCGTGCGCCAGGCGGGGGTACGGCTCGCTGCGGTGCTGCGTGCCCACCTGGACGATCCGCCCGTGACGCCGGACGGCGGCGCGCGCCGCCTTGGCCTCCTCGAGCACGTTGGCCATCGGCTTCTCGACGTAGGCGTCCTTGCCGGCCTCCACCACCTTCGTCAGGATGGGCGAATGCGAGTGCTCGGGGGTGGCGATGAGCACCGCGTCCACGTCGCCGAGCTCCAGCAGCCGCTCGAGGCGCTGGAACGCCCGGGGTTCCCTCCCGTAGACCTTCGCGTTGGCCGCCACCGCCCGCTCGCGGTTCACGGACCAGAGGTCGCAGACCGCCGTCACCTCGACGTTCTGCGAATCCTTGAGGCGTCCGACGATGTCCAGCAGGCCCCGGCCGCGGTTCCCGACGCCGATCTGGCCGAGCGAAATCCGGTCGTTGGCGCCCAGGATCCGCGAGTAGGAGAGCGCCGACGCGGCGAGCGCGGCGCCGCCGGTGATCCGCGCGGACCGGCCCAGGAACTCCCGGCGATCGAGCTGCGTGCCTGCGTCGCTCATGCCCACCTCCGTTCGACCCGGCTGCCGCCTGCAGGCGAGCGCCGGGAAGCGGCGCCTATGTTACGCCACCAGCGCGCATTTCTGGACCTCGCAAACGGCGTGGGAGCGGATCCGGGGCCCCTCGCCTTTCTTGACAAGTAAGTGAGTCGTTACTAACATGTCACCCTCATGGCTGGAACCCAGGCCGCGCGCCACCGCATGTCCGCCGGCGACCGCCGCGCGCAGTTGATCGACGCGGCGCTCGAGGTGTTCTCCCGCAAGGGGTTCGTCGGGGCCACCACCAAGGAGATCGCCGCCGAGGCCGGCGTCGCCGAGGCCATCATCTTTCGCCACTTCCCGTCGAAGGAAGCCCTCTACGCCGCGGTCCTCGACTCGCGGATCACCTCGTTGGAAGAGAGACAGCGCCAGGCCGGGCTCGAGGAGGCGATGGAGCGCGACGACGACGAGGCCGTGTTCCGCGCGCTCCTCCGCAATGTCTGGGCCCGCTACGACGGCGACACGCGCTTCGAGCGTCTCGTCCTGTTCGCGGCGCTCGAGGGGCACCAGGCGGGGCTCGCGCGGGTGGGCGAGATGGGCCGCCGGCCGCATTCGCGCGCCGTCCTCGAGTACGTCGCCCGCCGCCAGGAGGCCGGCGCGCTGATCGACGGCCACCCGGCGGCGCTGCTGGGCGCCGTCAGCGGCATGGCCCACTTCTACGGGACCCTGAAACGGATCTTCGGCATGTCCCTCCCCGGCGACTCGGACGAGGTCCTCGACCTGCTCGCCCGCATCGCCGCCTCCGGCGTCATTCGCAGCAGGTCAGCCAGCTCAAGGAAGGCCAGGAAATGAAGCGGCTCGCTCTCGGTACCGTTCTCCTCGCGATCATCGCGGCGTGCGGCAAGGGCACGCCGGGCGCCCCGCCTCCCCGCGTCATCGAGGTCGGCGTCGCCGCCGTTCGCTCCGACCGGGTGGTGCTGAACACCGAGCTCCCGGGGCGGACCGCGGCCTACCTGGTCGCCGAGGTCCGCCCGCAGGTGAACGGGATCGTCCAGCGGCGGGCGTTCGTCGAGGGCACCGACGTCAAGGCGGGGGCGCTCCTCTACCTGATCGACCCGGCCCCCTACCAGGCGGCCTACGACCAGGCCGTCGCCTCGCTCGCCATGGCCGAGAGCAACGTCCCCGCGCTCCGCTCGAGGGCCGAGCGCATGAAGGAGGTGCTCGCCATCCGCGCGGTCGGGCAGCAGGACTACGACGACGCGGTGTCAGCCCTCGTGAGGGCCGAGGCCGGTGTGCTGGCCGCGAAGGCCGCGGTCGCCTCCGCCCGCGTCAACCTCGGGTACACCCCCGTGAAGTCACCGATCTCCGGGCGCATCGGCCGATCCGCCGTGACCGTGGGCGCCCTCGTCAGCGCCTACCAGCCGGCGCCGCTGGCCGTCGTGCAGCAGCTCGACCCGATCTACGTGGATGTCACGCAGGCGAGCGCCGACGTCCTTCGCCTCACGCGGAACGTCCAGAGCGGACAGCTGACGCAGGGCGGCGGCCAGGAACGGAAGGTGAAGCTGCTGCTCGAGGACGGCACGCCGTACCCAGCGAGGGCCGCCTGCAGTTCCGCGACGTGTCGGTGGATCCGACGACCGGCTCGGTCATCCTGCGCATGGTCTTCCCGAACCCCCGGCGGACGCTGCTGCCGGGCATGTACGTGCGGGCCATCGTCGAGGAAGGGGTGAACGAGCAGGCCATCCTGGCGCCGCAGCAGGCAATCACGCGCAACCCGAAGGGCGAGGCGATCGCGCTGGTCGTCAACGCGGCGGGCAAGGTCGAGCAGCGGGTGATCGAGGTGGACCGTGCAGTCGGCGCCGAGTGGGTGGTGGCCAGCGGCCTCGCCCCGGGCGACCGCGTCGTCGTCGAGGGCCGCGACCAGGTGAGGCCCGGGGCGGCCGTGAAGGCCGTCGAGGTGCAGCTCAACCCGGCGGCCACCGCGGGCGCGAAGTAGGAGGCGGCGACCATGTCCCATTTCTTCCTCAACCGGCCGGTGTTCGCCTGGGTGATCGCGATCGGCCTCATGCTCGGCGGCGCGCTCGCCATCTACAACCTCCCGATCTCGCAGTACCCGCCGATCGCCCCCCCGTCGATCGCGATCCGTACCTCGTACCCCGGTGCCTCCGCCGAGACCGTCGAGAACTCGATCATCCAGATGATCGAAACGGTCATGATCGGGCTCGATCGGATGCTCTACATGCGCTCGACGGCCGACTCGTCGGGGGCAGGCTCGGTCGAGCTGACGTTTTCGGCCGGCACCGACCCCGACATCGCCTGGTCGAAGGTGCAGAACAAGCTCCAGCTCGCCCTGCCGTCGCTGCCCGACGTGGTGAAGTCGCGGGGGGTCACCGTCGCCAAGTCCACCCGCAACTACCTCCTCATCATCGGCCTCACCACCGGGGACGGCAGCCTGTCGCAGGAGGACCTGAACGACTACTCGGTGTCGCAGCTGCAGCCGGCGATCGGCCGCGTCGAGGGGGTCGGCGAGGTGGACGTGTTCGGCAGCGGCTACTCGATGCGGATCTGGCTCGACCTCGACAGGCTCGCCCAGTACGGGATGACGACCGACGACGTGGTGTCGGCGGTGCGGACCTACAACGTGGAGGTGTCGGCCGGCCAGTTGGGCGGCGCGCCGGCGCTGCCCGGGCAGCGCCTCAACGCGTCGATCCTCGTCCAGTCGCTGCTCGTGACCCCGCAGGAGTTCGCGGCCATCCCGCTGCGGATGAACGCCGACGGCTCGGTGGTGCGTGTCTCGGACGTCGGCCGGACGGAGCTCGGCAACGAGGTGCCCGACGTCGTCGGGCGCTTCAACGGCAACCCGATGAGCGGCATGGCCGTGCGCATGGAGGCGGGGGCCAACGCGCTCGAGACCGCCGGCCGCATCAAGGCCAAGCTGGAGGAGCTGTCGCGGTTCTTCCCCGCCGGCATGAAGGTGGTGTACCCGTACGACACGACGCCGTTCATCGAGGTGGCCATCTGGGAGGTCGTCAAGACGCTGTTCGAGGCGATCGTCCTGGTCTTCCTCGTGATGTACCTGTTCCTCGGCAACCTGCGGGCCACGCTGATCCCGACGATCGCCGTGCCCGTGGTGATCCTCGGGACCTTCGCCGTCCTGGCCGTGCTCGGCTTCTCCATCAACATGCTCACGATGTTCGCGATGGTGCTCGCGATCGGGCTGCTGGTGGACGACGCGATCGTCGTGGTCGAGAACGTCGAGCGGGTGATGAGCGAGGAAGGGCTGCCGCCGTGGGAGGCGACGCGGAAGTCGATGGGGGAGATCAGCAGCGCGCTGGTGGGCATCGGCCTGGTCCTCTCCGCGGTCTTCGCGCCGATGATCTTCTTTCCGGGCTCCACGGGCGTCATCTACCGGCAGTTCTCGGCGACGGTCATCGCCTCGATGCTGCTCTCGGTCGCCGTGGCCTTGATCCTCACGCCGGTGCTCTGCGCCCAGTTGCTGAAGCCGGTCGAGAAGGGGCACGAGGCGGCCGAGGCCGGCTTCCGGCTGCTCCGCCCCTTCTTCCTGGGGTTCGACCGGGCGTTCTACCGCACGCGCGACGCCTACGCCTGGTTCGTCGCGCACATCCTCGGGCGGAAGAAGCGCTACCTTGCGGTCTTCGCCGTGGTGGTGGCGGTGATGGTCGTCCTCTACGCGCGGATGCCCACCGCGTATCTCCCGGATGAGGACCAGGGCACCGTGATGACGATGGTGCAGCTGCCCGTCGGCTCCACGCTCGAGCAGACGCGGGCCACCATGAACGAGATCCAGAACTACTACCGGACCGAGCATCCGGAGGCCGTGGCGGCCGTCATGGCGATGAGCGGGATCGGGTTCGCAGGCCGCGGGCAGAACCAGGGGATGATGTACGTGAAGTTGAAGGACTGGGACCTGCGCGACCGCGCCGACCTCCGTGCGCCGGCGGTGGCCGGCCGCGCGATGGTCGCGCTCTCGAGGCTCCGCGCCACCATCTACCCGATCATCCCGCCGCCCATGCCCGAGCTGGGCACCGCCACCGGCTTCGACCTCATGCTTCAGGATCGCGGCGGCCTCGGCCACCTGAAGCTGACCGAGGCGCAGAACCAGCTGCTGATGATGGCGGCCGCGGACCCGCGGCTGGCGCGGGTCCGGCCGATCGGGCTGCCCGACGCCCCGATGTACAAGGTGGACATCGACTGGCAGAGGGCCGGAGCCCTCGGCGTCCCCGTCAGCGCGGTGCAGAGTTACCTGGCCGGGGCCTTCGGCGGGGCCTACATCGGCAACTTCGTGCAGGGCGGCCGCGTCAAGCGGGTCTACGCGCAGGCCGAAGCCCGGTTCCGGATGCTGCCGGGCGACCTCGCCAACCTCCGGGTCAAGAACCGGCAGGGCGAGCTGGTGCCGCTCGCGGCCGTCGCCTCCGGGCGCTGGGTTCACGGATCGCCGCGGCTCGAGCGCTACAACAGCTTCCCGGCGATGAACATCCAGGGTGAGGCCTCGCCAGGGCACTCCACCGGCGAGGCGATGCAGGCGATCGAGGAGATCGTCCAGAAGCTGCCGACGGGCATCGCCCACGAGTGGACTGGCGTGTCGTACCAGCAGCGGATGGCCGAGTCGCAGACCGGGCTGCTGTATGCCCTCTCGGTGCTGGCGATCTTCCTGGTGCTGGCGGCGCTCTACGAGAGCTGGACGGTACCGATCACCGTTCTCTTGGCCCTGCCGCTCGGCCTCATCGGCGGGATCATCGCCTCCTCGCTGCGCGGGATGCCGAACGACGTCTACTTCCAGATCGGCCTGCTCACCGTGCTCGGCCTGACCACCAAGAACGCCATCCTCATCGTGCAGTTCGCGAAGGGGCACATGGAGGAGGGCATGGGCCTGACCGAGGCGACCGTCGAGGCGGCGAAACTGCGGTTGCGGCCGATCGTCATGACGTCGCTCGCCTTCGGCTTCGGCGTGCTGCCGCTGGCGCTGGCGCGCGGCGCAGGGGCCGGCGCGATGAAGGCGATCGGCACCAGCGTGCTGGGGGGGATGATCACCGGCACGTTCCTGGCCATCTTCTTCATCCCGCTGTTCTTCGTGATCGTCGTCAACGTGTTTGGAAGCCGGCGGAAGCGGGCGGCGAGCTTCGGCGCGGCCGCCAGCGTGGCGGAGGGGAAGTGACATGCGGCGACCAGGACGACTCCTTGCGGCAATCGGTGCGCTGCTCGTGGTGAGCGGTTGCTCGCTGGCCCCCAGGTACGCGCGCCCGGAGGCGCCCGTCCCGCCGGCGCTGCCGGCCGCGGGTGCGGCGGGTGCGGCGGGCGCGGCGGGCGCCGGGGAGCAGGCGCCGGTCACGGAGCCGTGGCGCGAGTTCGTCACCGACGCCCGGCTGCGATCGATCGTCGAGATGACGCTCGCCAACAACCGCGACCTTCGCACGGCGGTGTTGAACGCCGAGCGGGTCGGCGCGTACTACCGCATCCAGCGAGCCGAGCTGTATCCCTCGGTCGGCGCGTCGGCCGGCGTGCAGGCCTCGCACGTGCCGGACAGCGTGGCGGGGGAGGGCGAGGGCTATACCGCGCACCCGTACACCTTGAGCGTCGGCCTCACGTCGTGGGAGCTGGACCTGTTCGGGCGCATCCGCAGCCTGAAGGAGCAGGCGCTGAACGAGTACCTGGCCGCGCAGCAGGTGGCGGCGGCCACGCAGACGTCGCTGATCGCCGCGACCGCCGGCACCTGGCTGGCACTCGCGGCCGACGCGGAGGTCAAGGGCCTGTCCGCTTCCACGCTGACGGCGCAGCGGCAGACGCTGGACATGATCCAGAAGAGCCGGGACGCGGGCGTCGCGTCGGACCTCGACGTCCGGCAGGCGCAGACGCAGGTGGAGACCGCCCGCGCGCTCCTCGCCCGCTTCACCGGGCTCGTGGAGCTGGACCGCCACGAGCTCGAGCTGCTGGCGGGCCGCCCGATTCCGCCCGAACTGCTGCCCGAGAGCCTCGGCAGCGTCGAGCCGCTGAAGGGTGTCGCGGCCGGAATGTCATCGGAAGTCCTCCTCCGGAGGCCCGACATCATGGCCGCCGAGTTCCAGCTGAAGGGTGCGAACGCCTCGATCGGCGCCGCGCGGGCGGCGCTCTTCCCGAGGGTCTCCCTGACCGCCGCGGTCGGCCTGGTGAGCCCCGACCTGTCCGGCCTGTTCAAGGGGTCGGCCGGGGCCTGGTCGTTCGCCCCGCAGTTGACCGCTCCGATTTTCAACTCCGGCGCCCTGAAGGCCAACGTGGAGGCGGTGCGGCTCGCGCGGGACGCCGCCGTCGCCCAGTACGAGAAGGCCGTCCAGTCCGCGTTCCGCGAGGCGAGCGATGCGCTGGTGCTACGGACGACCCTGCTCGAGCAGCGAGACGCGGAGGCCGCGCTCGTCACCGCGCTGGAGGACACCTACCGGCTGTCGGAGGCTCGCTACAAGGTGGGCATCGACGGCTACCTCGGTGTCCTCGTCGCGCAGCGCTCGCTGTTCGCCGCGCAGCAGGCGCTCGTCGGCGTCCGCCTGGCCGAGCAGCAGAACCTGGTGAACCTGTACAAGGTGCTCGGCGGAGGGGTGTCGTAGGGCCGAGGCGCCTTACCGGTCTGCCGTCGTCTTGGCCACTGGCGGTCGCCCCGACTCCACGGCAGCCGGCCGGGGTTCGGGCACGACGACCGCGCGGCCGCGCAGCGTCCCGTCCCGCAGCGCCCGGTACGCGTCTGCCGCCGAATCGAGCGGGAACGTCTGGACGTGCGTGCGGATCCGGCCGTCGCGTGCCAGGGCGATCACCGCCGCCAGCTCGGCGCGTGTTCCCCAGAACGGCATCGTGACCTGCGTTTCGAACGGGATGCCCGTGGAGCCCACACCCGGATGGATGGCCAACGTGCCGCCCGCGAGTCCGGGGAGGAGCAGCCGCCCGCCGGTGGAAACGATGGACGCGGCGAGCGCGAGCGTTTGATCGGCGCCGACGAAATCGAACACCGCGTCGGCGCCGCCGGGCGGGGGGCCGACCAGGTCGCGGACGAACCGGGCCGTGTCCGCGTCCGACCGGAAGGTGTGTTGCGCGCCCAGCTGGCCGGCCAGCTCGAGGGCCTCGTCCCGCTGGTCCACCGCGATGATGCGGACGGCCGTCGTCGCAGCCAGGATCTGCACCGCCATGTGCCCCAGGCCGCCCACGCCGATCACAACCGCGGTGGCGCCCGGCCGCAGCACGTCGCGTGCGACCTCGATCGCGTGATACGGCGTCAGTCCGGCGTCCGTGAGTGGTGCCGCCTGCACCATGTCGAGATCGCCAATGGGCAGGAGTTGGCGCGCCGGAACCACGACGTACTCCGCCATGCCCCCATCGCGGCTCAGCCCGATCCCTCCTGGCAGCACCGTGCGGCACTCGTTGTCGCGTCCGCCCAGGCAGGCCGTGCACCGGCCGCAGCCGAGGATGCCGTAGATGGCCGCTGCCTCGCCGCGTTGCCACCCGGTCACCCCGGCGCCCAGCGATTCGACCCAGCCGGCGTTCTCGTGACCGAGCGTGATCGGCACGGGGACCGCGCCCTCGGGGGCCTCGAGGATGTGCAGGTCGGAGTGGCAGACCCCGGCCGCGCCCACGCGGACGAGGACTTCGCCGGGGCCCGGGTCCGGCTGCGCGACGGTGGTGAGTTCTGTCGTGTGAGCGGCGACGAGGCGGAAGGCTCGCATGCCCCGTTCGCACGCAAGGGGCGATCCAGAATTTCATGGTGCTTGCCAAGCAGGGGCGCCGAGGAGAAGATCGGCGCATGACGCCACCGACCCCTCCTCTCACCGTCCGGCACGTCTTCCCGAGCCCGCCCGAGCGCGTCTTCGACGCCTGGCTCGACCCCGCGGTCGCCAGCCGCTGGCTCTTCGCCACACCGGGCGGGCGGAACGTGCGGTGCGACATCGACGCGCGCCCGGGCGGCAGGTTCGTCATTACCGACAGCCGCGCGCGCGAGGACGTGGAGCACCGGGGCAGCTACGTCGAGGTCAGCCGCCCGCGCCGGCTGGTCTTCACCTTCTGCGTGCCGAAGTACGCCCGCGAGGTGACGACGGTCACCGTGGAGATCGCGCGGGCCGACGACGGCTGCGAGCTGACGCTCGTCCACGAGCACGTGCTCCCCGAGTGGCGCAGTTCGACCGAGCAGGGCTGGCGCGATCTGCTCGGGCGGCTGGAAGAGCTGCTGCGCGGCTGAACAAGTGGGAATCGGGATTAGCATGAGGGCCGTGATCAGCAAGCCACGCGCCCTGTTGGCATCCGTCCTGGCCGCGCCCGCCTGGGTGGTGGCCGTCGTCCTCGCCCAGGCCCCGGCCCCGCAGGCGCCGGCCCGGCTTCCCGCGAGCGGGCCGGACGTCATCTCCGTCGAGGCGTCGCGCCCGGGCGCGGCGATCGCGGCGACGATGTTCGGCGTCTTCTTCGAGGACATCAACTTCGCCGCGGACGGCGGCCTCTACCCCGAGCGAATCAAGAACCGCTCGTTCGAGTTCGACGAGCCGCTGGCCGGGTGGGCGAGGCGCGAACGGAAGGGGGCCGACGGCGAGCTGACGGTCGGCACCGAGCGGCCGCTCAACGAGAACAACCCGCACTACCTGCGCGTCCGGGTGCACGCCGCCGGCGAGGGTTTCGGAATTCTCAATCCCGGCTTCCGCGGCATCGGCCTCGAGGCCGGCGCCGAGTATGTCGTGTCCGTCTACGCGCGCAGGGTCGGGTCGGGGCCGCAGGCGCTGCGGGCGGCGGTGATCGACGAGCGCGGGGGTGTGATCGGCGAGGCGACGCTCGGCGGCTTCACCGGGGAGTGGCAGCGCTTCGAGGCGACCATCCAGCCGTCGGCGACGACCGCCAGGGGGCAGTTCCGGATCACCGTCGAGCAGTCCGGCGACCTCGATCTCGACATGGTGTCCCTCTTCCCGAGGCAGACCTGGAACAGCCGGCCGAACGGGCTGCGCAAGGATCTCGTCCGGCTGCTTGCCGACCTGAAGCCGGGCTTCATCCGCTTCCCCGGCGGCTGCATCGTCGAGGGGCGGCGCCTCGAGCTGCGGTACCAGTGGAAGAAGACGGTCGGGGATGTCGCCGAGCGGCGCGGCATCATCAACCGGTGGGCGGACGAGAACGAGCGAATCGCGCCCGACTACTACCAGTCGTTCGGCCTCGGCTTCTTCGAGTACTTCCAGTTGGCGCAAGACGTCGGCGCGGAGCCGCTTCCGATCCTCAACTGCGGCATGGCCTGCCAGTTCAACTCGGGCGAGATGGCGCCGCTCGATCAGCTCGACGAGTACATCCAGGACGCGCTCGACCTGATCGAGTTCGCCAACGGGCCGGCGAGCAGAGGCTGGGGAGGGCTTCGCGCGCGGATGGGCCACCCCGCGCCGTTCAACCTGAAGATGCTGGGCGTCGGCAACGAGCAGTGGGGGGCGCGCTACATCGACCGGTACGAGCGATTCGCCGCCGTCCTGAAGGCGAAGCACCCCGAGATCCGGCTCATCTCGAGCGTGGGCCCGTTCGCCCGCGGCGAGCAGTTCGAGTTCCTGTGGGGGCGGCTGCGCGAACTGAAGGCCGATTTCGTGGACGAGCACTACTACATGCCGCCGGCCTGGTTTCTCGAGAACGCCACCCGGTACGACACGTACGACCGCTCGGGCCCCAAGGTCTTCGCCGGCGAGTATGCGGCCCACGTGAGGGGCGCCGCGGGCCAGGGGAACCGGAACAACTGGCAGGCCGCGCTTGCCGAGGCGGCGTTCATGACGGGGCTCGAGCGCAACGCCGACGTCGTTCGGATGGCGTCCTACGCGCCGCTGCTTGCGCACGTGGACGCCTGGCAGTGGTCGCCTGACCTGATCTGGTTCGACAACCTGCGCTCGTACGGCACGCCGAGCTACCACGTGCAGAAGCTGTTCGGCACGAACCGCGGCACGAAGATCCTGCCGATCGCGATCAACGGCGCAACGGCCGCCGCCCAGAACGGTCTCTACGCCAGCGCCGCCCTGGACGAGCCGACCAACGAGATCGTCGTCAAGGTGGTGAACGCTACTGCGGCCGGGAGGCCCGTGCGCCTGGCGCTGGCTGGGGCGGCGCCGCGGGGCACCGCCCGCATGACGGTGTTGTGGAGTGCCGACCTGCAGGCCGAGAACAGCCTCGACGAGCCGGCCCGCGTGGCGCCGGTGGAGTCGCCGATTGCGCTGGACGGGCCCGAGCTGCGCCTCGATCTGCCGCCGCAGTCGGTGACGGTTGTGCGCGTGCCGCGGTGATTTACGGTCAGGGGCTTGCATCTTCCCGCCCGGACGCCTTGCCGGCCGTGCCGGCCGATCGGCGCCCACTTGGCGCTATCCGCGAAAAACAGGAGACAAAGGCATGAAAGGCAAGCTTGCCGTTCGTCGCGGCGGGTACCTCCTCGTCGCGTTACTTGCTGGCATTGTGTCGGCCCACGCGACAGCGTCGGACTCCCCCTCGTCGAGGGCAGTCGCCTCGGGGCAGGCTCAGCAGGGGGGCGCCGAACAGCAGATCAGGGCAGCTCACCAGCAGCTGCTCGATGCGGTGCGTAAGGATGACAAGGCGGCCGCTCGCGAGCTGATGGCGGACGAGCTGTCGTGGGTCACCGTGACCGGGAACGTCGCCGGCAAGGACGAGCTTCTCGGCCACAAGCCGACGCCGCCACCGGACGTGAAGGTTGACCAGGTGCAGACCTTCGGCAACGCGGGCGTCGTCATCGGCTCGGGGCGCTTCGAGGATGGTAGGGAACTCCGCTTCCTGCAGGAGTGGGTCAACCGGGACGGGCAGTGGAAGCTCCTGGCTCACCAGGGCACGCTCGTCGCGGCGATGCCGCCGGCGGGTCAGGCGAGCGCGACCGCCCAGGCCGCGGGCACGTCGGGTCACGGGATGAAGAAGGGCTCGGCGCCGATGCTCGCCTCCGACGAGGAACGCGCCGTCTGGATGGCGCAGACCGAGTTGCACAAGGCCTTCCTGGCTGGCGACACGGCGACCTACGGGAAGCTGACGTCGGATGACTTCGTGCGCGTCGGGCCGCACGGCGAGCGACAGGGCAGCAGCGAGTTCCTGCAGAACGTGAAGCAGAACGCCGGTCGATCCGCCGGCCAGATCGAGACCGGTGACCCGAAGATCACCGTCAGCGGCGACACCGCACGGGTCCTGATGACAACCTGGGGAACGATGCCCGGCGGCGAGGAGATTGCGGCCGCGCTGGTCACGCGGGTGTTCGTGAAGCGGAACGGGCAGTGGCAGCAGGCCGCCGCCATCTTCACGCCGGTGGCGGCGCAGAAGTAAGCTCTCTGCGTCCTCTGCGTCTCCGCGTTGAACGTGGGCAACGAATGCAGCGAGACAGCAACGGCTAACGTCGGTTCGCGCTCGGGTCGCCGGTCGGTGGCGGCGCCTGGTCGGTCGCCGCCGGCGGGCCGAGCAGCTCCGTCAGGATGGGCTTCAGGCCGTCGGCCCACACCTGGTATCCCTTCAGGGTCGGGTGCAGCCCGTCGCCCATCATGCCCGGGAAGAGCCGCCCGTCCTTGTCCGCCAGCTCGTCGTTGACGTCGAGGTAGCGGACGGCCGTGCCGTCGGCCATCTTCGCCATGTTCTCGTTGATCCGGGCGATCTCCGGCACGACGGCCAAGTTGTCGGTGCGCGGGAAGATCGCGGTCATCACGATCGTCGCCCCGGGGGCCTTGCGCCGGCACGCGTCGAGGATCGCCCGCAGGCCGCGCGTGATCTCCTCGACCTTCGCGTCGCCGCCCGGCTCGCCCCCGACGTTGTTGGTGCCGGCCAGGACGACGATGACCTTCGGGTTCACCTCGTCCAGCTCGCCGTGCTCGAGCCGCCACAGGATGTTCTCGGTGCGGTCGGCGCCCCACCCGAAGTTCGCGGCGTTCCAGCCGAAGAAGTTCTGCTTCCAGTTCGCGAGCAGCTCCGGGTAGTCGGTCGCGCCCCACCGCCGCGTGATCGAGTCGCCCAGGAAGTAGACGTCGATGCGCCCTGCCTTGGCCTTGCCGAGCAGCTGCTGATGGGCCACCAGCGAGTTGGCGTCCCAGCGCGGCGAGGGGCGGTCGGCCGGCCAGATCCTCGGCGGTCGCTGGTAGCCCAGCAACTTGTTCGCCCACGGGATGAACCACTTCCAGTTCGGCGCGTCGGTGTGGCCGCCGTCGTGCTGCCGCCACGCGAGGTGGCCGTCGAGCAGCCCCGCGTTCACCGCCGGCATCCTCTCGGTCCTGTAGTCGCCGGAGGTCCCCAGGTCCTTCACGCCGAGCAGCCGGAACACGGGTCCCGCAGCCACCGCTGCCATGAAGCTGCCCTGCTGGTCGAGCCACTTCGAGTCGCCCATCTCGGGGATGCCGTAGCTGATGAAGGTCGGCCGCGGCGCGCACAGCGCGATGAGCTGGTGGGCGTCCACGGGAATGTCGCCCGCGTTCCTGCTGCCGAAGACCGCCTCGGACGCGCCGTACTTCAGGAAGTTGCCGGCCATCCAGTGGTACTCGCCCGCGCCCGTCAGGTTCTCGACCGCCTCGCCGAAGTTGCGGCGGTGCAGTTTTGCGCCCCCCTCGCCCGACGACCCCACGAGCACCACCGCGAAGCGCGGCTCGAACGCCATCGTGACGAGCGCCGCCTTCCCGTAGCGCGACACCCCCTCGATGCCCACGCGCTTCGCGTCCACCGTCGCGTCGGTCTCGAGATAGTCGAGCGCGCGGGCCGCGCCCCACGACCAGGCGCGCAGCGACCCCCAGTCGTCGGGCTTCCGCGGCTGGCCCTTGTTGACCAGGCCGATGATGCCGCGCGTCAGCCCCGCGCCATTGTCGGCCTGGATGCTCGACGGGTTGAGGAACGCGAACCCCCAGCCGGCGGCGAGCAACTGCTCGGTGGCGGGCGGGTCGTAGCCGAGCGCGCCGGGGGACGGCGTGAATCGAGGCGGGCCGGCAGGCGGCGGCGCGGTCCCCAGGGCCTGGCCCAGGCCGCCGCCGCGGAACATGATCATCACCGGCACCGGCGTCCTGACATCGGCCGGCGTGACGAGCGTGAGCTGGATCTCGACACTGATCGCCGGGCACCCGGAGTTGTCCGCGCGCCCGACCACCTGCCGCCCGACGACCGGGATGCCGGCAAGAGTCCCTTCCTGGCGCTCGGTCACCGACCAGGTCACCTTCGGCACGTTCGGCGGGATCCGCCCGACGACCTCGCGCTCGAAGTCCTCGACGATCTCCTTGCGCCGCTCAGGCCATCCCGCGGCCGTCGTCACCCTCCGCCCGCTCTTCAGCGTGAGCACCTCCGGCAGGTCGGGGAACGGGTTGGCGAGCGCCTCGTCGTCGTTCGCGTGGTTCGGGTCCTTCTCGTTGCCGCTGGGACCGGGCCGCAGGGCCTTGATGCCGAGCTGCGCCATCATCCCCTGGTGGTCGTCGGCGGTCGTCCACTCCTTCAGCGCCTGGCACGGCGCAGCCTGCTCTTGCGCGACCACGCCTGCGCCAGGCCCAACGGGCGCGGCTCCGAGAACGACGACGCAACCGGCGACGGCGATCGCCTTGACGATGGTGCTCATGAGGCCCCCTGCCAGCCCGTGTCGGTGGAAAGTCAGGGCTGAAGCCCTGCTCCACGAGCGGTGAAGCCGGGCTGAACCCTGCTCCACGAGCGGTGCGCAGATGCTATCACCGGGGGCAACGCGAGTAGAATGCCGGCCATGGCATTTCGATCTCGCCCGATCGTGACCGTCCCGGCCCTTCTGCTGCTTGGCCTCGCGGGTGTCGCCGCCCAGGCAACGCGGCCCGACGCGCCGCCGGCCGGCGAGCCCGGCATCCTGACGCCCGCGGCGCCGCACACCCCCCGCATCAATGGGCCGTCCGTCTACGGCGTGCGGCCCGGCCGCCCGTTCCTCTACCGCATCCCGGCCACCGGTGATCGCCCGATGCGCTTCCGCGCGGAAGGCTTGCCCGCGGGCCTTGCCCTCGACGCGGACACGGGGATCGTGAGCGGGACGATCGCCGACCTCGCGCCGCGCTCCCACCAGGTCACGCTCGCCGCTTCGAACGCCCTCGGCCGGGCCGACCGCGCCTTCCGCATCGTCGTGGGCGATACGCTGGCGCTGACGCCACCCATGGGCTGGAACGACTGGTACACCTTCTACGACCGGCCGAGCGACGAGCTGATGCGCAAGGCCGCCGACATCATGATCCGGTCGGGCATGGCCGACCACGGGTACCAGTACGTGAACATCGACGATGCGTGGATGGGGAAGCCGGGTTCGTCCGATCCGGCGCTGCAGGGGCCGGCGCGCGACGCGCGCGGGATGATCAACGCCAACCTCCGCTTTCCCGACATGAAGGGGATGACCGGCTCCATTCACGCGCTGGGGCTGAAGGCCGGGATCTACACGTCGCCCGGCCCCCTCACCTGCGCCGACTTCTACGCTTCGCACCAGCACGAGGCGCAGGACGTCGCGCGGTTCGTCGAGTGGGGTTTCGACTTCCTGAAGTACGACTGGTGCTCGTACGAGCAGGTGGCGCCGAAGGGCTCGGCGCCCGACCCCGAGCGGCTCCAGAAGCCGTACCGCCAGGTGGGCGCCCTCCTGAGGCAGCAGCCGCGCGACATCGTCTTCAACCTGTGCCAGTACGGGATGGGCGAGGTGTGGACGTGGGGCGCCGAGGTCGGCGGCCACTCGTGGCGAACGACGGGCGACCTCGGGCTCGAGAAGGCGCTGCCGAGACTCCCTGGCTTCTACTCGGTCGGGTTCAAGAACGCCGAGCACGCCGCGTTCGCCGGGCCCGGCCACTGGAACGACCCCGACTACATCCTCATCGGCTACGTCGGCAATGCCCACAGCATCAGCGATCCACCGCAGCCGACGCCGCTCACCCGGCACGAACAGTACTGCGTACATGTCGATGTGGGTGCTGATGGCCGCGCCGCTCTTCTACTCGGGCGACATCACGCGCCTCGACCCGTTCACGCTCAACGTCCTGGACAATGCCGAGGTGATCGAGGTGGACCAGGACCCGCTCGGCCGCCAGGCGCGCATCGTTCGCAAGACCGACGACGAGTTCGTGCTGGCCAAGCCGATGGAGGACGGGTCGGTGGCGGTGGGGCTGTTCAACCTGTCCGAGGCGCCGCGCGACATCACGGTGACGCTGGCGGAACTCGGCGTGAGCGGGCGCCAGCGCGTGCGCGACCTGTGGCGGTGGCAGGACGTTGGCACGTTCGCGGCCAAGTATTCCGCGAGCGTCGGGCGTCACGGCGTGATGCTGGTGCGGATGTGGCCGGAATAGTCTCCATCTCCATGACGTCACGAGAGCGAATTGCCGCGGCGCTCGCCCACACCGAGCCCGACAGGCTGCCGGTCGATTTCGGCGGCGGGTTCCAGACGGGCCTTCACGTCAGCGTGGTCTGCAAGCTGCGCCAGGCGCTGGGCCTCGATCCGCCCGGCACGCCGGTGAAGGTGGTCGAGGTGTGCCAGATGCTGGGCGAGATCGCCCCCGACCTGGCCGCCGCGCTGCACGCGGACACCGTCAGCCTGCACGGCACGGGGACGATGTTCGGGTTCCCGCAGACGGAGTTCAAGGCGTGGGATCTGACCGACGGGACGCCGGTGCTGGTGCCGGTGGACTTCAACACCGCCTACGAGCCGAACGGCGACCTCCTGCAGTGGCCCGGCAACGATCGCACCGTGGGGCCGAGCGCGCGGATGCTGCCCGGCGGCCCGTTCTTCGACCCGATCGAGCGCCAGCGGCCGATCGACGCGGCACGCCTGGACCCCGCAGACAACACCGAGGAGTTCACGCTGGTCGATGACGCGGAACTGGCTCACTACCGCCGCCTCGCCGACTTCCTGTGGACGACGACGGACCGGGCG
Source organism: uncultured Acidobacteriota bacterium (assembly GCA_963813585.1). Lineage (GTDB taxonomy): Bacteria > Acidobacteriota > Vicinamibacteria > Vicinamibacterales > Fen-181 > JARKSS01. The sequence continues at coordinate 1,747,953 of CAWEZL010000001.1, forward strand.
CTGTTCTGCGCCTTCGGCGGCCTGACCTTTGGCGACATCGCCCTGGTGCCCGGCGCCAGCCTCAAGCGGCCGCGCGGCATTCGCGGTATCGAGGAGTGGTACATCAGCACCGTGACCCGCCCTGCCTACATCCACGCGGTATTCGAGCGGCAGGCGGAGGTGGCGCTGCAGAACCTGGAGCGGCTCTACGCGGCGGTCGGCGACCGTGCCGCGGTCATCCAGACCAACGGCACCGACTTCGGCACGCAGAACGGCCCGTTCTGCAGCCCGAAGATGTACCGCGAGCTGTACCTGCCGTACCAGCAGAGGGTGAACGGCTGGATCCACGCGCACACGCCGTGGAAGACGTTCATGCACTGCTGCGGCGGCATCGAGCCGCTGCTCGAGTCGATCGTCGAGGCCGGCTTCGACATCCTCAACCCGGTCCAGTGCTCGGCCCGCGGGATGGACCCGGTGGAGCTGAAGCGGCGGTTCGGCAGCCGGCTGGTGTTCTGGGGGGGCGGCGTCAACACGCAGCAGACGCTGCCGTTCGGCACGCCGGAGCAGGTCCGCGACGAGGTGCGCCGGCGGATCGAGATCTTCGCGCCCGGCGGCGGCTTCGTCTTCAACGCGATCCACAACGTGCAGGCCGACGCGCCCGTCGAGAACGTCCTCGCCATGTTCGAGGCCGTGGCGGAGTACCGATGAACGTGCGCTACAACCTCGGGTACGTGTGGACCATCTCGCTGGTCGCCGCGATGGGCGGCCTGCTCTTCGGCTACGACTGGGTGGTCATCGGCGGGGCGAAGCCGTTCTTCGAGCAGAGCTTCGGCCTCACGACGGCAACCGAGATCGGGTGGGCGAACTCGTGCGCGCTCGTCGGGTGCCTGGTGGGCTCGCTGGCCACGGGGGCGCTCGGCGACCGGTTCGGACGGAAGCGGCTGCTGGTTGCCTCGGCGCTGCTCTTTGCCGGCTCGTCGGTCCTCACCGGGTGGGCGGGTTCGTTCGGGGCCTTCGTTGCCTGGCGGATCGCGGGCGGGACGGCGATCGGCATGGCCTCGACCCTCTCGCCGATGTACATCGCAGAGGTGGCCCCGCCGCACCTGCGGGGGCGGCTGGTCGCCGTCAACCAGCTCACCATCGTCATCGGGATCCTCGCCGCCCAGGTGGTCAACTGGCTGATCGCGGTCCAGTTGCCGTTCCCGGGCGCGCCCGATCCCGAGGCGGCGCGGGCCGCCTGGAACGTTGCGTCGGGCTGGCGCTGGATGTTCACCGCCGTCACCGTTCCCTCGCTGGTGTTCTTCGTCGGCGCGCTGCTCGTGCCCGAGAGCCCGCGGTGGCTGCTCGCGTCGGGACAGGCGGAGCGGGCGCGCCGGGTGCTGGCGCGCATCGGCGGCGAGGCCTATGCGGTCGAGGCGGTCGCGGACATCGGGCGGACCCTGTCGAGCGAAATGGGGCCAGGCCCCATTTCGGCGGCTGGCCCATTTCGACGGCGGCGCGCGGGCCAGGGTTCCGCTCCGAGGTGCAGGCGCTGATGGCGCCCAAGGTAAGGGGGATCGTCCTGGTGGGCGTCGTCCTGGCCGTGCTCCAGCAGTGGAGCGGCATCAACTCGATCTTCAACTACGCCGAAGAGATCTACCGGTCGGCGGGCTACGGCATCGGCGACGTGATGTTCAACATCGTGATCACCGGCACCGTCAACCTGGTGTTCACGCTGGTGGCCATCGCCGTGGTCGATCGCGTGGGCCGCCGGCCGCTGATGCTGGCCGGCTGCGCGGCCATCGGCGTCTCGCATGCCCTGCTCGGCGCCGCCTACGCCGCCGGCTGGAAGGGCCTCCCGGTGCTCGTGTTCACCCTCTGCTCGCTCGGCGCCTACGCGCTGTCGCTGGCGCCGGTGACCTGGGTGCTCATCGCCGAGATCTTCCCGAACCGCGTGCGCGGCGCCGCCGTCTCGGTGGCGGTGTCGGCGCTCTGGATCGCCTGCTTCATCCTGACCTTCGCCTTCCCGCTGTTGCAGCGGACGGTGGGGATCGGCGGGACGTTCTGGATCTACGCCGCCATCTGCTTCGCCGGCTTCGTGTTCGTGCGCGCGAAGGTGCCCGAGACCAAGGGCCGCAGCCTGGAGGAACTGGAGGAGCAGCTCGGGCTGGGAGCCGGGAGCTAGGACTGGTTGGGTATGCCGTTCACACTGACCGATCCCGACGACACTCTCAGCCCGCGCACGGGCATGACCCGGAAGCACTACGTCGAGTGCGCGAAGTACGTGCTCGGCCGCGCATTCCGGCACCTGGAGTCGGCCGATCAGCCCCTCTCCTTCCCGCTCGTGCCGGGCAAGACCTACCCCCAGCCGAACGACCCGCCGTGGCGTCACCGCTCGCACGAGTTCGAGGCGCTCGAGCGCACGTTCACGCTCGCCGGGCCGCTGCTGCACGTCGATCCGGGCGCGACGATCAACGGCATCAGCCTGCGCGACTACTACTGCCGGCAGGTCTACAACGCGTTCACGCCGGGGCACGCGAACTCGCATCCCCTGGCCCGAGGAGCTGCCCGATGCCACCTACCAGTTCACCTGCGAGTTCGGCGGCCTGTTCAAGACGCTGCTGCTGCTGCCGGACGTGCTGTGGCCGTGGTTCACGGAGCAGCAGAAGCGACGAGATGCTGCCCACCATCTCGAAGTGGGCGCACCACCGAACCACGCAGAACAACTGGCGCATCTTCAACATGGTTGCCCTCTCGTTCCTGAAGAAGCACGGGTACGAGATCGACGACGATCTGCTGAAGAGCCACCTGCTGTGGGTGGCGTCCTACCATTCGGGCGACGGCTGGTACCTGGAGCAGACCTACAACTACTACACGATCAGCCTGTTCGTGGTGTACGTCACGATCTGGAACCGCGCGTTCGGCGACGAGCACTACCCGGAGATCGCCGCGGTCCTCGAGGAGTCGGCGCAGAAGCTGATGCGCACCTACCCCAGGTTCTTCGGCCGGGACGGCTTCGTCAACATGTGGGCGCGGAGCATCTGCTACCGCACCTGGATCTCGGGCGGGTTCCCGGTGTCGTTCATGCTGAAGGGCGACCCGCCGCTCGACCCGGGCTGGGCGCGGCGGCTGTGCTCGGGGTCGCTCCTCCAGTTCGTCGGCCGGGAGGACTTCTACGAGAACGACGTCCCGAGCCTGGGCTTCTACGGCCACCGGGAGTTCGTGCTGCAGAACTACAGCTGCCCGGCCAGCCCGTTCCTGATGTTCCTGCCGTTCATCGGCCTGGCCCTGCCGGAGGACTCGCCGTTCTGGACCGCCAGGGAGAACGACGGGCCGTGGGAGGCGCTCGGCGGGCGGTCGGAACGGACGGTGCTCGACAGCCCCGGCCTCGTGCTCGTCAACCACGGCACCACCGGGACGTCGGAAATCGTCCCCGGCAAGACCTACTACGAGGACCGCAACTACTCGAAGCTGGCCTTCAACACGCACTTCCCCTGGGAGGACCACGATCCCGAGGGCGGCACCGCGATGGAGTACAGCTACCGCAGCCTCGACCCGCGCGACACGCGTGGCGAGGACGTCAACTTCTACCTGACCGGCACGGCGGTGTCCGGACGAAGCGGAACGGCTGGCGCGCTTCACGACCTCGCAGAGCATGCTCTACAACGGGGTGCGCGGCGGCGTGCTCTACCGCCAGGCGATCATGAGGAAGCCGCCGAACAACGGCATCGGCTACATCATCGACCTGGCCGAAATCACCATCCCCGGCGGCGTGATCCGGGTGGACCGATCGCGCATGGCCTTCGAGCACGAGCTGACGCTCGGGCACTACGGCCTGCCGCACGTGGGCGGCTGGCGGCCCGAGGTCCGGCATGTCGCCGACGGCGACAGGCAGGTGATGACGGCCGCGATCCCCGGCCGGCGACTGGTCCTGGTCACCTACGGGGGGTGGGACGAGCTGCGCTGCAAGGTGCACGACGGGCGGAACGCCGAGGCGGACCGAGAGCACCGTGCTCTACGCGTACCGCCGGCGCACGTCGAAGAACCCGCCGATGGAGCTGATGATCTCGGTTCTGCTCCACCGGACGGACGAGGGCGAGTGGACCGGGGACGAGCTGGATCCGATCCGTGAGATCCGGATCGACGACGTGACGGCCACCGGCTCGATGCTCGGCGCGACCGTCACGCTGAAGTCGGGCGAGGAGTTCGTCGTGGACTTCAAGGAGATCGACGGGCTCCGCCGCTGCTAGGGATCTCGCCTACCAGGTCTTGGTCCACACCGCGCCCACGCCGCCCCTGGTCATGACCGGGACGATCGATCCGCCCCCGGGCATGTCGCGGGTGACCGTGAGACCCACCGCGATGCCGAGCCCGGCTCCGAAGATCACGTCGCTCGCGAAGTGGCGACGGTCGTTCACGCGCGAGGCGGCCACGTACGAGGCCAGGGCGTAGGCGGGGACGCCGGCCTTCCAGCCATAGCGGCGCTGCAGCACGGTCGCGGCCGCGAAGCTCGTGGCCGAGTGGCCCGAGGGGAACGACAAGCCGGTGCCATCGGGCCGGAGTCGGTGCGTCGTGACCTTGAGCCCGTGGGTCAGCGCCTGTGTCATGAGGTTGGCGCGGATCAGCTGGAAGCCGAGCGCCGAGACCTCCGTGCTGCCGCTCAACCGTCCGGCGACGAACGTCCCGAGCGCGAGGCCCGCGTGCACCGGGGCGCTGCCCATGTCGGCTCCCGCGCGGAAGACCGACCAGCGCTTGCCGTCGAGGTGGTGAACGAGCGCCCGGTCGCCAGCCGTTCCAACCAGCGCCACCCCGGCGCTGGCTCCGAGCCACGTAACAGTTTTCGCCGATGGAAAGGCCGCGAAGTCGTGCCCGATCGTGCGGATGGCCTGGCCGAACCCGGAGGGCACCTCCTGGGGGCGCACGGTCCTCATCGTCCGGGTTTCCGGCGTCGCGGGGCATCCGATGTCGCCCGCGACACAACTGGGCGCTGGTGGCGGGGATTGCGCGGCCGGCAGCAGCGCCGACTGGGCGTAGCCGGCGGTCGCGAACGGCGACAGGACGGCCAGGAGAATTCCCGTTCGAAGGCTGCCGGCTGCTCTCTTCACGACCATGCTCCTGTTGTTGTTCACCTGCCGGAGATCCGCCACTGTTGTCGCTCTGACCCCGTTCATCGCATCGACCGTGCCGTACCGTTGCAGCAGGCGCCGGTGGAGCAGTCACCGGTGGAGCAGTCACCGGTGGAGCAGGGCTTCAGCCCTGCACCGCTCCTATGGTACATCCCTCTCCAACCCAGCCGTCCGCCAACCGGCGCCGTCGCGCCGGAAGTAGATGGTCACCGGGCGCGCCCAGCTCGAGAACTCGGGGTGCAGGGTGCGGATGCTCACGGCGACGAACTCCCTGCCCTGGACACTCTCGAGCGGCAGACGCGCACGCGGCTCGGTCGCGCGGACCTCGCTACCGATCGACTCCCCCAGGCCGGACGTGTTGTCGAAGTGGTGCCACTGCAGCGCGTAGGCCGTCGGGCTGGCGGCCACGCCGGCATCGACGGCCGCATTCTCGAACGTCAGGGTGCCGGCCGCGTCGAGCGCGGGGGCGACGATGGGGTTGACCGCGGGCAACCACGTCTTCACCACCTTGTCGCGGCGCTCGATTAACGTCTTCGCCGCGGTACTCGGCCGCCCCCGGCTCGCTGTAGCGTGCCTTGGCCACCACCGCCCGGATCGCCTCGTCCGAGAACCTGCCAACGATCCGCGCAGCCCAGAACGCGTCGTCGGGGCGCATGTTCTCGAACGCGGGGTTCGGGTACTCCGGCTTCCACGTCTCGGGATCGAAGCGGGCCGACTCGAACCGGCCGATTGACCTGGCCACCTTCGGGTAGTCGACCGTGATCCACGGCTTGACGTAGAGACCGAGCGTCGCAAGCGTCAGGAGCGACGGCCCCCACTCGACGAGGTACTCGTTGCCCGCCCGCGGGGCCTGCGCCCTGGTGCTGCCGCTCCCCATGATCGATCCGAAGTCGAACATGTAGTGGCGGACGAACCTGCGGCCCTCGGGGCCCTGCAGCATGTCCAGGCTGTTGAGGGCGCGCGAGTCGTCGTGGTTGAGCCAGGCCGCGAACACCCGGTTCCCGCGCAGTTCGCGCCGGTGCTCGTGCGGGAAGATGTCGTTGGGGTCGTCGGGGCGTGTCCCGTAGTACTTGAAATACCCGAGGTACTTCCCCTCGGCGTACCGGCTCGCAATCGCCCGGTACCGGCCGTTGGGCTGGCGCGCCGCCTTGCGGAGGAGCAGCGTCACATCCTCTTTCGTCATCTGCTTCGTCCGCCCGGTCAGGTCCACGGTGGTCGCCTCCGGGTCGATGACGATGCGCTCAGGGTCAATCTCGACGATGTAGCCCTCGACGACGTTGTAGCCCGCGGCGTGATAGAGCGCGGCCCCGATCACCTCGGCGCCGCTGCCCATCTCGGGGTTGCTCGGCGGGTCGAACTTGATCTGGTAACGCCGCCCCGTGGGATCGGCCACTCGGTAGCCCGGCGTCACGCCCCGGCTCTTGCCCTCGATGATGGGCCACCCGTCGATGTCCACCGACTCGAGCGTGTGCGGCCCCCGGGCGATCTCGGCCGGCGACAGCGCCGTGCGGCCGATTCGGTTGGTGAACCAGGTGGAATCGGGTACTTCGTCCACCGTGTTGACGTTCACCGCGCGAATCGCGCTGCGCTCGCCCCGGTCGAGAAACGCGTTCTCGATGAAGTCCCACGCGTTGCTGCCGTCGATGGGCGCGGCTCCGCTCGCGTCGAACGCGCGGTCGTTGTCCGCCTGGATCGGATCGTCCGGGTAGAACCGGGGACCGGCGGCGCGCGTCTTCCCGCCCGGCAGCAGCAGCACTGCGGTGATCGCCACGAGTGCCGCCGCGCCAGCCGCCCTCGCCAACCCGGCCCGCCGCCGTCGCATGGTGTCGCTAGAAGGCATTGCCGAACCTGAAGATGAAGTGTTTGCCGTCGCGGCTGCCGAACGCCCCCTCGATCCGCAGGAACACGCCGTTGACCGAGCCGAACCGGACCCCGACGCCGTAGTCCGTCTCGAGGCGGCTCCAGGCGAGGTCGTCGATGCGGGGCGCGACCTGGCCGGCGTCGACGAACAGCGCCGCGTCCACCGCGCTGAACACTTCCCAGCGATACTCGGCCTGCAGGAGCAGCAGGTTGCGGTCGCGGAACCGGTGGCGCCGGAAGCCGCGCAGGTCGTTGGGCCCGCCGAGGCTTCGCATCAGGTAGAAGGGCACCTGCTGGCCGCCAACCTCGTCGGACGCCGACAGCAGCGCGTGGAACGCGAAGACGCGGCGGTCCTTCAGGAAGGGGACGTATTGCTGCAGATCGACCTCGTATCGACGGAAGCCGTAGCGATCGAGGTCGATGTCGTTGTACGCGGCGTAGCTGGCGTAGTAGCGGCCTCCGCGCCGCGGGTTCAGCCGCGGCTCGCGGTAGTTGAAGTCGGCGAACGCCTCGACGCGCGCGAAGCTGGTCGGATCGTTCAGGCCCGGGGTCTGCTGGACGGGGAAGAGCAGGTCGGCGCTCGGGATCCCGGACGCGCGCCCGCGCCCCGCGCGTGGCCGCAGGTACTCGGCGCGACCGCCAAGCGACAGCAAACGGCCGGCGCGCACCGCGCCGCTGCCGCCGCCGACCGTGTTCTCGAGGCTGAAGTTCGCCTGTGCACGGCGAAGCGAGTCGGGGCCGAGGCCGAAGAACGCCTCCTCGGGCCACGACGAGCGCTGCGCGTACACCTCCGCCTCGACCGCGCCGCCGGCGAGGTGCGGAAACGCCAGGCGGGCGTCGAGCATCCAGTACTTCTTGGGCGACCCCATCGCAAACGCCGACGCCACGGCGCGCTCCCCGAACAGGCGCGGCCGGCGGTACCCGACACCGAGGGACAACCCGCTGCCCGCGGTGACGTGCCCGATCTGCGGGTGAAGCCCCTCGGGCGGATTGAACAGCCGTTCGGCGAAGCGCTCGTTCTCGAGCTTGAGGAGCAGGCGCTCCACCCTGCCGGGCCGCGCCTTCTCCAGCCGCCGCGCCTTCTCGGCGCGCCTCGCCTCCAGTTCCTCTTCGCGCGTCTCGCTCGTTCCGGTCGTCTCGCTCGTCGGCCCGGGCGCCGACGCGGGATGCCGCGGTGGCCCGCTCGTCTGCGCCGCGGCCGGGGCCGGGGCCAGGGCGAGCGTCAGGGCCATCGAAAGGGTCGGGAGCGTCGGGGACTTCATGGGCGTCAGGCAACGGCTCGTTCGGAGGGGGCAGCGACGCGGGTGCGGTACTCGCGCGCGATCCGGGCGACGATCACCAACCAGGCACCGACGAACACGAGGTTGAGCAGCGCGTAGTCGCGCGTGCCGAAGGCCAGCCGGGTGCCGAGGAACACGATGCCGGCCTGGATGAGATCGCCCGCGCGCCAGAAGAAGGAGTCGATCGCCTGCTTCGCCTTGTACTTGGCCTCGCGCGAGGTGGGGAGGAACAACGCGTGCCGTGTCGTCATCTGGATCGAGTAGTCGGAGGCGTTCTCGAGCGTCTTCATCAGGCGGACGACGCTCAGGATGGGGAAGAAGGCGAGCGTGCCGTAGCTGAAGAGCGCGATGAGCGGCAGGACGAACAGCGTGCCGCCGACGCCCACGTACTTGAACAGCCGCGAGACGAGCAGCAACTGGAAGAGGAACCCGAGCAGGTTCACCCAGGCGAAGAAGCTCCCGTAGAAGCGCCCGATGAACACCCCGCGGTCAATCCCCTCGGCCGCGGCCCGCTGCGTCGCCTCCTGGACGACGAGCGAGCCGAGCAGGAACTCGCCGACGGTGTTCACCACGTTCACGACCACGAGGAGCAGCGCGATGAGCAGCAGGTAGCGATCCCTGAAGATGAGCTGGAACGCCCCCTCCCGGCCCAGCGGGCGCTCGGCCTGGCCGTGGGAGTCCGCGGCCCTCCCTTTTTCCCGCTCGTGCACCCACAGGGTCAGCAGGACGCAGACCACGAGGCCGCCGGCGGCCACGAGCAGGAGGCGGAACGGCCCGATCGCCGCGAACAGCGTCGAGGCGAACTGCGCGCCGAGCCACGCGCCCAGGGCGCTGCCCAGCCCGATCAGCGGGAAGAGCCGCTTGCCGTCGTCGCGGCTGTACAGGTCGTTGGCGAAGGCCCAGAACTGCGCGATGACCACCAGGTTGAAGACGCCGAGCCAGAGGAAGAACGCGACACCCACGTGCACGCGCATCATGCCCAGCGCGTAGAACACGACGAGGTGCGAGGCGAAGAAGAGCGTCACGCCGCCGACCAGCCACAGGCGGTTCACGCGCGACGCCACGGCGCCGTAGGCCGGCACCACGAGCAGCAGCAGGAGCGCCTGCCCGGCGGCGGCGTAGCTCTTCACCTCGGCGCCGCTCTCGTCGAGGATCAGCGACTCGCGCACCGTCTTGAGGACGTAGTAGAGCGCGAGCAGGCAGAAGACGTTGACCGCCAGCAGGAGGACGGTGGCGGCTTCGCCGGGTCTGATCTCGGCGACCGAGGCCACCAGCCGCGTCCACCACGGCGCCGGTCCGGTGCGGTTCACAGGTGCGGGCATCGCCTCCCCGATCAATGGGCCACGGCCACCGAGGACACGGCTGGCGCGGCGGGCACCGCCAGCGTGAGGGCCTGCGTCAGTTCCGCCAGGTGGAGCTTCCACCATTCCCGGGCGGCCTCGTTGTCCCAGGCGTCGCACGCCTTGCACCCGCATGCCATCGCGAACAGCTCGCCGGCGTCCCGGGGCCGCTTCTGCGGGTCCTTCTCGAGGCACTGCATGACGAGCGCGTCGAGGTCGCGCGGGATCGGCAGCTCGGTGCGCTGCGACGGCGGGATGGGCGTCGGAGTGCAGGTGCTCGAGGAACATCTTCATCGGCGTGTCCGCCTCGAACACCAGCTGGCCGGTGAGCATCCAGTAGGCGACGCACCCCAGCGCGTAGACGTCGGCGCGCCGGTCGGTCTCGACGTCGCCGAGGATCACCTCCGGCGCCATGTAGGCCGGCGTGCCCGAGGTGACGTGGTCGGCGGTCATCACCGTGCGCCGCATCGCCGGGCTGTCGCCGAACTTCACCAGGCCGAAGTCGAGCACCTTGACGAAGTCGTAGTCGAGTCCCATGCGGCAGACGTAGATGTTCGCCGGCTTGATGTCGCGGTGAACCAGGTCGCGGCTGTGGGCCTCGGCCAGCGAGTGGCACACCTGCCGCAGCAGGTAGACCGCGCGGTTGGGCGGCAGCGGACCGAACTCCCGCACGAGCGATTCCAGGTCGCGGCCGACCAGCAGCTCCATCACGTAGTAGAACGACCCCTCGCTCGTGACGCCGAAGTCGTAGAGGTCGATGGTGTGCGGCGACGAGAGCACCGCCGTGGCCTGCGCCTCGCGCATGAAGCGCTGCATGATCAGCCGGACGTCGGCCTCGCTCGCGGCGCCGAGCACCTCGGGCCGGACGATCTTGACGGCGGCGGGGCGCGCGAGCAGCCGGTGCTCGGCCCGCCAGACCTCGCCCATGCCGCCGCGCCCGAGTTCCTGCACGAGCTCGTAGCTGCCGGCCTCGCGCACCTGCGAGATCTGGCGCCCCAGGCGCTGGAGCACCTGCGACGGGACCACCGCCAGGAAGGCGGCCGCGTAGTTGGGCCAGTACTGGACCAGCACCTGCGCCGCCGGGGGCACCGACACCCCTCGCAGGTCCGCCACGAGCGCGCCGAAGGGGTCCATCGAGGCGGCCACCAGCGAGGCCGCCAGGGTCTTGCGCGGCGTGCTCGGCGCGATCATCGCGTAGGTCAGGATCACCACCGCGATCCACGACACCGAGCGGACGCGCACCTCGGGCGGCGCCCACTCGTCGAGCAGGCCGAGTGCGAACGCGTTGGCGACGAGGAACACCAGGCCGATGTCGAGAGCCCGCTGGCCCGTGCGCGAGAACCGGATATAGGCCCACATCCCCACGGCGGTCGCGATCGCCAGGCTGCTCACCAGGTTGCCGGGCCAGGGGTACGGGTGCGTGGTGACGCCGGCGAACCCGCGCGGAACCAGGTTGTTGAGGACCAGCGCGATCGACCAGAGGACCGCCGCCACCGCGGACGAGGATCGACAGGCGGTGCGACCCGTCGCGCAGCAGGTCCTCTGGCAGCGTCCAGCCCGTGGCGTGCGTCAGGCCCACCCAGGGCGTCAGCGCCGGCTCCATCCGCCGTTTCTGCTGCATGTCTCCCCGCTTCATGCCTGCTCCCCGCGGACCCTCACCGCCGGCCGCCGCCGGCTCCCGCCACGTGGGCCCGCGGTTCTCCGGGCGCCGGCTGGCCGCGACGCTCCAGCTCGGCGAGGTTCAACATGATCGAGTGGTTCGACCGGACGAGATCGGCCACGATCTCGTCCCGGGTGCGCCGGGGCCGTCCCGACGGGCGCGTGTCCTCGAGGAACGGCCAGAGGCGCGACCGGATCGCGGGCGGCAGAACGCTCTCCAGGTATTCGAGCGCGGTCCCGCGCAGCAGCCGGTCCTCGACGTGCAGGCCGCGGAAGGCAATCGTGCAGCGGCTCGCGGTGCAGCACGAGCGAGAGCAGCGTGAAGACGTGGGCCATGCTCTGCCCGGCCCGCACGCGGATGAAGCGATCGGCGAAGAAGCCCCCGTCGCCCTCCTCGACCTCGTCGAGCAGGCGGTGGCTCTCCCAGACCGGCCGGCCCACGCTGACCTCGCGCAGGACCACCTGGAAGATCCGGTCGGGGTCGATTCGCACGAGGGCGTTCCGCTCGGCGATCGCCGCGAGCGACCGGCCGGCCTGGAAGCGGACCTCGAACCGGTCGTCGAGCGCGAACAGGAGGCCGTCCACCGCGCGCTGCGAGACGCAGATCCAGAGCACCCGCGCGATCCGCCGCCGGATCGCGAAGTCCTGCCGGGGGTCCAGCATCGAGTCCACGAGCTGCCCGACCGCCTCCTCGGCCACCTTTCGAAGGGCGACGCTGGCGTCGGGCGAGACCGGGATCCCACGCGAGCAGCGGGATGACGTGGGGCACGAGCGCACGATCGGGGCCGAGGTCCCTCCGCAGGACGCCCAGCACCCGCTCGCGGTCCCGCGACCGGAGCGCGAGGATCGCCTGCACCACCGGGTCGGCGCCCTCGGGCGGCACCGCGGCGGGCGGCCGCGGCAGCGCGGCGGCGGGTTGGGAGGCCGCGGAGTCGCCGAGCGTCAGCGCCGGCACCTGCGAGAGGGTCCGCACCATCGTCTCGCGCGTCGTCAGGTCTTCGACCTCCGACAGGTCGAGGCGGACGGCCTGGTCGAGCAGGCTGCGTTCGAGCGTCTGGATGTAGCCGCGCGTGACGCGGCGCGAGACCACCAGCGCCCCCAGCGCGCTGACCATGGCAACGGCGAGGATGATCGAGTGCCCGGCAGCCTGGGTCGAGCTGATGACGATCGCGGTGAGGCCCGCCCCCAGCAGGTCGCCGGCGCGGTCGAAGCCGACGTCGATGATCGGCTTCGCTGCCCGCTTGTCGCGCGCCGGCACCGGCGTGTAGAGCAGCTCGTAGGCCGAGCGGAAGAGGGACATGCGCGAGACGTTCTCGGAGCCTCGCGCGGCGGCGGCGATGGGCACCCCCGGGAGGACGAGGGCGCCGAGGCCGCCGGCCACGACGGCGAACGACGGGGCGCCGACCGCGGGCGCGAGCCCGAGCTTCTCGAGCACCGGGCGGCTCAGCGTCACCTGCGCCAGGAACGTGAACACGCTCGTCGCGGCGTAGTACAGGGCGAAGAAGCGCAGCAGCACGTCGCCGCGCCCGATCTCGGCCACCGCCCGGGCCTTGAAGACGTAGTCCACCAGCGTCGCGCCGAGCGTCGTCAGCAGCACGAGCGCGGCCAGGTTGCGCAGGTGGGCGTTGCGGGCGACGACCGCCAGGCCGGACGGAACCACGGGCGCCAGCCGGTGCAGCGCCGCCGGCGCCTGCCCCTCGCCGTCGCCACGCGACGCGAGCCGCCACACGACCCAGGCGCAGGCCACGTTCAGGATCGCCAGGATCGGGAGCATCGCGCTGGCGGTGCTCCACACGGCCGCCCGATCGGCAATCAGGCCGCCCGCGAGGCCGCCGAACGTCCCCGCGGCCCCGATGTGCCCGAGGCGGCGCTTCGCCGTCCGGGGATCGAACCGCTCGCTCAACAGCGTCCAGAACCCCGAGACGAGCACCGGGGCCAGCCCGAGCATGTGGAGATAGAAGACGACGGCGCCCGCCCGCGGGGACGTCCGGCCCAGCATCCACTCGAGGACGACCAGGACCGCGCTCGCGACGAAGGCGAGCGGGAAGGAGGCGGACGGGGGACACCCGGCTCATCGCGCGCGACATCAGCAGGGCGCACGCGATGGAGAAGACGGACGCCGCCATCACCATCAACGGCAGATCGGTGACGTCGAAGCGGGCGAGGAACAGTGCATCGCGCGCGGCCTTACCCGCCACGAACTGCGCGATGACGCCCGCCGCGCCGAGCATGGCCAACGGGACTGCCGAACCGGTCGAAGGGGGCGCAGGCATCAGGGGCTGCATTCGACCCGGACAAGCCGAGCGGGCAACGTGCGGCGAGAACGGCCGCGACTTTTGACAGGATCCTTATGTTGATAGCACAGCCGAGGGTGCGATTCAACGCCGGAGAGCGGCTCAGTTTGCGATGAACGCCCCTGACGAGCTTACGAAGGACGCGCTACTTTCCGGCCGGCTTCTCGCTCGACGGGGGAACGATCCCCTTCAGCCGCATGTAGGTGACGAGGTTGCCGTAGTGCTCGTAGTCGTGCGCGGTGTTGAAGTCGAGGATCGACACCCGCGCCATCTTCCGGCCGAAGAACGGCATCTCCTGCGCGGCGGTGGCGTCGGTCAGGCCAGCGTAAGCCTTCTGGCAGTACGCGGCCGAGTCGGCCAGCGCCTTCACGAGGTCCGCCTTCGTCGTCGTCGACTTCTCGATGCCTTCCACCGGCGGCTTCTCGCCCATGGCGGCCGCGCAGATCACGTAGTTGTCCTCGGCCACGTGGCCGATCAGCTGCCCGAAGCTTCTCACCTCGGGCGTGGGCTTGAAGGCGTAGAGCTCCTCGGGCGCCTTCTCCGCGGACTTCGTGACGAAGCCGCTGATGATCTGGAACATCATCCGGGAGCCGTCGCTGATGGGGTTGGCCGATGCCGCCGCCGGCGGCTGCGCCTGTGCCTGCGGCTGCGCCTGTGCCTGCGGCTGCGCCTGTGCCTGGGCCTGGGCCTGCGCCTGCGCCTGTGCGAGCGCCATCGCACCCATTGCCGCTGCCGCGAACGCCACGAGGAAGAGCCGAGAGCGATGCTTCACGGGAGACTCCTTCTTCAAAATTGGTTGTGGGACGCCCCGCCTCCCAGAATAAACCCAATCGGCGTCCCAATCCTACTGTCGGGGCACCCAATGAAGATCCTCGACGAGGTGAAGTTCCGACGCTGAACAGGTGGGCCTGGGCCAGGTCTCTTTCCCCGCGCCGGTCCGGCCGGCACTCGTCTTGCTGAGGCCGACGAACCGTGATGAAGATCCTCGCTCTGCTCGTCGTCGCCGCCTCAATCGGTGTGCTCGCCGCCGCCACCCCTGCCGGCGATCAGGACTCGATGTTCTCGGCCGGGGACGCCTACGAACGGTTCATGGGGCGATGGAGCCGCGAGCTGGCCCCGCTTCTGGTCCGGTTCGCCGGCGTCCGTGACGGCGACTCGATCCTGGACATCGGGTCAGGTACTGGCGCCCTGGCCGCCGCCGCGGCTGCGGCGGCTCCGTCCAGCGCCATCCTCGGCATCGATCCCTCGGCCGCCTACGTCGCCTTCGCGAGGGGCCGCCACGGGAGCGCGCTGGTCCGCTTCGAGGTTGGCGATGCCCAGCAGCTTCGACTGGCGGACGCCGGCTTCGACCGGACGCTGTCGCTCCTCGTCCTCAACTTCGTGCCCGATCGTGGCAGGGCGCTGAAGGAGATGACTCGCGTCACGCGGCCTGGCGGGGTGGTCGCCGCGGCCGTGTGGGACTACGGCGAGGGCATGGAGATGCTGCGAGTCTTCTGGGATGCGGCGGTTGCGCTCGACCCCGCCATGGACGCCCGCGACGAGCGTCAGATGCCGCTGTGCCGTCGAGGCGAGCTTGCCGCGCTGTGGCGCGAGCACGGGCTCGGGGATGTCTCGGAAGAGCCCCTCACGATCGAGACCCGCTTCTCGTCGTTCGACGACTACTGGTCGCCCTTCCTCGAGAAGCAGGGCCCCGCGGGGGCCCACCTGGCCGGATTGTCCGCCGGCAGTCGCGAGGCGCTGCGGCTCCGACTGCGCCGGCACCTGCTCGGCGACGGGCCGGATCGCCCGATCGTCCTCCGCGCCCGCGCCTGGGCCGTGAGGGGAGTGAGGCGGTAGAATGCCCGCCATGGATGCAGCGGCGCGGCCGGGCCGCGCGGAGGCGAGTGCGGCGTGTGCGATCACCACCGGGCGCCTGTCGCTGCGGCGCCTCACCGAAGACGACGCCGCGTTCATCCTCGACCTGCTCAACCAGCCGTCGTTCCTCGAGCACATCGGCGATCGCGGCGTCCGGACGCTGGATGACGCGGCGGGCTACATCCGCGACCGCATCGTGGCCAGCTACCAGCGCCACGGCTTCGGCCTCTACGGCGTCGTGCTGAAGCAGACCGGCGAGCTGGCCGGCATCTGCGGCCTCGTGAAGCGGGACACCTTGGACGACGTGGACCTCGGCTTCGCGTTCCTGCCGCAGTACTGGTCGAGGGGGTACGCGGTGGAGGCGGCGGCCGCGTCCAGGGACCACGCCATCAGCGACGTCGGCCTGACGCGCCTCGTGGCGATCACCAGCCCATCGAACGTGCGCTCGATCCGCGTTCTCGAGAAGGTCGGCTTCGCCTTCGAGAAGGAGATCCGGCTGCCACCCAAGGGCGAGGTGGTGAAGCTGTTCGCGCTCGGTTGACACCTCCCGCGCGCGGGCGCACCGAGCGCCAGTGGGGGCGGGTCTCCGTGCCCGCCCGAGCCCCACGGACGGCGGGCGTTGACGAGTCCGGCCGGATCGGATTGAATGCCTGCGCCGGCACCCCTTCGCGGCCGGCGAGCAGGCGACATGAAGATCGACCACGCGTTGACGCCCGCCGCGCTGTCCCTGCGCCTCGACCGCCTGTGGCGGCTCTCCGCCTCGAAGATCCGCGCGATCGAGCGCAACCACCCGCCGGGACGCGACACGCTCGTCTACACCGTGGACGGCCGCTACACCTCGCGCGGCTGGACCGAGTGGACGCTCGGCTTCCGGTACGGCTCGGCCCTCCTGCAGTTCGACGCCACCGGCGACAAGCGCTTCCTCGAGATCGGCCGGCGCGGGACGCTCGAGGCCATGGGCGCCCACCTGACCGACATGGGCGTCCACGACCACGGGTTCACGATCGTCAGCACCTACGGCAACCTCCTGCGGCTGATGCTGGAGGGGCGGATCCCGCGCAACGAGTGGGAGCGGCGCTGCTACGAGACGGCGCTCAGGTGCTCGGCGGCGGTGCAGGCGCACCGCTGGACGCCGCTCGGCGAGCGCGAGGGGTTCATCCACTCGTTCAACGGGCCGCACTCGCTGTTCGTGGACACGATGCGCACGCTGCGCGCGCTGGCCGTCGGCCACCGCCTGGGCCAGGTGCTGCTCGAGGAGGGCGGCGCGCGGGTGTCGCTGCTCGCGCGCCTCGTGCGCCACGCTCGCGCGACGGCCACCTGGCTCGTGTCGGACGGCGGCGGGCGCGACGTCTTCGACGTGCGCGGCCGCGTGACGCACGAGGCGATCTTCAACACCCGCACCGGGGCGTTTCGGTGCCTCAGCTCGCAGCAGGGCTACTCGCCGTTCACCACCTGGACGCGCGGCCTCGCCTGGGCCATGCTGCGGCTTCGCCGAGCAGCTCGAGTTCCTGGCGACCGTTCCGCGCCGCGCGAGCTGGCAGGCGAGGGCGGCAAGGCGGCCGTCGAAGCGTTCATGCGGCGGGCCGCCTGCGACGCGTGCGACCGCTACCTCGAGGACGCCGCGGCGGACGGCATCCCGTACTGGGACTCGGGCGCGCCCGGCTTGCCGCAGCCTCGGCGACTACCGCGCGAAGCCGGCCGATCCGTTCAACGAGTTCGAGCCGGTGGACAGTTCGGCGGCGGCGATCGCGGCGCAGGGGCTGCTGCGCCTGGGGCACTACCTGCGTCGCCGCGACGCCACCCGCGGGCGCCGCTACTGGCAGGCGGGCCTCACGGTGGTGCGCACGCTCACCGGCGAGCCGTACCTGATCGACCGCCCCGCGCCACGAGGGCCTGCTGCTGCACTCCGTCTACCACCGGCCGAACGGGTGGGACACCGTGCCGCCCGGCCGCCGCGTGCCGTGCGGCGAGTCGAGCATGTGGGGCGACTACCACCTCCGCGAGGCGGCGCTGTACCTGTTGCGCGTCATCCGCCGCGAGCCGTACCTCGTCTTCTGGGGGCAGGCATGATCACGCTCGATCTCGATACGACGCAGGGGCGGCGGTACCCGGCCGGCCGCGTCACCAGGAACGTCGTCGGCGGCGCCTCGCCGATCCAGGCCAGTCAACTTCTGCCTGGGGATGGTGGTGCTCGACGCGGACGGCGGCCAGGTGCCGTGGCACAACCAGGACCAGGAGGAGGTCTACCTCGTGCTCGAGGGCAGCGGGCGAGATGTGCCTGGGCGACGAGCGGGCCATCCTCACCGCGGGCCAGGCGGTGGCGATTCCGCCGCGGCGTCTTCCACCAGATCACGAACATCGGCCTGGCGACCGCTGCGGCTGCTCTACTGCTACGGCCCGGCGGGCGACGTCGCCCACTGGCGGCAGGAACTGGATGGCACGCTGCCGCGCGCGGGCGTCGAGGCGCCGCCGCTGCCCGAGGGCGCGCAGCCACAGAAGGCGTAGGCGCCAGAGGCTTCAGGACTCGAGGATGTGGAATTGGAATCAGGATTGTGATGTGAGCACCCCTCGAATCGGCATCATCATGAACGGCGTGACCGGGCGCATGGGGACGAACCAGCACCTGCTGCGGTCGATCGTCGCCATCCGCGAGCAGGGCGGCGTCCGGCTCGCCGACGGGACGGCGATCATGCCCGAGCCGCTGCTGGTCGGCCGCAACGCGGCGAAGCTCGAGGCGCTCGCGGCCCGCGCCGGCGACCCGCCGTGGACGACCGACCTCGACGCCGCGCTGGCCGATCCGATCGCTATCCCGTCTACTTCGACGCGCAGACCACCGACCGGCGCGCGGAGGCGGTCCGGCGCGCGATCGCCGCCGGCAAGCACGTCTACTGCGAGAAGCCGACGCGCGGCGACGCTGGCCGAGGCGCTGGAGCTGTATCGGCTGGCGCAGCGACGCGGGCGTGCGGCACGGCGTCGTGCAGGACAAGCTGTGGCTGCCGGGAATCGTGGCAGCTGCGCGGCCTCGTCGACAGCGGCTTCTTCGGGCGGATCCTGCTCGCGTGCGCGGCGAGTTCGGGTACTGGGTCTTCGAGGGCGACGACGATCGCGCCGCAGCGCCCCTCGTGGAACTACCGCACGGAGGACGGCGGCGGCATCATCGTCGACATGTTCGCCCACTGGCGCTACGTGCTCGACGAAGCTGTTCGGCCGGGTCGCAGCCGTCTCGTGCCTCGGCGCCACGCACATTCCGCAGCGGTGGGACGAGCAGGGCCGCCCGTACGCCTGCACGGCCGACGATGCCGCCTACGCGACGTTCGAGCTGGAAGGCGGCGTCGTCGCGCAGTTCAACTCGTCGTGGTGCGTGCGGGTGCGCCGCGACGACCTGCTCACGATCCAGGTGGACGGGACGAAGGGCTCGGCGGTCGCCGGCCTGCGGCGCTGCTGGGTGCAGCCGGCCGCCGCCACGCCGCGCCCGGTGTGGAATCCCGACGAGGACACGCGGCACGACTACCGGTCGGACTGGCGCGAGGTGCCGCCGGCCGAGGCCCCCGGGAACGCGTTCAAGGCCGAGTGGGAGCTGTTCCTGCGCCACGTCGCCTGCGGCGACCCGTTCCCGTGGGACCTGCTCGCGGGCGCGCGGGGCGTGCAGTTGGCCGAGCTGGCGCGTGAATCGTCGCGGACGGGGCGGTGGGTGCAGGTACCGAGGCTCGAACCATGACATCGAGGCGTGTGGCGCTGGTGACCGGGGGGACGCGGGGCATCGGCCTCGCCATCGCGCGGCGGCTCGCGCAGGAGGGCTTCGACCTGGCGGTGTGCGGCGTGCGGCCGCCCGAGGCGGTCGCCAAGCCGCTCGAGGACCTGCGCGGACACGGCGCCGACGTCGATCTACGTGCCGTGCGACGTCGGCGATCGCAGCCAGCGCGACCGCCTGGTCGACGCCGTGCGCGATCACTTCGGCCGCCTGCACGTCCTCGTCAACAACGCGGGCGTCGCGCCCGCCGAGCGGCGCGACCTGCTCGAGGCCACCGAGGAGAGCTTCGAGCGCGTGCTGGGCGTCAACCTGCGCGGGCCCTACTTCCTCACGCAGGCGGCGGCGCGCTGGATGATCGAGCAGAAGCGCCACGACCGCGCCTTCGCCGGCTGCATCGTCAACGTGGGGTCGATCTCGGCGACCGTCGCCTCGACCAACCGCGGCGAGTACTGCGTGGCGAAGGCGGGCCTGGCGATGGCGACCTCGCTCTGGGCGGCCAGGCTCGGCGAGTTCGACATCCCCGTCTACGAGGTCCGTCCCGGCGTGATCCGGACCGACATGACGGCCGGCGTCAGCCGGAAGTACGACCGGCTCATCGCCGGCGGCCTGCTGGTGCAGTCGCGCTGGGGCGAGCCGGACGACGTGGGGAGGGCGGTGGCGATGCTGGCGCGGGGCGACCTGCCGTACTCGACGGGGCAGGTCATTGTCGTGGACGGAGGGATGGGAGTGCAGCGGCTGTAGTTGTCGAAGAATCAATCGGGACGATTACGCGCGTCTCACAGGAGCGAGGGTGGCAGAAACTGAAATTCGTCCCGATCGATTTCGGCAGTACCATGCGGCGACCACCGCTTTCCTGGCGCTCTTCTCCGTCGTCGGCCTCGCGCTGTACGGGCTTCCGCTGTACTACGACCACATGGTGCGCGAGTTCGGGTGGTCGCGCACGATGGTCACCTCGGGCAATGCCCTCAGCAAGCTGGTCGTCGGCCCCCTCTTCGGCTTCATGGCCGGGTGGCTGATCGACCGCTTCGGCCCGCGCCGCTTCATGCTGGCAGGCATCCTCATGGCCGGCGCCGCGCTCGCCGGTCTCGCGGGGATGTCCGCCGCGTGGATGTTCTACGCCTTCTACCTGCTGAACGCGCTGGGCTACGTGTGCGGCGGGCCGCTGCCGAACCAGGTGCTGCTCTCGCGGTGGTTCCGCGAAGGGCGCGGGAAGGCGATGGGCTTCGCGTACCTGGGCATTGGCATCGGCGGCGCGATCGTCCCGTGGCTGTCGTACTGGCTGGTCGGGATGTGGGGCTGGCGGGGGGCGCTGCGCGCGCTGGGGGTGCTCATTGTGATCGTTGCGGGCCCGATGGTGTTCTTCACGAAGGACCCGCCGGCGCCAGAACGGAAGGAAGGGGACAGGGCGGGTCTGCCGCCCCTCGGGCCGGTCCTCCGGCGCCCCGCGTTCTACCTGCTGCTGGCCGGCAGCATGTGTTCGATCGCCGCGGTGGGCGGGACGAACCAGCACCTGAAGCTCTTCCTCAGCCTCGACCAGGGCTACGCGCAGGCCGAGGCTGCGCGCGCGATCTCGCTCGTGCTCGCCTTCAGCATCGCGGGTCGCCTCCTGATGGGGTGGCTGGCCGACCGCATGCCGAAGAAGCACGTGATGATCCTGATCTACCTCCTCGTCGCCTCGGCGATCCCGCTCCTCCTCCTCTCCTCGTCGCGCGCCGCGACCCAGGCCTTCTCGGTGGTTTTCGGCCTTGGCCTTGGCGGTGAGTACCTCATCATCCCGCTGATCGCGGCCGAGTTGTTCGGGGTCGGCGTGCTGGGGCGGGTGATGGGGATCGTGGTGACGGCCGACGGCGTGGCCGAGGCGGTGTCGCCGATGCTGGTGGGCTACCTGCGCGACGCGACCGGCAGCTACCAGGCCGCCTTCACGGCCCTCATCGCCATCGCGCTTGCGGGCGCCGTCGCGATCGCGCTGCTGCCCCGAAATGGGGCCAGGCCCCATTTCTCACGCCGATCTCAATAACGAAATCGTCACCGGGCAAAAGACAGGCGTTTCCTTGCCCGGGCCACGGTGGAGAGGCGCCTGCGACGAAATGGGGCCTGGCCCCATTTCGTCACGCCTCATCGCCATCGCCCCGAAATGGGGCCTGGCCCCATTTCGTCCCTACTGGGCGTCCAGTGTCGCTGGCTTCAGCGTCCACGCCTGCAGCCGCGCCAGCTCCATGATGCGCGGGGCGTGGAAGCCCTTGGGGAAGATCGGCCAGCCCCAGAGATCGGGCGTGTCGGCGGCGACGAAGCGGTCGGCGGTGAAGGAGCCCGAACGGCGGGCGACCTGTCCGGGCGGCCGGCCCGTCGCGATCAGCGTCTCGACGGCCCCGCCCAGCATCGCCAGGTAGTCGGAGGGCGAGAGGCTCTCCGCCCCCACCCAGACCTCCGCCGGCACGCGTCCCGTCCTCGTCCGTAAAGCGCGCAACGTCCTCGGTCGCCCGGGCGAACGCCTCCCACGGGAACGGCGCCCCCGAGGCGCCAGCGTCTTCTGGAGCCGCGCCCCCGGCCGCTGCCTTCGCGCCTGCAGCGCGCGACGTGCCGCCGAGCGCGGGCCGGAAGGCGTCCGCGGGCCCGTCGAGCGGGCGCACGCGCACCGCGGTGGGCAGCGCCCCCTGCCGCGCGAACCCGGCCGCGGCCTGCGCGAGCAGCGAGAACATGTCCGCCACCGACAGCGCGTACCCCTCACGCCGCAGGAAGCTCTGCTCGCCCTGAACCGCCCGCGCCACCGCCAGCAGGTCGTCGCGGGCGAAGTCGCGCGCCATCGCCCGGTCGGCGTAGAGCCGCACCAGCTCGGACGCCGTCACGAAGCGCACCCCCGGCTGCGCCTTCACGAACGCAATGAACCGCTCGAAGTCGGCGAACGCCTGCTCCGTCTCGGCGGCCGGACGGACGCCCGGCTTCTTCCACTCCGCCCGCGGCGGGTTGGCGCCCTCGCTGAAGTTCACCGCGTCCCAGAACTTCGCGTGCACCCACTCGCAGGGGTGGTAGTAGATGCTGACCGTGCCGCCGCCCCTCGCGCGGACCTTGTCGGCCGCCGCGACGAACCCGGCTGTGCCCTCCTCGAGGCTCGTGCCGCCCCGGAGATCCATCCGCGCGAGCGTCGAGCGCATGCGAAACACGTTCAGCATCCCGCCGTAGTAGAACGGCTGGTCGTCGAGGCCGACGTGGTCGGCTTCGTCCAGGTAGAGCGGGATCCCCATCTTGCGCAGCGCCGGGTACGCCTGCGGCGCCCACGAGCTGCCAGGCTGCCCGTACGCGGTCAGCGGCCGGCCGAGGATCCGCTCCACGTCCTTCGCCCCCTGCGCCTCGCGCCGCAGGAACTCGGCGATGCCATCGTCCCAGCCCGCGTGCTGCAGGTAGGTCGCCACCGTCGGCGGCTGGCTGTGCATGTTGGTGTGGTAGCCGATCTCGTGCGCGCGCAGCGCCTCGACGACGTCGGTGCGCCCGCGCTGCTCGAGCACGCGCGCCTTCTCGCCCACCACCTTGAATGTGGCCCGCACGCCCAGCTTCGTCAGGATCTCCGCCAGCCTCTTCGCGGCGTCGTCCGACTGCGGAAGGACGTAGTCCTCCGTGTCGAACCAGAGGGTGACGAGGACGGGCGGCGCCTGGGCTGCCGAGGTCGGCAGCCAGGCCAGGATGGCCAGCAGACTCACCAATCCCAGCTTCCTGGCGGACATTCCCTCTCCTATCGGTTGCGAGAGCTGATGAACCGATCGATCTCGCGCCGTCGCGGGGCGGACGGCTGCGCCCCGAGCTTCGTCACCGAGAGCGCGGCGGCGGCGTTGGCGAAGCGGACCGCGTCGGGCAGCGCACGCCCCTCGCCGAGCGCGACGGCCAGCGCGCCGTTGAAGACGTCGCCGGCCGCGGTCGTGTCCACCGCCTTCACCTTGAACCCGGGCACGAGGCCTTCGCCGTTCTCCTCGGATACGAACGCCCCCCGCCGGCCGAGCGTGATGACGACCGCTCCCACCCCGCGCGCGCGCAGCTTTGCGGCGGCCTTCGCGGCCGATGAGCGATCGGCCACCTCGATGCCCGTGAGCAGCGCGGCCTCGGTCTCGTTCGGCGTGAGGACGCTCACCCGGCGGAGCAGGCGGTCGGGCAGCCCCCTCGCGGGCGCGGGGTTGAGGATGACCCGCACGCCGGCCTTCACCGCGATGTCGGCCGCCACCTGCACGGTGGCGAGCGGCGTCTCGAGCTGCATGACGAGCACGTCCGCCCCGAGGATGGCCGAAGCCGCGCGCTTCACGTCCGCCGGCCCGAGGCTGGCGTTCGCGCCCGAGGCGACCGCGATCGAGTTCTCCCCGTCCTTCGCCACGAAGATCAGCGCGACGCCCGAGGCCGCCGCCCGGTCGCGGATGACGTGGGAGACGTCGATGCGGTCCTTGACGAAGCCGGCAAGGGCGCGGTCTCCGAACATGTCGCGGCCGATGCGCGCGACGAAGGTCACGCGGCCGCCCGCGCGCGCGGCGCCCACCGCCTGGTTCGCCCCCTTGCCGCCCGCGGCGGTCACGAACTCGCCCCCGAGGATGGTCTCGCCGGGCCTCGGGATCCGGTCGAGTCGGATGATCATGTCCGTGTTGGAACTGCCGACGACGACGACCGAAGGGCGGGGGGTCATTTGGACGCCACCAGGATCGCCAGCCCGATGGCGTAGAAGAAGAACATCGCGCCGAGCAGCCTGCCGGTGCCGGCGGGCGCCCCGCGGAACTCCTTCCAGATGAACACCCCCCACAGCGCCCCCACCATCGTCGCCCCCTGGCCCAGCCCGTACGAGAGCGCCGGCCCCGCGGCCGTCGAGGCGATGATGCTGAACGCCATGCCGAGGCTCCAGATCGCGCCGCCGAGGATGCCGATGGCGTGAAGCCGTGCGTTGCCCTTCGTGAAGTAGTCGCCGAACGGCACCGGGCCGCCCGAGAACGGCCGCACCATCATGAGGCTGTTCCACAGGAAGTTCGACGCCAGCACGCCGGCGCTGAAGATCACAACCGCGGTGTAGGGCGACAGCTTGCCCGCCTCGAGGGCGCGCGTGGCCGGGTCGATGGCCCCCATCGCCTGCGCGACGAAGCTGTAGAACCACCCCATCAGCAGGCCCGCGGCGACGGAGATGACGATCCCGGCAGCCGGCGCCTTCCGGCCGGCGGCAGCCAGGCGCCGGTAGGCGAGCGCGTCGAGCACGATGGCGACCAGCACCCAGGTGACGCCAACGGCCAGCATCGGCACGTTCCCCTCGGGCCGCGCGACGTAGGTGGTCACGACGCCGAGCACGAGCGCGAGGCCGACGCCGACGGGGAAGGCCACCGCGAGGCCGGCGATGTCGATGGCTGCGACCAGCAGGATGTTCGACAGGTTGAACACCACGCCGCCGAAGAACGCCGACCCGAGCCACCCGGCGTCGGCCTGCGCGAGGTCGGCCAGGAAGGCGCGCCCGCCGGTGCCCGTGCTGCCGAGGGTGAATGCGAGCACGAGGGCGAGCAGCAGGACGCCGATCGCGTAGTCCCAGTAGAACAGCTGGAAGCGCCACTCGCGCGTCGCCAGCTTCTGGGTGTTCGCCCACGATCCCCAGCAGAGCATCGTGACGATGCACATGAGGACCGCCAGCCCGTACGACTCGACAATCACCATCGCGCGGCTCCTTCAGTCGATCGACTTACCTGCCCTCCACCATCAGGTCC
The DNA here is from genome assembly GCA_963813585.1 of uncultured Acidobacteriota bacterium. Taxonomy (GTDB): domain Bacteria; phylum Acidobacteriota; class Vicinamibacteria; order Vicinamibacterales; family Fen-181; genus JARKSS01. The sequence continues at coordinate 1,772,789 of CAWEZL010000001.1, forward strand.
TCGATGACCTTGCCGATCTCCGCCGGCGGCATCGTCTCGATCAGGTAGCGGTGCCGTCGGCCGGGCGACGGGATCCACTCGTTGTAGCCGTGGCTGACCCTCGCGTGCATGAGGCACAGGCCGGGCTCGGAGAGCGTCCAGTACTCGCGCGCCCCGCGCACCGCGTAAAGCACCGCCGTCTGGTCCCACGCCTCGCGGTCCTTCAGCTCGTTGTAGTGCTGGTAGCAGGCGCGGACCGGGTTGGCCTCGGGCGTGCCGCCGAGCCGCGCGCCCACCTTGACCCGCGCGCCGATCTCGAAGCCGCTGAAGACGACCGGCGTCGGCCAGTCGTTGATCGCGCGCACCGACGCGGCGGTGTCCCACATCAGGTTGTACTCGCCGCCTCCATCAGGGAACTTCCCGGCCGGGAAGATGCCGCCCATGCACACCCACAGCCTCACCTTCCGCCTCACCAGCGCCTCGCCATCGAGCGGGCTCGACTCGTCGGGGCGCGAGTCGAGCAGGTCGCGCAGGTTGGTGAGGAAGCCGATGGTCACGATCGTGACGCTGCCGTCGGGCTGCGCGGCGAGCAGGCGGCGGCAGAGGGCGACGGCGTCTGGCGCGTCGCTGCTGCGTTCGAGGTCGTGGGGGAACGCCTTCGCCACCGGCCCGGCGTAGCGCGACGGCGTGTCGCGGTCGGGGTCCTTCACGTTACGGTAGCCGTACTGGTGTCCGCGCTGGTAGCCGATCGGCAGGTCGGGCCGCCCGTACCACGTGTTGATGGCGTCGAGGGCGGGCCCCACCGACTCGTTCTTCGACGAGATGAGCACGCCGAGGATCTCCGCCTCGCCCCGGTTCGCCAGGGCGTGCAGCACGGCCAGTGCGCCGGCATCGTCCACGTCCTCGGCGAGGTCGACGTCGATGATGATCCTCACGGGCGCCGCGGCCGGCTGCGCGCCCGCGGCCGGCCCGGCAGCCTGCACAGCCGGCAGCGGACGGGCCGGCTTCTCGGCGCCAGGCAGGGCGGCGGAGAAGACGATCAGGAAGAAGGCCGCGCCGAGACACATCGCGGCCAGTTCGTTCAGCAGGCGCATCGTGACCTCGGACTTCATGGCAGGGTCAGTAGCCAGTAGCCAGTGGCCACTGGCCACTCAACCATTCCACCCCAGTGTCTTCCCCTCTTTCACCGCCTGCCGGGCGAGCAGGCAGGGCAGCGTGGCGTGGAAGCCGACGGTGGTGATGTCGGCGACCGGCCGCTTTCGCGAGCGCACGCACTCGAGGAAGTTGCGCGCGTGGGCGATGGTGTAGACGTCGTTCCGGTCGTACTCCTCCCGGTGCGTCACCAGGCGCCCCTCGATCGCCGGGTCGATCACCTTGCCGTCGCGGTCCTTCTTCGCGGGGTAGGGCAGGACCCGGTACCCCGAGCGGTTGGTGTGCAGCACCCCCTTCGGGCCGTAGAGGTACGTCCCGTGCTGGCCGAAGTCGGGGCTGGGCGGCACCGCGTTGGTGAAGGACATGACGAAGTCGTCGTACTGCCACGAGCACGAGAAGGCGTCGGGCAACTGTTCGAGGTCTCTCGCGAACGCCACGTACTGGGCCGACGCGGTCGTCTGCAGCGGGGTCTTGGCGTCGGCGCCGAGGGCCCACAGCGCGGTCTCGACCAGGTGCACGCCCCAGTCGGTGATGAGGCCGCCGCCGTAGTCGTAGAACCCGCGCCAGCGGAGGCGACTCGGCGTGAAGGGGTGGCGCGGTGCCGGCCCCTGGAACATCTCCCAGTCGAGGTCGGCGGGGGGCGCCTCGGTGGGCGCGACGACCTGGGCGTAGGTTCCCGGCTGGATGAGCACGGCGTGGGTGACCTTGCCGAGCAGCCCCTCGCGGACCAGCGCCACCGCCTCCTGGTAATGGCGGCCGCTTCGCTGCTGGATGCCGAGCTGGACGATGCGGTTGTGCGTCTTCGCCGCTTCGACCGCGCGCACCGCGTCCTCGACCGTGTGCGTCATCGGCTTCTCGACGTAGACGTCCTTGCCAGCGGCGCACGCCTCCACGATCATCGGCGCGTGCCAGTGATCGGGCGTGGCGACGACGACCGCGTCGATGTCCTTGCGATCGAGGAGGCGACGGTAGTCGCCGTGGGCCTCGACCTTCGCGCCCAACTCGGCGAGCGCCTCGTCGAGCCTCGATCGGCGGACGTCGCAGGCGGCGACCAGGTGGCAGTCGGGCTGTGCCGCGAAGTAGCGGGCCAGGATCCTGCCGCGGTTGCCGGTGCCGATGAGGGCGACGCGGACTCGATCGTTGGCCCCGAGGGCGGGGGCGCGGCCGGAGACGACGGCCGCCATGGCAAGCGTCTTGAGGAACTCGCGCCGATTCTCCATGGCCCCACGCCTCCTATTTCTTTCGCTTGGCGGTCCAGTCGATCGTGCCCATCTCGGCGATCTCGACCGTGCCCGTGATGGTGTCGCCGTCCACCTTGCCGAGGTGCTTGAGCGCGAGTTGCCCGTCAGGCCCCTGGATGGTCAGCACGTAGGCGATCTCGTTGCCCTTCACCGTCCCCTCGAGCGGGGCCTCGCCCATGTCGCTGACGTGGGTGCCGGTCAGCTTCTCGCCGTCCTGCTTGTAGGTGGCGACGATCGTCATCACGCCCTGCGGGCCTTCGACGGTGATTTCCCAGGCCCCGGTGACGTCCACCTTCTGGTCCTTGGCGGCGTCCTGCGCGAACGCCGGTACTGCGGTCAACGCCACGAGCGCCAGGAGCGCGACGAGTCTACGCATGATGTCCTCCCTGCAAGTAATCGATCGATTTACCTCACCTCTCCGCCAGCTCCTTCACCGCGATCACCCGCCACCGCCAGAAGCCACCCGCGCGCCACCGCTCGCCCCCGTGCACCTGGATCGCGATCGACCCGCTCGTCGCGCCGCCGGTCGCGTGGTTGGCGGTGTCCCGGCCCTGGAACAGCATCACGTCGTTCAGCCAGGTGGTGACCCGGGGCGGGTTCCCCTCGATGCGGGCGCGCACGGTGTTCCACTCGTCGCGCTTCCACACCTTCTGCCAGGCCTCGTTCCGCTTCGCCTGGACTTCCTGCCGCTGCTCGGGCGTCATCGTGTCCCACGCCGGGCCGTTCGCGTTCACGCCCTTCAGCCGCTCGCCGTAAATGCCGGCCACTATCGTCCCGCCCGGCAGGTAGTCGAGCAGCACCTGGTAGCCGCCCCCATCCTCGTCGGCCCAGAAGAAGAGGCCGCTGTCGCATCCCCAGTCGGGCTTCACCTCGAGGTAGACCTCGACGTTGCTGTACTTCTTGTCCGTCAGCAGGACGCCGCCCTTGCCGAACGGCTGCTGCGTGCCGAGGAGGATGCCGTGCACCACCTGGTAAGAGGGAGTCGTGCCGTGGTGGTTCGTCTGGCTGACGTGCCAGCCGGTGAGGTCCTTGCCGTTGAAGATTGGCGTGAAGCCGACGGGAACCTTCGCCACCGATTCGTCGTTCGACTGCGGTACGACCACGACGCCCTGCGCCACCAGCGACACCGCCGCCAGCGCCACGACGGCAACGGCGAACGCCCACACCCTGCTCCTGGTCATGGTGTCTCTCCCCGGCAACCCTGAAGGGTCGCCCTACGGCTGCGTGCTGTCAGCTGTTCCCTGAGCCGGTCCTGTTTCTGCCCGTCGATCCCCAGCCCCGCCTCGAAGTACTGCTCGATCGTCCCGTATGCCTTCTGCATCTCGTCGAACGCCGCCTCGAGATACTCGGGCTTCACGCCGAAGACCGCCTCGGTGATCGACCGCTCGCCGCCGGCGGCGACGAACGCGTCGATCGCGGGCTGGTAGCGGGGGAGGATGAAGTCGTTGCTGCGGAGGTAGTCGGCCACGACCGCGTCCTTCGGGACGCCGAGCAGCGTGAGGAGCGCCGCCGCGGCCCATCCCGTCCGGTCCTTGCCCGTCATGCAGTGGAAGAGGGCGGGGAGGCGCGCCGGGTCGGCGAGCGCGGCGAACAGCTCGCGGTACGCCTGCCGCGCGCTCGGCAGGGAGATGAACGCGCGGTAGGCGCGATCGAGCAGGGCGTCCACCTTCCCGCCGCCCAGGGCCTCGTTCGCCGCCGCCGGCCGCTCGAGCAGCCCGCCGAGGATCACCGGGCGCGACCGGTCGATGTCGCCGAACACGTCCAGCGCGACCACCTCGACGCCCTCCGGCAGCTGGTCGGGCCGTTCGGCCGCCTCCTCTTCGGTCCGCAGGTCGAACACCGTTCGCAGGCCGAGCGAGGCGAGACGCTCGAGGTCTTCCGGGCTGACAGGGTTTGGCTGGTCGGACCGGTAGACGAGCCCGGCCCGCACGACCCGCCCGTCGCCGGCCGGGTGTCCGCCCAGATCCCTCAGGTTCGGAAGCGACGCGAGCGCCACGTCCATGGCGCCACATTAGACACGCTGCCGGCCCCCGGCGCAATGCGTGACCCGCGCACGCGAAGGGCCACCGCGAGGCGGCCCTCGCAAGGACGCAGAGACCCCGAACTGCGCCGCGCCGCTGAGCAGCAGCGTCTTCGTCCTACGCGCGGCGCCTGCGCACGACCGCGAGGCCGGCGAGGCCGAGACCGACGAGCAGCGCCGACGCGGGCTCGGGGACCGGGTGCACCTGCGCGCGCGACCCCACCGTCATGTCGTCGAGCGCGAAGAAGTCGGTCCCGGCCGCGTAGTTGTCGCCGAAGGTGATGCCGACGTACTGCTGGTCCAGGTCGTAGAACCCGAAGTACATGACGCTGCCGCCCACCTGCCCGATGGCGTGCGGGACGTCCAGATACGTCGTGCCGCCGTTGGCCAGCCACAGTCTCATCTGGCCGCCGACGTCCCCGATGTCCACCCCGTAGAACCCGAACGCGGCAATCGGCTCGGAGAACGCGATCGAGAACGCCTCCTGCCGGTCCCAGAACTGGCTTCCCGAAACGGGGTACCGCCCAAAACCGTCGGTGCCGGACGGCTGGCTCGCGATGGCGCCGTCGCCCGAGAAGGTCGCCGTGCCCGCACCCGGGAAGGCGATGGCCAACGGCGCGGTTGCTCCGGCGGTGAAGCCCTCGAAGTTCTCGGTGCCGACGCCCACCAGGTTGGCCAGGAAGGCGGCTCGCGCCGCGTCCGCGTTGGGGTGGGAATCCGAGGCGGGTGAACTCGCCCAGGCCCGTATCCAGCCCGAAGAAGGTGACGGGGGCGGCACCGGCGTTCAGCGGCATCAGCGCACCCGCGGCGATGATCAAACCGAGCACGAAACGTCTCTTCACGAAAGCCCTCCTCTGACGGTTGTGGACAGCAGCGAAGTCGCCCGATGCCCGGACTCTTTCGGTGCCGATGAGGTCGATAGCACATGTCGCGCCAAGTCGCCCCACGATGGCTTCTCGGCGCGGTGTTCCGGGGCGTGTACTCAGGCTAGCCTTTGTGGTTCAGTTGGATAGGCGGGTCGTGTGCTGCTTTGAGACAGCCGCGCAGTCGTCAGGCCTTGCAAGGAATGCCTACGGCTCCAACGCGGGCTGATACACGCGAAGCCGCACGACGTCAGGTCAGCCTGATCGTGGCATTCACGCGCCCCTGGCGGCGACTGCGTGAGATCGGGCTATGATCGGGGCTCGTCCTTCTTCCGGAGGGCCGCCTTCATGATCAGACACGCCGCGTTCGTCCTCGTCCTCGCCGTCGTGGCCATCGCCGGCGCCTTCGCGCTGGCCTCCTACTCCTCTGCTCCCGCAACCATGACCGACACCCAGGCACCCGCCGCAGCGCGGGCCAACCCGCTGCTCACCCCCAGCCCGCTGCCGTACGGCGCGCCGCCGTTCGACCAGATCCAGGACGCCGACTTCGCGCCCGCCTTCGAGGCCGGCATGAAGCAGCAACTGGAGGAGGTCACGGCGATCGCCGACAGCGCCGAGCCGGCCACCTTCGACAACACCCTCGTGGCGCTCGAGCGCAGCGGCGAGCTGCTCACCCGCGTGAACCTCGTCTTCAACGGCCTGTCGTCGGCCAACACCAACCCGCTGCTGCAGGCGCTGCAGGAAGAAGTGGCCCCGAAGCTCGCCGCCCTGGACGACGCGGTGTTCCTGAACGGGAAGCTGTTCGCGCGGGTCGAGGCCGTGTGGGATCAGCGCGCCGCGCTGAAGCTCGCCGGGCAGGACCTGCGCCTGGCCGAGTACTACTACAAGCGGTTCGTGCGGGCCGGCGCCAGGCTGTCGGACGCCGACAAGACGAAGCTGAAGGCGCTGAACGAGGAGGACGCGTCGCTCGGCGCGAAGTACACCAACATGCTCATGGCCGCGACCAAGGCCGGCGCCCTGGTCGCCTCCAGCGCCGCCGACCTGGCCGGCCTCACCCCCGAGGAGGTCCAGGCGGCCGCCGAGGCGGCGAAGGGGCGCGGCCTGGAGGGGCAGTGGGTGATCGCGCTGCAGAACACGACGCAGCAGCCCTCCGCTGGCCTCGCTGACCGCCCGCCCCACCCGCGAGCGCTTCTTCACCTCGTCGTGGACGCGCACCGAGAAGGGCGACGCCAACGACACGCGCCAGGTCATCGCGAAGCTCGCCTCGCTCCGGGCGCAGCGCGCGGCGCTGCTCGGCTACCCGACGCACGCGGCGTGGTCGGTGGAAGAGCAGATGGCCGCGAAGCCCGCCGCCGTCGAGGCGTTCCTCGCGCGGCTGGTGCCGCCGGCCATGGCGAACGCGCGCGTCGAGGCGCGCGACATCCAGGCGCTCATCGACCAGCAGAAGGGCGGCTTCACGCTCGCGCCCTGGGACTGGGACTTCTACGCCGAGCAGGTCCGCAAGGCGCGCTACGACCTGAACAACGCGTCGCTCGCGCCCTACCTCTCGCTCGACCGCGTGCTGGCGGACGGCGTCTTCTACGCCGCCGCAGCAGCTGTACGGCCTGACCTTCAAGGAGCGCAAGGACATCCCCGTCTATCACCCCGACGTCCGCGTCTTCGAAGTGTTCGACAAGGACGGCAGCGCGCTCGCGCTCTTCTACTGCGACTACTACAAGCGCGACAACAAGAACGGCGGCGCCTGGATGGACAACTTCGTCGACCAGTCGAGGCTGCTGGGGACCAAGCCGGTCGTCTACAACGTCGCCAACTTCGCCAAGCCCGCGCCCGGCCAGCCGACGCTCCTCACCTTCGACGACGTGGGGACGCTGTTCCACGAGTTCGGGCACGCGCTGCACGGCCTCTTCGCCAGCTCGCAGTACCCGACGCTCTCGGGCGCGAACGTGGCGCGCGACTTCGTGGAGCTGCCCTCGCAGATCAACGAGCACTGGGCGCTCGAGCCGCAGGTGCTGTCGCACTTCGCGGTGCACCACCAGACGGGGCAGCCGATGCCGGCGGCGCTGGCGGACAAGATCCGCCAGGCGGCGACCTTCAACCAGGGCTACGCGCTGACCGAGCTGCTCGCCGTCGGCGTCGCTCGACATGCGGTGGCACTCGCTCGCGCCCGGCACGCCGGCGCCGGACGTGGACGCGTTCGAGGCGGCGGCGCTGAAGCAGGCGGGGGTGGACCAGTCGGTGGTGCCGCCGCGCTACCGCTCGAGCTACTTCCTGCACATCTGGGCGAACGGGTACGACGCGGGCTACTACGCGTACCTCTGGGCCGAGATGCTCGACAACGACGCGTTCCAGTGGTTCAAGGAGAACGGCGGGCTGACGCGGGCGAACGGCGACCGGTTCCGCGGGATGATCCTCTCGCGCGGCAACGTCGTCGGACTACGCGCAGCTCTATCGCGACTTCCGCGGCAAGGATCCGAGCATCGAGTGGATGCTGAAGCGGCAGGGGGATCGTCGCTGGGAAGTGATGGTGTCACGCTGCATTCATGGTCCACGTTCAACGCAGAGGCGCAGAGGCGCAGAGGCGTGTCCAGCTTGAAGAAGGGAGCAGGGCTTCAGCCCTGCTCCTTCAGTAACCCCCGGGCTCTGAGCCACGCCCCCAGCAGCTCCGTCCACTCCCCGAGCACCGGGTCGGTCAGCGCCATGCCGACGCCGTGCGGGCCGCTCTCGAAGATGTGCATCTCGGCCGGGACGCCCGCCTTCCGCAGCGCCAGGTAGAACCGGACGCTGTTCTCCACCGGCACGACGGTGTCGTTGGTCGTGTGGAAGAGAAACGTCGGCGGCGTCTGCGCGGTGACGTGCCGCTCGTTCGACAGGTCCTCGACGAGCGTCGGGTCGGGCGTGTCGCCGAGCAGGTTCCTCACCGAGCCGGCGTGCGTGATCGCCGGGTCGAACGAGACGACGGGGTAGCCGAGCACGAGGAAGTCGGGCCGGCTGCTCGCGCGGTCGATCGGGTCGAGTGCGCGCCGGGTTGCCCGCGTCGAAGTGCGTCGCCGCCGTCGAGGCCAGGTGGCCTCCCGCCGAGAACCCCATGAGGCCGATGCGGTCGGGCGCGACGCCGAGCTCGCCCGCGCGGGCGCGCACGGTGCGGATCGCGCGCTGCGCGTCCCCCAGCTGGATCGGGTGGTGGTAGCGCGGCCCGAGGCGGTACTCGAGCACGAACACGCTCACCCCCATGGCGTTGTACCAGTAGGCGAACTGCCGGCCCTCGTGGACCACCGCGAGGTGGCCATAGCCGCCGCCGGGAGCGACGACGACGGCGGTGCCGTTGGCGCGCGGGGCGGGGTAGACGGTGAGAGTGGGGACGTCGCCCTTCTCCGTCCCGAGAGCGCCTGGCGCTCCCTTCTCCCAGAGGGGGATCACCTGCCCCTCGGTGAACGCGGGGGGCGGCGCCTGAGCCCAGCCGGGCGCGGCGGACGCGGCAAACGCGATCAGGATGCCGAAAACAAGCCGAACCCTCTTCATGGGCGGGGATTGTATACTCTTGGCCGGTCGAGACGGTCTCACCGGAATGGGCTTATCCCTGGCACAACGGAAGGACAGACGATGAACGAGAAGGATCCGGACCAGAAGGCTCCCCTCCCGGCGACCTCGCGTCGCACGTTCCTGCGCAACACCGCCCTGGCCGCCGCGGGCCTGCAGATCGTGCCCGCCTACGTGCTGGGCGCGACGCGGGGCCAGGCCGCGCCGAGCGACAGGCTGAACATCGCCGGCGTCGGCGTGGGCGGCATGGGGCGCAGCAACCTCAAGAACTGCGCCGAGACCGAGAACATCGTCGCCCTGTGCGACGTCGACCCGAACTACGCCGCCAAGACCTACGCCAGCTACCCGAAGGCCAAGGTCTACGTGGACTACCGCGAGATGCTCGAGAAGCAGAAGGACATCGACGCCGTCATCGTCGCCACGCCCGACCACACCCACGCGGTCATCGCCATGGCGGCGATGCGCGCCGGCAAGCACGTCTACGTGCAGAAGCCGCTGACGCACTCGGTCGCACGAGGCGCGCGTGCTCACCGAGGCCGCGCGCAAGTACAAGGTGGCGACGCAGATGGGCAACCAGGGCCACTCGGGCGACGGCACCCGCATGGTCTGCGAGTGGATTGGGGCGGGCGCAATCGGCGAGGTCCGCGAGGTGCACGCCTGGACCAACCGGCCGGTCTGGCCGCAGGGCATCGAGGTGGACCGCCCGACGGACACGCCCGCCCGTGCCCGACGGCGCTGGACTGGGACCTGTGGATCGGCCCCGCGCCGATGCGGCCCTATCACCCGACGTACCACCCGAGGCAACTGGCGCGCGTGGTGGGATTTCGGCACCGGCTCGCTCGGCGACCTGGGCTGCCACATCCTCGACCCGGTCTTCTGGGCGCTGAAGCTGAAGTACCCGACCAGCGTCGAGGGCAACATCTCGACCTACTGGCACGGCTTCTGGAAGAAGACGGAGCCGAAGAACGAGACGTATCCGCGCTCGACGCATCGTGCGCTACCAGTTCCCCGCGCGCGAGGGGATGCCGCCGGTCACGCTGACCTGGTGGGACGGCGGGCTGATGCCGCCGCGGCCCGAGGAGCTGGAGGAGGGCCGGCAGATGGGCGACGCCGACGGCGGCGTGCTGTTCATCGGCGACAAGGGCAAGCTGATGTGCGGCTGCTACGGCCGCGCCCGCGCCTGATCCCCGAGGCGAGGATGCAGGAGTTCCAGCGCCCCGCCCAGACGATCGAGCGCATCCCGGGCGGCGAGGACGGCCACGAGAAGGACTGGATCCGCGCCTGCAAGGGCGGCACGCCGGCCAGCTCGAATTTCGACTACTCCGGCCCGCTGTCCGAGATGGTGCTGATGGGCAACCTGGCCGTGCGCTTCCCCGACCGCCGCCTGCTGTGGGACGGCGAGAAGATGCAGGTCACCAACGACGAGAAGGCCAACGCGTACGTGCGCCGGGAGTACCGCGCGGGGTGGACGCTGTAGTTGTCCTACCTCGAACCCGATTACCGCCGTACCGTGACCGGGGAGGTGCGCTCGCGCTTCCTCCCCGGCACGTCCATCGAGATCGTCCGCGAGGTCGATCGGGCCGCGCGATTCCGCCACGTGCTGTTCGATTTCGACGGCACGCTCAGCCTGATCCGCGAGGGCTGGCCCGAGGTGATGGTGCCGATGATGGTCGAGGTGCTCGTCGGCCACCGGCACCGGCGAGTCGCGCGGAGGCGCTCGGCCGGCACTGCCACGACTTCGTGATGCAGCTCAACGGCAAGCAGACCATCTACCAGATGATCCAGCTGGCCGACGAGGTCCGCGCCCGCGGCGGCGCGCCCCGCGGAGCCCGCCGTCTACAAGCAGAAGTACCACGACCGGCTGATGGCAGCGGATCCAGGCCGGCGCGAGGCGCTCGCGCGACGGGCGCGCGGACCCCCGCGGACTAGCTGGTGCCGGGCGCGCTCGACCTGCTGTCGGCCCTGCGCCGCGCGGCCTGCCGCTGTACCTGGCCAGCGGCACCGACGAGCAGTACGTCGTCGAGGAGGCGCGCGCTGCTCGGCCTGGCCCCGTATCTTCGGCGCGCGCATCTACGGCGCGATCGACGACTACAAGCGCTTCTCGAAGCAGATGGTCATCGAGCGGATCCTGCGCGAGAACGACGTGGACGGCGACGCGCTGCTGGGCTTCGGCGACGGCTACGTGGAGATCGAGAACATCAAGGCGGCGGGCGGCATCGCCGTGGCGGTGGCCAGCGACGAGGCCGGCCGCAGCGGCCGGCCGGACGCCTGGAAGCGCGACCGGCTGATCGGCGTCGGCGCCGACGTGGTCATCCCGGACTTCGGGGAGAGCGAGGCGCTGGTGGGGTATCTCTTCCCATGACCTTCAAGCGCTTCGACCGATCGCGGCTGAAGCTGCAGGCCGCTCGCCGAGCGCGACCACGACCTCTCGCGCGACGTCCTCCTCTACCCCGACAGCCCGTACGAGCGGTTCGAGCCACCCGGCCCTCCCGATCCTCGCCGACCGCATCCGGGCCGCGCGCGCGAACGGCCGCCCCGTCATCCTCATGCTCGGCGCGCACGTCCTGCGCCGCGGCGCCGGCCCCGCTGCTGATCGACCTGATGCAGCGCGGCCTGCGTCACGCACGTCGCGCTGAACGGCGCCGGCGCGATCCACGACTTCGAGCTGGCGCTCGTCGGCGCGACCTGCGAGAGCGTCGCCCGCTACGTGCAGCAGCGGCGAGTTCGGCCTGTGGACGGAGACGGGCGGCATCAACGACGCGGCCGTCGCCGCCGCGCGCGACGGCATCGGGCTGCGGCGAGGCGATCGGCCGCGATGATCGCGGACGAGCGCTTCCCGTACGCGAGACGAGCGTGCTGGCCGCCGGCTGCCGGCTCGGCGTGCCGGTGACCGTCCACGTCGCCATCGGCCAGGACATCGTCCACGAGCACCCGAACTTCGACGCCGCGGCGACCGGCGCCGCGTCCTACACCGATTTCCTCGTCTTCACCGAGAGCGTGTCGCGGCCTCGAGGGCGGCGTGTTGCTGAACATCGGCACGGCCGTGATGGGCCCCGAGGTGTACCTGAAGGCCCTCGCCATGGCCCGCAACGTGGCCCACCAGGAGGGGCGCGAGATCCGCCAATTCACGACCGCCGTGTTCGACCTGCTGCCCCTGGGCGAGGAGGGGCTGCACGCCGAGGCGCCGAAGACCGACCCGCGCTACTACTTCCGCCCCTACAAGACCATCCTGGTGCGCACGGTGGCCGACGGCGGCGAGAGCTACTACGTCCAGGGCGACCACCGAAACACGGTCCCGACGCTGTACCATCTGATCGTGGAGCCGTGAGCGACGTGGACGCCGAACGCCTGCACGACCTCGTCTCGCGCTTCCGCACGTGCCGGATCGCCGTCCTGGGCGACTTCTTCCTGGACAAGTACCTGGACGTCGAGCCCGCGCTGGCCGAGGTGTCGCTCGAGACGGGCAAGACGGCCCACCAGGTCGTGTCGGTCCGCTGCAGCCCCGGCGCGGCCGGCACGGTGGTGAACAACCTGGCCGCCCTCGGCGCCGGCGAGATCCACGCGCTCGGCTTCACCGGCGACGACGGCGAGGGGTACGAGCTGCGACGGGCGCTCGAGGGACTGGGCTGCGACGTGCGCGGCCTCTTCACCGTGCCCGGCCGGTTCACGCCGACCTACCTGAAGCCGCGCGACCTGAGCAACCCGGCCCTCTCGGGCGAACACGAGCGCTACGACACGAAGAACCGGCGGCCGACGCCCGCGGCTGCCCAGGAACAGCTGCTCGCGCACTTGACGCGAATCCTGCCGGGCGTCGACGCGGTGATCGCGCTCGACCAGGTCGAAGAGGCCGACTGCGGGATCGTCACGGAGGCGGTCCGGGCGCACCTGGCCCGGCTCGGCGAGAACGGCCCGCCGAAGCTGTTCTGGGCGGACAGCCGCCGCCGCGCCGGGCTCTTCCGCAACGTGATGGTGAAGGTGAACGCCGCGGAGGCGCTGCGGACGCTCACGGAGTCTGAATTCGAATCCGAGTCCGACGTCCGAGGATCCGAATCCGGGTCCGACTTGTTGCGGGCGATCGGCGAGCTGAGGCGGCGGACCGGCCGGCCGGTGTTCGTCACGCAGGGCGCGCGCGGGATCTGGGTCAGCGATCCCGTCCCGACGCTGGTGCCCGCAGTCCTCGTCGAGGGGCCGATCGACCCGACCGGCGCCGGCGACAGCGCGACCGCCGGCGCGGTGCTGGCGCTCTCGGCGGGCGCGACCCTGCGGGAAGCCGCCCTGGTCGCGAACCTGGTCGCGTCGATTACCATCCAGCAGCTCGCCGACCACCGGGACGGCGGCGCCCTCGCAGCTGGGGCCGCGGTTGGAGCAGTGGCGCAGGACAGCCGGCAGCAGACAGCTGACAGCAGACAGCGGACAGCGGACGGCGGATGTGCGACGCGACTCGGGATCGTGAACGAGCCGCCTGGGGGTGACGGTGAGCGGGGCGCCCCCCCGCGCGGGCCGAGCGTCTCCCGTACACGTGTTTGTCGCGAGGCCCGACGGGAGGGGCTGCGAGCCGGCAGGACCCGCAGGCGTCGTCGCCGCAGGCGACGCCGAGTCGCGGAGCGTGCGCGCGGACCGGCGGAAGGACGCGGGCGCGGGATTCGGATCGGGATTCGGATTGGGCCGTCATCGAGGGACATCCATGCAATACGCGATCGACTACCTGGCCGGCCTGAAGAAGGCGCTCGACGGACTCGACCCGCAGGCCATCGGCACGGCCGTTTCGTGGCTGAAGGACGCCAGGGACAACGGCCGGTTCATCTACGTGTGCGGGAACGGGGGGAGCGCCTCGATCGCCTCGCAGATGGTGGTCGATCTCGTGAAGGGCGCATCGCTCGGGCGCGAGAACGCGAAGCGGTTCAAGGTCATCGCGCTGACCGACAGCATCGCCACCATTACGGCGTACGCCAACGACGTGAGCTACGAGTGCGTGTTCGTCGAGCAGCTCAAGAACTTCGCGCGCGAGGGGGACGTCCTCGTCGCGATCAGCGGCAGCGGGAACAGCCCGAACGTGCTGCGCGCCGTCGAGTACGCCAACCTCGCCGGCTGCCGGACGATCGCCCTGACGCGGTCCGCGGGCGGCGCGCTGAAGGACCTCTCGCAGCTGACGCTCGGCGTCCCGGCCACGCACATGGGCCGCCTCGAGGACTGCTTCTTCGTCCTCACGCACATCCTGATGTACGCGTTCATGGAAGGAGCGATCGAGTAGTCATCAGTCATCAGTTGTCAGTTATCAGTAACGGGCGAATCCCGTTGTCGGCACTCGTGGGTCCCCGATCCAGCGTCAGAACCCCATGTTCATCGGCCTCGACGTCGGCGGCACCAACATGACGGGCGGGCTGGCGGCCGCCGATGGTGAACTGCGTCTCAAGGTCCGCCGCGCCACCGATCGCCGCGGCGGCATGACCGCCGGCCTGGGCCTGATCGTCGAGCTGGTCTCCGAGCTGTCCGAACAGGCCGCGCGTGCGGGCTCCGCCATCGAGCGCATCGGCGTCGGCTTCGGCGGCCCCGTGGATCACGAGCGCGGGATCGTCCTGCGCAGCCACCACGTCGAAGGCTGGGAGAACATCCCCCTGCGCGACGAGATGCGAGCGCCTCTTCCACGTCCCCGTCGTCATCGACAACGACGCGAACGCCGGGACGCTCGGCGAGTGGCGATTCGGCGCGGGCCGCGGGTTCGACGATTTGCTCTACGTCAACGTCGGGACCGGCATCGGCGGGGGCGTGGTGGCGGGCGGCCGCCTGGTGCGCGGCGCGCAGAACCTCGCCGGCGAGATCGGCCACGCGACCCTCGTCCGCGACGGCCCGGTCTGTACGTGCGGCCGGCGGGGCTGCCTCGAGGCGTGCGCGAGCGGCGACGCCCTCGCGCGCCGCGGCACCGAGGCGCTGGGGCGGGCGGTGAGCGGCAAGGACGTGTTCGCGCTGGCCGCGGGCGGCGACCCGGCCGCGCAACACGTGCTCGACCTCGTCATCGAGGACCTGGCGCACGGGCATCGGCACGGCGGTGAGCCTGCTGAACCCGGAGATCGTGGTCATCGGCGGCGGCCTCTCCGAGGCCCCCGAGCCGCTGTTCCTCGAGCCCTTGCGGCGCGGCGTCCCCCGCTACTGCCTCGCCGAGGCCGCGCGGAACCTGCGCGTCGAGGCGGCCCAGTTGCGATACGATGCCGGGGTCATCGGCGCGGTGGCGCTGGCGCTCGAGGGTTGAGACCAGGGCTGAATCCCTGCCCCACGCACGACACGTCAACACGAGTGATTCGGGTATCCGCAACAGAAGGAGCGCGTATGGCACAGATCAAGGGACCGGCCATCTTCCTCGCCCAGTTCCTGGACGACAAGCCCCCGTTCAACACGCTCGAGAACATCACCGCGTGGGCGAAGTCGCTCGGCTTCGTCGGCGTGCAACTGCCGGCCTGGGACGGCCGCGTCGATCGACCTCGACAAGGCGGCCTCGTCCAAGACCTACTGCGACGACCTGAAGGGACGCTGCAACGGCCTGGCGATCACCGAGATCTCGACCCACCTGCAGGGGCAGCTGGTCGCGGTGCATCCGGCCTACGACACGCTGTTCGACGGCTTCGCCGCCCCCGAGGTGCGCGGCAACCCGAAGGCGCGCACCCGGTGGGCGGTGGACCAGATGAAGAAGGCGATCAAGGCCTCGAAGAACCTCGGCCTGACCGCCGTGCCGACCTTCAGCGGCGCGCTGCTCTGGCAGACGATGTACCCGTGGCCGCAGCGGCCGGCGGGGCTGGTGGACCTCGGCTTCACCGAGCTGGCGAAGCGCTGGAAGCCGATCCTCGACTTCGCCGACCAGCACGGCGTGGACCTGGCTTACGAGATCCACCCCGGCGAGGACCTGCACGACGGGAACACCTTCGAGCATGTTCCTCGACAAGGTGGGCGGGCACGCGCGCGCGAACATGCTGCTACGACCCGTCGCACTACATCCTCCAGTGCCTCGACTACCTGGAGAACATCGACCTCTACCACGACCGCATCAAGGCGTTCCACGTGAAGGACGCCGAGTTCCGCCCGACCGGCCGCGGCGGCGTCTACGGCGGCTACCAGGACTGGAAGAACCGCGCGGGCCGCTTCCGCAGCGTCGGCGACGGCCAGGTGGACTTCAAGCAGGTGTTCACCAAGCTGACGCAGTACGGCTACTCGTCGTGGGCGGTGCTCGAGTGGGAGTGCTGCATCAAGGACGGCGCCCAGGGCGCGGCCGAGGGGGCGCAGTTCATCAAGAGCATGCTGATCGACGTGCCGCAGAAGGCGTTCGACGACTTCGCCGGCGGTCAGGCGGACGAGAAGAGCAACAAGAAGATCCTCGGCCTCGCGTAGGCTTGCGGCGGGGTTGGGGTCGCCATCCGTTTCGCGACCCTGACCCCCTTCACCCTCTTCAGCGGCGGCCCCGCAGCTCGTCGAGCACCGTCGCCTGCGTCTTCTGCGCCAGCACCGTCTCCACCTGCATGGTCCCGCCCTCTCGGAACCCGTCCCCGATCCGCTCGTACAGGCGCAGCAGGCTCGCGCCGTCCCTGACCTCCGGCGCCCCGGCGATCTCCACCGCGTGCCACAACTCGTGCGCCAGCCACGGGACCAGGTCGTTGTCGAGGCCCATCGGGCGCACCGACACGCGCACGTACCGCCCGCCTGGCGTGGCCGACATGAACTGCAGCTGGCCCGGGAGGGTGAGCTGACGCGTTTCGACGTAGACGACCAGGTCGCTCTGGTCGAGGGTCTCCACGAGCAGCCGGAAGGTTGCGGACCGGGCGATGCCGGCCTGCAGGAGGGCGGCCGCCTTCTCGTCGGAGGCCCGCAGCCGGCTGGCGGCGCCCGGCGTTGGCGACTGCTGGGCATAAGCGCAGGTGACACTGCAGGTTGCGGCCAGAACCGCGCACACCGCCCACTTCCAGCCACCCTGCCGCTGCCGATTCGTGCTGGCCATCGCCCCGTCTCCCGGTTCGCGGCCGGCTCGATTGCCGGCTGCATCCGGTCGAACGGAAACGGCGGGTGAACACTGTCATCGCCTGACCCTGACCGCGGCCGGCGACAAAGCCGTCAGGGTGGTAGAATCGCGGCACACTGCGGCCGCTCGCGACGGAAGGGAGCGCTCATGCCCACACCGTCGGCGCTCGAGGTCACCCGGCTGCTCGTTGCCTGGCGGGAAGGAGACGAGGGCGCGTTCGACCGCCTCGTCCCGCTCGTCTACCGCGAACTCCACCGCCTCGCCCACGCCCGCATGCGGGGCCAACCGCCCGGCCCCACGCTCCAGACCACCGCGCTCGTGCACGAGGCCTACGTGCGCCTGATCGACGAGCGGGAGATGCCCTGGCACAACCGCGCGCACTTCTTCGCCGTCTGCGCGCAGGCGATGCGGTCGATCCTCGTGGACGCGGCGCGGGCGCGGGGGTCCAAGAAGCGCGGCGGGGGAGTCGTGCGCGTGCCGTTCGACGAGGCGCGCGACGGGTCGCCGGGCCCGGACGAGGACGTGCTTGCCGTGGACGAGGCGCTGACCGAGCTGTCGAAGACCGAGCCGCGGAAAGGCAAGGTCGTCGAGCTGCGCTACTTCGGCGGGCTGACGGTGGAGGAGACGGCGCAGGCGCTGCAGGTGTCGCCCGAGACGGTGATGCGGGACTGGAAGATGGCGAAGCTGTGGCTGCTGCGGGCGCTGCGGCACGCGGAGGCGGGCGAGGCCCATGGCTGACGAGGTGACGCCCGGCCGGGCGGACAGGCTCGAGGCGCTGTGCCTGGAGGCGCTGTCGAAGGACGGGGCCGCGCGCGCCGCCTTCCTGGCGCAGGCGTGCGGCGAGGATGCCGGCCTCCGCGCCGGAGGTGGAGTCGCTGCTGGCCGGGCACTCGGCGGCGGGTTCGTTCCTCGAGACGCCGGCGTGGGCGCCGGGAGCGACGCCGCTGACGCCCGGCACCACGCTCGGGCCCTACCGGATCGTCTCGCTGATCGGCGCCGGCGGCATGGGCGAGGTCTACGAGGCGCGCGACACGCGCCTGGATCGCACGGTGGCGATCAAGATCCTGCCGCCCGCCCTGGCCGCCGACCCCGCCCGCCGCGCGCGCTTCGAGCGGGAGGCGAAGGCGATCTCCGCCCTCAATCACCCGCACATCTGCACGGTGCACGACATCGGGCGCGCGGCGCCCTCAGACGGTCGGGCCGAAGACGGCCCGCAGCGGCCGGGCGCGCCGCTGGATTTCCTGGTGATGGAACACCTGGAAGGCCAGACGCTCGCCGCGCGTCTCGAGAAGGGGCGCGTGCCGCTCGACCAGGCGCTGACGATCGCCGCGGAGATGGCCGACGCGCTCGCCGCCGCGCACCGGCAGGGCGTGACCCACCGCGACCTGAAGCCCGCCAACGTGATGCTCACCAAGGCGGGCGGGGTTCGACCAGGCTCACCCCAGGTGAAGCTCCTCGACTTCGGGCTGGCGAAGCTGAAGGGCCACGGCGAGCAGCCGGCGGTCTCGGCGCTCGCCTCCGAGCCGAGGGCCACGCTGACCGCGGAAGGGACGATCGTCGGCACGCTCCAGGACATGGCGCCCGAGCAGCTCGAGGGGAAGCCGGCCGACGCGCGCACCGACATCTGGGCGCTGGGCGCGATCCTCTACGAGATGCTCTCGGGCCAGCGCCCGTTCAACGGGACGAGCGCGGCCGGCCTGGTGGCGGCGATCCTCGAGCACGAGCCGGCGCCGCTGCCGACGCTCGTGCCGCTCACCCCGCCCGCCCTCGACCGCGTCGTGCGGACCTGCCTCGAGAAGGACCCGGACGCACGGTGGCAGGCGGCCGGCGACGTGGCGCGTGAGCTGCGGTGGATCGCCGACGACCAACGCGGCGGCCGCGCTGATGACGGCGCACGTCCCGGGGCGGCGACCAGGCGCCGCCGCCTCCTCGCCGGCGCCGTCGCCGTCGGCGCCGTGGCGGTGCTGGCCGTGGCCGGCTGGCTCTGGCAGCGAGGGGACGGGCGAAGCCTGCCGCCGCCCCGCCTCGTTCACCTCACGACGACTTCGGGGACCAGCGACTCTCCGGCCCTCGACTCTGCCGGCCTCGATCATCCCGACCTCTCTGCCGACGGAAAGCAGGTCGCCTTCCAGTGGACCGGGGAGGACGACAGCAACACGGACATCTACGTGAAGCTCGTCGGTGAGACGGAGTCGCACCGCCTGACCACTGACCCCGCCATCGACCGCAGCCCATGCTGGTCGCCTGACGGTTCCCTCATCGCGTTCCAGCGTCGCGACGAGGAAGGGAAGTGGGCCGTCCTCACCATGAGCGCGCTGGGCGGCGCCACGCGGAAGCTGGCCGACCTGCCAGACTTGTACTCCGGGATGTCCTGGTCGCCGGACGGCAGGTGGCTGGCGTTCTCCTCCGGGGCCGCTTCCGACCACTCTGCGGGCATCTACCTCCTGCCGCTCTCGGGGGGCGAGCCCGTGCCCATCACGTCTCCGCCGCCGCCGGCCCACGATCGGCGCCCCAGCTTCTCGAGCGACGGAAGGTCGCTCGCCTTCATGAGAGGTGTTCTCGAGATTTCGGCGGACATCTTCATCCAGACGCTCACCGCAGGCGGGCGCCCCGAGGGAGCCCCACGCCGGATTCCCGTGGGCATGGTGATCACGGGCCTTGCATGGCATCCCGACGGCCAGTCGATCCTCTTTGGTGCCCAGACCGCCTACCTGCTCTCTCATCTCTACCGGGTCTCGACTGCGGCCGGCGCCCGCCTGGAGCGGGTCGAGCTGGCCGGTCATAACGTGTACCGTCCGACGACGTCCCGGAAGGGCAACCGGCTGGCGTTCGCCGACCGAACCGTGAGCTGGGGCATCGGGCGACTGGTGCCGGGCCGCGGCTCGGCGCCCCTCGTGAGGTCGTCCCTGGACGAGTGGGGGCCCCGGCTGTCGGGCGACGGGCGTCGATTGGCCTTCACCTCCAACCGGAACGGCGAGACCACGGAGGTCTGGACGGCCAGCGCCGACGGCACCAACCCGGCGCAACTCACACACGGCCCGGGGCGGAATCAGGGCAGTGCGGCCTGGTCACCGGACGACCGCTGGATTGCGTTCGACTCGCAGGGGTTCGATGCCACCGTGGACATCTACGTCATCGATTCGGCCGGGGGCCAGCCCCGACAGGTGACGTTCGACAGGTCGAACGAGATCCACCCGACATGGTCCCGTGACGGGAGGTGGATCTACTTCCGATCCGACCGGTCAGGCAGGAACGAGATCTGGCGGACGCCCGTGGCCGGAGGTTCCTGGCAGCAGATGACGAAGGAAGGGGCGGACCTGGCGTTCGAGTCGTTCGACGGAAGGACGGTGTTCTACTCGAAGGCCGGCGGCGAACTTCGCGCCAAGCCGCTCGACGGCGGCCCGGAACGGCGGCTCGTCGAGCGCCTGACGGGGTTTCACTTCGCCGTCGTCGAAGGTGGCATCTACTACTGGGGTCCCCCGGGGAGTGACCGGGCGAGCCCGCTCGTGTTCTTCGACCTCTCGTCGAAAAGCACCACCGAGCTGGATCCCGCCGCCCCCCTGTCGGGCGCAGGCGTCACCGTCTCCCGGGATCGACAGAGCGTGATCTACACGTCGTCACTGACTCCTCGCTGGAACCTGATGTTGATCGAGAACTTCCGGTGAGCGCGATCGACGCTCGCGCTGATTCCCTCCTCGGCCATTCGCTCCCAACGTCCCCGCAGATCTGAGCCGCCCCGCCCGCCATTCGCACATTAGTGAGTAGGTAGAAACGGCACCGCGCGGCGCCCCACCCCGCAACCCAGCCGGGTCAGCCCGGAGCGAGCTCGACGCGAGCAGGCTCCGGGACGAGGAGCCACCGCCATGGCCGTTTCACAGGTCCTCGCCATCGGCGTTGCCGCGGGCCTGCACGGGGCGCTCTACGGCGCCTACAAGGACTCGCCCCACGAGTCGTTTCTCCCCCGCCGCTTCGCGCGCGAGCTGGTGTTCGCGGCCGGCGCGGCCGCGTTCCTCTCCCTCTCGCACCTCGGCGACGGCCAGACGCCTTTCGTCCTCTACCTTTCCGTCTTCGCGCTCTCGCGCATCGTCACGGAGTTCTGGAAGCTGTTCGTGCGGGTCGAGCCGCAGGACGGCTTCCGCATCCCCACCCAGATCCACAGCATGGGGCATGTCGTCCACAACCGGGTCGTGCGGTTTGCGCTCGGAATCGGGTTCCTCGCGTCGATCTACGGGATGGGGCGGCTGTTCGCGTTCGTATCGGAGGGGCTGCCCGCCTGGGCCGGCGGCCTCGTGTTCGGCGGGGGAATCGGCCTCGCGCTGGCGGCGTCGGGTGCCTACAAGGACGGCCTGATCGAAGGTTTCTACTGGCGGAAGTTCCTCAAGAGCCCGGTGTTCGGCGCGCTCGCGGGCCTGGTCGCCTCGGTGCACACCGCCTCGCCCGCGTACCTGCTGCTCTGCTCGATCGGCGGCGAGCGGATGATCAACGAGCTGCTCTTCAAGCTGCTGGTGAAGGGCTACGTGCCGGGGAAGTTCCAGTCGATGACCGCTCCCTTCGAGCACTGGATGCGGCGGCGCCGCTACTTCCTCGCGCCGTACGCGGCGACCTGGATCCTCGCGGTCGCCCTGTTCTTCGCGATGTGAGGGAGGTGGGCCATGAGACGCACGCTCGGCGCGCGGCGATGGACCGCCTGGTTCGGGACGGCGCTGGCGCTGGCCATGGCCGGTGGCGCGGGCCCGGCGCTGGCAGGGCGCGGCGGGGCGGGCGGAGCGCCGTTCCGCCCCTGGACGGCGACGCCCGACACCCTGTCGGGCGGGGAGTACCAGGTACTCGCTGACGGCGCGCGTGCGTCCGCTCGTCTTCTGGATCACGCGGCCCGGCGTTGGCACGGGCCGCATCGTCCGCGCCGAAGACGGCCGGGGAGGCCGCGTCTACGAACTGCTCATCGGATCGGACCCGGCGCGCGCCCCGATGCGCATCAACCGCTGGGGCTACGTCGCCGAGGTGCACCGCGCGGACGGCGCCGAGATTCTCGGAATCATGACCGAGGCCGACGAGCAGACGGTGGAGGACGCGGGCAGGTCCGTGGAACGCGGATCGGGGGGCGAGCACACCTTCAAGGCGATCCGGGCGAGCGTGGGCGAGGGCGAGGCGAGCGCGCAGGTCGTGCGGGTCGCGATCGAGGAGAACTTCACGCTGCGCGACCTCGACGCGCTGCTCGGACGGTTGCCCGAGGGCGGGGAGGCGACGGCGCGGGTGAGCCTGCCCGAGGGCGTGCGCCCCGGCTTCCTCGACGCCGTCGCGAGCCTCGTCGACGAGAGCATCGACGAGACGCGCGCACCAGTGAGCGCAGGATCGGACGCGGCGCGGTCGGGCGGCGCGCGCGTGGGTGTCGCGCGGGCCGGCGCTGCGGGGAGCGGCGCGCGGTCGAAGTTGGCGACCGCCTACGTGTGGGACCGCCACGTCTACGACCTCACGTGCTCGTCGAAGCGGATCGACTGGCGGGGGCCGGGCGGCGCGTCCTGCGCCGACTGCCTCGACACCGAGTTCCGCATCCGCAACCGGGCGACGGGGAACAAGAGCGGCTTCCGGCTGACGTACCCGGTCGTGGGGCCGCTGGCGGGGATCCCGGTGCGCATCGTCTACCGGCCGCGCTGGTGGTTCGAAGCGGAGCTCACGCTGAAGGAGGCGCGATGATCGCCATGGCCCTCGTCGCGCCCGCCTGGCTGTTCGTGTCGTGCTTCGGGCTGTCGATCGCCAGCGCGCTGTTCCCGTGGCTGAACGGCGAGGCGGTGGTGCTGTCGTTCGCGGTGCTGATGCGGTCGCCGCTCGACCTTGCCGTGCTGACCCTGGCGGCGGTCGCCGGGCAGGTGTTGGGCAAGTGCCTGCTCTTCCGGGTGGGGGTCGGCGCGAGGCAGTTGCCGGCCTGCCGGAGCGCCCGCGCGCTGCGCTGGCTCGAGCGGCTGCGGCAGGGGCGCGTCCGCCCGATGGCGGTGGTGTTCGTCAGCTCGCTCGTCGGCATCCCGCCGCTCTACCTGACGACGCTGGCGGCGGGAGCGGCGGGGATGCAGTTCCCGTGCTTCCTGGGCGCGGCCGCGACGGGGCGCATCATCCGGTTCGCGGCCGTGGCCTTCGCGCCAGGGCTGGTGTTTCACGCGGCCGACAGCTGATCTCCAGTAGGACCGGCGTCCCCGCCGGTCCGGCCATGGATGCAGCGTGACACCAGTGGGCGCGGGCCTCCATGCCCGCGAGCGGCGGCGGGCGACGCGACTCGGGATCGTGAACGAGCCGCCTGGGGGTGACGGCGAGCGGGGCGCCCCCCCGCGCGGGCCGAGCGTCCCCGTACACGTGCTTTTCGCGAGGCCCGGCGGGAGGGGCTGCGAGCCGGCAGGACCCGCAGGCGTCGTCGCCGCAGGCGACGCCCGGGTCGCGGAGCGCGCGGGCGGTGACCCGCGCAGCGGCGAAGGCGGAGTGACAATTCGCCGCCGATGCGCGCGCACGTCACCACCCTCGATCTCGCCGTCCTCGCCGTCTACTTCGTCGCGACGATGGCGGTGGGGATGGCGTTTACGAGGCGGAGCCGGTCGGTGGAGGGGTTCACGGCGGCCGGCCGCAGCCTGCCGGGGTGGCTCACCGGGCTCTCGATCCTCGGGACGTACGTCAGCAGCATCACGTTCCTCGCGCTGCCGGCGAAGGCGTTCGCCGGCAACTGGAACCCCCTCGTCTTCAGCCTGTCCATCCCGCTCGCCACCTGGATCGCGGCCCGGTGGTTCGTCCCGTTCTACCGGCGCTCCACGCACGTGTCGGCCTACCAGCACCTCGAGCAGCGGTTCGGGCCGTGGGCGCGCGGCTACGCGAGCCTGTGCTACCTGCTC
Source organism: uncultured Acidobacteriota bacterium (assembly GCA_963813585.1). GTDB lineage: Bacteria > Acidobacteriota > Vicinamibacteria > Vicinamibacterales > Fen-181 > JARKSS01. The sequence goes on from CAWEZL010000001.1 coordinate 1,796,455, forward strand.
ACGCAGCTGGCGCGGATGGGCACGGTGATGTACCTGATGGCGCTGCCGCTGAGCGCGCTGCTCGGGTGGGACGTCCGGGGCGTGATCCTGCTGACCGGCGTGTCGGTGACGATCTACGCGCTGGTCGGCGGCCTCGTCGCCGTCATCTACACCGACGCCTTCCAGACCGTGGTGCTGATGGCGGGGGCGCTGGTCTGCGCGGTTCTGGCCGTGGCGGCGCTGCCCGAGGGGCCGGCGCAGGTGTTCCGCATTGCCGCCGCGCACGACAAGTTCAGCCTGGGGTCGTGGGGCGCCGGCCTCGGCGAGCCGACGGTGTGGGTGGTCCTGCTCTACGGGCTCGTCATCAACCTGCAGAACTTCGGCATCGACCAGAACTACGTGCAGCGCTACATCGCGTCGCGCTCGGACGCCGAGGCGCGGAAGAGCGTGTGGCTCGGGGGCCTCACGTACCTCCCGCTCTCGGCGGTGTTCCTCTTCATCGGAACCGCGCTCTTCGCCTATTACTCGGCGCACGCCGGCGCGTTGCCGGCCGACCTCGCCGACCCGGGCCGGGCCGACTGGGTCTTCCCGTGGTACATCGTGACCGTGCTGCCGCCGGGGGTCTCGGGGCTGCTGATCGCGGCTATCTTCGCGGCCGCGATGAGCACGATCTCGACCAGCCTCAACTCGTCGGCGACGATCATCCTGAGCGACTACTACCAGCGCTACGTCAACCCCGAGGCGGGGGAGCGGCGCGCCGTCCTCGTCCTCCGCGTGACCACCATCGTGTGGGGGCTGGCGGGCACCGGCGCGGCGCTGGCGATGACGCGGGTGCGGAGCGCGCTCGACGCCTGGTGGACGCTGGCGGGCATCTTCGGCGGCGGGATGCTGGGGCTGTTCCTGCTCGGGTTCGTGTCGCGCCGGGCGGGCCGCCGGGGGGCGCTCGCGGGCGTGGGCGCCGGGGTCCTGCTCACGCTGTGGATGACGCTGTCGCCCCGCTGGCCCGCCTTCCCGGCCGCGTTACGCAGCCCCTTCCACGAGTTCCTGATCATCGTCTTCGGGACCGCGGCGGTGCTTGCCGTCGGCTGGGCGCTCTCGCGGAGATCCGACGATCGGCCGTAGGGCCATGGAGGCCGGCGCCACCCTGACACGTGACGCGACTCGGGATCGTGGACGAGCCGCCTGGGGGCCCCCGTACACGTGCGGTTCGCGAGGGCCGACGGGAGGGGCTGCGAGCCGGCAGGACCCGCAGGCGTCGTCGCCGCAGGCGACGCCGAGTCGCGGAGCGCACCGCGCCGAGTGCGGGCACCCTTCGACTTCGCTCAGGGTGCTCCGAGCTTCGTCGAGGGGCAGGGACGCCCGCGCCCGCTATGGAATTGCGAGCCGACAGCGGCCTACAGGAGTGTTCGCAGTTGCTCGACGGTCAGGTCGCAGTCGCGCAGGATCTTGGCCAGCAAGCCAGGGCCGATGTCCTCGCCTCTGTGGACGGGGACGATCGTCGACCGGCCGTCTGAGTGCCTCAGGAACTGGTGACTCCCGCGCGTGCGCACCAGGATGAAACCGGCCCGTTGACGCGCGGCGGTCAGCTCGGTGCCCGTGGGCCGCGGCATCCGGCTCATGAAGCGAGCCGGATTCGCTGGACGCCGATGAAATCGAGGGCTTCTCGCGCATCACCCTCGACTTCCAGGCACAGCTCGATCGCCTCCTTGACGCGCTCCATCAACTCGTCGAGAGACCGGGCCTGGGTGTGACACCCTGGCAAGGACGGGACTGAGGCAACGTAGTACCCCTCCCGGTCGCGCTCGACGACCACGTCATACTCGCGAGGGCCGGTGGACATGTAAGGTCGCTCCCCGGCCAGTATAGCCGAACCCTCGCCCGCCGTTCCTTTGCCTTCTACCTGCTGGCCGCGCACCGGTTTGCTAGCCCCCGATCTCGTCGAAGCGCACCGCGCGGGTGTCCTTCTCCTTGCCCGTGCGGACCGTCAGCGGGCCGTAGAGCTCGGGGCGGCGCGTGGTGATCCAGCGCCTGCCGGTCGAGTGCTCGAGCAGCGACGCGTCCAGATCGGCCACCACCATGTCGTCGTCCGCCTTCCACGTCTCCGCGAGGATGCGGCCGTAGGGGTCGAGGATCATCGCGTTCCCGGTCCGGACCTCGTCGTCGTCCACGCCGACGCCGTTGCTGAACACCAGGAACAGGCCGTTGTCGTGCGCGCGCGAGGGGAGCCAGCGCATCAGCCAGCCGCGCCCCTTGTCGCCCTTCAGTTCGGCCTCGATCGCGGCCGGGTTGGTGTGGCGCTCGTCCCAGGTGCGCCGCTCGATGCGGCCCATCAGGTGCGGGTTCTTCGTGCTGCAGCCGCCGGTCTGGTGCGGCGCCAGCAGGATGTCGGCCCCCATCAGCGCGGTGATTCGCACGTTCTCGTTGATGTTGCAGTCGTAGCAGATGAGAACGCCGATGCGACAGCCGTGCGGCGTGTCGAACACCGTGAACTCGGAACCGGAGACGATGTCGTCGCCCTCGAAGGCGTGGATCTTCCGGTGCAGCCGCCAGTCTGCCGTCGGGCATGGCGACGACGTAGGTGTTGTGGAGGAGGCCGCCGGCGTCCACTTCGACGAGCCCCGCGCCGATCGTCATGCCGTGCTCGCGCGAGAGCCGCAGCAGCTCGCGGGTTGACGGGCCGTCGGGCACCGGCTCGGCGAGCGCCAGCAACTGCTGGCGGGTGAGGTTCCTGAGGAACCAGTAGCCGGTGATGCAGCACTCGGGGAAGGCGACGATCTCCACGTGCCGCGCGGCCGCGTCGGCCGCGAAGCGCCGGATCTTCGCGAAGTTCGCTTCCTTGTCACCCGCCGCGTGCTCGAACTGCACCGATGCGACTCGAATGTTGCGCAACGCTGGCTCCTTGTTGGACCTCGGCGATGCTTCCACGTTCCGGGGCGAGGGCGCAAGTGGCGGCGCCTGCCCTCGTATAATGCCGCATCGGGCCGCGACCGCATGTTCTTCAGGGCACCCGGGCGAGATCCTGCGCGTGACGCTGCGCGCGTCCCCCTGACGCTCAGTCGCGGCCGCTCAGAAGACCCCGCCTCCACTGGAAAGGCCGGCGCCACTGTGACACGCGACGCGACTCGGGATCGTCAACGAGCCGCCTGGGGGTGACGGCGAGCGGGGCGCCCCCCGCGCGGGCCGAGCGTCTCCCGTACACGTGCGGTTCGCGAGGCCCGACGGGAGGGGCTGCGAGCCGGCAGGACCCGCAGGCGTCGTCGCCGCAGGCGACGCCGAGTCGCGGAGCGCGCGGACCGGCCGGCGTCGTCGCCGCAGGCGACGCCGAGTCGCGGAGCGCGCGCGCTCATCCGGAGAAGGGAGGCAGCCGGGGGGAGGCCGCGTTCTTCAGCGGCCTGTCAGTAGCTGCTGTTCGTGTACTTCACCATCAGCGTCCCGCGCAGCGCGCGGTACATCTCGACGACGCGCTCCATCCGCTGGCGGGTCAGGTCGGTGAGGAAGCGCGACGCCTCGTCCGGGTCCTTCCGGTACAGCGCCGCGGCCTTCTCGTCGATCGAGGGCTGGCTGGCCAGGAACTCGGCCTCGATCGGGTCGCGCGCCGCCTGCAGGTCCTTCACCGCGTCCTGCCACCGCAGGTGCATGAGGTTGTCCACCAGGTCCACCGCCCAGCGGGCGGAGCCCTCGCTGAACTGCCGCGCGTCGTAGGTCTGGTAGAGCGTCGAGATCTCGCGGACGCCCGCGTAGATCGGCACGTAGGTGCTGACGTAAGGGTTGTCCACGTAGAACCAGTAGATGCCGCCGACGCCTGGCGGCAGCCAGCCGCGGAGTTGCGCCACCATGCCGTAGCCGTGCTGCGCGATCGTGCGGTGCCCGGCAATGCCGAGAAGGCGCCGCAGGTCCGGGGACGGGAACGGCGTCGCCAGCGGACTTTGCCGCCCGGGCGCGTCGCCGCCGCCCAGCACCCACGCCTTGTCGGCCGCCATGTCGTAGACCGTGCCCGCGAAGGCCGAGCGCTGGAACGCGATGACGTCCTGCACCGACACCTTCCGCTCGGGTTTGATCGAGAACGGGTAGAACGCCGCCCCCTCGAACGGCTCCGCGGGCGCGGCGGCCCGGCCGCCGGCCGGATCGAGGCGCCGGTCCGGCCACTCCTTCAGCGACGGCGCCAGCGTGCTGTAGACGAGCCAGAGGCGGTTGAGGCTGCCCTCGCTGATCGGCGGCGCGTAGGCGTCCTGCCAGACGAACGGCGTCCCGCCCTTCGGGTCGTACCAGCCGCGGTCGATCGCTTCCTGCCTGTAGTTCGAGGAGGCCATCACGTCCGGGTCGCGCAGGTCGATCTCCCGGATGCGCACGTAATTCGGGATGACGGTCAGCTCGCCGTCGGGGACGCGGCGGGCCGCCCAGATGACGCCCGGTTTGCCGCTGGCGCGGGTCCACTCGGCGCCCACGCTGAACAGCTCGAGGACCCAGACCTCGTTCGGGTCGGCGATCGACAGCGCCTCCGATCCGCCGCTCGACGGCAGGAAGCCGTACTGCTCCATCAGCGAGGTGATGACGCGGATCGCCTCGCGCGCGGTGCGGCTGCGCTGCAGCGCGAAGACCTGCGCCTGCTCGACCGTGAGGATCTGCTCGGTGACGCCCTCGATGTAGGGCGTCGCCAGCTCGCGCTTCTGGCTGCAGGTGCTCTCGGCGATGGCGAGCTGGTGCTCGTTGAACTGCGAGTAGCCGCTGTGGAAGTAGGTGTAGGTGCGCTCGGCCTGCGGCACCCGCCCGATCACCTTCCCGTCGTCGCCGAGGGCGCGGCCGCCGTTCGGGTCGTCGCGGCCGTAGTAGACCATCCCCCAGTGCGCGTCGGCCATCGCGCCGCGCGGATAGGCGCGCCCGGGGACGACGCGGAGGCGGCACTCGCTGCAGCCGTCGGAGTGGGACGTGATGACCGATCCGTCCGAGGTGGCCAGCTTCCCCACGCTGATGATCGTGCAGCCGTCGCCGGCCCCCTCGCCTCGGGGCCTGTCGATTTGGGGCCTGGCCCCGTTTCTCACGTCAGTCTCAATAACGTTCCTGTTATTGAGACTCGGATGAGAAATGGGGCCAGGCCCCAAACACCAGGCGGCGCACCCCAGGGTCAGGGCGAAGGCCGCGATGCGCGTCCGCATGAGTCACGCTCCTTCGGAACCGGCCGCCGACCGGCTCGTCCCGGTCCGCCGCGCCATGGGACGATTCTGGCATATGATCCCGCGGTGAAGCCGACCAACTGAGAGGGACGAGATGAGCAGCCGGCCGTCACGACGGGGGTTCCTGCAGGCGGCCCTGGCGACCGCCGCCGCCGCATCCGGAGGGAGAGCCATGTCCGCCGCACGCAACAAGCGCGACACGATGCTGGCGCTGCTCGAGACGGCGAAGGGCGGGGCAGGTGCGGCCGCACCCGCCGAGGGCTACGTCCCCGCGGCCTTCTTCATCCACTTCGACCGCGAGTTCCACTTCGGCCAGCCGGCGGTGAAGAAGCACCTCGAGTACTTCCGCCACACCGGCATGGACTTCGTGAAGATCCAGTACGAGCGGACCTTCCCCCCGATCCTCGACATCAAGCGGCCCGGCGACTGGGCGCGCATGCCGTCCTATAAGCTCGACTTCTACCAGCCGGTGCTCGACGCCGTGCAGGGGCTGGTCCAGGAGGCGAAGCGCGACGCCCTCGTCCTGATGACGCTCTACTCGCCGTACATGTGCGCCGCGCACACGACCAGCCTCGAGCTGCTGACGACGCACCTGCAGGAGGACCCCGACGCGGTCCGCAAGGGTCTCGAGCGCATCACCGACAGCCTGATGCGGTTCGTCCGGGAGTGCATCCGCCTGGGGGTGGACGGCTTCTACGCCTCCACGCAGGGCGGCGAGGCCGGCCGGTTCGCCGACCCGCAGGTGTTCGCCCGCCACGTGAAGCCGTTCGACCTCGTCCTGATGAACGAGATGAACGAGGCGTGCCCGTTCAACATCCTGCACGTGTGCGACTACAACGGGCCGTACGCCGACCTCTCCGCCTACGTGGACTACCCGGGCCACGTGGTGAACTGCAACCCGCGGCTCACGACCGGGACGCTGTCCTGGACGGAGATCGCGCGGATGTTCAAGCGGCCGTGCATGGGCGGCCTCGACCGCCACGGGATCATCGCCACGGGCAGCCCGCGCGAGGTGCGCCAGGCGGTCGCGGACGTGCTGAAGGCGGCGCCTTCGCCGTTCATCCTCGGCGCCGACTGCACGCTGCCCGCCGACACCGACTGGGCGAACATCCGCGCCGCGATCGACGCGGCGCACGACCGGTAGCGGGCGGCCCTGCAGCCGCCCGCTGCACGATTGAACGGCCCGCGCTTACTGGGACCCGTCGCTTTCGGCCCACGCGATGAACGCCTGGGCGATCGCCCTTCCGAGGTTGACGCCAGCCACGTTGTCCATCTGGTAGTGGATGCCGGCCCAGATCCTCGAGTCGCCCGCCTCCTTTCCGAGGGCGCGGACGAAGTCGGCGCGCGTGGGGAACAGGTACGCGAGCACCTCGGACCGCGCGGCCGAGAAGGACGAGTGATTCGACGGGTAGCTCGGGAAGTTGGGCACCGGGAAGAGCGGCACGATCCCCGGATCCAGCTGGTGAGGCCGCAGGTACCAGTACGCGAACTTCGCATCCTGGCTCGCGATGAAGCTGTCGAACAACACGGCGGCGGTGAGCGCGTACACGCGAGCGGCCCGCGGCGGGTTGCGGTCGAGCCGGTCCTCGGCGATCCACTTGTCCACGTAGCGGTACGGCCAGACCTGGAGGCCTTCGGGGCTCTGCCAGTAGAACGCCTTGTAGTTGGTGACGAAGGTGCGCGGGAAGTTGCGGACCGCGGCCGCCTCGGCCAGCACCTGGGCCGAGTCGCACGCCGGCGGGGGCGGCGGCCTGAACTGATCGGGAGCCGTCAAGAGAAGGGGAGTCCATCCGGCCGCGGCGACGTTGCCCGGGTTCGTCCCGATCCACGTGCAGGGGCCGGTCGGCACCGTGCCGGTCCAGGGCACGTCGGAGCCGTCGGCCCGGGCCTTCGCCATCACCGCCTCGGCGACGCGCTGCCCCAGGGCCTTTCCCGCCTCGTGGTCGCTCGGGTACTGAAGGCCGGCGAGCACGCGCGACCAGCCAGCCTCCTCGGCCATGGCGCGGAAGGAACTGGCTTCGGCCGGCAACATCGCGGCCAGCACCTCGGCGGCTGCGAACGCCGCCGCGGCGTGCGCGGACGGGTAGGAGGGGCTGTCCGGCTCTGGCAAGGCCGTGGCCAGATTGTGGTCCAGCTGGCTGGGCCGGGGCCGCGCGTGGAAGTACTTCGACTCCCACGCGGCGATCGTCGCGTCGTACACGGCGAGCGCAACGTACGTGTACACGCGATGCGGCGCCGACGTCGTGGGCGTGGCGCCCAGAATCCGCGCGCCGATGAGGTCCAGCCACCGGTAGCCGGGCGATCCGGCATCCCAGTAGGCGATCCGTTCCCGATCGCTCGCGTCGACCTGCGCCACCAGGCCCGCTAGATCCTTCAACTCCGCCCTGGTTGCCGCCGCCCCCGGCGGCGGCGGCACCCGGTAGTCGGCACCCGACGAAATCACCCACGTGCGCCAAGCGCCCGCGCCCGGTTCGACGCCGTCGCCGGCCTGCGCGGGCGTGAAGCCGGCGGCCAGCAGCAACAACCCGAGGACAGCTCTGCGTACGGTCATGGTGCGCCTCCACGTTTCTCCTGGAGAGGGTTTCCCGGAGTCTGCTCCTGCCTCGCCGCGGAAGACGAACGACAAGGCCGTGCTGGAACGTGCGGCTGGGCTGGCATGGAGGCCACCGGCGCGGCGACGACCCGTGCAAGCGAAGTGCCGCGGCTACGGGCACGGTTGCGGTTTCGTGTCCTCCCTGTTACCGTCTCGGGCACGATGCCATCGTCCGCCCGCCCCGACCCTCGAGTGCCCGCCCGCCCCAGGAGGCCGATTCGCCACCTGCGTTGGTACATCGGAGGGCTGTTCTTCCTCTCGACCGTCATCAACTACATCGACCGCCAGACGCTCAGCGTGCTCGCGCCGTACCTGAAGACCGAGTTCACGTGGAGCAACTCCGACTTCGCCCTCATTGTCATCTCGTTCCGCGTGGCGTACGCGTTCGGCCAGACGGGCTCCGGGCAATTGCTCGACCGCGTGGGGACCCGCACGGGCCTCAGCCTCGGCGTCACCTTCTACTCGCTGGCCGCGATGCTGACGTCGCTCGCGTCGGGCCTGCGCTCGTTCTGCTTCTTCCGCTTCCTGCTGGGGGCGGGGGAGTCGGCCAACTGGCCGGGGGCGACCAAGGGGGTGTCGGAGTGGTTCCCGCGGCGCGAGAGCGGCTGGGCCGTGGCGCTCTTCGACAGCGGCTCGTCGATCGGGGGCGCGCTGGCGCCGCTGATCGTCCTGTGGATCTACCACACCTTCGGCAGCTGGCGGCCCGCGTTCATCATCACCGGCTCGCTGGGGTTCTGCTGGCTGCTGCTCTTCCGCTGGTTCTACCACCCGCCCGAGACGCACCCGCGGCTGTCGGCCGAGGAGCGCGCCCTCATCCTGGAGGACCGGGCCGAGCGGCAGGCCCGTCCGGGCGCGGCCTCGGCCGGCGAGCGCCTCCCGGCCGGCACGCTGCTGCGCCTGCCCCAGACCTGGGGCATCATCGCCGCCAAGACGCTGACCGACCCGGTGTGGTTCTTCATCACCGACTGGTTCGCGATCTACCTCGTGTCGCGCGGGTTCCGCCTGGAGGACAGCCTGTTCGCCTTCTGGGTTCCGTTCCTGGCGGCCGACGCGGGCAACTTCCTCGGCGGCGGCGCGTCGAGCGCGCTCATCACGCGCGGATGGTCGGTCGGCGCGGCCCGCAAGACGATCATCGGCGTCTGCGCGCTGGGGATGACGCTCATCGCGGCCGCCGTGGTGCTGTCCAACCTGTGGTGGCTCACCGCGTGCTTCGCCGTCTCGACGCTCTGCTACGCCGCCCTGTCCACGATGCTGCTGAACCTCCCCGCCGACCTCTACCCGACGCACTCGGTGGCGTCGGTGAGCGGGATGAGCGGCACGGGCGCCGGCATCGGGACGATCGCGGCGACCTACCTGACCGGCGTGGTGGCCGACCACTACTCGTTCGCGCCGATCCTGATCGGCGCGAGCCTCGTCCCGCTCCTCGCCGCGGTCATCGTGTTCGCGCTGGTCAGGAACACGAAGGACACAGGGACGATGCTGAACAGGATCTAGATCCATGTCGTGCCCGGAGGTGCCGGAGGTGCGAAGGTGCCGGTGCTGAAGGTGCTGAGGGTGCTGGTGCTGAGGGTTCGGAGGATGACTGCCATGAGGCCGTGTCGCGTGCCGCGTCGCCAGTTCCTTGCGATCACCGGCGCGGCCGCCTGCTCGCTGACGGCGGCGCCCGCGCGCGCCGACGCACGCGACGGAGCGCGCCAGGGGACGGGCGCCGTCCGCCGCCTCACGCACGCCGGCTTCCTCGACCTGCAGGTCAACGGCTTCGCGGGCGTGGACTTCAACGACCCGGCGACCACCCCCGACCAGGTGCGCCACGCGGCCGCGGTGATGCGGTCGCACGGGGTCACCCGGTTCCTGCCGACAATCATCTCCTCGTCGCTCGCGACGTTCGAACGCTGCGCGCGGACGCTGCTCGACGGCGGGCGACCCGGCGATCGCCGGCATTCACCTCGAGGGGCCGTACATCTCGCCCGGAGGACGGCGCGCGCGGGGCACATCGGCGCGAGGACGTCGCCCCCGCCTCGATCGACGACTTCAAGCGGCGCCAGGACGCCGCCGACGGGCGCATCCGCCTGGTCACGGTCGCGCCCGAGGTGCCCGGTGCCCTGCCGCTCATCGAGCACCTGCGCGCCGCCGGGATTCGCGTGGGGATCGGTCACACGGCGGCCACCCCCGAGCAGATCCGCGACGCGGTGCGCGCTGGCGCCACCCTCTCGACGCACCTCGGCAACGGGTGCGCGAACATGCTGCCCCGGCACCCGAACTTCCTCTGGGAACAGCTCGCGGCCGACGAGCTGACGGCCTCGCTGATCGTGGACGGCCACCACCTGCCGCCCGCGACGGTCAAGACGATGGTCCGCGCGAAGACGCCGCATCGGGTCGTGCTCGTGACCGATGCGATCGCGGCGGCCGGCCAGCCGCCGGGCGAGTACCAGCTGGGCGCGCTGCGGGTGCGGCTCGACGAGAACGGGCGGGCGGCGGTGCCGGGTCAGCCGAACCTGGCCGGGTCGGCGCTCTCGCTCGACCGCGCGGTCGGCAACACCGTGCGCTTCGCCGGCGTCGCGCTCGACGAGGCGCTCGCGATGGCCTCGACGCAGCCGGCCGCGTACCTGGGCGTCGAGCCGGTCGGGTCGCTCGATTCTCGAGTGGGACCCCGCAGCCTTTACGCTGCACGTGCTGTCGGTGAGAGGGCAGGCCTGAAGGCCTGCGCCACGACGCGAAGCCCGCAGCCGTCCCTACCCGCGAAGCAGCCGTTCCAGCTGGAGACGGTGGCGCATCGGGTGGACCACCGCGTGCTCGAGCATCTGCTCGACGTTGTGGTCCACGCCCCAGCGCGACTTGCGCGTCACCCCCTCGAGGTCCGCGTCCTCGAGCGACGCGAGGTGCCGGCGCCACGCGGCCAGCACTTCGTCGAGGAAGGGCCTCCCCTTGCCCGCGACGCTCACCGTGTCGGCGTCGAGATCGACGTCGGTCACCGGGCGCTCCACGGCGTCGCCGATCCAGGTGAGGTAGTTGCGCGCGGCCCTGAGGACGTGGCCGCCGAGATGGTCCGGCGACGCGTAGTTCGGATCGGAGGTCGGCGGCAGCGGCAGGCCGGAGGCGCGGAACGAGCGCCAGGCCTGGTAGAAGCGGTCCAACTCGACCTCGTGCAGCTCGACGAGGCTCCGGACGGCGTTGCTCCTGAACATGCCACCAGAGTAAACCGATCGGGACGAATTTCAGTTTCTGCCACCGGTGTGCTCGGGGTGGCAGAAACCGAAATTCGTCCCGATCGATTTACAGCACCGGGAGCGTGACGGTGAAGGTCGCGCCGCGCCCGTGGCCCTCACTGCGCGCCTCGACCCGCCCACCGTGCAGCGCCACGATGTCGTGAACGATGGCGAGGCCGAGGCCCAGGCCGGGCTGGGCCGACCCGCCTTCCTCGCCCTGCCGGAACCGCTCGAAGATGTGCGGGAGCACCGCCGCGTCAATCCCCGAGCCGGTGTCGCTCACCGTCACCGCGATCTCCGCTCCCCTCGGCTCGGCAGCCAGGCGGACCGAGCCGCCGCCGGGCGTGAACTTGACGGCGTTCGCCAGGAGGTTCCACGCCACCTGCTGCAGCCGTGCCGCGTCTCCATCCACGCGGGGGAGGGCGTCCGGGATCGCCGTCTCGAGGCGAACGGACTTGACGTCGGCGGCCGGCCGCACCGTCTCGGCCGCGGCACGAAGAACGGGAGGCAGCTCGATCGCCGTGATGTCGAGGCGCAGCTTGCCGGCGACGATGCGCGACACGTCGAGCAGGTCGTCCACCAGCTGCAACTGGGCGCGGGCGCTGCGCTCGATCGTCTCCACCGCCCTCGCCGCGATCGCCGGGTCGGCCGGGTTGGCTTTCAGCATCTGCGCCCAGCCCAGGACGGCGTTGAGCGGTGTCCGCAGCTCGTGCGACAGGACGGCGACGAAGTCGTCCTTCGCGCGGCTGGCCGCTTCCTCGCGCATCCACTTCGCCCGCTCGTCGTCGATCCGCTTGCGCTCGGTGATGTCGCGGATGAAGGCGATGACGATCGGGCCGCCCGGCGACTCGAGGGGGCTGAGGCTGATCTCGGTGGGGAAGACGGTGCCGTCCTTCCGCCGGCCCTGGAGGTCGAGGCCAAGGCCCATGGGCCGGCGGCGGGGGCTTTCCTGGTAGCGCTGCCGCGCCGAGACGTGCGACTCGCGCCGCGACCCGGGCAGGAGCAGCTCGACCGGCTGTCCGAGCAGTTCCTCGCGCGCGTAGCCGAAAACCGCCTCGGCCTGGGCGTTGGCCAGGACGATGCGGCCGCGGCGGTCCACGGCGACGATCGCGTCGGGCGCCGACTCGACCAGGGCACGGAAGTCCGCACTTCCGGCGTTCGACGCCGCGGGGTCTTCAGGGGGCATGGGGGCGTTGTTGCGAATGCCCCACTATAGCCGGGATCACACCGCGGGCAAAGCCTTCCGTGCCTCGCGGTCCGGATCGTTCTTCACCCCGCACACCTCGTCGAGGACCATCGTCTCGCCGCTGGCCGTCGTGTACCTCGGCCAGCGCACGCGGGCGCCCCCGTTCGGGTCGCCCGTCTTCATGAACTGCACGAGGTAGTCGGACATCTGCGCCGCCAGCTTCCTCGGCCGTGCGCCGCCCCCCGTGTGGCTCAGCATGAGATCCGTGTTGTAGAACCAGAAGCAGATATCCACGCAATGGAACGCGCGGATGCGGCTGTCGAAGAGCGGCGGCTGCCAGCCGAACCAGCTGACGAAGACCGGCGAGGCCTGCCGCGACTTCGCGTCGGCCAGCGACACCACCGACTGGCGGTTGCTGCTGACGAGCGACCAGATCTCCACCGGCTTCCTGCCGGGGAACGCCTTCGCGTAGGCCGCGACCACGTCGGCGGCCTTGTCGCCGAACCCCGCGCCGAACCCGGCGCGCTCCTTCACCCGCTCCACCACCTGCTCGAGCGTGATGTCCTCGAGCTTCGGGTCCATCCAGCTCGCCGACTGCTCGTGGAAGGTCGAGCAGATGATCATCGGCACCTGGGCGGCGGTCGGCGCGGCCTCGGGGAAGTACGGGTGCTGCGGCAGGATCACCCCGTCCACCGACGGGCTGAAGCCGCGGCGCAGGCCGCCGCCCGGCCCGGTCTCGGCGGCGAGCTTCTGCTGCGCCCGCCCGGCGAGGGCGTAGTACTCCTTCCAGGGCATCTCCTGCAGCTTGCCGATCTCGGCCGGCGTCAGGCCGGCCTCCTTCAGCACGTACGCGCCCAGCTTCTCGGCGTACTCCTTGTCGCCCGACTTGGTCGACGCGCCGCTCAGCACCACCGCCTTGTGGAACAGCCCCTTCGCGGATGGCATCGCGGTCAGCGTGCACACCTTCGCCCCGCCGCCCGACTGCCCCATGATCGTCACGTTCGCCGGGTCGCCGCCGAACCGGGCGATGTTGTCGCGCACCCACTCGAGGGCCGCGACGATGTCGAGCATGCCGACGTTGCCGGACGCGGCGAACGGCTCGCCGCCGACGCCGGCCAGGTTGGTGAACCCCAGCTGGCCGAGGCGGTGATTCAGCGACACGAAGACGACGTTGCCGCGGCGCGCCAGGTTCTCGCCGTGGTAGCCATCCTGCTCGATGGCGTTGCCGGCCGTGAAGCCGCCGCCGTGGATCCAGAACATGACCGGCCGCTTCGCGCCGTCGAGGGCCGGCGTGAAGACGTTCAGCCGCAGGCAGTCCTCGCTGACGTCGTCGTAGTTCCAGCGATCGCGGAACGACGCGTACTTGTTGGCGTAGCGGTTCTCCATGTTCTGGGGCGCGGAGTTGCCCCACCAGAGCGCGGGGAAGACGTCGGTCCACGGCGTCGGCTTGCGCGGGGGCATGAAGCGGTTGGCGCCCGAGGTGTCGGCGCCGTAGGGAATGCCGAGGAACGTGTGGATGCCGCGAAGCACGCAGCCGCGGACCTTGCCGCCGGTCGTCTCCGCCACCGCGATGTTGTCGCCGACCAGCAGCACCGGCCCGTCATCGCCGGCCGCCGGCGCCGCCGCAGAGACCAGCGCGCCCGCGGGCCACCGCCCGCCGATCGTGAGCCCGGCCGCCCCTGCCCCGACGGTCTCGAAGAACTGACGTCGATTGCGTTTCATGGAGCGCTCCTCAGCAAGCAGACAACAGACAGCCAGTCACGCTGTCACACTGCATTCAGGGTCCACGTTCAACGCAGAGACACAGAGACGCAGAGGGCTTGTCAGCTCAGCTCAGATCCGAGCGCTTGTCAGTTTCAGATCAAGATCTCTCGGTCGTCTCTGCGTCTCTGCGCCTCTGCGTTGAACGTGATCTCGAGGGCAGCGTGACAGTTGCGTGCGCTACTTCTCCTTCCGCTGCGAAGCCGCGAATGCGTCGATCGCCTCGTAGCGCGGACGCAGGGTGTCGGGGGCGTCCGTGATCGTCACGTCGAGGTGCAGCACGCGCCGGCTGGCGGCCTCGTACCGGGGCCAGGCCGGCAGGCCCGGGCCATTCGGGTCGCCCGAGCGGGCGAAGTTCGCCCAGTAGGAGGTCATCGCGGCCGACAGCTTCGAGTCGGCCTCCTCCCAGGGCACCTTCGGCAGCGAGAGCGTCAGCGCGCCGAAGACGTACTCGATCTCGCCGGCGTGCCGCGCCCCGACGTCGGCCGTCGTGACCGGGCGCCCCATCGCGGTGGCGCCGGGCTCGACCGGGATCTTGCGGTCGAACGAGTAGCGGTAGACGGGCGACCCGCCGGCCTGGAGGTGGGTCTCGATCCACTTCCAGGTGGCGTAGCCGATGAACATGTCGCTGCCCAGGGCCGCGGCCGACTCGAGCGCCTCGGCGTCGTCGGCGGCCGGGTACGCCTTGAGGATCGCGTCGGCCGACGCTCCGAACCGCTTGCGCACGTCCGCGGTGAAGCCCTGGACGGTCGGCTTCTCCGGGCGCAGCGTCACCGCCTGGCGGATCTCGTCGGCGTTCCAGCCGGCGAGCAGCGGCACCCGGTTCTGCCTGCCGGCGGCGTAGATCGCGGCGACCGGTTCGGGCATGAAGTAGCCGTCGAGAATCACCGAGAAGCCGGGCTGCATCTGCTTGGAGGCCGCAGCCAGCACCTCGGCGGCCGGTTTCGCGCGCAGGGCGGCAAGCGAGTCGGCGCCGAGCGCCGAGGCGAACTTCACGCCTTGCTCCTCGGCTGCGGCCAGCGGCCGCACCGGCAGGGTGCCGGCGCTGAAGAAGGCGCCGCTCTCGCCGATGGCCTTGTGGAACAGCCCCTTGGCGAGCGGCGAGGCGACGAGCGCGCTGACGGCGAACGAGCCGGCCGACTCGCCGAAGATCGTCACGTTGCCGGGATCGCCGCCGAAGGCCGCGATGTTGTCGCGCACCCAGCGGAGGGCCGCCACCTGGTCGAGCAGGCCGTAGTTGCCGGAGGCGTTGCGCCCCGACTCGCGCGTCAGCTCGGGGTGCGCGAGGAAGCCGAAGACGCCCAGGCGGTAGTTGATGGTGACCAGGACGATGCCCTTGCGGGCGAAGGCCTCGCCGTCGTGCCGCGGCTCGGAGCCGCCGCCGGCGAAAAAGCCGCCGCCGTGGATCCAGACCATGACGGGCAGGTGGTCGCGCTCCTTCGCGGGCGTCCAGATGTTCAGGCTGAGACAGTCTTCATCCAGCTTGTCGAAGGAGATGTCGCTGAAGACCTTGCCCTGCACGCAAGCCGGACCGAAGGCGGTGGCGTCGCGGACGCCCTGCCACGGGGCGGCGGGCTGCGGCGCCTGCCAGCGGCGGTCGCCGGTCGGCGGGGCCGCGTACGGGATGCCCTTGAAGACACGGATGCCGGTCGCGCCGATCGCCGAGCCCCGCACGGCCCCCGCGGCCGTGTTCACCGGCGTCTGCGCCGAGGCCACGACCGACGCGCCGAGGACGAGTGCCATCGCCGTCGCTACCAGGAAACGGGTCTGTCGCACGTGATGGCCCTCCCTCTGGCCGGCGCGATCATGTCGGAGCTATAGTGGCGCGTCAAGGGCGGACGACGATCCGTGTCGCGCCGAAGGGCCTGCCACGCCGCAGCGCGCGCGGAACGCGCGGCGAAGGCGGGTGCCGGGGATGCTGGAGGTGGTCGTGCTGAACGTGCTGAGGGTGCTGAGGGTGCTTGCCGCAGTCCTGGCCGTGGCCGTGCCGGCCGCCGCCGGGACGTCGTACTACACGGTCCGCCTGGTCGATCCGAAGGCGGTGCACCTCGAGGCGTTCGGCGCGAGGGGCGACGGGGTGGCCGACGACACGGACGCCATCCAGCGGGCCATCGACCGGGTGCACGAGACCGTGGGGCAGGGGATCGTCCTCGTGCCGGAGGGTCGCTACCGGATCACGGCGACGATCAACGTCTGGCCGTCAATCCGGCTGATCGGGTACGGCGCGAAGCGCCCGGTCATCGTGATCGGGCCGAACACTCCCGGCTACCAGGACCGGGACGCCGAGCGGCAGATGGTGTTCTTCGCCGGGTCGCGGCCCGGCTTCGGACGCCCCGGCGCACCCCCGGCGGCGGCGGCCGTCCCGGCCGGCCGGCCCCCGGACGCCACGCCCGGGACCTTCTACTCGGCCATCAGCAACATCGATTTCGAGATCGGCGACGGGAACCACGGCGCGGTGGCCGTGCGCGGCACCTACGCCCAGCACTGCTTCCTCGCGCACATGGACATCCGGATCGGGCCGGGGATCGCCGGGGTGCACGACACCGGCAACGTGATGGAGGACGTGCGTTTCCTCGGCGGCACCTACGGCCTCTGGACGCGCACGCCGTCGCCCGGCTGGCAGTTCACCGCCGTGGACGTGTACTTCGAAGGACAGCGCGAGGCGGCGATCCGCGAGCGGGCGGCGGGCCTGACGCTCGTCCGGCCGCACTTCCGGAACGTGCCGGCGGCCGTCTCCATCGACGAGGACTCGCACGACGAGTTGTGGATCAAGGACGGCCGGATGGAGGACGTCTCCGGCCCCGCCATCCTGGTCGGCCTCGAGGACAACCCGCGGACGCAGATCAACCTCGAGAACGTGGTGTGCCGCCGGGTTCCGGCCTTCGCGCGCCTGCGCACGAGCGGGAAGACGTTCCCCGCGCCGGGGGAGATCTACGAGGTGAAGGTCTTCTCTCACGGGCTGCACTACGCCGACATGGCCGCGGTGCCCGCCGTCACGGACGTCTTCGAGACGACCAGCCTGCAGGCGATGCCCGAGCCGGCGCCCTCCGATCTCGTTGCGCTCCCGCCGGCCGACACCTGGGTGAACGTCCGTTCGCTCGGCGCGAAGGGCGACGGCGTGACCGACGACACCGAGGTCTTCCGCCGGGCGATCGCGGCGCACCGGGCGATCTACCTCCCGATGGGCTACTACGTCATCTCCGACACGCTGGCCCTTCGGCCGGACACCGTGCTCGTCGGCCTGCACCCTCTCGTCACCGCGCTCGTGCTCCTCGACCGAACCGAGGCCTTCCAGGGCGTGGGCCCGCCCAGGGCCGATGATCGAGGCGCCGAAGGGGGGGACCAACGTGATGATCGGTGTCGGCGTCTACACCAACGGGATCAACCCGAGGGCCGTGGGCGTGAAGTGGATGGCCGGCGCGCGCTCGATGATGAACGACGTGCGCCTGCTGGGCGGCCACGGCACCAACAACCTGGACGGCACGCGGGCGAACCCCTACAACAACAACCGGACCGCCGACCCCGACGCGAGCCGCCGGTGGGACAGCCAGTACCCGAGCCTGTGGGTGACCGACGGCGGCGGCGGGACCTTCTTCGACATCTGGACGCCCAGCACGTTCGCGATGGCGGGGATGCTGATCTCGGACACGACGACCGAGGGCCGCGTCTACCAGATGTCGAGCGAGCACCATGTCCGGTACGAGATCCAGGTTCGCCGCGCGGCGAACTGGCGCATCTACGCGATGCAGACCGAGGAAGAGCGGGGCGAGAGCGGCTTCGCCCTGCCCCTCGAAATCGACAGCTCCGAGAACATCACGTTCGCCAACTTCCACCTCTACCGGGTCATCAGCTCGTTCCAGCCGTTCCCCTGGGCCGTGAAGATCACGAACTCGACGAACATCCGGTTCCGCAACTTCCATTGCTACAGCAACAGCAAGGTGTCGTTCGACGCGGCGGTGTACGACCACACGCACGGCGCCGAGGTGAGACAGCGCGAGTTCGCGTGGCTCGACGTCACGGGGCGACCGCCCGCCTCGAGCCCTGCCATTTCCAGCCGTGCTCGAGCCGGGGACGACGGTGCGCAAGCTCGCCGGCGGCTTCTTCAACATCTCGGGCGGCGTCGCGGTCCCCTCGGGCGACTTCTACTTCGTGGATGCCCAGCGCCAGCGCATCTACCGGTGGGATGCCGCCGCGTCGCGCCTGTCGGTCGAGCGCGACACCCCGCTCGAGCCCGTGAACCTCGCCGCCGATCGCGCGGGCAACCTGATGGTGGTCTCCTACGGCGGCACCGGCACCGTCTACGCGTTCAAGCCCGGCACGCCGATGGACCAGGTGTCGGTGCTCCAGCCGGTCGACGCCGCGCCGCGCCCGGGGCTGACGATGGTCCGACCCGTCGGCGACTGGCGCGTGGCGCGCGATCCGGCGACGGGCCAGGCGGCGCGGCGGCCCTTCCATTACCTGTCCCCCGACGGGACGACCTGCATCCCGGCCGGGCGCGACTTCACGACCGGCGCGCAGAGCTGGGGCGTGAAGAGCGCCGATCTGCTGCGGTCCTTCGGCCTCGCCAGCGGCAACCCCGGGCAGCCTTTCTACGTGACGAGCGAGTCCGAGGTGACGACCTGGCGTGGCACGCTCGGCCCCGACGGCAACCTCGACGGTCTCGAGGTCTTCGCCAACCAGGGGGGAGAGGGGGTCGCGGTGGACAGCCAGGGGCGCGTGTACCTGGCCGCCGGCCACGTCCTGGTCTACGACCCGGCGGGAAAGCTGGTCGAGACGATCGAGATCCCCGAGCGGCCGACGCAACTGGTGTTCGGGGGTCCCGACGGGAAGACGCTGTTCATCGCCGCCCGCAGTTCGCTCTACGCCGTCCGGACGCGCGTGGCGGGCCAGGGAGCCGTGAGGTAACATTTCCCCGTGACCATCAAACGAGTCGGCTTGCTGACGAGCGGGGGCGACGCCTCGGGGATGAACGCGGCCGTCCGGGCCGTCGTGCGCACGGCCCTCGACCGCGGTGTCGAGGTGTACGGCATTTCCGAGGGGTACGCGGGGCTGATCGAGGGCGGCAGCCGCATCCAGCCGCTCACCTGGAGCTCGGTCGGCGGCATCCTCCACCGCGGCGGCACGACGATCGGCACGGCCCGCTCCGAGGAGTTCAGGACCCGCGAGGGGCGCCTGGCGGCGGCCCGGAACGTCCTGGCGGCCGGGATCGACAGCCTCATCGTCATCGGCGGCGACGGCAGCCTGCACGGTGCGAACCTGCTCCGCTCGGAGTGGTCGGGGCTGGTGGAGGAACTGGTCGCCTCCGGGCAGGTCGCTCCCGACGTGGCCGCGCTCCACCCCCTCCTGATCGTCGTCGGCCTGTTCGGGTCGATCGACAACGATGCGGCCGGCACCGACATGACGATCGGCGCCGACACCGCCCTCCACCGGATCACCGAGGCGATCGACGCCATCAGCAGCACGGCCTCGAGCCACCGGCGGACCTTCGTGGTCGAGGTGATGGGGCGGCACTGCGGCTACCTGGCCCTGATGAGCGCGATCGCCACCGGCTCGGACTGGGTGTTCATCCCCGAGAACCCGCCGAAGTCCGACAACTGGGAAGACGAGATGCTGGTGTCGCTCAAGGCGGGGCGCGACGCCGGCCGCCGCGACGCGATCGTGGTCGTGGCCGAGGGGGCGACCGACCGCGACGGGCGGCCGATCACGAGCGAGCGGCTGCGGGACGGGCTCGAGAAGGGGCTGGGCGGCTCGGTCCGCGTCACCGTGCTCGGGCACGTGCAGCGCGGCGGCGCGCCCAGCGCGTACGACCGGAACCTCGGCACCATCATGGGGCACGCGGCCGTCGAGACGCTGCTCGGAGGCCACGCGGACCAGGAGTCGCAGGTCATCGGGATGCGCGGCAACCGCGTCGAGCGCATTCCCCTGACGGAGTCGGTGGCGCAGTCGCGCGAGGTCAACCGCCTGCTCGAGGGGCGCGACTACGCCAACGCGCTGGAGAAGCGCGGCAGCAGCTTCAACACCGCCCTCGGGACCGTGCAGACGCTGCTGCGGGCGCTGCCGCATCCGCCGCAGCCGGGGCAGCGGCGGGTCAGGCTGGCCATCCTGCACGCCGGCGCCCCGGCCCCCGGCATGAACGCGGCCGTGCGGGCCGCCGTCCGCGTCGCGCTCGACCAGGGCCATGTCGTGCTCGGCGTCAAGAGCGGTTTCCGCGGCCTCGTGGACGACGACGTCCAGACGATGGACTGGATGAGCGTGCACGGGTGGGCGTCGCTCGGCGGCGCGGAGCTGGGGACCAACCGCGCCATCCCGGAGGGGCCCGACTTCTATGCGATCGCCCGGACGATCGAGAAGCGGCGGATCGAGGGGCTGCTGATCGTCGGGGGCTGGGAGGCGTACCAGGGGGCGTACCGCCTGCTCGAGGAGCGCCGGAACTACCCGGCGTTCGAGATCCCGATGGTGTGCCTGCCGGCGACGATCGACAACAACCTGCCCGGCACCGAGTTGAGCATCGGGGCCGACACCGCGCTCAACAGCATCGTGACGGTCGTGGACAAGATCAAGCAGTCGGCGGTCGCCGAGCGCCGCTGCTACGTGGTCGAGGTGATGGGGCGCCGCTGCGGCTACCTGGCGGTGATGAGCGGCCTGGCGACCGGGGCCGAGCGGGTCTACCTGCCCGAGGAGGGGATCACGCTGAAGGCGATGAAGGAGGACCTGGACGCGCTCGTCCGCGGCTTCCAGGAGGGCAAGCGGGTCGGTCTCGTCATCCGCAACGAGGAGGCGAACCCGACCTACGACACCGCCTTCATCTCGGCCCTGTTCGACGAGGAGAGCGGTGGCGTGTTCGCCGTCCGCCAGAGCATCCTGGGGCACCTGCAGCAGGGCGGCGATCCGTCCCCGTTCGACCGTATCCAGGCAACGACGCTCGCGCGGCAGTGCGTGAGCTTCCTGATCGAGCAGGCGGCCGGGTCGCGGCCGGTGGCGGCCTTCATCGGCACGGTCGCCGGCAAGCTCGAGTTCCACCCGCTCGAGGACCTGCCGCGGATGATCGACGAGCCGAACCGCCGGCCGAAGAACCAGTGGTGGCTGAGGTTGCGGGGGATCAACGACGCGCTCGCGCGTCCCGCTCCGAGCGCGCCCCGGAAGTCGCGTGAGCGCGGGGTCGAGATGAGGTAGCCTTCACACATGAGCACACACCTGTCGCGCCGTTCGTTCATCACCGGGGCCGCTGCCGCCGCCTCGCTGGCTGCCGTCCGCCCGTCTGGGCTCTTCGCGCAGGCCGGCAAGAAGCCGCCGTTCACGATCTCGCTGGCCGAGTGGTCACTGCACCGGGAACTCGAGAAGAAGGTGCTGGACAACCTCGACTTCGCCAAGGTGACGCGGACCGTTTTCGACATCGACGCGATCGAGTACGTGAACCAGTTCTTCAAGGACAAGGCCGAGGACGCCGCGTACCTGGCCGAGCTGAACACGCGCGCCAAGGACCACAACGTCCACCAGCACCTGATCATGGTGGACGGCGAGGGGCAGCTGGGCGACCCGGACGCCGCCGCCCGGAAGAAGGCGGCCGAGAACCACTTCAAGTGGGTGACCGCGGCCAAGGCGCTGGGGTGCGCGAGCATCCGGGTGAACGCCGCCTCGAAGGGCACGCCCGACGAGCAGATGAAGCTGGCGGCCGACGGGCTGCGCCAGGTGTGCGAGTTCGCCGAGCCGCACCGGATCAACGTGATCGTCGAGAACCACGGCGGCCTGTCCTCGCACGGTGACTGGCTGGTCGGGGTGATGAAGCGGGTCAACCACCCGCGCTGCGGGACGCTGCCCGATTTCGGCAACTTTTACGAGTACGACCGCTACAAGGGCGTGGCCGAGATCGATGCAGTACGCGAAGGGCGTCAGCGCCAAGACGCACGACTTCGACGCGCAGGGCAACGAGACCACCAAGGACTACGCGCGGCTGATCGAGATCGTCCTCGGCGCCGGCTACCATTCGTGGATCGGGATCGAGTACGAGGGCGAGAAGCTGCCCGAGCGCGAGGGGATTGCGGCGTCGCTGCGGCTGCTGAAGCGCATGCAGCAGAAGTTTGCGTGAATAATCGATCGGGACGAATTTCATTTTCTGCCACCTCAGGTTCTTGGGTGGCAGAAAATGAAATTCGTCCCGATCGAAAGACAGGCAGGGTGCGATGGGACGGTTCGCAGTGTCGCTCGTCGCGGCGTGGCTGGCCGGGACCGTGCTCTCCGGCCAGCAGCAGCCACCCGTCTTCCGCGGGGCAACCGAGACGGTGCCGGTCTACGTCACGGTCACCGACAAGGACAGCCGCCTGGTGACGTCGCTCACGCGCGACGACTTCGTGCTGCTCGACAACGGGCGTCAGCAGCCGACCGCCGTGTTCGACAACTCGCCCCGGCCGGTCCGGCTCATCGTGATGCTGGACATCAGCGGCAGCATGTACGGGAACCTGCCGCTGCTGCGCGCCGCGTGCTCGCAGCTCTTCGCCAGGCTGCGCCCCGAGGACCAGGCCAAGGTGGGGTGGTTCGGCGAGGAGATCAAGATCAGCCCCACGTTCTCCGGCGACCGCGAGGTGCTGGTCGGCGAGCTGCCGGCCCGGGCTCCGCGCAGCGCCCCGACGCCGCTCTGGACGGCGCTCGACTCGGCGCTCGGCGCGTTCGAGGACGCCGGCGAGGGGCGCCGGGTGATCCTGGTGCTGAGTGACGGCAAGGACTCGGGGCCGCCGAAGTTCGGCGGCCGCTACCTGACGCTCATCGACGTGATGGAGCGGGCGCAGCGCGACGAGGTGATGATCTACTCCGTCGGGCTCAGGTCGCGGTCGGGCGGCCGGATGCCGGGCGGCTTCGGCGGTTTTGGCGGGATCGGGAACCGCGGCGGCGCCGCCGGGCTGGCGGACGACTTCCCCGACCCCGGCCTCGGCAAGCTCGCGCTCGAAACCGGGGGCGGCTACTTCGAGCTGCGGCCGTCGGACGACCTGCCGGCCACCTTCGAACGGGTGGCCGACGAGCTGCACGCGCAGTACCTGCTCGGCTTCGCCCCGCCCGACCGCGACGGCAAGCGGCACAAGATCGAGGTCAAGCTGGTCCCGCGCGGCTTCGAATCCCGCGCGCGGAAGACCTACATCGCGCCGAAAGCTGCTGGCAGCTGACGGCCTCGCCGCCGCTTGCGCCGATCTCCGCCTACGCCGATCTCCGCCTACGCCGATCTGCGCAGCGACGCTCTCAGCGCGTCCACCGATACCAGGTTCGGGTCCTCCTTGAGCACGTGCTGGCGGTATAGCCGCGCCATCTCTTCGTGGTGGCCGCGCTCGTCCGGGGCCTCCCCCTTCCGCTTGCGCGCCATCAACTGCTCCTCGCGGGCGTTCCGCGCGATGCCCCGGTCCTCGAGGTCGTGCTGCGCGCCGGCGGCCACGGCCTCGGGATCGAGCACCAGCGAATGCGCCGTCGAGGCGAGCGGCACCTGCCTGTTGCCGGCGAAGATCTCGTGGCGGCCGTGCTCCTCGTACCACTTGGTGAGCGTGGCCGTCATGTGCATCTTCTCGACGATCTGCCGCCACCCGATCCCCGTGTTGTAGGCGCAGAAGGAGATCTCCCCCATCTGCGTGGCGTACGGGATGATGCACATCTCCGTGCGCCGGAAGTCGTAGTTGAACAGGTCCTGGAACCACATCCCGGCGATGAACAGGAACAGGAAGCGGTCGGACCGCCGCTTCCTGGTTCCCCATCTCCTTCATGGGCACCTTCTCGGACTGGGCGGACCAGGTGCACGGACCGGGTCGGCCGCCTGCCGGCAGAACTCGGGGCTCTTCGCGAACTCGATGCCGTTGGTCGCGGCCTGGACGCTGCGGTACCCGAGCTTCACCGCGTAGCGGATCGCCTCGAGGAAGTGAGGCGAGAGCGTCGGCTCGCCGCCCGAGAACTGCACCGACATCTGCCGGCGCGGCTTGATCGAGATCGCGTTGTCGAGCGCCGTCTTGATGTCGTCCCAGCCCAGCTCGTGCACGAACCCGACCTGGTTCGCGTCCATGAAGCACGGGTCGCACATCATGTTGCAGCGGTTGGTCAGGTCGATGGTCAGCACCGAGCCCCGGCCGTACTTGATCGTGCTGCTCCCGTGGTCGTGGAGCTTCTCGTCGTTGTGCGCCGTGACGTCGCGCCCCGGGAACACCCGCTCGAGGTGGCGGAACATCTCCGGGTCGATCGACATGACGTCCTCGAAGTGCCCGTGCTCGGGGCAGTCCTTGACCATACGATCGTCCCGTCGCGCTCGACGATCTGCGCCTTGATCTCGCCGACCTTCTCACTCAGCAGCACCGAGACGTCCTTGACGCCGTCGAGGATCTCGCGCCTCGCCTCGCGCACGCAGACCGGGCAGAGCGAGTCGGTCTCGCGCGGGACGCCGAGGCCGGGCTTGGTCTTCTCCCACGACTTCTGCAGCGGCTTGTCGGACCACCTCGGCGTGAACGACTCCTTCTGCATCAGCCGGCTGGCGAGCGCGTAGCCGTGCCACAGCCCGTTCGCGACGATGCCGAGGCCTCGCTCGACGTATTTGATGGGGGCATGAGCCATGGGGCTTCTCCCTTTCCTTCTGTGTGTGACCCTGGAGGACAGGTTACGGGGCGGGCCGCGGCGGGATCAGCGATTCTCCGGCCAGCGGGCGCTATCCGGGCCCGAGCGGGCCGGCGCGGGCACTCGACGACCACCTCGGCACTGCGGCGTCAGCGCTCCGCCACCGCGGCCGTTGGGCCTGCGCGGAGCGCCCGCAACCAGGCTTCACGACCGGGGCCTGTCGGTCGCGAGGCGCGGGGGAGCGTGTCACAGTGGCGGCGGGTTTCCGTGCCCGGCCGCGGGCCCCGGCGACGCGACTCGGGCGTCGCCTGCGGCGACGACGCCTGCGGGTCCTGCCGGCTCGCAGCCCCTCCCGTCGGGCCTCGCGAACAGCACGTGTACGGGGGACGCTCGGCCCGCGCGGGGGGGCGCCCCGCTCGCCGTCACCCCCAGGCGGCTCGTGCACGATCCCGAGTCGCGTCGCGTGTCACGGTGGGGGCGGGCCTCCGTGCCCGCCTCGCAACGAGGTCGCGACGACCTGAGGCTCAGCCCCTCGTCGAACTGTCGGCCTTTCGACCGCGGATTCTGTCAGATTCTCGGCCGGCGTTGACAGCGCCCGCCCGCAGCCGCAGGCGGGTGTCGCGGCCCCGACAGGCCCCGAACACGAAGCCCGGTTGCGGGCGCACTGCGGAACCGGGGTCGCAGAGCCAATGGCGACGGCAGCTCGCCAGGCCGCTGGAGCGCCGTCTCAGCGCGCCGGCGGCTCGGTTCCCGTGGCGCGGCGGTAGATCGCCTGGACCGCGGCGAAGGCGTCGGCCTCGGCGGCCAGCTTGTCGGGCCGGTACCGCTTCACTCGCGCGAACCGCAGCGCCAGCCGGCCGGGATACTGCGGGCTCACCTGCACGTCGTTGAACGCAATCTCCACCACCAGCTCGGGCCGGACGTGGACGGTGTACTGGTCGCGCCCGATCTCGCGCGCGAGCAGCTCGCGCGTCTGCCAGGCAAGCACCTCGTCGGTGAGCCCCTTGAACGTCTTGCCGAGCATCACGAAGCCGCCGCGCTCCGTGTCGCGCGCCCCGAGGTGCAGGTTGCTCAGCCAGCCGCGCCGGCGGCCGCTGCCCCACTCGGCCGCCAGCACCACGAGGTCGAGCGCGTGCGCCGTCTTCACCTTCAGCCACGCGCCGCCGCGGCGGCCGGCCGCGTACGGCGCCTCGCGCGACTTCGCCATCACCCCCTCGTGTCCCGCGTCGAGGGCCGATTCGAGGAAGGCGGCCGCCCGCGCGGGATCGGCCGTCGGGAGACTCGGCACGACGAGCGCCGGCGGGGTCACTCGGACGAGCGTCTCGAACCGCCCGGCCTGCGGCTCGTCGATCGTCGCCGACCCGTCGATCGCCAGCAGGTCGAAGAAGAACGGCGCCAGGGGCCGCTCGCGCCGCAGGCGATCCACGTCCAGCCTCCGCCCGAACCGCTGCATCGTCACCTGGAAGGGGAGCGGGCGGCCGCTCGCGTGGAGGGCGATCACCTCGCCGTCGAGGATCAGCTCGCGCGGCAGCAGCGCGCGTGCCGCCTCGACCACCTCGGGGACTGCCGCGGTCACGTCGCGCAGGTGCCGCGAGTACACGCGGACCTCGTCGCCGGACTTGTGCACCTGGACGCGCGCGCCGTCCAGCTTGTACTCGAGCGCAGCGTCGCCCAGCTGCGAGACGGCCGATTCGACGTCCTCGCCGGTCTCGGCGAGCATCGGCCTGACCGGCCGGAAGATCTGCACGACGAAGCGGGCGAGGGCCGCCTCCCCGCCCTCCATTGCCGCCCGCGCCGCGTCCGCCAGGCTGCCCGCCGCCATCGCCGCGCGCCGCACGGACGCGGCTGGCACGTTCGCCGCCCGAGCGACCGCCTCGGCCATGACGCCCTCGAGCGCCCCCTGCCGCAGTTCGCCGTAGAGCAGCCGGACCAGGAAGGACGCCTCGGCCTCGGTGGCGCGGCCCAGCAGGGCTCGTAGCAGGACCGCCCGCGAACCCGACGATCCGGGTCCGGTGGCCGACGCCATTCGATCGAACGCCTCGTGCACCTCGAGGAGGGCGAGCGTCGGCTCCGGCGCGGGCCGGTCCGGCCGCGACTGGGAGATGAGCGAGTGGCCAATGCCGATCCTTCCCTGCGGGAGCGCCCCGGTGAGATAGGCCAGGGCGACCGGGATCTCCGCGGGCTCGAGCCGCGCGAGCAGTCCCGCCAGGATCGCGATCTTCTCGAGTCGCCGCGACGCCTCGGCGACGCGGAGCGACGCCGACACGACCTCGTGCAGCTGCATACGAGAGACAGTAGCAGGTGTGTGAGCCAGGGCAGAGATGTGCCGGAACCCGCTGTCGTCTTGGCTACACGCGCCGCTCGCTCACGGCTGGACGTGGCGTTCGGGGTCGCCGGCGAGCGCCTCGAACACCTCCTCGGGCGAGAGGCCCAGTTCCTCCGCGATTCCTCCCAGCGTCTTCGACGGGTCGGCGATGACGATGCCCCGGCGCCGGGCGTTGCCGGCCGCCTGCGCGGGCGCAACCTCGATCCGGTCGCACAGCGCCAGCACCGTCATCCGGTCCGCGTTGGCGGCCGGCGGGGGGGTGGTGACGACGAAGCGCCCGTCCTTGATCGACGCGCGCAGGTCGTTGACCGTCGAGAACGGCTGCCAGTTGGCGAGCGACGCGCCGGTGACGAGGGCGACGAGCGCGAGGGCCGCCGCCAGCTCGCGCCGCGGCTGCAGCGCGGCGGGCAGGCGGGCGAGGCGATCGACGACGGCGGCCGCGAATGGCTTCCAGTTGAGCCACAGGTGAGCCGCGGAGACGAGCAGCAGCAGGACGACCGAGGCGATGTGCAGCCCCTCCCACTGGCCCTTGTCCGCGCCGAGCACCGACCAGCCCACCCAGCGCGCAAGGCTGCCCTCGGGGCGTGTACGAACAGCACAATGCCGGAAAACCCGGCGACGACGAACGAGGCGGCCAGCGAGCAGGTGACGAAGCTCCGCCAGCGGAATGACCGGGAGGACGAGCGCATGGGTGCGGACCTTTCGTCGGCCGGCTGTGGCGGGGGTCGGGACCGGCCGATTGCCACCGATTCTAATCGGTTCGGGCAACGGGACATAATGGTCCCGAGGTCACCTGTGAACACGCCGAGCCCCGGAACCGACGCTTCGCGCCCCATCCGCGCCAGCGAGCCGCTTCCCCCGTACCGTCGCCGCGTGGAGGAGGTCGTCGCCTCGCTCGAGACCGACGCGCGGCGCGGGCTGAGCGAGGCCGAGGCCGGGCGCCGGCTGGAGGCCGACGGGCGCAACGAGCTCGCAGCCGAGGCGCCCGTTCCCGGCTGGCGCAAGTTCCTCGCGCAGTTCCAGGACGTCCTCGTCGTCCTGCTGCTGGCCGCGGCCGCAATCTCGGCGGGGCTCTGGCTGTTCGAGCGCGACTCGACGCTGCCCTACGAGGCGTTCGCGATCCTGTCGGTCGTGCTGCTCAACGCCGTGATGGGCTACGTCCAGGAGTCGCGGGCCGAGTCGGCGGTCGCGGCGCTCCAGCAGATGGCCGCCGCCCAGGCCCGGGTGGTCCGGGACGGCGAGCCCCGCAGCATCCCGGCCGCCGAGCTGGCGCGCGGCGACGTGATCCTCATCGAGGAGGGGGACGCGATTCCGGCCGACGCCCGGGTCATCCACTCCACCGCCCTCCAGGCCACCGAGGCCGCGTTGACCGGCGAGAGCGTGCCCGTCTCGAAGGACGAGGCGGTGATCGAGGGCGAAGCCAGCCTCGGCGACCGCGACAACATGGTGTTCAGCGGGACGGTGGCCAGCTACGGGCGGGGCCGCGCCGTCGTGGTGGCGACCGGGATGCAGACCGAGATGGGGCGCATCGCGGGCCTGCTGCACGGCGTGGCCGAGGAGCGGACGCCGCTCAACGAGGAACTGGACAAGGTCGGCAGGGTGCTGGCCGTGGTCGTCGTGGTGATCGCGGTCGTGATGATCGGGACCATTCTCCTCGTCGAGGAGATCTCGAGCCTGTCCGCGATCTTCGAGGTGCTGATCCTCGGAGTGGCGCTGGCCGTCGCGGCGGTGCCCGAGGGGCTGCCCGCGGTGGTGACGGCCGTGCTCTCGATCGGCGTGCAGCGCATGGCGCGGCGCCACGCGATCGTGCGCCACCTCCGCGCGGTCGAAACGCTGGGGTCGGCCGACGTCATTGCCTCCGACAAGACCGGGACGCTCACGAAGAACGAGATGACGGTGCGCGAGGTGGTCACCGCGAGCGGCCGGGTGCAGTTCGCCGGCACCGGGTACGAGCCTCGCGGCGAGGTGGCGGCCGACGGCGGCCACGCCATGGACGGCCCGCTGCGGGTCGAGCTGCGCCGGACCCTCACCGTGGCCGATCGGGCGAACAACGCCGTGCTCGAGGAGCGCGACGGCCGCTGGGCGGTGCAGGGCGACCCGACCGAGGGGGCGCTCATCGTCGCAGCCCGCAAGGCGGGCCTCGACTCGGACCGGCTGGAGGAGCGCTTCGAGCGGGTCGGCGAGGTGCCGTTCTCCTCCGAGCGCAAGCTGATGTCCACGCTCCACACCGACGCCGAGCGCGAGGGGCGCGTCCTCGTCTTCACCAAGGGCGCCCCCGACGTGCTGCTCGCGCGCTGCGCGTCGGAGCTGGAGGGGGAGGAGCCCAGGCCGCTCGACGCCGCGCGCCGCGCCGAGATCCTTCGGGCGACCGACGAGCTGGCCGGCCGGGCGCTCCGCACGCTGGGTGTCGCGTACCGCGTGCTGTCGGCCAAGGAGTTCGAGCCCGGGGCGGCCGACGAGGCGGTCGAGCACCAGCTCGTCTTTGCGGGCCTCGTCGGGATGATCGACCCACCGCGCGACGAGGCGCGCGAGGCGGTGCGCCGGGCGCGAGGCGCCGGCATCCGCACGATGATGATCACCGGCGACCACCCGACGACCGCCGGCGTGATCGCGACCGACCTCGGCATCGCGACCGGCACGACGGCCGCGGTGACCGGCGCCGACGTCGAGCGGATGGACGACGAGGCGCTCGACCGGACGGTGCGCGAGGCCTCGGTCTTCGCCCGCGTGAACCCGGAGCACAAGCTGCGGATCGTCGATGCCCTGCAGGCGCAGGGTGCGGTGGTGGCGATGACCGGCGACGGGGTGAACGACGCCCCGGCGCTCAAGACGGCCGACATTGGCGTCGCCATGGGGATCACCGGCACCGACGTCTCGAAGCAGGCGGCCGACATGGTGCTGGCCGACGACAACTTCGCCTCGATCGTCGCCGCGGTCGAGGAGGGCCGCGCCATCTTCTCCAACATCCGGAAGTTCCTGCGCTACCTGCTGTCGTCGAACATCGGCGAGGTGATGACGATGTTCTTCGGCGTGGTGCTCGGACGGGCGCTTGGCCTCGCGGACCAGCCCGGTACGGTGGTGCTGCCGCTGCTGGCCACGCAGCTGCTGTGGATCAACCTGGTGACCGACGGCGCGCCGGCCCTGGCGCTCGGCGTCGATCCCGCCGACCCCGGGCTGATGGATCGCCCCCCGCGCTCGAAGGACGAGGGGGTCATCACGCGACGCATGTGGACCGGGATCTTCTTCGTGGGCGCGATCATGGCGGCCGGCACGCTGTTCGTTCTCGACGCCTCGCTGCCGGGCGGTCTGGTCGAGGGGGGCGGCGACCTGCGCTACGCGCAGACGATGGCGTTCTCGACGCTGATCATGTTCCAGCTGTTCAACGCGCTGAACGCGCGCTCGGACACCGCCAGCGCCTTCGCCGGCCTCTTCTCGAACACGTGGCTGTGGGCCGGGATCGGGTTGTCGCTCCTGCTCCACGTCTGCGTCGTCTACGTGCCGTTCCTCCAGCAGGCGTTCTCGACCACCGCGCTCGCCGGCGCGGACTGGCTGAAGTGCGCCCTGGTCGCCAGCTCCGTCCTCTGGCTGCGCGAGGCCGGGAAGGCCGTCACGAGGGCCTTCCGGCCGGAGCGCTGATGGCGGCTCGCGGGCCCCTCTGCCATACACTCAGAGGATGCTCGTCGACATCCTGCTCGTCCTGGGCCTGATCCTGGTCAACGGGGCCTTCGCGCTGTCGGAGCTCGCGATCGTCAGCTCTCGGCGCGTCCGGCTGGCGCGGCTCGCCGAGACGGGCAGCGCCGGGGCGACGCGTGCGCTGGAGCTGGCGGCCGAGCCCACGCGCTTCCTCTCGAGCGTGCAGGTGGGCATCACCACCATCGGGATCCTGAGCGGAGCCCTCGGTGAGGCGACCATCGCCGTGTCGCTGCGCGCCCACCTGGAGCGCGTCGCGCCCCTCGCCGCGTACGCCCAGCCCTTGTCCCTCGCCATCGTCGTCGTGGCCATCACCCTCGTCTCGCTGATCCTCGGCGAGCTGGTGCCGAAGCGGCTGGCGCTCACCAACCCGGAGCGGATCGCCGCGATCATCGCCCGCCCCATGCAGATCGTCGCTTCGATCGGCCGCCCCGTCGTCCACCTGCTGAGCGTGACGACCGACGGGATCGTGCGGTTGCTGGGGGCCCCGAAGGTGGATCGCGGGACGATCACGATGGAGGAGATCCGGATGCTGATCGCGCAGGGCACCGAGGAGGGCGTGTTGGAGCCGGGCGAGCGCGAGATGGTGACCAACGTGCTGAACCTCGACGAACGGCGGATTGGCCGCGTGCTGACGCCCCGCCCGGAGGTGGTGTTCCTCGACGTGCGCGACTCGCTCGATCGGAACCTGGAGAAGCTTGGCGCGCGGCCTCACGCGGTGTTGCCGTTGTGCGACGGCGGGCTGCAGCACGTCCTGGGCTTCGTGCGGGCGACGCGGGTGCTCGAGGCGATCCTCGGCGGCGGGCCGATCGACCTGCGGGCGATGGTCGAGCCGGCGGCGTTCGTCCCCGAGACGGCCACGCTGATGACGCTGCTCGAGCAGTTCAAGCGCATCCGCCTGCCGGCGGCCCTCGTGGTGGACGAGTTCGGCGACGTGCAGGGCATCGTCAGCTTCGCGGACGTGATGGCGTCGATCGTGGGAACCGTGCAGGCCGGCGGCGAGCAGGGGCCGGACCAGGCCGTCGTGCGACGGGAGGACGGCAGCTGGCTCATCGATGGCGGCCTGGACCTCGACTCGGCCGTGCGGGCGCTAGGGGACGATTCGTTCCTCCACGAGGCCGACCGACAGCTCTACAACACGCTCGGCGGGCTGACCATGGTGGCGTTGGAGCGGGTGCCGAGGACCGGCGACGTGTTCGAGCGGGGGAACTTCCGATTCGAGGTGGTGGACATGGATGGCAACCGCGTGGACCGCCTGCTGCTGTCCCGCCGGCCGACCCAGGATGGCGACGACGACGGGTGAAGCTGGGCCGTGTGATCGCCCGGCATCTCCCTTGCTCTGTCGAGCCAGCGAAGGAGCACGCATATGCATATGAAGGCGTTGAGCGCGATGGTCGTGACGGTGGCGCTGGCTTCAGCCGGCTGCGCGAGCCTGCAGGGCGGCGAGAGCGGGACGGCCGGGACGGCCAATCCGACGGCGACCGCCCCCACCGAGCCCGTCCAGGTTGGCGGGTCTCAGCAGGGAGTCATCCCGGTCGGGCAGGAGCTCGACGTGCGGCTGGGCGAACGGCTGAGTTCAGGGACGGCGACGGCCGAGCAGCGCTTCCAGGCGACGACCGTTGTCGACCTGAGGCAGGGTGAGAAGGTGCTGGTGCCGGGCGGCTCGACCGTGCGCGGGTTCGTGAGCGCCGTGGAGTCGGCCGGGCGGCTGGACCGCAAAGGCAGCCTGACGCTGGCCTTCGATCAGATCGTGGTCGGCGGCCGGGAGTACCCCATCCGCGGGCTGGCCACCCAGGTGTTCGAGAGCCGCGGCCTCCGCGACGAAGTCAGGACGGTGGGCGCGGGGGGCGCAGTGGGCGCCATCATCGGCGGGATCGTGGGCGGCCTGAAGGGCGCGCTGATTGGCGCGGCGGTGGGAGGCGGCGGCGTGATCGCGGCCACCGAGGGGAAGGACATCGAGTTGCCGGCGGGTTCGATCATCCGCATCCGGATGGACACGCCGGTGCGCCTGCAGTAGCGCCGGCCGCCGCGCAACAGTGGCGCCGGCCTCCGTCCGCCCCGAGCGGCGTCGAGGGATGCCGGCGCTATTGTCTCGGTTCCAGGTCTTCCTCGATCAGCAGGCTGCACTGCCCCTTCAGCCCGAAGGCGAACCGAACCCGCTCGGGGGCGTGCCCCTCGCGCGGCACCTCGGGGTGGAGGTACACGACGATTGACGGCTCGGCCTCGAGGCGTTCGAAGGCCGCCGGATCCTCAGGCGACTCGAGCGACCCGACCGGGCCGCGCGTCGCGCGTCATCAACCCACCAGGATCGTCTTGACCGCGATCGTCAGTACGCGGCCCCGCTCGGCGACGAACCGGGCGACCTCCTCCGACTGGAATCGTGCCGTTCGCATGCCGAGATCCTAAAATACCAATAGGGGCCAGGCCCCATTTCTCATATCGATCTCATTAAGGCGGCGGAAATCCCTGGTTTTTGCCAGCCAACCAGCTCAAGACCAGCGTGCTGAGAAACGGGGCCAGGCCCCATTTCTCACATCAGTCTCAATAGGGGATGGCCGCAGGCTCGGCGCGGTTCTTGAACAGCTGAGCACGCCGTTCAGGAGCGCGCCCATGCCACGACCCCGCCGGTGCGTCCCGGCCAACTACGTCTTCCACGTCCTGAACCGTGGGTGCCACGGCCGGAGGCTCTTCGACACAACCGCTGATTACGGCGCGTTTCGCGCGTTGCTGTCGGAGGGCGCCGAGCGGATCGGGATGCGCGTGTGCGGCTTCGACGTGATGCCCAATCACTGGCATCTGGTCGTATGGCCAGAAAAGGACGGCGCAGTTTCTGCCTTCGTCCACTGGCTCTGCACGGCACATGTTGCCACCCGCGCTCACATGAAGGGGCGCGAGGTGGGGCATCTCTACCAGGGTCGCTTCCGGTGCTTCGCGGTGCAGGACGAGGTGTACTGACTACAACGCCCTGAAGTACGTGGAGGCCAATGCCCTGCGGGCCGGGTTGGTGCAGCGGGCAGAGGAGTGGAAGTGGTCCAGCGCCTGGGAGCGGGTTCACGGTTCGGAGCTTCTGGTTCCCGGGCCGCTTCCGCTACCGCCCGACTGGGTGGGGCTGGTGAACCGGGGCTTCGACCCGGACGACCTCCGTGCGCTGCGGGCGTCCGTGCGCAGCGGCCGTCCCTACGGTTCGACCCAGTGGGCGGAAGAGACGTCGAGGTCGCTCGGCCTGCGGCAGAAGCTGCACGGTCCCGGCCGCACGAGGGAGCACCCCCATCACGTGGACGCAGCGCCTCACTGTGACGGCACCAAGCCGTCCACCTTCTGGCTTCCCCTGAGCGCGGTCCGTTGAGCCCCAGTGCGGGTGCCGACGACGGCATGCCATTCGCGCCTAATGAGACTGACATGAGAAATGGGGCCAGGCCCCATTTCGTGTCCGGGCCCCTCGGCGGCGATTCCCTCAAAGGCCGATCGGCTGCATCCTCCACCTGACGTTCACGTTGCGGTCGATCGCGCCTCAGCCGATCGTGCCCTTGTTGAGACTCACGTGAGAAATGGGGCCAGGCCCCATTTCGTCGCATCACCACTCCGACCCGCTCGCCTTGATGTCGAACTGGCGGCGACGCCCGTCGCCCATCAGCTTGAACTTCG
Organism: uncultured Acidobacteriota bacterium; assembly: GCA_963813585.1. Classification (GTDB taxonomy): domain Bacteria; phylum Acidobacteriota; class Vicinamibacteria; order Vicinamibacterales; family Fen-181; genus JARKSS01. The sequence goes on from CAWEZL010000001.1 coordinate 1,830,587, forward strand.
CCGGGCCGAACTCGGTGGAGCCGCCGGCGGCGATCGCCTGCCGCACCCAGGCCCGTGCCTTCTGCGGGTCGGCCCCCTCGAAGTGGAGGCCGGCGAGCGCGACGAAGATGCGGAGCGCGAGGTCGTCCTTCGGCCGGTCGGCCTGGGTGACCGTGGCGGTGACGTACTCGATCTTGCCGGGCGCCGTCCCGTAGAAGCGCGCCTTGTAGGTGACGAGCGGCGTGCCCGACTCGCACGACCACACGCTCTCGCGGTTCTCCATCGCGGGGCCCGTGCAGGTCATATTCACCGACAGAAGCGCCTTGCGGATGTCATCGGCCCAGAGACCGCGCAGCCAGCGGTTCTCCGAAACGGCGGGCGACGCGGCGGCCGTCCCGGCCGGCGCGCCTGGAGCCGGCGCGCGTTCCTTCGAGTCACCGCAACCGGCGGCAACGGCCAGCAGGACGAGGGCCGGCACCAGGCGGTCCACCCGGGTCATTGCACATCTCCCTGGCCAGAGGCCTGGGCCTCGAGCCGCTCCCGGATTGCCTCGTAGAACGTCTGACCGACCCTCTGATAGCCCGCCGCAGTGAGGTGCAGGCCGTCGGTCCCGACGAGGTCGGTGGACGCGACCCCACCGAACGCGGCCCACACGTCCACCAGCACCGCGCCGGTCTGCGTCGCGATCGTCCTGAGCCGGGCGTTGTAGTCGGAGACGTAGGCCGCGCCCAACGCTCGTGACCCGCCGGCGCGCTGGGGCGGCAACGTGGCGAGGAACGCGACGGCGCCCGTGGCACGGACCAGCGCGACCATCTCGCGCATCGCCTCGCTGGCGGGCTCGACCCTGTCGGCGGCGTGGATCGAATTCAGATCGTTGGCCCCTTCCATCAGCAGCACCGCCCCGGGGCTGAGGACCGTGGCCACCCCGGGCAGCCAATCGACCCCCTCGACCGCGTCCTCGCCGCCCAACCCCTCGTTGGTCACGGTGAGCGTCGGCTGAGCCACGTAGCGGTCCCGCAACAGGCCCTGAAGGACGCGCGGGTACGATTCCGGGAAGTCGACCAGCGTGTAGAGCGGTGCGCTCGCCGACACCTTGCCCTCGGTGAGGCTGTCGCCGAAGGCGAGGAACTTGGTCACCGACAGCCGCGGCGGCGTCGTGACCTGCACCGAGAACGGGCAACTGGCCTGGCGGCCGATCGAGTCGCGGGCCGTGCAGGTGACGGTCGTGATCCCCACGACGAAGGTCGAGGCGGACGCCGGGACGCAGCTCACCGTGACGGGCGGCGCGCCGCCCGTGACGCCCGGCGTGCTGAAGGACACAACCACCGGCTGCCCGTCGAGGGACGTCGCGGAGACGCCGACCGGGCAGGAGAGCGACGGCGCGTCGGGCGTGGGGGTGGGCCCGGGCGGCGACGAGCAGGCGGCCGCCGCGACGGCCAGCGCAACCGCCAGCACCCGGGCGCCCGGCCGCCCGCGTCCGCAGGCGCGAAAGGAGGAAGAGGAGGTCGTGGCCGGCAGACCGGTCATAGACAAGCGCGCCAATTGTACTGTGCTAGAAAACCGATCGGGACGAATTTCAGTTTCTGCCACCCTTGATTCGCAGGTGGCAGAAACTGAAATTCGTCCCGATCGGTTTTCCCGCGGCCGCGCTTTGAAAATCCCCCCGTTGGAACTATCCTTGTGCCAGCCTGCAGACTGTCCTGCCCTCGGCAGTGGACCTGGCTTCCCCAATTGAGGCCTCGCACCTGCGGGTTTTCAGCGAAAGACAGCTGAGCAACGGTTCGATCGACCTTCACCACGGGTCCGCTCGGCGCGGGCCTGCGCTTCGAGGTCGCTTCGAGGTCACCGCATGCCTGAACCCACCCGTCGCGTCCGCGGGGTTGTCGTCATCCACGCCGAGCGCTGCAAGGGGTGCGCGCTCTGCGTCGAGTTCTGCCCGACCGACGTGCTGGCGCTCTCGAGCGCGTTCACGACCAAGGGGTACCACCCGCCGGAGGTCGTGCGCGGCGGAGGCGTGCTCGGGCTGCGACCTCTGCGGGATGTACTGCCCGGACTTCGCGATCTACGGCTACCGGCCGTAGGGACTGACGCGCAGTTTCCCTGCCATCGACTGGCGCGCTCTCCTCGAGGTTTCCCATGCATGCCGATCCGGCTGGCGTCCTGACGGGCGCCCACTTCCTCGACGGCGACCACGCGTGCTGCGAGGGCGCGCTGGCGGCCGAGTGCCGCTTCGTCGCCGGCTACCCGATCACGCCGTCCACCGAGGTCGTCGAGCGCATCGCGCAGCGCTTCCCGCAGGTCGGCGGGGTGTTCATCCAGATGGAGGACGAGCTGGCCTCGTCCATCGCGATCGCCGGCGCCGTGTGGGGCGGCAAGCGCGCGATGACGGTCACCTCGGGCCCGGGCTTCTCGCTGATGATGGAGCACATCGGCTTCGCGGTGATGACCGAGACGCCGTGCGTCTTCGTCAACGTGCAGCGCGGCGGCCCGTCCACCGGGCCTGCCCGACGCTGCCGGCGCAGGCCGACATGATGCAGGCGCGCTGGGGCTCGCACGGCGACTACGAGATCATCGCCCTCTCGCCCAACTCGCCGCAGGAGTGCTTCGACCTCACGATCAAGGCGTTCAACCTCGCCGAGCAGTACCGCGTGCCGGTGCTGGTGATGATGGACGAGTGCGTCGGCCACATGATGGAGCGCGTCGTCATCCCGAAGCCCGAGGAGATCGACATCTACCCGCGCCAGTGGACGAAGGCGGCGCCGGGCGAGTACCTGCCCGTTCGCCGCCGGCGCAGGACCTGGTGCCGCCGATGGCGCGGGCCGGCCAGGGCTACCGCTTCCACATGACCGGCCTGACGCACAACGAGAAGGGCTACCCCGACATGACGGTGCGCGGCGCAGGCGCAGCTGCTCGGCCGGCTGACCGACAAGATCAAGAACGAACGTCCGCGCGCTGACCGACGTCGTCGCCGGACGGCGTGGACGGCGCCGACGTCGTGGTGATCTCCTACGGGATCACCTCGCGCGTCGCGCTGCCGGCCATCGCGCGCGCTGCGGGCCCAGGGGCGGCAAGGTCGGGCTCGCTGCGCCTGCGCGACGGTGTGGCCGTTCCCCGAGCACCTCATCCGCGACCTGGCGCCGCCGCGTGAAGGCGTTCGTCGTGCCCGAGCTGAACCTGGGCCAGATGGTGCGCGAGGTCGAGCGCTGCGCCGGCGGCAGCCCGCGTGGTCGGCGTGCCGCACGCCGGCGGCACGGTGCACGACCCGGCGGTCGATCGCGCAGGCGATCACGGAGGCACTGCGATGAGCGAGACACGGTCGAAACCCGGTCGAACCGGTACTCTCCGCAGCGACCGCATGCCGCACATCTGGTGCCCGGGCTGCGGCATCGGCACGACGGTCAACTGCTTCACGCGCGCGCATCGACGAGTGCGGCATCCCGATGGACCGCCTCGCGGTCGTGTCGGGCATCGGCTGCACGGGCCGCGTCGCCGGCTACATGCACGTCGACTCGTTCCACACCACGCACGGCCGCGCCATCCCGTTCGCGACCGGCCTCAAGCTGGCCGCGCCCGAGATGAAGGTGGTCGTCTACTCGCGGCGACGGCGACCTGTTCGCCATCGGCGGCAACCACTTCATCCACGCCGCCCGCCGCAACATCGACATGACGGTCATCTGCGTCAACAACCTCACCTACGGGATGACCGGCGGGCAGCTGACGCCGACGACGCCCGAGGAGGCGATCGCCTCGACGACGCCCTACGGCAACTTCGAGCAGCCGTTCAACCTGCCGTACCTGGCCGAGTCGTGCGGCGCGGTCTACGTGGCGCGCTGGACGACCTACCACGTCACGCAGCTGAAGAAGGCGATGAAGCGAGGCGCTGCAGAAGAAGGGCTTCTCGTTCGTCGAGGTCATCTCGCCCTGCCCGACGCTCTACGGCCGCCGCAACCGGATCGGCGACGGCGCTCGACGAGATGAAGACCTACAAGCAGCGGAGCGTCATCAAGAACGGCGCGCCGACCAAGGAGGTCGCGCTCGGGATGACCGGCCCGATCGTGGTCGGCAAGTTCGTGGACCGCGAGCGTCCGACCTACCAGGACGCGATGGAACAATTCTATTCGCGCAAGCTGGGCAACCGGTACGCGCGGGCGAGTCAGTAATGGCGCAGACCGCAGATTCGCATCGGCGGGTTCGGCGGCCAGGGCGTCATCCTCAGCGGGATCATCATCGGCCGCGCGGCGGCGATCCACGCCGGCCTGCACGCCACGCTGGTCCAGAGCTTCGGGCCCGAGGCGCGCGGCAGCTCGTCGAGCGCCGAGCTGATCGTGGCCGACGAGCCGATCTGGTACCCCTACGTGAAGGACCTCGACATGCTCGTGGTCCTGTCGCAGGACGCCTACCGCAAGTTCACGCCGGCGCTGCAGGAAGGGCGGGCTGCTGGTGACCGAGGCCGACCTCGTCACGCTGCATCCGCCGCGCGCCCGACGCGCGCCACTTCGTCGTGCCCGCCACGCGCCTGGCCGAGGAGATCGGCCGCAAGATCGTCCTGAACATCATCACGGTCGGGCTTCTTCGGCGCCGTCAGCCAGCTGATGCCGCAGGAGGCGCTCGAGCAGGCGGTGCAAGGAATCGGTGCCGCCCGGCACGCTCGACCTCAACCTGCGCGCGTTCCGCAAGGGCTGGGAGGCGGGCCAGGAAGCGTTGAGCCAAGCGTCCGCCGCGACCGTGTAGCGAAGTCACACGACCGTGACGACGTTACCCGACTGTGTCCGGTAACACGTCAGTCGCGCTGGCCCTCTGCTCGCCGGCGTCTCAGCCGGCATCTCAAGCTGAACAGTGACGTGCGGGGCCTCGGTGCCTCCCCTCCGTCACGTCGTTGGCCCTCCCAGCGAAGGCACCTCGGTGTGGGGCGAGTGCACCTCGTAGAGGTTGCCTCCCTCGTCGATACCGTACGTCGCGATGGCGTCGTTGATGTCGTCGCCCTGCAGCGTCGTTCTCGGTTCTCCTTCGAGCAACCTGGGCACCTCGGGGGCCGCCTGGACTGCGGCGGGCGGCGCCGGCGGGAGCGAAACGCGCGGGCCCGGCAAGGCGCGGGCCACCGTCTTCGGGGTGCCCGTTTCCAGCCCCGTACCGCCGGAGACGCCCAGGACGAGTACCGCGACGACCGCCAGCGCCCCGCCCGACACCGTGAACGCCCGAAGCAGCAACTCAACCCCCTCCTTGGATTGCCCACGTGGCTTTCTGCAACGTAAGTGCCACCATGTTGCGGCGCAGGGATGCGTGGCGCGGGTGTTGCTACCGTCGGAGGCGGAGACCTATGGGAATCGCTCGCACCTACGCCAACCTGGGACCCCGGCGCGGCTGGATCACGGCAGTATTCGTTCTGGTGATGCTGGCGCTCACCGCGGCGGGCATCCAGGCCTTTCGCTTCGCGGCGGGCGTGCTCACCGGGCTGCCGGGCCGCACTGAGCTGCAGCAGATGTCGCGGATGGCCCAGGCGACGACGATTTTCGACCGCGAGGGGCAGCCGGCCTTCAGCCTCAGCAAGGAGCAGCGCCTCGAGGTGCGGCTCAACGACATCTCGCCGCGCGTGATCCAGGCTCTCATCGCCGTGGAGGACCAGCGCTTTTACAGCCACCAGGGATACGACCCGGTTCGCCTCGTCGCCGCCGCGTGGGCCAACCTCCGGGAGCGGCGCGCCGCCCAGGGCGCCAGCACGCTGACCCAGCAGCTGGCGAGGCAGTCGTTCCTGACCCCGGACAAGACTGTGCAGCGGAAGCTGCGCGAGATCGTCCTCGCCAACCGGATCGAGCGCCTGTTCACCAAGCGCGAGATCCTCGAGCTGTACCTCAACAAGGTGTACTTCGGGGACGGCCTCTACGGCATCGAGGCGGCCTCGCGCGGGTACTTCGGCTGCGGGGCCCCGGATCTCTCGACTCGCGCAGGCCGCGCTGCTCGCCGGCCTGGTGCAGTCGCCGTCGGCCTACGCCCCGACGGTCCACCTCGAGCGGGCGGTGGCGCGCCGCAACGTCGTGCTGCAGGCGATGCTCGACGCGGGCGTGATCGACCGGCCCGCCTTCGACGGGGCCCGGGCCGAGACGGTCGCCCTGCACGACGCGCTGCGGCGCGAGGAAGGCTGGGGGCTCCACTTCAAGGAGCAGGTGCGGCACGAACTGGTGAGCCGGTTCGGAATGGAGCGGGTGTACGAGGGCGGCCTTCGCGTTCACACGACGATCGACGCCGCGATGCAGCAGCAGGCCGAGACGGCCATCAAGGAGACGCTCGAGCAGCTCGAGGCGCGACGGCGCAAGGAAAGCCGGCGCCAGCCGGGTGCGTCCGGTCCCGAGGAGGTCCCGCTCGCAGGCCGCCCTCGTCGCGCTCGACCCGGTGACGGGCGAGGTGCGCGCCATGGTGGGCGGCCGCGACTTCGAGCAGAGCCGGTTCAACCGGGCGACCCAGGCGAGGCGACAGCCAGGCTCGGCGTTCAAGCCGTTCGTCTATGCGGCGGCGCTCGAGTCGGGCTACACGCCGGCCTCGCTCCTCGACGGCCTGAACGACCCGGTGCTGACCCCGGAGGGCGAGTGGGTTCCCGAGGACGAGCACCTCGAGTCGTCCACGATGACGATCCGGACCGCGCTGCGCACCTCGAGCAACCGGGCGGCGGTCCGCATGCTGCAGGTGGTCGGGATCACGCGGACGGTGGACTACGCGGCGCGCATGGGGCTCGGCACCGTGCCGAGCGTGCCGTCGCTGGCGCTCGGGTCCGGCGAGGTCACGCTGCTGGCGCTCTCGTCCGCGTACGTCCCGTTCGCCAACGGCGGTCTGTCGCGCGACGCCATCTTCATCACCAGGGTCGAGGACCGCGACGGGACGGTGCTGCACGAAGCCAAGCCCTCGGGTGCGCGCGTGCTCAGCGAGCAGACGGCCTTCCTCATGTCGACCATGCTGGCCGACGTCATCAACGGCGGGACCGCGTACCGGGCGCGTCAGATGGGGTTCCGCCTGCCGGCGGCGGGCAAGACCGGGACGACCAACGACTACCTGGACGCGTGGTTCATCGGCTACACGCCGGGGCTGCTCGCCGGCGTCTGGGTGGGCTTCGACCAGCCCCGGACGATCGTGCGCGACGGCTACGCCGGCGACGTGGCCGTCCCGCTGTGGGCCCGCTTCATGGCCTCCGCCACCAAGGGGGACACGCCGAAGTGGTACGCGGCGCCCCGGGGCGTGTCGGCTGTGCGCGTCTGCCGGATCTCGGGGCAGCGGGCGACGCCGGGCTGCGACCACGCGATGGTTCTCAACGACGAGGGGCAATACGAGGAGCGGGCTTACGGCTACACGGAGTACTTCGTCCGTGGCAGCGAGCCCCCCGGCTACTGCCCGCTCCACGAACAGCAGTTCGTGTTCGGTGGGGCGAACGACCTTCCCGGGGCCAGGACGGTCGCCGGCGGCGAGGCGCCCGAGGCCCTCCCACCCGCCGCCCGGGCCGACAGGGCCGAGGACCGGCCAGGCGACCCGGCGTCGGCGCGCGACGAGCCGAAGAAGAAGAAGGGCTTCTGGGGCCGGCTCATCGGGGTCTTCAAGGGCGGCGACGCCGACAAGAAGGGCGACAAGAAAGCGGACCCCGACAAGAAGGACGGCAAGAAGACGAAGGACGAGAAGAAGACGGTGGGAGGTGACGGGGAAAAGGACGAGCTCGACGGGAAACGCAGCCCGGCCGCCGGCCAGTAACCCGGGCCGCGGGCCCGGCGTGGTAGTATCCGCTGGTCGGGTCATGCCGTTCTCGGACCTCGTTGGTCACGCTCGTCCCCTGGGCCTGCTCTCCAGGTCCATTGCTCGCGGAACGCTTCCACCCAGCCTGCTCCTGACCGGCCCTGCCGGGGTGGGGAAGCGCTGTGCGGCGGTGGCCGTGGCGCAGGCATTGAACTGCCTGGCGCCCGTCCGCGGCGACCAGCTTCCCATCGACGCGTGCGGCCGCTGCAGTCCGTGCCGCCGCATCGCGAAGGCATCCCACCCCGACTTCCTGCTGCTCGAGCCTGGCGAGACCGGCAACATCAAGATCGATCCCGTCCGCGAAGCGCTCGAGGCGACCGCGTACCTCCCGTTCGAGGGGCGCGTGCGCGTGGTGCTCGTGGACGAGGCCGAGCAGGTGCTGCCCGAGGCGCAGAACGCGCTCCTGAAGAGCCTCGAGGAACCACCGCCGGGCGTCGGTGTTCGTCCTGGTGACTTCCCAGCCCGAGACGCTGCTGGCCACGATCCGCTCGCGGTGCTCGCGCGTCCGCTTCGGCCGGCTCTCGCCGGCCGAGGTGGCGGGGCTGCTGATCGAGCGCGAGAAGATGGACCCGTCCGAGGCGCACGCCGCGGCGGCGGTCGCCGAAGGCAGCCCGGGGCGCGCGCTCGAACGGCGCACCCGGGGGTTCCGCGCCGCCCGCGAGGCGGCGATGTCGGCGCTGCGGGCGGCCGCCGGCCGGCCATCGTGGCCGGATCGGATGCGGGCAGCCGCAGCGCTCGCGCCGAAAAGCGGGTCGTCGGGCGAGCGCGACGAGCTGGCGACGCGGATCCGGCTGCTCGCCACGCTGCTGCGCGACGTCGCGCTGGTGCGTCAGCACGGCGGCGGACAGGCGCTGGCCAACGCCGACCTGGCCGGTGAGATCGAGCGGATCGCGCCGGCCTTCGACGCCGATCGCGCCGTGCGGGCGTTCGCGGCGGCCGATTTCGCCCTGGCGGCGCTGCGCCGCAACGCGAGCCCGAAGATCGTCGCGCCCTGGCTGGTCGTCCACCTGTGAGTTGGCCGATGGAGCAGAACCGCGATCACCCCGGCGTGCGCGTCAAGCTGTGCTGCGGCGGCCGGCCGTGCACCTTCGCGGTGACCGCGGCGCAGGCGGCCTCGACACCCCTCCGCCCGGGCGTCCCGGTCGTCGTCGAGACGGACCTGGGCCTGTCGATCGGCCACATCGTCGGCACGCCGCTGAACCGGGCGGGGCAGGCCGGGGGGCGAGCAACGGGTCGTGCGCATCGCCACCGAGGACGACGTCGCCATGCGGCGGCGGCAGCGCCAGCGCGAGCTCGAGGCGTTCCGGGTTGCGCTGCTGAAGATCCGCGAGCGCGCGCTGCGGCATGAAGCTGACGCGCGTCGAGCAGCTGTACGACGGCTCGCGGCTCGTCTTCTACTTCACGGCCGAGGGGCGGGTGGATTTCCGCGAGCTGGTGCGCGAGCTGGCCGCCGAGTTCCGGATGCCGGATCGAGATGCGGCAGATCGGCGTCCGCGACGAGGCGCGGATGCTGGGCGGCTACGGGTCGTGCGGCCGGCCGCTCTGCTGCGCCTCGTGGCTGCAGTCGTTCGAGCCGGTCTCGATCAAGATGGCCAAGCAGCAGGACCTGAGCCTCAACCCCTCGAAGCTGTCGGGTCTGTGCGGCCGGTTGAAGTGCTGCCTGCGCTACGAGCTGCCCGAGGCCAAGCTGCCGCGCCGCGGCGAGGCGCGTGACGAGGCGAACGGGAACGGGGACGCCAACGGCGACGGCAATGGCAACGGAGTGTAGTGGCCCGTGGCTGGCGCCTTCAGCGTGCCCTCTTCCCAGGATCGCGCTCACCCTCGGAGACCCCTGCGGCATCGGGCCGGAGATCGTGGAGAAGGCCGTGTCCGACGCGCGCGTCCTCGCGGCGTGCGTGCCCGTGGTGTACGGTCCCGCCAACCTCTCCACTTTCACGCCAGGGCAGCTGACGGCCGCCGCGGGCCGGGCGGCGTACGAGGCGATCGTCCGGGCCGTGGACGACGCCCGCGCGGGTCGGGTGGCGGCGGTGGCGACGGCGCCGGTCAGCAAGGAGGCGTTCGCGCTGGCGGGGCTGCCGTGGCGCGGTCACACCGACCTGCTCGCGCACCTCACCGGTGCCGCCCGCGTACGCGATGATGTTCTACTCGGACCGCCTGCGTGTCGTGCTGGCGACCGTGCACGTCGCGCTCGCCGAGGTGCCGCGGCTGATCACCACCGCCTCGCTCCGTGACCTCATCGATCTGACCGCCTCGGAGCTGCCACGCTTCGGCTTCCCGCGCCCGCGCCTGGCGGTGGCCGGCGCTCGACCCGCACGCGGGGGAGCACGGCGTCATCGGCGGCACAGACGACGAGGTGCTGCGGCCTGCGGTGGACGCTGCGCGAGCGGCCGGCCTCGACGTCGAGGGGCCGTTTCCCGCCGACACGCTGTTCGTGCGCGCGGCGCGCGGCGACTTCGACGCCGTGATCGCCTGCTACCACGACCAGGGGCTCATCCCGGTCAAGCTGCTCGCGTTCGGCCGCTCGGTCAACGTGACGATCGGCCTCCCGATCGTCCGGACGTCGGTCGATCACGGCACCGCCTTCGACATCGCCGGGAAGGGAGTCGCGGACCCCGGCAGCATGATCGAGGCGGTGCTGCTCGCGGCACGACTCACCAAATCCTAATGCCGATTCCGATTCCAATCCGAATCGACGAATCCCAATCCCGATCCGAATCGATAATCCCAATCCCAATCCCGATCCGAATCGGTAATCCCAATCCCAATCCGGCCAAGGGCGGCGCCTGCGGTCGCAGCGCAGGAGGTACTTGCTGAATCCGTTCAGCATTCTGCTGATCTCGTGCGAGCGTTCCTGGAGGACGGCCACCGCGTCGGCCGGAGCACAGCGACGGCTGACCGAAGCCCTCGGCGATGTTGACCAGCATCGAGTCCGCGCGTCGTTCAACTGCTCGACCAGACGCGCGTGACGCAGGAAGGGTGCGGCCCTCCGTGATGGCAAATACTGCCTCGGCCAACCCTCGTGCCTGTTGCCAGATCGGCAATTCTTCCACGCATTTGGCCATTTCCCACCTGCAGAGGCACCGAGCGTGCCAACACCCCGGCCGTTCGATTGGGATTGCCGATCGGGATTCGGACTGGAATGGACGCCGGCCTGGAACGGACGCGGCCGTGCCGCGCCGGTTGCGCCCGTGTAGACTGGATCGGGATTGGGATTCGGATCGGGATTGGGATTCGTCGATTCGGATTGGAATTGGAATCGGCATCGGGATTGGAATGGACAAGACCGCCCGCCAGAAGGCCGAGACGAACATCGCGGAGAACCGCAAGGCCTTCCACGATTACCACATCGTCGAGACCTTCGAGGCGGGCGTCGCGCTGCTCGGCACCGAGGTCAAGGCGATCCGCGAGGGGCGCGCGAACCTGCGCGACAGCTTCGGGCGGGTCGAGGGCGGCGAGGTCTTCGTCTTCAACGTGCACATCAGCCCCTACAGCCACCGGGGCTACGCGTCGCACGAGCCGCTGCGAAAGCGCAAGCTGCTGCTGCACAAGCTGGAGATCCGGAAGCTGATCGGCAAGACCGCCGAGCGCGGGATGACGATCGTGCCGCTGCGCCTCTACTTCAAGGACGGCCGCGTGAAGATGGCGATCGGCCTGGCGAAGGGCAAGAAGGAATACGACCGGCGCGAGACGATCAAGCGCCGCGAGACCGAGCGCGAAACGCGCGCCGCCGTCAAGGAGCGGCAGCGGTAGCCATGTCGACGCCGCTGGTCGCCGCCCGGTACGCCGTCATCGACGCCTACGACCGCTACTCGCGCCACCGCACGCTGGTGGAGGAGGCGCGGCGGTATGGGCGCGTCCTCGAGTGCGGGTGCGCCACGGGGTTCCTGTCGCGGCTCATCGCCGAGAATGGCGGCCCCGACCTGGTCGGCGTCGAGCTGGACGCCGAGGCGGCCGCGGAGGCGGCGCGCTGGTGCCGGCGCGTCGTGGTGGCGGACCTGAAGGATCCCCGCTGGACGGGGCAGGTGGGCGAGCGCTTCGACCTGGTGATCTTCGGCGACGTGCTCGAGCACCTGGCCGACCCGGCCGCGACGCTCCGCGCCGCGCGCGAGGTTTTGGCCCCGGGCGGCAGGGTGCTCGTCAGCCTGCCGAACGTCGCCCACTGGACCGTCCGGGCGAAGCTGCTGCTCGGGCGCTTCGACTACCGCCCGACCGGCATCATGGACGTGACCCACCTGCGGTTCTACACCCGCCGGGGCGCCCTCGCGATGTTCGCCGATGCCGGGTACCGGGTCCTGTGGTTCAAGCCGATCTTCCACGGCCGGTTCACGACGCGCGCCAGGCCGATCTGGAACGCCGTGACCCGCGCCCTGCCCGGGCCGTTCGCCTTCCAGATGCTCTTCCTGCTCGATCGCGACTCACCCACGTGAGGCCAGCGCCTCTTCGCGGGCGGCCCGCGTCGCCTCGAGGTAGGCGCGCCCCCAGCGCTGGCCGGGCTCGAGGTGGTTGCCCTCGGCCCACTCGTTCCACGCGTTGACGAAGACCAGCCGCTCGCCCGACTCGCCCGGCGCGGCCCGGCGGATTGTCTCGCGCAGCCAGGCGCCGTAGGCCTCGGGCGTGGAACCGTGCAGCACGAACGCGCCGCCGCGCCTACGGGGCGTGTTGTCCCACGAGGGCGTGACGCACCGGAAGCGCCGGTACGCGGGCTGCGGCTCCGCGAGCGCGCGGCGCACCAGCTCGGGGTAGGTCAAGAGCGGCCGGCCGAACGCCTTCCTCAGGAACCGCAGCCACACGCGCGTCTTCAGGTCCTGGTAGAAGAGCAGGTTGGGTTGGAACTCGACGGCGGCGTCGAAGCCGACCGCCCGGGGATCGACCCGCCCGCCCTTCAGGAAGTTGCCGTCCACGCTGGCCAGGAAGATGTCCCCCACGCCCGCCCGGCGCGCCTCCTCCCGCCAAATTTCGGCGGTGCGGGCGGGGTCGGGCAGCAGGCCGACCCGGTAGACCAGGAACAGCGGCCTGCCGTCCACGCGGATGTAGCGGGGATCCGCGAAGGCTCTCACCAGCCAGCGGGCATGGGTCAGGTCGTCCTCGTGGCTGTAGGACTGGCGCATCAGCACGTCGCGCTCCTGCGCGTGCCACGCCCTGGTCCAGTGCTCGTTCGCCCAGCAGAGGCAGAAGGGAAACCCGGGGCGCCCGGACGCGAGGACCTCGTTGAACGGCCGCTCGAGGAGCCGCTTCCCGTGAAACCAGTAGTGGTAGTAGCAGAAGCCGTTCAGCCCGTGCTCCCGGGCGAGTTCCGCCTGGGCGTCACGCGTTTCGGGCAGGCGGAGATCGTAGAACCCGAGGTCGGCCGGGAGGTCGGGCTGGTGGTGTCCCCGGTAGATCGGCCGGGCCTTGGTGACGTTGGTCCACTCGGTGAACCCCTTGCCCCACCACTGGTCGTTCTCGGGGATCGGGTGGAACTGCGGGAGGTAGAACGCGATCAGCTTCAGCTGCTCGCTCGCGGTCGCGGTTGCCGGCAATGATCCCTCCTCGGCGCCAACGCCCACCATTCTAGCGAACCGAGAGGGCGCGGACGATGAAGGCGCGCTCGTCGGCGGCGAGCGACCGCCACGCCGCTGCCGCGATCCCCGCCAGGGCCAGCGCCAGGACCAGAGCCCGCGCCGCGAGCCCGCCCGCGAGCGTCGCGGCCAGGAACAACCCGGCGGTCGCGAGCGAGGCCAGCGCCAGCGTCGGCATGAAGGTGCGCGGGCCGCGAAGCAGCGGCCGGGCGAGCGCGAACAGCGCGACCGCGTCCACGACGCAGCGGGCGGTCCAGGCCACGGCGGTGCCGGTGATCCCGTACGACGCGGTGAGGGCCCAGAGGCCTGCGAGGTAGATCGGCAGCTCGACCAGGTGCAGCTTGGCCGCGACGTCCGGCTTTCCGCCCGCCTGCAGCAGGACGAAGGGCATCTGCGCCAGGCCGTTCGCCACGACGCCGACGGCCAGCCACCGGAGCGGTGTCGCGCTGCGCTCGGCGAACACCGGCCCGAGCCACACCTCCAGCGCCTCGGGGGCGAGCGCCGCGGCGGCCAGCGTGATCGGCAGGATGGCGAAGAAGATGTACTTGGTCCCGCGCGCCACCAGCAGCGTGGTCCGTTCGGGCTCGCCCGCGAGGCTGAACGCGAAGGCCGGGAAGAGCACGCTCGCCACGGCGCCGGGCACTACCAGGAACCGGGTCACGACGTCGAACGGCGTCGTGTAGTACGCGATGGCGCCGACCGAGAGGATCACCCCCACCAGGAACCGGTCCAGGTGGGTCATGAGGGGGCCGACGATGTTCGTCACCGTCATCCAGCCGCCGAGCGCGAGGCTCGGCCCGACGATCGCGCGGTCGAACGAGACGGGGCGCCGCATCGCCGGGAACAGGCGCAGGCAGACGGCCAGGTGCGCCGCGGCCGCGACGAGGCGCCCGGCCACCAGCACGACGACCACCGGGACCAGGTTCCGCGAGAAGGGGAGCACGAGCAGCGGTCCGATGAAGCTGAAGACGCTCATCGGGAGGCGGATCAGGTTCACCGCGGTGAAGTGCTGGCCGGCCTCGAGGAGGCCGCGAAGCCCCGAGGTGAGGGTGATGAGAGGGATCGCCGCCCCCAGCCAGTAGAAGCTTCCCAGGCTCTCCGCGCGCAGGTCCCCCTGGATGTGGAGCGCCGTGTCCACCAGCCAGCCGGCCAGCGCCCAGGCGGCCACCGTCCCCAGGCTGCCGAGGGCGACGAGCAGCGTGATGCCGGTCCACGCGACCGGCGCGATCGAGTCGCGCGACTGCGTGGCGAGCCGATCGGAGGCCAGCTTGGTCAGGGCGCGCCCCAGCCCCAGGTCGAACAGGCTGAAGTAGCCGATCACCGTCCACGCGAGGGAGAGGATTCCGAAGCGCTCGACGCCGAGACCGCGGATCAAGGGCGGCGCCGCGGCGATCGCCACGGCGAGCGGCAGCAGCAGCCCGGCCAGGTTCCACAGCACGTTGCGGGCGAGCAGCGGGCCGCGCGTGAGGCGGGCGGCTGCATGCGGCGGCGTCATCGCGAGGGGGCTGATCGTATCCGCATCGGCGCCGTTCGTCATCTTTCCCGCTCCCACAACTCCGGGATTGTCGTTACGTATTTGTAATGCGTCGTCCCCGCGCCTGCGGGCAGCTTCGACTCGTCTTCGAGGAATTGCTGAGCAATTCAGCTCATCGGGCCGGACGGGGGGCGGCGGAGCGCTCGGGCACCGCGATTGCGACCCCAGCCATTCGCGAGCCTCCCCTCGCACGACCCATGATGCTGAACAGAATCCTGAAGCCTGCCCTCGTTCTCCTCCTCGTGCTCGCGGCGGTTCCCGCGGTGGCGGCGCCGGTCACCGTCACCTGGGATCCCAACCCCGAGACGGACATCGTTTCCTACGTGGTGCACTGGGGAACGCGCCCGGGCATCTACACCAACACCGGAACGGTGAGCGGCGACGTGACCACCTGGCAGTCGCCCGATCTGCTCGGCGGCCGCACGTACTACTTCGTGCTGCAGGCGGTGAACGCCGACGGGCTGTCCAGCCCGTTCTCCGACGAGGCGTCGGTCAGCCTCCCCGGCGAATGGCGCCCGGTGGCTGGGGACTTCGCGGGCACGGGGGCGGCCGACTTCACCGTGTTTCGACGCGACCGGGGGCTGTGGCTGATCCGCGGAGGCTCGCCGATCGCGTTCGGCGCCGCGGCCGACGTTCCGGTGGTCGGCGACTACGACGGCGACGGCCTGAGCGACATCGCGCTCTGGCGACCCTCGACCGGCGTCTGGTCGGTCCTGCACTCGAGCGACGGGTACCAGCCCGGTTCGGTGCTCCAGGTCCAGTGGGGGTCTCAGGCGAAGGGCGACGTCCCGGTGCCGGGGGACTACGACGGCGACGGACGCACCGACATCGCCGTGTGGAGGCGTGGTTCGGGGATGTGGTACATCCTCCCGTCCGGCGACGAGTACAGCGCGGCCAGTGCGCTCGCGATCCAGTGGGGGATTGCCCGCCAGAACGACGTGCCGGTGCAGGCGGACTACGATGGGGACGGCGCGACCGACATCGCGGTCTGGCGGGCGAAGACCGGCCAGTGGTGCATCCTCCGCTCCTCCGACGGCTTCAGCGCCTCGTCTCCCCAGGTCCTGCAGTGGGGGATCGGGAGGCAGAAGGACGTCCCGGTTCCCGGCGACTACGACGGCGACGGCCTGGCCGACATCGGGGTGTGGCGCCGGACGTCGGGCACCTGGTACATCCTGCAGTCCTCGGACGGCTACGACCGCTCGGCGCCCCTGGCCGTCCAATGGGGCGCGAGGAGCGACACGCCGGTTCCGGCGGACTTCGACGGGGACGGCAAGACCGACCTGGCCGTGTGGCGCCCCTCGAGCGGCACGTGGTACGTGGTCCAGTCGAGCCTGGGGCTCGACCGCTCGAAGTTCATCTCGGTGCAGTGGGGCGTCGGGTCGCTTCACGACGTCCCGGCGACGGGCACCGTGCCGCTGGCGGCCACCAACCCTGCGCTCGCGGGATACTGACAAACCGTTCGGGACGAATTTCAGTTTTCGTCCCGAACGCTACTCCCTCCTGACACCTCCCGCCGTTTCACGCATCGGTCGCCGTTGACCGCGCGCATGGATGCCGCTTGAAAACGGCTGGGCTTGGGCGTAATGTAACGCCCGACCGTCGGGTCGGCGGCCGCTCCACCATTCCCTGTCCATCACCAAGGAGGTCCCAGAGAACGTCCGTGCGCGTCCTGTACGTCCGCGTCGTGCCCAGGCCCCCGGGTCGCCTTCTCGCGTGCCTCTCACCCACATCACAAGGAAGGCCCACATGGTGTCCAAGTTCCGAGTGTTCCACGCTGCCCTGCTGGCAGCCATCCTCGCGTTGTTGACCGTCAGCGTGGCGGCACAGCGGCCCGTCAGCCCGGGCAAGTCGAACCAGGCTCCGGGGCGGACCGTGCAGACCGAGAAGAAGGTGATCACCGAGGCACAGAAGGCGAACGTGCGCGAGCGCGCGGCCCTCATCGCGGAGATCGTGGACCGGCACGAGGCCGAAGCGAAGGCCCTGGGGATGCCCGCCGACTGGAAGCGCCCGTTCTACGAGGCGCTGCTGCCTCTCTCGCTCACGAGCATCGAGGCGGTCGAGGGCGCCGCGACCTTGCAGGAGCTGAGCGTGGCGGCCGCGGCCGAGGCGGTCGAGCCACAAGCGATCGGCTCGACCACCGGGGACCTGGTCTACACGCCGATTGCGGCCTGCCGGTTCATCGACACGCGGTACATGGCGGCGGGCCGCATCAACGGGTACAGGGGGTTCGATCTCGCGGTCGCCGGGACCGTGTACGGCGGCGTGGCTTCGTGCGAGCCCGACGCGCTGTTCGGAGTCGGCGACAACTCGTTCGGCGCCCTCGTCATCAACGTGACGATCGTCAACCCCGTCGCGGCGCCGGGCTGGTTGGCGGTCAAGCCCACGACGACGGCCCCGAACAGCAGCTGGATGAACTGGTACCAAGCGGGCGCAACCGTGCAGGCCGCGAATATGGGGATCCTGACCCCCGACCGCAGCGGCGCGAACGAGGAGTTCTTCATCCAGACGTCGGCGGCCACGCACGTCATCGTGGACATTACGGGCGCCTTCCTGGCACCCGAGGCCACGGCGCTGGACATCACGACCGTAACGGAGACCCGATCGGTCACCGCCGGCGCGACTTTCAGCTTCTCGGCTGCTTGCCCTGTCGGTCGCACCATGACGGGCGGCGGGTTCAACTACAGCGGCGGCTCCGGTTACGTGGACTGGTGGCAGTCCGGTCCCAGTGGAGAAGTCTGGACCTGCCGAGGCGACAACAATACGGCCAGCACTCTCACGGTCTACTGCTACGCCCGGTGCGGAATGATACCGGGCCGGTGACGCCCGCCTCCTGACGAGTTCCCGTGCGCGCGGCTGGCGTCTGCCGGCCGCGCGCTGTCTCCCTTCCTCCCTGCACACCCTTCCTCCCCGGGTTGCAAACCCCGGCCTTGTGGCGTACCTTTCTATCGCGCTGAGCTGCCTGCCTCCCGCCGGTCCGCCGCTGGCACCGCTCCGGGGGCCCATCTCCTGAAGGAAAGGACCGTCATGGCCAGAAAGTCCCTCGTCCTGAACGCTGCCCTCCCGATTGCCATCATCGCGCTGGTCGTCGCGCTGTTCACCGCCGGGGTCTCGGCACAGCGGCTCGCGAAGGCCGGGGACCCGCCCCCGGGTCAGGCGCGTGCCGCCGGCGCGCAGAAGAGGGGCCTCAGCGAGGCGCAGAAGGCCAACGTCCGCGACCGGGTCGCGGTCGCGACGCGCATCCTCGACAAGCACCAGGCCGAGGCCGAGGCGCTCGGGATGCCGGCCGACTGGCGCCGCCCGTTCTACGAGCAACTCCTTCCGCTGCCCGTGGACGGGCTGCTCGCGGTCGAGGGGGCCGAGAGTCTTCAGGCCTTGTCGGTGGCGGCCGCGGCCGAGGCGGTCGAGCCCCAGTCGATCGGCTCGTCGTCGGAGGATCTCGTCTACACGCCGATTACCCCGTGCCGGTTCATCGACACGCGCTACGTCGCCGCAGGCCGGATCGACGGCTACCGGGGGTTCAACCTGTCCAACGACGGCGCCAGTTACGGCGGGTCCGCCGCGTGCGACCCCCTGACGCTGTTCGGCGTGACCGACGACGACGCTATCGGTGCGGTGGCGATGAACGTCACGATCGTGAACACGGCGACCGCGCCAGGCTGGCTGGCCGTCAAGCCGACCCAGGCGGCCCCGGTCAGCAGTTGGCTCAATTGGTACCAGGCGGGGCCGACCGTCCAGACCGCCAACATGGGCATCGCCACGCCGGACGGGACGGGCATCGCCACCGACTTCTGGATCCAGACGTACGACGCCGCGCACGTCATCGTCGATCTCGCAGGCGCGTTCATGGCCCCCGAGGCGACGGCGGTCGAGACGAGCTTCACGCAGACGGCCTACCCGTGCCCCAGCTCGCAGTTCTGCTCCACGACCGCGACGTGCCCGGCGGGCTACGCCCTCACCGGCGGGGGGTTGGGCCTTGGCGTCTTCGTGGCCGGCTTCGACATCGTCTGGAACGGGCCGGGGAGGACGGACGTGCCCGGCTTCAATCCCCAGATGTGGGTGTGCCAGGCCGCCAATGGCTCGCCTTCAGGCCAGACGATGTACTGCACGGCCACCTGCGCCCGGATTCCGGGGCGCTGACCCTTCGAGCTCTCGTGCCGGGGTCGCTCGAGACGGCCCCGGCACGTCCCGCCGCCCGCTGCGCCTCGATACCGGAGTGTGTATGCCGCCTGTTTCCAGCGTTCCCCTGCTCGATCTGCAGGGGCAGTACCAGCCGCTGCGCGAGGACATCCTGCGCGCCATCGAGCGCGTGTGCGACAGCCAGCGGTTCATCATGGGCCCCGAGGTCGAGGGGCTCGAGCGCGAGCTGGCCACGATCCTGCGCGTCGCCGAGGCGATCGGGGTTTCCTCGGGGACCGACGCGCTGCTCGCCGCGATGATGGCGCTCGGCATCGGCCCGGGCGACGAGGTGGTGACGACCACCTACTCGTTCTTCGCAACGGCGGGCTGCATCGCGCGGCTCGGCGCGCGGCCGGTCCTGGTGGACATCGACCCGGTGACCTACAACCTGGATCCGGCAGCGACCGCCGCGGCCATCGGCCCGAAGACGCGGGCGATCCTCCCGGTGCACCTCTACGGCTGCAGCGCGGCGATGGACGAGCTGCTCGCCGACGCGAACCGGGCGGGCGTCCCGGTGATCGAGGACGCCGCGCAGGCGATCGGCGCGCTGTACAAGGGGCGCCCGGTCGGGGGCCTCGGCACGCTGGGCTGCTTCTCCTTCTTCCCCAGCAAGAACCTCGGGGCGTTCGGCGACGGCGGGTTGGTCACCACCAACGACGCGGCGGTCGCGCAGCGCGTGCGCCTGGTGCGCAACCACGGGGCCGAGCGCGGGTACTACCATTCGTTCGTCGGCGCCAACTTCAGGCTCGACGCGCTGCAGGCCGCGGTGCTCCGCGTGAAGCTGCCGCACCTCGCCGGCTGGACCGAGGGGCGGCGACGCAACGCCGACCGCTACCGCGAGCTGCTGGGGCCGCTCGAGGAGCGAGGGCTCGTGCGGCTGCCGGTCGAGCCCGCCGGCTGCCATCACATCTACAACCAGTTCGTCGTCCGGCTGGAGGGCCGCGACGCGGTCAGGGCCGCGCTCGAGGGCCGGCGCATCGGGACGCAGGTCTACTACCCGGTCCCGTTCCACCTGCAGGAGTGCTTCGCCTACCTCGGCTACCGGCGCGGGCAGTTCCCGAACGCCGAGGCGGCGGCGGGCGAGACCCTGGCGCTCCCGATCTTCGGCGAGCTGACCGACGACCAGCTTCGCTACGTGGCGGAGGCACTGGCCGCGGCCGTGACGGCCCGCTGACCATGCAGCCGATTCATTCCGCCCCGCCGCCGTCCCCCTCCGCCGCGAAGCGCTCGCGCGTGCCGAGCGTGACCACGCAGATCTTCATCGGCCTGCTGGTCGGCATTGCCGTCGGGTATCTCTGGCCCTCCTTCGGCGTGGCGATCAAGCCGCTGGCCGACATGTTCCTGCGGATGATCAAGATGATCATCGCACCGCTCCTGTTCTCGACGCTCGTGGTCGGGATCGCGCGGACGGGCGACCTGAAGGCGATGGGGCGGATCGGCCTGAAGGCGATCATCTACTTCGAGGTCGCCACGACGATCGCCCTCTTCTGGGGCCTGGGGCTGGTGAACTGGTTCAAGCCGGGCGCCGGGCTGTCGGTCCCAATCGGCGAGGGGGCGGCCGAGCTGGCGGCGCTGGCGACGAAGCAGCAGAGCGGCTGGGACATCCTCCTCCACCTGTTCCCGACGTCGATCATCGACGCGATGGCGCGGGGGGACATCCTGCAGGTGGTGGTTTTCTCGATCTTCTTCGGGATCGCGCTCGCCGCCATCGGCGAGAAGGGGAAGGTGGTCGTCGAGTTCCTCGACGGCGTCGCGCAGCTGATGTTCAAGTTCACCGGCTACGTGATGCTGTTCGCGCCGATCGGCGTCACGGCGGCGATCGCGGCGACGGTCGGCGGCAAGGGGCTCGGGATCCTCTGGACGCTCGGCAAGCTGGTCCTGCTGATGTACGGCGGCCTGGCCATCTTCGCCCTCGTCGTGATCGGCGGCGTCTCGTACCTCATCCGCGTGCCGTTCCTCGCGTTCCTCAAGACCGTGCGCGAGCCGTTCCTGATCGCCTTCACGACGGCGAGCAGCGAGGCGGCGCTGCCCAAGGCCCTCGAGGTGATGGAGCGCTTCGGCTGTCCCAAGAACATCGTCGGCCTCGTGCTGCCGACCGGGTACAGCTTCAACCTCGACGGGACGACGCTGTACCTGTCGCTGGCGAGCGTGTTCGTGGCGCAGCTGGCGGGCGTGGAGATGACGTTCGGACAGCAGCTGATCATGATGCTGACGCTCATGCTGACCAGCAAGGGGGTCGCGGGCGTCCCGCGCGCCGCGCTGGTCGTGCTGACCGCCACGCTGACGCAGTTCAACCTGCCGCTCGAGGGGGCGGCGATCCTCCTCGGCATCGACCAGATCATGGACATGGGGCGGACGGGGGTGAACGTCATGGGCAACTGCATCGCCACCGCGGTGGTCGCGCGCTGGGAAGGGGTGTTCGACGACCGGCAGATGCGCGAGTACGTCGGGGCGAAGGCGGCGTGATGCGGGTGCTCGTCACCGGCGCCACCGGGCAGCTCGGTCGCACGATCGTGGAGGAGTTCTCGCCGCACCACGAGGTCGCCGCCGCGACGCTCGACGACCTCGACATCCGCGATGGTGCGGAGGTGGAGCGCGCCTTCGCGGCGCTTCGCCCCGAGGCCGTCGTCAACTGCGCCGCCTACACGGACGTCGACGGGTCGGAAGAGCACCCGGTCGAGGCGCTCGAGGTGAACGCGTTCGGCGTGCGCACGCTGGCCGCGGCGGCCGCGGGCACCGGCGCCTGCCTGGTGCACTACAGCACGGACTTCGTCTTCGACGGTGAGAACGGCCGGCCGTACACCGAAGAGGACGCGCCGAACCCGCGCAGCACCTACGCCTGCTCGAAGCTGCTCGGGGAGTGGTTCGCGGCGGCCGCGCCGCGCCACTACGTGCTGAGGGTGGAAAGCCTGTTCGGCGCCGCGCCCGTTCCGGGTGACCCGCGGCGAGGCAGCGTGGACCGGATCGTGGACGGGATCCTGCGCGGCGAGCCGGTCCGGGTGTTCTCCGATCGCACCGTCTCGCCGAGCCACGTCGGCGACGTCGCCGCCGCCACGCGCGCCCTGGTCGAGCTCGACGCCCCGGCCGGCCTGTATCACTGCGTGAATGGGGGCTCGTGCACGTGGTCCGAGCTGGCCCGCGAGATCGGCCGGCAGCTCGGGGTCGAGCCGCGCCTGGTCGAGACGGCGATGGCCGATGCGAAGCTGCGGGCCGAGCGCCCCCGCTACTGCGCGCTTTCGAATCGCAGGCTCCTGGCCGCCGGCATCGCGATGCCCTCGTGGCAGGAGGCGATCGCGAACCACCTGCGGCGCCGCGCCGCGGGCGGCCCGGGCGCCGCGCGTCCTTGACCGGCGTGTCCGCAAAGCCATAGAATCTCAAGGTTTAGCTGGGTTTCAGATGTCCAAGCGAGCACTCATCACCGGAATCACCGGTCAGGACGGGTCCTATCTCGCCGAGCTGCTCCTCGAGCAGGGGTACGAGGTGGCGGGGATCGTCCGGCGCACCAGCGCCCCGAACGTCTCCCGCATCGAGCACCTGCTCGACCGGCTCGCCCTGCACCCCGCAGACCTGCTCGACCAGTTGTCGCTCATCCGCGTGATCGAGCGGGTGCAGCCGGACGAGCTGTACAACCTGGCGGCGATGTCCTTCGTCCCGGCAAGCTGGGACCAGCCGATGCTGACCGGCGAGTTCAACTCGCAGGGGGTGACGAGGATCCTCGACGCGATCCGGACGGTCAACCCCGGGATCCGCCTGTACCAGGCCTCGTCGAGCGAGATGTTCGGGAAGGTACGCGAGGTGCCGCAGAACGAGCTGACGCCGTTCTACCCGCGCAGCCCCTACGGCGTCTCGAAGGTCTTCGGCCACTACATCACCGTCAACTACCGCGAGAGCTACGGCCTCTTCGCCTGCTCGGGCATCCTGTTCAACCACGAATCGCCGCGCCGGGGTCTCGAGTTCGTGACGCGGAAGGTGAGCAACGGCGTCGCGCGCATCAAGGCCGGGCTGGACGACTCGCTCTCGCTCGGCAACCTGGACGCCTCCCGCGACTGGGGCTTCGCCGGCGACTACGTCCGCGCGATGTGGCTCATGCTCCAGCAGGAGCGCCCCGACGACTACGTGATCGCGACGGGCGTGGCGCACTCGGTGCGCGACCTGGTGGAGGTGGCCTTCCGCCGCGCCGGTCTCGACTGGCAGAAGCACGTGCGGGTGGACCCGGCGCTGCATCCGGCCGGCCGAAGTCGATCACCTGATCGGCGACGCGGCCAAGGCCGAGCGCGTCCTCGGCTGGCGGCCGACGGTGGATTTCAAGAGCCTGATCGAGATGATGGTCGACGCCGATCTCGAGCGCGTCGGAAGGACGGTCCGCAGCACGCGGGCGTAAGGGGGCAACGACGTGGACCCGACATCGCCGGGCGGGCCGGTCGTGGACAAGCGGGGCCTGCTGTCGTCGATCCCGAGGAGGCCGGCTGTGAGCCTCGAGCTCGGCTGCGGCGATCGCAAGCGTCACCCGGACGCAATCGGGGTGGACCTGCGCGACCTGCCGGGCGTGGACGTCGTGGGCGACGTGTTCGACGTGCTCGCACGCATCCCGGACGGGTCGGTGGACGAGGTCCACTCGTACCACTTCCTCGAGCACCTCGATCGCATCGACCGGCTCGTCCACCAACTGGCCCGGATCGTCAAACCGGGCGGGCGGGTCACGACGGTGGTCCCGCACTTCTCGAACCCGTACTACTACTCCGACCCGACGCACCGCACGCCGTTCGGCCTGTACAGCTTTTCCTACCTGGCGCGGGACGAGCTGTTCAGCCGCCGCGTGCCGCAGTACGGGGGGGACAGCGGCTTCCGGCTGGTGAGGGCCCGGCTCGTGTTCAAGGCCCCGCGCCCGTTCGTCGTGCGCTACGCGATCGCGCGCGCGATCGGGGTGGTGGTCAACTCGTGCACCTTCGCGCAGGAGCTGTACGAGGGCGTCCTCTCGCCCTGGCTGCCGTGCTACGAGGTCGAGTTCGTGCTGAGCCGCGAGGGGTGACGCCAGAGGTCGCGGCCGTCCGCCGGGGGACATGATCCTGCAGCCCTTCCTGATTGCGCTCGCCGTCTCGCTGGCCGCCACGCCGCTGGTGCGCCTCGCGGCGCTGCGCCGCGGGTTCGTCGCGCGGCCGACCGGCGACCGCTGGCACCGGCGCCCGACGGCGCTGCTCGGGGGGGTGGCCGTCTTCCTGGCGACCGTCGCCGCCGCGCTAGCCGGCGGGTGGCCGGCGGCGCCGTTTCCGGCGATCGGCGCCGGCGCCGCGCTCGTCTTCTTCGTCGGCCTCGCCGACGACGTGCTGTCGCTCCGACCCGTCACGAAGCTCGCGTGGCAGATCGCGGCGGCGTCGCTGGCCGTCTGGGGCGGCGCCTCGCTCGGGTGGACCGAGTCGCTCACCCTCGACGCGCTCCTGACGATCTTCTGGCTGATCGGCGTCACCAACGCCTTCAACCTGATCGACAACATGGACGGCGCGTGCGCGGGCGTGGGCGCCATCGCGGCCGCCTCGGTCGCCGCGATCGCCCTGCTCGGCCCCGGCGGGCCCATGGCCGGCGGCGCCTGGGCCGCGGCGCTGGCCGGCGCCCTCGCCGGGTTCCTCGTCTTCAACTTCCACCCCGCGAAGATCTTCCTGGGCGATTCGGGCAGCCTCTTCATCGGGTTCCTGCTGGCGGGGCTGACCAGCGGCGTGGCGGTGGCGGCGCGCCCGTCACGCCTCTCGCTCGTCGCGCTGGGGGTGCTGGTGCTCGCCGTCCCCATCTTCGACACGACCCTCGTGACCGTGGCCCGCAGGCTGTCGGGCCGGCGCGCGTCGGTCGGGGGGACCGACCACACGGCGCACCGGCTGGTCCGCCTCGGGTTCTCCGAAACCCGCGCGGTGGTCGTGCTCTACGTCCTGACGTCGCTTGCCGGCGCCGCCGCCGTTGCGCTGGCCTCCGGCAGCGCGGCGTGGGAGCTGCTCGCGGGCGTGCTCGTCCTCACGCTCGGCCTGCTCGCGCTCGTGCTGCTGGGCGTTCGCGTCTACGGGGGCCAGGACTACTCGGTGGTCCTGGGCGGCCCGGTTCGCCAGCAGCTCGCCGGCTTCCTGCTGCGCCACCACGTCTTCGAGGTCCTCCTCGATGTCGCGCTCATCGCGGCGGCCTACTACGTGTCCTACCGGCTGCGATTCGAGGCGGCCCGGTGGCCCGTCTTCTTCCCGACCTTCCTGAGGTCGCTGCCGATCGTCATCGCGAGCCAGGTGCTCGCCTTGCTGGTGGCCGGCGCCTATGGCCGCATCTGGCGCTACTTCGGCCTCACCGACCTGGTGTCGCTCGCCAAGGGGGTCGCCCTCGGCTCCGGGGTCTCCATCCTCCTGCTCGTCTACCTCTATCGCTTCCAGAACCTCTCGCGCGGCGTGCTGCTGATCGACGCCGTGCTGCTCTTCACGCTGCTGGCCCTGTCGCGCACGGCGTTCCGCGTGCTCCCGCGGATCGCGGGGGGGGAAGACTCGTCGCTTCGCCACGCGGTGGGCTACGGGGCGGGCGACGCCGGCGAGATGCTCGTCCGGGAGCTGGAGAACAACCGGAGGTACGGCTACCGGCTGGTCGCGTTCGTGGATGACGACGTGAAGAAGACCGGCCGCCGTGTGAGGGGCGTGCCCGTGGTGGGCCCGTCATCCGGCCTCCCGGAGGTGATCGAGCGATCCGGCGCGGGGGCGGTGATCGTGTCGTCCGGCCGGATCGACGGCGACCGCCTTCGCGACGCCGCGAGCGCGTGCCGGCAGGCCGGCATCACGCTTCTCGGTTTCAGGCTGGCCCTGGAGGAACTGCCGGCGCTCGACGCGGCGGCGGTCGCCGGGCACGGCGGGGAGCCGCGACGCCCGCCGAAGCAGGTCGTTACGGGATGATGGCCACGCCGCTGCCGTCAGATGCCACCGCCCCGCGGACAGCCCCGCTGCGCGTGCTGCTGGCGCTGCCGGGCGGTCCCTCCATGCCGGCCGCCCGGGTCCGCGTTCTGCAATACGTCCCGGCGCTCGAGGCCAGGGGCTGCCGCTGCACCGTCGTGACCATGCGGGGGGCGCGCGCGACGGCCCGTGCGCTTCGCACCGAGACCGAGTCGCGGCCCCTCCGGTTGGCGCACCTGGCCGGCTCGTGGCTGGCGGCGCAGGCGTTCCAGGTTCGCCTCGTCCGGATTGCCGGCCGATACGACCGCGTGCTGATGCATCGCATCCCGGTGTCCGGGTGGGCGCGTCCCCTGCTGGCCCGCCACCGTGATCGCCTGGTGTTCGACTTCGACGATGCCTTGTACCATCCGGAGTCGACGGGGCTCGGTTCCCTGGCCGCCGTCAGGCGGCGCGTGCTGCGCCGCTCGATCGAGCGCGCCGTGAGCGTGGCGCGCGTGGTGACGACGTCGAACAGCCGGAACGCCGCGTGGGCGCGCTCGCGGGGCGCCACGACCTGCGTCGTTCCCACCAGCGTGGACACCGAGCGCATCCAGCCGCAGGCGCGGGTTCGCCGCGAGCCCCTGGTCATCGGGTGGATCGGCACGCCGTCCACGTCGCGCTACCTGTCGGAGGTGGAGCAGGTCCTCGCCAAGGTGGTGAGCGGCCGGGCCATCATCCGCCTGGTCGGTGCGCTCCGGAACCCGTTCGAGCGGCTGGAGGCCGAGGTGAGGCCCTGGAGCCTCGAGTCGGAGCCCACGGAGCTGGCCGGCTTCGACGTCGGCATCATGCCGATGCCCGACACCCCCTGGACGCGCGGGAAGGCCGCGTTCAAGGCGCTCCAGTACGGGGCCGCGGGCCTGCCGACCGTCGCCTCCTGGACTCCCACCAACGAGGAGATCCTCCGCGACGGGGGGCGATACTCTGTCGTTCCGCCGAGGAGTGGAGGCCGGCGCTCGAAGGGCTCCTCGCCGACGAGAGGCTGCGCGCCGACCTGGGGGAGCGGGCGCGCGCTCTCGTCACCGCTCGGTACTCGTTGGCCGTGAACGCGCCGAAGCTCGTGCAGGTGCTGCTGGGCGCCGGCGACCCGTGCCCGGAGGAAGGGGCATGACCACGCTCGGCCCGTACCTCGCATGGGGCGCGCGGCTGCTCGGCGCGGTCCTGGTCGGGTGGCTCGTCGTCGTCGCGTACCGCGGCATCCGGCGCATCTCGACCCGCGCCGGGGCGCTGGTCGCGGCGGGCATCGTCATCCGGGCCGCCATCGCGGCAGGCCTGTTCTTCGTGTCCTACCTCGACCTGGCGCCCCTGCGGGGGCTCCACACGGGCGACGGCTTCTGGAGCCTGGCGCCGGACGCCCGCGAGTATTTCGGTATGGCGTCGGGCGATGCGGGCCCGGGCGTGGACCCCGAGGCGGGCTCGTCGCCCGCCTTCATCCGTGCGCTGTCGCTGTGGATGCAGGTGGTCGGCGTGAGCCCGGCCGCGGGCGCCTTCCTGAACCTGTGCTGCTACCTGGCGATCGCGTGGATCATCGTCCGCGTGCTCAGGCGGCACGAGCCGGTGGCGCTCGCCGCCGTCGCGGCGTTCACCTTCTCCCCCGCGCTGCTGGTGTTCGGCAGCCAGTCGCTGAAGGACATCGTCTTCATCCTGCTGCTGGTCGCCGTGTGCGGCGGCGCGTGGGTGCTGCTGCGCGAGCGTCCCGGCGGCGGCCGTCAGCTCGTTCGCGACCTGGGGGTGGCCCTGCTGGTGTCCGTCGCGCTGAGTCTCATCGGCGGCATCCGGGGCTATGCTGCCGTCTTCGTCGGCCTGGCATTCGCGCTTGCGGTCGCGACGAATGTGCTGTGGCCGCGGCGCCCCGGGTTGTGGCGCCGGCTGGGCTACGGCGTGCTGCTCCTCGTGGTGGTCAACGCACCCTGGGTGTCGGCACGCAGCGGCCAGGTCGTTGCCCGGGCCCGCGTGTCCGACGCCGCGGTCGCCGAGGCGCGGGGCACCGACGTCGAAACGGTGGCGAGGGAAACGAGCCTCGTCGACCGCCTGGCCCGCCCCTTCGACATCATGCGGTTCGGCTTCACGAGGTCCGGCGGGAACACGAACCTGGGCGGCGAACTCGCGGCCGTGGGCCTGGGCGGCCGCCTGACGGCCCTCGGGTACGGCCTGCTCCTGGAGCTCGTCCCGTTCTCCCTCCTGGCGTGGGCCGGCATTGTACCCGCGGTGGGGAAGCGCGCGTTCATCGCGATCGCCGACCTCGACACGATCTTCATGGACTGCACGTTCGCGGTGCTCGCGTGGATCGTGATCCGCGCGGCCCGGCGGCAAGGCCTCAACACGGCGTACGCGGTGTTCGCTGGCGCGCTCGGGCTGGCGTTGATGTTCGCCCTCGCCTACGTGGTGACCAACTACGGGACGCTGTTCCGGCTGCGGCTGATGGCCGCGTCCTCGCTCTGGATGCTGGCGCTCGCCGTGCGGCGAAGAACGGGCGGACGCGATGCCTGAGACGCGCGCCGGCGGGATCAAGGTCGTGCGCGTGATCGCTCGGCTGAATGTCGGCGGGCCGGCCCGGCAGGCCATCCTGCTCCACACCGCGTTGAGGAACCGCGGCTTCGAGACGGTGCTCGTCCACGGCACCGTCAGCCCCGGCGAGGCCGACCTCGCGGACCTGCTGCCTGAGTCGCGCGACGGGGTCGTCAAGGTGCCCCAGCTGGGGGCGCCCGTCCGACCGTTCGACGACGTGCGGGCGCTGCTGGCGCTGGCGCGGGTGGTGTTCCGGGAGAAGCCGGACGTGCTCCACACCCACACGGCGAAGGCCGGCGCCCTCGGCCGGGCGGTGGCCTTCGCGTACAACCTGACGCGGCCGCGGTCCCGGCGGTGCCTGGTCGTCCACACCTTCCACGGCCACGTGTTCGAAGGCTACTTCGGGAGGGCCGGCAGCGCGGCCGTCCGGGCGAGCGAGTGGCTGCTCGCGCGCGTCACCGACCGGGTCGTCGCGATCTCGCCGTCGCAGCGGTCGGCCATCGTCGACCGGTTCCGGACGGCTCCGGCCGCGCGCGTGTCGGTCATCCCCCTGGGCCTGGAACTCGAGGGCCTGCTGGCCGTGGAGGGAACGAGCCCGGCGCTGCGTCGGGCGCTCGGGTTTCCCGACGCCGCGTTCCTGGTCGGCTGTGTCGGCCGGCTGGTTCCCATCAAGGACGTCGGGTCGCTGCTGGACGCCGTATCGCTGGCCGCGCCGCGGGCGCCCCTGCTTCGGCTGGCGATCGTTGGCGACGGACCCGAGCGAGAGGGCCTCGAGCGGCGGGCGCGCGACCTGGGGCTCGACGGGCGGGTGTCGTTCACCGGCTGGCGCAGGGACCTGCCGTTCGTCTACGGCGGGCTGGACGCCGTGGTGCTCAGCTCGAGAAACGAGGGGACGCCGGTCGCCCTGATCGAAGCGATGGCGGCCGGCCGCCCGGTCGTTGCCACGGCGGTGGGCGGGGTGCCGGACGTTGTCGAGCACGAACGGAGCGGCGTGCTGGTGCCGCCGGCCGATCCCCGGGCGCTCGCGTCGGCGATCGTGCGGCTCGCGGAGTCCGCCGACGAGCGGCGGGCCATGGGGGAAGCGGGGAAGGTCCTGGCAGGGCGATTCCGGTGGGGGCGCCTGCTCGACGACCTGGAGGCGCTCTATCGCGCCGGCCTCGACCGCCGCCGGAGCTGAGCGCGCGCCGGCCGGCAACCCCTATCTGACCGTGCGCGGCATCCCGACTTGAACGCGGGTGTCGGTGGCCCCGGCGCCGTGGCCCGGCACCTCTGCCGGCATGACCGAGGCGCGCAGTTCGAGCGGGACGAACCGTCGCCCTTCCACCGCGGGCAGCGACACCAGCGCCTCGCGCCACCTTCCTTCCACCACCAGGCGGGCCACAACCCGTCCGCCGACGAGCAGCCTGACGGTCGCGGGCCCGGCGGGCGAGCGGAGGGGGACGACGACTTCGCGCGCGGTGGCGGGCACGAACAACTGCGCGCGCTTCGCCATCCACCGGAAACGGATGTCGCGTGCATCGCGATGCACGGCGGAACACCCCATGGCCGCGCCGGAGAGATCGTCCTGTCGGATCTCGGCGCGCGCGCGCGGGATGACGGACAGGGCGATGCCGAGCGCCAGCAGCCACACCACCGCCCGCCTCCGCAGGAAATGGGGCCAGGCCCCATTTCTCATTCCAGTCTCAATAACAAATGCGTTATTGAGATCGACGTGAGAAATGGGGCCTGGCCCCATTTCCGGCGCCCGTGGCGCTGTCATGCCGGCCAGCAGCCCGAGCGCCAGCCAGAACGGGGCGGCCGCCTCGAAGACGAGCAGGGGGTGCCCCGCAAACCACGTGAGGACGTAGGCAAGCACCCCGCCGGCCAGGCACGCGGCCAGGGGGTCCGAACGCAGGACGTCGCGAGCCCGCCATGTCCGCCAGAGCACGCGTCCGACGAGTCCGGCCAGCAGGGCGAGCCCGACCAGGCCAAGCTCCGCCAGGATCTGCAGGAAGTTGTTGTGGGCGTTGCCCCGGCGTCCCCAGTCCGGCGAGGCGTACTCTGGCGAGAGCGCATAGAAGCGACCGACGCCGGCACCGAACACCGGATGGGCGGCGAACATGCGCAGGGCGGTCGTCCCGTGCTGGACGCGCCACTCGAGCGCCACCGCCGCTCGCGTTCGAACCGCCGCCGTCGAGTACAAGAAGCCACCGACGAAGACGACGAGGCCCACCGCGACCGCCGCGGCCGCGACAGCGGCCCGGCCCTTCCGACGGGCGCCGAGCGCGGCCGCCATCACCACCGCCACCAAGGCCATGGCAGCCAGGCCCGATCGCGACCCCGTGAGCCACAGTCCGGCTAGCGTCAGGATGCCGACGAGGCCCCAGGGCAGACGGAAGCGGCGGTCCACGGCCACGAGCCCCGCCGTCACACCGAAGGCAAGCGCGTAGAACGACCCCGCCGCGTTGACGTCGCGCCCGACTGTACTGACCCTTGACGTGGCGATTCCCCTCGGAAACGCGGCGCCCCAGCCGAGCGCACTCGCCTTCGACGCCAGCGGTACCACCGCCGCGAGGGCGGCGATGCCGGCGCTCGAGGCCAGCGCGCGGGCGCCGCGGGTGCCGAAGCGCGGGCAGCGCCCGTACAGCGCGAGGGTCGCCACGAAGAGGCCGACGGCTTCCAGAAAGCGGGCCGCGGGGACAATCGGCGTCCTGAAACGCGACGGTCCGCCAAAGTAATCGTGCCAGAGGAAGTGGTAGAGGGCGCCCAGGTAGGGGATCGGGAAGTCCACCGTCAGGTGGTGAGCGGCCAGGCGCACCAGGAGTGACGCGAGCACCGTGAGGCCCAGCAGCAGCGCGAGGGCCAGCGCCGTCCGGTCGGCGCCCGGGCGCTCCGCGGCACCGGCCACCGCGCGGGCCGCCTCGTGCGCCAGCCACCCGGCCAGGAAGGCCAGCACGAGCGGTTCGGTCAGGCTGTTGCCGGAGCCGAGCCACTCGCCGAGCAGCGCGCCGAGCGGGGCCAGCGCGGCCGCCAGCGGCCAGGCGTCCGCCGGTCGCAGCGCCGCGGCGGCGAGCAGGGCCGCGACGAGCGCCTTCGCCGCCGCGGGCCCGGGCGAAACGAAGAACGACACGACCGGCAGCGCCGCCAGCACGGCGAGCGGCAGCCGCCACGCGATCGAGCACGCGCGATCGAGGCGCGGAGGCCTCAACGCTTCTCCCCGACGACCGCGTAGTCCAGCCAGGTGAAGAGCAGGCGGTTCAGCGTGTCCACGTTGTGGTTGAACTGCTCGACGACCTCGGTGACCGCCTCGCCCTCCGACAGCAGCGTCTGCGGCAGCCGCTGCAGCCGGGCCTCGGACGGGTAGGGCGAACTGTAGCGGATCTCGACGCTCTCGAATCCCGCCGCGGTCACCATGTAGCTGAGGGTGTCGGGGTGAACCGGGCGGACGTGCGTGAGGTCGCGGACGTAGCTCGAGAAGAAGGCCGCCCAGCAGGCGACGTTGACGGTTTCGAGGACGAGGCGACCGCCGGGCTGCAGCCGGTGGTGGGCCAGCGCGACCAGGTGAAGCAGCCGGTCGGGCGGGAGGTGCTCGACCACCTGGCCGGCAAACAGTCCGCCGAGAGACCCGCCGGGCAGCGACTCGAGGTACGCGATCCCGTCGCCCTCGACGACGTCGAGGCCGAGGTCGCGGCATCGCCGTACCATCTCGGGATTCAACTCGACGCCCCGGGCGCGGATGCCGCGCTCGCCCAGCAGGCGCAGCAGCTCGCCGCGGCCGCAGCCGATGTCGAGCACGTCCTGCGCGCCCGCGAAGAGGGGCAGGTCCTCCGCGTGCCGCGCCTCGATCTCGTCCTCGCTCCCCCGGAAGCGGTCTTCGAAGCCGGCGTACGTCCCCGGCATTCTCGGGCGCGGCGAGGGCGTCGCGCTGCGCAGTCTCGACGGGGACCGGGGCGGGCGTCGCGGACGGCGGACCCGCCGGCGCGGCCGGCTGCAGCGCGCGCCCTCCGGCGCGGCCGCGCAGCTCGTCGACGCGGGACTCGAGCCGCCGCTCGCGGGCGAGCGCCGCCTCCGACCGTTTGAGCAACTCGTCGCCCACTGCGTCGAGCCCGGCCGCCAACCCTGCGGTGCGGTGCTCGATCAGGCGGCGCAGGCGCCCGGCCTCGTGGCGGTCCTTCGTGTCCACGTAGCCGGTGATCTGCTGCAGGTAGACGACGAGCCGCGACTCGAACCGCGCGAGGGCCGCTGCTTCCTCCCGCAGCCCGTCGGCGATCGCGGCCATGGCGTCGCGCCCCTGCGAGGCGGAGGTGTGAGCGCGATTCAGATGATCGACGAGGGCGGCGTTGAACGCCTGCTGCCGCTGGAAGAGCGGTGCCACGACGCGCCAGACGACGCCGGCGAGACGGCCCCGCCAGCCGGACGCCGAGACCGGGGCCGGGCCGACGATCTCCCAGCCTGCGTTCAGCTCGGGCAGCCGGGCGGCGTCGGGGCCGGGCGGCGGCGCGAGGTCGAGCGGCGGCCGTGCGGCCGCGCGATCGACGGCGGTCAGCGCCTCGTTGTAGGCGCGGTCGGCCTCGAGCCGCTGCTCGTCGAGCCGCGCCACGTCCTCGTCGGTGACAGTGATCTTCGCCACCCTCACACCCTCGCTTGTCCGCGGGCACGGAGGCCCGCGCCGGATCGGGACGAATTTCAGTTTCTGCCACCCCTGAACAAGGGTGGCAGAAACCGAAATTCGTCCCGATCCAATATGTCCACTCCCACGCCCCACTCGGAGGCGATCCGCCGCGCGGGCTCGAGCGGATCCGGCCGCAGGTGCGGCGGGAGGTCGCGCGCGCGCGGGGGAGGGCAGTCGAGCGCCCGGGCGATCGCTTCGCGGTAGTCCTGCCCGGCCGCGGCCATCGTGTGGTGCACGGACCAGTGCGCGCGCGCCGCGCGCCCGAGTGCCTGCCGCAGCGCCGGTTCCTCAGCCAGGCGCACCATGGCCCGCAGCAGTTGCCGCGGCTCGTCGGTGAGGCTCACGCTCACCGTCACCGGTTCGCCGGGCGTGCCCGGGCGCGCGAGCAGTGCGGGCACGACCTGCCAGGTCTCGGGGTCGAGCGAGCGCACCTCGCCTCCGTGTGCCAGGTCGGTGACGATGGTCGGTTTGCCGGCGGCCAGGGCCCGAAGCCACGTGCCGGACGTCTCCCGTCCCGACGGCCAGCGCAGCGACAGGCAGACATCGGCCATCCCCACGTGCGCGTCGAGGGCCTCGTCCGGCACGTAGCCGGTCAGGTGCACGCGGTCCGCGACTCCGAGCGCCCTCGCTTCGGCGGCCGGGTCGTAGTGCTCGACGGTTCCGCCCGCGAGCAGCAGGTGCGGCGAACCCTGCAGCGACGCGAAGGCGCGCAGGACTGCCGGGATGCGCTTCTCGGGCGTCACCAGGCCGTACGCCGCGAACAGCACCGCGCCGGGCGGGACGCCGTACCTCGCGCGCAGGGCCGCGGCGTCTCGCGTCGCCGCGTCGCCGAGCGGGTCGGCCATGCCGTGCCTGACCGTGCGCACCTCGACGCCGGGGTGCTCGGCCGACAGGTCCCGGGCCAGGCCCGGGCTGTGGACCGCGACGAGCCGTGCCGTCCGCAGCACGAAGCGCAGCATCGGGTAGAGGTAGTACAGCGACCCGGCGAGCGCGTCGATCACCAGTTGGGCCACCTCGGCGGGCGCGTCCGGATGGTTGTAGCGGAACTCGGCGCGATACGCCTCGCGCCCGCGGCGAATCGCCTCGTCGCCCCCCTCGGGCGGGGCAAGCAGGTGGCGGGCCCGCGCGTGGTGCAGCTGGCCGTCGTGCAGGACGACCAGGCCGGGGTAGCGGGCCAGGTGCGGCCAGACGAAGTCGTGGCAGGCGGCGTTGCCGAGCTGGTACACGACGAGGGAGTACGGCGCCTGCAGGTGGCGGGACACGAAGTCGGCCGCGGGCAGGATCCGCAGGCCCGGCGGGTCCAGCGGGGCCGGGGCCGCCGTCGCGGTGTAGACGTCGATCTCGTGCGCGGCGGCGAGCTGCGACAGCAGGGCGGCGTTGTAGGCCGCGATCCCCGACCGTTCCGGCGGCAGGGGGGTGAACCATGCGAGGCGCGCCATGTCGGGCTATTGTAGCCGCGCTCGGGCGGTCGCGTTGACTTGGCTCCGACGGGTCCATTACGATTGTTTGGTTTTCCTGGAAAGTCGCAGCGCAACTCCGGCCGCAGGCGTCCCGGCCGGCGATTGGGATACGGTTCACATGCAAGGCTGGGTCTCGATCTTCCTGCTCGTCCTGCTCGGCGTCTCGTTCGGCGCCGGGTCGGTGGCCCTCTCCGGGCTGCTCGGGCCGAAGAAGCCGACCCCCGAGAAGGCGGCGCCGTACGAGTGCGGCATGCCCCCGGTCTCCAACGCGCGCGAGCGCCACCCGGTCAAGTTCTACCTGGTGGCGATGATCTTCCTGCTCTTCGACATCGAGGTGGCGTTCCTCTACCCGTGGGCGATGGCGATCCGCGACCTCCGCTGGGTGGGGTTCGCCCAGGTGCTGGTGTTCTTCGGGATCCTGCTGGCCGGGTACGTCTACATCTGGCGCAAGGGCGCGCTGAACTGGGACAAGCCGTAGCCATGCCCGAGTTCGAGATCCCCGTTCTCACGACGACCGTCGAGAGGATGGTGACGTGGGCCCGCCGGTCGTCGATCTGGCCGGTGACCTTCGGCCTCGCCTGCTGCGCCATCGAGATGATGTCGATGAGCGGCCCGCGCTACGACATCGCGCGGTTCGGCGCCGAGGTCTTCCGCGGCTCGCCGCGGCAGTCCGACCTGATGATCGTGGCGGGGCGGCTGTCGCGGAAGATGGCGCCCGCGCTGCGGCGGGTGTACGACCAGATGCCCGAGCCGAAGTGGGTCATCTCGATGGGGGCGTGCGCCTCGGTCGGGGGCGTCTTCGACAACTACGCCATCGTGCAGGGCGTGGACCAGATCGTGCCGGTCGACGTCTTCGTCCCCGGCTGCCCGCCGCGGCCGGAGTCGCTCATCTACGGCATCATGCAGCTCCAGAAGAAGATCGACGAGACCGGGATGTCGAGGAAGGTCGGGTAGCGGGGTGGACGCCGCCACGCTCCTCGCCACGCTTTCCGCGGCCGTGCCCGACGCGCGCCTCGAGGACGGCCAGGCGATCGACCAGCCGGCCCTCGTCGTCCCGCGCGACCAGCTCGTGGCGGTCTGCCAGGCGCTGCGCGACCGGCCCGAGCTGGGCTTCGACGTCCTGGCCGACGTGACGGCGGTGGACTGGTGGCCGCGCGAACCGCGGTTCGCGGTGGTCTACCACCTGCTGTCGACGGTCCACCTGGCGCGCGTGCGCCTCGAGGTGCCGCTCGAGGGCGGCGACGCGCACGTGCCGACGCTGCGCGGCACGTGGGAGTCGGCGGACTGGCTCGAGCGCGAGGTCTGGGACCTGTTCGGGATCGTCTTCGACGGGCACGGCGACCTGCGGCGCCTGCTGATGCCAGAGGACTGGGAGGGCCACCCGCTGCGCAAGGACTACCCGGTGCAGATCGCGATGAAGCCGAAGGTCTACGCGCCGCTGCAGGTGACCGAAGAGGAGTTCCAGGCGCAGATCGAAAAGGACCGCACGGTCCGGGGCGGCACCGGGCTCGAGCGCGGGCGCGAGCGATCCTGATGCCCGAACTGCGAACCGACACGATGACGGTGAACATGGGGCCCCAGCACCCCAGCACCCACGGGGTGCTGCGGCTGGTGCTCCAGCTCGACGGCGAGACCGTCGTCTCCGTGCAGCCCACCATCGGGTACCTGCACACGGGGATCGAGAAGACCGCCGAGGAGAAGAAGTTCCAGCAGGTGATCCCGCTCGTCGAGCGGATGGACTACCTCAGCTCGCACTCGAACAGCCTCGCGTTCGCGCTCTCGGTGGAGAAGCTGCTCGGGATCGAGGTGCCGCGGCGCGTGCAGGACGTCCGGGTGCTGCTCGCCGAGCTGCAGCGGATCAACAGTCACCTGGTGTGGCTGGGCACCCACGGCATGGAGCTGGGGGCCGTCTCGATCATGCTCTACACGTTCCGGGAGCGCGAGCTGCTCCTGGACATCAACGAGCTGATTGCCGGCTTCCGGATGTTCCCCAGCTACATCCGAATCGGCGGCCTGCGCGAGGACCTGCCGCCCGGCTTCCACGAGTCGGTCCGCCGGGTGCTCGACATGCTGCCCGGGAAGTTCAAGGAGTACGAGGGCCTCCTCACCCAGAACGCCATCTACCGCAAGCGCACGCGCGGGGTGGGCGTGATCAGCGCGGCCGACGCGTTGTCGTATGCGCTGGTCGGGCCGATCGCCCGCGCGTCGGGCGTTGCGTACGACGTCCGCAAGGCGTTCCCGTACTCCGGCTACGAGACGTACGAGTTCGACGTGCCGATCGGGGCGCGCGGCGACGTGTACGACCGGTACCTGGTGCGCCTCGAGGAGATGGGCGAGTCGATCCGGATCTGCCGGCAGGCGCTGGACCGGATCGCGCCGCGCGGCGAGTGGGCGGTGGACGACCCCCGCGTCGTGCCGCCTCCGAAAGACCGCGTCTACACCGAGATGGAGGCGCTGATCCAGCACTTCCTGCTGTACTCGCAGGGATTCGTCGTGCCCCGCGGCGAGGCGTACGTCCCGGTCGAAGGGCCGCGCGGCGAGCACGGCTGCTACGTGGTCTCGGACGGCGGCAACCGGCCGTGGCGGGTGAAGATGCGGTCGCCCTCGCTGCTGGCCTGCCAGGCGCTGCACAAGATGATCGTGGGCGGCATGATCGCCGACGTGATCGCCGTCATCGGCTCGATCGACGTCGTCATGGGGGACGTGGACCGGTGACCTTCCACCCCGAGATGCACTACGAGGGGGGGCTTCACGTCTCGCAGCGCGAGCGGCGCGACGAGGGCGAGCCCTTCGCATTCACGCCGGCCAACCGCGAGCGGCTGGAGGCCGTGGCCTCGCACTACCCGCCCGAGCACCGGCGCTCGGCCGTCATCCCGGCGCTCTACCTCGTGCAGGACCAGCAGGGGTACGTCACCGCCGCCGCCATCCGCCATGTCGCCGACGTGATCGGGTGCACCGAGTCGGAGGTGGACGACGTGGTGACGTACTACGCCATGTTCTTCCGGAAGCCCGTCGGGAAGTACGTCATCCAGGTGTGCCGGACGCTGTCGTGCGCACTCCGCGGCGCCGAGCGCGTGACCTCCGAGCTGAAGCGGGTGCTCGGCGTGGAGGTGGGCCAGACCGACTCGACCGGGACGTTCACCCTGATGGAGATGGAGTGTCTCGGCGCGTGCGACCGCGCGCCGGTCGTGATGGTGAACAACGAGCTGTGGCACGAGGGCCAGTCGCCCGAGCAGGTGCGGGCGCTCGTGGACGGCCTGGGCGCCAAGGGGGCGGCGGCGCTGACCGGCTGCCACCTGCGAGTGGAGAGGGACTAGGGGCTAGGGGCTGGGGGCTGGGGCTAGGGGTAGAAGCGACAACACATGGATCCTGTCCTGACATCGCACGTGCGCGAGCCCAACGGCCACACGCTCGAGGCGTACCGGCGCCGCGGCGGGTACGAGGGGCTGCGCAAGGCGCTCGGCCTGGAGCCCGGCCAGGTGATCGAGATGGTGAAGGCCTCGGGGCTGCGGGGCCGCGGGGGCGCCGGGTTTCCGACCGGGATGAAGTGGCAGTTCGTCCCGAAGGACTCGCCGAAGCCGAAGTACCTCTGCTGCAACGCAGACGAGAGCGAACCGGGCACCTTCAAGGACCACGTGCTGATGGAGCGCAACCCGCACCTGCTGCTCGAGGGGTGCGCCATCGGCTGCCGCGCGATCGGCGCGAAGGTCGCTTACATCTACATCCGCGGCGAGTTCTACCACGTGCAGCTGGTGCTCGAGGCCGCCATCGAGGAGGCGCGGGCCGCCGGGTACCTCGGGCGGGACATCTTCGGGAGCGGCTTCGACTGCGAGATCCACGTCCACCGCGGCGCGGGGGCGTACGAGGCCGGCGAGGAGAGCGCCCTGCTCGAGTCGCTCGAGGGGAAGCGGGCGCAGCCCCGCATCCGCCCGCCGTTCCCCGCGGTCGTCGGCCTCTACGGCTGCCCGACGGCGATCAACAACGTCGAGACCCTCTGCAACGTGCCGTTGATCCTGACCAACGGGCCGGAGTGGTTCGCGGGGCTGGGGCCCGAGAAGAACGGCGGGCCGAAGCTGTACTGCATCAGCGGCCACGTCGAGAAGCCGGGCGTGTACGAGGCGTCGATGCACGTGACGCTGCGGGAGCTGATCTACGGGCACGCCGGCGGGATCCGCGGCGGGCGCACGCTGAAGGCGGTGATCCCGGGCGGCTCGTCCACCCCGGTCATCCTGCCCGACCAGCTCGACGCCCAGGCGAGCTTCGAGGGCCTCGTGAAGGCCGGGTCGATGCTCGGGTCGGCCGCCATCATCGTGATGGACGACAGCACCTGCATGGTGTGGCTCGCCGAGAACCTGCTCCAGTTCTACCGCCACGAGTCGTGCGGGAAGTGCACCCCGTGCCGGGAAGGCACCGACTGGCTGGTGAAGATCCTCCACCGGATCGAGGCGGGCGAGGGGACGCTGCGCGACATCGACCTGCTGCTGAGCGTCGCGGGCAACATCGAAGGCAAGACGCTGTGCCCGTTCGGCGACGCCGCGGTGGCCCCCGTCCTGAGCACGATCCAGCACTTCCGGCACGAGTACGAGGCGCACGTGCGCGAGGGGCGCTGCACGTGCCCGGCGGAGTGGAGGGCGACGTCGTGCCGTCCCTGACCGTCCTCGTCCAGATCGCGCTGGTGTTCGTCGTCTTCACGGCGCTCCTGCTGTCGGCCGCGGCGGCCGTGTACGCGGAGCGGAAGGTGGCGGCGTACATCCAGCAGCGCGAGGGGCCGAACCGCGTGGGTCCGGCGGGGCTGCTGCAGCCGTTCGCGGACGTCATCAAGCTGATGTTCAAGGAGTCGCTCCGCCCGGCGGGGGCGGACAAGATCCTGTTCGTCGCGGCGCCGGTCATCTCGGCCACCGCGGCGTTCGCGGCGTTCGCGGTCGTTCCCTTCGGCGCCTCGACGACCCTGTTCGGCCTGCTGGACGAGCCGATCCGGCTGCAGGTGGCCGACGTGAACGTCGCGGTGCTGGTGGTCTTCGCCATCGCGTCGATGAGCGTCTACGGCATCGTGCTGGCGGGGTGGAGCTCGAACAGCAAGTACTCGCTGCTCGGGGCCCTGCGGTCGGCGTCGCAGATGATCAGCTACGAGCTGTGCTACGGCCTGTCGCTCGCGGCCGTCCTGCTGCTCGGGAACTCGCTGTCGCTCACCGAGATCGTCGACGCGCAGGCGGGGACCTGGTTCGGGTTCATCCCGAAGTGGTTCGTCGTCCTCCAGCCGGTCGGGTTCCTGGTGTACGGCATCTCCGGCATCGCCGAGACCAACCGCGCGCCGTTCGACTTCCCCGAGGCCGAGCAGGAGCTGGTCGCGGGGTACCACACCGAGTACTCGGGGATGTCGTTCGGCATGTTCTTCCTCGCCGAGTACATCAACATGGTCACCGTCTCGGCGGTCGCCACCGACCTGTTCCTCGGCGGCTGGCACGGCCCGTTCCTGCCGGAGTCGCTCGGGTGGATCTGGTTCCTGCTGAAGGTGGCGGTGCTGATGTTCATCTACATCTGGATTCGGTGGACGTTGCCGCGGTACCGCTACGACCAGCTGATGCAGTTCGGGTGGAAGGTGCTGTTGCCGGTGGCCGTGGTGAACCTGCTGCTGACGGCCGCGGGGGTGATCTACTTTGGGGTTTGAGACGCTCCTCTTCTACGCGTTCGGCGCGGTCGCCGTGGCGGCCTCGCTGCTGGTCGTCGGCCAGCGCAACCCGATGTACAGCGTGATGCTGCTCATCGTGTCGTTCGTGGCGCTGGCCGGGCTGTACATCCTGCTGGAGGCGCCGTTCCTCGCGGTCATCCAGATCATCATCTACGCGGGCGCGATCCTCGTCCTCTTCCTGTTCGTCGTGATGCTGCTGAACGCGGAGAAGGAGCAGGCGGCGCGGGCGGCGCTCGGCACGGTGACCGGGCCGCGTCGCGCGGGCGCCGCGCTCGGCGTGGTGCTGGCCGCCGAGCTGGGGTGGGCGATCTGGCAGATGGCGCGGGCGGGCGGTGCGGGCGTCGAGGCGGCCGAGCGTGCGCAGGCCGCCGACATCAGTTCCGTGCGCGCCATCGGGCAGGTGCTGTTCACCGACTACGCCTTTGCCTTCGAGGTCACCTCGCTGCTGATCCTCGTGGCGATGCTGGGGGCGGTGGTGCTGGCGAAGAGGCACGTGTAGGGGCGGTATGGTGTCACTGACTCATTACCTCGTCCTCTCCGCGATGCTGTTCGCCATCGGGACGGCGGGCGTGTTCCTGCGGCGGAACCTCATCACGGTGCTGCTGTCGATCGAGGTGATGCTCAACGCCGCGAACCTGTCGCTCGTCGCCTTCGGGCGGCAGATCGGGACGGTGGACGGGCAGGTGATCGTCTTCTTCGTCGTCACGGTGGCGGCCGCCGAGGCGGCCGTGGGGCTCGCGCTGGTCATCGCGTTGTTCCGGCTGCGCGAGTCGCTCGACCCCGACGCGTACACGTCGTTGAAGTGGTGAGGCAGCCGGCCCGATGCTCCTGTTGATTCCGCTCCTTCCGCTCGCGGGGTTCCTCGTGAACGCCAGCGCCGGCCGGCGTCTCCCGAAGGCCGTGTCGGGCGGCGTCGCGGTGGGCGCGATGGCGCTGTCGTTCGCGGCGGCGCTGGCGTCCGCGCTCGCGATCCTGCGGTTACCCGCGAACCTCCGCGTGATCGACCAGGCGTTCTACACCTGGATCGCCTCGGGCGACCTCGACGTGACGCTCGGCCTGCGCCTCGACCCGCTGTCGACGGTGATGATCCTGGTGGTCACCGGGATCGGCGCGCTGATCCACCTGTACTCGACCTCGTACATGCACGAGGAGACCGACGCCGAGTACGCGCGCTACTTCTCCTACCTGAACCTGTTCGCCGCCTTCATGCTGATCCTCGTCCTGGCCCCGAGCTTCCCGGTGATGTTCGTGGGCTGGGAGGGCGTGGGGCTCTGCTCCTACCTGCTGATCGGGTTCTGGTACCGGAAGCAGGCGGCGGCCGACGCGGGCAAGAAGGCGTTCATCGTGAACCGGATCGGCGACGCCGGGTTCCTGCTCGGGATGGCGCTGCTGTTCTCGCGGTTCGGCACCCTCGACTTCGCCCAGCTGGCGCGGGAGATCACGCCGCTCGCCCCCGAGGCCGCCTTCGGGACGCTCTCGGCCGCGGCGCTGCTGCTCTTCGTCGGCGCCACCGGCAAGTCGGCCCAGCTCCCGCTCCACGTCTGGCTGCCCGACGCGATGGAGGGCCCCACCCCGGTCTCGGCGCTCATCCACGCCGCGACGATGGTCACGGCGGGCGTGTACATGATCGGCCGCAACGCGGTGCTGTACACCCACGCGCCGGGCGTGATGGAGATCGTCGCGGTCGTGGGGGTGCTCACCGCGCTGTTCGCCGCGACCATCGGCCTCGTGCAGACCGACATCAAGCGCGTGCTGGCGTACTCGACGGTGTCGCAGCTCGGCCTGATGTTCCTCGCGATGGGGGTCGGAGCGTTCGGGGCCGGCATCTTCCACCTCTACACGCACGCCTTCTTCAAGGCGCTGCTCTTCCTCGGTGCCGGCGCGGTCATCCACGCGCTGGCCGGCGAGCAGGACCTGCGGCGGATGGGCGGGCTGCGAGCCGACCTCCCGGTCACCTACTGGACCTTCCTCATCGGCGCGCTCGCCATCGCGGGGGTGCCCGGGCTGTCCGGGTTCTTCTCCAAGGACGAAGTGCTCTACCGCACGTTCGCGGCCGGCCACCCGCTGCTCTGGCTGGCTGGCGCCGCGGCCTCGCTGCTGACGGCGGTCTACATGTTCCGCCTGGTGTTCCTGGCGTTCCACGGGGAGGGCGCCCGGGCCGGCGAGCCCGCGCACGCCGGTGGCCACGCGCACCTGCACGACGCGCCGCGGAGCATGGCGGTGGTGCTCGTCGCGCTCGCCGCCG
Source organism: uncultured Acidobacteriota bacterium (assembly GCA_963813585.1). Taxonomy (GTDB): domain Bacteria; phylum Acidobacteriota; class Vicinamibacteria; order Vicinamibacterales; family Fen-181; genus JARKSS01. The sequence goes on from CAWEZL010000001.1 coordinate 1,873,098, forward strand.
GGGCCGTGCTGGCGGGGTATCTCGGGGTGCCGGCCGCGCTCGGCGGCGGCAACCGCATCGAGGCCTTCCTCGAGCCGAGCTTCCACGCGGCGGCCGAGGGCAGCCCTCAGGGGCTGCCCCACGAATTGGCCGAGGGCAGTCCTCAAGGGCTGCCGCACGCGGCGCACGACACCGGCCTCGAGCTCGGCCTGATGGGCGTCTCGACCGCGATCGCGCTCGGCGGCATCGCCCTCGCGGCGCTGTTCTTCCTGCGCCGCCGCGAGCTGGCCGCCACCCTGGCCAGCCGCTACCGCGGGCTCCACCGCCTGCTGCTCCACAAGTACTACGTGGACGAGCTGTACGACGCGGCGATCGTGCAGCCGGTGAAGACCGTGTCCGAGGAGGTGCTCTGGAAGGGGGTGGACGCGGGCCTGATCGACGGCGCCGTGAACGGCGCGGGGGCGGCGGTCCGCGGCGCCAGCGGGGCCCTCCGGCAGATCCAGACCGGTTCGCTGCGAACCTACGCGGCGTCGTTCTTCGTCGGCGTCGTGCTCGTGCTCGGGTACTTCCTGTGGCCCTAGGTATGTTGACGACCCTGATCTTCCTGCCGCTTGCCGGGGCCATCCTCGTGCTGCTCCTGAAGGGGAGCGAGGGCCGCCGCGACGGGCTCGTCCGGTGGGTGTCGCTCGGCGTGTCGCTGCTGGTCTTCGCCGTGACCCTGGCGGTCTGGGCGCGCTTCGACCCGTCGAGCGCCGACTACCAGTTCGTCGAGCGCCGGGCCTGGATCCCGGCCTTCGGCATCAGCTACCTGGTGGGCGTGGACGGCATCAGCCTGTTCCTCCTCGTCCTGACCGGGTTCCTGACGCCGATCGCCCTCCTGTCGTCCTGGGCCTCGGTGCACGTCCGCTTCGGCGAGTTCGCCGCGTTCCTGCTGGCGCTCGAGAGCGCGATGCTCGGCGTGTTCGTCTCGCTCGATCTCTTCCTCTTCTACGTGTTCTGGGACGCGATGCTCATCCCGATGTACTTCCTCATCGGGATGTGGGGCTACGAGCGGCGCATCTACGCGGCGGTGAAGTTCATCCTGTACACGGCGGCCGGCAGCATGCTCATGCTCGTCGCCATCCTCGGCCTCGGGTGGCTGCACTACTCCGCGACCGGCACCTACAGCTTCGAGCTGCAGGCGCTGTACGAGACCCCCATCCCGTCGAACCTCGAGTTCTGGTTCTTCCTCGCCTTCGCGCTGGCGTTCGCGATCAAGGTGCCGCTGTTCCCCTTCCACACGTGGCTGCCCGACGCGCACGTCGAGGCGCCCACGGCCGGGTCGGTGATCCTGGCCGGCGTGCTGCTGAAGATGGGCACCTACGGGCTGGTGCGCTTCGCCTTCCCGCTCTTCCCGCAGGCCGCGCTCTTCTTCGCCCCCTACCTCGGCATCCTCGCCGTCATCGGCATCGTCTACGGCGCGCTGGTGTCGATGGTCCAGCCCGACCTGAAGAAGCTGGTGGCGTACTCGAGCGTCAGCCACCTGGGGTTCGTGGTGCTCGGCATCGCCGCCTTGAACGTGCAGGGGGTGCAGGGCGCCGTCTACCAGATGCTGAGCCACGGCGTCAGCACCGGCGGGCTGTTCCTGCTGGTCGGCATGCTGTCGGACCGGCGGCACACGCGCCTCATCGCCGACTTCGGCGGGCTGAAGGCGGTGATGCCCCGCCTGGTTGCGGCCTTCATGATCATCACCCTGGCCTCGATCGGCCTCCCGGGGCTCAGCGGCTTCGTCGGGGAGTTCCTGATCGTGCTCGGCGCGTTCCGGTGGGACCCGCGTTTCGCGGCGGTCGCGGTGCTCGGCGTCATCCTCTCGGCGGTCTACATGCTCTGGATGTTCCAGCGCGTCAACTACGGGACGATCACGCACGAGGAGAACGCCGCCCTGCCCGACCTGACGAGGCGCGAGGCGTGGGTGATCGTGCCCACCGTGGCGGTGGCCGTCCTGATGGGAGTCCTGCCGGGGTTGTTCCTGCGGCCGATGCAGCCGTCGGTCGAGCGCCTGCTGCAGCGCGTGAGCCGCGAGGCGGTGGTCAGCGCGCCGGCGCCGGAGACGAGCCGGGCGGCGGGCGGGGGCACGGGCGCCCCGGAAACGGCAGGCCGATGATGTCCGCCTCCGACTTCGCCGCCATCGTCCCGATCCTCTGCGTGACGGCCGCCGGCATCGCCTGCATGCTGGCGGAGGCCCTGCGGCAGCCCGGCGAGCGGATGGCGATCAGCGGCCTGGGGCTCGTCGGCCTGGCCGGCGCCGGGATCACCGCGGCCCTGCTCTGGGGCCGCAACGCCACCAGCTTCGGCGTGGTGACGGCCGACAACTTCGGTCTGTTCGTCGTGCTGGTGCTCGTCGCGATCGGCATCCTCACGCTGCTGTTCTCGCCGCAGCTCGTGGCCCGGGACGACCTCCCGGACGGCGAGTACTACGCCCTGCTGCTGTTCGGGCTGGCGGGGATGATGCTGATGGCGATGGCCACCGACCTGCTGGTCATCTTCCTCGCGCTCGAGGTGCTGTCGCTCGCCGTCTACGTGCTGACGGCGATCCGGCGCGAGTCGCTCGGCGGCGCCGAGGCCGCCTTCAAGTACTTCATGCTCGGCGCCTTCTCCAGCGCCTTCTTCCTGTATGGGATCGCCTTCGCGTTCGGGTTGTCGGGCAGCACCAGGCTCGATCGCCTGGGGGCGGTGGTGGCGGCCGGCGCGATGAACCGAGTCGCCGCTGGCGCTGGTCGCGCTCGGCCTGCTGCTCGTGGGGTTCGGCTTCAAGGTCTCCGCGGTGCCGTTCCACATGTGGACGCCCGACGCCTACCAGGGGGCGCCCACGCTGGTCGCCGGCTTCATGTCGACCACCGTGAAGGCCGCGGCCTTCGCCGCCTTCACCCGGGTGTTCCTCTCGGCGCTCGAGCCGCTTCGCCCGAGCTGGGCCCCCGCGCTGTGGGCCATCGCGGTCGCGACGATGGTCCTCGGGACGGTGGTCGGCGTCGCCCAGACGAACCTGAAGCGAATGCTCGCGTACTCGAGCATCGCCCACGCGGGGTATCTGCTGGTGGCGCTGGTCGCCGCCAACGACGTCGGCAAGGGCGCGGTCCTCTTCTACCTGCTGGTCTACGGCGTCGGCAACCTCGGCGCCTTCGCGGCCATCGCCCTGCTCGGCACGCGCGAGCACGCCAACGACGACCTGGACAGCTACGCGGGCCTCTCGGCACGGCACCCGGCCATCGCCGCGGTCATGGCGGTGTTCCTGCTGTCGCTCGGCGGCCTGCCGCCGACGGCCGGGTTCGTGGGGAAGTGGTACGTCTTCAGCGCGGCCGTGCAGTCGGGGTACTACGGGCTCGCCATCATCGGCGTGCTCTCGAGCGTCGTCTCGATCTTCTTCTACCTGCGTGTGATCGTGATGATGTACATGGCGCCGCCCGCCGACGTGCCCGCGCCCGCCGCCCCCTCGCGCGCGGCGGTGCTGGCGCTGGCGGTGTCGGTGCTGCTGACCTTCTACCTCGGCGTCCTGCCCGGTCGGCTGGTGGAGCTGGCCAGCAAGTCGATCGCGACGATCTTCTGAAGGGCGTCCAGGACGACCTCGTCGTCTTGCGACGCGACGCTGCGGAGGTCGATCAGCAGCCGATCGCGCTCGATGCGCGCGATGACCGGCGGATCGTGCCGGCGCAGGCGCTCGTCGAGCCAGTCGGGCCCCGGGGGCAGGCCGATCGCCAGCAGGCGCGTGGGAATCCCGAGCCCGGGTGTCGTCCCGCCGCCCATCGCCGACTGCCCGTCGATGACCTCGAGGGTGAGAGGCCCGGTCTGCGCCGCAAGGGCCTGGACCGAGGCCGCCAGCCGCGCGCGCATCGCCTCGGCGCGCGCGCCGATCTCGTCCGCGCCGGCCCTCAGCATCGCCAGCAGCGGCAGCGTGCGCCCGGCCCGGCCGGCGACGTACTCGCCGAGGGTGGCCTCGAGCGCGGCGTAGGTGAGCTTGTCCACGCGCAGCGCGCGCATCAGCGGGTGCGTGCGCACGCGGTCCACCAGCGCCCGCCGGCCGACGACGATCCCCGCCTGCGGCCCGCCGAGCAGCTTGTCGCCGCTGAAGCACACCAGGTCGATGCCCGCGGCGAGGCTGGCGCGCACCCGCGGCTCGCCGCCCAGGAGCGAGTCGAGCGCCTCGTCGCCGTCCTCGCCGGGCATCCCGATGTACCCGCTGCCCAGGTCCTCGGCCACGGGGATCCCGCGCTCGCGGCCGAGCGCCGCGAGGGCCGCCAGGGTCGGCTGCTCGGTGAACCCCTCGATGCGGAAGTTGGAGCGATGGACGCGAAGGATCAGCGCCGTGCGGTCGGTGATCGCCGCGCGGTAGTCGTCCACGCGGGTCTTGTTGGTGGTGCCGACCTCACGGAGCTGCGCGCCCGATTGCGCCATCACGTCCGGGACCCGGAAGCCGCCGCCGATCTCGACCAGCTCGCCCCGCGAGACGATCACCTCGCGCCCGGCGGCCAGCGCCGCGAGGACCAGCAGGGTCGCCGCCGCGTTGTTGTTGACGACGACGGCGGCCTCGACGGCGAGGAGACGGCGGAGCAGCGCCTCCGCGTGGACGTCGCGGGCGCCGCGGCCGCCGGCGGCCAGGTCGTACTCGAGGTTGGAGTAGCCGGACGCCACCTCGCGGACGCGGTCGAGCGCGGCCGCGGCAAGCGGCGAGCGTCCGAGGTTCGTGTGGATGAGCACGCCGGTGGCGTTCACCACGGGCCGCACGGACGGCCGGACCGAGGCCTCGAGGTCGGCGGCGGCCTTCGCCTCGATCGCCTCGGCGATCGCGTCCTGCCCGTTCCGCCCGCCCCCGCCTGGCCCCGCCCCGCCCCGCCGGACGAATTCGCCGCGCACCGCGGCTGCCGCCCGCCGCAGCGCGTCGACGATGGCCGGCCTCCCGAAGTCGCGCTCGAGCTGCCGGACGCGCGGCCGCCGGCGCAGGAGGTCGATCGACGGGATCAGGCGGAGATCGGGCATGGCTCTCTTGCCGGTCGTGGCGGAGTCAGGATACCATCTCCGTTGCTTCGGCCCTGTCCATGAACCAGCGTCCCGAATCTCCCCGAGCCGACGAAGGCCCGCGCTATCGGCCGCGCGAGCGGTTCTGGCCGTACGTCGAGGTGCCCGAGGAGCCGACCGACGAGGAAGTCGCCGCACTCGACCCCGACCTGCGCGAGGAGCTGTTCGGGCCGAGCGGAAGGCCCTTCTCGATCACCATTGCGTTTCCGCGGTTCGAACGCGAGGACTATGCGCGCGCGGTCGAGACCGCGCGCGGATCGATCGAGTATCTCGAGGTCGGGTCGGGCGAGTCGTTCCGTCACCGCGCCCGCTTCCTGCCGCGCGACGTCGAGCGGCTCCGGGATCTCTGGGAGATCGTCGGGAACCTCGACCAGGTCGACGTGTTGATCGACGACCGGCCCGTCCCCTACGCGCGGGAACTCTGGCTGCCGCTGTTCTGGTTCCTCTTGCTCCGGTAGCCCGCGTTTTCAGCCTCTTTCGCAGGGGTGAGTGTGGCCGAACAGAGCGAGTTCGAACGCGACCTTCGCCTGCTGGAATCGTCCATCCACCAGCTCGAGAGCCAATACAACATGTTCTTCGCCGGGTCGCTGCCCAAGCCGCCCATCGAGGCGCGGTCGCGGGTGGAGGCGCTGTTCCGGCGTTACGACCGGGCCTACATCCAGAGCTACGCCGACCGCTTCCGCCTGAGCTCCCTCCAGACCCGGTTCACCCGGTTCTGTGAACTGTGGGACCGCGGAATCCGCGCGCGAGAGGAGGGCCGGCCGGGGCCGTTCCAGCACCTGAGGCGGGACGAGTTCGCCGACGAAGGGCCGTCCGTTCCGCCACCGCCGAAGGCGCAGGCGCCGCCGGTCGAGCACGCGGTGCACCTGAGGCTCGTCGACGAGGAGCACTTCGACGAGAAGCTCGCAGGGCTCCACGAGGCGCTCGTCGAGGCCCGCCGCGCGGCCGGCAACCGCGACGACCTGCCGTTCGATCGGTTCGCGGAGGTGGTACACACGCAGATCGCGCGCCTGCGGAAGGGGGGCAGCCGCGAGGTGGTCTTCAGGGTGGCCACCGAGGACGGCAAGGTGAGCTTCACGGCGAGAGCGTCCGCGGCCCCGTCGGGAGCGGCGGCGGAAGCTGTGGCCCGCAACTCGAATGGGGAACCGGGGAAACAGGGGGAGTGAGAAGGGGAGGCAAGGCGCCCGGCACGCGGCCGGGCGCCCCGTCGTGCGGCGCTAGACCTTGGTGACGTTGCCGGCCTGCGGGCCCTTGGGGCCGTCAACGATTTCGAACTCGACGGCCTGACCTTCCTCGAGGGAGCGGAAGCCGCCATTGCTCTGGATCGCAGAGTAGTGGACGAAGACATCGCTGCCGCCGTCACGCTCGATGAACCCGTAACCCTTCGCGTTGTTGAACCACTTGACCTTGCCTGTGATGCGCATTCTTTCCTGCCTTGCTTGGTACGGCGCGCCGCGCCGCCCGACGAAGCCTGCCCCCGAGCCGTTTTGCGGAACCTGGGGGAACAAAAAAAGCCGCACTCTCGCGGCTCGACGCCGGCGGCCCGAAACGTCCGGCGCCAACCGGCATGATAGCGGCCGCTCCGGATGAGTGTCAAGCGGACGATTCGAGGTTGAATTAGCGAGACCGGCAAAAATAGGTGAGAATTCAGGCGTTGCCCCCTTCGCGAGGACCCAGCATGCGTCGAGCCCTGATCAGCGTATCGGACAAGACCGGACTGGAGTCGTTTGCCCGAGGCCTGGCTGAACTGAACTTCGAGCTGGTGTCGACGGGGGGCACGGCGCGCGCGCTGGCGGCCGCCGGCCTGCAGGTCACGATGGTCTCCGCGGTGACGCGTTTTCCCGAGATGCTCGACGGCCGCGTCAAGACGCTGCACCCCGCCATCCACGCCGGCATCCTCGCGCGCCGCGCCCGGGAGGACGACCGGGCGTCGCTCGATCGCCACGGCATCCGCCCGATCGACCTGGTGGCGGTGAACCTGTACCCGTTTGGCCGCGCGGCCGCGGATCCCGCGACCTCGTTCGATGCCCTGATCGAGGAAATCGACATCGGTGGCCCCAGCCTGTTGCGCGCGGCGGCGAAGAACTTCCGCGACGTCCTGGTCGTGACCTCGCCGTCCGACTACGAGCCGGTCCTCGCCGCCCTTCGCGGCCGCGAGGGCGCGGGGCCGGGGCTGCGGCTGCGGCTGGCGCGCGCGGCCTTCGCCCATACGGCCGCCTACGACGCCGCCATCGCCGACGAGCTGCTGCTCGTCGCCGAGTCGGCCGGCGGCTACTGTCGCACACCGCGGCCGAACGTGCCGGCTGCCCTGAGCCTGCGCCTGGCCAAGGCCCGCGACCTTCGATACGGCGAGAACCCGCACCTGGCGGCCGCGTGGTACCGGGACGAGAGCCCGGCCGGGCTCGACGTGCGCCAGGGGAAGGAGCTGTCGTTCACCAACCTGCTCGACATCGATGCCGCCGCGCGAATCGTCCACGAATTCGCCGAACCGGCTGCCGTCCTCGTCAAGCACACGAACCCGTGCGGGGCCGCCACCGGCGCGACCCCGGCCGAGGCGTACGTCAGGGCGCGGCAGGCAGACCCGGTCTCGGCCTATGGGGGCATCGCCGGCCTCAACCGGCCCCTCGACGAGGCGACCTCGCGCGAGATCGCGTCCACGTTCATCGAGGCGGTCATCGCCCCCGGGATCGACGACGCGGCGGCGGCGGTCCTGGCGGCCCGGAAGAACCTGCGCGTCGTGATTGCCGACCTCGACACGCTGTTCGGCCCGGGCGGGCCCGCCCGCCTCGACGCCCGGTCAATCCTCGACGGCCTGCTCGTGCAGGAGCGCGACCGCGTGGTCGAGGCACGGGAGGAGTGGCCGACCGAGCCGGCCGCCGCGGGCGAGGCGGGTGCGGGGCTGCGGGTGGTGACGCACCGCGCGCCGACCGGCGAGGAGTGGCAGGCGCTGCGGTTCGCGTGGCGGGTCTGCGCGCACGTCAAGTCGAACGCGGTGATCTTCACCGCCGCCGACCGGACCCTGGCGATCGGGGCGGGCCAGATGAGCCGCGTCGACGCGGTGAAGGTGGCGACCATGAAGGCCGCGGCATCGGACGTGCGACTAGCCGGGTCGGTTGCGGCATCCGACGCCTTCTTCCCCTTCAGGGACGGCCTGGATGCGGTCGCGGAGGCGGGAGCGACCGCAGTGGTCCAGCCGGGAGGGTCGGTGCGGGACGCCGAGGTGATCGCCGCCGCCGACGAGCGCGGCCTGGCGATGGTGTTCACCGGCCGCCGGCACTTCAGGCACTGATCCGGCGAGACAGCCGTGGCCGGCAGGGACGCCGGCCCTACTGGCGGACCGCCGCGGTCAGCTCGGCGAGGCTGACCGCCACGGGGCCAAAGCGCCCGACGACGATGCCAGCCGCGTGGTTCGCCAGCTCGCACGCCTCGTCGAGCCCCGCGCCGGCCGCGAGGCCGAGCGCGACCGTCGCGATCACCGTGTCCCCCGCTCCCGTCACGTCGGCGACCTCGCGGGCGACCGCCGGGAAGTGGAGGGTGGCGTCGCCGTCGAGCAGGCACATGCCGTGCTCGCCGCGCGTGATCAGCACCCGCTGGCATCGCGCGCGCTCGCGGAACACCGCCGCTGCCCGCGCGGCGTCCTCGTCGCTGCGGATGCGGAGGTGCGTGGCGGTCTCGGCCTCCTGGTGGTTGGGCGTGATGAGCGACGCGTCCGCGTAGTAGCCCAGGTGCGGGATCTTCGGGTCGACGAGGACGGGGATCGCCCGCGCCTTTCCGGCGGCCACGACGCGCGCCACCAGCGTCCGCGTCACGGCGCCCTTCAGGTAGTCCGACACCACCACCACGTCGGCGCGCTGGACCATGTGCTCGGCCTGGATGGCGAGCGCCTGCTCCACCGCCCCGGTCGCTTCCTCGTCGGTCTCGTAGTCGATGCGCGCCACCTGCTGGTTGCGGTCGGTCACGATGCGCAGCTTCGTGGTGGTCCGCCGCGCCGGGTCGCGAACCAGGCCGGAGGTTCCCACGCCCAGGCCGGCGAGCAGGTCACGCAGCCGCTGGCCGGCGGCGTCCGCGCCGGTCAGCCCCACCAGCTCCACTCGCCCGCCCAGCGACCGCACGTTGTTGGCGACATTCGCCGCCCCGCCCACCCGGTGCTCGTCGCGGTCGTAGACGACGACGGGGACCGGGGCCTCGGGGGAGATGCGGGACACGCGGCCGACCACGAACTGGTCCAGCATCACGTCACCGACGATGAGCACGGTGGCGCCGGCGAATCGATCGAGCACGAGCCGGGCGTTGTCGGTGAGCGCCATGTCGGAAGTCCCCTGGGTCAGGCGGCCGGCTCCCCCTGCGGCCGGCGGGCGGGCGACGGGGATGCGGCCCACGGAAGCGCCAGGAGCAGGAGGAGGAGCATCAGGAACTCGGAGTCGCCGAAGTTGTACTCGAAGAAGCCGGCCGCGATCATCGCGCCAACCGCGGCGAGTGCGGCCGCGGCCAGGTAGCGCGGCCGATCGGTGCGCAGCTTGCGAAGCAGGTCGCGCACGACGGCCACCAGGAACCAGATCCAGACACCCAGGGCGGGGAGACCGCGCTCGGCCGCGATCTGCAGCGGCACGTTGTGGAGGTGCGGCGGCGTCTGTTCCACGGCCGTCGGCCTCCGGTACTCCGGGTACACGCGCTGCACCAGGTTCGGCCCGACGCCGGTCAACGGGTCGCTCGCCACGATCTCGGCGCCCGCCTCGTACATCGCCACGCGATCGCGGTTGCTCGGGTCGTGCAAGTCGAAGATCGAGTAGAACCGCGAGGCGATGCTGGCCGGCGCGAGGGCGAAGAAGAGGCCGAGCACGACCGGCGCGAGCGCCAGCAGGCGGAAGTCCTTCAGGATCAGGAGCAGCCCGATCCCGACGCACGCGCCCACCCAGGCACTGCGCGTGAAGGTGAAGACGAGGGCGACGATGAGGGCGGGCATGATCAGCGCCGGCCAGGTGCGGCCGCGCCGCTCGAACAGCAGCCGCGCCGCGGCGCTGCACGCGACCAGCATCAGCAGCCCCGAGTACGTCATCCAGTGGCCCAGCGTGCCAACCGGCCGCTGCTGCAGCCGGTCGTAGCCCAGGAAGCCGAATTGGATGACCCCCACGATCGCGCTGAAGGCCCCCAGGGAGAGGACCACGTCCATCACGGTCTCGGCCGATCGCCCGCGCGCGGCGCGGATGGTGGCGGGGACCAGGAGGAACAGCAGCAGCTGCTTGGCGGCGCCGAGGCTGGTGAACGGGTCGAGCGAGAAGGCGGTGGCGACCAGCGTCAGCGCGGCGTAGACGAGCAGCGGCAGGAACCAGCCGGGTGCCGCGGGCCGCTCGCGGTTCGCGATCAGCGCTCCCAGCCAGGCGGCCAGCGCGACGGCCAGCAGCCCCTCGGCCAGGAAGATCGAGAACTGCAGCGCGCCGGCGAAGCCGAGCAGGCCCGCCAGCGTGATGCGATCCAGCCAGTGCCCGATCCCCTTCGCGCCGGCTTCAGCCGCCATAGCCTTCCTTTGCTGTTCGCGGTCCCGCCGCGGCCGCCATCGCGCGCTCCGCCGCGGCCAGCACCGTCGCCGGCGCGATCCGCGCCAGGCAGCGGTAGTCTCCCGGCTCGCACCGCCGCTGGTCGCACGGCCGGCACGGCAGCACCAGCTCCACCGACTCGCTCGCGTGACGGGCCGGCCGCCAGGGCGCGGACCGCGCGGCGAGCGTCGGGCCGTACAGGCCGACGATCGGGACCGGCGAGGTGCCGGCGACGTGGAGGGGCCCGCTGTCGCCCCCCACGAAGAGCGCCGCGGTGTCGAGCACCGCGCGCAGTTCGCGCAGGTCCAGCTCGACGGCGTCCACGATCCGGTCGCCGGCGCCGCCGGCGGCCCGGCGGGCCTGCGTCGCCGATCGCTCGCGCCGCGTCGCGGTCCGACGGGCCAGAGAGCAGCAGCACGCGGCGCCGCGTGTCGGCGGCGGCCAGGCCGGCGGCCAGCGACGCAAACGCCTCGGCGGGCCAGCGGCGGAACGGGTTTCCCGCGCTCACGTGGATCACCACGAGAGGCTGGTCGCCCTCGGCGAGCCCGGCGGCACGCAGCTTGGCCGCCGCCCGTGCCGCCGCGTCCGGGGCCGCTGCCATCTCGGTCGGGTCGCGCTCGCGGTCGGGCGGCGCGAAGCCGAGGGGCGCCAGCAGGTCCCACTGGTTCTCGACCGAGTGCCTGGCGCGGAGCTCGCGCGGCCGCGGCACGCGGTGAGTGTACATCCAGCCCCTCCCGCGGATGGCATACCCGATCCGGCGCGGGGCGCCGCTCGCCAACGCAAGCACCGCTGCCCGGGGACCGCCGTGCAGGTCGATCGCCACGTCGAACCGCCGCCGCCGCAGCCGGCGCGCCAGCGCCAGGTCCGCGAGCGCTCGCCCGCGGGCGCCCGGGGCCGACACCACAACGACCTCGTCGAGATGGGGGTTGTCCGCGACGATGGGGGCCGCCGCCGGTTCCACGACGTACGCGAGGTGCGCGTCGGGGAAGCGTCGCCGCAGCGCGCGGATGACTGGCGTCGTGAAGACGACGTCCCCGATCAGCCGGAGACGGACCAGGAGGATCCTCACGGTGTCGTTCGTCAGTCCTCGATGGTCGCCTCGTCCACCAGCATGACCGGGATGTCTTCCTCGGTCACCGGGTAGACCCGGCGGCACTCCTGGCACTTCAACCCGCGTCCCTCGCGCACGACCTCGACCTTGCCGTGGCAGGCGGGACAGACCAGGATCTCGAGCAGCTCGGGGTCGATCGGCATCGGGGCCTCCGTCCGAACTATAGCGCAGTCCCCGGGCGGCTAGGCCCCCCACCGCTTTTGTGGAACAATCGGGGCGTGACCTGGCACGCGTGGACCGCGTCGGGCGCGCTCGCGTTGATGGCCCTGGTGGCCTGGCCAGCCTCGCCGGCGGCGGCCCGGCCGCAGGCGAACCGGGCGCAAGCCTACTACCACTTCCTCCTGGCGCGGCATCTCGAGTCAGAGGGCGACGCCGACCGCGCGGCCGCGGAGCTCCGCGACGCGGCACGGCTGGATCCCGGCGCCGCGGAAATCCGCGCCGAGCTCGCCGCGCTCTACGCGCGGCAGGACCGGCCCCGCGAGGCGGCCGAGTGGGGCGAGGCCGCTCTCGCACTGGACGCGTCCAGCGCCGAGGCCCACCGCGTGCTCGGATTCGTCGCGGCGAGCCAGGTCGGCCTCGACCAATCCGCCCGGCTCACCGACGCGGCCGGCCTCGCAGCGGCCGTGCACGCGATCGAGCACCTCGAGGCCGCGCGCCGGCGCGACCGGTTCGTCGACGCGGCGGTCGAGATGACCCTGGCGCGCCTGTACCTGCGCACCGGCGTTCCCGACAAGGCCATCCCGGTCCTGCTCCGGATGCTCTCGCTCGATCCCGATCGTCCCCCCGTCGTCCTGATGCTCGCCGAGGCGTACGAGGCGGCCGGACAGCTCGAGCCCGCGGCGGACGCCTTTCGCCGCGTCGCCGAGCAGCGTCCACGCGACTCGGAGCTGCAGGCCCGTCTGGGCGACCTCCTGTTCCGGCTCGGGCGGTACGGTGAGGCGGTTGCCGCGTGGGAACGCGCGCTGGCTGGCGACCTGCTCGAGGCGGAACGTCCGGGGATCGAGCGGAAGATCCGCGCGGCGCGCGAGAAGGAGCCCAGGCGGTGAGCGGGCGGCGCGGTGCGGCGTGGGCGGTGGCGATCGCGAGCGTGCTGACCCTCGGATCGGGATGCGCCGCGCGGCGTCTCGCGCTGCCGTCCGGAACCGGCGAACCGTTCGCCGGGTTCGCGGCCGCGTTCGACGAGGCGACCCGCGCGTGCCGGGCCATCGACACGATGACCGCGGAACTGGGCGTCTCGGGGCGCGTCGGCGGGCAGCGGCTTCGCGGCCGTGTGATTACCGGGTTCTCGCGCCCGTCCAGCCTGCGGCTCGAGGGGCTGGCGCCGTTCGGCCCGCCCGCCTTCATCCTGGTGTCCGCCGAGGGGCGGGCGCTGCTCCTCCTGCCGCGCGACCCGGCCGTCCTCGAGGGGGAGCCACCCGAGGCGATCATCGACGCGCTGGTCGGAATCCCGCTGGCGCCGGCCACGCTGCACGCGATCCTCGCCGGCTGCGGCCTGGCCGCGTCGGACCCGGTGACGGGCGTCTCGTTCGCAGAGGGCTGGGTGCGGGTCGAGAGCGAGCAGGGCGTCTCGACCTGGCTGCGCCAGGACCGCGCCGGGCGATGGGGCGTCGCCGCGGCGCTGGCCGACTCGCTGCGCGTCGAGTACGAGGAGCGGCGTGGCGGGGATGCCCCGCCGAATCCGGCTCGAGCTCGAGGGCGCCGAGCCGCGCACCGAGCTGCGGCTGCAGGTCGCCGAGGCCGACCTGAACGTCCCGATCGGGGACGAGGCATTCAGCGTGAAGGTGCCGCCCGCCGCGATCGCCATCACGCTCGGGGAGCTGCGGCGGGCCGGCCCCCTCGGCCGGTGATCCGATGCGCGCACACGCCAAGATCAACCTGACGCTTCGCGTCGGGGAGCGCCAGCCCGGCGGCTACCACGAGCTGCGGACGGTGTTCCAGTCGCTGGCGCTGCACGACACGCTCGACTTCCAGGAGACGCCGGGCCCGCTGGTCATCGAGTGCGACGACCCGGCCGTCCCGGTCGATTCGGGCAACCTCGTCTGGAAGGCCGCCGCGCTCGTGTGGGAGGCGGCCGGGCGGTCGGGCCTGCCAGGCGGCGTTCGCGTCATCCTCCGGAAGCGGATCCCCGCGCAGGGTGGCCTCGGGGGCGGCAGCGCCGACGCCGCGGCGGCCGTTGCCGCCTTCGGTCGCCTCTGGGGCGCCGCGACCTCCGTCGCCGCGCGGAGGGCGCTCGCTCGGAACCTGGGCGCGGACGTGCCGTTCTTTCTGTGCGGCGGGACGGCGCTCGGGGCCGGCCGGGGGGACGAGCTGACGCCGATGCCGGATCTTCCCGTGCACCACGTGGTGCTCGTCTTTCCGCCGTTCGGCGTATCGACCTCCGACGCGTACCGGTGGCTGGATGACGACCGGGAGCAGTCCCCGCATGGCAGGGCTGAAGCCCTGCGCTACGAGGCCGGGCGCTGCGAGGCCCCGCAGGGCAGGGCTAAAGCCCTGCGCTACGAAGCCCTGCCCCACGAACAGGGCGTCGTCCGCCTGGCGGACGGGACGCCGATCGCGGTCGCCAACGACCTGGAGGCGCCGGTGGCGGCGCGGCACCCCGAGATTGGACGGATCCGCGACGCGCTGCTCGCCGCGGGCGCATCCGCCGCGGCGATGAGCGGAAGCGGATCGACCGTGTTCGGCCTGTTCCGGGAGGCTGGCGTCGCAGGAACTGCGGCGGCCGCACTGGGCCGGGCGGGCTGGCGGATCGGGGTCACGACGACCGCGGGGCGGGACGAGGCCCTGCGGTTCCTTGTCTGAAGCGTCGGCTGTCGTATACACTACCTGTTTGCGCCGCGCCTGTCGGGTCGCGCCGTGGTCCGTCCCGGCACGAGGGCGGGTTCTCGTGGGCCGGTGCGCCCCTGGCGCGCGGCCGCGCGGGGCTGCTGGGGCGTGGCCAAGTGGTAAGGCTCGGGACTTTGGATCCCGCATCGAAGGTTCGAATCCTTCCGCCCCAGCCAATACCGGAGGAGCCCCAGGGAGGACCGTTGATGTCCGGCACGAGGGTGCGGCCATGAGGATGGCTTTCGCCGAACTGAAGGTGTTCTCCGGCAGCGCGCACCCGGAGCTGGCGCGCGAGATCGCGGGCCATCTGGGGCTGCCCCTCGGCCAGGCGCGGATTGGCCGGTTCCCGGACAGCGAGGTGTCGTTCCAGATCGACGAGAACATCCGGGGCACCGACGTGTTCGTGGTGCAGCCGACCAGCACGCCGGTCGACCAGCACCTCGTCGAGCTGCTGATCATGATCGACGCCTTCCGGCGTTCGTCGGCAGCCCGGATCACCGCGGTGATCCCGTATTACGGCTACGCGCGGCAGGACCGGAAGGACAAGCCGCGCGTCCCGATCTCGGCGAAGCTGGTGGCGAACATCCTCAGCGCGGCCGGCGCGAACCGCGTGCTGACGATGGACCTGCACAAGGCGCAGATCCAGGGTTTCTTCGACATCCCGGTGGACCACCTGTTCGCGGCGCCGGTGATCATCGACTACCTGGCGCGGCAGCGGTTCCCGAACACGACGATCGTCTCGCCCGACGCGGGCGGAGCCGAGCGGGCGCGGGCCTACGCGAAGCGGCTGGGCGCGGGGCTGGCGGTGATCGACAAGCGGCGTTCGGAGACGGGCGCCGCGGAGGTGATGAACGTCATCGGGGACGTGGCGGGCCGGACCTGCATCCTGCAGGACGACATCGTCGACACGGCCGGGACGATGCAGAAGGCGGCGACGGCGCTGGTGGAGAACGGGGCCGAGCGGGTGCTGGCCTGCGCGGTTCACGGGGTGCTCTCCGGGCCGGCCATCGGGCGGATTGAGCAGTCGCCGATCGAGAAGCTGATCGTCACCAACACGACGCCGCTCGGACCCGAGAAGAGCCGGTGCCCGAAGGTCGTCGTGCTCTCGGTGGCCCGGCTGCTCGCGCAGGCCATCCGCAGCATTCACGAGGAGAGCTCGGTGTCGTCGTTGTTCGTGTAGGCGAACGAAGGAAGCGGAAGAAGGACGGGTTGAGACCATGGATGCAGGTACTGGAAGCGGTGAAGCGGGACCGGTTCGGCAAGAACGAGGCGGGCCGGATGCGGCGCGAGGGGCGGCTGCCGGGCGTCCTGTACGGGGGAGTCGCGTCGCGCGACGCGGTGCCGATCGCGGTCGAGCCGAAGGCGCTCTGGCGGATCCTCCACTCGGACACGGGCGCGAACACGCTGATCACCCTCCGGCTGGACGCGGAGTCCCCGCGCGTGATGGTGAAGGAGTACCAGCTCGACCCGGTGACGAACCAGTTGCTGCACGCCGACTTCTACCGCGTCGCGATGGACAAGCTGCTCACGGTGACGGTCCCGGTGACGCTGCGCGGCGAGGCCCCGGGCGTCAAGCAGCAGGGGGGGCTGATCGATTTCGTGCACCGCGAGGTGGACGTCGAATGCCTCCCGGCCGACATCCCCGAGGCCATCGAGGTGGACATCTCCAACCTCATGCTCAACCAGAGCGTGCGGCTGCGCGACGTCGTCGAGAGCGTCAAGTGGAAGCCGATCAGCGACCTCGACCTCATGCTCGTCCACGTGGTGGCGCCGAAGGCCGAGGCCGAGCCGGCCGCCGTCGAGACGACCGAGGCTGCGGCCACCCCCGCCGAGCCCGAGGTGATCAAGAAGGGCAAGGCGGAGAAGGAAGAAGAGGCGGAGAAGTAGCGGCGCGTCCCTCGCCATGCCGCTGAAGCTGATCGTCGGCCTCGGCAATCCCGGCCGCCGCTACCGCGACACCCGCCACAACGTCGGGTTCGCGGTGGTGGACGAGCTGGCGCGGCGGCACGAGGCCGGCTTCGAGGGGGCGCCGGCGGAGGCGTTGATGGCGCGGGCCCGGCGCCTCGGGGCCGACGGCGCGCATCCTCGTGAAGCCGCTCACCATGATGAACCTGAGCGGCTTCGCGGTGTCCGAGCTGGCCCGGTACTTCCGGGTGGCGCTGGCCGACCTGCTGGTCGTCGCCGACGACGTGGCCCTGCCGCTGGGGCGGCTGCGGGCGCGGCCGCAGGGGTCGGACGGCGGCCACAAGGGGTTCCGTTCGATCATCGAGCAGCTGGGGAACGGCGAGTTCGCCCGGCTGCGCGTCGGCGTCGGCCGCGGCGACACGCGCCGCGACCTGGCCGACCACGTGCTGGGGGGCTTCGATCCCGAGGAGCGAGGGCAGGTCGAGGAGGCGATCGGCCGGGCGGCCGACGCCGCCGAGGCCTTCGCTCTCGAGGGGATCGACGCGGTGATGAACCGCTTCAATGCCGACCCGCTGGCCCGGTCCGCCGACCCGGGTGAGTCACCGGAGCGCTGACAGGAACACGAGAGACACCCGTCCCACGACCCAGTCGGCTCCTTGCCACCGCTGGTGGCCGTTGTGCAAACGTCCAGAAGGAGAGTCATGAGTACGTCCAGGCAGTACCGAGCTGATCTACATCGTGTCGCCCGATGCGACCGAGCAGGAGGTCAACGACCTGCACGCGCAGGTCGAGGCGTCCGTGAGCCGGTTCGCGGGCGAGCTGGTGAAGACCGAGAACTGGGGCCGCCGCAAGATGGCCTACGAGATCGGTCCGCACAAGGAAGGCGTCTACGTGCTCGAGCTGATCAACGGCTCGGGCGAGCTGATGAAGGAAATCGAGCGCCGGCTTCGCGTGAGCGACCGCATCCTCCGCTACCTGGTGGTGCGCGTGGACGAGGAGCTGCGGGCAGCCGAGCGGGCGCGCTCGCGGCGCAAGGTGAGCGCGCGGCAGCTCCAGGCGGCCGCGGAGGGAATGCCGGCGTCGGCGGCGGCCGACGACCGTGACGATGCGGAGGTGCAGTGATGGCGGACGAACGACGGGGCGGCGGTGGCGGCGGGCGCGGCGGGCGCGGCGGGCGCGGCGGTGCCACCGACAAGGGGCCCGGGCAGCGGCGGTCGCTGTTCCGCAGGCGCAAGGTGTGCAAGTTCTGCGCGGAGAAGATCGACTACATCGACTACAAGGACGTCCGGCTGCTGATGCCGTTCGTGCCCGATCGCGGCAAGATCCTCCCGCGGCGGATCTCCGGCGTCTGCGCGCCGCACCAGCGCGCGTTGCAGACGGCCATCAAGCGGGCACGCCAGCTGGCGCTCGTGCCGTACGTGGCCGACTGAGGGGGAACCGACCATGGAAGTGATCCTTCGTGAACATGTCGACAACCTCGGCCGGCGCGGGGAAGTCGTGAAGGTGGCCAACGGCTACGCCCGCAACTTCCTGCTGCCCCGCAAGCTGGCGCTGCTGGTGACGGAGGCGAACCGCAAGCAGATCGAGCGCGAGCGCAAGATCGCCGACGTCCGCGAGGCGCAGGAGAAGCAGGAGGCCGAGACGCTGGCGGCCCGCATGAGCGCCGTCGAGCTCGTCTTCGCCCGCCGCGTGGGCGAGAACGAGACGCTGTACGGCTCGGTCACGTCGGCCGACATTGCCGACGCGCTGACCGGGAAGCAGTTCGAGGTGGAGAAGCGGCGCATCGTGCTGGCCGAGCCCCTGAAGCAGCTCGGCGAGTTCGAGGTGCCCGTGAAGATCGACCGCGAGGTGACCGCGACGGTGAAGGTGAAGGTCGTCCCCCTCGCGGGGCAGGCCGCGCCGGCGCCGCCGGCGGCCGCACCGTCCGAGTAGTCGCGACCGCCTGGCAGGGGCGACAGCACGCTGCGCCCCTGCCGTTTTCGTCCTTCGGTTCACGCCCCAACGCCCCCCGTCCTGTGACGCATGGCTGTTGCCGCTGTTCTCGGCCTGTACGCCGTCTTCCTCGGCCTCGGCCTGGTGGCGGCCCGCCGCGCGCGCGGCCACGGCGTCGCCGAGTTGCTGGTGGCCGGCCGCGCGATGCCGCTCTGGCTCGCGACGCTGACGATGACCGCCACGTGGGTGGATGGCGGGTACCTGCTCGGCACCGTCGAGGGGACCTACAAGTCCAGCGTGGCGCTCGGCGTGCAGGGTGGCCTCTGTTTCGGCCTCAGCCTGGTTCTCGGCGGCCTCTTCTTCGCGCGCCGGATGCGCGCGCTCGAGTTCACCACCCTCATCGATCCCTTCGAGTCGCGCTTCGGGGCGCGATGGGCGGCCGTCCTCATGCTCCCGGCGCTCGCCGCCGAGCTGTTCTGGAGCGCGGAGCTGCTGGTCGCCCTCGGGTCGACGCTCGGCGTGATGGCGGGGATCGGCCTGGTGACCGCGATCCTCATCTCGGCGGCGGTCGTGACCGCCTACACGATGGCCGGCGGCATCTGGTCGGTTGCCTACACCGACGCCCTGCAGCTCGGGCTGGTGGCGCTCGGACTGCTGGTGGCCCTCCCGGCCGTGTTCGACGCGGTCGGCGGCATCGGCGCCGCGTGGGCCGGCTACGCGGCGGCGCGTCCCGGCGGGGCGGGGCTGCTGCCGCCTTCCACGCCGGTCGGCGCCTGGACGCTGCCGTCGATCACCGCGTGGTGGGACGTGAGCGCGATGCTGGTGCTTGGCGGCATCCCGTGGAACTGCTACTTCCAGCGGGTGCTGTCGTGCCGCACGCCGTCGGCGGCGCGCTGGCACTCGATCCTGTCCGGGCTGCTGACGATGGCCTTCACCGTGCCACCGCTGCTGCTCGGCGTTGCGGCGGCGCAGTACGCGTGGCCGGCCGAGGTCGCCGCCGCGCTCGCGGCGCAGCCCGCCAAGGCCCTGCCGGCCGTGTTTCGGCACCTCACGCCGGCGTGGATCGCCGTGCTCGGCCTCGGCGCGATCATCGGCGCGGTCACCTCCAGCTTCAGCGCCTCGATCCTGTCGGCCGGCTCGATGTTCGCGTGGAACTGCTGCTCGCGGTTCGTGCGGCCCGCGCCCGGCCCGGCCGGCATGCGCCGGCTCGTGCGCGTGGCGGTGGTGCTGCTCGGCGCCGCGGCGGCCGTCCTGGCGCTGGAGGTTCAGAGCGTGCAGGCGCTCTGGTTCTTCACGAGCGACCTGGTCTTCGTCCTGCTGTTCCCCCAGCTGGTCGGGGCGCTGTTCGACCCTCGGGTGAACCGCGTGGGGTCGATCACCGCGTTCTCGATCTCGCTCGCGCTGCGCCTGGGGGGAGGGGAGCCGCTGTTCGGCATCCCGCCGCTGATCCCGTACCCCGAGTTGCTCGCGCCGCTGCTCCCGGGCGGCCCCTCGGCATGGTACGATCCCGTCACCGGCGGGATTCTCCTGCCGTTCAAGACGGCGGCGGCGGCCGCGGGCTTCGCGACCCTGCCGGTCGTCTCGCGGCTGACCGCGCGGTGGGACCCGCCGCGCGCGCTCCGCAATCCGCGCAAGAGCGAGTAGCCCGATGCGCGCCACGCTGCAGGCCTGGGCCGTCCACCTCTACACCGCGCTGGGGCTGGTCTGCGCCGCGGGGATCGCGGTGCTCGTGGTGCGCGGCGACGACGCGGCCTTCCGCGGCGCCTTCCTGCTGATGGCGCTCGCCACCTTCATCGACGCGACCGACGGGTGGCTGGCGCGGCGGGCCCGCGTCGAGACGGTGCTGCCCGGGTTCGACGGCCGGCGGCTCGACGATCTGATCGACTTCCAGACGTACACGACGCTGCCGCTGCTGCTGATCTGGCGGGCCGGCCTGCCCGGACCGGGCGCCGGCGCCTGGTTGCTGGTCCCGTTACTGGCGAGCGTGTACGGGTTCAGCCAGGCGGACGCGAAGACGGAGGACCACTCCTTCCTCGGCTTCCCGTCGTACTGGAACATCGTCGCCGCCTACCTCTACCTCCTGCGGCTGCCGGCGCCCTGGGCGCTCGGGGTCGTGCTCGTGCTCGCACTGCTCACGTTCGTCCCGGTGCGGTACCTGTACACGACGCACCGCGGCCCGCTGAGCACCGTGACCAACGTCCTCGGCGGCGCGTGGGCACTCGGCTTCCTGGCGATTCTCTGGTGGTGGAACGCGGTGCCGCGGGCCTGCGTCGCGCTCTCGCTGCTGTTTCCCGCCTACTACATGGTTGCGTCCTGGGTGCTCTCGATTCGCCGCTGGCGCGGCGTGATCCGGCGTGCCTGGCGCGGGGAGATGCGGTAGACTGTTCCACCGCTTCCGCATTCCTGCTCCACGCCCATGTCCGATACCACCGCCGCCGTTGCCGTCGAACGTTCCCTGCCGCACAACCTGGACGCCGAGCGTTCGGTGCTCGGCGCGATCCTGATCCAGAACGACGCCTACAACCTCGCGGTGGCAGTCGTCCGCCCGGAGGACTTCTACCGGGACGCGCACCGCCGCATCTTCGCGCGCGTGATCGACCTGGCCGAGCGCCGGATGGCGATCGACTTCGTCACGCTGAAGGAAGAGCTGACGCGCTCGGGCGAGCTCGAGACGGTGGGCGGGCCGGCCTACGTCGCGTCGCTGGTGGACGGCGTGCCGCGCGCGACCAACGTCGAGTACTACGCCCGGATCGTCAAGGAAAAGTCGATCCTGCGGAGCCTGATCGTCGCGGGGAACCAGATCATCTCCGAGGCCTACCACGCCGAGCAGGACGCGGCCGAGGTGCTCGACCGCGCCGAGCACGCGATCTTCCAGATCGCGGAGGGGCGCATCCGCACGGGGTTCACCTCGCTGTTCGACATCGCGCAGGACAGCGTCGAGGCGATCCAGAGGGCCCACGAGCAGAAGCAGCTGATCACGGGCGTGCCCACGGGCTTCCACGACCTCGACCAGCTCACGTCCGGCCTGCAGCGCGGCGACCTGATCATCGTCGCCGCGCGCCCCTCGATGGGGAAGACGAGCCTCGCGATCAACATCGCGCAGCACGTCGGGACCCACGCGGGGAAGTCGGTGGGCATCTTCAGCCTCGAGATGTCGAAGGAGCAGCTGTTCCTGCGCATGCTGTCCTCCGAGGCGCAGATCGACGGCCACGCGCTGCGCACCGGGTTCCTCCGGCGCGACGACTGGGGCCGGCTGACGACCGCCCTCGGCGTGCTGGGGCAGGCGAAGGTGTACATCGACGACACGCCGTCGATCGGCGTGCTGGAGATGCGCGCGAAGGCCCGGCGCCTGGCGTCCGAGCACGGGCTCGACCTGCTGGTGATCGACTACATCCAGCTGATGCAGGGGCGCGGCCGCTTCGACAACCGGACGCAGGAGCTGGGGGCGATCTCCCGCTCGCTCAAGGGGCTGGCCAAAGAGCTGTCGGTGCCGATCGTCACCCTCTCTCAGCTGAGCCGCGCGCCCGAGGCGCGCTCCGACCACCGGCCGCAGCTCTCCGACCTGCGTGAGTCGGGCGCCCTCGAGCAGGACGCCGACGTGGTCCTCCTGATCTACCGCGAGGACGTGTACAACAAGGAGCCGGGCGAGAACGAGAACGTGGCCGAGATCATCGTGGCGAAGCAGCGCAACGGCCCGACCGACACGGTAAAACTCGCCTTCATCCGCGAGCGCACCCGGTTCGAGAACTACGACCCGAGAAGCGCGTGATCCGCTGCACCTTCGCTCACGTCGATCTCGACGCCCTCGAATCCAACTACCGCGCGATCCAGTCGTTCCTCGCCTCGCGCACACCGCACGGGGCACCTCCGCCCGGGATCGTCGCCGTGGTGAAGGCGAACGCCTACGGGCACGGCGCCGCGCCGGTGGCGGGCGCCCTCGAGCGCGCCGGCGCCACGATGCTCGCCTGCGCCGACATCGAGGAGGGCATCGCGCTGCGCGAGGCGGGCGTCGAGGTCCCGATCCTGGTCTTCGGCGCCCTCAGCGTCAGTGACCTCGAGGGGCTCTTCGAATACCGCCTCACCCCGACGTGCTCGACGCCCGGGGCCGGCCGCGCCCTCCAGGCAGCCGCCGCGCGCCACCGCCAGGTGCTGGTCTATCACCTCAAGATCGACACGGGGCTGAACCGCCTCGGCTTCCGCGACGACAACCTCGATCGCACCCTCCCGGAGCTCGTCAGTGCGCCGAACCTCCGGTGCGCCGCCGTCTACACGCACTTCGCGACCGCCGACGATCCCGGCCACCCGCTCTTCGAACGCCAGGTCGAGCGGTTCGCGGCGGCGCGCGGCGCGCTCGCGAGGCACGGTGTCGGCGGCGTCTCCGTTCACGCCGCCAACAGCGCCGCCCTGCTGCGCGACCCCTGCACCTGGTTCGACGCCGTCCGCCCGGGGCTCCTGCTCTACGGCCTGGCGCCCGCGGCGCTCGGGGACGTGCTCCCGCTCCGGCCGGTCCTGTCGCTCCGCAGCCGCGTGGTGGCCGTGAAGAACATCCGGGAGGGCGAGAGCGTGGGCTACGGCGCCCGGTACGTCGCCGCCGTGCCGCGCCGCATCGCGACGGTTCCCGCCGGGTACGCCGACGGCCTCGACACGCGGCTGGGCGGGCGGGGCGAGGTGCTCGTGAACGGCCGCCGCGTGCCGATCGTCGGCGCCGTCTCGATGGACATGCTCGCCATCGACGCCTCGAGCGGCCCCGTCTACGCCGGCGACGAGGTGGTGTTGCTCGGCGACCAGGCCGGCGATCGCATCACGGTGGGCGAGATGGCGTCCTGGATCGGCACGATCCCGTACGAGATCCTGTGCCGCCTCGGGTCGCGGATCGAGCGGCGCTATAATCGGCCCTGACCGCCGATGACCAAGCCGCCGAAGGTTCTCTTCGTGTGCCAGGAGTGCGGCGCGCAGGCCCCCAAGTGGATGGGCCGGTGCGCCGACTGCGGCGCCTGGAACACGCTGGTGGAAGAGCGGGTTGCCGAACCCGCGGCCGCGGCCGCCCCGGCGGGGCCCCCGCGCTACGCGCTGGGCGGCGGGTCGGGCGCGCGCCTCTACGCCGACATCCGGATGGAGGACGCGCCGCGCCTCCCGAGCGGCATCGAGGAGTTCGACCGCGTCCTCGGCGGCGGCATCGTGCCGGGCTCGCTCGTCCTGCTCGGCGGCGAGCCGGGAATCGGGAAATCCACGCTGCTGCTGCAGGCGGCTGCCGCCTTCGCGCGGTCGATCGGCCCGGTCCTCTACAGCTCGGGCGAGGAGTCGGAGCACCAGGTGAAGTCGCGCGGCGAACGCCTCGGCGTGGGCGACGCGCCGCTGTACCTGCTGGCCGAGACCTGCCTCGAGCGCGTTCTCGAGGAGGCCGCCCGCGTCCGCCCCGCCCTGCTCGTCGTCGATTCCATCCAGACCGTCTACTCGCTCAAGCTCCAGTCGGCGCCGGGAAGCATCGGCCAGGTACGGGAGTGTGCGACCCAGCTGCTCTTCACGTCCAAGGGGCAGAACCTGCCGACCTTCCTGGTGGGCCACGTCACCAAGGAAGGCAGCCTCGCCGGCCCGAAGTCGCTCGAGCACATCGTGGACACGGTGCTGTACTTCGAGGGGGAGCAGCACCACGTCCACCGGATCATCCGCGCGGTGAAGAACCGGTTCGGCGCCGTGTCCGAGCTTGGCGTGTTCGAGATGACGGGCGAGGGGCTGCGGCCGGTCCCCAACCCCTCGCAGCTCTTCCTCGCCGAGCGCCCCGCTGCCGCTCCAGGCTCGGCGGTCTTCTGCTGCATCGAGGGATCGCGGCCGATCCTCGTGGAAGTGCAGGCGCTGGTCAGCAGCAGCCTGTACGCCAACCCCAGGCGGACGGCGATCGGGTTCGACCAGAACCGCCTATCGCTCCTCGTGGCGGTCCTGGAGAAGCGCGCCGGCCTCTCGCTGGTCGGCGACGACGTGTACCTGAACGTCGCCGGGGGGATCACCGTGAACGAACCCGCGGCGGACCTCGCCGTCGCGGCGGCGATCGCCTCGAGCCTCCGCAACCGCCCGGTCGCGGAGAAGACCGCGGTCTTCGGCGAGCTCGGCCTCTCGGGGGAAATCCGGGCGGTGACCCAGGCCGGCCGCCGGGCGAGGGAAGCCGCGCAGATGGGATTCACTCGCTGTATCCTTCCAAGAGGGAACCTCGAACCGCGGGACCGCCCGCCGGACGGCTGCGAACTGGTCGGCGTGACCGCGGTCGGCGAGGCCCTCGATCGCTTGTTCTCATAGCCCGCTCGCCCGGCCCTCGGCGCGCGGGTTCGGATCCCTGGGCCCTGGAGTCCCCCGATGACCTGGTTTCTTTTCGCCCGCGCCCTCCTGGTTGCCGCCGTCGCCTCCACCTCGGGCATGCTGCAGCCGATCGTCGGCGCCGGCCTGCTCGTCAACGTCGTCTTCGGCCTCGCCGTCGCCGTACTCATCATCGCGCTCGAACTGCGGCTGAAGGATGCCCCCGTCGCGTCCATGCTCGGAGCCCTGCTCGGCGGCGTCATCGGCCTCGCCATCGCCAAGACCATCGAGGCGGCGCTCTCCTGGACCGACGGCAGCGACGGGCGCGTCGCCTTCCTGCGAAGCACGGTTCTGCTGGTGCTGCCCTACGTCGGCACGATCATGGGGGCGCGCAAGGGGGAGTGGCTCGAGCCGGCCCGCCTCGTCGGCCTCTTCCGCGCCGCCGGCCCGCAGCGGCGGTACAAGGTGCTCGACACCAGCGTGATCATCGACGGACGGGTCGCCGACATCTGCGAGACCGGCTTCATCGAGGGGGCCCTGGTCATCCCGCAGTTCGTGCTCAAGGAGCTGCAACTGGTCGCCGACTCGGCCGACACCCTCAAGCGCAACCGCGGTCGCCGCGGCCTCGACATCCTGCAGAAGATCCAGAAGATGTCCGGTGTCGAGGTGGTCATCTCCGACGTCGACTTCCCCGAGGTCCGCGAGGTCGATCTGAAGCTGATCGAGCTGGCCCGGTCGCTCCAGGGGAAGATCGTCACCAACGACTTCAACCTGAACAAGGTCGCGCAGCTGCGCGGCGTGGACGTCCTCAACATCAACCAGCTCGCCAACTGCCTCAAGCCCGTCGTGCTGCCCGGCGAGGTGATGAAGGTCTTCATCCTCAAGGAGGGCAAGGAGTACAACCAGGGCGTCGCCTACCTGGACGACGGGACGATGGTGGTGGTGGACAACGCGAGGCGCCTGATCGGCAGGACGATCGACGTCGTCGTGACCAGCGTGCTGCAGACCACGGCCGGCAAGATGATCTTCGGGCGGCACATCGAGGCCGCGCCTCCTCAGCCGGCGGCGGCCCAGAGCCCGTCGGGGGCGCAGCCGGTGGCGGCCGCAACCTCGGTGGCGGCGCCCGGGTCCGCGACGACCCCGGCCGCCGACCCGGACGACCGGCGCGGGGCCCGGAGCACGAGCTAGCCGCGCTGAGGGACGCGAGGTGAAGATCCCGCCGTTTCACTGGTGGCGCACGGTCTTCTTCCTGATCCCCGCGATCGCCGCCTACACGATCGTGCTCGGGACGGCGTCGGTCGCCTCGATCCTCGTCGACCGGCGCGGCCACTTCGCGCACGGGTGCGCGCGCGCCTGGTCGTGGCTGATCCTGAAGACGACCGGTGTCAGGGTCGAGCGGCACGGGCTCGAGCGGCTGACCCCGGGGACGACCTACATCTTCGTCTCCAACCACCAGAGCATCTACGACATCCCGATCGTCTTCGCCAGCCTGCCGTGGCAGCTGCGGATCATCGCGAAGGCGTCGCTCGGCACGTTCCCCTTCCTGGGCTGGCACCTCAGCCGAACGGGCCACCTGCTCGTCGATCGCCGCCACCCCGACCCGGTCGGGATCCTCAGGCGGTGGAAGGACCTGGTGTCGCGCGGCCTCTCGCTCATCGTGTTCCCCGAGGGGACGCGGAGCGCGGACGGGCAGGTGGGGCGCTTCAAGGCGGGCAGCTTCCTGCTCGCGATCCAGGCGGGCCTGCCGCTGGTGCCGATCTCTCTTGCCGGGAGCCGCTACGTGATGCTGAAGGGGCGGCTGATGACCTGCCCCGGTGACGTGCGGCTGACCATCCACGAGCCGGTGTCGACCGCGGGGCTGGAGCAGACGGTCGAGGCGGCCCGCGCCCTCGCGGTGCGGGTGCGCGAGACGATCGTCGCGGACGCCGGCGACGAGCGGGCCCCGCGGTGATTGCGGTGCGCGTCTCGGTCGATCCGCCGCTGGCCGGGATCGTCCGCGCAGGCGCGCTCGTCTTCGAGCGCCTGCTGCTGCGCGAAGACGACCCGGTGCTCGACGCGGCCCTCCGGGAGGCCGAAGGGCGGCTGCGCGCGGGCGATACCTCGCGCGAGGCGTCCGCGCCCTCGTCGGCGGCGGTGCGCGGCATGTACCGGAAGGTCGGGCTCGACCCGACGCGGCGCCGCCCCTCGTCCGAGGCACTGCTCCGGCGCGTGCTGAAAGGGGAGCCGCTCCCGCGCGTCAACACGCTGGTGGACGTGTGCAACTGGTGCTCGGCCGAGCTCCAGCTTCCGTACGGGGCGTACGACGCGGACCGGATCGACGGCGACGTCGTGCTGAGGCTGGGGCACGACGGCGAGGAGTACCCCGGCATCCGGAAGGACCTCGTCCACGTCGCCTCGCGGCTCGTCGTCGCGGACCGCCTCGGCGCCTTTGGCAACCCGACCTCCGACTCGGCCCGCACGATGGTGACCGGCGCGACGAGGAACGCGCTGGTGGTCATCTTCGCCCCGGCCGGCGTTCCGCCCGCCTCGGTCGAGGACGCCGCCTCCCTCACGTCCGCGCGCGTCCTCGAGCACGCCGGCGGCCGCCTGGCTTCCCGCCTCGTCGTATAATCACAGGTTGCGTCGGGACGGGATTGTTCCTATGTTCGTGACCGCGATCATCGCCGCCGGCGGGAGGGGGCGCCGCCTGGGCGCCCCGGTGCCCAAGCAGCTGCTGCTGCTGGGCGGGCGCCCGATCCTCCAGTGGAGCGTCGAGGCGTTCCTCGCGTCCCCCCGCGTGGACCATGTCGTCGCGGTGCTTCCCCCCGAGTTGCTCGCGGCCCCGCCCGGGTACCTGCGCCGGGACCGCCTGACGCTGGCGGCCGGGGGCGGGCGGCGGCAGGACTCGGTCGCGAGCGGGCTCGCCGCGGTGCCCGCAGGCACCGAGCTGGTGGTCGTGCACGATGCCGCGCGGCCGCTGGTGGACGCCGGCCTCATCGAGCGCACGATCGCGGCGGCGGTCGAGTCGGGGGCGGCCATCGCGGCGCTGCCGGCGCGCGACACGATCAAGGAGAGCGAGCCGGGCGGCGGCGCGGCGCCGTCGGTGGCGCGCACGCTGCCCCGCGAGTCGATCCACCTCGCCCAGACCCCCCAGGCGTTCCGGATCGAGGTGCTCGAGCGGGCCGTGCGGGTCGGGCGCGAGGGGGGCGAGGCGACCGACGAGGCCGCGCTCGCCGAGCGCGCCGGCTACCGGGTGCGCCTGGTCGAGGGCAGCACCCGCAACATCAAGATCACGACCGCGGAGGACCTGGCCGTGGCCGAGGCACTCATCGGATCGCCGAACGCCGCGCCGGCGGTCCGCGTCGGATCGGGCTACGACCTGCACCGGCTCGTCGAGGGCCGGCCGCTGGTCCTCGGGGGCGTGGCCATCCCCTTCGATCGGGGACTGGCGGGTCACTCGGATGCCGACGTCGTGTGCCACGCGGTGACGGATGCCCTTCTTGGCGCCGCCGCCGCCGGCGACATCGGCCAGCACTTCCCGGACACGGACCCGCGGTGGGCCGGGGCGGACAGCCTCGAGCTGCTGCGGCAGGTCGTCGAGTTGATCGGCGCGCGCGGGTATCGGCCGCTCAACGTCGACATCACGGTGATCGCGGAGCGGCCGAAGCTGGCCTCTCACCGCGAGGCCATCGTCATGTCGCTGGCGGGTGCGCTGGGCCTGCCGGCCGGGGCCGTCAGCGTGAAGGCCAAGACCAACGAGGGGGTGGACGCGACCGGGCGCGGCGAAGCCATCGCCGCGCAGGCCGTCGTGCTGATCGAGGGGGTGGAGCGGGGCTGAAGCCCTGCTCCGACCGATGATGAGAGTTCGCTTCGCGCCCAGCCCCACCGGCCACCTGCACGTCGGCAACGCCCGCACGGCGCTGTTCAACTGGCTGCTCGCGCGCGGCAACGGCGGGGTCTTCATCCTGAGGATCGAGGACACCGACCGCGAGCGATCGACCTCCGCCTCGGAGCGGGCGATCCAGGAGGACCTCGAGTGGCTCGGCCTGACCTGGGACGAGGGGCCGGGCGCGGGCGGCTCGCTGGGTCCGTACCGGCAGTCCGAACGGCTCGACCTGTACCGCGCCCACGCGGATCGGCTGCTGGCGGACGGCCGGGCGTACTACTGCTTCTGCCCGCCGGAGCAGCTCGAGGCGGACCGGCAGGCGGCGCTCGCCGCCGGCGAACCGCCGAAGTACGCGGGTCGGTGCCGCGGCCTCTCTCCCGCGGAGGCGTCCGCGCGGCGCTCGCGCGGCGAAGCCGCCGGCGTCCGCTTCCGCGTTCCCGAGGGGGGCGATGTCTCGTTCGCGGACGCGGTGCGCGGCCCCGTGGCGTTCCAGCGCCAGACCATCGGCGACTTCGTCCTGCTCCGATCGGACGGGACCCCCGCCTACAACTTCGCCGTCGTGGTGGACGACGCGCTGATGGAGGTGACCGACGTGGTGCGCGGCGAGGACCACATCTCGAACACCCCGCGGCAGGTGCTGCTGTACGAGGCGTTCGGGTACGCGGCCCCGCGGTTCGCGCACCTCGCGCTCGTGATGGGGCCCGACCACACGCCCCTCTCGAAGCGGCACGGGGCCACGTCGGTGGCGGAGTTCCGCGCGCGCGGCTACCTGCCGGAAGCACTGGTCAACCACCTGGCGCTGGTCGGGTGGTCTCCCGGCGGCGACGAGGAGGTGCTCCCGGTCGAGGAGCTGGCGCGCCGCTTCAGGCTCGAGGACGTGGGCCGCAGCGCGGGCGTGTTCGACGAGGAGAAGCTCGCCTGGGTGAACCGCCACTACCTTCGCGCCGCGGGTGCGCCGCGCCTGGCGCGCCTCGCGCTGCCGTACCTGCAGGCCGAGGGAATGGCCCGCGGCGAGCCGGACGCGGAGGGGTGGGCCTACCTCGAGGGCATCGTGTCGATGGCGTCGGACGCGGTCGACCGGCTGGCGGACGTTCCGGGCCGGCTGCGCTTCCTGTTTTCGTACGACGCGGCTCGCGCGCTCGAGCGCCCGGAGGCCGACGAGGTGCTTCGCGCCGAGGGGGCCCGCGACGTCGTGGCGGCGCTCGCCAGCGAGCTGGCGCAGGCAGGCCGGTTGACCGGTCGCGAGGCCTTCCGCGCGGTGGCCGATCGCGTGAAGCGGGCGACGGGGCGCAAGGCGAAAGCGCTGTTCCACCCCATCCGCGTGGCGCTGACGGGAGAAGCGGGCGGGCCCGAGCTCGACCTGGCCGTTCCGGCCATCGACCGCGGCGCGGGGCTCGCACCGGCTTCCGGCCTGGCGCCGATCACCGGGTGCCGGGAGCGGGCGGCGGCGTTCAAGGAGGCTCTCGAGCAGGGCTGAACGCCCGGCTCCGACCGCTGATCCTGCCATGATCATCTACGGACTGAACCCCGTGGTCGAGGCGTTGCGGGCGGGACGCGTGCGCGCGATCCGGGTCGCCGAGCGCGACGACCGCCGGATGCGGCAGTTGTTCGACCTGGCCGCGCGCGCCGGCGTGCCGGTCCAGCGGGCCGACGCGTCCGAGCTGGATCGGACGGCGCGAGGCGGCCGCCACCAGGGCGTGGTGGCCGAGATCGACGAGGCGCGCGACTACGGCGTGAGCGACCTCGTGGGAGCGAGCGCGGGGCCGGCCCTGGTCGTCGTGCTCGACGGGGTGGAGGACCCGCACAACTTCGGGGCCATCCTGCGGGTGGCCGACGCGGCGGGGGCCGACGGCGTGATCCGGCAGACCCGCCACGCGGCGGCACTCGACGGGGTGACGGCGAAGGCGTCGGCGGGCGCGCTGGCGCACGTCCGCGTGGCGAACGTGGTGAACATCGCCCGGGCGATCGAGGAACTGCGGGACGCGAACGTCTGGACGGTGGGCCTGGCGGGAGACGCGGCGCTCCCCTACAGCGAGGTGGACTTCACCCAGCCGTCGGCGATCGTGCTGGGGGCCGAGGGCACCGGGCTCCGGCGGCTGGTCCGGGAGCGTTGCGACCTGCTGGCCGCCCTGCCGATGCGGGGGCACGTGGACAGCCTCAACGTGAGCGTGGCGGCCGGGATCGTGCTGTTCGAGGCGCTGCGCCAGCGGGGGGCCGTCGGCAGGGCGGGCCGAGAATCCGGCCAAAAGTGACCGGGAGCTTGCTTGCTTGGCATAGCTTGTGCTAGATTGAGTCCTTTCGTCTGGCTGGCGTAGCTCAGTCCGGTAGAGCGGCTGATTTGTAATCAGCGGGTCGGGGGTTCAAATCCCTCCGCCAGCTCCATCGGGCGGGCCCGTGCCCGCCGGGGCGAGCGACCGCGGGGAGGTTGCAGAGCGGTCAAACGCAACAGACTGTAAATCTGTCGCCCAAGTGGCTTCGGAGGTTCGAATCCTCCCCTCCCCACCATTCGACTCGGCGGCAGGCCGAATCGAAATGGTGCCCTGATCGAGCGTAGCGAGTCGAAGGGCAGTGGCCGGCCTCGCTCATGGCGGGCGCGGCCGAATGGTTGCCGGACGTAGCGGAAGGCTCCTGAGCGGGAGTAACTCAGTGGTAGAGTCACAGCCTTCCAAGCTGTTGGTCGCGGGTTCGATCCCCGTCTCCCGCTCCATTCGACTCGGCCGGAAGGCCGATGTCGAAATGCCCTGAGCGAGCGTCGCGTTGCCCCTCGCGCGCTCCGGCGACGCGGAGCGAGTCGACGGGGCGGCTTCGCTCACGGCAAGCCGGACTTCGCTCGAGGAGCGAAGTCCGATTGCGTTGAGGGGTTGGTGTGCAGTGGCCGGGCACGAGGCGGTGCCCGTTGAGGTCCCGTTGCCGATGTAGCTCAGTAGGCAGAGCGCGTCCTTGGTAAGGACGAGGTCACCAGTTCAATCCTGGTCATCGGCTCCAGTTCATCCAGTCCCGCCGCAGCAGGCGCCGCGGATGCGGCGCCTGCGAAGGCGGACGCGAGGAACACGCGCATGGCGAAAGAAAAGTTCGACCGCACGAAACCGCACGTGAACGTCGGGACGATCGGGCACATCGACCACGGGAAGACGACCCTGACGGCGGCGCTGACGAAGGTGGCGTCCGACAAGGGGTGGGCGAAGTATGTGTCGTATGACGAGGTGGCGAAGGCGTCGGAATCGCAGGGGCGTCGCGACGCGACGAAGATCCTGACGATTGCGACGAGCCACGTGGAGTACAGCTCGTCGAAGCGGCACTACGCGCACGTGGACTGCCCGGGCCACGCGGACTACATCAAGAACATGATCACGGGCGCGGCGCAGATGGACGGGGCGATTCTGGTGGTGTCGGCGGTGGACGGGCCGATGCCGCAGACGCGGGAGCACGTGCTGCTGGCGCGGCAGGTGAACGTGCCGTATGTGCTGGTGGCGCTGAACAAGGTGGATGCGGTCGACGACCCGGAGCTGCTGGACCTGGTGGAGCTGGAGGTGCGGGAGCTGCTGTCGTCGTATGGGTTCCCCGGGGACGACCTGCCGGTGGTGCGGGTGTCGGCGCTGAAGGCGCTGGAGGGGGAGGGCGAGGCGGTGCAGGGGATCATGAACCTGCTGGAGGCGCTGGACGCGTATGTGCCGCTGCCGGAGCGCGAGGTGGACAAGCCGTTCCTGATGCCGATCGAGGATGTGTTTTCGATTTCGGGGCGGGGGACGGTGGTGACGGGGCGGGTGGAGCGGGGGCAGGTGAAGGTGGGCGAGGAAGTGGAGATCATCGGCTTCCGGCCGACGATGAAGAAGATCGTGACGGGCGTGGAGATGTTCCGGAAGCTGCTGGACGCGGGCGTGGCGGGGGACAACATCGGGGTGCTGCTGCGCGGGCTGGAGAAGTCGGAAGTGGAGCGGGGGCAGGTGCTGGCGAAGGGCGGGTCGATCACGCCGCACACGAAGTTCAAGGCCGAGGTGTACGTGCTGTCGAAGGAAGAGGGGGGGCGGCACACGCCGTTCTTCAACGGGTATCGGCCGCAGTTCTACATCCGGACGACGGACGTGACGGGGACGATGCACCTGGGCGAGGGCGTGGAGATGATCATGCCCGGGGACAACACGTCGATCACGGCGCAGCTGATCACGCCGGTGGCGATCGAGAAGGGGTCGAAGTTCGCGATCCGCGAGGGCGGGCGGACGGTCGGCGCGGGCACGGTCACGGAAATCCTGGAATAGGAATCAGGAATCAGGAGTCGGGAACCAGGGCCGCCCTGAATCCTGAATCCCGAATCCCGAATCCTGGTGAGCTTTTACTCATGCGCGACATCATCATTCTGGCCTGCCAGGAGTGCAAGCGCCGGAACTACAACACCACGAAGAACAAGAAGAAGACGACCGAGCGCCTGGAGCTGAAGAAGTTCTGTCCGTTCTGCCGGACGCATACGGCGCACCGGGAGACGAAGTAGGTGTGAGATAGGCCAGTAGCTCAACTGGTAGAGCACCGGTCTCCAAAACCGGGGGCTGGGGGTTCGATTCCCTCCTGGCCTGCCATATCAGGGGTCGGGATTCAGGATTCAGGATTCGGGGCAGCCCCCAATCCCGGCTCCCGAATCCCGAATCCTTCGTCGTCAGTGGGAAAGCAACCGTGGCCATCATCGACAACGTCAAGGAAGCCGGCGGCAGCGTCTCGGGCTGGTGGGGAAAGTCGACCACCTTCCTCACCGAGGTGCGGAACGAGCTGAAGCGCGTGACCTGGCCTTCCCGCAAGGAAGTCTACGCGACGACCGTCGTCGTGATCCTCACGTCGATCTTCTTCGGCGTCTACCTGTTCATCATGGATTTCGGCTTCAACTCCGCGATCCAGTGGGTCTTCAAGCGTTTTGGTGCGGCATGACCGACGACCGGACGAAGCAGTGGTACATCGTCCACACCTACTCGGGGTTCGAGAAGAAGGTGTCCGAGTCGCTGCGCCAGCGCGTGAACGCGTACGGGTTGCAGGACGAGATCGGTGAGATCCTGATCCCGACCGAGGTGGTGGTGGAGATGCGCGGCGGCCGCAAGGTCGAGACGCCGAAGCGCTTCTTCCCCGGTTACATCCTGGTCGAGATGTACATGTCGGACAACGCCTGGCACGTGGTCAAGAACACGCCGAAGGTCACCGGGTTCGTCGGCGCGGGGGTGCGCCCGACGCCGCTGACCCGCGAGGAGGTCGACCAGATCCTCCTGCAGGTCAGCACGGCGGCCGAGAAGCCCAAGCCGAAGTACTCCTTCGAGAAGGGCGAGCGGGTCCGCATCAACGAGGGGCCGTTCACCAGCTTCGAGGGGGTCATCGACGAGGTGAACAGCGACCGCAGCACCCTCAAGGCGATGGTCACGATCTTCGGCCGGGCGACGCCCGTCGAGCTCGATTTCACCCAGGTGGAGAAGGTCTAGGGACGTATGGCGAAGAAGATACAGGCGGTGGTGAAGCTCCAGATCGCGGCGGGCAAGGCGACGCCCGCCCCGCCGGTCGGCACGGCGCTCGGCCCGCACGGGCTGAACATCATGGACTTCTGCAAGAACTTCAACGCGAAGACCGCCAAGGACGAGGGGCTGATCATCCCCGTCGTCGTGACGGTGTACGCGGACCGGAGCTACACGTTCATCACCAAGACGCCGCCGGCCGCCGTGCTGCTCAAGCGCGCCGCGAACATCGCGAAGGGGTCGGCCGAGCCCAACAAGAACAAGGTCGGCACGGTGACGGCGAAGCAGGTCGAGGACATCGCGCGGCTCAAGCTGCCCGACCTGAACGCGGAGAATCTCGAGGCGGCCGTGAAGACCGTCGCCGGCACCGCGCGCTCGATGGGGTTCGACGTCATTCAGTAGTCGGCAGTGTGCAGTGGGAGGATCGCGAGATCCGCTGACCACGGGGAGGTATCGATGGCAAGGCCCGGCAAGAAGTTCGTCGCCGCGAAGGCGGCCGTGGGCGACCGGCAGTACACGCTCGAGGACGGCGTGCCGCTCGCCCAGCAGGTGAAGTTCGCGAAGTTCGACGAGACGGTGGAGCTGGCGTTCCGCCTCGGCGTCGATCCCAAGCACGCGGACCAGATGGTCCGCGGCACCGTGGTGCTGCCCGAACGGGCTGGGCAGGACCAAGCGCGTGCTGGCGATCGCGGGGGGCGAGAAGCAGAAGGAGGCCCAGGAGGCCGGCGCCGACGTCGTGGCGGGCGAGGAGATCGTCGAGAAGATCCAGGGCGGCTGGATGGACTTCGAGGCGGTCGTCGCGACGCCCGACATGATGCGCTCGGTCGGCCGGCTGGGGAAGGTGCTCGGGCCGCGGGGCCTGATGCCGAACCCGAAGACCGGCACGGTGACCTTCGACATCGGCAAGGCGGTGCGCGAGATCAAGGCCGGCAAGGTCGAGTTCCGCGTCGACAAGACCGGGATCGTGCACGCGCCGGTCGGCAAGGCGTCGTTCGCGTCCGACCGCCTGCTCCAGAACGCCCACGCCCTGGTCGACGCGATCATCAAGGCCAAGCCGGCGGCGGCCAAGGGGAAGTACCTCAAGAGCCTCACGT
This sequence comes from uncultured Acidobacteriota bacterium, assembly GCA_963813585.1. Classification (GTDB taxonomy): domain Bacteria; phylum Acidobacteriota; class Vicinamibacteria; order Vicinamibacterales; family Fen-181; genus JARKSS01. The sequence goes on from CAWEZL010000001.1 coordinate 1,908,161, forward strand.
TGTCGACGACCATGGGCCCGGCGATCCGGATCGACACGGCCAGCGTCGAGACGGCGCTCCGGAAGTAGCCGGGTGAGGAGAGGAAGGATCCAGTCATGGCGTTGACGAAACAGGAGAAGACAACCGAGATCGAGCAGCTCGCCGCGGCCTTCCGCGGCGTCGAGAGCGCGATCCTGGTCGACTACAAGGGGCTGAACGTCCCGCAGGTGACCGAGTTGCGGCGCCAGGTCCGGGCCGCGAAGGGTCAGTACCGCGTCGTCAAGAACACCCTGGCGAGGCGGGCGCTGCAGGGGACCGGGTTCGAGCCGCTGGCGGAGTTCTTCCAGGGGACGACGGCGATCGCGTACACGGGCACCGACCCGGTGGCGCTCGCCAAGACCCTGACGGGCTTCGCCAAGACCGCGCCGGCGCTCACGATCCGGGCGGCGCTGGTGCAGGGGCGGCGCATCGGGGCGGACGAGGTCATCGAGCTGGCCTCGCTGCCGGGCAAGGCGGAGCTGTTCGCGAAGCTCCTCTTCCTGCTCAACGCGCCGATGACCCGGCTGGTGACGGTCCTCAACGCGGCGCCGCAGGCGCTGCTGAGCGTGCTGGCCCAGGCGGAGAAGAAGAAGAGCGAGTAATCCTCATCATCAGGAGAACGGACATGGCGGAAGTCACTGCAGGATCAGCTGGTCGAGTACATCAAGAACATCAGCGTGCTGGAGCTGTCGCAGCTCGTGAAGCGGCTGGAGCAGGAGCTGGGCGTGTCGGCGGCGGCGGCGGTGCCGATGGCGGCGCAGGCCGGCCCCGGCGCGGCGGCGGCGCCGGTCGAGGAGAAGACCGAGTTCAACGTCGTGCTGACCGAGGTCGGCGAGAAGAAGATCAACGTGATCAAGGTCGTCCGCGAGGTCACCAGCCTCGGGCTGAAGGAAGCCAAGGACCTGGTCGAGAGCGCGCCGAAGCCGATCAAGGAAGGCGTGCCGAAGGACGAGGCCGAGGCCATTCGGAAGAAGTTCGAGGAAGTCGGCGCGAAGGTCGAGATCAAGTAGGGAGGCGTCGGCCGGCGCGCACCCCGTGCCGCCCGGCCGCGCCCGTGTCACCGCCCGGCCCTCCCGCTGATGGACGCTGAGGGGCGACGGGGTCCGTCGCCCCTTCCGAGCTTCAGGCCGCGCCCCGCGGCCGGAAGCGGCAGGCAATCCCGCGCCCCGCCCGTCGGGGCGCCGTTGTTGGGATCTTCACAGGATGTACAGCCTTCCGACGAACGTGTACCGCGAGCGCATCGACTTCTCCAAGATCAGGACGACGGTCCCGATTCCCAACCTGATCGAGATCCAGAAGAACTCGTACGAGCGGTTCCTGCAGATGAACCGGCTGCCGTCCGAGCGCGAGGACGCCGGGCTGCAGTCGGTCTTCAAGTCGGTCTTCCCGATCTCCGACTTCCGCGAGAACTCTTCGCTCGAGTTCATCGAGTACTCGATTGGCAACTGGGAGTGCAAGTGCGGGAAGCTCGTCGGCCTGCACCACCTGCGCAAGCCCTGCGCCAACTGCGGCGCGACGCTGGTGGCCGACCCCTACGGCGACCGCGAGGTGCTCTGCTCCCGGTGCGGGCGCGCCAACGAGGCGCGCGGCGACGTGTGCGACATCTGCGGGCAGACGGTCGGGTTGAAGCTCAAGTACGACGTCGATGAGTGCCAGGAACGCGGCATGACCTACGCCGTGCCGCTGAAGGTCACGATCCGCCTCGTGGTCTGGAACAAGGACATCGAGACCGGGGTCAAGACCATCCGCGACATCAAGGAGCAGGAGGTCTACTTCGGCGACATCCCGCTGATGACCGAGAACGGGACGTTCATCATCAACGGGACCGAGCGCGTCATCGTCTCGCAGCTGCACCGCTCGCCCGGCGCCTTCTTCCACTCGGAGGACAAGACCCTCTACGTCGCCCAGATCATCCCCTACCGCGGCTCCTGGGTCGAGTTCGAGTTCGACGCCAAGAACCTGCTGTACGTGCGGATCGACCGGAAGCGGAAGTTCCCGGCGACGGTGTTCCTGCGCGCCCTCGGCCTGCAGAGCAGCGAGGAGATCATCCGGACCTTCTACACCGTGGACCGCCTCTACCTGCGGAACGCGGTGTACTGGACCGTGAGCGAGAGCCTGGTCGGCCTCCGCGCCGGCGACGACATCCAGGTCCCCGGCACCGAGATCACCGTCACGAAGGGGAAGAAGATCACCAACTCGGCGATCGCGGCGCTGCGGAAGGCCGGCGTCGAGGCCGTGCGGATCGACGACCAGGAGCTCGAGGGGGCCTTCGCCGCCCAGGACGTCGTGGACACCGGCACCGGCGAGGTGCTGATCCAGGCCAACGAGGAGCTGACCGCGCGCCAGCTCTCCATCCTGCAGGAGAAGGGGGTCGAGCGCGTCGACATCTTCTTCCCCGAGCGCGACGAGATCGGGTCGATCATCTCGCAGACGCTCCGGAAGGACTCGATCCAGAACCACGTGCAGGCGCTCGTCGAGATCTACCGGCGGCTGCGCCCCGGCGACCCGCCCACCGAGGACAGCTCGCGCTCGCTCTTCGAGAACATGTTCTTCAACCCGCAGAAGTACGACTTCTCGCGGGTCGGCCGGCTGAAGCTGAACACGAAGCTCGGCCTGAACACGCCGCTCGACGAGAAGATCCTGCACCCGCAGGACTTCTACGAGGTCATCAAGTTCCTCCTGAAGCTCCGCCGCAACCCGGCGGCGGTCGACGACATCGACCACCTGGGCAACCGCCGCGTCCGGTCGGTCGGCGAGCTGCTCGAGAACCAGTTCCGCATCGGGCTGGTCCGGATGGAACGCGCCATCAAGGAGAAGATGTCGGTCTACCAGGAGATGGCGACCGCGATGCCCCATGACCTGATCAACGCCAAGCCGGTCATGGCCGCCATCCGCGAGTTCTTCGGGTCGTCGCAGCTGTCGCAGTTCATGGACCAGACCAACCCGCTCTCGGAGGTGACGCACAAGCGCCGCCTCTCGGCCCTCGGGCCGGGCGGGCTGTCGCGCGAGCGCGCGGGGTTCGAGGTCCGCGACGTGCACCCGACCCACTACGGCCGCATCTGCCCGATCGAGACGCCGGAAGGGCCGAACATCGGCCTGATCTCCTCGCTGTCGTGCTACTCGCGGATCAACGAGTTCGGGTTCATCGAGTCGCCCTACCGCCGCGTGCGCGACGGCCGGGTGACCGACTACGTCCAGGTCGTCGCCGCCGGCGGCACCCGCTTCAAGGCGGGCGACATCGTCGAGGCGGGCGAGGCCGAGGCGGAGAACGCCCAGGCCGGGGCGAAGCGCAAGAAGCCGGCCGAGTACGAGCCGTACTCCTTCTACCTCTCGGCGTGGGAGGAGGACCAGTACGTCGTCGCGCAGGCCAACGTCGAGCTGGGCGAGGGCGGTCGCATCGTGCAGGAGCGCGTGAACGCCCGCAAGGAGGGCGACTTCATCCTCGCGCCGCGCGACACCGTGCAGTTCGTCGACGTGTCGCCCAAGCAGCTCGTGTCGGTCGCCGCGTCGCTCATCCCGTTCCTCGAGCACGACGACGCGAACCGCGCGCTGATGGGGTCGAACATGCAGCGCCAGGCGGTCCCGCTGCTGCGGGCCCGGGCGCCGCTGGTCGGCACCGGCATGGAGTACATCACCGCCCGCGACTCGGGGGCCGTCGTCGTCGCCCGGCGCGCCGGGACCGTCGACTTCGTGGACAGCCAGCGCGTGGTGGTCCGAGTCCACGGCGAGGACGGCGACCGGACGAAGGAGATGGGCGCCGACATCTACAACCTGACCAAGTTCAAGCGGTCGAACCAGAACACCTGCATCAGCCAGAAGCCGATCGTGCAGGTGGGGCAGGCGGTGGCCAAGGGGCAGGCGCTGGCCGACGGCCCCTGCACCGAGATGGGCGAGCTGGCGCTCGGGCGCAACGTGCTGGTCGCCTTCATGCCCTGGCGCGGGTACAACTTCGAGGACGCCATCCTGGTCTCCCAGCGGATGGTGAAGGACGACTACTACACCTCGATCCACATCGAGGAGTTCGAGATCGAGGCCCGCGACACCAAGCTCGGGCCCGAGGAGATCACGCGCGACATCCCGAACGTGCCGGAGAGCGCGCTGAAGGACCTCGACGACAGCGGGATCATCCGGATCGGCGCCAACGTCAAGGCGGGGGACATCCTGGTCGGCAAGGTGACGCCGAAGGGCGAGACCCAGCTGACGCCCGAGGAGAAGCTGCTCCGTGCGATCTTCGGCGAGAAGGCCGGCGACGTCCGCGACGCCTCGCTGGTGTGCCCCCCCGGGATCGAGGGGATCGTCGTCGGGGTGAAGATCTTCTCCCGGAAGGGGATCGAGAAGGACGAGCGCGCCAAGGCGATCGAGCAGGGCGAGCTCGACATGATGGAGAAGAACCTGCAGGACGAGATCCGCATCCTCCACGACGAGGTGAAGAAGCGGATGGTCGCCACCCTGCAGGGGCAGGCGCTGCGGGCCGAGCTGTACGACGAGTACGGGCGCGAGCGGATCCTCAAGAAGGGGACCGTGCTGACCCCCGAGGTCCTGCAGGGGCTTCCCTACGACCAGATGATCCGCGTCAAGGTCACCAGCGACGACCCGCGCCTCCAGGACGACCTGCGCGACCTCGAGGAGCGCACCGAGCGGCAGGTGGAGGTCATCCGCCAGCTGTTCGAGGAGAAGAAGGAGAAGATCCGCCGCGGCGACGAGCTGCCGCCCGGCGTCATCAAGCTGGTCAAGACCTACGTGGCGATGAAGCGCAAGCTGTCGGTCGGCGACAAGATGGCCGGCCGCCACGGCAACAAGGGGGTCATCGCCCGCATCCTCCCCGAGGAGGACATGCCGTACCTCCCGGACGGCACGCCGGTCGAGATCGTGCTGAACCCGCTCGGCGTCCCGTCGCGCATGAACGTCGGCCAGATCCTCGAGACGCACCTCGGGTGGGCCGCGCACGCGCTCGGGCTCCACTTCGCGACCCCGGTCTTCGACGGCGCGACCGAGGGGGAGATCAAGAACTGGCTGGCGAAGGCCGACCTGCCGAGGAGCGGCAAGACCCGCCTCTTCGACGGGATGACCGGCGAGGCGTTCGAGCAGGAGGTGACGGTCGGCTATATCTACATGCTCAAGCTGTCGCACCTGGTCGACGACAAGATCCACGCCCGGTCGATCGGGCCCTACTCGCTGATCACGCAGCAGCCGCTCGGCGGCAAGGCGCAGTTCGGCGGGCAGCGGTTCGGCGAGATGGAGGTCTGGGCGCTCGAGGCGTACGGCGCGGCGCACATCCTGCAGGAGCTGCTGACGGCCAAGTCGGACGACGTGACGGGCCGGGCGAAGATCTACGAGGCGATCGTCAAGGGCGACGCGTCGTTCACGCCCGGGCTGCCCGAGTCGTTCAACGTCCTCATCCGCGAGCTGCAGTCGCTCTGCCTCGACGTCGAGCTCATCCCGCTGAAGAAGCGGCCGCTGCCGGCCGCCCTTCCGCCCGAGGAGCCGACGCCGCAGGAAGTCGCCTAGGACGGGACATAGAAACTATGAAACCAAGCTTCCACGACAAGGGCGCGCTGATGGCGGATTTCGACGCCATCCGCATCAGCCTGGCGTCGCCCGAGCGGATACTGGGGTGGTCCCACGGCGAGGTCACCAAGCCGGAGACGATCAACTACCGCACCTTCAAGCCCGAACGGGACGGCTTGTTCTGCGCGAAGATCTTCGGGCCGATCACCGACTGGGAGTGCCTCTGCGGCAAGTACAAGCGCATGAAGCACCGGGGCGTGGTCTGCGACAAGTGCGGCGTCGAGGTGACGCAGGCCAAGGTCCGGCGCGAGCGCCTCGGCCACATCACGCTCGCCACACCCGTGAGCCACGTCTGGTTCTTCAAGGGGCTGCCGAGCCGGATCGGCCACCTGCTCGACATCTCGCTGCGCGACCTCGAGCGCATCCTGTACTTCGAGGCCTACGTCGTCGTCGACGCCGGCGAGACCGACCTCAAGCCGAACCAGCTCCTGACCGAGGAGCAGTTCCGGAAGGCGCGCGAGGACCACGGCGCCGGCGCGTTCCGCGCGCAGATGGGCGCCGAGGCGATCAAGGAGCTGCTCAAGCGGGTCGACATCGAGCTGCTCTCGGCCGACCTGCGCGAGCGGATGCGGAAGGAGACGTCGGCGCAGAAGCAGCTGAAGTACGCCAAGCGGCTGCGCGTCGTCGACTCGTTCCGCAAGTCGAGCAACAAGCCGGAGTGGATGATCCTGGACGTCGTCCCGGTCATCCCGCCCGAGCTGCGGCCGCTGGTCCCGCTCGACGGCGGCCGGTTCGCCACCTCCGACCTCAACGACCTCTACCGCCGGGTGATCAACCGGAACAACCGCCTGAAGAAGCTGATCGAGCTGAAGGCGCCCGACGTGATCATCCGCAACGAGAAGCGGATCCTCCAGGAGGCGGTGGACGCGCTGTTCGACAACGGCCGGCGCGGCCGCGTGCTGCGCGGCGCCAACAACCGGCCGCTCAAGTCGCTGTCCGACACCCTGAAGGGCAAGCAGGGGCGCTTCCGCCAGAACCTGCTCGGCAAGCGCGTCGACTACTCCGGCCGTTCGGTCATCGTGGTCGGCCCCGAGCTGAAGCTGAACCAGTGCGGGCTGCCGAAGAAGATGGCCCTCGAGCTGTTCAAGCCGTTCATCTACAACAAGCTCGAGCAGCGCGGCGTGGTCGCCACCATCAAGCAGGCCAAGGAGATGGTCGAGAAGGCCAGCCCCGAGGTCTGGGACGTCCTCGAGGAGGTCATCAAGGAGCACCCGGTGCTCCTGAACCGCGCGCCGACGCTGCACCGCCTCGGCATCCAGGCCTTCGAGCCGGTCCTGGTCGAGGGCAAGGCGATCCGGATCCACCCGCTCGTCTGCACCGCGTTCAACGCCGACTTCGACGGCGACCAGATGGCGGTCCACATCCCGCTGTCGCCCGAGTCGCAGATCGAGGCGTCGGTGCTGATGATGTCGTCGAACAACATCCTGTCGCCGGCCAACGGCGCGCCGATCGCCATCCCGTCGCAGGACATCGTGCTCGGCTGCTACTACCTGACCAAGGCCAGGCCGGGGGCCAAGGGCGAGGGGCGCGCGTTCGGCAACGGCGACGACGTGCTGCTGGCGCTCCAGGCCGGCGAGGTCGAGACGCTGACGCCCATCCGCCTGCGGTACACCGGCGCGCTGATGGACCTCGCGGCGCTCGCCCGCGACGACCAGGACGTGCTGCACGCCGACGTGCAGCAGGTCGCCTCGCGGATCGTCAACACGACCGTCGGCCGCGTGATCTTCAACGACGCCCTGCCCAAGCAGATGCCGTTCATCAACGGCCTGCTGAAGCGGAAGGGGCTCCAGCAGCTGGTCAACCGCTGCTACCTCGACTTCGGCCACCAGACGACCGTCGAGATGCTCGACAGCCTGAAGGGGCTCGGCTTCACGTACGCGACGCGCTCGGGGCTGTCGATCGGGATCGACGACCTGGTCATCCCCAGCGAGAAGCCCGCGCTGGTGGACCAGGCGCGCGAGGACGTCATCAAGGTCGAGCAGCAGTACCTCGAGGGGGCGATCACCAACGGCGAGCGGTACAACAAGGTGATCGCGATCTGGTCGGACGTGACCGAGCGGATCGCGGACGAGATGTTCACCGAGATGGGCGAGATGGACCGCGAGGGCCGCAGCTTCAACGCGGTCTACATCATGGCCGACTCCGGCGCCCGCGGGTCGAAGCAGCAGATCCGCCAGCTGGCCGGCATGCGCGGCCTGATGGCCAAGCCCTCGGGCGAGATCATCGAGACGCCGATCACGTCGAACTTCCGCGAGGGCCTCACCGTCCTCCAGTACTTCATCTCGACGCACGGCGCCCGCAAGGGCCTCGCCGACACGGCGCTCAAGACCGCCGACTCGGGCTACCTGACGCGGCGCCTCGTGGACGTCGCGCAGGACGTGATCATCTCCGACCACGACTGCGGCACCCTCGACGGCATCGAGGCGCGGTCGATCGTCGAGAGCGGCGAGATCATCGAGGCGCTGCGCGACCGGATCGTCGGCCGCGTGTCGCTCGAGAAGATCGCCGACCCGGTCACCGGCGAGGTGATCATCGACGCCAACCAGGAGATCGACGAGGACCTCGCGTCGCACGTGCAGGACGCGGGCGTCGAGAAGGTCAAGATCCGGTCGGTCCTCACCTGCGCGACGCGCCGCGGCGTCTGCGCCCGGTGCTACGGCCGCGACCTGGCGTCGGGCAAGCTCGTCGAGCTCGGCCAGGCGGTCGGCGTCATCGCCGCCCAGTCGATCGGCGAGCCGGGCACGCAGCTGACGATGCGGACCTTCCACATCGGCGGCACGGCCTCGCGCATCACCGAGCAGTCCACGCAGGAGGCGAAGAACGCCGGCACCGTCCGCTTCTACGGCCTGCAGGTCGTCGAGAACAAGCGGGAGGGGCGCCTGGTCGTCATGAACCGCACCGGGTCGCTGGTGGTCCAGGACTCCAAGGGGCGCGACCGCGAGCGCTACCCGATCGTCTACGGCGCACGCCTCAAGGTGCGCGACGGCGTGCAGGTCGAGCAGGGCCAGGTGCTCGTCGAGTGGGACCCCTACACGTCGTCGATCCTCACCGAGGAGGGGGGCGTCGTCCGGTTCCGCGACATCATCGAGGGAGTGACCGTCCACGAGGACACCGACGAGGTGACCGGCCTCTCGCGCTACATCATCGTCGACTCGCCGGACGAGAAGAAGCAGCCGGCGATCGAGATCCGCAAGGCCGACGGGAAGACGGCGCTGCGCCGCTACCACATGCCGTCGCGCGCCCACCTGATGGTGAGCGACGGCGAGGTGGTCGAGCCGGGGCAGGTCCTCGCCAAGATCCCGCGCGAGACCACGAAGACCAAGGACATCACGGGCGGCCTGCCCCGCGTCGTCGAGCTGTTCGAGGCGCGCAAGCCGCGCGACCCCGCCGTCATCAGCGAGATCGACGGCACCGTGAAGTACGGCCCCACCGTCAAGGGGCTGCGGAAGATCGTGATCGTGCCCGAGGAGCCGGGCGCCGAGGACCGCGAGTACTCGGTGCCGCGCGGCGTCCACGTCAACGTGCAGGAGGGCGAGCGCGTCCGCGCGGGCGACCCGCTCATGGACGGGCCGCGCAACCCGCACGACATCCTGAGCGTCCTCGGCGAGAAGGAGCTGCAGGCGTACCTGGTCAACGAGATCCAGGAGGTCTACCGGCTCCAGGGCGTGAACATCAACGACAAGCACATCGAGGTCATCGTCCGCCAGATGATGCGGTGGGTGAAGGTCGAGAAGGAGGTCGGCGACACCGAGTTCCTGATTGACGAGGTCGTCGACAAGTTCCGCTTCCTCGACGAGAACGAGCGTGTGCTCGGGGCCGGCGACCGGCCCGCCGAGGGACGGCCGATCCTGCTCGGGATCACCAAGGCGTCGCTCTCGACCGAGTCGTTCATCTCCGCGGCGTCGTTCCAGGAGACCACCCGCGTGCTCACCGAGGCCTCGATCTCGGGCAAGGTGGACTACCTGCGCGGCCTGAAGGAGAACGTCACGATGGGCCGGCTCATCCCCGCCGGCACCGGCTTCGACCTCTACCGCACCGTGCGCATCCCGCCGGACGAGCCACCGCCTCCGCCGCCTCCCACCGAGGAGGAGCTGGAGCTCGAGCGCGAGATGGAGTACTTCGTGGAGCCCGAAGAAGGGGCGCTCCCCAGGGTGGAACGGGAGTAGCGCAGGGCTTCAGCCCTGTGAAACGGCTGGCGCCTGGCGGCTGGCGCGTTGCGGCCTTCTCAGGGGGCGGGTCCTCGGACCCGCCCCGCTTCTTGTACGGCCCCCCGCCCGCTCGATCGGCTCCGCCAGCGCTTTCCCGCCAGCGTCAGCGATACGACGCGTGGAACGTCGCCAGCCCCGCCACCACCGCCTCGATCCTCCGCGTTGGCGGCAGGATGGTCGTCCGCAGGTGCGCGGTGCCGGGGACCTGCCCGAAGCCGGAGCCGGGGACCACGCAGATGCCCGTCTCCTCGAGCAGCGCCATGCAGTACTCCTCGTCGGTGCGTCCGGGCGGCAGCGTGAGGGAGGGAAAGGCGTACATCGCGCCGGCCACCTGGTTGCACCGGATCCCGGGAATGCGGTTGAGGCCTTCGGCCAGCAGGGCCGCTCGGCGCCTCAGCTCCCCCAGCACCCGGTCGCGCTCCGCCGCGTAGAGCGGGTACGATTCGTCCCCCGGCTTCGGCGGGCGCACCATGCAGTAGGTGGCCACCTGGCCGGTGAGGTTGGCGCAGAGCGCCACCGACTGCAGCTTGGTGACCTGTGCGACCACGTCGGCCGGGACGTTGCGCAGTTCCATGTAGCCGCCGCGCTGACCGCACTCGCCGAGAAACCCCTTCGAGCACGAGTGGAAGCTGAAGAGGCTGACGTCGCGCTCGCCCCTCTCGGTCATCACGCGCGCGAACGAGTAGAACCGGTCGCCCGCCAGGTAGATGTTCTCCTGGTACACCTCGTCGGCGAGGACCGCGAGACCCCGATCGCGCGCGAAGTCGATGACCATCGAGATGTTCGCGCAGTCCAGGACGGCACCCGTCGGGTTGCCCGGGTTGATCACGCAGATGGCCCTGACCCGGATCCCCTCCGCGGCCGCCTGCTCGTAGCTCTCGTCGAGGCGGGCGCGGCTCAGCTTCCAGTCCTGTCCCTCGTCCAGGTAGTACCCGACCTGCCGCCCCTCGAAGAGCGTGATCGTCGCGCTGTAGAGCGGGTACTGGGGGATCGGGATCATGATCCCGTCCTGCGGTCCGGCGAGCAGCAGGCGCAGCGCGGTCTGGACCCCCTTGGACGCGCCGTCGGTGAGGTAGATCGCCTCGGGGTCGGCCGGGATGCCGTCGCGCTCGTGGATGAAGGCGGCCACCGCCTCGCGGATGAACCGGACCCCCTTGCTGTCCGAGTAGGCCCCGAGCCCGTGCCGCGTGCCCGCGAGGATCTGCCGCGCCGTCTCGATCACGTCGGCCGGGAACAGGGTGCGCGCGCCGCCCATCAAGTCCGGGTACTGGCAGAGCGCGAGTACCTGCCGCAGGAAGGTGATCGGCTTCTGCTCGAGGGCCTGGGGGTTGCCGATGTTGCAGTAGATGATGTCGCGCCCCTCGCGTTCGAGCGCCTGCGCACGAACGACCACCGGGCCGCGGACTGCGTATTCCGTCCGCAGGACGGCCGTGCCGAGATCGGTCAGGCGGATGGTCATGATGGCGATTCTGTCGGAACCGGACGCGGAATTCAACGGCCGACGGGCTCGCGGGGCTCACGCACGAGCGGCACGAAGAGCACCGGCGCCACGTCGCGCGTGGCGATCCGCCCGGCCGCGTCCTTCTCGACCAGGCGCAGCACCTGCGTGGCCCCTCGCGGTCCAACGGGAATCACCAGCCGGCCGCCCGGCGCCAGTTGCTCCACGAGCGCCGGGGGCACGTGGTCGGGCGCGGCGGTGACCATCACGATGTCGAACGGCGCCCGCTCGGGCCACCCGCCGTACCCGTCCCCGGCCCGCACGACGACGTTGGCGTATCCCAGCGTGCGCAGCCGCGCCTCAGCATCCTTCGCGAGCGTTTCCACGATCTCGATCGTGCAGACCTCCTTTACCAGGCCCGACAGCACGGCCGCCTGGTAACCCGACCCGGTCCCCACCTCGAGCGCGCGGTCGGTCGGCCGCGGCCGGACGAGCTGTGTCATCAGCGCGACGATGTAGGGCTGCGAGATCGTCTGGCCTTGGCCGATCGGCAGCGGCGTGTCGTCGTAGGCCTCGTCGCGCAGGGCGGACGGGACGAAGAGGTGCCGCGGCACCCGCCGCATCGCGTCGAGCACCGCGTCGCTGCCGATGTCGCGGCCGGCCAACTGCCGAGACACCATGCGCTCGCGCGCCGCCGCTTCGCCGGCCGCGGCCGCACCCTGCCCGGGCGCCCCGCCCGCCCAGGTGCAGGAGCCCGCGAGCAGGATGCCGAGCAGCAGGACGGCCGGGCTGGCTGATCTCTGGAGCGGGACGTTGCGTCCGGTTTCCGTGTTCGGCTCTCCGTGACGGCGTTCGTCCCGAGTATACGGCGGCCCGCACGAAACCGGGCCGGACTCGTTTACGTCTATGCTCACGATTGCTCCTGCGCTTGCTCCTGCGCTCCCGGGACCCTTGCCTGATGAACCGTCCACAGCTTTTCCAGCCCGTCCTGTCGGTCCGCCTGCTCGTCGCCGCCGCGTCGCTCTGGTGCCTGTCCCTTCCGGCGTCGACCGAGGCGGCGCCGCAGCCGGGCTCGCAGGCGACGCCGGCGCCACCGGCGATTCGCGTCGCGAGGGTATCGTCCCCGCCCTCGCTCGACGACTTCGCCGCCGGGCGGCCGACGCCGGGGATGACCGAAGTGAGCGGCTTCAGGCAGCAGGAGCCGGGGGACGGCGAGCCCATCAGCCGCCTGACGACCGCCTGGATCGGGTACGACGACCGCCAGTTCCACGTCGTGTTCGTCTGCCAGGAAGACCCCGGCCAGGTGCGGGGGAGGCTGGCCCGCCGGGAGGACATCAACGAGGACGACGTGGTCGGGGTTCTGCTCGACACCTTCCACGATCGTCGCCACGCCTACCTGTTCATCGTGAACCCGCTCGGCGTCCAGCTGGACGGCATCAGCACGGAGGGTCAGGACGACGACTACTCGTTCGACACGCTGTGGCACAGCGAAGGCCGGATGACCGCGGACGGGTACCTGGCGCGGATCAGCATCCCCTTCCGCAGCCTCCGCTTCCGCAGCGCCGACGTGCAGGAGTGGGGCTTCGCGGTCGCGCGCGTGATCAGGGCTCGCAACGAGACGTCGTTCTGGCCGTACATCACGAGGCGCATCCAGAGCCACGTCGAGCAGATGGCCACGCTCACCGGGATCGAGCACGTCTCCCCCGGCCGCAACATTCAGCTGATCCCCTACACGGCGGGCACCGCGTCGCGGTACCTGGACGAGCAGGCGGCCGTGCGGGGCCGCCGCGAGGAGGCGCGCGCCGGCCTCGATGCGAAGGTCGTCCTCAAGGAAGCGCTGACGCTGGACCTGGCCGCGAACCCCGACTTCAGCCAGGTCGAGTCGGACGAGCCCCAGGTGACGATCAACCAGCGGTTCGAGGTGCAGTTTCCTGAGAAGCGTCCGTTCTTCATCGAGAACGCCAGCTACTTCCGGACGCCCGAGACGCTGTTCTTCTCGCGCCGGATTGCCGACCCGCGCCTCGGGGCGAGGCTGACCGGGCGGGTGGGGAAGTGGAACGTCGCGGGGCTGGTGATGGACGACCGCGCGCCGGGCGAGCAGGCCGCGGATGGGAGCGAGGCCAGCGGCGCCATGGCCGTGATGGCCGCCGGCCGCGTCGTGCGCGAGTTCGGGCGACAGTCCACCATCGGGGCGATGGTGACGAGCCGCGACTTCTCCACCAGCTCGAACCGCGTGGCGTCGGCGGATCTCCGGCTGCGCCTCGGCGGCAACTGGGTGGTGGACGCCCAGGCGATGACGAGCCGCACCACGCGACTGGACGGTGAGCGCCTGGCCGGCCCGGCCTACGTGGCCGCGGCCAGCTACCGCAGCCGCACGCTCAACTTCGAGAGCGAGTACGTCGACCGAAGCCCGGGCTTCAGGACCGAGCTGGGGTTCATCGAGCGGTCCGACATCCGCGAGTGGGATAACGAGATCGGCTACACCTGGTTTCCCAAGGGCGGGGTGCTCCTGAGCTGGGGAACGGGCTTCGAGGCCAGCGTCAACTGGGACCGCGAGGGGCGGGTGCAGGACTGGCGGGCGAACCCGGAGGTCGAGTTCGAGTTTCCGCGCAACACGAACGTGTTCGTGGGCGTCGACCGCGCCTACGAGCGTTTCCAGGGAATCGGCTTCGCCAAGCGAGGCGCCTTCGGCCACTTCAACACCGAGTGGCTCGACTGGCTGTCGATCTCCCTCGGCGCGTCACGCTCGCGCGGGGTGAACTACTACCCGGCCGCCGGGCTGAAACCGTTCCTCGCCAACGAGACCGAGATCGAGGCCGGGCTGACCTTCCGCCCGATGCCGGGGTTCCGCGTCGAGGAGACGTACATCCACAATCGCCTCGACCTCGGCTCGGATCGCCCGGCCGGGCTCCCCGCAGGCGACGCCATCTTCCGCCTGCACCTGGTGCGCACGAAGGCTACCTACCAGTTCACGCGGGCGCTGTCGCTGCGGGCGATTCTCGACTACAACGGCCTCACGCCGGCACCTGCCCTGATCGCGCTCGACCGCGACCGGCGACTGACCGGCGACGTGCTGTTCACCTACCTGCTGAACCCGGGCACGGCGCTGTACGTCGGCTACACGGACGCCTACGCCAACGTGCGGGTGGACCCGACGCTGCCGCCGTCGCTCTCGAGGACCGACGCCGCGAGAACGTCGGTCGGTCGGCAGGTGTTCGTGAAGGTGAGCTATCTCCTGCGATACTGAAGACAGAAGACCAGCGGACCACGGACAGCCGAGGGCAGACAGCCGCTGGTGGCGCCGGCCGAGGTGCCCGCGGGGAAGCGGGCCACGTCAGCTCGCCCGGCGGAAGCGGGCCAGGTCAGCTCGCCCGGCGGATGCGGGCCGCGTCGGCCCCGGCGAGCACCAGCGCAGGCGTCCGGCGCACGTGGCGCATCTCGGCGGGCCCATCCGCCTTGGCGCGCCACAGCCGTCGAAAGCGGGGCACCAGGTCCGGGTCTTCCGACTGGTCCTGCCACTCGCGGAGACGGTTGCGAAGGTTGTCCAGGAGCAACATGGGTTTCGTCATGATGGTTCGCAAGAATGCCACCAGTCGCGCGGCGCCGGTGATGCCGGCAAAGCGCTGATCTGCAACCACTTGCGTTGATTACAGGGCTGTTGGGCGCGTTTTGTCTGCCTCAGGGATGTCTTTTGTTGCCAAATTCCGCGGTAGAGGTTGAGGGCGAGCAGTGAATCGGTTCCTGCCGGACGTCGAACGGTGGTTCGAGGCGCTCTACGTGGCGGCCGAGGGGGCGACGCTGCGCGCCGAGGACCGCCGCAAGGCCGTGCAGGTGGCGGCGATGCTGGTCGAGGTCGAGCGGGCGCTCGCGCGCGTGTCGCGGTCCGCGCCGGTACTGCTGGTGGACGCCGCGGCCGGCAAGTCGTACGTGGGGCTGCTGGCGGCCCGCCTGCTGCTCGAGGGTGCCGGGCGGCCGGCGTCGGTGGTGGCCATCGAGCGGGAGGGGTCGCGGGTCGAGGCGAGCCGCGCCGCGGCCGCGCGGCTTGGCGCGTCGGTGCCGATCGAGTGCCGGCACGCAGAGGTGGGTTCGGCCGCCGCCTGGCCCGACCGGCCCACCGTCGTGGTCGCGCTGCACGCGTGCGGCCCGGCAGCGGACGAGGTGATCGACGCCGCGGTCGCCGTCGGGGCGCGGCACCTGCTGCTGGTGCCCTGCTGCACGGGGCGGGCGGTTGCGGCCGCGAGCCGCGCGTCGGCGCGCGCCGACGCGTCCGGCATCCCGCCGCACGCGGCGGTGCGGGGACGGTTCGTGCAGGCGCTGGTGGATGCCGAGCGGACCTGGCGGCTCGAGGCGGCGGGGTACGAGACCGAGGTGGTGGAGCTGGTTCCGCCCACCGTGTCGCCGCACAATTTGCTGTGGCGCGCCCGCCTGGTCGGCGAACCGACGCGCTCGGCGCGCGCCCGAGGGGAGCTCGCCCGCCTGTTCGCGTCCGCAGCGCCCGCCCGGTCCGGCTAGCGTCCTGGGGTCGGGGTCCGGTGAATCGGGGTCCGGATGGGTATTTGCACGTCCGGGCCGCCCATGCTACACTCGTCAGGTTCTCCGGTGCTAGGAAGCCCTATCTAGCGCATGGACCGCTCGGAGGAGGCAGTCGGGCCTTCTCTCTTCGAGGCGTGACGTCCCCCAGGGACGGTCGAGGCCTCCGGCGCGACAGCTATTTTCTATAGGGTAACGTTCCGGGTGCCAAGCGCGGCCCACGCCGACGCTTCTAGGCTCGGGACAACAGGCAGACGGGCAGCAGGGGTCCGCCCGCCCACGCGTGGACGCGGTTTCCCCGGTGACGGAGTGACTGTGCCGACTATCAGCCAGCTGGTTCGCAAGGGCCGCGCGCAGATCGCGGTCAAGACCAAGAGCCCGGCGCTGCAGGACAACCCGCAGCGGCGCGGCGTCTGCGTGCGCGTGTTCACCCAGACGCCCAAGAAGCCGAACTCGGCGTTGCGCAAGGTCGCCCGCGTCCGTCTCACCAACGGGATCGAGGTCACGACCTACATTCCCGGCGTCGGCCACAACCTGCAGGAGCACTCGCTCGTGCTGGTGCGTGGCGGGCGCGTCAAGGATCTTCCGGGCGTCCGCTACCACGTGGTGCGCGGGACGCTCGACGCGGTCGGGGTCCAGGGGCGCAAGCAGGGCCGGTCGAAGTACGGCGCGAAGCGGCCGAAGGCGTAGGGGCAGGAGAGCCGATATGCCACGCAGACGAGTGATTGCCAAGCGGGAAGTGCCGCCCGACCCGGTGTACAGCAGCGCGCTGGTCACCAAGTTCGTCAACACGGTGATGAGCCAGGGCAAGCGCAGCACCGCCGAGCAGATCCTGTACCGCAGCTTCGACATCATCCGCGAGCGCACGGGCGACGACCCGCTGAAGGTGTTCAAGAAGGCGCTCGACAACGTCAAGCCCACCCTCGAGGTGAAGTCGCGGCGGGTCGGCGGCTCCAACTACCAGGTGCCGATCGAGGTCAACCCGAACCGGCGCCTGTCGCTCAGCATCCGCTGGCTCGTCGGCTACGCCCGGTCGCGCGGCGACGGCAAGACGATGCAGGAGAAGCTCGCGAACGAGCTGATGGACGCGGCCAACCTGCGCGGCGGCGCGGTGAAGAAGCGCGAGGACACGCACCGGATGGCCGAGGCCAACAAGGCCTTCGCCCATTACCGCTGGTAGATCGAGCAATGCCCCGTTCAGTCCCTCTCGATCGGACGCGGAACATCGGCATCATGGCGCACATCGATGCCGGGAAGACCACGACCACGGAACGGATCCTGTTCTACACCGGGATCACGTACAAGATCGGCGAGGTGCACGAGGGCACGGCGGTCATGGACTGGATGGAGCAGGAGCAGGAGCGGGGGATTACGATCACCTCCGCCGCCACGACCTGCCTCTGGCACGACCACCGGATCAACATCATCGACACGCCCGGCCACGTGGACTTCACCGCCGAGGTCGAGCGGTCGCTGCGTGTGCTCGATGGGGCGGTGGCGGTGTTCGACGCGGTCGGCGGCGTCGAGCCGCAGTCCGAGACGGTGTGGCGGCAGGCCGACAAGTACCGCGTGCCGCGCATCTGCTTCGTCAACAAGATGGACCGCGTGGGGGCCAACTTCCCCGCCGCGCTCGAGCAGATCGAGCGGAAGCTGGGCGCCAACCCGGTCGCCCTCCAGCTGCCCCTCGGCACCGAGGAGCGCTTCGCGGGCGTGGTCGACGTGGTCGGCATGCGGGCGCTGCGGTACGTGGGCGAGACGCTGGACGCCGAGTTCCTCGTCGAGGAGATCCCGGCCGACATGGCCGACGAGGCGCGGCGGCTCCACGAGCAGCTGATCGAGAAGGTCAGCGAGGTGGACGACGCGCTGCTCGAGAAGTACGTGGGCGGCGAGCCGATATCCGAGGCCGAGATCAAGGCCGCGCTCCGCAAGCGCGTGATCTCGTCGGTCCGCCACGAGAAGGCGCCGTTCGTGCCGGTGCTCTGCGGCTCCGCCTTCAAGAACAAGGGGGTCCAGCCGCTGCTCGACGCGGTGGTGGACTACCTGCCGTCGCCCGAGGACATCCCGCCGGTCATCGGGATCGACCCGCGGAAGGGCGGCGAGTCGCACGTCGAGCGCCCGGCGTCGGACGCGGCGCCGTTCGCCGCGCTGGCGTTCAAGATCATGACCGACCCGTTCGTCGGCCAGCTGGCCTTCATCCGGGTCTACTCCGGGGTCGTCGCCTCGGGCGCGATGGTGCTGAACGCCACCAAGGGCAAGACCGAGCGCGTGGGCCGTCTCCTCAAGATGCACGCGAACAAGCGCGAGGAGATCAAAGAGGTCTACGCCGGCGACATCGCCGCCGCCGTCGGCCTGCGCAGCGTCGGCACGGGGGACACGATCTGCGCCGAGCGGAACCCCGTCGTGCTCGAGTCGATGGTCTTCCCCGAGCCGGTCATCACGCTGGCGATCGAGCCGCGGACCAAGGCCGACCAGGAGAAGCTGGGCGCCGGCCTCGGCAAGCTGCAGGCGGAGGACCCCACCTTCCGGGTGCAGACCGACGTCGACACCGGCCAGACCGTGATCCGCGGGATGGGCGAGCTGCACCTCGAGATCATCGTGGACCGGCTCAAGCGCGAGTTCGGCGTCGAGGCCAGCGTCGGCCGCCCGCAGGTCGCCTACAAGGAGACGCTCACGGTCCCGGCCGAGGCCGAGGGGCGCTACGTCCGGCAGACCGGCGGCCGCGGCCAGTACGGCCACGTGAAGCTGCGGGTCGCGCCGCGCAAGCCCGGCGAGGGGTTCGAGTTCGTCAACGAGATCATCGGCGGCGCCATCCCGCGGGAGTTCATCAAGCCGGTCGAGGAGGGCATCCGCGAGGCGCTCTCGTCCGGCGTGCTGGCCGGGTACCCCGTGGACGACGTGAGCGTGACGCTCTACGACGGGTCCTACCACGATGTCGATTCGTCGGAGCTGGCCTTCAAGATCGCCGGCTCGATCGGCTTCAAGGAAGCCGCCCGGCGCGCCAACCCCGTGCTGCTGGAGCCCGTGATGCGGGTCGAGGTGGTGGTGCCCGAGGAGTACATGGGCGACATCATGGGCGACCTCAGCGCGCGCCGCGGCAAGATCACCTCGATGGAGGCGCGGGGCGGCACGCAGATCGTGAACGCGCGGGTGCCGCTGTCCGAGATGTTCGGGTACGCCACTGACCTGCGGTCGCGCACCCAGGGCCGCGCCACCTACACGATGCACTTCGACCGTTACGAGCAGGCGCCTCAGATCGTGAGCGAGGAAGTCGTCGCCCGGATCCAGGGCAGATAAGCGGAGAGCACTGCGATGGCGAAAGAAAAGTTCGACCGCACGAAACCGCACGTGAACGTCGGGACGATCGGGCACATCGACCACGGGAAGACGACCCTGACGGCGGCGCTGACGAAGGTGGCGTCCGACAAGGGGTGGGCGAAGTATGTGTCGTATGACGAGGTGGCGAAGGCGTCGGAATCGCAGGGGCGTCGCGACGCGACGAAGATCCTGACGATTGCGACGAGCCACGTGGAGTACAGCTCGTCGAAGCGGCACTACGCGCACGTGGACTGCCCGGGCCACGCGGACTACATCAAGAACATGATCACGGGCGCGGCGCAGATGGACGGGGCGATTCTGGTGGTGTCGGCGGTGGACGGGCCGATGCCGCAGACGCGGGAGCACGTGCTGCTGGCGCGGCAGGTGAACGTGCCGTATGTGCTGGTGGCGCTGAACAAGGTGGATGCGGTCGACGACCCGGAGCTGCTGGACCTGGTGGAGCTGGAGGTGCGGGAGCTGCTGTCGTCGTATGGGTTCCCCGGGGACGACCTGCCGGTGGTGCGGGTGTCGGCGCTGAAGGCGCTGGAGGGGGAGGGCGAGGCGGTGCAGGGGATCATGAACCTGCTGGAGGCGCTGGACGCGTATGTGCCGCTGCCGGAGCGCGAGGTGGACAAGCCGTTCCTGATGCCGATCGAGGATGTGTTTTCGATTTCGGGGCGGGGGACGGTGGTGACGGGGCGGGTGGAGCGGGGGCAGGTGAAGGTGGGCGAGGAAGTGGAGATCATCGGCTTCCGGCCGACGATGAAGAAGATCGTGACGGGCGTGGAGATGTTCCGGAAGCTGCTGGACGCGGGCGTGGCGGGGGACAACATCGGGGTGCTGCTGCGCGGGCTGGAGAAGTCGGAAGTGGAGCGGGGGCAGGTGCTGGCGAAGGGCGGGTCGATCACGCCGCACACGAAGTTCAAGGCCGAGGTGTACGTGCTGTCGAAGGAAGAGGGGGGGCGGCACACGCCGTTCTTCAACGGGTATCGGCCGCAGTTCTACATCCGGACGACGGACGTGACGGGGACGATGCACCTGGGCGAGGGCGTGGAGATGATCATGCCCGGGGACAACACGTCGATCACGGCGCAGCTGATTACGCCGGTGGCGATCGAGAAGGGGTCGAAGTTCGCGATCCGCGAGGGCGGGCGAACGGTCGGCGCGGGCACGGTCACTGAGATTCTGGAATAGGAATCGGGAATCAATCCCGAATCCTGGTGAGTTCAGCTATGTCAACCCAGTTCGGCGACAAGATCCGCATCCGGCTGAAGGCGTACGACTCGCGCGTGCTCGACCAGTCCACGGCCGAGATCGTCAACACCGCGCGCAACACCGGCGCCCGGCTGGCCGGGCCGATCCCGCTGCCCACCGAGAAGAACAAGTGGACGGTCCTCCGCTCGCCGCACGTGGACAAGAAGTCCCGCGAGCAGTTCGAGATCCGCACCCACAAGCGCCTGATCGACATCTTCGAGCCGACCTCGCAGACCGTCGACGCGCTGATGAAGCTCGACCTCCCGGCCGGCGTGGACGTGGAGATCAAGGCGTTCGGCAAGGACAGCCGGAAGTAGAGCGAGAGGGAATCGGGAATGACTCCTGAATCCTGATCCGAGAAACTTATGGTGACAGGAATCATCGGCAGGAAAGTCGGGATGACGCAGTTGTTCGCCCCCGACGGGAGCGTCCAGCCCGTAACCGTGATCCAGGCCGGGCCCTGCGTCGTCGTGCAGGCCAAGGACGGGCAGTCGGACGGCTACGAGGCGGTCCAGCTGGGGCTCGTCGAGGAGCGTCCCGCCAAGGTGGGGAAGCCCCTGGCCGGCCACTACAAGAAGGCCGGGGTGCCGCCGACGCGCGTGCGCCGCGAGGTGAAGGTCGCTCCCGGGGGCGAGGCCCTCAGGGCGGGCGACCAGGTGCTCGTGGCGTCGGTGTTCAACGCCGGCGACCGCGTCGACGTGATCGGCACCAGCCGCGGCCACGGCTTCCAGGGTGTCGTCAAGCGGCACCACTTCGCGGGCGGGCGCGCGACGCACGGGTCGATGTTCCACCGGGCGCCGGGGTCGATCGGCGCGTCCTCGTACCCGTCGCGGGTCATCAAGGGGATGCGCGGGCCCGGCCACATGGGCGACGCCCGGGTGACGACGCGGAACCTGCGGGTCGAGCGGATCGACGGCGAGAACCACCTGCTCATGGTGCGCGGCGCCGTGCCGGGCGCCGACGGCGGCTACCTGATCATCCGCAAGGCGGTGGCGCGGAAGCCGGAGCCGCAGCCGCAGGTCGAGAAGGCCGCGAAGGGCGCGCCCAAGAGCGCGGCCAAGGGCCCGGCCAAGGGCCCGGCCAAGGGCGCCGCCAAGGCGAAGAAGTAGGTTCTGAAGGCGTACAGCCATGAATGTAGACGTCGTCAACAACCAGAACGAGAAGGTGGGCTCGCTCGAGCTGAACGACGAGGTGTTCGGCGGCGAGGCGCACGCCGACCACCTGGTCTGGGAGTCCGTGGTGCACGCCAATGCGGCAGGTCGCCGCGGCACGCACGCGACCAAGACCCGGGGGCTGGTGAGCGGCACCGGGAAGAAGCCCTGGCGGCAGAAGGGGACCGGCCGGGCGAGGGTCGGCGAGTCGCGCAACCCGCTGTGGCGGAAGGGCGGCACGGTGTTCGGCCCGCAGCCGCGCGGCTACGACTACCCTGTTCCGCGGAAGGTCGAGAAGCGCGCGCTGCGCGCGGCGCTGGCCGGGAAGCTGGCCGACTCCTCGGTGGTCGTCGTGGACGCGCTCGCCGTCGAGGCCGCGAAGACGAAGGCGGCGGTCGAGATGCTCCGGCGGCTCGGGGTCGACGGGAAGGCCCTGGTCGTCGACGTGGCGCTCGACGAGAAGCTGGCCCTCGCCGTCCGCAATCTCGCCCGCGTCCGGGTGGTCGAGAGCGGCCGCCTGACGGCCCGCGACGTCGCCGACGGCGGGCGGATCGTCATGACGCGGGCGGCCCTCGAGCGGCTGCAGGAAGTGCTGGGGTAACCGCCATGAAGCTGACAGACGTCATCCGCCGCCCGCTGGTGACCGAGAAGACCACGATCCAGCGCGAAGACGGGCAGACGATCGTGTTCGAGGTTGCCGTGGGCGCGACGAAGGTCGAGGTGCGGCAGGCGATCGAGGCGCTCCTGGGGTCGAAGGTGGCGAGCGTGCGCACGTCGCTCGTGCACGGCAAGGTCAAGCGCCAGGGACGCTTCTCCGGCCGCCGCTCGGACTGGAAGAAGGCGTACGTCCGGTTGCGCGCGGGCGAGAAGGTGCCGGAGTTCCTGGAAGGGGCGTAATCACGGAAGGAATCAGGACCCAGGAGTCAGCCTGAGTCCCGAATCCTGAGAGGGTGCAGAGCCATGCCCATTCGCACATACAAACCGACGTCGGCGGGCCGGCGGTTCCAGACCGTCCAGGTGTTCGACGAGATCACCACCAACCGGCCGTACAAGCCGCTCACCGAGCCGCTGCCCAAGTCCGGCGGCCGGAACAACCGCGGCGAGCTGACGTCCTGGTGGCGCGGCGGCGGTCACAAGCGGGCGTACCGGGTGATCGACTTCAAGCGCGACAAGCGGGACATCCCGGGCAAGATCGTGACGGTCGAGTACGACCCGAACCGCTCGGCCCGCATCGCCCTCGTGCAGTACGCCGACGGCGAGAAGCGCTACATCCTGCAGCCGTCCGGCCTGAAGGTGGGCGACCAGATCGTCGCCGGCGACAACGTGGACATCCTGCCGGGCAACGCGCTGCCGCTCAAGAACGTCCCGCTGGGCACCCAGGTCCACAACGTGGAGCTGCGGCCCGGCAAGGGCGGGCAGATCGCCCGGGGCGCCGGGTCGGCGGTGCAGCTGGTGGCCAAGGAAGGCGAGTACGCCACCGTGAAGATGCCGTCCGGCGAGCTGCGGAAGATCAGCGTGGAGTGCCTCGCCACGATCGGCCAGGTGGGCAACCTCGATCACGAGAACGTCTCGCTCGGCAAGGCCGGGCGCAGCCGGTGGCTGGGGAAGCGGCCGCACGTGCGCGGCGTCGCGATGAACCCCGTGGATCATCCGCTCGGCGGCGGCGAGGGCAAGACCTCCGGCGGCCGGCACCCGGTGACGCCCTGGGGCATGCCGACCAAGGGCTACAAGACGCGCAACCGGAAGGCGACCGACCAGTTCATCGTGCAGAGAAGGCGCAAGTAGGGCGGGGCTTCAGCCCCGCCGTGGGCGCGGGGCTTCAGCCCCGCCGTGGCGGCGACCATGCGGCAGCCACCGTGGCGACGGCCGGACCTGAAGGTCCGGCCCTACGGTGCGGGCTACGGGTAACAGTTATGAGCAGATCGCTGAAGAAGGGTCCCTTCATCGACACCTCGCTCCTCGAGAAGGTCGAGGTGATGAACCGCAGCGGGGACAAGAAGGTCATCAAGACCTGGTCGCGCCGGTCGACCGTGGTGCCGGAGATGGTCGGGCACACGCTGGCGGTGCACAACGGCAAGAAGTTCGTCCCGGTGTACGTGACCGAGAACATGGTCGGCCACAAGCTGGGCGAGTTCTCACCGACCCGCACCTTCAGGGGGCATACGACGAAGAGCGAGAAGGCGGCGGCCGCCGCGGCGGCGCCGAAGCCCGCCGGGGGTGGCGCATGATCGAGGCACAGGCCACGGCCAAGTACATCCGCACCTCGGCCCAGAAGGCCGGCCTGGTGATGGACCTGATCCGCGGGCGCGACGTGAACGCCGCGCTCGCGCTGCTGCAGTTCTCGCGGAAGGGCGTCGCGCGGGACATCGCGAAGGTGCTGCGATCGGCGATCGCGAACGCGCAGCAGAAGGAAGGGTTCGGCGGGGACGTGGACCGGCTCGTGGTGGAGGCGTGCTTCGCCGACCAGGGGCCGTCGATGAAGCGCATCCGCCCGGCGCCGATGGGGCGGGCCTTCCGGATCGTCAAGCGCACGGCGCACCTGACGGTGCGCGTGGCGGAGAAGGCCGGGAAGATCGGCGCGGCCCCCGTCGTGGCGGGGCGGCCGCGTCGGGCGAGGGCCGCCAAGTCGCAGGGCGTGGCGGCGGCCGGGAAGTAGGCGGGCACCGGAAGGCGGGAGGCGGACGGCCGGAGGCAGAGGCCCCCGCCCGCCGCTGCCGCCCTCCGCCTGTGTGATTCAGCAGATCCAGGAGCGTCTCGTGGGACAGAAGGTTCACCCGTACGGTTTCCGGCTCGGCTTCAACAAGACCTGGCGGTCGCGCTGGTACTCCGACCGCGATTACGCGAAGCTGCTGCACGAGGACCTCGCGCTGCGGGACGACCTCAAGAAGCGGTTCGCGCACGCCGGCGTCTCGCGGATCGAGATCGAGCGCGCCGCCAACAAGCTGAAGATCGACATCTACACCTCCCGGCCCGGCATCATCATCGGCCGGAAGGGGGCGGAGGTCGACAAGCTGAAGGAAGAGGTCAAGCGCCGGACCAGTCGCGAGGTGTTCATCAACATCCAGGAGATCCAGAAGCCCGAGCTGGACGCGCAGCTGATCGCCGAGTCGGTGGCGATGCAGCTCGAGAAGCGGGTGGCCTTCCGCCGCGCCATGCGCAAGGCGGTCGAGTCGGCGCTGCGCTTCGGCGCCCGCGGCATCAAGGTGCGGGTGTCCGGGCGGCTGAACGGCGCGGAGATCGCGCGGTCCGAGTGGTACCTGCACGGGCAGCTCCCGCTCCAGACGCTGCGCGCCGACCTCGACTACGGCTTTGCCGAGGCCAGCACGACCTACGGCCAGATCGGCGTCAAGACCTGGCTGTACAAGGGCGAGCGCGTCGAGCCGCGCGTGGGTCGCGAGGAGGACTACCGTGTCCCGCGCCGGGGCGGACGGGAAGACAGGCGATAGGGTGTCGTTATGTTGATGCCGAAGAAAGTCAAGTACCGCAAGCAGCAGCGCGGGCGCCGCGCCGGCAAGGCCTGGCGCGGGTCCGACGTCTCGTTCGGCGACTTCGGCCTGAAGGCCATGGAGCCGTGCTGGATGACGGCCCGCCAGATCGAGGCGGCGCGCGTGGCCATGACCCGGGCCATCAAGCGCGGCGGGAAGATCTGGGTGCGGGTGTTCCCCGACAAGCCGGTGACCAAGAAGCCCCAGGAGACGCGCATGGGGAAGGGCAAGGGCGCGCCGGAGGAATGGGTCGCCGTCGTGCGCCCGGGCAAGGTGCTCTTCGAGATGGAGGGCGTCTCCGAGCAGGAGGCCCGCGAGGCCATGCGGCTGGCGGCCGCGAAGCTGCCGATCAGGACGCGCTTCGCCGCCCGCTTCGGGCAGGAGGCTGTGTCATGACGAGCGCGCGCGATTTGCGTGAGCTGAACGAAGACGACCTGCGGAACCGCGAGCACGACCTGAACGATCAGCTGTTCCGGCTCCGGATCCAGAAGGCCATGGGGCAACTCGACACCCCGGTGAAGCTGCGGGAGGTCCGGCGGGACCTGGCGCGCGTCAAGACGGTCCTCCGCCAGAGGACCGCGCCGGCGGTCAGGAGCTAGGACGATGGCTGAGAAGGCACGCGTTGAGGGGGTGGTGACGAGCGACCGCATGGACAAGACGGTGGTCGTCTCCGTCGAGCGCCAGGTGCGCCACCCGCTGTACGGCAAGATCCAGCGCCGCACCTCGAAGTTCCTCGCGCACGACGAGGGCAACGAGGCGAAGGTCGGCGACCTGGTCGAGATCATCGAGGGCCGGCCGCTCAGCCGCCGCAAGCGCTGGGCCGTGGCCCGCGTCGTGCGGCGCGCCGTCGACGTGCGGGCCCGCGAAGCCGGGGCGCCGGCCAAGGGCGCGGAGCCGGGCGGGGGTCAGTCATGATCCAGATGCGCTCGATCCTCGACGTCGCCGACAACTCAGGCGCCCGCAAGATCGCGGTCATCAACGCGATCGGCGGGTCGACCGGCCGCTACGCGCGGCTCGGCGACATCGTCACGGCGTCGGTGAAGGAAGCCACGCCCGACTCGAACGTGAAGAAGGGCCAGGTCGTCAAGGCGGTGGTCGTCCGGACCCGCAAGGAGCAGCGCCGGCGCGACGGCAGCTACATCCGGTTCGACCGGAACGCCGCCGTGCTGATCAACGACCAGAACGAGCCGATCGGGACCCGCGTCTTCGGGCCCGTCGCCCGCGAACTGCGCGAGCGGAAGTTCATGAAGATCATCTCGCTGGCGCCCGAGGTGCTCTAGCTGGGGCCGGGAGACCGTTATGTCACGTGTAGCATCGCCGATTCGCAAGAACGACAACGTCGTGGTGACGACCGGCAAGGACCGCGGCAAGCGCGGCCGCGTCCTGCGCGTCGAGCCGGGGAGCAACCGGGTCCTGGTCGAGGGCGTGAACATCATCAGCCGCCACACGAAGCCGAACCCGGGCAAGAACATCAAGGGGGGCATCGCCAAGCGCGAGGCCACCGTGCACGCCTCGAACGTGCAGCTGGTGTGCCCCGAGTGCGGCAAGCCGGCCCGGATCGGCCACCGGCTGCTCGGCGACGGCCGCAAGGTGCGCGTCTGCCGGAAGTGCGAAGGGGTCGTGGACAAATGAGCCGCTTGAAGGAGAAGTACCCGGAACGACGTGGTCCCCGCGCTCCGCAAGGAGTTCGGCTATTCCAACGTCATGGCCATCCCGCGGGTCGAGAAGGTCGTGGTGAACATGGGCCTCGGCGAGGCGACCCAGAACGTCAAGCTGGTGGACGCAGGCGCCGACGAGCTCGGCCGGATCACCGGCCAGCGCGCCGTCACCACCCGCGCGAAGAAGTCGATCGCCGCCTTCAAGGTCCGCCAGGGGATGCCGGTCGGCACGATGGTGACCTTGCGCGGCGAGCGGATGTACGAGTTTCTCGACCGCCTGCTGAACATCGCGCTGCC
This sequence comes from uncultured Acidobacteriota bacterium, assembly GCA_963813585.1. Lineage (GTDB taxonomy): Bacteria > Acidobacteriota > Vicinamibacteria > Vicinamibacterales > Fen-181 > JARKSS01. The sequence continues at coordinate 1,935,083 of CAWEZL010000001.1, forward strand.
GCGCGTCCGCGACTTCAAGGGGGTCTCGCCCCGCGGGTTCGACGGCCGCGGCAACTACACGCTCGGGCTGCGCGACCAGCTCCTGTTCCCCGAGATCGACTACATGAAGGTCGACAAGGCGCGGGGGATGAACGTGTCGGTCGTGACCACGGCGAAGACCAACGAGGAAGCGCGCCGGCTGCTGCAGTTGCTCGGCATGCCGTTCAGGACCAGTTAACGCAGGACACCACCATGGCGACGACCGCGAAGAAAGTCAGGGAGCGCAGGGCGCTGAAGTTCGAGATCCGGCACCGGAACCGCTGCCACCGCTGCGGCCGGCCGCGCGGCTACCTGCGGAAGTTCGCGCTCTGCCGCCTCTGCTTCCGCCAGCTGGCGCTGCAGGGCGACATCACCGGCGTGATCAAGAGCAGCTGGTAGGGCCGGGGACGGTTGGAGTCCCGAACTGTTCGCGCCCCGGCGCGGACCACCCGGGAGAGGACGACAAGGTTCACGCTATGACTGATCCGATTGCTGACATGCTGACGCGCATCCGCAACGCCGTGCAGGCCAAGCGCGCGCGCGTCGACATCCCGGCCTCGCGGCTCAAGATCGAGATTGCCAAGATCCTCGAGGACGAGGGATACGTCCAGGGGTCCACGGTCGTCGAGGAAGTGCCCGAGGGGGCGGAGACCCCCCAGAAGGTCGTCCGGATCTTCCTGAAGTACGGCCCCCGCGGCGAAAAGGTGATCACCGGGATCGAGCGTGTGAGCCGCCCCGGGCGCCGGGTCTACTTCGGGCACGACCAGGTGCCGCCGGTGCTCGCCGGCCTCGGCATCAGCATCCTGACCACCTCGAGGGGCCTGATGACCGGCCGGCAGGCCACCCGCGCTGGCGTCGGCGGCGAGGTGCTGTGCAACGTGTGGTAAGAGCAGGTGTCTGGCAACCAGCCACCAGCAGCTAGCCACGACAGGAACAGAGTTTATGTCCCGTATAGGTAAGAAGCCGATCCCCCTGCCCGCCGGCGTGAAGGTGACGATCACCCCGGACGTGGTCGAGGTGCAGGGACCCAAGGGTAAGCTGATCCAGCGCGTTCCCCCGGGGATCGCCTTCGAGATGCAGGACGGCCAGCTGGTCGCCCGCCCGGTCCGCGAGGACTCCGATCTCGGGAAGTTCCACGGGCTCGGCCGCAGCCTGGTCGCCAACGCGGTCGCCGGCGTGACCGAGGGGTTCAAGCGCGAGCTGGACATCGTCGGCATCGGCTACCGGGCCGAGGTCAAGGGCCGGCAGGTGGTCTTCGCCCTCGGCTACTCCCACCCGATCGTGTTCGACGTCCCGGCGGGGATCGACATCGCGGTGGAGAAACAGACGCACGTCACGGTGACCGGCATCGACCGGCAGCTCGTGGGCCAGGTCGCCGCCGACATCCGCCTTCTCCGCAAGCCCGACCCCTACAAGCAGAAGGGCGTGCGGTACACCGGCGAGGTGCTGAAGAAGAAGGTCGGGAAGACGGGGGCGTAGCGGGAAAGCGGCCCGCTGCCAGCGTGAGCTGGCGGCTGCCAGCTGTTTCGTGAGGACCTCGGGGCCGGACGCGCCCCGTGAAGACACAGGCGGACGTCATGAAGATCAAGACGAAGGAAGACCGGCGCGACCGCATCAAGCTGCGCCTGCGCAAGCGGATCGTGGGGACCGCCGCGCGGCCCCGGCTCACCGTGTTCCGCAGCCTGGCGCACATCTACGTGCAGGTGGTGGACGACGCCGCCGGCCAGACCTTGGCGTCGGCCTCCACGGTGGAGCCGGCCGTGAAGGCGCTGATGGACCCGAAGACGCGCGGCGGCAACACGGCCGGTGCCGAGCTGATCGGCCGCACGATCGCGGAGCGGCTGAGCGCCAAGGGGCTCAAGCAGGTCGTCTTCGACCGCAACGGGTTCCTGTACCACGGCCGGGTGCGCGCGGTGGCCGAGGCGGCCCGGAAGGCGGGGCTGGAGTTCTAGTTATGATGCGAACGACACGCGAGAAGATCGACCCGTCGCAGCTCGACCTCAAGGACACCGTGGTGTCCATCAACCGCGTCACCAAGGTCGTCAAGGGCGGCAAGAACCTGAGCTTCAGCGCCCTGGTGGTCGTGGGGGACGGGCACGGCGTGGTCGGGTTCGGCGTCGGCAAGGCGCGCGAGGTCCCCTCGGCCATCAAGAAGGGGATCGAGGCCGCCAAGAAAGGGCTGATCCGCGTGCCGCTGGTGGGCACGACGGTCCCGCACGAAATCGTCGGCCACTACGGCGCGGGCAGCGTCCTGCTGAAGCCGGCGCCCGACGGCACCGGGATCATCGCGGGGGGGGCGGTTCGGGCGGTGGTCGAATCGGCCGGCATCACGAACATCCTGACCAAGTCGCTGGGATCGGATAACGCGCACAATGTCGTGCGGGCGACCTTCACGGGCCTGATGAACCTGAAGGACCCCGTGTCGATCGCGCGGTTGCGCGGCAAGTCGCTCGAGGAGCTGTCGGGGCGGCCGACGGCGCCGCCGACCGAGCCGCACCCGGCCGGGGCGTAGGGGAGGCGAGGGCGCGATGGCAGACAAGGCAGTCGAGGGCCGGACGCTGAAGGTCACCCAGGTGCGGAGCACCATCGGTTTCGAGAAGACGCAGGGGGAGACCGTCCGCGGGCTCGGCCTGCGGCGCATCCGGCACACCGTGGAGCTCAAGGACACCCCGGAGATCCGGGGGATGATCCGCAAGGTCCGCCACCTCGTGAAGGTGGGATAACGGGATCGGGGATCAGGGGATCAGGGATCGGGGATCAGATATGGATCTCAGCAATCTGAAGCCCCCCAAGGGCGCGAAGCACGCGAAGAAGCGCGTGGGGCGCGGCCAGGGATCGGGCAACGGCGTGACGGCCGGGCGGGGCGAGAAGGGCGCGAAGTCGCGCTCGGGCTTCAAGCACAAGCGCGGGTTCGAGGGCGGCCAGATGCCGCTCCACCGGCGGGTGCCGAAGCGCGGGTTCCACAACCTGTTCCGCATCGAGTACGCCGTGGTGAACCTCGACGCGCTCGCCGAGCGGTTCGAGGCGGGCACGGCGGTGACGCCCGAGCTGCTGCGCGAGCGCGGCCTGCTGACCGGCAAGGCCGGCAAGCTGGTGAAAGTGCTCGCCCGCGGCGACATCGACAAGGCGCTCACGGTGCACGCGCACAAGTTCAGCGGCAAGGCTGCCGAGAAGATCGCGGCTGCCGGCGGCGCCGCGGAGGTCATCGGGGCGGCGGCCACCGAGGCCTAAGGACACCGGCTCACGGCCGCGCGGCCCACCGGGGCCTGCCCGCGCCGACCAGGTAGCTATGGTTGAAAGCCTGAGAAACCTGTTCGCGATCCCGGACCTCCGCAACCGCGTGCTGTTCACGCTCGGGCTGCTGGGGGTCTACCGGATCGGCAACCACATCCCGACGCCGGGCGTGAACACCGAGGCGCTGGCGCTGCTCGCCGAGCAGGCCCGCAACACGATGTTCGGCCTCTACGACATGTTCTCCGGGGGGAACCTGTCGAAGGTGACGATCTTCGCGCTCGGCATCATGCCGTACATCACCGCGTCGATCATCCTCCAGCTGCTGACGGTGGTGTGGCCGTACCTGGAGCGGCTCTCCAAGGAGGGTGAGCTCGGCCGGCGCAAGATCACCCAGTACACGCGCTACGGGACGATCCTGCTGAGCGTCGTGCAGGCGCTCGGCATCGCGTTGTTCCTGGAGAACCAGACCGGGATCGCGGGGGGGCTGCCGCTGGTCTACCAGCCGGGCCTGGCCTTCCGGCTGATGACGGTGCTGACGCTGACCACGGGCACGACGTTCATCATGTGGCTCGGCGAGCAGATCACCGAGCGCGGTATCGGCAACGGGATGTCGCTGATCATCTTCGCCGGGATCGTCGTCGGCCTGCCGCGCGCCGTCCTCTCGACGCTCGAGCAGTTGCGGACCGGCGAGATGGGCCCGATCCGGATCATCCTGCTGATCGCGTTCATGGTGGTCGTGGTCGCCGCGATCATCTACGTCGAGCGCGGCCACCGGCGGGTGACGGTGCAGTACGCGAAGCGGGTCGTGGGCCGCCGGATGTACGGCGGATCGAGCACGCACATCCCGCTCAAGGTGAACACGGGCGGCGTGATCCCGGTGATCTTCGCCTCCTCGATCCTGGCGTTCCCCGCCACGATCGCGGGGATGTTCCGGCCCGAGCCCGGGGGATGGCTCGAGGCGTTCATCCAGCAGCTCAGCTGGGGATACCCGCTGTACAACCTGCTGTACGTCGCGGGGATCATCTTCTTCGCGTACTTCTACACGGCGATCATCTTCAACCCCGACGACGTCGCCGAGAACATGCGGAAGTACGGCGGGTTCATCCCGGGGATCCGGCCCGGCAAGCGGACGGCCGAGTACATCGACACGATCCTCACGCGGATCACGCTGGCCGGCGCGATCTACCTGGCGCTGGTGGCGATCATCCCGGAGTTCCTGATCTCGGGCTTCAAGGTGGCGCCGATCCCGTTCATCGGCGAGCGCCTCGACGCCGCGCTGCCGCGGTTCGTCACCGAGGGCATGAACGTGCAGTTCTACTTCGGCGGCACGTCGCTGCTGATCGTGGTCGGGGTCGCCATGGACACCGTGCAGCAGGTCGAGTCGCAGCTGATCATGCGGCACTACGACGGGTTCATGAAGAAGACGCGAATTCGGGGACGGAGAGGATAGGTGTCGCTGAACCTCGTGATGCTGGGGCCCCCGGGCGCGGGGAAGGGGACGCAGGCCAGGCAGCTGGCGGCCGCGCGCGGGATCCCCCACATCTCCACCGGGGACATGCTGCGGGCCGCCGTGGCCGAGGGAACCGAGCTCGGGCGGCGGGCGCAGGCGGTGATGGCCTCGGGCGCGCTGGTCGGCGACGACATCATCATCGGCGTGGTCCGCGAGCGGCTCGCGAAGCCGGACGCGTCGCGGGGATTCGTCCTCGACGGCTTCCCGCGCACGGTGCCGCAGGCCCGGGCGCTCGACGGCGTGCTGGCGGGGGGCGACCCCCTGATCGTGATCGAGGTCGCCGTGGACGACGAGGAGCTGGTGCGACGCCTGACGTCGCGCCGGGTGTGCTCCGCGTGCGGCGCCAACGCGGAGGTGCCGGCGCCCATTCGGCAAGCCGAAGGGCGTCCCGAGCCCGGCCGGGGGACGCCGGGCGAGCCGGTGCCCGAGCGCTGCGCGCGGTGCGGCGGGACGCTGACCCAGCGCGCCGACGACCGCGAGGAGGTCATCCGCGAGCGGCTGCGCGTCTACGCGCGCGACACCTGGCCGCTGGTGGACTACTACGGCGCGCGGCCGACGTTCCGCCGGGTGGACGGCGCGCAGCCGCCCGGCGCGGTGGCGCGGGACCTCGAGGCGGCGGTGGCGTCCGCCGCGGGGTCGGGCCGGGACGGCGCCGTGTGATCGTCTGCAAGTCGCCGGCGGAGCTCGCGAGGATGCACCGGGCGTGCGCGCTGGTCGCCGCCGTGCTGGCGCGGCTTCAGGGGGCGGCCGCCCCCGGCGTCTCGACGGCCGAGCTGGACGGGATGGCGGAGGAGCAGATCCGCGCCGCCGGGGGGACCCCGGCCTTCAAGGGGTACCACGGGTACCCCGCGACGGTTTGCATCTCGGTCAACGACGAGGTGATCCACGGGATCCCTTCGCCGGGGCGGGTCCTGGCCGACGGGGACATCGTCTCGATGGACGTCGGCGCCGTGCTCGACGGGTTCGTGGGGGACTCGGCGATCACCGTGCCGGTGGGGGCCGTGGGGCCGCGGGCCGAGTCGCTGCTGCGCGTGACGCGCGAGGCGCTCTACCAGGCCATTACCAGGATGCAGGCGGGCGGCCGGGTCTCGGACATCGGGCACGCGGTGCAGCAGCACGTCGAGCGCCACGGCTTCTCGGTGGTGCGCGAGTTCGTGGGGCACGGGATCGGCGCGGCGATGCACGAGGAGCCGCAGGTGGCCAACTACGGGCCGCCGGGACGCGGGCCCCGGCTGGCCGAGGGGATGGTGCTGGCCATCGAGCCGATGGTGAACATGGGGAAGGCCGGCGTGCGGGTGCTGGAGGACGGCTGGACCGCGGTCACGCGCGACGGCAGCCTGTCGGCCCACTTCGAGCACACCGTGGCAGTGACGGCGTCGGGCCCGTGGGTGATGACCGCGCGGGAGGACGAGGGGTTCGGCGAGGTACTGGCGGGGCTGGGTCTTGACGCGCCGGAGGAGTTGGCGAGCCGGTGGCGAAAGATGACACGATCGAAGTGACGGGCGTGGTGCTCGAGTCGCTTCCGAACGCCATGTTTCGCGTGGAGCTCGAGAACCGGCACCAGGTGCTGGCGCACGTCTCGGGCAAGATGCGGAAGAACTTCATCCGGATCCTCTCCGGCGACCGGGTGCTGATCGAGTTGTCGCCGTACGATCTGACGCGGGGGAGAATCATCTACCGGTACAAGTAGCTGGCGGCCCGGCTGTCCGCTGCGAGGTCTGAACGTATGAAGGTACGAGCGTCGGTCAAGCGGATCTGTGACAAGTGCAAGATCGTCCGCCGCCGCGGCGTGGTGCGGGTGATCTGCACGAACCAGAAGCACAAGCAGCGGCAGGGATAGGACGGGTGTCAGTGGTCAGCGGTCAGTAGCCAGTCGGCAGGTGAGCAGTCTGGCCACTGGCCACTGATCACTGGCCACTACAAGGAACAAGCTATGGCACGTATCGCAGGCGTGGATCTTCCCCGCACCAAGCGCGTCGAGATCGGCCTGACCTACATCTTCGGGATCGGCCGCACGCGGTCGAACGGCATCCTGAAGGAGGCAGGCGTGAGCCCGGACGTCCGCGTCAAGGACCTGTCCGAGGACGATGTCCGGCGGATCACGCGGGTCATCGAGGACCAGGGGGGCGTCGAGGGCGACCTCCGCAAGGAGGTCTCGATGAACATCAAGCGCTTGATGGACATCGGCTGCTACCGCGGGATGCGCCACCGCCGCGGACTGCCGGTGCACGGTCAGCGCACCCGCACCAACGCGCGCACGCGGAAGGGCCCGCGGCGCGGCGCGGTCGCCAAGAAGAAGACGGTGTAAACGGATGGCAAAGAACGAACCGGCCGAAGGGGCGGGAGCCAAGCCCGAGTCCTCGGGGAAGCGTCCTGCGAAGAAGACGTTCAAGAAGCGTGGTGAGAAGCGGATCATCCACCACGGGATCGCCCACATCCAGGCGTCCTTCAACAACACGGTCATCACCCTCACCGACACCGAGGGGAACGTCGTGTCCTGGTCGAGCGCCGGCGGCATCGGCTTCAAGGGGTCCCGCAAGGGCACGCCGTTCGCCGCGACCCAGGCGGCCGTGAACGCCGGCAACGCCGCCAAGGCGTACGGCATGCGGTCGGTGGAGGTGCGGGTGAAGGGTCCGGGCGCCGGCCGGGAGTCGGCGATTCGCGCGCTGCAGACGGTGGGCCTCGAGGTCAAGTCGATCCGCGACGTGACCCCGATCCCCCACAACGGCTGCCGGCCGGCGAAGCGGCGGCGCGTGTAGGACGAGGAAGAAGGATTCAGGAGTCAGGAGTCAGGATTCAGGACGATCGGGGACTCCTCCCCGAATCCCGAATCCTGAATCCCGAATCCCAGAGGAATACCGAGAATGGCCAGATACAGTGCTGCGGTGTGTCGCCTGTGCCGGCGTGAAGGCATGAAGCTCTTTCTCAAGGGCGAGCGCTGCTACACGGAGAAGTGCGCGATCGAGAAGCGCAACTTCCCCCCCGGGCAGCACGGCAAGCGGCGCGCCGCGAAGCTGGCGGGCTACGGCCTGCAGTTGCGGGAGAAGCAGCGCCTGAAGCGGATCTACGGCGTGCTCGAGGACCAGTTCCGGCTCTACTTCGAGTCGGCCGAGCGCCAGCGCGGGATCACCGGCGAGATCCTCCTCCAGATGCTCGAGCGGCGCCTCGACAACGTCGTCTACCGCCTGGGCCTCGCCACGTCGCGGCCCCAGGCCCGCGAACTCGTGCGCCACGGCCACTTCTCCGTCAACGGCCGGAAGGTGGACATTCCGTCGTTCCTCGTGAAGGCGAACGATACGGTGACCGTGAAGGCGCGCAGCCAGAAGAACGTGACCATCCAGCACGCGATGGAAGAGGTCAAGGGGCGCGGCGTCCCCGAGTGGCTGCAGGCCCAGCCCGAGCGGTTCGAGGGACGGATCGTCTCGCTGCCGACCCGGGCCCAGATCAACCTGCCCATCCAGGAGCAGTTGATCGTCGAGCTGTACTCGAAGTAGCGGGGGAGACCCGCGGGGGAAGCCGGTCGGAGCGGATTCCCAGTCGCGCCGGCCTGCGCGCCGGCGGCTCGTCGCGCCGGCTTGCGGGCCCTCGACGATGCTCGGGGCACGCTGAGCGCCGTCGCAGGGTGCCGGCGGCATGTGCAAGAAAGGACAGAGTCGATGCTGTGGAAAGGTTTCCAGCGGCCCAAGCGGCTGGAGTTCGAGCGCGACACGCAGACCGACCGGTTCAGCCGGTGCTACGCCCAGCCGTTCGAGCGGGGCTTCGGCACCACGATCGGCAACGCGATGCGGCGCGTGCTCCTGTCGTCGATCGAGGGCGCGGCGGTCACGGCCGTCCGGATCGAGGGTGTGCTCCACGAGTTCTCGCCGATCCCCGGGGTCGTCGAGGACGCCACGGACATCATCCTCAACCTGAAGCAGGTGCCCTTCAAGCTGAGCTCCGACCAGACCAAGGCGCTGTACGTCAAGGTCGAGAAGGCTGGCGAGGTCAAGGCGCGCGACATCCAGGCGGACGGTGACGTCGAGATCCTCGACCCCGACGCCCACATCGCGACCGTTGCCGAGGGCGGCCGGCTCGAGATGGAGATGCGCCTGAAGCGCGGCCGCGGCTACGTCGCCGCCGACCGCAACTTCGACGACGACCTGGGGATCGGCTGGATCCCGATCGACTCGGTCCACTCCCCGGTCAAGAAGGTGAACTACCTGGTCGAGGCCGCGCGCCTCGGGCAGACCACCGACTACGAGAAGCTGACGCTCGACGTCTGGACCAACGGGGCCCTCACGCCGCGCGACGCGGTCTCGACCGCCGCCAAGCTGGTGCGCGAGCACCTGAACATCTTCGTCAACCTCGACGACTCGCTGGACCAGCCGCTGGACCAGCCGGCCGACCAGGCCCGCGGCGCCGCCTCCAACGAGAACCTCGACAAGAGCGTCGAGGAGCTCGAGCTGTCGGTCCGCTCGTACAACTGCCTGAAGAACGCGAACATCCGCACGATCCGCGAGCTGGTCCAGAAGACCGAGCCCGAGATGCTGAAGACGAAGAACTTCGGGCGGAAGTCGCTCAACGAGATCAAGGAGATCCTGCAGTCGATGGGGTTGAGCCTCGGGATGCGGCTCGACCAGGCGGCGCCGCAGGGCCAGACGGAATAGGGGACGAGAAATGCGTCACCGAGTCGCGCACCGCAAGCTGGGCCGAGTCACCGAACACCGGATCGCCCTGCTCCGGAACCAGGCCGAGGCCCTCCTGCGCCACGAGCACATCGAGACGACCGTGCCCAAGGCCAAGGAGCTGCGGCCCTTCGTCGAGCGCCTCATCACGATCGCCAAGCGGGGGATCGCCGACGGGGGCGGCGCCCGCGCGCTGACCGCCCGGCGGCTCGTGATCGAGGACCTGCCGAACCGCGCCGTGGTCGGCAAGCTGTTCACCGAGATCGCGCCGCGGTTCGCCGGCCGACCGGGTGGCTACACCCGCCTGCTCCGCGTCGGCTTCCGCCAGGGCGACGCGGCCGAGATGGCGCTGGTCGAGCTGGTGGGGAGCGAGTACGACCCCAAGTCCAAGCGCGAGAAGGGTGACAAGGAGGCCGGCGACAAGCAGAAGGGCCGCGGCGTGAGCGGCCGACTGCGGGCGGCGGCCGAGCGCCTGCGTGGGAAGCGCGCTGGCGAGGAGGCCGAGGCCGAGGCCGCCTCCACCGACACCAAGAGCCAGGCTCGGGCCGCCGCGCGGCAGGGCAGCAGCGGCGCCCGGCGCTCGTCGCGGGCGAAGTAGGGGACCGCCATGAAGGTCTACGACACCGCCAGCCTGCGGAACGTGGCGATTGTCGGCCACTCCGGGGCCGGCAAGACCCAGCTGGCGTCGGCCATCCTGTTCGACGCCGGCATGGTCAACCGCCTCGGCCGGGTGGACGACGGCACGACGGCGACCGATTTCGACGAGGAAGAAGTCGCCCGCAAGCACACCCTCTCGGCGGCGATGGCGTACGCCGAGTGGAACAAGCACAAGATCAACCTGATCGACACTCCCGGCTTCGGCAACTTCTTCAGCGACGCCGCCGCAGCCGTCCGCGTTTCGGAGGCCGCCCTGGTGGTCGTGGACGCCGTCTCGGGTGTGGAGGTCCAGACCGAGAAGGTCTGGGACTCGGCCGAGCAGCACGCGCTCCCGCGCCTGGTCGTGCTCAACCGCCTCGATCGCGAGCGCGCGAGCCTCCCCCGCACACTCGAGTCGCTGCAGGCCGCCTTCGGCCGCACCGTCGTCCCCGTGCAGATGCCGATCGGCGAGGAGAAGTCGTTCCGGGGCGTGGTGGACCTCGTCGCGATGAAGGCCTACGTCTACGAGCCGGACGGCAGCGGCACGATGACGGAAGCGGCCGTGCCTGCCGCGCTCGAGGCCGAGGCCCGGTCGGCCCGCGAGGCGCTCATCGAGATGGTCGCCGAGGCCGACGACCAGCTGATGGAGAAGTTCTTCGAGGCCGGCACCCTCACCAACGACGAGCTGGTCTCGGGGCTCCGGAGCGCGGTGCTCGGGCGGCGCGTGTTCCCGTTGTTCTGCACCTCCGCGACACAGAATATCGGGGTGCAGCCGCTGCTCGAGGCGATCCTCGCCTACGTCCCGCCGCCCGCCGCCCGGCCCGTGAAGGCGACCAAGGGGGGCGAGGAAGTGGAGATCACCGCCTCCGAGTCGGCGCCGTACGCGGCGTTCGTCTGGAAGACCGTGGCCGACCCGTTCGCGGGCCGGATCACGATGTTCCGGGTCATGACGGGGACGCTCAAGGCCGACACGACGGTCTACAACCTGACCAAGGAGGCCCCGGAGCGGCTCGGCCACCTGGTGCTGCTCCAGGGCAAGGCCCAGACCGACGTGCCCGAGCTCAGGGCCGGCGACCTCGGCGCGGTGGCCAAGCTGCGCGAGACGATGACCAACGACACCCTGGCCGAGAAGAACGGCCCGGCGTTCCGGCCGATGAAGTTCCCCGAGCCGGTGCTCTCGTACGCCGTCGAACCCAAGAGCCGCGGCGACGAGGACAAGATCAGCGGCGCGATGCAGCGCCTGCAGGAAGAGGATCCGACCATCCGGTCGAGCCGCGACCCGCAGACCAAGGAACTGCTGCTGTCCGGGCAGGGGCAGCTCCACATCGAGGTTACGGTCGCCAAGATGAAGCGGCGCTTCGGCGTCGAGGTGAACCTCAAGCCGCCGAAGATCCCGTACCGGGAGACGATCACGGTGGCGACCGACGCCCACGGCCGCCACAAGAAGCAGACCGGCGGGCACGGCCAGTTCGGCGACTGCAGCATCCGGATGGAGCCGCTGCCCCGCGGCGCCGACTTCGAGTTCGTGGACGACATCTTCGGGGGCGCCATCCCGCAGACGTTCAGGCCCGCGGTCGAGAAGGGCATCCAGGAGACGCGGCTGCGCGGCTACCTCGCCGGCTACCCCGTGGTGGACTTCCGCGTCACGCTCGTGGACGGCAAGTACCACGACGTCGACTCGAACGAGCTGTCCTTCAAGATGGCCGGGCGCCTGGCGTTCAAGGACGGGATGTCGCGCGCCAGGCCGACGATCCTCGAGCCGATCGTGAACGTCGAGGTGTACGCCCCGTCCGACTTCGCCGGCGACCTCATGGGCGACCTCAACGGCCGTCGCGGCCGGATCTCGGGCATGGACACGCGGGGCGGGATGACGGTGGTCAAGGCGCAGGTGCCGATGTCCGAGATGCTGACCTACGAGCAGCAGCTCACCTCGATGACCGGCGGCCGGGGCTCCTACCACATGGAGTACTCGCACTACGAGGAAGTGCCCTCGCACATCCAGTCGAAGATCATCGCCGCGGCGAAGGCCGAGAAGGGCGAGGCGGCTGAAGAAGAGGAGTAGCGCAGGCCTTTAGGCCTGCGGTGCGGGGCCTTCAGGCCTGCGGTGCGGGGCCTTCAGGCCTGCGGTGGGCGGTGTGGGGTCGGGGTAACGGCAAGGGCCGGGTTGGCAGGGTGCCACGCCCGGCCCTTCGCGTGTACGGCCGCCCGCCCTCGTCCCGCGGGGCTGAAGCCCCGCGCTACGACCGGCCGCCCGCCCTCGTCCCGCGGGGCTGAAGCCCCGCGCTACTCGTACCGCAGCGCCTCGATGGGATCCAGCCTCGAGGCCCGCATGGCGGGCAGCATCCCGAAGACGATGCCGACGGCCGAGGAGAACCCCATGCCGATGGCGAACGGCTTCCAGTTGAGCACGGTCGGCAGCCCGGTGAGGGCGGTCGCCAGGTAGCCGATCCCGATCCCGATCCCGATCCCGAGGAGGCCGCCGACTCCCGTCAGCACGACCGCCTCGAGCAGGAACTGCCAGAGGATCTCGCGCCGGCGGGCTCCGAGCGCCTTGCGCACGCCGATCTCCCGCGTGCGCTCGGTCACCGAGATCATCATGATGGCCATGACACCGATGCCGCCCACCATCAGGGCGATCGACGAGATGACGACGAGCCCCAGGTAGATGTACTTGGTGACGCGCTCGAAGAACTTGGCGAACAGGTCCGAGGTGGCGATGTCGAAGTCGCTCTCCTGGTTCAGCTTCAGGCCGTGCCGGATCCGCATCAGCGTCTCCAGCTCGGCGATCGCCTCGGCCCGCGTCACTCCCTCCTTCGGCATCCCGACGATGGTGAGCGCGAGGAAGTCGGACTTGCGCGGCCGCCGGGCCTCGACGTTGAACACCTTCTCGTAGCTGGTGTACGGCACGACCAGGAAATCGTCCACGCCGGTATTGAGGCCGCCCATGGTCGGCCGGGGGCCCACCACGCCGACGACCGTGAACGCATCGTCGCCGACACGGATGATCTTCCCGATCGGATCGCTGTTCGGGAACAGCGCCTTGTACGGCGTCTGGCCGAGGACGACCACGTTGCGCCGCCGCTCGATGTCGAAGCGCGTGAAGAACCGGCCCTCCTGCAGCGTGAGGAAGCTGACTTCCGCGAACTTCTCGGTGGTCCCCATCACCGCCAGCCGCTTCGTGCGCTCCCCCCGGTAGAACGCGCGGCGCATCGTGTTCTCTCCGGGCCCGGCCCCCAGCCACAGGTCCACCGTCTGCAGGGTGGTAGCCTGCTCGGCGATCGCCTCGGCGTCCAGCACCGTCAGGTTCGGGCGCTTGATCAGCTCGCGGAAGTCCTTGCCCGACCCGAAGCTCGCCACGCCGAAGCGCTGGACCATGATGGTGTTCGGGCCCAGCTCGTTGATCATCGCCTGGAACGACTCGCTGAAGCCGTTCAGGATGGCGGTCATCCCGACGATGGACATGATCCCGATGACCACGCCGAGGACGGTGAGGGCAGACCGCATCTTGTTGGCCCGGATGGTGCCCAGGGCCATCAGCATCGTGTCGACGAACAGGGCCAGCCGCACAGCCACGCGCTATTCCTTCCGCAGCGCTTCGATCGGGTCGAGCGATGCCGCCCGGGAAGCGGGATAGATACCGAAGAACAGCCCGACAGCAATCGTGATGCCGATGCCGAGGGCGACCGACGAGGGGTAGATCGCCATCGGGAGGCTGGTCGCCTTGGAGACGCCGAACGCGGCCAAGAACCCTAGCGCGGTTCCCACGACGCCGCCCGTGATCGACAGCGTGATCGACTCGACGAGGACCTGCAGGATGATGTGGCGCCGCCTCGCACCCAAGGCCTTGCGGAGGCCGATCTCCGCCGTGCGCTCGGTGACCACCATCAGCATGATGTTCATGATCACGATGCCGCCGACGACCACCGACAAGGCGACCACGCCGATGAGGACGGCGAAGATGTTCTTCGTGATGCTGTCGTAGAGCTTCAGGAAGGTCTCCGAGCTGAAGAGGCCGAAGTTGTCCTTCTCGCTCGGCTTCAGCCCGCGCACCACCCGCATGGCCACCCGGGTCTCCTCCATCGCGACCTTCGCGAGCGAGGGGTGGACCGGCTTCATCGTCAGCAGCAGCGATTGCCGCCCGCCGAAGAACTGCCGCAGCGTCCCGAGCGGCACGACCGCGTACTCGTCCTGGCCCGACCCGAAGAGCGAGCCCTTCTTCTCGGCCACGCCGACGACGCGGAAGTGGACGCCGCCGATCGTGACCTCCTTGTCGATCGGATCGGTCTCCTTGAAGAGGCGGTTGGCGACCTCCCACCCGAGCAGGACGACGCGGCGGTTCCGGTCGATCTCCATCGGGCTGATCGGCCGGCCCCGCTCGAGCGTGTAATTGGAGAAGAAGAGGTACTCGCGCGTCACCCCGCGGAGCTGGACGCGGTCCATCACGTGCTCGCGGTGCCGGACCTCGCGGTTGCCGTAGGCGGTCGCCATCACGTGCGAGACCAGCGTGGTCCGCCGCCGGATCGCCTCGGCGTCGGCCATCGTGATCCGGGGGTTGTTGCGGACCGCCTCCTCCTCCTCCTCGCTCGTAATGATGCCCTCCCGGTCGATCGAGAAGGAGTCGGCGCTGAACTCCGACAGGATCGCGTTGGTGACCGAGGCGTCCATGCCCTTCACCAGCGACCAGACGGCGATCACCGAGGCGACGGCGACGATGTTGCCGAGCACCGTCAGGAAGGAGCGGAGCTTGCTGGACCAGATCGCCGCGAGCGCGATCTGGATCGACTCGAAGATCTGCGTCATCGCCCGCCTACGTCCTTGGCGCCGTCGTCCCCGCCTTGCCGTCCACCTTGACCTGCGCCTCGTCGGCCAGCGTGCGCACCGACTCGAACGGGCCGGTCACCACCCGCTCGCCGGTCTTGAGCCCCGACAGCACCTCGAAGTACCGGTCGCCCGCGATGCCCGTCTTCACCCGGACGAAGCGCGCGAGGTTGTCCGTCCCGACGACGAACACCCCCTCGGTCTCCTTGCGCGTCTGGCCCGGCTTCAGCTCGGCCGCCTCGACCGTGCCGGCCGACGGCCGCGACGGCCGCGACGACCGGCGGCCCTTCTCCTCCTTCGGCGGCTTCACCACCTGGCCCTTCTCGTCGTAGACCAGCTCGCGCAGCGTCATCGCCTGGATGGGCACCGCGACGACGTTCTTGCGGGTCGCCGTGGTGATGTCGGCCGTGCACGTGAACCCCGGCCGGACCTCGGGGATCTGCTCGTCGAGGGTCACCACGACCTTGAAGTTGGTCGCCTGGGTGCCGGTCGCCTGGCCCGTCAGGGACTGGATCGGGCTGTTGCCGATCTCGGTCACCTTGCCAGTGAAGGTCCGGTCGGGCAGGGCGTCGACGGTGACCTTGGTGGCCTGCCCGAGCTGCACGCTCGGGATGTCGGTCTCGTCCACCTCGATCTCCGCCTCGATCACCGACATGTCGGCCACCGTCAGCAGCACGACGCTCGGGTTGTTGGTGAACCCCACGACCGCCGTTTCCCCTTCCTCCACGTTCCGGCGCGTGACGAGGCCGTCGATCGGCGCCAGGATGTTCACGCGGCTCAGGTCGTGCTGCGCCGACTGCAGGTCGGCCGACTGGCTGCGGATCCGCTGGTCGGCGTTCGACACCGCCTGCTCGGCGTTCCGCAGCGCCCCCTCGCGCTGAGCCACGGTGGTTCTGGCCTGGTCCATCGCCTGCTCGGTGGTGAGCTGGTCCTTCGACAGCGACACCTGCCGCTTCAGCTCGTCCTGCGCCAGCTTCAGGTCGGCGCGCGCCGTCTCGGCCTGGATGCGCGCCTGCTGGAGCCCGATGCGCATCTGCGCCAGGTTCGCCTGGCTGATCTCCAGCCGGCTGCGCAGGTTGCGCGGGTCGATCTGCAGCAGGAACTGTCCCGACTTCACCCGGTCGCCCTCGTTCACCGCCAGCTGCACGACCTTGCCCGACACCTCCGAGGTGATGTTCACCGTCCGGCGCGCCCGGATCTTCCCCGACGCCGACACGATCGACTCGATGTCGCGCTGCTTGATCGCCTCGGCGGTGACGGTGGGCCCCGTCTCCTTCTTGAACGCGAAGTTCGCCCAGACGAGGGCGCCGAGCCCGACGAGGATGGCGAGGCCGATGAGAACCTTCTTGCGCGTCATTCCGCTAGCTCCCGGCGGCCTGGTAGGCCGCGATCGCGACTGCGATGAGAACGTAGATGCCGAAGACGGCCGCCGCGACGCCGCCGGTCTTCTTCTTGTAGGCGACGGCGATGCCGATCGACAGGACCGCCAGCCACCAGATGATGAACAGGTCCGCCATCCCCGCCAGCCGCGCGAGGAAGCTCCCCTCCGTCAGGAACGGCAGGAAGACCGCCAGGTTCGTCGCGCTGGTGGCCTGGCGGACGTAGTTGAGCGGCGTCGTGAACAGGGCCCCGACGGCGCTCACGACCGACGAGTGGACGACGATGGCGTAGATCTGCTTGAAGGTGGCGCTGCCGCCGGTGAACACCCCGAACACCAGGTAGGCCACGCCCGCCAGGATCGCCCAGATAATCGGCGGGAAGGCCAGCATGGCCGCCACGCTGAACGCCAGCCGCGCCGGGGACGGGTCCATGATCCCCTGGCGGGTCTGCTCGTACATCTCGTCGCTGACGGTGATGCCGAGCGACTCGATCTGGCGGATGCTCGCGTCGAGGGTGACCTGCTTGCCCACCTCGGTGGACTGGAACCACAGCTGCGCCCCGCTGATCAGCACGATGACGACCAGCGCCATCAGCAGCCACCGCGGGTGGGCGGCCACCGCGGCGAGGGTCTGCCGGGGCGACGTCAGGACGCCGACGAAGCGGGCGCCGAGGCTCAGGGGACTCACGGTCTCGGGCTGGGAGGTCGTGTCGCTCATGGGCGCTGCCTTTCGCTTGGGGGGCAAACGCTCATTGTACTACTCTACGTATATACGGCGCCCCGCCCCGCGAGGTTTCGTCGCCGCGACGGGCCGCGGCGTCCAGTTCGGGCCACCGCGCGACCACCGTCGCGCCGTTCCTGCCGAGGTCACGCATGCGGTTCTCCATCCCGGCTCCCCCGATCGCCTTCCTGCTCGTTCTGGCCGCCGCCCCTGCCGCGGGCCAGGTGTTCGAGTCGGTGGGGGCCCGCGCCCTGGGCATGGGAGGTGCCTTCGTGGCGGTGGCCGACGACGGGAGTGCCACCTACTGGAACCCCGCCGGGCTGGCCACCGGGGCGGTGCTCGACTTCTGCGCCGGGTACACCGAGGAGGGGGCCCTCGCGGTCCGGCCCGGCGCCGGGGCGTCGGGCGGCGAGGCGACGGGCGGCAGCTTCTGCCTGGCGATGCCGGCTATCGGTTTGAGCTACCACAGGTTGCGGGTGACGACCGCGGTTCCGGGGGCCGGCTCTACAGGGGAGGCCCCCGGCGACCGACAAGATCTCAGACCGCGCGAAGTGGGAGTGTCCTCGCTGGTCGCCCAGCTGGGCGTGACCCTCGTGCAGACCGTGGCCCCCGGCCTGGTCTTCGGGACGACCCTCAAGGCGGTGCGTGCGAGCGTCGCAGCCGCGCAGTTGCCCGCTGGGACGGCGCTCCCCGCGGCGCTCGGCCACGCCCGCGAGCTGGATGGACGGAGGGCAACCGTCCTCGACGCGGACGTCGGCCTGATGGCCGTCGCCGGCCACGTCCGGCTCGGCCTGGTCGTGAGGAACCTGCGCGAGCCGCGGTTCGCGTCGGCTGCCGGGGTGGAGGCGACGCTTGCGCGCCAGGCGCGCCTGGGGGTGGCGGTCACCCCGCGCGGGCACGCCGCCGCCTACGCCACGGATCCGGGCGGGTTGATCGTGGCGGCGGACGTCGACCTGACCCGCACGGCCACGCCGCTGGGCGACCGCCGGAACCTGGCCGTGGGCGTCGAGCGGTGGTGGGCGGGGCGCCGCATCGGCGCCCGCGCGGGCGCCCGGGGCAGCCTGGTCGACCGCGTGCGGCCGGTGGCGACGGCCGGCGTGAGCGTCGGGATCGTGCGGGGGGTGTTCGTCGAGGCCGCCGCGACGCGCGGCCATCGAGATGGCGATCGAGGCTGGGCGATCGGGATGCGGGCCGGGTTCTAGCGGCGGCCCGCCGCTCCCGCGACCGCCCGGCGGTCGCGTGCGAGCGAGGGGGGCTGAAGCCAGATGCCGGTCCGGATTGGCGAACTCCTGCTGAAGGAGAAGCGGATCACCGCGGAGCAACTCCAGGAGGCCTTGACCTACCAGAAGGCGAACGGGGGCAAGCTCGGGGTGAACCTGGTGAAGCTGGGGTACGTCACCGACGACGAGGTCATCGCCCTCCTGAGCCGGCAGTACAACGTTCCCTCCATCGACCTCGCGGCCTTCCAGGTCGACCAGTCGGTCATCAAGCTGGTGCCCGCCGAAACCGCGCAGAAGTACCAGATCCTCCCGCTCAGCCGCGCCGGCGCCACGCTGACGATCGCGATGACGGACCCGACCAACGTCTTCGCCATGGACGACATCAAGTTCATGACGGGGTACAACGTCGAGCCGGTCGTCGCCTCGGAGACGGCGGTCGTCGAGGCGATCGCCCGCTACTACGCCCTGTCGCCCAAGTCGAACGGGAACGGGCAGCAGAGCGCCCTCGAGTTCGCGGCGCAGGCGCTGCAGGACCTGCCCCAGGTCGACGCCTCCGACGTGGAGGTGCTCGAGGATCTCGAGGAGATCAGCGTCGAGGCGCTGGCGCGGCAGGGAGAGGAGGCGCCGGTCATCCGGCTCGTCAACGTGATGCTGATGTCGGCGATCTCGAAGGGGGCGAGCGACATCCACATCGAGCCGTACGAGAAGGAGTTCCGCATCCGGTACCGCATCGACGGCGTGCTGTACAACATGATGGCGCCGCCGCTGAAGTTCCGCGACCCGATCGTCTCCCGCGTGAAGATCATGGCGAAGCTCGACATCGCCGAGAAGCGCCTGCCGCAGGACGGCCGGATCAAGATCCGCTACAACGACCAGGGGAGGGGCAAGGAGATCGACTTCCGCGTCTCGTGCCTGCCCACGCTGTTCGGCGAGAAGATCGTCCTCCGCCTGCTCGATCGCGACAAGCTGATGCTCGACATGACCAAGCTCGGGTTCGAGCCCGAGTCGCTCGAGCTGTTCGAGGAGGCGATCGCGCGGCCGTGGGGCATGGTGCTGGTCACGGGGCCGACCGGCAGCGGCAAGACCAACACCCTCTACTCGTCGATCTCGAAGCTGAACACCGCCGAGACGAACATCATGACCGCGGAAGACCCGGTCGAGTTCAACCTGGTGGGCATCAACCAGGTGCAGATCCGCGAGGGGATCGGCCTCAACTTCGCCGCCGCGCTCCGGTCGTTCCTCCGCCAGGACCCGAACATCATCCTGGTCGGCGAGATCCGCGACTTCGAGACCGCCGAGATCGCGGTGAAGGCGGCCCTCACCGGCCACCTCGTCCTTTCGACGCTCCACACCAACGACGCCCCGAGCACGATCAGCCGGCTGATGAACATGGGCATCGAGCCGTTCCTGGTCGCCAGCTCCGTCAACCTGATCTGCGCCCAGCGGCTCGTTCGCCGGGTGTGCCGGAAATGCGCGCAGCCGGTCGCCGTGCCCCCCGCCGCGCTGACCAAGATCGGATTCTCGCCCGCCGACGCGAAGGTCGTGACGCCGGTCAAGGGGAAGGGCTGCGAGAAGTGCAACCTCACCGGCTACAAGGGGCGCGTGGGCCTCTACGAGGTGATGCCGGTCAGCGACGAGATCAAGGAGCTGGTGCTGGTTGGCGCGTCGGGGCTCGAGCTGCGCCGCCGGGCGGTCGAGCTGGGCATGATCACGCTGCGCCAGAGCGGGCTGCGGAAGATCAAGGACGGCCTGACCACTCTTGAAGAAGTGCTCAGGGAGACGATTCACTAGGATTCGGGATTCAGGATTTGGGATTCGGGATTCAGGATTCGGATTGATCCTATGGCCACCCTGCCGGAACTGCTGAAGACGACCCTCGAGATGGAGGGCTCGGACCTCCATCTCTCGACCAACTCCCCGCCGCAGGTGCGCGTGCACGGGAGGCTGCAGCGCCTGCCGGTGCCCGACCTGTCGGCCGCCGAGACGAAGCAGCTCGCCTACAGCGTGCTCACCGACTCGCAGAAGAAGCGCTTCGAGGAGACAATGGAGCTGGATTTCTCCTTCGGCCTCCGGGGGATCGCGCGCTTCCGCTGCAACGTCTTCAACCAGCGGGGCGCGGTGGGCGCGGTGTACCGCCTGATCCCCGAGCGGATCCGCGGGTTCCAGGAACTGGGGCTGCCGCTGGTCATCCAGAAGCTGGCCGAGAAGCCGCGCGGGCTCGTCCTGGTGACCGGCCCGACCGGCAGCGGCAAGTCGACGACGCTGGCGGCGATGCTCGACAAGATCAACATCGACCGGCGCGACCATATCCTCACGATCGAGGACCCGATCGAGTACATCCACCAGCACAAGGGGTGCCTGGTGAACCAGCGCGAGGTGCACAGCGACACCCAGGGCTTCGGGCCGGCGCTGCGGGCCGCGCTGCGCGAAGACCCGGACGTCGTCCTGATCGGCGAGATGCGCGACCTCGAGACGGTGGAGGCGGCGCTCAGGATCGCCGAGACCGGCCACCTGACGCTGGCCACGCTGCACACCAACTCGGCGTCGCAGACGATCAACCGCATCATCGACATCTTCCCGGCGCACCAGCAGGGGCAGATCCGCACGCAGCTGTCGCTGGTGCTCGAGGGGATCGTCTGCCAGGCGCTGCTGCCGAAGGCGAGAGGCGGGGGGCGGGTCGTGGCGCTCGAGATCATGGTGCCCACCCCCGCCATCCGGAACCTGATCCGGGAGGACAAGGTCCACCAGATCTACTCCTCGATGCAGTCGGGGCAGGAGAAGGTCGGGATGCAGACCTTCAACCAGTCGCTGGCGACGCTCCACCTGAACCACCAGATCACCCTCGAGGCGGCGCTCTCGGCGTCCTCGCACAAGGACGAGTTGACCGACATGATCAACCGCGGCGTCGGCGTGGTGGCTGGCGCGGGACTGGGGCGCGTCGCGGGCACGGCGAGCCCGGCACGCCGGTAGGAGGCAATTCCCATGGCTACCTTCGCATTCAGCGGCAGGACCCGGAGCGGCGAGACGATCAGCGGCGAGCGGGCGGCCGACAGCGCCGAGGCCGCCACCGCCGGGCTGCGCCGCGAGCAGATCCAGGTGACGAAGATCGCGGCGGTCAAGGCGCGGGCCGAGACGAAGGCTCTCGGCAAGGGGAGGCGCGTCAAGGCGAAGAACCTGGCGGTCTTCACCCGGCAGTTCTCCGTGATGATCGACGCCGGGCTGCCACTGGTGCAGTGCCTCGACATCCTGGGCAGCCAGGAGGAGGACAAGGGGTTCGCATCGGTCATCGGCAGCACCCGCGGCGACGTCGAGGCGGGCGCGTCGCTGGCCGACGCGATGAAGAAGCACCCGAAGACCTTCGACGCCCTGTACACGAACATGATCGCCGCGGGCGAGGCGGGCGGCATCCTGGACACGATCCTGAAGCGGCTGGCGGTCTACATCGAGAAGAACGTCAAGCTGGTCGGGCAGGTGAAGTCGGCGATGATCTACCCGATCGCGGTGCTCGGCATCTCGGCCGCGGTGGTGGCCGTCATCCTGTGGAAGGTCATCCCGACGTTCGCGGCGATGTTCGCCGGCCTTGGCGCCGAGCTGCCGCTGGCGACCCGGGTGGTCATCTGGCTGAGCAACTCGCTCGTCAAGTTCATGCCGTTCATCGTCGTCGCGCTGGTGGCCGGCATCTTCGCCTTCCGGCAGTACTACGCGACGAGCAACGGGCGCCACGTGGTGGACCGGATCATGCTCAAGGTCCCGGTCCTCGGGCTCATCCTGCGAAAGATTGCCGTCGCCCGCTTCTGCCGCACCCTGTCGACGCTGATCAGTTCGGGCGTGCCGATCCTGGACGGCCTCGACATCACGGCGCGCACCGCGGGGAACGCCATCATCGAGGACGCGATCTTCGCGACGCGCAAGAGCATCGAGCGCGGCGAGACGGTGTCGGGGCCGCTGAAGGAGACGGGCGTGTTCCCGGCCATGGTCACGCAGATGATCGGCGTCGGCGAGGCGACCGGCGCCCTCGACACGATGCTGGGGAAGATCGCCGACTTCTACGAGGAGGAGGTGGACACGGCGGTGGCCGGGCTGCTCACCTTGATGGAGCCGATCATGATCGCCATCCTCGGCGTCATCGTCGGCGGCATCGTCATCGCGATGTACATGCCGATCTTCGGGATGATCTCGCAGCTCACGTAGGTTGGGGCGCCTGTAGTGGCTGGTTGCCACCAGCGACCAGCCACTAGCCACTACTTATGCCCACCTCCGATCCCCGCCGGCGCCTGGCCTGGCTGATCGCCGGGCGGGCGATCGTGATCACGGTCCTCCTCGGCTCGGGGCTGCTGGTCGAGATCAACGCCCCGGGCCGGCTGCCGCTCGGCCCCTTCTCCACGCTCGTCGGCCTCACCTACGGCCTCACCGCGCTCTACGCGATCACGCTTCGGTTCGCCGAGCGCGTGCCGTGGCTCGTGGACGTCCAGCTGGCCATCGACACCGGAATCATCACGACTTTCATCGTCGTCAGCGGCGGCGTCACCAGCTACTTCTCGCTGCTGTACGTGCTGCCGATTATCGCCGCGGCGGCGCTGCAGCGGGGTCGCAGCACGCTGATGGTCGCGGTCCTCTCGTCGCTGCTCTACGCGGGCGTCGGGGTCGCGCAATACCAGGGGCCGTGGCCCGGATCGTGGCTGCCCGCCTCGGACGTCACCCTGCTGCCGCCGCGCGCCGCGCTCTACACGATCGCCGTGAACGTCTTCGCGTTCCTGGCCGTCGCCACGCTGGCGCGGTCGCTCGCCGAGAACCTGCGCCGGACCGGCGCCCGCCTGGAACGGGCGTCGAAGGCGATCGAGGACCTGCAGGCGTTCAACCAGGACGTGATCGACAGCCTGACGAGCGGCTTGATCACCACCGACGTCCAGGGGCGCGTCCTCACCCTGAACCGGGCGGTGGAGGAGATCCTCGGCGTTCCCTCCTCCCGGATGATCGAGGGCGACATCGGCGAGGCCCTGCAACTGCCCGCCGACGTGCGACGGGGGATTTCCGGCGACCTCGGCGGCTGCCGCTCCCGCCGCGCCGAGTTCTTCTACCACCGGTCGGACGGCGCGGAGATCGAGGTCGGCATGGCGACGACCCACCTGCTCGCGCCCGACGGGAAGGCCGGCTTCCTCATCACCTTCCAGGACGTCACGGAGGTGAAGCGGCTCGAGCGCGACGCGCGCATGAAGCAGAGGCTCGCGGCGGTGGGCGAGATGGCGGCCGGCATGGCCCACGAGATCCGCAACCCGCTCGCCTCGATGGCTGGCTCGATCCAGGTGCTCCGGGACGAACTCCCTCTCAGCGCCGACCAGGCCGACCTGCTCGACATCGTCCTCCGCGAGTCGCGGCGGCTGAACGAGACCATCCGCGGCTTCCTCTCCTACGCCCGCCCGCAGCGCGCGGCGACGGTCCGGCTCGACCTTCGCACGTGCGTCAGCGAGACGGCTCTCCTGCTCAAGAACGGCGGCGAGGTGGGGGAGGGGCAGGACGTGGCAGCCGACCTCCCGCCCGAGCCGGTCTGGTTCGAGGCAGACGAGGGGCAGATCCGCCAGGTTCTGTGGAACCTCGCGACCAACGGCCTGCGGGCGATGCCCTCGGGCGGGCGGCTGACGCTCTCCGTGCGCACCGCCGCCACCGGCGACGCCGTCCTGGAGGTCAGCGACGAGGGCGTCGGCATCCCGCCCGACCAGCTCGATCGCATCTTCCAGCCGTTCCAGGGCACGTTCTCCCGTGGCAGCGGGCTGGGGCTGGCCATCGTCCACCGGATCGTGTCGGACTACGGGGGGGAGATCCAGGTCTCCTCAGCGGCAGGGACCGGGACCACGTTCACGATACGGTTGTCGGGGGTGACAGGACGCAACGCTGTCGTGCCTGGTGGCTAGCGGCTGGTGGCTGGTCGTCACGCGTGCCAATGACAGAGCAGTGCAGGAGTCGCCGGCATGAAGGTCAGGAAGTACACGGAGTTGGTGGCGTGGCAGCGGGCGATGGTAGAGTCTCAGCTCGATCGACTGGCCACCAGCCACCAGCCACTACATTGACCATGTCCGAACCCATCCGTCCTCGCATCCTCCTCGTCGACGACGAACCCTCCATCCGTCAGCTCCTGTCCTACCGCCTCCGCAAGGAGGGGTACGAGGTGGTGATGGCGGAGAACGGGCGCAACGCGATCGCGACCCTCGAGAAGGGGGGCGTGGACCTGCTCGTCTCCGACATCCGCATGCCCGACATGAGCGGCGTCGAGGTGCTCCGGGCCGCGAAGGCGATCGACCCCGACATCCTCGGCGTGATGATCACGGCGTACGCCAGCAAGGAGACCTCGATCGAGGCGCTGCGGCTGGGCGCGTCGAACTACGTCGAGAAGGGGGCCCCCGAGTTCCCGTCCGAGGTCGTCGCGATCGTGGGCCACGCGCTCGAGCAACGCCGGATCCGCCAGGAACGGCGCGCGCTGCAGCAGGAGAACGTCCTGCTGAAGCGAACGCTCGGCGCCGCGCACCAGTTCTGCAACATCATCGGCCGCAGCGACGTGATGGTTGGCATCTTCAAGCTGATCGAGACGGTCGCGCCGACCACCAGCACGATCCTGGTGACGGGCGAGTCGGGCACCGGGAAGGAGCTGGTCGCCAGGGCCATCCACTACAACTCCCCCCGGCGCGAACGTCCGTTCGTGGCCCTCAACTGCGGGGCGCTGCCCGAGACGCTGCTCGAGTCGGAACTGTTCGGCCACATGCGCGGGGCGTTCACCGGGGCGGCGGCGAACAAGAAGGGGCTCATCGAGGTCGCCGAGCGTGGCACGGTGTTTCTCGACGAGATCGCCGAGATGACGCCGATGGTCCAGGTGAAGCTGCTGAGGGTGCTCCAGGACCGGCGCTTCCGGCGGCTGGGCGGCCTGGACGAGGTCGAGGCCGACATCCGGGTCATCGCCGCCACCAACCAGGACCTGGGGCAGCTGGTGGCGGAGGGGCGCTTCCGCGAGGACCTCTTCTACCGCATCAACGTCATCCCGATCCACCTGCCGCCGCTGCGCGAGCGGCGCGAGGACATCGCGCTGCTGGCCGAGCACTTTCTCCAGCGCTACTGCGACCGGATGGGGAAGCGGCTCTCCGGCCTGTCGCACGAGGCCGTCCGCCTGCTCGAGTCGTATCAGTGGCCCGGCAACATCCGCGAGCTCGAGAACGTCATCGAGCGCGCCGTGGCGCTCGAAACCTCGCCCGTCATCCTGCCCGACACCCTCTCGCCGGTGCTGCGCGGCCTGTCCTCGCGTCCCGCGCCGCTGGTGGACCTGCCAGAGAGCGGCTTCAGCCTCGAGACGCACGTCCAGGACCTGGAGCGCGGCTACCTGGCCGAGGCGCTCCGCCGCGCGGGCGGCGTGCAGTCGAAGGCCGCCGACATCCTGGGCATGTCCTTTCGCTCCTTCAGGTACTACGCGAAGAAGTACAACCTGACGTAGGAGCTAGGGGCTAGGGGCTAGGAGCTAGGAGCTAGGGGCTAGGAGCTCGCGCGCCGATCCACGCCACGATCTCGTCCTGGATCCACGCGTGCGTCTCGGCAGCGCCGCGCTTCGACGGCTTCAGGGAGTGGTCGCCCCCCGCCACGGCGACAAGGTCGGCACGGCCGCCGTACGACGGAAGGTGCTCGCGCAGTTCGTCCGGCGTCCCGAAGGTGTCGCGCTCACCCTGGACGAACAGCGCTGGCGGCCGCACGGCCGACCAATGCGCGACCCGCAGTTGGTCGGTCCGGCCCGGGGGATGCAGCGGGTAGCCGAGGAAGACCAGGCCACGCAAGTCGAGGCCGGCCGCCTCGGGACGTGCCGCCACCTGCGAGGCGATCCGCCCGCCCATCGACTTCCCTCCGATGAACAGCGGCCGGTCGCCGATCGACGCCCGGACAGTGGCCGCCACCGCCAGCCAGCATGCCTCGAGGACGTCGGCGCGGTCCGGGACCTTTCGCTTCTGCTCGATGTAGGGGAAGTTGAACGTCACCGTTTCGATGCCGCGGGCGGCCAGCGCGGTTGCGAAGTCCACCATGAAACGGCTGTCGTGCCCCGCGCCGGCGCCGTGGGCCAGGATCAGGCAGGGGCCGACCGGACGGGAGGCCAGATAGGTGCGCACGGTTACGCCGGTCGCACCCTTCGCCGACTCCACCTGGACCTCGAATTCGCTTGGCATCTCCGGTAGAGCAGGGCTTCAGCCCTGCTGAACAGCGGGCGCGGGCCTCCGTGCCCGCGTCACTGCACCGTCACCGTCTTTGTCGCCGACCCGCCGCCGCTCGACGTGACCGTGACGGACGCGGGGGGCGTCGATGTGGTGGTGCTGAAGGTGTAAACCTTCGACTTGCTGTTCCACTTCAACCTGCCGTAGCCCTCCACCGTCAGCGTCACGTTCGGCTGTGCGCTGCTCGCCGCCGTCACCGAGAGCGTGCGCTTCCGCGTCGTGTAGGTGGCGGCCGTGATCGTCACCGTGTCGGCGTGCGGAGCAGCGCTGACTGTGATGGAAACGGTAGCGGCCCCCGAGGTGGCGCTTCCGTCGCTCGCCGTGTAGGTGAAGGTGTCGGAGCCCGAGTAACCCGACGCCGGCGTGTACGTGAAGCTGCCGTTACCGTTGAGGGCCAGGCTGCCGTGCGCTGGTCCGGAGGCCAGCGCAGCAGTGAGGGCTGCCCCTTCCGGATCGGCGTCGTTGCCGAGCACGCCCGGCGCATTGACGGCGAGTGTGGTGTTCGCGGCGATCGAGTAGGCCTCGTCGGCCGCGACCGGAGGCTGATTGGGAGGCGACACGCCGATGACCTCTACTTTGATCGTGTTCGATCTCGTGGTGGTGCCGGCCGCCTGCACCTCGATCGTGTGCTCGCCGGCCGCGAGCGAGGAGGCATCCCAGGCGCCGCTCCACAGCGCCGCGCTTCCCGCGACGCGGCTCATCGAGTACCAGGTCGTGCCACCGTCGATGCGGAACCTGACGCTGCCCGGCGTTCCCGCGTCGAAGACCAGCGCGCGGATGGTGTTCGTCGCGGCGTTCGGGACGGTGTAGGCGTAGGAGTTGAGGGTCGAGCCGACATACTTCGAGACGGGCGACGTGATCAGCACGACCGGCCAGGCGCCCGTCGTCGCCGCCACCGACGACACCCCGTCGCAGTCCACCGCGAACACCCGGTAGTGCGAGCCCGAGGACTTCGCGAGTGACGCGATATTCACGTACCCAATCCCCCCGTTCGCCATCGTCCCCGTGTAGCTGTTACCGGAGAACTGCGTTTCGGAGACCTCGTGCGTGTGGCCGTAGCCGTAGGCCGAAGCGCCGGCCCCGTCGAGGTCCGCGACGAACTGCCGCTGGCCGTAGAACAGCCAGGTGTCGTCGGACTGGCCGGTATCGGTGACCGGGTGATGGCCGAAGACGAACGTCAGGTTCGCGTTCCCGTGTGCGGCGAGTTCGCTCTCGATGAACGAGAGCTCGCCGGTGTCCAGGCCCGCGTAATCGCCGTACGGCCAGGCGATGCTGAAGGGTCTTCCGGTGTTGTCGGCTGAATTGACGCCGAGGAAGTGGTAGGTGCCGAAGGGGAAGGGCCTCGTCCACGAGGCTTGCGTCCGACCGGTCGCCTTGCCCTGCACGGAGTTCGCGAGGTAGTACCGGAAGTACTGGTCGTTGTAGGCATCGTGGTTGCCGGGGATGTCGTAGTAGAAGTCGGCGGTCATCCCCGCGCTCGTCACGATGGTTCGGTACGAGTCCCACTCGGCCTGGTACGGCCCGTTCGGGTAGCCGAAGATGTTTCCGTTGGTCGAGTCGGTGAGGTCGCCGGTGACGACGATGAAGGATGGGTCGATCACCGATCGTGCCGTGACGAGCAGCCACTGCAGTCGGCTCGTGTCGTTCGATCCGCTCGTGCCGATGTGCGTGTCGGAGGTCTGGACGAACCAGAAGACCTTGCCGGTGTCGGAGGAGTAGTAGGCGCCGCGAGGGGTGCCCGCATCGAGTCCCGGCATTGCGCAGACGAGGACGGCAGCGGCCACGGCAGCGGCCGCGAGCCAGGCGGTGGGGCGATGTGCATGGGTACGCATGGCGTCCTCCTGGCTACTTCGCGCGGCCCTGCTCGCAGGCGTCCAACTTGGCGAGGTACTCGTCCAAAGTACTGAGCGCCCGCGGGTCCGACGTCCGGCCTTTCGCCTCGACCAGGCGCTCCCGGGCAACCGCCGTTTCACCCGCCTCCGCCCATGCGAGGGCGGAGAGTACGCACGCGTCCGGGTCATCCGGCTGCAGTGCGCGCACCTCGTCGAAGTGCCGGGCGGCCTCGCGGTGCTGCTTGCGAAGGCTGAGGATCCGACCCAGGTACTTGTGGGCCTCGACCGAGGCGGGCGCCGCGCGCAACTCCGCCTCGAACTCGGCGATGGCCGCGTCGAACTCGCGGCGCGCCTCGAACCGACGGCCACGCGGCGTCAGGTCGTAGAAGGCGCGATCGAAGTGCCGAGCGCCGTTGTCGACGCGCTCGGACCGTTGAGCGGGGTTGTCTCGCTGCGGATCGGCCGGGCCGGGTCGGGCGGGGACTGGTGCGGCGAGCAGGGCGAGGAGGACCAGGGGCAGGAGCCTGCGGACCATAGCAACCTCCCTCCACCACGCATGGGCAGCACGGGGCCTCAGCCCCGTATCTCGGCCTGACGCTAACACGACCGGCGCGGCAATCAAGCGGATTCTGCGGGTGCGATGACAGAAAGCGTCAGCCCAGCTTGACAGGAATTGTCACGGACGGCAGGATCGGGGGTGGTTTCCTCACAGCAGGACCGCCATAAAGAGTTGATTTCCCTATGGGTTGCGCCGACGGTTCCTCATCGGCCGAGCCTGGCACCGGCGTTGCTCATCCGTTGGTCAGCGAACGGGTGGGCGATGGGGGAACGCGGCAAGCCATCGACCCTTTTTCAAAACGCCGGTGATGCCGGCCGCCGCCCTTCTCCACCAGGAGTGACTATGAAGATCCGCAGGACCGAAGGCTTCACCCTCATCGAGCTGCTGATCGTCGTCGCGATCATCGGCATCATCGCCGCGATCGCCGTGCCGGGCCTGATGCGCGCCCGGATGTCGGGCAACGAGTCGTCGGCCATCGGGTCGCTGCGCGCCATCAACAGTTCGCAGTCGACCTTCGCGTCGAGCTGCGCTCGGGGCAACTACGCGGACTCGCTGGTGGCGCTCGCGACCGCTCCCACGGCGGGCACCGATGCCTTCATCAGTCCCGACCTGTCGACCGACCCCTCCGAGAAGAGCGGCTACACGATCACCCTGGCCCCCGGCGCCGCCCCGACCATCGCTCCCATCGTCTGCAATGGCGCCACGACAGCGGTGTCGTACTACGTGGGCGCCGACCCGCAGGTCGCCGACTCGACGGGGTCCCGCTTCTTCGGCACGAACTCGTCCGGCACGATCTACCAGTCGACCGCGACGCCGCCGGCCCAGCTCGCCGTGACCCAGGTCGGAGTGCCCGCGGCCTCCGCGCCCATCCAGTAGCGCGTTCGCAACCGACGAGTCCAGAGAGCGGGGGATGGTTCGAGCCATCCCCCGCTCTCGCCTTTTGGGGCCCTCCCCACACCCTCGAGTTTCTCCCCTCTCCGCCTCCTGTCGTGCGCCGAGCGCTGAGGCCACATGACGGAACGTGGCGGGACGCGGTGACAAATTCTGTCCGTCGCGCCTCGACCGGCTGGCCCTGCCTCCCTTGTCACTCCGTAAGCCATTGACCTTTATCCATTTGCGACGCTGGGGCCGGTGTCTCCGTGTTGGCAGCAATGTTGCGAAGGGTCATGGGGACGGCCGGTGGCTCCCGCGACTGGTGAGAACTTCGCGATGACTGCCCAACCAAGAGAACCGCAACGCGCCGGTTTCACGCTCGTCGAGTTGTTGATCGTCGTCGCGGTCATCGGTGTCATCGTCGCGATAGCCTTGCCCGCCCTGGCTCGCTCGCGTGTGGCCTCGAACGAGGCGTCCGCCTTCAGTTCGCTTCGCGCGGTCAACAGCGGGCAGTTGGCGTTCCGGTTCACGTGTGGGAATGGCCGGTTCTCGCCGACGCTGCAGAATCTCGGGCTGCCGGTGAACGGCGCCGACGGGTTCATCTCCCTCGACCTGGGCGCAGCCGCCCCTGTCTGGAAGAGCGGGTACGAGTTCCAGCTCGCGACCTCGAACCCAAACGCCACGACGAGCTGCAACGGGGGGACCACGGCGAACTCGTATCACGCGACGGCGGAACCGCTCGCCCTCAGGGGGCGTCGCTCGTTCGGCACCAACGGCAGCGGCACCGTCTTCGAATCGCCCAACCCCCTCGTCGGCATCATGCCCGATCTGGGGAGTCCCGCCGCTCCGGCAACGGCGCTGCAGTGACCGCGGGGGGCTGACGGCAGCTGTCGAGCCACTAGCCACTCGCGACTCCCCCGTATAGAATTCCTCCGATGTCCTCCCTCGCCCGGCGGCTGGTCTGGGCCCTCGCGCTCTTCGGCCTGGCCGCGTCGTTGACGTCCCTGTACGTGCACTACCGGCTGCTGGTCACCCCCGGGTATAGCAGCTTCTGCGATGTCAGCGCGACGGTCAGCTGCACGCAGGCGTACCTGAGCAGGTACGGCAGCTTCCTCGGCCTCCCGGTGGCGCTGTTCGGCGCGACGTGGTTCGTCTTCGCAATGCTCGTCGCGTGGCTCGAAGTGGCGGGGCCGCCGGCGTTCCGCGAGAGCGCCCCGAGCTACCTGTTCCTCGCCTCGACCATCGGGCTCGCCATCATCCTGTACCTGGCGTACGCCGCCTTCTTCGTGCTGAAGGTCGTGTGTTTCCTTTGCCTGGCGACCTACGTGGCCGTCATCGGCCTGTTCGTGGTGTCGGGCCTCGTGACCACCTTGCCCATGACCAAGATCCCCCGGCGCATCCCGGGCGACCTCCGGGCGCTCTTCGGGCGCCCCGTGGCGCTGTCGGCCGTCATCGTGTTCCTGGCCGGCGTGGCGTCGGCCCTCGCCTTCTTCCCCACAGAGGGAGAGCTGCGGGCCGAAGCTACCAGGACGGCCTCGACGCAGGCCCCGGCGGCGCCCCCGGCCGACATCCGGGCCACCTTCACGCAGTGGTGGGAGGCGCAGCCGCGGACGACGGTGCCGGTGCCCTCGGACGGGGCCGCGGTGGTCGTGGTGAAGTTCACCGACATGCAGTGCGGGGGCTGCGCGGCGACCCACCATGCGATGAAGCCGATCCTGGCGAAGTACCAGTCGCGGTACCCGGGCGCCGTGAAGTACGTCGTGAAGGACTACCCGCTGCAGCCCGAGTGCAACTCGAACATCACCCGGGCGTTCCACCTGGCGGCGTGCGACGCCGCGGCCGCCGTGCGGATGGCGCGCCAGAACGGCAGGGGGGACGCGCTCGAGGACTGGTTCTACTCGAACCAGCTGTCGATCTCGCCCGCGACCGTCCGGCAGATGGCGGCCTCGATCGGCGGCGTGCTGGACTTCGAGGCCGGCTACGCGCAAGCGGTCAATGGGATCAAGGCCGATGCGGGGCTCGGCCGGCTGCTGAACGTGCGTGTCACCCCCACCTTCTACATCAACGGCGTCAAGGCCGAAGACCAGGGGCAGCCGATCGCGCCGCAGTTCATCGACATCGCAATCGAGCTGGAGCTGAAGAAGGCGGGGGTCATCAAGTAGGCGCCGGCGGCTGGGGCTGGGGGCTGGGGACCGGAAGGCCGATACTCCAGCAGGGCGCGATGCCCTCTGGGTCCTGTTGTGCACGCGATTGAAACCGAGAACCTGACCAAGGACTACCCGTTGGGGTTCTGGCGGAAGCGCCCCTACCGGGCGCTGGACCGCCTGACGTTCCAGGTGTCGCCGGGCGAGGTCTTCGGCTTCCTCGGCCCCAACGGGGCCGGGAAGACCACCACGCTCAAGCTGCTGATGCAGCTCGTGTTTCCGACGGCGGGGCGGGCGGAGATCCTCGGCCGCCCGGTGGGAGACGTCGAGGTCAGGCGGCGGATCGGCTACCTGCCCGAGAACCCGTACTTCTACGACCACCTGACCGCCGAGGAGCTGCTGCGGTACTTCGGCCGCCTGTTCGGCCTCGACCCGGCGACGCGGCGCCGGCGCGCCGGCGAGCTGCTCGACGAGG
This sequence comes from uncultured Acidobacteriota bacterium, assembly GCA_963813585.1. Taxonomy (GTDB): domain Bacteria; phylum Acidobacteriota; class Vicinamibacteria; order Vicinamibacterales; family Fen-181; genus JARKSS01. The sequence goes on from CAWEZL010000001.1 coordinate 1,967,402, forward strand.
TGGGCCTCGGCCCGGAGCGCCGCATGGCCCTCCGCCGCCATTCGAAGGGCATGCTGCAGCGGGTGGGGTTGGCGCAGGCGCTGCTGAACCGTCCCGACGTGGTCTTCCTCGACGAGCCGATGTCGGGACTCGACCCGATCGGGCGGCGCATGGTCCGCGATCTCATCCTCCGGCTCCGCGACGGCGGTACCACGGTCTTCTTCAGCTCGCACATCCTGTCGGACGCCGAGGCGCTGTGCAGCCGCGTGGCGATCCTGGCCGCCGGACGGCTGGTCTCGAGCGGGCGGCTGAACGAGATGCTTGCGTTCGAGGTGAAGGGGTGGGAGCTGGTGGTGGACGGGCTGACGGCCCGCGAGCTGGCCGGCCTGGGACCGGCGGTCCTGCGGACCACGACGATCACCGAAGGGCGGTACGCGCTGGAGCTGGCGCCCGGCGCGCGGCCCGAGGAGTGGATGGCTCGCTGCATCGCGCTCGGCGGCCGGGTGGTCTCACTCAACCCGGTCCGCGAGACTCTCGAGGACTTCTTCGTGCGACAGGTGGCAGGGCAGCAGCGTATCGACTCCGACGAGCGGCCATGATGTCCTCCCTGTTTCCGATCGCCCTGAGCGTCTTCCGCGAATCCGTCCGCGACAAGGTCTTCTACAACCTGCTCCTGTTCGCCGTCGTGCTCGTGGGCGCGTCACTGCTCGTTGGCCAGACGACGGCGGGGCAGGACGTGAAGATCATCAAGGACCTCGGACTGGCGGCCACCTCGCTGTTCGGCATCTTCATCGCCGTGTTCGTGGGCATCAACCTCGTGTGGAAGGAGGTCGAGCGCCGCAGCGTCTACAGCGTGCTGTCGAAGCCGGTGCGCCGGCCCGCACTCGTGGTCGGCAAGTACCTCGGCTTGAGCCTGACGCTCCTCGTGAACGTCGCCGTGATGGCCGCCGTGCTGTACTGCGTGCTGGCGTACATGAACTGGACATCCAGCGAGAACCTGCGGGCAGCCTGGGAGGCGCCGGCGCTCGACCCCGCGCTGCTCACCGTGTTCCTGCTGATCCTCGCGCAGTTGCTGGTGATGACGGCCGTGGCCCTCTTCTTCTCGACCTTCTCGAGCCCGATGCTGTCGGCGGTGTTCACCTTCGGTCTCTACGTGGCCGGCCACTTCAACGCCGACTTGAAGAACTTCGAGGCGATCGTCAGCTCGCGCCCGGTCGCCTGGACGGCGCGGGCGCTCTACTACGTGCTCCCGAACCTCGCGCCCTTCGACATCAAGTCGCAGGTCGTGCACGGCCAGGCGGTGGCGGCGGGCTACGTGGGGCTGACCCTGCTCTACGCGGCGGTCTACAGCGTCATGCTCCTGGGGGCGGCGTCGCTGATCTTCGCGCGCCGCGATCTCAAGTGAGCGGCCGAATGCGCGGGACGCTCGCGGGGCTGGCACTGGCGGGGCTGCTGGCGTCCGCCGTCGGCCTGCAACTCCTGCGGGATCGCTGGTACGGCGAGCCGCAACCGGCCGACTCGCTGCTCTACCTCCGATCCCCCGGGACGGTGAAGCGGCTGGCGCTCTCGTACTCGGCGCTGCTCGCGGACGTCTACTGGATTCGCGCCGTGCAGGACTACGGCAGCACGCGGCTCTCGGACGATGCGAACCGCAGCTACGGCCAGCTCTACCCCCTGCTCGACATCGCCACCACGCTCGACCCGGCGTTCAACATCGCCTACCGGTTCGGCGCGATCTTCCTCTCGGAAGCGTTTCCCGGCGGCGCCGGGCGTCCCGACCTGGCCGTCGCGCTGCTCGAGAAGGGTTTCCGCCTCAACCCGACCCGGTGGCACTACCTCTACGACATCGCGTTCGTTCACTACTGGACGCGAGAGGACTTCGCCGCGGCTGCAGAGTGGTTCGGCAAGGCGGCCGACGTTCCGGGTGCCCCGTGGTGGGTGCGCTCGATGGCCGCGGTGACGGCGGCTCAAGGGGGGAACCGCAAGGCTTCTCGCTTGCTGTGGCAGATTCAGCTGGAGAACGCGGAGGACGACTGGGTGAGGCACAACGCGATCGAGCGGCTGCAGCAGCTCGACGCGATGGACCAGATCGACGCGTTGACGGCGGCCAGCCGGCAGTTCGCGTCGCGCTTCGGCCGGATTGCCGGGTCGTGGGACGATCTGGCACGGGTCGGGCTGCTCCGTCCCGGGACGCCGGTGGACCCGACCGGCAAGCCCTATGTCCTCGACCCGCAGACCGGCGTGGCGTCGTTGTCGCCCGAATCAAAGCTCAACCCGTTGCCCACCGGGGCGCGGGGACAGTGACTAGCCCCTAGCCGCCAGCCACTGGCTACTGGACATGTCCTATACCCTCGCCGCCCTCTTCGGCCTGCTCATCGGCAGCTTCCTGAACGTCTGCATCTGCCGGCTGCCGAAGGACGAGTCGATCGTCTGGCCGGCGTCGCACTGCACGAGCTGCGGGCGCGCGCTCGCGTGGTACGAGAACATCCCGGTCGCGAGCTTCCTCGCGCTCGGCGGTCGGTGCCGGACGTGCCGGGCGAGCATCAGCATCCAGTACCCGATCGTGGAGCTGCTGACGGCGTTGATCGTCGTGGGGGCGCTGGCGTGGTACGGGCTGACGCCGCTGTTCTTCCTGCGCGCCGCGTTCGCCTGCGCGATGCTGGTCCTCTTCGTCGTCGACTTGCAGCACCAGATCCTGCCCAACGAGATCACGCTGCCCGGCATCGTCCTGGGACTGGCGGCCAGCGTGTTCCTCGAGCCGGGTTGGCGCAGCGCCCTGATCGGCGCGGTCGCCGGCGCGGGCGTGCTGTGGCTGGTGGGGTGGACCTACGAGCGGGTGCGCCACCAGGAGGGCCTGGGCTTTGGCGACGTGAAGATGCTCGGGATGATCGGCGCGTTCCTCGGGTGGCCGTTGATGCTGCTCACGCTCGTGGTGGCGTCGCTGGCCGGGTCGGTCGTCGGCCTCGGGCTGATCGCGGCCCGCCGCGGGGACATGGGCTCGAAGCTGCCGTTCGGCAGCTTCCTGGCAGTGGGCGCCATCGTGGCGGCGCTCGCCGGACCGGACCTCATCGCCTGGTACACGAGCTTCTACCGGTGAGCGACACATGACCCCCTCCGCCTACGCACTCCTTGCCCTCACCGCGCTGGTCGCGGCGCTGGTCGGCATCCTCGTCTTTGCCGTGCTGCGCTTCGCGTCGGCCGCCCGCGACCTGCGCGGCCACGCGCGCGACGGCGACAGCGAGCGGATCTTCGTGTCGGCCGCTCTCGAGGACGCGCTGCGCAAGCTGCGCGACCAGGAACGGGCGCTGACCGCGCGGGCGGAGAGCTCGGAGCGGCTGAACAGCGAGATCGTCTCGAGCCTGACCTCGGGGCTGCTCGTGGTGGACCTGAGAGGAATCATCCGTACGCTGAATCCCGCGGCCTGCCGCCTGCTTCGGCTGAACCAGGCGGATGCCGGAGGCGACTTCCGGACGCTGCTCGGCGGGGCGGTGCCCCTCGCCGAGGTGATCGAAGAGTGCCTGTCGTCGGCACGGCCCGCCGTGCGCCGGTCGGTCACCTTGCGGCGGCGGGATGGCGCCCTGCACCTGGGCGTGACGGTCTCGCCGCTGCTGGACCAGGGGCGCGCGCTGCAGGGGGCGGTCTGCCTGTTCTCCGACCTGACAGCGGTCATCGAGCTCGAGGAGCAGGTCAGGCTGAAGGACAGCCTCGCGCGGCTCGGCGAGTTGACGGCCGGCCTCGCCCACGAGTTCCGCAACGGCCTCGCCACCATCCACGGGTACGCGCGGCTGCTCGACCCCGGCGGGAAGCCGGACGACCAGCGCACCTACGTCGAGGCGATCCGCGCGGAGACCGATTCGCTCGAGCGCATCGTCTCCAACTTCCTCAACTTCGCCCGGCCGGCGCAGCTCACGCCGGCGCCGGTGCAGTCGGCGCACCTGGTGGAGCACGCCCGCGCCGAGCTGGCGGGCGAGGCGAGGACGCACGGCGGCGAAATCGCCGTGCGCGGCGAGTTCGGCACGCTCGACGGTGACGAGGTGCTGCTCACGCAAGCGCTCGTGAACCTCGTCCGCAACGCCGTCGAGGCGTGCGTCGAGGCGGGCCGGCCGCCGCGGGTCGTCATCGACGGAAAGGTGGACGTGCCGAACCGCGTGCTGCGCGTGCGCGTCTCCGACAACGGGCCCGGCATCCCGGAATCGGCACGCGGCAAGCTGTTCCAGCCCTTCTTCACCACCCGGCCCCAGGGCACGGGCCTCGGCCTCGCGCTCGTGCAGAAGATCGTCGTCTCGCACAACGGCCGGGTGGTGGTGGAAGCAGCCGAAGGCGGCGGGGCGGCCTTCACGATGGTCCTGCCGCTCACGACGGCGTGATTGCCGATCCCGCCGCGACCCGCGGGCGGGGGAGTGGCAGCTTCCGCACTCCCGCGCGGAACCTGACGCGCGTCGCCCTGATTCGCGCCCATTCCGGGTCGTCATCCACGCGTCACGGCGGCCTGCCGCTTGCACTTGGCGAGGGGCAGGCGCACGCCAATGGACGCGGCTTCATCACGCGGGTTCACGCTGCTCGAAATCACGATCGCCCTGGCGATCCTGGCCGGCGTGCTCGTCTCGCTGCCGGGCGTGATGCTGCAGGCCGGGCGCGCCACGACGTCGGCCCGCCTGTCGGTGATCGCCTCGATCGCGGCGGCGGACAAGATCGAGCAGCTGCGCGGGCTTGCGTGGGGGTTCGATGCCGGGGGTGGGCCGGTCGAGGATCTCCAGAGCGATGCGTCGCAATCTCCGGTCCCGGCGACCGGAGGTGCGGGGCTGGCGTTGTCGCCGGGTGACACGCTCGACGCCGACGTTCCGGGATTTGCCGACTACCTCGACGCGGACGGCCGGTGGGTGGCGGGCGCCTCGCCCGGCGGGGCCACGGCGGCGCTGACCCGCCGCTGGTCGGTGACCGCCGCGCCTCAGCACCCCGCCGACACGCTGGTGCTGAGCGTTCGTGTGCTGGCCCTCGCCGGCGGCGAGGGGAGAAACCTGGTCGAGGCCGCCCGGCTCTCGACGTTGAAGAGCCGGAGAGGGCGATGAGAGGCTTCGCCCTGCCCGAGCTGCTGGTCGCCGCCGCGCTCTCGGTGCTGCTCGCCGGCGCGCTGCTCGCCGTGGTCCACCCCTCGAACGAGGCCTTCCTTCGCATGCCCGCGGTGAGCGACCTGCACCGAAGGGTGCGTGCGGCCACCGAGGTGATCTCGTCCCGCGTGCTCGGCGCCTGCGGGGCCGGCCCGGCCGCGTCGGGCAACCCGCTCGGCGTCGACGTGCCATGCCTGTTCCCCTACGGCATCGGCGCCTTCCGCGGCTCCACGCCCGGCGATTGGTGGCCGGCGACGCTGTCGGTGCTCACCGGGCTGCCACATGCGGTCCCGGCGACGCTGCTGGCGGCGCTCGGGCCAGGGGACGCGGCGGCCGTGGTCGATGCGACGCGGTGCCCGGCGTCGAGCCCCTCGTGCGGCATCCGCCCCGGCGACGCCCTCGCCCTGGTCGGACCCGGCGGTCGCTGGGAGCTGGCCGAGGCAGCGCTCGTCGCCGGGGCGACGGTCACCCTGACCCGGCGTGGACCGGGTCCCGGAGGGGCGTTCCCACCCGGCTCTCCTGTCATCCCGGTCGATCCCGCCACCTTCTACCTTCGCCACGACTCGGGCCCCGACGCGCCCCAGATGCGCTTGCACGATGCGGCGGTGTCCGATCTCCCCATCCTCGATCACGTCGTCTTCCTGCAGGTGCAGTTCTTCGGGGAATCGGCCCCGCCGGTCGCCAGTGCCGAAGACACGGGCACCAGCTACGGGCCCCGCCCGCCGCCGGCGGGGGTGGATGACGCGGGCGACGCCTGGGGTGCGGGAGAGAACTGCGTCTTCGCGAGGGTGGACGGCCAGGCGGTGTCGCGACTGCCGACCCTCGGCGGCAACCCGCTCGGTCTCGTCGAGTTGACGCCGGCGGCGCTCGTCGACGGGCCCTGGTGCCCCGACGCCGGCAGCCCGTCCCGGTTCGACGCGGACCTGCTGCGCGTCCGGAGGGTGCGCGTGTCTCTGCGGTTCGAGGCGGGCCCGGGGCAACTGCGGGGGCGGGGCCTGCTCTTCCAGCGGCCCGGCAGCTCGACCTCGGGCCTGCGGCTGGTTCCCGACCGCGAGGTGATCTTCGAGGTCGTGCCCCGTGGGGCAGGAGGCGGCCGATGAAAGGCGGGGAAGAGGGCGTGGGGCTGCTGGCGGTTCTCCTGGCCGTGCTGCTGCTGTCCGCGCTGGGGCTGGCCCTGACGCTGGCCGCGATCGGCGACGCGATGGCGTCGGTCAACGTGCGAACCTCCCGCGAGATGCTCTACGCCGCGGACGCCGGCATCGAGCTCGCCTTGCCAGACCTCCAGCGCGTCCTGGACTGGGACGTCGTCTTGTCTGGCGCCGTGACGTCCGGTTTCACCGATGGGCCCGCCGCCGGGGAGCGCCGGCTCGAGGACGGTCGGACGATCGTCCTGGACGAACTCGTCAACCTTGCCAACTGCGGTCGGCGGCCGGCCTGCGACGAGGCCCTGCTCGCGGCGGTCAGCGAGGAGCGGCCGTGGGGAGTGGACAACCCGACGTGGCGGCCGTTCGCCTGGGGGCCGTTCTCCGCCCTGGCCGGCGCGAGGACGCCCGGCTACCTGGTCGTGATGGTGGCCGACGACCCGCTCGATGGCGACGGCGATCCCGCCCGTGACGCACGAGGGGCGAGCGCCGGCAGGGGCGTGCTGCTGCTGCGCGCGCAGGCGTTTGGCCGCGGCGGTGCGAGCCGCCTCATCGAAGCCGCCGTCGGGCGTACCGGTCGCCCGCCGCAAGCCGGGGGGTACACCGGGCAGCGAGGCGGCACGGGACACACCACCGGCGAGCCGGCGCCGGGGGTTCAGGCGGGAGAAGGCGGCCCCGCCCGAACGCAGGTGTCGTTGACCGACGGGGAGGCGGCGAGATGACGAACCGGTTCACGGCCTCGAAAAGGCATCTCGCGCTGCTGGCCGCCGCGTGCGCCCTCGCCGGGGCGGCGCGGCCGGCCGACGCACAGCTCGATCCGCTCCTCGTCCTGAAGATGTCGCGACCGTTCGTCGTTCTCGCGCTCGACCGCTCCAGCCGGATGCAGCGCGACCTGGCCGGCGCGTATCGCGACCCTCGCGCCTACCGCCGGACCGGGGAGGCCTGGGAAGAGGTCCTCGGCGTCACGGCGGGCCATGCCGATGTCGAGTACCGCCGTGCGTTCCTCTCCCTCCGCTGGGTCGATCCCATCGGCGAGGTTCGAGCCGAGGCCGACGCGATCGGGATCGTGGGCGACCGAGAGATCGGGTTCGCCGTCTTCGACCGCGGCACGAGGCTCGGGATCGTGCGGGCCGCGCTCGGCCGGGCCATCGACCAGAATGCCCGCTCGGTGGTGTTCGGACTGGTCGCCTCGCGGCAGCGCCAGCCTTCCTTCGACCCCGACACATCCGTCCGGGTCCGCGTGACCCGGTCCCCCGCCCCCTCGGCGCCGTCCGACACGGGAACACCCGGCGAGTGGCACGGCCTGCTCGGGCAGGACGTCGAGCCGGGGGGGAGCCTGGCTCCGTCACCGCCGGTTGTTGCCGCCGACGCGGGTGGGGCGAACGCGCGCATCCTCGAGATCCTCTCCAAGGGCGTCCTCGAGCCGGACGCACTCGTGGCGGCAGGGCTCGACACGCTGGCCGCGGCCGACTCACCAATGCTCGGCCTGCTCGAGGATGCGCATCGCGAAGCGTCGAGGCTGGCCGCCGCCGACACCCTCTGCCGCAACGTGATCGTCGTGCTCATCGCCGCGGGCGACCAGGAACCCTCGCTCGACCCGTCCCTCGACGAGCGCGCCCGCGATTTCCTGAACGCGGCCGGCCGCCGCGTCCCGGTTCACGTGATCGCGCTGGCGCCCGGCGGCGCGGCCAGCCGGCTATCGGCGGTGGCTGCGGCCACCGGCGGAACTGTACACGGAGGTCCCACCGCTCGCGGGCGAGGGCGATGCCGCGGAAGCGGTCCACGCGGTCGTTCGCGCGGTGAACCGTGCCGTGCAGCACGGCCTGGCCCGATTCGCGGACGTCAGTGCTCCGCCGGCGGCCGGGCAGCCCTTTCCCCCGGGGTCCGAGGTACTCGACGTCCGCGCCCCTTGTAGGCACCGTGAACCTCGAGCAGGCGCAGGGCGCCCAGGGACAGTTGCTGCCGGGGACCCGGGTCACGACCGCCGAGGGGGCGGTGATCCCCCAGCCGTCGAACGTGGTGGTCACCGCGGGCTTCGGGTTGCCCGGGTTCGAGGGGCGGCTGCACGCCTTCCGCGTCTACCGGCCGGAGGCCGACGCGACGGCCACCCTGGGGTTTCGCTTCGTCGCCGACGGCGGGCGGCTGTGGACGGCCGCCGCACCCGACGCAGGCCGCCGCAACCTGTTCACGGTCATTCCCGGCCGCGGGATGGTCGCGTTCAGCGAGGCGAATGCTCCGCTGCTCGCTCCCTACCTCGGCGCGGCCGACGCCGTGGCCCTGGTTCGTCGCATTCGCCAGTCCCCCCTTGGCGCCATCACGCACTCCACGCCCGCGCTGCTCACGCCCCCCGCCGAGGTCCTCGCCGACGCCGGGTACACGGCGTTCGCCGAGGCCAACCGGGACCGGCGGACCCTCGTCCTCTTCGGTGCAGACGACGGGATGCTGCACGCGGTGGACGCGAGGACCGGCGTCGAGGCCTGGGGCGTGGTGCCGTTCAACCTGTTGCCGAAGCTGCGCGATCTGGAGGACGGGCAGCCGCTCGACGCCTACCGCTACTTCGTCGGAGGGGCGCCTCGGCTGGCCGACGTGCAGACGGGGGAGGGGTGGAGGACGATCCTGATCTTCGGCGAGGGGGCAGGCGGCACCTTCTACCAGGCCTTCGACGTCACTCTGGCCGGGGTGGGCAACGTGCTGAGGCCGGACCGCGATTCGGTGGACGCGCTGCTTGGATGGTTTGCGGATCCCGGCCGCGTCACATTCCTGTGGAGCTTCCCGCCCTACACCGACTTCGACCCCGCGCTGCCTCCCCACGGCGACGTCTCGGCGAGCGCGCCGGAGACCGCGAAGAGCGTCGGTGAGACGTGGTCCACGCCGTCGGTCTTCCGCCTCGGCGCATCGGAACCGTCGGTGGTCGTCGTCGGCTCGGGGCCGCTCTCGAGGAGAGCCGAGCGCCAGTCGAACCGCGCCGGCGTGGCGGCCGGCACCTCGCTCTACCTCCTCGACGCCGGGAGCGGGGCGCTGCTCGACGCAAGCCGTGTGGACAGCGACGGCGTCGCCGAGGACGAGGAGGCCTGCGCCGCGACGGGCTGCGCCGGGATGAAGAACGCGCTCGCGGCCGACCCGGCGGTCTTGCTTGCCGACGGCGGCCGGTCGGCTCGGGTCTACCTGGGAGACCTGGATGGGCGCGTCTGGCGGTCCGAGGTGCGCCCGCAGGCTTCCGGTGCCCGCTTTGCCGGCCCGGCTCGACTCGTCTATGAAGGGCGGGCGAGCGAGCCGGTCTTCTCGGCCGCAGGCCTGGCACGCCCCGGCCTCGACCGGACCTTCGTCTTCGTGGGTACCGGAAGCGACCTGGCTCCGTGGGCGCGCACGTCGCCGCCAGGCCGCCTGCTCGTGCTCGAGGAAACGCCGACCGGCGCCGCAGTCCGCGGCGAGGTGCAGCTGGCGAACGCCGCGGGCGCGGAGGAAAAGGTATCGTCGATGCCGGCGCTGGCGGGCGAGACGGTCTTCTTCACGACCACATTCGTCGGCGGAAGCCCCTGCGACCCCGGCCTCGGACGCCTCTACGGGCTGACCTTCGGCTTCGAGACGGCGTACGACTGGAATGGCGACGGGAAGCGGGACGGCGCCGACGTGCTTCGCCTCGGCGGGGCTGGCGCCGGGCGGGTCAGCCCCCCGGTGGCGGCTGACCGCCACCTGTTCGTGGCCGCAGGCGACCGGCTGCAGCTTTTCGGCGACCCCCGGGGCTACAACCAGGGGCCCGGGTTCGCCGGGGTCCGGATCCTCTGGTGGCGCGAGGTGCACTAACCCCTCCACCCCCTCCCGCCGATAGGGAATACGATAGAGTGTCGGCGACATCAGCCGGGGGGGAACATGAGGAAGACGCCGCTGGCCTGGGGCCTCGCCGCTGTCGTGCTGTGCTCCGGGATCGCTCACGCCCAGTCTCTCGGAGAGGTGGCCAAGAAGGAAGAAGATCGGCGGAAGACGATCAAGAGCCCCGGCAAGGTCTACACGAACGACGATCTGCGGCGGTACCCGATCGGCCCGCCGCCCCAGCCGCCCGGTGAAGGCGCTGCGGCGGCCGACCCGGCCGCGCCAGCCGACCCCGTCGCCGCCGCCAGGGCGCAGGAAGGGATCCCCGCGCCCGAGAAGGTGGAGGAGAAGCGGGACGAGACCTACTGGAAGACGCGGATCATGAGCGCACGCGAGCAAATGCGGCGCAGCGAGGCGTTCGTCGAGGCGATGCAGACGCGGGTGAACTCGCTCACCAACGACTTCTACGCCCGCGACGACCCGGCGCAGCGAGCCCAGATCTGGTCGCAGCGCACCGCGGCCCTCGAGGAGATCGACCGGTTGACGAAGGAAATCGCCGCGCTGAAGAAGGCGATCGCCGACATCGAGGAGGAAGCGCGCCGCGAAGGGGTGCCTCCGGGCTGGCTGCGCTGACCGTGGCCGCGCTCCACTATCCCATCCTGATCGTCGAGGACCGCGATTCGCTGCGGACCATGCTGCGGCGCACGCTCGAGTCGCGGGGCCACGTCGTCGTCGAGGCGCGCGACCAGGCGGAGGCCGAGCAGCAACTGCGGCAGTCCATGCCGGCCCTGGTGCTCTCGGACCTGCGCCTCCCCGCCGGGGACGGCTTCGGCGTGCTGCGCGCCGCCAAGGACGCCGACCCCGAGATGCCCGTGGTCGTGATGACCGCCTATGGCGGCGTGCAGGACGCCGTCGCGGCCATGAAGCAGGGGGCGCTCGATTTCCTGGCCAAGCCGATCGATCCCGACCACCTGCTGCTGCTGATCGAGCGCGCGCTCGCGCAGCGCCGCATGGTGGCCGAGTACCTCCTGCTGAAGGAGGAGGCGGCGTCCCGGCGGGGGATGCCCGAGATCATCGGCGATGCGCCCGCGCTGCGGCAGGCGACGCTGGCCCTGCAGCGCGCCGCCGCGTCGATGCCACCGTCCTGCTGCTCGGCGAGAGCGGCACCGGCAAGGAGCTGTTCGCGCGCGCCCTGCACACCCTGGGTGGGCGCCGGGACGCGCCGTTTGTCGCGATCAACTGCGCCGCGATCCCCGAGCACCTGCTCGAAACCGAGCTGTTCGGCCACGAGAAGGGGGCCTTCACCGGGGCGGTCGCGCGCAAGCCGGGCAGGTTCGAGCTGGCGCACCGGGGCACGGTCTTCCTGGACGAGATCGGCGATCTCTCCACGGCGCTCCAGGCCAAGATCCTGCGCGCCGTTGAGGATCGGAGCTTCGACCGCGTGGGTGGCACCGCCACGGTCCGGGTGGACGTGCGGGTGGTGGCGGCCACCAACCGCGACCTGCGGGCCGCGGTGGCGGCGCGGCGTTTTCGCGAGGACCTGTTCTTCCGTCTCTCGGTCTTCCCGATCACGGTGCCCGCCCTGCGCGACCGCCGCGAGGACATCCCGCTGCTCGCCACGCACTTCCTGCACCGCTTCTGCGCCGAGATGGGGCGCGAGCCGATCCGCCTCTCGGCCGGGGCGGACGACGCGCTTCGCGCCCACGCCTGGCCCGGGAACGTGCGCGAACTGCAGAACTGCGTCGAGCGGGCGGTCATCCTCGCCGACGGCGGCGTGATCCAGCCGCACCACCTCGGGCTGCCGTCCACTTCCACGACCGGTGCGACGGCGGCCGGGGATCCGTGGGACGCAATCGACCTTTCGGGCAGCCTCGACGAGGTGTCGCGACGCGTCCTGGGCGAGGTCGAGTGGCGCGCGATCGCACGGGCGCTCGACCAGGCGGGAGGCGACGCCGGGAGAGCGTCGGAGATCCTGGGCGTTTCCTACCGCCTGCTGCAGGCGAAGCTGCGCGACCGCGGCGTGCGTCAGCCCGCCTGAAACCCCACGCGCTCGAGCGCGGCGCGCAACTCCACGCCGGTGACGTCCCCGACCACCTCCGCCGTGCCGATCCCGCGGGGCAGGACGAAGTGCAGCCGGCCGCCGGCGATCTTCTTGTCCCGCCGCATCACCTCGATCACCCGCGACACCGGGAGGTCGGCGACCGGCGGCAGCGGTCCAAGTTGCATGATCAGCGTGCGAGCCGATGCGAAGTCGGCGTGCGAGAGAAGGCGCCGATCCGCAGCGAGGATGCCCGCGGCCAACATACCCCACCCCACGGCCTCGCCGTGGTTGAACCGCCGGTACCCGGTCAGGGTTTCGATGGCATGCCCGACGGTGTGGCCGAAGTTCAGGACCCGGCGGCGGCCGGCCTCCCGTTCGTCCTCGGCGACGATGTCGGCCTTGATGCGGCAGCACTCGGCGACGATGGGGGCTACCGCAGCCGCCCGACTCGGGCTGGCGGCCGGCAGCTCGCGCTGCAGGCGCTCGAAGAGGCTCCGGCTGCAGGCCATCCCGTACTTGATGACCTCGTAGAGCCCCGCGCGGAACTCGCGCCGGCTGAGCGTCGCGAGAAATGCCGGGTCGGTGACCACCAGGTGCGGCGGGTAGAACGAGCCGACCAGGTTCTTGCCCGAGGCGAGGTTCACGCCGACCTTGCCGCCGATGCTCGCATCCACCTGCGCGAGCAGCGTCGTCGGCACCTGGACGAGGTTCACGCCGCGCAGGAAGGTCGCGGCGGCGAAGCCCGCCATGTCGCCGATCACGCCCCCGCCCACGGCGATCAGCGTGGAGCCGCGTTCGACCTGCGCGCGGACGAGCGCCTCGTAGATGCGCTGCACTGTGTGAAGCGTCTTGTGGCGTTCGCCGTCAGGGACCTCGATCACGACCGCGTCGCGGAGCGTCGCCGCCACCGCCGCCCCGTGCAGCCGCCACACTGGCGGGCTGGTGACGATGACCCACGGGCCCGCCAGGCCGCGGTCCTCGAGCAGCGCGCCCAGCCGGCCGGCCAGGCCGGTGCCGACGAGTACCGGGTAGATCCGGGTCGCGCTCCGCACCTCGATGGTGACGGGCGCGTTGTCTTGCGTCACACCACTCCCGTAGGACCGGCGTCGCTGCCGGCGAGCCGGACAGGCGTCCTCGCCTGTCCTTGACGTGAGCGCTCCTGGCCGGCACGGAGGCCGGCGCGACTTTGCGTGGGAATAGCTTACACTGGAGGGTCTGGTCCTGCATCGCGGGACCGCATCCCATCGAGGTCCGAGACCATGGCGAAGAGCGGCGAGGGCAGCGAAGCGTTCGTGACGGAGATCACCCCGCGATCCGAGGACTTCTCGCGCTGGTACACCGACGTGGTCCGCCGCGCGGAGCTGGCGGACTACTCGCCGGTCAAGGGGTGCATGGTCATCCGACCGTACGGGTACGCGATCTGGGAGCTGATCCAACAGGGGCTCGACCGCCGGATCAAGGCGACGGGCCACGTGAACGCGTATTTCCCGCTGCTGATCCCGCAGGGCCTGCTGACCAAGGAGGCGGACCACGTCGAAGGGTTCGCGCCCCAGGTGGCCTGGGTGACGAGGGGCGGCGGCGAGGACCTCGAGGAGCCGCTCGCGATCCGGCCGACCTCGGAGGCGATCATCGGCACGATGTACGCGAAGTGGATCCAGTCGTGGCGCGACCTGCCGGTGCTCATCAACCAGTGGGCGAACATCGTGCGGTGGGAGAAGGTGACGCGGCTGTTCCTGCGGACGACCGAGTTCCTGTGGCAGGAGGGGCACACCGCGCACGAGACCGCCGAGGAGGCGGAGACCGAGACGCTGACCATCCTGCGCCTCTACAAGGAGTTCTGCGAGACCGAGCTGGCGATGCCGGTCCTCGAGGGGCGCAAGAGCGAGAGCGAGAAGTTCGCCGGCGCGGATCGCACCTACTCGATCGAGGCGCTGATGGGCGACGGCCGCGCCCTGCAGGCCGGGACGTCGCACAACCTCGGGCAGAATTTCGCGCGCGCCTTCGACATCCAGTTCCAGGCGCGCGACAAGTCGCTGCAGCACATCTGGGGGACGTCGTGGGGCATGACGACGCGCCTCATCGGCGGTGTGGTCATGACGCACGGCGACGACAGCGGCCTGATCTTCCCGCCGCGCATCGCGCCCTACCAGGTGGTCATCGTGCCGATCCCGCGCGGCAACTGGCGCGAGACGGTGCTGCCCCAGGCGCGGCAGATCGCCGAGGAACTGCGCGGGCGCGACGTCCGCGTCTTCCTGGACGACCGCGACGCGTACACGCCCGGGTGGAAGTTCTCGGAGTGGGAGATGCGCGGCGTTCCGGTGCGGCTGGAGATCGGGCCCAAGGACATCGAGAAGGGGCAGGTCATGCTCGCGCGACGCGACACGCGCGAGAAGCTCGCGGCGCCGCGCGAGGGACTGGCCGCGCGCATGGTGGACCTGCTGGCGGCAATCCAGCAGAGCCTGTTCGAGCGCGCGGTCCGCTTCCGCGCCGAGCACACCACCGAGGTGTCGTCGTACGACGAGCTGACGCAGGTGCTGGAGGGGCGGCCCGGCTTCGTGATCGCCCCATGGTGCGGGTCGGCGGAGTGCGAGGCGTCGATCAAGGCCGAGACGCAGGCGACGATCCGCAACCTGCCGTTGGAGGACACGGCGGGCGGCGAGTGCGTCAAGTGCGGGAAGCCGGGCATCGCCCGGGCCTACTTCGCCAAGGCGTACTGACCTCGCGGTCGACGTTCGTCGTGGGCGCGCTATCGGCGGGGCAGTGACAGCAGCGCGGCGGACTCGGCGGGCCAGCGCGCGCGGATGCGGCGCGCCTCGGCGTGGCGGGGGGTGAGGCGCTCGCGGGTCGCAATCTCGTGGAAGGCCCCCAGCAGCCCCTCCCGCAAGCCGGGCGTGCCGCCGCCGGCGCTCTTCGCGTAGGCGGACGCCAGCGGTTCGAGGCAGCTCCGGTCGCCGAGGCGGCGGACTGCTGCGAGCATCTCGTCCGGAACCGTCTCGCCCCGTTCGAACGTCTCGCGCAGGTCGTACAGCGCAACGGTGCTGCCGTGGGTGGCGATGGCCAGGTGGGCTGCCGCGCGGGCCGTCATCCACGCCACCCGAGCCGATTCACCCGCCGCCGCCTCGCGGTCTCGCAGCAGCTCGATCAGCCGGTGCAGCACGGGGAGCGGGGTGTCGGCCCCGGCCGTCGCGAGCCAGCGGCGCAGCAGATCGGGGTCGGGCAGCTCGCCGGTCGACGCCGCCGCGAGCGCGGCGGCCGGACCGGTGTCGGGCGCGGGTTCGAGTCCTTCAACCGCGCTCTCGCCCGCCGCCGCCCGCACCATCGGATCCGCGTCCTTTCCAAGCCGGGCCCACAACGGCGCCGTGACACCGGCCGGTACCCCGCGCAGCGCCTCGATGGCCGCGAGCCTCGCCCTCACGGCAAGGGCGGGATCGAGCGCATGCTGCGCCAGGCGGTCGAGGACGCCCGTCCCGCGATCCGACTCGAGGAACGCCCGCAGGACGCCGACCGCGGCCGCCGCGACGTCGGGGTCCGCGTCCCCGAGCGCGGCGAAGGCCGGCTCGATCGCCCTCGCGTCGCCGCTGCCCTCCAGCGCCGCGAGCGCGGCCGCCCGGACCTGCGGATCCCCCGCGGCGCCCAGCACCCCGAGGATGCCGTCAACGGCGCGCGTGCCGATCACGGCCAGGCGCGCGGCCGCCGCCTGGCGGGCCGTCGCGTCCCCGTGCCCGAGGTCCTGCAGGAGGGCCGCCACCTGCGGCGCCGAGGAGCGCTTGATCACCACGGCGGTTAGCTTACCCGAAAGCGCCTACGCCGTCTCGTCCGCGTCGCGCTTCCGCCCGAAGAGCCAGGCGATGAAGATGCTGATGATGTAGAGGCCCGTCATCGGGCCGGCGAGAATCAACTGCGTCACCGGGTCGCCGCTCGGCGTGATGACCGCCGCGACGATGAAGATGATCAGCACGGCGTACTTGAACTGCCGCACCAGGAAGCCGGCGGTGACGATGCCGAGGCGGGCCAGGAAATACACCACCGCCGGCATCTGGAACACGGCGCCCATCCCAAGCGCCATCTTCATGTAGAGCGAGAAGACCGGCTGGATCTTCGGGGCGAAGACCAGGTCCTGGTTGGCGAAGCTCCCGAGGAAGCGCCACATCCAGGGGAACGCCACGTAATGCGAGAAGGCAGCGCCCCCGGTGAACCCCACGGTGGCGAGGACGATGAAGGGGATCGCGAGCCGCTTCTCGCGGGCGTACAACCCGGGCGCCACGAACAGCCAGACCTGCAGCAGCACGACGGGCATCGCGATGAGCAGGCCCGCGAGCAGCGACATCTTGAGGTAGAGGACGAACGCCTCGGTCGGCTCGGTGTAGATGAAGTTGCTGCCCTTGGGCAGGAGCAGGCCCAGGGGGTGCATGATGAACGTGTAGATCTGCGCGACGAAGGCGAACGCGATCGCGCACCCGATGCCGATGGCCGCCGCCGCGATGATGATGCGCCGGCGCAGCTCGTCGAGGTGCTCGAGGAACGTCATCCGGGCATCGCCGCCCTCTTCCTCCGCGACGCTGCCCCAGGGGTCGGGCTCGTCGGCCGGAGCGAGGGCCGCGCGGTCACGGCGGCGAAAGGGTACGAGCGCCATCAGCCGCGTTGCACGGTGTCGGAATCGGGGTCGGCCGGCACGACGGGGTCGGCCGGCACGACGGGGTCGGCCGTGGCGACGGGGTCGGCCGGCACGACGGGGTCGGCCGTGGCGACGGGGTCGGCCGGCACGACGGGGTCGGCCGTGGCGACGGGGTCAGCCGGCACGATGGGGTCGGCCGTCGCGACGGGGTCGGCTGGCACCGCAGGGCTGGCCGGCGTCGCCGTGGAGGGGGCGGGAGCAGCGGCCGCGGCGCTCTTCTGGCGCTGGTCGTCCACCCGGATCTCTTCCTCCAGGGTGTTGCGGAGTTCGTTGGACGCCCGCTTGAACTCGGAGATGCTCCGCCCGAGCGACTTGCCCAACTCGGGCAGCTTCCGCGGCCCGAAGATGATCAACGCGATCACGAAGATGACGATCAGTTCCGGCATCCCGATAGACCCGAACATGCTGGCTCTCTCCTTGCTCCCGTCCTGACCGCCGCACGTCAGGCCTGCCCGGCGGGGTGCCGCGGCGCCGCCAATCCTGCCGATGTGCTGCTGAAAGCCCCGCGGACGGGCAGCGACCGTCGACTGCCTCGGACAGGCGCGCCTCAGGCGGGCGTGGGCCGGAAACCAAGTGCCATTATAGGAGCCGCTTCACGAGAGGGTCAAGGCCGGCGCCTCTCGGCCCCGGGGCGCCGACACGCGGCCCGAACTCGTTGCCGCTCCGTGGGTTATCTGCTAGCATCGAAACCATGGCCCACCGGTACGGCGTCTTCTCGGTTGCCGCGTTCGCCGTTGTCGCGTCCGCTCTGGCGGGCGGCCTCCTCGGCCGCAGCGCGATGGCGACCGACACGCGGCAGCAGGACTACCGTGCACGTTCAGCGAGGCGCTCGACGCCGTCGAAGCCAACTACATCGACAAGGTGGACTCCGCGCGCCTGGTCTACAGCGCCGTCGACGGGATGCTGCAGACGCTCGACCCCCATTCGAGCTTCATGGACCCCGACCTCTACCGGCGCATGCGCGAGCGGCAGGAGGGGCGGTACTACGGCCTGGGCATCACGATCGTCCCCGTCAACGGCGACATCACCGTCGTCTCGCTCTTCGAGGGATCGCCCGCGTACCGCAAGGGCATCCGCCGCGGCGACATCATCGCCCGCATCGAGGGCGAGGACGCGAAGGGCTGGAGCAGCGACGACGCGGTCAAGCGGCTCAGGGGACCCAAGGGGACCACCGTCCAGATCTCCCTCAAGCGCCCGGGCTACGACCAGTTGATCGAGGTCGAGGTTCCGCGCGACGAGATCAACATCCCGACCATCCCCGCCTACTTCATGGCCGACGAGGAAACGGGATACGTCCGCCTGCAGGACTTCGCCGAGAACACCGACCGCGATCTCGACGCGGCGCTGAAGGACCTCTCCGGCCGCGGCATGAAGCGACTGCTCCTCGACTTGCGCGGCAACCCCGGCGGGCCGCTCGATCAGGCGATCCGGGTGTCGAACAACTTCCTGCCGCGCGGCTCGCTGATCGTGTCCACGAGGGGCCGCGTCCAGAACTCCGACAAGGACTACGTGGCGACCGAGGCGGGCGAGTACACCTCGATGCCGCTCGTCGTGCTGGTGAATCGCACCAGTGCGAGCGCCTCCGAGATCGTGAGCGGCGCCCTGCAGGACCACGACCGGGCCCTGATCGTGGGCGAAACCACGTTCGGCAAGGCCCTGGTGCAGTCCGTGTACACCATCTCCGAGCAGGCCGGCCTCGCGCTGACGACCGCCCGCTACTACACGCCCAGCAAGCGGATGATCCAGCGCCCGTGGGACGGCACCTTCGACGAGTACCTGAGCTACACGCTGAAACAGCAGGACCCGAACCGGCAGCACAAGCCGTCCGAGCTGCGCTACACCTCGGGCGGCCGCAAGGTCTACAGCGGCGGAGGCATCGAGCCCGATCGCCGGCTCGACGGGCCGACCGAAGGGTTCGACCCCTCGGCGTTCGGGCGGTTGATCTACAACCGCCAGCTCTCCGCCACCTTCGCCGAGCGCTTCGCCGCCGAAGGGGACACCCGCATCGCCCCGAGCCCCGGCCAGCAGCGGGTGTCCAAGGGGTTCGTCGTGGACGACACGATGTTGCAGGCTTTCACGCAGTTCATCCGCGAGCAGAAGATCAAGGTGGACGAGGAGGCGCTGGCCAAGGACGCGGCGTTTCTCCGCGCCATGATCCACTACGACATCGACCTGGCGCTCTTCGGGGTCTCCGAGGCGCGTCGGAACCTGGTGGCCAGCGACCCCCAGGCCCGGTTCGCGCTCCGGCTGTTCTCCGAGGCCGCGCAATTGGCCGAGTTGCGCCAGGCGCGTTCCTCCCGAAGTGGCGGGGAGTAGCCCCTTCCCCAATGCCTAGTGCCCTTTCGGGCGCTTGCCACAATACCTCGTCGTTGCTAGACTGAACCGCGGCCCGGTTGCCCCACCGGGTCAGGGGTCCTGATGCGTCTCCAGAAGCTGCAGATTGCCGGGTTCAAGTCGTTTTCGGACCGGTCGGAACTGTCGTTCGACCGCGGCGTCACGGCCATCGTCGGCCCGAACGGCTGCGGCAAGAGCAACGTCGCCGACGCGATCGTCTGGGTGCTGGGCGAGCAGAGCGCGAAGAGCCTGCGCGGCGACCAGATGATGGACGTGATCTTCAACGGCAGCGAGGCACGCAAGCCCACGGCGGCCGCTGAAGTGCGGCTGATGTTCTCGGAGGTCACGACCGCCAGCCGGCTGCTGACCGACGAGGAACAGGATCGCGAGGCGATCGCCCGGAACGTCGAGGTCACGAGGCGGCTGTACCGGTCGGGCGACAGCGAGTACCTGATCAACGGCGAGCAGTGCCGGCTCAAGGACGTGCACGAGCTCCTGATGGACACGGGCCTCGGCGCCAAGGCCTACGCCATCATCGAGCAAGGGAAGATCGGGCAGATCCTGAGCTCGCGCCCCACGGACCGCCGGCAGCTAATCGAGGAGGCCGCGGGCGTCACCAAGTACAAGGCGCGGCGGCGCGCGGCCGAGCTGAAGCTCGAAGCCTCGCAGCAAAACCTCACGCGCATCGACGACATCATCTTCGAGGTCGAGAAGCAGCGCACCGCGCTCAAGCGCCAGGCGGCGAAGGCCCGTCGGTACCGCCGGCTCCGCGAGGAGCTGCGGCGATGGGAGAAGATGCTCTTCGCCCGGCGCTACCGCGTCCTGGCAGAAGCCATCGAGGCCGCCCGTGGCCGCCTCGCGGCCCGCCGGGCGGAAGAGGCCGCCGGGGCGGCCCGGCTGGCGGGGGCCGAGGAGGCCCTGTCGCGGACCCGTCTCGAGCTGGCGCGCGCCGAGGCGGAGGCGTCCGGCCAGCGCGAGGCGGCCCACCTCTGCGAGCTGGAGATCGACCGGCACGAGAACCAGATCAGCCTGAACCGCCAGCAGCTCGAGCACCTGGTGGCCCGGCGGGCGGACATCGCCGACGAGCTGCTCGCCATCGTGGCCCGGCACGACCCGGCGCGGCAGGCCCTCGAGGACCGCCGCGAGGCCGCCGGGCGCGCGGCCGCCGAGCGCGACCAGGCCGAGGACGTTCTCGCGCGCGCCAACTCGGAGCACACCGAGGCGGCGCGGGTCGCGCACGCGCTCGAGTCGGAGATCGACGAACGGCGGCAGGCTCTCTTCCTGGTGCAGTCCGCCATCGCCTCCCTCCAGCACGCGGTCGAAAACGCCCGCTCGTCGCGCGACCGGGTGGGCGACGAGCTCGCCCGCCTCGAGGCGGAGCAGGCGGACGTGCAGACCGAGGAGGCGCGCCTGGGCGAGGAGCGCGCCTCGGTGCGCGCCCGGCTGGCGGAGGCCGAAACCGCAATCGAGCGGCTCCGGGGCGAGGCCGAGGCCCGGCGCGACGAGCTGGCTGCAGCCCGCGACGGCCTCGACCGCGAGCGTCGCGAGACGCGGAGCCGCGAGCAGGAGCTGGCGAGCGTCGAGGCCCGGCTCACCTCGCTCGAAGAGCTGGAAGCGGCCCGGGCGCAGTATGGCGAGGCGGCGCGCCTGGTGCTGTCGGGCAGCGTCTCGATCGCCCACCGCGGGTCGCTCGCCGATCGCCTGGAGGTCGAGCGGGGCTACGAGCGCGCCGTCGAAGGCCTCCTGGGCGACCGGTTGCAGCACGTTCTGGTGGACGAGCTCGCCGACGCCGAGCGGGGCCTCGCGGCGGTGCGCGAACACCGGGCCGGGCGCTGCGGTTTCCTCGTTCTGGCCGGAGCCGACGGAGCGCTCGATGAGCAGGCGCTCCCGCCACCGGCGGAGGGGCTCCTTGCGCTGACCTCGGTCATCCGCATCACCGGCGGCTCCCGCGCCGCCATCGCCCGCGCCATCGGGAGCGCCTGGCTGGCGCCCTCTTTCTCCGAGGCGTCCGCCGCGGCCGCCCGAACGAACGATCCGATCGTCACCCGCGAGGGCGACGTGTTCACGGGCCCGCACCTCGTGTACGGCGGTGCCCGCGAGGAGGCCCGCGGCATCCTCTCGACCAAGCGGGAGATCAAGGAGCTGCGCGGCCGGGCAGGCCAGGTGCGAGCCCAGGTCGAGACACTCGGTGAGCGGACCGAAGCGGCCGAGGCCGCCATCGCCGCCCTGACGACGTCCATCACCGCGTTGGAGGCCGAGGGGCACGCCCAGGAGAAGGTCATCGTCGGGCTCGAGGCGCAGGCGACCAAGGTGGCGGAGAACGCCGACCGGCTGTCGCGCCGCGCCGACCTGCTCCGCACGGAGCTGGCGCGGGCCGAAGAGCAGCGGCGCACGCTCGAGGCGCGCGAGCGCGAAGCGGCCCTCGAGATCGAACGCCGCCAGGCCGATCGGTCTGCCGCAGACCTCCTGCTCGCGACCGGGCAGCGCGAGTTGGCGGGCGCCCGCGGCGCCGCCGAGTCGGTGGCGGGCCGGGTGGCGGACGCCAGGGCCCTGCACGCCACGCTGGTCGAGCGGGCGGCCGCCCTGGTGACCGAGATGGCCCGCCTCGAGGAGTCGCTCGCCGAGCTGGCCTTCCGCGAGGCCGCCCGCCGCGACGAAGCGGGCCAGAACGAAGCGCGGCAGGCGGAGCTGCGCCAGGCCATCGAAGAAGGGCACCGCCGCCTGGACGAGGACGGGGCGGAGCTCGAGCGGATGCGGGGGGCCGTGCGGCGCGCCGACGAGGCGCTGGCCGAGCGGCACACTGTGGCCGATCAGCAGGAAGTCGAGATCCGCAGCGCGAGGACGGCGCTCGACGAGCTGCGTGCCGCCCTCTCGGAGCTGGACGTCGCCCGCGTCACGGCCGAGGGCGACCTGGCCCACCTGGCGGCCACCTGCCTCGAGTCGGTGCAGGCGACGCTCGCCGACGTGGTGGTCGAGGTGGAGCGGGCCGAGCGCGAGGGACCGGTAGCCCCGCCCGCCGCAGCCGAGGCGGTCGACGCCGAGGAGGCCGAGGACGAGGCTTCCGGAGCGGAAGGGGAGTGGCCGGCAGTCGAGGGCCAGGCGCCCGAGCCGGCGGCGGCCGTCCGCCGCGCCGAGCCCGAGACCCCCGAAGACGCCATCGCGGCGCTCAAGGAGCGCATCGAGCGGCTCGGGCCAGTCAACATGATGGCCATCGACCAGTTCGACGAGCTGGAGGGCCGCCACTCCTTCCTCACCACCCAGCGGCAGGACCTCCGCGACTCGATCGCCGCGACCGGCGAGGCGATCCGCCGGATCGACGAGACCAGCAAGGAACGCTTCCGGGAGGCGTTCGTCGTCATCAACGAGAACTTCCAGGGCACGTTCGCGACGCTGTTCGGCGGCGGCCGGGCCGGCCTGGCGCTGGTCAACGACGCCGACGTGCTCGAGAGCGGCATCGAGATCGTGGCCCAGCCCCCGGGCAAGCGCCTCCAGAACGTGCAGTTGCTGTCGGGCGGCGAGAAGGCGCTGACCGCCATCGCCCTGATGTTCGCGATCTTCCGCTACAAGCCAAGCCCGTTCTGCGTGCTCGACGAGATCGACGCACCGCTCGACGACGCCAACATCGGCCGGTTCGTCGAGCTGCTGAAGCAGATGCAGGAGCAGACCCAGTTCATCATCATCACCCACAGCCGGAAGACGATGGAGATCGCCGACCGGCTGTACGGCGTGACGATGGAGGAGCCGGGGGTCTCGAAGTTGATCTCGGTCCGCCTCAACTAGCCGCTCCTTTCGCCATTTCTACGTATTCCGGGTTTCGTCACCGCTGAACCTGTTCCGCCTCCCGCCCGTATATCTCAGGCAGGAGGCAGGATCCATGTACGCCAAGCGGCCGACCGCGCCACGCGTTCTCTTCTCCCTCATCGTCGTCGGCTCCGCCGTTGCCCTGGCCGGATGCGACGTCATCGTCTCGAGCCTGAATGCCAAGGCGCGCGCGGAGCAGCAGTGGTCCCGCAGCTACGCCCTGTCGCCGACGGGCACGGTCGAGGTGGTCAACGGCAACGGCCGCATCACGATCCGGGGCGGCGAGGGCACCCAGGTCGAGGTGAAGGCCCAGGTGGTCGCGAGGGCGGCCACCGACCAGCAAGCCCAGGAATACCTGAAGCAGATCGAGATTCGCGAGGACGTCAGCGCCGACCACGTCCGCCTCGAGACGACCGCCCCGCGGCTGACCGGGTCGCACGCCGAGGTGCAGTACGAGCTGGTGGTGCCCAAGGGGGCCTCGCTGCGGCTGAACAACACCAACGGGCAGATTCACGTCACGGGTGTCGCAGGCACCGTCCGGGCCGAGACGACCAACGGCGGCGTGAAGGGGATCGATCTCGCGGGCCGCGTCGAAGCCTCGACGACCAACGGCGGCGTCGACCTGGATATGGCCGCCGTCACCGAGGGCGGCGTCCGTGCGGAGACGACCAACGGCGGCGTGTCGGTGCACCTGCCGGCGACGGCCAAGGCCACCGTGAGGGCGAGCTGCGTGAACGGCGGGATCTCGGTGACCGGCCTGACGCTCGAGGGCGGTGAATCCACTCGCCGCCGAGTGGAGGGGAAGCTGAATGGCGGTGGCCCGCTGGTCGAGGTCGAAACCACCAACGGCGGCGTCCGCGTCGCGGCCCGCCAGTAGGGCCGGCCCTAGGGCTCGGTGGGCGCGGGCGTCCCTGCCCGCGCCTCCCGCGCGGCGGCGATGCGCGAGGCCACCGGAGGGTGGCTGTGGAACAGCCAGAGGGCGAGCCGCGACGGCTCCACCTCGGCGAGGTTGAGCACCGCAAGCCTCTGCATCGCCGAGGCGAACGCCTCGGGGTTCCCGGTCAGCCGGATGGCGAAGCGGTCCGCCATCCGTTCCAGGTGCCGCGAGCAGGCGTTGACGAGCGGCAGCAGCAGGACCGACAGGACGCCCGCCACCACCAGCAGCACCGGCAGCCCCGCGACGTCATCGACCCCCGTCCACGCGAGAGGTCGCCAGGCTCGCTCGAGGACGGCGGCCGCCAGGGCGAACCCACCCAGCACGACGGCGCTCTCGAGCGCGAGTCCCTTCCAGAGGTCCTTGCGCACGTGGTGCGCGACCTCGTGCGCCAGCACCGCTTCGATCTCTTCGTCCCGCGCCCGGGCCAGCAACGTGTCGGAGACCAGGATCCGACGGGTGCGCCCCAGGCCCGTGAGCGCAGCGTTCGCCCGGCGCGTGCGGTCGCTCAGTTGCCACACGCAGGCGTCGATGGCCGGGACGCCGGCCGCGCGACAGAGGCCGAGGAGCCGCTCCCGCAGTTCCGCGCGATCGAGCGGCCGGAACCGGAAGAAGATCGGCAGCAGGACGACCGGAGCCAGGCGCGCCATCACGGTCGCGATCAGCGCGAAGGCGATCCCCGCCGGCAGCCACCAGCCTGAGGGCCACCGGCCGATGGCGAGGTACAGGACGCAGAAGGCCGGCACGCCCAGCGCCGCCCCCATGGCCAACCCCTTCAGCTGGTCAACCAGCCAGCCGCCCGGGCGGTCGACGGCCAGATCGTAGCGGCGGTCGAGGATCCAGCCGTGGGCCGCGACCACGAGCGCGCCGGTCTCGTGGAGGATGCCGAGCAGGGCGACGTAGACGGCCACCGTTGCGGAGGGAATCGCCCAGGCAGGAAGGGAGAGTGACGCCGCCGCCCAGTGCGCGGCCTCGCGAAGCCGGACCGAGCCCGGCGTCAGGGCGAGGGCGACCAGGAGCCCGGCGCCCCACGCCACGCCCCCCACCGCGGCTCGCCGCCTGTACTTGTGGTAGCGAGCGGCCCTGTCCTCGTTCAAGACCCTTGTCCCCGCGGGCAGGGACGCCCGCGCTACTGACGTCTCCGTCGGACGACCAGCTCGCCGCGCATCTTCCGGCAGCCGGCGTCGGCGGTCAGGTTGCAGTAGTAGGGGAAGCTGCCGACCTTCTCCGCCCGGAACTCGAACACGACGGGCTGGCCCGGCGCCGCCCGTTTCGCGATCCGGTAGGCGTCGTCGTCGATCGTGAAGCTGTGCGGGGTGTCGTCGGCCTCGAAGCGGATGGTGACCAGGTCGCCCTCCTGGACCTCGATGCGCGACGGCGAGTACCAGTACCTCCTCGCGTGCACGCGGATGGGGGCCGGCGTGTCCTGGCCGAGAGCCGGGACGGAGGCGGTTTTCGCGGCCGCCACGCGCCAGCCCGTCAGCCCCGCGAGAGCCGCGAGAACCGCGAGCGCGGCGATCGTCCACCGGCGTCCGTGCATACCCAACCCTTTCTCCCTTCTGTATCGGTGCCGGGAGGGGGCGACTGTGGGGTCAGACCGCAAAAAAGTCGTGAATTCACGATCTGACCCCAAGGGCGGCCTGTCAGTGCCGGCGGCGGGGTCCGCGCGGCCCCCGGTCGCCGTGCTCGCTCCGCTCGGGGCGGGGCCCGCCGCCCGGGTGGCCGGGGGCGCGGCCCTCGTAGCCCGGTCCGTCCGCCGCGGGCGCAGAAGGCTGCCCCTCGGCGCCGGGTTCGGCGTCCTCGAGGAGCGCCTTGCGGCTGAGCCGGACCTTGCCGGTCGGGTCGATGTTGATGACCTTCACCATCAACTGCTCGCCCTCCTTCAGCTCGTCGCGCACGTCCTTGACGCGGTGCTTGGCGATCTCCGAGACATGCAGCAGGCCGTCGACGCCCGGCATGATCTCCACGAAGGCGCCGAAGTCGGTGATGCGCTGCACCGTTCCGAGGTACGACTTGTTCAGCTCGGGCGTCGCCGTCAGTTCCTGGATGATGGCGATTGCGCGCTGCGCCGACTCGCCATCGGCCGACGCGACGTTGACGCGCCCGTCGTCCTCGACGTCGATCTTCACGCCGGTGCGCTCGATGATGCTGCGGATCACCTTGCCGCCCGGCCCGATGACGTCGCGGATCTTGTCCACCGGGATCTGGATGGTGACGATCCGCGGCGCGAACATCGAGATGTTCGTGCGCGGCGCCTGCAGCGTCTGCTCCATGATGCCAAGGATGTGCAGCCGTCCCCGGAGCGCCTGATCGAGTGCCTCGGTCATGACGGCCGACGTCACCCCAGGCACCTTGATGTCCATCTGCAGCGCGGTGATCCCCTCGGCGGTGCCGGCCACCTTGAAGTCCATGTCGCCGTAGTGGTCCTCGGCGCCGGCGATGTCGGTGAGCACCGCGTACTTGCCGGTGGCCTCGTCCATCACCAGCCCCATCGCCACGCCGGCCACGGGCGAGGCGAGCGGGACGCCGGCATCCATCATCGCCAGCGAGCCGCCGCACACGCTCGCCATCGACGATGACCCGTTCGATTCGAGGATGTCCGACACCACGCGGACCGTGTACGGGAACTTCTCCTCGCTCGGGAGCATCGGGACGAGGGAGCGCTCGGCGAGGGCGCCGTGTCCGACCTCGCGCCGGCCCGGGCCGCGCAGGAACGCGACCTCGCCGACCGAGAACGGCGGGAAGTTGTAGTGGAGCATGAAGCGCTTGTAGTGCTCCCCGCTCACCATCTCGACCTTCTGCTGGTCCTCGGCGGTGCCCAGCGTGGCGGTCACGAGCGCCTGCGTCTCGCCGCGGGTGAAGACAGCCGACCCGTGGACGCGGGGCAGGACGCCGACTTCGATCCAGATGCGGCGCACCTCGTCGAACTTCCGGCCGTCGAGCCGCAGCCCCTTCTGAAGCACGGCGTCGCGGAGGACCTTCTCCTTGAGCTCCTTGAAGATCGCCTTCGCCTCGAGGCGCCGCTCGACCTCCTCCTCGGGGAGCGAGCCGACCAGGTCCTCGAGGATCTGCTCGACCGCCTCGTAGTTCTCGGCCTTGTCCTGGATGCGCATCGCCTCGCCGAGCGGGAGCCAGACCTTCTCCTCGACATCGCGGTAGAAGTCGCGGTTGATCTCCTTCTGCGGCACGTCGAGCTTCGGCCTCCCGGCCTCCTGGGCCATCCGGTCGATCGTGTCCACGACCTGGCGGATTGCCTCGTGCGCGACCTCCAGCGCCCGGACCACGTGCGCCTCGGTCACCCCGCGGGCGCCGGCCTCGACCATCACCAGCCCCTCGCGGCTGCCGGCCACGACGATGTCGAGGCGGGCGCGCGAGCGTTCGGCGTAAGTCGGGTTGATCAGGTACTCCTCGTCCACCAGCGCCACCCGGACAGCGGCGATCGTCCGCCGGAACGGGATCTCGGATAACGCGACCGCGGCGGACGCACCGTTGATGGCGAGCACGTCGGGATCGTTCTCGGCGTCGGCCGACAGGACCAGGGCGACGATCTGCGTCTCGTGGTGCCACCCGCCGGGGAAGAGGGGGCGCATCGGGCGGTCAATCATCCGGCTGGTCAGGACCTCGCGCTCGCTCGGCTTACCCTCGCGCTTGAAGAACCCGCCCGGGATCCGGCCCGACGCGTAGGTGTATTCCCGGAAGTCCACCGTCAGCGGCAGGAAGTCGATCCCCTTGCGCTCGGCGCTGTTGTAGCACGCCGTGACCAGGACGACCGAGTCGCCGAACCGGACCACGACGGAGCCGTTGGCCTGTTTGGCCAGCTTCCCCGTCTCGAAGGAGAGGACCCCGCGCCCGACGGGGAGTTCACGCTTGTGCATCGTCGTTGCCTCGCTGAAACGTCACGGTTGCCCCGGGTGAGCCCGGGCTGGCGAAAGCGATCCCGGTGGGAACGGGAAGAATCCGATCGGGACGAATTTCACCGGGGTGCGCGAAGGTTCGTCCCGATCGATTTTCCGTTCGGAGGGTCGAGCGGTCGGTCGGCACTGCGGAAAACGGTGTTACTTCCGGATGCCGAGGCGGCGGATCAGGCCGGAGTACCGGTCGGTGTCCTTCCGCTTCAAGTAGTCCAGCAGCCGCCGGCGCTGGCCGACCAGCTGCAGGAGGCCGCGGCGGGAGTGGTGGTCCTTTCCGTGCACCTTGAAGTGCTCGGTCAGGTAGCTGATGCGCTCGCTGAGGATGGCCACCTGGACTTCGGGCGACCCGGTGTCCCCTTCGTGCGTCTTGTAGGTGTCGATGATGTCGGTCTTGCGATCCTTCGTCAGTGCCACGGCTCCGCACCTCCACGCACGGCCCAGCCGCGCGTCGCGCGCCAGGCCGCCGTATCAATTGGACGATTCTCCCGAACAGACCCTCAAGTGTACTGCAGGACTACCGCGGGATGCAAAGCCGCAGGGGGGCTCGCCGGCCGGGCGAGTCCCAGCAACCGTCCATCCGGGGCCAGCAGCCGGACGATCCCGGCGGCTGGCCCCGGTGGCGGCGGCCCGGCCAGGTCGGCCGCCGACAGGTCGTTGCCGTGCCGCGCCTTGCGCTCCCCGGCGCCGGTCAGCCGAACCGCGGGCAGCCACGGGAGGAGGCGGTCCATCGGCACCACCCGCGAGGCGGCGGTCTCCGCGTCGGTCGCGAGCACGTCGAGTGCGATCGCGTCGGCGAGGGTGAAATCGGCGCTCGCGGTCCGGCGCAGGGCCTCGAGGCAGGCGCCGCACCCGAGCAGGCGGCCCAGGTCGCGGGCCAGCGCGCGCACATAGAAGCCGGCCGAGCAGCGGATGGCCACCCGCAGGCGCGGCGGTTCGTAGGCGTCGATCCCCGCCTCGTGGAGGGTGACCGAGGCCGCCCGGACGGGCACCTCGGCGCCCGCCCGCGCGAGGGTGTAGGCCCGGGCGCCGCCGACCCACTTCGCCGACAGCGCGGGGGGCACTTGCTCGAGCGTGCCGCGCAACCGCCCCAGCGCTTCGCTCACGGCGGCGAGCTCGGGCCACGGCGTCCCCTCGGGGATGCGGGCGACCACGCTGCCCGTGCGGTCGCCCGAGTCGGTCTCGAGCCCCAGGAGGACGGTCGCGTCGTACGCCTTCGGTTCGTCCGAGAAGAAGCGCGCCAGGCGGGTGGCCGAGCCGACCATCAGCACCAGCACGCCGGTGGCCATCGGGTCGAGCGTGCCGGCGTGGCCGACCTGCCGGACGCGTAGCGTGCGCCTGGCGACCGCCACGACGTCGTGCGAGGTGGGCCCTTCGGGCTTGTCGACGACGAGGACGCCGTCCACGGTCAGGCGGACCGCCCGGCGTCGCCACCGCCCTCGCCCGGGGCGCCGTTCCGATCGATGGCCTCGACGACCAGGGGGATCACCTGTGCGCGGACCTCGGGGAGGCTGCCATCGACCGTGCAGCCGCTGGCGTTCTTGTGCCCGCCGCCGCCGAACCGCTTTGCCACCTCGCCCACGTCGATCCGCCCCTTCGATCGGAGGCTCACGCGGTACTGCGCGTGGTCGACCTCCTTGAAGAAGGCGACCGCCTGGATCTCCTTGACGGTGAGGGGGAGGTTGATGAGCCCCTCGGTGTCGTCGTACGTGCCACCGGCGGCGCGGGCCATGGCCCGGTCGAGGTAAATGGTGGCGAGGCGCCCCGAGTCCTCCAGTTCCACCGAGCCGAGGACGGCGCCGAACAGCCGCAGCCGGCCGATGTTGTTGCTGTCGAACACGTTCCGCGCGACCGACACCGGGTCGACGCCCGCCTCGAGGGTCTGCCGGCAGATGTCGAAGGTGCGCGGCGAGATGCTCGAGTAGTGGAACGACCCCGTGTCGGTGAGGATCGCCACGTAGATGTGGGTGGCGATCTCCGGCGTCATCGGCACGCCGAGCGCGCCGACCAGGTCGAAGACCATCTCGCCGCACGCGGCCGCCGATGCGTCGAACCAGTTGATCGCCCCGAACATCGCGTTGCCGGGGTGGTGGTCGATGTTGATGATGAAGTGCCGCTCGAGCCCCTGCACGCCGGTCCGCGCCAGGTCGCCGCACTCCATCACCACAACCGCGTCGCAGTCGCCCTCGACCCGGTCGGTGATCTCGATCTGATCCACCCAGGGGAAGGACAGCAGCGGCGGCGCCGCCTGGTCGTGATTGACGACGCGCACGTCCTTGCCGAGGGCGCGCAGCGCCCCCGCCAGCGCCATCTGCGAGCCGATCGAGTCGCCGTCCGGCTTGAGGTGCGAGGTGACGAGGAAGCGTTGGCGCGCGCGCAGCTCGGCGGCAATCCGGGCCGCCTGGCGTTCGTGCTCAGTCCTGTTCTCGGTCGCCATCTTCATTCGGTTGCCGCTGTTCGCCCTCGCGCTGCAGTTCCTGCTGCTGCTCCTGCTCGTGGATCTCGCGGAGCAGGCGCTCGACGCGGTCCTGGTGCTCGACGGACTTGTCGAACCGGAACTCCAGCGCCGGCACGCGCCGCAGGCCCAGGCGCTGGCCCACCGCCCGCCGCAGGAACGGGGTCGCCCGCCGCAGCGCGCGCACGGTCCCCCGGCGGTCGGCGTCGGTGCCGATCGTCGTGTAGAACACGCGCGCCAGCTGGAGATCCGGGGTGACCTCGACGCGGGTCACGGTGATGAAGCCGATTTCCGGATCATGCACGTTGCGAGCCAGCATCTCGCCGAGCTGTTCGCGGATCTGGTCGGCTACGCGAGCGGGGCGGTGACTCGGGGGCATCTCAGGCCAGCAGTTCCACGCCGGTGCCGCTGATGGCGCCCGGCTCCACGCGCTCGATCTCGTCCACCGCGCGCGCCAGCTCCTGCTGCGCGTGCGCCTCGGTGGTGCTGATGGTGACGATGCCGAGGGCCGCCCGCTGCCAGAGGTCGTGGTACTCGACCTCCGCCACCGCGACGTTGAACTTCGCGAGGCGGTCCTTCACCCGCCGCAGCACCATCCGCTTGTCCTTGAGCGAGCGGCAGCCGCGCAGGTGGAGCTCGACGGTCAGCAGCGCGACCGGCGTACCAGCCTCCTCCAGCCCTCGAACCGTTCCCTAGCCCCTAGGCCGGCGCGCCGGCCGCGACGCGCTCGACCACGAAGGCCTCGATCTGGTCGCCCACCTTGATGTCGTTGAAGCGCTCGAGGCCGATGCCGCACTCGAAGCCCGTCTTCACCTCGGACACGTCGTCCTTGAAGCGGCGCAACGAGCCGATCTTCCCCTCGAACACGACGACGTGGTCGCGGAGCAGGCGGGCCTGGGCGTCGCCCGCCCGGCGGATGACGCCGTCGGTCACCATGCACCCGGCGATCGACCCGACCTTCGGCACCCGGAAGACCTCGCGGACCTCCGCGGTGCCGAGCCGCACCTCGCGGAAGGTCGGCTCGAGCAGTCCGGTCATCGCCTTCTTCATCTCGTCGATCACGTTGTAGATGATCGAGTGGAGGCGCATGTCGACGTGCTCGCGCTCGGCCACTTCCGATGCGTTGCGGTCGGGGCGGACGCTGAAGCCGATGATGATCGCGTTGGAGGCCGAGGCCAGCAGCACGTCCGACTCGTTGATCGCGCCGACGCCCGAGTGAATCACCCGCAGCTTCACCTTCTCGTCCGACAGCTTGGTGAGGGTGTCGGCCAGGACCTCGGCCGAGCCCTGCACGTCGGCCTTGATGACGATCGGCAGCTCCTTGACGTCGCCCTCGGCGATCTGCTGCTGGAGCGACTCGAGGGTGAGGCGCGTGGCCTTGCCGGCCATCGCCTTTTCCCTGGCCTGGCCCTGCCGGAACAGCGCGACCTGCCGCGCCTTGGCCGCGTCGTTGATCGCCTGGAACGAGTCGCCGGGCTGCGGCAGCGCCGCCAGGCCCAGCACCTCGACCGGCATCGACGGCGGCGCCGCCTTGACGTGCCGGCCGCGGTCGTCGAGCAGCGCGCGCACCTTGCCGAGGATCGGCCCGGCGATGACCGTGTCGCCGACGTGCAGCGTGCCGTCCTGGACCAGGACGGTCGCAACCGGGCCGCGGCCCTTGTCGAGCTGCGCCTCGAGCACCGTGCCCGACCGCGGGCCGCTTCGGGTTCGCCTTCAGTTCGCCGATGTCGGTCACCAGCAGGATCATCTCGAGCATGAGGTCGAGGTTCTGCCGCTTCTTGGCGGACACCTCGACCATGACCGTCTGGCCGCCCCAGTCCTCGGGGACCAGCCCGAGGTCCGCCAGCTCGCGCTTGACGCGCTCGGCGTTGGCGTCGGGCTTGTCGATCTTGTTGATCGCCACGACGATCGGGACGCCGGCCGCGCGCGCGTGGTCGATCGCCTCGCGCGTCTGCGGCATCACGCCGTCGTCGGCGGCCACCACCAGCACGACGATGTCGGTGACGCGCGCCCCGCGGGCGCGCATCAGGGTGAAGGCCTCGTGGCCCGGGGTGTCCAGGAACACCACGCTGCGGTTGTTCACCTGCACGTGGTAGGCGCCGATGTGCTGCGTGATGCCGCCGGCCTCGCGCTCGGCCACCCGCGTCTCGCGGATTCCGTCGAGCAGGGTGGTCTTGCCGTGGTCGACGTGGCCCATGACGGTGACCACGGGCGCACGGGGCACGAGATCCTCCGGCCGGCTGACCTCCCCCACCTCCAGCAGCTCCTCCTCGAAGCTCCGGAGCTGCACGTCGGCGCCGAACTCGCGCGCGATCATCGTGGCCGTCTCGATGTCGAGCGTCGTGTTGATCGTCATCATGATCCGCTTGTCGAGGAGCTTCCGCAGGACGTCCTTCGAGCGGACATCCAGCTTGTCGGCCAGGTCCTTGACCGTCATGCCCTCGGCCAGCGTGATGGTGCGGTTGACGGGCGGCGGCGCTGACGGCATGGGCGCCATCGGGACGCGGGGCGCGTCACGCCGCGGTCCCTTCCCCGCGACGGGACGTGCGCCCGGTCGGGCTCCGATCGACGGGCGCGCCCCCGGCCTCGGCGCAGGTGCGCCGGGACGAACCGGCTGCCCCGGCATCGGCCGCGGTCCCCCGGCGGCCGCGGGCCTCGGCGGGAAGCCCGGGCGTGCCGCCATGGGCGCCGGCCGCGTCGTGTCCGGGATCCCGGGACGCAGCGGCGTGCGCGGGGCGGGCGGCGTCGGCGGGCGCAGCGGCTGCGGCGGAGCCGTCGTTCGTGGCTGCAGCCGCGGCGGCAGAGGCGGCGGCGTCTCCTCCACGCGAAGGCGCATTTGCGGCGGCACGACGCGCCCTCTGGGCGGCATCACGGGCCTCGGCGTCGGGGCCGGCGACGGGCCGGGCCGTGCGGAGGCCACGGCCGCGGGCTGCGCCGGTTGTCGGACCGGTTGCGCCGGGGCGGGTCGGGCGGGCTGCGCGGGTACGGGCCTGAGCGCCGGCGGCCGCAGCGGTGAGGCGGGCGTCGAGGACGGCGCGGCCGCGGGCGGCTGGGCCTGTGGCGCGGGCCTGGCCGGTGGCGCGGGCCTGGCCGGGGCAGCGGGCGGCTGAGCCGGCGGTGCCGTGGCCGGCTCCTGGGCCTGGACGGCGGGCGCCGGTTCGGGGGCCTGTGGCTCGACATGTCGCGCCGGCGCCGGGGCAGCGGCTGCCGACGGCGGGGCCGCCACGGCCGGGGGCGGCGGCGCGGGTTCCACCCGGGCGGCTTGCTGCGGCGCGGGCGGCGTCTCCTCGATGCGTAGCGTGGGCAGCGGCAGCGTGGTCGGCCCCGGCGGCGGGACCTCGGCCGGGGCGGGCGCCGCCTGGACCGGCGCCGCGGCCTCCTCGGCCGGGGCCGGCGGGGCGGCCTCGTCCTGCGGGGCGACCGGCGTCTCTTCGTCCAGCGCCTGGGCGCCAGGCGCGGGCTCCTCGGCCCCCAGCTCCGCCAGGCGTGGCCGGATGGTCTTCACCAGACGCGGCGGGGGAAGCGCCGGGGCGGCTGGCTTGGGCGGTTCGGGCTTCTTGGCGGCGCCGGGCTTCTTGCCCTTGTGAGCCGGCGTCTCGGCGAACATGTCGCCGCCGGGCAACGCGATGCCGCGCTGCCGGGCCATCCGCTCCACGAACTGCCGGGCCACCACCTCTTCGATGGTGCTCGAGGCGCTCTTGACCTCGATGCCGTGCTCGCGCTTGAGGAGCGCCACCACTTCCTGGCTCGTGGTGCCCAGGAGTTCCGCGACTTTGTAGATCCGAACAGTGGCCAACGGTTACCTCGAGAATCCTTGTTACTCGCCCTGCGCCTGGTGCTCGCCGCGCTGGTCCGCCGCTTCCCCGCCCTCAGCCTTCGCGGCCGGCTCCGTCCCCGCTTCGGCGGGGTCCGGCGTCGCGGCCGGCTCCGTCGCCGCCTCCGCCTGCGCGGACGCATCCACGCCGTCCGCCTCCGCGAACGCATCCGCGCCCGCTTCCGCTTCCGCGCCCGCTTCCGCTTCCGCGGACGCTTCGGCGGAGGGGTCGGCCAGCGATTCCTCGGCGGCCTCCTGGGCGGCGGCCTCCGCCTCGGCGGCCTCCGCGTCGGCCTGCGCCGCGGCGGCCTCCGCCTCGGCGGCCTCTGCCTCGGCCTGTGCCGCGGCGGCGACCAACACGCTCTCGGCCGTCCCCTCGTCGATGCCCGGGATCTCCATCAGGATCTCGATCGAGGCGGCAGCGACCATCGCGGCCGACTCGTAGCCCGCGTCGCGGAGGCTGGCCACAATCTCGTCGTGGATGTCGGGCAGCACGAGCACCGGGGCCGGGGCTTCGCCCTCGCCCTCCTCGCCCGGCTCGCCCGGCAGCTCGAGGCGCTCGAGCTGCGCCTCGACCTCGCGGCGCTTCTCTTCCTCGCTCTTGATGTCGATCCGCCACCCGGTCAGCTTGGCGGCCAGCCGGACATTCTGCCCCTTCTTGCCGATCGCGAGCGAGAGCTGCCTGTCCTCGACGACCACCTCCATCACGCGCTCGTGGTCGTCCACGATCGAGACGCGCTGCACCTTGGCGGGGCTCAGCCCGTTGGTGACGAACGCCACCGGGTCCTCGGACCACTCGACAATGTCGATCTTCTCGCCCCGCAGCTCGCGGATGATCGACTGCACGCGCGTTCCCTTCATGCCGACGCACGCGCCCACCGGGTCGACGTCGCGCTCGCGCGAGTACACGGCCACCTTGGCGCGGTCGCCGGCCTCGCGCACGGCCCCCTTGATCACGACCGTCCCGTCGTAGATCTCCGGGACCTCCTGCTCGAACAGCTTCACGAGCAGCGCGGCGTCGGTGCGCGAGAGGACGATCTGCGGCCCCTTCGCGCTGCGGTTCACCGCCTTGATCACGGCCCGGACGCGGTCGCCGGGGGCGTAGCTCTCGGCGCGCGACTGCTCCTTGCGCGGGAGGACCGCCTCGATGCGTCCCAGCTCGAGCACGATGTCGCCGTTCTCGAAGCGCTTGACGCCGCCGGTCATCACGTCGCCGATCCGTTGATTGTATTCCGCGAAGATGTTCTCGCGCTCGGCCTCGCGGACCTTCTGGAAGATGACCTGCTTGGCGGTCTGGGCGGCGATCCGGCCGAGCACCTCGGTCGACTTCGGGAATTCGATCTCCATCCCGACTTCGGCCTCGTCGCCGTACAGCTCCTGCGCCTCGACCAGCGACACCTGCGTGGCCGGGTCGGTCACCTCGGTGACGATCTGCTTCAACGCGAACAGGTCGACCTGGCCGGTGTCGCGGTTGAATCGCGCCTGCAGGTCCTCGTTGGTCTTGTAGTACTTGCGGGAGGCGGTCCTCACGGCCTCTTCGATGGCCGAGATGATGACCTCGGGCTCGATGCCCTTCTCCTTGGCCAGCGTTTCGATCGTCTGCTGCGTTGGGTTCTGTACTCATACTCAGAACTCGACCTCGAGCCGGGCGCGGGACACCAGCGCTACCGGGATGCGGTGGGTCCGCGATCCTTCCACCAGCACCACGCAATCCTTTTCGAGGCCCTGGATCCGTCCCCGGAAGTGCGTCTGCCCGCCGACCGCCTCGGCCGCGACGAACTGCGCGAGCCGGCCCCGGAACCGCTCGTAGTCGGCCGGGCCGCGCAGCGGGCGGTCGAGGCCCGGCGAACTCACTTCGAGCGTGTACGCGACGTCGATCGCATCCTCGACGTCGAGCAGCGTGCCGAGGTCGCCGCTCACCCGGCGGCAGTCGTCGACGCCGACCGAGTCACCCGGAGCGCCCGGCCGCGCCGCCTCGGCGGCCCCCGGCCGATCGATCACCACCCGCAGCACCCAGCCCGGGGCCTCGCGGCGGAACTGCAGGTCGAACACCTCGAGCCCGCACGAGCCCGCCACGCGATCGGCTATCGCCCTCACGCGCGCCAGCGTGTCCACTCGTTTGCCCCAGAAACACAAAAAGTGGGCACCGGCCCACTCCAGTTGCCACCGCGTAGACACCCGAAGCAGTTCAGTATATCACGCAGGTGAATCACCGAACAACGGACGGACGACCAGGTCATAGCCCCGCGCGTCCTCCACCACGCCGCGCACGATCGCGCCCGTGGGGCACCGCACCGGGTCGGCCTCGGTCAGGTAGGTCACGCCGTCGATCTCGGGCGCCTGGCCCCCGGTCCGGCCCACCAAAACCAGCGGGTGCTCGGGCGACGGCCCGTCCACCATCACCTCCACCTCGCGGCCGACCTGCTCGCGGCCCGAGCGCGCGGCCACCTCCTGCTGCAGGGCCATCAGGCGCCGGCGGCGCTGAGCCTTCACCCTCGCCGGCACGTCGTCCTCGCCGCGCCCCGCCGCCGTCCCTTCCTCGTGCGAGTAGGTGAAGACGCCGACGTTGTCGAAGCGCTGCTCCTGCACGAAGCGGCACAGCTCGTCGAACTCTGCGGCCGTCTCGCCGGGGAAGCCGACGATGAAGCTGGTCCGGAGGGTGACGCCGGGGACCTCGCGCCGGACCCGGGCAATCAGCCGCTCGTATGATGCGCGCGTGCCGGGCCGGCGCATCCGGCCGAGGACGCCGTCGGAGGCGTGTTGGAGCGGCAGATCCACGTAGCGGCACACCCGGTCGCTCTCCCGGATGGCGCGCAGGGTCGCCCCGGTGATGGTGGTCGGGTAGAGGTAGAGGAGGCGGATCCGCCGCAGGCCGTCCACCCGGTCGAGCCGGCGGAGCAGGTTCGGCAGCGCGTCGCGCTCGCCGCGGTCCACGCCGTAGAAGGTGGTGTCCTGGGAGACCAGCAGCAGCTCGCGCACGCCGCGGGCCACCAGGGTTTCGGCCTCCTGGACGACCGAGTCGGCCGGGCGGCTGCGGTACGCCCCGCGCAGCCGGGGGATGATGCAGAAGGCGCACTTGTAGTTGCACCCCTCGGCGACCTTCACGTAGGCCAGGTGCGGAGGCGTCGTCAGGCGGCGCGGGGTCCCCGCGCCGTAGAGGTACGTGGGGCGCGACCGGTGAAAGGCCAGCCGGGCCGGCGCCGGCGCGCCGGCGTGGCCGTCGATCGCCCCGATGATCCCGGGCACGTCGTCGGTGCCGAGAACCTCGTCCACCTCGGGCAGCTCGCGGCGCAACCGCTCGCCGTACCGCTCGCCCAGGCAGCCGGTCACGATGAGCCGGCGGCAGGCGCCGGTCTTCTTGTGCTGCGCCATCTCGAGGATGGCGTCGATCGACTCCTGCTTGGCCGAGTCGATGAAGGCGCAGGTGTTGACGATGAGAACCTCGGCGTCCTTCGCGTCGGGCGTGATCGTGTGCCCGGCCTCCTCGGCCAGGCCGAGCATGACCTCCGAGTCCACGAGGTTCTTCGGGCAGCCGAGCGAGACGAGGCCTATCTTCATGGGGGCAGGGATCCTACGGAGTCATGCGATGAATCAACCGCGGGTACGGGATCGCCTCGCGCAGGTGGTCGAGGCCGCAGATCCACGACACGACGCGCTCGATGCCCATCCCGAACCCGCTGTGCGGTACCGAGCCATACCGGCGGATGTCGAGGTACCACTCGAACGCTTCCGGCGGCAGGTTGTGCTCCTTGATGCGCTGGAGCAGGAGGTCGAGGTCGTCGATGCGCTGGCTGCCCCCGATGATCTCGCCGTAGCCCTCGGGAGCGAGCACGTCCACGCACAGGGCCAGCTCGGGCCGATCGGGGTCCGGTTTCATGTAGAAGGCCTTGACGGCCGTGGGGTAGCGGTGGACGGCGAGGGGGCGGTCGTACTGCTCGGACAGCACCGTCTCGTCCGTGCCGCCGAGGTCGTTGCCCCACTCGAACGCCACCCCCTTGTCGTGGAGGATCCGCACGGCCTCGTCGTACGAGACGCGCGGGAACGGCGTCTTCACCCGCTCGAGGCGGGTGGTGTCGCGCTGCAGCACCTCGAGCTCGCGGGCGCGCTTGTCCAGTACCCGTTCCACCACCGCCACGACCAGCTGCTCGGCCAGCTCGATGGTGTCGTCGAGCGTGGCGAAGGCCACCTCGGGCTCGACCATCCAGAACTCGGTGAGATGGCGGCGGGTCTTCGACTTCTCGGCGCGGAACGTCGGACCGAAGCAGTAGACCCGCCCCAGCGCCGCGGCGTTCGCCTCGTTGTACAGCTGGCCGCTCTGTGTCAGGTACGCCGTGCCGAGGTCGAAGTACGGCACGGGGAAGAGGGTGGTCGTCCCCTCGGCCGCCGACGGCGTGAAGATCGGCGTGTCCACCAGGATGAAGCCGCGGCTGTTGAAGAAGTCGCGGACGGCGTTGACGACCTCGTGCCGCACGCGGAGGACCGACGATTGGCGCTCGGACCGGATCCACAAGTGGCGGCGGTCGAGCAGGAAGTCGATCCCGTGCTCCTTCGGCGTGATCGGGTAGTCGTGGGCGTCGCCGACCACCTCGAGACCGGTCACGTCCAACTCGAAGCCGCCGGGCGCACGGCTGTCGGCCCGCACCTGCCCGGTGACGGCCACGGAGGTTTCCTGCGAGAGGTGGTCGGCCCCGGTGAACAGGTCCGGTCCCACCGCCGCCCTCGACATGACCGCCTGGACGAACCCCGTACCGTCCCGGACGGTCAGGAAGTGGATCTTCCCGCTCGATCGGCGGTTGTGCAGCCAGCCGCGAATGGTGACCTGCTGCCCTTCGTAGCGGTCGATCTCTTCGATGTAGGCGATAGGCATACGATCCTTCAGGCGACGATCTCGGCCAGCCGCCGCCGCGCGTCCACCGTCTTCTGGAGCACCTCGCGGGCGGTGCTCGTGTTGGCCAGTTCCAGCAGGTACACCCCTTCGTACCCCACCTTCTGCAGGGTCATCACCGTGGTCGGCCAGTCGATGCGCCCCTCGAAAGGCACGAGGTGGTCGTCGAAGGCGCCCCGGTTGTCGTGCACGTGCGTCGTGACCAGCTCGCCCGACAGCAGGTCGATGGCGTCGGGGAGGTCGCCGCCGCGCAGGAAGGCGTGGCCCGTGTCCAGGCAGATGCCGAAGCGGTGATCCGCCTCGTCCGCGTCCTCCTCCACCCAGCGCGTCAGTGCCTCGGGCGAGGACAGGGCGTTGGGGATGACCTCGAGCGCCACCCTGACGCCGAGATCGCGGGCCACCCGCGCCACCTCGCGGAGGCTCCGCTCGGCCGCGGCGCGGTTGTTGAGCACGTCCTCGCTGCCGGTGTCGGGCACGCCAAGGTGCGCGACGAGGTAGCCGAACGGCACCCTCGTCGCCAGCTGGAGGGCTGCCACCGTCTCGGCGACCGCGCGGGCGCGCGCCGACTCGTCCGCGCTGGCCAGCGACAGCGGCGGCCCCCACTCCGCTCCGCGCACGTACTCGACGATCGGGGCGTGCACCGAGTGGAGCGTCAGGCCGGCGTCGCCCAGCCATCCCGCCAGCTCCACGTGAGCCGCCGGGCTCCGGTAGTCGAAGTGCCCGAGCGAGGCGAACAGCTCGACCGCGGTGAAGCCGAACCCGGCCATCTCGCGCAGGTGGGCCGCCGTCAACCGCTCCTGGTGGTAGAGATGAGTCGAGATACCGAAGCGCACGGGCGGAAGACTCCTCTCCGGGGGAGGGCGGAAGCTCCCATTCTACCAGTGGGACAGGCGTCCTCGCCCGTCGGGTCGCTACCTCAACTCGTCGACGAACGTCGCCAGCAGCTCGCGAAGACGCCCGAACCGCGCGTGGCGTCCGAGGTTGTTGGCGACGTGCCGGAGCGTCCGCGGCATGTATTGGATGTAGACCGGGTTGCCGCGGGTGGTGGTCTGGTACCCGAAAGTGCCGAGGGCCTTGAGGTTCCGCTGCAGCGCCATGAGGTCGAACCGCCGTCGGAAGTCGGCCTGGTAGCTGCCGAACCAGTTCCGGTCGGTGTGCCGGACGTACTGGCCGCGAAGGGCGCAGAAGAACGCGATCAGGTCCTCGACCACCTCCTCGGCGAAGTCCACGTAGGCGTCGCGCATCAGGGACACCAAGTCGTAGGTGTCGGGCCCCATCCTCGCGTCCTGGAAGTCGATCACATACAGCTCGTCCTGGTGCGCCATCAGGTTGCGGCTGTGGTAGTCGCGGTGGCAGAGCACCCGGGGCTCCGCCGCCAGCTCCTCCGCGATCGGCTTCCACTCCTCGCGGATCGCCTCGCGCGTCGCGGCCGGCAGCTGGACCCCGCGGTAGGCCTCGACGAAGTGATTGACGAAGAACTCCAGCTCCCACGTCAGCTTCGGCACGTCGAACGCCAGGCTGTACGGCACGAACCGATCCGACACCAGCTCGTCGCCGCGCCGCTGCAGCAGCTCGATCATCGCCACCGCGCGGCGGTACAAGGCGGCGTGCTCCCCGGCCGCAACCGCCCCCAGGTGCGCCTGCAGTGTCACGTCGCCGAGGTCCTGCAGGCGCAGCAGGCCGAGATCGCCGGCGTGGTCGTAGATGGCCGGGACGGGCAGCGGCACGCGCTGGAGCAGCTCGGTGACGTTCACGAACGAGAGCGAGTCGTAGTCGAACGGAGCCGAGTACAGCGCCAGGACCGACGTGCTGCCGTCGGCCTCGAGCAGGCGGAAGTACCGGCGGTCCGACGCATCGCCCGTCAACGGGACCACGCGCGCCGCCCGGGCGGCGAAGCCGCGCCGATCGAGATACCGGAGGACCGGTTCGGGCACCTGCACCGCGTCGCTTCTCACGTTCGTCATCGCCGTTGGTCCCCCACGCCCATCACCAGGAGCCCGTCGCGCCTCGCGCCCGCGGCCTCGGCCGGCATGGCCCG
Organism: uncultured Acidobacteriota bacterium; assembly: GCA_963813585.1. Taxonomy (GTDB): domain Bacteria; phylum Acidobacteriota; class Vicinamibacteria; order Vicinamibacterales; family Fen-181; genus JARKSS01. Next base: position 2,008,326 of record CAWEZL010000001.1, read on the forward strand.
CGCCCGGGCCTCCGGCACCAGGATCTGCCTGGAGTAGCTGGATCCCGGCGGCACGACCGCGCCGTCGGTCACGATGCACTCCAGGAGGCGCGCGCCGGGCCCCACGAGAACATCCTCCCACAGGATCGATCGCGCGACGCGGGCGTCAGCGGCCATCTCGCACCGGGGGCCGGCCAGCAGCCGCGGGTCGCCGCTCGAGAGCGCAATCGACGTCGCCAGGTAGTCGGCGGGCGTGCCGATGTCGCGGAACGCGGCCTCGCATGTGTACGCGCGCACGCTTCCGGGTCGCTCCTTGATCAGCCGGGGATAGAGCCCGCCGACCGATTCCGACGGTCGATCGTCGGGGATCCCCGCCAGCGCCGCCGCCTCGATCGCCTGCACCCCGACGAAGTGCCACGAGCCGACCGACGCCGGCCCCCTGCGGACGAATCCCGACACCGCACCGTCGCCCTCCACGATCACCCCCCCGTAGCGGAACGGCTCGCGGTTCGGTACGACCGCCATCGTGACCAGGGCGCCCGATGCGCCGTGCGCGGCCACCACGGCGCCCGGGTTCACGTCGGTGAGCGTGTCGCCGTTCACGACGAGCGCACGCGTCGCGTCGAGCAGCGGCAGCGCGCGCGCCGGCCCGCCGGCCGAGCCCAGGACCGGGTCCTCGTGCGAGTAGCGGATCTCGAGCCCGGGAGGCGGATTGTCGGCGACCGCCGCGCGGATCGTGTCGGGCAGGTGGTGGAGGTTCAGGACCACCCGCTCGGCACCCGCCGCGGCCAGCCATCCGAGGATGCGTGTGACGAGCGGCACGCCCGCGACCGGGAGCGCGGGCTTGGCGCGAAGCCAGGTGAGGGGGCGGAGGCGCGTGCCGAGTCCCGCCGTCAGGACCAGGCAGGGGGGAAGCGAAGCCACGGGTCAGTCCTCGTCGAAAACCATGTCGCGGCAGTCGACGCCGCGGGCCTCGCAATCCCCGACGAACAGCGTTCGGTACGAGTGAACGATGTAGTCGGCGGGCGATCGGTCCAGCGCGGCGGCGGCCTCGACGATCGTCTGCTCGCCGCCCTCGATCTCCACGAAGACCCCGATCGGCGTCTCGTCGAGGGCGATGACCGCGTCGCGCCACCCGAACTCCTCGCGGTATTTCTGGTACCGGAACCACGGGCGGAAGCCGAGCTGCTCGAGGATGTACAGCAGCGTCTCGCCGTCGGCGGCCACCGTTTCGCGCTCCTCGCGAAGCTTCATGCGGGACGGCTGCACCGGCCCCTTGAACGTCAGCAGGCTGCGTCCCTGTTCCATGCGGACGCGCAGGACCGACTGTCGCGTGCCGAGCGGGCGGTCCTCCGCGTCGAGCAGGCAGTCCTCCTGCAGGCGGCGTCCTCGCAGCGCGGTGCCGCCCGCGCGCACGATGGCCTCGCGCGCCTGGTCCGCAGAGTCGAACCGCAGCTTGATCTCGCGCTCCATGGCGCCGGTCATCACGTCTCCTTCACGAAAGGCGGAAGGCGGAAGGCGGGGACGGGGAGGCCCGTCCGCGCCGCCCCGAGCCCGAGCCCCTGAAACAGAGAAGGTGAACCGAGGCGCGGCTCATGTCAACCGTCCGCCGCCCGAGAGTCCCCGGAGCCGCGGCCGGCCCACGCCGCGTCCGAACAGGAGCACCTTGTGCGTGCTCCCGAGGCCGCCGGGCAGGAGCAGCGTCTTCAGGGCCAGGCGGCGCCCGAGCGCCGCGCGGTCATCGTCCCCGGCGGCGACGCCGAGTGGGCCGGCCAGGCCGAGGCCGAGCAGGAAGTAGGTCTGGTCGACGACCCCCAGCGTGTCGAGCCCGCCCGCCTCGGCGGCTAGGCGGACGCTGGTGAGATTGACGTGCGCGGTGATGTCGCGCTCGCCCGGCTCGCGCAGCCACGCGGGGCCATCCGCCCGGTCCTCGACCGTGTGGCGTTTGAAGGTCGTCAGCGTGCCGCCCGAGTGACGGCCGCCATACAGCTCGCGGGCCTCGTGGCCGTAGTCCACCAGCACGAGGAACCCGCGGTCGAGAGCCGCGGCCGCCTTGTGCACCCAGCGGACGGCGGCGAGGTTGACCTCGGCGAACGAGCCCGGCTCGAGCCGCGCTCCGACGCGGGCGAGGTAGGCCTCGAGCTCCGGCGTGGACGGCTCGCGCTCCACCGGTGCGAGCCTCCCGTCGGCCAGCCCCACGTACACCTCCCGAAGGCCCTCGTCGCGCATCACCACCAGGTGAGGCGGGAGCGCGTCGAGCAACTCGTTCGCGAAGATCACGCCGCCAACCCGCGAGGGCAGCCGCGCGGACGAGGTCGCGAGGCGGCCGGCGTGGCGGCCGAGCACCGCGCCCTGCCGGGCGCGGGCCGCGGGACTGCGCTCGACCAGGTGAAGCCGTGTCGCGGCGTAGCACCACGGCGACAGGCGCTCGAGGTGATCGAGCAGGTCGCGCGAGAGCCGGCCGCTGCCGGCCGCCGCCTCGACCAGGTCGAACGGGGGAGGGCCCGCATGCTCCTGCATCTCGGCCACCTGCACCGCCAGCAGCTCGCCGAACAGCGGCCCGAGATCCACGCTGGTGTAGAAATCCCCGGCCCGCCCCGAACGCTGCGGGGCGCTTGCGTAGTAGCCATGCCGGGGATGGTACAGGGCCAGCTCGACGTACTCGGCAACCGTGAGGGGACCGTGTGCCCGGATGCGACCGGCGATGATCTCGAGCAGCGGAGACGGCATCGAGGATACGGAAAGAGGCCGGGCGGAACCCCGTCCGCCCGGCCTCTCGAAACGCCAACCGTCAGGTCTATTCCTTCCTCAGCGTCAGGAACAGTTCCTGCCCCTGGCGGCTCTTCCAGACCAGCAGCATGGCCCGGCCGCCCGGCGCGATCTTCTGCAGGATGCGACTCGCGTCGGCCGCCGACGCCACCTCCTGGTTGTTCACCTTGAGGATGATGTCGCCCTGCACGAGGCCGCTGCCGTCCGCGGCGCTTCCCTGCTCGATGTCCATGATCACCGCGCCCTGCATCGCCTCGGGCAGCCGCAGCGACCGCGCCATCGACGGCGTGATGTTTCCGAGCGAGAGGCCGAAGCCGCCCGCGGTGTCTTCCTCCGAGCCGCCCGGGGCCGCATCGCTGCCCTCCGCCTCGAGGTCAAGCTGCTCCACCGTGACGTTGACCGTCACCTGCTTCTTGTCGCGCACGAGGGCCACGGGGATTGTCGTGCCGGGCTTGGTGCCGGTGACGATCCGCGTCAGCTCGTCGCGGTTGGCGATTGGCTTGCCGTTCACCTCGGTGATGACGTCCCCCGGCTGGATGCCCGCCTTCGCGGCCGGCCCGTCCTTCGGCACCTGGGCGACGAGGGCCCCGCGGCGCTCCTTGAGGCCGAACTGCTCGACGGCGTCGCGCGGCACTTCCAGCATGCTGATGCCGATGCGGCCGCGGACCACCGAGCCCCGTCGCAGGTCGGGCAGCAGGTCGCGAACGACATTGATCGGGATCGCGAAGCCGATGCCGAGGTTCCCCTCGGCGCGGGAGTTGGCGAGAATCGCGGTATTGATCCCGATGACCTCGCCCCGGATGTTCAGCAGCGGGCCGCCGGAGTTGCCGGGGTTGATCGCGGCGTCGGTCTGCAGCACGTCCTGCGACCGCTGCTCGGCCACGGTGAAGGGCCGCTTGGTGGCGGAAATCACGCCGACGGTGACGGTGTGGGCCAGCCCGAACGGGTTGCCGATCGCCATCACCCAGTCGCCGGTCTGCATCTGGGACGAATCGCCGAACTTGGCCTCGATCATCGGCTGCGCCGGCTTCTCCTCGAGCTGGATGAGCGCGCTGTCAGTCAACTGATCGCGCCCGACCAGCTTCGCCCGGAACTCCTCCTGGTCGGACTGGCTCTCGCCGAACGCGACGTAGATGTCGGTCGCCCCCTCCACCACGTGGTTGTTGGTCAGGATCAGCCCGTCGGCTGCGCTGATGACGAAGCCCGTGCCCGCCGACTCGACGACCTGGTCGCGCGGCCGCTCGGGCTGCTGCGGCCGTCCGAAGAAGCGGTCGAGCGGGTTGTCGCGGCCGCCGCCGAAGAAATCGCTCATGTCGGGCGCCCGGCGCTTGGCGCGCGTCCGGATGTTGACGACGAACCCGGTCGCGTTCTTCGCGATGTTCCGGAATGTCGTCGCGTCCACCGGCCCCGAGAGCGGCGTGCTGTTCATCGGCGGCACGCTCATCGACTGCGCGGACGACTCGGACGACAGGTCGAGCCGCGACGCGAGCACCATGCCGACGGCCAGCGAAGCCACGGCGATCAGCAGGGCATAGAACAACGTGATCTTACGGCTCGACATCGGAGAAACCTCCAGCCATGCGGACACCCCACGCAGCGGCGCGCCGACCGGACGCCGCACTCACGTACCGACGGTGCCCTCAAACTGAGTATACCGCCGCGCCGGAAGCGCAACCGCTCTATGGTAGGACGCCGCTCCCGTTCCGGAAGTCGGGTTGCTTGTGGCACCACTCTCGCAAGGCTCAGGCGTTGGCGTGGCAACCCAGACAGGCAGCTCGGCAATCGCGAACCGTCAGGACCGGACCGCCTGGCACGACGACGGGCGGCAGTTCGGGGTACTGGCCCAGAACATGGCGGGCCGATACCTGGCGATTGGCATCGACATTCTCATCGGGCTGGTGCTGCTCCCGTACAACGTGGCCCACCTCGGCAAGCCGGAGTACGGCCTGTGGATGCTGGTCGCCTCGGTGACCACCTATGCGTCGCTGCTCGAGCTCGGCTATGGAGGTGCGCTCACCAAGTACGTCGCGCGGTACCGAGCCCTGCGCGATCCGCTCGCCCTCAACCAGATCATCAGCACCACGCTGGCGCTCTACACCCTCATCGGGCTGATCGTCTACGCGGCCGCGGCCGGCGTCGCCTTCAACCTCGACCACCTCTTCAACATCAGCGCGCAACAGGCCGTCACGGGGCGAACCGTGCTGCTGATCCTCGGCGCCTACGTGGCCGGTACATTCGCGTTCCGGCCCTTCGGCACGATCCCGGCGGGGTTTCAGCGCACCCACTGGAGCAGCTTCGTCAGCGTGGGCACCAGCATCGCCGTCGCCCTCGTGAACGTCTTCGTGCTGGCCACGGGCCACGGGCTGGTACCGCTGGTGGCGTCGATCACGCTCGTGCGCGCGGCCGGCCTCTTCGCCTACCGCGCGGTCGCCTATCACACGTTTCCGGCCCTGCAGGTCCGGCTGGCGCACGTGCGCCTGGACCGCCTGAAGGAGCTGACCGGCTTCAGCGTCTACATGCTGCTGCTCGACGTGGGGTGGAAGGTGAGCTTCAGCTCGCCGCCCGTCATCATCGGCGCCATCCTGGGCAGCGCCGCCGTGGCCACCTGGACGGTCGCGGAGCGGCTCGGGCAGGCGGCGCTCCGCATGACGAACCAGATGAACGACGCCCTGTTCGCGGTGATCGTCGACAGCGACGCCCGGCGGGCGGACCGCCTGCGGACGATCCTCGTGCAGGGAACGCGGATGTCGCTGGCCAGCGTGATCCCGGTCGGCGGGGGAATGGCGCTGCTGGCGCGCCCGGTGGTCATGGCGTTTGTCGGGCCCACCTTCAACGACGCGGTCGCCGCCGTGCAGGCGCTGGCGGTGATGGTGGTCGTGCGCGGCGGCTTCGCCACCTCGCTGACGATGCTGAAAGGGGCGGGGGGGCACCGGACGGCGACGGCGGGTTCGCTGGCGCAGGCCGTGGCGACGGTTGTCCTGGGCGCGCTGCTGGTGTCGCCGCTGGGGGCCACGGGGGCAGCCATCGGGCTGGCCGTCCCGGTTGCCGCGGTGCACCTGCTGGTGTTCCTCCCGGCCGCCTGCCGGCTGGCGGGCGTCGAGCTGGGATCGGCGCTGTGGGAAGGCGTCTGGCCGGCGGTCTGGCCCGCCGGCGTGGCCGCGGCGGCCTTCTTCGGGCTTCGCGAGGCGTTCGGCGGGGGGCTGTGGCCGGGCCTGTTGCATCTCACGGTGGCGGTGCTGGTCTACCTGGGGTGCTTCGGCCTGGCGATCGGCGCCCGGGACCGTCGGTTCTACACGTCCAAGCTGCGCGAACTGGCCCGATGGCGGCGGAGCGTGGGCGTCCCGGCGTAGCGAGCGTTGCTGGCGGAAGGATGGGGGGAGGGCGGATGTCGATTCCTTACGGGGTCATCGAAACCAGCGCCGGCCAGGCGGCGAGCCCGTCGCACCGGGTCGAGGTGTCGCGCGGCGAACGGTTCGAGTTCGGGCGAAACTGGGCGCGGTTCCTCGAAGGGTTGAACGAGGGGCGGATCACGTCGGCGACCGAGTCGCTCAAGCGGCCGCTCGGCGTGGAGACGCTCGAAGGCCGGACGTTCCTGGACATCGGGTGCGGCAGCGGCCTGTTCAGCCTCGCCGCCCGCCGGCTCGGGGCCCGCGTCCACTCGTTCGACTACGACCCGTTCTCGGTGGCCTGCGCGAAGGAGCTTCGGCGGCGCCTCGGCGAGGGCGACGACTCGACGGATTGGCGGATCGAGCCGGGCAGCGCGCTCGACGAGCGCTACGTCGGCGGGCTCGGGCCATTCGACGTCGTGTACTCGTGGGGCGTCCTGCACCACACCGGGCGGATGTGGGAGGGGCTCGAGCTGGCAGGCCGGGCGGTCGGGCCCGGCGGCCAGCTCTACGTGGCGCTCTACAACGACCAGGGCAGCAAGAGCGTGCGCTGGCGGCGGATCAAGCGGCTCTACAACCGCCTCCCGAACGCCCTCCGCCCCGCGTTTGCGGCGCTGGCCGTCGCCCCCGGCGAGGGGAAGGCGGCGCTCCGGGCGCTGCTCGCGGGCCGACCGGGTGATTACGTGGGGACGTGGACGGGGTACCAGGCGCGCCGTGGCATGAGCAAGTGGCGCGACATCGTGGACTGGGTGGGGGGGTACCCGTACGAGGCGGCGAAGGCGGACGAGGTCTTCGCCTTCTTCCGCGCCCGGGGTTTTTCCCTGGAGTACCTGCGCTGCGGAGGCGGGCTGGGGTGCAACGAGTTCGTCTTCCGGCGCCCCAGCCCCCCGCTCGACACCTGGCGGCGCTAGCGGCCCGCCGGGGCCACGGCCGCCACGTCGAACTTCAGCACGACCTTCGGCTTGATGTCGCCGTTGGCGTGCGAGAACTTGTAGCTGTTCCGATTCATGTTCGCGCTCTTCGGCGTGCGCAGGATGATGGTCGCGACTTCTCCCGCGAGCAGCGGCTTCTTGAGAAACTGCTTGTCACCCGACACCGGGTTGCCCGCCTTGTCGTACCAGAACTCCTCGATGGTGAGGCGCGCGATCGCCTTCGGGGACATGTTCCTCACCTCGAAGGTGGTCACGATGGTCCCGTCCCTCTCGACCTTGATCACCGGCTTGAGGTACTGGATGTCGGCCGGTCCCCTGACGGTGTCGACGAACTTGGCCCGGGTCTGCGTCGCGGGCGCGGTCTGGGCGGCGGCGGTGGTCGCGCCGGCCAGGACGGCGGCGACCAGGGCTAGCGCCAGGAATACACGATTGAGGCGGAGCATCGAATCCTCCCGGGGGCCAGAATGATGACGGATGACGGACGGATGGGCTCGGGCGCGACAACCTACCGATCCGAGGGGATTATAGAGCGTTACATCTCCCCGTTCCAGTCCTCGGGCTCGGCGGAAACCGACCGGAAGATTTCGAGGTGCCACTTGCCGCCGCCCCAGGGCTCGATGACCTCGGTGGCGACCACGTCCACCAGGATCTCCGCGAAGGTCCGCCCCTCGGGGTCGCCCTCGAGGTGGTAGGCGGGCTCGTCCCAGGAGAAGTTCGGGTAGAGCGTGATCGTGAGGAAGAGGTCGTACCCGTCGTCGATCACGATCAGCTGCCCGCAGGGGCGCTTGATGGTGGAGTGGTAGACGAGGTACTTCTCGGCGCTGTGCGCCCGGATGTAGCGCTTCAACGCGAACTCGCGGGCGACGATCTCCTCGACGGCGATCTTCTTGTCCCAGCAGTCGCGGCAGTAGCGCTCCTCGCCCCGGGGCTCGGCCAGTTCCTTGGCCCCGCACAGCGCGCACCGCGACTTCACGACCGACTTGCGTGACATCCCGTCGATTCTACCACTGGCGTTCGAAGGCCGCCGCGTACATGCCCTCGACGTACTCCTTGACCATCCGGCGCGCCGTGAACCGGGGCATCACCGTGCGGATCGACTCCTTCACGACGCGCAGCCAGGCGTGTGGCACGCCGTCGGCGCCGCGGTCGTAGAAGGCGGGAACCACCTGCTCCTCCAGGAGCCGGTAGAGCGCGTCGGCGTCGGCCGCGTCCGCCGCGGCCGGGTCGCCGTCCCGCGCACGGCCATCGATGAGCCACCCGTTCGACCCGCTGTAGCCCTCGGCCCACCAGCCGTCGCCGATGCTCAGGTGAGGCACGCCGTTGATCGCGGCCTTCATGCCGCTCGTCCCGCTGGCCTCGAGCGGCTTGCGCGGCGTATTCAGCCAGACGTCGCAGCCCTGCACCAGGAAGTGCGCCACGTGCAGGTCGTAATCGTCCACGAACGCGACGCGGCCGCCGAAGCCGTTGTCCATCGCCCGCTTGTAGATTCGCTGCAGGTGGTGCTTGCCGTTGTCGTCGGCCGGGTGCGACTTGCCCGCGAAGACGATCTGCACCGGCTGCCGGAACCGGGAGAGGATGCGGCCCAGGCGCTCGGGGTCGGAGAAGAGCAGCTCGGGGCGCTTGTAGGCGGTGAAGCGCCGGGCGAAGCCGATGGTGAGGGCGTCGGGGTTGAGCAGCGTGCCGGCCGCCACCACCTGCCCGGGGCTGACCGACTCGTTGGTCCAGCGGTTGCGGGCGCGCTCGCGAATGAAGGAGAAGAGGTAGTTCCGGAGCTGCTGCCGCACCTGCCACAGGTCGGCGTCCGGGACCTCGTGCACCTTGTCCCAGAGCGCCGGGTCGTCGTGGCGGCGCCGCCAGTCGGGCGCGATGTAGGCCTCGAACAGCTTCGACATCTCGGCGGCGACCCAGGTGGCCACGTGCACGCCGTTGGTGATCGCCCGCACCGGCTCGGCCCCCTTCATCTCGGACCAGAGCGGCGCCCACATCGAGCGCGTCACGTCGCGGTGCAGCACGCTGACCGCGTTGACCGACCCGGCGGAGCGGATGGCCAGCGCGGTCATGTTGAACTGCATCCCGTTACCGCTGTTGTTGTCGTAGGCGCCAAGCGCCAGGAAGTTGTCGCGCAGGCCGCCGAGGCTCCCCCATGCCCCGGCCAGGTAGGTCTCGACCAGGTGGAACGGGAAGGCGTCGTGGCCGGCCGGCACCGGCGTGTGCGTGGTGAACACCGTGGTCCGCCGCACCTCCTCGACCGCCTGGTCGAACTGGTGCCCCCGCTCGAGCAGTTCCCTGATCCGCTGGAGCACCACGAAGGCCGCGTGCCCCTCGTTCAGGTGCCACACCGCCGGCTCGATGCCAAGAGCCCGCAGCGCCCGCACCCCGCCGAGCCCGAGGACGATCTCCTGCTGGATGCGCGTGTCGTGGTTGCCGCCGTAGAGGCGAGCGGACAGCTCACGGTCCCACGGTGCGTTCTCCGGCAGGTTCGTGTCGAGCAGGTAGAGGCGCACCCGGCCGCCCCGGACCACCCACACCGCCGCCAGCACGCTGCGGTCGCCGATCGGGACCGCCACGACGCACGGGGTTCCGTCGGCACGGACGGCGGGCTCGATCGGGGCGTCGAGCCAGTCGAGCGTCTCGTAGGTCTCCTGCTGCCACCCCTCGGCCGTCAGGTGCTGGTGGAAGTAGCCCTGGGGATACATGAACCCCACGCCGACCAGGGGGATCCCGAGGTCGCTCGCCTCCTTGCACGTGTCGCCCGCCAGCACGCCCAGGCCGCCGGCGTACAGCGGCAGCGACTGGTGCAGGGCGAACTCGGCGGAGAAGTAGGCGACCTGTCCGCCGTTCGCGCGGCCGTTGAATCGCCGCACCCACCAGGTGTCGCGCGCCGTTCGCGCGGCGTCGAGCTCGGCCATCACCGTGTCGTAGCGCGACAGGAAAGCCGGATCCTCGGCGGCGCGGCTCAGCCGCTCGGGGGGGATCAGCCTCAGCATCCTGACGGGGTTGTGGGCCGTCAGTCGCCAGAGCGGATAGTCGAGATCGCGAAACACGTCGCGCGCCCGGTAATGCCAGCTCCACCACAGGTCGGTGGCCAGCTCTTCGAGGCGGGCGATGCGGGCGGGGAGCGGAATGAGGCCGGCGTATCGTTCCATGAGTTGTCCCTGGGATTGTCGCATCCCGTCGGCGCCTCGCGCCGAACGGTCAATGTTACACTGGCCCGCGCGCGCCCCACCTCATCCGGCAGCCAACAGGAGACGCCGAGGCGGAGCGGCCCTCAACCAGGAGCAGCCACCCATGCCAGCCGCGACGGGCTCCCGCATCGTCCTTGTCGTCCTCCTGTCCTTCGCGTTCCGGGCGCCGGCCGCCCTGGCGCAAGAGCCCGTCAGCCGCGAGCTGGACCGCCTCAACTGGATGGAGATCCGCGAGCTGGTGCCCTCGACGATCCGGACGGTCCTGCTCCCGCTGGGAACGCTCGAAGGACACGGCGTCGCGGTCAACGGCAGCGACACCGTGGCCCCGCTCGCGATGGCGCGCGCGATCGCCCCCAGGGTGAACGCGCTCATCGCCCCGGCCGTCCCCTACGGCATCACCGGCCCGCTCGAGGCCTACCCGGGCGGCCTCACCATTCCGGACGAGGCGTATCGCCCCTACATCCGGGCGATCCTCCAGGGCCTGGCCCGCAGCCGGTTCAAGAACGTCATCCTGCTCAACGGGCACGGCGGCAACACCGCCGCCCTCAACGCGGTCGCGGCCGAGGTGGGGCGCGACGCCGGCGTGCGAACCCTGGTCGTCAACTGGTGGACGTTCTGCTCGGACGTGACGCTCGAGGTCTTCAAGGAGGACGGCGGCCACGCCGGCGAAAACGAGAACGCCTACGTGATGGCGATCGATCCGTCGAACGTCCGCCGCGAGCGCTACACGGGGCCCGAGATGGCGATCCCGAACCCGGCACCCGGCGCCTGGGCCGCGTACCCGAGCCCGGCCAGCATCCTCCTGTACAAGCCCGGCGAAGGCCTGCCGCGGTTCGACGCGGTCAAGGCGAAGGAGTATTTCGACAAGGTCAACACGAAGGTGGCCGCCCTGGTCGAGGACATCGTTGCGCGGTGGGATCGGGCAGGAATCTAGAGGAACGGAGAACGGAAGCCGGCCAATGCGGCGAAGCGGAGATGCGCGTATGGGTGCGAGGATGAACCGGAGACAGTTCGTGCAGGCCGGGGCGGCCGTGGCGGTGGCCGCGCCGCGCGCGGTGTTTGGCCAGGCGCCCGCGGTGGCGACCCGGTCGGTCAAGCCGATCGTCATCTCTTCGTCGAACGGGAACCGCGTCCGCAACGGCGAGCCGCAGACCTGCGTCGAGCGGGCCTTCGCGATGATGACCGGGGGATCGGACGTCCTCGACGCCCTGATCGCGGGGGTCAACATCGTCGAGCTCGACCCGGCCGACACGAGCGTCGGCTACGGGGGGCTGCCCAATGCGGACGGAATCGTGCAGCTCGATTCGTGCTGCATGCACGGCCCGCGCAAGCGTGCCGGCGGCGTGGCGGCCATCGAAGGGGTGAAAGCCCCGTCGCTCGTCGCGCGGGCCGTGATGGACCTGACCGACCACCACCTGGTCGTGGGGCAGGGCGCCCAGGCGTTCGCGCGCAACCTCGGGTTCGAGATCCTCGGCGACCTCAACACCGAGACGTCGCGCCAGGCGTGGCTCGAGTGGAAGCGGCGGACCGACTCGCTGCACTACCTGAAGCCGTCGGACCGGGAGATCGCCGTCAAGAAGGTCAGCCTGTCGATCATCCGGCAGTTCGGGCTGGACCCCGAGCACTACTACGGCACGATCAACTGCAACGGCGTCAACGCCCGGGGCGACGTGTGCGGTGTGACGACCACCAGCGGCATGGCGTTCAAGATCCCGGGGCGGACCGGCGATTCGCCGATCCTCGGCGCCGGGCTGTACGTCGACAACGAGGTGGGCGCGGCCGGGTCGACGGGGCGCGGCGAGGCGAACCTGTACAACCTCTCCTCGTACCTGGTCGTCGAGAACATGCGGCGCGGCATGCACCCGAAGGACGCCGGGATGGACGCGCTCCGGCGCGTGGCGGCCAACACCATCGAGAAGCGGCTGCTCACCTCCGACGGCCAGCCGAACTTCCAGCTGAACTTCTACGCAGTCAACGCGCGCGGCGAGTTCGCGAGCGTCTCGATGTACCAGTCGACCTACGCCGTGTGCACCGAGTCGGGGCCGCGGACGCTGGCGAGCGAGGCGCTGATCCAGAGGACGATCGAGGATTGATCCGCGGGCTCGGAAGCCCGCGCCACTGAGGCCATGACTCGCACGCTGACCTGTCTCACACTGCTCGTTTCCGCCGCCGCGGTGCTCGCGCAGCAGGGGGCGGCGCGGCCGCGGGCGCGCGACCTGGGGGTCGCGCCCGGCGTGTTCCCGCCGGGCCCGCTCAACGCCATCACCGACGTCGCGGGGGTCGCGGTCGGGCACGCCACCCTCGTGAAGGGCGACGACGTCAGGACGGGGGTGACCGCCGTCCTCCCGCACGGCGGCAACCTGTTCCAGGACAAGGTGGCGGGCGCGGTCTTCGTCGGCAACGCGTTCGGCAAGCTCGCCGGGTCCACGCAGGTCGAGGAGCTCGGGACGATCGAGACGCCAATCGTGCTGACGAACACGCTTGCCGTCGGCATCGCCATCGACGCGGTGGTCGGCTACACGCTGGGGCAGGACGGCAACGAGCAGGTCCAGTCGGTGAACGCGCTGGTCGGCGAGACCAACGACGGGGCGCTCAACGACATCCGCGGGCGCCACGTGACACGTGACGCCGTGCTGGCCGCCATCCGGGAGGCCCGCCCGGGCCCGGTCGAAGAGGGGTCGGTCGGCGCCGGAACCGGCACGCGGTGCTACGGCTGGAAAGGCGGGATCGGCACGGCCTCGCGACAGCTGCCGGAGCGATACGGCGGGCACCGGCTCGGCGTCCTCGTGCAGACCAACTTCGGGGGTGTCCTGACGATCGCGGGTGCGCCGGTCGGCCGAGAGCTGGGCCGGTATGCCTTCGCGCCCCCCTCGGCAGCAGGCGCCGGCGCGGATGCGGCCGACGGGTCCTGCCTGATCGTCGTGGCGACCGACGCGCCGCTCGACGCACGCGACCTCCGCCGGCTCGCGGCGCGCGCCGTGTTCGGGCTGGCGCGCACCGGTTCGTCCTACAGCCACGGGAGCGGTGACTTCGCCGTCGCCTTCACCACCTCGCTGGAGATGCGGACCGCGCACGGCGAGGCCACGCCCCGCACGCGCCGGGTCCTCCCGTCGGAAGCCGCCTCGCCGCTGTTCCAGGCGGCGCTCGAGGCGACCGAGGAGGCGGTCTACAATTCGCTGTTCCGGGCGACGGCGGTGAAGGGGCGGGCCGGGCAGACCGCCGAGGCGTTGCCGATCGAACCCGTGCGGGAGATCCTGCGCAGGTACAACAGGGTCGAATAGGCGGAGGACTCCACGCCGTGTAGCCGGGTAATTGTTGGGCTGGCCCTTCGACACCGGCGACGACAACACACCCGGTGCGGCGGCGGCAAGCGCGACATTTCGCGCCGAAAGGTTCAGTATCTTCGTTGGCCCGGCCTTTGCTTTTGCCCGACAGTATGAAGACTCGATTCGCGACTCGCGTCCTTCTCGTCTCGTTGTCGTTGGCGGCGTGCGTGGCGGCCGCGCCGGCCTTCGCCCAGTCGGGCGGTGGCGGCATCCGGGGCGGAGTGAGCGGCGACCCCGACCAGTTCTACTTCGGGGCGCACCTCGACACCGGTCCACTCGTCGAGAGGCTCACCTTCAGGCCGAACGTCGAGATCGGGCTCGGTGACAATCTGACCACCGTGGCGGCGAACTTCGAGTTCGTATACTGGTTCCCGCTTCGGCGGTCGCCGTGGAGCATCTACGCCGGCGCGGGTCCCTCGCTCAACGTCTACCGGTGGGATCGCGGCCGCGACGATGAAACGGACACGGAGCCGGGGTTCAACGTCCTCCTCGGCATCCAGCACAGCCGCGGCCTGTTCACCGAGTTCAAGCTCGGACTGATCGACAGTCCCGAGATCAAGTTCGGCCTCGGCTTCAGCTTCTAGCGACGACGACAGGGCCAGGATGAACAGCCACAACTCGTTCGCGACGCAGGTCGATCTCCAGCTCGCCGGGGCGCCCGTCCGCGTGCACAGCCTGGCACGCCTGGAGCAGGCGGGGTTCCCGCGCGTCGGGCGCCTGCCGTACTCGTTGAAGATCCTGCTGGAGAACCTGCTGCGCCACGAGAACGGCCGTTTCGCGACGGCGGACGACGTGCGAGCGCTGGCCTCGTGGGATCCGTCGCGGCCCCAACGTCGCGAGATCGCCTTCACGCCGGCCCGCGTCCTGCTGCAGGACTTCACGGGCGTGCCGGCCGTGGTCGACCTCGCCGCCATGCGGGACGGCATCGTGCGCCTGGGCGGCGACCCGGCGCGCGTGAACCCGCTGCAGCCCGTGGAGCTCGTGATCGACCACTCGGTTCAAGTGGACTACCACGCGCGCGCCGACGCGTTCCAGCTGAACGCGGAGCTGGAGTCGCGCCGCAACCAGGAACGCTACGTCTTCCTGCGCTGGGGCCAGAACGCTTTCTCCAACTTCCGCGTCGTCCCGCCGGACACCGGCATCGTCCACCAGGTCAACCTCGAGTACCTGGCGCGGGTCGTATTCCGCGCCACGGTGGACGGGCGGGTGACGGCGTTCCCCGACACGCTGGTCGGCACCGACTCGCACACCACCATGGTCAACGGGCTCGGCGTGCTCGGGTGGGGCGTCGGCGGGATCGAAGCCGAGGCGTGCATGCTGGGCCAGCCGATCTCGATGCTGATCCCCGACGTGCTCGGATTCCGCCTGGCGGGGAGGCTGCCGGAGGGGGCGACGGCGACCGACCTCGTGCTCATGATCACGGAACGCCTGCGCAAGCACGGCGTGGTCGGCATGTTCGTCGAGTTCTTCGGTCCCGGGCTCGACTCGCTGGCGATCGCCGACCGGGCGACGTTGAGCAACATGTGCCCCGAGTACGGCGCGACGGCGGCGATCTTCCCGATCGACGAGATGACGCTCGACTACCTGCGACTGACGGGCCGCGACGACGACCAGGTGGCGCTGGTCGAGGCCTATGCGAAGGCACAGGGGCTGTTCAGGACCGCGGGCTCGCCCGAGGCCGAGTACAGCGAAACGCTGGATCTCGATCTCGCGGAGGTCGAGCCCAGCGTTTCGGGGCCACGGCGTCCGCAGGACCGTGTCGCACTGAAGCACGCAAATCGGTCGTTCGCCCAGGCGCTCGATCGGACGCTGGCCGATCGCAAGCCGGCCCCCGCCGCCGCGCCGCGGGGAGCCGTCGGCACGGCGACCGTGGCGATCGACCACGGGGCCGTGGTGATCGCCGCGATCACCAGCTGCACCAACACGTCGAACCCCAGCGTGATGATCGGGGCGGGCCTCCTCGCCCGCCATGCCGTCGAGCGCGGCCTGCGCGCCAAGCCGTGGGTGAAGACGAGCCTCGCGCCCGGGTCGAAGGTCGTCACACAGTACCTGCAGGCGTCGGGGCTGATGCCGTACCTGGAGCAGCTCGGGTTCCACCTGGTCGGCTACGGCTGCACGACCTGCATCGGGAACTCGGGGCCCCTGCCACCCGACGTCTCGGCGGAGGTGAAGGCGCGGGACCTCGTGGTGGCGTCCGTCCTGAGCGGCAACCGCAACTTCGAGGGGCGCATCCAGTCGCAGGTGAGGGCGAACTACCTCGCGTCACCGCCGCTCGTCGTCGCCTATGCGCTGGCCGGCTGGATGACGGTGGACCTCACATCCGAGCCGCTGGGGCAGGATCCGTCCGGCCGCGACGTGTACCTGCGGGACATCTGGCCGAGCGAGCGGGAGATCCAGCAGGCGCTGCTGGCCTCGGTGACCCCCGAGAGCTTCCGGCAGGTCTACGCCGATGTCTTCGCGGGTGACGAGCGCTGGCAGGGCCTGTCGGTGCCGGGCGGTGACCGCTTCGCCTGGGATCCCGAGTCCACCTACATCCGTCATCCCCCGTTCTTCGAGGGACTGACGATGGAGCCGTCGCGGCCGGGTGACATCACGGATGCCCGCGTCCTCGCGCTGCTCGGGGACAGCGTCACGACCGATCACATCTCGCCGGCCGGGTCCATCCAGGCCGACAGCCCCGCCGGGCGGTACCTGATCGAGCACGGCGTCGAGCCGCGCGATTTCAACTCCTACGGCGCGCGCCGCGGCAACCACGAGGTGATGATGCGGGGGACGTTCGCCAACATCCGCCTGCGCAACGCGCTGGTGCCGGGTGTGGAGGGCGGCTGGACGCGGCACCTGCCCGGCGGCGAGCCCATGGCGATCTACGATGCGGCCATGCGCTACCGCGACGAGGGCGTGCCGCTCGTCATCCTTGCGGGCAAGGAGTACGGCAGCGGTTCGTCGCGCGACTGGGCGGCCAAGGGGACCATGCTCCTGGGCGTGAAGGCGGTCATCGCCGAGAGCTTCGAGCGCATCCACCGGAGCAACCTGGTGAACATGGGCGTGCTGCCGCTGCAGTTCGCGGCAGGCGAGAGCGCGGCAAGCCTGGGGCTGACCGGCACCGAGGACTACCGCGTCGCCGGAATCGCCGATGGCCTGCGGCCGGCGGGCGAGATCGCGGTGGAGGCCCGGTCCGCCTCCGGGAGCCGTCGCTTCAAGGCGCTGGTGCGCATCGACACCCCCGAGGAGCTGGCGGCATTCCAGGCGGGCGGGATCCTGCCGTACGTGCTCAGGCAGCTGGTCAGGGGCTAGAACGCGTCCCGCCAGGGGAGGGTGCGGGCGGCGTGTTGACCACGGAGCGGGTCAAGGAGCAGGCGCGCGAACTTGGGTTCGACCTGTGCGGGGTTGCGCCTGCCGACGCGTGGCCCGAGCTGGCGTTCTTCCGCGAGTGGCTGGCGCGCGGCCACGCCGGGCACATGGGCTACCTGCCTCGGACGGCCCGCGTGCGCGAGGATGTCCGGCAGATCCTGCCGTCGGCGCGGTCGGTCGTCGCCACCGCCACCCTCTATCACACCGATCGCCCCCTCTCCATCGAATCGAACGACGAGGAGGGGGCGATCGTTTCGCGCTACGCGTGGGGCGACGATTACCACCTGGTGATCGGCCGCCGCCTCGAGGCCCTGCTCGAGTGGATGCGGGGCCAGGGCGAGGCGCCCTTCGAGGCGCGGGCGTACGTCGACACGGGGCCCGTGCAGGAGCGGGTGTACGCCCAGCACGCGGGCCTCGGCTGGATCGGCAAGAACACCTGCCTGATCAACCCCGACCTCGGCTCCTGGCTGTTCCTGGCCGAGATCGTCACCAGCCTCGCCCTCGAGCCCGACCCGCCGGGCCTCGACCAGTGCGGCACCTGCGCGCTGTGCCTCGAGGCCTGCCCGACCGGCGCCCTCGCGGGACCCTACGTGCTGGACGCCACGCGCTGCCTGTCGTACCTCACGATCGAGTTGAAGCACGGCATCCCGGAGCACCTGCGCGAGGCGCTGGGCCGCCACGTGTACGGGTGCGACATCTGCCAGGACGTGTGCCCGTGGAACCAGGCGGCGCCCGTCTCCGCCTCGCCCGAGTGGCAGGCCCGCACCGGCCTCGACGCGCCGCGCCTGACGGAGCTGTGGAGGCGCGGGGACGAGGACCTGCGGCGGCTGATCGAAGGCTCCGCGATGACAAGGCCGAAGCTGGCCGGCCTTCGCCGCAACGTGGCGGTGGCCATGGGCAACAGCGCGGCCCCGGCCGTGGCCGAGGCGCTGGCCAGCCCGGACCGTCCCGAGGACTCGCCGTCCTGCGACGACCCGACGGTGCGCGAGCACGTGGAGTGGGCCCGCGATCGACGCCGGGCGTAGAATCCCCGGGTCACGGCATCCCAGCCGGAGGGAGGTCCCATGCGACACACGATCAAGGCGGTCGTCCTGGTGCTGGCAGCGGTGGCCGTCGCGGCCGGCGTGACGGTGAACACCCAGGAGGTGCGCGTGCCCGACCAATCGGCGCTCGAAGCGATGGCCCGCCAGTTCGTGCCGGTGGAGATCGGCGCCGACGTCTCGGCCCTTCCCGCCAACGAGCGGCAGGCGCTGGCGAAGCTCGTCGAGGCGGGGTGGGTGATGGACGGCCTCTTCCTGCGCCAGGCATGGGCGGGCAACCAGGCGCTGCTGCAGCAGCTGCTCGCCGACCCGACGCCCCTCGGCGGGGCACGGCGCCACTACTTCCTCATCAACAAGGGGCCCTGGGACCGTCTCGATCACAACCGCCGTTTCATCCCGGGCGTGCCGCCGAAGCCGGAAGGGGCGAACTTCTACCCGGCCGGCGCGACGAAGGCCGAGGTGGAGGCGTGGATGCAGGGCCTCTCAGGCGACGCCCGGGCACATGCGGCCGGCTTCTTCACGACCATTCGCCGGGCGCCGGGCGGCGGGTTCCAGGCGGTCCCCTACAGCGTGGAGTACCAGGGCGAGCTGGCGCGGGCCGCGGACCTGCTGCGCGAGGCGGCGGCCCTCACGGCGCAGCCCACGCTGAAGCGCTTCCTGTCGTTGCGCGCCGACGCGCTGCTCAGCAACGACTACTACGAGAGCGACGTGGCGTGGATGGAGTTGGACGCCTCGATCGAGCCGACCATCGGCCCGTACGAGGTCTACGAGGACGAGTGGTTCAACGCCAAGGCCGGGTTCGAGGCGTTCATCACCCTGCGCGACGAGGCGGAGAGCGCCAGGCTCGCACGCCTCGGCGCCGAACTGCAGGACGTCGAGAACCACCTGCCGATCGGCCCGGCGTTCCGCAACCCGAAGCTCGGGTCGCTCGCCCCGATCCGCGTCGTGAACGTCGTGCTCGCGGCGGGCGACGGGAACCGCGGCGTGCAGACCGCCGCGTACAACCTGCCCAACGACGAGCGCGTCGTGCGCGAGAAGGGCGCCAAGCGCGTGATGCTGCGCAACGTGCAGGAGGCGAAGTTCAAGCTGGTCCTGATGCCGATCGCCGCCCGCGTGCTGGCGCCGGCCGACCAGGAGCGGGTCACCTTCGAGGCCTTCTTCACCCACATCCTGATGCACGAGCTGATGCACGGGCTCGGCCCGCACCAGATCACGGCGGGTGGGGAACCGACGACGGTGCGCGCGAGGCTCAAGGAGACCTACTCGGCGATCGAGGAAGCGAAGGCCGACGCCTCGGGGCTCTTCGCCCTCCAGTACCTCATCGACAAGGGTGTCCTCGACAAGGCCTTGCAGCCGACGATCTACGAGACGTTCCTGGCGTCGGCGTTCCGGTCGATCCGCTTCGGCCTGGTCGAGGCCCACGGGAAGGGAATCGCCCTGCAGCTGAACTGGCTGCTGGACGCCGGGGCGTTCCGCGTCAACCCGGACGGGACCTTCGCCGTCAACCAGGCGGCGGTCAGGGGCGCCGTGACGCGGCTGACCTCGGAGCTGATGACGCTTCAGGCCGAGGGAGACTACGCGAAGGCGACGGCGCTGCTGAAGCGGTTGGCGGTCGTGCGGCCCGAGGTGCAGGGGGCGCTCGACCGACTGTCCGGGATTCCAGTGGATATCGAGCCGCGCTTCGAGGTGGCGAGGACGCTGCGTCTGCGATGACTCGCGGGTTGGACCAACCCGCCTCCACTACCAGCGTCAACCACCGCCGCCGCCGGTCCCGCACCCGCTGGACCCGGACGACCACGCCACGGCACCCGCGCCCGCGACGCCGAAGGCCGACACCTTCTTCTCGAGGTCCTCGCTCTTGCACTTCGGGCACGTGGGCGTGCGTGTCCCGACCACCAGCGCCTCGAACTGGTGGCCGCACTTCCGGCATTCGTATTCGAATAATGGCACCGAGCGCCTCCTGACGGGCCCCGTCGGCCCCTCCCGCTTATGATTCACGCGCCGCGGCGACGGTTACAGAGCCGCCATCTTTGCCTGGCGGTGTTTCTCGATCCAGCGAATCCAACCCTGCAGCCCGGGCTCGCCGTAGCAGCTGGTTTCCACGACCTCGAGGCTCGGCTGGACACGGCGCGCGTCGGCCACCGCCGCGGCGGGGTCGAACCGGACGTGCGGCAACAGGTCCATCTTGTGCAGCAGCATCAGCCCCGCGCGGCGGAAGATCCCCGGGTACTTGAGCGGCTTGTCGTCCCCCTCGGTGACGCTGAGCACGACGACCTTGACGTCCTCGCCCAGGTCGTACGAGGCCGGGCAGACCAGGTTGCCGACGTTCTCGATGAACAGCACGTCGAGCGCGTCGAGGGACAGGCTGTCGAGCGCGCGCTCGACCATCGACGCGTCGAGGTGGCAGGTGCCACCCGTCGTGATCTGAAGCGCCGGGTAGCCGTACCGCTTGAGCCGGTCGGCGTCCCGCTCGGTCTGGATGTCTCCGGTCAGCACGGCGGCCCGCAAGGAGGTCCCGCGCAGTGCCTGGAGCGTCCCCTCGAGGATGCTGGTCTTGCCCGCACCCGGCGACGAGATCAGGTTCACGCACAGCACACCGCGGCGATCGAACCCGGCTCTCAGCGTGGCCGCGATCCGGTCGTTCTCCTTCAGCACGTTCTCCCGCACCGGCACCCGTTCGGTCAACCTGATCCCCTTCCCGGTGGCCGGCAGGGACGCCGGCCCTACTCCAGCAGTTCCAGGTAGGTCAGCGACAGCTCGTCGCCCCCGACCAGTTGCCCGCGATCGGTCCCGCACGACGGGCACCGCGGGTCGAAGTCCACCGGCTCGAACTCGTGCTCGCAGCTTTCGCAGCGGAACCGGACCGGCACGCGCTCGAGGTCGAGCGCGGCGCCGTCGAGGTCCGTCCCACGCACGGCGACATCGAAGCAGAAGGCGAGCGCCTCGGCGTTCACCCCCGACGTGTCGCCGACGCGGACGCCGATCTTCGCCACACGCCGTCCCGCGCGCACCGCGGGCTGCTGGTGCACCGAATCGACGATCGACTCCGCGATGGACAGCTCGTGCATTCAGTCCGTGTTCTGGTCGTTGTCTCCCGGCTTCTGCCAGCCCGCGGCGTCCTTCTTGAACCAGGCGGCCTCGTTGACGTAGCCAGCGGTCAGCGCCTCGAGCTTCGCCATCTCGCCGGCCGGCATCGGCCGGAAGTCCTTCGCGACCGCGACGTTCTCTTCGAGCTGCCCGATGTCGTCGACGCCGACGATCACGGTGCTCACCGGGAGCGACAGCACGTACGTCAATGGCCCGCGGATGCTGGTGATGGCCCCCTCGCGGAAGAGGCGCCGCCGGGCGGGGATCTTCATCCCGATGATCCCCATCTTCTTGCGGGCGGCCATCGCCAGGATCGTGCCGATGAACGGCAGGTGATGCGGGTCGGCCGGGTTGAGCGCCATCAGGATCGTGTCGAAGTCGAACCGCTCGAGGCCGCTCATCAGCACCTGCGGGTCGTAGTGCCCGGTGATGCCCAGGAAGCGGACCATCTTCTGGTCCCGCGCCCGCTGCAACGCCTCGATCGCACCGTCCTTCCCGAAGATCTGGTCGAGCTGTTCCTGCCGCATGATGTTGTGCAGCTGCCAGAGGTCGAGGTGATCGGTCTTGAGCAGCCGCAGGCTCTGCTCGAGCAGCCGCAGCGAGCCGTCGCGGGTGCGGTCGTCGGTCTTGCTCGCCAGGAACACTTCTTTCCGCCGCGTGGCCATGACCTCGCCGATGTAGGTCTGGCTCATCCCGTCCAGTTCCCAGCGCTCCTTCCCCTCGACCCGCGGGCGCCCGTAGGCGGCGGCCGTGTCGATGTAGTTCACGCCGAGGTCGATCGCGCGGTTGACGATCGCGACCGACTCGTCGCGGGTGCCGGGCTTCTCGATCGTCGCCTGGCCCCCCAGGCTGAAGATCCGGACGGTGTGGCCGGTCCGGCCCAGCGGGCGCTCGGGCATCGGCGTCGCCGCCCCGAGGTCCACGCCCTTGATCGCGATCGCCGCCCCGGCGGCGCCCGCGGCCCCCACCTTCACGAACTCCCGGCGGCTCAGCGTCTGCTCACTCATGACGGCCTCCCGAGGACGATCGGTTGCGTTTGCGCGATTCTACCATCGCGCACGGGGTCCCCCCGGTTGACACCTCAACGGTCCGATGGTACAAGCCGTCGCGGTGACTCGGGAGACCTTCGACATCCACTTCGTGCCCGACGGCAGCGTGTGCCGCGCCAGCGAGCCGATCGAGCTCGACGTGGCGGCGGCGCGTGCCGGGATCCTCCTCGAGCACCCCTGCGGGGCGCAAGGGACGTGCGGGCACTGCCGCGTCCGCATCCGCTCCGGCTCGGCGCCGGTCACCGACGCCGACCGCGAGCACTTCGACGCGGCGGCCCTGGCTGACGGCTCGCGGCTCGGTTGCCGGCTCGTGCTGGACGGGCCCACCTCCGTCGAGGTCCCACCGCTCGCCCGTTCCCTCGCGGGGAAGTCGTTTGGCGAGGCTCTCGCCCCCGAAGCACTCACGAGGCCTGTTGTCGAGCGCCTTGCGATCGTCCTCCCATCGGGCGACCGGGAAGGCGCCTCGCTGCTCGACCGCCTTGCCGCCGCATCCGGGCTCGCCGAGCGCCGGCTCACCGCAAACCCGGCCGCGCTCGCCGACCTCGGCCACCGGTGGCAGCCGGACCACTCCATCACATTGACGCTCGAGGGCGCCGAGCTTGTCGGTGCCTGGCGCGGCGAGGTCCGCGGCGGCCTCGGCCTGGCCGTGGACATCGGCACGACCTCGCTGGCCGCCGCTCTCATCGATTTGAACGACGGCGCGGTCCTCGCTTCAGGCGCACGCCTCAACCCCCAGGTCGCATTCGGCGCGGACGTGATCGCGCGGATCCGCTACAGCATGGAGCGCGAGGAGCACCTCGCGACGCTGACCGCCGCCGTCCGGGGCGGCCTGTCCGCGCTGGTGACGGGCCTGCTGCACGAGGCCGGCCTCGATGGCCGCGATGCGGTCGTCGCCGCCGTTGCCGGCAACCCGACGATGCTGCATGCGTGGGCGGGCGTCCCGATCGCGGGCCTCGGCACCGCCCCGTACGCCGCGGTCTGGTCCGGCGAGGCGTCGTGGAAGGCCTGCCGTCTCGACCTGCCGATCCACCCCAACGCCAACGTCTTCGTCTTTCCCATGGTGCGGAGCCACGTCGGCGGCGACGCGGTCGCAGCGGCCGTCGCCTGCGAGCTCGATCGACCAGGCCCGCCGCGACTGCTCATCGATCTGGGCACCAATACCGAGCTGCTTGCCGTGTCCGGCCGCCGGGCCGTCGTCACCTCGGCTGCGGCCGGACCCGCCTTCGAGGGCGTCTCCATCCGCTGCGGCATGCGTGCGGCGCCCGGGGCCATCGACCTGGTCTCGCTGCCGGGTGACGGGCGGGTCCTGGTCAACGTCATCGGCGGCGTCCCGGCCGGCGGCGTCTGCGGCTCGGGCATCGTCGACGCCGTCGCCGAACTGCTCGGCGCCGGCATCCTCACGCCGTCAGGGGCCATGCGCAGGCCGGTCGAGCTGCCGGCATCGGCGGCGGGCTATGGCAGCCGGTTTCGCGAGATCGATGGCCAGCAGGCGGTCGTCCTGGCGGGGCCCGGTGACGGTGCGGCGCGCGACGTCGTCTGCACGGCGCGGGACGTCAGGGAGATCCAGCTCGCGAAAGGAGCGATCCTCACCGCCGCCCGGCTGGCCTGCCGCGAGCTGGGGCTGGCGCTCGGCGACCTCGACGCGGTGCTCATCGCCGGCGCGTTCGGCAACTTCCTTCGCAAGGCGAGCCTGATGGGGATCGGCCTGCTGCCCGGGGTCGATGCGGAACGGATCCGCCTCGTGGGCAATGCGGCCGGGGTCGGCGCCCGCCTGGCCGTGCTCGACCTCGAGGTGCGTCGCCGGGCCACGAGCTTCGCCGCAGGAGCGGAGTACGTGGACCTGGCAACCGACGCGGCCTACCAGGACACGTTCCTGCGCGCCCTCGACCTGGCCCCTGGTTCATGAACTGGAGGTAGACGTGACGCTGCTCGAGCAGGCGAATGCCGGCGTGGTCATCGGCGATGGCGCGATGGGGACCGAGCTGCAGCGGGCCGGCCTGCCAGTCGGCGAGTGCGGGGAGTCGTGGGCGCTCCGGCACCCGGACCGCCTGCGGGCCATCCACCAGGCCTACCTCGCCGCCGGCAGCGACCTGATCCTCACCAACTCGTTCGGCGGCAACCCCTGGGTGCTCGGGCGCTACGACCTCGCGGGCGACTACGAGCGCCTCAATCGTGACGCCGCGGCGATCGCCCGCCAGGCCGCCGGCCGGGAGGCCATCGTCATCGGGGACATCGGCCCGTGCGGCCAGTTCCTGCGCCCGCTCGGCGAAGTGGACCCGGCCGAGCTCGGGGAGGCGTTCCGGCGCCAGTCACGCGCGCTGCTCGACGGCGGCGCCGACGGCATCATCGTCGAGACGATGAGCGCGATCGAGGAGGCCGTCGTGGCCGTGAAGGCCGCCCGCGAGGCCGGCGCCCCCGTCGTCGCCGCGTCGATGGCCTTCGACGAGCTGCCCAACGGCGCCGTGCGGACGATGATGGGGGTCTCGCCCGAGCAGGCGGGCCGGGCGCTGGTCGCGGCGGGAGCCGACATCCTGGGAGCCAACTGCGGGACCCGGATGAGCCCGCAGAGCTTCGTCGCGATCGTTCGCGCCTACAGGGACGTGGCGCCGATCCCCGTCATTATCCAGGCGAACGCGGGCCATCCCGAGCTGGTCGACGGAGCGGCGGTGTACCGGCTCGGCCCGGACGCGTTCGCCGAGGGCATGGCATCGGTCGTGGAAGCGGGCGCGGCGATTGTCGGCGGCTGCTGCGGCACGACCCCGGCACACATCGAGGCTCTTCGTCGCCGGTTCAAGATGAAGGGGTGAATCGAGGGGAGGGAAGCCGGGCCCGCCGCCCGGACCCAACGCCTGCGGGCCCCCATCCGCAGACATCGAATCACGAGCGGCGAACCACGACAACGCCTTCCCAAAACGCAAGGCTGGTGCCACAGCTGCGCCGCCAGAAACCCGTTGTCTTTTGCGCGTTCCGTCCGCCGCTGATGCGCGATCGCCGGTTGCGGCTTCCGAGTCTCCGCCGGCGTTGCCGGATTTCCGGCGGGTGGCGCGAGCCGAATCTTTGTGGCATGGTATGGGCGCCATGAGGACCCTCGCCGCGGCTTCCGCGGCGCTTGCCCTGACCATCGTCGTCGGGTCGGCGCCTGGCGCCGCCCCTGTTCCCCAGCCCCGGTTCCCGCGCGTCTACCGTGATCTGGGCATCACCCTGCTCGACGAGTGGGTGACCGACGTCGACCTGTCCGCCGACGGCACCCGGCTGGCGTACGCCCGCCGCGACCCGCGCGACTGGTACCTCGACATCTGGACCGTGCGCCCCAGCGGCCGCGAGAGGACCTGCGTCACCTGCGAGTTGCCCGTGCCCACCAAGCACCGTGGTGCTCCGGTCTGGCATCCCGATGGCGAATGGCTGCTCTTCTCGGCCGAAAACGACGACGTGCGGACGAGGAAGGCCGACCGGATGGCCGAACCGGCAACGGCGCTCAACACCAACCTCTGGGCGGTCGCGGCCAGCGGCGCCCGGGCGGTTCCGCTGACAGCCTATCCGACCGACTACAAGGAGCCGCGAGGCGTGCTCGCCCCGATCGTGGCGCCTGACGGCAAGCACGTCGCCTGGGCGGGTCCCGTCGAACGGGATGACGCAGCGAAGGCCGCCGAGAAGGCCGCGGAGAAGGCGGCTGGCAATGCGGCCGAACCGATCGTCGAGGGCGCTGACAAGGCGCCCGAGAAGGGCTACGAGTGGGGGCGCTGGGCGATCTTCCTGGCCGAGCTGGAAATGACCGACGGCATACCGGCGCTGCGAAACGTTCGCGAGGTGGCGCCGGGCAGGCAGGGAGGCTACTACCAGGTGGACGACTGGTCGCACGACGGCCGGCGGCTGTTGCTGACGGCGAGCGCCGCGCGAGGCCAGGGGCTCGCCAGCCTCGACATCTACGAGTACGACCTCGCGTCCGATCGCCTGCGCCCTTTGACCCAGACCACCGACTGGGACCACCACGCCCACTACTCGGCGGACGGGCGGCAGGTGGTGTGGTCGTCCTCGCGCGGCCTCAACGTCAAGTTCCGCTCCGTGGAGGGGCTGAACTGGCGGCGCGACGTGCGAACCGACCTGTGGGCGATGAACCGGGACGGGAGCGAGCCGCGGCGGCTGACTTTCTTCAACGAGCCCGGCCACCGCGACCAGGCCTGGTTTCGGTCGCGGGTCTTCCGCACGCCGCGCGTGTTCGTGTCCGACATGGTCAGCCTGCTCGACGGCACACGGCTCGCCGCGGTGCTCGGCTACGAGGCCTCGGCGGGGCAGCTCGGGGGGGTGCTGGCGGTGCTGGATCTGAACCGAACGGATGTGACGAAGAAGGCAGAATGAGGACCGTGGACGGAACGTGCCCCCTACCTTGATCGTTCTTCCCCCCCTTCTGCGGGCCAACCTGGCCCAGCGGCCGGTTCCACCAGCCCGACCAGCTCCAGCAGCTTGAGCGCATTGCGCGAGGTGGCCACGCCTGGCCGCAGCTTGTAGTCGAACGACAGCCGCACGCCTTCCCCGTCCGGCGACACGCCCTCGGTGAAGTGCACGGTCCGGCAACGGGCCGCCAGCTCGGGAGCGCCTGCCAGCTCGAGGTCGTGCGTGGTGATGGCGCCGATGGCCCGCAGCTCGAGCAGGTGCGCCATGATCCGGCGCACCGCCACCTGGCGCTCCGCGGTATTGGTGCCCTGGAGGATCTCGTCGAGCAGGTAGAGCATCGGTGAGCCGTCCGGCC
Organism: uncultured Acidobacteriota bacterium; assembly: GCA_963813585.1. Lineage (GTDB taxonomy): Bacteria > Acidobacteriota > Vicinamibacteria > Vicinamibacterales > Fen-181 > JARKSS01. Next base: position 2,035,177 of record CAWEZL010000001.1, read on the forward strand.
GCGACCGCTCCGCCTCGGACACGAGGTGCTTCAGCCGCCGGAGCGCGGCCATGAAATACGACACCCCCTCCTCGAGCGAGTCCTGCACCCGCATGCTCGTGAACGGCGCCAGCGGCGGCATCCGCAGCCGCCGAGCACAGGTGGGGCCGCCGGCGTGCGCCAGCACGACGTTGAGGCCGATGGCGCGCAGCAGCGTGCTCTTGCCCGACATGTTCGACCCCGTGACCAGCAGGCAGGAACCGGCGGGGCCGACCTCCACGTCGTTGCCGACGCGCTGGCTCCCGGGCAGCAGCGGGTGACCCAAATCCTCGGCCACCAGGCGATCCGCCTTCGGGTCCACGTCGGGGAAGGCCCACGAGGGATGGTCGTGCGCCAGCCACGCGAGGGCCGAGAGGGCCTCGAACTCGCCGAGCGCCGCGAACCAGCGGGGAAGGTGGGTGCCGGTGCGCGCCTGCCACCGTTCGAGCGCCCAGAGCACGTGCACATCCCACGACGTGAAGGCGTTGATCGGGAAGTGGAAGAACGCCTGGAACCGGAGATCGGCGAGTCGCATCAGGCGGCCGAGCGCCGCCATCTCGCGCGGGGCGGCAAGCCCCGACGCGTGGAGTTGCCCCACCAACTGCCGGAGGAGCGGGGCCGTGAACTGCGCGTCGGCGAGGTGTTCGAAGAGCGCCGCGTGCTCGTGGAACAGCCGCTCGCGCGAGAAGGCCTGCGAGAAGGTCTGGTGTATCCGGCGTTCGCAGCCCGCCATCAGGCCGAGCTCCACCACGAGCGGCGCCAACCAGTACGGGGAGTTGACGATGCCGGTCGCGTGGAGGACGGCCAGCGGCAGCGTCGTGGCGGCAACGGCGCGCGCGGTCCAGACCAGCCAGCGCCTCGGCGTGAGCCACGGAGGGCCAGCCGCCCACGCGAGGAACACCTCCAGCTCGTGCGGGTTGGCCTCGACCATCAACGCGGTGGCCGCCAGCGTTTCCCGCCACCGTTTCAGGCCGGCCAGCTCGCGGACGGCTTCCTGCCGCGCCCGGACGTCGCCGGCGCCGGCTGGATGCAGCAGCCAACGGGCGAGCGCTTGACGGCCGGCCTCGGTTCCCGCCGACCCAAGCAGGCTGAAGAGCGACGCGCGGCCGAAGAGGTCGAGGTCGTCGGCGTACGGGTGTGCGGCGCTTGCCGCAGAGGGGCGGGGAGCGGGCAGGGAGGTCCACCGCCGCTCGACGCGGGAGGCGGCCTCCTCGTTGACTTGCGCGAACGCCGACGCGCGGCGCTCGGCCGCGTCGACGCGGCTGTGCCAGACGACGAGTCCGAAGAAGGCGAGGAATCCAGCGGCGCTCCCCGCCAGCGCCGCGGCTGCCCATGGGCCGCCCATGGGAAACCCGGAGACCGCGAGGGCGGCCGCGGACAGGAACACGATCACCCGCGCGACGGCGACCTGCCGCGAGCGGCGGCTCCACCCGTCCCGTTCGCGGCCGTGCGAGGCGGCCGCCTCGCGGTACACGGTGGCGCCGGTCGCGCTGTTCTCGTCCATCTGCCTACGATACGCGACCCGCGCCGGCACCGCACGGGCCGGGCGCCGTGGACCATTACTCGTCGAACAGCGGGAGTGGTCGATGCTGGCGGGGCGGGGTCGCCTCGCCCGGGCTCTCGCTGAAGGTGTGGACGCTCACGCCGAGCAGCCGCACCGGCCGCCGCCCCGCCTCGGTCTTCGCCAGCAGTTCCACGGCGCGCGCCTCGATGGCGTCCGGGTCGCGGGTGGCGGGGCGGGCGCTGTGGCTCCGCGTCACCGTCTGGAAACTGCTGTAGCGCACCTTGATCGTCACCGTTCTCGCGAACAGCTCGTGGCGCAGCAGCCACGCGGCCCCCTCGCGGGCCATCGACGCGACCTCGTCGCGGATCCGGCCGAGGTCGGTGAGGTCCTGGGGGTAGGTGTTCTCGGTTCCCGACGACTTCGCCGGCTGGTCGGGCTCGACCTCGCGATCGTCCTCGCCGTGTGCCAGCCGCACCAGCCAACCCGCCATGTTGCCAACCACCTCGTGCAGGCGTCCCTGGCCGGCGGTGCGGACGTCCATGACGGTGCGGATGCCCGCCGCGTGCAGCTTCCGGGCGGTGACCGGGCCGACGCCCCAGAGGGAGTCCACGGTCAATCCATGGAGAAACGACTCGACGCGCGCGGGCCCGATCACCGTGAGCCCGTCGGGCTTCCTCCAGCCCGAGGCGATCTTCGCGAGGAACTTGTTCGGCGCGACTCCGGCCGAGGCGGTGAGCCCGGTGCGCTCGACGATGAGCGCCTTGATCCGGCGCGCCACGTTGACGCCGAGCGGCTCGCCCCAGGTGTTCTCCGTGACGTCGAGGTACGCCTCGTCCAGCGACAACGGCTCGACCAGCGGGGTGACCGACTGGAAGATCTCGAAGACCTGCTGCGACACCGCCCGGTACTTCTCGAAGTCCGGGTGCACGATCACGACGTCGGGGCACAGCCGCACGGCCCTGGCCATCGGCAGCGCCGAGTGGATGCCGAACCGGCGCGCCTCGTAGCTGGCCGCCGCGACGACCCCCCGCTCGTCCGGCCTGCCACCGACGACCACCGGCCGCCCGCGCAGATTGGACCGGTCGCGCTGCTCGACCGAGGCGTAGAACGCGTCCATGTCGACGTGCAGGATGCGCCGCACGAGTGGCATCCCGGGCATTGTAAGTGAGGCCGCCCGCGCCGCCGCCCTTGATATAATTGCGCCCCGACCCCTGCTCCCTGCTCCCCGATCCCTGATCCCTGCTCATGATTCGCCTCATCGCGCTCGACATCGACGGGACGCTGCTCGACAGCCAGTGGCGGCTGCCCGAGGCCAACCGTGACGCCATCAGGCGGGCCACGGCGCGGGGCATCGAGGTGGCGCTCGTCACCGGGCGGCGCTTCGACTTCGCCCGCCCGGTCATCGACGCCATCGACGTCCCGCTGACGCTCATCGTGAGCGGTGGCGCCCTGGTGAAGAATCGCGAGGGGCAGACACTCGCCGGCCACCTGCTGCCCGCCGCGGTGGCCCGCGAGGTGCTCAACCTCACGCGCGCGTTCCGGGACGCCACCGCGCTCGTCTTCGATCACCCGAGCGCCGCGCAGGTCGTCCACGAGTGCCTGGACCGGGGCAATCCGCACCGGCTGGCCTACTACGACCGCAACCGCGACTTCATCGTGCAGGTCGTTCCGCTCGAGGACGCCCTTCGCGACGGGGATCCCATCCAGGTGATGTTTTCCGGCGGGGTGGCCGAGATGCGCCGGCTCGTGTCTCTCCTCGAGGCGGCGCCGGTCGGCTCGCGCTGCTCCCTGGCGGTGACCGAGTACGAAGCCCGCGATTTCTCGCTCGTGGACGTCAACCGGGAGGGCTGCACGAAGGGGACGACGTTGGCGGAGTGGGCCGGGACGCGAGGCCTCGATCGATCCCAGGTGATGGCGATCGGCGACAACTTCAACGACCTGGAGATGCTGCGCTTCTCGGGGCTGCCCGTCGTGATGGGGAACGCGGTGCCGGCCCTCCTCGAGCTCGGCTGGGCGGTCACCGGCAGCAACGACGAGGCGGGGGTTGCGGCGGCGATCGAACGGTTCGCCCTGGGCGGCGTGTAACCGATCGCCCTCGTCCGGAATCCCTTGAATCGAGCGGCTGCCCGCCCCCGGGCCCGTGCGCCGAACCTTGTCCCTTCCTTCACAAGCGCGCATGAACACTCCTGTCTCGCGGCGGCGGTTCCTGCAGATCAGCGGCGCCACCATGGGCCTGGCAGCCAGCGGCGCGGCCGTCGGACGGCTCAGTGGGCGGGCCACACCCGCTGAGCTCGGCGTCCGGCGCGTGCCCACCTTCTGCGACGTCTGCTTCTGGAAGTGCGGCGCGATCGCGTCGGTCAGGGACGGCCGCCTCTGGAAGATCGAGGGCAACCCCGACGACCCGCTCGGCCGTGGCCGGCTGTGCCCTCGGGGGACCGGCGGCATCGGCGCGCACTTCGACTCGGACCGCTTGAAGTTCCCGCTGGTCCGGCGGCAGAAGCGGGGGCAGGACGAGTGGACGCGGGTCACGTGGGACGAGGCGCTGCAGGTGATCGCGGAGAAGATGGAGGCGATCAAGGCGCAGCACGGCCCCGAGGCGGTGGCGCTCTTCTCGCACGGTCTCGGCGGCACCTTCCTCAAGCACACGCTCAAGGCGTTCGGGTCGCCCAACGTCGCCGCCCCCTCGTTCGCGCAGTGCCGCGGGCCGCGCGACACCGGCTTCGCGCTCACCTTCGGCGAAGAGGTGGGGTCGCCCGAGCGGACCGACATTCGCAACGCACGGTGCCTCGTGCTGATCGGCTCGCACCTCGGCGAGAACATGCACAATACGCAGGCGCAGGAGTTCGCCGACGCCGTCGGCGCAGGCGCGAGCATCATCGTCGTGGATCCGCGCTTCTCGGTGGCGGCCAGCAAGGCGAAGCACTACCTGCCGATCAAGCCGGGCACCGACCTGGCGCTGCTCCTCGCGTGGATGCACGTCATCGTCGGCGAGGGACTCTACGACAAGGAGTACGTCGAGGCGCACGGCTTCGGGTTCGACGCCTTCAAGGCGGAGATCGCGACCGCCACGCCGGAGTGGGCGTACGGCGAGACGGGCCTCGCCCCCGGGCTGATCCGCGAGACCGCGCGCGAGATGTCGCGCTACCGGCCGGCGACCCTCATCCACCCGGGGCGCCACTCGACCTGGTACGGTGACGACACGCAGCGGAGCCGGGCGCTCGCGCTGCTCAACGCGCTGATGGGGAGCTGGGGCCGGAAGGGCGGCTTCTGGACGCCGGTGACGATGCACGTCCCGGGCTACCCGTATCCCGCCTACCCGGCCAGCGCCAAGGGAACCGTGGACAACCCCGGGCGCCGCTACCCGTTCGCCGCCGAGGCGATCACGACCGGCATCCGCGAGGCGACCCTGACCGGGTCGCCGTACCCGGTGAAGGGCTGGCTCGTCTACGCGACCAACCTGCTGCAGGCGCTGCCCGACCAGGCGCGGACGATCGAGGCGATCAAGGCGCTCGACCTGCTGGTGGTGGTGGACATCATCCCGAGCGAGATCGCGGGGTGGGCCGACGTCGTGCTGCCCGAGAGCACGTATCTCGAGCGCTACGACGAGCTGAACGTCGAGTACTTCCGCGAACCGTTCGTCGCGCTCCGGCAGCCGGTCGTCCCGTCGCCAGACGACCAGAAGCCGAACTGGTGGATCGCGCGTCGGCTCGCATCGAAGCTCGGCCTCGAGTCCTACTATCCCTGGCAGACGATCGAGGAGTACCTCGACCGGCGGCTGTCGTCGGCCGGCCTGAGCCTTGACGAGCTGAAGCGGAAGGGGATCGTGCGAGGGGCCGCGCAGCCAATCTTCTTCGAGGACGGCGTGCCCGCCGAGTTCCCCACGCCATCGGGGAAGATCGAGTTCTACTCGACGCAATTGCGCGACGCGGGGTTCGACCCGGTGCCGAGGTACAAGCGGCCGGAGGAGCCTCCGGCCGGCATGTTCCGGCTGCTGTTCGGGCGTGCGCCGGTGCACACGTTCGGGCGGACGCAGTCCAACCCGATCCTCCACGAAATGATGGCCGAGAACGAGGTCTGGGTGAACGCGTCGGTCGCCGCCCGACTCGGGCTGCAGGACGGCAGCCGTGTGCGGCTGCGCAACCAGGACGGCGTGTTGAGCGCGCCGGTGGCGCTGAAGGCCACCGAGCGGATCCGCGGCGACTGCGTGTACATGGTGCACGGGTTCGGCAGCACCGCGCGTCACCTGAGCCGCGCGTTCGGCCGGGGCGCGAGCGACGCCCAGCTCACCTCGCGCTATCAGACCGACCCGCTGATGGGCGGGACCGGCATGAACGTGAACTTCGTCCGGATCGAGGCGGAGGCGTAACCCGATGGCGCGCTACGGCATGGTCATCGACACGCGGCGCTGCGTCGGCTGCATGGACTGCGTCGTCGCCTGCAAGACGGAGAACGGCGTGCCGGACGGCGCGTCGCGCGACTGGATCGCCCAGGAGGCGACGGGGACCTTCCCCGACCTGCATCTCGAGATCCGGACCGAGCGGTGCAATCACTGCGACAACCCGCCCTGCGTGAGCTGCTGCCCGACCGGCGCCAGTCACGTGGAGGAGCCGGGGGCCGTGGTGCTGGTCGCGGCGAACCAGTGCATCGGCTGCAAGGCGTGCATCGCGTCGTGCCCCTACGACGCCCGCCACGTCCACCCCGACGGGTACGTGGACAAGTGCACGTTCTGCCTCCACCGGGTGAAGGAGGGGCTCGACCCGGCGTGCGTGTCGGTCTGCCCGACCTACTGCATGACGTTTGGCGATCTCGACGATCCGGGCAGCGAGGTCAGCCGGCTGTTGCAGGCGCGCCGACACCATGCGCTCCTGCCCGAGGCAGGGACCGCGCCGCGCATCTGGTACCTGGATTGAGGCCACCATGCGAGAGCTGACGCTGACGCGGCACACCCATGCGATCGACCCGGTGCTGCAGGTCTGGGGCTGGGAGATCCCCGTCTACCTGTTCCTCGGCGGCATGGTGGCGGGGGCGATGATCCTCCTCGGCTACAGCTTCCTCACCGGGAAGCACCGCCGGCCCTCGTGCGTCTGCTCGGTGCTGCCCGCGGTGAGCCTCGTCCTGCTCAGCGCCGGCATGTTCGCGCTGTTCCTCGACCTCGAGCACAAGCTCTACGTGTGGCGTCTCTACACGACGTTCGAGATCGCGTCGCCGATGTCGTGGGGCGCCTGGATCCTGGTGCTCGTCTACCCGGCCCTGATCGCGGCATTCCTGGTGCGGCCCCCGGCTCTGCTGCGCGGCGTGTGGCCGGCCTTCGATCGCGCCGCCGCGTGGGCGGCGTCGGAGCGCGGCGTGGGGGTCATCGGATTCGCCCAGGTCGGCCTCGGCGTCGCGCTCGGCATCTACACCGGCGTCCTCCTCAGCTCGCTGGGCGCGAGGCCGTTCTGGAGCAGCGCGCTGCTCGGGCCGTTGTTCCTCTTCTCGGGCCTGTCGTCGGCGGCCGCCCTCACGCACATGGTGGCTCGCGACCGGGACGAGTCGCGTCGGTTCGCCCGCGCCGACAACATGTTCCTCGCGGTGGAGCTGGCGCTGATCGCCCTCTTCCTGATCGGCCTGCTGCAGGGGCCGCAGGCGCACCGCGACGCCGCCGCGCTGGTCCTCGGCGGACCCTTCAGCGCGGTCTTCTGGGTGTTCGTGGTCGGCCTCGGGATCGTGCTCCCGCTGATCGTCCAGTCACTCGCGGTGGCGCATCGCATCGCGCACACCCCGGTCGCGCCGCTGCTGGTGCTGGCGGGCGGCCTGGCCCTTCGCTTCGTCATCGTCTACGCCGGGCAGTACAGCCACTGGATGCGGCTGTGACACGAGAGGGACTCATGACTGTCGATGAACGCAGGCCCCCCGCGCCCTATTCCAACCCGTACCTGGCGGGCCTCGGCCTCGGCCTGGTCCTGCTGGCGGCGTTCGTCCTGGTCGGCCGCGGCCTCGGCGCGTCGGGCGGGTTCAGCGCCCTGGTGGCTGGTGGGGTGAACGCGGTCGCGCCCGCCCATGCGCAGCGCCTCGAGTGGCTGTCGAACTACCTGCTGCCGGGCACGAGCCCGCTCAAGGAGTGGCTGCTCTTCGAGGTGGTCGGCGTCTTCGCCGGGGCGCTGCTCTCCGGGCTGCTGGCCCATCGCGTCCGGCTCGGCGTGGACAAGGGGCCGCGGGTCGCCACCGGCCTGCGTCTCGGGATGGCGTTCGCCGGCGGCGCGCTGATGGCCGTCGGCGCCGCGTTCGCCCGCGGCTGCACGAGCGGCCAGGGGCTGACCGGCGGGTCGCTGCTCAACCTGGGCAGCTGGGTCTTCATGATGATGGTGTTCGCCGGCGCCTACGGGCTGGCCAGCGTGGTGAGGTGGCAGTGGAAATGACCGCCCCGTTCCTCAAGTACGGCGCCTTCGGCGACGAGACGAGCCTCGTGCTCGCCTTCGTCATCGGCATCGGCTTCGGCTTCGCGCTCGAGCGCGGGGGGTTCGGCAGCGCGAAGAAGCTGGTCGCGCAGTTCTACCTGACCGACATGGCGGTCTTCAAGGTGATGTTCACCGCCATCGTCACCGCGATGCTCGGCGTGACGTTCCTCTCCTGGATCGGGTTCCTCGACCTCTCGCTCGTCTACCTGACGCCCACCTTCCTCGTGCCGCAGATCGTCGGCGGCCTCGTGCTCGGGGCCGGGTTCGTCATCGGCGGCTACTGCCCGGGCACCTCGGTGGCGGCGGCGGCCACCGGCCGCCTGGACGCCGTGGTACTGGTGCTGGGTGCGCTGGCCGGCACGCTGCTCTACGCGGAAGCGTACCCGCTGGTCAAGCCGCTGCACCAGATGACGGCAATGGGGGCCCTGACGATCCCGCAGTACTTCAACCTCCCGTACGGTTTCGTGGTGCTCGCGGTGGTCGTGATGGCCGTCTGTGGCTTCGCGGGTGCCACCTGGGTGGAGCGGTGGATGGCGTCGAGCGCATCGACCGCTGCCGGGCGGACGCCCGGTTCGCGCCGGTTGAACCACCGCCTGGCGATTGTCGCCCTGGCCCTGGGCGTGGTGGCGGTCGCCGCACAGCCGACGCGGGCCGGCCGCGTGTCGGTGGCGTCCGACGAGCTGGCCATCGCCGCCGAGCGGGGAGCCGACCAGGTGGACCCGATCGATCTCGCCAACTGGATCGTCGCGGGGCGATCGGACTACCGCCTGGTCGACCTGCGTGGCGAGGCGGCCTTCGCGGCCTACCGCATCCCCACGGCGGAGCACGTGCCGATCAGCCGCCTGCTCGACGCCGGCCTGGCTCGCAACGAGACGCTGGTGCTCTACGCGGACGACGGGGTGAAGGCGTCGCAGGCGTGGTTCCTGCTCAAGGCGAACGGCTACAAGGGCGTGTCCATGGTGACGGGCGGCCTCGACGGCTGGAAGTCGCGCGTGCTCTTCCCGCGCCTGCGGGGGGGAACGGCCGCCGGGGTCCAGCGCGAGAACGACCTGCTGCGCGCGCGCGCGGCCCGCTTCGGCGGGACGCCGCTCGCCCCGGGCTCGGGCGAGTCAACCGCCGCGGCCGCAGCGCCGCCGATGCCGTCAGCCCCGGTGGTCGCGGCGCCGACGCTGCCCGGCGGCGGCGCAAAGCCATCCTCGCGGAAGAAGCGCGAGGGCTGCTGACCAGGGCCGACCGCGGCGGGTGTCGTATCATGGTGTCCGGCGACCCGGCCTGTCTGCGGGTCGCCCCATGGCGAAAGGACACCCGCGCATGGATTTACCGGGCGCCGGCCGACTTCGTGGCGATGTCTTCGCGGGCAGCCGGAGGAGTCGGCGGGGGTGGCTGGCGATCGCCGCCCTCGTCCTCCTGTTGTTCCTCGGGGCCGGAACCATCATCTCCTGGTACGTCGAGGAGCTCTGGTTCGACTCGCTGGGCTACAGCGACGTCTTCTGGACCACCATCACGTACAAGACGACGCTCTTCTGGGGGGTGGCGCTCGTCACCTTCCTCCTGCTGTTCGGGGTCTTCCGCCTCGTCCGCCCTCGCAACCTCGCGCAGAGCACCTTCTACGTCAACAACCAGCCGGTGCGCTTCTCGCTCGAGCCCGCCGTCCGCGTCGTCACGTGGGTGCTCGCCGGGTTGGTGGCGCTCGTTGCCGCGTCGAGCGTGCTTCAGCGCTGGGACCAGGTGGCCCTCTACCTGCACGCGCCGGCTCCGACCGGGCTGTTCGCCACCCTCGACCCGATCCTCGGCCGCTCGATCCCGTTCTACCTGTTCACCCTGCCGGTCTTGCACCTCGTATTGGGCTGGCTCACGACCATCGCCGTGGTGGCGCTCCTCGCGGCGCTGGCGACCTTCGTGGTGTCGGGCGAGGCGAGCCGGACGATGCTGGGGCTGCCGGGCGGGCGGGTGGGCAGCCGGGACGTCTCGCTGACGCTCGGGCTGCTGCTGCTCGTGCTGGCCGGGCGCGTCTACCTGTCGCGCTTCGACCGCCTCTTCGACGACCACACGGTGTTCTCGGGGGTCGGCTACACCGAGGCGTCGATCGTCATTCCCGGGCTGCTGTGGGTGGCGGCGGCGCTCGTGCTCGGGGGCGCGATTGCCGTGGTCAACGGCCTCCGGTTCCGACGCGTCTCGGGCCTGGCGGCGGCGCTCGCCCCCGCCGTGCTGGTGTTCCTCGTCCTGTCGATCATTTCGTGGTACGTGGACGGATTCGTGGTCAAGCCGAACCAGCTCGTGAGGGAGCGGCCGTACATCTCGAACAACATCCGCTTCACCCGCATGGCCTTCGGCCTCGACCAGATGGAGGAACGCTCGTTCCCGGCGGAGACCAGCGTGGACGCGCTCGACCTGGCCGGCAACCGCGAGACCCTCGACAACATCCGGCTGTGGGACTGGCGGCCGCTGCAGGAGACGCTGCGCCAGATCCAGGAGATCCGCACCTACTACGACTTCCCCGACCTCGACCTCGATCGCTACCAGGTCGGCGGCCAGGTGCGCCAGATGATGGTGGCGGCGCGCGAGATGAACCAGGAGAAGCTCCCCGAGAGCAGCCGCAACTGGATCAACGAGAAGTTGATCTACACGCACGGCTACGGCGTGACCATGAACACGGTCAACGGGTTCACGCCCGAGGGGCTGCCCGAGCTGGTGCTGCAGGACATGCCCGTGCAGAGTCGGCTGCCGGAGATCAAGGTGACGCGCCCGGAGATCTACTTCGGCGAGATCACCAATACCGACGTCTACGTCCGGACGCGGCAGCGCGAGTTCAACTACCCCCTGGGCGAGAGCAACGCCTACACGACCTACGACGGCAAGGGGGGGATCCCGATCCACTCGCTGACGCGGCGGCTGCTGCTGGCCTTCGACCGCGGCGAGCTCTCGAAGCTCCCGTTCAGCGACGACATCACCGACGAGAGCCGCCTGCTGATGCGCCGGAACATCCGCGAGCGCGCCCGCGCGGTCGCGCCGTTCCTCATCTACGACGCCGACCCCTACGTCGTCGTGGGCGACGACGGGCGGCTGTACTGGATGATGGACGGCTTCACCTCGTCGGCGCAGTTCCCCTACGCGCGGCGCTACCGGGTGGGCGGCGCCCCGCTCAATTACCTGCGGAACAGCGTCAAGGTGGTCGTCGACGCCTACGACGGCACCATCACGTTCTATGTCTTCGACGCGGCCGACCCGATCACCGCCGCGTACCGCGGGCTCTTCCCGACGCTGTTCGTCGACGCCGACCGGATGCCGGCGTACCTGCGCGCGCACGTGCGCTACCCGGAGCTGCTGCTGGAGGTGCAGGCGGCGGCCTACAGCCTGTACCACATGGAGGACCCGGACGTCTTCTACAACAGGGAAGACCTGTGGAGCGTGCCGAGCGAGGTCGCCGCGGGCGAGGGACGCGAGCAGGCTTCGCGGCCGGTCGAGCCGAACTTCATCGTGATGCGGCTGCCGGGTGAGGACAGGCTCGAGTTCGTCGAGATCCTGCCGTTCACGCCGGCGAACCGCAACAACATGATCGCGTGGGTGGCGGGGCGCAGCGACGGCGAGTACTACGGTCGCGTGCAGGTTTACAACTTTTCCAAGAGCCGGCTCGTGGACGGCCCGCTGCAGGTCGAGGCTCGGATCGACCAGAACCCAGAGCTGTCCGAGCAGTTGACGCTGTGGAGCCGCCAGGGATCGAACGTCCGGCGGGGGAGCCTCCTCGTCATCCCGATCGGGCGCGCTCTTCTCTACGCCAAGGCGATCTACCTCCAGGCCGAGCGCAGCCCCATGCCGCAGTTGCGCCTCGTCGTGCTGGCCCTGCAGGATCGGATCGGGTACGGCCCGACGCTCGAGGCGGCCATGACGAGCCTCTTCGGCGAGAGCGCTCGCCCGAAGCCGGCCGCACCTGGCGGCGCGCCGCCCCCGATCGCCCCGGCCCCGGGCGAGGCGGCGGGCCCGGCAACACCCGCCTCCATCCAGGCGCTGATCGACCAGGCGGCTCGCGAGTTGGCCGAGTACCAGCGGCTCACCGCGGAAGGGCGACTGGGGGAGGCCGGCCAGCGTCTCGAGGCTCTCAAGGGGCTGCTCGATCAGTTGCAGAAGAGCTCGACGCGGTGACAGAACGGCCGGGGTCGGGTCGTGAAAAGTGGTGAATTCAGGATCTGACCCCGGTAAACTGCCGCATCGGCCATCTCTCAGACACCGGGACCACATGCAGCAGCACCGGCGCTACGACCTGCGGAACCACCATTTCGAGGGCGAGGAGGGGCGGCTCATCCCGCTGCTGCAGCAGGCGCAGCAGGAGGACGGCTACCTTCGGCGCGAGCGGCTCGAGGAGATCCACCGCCACTCCGGCATCCCGATCGCCCACATCTACGGCGTCGCGACCTTCTACGCCCAGTTCCGGCTGAAGCCGGTCGGCAAGCACCTGCTGCGGGTCTGCCACGGGACGGCCTGCCACGTCAGCGGCGCGGTCGAGCTGTCGCAGGCCGTCGAGAAGCATCTCGGGGCCCCGACCGGCGAGACGACCGCCGACGGGCAGTACAGCATCGAGACGGTGTCGTGCCTCGGCTGCTGCTCGCTGGCCCCCGTCATGATGGTCGACCACTCCACTTACGGGAACCTCAGCCCGTCGGCCGCGGTCAAGGTGCTGAAGAAGCGACAGAAGGAAGAGCGGCCATGACGCGCCTCACCGTCGGCCTGGGGACGTGCGGGATTGCGGCCGGCGCCGACGAGACCTTCCGCTCGCTCGAGGCGAAGGTCGCCGGCCGGCCGGACGTGGCGATCGGCCGGACCGGCTGCATCGGCATGTGCTACCAGGAGCCGCTGCTCGAGGTGCGAAACGGGGATGGCATCCGCTACCTGTACGGGCGCGTGACGCCGGACAAGCTGGACCGCCTGCTCGACGAGCACGTGGGGCAGGGCCGTCCCGTGGACGACTGGCTCGTCTGGACGAACCAGGGCGGCGGCTCGGAACAGGCGTTCCTCGCCCGGCAGCACCGGATCGTCCTGCGCAACTGCGGCAACATCGATCCCGAGTCGATCGACGAGTACCTGGCGGTCGGTGGGTACGAGGCGCTGCGGCGGGTGCTCGCCGGCGTCGAGCCAGATGCCCTCATCGCGACGATCACCGAGTCGGGGCTGCGGGGGCGGGGCGGCGCCGGGTTCTCGACCGGCGTCAAGTGGCGGTACGCCCGGCAGGCGCCCGGCGAGCGGAAGTTCATCGTCTGCAACGCCGACGAGGGGGACCCCGGCGCGTTCATGGACCGCTCGGTGCTCGAGAGCGACCCGCACTCGGTACTCGAGGGGATGATCCTGGCGGGGTACGCCATCGGCGCCGACCACGGCTACATCTACGTCCGGGCGGAGTACCCGAAGGCGATCGAGCGCCTCACGATCGCCGTCCGGCAGGCGGCGGAGCGGGGCTTCCTTGGCGACACCATCCTGGGGAGCCGCCACTCGTTTCACGTGAAGCTGAAGGAGGGGGCGGGCGCCTTCGTGTGCGGCGAGGAGACCGCGCTCATCGCCTCGATCGAAGGAAAGCGCGGGATGCCGCGCGTCCGGCCCCCGTTCCCGGCGGTGAAGGGGCTCTGGGGGGCGCCGACCTCCATCAACAACGTCGAGACCTTCGCCAACGTCCCGTGGATCGTGATGAACGGCGCCCGCGCGTTCGCCGCGCTCGGCACCGAGAAGAGCAAGGGCACCAAGGTGTTCGCGATGGCGGGGCGAATCCGCCACGGCGGCCTGGTCGAAGTGCCCATGGGCATCACGATCCGCGAGATCGTCTTCGACGTCTGCGGCGGGATCCGCGACGGCCGCAAGTTCAAGGCGGTGCAGATGGGCGGCCCCTCCGGCGGCTGCATCTCCTCGGAGCTCGAGGCGACGCTGATCGACTACGAGTCGATCACCCGGACGGGCGCGATCATGGGATCGGGCGGTCTGGTCGTCATGGACGACACCACGTGCATGGTGGACGTCGCCCGCTTCTTCCTCGAGTTCACCCAGCGCGAGTCGTGCGGGAAGTGCACGTTCTGCCGCATCGGCACGAAGCGGATGCTCGAGATTCTCACGCGGATCACCGAGGGCGAGGGGAAGGAGAGCGACGTGCCGCTGCTCGAGGAGCTGGCCGAGCGCGTCCGCCAGTCCTCGCTCTGCGGCCTCGGGCAGACGGCGCCCAACCCGGTGCTGACGACGCTGAAGTACTTCCGGTCGGAGTACGAGGCCCACATCGTCAACAAGAAGTGCCCGGCGCACCACTGCCAGAAGCTGCTCACCTACACGATCACCGACAACTGCAGCGGCTGCATGCTGTGCCTCAAGGCCTGCCCGGCGCACGCGATCACGGGCGAGCGCAAGAAACTGCACGTCATCGACCAGGCGCTCTGCACCGTCTGCGGCGAGTGCTACAAGGTCTGTAACCTCGGCGCGGTCCACCGCGCCTGATTGGATCGTCCATGGCGCGAGTCAGGCTCGAGATCGACGGGCGGCGGGTGAGCGCGGACGCCGACCAGACCATCCTCGACGCGGCGCGGGGCGTCGGGATCGCCATCCCCACGCTCTGCCACGACCGGCAGCTCGAGCCGTTCGCCTCGTGCTACGTGTGCGTCGTCAAGGTGAAGGGGGCCCGCGGTCTGCTGCCCGCGTGCTCGACCAAGGTCGCGCACGGGATGGTCGTCGAGACCAACAGCCTCGAGGTGCGCCAGTCCCGCAAGGCGGCGCTCGAGCTGCTGCTGTCGGACCACTACGCCGATTGCATCGGGCCATGCCAGCTCGCCTGCCCGGCCGGGATCGACATCCAGGGCTACATCGCCCTCGCGGCGATCGGCAAGTACCGCGAGGCGATCGCGCTCGTCAAGGAGCACAACCCGCTGCCGTCGGTCTGCGGCCGTGTCTGCACCCGCCCGTGCGAGGTGAAGGGCTGCCGCCGGACCCTGCTCGACGAACCGGTGGGCATCGACTACATCAAGCGCTACATCGCCGACCTCGATCTCGCCGGGGGCGACGCCTGGCGGCCCGAGCCGGCGCCCGTCACCGGCAAGCGGGTGGCGGTCGTGGGCGCCGGGCCCGCGGGCCTGTCGGCCGCCTACTACCTGGCGGTGCGCGGCCACGACGTGGCGATCTTCGAGGCCCAGCCGGAGCCGGGTGGCATGCTGCGCTACGGCATCCCCGAGTACCGGCTGCCGAAGCAGGTGCTCGACCTGGAGATCGCGCAGATCCTGGGGCTGGGCGCCACGCTGCAGACCAACCAGGTGCTGGGCCGCGACTTCACGATCGCCTCGCTCCGCGACGATGGGTTCGACGCGATCTTCCTCGGCATCGGCGCCTGGCGCAGCTCGCTGATGCGCGTCGAGAACGAGAACTCGGCGGGCGTCGTGGCCGGCATCGACTTCCTGCGCGACGTGGGCCTCGGCCAGCCGATGGCCCTGCGCGGCACGGTCGCCGTCGTCGGCGGCGGCAACACCGCCATCGATTGCGCCCGCACGGCGCTGAGGCTCGGCGCCTCGACGGTCAAGCTGCTCTACCGGCGGACCCGGGCCGAGATGCCGGCCAACGGCTCCGAGATCCAGGACGCGATCGAGGAGGGGGTGGAGATCGAGTTCCTCGTGGCGCCCGTTCGCGTGGTGCCCGGCGCCGACGGAGGGCTGCGCGCGCTCGAGTGCCAGCGCATGGAGCTGGGCGCGCCCGACGCCTCGGGGCGCCGCAGCCCGAAGCCGGTGCGCGGATCCGAGCACGAGGTCCCGTGTGACGTGGTGATCGCCGCGATCGGCCAGAGCGCCACGATCGCCGACCTGCTCGGGAAGGTGCCCGGCCTGCTGCCGGCAGGCGAGACGATGGGCCTCACGCGGTGGCAGACGGTCGAGGTGGACCCGCGGACCTTCGAGACGACGGTCGAGGGGGTCTTCTCGGGCGGCGACGTGGTGACGGGCGCGGCGACGGCGATCGAGGCGATCGCGGCCGGACGCAAGGCCGCCTACGCGATCGACTCGTACGTGCGGGAAGGGAGGGCCCGACCCGAGCCCGAACCGTTCCTCAGCCGGAAGGACGTCTTCTCGAAGGTCACGATCGACGACCTGCGGTCGCGCGAGTCGAAGCCGAGACGCGTCATGCCGCTCGTCCCGGTGGGGGAGCGCGTCAAGGGCTTCGTCGAGGTCGAGCTCGGCTACTCGGATGACGACCTGCACGACGAGGCGACGCGCTGCCTCGAGTGCGGCTGCGTGGCGCTCTTCGACTGCGACCTGCGGAAGTACGCGACCGAGTACGGGGTGGAGGTGTCGCGCTTTCTCGGCGAGGCGCGCCAGCACCAGCGCGACCTGTCGCACCCGCTCATCGAGCTCGACCGCAACAAGTGCATCCTCTGCGGTCGATGCGTCCGCATGTGCGCCGACGTGGTCGGCATCTCGGTCTTCGGGTTCGTCAATCGCGGGTTCGGCACGATCGTGGCGCCGGCCATGGGGGGATCGCTCCTCGATGCCGGCTGCATCTCGTGCGGCCTCTGCATCGGCACCTGCCCGACCGGCGCGATCGCCGAGCGGCTGACGCTGGCCAAGCCGGGGCCCTGGCGGACCGACCGGGCGGCGAGCGTCTGCACGTACTGCAGCGTGGGCTGCCGTCTCACGTTCGAGAGCCTCGACGACACGCTGGTCAAGGCCGGGCGGCGAGAGACCGACGGCGTCGTCTTCGGCACGCACTGCTGGAAAGGACGATTCGGGTTCCACCACCTCGGCGGCGCCGATCGCCTCGCTCGCGGGATTGTGCGCGAGAACGGGAAGGTGGCCGAGGTCGCGGTGGACGCCGCGATCGCGGCGGCGGCCGATCGGTTGAAGGCGGCGATCGCGGGGCGCCGGGGCGACGAGATCGCGGTCTTCGTCTCGCCGCGGTTGACCAACGAGGAGATCTACCTGGCGCAGAAGCTGGCGCGGGACGTGCTCGGCACGCACCACGTGGCCTCGTTCGGCGCCCTCGTCAACCAGGCGCATTTCGCCCCCGAGGCGATCGCGGGCGCGAGCTACCAGGACGTCGCCGCGGCCGGCGCCGTGCTCGTGGTCGGGGCAAGGCTCGGGCAGGAGCGGTTCGCCCTCCACCTGGCGGTCGCCCGGGCTGCCCGCAACGGCGCGTCGATCGTCTGGATCGGGGCGGAGGCCGATCGGACGGCGGAGCTCGCGGAGGTGTACCTGCAGTGCCACCCGGGGGCCGAGCCGCTGGTCGCGGCGGGCATCGCGGCGGCGGGGCTGCGGCTCGCGGGCGACGACCTGTCGGGCCACCCCGAGCTGGCGAGGGTCACGTCGCTTGCGCCGGCGCAGTGGCTCGAGCTGACCGGAGTCGAGGCCGCCGACCTCGCGCGGGCGGCGGAGCGGCTGGGGGCGGCGTCTCGCAAGGTGCTCGTGTTCGACGCTGACTTCCGGGGGGAACGCCGGACCGGTGACGCGCGCACGTACGCGGCCGTCGCCAGGACGCTGGGCTGTGCACTGCTGCCCGCCCGCGAGGCGGCGAACGCCCAGGGGCTGCTCGACATGGGGGGGCACCCGGGCTGGCTCCCCGGTTACCTGCCGCTCGCCGGGCCGGCGCCGCCGGTGGCCGATCTCGCGTGGCAGCTCGCGGACCGTCGGATCAAGGTGGCCCTCGTGTTCGGGGAAGACCCCCTCGGCGCCCCGGGTCTGCCGGGCGGCCTGCGCGACGGGCTCACGGCGGCGGAGCTGCTGATCGCCGCCGATGTCTTCCCGACCGCGACGACCGCGGCGGCGCACGTCGTGCTGCCGATGAGCAGCAGCATCGAGACCAGCGGCACGATGACCAACGCCGAGCGGCGCGTTCAGCGCCTCCGTCGCGTCCTCCCCCCGCGCGCCGGCCTCGAGACGTGGCAGGTGCTGTCGGCCCTCGCGCGCGCGATGGGGGCTCGCGCGGGGTTCGCCCACGCGAGCACCGCCGAGGTGTTCGAGGAGATCAGGCAGGCGGCGCCGATCTACGGGCGGGTCGTCGTGGACGGTGAGGGGCCCGAGGGGATCTGGGACGCGGGCGCGTTCCCGCTGCCGCCCGTGCCGGCGGTGGTGGCAGCCTCGGCCGCTGCCCCGCCGGTGCCGACCGCCGCGCTCGACATCCTCGACGCCCGGTTCAACGCCTGGTTCGCGGAGCACCTCCCGCCCCGCTGACGGGCAACCCGGCTTGACCTCTGCGCGAACGGCGGACGATCATGGGCTCTGCCCTGCCCGCCCCCGGGAGAAAGGACCGTCATGCCCGATCCGCACCTGGCCCAGGCCGACCCCGAGATCGCCGCCCTCCTGGCCGCCGAGGAACGCCGCGAGTTCGACACGATCCGCCTGATCCCCTCCGAGAACTACGCGTCGCGCGCCGTGCTCGAGGCGACCGGCAGCGTGCTCACCAACAAGTACTCCGAGGGATACGCCGGCAAGCGGTACTACGAGGGGCAGCAGAACGTGGACCCGCTCGAGCGGCTCGCCATCGAGCGCGCGCGGAGCCTCTTTGGCGCCGACCACGCGAACGTGCAGCCGTACTCGGGGTCGCCCGCCAACCTCGCCGTGTACTTCGCGCTGCTGAAGCCGGGTGACCCGGTGATGGGGATGGCGCTGCCGCACGGCGGCCACCTGACTCACGGGTGGAACGTGTCGATCACCGGCGCCTTCTTCCGGTCGGTGCAGTACGGCGTGAACATCGAGACGGGCCTGATCGACTACGACCAGGTGCGCGAGCTGGCGCTGAAGGAGCGCCCGAAGCTGATCATCGCGGGCGCCACCGCGTACCCCCGCGTGATCGACTTCGAGGCGTTCCGCCGGATCGCCGACGAGGCGGGGGCGCATCTGCTGGTGGACATGGCGCACATCGCGGGCCTCGTGGCCGGCGGGGCGCATCCCTCGCCGGTCCCGCACGCCCACGTCGTCTCCACGACCACGCACAAGTCGCTGCGCGGGCCTCGCGGAGCGATGCTGCTGTGCAAGGGGGAGATGGCCAAGGCAATCGACAAGGCTGTGTTCCCGGGGCTGCAGGGCGGGCCGCACAACCACACGACGGCCGGCATCGCGGTCGCCCTCAAGGAGGCGGCGACCCCGGAGTTCTCGGCCTACGCGCACCAGATCGTGAAGAATGCGCGGGCGCTCGCCGAGGCGCTGGCCGGCTGCGGCTTCAAGCTGATCTCGGGCGGCACCGACAATCACCTGATCCTGATGGACGTGACCCCTCGCGGCATGACGGGCAAGGCGTACGCGAAGGCGCTCGACCGCGCGGGCCTCGAGTGCAACTACAACACCGTTCCGGGCGATCCCCGCAAGCCGTTCGATCCGAGTGGCCTGCGCCTCGGCACGCCGTCGGTCACCTCGCGCGGCATGCAGGAAGCCGACATGGCGCCGCATCGCCGCCTGGTTCAACCGGGTGGCCGAGCACGTGGCCGACGAGGCGCAACTGGATCGGATCGCCGCCGAGGTCAAGGCGTTCTGCGCCGGCTTCCCCTGCCCCGGCATCGCCCAGTAGCGCCGGCCTCCGTGCCGGCGAGTCGCCCGGCCTCCGTGCCGGCGGGAACCCATGAAACCACACGCGCCCACCGCCCTCGAGTGGCGGTGGGCGCTCTACGACTTCGGCAACTCGGCCTATCCCCTCCTGATCAGCGGGGTGGGGTTCCAGCTGTACTTCAAGGAGGTCGCCTTCCGCGGCCGCGCCGGGGAGGCCGACTTCTGGTGGGGTGCCGCCGTCGCGGCTTCGATCCTGCTGTCGGCGGCGCTCTCGCCGCTGATGGGGATCGCCGCTGACGGCCGGCGGGCGAGGAGCCGTCTCCTCGCCTGGTTCACCGCCCTGGCCGTCGCGGGAACCGCTGCGCTGGCGCTGGTGGGGCCCGGGGCGGCGCTGGCCGCCGCCCTGGTGTTCCTGTTCGCCAACACCTTCTACAACGTCGCCCTCGCGCTGTACGACTCGCTCCTGCCATTTGTCGCCGCGCCCGGGAGGCGGGGCCGCGTCTCGGGGCGGGCGTGGGCCCTGGGCTTTGCCGGCGGGATCGCGTGCCTGGGGCTCGCGTACCCCCTCTTCTCCGGCCAGGCGTCGCACGCTTCGGGCGCCTATCGAACCGGGTTCGTGCTGGTCGCCGCCTTCTATGCGGCCTTCTCGATCCCGCTCTTGGCGTTCCCGCCGAACGAAGGGCCTCGGGCCGGCGATCCCGCGGCGCCCGCTCGACCGCCGCTCGCCGCGCTCGCACGCTCGCTCAGGGACTGGCGGCAGCATCGTGCCGCGTTCCGCTTCATCGTCGCCTACTACTTCATCAGCGAGGCGGTGCTGACCTCGATCTACTTCACGGCGAACTACCTCTCCACCACGTTCTCGATGGCCGCCTCCACGATCCTCGCCCTCACGCTGCTGCTGCAGGCGGTGGCGATCCCGGCCACCTGGTTGTCCGGGCGGCTGGCCGATCGCTGGACGCCGGTCACCGTCCTCGCCGGCACGGTCGTGGTCTGGATGGCCATCGTCGTGCTGCTGGCCACGGCGGACGGCCGGCCGCAGCTCTACGTCGCCGCGATCCTGATGGGGACGGTGATCGGCTCCACGCAGGCGGTCGGGCGTGCGTGCCTGGCGCCGCTCGTGCCGGCGGGGCGGTCGGGCGAGTTCTTCGGCCTGAACTCGATGTCGAGCAAGGTGGCCGGGACGCTCGGCCCGTTTCTGTTCGGGGTCGTCTCGACCGCCTCGGGCAGCCAGCGGCTCGGATGGCTGTCGCTGCTGCCGTTCCTGCTCGCCGGCCTGGCCATCCTCCTGACGGGCTCATCCTGCGCGCGGCGCTTCCTCGAGCGGCCTCAGACTCCGGCCTCGAGTTCGGAGTTCGACACTCCGCCTTCGACCCAGCCGTAGAGCGCCGGCAGCACCAGCAGCGTCAGCAGCGTCGAGGTGACGAGGCCGCCCACGACGACGACGGCCAGGGGGCGCTGGACCTCGGCGCCGGGGCCGGCGGCGACGATCATCGGGAGCAGGCTGAAGATCGCGATCGACGCGGTCATCAGCACCGGACGCAGGCGCGAGTCGCAGCCCTCCGCGACCGCCTGCTCGATCGACCGCCCCTCGTTGCGCAGTTCCGCGATCGCCGAGATCAGGACGAGGCCGTTCAGCACGGCGACGCCGAAGAGGACGATGAAGCCGACCGACGCGGGCACCGACAGGTAGAGCCCGGAGAGCCAGAGCGCGAACACGCCGCCGGCCAGCGCGAACGGCAGGTTGAAGAGCACCAGCGCGGCCGGGCGGATGCCGCCGAGCGTGACGAACAGGAGGACGAAGATGAGGCCGGCGACCGAGGGCGCGATGACGCCGAGGCGCCGCATCGCCTGCTGCTGGTTCTCGAACTGGCCGCCCCACTCGACGACGTAGCCCGGAGGGAGCGCCACCCCGGCGTGCACGCGCCCGCGCGCCTCGCGCACGAAGCTGCCGATGTCGCGCCCCGAGACGTTCATCTCGACGCCGATCCGCCGCCGGCCGTCCTCGCGGCTGATCTGCACCGGCCCCTCCTCGATGGCCACGGATGCCAGTTCGCCGACCGGCAGGCGCCCGCCGGCCGGAGTCTCGACCAGCAGCGCGCGCAGCGCCTCGACCGACCGGCGGTGCTCGTCGGGGAGCCGGATCGCGATGTCCGACACCTGGTTGTCGAGCAGGACCTGCGACACCGGCCGCCCCCCGACCGCCGTCTCGATGAGGTCGAGCACGTCCGAGGCGTTGAGGCCGTATCTCGCGATCCGCCCGCGATCCACCGAGACCGTGAGGTAGGGCTGACCCGCCACCTTCTCCTCGGCGAGGTCGGCGACCCCGCGCACGCGCGCCAGCACGCGCGCGATCTCGCCTGCCTTGCGCTGGAGGACGGTGAGGTCGTCGCCGTAGAGCTTGGCGATCACCTGCGCGCGCGTGCCCGCCACCAGCTCGTCGATCCGGCACTGGATCGGCTGGCTGAAGCTGGCGACCATGCCGGGGATGTCCTCGACGGCCTCGCGCATCCCGGCCATCAGCTCCTCGCGGCTGCCGGCGGTCGTCCACTGGCCGCGCGGCCGCAGCGCCCCGACGAAGCCGGTCTTGTCCACGCCGCGCGCCTCGAGGGCGACGCCGGTCTGGCCCGTCCGCGAGACGACCGTCTGCAGCTCGGGGAACCGCATCAGCCGGCGCTCGACCTCCATCGTGGCGTCGAGCGCGTGGTCGAGCGACACTCCCGGCAGCAGTTGCACGTCCATGTCGAACGACCCCTCGTCGAGCGTCGGCAGGAACTCGGTGCCCAGGCGTGGGACCAGCGCCACCGCCCCGGCGACCAGCACCCCCCCTGCGGCGAGCACCGCGACGCGGTGGCCCACCGTCCACGCCAGCGCGGGCCGGTACAGGCGGCGCAGCGCGTTCAGCACCGGGCTCTCGCGGGGGTCGGGCCGAAGCAGCGCCAGGCAGAGCACCGGGATGACGAAGATCGACAGGAGCAGCGACGACAGCAGGGCGATCGCCACGGTGATCGCGAGCGGCGAGAACATCTTTCCCTCCATGCCCTGGAGGGTGATGATCGGCACGAAGGTCAGCGCGATGATCAGCTCGCCGAGGATGCTCGGCTTGCGCACCTCCATCGCGGCCGCGAGCACGGTCTCCAGCCTGCGGCCCGCGGCGCCGTCGGCGAGCCGTCGCTGGACGTTCTCGACCTGGATGATCGTGGCGTCGATGATCATCCCGATCGAGATGGCGAGCCCCCCGAGGGTCATCAGGTTCGCTTCGATGCCCGTGGCGCGCAGCACGGTGAAGGTGAGCAGGATCGACAGCGGCAGGGCCAGGATCACGACGATCGCGCCGCGCACGCTCCGGAGCAGCAGCAGGAGGACGCCGAGGACCAGCACGGACCCTTCCGCGAGGGCCTTGAGCACGGTGGTCGTGCTCGCCTCGATGACCGGGGCCCGGCGATAGAACGGCACCAGGCGGACCCCGTCCGGCAGCGCGCCGCCTTCGTTGATCTCGCGCACGCGCGCCTCGAGGCGGGCCGACACCTGCCGGCTGTTCTCGCCCCGCAGCATCAACACGATGCCGCCCACCGCCTCGCCGCGCCCGTCGGCGAGCGACGCCCCCTGGCGGACGGCGTGCCCCGCGCGGACGTCGGCAACGTCTCCCACCAGCACCGGCGTCCCGCCCTGCGAGCGCAGGACGATCGACCGGATGTCCGCCTCGCCGCGGATCAGGCCGATGCCGCGGATGATGTACTCCTCGGCGCCGCGCGACACGACGCTGCCGCCGACGTTCGCATTGTTGCGGCGGATCGCCGCCTCGATCTCCCCGACCGACACGCCGAACTCCAGCAGCCGCTCGGGTCGCACCAGCACCTCGAACTGGTGGATGTACCCGCCGAAGGAATTGACCTCCGTGACGCCGGCGACGCCCTTGAGCAGCGGCGCCACCACCCAGTCCTGCAGCGTCCGCAGGCGCGTCAGGCGGGCCACCTCCTCGGGACCCGCGCGGCTGCCGATCAGCCGCGCCGCCGGCTCGACACCGGGCTTCCGTTCCGCCTCGGCGCCCCCGAGCGCCTCGAGGGTGTACTGGTAGATCTCGCCCATCGCGGTCGCGACCGGGCCCATCTCGGCCTCGGCCCCCTCGGGCAGGCGCACTTCGCCGAGCCGCTGGAACACCTGCTGCCGCGCGAAGTAGACCTCCACGTCGTCGCGGAACACGAGCGTGACGACCGAGATGCCGTACTTGGTGACCGACCGCATCGAGACGAGCCCGGGAATCCCGCGCATCGACGACTCGATCGGGTAGGTCACCATCCGCTCGATCTCGAGCGGCGACAGGCCGGGGGCTGTGCTCACCACCTCCACCTGGACGTTGGTGACGTCGGGGAACGCGTCGATCGGGATGGTGGCGGCCGCCCAGCCGCCGACGCCCACCAGGACGACGAGCGCGAGGCCGACCAGGAGCCGGTTGCGCAGCGACAGCGCGATGAGTCGTTCCAGCATCAGTGACCGTGCCCTTCGCCGGCGAACGACTGTTTCAGCAGCTCTGCCTTCAGGTTGAACGCCCCGGCCACTACCACGCGCTCGGTGCCGTCGAGCCCCTGGAGGACGACCCGGTGTGCGCCCAGCCGGTCCCCGGTCACGACCGGCCGGGCGACGAACGCTCCGTCGCCGTCGAGCACGAAGACCGACGCCTCGCCCTGGAGCATCTGCACCGCCCCTTCGGGAACGCCGAGCAGCTCGCGAGAGGGGCCTGCCCCGTCCACCGCCGCGCTGACGAACATGTTCGGCTTGAGCAGCAGGCCGGGGTTGGGAACCTCGGCGCGCACCTTGATGGTGCGCAGCTTCTCGTCCACGACGTCGCCGACGCGGCTCACCCTCCCCTGGAACTGCCGGCCCGGGTAGACCTCCGAGACGAGCGTCACGCGCGAGCCGGCGGTCAGCGCCGGCAGGTCCTTCTCGCGGGCGTCGAGTTCCGCCCAGACCGTGGAGAGGTCCGACACGACGAACAGGAGCTTCTCCGGCTGGACGTGCTCGCCGACGGTTACGTCGCGGGTGATGACGCGGCCGGCGATCGGCGACACCACCGGCAGCGTCGGCTCGACCAGGTCGGAGAAGTCGCCGGTGACCCGCGCCGCCTTCGCGACGAGGGCGTCGATTTGGGGGTGACCCCACCCGAAGGAGTGCAGCTGCGATTCGGCCAGGCCGTACTCGGTGGTGGCGGCCTCGAACTCGGCCTGCCGGCGCTGGTGCTCGCGCGGCTGGATGGCCTCGGCCTTCAGCAGCTCGCGCGCCCGCTCGAACTCGCGCTGCGCCAGTGAGCGCCGCGCCTGGGCCTGCAGCAGCGTCGTCTGCGCCTGTGCGAAGGCGGGCGCGTGCAGCAGCACGAGCGGCTGGCCCCGCCGTACCTGGTCGCCGAGATCGGCGGTCACCCTGACCACCTTCCCCTCGAGCAGCGACGAGATCTGCGCGCTCCGCTGCCCGTTCACGGCGATCACGCCGGGCAGCGACGGCCCCGAGGCCTCGAGCCGGCTGACGGGACCGAGCTTCAGACCCCATTTCTCACGCAGGGCCTCGGGCACTCGGACCTCGCGCCCCCCGGCGGCCGCGTGGGCCTCGGTCGACTCGTCGTGTGGCGGCTGGCCGGCCGGGGCGTCGCCGCCCGCGCAGGCGGCGAACACGACGGCGGTCAGCAGGAAGGCGAGATGCGGTTTCATCAGCGTGGTTCTCCGGGAAGAGCTCCGATGGCCGCCTGCAGCTCGAAGAGGCTCAGGCGCAGCTCGACGAGCGCCCGGGTGTGCGCCCGCTGCACGTCGCGGAAGGCCCGCTGCGCGTCGAGGTAGTCGATGAGGTCGGCCTCGCCGACGCGGTAGGCGGCGGCGACCGAGTCGCGGGCGTCGCGCGCCCGGGCGAGGTAGTCGCGCTCGATGGCCTCGGCGCGGCGCCGGCTGACGTCCACCACGTCGATGGCCTGCTGGACCTCCGCCCCGACCGCGGTCTCCACCTGGCGAAGCCGCGCGTCGGCGAGGCGAAGGCCGGCGTCGGCCCGGGCGACCCCGGCGTGGTTCCGGTCGAACAACGGGAGCGGGATCGACACGCCGAGGATGACGCCGTTGTCGCCGAAGTCGCGCTTGTAGCCTCCGGAGACGGTGGGCGCCGGCGTGCGCAGGGCTCGCTGGAGCGCCGCGTCCGCCTGGGCCCGTTCCCGCTCGTGCCGGAGCGCTCCAACGTCCGGCCGCCGTTCGAGGGCGAGCGCCCGCAGGGCGTCCGCACCCCGGGCGGCAAGGGCGTCGCCGGGCACCGCCAGCCCCTCGGCCGGCTCGATCGGCTCGTCGAGCCGGCCCGAGCCCATCAATGACCGCAGCTCGCTGGTGGCCCGCCTGGTGCCCAGCTCGGAAGCGAGCAGGTCGTCCGCAAACCGCAGGCGCTCGACTTCGAGGCGGCGCAGCTCGCCCCCCGACACCTCGCCCTGCTCGTACCGGGCGCGGTTGACCGCGATGACGCGGTCGATCTCCTCGAGCGAGCGTGCGGCCGCCTCGGCCTCCGCGCGAGCCCCGGCAAGGGCGAAGTAGCTGCGGCCCACGTCGAGGCGGACACGCCGCACCGCGTCGGCCAGCGTGGCCTCGGCCGCCGCCTGGCCGGCGCCCGCCATCCGGATGCGCGACGTGCGACGGCCGCCGAGCTCGAGCGGCTGCGAGAGGCGCAGCGAGAACTCCTGGCGGTTGCCGAACCCGCCCGACGATCCCGGGCGCCAACCCTCGGACTCGACCTCGAACTCGGGATTCGGCCTCTGCCGGGCTGCGATGACGTCCGACGCGGTCAGCGCCGCCTCCTGGCGCGCCACCGCCAGCGACGCGTTGCTGGCCTCGGCGAGGCGGAGCGCCTCGCCGAGCGACAGGGCGGCGGGCACTCGACTTTGCTGCGCCGCGACGAGCGGCGGAAACAGGCACCACAGGAACGTGACGACAAGGAATGCGCGGGCCATACAGGGATCAGGGATCACGGATCAGGGATCAGGAATAGGGGCCGGTCCGGCGAGGGCGCGCTAGGCGGCGATAGGAGGACGGTAGAGGTGGGTTCGGGTCACCGATGCGTAGAGCGGCGAGGCTGGCGGCTGGAGCCAGACGCCAACCGAGGTGACCGACAGGTGGAACGGGGCCCTGACGTCAACGAAGGGGGAGCAGCAGAAGCAGTCGCCGGCGTGTCCAGCCGGCACCGCGGGCCCGTCGTGTCCAGGGACAGCTCCGCTGCCCTCGGCGGCGAGGCTGGCGGCGGCTCCGGGCGCGACGGCCGCCGGCAGCACGCCGTGATTCTGGCAGGCGCTGCGGTCGAGGAGATCGACCGCCGTCCACGCCAGCAGGGCGATCGCGAACACGCGCCCGATGCGGCGGACCTTGCGCAGGAACATCAATGCCTGGGCGGCGGGGGCGGCTGCACGTATTTCTTCGGATCCGCGTCGAACTTCTTCTTGCAGTCGTCCGAGCAGAAGTAGTAGGTCTTGCCCTCGTGGTCCGACTTGCCCTTCGCGGTGGCCGGGTCGATCGTCATCCCGCACACCGGGTCCTTCACCTTCTCGGCCGGCTTCTTGTCCTGCGCGGACACCGAGGGCGCGGCCGCCGACACGGCGGCGATGGAGGACGCGAAGAGCGTGCGGAGGATCTCTCGTCTCGTCATGGGGACTCCTGTTGGGGCATCCGCGGCGGGGACTCGTCCCCTCGAATGCTAGCAAGTGGATGTGCTTCAGTCAATTGAGGGAACCTCCGACCCGCGACCCGGGGTTGACGTCCCCTTCCCCCGTCGGTCGAAAAGGCCGTATTTTCGTCCCGGCCGGAAGCCCGTCTGTGCTACCTTCTCCCTTTCGCTCAGCTCGGATGGAAGGGGCCGGCCCGTCGTGCAGCCTGCGGGTCGGTGCACGAACACGCTGTCAAGGCCGGAGGGCGCGAAACGATGCGTGGATTTTCACTGTTACGAGGGCTAGGGGTGGTGGTGTGCGTGCTGGGCGCGGCGCAGGCCGCCTCGGCACAAGGCTTCGGCGTGTACGAGCAGAGCCCCTGCCAGATGGGCCGCGGCGGCGCCGGCGTGGCCGCCCCCTGTCCCGACGCGTCGAGCGTGTTCTTCAACCCGGCCGGCCTGTCGTTCACCTCGACTCAGATCGGGCTGGGCGGGACGCTCATCGGACCCCGCGGGGACTTCACCGATGACACCACGGGACAGGTCAGCACGCTCAACAAGAAGTGGTACCCCGTCCCCAACATCTACGCCTCCACGCCGATCGGCGACCGGTTCGCCGTCGGCATCGGCGTCTTCGCCCCGTATGGCCTGACGACCGACTGGCCCGAGACGTCGCAGGGCCGCTTCCTCGGCTACAAGAGCGTGGTCCAGGGGGCTTACATCCAGCCGACCGCCTCCTACAAGCTGAACGACAAGGTGTCTGTCGGCGCCGGCCTCGACCTCGTGCGGCTGCACGTGCAGCTGCGGCAGCGGGTCGACCTGTCCAGCCAGGCGCTGCCCGCCGTGCCGGGCCTGCCGCCCGGCGCGACCTTCGCGCTGCTCGGCGTGAAACCGGGCACCGACTTCGCCGACATCAACCTCGAAGGCGATGCCTGGAGCATCGGCGCGCACTTCGGCGTGCTCTACCAGGCGAGCGAGAAGCTGTCGTTCGGCGCCCGCTTCATGACGGGGCAGAGCGTGGAGGTCGATGAGGGCACGATCGAGACGGAGCAGATCAGCACCCCCTACGTGCTGCCGATCAGCATCCCCGGCGTGGCGCCGCGGGGGACCAAGCTCGACCTCCTGCTGGCCAGCCGGTTCCAGGCGGGGCAGACCCTCGGCCCGCAGGCCGCCAAGAGCGAGATCCCGCTGCCGGCGCAGCTGGTCGCCGGCTTCGCGTACCAGGCGACGCCGGCCCTGAAGCTGCTCGCGGACTACCAGTTCGTGGACTGGTCCGCATTCGACGAGCTGCCGGTCAACGGCGAGCACCTGAAGTCATCGGTCCCCGAGAACTACAAGGACACGCACGGCGTGCGTGCCGGCGCGGAGTACGCGCTCGGCGAGTCGACCCTGTTACGGGCCGGCGTGGACTTCCACTCGGCGGCGGCGCCCGACGAGACTGTGACGCCGAACCTGCCCGAAGGGGTCCGCCAGGAGTTCTCGGTCGGCCTCGGCCAGCGCCTGACCGACCACCTGCGGGTGGATGCGTTCTACCTCTACCTCAAGCAATCGGACCGCGACGGGCGCACGAACCCGACGACCAACAACGGCGTGTACTCGTTCAAGGCGAACCTCTTCGGCGTTTCGTTCGCGTTCGGCTTCTAGCGAGGGTTCACGTGAGCTCGACGACCGCCCGTTCCGTGGCCGCCCCCGACCTTCCGCCGCCGGTGGGTCCGTACTCGCCGGCGGTGGTGTTCGACCGCCTCGTGTTCGTGTCGGGGCAGGGCGCGGTGGACCCCGGGACGGGCCGGATGGCGGGGCCCGACGTGGCGGCCCAGACCGAGCAGGTGTTCCGCAACATCCGGACGATCCTGGAGGCTGCGGGCACCGACCTGTCCCGCGTGCTTCGCTGCGGCGTGTTCCTGGTGGACATGGCCGACTTCCCGGCGATGAACGCGGTCTACGCGCGTGTTTTCGGGGACCACCGTCCGGCGCGAACCACCGTCCAGGTGGCCGCGCTGCCGCACCCCGATCTGCGCGTCGAGATCGACGCCGTTGCTTACCTCCCCTGAACGCCCGCCCGTGCGCATCGGGCTGATCTCCGACACGCATGGCTTGGTCCGCCCCCAGGTACTGCTGGTCCTCAAAGGGGTTGATCGGATCCTGCACGCCGGCGACGTGGGCGGGAGGGATGTCCTCGCCTTGCTCGCGCGCGTCGCGCCGGTCGAGGCGGTGTTCGGCAATGTGGACGTGCCCGGCGATCCCCAGCTCTCCAACTTCCTCTCGGAACGCATCGAGGGGCTGACGGTGCACGTCAGCCACGGGCACGAGCTGGGCAGCCCGACACCCGCGCGGCTGCTGGCGCGCTACGACGCCGACGTGCTGGTCTACGGCCACACCCACCGGCCGCTGATTCATCGGGCCGGGGCGCGGCTCGTCGTGAATCCGGGGTCGGCCGGCCCGCGGCGCTTCGACATCAAGCCGAGCGTCGCGATCCTGACCATTCACGCCGGCCGGGCGGAAGCGGAACTGATCGCGCTGTAGGGGGACGTTCGCCTGGTGAGCACGGCCCACGCCGAGCGGTGGCCTACTGTCTGCGATCCGCCCCCACCGCTCCGCCGTCCGGCGCGCGCCGGTCCGAGCCGCCCTCGAGCACGTTCTCCTTCTCGTTGACGACGATGACCTCGGCGACACCCTGGGAGGTGACGGGGTTGAGATGGTGTCCCATCGCCTGCAGCAGCCTGGCGGTGTCGGGTGAGACGCCCCAGCGCTCGTACGAGATCCGGTCGGGCAGCCACTGGTGGTGGAACCGCGGCGCGTCCACCGCCTCCTGCGCTCCCATCCCGTGGTCCACGACGTTGAGGATCGTGTGAAGGACGGTGTTGATGATCGTGCGCCCGCCGGGGCTGCCCGTCACCATGACGAGCTTCCCGTCGCGCGCCAGGATCGTCGGCGTCATGCTCGACAGCATCCGCTTGTGCGGACCCGCGAGGTTCGGCTCGGTTCCGATCAGCCCGTCGGCCGTTGTCAGCGCAGGCCCGGCATTGAAGTCGCCCATCTCGTTGTTCAGCAGGAAGCCGGCCCCGGGCACGACGATCCGCGAGCCGTAGCCGTACTCGAGCGTGTAGGTGAGGGAGACCGCGTTGCGTTCGCGATCGACGATCGACAGGTGCGTGGTCTCGTCGCTCTCGACCGGCCATTCGAAGCGGCCGGGCGAGGAGACCGAGGCGCGCTCGGGCGAGATCGAGCGCCGGATCTCGGCCGCGTACTCTTTCGAGATCAGCCGCGAGACCGGCATCGCGGGGTTGAAGTCGGGGTCGCCCAGGTAGCGGGCGCGGTCGGCGTAGGCGCGCCGCATCGCCTCGGTGATGGCGTGGATGCTGGCCGCCGAGCGGAAGCCCGTCGACTTGAGGTCGTACGCCTCGAGGATGTTCAGCTGTTCGATCAGGGCCACGCCGCCCGAGCTGATCGGCGGCATCGAGATCACCTCGAAGCCGCGGTAGGTCCCGGTCACCGGCACTCGCTTCTTCGGCCGGTACGCCTTGAGATCCTCGCGGTCGATCAAGCCGCCGCCTGTGGCCATCTCCTTCTCGATGAGCGCCGCGGTTTCGCCCTCGTAGAACCCGGACGGGCCCCGGTCGGCGATGCGCTGGAGCGAGCGCGCGAGGTCGGGCTGCTTCAGGATGTCGCCGGCCTCGTAGGGAACGCCATTCTTCGAGAACTGCGCGACCGATGCGGGGTACGCCTTCATGTCGGGCAGGATGTTGCGCAGCGAGCGCGCGAGGCCGTCGGTCACCGGGAACCCGTCGCGCGCCAGCGCGATGGCCGGCTCGACCAGGCGCCTCCACGGCAGCTTGCCGTGCTCGGTCCAGGCGAGGTGCAGGCCGGCCACGGTCCCGGGCACGCCGACCGACAGGTGGCTGTCGTGGTGCAGCCTCTCGGAGTACTTCCCGTGCTCGAGGAACATGGTCGGCGTGGCGCGGCGCGGCGCCATCTCGCGGAAGTCGTACGCCTCGGGTGCTCCCGAGGCCGGGCGAAAGACGATGAAGCCGCCGCCACCAATGTTGCCGGCCGTCGGGTGCGTGACCGCGAGAGCGAACGCGGTCGCGGTGGCCGCGTCGATCGCCGAGCCGCCCTCCCGCAGCACGGCTGCCCCGACACGGGAGGCGGTCTCGTTCTGCGAGACGACCATTCCGTCCCGCGCGCGAACCGGCTGCTGCGCGGCCGCAAGCAGGGGGATGGCGAGGAGCAGGGCGAGCAGGATCACGGCACGGCGCGCGCGCATCGGAGTTCCTCCGCCCGGATTATAATCCGCTGCCTGGTGGGGCCGGCATCCCTGCCGGCCAAGGCAGACACCCAGGGGGCCGGTGTCCGCTATCAGCGGTTTGTGGGGGACCATATGGCCAGGCGTTCGCACGCTCTTCCGACGGGCCGGCTGGTGAGGGGGGTGGCGACCATGTGCGCGGTCACGGCCGTCGCGGGATGCGGCGGCGCGAAGTCGACGGAACGGGCGGTTGATCTCGTCATCGTCAACGCGCGGGTGTGGACGGTGGACGAGGCCCGGCCGGAGGCGCAGGCGGTAGCCGTGCGGGGCGATCGGATCGCCGCGGTCGGCACGACGGACGAGGTGCGGCGCCTGGGCGGGCCGGACACTCGCGTCATCGATGCGGGCGGCCGCTTCCTGATGCCCGGGCTCCACGACGCGCACGTCCACCTGATGACGGGCGGGCACCAGCTCGACGCGGTGGATCTGAAGGACGCGCCGGCGCCCGGGGAGTTCGCCCGCCGGATCGGGGAGCGCGCCAGGGCCACGCCGAAGGGGGAGTGGATCCTCGGCGGGAACTGGGACGAGCAGGCGTGGCCGGGTGCGCCGCTGCCGGCGCGGCAGATGATCGACGAGGCGACGCCCGATACCCCCGTCTTCGTTCACCGCTACGACGAGCACATGGCGCTCGCCAACTCGGCGGCGTTGAGGCTGGCGGGGGTGACCGCGAGGACGCCCGACGTGGCGGGCGGCCAGATCGTCCGCGACGCGCGGGGCGAACCGACCGGGATCCTGAAGGACGCGGCGATGGCATACGTCCAGCGGGTGATCCCGGACGACACGCCCGAGCAGCGCCTGCGCATCCTGAAGCGGGCGCTCGGCCACATGGCGGCGCTCGGCGTCACCAGCGTGCAGGACATGGGACCCGACCCCGAGGATGTCGCGTTGTACGCCGAGCTGGCCGCCCGGGGCGAGCTGACGTCGCGGATTCGCGCCGTGCGGGCCGAGGTCCCGCTGGCGCGCGAGTTGGCAGCGGGACGCGGGACGGCTTCGGTCGCCTCCTCGCCGTTCCTCAAGGTATCCGGCGCCAAGGGGTTCGCGGACGGCTCGCTCGGGTCCACCACCGCGTTCTTCTTCGAACCGTACGCCGACGACCCGGGCAGCCGCGGCCTGCTCGCCGACGAGATGCAGCCGCTCGAGGCGATGCGCGACCGGCTGATCGCGCTCGACCGCGCGGGCGACCAGTTGTGCATCCACGCGATCGGCGACCGCGCGATCTCGATGGTGATCGACTTGTTCGGCGATGTCGCACGGGCCAACGGCGCGAGGGACCGCCGCCCGCGCATCGAGCACTCGCAGCACGTGGCGCCGCGCGACTTCGCCCGCTACGCCGCCGGGGGCGTCATCGCCTCGGTGCAGCCATATCACGCGATCGACGACGGGAAGTGGGCCGAGAAGCGGATCGGTGCCGAACGCGTGAAGACCACCTACGCGTTCAAGTCGTTCCTCGACGCCGGGGTGCGACTGGCAATCGGCACCGACTGGCCCGTGGCGCCCCTCGATCCTCGGCTCACCATGTATGCGGCGGTGACGAGGGCGACGCTGGACGGCAAGAATCCGGGCGGCTGGGTCCCGGAGCAGAAGCTGACGGTGGCGCAGGTCATCGAGGGATACTCGATGGGCGCGGCGTACGCGGCATTCGAGGAGCGCGAGAAGGGCTCGATCACCGTCGGCAAGCTGGCCGACCTGGTGCTCCTCGACCGCGACCCCTTCGCCGTCGCGCCCGAGGCGCTGCGCGACCTGAAAGTGGACCTGACGATCGCGGGCGGCAGGGTCGTCCACGAGCGGACCCAGTAGCGCCGGCCTCCGTGCCGGCGAATCACGGCAGCGTCATCAGCCACTCCTTGAACGTCTCGTACCGCGTGTCCGCGAGGGCGCGCGCGAGGACGGGACGCGACTCCCACCCCGCGTACTCGGCCGGCAGCGCCGGCTCGAACCCCAGTTCCTGGCGGATCACCTCGCCGAACTTCGCCGGGTGTGCCGTCGCCAGCGTTACGATCGGCCGGCCGTCTCCCGTCTCCTGCCGGTAGCGCACGGCGGCGGCATAGCCGACTGCGCCGTGCGGGTCGAGCAGGTAGCCGGTGCGTGCGTACACCCCTCGTATCGTCGCCCGCGTCTCCGCCTCGTCGACGCGATACCCTGCCAGGTTCGCCCGCATGGCCTCGAGCGACTGCCCGTGGAGCGCCATCAGCCGCACGAAGTTGCTGGGGTCGCCGACGTCCATCGCGTTCGAGGCGGTCGCGGTCGACGGCCTGGCCCGGTACGCGCCGGTTCGCAAGTACTCCGGCAGCACGTCGTTGACGTTGCAGGCGGCGAGGAACCGGGAGATGGGCAGCCCCATCCGCTGCGCGACGACGCCCGCCGTCAGGTTGCCGAGGTTGCCGCAGGGCACCGAGACGATCGCCTCGGGCAGCGCCGAACCGGTGGTGCCGGCCAGCGCGAGAAGCGCGCTGAAGTAATAGACCGCCTGCGGGAGCAGCCGGCCGATGTTGATCGAGTTGGCCGACGACAGGTGAAGCGGCCTCAGGTCATCGTCGCAGAACGCGGCCTTCACCAGGCGCTGGCAGTCGTCGAACACCCCGGGGACCTTCACGGCCGAGACGTTGCCGCCGAGCGTCGCCATCTGCGCTTCCTGGAAGCGCGAGACCTTGCCGGCGGGGTACAGCACGACCACGCGCAGGTTCGGCACGCCGTGAAACCCCTGCGCGACGGCGCTCCCCGTGTCGCCCGAGGTGGCCACGAGGATCGTCGCGTGGTCGCCGCGACCGGCGAGCAGCGCGCCGAAGACGCGACCGAGGGACCGCGCGCCGAAGTCCTTGAAGGCCAGCGTCGGCCCGTGAAACAGCTCGAGCACGTCGATGCCGTCTGCCGTTCGCACGACCGGCGCGTCGAAGCTGAACGCTTCGCGCGTCAGGCGATCGAATGCGGCCCCTTCGAACTCGTCGCCCACGAGCCGGCCCAGCACGCGCGCGGCGATCTCGGCCATCGGCAGGCCGCGCCACGACCCGATCTCGTCCAGGGGAATCGCCGGGAGGCTCGATGGGAGGTAGAGCCCGCCGCCGGGCGCGAGGCCGTCGAGCACCGCCTCGCGGAACGAGCGGACAAGAGCCGACCCCACCGGGTGCAGACGCATCAGAGTACCCGCCTCGCTCCCTCGACGTTCACCGGGCCCGTGTAGGCCTCGCTCTCGAGGCCCGCTTCCTCGGCGAACGCGCCCTGCATCGCCGCCGCTACCCGCGCCGCCGTCTCGTCGTCTTGCGTGAGGGCGAAGACCGAAGGGCCCGACCCGGAGATCGAGCAGCCCAGGGCCCCCGCCTCCCGCGCCGCCCGCTTCACGGCGGTCACGCCGGGGATCAGCGGTGCCCGCAGCGGCTCGGCCAGCCGGTCCTCGATGCAGCGGCCAAGCAGCTCGAGGTCGCCGCGGTAGAGCGCCGAGACGAAGCCCGCCATGTTCCCCAGGTTGGCGACCACCATCTCGATCGGGAAGCCTCGCTCGTGCAGCAGTTGACGCGCGTACGCCGTCTGCACCTCGGTCCACGGGTGGACGACCACCACGCGAAGGGCGGGAGGGACCGGCAGGTCCAGCACGTCGAGCGGCTCGTACCCGCGAATGGCCTTGATCCCGCCCAGCAGGCTCGGCGCCACGTTGTCGGCGTGGACCGTCCCCGCTGCCACCTGCTCGCCGGCCAGGGCGTGAGGCAGGAGCGCCTCCCTGGCCAGCGGCCGTCCGAACAGCTCGTTCACGGCCATCGCGCCGGCGACGCTGCTTGCCGCGGAGCTGCCGAGGCCGCTCGCCAGCGGCATCTGCTTGTGCACCCAGAGTCGCACCCCCGCCGGCGGAAGCGCTCCGCCGTCCCGCGCCGCTGCCGCGCCAGCCGCCGCGAGGTGCGCGAGCACGGAGGCCGCCGCGACCCCCGCCACGTTCCGGGTCGGATCGACAGGGAGGATGCCGCCATCGCCCGTGACCGCGGCAATCGTCACCCCGGGCCGGTCGCTCCACTCGGCCTCGACGACGTCGCCGGGGCGCTCGATGGCCAGGCCGAGCACGTCGAAACCAGGGCCGAGGTTGCTGACGGAGGCGGGGGCGAACACGCGAACGCGGCCATGCATTCCGCCATAATAGGTCTGGCGCAAATCGTTCGGGACGAATTTCAGTTTCTGCCACCGGCGCATCAGAGGGAGCGCAAATCGTTCGGGACGAATTTCGTCCCGAACGACTAACTAACACGGGAGGGTGTCATGGTCCGGAACCCGTACGAAGCGAACCTCGGAGACCGTGACCCGCTGGGTGCGATGGGCGACACGCCCGGCCGCATCCGCGCGATCATCTCGAAGCTGTCCCCCGCCGACCTCGAGCGCAGCCACGCGCCGGGGAAGTGGACGGTCCGCCAACTGCTCGTCCACCTGGCACAAACCGAGTTGGCGCTGCCCGTGCGCGCGCGGATGGCGCTGACGCAGAAGGGCTACGTCGCCCAGCCGTTCGACCAGGACGACTGGCTGGCCGCCGAACCGCGGGTGGACGCGGGCACCGCGCTCGACGCCTATGTGGCCGTACGGCAGATGAACCTCCAGTTCTTCTCGGCGCTGTCGCCCGCCGACCGGTCGACCGCCTTCCATCACCCGGAGTACGGCGAGATCACCGTCGACTGGCTGATGCGGCAGATCGCCGGCCACGAGCTGCACCACCTGCAGCAGTTCGAGGCGGTGGCCCGGCAGGTCTGACGCGCGCGTTCCCGACCGGCCCCCGGAAGCGAGGCGCGACCATGGCTGCGCGCACCCGTCGTCTGCCGCGAGGATGCCTGCCGGCACTCGTCGCGGTGCTCGTCGTCTTCTCCGGCCTCGCGTTCGCGGTCCGCCGGGCCCTCGATCCGGCCTCGTTGCGTTCGCTCGCGGAGACGAGGTTGAGCGCCGCGCTGGGGGAGAAGGTCTCCGTCGGCACGATCGACGTCGACTGGCTGCCAACGCCGTCGGTCGTGGCGCGCGAGATCACCCTCGGCGCCACCGGCGGCAAGGCCCCGCCGTCGCTCGCCCTCGCTTCGGTCCACATCGTGCTGCGGCTCTCGTCGCTCCTCTCGCGTCCGATGGTCGCCGAGCGCGTCGAGCTGGTCGGCCTCGTCGTGCACGTCCTTCGGGATCGCGATGGGAGGTGGCAGTTGCCGCTCGCGGCTCTCCCCTACGACGAGGCGGGCGTGGACGTGGGTGAGGTCGTCCTGAGGGATGGTCGTCTTGCGGTCAGCGACGAAGGGCGGGCTGGACAGGGAGGTGAAGCTCCTTCGATCCGCGACATCGAGGCAAGCGTCCGGCGGGAGGGTCAGCTCATGCGGCTCGAGCACCTGTCGGCCGCCATCGGCCAGTCGTCGATCTCGGGCAGCGGCAGCGCGGGGCCGGCCGGCCTGCGGTTGTCGCTCGCCTGGAACCGGCTGGGTGCCGCCGACCTGCCCGAGGTGTTCGGCCTCGCCGGCATCGAGGCCCCGGACGGGATGGCAATCGAGGGTGACACGCCGCTGACGGTCGACGTGCTCATCGACCGGGCGGGAGCGCTGACCGCAACCGGCCGGATCGCGGCGGCCAGGGCCACGTTCCAGTCGCTCCATCTGGCCTCGTTGCAGGCGCCGCTGCGGCTGGCCGCCAACCGCGTGACCCTCGATCCGCTCACGTTCGCGGCGTATGGCGGAACCGAGCGCGGTCGCATCACCGCCAACCTCGGGGCGACGCCCATGGCCTGGGTGCTCGACACGCGCTTCGACGGTGTCGACGTGCGCCAGCTCGTGAATGGCACCACCGCCGTGCCCGACAGCCTCAGCGGGACGGGCACGCTGAGCGGCCGCCTGGAGGGTGTCCTGCTCGAGCCGATGCTCGAGCGGTCCACGGGGACCATGGTCCTGGCGATGTCGAACGGGGCGATCCACAACTTCCCGCTGCTGGCCGCCGTGAACTCCGCGCTGCGGGTCGCGGAGGGGGACACGCGCGACCTGCGCTTCGAGAGCCTCACCGCGACGCTGGCCATCGCGAAGGGGAGGGCGACGACGAGCGATCTCCTCGTGCAGGCGGGCGAGCTGACGGCGACCGCCGCCGGGACGCTGGGATTCGACCGGTCGCTCGACTTTCGCGGCCGCGTCGTGTTCTCGGCCCGGAAAGCAGCCGAGTTGGCCCGCTCGGTGAAGGAGGCCGGGCGGCTGCGGAACGCCAGGGGCGAGATCGAGGTGCCCGTCATCGTGTCGGGCACCGTGACCGAGCCCCGCTTCGAGGTGGACGTGGCGGAGCTGCTGCGTCGCGGGGCGCAGGACGAGCTGGAGCGGCGCCTGAAGAAGGGCCTTCAGGGGATCATCAAGTGACCGCTAGCGCTCGAGGGCGCGCGGGTCGATCACCACGTGCTTGATGCGCTGGCGGTTCCAGGTGTAGGTGACGTGCACCAAGCCGTCCGAGGCCTGGATCACCGCGGGATACGCGTACCCGTCCGGGCGCGGCTCGCTCTCGAGCGTCAGCGCCACGTCCCACCGCTCGCCGTCGGACGACAGCGCGACGTCGAGCGGGTAGCGCGGCCCCGAGCCGCGACCGGCCGCCGGCTTCGAGTTGTTGAACACGAGCAGGTGACGGCCGTCGCGAAGAGTCAGCGCGTCCGAGCCCGAGTTCGGGTTCGGCAGTCCGCTGGGTTCGAGCGGGCCCCACGTGCGCCCGCCGTCCGGCGAGCGCGTCGCGGCCAGGACGCCGTTTCGCGTGCGGAGGATCGCCAGCAGGCGGTCGCCGCCCAGGAATAGCACGCTGCCCTGGATCGCCTCGAGCGACGCCGGCCCCTTGTCGATCGGGCCGATGAACTGCCACGTGCGCCCCTGGTCGCGGCTCGCCTCGAAGTGGGCGCGCCAGCCGGTCGGCGTCCCTTCCGTGCTCGACGCGCTGAGCCACGTTCCGTCGGGGAGGATCACCGGCTTGTTCTTGATCGGACCCAGCAGGGGCGCTGGCAGCCGCTGCGGCTCGCTCCATGTGGCGCCGCCGTCGGTGGACGTCCTGACCATGCCCCACCACTCGCGGGGCGACGGTCCCACCTTGTAGAACAGGAACAGCGGCCCGGCGGGCGGCCTGAAGAGCACCGGGTTCCACGTGGGGTGCCGGGTGCCGTCGGGTTGACCGCCGTCGGCCACCTGGATCGCCGCCGTCCATCGCGTGCCGTCGTGCCGGGCGACCCAGATGCCGACGTCGGGCGCCCCCTCGCGCGTGCCGCCGAACCAGGCGGCGACGAGGCGGCCGGGTGCCGTCTCGACGATCGTCGAGGCATGGCACTGCGGATACGGCGCCTGCTCGTTGATGAACGCGGCCTGCACGATCGGGCCGGCCGGCCCGGCCGGCGCCTGCGACCGCGCGCCGACCGACGCGACGACCATGGTCGCCACTCCGAGCGACACCGCCGCCATGACCCACATCGAGATTCTCATGGGGGGGATGATACCGCCGGCGCGGGTTACACTGCGTTGAGGGGGGCACGACCGTGATCACCATCGGCGGAAAGGCCGACCACGGCTTCGACGAGCCGCTGGGGCTGCTGAGCGACTGTCACCGGCGAATCGAGTGGTTCCTCAGCGCGATGCTTCACGTGAGCCGCGAGGAGGAGGGGAGACCGCTCAGCGCGATCGGCCGGCGGGCCCTCGAGCAGGCGGTGGCCTACTTCGACAAGGCAGGGTCCCGCCACACCGCGGACGAGGAGGACGATCTCTTCCCGCGCCTCCGGGCCGCGTCCTCGGATGAGGCCGCGGCGGTGATGGCGGTGGTGGATCGGTTGGAGGACGATCACCGCGCGGCCGAAGCGGGCCACGCGTCGGTGAAGCGCTTCGTCACCACCTGGCTCGAGAAGGATCGGCTTGCCGCGACCGAGTGGCGCGCGCTCGTCGAGGCGCTCGAGTCGCTGCAGCGCACCTACCAGGCGCACATTGCGGTCGAGGATCACCAGGTCTTCCCGGCCGCGTCGCGCCTCCTGTCGGACGCCCAGCTCGAGGAGGTCGGGCGGGCGATGGCGGCACGGCGGGGTGCCCGGTATCGCGGCCCGGTTGCGCGCTTCTTCGCGGCCGATCACGCGCGCCTCGATCAGTTGCTCGGCGGGGCGGGAGCGGGTGAGGACGTTCGCCCGGAGCCGTTCGCGTCGAAAGCCGCGGAGTAGAATGGACACGGCCGGAGGAGAGGATGGATCTGACCGTCGTCGTCCCGTGCTTCGATGAAGCTGAGAACGTGGCGACGC
Organism: uncultured Acidobacteriota bacterium; assembly: GCA_963813585.1. GTDB lineage: Bacteria > Acidobacteriota > Vicinamibacteria > Vicinamibacterales > Fen-181 > JARKSS01. Next base: position 2,074,799 of record CAWEZL010000001.1, read on the forward strand.
TTACCGAGGATTTCGCCCCGGTGATGGAGTTGCTGGCCAGGGACCGGTCAATCGAGGTTCTCTTCGTGGACGACGGAAGCCGGGATGACACCTGGTGCGCTTTGCACGCAGCATTTGACGATGCGTCGCGCCCATATGCGGTACGTTTCGAGCGACACCCGGTCAACCGCGGCCTTGGCGCCGCCATTCGCACGGGCCTCGCCGCGTCCACCGGCGACATCGTGATCACGACGGACAGCGACGGTACTTACCGGTTTGCCGACATCCCGCGACTGCTCGCGCGCCTTCGGCCCGGTGTCGATATCGTCACTGCCTCACCCTACCATCCCCAGGGCGGGGTGGCCGGTGTCCCGCCGTACCGGCTGGCCCTCAGCCGAGGTTCATCGTTGTTGTATCGGCTGCTGGTGGACTGGAACCTGCACACCTACACGGCCCTGCTCCGCGCGTACCGGAGGCGGGTGGTGGAGACGGTGCCATTCGACTCCGACGGGTTCCTCGCCGGCACCGAGATCCTCGTCAACGGCCTCCTGATGGGATACCGGGCGGAGGAGTACCCGACGGTCCTGCACGCGCGCGCGCGCGGCGTGTCCAAGGCGAAGATCGCTCGGACCATCCGCGCGCACCTTCGTTTCCAGGGCAGGATCCTCCTACACCGCCTTGGAGTGCGACGCCTCGTTCCAGCGGCGCGGGTGACCAATTGAAGACGGCCGTCCTCGGCGGGGGGATCATGGGCTTGGCCCTCGGCTACTACCTCGCCAGAGGTGGGGCGAAGGTCGAGATCTTCGAAGCGTCTCCCGCCCTGGGAGGACTGGCGGGCACGACGCGCCTGCCCGACGGAGCCTCGGTGGACCGCTTCTACCACACGATCCTGCCCCGAGATGTGAACCTGCACCAACTCTGTGCGGAACTGGGAATCGATGGCGAGCTGCGATTCCGGCCTACCCGAACGGCTTTCTACTACCGGGGTCGCTTGCACTCGATGAACAACATCGTCGACTTCCTGCGCTTCCCGCCGCTGGGCTGGGTCGACCGCCTCCGACTGGGCCTCACCGTCCTCGCCGCGCAGATGGTGCGCGACTGGCGCCGGCTCGAGGGTATCAGCGTGGAGCGCTGGCTCGTTGGTGTCGGCGGACGCAACGCCTTCCAGAGCATCTGGCGGCCGCTGCTTCGCGCGAAGTTCGACGGCGCGCTCTTCGATGACGTGCCCGCGACGTGGATCTGGTCGCGCCTGGTTAGGATGAAGTCGGCACGCAGCGGGGCCTCGCAGCAGGAAGGGGCTGGTCACCTCGTGGGCGGCTACGCCACGCTCGTCAGCGCGCTGGCCGAGAAGATCCGGGAATCGGGCGGCACGATCCACACGTGTTTGCCCGTTGAGGAGGTCGTCATCGAGGATGGCGCAGCTGTCGGCCTGCGCCTGGGGTGTGATGTCCGGCGGTTCGATGCGGTCGCCGTCACCGTTCAGGCGCCGGTCTTCAACCGTCTGATTCCGCTGGCGGACGCAGCCTACCGGGCCTTTCTCGGGAAGGCCGAGTACCTGGGCGTCGTCTGCCCGCTGCTCGTGCTGGACAGGCCGCTGACGGGGTACTGGACGGTGAATATCACGGACGATTCCGTCCCGTTCACCGGCGTGATCGAAACGACTGCCTATATCGATCCTGGGTACGTCGGCGGCCACCATCTGGTCTACCTGCCGAAATACACCGCACCAGGCAGCGAGTGGCAAGCCCGGTCAGACGAGGAGATCAAGGACGTGTGGCTCGAGCACCTGCGAAGGATGTTCCCGAGCTTCCACGCGGACCACGTCCGCTACTTCCTCGTGCACCGCGAACGGTACGTGGAGCCGCTGCATGGGCTCGACTCCACTTCGCTCATTCCGCCGATCGTGACGCCGATTCGTGGACTGTTCCTGGCGACGACCTCGCAGATCTACCCTGGGCTGACCAACGGGGAATCGGTGACGCGCCACGCCAGACAAGCAGCCGGCATCGTGCTGGAGAACCGGCAGCCGCCTCCCTCGGCCGTCGGTCGATTTTGACCTGAGTCCAAGTCAGCCCCAGTAGTTCCAGGGCAGAACTTTGTCTCCCTGGTAGGGCACATGGGGTCGGGTGACGCGGCCTCACGCGACCAACCCAAGGGCTCGAACCGCTGTTTCTTAAGCGATTCGCGCCTGTCTGCCAATTCCCCTGTCGTCCGTCTCCTGCCCCCGCGGCCATCCCCTTGCATGAGGTAGCGCCTGCCGTTTGTTGACGGGAAGGCCTGTGTGTCGGCGGAACGGGTTCTCCCATCGACGTCGAACGGGCGGACACAGTCGGCAGCAGCATCGACGGGAGCGGCATATGAGCGGCCACGCGGCACGCGGCGTCCCCAGCAAGGCAACGACTCCCTTCGGCGGCCGCGCGGCCATCTTCCTTGCGTTGGCTGTGGCGCTGGTATTTGGGGCGTCCGCCGGTGCGCAGGTGCCGGTTTCGCCAATCCTCGTCATCGTGAACACGGTGCCTGGCTGCACCGCGTCCACGCCGTCGTGCAACCCCTTCGGTCAGTACTTGCCGGAGATCCTTCGCGCCGAGGGGATCAACTCGTTCTCGGTCACCGAGCTGGCGGCACTGGACGCCACGCGCCTGTCGGCCACGCGGCTTGCGATCCTCGCCGAATCCCCTCTCACCGACCACCAAACCAGTCTCCTGAGCGCTTACATCAACGGCGGCGGCCGACTGATCGCCATGAGGCCAGACCCGCGGCTGGCCGGCGTGCTTGGGGTGTCGCCCCTGGCCGGGCAGACGCTCGACGGCTATGTCCAGATCGATTCCACAAACCCGGCGCTGGTCGGATTTCCCTCGCGCAGCCTGCCGTTCCGGGGCGGTGCCAGTCGCTATCAGCTCCTCGCCGGTGCCGTGCAGCTCGCATCCCTTCTCGAATCGGCGCCTTCTTCTGCGTTCGTTGGACCGACCGCCGGTACCGCCACCGGGCTTCCAGGGGTGATCAGATTCGGCCACACGGCAACCTGGGCATTCGACCTCGCTCGCAGCACGGCGTACACGCGACAGGGCGACCCCGTCCATGCCGGCCAGGAGCGCGACGGCTCGCCGCCGATTCGGACCAACGACGTCTTCCACCACGCCATCGACCTCGACGTGATGGACCTCCCGCACGGGGACATCCAGATGCGGCTGTTCGCTCGCGTAGTGGCGGACCTGCTGGCCGATGCGATGCCACTCCCGAAACTCTGGTACTTCCCGGGGGCAGCGCGTAGCCTGCTCGTGCTGACCGCCGATTCCCACACGACGAATTCCGCCTCGCACGAGGCCCTTCTCTCAGCAGCCCAAGCAAGGGGGGGGCGGGTTTCGGTCTATCTGTCCCCGCGGTTGACGTCGCCGACAGCCGCCGAGGTCGAGGCATGGCGAAGTGCCGGGCACGAGATCGGGCTGCATCCGTTCGGCTACGCCGACAACGTCACGCTGGAACAGGGCTACCAGACGGTTGAGAGCTGGTTCCAGACGATGAGCTGGGGCGTGCCGAGCCGGACGGAACGGCATCACAACGTCGAATGGGAGGGCTGGGTCGAGGCGGCCAGGACGGCCGCAGGCCACGGCATCGGGCTCGACACCAGCTTCTACACCTGGGGATTCGGACTGCAGTACGCAGACGGGAGGTGGGCTCACGGCTTCCTGGCTGGAAGCGGCCTGCCCATGCGGTTCGTCGACGAGCAGGGTGTTGTTCTACCGGTCTACCAGCAAGTCACGTCGCTCGTCGATGAGCAGTTGCTCCCTCTCTGGGGCAGTATCGAAGCCTTGACTCCCGAACAGGCGCTGGCCGTGTCGCGGAAGTTCATGGATGACAGTCAGACTGGAGGGTACTCGGCCGTCACTCTGCAAGCGCACGTGGACGCGTACACGTGGCCGCAGGTCCGCCCGTGGGCGGACGGGACGATGGACTACGCTGCGACCCTCGGCATCCCGATGTGGACCGCGGAGCGTTGGTGGAAGTACTCGACGGCCCGTGTGGCGGCGACGGTGGGCAACCTGGCCTGGTCTCCATCGGAACGGCGGCTTCAATTCGAGATCGCGGTTCCGGAGGGAAGCGAGGCGCTCTCGCTGCTGCTTCCATCGACCTACGACTCGGGCGTGTTGTCCGCCGTGACCGTCGACGGCGCCTCGGTTGCGGTCACGCAGGCTACGATCCTCGGGCGCGAGTCCTCGTTCTTCGCGGTCGCCGCCGGCGTCGCGGGCGCCGCCCGGACCGTGACAATCAGCTACGGGGAGGCGCCTCCGAATTCTCCCCCGGTTGCTCGGGATGACGCGGTGGCGACCTCGATGGGCGAAAGCGTCACGGTCGCGGTGCTGACGAACGACAGCGATGTGGATGGGGAAGCGCTCGTGGTCTCCGCGACGACGCAGCCGGCCCAGGGGAGCGTCTCCATCGGTCCGGCCGCGACGACAGTCGTCTACACGCCGCAGCCCGGGTTCTGTGGCACCGACGCCTTTGGCTACTCCATCAGCGATGGACGAGGGGGCGTGGCGAGCGCGACGGTGACGGTGACCGTGACCTGTGGAGGCACCTGGACTCACACGACTGTTGCGGACTTCTCGGGTTGTTCGGTGCTTGCAGGCACCCAGGTGACGTCCGTTGCCGACGGCGAGGTTCGACTGGCGGGCGCATTGGGCGACGACTACGGCGGCTCGAGCCTCGGAAGCGCAATGGACACCGGGGGCATGGGCGGGCGGCTCGGTACGGACCGACCCTCATTGGCGGGATCTTGCCGGTAGCCCCCGGGGGCTACGTGCGCTCCACGAGCGCCACGAGTTCGAGCACGCTCGAAGCCTCGGCGCAGTTTGGCGCCAACCCGTGGCAACACATCGGCTGGGGGGCGCTGGACTTCGGGGGCGACGTGTACGTGCTGTTCAGCACGTACAACGGAACGACCAACCTCTACGCCCGTACGAATGCCGGGAGTGGTGAACAGCGGACTGACCTGGGGGCCATCCCCGGAGGCTTCCACGATTACCGGATCGAGCGAGTGCCGCAGGCCGGGGGCCAAGCCCAGATCCGGTTCCTGATCGACGGGGTTCTGCTTGCCACCCACTTGGTCGATGGCCTCCCCGCCGGACTGTATCTCTACCAGTCGAACAACGGCACCGCCACGCCCACTCTCGACGTCGATCAGATCTGGGCCTCTCCGCCGTTCGTCGGGAATGGCGCCTTCGAGAGCTGCGCCCTGGATGCCGGCCGGACGGTGGGGTGGACCACCGCGGCGTGGGCGGCCGATGTGCCGGCCGGGGCCGCAGTGGCATTCCGGACGCGGACCTCGATCGACGGCCTCTCCTGGAGCAGCTGGTCCCCGCCGCTCGGCGAGAGTGGGCAGCCACTCGCCAGCCCAAGCGGGCGATACCTCCAGTACCGGCTGGAGCTGTCGGCAACAGACACGGCTGTCACTCCTTCCGTGGACTCCGTGACGGTGGGCTACGGGCCGAGCGAGCCGGTGCTGACGATTGACGATGCGACGGCCTCCGAAGGAACTGGCGGCACGGCACAGGCGGTCTTCACCGTCCGACTGTCCCCACCCAGCTCCGCCCCGACGACTGTCCAGTACTCGACGGCCGATGGCTCGGCGTTGGCCGGCAGCGATTACCTCTCCGCCTCGGGGGCCCTGACATTCGCTCCCGGCGCCACGACACAGTCCGTGATGGTCGACTTCATCGCCGACGACGTCATTGAGCCGAACGAGACCTTTAGCGTCACGCTCAGCGACGCGGCGGGCGCGGCCATCGGCGACGCGACGGCGCTCGGCACCATCCTCGACGACGACACGCCACCTTCCCTCGCGATAGACGACGTCCAGGTCGCGGAGGGCAACTCGGGCACGGGATCGGCGCTGTTCACCGTGACGTTGTCCAGGGCTTTCAGTCTGCCCGTCACCGTCGCCTACGCCACGGCCGACGGGACGGCTGCTGCGGACTCCGACTACGCGGCCGCAGCCGGCACTCTGATCTTCGCCCCCGGCGTGACGGCGCAGACGGTCGCCATCGGTGTCATAGGGGACGCGACGCCAGAGACGCACGAGATCTTCCGGGTGGACCTCTCGAACCCTGTGAACGCCGTCCTGGCAGGCGCCTCAGGCACCGGAACGATTCTCGACGACGATAGCCTGGTCAGGGCGGACGCGCTCGTCCTCGTGAACCGCACGAGTTCCGGGTACGAGGACTTCACGACGTTCATCAAGCCCTACCTCGACCAATTCGGCGTGCCGTACACGGTCCTCGACGTCGCCACCGACCCGATTCCCGTCCGCGTGGGCGAGTACGCGGTGGTCGTGATAGGCCACCGGCACCTCGATTCTCGGGGGGGTCTACCTTGACGACGCCGAGCAATCGGCCCTGACGGCGGCAGTCCGAGCGGGCACGGGCCTCGTCAGTTTCGACAACGACCTGTGGGCGGCCGGATTGGCCCGGTACCAGTTCGTCCAGGACATCTTCGGGTTTGCCCCCGGGGGCGCGACGTCCGGGTCCGGCGTGGCCCTGGCCGACAATGCGCACTACATCACCAGTCGTCACGTCGCCGGTGAATCCTTTTCGACCGGCCAGATGGCGCTCGCCGGCGTGGTGCTGCCTCCCGCGGTGAAGGCGCTCGCCACGACCGATGGTCAGCCTCTCGTCGCGGTTACCGCGTTCGAGGCGGGGCGCGCCGTTCAATGGGGGAGCTACAGCTGGATGTCGGCGTCGGTGTTCGGTCCGGTCCGCGGCCTGGACGACCTGGTGTGGCGAGCCATCGTGTGGGCCGCGCGGAAGCCGTTCGTGATGCAGGGCGTTCCACCGTTCGTGACGATGCGCGTCGACGACGTGGCAAGCCCCTTCGCTCCGCTCGACTGGATCGGCATCGCCAATGAAGCGGGCTTCAAGCCGTGGCTGGGCCTGTTCACCCATGACGTCGATGGGGCGGAAGCGAGTCAACTGTCGGGGCTGGTGAACGCGGGGCAGGCGACTGCGGCCATGCACGCGTGGTCCGAGGCCGATTTCTTCCACTGGGATCACAACCACGGCACGAACTTCCCTGATGCGACGCTGGCGACGTACTACGCGGACGCGACCAACTGGTTCCAGGCCCGCAGCATCCCCGTCTCCAAGTACACGGTCCCTCACTGGTATGAGATCGGCCCGAACGCGTTCCAGGGATTGGCCAACTGGGGGATTGAGTTCCTGGGGATTCAGCACGCGGCGGGAACGGCCGATGGCGGCCCCTGGCTTCAGAACGGCCCGTATCGGCTGTCCGAGGCCGGGGTGAGCACCTCCTCGCTTCCCTTCTACTACGGGGACTTCACGTCGGTACCAGGACACCCCGAGCTCGAAGGGCGTTTCTTCAACTGCGTGACGGAGATCCGCGACATCGGGGGTTACGAGTGGCAACCCAACGGCTATGGGGTCGCGGCTGCGACGGATCAGGCCACGCGATGGCTCAGGCGAGGTCTCGACAGCCTCGTACTGCCCACGCTGTTCACGCACGAGTATGCCCTTGAGGGCATCGGCGCGTCGGACTGGCGCGCGATGATGCAGGGGATTGCCGGCAGCCTGGCCTCGTACCAACCGAGCTTCGTGACGCTGGACTACGGGTGCCAGTACATGCGGGCCCTGTACACGTCGAACATCGAGAGCGCGACGTACGAGCCGGCCTCCAGCACGATCCGGGCGTCGCTCGGCGGGCGGACCGACATCCCTACGAAGTTCTACGTGTTCACCGACGACAACGGGGGAATCGTTCAGGCGCCTGCCAGCGTCCCGGCGTTCTCAGGGGCTGCGCAGGTGGTGGTGTCCCTCTCGGGTGGTGAGCTCCCGACCCTCAGCGTCGCCGACGTGACGGTGGCAGAAGGGGCCGGGACGGCTGCATTCGCGGTCACCCTGTCGCCGCCGAGCACCCTGTCGGTGTCCGTTGACTACGTGACGATGAACGTGACGGCCGCGGCGGGGAGTGACTACACGGCTTCAGCGGGGACACTGACCTTCACGCCGGGCGGTCCGCTGACCCAGACCGTGGTCATCGGCGTCCTGGAGGACGCGCTCGACGAGCCGGACGAGACCCTCCTGCTGACCTTGGGGAATGCGGTCAACGCGACGGTTGCCGACAGCGAGGCGACGGGGGCCATCACCGACGACGACCCCGCACCGGCGTTGAGCATCGGCGACGTCACGGTGACGGAGGGCCACTCCGGCTCGTCGAGCGCCGTTTTCACCGTGACCCTGGCGGCCGCCAGCGGTCAGACGGTGACCGCTGGATATGCGACCGCCGACGGAACGGCGACCGCGGGCAGCGACTACACGGCCGCCAGCGGCACGCTCACCTTCGCGCCCGGCGCCGTAACGCAGACCGTCGCCGTGGCGGTGCTCGGCGATGTCGCGGTCGAGGCCGGCGAGACGTTCCGGGTGACCCTCGCCAACCCCGTCAACGCCACGATCGCCGACGGCCAGGGCACCGGGACGATCCTCAACGACGACCTGCCGGTCCTGAGCATCGGCGACGGGGGGGCGACGGAAGGCAACACGGGAAGCGTCAAGGCCAACTTCGTGGTGACCCTGGTTCCGGCAGCGACTCAGACGGTCACGGTCGTCTACTCGACCGCCGACGGGACGGCGACCGCCGTCAGCGACTACACAGCGACCACCGGCACGCTGACCTTCGCTCCCGGGGAGACGGCCAAGCAGATCACCGTCGTCGTCCTCGGTGACACCCGCGACGAGCCGTTCGAAACGTTCTTCGTGAACCTGGGCAGCCCCGCCGGCGCGACGCTCGGCGACGCCCAGGCGACCGGGATGATCGCGGACAACGATGCGACGCCGTCGCTCCGTGTCTACGACGTGGCCGTTCCCGAAGGGACCGGCGGAACGACGACGGCCAGCTTCTCGGTCAGGCTCTCGGCGGCGAGCGGCCAGACCGTGACGGTGGCCTACGCCACCTCGAATTCGACAGCCCTCGCGGGCATCGACTACGTCGCCACCTCGGGATCGCTCACGTTCCTGCCCGGCGAGACGCAGAAGACGGTACAGGTCGCGGTCATCGGCGACACCCTCGACGAGGCCAACGAAACCTACAGGGTGAACCTCAGCGGCGCAACCAACGCGACGATCGCCGACTCGGTGGCCGTGGGGACGATCACCGACGATGACGACCTGCCCACGGTGAGCATCGGTGACGCTCCGTCCGTCATCGAGGGGAACACGACCTCTGTCTACGCGACGTTCACCGTGCGCCTCTCGGCCCCGAGCGGCCGCAGCGTGAGCGTCAAGTGGGCCACCGCGAATGGCACGGCAACCTCCGGCAGCGACTACGCGGCCGCGTCCGGGACCCTGAGCTTCGCGGCGGGGGTGACGGAGAAGACGGTCAGGGTTCGCGTCATCGGCGACCGGGTCGTCGAGCCGGATGAGTACTTCCTGGTCAGCCTGAACACGCCCGTCAACCTGACCATCGCCGATGGCCAGGCGGTCGGGACCATCGTGAACAACGACTGACGCGTCGGGGAAACCCAGGCGATGTGCGGCATCGTCGGCATTCTCAACCGGGACCGCCGGCCGGTCGATCCGCATGTCCTGGGTGACATGGCGGCCGCCCTCGCCCACCGCGGCCCCGACGATGAGGGCCACCTCGTCGAGGGGCCGGTCGGCCTGTACCACAAGCGCCTCTCGATCATCGACCTGGCGACCGGCCAGCAGCCGATGTCGCCGAACGGCCTCACCATCGTCTTCAACGGCGAGATCTACAACTACGTCGAGCTTCGCGAGGAGCTGCAGCGCCGGGGCCACGCCTTCAAGACGACCTCGGACACCGAGGTCATCCTCCGCCTCTACGCCGAGCACGGCCTCGACTGCGTCCCGATGCTGAACGGGCATGTTCGCGTTCCTGCTCTACGACCGGCGCCGCAGGGCATCCTCGTCGCGGCTCGCGACCACTTCGGCATCAAGCCGCTGTACGTGCGCGCCACCGACGCCCGCGTCCTGTTCGCCTCCGAGATCAAGGCGCTCCTGCGGCACCCCGACGTCGCGGCCCGGGCCGACCTCGAGGGGCTCTGCACGACTACCTGACCTTCCAGTACGTCCTCGGCGAGCGCACCCTGTTCGCGGGCATCCGGAAGCTGCTGCCCGGCCACTACCATGGTGGTCGACACCGCGCCACCGGCGAAGTCGCGCACCGTCCGCTACTGGGAGCCCGACGTTCCAGGATCGACACCTACCACACCGAGGAGTACTTCGTGCGAGGAGCTGCGCCGGCTGCTCGAGGACGCCGTCCGCCTCCAGATGCGCAGCGACGTGCCGCGTCGGCTCCTACCTCAGCGGGGGCATGGACTCGAGCCTGGTGACGCTGCCTGGCTGCTCGCGCATTCGCCACGGCGCCAGCTGCAGACGCTTCACCGGCGCCTTTGCCGAGGGGCCGCGAGTTCGACGAGTCGAGCTACGCCCGCGAGGTCGCGCGACGCCTGCGGCGCCGAGGCTCACACGGTCTACCCGACGGAGGACGAGTTCATCGACCTGCTGCCCCGGCTGGTCTACCACATGGACGAGCCGGCGGCGGGCCCGGGGCTCTTCCCGCAGTACATCGTCTCTCGGCTCGCGGCCCAGAACGTCAAGGTGTGCCTGGGCGGGCAGGGCGGGCGACGAGATCTTCGGCGGCTACGCGCGCTACGTCGTCGCCTACCTCGAGCAGGCGCTCAAGGGCGCCATCTTCGAGACCAACGAGGAAGGGCGAGCACATCGTCTCGCTCGGCTCGATCCTGCCGAACCTGCCGTACCTCACGCAGCTACGTGCCCGATGCTGCGGCCGCTTCTGGCAGGCGGGCTGTTCGAGCCGATGGACCGGCGCTACTTCCGGCTGCATCGACCGCAGCGAGGGGGCGCTGCGAGCTCTTCAGCCGGCGACTTCCGCGCCTGGTTACGACCGCGGAGGCGGTCTTCGCGCGCTTCCAGGGGTCTTCAACCACCCCGACACCCTGTCGTACTACAACAAGATGACCCACTACGACATGGTGACCGGCCTGCCGGCGCTGCTGCAGGTCGAGGACCGCGTCAGCATGGCCGTCTCGCTCGAGTCGCGCGTGCCGCTGCTGGACCACCGGATCGCCGACCTGGTCGCCAGCATGCCGCCGGCGATGAAGTTCAAGGGCGGCGAGATGAAGTACATCCTGAAGACGCGCCGTCGGGCGACCTGCTGCCGCCGCGCGTCCTGGCGCGCAAGGACAAGATGGGCTTCCCGGTGCCGCTCCACCTCTGGGCCCGCGGACCGGGCCAGGGACTTCTTCCGCGACGTCCTGCTCTCGCGAGCCTGCCGCGAGCGCGGCCTCTTCGACCCGGCGGCCGTCGAGCGGCTGATGGACCGAGGAGCGGGCCGTTCGGCCGCCGGCTCTGGGGCCTGCTGAACCTGGAGCTCTGGCACCGGCACCTTCATCGACGCCGCACTGACCCCACGCCGAGGCCACGCATGCCGCTGATCCTTCCGGAACGAACACGACTTCGACTGGAGCGTCCGCAAGATCGCCGTCGTCGGCCCGGGCATCGTCGGGCATGCCGATGGCCGCCCTGCTGGCCCACGCGCGGATCACCGAGGGCACCGACCAGCCGCCGCGATCGTGATCGTCGTCCAGCGCGACTCCGCCGACCTCGGGCTGGAAGGTGGAGGCGATCAACGAGGGACGCTCGCCGATCGGCGGCGTCGAGCCCGGCCTCGGACCGGGTCGTCGCGCGAGAGCGCGTCGGCCGGGTCTGCTGTCGGGCGACGCACGACTCCGCCGCGGCGGCGGACGCCGACGTCGTCCTGGTCTGCGTCCAGACGGACAAGAAGGGCTTCGGCCCCGATTACGGCCCGCTGTTCGCGGCGCCTCGAGGGCTGTCGCCGCGCGCTCTGCGGCGCAGGCCCGGCCGGCAACGTGCCGCTGGTGGTCTTCGAATCGACCCTGGCGCCGTCCAGCATGGCGACCGTCATCCGCGATCATTCTTCGCCGAGCCACGGCCTGGTGGAGGGGCGCGACGTGCTGCTCGGCAACAGCCCGAACCGGGTCATGCCGGGCCGGCTGGTCGAGCGCGTCCGCGACGTCGGACAAGATCGTGGCCGGCCTGCACCCGCCACGCCCGGGCTGATCGCGCGGCTCTACTCGCCGCATCGTCACCGCGGGCGCACTGCACCAGACCAACAGCATGACCGCCGAGGTGGTCAAGACGCTCGAGAACGCCTACCGCGACGTGCGCATCGCGTACGCGGCCGAGGTCGTGCGCTACTGCGACGCGCACGACATCGACTTCTTCGCGCTCCGCGACCGGGTGAACGCGGCTCCTGGCGCAGGACGGACGCAGGCGTCCGGCGACCCGAACGCCGTGCCGAGCGGCGGGATTCTCGTGCCGACCGTCGGCGTCGGCGGGCACTGCCTGCCGAAGGACGGCATCCTGCTCTGGTGGCGCGCGATCGAGGCGGGCGCCGACACCTCGCACAGCCTGATCCTCGGCGCCCGCCGCATCAACGACGACTCGCCCGCGGCGACGATCGAACTGGCCGAGCGCAGCTTCGGACCGCTCCAGGGAAAGGCGTCGCCCTGCTGGGCGCCGCCTACCGCTTCAACTCGGAGGACACGCGCAACTCGCCGACGCTGGTGCTCGCCAATCTGCTCAGGCAGGGCGGGTGCGCGGTCACGGTGCACGACCCGTACGTCAAGCCCGACGACCAGAATCTTCGGAGGATGTCCCTCGACGAGTGCTTCACCCAGGACCTCGGGCAGGCCGTCGCCGAAGCCGACGTGCTGTTGCTCTGTACCGCCCACCGCGAGTCTACGCATCGCGCCGCGCGGCATGGCGGCCGCTGGCGCCGCGCTCGAGGCGGGCTGTTCGACGGGTGCAACCTGATCACGGCCGCGCGGCGCGCAATTTGCCGCTGGCACGCGGGACTCGAGCACGCGGCGGATCGGGCGCGGTCGCCTGCGGCCTTCGCCGCGAGTTCAGCGAGTTCGTGCGAGCCGGCTTCGATGTGGCTGGAGCGTGGCGTCGGGAACTGAAGTCAGGCTCGTGCTGAGCCCTGAACTCGGCGCTACGCCGACGCGAGGCGTTCAACCGCGCGGACTTCGAGGAGGTGCGGCGGCTCGCGGGCGACGTGCACCACCGGCTGCGCGATCGCCGATCGCCGAGGCCTGCCGGTCCCGCCACTGCGCTGGCGAGCGGCAGTTCGCGCCGCGGCTGGCGGCGCTGGCCGCCGACGCCTGAGCCCCGCGGGCCCTCGGCGGTCTCGTCCAGCCGCGTCGGATCCGGCGGCGATCGTTTCCCGGCCGTGCCGTCTCCGTAGGGATCGCGGCGGGCAGCGTCCGGGAGCGGCAGCGCCAGCGTCGCGAGCGCGCGTTCGACGTCGGTGCCCACGAGCGACGTTCCACCCCAGCTCGACCGTCTCGACCCACTCGGTCTCGTCGCGCAGCGTCGTGCACGGCACGCCGAGGTAGAAGGCCTCCTTCTGCAGGCCGCCCGAGTCGGTGAACACCCGCCGGGCGCCGGCTGCCAGCGCCATCGTGTCGAGGTAGCGCAGGCGGTGCGAGCGGCCGCACCAGGCTCGCGGCCGAGCCACGTCCCCCGAGCCCGGCGTCGGCGCAGGCCTTGCGCGGTGCGCGGGTGGACCGGAAAGATCACCGGGAGCCGGCAGGCGCGGCCAGGATTTCGCAGACGCGCGCCTCGAGCGCGCCGGCATCGTCGGTGTTCGGGCCCGGTGGACGGTCGCCAGGACGTACGTCGCCGCGACGGACGCCGAAGCGGGCGAGCAGAGGGGAATCGTCATCCAGAGGTCGCCGAGCCGGCGACCTCGCTGGACGACGTCGTACATGACGTCGCCGACGAACGTGCTCGGCGGGCAGGCCCTCGCGCCGCAGGTTCTCGTCCGGCGGCGCGGCTGGCGGTGAACAGCAGGTCCGCGAGGCGAGCCGGTCGAGTGACCACGCGTGCGATCTCTTCGGGCATCGCGCGGTTGAACGACCGCATGCCGGCCTCGACGTGGGCGACCGGGACGCCGGCGATACGCCGAGGCGAGGGCGCCGGCGACGGTCGAGCTGGTGTCGCCGAAGACGAGGGTCACCGACGGGGCGCGCGGCGCGCACGACCTCGCGCGAGCGCCGGGACCATCGCGGCCGACCTGGTCGGCGGGCCGGCGGCGTGGATGCCGAGGTTCGCGTCCGGAGCTGCGGCAGCGACGAACTCGCCGGAAGAACGACCGAGACATCGCGACGTCGTAGTGCTGCCCGGTGTGCACGACGAACTCCGCGACCCGCGCGCCCGCAGCGCCCGGCTCACCGGCCCCAGCTTCACGAATTGCGGCCGCGCGCCGACGATCGAGAGGATCTTCACCGCCCGGCCTCCGGCCTCAATCCTGCCATCCCTGGTTCTCGAGGAGCTGCTCGACAGGCACCGCCCGCAGCTCGCGGGCAGGGACGCCGGCGACGATGCGGCGGGCCGGGGCGTCCCTGGTGAGGACGGCGCCAGCGGCCACCAGCGCGTCTTCGCCCACCTCCTTGCCCGGCAGCACGGTCACCCCGGCTCCCAGGCGCCCGCCGCGCCTGACGGTGACCCCCTTGAAGTGCGCGAACCGCTCCTTCGTCCGTCCCACGAAGTTGTCGTTGCTGGTGACGACGCCGGGGGCGACGAACACGCGATCCTCCAGCGTCGAGTAGGCCGTGATGTAGCTCCCGGTTTCGAGCTTGCAGTATCGGCCGATGCGGCACTGGTTTTCGACCGCGACGCCGCGCCCGACGATGGTGGCGTCGCCGATCGTGACGTCTTCCCGGATCGTGGCGAGGTCGGCCACGAGCACCTTGCGGCCGAGCGTCGCCCCCGCGTAGATGACGGCACCCGTGCCGATGATGCAGCCATCGCCGACGATCGCGGGCGGCTGCCGCCCGTCCTTCGTCACCGCGCTCGCTGCCGCGCGCATCGGCTGCTTGCCGACAACGGCGTGGTCGTCGAGTCGGACCTCGTCGCCGACCACGGCTCCGTCGTGGATCACGACGTGGTGCCCCAGGACGCACCGGCGGCCGATGCGGACGCCTTCGCCGATCACGCAGAAGTGCCCGAGCGTGGTGCCGTCCCCGAGGGATGCCGATGCCGAAACGTGGTTCACGGCGTTCTCCTTGGCCGTGCGGGCTCAGTGCCGCGCCAGGAGCGGGTGAGCGTCCGCCGGCGCGGCGGTGACCGGGGCGGTCCGAATGCGGTAGGCCAGCTCCACGGCGGGCCGGGCCACCTCGGTGCCGAAGCCCCGGCCGGCCAACAGTTCTTCGTACACCCGCGAGTGCAGGTCCGCGAAGCCCTCGCTGAACTCGACGTCCGCGCCGTCCACCGTCAGCGACCGATGGGTCAAGCGCTTGCCGGCTTCGGGCGCGAACGGCAGGTCGTGGGGATCGACCGACAGGAACCACTTGACGTTCGCCCGCCGCAGGACGAGCGTGCCCGCCATGCGCTTCGGTTCGTTGCAGTGCACCAGGCACGCCTCGACGTCGCCGAACAGCCACGGCAGGAGATCGAAGAAGTGGATGCCGATGTTGGTGGCAAGGCCGCCCGAGCGCTCGCTCGACCCCTTCCAAGTCACGTGATACCAGGGGCCGCGTCCGGTGATGTACGTCAGCACGACCTGGTGCCACGAGCCGGCCGGCTGGGCATCGATACGGGCCTTGAGGGCCTGGATCGCCGGGTGGAGCCGGAGTTGGAGCACGGTGAAGGCGCGGCTCCCCGATTCCTCCTCCAGGGCCTGCAACTGGTCCAGGTTCCACGGGTTGATGACGAGCGGCTTCTCGCAGAGCGCGGTGGCCCCGAGCCGGAGCGCCAGGCGCACGTGGGCGTCGTGCAGGTAGTTGGGCGAGCAGATGCTCACGTAGTGGACGCGCCGTTCGGCCGGGCCGCGGCGCAGCTTCTCGACGTGTCGATCGAACCGTTCGATCTCCGGGAAGAACCGGGCATCGAGGGAGTACCGATCGAGCACGCCGACCGAGTCGTGCGGGTCGGTCGCCGCCACCACGCGATTCCCCGTGTCCCGGATGGCCTTCAGGTGGCGGGGTGCGACGAAGCCCGCCACCCCGATGACGGCGAAGTTCGATGGCATGCGGGTGACCTCCCTCGCAGCAGGCACGAATGCTACCACGGTCAGCCGTATGACGGGCCGCGGAGCGGGATTCCCTTCAGCGGCCTGCCGCCTGCTGCACGGCCAGCGTGAGCGCCAGGCAGTCGGCCACGCCGCCCATGGTCAGCCGGATCGCCCGGTACTCGTCGTTCAGCGCGCGCAGCCGCGCCCGGTGGTCGCCGCCTGCCTCGATGAGCGCGACCAGCCGTGCGCCGTCCTCCCTCAGCCTCGCCAGGCCGGCCGGGCCGCACCGGTGAAGCGCGGTCGTGTCCTCGACCGTCGTCATCAGGACCCCCATCAGGTAGTGCTGCGCGGCTTCCAGGGAGCCCAGCGTGGCAAGTCCCCGTTGCAGGGCGGGAAGGCCGTGGTCGAAGACCGATGGCAGGCCGGCGAGCGCCTCGCCGAGGACCCCGCCGACGCCGTGCTGGCGCCGCGCCTCTTCACCGTGAGTGGCCATCGGCACGCGCGCGCTCACGATCCGGTTTCCCAAGGCCGCAACCTGCGCCCGCCACCCCGCCATCGTGCCCGTCGCGTCCGTCGCGACACCGAGCAGCAGCAGGCCCGACAGGAAGATGTAGCCGCGGTGCGTGTTGCTGCCCGCCACGGTCTGCATGCGTCGTTCCGCGCGCACGCCGGCGGCCACGCACGCCGCCAGGTCGAGCGGTTCCGTCTCGCCGATCTCGATCAGGTCGTCGTAGTAGCCCGGCAGCGTCTCGAGCGACCGCGACATCAGGTCGTAGGACAGGTCGGGGTGGGAGCCGTTGTCGAAACGATCGACGAGCCCCGGCTTGGGCGTCAGAATCCAATTCCGCCCGCGCGCCCTCGACCAGCGCCCGGGCCAGGGCCGTGAGCGGCGAGCGGACCAGGCGGAGCACCGCCGCGGACAGCTCGGCGGGAGAGTGCCGGCCGGCACGGATGCAGTCCGCCGCGGGGGCGTCGCACACGAGGCACAGCCGCGGCAGCAGGCCGAGTGACGCCCGGTGCACCTGCTCGCCGCCCGGGGCGACGACGTCGAGGTCGAGCAGGCGGCCGACTGGCAAGGACTCTTCGATCCGCACGCACGCCAGCTTCGCGTCGCGCGGAGTGGTGCGGACTGCGACCGCCGCGTACGGCCCGAGCGCGTCGCGACCCTCGGCGAGAAGGGTGCCGCCCGGCAGCTCGTGCCGCAAGGCCTCCTGTCCGAGCGCGAAGACGCGATCGAGGGGAAGCGTGTTCTTGTGGGGGCCGGGGACGTTGAGGGAGAGGACGACGGTGGGGTTTGCCAGGGCAGCCAGCAGCGCGGCCCGCGCGTCGCGCGCGTCCAGCAGGCGGCGCCGGAGGCCCTCCAGGTCCACCTCGAGGCCTATGCCTTCACCTGCCGCACCACGTCGATGATCGACCCGTCCCGGTACTCGATCAGCGCGACGATGCGATCCTCGAAGTCCAGGGGGCGCGGCGTCCCGGTCAGCGCGTACGATCTCCGCCTGCAGCTGGCGGATGTCCTTCAGCGGCAGGCGCCGGCGCGTCAACTCCCTCTTCAGGTCCTCGTGCCGGCCGGCCACCGCGATGCCCCGCTCGGTCACGACCACGTCCACCGTCTCGCCGGGCGTCGTGACCGTCGTCACCTGGTCGCGCACGATCGGCAGCCGCCCGCGCATGGACGGGGCGACGACGATCGAGAGCTTCGCCCCCGCCGCGGTATCGGAGTGCCCCCCGGTGTTGTGGAGCAGGAGCCCGTTCGACTCGGTGTTGACGTTGACGTTGAAGTTCACGTCCACCTCGGTCGCCCCGAGGATGACGCAGTCGAGCATGTTGACGACCGAGCCGCGGTTGAACGGGTTGGCGTAGAGGTCGGCGCTGATCTCGCGGTGCATCATGTTCCGGCCGATCGACTCGACCGCCCGCAGGTCGAAGCACTGCACGTCGAACAGCGTCCGGAAGTACCCCTCCTCGAGCATGTCCACGAAGTACCCGGTGATGCCGCCGCAGCCGAAGCTCCCCTTGATCGACTGGGCCAGCATCTTCTTCTTCACCGCGTCGGCGACGGCCAGCGACGTCCCGCCGGCTCCCGTCTGGAACGAGAAGCCGTCGCGCAGCAGCCCCGCCGCCTCGATCACCTCGGCCGCGTAGTGCGCGATCAGGAGCCCGGCCGGGTCGCGCGTGACGCGGGTCGTCGTCGAGACGATCTTCTTCGGGTCGCCCAGCGAGTCGATCACGACCACGTAGTCCACGTCGCTCTGGGAGATGCTCACCGGCGATGCGGGGTAGGGGACGATGTGGTCGGTGACGGCCACCACCTTCCGCGCGTACCGCGCGTCGGTAAAGGCGTATCCCAGGCTGCCGCACGCCGAGGGGCCGGCGACGCCGTTGAGGTTGCCGGTTTCGTCGCAGCACGGGGCGGCGATGAAGGCGACGTCCACCGGTATCTCGTCGGTGACGAGCGAGCGCGCCCGGCCGCCGTGGCTGCGGACGACGATCGGGAAGTCGATCTCGCCCCTGGTCGCCAGTTCGCCGATCGGGCCGTTCACGCCGGTCTCGCACCGCGTGACGACGCCCTTGCGGATCGAGGGGATGATCGCCGCGTGCACCGGGTGAACCGAGCTCGAGGCGATCCCGATGTCGCGGAACCCCATGGCGTCGAGCTCGGCGACGACGAGGTTGAGGAGCGCGTCGCCGTTGCGCAGGTGGTGGTGGGTGGCGATGGTCTGCCCGTCGCGCAGGCCCGACCGTTCGATCGCCGCCCGCAGCGATGGCAGCACCTTGCTCTCACCCGGGTTGCGCCTCACCAGCGGCCGGGTGGCGCGGTCCACGGTCGGCATGCGGGACCAGGGATCGCGGTACGGCTCGTAGCGCCGACCGTGCCAGGACTCCGGCACCTCCCGCCCCAGGCTATTCCTGGCCATGCACCACCTCGTCGGACAGCTCGTAGTCGAGCATCCCGAAGGCCACGGCCGTCCGGATGGTGCGCGCCGCCCGCTTGACGACCGGCGCGTCCACCATCTTGCCCCGGAGCGAGATGACGCCGGTCCCCATCTCGCGCGCCTTCTTGATCGCCTCCATGACCTCGAGGGCGTGATCGATCTCCTCGCCCGTCGGGCGGAAGACCTCGTGCACGACCGGGATCTGGCGCGGGTTGACGAGCGACTTGCCCGTGAAGCCGAGCCGCTTGACCACCTCGGTGTCGGCGCGCAGGCCGTCCATGTCGTTCGCGTCCGCGAACACGCTGTCGATCGCCTGGAGGCCGGACGCGCGCGCCGCCCAGACGATCTGCATCCGGGCGCCGAGCAGCTCCTCGCCCGTCCGGGTGCGCTGGATCTCCATCGACGCCGTGTAGTCCTCGGCGCCGAAGGCGAGCGCGACGATCCGCTGCGAGGCGGCCGCCGTCTTCACACAGTTGAGGACGCCCACCGCGCTCTCGATCGACGGCAGGATGGAGAAGAAGCCGATCTCGAGGTCGAGCTTCTCCTCGTACTCCGTCAGCAGCGTGTCGAGCCGCTCCACCACCTCGGGCTCGTCGGCCTTCGGCAGGCGGATGCCGTCGGGCCGGGCGGGCAGCACGTCGCGCAGGTCGTCGAGCGCGTACTTCGTGTCGAGCCCGTTGATCCGGACGAAGATCTCGCGGCTGCGCTCGGAAAACGCCTGGAGGAAGTTGCGGGCGAGGATCCGCGCCGAGTCCTTCTCGGCCAGCGGCACGGCGTCCTCGAGATCGATCATGACGCCGTCGGCGTCGAAGACCGGGATGTTCTGCAGCATCCCGGGCATGTTCCCGGGAACGTAGAGGAGCGATCGCCTCAGGCGCTGGCGCCGGTCGATCATGATCACTGGTCCTCGAAGAAGAGGGTGTCCACGCCGCCGCGCGTCGAGTGCTGGCGTTCCACCCCCTCGACCAGGTACTCGCCGAGGATGATCTCGCAGGTGGCGAAGACCTCGGCGTCGCGCAGGTGGCCGCCCACCGCCTCGCCCGACGACCTGGCGGCGAAGATGTGCAGGTGCGCGTCCACGCGCCCCTCCTCGTTCGGCACCAGGTTCCCCTCGAGGCCGAGCAGGTCGAGCGGCCCTTCGAGGCGGTGCACCGGCATGCGCGGCTCGGTGATCGGCAGCCGGGCGCCCGCCTGGATGTCGCTGAACTCGACGTCGCGGACCGATCCGACCGCCGAGACGATCGCGCCGTGGCGCAGATCCACCGCCCGCGCGAACCGCAGCAACTCTTCCACCAGCTTGGCCCCGGGCAGCACCCGGATGATGAACCGCCGCCCCTGGCGGCACTCGCGGTACGACAGTCTCTCCACAGGACGCTCCGATTTCTACGAGGCCCGCCGAAGCGCCGTCTCCACGCGCGCCTCGATCGCATAGTCGAGCGCGCCGCGATCGCTCACGCGCACGCGGGCGCCCGTCACGCCGTGCCGCGCGAGCACGGCCTCGATCCGGGCGCGGATCAGGTGCTCGAACTGCTTCTTCACCGTTGACTCGATCTCGATCTCGATCGCCGGCGCCGGCTCGACCTGCACGACGAGATCGCTCGACTGCATGGTGCCGGCGCTGGCCTTTCGCGTGATGGTCATCCTGTCATCCTCGTCGGCTCGCGCCGCCATCCGGCTGCCCCCGCAACCGCCGCACGACCTCGACTCCGGCGGGGGAGCGCAGGAAGGCGGCCGTCGCCCCCGGCACGGCGCGAGACGCGCTCTCGACATCGCCCGCCGCCAGCGCCGCCCGCACCCGCGATGCGCTGATCGCGCCGGCCGCGTCACCGAAGCGCGGGACGACCTCCAGCGCCACAGCGTAAGCCGGCAGCACGTCGGCCAGCACGGCATTGTACGCCGCCGTGGTCTCGCAGTACGGTTCCTCGCCGACGAAGCGGCGAACCACCGAGAACGCGGGCGCCAGGCGGGCCCCGAACAGGGTCGCGTCCACCTCCATCTGGACCCGCGCGGCCCGGTCCGCACGCCGGAGGAAGTACGAGGGGAAGGTGGCGGCGCTGACGGCGTAGCGCGACGTGTCCAGCAGGACCACGTTGGGAAGGTGCGCCGTCGCGTCCTGCGCCATCACCCGGCGGGCCTCGAACGGGAACACCGACCGATCCTCGCGCACGACGAACACGTACAGCGTGTCCACCCGCGCCGCCGCCGTCTCCACCAGGCGCAGGTGCCCGAGCGTGAACGGGTTGCCGTTGACGACCACCGCGCCGTTCGCCCCCGGCCGCCGCAGCGCCGCGTGCGCGGAGAGGTACGCCTCGAGGCCGCCGCCGAGCTCGAGCAGCGCCGCCTCGCGGCACGACGCGAGCAGCCGGAAGTTGCACGCGGCGAAGCTGGAC
This sequence comes from uncultured Acidobacteriota bacterium, assembly GCA_963813585.1. Classification (GTDB taxonomy): domain Bacteria; phylum Acidobacteriota; class Vicinamibacteria; order Vicinamibacterales; family Fen-181; genus JARKSS01. Next base: position 2,096,190 of record CAWEZL010000001.1, read on the forward strand.
GCCTGCCCGGGCCGGGTGAACACGAGCAGGACGTCGCGACCGTCGGCTCGCGCCAGGTCCTTCAGCGCGTCGATCAGGCAGCCGAGCGCCTCGCCGCCCTGGTACGCCTCGTCGATCGCGAACAGCTTCAGCACCTCGCCGGCCCGCGCGGCCGTCGCCACGAGCCGCCCCTGCTCGTAGATTCCCACCACCTCGTCGCAGGCCTCGTACGAGAGGCCTTGCGATTCCACGAGGCGTCGAGCCTCAGCGCGCTCGCGCGACGTGAGCAGGGGAAGTGCGGGGGAAACCATGGAAACGGCTCAACTCGAGGCTCGCGGGCGGGAGGCTCGCGGACTGTCGAGTGTATTACCACCGGCGGCAGAGAAGTCAAACCGATCGCGCGGCCGACGGGAGTTGAGGGGGGCGGTGCGGTCCTGGCGGGATCCCAGGTTATCCCCTGTTGCGTGGGCGGGCGCCGCCGCGGGTGCCGCCCGACGACGAGGACGAGCCGCCGCCGCGGCTGCCGCCGCTTGGCCGCGACGCCGCGCCGCCGCCCGACGGGCGCGCCCCGCCTCCACCGCCGAACGACGGCCTCCCGCCGCTGCCGCTCGGGCGCGCCGCCGACGGCGCCGACGGGCGGGATTGCGGCGTGGAGCGGTATTGCGGCGCCGACGGGGCCGACGACCGGTACTGCGGGGTGGAGCGGTATTGCGGCGCCGACGGGGCCGACGACCGGTATTGCGGCGTGGAGCGGTATTGTGGCGCCGACGGGGCCGACGACCGGTACTGCGGGGTGGAGCGGTATTGCGGCGCCGACGGGGCCGACGACCGGTACTGCGGCATCGAGCGCGACTCGGGTGCCGACGGGGCGGAGGATCGGTATCGCGGCATCGACGGCGCTGAGGAGCGGAACTGCGGTGTGGCGCGGTACTCGGTGGACGGCGCCGACGAGCGGTCCTGCGGCGCAGAGCGGAATTGCGGCGCCGACCGGGCCGACGACCGGTACTGCGGCGTGGAGCGGTATTGCGGCGCCGACGGGGCCGACCGCGTCTCCATCGCCTGGCCGCGCGACGACCGCGGCCGTGCGCCGCTCACGTCACCGGGAGGCCGGCCGGATGGCGACGGCCGGGCCTGCGGTGCGCCCGGACCGCCCCCGCTCGAAGGCGGCCGCGATTCTCCCGCGCCGCCCCGCGGCCGCGCGCCGCCGACCGCGGAGCCGGGTGACCCGCTCCCTGCGCGCGCTCCACCGGCCGAAGGCGGCCGGTCGTTGTCGGCCCCGCGCGAGGGTGCGGTCCGCACGCCGCCGGCCTCGCCCCGCGTGCGCGCGCCTCCCGGCACCGCCTCGTCGCGGCCGCCGCCGTAGGACCGCGGGGTCGTCGCCTCGGGGCTGCCGGAACCCACGCCACCGCGCGGCCGCGCCCACGCCGGCCGGTCGTTCGAATCGCGGCCCGAGGCCGCCGGGGCCGACGCTCCGGAGCGCGGCGAGTCGGCCAGGCCCCCGCTGCCCGTTCGGGCCCGCTCGCCGCCGCGCGGAACCGCAAGCGCGCCGCCGCGGTCCGCCTGCGACGAGGGCCGCGACGAGGATTCGGTGCCCGGCGCAGCGTCGATCGCGCCACCGCGCCGCGAGGCCCGCGCCCCCGCGAGGCGCACCGGGCTGTCGAGGCTCGACGACCGGGACGTGGCACGCAGGCCGGACAGCGTGTTGTCATCCAGCGGCCGCCCGTTGCTCGCCTGGAGCGCGCGCTCCCTGGCGCGGAAGGGCACCGCGGCACCCGCGGGCTCGTTGCGCGCCACCACCGCGCGTCGCAGCGCCCCGGCCGTCGGCTGCGGCACGCGCCCGCCGCCCCGCGCCAGCAGGCTCTCGGCACGTGGCGCCACCGGGGCGCCGGTCGCGACGACCTCGCTGCGCATCGCGGCGTTCCGGTCCACGGCGAACGACGACCGGGGGACGGCGCGTCCGCCGATGAACGCGTCGCGCGGCACCGCCGTCACCGCGCCTCCGACGGCACGGTTCACGTACGTCCCCCGGGAGACGTCGTAGTTCGTGATGTTGATGTTCCGCACGTTGACGTGCGTGATGTTCAGGTTCCGGATGTAGCGTGTGGCTCGCGTGGTAGTGCGGCATCCAGAACTCGCCGGGCGCCAGCGGGAACCAGGCGAGCGCGTTGTGGAAGCCGAAGCCGAACGACACGCCCCAGTTGCGGCCGCCGAGGAACGCGACCAGGCCCGGCGAGTAGATCGGCCGGGCCATGTAGGCGCCCGGGACCCAGTACCAGCCGCCGTGGTGGTGCGCCCAGCGGCCATAGTGGAACGGCGCGAACCCCCACGGGGCGTCGTCGATCCAGGTCCAGCCCCACGGATCCGACCCATCCCCAGTGGCCGTTCCGGTAGGGAGCCCATCCGGCTGAGACGGACCGCGGCTGCCAGGCCCACCCGTAGTCGGGGATCGAGCTCCAGCTGCCGTAGTCGTCGAGATCCTCGTACCCCGTCATGTCGTACGAGACGTAACGCAGCGAGGTCGACCGGTCCTCGCGATCGTCGCGCGACCGGCACCAGCGCTCCCACTCGTCGGCCGGAGCGGCGCGGTCGATCTCGTGCGACACCTGGTCCGTGCCGTAGATCGACGCCGTCTGTCCCTCGAGTACCCGAGAAGGGGGACTCCTCGCCGTAGACCTCGGCCTCGCCCTCGCGCACCGTGACACGCGTCGCCCCGCTCGTCCGGGGCCACGTCGACGCGGTAGATCCCCGGGCGCCTGAAGGTGATCGCGGCCGACGGGGTGTCGATCTCGACGTCACCCGACAGGTGGCGGACGCGGACGTCCAGCGCCCCTTCCGACAGCCGCATCTGTACGAGGCGGTCGTCCAGGTTCAGGAACGCGAACGCCGTCTGCGGCGCCATGCGGATGGCCGTGGATCCGACGTGCATCTCGGTCCAGGCGTCGCCATCGGTCCACAGGTGGTCGCCGGTGGTGAGCGGGTGGTTCAGCGTCGCCGCGCCCCACTCCTCCAGCGTGGCCGGCCGGAACGACACCGTCGCCCTTGATGTAGTTCAGCCGGGCGACCCGCGACGGGGGGTCGGCGAAGGCGGCCGTGGCCAGCAGCAGGACGGCGAGCCCGGCGACACCCACCGTCGAACGCCTCAGGATCCGCTTCATGATGATGACCTCCGCCAGCCTGGGGGTGGCACCCTGTGCGTGAGCAAGACCAGTTCCATCCCGGCCGCGGCGGATTCCTCAAGGAATTGACGCCTTCCTGCCACGAATCCGCCACCGCCCGCCGGCGCGCCGCCGGGGGCTGTCCCCTGCCCAAGACGCCGTGACCTGCCGGGAGGGCATACCGCACGACCTCCCCCGGGCCTACAATCTAGGGATACTGCCGCAACGCCCGGGAGACGCGATGACCATGAAGAGACTGCTGCTCGCCCTCGTCCTCGTGCCGGCCGTCGCGTCCGGGGCCGGCGCCCAGACGCCACCGCCACCGCCGGCGCAGGCCAAGCCGCCCGCCGCCCAGGCGCCGGTGACCCAGGCGCCCGCCCCGAAGCCGGCCGCCCCGCGGCCCGCGCAGGCCAGCCGCGGCGCCATCACCTTTTTCATCACCACGCCCGACGGCAAGCCGATCCCCGGTGCCATCGTTTCGATGATGGGGCCGACGACCCGCGAGGGGACGACCAACAAGGACGGCGTGCTCCGCCTGCAGACCGTGAGGGTGGGCAGTTACCGGGTGCATGCCGAGGCGGAGGGGTTCGTCCCCCTCGAGCGAGACATCACCATGCGGAGCGGCCTCGAGGTCGAGATGATGCTCAACCAGGCCCCCGAGCCCCCCGAGCCGTCCGCGCCCGCCACGCCGGCGCCCCCGGCACACCAGGCGGCGCCGCCCGTGCTCGCGCCCGACCCCTCGGCCACGCTTCAGCTCTCCTCGGTGGTGGAGTTCTTCTCGAAGAACAAGCTCGGCCGGAACGAGCCGCGGAGCGAAGCGGTCGTGGGCCGGGCGGGCGAGGCGACCTCGTCGCTTCTCCAGGTGCGCAACACCGTCGAGGGGCGGTCGAATGCGGCGGCCGACGAGGTGCTCTACGTGATCAACGGCAGGGCCCAGGTGAACAGCAAGGGCGCGGGTCTACGACGTCGAGACCGGATCCCTGATCGTCGTGCCACGCGGCGTGACCTACTCGATCGTCAACCGCGGCCGCGATCCGCTCTGGGCACTCTCGGTGTTCGCAGGGGCTTCCCGAACAGTGAAGGACAGCCGCCAGCCTACCTTCGGAAGAGATACGCCAGCTTCACGAAGAACCCGTCGCTGCTGGCGGCGGAGCCCGCGGACGCTCAGCTGCCGCTCGGTCTCGAGCGAGCTGCCGTAGCCGAAGAACGCCACGGTGCCTGGCGTCGGCTCGTAGGACAGCAGCAAGTCCATTCGCAGCCCGTCGAGGTGCTCCGGGCCGCGCGGGCCGCCGCCGCACGAACAGCGGCCGCCGCCCAGCGGGTCGAGCAGCGCGTCCTGGCGCTCCGACCGGTACTCGCCGACGACCCGGAAGAACAGCGCGCGTGTCGGCTGGTACTCGACCTTCACCCGCGGGATCACCGTTCGCGCGAACTCGCTGCCGTCGCGCGCCCGGGTGATGCGCGAGTAGACCGTGCTCGCCTCGATCCGGATGGAACTGGTCGGGCGCAGCCCCAGCGTCAGCCGTCGAGCCCGGCGCTCGTGCCCCTCCGAGCGCCTCGGCGAAGATCGCGGCACCTCCGCCCGGTTCACCTCCACGCGGCGTTGAAGCGCCTGGAAGGTCGGCGTCGTCACCGTCAGGCGATCGACCGAACAGGCCGTCCGACGCTTCTCGATCGTCCGGTACGGCGACGAGGCCCAGCGGGCCCGACTCACCTGGTAGACCCTCGTAGTCGTCCGGATCGAAGCGCACGAACGTCGCGCCGAGCATGCCTCGCACGCTCCAGCCGCCGCGCAGCGTTCAACGATCACGTGGACGCTGGTCCTCGCCTTCGATCGGGCCCCGCGCGGCCGAAGTCGCCGTACCGCCAGATCCGCTCGGGGCCGAAGAACGTCGTGAACTGCTCGAGCGAGCGCGCCGCGCGCTGCCGTACAGCGACAGTCGGTTCGACGCGTGCAGTTCCACGATGTTGCTGCGCGGGACGTAGCCCGACTCGCGTCGTCGAAGTCGCGGCCGAGGCCGGTCAGCTTGTAGTTGAAGCCCCAGGCGCGGCCGGTCCGGTCGAACTCGGCCATGCCAGACCGGCGACGATCCGCGGTCCCGCCGCCGTGGTCGCGGTCCACGACCGCCCGACCTGCGCCCTGCACGTAGTACAGCTTCTTGAACACGATGCGGCAGTCGGCCGCCAGCACGCGGTTGTAACTGGCTGCCGGCGGTCCGGTCGGTGTAGGTGACGCCGACGATCGAGTTGCGCGCCGACGTCGCGGCGGATGCGCGCGATGTTGAACGAGCGCGCCGCCGTCGCTCTCCTTCTCCTTCACGCTGAGGTACGCGACGCCGAGCTGGCCGAACTTGCCGGTGAACTTGCCGCCGGCGATCGGGTTCACGATTTGCCGCGTGTACACGAGCTGGTTCGGCGTCGAGAACAGCTCGATGCCCTCGAGGAAGAACGGCCGCTTCTCGGCGTAGAAGAGCGCGAACCGCTCGTTGACGGTCACCTGGCCGGCGTCCGACTCGACCTGGCTGAAGTCGGGGTTCACCGTGGCGTCGAGCGACGACGTTGGTGAAGCCGAGGCGGAGGTTGACGCCCGGGGTTGAAGTCGGCGCCGTCCCGCTCGAACGTGCCGCCCGCGTCGACCGCGCCGTTGTTCGCCGTCGGTGACGAACGGCTGCACCTCGGTCACCACGCCGCGCTTCAGGTCGTGCAGGCCGTCGATGGCGCCGGCCTGCGCGAGGAAGCTCGAGCTGGCGCGCGGACGTCGGTCCAGGTGTCCTCGTAGCCGGTGCGCTGCACCTTGCGCTGCGACGTTGAGGCCCCATCGCTGCGGCCCGCTGCCCGGGTAGCGCAGGCTCTTGAACGGGATGCGGATCTCGACGACGTAGCCGCTCGTCGGTGAGCGCGGCCCTTCGAGTCCCACTGGTAGTCGGGGTTCTTGTCGCGTCGTTCCGCCGAACATCGTGCCCGCGTTGAACGCGCCCTCGCTCCGGACGCCGTCCTCCTGCGATGCCGAGCGGGTTGACGGTGAAGAAGAACGCGCGGCGGCGGTCGTTGAAGGTGTCGAGGTAGATGGTGACCGTGTCGTCGCGCGCCAGGTTGTCGCGGTCGGCGACGGTCGCGCGGACGGCGCCGGCTCGCGGTCGTGCGCGATGATGCCGAAGTGGAGCGCCGTCCGGCGAGTACCAGACCAGCACCTCGGTCCGCTCCTCGGCCGGCCGGCCGTCCACCGGGCTGGTACTGCGAGAAGCCGCCGAGCCGGGCGGCCTGCGACCAGGCGGGCTCGTCGAGGCGGCCGTCGATCTCGACCGTCGCCTCGATGCGGGGGATGGTCACGCGTGGGCGAGCCGCGCCCGTCGATGGCGCGGGGCCGGTGCGGGGCCGCTCGCGGCGAGCGCGGGCTGCTGGAGTCTGGAGCAACAGGCAGAGAAATGCAAGCACGGCGAATCCGGAGGACGTGCAGAAGCCGCTACCGGCAGGGCCGTTATCGGCGGGGAATCGTGACGGGGGCCGGCCGGGGACCGCACGCATTCTACCGCACCACGGAAACCTGATAGCATCCGAGGGCGTTCGCCACGCATCTGCCGCTGGAGGGCTTCACGTGAAACGCCTCGTCCTGATCCTGTCGCCTGGCTGCCCTGTCGCTCGTCATCGCCCGCGCAGCAGGCGGCTGCCGCGGCCCGAGTACCCGCGCCCGCAGTTCGAGCGCGACGACTGGCTGAACCTCAACGGGCCGTGGGAGTTCGAGTTCGACGACCGGAACGTCGGCCTGGACGAGGGATGGGCCGGCGGCGAGCGCAGGCGTTCGGCCGCGACGATCACGGTGCCGTTCTGCTTCGAGAGCCGGCGCCAGCGGCATCGGCGACGCGTCCTTTCACCCCTGGGTCTGGTACCGCCGTTCGGTCACCCTCCCCGCCGGCTGGAAGGGCCGCCGGGTGCTGCTGAACTTCGGCGCCGTGGACTACCGCGCGCATGGTGTGGGTGAACGGCCGGCTGGCCGGCACGCACGAGGGGGGCAATACGCCGTTCTCGTTCGACGTCACGCCGCTGCTGCAGGCCGGGCGACAACGTGATCACCGTCCGCGCCGAGGATCCGCCCGACCGACCGGTCGATCCCGCGCGGCAAGCAGGTACCTGGCAGCCGCAGTCGGCGCGGGATCTTCTACACGCGCACGAGCGGCATCTGGCAGACCGTCTGGCTGGAGGCGGCGGGGAGAGCTACCTCGAGCGGCCGCGCGTGCAGACCGTCGCTCGACGGGACCGTGCGGTTCGAGCCGCGGGTCGCGCGAGGCCCGTGCCCGGCCTCGAGTTGCGCGCGACGGTGCGCTGGAAGGACCAGGTGGTCGCGACCGGGAGCGGCCCGGTCGCGGCGGACCGCGCGTCGGCCGCGGTGGCCATCCCCGAGCCGCGCCTCTGGTCGCCCGGCTCGCCGAACCTCTACGACGTCGTGCTCGAGCTGAAGGCCGGCGGCAGGGTGATCGATCGCGTGTCGCTCGTACTTCGGCATCCGGAGTCGTCGGCGTCCGCAGGGACCGCGTCGCGCATCAACAGGAACCCGACCTACCTGAAGCTGGTGCTCGACCAGGGCTACTGGCCCGACAGCGCTGCTCACGCCGCCGTCGGACGAGGCGATCCAGTACGACATCCGGATGACGAAGGAGATGGGGTTCAACGGCGCGCGCAAGCACCAGAAGGTGGAGGATCCGCGCTTCCTCTACTGGGCCGACCGGATGGGCTTCCTCGTGTCGGGCGAGATGGCGAACGCGTACACCTACGACGAGGTCTACGCGGCGCGCTTCACGCGCGAGTGGATCGAGGCCGTCGAGCGCGACGTCAACCAGCCCGTCGGTGGTCATCTGGGCGCCGATCAACGAGAGCTGGGGCACGCCCGACCTGCGCCGACGCGAGGCAGCAGGCGCACCTGAAGTCGCTCTACGCGCTGACGCACTCGCTCGACGACACGCGGCTGGTCATCGACAACGAAGGGCTGGGAGCACACCGACCAGACGGACCTGTTCGCGATCCACGACTACGCGCGAACGGGCGACATCCTGCTACGAGAAGTACAAGGACCTGCGGCAAGCCGGGCGCGGGGTGCCCGACAACGCGCGAGCCGGCGCTCGCGCCCGGCTATCGCTACAACGGGACGCCGGTCTACCTGTCGGAGTTCGGCGGGATCGCGTTCATCCCGCCCGGCCACCAGGTGCCGAGCAGGCGTGGGGCTACTCCGGCGTGGAGAAGACGCCCGAGGCGGCGCTCGAGCGGCTGCGCGGGCTCTACGCGGCGATCGGCGCAGGTCCCGGCGTTCGCCGGCCTCTGCTACACGCAGCTGACCGACGTCGAGCAGGAGGTCAACGGCCTGATGACGTACGACCGCAAGCTGAAGTTCGACGCGAAGGCGGTGCGGGAGATCGTGTCGCTGGCGCGGTGAGAAATTCGTCCCGAACGCTTTACGATCTGAGCCCGAGCACGACGGCGGTGTCGTGCATCGCGAGGAAGCCGCCGTGCAGCGCGGCGATGCGCGCGGCGGCGGCCACCCCCACCGATGCGGTCGGCCCCCCCGGGCGCTCGGTCCAGTCCGGATCGAGGAACGCCGCGGCCACCGCGTCGGGCACCACGCAGGCCTCGGGCGCGACCACGATTCGCGCGCCGTCCGGCCTGGCCGGCTCGACGCCGAGTCGCACCCGCCGCCCGCCGGCCTGCTCGACCACCGCCTGCATTGCGCAGACCAGCCCCCCGAGCGCGACCGCGAGCAGCGTTGCATCGCCTCGCACCTGGGCGGGGGCGCCGAGTCGGATGTCCACCTCGACCCCCGACAGCTGCCGCTCGGGCTCCATCGCCGCCGCCACTCGCCGCACGAGGGCGCGGAGGTCGAGCGCAACGCGCACCGGCGCGGGCGACCCGGTCAGGGCGGCGAGCGCCTGCGCGAGCCACGCGGCGCGGTGCACCTCGGCGCGGATCAACCCGAAGGCCACGCGCTCGCGCACCGGGCGCTCGCGCTCGGCGAACAGGTGCAGGCAGGCGCTGATCGCGCCCAGGTGCTCCATCAGTTCGGGGAACCCGGCCTCGGCGAGCGGTGTGGGCGATGGTCCGGGCCGTTCGGTGGGCCCGGGCGCGGCGGACGCCGGCGCTGGCGCTGCGGGCTCGATGTGCTGCAGGTTTGCGGCATCGGCGATCTCGCGGCACATCTCGTCATCGCCGATGCGCACCAGGCACGGCACCGACTCGAGGCCGGCCGCCATCGCCGCGGCCAGCCGCCGCGAGCCGGCGATCAGCTGGTACCGGCCGTCTTGCCGCCGCACGATGAGAGGCTGCAGGATCCCGTGGCGCGTGATCGATCGAATCAGCGGCTCGAGGTTGCCGGTCGTCGGGTGCGGGCCGTCGATGCGCCCCACGGCAACCAGTTGCAGGGGTTCGGCGTGCCGGCGAGAGACGAGCTGATCGACGTAGTGCGCGTCGGCGCGCATGCGGTAGCCGGGCGGCAGGCCCTCGCGCTCGCGCGGCCGCTCCTCGTCGGGCTCGCGCTCCTCGTCAACGGCGTCTTCGGGATCGTGCGACTTGGGAGCGGCGGGGTTCGCGACCCGGGCCGACGGCTGGAACGGTTCGGCGTGCGGTGAGTGGGGCACGACGCGAGGATAGCCGAACCGATCGCCGAGAACAAGGCTCATCCGCCACGCGTCGGCCATGCGAGCGGCTTGCAGGCCAGGCGGGACGTCGGCGCCGGCGCGACACACACTCTTCACACCGGCGCCTCAGCCTCGCCTCGCGTCAGTCCCTACTTCTTCGCGCCTCCGCCCCCGCCTGCCTTCCCCGCGTCCACGCGCCCGACCAGGTTGCGGATCGGCTGCAGCGTCATGAGGTGGCGGTAGATCGCGTCGATGTCGGCGTCCGGCAGGTTCTGCAGGGTCGGGATCGGCATCGGCGGGCGCAGGACCTCGCCCTTCGGGTTGACGCCCGTCCTGATGGTCTTCTTGAAGTCGGCGAGCGTCCACGTGCCGATTCCGGTTTCCTTGTCCGGCGTGAGATTGCGCGAGAGCGTCAGGCCCCAGGGGCCGCGCCACGAGGTGAGCAGCATGTTGGTGGATGCGCCGCCGACCACCTGCGGCGCCATCGGTGCGTTGGCCGGATGGCCCATGAGCGACTTCGAGAAGTCGATCGATCCGTCCGGTCGCTTCGGCGTGTGACAGTCATGGCACCCGCCCAGCATCACCAGTTGCGCGCCGCGCTCGGCGGTGCCGGACGGTGCCATGCGCTCGGGCTTGGCCGGCGGAAACGGGTGGGCCGGGGGTTGCTGCGCGGCGATCGGCAGCACGATCGCGGCTGTGAGGGTGGACACCAGCACGGACCATCGAACTCTCGTCGGCATGTGGGGGGCTCCTGTTTGCGGCGCCGCGACCCGATCAACCGCACCTCCACGGTTGAGCCGGCACACGGCCGCCGTACGAATGACTTGATATACGTCATAAAGCAGTCCGAGTTCCAGAGGGTAATCTAATGAGCGTTCCGATGATCCCCGATGAGGTCTGGCGCCGGCACGGCGCCACGCTCGTGCGGCTTTCGCGGGGCGAGACGCTGTTCGAGCAGGGGGCGACCGCCGCCAGCTTCTACGAGGTGCAGTTCGGCAAGGTGAAGATGGTGAGCGCCACCGAGCAGGGTCGCGAGTTCGTGCAGGGACTGTTCACCGACGGCCAGAGCCTCGGCGAGCCGCCGTTCTTCGCCGAGTCGGCCTACCCGGCATCGGCCGTGGCGGTCGAGCCCAGCACGGTCTGGTGCTGTCGCCGGCCGCAGTTCCTGGCGCTGCTCGCCGAGCACCCGGACGTGCACCTGCAGCTCACGCGGGCCCTCAGCGAGCGCCTGATCTACAAGTCGATGATGCTCGCCGAGATCGCCGTCGAGGAGGCGGAGCATCGCCTCGCGACCCTGATCGAGTACTTCCGCGCGACGCAGGAGCCGGTGCCCGAGGGGCCGTACCGCGTCGCGCTGACGCGTCAGCAGCTGGCGGACATGACCGGCCTGCGCGTCGAGACCGTCGTCCGCACCGTGAAAGCGATGGAGCAGAAAGGCCTGCTCCGTATCGAGGAAGGCAAAGTGCTCTGGCTCGGGCGCGAGCCATGAGCGTCCACCCAAGCCACAAGCCGCTAGCCGCAAGCCGCTAGCCTGAGGGAGTCCCCATGTTCGACACCACGACCACCATCCGTGAGATCGTCGCCGACGACTACCGCGCCGCCGCGGTCTTCCAGAAGCACGGCCTCGACTTCTGCTGCGGCGGCAACCGCCCGGTCGCCGACGCCTGCGAGGAGAAGGGGATCGACGCCCGCGCCGTGACCGCCGAGCTCGAGGCGGCCCTGGCGCCCGCCAGCGACCAGCCGCGCGTCAATGCCTGGGGCCTGGACTTCCTGGCCGACTACATCGTGGCCAACCACCACACGTACGTGCGGTCCGCGATCGAGACCATCGGCGCGCACACGCGCAAGGTGGCCACCGTGCATGGCGAGCGGCACCCCGAGACCATCGAGATCGCGGCGCGCTTCGCGGAGATCGCCGCCGAGATGACGAGCCACATGGCCAAGGAGGAGCAGGTGCTCTTCCCCTTCATCAAGGCGCTGGCCGTGGCGACGCGCGAGGGGACGCCCGCCCCGCGCGCCCCGTTCGGCTCGATCGCCAACCCCATCCGGATGATGGAGGCCGAGCACCAGTCGGCGGGCGACACGATGGCCGCTATCCGCCGCCTCAGCGGCGACTACACGCCGCCCGAGGACGCGTGCACGACCTACCAGGTCACCTACAAGGAACTGACCGCGTTCGAGGCCGACCTGCACCGCCACGTGCACCTCGAGAACAACATCCTGTTCCCTCGGTCTCTCGACCTCGAGCAGTAGCGTCGGCCGTGCCGTTGGAGCAGTAGCGCCGGCCTCCGTGTCGGCCGAAGACACCAGTCGGGCAGGCGTCCCCGCCTGTCCGGAATCTCAGGGCCTATCGAACGCGGCGTGTGTTGGGAGACATCATCGATGCGCAAGCTGTGGGTGGCGTTCACGGCGGTCGTGGTCATCTCGTTCGCGGTGCTCGGCTGGGTCGGGTTCCGCATCTACCAGGAGGCGCCGCCCGTCCCCTCGCGGGTCGTCACCGCCGGAGGGGCGGTGGTGATCCCCGATGGCGGCCATCCATGCCGGGCAGAACGTCTGGCAGTCGATGGGCGGGATGGAGGTCGGCTCGGTCTGGGGGCACGGCAGCTACGTGGCCCCGGACTGGACCGCCGACTGGCTGCACCGCGAGGCGACGTTCATCCTGGACGAGTGGGGCCGCGGCGAGTTCGGCGCCGATTACGCGGGCCTCTCGCCCGAGCAGCAGGGGCAGCTGCAGCGGCGTCTCCAGGAGGTGATGCGCCGCAACACGTACGACCCGGCGACCGGCGTGCTCGACGGTCGACCCGGTTCGGGCCCGGGCGTTCGAGGCGAACGCCGCGCACTTCGCCGAGGTCTTTCGGACGGGCGCGACGCGTACGCGATCCCCGCCGGCGCGCTGAGCGACCCCGACAAGCTGCGGCAACTCGCGTCCTTCTTCTTCTGGACCTCGTGGGCGGCGTCGACCAACCGGCCGGGCGAGACGATCACCTACACCAGCAACTGGCCGCACGAGCCGCTGGTCGGCAACGTGCCGACGGGCGAGGCGGTCGTCTGGACCGGCGTCAGCATCATCCTGCTGCTGGCCGGCATCGCCGCCATGGTCTGGTACTACGCGGCGCGGCGCGAGGAGGAGGCCCGCTGGCAGCATTCCCGACGGGCGATCCGCTGCTCGGCTAGCAAGGCGACGCCGTCGCAGCGGGCCACCGTGAAGTACTTCTGGACGGTGGCGGCGCTCTTCCTCGTCCAGATTCTGCTCGGGCGTCGTCACGGCGCATTACGGCGTCGAGGGCGACGCGCTTCTACGGCATCCCGACATCGCGTCGTTCCTGCCGTACACCGTCGCCCGGACGTGGCACCTGCAGCTCGGGATCTTCTGGATCGCGACCGCCTGGCTGGCGGCCGGGCTCTACATCGGCCCGGCGGTCGGCGGCGATCGAGCCGAAGGGGCAGCGGCTCGGCGTGAACGTCCTGTTCGTCGCGCTGGTGCTGGTGGTCGTCGGCTCGATGGCCGGGCAGTGGCTCAGCGTCATAGCAGTACCTCGGCAGCGGCACCGCCTGGTTCTACTTCGGCCACAGCGGCTACGAGTACATCGACCTCGGGCGCGCGTCTGGCAGATCGCGCTGCTCGTCGGGCTGTTCCTCTGGCTGTTCCTGATGGTGCGCGCCATCCGGCCGGCGCTTCAGCGACGCGACGAGCAGCGGTCCATCCTCACGCTCTTCCTCATCTCGTCGCTGGCGATCGCCGGCTTCTACGGCGCGGCGCTCGGTTACGGCCGCCACACGAACCTGGCCATCGCCGAGTACTGGCGGTGGTGGGTGGTGCACCTCTGGGTGGAAGGCTTCTTCGAGGTCTTCGCGACGGTGGTCATCGCCTTCCTGTTCGCGCGGCTCAAGCTGGTGAGCCTGCGGACGGCGGGCGAGGCGAGCGCTCCTCTCCTCCACGATCTTCCTCTCCGGCGGCATCATCGGCACGCTGCACCACCTGTACTTCTCCGGCACGCCGACGCGTCGTGCTCGCCCTCGGCTCGGTCTTCAGCGCGCTCGAGGTGGTGCCGCTGCTCTTCGTCGGCTACGAGGCCTGGCACAACATCCGGCTGTCGCGCGCCACCGCCTGGGTGCGCAAGTACCGCTGGCCGATCTACTTCTTCGTGTCGGTGGCCTTCTGGAACATGGTCGGCGCCGGGCTGTTCGGCTTCATGATCAACCCGCCGATCGCCCTCTACTACATGCAGGGGCTGAACACGACGCCGGTGCACGGCCACGCGGCGCTCTTCGGCGTCTACGGCATGCTCGGCATCGGGCTGATGCTCTTCTGCGCTGCGGGCGCTGCGCCCCGAGCGAGGCGTGGAACGAGGGCGCGCTGAAGTTCTCGTTCTGGGCCATCAACGTCGGGCTGTTCGCGATGGTGCGTCGTCAGCCTGCTGCCGGTCGGCCTGATGCAGACCTGGGCCTCGGTCGAACGACGGCTACTGGTACGCCCGCAGCGCCGAGTTCATGCAGACCGACGTCATGCAGACCCTGCGCTGGCTGCGCGTCATCGGCGACACCATCTTCGCGATCGGCGTCGCTCGCGCTGGTGTGGTTCGTCGCCGGCCTGACCACCGGTCACTCGATCGACAAGGGCGAGGAGTGGTCGCCCGACGCGCGGAAGGTGAGGGTGTAGGCTAGGTCGTCAGTCTCCTCGCGTTCACCAGCCGGCCCCGCAGGTTCTCGCTGTAGAGCGGCGAGGCGGGGGCGAAGCTGTTCAGCTTCACCTTGCCGGCGCAGTGGATGAACAACTTGTCGCCCAGGTAGATCCCCACGTGGGTGATCCGGGTGACGCCGGCGCGCGGGCCGAAGAAGAGCAGGTCGCCCTTTCTCAGTTGCGCCAGGTCGCCCTCGAGCGCCACCGGTGCCCCCTGCACCGACTGCTGGTCGGCGTCGCGCTGCAGTTCGACGCCGTTGGCGCGGAACACCGTCTTCGTGTAGCCCGAACAGTCGAACCCCTTCGACGAGGTTCCGCCCCAGAGGTAAGGAACGCCCATGAACAGCCGGGCGATCGTCTCGGTGTTCCCGGGTGTCGGCTGCCGCGACCCCTTCCACGCCGTGAACTCCATCATGGCCGCAGTCTCGACGAGGCCCGTCCGGCCATCGGGCAGCTTCACCGCCTGCCGCCCGTTGGCGGCCGCGCCGTTCGCCAGCAGGACGTTGCCGAAGACCAGGTCGCAGACGGGCTGCGCGTCGGCCGCCTCGCCGTCGCGCACCATCGCGAACGGCACGGTGACGATGACGCGGGGCGCGACGAGGAAGGCGTCCAGCTCGGCCTGGGTCATCAGCGCGAGGTGCTCGGGTTCCATGTAGCCCAGGTACTGGTCGTCCATCGACTGCACGAAGTACCAGCCGCCGTCGCGCTTCAGCACCTTCACCGGCATGCCCATGATGAGCTGGTTGCCCAGCTCGGACGCGTGCGACGGCTTGGTCTTCATCGTCGCCACGCTCACGGTGACCACGGCGAACTGCCGCTCGCCGAGCGCCGGGTCGGGCAGCACCTCGATCCTGTCCACCACCTGCGCGTAGCCGGCCTCGCGCAGCGCCGTCAGCACCGCGTCGCGCGACGAGGCGCGGTCCACGCGGCCGCTCACCTCGATCGCCCCCTCCTTCGGCTCGGCCTTCACGTCGAAGACCGCGATCCGCGTGTCGGGCGCGATCCTCTCCTGGACCGCCTTGACGAGGTCGGCGGGGGCCGCCTTGGTGGTGACCGCCTGCCCCCCGGCGAGCAGCGACACCGACAGGCCGACGATCGCGATCAGGGCCGCCGGAGCACGATGAAGTTGTCGCATGAAGTCACTTCCCAGTAGGGCAGGCATCCCCGCCTGTCCCTCCAAACTACTTTACCGTCAGTTCCACCACCACGACCGCATACCCCCGATCCTCGACCACGAACGCCATCCGGCGGCCGTTCGGCGACCACGCGGGCAGCAGGGCGTGCATCGAGCCGGGCACGTCGTGCTTTCGCCCCGCGGCGTCCATCAGCACCAGCAGCGCCCGGCGGTCGCGGAAGGCGAGCGCTCCCTGAGCGAACGGCGCCCAGCTGAAGGTGCAGCCCCGGGCGTACAGGGGGTCGGTGATCATCGCCACCTGCTCCCCGAGGAACTCGTGCACGGTCACCGGCATCTCGGTCGGAGTCCTCGAGAAGTCCCGCGTGAAGCCGCTCTTGAAGATGTTGAGCTGCTCGGGGAGCAGCGCCATCATCCGATCCTCGCTCGTGAGCCGGCACTCCGGGCGCCATGGCGCCTCGAGTCCCGACTTCCAGTTCCAGTAAGGCATCGCCCACTCTGGCGCCCCGGCAACGCGTTCCAGCCGGCCCTCGCCGGAGAGCAGGAGCAGCGTGTCGGAGGTGAGGGCTCCCTTCGCGTCACGCCTGACGGTCCGCAGCAGCAGTTGAGTGCTGTCGGGCGACCAGGCGAGCCGCGCCGGGGCGCCGCCGAAGTCATCCTCGCCCCCTTTGACGAGGATCCTGCCGGGGGACACTTCCAGGCGCGTGGCGTCGAGCGGCTCGAGGCGCAGGAGCCCGGCCCGTGCCGCGTCCGCCAGCGGGCCGGTGCCCACCCGGCGGTACTCGGCGATGGCCAGCTCTCGGTCGGCGACGGCCGCGGGGTTCCCGCGGCCCTGCATCATGGCGGCGACGAACCGCAGCTCCGCCGCGCGGCCGAGGTTGAAGTGAGCCGCTGCGTCGGCAGGGTCTGCCGCGGTTGCGCGGGCGAAGGCGCCGATGGCCTCGTCCAGCCGGCCGCTGGCCGCCTGCACCACGCCGACCGCGTTCAAGAGGTCGACGCTGCGCGGCCAGCGACCCTCCGCGCGGGCGAGGATCACCAGCGCGTCGGGCCGCTTCTGCTCGCGGAGGAAGGTGTCGGCGAGGTCCAGGTAGACCGGCAGGAAGCCGGGGACGGCGGCGCGAACGCGCTCCCATGCCGCACGCGCCGCGGCCATGTCGTTCTCGGCGAACGCCGACCACCCGAGCACGTAGTGCACCCACGGCGGGGCGGAAGGATGACCGGCCGGATCGGTCAGCGCGGCGCGGGCCACCTTCGTATCGCCGCGCTCGTACGCCTCCCACCCGGCGCGCGCCTGCTGCGCGAGATCGGCGGGCAAGCCACCCGCCGCCTCTCTGGTGTCGGCGCCCCCACGCAGGGATGCGGCGTCGGCGGTGCCGGTCGCGGCGTCGGGGCGCAGGCGGACGGTTGACGGGTCGGCGGGTAGCGGCGTGCCGTCGGCCAGCGAGCGGGTGGCCGGGAGGACGACCGCGGGGCGCGGCGTGGGAGCCGCCTGCGGCGCGGAAGCGAGAGCGGACGCGCCGGCGAGCGCTGCCGCGGCGAGCGGAAGCGCGACGGCAGAACGGAGTGCCGACCACGCGAAGCTGCAGGCCACTGGATGCTCCTGCTGCGATCTCCACCAGCCGCGCCCGACGCGGACAGTCTACCATCGGCTCAAGATCGGACGCGGGCGAAGGCGGGCAAGCCCGTCCGCCCGGCGGTGCAAATCCTCCTCGTGCAGTTCCTGTCCGTCCGCGGCGCGTCCGAGCACAACCTGAAGGGGATCGACGTCGATCTCCCGCGCGGGGCGCTGGTGGTGGTCACCGGCGTGTCGGGGTCGGGGAAGTCGTCGCTGGCCTTCGACACGATCTTCCGCGAGGCCGAGCGGCGGTACCTCGAGACCTTCTCGTCCTACGCACGGCAGTTCCTCGGGAAGATGGTTCGGCCGGCCGTCCGCGGCATCGACGGGCTGTCGCCGGCGATCGCGGTGGACCAGCGCTCCGCGATGCGGCAGCCGCGCTCGACGGTCGGGACGCTGAGCGGGATCCACGACGACCTGCGGTTGCTCTACGCCCGCCTCGGCACCCGCACATCCAGCGGCCCGGGCGCGCCTGGCTCGCCGGAGCCCCGGAGGGCCGAAGGCGGCCGCCGCCTCTTCTCCTTCAACTCCCCGCACGGCGCCTGTCCGACCTGCCGCGGCCTCGGCGTCGAGGACCGCCTCGACCCCGACCTGCTGGTCGCCGACCCCCGCAAGACGATCCGCCAGGGGGCCCTCGTCATCACGACGCCGACCGGCTACGTCATCTACTCGCAGGTGACGATCGACGTCCTCGACCAGGTGTGCCGCGCGCACGGATTCGACGTGGACACGCCCTGGGAGGCGCTCACCGCCGAGCAGCGGCAGGTCGTCCTCTACGGCTCGGATCGGATCCACATCCCCTACGGCAAGCACCCGCTCGAGTCGCGCCTGCGCTGGAGCGGCATCACCGCGCGGCCCCGCGAGGAGGGGACCTATAAGGGCATCCTGCCGGTGATGGAGCCGATCCTGAAGCGGAGCCGCAACCGGAACATCCTCCGCTTCGTTCGCAGCCTGCCGTGCCGCGCGTGCGGCGGCACCCGCCTTCGCCCCGAGGCGCTCGCGGTGACATTCCGAGACCGCACCATCGCCGGGATGGCGCGCCTCACGATCGACGAGGTCGCGGCGTTCTTCGGCACGGTCGCATTCGCGCCGCGCGAGGCGCCGGTCGGCGAGCCCATCCGCGCGGCGGTCCTCGGGCGCGCGCGGCTGCTGGGCCGCCTCGGGATCGGCCACCTCGCGCTCGACCGCGAATCGACGTCGCTGTCGGGCGGCGAGGCACAGCGGCTGCGTCTCGCGTCGCAACTCGGGTCGGGGCTGCGCGGCGTGCTCTACGTCCTCGACGAACCCTCGATCGGCCTCCACCCGGTCGAGCACGCGCAACTGCTCGGCGTCCTTCGCGACCTGCGCGACCGGGGCAACAGCGTTCTGGTGGTCGAGCACGACGAGGAGACGATCCGCCAGGCCGACTGGGTGGTGGACGTCGGCCCCGGGGCCGGCCGGCACGGTGGCGAGCTGCTTTACAGCGGGCCGCCGGGCGGGTTGCTGGAAGGCGGGGGGCGGACGGCCGCCTTCCTCTCCGGCCGCGAGTGGCAGCCCGTGCCCTCGACGCGCCGCGCGGGGAGCGGCGTCCTGCGCCTGTCGAACGCCACGCGCCACAACCTGCAGCACCTCGACGTCGAGTTCCTCCTCGGCGCCCTCAACGTCATCACCGGCGTCTCGGGGGCGGGGAAGTCGAGCCTCGTGGAGGAGTTGACCGGCCGACTGGCCCGGGGGGCGATCCCGGGCGGCGCGGCAATCGGCAAGGTGATCGCCGTCGATCAATCGCCGATCGGGCGCACCCCGCGGTCGAACCCCGCCACCTACACGGGTCTCTCAGACGTCGTCCGCGACCTGTTCGCCTCGACGCCCGAGTCCGCCGCCCGAGGGTTCGGCAAGGGACGCTTCTCGTTCAACGTCGCGGGCGGCCGCTGCGAGGCGTGCCAGGGCGCCGGCGTGCAGCAGGTCGGCATGCACTTCCTCGGCTCGGTAGACATCGTCTGCGAGACGTGCGCCGGGCGACGGTTCAACGACGCGACGCTCGAGGTCGAATACCTCGGGAAGAACATCCACGACCTCCTGGAAATGACCCTCGAGGAGGCCTCGTCGTTGCTGGCTGCCGATCGCCGGGCCGTGCGCATCCTCAACGTGCTGCGCGAGCTGGGCCTCGGCTACCTGCGCCTCGGGCAGCCCTCGACGACGTTGTCGGGCGGGGAAGCGCAGCGGGTGAAGTTGGCGGCCGAACTCGCCAGGCCCGGGCGCGGGCACACGCTCTACGTCCTCGACGAGCCCACCACGGGCCTCCACGTCGCCGACGTCGTCGTGCTCACCGAGGCGCTCAGCCGGCTCGTGGACCAGGGGCACACGGTCCTCGTCATCGAGCACAACCTCGACCTCGTCAGGTGTGCCGACCGCGTGATCGACCTGGGGCCCGGCGGGGGCGCTCGGGGCGGCCGCGGCGTCGTGGCCGGCACGCCGGAGGAGGTCGAGGCGTGCGCCGAGTCGGCCACCGGCGCCGCGCTGCGCAACATCGATCGGCACGGCCCGATCGGGATGGGAATGGGCACGGAGCCGCCGATTCCGATCGGAATCGGCATGGGAATCGGGATTGGAATCGAGCTGAAAGGCGTCACAACCCACAACCTCAAGTCGATCGACGTCACCATCCCCGCCAACGCCGTGACCGTCGTGACCGGCGTGTCGGGCAGCGGGAAGTCGTCGCTCGCCTTCGACACGATCTTCGCCGAGGGGCGCAACCGGTTCATCGAGGGGTTCTCGGCCTACGCGCGGCGCTTCCTCGACAAGCGCGGCGAGGCCGAGTTCGAAACCATTTCGGGCCTCACGCCGACCGTGGCGATTCGACAGCGCACCGCCTCGCGCAATCCGCGCTCGACCGTCGGGACGATGACCGAGATCGCGGACTACTGGCGGCTGCTGTTCGCGCGCATCGGACAGGACAGCCGGCAGCCGGCAGCGGGCAGCTGGCAGCGCGACACGCGTGGTTCGCTAGCCCGTAGCCCCCAGCCCCTAGCCCCTCTCCTGTCCTCCTGGTTCTCCCCCAACTCCGAGCAGGGGGCCTGCCAGGCGTGCAAGGGACTCGGGACGCGCACCGAGTGCGATCCCGATCGCCTGGTGACCGATCCTTCGCGGCCTTTGACCGGCGGGGCGATGGACGGCACCCGCACGGGACGGTTCTACGGCGACCCGTTCGGGCAGCATGTCGCGATCCTGCGCGCGGCCGGGGCGGCGCTCGGCCTCGACTTCGAGCGGCCGTGGCGCGACCTCGGCGACGAGGCGCGCGGCGTGGCGATGCACGGGACGGGCGACCGCGAGTTCGACGTGGAGTGGCGCTACAAGCGAGGGGCGCGCACCGGCGTGCACCGGTTCCGCCGGCCATGGCTCGGCTTCGCCGGCTATGTGGACGAGGAGTACGAGCGGAAGCACGCGGACCGTCGGGGCGAGGCGATGGAAGGGCTGATGCGCCGCGTTCCGTGCGGCATGTGCGGCGGTACGCGCCTGAGGCCCGAGCGGCTGGCCGTTCTCGTGGCGGGCCGGCACATCGCCGCCTGGATGGCGATGAGCGTGGACGAGAGCGTTCGGGCGCTGCAGACCATCGAGGCCGACCCCGGGGCGTCGGGACTCGCGTCGCGCGATGCCCTCGTGAGCCGCGACTTGCGTGGCGAGATCGTCCGTCGCCTGGGTCGCCTGAGCGACGCCGGCCTCGGATACCTCTCGCTCGACCGCCAGGCGTCCACGCTCTCGGCGGGCGAGGCGCAGCGGGTGCGACTCGCCGCGGAGATCGGCAGCGGCCTGACCGGCGTGACCTACGTGCTCGACGAGCCGACCGCCGGCCTCCACCCGCGCGACACGCGCCGCCTGCTCGATCTCGTCCGCGGCCTCCGCGACGCCGGCAACACCGTCATCGTCGTCGAGCACGACCCCGACGTCATTCGCGCCGCCGACCACCTGGTCGATCTCGGCCCCGGCGCCGGAGAGCACGGCGGGCGGGTCGTGGCCACCGGGACGCCCGAGGAGGTGGCGCGGGTCGAGGGCTCGCCGACCGGCCGCTACCTGCGGCAGCAGCCCGCGCGAGGGCTGGCCCGCGCGAGGGCGCCGCGGCGGCTGGTCCCCGGCATCGAGGTGACAGGCGCGCGGCTGCACAACCTGCAGGGGCTCGACGTGGAGCTGCCGGCCGGCGGCCTCGTGGCGGTGACGGGCGTCTCCGGCAGCGGCAAGTCCACGCTGATCTTCGACGTCGTGGCCCCCGAGGCGGCGAGGCTGTTACGAGGCGGTCGAGCAGCCGACACAGGTGGCGCAGCCCTTCAGGGCTGCTCGGTCAAGCTTCTGCACCCCTTCTCGCGTCTCGTCTCCGCCGACGGCGACGTTCGTGGCGGCAGCGCCTCCAGCACGGTAGCCACCCTGACCGGCGCCTTCGATCATCTGCGCGCTCTCTTCGCGGCGACTCCCGCGGCGCGGGAGCGGGGCCTGACGAAGCGGGACTTCTCGACGACGGTGAAGGGCGGGCGCTGCGAGACGTGCGACGGGCAGGGGCGCATCCGCGTCAGCATGGACTTCCTGCCCGACGTCGTCATGCCGTGCGAGGAGTGCGGCGGCCGGCGCTACGGCCCGGAGGCGCTCGCGTGCCTGCTCGGCGGGCGGTCGATCGCGGACGTCCTCGATCTCACCATCGCGGAGGCGCGCGACGTTCTCCACGACGAAGACCTCGCGCGACGCCTCGCGCCCTTCGACGAGCTGGGGCTGGGCTACCTTCGCCTCGGCCAATCGGGCGCGACGCTCTCGGGCGGTGAGCGCCAGCGCCTGCACCTGGCGGCGGAGCTGACTCCGGTGGTGACGGGGGCAACTCCCGTGGTGACGGGCGCGACTCCGGTGGGGCAGGGCTTCAGCCCTGCCCTCTTCCTCTTCGACGAGCCGACCACAGGGCTGCACGTCGAGGACGTGGCGCGGCTCCTGGGGGTGTTCGACCGTCTCATCGCCTCCGGCCACACGGTCGTCTGCGTCGAGCACAACCTCGACGTCATTCGGGCGGCTGACTGGATCGTCGATCTGGGGCCCGAGGGGGGCACGGGCGGCGGGCGAGTCGTGGCCGCCGGTACGCCGGAGCGGGTCGCCGCGGTGGCCGAATCCTGGACCGGCCAGGCCCTGCGGTCGTGACACCCGCCCCACAATCCGTCGCGCTGGACAACCGTGCGCCTTCGACGCGGCCGAACGCGGAAACGGAGCTGCCAGCGCCAGTCTCACGTTCGATCCAATTGTCTGGATCGAGCGAACCATCGGAATGGATCCCGACCGCCGGCCAGTGACCGATTGGCGATGTCCCGTGATCCGGCCCAACCAACAAGTACAGTCGCATCAGCCTCTTCCGGACGATCGCGGCCGCTCGATGCGGCCCCTGGAAGTGTTCATTCCGCAGCTCTGGCATGGCTTGTCAATTGCAGAGTCTCGAAGGCTCGGTTTCTGTCTGAAATCGACCATTCCGAGTCCAATTTACGGCGTCCGTCGGGCCCTTCGTCGTTCCACAGCGGTCGGCGTTTCATCCCCAGGCGACAGCGAGGCGGAAGCAGGCCTCATTTCCAACCAGCGGAAGGAGGGTTCGGTCATGGCCATTCGGAACAGGCGTGGCAGGGTGGCGCTGATGATCGCAGCGTTCGCTCTGGCCGCCGTGGTGAGCGCACCGGCGCTCACCGACGCGCAGACGCTCTACGGCTCGATAACGGGCACGGTGAACGACCCACAGGGCGCTGCGCTGCCCGGCGTCACGGTGACCGCGGTCAACACGGGCACGAGCTTGAAGCTGGAACAGGTGACCGACGGCACCGGCAACTTTACGTTCCGCAACCTGCCGCCCGGCACTTACGAGCTGACCGCCGGCCTCGAGGGCTTCAAAGAGCTGAAGCAGTCGGGTCTGCCGGTCACGGCGGGCAACCCGATCCGCGTGAGCCTGAAGCTCGAGCTGGGCGGGATCACCGAGACGGTCAACGTCAGCGCCGAGGCGGCCCTCATCCAGACGGAGAAGGCGGACCTCAGCACCGAGCTGACGGGCAGGCAGGTGACCAACCTCCCCCTGAACCAGTTCCGCAACTACCAGCAGCTGCTGAACCTGGTCCCGGGCGCGACGCCGACGCAGTTCCAGAACGCCGAGCTCGACACGCCGGCGCGCTCGCTGCGCACCTGGGTCAACGGCACGCAGCCGAACGCCAACACCACCCGCGTGGACGGCGCGGTGTCGGTGAACGTCTGGCTGCCGCACCACGCGATGTACGTCCAGTCGGCCGAGTCGATCGACACGGTCTCGGTGGCGACGAACAACTTCGACGCCGACACGGGCATGGCGGCCGGCGCCGCCCAGACCGTCATCACCAAGTCGGGCACGAACTCGCTGAGGGGTTCCGCGTTCTACTTCCTGAACAACGACAAGATGAACGCGAACACCTACTACAACGATTACTTCGACCTGCCGAAGCCGAAGGGCAGCACGAAGACGTTCGGCGGCACCGTCGGCGGCCCGGTCATCAAGAACAAGCTGTTCTACTTCGCGTCGTGGGAGCGCTACGACACCGAGCGCCCGACGACCTACACCTACTCGGTCCCGACCGCGAAGATGCGCGCGGGCGACTTCAGCGAGGTCGCGGCGGCCTACCCGGCCTTCAAGCTGTTCAACCCGTTCTCGGACGCGACCGGCGCCGCGCGGGAGCGGTGGACGAACAACATCATCCCGGGGCAGTACCTGAGCCCGATCGCGCAGAACCTGCTCAAGTTCCTGCCGCAGGTGAACAGCGCCCGGGACCTCAACTCGAACCTCCTCCTTGACGACTACACCCAGCTCCGCACGGAGTTCCAGACCCGCGACAACCTCGACTTCAAGGTGAACTACCAGATCACCCCGAGCGGGATGGTCTGGGGCAAGTTCGGCTACATGAAGAACAAGGGGTCGGGCAACAACTTCTACCTCGGCTTCGACAACCCGCCGAGCGGCGACACCAAGGTCTACCTGGCGACCTTCGGCACGACCTGGACGCTCAGCCCGACGATGCTGCTCGACGCCAACGCCGGGATGAGCCGGCAGAACCAGGACCTGTTCCCGCCCGACTACGGCACGAACTACGGCATCGAGGCCGGCATCCCCGGCGTGAACAACCCCAACGACATCCGCGAGAGCGGCCTGCCGTACATGGGCGCGACCTACGCCGTGGGCAACGGGACCGCGGGCTGGCTGCCGCTGTTCCGCAAGGAGACCAGCTACTCGGGGTCGATCGGCGTGACCAAGGTCTTCGCCAAGCACGAGATGCGCGTGGGCGTCGACTTCGTGCGCCTCGAGCTCAACCACCGCCAGGCCGAGTGGGGCTCCTACGGCCTCAAGGGCGGCTTCGGGTTCAGCGACAACACCACCGGTGCGGTCGGCTACACCTCGCCGGGCTGGAATAGCTGGGCCGCGTACATGATGGGCCTCCCGCAGTCCTACTCGGAGGACACCCAGACGGCGGACATGTCGGGCCGCGAGAACCAGTTCGCGTTCTACGTCCGCGACCGCTGGAAGGTGACGCCGAAGTTGACGGTCAGCGCCGGCGCCCGCCTGGACTACTACCCGCTGATGCAGCGGGCCGACGGCCGGGGCATCGAGATCCTCGACTACAGCACCCGCATGGTGACGCTGGGCGGCATCGGCGGCCAGGCGAAGAACCCGGGCCTCAACTACCAGGCGTGGTACATCGAGCCTCGCGTGGGCGCGGCGTACCGCCTCAACGAGGACACCGTCCTTCGCGCCGGCTACGGCAGCACCAGGAACCCGCTGCCGTGGTCGCGCCCGATGCGCGGCTCCTACCCGTTCGACGTCAACAACAACGCCAACTCGCTCGGGACGTACGAGTGGGTCACGACGCTGGCCAACGGCATCCCGGCCGTCAATCTCCCCGACACCTCCACGGGTCAGGTGATCCTGCCCAGCGGCGTCTACATCCGCTCGCCCAACCCGGACAATGTCAACCGCGGCATCATCCACCAGTGGAACGTGACCTTCGAGCGGCGCCTCCCGCTCGACCTCGCCCTCGAGGTCGCGTACGTCGGCACGGCGACCAACGGCGGATACGCCGACCTGAACATGAACGTCGGCGTGCCCGGCGGGGGCGGCAGAGCGGCGGCCTACTACAGCTCGTTCGGCACCTCGGCCATCACGGATTGGGGTTCGCGGACGAAGAGCCGGTACAAGGGGCTGCAGATTGCCCTGAACCGGCCGTTCTCGAACGGCCTCATGCTCAAGGGCGCCTACACCTGGAGCCAGTCGAAGAACATGGCTGACGAAGACGGGTGGACGGGCCTCACCTGGAACTACCTGCCGAAGTACGACGACAACTTCTCGATCGCCGGCTTCGACCGGACGCACGTGGCCAGCCTCGGCTGGGTCTACGAGCTGCCGTTCTTCGCGAACCGCACCGACACCGTGGGCACCGTCCTCGGCGGCTGGCAGTTCAACGGGGTGGCGCGCTGGTTCACGGGCACGCCGTACAGCATCAGCGGCACGAACAACGCCATGTCGTGCCAGGGCTGCGGATCGATCCTGATCAACTACAGCGGCGACCCGAAGCCGGTCGGCGATCCGACGGACTTCACCGCGCCGTACTACGACAAGAGCAACTTCTCGCAGCCGAGCGGCCTCGGCGTCGAGGGCTTCGGCAACACCAAGCGGAACTTCTTCCGCCGCCCGGCGCAGTGGGGCCTCGACGTGTCGCTCTTCAAGGCGTTCCCGGTCGGGCGCTTCCGTCCGGAGTTGCGCGTGGACGTGACCAACGTGTTCAACCACTTCAACTGGGGCGCGCCGAACACGTCGTACACCTCGCCGAACTTCATGCTCTACAATCCGGGCAGCGTGGACTACACGGCGGTCTACTCGCCGCGCCGCGTCCAGCTCGGCTTGCGCGTGGGCTTCTAGGAGCTAGGGGCTAGGAGCCAGGCACCTGGCAGGGGGCGCGGCCGCAGCCGCGCCCCCTTTTTTCGCGTCATTCGTGCCGCAGCGCCTCGATCGGGTCGAGCCCCGCCGCGCGTTTGGCCGGCAGGTAGCCGAACAGCACTCCCATCGCGGCCGAGAACGCGAACGCGAGGACGTTGATCTGCGCGTTGAACACGTAGGGGAGCCCCATCACCCGCGTCAGCGCGACCGACGCGGTCGTGGCCAGCGCGAGGCCGATCAGCCCCCCGAGCGACGACAGCGTCACCGCCTCCACCAGGAACTGCAGCAGCACCTCCCGCTCGAGCGCGCCGATTGCCAGCCGCGTGCCGATCTCGCGCGTCCGCTCGGTCACCGACACGAGCATGATGTTCATGATGCCGATGCCGCCGACCAGCAGGCTCACGGCGGCGACCGCGCCGAGCAGCGCCGTCAGGATCTGGGTGCTGCCCGACATCGCCGAGGCGATCTCCCGCGTGTCGAGGACGTTGAAGTCGTCGTCCTCGCCCTCCTCGATCCGGCGCCGCTCCCGCATCAGCGAGACGAGCCCCGCCTTGATCGCGTCGGTGTCCGCGCCGTCCTTCGCCGAGAGCATCATCGACGAGATGTTCTGGGTGCCCGCCAGGCGCCGCTGCACGGTCTTGAGCGGCATGACGACGACGTCGTCCTGGTCGCGCCCCATCGATGCCTGTCCCTTCGACTTCAGGAGCCCGATCACCTCGCACGAGAAGTTCTTGATCCGGATGGCGCTGCCGACCGGGTTCGTGCCCTCGAACAGCTTCGTCCGGATCGTCTCCCCGACGACGCACACGGGGCTGCCGGCGGCCGTCTCGCCGTCGGTGAACATCCGGCCCGACGCGAGCGTCCAGTTGCCGGCGGTGAAGTAGTCGTTGGTCGTTCCGGTCACCGACGTGGACCAGTTCTTCGCCATCCACACGGCGGTCACCGACGCGCCCGTGGTCGGCGCCAGCGCCTTGATGCCGCCGATCTGCGACTGCACCGCCCGCACGTCCGCCTCCTTGAACGAGGCCGCGCTGGTGCGCTCGCGGGTCGGCCCCGGGCGCTGGCCGGGCATCAGCATCAGCAGGTTGCTGCCCAGGCTCGCGATCTGGTCCGACACGGCCCTGGTCGCGCCGTTTCCCAGGGTCACCATCGTGACGACGGCCGCGACGCCGATGACGATTCCCAGCATCGTGAGGAAGGACCGCATCAGGTTGCGGCGCATCTCCTTCAACGCCAGGTGCACGGTGCTCCACACCATCACGACACCCCTTCCTGCAGCGCGTCCTGCACCGCGTCGCGCTCGACGCGGCCGTCCAGGAAATGGACCACGCGCCCGGCGTAGCCCGCCGCCTGGGCCTCGTGCGTCACCATTACGATGGTCAGGCCCCGGTCGCGGTTCAGCGACGCCAGCAGTTCCATGATCTCGCGCGTGCGGTGCGTGTCGAGATTGCCCGTCGGCTCGTCGGCCAGCAGCACGAGCGGGTGGGTCACCAGCGCGCGCGCGATCGCCACGCGCTGCTGCTGGCCGCCCGACAGCTCCGCGGGGGTGTGCGTCTCCCACCCGTCCAGGCCCACCAGCTTCAGGGCGTCGCGCGCCGCCGCGCGACGCTCGTCGAGGCCCACCCCGCGGTAGAGCAGCGGCAGCTCGACGTTCTCGACCGCCGTCGTGCGCGCCAGCAGGTTGAACCCCTGGAAGACGAACCCCAGGCAGTGGCGGCGGAGCAGCGCCCGCTGGTTGCGCGACAGTTCCTCGACGTGGATTCCGCGGAACAGATACTGGCCGGTGGTCGGGATGTCGAGGCAGCCGAGGATGTTCATCACCGTCGATTTGCCCGACCCGCTCGGGCCCATGATGGCCACGAACTCGCCGTCCTCGATCCGGACGTCCACGCCGGCGAGGGCCTGGAATTCGGCGGTCCCCTCGCCGTAGGTCTTCGTCACGGTCACGAGCTCGATGAGCGGCGGCGCACTCGTCATTGGCCTGCTCCCGCGGCGTCGGTGATGACCTGCAGGCCCTCGCGCACCTCGCCGCCCGACACCTCCGTGTTCTGTCCGTCGGTCGCCCCGGCAGCGACGCTGATCGCCACCGGCTGACCGTTGCTCAACACCCACAGCCGGCCGCCGTTCGTCTTCACCTCTTTCGCGCCGCTCCCGCGGCGGCCCCGGCATGATGCTGCGCATCACGTTCCCGCCCTGCTGCGCGGTCGCCGCCGAGGCGGGCGCGAATCGCAGGGCGGCGTTCGGCACGAGCAGCACGTTCCCGCTCGTGGTGGTCGCGATCTCGGCCGTCGCGGTCATGCCCGGCCGCAGGCTCAGGTCCTCGTTCTTCACCCGCAGCGTCGTCGTGTAGGACACCACGTTGTTGCTGGTCGTCGAGCCGTACGCCACCCGCGTGACGTGCGCGTCGTACTGCCGGTTCGGGTAGGCGTCCACGGTGAAGGTGGCCTGCTGCCCGTCCTTGACGCTGCCCACGTCCGCCTCGTCCACCGCCACCTCGAGCTCCATCTCGCGGAGGTCCTCGGCGATGGTGAACAGCGTCGCGACCTGGAACGAGGCGGCGACCGTCTGGCCGGGCTCGACCGAGCGCTTCAACACGACGCCGTCGATCGGCGACCGGATGGACGACTTCGACAGGTTGATCGTGTCGGTGCTGAGCGCCGCCCGGGCCTCGCTGACCGCGGCCTTCGCACCGGACAGCTGCGGCTTCCGCCCTCGCCAGCGTCGCCTCCGCCGTCTCCATCTCGGTCTTCGACGGCACCTTGCCGCCCGAGAGGCGCGACACCTCGCGCAGCCGGTTCAGGTTGGCCGACGCCTCCTTCACCGAGGCCTCCGCCTGCGCCTGCGTTCGCCTCGGCGGAGGCCAGCGCGGCCCGGGACCTGGCGATCGCGTCGTTCAGCTTCGAGACGTCGAGGCGCGCGAGCACCTGGCCTTTCGTCACGGCGTCGTTGTCGTCGACGAGCACCTCTTCGACGAGGCCCGACAGCTCGCTGCCGACCTCGACCTCGTTGATCGGCTGCAGGTTGCCAGTCGCCGTGACGGTTACCCGCAGCGTCCCCCGGGTGATCCCCTCGCGTCGTGTAGGTGGGCGCCGCCTGCGAGCCGCGCGATCGGAAGGCGGACAGGCCGACAGCCGCCAACACGACCGCGATGACGCCGACGAAGGTCCACCGCAGGGTTCGGCGGCCGCGCCGCTTGCCCCGCCCGTTGGCCGCCCCGATCAGGGCGAGCACGTCTTCCTGCTTCTGCACGTTGTCGGTCATGGTCTGCCACCCGCGCCGCTCGTGGGGGAGGTCCGCTCCGCGCGCGACCAGCCGCCGCCCAGCGCCTTGTAGAGTTGAATGAGGGCCGTCGTCCGGTTTGCCTGCGTGCTGGCGAGGCTGTCCTCGACGGACAGGACCGAGCGCTCCGTGTCGAGCACCGTCTGGAAGTCCGCCAGCCCCGCCTGGTACTGCTGCCGCGCCAGTTCCGCCGCGCTGCGCGCGGCCTCGACCGCCGTGCCGAGCGCGGCCAGCCGCTCGCGGTTCTTCTCGATCGAGACGAGCGCGTTCTCGACGTCCTCGAGCGCCGTCAGCACCGTGGCCTCGTAGCTCACCACGGCCTGCTCCTGCGCCGCGCCCTGGATGGCGATCTGCTGCCGGATGCGCCCGGCGTCGAAGATCGTCTGGGCCACGCTGCCCACCAGTGACGCGAGGAACGAGGTGCCGCCGCTGAGTGCCCCGGTCACCGTGTCGGTTCCGATCGAACCGCGGAGGCCGAAGCTCGGGTACCGGGCCGCCTTCGCCTGGGCCAGGCGGGCCGTCTCGGCGATCACCTGCTGCTCGGCTGCCCGCACGTCGGGCCGCTGCCGCAGCGTCTCGGCCGGGATGCCGATGGCAACCGACTCGGGCGCCGCCGGGATGGCAGAGGGCTGCTCGAGACGGGCCTTCAGGGCCGTCGGCTCGAGGCCGCCCAGCACCGCCAGGCGGTGCTCGGTCTGCTCGATGCTGGCCTGCAGCGACGGGACCTGCGCGCGTGTCTGCGCGAGGTTCGCCCGGGCCTGCTCCACGTCCACGCCGCTGACCAGCCCCGCCTGCGCCCGCCACTCGGTGAGCTGCAGCGTCTCGGCCTGGGTGGCCAGGTTCGCCTGCGCGATCCGCAGTCGTTCCTGCAACCCGCGAAGGTCCACGTAGTTCACGCCGACCTCGGCGGCCAGCGAGACCTGCACGTGGTGCAGGTCCTCCTCGGTGGCCGCCAGGTCGGCCTGCGCCGCCTGGAGCCCCGCCGTCAGCCGTCCGAACACATCCGGTTCCCAGCTGGCGTCGATGCCGGTCGAGACGCCGCCCGACGCGTCCGCGTCGGACCGCTTGCTGATGGAGGCCGAGACCGATCCCGAGGCCGATGGCAGGCGGCTGGCCTGCGCGAGGTTGCGTTGCGCTCGCGCCTGCCGCAGCCGCGCCAGGGCGCTGCGCACGTCGGGGCTCGCCTTCAGTGCCTGTTCGATCGTTTCGGCCAGGATCGGGTCGCCGAGTCCCTCCCACCACCGCGACAGGTCCTCGGTCCGCGCCGTGGCGCCTTCGACCGCGCGGCTCCAGGCCGCGGGCGAGGTCGGAAGCTTCGGCGGGGCGACCGACCCGGCGGTGGCGCAGGCGGCCAGCGGCAGGACCGCGATCACGAGCGAGAAGCGGAGGAGGTGTGTCATGTCGTCATCCAGTCAGTGGGGTCAGGTCTTGCATTTCTGCATTCTGCACACGCGACCCGCAGAATGCAGAAATGCAAGACCTGACCCCATTAGACGACGAGGCCGGAAGGCGTGCGGTAAAGACTGGTCGGGGAAGTGTAAAGAACTGTCAGGGGAGCGGCACGCTGATGACCACTTCGAGGCCGCCGCTCGCGGCGTTCGCCGCGCGGATCGTGCCCCCCTGCGAGGCGATGGCGCGTTGGGCGATCGAGAGGCCCAGGCCGGTCCCGCCCGACACGCGGTCGCGCGACGGGTCCACCCGGTGGAAGGGGAGGAACACGCGCTCGAGCTCGGCCTCGGGCACCCCGGTGCCGTGGTCGCGCACGACGATCCGTGCCTGCCCGTCGGACACGCCGGCCGTCACCTCGACCTTCGAGTCGGGTGGGGCGTACTTGACGGCGTTTCGGACCACGTTCTCGATCGCGCTGGCGAGCAGCACCGGGTCGCCCCGCAGGCGGGCGTTCCCGCTCACGAACAGCTCGACGCTCGTCCCCGTCCTGTGGGCCTCGTACTGCGCGTCGTCAGTCACCCGCTGGAGGATCTCCTCGAGGTCGAACTCCTCGGCGTACTTCTGGCCCGCCGTCTCGGCCCTGGACAGGGCCAGCAGCCGGCCGATCAGGTCGTTCATCCGCTCGGCCTCGCCCTCGATCCGGGCCAGGTGCGCGGCGGCCCCCTCGCCCGACGTTCGCCGGGCGAGCTCGAGCGCCACGTTGAGGCGCGCGAGCGGCGAGCGCAGCTCGTGGGAGATGTCCGAGAGCAACTGCCGCTGTGCCTGCATCAGGATCTCGATCCGCTCGGCCATCGCGTCGAAGTCGCGGACCACGTCGCCGATCTCGTCGCGGCGGCCCTCGAGGCCGGCTGCCGCGCGGGCGGACAGGTCGCCTTCCTTGAGCCGCTGTGTCGCCGCGCGCATCCGCTGCAGCGGCGACGCGAGGTACCGGGCGAACACGACGCACACCACGCCGGACACGATGATCGACGTGACGAGAAACCCATATGGGATGGAGGGCCGGCGCCCCTCCGGCGCGCCGGCCCGGCGCGCCGAGATCACCTTGTACACGCGGCCGCTCGGGCCGGGCACGGCCAGGCCCACGAGACGCCCGCCGTCCGCCGCCCTGACGGTGCCTTCCGACGTGGCCCCGGCGACGACCTTCCGGTACGCGTCGCCGCCGGCATCGACGGCCGCGCCGCAGACCGGGCGGTCGCCCTCGCCGAGGAGCACCGTGCTTCGATGGCGCCGGCCCTCGACGGCGTGCAGGAACCGGGTGCAGGCCGCCGGGCCGGCCTCTTCGAGGAAGGTTGCCGCCAGGACGCCGTCGTCGCGGGCCCGGTCGAGAGAGGCATCCCTTGCGCCCGGATCGGGCGCCACCGCCAGGACGACGAAGATGAGGGCGTGGACCAGCCAGAAGCTGAAGAAGATCTTGACCGCGAGGCTCGTGCGCATGCGTCACCTCGACGGCTGCGCGTAGATATAGCCCGCGCCGCGCACCGTCTTGATCCGCTCTCCGCTGTCGTCGTCCAGCTTCCGGCGCAGCTTGCTGATGTGCATGTCGATACTGCGGTCGAACGGGTCGAACTTCCGCTCGAGCACCTGCTCAGACAGCGCCTCGCGCGAGACGACCTGGCCGGCCGAGGCGAGCAGGGCGCGCAGCACGTCGAACTCGACGGTGGTCAGCGTCACCGGGCGGCCGCCGCGGCTGACCGTCCGCGCGCCGGGGTCGAGCACGACATCGCCCACCTCGAGCACGCGGGCGTCGGACTCGGACCGGGCCCGCTGCAGCCGCCGCAGGACCGCGTGCATCCGGGCGAGCAACTCCCTCGGGTTGAATGGTTTGGGCACGTAGTCGTCGGCGCCCAGCTCGAGGCCGACGATGCGATCCACGTCGTCACCCCTCGCGGTCAGCAGGATGACCGGCACGTCGGAGCTTCGCCGAATCTCGCGCAGGATGTCGAAGCCGTTCACCTCGGGGAGCATGACGTCCAGGACCACCAGCGCGTAGTCGCCGCCGGCCGCGCGCGCCGCGGCCCCCCCGCCGCGGCTGTATGACTCCACCTCGTATCCCTCGCCGGCCAGGAGCTCTCGCAGCAAGGCGCACAGCTCCCTGTCGTCGTCAACGATGAGGATCCGGGGCGCGGGCATCGGGCACAGCATAGTCCAGCTCTCCCCATTCAACGCCGTCCCGGGGCCAGGGGCGGTAAAGACCGGTCGCGGCCGTGTAAAGAATTGTCAGCGGGGGGGCGCCGGGGTGCCAGCCGACCCGATCTCGGTATAATCAGCAGCTGGTCAGTTCGTAACCGGAGTTGTCTGGTTCGATTGACGCGTGGGAGGAGGAACGGTATGGCTACTCGCAGAGGGCGCCGCGCGACGTTGGCGCTCATGGTCGGGGTGCTCGCCCTGGCCGCCTTCGTGGGCGCATCGGCGCTCGCGAACGCACAGACGATGTATGGTTCGGTCACCGGCGTGGTGAGCGACCCGCAGGGCGGGGCGCTGCCCGGCGTCACGGTGACGGCCGTGAACACCGGCACGGGCCTCAAGCTGGAACAGGTCACGGACGGGACCGGCAACTTCACCTTCCGCAACATGCCTCCGGGCGTCTACCAGTTGACGGCGGCCCTGGAGGGCTTCAAGGAACTGAAGCAGACGGGCCTGAACGTGACCGCGGGCAACCCGATCCGCGTGGATCTGAAGCTCGACCTGGGCGGGATCACCGAAACCGTGAACGTCAACGCCGAGGCGGCCATCATCCAGACGGAGAAGGCCGACCTCAGCACCGAGCTGACGTCGAAGCAGGTGACGACGCTCCCCCTGAACCAGTACCGCAATTATCAGACGCTGCTGAACCTGGTGCCGGGCGCCACGCCCGTCCAGTTCCAGAACGCCGAGATCGACACCCCCGGCCGCGCGCTGACGACCAACGTGAACGGCGTGCAGCGGAACGCCAACACGACCCGCGTCGACGGCGCCGTGTCGGTGAACGTCTGGCTGCCGCACCATGCGGGCTACATCCAGCCGGCCGAGACGATCGAAACGGTGAACATCACGACCAACAACTTCGGGGCCGACGTGGGCATGGCGGCCGGCGCGGCGCAGATGGTCGTGACCAAGTCGGGGACCAACGAGTTCCGCGGCTCGGGTTTCTGGTTCTACAACGGCGAGGGACTGAACGCGAACAGCTACTACAACAAGCAGTTCGACATCGAGAAGACCCCGCTGAACCGGCAGACCTTCGGCGGCACGCTGGGCGGGCCGATCATGAAGAACAAGCTGTTCTTCTTCGGGTCGTACGAGATGTTCCGCGATCGCCGGACGAACACCGCCACCTACACGGTGCCGACCGCGAAGATGCGCGCGGGTGACTTCTCCGAGGTCGCGGCGCAGTACCCCGAGTTCCAGATCTACAACCCCTTTACGGGCAACGCCGACGGCAGCGGTCGCTCGCAGTTCGCGAACTACCAGATCCCAGGGAACCTGATCAGCCCGATCGCGCAGCGGATCATGACCCTGTACCCGGGTGCCGTCGGGCAGGACCTCAACTCGAATGGCTTCCTGGACGACTACAGCCGCCAGGAGACGGTCAAGGTGAACCGGGCGAACTACGACATGAAGCTCACGCTGCAGCGGAACGCGTCCCACTCGATCTGGGGCAAGTTCTCGATGCTGGACGCCAACGTCGTGGACCAGTTCATCTTCGGCTGGGACAACGGCAGCGTCGGCGACACGAAGGTCTACGTCGGGTCGGCCGGGCACACCTGGACGCTGAGCCCGACGCTGGTCCTCGACGGGAACTTCGGGTACTACCGGATGGATCAGACGGTCCTCGGGCCGGACTACGGCACGAACTACGGCCTCGAGTTCGG
Organism: uncultured Acidobacteriota bacterium; assembly: GCA_963813585.1. Lineage (GTDB taxonomy): Bacteria > Acidobacteriota > Vicinamibacteria > Vicinamibacterales > Fen-181 > JARKSS01. Next base: position 2,130,886 of record CAWEZL010000001.1, read on the forward strand.
CATTCCCGGGACCAACGACCCGAACGACATCCGCGCGAGCGGCATGCCGTTCATCGCGAACGGCTACGGGATGTGGGATTGGGGCATCGGCCAGCCGAACAGCTGGCTGCCGCTGTTCCGCAAGGAGCAGAACTACACCTTCACCAGCGCGCTGACGAAGGTCTTCACGAAGCACGAGGTGCGGACGGGCGTTGACGTCGTCAAGCTGACGCTGGACCACCGCCAGGCCGAGTTCGGCGACTTCGGGCTGCGCGGCGGCCTCTCGTTCGACTCGAGCACGACCGGCGACCCGAACTACATCTCGCCGGGCTGGAACAGCTTCGGGTCGTTCCTCCTCGGGCTCGGCAACTACTACGGCAAGGACGTCCAGACCGAGACGATGACGGGGCGCGAGTGGCAGACCGCGTTCTACGTGAACGACCGCTGGCACGTCAACGACAAGGTCACGTTGAACCTCGGCGTACGCGTCGAGAACTACCCCCTGATGAGCCGCGCGAACAGCGGGCTCGAGCGCCTCGACTACGCCACCTACAACGTGCTGCTGGGCGGGCGGGGGTCGGTGGCGAAGGACGTGGGCATCGAGATGAAGAAGTGGTACCTCGCGCCACGTCTCGGAGCGACCTACCGGCTGAACGAGGCCACCGTCGCGCGCGCGGGCTACGGGATCACCTACAACCCGCTGCCCTGGTCGCGGCCGATGCGCGGGTCGTTCCCCTACGACACCTTCTTCAACAACTCGGCCGACCAGTACCTCTGGAACACGACGCTGGCGCAGGGCATCCCGGCGGTGCCGATCCCCGACTACAGCTCGGGCGTCGTGAAGCTGCCGAGCGGCGTGTTCATGCGGACGCCGAACCCGACCGACCTCGACCGGGCCCGGATCCAGCAGTGGAACATCGCCGTCGAGCACCGGTTCCCGCTCGACATCGCGATCGAGGTGGCCTACGTCGGCACCGCCACCGACGGCGGCTACGCCGACGCGAACGTGAACTACGGCGAGCCGGGCATGGGCAACGCCGGCCTGAAGTACTTCGCCCAAGCCGGGACGTCGGGCATCAACGAGTGGGCGGCGCGCACCAAGAGCCGCTACCACGGCCTGCAGGTCGCCATCAACCGGCCGTTCCAGAACGGCCTGATGCTGAAGGGCGCCTACACCTTCAGCCGGTCGAAGAACATGACCGACGACGACGGGTGGACGAGCGTCACGTGGAACCACCCGCTGAAGTACGGCGACAACTTCGCGATCGCCGGCTTCGACCGCACCCACGTCTTCCAGATGGGCTTCGCCTATCAGCTGCCATTCCTCAAGGACGACACGACAGCGGCGGGGACGATCCTCGGCGGGTGGCAGGTGAACGGCACGTTCGGGATGTACTCCGGCACGCCGTTCTCGATCAGCGGCAGCAACAACCAGCTCAACTGCGTGAGCTGCGGATCGGTGCTGATCAACGTGTCGGGCGACCCGAAGGTGGGCGGCTCGGCCGGTTCCACCACCGAGGCGTGGTACGACAAGAGCATCTTCACGCAGCCGACCGGCACCGACAAGAACGGCTTCGGGACGTCGAAGCGCAACCAGTTCCGCCGCCCGGCGCAGTGGAACCTGGACGCGTCGCTGTTCAAGGCGTTCAAGGTCGGGCGCATCGAGCCGGAAGTCCGGATCCAGTTCGACAACATCTTCGACAACGAGAACTGGAACGAGCCGAACACCAGCGTGACCTCCACCCAGTTCATGCTGTTCTCGCCCGGCAACGAGATCGGCAACCCGCGGCGGATGACCATCGGCCTCCGCGTCGGCTTCTAGAACAGGGGCTTGGGGCCAGGAGCCAGGAGCTAGGGGCTAGGAGCTAGGAGCTAGCCGGGGGCGCGGCCGGGGCCGCGCCCCTTTTTTCCCCCGGTCCTCCTCCATTCTCCGTTCTCCGCTACCGTCGCGTGCTTCCGGAACCTTCCTTGCTTCAGGCCGTAGTACCTCGCATACCGACAACGCCCGAATCCTGGAACCTCGGCCGCCAACCGTCATGAGGCTTCGTCTCACCGGCCTGATCGTCGCCACCCTGCTGGTCGGCGCCTACCGCGGCACCGGGATCTACCTGCGCTACTTCTCGGCCGAGCTCAGCTCGACGCTGCCCATGAAGATGGAGCGGAGCGGCGACTACCAGCTCATCAAGGCCATCGACCTCGACGCGCCCTGCTTCCGCCAATGGGCCGGGAAGGGGCTGCCGAGGCCCGGCGACCGGGTGCTCGAGATCTACGATCACCGGGGCCGGGGCGGGGTGGTCCGGGGCATGTTCGACTACGGCGCCTACATCAAGCCGATCAACGTCTCGCATCCCTGGACGCTGGTCGTGGGCCGCCCGGGACCGGGCGGCTTTGATCGACTCCGCCTCGAGATGCCGCCCTCGACGCCGCTCGTCTGGGGGGCGGCGATGTGGCTGGTGAACCTCGCCGTGGACTTCTACCTGCCGTTCCTGGCCGCGCTGACCGGGCTGCTCATCGGCCTGGCCCGACCGCGGGACAACCAGGCGTACCTGGCGTCGCTGCTGTTCATGGCGCTCGCGCTGGTGATGGGGTCGCACATCGCGCAGTACCCGCCCGTGCTTCGCGAGGCGTCCCTGCTGGTCGGCGTCTCCGGCTCGGTCTTCCTGCCGTACCTGGTCTTTCTCTTCTTCCTGCGGTTCCCGGCCAGGTCGCCCCTGGACCGCACCGTCCCCTGGCTCGACAAGGTGTTTCTCGGGCTGACGGTGCTGGCCTGGGCCGCGTCCCTGGCCTGGCAGTTCAGCCTCCACCTGTCGTTCCGGGCGGCGTACCGCATCGAGACTGCGCTGGCGGCGGCCGGCCTGACGGTGAGCCGCATCGAGTCGGTGTTCACGGCGCTCGCCGCCTCGATGATCCTGCTGGCCCTGGTCTCGGTCGTGCTGAACGCGCGCCTCGCGCGGCGGCCCGACGAGCGCCGGCGGCTGCGAATCATCGCGGCCGGCGCGGTGGCGGGGCTGCTGCCGACCGCCGTGCTGCTGGGGCTGGCCTCGGCCCGCGTGGTGGTGCCGATTGGCGTGCCGCTGGTGGCCATTCCCTTGATCGGCCTGTTCCCGCTGTCCTTCGCGTACGCGGTGGTGCGCCACCGCGTGTTCGGCATCCGCCTGATCCTGCGGCGGGGTCTGAAGTACGCGCTCGTGTCGCGCGGCTTCCTGCTGGCCGAGGGCGCGGTGATCTTCATCGTGCTGCTCGGGCTGGCCGGCTCCGGCTTCCGCTGGCTCAACCCCGAATCCGACGTTCTCGCGGCGTCGGCAGGAGCGGCCCTGGCGACGCTCGTGCTGACGCTCGGGATGCGGCGTGTGCACCGCCAGGTACTGCCGCACATCGACCGGCACTTCTTCCGCGACGCCTACGACACGCGGCGCATCCTGACGGACCTCAGCCGGGCGGTCCGCCGGATGGCCTCGCGCCCGGGCGAACTGCTCGAATGCGTGGCGCAGGAGATTGGCGAGGCGCTGCACCCGGTGCGGACCGCGGTCTTCCTGCGGCCCGACGCCGTGGCCACCCTGGCGCCGTTGACCGGGCCGGGCGGGACCTGCTGGGACGGGTTGGGCCCGGCGGACGGGGGGCGGTTGCTGTTGTACCTGGACGAGTCCTCCACGGCGTTCGCGAGCGTCGCCCCGCGACGCGGCTACCGCCTGTCGCCACGCGTCCCGCTGGCCCAGCACCTGGCCGCCTCGGCGGCCGGCGACCCCGAGGCTCTCGACGTGATGGCCTTCGAGTCGCCCGCGGCGGGCGCCCCCCTTCCCCGGCTGCCACCGCTTCGCGTCGAGGGTGGCGGATTGAGCGGCTGCCTGGACGACGAGCATCTCCTCGCACGGTTCGGGGCGCGCCTGGTGGTGCCGTTGGTCACCGGCGGACGAGCCCTCGGGTTCCTCCTGCTCGGCGAGAAGCTCTCCGAGGAGCCGTACAGCCGCGAGGACCGCGACCTGCTGACCGTCGTCGCCGGCCAGGTGGCCATCGCCCTCGACTACGCGCACCTGATCGGGCAGGCCGCCGAGCAGGCGGCACTGCTGCGCGAGGTCCAGATCGCCCAGGAGGTGCAGGCGAAGCTGTTCCCGCACGAGCGGCCGCCGATGCGCTCGCTCCTCTACAGCGGCATCTGCCGGGCCGCCCGCGGCGTCGGCGGCGACTTCTACGACTTCCTGCCGCTCACGGGCGAGCGCCTCGGCCTGGCGGTGGCCGACATCGCCGGGAAGGGCCTCCCCGCGGCGCTGCTGATGGCCAGCCTCCAGGCGTTGCTCCGCAGCCACGCGCCGACCTATGCCGCCGACCTCGGCGCCCTCGGCGCCGAGCTCAATCGCCACCTGGTGGAGACCTCGGACGGCGCGCGGTTCGCGTCGCTCTTCTTCGGGGTCTACGACGACCGGTCGCGCGAACTGAGCTACCTGAACGCCGGACACCTGCCGCCGTTCATCGTCCGGAACAACGGCGGGACGGGACCGGAGGTCCGGCACCTCGACACCGGGGGGATGGTGCTCGGGATCTTCGCGGGGCAGCCGTACCAGCAGCGGTCCGTGTCGCTCGAGCCCGGTGATCGGATCGTGATCTTCTCGGACGGCGTGACCGAGGCCTCCGACCCCGACGGCGAGATGTTCGGCGAGGAGCGGCTGATCGAGGCCGTGGATCGCTACCGGGCCCTGCCGGCCGAGGACCTCCCTCGGCGGGTGCTGGACGAGGTGACCCGCTTCGTGGGCGGCTCTCCCCAGCAGGACGACATCACGGTGATCGCGGCCCAGGTGGTGTAGGGGCGACGGTCAGCGGGGTGAGTCGACCCAGGTTCTCGCTTCCGCCAGCGAGCGACGCACTTCGCCGGGGTTGGTGGATTGCGGCGTCCGCTTGGCCGCGACCGAGGCCTCCGGGCTCACGACGCCGAGGATCTCGGGGCCGAAGGCCTCCGAGTACGCTCGCCACTCATCGAGCGACAGCGACTCGAACCCCGCTCCGCGCGGCAAGAGGTCGCGCACGATCCGGCCGACCAGTTCGTGCGCGCGTCGAAACGGTATGCCCTGCCGTGCGAGGTAGTCGGCGACGTCGGTGGCGAGGAGGAGGCCCGAGGCCGCCGCGCCGGCCCTCCTGTCGTCGAACCGCAGCGTACGGACCACCCGCTCGATCGCCGCCAGGCACGCGGCTGTCGTGTCCTCGGCGTCGAACACGGCCTCTTTGTCTTCCTGCAGGTCCTTGTTGTACCCGCTCGGCAGGCCCTTCATCGTGGCGAGCCAGCCGGCCAGGCGGCCGATCACGCGGCCCGACTTCCCCCGTACCAGCTCGAGCGGGTCGGGGTTCTTCTTCTGCGGCAGCATGCTGCTGCCGGTGCTCACCTCGTCGGCCAGTTCGAAGAAGCCGAACTCCTCGCCGGTGAACAGCACGAGGTCCTCCGCGAGACGGCTGAGGTGCACCATCGCGAGCGAGGCCGCGTGAAGGAAGCTCGACACGAAGTCGCGATCCGACGAGGCGTCCATGCTGTTGGCCACGACCCGCGAGAAGCCCAGCCTCTTCGCGAGAGCGGCGACGTCCACGGCGAGGGTCGAGCCGGCCACCGCGCCGGAACCGAGCGGCAGCGCGTCGGCTTCGTCGCGCACCCCCTCGAGCCTCGCGTGGTCGCGCCGCAGGGCGGCGACGTGAGCCAGCAGGAAATGGGCGGCCAGCACCGGCTGCGCGCGGCGCGTGTGCGTGAAGGCCGGCATCAGCCCGGTGCCGGCGCGCTCGGCCTGATCGACGAGCGATGCGGCGAGATCGACCGTCGCGCGCTGCAGCAGCGGGATGCGCCGCCGGAGGTACAGCCGCAGGTCCAGCGACACCTGGTCGTTGCGCGACCGGCCCGAATGCAGGTGCCGCCCGGCGTCGCCAATCTCTTCGACCAGCAGGCGCTCGACGAGCGAATGCACGTCCTCGTCGGCCGAGTCGGCGAGGGACGGCTCGGCGCGGAACCTCGCGAGGAGGCGCTCGAGAGCCGCGGTCACACGAGCGCAGTCGTCGGCTCTCATCCCGCCCGCCCGAGACAGGGCCTCCGCCCAGGCGAGGCTTCCGATGATGTCGTCCTCGATGAGCCGGCGGTCGAATGGCAGCGAGCGCCCGAACTCGAAGACCGCGCGGTCGGGATCCGCGGCGAACCGGCCGCTCCACAGCGCGGTCATCGGGCGCCGCCCCGAGGGAAGGGCCGGCCCGCGGCAGTCAGAGGGTGCGCAGCAGCCTGTCGATGGCGCGAAGCAGCGGTGCCAGCGCGTCCGGGCTGCTCGCCGCGAAGAACACCGTGTCGTCGCCCGCCACCGACCCGGCGAACCCCGGGGGACCCGCGCGATCGACGACGAGTGCCAGCGCCTGGGCGAACCCTGGCGCCGTGCGCAGGACGACCAGGTTGGGCGGGGCCGGCGCCAGCGTGTAGGACGGCATGACGGCAGGCGGAGGGTCCGGTTTGACGTACTGCCCGTCGCGCTTCTGCACCTGCAGCTTGCGCAGGCGGCGCGAGAGGGCCGACTGCGTCAGCGAGATGCCGCGCTGGGCCAGGCGGCTCTGGAGCGCGCGCTGGTCGCTCACCGGTTCGCGCGAGATGATGTCGAGGATGGCCTGGTCGATGGGCATGGTGATGCGCGCCCTTCTCGGCGACGGGCCGTAGTGTGCCACAGTTCGCCGTCACGACGCCGCGGCGAGCTCGATCCGGATGCGTCATGCCGGGTACGCTCCCGCGAACATGAGCCCCGTGGCCTCGGGGAGGCCGAGGGCGAGGTTGAGGCACTGGACAGCCTGTCCAGCCATCCCCTTGACGAGGTTGTCGATCGCGACGAGCACGACGCCGTGCCGGTTCGTCGATACCACGGCGAGGTCGGCGAAGTTGCTGCCCGCCACCGCCGCGACCCTCGGCGAACCCTCCACCAGGCGCAGGAACGGCTCGCCGACGCAGGCCTGGGCCCCGCGAGCGGCGAGGCCGCTGGCGTCGAGCCCCGCGGGAAGGGCGAATTGCAGGACCGCGAAGATGCCCCGCACCGTGGGCCCGCTCTGGGGAACGAACGCGAGATCTGCGGCGATGCGCCCGCGCTCGAGCGTCGCGCGCACCTCCGGAAGGTGCTGGTGGCACAGGATCTTGTAGGCCCGCAGGTCGTGCGCGCGCGTGGGATGGTGGGTCGTTTCTGTAGCCGACGCGCCGCTGCCGGACGAGCCGGTGATGGCGCTGGCCGCGACGAACCCCAGCTCGAGGTCCTTGAGCGGCAGCAGTCCCAGCTGCAGCGCGGTGGCGAAGCAGCCCGCCGACGCGATCCGGCGGGCACCGGCGAGGTCGGCCCGGGTCCACTCCGGCAGCCCGTAGACGAACGACCCGAGATGCCCCGGGCACGGGTGCGCGGTGCCGTAGGCGAGCGCGAAGGCCTCGGCCGATCGGAGCCGGAAGTCGCCGCTCAGATCCACGAGCGTCAGGCGACCGGCCAGATCCAGGCGCGCCCATTCCGCCTCCAGCGTGTCGAGCCGGCCCGCCAGCGCGCCGTGCGGCATCGCGCTGAACACTACCGGGTGCGGCGACGAGGCAAGGTCGCGCCAGTCGATCGCCGCCTCGAACGTGCCGTCCGCGACGCCCCGCAGGTTCGGGTGCGCGGCGTGGAACGGGCGGCCCGCGAGTCGAGTGGACGTGCCCCGCAGGCTCGCGACGGCCGGGTGGCTGGTCAGCAGCCGCAGCAGCTCGCCCCCGCCGTACCCCGAGGCGCCGAGGACCGCGACGTCGAGTCTCATCGCGCCGCCCCCCGCGCGGGGAGAGCGATCCGCTCGACGATCGCCGCCCCCAGCGCCCTCGCGTTCGTCCGGGCGTTGATCGCGTGAAGGTCGAACTCGCGCCGGACGAAGCGCACGCCGACGCCGTTGTCCGTCGCCGGCCCCGCCACCACGTCCACCGAGATGCCGAACCGCTCGCGCAGGAAGGCGACGCCGCCCGCGACGCCGACCGGATCGTTCGCGCAGAGGACGAAGGCGTGCCCCCGGCCGCGCAGGACCGGATCGGAGAGCAGGGCCTGCACCCCGTACTCGCCCATGATGCCGTCGCCTGTCTCGGCCACGATCACATCCACGCCGCGGGCCGCGAGCTCGGAGAAGATCGCGTGCGCCACGCCGCACGCGGTGTCCGCGCCCGTCGAGACGATCCCGGCGTCGGTGAAGTCGAGGGCCACCTCGGCGCCGTAGTCGGCCATCGACAGGATGTCGCGCATCAGCGAGACGCCGGTCAGCTTCGCGCCGCCCACCCTGAACCCCGCCTGGCTGAACGCGCGGACGATCGCGCTGGCCGCGGCGGTCTTCCCGGCGTTCATGCTCGTGCCCAGCACGTACACGACCGGCGGCACCGACACGGCTGGCCGGCCCGCCAGCGCCCCAAGGGCGAGGGATGCCGGCTGCGGCTGTCGCGACTGGAAGTCCGGGTACGCGAGGACCTGGCCGATCAGCTCCACCTCGAAGGGGTGTCCCACCTCCGGGTTGCGGGAGATGCAGCGTCCGATGACGCCGCCGAGGTTGAGGATGTTGAGCACGTCTCCCGGCGCCACCGCGTCGGGCACCACGCCCTCGTAGCCGTGCAGCGCGTTGCGGTGGCCCAGCGCGCCCGCGATCACGTCACCGTCGTGCAGGACCGTCATGCGGCCGTGCACGTCCTCGAGGTGATTGTAGGTGGATTTCTCGCCCCGCACGCGTCCGACCACGACGGCCCCCGCCGAGGGCTGGATGGCATCGGTCGTCGTCACCGTGCGCTGCAGGCGCAGCCCGCGCGTCACCGACGCGATCTTGTCCAGGTGCACCCTCACGCGACCCCTCCCGCCTTCAGGGCCAGCACCTGGGACAGCCCGTAGATCTTCGAGAACGCGGCCGCCTCCTCGCCGCGCCAGAGGCTGGAGCCCTCGCCGTACCGCGCACCCGCCGTCATCAGCCCGTGCGGGCTGCGCACACCGGCCACCGCCAGCGAGCGGGGACGCAGCGTGCAGCGGACGTCCCCCGTCACGCGCTCCTGGCTGCTGTCGAGGAACGCCTCGATGTCGCGCGCCACCGGGTCGAAGAACAGCCCCTCGTGCAGCAGGCTCCCGTAGAGAGACCCCAGCGTTTCCTTCCAGGTCAGTTGCCGGCCGGTGAGCACCAGCTTCTCGAGCTCGCGGTGCGCGGCAATCAACAGGTGCGCCGCCGGCGCCTCGAAGCCGACGCGCCCCTTGATCCCGAGGATCGTGTCCCCCAGGTGGACTCCTCGCCCGATGCCGTATCGGCCCCCGATGACGTTCAGGGCCTCGACGAGGGAAACCGGGTCCGTCGCCGTGTCGTCGAGCGCGGTGGGCACACCCCGCGAGAAGGACACCGTGAGGGCAGCAGGGGCCAGCAGCGGGTCCACGGCCCCGCCGGGGAAGGCTTCGTCCGGCAACTCGCTCCAGCTGTCGTGGGTCTCGCGGCCGCCGACGCTCGACCCCCACATCCCCTGGTTCACCGAGTAGGCCTCGGTCTTCTCGCTCATTGCGAAGCCGCGCTCGGCCAGGAACGCGCGCTCCTCGGCGCGGGTCGGCGCCAGCTCCCGTATCGGCGCCAGCACCTCGAGGTCGGGCGCGAGCGCCCTGAAGACCACGTCGAACCGTACCTGGTCGTTGCCCGCCCCGGTCGATCCGTGCGCGAGGGCTCGAGCTCCTTTTGCGCGGGCGGCCTCCACGGCCTTCCGTGCCTGGCACACGCGCTCGGCCGAGACGCTGAGCGGGTACACGCTTCCGCGGAGTACGTTCCCGGCGATGAGGAACCTGAGGTAGCGGTCGAACAGGTCGCGCCTCGCATCCACGGTCTCGTGGGTGGCGGCCCCCAGGCGAAGCGCCCACTCCTTCAGTCTCGACGTCTCCCCGGGCTCGAACCCGCCGGTGTCGATCGTGACGGTGTGGACGCTCCATCCCTTCGAGGCGAGCCAGACGACGCAGAAGGAGGTGTCGAGGCCGCCGGAGAAGGCAAGCAGCACGTCGCTCATGGGTTCGAGTCCTGGCCCGGCCGGCGCTCGCGCGTGGCCGTGTGAGCTGCGCCGGATTCCGCGGCGAGCCGCGCGAGGCAATCGGGAATCAGGCGGCGATAGAAGGCGACCCCGTCCGCGAGCTCGGTCCGCGTGATGTACTCGTCGGGCTGGTGGCTCCGCTTCGTGTCGCCGGGTCCGGCCTTGACCGCGGGCAGATCCGACAGGAACGCCCAGTCCGAGGTCGTGCGGCTGCTCGCGCCGCGCTCCCGGCCCGCCGCCGCGAGCGCCGCTCGCACGACTGCATGCGCCTCGTCGGTGGCGCACGGAACGTAGCGCGCCGAGCGGACGTGAACCTCGCTGGCGATCTCGCCGCGGAGGCGCTCCACGATCGACTCTGCCGTCACGCCTGGCGAGGTGCGGAGGTCCACGAAGAACTCGCAGGCGTCGGGCACCTGGTTCAGGGCGCGGCCCCCGTCGATCCGCGTCACCTGCGCGACGGTGTCGCCGAGCCGCGGGTGACGCCCGAATCGCATGCTCGCCAGCCGGGCGATGTCCGCGGCGGCGGCGTGAACGGCGTTGGCGCCTTGCTCGGGATGGGCGGCGTGCGCGCTGCGCCCTCGGGCCACGCACCGCAGGATCACCAGGCCACGCTGCTCGACGCACACCTCGAGGCCCGTCGGCTCGCCGACGACCGCCGCGTCGATCGAACCGAGCAGCGGGCGAACCGAGGCGATGCCGTGACCGCCCACCTCCTCCTCGGCCGTCAGCGCGACGACGGCCGAGCCCGCGAGGGGGACGGAGTCCGCTCGCAGGCCGAGCGCCGCCTCCGTCATCGCTGCCACGCAGCCCTTGGCGTCGTTCGCGCCGAGGCCGACGAGCCGGCCCGCCTCCCAGCCCGCCGAGTGGGGATCGCGGGTCCAGCCGGCGCCGGCCGGCACCGTGTCCAGGTGGCTGACGAGCAACAACCTTGGGCGGCCTGCTCCGATCTCGAACCAGAGGTTGTTGCCGGCGCGCTCCACGGCCACACCGCCGGCCCGAAGGATCGACGACAGGAGATCGGCGATCGCGCCCTCGTCGCCCGAGAGGCTGGGGACGGCGACCAGCGCGGCCAGCAGGCCCTCCGCCGTCACGCCGCGGCTCCCGCGTCGGCCCCGCGCACCAGCATCGTCCCCGCGCCCTCGTTCGTGAAGATCTCGACCAGCAGGTTGTCGGGGCCGATCCCGGACACGAGGTGGACGCTCGCCACGCCCCCTTCGAGGGCCGACCTCGCGGCCTCGAGCTTGGGACGCATGCCCCCGCCCACCGCGCCCGAGGCGACGAGCGCGTCCACCGCGGCCAGGTCGGCGAACGGAACCAGGGAGGAGGGGTCGGCGGCGTCCTGCAGCAGCCCCGGGACGCGCACGAGGAACAGCAGCTTCTCGGCGCGCAACGCGACCGCGAGCGCGGCGGCCACCGTGTCGGCGTTCGTGTTGTAGACGGCGCCGTCCGGGCCGGCCGTCAGCGGTGCGACCACCGGGACGAAGCCGCCCTCGACCAGCTGCGCAACCAGCGCCGGATCCACCGCCGCGATGTCCCCCACCTCGCCGAAATCGACCTCCCGGCCGTCCACCACGACGGGCGGGCGGCGAGCGGCGGTGATGAGCCCCGCGTCCTGGCCCGAGAGGCCGACGGCGGGGAGTCCCGCCGACAGCAGCGACGAGAGCAGCCGCACCTGCGCGTCCCCCTTGAGCGCCATGCCCGCCGCGCGCAGCACGTCGGGCGGCGTGACGCGGCGACCAGCCACCTTCACCGTGGGCAGGCCGAGCGACTCGCACAGCGCGTCCACGCTCGCGCCGCCCCCGTGCACGATCACGATCGGGATCGAGAAGCTCCAGAGCAGCGCCAGTTGCTCGCCCATCGAGGCGCGGGACTCGGCGTCGTCGATCAGCTCGCCGCCGATCTTGACGACGAAGGTCTTCCCGCGGAACCGGCGCACATGGCGGGCCGCGCTGCGAAGCGCCGCGAACGGGTCGGGTGCGAATGGCATCTCGAGCGGTCCTGTGAGGCTAGGAGCGTCGAACGGGCGCCGGGTGTCCGGCGGCCAGCAGGTCGAGCAGCACGCGCTGGACATGGAAGCGGTTCTCCGCCTCGTCCACGACCCGGCTGGCGGGCGAGTCGAGCACCGCGTCGCCCACCTCGACGTTCCGCCGCACCGGCAGGCAGTGCAGGAAGATCGCGTCCTTCGCCGCGAGGGCGAGATGCCTCGCCTCGACCCGCCACGACGGGAACGCACGGACGGCGTCGCCCCCGAGCGGCCCGGGCGCGGCCGGACCCCACGCCTTGGCGTAGACGGCGCGCGAGCCAGCGAGCGCCTCGTCCTGGTCGGAGGTGAACGTGACCTCGCCGCCGGACGTCCGCGCGTACGCCCGGGCCTCGGCCACGACCTCCGGGTGCAGCTCGAACCCCGGCGGATGCGCCACGCGCACGCGGCAGCCGGTGGCGGCGGCGGTCAGCAGGAACGAGTGCGGCACGGCCTTCGGCAGCGGCTTCACGTGCGGCGCCCAGGTGAGCGTGACCGGCAGGTCGCGCGTGTCGCCGAAGGTCTCCCTGATGGTCAGCAGATCGGCCAGCCCCTGGCACGGGTGCTCGCGCGCGCTCTCCATGCTGATGACGGGGACGGTGGAGTAGTCGGCGAAGGCTCGCATGATCGGATCGCGGAGGTCGGCATCATCGTTCGTGCAGGCGGCGAAGGTGCGCACCGCGAGGAGATCGACGTAGCGGCCCAGCACCGGCACCGCCTCCTTGACGTGCTCCGCGCGGTCCTGGTCCATCACCGCCCCGGGCCGATCCTCGAGCTTCCACACTCCGCCCCCGACCTCGAGGACGATGGAGTGGCCGCCCCCCCGTGCCATGGCGGCCTCGAAGCTGGCTCGCGTTCGAAGGCTCGGGTTGAAGAACACCATGCCCAGGAGCTTGCCCGCCAGGTGCGCCGCGGGCGGCCGGCGCTTCCAGGTCAGGGCTTCGTCGAGGACGAATCGCACTTCGTCGGGCGCAAGATCGGCGAGACGGATGAAATGGCGCATGGTGTCAGGGCTCGTTTGGAAACGAGGCGATCGCCTCGACCAGGGCGTCGATCGACGAGTCGCGAACGGTGAGCGGCGGCATCAGCCGGAGCACGTCGGGGTCCGCCGAGCCGCCCACGAGGATGCGCTTGTCCTGGAGGTACGTCTTGAGCGTCCCGGCGCGGCCTGGGACGCGAAGGCCGAGGAGGAGACCGTGGCCGTGCACGGCGGCGACGGCCGTGCCGGCCAGGCCGGCCCGGATCCGCTCGCCGCAGGCCCTCGCCCTGTCCATGAGGTTCTCGGACCTGATCACCGAGAGCGTGGCGAGGAGCGCGGCGCAGGCCAGCGGTCCACCCCCGAAGGTGCTGCCGAGATCGCCCGGGGCGAGGCATGCGGCCACCGCGGCGCTCATCAGCACCGCGCCCATCGGCACGCCGCTGGCCATCCCCTTCGCCAGCGTCATGATGTCGGGCACCACGCCGTAGTACTGCGCGGCGAACGGGGCGCCGAGGCGGCCGAGGCCGGTCTGGATCTCGTCGAAGACGAGCAGCGCGCCGGCGTCGCGCGTCCGCGCCCGGAGGGCGGCCAGCCATGGTGCCGCGGCGGCCCGCACGCCGGCCATGCTCTGGATCGGCTCCACGATGACGGCCGCCACGTCGCGCAGGTCCGCAGCGGCCAGCGCCTCGGCATCGCCGAACGGGAGGAACTCCACGGGGGCGAGGAGGTCCTCGAAGGGTCGCCGCAGCCGCGGCGCGTCGCTCACCGACAACGCCAGCAGCGTGCGTCCGTGGAAGCTGCCGCTGAAGGCGACGAACCGGCGGCGGCCCGTGGCCAGGCGCGCGATCTTGAGGGCATTCTCGTTCGCCTCGGCGCCCGAGTTGCAGAAGAAGACCGAGTCGAGCCCGCGCGGTCCGAACGCCACGAGGGCTTCGGCCGCCGCCTCGCGCACGGGGAGCTGGACCGCGGTCGAATAGAACAGCAGCTCGCCCGCCTGGTGCGCGATCGCGTCCACCACCGCGGGGTGGCTGTGGCCCGTCAGGCAGACGCAGTGTCCGCCGTAGAAGTCGAGGTGTCTCCGTCCCTCGATGTCGATGAGCTCGTCCCCGCTGCCCGTGTAGAAGACGACGGGGTGAGGGGCGTAGGTGGGCAACAACGGGGCGACGGCGAGCGTGCTCGGGGGGGCGTCCGGGGCAGCCTGGATATCATAACCAGTCATTGACGGTCATATTATGCTGTTACAGCCGAGCACGTCAAGGCCTCTGACCGCGTCATGCTTGAACCGGGGCACAAGTTCTGCGAAGATGGCTGCCGGGCTGGTGTGTCCGGCCACCCGGCGCGAGCCGGGTTCCAGGCGCCGGTGTGCCCCGCGCGCGGCGCCCGCTGCAACACCGTTCGATGCGAGAGGAACTTTTGGCAGTCCGTTTGTTCATCGGCAACCTTCCCTACGACACCACCGACGTCGAGCTTCGCGCCCACCTGGGTGTGATTGCGCCTCCGACCGAAGTCGTGTTGCCCACCGACAGGGAGACGGGAAGGCCACGGGGGTTTGCGTTCGTTGAGTTCGCCGAGCGGTCGGTCGCCGAAGAGGTGGTCCGCCGCTTCAACGCGCAGCCCTTCAAGGGCCGGAACCTCGCGGTCAGCGAGGCCAGGGCCCGGGAAGACCGCCCGGCGGGACCCCGTCCCTCCGCGCCCTTCCGACCCTCATTCGCGGCGCCCGACTCGGGCGCCCCTGCCCCCGCCGACCGGCCGGGGAGGAATTTCGGTCCGCCCGCACCCCGCCGCCAGCAGGGTGCCGGAGCCCGCCGCACCACCAGGACGGAGAGCCGGCCGCGCGGCCCGATCCGGGAGCGCAACACCGGCCGCGTCTTCGACGTGGATGACGGGGAGGGCGACCTGGAGGAGTTGGACGATATCGCAACCGGATTGACCGGCGAGGAGGACGACCAGGAGTAGCCGCGCCCCGGCGGCCCGAGGGTCCTCCCCCATTTTCACCCGTCCCGCAACCACTGCCCCTGTCCCGATGACCGTGTGGAAGGAGCAGGATGATGCCGGCGCGCTGGCGCCGGATTGACCAGGCCCGCGGACGCGGCCCCGCCCGTCCCGCGGCGCGGCACTCTTCGAGCGAGTGGCGCCGCGGCGAGGCCGGGCCGCCGGGCCCGTCGATCCGCCGCCGAACGGCCCGCCGGACCGAGGAAGACTTGTGAGAGAAGAACGATTGAAGATTGCCGTCTTCGTCGATTTCGACAACATCGAGATTGGCGTGAAGACGACGCTGGGAGTGGCGTTCGACGTGGGCACCATCCTCGAGGCGATCAAGGAACGCGGCGAGGTGGTGACCAAGATTGCCTACGGCGACTGGACGCGGGCCGGCGACTACAGCCGCCTGCTGACCCAGCACGCCATCAAGATGGTGCAGCGCAACCTCACGCCCGGGGGCGACAAGAACGGCGCGGACATCAACCTCGCGCTCGACGCCCTCGAGATGGCGCTCACCCACGACCACATCGACGCCTACGTGATCGTCGGCGGCGACAGCGACTTCCTCAGCCTCGTCGAGAAGCTCAAGCAGTACGACAAGACCGTGTTCGTGGTGGGCGGCCGCGCCTTCACGAGCGTGATCCTGCAGCGCAACTGCCACGAGTTCATCGCCTATGAGAACCTGATCGGCCAGGCGCCGCGCCGCCAGCCGGAGCGCGGAGGCAAGAGCAGCCACGCGGTGACCCAGGCACTGCCCCTGGTCCGCCGCGCGCTCAAGGTCCTGTCCGAGCGCGAGGTCACGCCCCAGCTCGGACTGCTGAAGAGCACCCTGCTGCAGCTCGACTCCACCTTCTCGGAAAAGAACTACGGCGCGAGCTCGTTCCGCGATTTCGCCGAGAAGCTCGAGAAGGCGGGCGCGCTGAGGCTGAACCGCGCCGGGCGCAACCTGCTCGTCGAGAGCATCGAGGGCGACGGCGACGACGAGGCGCCCCAGGCCGACGAGCGCCCGCGCGAGGCCGAGCCCGAGCGCGACCAGGAGCGCGAGCGGCGCCGCGACCGCGAACGCGGCGAGCGCGATCACCCCGAATCCGATCGCCACGAGCGCGAACGGCGGCACGACCGCGAGCGGCCGGGGGGCAGGCACCCTCGGCTGCCCCGCACGCGCGCGAGGCCGAGGCCGAACGCCGCGACGAAGGGCGCGAGCGGGAGGTGGCTGTGGCGCCGGGCGAGGCGCTGGCCATCCAGCAGGCCGAGGCGGTCAACCTGCTCCGGCGCGTGATCGAGAACGCCACCACGCCGCCCCGCTGGCCGATGTACGTGCGCAACGTGAAGCAGCTCCTCCGCGCCGCGGAGGCCGGCTTCGACGAGCGGCGCTACGGCTTCGGCGGGATCCTCGACCTGCTGCGCGGCGCGCAGCGCGACATGGTCCTGCGCCTCGAGCGCGACCGGCAGGGCGTGCTCCGCGTGTTCCCCGGCCCCGTCCTGCAGCGGGCGGCCACGGGCGCGGCGATCGGCGTCCCGGTGGATGCCGAGGAGATCGGGTCGCAGACCACGGACGGCGTCGAGATGGCGCCGTCGCAGCCGGACGAGGACGCAACGCCGGAGGCTGGGTCCGAGCCGGCTGCGGAACAGGGGGAGGCGACCGCGTCACCGCTGGCCGGGGCCGAGGGCGTTCTCATCGGCGAACAGGCGCCGGGCATCGTCGACGCCGAGCCGATCGAGCCGGTCCATGCGCCCGTCGAGGTCATCGACATCGAAGAGACCCCGGGTGCCGGGGGAGCGGGCGGGCGGCCGCGCCGCCGTCGCGCGACCGGGGCGCGGAAGACCGCGGCCGCAGGCCGGAAGCCGCGTTCCGTGCCGGCCGCCGCCGCCACCCGGGCGCGGGCCCGCCGCCCGCGAGAGCCGAAGCCGAAGCCGTAGTGGCTGACACGCGACTCCAGCACGCGGTGAGGAGCCTGGTTGCCTGGATCGCCCGGGCGATCATCTCGCTCCGCTACCGCGTGGAGATCAAGGGGCTGGAGGAGGTCCGCGCGCGCGGCCGCCGCGGAATCCTCTTCCTGCCCAGCCACCTGGCGCTCATCGATCCCGCCATCCTGATGGCGGTCCTCGACCCCGCCTTTCACCCCAGCCCGCTGGCCGACGAGTACCAGGCATCGAAGCCGGTCGTCGGCTGGTTCATGCGCGCCTTCGGCGCGCTGATCATCCCGAACCTCGAACGCCGCGGGCGCGAGGCGGGCCGGGCGACGCGGCGCGTGCTCCGCGAGACCGTGGAGCGGCTGCGCGAGGGCGGGAGCCTGCTCTTCTACCCGGCCGGCCGCCTGCGCCGCGACCGGCTCGAGCGGCTTCGGGCGGCGAGCGGCGCCGAGATCCTCGTCAAGGGAGCGCCCGCCTGCCGCGTCGTCCTCGTGCGCCAGACCGGACTCTGGGGCAGCCGCTTCTCGCGGGCGCGCACCGGCGAGATGCCGGACTTCCTCGGCGAGCTGGCGCGCGGCGCCGGCCTGTTGTTCGTCAACGGCCTGTTCTTCGCCCCCAGGCGCCACATCCTGATCGAGCTGGTGGAACCCGACGACTTCCCGAGCGGCGCGGGGCGCATGGAGATGAACGCCTACCTCGAGGCGTTCTACAACGAGCGCGCGCCCGGCAATACGTACGTTCCGTATGCGTTCTGGGAGCGCGGGGGAACCCGGGTGGTTCCCGAGCCGCAGGCGGCGGTTGGGGCTGCGGACGTTTCCGGGGTGCCCGAGAGCACCCGCGCGGCCGTCTTCGCCGAGCTGGCCCGCCTGTCAGGGCGGGCGGAAGTTCGCCCCGAGGACCGGGTGGCCGACGACCTGGGCCTCGACAGCCTGGCGGCCGCGGAAATGGGTGCCTGGGTCGAGCGCGAGTTCGGCCACCCGGCGGGCACCCCCGAGAGCCTCGTCACGGCAGCTGACGTAATCCTCGCGGCGGCGGGCCGCGGGATCTCCGCCGCCGAAGGGTCGGTGCGGCCCGCGAGCGCCGCGTGGCTGCGCGCTGGACGCGGCCGGCCATTGCGGCCCGCGAAGGGGCGGACGATTCCCGAGGTGTTCCTCGCGAAGGCCCGCGCGCACCCGGGCGCGGTCGTGGTGGCCG
This sequence comes from uncultured Acidobacteriota bacterium, assembly GCA_963813585.1. GTDB lineage: Bacteria > Acidobacteriota > Vicinamibacteria > Vicinamibacterales > Fen-181 > JARKSS01. The sequence goes on from CAWEZL010000001.1 coordinate 2,148,982, forward strand.
ACCAGGCGAGCGGGGAGAAGACGTTTCGCCAGCTCGTCACCGGGCTGCTGGTGCTGACACCGATCCTCAGGGACCTGCCCGGCCGGTACATCGGGATCATGCTTCCCGCCTCGGTGGCCGCCGGTCTCTTCTACCTGGCCGCGCTGTTTGCCGGCAAGACGCCGGTGATGGTGAACTGGACGACCGGCGCGCGCAACGTGAGGCACGCGCTCGACCTGCTCGACGTGCGCGCCGTGATCACGGCCGGCGCGCTGCTGTCGAAGCTCGAGGCGGCCGGGACCGACCTGTCCGCGTTGTCCGACCGGTTCCTGCGCGCCGAGGGCCTGGCCGCCCGCGTGTCGCTGCCGCGCAAGCTCTGGGCGCTCGCCCGCGCGTACACGTACTGGGGCGCGCTCGCTCCGGACGCCGCCCCCGAGCAGGCCGTCGTCCTGTTCACGAGCGGATCGGAGAATCTGCCCAAGGCCGTGCCGCTCACGCACGCCAACATCCTCACCAACATCGGCGACGTGCTCGACGTCGTGCCCCTCGACGACCGCGACGTGCTGATCGGGATGCTGCCGCCGTTCCACTCGTTCGGCCTCAGCATTCCGACGATCGTGCCGCTTTGTACCGGCCTCCGCACGGTGTACCACCCGAACCCCACGGAGGCCGCGCTGCTGGCGCGGGTGATCGAGACGTACCGGGCGAGCATCCTCGTCGGGACGCCGGCCTTCGTCGGGGGGATCGTGCGCGCGGCCCGGCCCTCGCAGCTCGCCACGCTCCGGTTGGCCGTGACCGGCGCCGAGAAGTGCCCGCCGGCGATCCACGAGGCCGTGCGCGCGCGGTGCCCCGGGGCCACCATCCTCGAGGGATATGGGATCACCGAGTGCTCGCCGGTCGTCTCGGCCAACTGGCCAGGCCAGGTCTTCCCCGGGAGCATCGGTCGCCTGATGCCGTCGGTCGAGGGACTCGTGGTGCACCACGAGACCGGCGCCCCGCTGCCGCCGGACGAGACCGGGATGCTGCTCGTGCGCGGCCCGAGCGTCTTCGCCGGATACCTCAACCACGACGGCGAGAGTCCCTTCGTCACGGTGGGCGGTCACACCTGGTACCGGACCGGGGACCTGGTGCGGCGCGACGCGGACGGTGTCCTGTGGTTCGAGGGGCGCCTCAAGCGGTTCGTGAAGATGGGCGGCGAGATGATCTCCCTGGCGGCGATCGAGTCGGCCCTGCTGCCGCACCTCACGTCGCCGGACGACGAGGGGCCGTCGATCGCCGTGGACGCGGCCGGCTCGCCGGACAACCCCGAGGTGGTGCTGTACTCGCTGCGCGAGGTGGATCGCGACTCGGTGAACAGCTTCCTCCGCAGCGCCGGCTTCAGCCCGCTCTACTACGTGCGCCGCGTTGTCCGGGTGCGGAGCATCCCGATCCTGGGGACGGGGAAGACGGATTACAGAGGCCTGGCCACCCAGCCGTCGTGCTGAAGGAGGGTGCGAGCGCCAGGAAGAGGTGAGGGAACGCGCGGTGGTACATTGGGGTCCTTCCACCGGCGGCAGGAGGGTCGAGCGGCTCACGGCGGGCGATTCCGGGCGCATTATCGCCCAAACCAACTTGGCACGCCGCCTGCTACTGAAGCAGGTGTCAGCGAACGTCCTGGCGGGCGTCGCCCGGGGTCGGGAGGCCAGCTCCAGACTCACGCTCGTTGGCCCCCGTCCCCAAATCCGCACAAAGAGCGCTCGGCGGGCGTCACCGCTCGCCGAGTCCAGTCCACAAAGCAAGCTCGGGACCCGAGGGCTCGACTTCAGCCCTGTGCAACAGCTCCCAGCCTCTGCTCGAGCTGCTCCAGCTGCGAGCCCAGCTCCGCCGGCAGGCGGTCGCCGAACGAGTCGTAGTGCTTCCGGATGAGCGGCAGCTCCTCCAGCCACCCCGAGGCATCCACGCTCAGCAGCGTTTCGAGGTGGTCCGGCTGGATGTCGAGACCGCGCAGGTCGAGCGCGCCCGGCGCCGGCAGCCGCCCGATGGCCGTGTCGACCGCCTCGCCCGTCCCGCTCACGCGCTCGAAGACCCACTTCAGCACGCGGCTGTTCTCGCCGTAGCCGGGCCAGAGGAACTTGCCGTCCGCGCCCTGGCGGAACCAGTTCACGTAGTAGAGCCGTGGCAGGACGGCCGGGTCGTGGGTCCGCCCGATGCGGAACCAGTGGGCGAAGTAGTCGCCCATGTGGTAGCCGCAGAAGGGCAGCATGGCAAACGGATCGCGGCGCAGTTGTCCCACCTTGCCCGCGGCCGCCGCCGTCGTCTCGCTGCCCATGATCGACCCGAGGAAGACGCCCTGCTCCCAGGTGTACGCCTCGGTCACCAGAGGGACGACCGACGCGCGGCGACCGCCGAAGAGCATCGCGGAGATCGGCACACCCTTCGGATCCTCCCACTCGGGAGCGATGACGGGGCACTGGCGCGCGGGCGCCGTGAAGCGGGCGTTCGGGTGGGCGGCCTTGCGGCCGACGCCCGGGTGCCACGGCCGCCGCAGCCAGTCCGTCAGGTCGGCGGGCTCGACGTCCGTCATGTACTCCCACCAGGCGTCGCCGTCGCGCGTCATCGCGCAATTGGTGAAGATCGAGTTCTCCCGCAGCGTCAGCAGCGCGTTGGGGTTCGACTTCATGCTGGTGCCCGGCGCCACGCCGAAGAACCCGGCCTCGGGGTTGATCGCGTAGAGGCGGCCGTCGGGCCCGAACTTCATCCACGCGATGTCGTCGCCGATCGTCTCGACCTTCCAGCCCGGGACGGTCGGGACCAGCATCGCGAGGTTCGTCTTGCCGCACGCCGAGGGGAAGGCGCCCGTGACGTACCGCGCCTCGCCCGAAGGGCTGGTGAGCTTCAGGATCAGCATGTGCTCGGCCAGCCACCCCTCGTCGCGCGCCTGGACCGACGCGATCCGCAGCGCGTGGCACTTCTTCCCGAGCAGGGCGTTGCCCCCGTAGCCCGATCCGTACGACCAGATCTCGCGCGTCTCCGGGAAGTGACAGATGTACTTGGTGCGGCCGTTGCACGGCCAGGGCACGTCGGCCTGGCCGCCCTCGAGCGGCGCCCCGACCGAGTGGAGCCCCCGCACGAACTCGCCGTCGGCGCCGAGCGCCAGGAGCACCTTCGTCCCCACGCGCGTCATGATGTGCATGTTCGCGACGACGTAGGGCGAGTCGGTCAGCTCGACGCCGATCTTCGCGATCGGCGACCCGATCGGCCCCATGCTGTACGGGATGACGAACAGCGTGCGCCCCCGCATCGAGCCGGTGAACAGCCCGGTCAGCGTGGCCTTCATCTCCGCGGGGTCGGCCCAGTTGTTGGTCGGCCCGGCGTCCTCCTTGCGTCGCGAGCAGATGAACGTCCGGTCCTCGACGCGCGCCACGTCGGCCGGGTCGGATCGCACGAAGATGCTGTGCGGCCTGATGGGGTCCATCGGGATCGCGGTTCCCGCCTGCACCATCAGGCGCAGCATCTCGTCGGTACTCGCCGGGGGTGCCGTCACACCAGTGGACGCGATCGGGCTGACAAAGCGCGGCCACTTCGTCTACCCAGGCCGCGAGCTGTGGGTGCCTGGTCATCGCCTCTCCTTGTGAGCTTGTCGGGGACGAGCCCCGATCTTAGACCACCGCGCGCCCGGCGCCAACCCTCAAGTCGGCACCCTGGAAGCTTCTCCGGCGAGAGGCCGCTGCGAGAGGCTTCTCTTGCACCGCAGGCCGAAGCTCTCTAGGATGGCGGTGCCTCCGAGGAGTCTTCCCATGCGGTTCAGCCACGCCCGGCGCCCGGCGGCGCTGCTGCTGGTCGTGTTCCTGTCCGGGGCCTGGTTGCAGGCGCAGGCCCCGATCCCCCCGCCCCGGGCCGCGCTGGGCTTCGACGCGGGCGCCGACTACTGCCTCGCCAACTATACGCAGTTGCTCGCCTACCTGAAGACGCTCGACCGCGAGTCCGACCGGCTGCAGCTGGTGGACATCGGGACGACCGCCGAGGGGCGCCCGATGGTGATGGCGATCATCACGTCGCCGGCCAACCACGCGAAGCTCGAGCACTACCGCGACATCTCGCGGCGGCTGGCCCTGGCCGAGGGGGTGACAGACGAGCAGGCCCGCGCCATGGCCCGCGAGGGCAAGGCGGTCGTGTGGATCGACGGCGGCCTGCACGGCACCGAGGTCGTGCCGGCGCAGGGCCTGTTCGAGATGGCCTACCAGATGACGTCGCGGCATGACGCCGAGACCCTCCGCATCCTCGACGACGTGATCCTCCTGCTCGTCCCGGTGAACCCCGACGGGATGGAGCTGGTGTCGGACTGGTACATGCGCGAGAAGGACCCGACGCGGCGGACGCTTGCGGGCCTGCCCCGGCTGTACCAGAAGTACGTCGGCCACGACAACAACCGCGACTCCTACATGGCGAACCAGCCCGAGACCGAGGCGATCAACCGCCAGCTGTTCGTCGAGTGGATCCCGCAGATCATGTACAACCAGCACCAGACCGGCCCCGCCGGCACGGTGCTGTTCGCGCCGCCCTTTCGCGATCCCTTCAACTACAACTACGACCCGCTGGTGCCCATGGGGATCGAGCTGGTCGGCGCCGCCATCCACAACCGGTTCATCGTCGAGGGCAAGCCCGGCGCGGTGTCGCGCAACGAGGCGTCGTACTCGACCTGGTACAACGGCGGCGTGCGGACGACGACCGGGTTTCACAACCAGATCGGGATCCTGACCGAGATCATCGGGAGCCCGACGCCGATGCGGATCCCGTTCGTGCCCGCCCGGCTGCTGCCGGACACCAGCAAGCCGTACCCGATCGAGCCGCAGGAGTGGCGCCAGAAGCAGTCGATCGACTACCTGGTCACCTGCAACCGCGCGATTCTCGACACGGCCTCGAGGCTGCGCGAAGACTTCCTGTACCGCATCTACGTGATGGGCCGCAACTCGATCGAGCGGGGCAACCGCGACCACTGGACGCTGACGCCGCGCCGCATCGCGGCCGTGCAGGCGCTCGCGCGGGGCGAGGGGAGCGCGGCGTCGCAGGCGTCGTTCGGCGGCCGCGGCGGCGGTATCGACGGCAAGTACTTCGGCATGCTGCGCCGGCCCGAGGACCGCGACCCGCGGGGGTACATCATCCCCGCCGACCAGCCCGACCCGCTGACCGCGCTCAAGTTCGTGAACGTCCTGATCAAGGGAGGCGTCCAGGTACACCGCGCCGCCTCGCCCTTCTCGGTGGCGGGCCAGGCCTACCCGGCCGGCTCCTACGTGGTGAAGGCTGCCCAGGCGTTCCGGCCGCACCTGCGCGATCTGTTCGAGCCTCAGGACCACCCGGACGACATCCCGTATCCCGGCGGCCCGCCGCGCCCGCCGTACGACGCCACCGGCTGGACGCTCGCGTTCCAGATGGGCGTGCAGTTCGACCGGGTGCTCGACGCGTTCGACGGCCCGTTCGAGAAGATGCCGATGCAGGTGCTCGCTCCATCCCCGGCCCCCGCGCCGGCGGGGAAGGCCGCGGCCTACCTGATCGACCACCGCGTGAACGATGCGTTTGTCGCCACCACCCGGCTGCTGGGGGCCGGCGAGGATGTCTACTGGCTCGAGGCGCCGCTCAGCGCGGGCGGGAAGACCTGGCCGGCGGGCACGATCTACGTGCCGGCGAAGGCGACCACGCGAGGCCAGGTCGAGAAGCTGGCGAAGGAACTGGGGCTTGGCGTGGGCGCCGCACCGGTGCGCGCCGCGGGTACGGCGCTCAAGCTGAAGCGCCCCCGCATTGCGCTGTGGGACCGCTACGGCGGGTCGATGGACTCAGGGTGGATCCGGTGGATGTTCGAGCAGGCGTTCCCAACGCCCTTCGAGGTGGTGTACGCGCCGGCGCTCGATGCCGGTGGCCTGAATGCGAAGTACGACGTGATCGTCTTTCCGGACGGCGCCATCCCGCTGGCCGGGGCCGGCGGCCCGGGCGGCCCCGGTGGGTTTGGCGGGCAGCCGCCGGCCAACGTCCCCGAGGAATTCCGTGATCGGGTTGGCAGCGTGACGATCGAGAAGACCATCCCACGGCTGCGCCAGTTCATCGAGAACGGGGGGACGATCGTCGCGATCGGCAGCTCCTCGAGCCTCGCTCGTCACCTCGGCCTGCCGGTGCAGGACCACCTGGTCGAGCGAGAGCCCGACGGCACGGAACGCCGCCTCGGGAACGAGAAGTACTACGTGCCCGGCTCGGTGCTGCAGGTCGCCGTCGATGACACGCACCCGCTCGCGTGGGGGCTGCGCAGCAAGGTGGACGTGTTCTTCGACAACAGCCCGGTCTTCCGCCTGGCGCCCGACGCCGCGCTCAAGGGCGTGCGGCCCGTTGCCTGGTTCGACTCCGCGTCACCGCTGAGGAGCGGCTGGGCGTGGGGGCAGGCGTACCTCGAGGGCGGGACCGCCGTGGTGGACGCGCCGGTGGGGAAGGGCCGCCTGTTCCTGTTCGGCCCCGAGATCACGTTCCGCGCGCAGCCGCACGGCACCTTCAAGTTCCTGTTCAACGCCATCTACCTGGGGCCGGCGACCGAGGCCCGGCTGCGATGAGTGCCGGAGGCCTCCTGGTCCTCGGCGCGGGGGTTTTCGCGGAGGAGGTGGCGGACCTGGCGGCCGCCGCCGGGTTCGAGGTGATCGGGTTCGTCGAGGGGCGCGACCGCGATCGCTGCGGCACGCTCCTCGGCCGGCCGGTGCACTGGATCGAGGACTTGCCCGACACCAGCCGGGCGCTCGCCGTCTGCGCGGTCGGCTCGCCCGCGCGCGCCGGCTTCATCGCGCAGGCCCGGCGGCAGGGCCTGCGCTTCGCGACGTTGGTGCATCCCTCGGCCGTCGTCTCGCCGACGGCCAGCCTCGAGGAGGGCGCGATCGTCGGTGCCGGATCGGTGATCGCCGCCGCCGCGCGCATCGGCCCGTACACGATCGTGAATCGCGGCTGCCTCGTGGGCCACCACGCGACGATCGCCGAGTGCGCCACGCTCGGCCCGGGCTGCAACGTTGGCGGGCTGGCGGCCATCGGCGCGGGGGCGCTGCTCGGCATGGGGGCGATCGTCCTCGACCGGATCCACGTCGGTGAGGGCGCCACCATCGCCGCCGGCTCGCTGGTCAACCACGACGTGCCGGCGGGCGCGCGCATGGCCGGCGTGCCCGCGCGATCGGTGGGCCGGGCGCCCGGCGCGCCCGATTCCACGCCGAAGGCGCCGGAAGGACAGGGCGCGGCATGAAGCTGGGCGTGATGCTGAAGGCCTACGACCACGAGGCCTTCATCGCGCAGGCCCTCGAGGGCGCCCTCGCGCAGCGCACCACCTTCCCATTCGAAATCGTCGTGGGCGAGGACCATTCGTCTGACGGCACGAGGGCCGTGGTCGAGCGGTACGCCCGCCAGCACCCGGGCCGGGTGCGCCTGCTGGATCGGCCGGCGCGCGTGGGCATGGTCCGCAACACGATGGATCTCTATGCGGCGAGCGGAGCCGAATACCTCGCCTGGCTCGACGGCGACGACTACTGGACCTCACCCGACAAGCTGCAGACGCAGGTGGAGTGGCTCGACGCCCACCCGCGCCACACCCTGTGCTTCCACGAGGCGGAGCAGGTGGACGCCGACGGCGTGACGACACGGTGGACGCTGGCGGTGCCCGGGCGCGAGGAGTATTCGATCGAGGACATCCTCGTTCGGCCGCCCGGCTTCACCAGCACCTGCGTCTACCGCAGGGTGTTGAGCGCGTTCCCCGGCTGGTTCGAAGGCCTGCCGTTCTGTGACTGGCCACTGCAGGTGCTCCATGCGGCGGAGGGCCCCGCCGGGTGGCTGCCCGACGTCATGGCGGTCTACCGGGTACGCGACGCCGCCGCCAAGGCGCTGGGCTACGACCCGGCGGGCGGGATGTCGCGCGCCGAGTTCTGGGCGCCGTGGCACGCCCAGGTGTACCGAGATCCTGAACCGACACTTCGACTACCGGTACGACGGCGTGATTCGAACCGAGCTGACACGGGTGAGCCCCGAGGGGCAGGCGCTTCGGCGGCTCGGCGCCGAGCACTCGAGGACGACACGGTGGGCCTGGTCCCATCTGAGGCGGCGCCCCGCCCTCGCGCGGGCGGTGGTGGCGTGGGCCGGCCGGGTGGCCCGCACGCTGCATGGCAGGCGGTGATGGCAATGCTCTTCGACGTGCGGGACGCACGGGCCCCGGCGGTGACGGCCCCGGGACGGCTGCCCCTCGACTACGCGGGGCTGCTGCGGGCGGTCGAGCGCATGTCCGATCGCCTGGCGGCCCTCGGCATCGGTGCGGGCGACGCGGTCGCCCTGTCGGCCGGCAACGGCCCCGAGGCCCTGGTCGCCACCGTGGCGATCTCGACCTCCGCGGCGGTCGCCCCGCTCAGCCCGTCGCTCACCTCGGCCGAATGCCGCTTCCTGCTGGGCGACCTGCGCGCCCGCGCGCTGATCGTGGTCGCCGACGCCGGTCCCGCGGCCGTCGAAGCGGCCCGGGACCTGGGAATTCCGATCCTGACGGCCCGGCCCGATCCGGCCGGCCCATCGGGTCTCTTCGATCTCGATCGGCCGGCCGCTGGGCCTCGCCCCCCGGTGGCGGTCGGCGCGCGTGACCCGTCGATCGCCCTCCTGCTGCACACCTCCGGCACCACCGCCCGGCCCAAGCTGGTTGGCGTTCGGCGCGAGGCGCTGGTCCTCTCGGCTCGCGCCATCGGGCGGGGGCTCGCGCTCGGGCCCGCCGACCGGTGCCTGAACGTGATGCCGCTGTTCCACGTGCACGGGCTCGTGGGGGCTGCGCTGGCGTCGCTCGCCGCGGGCGCCTCGGTGTGCTGCACCGGCGGCTTCAACCCGCTGCGGTTCGGACGGTGGCTGGAGGAGATCGATCCGACGTGGTACACGGCGGTGCCATCGATGCACCAGGCGATCGCCGCGCGACTGGGGAACGCGCGAGGCGCGGGACGAGGCGGCTCGCGCGGGAGCCTGCGCCTGGTGCGCTCGTGCTCGTCGCCGCTCCCCGCGTCCGTGCGCGACGCGCTCGCCGCGTGCTTTGCGGTGACGGTCGTGAACGCCTACGGGATGACCGAGGCGGCCCACCAGGTGTCATCCACGCCGGTGGAGCGGACTCCGGTGGCGCGGACTCCGGTGGAGCAGGGCTTCAGCCCTGCGCGCGATCGCGCCTGCTCGGTGGGCTTCTCCAGCGGGCCCGAGGTTCGCGTGGTGGATCCCGGCGGGAACTGGCTGCCCTCGGGGACGCCGGGCGAGATCGCGCTCAGGGGCGAGACCGTCATCACGGCGTACGAGCACCCTGCCGAAGCCAACCTCGCCTCGTTCCACGAGGGATGGCTTCGAACGGGCGACCAGGGAGTCGTCGACGCGCGTGGCGAGATCACGCTGATCGGGCGGCTGAAGGAACTGATCAACGTGGCGGGCGAGAAGGTCTCCCCGTACGAGGTGGAGGACGCGCTCCTCTCCCACCCATCGGTCGCCGAGGCGGTGTGCTTCGCGATCCCGAGCGCCGCGCGCGGGGAACTGGTCGGCGCGGCGGTGGTGTTCGCCGAGGGCACGTCGATCGACGAGCGATCGCTGAGGCGCCACGTCGCCGACCGCCTTGCGCCCTGCAAGGTGCCCGACCGGGTGCTCGCGCTGACCGCGCTGCCGAAGGGGCCAACCGGTAAGCTGCAGCGGCTCGGCCTGGCGGCGCGCCTCGGCCTGTGATCGCAGAATCCTCCCGCCCATTCCGCCGCGCCCTCGCAACAACTGCCACCACCGCCCCCCGCCTCTCCTCTTCACGCCCGTTTTGATCGCATCGCGTTGGCACGCGCGACGCACCGTGTGTCGGCGTGACGTGCCCAGCCGCCCCTGCCCGCCGGCACCCCTCCTGGCGCGCCCGCCCTCCACCCCGGGCACCGGCGCGCGCGGGACAGGCGCCCGCCCTCGCCGCTCCGCGCCTCCTGCGTGGCAGGAGGCGGCCGGCGCTGCTGACGTCCATTGGCAAGAGGTCATGTGCCCAAACCGTGCAAATCGTGGGAGGGGCAGATGTCCCGACGTTGGATTCGGTATAGCGTTGTCCTCGGCGCGACAGCGGCCATTGCGGCCGCGGAGCTTGGCGTGTCGGCCGCCAGGCCCGATGAACGGGTGCAGCACCTCACGGGCGCCTTCGCTCGGGCGCACGTGGCGAAGAAAGAGGTGAACGACGACCGCTTCCGGCGGCTGCGGCAGGAGGCGGCGGCGCGGTTCGAGGCGATCGGGGCCGAGCCCACCGGCGAGATCCTCGTCGTGCGCCGCGAGACGGTGAAGAAGTCGAACCTGCTGGCCCGGATCGTCGATCGGGTCGTGCCGGCCGTTCTCGCCGAGGAGGTCTGGGTGGGCGGCGGGATGGAGGCAATCTTCGAGAGCTACCGTTCCGGCAAGAACACGCAGTGGCTCGGGTGGACCTACAACGAGAAGCTCTCGAACGGCTGGTGGGTGTCGGCCGACGCTCGGGTCGACTTCGCCCCCTGCCTCTCGAACCCCAACGCGAACCCCTACGTCATGTGGATCGACGGGGTCGAGACCGAGCGCGACTTCTCCCCGCGCACCGTGCGGAACGAGGGGGTGCTGCAGCAGTTGGCGGCGCGGCTGTTCCCGACGCTGCTCGCGCAGGATGTCGGCTGCGGCTCGAACGGTCGGCGGATTGTGAGGAGCTTCATCTACGCCGGGTTCGCCAGGATGAAGGCCGACCACACCTATAACTGGATGGCCTCGGTGTTCGCCGGCGCGGCGGGAGGGCCCCTGGGGTTCACCATCTCGTCGCTGGGCCTGTTCGGCGCCAGTTACGCCACCGGGTACCTGGACGCCCTGTGGAACTTCACGAAGCGGTGCCCGTCGTGGTACTGGAACCCGTGGTGAAGGGAGGATCCTCGTGAGCGCAGGCAGGGCCTTGATCGGCGTGCTCGTCGTCTTCGCGGCGACGGCCGTCCTGCACCGCTTCCTCGGGGGCAGCCCCGTGGGGCAGCTGCTCGAGGTCGCGGCTGTGTGCGCGATCGCGTACGCGGTGTTCTCGGCCGTCTTCGGCCGCATCCGCTGGGGATTCCTGGCGGTGGTGGCGGCCGTCTTCCTGGCGTTGCGCGCCGCCGAGCTCTACTGGCTGCCCTCGCCGCTGCTGTCCGGGCCGCTCTCCTGGCTGATCGTCCCGGCGGTCGTCGCGGCCTTGCTGCTGGCCGGCCGCCGCTACTTCTTCGCCGGGTAGCCGACGCTCTGCGCCAGCACGATCACCTGCGACTCGCGCAGCCTGAGCGCCTTCGCGAGGGGATCCCTCGCGACCATCGCCCGCACCACCGTGCCGAGCCCCTCGGAGGCGCAGAAGAGGTAGACGTTCTCGGCGATGAAGCCGGCGTCGGCGCCGACGTTCACCATCTGCTGCGGGTCGGTGGCCGGCCGGCCGGCTTTGCCCATGTCGGCGACGTAGACGAGGTTGGCGGCCGCGGTTGAGACGAAGTCCTGGGCGCCGGTCGTCGCGCGCAGGTCGCCGGCGGCGACCGGTGTCAACTGGTTCGCCTTGGCATCCCACAGGTAGGCGCCGTCGGGGAGCGCGACGTAGATGTCGATCTCCTGCTTGTTGCTCGCCGACGGCGCCGTCCGCCGGCCGTCCGGCCGGTTCACACCCCACGCCGCCCACAGCAGGTTCGACAGCACCTGCGGCGGCAGCGCCCGGGCGGCGAACTCGCGCGTCGAATGCCGCTCCTTCAGCGCCTGCATCAGCGGCTTGCCCCCGTCGGTGGCGGGCGGCGGCAGCGCGATGGGCGCCGGGTCCTGGGCCCGGGCTGCTCCCGGTGCGGCGAGCAGCGTGGCGGCGAGGGCGAGGGCGAAGGCGGACGCGGGCGGTCGGCGCATGGTGACGCTCCTCCTCGGCGGGGTATTGTACGCGAGGGAACCCTCGCCACCCGCCGCGCGTAGTACCAGAAGGCCGCCGCGACGGCCTTCGCGCGGTCGCCCTGCGGGCGACCGCGGCGGTGAGCGCAGGGGTGGCGCCCGCAAGCAAGGCAAGCGGCAGTTACCTTGCTTGCGGGCGTCGCCCCTGCGCTCATCGCACCGCCGTTTTCAACGGCGGCCGAAGGCCAGCCGCGGGGAAACATGCCTTCGTGCCCTTTGTGATCTTCGTGGTTGAATCCGTCGCGGGCCGGAATGCGGCGGCACTCGCCGCGGTGCATCGGTGCGAACGCGCGAAGGAGTCCTGATGAACGCCATGCGTCGTTCGGCTCTCGTCCTGGTGTTGTTGCTGGTGTCGGCCGGCGCTGCCTCGGCCCAGCCGAAGATCGCCCCGCAGTCGGCCGAGAAGACGTTCGCCGCCGGCGGCCGGGTGTGGATGGACCTCTCCGCGGGCGACTACCGGATCATGGCCGGTGCCGGCGACCGCGTCCGCGTGGAGTGGACCTACTCGGACCCCGACGACGAGGGGTCGTTCAAGCACGAGATGCGCGTCGAGGGACGCGACCTGACGCTGCGCACCCGCGGCCCGCGCGGCGGCATGCGCGTGGTCGTCGAGGTGCCCGCGCGCAGCGATCTGACCGTCCGGCTCGGGGCGGGCGACCTCCGCATCACCGGCGTCGAGGGCAGCAAGGACCTCAGCTCCTGGGCCGGCAACATCAGCGTCGACGTGGGGGCGCCTGACACCTACGCCAGCGTCGAGGCCTCGGTGACGGCCGGCGACCTCTCGGCGGCACCTTTCAGCATCAACAAGAGCGGGCTGTTCCGGTCGTTCTCCTGGAAGGGCGGCGGCCGCTACACCCTGAAGGTGCGGCTGACGGCCGGCGATCTCGAGCTTCGCTGACGGGATCACGCCCGGCGCCAGGTGGCGTCGCGCCACCCCGCGGCCATCAGCGCGGCGACCTGCGCCGCGGAGAGGCCCACGTAGACCCGCCACAGCGCGGCGGCCGTCTTCCGGATCTGCGGCGTCAGCTGCTCGTCGGTCGGTCCGGGCGCCTCGGCGAAGAACAGCTGTCGGCCGGCGATCGCCAGGCGCGGCAGGACGACGACGAACAGGGCGATGACGCCCATCCCGCCCAGCCACTGGATCAGCCCGCGCCAGAAGAACACGCCCTTCCCGTGCGCCGCAAAGTCCACCAGTACCGTGGCCCCCGTGGTCGTCAGGCCGGACATGGACTCGAACAGCGCGTCGATCGGGCCGAGACCGGCCCAGGCGAACGGGAGCGCGCTGGCGATGGCCGTGCCCATCCAGGTCGCGGACACGACCGCCATCACCTCGCCCCGGCGCAGATCGTCTGCGTGGCGGCCCGCCACGCGGGCCGCCGCGAAGCCGGCGATCAGGGTCAGCAGGCCCGAACCCACGAACCCGGCGACGTCTCGCCATTCCCGGTAGAGCGCCGACACGAGGACGGGCGCGAGGAAGGTGGCCGCGTAGACGCGGAGGATGACGCCCGTGAGGTGGACGACGGCGCTGAGGCGCATCAGGAGGACTTGATCCGATCGATCGCCTTGCGGGCCCAGTCGGCGTCGTTCAGCATCGCCCGTCCGATCCCGACCAGGTCGGCCCACTGCTCGCGGACGATCTCGTCGGCCAGTGCGGCGTCGGAGATGCCGCCGGTGACCAGCACCGGCACGCTGACCCGAGCGCGAATGGCCTCCGCGTACGGCAGGAAGTAGGCCGGGCCCTTGTTGGCCCCCCTCGACCCCTGGAGCCCTCCGGAGACGTCGAGCAGGTTCACGCCGTTCTCGGCGAGGCAGGCTGCCACCGACGCCCCCTCCTCGATGCCGAGCCCGCCCGGCGTCTCGTCGTCGGCGCCGAGCCGGACGAAGACCGGGAAGTGGGGGCCGACGCGGCGCCGCACCCGGCCGAGGGCCTCGCGGTGGATCCGCGCGCGCTGCTCGAGGACGCCGCCGTAGTCGTCGCTCCGGCAGTTGGTGAGCGGCGACAGGAACTGCGACAGCAGGTACCCATGGGCCGCATCGATCTCCACGGCGTCGAACCCCGCGGCAACCGCTCGCCCGGCGGCCTCGCCGAACGCCGCCGTCACCTCGTCGATCTGGTGCACCGTGATTTCATCGGGGATGTCGCCGTCCGGCTCGTACGGGTGCCGCACGGGCGACGGTCCCAGCGGGGCGGCGCCAAGCACGCGGCGCGAGGCCCGCGAGCCCGCGTGGGCCAACTGCAGGCACGCGGCGGCGCCCTCGGCGCGGATCGCCGAGGCGAGGCGGCCAAGCCCCTCGATCGTGCTGTCGTTGTGGACCCCCATCTGCCCGTCGCTGTGGCGGCCCCGCTCGTGCACGAAGGTGTGCTCCACGATGATCAGGCTGCACCCGGCCGCGGCCCGACGGCGGTGGTACTCGACGATCGCGGGGGTGACGAACCCCTCCGGCGTGGCCTGTCCCGAGCACATCGGGGGCATCACGATCCGGTTGCGGAGGGTGAGCGTGGCGAACTTGAGCGGGGAGAGGAGGGTCGGCATGCGGGGGATGATACCCCGACTCTTCCTTTCCACCTTTTCCGTATTCCCTGTTCCCTCCTCCATTTCCCGGTCGCGTCAGCGACCCGCGCCCCCGAACCGCAGCGCCATCATCGTCGCGTCGTCGAGCGGTTCGGCCTTGCCCCGGAATGCCCGGACGTCCTCCTCGATGCGGCCGAGCAGCGCGTCGAGGTCGTGAGTCGGGGCCGACAGGAGGAGCGATTCGAGCCGCTCGACGCCCCAGTCGGCCCCGGCTTCGTTCTCCGTCTCGACCATCCCGTCCGTGTAGAAGAACAGGAGATCGTCGGGGCCCAGCTCGACCGACCGCTCCTCGAAGCCGTGTCCCGCGAAGAGGCCGAGCGGCATCCCGGTGGTCGCGAGGCGATCGAGGCCGTCGGGCCGCAGCACGAACTGCGTGTTGTGACCGGCGTTCACGTAGCGCAGCACACCCTGCCGTGGATCGAGGATCGCCACGAAGAGCGTGAGGAACACCTCCGGTGGCGTGTGGGCCTCGAGGTCGTGGTCGAGGGCATCGGCCAGCGCGGCCAGGTCCTGCTCGAGGGGCAGCCGCGCGCGCAGCGTCGCCTGCACGTTCGCCATCAACAGCGCGGCGCCGACGCCCTTGCCCGACACGTCGCCGACGAGCAGCGCGATGTCGCCCGAGGGCAGCGCGAAGTAGTTGAAGAAGTCGCCGCCCACCTCGCGCGCCGGGATCGACACGCCCTTGACCTCGGTGACGCCGAGCCGCAGCGGCTCGCAGGGCAGGATCCCCGTCTGGATCTGCCGGCACAGCTCCAGCTCGCGGCGCAGCCGCTCCTGCTCGACGAGCAGCTTCTGGTGCGTGGCCAGGTCCTCGGCCATCTGGTTGAAGGCGCCCGCCAGCTCGCCGAACTCGTCGCGCGACCGCACCGGGATACGGGCGGAGAGGTCGCCCCGGGCGATCCGCTGGACGCCCGCCACCAGCGAGCGGAGGTGGCGGGTCATGCCCGCGGCGAGCGGCAGCGAGCCCGCGAACACCAGGGCGATCAGGCCGAAGCCCACGCCGAAGTTGAGCACGGAGGCACGCTGCAGCTCGCGCAGGTCGTCGGCGATCGGGCGGGCGATCCCCACGGTCACGCCGGTCCGATCCTTGTGCGTCGCCACGACCCACTCGTTCCGGGTGCGCACCGCGGTGCCTTCGGCGCGCGCCAGGTCCGCGGGCTGCAGCGCGGCGATCTGCTGGACGCCGCCGGCAGGCGCGTGCACCTGGCCCTCGGCGTCGATGGCGAAGGGAATCTCGCCCTGGTTGCGCCTGGTGTTGGCGAGCACCGGGCCGAGCATCCGCTTGGCGTTGAGCCGGGCCTTGATGCGCGCGACCTCCTGGCCGTTCTCCTCGACCGAGCAGCTGAAGTCGTTCCCCTTGAACACGGTGACGGTCTTCACCTTGACCGCCGGTGGCGTCGACGAGCGCGCCGGCGGTGCGAGAGCGGCCCCGCCGGCGCGATCGGCTCGCCGCACCGCATCGGCTGACAACGCCTGCACGTCGGCGACCCCGCGCTGGATCTGCATCTGGAGGTCGCGCGCCCAGGCGGCGAACTCCGCCTGCCCGGCCTCAGAGGCGCCGGCCGCCCGGTACTTCGACATCGCGGAGGCGATCATCCTCGGGACCTCGACGGTCAACGTTCCCGCTTCGTCCACCGCGACCAGGCTTTCGTGGACCGGCGACGCCGCCGGTCGCACGACACCCGCCGGTCGCGCCGGCGCCGGAGCCGGCGGGGGCGGGGGCGAGGCGGGCGAGGGGCCCACGGGCCGGGGCGGCACGGGCGCCTGGGGCACCGACGGGCCACGCGTACCCACCGCTTGCGGTTCGATTTCGAGCCGCTCCAGCATCGGCGCCACGTCTCCCAGCGTGCTCACCAGCTCGCCGGCGATGGCCTCGGCCGGGACGCGCCTCGTCCTGGAGGCCGGCAGCCGGGCGATGTCGCCCTCCGCGCCCTTCTCGAGTGCCCAGCGCTCCTGGGCTGGCACGGCCCACAACTTGTCGATCCTGCGCTCGAGGTCGCGGGTGACCCAGTCCATCCGCTGCCCCAACTCGGCCGCCAGGTTCTGCGCCTGCTGCTCGGCGGCGTGTCGCAGGGCCGACCGCGACGTGTTGTAGGAGTAAAGGGTGACAAGGGTGAGCGGGAGCACCGAGATGGCGAAGAACGCGAGCGTCAGTCGACTGCGCAGGCTCATGGAATCCTCGCGGGGTGATGCTGAAAGGATAGACGATGGGCGGGGCCGGGGGGTTCTCGACCGTGATTACAGTCCTGCGGCTCATCAGGCATTTCGGTGCGGCCGTCCGGGGGGCTGCGGCCTGCCCGGGCCAGGATGCCACGAAAATTGGCCTGAAAGTACCATGGCTGGAGTGGCGCGGTTGTTGCGCCACCTCTGGCCACCATGCTCGACCTCTGTTCGCGATGGCTGGCCGACCGCCTCGCGCACGATCCGATCTACTTCGCCACGTGGCGAATCTCGAGCTGGCAGGCTCCCCTCGAGCCGGCCGAGCGCGAGGTCGTCACCCAGGTGCTGCAGCTGCGCAAGGATGGGCGCTACACGATGCACGCCTTCGTGGTGATGGACGACCACGTGCACGTGCTCGTGCGGTGCCGTCGGGGCGAGGTGGACGCGGTGCTCGAGAACATGAAGTCGTACTCGGCGCACCGGCTGCGCGACGTGCACGGACGCGAGGGCGCCATCTGGCAGCGCGATTCCTTCGGGCGGCCCGTCCAGGGTCCCGAAGACCTCCGCCGCCAGACCGACTACATCGTCGGCAACCCGTGGAAGCGGTGGCCCTTCACCGAGGGGTATCCCTGGGTCTGGGAGGCCGGATCCCGATCGCGCCGCCGCCTGGCCGCCGTCTCGTAAGCCACCCGTTCTCCGTTCGACGTTCGCCGTCTACACGAAGCTCCCTTCCGCCCCCTCCGGTTCGTCCCTGATCCACATCCAGCGGTAGCCGCGGAGGAACGGCCATCGCTTCCAGGGGTTGCCGGCGATCGAGAACTCGATGTCGCGGCGGCGCTGCGGCGTCCGGATCTCTTGCGCGACCGGACCGGCAGACCACACCTCGCCTCGCCGGCCGTGGATGCGCTGCAACTGCTGCTCGCTGGCCGACCGCCACGCGTTCGCGATTCGGTCCGGGGCCCAGCGGCCCGCGCGGGCCAGGGCGTGGACGTGATCGTCCATGACGACGAAGGCCAGCAGCGTGTAACGCGAGCCGTCGCCCCGGCGCAGGACCGAGGCGACCAGGTCGCGCTCGAGGGGCTCGAGGGGTGCCTGGCCCGCCGCCAGCCGCCACGTGATGAACGACGGGGCGCCCATGCTCCGCCCCACATCATCTCCCGTGCCAGGCGGACCCCCATCGGATTGGCGCCCGAACGGCCTGCTCGCCGCCGCCGTACGCAGGGCCTGCGATCCAACCGCGGCCGGAGGCGGCGGAAATCGCTCCCCGTGGCGCCCGCCGGTTCTGCTATCCTCGGCGGGATGTGGCGATCGAGGCGACGCTCGCGGTGAGCGCCTGGGAGATCCTGGCGGTTGCCGTCGGCCTGGCCATGGACGCGAGCGCGGTGGCGCTGGGGGCGGGGGCGAGCGCGCTGGCGCGGGGCTTCAGGTTCCGCTTCCGCCTGGCCTTTCACTTCGGCCTGTTCCAGTTCGTGATGCCGGTGGTGGGCTGGGTGGTGGGTGCCCGGGTCGCGCGGTACGTCGGCAGCGTCGACCACTGGGTGGCCTTCGGCATCCTCGCCTACGTTGGGGGCCGGATGGTGGCCGCGGGGATGTCGGGTGAACAGCCGGCCGACCCGCGAGACCCCAGCCGGGGCCTGACGCTGATCATGTTGTCGGTGGCGACCAGCATCGACGCGCTGGCCGTGGGCCTGTCGCTGGCGATGCTCGACGTGAGCATCTGGTGGCCCAGCGTGACGATCGGCGCAGTGACCGGGCTGCTCTCGGCCATTGCGCTGCGTGCGGGCTCCGTGCTCGGCGCGGCCGTCGGGAAGCGGATGGAGATCGCCGGGGGGCTGGTACTGATCGCCATCGGCTTCCGCATCCTCGCCCAGCACCTCTCGGCCTGATTGGGAGTGGAATTGGGATCCGACACGTTCCCTGCGCTCGTGGACCAGGTGGCCGCGCTCGTGGACGCCTTCGAGGACCGCCCCTCGTGGGACGAGTACTTCATGGCCACGGCGCTGCTGATGGCCTCGAGGTCCGCGTGCGACCGCCTGCACGTCGGGTGTGTCCTCGTCTCATCGGGGGAGCATCCACACCGGATCATCGCGGCCGGGTACAACGGCTTCCTTCCTGGCTGCGCCCACGAGTCGCGGATGCGGGACGGCCACGAGCAGGCGACCGTGCACGCCGAGCAGAACGCGATCGCCGATGCCGCCCGCCGTGGCGTCAGCGTCGCCGGGGTCACCGCGTACGTCAGTCATTTTCCGTGCATCACCTGCACGAAGATCCTCGCCGCCGCGGGGGTCCGGGCGGTAAAGTACCACCGCGACTACGACCACGACCCGCTCGTCGACGCGCTGTGCCGGGAGGCCGGGATTGCCCTCGAGCGTCTCTGACTCGCCCGGTCGGCGCAACTTGTTCCACCCCCCGACGTCAAATGTGTCAGAAGCGGTCTTGCGTGTGGGTACTCGGCGTCGAATGTGATTAAATGCTGACGCGCGGGAGACCCACGCGCATCCAAACCCTGCCCCTGGAAAGCGCCCGACGATGCAATTGACCCGTGCGGCTGATTACGGTGTTCGCGTCATGATGCACCTCGTCACGCAGCCGGCCGGCACCCGCGCGAGCCTGACCGACCTGGCCGCCGCGGCCGAGGTTTCGCCCGCCTTCCTCTCGAAGGTGCTGCAGCGCCTGGTTCGGGCGGGTCTGCTCGACTCGCGGCGCGGGAAGCGCGGCGGGTTCGAGATGCTGGAGAAAGGGCGCGCCGCGTCGCTCTACGACGTGCTCGAGGCGCTCGAAGGCCTGCCGGCGTTGAACGTCTGCCTCCTCGACCTCAACAGCTGCCACCGCAGCCCGTGGTGCGCGGCCCACATGGTCTGGATGGAGGCGCAGAACCACTTGATGGTGACCCTTCGCCAGACGCCGGTGGAATCACTCGCGTGGGAGACCGACACCCGGCGCCAGTCCTTCCTGTCCGCGTGCGCGCCGGCGGCCCAGGCGTCGGGCGGCGGCAACGGCCACGGAGCGGGCGAGGGCCGGGTCCCGGTCGAACACTAGGCCTGCGAGGCCCCCGGCCCCCGCCCTCCACCTCGTCTCTTCTTCCTGCCCGCGGGGCGTGACGGTAGAATCCCGTTCATGTCCCAGACCTACCTGCTCGGCCTCGACATCGGCAGCTCGTTCGTGAAGGCCTCGCTGCTCGACGCCGTCACGGGGCGCGCGGCGGCGTCCGCGTCGGCTCCCGCCAGCGAGATGGCCATCGCGGCGCCCCGGCCCGGGTGGGCCGAGCAGGACCCGCGGGAATGGTGGCGGCACGCGGTGGCGGCCACACGGCAGGTGCTGGCCCGGGCAGGGGTGGGGGCCACCTCGGTGCGCGGCATCGGCATTTCGTACCAGATGCACGGGTTGGTGCTGGTGGACCGGCAGGGGCGGCCGCTGCGCCCCTCGATCATCTGGTGCGACAGCCGGGCGGTGCCGATCGGCGAAGCGGCGTTCCACCGGATCGGCCGCCTGACGTGCCTGGCACGGGTGCTCAACTCGCCGGGCAACTTCACCGCGGCCAAGCTCGCCTGGGTGAAGGCGAACGAGCCCGAGGTGTTCGCCGCAGCCGACAAGGCGATGCTGCCGGGCGACTACATCGCGCTGCGGCTGACCGGGAAGGCAGCCACGACGGCGTCGGGGCTGTCCGAGGGGGTGCTGTGGGACTTCCTCGATCACAAGGTCTCGCCCGACGTGCTCGAGGCCCTCGACCTGCCCTCCCGCCTGCTGCCCGACCTGGTGCCCACCTTCGGCGATCAGGGCGCGGTGAGCGAGGAGGCCGCCGCCGAGACCGGGCTGGCCGCCGGCACCCCGGTGAGCTACCGCGCGGGCGACCAGCCGAACAACGCTTTTTCGCTGCGGGTGCTGCACCCGGGAGAGGTGGCCGCGACGGCCGGCACCTCCGGCGTCGTCTACGCGGTCATCGACCAGGCCTCGTGGGACAACAACTCGCGGGTCAACACCTTCCTGCACGTTACGAACCGGCCCGGCTCGCCGCGGTACGGCGTCCTGCTGTGCGTCAACGGAACGGGTGCGCTCTACAGTTGGCTGAAGCGCCTGCTGGGCGGCGAGCAGGTGTCCTACGACGAGATGAACCGCCTGGCCGGCGCGGCGCCGATCGGCGCGGACGGCGTGGTCGTACTGCCGTTCGGGAACGGCGCGGAGCGTTCGCTGGGAAACCGCGAGCCGGGCGCCTCGGTCCACCACCTGTCGCTGGTGCGCCACGGGCGCGGGCACCTGTTGCGGGCGGCGCAGGAGGGGGTGGTCTTCGCGCTGCACCACGGCATGGGCATCATGCGCGAGATGGGGCTGCAGGCGACGGCGGTGCGCGCAGGCCGGGCCAACATGTTCCTCAGCCCGGTCTTCTCGCAGGCTTTCGCCGACGTGAGCGGCGCGACCGTCGAGCTGTTCGACACCGACGGCGCCCAGGGGGCGGCGCGCGCGGCCGGTGTCGGGGCGGGGATCTTCGCGACCGAGGAGGAGGCCTTCGACGGCCTCCGGCCCCTCGAGCGCCTCGAGCCGGACGCCGCCAGGCAGGCGCAGTACCTGGAGGCGTACAGGCCGGTGGGAAGGGCAGCTGGCCAGGGAATTGACGCGGTAGGAGTCCGTAACCCGTGGTCAGTGGCCGGTGAGTCCCCCTGTCACGCGGTCTCTTCCTCGAGCAGGCGCCGCTGCCCCTGCAGGGCCTGGATCGGCTTGATGTCCTGCACGACCTCGAGGGTCCCCAGGTACTCGCCCTTCGGGCTGCGAACGGGGAAGTAACGGATGTGCACCCTGCGCGGCGCCCATGTCGATCCAGAACTCCGCGACCTCCCGGCGTCCCGCCTTGAAGTCGGCGATGATCCGGTTCACCAGGTGCACGCTCTTCTCCGGGTGGCAGTTCTGCACGGCGGTGCCGATGGCGCCGCGCGTCCGCGGGAAGATCTTCTCGCCGTTCTCGTGGCTGAAGTAGCGCACCCGGTCGTCCTTGTCCACGAACGACAGCTCGACCGGCAGCGTGTTGAGGATCGCCGCGAGCACGTCGCGCTCGACGTTGTACGAGAGATCCTTCAGCTCGCCGGCTTCGATGATTCGCGCGGCGAGTGCGTAGTACCGCGCGCGGGTGTCGGGGCCGCACGCCGCCTCGACCGCCTCGATCCCGGCCACCACGGCCTCCCCGTCGGCCTCGGTCATCACGCGCCGGGCCATCGGGTAGAGGATGTCGTTCTCCTTCCAGTAGTGGTCCTTCAAGAGCGCCGAGTACTCGGCGAACACCGCGCGCACCTCGGGCAGCACCTCGTGGTTCCCGTCCAGGTACGCTTCGCCGGCCGACACCAGCCGGGGCAGGAGCGTGCGCCCG
Source organism: uncultured Acidobacteriota bacterium (assembly GCA_963813585.1). Taxonomy (GTDB): domain Bacteria; phylum Acidobacteriota; class Vicinamibacteria; order Vicinamibacterales; family Fen-181; genus JARKSS01. The sequence goes on from CAWEZL010000001.1 coordinate 2,170,963, forward strand.
CGATCGTGCTCTCCGAGCATCACCGCCAGCGGCCCGCCCGCGCGCGGCACGCCCCGGCGCTCGATGAGCGGGAAGAGGTGCTCCTCCTCCTTCTTGTTGTGGCAGGCCTCCACGTAGCCCTGGAAATAGTCGAGCCCGTCGCGCAGCAGCGACGGGGCCGGCCCCGTCGGCGCCTGGAGCGCGCGTTCCACCGCCTCGAGCACTTTCTCGGTTGTCTCGTGATCCGTCATCAACAGCTGCGACCAGTGCGACATCAGGGCCTCCGGATAAGGAAGAGAAGGGCTGGCGGCCTGCACCTTGCGGCTTGCGGCCGGGTGGCGGCCAGCTGTCGAGTGTACCCCGACGCCGCGCCCGTGGGTATGACCTGGATCAGTCCCGACACGACACCGAGCCGCTGGCCGCATGCCACTGGCCGTCTGTATAATGCCTCGCGGCCTCCCAAGCCGCGCTCCCTGACACCCGTCGCCGGCGCCGGTGCGTCGCGGAAAGGAAAGCTGCCTGGTGCAGGCGTCGATGTCCCCTCGGCTCGGTCGAGCGCTCCTCCTCTCGTTGCTGCTGGCCGCCCCGGTCGGGGCTCAACACGCGCCCGCCGCGCTGTCGGTCTCACAGGGCGGCGCCACGGCGGCCGCGGGCGTGCTGCCGTCGCGCCCGGTGCCGGGCCTGGTCCTCGCCGAGATCCACCTGCGCGACCTGCCCACCGCCCACACGGTCTGGTCGCTGATCGAGACGGCCGACCCCTTCGTGGTCGTCGATCGCATCGCGAACGGCGGCCTCTATCTGGGCGAGCACGAGTGGTTCGGCAGCCACGGCAGCTCGGGGACGCAGTCGAGCTTCCTGATGGACGGCCTCGATGTGACCGACCCCGAGCGGACGGGCATGCCCCTGATGCAACTCGACCCCGAGTACTTCCAGGCCGTCGGCGTGACGTACTCGTTCCTGGCGCCCGAGTTGGGCGGGGCGGGGACGACGTTGGTTCTCGTGCCCCGCGCGGCGGGCCGCCAGTGGGCCGGGGGGCTGCGCGCCGGCTACCTGCCGCACCAGCTGCAGGCCGACAACGCCCGGGACGGCGCGCCGTCGATCGCGCGCTACGGGACGTCCGGCGGGGGCGAGGCGCTCGTCGGCGGGCCGCTTGCCGAGCGGCTCGGCATGTTCTTCACCGGCCGTGCCGCCGCGTCACGCCGATTCGAGCGTGGCGACGAGACGCCGCTCGACAGCCGGCTCGCCTCCAGTTTCCTGCACGCCACCGCCGCGCTCTCCGAGGAACACCGTCTGCGCCTGGTCGCCTCGGCCGACCGCGCCACCCATCCGTTCTCCGCCCGCGCGCGCTTTCCGCTGGAGACGGTCCGGGCGACCGACACCTCGCGGCACCTGCACGCCACCTTCGAACGGGTGACGGCGCAGGGCACGGCCCTCAGCGCCTCGGTCGGGTACCCGCGGTACGAGGCGGGCGGGCCCACCGATCCCGGCAGCACCGTCACCGGTGTGATCGAACGGCTGCTCGATGGTCCCGTCCCCGAGCTGGTGGTGCCGGCCATCGGGCCGCGCGGGCGCTACGGCGCGGTCTTCCAGCTGCACCCCGGTTCCGGCCTGGATCGCCTGGGCCGCCTCTCGACCGGGCTCTCGATCCACCACGCCTTCTCCGAGCCCGCGAGCCAGGCACGCGCCCTTGTCGGCGAGCTGGTGGACGGACTGCCGGCCCGCGTCTGGGACATCGAGCCGGGCTCGGGCGAGGTCCGGCGCCAGGCCACCGAGCTGGCGGCGTGGTTCAACGGCCAGGTCGCGCTTCAGCCGCGGCTCGCGCTCGACCTCGGCGCGCGGATCGACTGGACCGAGGCGCGATCGAGCGGGCGCGACGGCGCCATCCGCTGGCGGACCATCCTTCCTCGCGGCCTCCTGCAGTGGCAGGTGACCGACGGAGGCGGCGTGGCGGCGTTCCTCGGGTACGGGCTCTACCGCCATCGCCTCCCGCTCGGGTACCTGGCCTGGGGCGACCCCGGCGCGCCGGCCGGCCACGTCTACCGGTGGAACGACCGGAACCGCGATCGGTGGTTCCAGGCGGGAGAGGCGGGCCGGCTGGTGGCCTCCACCGGGCCCGGCGCCCGCTCGGACTTCGAGAGCCGGATCGATCCGGATCTCGCCGCGCCGGTCGCGAGGCAGCTGGTGCTCGGATTCGACCTGCGAATGGGGTCGCGCTGGCGCCTGAAGACGACCGGGTTCGAGCGGCGCGACGCCAACCTCGTCGCACCGGTCAATGAGGGGGTGACGCTGGCCGCCTACCGGCCATTCGACATCCAGGACCTCGGGCCCGACTTCCTCAACCCGATCGACGACCGCCTGCTCACCGTCTACGACCGGCTGCCCTCCTCGTTCGGGCAGGACCGCGACGTGCTCACGAACCCGGACGGGCACGACGCCCACTACATCGGTGTGGACATCGCGCTCGAGCGGGTCTTCGACGGCCGCTGGCACATGCTCTTCGGCGCAGCGGCGCACCGCTCGGACGGGCTGGCCGGCAATCGCGGCTTCCACGTGAACGAGAACGACGTGGGGGTGCTCGGCGAAACCTTCCAGAACCCAAACGCGTTCACCTACGCGCGCGGGCGGCTGTTCTTCGAGCGGGGCTACGTCATCAAGTGGTCGGGCGGTGTCGTGACGGACAGCGGCCTCCACCTCGGCGCGGTGGCCCGCTACCAGGACGGCCAGCACTTCGCCCGCATGGTCGTCGTTCCCGATCTCGCGCAGGGCCCCGAGGCCATCCAGGCCTACACGCGCGGCCACAGCCGGTTCACCTTCACGTTCACGCTCGACGCGCGGGCCGAGCAGTCGTTCCGGGTGGGCAGCGCGCGGCTCGGGCTGGTCGTCGAGGCGTTCAACCTGCTGAACACGTCGAACGAAGTGGAGGAGGACCCGGTCACGACCCGGGTGTTCCGCGCCGCCACCGCCGTGCAGCCCCCTCGCGCCTTCCGCTTCGGCCTCCGGTATGACTTCTGATTCTGGCCGTGTGCAGTCACCATTCATGGAGGTGCCCGTGCGCCGTCCGCTCATCCTCGTGGCCGTCATCCTCGCGCTCGTTGCCATCGGTCGCCCCGACGTCGGAGCGCAGGCGGCGGGAACGCAGCCCGCCGCCAGGCAGGCCGCGGGCAAGGCGGCCGACCTCGAAGGCGGACCGCGACCAGAAGGCCGCGGCCGCCGGGCTGACCGCGTCCACCCTGAGCGGCCTGCAGTTCCGCTCGATCGGGCCGGCCGTCACCTCGGGCCGCGTCATCGACATCGCCGTGTCTCCCGTGCACGCCAACACGTGGTTTGTCGCGACGGTCGGCGGCGTCTGGAAGACCGTGAACGCCGGGACGTCGTGGACGCCGGTCTTCGACGACCAGGGCTCGTTCTCGATCGGCTGCGTCACCGTCGACCCGACCGACGCGAACGTCGTCTGGGTCGGGACCGGCGAGAACAACAGCCAGCGCAGCGTGTCGTACGGCGACGGCGTCTACCGGTCGGCCGACGGCGGCAAGACCTGGGAGAACGTCGGCCTCAAGGAGTCGATGCACGTCGGGAAGATTCGTGGTGGACCCCGGCGACTCGAACGTCGTCTACGTCGCGGCGCTCGGCCCGCTCTGGTCGCCGGGCGGCGAGCGCGGCGTCTACAAGACCGTCGACGGCGGCAAGACGTGGAAGCAGGTGCTGAAGATCAGCGAGAACACCGGCGTCAGCGACATCGCGATGGATCCGCGCAATCCCGACGGTCCTGTACGCGGCCGCCTACCAGCGGCGCCGCCACGTCTGGACGCTGATCGACGGCGGCCCCGAGTCGGCCATCTACAAGACGATCGACGCGCGGCGCGACCTGGCAGAAGCTCGGGAACGGCCTGCCGAAGGAGGACCTCGGGCGCATCGGCCTCGCCGTCTCTCCCGCCGCCCCGGATGTCGTCTACGCGATTGTCGAGGCGGCGAACGGCGCCGGCGGCTTCTTCCGGTCGAAGGATCGCGGCGCGAGCTGGGAGAAGATGAGCGGCTACGTCGCCAGCGGGCCGATGTACTACAACGAGATCGTCGCCGATCCGAAGGACGTGGACCGCGTCTACTCGATGGACGTCTTCATGCAGGTCACCGACGATGGCGGGAAGACGTTCAGGAACGCGGGCGAGAAGTGGAAGCACGTGGACAACCACGCGCTGTGGATCGACCCGAACGACACCGATCACCTGGTCAACGGCAACGACGGCGGCGTGTACGAGAGCTTCGACCGGGCGGCAACCTGGGAGTTCAAGGCGAACCTGCCGATCACGCAGTTCTACCGGGTCGAGGCGGACACCGTCGTCGCCGTTCTACTACGTCTACGGGGGCACCCAGGACAATACGACGCTCGGCGGCCCCTCGCGTACCGACGACCGAGCACGGGATCACGAACGACCACTGGTTCGTCACGACCAGCGGCGACGGGTTCGTGACGCGCGTCGATCCCGAAGGACCCGAACATCGTCTACTCCGAGTCGCAGCACGGCGGCCTGGTACGGTTCGACCGGCAAGACGGGCGAGCAGATCGACATCCAGCCGCAGGCAGGGAAAGGCGACCCGCCGCTGCGGTGGAACTGGGACTCGCCGCTCATCATCAGCCCGCATTCCAACACCCGGCTCTACTTCGCCGCGCAGCGCATCTTCCGGAGCGACGACCGGGGCAACATCGTGGAAGCCGATCAGCGGCGACCTGACCCGGCAGATCGACCGGAACGCGCTGAAGGTGATGGGGCGCGTGTGGTGCGGTGGACGCGGTCGCCAAGAACACCTCCACGTCCTTCTACGGGAACATCGTGTCGCTGGCCGAGTCGCCGCGGCGGGAGGGGCTGATCTACGCCGGGACCGACGACGGGCTGGTGCAGGTGACCGAGGACGGCGGCGCGACGTGGCGGAAGATCGAGAAGTTCCCGGGCGTGCCCGAGATGAGCTACGTCTCGCGTCTCGAAGCGTCGCCCACCGACGCCGACACCGTCTACGCGGCCTTCAACAACCACAAGATGGGCGACCTGAAGCCCTACCTGTTCAAGAGCACCGACCGCGGCCGGACGTGGATGTCGATTGCCGGCGACCTGCCGGCACGCGGCAGCGTGTGGGTGGTGGTGCGAGGACCGAGAGAAGGCCGACCTGCTCTTCGCGGGCACCGAGTTCGGTGTCTTCTTCACGGCCAACGGCGGCGGCAGGTGGGTGCAGCTCGAGGGCGGCCTGCCGACGATCGCGGTGCGCGACATCGCGATCCAGCCGCGCGAGCAGCGACCTCGTGATCGCGACGTTCGGGCGCGGCTTCTACGTGCTCGACGACTACTCGCCGCTGCGGCGCCTGACCCCGGAAGGGATGGACCCGGCGACGGCGCTGCTGCCGGTGCGCAACGCGTGGATGTTCGTGCCCTCGCTGCCGTACGGCTGGAAGGGGAAGGGCTTCCTCGGCGAGTCGTTCTACGCGGCGCCGAACCCGCCGTTCGGTGCGGTGTTCACCTACTACCTGAAGGACGGGGCTGCAGAGCGCCCGCGAGGCGCGGCGCGAGCAGGAGAAGACGACCGCGAAGGAAGGGCGGCGACGTGCTCTATCCGACGTGGGACGCGCTGCGCGCCGAGGACCGCGAGGAGGCGCCCGCGATGGTGCTGACGGTGACCGACGAGGTGGGCAACGTCGTGCGGCGGCTGACCGGCCCGGCGACCGCCGGTTTCCACCGGGTCGCCTGGGACCTCCGGCACGCGGCGGCGAACCCGGCCAGCCTCGAGACGTTCCCGGCCGACGACCCGTTCTCGTCGCCGCCCGCCGGGCCGCTCGCCGCGCCGGGCACGTACACCGTGACGCTCGCGCGGCGGGCGCAGGGCAAGCTCGAGACGGTCGGCGAGCCGCAGCGGTTCCAGGCGCTGCCGCTCGGGACGGCGACGCTGTCGAACCAGGACCGCGCCGGCCTGCTCGAGTTCCAGCAGAGGACCGCGCGACTGCAGCGCGCCGTGCTCGGCGCGTCGCAGCTCGCCGGCGACCTGCGGCGGCAGCTGACGCTGATCGAGAAGGCCGTCGAGGACACGCCGAAGGCCGACCCGAAGCTGATGGACGAGGTGCGCGCGCTCGAGAACCGGGTGCGGGACATCCAGGTCGCGCTGAACGGCGACTCCGTCGTGCGCCGCACAACGAGCCGACGCCGCCCTCGATCGTGGAGCGGGTGCAGGGGGTCGTCTACGGCCACTGGACGTCGACGTCGGCGGCGACCGAGACGCACCGCCAGTCGTACGCGACCGCGGCGGAGCTGTTCGCGCCCGTGCTCGAGCAGTTCCGTGCGCTCGTCGAGGTGGATCTCGAAGGCGCTGAACGAGCGGCTCGAGGCGATCGGCGCCCCGTGGACGCCGGGCAGGGTGCCGAGGTGGGAGAAGTAGTCGTCTGAGCTTCCGGTCTTCAGACCAGATCCCAGAACCTTCTGCACCTCGCGGTGGAAGACGAACAGCGGGTCGGCGTTCTCGGCGCGGGTGGTGAAGTTCCAGGTCTTGCCGCCGCGCCGCTTCACCCGCAGGTTCTTCTTCAGGTAGTCCACTTCGAACGTCTCGATCTGCTCGAAGGAGAGCGAGAAGGCGTCGTTCTTGTTCGTGGTCTCGTAGCGCACCCCCTGCGGCGTGGCCAGCAGGCGCCCCTCGCACGAGCCGACCCCGTGCTTGTGCACCACCTCCACCGCCTCGTGCAGGCGGATTTCCTTGAATCGCACCGTCACGTCGGACGGCCCCGGCTCGACCTCGATGGTCTCGCGACTGGCCCTCGTAGCCCTCGGCCGAGAGCGTTCAGCGTGTGCGGGCCGGGCGGCACGTCGCGCGCCGTGACGGGCGTCTCGCCGAGATACTTCCGATCGAGGAACACCATGGCGCCCGGGACGTCGCTGTCGATGCGCAGTTCGCCCAGGGTCGGGGCGGCCGGGGCCGGTTCGGGCTTCGGCGCGGCCGGCGCCTTGCGGCGCGCGCGCGGCCGCTCCGCCGGCGTGTCCGACGGGGCGGGCTCGGCGTCGGGCCTGGCGACGGCGACGGGCGGGGGAGCGGGGCTGGCGGGGGCGGCCGCCTCGGGCTGCGCGGGGGGCCGCCCGGGGCCGCCGAGCGCCCAGAGCAACAGGAGCGCCAGCAGAACCACGCCGGCCAGCCCGGCCATGACGACGACCAACCGTGAGACTCGAGGCTCCTGCTCGTCCATGCCGGGCTCCTGGTCGCAAGCCGCCAGCCGCTGGCCTGGCCTGATCCCCCTTACTCCCACTCGATCGTGCCGGGCGGCTTCGTGGTGACGTCGACCGCCAGGCCCGCGACGCCGGGCAGGGCCAGGATCGTCGCGGCGCCAGCTCGTCCAGCAGCGCCTCGGGCAGCGCGGGCCGGCGTCGCCGTCATGGCGCGCTCCGAGTGGATCGGCCGGACGATGACGAACTCGCGCCCCGCGCCGTCGAGCTGCCAGCGGCACCAGCACCGTCGGGCACTGCCAGATGTCGGTCGTAGAGCCCGTGCCGGCGCAGGCCGTCCATGACGATCGCGTCGGCCTCGCGCAGCAGGTCGAGCCGGTCGCGCGTGACCGTCGCCGCGCAGCGGCCGGGCGTGCGCGCGGCAGCGCGGGCCCGAGGTTCCAGACGCAGCGGTTGATGCCCGGCACCTGACTGGAAGATCATCCCGGCGGCCTCGAGCACGCGGTCCCACCCCACGGCGCCGTGCAGGAGCACCGGGTGCTCGTAGGAGCGCAGGTCGGCCTTCACGCCGACCGAGCGGATGGGCAGGACGAGCGCCTCGAGGCCGTAGTCGCCGGCGACCCTGGCGGCCGCCGGCTCGACCTCGGCGAATCCCTCGCGGTCCTCCACGCCCGTCGAGCAGAGCAGCCGGACGCCGAGCCCGGGCCCGGGGAACGGGTGCCGCCAGAGCAGCTCGCGCGGGATGCCGAGCTGTTCGCCCAGCTCGCGCACCTCGACCTTGTACAGCTCGGCGAGCGGCTCGACCACCTTGCCCGCCGCGATCATCTCCTCGATGATCGGCACGCGGTTGTGGTGCGTCTTGATGGTGTCGGCGCGCTTGGTGCCGCCCGTCTCGATCGTGTCCGGGTAGATCGTGCCCTGGCCCAGCAGGTGGTCGCTCGATGCCCAGGCGGCGCGCCTCGCGCTCGAACACCTCGATGAAGGTGTCGCCGATGATGCGCGCGCTTCCGCTCCGGCTCGACGACCCCGGCGAGGGCGCCGAGGAAGCCGTCGCTGGCGTCGACGAAGTGCAGGTGGCGGCCGAGGCCGAGCGACCGCAGCATCTCCATCACCTTGCGGCTCTCGTCCTTGCGCATCAGGCCGTTGTCGACGTGCAGCAGGTGCAGCCGCTCCGGGCCGAGCGCCTGCGCGAACAGCCTGGCCGCGACCGTCGAGTCGACGCCGCCCGAGGCGAGCAGGAAGACCGACCGGTCGCCGACCTGCCGCCGCACGCGCTCGACCTGCTCCTCGAGGTAGCGCTCCATCGTCCAGGACGGGCGGCAGCCGCAGATGCGCAGGACGAAGTTGGCGATCATCTCGTCGCCGTGCACGGTGTCGTCCACCTCGGGGTGGAACTGGAAGCCGTAGCGGCGGAGCGCGTCCGACCCGATGGCGGCGAAGCGGTGCCCGTCGCCCCCCTCGCCGAGCGCGGTGTAGCCCAGCTCCTCGAAGCCGGGGCCCACCGCCACGACCGAGTCGAAGTGGCTCATCCAGACGCGCTCGACCGGGCCGAGGCCGGCGAACAGCGGGTGCTCGCGGCAGCAGGTGAAGGTCGGCCGGGCCCCACTCGCGGCCGCCGTGGACGACCGTCGCCGCCGTAGTGCTTCGCGATCTCCTGGTGGCCGAAGCAGAAGCCGAGGATCGGGACGTCGAGGTCGTAGATCGCCTTGGTGTAGCCGGAGTCCTCGCCGAAGGCCGAGAGGGTCGGGCTGCCGGAGAGGATGATGCCCTTGTAGTCGGCGGAAGGCCTCGATCGGGTCCTCGGGCTGGCGGATCTCGGCGAGCACGCGGAGGCGCCGGACCTTGGTGGCGATCAGGTGGGCGTACTGCCCGCCGAAGTCGACCACGGCGATCGTGTCGTGGGCCGGTTCGCGCTCGTCTGCCATAGGTCTCTCGTCGCTGCCGTGCCTTCGAATCCTCGGGCTCGCGGGCCGCAAAACGAGTACGATACTACATCCGACCCGGGGGGGCCGTGCAGGCGGACCAATACAAGGACATCCTCGAAGCGCTGCGGGACGGGGTCTACGTCGTGGACCGCAACCGCCTCATCACCTACTGGAACCCGGGGGCCACCGCGCTCACGGGCTACCCGGCCGAGGAGGTCGTCGGGCGCTTCTGCTTCGACAACATCCTGCAGCACGTGGACGCCGGGGGAAAGAACCTGTGCCGCAGCGGCTGCCCGCTCGCCGCGACCATCGCGGACGGGGAGCCGCGCGAGATCGAGGTCTACCTGCACCACCGCGACGGGCAGCGCGTGGCCGTGAAGGTGCGCTCGATGCCGCTGCGCGACGCGAGCGGCCGCGTCACCGGCGCCGTCGAGGTCTTCTCGGAGAACGAGGCGGCGCTGGCCGCCCGGCGGCACCAGGCCGACCTCGAGCGCGCGGCGCTCAGCGACCCCCTCACGCTGGTGGCCAACAGGCGGTTCGCGGAGAGGGCGCTGGCGTCGAACCTCGCCGAGGTCAAGCGCCTCGGCTGGCGGCTCGGCGTGCTCCTGGCCGACGTCGATCACTTCAAGGAGGTCAACGACACCCACGGCCACGCCGCCGGCGACCGGGCGCTTCGCACGATCGCCGCGACCATGGCGGGGGCGGTTCGCATCTACGACCTGGTGGCGCGCTGGGGTGGCGAGGAATTCCTCGTGCTCTGCCCCGGCATCGACGCCGCCGACCTGCTGCAGCTGGCCAATCGCCTGCGCGTGCTCGTGAACCGCTCGGGGCTGCGCCTCGACGACGGGGGCTCGCTGCCCCTCAGCGTCTCGGTCGGCGCGACGGTGGCCACGGAGGACGACACCGACGAAACCCTGCTGGCCCGGGCCGACGCCGCCCTGTACCGCAGCAAGGCGGAAGGACGCAACAAGGTGACCATGGGATAAGACATGGCTGGTGGCTGGCAGGCCGCCCGCCTTCTGCCTTCACTGATTGCTCGTTCGCTCGCGAATCCAGCTCGTGATCGTGTCGGCGAAGCCTGGAATGAACTCCTTCTTCAGCGTGCCATATTCGGCAGGGCCGCCCGTCACCGAGTCCTGGTAGAGGTGGTTGGCGCGAGGCACCACCACGATCGCGTGGTCGCGGTGGCCGCCCCTCTTGAAGGCCGCCTCCATCGCCTCGCGATTCGGCGCGGCCGGCACCTGCGTGTCTCGCTCGCCGAACACGGCGAGCACCGGGCAGGTGAGCTTCGCGAGCGCAGGCGCGGGGTCGTAGGTGAGGAAGTAGCGGAACCAGGGGGTCTTCAGCCCCGCAACCTGCTGGTCCGCGGTCCGCGCGGCAAGCGCGTCGAGATCGCCGAGCGCCTTGCGCTGCGCCTCGGGCAGCCGCTCGAGCGCCTCCTTCGCCAGCGCCCGGATCTCGGCGGTCACCTCGTCGAGCCCCTCACCCGAGCGGATGGCGGCGAACATCTTGCGCTGCAGCGCGCCGTTCTTCCGGATCTGGTCGTCGGGCACGCCGCTCGCCCGGCCCACCAGCTCGTTCTGCGCCAGCATGATCTGCTCGCCCGTGAGGCCGGGCCCGGACAGCAGCACGACGAAGGCGACGTCCGGGGAGCGGTTGGCGGCCATCGGCGCCACGATGCCCCCCTCGCTGTGGCCGAGCAGCCCGATTCGCTTCGGGTCGATGTCCTTCCGCGCCTTCAGCAGCTCGACCTGCGCGAGCGCATCGCCGGCAAAGTCGGACGAGGTGGACTGCCCGATGTTCCCGGTCGATCCGCCCACGCCGCGGTCGTCGCACCGCAGGACCGCAATCCCGGACCGCGTCAGGTGGTCGGCCAGCAGACGGAACACCGGCATCCCGAACACGTTCTCGTCGCGGTTCTGCGGGCCGCTCCCGGTGATCAGCACGACCGCCGGGTGCGGTCCCTGGCCGGGCGGCAGCGTGAGGGTGCCGGCCAACCGGATCGCACCGCTCGTGACCTGGACATCTTCCTGACTGTAGGGGAGGAGGCCGGGCTGGGCCGAGGCCAGAGCCGGCCAGGCGACCAATGCCACGAGCATCACGACCTGGATCGTCGAGCGTCGAAACATGTCAAGCCCCATTCAAGTTCACCTCGTTTGCGGGATCGTGGTGCCGATCACCGCGACGAACGCGATGATCGCGAGGAACGCGACGAGCAGCGCGACCGCCTTCGGGTTGCCGAAGTTGATCGTGTAGCCGATGCCGAATCGCTTCTCCACGAAGATCGAGGGGTCGTCGCGGTTAATGTAGAAGGCGCCGAGCACCCAGCGCGAGTTGTCGGCCAGGCCGTTGGTCAGCGGCGCCGACGCCGCCGACCGCTCGAGGCGCGCCCCCCCCTGCCCGTACCGGAGCGCGATGTAGAGCCCGCCGCCCACGGCGAGCACGAGGAGCACGGCGACGACGGCCATCAGCGCGGGCGGCATGCCGGTCGCCAGTCCCAGGGCCGTCCTGACCGCGTAGATCGACATCAGCGTCAGCATGGCGGTCATCACGATGACGATCAGCGCCATGTAGTTGGCGCTCACCTGACGAAACCGCTGCTGCGCCGCCAGCGAGACGCCGCCGTCGGGGTAGCGGATGGCCCGCTTCGCGCGCGTCATCAGCCACGCCATGATCGCCATCGCCGTGCCGAGCAGGAGCGTCGTCAGCGGCAGCACCATGACCGACGAGAACGAGCGCGGCGACCAGGCATCGGGGCGTCCCGACGGCCCGAAGTGCGTCGGCACCTGCGGCGGGAGGTCGGCGTAGTTCATCCAGGCGTAGCCCACCGCGACGAGGCCGCCGATCACGGCGATGGTGAGCGAGGCCAGCGGCAGCGCCACCGACGGGCGCATCTCCACCGAGAGCGAGGCCGCCGCCCGCGGTGCGCCGGCGGCCGCAAGCGGACGGGCGCGCAGGTACGCGCGGATGTAGGCCGCGTAGGAGCCGACGACGAGGACGATCGGCGGGACCAGCACCGCAAGGGGCGGCGGTCCGATCCGCAGCGCCAGCATCAGGCCGCCCAGGGCGCCGCCGACGGCCAGCGTCGCCACCATGGCGCCCAGCCAGCCTCGCCGGATCGCGCGCGCCTCGTCGCCCTCCGCCGCGTGCTCGCCCACGTACACGCCGAACACCAGGCCGCGGCGCATCACGAACGGCTGGATCAGCAGCACGCCGCCGACGACCAGCACCTCGAGGGCGATGACGAGCGCGACGACAGTCGTCTCGGACATATGGATCCTCGCCGGCTACTCCCTCAGGCGCTCGAGGCAGGTCTCCGCCGCCTGGCGCAGGTCGCGCTCGGAGAACCCGGCCTGGCGCATCCGCGCCATCAGTTCCCACAGCTCGCGCTCGAGGGCCGCGCGGGCCTGGCGCGAGGCCCGGGTCGCCGGCGTCGCGACCTCCGCCCCCGAGCGGTCTCGGATCGTGACGAACCCCTGGTCCTCGAGCACGCGGTAGGCGCGCGCGACCGTGTTGAAATTGACGCCGAGGTCGGACGCCAGCACGCGGACGCCTGGCAGGAGGCTGCCGGGCGGGAGGACGCCCGTAGCGACGGCCTCGCGGATCTGGGCCGCGATCTGCTCGTAGGTCGATTCCCCGGCGTTGCGGTCCAGCACCACGGTCAGCGCCGCCATGGCAACTGTATACCAAAGAGTAGACAGACCTGTCAACGGACCGGGGTGGCGCCGGGAAGAACCGCCGTCAAGTCCGCGGCGGGATGCGCGACGGCACCCGCGTGAGGGTCGCGCGGCGCAGGCCGGATCGCGCTAACATGTCGGCCTTCGCCGCGGTGCGGCTGCGGCGGGACAGGCCTCGCGCCGCAAGCCGCCAGGCGCAAGCCGTCACCTGACGCCGACGAGGTGCCCGTTGGACCAGCTCCAGCAACTGATGCCGCGGGAGGGGACCGAGATCCTGCTCGTGCTCTTCCTGTCGTTCCTCGTCGGCCTCGAGCGCGAGGAGCACAAGGGCGAGGGGGACTACTCGTTCGGCGGCGTCCGCACCTTCCCCCTGATCGGCCTCATCGGCTACGCGACGGCGATGCTCTCCGGCGGGGAAGTGGCCCCCGTGGCCGTCGGCTTTGCCGTGGTCGCCGCCTTCATGCTGATCGCCTACCGGCACAAGCTCGGGCAGTCCTCGCTTGCGGGCGCGACCTCCGAGATGTCCGCGCTGGTCACCTACCTGATCGGCGCCCTCGTCCGGGGCGGCCACTACTGGGTGGCGACGACGCTGGGCGTGGTCAGCCTGCTGCTGCTCGAGCTGAAGGTGGTGCTGGAGTCGATGGCCCGGCGCTCGGAGCCGGTCGAGATCCTCACGTTCGCGAAGTTCCTGCTGCTGAGCGCGGTGATCCTCCCGGCGCTGCCCAACCAGCCGCTCGGGCCGTTCGGAATCAACCCGTTCAGCACCTGGCTCGTGGTGGTCGCGGTCAGCGGGCTGTCCTACGCGAGCTACGTGATCCAGCGGCTCACGCGCGGGCGGGGCGGGATCGTGCTCGGGGCGCTGCTCGGCGGGGCCTACTCGTCGACGGTGATGACGGTGGTGCTGGCGAGGCGGGCGGGCGGTGAGCAGCGGCCGCACCTGTTCGCCGGCGCGATGCTCGTCGCCTCGGGCATGATGTTCCTGCGGCTCATCGTGCTGCTCGCCCTCTTCAACGGCGAGCTGGCGTCGATGCTGGCGCCGGCGTTCCTGACGCTCGCCGGCGGGGCCAGCGTCGGCGGCGTGCTGCTGGCCCGCGCTGCCCGACCCGCGCGCCAGCGCCCCGGTCCGCCGGTTCGTCGCGCGCAACCCGCTCGAGCTGAGGGCCGCGCTGCTGTTCGGCGCGCTCTTCGTGGTGATGCTCGTGGCGACCGACCTGGCGGTGTCGAGCCTCGGCAGCGCCGGCGTCTACGTGCTCGGGGCGGTGATGGGCGTCGCCGACGTCGACCCTTTCATCATGAGCATGACGCAGGCGGCCCGGCACGCGACCCCCCAGCATGTCGCGGCGATCGCGGTGCTCGTGACGGTCGCGAGCAACAACCTGGTCAAGGGGATCTACGCGTTCCTGTTCGCCGACCGCCGGACGGGAACCCTCGGCCTGGCGTCGCTGGCGGCCCTCGCCGCCGCCAGCCTGCTGCCGATCCTGCTGTTCCGCTAGCCGCCACAGGATGCGGATTGGGACTGAAAACGGCATGAAGCTCCCCGAGTTCATCTCCGAGCACCTGGGGCGGATCGACCGCGAGCTGGACCGCCTCGTCCCGCCCGAGCGGCAGGCGCCCCGGGTCTTGCACCGGGCAATGCGCTACACCCTGTTCGCGCCCTCCAAGCGGGTCCGCGCGGTGCTCACGCTGCTCTCGGCGAGGGTGTGCGGGGGCGGAGAGACCGAGGCGCTGCCCGCCGCGGCGGCGATCGAGCTGGTGCACGCGTCGTCGCTGATCCTCGACGACCTGCCGGCGCTCGACAACGCGGCGCTGCGTCGCGGCCGTCCCGCCAACCACGTCGCCCACGGCGAGGCGACCGCGCTGATGGCCGCGTTCAACCTCTTCAACCTGGCCTTCGAGACCATCGCTCGGTCGTACGACGCGCCGGCGGCGCAGCGCCTGACGGCGCTGCTGGCGGGCGCGGTCGGGTCGGAGGGGCTGATCGCGGGCGAGGTGGAGGACCTGCAGGCGGAAACCGGATCGATCTCCTTCGAGACGCTCGAGCGGATCCACCGCTGGAAGACGGGCGCGCTGTTCGTGGCGGCCGCCGTCGCCGGCGCCGTCACCGCCGGTGGGCGCCCCGACCAGGCCGCCGCGCTCTCCGCCTACGCCAAGAACCTCGGGCTGGCCTTCCAGATCGTGGACGACCTTCTGGACGTCGAGGGCGACCCCGCCGAAACCGGGAAGCCCAGGCTGGCCGACGCCCGGAAGACGACCTTCGTCTCGTTCAGCGGCATCGAGGGGGCCCGGCAACTCGCCCGCGAACTCTGCGACACCGCGGTGACGGCCCTCGCCCCGTTCGGCGACCGAGCCGTGCGCCTGCGCCAGCTGGCGGACTTCGTGGTCGCCCGCCGGGGCTGACACGGCCGCAAGCCGCTAGCCGCCGGCCGCAAGCCGCAGTACCGATGACCCCGTGGCCAACGTCGACGACCTGCGCGCCCGTCTCCGCGAGCTGGGGTACCTCGACGCCGGCGTGGACCGCTTCGTGCTCGGGGCTGCCAGCGGCGGCCGCGGCCTGGCGGCCGTCGCCTCGCGCGCCAGCGCGCGGATCGGCGTGCTCGCGGCGCTGCTGCTCGGCCCCTCCGCGGCCATCGCGCTGGCGGCGCGCCTGCCCGGCCTGGTGACCGGCGTCCGGGACGCCGTCGTTCTCACGCTCTACCTGTCGGTGCTGTTCGGCGCCGCCGTCGCCCTGTTCGCCTTCGTGGTCAGCGTGCTGCTCGGCAGCGTCGCGGCGCGCGGGCGCGGCGAACGGGTGCGGGCGCGGGCGAGGCTCTTCGGCCGCGCGGCGGGTCTGCTGGTCGGCGCCGGCTGCCTCGTGCTACCTCGTGCTCTGGTGGCGCGCCGTGAACCCCGCCGGCAGCATCCGGCTCGCCGGCGGCCGGACCGTCGTCGTGCTGGGGTGGGCGGCCTGCGTCAGCGTCCTGCTCGGGCACGCCGCGCGCGTGACGACGCTGGCACTGATCGCTCGGGGCAGCGAGGGGTCCTCGGCGCGGCTCGTTCCGTTCCGTCGGCGGTGGGTGACGCGCGCCGCGCTGGGCGTGGCCGCCTTCATCGGCGCGGCGATGCTGCTCTGGGCGACAACGCGCGGCGAGCCGGCCGCGTCGGCGCGAGCGAGCGAACCCCTCGCGGTCCATCCCACGGGCGCCAGGCTGACCGTCATTGCCCTCGATGGCGTGGACCTCGGGCTCGTCGATCGGCTCGAGGCCCAGGGTCGGCTCCCGGCGATTGGCGCGCTGCTCGACGGTCCGCGGCTCAGCCTGCCTGCCTCCGACGCCCCGGATCCGGCCCGGACGTGGACGTCGCTCGCGACGGGCATGCCACCCGAGGTGCACGGCGTCGGCGGGATCGAGGCGCGGCGGGTCAGCGGGATCGGGGGACGGGCGGCGCTGCGCGGTTCGGGGTTGGGCGGAGCGATCGGAGCCGCCACCGACCTGCTGCGGCTGACGCGACCGGCACTCACCACCGGGATGGAGCGCCGCGTGAAGACGTTCTGGGAGGTGGCCGCGGCGGCGGGCCTCTCGTCGCTGGTGGTCAACTGGTGGGCCACGTGGCCTGCCGACGGGCCGGGAGCCGTCCTCACCGATCGCGCGATTCTCCGCCTGGAACGCGGCGGGGCGCTGGACGCCGAGGTGGCACCGCCCGCGCTGTATCCGCGGCTGGCAGAGGCATGGCCCCGACTGCGCGAGGAAGCGGCGCGGCGTGTGACCGATGCCTTCCCGGGAGAGGGCGAGCCGGCCGCGACCCTGCGGCGCGCCGCGCTCCAGGATGCCTTGCCGGCCGCGCTCGCGTCGCTGTTCTCAGGCGAGCCGCGCGACCTCGAGGCGGTCTACCTGCCGGGCCTCGACATCGCGCAGTACGAGCTGCTCGTCCGCGGCGGCAGCAGCCTGCCGCCGTCCGCACTCGCCGCGCGCGTGGAGGCGGTGGAGCGGTACTACGTCTTCCTGGACGGCGTGTTGAGGCCGCTCGTTCGAGCGGGCCGAGTGACGGCGCTGCTGACCGACCCGGGCCGATCGCCCGTCGGCAGGGATGGAGGATCGGCCTCGTCGCGCGACCCGAGGCCGGCGCTGCTCGTGCTGTCAGGTGGACCGCCGGCCGGGGACGACCGGGTCGCCGTGGAGGGAGAACGCGCCGACGTGCTGCCAACCCTTCTCTACGCGCTCGGCGTGCCGATCAGCCGCGAGCTGCGCGGCCGCCCGGTCACGGCGCTCTTCGAAGCCCCCTTCGTCGAGTCCCATCCCGCACGCCACGTCGACACCTACGGCCGGCGCACCCTCCCGCCACGGCCGCCCGGCAGCGCCCCGCTCGACCAGGAGATGCTGGATCGCCTCAGGAGCCTGGGATACGTGAGGTAGGCGGCCTACTACAGCAGCGTCGCCGCGAGCGCCGCCAGGCGCGAACGGACGGTCGTCGTCATCGTCAGGTGGCCGAACTCTTCCTGGCCCTTGAAGCGCTCGACGAGCTGGATGAGGCCGTTGGTGACGGCGCTCGAGTCCGGGACGTCCACCTGGTCGGGGTCGCCGGTGAAGACCACCTTGGTGCCCTGGCCGCTGCGCGTCAGCAGCGTCTTCACCTCGTGGTGGTTCATGTTCTGCGCCTCGTCGGCGACGATGAACGCGTCGTGGATGCTGCGGCCGCGCAGGTAGGCGATCGGCGCGATCTCGACGATCTCGCGCTCCGACCAGTTCCTTCAGGTCGGCCACCGTGCGCGCGCCGGTTCCTCCTTCCGCCCCTTGCGCCGGCCCGCCCGACTTCCTCCAGCGAGCCACGCCGCCCCGCGTCGAGAGCCCGCGCAGGATCAGCTCGAGGTTGTCGATGACCGGTCGCGTCCACGGCGCGAACTTCTCGTCGAGCGTGCCCGGGCAGGAAGCCGAGCGACTGGCCGATCTCGATGTTCGGCCGGTAGATGATCAGCTTCGCGTAGCCCTCGCGCAGCTGCTGGTACGCCGCGAGCAGCGCCATCAGCGTCTTGCCCGACCCGGCGCTGCCCGCGAGCGTGACGAGCGCGATGTCGGGGTCGGAGAGGAGCGCGTGCGCGAACGCCTGCTCGACGTTGACCGGCGTGATGCCCGCGCTCGGCCGTCGTGCTTGCGGACCAGGCGGAAGAACGGCGTGTTGCCGACCTTGTAGATGGCGTGCGCCAGCTTGCCGGTCTCCACCGTCCGCAGCGTGCAGCACTGGTTGGGCAGCAGCGGCGCCGTCTCGGCGACGCGTCGAGGACGCGCGCCGCCTCGAGCCGGTTCTCGCGGTGCAGATCGGTGAGCAGCGAGTGGCACTGCTCGGGGATGTCGATCGTCGCGGCGCCGGAGTAGAGCTGGTCGAGCGACGAGATCTTCTTGTCGTCGCGGTAGTCCTCGGCCAGCACGCCGAGGGGCCGCGCCTTCACGCGCATCGCCACGTCGCGCGTGACGACGCTGACGCGGGCGCCGCGGCCGCAGCCGCTTCCACTTCCGCGCGAGCAGGATGATCCGGTCGTCGTTGTTGCGGGGTCGAAGCCGTCCCAGGCGTCGTCGCGGCTGAGGATGTTGTCGTCGAAGATGAGCAGCCCCGACTCGGGCAGCGGGATCCCGTCGACCAGGCCGCGACGGCTCGCGCCCGGACTGGTAGTCGTCGAGCAGGTGCACGACCCGCCGCGCGGCGGCGCCGGTGCCGTTCAGCGCATCCTTCAGGTGATCCAGCTCGCGCACGACGGGGTAGGGGATCACGACGACGTTGCCGCGGCCGAGCTTGAAGAGCGAATCCGGATCGTTGACGAGGACGTTGGTGTCGGGAAGGTAAACACGGGCCTCTGGCCCGTTTCCAGGCTGCATCAATCCACTCCCCAGGGGTCGACGCGATTCTCCCGGAGTATCGCACGGATCGCCGCCCGGTCCGGGGGTATACTTCGTGCCGCTCGACCTTCCGCGGAGGATCACGATGCGGGCAGCCGTCCTCGCGCTCCCCGCCGCCCTCGCCCTCGGCCTCGGCGCGGCGGCTCCCACCGGCCAGCAGCCCCCCCCGCCGGCCCCGTCCGTGCAGCAGGTCGCTGCCGAGCCGGAGGTCACCTCGCCCTTTGGCCGGCGCTTCTACGCGAAGCCGGATGCCGACGGCGCCATCGCGAAGGCCGACGCCGCGCTCGCCGTGAGCCCGGGCGACCCCGACCTCCTGCTGGCCGCCGCCCGCGCGCGGGACGCGGCGCTGCAGTTCTCCGGTTCCATCCCGCTCTACACGAAGGCCATCGCCGCCGCCCCGGGCGACGTGCGGGCGTACCGGTTCCGCGGCCATCGCTACATCTCGACGCGCCGCTTCGCCGAGGCCGCGCGCGACCTCGAGAAGGCGAGGACCCTCGCGCCTGCGAGCTTCGATGTCGCATACCATCTCGCCCTGGCCTACTTCCTCCTCGGCGACTTCGCCAGGGCGGCCGACGAGTACGGTCGCTGCCTGGCCTCCTCCGACGCGGGCCCGCTCCCCGAGGGCTGGCGCTCGTGCGCGGCGATCGCCCGCAGCGACGACGATCGCGTGGCCATCATCGACTGGCGCTATCGCGCGCTGCGTCGTGCCGGGCGGCGTGCGCCGGCCGCGCAGTTGTTGTCCACCGTCGGCGAGGGACTGGCGGTGAAGGAGAACGCGGCGTACTACCAGGCGCTGCTCTTCTACCGGGGCCTGCGGACCGAGGACGACGTGCTGGGGCCGAAGACGCTGGAGGACAGCACCTTCGTGACCACGGCCTACGGCCTCGCCAGCTACTACGTGGCGGAGAAACGGCTGCCCGACGCGTGCCGGCTGGTCCGCGCGATCGTCGCCGACGAACCCCACTGGAACGGTTTTGGCTTCATCGCGGCTGAGGCCGACCTTTCAGGGCGGCTCGCGACCGCTTGTCGGTAGGTTGGGGGTCAGGGTTCGGCGCGGCCGGGGCGGGGCCGTTGCGCAGAATGTCGCCATGTTGGGCCCGACCCCGTAGTATTATGGCTGGGATGGTTTCTCTCCACCTGAACGGAGTGATCATGAAACCCTACAGCTTCTCGCGTCTGCTCCAGGTGACGGGGCTCGTCGCCCTCACCCTCGTCCTGAGCGGTGAGATCTCCTTTGCCCAGTCGGCTCCTCCGTCGACCGGGACGACCGGGCAGTCGGCGCAGGCCGCTACCGGCGACGGGTACCGCACCGCGACGCGGCTCGGCGGTAGCCGGGCGCTGATCGGCCAGATCTTCAACGAGCGGCAGCTCAAGCGCGACATGTCGCGGCCGCGCACGCGGGCCCGCGTCGCCAGCGTGCTCGAGCAGGCCGGCGTCAGCAAGGCGGCCGCCGACCAGGCGATCGGCATCATGGCCGCGGGCGACGCCAGCCAGTTGCGCGACCAGCCGTTCCAGATCGGCGAGACGATGGCCTGGATGGGCATGCAGGTCCGCGGCAAGCCCAACATCATCCAGAACGTGCGGTGGGGTGGCCGGCGCCCGTTCCCCGCCTGGCAGTTCGACATCGACGATGGCGAAACGCTGTATCACTTCGTGCTGCCGAAGGCGTGCGGCAACCTGGCGCTGAAGTCGAGCGAGCGCAGCCCAAAGGCGCTGGCCGAGGAGGCGCGCAAGGCTGACGAGGCGCGCAAGGCCGCCGAGGCCGAGGCCGCCCGCAAGGCCGACGAGGCCCGCAAGGCGGAAGAGGCCCGCAAGGCCGAGGAGGCCCGCAAGGCCGAGGAGGCGCGGCGCGCTGAAGAGGCTCGCCTCGCCGAGGAAGCCCGCAAGGCCGAGGAGGCGCGGAAGGCCGCCGAGGCCGAAGCCGCGCGGATCGCGGCCGACCGCCGCGACAAGGTCGATTTCTTCGTGGACGGCCTGTTCGGCAAGGAGCGCCGGGTGCGCGAGGTCGCGCTGGCGGCGCCGGTCGCCGGGGCGCTCGTCGGCGACCGTGGCGTGTGCGCGCCGCTGCTCGGCATCAAGGCGGGGCCGGACATCCGCATCGCCCCGGGCTGGCGTGTTGCGCCGGGCGTCGGCGTGGCGGTCAACTTCGACGAGACCGACAACACGAGCCTGTTCGCCGAGGTCGAGTTGAACCGCTGGTTCGACCGGAAGGGGTTCATCGGGACCGGCATCGGCGTGTGGGACTTCACGCACAGCGACACCGTCGCCCCGGTCTGGCTGCTGCAGGGCGGCGCCCAGTTGTGGAAGGGGAGCGGCGCCAACGAGAGCGAATTGCACCTCGTCGCGCAGGGCCGCCTGTTCCTCGATCAGCTGGACGACATCGAGAGCAACTACCAGTTCTGGGGCGGGCTCCGGTACATCTTCCGGTAGCGCCGGCTCGGACGCACACAACGAAGAGGGCGCGGGTGCTCCCGCGCCCTCTTCGTTTGTACCTCCCTCCCCTCGCGCCGCAAGCCGCCGGTGGTCAGCCGCCGGCGCCGCCTGGTACCCCCATTGCAGTCCCTTCCCGCAAGCACCGGGACCCATCAGCGGGGAGGGATACATGTTTCGAGGCTTGACCACACTCGTCGTCGCCGGCGCGCTGGGCGCATTCGCCGCCGGCGCCGTGTACGCGCAGTCGGAACCGCCAACCAGCGCGGGAAGCACGCAGTCGAGCACGTCGCAGGAACCGCAGGAACCGCAGGGGCAGCAGGGGGCCGCGGCGCGAGCGCGACTGCTCGAGGCGCGCGAGACGCTCGCCGAGCTGGCGAAGATGCCCGAGGCGGCGCAGCTGCAGGGGCAGGCGCGTAACGACGTCTCGCAGGCGATCAACAGCTTCAACGCCCTGCTGACAGCCGAGTCGAGTTGGTACGAGCAGTACAAGATGGTGATGCAGAACCTGCACAACGTGCTCGGTCCGGTCAGCGACAGCGCGGCCGGGACCAGCGGCAGCGCGGCCGGGACCGGCGGCTCCGCGGGCACCGGGACGGCCGGCGAGCAGGTGCCGCCGGCGCTCCGCGACAAGCTCGTCGAGTTCCGACAGAAACTAATGGCGTTCGGCCGTGAGGCGGGCGCGCCGGACGTGCCCGGCGGCATCGCCGGCACCGCGGCCGCGTCCGACACGAGCACGACCGGCACCAGCGGCACCGGCACCTCCAGTACCTCCAGTACCTCCAGTACCTCACCCGATCCCCAGTCCACTTCTGCTTCCGCGGGTGAGACGCTGGAACAGCACATCGACGCGATCGACGACATCGTCCAGGCGGCGTTGACCGGAACCGGCAGCGGCGCCGGCACTTCCGGCAGCGGCACCTCCGGCGCCGCCGGCGGCATCCCGGGCACCACCGGCACGACGGGCCGTGTGCCGGGCGTCGTGACGATCGACCGCGAGAAGCTGGACCGCATCCAGTCGCACCTGCAGCGGATGCGGGAGATCGCCAGGGCAAAGGGAATCAAGTAAGGGACGGTCTCCGTTCGACGTTCTCCGTTCGGGCCGCGCGTGAGCGGCCCGGACTATACTGCCGGGATGGCGTCTTACCAGTACATCTTCACGATGAAGGGCCTGACGAAGGTCCATCCCCCCGATCGCAAGGTCCTCGAAGACATCTGGCTCGCGTTCCTCCCGGGCGCCAAGATCGGCGTGCTCGGCGCGAATGGCTCCGGCAAGAGCACGCTGTTGCGGATCATGGCCGGCCTCGATCGCGATTTCGCCGGCGAGGCGTTCGCGGCCGACGGGGTCTCCGTCGGCTTCCTGCCGCAGGAGCCCGAGCTCGACCCATCGAAGACGGTACTGGGAAACATCGAGGACGGGGTCGCGGAGAGCCGCGCGCTGCTCGCCGAGTTCGACCGCCTGAGCGAACGACTCGCCGGCGACCTGTCGCCCGAGGAGATGGACGCCACGCTCGCCGCGCAGGGGCGGCTCCAGGACCGGATCGAGGCGGCCGGCGCCTGGGACCTCGACTCGCGCCTCGAGCTGGCGATGGAGGCGCTCAGGGTGCCGCCGCAGGATGCCGACGTGCGCAGCCTCTCAGGGGGCGAGCGCCGCCGCGTGGCGCTGTGCCGGCTGCTGCTCCGCTCGCCCGACCTGCTGCTGCTCGACGAGCCGACCAACCACCTCGATGCCGAGTCGGTGGCGTGGCTCGAGCGCTTCCTCCACGACTACCCCGGCACCGTGGTCGCGGTCACGCACGACCGCTACTTCCTCGACAACGTCGCCGGCTGGATCCTCGAGCTCGATCGCGGGCACGGGATCCCGTGGCAGGGGAACTACTCGTCGTGGCTCGAGCAGAAGGAGCAGCGACTGGAGCGCGAGGAGAAACACGAGGCGCGGCGGCAGCGTACGCTGGCCCGCGAGCTGGAATGGATCCGCATGTCGCCGCGCGCCCGACAAGCCAAGGGCAAGGCGCGCCTGAACGCCTACGAGGCGCTGCTCGCGCAGGACGCCGCCGCCCGCATCGAGCGCGGCGAGATCTACATCGCCCCCGGGCCGCGCCTGGGCGACGTCGTCGTCGAGGCGTCCGACTTGCGCAAGGGGTACGGAGATCGGCTGCTCGTCGACGGCCTCAGCTTCTCGCTCCCCCGCGGCGGCATCGTCGGCGTGATCGGCCCGAACGGCGCCGGCAAGACGACGCTGTTCCGCATGGTCACGGGACAGGAGCCGCCCGACGCGGGCACGCTGCGAGTTGGCGAGACGGTGCGGATCGGCTACGTCGATCAGAGCCGCGACGCGCTCGCCCCCGACAAGACCGTGTGGGACGAGATCTCGGGTGGCCTCGACGAGATCGTCATCGGCAAGCGGGCCGTGCCGTCGCGGGCGTACGCCTCGTGGTTCAACTTCAAGGGACGAGACCAGCAGCGGAAGGTCGGGACGCTCTCGGGGGGCGAGCGCAACCGCGTGCACCTGGCCACGCTGCTGCGCGGCGGGTGCAACCTCCTCCTGCTCGACGAGCCGACCAACGACCTCGACGTGGACACGCTGCGGTCGCTCGAGGACGCGCTGGTCGAGTTCGCCGGCTGCGCCGTGGTCATCAGCCACGACCGCTGGTTCCTCGACCGGATCGCGACGCACATCCTCGCGTTCGAGGGGGACAGCCAGGTCGTCTGGTTCCAGGGGAACTACCAGGACTACGAGGCCGACCGGCACCGGCGCCTCGGCACGGAAGCGGAACGGCCGCACCGGCTGAAGTTCCGCAAGCTTGTCCGGTAGCGTTGAAGCGGTACGCTTCTCAGTCCGGGTTTGGCTCGACCTCCGAGAACTCGACCGACGCCGAGTTGATGCAGTAGCGATGTCCCGTCGGACGCGGACCGTCGGGGAAGACGTGGCCGAGATGACCGTCGCAGCGCGCGCAGCGCAGCTCGGCGCGCATCATGCCGTGGCTGCGGTCCACCAGCTCGACGACGTGCTCGGGGTCGAAGGGTTCGTAGAAGCTCGGCCAGCCCGTGCCCGAGTCGAACTTCGACGTCGAACGGAACAGCGGAAGGCCGCACAGGCGGCACAGGTAGGCGCCGCTGCGCTTGTTGTCGAGGAGGTTGCCGCAGAAAGGCGCCTCGGTCCCCTGGTGCAGCAGAACCCGCCGCTCCTCCGGCGACAGCCGCTCGGCCAGACGGTGGATCGTTTCGCCGTCGAGGGGGGTGAGATCGTGGCCGGAGGCCGATTTCCGAGTGGGCATGGCAATGCTCCCTTGGTGGCCCTGCCACCGTCAACGTTTCCGGCGGGAATTCCCTCCATCTTGGCACAGTACCGGCAGGCACCGGGCGTGGCCCTTCCGTTCCCCCGCCCCGCCCGACTAGAATCCGACCATGCTCGCACCGTCCCTCGCCGCCCTGTTCTTCGTCATCCAGGCAATCGCCGCCCCCGCGCAGCCCGAGCTGGCCCCCGGCACGCGCTATGACCCGAAGGTGCCCACGCTGCAGCAGGTCGTCGGGCACGACGTGGGCGAGCGCATCTCGTCGCCCGATCAGATCGCGGCCTACTTGCAGGCGCTCCACGCGGCCGACCCCGCGCGCTCGAGGCTCGTCGAGTACGCCCGGAGCTGGGAGGGGCGCCCCCTGCACGTGCTGATCGTCGGTTCAGCCGAGCGCCTCGCGCGCCTCGACCAGGTCAAGGCCGACCTGCGCCGGCTGGCCGACCCGCGGCAGATGTCCGCGGCCGACGCCGAGCGGCTGGTCAGGGAACTGCCGGTCGTCACGTGGCTGCTGCACTCGGTGCACGGCGACGAGATCACCTCGTCGGACGCGGCGCTCGCCGAGGCGTACCACCTGCTCGCGGCGCGCGGCAGCGATTCCGTTGACACGATCGTCCGCGAGTCGATCGTGCTGATCGATCCGCTCCAGAACCCGGACGGTCGCGCGCGCTTCATGTCTCTCAACCTGCAGGCCGCGGCGGCGCGCCCCGACCCCGACCCCTGGGCGGCCGAGCACGACGAGCCGTGGCCCGGCGGACGGTCGAACCACTACCTGTTCGACATGAACCGCGACTGGCTGGCGCTCTCGCAGCCCGAGACGCGCGGCCGCGTGGCCTTCGCCCTCGAGTGGTTCCCCCACGTGGTGGCCGACCTGCACGAGATGGGGGGCGACTCGACCTATTACTTCGCGCCGCCGGCCGAGCCGGCCAACCCGTACATCACCGCGAAACAGTTCGAGTGGCTGACCGTCCTCGGGCGCGAGAACGCGCGCCGCTTCGACGAGCGGGGCTTCGCGTACTTCGTGCGCGAGGTGTTCGACTCGTTCTACCCCGGGTACGGCGAGTCGTGGCCCATCTTCCAGGGCGCCATCGGCATGACCTTCGAGCAGGCCTCGCCAGCGGGGCTGCTGTTCCGCCGCAAGGACGACACGGTCTTGAGCTACCGTCAGGGGATCGTGCAGCACTTCACCGCGGCCATCACCAGCGCCGAGACGGCGGCGCGCCACCGCGAGCCGATCCTGCGCGACTTCCTCGAGTATCGGCGAAGCGCCGTGCAGGAAGGGGAGCGGGGGCCGGTGCGCGAGTACCTCGATCCCCCCCGGGGCCGACCGCGCGCGCCACGATCGGTTGGCCGACCTGCTGGTCCTGCACGGCATCGAGGTCAGGCGGGCCGAGGAGCCGGTGAAGAGCGGGACGCGCACCCTGCCGGTCGGGACGCTCGTGATCTCGCTCGCGCAGCCCTCGTCGCGGCTGCTGCGCAACGTGATCGAGCCCACCATCCAGATGGACGAGAAGTTCCTGAAGGAACAGGAGCGGAGGCGGCAGAAGCGGCTCGGCGATCAGATCTACGACATGACCGCCTGGAGCCTGCCGCTGCTGTTCGACCTCGAGGTGGTGACGGTGGCGCAGCCGTCCGGCGTGAAGGCGTCGATCGTCACGCCGCAAGCGCCCGCGGCCGGCGGCTCGCTGCCCGCGGCGAAGGTCGGCTACCTGCTGCCCTGGGGCAGCGGGGCGGCGGCCGTTGTCGCCGAGGCGCTGCAGGCGGGCATCCGCATTCGCGCCGCCGGTGACGCCTTCACCCAGGCGGGACGCCGCTATCCCGTGGGCACCGCGATCGTCCGCGCCTCCGAGAACGGCGCCGACCTGGCATCGCGGCTCGGCCCCATCGTCGCGCGGCACCGGGCCGAGGCCGTGCCCCTCGAGACGAGCTGGGTCGAGGAAGGGATCTCGCTGGGGAGCGACCGGGTGGTGGCGCTCAAGGCGCCGCGCGTGGCGCTCGCCTGGGACGTGCCGGCCTCGAGCGCGTCGGCCGGGTGGGCCCGCTACATCCTGGAGCGGCGCTTCGGCCAGCCCGCGACCGCCATTCGCACCCCCACGCTGCGAAGCGCCGACCTGACGCGCTACGACGTGATCGTCCTGCCCGCCGGCGACTACACGCAGGTGCTGGGCGAGGACGGCGCCCGGCGCCTGAAGGAGTGGGCGCAGCTGGGTGGCACCTTGATCACGCTGGGCGAGGCGTCGCGATGGGCCACGCGCGCGAAGGTCGGCCTCCTCGAGACGACGACCGAGCTGCGGGGAGGGAAGCCCGACGTCGAGCCGTCTGAAGAGGAGAAGAAGAAGAAGCTGGACGCGGCGGCCGAGCCGAAGGCGCCATTCGACCTCGAGCAGGCGATCCAGCCGGAGCGCGAGCCGCCCGACGCCGTGCCCGGTGCCATCCTGCGCGTGTCGCTCGACCCCGAGCACTGGCTGACCGCGGGACTCGACGCGGAGATCCAGGCCGTGGTCGAGGGGCGCCGCGTCTTCACGCCAATCAAGCTCGACAAGGGGCGCAACGTCGGCGTCTACGCGCCGAAGGATCGCCTGCTGGCCGCAGGCTTTGCGTGGGAGAATCCGAAGGAGCAGATGCCCCAGAAGGCGTTCCTGCTGCACCAGCCGCTTGGCCGCGGCCACGTGATCGCCTTCGCGGAAGACCCGAACTACCGTGCCTTCGCGGAGAGCACCGAGCTGCTCTTTCTGAACGCGGTCCTGCTCGGCCCGGCGCACTGACAGGATTCAGGAGCCACTTCCCGTCTACTCGTGGCGGTGCCCGTGGATGTGCGGGTGCGAGTGCCTGGTGCCGACGTGGTGATGGCGGTGGGCGTGCACCAGGTTCGCTCGATGCAGCAGCGGCAGGTCGGCGAGGATGGCGGCCGGGGCGTCATCGGCAACCAGGCGGCCCTCCTGGAGCACGCAGCACCGGTCGGCGATGTCTTCGAGGGCGCCCAGGTCGTGCGTCGCCGTCACCACCGTCTTCGCGCCTCCAGCCCAGCCGACGAGCAAATCGATCATCTCGCTTCCGCTGCGCGGGTCGAGGCCCGCCGCCGGTTCGTCGAGCAGCAGGACGTCGGGGTCGAGGACGAGCACGCTCGCCAGCGCCACGCGCTTCTTCTCGCCGGTAGACAGGCGCTGCGGTACCCGGTCGCGCAGGTGGCCCACGCGCAGCCGCTCCATGGCCTCGCCTACGCGTGCATGCAGCGTCGCCCGGTCCCACCCCAGCTGCAGGGGCCCGAAGGCCACCTCGTCGAACACCGTCGGGTTGAACAACTGTGCGTCGGCGTCCTGGAAGACGAGGCCGACCTGGCGCCTGAACGCGTAAGCAACGGCGTCCGACGCGAACGCCGCCTCGGTCAGCGGCGTGCCGCGGTAGCGGACGGTGCCGGCGTCGGGGAAGGTCAGGCCGTCGAGCAGCCGAAGCAGCGTGGATTTCCCGGAGCCGTTCGCCCCGACGAGCGCCAGGCGGCTCCCTTCGGCAATCGACAGCGACAGACCGTCGAGGGCGGTCACATCCTGGTACCGGCAGGTCACGTCGCTCAACTCGAAGATCGTCATGGTCGAGCCTCTGCGTCTCCGCGTCGGCGTTGAACGTGGTGACGGATGCCGCGTGACCGGGTCACCGTCCCGCCCACACGAAGAACGTCGCTAACACCACGAACGCGCCGAGCGCGGCCCAGTCGCGGCGCTGCATCCTGAACTCGTCGGCGACGCGCACCTCGCCGCGGAAGCCGCGCGACTGCATGGCGAGGAAGACGTCCTGGCTGAGGCGCATCGACCAATCGAGCAGCACTCCCGCAGCCGCCGCGGTGACCCGCCGCCGTTCGCGGCCATTCAGGGGCCCCACCGCGCGGCTGCGGCGCGCCTCGAACACGCGGTGCGCCGATTGCAGCAGCAGCAGGATGTAGCGCCACGTCATGCCGAGCACCACCACGGCCACCGCCGGCACGCGGAAGATCCGCAGCGCCTTCAGCACGTGGGTCCACGGCGTCGTGAAGACGAGCAGGAACCCGAGCGTGGCCGCCGCCAGCACGCGCAGGATCAGGTAGGCCGCGCTGGTGGCGCCCTGGACCGTGGCCGTCCACCCAGCGCCGGGCAGGGTGAACCACGCGTCGCCGGGCGTCGTGAACAAGGCCGGGAGGGCGATGATCCCGGTGAGCGCCAGGGTGCCGAGCCAGAGGCGTGTGACCAGCAGGCGGAGGGGCAGCCGCGAGACGGCCGTGCCGGCGAGCGACAGCGCGAGGAGCGCGGCCACCGTGGCCAGGTTGCGTGCCAGCGCCACGGCCGCGACGAGCGCCAGCACGCCGGCGACCTTCACGCGCGGGTCGAGCCGCTGCAGCAGGCCCGCGCCCGCGGCCCGCCGCTCGGCCTCGGCCGCGCGGTCCATGACCTCGAGCAGCGCGTCAACGGTGCGTTCGACGTAGCCGCGCCGGCGCGTCCTCACGCCCCCTCACCCCGACGCCCGCCCCTCGCGCCGTCCGAGGCCCGCGAGGCGGTCGAAGAGCAGGAACACGAGGATTACCAGCCCCACGCCGAGGACCGCCGACAGGACGTACCCGAAGCTGGCGCTTCGGACGAACGGTGGCGCGTAGTCCGGCCACGGCGCGGTCCAGACGGCCGACAGGTGCTCGAGGCCTGACGGCGCGTCGGCCGGCGGCGCCGCGCCCAGCGACGCGTCGGCGATCTCCTGCCGGATGGCCGGGTCGCTGAAGTCCTCCGCCGCCCACTCGCCCCAGGCCGTGCCCGCCGCAAGGATGCCGAGCGGCGCCAGCACCATCAGGACACCGAGCCCGGCCCACAGCGGGCGCAGGCTTCGCCGCGGTGTCCCGCCCCCGGCCGCTCCCGCAGGGGCCAGGCCGGCGGCTGCAGCCAGCAGCGTGGCGTCCGACCGCTGCAGGAAGGCGACGACCCCAATCGTCACGGCGAACTCGGCCAGCCCCGCCACGGTCAGGTGGCCGAGCATCATCGCGGGGACCGCGATCCCCAGGGGGTACGGCGCGTAGAGCGGGGCACCCGACGCATCGACGAAGAACATCGGCTGCAGGCCGAACTCGATGGCCGTGAGCAGGGCGGCCAGGTTCACGGAGACATAGCCCGCCACCCCGGCGGCCAGCGCCCGGCGCGGCGACGCGAGGGTCGCCCCCGCCGCCACGGTGCGGTAGACCGCCCAGGCGCTCAGCGAGCCAGCCACCGCCATGTTGAAGCAGTTGGCGCCGAGCGTCGTGATGCCGCCGTCCGCGAAGAAGAACGCCTGGATGGCCAGCGCCACCGAGATGGCCAGCACCGAGGCCCACGGCCCCACGACCACCGCGGCCAGCGCCACGCCGGTCGCATGCCCCGTCGTGCCGCCCGGCAGCGGGATGTTGAACATCATCACGACGAACGAGAACGCCGCGAACAGCGAGATCAGCGGTACGAGCCGCGTGTGGAGTGCGGCCCGCACGCGGCGCAGCGCGGCGTACCAGAACGGCGCGGCGCCGGCGTAGAGCACGGCGCTGGTCACGGGGCTGAGGTAGCCGTCGGGGATGTGCATCGATCGGAGACTGAACGCCCAGCGTAACACACCGTGGAGCAGGCTTCAGGCCTGCTCTCGGCAGCTTCGGCTGGTCGGTCGAGATATGATGGCGGGGTCCTCCGGGGAACCGACGCGATGGGCCCGATCACCTTCAAGCTCGACATGATCCAGACGCTGGCCCTGGCGGCCGTCGTCCTCTTCGCGGGCTACGGCATCCGGCGGCGCGTCGCCGTGCTCGACCGCTACAACATCCCCGCCCCCGTGGTCGGCGGATTCCTTTTCGCCGCGGTCGCCCTGGGACTCCGGCTGGCCGGCGTGCTCGCCTTCGAGTTCGATACCACCCTCCAGGCGCCGCTGATGATCGCGTTCTTCACGACGATCGGCCTCGGCGCCAGCCTGGGCCTGCTGCGCATCGGCGGGCCGCAGGTGCTGCTGTTCTGGCTGCTGGCGTCGTTGCTGGCCGTCTTCCAGGACGCGGTCGGCGTCGGGCTCGCGAAGCTGCTGGGCGTCCACCCGTTCCTCGGCCTCATCGCCGGCTCGATCACCATGACCGGCGGCCACGGCACCGGCGCGGCCTTCGGCAAGCTGATGGAGGACCAGTACGCCTTCCCGGGCGCGGTCACGCTCGCGATGGCGGCGGCGACGTTCGGCCTGGTCAGCGGCGGCCTCATCGGCGGCCCCATCGCCACCTGGCTGATCAACCGGCGCGGCCTCGCGCCGGGCACGCCGGCCGGCCAGGACGCGGCCGTCCCCGCGGTGGTTGCCGAGTACCAGTCGCTCGACCAGGAGATCGACGTGGAGCCGGCGGGGGAGGCGGCCACTGCGTACACGCTGCTCAAGATCATCACGATCACGCTGGTCGCGATGTGGGCCGGCGCGGCGCTCGGCGCCTGGATCCAGGGCGCGGCCGGCATCACGCTGCCCGCCTACATCGGCGCGATGATCGTCGCCGCAGTCCTGCGCAACGTGGACGACGGGGTGGGCGCGGTGAGAAAGGCGCGCGCGGGGCGCGCGGGCGGGCTCTTCCGGATCGAGCAGCGGGTCGTGGACGATGTCGGCACGGTGGCGCTGTCGCTGTTCCTCTCGATGGCGCTGATGTCGCTGAGGCTCTGGGAACTGCTCGACCTGGCGATCCCGATGCTGGTCATCCTGGCCGCGCAGGTGACCATGATGGGGCTGTACGCCGCCCTCGTCACGTTCTGGGCGATGGGCCGCGACTACGACGCCGCCGTGATGGCCGGCGGGCACTGCGGCTTCGGCCTGGGGGCGACGCCGAACGCGGTGGCCAACATGGAGGCGATCACCGAGCGCTTCGGGCCGGCGCCCCGCGCCTTCCTGGTCGTGCCGCTGGTCGGGGCCTTCTTCATCGACTTCACCAACGCGATCATCATCACGACGTTCCTGAACCTGGTGCAGTAGCGGCCGGCGGGCAACCGGCCGCAGGTAGCGTGACTCACTGGCCACTGGCCACCGGCCCGCTGCGGGTATAATCGGCCCCGTCTTCTCGTTCGTTTCTCGTTCATTCCGGAGCCCGTATGCGACGTCTTCAGGTGCTTGCGCTCGCGTTCGCGATGGTCGGCGTGTCGTCTGCCTCCGCGCAGCAGTCGCCCTTCCTGCCCGACCCGGTCTACCGCGTGCTGGTCAACGAGGTGTCCGGCGACATCAGCAACGAGCATGTCCGCTGGTTCACGCACTGGCATCGCCCGACCGCCGGCTCGGAAGGGTTCGAGGCGGTCGCCAAGTACATCGAGCGAAGGCCCGCGAGTACGGCCTCGAGGACGTGCGCCGCATCCACGTCAAGTCGGACGCCGTGGCCTGGAAGGTCAACTCCGCCGAGCTGCGCGTGGTCGCAGCCGTTCGAGCGGCGGCTGGCTTACTCGCCCGAGGTGCAGCTCTCGGTCGCCGACGGCAGCCGGTCGGCCGACATCAAGTCGGCCGAGCTGGTGGACGTCGGCGAGGCGACCTCGGAGAAGGACTACGCCGGAAAGGCGATCGAGGGCAAGGTGCGTGCTGACGACGCGGCCCGCATCTTCGTCGCGATGAGCGAGGCGGTGTGGAAGCGGGGCGCCCTCGGCGTGGTCGGCGATCTCGACCGCGCGCGCGACCGACTATCCCGACCAGCTCGCCTGGATGCGGATGCCCGCCGAGAGCCCGGACGGCGCGAAGCACGGCGACCTTCGGCTTCGTCCTGTCGCCGCGCGAGGGGCAGCGGCTGCGCCGCGAGCTGGCCGTCGTCGAAGGCGCCGATCAAGGTCAGCGTGAAGATCGACGTCGACCTTCACCGAGCCGCCGTTCCAGTCGTTCGTCGAGGCGGTCATCCGCGGCACCGAGATCCACGACCAGGACATCGTGCTGACCGGTCACATCCAGGAGGAGCGCTTCTCGGCGAACGACGACGGGAGCGGGCTGGCGAACGTGCTGGAGATCGGCCGCGCGCTGAAGAAGGCGATCGACGAGGGACGGCTGCCGCGGCCGGGCCGCGACATCCGCTTCTGGTGGTGCGACGAGATCGGCGGCGAGGAGCAGTTCTTCGCCACTGTACCCGGACGAGCGGCGGCAGATCCTCGCGAACATCAACCAGGACATGGTCGGCGCCCTGCAGTCGGCCGGCAGCCGCGTGCAGTTCGTCACCCGCGAGCCCTGGTCGCGCGCCAGCTTCCTCGGCGACGTCGTCGAATCGGTCCTGATGGCGATCGTGGCGGGGAACACCGGGTACCTGGCGCCCGGGCCAGGTGGCCGCGCCGCCGTCCGGGCTGCCGGCCGAGGGGCTCGCCGTCCCCGGCCTCAGCTACACGCGCCCGATCCTCGCGCCGCTCGGCACGCGCGAGCGGTACGACGCGCGGATCATCCCGTTCCACAACAACACCGATTCGCAGGTGTTCAACATGGGGGTGGTCGGCATCCCGGCCGTCACGTTCACGAACTGGCCGGACGACTTCATCCACTCGACCGGCGACGACCTGTGGCAGGTGGACGCGACGCAGCTCGAGCGCAACGCGGTGGCGATTGCCGGCATGACCTGGTTCATCGCGACCGCCGGCGACGCGCAGGTGCCGCTGCTGGCCACGCACATGTACGGCCGCGCGCTCGAGCGGATGAGCCGCGACGCCCGGTTGGGGATGGAGATGGTGGAGGCGGCGCTGCCCGCCGGGGCGGACCTGGCGGCGGCGCCCGTGCGGCAGGACCTGGCGCGCGCGTGGGACCGTGCGGCGTGGCTGGTGCGCGAGGCGGCACGGCGCGAGCGGCGCGCCCTCGAGTCGGTCCGGGTGTTCTCGAAGGACGGGGCGGGCGCGACGTTCCTGGCGGCGACTCCTCGCGCAGCTGCCCTCCGATGCAGGACGCGCTGAAGCGGCTCGATGCCTACGTCCGAGGCCTCTGCCAGGCGAAGGCCCCGGGCGCGATCCCGCCGTCGGTCGTCGCCGGCAGGCCCGACCAGGCCGCGGCGCGCCAGATCGGGGCGATGGTCCCCGCGATGACCGATTCGGTGAAGGCGTTCCTCGACAAGCGCCGCAAGATCGAGCGGCCGCGCACACTGCACCCGCTGATGCAGTTCGAGGCGCTGAACTTCGCCGACGGCAGGCGGACCGTGCGCGAGATCTACGAGGCCGTCGCCGCCGAGGCCGACTCGGCGGGGCCGTGGTACTACGGCACCGTCCAGCAGGCCGACATCGAGGCGATCTTCCAGTCCGCCGCCAAGGCCGGCGTGGTGACGCTGCGGTGAAGGGAACCGCCCTGGTGACCGGCGCCTCGTCGGGCATCGGCGCGGAGCTGGCGCGTGTGTTCGCCGCGCACGGCTTCGACCTGATCCTCACGGCCCGACGCCTCGACCGCCTCGAGGCGCTCGCCGCCGAGTTGCGCGAGAGGCACGGGTGCGCCGTTCACGTGATCGCCGCCGATCTCGCCGACCCGGCCGCCCCCGCCCGCATCGCCCGCGAGGTGGCCGGGGCCGGTCTGCAGGTGGACGCCCTGGTGAACAACGCCGGCTACGGCCTGCCCGGGTCGTTCCTGTCGTCGCCGTGGGAGTCGCACCAGGCCTTCATCCAGGTGATGGTGACCGCGGTCGTGGAGCTGTGCCGCCTGTTCGCCCCCGGGATGGCCGAGAGGCGCCAGGGCTGGATCATCAACGTCGGGTCGGTCGCGGGGCTCGTGCCGGCGACCGCGGGGCACACGCTCTACGGTGCGGCGAAGGCGCTCGTGATCCGCTTCTCCGAGTCGCTCGCCGGCGAATTGAAGCCGCGCGGCGTCCACGTCACCGCGCTCTGCCCGGGCTTCACCTACAGCGAGTTCCACGACGTGAACCGGATGCGGGCGCAGGTCAGCCGCCTCCCGTCGTTCCTGTGGCTCCAGGCCGACCGGGTCGCGCGGGAGGGGTACGAGGCCGTCATGCGGGGCGACCGCGTCCTCGTGAACGGCCGCGTGTACCGGGCAATCGTCCTGGGCGCCCGCCTGGCCCCCGCGTGGCTCGTCAACCTGGTCACCGACCGCGTGTCGCCGGGATTTCGGAGAATTTAGAGTCCATGTTGAGACCATCATCCATCCGCTCCATCGTCGCGGCGGTCGTTCTCGTGCTTGCGCCGGCCGCCGCCCGCGCGCAGGTGGACGCCCGGCTGTTCCGCCAGCCGGCCGTCTCGGCCACGCACATCGCCTTCGTCTACGCCGGCGACATCTGGGTCGTCTCGAAGCAGGGCGGCGTCGCCTTGCGCCTCTCGTCTCGCCGCGCGGCGAGGAGCAGTTCCCGCGATTCTCGCCCGACGGCTCGCGCATCGCGTTCAGCGCCAACTACGACGGCAACACCGACGTCTACGTCGTGCCGGCGCATCGGCGGCGACCCGGTCCGGCTCACCCATCACCCGATGGCGGACCGCGTGCTCGGCTGGCACCCGGACGGCAAGCGGGTGCTGTTCGTCTCGGGGCGCGAGAGCGGACGGCAGCGCTACAACCAGTTCTACCTGGTGCCGGCCGACGGGGGGCCGGCCGACCAAGCTGCCGGTGCCCTACGGCGAGTTCGGCGCGTTCTCGCCCGACGGCCAGCAGTTCGCCTACATGCCGCAGTCGCAGGACTTCCGCACGTGGAAGCGTTACCGCGGCGGCTGGGCGCCCGACATCTGGCTCTTCGATCTGAAGACCTTCGCCGCGACGCAACGTCACGAAGAACGACGGCGAACGACGCGCAGCCGATGTGGCACGGCGGCACGCTCTACTTCATGTCGGACCGCGGCGCCGGAGAAGCGGCAGAACCTCTGGGTGCTCGACACGAAGTCGGGCGCGGCCCGCCAGGTCACGCACTTCACGCGACTACGACGTCACGTTCCCCTCGATCGGCCCCTCCGACATCGTCTTCCAGGCCGGCGGGCGGCTGTACCTGCTCGACCTCGCCGACGGAGACAGCCGCGCGAGGTGCAAGGTCCAGGTCGTGACCGACCGCGCGACGCTGAAGCCGCGCGTCGCCAAGGTCGACGTCGCTGCATCGAGCGCGCCGTCGGTGTCGCCGGCCGGCAAGCGCGCGGTCTTCGAGGCCCGCGGCGAGCTGTTCTCGGTCCCCGCCGAGCACGGCCCCGTCGTCAACCTGACGCGCAGCTCGTCGGGCGTGGCCGAGCGCTACCCGCGCTGGTCGCCCGACGGCAAGACGGTGGCGCTACTGGAGCGACCGGTCCGGCGAGTACGAGCTGACCTTCGCGCGCGGCGGACGGCACCGGCGGCGAGGAGACGGTCACGACGCTCGGCGCCGGCTTCCGCTACCCGCGTCTCCTGGTCGCCCGACAGCACGCAAGCTCGCGTTCGTCGACCAGGCCATGCACGTGTGCGTGTACGACCGCGACGCGAAGCAAGCCGGCCCGGATCGATGCCGAGCAAGACCTGGATCGCCCACGGCGGCCTCGAGAACTTCGCGTTCTCCTGGTCGGCCGACTCGCGCTGGCTGGCGTACACCCGGCCCGTCGACACGCGGGGCCACGGCGGTCTTCCTCTACGACACGCGCGCCGGCGACGCTGCACCAGGCGACCTCCGGGTACTTCGCCGACGGCCAGCCCACCTTCGACCCCGACGGCAAGTACCTGTTCTACGCTGTCCGACCGCATCGTTCCAGCCGATCTACGGCTCGCTTCGACAACTCCTGGACGTACGCGAACCCGACCCGGATCGTCGCGCTCCCGCTCAGGCGCGACGTCCCGTCGCCGCTCGCCCAGCGCAACGACGTGGAGGGCGAGGACGAGAACAAGGCTGAAAGGAGGGGGAGAAGGACAAGGCCGAAGGCAAGGGCGAGGCGGGCAAGGACGAAGCGAAGGCGAGCGAAGCCAAGGACGAAGCCAAGGCGGAGACGCCGAAGGCCGGCAAGCCCGTGGAGATCGACCTCGACGGCCTCGAGGCGCGCGCCGTCGTCCTGCCGCCGAAGGCCGACAACTACGCCGGCTTGCACGCCGTCACGGGCAAGGTGCTGTTACCGCCGGCTCGCCGCGCGCACGGCGCGGCCGCGACGGCGAAGAAGCCGATCGCTCTACTACGACCTCGAGGAGCGCGAGGAGAAGACGATCCTCGACGATGCCGACGGCGTTCGAGGTGACCGCGGACGGCAAGAAGCTGCTGGCCGCCAACGACCGGAAGTTCGCGATCGTCGAGGTCAAGGCGGAGCAGAAGTTCGAGAAGCCGATGCGCACCGCCGAGATGCAGGCGCAGGTCGATCCGCGCGCCGAGTGGCGGCAGATCTTCACCGACGCGTACCGCTTCGAGCGCGACTTCTTCTACGACCCGGGCATGCACGGCGTGGACTGGGCCGGCGCTGCGCGACCAGGTACGCCACGCTGCTCGACGACGCGGTGACGCGGTGGGACGTGAACTTCGTGCTCGGCGAGTTCATCGCCGAGCTGAACGCGTCGCACACCTACCGCGGCGGCGGCGACGTGGAGGAGCCGGCGCGCGCGCGGCGTCGGCCTGCTCGGCGTGGACTGGGCGCTCGGCGAGAAGCGGCGCCTACCGCATCAAGCACATCGTCCGCGGGCGGGCCGTGGGACGCCGACGTCCGGTCGCCGCTCGCCGAGCCCGGCGTGAACGTGAAGGAGGGCGACTACGTCCTCGCCGTCAACGGCGTGCCGCTCGACCGCCGTCGCGACCCGTGGGCGGCGTTCGAGGGGCTGGCCGACAAGCCCGTGACGCTTCACGGTCAACGCGACGCCCGTCGCTCGCGGGCAGCCGCCAGGTGGTCGTGAAGATGCCTGGCCGACGAGACCGAGCTGCGGTTCCGCGAGTGGATCGAGCAGCGCCGCAAGCGCGTGGACGAGGCGACCGGCGGCAAGGCGGGGCTACATCTACGTGCAGAGCACCGGCGTCGACGCGCAGAACGAGCTGGTGCGCCAGTTCATGGCGCAGTGGACGCAAGGACGGGCTGGTCA
Source organism: uncultured Acidobacteriota bacterium (assembly GCA_963813585.1). Lineage (GTDB taxonomy): Bacteria > Acidobacteriota > Vicinamibacteria > Vicinamibacterales > Fen-181 > JARKSS01. The sequence goes on from CAWEZL010000001.1 coordinate 2,208,251, forward strand.
TCGACGAGCGCTTCAACAGCGGCGGGCAGATCCCCGACCGCTTCATCGAGCTGCTGAACCGGCCGCATGCTCAGCTACTGGGCGTGCGCGACGGCGAGAGCCAGCAGTGGCCGCCGGTGTCGCACGCCGGGCCGAAGGTGATGCTGATCAACGGCTGGAGCGGGTCGGGCGGCGACGCGTTCCCGTTCTACTTCCGCGAGGCGAAGCTCGGCCCGCTCATCGGCACGCGCACGTGGGGCGGCCTGATCGGCATCAGCGGCGCGCCGCCGCTGGTCGATGGCGGCGGCGTCACCGTGCCGACCTTCCGGATGTACGACGTCCGCGGCCAGTGGTTCGCCGAGGGCCACGGCGTCGAGCCCGACATTCCGGTCGACGAGGACCCGACCGCGCTGGCCAAGGGCGTGGACCCGCAGCTCGAGCGCGCCATCGAGGAGCTGAAGGCGCGCATGGCGAAGCAGGCGGCCCCGCCGGCGCGCCCGGCAGCAGAGAAACGGTAGTCAACGCCATGATCAAACAGTTCGTTCACGCCCTCGTCCTGGGCGGCGTGGGTCTCGCCGCTGTCGGCGCGGCTCCAACATCCGCCCGCATGGTCCCGCCCTCCGCTCTTCGTCTGGCGCCCGACGGTGCCGGCGCGCAGTCGATGCCCGCAATCCTGACCCTGCGCGAGCAGGCGGCGGTGTACAACGGCTGGCTGAAGGTGCGCCTCGAGCAGACCGTCCCGCAGTTGATGCGCGAGGAGGGCATCGACATGTGGCTCGTGATCTGCCGTGAGAACAACGAGGACCCGGTCTACTCGTCGCTGGTGCCGTTCAACACCCTGTTCGCCAGCCGCCTGCAGATGTTGGTCTTCTTCGACCGGGGCGGTGACGCCGGCGTCGAGCGGTTCTCGGTGAACTTCCGCCAGATGGGGGAGTGGTACAGGAGCGCCTGGGATCCCTCGAAGATGGACCAGTGGGCGCGCCTGGCCGAGGTGGTGAGGGAGCGCAACCCGAAGGTGATCGGCATCGACGAGTCGGAGGTCGATCACTACGGGGACGGCCTCACGGCGTCGCTCAAAGCCAGCCTCGTGAAGGCCCTCGGACCCGAGTACTCGAAGCGGCTGAAATCGGCCGAGCGGCTCGCGGTGCGGCTGCTCGAGCGCCGGACGCAGGGCGAACTGGACATCTACCCGCAGATCGTCGCGATCGCCCACGCCATCATCGCCGAGGGGTTTTCGAACCGCGTCATCACCCCGGGCGCCACGACCGCCGATGACGTGGCCTGGTGGATGCGCGAGCGCTCGCGACAGCTCGGCTTCACCAACTGGTTCCACACGTCGGTCTCGATCCAGCGCCCCAAGGACAGCCCGCACAAGACCAGCAACGTCATCCAGCGCGGCGACCTGCTGCACTGCGACTTCGGCATCACCTACCTGGAGCTGTGCACCGACACGCAGCAGCTCGCCTACGTGCTGAAGGACGGGGAGACGTCGGCGCCGAAGGGGCTCGTGGACGGCCTCGCGCAGGCCAACCGCCTGCAGGACATCCACATGGAGGAGATGAAAGTCGGGCGCACGGGTAACCAGGTGCTCGCGACCGTGCTGAAGCGCGCGAAGGCCGAGGGGATCACGCCGAGCGTCTACTCGCACCCGCTCGGCGTCCACGGCCACGCCGCCGGCGCGCCCGTGGGCATGACCGACAAGCAGGACGGCGTGCCGGGCGACGGCGACTACCCGCTCTTCGCCGACACCGTCTACTCGATCGAGCTGAACGCCAAGGCGCCGGTGCCCGAGTGGGGCGACCAGGAGGTGATGTTCGCGCTCGAGCAGGACGCGGTGCTCGCGAAGGCCGGCGCGTCCTTCCTCGACGTCCGCCCCAAGGCGTTTCACCTCGTCAGGTAGTAGCACGGGGCTTCAGCCCCGTGTCACTTGGGCTTCAGCCCCGTGTCGCTTGGGCTTTTGCCCCGTGTCACCGTGAGCAGGGCACCGGTCGGGCAGGTCTTCAGCCCTGCTCCGGCTCTCTACAGCTCTCTCAGCGCCACGACCACCGGCAGCCGCGCCGCCCGGATCGCCGGCAGCAGGCCGCCGAGCAGGCCCAGAATCAGCGCGTACGCGACGCCTTGGACGAGCAGCCGCGGCGTGACCCGGAAGGCGAAGGCGATCGTGCTCATGCTCTGCCAGTTCATCGTCGCGGCCTGGTAGCCGTTGAAGCCGAGGTAGGCGATCGCCGCCCCTGCCGCCCCGCCCAGGAGCGCGAGCAGCATCGACTCGACGAGCACCGAGAGCATCACCGGAACCCCGCCGAATCCGAGGGCGCGCAGCGTCGCGATCTCGCGCGTGCGGCTGGCCACCGCCGAGTACATCGTGTTGACGGCGGCGAAGACCGCGCCGATGCCCATCAGCAGGCCGATGATCGTGCCGAGTCCCGTGATCAGCGAGTGGACGAACCGCGACTGCGACTCGTAGTACTCGCGCTCGCGCATCACCGTCAGCTTGGCCCGCGGGTCGGTGGTCAGCCGGTCCTTCAGCGCGGTGAAGGCGTCGAGCGAGCGAAGCTTCGCATAGACCGCCTGGCGGCTTGCCCCGCGCTGGTAGAGCGGCGCGAGCACGTTCGCGTCGCACCACAGCTCGGAGTCGGGCACCGTGCCCCCGGCGTCGAACGATCCGACCACCGTCCAGTCGTTCTGGCCGACGCGAAGCGTCGAGCCGACCGTCAGCCCGCGGTACTCGTTGCGCGCCGCCCGCCCGACCACGATCTCGTTGCGCCCGGGGACGAACATTCGCCCCTCGGTCATCCGCACCTGCCGCACCTGGAACGCGATCGGCTCCACGCCCCGCAACGGCGCGTTGGCGACGGTGCCCGTGCTCGCCTTGATCAGATCGATGATCACGAACAGCTCGGCCGAGGCCAACGGCCCGGACGAGGTGCGGGCGATCTCCTCGGCATCGCGGACGATGTCGAGGTCCTCGCGCATCAGGATGCTGGTCATCTCGGAATCCGACCCGGCCCGCATGACGATGACGGCGTCCTCGGCGCCGGTGTTCGCCATCGTCGCGCGGAACCCCTCGGCCATCGAGAGCACTGCGACCAGCACGCCGACGACCCCGGCCATGCCGACGACGGCGACGGCGGACGGCGCGAGGCGCCCCGGCAGCGTGCGGAGGTTGACGCCGGTGACGGCGATCGATTGCACGAGCGACTGCCAGGGATGCATCGTCAGACCCTCCGCAGCGCGTCCACGATTTGCAGCCGCATGGCGCGGACCGCCGGGAAGATGCCGGCCACCAGCCCGAGCCCGACGACCGCGGCGAGCCCGGCCGCCAGCCCCCGCCTGGGAAGGAAGAACCCGGGCAGGGCGCCGCCCGTGGGGTCGCCCCGGGCGATCAGGAGCCAGGCGACCGCCAGGCCGGCGAGTCCGCCGACGACCGCGATGAGGCATGACTCGACGAGGACGAGCACCAGCAGGCGGCGGTCGGTGAACCCGAGCGTCTTGAGCACCGCCAGCTCGCTCGTGCGCTCGCGCACCGACTGCGCCATGGTGTTGCCGGCGACGAGCAGGATCGTGAAGAACACCGCGCCGAGGATCGATCGGACGATCAGGCCGATGTCGCCGACCTGCTTGGCGAACGCCTGCGCGAACGCCTTCTCGGTGGTCGTCTTGGTCTCGGCCGGGGAGTTGGCGAACAACCGGTCGATGCGCTCGGCCATCCGGGGCGCCTGCGAGGGGTCGGCGATCCGGACGTAGTACCAGCCGACCATCCCCTCGCCGAACAGGCGCGACTCGTCGAAGTACGTGTAGTGGAAGAAGAACTGCGACGTGTCGGTGCCCGGCGTGTCGGCGTCGTAGATGCCGCGCAGGTTGAACTCCCAGTTCGACGAGTTGTCCTTCTTCCGCCAGATCGTCGCCTGGAGCGGGATGCGGTCGCCCAGCTTCCAGCCGAACCGGTCGGCGGTGGCGCGGCCCGCGACCGCGCCCTGGCGGTCCGCCAGCCACGCGGCGCGCTGGTCGGCCGGCAGCTTGAACTCGGGGAACATCCGCAGGTGGCACTCGGGGTCCACCGGGATCTGCATGAAGAAGTTTTTCGGGTCCTGGTAGATGCCGCCGAACCAGGTCTGGTGGCAGACGTCCACCACCCCCTCCACCTGCCGGATCCGCTGCTGGTAGCTGATCGGGAGCAACTGGATGAGCGACACGCGGTGGATCAGGACGAGGCGCTCGTTGCCCGCCAGCTCGACGCCCATGGAGAAGGCGGCCTCGATGGCGAGCAGGTAGCCGAAGAGGATGAACGCGACGGCGATCGACAGGATCGTGAACACCGTCCGGATCCGGCGTCGCCGCAGGTTGCTCCACAGCAGCGGCAGCAGCTTCATACCGCCGGCTCCGGCGTCAGGACTCCCTTGTCGAGGTGGAGCACCCGGCTGGCGCGTGCCGCGGCGTGCGGGTCGTGGGTGACCATGATGATGGTCTTGCCGTTGGTCCGGTTGAGCGCCTGCAGCAGGTCGAGGATCTCTTCGCCCGACTTGCGATCGAGGTCGCCGGTCGGCTCGTCGCACAGCAGCAGCGTGGGATCGATGACGATCGCGCGGGCGATGCCGACGCGCTGCTCCTGGCCCCCGGAGAGCTGGCGGGGGTAGTGGCGCGCCCGGTCGGACAGGCCCACCACGCGCAGCGCCGCCTCGACGTGGCGGCGGCGGTCGGCCCGCGACAGCCGCGTGAGCAGCAGCGGCAGTTCCACGTTGCGCTCGGCGGTCAGCATCGGCAGCAGGTTGTACAGCTGGAAGACGAAGCCGACGTGGGCGGCCCGCCACCGCGCCAGCGCCCCCGACGACATCGTGTCGATGCGCTCGCCGCCGACGGTCACTTCGCCGCGCGTCGGGCGGTCGAGGCCGCCAACCAGGTTGAGCAAGGTGGTCTTGCCCGAGCCCGACGGCCCCATCAGGGCGAGGAACTCGCCCGGCTGGACCTCGAGGTCGGCGCCCTGCAGCACGTCGATCCGCTCGCTTCCGCGCCGGAACTCCTTGTGCACGTCAACGGTCCGTACCAGCGGCTCCGCCACGCGGGCCTCCTCTCATACACGGGTGCCACGCTGCATTCGGCGACCACGGCTGTCACGCTACATCCCGCGATCACGGCTGTCACGCTGCATCCGGCGACTACGGCTGTCACGCTGCATCCAGCGACCACGTTCAACGCAGAGGCGCAGAGACGCAGAGACGATCGTGCAGCGGGCTGTCACGCTGCATCCGGCGACTACGGCTGTCACGCTGCATCCAGCGACCACGTTCAACGCAGAGGCGCAGAGACGCAGAGACGATCGTGCAGCGGGCTGTCACGCTGCATCCGGCAATCACGGCTGTCACGCTGCATCCGGCGATCACGTTCAACGCAGAGGCGCAGAGACGCAGAGACGATCGTGCAGCGGGCTGTCACGCTGCATCCGGCAACCACGGCTGTCACGCTGCATCCGGCGACTACGGCTGTCACGCTGCATCCAGCGACCACGTTCAACGCAGAGGCGCAGAGACGCAGAGACGATCGTGCATTGGCTGTCACGCTGCATTCGGCGACCACGGCTGTCACGCTGCATCCGGCGACCACTTTCAACGCAGAGGCGCAGAGAGGCTACACGGTCTCCGCGCGCTCGACGTAATTGTTCGCGATGCGCTTGATGCCGTTCTTCAGCGTCGGCACGTTGAAGTTGATCAGCAGGCCAAGGGGCCAGCGCCCGAGCTTCAAGTACGTCAGCACCTGAGCGGCGTGAACCGGTTCGAGCCTCTCCACGGTCTTGATCTCGACGATCACGGCGTTTGCAGCCACCAGGTCCACGCGATAGCCGCACTCCAGTTTCACCTCCTTGTATGTGAGTGGCAAGGGTGTCTGGCGGCGGAACGGCACGTCGCGAAGCGCGAGTTCGTAGGACAGGCATTCCTCGTACGCGGATTCGAGCAAGCCAGGCCCCAGGGCCCGATGAACCTCGATCGCCGCACCGATGATTTGTTCGGTCAAGGCATTGAGATCCATCTGAGCCTTCCGTCGTCTCTGCACCTCTACGTTCAACGTGGACCACGACGCAGCGTGACAGTGTGACAGCGTGACAGCGTGACAGCGTGACGGCGTGACAGTGTGACACCGCCCTATTGGGGACAAGCCCTCTGCGCCTCTGCGTCTCTGCGTTGAACGTGGACCACGACGCAGCGTGACAGTGTGACAGTGTGACAGTGTGACAGCGTGACAGTGTCACATCATCGAACAACAACTCGATCCCCGTCCTTCAGTGCCGACGACGAGTCGACGACGATGCGCTCGCCGGGCGTGAGGCCCGAGGCCACCTCGACGCGGTCGCCGGCGGTCGCTCCCGTGCGGAGGGCGCGGCGTTCGACGCGATCGCCCTTCACCACGAAAACCACCTGCGAGCCGCCGTCCGTGCGCACGGCGCGGGCCGGGATGCGCAGCGGCGGGGCCGCGGGCGCCGTGCCGGCGGGCGGTGCGGCCCCGAGGAACGCGACCTTCACCCCCATGTCGGGCAGGATCCGCGGGTCGAGCGCCTCGTCCCTCGACGTGGCTCGGGACGACCCTGAGCTGGTCGAAGGGTCGAAGCCGATGCGCACCAGCACCGTCGCCTTCTGCCGGTCCGCCGTGGGAACCATCGTGATCACGTGCGCCGGGATCTGCCAGTCCGGATACGCGTCGAGCACCGCCTCGACGCGCTGGCCCGCGGCGACCCGGTGGATGTAGCTCTCGTTGACGTCCACCTCGATCTCGAGCGACTGCATGTCCACCAGCGTGCAGATGCCGGTGCGGGTGAAGCCGCCGCCCGCCGAGACGGGGGAGATCATCTCGCCCGGCTGGGCGTCCTTCGAGATGGCGACGCCCGAGAACGGCGCGACGATGACGGTGTCGGAGAGGTCGGCCTGGCGGAGTGCGACCTGCCGTTCGGACACGCGCACCTGCTCCTCGCCCAGCGCGAGGCGCGCCTCGAGCGCCTTCACCTCGGCGTCGGCGTCGTCGAGGCTGGCCTCGGTGGCGATGCCCTCGCCGGAGAGCTGCCGCGTCCGCCGCGCGGTGAGCGTCGCCTGGTCGAGGCGCACCTGGTACTCGGCCAAGGCGCGCCGCGACGCCGCCAGCTCGGCCTCGGACAGGGCGAGCACCCGCTCGGCGGTCGTGGGATCGAGGCGCGCCAGGACCTGTCCCTGGCGCACTTCCATGCCCTCCTCGACGCGGACCTGGACGACGCGCCCCGTGACCTTCGACGAGACGGTCGCCCGGCGGCGCGCGGTCACGTAGCCAGAGGCGTTGAGCACGGTTCCCGCATCGGCCGCCCCGGCGGGCTGTTCGACCGTTGCGGTCTGCACCTCGATGGCCGCCGGCCCCCGCCACCACCACCAGCCGCCGGCGACGGCGAGCAGGAGGATGGCGAGGAGCACCGCCCAGAGGAGCCCGGGGCGGCCGGGCTCCTTGGCCTCGCGACCGATGCGGAGATCCTCCAGGCTTCGGGGATCGCTCGGCATGATCAGGGCCTGGGGCCGCCGCTCGACACGATCTTGGTGGCCTTCCAGGGCTGCGCCTGCCCGCCGGCCGGGGTCACGGTCCCCTCCATCGTGGTGCCGTTGACGTGGGCGGTGTACCGCTGCTTTCCGGCCGTGAAGGTGATCTGGTCGCCGAGCAGCTTGCCGGCGATCGCGGTGGTCGTTCCGGAGTTGGTCAGCGATCCCGAGACCACCTGGAGCGTCTGCGTAATCCGCAGCCGCCCGCCCTGCGGGATCTGCCACGAGCCCTGCGCCGACGCGGGGACGATCCACAGCAGCGCGTTGCACCAGCTCGTGCACCCTTCCGTCACCGTCGCGGTCTCGTCGGCCTCCCAGTCCTCCATGGTGAAGGTGTTCGAGACGATGCGGGTGCCGGGCTTCAGCTTGAGGAGCGTCGGCCGCAGCTTCATGTTGATGGAGGGCAGCAGGAACATCGTGATGACCGAGGCCTTCGAGAAGTCGGTCTCGAACAGGTCGGCCTTCTCGAAGGTCGCCCGGGCGCCGACCCCGGCCGCCTCGGCGTTCTTCTTCGACAGCGCGACCATGTCGGGGTTGTACTCGATGCCGTGCGCGCGCGCGCCGCGCTTGGCCGCCGCGATGACCGTCCGGCCGTCGCCCGAACCCAGGTCGATCACGTAGTCCTTCGCGGTGACCTTGGCCAGGTCAAGCATCTTCTCCACGAGGGCATCGGAGGTCGGGACCCACACCACGTCCTTGCCGGCCTGCCCGACCTCGGGCTGGTACTGTTTCTGACCCTGCTGGGGCGGCTGCCCCTGCTGGGCCGCGGCCGGGATCGCGGGCACGACCAGTGCTGCGCAGAGCAGCATCACCAACACGCGCGCCAGGCGGAACGCCGTCATCGTGGCCTCCTGTCGAGGTGGAACCAGGGACTCAATTCACAAGGGCTGAGCCCATATCAAGCAGAGCATTCGCCGCCGCAGCCCGTCAACCCCCTTCATTTCCTCTGCGGCAGCAGCGCCTTCGGGAACTTCGCCACGACGGTGTACAGCGGATCGACGACGTTGCCGATCCGCGCCGTGCCCACCTGCGAGACCACCTGGTACGCCTCGAGGCGGTCGAAGCCGTACTCGGCGGCCAGCCAGTCGACCAGCTCGACGTGCGCGATGCGGAAGGCGTCGATCAGCGGGCGGGCGCTGCCGGCCACCATGATGTGCGTACCGTCCTCGATGCGCGGCCAGGCGATCCGCTTCCCCTTCACCAGCTCGAACTGCAGCGTCACCACGGCCGTCGTCTCGAGCCCGGAGCCGCAGACCTCGCCGTCTCCCTGCGCCGCGTGGATGTCTCCGAAGTAGAACAGGGCCCCCTCGTGGAAGACGGGGAGCGAGACGGTCGCCCCCTCGCGGACGTCGGGCACGTCCATGTTGCCGCCGAAGGCCCCGGGCCACAGCCCGCCGAACGCCTCCTCGCCGGCCGGCGCCACCGCCACCCGGCCGACCATCGGAGCGAGCGGGATCTCGATGCGCCGCGACGCCGAGCCTGGCAGGTCGAGGACCCCGACACCGCGCGTGCGGTCGAGCCGCCAGGTGAACCGGCGCGACGGCAGCGGGTCGTTGAGCAGGCGCAGGCGGCCGTCGGTCGCGAGCGCGCTCAGGCCGCCGGGCCTGATCGCCGAGACCGCCGTGTCGCGGTTCAGATCGACCTTCAGGATCTTGACGATGAGCGTGTCGCCTGGCGCGGCCCCCTCGACGTGGAACGGGCCGACCTCGCCGGGCCACGCGCCGCCGTCCTTCTCGTAGTAGTCGCCCGGGAGCGAGAAGGTCGGGGAGACGACCGTGTCGCCCGGCTTCACCTTCAACACGGGCGGCCGGACGGCGAACGTCTGGACGCCCGCCTTCGGCGTGAACTGATGGACCTCGGCCGCCGCGACTCCCGCGGCCAGACTGAACGCGACCGCCAGTGTAAGTGTCTTCATAGTCACGCTCACCACGCCCTGTTCCACTGCCAATCAGTCACACAGCATTTCCGATCACGTTCAACGCAGAGACACAGAGACACAGAGACACGGAGACACGGAGAGCACCTGCCTGCATTCAATTACCCCTTCGTCTCTGTGTCTCTGCGTCTCCGTGTTGAACGTGGACCTGGATGCACCGTGACAGCGCTGCCAGCCGTCAGTTGTTCGCGGGCGCGAGCAGCGTGACCAGCACCGCGGCGCCCATCGAAACGAAAAACGTGGCCGCCATCGCCGTCACCCGCTGGTCGAGTCCGGTGGCGATCCAGACGATGGTCGCGACGAGGCCGGTGACCAGCGCCGTGACGACGCCGAGCGACGTGAAGCGGTCCCAGTAGAACGACAGCAGCACGGCCGGCGCGAACGAGCAGCCGATGCCCGCCCACGCGTACGAGACGATGAAGTAGATCAGCTTCTCGGTTGTGAGAGCAAGGCCGAGACCGAGGGCGCCGACCACGAAGGTCGAGGCGCGCGAGATCGCGAGCAGGCGCGCGTCGGGCGCCTGGCCCTTCTTGATCAGCCCTTTGTACACGTCCTGGCTGATCGAGGTGCCCGCCACGATCAGCATGCTCTCGGCCGTGGAGACCATCGCGGCTACGGCGCCGGCCAGCAGGATCCCCGCCATCCACCAGGGGAAGAGGGTCGTGAGCGCGTTGGGCAGGACCATCTCGGCGTCGGCCAGCGTACGCGGCCCGAAGAGCACGATCGCGCACAGGCCGATCGTGATGGCGCCCGCGTAGGCCAGCACCGTCCAGACGACGGCGATGTTGCGCCCGATCTTCACCTGGCGGTCGTCGCGCATCCCCATGAAGCGGGCGTTCAGCTGCGGCTGCCCGCCGAGGTAGCCGAAGAACCAGGCGAAGTTGTTGAAGATCAACACGCCGGCCGCGAAGCCGGATGCCGTCCCCGTCAGCGAGTCCATCCCTCCGCCGGCGGCGGTGAGCGCCGCCCCGATCGACACCGGCCCCGTCATCACCTTGACCAGCATGACGACCGGCGTCACCACCAGCGTGAGGATCATCAGGATGGCCTGCAGCGAGTCCACCGCGACGACGCTGACGAAACCGCCGAAGGCCGAGTAGCCGATGATGGCCGCGGCCGAGATCACCTGGCCCCAGAACGGGTCGAGGCCGAAGGTGACGTGCAGCGTCTTGCCGGCGCCGGCGAACTGGGCGCCGACGTAGAAGACGAAGAAGAAGACGATGATGAGCGTGGACAGGAGGCGGATGGCATAGGCCTTCTCCGGGAACTTCGCGGAGAAGTAGTCGGGCATCGTCAGCGCCTGGTAGCGCGCGGCCTCGGAGCGGAAGCGCCGGGCGAGCACGATCCAGGCCGTGGAGATGCCGGTGAGGCAGCCGAGGGCAATCCAGATGGCTGACAGGCCGTTGGCATAGACGAACCCGGTGAGGCCGAGCAGCAGCCAGGCCGACTCGCCGGTCGCCCGCTCCGAGAGGGCCAGCATCCACCCCGGCAGCCTGGAGCTGCCGAGGACGAAGTCGGCCTGCGACCGCGTCCGCCGCGCCTGCCACAGGCCCAGGGCGACGGTCACCGCCAGGTAGCCGAGGAAGATGCCGATCATCGCGCGCTCCTGCCGGGGGGCGAGCCGCGGGCATTGTCTCACAGGGATCAGGGATCGGGGATCAGGGATCGGGGAAGGCGGGGGGGCGCGGGCCCGTGTAGAATCGACGGTCATGAGATCCGGTCGCCGTCTCGCGTTCCTGCTCGTTCTGGCCCTGGGGGGCGTTGCCACGGCCACGGGCGTCCCACCCGCCGCGCCCCCCACCGCCGCCAACGTCATCGTCGTCACGCTCGACGGCCTGCGATGGCAGGAGTTCTTCGGCGGGGCCGACCGCGGGCTGTTGAAGGACGTCGGCCAGGCCGACCCGCCGACCGTCGTGAGGCGGTTCTGGCGCGAGACGCCCGAGGCGCGCCGCGAGGCGCTCATGCCCTTCATGTGGGGAGTCGTCGCGCGGCAGGGGCAGGTGTTCGGCGACCCCGCGCAGGAGAGCCTGGCGCGGGTCACCAACGGGCTGTGGTTCTCGTACCCGGGCTACGCCGAGCTGCTCTCGGGGTTTGCCGACCCCCGCGTGAACAGCAACGAGAAGGTGCCGAACCCGAACGTGACGGTGCTCGAGTGGCTCAACGGCCGTCACGGCTTCGCAGGCCGCGTCGCGGCGTTCGGCGCCTGGGACGTGCTCGGGTCGATCCTGGCCGTCGGCCGCAGCGATCTGCCGGCCGGCGACGGCTACCCGCCGGTGCCCGCGCCGAAGACCGACCGCGAGCGGGCGATCAACGAGTTCGCCGACGACCTGCCGGCACTGTGGGAGGGGGCGCCGCTCGACGCGCCGATCATGCAGGCGGCGCTCGAGTGCCTGCGCGTGCGCCAGCCCCGGGTGCTCTACGTGATGCTCGGCGAGACCGACGAGTGGGGGCACGAGGGTCGCTACGACCTGTACCTGGATGCGGCCTGGCGCGGGGACCGGTTCATCCGGCGGCTCTGGGAGATGGCGCAGTCGATGCCGGCCTACGCCGGCAGGACGGCGCTCGTCGTGGCGGTGGACCACGGCCGTGGAGCGACGGAGCAGGACTGGACCGATCACGGCCAGAAGGTGCCGGCGGCCGAGCGAATCCTGATGGCGGTGCTGGGGCCCGACACGTCGGCGCTCGGGCTGCGCAAGGGGGTGACGGTGACGGCCGGCCAGCTGGCGGCCACGACCGCGGCGCTGGTCGGCGAAGACTTCAACGCCGCCGCGCCGAAGGCCGCCCCCCCGCTGCCTCTCCGGTAGGGCAAGGCTTCAGCCGTGCCGTGAACGGCAGCGACGCGTCGGGCGCCCCCTCGTTGACCGCCGGCTGCAGCTCGAAGGGGATGCGCGGCGCGTAGCGCTCGCTGGCCTCCTGCAGCTCCTCGAGGATCTCCGCGGCGAGCCTCGACGGCGCCACGACCTGCGCGAGGTGCCCCCAGCCGAGGATCCACGTCCGCAGCGGCCTGTCGATCGCCACGCGCAGCGTCAGCACCAGCGACCCGTCGGGCTTCTTGGCCACCCGCTGCGAGGCGTGCCACGTGCGCTCCTCGATGTAGGGCGCCAGCCTCGGCGCGAACAGGATCTCGACCACCTCGGGCTTCCCGCTGCCGATCCCGATCGAGGTGTCGAACGGCTCGCCGGCGGGCAGGCCGCTCGGGTCGAACTGGTCCTCGAGCACCCGCAAATCCTGGATCCGCTGCACGGCGAACGTGCGCATCTCGCCGTAAATCGGCACGTAGGCGTAGAGGTAGAGCGAGCCGTTGCCCGCGCTCAGCCGGTACGGCTCGACCGTGTATTCCTTCACCCGGCCGCTCGAGAACGAGCGGTACGACATCACCAGCCGCCGGTGCTCGAGCGTCGCCCTGACGAGCGCCTCCTGGTCCACGGGCCCCGGGGCCGGTGCCGGGACATCGTCCTTCCAGCAGATCACCGCCGCCAGCTTGTCGAAGTACTCCTTCAGCGCCGGGCTCAGCGACCCGAGCACCTTCTCCATCGCCGACGCGAGGTCCTCGCCGAGCGGCAGGCCCGGCGGCCCGGACAGCCGCCCGCGGTGGATGTAGAAGGCGCACAGCTCGGGGAAGGTGAAGCCGACGTCGTGCAGCCGGGGGAACGGCCAGCTCTCGAGCAGCCAGTACTTCTTCCCGTCGCGATCCTCGTCGTAGAGGGGGAAGCCGGCCGCCTGGAGGGCGGCCAGGTCACGGTAGACCGTGCGCGTGCAGACGCCGAACTCGCCGGCGAGCCTCGGCACCGTCCAATCGCGCGCGTTCGCGATCTTCCTGAGGATGCTCCACTGGCGGACGATCTCTCTCCCGCGTTCCACGGCCATGCTCGGAACCTCCCGGGACGGGAGAGAGAGTACACCAGAAAGCCGGAAGCCTAGCTTCTCGTGAGGCTCAGATCCAGCGACCGCTCCAGCGCCGCGAGCGTCGCCTTCTCGGTGGCGTCCACCAGCGTGAGGGCGGTGCCGCTGTTGTGCGCGCGCCCGGTGCGGCCCACGCGGTGCACGTAGGCGTCGGCACTGAAGGGAACCTCGAAGTTCACCACGTGCGCCACCCCCTCGATGTCGAGGCCGCGCGCCGCGATGTCGGTCGCCACCAGTGCGGTGTACCGACCCGACTTGAAGCCCTCCATCGCCGAGGTGCGCTCGGCCTGCGTCCGGTCGGCGTGCAGCGCCGCGCAGCGGATCCCCGCGACCTTCAGCCTCGAGGCCAGCCGGTCGGCGCCGCGCTTGGTCCTGACGAAGACGATCGCCGGCTCGCCGCTGTCCCGGAGGAAGCGCGCCAGCCACGCCGCCTTCTCGCCCGACGGAACATCGGCACCCACGTGGGTGATCGTGTCGGGCATCGTCGCCTGGCCGACCTGCACGAGCTTCGGCTCGCGCATGATCTCCTTGGCCGACTTGAACACGTCCCCCGACATCGTCGCCGAGAAGAACAGCGTCTGGCGCGAGGCCGGGAGCGCCGAGACGATGCGCCGGACGTCGGGCCAGAAGCCCATGTCCAGCAGCCGATCGGCCTCGTCCAGCACCAGCACCTCGAGGCCGTCGAAGCGGGTGCTGCCGCTCGACATGTGGTCGAGCAGGCGGCCCGGGGTGGCGACGATGACGTCGGCGCCGGCGATGAGGGCGCGCTCCTGCGGGCCGCTCGGGACGCCGCCGTAGACCGCGGCCACGCTCAGGTTCGTATGGTAGGACAACCCCTGGAACTCGTCCTCGATCTGCACCGCCAGCTCGCGCGTGGGCGCCATGATGAGGACGCGCGTGCCCGACGGCTGGCTCGCCCCGCCACTCAGCAGGCGCTGCATGATCGGCAGCAGGAAGGCCGCCGTCTTGCCGGTGCCGGTCTCCGCGCAGCCGATCAGGTCCACGCCCTCGAGCACGGCCGGGATCGTCACGGTCTGGATCGGCGTGGTTTCGACGTAGCGGCGGTCGGCCAGCCCCAGCGCGATGCGCCGGTCCAGCCCGAGCGAGGAGAACGGGATCGGCGACTGGTCGGCGTCGATCGTCTGGAGCCCGTGCGCCACGGGGCGCGGGTCCGACGCGACGAACGCGGGACGGCGGCGGTTCAATGACGGGCGCGACGGCCCGCGGCGATGGGGGCGCGGCGCGGGGTGGGAGGAGGCGCTTGTGGTGGAATCCAAAACGTTCAGGCCCTAGCGAGGCAGGATGTCAACGGCCGGGGATTCGGCGGTGAGGGAAACCTCGTATGTAGAACCAATTATGGCACATGACCCCCGGAATCGACAAAAAGGGTTGAAAACCGACAACCGACAACTGACTCCTGAAGGCTAGAGGATCCACGCGTATCCCAGCTTCACGAAGAACGTCCGGTTCATCCGCAGCAGGTCGGTGCCGCGCTTCTCGGCGGTCGAGTTGTCGGAGTAGCCGAGGAACAGCACGGTCTGGGGGTTGAGCTTGTACGAGAACAACAGCTGCGAGAACAGCCGGCGGCTGCGGCCCTCGACGGGGAACACGTAGCGCTCCGGTTCGCGGGTGATGGCGGTGTACTGCAGGATCGCGCGGAAGAACGTCCTGGTGTTGACGTTGTAGACCGCCTTGAGCTGGGAGAGGTTGGCCCGGTAGAGGCGCCCGCCGGGGACCGACAACTGGTCGAGCGAGTGGCTGAGGTTGAGGTTGAGCTGGCGGATCGGCCGGTACTCGAGCTGCGGCGTCACCTGGACGACGCTCGTCGCCGCGCGCGCGTTCGTGTAGTCCACGCCGCCGCCGAACCGCGCCGTCATGCCGAGGCTGGCGTTGCCGCCCGGCTTGGTGCTGAAGAAGAAGTTCGGGCGAAAATACTCGTACCGAACCCCCTCGAACATCACGACGTCGCGGGGCATGTTGAGCTGGAACTGCGACTGGTACGGCCCCTGGTAGCCGACGAAGGCCGCCACCGTCTGCTCGCTCAGGTCCCAGTCCCACTCGGTCGTGCGCCATCCGCGGATCCCCACGTCGATCGTGTTGAACCAGGCGCCCGCCCCGCGCTGCCAGCGGCGCTGCCCCTGCCCCTGGAACGTGCGCACGTCCACCCGCGGCACGAAGCCCATGTCGGCGCGGAACCCGGGGCTGTACGCCTCGTAAAAGGCAAACGCGAGCCACCGGCGGGTGATCCGGCTGTACTCGAGCCAGTAGCCGTCGCCCCCGAGCCCGCCGGCGGGCAGACCGAGCGCGGTGCTGGTCGCCCCCGGGTACTGGGTGTCGGCCCGGATGTACTGGGCGCGCACCGAGTCGGAGGTGGTGACCTGCCAGAAGAGGTCGAGGCCCGCCTGCCGGTTGTGGTACCCGCTCCCCTCGCGGCCGGCGAAGAGGCCGCCGATGGTGGAGCCGCGCCCCACATCGCGCCGGTACCGCCCCACCACGGAGGTTACCTCGTCGTCGAGCGTGGTGGTGTCGGACCCCTGGTTCGAGGGGAGCAGCAGGTTGTTCAGTCGGTCGTGCGTGACGAAGACGCCGATCGCGTTGGCCCCCTGCTTGCCCGTCAGCTTCGCGCCGCCGTAGGGGTCGGCGACCGTCCGCGTGAAGACCGCCTGGATCGGGGTGGTGAAGAAGTCGATCCCCTCGAGGAAGAACGGCCGCTTCTCGGGATAGTACAGGGCAAAACGCTGGTTCACGTCGAGCTGCGAAACGTCGGCTTCGACCTGGGAGAAGTCGGGGTTGGCCGCGCCGTTCAGGGTGAAGTTGGGCGTGACGCTCCAGCGGGCGCTCAGGCCGAAGTCCCTGCCGATGTCGCCGCGTTCCAGCGACGGGGCAGCCGCGCCCGGGCGCACGTCGGTGCGGCCGAAGGTGGCCGTGGGGTCGAACTCGAGGTTGCGTCCCTGCGCCAGTCCCTCGAACCCGGTGACCTTGTTCTCCTGGCACAGCAGGCACGCCTTGTCGCGGTCGCGGGGCTGCGACGACAGGCGGTGCCGCACGTTGCGCGGCCACGAGCGGAAGGCCTCGAGACCCCACGTCTGGATCCCCTCGCCCGGCTGGAAGCGGAGCTGCTTCAGGGGGAGCGCCATCTCGATCGTGTAGCCCTCGGCCGTGATGCGCCCCTTGGCGTCCCAGATCATGTCCCACGAGAAGTCCTCGATCCCGTCCTGCTCGCTGAAGATCGCGTCGGCCTGGACGCCGAGCGGGTTCAGGCGGAACTGGAACGCCCGCCGCTCGTCGTTGAACGTGTCGATCATGAGGCCGACGTGGTCGTCCTGGATCAGCGTGTCGGTGTCGTCACGGTCCATCAGGTGGGCGCGGATCTCGTGCGGCCGGGGGTCGTGGGCGCGGAAGGCGACGTAGAGGCGCGTGCGGTCGTAGGTGACGAGGCAGTCCGTGCGGACCGGCGCCGGGATGTTGTCCCCGGGCGACCACTCGTACGCCACCGGGATCAGGACCGCGCCGTTCCAGGCCGGCTCGTCGAGCGCGCCGTCCACCTCGATGGGGGAGTCCGCTGCCTTGACGGTGTAGGTGACCGGCGGGGGGAGGGCGGGGCGGGAACCCGTCGCGGCGGCCGTCGCGGGCGGGGTCTGCGCGGCCAGGTCGCCCGCGAGGGCCACGACGCAGAAGAGGAGAGCGCACGCGATCCTGGCCATGCCACACGCCTCCCGAGGGCTCGCACGTTCGCCGATCTGTTCGTTAGACGCCGCCGGGCGAGCCAAAGTTCACTGGCCGTGTGACGGCAGCGACCCGCCCTGTCGTGCCCCGGTGCGACAGTGTCGGCATGAAGCTGAACACTCTCTGTCACACCCTCCAGATCGGCGCCGCCGTCGATGTCTCGAACCTCACCCTCTTCCCGCTGCTGGCCCCTGAAGGGTCGCCGGCCGGGTACACCACCCTCGACGAGGCGCTGGCCGCCGGCCTCGTCAGCGTGACCGAGGTCTCCGAGGCGGGCCACGTCCCCGAGCTGACCATCGTCAACAACGGGCCCGCGCCCGTCCTGGTCCTGGACGGCGAGGAACTGGTCGGTGCCAAGCAGAACCGGATCGTGAACCTCAGCATCCTCGTGCCGGGCCGGACGAAGCTGCCGCTGCCGGTCTCGTGCGTCGAGGCGGGGCGTTGGGACCACCGGTCGCGGGCCTTCGCCACGGCGGGGCGTGCGCACTACGCCGCGGGCCGCGCGATGAAGCTGCGGCAGGTGAGCTACTTCATGCACGCGT
Organism: uncultured Acidobacteriota bacterium; assembly: GCA_963813585.1. GTDB lineage: Bacteria > Acidobacteriota > Vicinamibacteria > Vicinamibacterales > Fen-181 > JARKSS01. The sequence continues at coordinate 2,225,881 of CAWEZL010000001.1, forward strand.
CTGGCGCGCGTCATGCCGACCAGGGGGCGATCTGGAACGACATCGACGCGAAGGCCGAGCGGATGGCCGCCTGCTCGCCCACGCACGCGGCGGCGGCGATGTACGACCAGGCGCGCGGGGATCTCGAGGCGTTCCAGTCGAAGCTCGAGGCGGCGCCGCGGCAGGTGGGCGCCATCTTCGCGATCAACGGCCGGATCGTCGGCCTGGAGGCGTTCGACAGCGCCGCCACCTGGCACAAGTCGATGCGGAAGATCGTCGAGAGTTACGGCCTCGACGCGCTCGACCGCAGCGGCGAGCCGTGCTCGCGCGGCCGCCGCGACCCCGGGCGGTTCCTGGCGTCGGTGGCGGCCGGCGAGGTCGAGTGCTTCAAGGCCGTGGGGCTGGGCGACGACCTGCGCCTTCACGCGCGCGGCGTGGCGGGCGCGGCGCTCGCCGTGGACGACGAGCTGGTGCACGTGCTCGCGTACGCCGAGTAGGGACGGCCCGTGTGGCCGCCCTCGCCCCCGCGTCTCCCCCCGACGATCTTCGTGGTACAGTGCGGCCGTGGACATCAAGCGTGCCGTGGTCAACCTGGCGCCCGGGCCGGTCGTCCGGTTCTTCGCGGCGCCGTACGTGGCGGGGCGCGGGATCGAGAGCGGCGTCCGCAAGGCCGACGAGATTCTGGTGCGCCCGGAAGATCCACTCCACGGTGGACCTCCTCGGCGAGGAGGTGTTCGCGCGCGAGGACGTCGAGGCCACCGTCGGGGTCTACTTCCGGATGGTGGACGCGCTCGAGGGGCGCCGCTACGCCACCATCTCGCTGAAGCCGACGCAGTTCGGCATCCACGACGCCGAGGCCTACTGCCTCGAGAACCTCCGTCGCGTGGCGGCCCACGCGGCGTCCCGCGGCATCGGGCTCACCGTGGACATGGAGGACCACGACTTCACCGACGTCACGCTCCGGCTCTTCGCGGCCCTGCGCGCCGAGTTCGACAACGTGGGCATCGTGCTCCAGTCGCGCCTGTTCCGGACCGGCGACGACATCCGCGCGCTCCCGGCCGCGTCGTGCCGGGTGCGAATCTGCATCGGAATCTACAACGAGCCGCGCGAGGTGGCCCTCCAGGACAAGCCCGCGATGAAGGAGCGGCTGTTCGAGTACGTGCAGCTGCTGCTCGACCGGGGCCACTACCCGGAGATCGCCACCCACGACGAGCCGCTGGTCCGGCGCTGCGTCGAGTACCTCGATCGGCGCGGCTGCCCGCGCGGCGCGTACGAGTTCCAGATGCTGCTCGGCGTGCCGCGCGCCGGGATCCAGGACACGCTGGTGCGCGACGGCCGGCTGGTGCGCCTGTACGTGCCGTTCGCCGTCGAGTGGAAGTACGCCGTCGCCTACCTGAGGCGGCGCCTGGCGGCGAACCCGATGATGGGGGCCTACGTGGTGAAGAACCTGTTCCGGTCGTCCACCGGCCGGCTGCGCCCCTCGTGACGCATGCACCTGGTCCATTTCGGGATCTACGGAACCTGCATGGCGCTCGCCGTCCTGAGCGCCGTGTTCCCTCTCGTCAACGCCGAGGTGGTGCTGCTCGGCTATGTCCTGGCCGCGAGGTCTGACTGGCGCGAGGCGCTGCTGTTTGCCGCGATCATGGCGGTGGGGCAGATGGTGGGCAAGGCGGGGATGTACTGGTTCGGCCGCGGCGCGGCGCGCGTCCCGTCCGAGCGGACCCGCCGGTCGCTCGCGCGGTGGGAGGCGCGGCTGGCCCGGTCGAAGCACTCGGTGCTGCTCTTCGTGCTGCTGAGCGCGTCGACCGGTTTCCCGCCTTTCTACGTCCTGAGCGTCCTGGTCGGGACGCTGCGCGTCAACTTCTGGGCGTTCCTCGTGATCGGGCTGGTGGGCCGGCTGGTGCGCTTCGGCCTCATCGCGCTGTTCCCGGCCGGGCTCCGCGGCCTCACCTCCTGAGGCCCGGTGATGGGCCGGCGATGCGGGCATCGCGCCCGCGCCTCACCGGTCGCGCAACGCGTTCACCTTCCGTTGAAGCTGTTCGCACGGAGTGCCCTCGGTGCCGGTGACCGCGCGCTCGAACGAGCCGTACGCCGGGTTGGGGATGAGGATCCAGCGGCGGCCCCACCACGCCGCGTGCTCCTCGACGGCCCGGTTGCGCGCGGCGAGGTCGAGCCCGCGCGCGTTGACGAAGTCGTTGAGGTCGTCGCCGACGAGCATGAGGACCCGGTGCGATCGGGCGACCCACTCCCGGCGAGGCGACTTGTCGCTGGTCCGCCACTCGGGGCGCTCGCCCAGGACGAGCAGCGTGTCGGGGTCCGCGCTCACGGGCAGCCCCAGCCTCTCGAGGTTGCGTCGCGTGGCCGCTTCCTCCCCTGCCGCGCGGTTGGTCACATAGAACGGCGTGACGCCGTGGTCCCGCGCGTAGACCAGGAAGTCGGAGGCGCCGGGGAGCGCGGTCGCCGCCGATTCCTCCACCCACTCGTTCCAGGCGTCCTGGTCGAAGGTGATGCCCCGGTGGATCATCCTCGCCTCGTACGGCGAGTTGTCGAGGACGGTCTCGTCGAGGTCGAGGATGATCGCGGGTGTCTGCCCCGCATCCCCGGCGCGCTCCTCCGTGGCTCCCACCCACTGCGGATTGGCGAGCGCCGCGTCGAGGGCCAGCCGCGCGGCCGTGTACGCCTGGCGCGTGGCAGCCCCGTGCTCGGCAGCCGTCTGCAGCCACAGGGTTGCGTTCACCAGCGCGTTCGCCGGCTGGCACCCGGGATAGCCGGCGGGCAGCGCGCTCACGGCGGGTTCGCCAGGCGCCGGCATGGTGGCATGCGCGCACCCGAGGGATGCGAGCAACAGGACGGTGACCGCGTATCGCATGGGATCAGCGTAGCGAAGATCACGAAGGCGTGTCACGCGGCGCGCCTCGCTCGACCGTGCGGCCGGCACGAAGGCCGGCCCTATTCGAGGCGCAGCGGGCCGAGGTAGACGTGCGCGGGGCGTTCGAGTCGGCGCGAGAAGATCAGGATGCCGCGGATGCGGCGCAGGTCCATCTCGCGCCCGCGGGGGGCGCGGCGGATCGCGTCGATCGGGATCCGGAACGTGTTTTCGCCGGGCTGGACCGGGAGCCGCCGGTTGAAGCGGTCCTCGAGTCGCTGGTTGTGCGCGGCGTCGTGGACGCGAATCGCCAGCGTCAGCGGGGCGCCCAGGTCGGAGACGACCGTCAGCACCAGGTTCCGGTAGCCGCGCCAGTCCGGGTACGGCTCGTCGAACGTGAGGCCCGGGTAGGCGGCGGGATCGAGGTCCAGCCGTGCGAGGCCGTGCCCCAGGGTGAGCCGGCTGTTCCCCTCCGCGATCAGCTCGCGCTCCCACCACGACCCGTCCAGCGCGAACAGGGTCGGCATCGCGCGGTTCCGCTCGACGTAGAGCACGGTCGTCCGGGCGAAGGCGGCCCCGGCGGCGGCCAGCAGGGTCACGCCGGCGCACCCGGCCGCCCAGCGGGTCCACGCCCCGCGCCGGGAACCGGGCCCCAAGTGCCTCCCCCGGGCAAAGGCCTCGCGCAGGAGCAGGAAGCTGGCGGCGCCCGCCGCGTCGCGCGCGAGATCGGACCACGACGGGTTGCGGTCCGACTGCAGCACCTGGACGGCCTCGACGGCGGCGCCGAGCCCCACGGCTACGGCGAACGCCGCGAGCGCCGCGCGGCCCCCCGGGGCCCGACGGGCCGCCCACTCGTGGTGGGCGACGTACCCGCGGATGACGAGCGCCAGCAGGCCCCACAGCGGGGCGTGTCCCAGGTTGAACAGCTCGCGCCAGAACCGGGTCCGATCGGGGGTTTCTCCAAACACGGCGAACAGGAGGAGCGCGGCGAGCAGGGCGAGTCGAAGCGCCTGGGGCACCTGTCGAGTGTATGCCGGGTGACAACGGCCGGGCTGCTTTTGGGCTATGCTCTTGCGGATTATCGGGGAGGCAATCGGTGGCCAGAGCGATTGGGTTCGACAACGACCAGTACCTCGAGGAGCAGAGCCGCGCCATCGTCGAGCGGGTGGGGCGCGTCGGCGGCCGCCTGTACCTCGAGTTCGGCGGCAAGATCGCCTTCGACTACCACGCGGCGCGCGTGCTGCCCGGCTATGACCCCAACGTCAAGATCCGCCTCCTGCGGCGGCTGAAGGACCAGGCCGAGATCGTCGTCTGCATCTACGCAGGGGCGATCGAGCGCCGGAAGGTGCGCGCCGATTTCGGGCTGCCGTACGACCTCGACGCGCTCAAGCTGATCGACGACCTGCGCGACTGGGGGCTGCTGGTGCGCGCGGTGGTGATCACCCGCTACGAGGAGCAGCCGTCGGCCAGGGTGTTCAAGGCGCGGCTCGAACGCCGCGGCGTCGCGGTCTACACGCACCGCTTCACGCGCGGCTACCCGACCGATGTCGACCTCATCGTCAGCGACGAGGGGTACGGCGCCAACACCTTCGTCCCGACCGAGCAGGCCGATCGTCGTGGTGGCGGGGCCGGGGCCCGGCAGCGGCAAGCTGGCCACCTGCCTGTCGCAGGTCTACCACGAGCACCAGCGCGGCCAGGCCGCCGGCTACGCGAAGTTCGAGACCTTCCCGATCTGGAACCTCCCGCTCAAGCACCCGGTCAACGTCGCGTACGAGGCGGCCACGGTCGAGCTGAGGGACGTGAACCTGATCGATCCGTTCCACCTGGCGGCGTACGGCGAGCAGGCGGTCAACTACAACCGCGACGTCGAGGCGTACCCGCTGCTGGCCCGCATCCTCGAGCGCATCACCGGCGGAACGCTGCTACCGGTCGCCCACCGACATGGGGGTCAACCGCGTCGGCTTCGCCATCGTGGACGACGCGGTGGTGCGCGAGGCGGCGGAGCAGGAGGTGATCCGGCGCTACTTCCGCTACGCCTGCGAGTACGCGCTCGGCCTCATGGAGCACGAGGACGTGGAGCGCTCGAAGTTGATCATGGACGGCCTCGGGCTCGACCCCGAGCGCTGCCCGGTGGTGGTCGCGGCCCGCCGCGCCGGCCGCGAGGCGGAGGAGGAGGGGAAGGGAAACGAGGGCGTGTCGTGCGGCGCCGCGATCGCGCTCGACGCCGGCACGATCGTGACGGGGAGGAACTCGGCGCTCATGCACGCCGCCTCGGCGGTCGTCCTGAACGCGATCAAGCAGCTGTCGCGCATCCCCGACGAGATTCACCTGCTCACGCCGAACGTCGTCGAGTCGATCGCCGGGATGAAGAAGGACATCCTGAAGATGAAGGCGGTGAGCCTCGACCTCGACGAGACCCTGATCGCGCTCGGGATCAGCGCCGCCTCGAACCCGGCAGCGAGCGCCGCGGTGTCGCGGCTGACGCAGCTCGGCGGCTGCGAGTTCCACACCACCCACCTCCCGACGCCCGGCGACGAGGCGGGCTTGCGCCGCCTGGGGCTGGTCGCCACCAGCGAGCCGCAGTTCGCGACCCGGGACCTCGTGCAGGGGTGAGCTGGTTGGCTACCAGATGTCGCCGACCGTGAACCCCTCGGGGAAGGGGTCCTCGGCGTCGAGCACGTCCTGGCCGATGCCCGTGATCCAGGCCTGGCCGGTGATTGTCGAGACGACCGCCCGGTACGGCCCGACGGTTGCCTCCTCCACCAGGCGACCGGTGAAGACGGTTCCGAGGATCCCTTCGTGGCGGAAGTCCTGGCCGAGGGGCAGCTCGCCCCTGGCGTGCAGCGTGGCCATCTTCGCGCTCGTTCCCGTGCCGCACGGCGAGCGGTCGATGGCGCCCGTCCACGTGGACGGGCGGTTCCAGTCGAGCTTCCCCGTCGAGACGATCACCGCGTTCTTGCGGTGGGCGTCGGGCAGGCTGGGCGGCCCCGACAGCTGCGCGATCGACACCCCCGCGATCTCGGGGTTCTCGGGGTGGACGACGGGCAGCTGCTCCTGCGTGGCCGCCTTGATCATCTCTCCGATGCGGACGATGTCGCCCCCCTCGTCGGGGGTGAGGCGGAGGCCGAACGGGGCCGCGTCGGCGATGACGTAGAACATGCCGCCCCAGGCGACGTCCACCGGGACGGTTCCGAGGTGCGGGACTTCGACGGGGTGATCGAGGTGCACGGCAAACGCCGGCACGTTCCGGAAGGTGACGCTGGTGACCTTGGCGTTCGCGCACTCGGCGCGAATGCGCACGAGGCCGGCGGGCGACTCGAGGACCAGGTCGGTGACCGGCTCCTGCATCGGCACCATCCCGGTCTCGAGCAGCGCCGTCGCCACGCAGATCGTATTGGTGCCTGACATCGGTGGGTACTCGACCTGCTCCATGATGACGAACCCGGCGTGGGCCTCGGGACGCGTCGGGGGCAGCACCAGGTTGCAGTTGGCGGCGGGGTAGCCGCGCGGCTCCCTCAGCATGCGCTTCCGCAGCGCGTCCCCGTGCCGCTCGATGTGCTTCATCTTCTCGAACATCGTGCGGCCCGGCACGTCCAGGACGCCGCCGACGATCACCCGGCCGTGCTCGCCGCACGCGTGGAGATCGATCACCGAGATCGCGCTGGTCAGTCGCATGGGAGGGTGATTCTAGCCCGATTCGTCCTCCGCGCGGCGCGCCGGCTCGATCTCGACCCCGAACAATTCTTCGAGCAGGCCCGCGTCGAGCACGCGCCCGGCCGGCGGCGCCTTCGCCGACAGCGGAATGCCGCTGGCCGCGCGGGCGAGCAGTTCCTGCTCGTCCACGTCGCGCAGGCGGAACAGCAGCTCCGGCTGCTCGTCGAGGCGCGCGCCGACGCCGTAGAGGGACGCCGCGACGTGCTTGCACATCGACGCCGCGTCGGGGCAGGTGCACGAGAAACGGATCTCGCGCGGGGTCGGGAACAGCCCGGCGTCCTGCCGGCACAGGTGCCCCATCACCCTGTCCGACAACCGGCCCTGCAGCAGCTCGACGACCGAGTCGATCTCGCCGGCGCACGTCCGGCAGATGGCCTGCCACGCGTCGGCTTCACGGGCGTCACGCGGATCGCGACCGAGTAGAGGTCGGTGCCGCTGACGAGCGCCTCCACCTCGCCCTGCGCGATCTGCAGGTCGATCGACGGAGCCCTGGCGCAGGTACGAGCGGCCGCGCGGGAGCCGGTTCGACGTAGTCGGTGTAGCGCTCGAGGTTCTCGCACCACGCCTGGCCCCAGAAGGTGGAGGCGATCGTCCGGCCCTCGATCTGAGACGGGCCACAGGTCGCGGCCGGCCTTCCGCAGGGCGGAGTTGCCGCCCGCTGCGCGCCTGCCGGTTCTCGGCGGAGGACACGTACGGCCCGAAGCCGAAGTCGTCGGCCCACCTCGTCCGCTGCGCCGCCCTCTTCCTGCGCCGGAACACCATCAGCTCGTCCTTCAGTGCGGCGTGAGCGTCGAGCGCGACGAGCCGCAGCAGGTCCTCGTCCGTCATCTCGGTGAGCAGCAGCTCGGCGCCGCCCTCCAGCACGTCCTTCGCCAGTCCGCGCTTCGAGGCGATCAGCTCGTCGATCCGCTCTTCGACGGTGCCCCGGCAGACGAACTTGTGCACGAGCACGTTGCGCGTCTGGCCGATGCGGAAGGCGCGGTCGGTCGCCTGGTCCTCGACGGCCGGGTTCCACCAGCGGTCGAAGTGCACGACGTGCGACGCGGCGGTCAGGTTCAGCCCCGTGCCGCCGGCCTTGAGCGACAGGACGAAGAAGGGGACGCGCTCGTCCTTCTGGAAGCGCTCGACGAGCTGGCGCCGGGCCCTCACCGGCGTGCCGCCGTGCAGCACCAGGCCGGGCCGGCCCAACAGCCGCCCCCAGGTAGGCGGCGAGCGGCCCGGTCATCTCGCGGAACTGCGTGAAGACGAGCAGCTTCTCCTGGCGCGCCGCGATGACGTCGACGATCTCGGCCAGGCGCGCCCACTTGCCGCTGTCGGCGGGGCTCCAGGCCTGGTCGCCCAGCCAGTGCGAGGGGTGGTTGCAGATCTGCTTCAGGCGCATCAGCGAGGCGAGCACCAGGCCGCGGCGCTCGATGCCCTCGCGGCCCCCAGCCAGGCGCCGCTTCAGGTCGCGCACCGCCTGCTCGTAGAGGGCGGCCTGGACGCGGCTGAGCAGGCAGTAGGCGTTCACCTCGGTCTTGTCGGGAAGGTCGGAGATCACGCGCGGGTCGGTCTTGAGGCGTCGCAGGATGTAGGGACGCACGAGGTCGCGCAGCGGGCCGAAGGCGTTGTGCGGCCGCTCGGCCAGGTGCTTCGTCATCTCGGTGAACTGCCGCGCCGACCCGAGCAGGCCCGGGTTGAGGAAGTCGAAGAGGGACCAGAGGTCGCCGAGGCGGTTCTCGATCGGCGTGCCGGTCAGCGCGATCCGCCCGCGCGAACGGAGCGCCTTGACGGCGCGCGTCTGCTGGGCCGCCGGGTTCTTGATCGCCTGCGCCTCGTCCAGGACGACGAGGTCCCAGTCGGTCGCCGCAGATCCACGGCAGGCGGCGGACCGTGCCGTAGGTGGTCAGGACGATGTCGGCCTTCGAGAGCCGTTCGGGATCGGGCGTCTTCAGCCCGGCCGCCGGGAGGGCCGAGGGGTGCGCGACGAAGGTGGAGAGGCTCGGCGCGAAGCGCGCAATCTCCGCCGCCCAGTTCGCCAGTACCGACGCCGGCGCCACCAGGAGGTGCGCGCGGCCCGGAGGGGCGTTCTCCCGCCGCAGCACCACCAGCAGCGCGAGCAGCTGCACCGTCTTGCCGAGACCCATGTCGTCGGCCAGGCACGCGCCGAGGCCGAGCGACGAGAGGAAGTGCAGCCACCGGACGCCCACCTGCTGGTAGGGGCGGAGCGAGCCCTGGAAGCGGGCCCCCGGTTCCACCGCGCCCAGCGCGTCGGGGGAACGCAGCCCCTGCAGCACGCCCGCCAGCCACGGCCCCGCCTCGACTCCCGCCCACGCCCGGTCCTCATCGTCCGGCGCGTCCTGGATGCGCGTGTCGGCGCCGGCGACCAGGCGCATCGCTTCGGCGAAGGTGACGCCCTGGCGGGCCGCCGTCTGCTCGATGCGGCTGAAGCGGTCGATCATCCCGCCCAGCCGCCCGCGATCGATCTCGACCCACCGGCCGCGCAGGAACGCCAGCCCTTCGGTCGCGCGGAGCAGCGACCGGATCTCGGCGGGCGTCAACGTTTCGCCGTCGAGCGTCACCTCCACGCTGAAGTCGAGGAGCGACTCGAGGCCGAGGCCGCCGCGGGCCGGCTTCGCGCCGACCCGCGCGACGACGGTGGGGCGCGGCGGCCGGCCGCCCTTCCAGTGCGCCGGCACTCGCACGATCACGCCCGCGTCCTCCAGGGCGTGCACGTCGCGAAGCAGGGCGAGCGCCTCGGCCGCTGTCCAGCGGAGCGGGTGGTAGATCTCGCCGCCCTCGACCAGCGTCCTCAGCCATCCGCAGCGCTCGGCGGCCCGCTGCACCGGCACGAGGAGCGAGAGCAGGGCCGCGCGGTTGGCGGCGCCGCCGTAGTCCTGGAGGGCGCGGCCGAGCGGGACGTGGCGTGGTTTCCCCTGCGCCGAGAGGCCGTGGGTGTAGGTGGCGAGGAAGGCGAAGGGCGCGTCCGGGTCGCGGCGGTTCTCGGCCAGGTGGAAGTGGACGCGGCCCACGGTGTTCCACGCCGCGTGGAAGGTGCGGAGGACGTCCTGCACCGTTGCGCCGCCACCGGCGAGGCGGGCCGCGAAGGCGGCGTCGAGGTCGGCCCACAGCGCGCGGAGCGCCGCGGGGGTGACGTACTCGGCGCCGGCCATCGGCGGTACCGCCGCCGCGACCTTCTCGAGCACCTCGTCGGCCGGCGGGGGGACGCGCGGCGATTCCGGCTGCCCGCAGAGCGCCGTGACGAAGCGGGCGGCGAAGTCGCGCCAGTAGTCCCAGGCGGGGGGCAGCGGGGTCGCGACCTCCCCGGCGCCAAGCTGCAGCAGCCCTTCCCCATGCCCCCGCTCGAACGCTGCCGTGATCCGTGGGGTCAGGTCCTGCAATTCAGCATTTTGCCCGTCATGTGCAAAATGTGGGGTCAGGTCTCGCAATTCAGCATTTTGCCCGTGATATGCAAAATGGGCGTGGGGCAGGTCTCGCAATTCAGCATTTTGCGTGAATGCTGAATTGCGAGACCTGACCCCATCGTCAGCTGGCCGCGCGGGGTGAAGACGGGCTCGATCGGCATCAGCGGCAGTCCACCAGCACCCGGCCCAGCGCGCTCCGAGACATCAGCGACTCGCACGCCGCGACCACCTCGGTCAGGGCGACGGTGCGGCCCGCGATCCGATCGAGGGCGGGCGGGCGCAGGTCGCCGCCCAGCCGGCTCCATGTCTCGGTCCTGACCGCCATCGGGCAGTTGGCCGAGCTGGCGCCGAGCAGGCTGACGCCACGCAGGATGAAGGGGAAGACGCTCCCCTCGAAGCCGGGGCCGGCCGCGTTGCCGATCGCGGCCACGTTTCCCCAGAGCGCCACGTGGCGCAGGAGCCCGGCGAGCAGCGCCCCGCCAACGTTGTCGATGACCCCGCCGAACCGGACCGACTCGAGCGGCCGGCTTCCCAGTTGCAGGCCGTCGGGCGTGAACACGTCGTGCGCCCCCAGGTCGCGCAGGTAGCCCTCGTGCTCGGGACGGCCCGTCACCGCTACCACCTGATAGCCGCGCCGCGCCAGCATCGACACCGCCGCCGAGCCGACGCCGCCGGTCGCGCCCGTGACGACGATCGGGCCCTTGTCGGGCGCCTGGCCGTTCGCCTCCATCCGGTGCAGCGCCAGCGCCGCCGTGAAGCCGGCCGTGCCCAGCACCATCGCCTCGCGCAAGTCGAGGCCGGCCGGGAGCGGCACCACCCAGCTGGCCGGCACGCGCACGCGCTGGGCGAAGCCCCCGTCGCTGCTCTCGCCCAGCCCCATGCCACTGACCAGCACCGGGTCGCCCGCCTGGTAGCGCGGGTCGGCCGAGGACTCGACGCGGCCCGACACGTCGATCCCGGCGTTGAGGGGCAAGCGCTTGAAGATCGGGGCCCGCCCCGTCACGCCCAGCGCGTCCTTGAAGTTGACCCCCGACCATTCGGCTCGAACGACCACCTCGCCCGGCGTCAGGTCATCCACCGGCATCTCGACGATGCGTGCGCGAACCGTCTTGTCCTCGCGAAACACGCGGCAGGCGAGCAGGGACAGGGACATGGGCGTATCGCTGCTGGAAGTGGTCAGTTACCCATCGAGCCCGTGCTGAACGATGAGGTACTCCCCGACGGGCGTGCCCCCGATGAGGTGTTCCTGGATGATCCGCTCGAGCACTGGCGGATCGCAGGCGCGGTACCAGACCCCCTCGGGGTAGACGACCGCGATCGGGCCGTCCGCGCAGATGCGCAGGCAGTTCGCCCTCGTGCGCAGAACACCGCCCTGCTCGGACAGCCCCAGTTCCTTCAGCCGTCCCTTCAGGTAGGTCCACGCCGCGACGCCGCGCTCGAGGTCGCAGCACTTCGGCTTGGTCTGCTCGCAGCAGAGGAAGATGTGGCGGCGGGCGGTGGTGACGCCCACCGACGCGGCCTTCGCCTCCAGGGGATCCAGTTCCGGCGTTCGGGAGATGTCGTCGGCCATGGGGAAAGTATAGGCGGTGTTATGCTGTCAGGTTGTGCCGTCCCCCGAGGTGCTCTGCAGGTGAAGCGTCCAGACATCCCGCCGGCCGTGCTCGCGCTGTCCGGCGCGCACATGGTCAGCGACATCTTCTCGAACATCTACGCGCCGCTGCTACCGCTCTTCATCCCGAAGCTGGGCCTGTCGCTCGCCGGCGCCGGCGCGCTGGCCATGTCCATCCAGCTGTCCGGCTCGGTCGCCCAACTGGTCTTCGGGCCGCTGGCCGACCGCTGGCGCCCGCGCGTCCTGGCGGTGGCCGGTCCGTTCGTCGCCGTCGCCTGCCTCGGGTTCGCCGGCTGGGCGGCGAGCCCGCTGATGCTGGGGGTGATCCTCGTCGCCGGGAACCTGGGCAGCGCGGCGTTCCACCCCACGGCCGCCGCCATCGTCAACCGGGTCGGCGGCGAGCGGCGCGGGATGGCGATGTCGGTGCACGTGACGGGAGGCGCGATCGGAAACGCCGTGGCCCCGCTGATCTTCGCCCCGTACGCGGCGCGCTTCGGACTGGCCTGGACGCCGCTGCTGGCCCTGCCGGCCCTCCTGCTGCTGACCCGCATCCTGCGCGGCGTGCCCGAGGTGCGCCTCTCGGATGGCTCCGGGCGGGCGGGGTTCGGCGCCCTCGAGCCTTACGCGACTCCGCTGGCGCTGCTCTGGACGGTGGTGGTCATCCGCACCGTGGTGGCCATCGGCTTCTCGACCTTCCTCCCGGTGTTCATGGTGAGGAACGGGCTCACCGTGAGCCAGGCCGGATTTGCCGTCACCTGCTACCTGCTGGCGGGCAGCTTCGGCGGCTTCTTCGGCGGCCCGGTGGCCGACCGCTTCGGCCCCCGCCGCGTGATCTCATGGTCGCTGTTCCTCACCGTGCCGCTGCTCGTCTCGGCCTCGTGGCTGAGCGGGCCGGCGTCGTACGTCCTGCTGACCGCCGGCGGGTTCTTCCTGGGCTCGACGCTGCCGGTGAACATCACCTACGCCCACATGATCGCCCCGGTGGCGACCGGCACCGTCTCGTCGCTGATGATGGGGGTGGCCTGGGGCGTGGGCGGCATGGCCGTACCGCTGGTGGGGCTGGCAGGGGACCGGATCGGTCTCGGCCCCGCCCTGCAGGTGCTCGCCTTCCTGCCCGCGGTGGGGGCCCTCATCACGCTCGCGCTCCCGGCCGGCCGATCGCACACCGAGGCCCCGGCAGGCGCCGCCACCGCTGATTGACAGGCGCCTCCAGCCCCCATAGGATTCGCATGCAGTGACGAAGGGCTCTCGTTCGGGCATTCGTTCAGAACGCTTTCGGGAGACACCGTGAAACGCAGAGACTTCATCGCCGCGGCGGCGGCCGTCGCGGCTGCGCCCGTTGCCCCCGCCCTGGCCGTGAGCGGCGGCCAGGCGCCCGCGTCCTCTCGACCCGCCACCGCCTTCCACATGCACTTCGCCCCCAGCTTCGGCCAGTTCAAGGCGCATGCGGGCGACGACCTCGTGGCCCAGGTCGATTTCGCGGCGGGCCAGGGGTTCACCGCGATGTTCGACAACGGCCTCATGGGCCGTCCGCCCGCGCAGCAGGAGTTGATCGCCCGCGAGCTCTCGCGGCGGAACATGCGGCTGGGCCCGTTCGTTCTCTACGCCGACTTCAACGTCAAGAGCTTCGTCCTGCGCAACAAGGACGTCCGCGCGATGCTGCTGCAGAAGATGCGCGACGGCGTCGAGACGATGAAGCGGACGGGCGCGAAGCAGGCGCTGGTCGTCCCGGGGCGGTTCGACGAGAGCCTCGCCTGGGAGTACCAGACCGCCAACCTCGTCGAGCACCTCCGCGCGTGCATGGATCTGGTCCAGCCGGCCGGCCTCGTGATCGTGCTCGAGCCCCTCAACCCGAAGGACCACCCCGGACTGTTCCTGACGCGGATCCCGCAGGCCTACCAGGTCTGCAAGGCCGTGGCGAACCCGTCGTGCAAGATCATCGACGACCTGTACCATCAGCAGATCACCGAGGGAAACCTCATCCCCAACGTCGAGGCGTCCTGGGACGAGATTGCCGCCTTCCACGTCGGCGACAACCCGGGGCGCAAGGAGCCAACCACCGGCGAGATCAACTACCGCAACGTGTTCCGGCACATCCGTGACAAGGGCTACCAGGGCGTGCTGTGCATGGAACACGGGCAGAGCAAGCCGGGCATCGAGGGCGAGCGGGCGGTCATCGAGGCCTACCGCGCGTGCGACCCGTCCTGATCGGAGAGAAAGGCATCATGAGCGAAAACCAGACGTCAGTCACCAGGCGCGATTTCGTGAAGGCCGCCACCGCGGCCACGGCGGCCGCCGCCTTCGCGCAGCCGCTCGGCGTGTTCGCCCAGGGCTCGGACGCGATCAAGGTCGGCATCATCGGATGCGGCGGGCGCGGGACCGGCGCCGCCCTCGACTGCCTGAAGGCGGCGCCCGGCGTCGAGATCGTCGCCATGGGCGACCTGGTCCCCGACCGGGTCGAGAGCTCGCTGGCCAGGCTGAGCAAGGAGTTCGCCGGCCGCGTGAAGGTGCCGAAGAACCGCCAGTTCACCGGCTTCGACAACTACAAGGGAGTCGTCGCGGTCCCCGAGGTCAACCTGATCGTGACCGCCGCGCCCCCCGGGTTCCGGCCGATCCACCTGAAGGCGGCCGTCGAGGCCGGCAAGCACGTGTTCATGGAGAAGCCGGTGGCGGTCGATCCGGTCGGCATCCGCTCGGTCATCGCCTCGTCGGAGCTGGCGAAGACGAAGGGGCTGGCGATCGTGGCCGGCACCCAGCGGCGCCACCAGGACCTCTACACCGAGATGATCAAGCGGGTGCACGACGGCCAGATCGGCGAGATCGTCGCGGCGCAGTGCTACTGGAACATGGGCGACCTCTGGGTGAAGGAGCGCACCGCCGGGATGTCGGAGATCGAGTGGCAGTGCCGCAACTGGCTGTACTTCAGCTGGCTCTCGGGCGACCACATCGTCGAGCAGCACGTGCACAACATCGACGTGGTGAACTGGGCGATCGGGGCGCTGCCGGTGAACGTGATGGGGATGGGCGGGCGCCAGGTGCGCGTCGCGCCCGAGTACGGCAACATCTTCGACCACTTCGCCGTCGAGTTCGAGTACCCGAACGGCGTGCGCGTGAGCAGCTTGTGCCGGCAGACCAAGGGGTGCGCCGAGCGGGTGGAGGAGCGGATCGTCGGGACCAAGGGCGTGGCCTGGAGCTCGGGCAAGATCACCGGCGAGAAGCCCTGGACCTTCGAGGCGGACGAGATGAACCCCTACGTGCAGGAGCACGTCCACCTGATCGCCTCGATCCGCGACGGGAAGCCGCTCAACGAGGGGCGTCAGGTTGCCGAGAGCACGATGTGCGCGATCATGGGGCGCATGAGCGCCTACACCGGCCGCGCGCTGTCGTGGGAGTGGGCGATGACCACCTCGAAGCTCGACCTCTCGCCCAAGAGGTACGAGTTCGGCCCGAACCCGGTGGACCCGGTCGCGGTGCCCGGCACGACGCAGCTGGTGTAGCTCAGTGGGGGCGGGCCTCCGTGCCCGCCCCCGCCGAATCCCCCCCCGCCCCGCAGGTCCGATGGCATAATCGGATCATGACCCGACAACTGAACGTCAGCTCCCTGGCGGGCCTCTGTCTCTTCGCGGCGTCCCTCGCCGTTGCACAGCAGCCCCCCACACCGCCGTCACCGGCGCCGGCCGTCGCGCAAGACCCGGCCGCCGATCTCCTCAAGCAGGGCCAGCAACTGCTGCGCGAGGGGAAGCACCAAGAAGCGCTCGGCGCCTTCCGCGACGTCATCGCGAAGGCCCCGGCCTCGTCTCCGGCAGCGGCCACCGCGCAGCTGCAAGCCGGCATCGTGCTCGACCTGCTCGGCCGGTACGAAGAAGCCCGCACCCATCTCGCCAGGGCGATCGACTCTGCCCGGCCGGAGGACAAGCCCCGCGCGCAGCGGACGATGGCGATGTCGTACGCCTTCGAGCGGAACTGCGACGGCGCTGAGAAGTACCAGGCGCCGCTGTACGAGTCGTACCTTCAGGCCAAGGACTTCTTCATGGGCGGCGAGATTGCCAACGAGCTGGCGCGCGTCTGCCTCGAGTCGGGCAACTTCGACAAGGCGCAGACCTGGTACCAGCGCGGCTACGCCGCCGGCATCAAGGAGCCGGGCATCACCCCCGAGCGCCGCGACCTCTGGGAGTTCCGCTCGGAGCACGCGCAGGCCCGCATCGCGGCGCGGCGCGGGCAGGCGGACGAAGCGAAGAAGCACGTCGCCGCGGCGAAGGCGGTCTTCGACAAGGGAACCAACCCCGAGCAGGCCCAGTTCGTGCCCTACCTGGTTGGCTATGTCGCCTTCTACACCGGCGACCACCAGACCGCGCTCGCCGAGCTGCAGAAGGGGAACCAGAACGACCCCTTCATCCTGAGCCTGATCGCCCAGAGCCACGAGAAGCTGGGGAACAAGGACCAGGCGATGGAGTACTACCGCAAGGCGCTCGCGTCGAACGCCCACAACCCCACCAACGTGTACGCGCGACCGCTGGCGAAGGAGAAGCTGGGGATGAAGTAGGGGCAACGCCTGCGTCGCCCGCCCGCGGCGGCGCGGCGGCTAGTAGAACAACGCGAGGGCGAACAGTCCCACCATCGTGAAGACGATGGCGAGCTTCGTGAGGGCGCCGAGCAGGAATCCCACCCACGCTCCGGCGCCCGCACGGCCTGCCCCCTCGAGGCCGCCCCGTGCCCACACCTCGCCGAGCACCGCGCCGGCGAAGGGGCCGAGCAGGAGCCCCGGCAGCCCGAGGAACACCCCCGCCAGCGTGCCGAGGGCGGCGCCCACCGCCGCCCGCTTCGACGCCCCGAACCGCCGCACGCCGAGCGCGGCCGCGGCAAGATCCGCCAGGTAGGAGATTCCCGCCAGCACCGCGAGCAGGCCGAGCGTCAGCCACCCCACGCGCGTGAAGCCGTCTGCCCACGCCCCCACCACGAGGCCCGCGAGCACCAGAATCGGTCCCGGGAGGGCCGGCAGGACCGTCCCCGCGATCCCCACCACGACCAGCGCGATCGCGACAGCCCACAGGATGGCCGACAGCATGGCAGTCATTATCTTCACCCTGCCGGACGCTGCCGGCAACCCCTGAACGGTCGCCCGACGCGGCCGGCGCCGCGACCCATCCTGTCGCGCGCCCGCCGTATACTCTCCGTCACGCCTATGACCCGCGACCCACTGATCGGTCACCTGGCCGAGCTCTGCCTTTCTCATCCCACCCGGGCGAAATGGGTCATCGTGCCTTCGCACGCCGTCGGCCTGACGCTGGCCGACCGCATGGCGCGCGAGGGCCACGATTGGGCCAACCTGCGGATGGTCACCCCCCTCGACCTGGCGACGCGGATGGCGGCGCCGTTCCTTCTCGAGCAGGGGCTCGATCCGTCCGAGGAGGGGTTGGCCGGCGCGTTGATCATGCGGCTCCTTCTCGACCTGCCGGGGGAAGGGGGCTACTTCCGCCCGATGGCGCGCCACGCCTCGATGGGCGACGCCCTCTGGCGTACCGATCCGCGAGCTGCGCGACACGGGCCTGCGGGCCGCCGACCTGGCCGAGCGACCGTTCACCGCGGTTGCCGAGAAGCAGGCCGAGCTCGTCGAGCTGCTCCACGCGTACGAGTCGCACCTGCGGGCGCAAGGCATCGCGGACATGCCGGCGGTCTTCAACGAGGCGCCGCGCCACCCCGAGTGGTCCCCGGTCGCCGCCGCCGACCTCATCGTGGAGCTGCCGGGCGTCCCCTGGCCGCCGGTCGTCCGGCGCCTGCTCGATGCGCTGCCCGGCGAGCGGAGCGCGGCGCCGCCGTTCGGCCGGTGGCCGGTCCGCGCGACCCGAGAGCAGACCGCGATCTTTCACGCGGGCGGCCGCGACGCCGAGATCGACGAGATCCTCAGGCGCATTGCCGAGTCGGAGGCTCCGCTCGACCAGGTCGAGATCGCGTGCAGCGCCGCCGTGCCCCCCTCGCTCGTGTGGGAGAAGGCCGCGCGCCTCGACTGGCCGGTGACGCTCTCTGCAGGTGTACCTGCCGCGACCACGCGCCCGGGGCGGCTGCTCCTCCGCTTCTGTGACTGGCTGGAAAGCGACTTCGATGCCGCCGAGCTGCGCCGCCTGCTGCAGTCCGGCAACTGCTGGTCGAAGGGGTTTGGCGGCGACGAGGCCGACCTCTCGCCGGGCCAGGCGGCTCGCCTGCTGCTGCGGGCCGAAGCGACGTGGGGGCGCGAGACCTACGGGCTGGCGCTGACGCGCCGCGCGGACGAGTACGAACGCCGCGCCGCCGATCCCGAGGGCGCCGACGAGGACCGCGCCTGGAACGCGCGCAAGGCGCGGCAGACCCGGGCGCTGCTGTCGTGGGTCACGGCGGTGCTCGATCGGGTGCCGGTTCCCGACCCGGGACGGGGGACGGTGCCCCTCCAGGGCCTGGCGGCCGCCGCAACCCGCTTTCTGCAGGAGAACGCGGCGCGCTGGGGCGGACTCGATGCCCTGGGCCTCGAGGCGGTCGTCCCCGCGCTCGCGCAGCTCGATTCGCTCGGCGACTACCGGTGCCCGCTCGGGGAGGGCGTTCGCTTCCTGCGCCAGCGCGTCGCGTCGGTCGCCGTGGGCCGCGATCGCCCCCGCCCAGGGCACCTGCACGTCTCGACGCTGGACGACGCCGGGTACGACGGCCGCCCGCTCGTCTTCGTCGCCGGCCTCGAGGAGGGCGCCGTCTTCCCCGCGGCGATCGAGGACCCGGTCCTGCTGGACGAGGATCGCCGCGCTATCGGCCACGGCCTGCCGGCGTCTCGCGAACGCCAGTCGCGCGACCTCAATCTCGTCCTCTCGCGCCTGAACGCCCTCGCTGGCGCCGCCCGGCAGGTGTGCTACAGCTTCTCGTGCCGCGACACCCGCGAGTTCCGTGAGACGTTTCCCTCGTGGATCGTGCTCCGCGCGCATCGGCTCCAGGAGGGCGACGACACCATCACGTACGGCCGCATGAAGGCCGACCTGGGGCAGGCGGTCTCGCCGGTTCCGAACACACCCGCGTCCGCCCGCACCGACGCGGCCTGGTGGCTCGCCAACAGGGGGGCACCCGGGGCGATCGACGCGATCCTGCGGGAGTTCCCCACCCTCGCGCGCGGGCTCGAGGCCTCGACGCAGCGGGCGTCGAGACGGTTCACGGCGTTCGACGGCCTGGTGCCCGAAGCGGGCGCCGCGCTCGACCCGGCGCGCACCGGGCGGCCGGTTTCCGCCACCGCGCTCGAGGACGCGGCGACGTGCCCGCTGCGCTTCTTCATGCGTCAGGGGCTCGGCGTCCGGCCGATCGAGGAGAGCCGCGCCGACCAGGACGCGTGGCTCGACCCGAGGACGAAGGGCACGGAACTGCACGCGCTGTACGCGCAGATCACGCGCACGGCCGCGGCCGGGGGGCGAAGGCCAGCGCTCGAGGTGGACCAGCCGCGCCTCCAGGCGTGGGGACGCGATCGTCTCGAGGCGCTGCGGCGCGAGATGCCGCCCCCCTCCGACGAGGTGTTCGCGCGCGAATCGCGCGACTTCCTCGACGACCTCGACGCCTTCATCACGGCCGAGTGCGAGGGGCGCCACGGCGACGACCCGGTCGGGTTCGAGGTGCCATTCGGCTTCTCGCTCGAGGACGGCGAGCCCGAGCGGCTCGCATCGCCCGACCCGGTCGAGATTCCCATCGGCGATGGACGGCGGCTCGTGCTCCACGGCCGAATCGACCGAATCAATCGCTTGAAGGCGCACGACTACGAGGTCGCCGATTACAAGGGCAGCTACTGGCGCGACGACTGGCAGGGCACCTTCGCCGGCGGCACGAGGCTGCAGCACGCACTGTACGGGGTGGCGGCCGCCGCGCTGCTGAAGCGCATCGACGCGCGGGCGCGTGTCGTTCGCGGCCGGTACCTGTTCCCCTCGGTGAGAGGGCTGTGGGCGAAGAAGGAGGTTCCCGCGCCTTCTCGCGACTCCCTCGTCGCCGTGCTGCGCGATCTCTCCGACGTGATCGGCTCGGGCGGCTTCGCGCCGGCCAACGAGAAGGGCGCCTGCCGGTGGTGCGAGTACGCGGCGGCTTGCCACGTGGCGGATCCCGAGGGCGTCGTCCAGGCCAAGATGGACGACGGGGGAGACGAAGCGCTTGCGGCGTATCGAAGGCTCAGGTCCCATGAATAAGCCGGCGCTCACACCACGCGACCAACCGACGCGCGACCGGATTGTGTCCGACTTCGGCCGCAACTTCCTGGTCGAGGCCGGCGCGGGCTCGGGCAAGACGTACTCGCTGGCGATGCGCATGGCGGCCGGCATCGAGCGCGGCGCGTTCCACGTCGACGGCATGGCGGCCGTGACGTTCACGAGGAAGGCGGCGGCCGAGCTGCGCGGACGCTTCCAGGAGGCGCTGGAGGAGCGGCTGCGCCGCACGCACGGCGACGCCGAGCAGCGCCGGCTGCGAGACGCGCTCGACGGCATCGAGCGCCTCTTCGCCGGCACGACCCACGCGTTCTGCGCGCACTTGCTGCGCGAGCGGCCGGTTGACGCGCGCGTGGCCCCCGGGTTCGACGAGCTGGGCGACGCCGACAACGTCCTGCTCCGCAAGCAGGCCTGGCGCGATTACGTCGTCGAGCGCCGCGCGGCCGGGTCGAAGCCGCTGCTCGACCTGCTCGAGGCCGGCGTCCGGCCGTGGGAGCTGGATGGCGCCTTTGCCGCGGTGTGCGAGCACGAGGACGTCGAGTTCGACCGGGGGAGCAGCGGCACGGCCCCGGACCCCGGGCCGGTGTGGAGGGACGTGGACCGGCTCTGGGCGCGCTTGAAGGAGCTCCGCCCGGCCGAGTTCCCGGAGCCGACGACATGCCCGCTGCAGCAGCGCTTCGACGAGCTCGCCGGGCGGATTCGCCTGGCGCGGCGCGAGCGGGCGGCCTCGCTTGCCGGCTTCTGCAAGGCGTGGCAGGGAAAGATCGTCCAGAAGCACTGGGTGGGGTGCGGCAAAGAGGTCAAGGCGCTGGTCGATGCCTTCACCACGGAGACCGTCGAGCCGTTCCTCGAGGGGTGGCACGCCCACGTCCACCACCTCGCCGTGCAGGTGCTGACCGAGGCGCGAGACGACTACGCGGGGGTGCGCCGCCGCCAGAACGCGGTGAACTACGTGGACCTGCTGCGGGTGACCGCGCGGATGTTGCGCGAGCGCGGACACGTGCGCCGCGCGCTGCAGGCGAAGTACCGGTGGCTGTTCATCGACGAGTTCCAGGACACCGACCCGATCCAGGCCGAGATCTTCCTGATGCTGGCTGCCGGCGAGCCCGAGGCCGCGGGTGACCGCGTCGCGGACCCGGTCGATCCCTTCGACCTGCCGCTTCGCCAGGGGTCGCTGTTCGTCGTCGGGGATCCGAAGCAGTCGATCTTCCGGTTCCGGCGGGCCGACATCGACATCTACAACCGGGTTGCCGACCGCATCGTGGCGACCGGAGGCGAGCGCCTGTCGCTGACGGCGAACTTCCGTTCGCTGCCGGGGGTCTGCGCGCTGGCCAACCAGGTGTTCCCCCCGCTGTTCGGCGCGCTCAGCCTCCCCTGGTCGCCTCCCTTCGAGGCGCTCGACCCCGTGCGTCCCGAGGCCGGCGCCGGCGAGGGGCCGCGTATCGCGACGCTGACGCTTCCCGAGGCCGGGAGTGCCGCGGAGGCGACGAGGCAGGAGGCAGCGGCCATCGCGCGCCACGTCAAGGCGGAGGTGGCGGCCGAGCGGCGCGCGCCGGGCGACTTCCTGATCCTCACGCGTTTCCGCACGCGCCTCTCGGAGTACGTCGCGGCGCTGGACGCGCTCGACGTCCCGGTCGAGGTGAGCGGCGCGGGGTTCTTCTGCAAGTCACCGGAGGTGCAGGCCCTGGCGCTGCTCCTTGCGGCGCTGGCCGACCCGCTCGATGCCGTTTCGCTGGTGGGCGTGCTGCGCGGCCCCGTGTTCGGCATCAGCGATTCCGAGCTGTTCCGGTTCAGGCAGGCCGCGGGACGCCTCGATCTGCACGTGCCGCTGCCGGAGGCCGAGGCCGGGCGCGAGTCGGCCGCGCTCGACGAGCGGTTCGGCCCCGTCCTGCCGGCGATGCGGCGCCTCCAGGCGCTGCACCGGCTCACCTGGTCGCTGCCGCTCGGGGCCGCCCTCGACGCGATCCTCGAAGAGACGGGCTGGCTGGCGCTCGCGTCCACCGGCCCGGGCGGCGCGCCCGCCGGGCACCTGCTGCAGGCCGTGGACCGGGTACGCGAGGTCGTCGAGGGCGGCGGCGGCCTGGCGGCGGCAGCCGAGGCGCTGCAGGAGGACGAGGAGTCGAGCGAGGCCGACGCGCTGCCGCTCGAGCCAGGGCGCCGCGATGTCGTGCGGTTGATGAACCTGCACAAGGCGAAAGGGCTCGAGGCGCCGGTGGTCATCCTCGCGGACGCGACCCACGACTTTCAGTTCCCGGTGACCATGCGTGTCGTCCGGAAGGGGACGTCGGCCGCCGGATTCCTGTGCCTCTCGCACAAGCGCAGCCAGGGGTTCGGCGAGATCATCGTGGGGAAGCCCCTCGACTGGCCCGACCACGAGGCGGCCGAGGCGAAGTACGTGGACGCCGAGCGGCTGCGCCTGCTCTACGTCGCGGCCACGCGTGCCGAGGACCTGCTGATCGTCTGCCGCTCGGCGAAGCCGAGGGCGAACAAGGCGTGGAAGGAGTTCGAGGCATTCCTCGAGGGCGTTCCCGAACTCGAGGTTGCGGAGCTCGACCAAACGCCCACGCCGCACGGAGGGGATGTCTCGCCCGCGGCGCGCATGGCCGCACGGCGCGCCCGCGAGACGAAGCACGCGAAGGCGCGCGAGGCCTCGTGGGCGGTCGCGCGGGTAACGGGCGATTTCAATCCTAATTCCGATTCCAATTCCGAGAATCCGAATCCGAATCCCAATCACAATCCTGAGGTCGGGGGCGTGTTGTGGGGGGCGCTGATCCACGGGCTGCTGGAGCACGCGGTCCGTTACCAGCAGGCCACGCAGGGCGACCTCGAGCGGCTGGCGCGCTGGCTGACGATCGAGACGCCCGACTTGCGCCCTCACATCGGCACGGCGGTCGATCTGGTGGAGGGGGTGCGGAACGCGCCCTTCTGGGCGGAGGTGCGCGCGGCGCCCGAGGCGCACGTCGAGGTGCCGTTCGCCGTTCGGCTCGAGGCGGGGCAGTCGCTGGCAGGCGGCCCGATGGTCGTGCTGCCCACCATCGTCCGCGGCGTGGTCGACCTGGCATACCGGGCCGATGCGGGCTGGCGCATCCTCGACTACAAGACCGACAGGGCGGCGGGCGACGAGGCGGCCGTGCGCGCGCGCCACGGCGGCCAGGTGCAGCAGTACGGCGCCGCCTGGGAGCGCGTGAGTCGAGAGCCGGTGCACCGCACCAGCATCGTGCTGGTGCGGTGGGGCCAGGTCTTCGACTTGACCCCGATCAACGGCGCGAGCGCACCCAGCGCCACGTCTCGAACGCCGTCGTCGTCGCCACGATGACGACGGCCACCCCGATCGACCAGCGGAGCAGGGAGTCGAGGATGCCCGCCAAAGCCCCGCCTCCCGCTTCGACCCCGGTCACCAGCGGGCCGGCCGACAGCAAGACGTACAGGGCAATCGCCACGCCGGCCGCGGTGGTGATCAGGCCGGCGCCCAGCCGGAAACCGGTCCAGTCGGGGCGAACCAGGACCACCGACTTGACGGCCATCGATGCGAGCAGAAGGACCATGAGCGGGACGTAGACCGTCGACCACCAGGGACCGATGGCGGCCACGGGCGGCAGGAAGAGCAGGTCCGTCGAGCGGTGCGCGGCGGTCCACCACGCGAGGAAGGCGGCTGACACCCCCAGGTCGATCGGCGACGCTGAAGCGGGACGTTCTGGCGACCCCCGCCGGCCGCGGGCGCGGCAAGTGGCGCGGATTCCAGCTGTCCTTGAACTTCACGCTCGAAGTGGCCGCCTCGAGACCGACGAAGACGATCGTCACCCAGGCAAACACCGACAGCGCGGCCTCGGGGACGTGGAAGAGCGCGCGGACGATGCCGCCCGTCGACCGCCCGACCAGCGCGAGCACGACCGGCAGCCCGAGGTTGACGATCAACGCGACCGCCAGGGCGATCTTCAGCGTGTTCCAGTAGAACGGGAACCATCCCGGCCCAACGAGGTACTGCTGCTTCCGGTAACGCGCCGCGAGCACGATTGGCCGCCCGTACGGCTTGAGCAGGGCGGCCTCGTCGGCGTCGGTCAGCGGGCGGCCCAGCCCGGCCTCGCGCTGGTCGTACTTCGCCTGGATGTCGTCGCGCAGCTCCGCCAGGATGTCCTCCTCCTGGTCGGGCGGAAGGTGACGGCCGACGGCGTCGAGGTAGCGTTCGAGCAGGGCCATGGCGACTCCTACAGCATTCGGGTCAGCGACGCGTTGATGTTCTGCCACTCGGCGGCGAGCTGCTTCAGGACGAGGCGGCCGGTGGGGGACAGCCGGTAGAAGCGCTTGCGGCGGTTGTCCTCCTCGCGCCACTCGCTGGCGAGCAGCCCCTGGCTTTCGAGGCGCCGCAGCAGCGGGTAGAGCGTCCCTTCGTCCAGCTCCACGCCGGCCTCGGCCAGCCTGGAGCGCAGCGTGTAGCCGTACCGCTCGTGGCGAAGCTCGGACAGGACGGCGAGCACGAGCGTGCCGCGCCGCAGCTCCTGCCTGAGGTTCTCGAGGACCTCGCCCGGGTCGGGCGGCGGCGGGTCATTAGCAGTGCGAGACATAGTATGTGATACACAGTATACGAGACACAGTAAGAACTGTCAAGTAGGGCGACCCTTCAGGGTTGCCTGACAGTCGTAGGGCGACCCTTCAGGGTTGCCTGACAGCCTGAACGGTCGTAGGGCGACCCTCCAGGGTTGCCTGACAGTCGTAGGGCGGCCCTTCAGGGTTGCCTGGCAGTCGTAGGGCGACCCTTCAGGGTTGCCTGACGGTCGTAGGGCGACCCTTCAGGGTTGCCTGGCGGTCGTAGGGCGACCCCTTCAGGGTTGCCTGGCGGTCGTAGGGCGACCCTTCAGGGTTGCCTGACAGTCGTAGGGCGACCCTTCAGGGTTGCCTGGCAGCAGGCAGGTGCAGCGTGACAGCGGAGCTACCTGAGATACGCGATCAGCAGCGCCAGGGCCACCAGTGGCAGGGCGGTGGCGGCGGCGAGCACCGCCAGCAGGGCGGCGACGAACAGGCGGTCGCCGCGGGTGGGCACGCGCTGGCCCTGGACGACGAAGCGGTCGAGCAGGCGCACGTTGCGCAGGTTCGCCTTCCAGCCGACGTCGAAGAGATCCCCGAGGAACGGGATCGCGCCGACGCTGACGTCGATGAGGGCGTTGAAGACCATCCGCACGAGGACGACGCGGGGGACCTGCATGCGGGCAGCCTGCAGGATGATCGCGGCCGAAAAGAGGCCGGCCAGGGCGTCGCCGGCGCCGGGGATGAGGCCGACGAGCGCATCGAGGCCGAACCGGATGCGGGTGCCGGGGATGCCGAACGCGGCGTCGAGCAGGGTGGCCCACCGCTGCAGCGACTCGAGGCGCCGTCGATCAGCCGGGGTCGGTGGGGGCATCGATGGATCTTCGCACGGGCGCAGCCGCGGTGACGCCGCGGCTCAGCGCCTGGTCGCGCCCTTCTTCGCCGGTGTCGCCGGCTTCTCGGTGGTCGTCAGCGTCCCGGCCTTCTCCAGGGCGCGGAGGTAGGTGACGACTCGCTCGAGCGGCACGGGGCCGAACTCGGTGCTGATCGCTCCGTGGATGTCGAGGATGCTGCGCGTGCCGTCGGCGAGGGACCGCGCCTCGCTCGCGTAGTAGCCCGTCAGCGCGGGCGCCGGCCCCTGCGCGCCAGGCCGTCCGCCCGGCCCGCCGAAGCGCGGGGCGACGTTCGGATCCACGGGCTTCATTGCCGGGATGAGCCGCGACGCCGTTTCCTCTTCAGCGGTGAGCGCCGGGGCCAGCACGGGCGCGACCCCGAGCGCGGCGGCGCGGCCGAGGAACGCCGCCTCGACCCGCTTCCGGTCCACCGCCTCGCCCGCCGCCATCGCGTCCGCGATCGCCGCCACGCGCTCGGTCATGCGCGCGTCTCCCACGGTCATCGCGGACGCCGACCGCACCTGCCCGACCTCTCGCCAGTACGACCACCGCACGCTCGCCAGCGCCCCCTTGTACGCGGCCTGGAGTGCTTCGCCGGACGTCGCCTCGGCCATCCCCATCATCGCGATCGACAGGTAGTCGCCCAGCCGGCGCTGGCCGAACGCGGCGCTGAGGCTCGCGATCGCCGGCGCGTCGGTGGCGGTCGATGACGCGAGCACGTGCGCGATCGCGAGGCCGATGAACGACATCCGCTTCATCTGGGTCGCGTCCAGCACCGCCGGCGCGTCTTCGCTCGTGTGGTACGCGATGTCCGGCCAGTTGTCGAACGAGAGGGTGGGGATGCGCGGGTTGTAGTCCACGAACGGCTGGTTGTCAGTGGCCCCGTAGAACTTGTCCACCGAGAACCGGAAGGGGTCCTGCGACCCGCGCGGGTCGATCATCGGATTCTGGAACGCGTAGGCGATGCGCCGGTTGTGCACCTTCTCGCGGTTCGTGTCGCCCACCCACTCGACGAACTGGGCGCCCACGTCGTTGACGAAGCTGGGCAGGCTGAACGGCGTGTAGCTCAGGTTGGCGCTGTTCTTGTGCAGCGTCTGGTTGGCGCCGACCATGTCCATGTTGATCGCCGCCAGCATCCGCAGCGCCTCGTCGCGGTGCTCGCGCAGGTACGCCAGCGTCCCCGAGATCTCGGGCACCCAGAGGAAGCGGATCGTCCGCTTCGGCGGCGGCAGGGCGCCCGCCTTGACGAGGGCGATCCACGCGCGGGCGATCTCGAGTTGCACCGCGACGCCGCTGGTGTTGTCGTTCGCCCCCTGCTTGGTCGCGCCCTCGAAGAGGTGCGCGACGAACACCACCTCGTCCTTCGCGGGCGAGGCGATCGAGCCGTCGCCGGGGATGATGGCGGTGACGGTGGGCAGTTGGACCGGGTACTGAGAGGCGCGGACCTTCGCGCGCAGACGCACGGGCCCCTTGTCGAGCAGATCGACCAGCTGCATGCCCATCCGGTGCGACAGGTTGAAGCCGAACCAGGCCGAGCGCGACAGCCCGGTCTGCTCGCCGTCGGCCGGGAACGCCCCGATGCTGCCCCACATGATCTGATCCGGGCGGTCGATCGGCTTGCCGCTGCCCACGCCGTAGCTGGCCGCGCCGGCCGCGCCGAACTTCGTCGCCGCCAGGCGGTGCATCGCCCCGAGGCTGCCCCAGCCGAGCACGATCTTCCCCTTGACGTCCTTCCCCTCGTAGTCGGCCTCTCGGTCGCCGCGGCCGACGAGTACCAGGTCGGCCGTCACGTCGGTGGAGAGCGAGTTCGGGGCGAGCGTCGCGGCCACGTCGCGGTAGCGGGTGAGCAGGCGGCGCGAGCCGACCGGCTCCTCGACCCACAGCTCGCCCTCCTCGCCGTCCCACTGCGGGCGCGGCTCGCCGGCCGGCCGGAGGATTTCGACGCCCGACAGCCCCGCCTCGCGGGCGATGGCCGCCACCACCTCCGCCTCGCGCGGCACGCCCTGGCCGTACTCCGTGGCCTTGCGGTCGCGCTCGTAGCCGGCGATATCGATGACGTGGTTGAGCGCCTGCGCGCCCGACACCTCGTTCGCGATCGCGGCCAGCGCCTTCGCCTTCAGCAGCGTGGTCCGGTCGTACTGTTCCTGCGCGCCGAGGCGGCCGACGCCCGACACGACGATGACGGCGATCGACAGTCCGATCGCCAGGCGGATTCTGGCGGACATGCAGGCTCCTGCGCAGGGGGCGAGCGGTGGAGGGGGCAGCGACGGGGCATTTTACAGCAGCACGCCGCACCACACCCCGTCCTACTGCGACGCCACGGCGGCCACACCGTCCTTCTGGAGCTTCGGCACGTCCCTCCCTGCCCGGTGAAGATCCCGACGCCGCGGCGAAGCGGCTGGAAGGCTGTCTCGGGCGGCGTCTGGCCGGAGGCCTGCGCGAAGAGGGTGCGGATGTCGAGCGCGGATACGGCGAAGGAGCCCCCAGGCCTTAGCCCCTAGCCCCCAGCTTCTCCAGCTCCCGCATCTCCTTGTCCCCGACCGGCATCACGGAGAGCCGGGGCATCCGCACCAGGGGGAAGTCGGCGAAGGCCGGCGTCGCCTTGACCTCGGCGAGCGTGATCGGGCGGGGGAGGCGGGCGTCGGGCACGATGTCCACGACGAACGCCTTACCCGATCGATCGTCGGGGTCGGGATAGGCGTCGCCGGCCGCCCGGGCCGTGGCGACGATCGCCTTCTCGTCCCCCGTGTGGTAGTAGAGGATCCGGTCGCCCTTCTTCACGCCGCGCAAGTGTTTCTGCGCAAGCGGGTTCCTGACGCCGGACCAGACCGTCCGGCCGTCGCGCTCGAGCGCGTCGTAGCCGTAGTGCGTCGGTTCTTCCTTGAAGAGCCAGGTCATCGTCCCTTCACCTCGCTGGTTGACACCCTGCGCTCAGCGTAGCAGAGGCGCAAAGGATGGTATACAGGTAGGTCGGTCTCTCGAAAGGCGGGTGTCCGGGTGGTTCGACGATCGATCGTGCTGATGTGCCTGGCCGGCGGCATCGGCCTGGCGGCGGGTACTGGTCAGCAGTCGCCGGTCTCGACGAGCCGGGAGGCCTTCCGGCTCGCTCAACGGGATCTCATCCCGGAGGGAATCGCCTACGACCCGGTCGACCAGCATTTCTACGTCGGCAGCATCTACCGGCGGAAGATCGTCCGGATCGACAGCCGCGGCCGCGTGAGCGACTTCGTCAGCGAAGCGCGGGACGGCTTGCTGGCCGTCCTCGGCATGAAGGTGGATGCCGCCCGCCGCGCGCTCTGGGTTGCCAGCCAGGGAACCCTCGTGATGAAGGGCGGCGTCGCCGCAGACGTGGGCCGCTCGGCGCTGCTCCAGTTCGACCTGCAGAGCGGCCGGCTCTTGAAGAAGGTGGAGGTCCGCCCCAATCGACTCCCGCACCTGTTCAACGACCTCGTCATCGAGCGCGGCGGGGGAGTGCTCCTGACGGACTCGGAGCACGGCTCGGTCTGGAGGCTGCCTCCCGGAAGCGACCGCCTCGAGGCGCTGGCAGGTCCGCGCGCGCTCGACTATCCGAACGGCATCGCCCTCTCGAGCGACGAGCGGCGGGTGTTCGTCGCGCACCTCTCGGGCATCGCGGTGTTCGAGCTGGCGACCGGGCGTCGTTCGGAGCTGCCCCATCCGGACGCCCTGACCTTGTCCGATATCGACGGGCTCTACCGCGACAGGCATCGGCTCGTCGCGGTCCAGAACGGCCTCGTGCCGCCGCGCGTCGTCGTGTTCGACCTGAACGCCGGGGAGGACCGGGTGCTCGGCATGCGAGTCCTGGAGCGCGGTCACCCCCTCTTCGCCTCGATCCCAACCACCGGCACGGTGGCGAGGGGCTGGTTCTACTACATCGCGAACGCGCAGCTGCGCGCCTTCACCGCCGACAACGCGATCCTCCCCCTCGAGAAGCTGCAGGAGACGGTGATCCTGAGGACTCGCCTGCCCGTCTAATCCCCGCGCTCGCCGGCGGAAACGACCGGTCGAGGTCGTTCACCCAGCACCCCTTCAGCGCCGAGGTGCCCTGATCGGACTGCGCCGTGCGCCCGGCCCGGCCGTCAGTCCACGATGAACAGCTTCGCGCCCCCCGCGGTGCGCGACCGGTGCGGCGCGACCGCGTCCGACACCTGGTAGCTCTGGCCGGCCTTGAGCACGTGCGACTCCCCGTTGCTCAGTTCGGTCACCAGCTCCCCCTCGAGTACCAGCAGCACGTGGCCCCGCTCGCACCAGTGGTCCGCCACGTAGCCGGGCGAGTACTCGACCATCCGGACCCGGATGTTACCCGCCTCGAGCGTCCGCCAGGTGGCGACGCCCGGAGCGCCCGGGTGCATCGTGGCCGGGACCGACTCCCAGTCGGTGGTGGTGAACGGCACGTCCAGGATCGTCACGTGGCTTCCCCTCCCTCGATGAACCGCTGCATGTAGACCACGTCGAAATCCTGCCCGAACTTCTCACCGATGCCCCGGAAGCGGCCCACTTCGTCGAAACCGTGCTTCCGGTGGAAGGCCAGGCTCTGCTCGTTGCGGGACGAGATGCTGGCGAGCAGCGTCCTGAGGCCCATCGCCCGACCCCGCTCGATCAGCCGCTGGAGGAGCGTGGTCCCGATGCCCTGGCCGGTCGCGTCGGGGCGGAGGAAGTAGGTGAGTTCGGCGGTACGCCTGAACGAGCCGGCTCCGTGGTAGGCGTGCAGCAGGCCGAACCCGATGATCGAGCCCGTCTCATCCCTCACGGTGATGAAGGGGTACTTCGCCGCAACCTGCCCGAGCCATGCCTCGAACGGTTCACCCACCAGCTCGGTCGGGTAGGCGGCGAAGCTGTGCTCCACGAAGTGGTTGAACAAGGCGAGCACGCCCGGGGCGTCGCCCGCCGCGTAGTCGCGGAACTCGAAACGCATATCGCTCGTCCTCTCCGAGTGCACGATGCGCGCCGGTTGCCCGCGCGTGCGAGACGGCAGGCGGTGGCGGGTGATAGAGTGGCACGGCTCCCGTCGCCGCGACAATGCGGAACTCCAGTGCCCCCCAACACCGAGGAGGCTCGATGAACGGCTTGATGTGCGCGACGGTTCTGGCGGCGGCACTGGTTGGCGTCGTTCCCGCCAGCGCGGGGCAGGGTCAGTCCGAAGAGGCCGCGGCCCGCGTGCCGCTCGAGAACTACCTGAAGGGCCACGCGACCGGTGACGGCGCGTTCATGCGCCTGGCCTTCCACCCCGACGCGAAGATCTGCGCCAACCAGAAGGGCGCGTGGACGTGCCGGACCGCGGAGCAGTTCGCCGCCGTGTTCTCGGGCAAGCCCGCGGCCGACGAGGCGCAGCGGAAGCGGAGCATCGAGAGCGTGACGTTGACCGGCGACGTCGGCGTGGCGAAGATCGTCCTCGATTACCCGGCCGTGACGTTCACCGACTACATGTCGCTCGCCAGGGTGAACGGCGAGTGGAAGATCTCCAACAAGGTGTACTTCGCCGAGCCGAAGGCGCGGTAGGTGCGCACGACAGTTCGGGGTAGGATCCCCGCATGAAGCGACTCGCTCTCATCGTGTTGTCTGCGTGGGCGGCGTCTGCGGCGGCGGCCGGGCCTGCCCCGGCCCAGACCCAGCCGGCCGCACCGAAGGTGTTCGTGTCGGTGGACATGGAGGGCATCTGGGGCGTCGTGCACGGCGAGCACGTCAGCCCCGGCTCGGCCGACTACACCCACGCCCGGCGCTGGATGGCCGAGGACGTGAACGCGGTCGTCGCCGGGCTCTTCGAGGCCGGCGCGGGTGAGGTGGTGGTCAACGACTCCCACGGCGGCATGCGCAACATCGTCGCCGACGCGCTGAACCCCAGGGCGTCGCTGGTGAGCGGATCGCCCAAGCCGCTCGGGATGATGCAGGGCATCGACGCGACGTACCAGGCCGTCGTGTTCGTCGGGTATCACGCGAGGGCCGGAAGCGCGCCTGCCATCCTCGATCACACGATCTCGAGCGCCACCATCCGGGGCATCCGCGTGAACGGGCAGGAATTGCCCGAGCTGGGCCTGAACGCGGCGCTGGCCGGCTACTACAAGGTGCCGGTGATCCTCCTGACCGGCGACACGGAGACGTGCAGCCAGGCGCGCGCGGTGCTGGGCGCCGGGCTGACGACAGCCGCGGTGAAGGAGGCGATCGGGCGGACGGCGGCGCGGCTCTACCCTGCCGAGGAGGCGCGGGCCCGGCTGAAGGAGGCCGCGAAGACGGCGCTCGCGGGGCGCGCGTCCGCGCGGCCGTTCCGGATCGAGGGCCCCTACACCTTCGAGGTGGACTTCCACACCAGCGCCCAGGCCGAGCTGCCGTCGGGGCTGCCCGGCGTCAAGCGCGCCTCGCCGCGCTCGGTGTCGTTCACGGCAACCGACTACGTGGAGGGGTTCAGGCTGCTGCGCGCGATCATCTCGCTGGCGAGCTCGTAGCGTTTCATGGGGACGTTCCGGAGAGGGGAGCGGCGGCGCCGATCGCGCGAGGCGCGTGAACGGTGAGGGGAGGGTGGCGCGGGGGCGGGCGCCTTCGACCTACTTCGCTTTCTTCGGGGCCGCCTTCTTGATGGTCTTGGCCTTCTCGACACCCTTCTTCGGTCCACAGCACGCCATGGGATCCCCTCCGTGAGATCGGCGCGGCACCATGCCGCGCGAACGGCGCGATTGTAGCACGGCCGAGCTGGCGAAGTTGGCGGGCACGGAGGCCCGTCCCCACTGAGAGCCCGCGCGCAGGGAGACCAGTGGGCGCGGGCCGTCGGCAGTGGGCGCGGGCCTCCGTGCCCGCGTGCATCGTGCTCGAGATCGTGCTTAACTCGATCGCATGTTCTCCGATCTGACATTGGCGCGCCGGCTCGAGCGGGCGGAGGGGATGGCCAACGTCGAATCCGTCGCCGCCCGGGCGAGGCTCGCTCCGGCGAGCGGCGCGACCTCGATCGAGGTGGCCGGCACGTGGGCCATGTTCGACGGCGTCGAGTCGCCCCTCACGCAAACCTTCGGCCTGGGGCTGTTCGCCCCGGCCCGTCCCGACGACCTGGCTGTCATCGAGGCGTTCTACGCCGAGCGGGGCGCCCCCGTGTTCCACGAGGTCTGCCCGCTGGCCGATCCCATCCTGCTGCCGCTCCTCAGCGAGCGCGGCTACAGGCCGCTGGAGTTCACCAGCGTCCTGTGCCGTCCGATCGACGCGGCCGTCGAATCGACGCCAGCCTCCCCGGCCGACCCCGGGGACGGCGTGCGCGTGCGCCTCATCGAGGCGGACGAGCACGAGGTGTGGACGCGGACCGCCGCCGGGGGCTGGGGCGAGTTCCCCGAGCTGGCCGGCTTCATGGCCGACATCGGGCAGGTCACCGTCTCGAGGGCCCACACCTTCTGCTTTCTCGCCACGCTCGCCGACGAGCCGATCGCGACCGGGGCGCTGAGCCTGCACGACGGCGTGGCGCTGCTGGCCGGCGCCAGCACGGTCCCGTCCGGCCGCCGGCGCGGGGCGCAGCTCGCGCTGCTCGATGCCCGGCTTCGCTTCGCCGCCGAGCGCGGGTGCGACCTGGCGATGATGGGCGCGGCGCCGGGCAGCGCGTCGCAGCGGAACGCCGAGCGCCATGGCTTCCGGATTGCTTACACGCGGCTGAAGTGGATACGTTCCGCCGGGCACGAGGAGGGGTGACGTGCGCCAGCTTCGCTATTCCGTGGCCGCCAGCCTCGACGGGTACATCGCCGGGCCCAAGGGCGAGTACCGACTGGATCGTCGTGGACCCGGACATCGACTTCGCCGCCATGTACGCGAGCTTCAGCGCCATCGTCATGGGCCGGCGTTCGTACGAGGTGTTCGCTGCCACGGGCGGCGGGTCCGGCCCGGCGCTGCCGACTTGCGTGTACTCGCGCACCCTGCCGGAGGGCGAGCGCGATGACGTGACGTTCGCCCGCGACGCCGCTGCGCACGTCCGCGGCCTGAAGCGAGCGGACGGCAAGCCGATCTGGCTGTGGGGTGGCGGCGAGCTGTTCCGCGAGCTGGCACGGGCCGGCCTCGTGGACGGGATCGACATCGCGATCGTCCCCGTCCTGCTCGGCGGCGGCATCCCGCTGCTGCCCGCTCCCACGCCGCGCCTCGCGCTGCGCCTGCGCGCGCAACGCGTCTATCCCAAGACGGGGACGCTCTTCCTCGAGTACGACGTTGCCTCAAGCACCCGCGCGTGATGGCAGCGCGAACTCCTCGCGGCGAACCGTGACCCTGTCGAGGCGGCTCCCCACGACCTCCACGCCGATCCCCGGCCCGGTCGGCACCGCCATCGTCCCGTCCGGCGCCACCTCGAAGGCCGGCTCGACGATGTCCTCCTTGTAGTAGCGCTTGCTGGCCGAGATGTCGCCGGGGAGCGTGAAGTTGGGGAGCGAGGCCAGGGCGACGTTCCCCGCGCGGCCGACACCCGACTCGAGCATGCCGCCGTGCCACACCGGCACGCCCTCGGCGGCGCACAGGTCGTGGATCCGCTTCGACTCGGTGAACCCGCCAACGCGCCCCGGCTTGATGTTGATGACGCGGCAGCTCTTCAGCTCGAGCGCGGCCCGCGCGTCAGCCAGGGAGTGGATGCTCTCGTCGAGGCAGATCGCCGTCTTCAGCTCGCGCTGCAGCTTGGAGTGGTCGTAGATGTCGTCGTGGGACAGCGGCTGCTCGATCAGCAGCAGGTTGTCGTCGTCCATGGCCCGGAAGATGTCCACGTGGTGCAGCTCGTACGCCGAGTTGGCATCCACCTGGAACGGGATGTCCGGGTACTCGCGGCGCACCGCCTTTACGTAGGCGAGATCGCTGCCGGGGGCGATCTTGATCTTGATCCGGCGGTAGCCTTCGTCCAGGTAGCCGGCGATCTTCCTCAGCAGGTCCCCGGGCGTCGGCTGGATGCCGATGCTGACGCCGACATCGATCCGCTTCCGCACGCCACCGAGCATCTGCGACAGCGAGACGCCCCGGGCCTTGGCAAACGCGTCCCACAGGGCCGATTCCAGCCCCGCCTTGGCCATCATGTGGCCGCGGACCCGCGCGTTGAGGGCGATGGCCTCGTCCACCGAGGCGAGGTCGCGGCCGAGGACACTCGGGATCAGGAAGTCGCGCAGGACGTGCCACGCCGTCTGGGTTGTCTCGTAGGAATAGAACGGCGTCCCCTCGGCGACCGACTCGCCCCAGCCGGTCACCCCCTCGCCGTCCACCCGGACGATGATGTGCTCCTCGTCCACCTCGACCCCCATCGAGGTGACGAACGGCGCGACCAGGACGAGCCTGACGTGCCTCAGTTCGATCCGTTCGATGCGCATGGATGTCCCCCCAGCGGACCGAGGGGGATTCTATTACGGATCGACGGGCAGTCGCCCTCAGCGCCCCAGCTCGAAGGTGACACCGGCGAGGAACGTTCGCGGGGCCAGCCAGACCTGGTAGTCGCCCGGGACCGGCTCGCCCTCCTCGGACCGCCGGAAGATGTTCCGCCGGTCGAACAGGTTGTCGGACTGGACGAAGGCGGTGATCGACGCCGGCCGGCCGGTGAACAGCCGCTTGCTGACCTGCGCGGACCACACCTGGTAGGGCGGCTGCGACGTGCCGTCCTCGAACCGTGCCTCGTTGAGGATCTGCCCCCGCAGGTTCGCCCGCAGCCCCAGCCGCGTGTTGGCCCAGAGCAGCTTGACGAACGCGGTGTGCGTCGGCAGCCCGCCCACCTCCGCCCCCGTCTGGTCTTCGCGGTGCGACGTACGCGTAGGACGCGGACGGCACGAAGCCCAAGGGCAGTTGCACCGACAGCGCGAGGTTCACGCCCTGCGAGGTGTACTCGCGGAGGTTGCGGTACGTGAACGGCAGGCTGCGCAGGTCGAAGGTGATGCCGTCCTCGATCTGCGCGCGGAAGTAGTCGGCCGAGAGCTGCGCCCGCGTTCCGCCGAACGTGTAGCCCCCGCTCAGCGTGCGCGAGCGCTCGGGCGACAGGTCGGGGTTGCCGACGAAGGTGGGCGTGAAGAGGAAGAGTTCGCCGAAGAACGGCGCGCGGAACCCGTGTCCGTAGCTCGCGCGCAGGCTGTGCCGCGGCGTCACCGCGTAGACGGCGCTGAGCTTCGGGCTCCACTTGCTGCCGAAATCGCTGTAGCTGTCGAAGCGGAAGCCGCCCGTGAGCTTCAGCCCGGAGCCGATCCGGAACTCCTGCTGCAGCCACCCGACGTTGATCTGGCGCGAGGCGCGCGCCGCCCCACCCGTCGTGCGCAGGCTCGCCCGGTCCAGGGTCTCGTCACGGAACTCGTAGCCCGCCTGCAGCGCGTGCGTTCGGCCGAACAGCATCCAGTCGTGGCGCCCCGTCGCCTTGACCTCGCGGTTCCACTCCTTCCAGGGGACCGCCACCACCTGCCGGCCTGGAAAGACCTGCGTCTCGTCACGGTCGTACCGGCCGTAGGTGAACGACGTGGTCAGCGAGGTGCCCGGGCGGGCCATGAACGACAGCTCGGGCGACAGCGTGTAGCGCGTCAGGTCGCGCCGCGAGTCGTACACGGTCGAGGGGAGCTGCGTCGGTCCGGAGAAGAAGTAGTTGGAGATCTTGCGCCGCGAGTAGTCGCCAAAGAAGCGCAGGTCGACGCGGTTGCTCACCCGCAGGTCGGCCGTGCCGCCGGCGTTCGAGAAGCGGCTCTCGGGCTGCCCGATCGTCTGCGGGTTTGCCGCGTCGAGGTCGAATCCGTCGTAGGCGCGGTAGTTGCCCGTCGCGGTGAACCCGCCCGGTCCCTGCCTGAGCCCGACGGAGTCCGACACGCGCACGTCGCCGTACGACCCGCCCGTCGCGGAGAGGCTGTTCCGGACGCCGGGGTTGGTGGCCTTTCGCGTGATCAGGTTGATGACGCCGCCGAGGGCATCCGACCCGTAGAGTGCCGAGGCCGCCCCCTTGACGATCTCGACCCGGTCGATCCCGGCCAGCTGCACGTCCTCGAGGTTCAGGTTCCCGTTGGCGTCCTTGCCCAGGAACCGGCGGCCGTCCACGAGCACCAGCACGCCGCTGTTGGGGATGCCGTTCAGCGAGACGTGGCCCTGGCCCCCGCCCGCCTGCACCTGCACGCCGCTGCCCGCCTGCTCCACGAGCAGGTCCTTGGCGCTGCGCGCGCCCGAGTCCTCGATCTGCGTCCGGTCGATGAGCGTGGTCGGGTCCGCGACCTCGAGCAGCAGCTCCTCGCGGCGGTTCGCGGTGGTGACGGTGACCGACGTGGCGAACTGCACGACCGAGAGCATCACGTCCACCGCCAGCTTTTCGCCGGGCGCGACGACGACATCGCGCCGCCCGGCGTCGGCGAAGCCGGGCAGGCTGGCCCGCACGTCGTAGGTCCCCGCGGGGAGGCGCTCGAAGCGAGCGTGCCCCTGGTCGTCCACCCGCGCCGACCAGGCGGTGCCGTCGGCACGCCGGGTGGCGACCACCGAGGCGCCGGGCAGCACGCCGGCGGTGTCCATCACGCGGACGACGAGCGTGCCGGGTTCCTGGGCCGATGCGCTCGTGACGGTGACGAGGATCGCCCCCAACAGGAGGGCGGCTATGAGGCAAGCCGTGCCGGTGGCACGCGGGCGTCCGGGGAGCATGGGGGCACCTCTGCGGTTGTCGTCCGGTCTGGTTGAAGTCCCGATCAGCAGCCTACCAGACGGACGCGGTGGCGACAACCGCGCTCCCCTGCGCGTTACCCCTGCGCGTTACCGCTGCAATGTCACCCCCGCAGCAGCCGACCCGTTGACAGGTGCCCGGGCCCGAACTACTGTGGCCCCGCCCGGCGTGCCGGCTGCCCGGCGAGGAGTCTCGAGACGTGGAGAATCGCTTCCTGCACATCGTCCGCGCATCCGACGCTCGCGTGCCGGTGCCGGTGAGCACGTACCCGGGCCTCCCGCTGACCGGCGCCCGCGTGATCGACGTGCTGTCTGATCCGCGCGCGCAGGTCGAGACGCAACTGGCGCTGCACCGCCGCTTCGACACCCCGGTCCTGCTCTCGCCGATGGACCTGGGCGCGGAGGCTGAGGCCTTCGGGAGCGAGTTGCGGTTCGCGGACGACGAGGTGCCGTCGGTGGCGGGGCCGCTGGTCGAATCCGCCGAGGACGTGCGGCGGCTGGCCGTTCCGAAGCCGGGCGACGCGCGGACCGCCGTCCACCTGGCCTCGGTGAGGATGATGCGGCAGGCCGCGCCCGACGCGGCGATCGTCGGCGGCATCATCGGCCCCTTCTCGCTGGCGGGCCAGTTGGTCGGGGTGACGCGGTTGATGATGCTGTCCCTCACCGACGCGGCGCTGGTCGAGGCGCTGCTGGAGAAGACGACGGCGTTCCTCGGCCAGTACGCGCGCGCCTTCGCGGAGGCCGGGGCCGACGCGGTGCTCATGGCCGAGCCGATGGCGGGGCTCGTGTCCCCGGCATGCCTCGGCCGGTTCTCGTCGGCGCGGGTGGCCGAGCTTCGCCGCACCGCCGAGGCGGGCGCTTTCCGCGTGTTCCTGCACAACTGCAGCGCCCGCGCCGCGCACCTTGCGCGGGTGTTCGAGGCCGGCTGCGCGCTCTACCACTTCGGCGCCCCGATGGACCTGGCGGCCGCGCTGGCGGCGGCGCCGCCAGGCGTGGTGATCGCGGGCAACCTCGATCCCGCGGCCGTGTTCTGCCACGGGTCCGCCAGCGAGGTGGCCGACCGGACGCGGGCGCTGCTGGCCATGACCGCCGGCCGGCGGGGCTTCGTCCCATCGAGCGGCTGCGACCTCCCGCCCGGCACGCCCCTCGAGAACCTCGACGCGTTCTACAGGACCGTGCGCGCGTCCCGCTGAGACGGGCGACCGCCCGAAGGCCGGCAGCCTCGCCAGCCGTCACGCCTGCCGCGGCGTCGTGAAACGCCGCTGTGTCCTTCGTGTTCTTCGCGTCCTTCGTGGTGTCGTTCGTGGGCGCGGTCGCTGCGTGACACGCCCTCGTGTCCTTCGTGGTTCGTTCTGAAGCGGATAGAATGGGCCCCGGGGTGTGACATGAGAGCGCTGACAGGGCTGCTGGTGGTCGCATTCAGCGCCAGCCTGGCCGGACAGGGGTACCAGCCGACCTGGGAGTCGATCGACAAGCGGCCGACGCCCTCGTGGTTCACCGAGGCCAGGTTCGGCATCTTCATCCATTGGGGCGTCTACTCGGTCCCCGCCTACGCGCCCGTCATCCCCGGCAAGCTCGCCTACGCCGAGTGGTACTGGAACGCGATGACCCGCGGCCGCGACGACCCCAAGGCCAGCGGCATCCAGACCGGCACCTGGGCCTACCACCAGAGGATGTACGGCGCCGACTTCCCGTACCAGGACTTCGCGAAGCAGTTCCGCGCCGAGCTGTTCGACCCCGATCACTGGGCCGACGTCTTCGCGCGATCCGGCGCCCGGTACGTCGTGCTCACCTCGAAGCACCACGAGGGGTTCGCGCTGTGGCCCAGCAAGGAGGCCTCGGCCATCTGGGGCCGGCCGTGGAACGCCGTCGAGATCGGCCCGAAGCGCGACCTGCTTGGCGATCTGACCGGCCGCCGTGCGTCGCAAGGGGCTGCGCATGGGCTACTACTACTCGCTGTACGAGTGGTACAACCCGGTCTGGCTCTCCGACAAGCCGCGCTACGTCCGCGAGCACATGTTCCCGCAGTTCAAGGACCTGGTCACGCGCTACCAGCCGTCGATCATCTTCAGCGACGGCGAGTGGGACCTGCCCTCGGCCGAGTGGCGCAGCCCGGAGCTGCTGGCCTGGCTGTTCAACGAGTCGCCGGTGAAGGACGAGGTCGTGATCAACGACCGGTGGGGCAGCGACTCGCGCCACAAGCACGGCGGCTACTGGACCACCGAGTACACGCCCGGCATGAGCGGCATGGAGCATCCCTGGGAGGAGAGCCGCGGCATGGGCTTCAGCTACGGCTACAACCGCGCGGAGCGCCTCGAGCACTACCGCGGCGGCCGCGAGCTGGTGATCATGCTGGTCGACCTCGTGAGCCGCGGCGGAAACCTGCTGCTCGACATCGGCCCCGACGCCGACGGCACGATCCCGGTCGTGATGGAGGAGCGCCTCCTTCAGATCGGCGACTGGCTGAAGGTGAACGGCGAGGCGATCTACGGCACGCGGCCATGGACCGCCACGCGGCAATGGAGCGCCGGCGACGTGCCGAAGATCGACTACAACAAGGAGTACGAGACTGCCTACGACGTGATGAAGCTGGTGGCGCCGCCCGAGCCGGGCAAGGCCGCCATCGAGGCGTTCTTCACGTCCAAGGGCCGCGACGTCTACGCAATCCTGCCGCGCTGGCCGGGACGCCGCTTCGTCGTCTCGGGCGTGAGCGGCGTCACGTCGGTGACCCTGCTCGGGTCGCCCTCCCCGCTGGCCTTCACCGCGTCACCCGACGCCGTCTCGATCGAGCTGCCCGAGCTGCCCGAGGCGCTGCGGTCCCAGCCCGCGTGGGTGTTGAAGCTCGTCCGGTGACCAACGATAATCAACCCGTCTTCATCGCGGATCGCACCAGTCAAAGGAGGCAGGATCGATGGCCAAGATCGTGAATGTCGCCCTGATCGGGCAGGGCTTCATGGGGCGCACCCACAGCAACGCCTACCTGAAGGTTGCCAAGTTCTTCACCGACCTGCCGGCCGTCCCGGTCATGCACACGTCGTTCGGCATGAAGAACGAGAACTGCAACGCCTTCACCTCGCGCTGGGGCTGGCAGCACTGCAGCACCGACTGGGAGAAGACGGTCCGCAGCGACGAGATCGGCCTGGTCGACATCGTTACGCCGAACTACATGCACATGGAGCCAGCCCTGGCGGCGATCGAGGCGGGGAAGCCGGTCGCCACCGAGAAGCCGCTCGCCGGCACCCTGGCCGACGCCCGGACGATGGTCGAGGCGGCGAAGCGGGCCAAGACGCCGACCTTCGTCTGGTACAACTACCGCCGCTGCCCGGCGGTCGCGCTGGCGTACCAGCTGGTCAAGGAGGGGCGGATCGGTCGCGTGTACCACGTGCGCTGCGTCTACCTGCAAGACTGGGGCGGCCCCGACACGCCGCTGGCATGGCGCTTCCAGAAGAAGCTGGCGGGCAGCGGCGCCCACGGCGACCTGAACGCCCACATCGTGGACATGGCCCGCTTCGTGACCGGCGACGACATCGTCGAGGTGGCCGGCGCGATCGCCGAGACCTTCATCAAGGAGCGCACCATCGCGTCCGCCGGGGCGACGGGCGGCATCGTCCAGAAGACGAAGGGCCGTGCGAAGAAGGGGCGAGTGGACGTGGACGACGCGGTGCTGTTCCTGGCGCGGTTCAGGAAGGGGGCCGTCGCGAGCTTCGAGGCGACGCGCCTGGCGACCGGCTACAAGAACCGCAACCTCTTCGAGATCCACGGCGAGAAAGGGGCCCTGCGGTTCAATTTCGAGGACATGAACTACCTCGACTTCTACGACAACACCGAGGACCCGAAGACCGCCGCGTGGCGGCACATCATCGTCACCTCGGGCGGGAATCACCCGTATGTCGGCGCGTGGTGGCCCGACGCGCACATCCTCGGGTACGAGCACGGCTTCGTGAACCAGGCGGCCGACATCATGCAGGTCCTGGGGCGGAGGAAGCCGGTCGTCCCGCTTCCCGACTTCGCCGACGCCTACGAGACGCAGCGCGTGCTGGAAGCCGCCCTCCTGAGCGCGCGCGAGCGGACACCGATCAAGATCGCGGAAGTGAAGTAGGGAGACGACACCGGCCAGCGCCTCGCGGCCAGCGGCTTGCGGCCGTGTCACACTGTCCCGCCGTTCCAGGAAGAGCAAACGCTCGCGGCCGAATGGCCGCGGGCGTTTGCGTCGCAGGGAGCCTCCAATGAACACCTCGCGATACGTACTGCTCACCCTGGCACTCGGCTGCGCCGGCGCGTGCGCGGCCAGCCGGGCCGATGCGCCGCCTGCGCCGCTGCGCGGCATCTACGGGGGCATCCCGGGGGAGATCGTGGACGGCGGGCAGAGCCTCCGGCAGTTCGGCGTGGACGCGGTCTGGCTCGGGTCCGACAGCTACACGGCCGAGCGGCTCGCCTGGCTTCGGGCGCAGGGCGTGCAGGCCTACGCGGAGTTCAACACCCTGCACGTGGCCGACTATGTGAAGGAGCACCCCGACGCGGCGCCGGTCGGCGCCGACGGCCGCGTGTCGCCGCCGCCCGACGGGTGGCAGGGCATCTGCCCGACGCACGAGGGGTACCGCGCCGCGCGGATGCGCGCGTTCCGGTCGCTCCTCGAGGCGTTCGCCATCGACGGGGTGTGGCTCGACTACCACCACGCCCACGCCAGCTGGGAGCAGGCCGAGCCGAACATGCCCGACACCTGCTTCTGCGAGCGCTGCCTGCGCCGCTTCCAGGCCGAGACCGGGACCACGCTCGCAGCGGCGCCCGCCGGTGAGCGTGCGAGGCTGCTGCTGTCCACGCACCGTGCCGCGTGGGTGCGGTGGCGGCTGGGCGTCTTCACGGACTGGGTGCGCGAGTTCGACCGGATCAGGGACGACGTGCGTCCCCGCGCCCTGCTCGGTACCTTCCACAACCCGTGGACCGACGAGGACTTCGGCGGCGCGCGGATCGAGAAGCTGGCGATCGATCTGAAGGCGCAGGCTGCCTACCTCGACGTGTTCAGCCCGATGCCCTATCACGCCCGCTTCGGGCACGCGAGCGACCCGGGCTGGATCTCCGGCCAGGTGAGCTGGCTCGGGCAGCACCTCGGCGTGAAGGGCGTGCCGGGCGAGCGCTGGCGCATCTGGCCGATCGTGCAAGTGTCCGACTGGGGCGAGAACGTGCCGGTCGGGCAGGTTGACGAGGTCCTGCGGCTCGGCGGGCGGGCCCCGGCCACGGGCGTCATCGTGTTCGCCTGGGGCGGCCTGCGCGCGCAGCCCGAGAAGATCGACGCCATCGGGCGGACCTTCCGCGCGATGAGCGGTCCGCCTCACCTCATTTCCCGCCCGGCCGAATCGCGCTGAGCCTCCGGTCGATGACGCGCAGCAGAGCAGCGTCTGCCAGCCGCGGGGTCAGCCATAGATGTGACAGTCGTCCGACTGACCGCCAAGCTCTTCGGCGTTAGAGAACAGTAATCTACTTCCCATAGATTATCTTCTGGTCTATGCTCAGCGTATGCCAAGACGGGGGACCCCTTCCCTCGATGCCGACCTGCTCCAGGGGACGCTCGACCTGCTGATCCTCCAGACGTTGCTCGCGGGTCCCGCGCACGGCCACACCATCGCCCACCTGATCGAACACCGCTCCGACGACCTGCTCCAGGTCCAGCAGGGATCGCTGTATCCCGCTCTGCACAGGCTCGAGGACCGGGGATGGGTGGCGTCGTTCTGGGGCACGTCCGAGAACAACCGGAAGGCGCGGTACTACCGGTTGACCCCGTTGGGCCGCAGGCAGCTCGAAAGCCGTGCAAGCCGCTGGGCGCAACTGGTTTCCGCGGTGAACCGGGTGCTGCGCCCGGTCACGGAGTAGGCCGGTGGGCTGGGGCCGCTTCTTCCGGCGCGGGTGGTGGGACGAGGAGCGCGCGCGCGAGCTGGAGGCCCACCTCGAGATCGAGACCGACGAGAACATCGCCCGCGGCATGTCGCCCGCGGCCGCGCGGATGGCGGCTCGCCGCAAGCTCGGCGACCCGGGGCGCGTGCGCGAGGAGATCTACGTCATGAACAGTCTGCCCGTCCTCGACACGCTCTGGCAGGACGTCCGGTACGGCGCCCGGCAGTTCGCGCGGAGCCCGGGGTTTGCCGCGGTCGCCATCCTCACGCTCGCCGTGGGCATCGGCGGTGTCACGATCATCTATAGCGTGGTGCGCAACATCCTGTTGGACCCGTTCCCGTACGCGAAGTCCGATCGGATGGTGGACGTCGTCGTGCGCGACACGGCCTCCGGGCGCTTTCGCGGAGGGTTGAGCGGCAGCGAATTCCTCGATTTCCAGGAGCAGAGCGCGGTCTTCGAGGACGTCATCGGCACCGTCAGCGCGAGGCCGATGACGCTGTGGGTCAACGGCGGTACCGAGCTCGTCGGCGTCGCCGGGGTGACCCCGAACACCTTCGCGTTCCTGGGCGTCCCGGCGCTCCTCGGCCGCGGGCTGCTCGAGGCGGATGGGCGTCCGAACGCTCCGCCGGTCGCCGTCCTGAGCCACCGCGCCTGGGTGGCCCACTTCGGCTCGGCGCCCGGCGTCGTGGGCAGGACTGTTTCCCTCGACCGCCAAGCGCGAACGATCGTGGGTGTCATGCCCCCCAGATTCACGTGGCACGTCGCTGACTTCTGGGTGCCAACCCCGCTGCGCCGCGGCGGGGACCAAGCCCCGGGGGGCGGGCACTGGTTCCAGGCGCATCTCAAGCGCGGCGTCAGCACGGAGCAGGCGGAGGCCGAGCTGAACGTGATTGCCGCGCGGCGCGCCCGGCAGCACCCGGACGAGTACCCGAAGCAGTTCCGCATCGCGGTCATCACCGTGATCGACTGGGTGGTCGGCCGGTTCCGCGGCGTCCTCTACACCCTGTTCGCGGCGGTCGCCCTGCTGCTGCTCATTGCCTGCTGCAACGTGGCCAACATGCTCCTCGCCCGGGCGGGCGCGCGGGAGCGCGAGCTGACGGTTCGCGCCGCCCTCGGCGCCAGCCGCCGGCGGCTCGTCCGCCAGATGCTCGTCGAGAGCCTGCTGCTGGCGCTCGCGGGCGGGGTGGCCGGGTGTGCGGTGGCGTACTGGGGGCTCGCGGGGGTGGCCCACTTCCTCCCGCAGCAGAACGTGCCCTACGAGGTGGTGTTGCGCATGGACGGCCACGCCCTGCTGTTCAGCCTGCTGACCGCGTGCGCGACGGCGGTTCTCTTCGGGCTGCTCCCGGCCTGGCACGGTGCCCGCCGAAACCTGGTGCGCGGTCTCAAAGAGGCCTCGAAGGGAACCACCACCGCCGCCGGACGGGGCTGGGTCCGCAATGGCCTGGTCGTCGTCGAGGTGGCGCTCTCCATGGTGTTGCTGCTCGGCGCCGGCTTCCTGATGCGCAGCTTCGTGACGCTCGTCCAGGCGGATCGGGGATTCGAGCCGTCGAACATCGTCCTCGCCGGGGTTCACTTCCCGGAGGGAAGCCATCCCACCCCGGACGATCGCAGCCGCTACTACGACGAGGCCACCCGGCGGATTCGGCTCCTCCCCGGCCTGGTGGAGGCCGGCCGGGCATCGGGGGCGCTGGGAGGGCGCGACAGCGAGATCGAGCCGCTCGGCGAGGCGAGGAGCGCCCCCCGCCCTGGGCAATTCACGCTCTGCACCGAGGGCTACCTGCGTGTGTTCGGCCTGGCTCCGCTGCGCGGCCGGCTGTTGACCGCCGCGGACGTCGCCGCGGCCCGCCGGGTCGCCGTCGTGGACGAGCGCCTCGTCGCCGAGCACTTCCCGGGCAAAGACCCGATCGGCCGGCACATCCGCATCCCGGGCGTGGCGGCGTTGGCAGACGCCCCTGCCGATGCGACCTTCGAGATCGTCGGCGTCGTGCGGTCCATCCGCATCTTCCGCGAGGCGGCGCCTTCGCAGGCGTACTTGCCGTCGAGTATCGCCTCGCCCGAGCGGATGTGGCTCGCCGCCCGGATCTCAGGGGACTCGGCCACCATGCTGGGCGGCCTCCGGAGAACG
This sequence comes from uncultured Acidobacteriota bacterium, assembly GCA_963813585.1. Lineage (GTDB taxonomy): Bacteria > Acidobacteriota > Vicinamibacteria > Vicinamibacterales > Fen-181 > JARKSS01. The sequence continues at coordinate 2,270,686 of CAWEZL010000001.1, forward strand.
CTGCGTGCGCTCGATCCGAACGTCGCGGTGACCGCGGCCTTTGAATTGGGAGGGGAAATTCAGGAGTCGCACGCACAGCAGCGCTTCGTCGTGTTGATCCTGGGCGCCTTCGCGGTGCTTGGGCTGCTGCTCGTCGCCGTGGGCGTGTACGGCGTGATGGCCTATGCGGTCTCGCTCCGCACGCCGGAGCTGGCCGTCCGCATGGCGCTCGGCGCGGACCGGCCGCAGCTGCTGCGCACGGTCCTCGGCTCCGGCTCTCGCGTGCTCACGGCGGGCGTCGTGGTGGGCGCCCTGGCCAGCCTCGGCACGAACCGCCTGCTTGCGGACATGGCCTGGAGCACGGGGCCGTACGACCCGGTCACGATGGCCCTGGCCGCCGCGGTCAGCCTGGGGGTTGGTCTGGCCGCCTGCCTGGTCCCTGCGCTCAGGGCCGCGCGCGTGGACCCGATGGTGACGCTGAGGCAGGAGTAGCGGACGGCGGATGGCGTGCCGCCCTCGCGTCCGGCGCGCGGGCGGCACGGCTGGGGATCACCTGGAGTCGATGCGTCACTGTCCCGCGGGGCGCCTGGCTTCTCCCAGGAGCAGGGAGAGCGCCCTCGCATACCCGGCGTCCGCGGCCTCGAACGTCTCCTTGTACTCCTGTTCGCTCAGGTCCTGCTTCTTCCAGTCGCCGTTGAAGATCGTGCTCCTCTTGGCGTCGCGGTAGGAGTCGACGGCTCCCTCCTTGCCCGGCTCCGAGCCGAGGCCGTCGCACCCCATGTCCTGGACGAAGAACCTGCCGTCCGGGGACGAGGCGAGATTGAGGCTGCTGTACACCTCGTCGTAGCGTGAGGCCGCCAGCAGCACCTGCTCGATGTACTCGGGGCCGTTCGAGCGGGCCGAGACGACCAGCAGCTGAGAACCCGGAAGATGCAGCGCGGCGACGAAGAAGCCGGGGCGATCCGGGTCCTTTGTCGCGATGTTCTGCAGTTGGCGCTGTTCGAGCGCGTTGACGAGTTCGGCGCCCAGCGGCGCGGACTTCGATGGCTGGGCTGCGAGGGGCGAGGCACAAACGATGATTGCGGCGAAGGCCGCGAGCGCGCGACGCGGCGCGGACATGATGGCTGGCTCCTTTCCGACTACCCCGGATGAACGGCTCCAGGGTCACACCTCTTCTTCCCTATTCTAGTCCTTCCGGCTCTTGAAGCGCCTTGGCGCGCGTGCAGGCGAAGGCCGAAGCCGCGAGGGGTCCGATATAATCCCGCTCCATGTGGATCTGGCGAACTGCGGCGACGATGGCGGGGGTGGCCGCGATGCTCGTGTCCGGTGCAAGCGCGCAATACAAGGGAAAGACGTCCATCGCGCACCGCGGCGCGTCGGCGTACGCCCCGGAGCACACCGCGGCCGCCTACAGGCTGGCGATCGCGCAGGGCGCCGACTACGTCGAGCAGGACCTGCAGGTGACCAAGGACGGCCAGCTGGTCTGCCTGCACGACCTCACCCTCGAGCGCACGACCAACGTCGAAGGAGGTCTTCCCCGGGCCGTTCGCGCACCCTCGAGCGCGAAGGGACGGCGGCTCACCGGCTGGCACGTCTCCGACTTCACGCTCGCCGAGATCAAGCAGCTCGATGCCGGCGTCGTGGTTCGACCCGAAGTTCAAGGGCGAGAAGATCCTGACCTTCCAGGAGGCGATCGACCTGGTGAAGGGCAAGGCCGGCATCTACCCCGAGACCAAGGCGCCCGAGGTGTACGGCAGCCTCGGCTTCGACATGGAGAAGCTGGTGATGGACGTGCTGGCGAAGAACGGCCTCGACAAGCCGGGCGCCGATCCCGAAGACGCCGGTCTTCATCCAGTCGTTCAGCGCCGAGAGCCTGAAGAAGATGCGCGCGGCGATGAAGGTGAAGCTGCCGCTGCTGTTCCTGGTCACCGACCGCGACCGCGACGTCTGGCTGACGAAGGAGCGGATGCCGGAGATCAAGACGTTCGCCGACGGCATCGGCCCGGCCAAGGCCATCATCTCCGGCAAGCCCGAGATCGTCGACTGGGCGCACGCCGCCGGCCTCAGCGTGACGCCCTACACGTTCCGGTCGGCCGGCCAGCCCGCCGGGCAGGACGTGCGCGACGAGATGAGGCAGTTCCTCTACACGTTCGGCGTGGACGCCGTGTTCACCGACAACCCGGACCAGTTCCCGCGGAAGTAGCGGCAGCAGCCGGAGCCAGGAGGCGGCCGATGATCGGACTGCCTGACGCCCGGCGCCCGAAGCGCGCCCGAGCGCCTGCCCGCCGACCGCATCGACCCCGAGTACCGCCGCCTGCGGCGGCAGGTGTTCGCCGGCATCTTCGTCGGCTACGCGGCCTACTACCTGGTCCGCAACACGTTCGCGCTGGCCATCCCGGACCTGCTGCAGCGAGTACCCGCAGTACACGAAGGCGATGCTCGGCACGGCGATGACGGGCCTGTCGATCGCCTACGGCGCGTCGAAGTTCCTCATGGGCTCGGTCTCGGACCGCAGCAACCCGAAGTACTTCCTGCCGCTCGGGCTGCTGCTGTCGGCCGCGATCATCTTCGCGTCGGGCACGGTGACGGTCGATCTACTCGTCGCTCGCGCTGGTCGATCGTGCTGCAGACGCTCAACGGGTGGGTGCAGGGCATGGGCTGGCCGCCGTGCGGCAAGACGATGGTGCACTGGTGGAGCACGAAGGAGCGCGGCCTCACCGTCTCCACCTGGAACGTCGCGCACAACGTCGGCGGCGCGCTCGTCGCCAACTTCGCGCTGCTCGGCGTGCACGCTGTTCAACGACTGGGGCGCCAAGTTCTACTTCAACGCCGTCATCGCGGCGGTGGTCGCCGTCGGCGTGTTCTTCCTGCTGCGCGACACGCCGCAGTCGTGCGGCCTGCCGCCGGTCGAGGAGTACAAGAACGACTACCCGCCCGACTACAGCGCCGACCACGAGCGGGTCTTCACCTTCAGGGAGATCTTCTTCGGCCACGTGCTGAACAACCGCTACCTGTGGGCGATCGCCGTGGCCAACGCGTTCGTCTACTTCGTCCGCTACGGCGTCGTGAACTGGATTCCGACCTACCTGGAGACCGCGAAGGGGTTCTCGTTCAAGCAGTCGAGCATCGGCGTGGTCGCTCTACGAGTGGGCGGCGATCCCGGGCACGATCGCCTGCGGCTGGATCTCGGACCGGTACTTCAAGGGCCGGCGCGCGCCGGCCAACATCCTGTTCATGGCGCTGACGCTCGTCGCGGTCGTCGTCTACTGGCTCAACCTGCACGGGCCCGCTGTGGATCGACTACGCGGCGCTCATCGCGATCGGCTTCCTCATCTACGGGCCGATCATGATCATCGGCCTGCACGCGCTCGACCTCGTGCCGAAGAAGGCGGCCGGCACGGCCGCCGGCTTCACGGGGTTCTTCGGCTACGTGTTCGGCTCGGCCATCGCCGGCACCGGCGTCGGCTGGATCGCCGACCACTGGGGCTGGAACGGCGTCTTCGTCACGATGGTCGCCTGCTGCGTGCTGACGATCGTCTTCGTGGCCATGACGCTCGGCCACAAGACGACGAGCGCCGAGCGCTGAGGGGCGGGCGGCGTCAGACGGTCAGCACGGCGATCCCCTTCGCGCGCAGCGCCGCGGCGAAGTCCGGGTCGATGTTGCCGTCGGTGATGACGCGGTGGACCGCGTCGAGCCGGGCGATGATCGAGAGGCTGCGCCGGGTGAACTTGGTCGAGTCGGTGACGACGTTCACCTCGCGCGCCACGCGGATCAGCAGCCCGTTCAGTTGCGCCTCGAGGACGTCGGGCGTCATCAGGCCGATCTGCAGGTCGAGGCCGTCCACGCCGAGGAAGAGCCGGTCCGCGTTGAGCCCCTGCAGCATCTGTTCGGCGTGCGGGCCGACCACCGAGTACGACACGTGGCGGACCAGGCCGCCGATCATGATGAGCCGGATGTGCGACAGGCGCGCCAGCTCCATCGCGATGTTCAGGCCGTTGGTGATCACGGTCAGCGACCGGAACGCGCGCGACGCGATCTGCCGCGCCACCTCCAGCGTGGTCGTGCCCGAGTCGAGGATGATCGTCTCGTCGTTCTGGACCAGCGCCGCCGCCGCCGCCCCGATGCGCGCCTTCTCCTCGTGGTGGAGGATCTCCTTGACGTCCACCGCGATGTCGGTGGGGCCGAGCGGCTTCAGCGCCCCGCCGTGGGACCGCACGATCGCCCCGGCCTCGGTCAGCGCGTCCAGGTCCTTCCGGACCGTCACCGCCGACACCGCGAAGTGGCGGACCAGCTCCTGGACCGTCACGCGCTCGCTGTGCTCGAGGGCCTCCAGGATCTTGCGGCGGCGCTCCTCGACCAGCAGACGGTGCCGATTCGTCCCGGCCATCATCGCCTTGCCTCAGGCGCCGAGCCCGAGCAGCCGCGCGGCGTTGTCGTGGTACACGGCGCGCAGGATCCCCTCCGGCAGCCCGAGGCCGGAGATGCACCAGCGCCCCTGCGGCGGCACCGGGGCGGGCGCGTAGTCGAAGTACTCGTCCCCGGTCTCGAGGAAGCGGAAGTAGATCTCGTACAGCGCGTCGCCGAACACCTGCTGCGGCGTGTCGTCCCCGCCGGGCACGGCGTCGGTCCCGAACAGGATCCGGTCCTGGTGCCGCTCGAAGAACGCGCGCGCCGCGCGCGGCTGGCGCCCGAGCTCGCCGATGCGCGCCGCGGTGTCGACGTGCAGGTTGGGGTAGCGCACGAGGCGCTCCGACACCGACGGCAGGTTCTCGGCGTTGAGGCCGAAGTGCACGCCGATGAACTGCGTGCGCGGGTGGCGCGCGACCACGCGATCGAAGGCGTCCACCAGCTCGCGGAACGACGGGAAGTCACCGCCGTGGAACGACCAGTCCGGGTGGTTGTTCAGCTCTTCGAAGCGCTCGTTGAACCGGTCGATCGGCAGGAAGAACGCCTCGGGATCGGCCACGTGGATGGCCACCGGCAGCCCCAGCGACCCGCAGGCGTCCCACATCGGATCGAGGCGGGCGTCGTCCACCTTGACCAGCGCGCCGGTCGAGCCGTTCTCGCGCAGCACCAGGCCGAGCGACTTCAGGACCTTCAGCCCCCGGGCGCCCGCCTCCTTGGCGCGTGCCAGGTCGTCGGCCTGCTCGCGGCCGAACCCCGGCTGGCGAAAGAGGTCCCACCGCGGCTCGGTGAGGGTGACGAACCGGCCCGGCGCCTGGCGATCGAAGCGGGCCACGCTCTCGGCCAGGCCCTTCCCGACGCCGCCTGTCACGTTCACCATCGTCCGCACGTTCTTCCGATCCATGACCGGCAGCAGTGCGTCGGGTGCCGCCGCGAAGCTCATCCCCTCGCGTCCGGAGAATCCCAGGTGCGTGTGGACGTCGATGACGGGGAAGCGCGCCCGCTCGACCCGCGTCGCGGGCAGGTGCAGCATGCTGCGCGGCTGGAACTCGGTAATGTCGAGGCGGGCCGGCGTTCTGCCCTCGGGTGCCTGGGCGGCCGACGGCCGGCGCACGCCGTGGAACGCGCCGCCGGCCAGGCCGAAGCCCGCGAGGCAGTCGCGGCGAGTGATGCGAGTCATGCGGTGGTCCCCCTGTTGGCCCCAAGGGGGCAACGGACTCTGGCGGTCCGCTCAGTTGTTATCTTTCGTTTAATTTCTATCAACTGTGTTAGCTTGTGTTTTTATACCCCAAGGACCTCGAATGTCAACACGCGAACTTGTCTGCCTCGCGGCCGTCACAATCGTCACCCTGGCGCCGGCGCCGGCCGCGGCCGGTGTGAAGCGGGTGTGGGCCGTCAACGACACCGAGAAGGTTCTGCGCGACCACCTCTCCAGCCCGCTGGCCGCCGGCAACTCCGCCTGGGACGGAAACCGGGTGAAGCTCTTCGGTGCCGCCAACGAGGTGCTGGCCGTGCAGGTGATCGTGGAGGCTGACGGGCGGGGTCTCGAGGCCCTCTCGCTGCGGCTGCCCGAGCTGCGGCGGCGCGGCGGCTCGGACCGGATCGTCTACGGCCCGCCGGGCGCCGATCCCACCGATTCGGTCGGCCGGCCGATCCAGCTGTCCGCGCTGCGCTACATGCAGATCCCCGGCCCGATGACGGCCCACTGGATCTACCGGGCCGGGACGCCGTCCGCGCCGACGGGTACCGGCTGGCAGCCGGTGCAGATCGTCCCGGAGAACGCCCGCGCGGGGCGCGGCGGCTTCCCGCTCGCGGTGCCCCCGTCCTCGAACCAGGCCCTCTGGATCGAGGTGTACACGGGGAGGAACCACCCCGCCGGCCTCTACGAGGGGACGATCGAGGTGGTGGCGGACGGCCGGACGACCCGGCTGCCGATCGAGCTGGAACTGCTCGACTTTGCCCTGCCGGACCGGAACAGCCTCGACGTGATGGTGTTCTACGAAGGCGACCAGCCCGAGCGGTACATGGGCCGGGAGTTCGATGCCGCCTTCCACCGCTTTGCCCACCGGAACCGGGTCGAGCTGGTGCACGCGTACGACGAGGCGAGGCTCCGGGGGGCGCTCCCGCGCTTCACGGGCGCCGCGTTCACCCGGGCGGCGGGGTACGAAGGGCCGGGCGAGGGGGTGGGCGACCGCTTCGCGCCCCTGACCTTCTACGGCCCCGGCACCGCGTTCGACGATCGCGCCTCCGCGTGGGCGCGGTCGGACGCCTGGATCACGTTCCTCGAGAAGGCGGTGCCCGGCGCGGTCACGTTCCTCTACATGCCCGACGAGCCCGGGCCGGCGCAGTACGCGCGCATCCGGGCGCTCGCCGACAACGTGCACACGAACCCGGGGCCCGGCCGGCGGCTCAAGACCTTCGCCACCAAGGAGTACGTGCCCGAGCTCGACGGGGCCGTGGACATCTGGTGCGCGGCGCCGCAGGTGTACGACCTGGCGCGCGCGGGGGCCGAACGCGCGAAGGGCCGGGAGTACTGGACCTACAACGGCAGCCGGCCGTACCTGGGCATCCCGTCGATCGACGCGCCGGCGGCCGACCCGCGCTCCGTCGCGTGGGCGGCCTTCAAGGAGGCCGTCCCGGTGTTCTTCTACTGGCACGGTGTGCACTGGTTCCACAACAGCCAGAAGCAGGGCGACCGGCGACAGAACGTCTGGGCGAACCCGATCACCTTCGACAACCGCGGCCAGCCGGGCAAGGAGGACACGGGGTTCGCGTACGGCGACGGCGTCCTCGTCTACCCCGGCCTCGAGGTGATGCACCCGGAGGAGGACCGTGGCGTCGCCGGGCCGATCTCGACCGTGCAGCTGGCGGCCTACCGGCGCGGCCTTCAGGATCACCTGTATCTCACCCTCGCGAGAAAGGCGGGGCTCGACTCGCTGGTGGACGAGGCGCTGCGGGCGACCGTGCCGCGCGTCTTCTCCGAGGCATCAGGGACGGTGGGGTGGGCCGAGGCGGGCGACGCGTACGAGGCGATGCGGCTGAGAATCGGGCGCGCGCTGGCCGGCAAGTAGCGTGACAGCGGGCGTCGTCAGCGGCCGGCGCGCAGCTTTTTCAGTGTCTCGGCCGCCTGCGGCTGGTTCGGGTCGAGGGCCAGCGACTGGCGCAGCGCGGCGGCCGCACCCGCCTCGTCGCCGAGCTGCAGCCTGGTCATGCCGAGGCCGGTCAGCGCGATCGCGCTCCGCTGGCCCGCCGTGATCGCCCGGTCGAAGTAGGGGAGGGCTTCGGCGGGCCGGCCCGTCGCCGCCAGCGCGCCGGCCGTGTAGAGCAGTGCCTCGCCGCTCGTCGGGTCGAGCCCGGCGGCCTCCTTGAACAGCGCGAGCGCTTCCTCGCGGAGGCCCGTGCGCATCCGAACCACGCCCAGCTTGACGAGGGCGGGGACGTCCCGGGGCGAGGCGGCGAGCACGCGCCCGTAGAACCCGGCGGCCGACTGCAGGTCGCCGCGCACCAGCGCCAGGTCGCCCAGGCCCCGCAGCGCCTCGGAGTGCTCCGGGGCGATCGCCAGCACCCGCCTGAACGCCTCCGTGGCCTCCTCGGTCCGGTTCGCGTTCACGAGCACGTCGGCCCGCGCGAGCCACGCGGGCACGAGCCGCGGCTGCAGCGCCGACGCCCGGTCGAGGGCGGCCAGCGCCTCCTCCACCCGCCCCGCGAGGCGGAGGCTGTCGGCCAGGACCACAAGGTCCTCCGCGGTCAGCGGCCCCGCCCGTTCGGCCGCGTGCATGTCGGCGACCGCCTCGTCCGGCCGGCCCAGGACGCCCAGCGCCACCGCGCGGTAGCGCCGCGCGAGCACCGCCTCGGGCGCCTCCTTCAGCACCGCCGTCAACTCGCTTACCGAGGTGGCCGGGTCGATCCGCGCCAGCTCCATGCCCCGCTCGAGGTGCGCGACCAGGGGGAGGGCGTCCTTGGGGTCGCGCCGCGAGGCGGCCGTCTCGGGGGAGAACGGGCCGCCGCCCAGGTATCCCAGCGAGCGCAGCCGCTCGGCCGCCTCCGCGTCCACGGTCGCCGTCGCGTCGGGGGTCGGCGTGCGGAGCGCCGCGCGCAGCGGGCGGCGCAGAGCGTCGGTCCGCGAAGCCTCGGAGGCCGCGCGATCCTGCAGCTCGCCCGGGTCGGCCTCGAGGTCGTACAGCTCGGGCCGCGGCGCGTCCACCAGCTTCCACTTCGCGGTCCGCCAGGCGTAGAGCGGCGCCCAGCGCAGGTGCAGGCTCGCGAAGAGCGACTCGGCGTAGGCCGGCTCGTCGCTCATCGCTTGCCCCTCGATGGCCGGCCGCACCGACCGCCCCTCGATCGCCGCCGGGGCCGGCTGCCCCGCGTAGTCCAGGATCGTCGGCGACACGTCGATCCCGCGCCCCACCACGGTTGCCGTGCGGCCTCGCGGGATGCCCGGGCCCGCCAGGATCAACGGTACGCGCAGCGTCGAGTCGTAGACGAACATCCCATGCGTCGCCTCGCCGTGCTCGCCCAGGCTCTCGCCGTGGTCGGCGGTGACGAGGACCAGCGTGCGGAGGGAGAGGCCGTGTTCGTCCAGGCGCCGGAGCAGCAGGCCGAGTTGCGCGTCCGCGAAGGCGATCTCCCCGTCGTACGCGCGACCGGCGAACGCGCTGGCGTACTCGGCCGGGGGTTCGTACGGCGAGTGGGGATCGTAGTAGTGGACCCAGAGGAACCACGGGCCCGGCGACGCCGCGCGCTCGTCCAGCCAGCGCACGGCGGCGCGCGTGGTCAGGTCCGCCGGCCGCTCGACGTACGGCGCCCGCCGCGGGTCCGTCCCCCGAGGGAACCTGGCATCGTAGGTCTCGAAGCCCCGGTCGAACCCGAAACGCTGCTCGAGCGGAAACCCGGAGACGAAGGCCGCGGTGCGGTAGCCCGCCCCGGCGAGGATAGCGGGCAGCGTGGGCACGCCGGACGGCAGGACGTAATCGGAGTTGTTCCGGACACCGTGCCGGAGCGGGGTCAGGCCCGTGAGGATCGACGCGTGGGACGGCCCGGTGATCGGGGAGTGCGCGACGGCCGTCTCGAAGCGAGTGCCGCGGGCGGCAAGCGCGTCGATGACGGGCGTTCGCGCGCCGGCGAAGCCGTAGCACCCGAGATGGTCGGCGCGCAGCGTGTCCACGGTCACCAGCAGGATGTTCGGGGCGGCGGCCGCTTCGTGCGCGGGCTGCGCCGGGCCGGCGAGGCGCCAGGCGGCGGCCGCGACCGCGAGCAGCACCCCCAGGGCAAGCGCCGCACGCATCGCGCGCGGCAGACCGCGACGCCAAGGCGAGGCGAGTGACCGGGCAGGCGGGGCGGGTGGACGGCGGCGTTGGCTCATATGGAAAACAAAGCGAATCCTAGCGGGGGCGGGAAGCGGGGTCAACAATCCCTTGACTTGCGGTACGCAAAGTAATAGAAAGTTGTTGGCATATCGTTTGATTGCGTTTCTCGCGTTTTGGTCTTTCCGGTCTTCGTGTGATCGATCCCGGGGTGGTGCGCCGCCGCGCGGTCCGGCGGCCGAGGAGGATGCCATGCGAGTAGTGTTCGGCACTGGGGCCACTCGGCGGCTGCGATGGGTGTGGGTGGGGTTGCTCGTCCTCGTCCTGGTTCACGGGGGCGCGGCGACGGGTGCCGCCCAGTCGGTGCTCGGGTCGATACGCGGGACGGTGAGCGATGCCGGCGGCGGGGTGATTCCGAAGGCTCCCGTGCTGATCACCGACGAGACCACGGGGCTCCCCCGAACGCTCGACACCGACGGGCGCGGAGTGTTCGAGGTGGCGAACCTCCAGCCGGGCACCTACCGCGTCGAGGTGATCGTGCCGGGCTTCAACAAGTTCGAGCGCCCCGGCATCATTGTCCGCACCGGGCAGGCCTCGCTGGTGAACGTCCTGCTGCAGATCGGGCCGATCGGTGAGCAGGTCACGGTGACCGGTTCCGCGTCGGCCAACGTCATCACGCTCGACAGTCCCTCGGTGACCAAGGGGATCGACGAGCAGCAGCTGCGCGACCTTCCGCGCGCCTCGCGCGACATCCAGTCGTTCCTCTACCTGAACCCGAACGTCGCCGGCACCTCCGACGGCGACATGCAGTTCCTGGGCGGGCGCACCTACGGCGTCTCGTACGTGCAGGACGGCCAGGCATCCACCAACGCGATCTTCGGCACGGTGGGGAACTCCGCCCCCGGCCTCGACGCGATCCAGGAGATGCAGGTCCTCTCCAACTCGTACAGCGCCGAGTACCGGCGGCCTGGCGGGGGTCGTCGTGACGACCAAGCGCGGCGGCCAGGCGTTCCACGGATCGGCGTTCTGGGACTTCAACTCGAACGAGCTGAACCAGCTCACCTACGGGCAGAAGCTCACCGGCGTCACGAAGAACGACGCGAACGCGGACACGTCTGTGCACCGCTACGGCGGCGCCGTCGGCGGCCCGCTGTTCAAGCGGACGTTCTTCTACGCGAACTACGAGGGGCTGCGCGACAAGACGATCCAGGGAGGCAGCACGATCAGCGTGCCGACGACCGCGCTCCGCGAGGGCAACTTCTCGGCGTCCACGATCAGGATCAAGGACCCGCTGACCGGCCAGCCGTTCCCGGGCAACGTGATCCCGTCCGACCGCATCAGCCCGATCGCCCAGAACATCATGAACTTCTTCTGGCCGGCGCCGAACCGGTCGATCCTGCCGAGCGGGATGGGGACGTTCCAGCAGTACGTGCCCGTGTCCCGCAAGCGCGAGCGGTTCGACCTCCGGCTCGATCACGAGGCCGGGGTCGGCAACCAGTTCTTCGCGCGGGGCAGCTACCAGTACCGGAACCCGACGCGGTTCCAGTGGGAAGCGGGGACCGCCCTCACCAACCTGCCGCTGGTCAACAGCGCGATGAACACGTACGCGATGGTCGGGGGCTGGACCTCGATCCTCTCCAGCCGGCTCGTCAACGAGCTGCGGGTCGGGTACAACTTCGACGGCAGCGACCGGAAGAGCAACTGGACCGCGGGCGACATGGCCGCCCAGATGGGGATCGAGATCCCCCCGAGCATTGCCGCCGACGTCCCCGGCTTCCCGTCCATCAACTTCGTCGCCGGGACGAACCGGCCGGGTAACATCACCGACGGCGGCCGCAACAACAACCGCACCATCGAGCAGAACTCCTTCTCGATCGCCGACAACGTCTCCTGGATGAAGGGCGCGCACTCCCTCCGGAGCGGCGTCCTGGTTGCGCGGAACAGCGCCATCGACGGGTTCGGCCGGGGGCTGAACCACCGGGGCTCGTACCGGTTCACGGGCGGGTTCACCGGCAACGCGTTCGCCGACTTCCTGCTCGGGATGCCCAACCGGGTGGACGAGCACGTCAGCACGCGCGGCGACCTGAACGGGTACTCCTGGGACTTCGCCACCTTCGTGCAGGACGACTGGCGGGTCAACAAGGACCTGACGCTCTTCCTCGGCCTCCGGTACGAGCTGGCCGGCGCGTGGCGCGAGAAGAACCAGATGCTCGCCAACTTCCAGGCGAAGGACGGCGGGTACCACGTGGTGGCGAACCAGACGGTGTGGTCGCTGCTCCCGTACGGGCTCAGCAACCCCGAGAGCCCCTACTACAGCCACGTGAAGACGGCCAGCGACCTCGGGCTTCCCGACACGCTCATCAAGACGGACAAGAACAACTTCAGCCCGCGCCTCGGTTTCGCGTACCGGCTCGACGGCCAGGGCCGAACGGTCCTTCGCGGCGGCTTCGGGCTCTTCCACCCGACCACGGCCATCCAGGGCATCCGCGACCAGCTGGCCACCAACGAGTTCCGGTACACCATCCAGCGGCGCGGCGGGCCGTTCGCCCACGCCTTCAGCCAGGGCACGGGCCTGCCCGGCAACGACGACTTCGGCAGCCAGGGTGTCTGGCCGGACGTCCAGTCGCCGGACATCTACCAGTACAACCTGACGCTCGAGCGCGAGCTGCCCTGGGACATGGGCATCCGGGTGAGCTACCTCGGCTCGACGATGCGGAAGCTGCTCGTCAACCGGGAGTACAACAGCGTCAAGCCCAGCACGGAGGACCTCTACAACTGGGATCCGTCGTACAACACCCGGCGGCCGTTCCCGATGTACGGCTCGTGGATGAACATGATCGAGAACACCGGGTCGGGGCACTTCAACGCGGCCCAGGTCGAGCTGACCCGGCGCTTCCGCAAGGGCTTCGCGGTGGACGTGGCCTACACCTACGCGACCTCGAGCAGCAACGCCCCCGACTCGGGCAACTCGAGCCTGGGCGTTCTGCAGTACGACCCGTACAACATCGAGGCCGACCGCGGGCCCGACCCGTACGTCGTCAAGCACCGGGTGATCGTGAACGCGACGCTGGACGTGCCGATCGGCAAGGGCCGCGCGTACGCGGCGAACATGCCGGCCTGGGCCGACGCGCTCTTCGGTGGCTGGACGGTGTCCACCATCTTCCAGGCGCGCAGCGGCGCCAACCTCACGCCGTATTTCGTCCTGAGCTCGTCGTTCACGCCGTACAACATCGGCTTCAACCCCGACACGACCGGCGTCTGGGTGGGTGACAGCTACCGCGGCGACCAGGTCGGCGACCCGAAGGCGAGCGTGCCCGGCGGGATGTTCTTCAACCCGGGGGCGTACGCGATGCCGGAGCCGGGCAAGTTCCCGGGCAACACCAAGCGAAACAGCCTGGAGGGTCCCAGCAACTGGATCGTCAACTTCGCGTTCTACAAGGACGTCGTCTCGATGCGCGGCCTGAAGCTGCAGTTCACCTGCCTGCTCGACAACGCGTTCAACCACAAGCAGTTCTTCCCGGGGCCGGGCAGCGAGTTCCTCGACATGACCGACTACCTCGTCAACGGGGTCGACGACAACGGCACGACTGGCGTGCTGGGATCGACCGCCGAGTCGAACGTCGAAGGGTTCGCGCTCTCACGACAGATACGCCTCGGCCTGCGGGCGCGGTTCTGACCCTCGGGGTGACATGCTGCGGGTGATCGCTGCGCTGCTGCTCCTCACGACCGGAGCGGCAGCGCAGCGCCTCGAGCCGTCCGTGCGCGACTGGCTGCGCCAGCACCGTCTCCTCCTGTCGCCCGAGGAAACGCCCGTGCTCCGGCAGTTGAAGCCCGAGGACCTCGACGCGTTCGTCAGCCTCTTCTGGGCCCGGCGCGATCCGGACCCCGCCACCCCCGACAGCGCCCCGCGCGCCGCGGTCGAGCGGGCGCGGGCCGACGCCGACGCACGGTTCGGCGACGTCGGCAGCCGCGGCTCCGAGACCGCCTGCGGCCAGGCGCTGATGCTGCTCGGCAACCCCGACGAGGTGACCGGCCGCGAACTGCGGAACACCTTCGACACGCGGCCCGCCCCGAACAGCCGCTACCGCCTGCCGGAGCAGGCCTCGCGCAACGCCACCCGCGACGGTGCGCGCCGCCCCGAGTTGTGGACCTACAAGAGCAGCCCCGCGCGGACTTTCCGCATGCCCGGAGGCGACCTGAAGCTGCAGTTCGACGACGGGTGCGAGTTCGAGGAGAGCGCCCGCACGCTCGACGAGATTGCCCGGGTGGCGGCCGGGCGCGTCCTGCACCCGGAGATCCGGTACGAGTTCGACGCGAACGGCCGCCTGCGCCCGCCCGCCGGCTCCACGCGTCCCTCGTCTCCGGCGCGCTCGCTGTTCGACCGGGCCCAGGCGGATTTCGCCCTGGTCTTCGAGCCAAAGGTCCAGGTGCCGGCGCAGAACGGCGCGTATACGGCCGGCATCGTCCGCGGCGGCGCGGGCTCGCTGCCGGCGCCGCCCGCCGGCGGTCACCTTCGCCTGCAGGCGATCGCCCGCGGCACGCCCGCCAACGCGGCGCCCGTCTTCGGCGACGAGCGCGACGTCGTCGCCGGCGTCGAGCCGGACGGGTCGTTCGTGACCTCTTACGGGTTCACGCTGCCGCCGGGACGGTACGCGGTGGAGGTCGCCATCCGCGACCCGGCCAGCGGCAGGGGAGCCGTCACGAAGGTGGACGTCGAGTCGCCCGACTACGCCGGCAAGACGATGGTCGTCAGCCCGCTCGCGGTGCTGGCGGGCCTCGACGCCGGCGGGCCCGCGACGGCCGGGCCGGATCCCTACGAGGCGTTCGCGATCGGGTCCGAGCGGCTGCGGCCGCGCGCCGGCAACCTCCTCGGCCGGGCCGACTCGCTGCGCCTGCTGGTGCTCGTCCACAACGCGCCGCTCGATGCGGCCACCGGCCGGGCGTCGGTCAAAGCATCGTTCACGGTGCTGCAGGACGGCACCGTCGTCGCGAAGGGCGCGGAGCAGTCCTTCGACACGCCGGGGGCCGTGCCGATGGTCGGGCCGATCTCCCTGGCGCCGTTCATGCCGGGGCGCTACCTGGCGCGCGTCGAGATCGCCGACGGGGTGGGGAAGGCGCTGGTCGTGCGCGAGACGCCATTCGAGGTGAGGGTGCCATGATGCTCACGCGCCGTTCGCGGATTGCTGTCCTCTGCTTGGTCACGGTTGCGATGGCGGCGGTGGCGGCGGCGCAGTCGAAGCCGCGCCCGCCGATGCCGCCCATCACGGCGCCCGTGATGTTCGACACGCCCGAGGCCGACCGGATCCTCGCGGCGCTGCAGGTGTTCCCGCCCGGCAACCCGTGGAACCAGGACGTCTCGGCGCTTCCGGTCCACCCCGGCTCCGCCAGGATGGTTGCCGGGATCGGCGCGGACAAGCCGCTGCACCTCAACCTCGACATGGGCTTCATCATCGTGCCGCCCGATCAGCCGCGCGTGCCGGTGAAGCTGCTCGACTACCCGGCCGAGTCGGATCCGGGCCCGTACCCGGTTCCCGGCAACGCGCCGATCGAGAACTGGCCCATGCAGCAGAACGAGGACGTGAAGGCGCTGCCGAAGGCCGGCCAGACGCTCGAGCAACTGCAGCGCGAGGGGACGGGTGACCGCCACGTCATCGTGGTGGACCCGGTGAACGGCAGGCTCTACGAGTTCTGGCAGGCGAGGAAGACCGACGCGGGGTGGGAGGCGTCGAACAACGCCACCTTCGACCTGCGGACGGGCGCGCTCAGGCCCGAGCGCTGGACTTCGGCCGACGCAGCGGGCCTGCCGATCTTCCCGGCCGTCGTCCGCTACGACGAGTGCGAGCGAGGGATCGTCGAGCACGCCATGCGCTTCACCGTGCGCCGGACGCGGCGCGCCTACGTGCTGCCCGCGACCCATTGGGCCAGCAGCGAAACCGACCCGTGGCTGCCGCGGATGGGGGAGCGCTTCCGGCTGCGGCATGACTTCGACGTATCCGGCTTCCCGCCGCACGCGCAGGCCATCCTGAAGGGCCTCAAGCAGTACGGCATGTTCGTGGCCGACAACGGCAGCGACTGGTTCATGTCCATCTCGCCGGACCGCCGCCTGAAGGGGCTCGAGACCCTCTCGCGAGTCAAGGGATCCGACTTCGAGGTCGTGGACACCGGCGCGCGGTCGGTCGAGGGCAAGTGACGATGCGCGCGCATCGCCTCCTCCTGGCCACCGTGTACTCGGTCGCCAGCCTGTCGCCCGCCGTCGTCGTGGCGCAGGGCTTCAGCCCTGCTGGACCCGCTTCCGTCGTGGCGCAGGGCTTCAGCCCTGCTGGACCCGCTTCCGTCGTGGCGCAGGGCTTCAGCCCTGCTGACACGGCGCGCACCGGCGCCTGGCGCGTGCTCGGCCCGGGCGGCGGCGGCACGACGCTCCACCCGGCGATCAGCCCCCACGACGCGAAGGTCGCGCTCGAAGCCTGCGACATGACCGGGTCGTACATCACGCGCGACGGCGGCGAGTCGTGGCGGATGTTCAACCTCGGCACCGGGGCCACCGCCTTCGCATTCGACCCGAAGGACGCATCCACCATCTACGCGGCGGCCTCGGCGCTCTTCCGGAGCGAGGACGGCGGGACGACCTGGACGATGGTGTTCCCGGATCCGGCGAGGAACACGGTCCGGCACGCCTGGGGCGATCACGCCGAAACGATCTACACCACCGACGACCCGCTCTACCCGAGCGGGCAGGACGTGACGGTCCACGCGATCGGGGTGGACGAGGCGAACCCGGCGCGCGTGTTCGTGGCGATGCAGGCGCGAAAGCAGGGGCCGCCCGGAACGTCGCAGCCGGATGCCACGACGGTGCTGGAGTCACGCGATCGGGGGGCGAGCTGGGCGAGCCTCGGCGACATTCCCCCGCAGCGGGTGTTCGCGCTGTGGGCCGGGGGATTGAACGGGGCGGGGGCCGGCGGGGCGGCCGTGCACCTCCTCGGCGAAAGCGGCGTGCTCTCGTGGACGGGCAAGGCGTGGCGAGCGGCGCCCGCCCCGAACGGCGCGCGCTTCGACTCCGGCAGCGTCGGCCGCGACCCGGCCAGCGGGGCGACGCTCATCTACGCGACCATGCCCCTGGGGCGCGTGGTGGAGCGAGGGCCCGTCACCGGCGGCCTCTACGTGTCGTCGGACGGCGGCGTCGGCTGGCGAGACGCCAACGGCGGCCTGACCGCGTCGGTCGCCGAGTCCATCATGATCGGCGTCGGTCGCACGTGGGGACCGGCCGAGGGGTCGTGGCCGCGCCTCGGCCCCGTGAGCGCCTCGGCCAGGCACGGCCTCACCGCCTACGTGGGGCTGCGCGGGCTGGGTGAGAAGGGCGGTGGCGGCAAGCCGTTCAACGGCGTCGCGCGGACGGCGGATGGCGGGCGCACGTGGACGATCGTGCACCGCGAGTCGGACCGGCCCGCGCCCAACTTCAAGGCCTCGTGGATCGAGGCGCGCGGCGTCGAGGACGGGCACTCGGTCTGGCTCGACGCCCCGTACGACCTCGCCGCGGCGCCGAACGACCCACTCGTCTGCCACGTCACCGACCTCTTCCGAACGTACCGCACGGCCGACGGCGGCCGTAACTGGGCGCAGGTGAACTCCGCACCCGCGGGCGACGGCGCGTGGGTGAGCCGCGGCCTCGACGTGACCACCAACTACGGGGTGGTCTGGGACCCGTTCGACAGCCGCCGCATGCTGGTGCCAACCACCGACATCGGCCTCTTCCGAAGCGACGCCGGCGGGTCGACCTGGGTCGGGTCGAGCACGGGCATCCCGAAGGCCTGGCGCAACACCGCGTACTGGGTCGCCTTCGACCCCGAGGTGAAGGGGCTCGTCTGGGGCGCGTTCAGCGGCACGCACGACCTGCCGCGGCCGAAGATGTGGCGGCGGACCGATCCCGCCTCGTTCGAGGGGGGGGTCGCCGTCTCGACGGACGGCGGCGAGCACTGGGCGCCGTCGAATGCCGGCATGGCCGAGTCGGCCATCACCCACCTGGTCGTGGACCCGCGCAGCCCCAGAGGGCAGCGCACTCTCTACGCGGCGGCGTTCGGCCGCGGCGTCTACAAGTCGATCGACAACGGCCGGACCTGGACGCTGAAGAACGAAGGCCTCGCGCCCGACCCGCGACAGCAGCCCTTCGCGTGGCGCCTGGCGCAGGACCCCGCCGGCCTGCTGTACCTCGTGGTGGCGAGGCGCAGCGAGCGCGGCCGCTTCGGCGATGCGGACGACGGCGCGCTCTACGTGTCGCGGGACGGCGCCGAGCACTGGACGCGGCTGGCGCTGCCCGGGGGCGTCAACGGGCCGAACGGGCTGGTCGTCGACCCGCGCGACCCGCGCCGCCTGTACCTGTCGGCGTGGGCCGTGGCGGCGCCCGGCGGCGACACCGGCGGCGGGATCTTCATCAGCGACGCTGCCGGAACGTCGTGGCGGCGCGCGCGAGCGGACGCGCAGCACGTGTACGACGTCACGATTGATTTGCGCAACCCCGACGTGATGTACGCGTGCGGCTTCGACCAGGCGGTTTGGCGATCGACCGACCGGGGCGAGACCTGGCGGCGGGTTCCCGGCTTCAACTTCAAGTGGGGCCACCGCGTGGCCATCGACCCGGCCGATCCGGCGAGCATCTACGTGACGACCTTCGGTGGCGGGGTCTGGCACGGGCCGGCGGAGGGAGATCCGACCTCGGTGGAGGACGTGACACCCGCCCGCGACCCGTTCACCGTGCTCGACGCCCAGCCCCGCTCCGGACCGCGAATCACCGCGTTCCTCCGTCACCAGCTGGACCGTGCCTGGGAACAGGACGCGGCGCGGCTGGCGGACTGGGCGGCCGTCCGCGGCGAGGGCGACCTCGAGGCGCTGAAGCGCCGGACGCGCGAGCGGCTGCTCGCGGCGATTGGCGGCCTCCCGGAGGAGCGCGGGCCGCTCAACGCGCGGGTCGTCGGCACGATCCCGGGTCCCGGCTACCGCATCGAGAAGGTGATCTTCGAGAGCCTCCCCGGCCTGCACGTGACGGCGCTGGTCTACGTGCCAGACAGCATGGGGTCAGAGGCTCGCAAGCGCCCGGCGGTGCTGCTCGCGTGCGGCCACAGCCCCGAGGGAAAGGCGTTCCGCAACTACCAGGAGATTGCCGCCCGCCTGGTGCGCCGCGGGTACGTCGTCCTCTGCTGGGACCCGGTCGGGCAGGGTGAGCGCAGCCAGTTCTGGGACGCCGCGCGCGGGCGCAGCCGCTACAACCTGATCTGCGGCGAGCACGCCGTGCTCGGCAACCTCGCGTGCCTGGCCGGCGCCAACCTCGCGCGGTGGGAGGCCTGGGACGGCATGCGCGCCGTGGACTACCTGCTGACACGGGACGAGGTGGACGCCCGCCGCATCGCAATCACGGGCACGAGCGGCGGCGGGTTCCAGGCGGCCACCATCGGGGCGCTCGACGATCGGATCGCGGTCGTCGCCCCCTCCTGCTACATCACGTCGCTCCCGATGCGCATGGCGAACCGCATCTTCGACGACCCCGACAGCGATCCCGAGCAGGACCCGTACGGCAGCGTGTCGGGCGGCATCGATCACCCGGGCCTGCTGCTGCTCGTGCACCCGCGGCCGCTCGTCATCGCGGCGGCCGTCAGGGACTTCGTGCCGATCGAGGGGGCGCGCCGGACGTTCCGCGAGATCGCCGAGGTCTACCGGCGCTTCGGCGGCGCGGACCGCGTCGCTTTCGTCGAGGGCTATCACGAGCACCGGTTCTCGGACGAGAACCAGGACACGGTGTTCGCGTTCCTCGATCGGTTCAACGGCCTGCCGGCCCGGCACGGCTTCGACCCGTTCACGCCGCTGCCGGCCGAGGCGCTCCGCTGCACGACTTCGGGGCAGGTGCGCGTGGACCTCGAGGGCGATCGGCCTCTGCCGGAGATCATCCGCGAGCGCTACCGGTCGTTCCGCGCCCGCGCGGCGGCAACGCTGAAGGACCTCTACCTCGCCGACCCGTACCCGGGCATCGATGCGTGGTCCGTCGTGCCGTGGGACGGAAGCGCTCCGGGCGGGACGATCGCCTGGGAGTCGAGGGGGACGACGACGGTGGGCGGCGTGGCTGTCGATCGTTACCTGCTGCACCACGGCGGGACGCTCGTGATGCCGTTGCTGCACGTCCACCCCTCGGTGGAGCAGGGCTTCAGCCCTGCGCGCCCCATCCTGCTCGACCTCGGCCTCGATGGCAAGGCGACCGCCGCCGACTGGAAGGGGCTGCGGGCGCGCCTCGACGCTGGCTTCGACGTCGTCTCGTTCGACCTGCGCGGAACCGGCGAGACGCGCATGCGGTACCGCGCGGCGAGCAGCGACGATCCCACCCTCGCGCCGGCCGACGAGGCCGAGGCGTACGTGGACCCGCTGGCCGGCGTCCTCGCCAACCTCGTCTACAACTCGCTGTTGACCGGCCGGCCGTACTTCCTGGAGATGATCGAGGACGTCGAGATCGCGGCGCGGTTCACGCGGGCGAAGCTCGGCGCCTCGCGCATTGTCATCGCGGGGCGCGGCGACGCGGCCCTTCTCGCCCGGTCGGCGGGCGAGGTGCTCCCGGGCGTGGAGTGGCTTCCCGAGCCGGGCGCTCCCGTCTTCAGTTGGTCCGAGACCGTGGAGTCGCTCGCCGAGATGTGGCCGATCCAGTACCTGCTCCCCGGCGGCGCCCTGCTGCGCTGAACGTGGTCAGGCCGTGCATAATGCAGCGATGCACGGCCTGACCCCACACGACACAGGAGCGTCCCGATGAATTCGTTCACGTACTACATGCCGACCCGCTTGATCTTCGGCCCCGGCAAGCTGGCCGAGCTCGCGACCACCCCGCATTTCCCCTGGAAGAAGGCCCTGGTCGTCGTCGGGCAGGGAGGATCGACGCGTCGCTCGGGCAGCCTCGACCGCGTGCGCGCCCTGCTCGCCTCGCGCGGCGCCGAGGTCGTGGTCTACGACAAGATCCGGCCGAACCCCGAGGCGGCGCAGGTGGAGGAGGCCGCCGCGCTCGCCCGGGCCGAGGGGTGCGACGTCGTTGTCGGCCTCGGCGGCGGATCGTCGATCGACTCGGCCAAGAGCATCGCGGTGCTCGCGAAGAACCCGGGGCGCTACTGGGACTACATGATGTCGGGCACGGGCGGGCGGAAGACCCCGGACAACGGCGCCCTGCCGGTCGTCGCGATCACCACCACGGCGGGCACGGGCACCGAGGCCGACCCCTGGACCGTCGTGAGCAACCCCGGGACCCGCGAGAAGATCGGGTGGGGGGCCGACTGCACCTACCCGGCGCTGTCGATCGTCGATCCCGAGCTGATGGTCACGCTGCCCCCGAGGCAGACTGCCTATACCGGCATGGACGCGCTGTTCCACTCGGTCGAGGCGTACCTCGCCACGTGCCACCAGCCGGCCAGCGACCTGTTCGCGCTCGAGGCGGTGTCGCTCATCGCCCGGTGGCTGCCCGTGGCGGTGGCCGACGGGACGAACATCGAGGCGAGGACCGCCCTGGCCTGGGCGAACACCGAGGCCGGGATCTGCGAGTCGCTGTCCTCGTGCATCTCGCACCACTCGCTCGAGCACGCCGTGAGCGCCTTCTACCCGCAGGTGCCGCACGGCGCCGGCCTCACGATGCTGTCGGTCGCGTACTTCACCGACGTCGCGGAGCGCAGCCCGGCCCGATTCGCCGACCTCGCCGCCGCGATGGGGGAGGACGTGGGCGCGCTGCCCGAGGCGACGCGTCCCTTCGCCTTCATCACGGCGCTCGAGAAGCTGATCGCCGCGGCGGAGCTCGCCGACGAGAAGCTCTCGGCCTACGGCGTGAGGGAGTCGGACATCCCCGACATGGCGGCGAACGCCCTCTCCGCGATGGGCGGGATCTTCGCCTGCACGCCGGTGAAGCAGGAGCAGGCGGACGTCGAGCGCATCTTCCGGCGGGCGTACCAGTAGGGCCGGCCTCCGTCCCGGCCAGCAGGGCCGGCCTCCGTGCCGGCCAGCACCAACGGGGCCGGTCGCGGCTCAGCCGGCCTCCGTTTGAGTCGCCACCGTCCCCGGCGCATAATCGAGGACACACCCGAAGACGCTGGAACTCGGGCGGAGCTTCCGCCCGCGTTGAAAGGACGGCCCCCAATGGAAGCGGTGCTCAAGGAGATCGGCGCGCGCCAGTACGCCCACCCGGAGGCGCTGGTGACGACCGAGTGGGTGCAGCAGAACCTGAACAACACCGCGGTCAGGCTGGTCGAATCGAACGAGGACACCCTCCTCTACGCCTCCGGGCACATCCCGGGGGCGGCCCACGTGGACTGGACGTCCGACCTCAACGACCAGCTGCGGCGCGACTACATCGGGGCGGAGGCCTTCAGCAGGCTGATGTCCCGCCTCGGCATCACCCCCGAGACGACGGTGGTGTTCTACGGCGACAAGAACAACTGGTGGGCGTGCTACGCGCTGTGGGTCTTCGAGCTGTTCGGCCACACGCGCGCCCGCGTGATGGACGGCGGCCGGCTGAAATGGCAGAAGGAGAGCCGCCCGCTGACGCGCGAGGTCCCGCGCTTCGCCGCGTCGGACTACAACGCGCCGAGCCGCGACGATCGCGCCAGCCGCGCGTTCCGCGACGAGGTGCTGGCGTTCGCGAAGGCGGACGGCCAACTGGTGGACGTCCGCAGCCCCGAGGAGTACAGCGGCCAGCGGCTGCACATGCCCGACTACCCGAACGAGGGGGCGCTGCGCGGCGGCCACATCCCTGGCGCGAAGAGCATCCCGTGGGCCCGCGCCGTGAACACCGAGGACGGCTCGTTCAAGAGCGGGCCGGAGTTGCGGCGGATCTACGTCGAGGAGCAGGGATTGACCCCCGAGCGCGAGGTGATCGCCTACTGCCGGATCGGCGAGCGCAGCGCGCACACCTGGTTCGTGCTGAAATACCTGCTCGGCTTCAATCGCGTCCGGAACTACGACGGGAGCTGGACCGAGTGGGGCAACCTGGTGGGCGTGCCGATCGAGAGGACGTAACGGAGAACGGAGAACGTCGAACGGAGACTGCGGATCGGCCAGGCGAAGGGAGCGTTCGTGAGCGAGTACCCGGGGCGGCTCGGCGAGGCGATCGAGGCGCTGTCGTTCGCGACCGATCCCGCCGACCGGATGGACCTCCTCCTCTCGTTCGCGGACCGGTTCACTGAAGTGCCGCCGGAGATCGCCCGGCGGCCCTTCCCGGAGATCAACCGCGTGCCGGCCTGCGAGTCGGAGGCCTTCGCCTGGGGCGTGCTGCAGGAGGACGCCACGCTGAAGCTCCACTTCGCGGTCGAAAACCCGAGCGGCGTCTCGGCCAAGGCGCTCGCCGCCATCCTCGACCGCGGCCTCTCGGGTCTGTCACCCTCCGAGGTGGCCAGGGTCTCTCCCGACATCGTCTACGACATCTTCCGCCGCGACATCTCGATGGGGAAGGGCATCGGCCTCATGTCGATGGTGCGCGCGGTGCAGGTGATCGCCCGCCAGGCCGCCGACGCAACAGCCAGGGGTACCCCGAGCCGCGCCTCTTTCCGCAACGGGTCAGCGGAAGCCCGCGATCCTGACCGCCTTCCTGACCGCCTTCCTCTCGGACTGCAGGCGTGAGGGTTTAGAATCCGCGTATGGAGCGCCGATCGTCTGGAGCGTCGGGGCAGCGCGAGCTTCTTCGTTCCCTCGCCCGCGACGCCATGCTGGAATACGGACTGTTGCCCGAGTTCGGCCCCGGGGTCCGCGACGAGCTCGCCAGCCTGCCCGCCCCGTCCGCGGCACCGCCCGCCCGGGACCTGCGCGACCTGGCCTGGTGCTCGATCGACAACGACAGCTCGCGCGACCTCGACCAGGTGTCGGCATCGCTGCCCCGAACGGACGGCTCGATCCGGGTCCTGGTTGCCGTGGCCGACGTCGAGGAGCGCGTCCCGGCCGGCGGCGCCATCGACGCTCACGCCCGGCACAACACGACGTCGGTCTACACCCCCGCCGAGAT
Source organism: uncultured Acidobacteriota bacterium (assembly GCA_963813585.1). Taxonomy (GTDB): domain Bacteria; phylum Acidobacteriota; class Vicinamibacteria; order Vicinamibacterales; family Fen-181; genus JARKSS01. Next base: position 2,294,372 of record CAWEZL010000001.1, read on the forward strand.
CTTCCCGATGCTCCCCGAGGAGCTGTCCACCGAACTCACGTCCCTCGCCCCGGGCGAGGACCGTCACGCGATCGTCTGCGACATGCGGGTGGACGAGCAGGGCCTGGTGGCCGACGCCGAGCTCTTCCGGGCGCTCGTGCGCAACCGCGCCAAGCTCGCGTACGAGAGCACGGCAGCCTGGCTCGAGGGTGCAGGCCCGATGCCCCCGGCGATGGCGGAGGTGCCGGGCCTCGCCGCGCTGCTCCGGGACCAGGACGAGGCCGCCCGCAGGCTGCGGCAGGCCCGCCTCGCGCGCGGCGCACTCGAGTTCCAGACCATCGAGGCGCGGCCGGTGTTCGACGACGGGGCAGTGCGCGAGGTCAGGGAGGAGGCCGACAATCGCGCGCGGGATCTCATCGAGGACTTCATGCTCGCGGTCAACACCGTCACGGCCGGCTTCCTCGAGCGCCAGCGCTTCCCGTCGATCCGCCGCGTCGTGCGGTCGCCAGCGCGATGGGACCGCATCGAGGCGGTCGCGTCCGGACTTGGCGAAACGCTGCCGCCCCACCCCGATCCCCGCGCCCTCGCGGCGTTCCTCGCCCGCCGGCGTGCCGCCGATCCCGTCCGCTACCCGGACCTGTCGCTCTCGATCATCAAGCTTCTCGGCGCCGGTGAGTACGCGGTGGAGCGGGCAGGCGAGGAAGGGCCCGGCCATTTCGGCCTCGCGGCCTCCGACTACACGCACTCGACGGCCCCGAACCGGCGCTTCCCCGACCTCGTCACCCAGCGCCTGGTGAAGGCGGCGCTGGCCGGCCGGCCCATCCCGTACTCGGAGGACGAGCTGGAGCAGCTGGCCGCGCACTGCACCGACATGGAGGACGAGGCGCGCAAGGTGGAGCGCCGCGTCAAGAAGGCCGCGGCCGCCCTGGTGCTCGAGAGCCGCATTGGCCAGGTCTTCGATGCCATCGTCACCGGCGCCTCGAAGAAGGGCACCTGGGTCCGCCTGCTGAAGCCCCCCGTCGAAGGCCGCCTCGAGCGGGGCTTCGAGGGGGTGGACGTCGGCGACCGGGTGCGCGTGCGCCTGATTGGCACCGACGTGCAACGCGGGTACCTGGACTTCGCGATCGAGTGAGTCGCGCTGGATCAGGGATCAGGGATCAGGGAAGGAAGCCGATGATCGACAAGGCCTTGCGGATCGCGGTGCTGGCGGTGCTGTGCGCGGCGGGGCCGGCGGCGGCGCAGCCGGCGGGATTCCTCAGGGTGAGTGGCGAGCGCATCGTGGACGGCCAGGGGCGCGAGGTGGTGCTGCGCGGCATGGGACTGGGCGGCTGGATGCTCCAGGAAGGCTACATGCTGGGCATCAGGAAGGAAGGGACGCAGCACTCGATCAGGGCGCGGATCACCGACCTGGTCGGCCCGAGGGACGCCGAACGGTTCCACCAACTCTGGCGGCGCAACCACATGACGCGCGCGGACGTGGACGTCCTGGCCCGATTCGGCTTCAACAGCATCCGCCTCCCGATCGTAGCAGGCCAGAGCCGCCGCGCTGCCGCGTTTCTCGGCCTGGCTGGCGCCTGAGCCGTTCGGAGTCCGATTCCCGCGTACATGAATGGCGGGCGGTGTGGGCTCTTCAGCCTGGGGGCCCCGTCCGCCGATGGAGGTTCCCGATGTACGCGCGCCTCGCATCACTGCTTGCGATCATTGTGCTTCTCGCAGCCGCCTGCGGGGGAGAATCCGGGAGCCCGACGTCTCCGAGCGCCTCGGGCCTGATGGGCACGTGGAAGGCCACCAGGGCGGAGTACGTGAGCCGCTCGAATCCCGCCGTCAGGGTGGAGGTCATCGCCACGGGAACGTCGATGGTGCTGACCCTGGACAACGGGACGTTCACCCTGAAGATCACGGACCCCGGGGAGGCAGGGAACACGATGACCGGCACGTGGTCGGCGTCGAAGGAGGTCCTGAAGGTATCGCCCACGGGGATGACGTGGTCGTGGGAATTCGACATGACGTTGAGCGGCAACACCCTCACGCTCAACAATGGCGGGGCGCTCTACGACGTCAACGGCGACGGCGCGGGTGACGAGGCGACGCTGAACATGACGTTGGCCCGCCAGTAGCCGTTCCGGCTCGCTGCCGGGCCTCACTCCTGCCGCATCGCCTCGACGGGATCGGTACGGGTGGCGCGGCGCGCCGGCACGTAGCAGGCCAGCGCCGCCGCGCTGCCGAGAATCGCGATGACGCCCGCGAAGGTCAGCGGATCGGTCGGCGTGACGCCGAAGAGCAGGCTCTCGAGCGTTCGCGAGAGGCCCAGGGCGCCCAGCACGCCGCACGCCGCACCCTCGGCGGTGGTCGCCAGTCCCTGCCCGAGGATCAGCCGCCGCACGCTGCCGGGACTTGCGCCGAGCGCGACCCGCACGCCGATCTCCCGGCGGCGCCGGGTCACGCTGTAGGCCATCACGCCGTAGATGCCCGCAACGGCGAGGACCAGCGCCGTCCCGGCGAACGCCGCGAGGAGGGCCAGGTTGAAGTACCGCCCGCCGAGCGCCGCCGAGTAGATCTGCTCGAAGGTGCGGAATCGCGGCGGGACCTCGGGCGCCGCCTGCCTGAGGGCGCCGCGGGCTGCGGCGATGACTGCCGGCCGATCGCCGTCGGATTCCATCACCACCGTCACCGAGAACCGGGGCCGCTGCAGCAGGTTGACGTACAGGGTGGGGCGCGGCGGCTGCTCGGGCCCGTACTCGCGCGTGTCGCCCACGACGCCGACGATCGTCAGGGGCCGCAGGTCGCCGTCCATGTTGCCGAACTCGATCGTGCGGCCGATCGGATTGACGCCCCGCCACCGCGAGCGGGCGAGCGACTCGTTGATGACCGCCACGTGAGGCGCGTCCGGCCCGTCGTGTTCGTCGAACACGCGCCCGCGGACGACCGGGATCCCCAGCGTCCGGAAGTACCCTGGCGACGCGGCGCAGTAGTCGGCGGTGCCCAGCCGATCCTCCCGCTGGAAGAGGGTTTTGATCCCGTCCAGCGTCGCCGGCGCCTCTTCCGGCCCCGCCAGGACCGCGAAGAGGCCGTCGGGCAGGCCGCCATCCATGGGCACGCCGCTGGCGGCGGCCACGCCGGCCACGCCGGGAATCGCCCGCAGCCGCTCGAGCACCCCCGCGTAGAACGGCACCAGCCGCTTCTTGACCGAGGGGTCTTCCGAGTAAGGCACGGCGAGGTCCATCGCGACCAGGCCGTCGGTCCGGAACCCGGGATTGACCGACAACACGCGCAGGAGGCTGCGGCCCAGCAGCGCCGCGCCGACCAGCAGCACGACGGTGACGGCCACCTGTGCCGCGACGATGACCCGGCCGGCGCGCGAGCCCGCGCCGCCCGCCTGGCCCCGGGCATCTGAGAGGCACTCGCGCGGGTCGCGTCGTGCCGCGCGCCCAGCCGTGACGAGGCCGAGCCCGACGGCCACCAGCGCCGACAGGCCGACGGCGAAGGCCAGCACCACCCGGTTCATCGAGACCTCGTCCAGCCGTGGCAGGTCGGGCGGCGCGAGCGAGATCAACCCGTGTGTCCCGAGCCAGGCGGCGAGGAGGCCGAGGAGCACGCTCGGCACCAGCAGCACCACGGCCTCGGCCACGAACTGGCGGACCAGCCGGCCCGCTCCCGCGCCGAGCGCGCGCCGGACGGCGATCTCGCGCTGGCGCGCGGCGGCCTGCGCGAGCAGGAGGTTCGTGACGTTGGCACAGGCAACGAGCAGGAGGAAGAAGACGGCGCCGAGCAGGAGGTACAGCGTCGGGCCGACGCGGCCCGTCAGCGAGGTTCGCAGCGGCACGGCCGCCGCGTCGGTCATCAGGTAGCGTCCCTGCTCCGGGGAGTGGCGGACGATGTCCCGTGCGATTGCGCTGAGATCGGCGGTGGCCTGCGCGGCGTTCACGCCGTCACCGAGGCGCCCGACGCCCACGAAGTTGTGCGACGTGCGGCTGGTGTTCTCCTCGTCGAGCTCGGCGGGCACCCAGACGTCCGCGCGCGCGGGAAACTGGAAGCCGGCGGGCATCACCCCGATCACCTCGTGCACGCGGTCCTGGATGCGGAGGCGGACGGCCGATAACGACGCCGCGGATCCGAGGGACCGCGCCCAGTAGCCGTGGCTCACGATGACGGTGGGCGCGGCGCCGGGGCGCGAGTCCTCTGCGCCGAAGGCGCGGCCCAGTGAGGGCTGGACGCCCAGCACGTCGAAGAAGCCCCTGCTCACGGTCGTGACGGTCTCGCGCGTCGGCTCGCCCGCGCCGCGCACGGCCTGGACGTCGGCCGCGTACTTCGCCATCCCCTCGAAGCTCCGGTTGCGATCGCGGAAGTCGTTGAAGTTCGGGTCGGCCAGGCGCGACCAGGTCCCGCGGTCGTTCACCTCCCAGACGGCCACGAGGCGATCGGCGTCGGGGTAGGGAAGCGGGCGCAGCAGCACGCCGTGGACGACGCTGAAGACCGCGGTCGCGGCGCCGATGGCGAGCGCGAGCGTGAAGGCCGCGATGACGGTGACGCCCGGGTTCCTCGCGAGGACGCGGACGGCGTGGCGAAGATCGTGGAGCAAGGTACTCAGGCTGGTGCCTCCGATCAGGGTTAGACGGAGGCAGCCTCCCGGGGGTTGCCAGCCAGCACGGCAGTAGGGGTCGCGGGGTCGCCACCGAGCAGAGAGGGGCTTTACCGCTCGGCGGCTATGGGCGGCGTGCAATGAGCATCTTCGGCGTGGCGAACCAGCGAAGGTGCCCGGGGCCCGTTGGCGGGAGGGCCTCCAGGTCGACCCGGCACACCCCACCCTTCTTGAACTCGAGCGGGGCCCGGAGCCCGATCAGCCGCGCCGCCAGTTCGCCGATCGACGGCTCGTGTCCGACAAGAGCGATGGACGCGAACTGCGTGCAGGCCTGCAGTTCGCGCGTCAGGGCCTGAAAGGTCCCGCCGGGCGTCAGCGCGTCGATTTCGGCAATCGAGGCGTGGCCGCGGAGATGCTCTCCCAGGAGGTCGGCCGTCTGCCTCGCACGCACCAGGGGGCTCGTCAGGATGTGATCGACCGAGACGCCGAGATTCGCCAGGCCAGCCACCACCTTTCGGAACTTCGCCACTCCCTTCCGAGAGAGCGGACGTTGCGTGTCATCCGGATACGCGTCGCCGCGCTCCTCGGCGATGGCGTGCCTGACGATGTAGAGCGTGTAGCCGTCGGCCACGAGTCCGCCTCCTCCCGCTCGCGGGTCAGGCCAGGACCTGCCCGCCCAGGCACGCCGCCGTCGCCGATTGAATGGCCGGCACGCTGCCGAGGTACTCGGCGTGCAACTCCCTGGCTTCCCGTTCGATGGACGCGAGGAGCCTGGCCGCGCCATCCGCGAGGTGCGCCCCCTCGGGCGCGCCCGCACGGCGTACGTAAGCAGCCAGCACCTCGAAGTCGTGCAACCGGCCGAGGACGCCCTGCGTCCGCTTCAGCCGGGTGACGAGCCGCACGGTGCCAGCCCCGGTCAGCTCCTGCACCAGTTCGAGAACGTACCGCAGCTTCTTCGCGGCGATGCGGACCTCGTGCAGCCGGTCGAATGCATACAGGGACCCGGCAGCGTCGACCGCCGCCTCGAGGCGCCTCGCGCGCCGCGTCAGCCGGGCGCGGAGCCGGCGACGCTGTTCCGCGCCGGTCGGCCCGTCCGGCGCCGCGGCGACCGCCGCCAGCTCGCGAGCGAGCCGTCGCGGCTTGATGTCCGCGAGGCTCTCGATCATCCCGGCATAGCGCACGGCGCGCTCGCGTTCGATTTCCGCACGAACCGCCGCCACCGTGGGCGCGAGCGTGTCATCGCCGCGCGCCACCTCTTCGAGCAGGCCCAGAGCCACGTCGAGTTCCCGCACCCCGCCGAGCGCGCGAGTCAGCCGCCGAACGCGCGCCCGGCGCTTCCGCAGGAGCGCCGCGTCCCCGCCGGCCGGCGCCTCGAGGACCGGCAGAACCTCGCGAAGCCGGCGTGATGCCACTCGCGTCCGGTGCAGCGCCTCCGCATCGTGCTCGAGCACCGCGGGCAGGTCGCGGTCGAGGACATCGAGCCGCTTCCCCAACGCCTTCTGGAAGCGCCGCGAGCGGGCCCCGGACGGAAGAGATAGCCTCGCCTTCACTCCACTCCTGCACGGTCCACTGGGCGATTCCGCCTGCCAACGAGAGGTGAACCGTTACAATTGTACCGCACTCGGTCGCACGGTATGCGCCTGGCCGCCATCGACATCGGCACCAACTCCGTCCACATGATCGTGGTGGAGGTTCGCCCGGACCTTTCGTTCGAGACGGTCGATCGCGAGAAGGAAATGGTCCGCCTCGGCGCGGGCGGCCTGAACGGCCGCGCCCTGGCGCCCGGCGCCATGTCCGCCGCGCTCGAGGCCCTGGGCCGGTTCCGCCAGCTTGCGGTGTCGCGGGGCGCGAACGAGATCGTCGCGACCGCGACCAGCGCCGTCCGCGAAGCGCCGAACGGGGGCGAGTTCCTGGCCGCGATCACCGAGCGCACCGGCATCCGGGCGCGCATCATCTCGGGGCTCGAGGAGGGTCGCCTCGTCCACCTCGCGGCCGTCTACGGCGTCGATGCGTCGAGCGGCACCACGGTCGTCGTGGACGTCGGCGGCGGGTCGATGGAGATGACGCTGGGAACCGGCAGCGAGATTCACCTCGCGCGCAGCTTCCCGCTCGGGGTCATCCGCCTGACGGATGCCTTCGTGACGAGCGATCCCCTGTCCGCACGCGACGAGCGCCGGCTGGTCAGGCGGGTCCGCGCCGAAATCGGTCCCTTCACGGAACAGGTTCGGGCGGCGGGCTTCGACCGCCTCATCGCGACCTCCGGCACCAGCCTCAGCCTCGGAGAGATCGCCCTGAGCGGCCGGCCGCTGTTCGAGGGCGACAAGATCCACCACAGTCGCCTCTCCGCGAAGGAACTGCATCGCGCGCGCAAGGACGTGGTGGAGCGCGACATGCAGCAGCGACTCCGGCTGCCCGGCCTCGACGCGCGCCGCGCCGACCTGGTCGTGGCCGGCGCCCTCTTGCTCGACACGGTCGTTCAGTCGCTGGGCGCCAGCGATCTCATCCTGTCGGACCTGGCGCTGCGCGAGGGGCTGGTTCTCGACTACATCGCCCGAAATGCCAGCCAGATTGCCCGCACCGACCGCTACCCCGACATCCGGCGCCGCAGCGTGATGGAGTTGGGCGAACGGTGCCGGTGGTATCCGCAGCACGCCGAACAGGTGGCGCGCCTGGCGCTCTCGCTGTTCGACCAGGCTCGCGGCCTCCATGGCATCGGGGATCGGGAACGGGAATGGCTCGAGTATGCCGCGCTGCTCCATGACATCGGCGGTCACATTTCCTACCTCGGGCACCACCGCCACTCCTATTACCTCATCCGGAACGGCGGTTTGCGGGGATTCGAGCGCGAGGAGATCGAGGCGATTGCCTTGATGGCGCGGTATCACCGGCGCGGCCGGCCCAGGAAGTCGCACGCGGCGCTGTCGTCGCTGCCGCGCCGGGTCCGACAGGCCGTGCGTGCGGGGGCCGCGGTCCTCCGGGTGGCCGAGGCGCTCGACCGCAGCCACGCCCAGGTCGTCGACGCCATCGAACTGCAGCCGCGCGGTGACCGCTTCGGGCTCGTCGTTCGCGCTCACGGCCCCGCCGAACTGGAGCGCTGGGCCGCGCAGCGGCAACTCGAGCCGCTCCAGAAGGTACTCGGCAAGGACATTGAGATCGAGGATGCCGGAACCCATGCCGAACACGCTGAAGACACCTCATCGCTACGCGGGAAAGCTGTGCGTGGTGGAAGGCATCGACGGGTCGGGCAAGACGACGCAACTGGGGCTGCTCGCGAAGTGGCTCGCGGCCGCCGGCCGGCCGGTCGTCGTCACTGAATGGAACTCGTCCACGCTGGTGAAGGCGGCCACGAAGGCGGGCAAGAAGAAGAACCTGCTGACGCCCACCACCTTCAGCCTGCTCCATGCGACCGACTTCGCCGATCGCCTCCTGTACAAGATCGTTCCGCCGCTCAAGGCCGGTCTGATCGTCCTGGCCGATCGATACTGCTACACCGCCTTTGCCCGCGACGTCGCGCGCGGCGTGGACCGGCAGTGGGTCCGCGACCTGTATGGGTTTGCGGTGAGGCCGGATCTCACGCTCTACTTTCGCGTGCCCATCGAGGTGTCACTCGACCGTCTCCTCGCGCGGCGCGTGAAGCTGAAGTACTACGAAGCCGGGATGGATCTGGGTTTGAGCCCGCAGGTCGAGGAGAGCTTCCGCCTGTTCCAGGGACGCGTGCTCGGCGAGTACGATCGGCTGGTCGACGAGTTCGGCCTCCAGGTCGTGGACGCAAGTGCCAGCATCGCTGCGCAGCAGCGGATTGTCCGGCGGCTGGTGGCCGCGCATCTGGAGGCCGAAGGTGGCCAGTGACACTCCCCGCTCCGCGCCCGCCTTCCAGCCAGGTCAGTACTACGGGCGCGGGTTGGCGTACCTGCCGCTCGACGACTACCCGGGGAAGATCGTCGCCATCGAAGGCACCGACGGCGTCGGGCGCTCCACGCAGATCAGGCTGCTGCGCCAGTGGCTCGAGGTCCAGGGCTGGGGGGTGGTCGAGACCGGCTGGACGCGGTCTGCCCTGATGAAGCCCACGATCGATCTCGCCAAGGCGAGCAACACGCTGAACAAGCTGACGTTCGTGCTCCTGTACGCGACCGACTTCGCCGACCGCCTCGAGAAGGAGATCATCCCGGCGTTGAAGGCGGGCTTCGTGGTCCTCGCCGACCGGTACATCTACACGGCGCTGGCCCGCGCGCGGGTGCGCGGGGTGAATCGAGCGTGGCTGCGCAACCTGTACGGCTTTTCGATTGCGCCGCATCTCGTCTTCTACCTGAACGCGGACGTCGACAGCGTCATTCAACGGGTCCTGCGGTCGGGCGGCATCGACTTCTGGGAATCCGGGATGGACATGAAGGCGTCCGACGACATCTACGACAGCTTCCGCGCCTACCAGTCGAAGCTGCTGCGCGAGTACGCCCGGCTCGCCGACGAGTTCGGCTTCCGCATGATCGACGCGCGGTTGCCCGTTGACGACATCCAGCAGGAGCTGAGGCGCCAGCTCTCCGCCTTCCTGTCGCACGGGTAACCCGCGCGACAGGATTACCCTTGCGCTTCGAGCAGGCGTCGCGCCTCGCTCAGGCCCTCCTGCTGCGCCTTCGACGGCTTCGGGAAGGAGAGGCGCAGCGACTGGAGCGCCTCGACCGCGACGCGGGCAATCACGAGGTGAGTGAACCACTTGCGGTCGGCGGGGACGACGTACCACGGGGCGCTCGTGGTGCTGGTCGCCGAAAGCGCCTCCTCGTACGCCGTCATGTAGTCGTCCCAGCGCTCGCGCTCCTTCACGTCCCCCAGTGAGAACTTCCAGTTCTTCGCCGGTTGCTCGAGCCGCTCCAGGAACCGCTGCCGCTGCTCCTCCCTCGACACGTGGAGGAAGAACTTTCGAATCACGGTGCCGTTCCGGGCCAGGTGGCGTTCGAAGGCCTCGATGTCCTCGTAGCGCCGCTGCCAGATCTTCTTGTCCACCAGTCGTGGCGGAAGGCGTCCCCCCTTCAGGATCTCCGGGTGGACCCGCACGATCAGCACGTCCTCGTAGTGCGATTGGTTGAACACGCCGATCTGCCCGCGCTCGGGCAGCGCCGCGTCCACGCGCCACAAGAACGTGTGGTTCAACTCCTCGACCGATGGCGTCTTGAACGAGGCGACCGAGGTGCCCTGCGGGTTGAGTCCGCGCATGACGTGCTTGATGGCGCTGTCCTTGCCCGCGGCATCCATACCCTGGAACACGAGCAGCAGCGACCATTGCTGCTCGGCGTACAGCAGTTCCTGCAGCCTGAACAGCTCCTCGAGGTCCTTCTCGAGGCGGCCCTCCACCTCGGCTTTCGCATCGAACGGCGCGGTGTCGTCGGTCTTCCACCGGCGCAACCGGACCGTGCTGCCCGCCTTCACCCGAAACCGATCGACGTCGAGCTTCATTGGTTCAGGATGCAGGATCGGGATGTAGGATTCAATGGTCAGCTTCGCGCTTCGAACTGCCGGCGCCCGGGTTGGGCAGCGTGAGGCGGAATCGGACGGAGATCAGTCGCAGGACGACGACCGTGGCGGTGCCCACCCACGAGGCGAGGGCGGCGTTCGGCGTCAGGCGCATCAGGATTACGAACACCCACACGCCGACGAACGAGCAGGTGGCGTAGAGCTCGGTGTTGCGGCGGAACACCAGCGGCACGCGGTTGCAGATCGTGTCGCGCAGCACGCCGCCGAAGATCCCCGTCACCACCCCCATCAGCACCGCGACCAGCACCGGCAGGTGCATCTGCAGGGCGTAGGTCGCCCCGAGCGTGCTGAACAGCCCGAGGCCGAGCGCGTCGGGGACGACGAGGATCCGGTCCGAGACCCGCTTGACGGCGTAGTACGACGCCACGGCCGACGCGAAGGTGGCGACCGTCAGCCACGGGTCGAGCACCCAGAAGATGGGTGTCCGCCCGAGCAGCAGGTCGCGCAGGGTGCCGCCGCCGAACGCCGTCACGAACGCCACCGTGATCGCGCCGACGATGTCCATGTGGCGGTGGCGGGCCTCGAGGGCCCCGGAGATCGCGGACGTGATCACCGCCAGGTAGGTCAGCAGCGCGACCAGTTCGTCCACGTAGGCGGTGAGCACGATGGGATCGGGCACGGCAGCAGGTGCGGGGTCAGGAGATGCGGGCTACCCTCTCGGCGAGGGCGATCGCGCCCAGCACGCCGGCGCGCCCTCCGAGGGCCGGCGGCACGATGTAGTCGTCGATGCGGTCGGCCACGTGCGGCGACCGGATGTAGCCGGCGAGCGTCTCGCGCACGTAGCGGCGCACCAGGGGCAGCACCTGGGCCTGCCCGGCCACACCGCCCCCGACGACGATCTTCCGGGGCGCGAGCGTGCACACGTAGTTCGCCAGGGCGAGCCCGATGTAGCGGGCCTCGAGGTCCCAGGCGGGGTGATCGGGCGGCAGGGTCTCCGCCCGGCGCCCCCAGCGCCGTTCGATCGCCACCCCCGAGGCGAGTCCCTCGAAGCAGTCGCCGTGGAACGGGCAGGCCCCCGCGAAGGGGTCGCGTTCCCTGTCGTGCGGGATCCGGATGTGGCCCATCTCGGGGTGCAGCAGGCCGTGCACCAGGCCGCCGCGCGCGAACAGGCCGCCCCCGACACCCGTGCCCACCGTGAGGTAGATCACCGGGTCGCAGTCCTGCGCCGCGCCCCAGCGCCACTCGGCGAGGGCGGCGCCGTTTACGTCCGTGTCGAAGGCGACCGGCACGTGGAGGGCCGCGCGCAGCGGTCCGACCACGTCGATGTCGTTCCAGCCCGGCTTGGGGGTGGCCAGGATCGATCCGCCGGTGGGGGAGGCGGGGTCCGGGTCGAGCGGGCCGAAGCACGCGACGCCCAGCGCCTGGACGGGGTGCTGCCGGAAGAACTCGACGGCGCGCGCGAGCGTTTCACCGGGCGTGGTGGTGGGGAAGCGCGCCTCCGCGCGGATGTCGCCCGGCCCCGTCCCGACCGCGCAGACGAACTTGGTGCCGCCGCCCTCGATGCCGCCCAGGCCTGGCCCGAGTCGAGAACTCACTGGGGGATCCTGCAGCCAGCCGCCGCCCTCTTCGCCGCCTCGAGGGCGGCCCACGCCTGGCGCTCGGCTGCGTGCGCGTTCGCGGCGTCCTGCTCGCGGTCTTCAACCTGCTGGTTCTTCTCCTCCAGGTCGTCTTCCAGTGCCTTGTTGGCGGCCTCGAGCCCGGCGAGATCTGCCTCGGCCTTGCTGATTCTGTCCGCGACCTTCGAGCAGTCGATGAGCGGAGCGAGTCGCCCGTCCTTCTCGGCGCTCGCGCAGGCCGCCTGGTCGGCCCTGGCCGCCTCCAGGGTCCTGATGGCGGCGAGTTGAGCCTTGTCGTTGGCCTTGAGTTTAGCGGCGGCCTCCTTCGCGGCGGCCTCGGCCTGGCTGACCTTGACGGTGGCTTGCTTCCACGCCCCAACAGCTTTCGCGTGGGCGGCTTGTGCGTCGGCCACCGCCTTGATCAGTCCCTCGCACTTGGACTTTTGGGAAGTGGCTGCGGTCAGGGTCAGCGTCGTCACGGCGACGGCACACAGACACAGTGGAAGGAACGCTCGTCGCATGGGACCTCCGCCGAGGGCGCACCCACCTTAGCGGTCGCCTGAAGCGGAGTCAATGCCGTTCCCAGCCGCTTACTGTTCTTCACCCATCAGCTGTCTTCTCCCGGGTCACGACTTTGCGTAACATCCGTAGCCGGTCTCCCAGGATCCATCCGCGTAGACATCGGTGTATCCCCAGCAGCCGCCGCCCCACCACCTGCACGTGCAACTCCAGTTCAAGTCCTTGTCCGGTCCATTGCAGTGGCATGAGATGTTGAACGCCGGCTTGACGCCATCTCTCGCGCGATCCCCGCCGGCCGCGACTCGATTGATCCCACCCGCCAGTCTCGGCAGTTTCATTGGGTGCCTCCATTTCGCCAGGACCTGGGTCAAACGCAGGCTGCCGCCTCGTCGATCTCACTTCGGGGACGCGGCGTCGCATCCGTGATGTGCTTCCCACGATCCGTCCGCGCGGCTGGTGCTGCTTCCCGAGCAGCCGCCTGACCGCCAACTGCATGTGCAACTCAAGCTCCTGCCTCGTCCGGTGCACTGGCAGGAGATCTCGAAGGCCGGTTTCACGCCGGCTGTCGCAAAATCCCCGCCGGCCGGGACTCGATTGACCCCACCGGCCAGTCTCGGCAGCTTCATCGGGTGCCTCCAGTTCGCAACTCCTGAGTCCAACCCCCTTCCGATGCTCACATCGACGAGCGCAGGCCGCCGGGCGTGCCCCCACACGTGCTCAGGCAGGACCGCAGGCACTGCTGGCTCCCCCAGCCGGTCATCATGCAAACGTGCAGGCACGCCCCCTCGCAGTCCTGGCCGGGCAGGCCAATCGGTCCGAATGGCCCGCGGACTCGAAGGGGGACAACGGCGTCAGAGGCCGCGGGACTCGGAGCATCCTTGCGAGAAACGCCGGCTGACAGGTGCGGCAGAATCATTTGGCTACCTCATTCATCGCACGAACCACGACCCCATGGAACCGACCATGACGGGGACCGGATCGCTCACGTCCACCGTGAACCGGTAGACCTTCCTGGCCCGCTCCAGGGTCCTCTTCGGGTCGAAGAACGTCAGCTTGACGTCCCAGCAATCGGATTCCGGACGGCAGATTGGACTGCGTGCCACGTCGATGGTGTCGAGATCGATCTCTGCCTTGGCGGCATCCTCGAACACGCGAGCAGCGAGCAGGGCGTTGGCACCCGCGTAGTTTCTCGCCCGATCTTCGGGCGTGATGCCGAGGTTGCGGAACTCGTCGTAGATGCGATGGAGAAAGTTGGCGATCGCCTCAGTCTTCTGATGGTGGGTGTCCTTCTCCTTTTGCGACGCCCCGGCAGCGGGTGGCCTGCCAGCGGTCGCCTCGACCAGGGCCCGCACCGTCCAGCTGTACATTCCGCGCGGCATGGGGTGGATGACCGGAACCACCTGGCCGCCAGACAATCGCACTCGTCCCGCCACCCAGCCCGGGATCGAAACCCGCTCCACGCCCTCGGTCAGCTGTTCCCGAAGGAACTGTCGGAGCCGCGCGTAGGTATCGGCGGCAAACGCGCCGTTTGGCTGCACCGCGTAAATGGGGGTCGTTTCCAGGTTCAGCGTCCAGATGAGCGAAGGCGCATCCCAGGGTTTCCCATCGAGGTACTTCAGGATCTGGGTTGCGTCATGAGGATTCGCGGGCTGGTCCATGTGCTGGGCAATGGAGTCTCGACGCGCCTCCGTGCCGAGGTCGTAACTGAGCACGCCAAGGGCATACACCAGCTGCACGGGTGTGCTGCCCGAGCAGCCGCACCCGCAGGCCGAAGGTACGACACGGCCCGGGCAATCCTGGGCCGGAGGCACCCCCGGCCGGTTGGCCTCGGTGACCTCCAGGGCATCGGAACTCGCACGTTCGGCCGAAACGGGTACCTCGTTGGCCATCGGGACTAACCCTCCTTCGCCGTGCTCCGGGTGGATGGACTTTCGACCGGCGACGCGCGCCGCTGCCCCTGGAATGTTGAGACGCCCCGCCAGAAGGAGTCGGCAATCGTCGACCCGCTCGTACTCGCATGCCAGCGCGCTGTCCAGCAGGGCCTTCCGTACTGCCCAGACATCCGGGCTCTTTCCGTACTTGAGCTGGACACTCAGAAGGAGGCCGACCACGCCGGAGACGATGGAGGTGGCGCAGCTCGTTCCGGTCTCCGTGGTGGTTCGTCCGCCGGGAGCGGCCCCTACGATGTTCTCGCCCGGGGCAAGGACGCCTTGAGTCCGGTACGCATCACCCCAGTTGCTGAACTCGAGAGGTTCCCCGCTGGCATTCATCGCCCCGACGGCCAATACCGATGCCAGGGCACCGGGCACGTGAACGGCGTTGCATCCGTCGTTACCGGCTGCGGCAATGATGAGGATGCCGCGATCCGCGCAGCGGCGGACGGCTTCGGCCAGGAGCGGGTATGCCTTCCCCGAAGGAGAGAACTCACCCGCGCTGATGTTGAGAACGTGTGCTCCAGCCTCCGCCGCCTGGGTGATGGCCCTGGCAAGGTCCAGCTGCGAGCACGGCGCGAGCGATCCCGCCGGGCCATCGGTGAAGACCGGCACGATCAGCCCGCGGCACCTGGGGGCGACTCCCTGGACTGACGACGTGGGCTGCCCGAATATCACACTGGCGGTGAATGTCCCGTGTGAGATCGCCGAACCGTGATCCGCGGGACAGGTCCCAACCGTGTCGAGTACGGTGAGATCCGCCCCTGCCAGGCTGGGATGCGTGGTGTCCACAGGGCCGTCGAGGATACCGATGCAGATCCCCGGGTCGCCCAGGGTCTCCGCCCACAGCGCGGCCAGGCCGGCCAGCGCGCTGATGTTCGTCGGACGCGCGGAAAGGGCAGCCTCAGCGCTCGGGGCGATCATCGTACCCGCTCGCAGCCATGGCTCAGCTCCGAAGGGAGTGACGGAGGCCGACCCCGGCTGCAAGGAAAGTGCCGAGGTGTCGTCCCCCGCCTCGACCGTGGCCGAGTCCGAGCGGATTTTCTAGCAGAAGCTCGATGGTGTCCGGGCGCTGGCCCACGTCGAGCACGGCCAGGGCCGGCCCGTCTCGCGCCACGGCGGGCGTACCCGATCTCCGCGCGTTCGATTCCACAACACACCCGACACCGGATGCATGTCGATTTCATTCAGGAGAAGACAGGCCATGCTACCCTCGGCACAAATGGAGAGCCTCGCCACCGGCGGATCGAAGCTCGCGGACGTGGGGGTGACCGTCTTCACGGTCATGACGCGCCTCGCGGGCGAGCATGGTGCCATCAACCTCGCCCAGGGATTCCCCGACTTCGACTGCGCGCCAGGCCTGATCGACGGCGTCGCGGCGTGCATGCGGGAGGGACACAACCAGTACGCCCCGATGCAGGGCGTCCCCGCGCTGCGGGAGGCGCTGGCCACGAAGATCTCGAGGCTCTACGGCGCGGCGTACGACCCGGCGACCGAGATCACGATCACGTCGGGCGCGACCGAGGCGCTCTTCTGCGCGATCGCCGCGTTCGTCGGCCCGGGCGACGAGGTGATCCTCTTCGAGCCCTGCTACGACTCCTACACGCCCGTCGTCCGGCTGAACGGCGGCACGCCCCGCTTCGTGACGCTCCGGTCCCCCGACTACGCCATCGACTGGGACGAGGTGCGCGCGGCGCTGTCGCCGCGAACCCGGATGGTGATCCTCAACTCGCCCCACAACCCGAGCGGCATGGTCCTCGGCCCCGCGGATCTCCGGCAGCTTGCTTCCATCCTCGACGGCACCGGCGTCGTCGTCCTCAGCGACGAGGTGTACGAGCACGTCGTGTTCGACGGCCGGCCGCACGAGTCGGTGTGCCGGCTGCCCGAGCTCGCCGCCCGGAGCTGCGTCGTCAGCTCGTTCGGCAAGACGTTCCACACGACGGGGTGGAAGGTGGGGTATGTCAGCGCGCCGGAAGCCCTGTCCCGCGAGATCCAGCGAATCCACCAGTTCGTGACCTTTGCCACCCACACGCCGTCGCAGGTGGCCTACGCGGCCGTCCTGGCCGAGCCCGCTCGTTACGAGGGGCTCGCGGGGTTCTACCAGGCGAAGCGCGACCGCTTCCTGCAGCTCCTCGACGGGTCGCGGTTCAAGCCGCTCCCGTGCCGCGGCACCTACTTCCAGCTGCTCGACTACTCGGCGATCACGGGCGCCGGCGACAGCGACTTTGCGATGACGCTTCTCCGCGAACACGGCGTCGCGTCGATCCCCACGTCGGCGTTCCTCTACGAGTCCGTCGCGCCGCCGGTCCTCCGCTTCTGTTTCGCGAAGCGCGACGAGACCCTCGCCGCCGCCGCCGATCGACTGCGCCGCGTCTAGAGGGGCCGCCCGCGATACCATGGAGGATCGAAGAGCGGAGGGCGTTTGAACGACTACCTGTTGTCCGTCATCCTCGGCATCGTCGAAGGCGTCACCGAGTTCCTCCCCGTCAGCTCCACCGCGCACCTCCGTGTGGCGCAGGCGCTCCTCCACGTGGACCTGGCCGACGGGTACTGGAAGATGTACACCGTCGTCATCCAGCTTGGGGCGATCCTGTCGCTGCCGCTCTACTTCCGCGAGCGGATCTCGAGGTTCGTGACCACCTACCCGCGAGGCGAGCGCGGCGATCGCGGGCTGCTGACGCACCCGCTGGGCCTCACCCTCGTCGCCTTCGTCGTGACCGCGATCCCCGCGTTCCTGCTGACGAAGGTCATTGGCCAGCACCTCGAGAGCCTGCACGTCATGGGGTGGTCGCTGGTGGCCGGGGGGATCGTGATGTGGGGCGTGGACGCGCTGAACGCGGGCGCCGAGGCGGGGGCGCCGTCTTCGACGGCCCGGGTACACACCCGCTCGATGGAGGACATGTCGATCGCCCAGGCCGCCTGGATCGGGGCATGCCAGGTCCTGGCCGCCGTGTTTCCCGGCACCTCCCGCTCGATGGCCACGATCGCGGGCGGGCAGCTCGCCGGCATGTCGCGGGCCGCGGCCCTCGAGTTCTCGTTCTTCCTGTCGATGCCGACGATGGCGGTGGCGACCGGCTACGACCTGCTCAAGTCGCTCGCCGGCGGGGAGGAGAACCCGATCGGCGTCGCGCAACTGGATGCCCACGGCTGGGTGGTGCTGGCGATCGGCCTGGTCGTGTCCTTCATCGTGGCCTACGCGTCGGTCGCCTGGTTCATGGCGTGGGTCCGGCGGCGAGGCTTCGTCCCGTTCGCGATCTACCGGATCGTGCTCGGCGTGCTGGTCTTGACCTGGGCCGCCCGCCTCGCGCCGTAGCAGGCTCGACGTGCGTCGACGCGGCCCGCGTTCGGTATACTGGCTCGATGACTCGAACCCGACGAGCGCTGGTGACACTCGGCCTGGTGGCGGTGGTGTTTGCGGCGGGGCCGCTGGCGCTGCCGGCCGGCGGACAGGGCACCGATCCGGCCGCCGCCATTCTGGCGAAGCACAAGGCGTCGGACGAGGAGTATTCGAAGGCCGCGATGTCGCCGTTCACCGCCGTCGCCGTCCAGTACTTCCAGCCCGGGCAGACCATCCGGCTGGGGACCGGCCCGGCCGGCGTGGCGTTCGGCCCAGCCGCCGCCGGCACGGACGTCGTCGATCTGACGCTCCAGGATGGGGCGTACCTCGTCGCGCCGGTGGCCGGCGCCCCGGCCATCGTGAAGACGAGCGGGAAGGGTGACGTCACGGGGTTGCCGGGCAGGCCGGTGGCCGGGCGGACGAAGCTCGAACGGGGTGACGTGGTGCGCCTGGGCCGCCACTACGTGGAGACGCTCTCGGCGCCCGGCAACGGGAACGCGCGCGTGTTCGACCCGGAGTCGCCCGCGCGCAAGGCCTACACGGGCTTGAAGTGGTTCCGCCCGGATCCGTCGCTCCAGGTGAAGGCTCGCTTCGTGGCGAACGCGACGCCCTCCGCCGTGACGATCACGACGAGCCGCGGGCTTCAGCGCGAGTACTACCGCGTCGGAGTCTTCGAGTTCGGCGTGGACGGCAGGGCGCTTCGCCTGACCGCTCTTTCAACGGGCGCCGCGCCGAAGGCGGGCGACGAGCTGTTCGTGGCCTTCAGGGATGCGACGACGGGGAAGGAGACCTACGAGGTCGGCCGCTACCTCTTCGTCCCCTTCGCCGGCGCCGGGGCGGCGTACGTGCTCGACTTCAACGCGGCGAGCAACCCGCTGTGCAACTACTCGCCGCACTACAACTGCCCGATCCCGCTGCGCGAGAACCTGCTGAGCGTGGCCATCCGCGCGGGCGAGATGAAGTACCCCGCGCACCACTAAGGTGGGGAGCCGCGCGAGCCCGGCCGGCGGCGCTCCTATGCCGGCCGCTTCGGCTCCTGTTTCTCCACCTTCGACTTCTCCTGCTGCTGGTTCTTCACCTGGTGCTGCTTGTCGAGCTTCGACTTGTCCTTCTTGCCCTTGTCTCCCATGAAAAAGCCTCCCTTGATTGCCCGGTGAAAGGTAGCAAGCGAGGTGCCAACGACGCCCGTCCTTCGCAGGCATCCTCCCGTGCACGCGACCGCGTCACCACAAAGCGCAAGGGTAATATGGGGTATGAGCCACGCCAAGCGCAACAAGAAGGAGTTGTCGGCGGACGAACGCGAGCGGCTGCTCAGGGGATTGAGAGTCCGCTTCGAGAAGCACATGAACCGCCACGAGGGTCTCGAGTGGGCGCAGGTGCAGGCACGGCTGGAGGGTGCTGCGGCGAAGCTGTGGTCGCTCGCCGAGATGGAGAGGACCGGCGGCGAACCGGATGTCGTCGGCCGTGACGAGAGGACGGGCGAATACGTTTTCTGCGATTGCTCAGCCGAGAGCCCCGAGGGCCGCAGGAATGCCTGTTACGACCGTGAAGCGCTGGAGGCACGGAAGGCGTTCAAGCCGCAGGACAACGCCGTCGACATGGCCGCGGCCATGGGCATCGAGCTGCTGTCGGAGGAACAGTCTCGAGCGCTGCAGGCGCTCGGAGAGTTCGACACGAAGACGTCGAGCTGGCTGAAGACACCTCCCGACATCAGAAAGCTCGGCGGCGCCATCTTCGCCGATCGCCGCTACGGCCGTGTCTTCGTGTACCACAACGGCGCGGCCTCCTACTATCGGGCCAGGGGGTTCCGTGGTTCGCTGAGGGTCTAATTCTCATGCTGCAGGTCACACCGACCGTCTCGATTGCCGAGTCCGAACTCGACGAGCGATTCGTCCGCGCGTCGGGTCCTGGCGGCCAGAACGTGAACAAGGTGGCCACGGCGGTGGAACTGCGGTTCGAACCAGCGGCTTCGCCGGTGCTCACCGACGCCGTCCGCGCCCGGCTGAGGTCTCTGGCCGGCTCGCGCATGACGGCCGATGGAGTGCTCCTGATCGATGCCCGCCGCTTCCGCACGCAGGCCGCGAACCGCGAGGACGCGCGCGAACGGCTGGCGGCCCTGGTGCGAAAGGCGCTGACGCCGCCCAAGCGCCGGCACGCGACCAGGCCGACCGCGGGATCCGAACGCCGGCGCCTCGAGGCGAAGCGCCGGCGTTCCGAGGCAAAGCGCGGGCGAGGAACGGCCGGGAGCGAGGAGTAGAAGCGCCGGTTTCGACCGCCTGAGCGCCCGTCAGCCGTTACCGGCGAGAACGTCCACGCCTGCCAGGTGGAAATACCGCGCGGCCCGCAGCATGTGGCGGTCGTTGGTGTAGACCTCCGGAAACCCGTGCTCCTCGGCGCACGCGAGGTGGAGCGCGTCACCGGACCGGAGGAAGACCGCGCTCGGAACGTCGAGCACGACCTCACGGGCCTTCTGCAGCAGCTCCGGCGTGATGGCCAACCAATGCCACACACCGCTCTGTTCGTCCTCTTCGAAGTCCCTCAGGATGGCCTTCAGCTCCCGGCGCGTGAGGTGACGCTCCCTGACGTGGCGTTTGAGGATCGCTGCGAACTCCAGCCGGGCCAGGGCGCACGATGCGAGGCCCTCCGCCGCGTACGCGACCTCGCGGATTCGATCCGCGCCCGGCTCGTTGAGGTAGCACTTGGCGATGTAGGCGGCGTCGAAGTAGATCATCGATCCTCGCGCAGCTCGGACTGGTACACGCCGGAATCGACCGGGACCTTCGACCGCCTGCGAATCGCTGCCTCCCGGTCGGGCAGGGGCCGGCCGGTCATCGAGGCGTCGAACGGCTGAAGCGCGGCGACACGCCGCCCGCGATCGGTGACCACGATCGGCCCCCGGCTGGCAGCACGCCGGACCCATTCGCCGGTCCTCAGGTGCAGTTCACGTATCGAAATCGTCCGCATGTGCACATTGTGGCACACCGTCGTCTTTGGCGGCAACGTCTCGCCGCCCGGCGGGAGGTTGGGGTACGGCAGCCACTGCGCGGCCGGGTCGAGCGAGTCCGGAGATCCTCGCCGCGGAGCGACGGCATCGTCTACCGGCTCGAGGGCGCACCCGTGTTCGACACGCTTCGCTCCGATCCTCGGTTCGACGACAATCGACGCCGATTCCGCGGGCGGTCGTTGAGATCCGCGACCGAAAACGGCGTACGCATGAATCTGTTACCCATGTGTCCGGAATGGACCCAAAGAAAATTGGAGCCGGCGGTCAGACTCGAACTGACGACCTGCTGATTACGAATCAGCTGCTCTACCAACTGAGCTACGCCGGCCGGCTGGTGGGAAGTGCCTTGCAGCAAGTCACAGAAGCTGAAGTTTACCACAGGTCTTCGGCTGACGTCGCCCCTGGGGCGACGTCCTGTGGTCGCTCGGCCATGGGCGCCAGACGCAGCTCGAGCCACTCGAGACCGCGCACGTCCAGCACGCGCGGCTTCGGCGCCGTCGGGGGACCCTGCGGGACGGCGAGCCGCTGCACGGGTTGCTTGCCGGGGCCCGGCGGATACGTCAGCACGGCGGGTGCACCCGCCGTGAGCAGCGCGGTGCCTTCGAGCCGCATCCACCACCGCTCACCCCGGAACTTCGAACGCCGAATCGCGAACTCGATGCCGTCGGACGGATACTGCGCGGTTCGCATCACCTCGAGGGGCGTCCTGCCGGCCTTCCGCAGGCGCTCGGCTTCCTCGATGTCCCAGCGCTGCTCGTTGGCGTACCAGTCGGGCGAGAGGCCGAACTGCCCGAGCGGAGGGAGTTCGCCGCCCGGCGGAACCTTCGCCTCCGCCAGTTGGGCGGAGCGATGCAGTTGGCAGATCGGCCCGCCCGGAACCGACAGGAACAGGTCGGCCGGGCCGATCCCGGCGGGGCCGCGCAGGCCGATGAAGACCACGCCTCCATATTCCTTCACGCGCAGCTCCAGCGTCTCGCCCAGGTCGATCAGGAGCGCATCGTCCCATTCACCGGGAGTGAAGACGCCATCGGTCAGAACGGGAACGCCGTTGCCGGTCGGCACGGCCACCGACCGGGCGATGAGCCCGGCGGCAGGCTCGTTCGGGGCCGGCTGTTGCCCACGAGCCGGAAGCGCGAGCAGGCTGCAGGCGAGGGTGACCGCGAAGAACGTCGATGTGGAGCGCATGGTCCCTCCCGACGAATACGTCGCTGCCTATTCTGACGCGCGGAGCGCTGGACCAGGCGCTACATTCCCCCTCGATTCCCCCTCGATTGAACATCGGCAGCGCTACTCGACGTACACCCACTTCCACTTCGGCGCCGCCTGCTCCGGGGTCATCATCGCCGGCGGCGCCGGAAGAGGCGGTCGCGCCGGAAGACGGCGGCATCCCCGCCCCAGGCCGTGGCATGCCCGCCGGCGCGGTCTTCGCCTCGTTCGAGGTCACCACGGTCGCGGACTTCTCCGCGTAGGCCGCGGCCAGTTGGCCGAAGAACCGGTGCTCGCCCCGCGCGACGACCTTCAGGCTGGACGCCGGCACGCCCAGCGAGACCAGCGCGATCTTCATCACCTGGGCGATGGTCGCCGCGCCGCGCGTGTAGTGATCGGTGTAGAGGACGATGGTGGGCGCGGCCTTGCGGTGGAAGAGCGCCGCCGCGAGGCGCAGCCGCTTCGCGAGCCCGGGCGTCGGCCAGTCCACCGGCCCGAGCCCGCGATACGGCTCGTAGACCACGATGAGGTCGGTGGGCTCGGCCTTCACCACCGCGTCCGCCTTCGTGTCGAGCAGCGGCAGGAGGCTCTCGAGGGACGCGGCGTCCGCGGCGGCAGCGTCCGTCAGCTCGAACCCTTCGCTCTTGAAGATCCCCTGCGAGCGCGGCAGGTGATACGGCTGGCTCACCAGGACGCCGGTCTTCGCCCAGCCGCGCTCCTCGAACATCTTCGAGGCGAACAGGCCGTTCTCGATCGTGGAGGAGGCGTACTCGTCCTCGAGGACGTCCTCGGGCGGCACGCCGAAGGTGACGAGCGCGATCTTCATCATCCGCGCCTCGGAGATGAAGTCGCGCGTGAAGCCGCCGGTCACGAGGAGCTTGTTCACGGCGCCGCTCTTGTACAGCTCGTACGCCTTCAGGCAACGGGCGGTCTGCGCGCTGGTCGGTTCGTCGGTCGCCGCCGGCGCATTGCCCAGCACGACCGCCACGCGGACCGACGGTGCTCCCGCCTGCTGCGGCGTCGCGACAACGGCCGGGCCGGCGGAGAGGAGCAGGAGAAGAAGAACGGCGAGGGCGAAGGGGCGGCGGACGGGAGACGGCGCGGTCTGCATGAGCGAATCATAATACCGGCCTCGCAGTCCACGAAGTCCCTCGAGACTGAGGTATCCTCTCGGTCCTATGAAGACGCTTGTCCCGATGGCCCTCCTCGCGGCCGCCACCTTCCTCGCGGGCGCGCCGCCGGCACGCGCCCAGGCCCCCGCCGCCCCCGACCCCCGCATCGAGCGCCTGCTCGCGCAGGTCTCCGAGCCGCGCCTCGTCGCGATCCTCGAGAAGCTGGGCTCGTTCGGCACGCGCAGCACCCTGTCGTCCACCGACTCGCCCACGCGCGGCATCGGCGCCGCCCGCCAGTGGATCCTCGACGAGATGAAGCGGTCGAGCCCGCGGCTGCAGGTGGCCTTCGACATCCACACGGTCCCGAAGGGCGGCCGCATCGCCCGCGACCTCGACCTCCACAACGTCGTCGCCCTCCTGCCCGGACGAACGCCGCGCCGCGTCTACGTGACCGCGCACTACGACACGTTCGCGCGGGTCGAGGGGACGGCCGCGACGCGAACGCCTGGCGCCCCGCCGGCCGGCGGCGCGCCGGCCGCGAGCCCCGCGCCAGCCGACAACCCGGCGCCGGGCGTCAACGACGACGGGAGCGGGACGGCGCTGGTGATGGAACTGGCCCGCGTGTTCGCCGACAGCGGCATCGAGTTCGATGCCACGCTTGCCTTCGTGGCCTTCGCCGGCGAGGAGCAGGGACTCATCGGCGCGCGGATGCACGCCGAGCGGGCGAAACAGCAGGGGATCGCCATCGACGCCGTGCTGAACAACGACATGGTGGGGAACACCCAGGCTCCCGGGCACATCGAGGACTCACGCCGCGTCCGCGTCTTCTCCGAGGCTCCCGAGGATTCGCCGTCGCGGCAGCTCGCCCGCTACGTCAAGGCGGTCGGCGCGCGCTACGTGCCCGCGCAGCACGTCGCGCTCATCGCCCGCCACGACCGGTTCGGCCGCGGCGGCGACCACACCGCCTTCAACCAGCAGGGGTTCGCCGCGGTGCGCCTCACCGAGGCGGTCGAGAACTACGAACGGCAGCACACGACCGCCGACACGCTCGAAGGGGTCAACGTCCCCTACTTCGTCCGGAACGTGCGCGTGAACGCCGCCGCCGCCGCCTCGCTGGCCCTGGCGCCGCCCGCCCCGGCCGTCGTGGACGATCGCGGCCAGCCCACCCTCGGGCGCCAGCCCAGCGGCTACGACGCGCGGCTGCGCTGGGCGCCCTCCCCGGGCGCCGCCGGATACATGGTCTATTGGCGCGAGGCGTGGACGCCCGACTGGCAGCACGCGGTCCGCCTCGGGAACGTGCAGGAACACGTCATCCCGGGCGTGTCGATCGACGACTGCGTGTTCGGGGTGTCGGCCGTGGGGCCGGATGGGCAGGAGAGCGTGGTCGCGGCCTTCGTCAACCCGCCGCGACGGTGAGGGCCAGCGTCCGGGGACCAGGACCTATCCGGGCGCGGGAGGCCGGACATCTGCCGGCGCCGACGCTCGGAATCGTGGCCCTGGCCCCGTAGCCGCCTGGACCCGCGAACCGTCCGCGGGCCATATGCCGCCTGTGTATCGGTCCGGCGGGGTGGCAATTGTAGGGCAGGGCCGAAGCCCCGCCCCACCCGCTATCCCCGCCTAGTTCATCGACAGCTCCGCGCGGCGCGCGACCAGCGGCAGCTCGTCCTCGGGGCTGTCGTCGTCCGGCTCGCGATCGGTCCCTTCTCCGTCCGGCTCACCCGTGTAGGTGAGGACCGGGATGCCCGCCGTCTCGTCGTCCAGCTTGAGCATCGACAGCACGTGGAACCCCAGCGGGTCGTCCATGGCGACGCACAGGATGATGAGATTCGGCCGCGCCCGCTTGATTTGCGTGTACGCGTGCTCGGTCTCGGCCACGAACACCATGTCGTAGTGACCGGCATCGAGGACCGACTCGAGCAGCTCGAGCATGTCACTGTTGCCGTTGACCACCACGACCTTCTGGGTGGCGTGACCGGGCCTGAGGCTCCCGATTTGATTCACCCTGGTCATCATCACTGTGGTTCCCCTTGTTGCCCTCCGGTATTCAAGAACGGCGCCAAGCGGAGGCGTGGCAAATGCGAGATTTCAGGCCTGAATCGCGGAGTGCCGTGGATGAGGTGTCGGCCTCCGCTGACACCACGCCGTCCCACGCACGAGGACCCACCCGTTAACCCCTTCGAGGCGATGCCTTTACCGCCGTGTGACGATTGACGCGCCGGAGGTGTCGGATTCTGCAACGGGAGGACGGTCGTACCGGTAGAAGCCTCGACCGCTCTTGCGGCCAAGGCGGCCGGCGAGCACGAGCCGCTTCAGCAGCGGGGGCGGGGCGAAGGCCGGATCGCGGAACTCGTCGTACATCGAGGTGGCGATCGAGTAGGCGGTGTCGAGGCCGATGAAGTCGAGCAGGGCGAATGGCCCCATCGGGTGACCGCAGCCGAGCTTCATCGCGGCGTCGATCTCCTCGATCGTCCCGAGCCCCGCCTCGTGCGAGCGGACGGCGTCGAGCAGGTAGGGGAACAGCAGGCGGTTCACGATGAAGCCGGGCCGGTCGGGCGCGGTCACGGGTTCCTTCCCCAGCGCCCGCGCGAAGGCCACCAGCTCGCTCCACGTCCCATCGGCCGTCTCGAGGCCGCGCACCACCTCCACGAGCTTCATCAGCGGGACCGGGTTGAAGAAGTGCAGCCCGGCGAAGCGATCGGCCCGCCCGCTGGCGGCGGCCAGCTCGGTGATCGACAGCGACGAGGTGTTCGACGCCAGGATCGCGCCCGGCGACAGGGTTGGCCCGATCGCGCGGTAGACCTGCTGCTTCGTCGCGAGGTCCTCGACGACGGCTTCGATCACCAGGTCGCAGCCGGCGAGGTCCTCGAGCCTGGTCGTGCCCTGCAGCCGCGACCAGGCCTGGTCGCGGGCGTCGGCGGTCATCTTCCCCCTGGCCACCCCATCGTCCAGGAAGCCCCGGATGCGCGCCAGCCCCCGCTCGAGGGCCTCCTGATCCACCTCGCGGACGCTGCAGGCGTAGCCCGCCTGGGCGCAGGCCTGCGCGATGCCGCTGCCCATCAGGCCGCAGCCAAGGACGCCGACACGCTCGATCGCCATGGGAAGCCTCCCTTCGGAATTCTGCCACAGGCCGCCCGCCGCCGGCCGCCGACCTGGCCGGCGTCCTTGACACGGCCGGCTCCCGGCCTGAAAAATGACAAGTTGCCTTCGCCTGATTCGGGGCAGCCATGCCGATGACAAACCATGAACCGAACGTCGGGGTGCCGCACGGGCTCGGCCCGGGGCTCGAGGCGGTCGTACTGGCAGCGGGACGCGGGTCCCGGCTGTTCTCGGTCGAGACGCTTCCGAAGCCGGTCTACGCGGTGGAGGGGCGGCCGTTGCTCGCGCGCGTCATCGACGGGTTGCAGGCGGCGGGGGTCTCCACGGTCCACGTCGTGACGGGCTACGGCGCCGACGCCGTCCGGGCGTGCCCCGGGGTCGCGCGCGACGGGCTGCGCGTCAACTGGATCGACAACCCGCGGTTCGACGAGCCGAATGGCCTGTCGCTGCTGTGCGCCCGAGGATCGGTGTCGCCGCGCTTCCTGGTGTCGATGTCCGACCACCTGTTCCAGCACGATGCGATCGCCCGCTTCGCGGCCGGTGCGCCGGCCGGCGGCGAGTACCTGGCGGTGGACTACGACCTGGCCGGCATCTTCGACATGGACGACGCGACGAAGGTGCGAACCAGGGATGGCGGCGCGATCGAAGCCATCGGCAAGGAGCTGACGCCGTTCACCGCCGTGGACACCGGCCTCTTCCTGCTGACGCCCCGCGTCTTCGACGCGCTCGACGAGAGCGTGCAGGCCGGCGACGCGTCCCTCTCGGGCGGGATCCGCCGGCTGGCCGCGCGCGGCCTCATGCGGGCGTGGGACATCGGCGGCGGGAAGTGGCTCGACGTGGACACGCCGGCGGCCTCTGCCGAGGCGGGTCGGTTGATCCGGGCGGGGGAGATATCGCGGTAGGGAAGAGAGCGCTATGCAGGACCTGATTCGCACGCTGTTGAGGGAGCTGGGCGAGGACCCGGACCGCGAGGGGCTCGAGCAGACGCCGCGGCGCGTCGAGCGCGCGTTCCGCTTCCTGACCGGCGGCTATCACGCCGACGTGGACCAGGTGCTGAACAACGCCCTGTTCACCGTCGACTACAGCGAGATGGTCATCGTCAAGGACATCGACTTCTACAGCCTCTGCGAGCACCACATGCTGCCGTTCTTCGGCCGCTGCCACGTCGCCTACATCCCGAACGGCAAGGTGATCGGCCTCAGCAAGATCCCCCGGCTGGTGGACGTCTTCGCGCGACGGCTGCAGGTGCAGGAGCGGATGACCAACCAGGTCGCCGAGACGATCGAGCAGAAGATCAACCCGCTCGGCGTGGCGGTCGTCGTCGAGGCGACGCACCTGTGCATGGCGATGCGCGGCGTCGAGAAGCAGAACTCGGTGGCCGTGACCTCGGCGATGCTCGGCGCCTTCCGCAACAGCGCCCGCACCCGCACCGAGTTCCTCGAGCTGATTCGCCACAAGTAGGACCCGCGTCACCGCGTGGCGGCGAAGACGGGCACGTGTCCAGTTATACTCTGGGCATGGTGCGTGCCCGATTCCTCCTCCTGGCCGCCGCCCTCGCGTGCGGCGGCGGACACCTGGCCGCCGAGGCTCGCGCGGGCACGGAGGCCCGCGCCCACGGGGAGGCCCCGGGCGACCAGGCCACCCGGAAGCCGGCCGCGAAGAAGCCGCCCGCCCGCACGACGCAGAAGCCCGCCGCCTCGCAGGCGCGCCGCACCGAGGCCCCCGACGTTGCCTGCCCGCAGGTGCTCGGGACCGGCGTCGGCAGCCGGCTCCGGTTCTGCGACGTGATGACCGGCCTCGACCCGACCCTCGGCATCGTCGTCCGCTTCCCGCCCCACACCGGCCCGCTGACGCTGCTCCTTCGACCTCCACAACCGCCACACCTACTCGGAGCAGGAGGTGAAGGCGCGCCGCGCGTTCGCCCGCTACACCGCGACGATCGGCGTGCTCGCGATGGACGGCACGCTGCTGACGCGGGGCGTCGTGCAGAGCGAGTTCCGCACGGCCGGCGACCTGTTCGATCGGATTGGCGGCGGCGCGGGCCCCGGCGGCGTGAAGGCGGTGGCGCCGACCGGCGTCGAGCGGATCGTGCTCGAGATCCCCGCCGACGTGAACGAGGTCGGCGATCCTGGGCGAGAAGCTGTCGGTGATGGGCCTGGACGGGACCGACCTGTTCACGAGCGCGAACAGCCCGGTGGCCGTCGTCAGCAACTTCAGCATCGACTACCGGCCGGGAAAGGCGGCGGTGAAGAAACCCGTCAGGAAGAAGTAGGCGAATCAGCGGGGGACCGTCCCGCCGACCGGCCGATCACCGGCAGCGCCCCACTGGACCATCCACGACTCGGGTAGCCGGTGCTCGACGTCAGGAGGAACCACATTCCAGTCGAGCCGCGCCACACGACGAGGTCGGCTTGCCCGTCGCCATCCCAGTCGCCGGGAATCGGCTGGTCGACTCCCGCCTGCCCCCATTGCCGTGAGCCGGACGACCCCCGGTTCGTACTCGTCGGCGGAGCGCAGCCAGTACCAAGTCCCGGTCGAGGCCCGCCACACGGCGGGGTCGGTGATCCCGTCGCCGTCGTAGTCGGCGGGCACAGGCACGTCGCCGCTCGAGGCGTTCCCCCACGGCACGGCGCGGCTGGTGGAACGGGCGTACTCGTCGCTCGAGCGCAGCCAATACCACTTGCCGGTCGAGGTCCGCCACACCGCCGGGTCGGTCTTCCCGTCGCCGTCGAAGTCGCCGGTCACCGGGACGTCTCCGAGGGCCGCGACCCCCCACGCCACCTTGCCAAACGCCGAGCGCGAGAAGCCGTTGCTGGATTGCAGCCAGTACCACGTGCCGGTCGAGGCGCGCCACACGGCGGGGTCGGTGATCCCGTCACCGTCGTAGTCGGCCGGCACGGGCACGTCCCCGAGCGAGGCCGCGCCCCACTGGATGGCCAGGTGCGCTGCGGTGCTGTAGCCGAGGCTCGACTGCAGAATGAACCACGTGCCGGTCGACGGCCGCCAGACGGCAATGTCGGCCTTGGCGTCGCCGTCGAAGTCGCCGAGAACGGGGATGTCGCCTTCGCTGGCCCGCCCCCACTGCACCGTCAGGTAGGGATCCTCGGAGGCGCTCGACGGCAGTGCGAACCAGGTGCCCGTCTTCGGCCGCCAGACGACGGCGTCGGTGGCGCCGTCGCCGTCGAGGTCGCCGGGCACGGCGGGCTGTCCCGGCAGGGGAGGCTCGCTCACGAGGCTGCGGTACGTGAAGCCTCCGGCGACGGTGGTGGTTTCCGAGGGCGTGGTCACGACCACGTCCACGGTCCCCGGCGGGTGCGGCGGCGCAAGAACCGTCAAGCGGGACCAGCCGTGCACGGTCACGCGCAGCGCGGGGACGCCGCCGAAGGTGACCGAGGTCGGCCCGGGATCGAAGATGCCGTCGATGGTGACAGGCGTCCACCCGACAGGAAGGCCGCGATCCGGCGCGATCCGGGTGACGGGGTGCACGACGGCCAGGAAGAACGTCTCTGACGCCACCGAAGCCGGCGCCCCTAATGTGACCTCGGTCGCTCCCGCCAGGCCAGGCATCGGCACCGGTGTGCTCAGCTCCGTCGTCTTTCCCGCGCCGACCGAGTAGTCCCACCGCCAGACTGTCCCGTCGCTACGGACAGCCATGTCGGTGTTGTTCCAGACGAAGTCGCTGAAGGAGGCGACGCTCGTTGCGTCGGTGATGCCCTCCACACGCCGCGGCCGCCCGTCGGGCGAGACCGGCTGACAGCCTGCGTAGGCGCACCATTCACCCCACACCCACACGTCGCCGTCGTTCGCGACCGCGATGCTTCGGCCAGCATTGGTCGAGATGGCGCGGACGTTCGTGATGGCGACCGCGGAAAGGGGGGTGCTGGCGGACCACTGGGCCACCCCGCCGTCGCTCCGCAGGGCGAGGCTGACCTGACTCCGCGAGATCCGACTCTCGGTGGCGACTGCGGTGACGTCATTCAGCCCCGGGATCCGCAGCGGTACGCTGCGCCCGTTGGAGGAGCCTGTCGGTTCGGGCCATCCCCATTCCCACACGGTGCCGTCCGTCTTCAATGCCAGGCTGTGGTCCCGGCCCGCGGCCACCGCCTGCACCCCCGATAGCCCGACCACCTGCACCGGGAGATGTCTGTCCTCGAAGGTCCCGTCGCCCAGCTGACCCGACCGATTACTTCCCCAGGCCCACACGGTCCCGTCGGACTTCACGACGAGGCTGTGGAGGTGGCCCGCCGCGACCCCGACGACGTCGGCGAGGCCGACGACCTGGACGGCGGTGGGACGTTGGGTGGTGGTCCCGTCGCCAGTCTGCCCGGTGGAGTTGTCGCCCCAGGCCCAGACGGTTCCATCCGCCTTCAGCGCGAGCCCGTGGCGGCCTCCCGCCGAAACCGTCGTGACACCTTTGAGATCGGAGACCGCGACGGGCGCGTCGTGGTGGCCGAGCGTGCCGTTGCCGCGCTGGCCATAGTAGTTGTCCCCCCAGGCCCACAGCGTCCCGTCCTCGCGCAGCCCGAACGAGGATCCCCACGCGGCCGCAACACCCGTCACGTCCGCCAGTGCGACTGGAACCGGCAGCGGGGAGTTGACGCCGGCCGACTCGTTGCCGAGCTCGCCGTCCCGGTTATTTCCCCAGGCCCACGCGCTGCCGTCCTCCTTGACGGCGAGCGCGTGGTAGAGGCCGGCTGCGATTGCGACGACGCCGGACAGCCCCGTGACCGGGCCGGGCTCGGCGCGACGCGCCGTGGTCCCGTCGCCGAGCTGACCAAATCTGTTGTCTCCCCAGGCCCAGACGGTGCCGTCGGCCTTCAAGGCCAGAGTGAAGAAGGTTCCGGCAGCGATCGCTGTCACGTTCGAGATGCCGGGTTTCTCGACGGGCACCGTGTCGGCCCCGTAGTTCCACTGCCATACGGTCCCATCATCGAGAAGCGCCACGCTCCGGTAATGCGCCGCGGAGATGGCAGTGGCGTTCGACAGGTTGGGCACGGCGACCGGCAGCAGCGCGTTGCCAGTGGTCCCGCCCGGCTGGCGCGAGGAATTGAGGCCCCAGGCCCAGACGGTGCCGTCGGTTCTGAGGGCAAGGCTGTAGGACCTTCCTGCTGCGATCGCGGTCACGCCGGAAAGGCCCTTGACGCGGGCCGGGGATGCACGACCGGTCGTGGTCCCGTCGCCGAGTTGGCCGTCGGAGTTGTTTCCCCATGCCCAGACGGTGCCATCGGCCTGCAGGGCCAGCTTGTGCCCGTTCTGCTCACCCGAGGCTGCCACCGCGACGACGTTGGAGAGGCCGCCCACGAGGGTCGGTTCGGAGAGGACCGTGCGGGACCCGTACAACGTCCCCCATTGCCACACGCGCCCGTCCGAGGTCACGGCTACTACGTGTTGGCCCAGGGTGGAGGCGGCGATCGCGCTCACGTTGGCGAGACGATTGACACGGGTGGCGACGGGGCCCCACACGTAGCCGTTGCCGAGTTGTCCGCGACCGTTCTCTCCCCATGCGCGGACCGCGGTGGGGTAGCCTTGTGCCTCAACGGGTGCAGGGGCCGCCACAACCCAGGCGAGACAGAGGCTGCAAGCGAGTGCCGCCGAACCTCCCCGGACACCAGCCTGGCACAACGTGCTGACCATGGCAGACGCCCCCCTTCAGCGGGACCGAACCCACCGCTGCGAGGTGAGACGACGAAGACGCGCGCAGTCTAGCGCAAATGTCACGCGAGCGATGGCCCCGGAGAGGGCGGCGGGCTTCGGGATCAGCGGGGGACCGTCCCGCCGACCGGCCGATCCCCGGCAGCGCCCCACTGGACCACCCACGACTCGGTGTAGCCGGTGCTCGATGTCAGGACGTGCCAGATGCCCGTCGATCCTCGCCATACCACGAGGTCGGCTTGCCCGTCGCCGTCCCAGTCGCCGGGAACCGGCTGGTCCCCGGCTCCCGGCAGCCCCCATCGCCGCTCCCGCCCGAAGTAGGGTTCGTAGTCGCGGGTGGAGGGCAGCCAGTACCAGGTCCCGGTCGACGCCCGCCACACGGCGGGGTCGGTGCGGCCGTCACCGTCGTAGTCGGCCGGCACGGGCTGGTCGCCGCGCGACGGGATTCCCCACCAGGCGGACCCGCTGGTCGAAAGCGCGTACCCGTCGCTCGAGCGCAGCCAGTACCACTTGCCGGTCGAGGTCCGCCACACCGCCGGGTCGGTCTTCCCGTCGCCGTCGAAATCGCCGGTCACCGGGACGTCCCCGAGGGCCGTGACCCCCCACGCCACCTTGCCAAACGCCGAGCGCGAGAAGCCGTTGCTGGATTGCAGCCAGTACCACGCGCCGGTCGAGGCGCGCCACACGGCGGGGTCGGTGATCCCGTCACCGTCGTAGTCGGCCGGCACGGGCACGTCCCCGAGCGAGGCCGCGCCCCACTGGATGGCCAGGTGCGCCGCGGTGCTGTAGCCGAGGCTCGACTGCAGGATGAACCACGTGCCGGTCGATGGCCGCCAGACGGCAATGTCGGCCTTGGCGTCGCCGTCGAAGTCGCCGAGCACGGGGATGTCGCCTTCGCTGGCCCGCCCCCACTGCACCGCCAGGTAGGGATCCTCGGACACGCTCGACGGCAGCGCGAACCAGGTGCCCGTCTTCGGCCGCCAGACGATGGCGTCGGTGGCGCCGTCGCCGTCGAGGTCGCCGGGCACGGCGGGCTGTCCCGGCAGGGGGGGCTCGCTCACGAGGCTGCGGTACGTGAAGCCTCCGGCGACGGTGGTGGTTTCCGAGGGCGTGGTCACGACCACGTCCACGGCTCCCGGCGCGTGCGGCGGCGCAAGAACCGTCAAGCGGGACCAGCCGTGCACGGTCACGCGCAGCGCGGGGACGCCGCCGAAGGTGACGGTCGACCCGGGATCGAAGATGCCGTCGATGGTAATCGGCGTCCACCCGACAGGAAGGCCGCGATCCGGCGCGATCCGGTTGACGGGGTGCACGACGGCCAGGGAGAAGTGATCTCCCGCCTTGACCTCGGTCGCTCCAGCGAGGCCAGGCATCGGCACCGGTGTGCTCAGCTCGGCCGTAGTGTCCGACCTGGTCGAGATGAACGAGTAGTCCCACCGCCAGACCGTCCCGTCGCCACGGACCGCCACGTCTGTGTTGTAACGGTCGAAGTCGCTAAACGAGGCGACGCTCGTGACGTCGGTGATGCCCTCCACCCGCCGGGGCCGCCCGCTGAGGGAGACATACGCACAGACGTCCTCGAAATAGTCGCGGCCGCACGTCAAACCCCACAACCACACGCCTCCGTCGTTCGTGACGGCGACGCTCCGGCCTACGTTCGTGGAGATCGCGCGGACGTCTGCAATGGCGATCGCGGAGGGAGGGGTGTCGGCGGACCACTGCGCCACCCCGCCATCGCTGCGCAGGGCGAGGCTGATCTGCCTGAACCAGGCACTCCGCCGCTCGGTGGCGATTGCCGTGACGTCATTCAGCCCGGGGATCCGCAGCGGCACGCTGCGCCCGCTGGTGCTCAGCCAGTCGCCCGATCCCCAGCCCCACACGGTGCCGTCCCCCTTCAATGCCAGGCTGTAATCACCCCCCGCGGCCACCGCCTGCACGCCGGACAACCCGACCACCTGCACCGGGAGATGTTTGTCCTCGAAGGTTTCGTCGCCCAGCTGACCCGACCGATTACTGCCCCAGGCCCACACGGTTCCGTCGGACCTCACGGCAAGGCTGTGGAGGCCGCCCGCCGCGATCCCGACGACGTCGGCGAGGGTGACGAACCTGGCCGGCGGTGGGACGAGGGGCGGTGGTCCCGTCGCCGATCTGCCCGGCGCCATTGTCGCCCCACGCCCAGACCGTCCCGTTCGTCTTCAGCGCGAGCCCGTGGCCGCCTCCCGCCGAGACCGTCGTCACATCCTTGAGATCGGAGACCGCGACGGGCACGTCGCTGTGCGCGGCCGTCCCGTCGCCCCGCTGACCGTGGTCGTTGTTCCCCCAGGCCCACAGGGTGCCGTCCTGGCGCTGCCCCAGCGAGAAGTCGAACGCCGCTGCAACGGCGGTCACGTCGGACAGAGCGACCGGAACCGGGACCAGGGACGAGTAGCCGGCCGAACCAGTGCCGAGTTCGCCGTTGAAGTTATGTCCCCAAGCCCACGTGCTCCCGTCGTCCTTGATGGCGAACGCGTGGTAGGGGCCTGCGGCGATACCGAGGACGCTCGAGAGCCCCGTCACCGGGGCAGGCACGGCTCGACCCGTCGTGGTCCTGGTCCCGTCGCCGAGTTGACCAAACCCGTTGTCTCCCCACGCCCAAACGGTGCCATCGTCCTTCAGCGCCAGCGTGAAGCCCCTTCCGGCAGCGATCGCAGTCACGTTCGACACGCCTGCGTTCATGGCCGGCGTCGAGTTGCCACCACCCCACTCCCACACGGTCCCGTCCTGGCGAAGAGCAACGGAGCGGGAGCCGTTGGCCGCAATGGCGGTCACGTTCGAGAGACTCGACACGGCCACTGGCAGCAGGCGCTGCGTCTTCGTTCCGTCGCCCAGCTGGCCGAAGTAGTTGACTCCCCAAGCCCAGACAGTTCCAGCAGATGTGAGGCCCAGACTGAATCCGCTTCCGGCCGCGATGGCAGTGACTCCCGAAAAGCCGCTGACCCGGACAGGGGAGGGTCTATCGGTCGCGGTCCCGTCGCCGAGTCGTCGTCTTCCCCGCGCCGACCGAGTAGTCCCAGCGCCAGACCGTTCCGTCGCCACGGACAGCCATGTCGGTGTTGTTCCACGCGTAGTCGCTGAAGGAGGCGACGATCGTTGCGTCGGTGATGCCCTCCACACGCCGCGGCCGCCCGTCGGGCGAGACCGGTTGACAGCCCGTATAGCCGCACCACTCACCCCACACCCACACGCCGCCGTCGTTCGTGACCGCGATGCTCCGGCCGGCATTGGTCGAGATGGCGCGGACGTTCGTGATGGCCACCGCGGCCAGGGGGGTGCTGGCAGACCACTGGGCCACCCCGCCATCGCTGCGCAGAGCGACGCTGACCCGGATCCCCCGCAAGGGCTCCCTCTCGGTGGCGATTGCCGTGACGTCATTCAGCCCCGGGATCCGCAGCGGCACGCTGCGCCCGCCGGTGCTCATCCAGTCGCCCGATCCCCACTCCCACACGGTGCCATCGGTCTTCAATGCCAGGCTGTACGACTGTCCTGCCGCCACCGCCTGCACGTCCGACAGCCCGACCACCTGCACCGGGAGATGTCTGTGCTCGAAGGTTCCGTCACCCAGCTGACCCGACCAATTACCTCCCCAGGCCCACACCGTCCCGTCGGACCTCACGGCAAGGCTGTGGCCACCGCCCGCCGCGACCCCGACGACGTCGGTGAGGGCGGCCACCTGGACGGCGGTGGGGCGAGGGGTGGTGGTCCCGTCGCCGATCTGCCCGCCAGAGTTCTCGCCCCAGGCCCAGACGGTTCCATCCGTCTTCAGCGCGAGCCCGTGGCGGTATCCCGCCGAAACCGTCGTCACATCCCTGAGAGCGGAGACCGCGACGGGCACGTCGTGGTAGCCGAGCGTGCCGTTGCCGCGCTGGCCGTAGTAGTTGTCCCCCCACGCCCACAGCGTCCCGTCCTCGCGCAGCCCGAGTGAGAAGCCCCTCGCCGCCGCAACACCTGTCACGTCCGCCAGTGCGACGGGAACCGGCAGCGGGGAGTTGACGGCGGCCGACTCGTTGCCGAGCTGGCCGTCCCCGTTTCTTCCCCAGGCCCACGCGCTTCCGTCCTCCTTGACGGCGAGCGCGTGGTCGAACCCGGCGACGATCGCGACGACGCCGGAGAGCCCCGTGACGGGGCCAGGCACGGCGCGATCCGTCGTGGTTCCGTCTCCGAGTTGCCCCGGGCGATTGCGGCCCCACGCCCAGACGGTGCCGTCGGCCTTCACGGCCAGAGTGAAGTACGCTCCGGCAGCGATCGCCGTCACGTTCGAGATGCCGGAGTTCATGACGGGGAGCCTCTTGCCGAGGCCCCACTCCCAGACGCTTCCATCCATGCGAAGTGCAACGCTCGAGCTGCCTGCGGAGATGGCGGAGACGTTCGACAGATTCGACACCGCAACCGGCAGCAGACGGTTGCTCGTGGTCCCGTCGCCGAGTTGGCCCGTAGAAGTTGTTCCCCCAGGCCCACACGGTGCCGTCGGCCTTGAGGGCAAGGCTGTAGCCATTCCCTGCTGCCGCAATCGAAGTGACGCCGGAAAGGCCCTTGACGGGGACGGGGGATGCGCAATCCGTCGTGGTCCCGTCGCCGAGTTGGCCGTCGAAGTTGTTACCCCAGGCCCAGACGGTGCCATCGGCCTCGAGGGCCAGGCTGTGGTCACTCCCGGCTGCCACGGCGACGACGTTGGAGAGTCCGCTCACGAGGGTCGGCTCGGAGAGGGCGCCGTCTGTCTCCTCCCCCATTCCCACACGCGGCCATCGGACGTCACGGCAAGTGCATGGTATCCGGCGGCGACCGCCCTCACGTCGGCAAGACGGTTGACACGGGACGGGTAGGGGCCCCAGGTGTGGCCGTTGCCGAGTTGTCCGCGACCGTTCTCTCCCCAGGCGCGGACCGCGGTGGGGTAGGTCTGTGCCTCAACGGGCGCAGGGGCCGCCACAACCCAGGCGAGACAGAGGCTGCAAGCGAGTGCCGCCGAACCTCCCCGGACACCGGCCTGGCGCAACGTGCTGACCATGGCAGACGCCCCCTTTTCAGTCGGACAAACGCATCGCCGAGCGAAGAGCAGGCAGACGCGCGCAGTGTAACGCAAATGTCGCGAGGTGGTTGCGTTTCGACGGGGAATGCGTGCACGGAAGGCTGCCACTACGCGGAGTGCGCGGCCCTGGCGCCACGGCCGCGGCGTGACGCCGACCAGGACCTTCGTTTCCGCGATCTGCAGCGTGGCGACCAGCGTGCCCGAGAGGGCGGCGGCAAGCGCCGCGCCCGGCACGCCCATCCCGGGCGCCAGCAGCGCGGTCAGGCCGTAGGTGGCCGCGACGGCCACCACGGTGTTCAGCAGGTTCCAGCCGACGTGCCCCGCCATCACCAGCGCCGTGGACGCGAACCCCGCCACCGCGTTCAGAACGGGCCCCACCACGAGCAGCGCCATCGTCAGCGGCGCCGAGCGCGTAGGTCGGGTGGAAGAGGCCGAGCAGCGGGTTGCGCAGCAGGATCATCGCGGCGGCAATCGGGAGGGCGATCGACAGCGTCCAGCGCGTCGATCGCGTCATGATGTCCTGCAGCGCGGCGCGGTCGCCGCGCGCCAGCAACGCGGCAGCGACCGGCGACATCGCCGAGGTGAAGACGAGGCGGACGTGGCGCAGGCTCGAGGCGATCGCGAAGGCGGCGCCGAAGAGGGCGATGTCGCGCGGCGTGAGGCCGGCCACACCGAGGGCGAGCACCGAGGCGCTGCCCGACAGCGCGAAGAGCGCGAGGTTCAGGTTCTGGGGCCAGGCGAAGGCGAGCAGGCCGCGATCGATCGGCAGGCCGCGCGCGGCGCGCAGCACCGACGCCCACCGGTAATGGCGAGCCAGCACCACGGCGGCGGCGATGGCGAGCACCAGGTGGGCCAGAAGGTAGGAAGCCGCAAGGGCGGGCACGGAGGCCCGCCCCCACTGTGAGAGCACCGAGGCCCGCCCCCACTGGGGGAGTGCTGGGGCCCCGAGAGCGAACGCGGCGGCGAAAGCGATGATCAGGAGCGGCCGCGCGACCCCCTGCAGGACGACGTCCCACGTTTGCGTGAAGCGGGCGCGCGTGGCCGCGACGACGACCCCGATGAAGGTGACGAGCGGCACCGCCGGCGCCATCAGCCAGAGCGTGCTGGCCGACGCCACCTGCGGCAGCCAGGCCGGCGCCAGCGCCGCTGCCGCCAACGTCAGCGCCAGGCCGGCGGCCGCCCCGGCGCCCGCCAGCACGAATCCGCTCGCCAGCAGGCGATGCGCGCGGGGCGATGCAGGGTCGAGCGGCGACAGGAAGGCGATCAGCGCGTCCTGCATTCCGCTGCCGGCCAGCGCCGCCACCGTCTCGACGACGGCGATCGACAGGAGGTAGACGCCAACCTGGTCGGGGCCGTACCAGCGCGTGAGCAGGATCAGCGCGAGCGGCTGCGCCAGACGAGCGATCACGCCGAGCGCGTTCACACGGGCGCCGCGAGCGACGGTGCGGGCCGAGGTTTCAGCAGTCAGCCCCGTCATGGCGCAGGCCTCGCACAGACCTCGTCGTACCAATCCTCGAGCAGGGCGACCTGCCGGCCGACCTCGAACGCCTCCGCCATCCGCGCCCGGCCAGCCTCACCGATGCGGCGGGCGAGGGAGGGGTCCGACCCCAGGCGCACGATCGCGGCCGCCAGGGCGTCGGCGTCGCGCTCGGGCACCAGCAGCGCGCTGCTGCCGTCCTCCACGGCCTCGGGGATGCCGCCGTGCCGCGTGGCCACGACCGGCACGCCTCGCGCCGCGGCTTCCTTCAGGACGTTCGGCACCCCCTCGCAGTCCCCGTCCGCGGCCGTCACGCTCGGGACCAGGACGAGATCGGCCGCCCCGATCACGTCGAGGAGATCCCGGTGGTCCAGGACGCCCGGCCACTTCAGCACATCGTCCAGGCGGAGCCTGCGCGCGAGGTGCAGGTAGGCGGACTTCAGGGGCCCGCCCCCGACGATCGTGGGCGCCACCGCGACGCCGGCCGCGCGGGTCCGTGCGATCGCCTCGAGGGCGTGCTCGAAGCCCTTCTTCGCGACGAACCGTCCGGCCATGACCACCCGGAGCGGCGCACCGGCGGGCCGCGGGGGACGCGGCTGAGCGTCGGGGATGCGGACGCCCGCTCGCCAGACGCGCAGGCGGTCCGGGGGGACGCCGAGGGCTTCCAGCCGCCGTGCCAGATCGGCCGACACGGCCAGCACGAGGGAGGCGCGCGCGAACAAGGTCCGCCGGCGGGCGGCCAGCCAGGGGTGGGGCAGCCAGGACGGGCGGCCGGCGACCAGCGCGACGTCGTGGCCGCGGAAGGTGACCACCAGCGGCAAGCCGAGCGCCGACTGGTACGGGAGCGCGCGCAGGCCCGCGAGGCCGAACTGCGCGTGCAGCAGGCGGTGGCGGCCGCGGCGCAGGCGGGCCAGCAGCGTCGGGCTGAATCCGGTCACCCGGTGGAGCAGCGACTCGGCGTGGCGCAGCGGGCCGCCGGGGGTCAGCGTGAAGACGCGCGGGTCGGGGAAGCGCTCGCTGTTGATGCGGGCGCGTGCGATGACCTCGGGCTCGTACCGACGATAGTGCGCGAGCTGCTCGGCGATGAACGCCTGGCTGT
Organism: uncultured Acidobacteriota bacterium; assembly: GCA_963813585.1. Taxonomy (GTDB): domain Bacteria; phylum Acidobacteriota; class Vicinamibacteria; order Vicinamibacterales; family Fen-181; genus JARKSS01. The sequence continues at coordinate 2,333,507 of CAWEZL010000001.1, forward strand.
AGGGGAGGAAGCGCGGCGTCATCAGCGCCACGCGGGGCCGGGTCTCGACGCCCGACTCGGTGGTTTCGGACACGACACGATGGTAGCAACAGGCGCGGCGTTCGTGCAGAATGGAATCCGGCATGGCCCTACGCGTCGCTCACCTCTGCCACGACCCGATCCCGCACTCGAGCACCAGCACCGAGCAGGTCGTGCGGTCGTGCGCGGGCCTGGCCCTGCTGGGCCTGCGCGTGGACCTTTTCTTCCTGGGGTCAGGTCCTGCAATTCAGCATTTTGCGCGACCTGACCCCGTCGCCCGCGAGGCGGTGGCCGAGGCCTACGGGTTCGCCGCGGGGCTGCCCGAGGGGCTGCGGCTCGTGCCGGTGCCCGGCCGGCGTGTGCTGCCGGGCGCCCCGGGCATCGGCGCGTGGGAAGTGCGGGCGGCCCGGCTGGCGCGGCGCGCAAGGTACGACGTGGTGCTCACGCGCGACCTCGTCGCCCTGGCCTGGAGCCTGGCCGCCGGCAGCCGATCGGTGTTCGAAACCTACCGCGCCGACCTGCAGGCCTCGCCCTGGCTGTGGCCGTGGCGCCGCTTCTGCTACCGCCACCGGAACTTCGCGGGGATCGTGGTGCATTCGACCCTGGCCGGCCGCGCGGCGAGGGCCGCGGGTGCCGGCGAGCGGAGGGTGCTGGTGGCGCTCAACGGCTACGCCCCCGAGCTGTTCGAGCCGCGGCTCGAGCGAGCCGAGGCGCGGGCGCGCCTCGGCCTCCCGGCCGACGCCGCGATCGTCGTGTATACCGGCCGCATCGGGCGCGAGAAGGGATTCGAGGCGATCCGGCAGCTGGCGAGCGCGGTTCCGGAAGCACTGTTCCTGGCGGTCGGCGCGCTGCCGGGCGACACCGGGATGCGCGAGGCAATCGAGCCGCCGGCGCGCGCCGGGGCCGGCAACCTGCGGGTGCTTCCCCGCGTGCCGCCGGACGGCGTGCCGCCTTACCTGTTCGCGGCCGACTGCCTGTTGATCCCGCCCACGGCCGGGCCGCTCGTGCGGCACAAGCGGACCGTCCTGCCGATGAAGACCTTCCTGTACCTGGCGGCGGGCCGCCCGATCCTGGCCCCCGACCTGGCCGACGTGCGCGAGGTGCTCACTGGCGGCCGTACCGCGGTCCTGGTTCCGCCCGACGACCCGGGCGCGGCGGCGGCGGCCCTGCGGCGCGTCCTGGGCGACGCGCGGTTGCGCGAGTCGTTGTCGGCAGCGGCTCTCGACGCCGCGCGCGGCTACACCTGGGAATCGAGATCGAGGCGCGTGAAGGCCTTCCTCGAGGCGTCGGTGGCGATGATCGCCGAGGGCTGAAGCGTGGGGAACGCGCCCGCTGGGGAAGCAGCCGCCGGCTGCGCGTTCAGCTCCGCCGCGGCGGCCGCGAGGCGACCGCGTCCGAGGGCGAAGGTCAGCAGCGCGAGGAGCACGAAGGCACCCAGGGCGAGGAGGTACACGACCCGCTGGCCCGTGAAGGCGAGCACGAGGAATGTCAGGGAGAACGCGTCCCGCCGCATGAACAGGAACGCGACGCGCAACGCCCGCAACCCCCACCCGCCTTCCTCGCGGGCCGCGCGATCGACGCAGCGGTCTACGAACACGTACGAGGCGTCCGGCGCGTGGCGCCGCACGAATGCCCCGCCCTGCCAGAACGCGATGGTCAGCCCGAAGGTGACGAGCCCCGCCAGGCGCAGTTCCCACGGTTCGATGCCCTGCCTGGCCCAACCGATGCCGAACGCGATGCAGCAGGCGAGGTAGGTGGCGATGTCCACGGCGGTATCGATCGACGCGCCGCGCGGCGACTCGGTGTGTGTCAGCCTCGCCATCTCGCCGTCCACGCCGTCCACGACCGACGCCGCCTGGAACAGCAACGCCGCGGCGACCAGCGCGGCCCACGACGGGTGGAGGGCGAAGATCGCCGCCCCGAGGCCGGTGAGGAGCGAGAGCAGCGACGCGTGCGCGGGGGTGAGCCGCATCGCCAGCAGCAGGCGCGACAACGGCCGGCTGAGTGGACGGTTCAGCCGGCGCGCCACCCACCCGTCGGACGGCTTGCGGGTCGCCAGCAGCAGCGCGCGCGTCGTCTCGCGGCGCGCGGCCGGCGTGGAGACGTCGTAGACGGCGCCGGCAGGCAGCCCGGCATCGGAGGCGACGAGGCGGCGACCGAACGATGCCCCGCTTCGCAGGTGAGAGGCGAACGCGGGGGTGATGACCACGGACGAGGGAATGGTGAAGGCGGCCCGGAGGGATTGGCGCGGCCCGGGATGACCGTTGACGACCGCGATCCCGGCTCGCTCGAGCACGCGGCGGTTCCGTTCGTGAGCCGTCAGGCCGAGCACGCGCGGCCCGGGCCCCTCCAGGGCCACCGCTACGAAATCGCGCACGATCCCTCCCGGGGGCCGAGACGGTGGCCCGCTGAGATAGTATGAAGGATCCCGGCGTGGTTTTCATGAGATTCGCGGGTTTCCCGGAGGATACGTGACTGGATCGCAGGCGCTTGGGTTGAAACACGAGGACGTCGAGGAGCGGATCGACCTCCTCTTCTACCGCCCGATCGGCGCGGCGCTGACGCGCTGGCTGGCCTCCACCTCCGTCACGCCCAACCAGGTGTCGGTGGCCAGCGCGATCATCGGCGGGCTGGGCGGCTGGTTCTTCTTCTCGGATCGCCTCGCGATCAACGTGCTCGGGATGCTGGCCTTCGTGCTGGCGAACCTGCTCGACAGCGTGGACGGCCAGCTGGCGCGGATGAAGAAGATGACCAGCCGGCTGGGGCGGGTGCTCGACGGCCTGGCGGGCGTCGCGATCTTCGGCAGCATCTACCTGTTCCTGGCCATCCGGCTGTCCCGCGAGGACGGCTGGCCGGCCCTGCTGCTCGGCGTGCTGGCGCTGCTCAGCCAGGCGTTCCAGAACCAGATGGCCGACTACTTCCGGAACGCCTACCTCAGTTGCGCGCTGAGGTCGGCCCGCGGCGAGCTCGACACGCCGGCCGATGCGGGGCGGCTGCAGAAAGAAGCCCGGAAGGCCGGCCGGTGGTACGCGCGGATCCTCTTCCGCCTCTACCGCGACTACGTCGGGCGCCAGGAACTGATGGCGCCGCGCACCGCGCGGCTCCACAAGCGGCTCGCCGGCCTGCCGCCGGAGGAACGGGCCGAGGCGGCCGAGTACTACAGGACCCTCAGCCGGCCGCTCCTGCCGCACCTGGCGTGGCTGGCCACCAACGTCCGGATGCTGGCGCTCTTCGCGATGCTGTTCGCGGGCGTGCCGCGCTGGTTCTTCCCCTTCAACATCGTGCCCCTCAACATCGCCCTCGTCATCCTCGTCGCCCTCAACGAGCGCAACAGTCAGCGGGTGCTCGCGCGCCTGGGAGAACCGCGGTGATCGAGGTACGTCCAGTCGCCGGCCGGCGCGAGCTGCGCCGCTTCATCGACCTTCCGTACCGCATGTACGCCGGCACCCCGGCATGGGTGCCGCCGCTGCGGATGACCGAGTGGGATCGGCTGAACCCGCGCAAGAACCCGTTCTTCGACCACGCCGAGCTGCAGCCGTTCCTCGCATGGGACGGCGGGCGGGTGCGGGGACGAGTCGCCGCCATCGACGACCGCCTGCACCATGCCACGCACCACGAGAACCTGTCGATGTTCGGGTTCTTCGAGGCCGACGGCCCCGAGACCTCTGCCGCGCTGCTCGCGTCGGTCGAGCGCTGGGCGCGCGAGCGGGGGCGCCAGGCGGTCAGGGGACCGCTGAGCCCCTCGCTGCACGATCTCTCGGGCCTGCTCATCGACGGGTTCGACGACCCGCCGTACCTGATGATGCCGCACAACCCGCCCGAGTACGCCGGCTTGATCGAGGGGGCCGGGTACGCGAAGGTCAAGGACCTGTATGCCTGGATCTTCGACGTGCCGCGGGAGAGCCCGCCGGCCCTCGAGCGGGTGGCCGCCTACGCCCAGCGGCGACACGGCATCGAGGTCCGCCAGCTCGACCGGTCGCGCTTCGCCGAGCAGATCGTCGGCTTCCACACGATCTATTCGCGCGCGTGGGAGGACAACTGGGGGTTCGTCGCCCCCACCGAGCGCGAGTTCCACCACATGGCCCGCGACCTGAACCAGATCGCCGACCCGCGCCTCGCGATCTCCGTGCTGATGAAGGGCAAGGTGGTGGCCTTCGCGGTGGCGCTGCCCGACTTGAACCAGGTGCTGCCCGGGACCAACGGCCGGCTGCTGCCGCTCGGCCTGTACCGCTTCCTGACGCGCACCCGCCGGATCACGCAGATCCGGCTGGCGCTGCTCGGTGTCCTGCCCGAGGCGCGGGGGAAGGGTGTCTACGGGGTCGTGCTCGCCGAGATGTTCCGTCGAGCCGTCGTCCTCGGCTTCCGCCGCGGCGAGGCCTCGTGGGTGCTCGAGAACAACGACGAGGTGAACCGCGTGTGCCAGCAGTTCGGGGGGACGCGGTACAAGACCTACCGCGTGTACCAGAAGCCGTGCGCGTGAAGCTGGCGGCCGTCACCGGCGCGACGGGGTTCATCGGCAGGCACCTGGTGGAGCGCCTTGCCGCCGACGGGTGGCGCGTGCGCGTGGTGCAGCGGCCCGAGAGCGAAGGTGTCGCGCCGGCCGGCGCCGAGGCCGTGCGCGCACCGCTGACGGCGGGTGCCCTTGAGCCCGCGTTCGGCGGCGCCGGGGTCGTCATCCACCTGGCCGGCCGGACGGCCGCGCCGAACGCCGAGGCCTACCTCGACGCGAATGCGCGGGCCACCGGCGAGGTGGCGCGGGCGTGCCGCGAGGCGGGCGCGCGCCTTGTCTATGTCTCGAGCCAGGCCGCGGCCGGCCCGGCGCCCGCCAGCCGCCCGCTGACCGAGGCGGACGAGCCGCGTCCCTGCAGCCCGTACGGGATCTCGAAGCTGGCCGGCGAGCGTGCCGTGCGGGAGACGCCGGGGCTCGAGTGGACGATCGTGCGGCCGGTCGCGGTCTACGGGCCGGGGGACCGCGGCTTCCTGCCGTTGTTCCGCCTCGCGCGCGCCGGCTGGGCCGTGATCCCCGGCAACCCGGACGCGTGCTACACGCTCGTCCACGTGCGCGACCTCGTGCGCCAGCTCGCTGCCGCCTCCGTCAGGCCCGAGGCCGCCGGAGAGGTGTTCTTCCTGGGACACCCCGCCCTTCACACCGCGCGGTCGCTGGCCACCGCGCTGGCCCGTGCGGCCGGCCGCACGGTGCGCACCATCGTCGTGCCCGCACCGGTGCTCTACGCGGCGGCGCTGGCCGGCGACGCCGGGGCCTGGCTCGGCCACCCCCTCGCCCTCGATCGATCGAAGTACCGGGAACTGACCTCGGGCGGCTTCGCGTGCGAGGTGGGCAAGGCGCGGCGGCTGCTCGGGATCGAAGCCGAGATCGGCCTCGAGGAAGGGTTCGCGGAAACGGCCGAATGGTACCGGGAGCAGGGGTGGGTCGCGGCGCTCTAGCTCCAGCCCCTAGCCCCCAGCTCCTAGCTCCCAGCCCCTTCCAGGATCCCCAACTCCCTCCCCATGCGTCCCAGCAACTCCAGCGCCTCGTCCACCTCGGCGTCGGTGTGGGCGGCGGAGCAGCTGAAGCGCAGCAGGCACGAGTCGGGCGGGCAGGCGGGCGGCAGGATCAGGTTCACGTAGAGGCCCGAGGCGAGCAGCGCGCGCCACGCGCGGAGCGTGAGGGTGAAGTCGCCGATGGCCACCGGGACGATCGGCGAGACCGACGGGCCGAGGCGATAGCCGAGCGCGGCGAGGCCGTCCCGCAGGCGGTGCACCGCGCGCCACAGCTTCGGGGCGAGGGTGCGGTCGGTCATCAGCACCTCGAGCGCCGCGCGCACGCCGGCGATGTTGGCCGCCCCACCCGATGCGGTGAAGACGTACGGGCGTGCCAGCAGGGGGATCCCCGACAGCGCGTCGTGGTCCGACAGCGCGAAGCCGCCCACCCCGCCCAGCGCCTTGGAGAAGGTGCCGACCACGAAGTCCACCTCGTCGGCCACGCCCTGCGCCTCGACGCAACCGCGCCCGCGCTCGCCGTAGGCGCCGATCGAGTGCGCCTCGTCCACCAGCAGGTACGCCTGCTCCTCGCGGCAGGCGTCCACCAGCTCGCGCAGCGGCGCGACGTCGCCCTGGATGGAGTAGAGCCCCTCGACCACCGCCAGGCGGTTCTTCTCGCCGGCGGGGAGGCGCCGCAGCCGCTGCCGCAGGCTGTCGGCCGAGTTGTGGCGGAAGCCGAGGATGGTGGCGCCGCTCAGGCGGGCCGCGTCGTACAGGCTCGCGTGACAGTCGTTGTCGAGCAGCACGAAGTCGCCGGCGCCGCAGAGGCCGCTGACCATGGCGAGGTTCGCCTGGTAGCCGGTCGTGAAGACGAGCGCGTGCCGCCGCCCGAAGGCCCGGGCCAGGTCCTCCTCCAGCTCGCGGTGGGCGGTGAGGGTGCCGTTGGCCGCCCGCGACCCGGTCGTGCCGCTGCCGTACCGGTCGAGCGCGTCCTTCGCCGCGGCGATGACCTCGGGGTGGAAGGTGATGCCGAAGTAGTTGTTCGACCCGAAGACCAGCGTGCGCCGCCCGTTGATCACCGCGACCGTGGGGCCGAGCATCCGCTCGAACACGGTCTCGAGGGGGCGGGCGACGCCGGCATCGAGCGCCGATGCCAGAGCGAGCCGGTCGTGCAGCTTGTCGAGGAGGTCCGCCATAAGGTGAGCCCGGTTCTCAGGCCTCGAGGCCCGTCCGCCCGTTGCGTCCGCCGAAGCGCGACGCCAGCCGCCGGGCTGCGACCTTCGTATAGCCCCACTGCGAGGAAATCAGGTGACGGAAAGCGGTCCGCGGCTCGGCCGGCACGTGCAGCGGCGCGCCGGACTCGTACCGCGCCTTCAGCTTGGCCCGCTGCACCTTGCCGCTGGTGGTCTTCGGGATCGCGCCCTTCGGCAGCACGCGGACGTCGTACAAGTGCAGGCCGCTCGCCTCCTGGACGCGGCGCCGGATCTCGGCCGCCACCGCCTCGGCGTTCGTCCGGCCGCGGCTCTCGGCGATCAGCACGACGCGCTCGCCCCCCTCGGGGTCGGCCGTGCAGAAGGCGACGACGTTGCCGCGCCGGACGCCCTCCACCTCCGAGGCCACCCACTCGAGGTCCTGCGGGTGGTAGTTGCGGCCGTGCACGATGATGAGGTCCTTCTTGCGGCCGCAGACGAACAGCTCGCCGCCCGCCACGTACCCCAGGTCGCCCGTGTGCAGCCAGCCGCCGCGCAGCGCCTCGGCCGAGCGGCGGGCGTCCTTGTAGTAGCCCTGCATCACCGAGGGGCCGCGCAGCAGGATCTCGCCCACGGACCGCTCGGGCAGCGGCCGGTCGTGGCTGTCGGCAATGCGCACCTCGTGCCCCGGGAACGGGCGGCCGCAGCTCACCAGCCGGACGGCGTCCTCCTTCCCGGGCTCGCACGGCACCGCGCGCTGCTCCTCGCGAAGGGCCTTCGAGCAGACGGTGTCGGCCCGCCAGGGCTCGCCCAATTGGTGGAACGTGGCCGCCAGGCTCGTCTCCGCGAGGCCGTAGCTGGGGACGAACGCGGTGGCGCGGAAGCCGCGGTCGCCGTAGGTCCGGGCGAACAGCTCCAGGGTCTCGGGGCGGATCGGCTCGGACCCGCAGCCGGCGACCCGCCAGCTCGAGAGGTCGAGGCCGTTGTTGCTCTTGCCGGCGCCGCGCCGCACGCACAGCTCGTAGGCGAAGTTCGGGGCGAAGCTGGCGGTGGCGCGGTGGCGCGTGATCGTCCGCAGCCACTCGTTCGGGCGCTTCAGGAAGAGCAGCGAGGGCATCAGCACCACGGGGATGCGCGCGTCGATGGACCCCATCACGACGCCGATCAGCCCCATGTCGTGGAACAGCGGTAGCCACGAGACGGCGGTGTCTCCTTCGCGGATGTCGAGGCCGGCCGGCCCGGTGATCCCCCGGACGTTGGCACCGAGGTTCTCGTGGTGCAGGACCACGCCCTTCGGGTGGGATGTCGATCCCGACGTGAACTGGATGAGACCGATCTCCCCGGGCCGGGCCTCGCTCTCGAAGGGGCCCTCGTTGAGGACCGCGTCTTCCCAAGGCCAGATTTCCTGCACGCTCGGGCAGGCCGCGTGCAGCGAGCCGAGCATCGAGCGGAGGCTGGCGGTCGTCAGGATCCCCGTCACCTCGGCCGTTGTGACCATTCGCTCCCAGGCGCCGAGCGACGCCTCGAGCTGCGCGACGTGGGCGGGGGGGGCGAGCGGCACCACGGCCGCGCCGGACAGCGCGACGCCGTAGAGGGCCGGCACGAAGCCCTCGGCCTCGGGGATCAGGAGCGCCACCCGGTGTCCGCGGCCGATCCCGTTGGCGGCGAGGTGGCGCGCGATCGCCTGGGCGCGCCCGAAGAGCGCGGCATAGCTCTCGCCGCGCTCGCTCCCGTCGTCTTGCATGTAGGTGATGCCGGCGCGGCTCTCGGCCGCCAGCGCCAGCGACTTGGCAAGGGTCCACCCCGACATTTACATCCGTCCCTGTTCCCGCAACAGCGCGCCTACGCGGTCGACCACGTCCCCGAACGTCTTGATCGCCGGGACCTCGTTGAGCGGGATATAGATGCCGAACTCGTCCTCGAGTTCGGCGATGAGCTCGAGCAGGTGCATCGAGTCGAGCCCGAGGTCGGCCACCAGTTCGGTCGAGCGATCCGGAGGAGTCGGGGCGTGGCTGACGCGAACCACAACCGCCGACACCCGTTCGTCCAGGTTGGAGAGTGGGCTGGCCATCGGTCTGACGCAGAAACCCCCCGAGGGGGTACCGGCGTGCAAGAATACCATAGAGAATCATGTTCAGCGCGTGCGTTCTCGTCGCCTGCCTCTCGATCGCCCTCCCCGGATCCCCCCAGGCCGGGCCCCCGCAGCCGCCAGCCGGGCTCCGGGGAACGGTGACCGCCCTCGGCGGGGAGGTCCTGCTCCCGGGCGCCACGGTGGTCGCCACGCCGGAGGGGGGAGGGGAGGCCCGGACGGTCGCGAGCGACGACCACGGCCGGTTCCGGTTCGCGGGGCTGCCGGCGGGGCGGTGGCGGGTGAGCGCCAGCCTGCCGGGGTTCCAGGACGCGGCGGCCGCGGACGTGCCCGTCGAATCCGGCCGCGAGACCGAGGTGACGCTCGACCTGGCCCTCGCGGCGGTGACCGAGACGGTGACGGTCCGGCCGGTGGTCCGCCTCGACATCGGCGCTTCCCTCGGCTCGTCCGGCAGTGTCGACGCGGCTCAACTGCAGCAGGCCCCGCTCGGCGAGGTGAGCGTGCAGGCGGCCCTGCCGCTGGTGCCCGGCGTGGTGCGCGGCCCGGACGGGATCAGCGTCAAGGGGGGGCGCCCGACGCAGAGCAGCCTCTTGGTGGGGGACGCCGACACGACCGACCCCGCGGTGGGGGATGTCGAGTTCCGGCTGCCGGGGGACGCGGTCGCGCAGATCGAGGTGCTGCCGAACCCCTACGCGGTTGAGTTCGGCCGGTTCTCCTCGGGCGTCACCGTGATCCAGCCGCGCCGGGGAGGCAACGCCTGGCGGTTGTCCCTCTCCGACATCAACCCGGCCGTCCGGACCAAGCGCGGCCGGGTCTTCACGCCGCTCGGCGTCGAGTCGTTCCAGCCGCGCGTGGCCGCCGGCGGGCCGCTGGTCCGCGACCGCCTGTTCGTCGCCGAGAGCCTGCAGCTCCGCTACACCGACCGGGACATGCGCAGCCGGCCGCAGTCCGACCGCGTGCGGCGGCAGGGCCTGGCCTCGTTCACGCGGCTCGATGCCCGGCTCGCGCCGGGCCAGACGGTGACGGCGATGCTGTCGCTGCTCCCCGAGCGGCGCCGCTCCGCCAACCTCGGGACGTTCGACCCCCCGGAAGCGGCCGCCAACACGCGACACAACATCTACCACGCGAACCTGGGCGCCGAGAACGCCCTCGGCTCGACGCTCATGCTGGAAAGTCTGCTGCACCTGAAGCACTACGGGATCCGGACGGGAGGGCAGGGCGAGCTGCCGATGGTGCTGACGACCACCGAGCGCGCCGGCAACTTCTTCAACAGCCAGGAGCGGGTCGCGCGCGGGTGGCAGTGGCGCGAGACGCTGTCGGGCGTGGTCACCGGGCCGGGCGGCGCGCACTTCCTCAAGGCGGGCCTCGATCTCGAGCGCAAGACGCTGTCGGCGTGGTCGCGCAGCCGGCCGGTCGTCGTGCTCGGGCCGGGCGGGGAGACGACCAGGACAATCGGCTTCGAGGGGGGCGACCGCCTCGCGGCCGAGGGGACCGACGTCGCCGGGTTCGTGCAGGACCGGTGGCAGCCGCGCGAGGGGCTGGTCGTCGAGGCCGGGCTGCGCGCGGACCGCGACGGCGTCCTGCGCACCACCACCGTCTCGCCGCGGGCCGGCGTCCGGGCCTCGTTCGGAAGGGTGACCGTGGGCGGTGGCGTGGGACGGTTCGTCGAGCGGACGCCGCTCGTGGCCGGCGCGTTCGAGTCGTTCGAGTCGCGGACCGAGACGTGGTTCGGAGACCGGGGGACGGCCATCGACGGGCCGACGACGTATGCGCCGCGGCTCGCGGGGGGCGGGTTCGATCCGGCGCGCGCCCTCACCTGGCATGCGGAGTACCACCAGCGGCTGACCGACGCGCTGTCGGTGCGGGCGAGCGTGCTCGACCGGCGCGGCTCGCACGAGCTGGTGGTGGACCCGGAGGCTGGTCCCGTGCCCGGCCAGGCCTGGGTGACGCTCGACGACTCGGGGCGCTCGCGCTACCGCGAGGCGGCCTTCGGCGTGCACTACGCGCGGGCCAGCGCGATCACGGCCGACGTGTCGTACGTGCGCTCGTCGGCCCGTGCCGTGATCAGCAGCCTCGGGGCCTACTTCGCAAGCCTCCGCAATCCAATCGTGCGGGAACCGCAGTACGGGCGGGCGGACGCGGACGTGCCACACCGTGTGCTCGGCCAGGTCCGCGGGCAGGTCGGCGCGTGGCGGGCGTCGGCGGTGCTCGAGCTGCGCAACGGGCTGCCGTACTCGGCGGTGGACGCGTGGCAGGACTACGTGGGGCCGGTCAACGGGGCGGGCCGCCTGCGCTGGTACCAGGCGCTCGATCTCCAGGTGGACCGCCGCGTGCGAATCGGGAAGCTGCGCCCGGCCATCGGGGTGCAGGTGTTCAACGCGCTGGACCGGTTCAACCCGCGCGACGTGCAGCGGAATGCCGCCGACCCGGCCTTCGGGTCGCTCTACAACTCGGACCCGGTCAGGTTCAGGGTGATGGTGCGGTTCTGACGCGTGTCGCCACCGGCCCCTGGCACTACACCTTGTACACGTGCTCGTCTCCCACCCGTCCCCGCCAGACGCGGTACACGTTGACCATGTACACGGCGACGATGGCCATGCCGACCAGGTAGATGCCGAGGGCGGTCGCCTGGCTGCTCGGGGCAGAAGCCGAGTTGTAGATGTCGAGCGCGGGGTGGGCGCTGCCGGGCAGGGCGGGGAGCAGGCGCGGATAGAGGCCGGCGGCCGCCGAGGCGAGGGTGGCCGCGATGAGCGTGCTGGTGGCGGCAAAGGCGCCGCCGGGCCGGCCCGCGCGGTGCAGAGCCGGGACCGAGGCCGCGGCCCCGATCGCCGCGAGCGGGAAGACCAGCAGGAACGGCCAGCGGCCGAAGTTGGCGGTGAATCCGGGCTGCACGACGAAGCTGGCGGCGACGACCGCCGCGAGCAGCGCGACCGAGACGGCCCACAGCGGGACGACGAACCGCCGTGGCCCGCGCCTGCAGCGTCGCCGCTCGGTCTTCATCGCGAGGTAGGCCGCGCCGTGCAGGCTCAGCGTCGCGAGGCTCAGGACGCCGCAGAGCAGCGCGAACGGGTTCAGCAGCAGCGCGAAGGAGCCGCGGAAGCTGCCCTCCGCGTCGAGCGGGACGCCGCGGAGCACGTTGCCGACGGCGGCGCCGAAGAGGACCGCGAGCAGGATGCTCGACACCGAGAACGCCACGTCCCACGCGTCGTGCCAGAGCGGGTGGTCGCACCTGGTGCCGGAACTCGATCGCGAGGCCGCGCAGCACCAGCAGCCACAGCACCAGCATCAGCGCGAGGTAGAAGCCGCTGAAGGCGGCGGCGTAGAGGTGGGGGAAGGCCACGACCATCGACGCCGCCCGCCGCGATCAGCCACACCTCGTTGCCGTTCCACACCGGGCCGATGGCGTCGATCGCCATCTCGCGCTCCTCGCTCGCTCCGCGCCGGTGAACAGGTGCAGGGCCCCGACGCCGAGGTCGAAGCCGTCCAGCACCGCGTAGCCGGCCAGCATGAAGCTCAGGACGATGAACCAGACGGTGGGCAGCATCATGACACTCCGTGCGCGTCGCCCGGCGTCCTTCGTGCACGATCTTCCCGAACAGGAACAGGTAGAGGAGCGCCGAGCGAGCGAGTACAGCCCCATGAACCCGATGCAGGGTGAACCACGCCATGCCGCCGCTGCACGTTCGTCGAGGTGCGCTTCGCTCGTCCGCAGCAGCCCGTAGACGACCCACGGCTGCCGGCCGACCTCCGCGACCAGCCAGCCCGCCTGGTTCGCGATGTACGGGAACGGCGATGGCGAGCATCAGGACCCAGAGGAACCAGCGCGCGCGGTAGAGCCGGCCGCGCCACAGCAGGAGCGCCGCGAGCGCCATCATCGCGATGAAGATCGTCCCGAGCCCGACCATGATGTGGTACGCGTAGTAGACGAGTTCGACGGGCGGGTGCAGCTCGCGCGGGAAGTCGTCGAGGCCCACGACCTTGGCGCGGAAGTCGCCGTAGGCGAGGTAGCTGAGGACGCGCGGCACGTAGATCGGGTCCATCAGCTCGCGCTTCTCGGTGTCCGGCATGCCGATGATCGCGATCGGCGCCCCCTCCTGCGTCTTGAACAGCCCCTCCATCGCGGCCATCTTGATCGGCTGGTAGCGCGTCACGTTCTCGCCGTTCATCGCCCCGGTCGGGAACAGCGAGAAGAGCGAGAAGATCAGCCCCGCGATCACGCCGACGCGGACCGACGCCCGCCCCTCCTCCTCGAACCGGCCGCGACAGCAGGTAGAACGCGCCCGACGCCGGCCATCACCATCGACGCGGTGATGATCGACCCGCTGATCACGTGCGGGAACTGCCAGATGGCGTACGGGTTCGACGAGCAGGCCCCACAGGCTGGTCAGCTGCGCGCGGCCGTCGACGATCTCGTAGGCGACCGGGTGCTGCATCCACGCGTCGGTCGCGACGATGAAGAAGCCCGAGACGACGGCGCCGAGCGCCACCATCACGGCCGACAGCCAGTGGAGCGATCGGGCCGAACGCGCCGCTCGCCGAAGAGGAACAGGCCGAGGAACGACGACTCGGCGAAGAAGGCGAAGACGCCCTCCATGAAGAGCGTCTGGCCGACGACGCCGCCGGCGTAGTGCGAGAAGCGCGCCCAGTTGGTGCCGAACTGGAACTCCATCGGGATGCCGGTCACGACGCCCAGCCGCGAAGGTGATCGCGAAGACCCTCGCCCAGAAGCGGGCGGCGCGGCCGTAGACGGTCGTCCTCCTCGCGAGCTGCAGCGTCTTCAGCACCGCGATCAGCACCCCCAGCCCCATCGTCAGGACGGGGAACAGGTAGTGGAACATGATCGTGAAGCGCGAAGTGGGCGCGGTGGGCGGTGAGCGCTTCGGTCATGGCGGGTTCATTGCTCAACCAGCAACTGCACCGGCGGCGGTAGAAGTGACCGGTGATGAGCGAACGACGCGACGTCGATCATCGTGGGCGGGGGGCCGGCGGGGCTCGCGGCGGCCATCGCCTGCGGCCGGCGGGGGCTCTCCTGCGAGGTGATCGAGAAGGGGGTGCTGGTCAACTCGATCCACCGGTTCCCGCACGAACATGGTGTTCTTCACGACGCCCGAGCTGCTCGAGATCGGCGGGCTGCCGCTGGTGAGCCCGTTCGAGAAGCCGACGCGGATCGAGGCGCTGCGCTACTACCGGCGCGTGGTGGACGCGCTGAAGCTGCCGGTGCGGTTGGGGACCGAGGTGGACCGCGTCGAGCCGGAGGGCGCAGGGCTGCGCGTGTCGTTCACGACCCCGGACGGCGAGCCGCACGCCTGGCGCGCGGCCGCCGTCGTCCTGGCGATCGGCTACTACGACCACCCCAACCGCCTGGGCGTCCCCGGCGAGGACCTGCCGCACGTGTCCCACTACTACATCGAGGCTCACCCGTTCTACCGGAAGCGGGTGGTGGTGGTGGGCGGGGCGAACTCGGCGGCCGAGACGGCCCTCGAGCTGTACCGGGCAGGGGCGCAGGTGACGCTCGTCCACCGCAACGCCGGGCTGAGCGACAGCATCAAGTACTGGGTCCTGCCCGACATCCGGAACCGCATCGAGGAGGGGGCAATCGTGGCGCGCTTCGAGTCGCGGGTGGTGGAGATCCGCCGCGACGAGGTGGTCATCGAGAGCGGGCGGTCGGCCGACCCGAACTGGGCCCTGCCGGCGGATCGGGAGTCGATCCCGGCCGACGCCGTGTTCCTGCTGACCGGCTACCACCCGGACCGGCGATTTCCTCGAGCGATGCGGGGTGGCGTTCGACCACCCGACCTGCCTGCCCGGTCCACGACCCGGAGACCTGCGAGACGAACGTGCGGAACGTCTTCCTGGCGGGCGGCGTGATCTCCGACGCCCACAAGCACCCGATCTTCATCGAGAACGGGCGCCACCACGGGGAGCGGATCGTGGAGGTGATCGCGGCGCGAATGGGGGGGTGAAGCCGGCCGGTCAGTGAACCGTCCTCGTCTTCCTGTCCATGTAGTCCATCAGCACGTACTGGCCGAGCGTCGTGGGCGTCGTGAAGTACGCCTTGCCGCGGCAGATCTCCGCCACCTTCCGCACGAAGCTCACCAGGTCGAAGTCGCGCGCGAGCATGAACGTGTTCACCAGGATGCCGCTGCGGCGGCAGGCGGCCACCTCGGCCAGCGTCTCCTGGACGATGAACGGGTCGAGGCCGAAGGCGTTCCGGTAGATCTGCCCGTCGGGCCGGGTGAGCGCCGACGGCTTGCCGTCGGTGATCATGATGATCTGCCGCATGTCCTTGCGCTGCCGGTCGAGGATGCGGCGCGCCATGCGCAGCCCCTCGCGGGTGTTGGTGTAGTACGGCCCGACGCGCACGCGCGCCAGCTCCTTCAGCGGGATCTCCTCGGCCGAGTCGTGGAACAGCACGAGGTGCAGCGAGTCGCCGGGGTACTGCAGCCGGATCAGGTTGGCCAGCGCCAGGGCGACGCGCTTGGCCGGCGTGAAGCGATCCTCGCCGTAGAGGATCATGCTGTGGCTGCAGTCGAGCATCAGGACCGTCGCGCACGAGCTCTGGTACTCGCCCTGCGTGACCATCAGGTCCTCGTGGCGGACGTCGATGCCCGGCCCCGCGCCGGATGGCCAGCCCGATGCCCTGCCGCGGCCTGGCCCCATTTCGCCGGCGCGCCGCACCGCGTTCAGGAGCGTGGCGCTCGGATCGAGGTTCATGACGTCGCCGAACTCGTACGGCTTCGGCGCGCCCGCCCGCGTCGATCGCCGGTCGCCAGGTCGCGGGTGTCGTGGCGCCCGAAACTGCTGCGCCCGAGCGACCCGAGAAGGTCGCGCAGCGCGCGGTAGCCGAGAAAGTCGAGCCCCTTGTCGGTGACCTCGAACCGGGCACGCCCGGCCGCCTCACCCGCCTCGCTCCCGGTGCCGGCCTGGCGCGCTTCGCGCGCCGCCTCGAGATCCGGGCGAGGTCGTGACATACCCTGCCTGGTTCAGCCGGTCGATGAGCGCCTGCACCAGTTCCTCGAGCCGCTGCGGGTCGGCGCCTTCCGTCAGCAGGCGCTCGAGCGTGTCCTCGGGCAGCAGGTCGCCGGTCAGCAGCGCGTCGAGGATCGCGTCGTGGAGCGCCTGCAGCGTCCGATCATCATCCCGGGGCGCCTGGCCGTCCTCGAAGCCACTGAAGAGCAGCAGGTCCGACAGCTTCGAGAACAGCTCGTCGAGGTCGATCCCCTCGAGCTCCTCGCCGGTGAACTTGGAGTACTTGTATCGCATCAGGATTCGGGACTAGTTGTAGGTACTTCTTCTTCCCTCCCTGGGCCGGGGCGGGGAACCGCTCGTCAAACACCGTCTCCGCCGGGCGCGCAGGCCGCCGGGCGGCCGTTTCGGCCGCGTGGTACCCCCGTTCCTCGTTGCGCGCGATCCGCTTCATCGCGTACAGCCCTTCCAGCACGAAGTCCACGGCGGAGGCGGTGGCCGGCGGCGGGAGGTCGCGCTCGGCCTCACCCGCGACGCGCGCCGCCAGCTCGACGAGTCCCTTGACCTTCTTCGCCTGCCGCAGCACCTCGGTCGCTCGGCGTCTGGTCGCCAACCTGCAGCGTGCCACCCGCGTCGAACCAGTCCACCACCACCCGCGTGTCGAGCCCCTCGCTGCTCGCCGCGAACACGTTGGCGACGGCGGAGCGGACCAGGTCGCGCGCGACTGTCTCGGCCCCCTTCATCTCGCCTTCGTACTCCAGCTCGAACTTGCCGGTCATCGCCGGCAGCGCCGCGTAGACGTCGGTGACACGCGGCACGGCCACCGGCTCGTTCGCCGCGAGGGCCCGACGCTCGGCGTTCGACGACGACGTTCTCGAGCGTGGTGATCGGGAGGCGCTGGCTGACCCCGGAGCGGCGGTCGACCTTCTTGTCGGCGCGCGCCTGGAAGGCGACCTCTTCCACCACCTCGCGCACGTACTCGTGGCACCCGCACCGCGAGGCCGCCGTCGCGCTCGAGCCACGCCTCCTGCGCGGTGATCGCGACGCCGTCGGCGCGCGTCGCCGGGTAGTGCGTGCGGATCTCCGATCCGATCCGGTCCTTGAGCGGCGTGATGATCTTGCCGCGCGCCGTGTAGTCCTCCGGGTTCGCGGTGAACACGAGCATCACGTCGAGCGGCAGGCGGACCGGGTAGCCCTTGATCTGGACGTCCCCCTCCTGGAGGATGTTGAACAACCCCACCTGGATCTTGCCGGCCAGGTCCGGCAGCTCGTTCACCGCGAAGATTCCCCGGTTCGATCGCGGCAGCAGCCCGTAGTGCATCGTCAGGTCGTTCGACAGCTGCAGGCCGCCCCGCGCGGCCTTGATCGGGTCCACGTCGCCGACGATGTCGGCGATGGTCACGTCGGGGGTGGCGAGCTTCTCCACGTAACGCGCCTCGCGCGGCAGCCAGCCGATCTCCATCGCGTCCCCTTCCGCGCCCACGCGGGCGCGGCAGGCCGAGCACACCGGCCGCAGCGGGTCGTCGTGGATCTCGCAGCCCGGGACGACCGGGATCGACTCGTCGAGCAGCGAGGCGAGGGCGCGGAGGATGCGGCTCTTCGCCTGGCCCCGCAACCCCAGCAGGATGAAGTTGTGCCTCGACAGGATCGCGTTGACCATCTGCGGGATCACCGTCTCGTCGTAGCCGACGATCCCGGGGAAGACCGGCTCGCCCGAGGCGAGCTTCCGAATCAGGTTCTCGCGCACCTCCTGGCGGACGGTGCGCCGTGACACGCGGCCGCTCTCGACCGCCACGCGAAGTTCGCCGAGCGTCGCAGGGCTGGACATGACGCAGCACTATGCAAGAACGGGCGCAGCAGCGCCCGACGGAAACGGCGGGCGATCGCGGAGGGCTGCCTGCCTTGCTGCTAAGATCGAAGGCGGTGACTGCCCACTCATCGGCGCGCCGGCCGCGCCCGCTGGTCTTCGGCCACCGCGGCGGCGCCGCGCTCGCCCCCGAGAACACCTGCGCCGCGTTCGATCGCGGCCTCGAGGCCGGCGCCGACGGCCTCGAGCTGGACGTTCGCCTGACGCGCGACGGCGAGCCGGTCGTCTGCCACGACGCCACGCTCGACCGGACGACCGACGGCACCGGCGCGCTGGCCGCCTGCACCGCGGCGGAGCTGGCGGGCGTCGATGCCGGCTACCGCTTTCCGGGCCCCTCCGGCGACTGCCCCTACCGCGGCCGCGGCGTGCGCGTGCCGCTGCTGCGCGAGGTGCTGGCGCGGTACGGTCAGCGGCCGCTGATCGTCGAGCTCAAGGACGACGAGGTCGAGCTGGCGCGGGCGGTGGTCCGGGTGCTCGCCGAGACCGGGGCCGGTCCCGGGGTCTGCATCGGCTCGTTCCACCTCCCGGTGCTGCACGAGGTGCGGAGGATCGCGCCCGCCGTGCCCACCGGGGCGGCCGGGCGGGAGGTGCGGATGGCCCTCTACCGGTCGTGGGTGGGCTGGCCGTCGAACGGCGTGCCGTACAGGGCCCTGCAGGTGCCCGAGCGGCGCGCGGCGCACCGGATCGTGAGCCCGCGATTCGTCCGGGCCGCGCACCGCTCCGGCGTGGCGGTGCAGGTGTGGGTGGTGGACGAGCCCGATCGGATCCGGCGCCTGCTGGAGTGGGGCGTGGACGGGATCATCACCGACCGGCCGGACGTGGCGGCGGGAGTCGTCGCGGAGAGGAATGCAGGTCGAGCAGGGCCTTAGCCGTGCTCGTGTCGAGCAGCCCTGAAGGGCTGCGCCACCTGACGCATGCGGCTGGCGGCGATCTGCTTCACGCCCGCGATCGCCGCGGCGATGTGCTCGTCGGTGTTGAACGGACCGATGCCGAGGCGGACTCCGCCATGGATGGCGGCGGTGCCCAGCTGCTCGTGCACCATCGGGGCGCAGTGCAGCCCCGTGCGACACGCGATGTCGTGATCCACGTCGAGGATCGTGCCGGTGTTGCCCGCCTCGAGTCCCTCCACGTTGAACAGCACGACCGCGATGTGCCCCTCGAGGTCGTCCTGGCAGTAGAGCGTCACGCCGGGGATCTCGCGAAGCCCCTCCACCAGCTTCCGCGCCAGGCGCATCTCGTGGGCGTCGATCGACTCGAGCCCCTGGCGCTCGATCCACTTCACGCCCGCGTTCAGGCCCGCGATGCCCGGGACGTTCGGCGTCCCGTACTCCATGCGCCACGGGTACTCGTCGAGGTGCGCGCGGTGGGCCGAGCGCACGCCCGTGCCGCCGGCCCGGGTGTGGCGGATCTCGACGTGCTCCTGCACGTACATCCCGCCAATGCCCATCGGGCCCATCAGCGACTTGTGCCCGGTGAAGCAGAGGACGTCGATGTGCATCGCCTGCACGTCGATCGGGATCTTCCCGGCGGTCTGCGAGGCGTCCACCACCAGGGTCACGCCGCGCTCGCGGCACAGGCGGCCGATCTCGGCCACCGGCTGGACGGTGCCGATCACGTTCGACGCGTGGTTGACGGCCACGACCTTCGTGTTGGGACGGATGCGGCGGGCGATCTCGGCGGGGTCCACGAAGCCCCGGCCGTCGAACGGCACGTGGTCCACGGCAACGCCGCCGTGCGTGGCGACGTGGTGCAGCGGGCGCAGCACCGCGTTGTGCTCGATGGTCGTCGTGATGGCGTGGTCGCCGGGCGCGAGCAGGCCGAACAGGGCGAGGTTCAGGGTGTCGGTCGAGTTGTAGCCGAAGACCAGGCGGTTCGGGTCGGTGCCGTTGAAGAAGCGGGTGAGCAGCGCCCGGGTCTCGTCCACCATGTGCCCGGTCTCCATGCACAGGTCGAATCCCGAGCGGCCGGGGTTCACGCCGTGGGTCCGGTAGAACCGGTCCATGAAGATGTAGGTCTCCTCGGGCTTCGGGAACGAGGTCGCCGCGTTGTCGAGGTAAATCATGTCCATGATGGCGGGTCTCGGGAGGGCAGGGAATTCTAGTTCACCAGGGCCGCCCGCCGCTAGAGGTCGATGAGTCCCCGCGCGGCGCCGAACACCTCGTCGAACATCGCCTCGGTCAGGCGGCCGGTGTTGGTGTTCTGCCGGCTGGGGTGGTACGAGGCGATCACCGTCACGTGTCGGGCGGGGCTGAAGCCCGGCTCCGACGGCTGATCCCGGGCGGCGGAAAGGAAACGGCAGAGGGCTCCGTGCCCGAACAGGGGGCGGCTGACCGGGGAGAGCCCGCCTCCGCGAAGGAGGCGGAGGACGGCGTCGAAGGCAACCCGGCCGAGGGCGACGATGGCGCGGACCCGGGGCAGCGCGGCTGCCTCCTCGCGCAGCCACGGAAAGCAGGCCTGGAGCTCGGCGGGCAGCGGCTTGTTGTCGGGGGGCGCGCACCGCGCGGCGGCGGTGATGAAGGCGCCGGTCAGGCGCAGGCCGTCGTCCGCGTGCGCGGACGTGGGGAGGCTCGCGAAGCCGGCCCGGTGCAGGGCCCGCATGAGGAAGTCGCCCGAGCTGTCGCCGGTGAACAGCCGGCCGGTGCGGTTGGCGCCGTGCGCCCCGGGGGCGAGGCCGACGACGAGGAGGCGGGCGTCCGGGTCGCCGAACCCCGGGACCGGCCGCCCCCAGTACGTCTCGTCGCGGTACGCCCGCTTCTTCTCCCGCGCCACGCGCTCGCAGTGCGCCCGCAGCCGCGGGCAGCGCGCGCACGTGATGATCTGCTGGCGAAGGAGTGGAAGCGGGTGTTCGATCGTCAAACTACCCGATCAGCAACGGGTTCTCCATCATGCGCGTGAGCGTCTGCAGGAAGCGGGCGCCCTGCGCGCCGTCGGCCACGCGGTGGTCGACCGACAGCGTCAGCTTCATGCGGCGGCCGATCTTCACCAGCCCCCCCTCGGCCACCGGCACCTCACGGACGGCGCCGACCGCGAGGATGGCGGCTTCGGGCGGGTTGATGATCGCCGAGAACTCCTCGATCCCCATCATGCCGAGGTTCGAGATCGAGAAGGTGCCGCCCGTGTACTCGTGCGGCTGCAGGCGGCGCGCCCGGGCGCGCTCGGCCAGCTCGCGCGCCTCCTGCGCGATGTCGAGCAGCGACTTGGTGTCGGCGTCGCGGATGACCGGGGTGATCAGGCCGTCCTCGAGCGCGACCGCCATGCCGATGTGCACGCGCGTGAACTGCCTGACGCGGTCGCCGGCAAACGAGGCGTTGATCTCGGGGTGGCGCCGCAGGGCGCTCGCCGTGGCCTTGACGACCACGTCGTTCAGCGAGACCGGGTAGTTCTCGGCGCGGAGCGCCTGGTACGCCTCCCACGCCCGCTCCATCCGCACGTCCACCGTCAGGTAGAAGTGGGGGACCGGCGCCTTGCTCTGGACGAGCCGCTTGGCGATGGTCCGCCGCATCGACGACAGCTCGATCTCCTGCACCTCGCCCACGGGCTGCGCGGGGGCGGCGGGCGCCGCGACGGGCGCCTTCGTCTGCTCGAGGGCGGCCTCGATGTCGCGCTTGATGATCCGCCCCTGGGGGCCGGTCCCCTGCAGCGTCCCGACGTCGATGCCGGCGTCGGCGGCCATCCGGAGCGCCAGCGGGGAGGCTCGCAGCCCGCGACCTTCCTCGGGCGCCCCGGTGGGGACGGCCGCGGGCGCGGGCGCGGGCTTCTCGGCCGGGGCGGGCGCCGGCGCGGGGCGCCGTGCCGCGGCCGGCGCCGGGCGCGCGGCGGGTGCGGCGGGTGCGGCGGGCCCAGGCCGGGCGGGCTTCTCGGCGGGGGCGGGCGTCCCTGCCGGCCCACCTTCCACCAGCGCCGAGATGTCCTCGTCGGGCGAGCCGATGACGGCGATCATCGCGCCGACCGGGATGGTGTCCCCTTCCTTGGCGATCAGCTTCCGGAGGGTGCCGTTGGTGTAGGCCTCCATTTCGACCGTGGCCTTGTCGGTCTCGACCTCGGCGAGCGTCTGGCCCGTCTCGATCTTGTCGCCTTCCTTCTTGAGCCACCGGAGGATCTTGCCTTCCTCCATCGTGTCGCTCAGCTTGGGCATGACCACGCGCGAAGCCATAACACGCTCCCTTGTCGCGGCTGGCGGCCTCTAGCGCCTTGCCTGCACGGTTTCAGTCGAGGTAGAGCACCTGGCGGACCGCCTCGATCACCTTCCCCGACTGCGGCATCGCCAGGTGCTCGAGGTTCTTCGCGTAGGGCATCGGGACGTCCGCGCCCGTCACGCGCGTCACCGGGGCGTCGAGCTGGTCGAACACCTCGCGGTGGATCAGGTAGGCGAGCTGCGCGCCGATGCCGGCGTACTCCCACCCCTCCTCGACGATCACGCAGCGGTTCGTCTTCCGGACCGACGCCAGCAGCGGGTCGACGTCGAGCGGCCGCAGGGTGCGCGGGTCGATCACCTCGCACGACACCCCGTCCGCCTCGAGCGCGGCGGCGGCCTTCAGCGCGACGCTGACCATCTTCGACCAGGCGATGATCGTCACGTCGGACCCCTCGCGCTTCACGTCCGACACGCCGAGCGGAATCGTGTACTCGCCCTCGGGGACCTCGCCCTTCGACCCGTAGAGGGTCTCGCCCTCGAAGAAGATCACCGGGTCGTCGTCGCGGATGGCGCTCTTGAGCAGTCCCTTGGCGTCGTATGGCGTCGAGGGGGCCACCACCTTGAGGCCGGGCACGTGGGCGAACCAGCTCTCGAGCGACTGCGAGTGCTGCGCGGCCAGCTGGTGCGCAGCGCCCCCCGGCCCGCGGATCACCATCGGGATGGCGAACTGCCCCCCCGACATGTAGAGCATCTTCGCGGCGCTGTTGATGATCTGGTCCATGGCGAGGATCGAGAAGTTCCACGTCATCATCTCGATCACGGGCCTGAGGCCGACCATCGCCGCGCCGACGCCCGCCCCGGTGAACGCTTCCTCGGTGATCGGCGTGTCGATCACGCGGCGCTCGCCGAACTCCTGGAGCAGGCCGCGGCTCACCTTGTAGGCGCCCTGGTAGACGCCGACCTCCTCGCCCATGAGGAAGACGCGCGGGTCGTGGTGCATCTCCTCGCGCAGCGCCTGGTTCAACGCATCCCGGTAAGTCATCAGAGCCATAGTCGTCCCGTCGGGGCGGCCGCTCGCCGCCCGGTCGTCAGCGGCTGCGCGTGTAGGGGCCGTAGGGCTGCGCGTAGACGTCCTCGAACAACGCCTCCGCCGGCGGCTCCGGGCTGTTGTCGGCGAACTCCACGGCGGCGTCGACGATGGCCCTGACCTCGCCGTCCATCTGCTCGAACCCGGCCTGGTCGAGCAGGCCCGCCTGCCCGAGGACCTCGAAGTACCCCCGGACCGGGTCTTTCAGCTTCTGCCCCTCGACCTCTTCCTTCGTCCGGTAGTGGCCGTGGACCGGGTCGGACATCGAGTGGCCCATGAAGCGGTAGCACCGCGCCTCGATCAGGGTCGGCAGGCTCTCGCGCCGCGCGAGGTCCACCGCGCGCCCGACCACCTCGCGCACGGCCATCACGTCCATCCCGTCCACCGCCTCGCTCGCCATGTCGTACGCGCACGCCCGCTGCGCCACGTCGTAGATCGCCGAGGCGCGCTCGATCGCCGTCCCCATCCCGTACCGGTTGTTCTCGACGATGTAGATGCAGGGGAGCTTCCAGAGGGCGGCCATGTTGAGCGACTCGTGGAAGGCGCCGATGTTCACCGCCGCCTCGCCGAAGAAGCAGAGCACCACCTGCGGCTTCTGCTGGTACTTCATCGCGAAGGCGACGCCGGTCGCGAGCGGCACGTGGCCGCCGACGATCGCGTGGCCGCCGAGCATGTGGCGCTCGGCGTCGAACAGGTGCATCGAGCCGCCCTTCCCGCGCGACACTCCCGTCTCGCGCCCGAACAGCTCCGCCATGAGGCGGCCCGGGTCGCTGCCCTTGGCCAGCGCGTGCACGTGGTCGCGGTAGGACGCGAAGATGTAGTCCTCCGGCTGCAGGGTCGAGATCGCACCGACCGACGCGGCCTCCTGCCCGATCCCCAGGTGGCAGAAGCCGCCGATCTTCTGCAGCGCGTACATCTCCGCGCAGCGCTCCTCGAAGCGGCGGCCGAGAAGCATCGTGCGCAGCAGCCCGACACGCCCCTCCGCCGACAACTCACTGACCGGGTCCATCACTTCCTTCGCCATCGATCGCTCCTGCTTTCCTTCACCGCGCGGTGTCGGCCGCGCGGTCGTAGGAATCGGCCTGCTCGTGGGCGTGGTACGACGAGCGCACGAGGGGCCCCGACTCGACGTGCCCGAACCCCATGCTCAGGGCCGTCGTCTTCAGCATGTCGAATTCCTCGGGGTGGTAGTAGCGCGCGACCGGGAGGTGCGCGGACGAGGGGCTCAGGTACTGGCCAATCGTCAGGATGCCGCAGCCGACGGCGTGCAGGTCGGCCAGCGTCGCGATCACCTCGTCCCACTCCTCGCCGAGCCCCACCATCAGCCCGGACTTCGTCGGGATGCGGGGGGCGTAGCGGCGCGCGCGGTCGAGCAGGTCGAGCGCGCGCTCGTAGCGGCCGCCCGGCCTCGCCTTGCGGTAGAGCCGCGGCACCGTCTCGGTGTTGTGGTTCAGGATGTCGGGGCCGGCGTCGAGCACCGCCTGGAGGGGCGCTTCCTTGCCCTGGAAGTCGGGGATCAGCACCTCGATGCGGCACTCGGGCAACCGCCGCCGGATCTGCCGGATCGTCTCGGCGAAGATGGAGGCGCCGCCGTCGGGGAGGTCGTCGCGATCCACCGAGGTCAGCACCACGTAGCGCAGGCGCATCTGCTCGGCGGCGTCGCCCACCCGCCCGGGCTCGGCGGTGTCCAGCGTGGCCGGCTTCCCGTGGGCGACGGCGCAGTAGGGGCAGTTGCGGGTGCAGACGTCGCCCAGGATCATGAACGTGGCGGTGCCGTGGTGCCAGCACTCGCCGATGTTCGGGCAGTGCGCTTCCTCGCAGACCGTGTTGAGGGCGAGGTCGCCCATCAACCGCTTCAGCCTGAGGTAATTGGGGGAGCCGGGCGCCTTCACCTTGAGCCAGGGCGGCTTGGGCTGCGGGCGCCGGACGAACACCAGGGGACGTTCAGTCGACGTGGGCATGGCTCGAGCTGAGCCTCGATCATAGCAGGTGGCGCGCGAAGCCTGCCACCTGCCGCCGGTCGAGGCCCTCGACTCACGGGTTCACGACCAGAACCCCCTTCATCCGCTTGTGGCCGCGCCCGCAGTACTCCGAGCACGTGATCTCGAACGAGCCGGCGCGATCGGCGACGAACTCCACCGTCTCGGGGCGCCCGCCCTTCCGGGCCAGCGCGTCCACGTCGAGCGCCTCGATCGCCCAGCCGTGGGTGCCGTCGGTGGAGCGCACCGTCACGCGCACCCGGTCGCCCTGGTTCACCTCGAGGCGCTCGGGGGTGAAGGCGAAGCGCTCGGCGACGACCTCGAACTGGCGCACCGTCGGCGGAGCCGCCGAGCCGTCGGGCCCCGAGGTGAACGCGACGAGGCAGGCAGTGACGAAAAGCAGGAAACGCATGACAGGCCCTGTCGCAAGCTCGGTGCCGGGGGGAGGCCGTGCAGGATCGTGAGCAAAGGCGAGGCACCGGGCACCAGGGGGACGCGACGTGCTTACGCCGCGCGTAAGGGCGTTACGGGGGGCGAAAGGGCCGGGCCGGCACCAAGGCCGGCGCTACTGATTGGGGTACTTGGCGAGGTAGTAGCTGAGGGCCCGCTGGCTGATCCCCATCAGCTCGGCGGCGTCCTTCTTGACGCCGCGCGCCGCTTCGAGCGCGCCGCGGAGGGTTTCGCGCTCGGTCCACTCGACGTTCTGCGTGCAGGCGCATCGAGGGCAGCGCCGAGCGGCGGCTTCGGGCCGCCGATGACCGCGATCTCGGCCGCGCGGTGATCAGGCGGGGTCGTGGACAGCACGACGGCGCGCTCGATCGCGTTCTCCAGCTCGCGCACGTTGCCGGGCCACGTCGTAATCCGCGAGCGCGGGCAGGACGTCCGGCGCCGAGCCCCTCGAGGCGCTTGCCCGCCTGCTTCTGGTGCTTGCGCAGGAAGTGCTCGACGAGCAGCGGGATGTCGTCGCGCCGCTCGCGCAGCGGCGGCATCTCGATCGGGATCGACGTTGCAGCCGGTAGTAGAGGTCCTCGCGGAACGTCCCGTCGGCGACCATGCTGCCGCAGGTCGCGGTTGGTCGCGGCGATCACGCGCACGTCCACGCGCTGGGTGCGCTCGGCGCCGAGCGGCTCGAACTCGCGGTCCTGCAGCACCCGCAGCAGCTTGGCCTGCAGCGCCGGGGCTCATCGTCGCCGATCTCGTCGAGGAAGATCGTGCCGCCGTCGGCCAGCGCGAACTTGCCGCGCTTGTTCGCGGTCGCGCCGGTGAAGGCGCCGCGCACGTGCCCGAACAGCTCCGACTCGAGGAGCGTCTCGGGGATGGCGGCGCAGTTCACCTTGATGAGCGGCATCGTGGCGCTGCGCGCTCCGGGAGTGGATGGCGCGCGCGACCATCTCCTTGCCCGTGCCGGTCTCGCCGGTGATGAGCACCGTGCTCTTCGACTCGGCCACCAGCTCGAGCGTCCTGATCACCTCCTGGACCGCCACGCTGCGCCCGACGATCCCGTAGTGGTTGAACTCCTCGTCGCGCTCGCTCATCAGGTAGCGGTTCTGGCCGCGCAGCCGCTGCAGCTCGAGGCGCGCGCGACCGTCACCAGCAGCTCGTCGATCTCGAACGGCTTCTGCAGGTAGTCGAGCGCGCCGAGCTTCATCGCCTCGATCGCGCTCTCGACGGTGGCGTGCGCCGTCATCAGCAGCACCTGCGGGCCGCTCGGCCTCCGGCGTGGCCTCGACGAGCGCGCGGATCAGCTCGAGGCCCGTGAGGTCGGGCATCACGTTGTCGACCACGAGCACGTCGAAGGACCGCTCGCCGAGCAGGCGCTGCGCCTCGCGCGGGCGGCGTGGTCTCGACCACCTCGTGGCCCTCGTCGCCTGAGCGCCCGGGCGAGCGCCTTCAGGATCTTCTCCTCGTCGTCCACCAGCAGGATCGAACCGCGCGCGGCTGCCGTCATGCGTCACCCCCCTGCCGATCCCGTGCCCGGGTCGAAGGCGCCGGGGCGCCCCGCCGCCGGCAGCTCGATGCGGACCGTCGTCCCGCCGCCCTCGACGCTGGCGATGGCGATGGTGCCGCCCAGCCCGTCGACGACGTTCCGGCGATCGCCAGGCCCAGACCGGTGCCGCCGCGGCGTGGTCGTGAAGAACGGCTCGAAGACGCGCGCCAGTTGTTCGGCCGCGATGCCCGCGGCCGCGGTCGCGGACCTCGATCGCCACGGCGCGCCCGGTCCGGCGACGCCGAGCGCGAGCTCGACTCGCGGCTCGCGCGCGGCCCGGCGGCGTCGCCGCGGCGCGCGACGGCCTGCCGGGCGTTGGTGAGGAGGTTGACGAGCACGCCGCGCAGCCGCTCGGCGTCGGTGACGAGGGGCTGCCGGGTCGGCCGAGCAGGCGCAGGGCCACCGGGTAGGCGCCCTCGGCGGCCGCGGCCGCGGCGACCGCCTGCCGGCACAGCGCCGGCCAGGTCCGCCTCGCGCGCAGCTCGAAGCGGATCGGCCGAGCGAAGTCGAGCACCTCGTTGACGATGCGGTTGAGCCGCGCGACCTCCTCGCTCGATGTCGCGCGCCGCCTCGCGCACCTGCGCCGGCGTCCGCCGCGCTCGCGCCGCAAGCGGGCGCAGCGCCGCCTTGATGATCATCAGCGGGTTGCGGATCTCGTGCGCGATCACCGTCGACAGCCGGCCGAGCGACGACGAGCCGCTCGCGCTGCGCCGCCTCGCGCTGGAACCGCGCGATCGAGTCGGTCAGGGTGTTGAACGTGCCGGCCAGCAGCCGCGCGTCCTCGTCGTCCCAGCCGCCCGGCCGGCAGCACGATCTTCCGGGTGAGGTCACCGGTGGCCGCCATCTCCCGCATGCCGCCGGTGATCGCGGCGAGCGGGCGGGTGATCGTGCGCGCCACCAGGTAGCTCAGGGCCACGGCCGCGAGGACGGCCAGCAGGGCGGTGATGCCGAGGGTCGCGCGGATCTCGCGCAGGAAGCGCAGGCGCTCGGTGCGCGACTGCAGGATGACGGCCGCCGCCCCGGACGTGGCCGGGGCGACCAGCGGCCGGACGAGCGCGACGAACTCCTCCCCGGCGATCGTGAGGCGCGAGGGGCCTGTCGCGCCCAGCACGCCGGCCAGCGCGCGGTGCGAGGACGCGGGCAGCGTGCTGGCGCGGACTTCTCCGTCCACGACGAAGGCCACTTCGCTTTCCGTCAGCCGGCGTACCTGGTCGGCGCGGAGGCGGTCGAAGAGGAACCCGACGCTCAACGTGCCGATGACCTGCGGCGGTGCCGCGACCGGCACCGTGACCAGCTGCAGCACGCCCGTCGGGGTGCGCCCAGTAGCTGACGACCTCGCGCCCGCCGGCCGCCTCGGCGGCCGGGAGACGCTCCAGGTCGGCGGCGCGGATGCCTCCACCCTCCTGCGCGAGCACGCGGCCGTCCGGGTCGGTCACGATGAAGACCGCCGACTGGATGCGGCGGTGGTAGTCGCGCGCGAGCGGCGCCACGGTGGCCGCGTCCTTCGTGTCCACCGCCGCCTTCAGCGGGGGCGCCTCGGCGATCAGGCGGGCCGCGAGCTGGAAGTTCTCCGAGAGCGTCGACTGCCACTCGCCGACCAGGGCCGCCGCCTCGTCGAGGCCGCGCTGCAGCTCCGCCTCGGCCTCGCGGGTCACCATCCGGCTGACGACCAGGACGGCGGCCGCGGTCGAGAGCACCGCCAGCAGCGGCCGAGGCCAGGAAGATCCGGTTCGTCAGCGATCCGAGCATTGCCCTCGAGGCCATCAGTGCAGGACGAAGTTCGAGTTCGGCCGCGGCCCCCGGGGCGACCGTGACCTCCCCGGTCTGTTGGTCCACCCCCTCGTACCACGCGGTCACGCGGTAGGTGCCCGGCGGCACCCGATCGATGCGGTAGCGTCCCCGCTCGTCGGTCATCGCGAAGAACCGGTGGTCGAAGACGAGGATGAACGCGTTCATGTGCGAGTGGATGTCGCAGAAGACGCGCACGAGGCCGGGGCGCTCGAAGCGCACCTCCTTCGAGCGGCCCGCGGCGTAGCGCCCGAGGTCGAACCGCCGCGGCCTGGAGAGCGAGAAGACGTTGTGGAACGTCCGGTCGTCGTTCGGGAAGTCGACGGTCGTGCCGACGGTCACCGCGAGCAGGTGCGGCTCGAAGGTGGTACCGCGCTGGCGCATCACCACGCGGCCCTCGGTCAGCCCGTCCACCCGGTAGGGTGGCGTCTCGAGGAAGACGACCGCCTGGCGGTGCTCACGCGGGCGCGCGGCGGGCTGGCCGTCGGCGGCCGGCGCGACCAGCGGCGACTGGATGGCCACGCTCCCCTGGAGCGAGCCGGTGGCCGCCTGCCCCGCGAGGGCGGAGCCGGCGGCGACCGCGACGAGGCCAGCCAGCAAAAGGGCTCGCATCAGAACCACACCAGCGCCTGGAGCCCGGCCCGGTGGAGCGCGCGCCGCCCAGGCGCCTCCGGGCGGCGGTTGTACTGATAGGCGACCTTGAGGAGCACGGGGCGAGAGGGTGACCACCCCAGGCCCGCCTCCACCCGGCCCACGTCGGCGTCCCAGGAAGCGGCCCTGCCGGCCCCGCCGAACCACAGATGCCCGGCGCGAGCGGCAAGGTACAGTCCCGGGGCCACCCGGTAGCGCGCCTCGGCGTCCACGCCCGTCAGGCCCAGCGGTTCCACGGCGCCGTACCACACCGCGTCGCGGCGGCTGTGCACCACCTCGCCGCGCACCAGCCAGTAGCCGCGCGAGAACTCGGCGTCCGCGCCGAATGCGGTTTCCATCAGGGCCGAACCCGACGCCGGGGCCCTCGCGTATCGCCCGCGCGCGGCCGAGACGCCCACGACCAGGCCGAGCAGCGGCTGACCGGCGGCCCGGCCCGCCGCCTGCCAGCCGGGCGAGCCGTCGCGGCTGAGCGGGTGGGAGAGGGTGCCCCGCGTGACCGCCGCCGCCACGCGCGCCCGGTCTCCGCCCGCGTCCACCCGGACGCCGGCGCTCCAGCCCCGGGTGTCCACGATCGGCAGCCCGGGAGCGGCGTAGCCGTACGGGCCCGCTGTCCCGGCGCGGTACGAGTCGCCGCCCGTCACGGAGCGGGGACGGGAGACGCCCGAGGAGGGCAGGGAAGAGGGGTACTGGTAAATCAGGGGCAGGCCCACCAGCAGGTTCTCGCGCCCATACCCGCGGGAGGCGCCGCCGAAGGGCGCCTGCAGCAGCCCCGCCGTCACGGTGAGGGGACGCCCGGGGAGCGGCCGCACCCCGAGCACCAGGGTCGAGGGCCGGAAGTACCAGTCGGAGCCGCCGAGGCCGCCGGCCGCGCGGAGGTCCGCGGCCACGAACGCCGCCGGATGCAGCGCCACCGACGGGGCCAGCGCGACCTCCACCAGCCGCATCGTGTCCTGGCCGTAGTCGATGGCGTTGAACGAGGTGTCGGTGCCTCCCGACGCCGTCGAGGCGGATACCCTGCCCGACACGACGACCCGGCCATCCAGCCAGGTGACGGGTGCCTGCGGCAGGCCCTGCGCGCCGGCGGCCGAGACGAAACCGGGAGAGAGCGCGACGACCAGCACCAAGAGACAGGGGCGCACGGTCCTCCTCGGGGCGTGTCAGCCGGCGGCGCGGCCCGCCGGGGCGATGAGACGTGTCGCTCGATTATAAGCGGAGCACGATGACGAGCGTCCCGGGTTCGAGGCGGGACAGCGTCGCGTCGGGGTAGGGCGAGATTAGCGTGACGGAGGCGACGGTGCGCCCGTCCCGCACGACCGGGCCGCGGCACACCTCGGCCCGCTTGCCGTTGAAGAGGCGCGCGAGGCGGGTCGGCTCGTAGGGCCCGCTCGCGCCGAATGCCTCCGCGACCTCCAGGCGCTTGACCGACCACGGCCCCCCCTTCACCTCTCCCGAAGGCTCGGCCACGCCCAGCGCCCCCATCACCTCGCGCCGGGCGCCGCTCATCGGGGACGGCACGACCTTGACGAGGTAAGCGCCGGACGGGGCGCCAAACGGCGTGAACAGCCGCCGGTGTGCCTCGGACCAGGTTCCCGGCACGTGCCGCTCGTCGATGGCCGACTGTCGGGCGACGCCGGCGGGAGCAGTCCAGGCGACCCCGGCCGCCACGACCGCCACCGCCAGGCCCCGGATTACCGTTCTTGACATCGCCGGGACCGGGCAGGTACTGTTTGAGAAACGAAACTGCATTCCACATGATGGAATCGCAACGGCGATCTGGCAACGGCGGAGAGGGCGCCCCGGGGCTGACCTCCATCGACAAGGCGTTCGAGGTCTGCGAGGCCCTGAGCCACGCGCCGGAAGGCCTGAGTCTATCCGAGCTGGCGCGCCGGTTGAAGCTGCCGCGCCCGACGGTGCACCGGCTGCTGGCGGTCTTGCGGCGGCGCGCCTACGTCCGGCAGGACGAGGAGACGCAGCGCTACAGTCTCGGCACGCGGCTGCTCGACCTCGGTTTCCGGGCGCTCGGGCGCTCGGAGCTGCGGCTGCACGCGTACGCGCTCCTGCGCGACTACGCGGCGCAGTCGGGGCAGCGGGTGTTCCTCGCGGTGCCCGGCTCGGGCGAGGTCACCTACATCTGGAGCCCCGGCGAAGGGGGCGAGACGGCGATGCGGACGGTGTACGGCCACGAGATGCCGGCGCACTGCTCGCTGTATTTCTACGACAAGGCGCAGACGGGCCGGCGGTTGACGTGCCTGAAGCTGCAGGACGCGCGCGACGTCGGCGGCAGCGAGGGGCTCGCGCGCCGGTTCGGCGGCGCGGAGCCGATGGACGGGGGCCAGCGCCTGTATTGCACGTGCGCCCCGGTGCGCGACTACACGGGCCGCGAGGTGGCCCGGGTGGGGGTCTTCGGTCACGGACCCGACGACCGGCCGATTCTCGGCGTGCACAACCGCGGGGCGTGGGAGCTGGCCAGGCACCTGTCGATGCGCCTGGGGTACCTGTCGGCGGTCGCGCTGGGCGTCGCCTAGGAGGGCTTGGATGGCGTACGTGATTTGCGAGCCTTGCATCGGGACGAAGGACACGGCGTGCGTGGACGTCTGCCCGGTCGACTGCATCCACCCGAGGAAGGACGAGGGGGACTTCGCGACGGCGGAGCTGCTCTACATCCACCCGGACGAGTGCATCGACTGTGGCGCGTGCGTGCCGGCGTGCCCCGTCGAGGCGATCTTCGCCCTCGACGAGGTGCCGGAGAAGTGGCAGCACTTCATCCAGGTCAACGCGGAGCACTTTCAGAAATAGGGATCAGGGATCAGGAGTCGCGGATCTCCGATCCCGGCCAGTGAGGCACTCATGGGTCTGATCGACCACCGGTTCGGCGACAACGTCATCACGACCAACCTGGACACCGTGCTCAACTGGGCGCGGAAGTCGTCGCTCTGGCCGATGGGGTTCGGCCTGGCCTGCTGCGCGATCGAGATGATGGCGGCGGGCGACCCCCGCTTCGACATCGCCCGGTTCGGCGTCGGAGGTGTTCCGCGCCTCGCCGCGCCAGGCTGACCTGATGATCGTGGCGGGCACGGTCACCAAGAAGATGGCGCCGGTCCTGCGGCGGCTCTACGACCAGATGCCCGAGCCGAAGTGGGTGATCTCGATGGGCAGCTGCTCGAACGCGGGAGGGCCGTTCCCCACCTACAGCGTGCTGCAGGGGGTGGACAAGGTCGTCCCGGTGGACGTCTACGTCTCGGGCTGTCCGCCGCGGCCGGAGGCGCTGTTGTACGGCCTGATGCGGCTGCAGGACAAGATCATGAAGGAGGGGACGGTGCTGCGCCGGCAGCGTGTCATCAAGGTGGGCGAGACCGAGCCCGTGCTGGTGGAAGGGTAGCCATGCCGAACCTGCTGAGGAAGTTCCTGCTCGTCGACCTCCTGAAGGGGCTCTGGCTGACGCTCACCTACACTCCCCAGCCGGCCTTCACGTTCCAGTACCCGAAGGAGCGGCGGCCGACCGCGCCGCGCTTCCGCGGCGTGCTGCGGCTGCAGCTCGAGCCCGGCACCGGCGCGCAGACCTGCATCGTCTGCGACCAGTGCGCCAAGGCCTGCCCGGACGACCTGATCTCGCTCGGCGGCCACCGCGAGCCGGGTCAGAAGCTGAAGGCCCTCGACTACTTCGACTTCAACCTCTCGCGGTGCTGCTTCTGCGGGTTGTGCGCGGAGGTGTGCCCGACCAAGCCGATCAAGGCGCTCATCATGAGCGAGGACTACGAGCTGGCCACCTACGACCGCGAGAATCAGGTCCTCCGCATCGACGAGATGTACGACGGCCTCCCGATCCAGGCGTATACCCGGTAGGGGATCGGACACCCGGTTGCGAATCGGACACCTGGCAGCGAATCGGAGTTCCTGATGCCTCACCGGCTGCGCTCCAGCATCGCCCTCTGTCTCGTCGTCGCCGGCCTGTCGCTGACGCTGGCGGCGCGTGAGCGCCCGTCGTCCTCCACCGCGGCCGCGCAGCTCGGCGTGGCCGACGTCCTCTTCCAGCAGTCGGAGTACCGCGCGGCCATGCGGGTGTACCTGCAGGCCGCGGCGGTTGACGACGCCGCGCTGCGGGACCGCGCGCGCGCGGGGGCGATCCGCGGGGCGCTGCGGATCGGCGAGTTCGAGGTCGCGTCCGCGCACGCCGCGGCGCTGCGCGCCGCGCGGCCGGGCGACCCCGCGGCCCTGACGCTGTCGGGCGACGCGTTGTGGGCGTCGGGGCTCTTCGACGAGTCGGAGGCGGCCTACCGCGAGGTGCAGGTGATCGAGCGGGGCCACGCGGCGTCGCTCGCCGGCCTGGCCAGGGCCCTGGCCTCGCGCAGCCGGCTGGACGAGGCGCAGCGGGCGGCGGAGGCGTCGCTCGCGGCGGCCCCGTCCGCCGACGCGTGGCATGCTCTCGGCCAGATCCTCGAGCGCCGCCACGAGTACGCGGGCGCCGCCGACGCCTTCACCCGGTTCATCGAGATGCTGCCGCCCCGCGAGCGCGCCGGCCGGTCGCACTGGACGATGGGGCAGGTGCACTTCCTGCGGTCGTTCCACAGCCGCACGCCGTACCAGCAGGTGTCGGCTCCGGGTCTCACGCACCTGCTGCCGTTCCGGCTGGTGGACGACAAGGTCATCGTCCAGGCCAGGGCCAACGGCTCGCGCATGGACTTCGCCGTCGACACCGGGGCCGAGCAGACCGTCCTCTCGGTGGGCGTCGCGCGGCGGCTCGGCGTGCGGCCCCTCAGTTACACGATCAGCGCCGGCGTGGGGCAGTTCGGCCTGCGGGGCCTGCAGCTCGGCGTGCTCGAGACCTTCGAGGTCGGGACGTTGAGGTTGCGCAACGTCCCGGTCCTGATCAAGAGCCCCGCGCTGCGCGACATCCCGAGCGACGACGTGGAGAGCTTCTCGCCGCTCGCCTTCGGCCTCTCGGCCGTGGTGGACTACGGCACCCGCAGGCTGGTGCTGAGCGAGGCGCTGCCGGACGAGGAGGCCGACTTCGAGCTGCCGCTGCGCATGCACCGCCTGGCCACGGTGCGCGGCGAGGTGAACGGCCAGCCCAAGAGCTTCATCGTGGACACGGGCGGGGAGGTGATCTCGCTCAACACCACGACCGCGCGGGGGCTGTTCCGCCCGATCGAGCGCCAGCGGATCGGCCTGCGGGTGCACGGCGCGTCGGGGTGGGACCCCGAGGCCTACCTGCTGCCGGGCGTGAACCTCGACTTCGACGAGATCGAGTACCGCAACACGCCGGTGGTCGTCCTCAACCTGAAGATGCCGAGCGCGCTGCTCGGCTACGACATCGGCGGCATCGTCGGGCACAAGTTCCTGGGCAAGTACCGTGTCGCCCTGGACCTGCCGCGCAGCGTCGTGCGACTGCACACGCTGCGACGGTGACCACGAAGGGCACGAAGATCACGCAGGCACCACCAAGGACACAAAGGACACCAACCACAAAGGACACAAAGGACACAAAGAAACCACGAAGAACCCGAA
Source organism: uncultured Acidobacteriota bacterium (assembly GCA_963813585.1). Taxonomy (GTDB): domain Bacteria; phylum Acidobacteriota; class Vicinamibacteria; order Vicinamibacterales; family Fen-181; genus JARKSS01. Next base: position 2,368,250 of record CAWEZL010000001.1, read on the forward strand.
GAAACACACAGAACACGTACGACCACGAAGACCACGAAGACCACGAAGAACGATACCGGGGTTGCGACTCCCTCCGCTCCCTTGAGGAGGAGAGATGGGATGGATCGCCGGGGTCCTCAGCGCACTCCACCAACTGAGGGGGCTCAGGCTGGACGCCACCCGTGGCTTCTGGAGGTCGAGGCGGAGACGGATTTCCCCGCCCTCTTGAGAGCCGTTCGCGCGTGGCGTCCCGAAGAGTCAGTGCTGTACTTCGAGGGCGGAAGCCCGAACGACCTGCTGGCCGACCTCGCCGAGCGGTGTGCGGAGCCCGAACTGGCCGTGCACTTCCACGCCTACCGGGATGGTGAAGTCCTGTTGGAGTGGCACGACGCGTTCACGCAGCCGATGCTCCTGGCAGCGTCGCTGGATGAGAACACGGTGAGGGAGTTCGCGACAGCCCTCGGGGCGACATTCGAGAAGACGGGTCCGAGGGACGCGGCGGCCACGTCGCCGCCGTAACTGTGAATCGTGTGTGACCCTTGGTGAATCGTGCCCTTCCGTGGTTCAACCTTGGTGTGCTTGTGTTCTTTGTGGTTTGCCCCTTCGTGACCCTTCGTGGTTGAACCTTTGTGATCTTCGTGTTCTTCGTGGTTGAACCTTCGTGCCCTTCGTGTTCTTCGTGGTTCAACCCTTCGTGTTCTTCGTGGTGGGCACCGTCCCGCCTTCGTGGTCGTTGGTGGTGCCGACGCGCAGCGGGCGCGCCGGATCGCGAACGGCGTTGATCTTCGCGGCGGCGCCCGCCTGGCGCGCCACGTCCGCGTCGGTCACGACGTGGACGTCGAGCAGCTTCGTGGTGCGGCGGCCCGTGCGCACGTAGTTCATCTCGCTCAGGCAGCGGCTCCACCCGTCCAGCCAGGCCTCGAGTTCCCTCCGTCCCGGCGCGGCGTCCGAGACGTGCACGATCAGGTTGATGTCGCTCTCGGGCCCGGCGGTCGCGTTCTTCGTGCTGCCGAAGACGTACAGGCCGCGCACGGTGTAGCGCGCCGCGTCCACCTGCTCGGCGATCCGTTCGGCCATGCGGAGCCGCCAGCGCCAGTGGTCGTCGGTGACCGGCGGCGGCTCGGCGGGCCGCCGCTCGGACGCCTGCGCGAACGCGGGCGGGCCGAAGATCCCGACCGCGCGATCCTCGTCGGCATTCATCAGCACGCGGAGGACGAGGCCGCCGGTCTCGTGGGCGACGTCCACGACGTGCACGACGCCCGCCACGTGCGTGTACTCGGGCAGCAGCTCGGGCAGGGCGTTGCGGGCGCCGCGCAGCAAGCCGTCGTTGAGCGTCTGCCCCTCCTCGCCGGGGAAGAGCGGCAGGTAGCGGATGCCGGCCTCGACCAGGTCCTGGAAGAAGTGCGTGCCGAACGAGAGGTCGGGAACGTAGCTGCCGCGCCGGGCGGCGATCTCGATCAGGACCGCCGCGTTGTTGATGTCCGAGTAGGTGACCTGGACGCCGAGCTTGATGTCGCCGCGGCTGCCCCAGCGCCCGGGCCCCATGAGGACGAACTGCCGGCGGGGCAGCAGGGCGTTCAGGCGCCCCACGGCCCGGCCCACGTCGCGCAGGTCCTCGAGCCGCGACAGCCGGTCGTAGCCCTCCGGATCGACGTACACGACGTGCGTGATGTCGGGCACGCGCCCGTTGGAGACGTACCGGTTCGCGGCGAAGAGCAGGTGGTCCGGCGACACCGACGGGATCGCGGCCGGCGACGAGTCGCGCGAGAAGCTCTGCGGCCGGCACTGCAGCAGGTAGAGGTCCTGGCCGTCGCACGCGAACTCGATGTCCACCGGCACGCCCAGCTTCTCGCGGAGCACGGTCAGGATGGCCCGCATTCGCGGGAGGAACGGGGTGGTCGAGATCAGCCCCTCGAAGGTGACCACCGGCGTGGACTCGGCCGGATCGAATCCGAAGCCCAGGGGCCGCAGCATGCGGTCGTGGTCGAGCACCGAGACCACCTGCCCGAGCGCCGGGTACTCGGCGGCGTGGGCGCGCAGCAGGTCGAGCATCGGCACGGTCTCGAACTGGCGCGTCTCGAGGTTGATGGCGTCGGCGCGCCGCGGCGCGTAGCGCAGGATCTCGTTGGTGGTCACGTTGACGCGGAGGCCCGACTGCCCCGGGGCGACCAGCACCGGGTAGTCGTCCCCGACGCGGTCCACCGCGCCGGTGCCGAGTCCCGGCACCAGGCGAACCAGGCCGTCCTCGCGGCGGATCCGGGGGGACCACCTGAACTCGTTGTGGCTGAAGGCGACGCCCGCGAAGGCCGGCATGAAGTACGGCCCGATCCGCGAGCCGACGACCTCCTGGATCATGATCCCCATCTCCTCGTGCAGGTCGAGGAGGTTCCGCTCGGCGCGGTACTGGATCGGGTCGGGTGCGAAGAGCGAGGCGTACACCTCGGCGATCGCGTCGGTCAGGGCGGCGAGCCGCTCGGCCCCGGTGCCCACGTTCGCCAGGAACAGGCTCTTGTACTTGCCCGAGAAGGAGGCGCCGATCCGGTCCTCCAGCAGGCTCGAGCTCCGCACGATGAGCGGCCGCCCCGCCAGGTCGTCGAGCGCCCGCGACAGCCCGGCGAGGATCTCGGGCGTGAAGCTCGAGTTCTTGAACACCTGGACGATGTGCGGGTACTCCCGCCGAACCTGGTCGATCTCGAGGTACTTGCGGTTGTAGACGTCCTCGAGCTGGTTGTGCTCGGCGAAGCTCTGCAGGCCGTCAGAGGCGATGAACCAGGTCTTGGGGACCTTGACCTCGCCGATCAGGTCGCGGTGGTCCTCGACCTTGCGGAGGATCTGCGACGCCAGCAGCATCCCCGAGCTCTTGCCCCCCAGCTTCCCGTGACTGCCCGGGGGGCTGATGATGTGGTGCACCAGGTCGTAGAAGTCGTCGATCCCGATGTAGGTCTTGGCGGTGTTGAGGAAGTCGAGGTCGTCGGTGAAGAACCGGCGGGCGAGCGAGACCCGCAGGCCGGTCTGCACGGCGCGCGACAGCTCGCCGTCCTGGAGCGCGAACTCGTTGTGACGCTCGAGCGCGACGCCGATGTCGTCGAGCGAGGTGCACGGGTTCTCGAGGGCCTCGACCAGGAAGCCCGAGCGGTCGTCCTTGATCCAGTGCTCGATGCACGAGACGATCTCGCCCTCGGACAGGTGGGCCGTGGCGACCTCGAAGGTCGCGTCGGTCAGGGCAAGCAGCTCGGCGACGCTCTTCCGCCGCAGCGGGATGTTGTCCTTGCCGGCGGACGCGCGCGACGGCGCCTCGGCGGAGAAGCGCTGCAGCAGCTCCTGCGCCTCGGCGATGCCGCTCCAGCAGAGGTAGTTGAGCAGGCGGCGCGCGAGCCGGAACAGCAGGTGCTGGTCGGTGCGGCGCAGGAAGTCCACGACGCCCCACCACTCCGGCTCGCGGCCGTGCGCCGCGCGCGCCGGCCCCGCCGCGGCCTCGTCGGCCTCGCCGCGAAGGGCCCGGCGCCGCGCCAGCTCCCTCGCCCGCTCCTGCAGCTGCTCGAGGATGTTCATCCCAGACAGAGTAGCAGGCCCCGGGGGCGTCAGCCCTTCTTCACGAGCTCGAGGAAGGCTTGCGCCGCGTGGCTGAGGCGGCGGCCGGTCGGGTAGACCAGGCGCACCTGCCGCGTCAACTTCAGCTCGCGCACGCGCACCTCGCAGAGGGCGCGCCGCTGGATCTCCGGCTCGACGCACATGTGCGGCAGGAACGCCACCCCCTCGTTCGCCTGGACGAGCTTCCGGATCGTCTCGACGGTCGGCATCTCGACGTCCATGTGGAGCGGCACCTTGTGCCGCTGGAACGCGCGCAGCACGAGGTCCCGGTAGGGTGACACGACGTTGTGCGCCACGAAGTTCTCCATCCCCAGGTCCCGGATCGAGACGCTGCGCCGCGACGCCAGGCGGTGGCGGGGCGAGACGACGAACGCGAGGTGGTCGTTGTAGATGACCGTGGACGACACGCGGGGATCGCGCGGGTCGTAGCTGACGACCCCCAGCTCGAGGTCGCCGTCCACCAGTTGCGACGGGACCTTGCTCGACAGGCTGCGCCGGACCTCCACGGCGACCCGGGGGTACAGCCGCCGGTAGGCCGAGACGTGCGGCAGCAGGTAGAGCGCCGTGGACTCGTTCGCGCCGATCGTCAGCCGGCCGGCGGTGTTGTCGCGCAGCTCCTGCAGCGAGGTGTTCATGGCGGCCCGCAGGTTGTCGAACCGGCGCGCGAAGTCGAGCACCACCTGCCCGGCGTCGGTCAGCAGCAGCCGCCGGCCGGACCGGTCGATGAGCCGCTCGCCCAGCTCGGCCTCGAGCCGCTGGACGGCCAGCGAGACGGCCGGCTGCGTGCGATAGAGCTTCGCCGCGGCGGCCGAGAAGCTGTGCTCGGTCGCCACGGCCCGGAACACCTGCAGCGCATACCACTCCATGGCCCCTCCCCGGGGCGGCGCTCGTATAAGCGCCGCTTATACATGGCCTACACGCTTATAGATCACCACAGAACTATAAATTTGCCAAATCGCCCGCCCGGGACCGATAGTGCGCTCCGTCCGCCCAGATGGAGGGAGTCCGATGCCCGACCGCGTCACGATCTTCGACACGACCCTGCGCGACGGCGAGCAGTCCCCCGGCTGCAGCATGACCGTGCACGAGAAGGTGCGCATGGCGGGCGCCCTCGCCGACCTCGGCGTGGACGTCATCGAGGCGGGCTTCCCGATCGCCTCGGACGGCGACTTCGAGGCGGTCCGCGAGGTGGCCCGGTCGGTCCCGGGCGTCGCCGTCGCGGCCCTGGCCCGCGCCTGCGCCGCCGACATCGCCCGTGCCGCCGCCGCCCTCGAGGCGGCCGGCCGCCCGCGGATCCACGTGTTCATCGCCACGAGCGACATCCACCTGCAGCACAAGCTCCGCAAGCCGCGCGAGCAGGTGCTCCACGAGGCGGCCGAGGCGGTGCGCCTCGCGCGCCGTTACGTGGACGACGTGGAGTTCTCGGCCGAGGACGCGACGCGCAGCGACGCCGACTACCTGTGCGCCGTGGCCGCCGAGGTGGTGGCCGCGGGGGCCCGGACCTTCAACGTCCCCGACACGGTCGGCTACAGCGTTCCGGACGAGTTCGCGCGCCTCGTCGCGCGCGTCGTCACCGAGGTCGGGGGAGCCGCCGCCGTCAGTGTGCACTGCCACGACGACCTCGGCCTGGCGGTCGCCAATTCGCTCGCCGCCGTCCAGGCCGGGGCCCGGCAGGTGGAGTGCACCATCAACGGGATCGGCGAGCGCGCCGGCAACTGCGCCCTCGAGGAGATCGTGATGGTGCTGCGCGTCCGCGCGGACCGCGTGCCGTACGTCACCGGCATCCAGACGCCGCGCCTCTACCCGGCCAGCCGGCTGCTGAGCAGCCTGATCGCCTTCGGGCCGCAGCCCAACAAGGCCATCGTCGGCCGCAACGCCTTCGCCCACGAGGCGGGCATTCACCAGGACGGCCTCCTCAAGGAGCGCACGACCTACGAGATCATCGATCCCACGTCGGTCGGCGTCCCCGAGAGCCGGCTGGTCCTCGGCAAGCACAGCGGCCGCCACGCGCTGCGCAAGCGGTGCGAGGATCTGGGATTCGCCCTCGACCCCTCCGGCATCGACGCGGTCTACCGGCGGTTCGTCGCGCTCGCGGACCGGAAGAAGGGGGTGACCGACGAGGAGATCGCCCGCATCGCGCGGATCGAGGCCGGCCAGGAACTCGAGGCGGATCCGCCCGTCAGCGCCGGCCCCGGCGTCGTCTTCCCGTGGCCTGCCGCCGGCCGGATGCGTGGTGCGACGGCGGGGCCGCGGGGGGGACGCTGAGCCGTGCGCCTTGGGGTCCTGGTCCTGCCGGGCGACGGCATCGGTCCCGAGGTGACCGCCGAAGCGGTGGCCGTGCTCGCGCGGACGGCGGCGGTCTTCGGTCACGACCTGGAGATGGTGACCGGCACGATCGGCGCCGCGGGGATCGCCGCGGCGGGGGTGCCCTTGCCCGAGGACACGGTGCGCGCGGCGCAGCGCGCGGGCGCGACGCTGCTCGGCGCCGTCGGCCTGCCCGGCTACGACCACCTGCCGCCTGCCCGGCGCCCCGAGCGGGGGCTGCTCGACCTCCGCCAGCGCCTCGGCGTCTTCGCCAACCTCCGGCCCTCGCGGACGTGGCCGGCGCTGGTCGAGGCCTCGCCCCTCAAGAACGCGGTGGTGGAGGGAGCCGACCTCCTCGTCGTCCGCGAACTCACCTCGGGCCTCTACTACGGCATGCCGCGCGGCATCTCGGGATCGGGAGCCGGCGAGCGCGCGGTCAACACGATGGTCTACACGCGGGAGGAGATTGAGCGGGTGGCCCGCGTCGCCTTCGAGCTGGCGCAGGCGCGCCGCGGCCTCGTCACCAGCGTGGACAAGGCGAACGTGCTCGAGGCGTCGCAGTTGTGGCGCCGCGTCGTGACCGAGGTGGGGCGCGACTACCCGGACGTCGCGCTCGGGCACATGTTCGTGGACAACTGCGCGATGCAGCTGGTGCTGAACCCGAGGCAGTTCGACGTCATCCTCACCGAGAACCTGTTCGGGGACATCCTCAGCGACGAGGCAGCCGTGCTCGCCGGGTCGATCGGCATGCTGTCGTCGGCCTCGCTTGGAACGGTCATCGATGCCACGGCCGGGGGCGCGCCGATCCGGCGCGGGCTGTACGAGCCGGTACACGGCTCGGCGCCCGACATCGCGGGGCAGGGCAGGGCGAACCCGCTGGGCGCGATCGGGTCGGTCGCCGCGCTGCTCGAATACAGCTTCGGACTCGGCCGCGAGGCGGCCGCCATCACGCGGGCCATCGATGGAGTCGTCGCCTCCGGCCGCGTCACCGCCGACCTGCACCCCGCGGGGCGGCCGGCCACGACCTCGGAAGTGGGGCGGGCCGTCTGCGAGGGGATTCGCTGACGCCATGCCCCGCACCCTCATCGACAAGACCTGGGAGAGCCACCTCGTCTCCACGCCGGACGGCGCGCCGGCACTCCTGTACGTCGATCTCCATCTGGTTCACGAGGTGACGTCGCCCCAGGCGTTCGAGGGGCTGCGGCAGCGGGGCCTGCACGTCCGGCGGCCGGAGCGGACGGTCGCGACGGCCGACCATGCCATCCCGACGACGCCCCTTGCCGAGCCGATTGCCGACGCCGTGGCGGCCCGCCAGGTCTCGCGGCTCGAAGCCAACTGCCGGGAGTTCGGGATCGCCTGCTACGGCCGCGGCCACGAGCGGCAGGGGATCGTTCACGTCATGGGTCCCGAGCTGGGGCTGACGCAGCCGGGCATGACCATCGTCTGTGGCGACAGCCACACGGCCACGCACGGGGCGTTCGGCGCGCTGGCGTTCGGCATCGGCACCAGCGAGGTGGAGATGGTGCTGGCCAGCCAGTGCCTGCTCCAGCGGCGGCCGCGAACCTGCCGGATCCGCGTGTCCGGCTCGATCGGCGCGGGGGTGTCGGCCAAGGACCTGGCGCTCGCGATCATCGCGAGGCTGGGTGTCCACGGCGGGACCGGGTTCGTGTTCGAGTACGCGGGCGCCGCCGTCCGGTCGCTGTCGATGGAGGGGCGGATGACGCTCTGCAACATGTCGATCGAGGCGGGCGCCCGGGCCGGCCTCGTCGCGCCCGACGACACGACGTTCGCCTGGCTTCACGGCCGGCCGTTCGCGCCCTCCGCGGCGGCGTGGGAGGCGGCCGTCCGGCGGTGGCGCGAGCTGCCGACCGATCCCGGGGCGACCTTCGACCGGGAGGAGACGCTGGCGGCCGACGACCTGGCCCCGATGATCACGTTCGGCACCAACCCGGCGATGGCGGTGCCGATCGACGGCGCCGTGCCCGACCCCGCCTCGGTGGGCGACGAGGGCGAACGACAGGCCCTGCGCCGCGCGCTGGAGTACATGCAGGTCGAGGCGGGGAAGCCGGTCCTCGGGCAGCCGATCGACGTCGTCTTCGTGGGCAGCTGCACGAACGGCCGGCTCGAAGACCTGCGCGAGGCCGCAGGGGTCCTGCGGGGGCGGCGGGTTCACCCCCGCGTGCGGATGCTGGTCGTGCCGGGGTCGCGCGCGGTGCGGGCCGAGGCCGAGGGAGAGGGGCTGGGTCGGGTCTTCCTGGAGGCCGGGGCCGAGTGGCGCGAGCCGGGCTGCTCGATGTGCATCGCGATGAACGGCGACGAGCTCGGCCCGGGCCAGCGCGCCGTCTCCACGAGCAACCGGAACTTCGAGGGGCGACAGGGCGCGGGGGGCCGGACGCTGCTCGCCAGCCCCGCCACCGCTGCGGCCAGCGCCATCGCCGGCGAGGTGGCCGATCCGCGGAGGCTCGCGTGAACCGCCCACCGGTCATCCGCGTCGAGGGGCCCGCGATTGCCCTGCCGCACGACAACATCGACACCGACCAGATCATCCCGGCGCGGTTCCTCAAGACCACCGCGCGCGAGGGGCTCGGGGCGCACCTGTTCGCCGGGTGGCGCCCCTGCATCCTGGACGAGCCGCCCGCGCGGGGCGCGCGCATCCTGGTGGCGGGTCGCAACTTCGGGTGTGGGAGCTCGCGCGAGCACGCCCCATGGGCACTCGCCGACTTCGGCTTCGGCGCGGTGGTGGCCGGGTCGTTCGCCGACATCTTCCGCCAGAACGCGCTGAAGAACGGGCTGCTGCCGGTGGCCCTGCCCGGGCGCGAGCACGCGGAGGTCCTGGCGCTGGTCGTGTCGCAGCCGGGCGTCCGCCTCTCCGTGGACCTCGAGCGGCAGGTGCTCTCGTGGCCCTCGGGTGAGTGCCCGTTCGCGGTGGACCCGTTCGCGCGGGAGTGCCTGCTGCAGGGTGTGGACGAGATCGGCTTCGTGCTGCGGCAGGGGGCGGCGATCACGGCCTTCGAGGCGGCGCGCGACGGTGTCAGCGCCAGCGTTCCTCGCGCTGGTGCCGCAGGAGATCCTCACCCAACGCCTTGAGCCGCGCCGTCCAGAAGCGGTCGTAGGCCTCCAGCCATCGGTCGATTTGCCGCAGGGGCTCGGCGTTCAGCCGGTAGACGCGCCAGCGCCCGGCGCGCCGGACCGTCACCAGGTCGGCCTTGCGGAGGATCCGCAACTGCTGCGAGACCGCGGGCAGGGTCATGTCGAACGACGCCGCGAGCTTGCGGACCGTCTGTTCGCGACTGCTGAGCTTGTCGAGCAACGCCCGACGAACCGGGTTCGAAACAGCCTGGAAGACATCGGCCGCAGCGGTCATCCTGCTCATACGCCGAACAAATTATACATAAGTAATCGCTTAAACGTCTATTGCGCGCCTGAGCTGAGGGGAGTACACCTGCAGTCGGCTCGCGGAACGCCCCCTTCCCGGCCGGTCGGTCTTCATCAACTCTCAAGGAGGACGCGTCATGGTCGTGACCAGGGACGGCGAAACCAAGGCGTCGGGCTACGTCAGGGACCTGCTGGCGGACGTGAAGGCGAAGAACCCGGCGGAACCCGAGTTCCACCAGGCCGTGACCGAGGTGCTCGAGTCGATCGACCTGGTGCTCCAGCGCCGGCCGGAGTACCGCAAGGCGAAGATTGTCGAGCGGATCGTCGAGCCGGAGCGCGTGATCATGTTCCGGGTGCCGTGGCTGGACGACCAGGGCGACGGTGCAGGTCAACCGCGGCTTCCGGATCCAGATGAACAGCGCCATCGGCCCCTACAAGGGCGGCCTGCGGTTCCACCCGTCGGTCAACCTGGGCATTCTCAAGTTCCTCGCCTTCGAGCAGGTCTTCAAGAACTCGCTCACGACGCTGCCGATGGGCGGCGGCAAGGGCGGCTCGGACTTCGACCCGAAGGGCAAGAGCGACAACGAGGTCATGAAGTTCTGCCAGAGCTTCATGACCGAGCTGTTCCGCCACATCGGGCCGAACACCGACGTGCCGGCCGGCGACATCGGCGTCGGCGGCCGCGAGATCGGGTACCTGTTCGGCCAGTACAAGCGGTTGCGCAACGAGTTCACGCGGCGTCCTGACCGGCAAGGGGCTCAACTGGGGCGGCTCGCTCGTCCGGCCCGAGGCGACCGGCTACGGCGCGGTCTACTTCGCCGCGGAGATGCTGAAGACGCGCAACGAGACGCTCGAGGGGAAGACCTGCCTGGTGTCGGGCAGCGGCAACGTTGCGCAGTACACCGTGCAGAAGATCGTCGAGCTCGGAGGGCGGGCGGTCACGCTGAGCGACTCGGGCGGCTACATCTACGACGAGCAGGGGATCGACGCCGAGAAGCTGGCGTTCGTGATGAACCTGAAGAACGTCCGGCGCGGCCGGATCAAGGAGTACGCGGACAAGTTCAAGGGGGTCGTCTACACGCCCGTGGACGCGAAGCTCGACCACAACCCGCTCTGGAACCACACCGCCCACTGCGCGTTCCCGAGCGCGACGCAGAACGAGATCAGCGGCAAGGACGCCATGCACCTGATCAGCAACGGCGTCTACGTGGTCTCGGAGGGCGCGAACATGCCGACGTCGATCGACGGCGTGAACGCGTTCCTGCAGGCGAAGATCCTCTACGGTCCCGGCAAGGCGGCCAACGCCGGCGGCGTGGCGACGTCGGGCCTGGAGATGTCGCAGAACAGCCTGCGCCTCAGCTGGGCGCGCGAGGAGGTGGACCAGCGGCTGCACGGCATCATGAAGGCCATCCACAAGGCGGCCCACGAGACGGCCCTCGAGTACGGCACGCCGGGCAACTACGTGAATGGCGCCAACATCGCCGGCTTCCTGAAGGTGGCCGACGCGATGATGGACCAGGGGCTGGTGTAGCCGCCGCCTGCCGGCGTTTCCGGTAAGATCCCATCGGACGCGCGGGAGGCGCCCGCCACCGGGGCGGGCGCCGCCCGCGCCTTGCCTGCATCCATGCCGCCCATCCACGCCGGCGCGCGCCCGTCCACCTTCGGGCGGTTCGCTGCCTTCCAGGACCTGGCGCAGCATCGCGTCGAGAACGTCCTGCTCGTCAGCAGCCTCTACGACTCCTTCATCCTCGGGGAGGACGGCCCCCTGGGCGAGGTGGTGCTCGGCCGGTTCCTCGACCTGAGCTTCCGGCACAGCCCGGGGATCACGCGCGTCTCCTCGGGCGGGGAGGCGCTCGCGCTGGCACGCGAGCAGCGCCGCTTCAACCTGATCATCACGTCGATGCACGTCGGCGACATGGACGCCCTGACGCTCGCGCGCCGCGCGGCGGATGCGGGGCTCGACGTCCCCACGGTGCTGCTCGCCTACGACAGCCGGGAGCTGGCGACCTTCCTCGGGCGCCACGACGTCTCCGACCTGGCCGGCGTGTTCCTGTGGCAGGGGGACGTGACCATCCTCCTCGCAATCGTCAAGTGCCTCGAGGACCGGCTCAACGTGGCGCGCGACAGCGCCCTGATGGGCGTCCAGGTGATCATCGTCGTCGAGGACAACGTCCGGTACTACTCGTCGTTCCTGCCGGCCATCTACACCGAGCTGATGCAGCACTCCGAGCGCCTGGCGCCCGAGGGGGTGAACCGGTCGCACCGCCTGATGCGCCTCCAGGCGCGGCCCGAAGATCCTGCTGTGCCGGACGTTCGAGGAGGCGTGGTCGTGCTTCTCGGCCTACCGTGAGAACGTGCTGGGGGTGATCTCCGACGTCGAGTTCCCGGTGAACGGCGCCGTCGCAGCCGACGCGGGCGTCGAGTTCGCCCGCCGCGTGCGCGAGGCGCAGCCCGACGTCCCGGTGATGCTGCAGTCCACGGTGCCGGCCAACGAGGCGGTGGCCGCCTCGGTCGGCGCCTCCTTCCTCCTCAAGGGGTCGCCGCTGCTCCTGCACGAGCTGCGCCGGTTCATGGTGGAGCACTTCGGCTTCGGCGATTTCGTGTTCCGCACGCCGGACGGCGCCGAGGTGGGGCGCGCGGCCGATCTCGAAGACGCTCGAGGCGCTGATCCGGCTCGTGCCGGGGGAGAGCCTCGCGCACCACGCCTCGCGCAACGACTTCTCCAGGTGGCTGAAGGCCCGCACCGAGTTCGCGGTGGCGCAGCGCATGCGCCCGCGCAAGGTGTCGGACTTCGCCACGCTCGAGGACCTGCGGGCCGACCTGCTCGAGTCCATCGAGGAGTACCGGGACGGCCGCAGCCGGGCCACGGTGGCCGACTTCGACCGGCGAAGCTTCGACACCCGCAGCGTGTTCTCGCGGATCGGCACCGGGTCGCTCGGCGGCAAGGCGCGGGGCCTCGCCTTCGTCAGCCTGCTCCTGCAGGAGTTCGACGTGGCGCACGCGTTCCCGGAGGTGCGGGTCGCCGTCCCGCCGACGGCCGTGATCGCGACCGACGCGTTCGACCGCTTTCTCGACGCGAACCTCCTGCGCGACTTCGCGATGGCGTGCGACGCCGACGCCGTCGTGGAGGAGCGTTTCGAGGCGGCGGCGCTCCCGCCCGACATCCGCGCGGACCTGGAGTCGTACCTGCGGCCAGGTCGGCTACCCGCTCGCGGTCAGGTCGTCGAGCCTGCTCGAGGACTCGCAGTACCAGCCGTTCGCGGGGATCTACTCCACCTACATGCTGCCGAACACCCACCCCGATCCCGGCGGTCCGGGTGGCGCAGCTGGTGACGGCGGTCAAGCGGGTGTATCGCGTCGACCTTCTCGCAGCGCGCGAAGCGATACCTGGCCACCACGCCGTACCGGCTGGAGGAGGAGAAGATGGCGGTCATCCTCCAGCAGACTGGTCGGGGCTGCGCGGGGCCCGCGGTTCTACCCCGACTTCGCCGGCGTCGCCCGGTCGCACAACTTCTACCCGGTGTCGCCGATGCGGGCGGCCGACGGCGTGGCGGCCGTCGCGCTCGGCCTCGGTGCGGCGGTCGTGGGCGGGGAGCCCTGCCTGCGGTTCTGCCCGCGGTATCCCGGCCACCTGCTGCAGTTCTCCTCGGTCCGGACGGCGCTGCGAGAACTCGCAGCGCGGCTTCTACGCGCTGCGGCTCGACGGGGGCGTCGAGGAGGTGGACGGACCCGACGGGGATCGGCCTCGGCCGCTTCGACCTCGAGGTGGCCGAGGCCGACGGCGCGCTCGCGCCGCTGGCGTCGGTGTACTCGAGCGAGAACGACGCGATCTACGACGGCCTGTCCCGCGCCGGGCGTCCGGCTGGTCAGCTTTGCCGGGGTCCTCAAGCACGGCCTGTTTCCCCTGGCCGGAATCCTCCGCCGCCTCCTGGAGATCGGCGAGGAGGGCACCGGTGCGCCGGTCGAGATCGAATTCGCCGTGACGCTGCCGCGCCGGCCAGGCGAACCGGCTGAGTTCGGGTTCCTGCAGATCCGCCCGCTGGCGCTCGCCCGGGAGGCGGCCGAGCTCCGCATCACCGGGGACGACCGGGCGGCCGCGCTCTGCTACAGCCGCATCGGTGATGGGCAACGGGCTCGAATCGGTCCACGACCTGGTCGTCGTGGACCACGACGCCTTCGGGCGCGACCAGAGCGCGCAGGTCGCGCTCGTCGTCTCCCGCTTCAACCGGCGCCTCGTCGCCGAGGGCCGGCCGTACGTGCTGATCGGCGTGGGCCGCTGGGGATCGAGCGAGCCGTACCTCGGCATCCCGGTCTCGTGGGACCAGATCGCGGGCGTGCGGGCGATCGTCGAGGCCGGGTTCCGCGACTTCACGGTCACGCCCTCGCAGGGCACGCACTTCTTCCAGAACCTCACCTCGTCGAACACCGGCTACTTCACGGTGAACCCCGACGCGGGCGACGGCGTCGTGGACTGGGCATGGCTCGCCGCGCAGCCGGCGGCCGGGGAAGCCGGCTGCGTCCGCCACCTCCGGTTCGACGAGCCGATCAGGGTCAAGATGGACGGCCGCAGGAACGAGGGCGTCCTCCTCAAGCCGGGCCGCGGCGGGGGCGCCGCCCGTCCGGGTGGTCCTCCCGCCTGATGGCGCCCCCCTGCTTCTTTGCGTCGGACCTGCACGGCCGGCGCGACCGCTACGACAAGCTGCTTCGCTGCCATCGAGGCGGATCGGCCGGGGGCGGTGTTCCTGGGTGGCGACATGCTGCCGTCCTGGTTCGATCCGTGCGCCGCCGGGCGCCGATCGAGCGGCGCCGGCCGACGAGGACGCGGGCTTCGTGGAGCGGGTACCTGGCCCGCCGCTTCTCGCGCGCTCCGCGGCGCGCTGGGACGCGCGTACCCGGCCGTGTTCGTGATCCTCGGGAACGACGATCCGCGCGCCGAGGAGGCGGCGGTCCTCGACGTCGAGGCACGGGGCCTCTGGCACTACGCGCACGGGCGCCGCCTCGACTGGAGCGGCTTCTCGGTCTACGGGTACTCGTGCGTGCCGCCGACGCCCTTCCGGCTGAAGGACTGGGAACGTTACGACGTGTCGCGGTACGTCGACCCGGGTTGCCTGTCCGCCCGAGGAGGGGTGGCGCACGGTGCCGGTTGACGAGCGCGAGGTGCGCTACGGCACGATCGAGGAGGATCTCGAGGCGCTGACCGGGGCCGACGACCTCGACCGGGCGATCTGTCCTGTTCCACTGCCCGCCCTACGGGGGGCCGCTCGACCGGGCGGCGCTCGACGGACGGTCGGTCGAGCACGTGCCGCTCGACGTGCACGTCGGCAGCATCGCCATCCAGCGCTTCATCGCGCGCCGCTCGCCACGGGTCACGCTGCACGGCCACGTGCACGAGTCGGCGCGGCTCACCGGGGAGTGGCGGACACGGATCGGACGGACGCACGCCTTTTCCGCGGCGCACGACGGTCCCGAGCTGGCGCTGGTGTCGTTCGATCCGGACGTGCCGGACCGGGCGACACGAGCGCTGCTGTGAGGTCGCGGCTCGGGGGCACGGCCTGCCGCGCCCCCGTCGGGGTCACCGCTCGCGGGCGAGCGTCAGCGGGCGGGCCGGGTCGGTGACCGCGCCGATCTTCGAGGCCCAGCTGGTGCGCGCCGCGATGTCCTCGTCGGTGACGTAGTGCACGTCGAGCAGGCCGTCGGTCTTGTAGCCGGTCCTCAGGTAGTTCATCTGGCTCAGGCACAGGCTCCAGCCCTCGAGCCAGGCCTCGAGCGACTCGCCGCTGCTCGGAGCGTCGCTTCGCGACGTGCACGATCAGGTCGATGTCGCTGCCGCCGGCCGGCGGTCGCGTTCTTGGTGCTGCCGAAGACGTAGAGCGCCTTCACGCCGAAGCGATCGCGGCGTCGAGCTGCGACGCCAGGTGCTCCGCCATGCGGAGCCGCCACCGCCAGTGGTCCTCGGTGACCGCCGGCGGCTCGCTCCTCCGCTCGTGGCGACGCCGGTGATCGGCGGCGTGCGTCGGCGTCGTGAGGTAGCCCACCGCCTCGTCGAGGTCGGCGTTCATCAGGACGTGCAGCACCAGGCCGTCGGTGGCCTTCGGCGACGTCGATCACGCGCACGACCTCGCGAGAGGTGGGCGTACTCGGGCAGCGAGGTCGGCCAGGATGTTCGGCGCGCGCCGCAGGAACAGCTCGTTGAAGACGCCGGCCCGTTCGCCGGGGAAGAGCGGCAGGTAGCGGATGCCGGCCTCGACCAGGTCCTGGAAGAAGTGCGTGCCGAACGAGAGGTCGGGCACGTAGTTGCCCCGCTTGCGCCGCGATCTCGATCAGGACGGCGGTGTTGTTGATGTCCGAGTAGGTGACGCTCACGCCCAGCTTGATGTCGCCGCGGCTGCCCCAGCGCCCCGGCCCCATGAGGATGAACTGCCGCTTCGGCAGCAGCTTGTTCAGCCGCCCGACGGCGCGGCCGACGTCCTTCAGGTCGGCGAGGCTCTGCAGGCTGTCGTACTGCTCGGGATCGACGTAGACGATGTGGGTGATGTCCGGCACCCGGCCGTTGGAGACGTACCGGTCGGCCGAGAAGAGGATGCGGTCGCGCGGGAGGTCGCGCGGGATCGGCGGACGGCACCGCGTCGCGCGAGTAGCTCTGCGGCCGGCACTGCAGCAGGTAGAAGTCGCGCCCGTCGGAGGCGAACTCCACGTCCACCGGCACGCCCATCTTCTCGCGCAGCAGCTCGAGGATCGCGCGCATCCGGGCCATGAAGGTGGTGTTCGCGGTCAGACCCTCGAAGGTGACCACCACGTCGGCTCTCGCGCGGGTCCCAGCCGAAGCCGATCGGGCGGTGGAGGCCGTCGCTGTCGAGGACCGACGCCGACCTGCTCGAGCGCGGGGTACTCGGGCCCCCACTCGCGCAGGAGGTCCGCGATCTCCAGCGTCTCGAACCGGCGCGTCCTCCAGGTTGATGACGTCGATCTGGCGCGGGGCGTAGCGCACGACCTCGTCGGTGGTGACGTTGACCCGCAGCCCGGGCTGGCCGGGCGCGACGAGCACCGGGTAGTCGTCGCCCACGCGGTCCACGGCGCGGGTGCCGAGGCCGGGCACGAGGCGCACCAGGCCGTCCTCGCGCCGGATGCGCGGCGACCAGCGGAACTCGTTGTTGCTGAACGCCACGCCGGCGAACGACGGGCAGGAAGTAGGGGCCGACGCGGGTGCCGACGACCTCCTGGATCATGATGCCCATCTCCTCGTGGAGGTCGAGGAGGCCGCGCTCGGCGCGGTACTCGATCGGGTCGGGGCCGAACAGCGAGGCGTAGACCTCGGCGATCGCGTCCATGCAGCGCGGCCAGCCGCTCCTGCTTCGTGCCGACGTTGGCCAGGAAGAGGCTCTTGTACTTCCCGGAGAAGGCCGCCCCGATCCGGTCCTCGAGCAGGCTCGAGCTGCGCACGATCAGCGGGCGGTCGTCGAGGTCGTCGAGCGCCAGCGAGAGGCCGCTCACGATCTCCGGGTGCGAACTGCGAGTTCTTGAACACCTGCACGATGTGCGGGTACTCGCGCCGGATCTGCTCGATCTCGAGGTACTTCCGGTTGTAGACGTCCTCCAGCTGGTTGTACTCGACGAAGCTCATCAGGCCGTCCGAGGCGATGTACCACGTCTTCGGGATCCGGATGTCGCCGAGCAGCTCGGCGTACTCGGGTGACTTGCGGAGGATCTGCGAGGCGAGCAGCATCCCCGAGCTCTTGCCGCCGAGCTTGCCGTGGCTGGAGGTCGTGCTGATGATGTGGTGCACGAGATCGTAGAAGTCGCCGATCTCCATGTACTGCTTGGCCGTGTTGATGAACTCGAGGTCCTCGGTGAAGAACCGCCGGGCCAGGTTCACCCGCAGCCCCACCTGCAGGGCGGGCGACAGCTCGACGTCCTGCACCGACAACTGGTGGTACCGGTCGAGTGCCTGCCCGATGTCCGCGAGCGACGTGCACTGGTTCTCGACCGCCTCGACCAGGAACCCCGACTTGTCGTCCCTGATCCACTTCTGGATGCACGAGACGATCTCCCCCTCGCTCAGCGAGTCGGCGGCAATCCGGAACGCGGCGTCGGTCAGCCGCAGCAGCTCCTCCATGCTCTTGCGGCGGAGCGGGCTGTTGTCCTCGGTGCCGGCGTCATGCTGTGCAAAGTCGGCCGCGAACCGGCCGAGCAGCTCGATCGCCTCCTGGACGCCGTTCCAGCACAGGTAGTTCAGCATCCGCCGCGAGATCCGCATCAGCAGCTGCTGGTCGGTCTTGCGGAGGAAGTCGATGATGACGAGCCACTCGCGCTTGTCGGGCGAGGCCAGCGTCTCCATCGCCGACTGCCAGTTGTTCAGGCTGGACTGCAGCCGGCGCTGCATGACGAAGTGCGCCAGCCGCTCGGCGACCGTGTTCAGGAGCTTCCGCTCCTCCTTGAGGAACGGCCCCTCGTCGGCGCGCGGCATCTGCCGCGTGTAGAAGACCTCGAGCACCCCGACCTTCTCGCCCTGCACCGTCACGTCCGCGCGGAGCGCCCACGGCGAGTCGGCCTTGTCCTCCGGCTGGTAGACCGCCTCCTCGAGGCGTGACCCTCGCCCAGCAGACGCTCGGGAACTGCCAGCCCGCGGGCAGGACCTCGGCGATCCGCCGGCAGATCTCCTCGATCGGCGTGTTCGTCTGGCTGGTCAGCTCGTGCACCTGGTAGAGGGCGTGCAGCTCTTTCGCCCGCTCCTGCAGCTGCTCGATGATGCTGTCGACGGGTCGGATGGTCGCCATGGGTGGGTGCTCCTCGGGATCAGCGGGCCGGTCGGCCCCAACGGATGGCCCCGACGCCTCGCCGGCCGTCCACCTCGATGCGCAGCGGCTCGTCGAGCCGCACGTGACGGACGAGCGCACTCTCGTGCTCGGCCTGGCTTCGCGCCAGGGTGTCCCAGTCGACGCCCGCCTCGCCGTCGTACGGCACGGAGAAGTACGTCACGTCGAAGCTCGAGATGTTGTGGAAGAAGTGCGAGCCCTGGCTGGGGTCCACGTTCATCGCCGGGCAGCGTCGCCTCGACGATCGAACGCGCCCCGTTGATCTGCGACCACTCGACGGGGATGCCGAGCCACGGGTCGGAGCTGCCCCAGCGGCCGAAGCCGATCAGGAGGTACGGCCGCCCGGCGTCGGCGAGGTCGTCGGTTGACCCGGGCCAGTTCCTCCGGCGATCGCCGGGGTGTGCCGCGCCTCGAACCGGTCGGGCCGCACGTAGACGACGTCCCGGACGCCGGACACGACGCCGTTGCCCATCACGCGCTCGGAGGCGAGCAGCAGGTCGTCGCGCGGGATCGCGGAGAGATCGAGGTCCACCACGTCCCCGGAGACCGCCATGGGCCGGACCTGGAGGAAGCCGAACTGCGCCGGCACGTCCTCGCCGTCCGGGGAACGTGACCGCGAACTCGATCTCGACCGGCGCCCCGAGGGCCTCGCTGCACGAGCCGGAGCAGCGCGCGCAGCAGGTCGTTCAGCGGGAACTCCTCGAGCACGAGAAGCGGCGCGAAGGTCAGGGCGCGCGGGCCACGGAGGCCGACCCCCATCGAGAGCCGGTCGGACCGGGCGTCGTAGGTGGAGGCCAGGTAGCGCAGCGTGCCGTCCTCTTCCGCGTCCTCGAGGCCGCCCTTGACGAGGTACTCGGTCTCGGCGACCGGGTCGTAGGCCGGAACCTGTCCCATGTTCACGGCCCAGAAGTCCACCTGCGTCTGCTTCATCAGCTCGCCGATCGACCCGTACGGCGGCGTCGCCTGCGGGTACGCCGGCGAGTAGCTCCAGGCGATCCCGCCGTCCACGATCGTCTTGCCCAGGCCGAGCGCCAGGTTGACGACGCCGTCCTCGGGGCGGGCGCGGCCCGACCGGTAGAAGCTGTACGACCGCGCCACGCCGGACAGCTCGGGGTAGAAGCGGTCGCGGTGGCGCCGCCCGACGATCGCCTGGATGATGACCGCCATCCGGTCGGCGCCCGCCGCCGCCGCCGCCGTCCGCCGGTAGTTCCTCGCGTTCTCGAAGAAGGTGGACGCGTAGACCAGCTTGATCGCCTCGATCAGCCGGTGGAACCGCGTCTCCGCGTCGTGCTGGTTGTTCGGGATCATCTTGGTCGCGTAGACGCCGGCGAACGGCTGCCGCAGCGCGTCCTCGAGCAGGCTCGACGACCGGACGGCGAGCGGCGTGCGGACCTGCTGCACCAGGGCCCAGAGGTCGCCCACCAGCTCGACCGGCAGGTCGGCCGACTGGAACGCCAGGGCCAGCCGGTGGTCGGACGCGCCCGACTCGACGAGGTCCCAGAGCCGGTTGCCCGTCATGAACCGGTCGAACAGGTCGGTGGCGATGACGGTGAGGGTCGGCACCGAGACGTCGAAGTATTGCCGGTGCCGGGCGTCGAGAGACGGCGGCGAGGAGGTCCTTGACCCCGAGGAGGCTGTGCGCCTTGCCGCCGAACGCGCCGCCGCCGATGCGCGTGAAGCGCTCCGAGCCATCGAAGAAATGGCGGTCGAAGGCCGGGACCGACGGCCGCGCGGAGGGGATGGCAGGCATCGGGATGCGGGCACGAACGCCGAGAGGAGAATACCCGATCGGCCTCCGCCGGAGTAGTGGCGAGTGGCTGGTTGCGGGTGGCTGGTCGGTCCCGCTGCAAACGAGAAAGGGGCGGTCCCCGCAGGGCCGCCCCTTCAGCGTCACTCGCCAGCCTCTAGGCCACTGGCCACTGACCGCCGCACGTGCCAGGTCCTACACCCAGCCCCGGTCCCGGCACGCCTTGGCGACGCGGTTCACCGAGATGACGTAGGCGGCGTCGCGCATGTAGAGCTTCTGCTTCTTGCGCCAGGTCGCTGACCGCCGTGAAGGCCGAGGTCATCTTGACGTCGAGCTTGCCGAGGACCTCGTCCTTCTCCCAGTAGTAGTTCATGTTGCCCTGCACCTGCTCGAAGTAGCTGCAGGTGACGCCGCCGGCGTTGGCCAGGAAGTCGGGCACGACGAAGATGTTGCGTTCCTGGAGGATCCTTGTCGGCCTCCGGGCGTCGTCGGGCCGTTGGCGCCCTCGGCCATCAGCTTGACCTTGCCGTGGATCTTCTTCACGGTCTCGCCGGTCACCTGGTTCTCGAGCGCGCACGGCAGCAGGATGTCCACTTCCTGCTCGATCCACGCGTCGCCCGGCAGGACCTCGTAGCCGATCTTGCGGGCCTTCGCCTTGTCGATGCCGCCGAAGTGGTCGGTGATGCCCACCAGCTCGTCCGGGTCGACGCCGCTCGTCTTGCGGAACGTGTAGGAGGTCTGATCCTCCTGGTCCCACGACGACACGCAGATCACCTTGCCGCCCGAGCTCGCGGAACAGCCGGACGGCGTACTGCGACACGTTGCCGAAACCCTGGACGGCGGCGGTGCAGTCGGCCGGCTTCAGGCCCATGCCGCGCAGCGCTTCGCGGACGGTGAAGATGACGCCGTAGCCGGTCGCCTCGGTGCGGCCGAGCGAGCCGCCCATGCCCACCGGCTTGCCGGTGATGAAGCCGGGGTAGCGGCCGCCGTGGATCGCCTCGAACTCGTCGAGCATCCACAGCATGTGCTGCGGGTTCGTCATCACGTCGGGGGCCGGCACGTCGTTGACCGGGCCGACGTTCCTGGCGAGCTGGCGCACCCAGCCGCGGCAGATCGTCTGCTGCTCGCGCTGGCTGAGGTTGTGCGGATCACAGATGACGCCGCCCTTGCCGCCGCCCAGCGGGATGTCCACGACCGAGCACTTCCAGGTCATCCAGGTCGCCAGCGCGCGCACCGTGTCGAGCGTCTCGTGCGGGTGGAAGCGGATGCCGCCCTTGGCCGGCCCGCGCGCGTCGTTGTGCTGCACGCGGAAGCCCCGGAACACCTTCACCGACCCGTCGTCCATCCGCACGGGAATCGCGAAGGAGTACTCGCGGAGCGGATTGCGCAGCAGTTCGCGGGTGGGCGCGTCGAGGTTGATGATGTCGGCCACCTTGTCGAACTGCGCCTGGGCCATCTCGAACGGGTTGAACGCCTTCTTGTCCACTGATGCTCCCCTCTCTCTGCTGTCGATTCCGCCTCGAAGGAGACGGTCGTAATGCCGGGACGACACCTGACCGAGGGGGGGCACGGGCGGGTGAACCGGTCAGGGGGTGTTGGGCGGCGTCGCAGCGGTCCGCGAACCACCTGCCAGCGTATTTGGGGAGCCGGGGGGAAGTCAAGACACCCGAAGTACAATGCTGTCGGGTTCTTCGCAACCACTGGAGCACACGAATGGCTGGCCGATTCTCCCGCCGGCAGGCGATTGGCGTCGCCGCCGGCCTCGTGATCCTCGCGGGCGCGGCGCATCCGGGAGCCCGGGTTCGCCAGGCCGACACCTCGCCCGTCACTCACGCGCTGAGCGTCTCGCTCGACCCCGCCCGGCACGCGATCACGGTGACCGACACCGTGGGGCTGCCCGCGCGCCCCGCCGGTGGCACCGTGGAGTTCGTGCTCAACGCAGCCCTCGCGATCACGCGCAGCGACCCGCCGGCGCGCGAGGTGCCGCTGGCCGATACGGCTCGCTTCTTCAGCCTCAACGCCGGGCCCGGCGAGGGTGGGGCGCCGCTCAAGCGCTACCGGGTGGTCCTGCCCGAGGGCCAGGCCCGTGTCTCGCTGTCCTATGAGGGCAGCGTCGACTTCGCCCTCTCGCCGGAGAAGGAGCAGTACACCCGCGGGTTCCGCCAGACGGCCGGGACGATCGGGCCCGAGGGTCTCTACCTGGCCGGCAACGGATTCTGGTACCCCACGTTCGGCCCGGGGTTGATCGAGTTCGCGGTCGACGTGCGCCAGCCCGTGAGCTGGCACGTCATCGCGCAGGGGAGCGGCACGTCGCGCGACCCGGCGGGGCAGGCGCGGTGGGAATCGGGCGGACCGACCGACGAGATCTACCTGGTCGGGGGACCGCTCGAGGTGTTCCGCGACCGGGCCGGCGAGGTCGAGACCCTGGTCTACCTTCACGAGCCCGATCGCGCGCTCGCCGCGAAGTACCTCGACGCGACCAGGCAGTACCTCGAGATGTACCGGCGGCTGATCGGCCCGTACCCCTACGGGAAGTTCGCCCTCGTCGAGAACTTCTGGGAGACCGGCTACGGCATGCCGAGCTTCACGCTGCTCGGTCCCGAGGTGATCCGATTCCCGTTCATCCTGGCCTCGTCGTACCCGCACGAGATCCTGCACAACTGGTGGGGCAACTCGGTGTTCGTCGACTTCGAGTCGGGCAATTGGAGCGAGGGCCTGACGGCCTACCTGGCCGACCACCTGATCCAGGAACAGCGCGGCGCGGGCGCCGAGTACCGCCGCGCCACGTTGCAGAAATACCGCGACTACGTCCGGGAGGGGCGCGATTTCCCGCTGACCGCGTTCCGCGCGCGCGAAAGTGCCTCGACCGAGGCCGTCGGCTACGGCAAGGCGCTCATGGCGTTCCACATGGTCCGCCTCGCGGTCGGAGACGACGCCTTCCGCAGGGCGCTCGCCGCCTTCTACCGCGACTTCAAGGGGAAGCGAGCGTCATTCGACGACCTCCGGCGGGCGCTGGAGTCGGCGAGCGGGCGCGACCTCGGCCGCTTCTTCCACGACTGGATCGCGCGGGCCGGGGCTCCGGCCCTGGCGGTCACCGATGTCCACGTGGCCCCGCGTGAAGGAGCCTTCCGCGTCACCGGCACGCTGCGACAGGTACAGGGAGGCGGGCCGTTCGCGATCGAGGTGCCCGTCGCCATCGAGACCGCGATCGGGGTCGAGCGGCAGGCGGTCCGGATGGACGGGCTCGAGCAGCCCTTCGCCCTCGAGACCCGGAGCGAGCCGCTGACGCTGTGCGTCGATCCCGACTTCGACCTGTTCCGCAAGCTCGACCCGCGCGAGACGCCGCCGTCGATCGGTCAGATCTTCGGCGAGCCGCGCATCCTCGCCATCGTGCCCGCGTCGGCGCCCGAGGCCGAGCGGCGCGCCTGGCGCGCGCTGTTCGAGGGGTGGGCGAGCGCGAGCCACCAGGTGGAGATCCGCACCGACCGCGACGTGGCGCGGCTGCCCGCCGACCGCGCGGTCTGGGTCGCCGGCCGCGGTAACCGGTTCGCCGCCAGCGTGCTCGGCGCGTCAGGCGCGAGATCCTCGCTCGACTCGATTGCGCTGGACGGACGGGCGGTCCCCCTTGACGGCCACACCCTCGTCGTGGTCTCGAGGCATCCGCAGTCGGCGGAGAAGGCGGTCGGGCTGCTGATCGTGAACCCGACCGACGCGTTCCCGGGACTCGGGCGGAAGCTCCCTCACTACGGGAAGTACTCGTACCTGGCGTTCGAGGGCGCCGAGCCCGTGAACACCGTCAAGGGGCAGTGGGCGGCAAGCGATTCGCCGCTGAGCGTACGCCTGGGGCGCGTGGACGCGTCGCAGGGCGCGGCTTCGGCGGACCAGCGGCCCGCGCCGATGACCCCTGAACGTCGCACGCCGCTCGCCGACCTGCCGCCGGCGTTCTCGGAGCAGGCTCTCGGGGCGCACGTCGCATTCCTCGCGGACCCGGCGCGCGGGGGACGGATGCCCGGCACGGCGGGGCACGAAGAGGCCGCCCGCTACATCTCCGACCAGTTCAGGGCCATGGGCCTGGCCCCGGGCGGCGACGCCGGCGGGTACTCCCAGCGGTTCGAGCTGCCCCCAAGCGCCGGGCGCGCCGCGGCGGGGGGCACGGGCACCGAAGCCGCCAACCTCATCGGCTACATTCCCGGCACGCGCGCCGAGTGGAAAGGGCAGGCGGTCGTCGTCTCCGCCCACTACGATCACCTCGGGACCGGGTGGCCCGACGTCCACAAGGGAGACCAGGGGCAGGTGCACCCGGGCGCCGACGACAACGCGAGCGGCGTGGCCGTGCTGCTCGAACTGGCGCGCGCGCTGGCCGGAGCGGAACCGCCGCCTCGCTCGATCGTCTTCATCGCCTTCACCGCCGAGGAGGCGGGGCGCCTGGGATCGCGCTACTACGTCGACCACGCCCGGCTGTTCCCGCCGACCCGGACGATCGGCGTGATCAACCTCGACACCGTCGGCCGCCTGGGGGCGCAGCCGCTGTCGGTGCTGGGCACGGGCACGGCCGCCGAGTGGCAGCACATCTTCCGGGGCGCCGGCTTCGTGACGGGCGTGAACAGCACCAACGTGCCGGACTCCCCCGAGTCGTCCGACCACGCGAGCTTCACCGCGAAAGGAGTGCCGGCGGTGCAGCTGTTCTCCGGGGCGCACGCCGACTACCACCGGCCCGGCGACACGGCCGACCGGATCGACCTTCCGGGGCTGGTGAAGGTGGCGGCCTTCGCCCGCGAAGCGGTGGTCTACCTGGCCGCGCGCGCCGAGCCGCTCACCGCCGCCACGGCGCCCTCCACGGCCGCGCGGCCCGGCGGCGAGGGCCGGCCGCCCGGAGAGCGCCGCGCCAGCGTCGGCACCGTGCCCGACTTCGCTTTCGAGGGTCCCGGCGTCCGGGTTTCGAGCGTGGTGGCCGGGTCCGCGGCCGAACGCGCGGGCCTGAAGGCGGGCGACGTGCTGATGGCGATCGACGGAAGGCCGGTGGCCGACCTGCGCGCCTACTCGAACCTGCTTCGTGAGCTGGAGCCGGGGCGGACGGTGCGTGTCGTCGTCAGGCGCGACGGGAAGGAACAGGCGCTGGAGGTCACGCTCGCGGAACGCTGAGCGCCTACACCACGACCTGCGGCAGCTCCAGGTCGCCTGCCTCGAACGCCTCGGTGAACGCCCGGACGACGTAGGGGTCGAACTCGGTCGCCGCCCCCTTGATGATGTGGTTGCGGGCTTCGAACGACGGCATCGCCTTGCGGTACGGCCGGTCGCTGGTCAGCGAGTCGTAGACGTCGGCGACCTTGATCACGCGCGCCCCCCACGGGATCTCGTCGGCGGCGAGGTGCTGCTGCCCCGTGCCGTCGTGCCGCTCGTGGTGCGCCAGGACGATTGGCAGCACGCGCCGCAGCGACCCGCCGACCGTCTCGAGCATCTCGATGCCCAGGGGGACGTGCGCCTGCATCCGCGGGTACTCCTCCTCGGTCAGCCGCGCGGCCTTGTAGAGCAGATCCCGCCCGACCTGCAGCTTGCCGATGTCGTGCAGCAGCGCCGCGGCCCGGACGTCCTCGATGGCCTCGGCCGACATCCGGATGCGCGACGCGATCCGGACCGCGTAGTACGACACGCGATAGCTGTGGTTCTCCGTGTACTTGTCGTTGGAGATGAAGTGGCGGAGCATGTCGAGGACGCCGTAGTAGGTCTGCCGCAGTTCCTTGCACTGCGCCGCCTTGTGCTCGTAGAGCGTGCCGGTCGCGTACACGGTGACCATCAGCACGCAGGCCCACAGGGCCACGTCGATCCAGAGCGCCTCCGCCGGCGTGAGCGAGGCGGTCCCCGCTTGCAGCAGCGCCGGGTTCGCGTACAGGACGAGGGTGACGACCAGGGCGCTGGCGACGGCCGTCAGCGTGGCGTGGCGCCGGCCGTAGCAGTAGGCGGAGAGCAGCGTCGGCAGCGTGTAGAGGGCGAGCACCATCCGCTGCGACGTGACCGCGAAGTTCAGGATCGCGGCGATCGCGAACACCGAGAGGACGACCCAGAGCTCCTTGTTGACGACCTCGATCTGCTTCCAGAAGGAAGCCAGCGCCCCATGGGGGCGCCTCTCGAAGACCCGCGCCGCATCCAAAGCCATCGAAAGCACCTCGTGCGCGCGGCCGTGCGCTGGCCAACCGTCGTTTCGGTTCGTGGGACGGCGGCCTTTAGCGGCTCCTGTATAATCGCCGTATGCCCCCAACGACCGGTTCCCCCGCCGGCCGCCGCGACTTCACCACGGTCTCCGGCCGCCCGGTGCGCGCGGTCCACACGCCGGCCGACCTCGGCGGCCTCGACTACGCCCGCGACCTGGGCGATCCCGGCAGCTTCCCCTACACCCGCGGCATCCACCCCACCGGCTACCGGGGCAAGCTGTGGACGATGCGGCAGTTTGCCGGGTACGGGACGCCCGGGGAGACCAACGCCCGCTACAAGGAGCTGCTCGCGAGCGGCGGCACCGGCCTCAGCGTCGCCTTCGACCTGCCGACGCTGATGGGGCGCGACCCCGACCACCCGCTCTCGCTCGGCGAGGTGGGGAAGTGCGGCGTCAGCATCGTGTCGCTGGCCGACATGGAGACGCTCTTCGAGGGGATCGACCTGGCGTCGATCACCACGTCGATGACGATCAACTCCCCGGCGTCGGTGCTGTTCGCGATGTACCTCGCGGTGGCCGAGCGGCAGGGGGCCGACTGGGGCCTGGTCTCGGGGACGATCCAGAACGACATCCTGAAGGAGTTCATCGCCCAGAAGGAGTTCATCTACCCGCCCCGGCCGTCGATGCGGCTGATCACCGACGTCTTCCGCTTCTGCCGCGACCAGGTGCCGCGCTGGAACACGATCTCGGTCAGCGGCTACCACATCCGCGAGGCGGGGGCGACGGCGGTCCAGGAGCTGGCCTTCACGCTGCGCGACGGGGTCGAGTACGTGCAGTACGGCGTGGACGCCGGCCTCGCCGTGGACGAGTTCGTCCCGCGCCTCTCCTTCTTCTTCAACGCGCACAACGACTTCTTCGAGGAGATGGCGAAGTACCGCGCGGCGCGCCGGATCTGGGCGCGCGTGATGCGCGAGCGGTTCGGCGCGCGCGACGAGCGGTCGCTGAAGCTGCGCTTCCACACGCAGACAGCGGGGGTCTCGCTCACCGCGCAGCAGCCCTACAACAACGTGGTCCGCACCGCCCTGCAGGCGCTGGCCGCCGTGCTCGGCGGCACGCAGTCGCTCCACACCAACTCGCTCGACGAGGCGCTGGCGCTGCCGACCCGCGAGGCGGTCACGCTGGCGCTGCGCACCCAGCAGATCATCGCCCACGAGAGCGGGGTGGCCAACGTCGCCGACCCGCTGGGCGGGTCGTACTTCGTCGAGCACCTCACCTCCGAGATGGAGCGCGAGGCGCTGGAGATCATGGCCGCCATCGACGCCATGGGTGGGATGGTCGCCGCCATCGAGCAGGGGTACCCGCAGCGCGAGATCGCCGAGAGCGCCTACCGCTTCCAGCAGGCGGTGGAGCGGCGCGAGAAGGTCATCGTCGGCGTCAACGACTACGTGGCGGAGCACGAGGAGCCCTTCCCGATCCTCTACATCGACGAGGCGGTGGCCGACCGGCAGCTCGCGCGGCTCGAGCGGCTCAGGCGCGAGCGCGACGGCGACCGCGTGCAGCGCGCCCTCGACGGCGTGCGCGAGGCCGCCGCCGGGACCGCCAACACCATGCTCCCCATCCTCGACGCCGTCAGGGCCAACGCCACGGTCGGGGAGATCTGCGACGCGATGCGCGAGGTCTGGGGGGAGTACCAAGAGGTACCGATCATGTAGGCTGGCGAGTGTCTATGCACAGGATCCGCGTGATCATCGCCAAGCCCGGCCTCGACGGCCACGACCGCGGGGCCAAGATCATCGCCCGCGCCCTGCGCGACGCCGGCATGGAGGTGATCTACACGGGCCTCCGCCAGACCCCCGAGCAGATCGTGGCCGCCGCGCTGCAGGAGGACGCCGACGTGATCGGCCTCTCGATCCTCTCCGGCGCGCACAACCGCATCTGCCCGCGCCTGGTGGACCTCCTCCGCGAGCACGGCCTCGACGACGTCCTGGTCGTGCTCGGGGGGATCATCCCGGACCAGGACATCCCGGCGCTCCAGACCCTCGGCATCCAGGGCATCTTCCGCCCCGGCGCGGCCATGGCCGACGTCGTGTCCTTCATCCAGCGGAACGTGCGGGCGCGCGACGGCGACGCGGTTGCTGCAGTCCCGCGCGCTTCTGGCCGATAATCCGGCTGTCGTTCCCTTGCGGCGGCGCACGGCGCTGCCGTGGTGGAAGGGTCGAGGGCCAATGGCGTACAAACTCCTGCTTGCCGACGACAGCGTGACCATCCAGCGGGTCATCGAGCTGACCTTCGCCGACGAGGACGTGCAGGTGAAGGCCGTCGGCACAGGCCAGCAGGCGATCGATGCGGTCATCGCCGACCCGCCCGACATCGTGCTCGCCGACGTCGGCATGCCCGAGCGCGACGGGTACGAGGTGGCGGCCTTCATCAAGGGGCGCCCCGAGTTCGCCCACATCCCCGTGCTGCTGCTGACCGGCGCCTTCGAGCCGGTGGACGAGGCCCGCGCGGCCGAGGCCCGGTGCGAGGGGGTCCTGGCGAAGCCGTTCGAGCCGCAGATGCTCATCGGCCGGGTGAAGGCGCTGCTCCCCAAGCCGGGGGCCGCCCGGTCGCCGGAGGAGGCACCCGGCTTCGACGCCGCGCCGCGCCGGCGCCGGCGCCCGAGGAGGAGGCCGCGCTCGACATGCACACGTTGCTCGACTCGCAGCCCGGCCGGTCCGCGGACGCCGACGTGTCGCTCGACGACTACTTCGATCGCCTCGACCAGGCCTTCGCCAGCCTCGCCGGCACGGCTGGCAAGGCCGCCCTTCCCGCGCCCGCCGCCTGGAGCGGGCGGGCTGTCTCCGCGGCTCAGCCGGCCCCGGTGGCCGCCCCCGCGGCCCCGGCGCCAGCCCTGCAGGGGCTTCGCCCGGTGGAGGTCGCCGACCTCTTCGCCAGCGTCCTCGAGGCCGAGACCGCCGGCCCCGACGCGGCGGTTGCACCGTTGGCGCTGCTCGTGCCGCCTCCCGCCGTGACGGACGAGCTGGTCGAGCGGATCGTCGGCCTGGTCATCGACCGGCTCGCCGAGCGCGAGGTGCGCCAGGCGGCGTCCGACGCCGTGTCCCGGGTGGCCGAGCGGCTGGTCCGGGACGAAATCGAGCGCCTCAAGGCGCTGCCCCGCTGACGCCGGCCGCCCCCCCGGCGCCCCCTCATCCTTGCGGCCCGCCCGAAACACCAGTACGATCCCGGTGTGAACACAACGTTTCCGAAGGGTTTCGACCACGCGGACGTCAATCCGAAGTGGTACGCGTTCTGGGAGTCGATCGGGGCCTTCCGCGCCGACCCGTCGTCCGGCAAGCCGCGCTTCAGCATGGTGATCCCGCCGCCGAACGTGACGGGTTCGCTGCACATGGGTCACGCGCTCAACCACACGCTGCCCGACATCGTCGCCCGGTGGAAGCGGATGCAGGGCTACGACGTCCTCTGGCTGCCGGGCACCGACCACGCCGGCATCGCCACGCAGAACGTCGTCGAGAAGCAGCTGGCCGCCGAGGGGAAGACCCGGCACGACCTGGGCCGCGAGGCGTTCGAGGCGCGCGTCTGGGACTGGGTGCGCCAGAGCCACGGCACGATCACCGGGCAGATGCGCAAGCTCGGCGAGTCGGTCGACTGGAGCCGCGAGCGCTTCACGCTGGACGAGATGCTGTCGCGCGCCGTGCGGCGCGTGTTCGTCTCGCTCTACCAGGAAGGCCTCATCTACCGCGGCACCTACATCGTGAACTGGTGCCCGCGCTGCCGGACGGCGCTGTCGGACCTCGAGGTCGTGCACCAGGCCAGGGCGGCGCAGCTGTGGTACGTGCGCTACCCGGGGGGCAAGGGCGGGCGCGGCGTGACCGTGGCGACCACGCGTCCCGAGACGATGCTGGGGGACACGGCCATCGCGGTGAACCCCTCGGACGAGCGCTACCGCGAGCTGGTCGGCGGGAGCGTCATCCTCCCGATCATCGGGCGCGAGCTGCCGGTCATCGCCGACGAGTTCGTGGACCCGGCCTTCGGCACCGGCGCGGTGAAGGTGACGCCCGCGCACGATCCCAATGACTTCCAGATGGGGCAGCGGCACGGCCTGCCGCAGGTGGCCGTCATCGACGAGGACGCGCGGATCACCGCGGCCGGCGGCCCATACGCCGGGCAGGACCGGTTCGAGGCCCGCGCGGGGATCGTCGGCCCAGCTCGAGCGCGAGGGACTGCTCGAGAAGACCGAGCCCCACGAGCACGCGGTCGGCACCTGCCAGCGGTGCGGGACGGTGGTCGAGCCATTGGTGTCCACGCAGTGGTTCGTGAAGGTCGAGCCGCTGGCCAAGGAGGCGATCCGCGTGGTGGAGGAGGGGAAGGTCCGCTTCTTCCCCGAGAACTGGACCAAGACCTACTACGACTGGATGTACAACATCCACGACTGGTGCATCTCGCGCCAGCTGTGGTGGGGCCACCGCATCCCGGCGTGGTACTGCGACGCCTGCGGGCAGATGATCGTCGCCGAGCAGACCCCCGAGGGCTGCCCGTGCGGCGGCGCGCTGCGGCAGGACCCCGACGTGCTCGACACCTGGTTCAGCTCGCAGCTGTGGCCGTTCAGCACGATGGGGTGGCCGGACCGGACCGACGACCTGGCCCGGTACTACCCGACCGACCTGATGCTGACCGCGTTCGACATCATCTTCTTCTGGGTGGCGCGGATGATTATGGCCGGCGTGCGCTTCGCCGGCGACGTCCCGTTCCGGGACGTGTACATCACCGGCCTCGTGCGCGACGAGGGCGGCCGGAAGATGAGCAAGTCGAAGGGGAACGTCGTCGATCCGCTGGAGGTGATGGACGAGGTCGGCGCCGACGCCCTGCGCTTTACGCTCACCGCGATGGCGGCGCCCGGCATGGACATCCCCTTGTCCGAGGGGCGGATGCAGGGCTACCGGCAGTTCATCAACAAGATCTGGAACGCGTCGCGGTTCGTGCTGATGAACGCCGGCGAGCTGGCAGGGCGGCCCGAGATCCCAGCCGGCGCGCCGCTCGCGCTCGTCCACCGGTGGATCCTGCAGCGGCTGAACGTGGTCACCGGCGAGGTGCAGGAGGCGCTCGAGACCTTCCGGTTCGACGTCGCCGCCGACCGCCTCTACCACTTCTTCTGGGACGAGTACGCGGACTGGTACATCGAGATGGTCAAGCCGCACCTCCAGGCGGGGGGCGACGAGGCGGGCACGGCGCAGGCCGTGCTGCTGGAGGTGCACGATCGCACGTTGCGGCTGCTGCACCCGATCATCCCGTTCGTCACCGAGGAGCTGTGGCAGCGCCTGCCGCGGCGGGGGGAGGATGGGCCTGCCGTGACGCTGGCCGCGTGGCCGCGCGTGCGCCCCGAGTGGGCGGACGAGGGGGCGCAGGACGAGGTGGCGCTGCTGCAGGGCGTGGTGACCACGATTCGCACGGCGAGGGCCGAGGGGACCGTGAAGCCGTCGGCCAAGGTGGCCGTGACGCTGGAGGGCGCGAGCGAGGCGCAGCAGCGGATCCTCCGGTCGCAGGAGACCTACCTCCGGACGCTCGCCGGCCTTTCGTCGTTCGAGTTCGCCGCCGGGACGCCGGGCGGCGAGGACGTGGTCACGCGGGTGTTGGGCGATCTGCGGGTGCACATCCAGCTGCCGCACACGGACCGCGGCGCGGAAGTCGAGAAGCTGAAGCGGCAGCTCGCCGACAAGGTGCGCGAGGCGGCGAACGTGGACGCCAAGCTCGCCAACGAGTCGTTCGTCGCCAAGGCGCCGGCGCACGTGGTGGAGGGGGCGCGAGCGCAGCGGGAGAAGCTGCTCGTCGAGCAGCGCCGCATCGAAGAGACGCTGCACGAGATGGGGGAGTCGTGACCGGAGCGGAGACGCCGGTTGCGGCGCCTCCCGAGCTGCTCGCGGCTCTCGACGCGCGGCGCGGCCGGCTCGGGGCGTTCGCGGGGCTCCTGCGGTACTTCGACACGGTCGGATCGACCAACGACGTGGCCGCGCGGCTCGCCGACGCCGGGGCGCCGCACGGTACCACCGTGGTCGCGGTGGCGCAGGAACGAGGCCGCGGCCGGATGGGCAGGACCTGGTTCTCGCCCCCCGGCTCCGGCCTCTACGCGTCCGTGGTGGTCCGCCCCGGCGACCTCGCGGAGGCGCCGGGCCGGGCCGGCGGGCAGCCCACGCACCTCGGCTTGGCCTCGTCGGTTACGCTGACCGCCGGCGTCGCCATCGCCGACGCCATCCGCCAGGTGTCGGGCCTGCAGGTCGAGATCAAGTGGCCCAACGACCTGGTCATGGACCGCCGCAAGCTGTGCGGCATCCTCGCCGAGGCGGCGGCAGGGGCGGCCGGGCTGGACTCGATCGTGCTCGGCTTCGGCGTCAACCTGGGTGTCGCGAGCTACCCGCCCGACCTGGCCGGCCGGGCGACCTCGATCGAGGAGGAGCTGGGGCGGCCCGTTGACCCCCACCCGCTGCTGGCCGAGATCCTGGCTGCCCTCTCGGAAACGCTGGCGGCCGCCGCGGAGGGGCTCGACTCCATGCTGCGGCGCTGGCGTGCGCTGTCCCCGTCCTCCTCGGGGGCGCGCGTCGAGGTCCTGGCGGGCGAGGGCCGATGGGATCCTGCCCGGACGGCGGGCATTGACCGCGACGGCGCCCTGCTCGTGACGCGCGCCGGTACCATCCACCGGGTCATCGCCGGCGAAGTGCGCTGGCTGTGAGGCCTTGTCATGCTGCTGGCCCTCGACATCGGCAACACCAACATCGTGGTCGGCGTGTTCGACGGCGATGTCCTGCTGCACAGCTGGCGCTTGTCGACCCAGCGCCAGCGGACCGCGGACGAGATGGGGATGTGGCTGGTCCAGTTGTTCCAGCACGGGCGCCTCGACGCCGGCCGCGTCGACGGGGTGGTGATGGCGTCGGTGGTGCCCACGCTCACGCGCCCGACGGTGGAGATGGCGGAGCGGTACTTCGGGCACGCCCCGCTCGTCGTGGACGGCGGCGCGAAAACAGGCATGCCGGTGCTGTACGAGGCGCCGGCAGAGGTCGGCGCGGACCGGATCGTGAACGGCGTCGCGGCCTTCGAGCGGCATGGGACCATCGACGGCCGAACGCGCGCGCTCATCGTCGTGGACTTCGGCACGGCGACGACCTTCGACGCGATCACCGCCCGCGGCGAGTACCTCGGCGGGGTCATCTGCCCCGGCGTGACGATCTCGGCCGACGCGCTGTTCGAGCGGGCCGCGCGGCTGCCGCGCGTGGACGTGCGCAAGCCGGTGGCGGTCATCGGCCGGACGACCGTCGGGTCGATGCAGTCGGGCCTCTTCTATGGGTACGTGGGGCTGGTCGAGGGGATCGTCGGGCGGGTGAAGCGCGAGCTGGGCGAGCCGGTGGGGTGCGTGGCGACGGGCGGCCTCGCCGAGATGATTGCGCCCGAGACGACCGCGATCGAGGCCGTCGATCGCGACCTGACGCTGCACGGCCTGCGGATCATCTGGGACAGGAACAGGCAGTAGCGCCGGCCTCCGTGCCGGTGGAGCGCATGGACACAGATTCGTACTGCCGCGAGATCGAGTCCCACTTGTGCCGCCGCAACGTGGGCCACCTGGTGCGGCTCGTCGGCCCCGCCTTCGAGATGGTGCTGGGGTGGGCGCGGGCGGGGATCCCGGTTCGCGTCGCCTCCGCTGGCATCGACCGCTACTTCGAGCGCCGCGACGCGCGGGTGGGCGCGGCGCCCGGCGCCCGGCGGCGGCCGGTGCGGGTGGAGTTCTGCGAGGCCGACGTGCTCGACGCGTTCGACCAGTGGCGCCGCGCGGTTGGCGTGGGGACGGCGGGGAGCGGCCCGGCGGCTCCCCAACCGGGCGCTCCGGGCCATTCCCTGCGGGCTCACCTCGATCGGGTGGCGACACGGCTGACCGACCGCCTCGCCGACGGGTCGCTGCCGCCCGCGCTCGAGGCGCACCTCGAGCGCCTGCTCGACGAGTTGGGGCGCGCGCGCGAGGGGGCCAGGACGGTACGAGGCGAGGCGAGGCAGGAGCTGATCGCCCGGCTCCAGCAGCTCGATCTCGACCTGCTCGCCGCCGTCCGCGCGTCGGCCGACGCGGAGCCGCTTTCCGCCGTGGTGACCGAGGCGGAGGCCGACCTGGCCGACTTCCGCGGCCG
Source organism: uncultured Acidobacteriota bacterium (assembly GCA_963813585.1). Lineage (GTDB taxonomy): Bacteria > Acidobacteriota > Vicinamibacteria > Vicinamibacterales > Fen-181 > JARKSS01. The sequence goes on from CAWEZL010000001.1 coordinate 2,402,369, forward strand.
CATGGCCCCGGCCGATTTCGAGCGGTCGCGCGACGCCGCGGTGGGCGCCCTCCTGCGCGACCGCTGGCGCCTCCCCGTGGTCGCTTATTGAGACTGCCGTGAGAAATGGGGCCAGGCCCCATTTCTCGGGACGCACCCTGCGAGGGCGGTTGGCCGGCACGTGCCGCCCCCTTGTTGAGACTGACGTGAGAAATGGGGCCTGGCCCCATTTCGGGCACCTTCTCGAGGACTATGCTGCAGCCGGGAACCGTTGTCGATCTGGAGATCGAGAAGGCGGCGGCGGGGGGGCGGATGCTGGCCCGCCACAACGGACTGGTCGTCCTGGTCAGCGCCGCCATCCCAGGCGAGCGGGTCCGCGCGCTGGTCGAGCGGACCGGCGCCGGGGTCGCCTACGCGCTGACCGTCGAGGTCGTCGAGCCCAGCCCCGACCGGCGGCCCGCGCACGCCGACTGGGCGTGCGGCGGGAACGTCTACGCGCACGTCGCCTACCCGCGACAGCTCGCGCTGAAGTCGGAGATCCTGCTCGACGCGCTCCTGCGGATCGGCCGAATCCCGCACGACGCCCCGTCCCCGTCTCGCCGTCGCCCGAGCGGGGCTATCGGATGCGGGCGCGCCTTCACGCGCGCGGCTCCCGCCTCGGCTTCTTCCGGGAAGGCACCCACCTCCTGTGCGACCCCGCCGCCACCGGCCAACTGCTGCCCGAGACCGAGCGCCTCGTGGCCGACCTCGGCGAGATCCTGCGGGCGGGTCGCCTCGACGGGGTCACGAGCGTCGAGTTGGCGGAGAACGTACCCGCGACCGAGCGCGCGCTACACCTGGAACTGGATCGCCCCGTCACCCCCACGGGGCTCGACGAGTTGGCGCGCCTTCCCACCGTCGTCGGCGTCGGCGCCTCGTTCACCGGGCGGGGCGACTCGAGGCCGGGACGCAGGGACGGGCAGTCCGGGGCCTGGCGCCGCACCATCACCGCCGGGGGGGCCGCCTGCGTGCTGGACGACCTGTCGCTGCCGGACGCTCCGTCCTTCCGGCTGCAGCACAACGCCGGCGCGTTCTTCCAGGGGAACCGCTACCTGCTGGCGCCGCTGGCCACCCGCGTCCGCTCGCTCGTGCCGCGGGGCCCGGTCGTCGACCTGTACGCCGGAGTGGGTCTCTTTGCGGCCGCGCTCGCCGCGTCGGGGTGGGAGAAGGTGGTGGCGGTCGAGAGCGACCGGGCCGCGGCCGCGGATCTGCGCGCCAACGCGGCCCCGTTCGCCCCGGCGCTCGAGCCGGTGGAGATGGCGGTGGAAGGGTACCTCACCGCGCACCCCGCGACGGGCGCGACGGTCGTGATCGATCCCCCGAGGACCGGGATGTCGCGCGAGGCCTCGGCCGCCCTCGCCGCGTGCGGCGCGCCCGCCATCGTCTACGTCTCGTGCGACGTGGCGACCTTCGCACGCGATGCCCGCCGCCTGCTGGACGCCGGCTACGGGCTCGAGCACCTCGAGGCGTTCGACCTCTTCCCCAACACGGCCCACGTGGAAGCCGTCGCGCTGTTCACCCTTTCTTCTTCTTCCTCTTCCTCCACAGCGCCGCGGTCGCCGGGGCCAGGCCGACTGCAGCCAGCAGGATGGCCACCAGGACGATGACGGTGTCCGAGAAGCCCACGGCGGCGCCGGCTACGCTGATGATCCAGAAGCGGGGCGCCCGGGATAGGAGGACGGCGAGCAGGTAGCTCCGGACCGGGTACCGGGCGATGACCGCGAGGACCCGGAACGGGTAGAAGGGGATTGGCGTGAACCCGGCCACCCAGAGCGCAGCGAACGGGGCCCGGTCGAACCAGCCGACGAGCTTCCTCACCGTCCGGCTCTTCAGCGCCTTGTCAAAGACCTCCCAGTCGGTGACGTAGCCGACCACGGAGTAGTTCAGCCATTCCGTCAGGACGGTTCCCGCGGCCGATATGGCGGCCACCGTCCAGGGATCGTAGAACTTCGAGAAGTAGAGCAGCGCCGGCTCGTGGGGGACGGTCGCGATCACGAACTCCGACGGGAAGCAGTACAGCAGGAGCACCCACAAGCTCTTGCTCTCGCGGACCCCGGGCAGCGCGATCCACGCCGCGAGCAGCGCCGCGACGAACGCGACCGCGCCCAGGAAGAGCAGGGTCCGCGCCGGTCCCCGAACTCGCGTCGAGAGATGCTCGACCTGTCGGCTCACGACCCCTCTCGGCGCAGGTCAGGCGCCAGAACGCTTCCTCTTCTCCCAGAGCACCCTGGTTGCCGGGGCCAGGCCGGCCGCGGCCAGCACCAGCGCGAAGACGACGATCACCACGTCCGAGAAGCCCAGGGTCGCGCCTGCCACGCAGATGATCCAGAAGCGCGGCGTGCGTGAGAGGAAGATGGCCAGGAGGTACTTCCAGGAGGGGTACCTGGCGAGGACGGCCAGGATCCGGAACGGATAGAAGGGGACCGGTGTCAGGCCGGCCACGCAGAGCGCGGCGAACGGTGCCCGATGGAACCAGCCGATCAGCTTGGTCACCGTCCGGCCCTGGATCGCCTTCCGGAAGACCTCCCGGTCGGTGATGTAGGCGACCACCGAGTAGTTCGCCCACTCCGTCAGGACGGTCCCCAGCGCGGAGACGCCGGCCACGGTCCACGGGTCGTAGAACTTCGAGAAGTAGAGCAGCGCCGGCTCGTGGGGGACGGTCGCGATCACGAACTCCGACGGGAAGCAGTAGAGGAAGAGCACCCACAGGCTCTTGCTCTCGCGCACGCCGGGCATCGCGATCCACGCGGCGAGCAGCGCCGCGACGAACGCGACCGGGATCACAACGAGCAGGGCCTGGGTCAGCCGCCGAGCGCGGTTCGAGGACTCCTCGACTCGTTCGGTCACAGGCCAGCTTTCGCGGGGAGCCTGAGCCGGTTGAGGTTGTCTCCGACCAGGTAGCGGAGGGGGCGCTCCGACCCGCCACGGATGGACGTGTAGCACGCCGTGCAGTCGTTGTGCGCCAGGAACTCGTCGCGAATCTGGGCGGGCGAGGCGTAGTCCTTGATGATCAGCCCGCACGGCGACAGCGACCCCGACGGGTTGACCACGAAGAACCGGATCCCCGCCTGGCAGCCCGACACCGCGCCGTGCTCGAAGAACGCGATCATGTTCCGGAAGACGTAGTCGGACGTGTAGATGGTGGCGTGCCGGCGCTTGTGCGCGATCAGCCGGCCAACGACCGCCTTGAACTCGTCCATCTCGGCGGCCGGGATCATGAACTCCTTCTTGTTCGTCCGCAGCCACGTGTAGGTGGAGAAGTTCATCCGCACGCCCCACGCGCGGGCCCGCTCGGCCAGCGCCTCGAGGTCGCGGAAGTTGTCACGGTGGACGACCCCCGACAGCGTGATCGCCTTGCGCTCGCCCGGCCCGAAGCTCTCCATCAGCGCCGTGATCCGGCGCAGGAGGCCCGGGATCGCGCGGAACGTGTCGTGGCGCTCGTCGGGAAAGTCGAAGGACAGCGAGAACTCGTCGACACCCGCCGCGATCAGCCGCTCGTACCGCTCGCGCGTCAGCAGGAAGCCGTTGGTCGTGAGGACGACGAACGGCGCCCGACCGGGCACGCGGATGGCGCGGACGACGTCCTCGAGGTCCGGGCGCAGCAGCGGCTCGCCGCCCGACACCTGCGCCACGACCGGTTTGAACCGGTGCGCCAGCTCGCCGAAGCGCTCGGCGGGCGCCCGCACCTCGTTCGGGTCGTTGGCGGTTCCACCCAGGTGGCAGTGGGCGCACTGGGCGTTGCAGTTGTAGGTGACCTCGAAGGAGATACAGAAGGGGCGCTTCAGGATCAGGTTCGCCACGCCGCGCCCGGCCAGGGACGCTGTTCTCGCTCTCGACTCCATGTCGGCCCTCCCGTTGGCCTCAGCCCCGGCACGCCTCGATGAACCCCTCGAACAGCGGCCGGAACTCGCCGGTCCGCCAGAAGTTCTCGGGGTGCCACTGGACGCCGAGGCAGAACGTGGAGCGCGAGCACTCGATCGCCTCGATCACGCCGTCGGGCGCGGTGGCCGTGACCTCGAAGCCCGGGGCCAGCCTTCTTGACCGCCTGGTGGTGACGGCTGTTCACCGAGCAGCCGTCGCCGTCCGCCATCTTCTCCTGCATCAGCGACCACAGCCGGCTGCCCTTCGACACCCAGACCTCGTGCGCCACGGCGAACGCGGGCGACGGGATGCTGTGCTCGAGGCTGCCGGCCATCTGCGTCGGGATGTCCTGCACGAGCGTGCCGCCCAGGGCCACGTTCATCACCTGGATGCCGCGGCAGATGCCGAACACCGGCAGGTCGAGCGCCCGCGCCGCCTCGAGCGAGGCCGAACTCGAAGGCGTCGCGCTCGGGCTCGAGGCTGGCGACTTCGGGCAGCCGCTCCTCGCCGTAGCGCGCGGGATCGACGTCCACGCCGCCCGTCAGCAGCAGCCCGCCGATCCCCGCGGCCACGGCCTCCGGCCGATCCTTCAAGGGATCGAGCACGCGCGGCTCCCCGCCGGCCCGGCGGACCGACTTCGAGGTAGTCCGGGAGGCTGCGGCACGGCGTGATGCCGATGATCGGCGACATAGTCAGTCCTCGAAAGCGCGCGGTTGTCTTCTACATTCGGGGCGGGACCGGGATCCCCATCAGGTCGAGCGCCGCGCAGCTGCGTGCGGAAGTAGCTGACCGCCGCCGCCCGCCACCGCCGGACATCGTCACGCTCCTCGTTCAGGATCGGGTACCGGTGGTAGAAGGCGTTGAACATCTGCGCCAGGCCGAACGCGTACTTCGCCAGGACGGAGAACTCGAGCGTCCGCACCGCCTGCTCGACGACCTCGTCGAGCCGGGCGGCCTCGAGCACCAGCGCCCAGAGATCGTGCCCGTGGACCTCGCCGGTCAGTTCGCTGTCGGGCGTTCCGCCGAGGGCGGCTCAGGAACGTCCGCCTCGCCCACGCCTTCGCGCTCGCGGAGCTTCTGGAAGATGTTGTTGGCGCGGACCACAGCATACTGCAGGTACGGGCCGCTTTCACCCTCGAAGTTCAGGGCCTCGTCGATGTCGAACGCGATGACCTTGCCCCGCGAGAACTGGACCATGAAGTAGCGGACCGCCGCGATCGCGATGGCCCTGGCAATGCGGTCGGCGGCCTCGGCCGGTCGAGATCCGGGTTGCGCCGCGCCGACCTCCTCGCCCGCCTTCGCCGACCAGCACGTCGAGCAGGTCGTCGGCCTTCACGCCGAGCCCCTTGCGCCCCGAGACCTCGACGAACGGCCGCGCCGCGTCCTCGGGCGACAGCGCGTAGCCCAGCTGGCGGGCGGTGTTGTGCGGAGAGCGCCACCATCTCGTACGAGAAGTGGGATCGACCGCTCGGCCTCGCCCGGGTGCCCGACCGCGACGAGGGCCTGCTTCAGCAGCTTCTGCAGGTAGGACTGCCGGACGTCGATGACGTTGTAGACCGCCGCGCCGCCGCCGAACGGCGGGTGCGCCTCGCCTCCCGGCAGTCTCCGGCTCGTCGTGGCCCAGACGCGCCGTCGTCGTCGGCGCCTGGCTCGAACGGCCGGTAGTGGAAGTCGCGCCCGAGCAGCCCGAACTTCCAGAACTGGTACGCCATGTCCTTGCCGACGTAGGTCACCGTGCCGTTCGACCGGACGATCACCTTCTCGCGGTCCTCCTCGCGGTCCTCGTCCGGGTCGCCGGCGGTCCCGGGCGCCGCCTGCGGCGCGGCCGCGCCCGCGTCGCCGTCCTCGATCGTCATCACCCAGCAGCCCGCCAGCCGGCCCTGCGTCTGCAGGTAGACCGCGCCCGGTCTCCTTCAGCACCTCGAAGGCGCGCGCCCAGAACTGCAGCCGCAGGATGTCGCCCTCCCACGTCAGCAGGTCGTAGTCGACGTTCATCCGCGCCATCGTCTTCAGGTGGCAGCGGACGATGCGGTCGGCGACGCAGCGCGCGCGATCTCGGCCGTCTCGTTGCCGCCCGTGCTCGATGTCGTGCAACGCCTGGCCGCGCACGGCTCAGCCGCTCCTGGTCTTCCGCGTACCACTCGGTGACGCGGGCGTAGAGGTCCCAGCAGTAGTAGTCGAACCGCGGTCGCGCCGGCGATCGCCCGCACCTCCTCGAGCCCCTTCCCCTCGAGCTCGTCGGAAGCCGACGACGACGTCGGCGACCTGGACGCCGGTGTCGTCGATGTAGTTCTGCACCTCGACGCGCGTCGCCCCGGAAGCGCAGGGCCCGCACCAGCGTGTCGCCCAGCGCCGCGTTGCGCAGGTGGCCGATGTGCGCCGCCTTGTTCGGGTTGATCGCCGTGTGTTCGACGATGGTCTTGGCCGCGCCGAGACGGGCGCGCGGCGCGGCGCCGGCGGCCGCCAGGCGCTCACGGAGAAACGCCGGGCGATCGAGGAAGACGTTCAGGTAGCCGTTGGGCGTCGGCCTCGACGCGGGCGACGCCCGGCACGGTCGACCGAGCGCCGCGGCCAGTTCCTGCGGCGATGGCGCGCGGCGCCTTGCGCAGGCGGCGCGCCAGCTCGAACGCCACCGGGATGGCGAGGTCGCCCAGTTCCCGGGTCGGCGGGTAGTCGATGGGGAAGGCCGGCACCTCCCCCGCGGCGAGGCCGTAGAGGCCCTGGACCGCGGCGGTGATCCGGCGGCGAATGGCGTCGTGGACAGGAAGGATCATCGGCTCGTCTTGTGCAATAATCGGATCGCGCGGGCGAGGTCCCTTGGCGTGTTGACGTTGAGGAACAGGCGCTCGTCGGGTTCCACCGAGGCGATCTCGGCGGGCCCGACCTCTCGCACGCGTAATTCAGCCAGCGCGTCGGCGACCTTCAGCCGCCCCGAGGCGACCCGCTCGCCGAAGCCCGCCGCCAAGTCGCGGCGGTAGACCGCGCACAGCGGCTGCCACCCGTCGTGCGAGCGGGGAACGACCGCGTCGTGCGCCGGGCCGGGCAGCGCGGCCAGGTGCCGGAGAAAGACGCGGCTGACGAACGGGAGATCGCAGGCGAGCACGAGGACGTGCGGGCTGCGGGCGGCCGACAGCGCGGTGTACAAGCCGCCGAGGGCACCGCCTCCCGAAACCAGGTCGGGCACGGCCTCGAGATCGAAGCCGGGCACCTGGACGCCGGGGGGGAGGGCGCCGACCATCACAACCCGCTCGGCCACCTCGCGGAGCGCCGAGAGTTGACGTTGGAGAATCGTGAGGCCGCCGACGAGCAGCGCGCTCTTGTCGCGCCCGGCGAACCGGCGCGCCTGGCCTCCAGCGAGGATTGCCGCGTCCACGGGCGCTCTTACCTTAACAGAAAATGACCGAAGCGGGAATCGGCCGCGTGCTGGTCGCCAGCCTGCACCAAGCCATCGCCGACCTCCTCCCCGACCGGCTCGAATTCTACGAGAACTGGCTCAATCCCGCCGGTCTGCGCCACGGCACGATCGGCCTCGCCCCGCTCTACGCGGTCCTCAGCTTCCTCCGCCAGGAGAACCACGTCTATCCCCTCGTCGTCGAGCTCGCGGGGCGCTACGCGGCCGAGTGGACGCTGGAGTCCCAGGGCAGCGGGCGCCGGATGCTGATCCGGCTGGCCCCGTCGGGCGTTCGGAGACGGGCGGCCATCACGCTGGCGCGGCGGACCGTCCGGCAGAGCTACGTCGGCAGCCGGGCACTCGTGCGGATGCGCCGCGGCCGCGGGACCGTGGACGTCCGGGGGTCTCTCTTCTGCAACGTCCGCGAGCGGGTGAGGGAGCCGCTGTGCGGCTTCTACGCCTCGCTGGTCTCGCGGCTTCTCGAGCTGCACCGGGTCGGTGGCCGCGTCGAGGTCCGGGCCTGCCGGGCGGCCGGCGACCGGTCGTGCGTGCTCGAGGTGCGGGTGGGCCCATGAAGAGGCTGGCGGCCGCCTTCGCCCTCCTGACCCTCGCCTCGCCGGCGGCCGCGCAGGGGGTGAACCCCTCGGAACCGGTACTCGTCGTCCCCTTCGAGAACGCCTCCCGGGACGCGTCGCTGCAGTGGCTCTCCGAGGCGTCGGCCCTGCTGCTGACCCGCGACCTCGGCCGCTACGGGGCCGCCGCGGTCTCGCGCGACGAGCGCGTGAAAGCGTTCGAGCGGCTGGGCCTGCCGCCGTCGGCGCCGCTGAGCCAGGCCACCGTCATCCGCGTCGGGCAGCTGATCGGGGCGGCACACGCGGCCGTGGGGATTTACACCGTCGAGAACCGGCTGGTGCGGCTGCGCGTCCGCACGATCCGGCTCGATACCGGCAGCCTGCTCGAGGAGATCGTGGAGCAGGGACCGGTCGAGCGCCTGTTCGCGCTGGTGGAAGGGCTGGCCCGCCGGATGGTGGCGGGGGCGGACGGGCGGGCGCCGGCGCCCGCCGACGAGCGCGTGCTGCCAGCCTTCGAACTGTACGTGAAGGGGCTGACGGCCGAGACGCCGGGCGCGCAGATCCGGTTGCTGCAGGCCGCCCTCGCGCGGGCGCCGGGCGACGACGAGGCGCGCCTGGCCCTGTGGCAGGTGCACACGGCCCAGGGCGAGCACGAGCGGGCGCTGGCGGCGGTGGCGAAGGTGGCGCCGGGCGCGCGGCTGGCGCACCGGGCGCGGTTCCTCGCCGCGCTCTCGGAGCTGTCCCTCGGGCGCCACGAGGCCGCGTTCGACGCGCTCAAGACGTTGGCCGAGGCGGCGCCGGCCGCCACGATCTACAACAACCTCGGGGTGGTTCAGCTTCGCCGCGGCGACACGCTGCAGACCGGCCGCCCGACCTACTACTTCACCAAGGCGGTCGACCTCGCGCCCGAGGATCCGGACTGCGCGTTCAACCTCGGGTACGCGTACTGGTTCGAGCGCGATCCGCAGGGCGCGGTCTACTGGCTGCGCGAGGCCGTGCGACGGAACCCGGCGGACGCCGACGCCCACTTCGTGCTCGGCGTCGCGCTCGGGGCCGGGGGGGCCCTCGTCGAAGCGGATCGCGAGCGGGAGCTGGCCCGCCAGCTGTCCTCGAAATACGCGGAGTGGCAGCACCGGCGGGGGCAGGGCGACGAGGTGCCGCGCGGGCTCGAGCGGCTGCGCGTCGATTTCGACGCCCCGCGGCTGTCGCTCGTCGAGCGGACGACCGCCCCGGCCGAGCAGCGGGACCTCCGCGACCTGGCCGTCTTCCACCGGGACCGCGGCCGGCGCCTGTTCGACACGCTGCACGATCTCGAGGCGATGGGCGAGCTGAACCGATCGCTCTACCTGCAGCCATACCAGGCGGACGTGCACCTGCTGGCCGGCCGCCTCCACCAGCGCGCCGGCCGGCTACGGGAGGCGACCGAGTCGTTCCGGATTTCGATCTGGTGCCAGCCGACCGCCGAGGCGCACGTGGCGCTGGGCGAGCTGCTCCTCTCGCTCGGCGACACGCTCGGTGCGCAGACCGAGGCCAACCGCGCGCTGGCGCTCGACCTCTCGCACGCCGCCGCGCGTGCGCTGCTCGCGCAGGCCACCACGAAGTAGAAAGTCCCGTCGCCGTCCGTCCGTGCCGCGAGTGGGTATAATCAGCGTGCGCCCGCTGATCGCGAGGGCCCGAGGGGTTCCATGCCGCAGTCCCACGCGCGCCGTCCGGTCGTCCTCGCCTCGCTGGCCGCGATCCTGGCCGCGGCGGCCAGCTTGGCCGTGTCCGCCCTGCAGCCGCCGGCGGGCCGGCCCGCCTCGCCGCTCGTCTACTCGGCCACCGTCGACGCGCTCATCCACCCCGTGTCCGCCGAGTTCATGGTCGAGGCGATGGACCGGGCCGACCGCGAGGGGGCCTCGCTCCTCGTCTTCACCCTTCGCACGCCGGGCGGCCTGCTCGACTCGACCCGGACGATCGTCTCGCGGATGTTCGCCTCGAAGACGCCGATCGCCGTGTACGTCGGCCCCTCGGGGAACCGCGCCGCCTCGGCGGGCTTCCTGCTGACCATCGCCGCCGACATCGCGGCCATGGCGCCGGGCACCCACATCGGCGCCGCGCACCCGGTGCAGGGCAGCGGGGAGAAGCTCGACGAGACGATGGCCAAGAAGATGGCGTCCGACGTCGCGGCGGATGCGCGCACGTGGGCGAGCCGGCGCGGCCGCAACGTCCAGCTGGCCGACGAGGCGGTCCGCGAGAGCCGGTCGTTCACCGAGGGCGAGGCGCTGGCGGCCCAGCCGCCGCTCATCGACTGCATCGCGCGCGACGTCGCCGACCTCCTCCGGCAGGTGGACGGCCGCACCGTCAAGCGGTTCGACGGCAGCACGGTCGTCCTCCGCACCGCGGGCGCCCGGGTCGTGCCGATCGACATGAGCTGGCGGCAGCGCGTGCTCAGCGCCATCGCGCACCCGAACATCGCGTATCTGCTCCTCAGCCTCGGGATGCTGGGGCTGACGATCGAGTTGTGGAACCCGGGCTCCATCCTGCCGGGCGTCGCGGGGGGGATCTGCCTCCTCCTCGCCTTCTATACCTTTCAGGTGCTGCCGGTGAACTACGCGGGCGTGCTCCTGCTCCTGTTCGGCATCGTCCTGCTCGCACTCGAGGTGAAGGTGACGAGCCACGGCGTGCTCGGCGCCGGCGGGGTGGCGAGCCTCCTGTTCGGCTCGCTGATGATGATGGACGCGGGCACGCCCGAGATGCGCGTCAGCCTCTCGATCATCCTGCCGGTCGTGGGGGCCGTCTCGGCCATTCTCGTGATGCTGGTGCGGCTCGCCCTGGCCGCGCAGCGGAGCCGCCCCTTCAGTGGCGCCGGCGGGATGATCGGCGAGCGCGGGAGCGTCATGGTGGCGGTGGGCCCCGGCCGCGACGGCCAGGTGCGGACGCACGGCGAGATCTGGAACGCCCGGGCCGACGAGGCGCTCGAGGTTGGTGTGGAGGTCGTGGTGACCGCGGTGGAAGGGCTCAGCGTCAAGGTTTCCCGCGTCCCGGGCCGGTGACCCTTCCGCCGCGCCGGTCCTGATCGTCTGTTGGAAAAGAGGTACGTGATGCTCTCCCTCTCGCCGCTGCTGCTGTTCGTCGTCATCCTCGCGTTCTACCTTCTCAGCTCGATCAAGATCCTGGCCGAGTACGAGCGGGGCGTCATCTTCCGGCTGGGCAAGCTCCTGCCTCAGCCCAAGGGCCCCGGCGATCATCCTGGTGTTCACCCCGATCGATCGCCTGGTCAGGGTCAGCCTGCGCACGATCGTGATGGACGTGCCGCCGCAGGACGTGATCACCCGCGACAACGTCTCGGTGAAGGTCAACGCCGTCGTCTACTTCCGCGTCGTCGACCCGCGGCGGGCGATCGTCGAGGTCGAGAACTACCACTACGCCACCTCGCAGCTGGCGCAGACGACGCTGCGCAGCGTGCTGGGGCAGGTGGAGCTCGACGACCTGCTGTCGGAGCGCGAGCGGCTCAACCAGCGACCTGCAGCGGATCCTCGACCTGCACACCGATCCGTGGGGCATCAAGGTGTCGGCGGTGGAGGTGAAGCACGTCGATCTGCCCCCGGACATGCAGCGGGCGATGGCCCGGCAGGCCGAGGCCGAGCGCGAGAAGCGTGCTAAGATCATCCACGCCGCGGGCGAGCTGGAGGCCTCCGAGAAGCTGGCCCAGGCGGCCACCGTCATCGCCGTCGAGCCGGTCACCATCACACTGCGCTACCTGCAGACGCTCACGGAGATCGCGTCGGAGAAGAACTCGACGATCGTCTTCCCGCTGCCGATCGAGATGCTGCACCTGCTTGGCAGCATGGGGAAGAGCCGCGAACGCTCGTGAGTGCGCCCGCGGCGCGCGTACAGCACGAAGGGCCGTCAATGTCTGATGAGGGGTTCCAGGAATTCCACCTGGGCAACAAGCAGCTGGCGTTGGTCGCGATGGCCGGCGGCGTCGTGCTGGTCACGGCGTTCCTCTTCGGCGTCCTCGTGGGCCGGGGCGCCCGCTCGCCGGAGTCGGCCTTCGTGGCGGCCGACTCGGCGACCACCGCCGACACGGCGTTGCCGGGCGGCGGCACCGAGCCGGCCCCGGTGGCCGCCCCCCCCTCCGCCGCGCCGCTCTCGGCCCCCGAGCCGATCGACGACGAGTTGAGCTACCCGCAGCGGCTGGAGGGCCAGCCGCCCCCGGACGACTCGCTCGCGGCGGCCGCCCGCACGGCCCCGGCCGCCAAGCCTCCGGCCGCTCCGGCCGTCACACCGCCGGCCGCGAAGGCGTCGGCGCCCGAACCGGCCGCGACCGCCGCCGGCGCAGGGCTCCGGGCCGAGCCGCCGGGACCGGGATACGCGGTCCAGGTCGTGGCGCTGCGCGACCGGGCGAAGGCCGAGGCGGTGGCGCGCCGCCTGGCCTCCAAGGGACATCGCGCCTACCTGGTCGCGCCGGGCGGCCGCGGTGGAGCGATGTACCGCGTCGTCGTCGGCAAGTTCAAGAGCCGGCAGGAGGCCGAGCAGGTCAAGCGCCGGATCGAGAAAGAAGAGCAGTTCAAGCCCTGGATTATTCGCTAGCCGCCCTCTCCGGCGTCCTGCTGGTCCTCAGCTTTCCGCGGTTCGGGCATCCCGCCTTCGCGTGGATCGCGCTCGTGCCCCTGCTGGTCAGCCTGGCCCCCGGCTGGCGCGTGCTCCCGCGCGCCGGCACGGGGCCGCTCCGCGCGCTCTCCCTCGGGTTCGTGGCCGGCCTGATCCACTTCGCCGGCACCGTGTACTGGACCTCGGCCGTCATGCGGCAGTTCGGCGACCTGCCCTCGGTGCTCGCCGTCCTGCTGATGCTGCTGCTGGCGGCGTACATGGCGTTGTACCCGGCGGTTGCCGCGCTGATCCTGCACCGCCTCGTGCAGGCGTTCGGCAGGCCGGCGCTGCTGCTCGCGCCCGCGGTCTGGACGACGACCGAGCTGGGTCGCGCGCACCTGTTCACCGGGTTCCCGTGGGTCCTGCTCGGCTACAGCCAGGCCACCGTGCTGCCGCTCGCACAGCTCGCGAGCCTGTTCGGCGTCTACGGCCTCTCGGCGCTGGTCGTCCTCGTGAACGCGGCGCTCGCGATCGCGGCGGTCGGCGGATCGCGCGCGCGCTGGCGCCCGGCCCTCGTCGCCCTGGCGATCGTCGCCGCGGCGGCCGCCTGGGGGACCGCGCGGCTGCGCGACGGCGAGCTGACGCGCGCCGGGACACCGCTGAGGGTGGCGCTCGTGCAGGGGAACATCCCGCAGGAGCAGAAGTGGAACGCGTCGCGAGCCCCGGCAGATCCTGCGGCGCTACGCCGACATGACCCGCGAGGCCGCCCGCGACGGCGCCCGCTTCATCGTGTGGCCCGAGTCGTCGTTGCCGTTCTACTTCCAGGAGGACCCGGCCGGCGGAGACCTCGTCCGCCGCCTCGCGTTCGACACCCGCGCTTACATCCTGGCGGGGAGCGATCAGATCGAGCGGGGCGATTTGCCGAAGTTCTACAACGCGGCCTTCCTGGTCACACCCGACGGTACCGTCGGCGGCATCTACCGCAAGATGCACCTGGTACCGTTCGGCGAGTACGTGCCGCTGAAGCGACTGCTGTTCTTCGCGTCCCCCCTGGTCGAGGCCGTCTCCGACTTCTCACCCGGCGAGCAGGTCGTCATGCTGCCGGTCGCCGGGCGCCCGGTCAGCACCGCCATCTGCTACGAGGTGGTGTACCCTGATTTGGCGAGGGACGCCGTGGCCCGCGGCAGCCAGCTGCTGACGACGATCACCAACGACGCCTGGTACGGGCGCTCGTCGGCGCCGTGGCAGCACTTCGAGCAGGCGTCGCTCCGCGCGGTGGAGCAGGGCCGCTACCTCGCCCGCTCGGCGAACACGGGCATCAGCGGGATCGTCGATCCCTACGGGCGCGTGGTGGCGCGCTCGAACCTGTTCGAGCAGGTCGTCGTCCGGGGCGAGGTGCGCCTGCTCGAGGCGCGCACCCTGTACTCGCGGATCGGTGACCTGTTCGCGTATGTGATGGCGCTGCTGACGCTCGCGGCCGTGCTCGCAGCCCGGGCCAGCCGCAAGAGGCTGGCCGCGGCACGCCAGTAGGGCAGGCGTCTCTGCCTGCCCCAGGCCGACGCGGCACGCCAGCAGGGCAGGCGTCTCTGCCTGCCCGAGGCCGCCTCAGGCGGCCGAAGGAGATACCGTGGCGATCGTGCTCGAAGACCTGGTCAGGCGGTACCAAGAACTCGTGAAGCGGTCGGCCGATCTGCGGAGCTATCTTTGACCGAGGTACCCCTGGCGAGGAACTGGCGCGGCTGGAGACGCTGCTCGCGCAGCCCGACTTCTGGAAGGACCAGGCCGAGGCGCAGCGCGTCCTGCAGCGCCGACACCGCCTCGAGCAGGAGGTGCAGCTCATCGGCGAGCTGAAGAAGCGCGAGGCCGACCTGTCGGTGCTCGTCGAGTGGGCCGGGCAGGGCGAGGACGTCGCCGGCGAGCTGGCTCCCGCGCTGGACGAACTGGCGCGCGAGGTCGAGGTCGCCGAGACCCGGAAGCTGTTGGGGGGCGAGCACGACCAGAAGAACGCCATCGTCACCATCCACCCCGGGGCGGGCGGCACCGAGTCGCAGGACTGGGCCGACATGCTGTTCCGCATGTACCTGCGGTGGACCGAGCGGCGTGGCTTCCGGCGCGAGGTGATGGACTACCAGCCGGGCGACGAGGCCGGGATCAAGAGCGCCACGGTTGAGATCTACGGCGACTACGCCTACGGCCTGATGGTGGCCGAGGCGGGCGTCCACCGCCTCGTGCGCATCTCGCCCTTCGACCAAGCCGCGCGACGCCACACCTCCTTCGCCTCGGTCTACGTCTGGCCCGAGCTGCCCGACGATGTGGAGGTGGAGATCGACGAGAAGGACCTGCGCATCGACACCTACCGGTCGAGCGGCCACGGCGGCCAGCACATCAACGTCACCGACTCGGCCATCCGCATCACCCACCTGCCGACCGGCATCGTCGTCACCTGCCAGAACGAGCGGTCGCAGGGGCGCAACCGCGACTCGGCGATGCGCGTGCTGCGATCACGCCTGTACGACTTGCGGACGAAGGAGCAGCAGGCGAGGCTCGAGCAGCTCGGCGGAGAGAAGAAGGACATCGCCTTCGGCAGCCAGATCCGCAGTTACGTCCTGCACCCGTACCAGATGGTGAAGGATCACCGCACCAAGGAAGAGGTCGGCGACATCAACCGGGTGCTCGACGGCGACATCGACGTCTTCATCAAGACGTACCTGAAGCGGAAGGCGGCCGGGACGCTGGGGCAGGCGGGAGCCGACGAGGAGTAGGAGACTATCCCGAATGCTGAAGCTGCCGAGCCGGCGCCTGAGCCCGTTCGTTCTGCTGGCCCTCGCGCTGGCGTCGGTCATGGGCGCGGTTTCCGCGGCCCGGGAGGTGGAGCGGGGTTCCGCGGCGCAGGCCGTCACCCTGCTCAACGTCTCGTACGATCCCACCCGCGAGTTCTACCAGGAGATCAACGCGGCGTTCACGCGCCACTGGGCAGCCAGGACGGGGCAGGCCGTCACGATCCGCCAGTCCCACGGCGGCTCGGGCAAGCAGGCCCGGTCGGTCATCGACGGTCTCGAGGCCGACGTGGTTACGCTGGCCCTCGGGTACGACATCGACGCGATCGCGCGTCACGGCGGGACGATCGCGGCGGGCTGGCAGGCGCGGCTTCCGTACCACAGCACCCCCTACACGTCGGTCATCGTGTTCCTGGTCCGGAAGGGAAACCCGAAAGGGATCAAGGGGTGGGACGACCTGGTGCGGCCCGGCGTGTCGGTGATCATGCCCAACCCGAAGACCTCCGGGGGTGCCCGCTGGAACTACCTGGCGGCGTGGGGCTACGCGCGCGAGCGCGCCGGCGGCGACGAGGGGAAGGCGCGCGACTTCGTGGCGCGGCTCTTCGCGAACGTGCCGGTGCTCGACTCGGGGGCGCGCGGCGCCACCACGACCTTCGTGCAGCGGGGGATCGGCGACGTGCTGGTGACCTGGGAGAACGAAGCGCTGCTGGCGATCGAGAAGGTCGGGCGGAACGAGGTGGCTGTCGTGGTGCCGCCGGTCACCATCCTGGCCGAGCCCCCCGTCTCGGTGGTCGACACGGTCGTGGACCGCCGCGGCACGCGCCGAGTGGCCGAGGCGTACCTGCAGTTCCTCTACACGCCCGAAGCCCAGGAGATCGCGGCCCGGCATTTCTATCGCCCACGCCTGGGGGAGGTGCTCGCGCGCCACCGGGCCCGCTTCCCCGAGGTGCGTGCCTTCACCATCGACCGCGACTTCGGCGGGTGGGCGCGCGCCCAGCGCACCCACTTCGACGAGGGCGGCGTCTTCGACCGGATCTTCACCAGGCGATGACGGCTTCCCCCCTCCCCGCGGCCCTGCGCCGGCGACGCCGGGTGCTGCCGGGCTTTCACCTGTCGCTCGGCATCACGACCGCGTACGTGAGCCTGCTGATCCTGGTGCCGCTCGCGGTGCTCGCGCTGCGGGCGGCGAGGTTGAGTGGCAGGGAGTTGGTGGCCACCGTGACGAGCGAGCGGGTGCTGGCGGCCGCGGGCCTGAGTTTCGGCGCGTCGCTCGTGGCCGCGCTGATCAACGCGGTCTTCGGGCTGCTGGTCGCCTGGGTGCTGGTGCGCTACCGGTTTCCCGGCCGCCGCCTGGTGGACGCCTGCGTGGACCTGCCGTTCGCGCTCCCGACCTCGGTGGCGGGCATCGCGCTGACGGCCGTCTACGCGCCGACGGGGTGGCTGGGAGCGCCCCTGGCCGCCGCTGGCGCGCAAGCAGCGTTCACCCGCCTCGGGGTCGTCATCGCCCTCACCTTCGTCGGCCTGCCGTTCGTGGTCCGTGCCGTGCAGCCGGTGCTGGAGGACCTCGACCCTGAGCTGGAGGACGCCGCGGCCAGCCTGGGGGCGGGCCGCCTGCAGACGTTTCGACGCGTCCTGCTGCCGTCGATCGTGCCGGCCCTGCTGACCGGGTTCACGCTGGCGTTCGCGCGCGCGCTCGGCGAGTACGGGTCGGTCATCTTCATCTCGGGGAACCTGCCGCTGCGCACCGAGGTGATCCCGCTGCTGATCGTCGCGCGGCTCGAGCAGTACGACTACGCGGGGGCGACGGCGATCGCGGCGGTCATGCTCGTGCTGTCCTTCGGCCTGCTGCTCGCGATCAACGCGCTGCAGGCGTGGAGCCGCCAGCGGGAGGCCACCCCATGAGCGCGCGCGGCGAGGGGCAGGAGCCCGGGCGGGCCGTGGGGGCGGCGCGGGGGGCCGGGCGCGGGGCGCGCTGGGGGCTGACGGCCCTGGCGCTGCTGTTCCTCGCGTGCTTCCTGCTCGTCCCGCTGGCCGCCGTGTTCGGGCAGGCGTTCAGCGAGGGGGCGGGCGCCTACTGGCGCGCCCTGGCCGATCCCGACACGGTGTCCGCCCTTCGGCTGACGGCTCTGGCGGCGCTGGTCGCGGTGCCGCTCAACACGCTGTTCGGCCTGGCTGCGGCGTGGGCGATCGCGCGGTTCGAGTTCCCGGGACGCCGTGTGCTGGTGACGCTGATCGACCTGCCGTTCACGGTGTCGCCCGTCGTCGCCGGGCTCGTCTTCGTGCTGCTGTTCGGCGCCCAGAGCACGCTCGGCCCGCGGCTGGCGGAGCACGGCATCCGCATCCTGTTCGCCGTTCCGGGTATCATCCTGGCGACGCTGTTCGTCACGGTGCCGTTCGTCGCCCGCGAGCTGATCCCGGTGATGCAGGAGCAGGGCATCGAGGAGGAGCAGGCGGCGCTCGCGCTCGGCGCGAGCGGGTGGCAGATGTTCCGTCGGGTGACCCTGCCGAACATCCGGTGGGCGTTGCTGTACGGCGTGGTGCTGCTGAATGCGCGGGCGATCGGCGAGTTCGGCGCGGTCTCGATCGTATCGGGGCACATCCGGGGGCAGACCAACACGGCCCCGCTGCACGTCGAGATCCTGTACAACGAGTACAATTTCGCGGCCGCCTTCGCGGTCGCGTCCGTCCTGGCGACCGCCGCGCTCGTCACGCTGGCGGCGAAGGCCATCATCGGCAGGCGTCGATGAGCATCGAGGTCAAAGGCGTCACCAAGCGGTTCGGCGAGTTCGTCGCCGTGGACGGCGTCGATCTCCACGTACTGACCGGCGAGCTGATGGCGCTGCTCGGCCCGTCGGGCTCGGGGAAGACGACGTTGCTGCGCGTGATCGCGGGGCTGGAGATCCCGGATCGCGGCAGCGTGCTGTTCGACGGCGAGGACAGCACGAACCGGAGGGCCGCGGACCGGCGCGTCGGCTTCGTCTTTCAACACTACGCGCTGTTCCGCCACATGACGGTGTTCGAGAACATCGCGTTTGGCCTCCGCGTGCGCCCGCGGGAGACGCGCCCGGCGCGCGCGGAGATCGAGCGGCGGGTCCACCGCCTGCTCGAGCTGGTGCAGCTCGAGGCGATGGCGCACCGCCACCCGGCGCAGCTGTCGGGCGGCCAGCGCCAGCGCGTGGCGCTGGCGCGCGCCCTCGCGGTGGAGCCGCGCGTGCTCCTGCTCGACGAGCCGTTCGGGGCGCTGGACGCCAAGGTCCGCAAGGAGCTGCGGCGGTGGCTCCGGCGGCTGCACGACGAGCTGCACGTCACCAGCATCTTCGTCACCCACGACCAGGAGGAGGCGCTCGAGGCAGCCGACCGCGTCGTGGTGATGAACCAGGGGCGGGTCGAGCAGCTGGGGACGCCGGCCGAGGTGTACCAGCACCCCATCAGCCCCTTCGTCGTGGACTTCCTCGGCGACGTCAACCTGTTCCGCTTCCGGATCGAGCACGGCAAGGCCTACATCGGCAACGTGGCGTTCGAGGCGCCGCACCGCGAGGACGACCGCGAGGCGAGGCTCGCCACGCTGTACATCCGGCCGCACCAGCTCGAGATCCGGCTGGAGGAGGGCGGGGGACAGCAGTTCCGGGCGACGGTGCAGCACGTCAACCCGGCCGGGCCGCTGGTGAAGGTGGACCTGGTGGCGGAGTGGGGCGACCCGGTGCGGGTGGAGCTGTCGCAGGACCGCTACCGCGCCCTCGGCCTGAAGCCGGGCGATGGCGTGTTCGTGAGCCCGGTGGAGATGAGCCTCTTCGCGCAGGAACCGGAGGACGGCTAGCGCCCCTCGTTCGTCGCCGGCAGGGACGCCGGCGCTACTGCCACCCCCCCGGCTGGGTGCCGGCGATGAACGCCTCGGCGATGGCCCCCGGGGCGTCGGCCGGGGCCGGCTGCCCGGTCGCGCGATCCACGCTCAGGAAGACGATGTTGCCCGGCGCCTCGAAGGCGGGCGGGTTCTTGCGGTCGCCGCGCGCGTCGATGTAGGCCTTCATGAAGGCCTTCCAGATCGGGAGGGCGGCCTGCGCGCCCGTCTCGGCCGGCCCGAGCGGCTTCCTGTCGTCGTAGCCCACCCACACGCCCACCGTGATGTTCGGATCGAAGCCGATGAACCAGGCGTCGGTGTAGTCGTTGGTGGTCCCCGTCTTGCCGCCCAGGGGCCACTGCAGCGACGCGGCCGAGGCCGCGGTGCCGCGCTGCACGACGCCGCGCAGGAGGCTCGTCATGACGTACGCCGTGTCGGCGCGCAGGGCCTCGCGCGGCTGCGGCCGGTTCTCCTCGATCAGGTTGCCGTCCCGGTCGACGATCTTCAGCACCTGGTAGGGCTCCATCCTCACGCCCTGGTTCGGGAACACCGCGTAGGCAGCGACGGTCTCGAAGAGCGTGGCCTCGCCGGCGCCAAGCGCGAGCGAGAGGTACGGCTGGAACGGGGCCTTGAAGCCGAAGCGGTGGGCGTACTCCACCACCTGCGCCGGGCCGACCTGCTCGATCGTGCGCACGGCGGGGACGTTGCGCGATTGCTCGACCGCCCGGCGGAGCGTGATCGGCCCCTCGTACTTGCCGTCGTAGTTGTGAGGCGTGTACGGCGGCTGGCCCGGCCCGGCGTCATAGGCCACCGGCGCGTCGAGCAGCACGCTCGCCGGCGTGAACCCGCGGTCGATCGCCACCGTGTAGACGAACGGCTTGAAGACCGACCCGAGCTGGCGGGACGCCTGCGTCGCGCGGTTGAACTTGCTGCGCGCGAAGCTCAGGCCGCCGACCATCGCCAGCACCTGGCCCGTGCGATTGTCCATCGCCAGCAGCGCGGCGTCGACCAGCGGGGTCTGGTCGAGCGACACGGTGAGGGCGCCGGTGGCGGCCTCGATCGCCTGGACGCGTACTTCGACCAGGTCCCCGACGTGCAGGAGGTCGCTGGGCCGGGCACGGCGCGTCCACGCGATCGCGTCGCGGCCGAGGTCCGCGGCCTGGTCGCCGATGCGGACACGGACCGCGCCCGGGGCCAGTGGCTGCCCGGGGGCGGCCGCCCCGCGACCGGGCACCTTCGCGCCCGGCGCGTTCACCGCCACCACGACGGCCGGCAGCACCTGGCCCACGGCGCGGGGCCCGGCCCAGCGCGCGTCGGCATATCGCTCGACGTCCACCCCCTCGATCGCGAGGTTGCGGACCGGCCGGCGGAAGCCCCGGCGCCGGTCGAGCGCGCGCAGCCCCCCGTCGAGCGCCTGGTTGGCGGCCAGCTGCAGCTGCGGGTCGAGCGAGGTGTAGACCGCGAGCCCCTTCTCGTACAGCTGCTTCGCCCCGTACGTCCGCTCGAGGTGTTTGCGCACCTCCTCGACGAAGAAGGGGGCGATCGACTCCCCCTGGCGCGGCTGGCCGCGCACGACGACCGGTCGGCGCGCGGCGGCGTCGGCCTCCTCGCGCGTGATGTACTTCTCCTCGGCCATCTGTCGCAGGACGTAGTTGCGCCGCCCGGTGGCGCGCCGGACGTCGACGAACGGGCTCTGGCGCTGCGGCAGCTGGATGATGCCCGCGATGAGCGCGGCCTCCTCGAGTGTGACGTCCTTCGACGCCGTGCCGAAGTACAGGCGCGAGGCGGCCTCGACGCCGTACGCGCCGTGGCCGAAGTAGATCTGGTTGGCGTAGAAGGTAAAGATCTCGCGCTTCGTGTAGCGCTTCTCGATCTGCAGCGCGAGCAGCGCCTCCTTGATCTTCCGCTCCCACGTCTTCTCGTCGGTCAGGAACAGGCCCCTCGCCAGTTGCATCGTCAGCGTGCTCGCGCCCGCCATGCGCCGCTTGAGCACGTCCTCGACCGCCGTGATCAGCACGCGGGACATGCTCACGCCCACGTGCCGGTAGAACCCGGCGTCCTCGGCCGCGACGATCGCCTGCCGCAGGCGCGGGGCGATGTCGTCGTACGACACGACCACGCGGCGCTCGGTCGCGAACTCGGCCACCACCTGCCCGTCGGCCGCCAGGACCCGGGTGATCGTGTTCGGGGCCCAGTCGTCGAGCGCCGAAATCTGCGGCAGGTCGCCGGCGTAGGCGAAGAAGATGCCGGTCACGACGCCGAGGACGGCGGCGAGCACGAACAGCGCCACGAGGCCGGCGTGACGGGCAACGCGCAGAACGACATGGGCCACGGGGGGATTCTACTAGACAACCCGCCGTGCCGTGCTGGCCGGGCCGAAGGTGCCTGGAGCCAGGGGATTCGGCTCGCCACTTGACATCTAAGCACTCAACTTTCTATAGTATTTGTTGCGTAGGAAGCGCTCAAGGGTGGCCGACGGGCCAGCCGGCGGTTTGGTTCAGCGTTCGGGAGATGGGAAGCGATATGAGCAAAATCATCGGAATCGACCTGGGAACCACCAACTCGGTCGTGGCGGTCATGGAGGGTGGCGAACCCACCGTGATCACCAACTCCGAGGGCGGGCGGCTGACGCCGTCCGTTGTCGCGTTCACCAAGACGGGGGACCGCCCGGTTGGCCAGGTGGCCAAGCGGCAGGCGGTAACGAACCCGGAGAACACCATCTTCTCGATCAAGCGGTTCATGGGCCGGCACTACGACGAGGTGACCGAGGAGATGACGATGGTTCCCTACAAGGTCGCGGCCGGCCGGGGTGGGGACGTCCGGGTGTTGGCGATGGGCAAGGAGTACTCGCCGCCCGAGATCTCCGCGATGATCCTCCAGAAGCTCAAGCAGTCGGCCGAGGCCTACCTCGGCCAGCCGGTGACGGAGGCCGTCATTACGGTGCCGGCGTACTTCAACGACGCCCAGCGCCAGGCGACCAAGGACGCGGGGCAGATCGCCGGCCTCGAGGTGAAGCGGATCGTCAACGAGCCGACGGCGGCGGCGCTCGCCTACGGTCTCGACAAGAAGAAGGACGAGACCATTGCGGTCTACGACTTCGGCGGCGGCACCTTCGACATTTCGATCCTCGACGTGGGCGAGGGCGTGGTCGAGGTGAAGTCGACCAACGGCGACACGCACCTCGGCGGCGACAACCTCGACCAGCGGATCATCGACTGGATCACCGCCGAGTTCAGGAAGAGCGACGGGATCGACCTCGGCAAGGACCGCATGGCGCTCCAGCGGCTCAAGGAGGCCGCCGAGAAGGCGAAGATGGAGCTGTCCACGGTCACCGAGACCGACATCAACCTGCCCTTCATCACCGCCGACCAGGCCGGGCCGAAGCACCTCACGATGCGGCTGACGCGGTCGAAGTTCGAGCAACTGGTCGAGGACCTGATCCAGAAGACGGTCGGGCCGGTGAAGCGCGCGCTCGCCGACGCCGGGCTGGACGCGTCGAAGGTCGACGAGGTGGTGCTGGTCGGCGGCTCGACCCGCATCCCGCGGGTGCAGCAGGTGGTGAAGGAGCTGTTCGGCAAGGAGCCGCACCGCGGCGTCAACCCGGACGAGGTGGTCGCGGTCGGCGCCGCCATCCAGGCGGGCGTGCTGGCGGGAGAGGTCAAGGACCTGCTGCTGCTCGACGTCACGCCACTGTCGCTCGGCATCGAGACGCTGGGCGGTGTGATGACGAAGCTCATCGCGCGCAACACGACGATCCCGACCCGCAAGAGCGAGATGTTCTCGACCGCGTCGGACAACCAGACGCAGGTCGAAGTCCACGTGCTGCAGGGCGAGCGCGAGTTCGCGCGCGACAACCGCACGCTCGGCCGCTTCAACCTGGTCGGCCTCCCGACGGCGCCGCGCGGCGTCCCGCAGATCGAGGTCACCTTCGACATCGACGCCAACGGGATCGTCAACGTGTCGGCCAAGGACATGGCGACCAACAAGGAGCAGAAGATCACGATCACGGCGTCGAGCGGCCTCAGCAAGGACGAGGTGGACCGCATGATGCGCGAGGCCGAGTCGCACGCCGACGAGGACAAGCGCCGGCGCGAGGTCACCGACGCCCGCAACCAGGCCGACGGCCTGGTCTACCAGATCGAGAAGACGCTCAACGAGAACCGCGAGCGGGTCCCCGCCGCCGACGCGTCGCGCATCGAGTCGTCGATCGCCGCGCTCAAGAAGGCCGGCGAGGGCGACGACCCGGCGGCGATCCGGAAGGCGATGGACGACCTGCAGAAGGCGTCGCACGCCATGGCCGAGGCGCTCTACCGCCAGTCGCAGCCGGGCGCCCAGGGAGCCCCGGCCGGCGAGCCGGCCGGTCAGGCCCCGGGCGGAGACGGCCGGGCGGGGGAGACCGGCGACGTGATCGACGCGGAAGTGGTGGACGACAAGAAATAGCGAGTCGCTGTCTGCTGGCAGGCGGTCATGGACCTGTACGAAATCCTCGGGGTGCGGCGGGGCGCGGGCGGCGAGGAGATCCGCCGCGCCTACCGCCGCCTCGCCCGGCGGTACCACCCGGACATCAACCCCGGGGACCGCGAGGCCGAGGCTCGCTACGCGTACATCGCGCGCGCGTTCGAGACCCTGAGCGACCCCGAGCGGCGTCACGCGTACGACGCGGGCGTCCCGCTCGACCCGGCGCCGGCGGCCGGGGAGTACGGGTTCGAGGGGTTCGACTTCTCGGTCCAGGCGACGGTGGGGGCGGGCGCGTCGACCTTCGGCGAGCTGTTCGCCGACGTGCTCACGCGGGCGCTCCACGGCGGCGAGACGGGGCCGCAGCCGGGGTCGCACCTGCACGCCGCGCTCTCGGTCTCGCTCGGCGAGGCGCTGTCCGGTGTCGAGCGGCACGTGCCGGTGACGCGGTACGTCGCGTGCCGCGCGTGCCGGGGTCGCGGCGTCGTGCAGGCGATGGCGTCCGGCTGCCCCGCGTGCGCCGGCACGGGACGCATCCGCTCGTCGCGGGGCCACATGGTGTTCGCGCGGCCGTGCGAGCAGTGCCGCGGCAGCGGCGAGCAGACCTCGGTGGCGTGCCGCGCGTGCGGCGCCCAGGGGGTCGAGGTGCGCGGGGAGACGGTCACGGTGGAGGTGCCGCCGGGCGTCGACGACGGCGCCGAGTTGCGGGTGGCGGGGCGAGGCCACGCCGGCCGGCGCGGCGGCGAGCCGGGCGACCTCTTCGTGCGCGTCCGCGTCGATCCGCACCCGCTCTTCCGTCGCGACGGCCGCGACCTGCACCTCGTCCTGCCGGTGGCGGTGCACGAGGCGGCGCTCGGCGCGCGCATCGACGTGCCGACGCTCGAGGGGCCCGTGCCGCTGCGCGTCCCGCCCGGCACGCCGTCGGGGCAGCGGCTGCGCCTCCGCGGGCGCGGCCTGCCC
Organism: uncultured Acidobacteriota bacterium; assembly: GCA_963813585.1. Classification (GTDB taxonomy): domain Bacteria; phylum Acidobacteriota; class Vicinamibacteria; order Vicinamibacterales; family Fen-181; genus JARKSS01. The sequence goes on from CAWEZL010000001.1 coordinate 2,426,816, forward strand.
TCGCCGCGGCACGGCGGCCGCGGGGACCTGCTCGTGGAGGTGCGGCTCGTCCTGCCCTCGCTGATCGACGAGCGGTCGAAGGAGCTGCTGCGCGAGTTCGGCCGCGTGAACCCCGGGGACGTGCGGCGGGAGTGGTGGGCCGCGAGCGGGGGCCGCCGGTTCGACTGAACCCTTCGACAAGCTCAGGGTTCAGTGCTGAGCGAGCTGGTTCATCCCCGGCAGCCGTCGCCGGGGGGGCGAGTCGAAGCACTGAAGGGGGAAGCCATGGTGACGAGGCGCGGCGGCAAGGCCTATTACATGATCAGCGCGGTGGCGCAGAAGTACGGCATCCACCCGCAGACGCTCCGCCTCTACGAGCGTGAGGGGCTGCTGAAGCCGTCGCGCACGGAGGGGAACACGCGGCTGTACTCCGAGGAGGACCTCGAGCAGCTCGAGACGATCCTCTCGCTGACGCGAGACCTGGGCGTCAACCTGGCGGGCGTCGAGATCATCCTGAACATGCGGCGGAAGATCGAGCAGATGCAGCACGAGGTCAACGAGTTCATGGCCTACGTGAAGGGCGAACTCGCGCGCGGCCTCGACGACTGGGAGCAGCGCCTCCAGACGGCGCTGGTGCGATCCGCCCCCTCCGACCTCGTGCGCTCCACCCCGCAGGCACACCCGTCGCCCCGCCCGGACGAGGACGAGAACGAGAAGGTCGGCGGCAGCCGGGCCACCGCGAAGCCCTGACGGTCAACCACGAAGACCGCGCTCGCGGCGGTTGGCGCGTCGCGGTGATCCAAGTCGATCGCGCTGTGGCACAATAGGCGTCCCATGCCCTGCCCGATCTGCGACGACACCAGGTGGCGGCTCGTCGAGCGCGACGGCCGCCGCGAGGCGGTGCGCTGCGACTGCTGGCGCGAGGCGGTCTCGGCGCGCCGGCTGTCCGAGTCCCGGATCCCCCGCCGCTACCAGCACTGCACGCTCGGGAGCTTCGTCACGTATCCCAACGAGAAGCTTCAGAACGCCCTCTCGCGCGCCCGGCGCTTCGCCGAGGCGTTCCCGGTCGTGGACAAGGGCCTGTTCCTCATCGGGCCGCCCGGGGTGGGGAAGAGCCACCTCGCCGTCGCCGTGCTCCGGCAGGTCGTCCTCACGCGCGGCGCCCGCGGCTTGTTCTACGACGTGCGCGAGCTGCTGCGCCTCATCCGCAGCACCTACGACCCGTCGGTCCACGCCAGCGAGTCCGAGGTCCTGCGCCCGGTGATGACGGCCGACCTGCTCGTCCTCGACGACATCGGGTCCGAGAAGTCGTCGGAGTGGGTGGAGGAGACGCTCAACCTCATCGTGAGCACCCGCTACAACGATCGCCGCCTCACCGTCTTCACCTCGAACTACGAGGAGAAGGACGACGCCGGCGACCCCGACTCGCTGCTGGCGCGCGTCGGCTTCCGCATGCACTCGCGGCTGTACGAGATGTGCGAGTTCCTCGAGTACGACGGCGCGGACTACCGGCACCGCCCGCCCAACGCGGGGCCGGAGGACCTGCTGGCGATGTGGAAAGTGCAGCAGGGGAAGCGCACGGTGCTCCCGCGGAAGGCCGGCGCGCAGGTGCGGGCCCAGCTCAGGAAGCCGGACGCGAAGGCCGACGTCGCCTGGCCCGGGGGACGGGCGGGGACGTAGGGCCGGAACGGAACGTGAAAGGACGCCCGGTATGACGAAGCGCGCTCCCGGCGTGTGCCTGCTCGCCACGGTGGTCCTGCTGCTGGCGGCGCCGCCGGCCAGCGCCGACATCACGGCGTTTCTCGGCCTCAGCTCCACGCCCGGCGCCAGGCCGGCGCGGGGCGTGGCCATCGGCAGCGGCCTGCTCGCCCTGGGCTTCGAGTTCGAGTACCTCCGACATCGCAGAAGACGTCGCCGACCTCGAGCCGGGCCTCCGCGTCGGCTCGGTGAACGGCCTGCTGCAGACGCCCCTGGCGGTGGCGGGCGCCCAGCTCTACGTGACGGCGGGAGCGGGGCTCTACCGCGAGCGTCTCGCCGGCGCGTCCGAAACCAGCCTGGCCGTCAACGTCGGCGGCGGCGCCAAGATCCGCCTGGTCGGGCCGCTGCGCCTCCGCCTCGACTACCGCCTCTTCAGCCTGCGCGGCGACCCGCTGCACGACCGCTACCACCGCTTCTACGCCGGCGCGAACGTCGGGTTCTAGGCGGACCGCCAACCGTACAAAAAAAGGGGGAGCGGGCATCCGCGCCGCTCCCCGATGGATGGTCTCGCTGTCGCTGCGGTCGCTGCCGCCTGTCGCGGCTACTGCATCTTCGTGACGAGCGTGAGGTCGAAGACCGCGGGCGGGTTGGCCGCCTTCGCGTCCTGCCAGGTCTGGTAGAGCGTCTGCGCGTCGGCCGGGAACGCCTTGTACAGCAGCGACAGGAACCAGGTACTCGACGTTCTTCACGATCGGGTCGGCGATGATCACGTACACGGCAGTCCCGCCGCCCACGGGCCCCTTGAACAGCTTGAGGCTCTCGGCCTGCTGCTTCGCCTCGGGCGCCTCGATCTTCGTCAGGCCGTCCTTCAGGCGCGTCATCAGCCCCTCGAAGTCCGCGGTCTTGTCCGCCTTGACGTAGAGGAGCATCAAGCCGGCGTCATTCTGGAACGCCACAGTCGGCTTCTGGGGGGGCGCCTGCGCCTCTTGGGCAAAACTCAGGGACGGCGACCCGAACGCCAGCGTCAGCGCGAGCACCAGTCCAGCCAGCATCGGCCGGCGACAAGAAACGAGCGCACACCAAGTCAGTCGCATGCAGGCCTCCTTGACACGAATCAGCCGGTGAGGTCGCTACTCTACCGGTACTGTCGGTCCGTAGAAAAGCAGCCATTACCTCGTTGGCCATCAGCATGCCTGCGCGCGTGAGCCGCAGGCGCGCCCCGTCGTGCACCAGGAGGCCGGCATCGACGGCCGGCTCGAGGCGCTCACCCCAGGTGGCCCAGACATCCACGCCGTGCGCCCGGCGCAGGGCCTCGCACGACACGCCGTCGGTCAGCCGGAGCCCCATGAACAGGGCCTCCTCGAGCGCCTCGCGGCGGCCGAGCGGTCGTCGCGCGGCGACGACGGGCTCGTTGGCCTGGATCCGGCGGATGTAGTCGGCGGTGCCGTTCACATTGTTCCATCGAACCCGTTGCCGTGTCGAGTGCGCGCCCGGGCCGAATCCCAGCCACTCGCCGTCGGTCCAGTACTTCATGTTGTGGCGCGAGCGGCGCGCGGGCCTGGCCAGGTTGGAGATCTCGTACTGCTGCAGCCCGCCCCCCTCGAGGCGCTCCATCGCCCGCAGGTACATGTCGGCCGCCTCGTCGTCGGGCGCCTGCGACCACCGGGCCCGGGCCATCGCCTCGCGGAGCGGGGCGTTGGGATACAGCTCGAGCAGGTACACCGAGGCGTGCTCGGGGCCGAGGGCGAGCAGGGCGTCGATCGACTCGTCGACCTGCGCGATCGCCTGGCCCGGCAGCCAGAGCATGAGATCGAGGCTGACGTTGTCGAACCCCGCCGCGCGCGCGTCGGCGAAGGCTCGCCGGGCCCGTTCGGCGGTGTGCGCTCGCCCCAGGCGCCGCAGCTCGTCGTCGCGAAACGACTGGACACCGAAGCTCAGTCGGGTGACGCCCTGGTCGAGGAAGGCCTCGAGCGACGCGGCGGTCACCGTCTCGGGGTTCGCCTCGAGCGTGACCTCGGCCCCGGGGGCGACATCGAAGGCCTCGCGGCAGGCGCGGATGAGCCCGCCGACCTCGGTGGGCTCGAGCAGCGAGGGGGTGCCGCCGCCGAAGTAGAGGGTGTCGGCGGCCCGGCCGTCGGCCGCGCGGCGGATCTCGAGGCCGATCGCCTCGACGCAGGCCGTCTTCAGCTCCGCGTCGAGCAGGCCCCGGTTGAAATTGCAGTAACTGCAGAGAGAGGCGCAGAACGGGACGTGCAGGTAGAGGCCGAGCGGGGACATCTCTCTCAGTGTAGCCGCATGTTATAGTCAATTCAGGGCATTCACCCCAGTTCAGGAGTCGCGGGCTTGCCAGAGCATTACTACAGCCGCGAAACGGTCTCGCTGCGCGCCGAGCTGCGGCGGACGCTCGACCGTGCGCGCCTGCGCACGCTTCACCGCCGAAGCGCCGCGCGACACGTGCTGGTCGCCGCCCGCCAGTTCCTGCTGCTCGGCGCGTGTGCCTGGGGGCTGGCCGCTTTCGATCACCCGCTGATCTGGGTGCCGCTGGCGATCGTCCAGGGCTTCACCGTCTTCAACTTCACGGTGCTGCTGCACGAGGTCGTGCACCACAACGTGTTCGAGCGGCGCCGCCCCCGCGCCGAGCGGCTGCTGGGATGGCTCTACGCGGTCCCGAGCGGGATCTCGGCGTCGCAGTTCACGCGCTGGCACCTCGATCACCACGCGGAGCTGGGGTCGGAAGAGGACGACCCGAAGCGCCACTTTCTGTCGCCCAGGATCAACGCGCGCTGGTTCAAGCTGCTGTACTGCTCGCCGGCGCTGTTCCCCATCTACTTCCGCGCGGCGCGCCTGGCCGCCGCCGGCTACGACGCTGCGCTCCGGCGTACGATCGCCCGCGAGCGCGCGGTGGCGATGCTGGTCCACCTCTCGGTCCTGGCCGCATTCTGGGCCTGGGGCGGGGCGGCGATCGCGCTGCGCGCCTACGTGGTCCCCGTCTTCTTCGTCTTCCCCATGGCGTTCACGCTCAATCGGCTCGGGCAGCACTACGACATCGAGCCGGACGACCCGGCAGGCTGGACGACCCTGGTCCGCGGCCACTGGTTCTGGAACGTCGTGTTCCTGAACTCGAACTTCCACCTGGAGCACCACTACTTCCCCGGCGTGCCGTTCTACAACCTGCCGTCGCTCCAGCGCGACCTCACGCCGTTCTTCGAGCGGCGGGGCCTGCGCTGGCGCAGCTACGGCAGCCTGGTGCGCGGCTGGCTCGTGGAGAACCGCGCGCCCCACACCAGGTGGGACGACAACGCCAGGCCGCTGCCCGTGCCCGGCAACCAGGCCGCCGGCTCCCCGCGCTGACCGCCATGGACTTTCGCCCCTCCGACCATCACCAGGTGCTGCGCGGGTCGGTCCGCGCGTTCGCCGAGCGCGAGATCCGTCCTCACGTGATGGAGTGGGACGAGGCGCAGCACTTCCCCGAGGAGCTGATCCCTGGCCTCGCAGCGCTCGGCCTCCTGGGGATCCAGGTGCCCGAGGCGTACGGGGGTGCGGGGATGTCGGCGCTGGACTACTGCCTCTGCATCGAGGAGCTGGCCCGCGTCGATCCGTCGGTCGCCCTCGCCGTTGCCGCGCACAACGGCCTGTGCGCGGCCCACCTCGTGATGTTCGGCTCGGAGGAGCAGAAGCAGCGGTTCGTGCCGCCGCTGGCGCGCGGCGAGCGGATCGGCGCCTGGGGTCTGACCGAGCCGCTGGCGGGGAGCGACGCGGGCGGGACGCGGACGCGCGCGGTGCGCCGCGACGGCGGGTGGGTGCTGAACGGCGCGAAGACCTTCACCACCCACGGGCGCGTCGGCCACGTCCTGGTCGCGATGGCGGTCACCGACCCGCACGGCGGCCGGCGGGGGATCTCGGCCTTCGTCGTCGAGCGCGGCACGCCGGGGTTCCGGTCGGGGCGCAAGGAGAACAAGCTGGGGATGCGGGCCAGCGACACGAGCGAGGTCGTGTTCGAGGATTGCTGGATTGCCGCGGACCAACTGGTGGGGCGCGAAGGCGAGGGGTTCGTCAACGCGCTGCAGGTGCTGGACGCCGGCCGCACCGGGATCGCGGCGCTCGCGGTGGGCCTCGCGCAGGGGGCGCACGAGGCGGCGCTCGCCTACGCGAAGCAGCGCCACCAGTTCGGGCAGCCCATCGCGTCCTTCCAGGCCATCCAGTGGAAGCTGGCCGACGACGCGACGGCGATTGAGGCGGCCCGCCTCCTCACCTACCGCGCCGCGGCGCTGAAGGACCAGGGTCTCCGTACCACCCGCGAATCATCCATGGCGAAGCTGTTCGCGAGCGAGATGGCGGTGCGCGTCGCCGAGAACGGCGTCCAGATTCACGGCGGCTACGGCTTCGTGAAGGACTACCCCGCGGAGAAGTACTTCCGCGACGTCAAGCTGACGACGATCGGCGAGGGGACGAGCGAGATCCAGCGGCTGCTGATCGCGCGGGAGATCCTGGGGTAGCGATCAGGACGGAGGTCCGCCGAAGGTGGCGGCGTACCGCTCGACGAACTCCTCGCGGGTATAGGCGTGGCTCGAACCGCCGAGGTGCTCGAGCGCGAACGCCGCCGCGACGCTGCCGAGCCGACCGCAGACCTCGAGGCCCGCCCCGCTCGCCATCCCCTTCATGAACCCGCCGCGGAAGGCGTCGCCGACCCCGGTCGGATCGACGATCTGGCGCGGGGGCACGGCCGGGACGTCGATGGTCCCCGACGGGAGGACGATCGACGAGCCGCGCTCGCCGCGGGTGACGACCAGGGCCCGCGCGTGCCCGAGCATCTCCGCCTCGCCCATGCCGGTCTTCTCGGCGATGATCGCGAACTCGTAGTCGTTGCAGATCAGGATCTCGGCCCCCGTGACGCCGGCCCGGAGTTCCTCGCCGCTCAGCCGTGCCACCTGCTGGCTCGGGTCGAAGATGTACGGGATGCCCAGCGTGCGGCACTCGGCCGCGTACTGCACCATCGCGCCCGGGTCGTTGGGGGCGATGATCGCCAGGTCGCCGCCCCCGGCCGCCCGGAAGGACAGCTCGCCGGCGTGCGCCATCGCGCCCGTGTAGAACGACGCGATCTGGTTGCCGTCCTTGTCGGTGCTGCAGAAGAACGAGGCGGTGAACTTCCCGTCCACCTGTCGCACCAGCGACGTGTCCACCCCCGCCGCCTCGAGCCAGGTGCGGTACTCGTCGAAGTCCTGCCCGGCGGTTCCCATCAGCCGCGGCCGCTCGCCCAGCAGCGCCAGCGTGTAGGCGATGTTCGGGGCGCACCCGCCGCGGCGCTTGTCCATGGAGTCCACGAGGAAGCTGAGGCTGACCCGGTCGAGGTGCCCCGGCAGGAGGTGCTCGCTGAAGCTGCCCGGGAATGACATCAGGTAGTCGTAGGCGATCGAGCCGGTGACGATGATCTGCATGGGTGTCAGAAGCTACGTGATGTACTTCCCGATGATCGGTTTCAGCTCTTCCTTCACCCCGGCCGGGATGGCGCCGGGGCTCGTGATGATCGCCGTCGCCAGCGCGCGGCCGCAGTCGCAGGCGCGCACCCCGGGGATCCGTCCCACGGCGTCGGCGATCACGCGCCGGGCCGTCTGCGCGTTCCGTGTCAGGTTCGCGACGATCAGCTCCACGCTGACCGAGTCGTGGTCGGGGTGCCAGCAGTCGTAGTCGGTGACCAGGGCGAGCGTCGAGTAGCAGATCTCGGCCTCGCGCGACAGCTTCGCCTCCTGCAGGTTCGTCATGCCGATGATGTCCAGGCCCCACGAGCGGTAGAGCCGCGACTCGGCCTCGGTCGAGAACTGGGGCCCTTCCATGCAGACGTAGGTGCCCCCCAGGTGGGCGTGCGCGCCGCACTCCACCGCGGACTGGTGGACGCAGGCGGCCAGCTCGCGGCAGATCGGGTGCGAGAAGCCGACGTGGACCACGATCCCGCGGCCGAAGAACGTGCTGGCGCGCCCCTTGGTGCGGTCGAAGAACTGGTCGGGCACGACGATGTCGAGGGGCGCGTAGTCCTCCTTGAGGCTGCCCACCGCGCTGGCCGAGACGATCCGCTCCACGCCCAGGGTCTTGAACCCGTAGATGTTGGCCCGGTAGTTCAACTCGGAGGGGGACAGCCGGTGGCCGGCGCCGTGCCGCGACAGGAACGCCACGCGGCGCCCCCGGAGGGTCGCCAGGATGTAGGGGCCCGACGGGTCCCCGAAGGGGGTGCGAAGGGTGACCTCCTCGCGGTCGGCCAGCTCCGGCATGTCGTACAGACCGCTGCCCCCGATGATGCCAATCTCCGCGGTCATCTCGCTCCTCTCACGGACACACACCTGATTATAGCGGGGCCTTCGGCACGATCTCGTGGCGCACGCTAGCGGTGCCGGACGACCCCCGCCGCCAGCAGGTACAGTGTCCCCCCGGCGAGCAGCGTCACCGAGAACCCCCAGTTCATCGCGATGAAGACGGCGAGCGTGGCGCCGAGCACCGACAGCGCCCCGTTCATCGCCCACGCCCACGGCAGCAGCTCCGGTGTCCGGGCCGACAGCAGCCGGACGCCGGCCGGCAGTGGCACGCCCATCAGCATCCCCGCCGGCAGCAGCACGGCGGCGGCCAGCCCCAGGCGCGCGCCGAGCGGCAGCACGATCGCCGCCCGGATCAGCGGAGGCAGCGCGACGATGGCCACGACCCCCAGGAGGGCGAGGCCCGCCAGCGCCAGCCGCAGGCTCCGGCGCAGGCCCTCGTCGCGCAGGCGCCGGCTGAGGAAGCTGCCGATCCCCGTGCCGAGCAACAGCGAGAACAGGGTCACCGCGAGCGAGTAGACCGGGTGACCGAGCAGCAGCACGAAGCGCTGGAGGAGCGCCACCTCTACCAGCATGAAGGCCGCGCCCAGCAGTCCGAAGTAGGTGAGCCAGCGCGGCCAGCCGGTCCCGAGCAGGCTCCGCCCGCCGAGCGCCAGCGGCCCCACCACGAACAGCAGCACGAGGATGAAGCTGATCCCGATGAGGGTGATGAGCGCGCTGAGGCCGTTCCCGAAGAGCATCGACCGCCCGAACGCGACGCCGAGCTGGTCCTTCAGCTTCGTGGTGTGGAAGAAGAAGGGCCGGTCGTCGGTCGTGGGCGTCACGTCGGTGGCGTACGCGCGGTAGAACGCGCGCCGGTCGGGCGCCGCGATCAGCCGGGCGTAGTCGTTGGGCGTCCCGGCCGCGGCCTCCCAGTGGCCCGTGCCCGTCGGCGCGAGCGTGGCGGGGGCCGGAAGCCCGGGCGCATACAGGATCGTGAAGCGCAGGGCCCTGGCCACCTCGTCCAGGTGCCGCACCTCGTCCGGCGTGAACGGCTGGCTCTTGAGGATGAAGGTCGCCACCTTCTCGTGCTGCACGATCGCGAGCCGGTCGCGCGCCGTCCAGCCGCGGCGCTCGCAGGCCTCCTGCGCGAGCGACACGAGCCGCAGGCCGTCCACGGCCCAGCGCGTGATCGTCAGCAGGCCGCGCCCGGTGAGGTGATCGAGGTAGTCCTCGAACGCCTCCACGGTGTAGAGGCTGTTCTCGGTCAGCGTGTAGGCGCCCGCCGCGGTGGCTGCCCACGTGTCCACCAGCGACGCCTGGATGACGTCGTAGCGATCGCGCGACCGGCGGACGAAGCTGCGGCCGTCCTCGACGAACACCCGCACGCCGGGCCGCCCGTAGATGTCGCCCGAGTAGTCGCGGAAGCGATCGAGCATGACGTCCCGGGCGATGATGGCGTTGATCTCCACGCCGTCCACCCGGTCGGCGCCGAAGGCGAGCGCGGCCAGCAGGTCGCGGCCGCCGCCCGGCCCGATCACCAGCGCCGAGAAGGACCCTCCGCCGCCGTCGCCCCCCGACCCGTGCGCGGCAGGGTCGATCAGGTGATACCCGATCGAGGTCAGCTCCGACCTCAGGTACTGCGCCTCGTCGAGGCGCCCCGAGAACTTCACGATCGGCGTCGACGCCGCCGAGTCGATGTCCATGAAGCGCGAGTCGGGCATCGGCCCCGTGTAGGCGGGGCTCAGCGACCACTCGCCGTGCCGGCGGTCGTAGACGGCGACGCGCGAGAACGAGTTCCACTTGCTGAAGAGGACGCGGTCCCCCTCGTGCCCCTTGGTCTCGCCGACGTCGAACGACACCACGCCGCCGAGGTGCGCGGCCCAGGGCAGCACCGCGGCCAGCCCGGCCAGCAGCGCGAGGCGGCGGCGCGCCGCGGCGGGCGCGAAGCACACCGCGGCCACCGCCGCCAGCGACGAGGTCGCCAGCACGACGCCAGGGGCGCCGACCCGGTCGAGCAGCGGCAGCAGCAGCACGCAGCCGGCCGAGGCGCCGACCAGGTCGACGGCGTAGACGAGGTTGATCCGCCCGGCGAGCCGCGAGACCGCCAGCGTGATCACCGAGCCGCCCGCGAGGAACGGCAGCGCCGCCAGCGCGTAGATCGCCAGCATCAGCGCCACGTTCCGAGGCGAGTAGTTGAGGCCGACGCGAATCCGGACCAGCGAGGCCAGCGCGACCGTGGTGACCGCCGCGTAGGCGAGCGCGTGCCACGCGAGGAGCGTGCGGGCCGGCACGCGCGCGAGCCGCCGCCTAGCCAGGAAGACGTACACGCCGCTGGCGCTCAACCCGAACAGCGCGATCGAGATCGCCAGGAAGGCGAAGTGGTAGTACATCGTGACCGAGAAGATGCGCGTGAGCGCCAGCTCGGTCATCAGCAGGGAACTCGACACGCACGCCACCCCCGCCAGGACGGCGGGCGTGGTCGACGCGGCCTCGGACGGGGCGGACGCCGGGTGAACCATCCGGGCAGTCTATCACCGGCCGGAACGACCTTTGCTACGCCGGGAACCGATCAGCAACCGACCGGAGGGCATCGAAGGTGATGGCGTTGGTTCACGTGCTGGCGGCGGCCGTCCTGTCGCTTGCGGGCGCGGGCGCGCAGGCCCCGGCCCCCGGCGCCAGCCAGACCGTGTTTCGCGCGGAGACGGAACTGGTGACGCTGAGCGTCGCGGTGACGGACCCGCAGGACCGCCAGGTGACCGGCCTCGGCTCCGACGATTTCGTCGTGCTCGAGAACGGCAAGCCGCAAATCGTCCGGTTCTTCGCGTCGGCTGAGGTGCCGCTCGACGTGGTGCTGCTCATCGACACGAGCTCGAGCATGGCCGACAAGCTGGAGCCGTCGCGGCAGGCGGCGCGGCGGTTCCTGGCAAGCCTGCGGCCGTCGGACCGCGCCGCCCTGGTCGAGTTCAACACGCGGGTGCGCGTCCTCCAGCCCTTCACCAGCGACGCGTCGCTGGTCGGGCAGGCCCTCTCGGACACGCGCGCCGGCGGCAGCACCGCCCTGTACACGGGACTCTATGTCGCCCTCGACCACTTCACGCGACTCCAGCGCGACAGCGGCCAGATCCGCAAGTCGGCCATCGTCGTGCTGAGCGACGGCGAGGACACCGCGAGCCTGATCGGCGAGGAAGAGGTCACCGAGCGCGCGAGGCGGGCGGGGGTGCCGCTGTACTTCGTGTCGCTGCTCTCGGGCCAGCAGGAGCAGCAGGTGGCCGACCAGGGCGGGCGCCGACGATCGGCGCCCCGCGACTTCGTCCTGAAGGCGCTCGCAGGGGAAACCGGGGCGCGCGCCTACTTCCCGAGCCGCCTCGAGGAGCTCGACGGGGTCTACGCCGCCGTCGCGCACGAGCTCTCCTTGCAGTACACCCTCGCGTACGCCCCGGAGGGCTCCGCCGCCGACGGCCGATTCCGCCGGGTTCTCGTGCAGGTGCCCGGACACCCGGGGGCGCGGCCTCGCACCCGGGCCGGCTACTACGCCCCGCGGGCCACGGCGCGCCGTGACCGGTAGCCAGAAGGGAGAGGGGAGAGGGGGAGAGGGGGAGAGGGGAAAAGGAAGAGGTAAGATCCCCCGGCATGGATCGCCTGCTGACCGCCGTCCGCGTCGGGCTCGGATCGGCGGCTCTTCTGTGGGCCGTCCTCGTCGTCGCCGCCCCTTGGCTTGGCCGGAGTCCCCACGCCGCGGGCGTCCACGTGGCTGCCGGGACGTACCTGGTGGGCGCGGCGGTTTGTCACCAGCGGCCCGAGCGGAGCTTTCACGTGGGCGGCGTGCGCCTGCCCGTGTGTGGGCGCTGCACCGGGCTCTACCTGGCGGCGGCGCTCGGCGTTCTGGTCGGGTTCACGGTGGCCGGCGTGCGCCGGACCTGGAGGCGCCGAGCGACGGAGGTCGACTGGCGCCCCTGGCTGCTTGCGGCGGCGGTCCCGACGGCGGTGACGCTTTGCGCCGAGTGGATCGGGGTGTGGGCGCCCTCGAACACGGCGCGCGCGCTCTCGGCCGCACCGCTCGGCGCGGTGGCCGGCGCCCTGCTGGTCGGGCTGAGCTTTCGGAGTAGACTGTAACGATGCGTGCGGAAGCGAGCACCACCCGTGCCCCCTCAACCTCGGTCGTCCTGGTCGGACTGGTCGCCTGGCTCGTCCCGGGCGGCGGGCACCTGTGGGCGGGGCGCCGGTTCAAGGGGCTGGTGTTCCTGGGCGCGCTCGTCGTGATGTTCGCGCTGGGCCTGGCGCTGCGGGGGCGGCTGTTTCCCCTCGAGTTCGCGCAGCCGCTGGTCGGCCTGGCGGCGCTCGCGAACCTGGCCGCGGGGCTCCCGTACTTCCTCGCCTGGGCCGCCGGGATCGGCCGGGGAGACGTGATCGCCGCCACCTACGAGTATGGGAACGCCTTCCTGATCGCCGCCGGCCTGCTGAACGCCCTCGTGGTGCTCGACGCCTGCGACATCGCGGCCGGCCGAAAGTAGCCGCGAGGGACGCCTGTGACCAGCCACCTCCTCTACATGACGGTGTTCGCGTTCCTGGTGTCGCTCGTGTTCGCGGTGCTGTTGAAGGACGAGCCGCGCCAGCAGCTCCGCTTCGGCGCCGTCACGTTCGCCGCCTTCATGCTGGGCGCGCTCGCGCTCGGCTGGCTGATGTATCCCTTCCCGGTGTGAGTGCGGCGGCCCGGTGACCCCACTTCCGCCTGCGGCGCCCGATCGTTCGCCCAACCGTCCCCACTGGCTGTGGCTCTGGGGTCCCGTGCTCGTCTACGGGGCCCTGATCTTCAGCCTGTCGTCGGCGTCCGATCTGCCCAACCTCCCGAAGGGCTTCAGCGACAAGGCGGCGCACCTGCTGCTCTACAGCGGTCTGGGCTTCCTGCTGGCGCGTGCGCTGGCCGGCGGTCTGCGCCGGCGGGTGCCGGCCTGGGTCCCGCCGCTCGTCGTCCTGCTGGCCGTGGCGTACGGCGTGAGCGACGAGGTGCACCAGTTCTTCGTGCCGCGCCGTCATTTCGATCTGCTCGATCTCACGGCCGATGCGATCGGCGCGGGGCTCGGGGCGGGCCTGCTGTGGCTGTGGGGTATAATCGCGAAGCCCGGCGATGCCCTCAGATAGCCTCACCATCGACGTGGACGGCCCGATCGCGGTCGTCATCATCAACCGCCCCCAGGTCCGAAACGCCCTCGACACCGCGACGCTCGACGCCCTGCGCCTGGCCGCGCTCGGCCTGCAGCGCGACGAGCGGGTCCGGGCGGTGGTCGTGACGGGGGCGGGGGACCGCGCCTTCGTCGCGGGCGCCGACATCGGCGAGCTGGCGGGACTGCCGGCGGCCGACGCGCGCGCCTACGCGCTGGCGGGTCAGCACGTGTTCGACCTGTTCGAGCACTTGGGCAAGCCGGTGATCGCGGCGGTGAACGGGCGCGCGCTGGGCGGCGGCTGCGAGTTGGCGCTGGCCTGCCACCTTCGCATCGCGGCCGACACGGCGGCGTTCGGCCAGCCCGAGGTGAAGCTGGGCCTGATCCCGGGCTTCGGCGGCACGCAGCGGCTGCCGCGGCTGATCGGCAAGGGCCGCGCGCTCGAGTTGCTGCTCTCGGGCCGCGAGGTGGCTGCCGACGAGGCGCTCCGCATCGGCCTGGTGCACCGGGTGGTGCCGGCGGGCGAGTTGATGGCCGAGGCACGGGCCTGGGCCCTCGAGCTGGCGGCGCTGCCGCCGCTGGCGCTCGGCAACGTCCTCGCGGCCGTGAACCGCGGCCTGGAGATGGCGTTTCCCGAGGCCGCCTTCCTCGAGGCCGCGCTGTTCGGCTCGGTTGCCAGCTCCGAGGACGCGCGCGAGGGTACCCGCGCGTTCCTCGAGAAGCGCCGTGCGGCGTTCAAGGGGCGGTGAGGTGAACGGGGACCGGGTGGAATGGCGTCGCGAGCGGCGCCGCGCGCGCGAAGCGGCGCTGCAGATGCTCTACCAGTGCGAGGTCGGGGGCGTGACGCCAGGGGACTCCGAGGCGGCGTACCGCCAGATCGAGGAGCTGGGCCCGGCCCTGCCGGCCGAGTCGGCGGCGTTCGCGGCCGCGCTCGTCGAGGGAACCCTCGCGAACCTGGCCGGGATCGACCCGCTGATCGAGGAGAGCGCCGAGCACTGGCGGCTGTCGCGCATGGCGGTGGTGGACCGTCTCGTGCTGCGGCTCGCGGTGTTCCAGATGCTGCACCTGCCCGAGGTTCCCGCCCCGGTCGTGATCGACGAGTCGGTGGACATCGCGGCCCTCTACGGCGGCCCCGAGTCCGGGCGGTTCGTCAACGGCGTCCTCGACGCCATCCACCGGCGCCTGCGGGCCGATCCGAATCGTTGATCGCTGATCCCGGCTGACGACTGCATGCCGCAAGAACCAGAACTGCTGGCCCAGCGCCGCGAGAACATGGACGCCCTCGCGCGTCTCGGCGTCGACCTGTACCCGCACGAGTTCGCCCGCACGCACACCGTCGACCAGCTCGTGCGCGCCTTCGGGGCGCGCACCCGCGACGATCTCGAGGCCGGGCGCGTCGAGGCGACGACGAGCGGCCGCATTCTGGCGATCCGCAGCTTCGGGAAGGCGAACTTCCTGGTGATCTCCGACGGCCGCTCGCGCCTGCAGGTGTACCTGCGGAAGGACTCGCTGCCCGAGCGCGACTTCCAGGTGTCGCGCCTGCTCGACCTCGGCGACTTCGTCGGCGTGTCGGGGCACCTGTTCCGCACCCGGACCGACGAGTTCACACTCTGGGCGTCCAGCCTCACGTTCCTGGCCAAGTGCCTGGTGCCGCTGCCCGAGAAGTGGCACGGGCTCCAGGACGTCGAGATCCGCTACCGCCAGCGCTACCTGGACCTGATCGTCAACCCCGACGCCCGGCGGGTGTTCGAGGCCCGGAGCGCGACGCTCGCCGCGCTGCGGACGTTCCTGGATACCCGGGGGTACCTCGAGGTCGAAACGCCGATGATGCAGGTGATCGCGGGCGGGGCGCTGGCGCGCCCGTTCGTGACGCACCACTTCGCGCTCGACATGAGGCTCTACCTCCGTATTGCGCCCGAGCTGTACCTGAAGCGCCTGCTCGTCGGGGGCCTCGAGCGCGTGTACGAGATCAACCGCAACTTCCGGAACGAGGGGATCTCGACGCAGCACAACCCCGAGTTCACGATGCTCGAGTTCTACCAGTCCTACAGCAACTTCCACGAGCTGATGGACATGACGGAGCTGATGCTGTCGGAGGTGGCGGTGAAGGTGACGGGGGGGGACGAGGTCGCCTTCGGCGACCATACGATCTCGTTCCGGCCGCCGTACCGGCGCCTCGCCATGCGCCCCGCGGTGTGCGAGGAGGCGTCGCGGCGTCTTGGCCGGGCGGTGGACGAGGCCGAGTGCCGCGGCCTCGAGCCGGCCCGCGCCCTCGCGCGCTCCCTCGGCGTCCCGATCGAGCCGGCGATGGGGCCCGGGAAGATCACGGCGGAGATCTTCGAGGCGCTCTGGGAGCCGCGGCTCGTGCAGCCCACCTTCGTGCACGACTTCCCGACCGAGGTGTCGCCCCTCTCCAAGCAGAGGCCGGACGACCCCGACACGGTGGAGCGCTTCGAGCTGTACGTGGCGGGCTTCGAGCTGGCCAACGCCTTCAGCGAGCTGAACGACCCCGCCGAGCAGCGGCGCCGCTTCGAGGAGCAGCTGCGGCAGCGCGAGGGGGGCGACGAGGAGGCGCACCAGATGGACGAGGACTACATCCACGCCCTCGAGCACGGCATGCCGCCGGCGGCGGGCGAGGGGGTGGGCGTGGACCGGCTGGTGATGGTGCTGACCGACAGCCGGTCGATCCGCGACGTGATCCTGTTCCCGCTGATGCGGCCGCGAAAGGACAAGGACACGCGAGATGTATCGGCCACGGGCCACTAGCGCCACCGGCCACTAGCCACCAGCCACTACAGAGATGCATACCCCTTCGAGCTGCAGATCGCCCTGCGCTACCTCCTGGCCCGGCGGAAGCAGGCGTTCATCTCGGTCATCTCCGGCATCTCCACGCTCGGGGTCATTGTCGGCGTGATGGCGCTCGTCATCGCGCTCGCCCTGATGACCGGCCTCCAGCGCGAGCTGCGCGACCGGATCCTCGGCTCCACCGCCCACGTCTACGTCTTCGGCGTCGGCGGAGGCATCCGCGACTACCACGCCGACGTCGAGCGCCTGCGGAAGGTGCCGCACGTGACGGGTGCCGCGCCGGCGGTGCTGGGGCAGGCGCTGATGACGACCGACCAGGCACAGGCCTTCGTGACCGTCAAGGGGATCGACCCGGATCTCGAGCGGACGGTGACCGACATCGGCCGCTCGATGCGGTCGGGCAGCCTCGGCGCGATCCGGGTGGCGGGCGACCAGGTGCCGGGCGTGCTCCTCGGCGTGGACCTGGCGACCAAGCTCGGGGTGGGCGTCGGGGACTTCGTCCAGGTGCTCACTCCCGAGGGGACGCTGACCCCGTTCATGGGCATGGTGCCGCGGACGCGTCGGCTGGCGGTGGCGGGCACCTTCTCCCTCGGGCTCTTCGAGTTCGACTCGGCGTACGGCTTCGTGGCGCTGCCGGTCGCGCAGCGGCTGACCGGCCGCGACCACCCCGAGCTGGTCGAGCTGCGGGTCGACGATATCTACCGGGCGCCCGAGGTGGCCGAGGCGATCGCCCGCCAGTTCCCGAGCCGCTACGTGACCGAGGACTGGACCTCGATGAACCGGTCGCTCTTCTCGGCCCTCTGGCTGGAGAAGATGGCGATCTCGATCACGATCGGCCTGATCGTGATGGTCGCGGCCCTGAACATCGTCGCGTCGCTCATCCTGCTGGTGATGGAGAAGCACCGCGACATCGCGATCCTGAAGACGATGGGGGCGTCGGGGCGGAGCCTGACGGCGGTCTTCATGGCCCAGGGGCTGGTGATCGGGATTGTCGGCACGCTGGTCGGCTCGGCCGCGGGGCTCGGCGTGTCGTTCGTGCTCGACCGCTACAAGCTCATCCGGATCCCGATGGACGTCTACCAGGTGTCGTACGTGCCGTTCGTGGTGCTCTGGTGGGACTTTGCGCTGGTGGTCGTGTCGGCCGTCGTGGTCTGCTTCCTCGCGACGATCTACCCGTCCCGCCAGGCGTCGAAGCTCGACCCGGCCGAGGCGCTGCGATATGGATAGGCCGTTCATCGAGGTCACGGGGCTCGACAAGCGCTACCGGTCGGCGACCGGGGACCTGCAGGTGCTGCGGGGACTGGATCTCGTGGTGCCACGCGGCCAGATGGTGGCGATCGTCGGGGCGTCGGGGGTGGGGAAGAGCACGCTGCTCCACGTGCTGGGGGGGCTCGACCGCTTCGACGCCGGGAGCATCCGCATCGGCGAGGCGGACCTCTCGGCGATGGCCGATGCCGAGGTCGTGGCGTTCCGCAACCGCAACGTCGGCTTCGTGTTCCAGTTCCACCACCTGCTGCCCGAGTTCAGCGCCCTCGAGAACGCGTCGATGCCGCTGCGAATCGCGAGGATGCCGGTCTCGGAGGCCCACCCGCGGGCGGCGGCGCTGCTCGAGCGGGTCGGCCTCGGCGACCGGCTCACGCATCGCCCCGGCACGCTCTCGGGGGGCGAGCAGCAAAGGGTGGCGATCGCGCGCGCGCTCGTGATGCCCCCGTCACTGCTGCTGGCCGACGAGCCGACGGGCGACCTGGACGAGCACACCGCGGACGCCCTCCACGGCCTGCTGCGCGAGATGCACCGCGAGCAGGGGCTCACCGCGGTGATCGCGACGCACAACCTCCGCCTTGCTGCCATCTGCGATCGCGTCCTCCGCCTGGAGGACGGTCGTCTGCACGGGTAGGGCCCGGCCGCCGGCGGGGGCGCAGCCGGCTGCGCCCTGCAGCGTCCGCCCGCCTGGCATCCCTTGTGGATGAGTACCGGTCGAGGCCGGCGCGAGGGGTGCGAGGTTGCTATAATCGAGGCAGTTCCACCCGACAACTCGCCACACCAGCCAGCAAGGTAGCCGGATGTTCGAACGCTACACTGAGAGGGCCAGGCGGGTCCTCTTCTTCGCCCGTTACGAAGCGAGCCAGCTCGGCAGCATCTCGATCGAGACCGAGCACCTCCTCCTCGGGCTGATCCGCGAGGGGAAGGGGCTGACCAGCCGCCTCTTCGCCCGCTCGCACCTCTCCCTCGAGGGGATCCGGAAGGAGATCGAGGGGCGCACCGTCTTCCGCGAGAAGGTCTCCACCTCGGTCGAGATCCCGTTCAGCGCCGAGACCAAGCGCGTGCTCCAGTTCGCGGCGGAGGAAGCCGACCGCCTGATGCACAACTACATCGGGACCGAGCACCTGCTGCTCGGCATCCTGCGCGAGGACCGCTCGGTGGCGGCCGGCATCCTCGCCGAGCGGGGGATGCGGCTGAACACCGTGCGCGAGGACGTGGTCCAGCTGCTCAACGAGAAGACCACGCTCACGCGGGTCAAGGAGACGCCGCTGCTGGCCGAGTTCAGCCGCGACCTGACCGAGGCGGCCGTCAAGAACCAGCTCGACCCGCTCGTCGGGCGCGAGCACGAGGTCGAGCGAGTGCAGCAGGTGCTCTGCCGCCGCACCAAGAACAACGCCGTGCTCATCGGCGAGGCGGGTGTCGGCAAGACGGCCATCGTCGAGGGGCTGGCGCAGAAGATCGTCTTCGGCGATGTACCCCACTTCCTGGGTGACAAGCGGATCCTCGCCCTGGACATCTCGCTCATCGTGGCGGGGACCAAGTACCGGGGGCAGTTCGAGGAGCGGCTCAAGGCGATCATGAAGGAGATCGTCGACAACCCGAACATCATCGTGTTCATCGACGAGCTGCACACGCTGGTGGGGGCGGGGTCGGCCGAGGGGTCGCTCGACGCGGCCAACATCCTCAAGCCGGCGCTCGCCCGGGGCGAGATCCGCTGCATCGGGGCGACCACGCCGGCCGAGTACCGGAAGCACATCGAGAAGGACCGCGCCCTCGAGCGGCGGTTCCAGGCCGTGAAGGTGGACGCCCCCTCGGAGGTCGAGACGGTCGAGATCCTGCTCGGCGTCAAGGACCGCTACGAGCTGTTCCATCACGTCGAGTACACCCGCGAGGCGATCGAGGCGGCCGTCTACCAGTCGGGCCGCTACATCACCGACCGCTTCCTTCCCGACAAGGCGATCGACCTGATCGACGAGGCGGGCGCCCGGGCGAAGCTGCGCGCGGCCGGCTACAGCGAGGAGCTCGGCGAGATCAACCGGAGCATCCGGGTCGCGGTCGAGCAGATGGAGAGCGCGCTCTCGCAGCGCGACTTCGAGCGCGCGCAGTTCTTCCGCGACCAGGAGGCGACGGCGCGCGGCAACCTGCAGTTCGTCCGCGAGCGGTTCGACGTCAGCTCGACCGCCCGGCGGGTCGTCGTCGGCAAGCAGGAGATCGACGAGGTCGTCTCGAAGTGGACGGGCGTTCCGCTCGCCTCGATCACCCAGGACGAGGGCGACAAGCTGCTGCGCATGGAGGAGCAGCTGCACCGCCGCGTGATCAGCCAGGAGAAGGCGATTTCGGCCCTCGCCCGCGCCATCCGGCGCTCGCGCGCGGGGCTCAAGAACCCGAACCGCCCGGTCGGCAGCTTCGTGTTCCTCGGCCCCACCGGGGTGGGGAAGACCGAGCTGGCGCGCGCGCTGGCCTCGTTCCTGTTCGGGAGCGACGCGGCCCTGATCCGCTTCGACATGTCCGAGTACATGGAGAAGCACTCGGTCTCGAAGCTCATCGGCTCGCCCCCGGGGTACGTCGGGCACGACGAGGGAGGCCAGCTCACCGAGAAGGTGAAGCGAAACCCCTACTCGATCGTCCTGCTCGACGAGATCGAGAAGGCCCATCCCGACGTCTTCAACATCCTGCTCCAGGTGTTCGAGGACGGCCACCTGACCGACGGGCTGGGGACGCGCATCGACTTCAAGAACACGATCGTCATCATGACGTCGAACATCGGGGCGCGGCACATCCAGAAGAAGGGGGCGATGGGCTTCCAGTCGGCCGACCGGGCCGAAGTGACCCGCAGCCTCTCCGAACTGGTCATGAGCGACGTGCGCCGGACGTTCAACCCCGAGTTCCTGAACCGCATCGACGAGATCATCGTCTTCGACCCGCTCTCCGACGAGGACCTCCGGCGAATCCTGGCGCTGCTGGTGGACCAGCTCAACGAGCACCTCGTCGATCGGCGCCTGCGGATCTCGCTCGTGCCCGAGGCGGTGGACTGGATCATCGCCGCGACCTGCCAGGATCGGTCCTTCGGCGCCCGCCCGCTGCGCCGGGCGATCCAGCGCTACGTGGAGGATCCGCTGTCCGAGGAGCTGATCCGGGGTCGCCTGCGTGGCGGGGCCGTGGAGGTGTACCTGGACGCCGGCACGCTGGCGTACCGGCCCGTGACAGAAACGCCAGCCGGCCAGACGCTGGCCTGAAACGTCTAATTGCCTGTAAACTAACTCTTTCCCCGGTCGGCCCGGTCCGCCCAGGGGGATGTCCGTCATACCCGGGCTGCAGGTGCCTCGAGAAACATGCGCAAGTTCCGCCTGACCTCACTCGCGGTCGCGCTGCTGGTCCTGTCGGTGGCCGCCGGTCCCGCCCGTGCGGCCGAACCGGCAGCCCCGCAGGCGCAGGCGCCGCTGTCGGGGACGATCACGTGGTGCGGCGCGCAGGTGAGCGCGCCGACGAACCTCCCGCCGGCCGGCTCGGGCCCCGTCCTCTACCTGTTGGGCGTGTGCTTCCCCGAGCAGGGCGGCGTGTCGGTGATCGAACCCGAGACCTATCAGTACTACATCCAGACCAAGCGCAGCCTCCCCTCGCAGAACGCCTGGGTGCCGTGGGACCAGTCGCTCGAGGACGGCTTGCGCGCCGACTTCAAGCGGTTGTGGGGCACCAACTTCCTCGACAACCTCTCCGTCGAGGTGACCGACTACCAGTTCCCCAACGGCGTGATCGGCAAGCTGGTCGCCTACAACATGGAGGAGCGCCAGCGGGTGAAAATCGTCGACTACGTGGGCTCGAAGAAGATCGAGCAGACGAAGATCGACGAGAAGCTGAAGGAGAACAACTCGATCATCCGCCTGGACTCCTTCCTCGACCCCGGGGTGATCAAGCGCGTCACGACGACCATCCGCGAGATGCTGGCCGAGAAGGGGTACCAGTTCGCCGTCGTGACCCCGGAGATCAAGCCGATCGGCGGCGGCCCCAAGCTGGTGAACCTGAGCTTCCACATCGACGAGGGACCGCAGGTCCGGATCCGCGACATCGAGTTCGTCGGCAACGGAGCCATCCCCGACTGGCGCCTCGCCCGGGAGATGAAGAGCAACAAGCCGGAGTGGTTCCTCTCGTTCGTCACCGGCCGCGGCACGTACCAGGAGGGGAAGTACGAGGAGGACGCGGAGAAGGTCGTCGGCTTCTACCGCGACCGGGGGTACATCACCGTCCGCGTGGGCGAGCCCGAACTGCGCGTGCTGGAGGACTCGACGGACCGTCGCACGCGCTACGTCAGCCTCCGCATCCCGGTGAACGAGGGGGAGCGCTACAAGGTTGGCGAGGTGACCTTCGACGGCAACACCGTGGTGAAGCCCGAACCGCTGCGGCTGCTGTTCAAGCTGCACCCCAACGACTGGTACAGCGACAAGGCCATCCGCAAGGGGCTCGAGAAGGCGCGCGAGGTGTACGGCTCGGTGGGCTACTTCGAGTTCACCGGCTACCCCGACCTGCAGCCGCGCGACGAGGTCGCCCGGGCGCAGGCCGAGCGGGCGCAGCAGGACGGGGCTGCCCGGCCGGCCGACGGTGAGGCGGCCGCCGGCGAGCCCAAGCCGGCCGGGGGCGAGAAGCCGGCCGAAGGCGAGAAGCCGGCCGGGGGCGAGAAGCCGGCCGAAGGCGAGAAGCCGGCCGCGGGGGCGGCGGCCGCGGCCGCCAAGCCGCTGCGCGCCCCGTCGGGCGAGCCGCTGGTGGACGTGACGATGCGGCTGCAGGAGGGCAAGCAGTACTTCATCAACCGGATCACCTTCGTCGGCAACACGACGACCCGTGACAACGTGGTCCGGCGCGAGTTGCGGCTCTTCGAGAACGGCGTGTTCAACACCGAGGCGCTGAAGTACTCGATCAAGCGCATCAACCAGCTTGGGTACTTCAAGGCGCTCGAGGGGGGGGCCGACGTCAACGTCGAGAAGACCACGGGGGCGGACAACCAGGTCGACGTGACGCTGAAGTTCGAGGAGCAGAACCGGAACCAGATTACCTTCGGCGCCGGCGTGTCGCAGTGGGAGGGCTTCTTCGGCCAGCTCGCGTTCCAGACCGCGAACTTCATGGGCCGGGGCGAGACCCTGACGCTCTCGCTGCAGGCCGGCTCGCGGGCGCAGAACTACCAGATAGCCTTCACCGAGCCGTACCTGTTCGACCGCGCCATCACGGGCGGCATCGACATCTTCAAGCGGGAGTACCGCTACATCTCGCAGTTCACGCAGTCCTCGTACGGCGGCAACGTGGTCTTCGGGTTCCCGCTGCGCGACTTCACCCGGATGTTCTTCAACTACAGCTACGAGACCGTCCGTGTGAAGGACATCAACCCGATCTTCACGACCCCCGAGTACATCGCCGGCAACCCGTACCTCGCCGACTACCTGCTGCTGGGCGAGGACAGCAACTCCCGGACGGTCAGCAAGGTCGTGCCGAGCATCGTCCACAACACGGTGGACGATCCGATTTTCCCCAAGAGCGGGACACGCTATACTGTCTCGGTTGACCTGGCCGGCCTGGGCGGCGACACCAACTTCTACAAGCCGCGCGTCGAGGCGGTGTGGTTCATCCCCCACACGCGGCGGACGTCGATTGGCCTGCGCGCCCAGACCGAGTACATCCACCAGTTCAGGGGGAACAAGACGCTGCCGGTGTTCGAGCGGCTGTACCTCGGCGGCGAGTACAGCGTCCGAGGCTTCGACATCCGGACGATCGGCCCGAAGCTGCAGAACGGGCTGGTGATCGGCGGCAACAAGAGCCTCTTGATCAACGCCGAGTACCTGATTACGATAGCCAGCCCCGTGCGCCTGGTGCTGTTCTACGACGCGGGGCAGGCGCTCGACGAGGGGCAGCGGTTCGCGATGAAGGAATTCAGGACGTCGACCGGCGCCGAGGTCCGGTTCTTCATGCCGGTGCTCAACGTGCCGTTCCGCCTGATCTTCGCGTACAACCCGCAGCGCGAGGGCGTGCTGGACAACAACCTGCAGCCGCAGAAGGCCTTCGGGTTCAAGTTCGCGGTCGGCTCGACGTTCTGATCGCCGGTGAGTCGCTGTCATCGCGTCCGTGACGGACGCAAGAGAAGAAAAGGACTGTTCCGATGAGACGCGTTGCACTTGTCGCGGCCTTCAGCGTTGCCCTGGCCGCCCTTCCGACCCTGGCCCTCGCCCATGCGCCGCAGGCACCGACCGCGCAGCAGAAGCCGCCGGCCGCCCCCGCGCCGCAGGCGCCCGCGGAGCCGGCGAGGCCGTTCCCGGAGGGCGCGAAAGTCGCCTTCATGAACATCCAGCAGGTGGCCGCCGAGTCGGCCGAGGGCAAGGCGGCCAACGTCAGGGTGCAGGCGCTCCGCGACAAGAAACTGCAGGACCTGCAGTCGAAGAACAAGCAGCTCGAGACGGCGCAGCAGAAGGTCCAGGGTGGCAACCTCATGAGCGAGGACGCCCGGAGCCAGGCGCAGAAGGAGGTCGACCGGCTGACCGTCGAGATCCAGCGCGCCCAGCAGGACGCCGACGCCGAGCTGAACGAGCTGTCGCAGCAGCTGAACGTCGAGTTCCAGCGCAAGCTCGGGCCGGTCATCCAGCAGGTGTCGCAGGAGCGCGGGCTGCACCTGCTGCTCAGCCGCGCCGACGCCGGCATCATCTGGGCCGACACCGGCCTCGACCTGACCGCCGAGATCATCAGGCGCTTCGACGCGGCCACCGCGGCCGGCGCCAAGCCGCCTGCTGCGCCACCCAAGCGGCCGTAGCGCCGGGCGCGGCGGTTCGGGCGGGGGTTCTTCACGCCCCCGCCTTGCCTCTCCTCTTCCCCTGGGCTGAACGTGCGATCGACTACCATCCCCGTGCTGCTCGACCGGCTGCGGTATCGCTACCCCTCCCGCCTGGTCGACGCCGTCCTCGAGCACGTACCCGGCGAGCGGGTGGTCGCGGCGAAGAACGTCACGATCAACGAGCAGTTCTTCCAGGGCCATTTCCCCGGGGCCCCCCTGCTGCCCGGCGTCCTGATGATCGAGTCGATCGCGCAGGCCGGCGCGCTGCTGCTGCTGCACGGCGACGACCGCCTGCCCACCGCCCGCGCCGTCCTGCGCGGCGTGAACGGCGCCAAGTTCCGCCGCCAGGTGGTCCCCGGCGACCGGGTCCGGGTCGAGGTCACCCGGAGGCCCGGGCGCGGCACGATCGCGAGGCTGCACGGCGAGGCGTTCGTCGGCGACCAGCTCGTGGTCGAGGCCGAGCTGCTGATGGCCGTCGTCCAGGACGAGGTCTCCATCGACCCCACCGCCGTCGTCCACCCCGAGGCCCGGATCGGAAAGGGGTCGGTCATCGGTCCGCACTCGACCATCGGGCCCCGCGTCACCATCGGGAAGGACTGCCGGATCGGCCCGTCGTGCGTCATCGACGGCTGGACCGAGATCGGCGACGGGAACACCCTCTCCGCCTTCGTCTCGATCGGCCTTCCGCCGCAGGACCTCAAGTACGGCGGCGAGGAGACGCGCGTGTTCGTCGGCAACCGCAACGTCATTCGCGAGTTCGCCACGATCCACCGCGGGACGGCGGGGGGCGGCGGCGTGACCCGGGTGGGCGACAACAACCTGCTGATGGCCTACACGCACGTGGCCCACGACTGCCAGGTGGGCAACGGGATCATCTTCGCGAACAACGCGACGCTCGGCGGTCACGTGCACGTCGAGGACTTCGCCACCATCAGCGCGCTCTCCGGCGTTCACCAGTTCTGCCGCGTCGGGCGCCACGCGTTCATCGGCGCCCACACCGCGGTCACCAAGGACGCCCTGCCGTTCGCCAAGACGGTCGGCAACCGCGCGCGCGTCTACGGTCTCAACTCGATCGGGCTGGCCCGCCGCGGCCTCACCCACGAGACCATCACCAAGCTGAAGCGGGCCTACCGCTACCTGCTCGTGTCGAAGCTGAACACGAGCCGGGCCGTGAGCCGCATCGAGGCCGACCCCTCGCTCCAGTGCCCGGAGGTCGCGTACCTCGTCGAGTTCATCCGCACCAGCTCGCACCGAGGCGTCCTGCTCCGGCGGCCGACGCGCCGCGCCGACAGCGAGGTCGTCGGCGACGAGTAGCCCGGCCATGCACATCGGCCTCATCGCCGGCAACGGCCGCTTCCCGTTCCTCGTCCTCGACGCCGCGCGCCGCTTCGGCCACGCGGTGACCGTCGTGGCCGTGCGCGAGGAGGCCTCGCCCGACCTCGAGGCGGCGGCGGCCCGCGAGCCTCGGGCCGCGATCGTCCGGCTGTCCCTGGGGCAGCTCGGCGCCTGCATCGAGACGTTCCGGGCGGCCGGCGTCACGCACGCGCTGATGGCGGGGCAGGTCAAGCACGTCAAGATCTTCTCGGGCATCGTCCCGGACCGCCTGCTGCTGTCGGCGCTGCTGCGCCTCCGATCCAAGAACACCGACGCTCTCATCTCGGCCGTCGCCGACATCCTCCGGGAGCACGGCATCGAGCTGCTCGACTCCACCGCGTTCCTGACGCCGCTGCTGGCCCCCGCGGGCCGCATCGCCGGCCGCCAGCCGAGCGCCGAGGAGCGGGCCGACCTCGAGTTCGGCTACCGGATGGCGGACGCGATCGCGGGCCTCGACATCGGCCAGACGATTGCCGTGAAGGGGGCGGCGGTCGTCGCCGTGGAGGCGATGGAGGGGACCGACGCGGTCATCGCCCGGGCGGGCCGTCTCGCGGGCCCCGGCGTGGTGATCGTCAAGGTGGCCAAGCCGAACCAGGACATGCGGTTCGACGTGCCGGTCGTCGGCCTGGCGACCGTCGACGCGATGCGGGCCTCCGGGGCGTCGGTGCTGTCGGTTGACGCGGGGAAGACGCTGGTGTTCGACGCCGACGCCCTGGCGGCCGCCGCGGGCGGCGCCGGCATCGCCGTCGTGGGGCGTGCAAGATGAGTGGAACCGGCCCGCTGCGCGTGGCGGCCATCGGCGTCGGCCACCTGGGCCGGCACCACGCGCGGATCCTGGCCTCGCTCGAGGGGGCGGCGCTCGTCGGCGTGGTGGACGCCAAGCCCGATCGCGCGCGTGAGGTCGCCGCCGCCTCGGGGACCCGCGCCGTCGACCGGGCCGAGGAGCTGCTCGGCCAGGTGGACGCCGTCTCGATCGCCGTGCCCACCGAGGCGCACCTCGCGGTGGCGCTGCCGTTCCTCGAGCGCGGCATCCCCGTCCTCGTGGAGAAGCCGCTGGCGCGCGACGTCGCCGAGGCGGACCGGATGATCGCCGCCGCCGCGCGTGCGGGAACCCTCCTGGCCGTCGGGCACACCGAGCGGCACAACCCCGCCGTGGCCGTCGCCGCGGCGCGGCTGGCCGACCCGCGCTTCGTCGAGGTGCACCGCCTCGGCACCTTCCCCGAGCGCAGCCTCGACATCGATGTCGTGTTCGACCTGATGATCCACGACCTCGACATCGTCCTGTCGCTGGTGGCCGGAGAGGTGGAGGGTGTGGAGGCCGTGGGCGTGCCGGTCCTGACCGGCCGCGTGGACATCGCCAATGCCCGCCTGCGGTTCGAGAACGGCTGCATCGCCAACATCACCGCGAGCCGCATCAGCCGCGAGCGGGTGCGCAAGATCCGCTTCTTCCAGCCCGACGCCTACCTCTCGATCGACTACGCGGCGCAGGACGTGGAGATGTACCGCTTGGTCCGCGGGGACGGCCGCCCCACCATCGAGGGGGGCAAGCTGGAGGTGGTGCACGAGGAGCCGCTGCGCCGCGAACTGGCCGACTTCCTCGACGCGGTGCGCCGGGGCCGTCGGCCGCTGGTGAGCGGCGAGGACGGCCGCCGCGCGATCGTGCTCGCGCAGCGGATCACCGAGCGCATGGCCGCCGGGGGGTAGCGTTCGTGATCGACAAGCGGCCGTCCCGCGTCGCCGGCATGTTCGACGCCATCGCGGCGCGGTACGACCTGCTCAACCACCTGCTCAGCGCCGGCCTCGACCGCGGCTGGCGCCGGCGCGCGATCGCATCGCTCGCGCTGAACGGCGGCGAGACGGTCGTGGACGTCTGCACCGGCACGGCCGACCTGGCGATCGCGGCCGCCTCGGGAGGAGCCGGCCGCGTCCTGGGCGTGGACTTCGCCGGCGAAATGCTGCGGCTCGGCGCCGCGAAGCTGGGGCCGGGGTCGCGCGTCAGCCTGGCTCGGGGCGACGCGACGTGCCTGCCCGTGCGCGCGGACGCCGCCGACGCCGCCACCGTCGCCTTCGGCGTCAGGAACGTCGAGCGGCCCGAGCGGGCGCTCGCCGAGATGTTCCGCGTGCTGCGCCCGGGCGGCCGCGTGGCCATCCTCGAGTTCAGTATCCCCGCCTCGCCGATCGTGCGCGCCGCCTACCTGCCGTACTTCCGCCACGTGCTGCCCCTCGTGGGCCGCTTCGTGTCGGGGCACACCAGCGCCTACACGTACCTCCCGGCCTCGGTCGGGGCATTCATCCCGCCGCGCGAGATGGCCGCGTCGCTCGAGGGCTGCGGGTTCGAGGCAATCGCCACCACGAGCCTCACGCTCGGCGTCGTCACCCTCTACACCGCGCGCAAGCCAGCCGCCCGGTAGACCTCGTCGACCCGGTCCACCATCGAGGACAGCCGGAACAGCGAGACCGCGCGCCCCCTGGCCGCCGCCCCCATCCGGGAGCGCAGGGGGGCGTCCCCGCGCAGCCGATCGATCGCCGACGCCAGCGCTGCCGCGTCGGAGGGCGGCACGACGAGCCCCGTCGTGCCCGCTTCGTTCACCCACGAGGTCCCGCTGGACACCTCGGTGCTGATCACCGGCAGCCCCGTGGCCATCGCCTCGACCAGGGACGTGCCGAACGCCTCGGCCCGGCCCGTCGAGGGGAGCACGAACAGGTCGGCGGCGCGGTAGCACGCCGGGAGGTCCTCGTTGCTGACCTCGCCGGCGAAGACGACCCGGCCCGCGATCCCGAGTGCCCGCGCCAGGCGCTGCAAGCCGTGCCTGAGGGGGCCGTCGCCGACCAGGAGCAGGCGCGCGGCCGGCACCTGCGTCATGGCCCGCAGCAGGTGATCGAGCCCCTTGTAGTAGCGCATCCGGCCGACGAAGCCGACGACGAACGACTCCTCGGGGATGCCCCAGCGCCCGCGCACGCTCCGCCCGTTCCCGTTGCGGCACCCGTTGGTGGCGAAGCGTTCGACGTCGATGCCGAGCGGCACCACCGAGCACTTGGCGGTCACCGGGGGAAGGTATGGGGACGTGCGCAGGTACGGCGGGCTGGTCACCACGATCCGGTCCGCCCGCTGCAGCACCCGGCGCAGCAGCGGTTCGTACAGCCGGAGCAGCCGCCGCTGCCGGACGATGTCGCTGTGGTACGTGATGACGGTCGGCGTGCTGCCGCCGAGGGCCAGACGGGCGACCTCGCCGGGGGGGTAGGGGAAGTGCAGGTGGATCAGGTCCGGTCGTTCGCGGCGCAGGCGGATCGGAAACGACGGGCAGATCGGCGTCGAGCAGAGGGTGGCGAGACGAGGCAGGAGCACGAGGCGAACGCCATTGACCACCCGCTCCATGCCACGGTGGCCGGGGCTCGCGGCCATCACCGCCACGTCGTACCCGCGCCGCACCTGCTCTTCGGCGAGCGCCCGGACGTGGTTCTCGATGCCGCCGATCACCGGGTAGTAGTGCTTGTAAACGTGCACGACGCGCATGGCCGCGGCCATCATACCTTCAACCGGCAACGCGGGCGTAGACCGAGGCGGTCTCGCGCGCCGCGGCGTCCCAGTCGAAGCACGCGGCGCGCGCCTCGGCCAGCCCCGCCAGCCGCTGCGCCTCCTCGTCGTCGGCGAGCAGGCGGACCAGCGTGGCAGCGAGGGCGGTCGCATCGCCGGTGGGGAAGAGGGCGGCGCCGCCGCCTGCGGTTTCGACCAGGGCCGGCGTGTCGCTGCAGACGCAGGGCCGCCCGTGCGCCATCGCTTCCGCGAGCGGCAGGCCGAAGCCCTCGCGGCGCGACGGGCAGATGAAGAGGGTTGCCCCCCCATACAGCGAGTCGAGCTGCCCGTCGCTCACTGGCCCGAGATCGGCCACGCGGCGCGAAAGGTCGAGGCGCTCGACCGACCGGGCCGGCTCGGGGTAACGTGGGTCGCGCGGGCCGGCCAGCACCAGCGTCATCCCGGCGGTGGCGCCGGGTGACACCTCGATCGCCGTCGCCCACGACCGCAGCAGCACGTCCAGGTCCTTGTGCGGCTTGTTGCTGCCGACGTGCAGCGCGAAGCGGGGCGGGAGGACCGAACGCGGGCATCCGGCCACGGCATGACCCGGCGGCATCCGGCCCGCCCCCCGCCAGGCGACGCCAGGGCGCACGACGGCGAGCTTCGCCGCCGCCTTCGGGAAGAGGCGGGCCACGTCCTGCCGGGTGGCTTCCGAAGGGACGCACACGGCGGCCGCGGCGCCGAAGGCGAGCCGGTGGGCCAGGGCGTACGCGAAGCGCCGGCCCGGGTCGAGGATGCCCGGCACGACCATCGGGATCAGGTCGAAGCACGTGACCACCGACGGGACGCCCGCGCGGTAGGGCATGAGGTAGTAAGGGCTGTGGTAGAGCCGCGCCCGCCGCCTCCGAAGGAGCCGCGGCACCTCCCACTGCTGGCGCAGCTCAAAGGGGCTCGCGGCACAGGGGATCCCCTCGAGTGGCGGCATCGGGAGCCGCCGGTCGGGCGGCACCGCGTGGAGCAGCGCCGGCTCGCCGATGCGTCCGAGCGCGCCGGCCAGGCCGAGGGCGACGCGGCCGATGCCGGGGAAGTGGCTCGTCACCGTTCGCACGTCGAGGACCACCCCCGGGATCACGACCGCACCTCCGCCTGCCGCCCCCAGCCGGGTGTGACGGCCAGTTCCCGGTAGAACGTCGCCGTCTGCTCGGCCAGGCGGTCCTCGGAGAACTCGCGGGTCGCACGTTCGCGCCCCCGGGCGCCGAGACCGCGGCGCCGCTCGGGGCTGGCACGCAACTGGCGAAGCCGTGCCGCCAGCTCCGCCGCGTCCCCCTCGGGGAACACCAGGCCGGCGTCCCCGACGACCGCCGGGATCGCGCCGGAGTCGGACCCGATCACGGGCACGGCGCACGCCATCGCCTCGGCGAGCACCCGGCCGAACTGCTCTTTCCACACGGGAGTCGTTCTCGAGGGCAGCACCAGGACGTCGAAGCCCGCGAGGGTGGCCGGGACCAGCGAGTGCGCGAGCGGGCCGGTGAACCGAATCCGGTCCGCCACGCCCAGCGCCTCGGACCGTCGCGCCAGGCTGGCGCGCTCCGGCCCATCGCCCACCAGCGTCAGCGAGAACGGCGGACCGAGCAGGGCGGCCGCCTCGACGAGCGTCGTGCACCCTTTCTCGGGCGCCAGGCGACCGACGAAGCCGATCGCGAACCGGCCGGCCGGCGGCGGCGAGGCCGGGGGAGTGAAACGCCGCACATCCACGCCCTGCGAGAGAATCGTCCGCGTCACGCCGCCGAAGCCGAACGACCTGACCACCTGCTCGGCTTCGGGGCTGGCGCACAGCACGGCGTCCGCGGCCCGCAGGGTGATGCGGAGCAACGCGCGGACGCCCGGCTTCATCTGGCGCCTGACGTTCTGCCAGGTGTGGAAGACGAGCCGGGCCCGGCGGGCGCAGGCCGTCCGCGCAAGGCAGACCTGCAGCGCCGCCAGGCTGTCGGGCTCCTCCTCGACGTGGACGATGTCGGGGCGGAAGCGGCGGAGGCCGAAGGTCAGCGTGCCGTAGAGGCAGCGGTGGGGGTCGGCGCGGTTCCAGACCGGGATGCGGAGAACACCGTCAAAAGAGGCGGGGCCGGGGGTGGGTCGCACGAGGCGGACGTGAAGGTCGGGCTCCTGCCGCAGCCGGTCGATCTTGCCCTGCGACCGCTGGCGGGAGTGGGCGACATGCAGGACCGCGAGCATCGCCGCACCATACCACAGCGGATGATATAATCCCCTATCCTCTTCATGTACTTCGACTTCGAGGACAATCACCCGGACATATCGCCAATCGGCCGCGCCATCTCCTGGCGTGAGGGCGTCCTCCTGTCGATCATCTTCCACCTGGTCGCCATGCTGGGGATCGTGCTGATGCCCGAGCTCCCGGGTGCCGAGGCAGCGGCCCAGCGCGCGGCCGAGGCGGTCGCGCTGCAGCGGCAGCAGGAACTCGAGCGCACGCAGTTCGTGTTCGTCCAGCCCCGGCTCGACATGCCGGCGTCCACCCCCCCTCCGCCGCGCGCCGACCTGTCGGACAAGGACCGGGTGGCGCGCGCCCCGGAACGGGCGAAGGATCCCACGAGCCGCCTGCCGTTCTCGCGGGGGAATACGCCCGAGCGCGTGGACATGCCCGAGGTTGCCGCGCGCGAGGCGCCGCGCGCGGAGGCGCGCGCTGAGCCCGGGCCGAGCGAGGCGCCGCGTGCCCAGGTCGAGCAGCGGCCGGGCGAGGGGGGCGAGAACGGCAGCGGCCAGCCAGGGCAGAGCACCCTGTCGCTGCCGGGGCGGGCGCAGCCCGCGCCCCGGCCCGGCGAGGGCACCGGGCGGCCGGGCGCGCCCGGCCTGTTCACCGGGGCGATGCAGAACCCCGACCGCTACGCGAGCCAGCGCTTCCAGAACGAGGGCGGCGGGGGGGGCGCGTTCGGGCCGGCGATCCAATTCGACACCAAGGGGGTGGAGTTCGGCCCCTGGGTGCGCCGCTTCATCGCGCAGATCAAGCGCAACTGGGACGTCCCCCTGGCGGCGATGGCTTTCAGCGGGCACGTCGTGCTGACGTTCAACGTGCACAAGACCGGGGCGATCACCGACCTCATGGTGGTGGCGCCCTGCCAGGTTGACGCGTTCAACAACTCGTCGTACGGGGCACTGGCCGCGTCGAACCCGACCTATCCGCTCCCGCCGGAGTACCCGTCCGACCGCGCCTTCTTCACGGTGACCTTCTTCTACAACGAAGCGCCGCCGGATCGGTAGGGAATCAGGTGCCGACCCGGACGCAGCAGATCGGCTTCCTGGTGCTGGCCGCCGCGCTCGCCGTCTATACCCTGGTCCGGCTGCTGTGGTAGCCGAGAGGGCCCCGGTGCTCGTCGCGGTCCTGGGGCCGACGGGCAGCGGCAAGAGCGCGCTTGGCCTGGCGCTCGCCGAGCGCTTCGATGGCGAGGTGATCAGCTGCGACTCCGCCGCGGTGTACCGCGGTTTCGACATCGGCACCGACAAGCTGCCTCCGGCGGCGCGGCGCGGGATCCCGCACCACCTCGTGGACGTCGCCGATCCGCGCGAGTCGTATACCGCCGCGCGCTTCGCGCTCGACGCCGCCGCGGCCGTCCGCGCCGTCCACGCGCGCGGCCGCCTGCCGATCCTGGCAGGTGGCACGGGCTTCTACTATCGCGCGCTCACGCGCGGCCTCTTCCCGGGCCCGGGGCGCGACGACCGCCTGCGCGACCGCCTGGGACGCGTGGCCGCGCGGCGCGGCACGCCGTTCCTGCACCGCATGGTGGCGCGCGTCGATCCCGGCTCGGCGCGCCGCATCCTGCCTGGCGACCAGGTCCGGTTGGTCCGCGCGCTCGAGGTGTTCTTCCTCACGGGCCGGACGCTGACGGCGCACTTCGCCGACACCGTGTCGCCGCTTCCCGGCGTCGAGGTGATCGGCCTGCTGCTGCAGGTTCCCTCGGCCGAGCTGCGCGAGCGGATCGCCGTGCGCGTCGCCGCCCAGTTCGCGCGCGGCTGGATCGACGAGGTGCGCGGGCTGCTGGCCTCGGGCATCCCGCGTGACGCGCACCCGTTTCGCGCGCTCGGGTATCGCCAGCTGCTCGAGCACGTGGACGGCGCGCTCGACGAGCGCGCGGCGCGCGAACTCATCGTCGCAGAGACGCGGCGGTACGCGCGGCGTCAGTTGATCTGGTTCCGCAAAGAGCCTAATCTAGAAGGGATTCCCGGCCCTGGAGAACGTGGCCCTGCCATCGCCGCGGCGACGCGCGGCGTCGCATGCCGGCTGCCAGGTTCCGGCTGCGCGTCCGGCGAGGAGACCCGATAGATGGCTTCCGTATCCGAGCCCCGGCCTGTCGTCACCAGTCCCAACATCCAGGACGCGTTCCTCAACCACGCGCGCCGCGAGCGACTCACGGTGCGCTTCCGCCTGCTCGACGGTGCCGAGTTCGAGGGCCGGATCAAGAACTTCGACCGCTTCGCGATCATCGTGGACCGCGAGGGCGCCGACCAGATGATCTTCAAGCACGCCGTCGCGACCATCACGTCCTCGCGCCCCGTCGGCAGCTACTACACGCACCAGCAGCAGTGAGCCGCCCGCCCATCCGCCGCGCGATCGTCATCGTGCTCGACAGCGTCGGCATCGGCGAGCTGCCCGACGCGTCGGCCTACGGCGACGAGGGCAGCGACACGCTGGGGCACATCGCCTCGCGCGTGCCGCTGAAACTGCCCGCGCTCCGGGCTCTTGGCCTCGGCCGCCTCTCGGACCTCGGCCCTGTCCCGGCCGGCGTCCTCTCCACGGGCGGGGCCGCCGTCCCATCCCGCGAGGCGCCGCCGCGCGCGGCCTTCGGCCGCATGGTCCAGCGGGCGCCGGGCAAGGACTCGGTGACCGGCCATTGGGAGTTGATGGGACTCGTGCTCGACCGGCCATTTCCCGTCTTCCCCAACGGGTTCCCCGCGGACCGCCTCGCCGAGTTCGAGCGCCGGATCGGCCGCCCCACGCTGGGCAACACCGTCGCCTCGGGCACGGTCATCATCGAGGACCTGGGGCCCGAGCACCTGCGCACCGGCCGGCCGATCGTCTACACGTCGGCCGACAGCGTGTTCCAGGTCGCCGCCCACGAGGACGTCATCCCGATCGACGAGCTGTACCGCCAGTGCCAGGCCGCCTACGCGCTGTTCGTCGAAGGGCTCGGGGTCGGCCGGGTGATCGCGCGCCCGTTCGTCGGCCGCCCCGGCGCCTTTCGCCGCACCTCGAACCGCCGCGACTTCGCGATCAGGCCGGAGCGCCCGACCGTCCTCGACTGCCTCGTCGCCGCGGGCCGCCCCGTCGTCGCCATCGGCAAGATCGAGGACCTGTTCGCCGGCCGGGGGATCACGCGCGCGGTCCACACGAAGTCGGACGCCGAGGGGATGGACCGCGTCGAGGAGGCGGTGCGCGGCGGGGAGGGCGCGCTCGTCTTCGCCAACCTCGTGGATTTCGACGCGCAGTACGGGCATCGCAACAACGTCGAGGGGTACGCGGAGAACCTCGAGCGGTTCGACGCGCGCCTGGCGGCGCTGCTGCCGCAGCTCCTGCCCGAGGACCTGCTGATCCTGACGGCCGACCACGGCAACGACCCGACCACGCCGAGCACGGATCATTCCCGCGAGTACGTCCCGGTGCTGGCCACCGGCGCCGCCGTGCGGGAGGGGACCGACCTCGGGACCCGCGGCACCTTCGCCGACCTGGGGGCAACCCTGGCCGAGGCCCTCGGCGTCGAGGGGACCGGGCAGGGCACGAGCTTCTTCCGGGAGCTCGTCGGGTCGCGCGCAGCGAGCGACGGACCATGACCATCCGCGAAGAACTCGAGGCGCGCGAACTCGTCTTCCTCTCGCCGCGCGCCGCGCGCAGCGCCGAGACGCGGGGCCGGCTCCGGCCCGAGCCCGAGGACGACATCCGCCCCGCCTTCCAGCGCGACCGGGACCGCATCGTCCACTGCAAGGCGTTCCGCCGGCTCAAGCACAAGACCCAGGTCTTCTTCGCGCCGGCCGGGGACCACTACCGGACGCGGCTCACGCACACGCTCGAGGTCTCGCAGATTGCCCGGACGATCGCGAAGGCGCTCCACCTGCACGACGAGCTGACCGAGGCGATCGCCCTTGGCCACGACCTCGGGCACACCCCGTTCGGCCACGCCGGGGAGAAAGTGCTCGACCAGCTCGCACCCGGCGGCTTCGCGCACGACGAGCAGAGCCTGCGGGTGGTGGACGTGCTCGAACGCGACGGCGACGGGCTGAACCTCACCTGGGAGGTGCGGGACGGCATCGCGCACCACTCGAAGGGGAAGTCGGGCCAGCCGGTCGGCGAGCCGGCGGACCGCCGGGCGCAGACGCTGGAAGGACAGGTTGCCCGCCTCTCGGACCTCATCGCCTACGTCAACCACGACATCGACGACGCGCAGCGGGCGGGGATCCTGACCCCGGACGATCTGCCCGCGCCGATCGCCGAGGTGCTGGGGCGGTCGTCGTCGTCGCGCATCGGGAGGATGGTGGGCGACGTGGTCGAGTCGACGCTGGCGGCCGGGCTCTCGGATGTCCGGATGAGCGAGCCGGTTCTCGCCGCCACGCTCGAGCTGCGGGCGTTCCTCTTCCGGACCGTCTACGAGGACCGGCGGTCGGTGATCCAGCTGCGCAAGGCGTCGGGCATCCTGGGCGGCCTCTGGGAGAAGGTGCACGAGCGGCCCGACCGTTTCCTCGACCTGCGCATCCTCGAGCGGGACGGCGTGGACGTGGCGGCGCGCGACTTTCTGGCCGGCATGACCGACCGCTACGCGGTGACGCTGTTCGAGCGCCTGTTCATCCCGCGCCCGTGGGTGGAGATGCCGGGGGACTGGGACACGGAGTGACGTACGGGGCGCCTGATCCCGCCGTGCTATAATCATGGGTCCGTCCCGTGACGGGGGGAGCGCCAGGGAAAGAGCCCCATGTTGTTGGATCTGAGCCAGTTTCGCGCGCCGCTCACGCACGTCGAGCGCACCGTTGAGCCCGACGGGGCCGGGGTCGTCCCGGGCGTCACCCCCCCGGGCGAGCAGGAGGCGTTCCGGGTCACGGAGCCGGTGCGGCTGTCGTTCGACGTGTTGAAGGACGGCAAGAACTACCGGCTCGTCGGCCGGGCGGCCACGCGGTTGTCGCTCGACTGCGGCCGGTGCCTCGATCCGTACGACTTTCCCATCGACGCGGCCTTCGATCTCTTCTACGTCCCGCACGCGGAGACCGAGGCGGCGGCCGGCGAGGAGGCCGAGGTCGAGGAGGACGACCTGGGCACGGCTTACTACCGGGACGAGCGGATCGACCTGGGGCAGTTGCTGCGCGAGCAGCTCTACCTGGCGGTCCCGATGAAGCCGCTGTGCCGCGAGTCCTGCCGCGGCCTCTGCCCCCAGTGCGGGACGAACCTCAACACCGGCACGTGTGCGTGCACGCAGACCTGGACCGACCCGCGGCTCGAGGTGCTGCGACCGCTCGCGGGCAAGCGCGACGGCGACGCCTGAGCGACGCGTCGACCGACATCCCAAGCAGGACTAGACAGGCGGATAGCATGCCGAATCCAAAGCGACGACACTCGAAGGCCCGGGGCGCGAAGCGGCGCACGCACGACGCGCTGTCTCCCGCCACCCTGAGCAACTGCCCCCAGTGCCACGAACCCAAGCTCTCCCACCAGGTGTGCCCGCACTGCGGCTACTACCGGGGTCGCCAGGTGCGCGAGGTGAAGGAAAGCTAGGGCGGGCCGCGCGTCAGTTCCCTGTGGACATTCGCATAGCCGTCGACGCGGTGGGCGGCGACCACGGGCCCGGGCCGATCGTGGCCGGGGCGGTGGCCGCCGCGCGTGAACTCCCCGTGTCCCTCGTCCTGGTGGGGCCCGAGGCCGAGGTGCGCCAGGTCGTCGAGGCGCTTCCGGACGCGCGCGTCCTGTCGATCCGCTACGTGGACTCGGGGAGGGCCATCGGCATGGCCGAGCCGCCCGCGGCGGCGCTGCGGCGGCACCCCGACGCGTCGATCCAGGTGGCCGCCGGGGAGGTGGCCGCGGGGCGCGCGGACGCCCTGTACAGCGCCGGCAGCACCGGCGCGACCGTGGTGGCCGCGCACTCGCGGTTCGGGATGCTGCCCGGGGTCGACCGCCCCGCGCTGGCCGCGACCATCCCCACCCGGCGCCGCGAGGCGGTGCTGCTCGACGTGGGGGCCACGGTGAAGTGCCGGCCGCGCCATCTCGTCGACTTCGCGACGATGGGCGAGGTGTACGCCCGGGTGGTGCTCGGGATCGAGGCGCCCCGCGTCGGGCTGCTGTCGATCGGCGAGGAGGCCACCAAGGGCAACGAGCTGACGCGCGAGGCGCACCGGCGGCTCGCGGCCGTCTGCCGGAACTTCCTCGGGAACGTCGAGGCGCGCGACGTGTATGCGGGCGAGGCCGACGTGATCGTCTGCGACGGCTTCACCGGCAACATCGTCCTCAAGGTCAGCGAGGGCCTCGTCGAGATCGTCGGTGACGTCCTGCGCGAGCGCCTGGCCGCCGGGGGAGGGGTGACCGGCGAGCCCGAGGGGCTCGCGCTGCCGAGCCGCCTCGACTGGTCCGAGTACGGCGGCGTCCCGCTGCTCGGCGTCGCCGGGCTCGCGCTCGTCGGCCATGGCCGCTCGTCGGCCCGCGCGGTCCGCAACGGGATCGCCATGGCGTACCGGCACGCCGCGGCCGGCGTGCTGTCCCGCATCCAACTTGCCATCGCCCCCACTGGAGCGACGTCCTCGTGATTGCCTTCATCTTCCCCGGGCAGGGTTCCCAGTCGGTCGGCATGGGCCGGGCGCTGGCCGAGTCGTTCGACGTGTGCCGCGAGACGTTCGCCGAGGCGGACGCGGCGCTGGGCGAGAGCCTCAGCACCCTGTGCTTCGAGGGGCCCGAGCCGACCCTGCGCCTGACCGAGAACACGCAGCCGGCGATCCTCACCGTCAGCGTGGCGGCGTACCGGCTGCTCGAGTCGAAGGGGTACCGGCCCGACTTCGTCGCCGGGCACAGCCTGGGCGAGTACTCGGCGCACGTCGCGGCCGGCACGCTGGCCTTCGCCGACGCGCTGCGGATCGTGCGGCGCCGCGGGCGGTACATGCAGGAGGCCGTCCCCGTGGGCGACGGGGCGATGGCGGCCGTCATCGGGCTCGACGCCGAGGCGGTGGAGCGGGCGTGCCGCGAGGCGGCGCAAGGCGAGATCGTGAGCCCCGCGAACCTGAACATGCCGGGGCAGGTGGTGATCGCGGGGGCGCGCGAGGCGGTGGCCCGCGCGTCGGAGATCGCCAAGGGGCTGGGAGCCAGGCGGGTCGTCCCCCTCCCGGTGAGCGCCCCGTTCCATTGTGCGCTGATGAAGCCCGCCGAGCTGCGCCTGGCCCCGGAGCTGCGGGCGCTTCCCGCGCGCGACCCGCGCGTGCCGGTCGTCGCCAACGTGGACGCCGAGCCGAAGCGCGACGCCGGCCCGGCGATCGAGGCGCTGGTCCGGCAGGTCTCCTCGCCGGTGCGGTGGGAGGACGTGATGCGCCGGCTTGCATCGGAAGGCGTCCGCAAGTATGTTGAAGTGGGTCCGGGCACGGTGCTGACCGGACTGGGACGCAAGATCCACCGCGATGGGTCGTTCGCGAGCTTCGAGGCCCCCGCGGGCCTCGAGCAGGTGGCGGCGTTGTTGTCGTAGGTCATCCGTTCTTCGCCTTGCCCCAGGAACCCGCCGCGCCCGCCGCCGTGATCGAGACGGCCGCGAAGCGTGTATGATGTGGCGCCCGCGACGCGCCGGAGGAAGACCGCTGCGATGTTCGACCTGACGGGGAAGGTAGCGATCGTGACCGGCGGGTCGCGCGGCATCGGCCTGGCGATCGCCGGCACGCTGGCGCGGCAGGGCGCGCACGTCGTGCTGGCCGACGTGCTGGGCGAGGAGGCCGCGCGGGCCGCGGCGGCGATCGTGGCGAGCGGCGGGCGCGCCGGTTCGGCGGCGCTCGACGTCACGCGCCCCGAGATGGTCCAGGCGGCGGTGGACCAGGTCCTCGCGGAGCAGGGCCGGGTCGACATCCTCGTCAACAACGCGGGGATCGCCCGCGACCAGCTCCTCATGCGGATGAAGCGCGAGGAGTGGGACGCCGTGCTCGGCGTCAACCTGACCGGCGCCTTCACCTGCGTCCAGGCGGTGCTGAGGACGATGATGCGCCAGCGGTTCGGGCGGATCATCAGCATCAGCTCCGTGGTGGGGCAGATGGGCAACGCCGGCCAGGCGAATTACGCGGCGTCGAAGGCGGGGTTGATCGGGCTCACCATGGCGCTGGCGCGCGAGGTGGCCGCGCGGAACATCACCGTGAACGCGGTGGCGCCCGGTCTCATCGACACCGACATGACGCGCGCGCTCACCGAGGGCGTGCGCAGCGAGTGGGCCGCCAAGGTGCCGCTGGGCCGGCTCGGGAGCCCCGATGACATCGCGTCGGCGGTCGCCTTCCTGGCGTCCGACGAGGCGTCGTACGTCACCGGGCAGGTGATCGCCGTCAACGGCGGGATGTACACGTAGGAGGACGAATGGCCGCGGTAGCAGACAAGGTCAAGACGATCATCGTGGATCAGCTCGGCGTGGACGAGGAAGAGGTCACTGCGGACGCCTCGTTTGTCGACGACCTCGGCGCCGACTCGCTCGACACCGTCGAACTGGTCATGGCGTTCGAGGAGGAGTTCGGCATCGAGATCCCCGACGAGGACGCCGAGAAGATCACCCGCGTCAAGGAAGCCGTCGAGTACATCGAAGGGCACGCCAAGACCAAGAAGTAGAGGCCCCGGCAGCCGGGCGCCACGCGCGGAGCGTCGGCAGCGGCCGCGCCCGTGGTGTGCGCCCGGGGCAACGGAGGGAGCTTGAGCAGGCGAGTCGTCGTCACCGGCATCGGCCTCGTGTCGCCCCTGGGGATCGGCACCGAGGCCAACTGGCAGGGCCTCCAGGCGGGTCGCAGCGGCATCGGGCGCATCACGCGCTTCGACGCCACGAACTTCGCGGCGCAGATCGCCGGCGAGGTGAAGGGGTTCGACCCGCTGCAGTACTTCGAGAAGAAGGAAGTCAAGAAGGTCGACGTCTTCATCCAGTACGCCATCGCGGCGGCGCAGTTCGCGATGGAGGACTCGGGGCTGGGGATCACGGCCGCCAACGCCGACCGCGTCGGCGTCGTCATCGCGTCGGGCATCGGCGGGTTCGCCACCATCGAGCGCGAGCACCAGGCGCTGCTCGAGGGCGGCCCCCGCAAGATCTCCCCCTTCTTCATCCCCGCGGCCATCATCAACCTCGCCGCCGGGCACGTGTCCATCCGCTTCGGGGCCAAGGGCCCCAACATGGCCACCTGCACCGCGTGCTCCGCCTCGGCGCACGCCATCGGCGACGCGCGCGAGATCATCCGGCGCGGCGACGCGGACGCGATGATCGCCGGGGGGTCCGAGGCCGCGATCACCCCGATGGGGGTTGGCGGCTTTGCGGCCATGCGCGCCCTCTCGACGCGCAACGACGCCCCCGAGAAGGCCAGCCGGCCGTTCGACAAGGAGCGCGACGGCTTCGTCATCGGGGAGGGATCCGGCGTGCTGGTCCTCGAGGAGCGCGAGATGGCGCTTGCCCGCGGCGCGCGGATCTACGCCGAGATCGTGGGCTACGGGGCGTCGGCCGACGCCTACCACATCACCGCCCCGTCCGAGGACGGCGACGGGGCCGTCCGGGCGATGCAGGCCGCGCTCCGGAACGCCGGCGTCGACCCGTCGGAGGTCGACTACATCAACGCGCACGGGACCTCGACGCCGCTCAACGACCGCCTCGAGACGATGGCCATCAAGCGGTGCTTCGGCGAGCACGCCTCGAGGCTGGCCGTCTCGTCCACCAAGTCGATGACCGGGCACCTGCTCGGCGCGGCCGGCGGTCTCGAGGGGGGCATCACGGCGCTGGCGGTCTACCGGCAGGAGATGCCGCCGACCATCAACCTCGAGAACCCCGACCCCGAGTGCGACCTGGACTACGTCCCCGGGACCAGCCGCAAGGCCGAGATCCCGTACGCGCTGTCCAACTCGTTCGGGTTCGGCGGCACCAACGCGGCCCTCCTCTTCAAGCGCGCCGACCTCTGAGGACCGGGCGAGGACTCGTTCGCGAGTCCCGCTCCGGTAGTGTCCGGCCCGGCGAATCCGCTATGCTAGTCGCGGTACTCCTATGAAGATTGCCGTCTGCCTGAAGCAGGTCCCCGCCCGCGACGCCCAGCCGCGGGTCGACGAGTCGAAGACATGGCTGCGCGAGCAGGACGCCACCTTCGAGCTGAACGAGCCCGACGCCTACGCGCTCGAGGAGGGGTTCCGACTGCGCGAGCGGCACGGCGGGGAGGTGGTGGTCTGCTCGGCCGGCCCCGCCCGCGTGGCGCAGGCCCTCCGCGAGGCGCTGGCCCGGGGCGCCGACCGGGCGATCCACGTCGAGGACGACCGACTCGCCTCGGCCGACGCCTTCGCGGTGGCCGACGCGCTGGCGGCCGCCATCCGCGACGAGCGGTTCGACCTGGTGCTGACCGGCCTGCAGTCCGACGACCAGGGGTTCGCGCAGACGGGCGTCGTGCTGGCCGAGCACCTCGGCATCCCGCACGCGACGATCATCATGGAGGTCGCCGTCCAGGGGGACCGCCTCCGGGTGAAGCGCGAGCTGGAAGGCGGGTGGTTCCAGTGGGTGGAGATGCCGCTGCCGGCGCTGCTCACGATCCAGAGCGGCATCAACCAGCTGCGCTACGCGACCCTGAAGGGGATCATCGCCGCGAAGAAGAAGGAGATCCGCAAGGTCGCCCCCTCCGCCGCGGCGTCGCGGCAGCGGATCGTCCGTCTGCGGGCCCCGCAGAAGACCAAGCAGACGCAGATCATCTCCGGCCCGGCCGCCGACGCCGCCAAGGAACTGGTGCGGCGCCTGCGCGACGAGGCCCGCGCGATCGAGTAGGTGCCGCATGATCCTCGCCGTTGCCGAACAGCGTGAGAGAACACTCAACCGCGCCTCGTGGGAAGCCGTGGCCGCCGCGCAGGCCCTCGCGGCGCGCGCCGGCGGGGGGCCGGTCAGGATCGCCATCCCGGGCGGCGACGTCGCGGCCGCGGCCGGGGACCTGGCGGCCGCCGACGCCGACGAGGTGATCGCCCTGCAGGATTCCGCCCTGGCCGCGTACACGGCCGACGGGTTCGCCGAGGCGCTCGCCCGCCTGCTCGAGGCGGAGCGGCCCGCGTTCGCGGTGTTCGCGCACACCTACCAGGCCCGCGACCTCGTGCCGAAGCTGGCCGCACGCCTCGGTTGGCCGCTCGTCACCGACGTCGTCGGGTTCGGCGAGCCGTTCGAGGGGCGGCCGACCTTCACCCGCCTCGTGTTCCAGGGGAAGCTGGCCGCGGACGTGCTCGCCGAGGGCGACGGCCCGTGCCTGATCACCGTGCAGGCCGGCGCGTTCCCGGCTGACGGCGTCGCGCGCGGCGCGGCGCCGGCCCCGGTCCGGCGCGTCGAGGCCGGCGTCGAGCCGTCGCGCATCCGGCAGAGGCCGGAGCCACCCTTCCAGGAGGCCAGGCAGGCCGTGGACCTGTCGCAGGCGGCGCGCATCGTCGCCGTCGGGCGCGGCATCAAGGAGCAGTCGAAGCTGGCGCTGGCCGAGGACCTGGCCCGCGCGCTCGGCGCCGAGCTTGCCGCCTCGCGGCCGATCTGCGACGCCGGGTGGCTGCCGCTCGAGCGGCAGGTCGGCAGCTCGGGGCAGACCGTCAGCCCGAAGCTGTACCTCGCGCTCGGCATCTCCGGCGCCATCCAGCACGCCGTCGGGATGAAGGGGTCGCGGACGATCGTCGCGATC
The DNA here is from genome assembly GCA_963813585.1 of uncultured Acidobacteriota bacterium. GTDB lineage: Bacteria > Acidobacteriota > Vicinamibacteria > Vicinamibacterales > Fen-181 > JARKSS01. The sequence goes on from CAWEZL010000001.1 coordinate 2,469,572, forward strand.
AACAAGGATCCCGAGGCGCCGATCTTCGAGCTGGCCGACTACGGGATCGTCGGCGACCTGTTCGAGGTCGTGCCGGAACTGGTGAAGGAACTCGGGAAGAAGTAGCCTTGGACGCGCTGATCCTCTGGGTGCTCGTCGCCGTGTTCGGCGGCCTGTTCGCGCGGCAGATCGCGACGCGCGTGCGCCTGATCCGCCGCGCGCCCGGCCGCCTGGCGGTCGACCGGCGCCGGCGCGGCGGCCGGCCGGCTGCTGCGCGAGGTCGTCTTCCAGTCGAAGGTCATCGCCGAGCGCCCCTTCGTCGGGCTCGCGCACGCGCTCGTGTTCTGGGGCTTCGTCGCCTTCGCCGGCTACACCGGCGCCGGGTTCCTCAGGGGCCTCGGCCTGGTCGACGTGACGGGCACCGCGGCCTTCCACTTCTACGCGCTCGCGCTGGTCCCCTTCGCGGCCGGCGTCCTGGTCGGGATCGTCGCGCTGCTGGTGCGGCGCGTCGTCCTCCGGCCGGAGGCGCTCGGGAAGCTGTCGGGCGAGTCGGTGGTCATCGGCCTGTTCATCGCGACGCTGATGATCACGTTCCTGCTCGACTTCCGCCTGGCCGAGGAGAGCCTGGCGGGGCGTGTGAACTGGTGGGTGCACGCGCTCGTCATCCTCGTCTTCCTGGTGCTCATCCCCGGGTCCAAGCACTTCCACCTGCTGCTGTCGCCGATCGCGATCGCGCTCGAGTCGCCCATCCTCGGGGACGTGCGGAACCTCGACTTCGAGAAGGAGGAGATCGGCTACGAGACGGTGGGGCACCTGGAGCGCAAGGTGGTGCTCGACGCCTTCACCTGCGTCGAGTGCGGACGCTGCCAGATGAACTGCCCCGCCTATCGCACCGGCAAGCTGCTGAACCCGAAGAAGCTGATCCTCGACAACGAGGACGCGCTGCTGGCGGGGAAGCTGGACGCGCCGCTCGTGAGCGTGTACGACGAGAACGTGCTCTGGCAGTGCACGACCTGCGGCGCCTGCGAGGCGCAGTGCCCGGTGGGGATCGAGCACCTGCCGCTCATCATCAACGCGCGCCGCGGCCTGGTGTCGAACGGCGAGGCGCCCGCCGCCCTGGGGGCGATGTACAACAACCTCGAGCGCCGCGGGAACATCTGGGGGCTGCCGCAGGACCAGCGGCAGAAGTTCGTGGCCGCGTCGGGCCTCGAGACGTTCGACGCCACCCGGCACGAGTATTTGCTGTGGCTCGGGTGCGCCGGATCGTACGACGCCGACTTCCAGAAGTCGCTGCGGTCGCTCTTCGACCTGCTGCGCCGCCTGAAGGTGACCTTCGGCGTGCTCGCGAAGGAGCGCTGCACGGGCGACCCGGCCAAGCGCACCGGCAACGAGTACATGTACCAGGAGCTGGCGCGCGCGAACATCGAGGAGTTCCGGGCGGAGGGCGTGAAGAAGATCCTGACGGCGTGCCCGCACTGCCTGAAGACGCTCGGCCCCGACTACCGGTTGCTCGGCTTCGAGGCCGAGGTCGTGCACTCGTCGGTGCTGCTGTCGCGCCTCGTGCCCGGGGGGCTGCCGGCCTCGGACACCGTCGTGCTCCACGACCCGTGCTACCTGGCCCGGTATGCCGGCCACGTCGAGGAACCGCGCGAGCTGCTGCGGCGCGTCGGCGCGACGGTCCGCGAGCCCGAGCGGAACCGCCACAACCCCTTCTGCTGCGGCGCGGGCGGCGGCCTCCTGTTCGAGGAGCACGAGGAGGGGCAGCGGATCAGCCAGGCGCGATTCGAGCAACTGCAGGCGACCGGGGCCGCCACGATCGTCACCGCCTGCCCGTTCTGCTCGATCATGCTGAAGAGCGCCCAGGCGAGCAGCAACGCCACCACGCAGGTGGTGGACATCATGTCCTACGTGGACGGGCGGCTGAAGAGCACGCAGTAGATGACCACGCTGAGCGCGGGTGTGAACGCGCGCGATCAGCGGCCCGCCTGGCGGGCGTCGCGCCTCAAGCGCTTCGAGGCGGCCGCAATCGGCGCCCTCGGCTACCCGCTCGCCGCGGCGCTCGGGCGGACGTGGCGGTGGGAAGAGCGGGGCGCCGAGCATCTCGACGCGGTGCGCGCTTCGGGCCGCCAGCCGATCCTCGCCCTCTGGCACGGCCGCATCCTGCCGGCCGTCCTCTACTTCCGCGACCGCGGCATCGTCGCGGTGACCAGCGAGAACTTCGACGGCGAGTGGATCGCCCGCCTCATGCGGCGCTTCGGCTACGCCGCCGCCCGCGGATCGACGAGCCGCGGCGGCAGCCGCGCGCTCATCCGGCTGCGGCGCGACATGGCCGCGGGGCGGCCCGCCGCCTTCACGGTGGACGGTCCGCGCGGCCCCGCCCGGCGCGCGCAGGCCGGCGCCGTCTGGCTCGCCAAGGCCACCGGCAACCCGGTTGTGCCGTTCCACATCGAGGCCGAGCGAGGCTGGGAGCTTCCGAGCTGGGATCGCGGGCAGGTGCCCCGCCCCTGGAGCCGCGTGGCGATCACGATCGGCGTCCCCCTCGAGGTGCCGGCCGACGCGGGCGACGCGGGCATCGAGGCCGCGCGCGACGCGCTCGAGCGCCGTCTCGTCGACCTCGAGCGCCAGGCCCTGTCCCTCCTCGGCCGGGTATAATCACTCGAATCGGGAGGACCCGTTCGTGCGCGAGTACAGACCGCAGGAGCTCGATCGGAAGTGGCAGCAGCGCTGGGCGGAGAGCCGGGCCTTCGAGGTGACCGAGGACCCCGCCAAGCCCACGTTCTACTGCCTCGAGATGTTCGCCTACCCGTCCGGCCACGCCCACATCGGGCACGTCCGCAACTACACGATCGGGGACGTGATCGCCCGGCTGAAGCGGATGCGCGGCTTCAACGTGCTGCACCCCTTCGGCTGGGACGCCTTCGGCCTGCCGGCCGAGAACGCCGCGATCAAGGGCGGACTGCACCCCGACACCTCCACCCGCGCCAACATCGCCCACATGAAGGGGCAGTTGCAGCGGATGGGGATCAGCTACGCGTGGGACCGCGAGCTGGCGACCTGCGACCCGGAGTACTACCGCTGGAACCAGTGGATTTTCCTGAAGATGCTCGAGCGCGACCTCGCGTTCCGGCGCCGGTCGCCGGTCAACTGGTGTCCAAGCTGCCAGACGGTCCTCGCCAACGAGCAGGTGGTCGGCGGCGGGTGCTGGCGCTGCGGCACGCCGGTCGCCAGCCGGAACCTCGAACAGTGGTTCCTCCGCATCACCGAGTACGCCCAGGAGCTGCTCGACGCCGCCGATCGCCTGACCGGCTGGCCGGAGAAGGTCCTGACGATGCAGCGGGAGTGGATCGGGCGGTCCGAGGGTGCGCGCGTCCGGTTCCCCCTGCTGCCGGCCGATCCCGAGCGGGCAGGCGCCGGCGCCGGCGTGGGCATCGACGTGTTCACCACCCGGATCGACACGATCTACGGCGCGACCTTCGTCCTGCTGGCGCCCGAGCACGAGCTCATCGAGCGCTTCGCGGACGAGTCGCCCGACCCGGCCGCCTTTCGCGCGCAGGCCCAGCGCTTCCGCGCCCAGGACCGCACCGCCCGGCTGAGCGGTGAGATCGAGAAGGAGGGCTTCTTCACCGGCCGCTACGCCCGCAACCCGTTCACCAACGCCGACGTGCCGCTCTGGGTCGCGAACTTCGTCCTCGGCGAGTACGGCACCGGGGCGGTGATGGCCGTGCCCGCGCACGATCAGCGCGACTTCGAGTTCGCGCGCAAGTACGGTCTGAGGGTGACGGTCGTGATCCAGCCCGAGGCCGACGGCGTCGTGGGTCGTCTCGCCGGCGACACGATGACCGAGGCGTACGTCGAGCCGGGGCGCGTGGTCGCGTCGGGCGAGTTCTCCGGCCTGTGGTCCACCGGGGCGATCGCGGCGATGACCGCGGCGGCCGAGGCGCGGGGGATCGGGTCGAAGACCGTGCAGTACCGCCTGAAGGACTGGGGCGTCTCGCGGCAGCGCTACTGGGGGACCCCCATCCCGGTCGTCTACTGCGACGCGTGCGGCATCGTGCCGGTCCCCTACGAGCAGCTCCCGGTCGAGCTGCCGAAGGTCGCGCAGTTCACCGGCCGCGGCGACTCGCCGCTGGCCACCGTCCCCGAGTTCGTCAACGTGAGCTGCCCCCGCTGCGGCGGGCCGGCGCGGCGCGAGACGGACACGATGGACACGTTCTTCGACTCGTCGTGGTACTTCTACCGGTTCTGCGACCCGCGCAACGACCAGCTCCCCTTCGACCCGGAGAAGGTCGCGTACTGGTGCCCGGTGGAGTTCTACAGCGGCGGGATCGAGCACGCGATCCTGCACCTGATCTACTCGCGCTTCTTCTGCCGGGTCTTCAGGGACCTCGGGATGGTGCAGCACGACGAGCCGTTCGCGCGGCTGCTCACGCAGGGCATGGTCCTCGCGACGGACGGCAGCGCGATGTCGAAGTCGAAGGGGAATACCGTCGATCCGGACGACCTCATCGAGAAGCACGGCGCCGACGCCGTTCGCATGTACGTCATGTTCATGGCGCCGCCCGAGAAGGAGGTGGCGTGGTCGGACGTCGGCGTCGAGGGGAGCGCGCGGTTCCTCGCCCGCGTCTGGCGGCTGGTCGACCAGTGGAGCGGACCGGTGGCCGGGGCCGCCACCGACTTCCGCGGGCTCGAGCTGACGGAGGCGGAGCAGGGCGTGCGCCGCGCGACCCACGACACGATCCGCCGCGTCACGCACGACCTCGACCCGCGCGTCCACCTGAACACCGCCGTCTCCGCGCTGATGGAGCTGGTGAACGCGCTCTACGCCTTTTCCGAGGAGCACACGCGCCTGGGGGCGCCCGGGCGGCGCCCGCGCGAGGGGTGGGCGGGCACGGAGGCCCGCCCCCACTCAACCGGCGCGGAGGCCAGCCCGCGCCGGGTCGAGCGGCCCGAATCGCTGGCGGCGCTGCGCGAGGCGCTCGACGCGCTGGTGCTGATGCTCGCGCCGTTCGCGCCGCACACCGCCGAGGAGCTGTGGGAGATGCTGGGCCACCGCGACGGCCTCTCGAGCGCGGTGTGGCCCGACTACGACCCGGTGGTCGCCCGCTCGTCGGAGATCGTCGTCCCCGTGCAGGTGAACGGCAAGCTGCGCGGCCGGCTGACGGTGCCCGCCGACATCGCCGAGGCCGACCTGCGCGACGCCGCGCTGGCCGAGGCCTCGGTGCGGCTGCACACCGCGGGCAAGACGGTGCAGAAGGTCATCGTCGCCCGCGGCAAGCTGGTGAACGTGGTGGCCCGGTGAAGATTTCCGCACTGCTTCGAATCGCCGTCGTCGTCCTCGCCGCGTGCGCGTCGGCGTCGTGCGGCTACGCGCTCGCGGGCCGCGGCTCGTTCCTGCCCGACACGATCCAGGTCATCGGCATCCCGAACTTCGGCAACCGCACGCCGTACCCGGAGGTCGAGCAGGTTCTCACCCAGCGCGTGCGGTCGGAGTTCATCGGCCGCGGCAAGTACAAGGTGATCCCGCAGGACACGGGCGCCGACGCGGTGCTGGTGGCCGAGATCACCAGCATCTCGATCGCCCCGGCCAGCTTCAACGAGGATCAGCAGGCCAGCCGGTACACCATCAGCGTCTCGGTCTCGGCACGGCTGGTGGAGTCGGCCACCGAGAAGGTGCTCTGGCAGAACGCGAACCAGGTGTTCCGGGAAGAGTACGCCTTGAGCAGCGGCGCCAGCAGCGCGCTCGACCCCGCCGCGTTCTTCGGGCAGTCGTCGAACGCCGTGGACCGGCTCTCGACCGACTTCGCCCAGGCGCTGGTGACGGCGATCCTCGAAGCGTTCTAGATGCCAAAGGGGACGCTCAGCTCCACGGCCTTCCGCCGCCAGATCGCGTCCGGCGACCTCGCTCCACTCTACCTGGTCACCGGTCCCGACGACCTCGAGATGAGCCGCCTCGCGGCCGAGTTGTCAGACTCGGTGCCCGAGGACTTCCGCGCCTTCAACGTCCACCGCTTCCACGGGACCGACAAGGTCACGATTGCGCAGGTGCTGGACGCAGCCAGCTCCTACCCGCTGATGGCGCCACGCCGCGTGGTGCTGTTGCTGCAGGCCGGGAAGGTGCTGGCGAGGAAGGGGCCGGCCGCGGAGGAGCCGGAGGACGCGGCGGGTGAGGAGGGCGACTGGACGCCGGTCGCCCCCGCCGCGGCGTCCGGAAGAAGCGCCGGCCCCTCGCCCCTGCAGATGCTGAAGGACTACGCTGCGAAGCCCCACGACCACGCCACCGTGGCCGTCTTCGCCGGCGGCTTCGAGAGGAGCTTCGAGGACATCGGCGGCCAGTCGGTCGTCGTCCTCTGCGAGGCCGACCGCGACCCCGTCGGCGACCTGGCCGCCGAGCTCGGCGTCCGCTTCCACCCGGCCGCCGCGCAACTGCTGCGCCAGCGCGCCGGCGAAGACCTGGAACGCCTGAAGGCCGACACCGGGCGGGTGCTGCTCTACGCCGCCGGCTCGCCCGTCATCACCCGCGAACACGTGGAGGCGGTCGTCGGGCGGCAGGCAGCCGCCGGGGGCCGGGCGCTCTGGGGTGCGGTGGCCGGCGGACGGACGGCCGAGGCCCTGCGCGAGCTGAACCTCGAGCTGGCCGAAGGGGCCGTGCCGTTCATGGTGCTGGGGCTGATCCGGTCGGCGGTGGAACGGACCGTGACGGGGCCGGCGCTGCCCGAGGCCTACGACGCGCTGCTGCGAACGGACCTCGCCCTGAAGACCTCGGGCGGGGACCCGCAGGTGCTGCTGGAGCGCCTGGTGGTGGAGGTGTGCGCGCTGACGCAGTAGGCCGGCGTGCCGGCCGGCCGGTTCTCGCCGCGCCTACGCCGAGATCTTGTCGATCCCCACCTGCAGCCGCGACTTGTACCGGGCGGCGGCATTGCGGTGGATGATGCCCTTGCCGGCCATCCGGTCGATGAGGGCAACGGTCGTGGAGAGGGCCCCCTTGGCCTTGTCGGCGTCCTTCTCGGCGACCGACGCCCGGATCGCCTTGATCGCGCTCCGGAGCTGCGAGCGGAACTGGCGGTTCTGTTCCCGGTGCTTGAGGCTCTGGCGGTGGGCCTTCAGTGCTGAAGCGTGGCTGGCCACAGTCGTTCTTCCCCCGTAAGTGCTTGCGCGGCACGCCGGTCGCCTGGGCGCCGGCACAAACCCTTATGATAGCATAGGCGGCTCCGACCTGAAGGGTCGCTGCGGCTTTCCCCCCGGGGAATGACCCCCAAGCCCTACTGTTCGGCCGCAAAGCGTCCGAAACGTTCATCAGGGGGCGGCCAACCCGGCCCACCCCCGGAAAGCGGCACCGTGTCGATCTCGATCGTCGGCGGTCTCGAGGACATCATGTCGGCGATGGAGGCGCGCTGCCCCGGGGTGGCCGCCCACTGCCGCCGCGTGTCTCTCTACTCGGTCCGCCTCGCCACCCAGTATGGCCTCGACGCCGAGACGGTCGAGGCCATCCGGGTGGGCGGCCTCCTGCACGACCTCGGCAAGCTCGAGGTGCCTCCGCGACTGCTCGAGAAGCCGGGCCGCCTCACCGAGCGCGAGTGGGACCGGCTCCGCCGGCACCCCGAGGCCGGCCTCGCCCTGGTCGATCGCCTCGGCTTCGGCGCTCCCGTCGCCGAGATCGTCCTCTACCACCACGAGCGGTTCGACGGCAGCGGTTACCCCGACAACCTCACCGCCGATCGCATCCCCTGGCCGGTTCGCATCGTCAGCGTCATGGACGCCTTCGATGCGCTCACCAGCCCGCGCCCCTACCGCGCGGCGCTCTCGCTCGACGCGGCGTGTTCGCTGCTCGCCCGCGAGGCGGGCTCGCGCTACTGCCCCTGGGTCGTGGCGGGCCTCCTCTCGCTCCCGCGTCCGATGCTGCAGGCGGCGGCCACCGCGCCGGCGCCCAGGTGCCAGCCCGACGGCTGCCCCAGCCCGGCGGCGCTACTGAAGGCCACGCAGGCCTGGAACCGCCAGACCGCGCTCGCCGACCACGGCTGCCTCTCGGCGACGGCCTGAGGCTTGCGGCCTGCGTTAAGATTCCCTTCTTGCCGGCGTGGCCGGCATGTCCGCAAGGCACAGACCATGACGATCAGCAGGCGGGCGCTGGCGAGCGCCCTGTTCTTCATCGCGGTGTGCGGCGCCGCGGCTGGTGGCGCCGGGCAGGCGCCGCCCCCGCCCTCCGCGCAACCGGCCCCGGCGCCCGCGACCCGCGCCGTCCAGCAGGAGCGCATCGACGCGGCGTCGGTGCGCGCCGCCGTGGGCCTCGACACCTTCCTGCCCCGGCGCACCGCGCCGATCGCCGGCGCCCTCGCGGCCGGCTTCGATTCGTCGCGCGCGATGGATTTGGTCACCTTCATGGACCGGTTCTGGCGCGAGTCGGGCAACAGCGGCTACACCCAGTCGATGGATCGGATCAAGGCGGCGCTCGTCGCGGCGGGGTTTGCCGACGGGAAGGCCGCCCGCGCCTCGGCCCCCCGCCTCTGGGTCGAGGAGTACCCCAACGGCGGCAACGGCTGGGAGCCGGTGCGGTTCGCGATGACGGTGCTCGAGGGCGAGAGCGGTCCCGCCGAGGCGGTCTTCGATCCCGTCGTCGACTACATCGCGCTCTGCATGAACTCGTTCCCGACGCCCCCCGGCGGCCTCACGACGCGGCTCGTGTACGTGGGGGAGGGGAGCAAGGCTGCCGACTACGAGTCGATCGACGTCAAGGGCGCCGTGGTGCTCGCCGACGGCGGCATGCGTCGCGTGTGGCAGGAGGCGGTGCGCGCGCGCGGCGCCGCCGGCATCGTCTCGGCCGAGCGGCCGCCCGCCTATGCGAAGCCGGGCGAGTCGCCCGAGGTGTTCCAGTGGGGCGGCATCCCGTACGACGAGAAGGCCCGGGCCTTCGGGCTCAAGGCGAGCCCCCGCGTGGCGGGCCGCCTGAAGGCTCGCCTGGCGAAGGGGCCGGTGACGGTGAGGGTCGAGGTCGAGACGACGTTCAACCCCTCGCCCGGCCGGCTGCTCGTCGCGGAGATCCCCGGCGCGATCCGCCCGGCCGAGCGGGTCGTGATGGTGGCGCACGTGCAGGAGCCGGGCGCCAACGACAACGCCAGCGGGTGCGCGACGCTGATGGAGCTGGCGCGCGCCGCGGCGTCGGCGATCGCGTCGAAGGCCCTGCCGGCTCCCGGCCGCACGCTGACCTTCGTCTGGGGCGACGAGATGCGCGCGAGCCGCGAGTGGCTGCGGGCGCAGCCGGGCCGGCCCTCGTCGGTGCGCGCGATGATCTCGCTCGACATGACGGGTGAGGACGCTGGCAAGACCGGGGGCACCTTCATCATCGAGAAGGAGCCCGACCCGTCGGCCGTCTGGCCGCGTCCCTCCGACCCGCACACCGAGTGGTGGGGCGGCGACGCCTACCGGCGCGAGCTGAAGGGCAGCTTCCTCAACGACCTGCTGCTCGCCGTGTGCCTGCGCCGCGCGCGAGAGACCGGCTGGGTCGTGCAGACCAACCCCTACGAGGGGGGAAGTGACCACAGCATCTTCCTCAACGCCGGCGTCCCGGCGCTGCTCGTCAGCCACTTCACCGACCGCTACTACCACACGAACCTCGATCGGCCCGACAAGGTGAGCCCCGCCGAGATGGCCCACGTGGGGATCTCGGTCGGCACCACGGCGATGCTGATCGCGTCGGCCGGCGATGAGGAGGCCCGGGCGATTGCCGACCTCGTGGCAGACGCCGCGCGCCGCCGGCTCGACCTGGAGACCCACCAGTCGGCGGAGTTGATTGCCGGGGCCCCCGACCGGGCGACGGCCGAGGCCGGCGAGCGGGCACTGCACGACGCGTGGCGGGCGTGGTACCGGCGGGCCCTCGACAGCGTGCTCACCCTCCCGCTCACCCCCGCCGGCCAGGCGCTGCGCGCCCGCGTCCGCGCGGCCAGCGACGCGCTCGGAGGCCAGGGGGCCGGGGCGGGCCGATGATCCAGGTCGAGGGGCTCACCAAGGTCTACGGCCGCCTCACTGCGGTGGACCGCCTCTCGTTCACCGTCCGCGCCGGCGAGGTGGTCGGCCTCATAGGACCCAACGGCGCGGGGAAGACCTCCACGCTCCGCTGCCTCGCGGGGATCCAGGCCCCGAGCGCCGGCACCGCCCGCGTCGCCGGCCACGACATCGTCGCGCAGGCGATCGAGGCGAAGCGGCGGCTCGCCTTCATGCCCGACGAGCCGCAGTTGTTCGAGTACCTCACCGTGGCCGAGCACCTGCGGCTGGTGGCGCGGCTCTACGGGGTGGCCGGCGTCGACGAGCGCAGCGGCTCGCTGCTCGAAGAGCTCGACCTGGCGGGCAAGCAGCACGCGCTGCCGGGCGAGCTGTCGCGGGGGATGAAGCAGAAGCTGATGATCGCCTGCGGCCTGCTGCACGACCCGCTGGCGCTGCTGTTCGACGAGCCGCTGACGGGCCTCGACCCGATCGGCATCCGCCGGATGAAGGAGACGATCGTGTCGCGGGCGCGGGGCGGCGCCGCGGTTCTCGTCTCGTCGCACCTGCTCCATCTCGTCGAGGAGATCTGTTCCCGGATCGTCATCATCAACAAGGGGACGGCGATCGCCGACGGGACGCTCGAGGAGCTGGCCGCCCGCGCGGACCTCACCGCCGACTCCGATCTGGAGGAGGTCTTCCTCAAGGCGACGGGCCACGACCGGGGCGGCCGGGCGACGTGACGGGGACCTTCGTCTTCCTGGCCGTCCGCAGCCTGCGCAACAGGATTGCCGCCCGCCTCAGGCGCCTGCGGCAGCCCCGCTACCTGATCGGCCTCCTGGCCGGCCTCGCGTACCTCTACTGGTTCGTGCTGCGCCACCAGCTGCGCACGACCCGGCGCGGGGACTTCACGGTCGATCCGCAGTTCGGCGCGGTGATCCCGGCCGTGCTGGTGGCAGGCGGCCTCGTGCTCTGGGTGGTGTCGCTCGCCGCCTGGGTCTGGCCGTCCACCCAGCCGCCCCTGCGCTTCAGCCGCGCCGAGGTGCAGTTCTTCTTCACGGCGCCGGTGACCCGCCGGCAGTTGATCCACTACAGGCTGCTGCGCTCGCAGGTCGGGATCCTCTTCGGCCTTGCGATCGTGTCGATCTTCTCGGGCGCGGCGGTGGCCGGGCGCGTCTGGTTCCTGCTCGGCGGGTGGCTGTTGTTCGCCACGCTCCAGATGCACCTGGTTGGCGTCGCGTTCACGCGCGCGAGCCTCGCGCGGTGCCGATGGCGCCTGCCCCGCTCGACGTGGCTGCCGCTCGGCGTGATCGGGACACTCTCGGCCGTGATCCTCGCGACCTGGTCGGTCAACCTCCCGGCCCTCCTCTCGCTTCCGCTCGGCGCCGCGGCGCGGCGGGCCTTCGACCTCTTCTCAGGCGGTGTCGCCTCGGCGGCGCTGTGGCCGTTCGCGGCGCTGGTCGCGCCGGTGCTGGCGTCGGGCACACGGCCGTTCCTCCAGTCCGCGTGGCCGGCGGCGCTGCTCCTCGTCCTGAACTACTGGTGGGTGCTGCGGTCGGAGACGACCCTCGAGGAGGCGGCCGGCGCCGCCGAGCGCGAGCAGGCGGGCGGCCGCCGCCCGCCGCCGAGGCCGGTGACCCGGAAGCCGCCCTTCCGCCTGGCGCCGACCGGGCGCGCCGAGGTCGCCCTCCTCTGGAAGAACCTGATTCTCGGCGGCCGCTACCTGACGCCGGGCTTCGTGCTGCGCCTCGTCGTGCCGCTCCTCGTGCTGGCCGCGGTCGCGGCGATCAAGGAGGTGGCCCTCGGCCTGGGGCCGATCGCGCTGATCGTGGCGGCGGCGCTCACGCTGCTGGGCCCCTACATGGTCCGGTACGACCTGCGCCAGGACATGGGGCGGCTGGCGGTCCTCAAGACCTGGCCGATCCGCGGGGCGGCGCTGGTCCGCGGCGAGGTGCTGGCGCCGGCCCTCGTGTTGACCGCTGGTGTGTGGGCCTCGCTTGCGGCCGCCCTCGTGCTGTCGGACGGCTTCGATCTCGGCCTCCCGCTGCTCGACCGCGCCTGGCTGGCGCTGGCGGCGGCCCTCGCCGCTCCGCCCTTCCTGCTGGCGCAGCTCGTGATCCAGAACGCGGCGGTGATCGTGTTCCCCGGGTGGGTCCCGACCGGGGCGAACCGGCCGCGCGGTGTCGAGGCGATGGGCCAGCAGATGCTGATGTTCGCCGGAACGCTGCTGCTGATGGCGCTCGGCGTGCTGCCGGCCGCGGTCGTCGCGAGCGCGGCCGCCCTCATCCTGTTTCCGCTGACCGGCTACGCCGGCCTCGTGCCCGCCGCGCTGGTGTTCTCGATCGCGCTGGTCGCCGAGTGCCTGCTGGCCGTCGAGCTGCTCGGTCGACTGGTCGAACGTACGGATCCGGTTGACGTCGAGCAGAGCGAGGACGAGTAGTCGCACGGGCCCCGCCAGGTCAGCGTCCCACCACCATCATCCTCGCCCAGTGCCACGGGTGCCGCGTGGCAGGCGCCGCGAGGAGGCGGCGCGTCGCGCGCTGCAACGCCACCGCGGCCGAGGGGCGCGGTTCCTGCCCCGGCTTCGCCGGCCGCAGCAACTCGCGATAGAACGCGCGGACGAGGGGGTCGGTGCGCGCCGGTATCCGCGGCGCGGTCCAGCGGCTGATCGCGAGCGTGGGCGTGCCGGCCGCCAGGAACGACCACGACCATGCCGTCAGGGCCTCGCCCGTCGGCCGCGGCTGGATCGCCTCGGCCTGCGACAGTACGGCGAGCCCGCCGGGCAGGTTCCACGACATCACGGTTGCCGCCTCGACGAGGCCACTCTCGGGCTCCGCGGCGGCGGCGGGAGAGAGCACCAGGCACGAGTAGAAGGGGCTGGCGTCGTTGACCAGCGCGGGTGCGGCCACGTGGACGACCCCGCCCTCGGGCACGGCGGCGGCGAGCCGCCCGGCGGTGGCATCGGCGCCGGCGAGGATGGTGGCGTTCGGGCCGAAGAAGGCGGCGACCGACCGTGCTTCGAGGGCGGTCCCGGCCGGCTCCCGCGCGACCGGGCCGGGGCGTGCGAAGGCGATTCGCTCCTCGACGTCCGCCGGAATGACCGGCGCCGCGAGCGCGACGAGCCGGGGCCGCGCGGCGAGTCGCGTCGCCGTGCGGTACAGGCCCACGCTGGCGATCGAGGGCACGTACGAAACCGACGCGTCCTCCACCAGGTACCGGCCCGACGGGGAGCGCAGCGCCTCGAAGGGCAGCCCCCAGAGGAACCCGTCCGGGGCGATGAGGAGGCGCGTCGAGGAGGAGAGCCATGCACGCGCGGGAGCGATCAGCAGGTGATGCAGGTCGGCGGCGAGAGGGTCGGCCGCCGCGTCCCGCGACACGATTGCCTCGCGGAAGCGAGCGACGCGCGCGGCAAGGTCGGCCGCGGCGACCTGCACGGTCAGGACGTCGATGCGGGGCGCGCTCGACCCGGCCGGGGTGGGCGTCGGCGTGACGACGAAGATGCGCAGCGCCGACTCGCCGACCGAGTAGGCCAGCGCCGCCTCGCGTGGCCCCAGCGCGAGGGCCGGCCGCGCGCCGGTGGGATCGGCTTGTGCGCGGAGGCCACGCAGGTCGGGGTGGGCCGAGAACAGCCGCTGCCGCAGGGCCTCGCGCCCGGCCGCCAGTAGGTCACGCTGCTCGCGCAGCCCTGCCTGCCGTTCGACGCCGGGCCGATCGCGCAGTTCCTCGCGCTGGAGCTTGACCCTGACCGACCGGGCGGCGCGGAGCAGCCGCAACTCCTCGTCGCGCTCGGCGGCGGTCAGGCCCTTCCTCACCAGCACGCCGTCCTCGCCCAGCATCACCGCCACCAGGTGCTGGCGTCCCCGCTCGAGCCAGTCGAACGCGTCGGCCGCGCGGTCCTGCCCGGCGAGCAGCTCGACCAGCGCCAGGTAGGGGGCGCGAGGGTCATCGAAGAAGACGTCGGCGCCGGGGCCGGCCGGAACCTGCGCCAGCGCCGAGACCGCCTCTTCGAGGGCCGCCTGCGCGTCGGCGGTTCGTCCCGCCCGCGCGTGCGCCTTCCCCGAGAGCGTGCGCGCGTAGGCCAGCACGTCGAACTGCCCGACCTGCGCGGCGAGCACGGCGGCGCGCGCGGCCGAAGCCAGCGCGGCCTCGATGTCGTCGCCGGTCGCCCGCGCCCCCGCGATCACGGCCCACGCCGTGCAGAGCCCCGGCCTGTCTCCGATTCGCTCGGCCTCGCCCACGGCGCGCTGGCCCAGCCGAATCGCCTCGGCCGTCCGTCCGTGGCGGCCGTGCAGCGCGGCGAGGTGGACGAGCGTCCACATCACGCCTCGTCGATCGTCCAGCTTCTCGCGCAGCGCCAGGCTCTCCTCGTACTCGGCCTGCGCCCGCTCGATCCGACCCATGGCGAGATCGGCGCCGCCGAGGCCGCCGAGGTCGCGCGCGATCCCGGGCTCGTCGCGGATCGCGCGGTCCGCCTCGAGCGCGCGCTCGTACCACTCGACGGCGCGAGGGAAGTGGCGCAGGTGGGCGTGCACCTGGCCCGTCGCGAAGAGGGCGGCGGTCTTCCCCGGCACGTCGGCCGTTCTCTCCCAGCGCACAAGGCTGGTCCCCAGCGATTCGAGCGCCGCGGCGAAATCTCCCTCGAGGCGGTGCACCTCGCCGAGGCCCTGCCAGGCCCGGCCGGCGCTCACCGGGTCGGGAATCGTGTCGGCGACGGCCGCGCCGTTTCGGTACGCCGCCGCCGCCTCCCGGTAGTTGCCGAGCTCCTTGTGTACCAGGCCCGACGCGAGGTGGATGGCGGCCAGCCCCGCCTTGTTGCCCCCCTCCTCGTTCAGGCGCCCAGACCGCCCGTACCACTCGAGGGCCTGCTCGTACTCGCCCAGCATGTACTGCGCGTTGCCGAGGCTGTGGAGCACGCCGGCGGCGGCCACGCGATCGCCTTCCGCCTCGAATCCGCGCAGCGCGCGCTCGTACCACGGGATCGCGGCGTCGTAACGGCCTTCCAGGTACTCGATGGCCGCGACGTTCAGGTCGGCGGTCGCCAGCTCGCGCGGTGTCCCCATTCTCTCCACCAGGGGGCGTGCCTCCCTGAACGCCGCCCCCGCGTCGGTGTACCGGCCCGCGAGCTGGTGCTGGAGGCCAAGCTCGGAGAGGCAGCTCGCCATCACCCCCTCGTGACCCGCGGCGCGGGCCAGCCGCAAGCGCAACTCGGTCGCCCGGAGCGCCTCGCCGGCCTGACCGCGGGTCCGCAGCATCATCGCCTCGGTTCCGAGCCCGGCCAGCGCCTCGTCCGAGACCAGCTCGGGCTCCGCGGCGAGCAGTCCATCGAGCTGGTCGGACGGAACCGACAACCCGCGGATGGCGAGCGACCTTCCGGCGGACGCCTCGTTCCACAGGCGCCACGCACCGTTGTGGGGGAGGAAGGTCAGATCTCGCACCCGCCGTTCGCGGCGACTGGCGGTGCCCCGGCGGTCGGTGACGAGGAGGTCGATCACCGCCCTGGCACGGCCGCCGCCCGCGTCGATTGCCACGTCCGAGAGCCGAACCCGCTCGAACGTCGCGTCCCGCAGGTCGAACTCGACCTGGAGGACGTTCCGGGCGTTTCGGGCGGGGCCGTCCGGATGCCAGACGCCTTCCACGGCGGCCAGGTCCTTCCGGGCGTAGGCCCGGTAGTAGTCCTCCATGAGGGATTGGAATTGCCGTCCCGCGTCGCCGGCCGGCATCGAGGCGGGGAGCTGGCCTGCGGGGACGCCGGCGAGGGCCACGAAGAAAAGAAGAAGGACTGTTGGCATGGATATCCCCGATCCCTGTTCCTATTCCTTTCCACCGTCTTAGATGCCATCGGGCCCATTCTTGCCGGGGGAGGGGTGTAGAATCCCGGACCGACAGCCGATAGACGATCTGAGGTTGTCCAACCGTGCCTCGAGGTCTGCCCATCACCCTGCTTGGCCTGGCGATCGTCTGGGGGGTGTCCACCCCCGCCACCGCCCAGATCTACAGCTACCGCGACGCGTCGGGCTCAATGGTGCTCTCCGACACGGCACCGTCCGATCCCGCGGTGCCGGTTCACACGTTCGAGGCGGTCAACACGCGGGAACGGGTGCGGGTGACGCGCCCGGTGTCGAAGGCCTACCGCGATCAGTTCGACGACCTGATCGTGGAACACGCCGAGGCCCGGGGGATTCGCCCCGACCTGGTGCGGGCCGTGGTGCAGGTCGAGTCGGGTTACAACCCGCGGGCGCTGTCGCCCAAGGGAGCCATGGGGCTGATGCAGCTGATGCCGGGAACGGCCGCCGGCCTGGGCGTGACGCGCCCGTTCGATCCCCAGGAGAACATCCGCGGAGGGGTCACCTACCTGCGCCACCTGCTCGACCGCTTCGACGGGAACGAAGAGCTCGCGCTTGCGGCCTACAACGCCGGTCCAGGGGCCGTGGGGCGCTACGGCAACCGCATCCCCCCCTACCGCGAGACCCGCGACTATGTCCGCAAGGTGCGCACGCGCACCTCGGTGGCCGCAGCCGCCGCAAAGCCCAAGCTGGTGATTTACAGGTGGGTGGAGCTGGTGGAAGGGAAGCCGGTCACGCGGTACTCGGACTCGCCGCCGGCGACGGGCAGCTACGAGAGGATGGGGCAGTAGAGCAGGGCTTTAGCCCTGCTGAACGCTGACCTCGGCTTTAGCCCTGCTGAACGCTGACCTCGGCTTCAGCCCTGCTGACCGTCGGGCCGGTGCCCGCAGGCCTGAAGGCCTGCGCTACGGATGGCCCCGCAGGCCTAAAGGCCTGCGCTACGGATGGCCCGCAGGCCTGAAGGCCTGCGCTACGGCTGTGCCGCCATCCCCCCTACCACCCCCCGCGCCTCGTCCAGCATCCGGTCGATCCCTGACGGGTCCTTGCCGCCGGCCTCGGCGAAGTCGGGCCTGCCGCCGCCGCCGCCGCCGATCATCGGCGCGAGCCGCTTGACGATCTGGCCCGCGTGGACCTTCGGGACGAGGTCCTTCGTCACGGACACGACCATCGCCACGCGCCCGTCGTTTTCCGAGGCGAGGATCACGACCCCGCTCTTGATCTGGTTCTTCAGCGTGTCGGCCATCTGTCCGAGGCCCGCCTTGTCGAGGCCCTGGACGCGGCGGGCGACCAGGGTGACGCCGCCCGTCTCGGACTGGCTGGCCGGCGCCGCCGATGTGGACCCGCCGGCCAGGCTGGCGGTGGCCACCTGCACCTTCAGCTGGCCGTTCTCGCGCGTCAGCCGCTTGACGTCGGACTGCAGGCGCTCGACGGCGGCCGCCGCCTGCTCGGCCGGCACCTTGAGCGCCTCGAGCACCGCGCCAAGCGCCCTGCGCTGCTCGCGGTGAAACTGGAGCGCCCCCTGCCCGGTCAGCGCCTCGATGCGGCGCTGGCCGGCGGCGACGCCGCCCTCGTGCAGGACCACGAAGCAGCCGATGTCGCCGGTCGCGGCGACGTGGGTCCCGCCGCACAGCTCCTGGCTGAAGCCGGCCACCGAGACGACGCGGACGCGGTCGCCGTACTTCTCGCCGAAGAGCGCCATCGCGCCGGCGGCGATGGCCTCGTCGGTGGCGCGCACCTCGGTGCCGACCGGGGTGTTCCGCAGGACCTCGTCGTTGACCAGGCGCTCGATCTCGGCCAGCTCTTCCCGGCTCACCGGCTCGGGGTGGACGAAGTCGAAGCGGAGGCGGTCGGGCGCCACGAGCGACCCGGCCTGCTTGACGTGCGAGCCGAGCACCTGTCGCAGCGCCGCGTGCAGCAGGTGCGTGGCCGTGTGGTTCCGGCGCGTCGCGTTGCGCAGCTCCTCGTCCACCTCGGCCGTGACCGTGTCGCCCTCGCGGATCGTGCCGCGCTCGACCACCACCTCGTGCAGCCGCGGCCGATCGCTGCCGACGCGCACCAGCCCTTCGACCCTGGCCCGCACGCCGGAAGCGGCCGTGATCGCGCCGGTGTCGGACACCTGGCCGCCCGCCTCGACGTAGAAGGGGGTCCGGTCGAGCGCCAGGTAGCCCTCGTCGCCCTCCCGCAGCTCCGCCACCCTGTGGCCCTTCCCGTCGAGCAGCGCGATCGCGGAGAGCCCGTCCAGGCGCGTCGTCCGGTAGCCCTCGAACTGGTCGGGCCTGCCGCGCAGCACCTCGGTGGACGCCTCCAGCGTGCCGTCGCCAGTGGTCGCCAGGCCGAAGGCATGCCGCGCCCGCGCCCGTTCCTTCTGTCCGCCCATCGCCCGCTCGAACCCGGCCCGGTCGAAGGCGACCTGGCGGTGTTCGGCCATGTCCTCGATGAAGTCCCTCGGCACGCCGAAGGTGTCGTAGAGGCGGAACGCCTCGTCGCCGGCGAGCACCCCGGTCCCGGCCGCCACCCGCTCCAGACTCTCCTCCAGCTTCGGCAGGCCGATCCGGAGCACCGACTCGAAGCGCTCCTCCTCGCCGCGGGTCATCCGCTCGACGTACTCGCGCTGCGTGCGCAATTCCGGGTACGCGTCCCCCATCTCGGCGCCGAGCACCGCGACGAGCTGGTGGAGGAACGGCTCGGTCATGCCCAGGTGCTTGCCGTGGGTCATGGCGCGGCGCATGATGCGCCGCAGGGTGTAGCCGCGGAACTCATTGGACGGGACGACGCCGTCGGCGATGAGGAAGGTCGCGGCGCGCGCGTGGTCGGCGATGACCCGCATCGAGACGTCCGCCGGCTGGTTCGATCCGCCGTAGCGGACGCCGGCAATCGTGCCGATGGCCCCGAGCAGCGGCGTGAACAGGTCGGTGTCGTAGTTCGAGAGGACGCCCTGCAGCACCGCGGCGACCCGCTCGAGCCCCATGCCGGTGTCGATCGACGGCGCCGGCAGCGCGTTCAGCGTCCCGTCCGGCTGCCGGTCGAACTCCATGAACACGTTGTTCCAGATCTCCACGTAGCGGTCGCACGAGCAGGCCACGCCCAGGCACTCCGGCTCGGGGCAGGGAAGGTGGTTGCCCCGGAAGTAGTGCACCTCGGAGCATCGCCCGCACGGCCCCGTCTCGCCCATCGCCCAGAAGTTGTCCTCGCCGAGCTCGCTGATCTTGTCCGCCGGCAGGTACGTGCGCCAGATCCGGTAGGCGTCCTCGTCGCGCGGGACCTCGGGGACCTTGTCCCAGTGCCGGAAGATCGTGGCGTGCAGGCGGTCGGGCGGCAGCTTCCAGACCTCGGTCAGCAGCGTCCAGGCAAAGGCGATCGCGTCGGTCTTGAAGTAGTCGCCGAAGGAGAAGTTCCCCAGCATCTCGAAGAAGGTATGGTGGCGCGGCGAGGGGCCGACGTTCTCGAGGTCGTTGTGCTTGCCGCTGACCCGCATGCACTTCTGCGAGGACGTCGCCCGCGTGTACTCGCGCCGCTCGCGGCCGAGGAAGACGTCCTTGAACTGGTTCATCCCGGCGTTGGTGAACAGCAGCGTCGGATCGTTGGCCGGCACCAGGGGCGAGCTCGGCACGATGCGGTGGCCGTGACGGGCGAAGAAGTCGAGGAACGAGGCGCGGATCTCCGAGGATGTCATAACAGGCCATTGTAGCTCACGCGTGTGGGGAAGCTGCGGGCCTGCTAGTCCTCGTCCACCTGTCCCTTCCAGCGCCTCTTGAGCGCGCGCGCGATCGCGGACGGCGCGAAGCCCTGGCGGATGAGCTGCTGGTGCAGGCGGCGGAAGTGGGCGGCGTCCTGGATGCGGGCGCCGGGCCCGCGGAGGCGCCTCGCGAGCGCGGCCTCGAGCAGGGCGTCCTCGTCGAGCGCCTCGAAGACCTCGTCGGCGGCCTCGGCGGCCAGCTCGGGGGCGATGCCGAGCGCGTGCAGCCGCTGCAGGACGCGCGACCGTCCGCGCGACTTGACCTGCGCCTCGGTCCGCGCCGCCGCGCGGGCGACGCGGCGGTCGTCGAGCAGGCCCGAAGCCCGGAGGCGGGCCACGGCGGCGTCGATGGCCTCGGGAGGATGTTCGCGGCGGGCGAGGCGCTCGCGCATCTGCGCCTCGGACAGCTCGCGGCGGGCGAGCATCGCGAGCGCGGCCGAGTAGGTGCTCACTGCCCGAACCGGTGGACCTCGGGGCGGCCGAACCCCGCGCGCGCCATCTCGTCGCGGGCGGCGTCGGAGGTCATCGCGATCCCCTGCACCTTGAGCTTGAACTCGTCGACGTTGGTCGCCCAGTGCAGCGCCTCCTCGTACGAGACAATCCCCTGCTCGTAGAGCGAGAAGATCGACTGGTCGAAGGTCTGCATGCCGTACTGCGACGTGCCGGCCGAGATCGCCCCCGGGATCAGGTGCGTCTTCTCCTTGTCCACCACGCAGTCGCGGATGAACGGCGTCGTCACCATCACCTCGACCGCCGCGCAGCGGCCCATGCCGTCGGCCCTCGGGATCAGGCGCTGCGAGATGACCGCCTTGAGCACGCTCGCCAGCTGCAGCCGCACCTGCTTCTGCTGGTGCGGGGGGAAGACGGCGATGATGCGGTTGATCGTCTCGGTCGCGTCGAGCGTGTGGAGGGTCGAGAACACCAGGTGGCCCGTCTCGGCGGCGACCAGCGCGGTCTCGATCGTCTCGAAGTCGCGCATCTCGCCGACCAGGATCACGTCCGGGTCCTGCCGCAGCGCGCTGCGCAGCGCCTGAGCGAACGAGTGCGTGTCGACCGCGACCTCGCGCTGGTTCACGATCGACCGCTTGTCGCGGTGCAGGAACTCGATCGGGTCCTCGATCGTCACGACGTGGGTGCAGCGCGTGTTGTTGATGTGGTCCACCATCGCCGCCAGGGTCGTGCTCTTGCCCGACCCCGTCGTCCCCGTGCAGAGCACCAGGCCGCGGTCCTCCTCGGCGATGCGGGCCAGCACGGCGGGCAGGCCCAGCTCGTCGATCGTCCGGATGCCGAAGGGGATGACGCGCAGCACGATCCCGATCGTGCCGCGCTGCTGGAACACGTTGCAGCGGAACCGCCCCAGCCCCTGCACGCTGTAGGCGAGGTCCACCTCCTGGCTGTCCTTGAACTTCTGGCGCTGGTTCGCGGACATCACCGACGCGGCCATGGTGACCGTGTCCTCGTGGGTCAGCCGCTTCTCCTCGGAGGCCGGCGTCAGCATGCCGGCCACCCGCATCATCGGGTAACTGCCGACCTTGAGGTGCAGGTCGGAGGCCCCGCTCTCGACGGCAACTTTCAGTAAGTCATTGACATGCATTGGTTTACGGCCCAAAAGAAGACACGCGCGCCGTCAGCCGGTGACGGCGTTCTCCTGCGTGTTCTTATCGGCCGATCGGTCTCCCGGATACACGGACGTCAGCCAGCCGTGCCGATCGGGAAGGACCCCGTTGATGGTGTCGAAGAAGGCCTCCTGCAGCCGCCGGGTGACCGGGCCGCACCGCCCCGCGCCGATCACGATCTTGTCGACCGACCGGATCGGCGTGACCTCGGCGGCGGTGCCGGCGAAGAACAGCTCGTCGGCGATGTACAGAGCCTCGCGCGGGATGACCTCCTCGCGGATCGGGTAGCCCAGGTCGCCGGCGAGCGTCAGGATCGAGTCGCGGGTGATGCCGGGGAGCACCGACGACTGCAGCGGCGGCGTGTAGAGGACGCCATCGCGGACCAGGAACAGGTTCTCGCCGCTTCCCTCGCTCACGTACCCGAAGGTGTCGAGGGCGATCCCTTCCGTGTATCCTTCGACGACCGCCTCCATCTTGATCAGCTGGCCGCTCGCGTAGTTGGCGCTCGACTTGGCCAGCGTCGGGAAGGTGTCGGGGGCGCTGCGCCGCCACGAGCTGACCCGCACGTCCACGCCCTTCTCGAGCGCCTCGGGGCCGAGGTACTTACCCCACTCCCACACCATGACGGCGGCCTCGACGGGCGAGCCGAGCGGGTTGACCCCGGGCGCGCCGTATCCGCGGTAGATCAACGGCCGGATGTAGCAGGCGCGGAAGCGGTTCGCGCGGATCGTCTCGAAGACCGCCTCGCTGAACGCCTCGACCCCGATGCGGTACTCCATCCGGTAGATCTTCGCCGAGTTGTAGAGCCGCCGGATGTGGGCGTCGAGCCGGAAGCACGCGGGGCCCTTCGGCGTGTCGTAGCAGCGGGCGCCCTCGAACACGCCGCTCCCGTAGTGGATCACGTGGGACGCGATGTGGATGGTCGCGTCCTTCCATTCGACGAGCGACCCGTTCATCCAGATGGTGCCGTTTTCGGGAAAACCCATGGTGTCACCTTAGCATTCACTGCGCTTCGCCACAAAACGGGCAGCGGTCGGCGCGCGGGTGCAGCGGCTTGCGGCACTGCCAGCAGAATCGCGATGCGGGCGCCTCGCGCGCCCGCAGCCGTCCCTGGATCTCCTGCAACTGCGAGCTGGCGGGTCCGGGGCGCACCGGCGTCACCGGCCGGCCCGCCCGCGATGCCACCCACTTGCTGCGTGCCGCCAGCAGGTCGTCGAGCAGCTCGCCGGCCCGCTGGTAGCGGTCGTTCACGGCCGGCGCCATCGCGCGCATCACGATGTCGTTCAGCTCGCGCGGGATGCGGCTGTTGCGCGCCCGGGGCGGCTGGAACAGCTCCCCGCGCATGAGCTTCTGCAGCGCCGCCGGCGACGGGGTGTCGTACGGCAGGCTGCCCGTGATCATCTGGTACATCGTCACGCCGAGCGAGTAGATGTCGGAGGCGAAGACCGCCTTCCCCTGGAACTGCTCCGGCGCCATGTAGGGCGGGCTGCCGATCACGGTCGTGCCCTGCGCGGCCATCTCGAGGAAGCGGGCCGTGCCGAAGTCGGCCACCTTGGCCATCCCCGCTTCCGAGACCAGGACGTTGGCCGGGCGCAGGTCGCGGTGGAGCACCCCCTGGGTGTGCGCGTGGTCGAGCGCGTTGCAGATCTGGCAGGTGAAGTCGAGCGCGCGCGTCAGCTCGAGCGCCCCCGACCGGCCGATGATGCCCTCCAGCGTCTCGCCCTGGACATACTCCATGACGATGAAGAACACGTTCTCCTGCTTCTCGGCGGTCAGGATCGCGACGATGTTCGGGTGGCTCAGCGAGGCGAGCAGCCGGGGCTCCTTCAGCAGCTCGCTGAAGTCGATGTTCTGCCGGTGGGGAACCTTGAGGGCCACCTTCTTGTGGATCCAGGTGTCCTCGGCCAGGTAGACCGCTCCGAACCCCCCGCTGCCGAGGGCCGAGAGGATCTGGTACTTGCCGATGGTCTGACCGCGGAAGAACATGGCGCGCGAAGTATAACCCGTGGACGCCTGGCCCTCTCCGGCGAGGCTGACACGTCGCCCTACAGATCGCCCCAGAGGTACTGCAGCACCGGGATCGCGACGATCGCGGCGGCGTCGGCGCGCAGGGTTCGCGTGCCGAGCGTCAGCAGGCTCCATCCCGCCGCCGTGGCGAGCGACACCTCGGCCGGCGTCCAGCCCCCCTCCGGCCCGGCGAGGATCGCCGCCGAGTCCGGGCAGGGCAGCGAGGGCAGGCCGTGCACGGCAGGTCCCGCGACGGCCGGCTCCGCGAGCAGCAGCCGCACGGCGGCGGTCACCGAGCCGAGGGCCTCCTCGAACGCGATCGGCTCACGCACCCCGGGGACGACGGCCCGGCCGCACTGCTTGGCCGACGAGACCGCGATCCGCTGCCAGCGCTCCTGCCGCCGCGACGTGAGCAGCCGGGCGCGATCCGACTCCGCGTGCGCCGACACCACGGGGACGATCGTGTGGACGCCCAGCATCACGGCGTCGCGGACGACCTCGTCCATGGCGTCCCCCTTCAGCACGGCCTGCGCCAGCGTGAGCGCGACCCGCGGCTCGGGGGACGGGGGCACCGGCCCCACCACGCGGACCGTCATCCCGCCCCGCGCCGGGTCCTCGACGACAGCGGAGCACTCGTACCCGCGGCCGTTGAACAGGCGGACCTCGGCCCCGCGTCGCACGCGCAGCACTCGCACCGCGTGCCCGCTCTCCTCGGCGGAGAGGACGGCCGACTGGTCGCCGGGCTGCAGGCCCGGGGCGTGAAAGCGCACGTGCATCGGGAAGGACTCGGGGGGCAGGTTGTGCAAGAGCAGGGCTTCAGGCCTGCCCGCGCCGATCGAAGCGGAGGCCGACCCACTCGCCTTCGACGAGGCGGCCCGCGGGGTTCAACAGCACGCCGAGCGCGCCGGCCACGGCTTCTTCCTCGTCGAGGGTGAGGCCGCTGACGACCAGGCTGCCGCCCGGGGCGACCGCCGCCGCGAGCGTCCCAGCCTGACGCAGCAGCAGGGCCCCCGTCAAGTTCGCCAGCACGACGTCGGCCTCGAGGCCCGCCATGAGCCGGAAGTCGCCGTGACGGATCGTGATCGCGCCCGCAGCCCCGTTGAGCTCCAGGTTCTCCCCGGCGGCCGCCACCGCGTCCCCGTCGTCGTCCACGCCGAGGATGGAGTCCGCGCCCAGGCGCCACGCCGCGATGGCGAGCACGCCCGAGCCGGTGCCGACGTCGAGCACGCGCAGCCCCGCCAGGTCGCGCGCTTGCAGCAGCGCCAGGCAGAGGCGGGTGGTCTGGTGGTGCCCGGTCCCGAAGCCCATCGACGGCAGGATCGTGACCGGCAGGTGGCCGGCGGCCGACGCGGCCCCCGGCATCAGCCAGGGCGGCGCCACGACGACGCGGCCAACGCACACCGCCCCCAGCGCGTCCTGGCTCCTGCGCGCCCAGTCCTCGTCCGGCACGTCGATCGGGGCCGACTCGACCGTGGCAGGGCGTTCCCCAAGTGCCCGCCCCGCGGCATCCCTCTCGGAGTGGCTCGCGAAGAAAACGCGCCACCCGGCGTCGCGCTCCTCGACAGCGGTCGGGTGCAGGTCATCGAGCGCGGCCGCCACGAGGTCGGCGGTCTCGGTCCGCGCCTCGGGCGTCGCGGCGGTGAACCGGATGTCGAGCGCGGGCCAGGATTTCGACATCAACTGAAGATGTCCTTGACGCGGTCGAAGACGGTCTTCTCGTCGTCGGCCTCGCGCTTGGGCGCCTTCAGCTTCTCGACCGGCATGGTCAGCGAGAGCTGATCGAGCAGTGTGCGCTGCTCGCGCGTGAGTTTCTTGGGCGTGACCACCTGCACCCCCACGTGCAGGTCGCCACGGCCGCGGCCGTTCACGTTGGGCATGCCCTTGCCGCGCAGGCGGAATACGTGGCCGCTCTGGGTGCCGCCGGGGATCTCGAGGGGCTCGTGGCCATCGAGCGTCGGGACCTCGATCTTCCCGCCGAGCGCGAGGACCGGGAAGGTGACCGGCACCCGGCAGAACAGGTCGTCGCCGTCGCGGCGAAACACCGGGTGGTCCTGCACGTGGACGACGACGTAGAGGTCGCCCGGGGGGCCGCCGGCCGCACCGTTCTCGCCCTCGCCGTAGAGGCGCAGGCGCTGGCCGCTGGCGATGCCGGCCGGGATCCGGACCGCGAGCTTGCGCTCGCGCACCACCTGCCCCGCGCCGCGGCAGTCGGCGCAGGGCCGGGTGATGATCCGGCCCGAGCCGCCGCACTGGCGGCACGTCTGCGCGACCGTGAAGAACCCCTGCTGGTAGCGGATTTGGCCGCGCCCCCCGCAGTGCGGGCACACCGAGGGGCTGCTGCCGGGCGCCGCGCCCGTGCCGCGGCACGAGTCGCAGGTCTCCTGGCGGGGCACCTGGATCGAGGTCTCGAGGCCGTGCGCCGACTCGTCGAAGGGGATCTCCAGGTCGTAGCGCAGGTCGGCGCCACGCTGAGGGCCGCCGCGGCGGCCGCCAGAGGCTCCGAAGATGTCGCCGAAGATGTCGCGCAGGCCCCCGAAGATGTCGTCGCCGAAGCCCTGGAAGATCGACGGGTCGAAGCCGCCCGCCCCGGCTCCGGCGACGCCCGCGTGGCCGAAGCGATCGTAGGCGGCCCGCTTGTCGGCGTCGGCGAGCACCGAGTACGCCTCGGCCGCCTCCTTGAACTTCTCCTCGGCGTCCCTGTTGCCCGGATTGCGGTCAGGGTGGAACTTCAGCGCGATCTTGCGGTACACGCTCTTGATCTCCTGGTCGGTCGCCTCGCGCCCGACCCCGAGCACCTCGTAGCAGTCGCGCTTGCTCACGCCTTGGCTACCTTCACCATGGCGGGGCGGAGCAGCCGTTCCCCTTGCATGTACCCGCGGCGGATCTCTTCGACGACCTCACCGTCCTCGTGCCCCGGCCGTTCCTCGTAGATGACCGCCTCGTGGACGTGCGGGTCGAACCTCGCCCCGACGGCCTCGAACGGCCTGACGCCGCGCTTGGCCAGGAAATCGACGAGCTGCCTGTAGATCAGCTCGACGCCCTGCCGGTAAGCCTCCGGCTCAGCGCCACCGGGGGCGCTGAGCGCGCGCTCGAAGTCGTCGAGGATCGGGAGCAGCCCCTCCACGACCTCGGAGGCGGCGTGCTGCGCCATCTCGCGCCGCTCGCGTTCCACGCGCTTGCGGTAGTTGTCGAACTCGGCGCTCGTGCGCAGCAGCAGGTCGCGGTATTCGTCCCGTTCACGCTGGAGGACGGCCGCGTCCCCTGCGGGGGCGGCGGCCGGTTCGCACGGTTGTTCGGCCGCGGCGCCTTCTTCGGGCGGCGGCACCACGATGTCGTCCCGTCGTTCCATCGTTCCCTAGTCCCCTGCGTCCTGCTGCAGCAGCCTCGTGATCGTCCGGGCCGCGCTGTCCACGATCGAGATGGCCTTCGAGTACCGCATTCGCGTCGGCCCGATCACACCGATGCTGCCCCGGCGGTCGCCGTCGGAATAGCTGGCCGTCACGAGGCTGAAGGCCCGCAGGTCCGGCGCCGTGTGCTCCTCGCCGATGATCACCGTGAGACCCGCGCCCTCCATGTACTCGGCGAGGATGCGGAGCAGCCGGTGCTTCTCCTCGATCATCTTCAGCAGGGCGCGCAGCGTGCCCAGCGATACCACCCCCTCGACGGTTTCCTCGACCAGGCTCGCGAACCCCTCGATGAACAGCGCCTGCTCGCCGGTCGGCCCCGCGAAGGTTGACTGTGCCAGCCGCAGCGCTCGCGACATCAGCTGGTCGTAGAGAATCCGCTCCTCGGCGAGGCGCGCCATCACCGCCGCGCGCACCTCTTGCAGCGGCCGCCCCGCGAACTCCTCGTTGAGGTAGTTGGCCGCCATCCGCAGGTCGTCCACCGGCAGGCGCTCGCCGATGTCCACCACCCTGTTCGTCACCTGCCCGCGGCGCATGATCACCACGACCAGGATCCGCGTCTCGGTCAGCGGCACGAAGTCGATGCGCTGGAACGCCCGCTCCTCGGCCGCCGGTGCCAGCGCGAACCCGACGTGGTGCGAGGCCTCCGACAGGACGTGCGAGGCCGTGGTGAGCGCCTCTTCCATCAAGGAGGCGCCGCCCGAGTGCGCCAGCAGTTGGGCTTCGATCCCCGGTACCCGCGACGGGCGTCGTGACTCCAGCAGCATGTCCACGTAGCACCGGTAGCCGAGGTCGGTCGGCACGCGGCCCGACGAGGTGTGCGGCTGGTAGACGTACCCCTGCTCCTCGAGGGATGCCAGCACGTTCCGGACCGTCGCCGAGGACAGGCCCAGGCCGCCCAGCCTGACGAGGGTGCCCGAAGCCACCGGTTCGCCGGTCTCGACGTACTCGGCCACCAGGGCCGCGAGGATGCGCCGCGAGCGGTCGGAAAGCCTCGAGGTGTGCATTAGCAGTCCACAAGAGAGAGTGCTAAACGCCATTATACACGATCCGCCCGGGCCTTTGGCGCTAACCGACGGTCGCTCAAGGACTAAGACGGGGGAGGCCCGAGCAGAGCGAGCATGCCGCGACGTGCGGGGCGTCGAGGCGGCCCGAGCGGGCGGCGACCAGCTCGGCGACGATGCTGACGGCGATCTCGGCCGGGGTGACGGCCCCGAGGTCGAGGCCGATCGGGGCGTGCAGGGCGGCCAGCCGATCCCGCGGCGCCCCCTCGGCGGCGAGAGCGTCGAACACCTTCAGCACCTTGGCCCGGCTGCCGATGAGGCCGAGGTACCGCCACGGCCGGTCAATCAGGGCGCGCACCGTCTCGAGATCCTGCCGGTGGCCGCGGGTCACGACCACGAAGTAGCCGTCGGGAGGAAGGTCGCGCGCCGCGAACCACGCCGGGATCCCGTCCACGACGACGTCGGCCGCCGGGAAGCGGTCGCGGTTCGCGAAGCGCTCTCGATCGTCCACGACGGTGACCGCGAAGTCGACCGCCGCGGCGAGCCGGGCCAGTTCGACCGAGACGTGCCCGGCGCCGGCGATGAACAGCCGGGCGGGCTGGCGGAGCGGCTCCACGTACACCTCCATCTGCCCTCCGCACACCAGGCCGGTCTCGGCGGCCAGCTCGTCGGCCAGGGTGTAGTGGAGCAGCTCGGGCCGCCCGGTCTTCAGCGCCTCGCGCGCCTTGATCGCGGCGTCGTGCTCGTAGCAGCCGCCGCCGATCGTGCCGGCGATCCGGCCGTCAGCGAAGACGATCATCTTCGCGCCCACGCGCTGCGGCGTGGACCCGCTGGTGGCGACCACGGTGACCAGCGCCGCCGCCTCGCCCCGCCCGGCGGCCTCCACGAGTGCGCGGTAGATGTCGAGTGACACGTGTACGCCTAGAACTTGTGCAGCTCGCACGGCTCGAGCGGCTCGGTGCCGGCGATGAAGGCCTCGCGGAACGTGCGCGGGCACCCGGGCACGGCCAGCTTCCCGTTGTCGCGATCGATCTCGACCGAGACGATGTTTCCCGCCTGGCGCAGGGGCGTGTTGGCGTGGCCGGCGAGCGCCCGCGACATGAAGGACGTCCAGATGGGGAGCGCGGCCTGGGCGCCCGACAGCCCGAGCGCCTGGTTGTCGTCGAAGCCCACCCAGACGACGGTCAGGATCTCGGCCGTGAAGCCGACGAACCAGGCGTCTCTCAGGTCGTTGGTGGTGCCGGTCTTGCCCGCCGCGTCGAGCGCGAAGCCCGACCCGCGGACCGCGGCCCCGGTGCCCTCGTTGATCACGCTGCGCAGCATGTTCTCGACCAGGTACGCCGTGTCGGGGCGCGTGATGCGCTGCGGGGCCGGGGCCGGCGGCGTCTCCACGTGGCCGCCGGCGCTGATCTGCCGGATCGCGTGCAGCTTCTTCACCTCGCCGAGGTTCGGGAAGACGGTGTAGGCGGTGGCGATCTCGAAGGGGGTCGCCTCGAACGCGCCGAGCGCGATCGATGGGTAGGGCCTGGGGGCCATCGCCGTGCCGAAGCGCTTCCACAGCGCGGCCACGGCGCCGTAGCCGACCGTCTCGGCCAGCCGGACCGTCGCGCAGTTGCGAGAGAGCGCCAGCGCGCGCCGCAGCGTGATGGGGCCGTCGTACTCGTCCTCGTAGTTGCGCGGCTCGTAGGCCTGGTCGCCGAACAGGAAGGAGGTCGGCTCGTCGAGGACCAGCGTCGCCGGCGTGAGGTCGGCGCGCCCGTCCGCGGCTGCCTGCTCGAAGGCGGCCAGGTACACGAACGGCTTGAAGATCGAGCCGGGCTGCCGGCGCGCCGTGGTCACGCGGTTGTACTGGGACTGGTTGTACGATCGGCCGCCGATCCACGCGAGGATCTCCCCCGTGCGCGCGTCCACGGCGAGCAGTGCCGCCTGCGGCACCCCCTTGCGTTTGCGCTTGGCGAGCAGGCGGTCCACGTCGAGCAGCCCCTCGCGCACCGCGTCCTGCGCCAGGCGCTGCAGGTGCAGGTCGAGCGAGGTGTACACCTCGAGCCGCCCGGTCGTCTCGAGTAACTCCGGGTAGTGCTCCGCGAGGTGCTGGCCGATCATGTCCACGAAGTACGGCGCCTCGGACTCGAGCGCGCGCGGCGCGATCTCCAGGGCCTCGCGCCTCGCCGCCTCGGCGGCCTCGGGCGCGACGAACCCGGCGTCCGCCATCTCCTTCAGCACCAGGTCGCGCCGCTCGCGCGCCCGCTCCGGGGAGGAGAAGGGCGAGAGGTAGTAGGGCGAGTGGATCACGCCGGCGATCGTTGCCGCCTCGGGCAGCGTCAGGTTGGCCACGTCCTTCCCGAAGAACAGCTTCGCCCCCTCGGCCACCCCGTGGATCGCGAACGAGCCCCGCTGGCCCAGGTACACCTCGTTCAGGTACAGCTCGAGGATCTCGTCCTTCGACGCCCGCCGCTCCAGCACCACCGCCATGAACTGCTCGAGCACCTTGCGCTTGTACGACTTCTCCTTCGGGTTGGTGACGACCGACGCGAGGAAGACGTTCTTCACCAGTTGCTGCGTGATCGTGCTGCCGCCCACCAGGTACGGCTTGTCGCCGAACATGTTCGTGAAGGCGGCGCCCGCGATGCGGATGAGATCGACCCCGGGGTGGTCGTAGAAGCGGCGATCCTCGATCGCCAGCACCGCCTGCACCACGTGCGACGGGATGCGCGCGAGGCGCACCATCCGGCGTTTCTCGCGGTCGCCGGTCGCCATCGCCGTCAGCAGCGGCGGCTCCAGTGCGACCGCCTCGGCGGGGCCTGCGGCCGTCTCGAGGCGGTCGATCCGGTCGGGCCGGCCCGGCGGGCCGCCGGCCTTGGTCACCGCCGGTTGCCGGAAGACCGCGCGCACGGGTCGCCCGGCGGCGTCTCCGCCCCGCGGGACGATCGCCACCGACAGGCCGTCCAGCGCGAACTCCCCCGGCTTCGCCGCCGACGCCCGCTGCGCGTACCCCAGGTCGTTCAGCCGATCCACCAGCTGCTGCTCGGTGACCGCCTGCCCCTTGCGGAGCTCGAGCGGCCGCGCGTACACGCGCGGTGACGCGCGCTCGCGCTGGCCGAGCAGGCGGGCGTCGACCAGGCGCGAGAACGTCACGTAGTAGTAGCCGGCCACGGCGAGCGCGGCAAGCGCCGGGAGCCCCAGCACGACCGCCGACCACCGGACCCACCGGGGGATTCGGCGCCGGCCGCCGGGCGCGTCGCGCGGGTCTCTTCTTCGTGTCTGTCACTGACCTGGGACCAAGCAGGGGCGAACGGCGACCATTCTACAGCCCGACGCGGGGAGGGCAGGGGCGCAACCCGCTAAGCTCCCGCGCTGTGGCGCCCCACCGTGGCGGGCCCCACCCATCAAATCGTCAGGGCCCAGTGCGTGCCCATGTCGATCGGCAGATCCTCGCGCAGCCGATCGACCAGCGCCGGCCCGTAGTGGTTGAGGAAGTACACGAAGCCGACGGTGCGCTCCTGCGGCTGGCCGCCGGGGAAGGCCAGGGCCCGCGTCCTCGCGAACTGCCGCCGCAGCGTCTCGTCGCGCCGCTTGGCCGCGTGGATGACCTTGTCGTGCAGCGTGCGCAGGTCGTGCTGCATTCGCCCGAGCGCCGAGCGCGCCGTGCGCTCGAGCGTGGGGTCGACCGCCGGCACCGCGTCGATCAGCCGTCCCATCCGCTCGTCGATCGCCGCGCCCGCCTCGCGCAGCGCCTCCTCGACCGCGGCGGGGAGCTGCGCCTCGAGCAGCCGGTTCAGCGCCGCCTCGTCGTCCGGCTGAAGGGACTCGAGCGCGAGGTCGTAGCGCGCGAGGAACCGCGCGCTCGCCGAGTCGAGCAGCGTCGCCGTCGCCCGCGGCACGAACAGCGGCTCGGGGACGCCGAACCGCTCGTAGAGCGGCTTCAGCTGCGCCAGGTAGGCCAGCTCGCTCGGCCCCGCGACGTAGCAGACGGTGGGGAAGAGGGTGTCCTGCACGACCGGCCGCAGCAGCACGTTCGGGCTGAAGGAGGCCGGCTCCGACAGGGCCTCGTCGCGGAGCGCCGCGGCGGGAACCGTCTCGTGGTCGCCGACAACGAACTGTCCGTCGCGGTAGTGGATCGGGCGGCGGATGCCGTCCAGGCGGAAGAGCGCGACGTTGTCGGCGTGCGGCACGACCTGGGCGTGGTAGCCGAGATCGACCAGGACGCGGCCGGACTCGAGCGCGAGGCGCGTGGACTGGCCGGGCGCCTCGAGCTCGCGGGCGAAGACGCCGGCCGCGAGCGGCTTGGCCTCGGGATCGGACGCGTCGTAGACGACGAGCCCGAGCTCGCCCAGCACCGCCTCGAGCCACCGCCCGAACGCGTCGGACATGCTGAAGCCGGGCTGGTACGCCCGGCCGAGGCGCTCGAGCAGCTCGTCGGTGAACTCGGTCGCCGGCAGCGTGGCCCGCAGGATGTCGATGGCGGCGAAGATCGCCGGGTCGAGGCGGACCGACGCGACCGTCCCCTCGCCGGCACCGAGCGGCGTGCCCAGCGTCACTGTCTGCGGCCGCATCTCGGCGTCCAGCACGCGGCACGCGTTGACCTCGTTCCAGTCGTGGTCCTCGGCCTCGACCCAGAAGACCGGCACCGCGGGCACCCCCACCTCGGCCGCCACGCGCGCGGCCACCTTGATCGCGGTGATCGCCTTGAGCAGCGTGTAGAAGGGGCCGCCGAAGAGCCCAGCCTGCTGGCCGGTCACCACGGCGACCGCGCGCGGATCGGCCAGCGCCGCCGCCGCCTCGCGAGCCGCGGGCGGCGCCTCGCGGCGCTGCTGCTGTCCCGCGATCACGGCCGCCAGCCGCTCGCGGTCGCGCGGATGCCGCCCGGCGCGCGCCGCCGCCTCGCGCCACGCGGCCAGGTCGGCGGGGTTGCCCGAGAAGAACGGCGCCAGGCGCGGGAAGTCGTACGCGTAGTCGGCCGCCAGGCGCCGCACCCAGGAAAGGCGCCGGATGTCGATTGGCACGCGCCGGGACGATGTTTCGACCGGATGGAGGTCGGGTTGCACGGGTAGGCCTACTCTCTCAGGAGCCGAGCGGGCGTGTCAACTCCCGCGCCGCTTGGTCGAAGCGCTCTTCAATGCTAGCATCAGGTGGAATTTCGACGCGGGAGCCGCGCTGACCAGGGACTCCACCGTTTCACCGACGCCGCACGCCTCGTTCGGGCGTTTTCGCGTGGTCCACCAGGTGGGGGCCGGCGTGCACGGCCCGGTGTTTCTCGGTGCCGATCCCGAGGGTGATCGCCAGGTCGCGATCAAGACCTTCCCCCTCGACGTCACCCCCGAGCGGGCCGCGTCGCTGGCCGAGGCCCTGCGACAGCTGGTCGCCACCCCCTTGGGCCACCCGTCGATCGTCCCGCTGCTCGATGCGGGCGCCGAGGGAAGCACCGTCTACCTCGTGCAGGAGTACGTCCTCGCCGAGTCGGTGGACGCGGCGGTCCGGCAGTACGGGCCGGCGCCCGTGCCCGACGCGCTGCGCCTGGTCGGGCAGCTCGCCGGCGCCCTCGACTTCGCCGCGGTCGCCGGCGTCCATCACGGCGCCCTGCACCCGCGTGACGTGCTCGTGGCGCCCAACGAGGTTCGCCTGACGGGCCTCGGCGTGGCCCAGACCTTCGAGCAGGCCGGGTTGCACGTGACGCCGCGCCGCCCCTACTCGGCGCCGGAGCGGCACGAGCAACTGCCGTGGAGCACCCCGGCGGACGTCTTCTCGCTGGCCGCCGTCGGCTTCGAGATGCTGACCGGGCGGCGGCCCGGGAGCGCCGAGGCGCTGGCCGCCGACACGCGGTCGATCCCGTCGCCCAACCCCGCCGGGCTGGCCGAGGTGTTCGCGCGCGCCCTGAGCGGGCGGCCCGCCGACCGGTACCAGACGGCGCTCGCGTTCGCCGCGGCGCTTCGGCACGCGCTGACCGGCGAGCCGCTCGACCTGCCCGACGCCGGACCGCTGCACGCCGCCCCGGAGGAGCAGGCCCCCGCGGCGACACCGCCGGTCGACGAGCCCGTGCCCCCCGAGTTGCGGGTGTTCTCGGCCGAGACGGCCCTCCGAAAGCCGGACGCCGAGCGCGACGAGCCGGCGAGGCTCGCGGAGCGGGCGAGCGACCCGGAGATCGTGCCCGAGCTCGAGGTGCTGCCGCCGCCGGAACCCGAGGTGTTGCCACCGCCCGAGCCCGAGGTGCTGCCACCGCCCGAGCCCGAGGTGCTGCCACCGCCCGAGCCGGCGTACGAGCCGGATGCGTCGCCCGCGGGCGTTGCCGCCGACGAGCACGACTTGCCGTCGCCGGAGCCCGACTGGGAGGTCGACGCCGAGACTCCGGCCCCGCCGGCGGCGGCCGACGAGTTCCGCGTCGGGGACGCGGCCCCGGAGGACGAGCGCCCGGCCGGGCCGCTGGAACTGGGCGACGAACCCGAGTCGCGACCCGCGGTCGCGGCGCTGCTGCCCCTGGAGATCGAGATGGAACCGGAGCAGCCCGCGCCGCCCATGCGGCCGCTTCCGCCGCCCCCGACCCGACCGCTGGCCCCGCCCCAGGCGCCGCCGATGCTGCCGCCGGACGGGGGCAGGGCGGCCTCGCGCCGGGCGCGGTTCCCGCTGTCGTCGCTGCTCGCCATGCTGCTGCTCGGGGTCCTGGCGGGCTTCATCGGCGGGTATTTCGTCGGCCTCAGCGCGCCCGACGCGCCGGCAGCCGCGGGCGCCGGGCCGGTGCCGCCCGCGGAGGTCGCGCGCCCGGAGCCGACGGGGCAGGGCGCCGCGTCGGCGGCCGGGCCGGCCGGGTCGGAGGCCGCCACGCCGCGCACCGGGCGTCCCAGCGTCGCGCCGCCGGCGGCACCCGCCGGTGCCGCGCCGGCCGGACCCCGCGCCGCCACCCCCGATCCGGTCGGTGCCCGCCGCCCGTCGCCACGGGCCGCCGAGCGCGACGCCGAGCCGGACGGACCGTTCGAGGCGCCGCTGTCGGTCGTTTCGCGCCCCGCGGGGGCGCTGGTGCGGCTCGACGGCCGCGGCGTCGGGAAGACGCCGCTCCGGCTGGCGGCGATCAGGGCGGGCGCGCACCTGATCCGCCTCGAGTTGAACGGGTACCTGCCCTGGACCTCTGGGATCCAGGTGGTGTCGGGGGTCGAGAACCGCGTGACCGCCTCTCTCGAGCGGAGGCCCGGGGGCAGTGAATAGCTTGGACAGCATCGACGGAACCTGCGCGACGCTCGCGCTCGAGGACGGGAGCTGCTACCGGGGCGTCGCGTGCGGCGCCGAAGGCCTGGCGGGCGGCGAGGTCGTGTTCAACACGAGCATGACCGGCTACCAGGAGATCCTCACCGATCCCTCCTACACCGGCCAGATCGTCACGATGACGTGCCCGCAGATCGGCAACTACGGCACCGCGGACGAGGACCGCGAGTCGGAGGGGCCGAAGGTGGCCGGGTTCGTCGTGCGCGAGCTGTCGCCGATCGCGAGCAACTGGCGCTCGACGGCGACGCTCGCGCGACTACCTCGCGCGGCACGGGATCGTCGCCATCGCCGGGCTCGACACGCGGGCGCTGACGCGGAAGCTGCGGTCGGGCGGCGTGATGCGGGGCGTCATCGCGACGGGCCGGCACGAGCGCGACGCGCTCGTCGCGCGGGCCCGCGCGCTGCCCTCGATGGAAGGGGCCGACCTGGTGCGCGGCGTCACCTGCGCGGCACCGTTCGACTTCGAGCCCTCGGGCGCGGCCGGCCCGCTGGTCGCGGCGTACGACTTCGGGATGAAGACGAACATCCTCCGCCGGCTCACGGCACACGGCTGCCGCGTGCGCGTGTTCCCGGCGGCGACGCCGGCCGCCGAGGTGCTCGCGCAGCAGCCGGCCGGCGTGTTCCTGAGCAACGGTCCCGGCGACCCGGCGGCGCTCGGCTGGGCGGTCGCCAACCTGCGCAGCATCCTCGACGCGGGTACCCCGATCTTCGGCATCTGCCTGGGCCACCAGCTGCTCGCGCTCGCGCTCGGCGCGCGGACCTTCAAGCTGAAGTTCGGCCACCGCGGCGCCAACCACCCGGTGAAGCACCTCGAGACGGGGCGGGTCGAGATCACGTCGCAGAACCACGGGTTCGCCGTGGAGCCGGGGAGCCTCCCGGACGGGGTGGCCGTCACGCACGAGAGCCTGTACGACGGGACGATCGAGGGGTTCCGGCACCGCGAGCGCGCGCTGTTCTGCGTGCAGTACCACCCGGAGGCCTCGCCCGGCCCCCACGACGCCGACTACCTGTTCGCCCGCTTCGCCGCGACGATCGGGGTGGCGGTGTGAGCGTCACCCCGCTGAAGCGCGTCCTCGTCATCGGGTCGGGGCCGATCGTGATCGGCCAGGCCTGCGAGTTCGACTACTCCGGCACCCAGGCGTGCAAGGCGCTGCGCAGCGAGGGGCTCGAGGTCGTCCTGGTCAACAGCAACCCGGCGACGATCATGACCGACCCCGAGCTGGCGGACCGGACCTACGTCGAACCGCTCACGCCGGCGACGGTCGAGGCCATCATCGCGCGCGAGCGGCCGGACGCGCTGCTGCCAACCGTCGGCGGCCAGACGGCGCTCAATCTGGCGGTGGCGCTGGCGAAATCGGGCGCCCTCGAGCGCCACGGCGTGCGGTTGATCGGCGCCTCGCTCGACGCCATCGAGGTGGCCGAGGACCGCCTGCGGTTCCGCGAGGCGATGCGGGCGGTGGGTGTCGCGGTGCCCGAGAGCGGCCTCGCGCGCACGCCCGAGGAGGCGCTCGGCCTGGTGCCGCTCGTCGGGTTCCCGGCGATCATCCGGCCGTCGTTCACGCTCGGCGGCGTGGGCGGCGGCATCGCGTACAACCTGGACGAGTTCCGCGAGCTGGTCGTGCGCGGCCTGTCGATGAGCCCGGTCCACGCGGTGCTGGTCGAGCAGTCGGTCCTCGGCTGGAAGGAATACGAGCTCGAGGTGATGCGCGACCGCGCCGACAACTTCGTGGTCGTCTGCTCGATCGAGAACATCGACCCGATGGGGATCCACACGGGCGACTCGATCACGGTCGCGCCGGCGCAGACCCTCAGCGACAAGGAGTACCAGCGCCTCCGCGACCTCGCGCGGCTGGTCATCAGCACCGTCGGCGTCGAGACCGGGGGATCGAACATCCAGTTCGCCGTGAACCCGGCCAACGGCGACGTCGTGACGATCGAGATGAACCCGCGCGTGTCGCGGTCGTCGGCGCTGGCGTCGAAGGCCACGGGGTTCCCGATCGCGAAGATCGCCGCGCTGCTCGCCGTCGGCCACACGCTCGACGAGATCCGCAACGACATCACCCGCGTGACACCGGCCTCGTTCGAGCCCTCGATCGACTACGTCGTCGTGAAGGTGCCGCGGTGGAACTTCGACAAGTTCCCCGAGGCGGACCGCCGCCTCACCACGCAGATGAAGTCGGTGGGGGAGGCGATGGCCATCGGCCGCACCTTCAAGGAGGCGTTTCTCAAGGGGCTGCGGTCGCTCGAGCTGCGGGGCGCCGCCGACCTCTGGTCGCCCGACCCCGGCGACCGGCGCGACCCCGAGCAGTTCGCGCGCGGGCTGGCCGCCGCCGACGAGCGGCGGATCTGGCGCGTCTTCCACGCCCTCGGCGACGGCTGGGACGTGGAGCGCCTGCACGAGATCACCCGGATCGACCGCTGGTTCCTCTCGCAGTTCGCCGAGCTGGTGGCGATGGCGCAGGGCCTGCGCGAGGCCGGCCCCGCGCTGTCCCCGGGAGCCGCGGCCTCGGCGTGGCAGGCGGGCTTCAGCGCCGAGGAGATCGCGCGGCTGTCGGGCACCCCGGCCCCCGCGGTCGAGGCCCTCGCGGCGGGGGCGGGCGCCCGCCGCGTCTTCAAGCGAATCGACACCTGCGCCGCCGAGTTCGAGTCGTTCACCCCGTACCTCTACAGCACGATCGCCGAGGAGTGCGAGGCCGACCCGACGCCGCGCCGCAAGGTGGTCATCCTCGGGTCGGGGCCGAACCGGATCGGCCAGGGGATCGAGTTCGACTACTGCTGCTGCCACGCGGCCTTCGCCCTGCGCGAGGAGGGGGTCGAGACCGTGATGGTGAACTGCAACCCCGAGACGGTCTCGACCGACTACGACACGGCGGACCGGCTGTACTTCGAGCCGCTGACCTTCGAGAACGTGATGGGGATCGTGGCGCGCGAGCGCGAGGCGGGGGGCGAGGTGTCGTGCCTGGTGCAGTTCGGAGGGCAGACGCCGCTCAAGCTCGCGCTGCCGCTGCACCGGGCGGGCGTGCCGATCATCGGCACCTCCGCCGACTCGATCGACCTCGCCGAGGACCGCAAGCGCTTTGCCGCGCTCCTCGACCGCCTGGGCATCGCGCAGCCGGCGAGCGGCACCGCGCTCGCGATCGACGAGGCGCGCGCGGTCGCCCGCGCGATCGGCTTCCCGGTGCTCGTGCGGCCGTCGTACGTGCTGGGCGGCCGCGGCATGGCGATCGTGTACGACGAGGGGGCGCTCGACGGCTACGTGGCCCGCGCGCTGGCCGACTCGCCCGGCAGCCCGGTGCTCATCGACCGCTACCTCGAGGACGCGTTCGAGCTGGACGTGGACGCGCTGGCCGATGCCACGGGCCACGTCGTGATCGGCGGCGTCATGGAGCACATCGAGCAGGCCGGCATCCACTCGGGCGACAGCTCGTGCGTGCTGCCGTCGTACCTCGTGCCCGAGCGCCACCTCGACACCATCCGCGACTGGACACGCCGCATCGCCCGCGAGCTGAACGTCATCGGCCTGATGAACATCCAGTTCGCGCTCAAGGACGAACAGGTGTACGTCCTCGAGGTGAACCCGCGGGCGTCGCGCACCGTGCCGTTCCTCTCGAAGGCGACCGGTGTGCCGCTCGCCAAGGCGGCCGCGCGACTGATGCTCGGGCGGACGCTGGCCGACCTCGACCTGACCGGCGACGTGCCGGTGTCGGGCACCTTCGTGAAGACGCCGGTGTTCCCGTTCGCCCGCTTCACCGGGGTCGACACCCTGCTCGGCCCGGAGATGAAATCCACCGGCGAGGCGATGGGGTGCGGGCGGACGTTCGGCGCCGCGTTCGCGCGGGCGCAGGAGGGCGCGGGCAACGGCCTGCCGACCTCGGGGACCGCCTTCCTCAGCGTGAACGACCACGACAAGCCGGCGATGCTGCGCATCGCGCGCGGCCTCACGGCGCTCGGCTTCGCGCTGGCCGCCACGCGCGGCACGGCCGCCTATCTCGCCGCCCACGGCTTGCCCGTGCGCCCGATCTACAAGGTGAACGAGGGGCGCCCCAACATCGCCGACGCGGTGGCGAACGGCGAGATCGCGCTCGTCGTGAACACGCCGCTCGGCCGGGCGTCGTTCTTCGACGAGAAGATGCTGCGGCGATCGGCCATGCTGCACGGTGTCCCCTGCCTCACCACGCTCAGCGCCGCCGCCGCGGCCGTCAGCGCCATCGCGGCAATCCACGAGGGCGAGCCCGAAGTCCGCGCCCTGCAGGACTATCACCAGCAGTAGGGCCGGCCTTTGTGCCGCCGGTCTCCGTGCCGGCCGACAGCCTGGCTCGGCACCGCTCGTTGCGGCGGCCGCAGCATCCCCGAAACGACCGGGGTGCAGAATCTGCGTACGAGCCTGACGGTCGCGCAATTCCCGACGGCGGACGCGCTGGCGCCGCCGGCCCCGGTCTTGCTCCGGCGTGCGGGTGTGGGCGCCCGCCTTCGTGCCTGCGTTCGCGGTGGCTGCCGGCTGCGCGCTCGGCCTGCTCGCGGGACGGGTACCGGCGGCCGTGCCGGCCGCCCTGGTCGCGGCCGCGTGGCTGGCGGCCGCCTGGGCCTTCACCTCCGCGCGCCCCCGTCTCTTCCTCGTCCTCATCGCCTTTACGTTCGGCCTGTGCGGGTGGGCTCTCGCGGCGCGCGCCGACTCGCGCGCGCGCCACCCGCCGCTGCTCGAGGCGTGGCAGGGCGCGGCAGGCGATCGGCTCGCCCTCGAGGGGGTCCTGCGCGAGGACGCCGCGCGGTGGGAGAGCGCGGTTGGCCTGTCGCTGGCGGCGGACCGCGCCGGGGCCGGTGAGGCGGCGCGCGAGACCAGGGGAGGCGTGCGTCTCGCCGTCTCGGGCGCCCTGGCCGTCGAGCAGGCGGACACCTGGCGCGCCGGGCGGCGGCTGCGACTGACGGCAGGGCTCCGCGAGCCGACACGGTACCGCAACCCGGGCGTGCGCGACGCGCGGGTGGCGCTGGCGAGGCGCGGGACGATCCTCGCCGGCGGAGTGAAGAGCGCGGCGCTGGTGGAGGTGCGTGCGCCGGGGTCGGCGGCGCACGAGGCGGCGGCCGCCGTTCGCCTCCGGACGCGCCGGGCGGTCGAGCGCCACGTCGGGTCGCGCAGCTCCCGTTCGGCGGCAATCGTCGTCGCGATCCTGATCGGCGACCGCGCGGGCCTCGACGAGGAGGTCGAGCGCCGGCTGCAGGAGGCCGGCACCTACCACGTCATCGCGATCTCGGGCGGGAACATCGCGATCCTCGCCGCGCTGGCCGTCTTCGCGTTCCGGTCGCTCGGCGCCCGGCGGCGTACGACCAGCCTGGCCGTGATCGCCCTGCTCGTGTCGTACGCATTCGTGGTCGGCGCCGAGCCGTCGGTGACGCGCGCCACGGCGATGGCCGTCCTCTTCCTCGGCGCGCGGCTCGCCGACTTCAAGACGGGTCCCGTGAACGCGCTGGCGGCGTCGGCCGCGCTGCTGCTGGCGGCGTCCCCGTGCAGCGCCGGCGAGGTGGGGTTCGCGCTCACCTACGGTGCGACGCTCGGGATCCTGGTCGGGGCGCGCCTGGTCGGCGCCGGCCAATCCGTCCCCCGGTGGGCGAGGGGGCCGTTCGGGCTGCTGCTGGCGTCGGTCAGCGCCGAGCTGGCGCTGATCCCGGTCTCGGCCTGGGCGTTCTCGCGCGTCACCTTCGCCGGCCTCGTCCTCAACTTCGCCGCGATCCCGCTGATGACCGTCGCGCAGGTGGCGGGCATGGCGGTGGTGCCGCTCGACGCCGCCTGGCCGGCCGCCGCCTCGGTCGCCGGGTTCGCCGCCCACCTCGGTGCGGAGGGGCTGGTGCGGAGCGCCGACCTGGTCGCGCTGGCACCCTGGCTGTCGTACCGCCTCCCCCCGCCGCACCCGCTGGCGATCGCCGTCTACTACCTGGCGTGGGCGGCGTGGCTCGTGCCGCCGCGCGCCGGCGCGACGCCGCGGGGCGTGCGGCTGCGACGCGGGAGCGCGGCGTTCCTCGTCGGGGGCAGCCTGCTGTGGATCCTGGTCGAGCCGCGCACGCTGCTGTGGCCGGGCATCAGCGGCCGCCTGCGCGTGGTGGTGCTCGACGTCGGGCACGCGGACGCCATCCTGGTGCAGTTGCCGGACCGCCGCAGCCTGCTCGTGGACGCCGGCGGCGCGCTGGTCGGCGGGTCGTTCGACATCGGCGGCCGCGTCGTGGCGCCCGCGCTGTGGGCGCTCGGCACGCGGCGCCTGGACGCGCTCGTGCTCACGCACGGCGATCCCGACCACCTCGGCGGCGCCGCGTCGGTGGTCCGCGACTTCCGGCCGCGCGAGGTGTGGGAGGGGGTCCCGGTCCCGGGGCTGGCAGCGCTCCAATCCGTGCGACGGGACGCGGAGGCCCTGGGCGCGCGGTGGCGGACCAGGGCGGCGGGGGATCGGACCTCGCTTGGCGACGTCTCGCTGACCGTGTGGCACCCGCCGCCGCCCGAGTGGGAGCGCCAGCGCGTGCGAAACGACGACTCGCTGGTCCTCGAGCTTCGCTACCGCGACGTCGCGGTGGTCCTGCCCGGCGACATCGGGCGCGACGTGGAGGCGACGCTCGCGCCGCACCTGTCTCCGGCGCCCCTCTGCGTGCTGAAGGTCCCGCACCACGGCAGCGCCACGTCCAGCACGGCGGCGTTTCTCGCGGCGCTCGCCCCGCGGGTTGCGATCCTCAGCGCCGGGCCGGGGACCCGCGTGAGCGACGCGGTGCTCCAGCGCTACGCCGGCCACGGCGTGCGACTGTTTCGCACCGACCGCGACGGCGCCGTCACGCTGACGACCGACGGCCACACCGTCACGCTGGAGACCTACACGGGTGAGAAGGCGACGATCTCAACCACGAAGAACACGAAGAACACGAAGAATGGCCGGTGACGCGAACAGCCGGTCTTCGCGAACAGCCGGTCTTCGGGCGGTCGGCCACGGAGTGGCCGACGCGGCGGTGGGGCAGGCCTGGCGTACGCAAGCAGGCCATGCGAGGGAACGCCTGCTTGCGTACGCCAGGCCTGCCCCGCCGCCCGGCCGCGCCTCGCGATCCCGCTCGGGCGGCCGCCGAAGACCGGGTTCAGCGGGACACGCCTTCGTGATCTTCGTGGTCAAAGCCGTACGTGGACGCTCGCTGCAGCGGGACCGCGTGTTTGGAGGATGAGCGATGCTGAGCGACAGCAAGGTGCCGGAGGCGACCGAGGTTCTCGTCCGAAGGATGATCGGTTGCGCGCTGGCGGTGCACAAGGCGCTGGGGCCGGGGTTCCTCGAGCGCATCTACCGCGAGGCGATATACCTGGAACTGGAGGCTCAGAGCCTCCCGTTCGAGGCGGAGAAGCCGATCGCCGTCCGCTATCGCGGGTGCCCGATCGCGGGGCAGCGGGTGGACCTCATCGTCGGCGGGGAAGTGGTCGTCGAGCTGAAGGCGGTGGGGGCGATCGAGCCGATCCACGTCGCGCAGGTGCTGTCGTACCTCAAGACGCTGTCGCTGCGCGTCGGCCTGGTGATCAACTTCCACGAGATGCTCCTGAAAGACGGCATCCGGCGGATCGTGCGGTGAGGCGACCGCGGCTTGAGGCCGGGACGGGAGCGGTGCAAGATACGGGGCATGAGCACTCGACGCGGCGCGGTCGCAGCCCTCCTCGCGGTCGTGCTCTCCGGCGGTGCGGGCAGCGTGTCCGGCCAGGAGACGAGCCACGGCGGCATCATTCGAGGTCCGTCACACCGGAAACGGATCGCGCTCGAGTTCACCGGCCACGAGTTCGCCGAGGGCGGGGCGGTGATCCTCGACCAGCTGGCGCGCCACCGGGCGAAGGCCTCGTTCTTCCTGACCGGCGACTTCCTCCGTCGCACGGAGTTCGCGCCGCTCGTACGGCGCAGCGTCGCCGACGGGCACTACCTTGGGCCCCATTCCGACAAGCACCTGCTGTATTGCGGGTGGGAGGCCTCGCGCCCGACGCGGGTGGCGCGCGACGGGTTCCGCCGCGACCTCGAGGACAACCTGGCCGAGCTGGAGCGGTTCGGCGTGCGGCGCGCCGCCGTGAGGTACTGGGTACCCCCCTACGAGTGGTTCAACGACGAGATCGCGGCCTGGAGCCTCGAGGTCGGGCCGCGGATCGTCAACTTCACGCCGGGTACGCGGGCCAACGCCGACTACACCGGCGAGGCGGATCCGAACTTCGTCGCGTCGCAGGCAATCCTCGACAGCATCCTCGACCGCGAGCGGGCGAGCGGCCTGAACGGCTTCCTGCTGCTGATGCACGTCGGCGCCGGCCCGGGGCGCCGCGACAAGATGCACGACCGCCTCGGCGAGCTGCTCGACACCCTCACGGCCCGCGGCTACCGCTTCGTCCGCGTGGACGAACTCCTGGCCTCGCGCTAATCGGACTCGGGCTGGGATTCGGATTCCTCGTCCTTGATCCGCCCCCACTCCTCCTCCATCCGCGCGAGCCCCGCGTCCTTGAGCGACTCGCCGCGCGAGGCGAACCGGCGCTCGATCGTGGTGAACCGCCGCGCGAACTTGTCGTCGGCGCGCCGCAGTGCCGCCTCGGGCTCGACGCCGAGCTTGCGGGCGAGGTTCGCGAGCGCGAACAGCAGGTCGCCCATCTCCTCCTCGATCCGGTTCAGCCCGCCTGCGGCCTTCCCGCCCTCCGCCACCCGCGCCTCCGCCTGACGCATATCGCCCTTGCACCGCCTCGCGCAGCTCGGCCACCTCCTCGTCGATCTTGTCGAGGACGTCCGCGGCCCGGTCCCAGTCGAAGCCGACCGCGGCGGCGCGGGTGCTCATCTGGTAGGCCCGCAGCAGCGCGGGGAGCGACCGGGGGACGCCGCCCAGGATGGTCTTGGATGCAGCGTCCTTCGAGGTTTCCGCCGCACGCTCGCGCGCCTTCGCCTCCTCCCAGCGGCCCAGCACCTCGTCGGCCGTGCGCGCCCGCTCCGCGCTGCCGAACACGTGGGGGTGGCGGCGCACCAGCTTGTCGGCGATCGAGGTCAGCGAGTCGGCGACGGTGAAGTCGCCGTCTTCCTCGCACAGCTGCGCCAGGAGGACCCCCTCGAAGATGAAGTCGCCAATCTCCTCGCGCAGGGCGGGCCGGTCGCCGCGGTCGATGGCCTCGAGCACCTCGTACGCTTCCTCGAGCACGAAGGCCCGGAGCGACTCGAGCGTCTGCGCGCGGTCCCACGGGCAGCCGTCCGGCGCCCTCAAGCGGGCCACCAGCGACACCAGCCGATCGAATGCCTCCCCCGGGTTCTGCGCCATCCCGTCATGCTAACATTTCAGCGTATTCGTGCCCTGATCCCTGATCCCTGTGCCTGACCAACCTCCGATCACCTTCACCCTCTTCGTCCTGTCGCTCGCGGCGAGCGCCGAGATCCACCTCGGCCTGATGCCGCCGCCCGGCGCCGACACGCCCGG
Source organism: uncultured Acidobacteriota bacterium (assembly GCA_963813585.1). Classification (GTDB taxonomy): domain Bacteria; phylum Acidobacteriota; class Vicinamibacteria; order Vicinamibacterales; family Fen-181; genus JARKSS01. The sequence goes on from CAWEZL010000001.1 coordinate 2,513,822, forward strand.
GCCGCCGAACCTGGTCGAGGCCTCGCACCTGATCGAGCTGCTGGCGATGCTGCGCCAGAAGACGCAGGACAACCTCGACGAGAGCGAGGAGGCGCTTCTCGACAGCGTGCTGTACGACCTGAGGCTGCGGTACGTCGAGGCGGCCGGCGCCCAGAAGCGGGTGATCGAGCCTTGACGCCCCCGCTGGCCCGCGTGACGTTCCTCGGGACCGGCACCTCGCACGGCGTCCCGATGATCGGCTGCGACTGCCGCACCTGCACCTCGTCGGATCGCCGCGACCAGCGGCTGCGCCCGTCGCTCCTGATCGAGCTGCCCTCGGGAGGACGCCTGCTCGTGGACGCCTCGCCCGACCTGCGGGCGCAGGCGCTCGGTCACCGCCTTCGCCGGGTGGACGCGATCCTCTTCACACACGCCCACGCGGACCACGTGATGGGCCTCGACGAGACCCGCCGCTTCTCGGCCATCCAGGGCGCGGCGCTTCCGTGCTTCGGCAGCCCCGACACGATCGACGAGATTCGGCGGGTGTTTGCCTACGCGTTCAGGGAAGGGCACGAGGGCGGGGGCGTGCCCCGCCTCGAGCTGGTCGGCGTCCGGGGACCGTTCGAGGCGGCGGGCTGGCCGGTGGTCCCGGTCCCGATCCTCCACGGCACGCTGCCCATCTACGGCTACCGTATCGGCCGCTTCGCGTACCTGACCGACTGCAGCGAGATCCCCGAGGCCTCGTGGCCGCTGCTGGAGGGGGTCGGGACGCTGGTGGTCGACGCCCTGCGCGACCGCCCGCACCCGACGCACTTCAACGTCGAGCAGGCCCTGGCGGCCATCGCCCGCGTTCGCCCGGCCCGCGCCTTGCTCACCCACATCAGCCACGACCTCGGCCACGAGGCGACGTCGCGGCGCCTGCCGGCCGGAGTTGAGCTGGCTTATGATGATCTGATGCTCGAGGTCGAAGCCTAGCCCGCTTCCCCATGCCGCTCGACGTCATCCACTACCCCGACGCGCCGAGGCCCATCGACTGGCACCAGCCGGTGCTGGCGCTCGGGAACTTCGACGGGCTCCACCGCGGCCACGCGCGCATCGTCGAGCGGGTCGTCCGGACGGCCGCCGAGCGCAACGCCACCCCGCTGCTCCTGACGTTCGACCCGCACCCGACACGGGTGGTGCGCCCCGACAAGGCGCCGCCGCTGCTCATGACGCTCGAGCAGAAGATCGAGGAGGCCACCCGCATGGGCATCCAGGGGATGGCGGTCGTCCGCTTCACCCCGGAGGTGTCGGGCTGGGACCCCGAGACGTTCGTCCGCCGCGTGCTGGTGGAGTGGCTGCACGTCGCGGAGGTCTGGGTGGGCGCGAACTTCCTCTTCGGCCACGACCGGGCCGGCAACTTCTCGCGGTTGCGGTCGCTCGGCGCCCGCTATGGCTTCCGGGCCGAGAAGATCGACCCGGTGCGCTACAAGGACTTCGTGGTGAGCAGCACGCGGATTCGCCGGCTGATCGCCGAGGGTCGGGTGGACGAGGCGGGGGCGCTGCTCGGGCGCCACTACTTTCTCGACGGCGTGGTGGTGCACGGGCTGCAGCGCGGCCGGCTGCTCGGGTTCCCGACGGCCAACCTGGACACGCCGAACGAACTGCTGCCGCCCAACGGCGTCTACGCGTCATTGGCCACGGTGGGCGGCGTCATCTACCCCTCGATCACCAACATCGGCGTGCGGCCGACCTTCCACCAGCCGTCGGCGACCGTCGTCGAGGCGCACCTGCTGGACCGCGAGATCGAGCTGTACGGCGCCGCGATGCGCCTGTCGTTCCTGCAGCGGATCCGCGACGAGCGGACATTCGAGGGGGTCGAGGCGCTGAAGGCGCAGATTGCCGCCGACTGCGACCGCGCGCGCCGCCTCTTCCGGCAGATTTCGATTTAGGGGCCAGGGGCTGGGAGCCAGGGGCTGGGAGCTGACCGATGCGCCTGTACAACACGCTGAGCCGCCGGGAAGACGAATTTGCGCCCGCCGACGGGCGAACGGTGCGGATGTACGCCTGTGGCCCCACCGTCTACAACCGCGCGCACATCGGCAACTTCCGCACCTTCGTCTGCTGCGACGTTCTCCGCCGCACGCTGAAGCACCACATGGGCTGGGACGTCCGCCAGGTGACGAACTTCACCGACGTGGACGACCGCACGATCGCCGGGTCGCAGAAGGCCGGCGTGCCGCTGCGCGAGTACACCGACCAGTGGATCGCCGCATTCCTCGAGGATGCCGAGGCGCTCGGCCTCGAGCCGGTTGAGGAGCGCCCGCGCGCCACCGACGAGGCGAACCTGCAGGCGATGGCCGGCATCATCGAGGCGCTCGAGCGCGCCGGCCACACCTACCGCAGCGAGGGGTCCACCTACTACAAGATCTCGACCTTCCAGGAGTACGGCCGGTTGGCGCGCCTCGACCACGAGGGGATCAAGCCGGGCGCGCGCGTGGACGCGGACAACTACGACAAGGAGAACGCCCGCGACTTCGTCCTCTGGAAGGCGGCCCGGCCGGGCGAGCCGAGCTGGGACCTCGGCTTCGGTCCCGGGCGTCCCGGCTGGCACATCGAGTGCTCGGCGATGGCGCTGCGTCTGCTCGGCGAGCCGCCCATCGACCTGCACGCCGGCGGCGTCGACCTCGTGTTCCCGCACCACGAGAACGAGATCGCCCAGAGCGAGGGGGCGACCGGCCGCCCGTTCGCCCGCTTCTGGTTCCACGTCGAGCACCTGCTGATCGACAAGGAGAAGATGTCGAAGTCGCTCGGCAACCAGTTCACGATCCCCGAGGTGCTCGCCCAGGGCCATCGCGCGTCGGCGCTCCGCTACCTGCTGCTCTCGACCCACTACCGCAAGCAGCTGATGTTCACCTGGGACAGCCTGCAGCAGGCCGACGAGGCGCTGCGGCGGCTGACCGACTTCCTCGCCCGTCTCGACCTCGTGAAGGAGAGCGAGGCGCACCCCGCGATCGCCGAACGCGTGGCCGACGCCCGGGCGGCCTTCGGCCAGATGCTCGAGGCCGACCTGAACACCGCCGGCGCGATGGGGGTGATGTTCGACCTGGTGCGCGCCCTCAACACGGCGATCGACGCCGGCGAGGCGGGCACGCCGGACGTGGCGGGGATCCGCGAGGCTTTCGACCACTTCGACCGGGTCCTCGGCGTCCTCTCGCTGCGGCGTGCCGAGGAGACGAAAGCCGGCGTCCCGCCCGGGGAGATCGAGCGCCTGATCGCCGAGCGGCAGGCGGCCCGCCGCCGCCGCGACTTCGCGGGCGCCGACCGCATCCGCCAGGACCTCCTCGATCGCGGCATCGTCCTCGAGGACACGCCCCAGGGCACCCGCTGGAAGCGGCGGTAGGCGCCGACCCGGCCCATCCTTTGCACCGGTGCCGGGCATGCCGGCGCCGGACCGTCTGTTCCTTGGGAAATCGGGCGAAGAGGCCGCGTGCGACGAGTTGCGCCGCCGGGGGTACGCGATTCTTGCCCGCGGCTACCGGACCCGCATGGGCGAAATCGACATCATCGCCCGCGATGGCCCGACGCTCGTCTTCGTCGAGGTCAAGGCCCGGACGACGGGGCGGTGCGGGTACCCGGCCGAGGCGGTGACCTTGCACAAGCAGGCGAAGGTGACCGCGATGGCGACCGACTACCTGGCGCGCTGCGGCTGGCGCGACCGTCCCTGCCGCTTCGACGTCGTCGCCGTGCTGCTGAGCTCACGCGGCGAAACCCTGTCCGTGGAGGTCTACCAGAACGCCTTCGACGCGGTGGGCTGGCACTAGCGGAACCGGGGTTGCCTCGCCCGGGGGGAACCGCGCGCTGCCGCTCGCCGTAACTGCGGGTATGTCCCTTTGGACCGACCTGCGGCATGCCCTGCGCGGGCTCCGCCGCGACCGCGCGTACACGGCGGTCGCCTTGCTCACCCTGGCCTTCGGCATCGCGGCCAACACCGTCATCTTCTCCATCGTGGATGGCGTCCTGCTGCGCCCGCTCCGCTACCGCGAGCCGGGCCGCCTCGTCGTCGTCAACGAGGTCGTGCCCGAGCTGGCCCGGCAGTACCCGAAGCTGCCGGTGAACGCGCGGCACTACTTCGAGTGGCGCGATCACGCCTCGTCGTTCGACGGGCTGGCGATCGTGGACGCGGTTACCTGGGTCCTCACGGGTGGTGGCGAGCCCGAGCAGGTGGACGGGGCGCGCGTTTCGGCCAACCTGTTTCCGCTGCTCGGCGCGCGGCCGGCGGCCGGCCGCCTGCTGTTCGAAGGCGACGACCAGCCGGGGCGCGATGGCGTGGCGGTCATCAGCGACGCGCTGTGGATGCGGCGCTTCGACCGCGACGCCGGAGTGATCGGCCGCTCGCTGACGATCGACGGGGCGATGGTGACGGTCGTCGGGGTGCTGCCGGCGTCGTTCCGCCTGCCGAAGTCACAGCCGGGCGGCATCACGAGGTTCCCTGACGAGGCCGAGGTCTTCCGGCCGATCGCGCTCGACCGGGCCGGGCTGCCCTGGTTCGGCGAGATGAACTACTCGGTCGTCGGGCGCCTTCGGCCCGGCGTCTCGGAAGACCAGGCGCTCGCCGAGCTGAAGGTCCTGCAGGCGGGCATGAACCGGCACGCGCCGGAGGGGCTGCACCTGTCGGCGTCGGTGATGGGGCTCCAGGAGGAGGTGACCGGCAGCTCGCGGACGCCGCTCCTGTTCCTGCTCGGGGCGGTGGGGGCGGTGCTGCTGATTGTGTGCGTCAACCTCGCGAACCTGGCGATCGCCCGGGGGGCGGCGCGGTCGCACGACCTCGCGATCCGCCGGTCACTGGGCGCGACGCGCGGCTCGCTGGTTCGCGCCGTGCTGGCCGAGAGCCTGCTCGTCGGAGTGGCCGGCGGCCTGCTCGGCAGCGGCCTCGCGTGGGCGGGGCTCAAGCTGGTCCTGGCGCGCGCGCCGATCGACCTGCCGCGCCTCGACGAGGTGCAGATCGACGGCCGTGTCCTGCTCTTCGCGTTCGGCCTCTCGGTGCTCACCGGCGCCTTGTTCGGCCTGCTGCCCGCGTGGCGCGCGGCGCGGATGGACCCGCAGCAGGCGCTGCGGGACGGGGGGCGCGGGGCCACGGGCGGCGCGGGCGGCCGGATGATCCGCCAGGGGCTGGTGGCGGTCGAATCGGCGCTTGGCGCGGCGCTGCTCGTGCTGGCCGGGCTGCTCGTCGGCAGCTTCTTCAACCTGCTGGCCGTGGACAAGGGGTTCGACGCCGGGCAGGTGGTGACGGCGCCGCTCAGGCTGCCGCAGCGCGCCTACGCGACGCCGGAGCTGCGCGAGGCGCTGTACCGGAAGCTGGTGGACAGGCTGCAGCGGATGCCCGGTGTGACGCAAGCGGCCGTCGTGTCGCGCCTGCCGCTCGAGGGCGAGGACTGGGTGGACATGGTGCGGAAGCAGGGGGACACGCGGACGGCGGCCGAGCTGCCCCCCGTCAACTTCCGCTTCTGCAGCCCGGCGTACTTCGAGGCGATGGGGATCCCGGTGGTGGCCGGCCGCACCTTCGAGGAGGTGGACCGGCAGAGGAACCTCGCCGTCATCTCGGAGGCCGCCGCGCAGGCGTTCTGGCCCGGCGAGAACGCCGTCGGCAAGAAGTTCGACCGGGGCAACGAGGGCGAGGCGCTGTTCGAGGTGGCGGGCGTCGTGCGCGACGTGAGCGTCGCCCTCGACAAGCAGCCGGTGGTGACCGTCTACGTTCCCTACTGGTGGCGCAACCGGCCGTCGATGACCGTCGTCCTGCGGACGGCGGCGGCGCCGCTGGCGATCGGGCGCTCGCTGCGGAAGGCGATCTGGGAGCTCGAGCCGGACACGGCCATCCTCGAGGTTGGCACGATGGAAGGCCGGGTCGTCGAGTCGGTCGCCGGGCGCCGGTTCCAGATGGTGCTGACGGCGGGGTTCGCCGTGTCGGCGCTGCTGCTGGCGTGCCTGGGGATCTACGGGGTGGTGGCCTGGTCGGTCGCGCGGCGGCGCGGGGAGATCGGCGTGCGCATGGCGCTCGGGGCCCGGGGCGGCGACGTGCAGCGGATGGTCATCCTGGACGGGCTGAAGCCGGTCGCGGCCGGGCTCGTGCTCGGCATCGCGCTCGCGTGGGCGCTGGGCGGGGTGATGAAGAGCCTGCTGTTCGGCGTGAGCGCGCGGGACCCGCTCACCTACGCGGTGGTCGCGGTGGCGCTGGCGTCGGTGGCCGCGGTGGCCTGCTACATCCCGGCGCGCCGGGCGACCTCCGCGGATCCGCTGCGTGCCCTGCGCTACGAGTGACGGCCCTCCCCTTGATTCCGCCGAGGCGGCTATGGTACTTTGAGTGTTCGCTGGGCGGGAATAACTCAGTGGTAGAGTGCGACCTTGCCAAGGTCGAAGTCGCGGGTTCGAATCCCGTTTCCCGCTCCATCCTTCCTTTTGCAGCGCGGGGGCGGTCCCGCCGGTTCCCGTGCGGGTCGTTCCCAGTCGAGCGCAACAGGACGGCGCCGTAGCCAAGTGGTAAGGCAGAGGTCTGCAAAACCTCCATCTCCGGTTCAAATCCGGACGGCGCCTCCAACCTTTACTAAGGATTTGCCTGAGGCCGAGTGCTGCTGTCGCAGTTTCTATCGACAGACGTAACCCAAACGTAACCGGCGCTCAGAGTCGCGCACGGAGGACGGGCAGAACCTCCTTGACAAGGTTCTCCAACCTCCCGAACCCGGCCAAGACGCCGGACTCCGCGTCCCGCAAGTACTTCGACGTCTCCTTCCTGCCCTTCCCGCAAGGATCGCGTTCCGACTTCGATCCGCGGCGATAAGCGGCTGACCCTTCTCGGTCCAGACCGCCCCTCGCGAGCCTCCCTTCATGCCCGACAAACGTCACGTACCTCCCGTGCCGTCCATCAGCGGCCGTCGAGGCACCAGACCGGAAGAGAGTTCCCAGGAATCCCAGGCCATCGTCGTCGGTGGGCGGAAGTGGTCGTCTCCGGCTCTGTAAGCGCGCAGTCCCAGATGATAAGAACGGAGGGCTTCGCGACCCCTCCGGCGTCTACTCACTCTTGAGGGCAGCCGCCCGGTCACGTCGACAGCGGCAACCGTTCAGCGGCGGCAATTACGAGAAGGGTGACGCCAATGAAGTTCGCCATAGCAATAGTGTTCAGCGCCGGGTGCCTCGCCTGGACGGTTGTGGCCGCGTGGCCGACGCGTGACCCGCCAGCATCCGACCAGGTTCACGGCGCGGTGGATCACCTGATTCTCGGTGTGGCGGACCTCGACCGCGGCTGCCGGGAGTTCCAGAACCTGACGGGGGTGCAGCCGAGGCCGGGCGGACGGCACCCGGGCGCCGGCACTCGCAACGCGCTCGTCAGCCTGGGCGAGCGCACGTACCTCGAGATCATGGCACCAGACCCTGAAGCCACGACGGGGAGCTCAAAGACTCGTCTGGGTGCCTTTGCGAGTCTCACGCCCGTCGGGTGGGCCATAGGAACGACCACTATCGCGCAGGCCGCCGAACGGCTGCGCGATGTCGGGTTCGAGACCGGCACTCCCGGTCAGGGATCGCGCATCCAGCCCGAGGGCCTGGTGCTTCGCTGGACGTCGCTCTCGGTTAGGTTGCCAAACACACGCCATTCCCCATTCCTCATCGAGTGGGACCGTGATACTCGTCATCCCGCCTCCACATCACCGGCGGGGTGTCGACTGGCGGCGCTGATGATCCAGGAGTCCCAGCCCACCGCCCTTGCCACGCTCGTGGAGCAGCTCGCTCTCGACGTCTCGGTCCTTCGGGGCGCTCCGGCGATGCGTATCGCATTGATATGCCCGAAGGGAAGGGTTGTGTTTGGGAACTGAGACGTGTTGATGATCAGAACAGGCCGCAGATCGGAGTGACCACCGTCCAGCCTCCTCCGTCGTCTACCCTGGCTGAGAGGTCGAGGTCAGCGCGGCTCCTGGGCCTGAACACTCCTTCTCTGGTACTCAGCGGGCGTCTGGCCCGTGAGCTTTCGAAAGGCAGCATAGAAGACGGAGGGGGAGCCAAAGCCACTGTCGTAGGCCACGCTGCCAATCTTCTTGCTCGCACCTGTCGGGCTGGAGAGGATTCGACAGGCCTCCTCCACCCTCAGCCGGTTGACGTAGTCATTGAAGGAACTGCCGATACCCGCATTGATGAGCCGCGAGACGTGTTGCGGCGTCAGCCTGAGGACGCGCGCCAGCGCGGGCAGCGACAACGACGGGTCCAGGAAGAGTCGGTCCCCCTCCACGACTCGCCGAAGGCGCTGCAGCATGGGGTCGCCCAGATCGACGGGCTCTCGGCGGGCGGAGTGGAGCCGTGAGACGAGCCCGTTCCGGAGCTCGAGGTACACCATTCCATACGTAGCCATGGAGAACAGGATCGCTTCAACCTGAAAGAAGCTCTCCTCCCGGGGTCGTCGAAACAGCGCGGTAAGGATCAGGGTGACGTAGAGCGTCCAGATCGACGCCAGGAACGTCAGAAGCGAGAGCAGCCACCGGTGGAGGAAGGGCTCTGTTGCCCGGTCCGCCGGCGAGAGCCACCCGGCCGCCCCGACGGACGCAGCGTAGACAACCAGGGCCGCCGCCATCACCCGCCACGTGACATTGAGAGGCAGGGCGGTGACCAGCAGGGCGCCGAGAAGCACAGACGTCGCGAGTACCCCGAGCGAGCGGCCTTGGGCTACCACGCGACCCGGCACCAGGCAGCGGACATAGAGCAGGGCGGCAACGCCCGTCATGCCGAGCGCGGCAATCCAGACCCACTGGAAGAGTGGGTGCAGGTGACCGGCGAACAGCATCACGACCGCCTTGGCCACGCGGACCGAGAAGGTCAGAATGAGGGCCGCAAGGAGCCGATTCGGGGTCGCCTCTCCCTTACCGGTACGCAGCAGGTGCGCCGCCAGAAAGAGGCTGTTGGCCGTCCCGATTCCGCACAGCACCACGAACGCCACTTCTGTCGGGGCCATGGACGGCGCCAGTCTAGCACCGCGGCGGGAGTCCGGAATGCCGACTAGTAGTCCGGGATGATGATCTCGGAGTCCGTCAGCCGCGAGACGACGTCAATGAGGGTGAACGTTGCGTCGAGGTTGACGCCCAGAATAGGAGAGTCCGATGTCCCTGCTACTCGAAGTCCTGATCGCTGTTGCCATTACTGCTGTGAGCCCTCTTCCCCAGACGCCACAACCGCCAGCTCCCGAGATGCAGCGCCTCTTGAAGGGTCTCGTTGGCGAGTACACCCTGACCGAGACCCACCACGCGAGACCGGGGAATCCCGAGTGGTCCATCTCAGGCACCGCCTCGTATCGACCCGGGCCTGACGGGATGTCTGTAATCGAACAGTACCAGTCCAATAACCCTAAGGGACCCTTCACGGCAATTGCCGTCCTCTGGTGGGACGCGTCACTCGAGGCCTTCAAGCACTTCGAGTGCGAGACGGGCGAGCTATGCGGGGTGGTGGAGGACGTCGGGGGCTGGGAAGGCAATACGGTGTTGTTCACCAGGGAGGTTGAACGGCAGGGGCGAAAGTACCGGCTCGAGGCTCGCTACGACTTGAGTCACTCGCCGGCGGTGCTCACCTACACGACCGTGGTCATCCCTGCCGGTGCAGATCCAATCACGACGATGACCATCTCGTATCGGCGGAAGTAGGGCAGACTGAGAGCCGTAGCGACAAAGAGGCGGCCGGTGAGCCACCTGACCGCCGTTCAGTCTTGGCGCGCCAGGCGGCGGGGGGACGGATGCTCCGCATGTTCTACTTCTCGGGTACCGGCAACGCCCGCAACGTCGCCAGGTGGATGGTCGAGGCCTGGAGGGAACGCCACGAGGCGGCCGAGGCGGTCGATCTCGCCGAGGTGAGCGCCGGCAGCATCCAGGTCGGGCCACATGACGACATCGGCCTGGCCTCCCCGACGCATGGCTTCAACTTCCCGCCGGTGACACTCGCCTTCTTGTTTGCGTTTCCCAGGACGCCCTGGCGAAACCGCGTCTGCATCCTGAACACGCGAGGGGGAGTGCGGTTGTTCGGGGTATACGTGCCGGGTCTGAGCGGTGGGGCCCAGTTGCTGGCCGCGCTCGTGTTCAGGCTCAAAGGCTACCGGGTGGTCGGCATGCGGCCCGTCGACCTTCCATCCAGTTGGATCTCACTGCACCCAGGGCTCCGGGAAGGCACGATTAGGGCAATTTACCGGCGGTGTGAGGCGGTCACGCGTCGACACGCGAACCGTGTGCTCGACGGAGGTCGTGACCTGCGAGCCCTTCTCGACCTGCCGCAGGATTTGCTCATGGCCCCGATCGCCATCGGGTACTATTTCCTCGGCCGCTTTCTCTTCGCGAAATCGTTCGTGGCCTCGGCCCGGTGTGATGCCTGCGGCGTGTGCGTCAACCAATGCCCGGTTGAGGCGCTTCGCCTGGTGTCCGGGCGGCCCTACTGGTCGCGCCGCTGTGAGAGTTGCATGCGCTGCATGAACCGCTGCCCCAAACGCGCCATCGAGACCGCCCATGGATACGTCGCAGCCTTCCTGCTTCTGTTCTACGGTGCGATGTCCGCCCTCGTTTATCCGGCGGTGCGGCCGGTTGTGCCGACGATCTCGAATCAAGGTGTCGTGCTGGCGCTGGTCCGGTTCATCTTAGAGAGCGTCACGATGCTGACGGCGCTGTTCGCATCGTACCGCCTCCTCCATTGGGCACTTCGCTTCCGAACGATCGAGCGACTCACGGTCCTGACCTCGTTCACGCACTTCGGCTGCTGGCGACGCTATCGACCACCGGGCACGACGGTGGAGAGGTGAACAGCATGCCCCGCGCTAGTTGAAAGCCTGGGTAGGACTCCAGCGAAGGCGGACGGGAAGAGGCGGATGAGCTGTGACGTGGTTTGTGACCCAACCCCTCGGATCGACCCCGTTGTACGCTCGTGTATGCGGGTGTATGGGCGATCGACTGATCGCCCATAAGTCATTCACCGTCATCATCTTCATCGTCGTTGGTCGCCTCCGGTAGATCGTCGGGGGCGCTTCTGTTAATCCGGACGGCGCCTCCAACCTTCGCGAAGCGAAGGCTGCCCTCACTCATGGCCTCAGCGTGAACAGGTGCCCTTCGAACAGGCGGAAGGAGTCGGCCGGGACCTGTGAGAGAGAGACTTCGAGGGGCACCGCCTCCGTGTCTTCATCTCCGTTCCAGCAGTCGAGCACTTCGACGAGGTGGCCGCGCTCAACCATCTCCCTGAGGATCTCGTAGAGCCGCCTCGTCGTCGCCGACCTCGCTTCCCATCGGGGTCGTTGGCGTGCGCCCGAGTCTACGATCCGCGCACTTCGACGACCAGGTTCACCGTCGCGCGGACCTCCACGGTGCCCGGCTCGATGGGCGTCGGCGACGGGGCGGCTTCGGCCCGCGCGAACATGACGTCCCGCATCGGCGCCGGGGGCTCGCCCCCCTCCGACACGGACAGCACGCGCACGATCTGCAGGTTCAACGCGGCGGCGAGGGCATCGGCCTTGCGGCGCGCCCGGGCCGCCGCCTCGCGCAGCGCACGCGAGCGCACGGCCTGCTCGTCCTTCAGCGCGAAGCGCAGGGCCTGGATGCGGTTCGCGCCCAGGCCGGTGGCCGTGTCGATCACGCGGGCGACGCGGGTCAGGTCGTTCAGCGTGACGCGGACGACGTTGGTCGCGGTGTAGCCGGAGATGGTGGGCTCGCCCCCGCCCTGGCCGGGGTAGCGGTAGTCGGGCCGCAGCGAGTAGCCCACGGTCTGCACCGTCCCCTCGGGGCCCACCACGCCGCGAAGGTCCGCCAGCACCTTCTCGAGGCGCTGCGCGTTCTGGGCGGCCGCCGCCTCCGACTTCTCGGCCTGGGTGACCACGCCGACCTCGATCTCCGCCTGGTCGGGCTGCACCGTGATGACCGCCTCGCCGGTCACCTGGATCGAGGGCGGTGGTTGCTGGGGTGTCTGTGCCGCCGCCCTGGGCGTGGCGGTTGCGAGCAGGGTTGCCGCCCACAGGACGAAGCCGATGAGGTGCCGTGCTGACATCGTGTCCTCCGGATGTCGGTTGACGCTTGGAATCCAGCCTGGGCGCGTGCCTTCCATCGAATCAAGAGGTACACGGCCGGCAGCGTCTGGAGGACGAGCCCGGCCGTGGCCGCCGCGGAACAGCCGTCACACCCGTCGCGCCCTGACGACGATCTCCGCCGGGTCGGTTTCGCCGAACGGCGTCCCCGCGAAGTCGCCGTCGATCCGGATGTCGGTGAAGCCGCAGCGCGCCAGCAGGTGCTCGACCTCGTAGCGGAAGAAGTGGCGCAGCGAGAAGTACTCGACGAGCCGGCGCGACGTCCCGTCCGGCTGCGTCACGTAGTAGATCATCTCCAGGTACTGGATCTGCCGCGGCAGATCCACCCGTGACACGCGGAAGCGCCGGACGACACGGGCGCCCGCAGGGGTGGTGAACTCGGGCTCGTCGCCCCACTCGGAGCGGCGCGTGGCGTCCACCAGCGCCCGCAGCATCGGGTTGAAGACGTCGAAGACGAGCAGGCCGCCAGTCGCGAGGTGCCGCGCGACACAGGTGAGGCAGGCGAGGTGATCCTCGACGGTCAGCAGGTGCTGGATCCCGCGGAAGGGAATCGTCACCAGCGCGAACCGCTCCCCGAGGTCGAACGAGCGCATGTCGCCTTCGACCAGGTGCACGCGATCGCGCACCTCAGGGGCCTCGCCCTCGAGCTTCCCGCGCGCCACGGCCAGCATCGGCGCGGAGCGATCGAGGCCGGTGATCCGTGCGCCGGCCCGCGCGCACGGCAGCAGGATGCGGCCCGTCCCGCACCCCAGCTCGAGCACCGGGCCGGAGGCGGCCGCCGCCTGCTCCAGGTAGAACCTCACGTCGTCCTGGCGGTCGCGATACAGGCCGACGTGGTCGTAGAGGTCGGCGGAGATCTCGTAGTCGTTTTCGTTCATACGCCACGCCCATCATAGGCGCAGCGCACGCTCGTCGGCTACGTCCTGTGGCGCCGGCGCGTGGCCCCGAGGCCGAGCAGGCCGAATCCCACCAGCAGCAGCGTCGCTGGCTCGCGATCGCCGATTCGTCCCTTCTCATCGCGGTCGCGGGCGGCTATCATGAGCCGTCTCATCCTTACGTCACGGTCCACCACTTGGAGGCATCCATGCGTCCCTCGCGTCTGCTGTGGGTCCTGGTCGCGTTCGCCCTGGCCGTCCCGGCGTCGGCCGGCGACCGGCAGGGCGTTCTCATCCGCGCCAGGAAGCCGTACACGAACCTGGTGAAGTCCATCGAGAAGCTGGGCGGCACCGTGACGCACCAGTACAGGTTCGTCGACGGGCTGGCGGCAGAAGTGCCGCGGTCGGCGCTGCCCGCGCTCGAGAGGCTGGTGGGGGCGAGGAACCTCGGCAAGGACGAACTGGTGAGCATCCCCGAGTCGCGGGAGCAGTTGACCTCCCACGCCGTGGAGGCCGACGCGGTCGTGCCAGCCACCGCCGTGCCAGCCGACTACCTGACGTCCCAGCTTTACAGCAAGGCGTACGAGCTGTTCGGTGCGGGCCATACCGGGGCAGGCGTCGTCATCGCGGTGATCGACAGCGGCTTCAGGCCGCTCTACTCGCACGTGGCGCCCGCCCGCGTCCTGGACGGGTTCAGCCTGGTGCCCGGCCAGCCGAACGCGAAGGACAACGCCAACTATCCGCACGGCACGCAGGTGGCGGGCATCGCGGCCGCGAACATCGGGTTCTGCTTTTCCGAGGCGGCGAGGCTGGCCGTCGAGGCGCGCACCCTCGGGGCGGGCCTGTCGGGCGGCGGGTGCCCGGCGGGCACGGTCCTCATGCCCATGGCGGGCACGTCCCCGCTCGCCACGATCTACCCGGTCAAGATCTTCCCGTACTCGGGCGCCGGTTCACCGTCCTCGCGGACGCTGGCCGCGATGGAGCACGTCCTGCAGCAGCGCCTGGACTACGACGCGGGCCGGGGCGGCGTGAACATCGAGGTGCTCAACATGAGCCTGGGCGGGCCGACGTCGTTTGCCGGGCGGACGCTCAACGACGAGATGGTGACCGAGCTGCTCGAAGCGGACATCGTCACGGTGGTCTCGATGGGCAACAACGGGAGCGCGGGCGTGACCGGTGGATCGCCCGGCACCGCGATGGCGGCGCTGACGGTCGGGGCCGCCTCGCTGCCCGAGAGCGAGTGGATCTACCGGGCGCAGTTCTCGTATCCCTGCACGACGGTGCCGGCGTCGAACGCGGCCGCGCTGCACGCCTGCGCGTCGGCCTGGCGCCCCGACACTCACGTTCAGGTTGACAACTACAGCTCGCGGGGCCCCACGCATGACGGCCGCCTGAAGCCGGAGATCCTGGCCACGGGCAGCTATTCGTACACGCAGGGATCGGGGACGGCATCGACGGTCAACTTCGTCGCGGGCACCTCCTTCTCGTCCCCCGAGGTGGCCGGCGTGGCCGCGACCCTTCGCGGGGCGGTGCCCGGCGCCACCGCGCGCCAGGTTCGAAACGCGCTGATCCTGACGGCGAACGCCTCGCTGACGCCGGGCGCGACCTCGTTCGACCAGGGCCACGGCTATGTCGATGCCGCGGCGGCCCTGGCCATGCTGCGCGCCGGCACCGCGCCCGACACGGTCGATCTCGACTTCCCCTACACGCGCAACCTCCAGGCCAACCTGTCGCGCGCGGGGATGCCGGTCTACTCGGAGAGCGTCTCGACGATCGAGACGGGCGTCCTGCCCGCGGAACGGCGGGAGTTCGCGTTCCAGGTCCCGAAGAACGCCGGCAAGCTGTATGTCACGTTCCGCGACGTCGTGGCGGGCGCCAGCCAGAACGTGTTCTTCGGCGACGACATCCTGGTGATGGTCCAGGGCAGCACCGTCCACGACGACGACTACCGCGACCTGGTGGAGGCTCCATCCGAGACGGCCGCGTTCATCCCCGCGGGGGCAGCGAAGACGTTCGTGTTCGACGACCCCGAGGAAGGCATCTGGCGCATCACCCCCCAGGGCGACTGGACGAACGTCAGCCCGATCGCGTTCGGCGTCGATATCTGGACGACCGAGGCCGCCCTGCCGCAGCACACGGCGAAGGCGAAGATCGGCCAGGGCCAGCAGCACAGTTACACGTTGAAGGTCCCGGCAGGCGCCGAGAGCCTGTCGGTAAGGGCGAGCTGGCTCAACATGAACGCCAACGTGCCGATCAACGACCTGGACGTGTACCTCGTGTCGCCGGCGGGCTTCTCGGTGATCGACTGCGCCACGGCGAAGACGCCCGAGGCGTGCGTGATCGACGCGCCCGCCGCGGGGGACTGGAGGGTGATCGTCGAGGGGTTCAGGGTCTACCCCGAGAGCCCCGGCGGGCGCGAGGTTTACACGCTGCGCGTGGCGGCCGACGGCGTGGTGCTGAAGTAGGCGCGAGAGTGGCAGGCGGCGCGGGGTGCGAGGCCCGCGCCGCCCGGCCCGTTACATCGGTTCGTCGGCGCTCGGGCCGTAGATCTGCGGGACGGTCGATCCCATGGGTCGCAGGTAGGTGGAGATCTGGCCGCGGTGGTGGACGATGTCGAGGAGGAAGCCCCAGGCGTTCTCGTAGCCGGGCGCGCTCATCACCTCCTGGCCGCCGTACATGAAGGCCACCTTGCCCTCCCACACCGTCGCGTCCACCGCGTGCATGCGGCGCGTGAGGTCATCGTGCTGCCGGTCGTACGCCTCCAGCACTTCCTTCATCGTGGCGGGCGCCGGCACGTCGACCCACTCGAGCACGCCCTTCTCGAGCCCCTCGGCGAGCGCGCGCTCCTCGTGCACGAGCAGCCACGCGATCTCGCGCGCGGTGCGCGATTTCGGGTCCGGCCGGTAGTCCGAGCCCTCGGGGATGCGCGAGAGCACCTTCCGGGTGGCCGGGGCTTCCTTGTCCCAGTACTGCATGAACAGCGCCTTGTGATCCACGGAACCCTCCTTTCCAAGTGAGTGCGACACCCGCCCGGCAGTATAGCCCGCCGGTCGCGATGAAGGCATTAATCGCAAAGGCTAACAAACGCGGACACGCGGACCCCCATCTGGCGTCGCCGCGACGAGAGCCCAGCTTCCGGCCCTGACCGTCGAAGATGTATTAATAACTGTAAGCTATTGAATTACCAATATGTTAAGAGCGTGCGCGATGTGTCGGCGCGGCGGTTGACCAAGGTGCAATCGCCCCTGGCCAGTGGGGCGTAAGAAAAGTTCTTGACTAAACAACATCGTCAGGAATATTTTGTTAGCGTTTGAGATTAAAGCGGAGTCGCCCACTCCGTATCCCGCTTTTGCAGAGAGGCTCACGGACGCCATGCGACGCATCGACCCCGCCCGGTTTCGTATCGCGAAGCGAGGCACCGGCCGCGAGATCAACAGCCAGATCGCGCTCAACCTGGTGCGCACGGGCCAGCCCATCTCGCGCGCCGACCTGGCGCGGTCGATGGGCGTCAACCGCGCGACCGTCACCCCCATCGTCAGCGACCTGATCGCTCGCGGCCTCGTGTTCGAGGGGGCCACCGGCGAGACCACACGCGGCCGCAAGCCGACGTTCCTCTACATCGATTCCCAGCGGCGCACCGTCGTCGCCGCCGACATCCGCGCCAGCGAGTCGTTCGTCATGCTCGCCGACATGCTCGGCAGGCCCCTGACCGGCGTCATCTCGTTCCCGACCGCGCGCGATCCCAAGGCGCTGGTCGCCGCGCTGGCCGACCGGATCACGGGGCTGCTGGCCGACCGTCGCCCGGAGGTGGCCTGCGAGGGCGTCGGCATCGTCGTTCCCGGGATGGTCGAGCCCGCCACGATGCGCGTCCTCCACGCGCCGACGCTTGGCTGGCGCAACGTCGTGCTGCGCGAGCCGCTCGCCGCCGCCACGGGGCTCCGGGTCCAGGTCGAGAACTCCGGCCGGGCCTGCGCGCTGGCACAGATGTGGGCGCTGCACCAGGGTGCCGCCTCCTCCGGGGGCGACCTGGTGTTCGTCAGCGTCTCGGACGGCATCGGCGTCGGCGTCATCATCGACGGCCAGCTGCTGCGCGGCCGGAACAACATCGCCGGTGAGTGCGGCCACCTGCCGCTCTCGCTCGACGGGCCCCCGTGCTCGTGCGGGGCGAACGGCTGCTGGGAGGCGTACATCTCGAACCGCGCCACGCTGGCCCGCTACTTCGGACGCCCCGCTCTCGAGGGCCTGCACGAAACCGTCGGGCGGCCGTTCACCGTCGAGGACCTCATCGCCCGGGCACGGGGCGGCGACGCCAAGGCGGTTGCCGCGCTCGAGGCGACCGCCCGCTACCTGGGGCTGGGGCTGGCGTCGGTCATCAACGCGTTCGATCCCGGCTGCGTGTACATCGGCGGCGAGATCACGCTGGCCTGGGACCTGGTCGAGGGGGCCGTGCGGGCTGCGCTGGCAGAGCGCACGCTGACCGCGGCCGCCGCGACGACCGAGATCCGGCCGGTGGCGGCGATCGAGCACCCGCGGCTCCAGGGGGCCGCGGCGCTCATCACCGCCCCGGCGTTCGCCGCGCCGGTCGTCGCCTGACCGCGCGGCAGTGGAGGAGGCATGACGCTTCGAAACGGATTGATCGATGACCCCGCCGCCTGTGTTGTCCGCAACACGGCGGCCGGCACGGGACGGACGATCGCGGTTTCACCCGGCACGGCGCCCACGAAGTTCCTGCACTACGGCCGCCTGATCCTCGGCGCGGGCGACGGCCCGCTCCGCCCCGTCCCGGGCCGCGGCAGGAGACGACTGGCCGTAAGCCTTGGGGCGGATACGCGACCGAGCACGTCGAGGACGGCCATGGCGCGATCCTTCGAGAGCTTCCGATCGGTCCGGACGTGCCGACGTTCTCGGTGTGGCCCGTGACTCTTCGCCTGACGGGCGGTGGTCTTTCTCGCGATCCCGTCTTTTTGATTGACAAAGCGCACTTGCTTTCTATACTTAGTCCCAGTTTCGGACGAATCCTGCGCATAACCCCCACATTGACTTGGACTGCCGTCGGTTGGCGGGCTTTCTATCGGCCGGATCCGGCAGTATTGTCCGTTTGAAGGACCAATGCCTCGCAATCCTCCTCGGTATCTGGTCGCCACACGGGGCACAACGCGGGAGATCAACAGTCGGATCGTCCTGAATTTGGTCCGCGCACATCAGCCCACGTCGCGCGCCGATCTCGCCCGTCACATGGCAGTTCGCCGCGGAACCATTACACCTATCGTCAATGACCTCCTCGAAGCGGCACCTCATCTTCGAAGGGGCGACCGGCGAAGCCGCTCGCGGCCGCAAGCCGACCTTCCTGTACATGGATTCGCGACGCCGCGCCGTTGTTGCGGTGGACATTCGCGCCAGCGGAACGTTCCTGATGCTCGCCGACCTTGTCGGCAAGCCTCCGATCTCTGGGGTTGCCACCATGAGAACGGTTCGCGACCCCCACGCCTTGGTGGCCGCGCTTGCGCCCCGCGTTAGGAGTCTGCTGAGTGATCACCCGGCGGTAGAGGTCTGCGAGGGTCTGGGCGTGGTGGTTCCAGGGATGGTCGAGCACTCGACAATGCGGGTTCTCCACGCCCCCGCGCTTGGATGGCGCGATGTTGACCTCCGCGAGCCGCTGTCCACCGCAACAGGACTGCCGGTGCAAGTGGAGAACTCCGGGCGAGCATGCATGCTTGCGCAGGCATGGGCGGCCTGCGGCGACCTCGGAGGCGCCGAAGCGAACAGCGTGTTCGTGAGCGTGTCGGACGGTCTGGGCATTGGGGTCATGGTCCAAGGCGAACTCCTGCGAGGGCGTCACAATATCGCCGGGGTGAGTTCGGCCATCTGCCTCTCTCGCTCGACGGTCCGCCGTGCTCGTGTGGCGCGAATGGCTGTTGGGAGGCGTACGTCTCCAACCGCGCATTGCTCGCGCGCTATTTTGGCCGCGGCGCCGCAAACGGTACGGCGGCGTTGGCTGAAGGTCGGGAGTTCACCGTCGAAGATCTCGTGGCGCGCGCCCGCGCCCACGATGCGAAGGCGGTTGCCGCCATCGAGGCGACTGGCCGTTACCTGGGGCTGGGTCTCGGCGTCGGTGATCAACGCGCTCGATCCCTCGCTTGTCTACATCGGCGGTGAAATCACACTTGCCTGCGGACCTGGTGGAGGAACGTCTGCGGGAAGCGCTCGCAGAACTCAATGGCGGCCTGGCGGCGGCGCGAACCGAGATTCGCGTGGTGGCAGCAGGTGAGTATCCGCGGCTGAGGGGCGCCGCGGTTTTGGTCGCGGCACCGATGTTTGCGGGATCGACCATCTCCCCGCGACTCCTTCATCGAGAGACGGCTTGAACTCAGGATGGCTGCGGTTTCGCGCGAGGTCACCCCCGGTGGCGAGATGGCTCGAGTGACCGGTACCTTGTCGACCCGAGGGCTGCTAGGCCGCGGGCGGCTCGGACATGCAGGCGTAACCCGTAGCGCTCGGCCGACGCCTGGAGGCGTCGGGCGGAGGAATGTATGAAGTGCTCGCGTCTCGACTTCCAGTCCACTGCGTGGGCGGCGATCCCGGTCGAGCAGGTCGCCGACGGGATCGAGAGGCAAATGGTCTGGGGAGAGCGATTGATGGTGTGCCGGGCCCGATTCGCCCCGCACATCAGGGTGACAGCCGTGCACACGCATCCCCACGAACAGATCACGCTTGTGGAGAAAGGTCGTGTCCGATTCACTGTGAATGGGCAGCCGCTGGAGGCGGCGCCGGGCGACGTTCTGCGCTTCCCTCCTGACTCGAGCACGGCGTCACGATGCTGGACGAGGAGGCGTACTCCTTGACATCTTCACTCCCGTGCGCGAGGACTTTCTGCCCCACGATGTCGATCTGGTCCGTTAGCCCATGTGTCGGGGCCGAGGCGCACGTGCCGGCTGCTGGCAAGAACGCCTCACCACTGTCGCCGCGACCCCCGGTCGTTGTTGTGCGTTGGTCCGTACCGATATTCACCATTTTGGGATTTCCCGTTGGAGAAGGGAGGGATCATGAGAGGCATTTATCGATCCGCGTTCCGCCCCACTCTCGGTCGCGGGCGACGGCTGCGTCACGTCGTTTCTCCTGTCGGTCGCGGTCCTTGGGTTACCACTCGAGGCTTCGCCGTCAACGCCGATCTGATCCTGTATGGAGGGAAGATCGTGACGGTCGACTCGGGCTTCACTTTCGCCGAGGCGGTCGCGGTCAAAGCAGGGCGTATCGTCGCGGTGGGCGCGACCGCAGACATCGTCTCTCGCGAGCGCGGCCCACAGACGCAAATGATCGATCTCAAAGGCCGCACAGTCCTGCCGGGTCTGATTGACTCACACTGCCACCCGCTCGGTGCCGCGCTCAGCGAGATCGGATCGCCGTTCGCAATATTGAAGTCGTTTGCAGTATCCAGGATTACATCCGGAAGGAAGCAGCAAAGACGCCGAAAGGCCAGTGGATCAACGTGCCCAAGACGTTTCCGGCCCGACTGAAGGAACTGCGGATGCCCGACCGGAAGATCCTCGATGCGACCCTGGATCATCCCGTCTATTACGACGCCAGCTACTCGTGCGCGGTCAATTCGTACGCGCTCAGAATGAGCGGGATCACCAGAGGAAACACCCGGATCCGCCGCAGGAGGGAGCACGGATTCTTCGGGACGCGCAGGGGGAGCCGACCGGAACTCTCACCGGAAGAGCCTCAGCGCTGCTGAAGAGGAGGCCCGAAAGCAGAAGACAGTTCACCCAGCAGGAGAAGCTCGACGCGTTGGAAGCGATGCTTAAGCGATATGCGGCCGCTGGTGAGACGTCGGTCACCGACCGTGGGGGCAATGAGTCACTGGCCCTGTACAGACCATTCCGAGACCAGGACAGACTACCCGTTCGCGTGGTCGTAACCATCGGCCGTGAGCCGAGGAACTCAAGAAATCTACCTATGTGACCGGTCAAGGTGACGATTGGGTGAAGCTCGGGGCTTTCAAGGCGGGAGGCGACGGCGGTATCAACGCGGGCACCTCGTTCATGCGAGAGCCTTGGGGGCCGTACGCGCCCAGCTGTTCGGCATAGCCAATCCAAAGAACCGGGGGGACCTTCGGATGCCCCCTGACGAGCTCAACGCCATCATGCGGGTGGCGCAGGGATACAGGTAGGCCCCTGGCCGCCCACGTGCAAGGTGGAGCTGCCATTGACACCTTGCTTGATGTCTTCGAGACACTCAATAGAGACAAGCCAATTGCCCCCAGCCGCTCTCATCTGATTCACTCAAGCTCCTAGCCGCGGATTCGATTGCGCGCGCGGCGCGGCTCGGCGTGTTGGTGGATGTCCAACCGGATTGGTATTACTTCGACGCGGTGGGGATGTCGAAGGTGGTGTCACCGGAGACGATGCGGTATTTCAATCCTTACCAGTCGCTTGTCAAAGCTGGTGTGATCTTCGCCGGGGGGAGCGATCACATGGTCGGCTGGGACAAGAACTACCGGAGG
Organism: uncultured Acidobacteriota bacterium; assembly: GCA_963813585.1. Lineage (GTDB taxonomy): Bacteria > Acidobacteriota > Vicinamibacteria > Vicinamibacterales > Fen-181 > JARKSS01. The sequence goes on from CAWEZL010000001.1 coordinate 2,535,240, forward strand.
GGACAGACTCTCCTCGAGCACCAGGTCGACGAGCGGCTACCTGGTGGCTGTTTTGCTCGGCGTTCGCTTGCCTGTTCATGCCGTCCACAGCCTCGGGCCAGGCAGGCTTCGCGGGTACCGTGAAGGACACGTCCGGCGGAGTGCTGCCCGGCGTGATGGTGTCGGCCGAGAGCCCCGCGCTAATCGAGAAGGTCCGGACGAAGGTGACCGATGGCCAGGGGCGCTACACAATACTCGATTCTCTGCGACCGGGCCTCTACTCTCTGACCTTTGCCCTTGAAGGATTTGTAGTACTTAAGGCGCGAGAGTCTCCAACTGGCCGGGGCGTTTACGGCGACAGTGAACGTGGAGATGTCGGTCGGTTCGCTCCAAGAGACTGTCGTTGTCACAGGCGGCACTCCTACTGTCGATCTGCGCACAACTGCGAAACAGACGACCCTATCCAAAAGAGCTACTCGACGCGGTCCCCGTCCGGTGGAACGGCACAATACGACACTACTCTGTTGTTGGGCGTTTCGCAGTTGCCGGAATCTGTTGGTGCCCCCACGAACAACTATCGATGGTCCGACCTGACCTTCCATGGAATGAACGAGCACTCGATCCAGCTCGACGGATTCGACACCAGCCACCGGTTGAGCGGCGACGGTGCGATCATGATGCTCAACGCCGGGATGACCCAGGAGCTCGTGGTAGGGAAAGGCTCTGGCGGAGCCGACCAGCAGGCCGGGGGACTCGTTACTAACGTGATTCCCAGGTCCGGCGGGAATACGTTCAGCGCCAGCTTCTCGACTTACTTCGCCAATGAGAGTATGACTTCAGACAATGTTACGGAGGAGATGAAGGCGCGTCGAGTGGGCAGTCAGACGCTCAAACCGATCCGCGCACGTTAAAATCCCGGTGTTTGGTGGTCCTCTAATGCGGGACAAAATGTGGTTCTGGACCTCGTACCGCAACATGGGGAACAAGACAAGCTCCGGGCAGTACAGAGACGTCGATCCGCTGGACTGGGTCTACACGCCCAATACGAGCGAGCCCACCGACGCTGAACAGCTTCGCAACCAGAACTACTCGGCTCGCGTGATCTTGGCAGGCGTCACAGCGCAACAATATCAGCGTCTTCACGGACGTGGGTCCGATGCAGTGGCAGAATCGGGGAGGACGTTCGGCCGCGAGCAGGGCGGATGTGGCTCCTGAAGCCACGCTGGAGGGCAACTACCGTCCGATGTACTTCGTGGGTGCCGGTTGGAAGGCACCGGTGAACGACCGCCTCTATCTCGAGGCCGGTGCGACCATTCTCCACAACAGGCAGTGGTTTAGCCGGACCGCCCATGACGCCGACACGGGCGGACCCGTGTCGCCGGACCTCAACGCCATCGCCGCGGAGGATCTGGCTACGGGATACCTCTTTAGAGGCTCTTCCTTCATCGGGAACTTCAACAACACCAAGGCCCAGAGGATCAAGGGGTCCGCGTCGTACATCGCCGGTGGCCACACGTTTACCGCCGGTATCAACCGGCTCTCGGGCACGGACCAGGCAGAGCGCAATCGCGTCGGCGACTATATCGTGCGCGTCCGGAGCGGGGTGCCCGTCAGCCTTCAGGTCTGGGGCCCAGAGAACCGAACAAGCACAATGACCTCATGGGCCGTCCATCTTTCGGACCGATGGGTCATCAGCCGGGCAACGTTCAACCTTGGGTTGCGCTACGACTATCAGAAGACAGGCGCCTTGGAGCAGACGTTGCCGGCGAATACCATGCTGCCCGAGAGGTCGTTCAAAAGCAGCCGACAAGATTCATCACTTTCACGATCTCAGTCCTCGAGTCGGCATCTCATTTCGCAGACTCGTTCGGCAACAACAGGACAGCACTGAAGGCCACGGTCAATCGGTACGTGGCGAATCTCGAATCAGGGCAGAACTCGCGCTCCGTCGGCCTTCTCCTCGCCGTCACAAACACGACCAGAGACTGCTACCGACCTCAACGGAAACTTCATCCCCGATTGCGACCTGCGCAACTTCCAGGCGAACGTTGAGTGCGGGAGACTTGCGAATCTGAACTTCGGGTCCGTGTCGCGCAATATCACTCAGTTCGACCCCGTTGTGGACGCGGTTTCGCTACTGGCGGTACAACTGGAAGGTGTCGGCCGGTGTTCAGCATCACCTCGCGGACGGGTTGGGCGTATCGGTGGGCTACTATCGGCGGTGGTGGCGCAACCAGACGGTCACTGACAACCTGATGGTGACACCCGGCGACTACTCGCCGTTCAGCGTCAGAACGCCGCTTGACTCGCGTTTGCCCGATGGGGGGTGGTCAACTCCTTAGCGGCTTCTACGATTTCTTATCCTGCCCGCGAAGGTCGGTCAGGTCCAGGACTTCGTCACGAAGTCGAAGAACTTCGGCGAAGAGGAGCGCGTCTATAACGGAATCGAGGTCAGCGTAACGGCGCGGTTGCGCGCCGGCCTGCAGCTGGACGGTGGCTTTTCGAGCGAGAAGATTCGACGGCCTCCTGCTATGTTGTCGACTCGCCCCAGCAGGTCTACTGCAAGAGCACCCCCCCGTTTAGAACGACTATCAAGCTCTTGGGGGTCTACCCGCTGCCGTTGGGCATTCAGCTGAGCGGGGCTATCAGGGCATTCCCGGACCGGCGCTGAATGGCACGCGGACCTTCAGTCGAAGCGAAATCATCGGGCTCAATCGCCCACTGAGCACGAGCACGGTTAGGTTGACCATCGTCGAGCCGAACTCGGCGTTCGCTGGGTATGTCCACAAGCTTGATCTCCGGGTGTCGAAAGTGTTCCGGTTGAGCCACGCTCCGCATCACCGGCGGTCTGGATGTGATGAACGTTACGAACAGCGCGGGTGGGTTGGCCGTGAACACTGTCATCGGCCCTGATTGGCAGAAGCCGGGACCGATTCCAGGGGGCCGCGTCTTCAGAGTGTCAGCTCGACTCGACTTCTAGTCCGCTCGTCTAGCCCTCAATGACTGTTCTCTTTGGCTAGCTCTCAGCGCTCTGCCGCGCCGGTCTCAGTGATGAGGCCGGCGCGCCTCGGCGGATTGCCTTCGCTTGGGCGAAGGGCCGAAGAACCTACGGGCACTCGACTCCAGTGGCGTGTTCCGCCACGGGAGTCCCTGGGCATCTGCAGTCTTCCGTGCCGAACGTGGGAGCCCCACAGCAGGCGAACGACAGACGCCGCTGGCTGTGTCGTCCTCGTCGCGCGCTCTGCGTCGGCCGTATGGAACAGGCCTGGCCGTCATGACTTCATCTTCAGTGCGCGCGGTCAGGTGCAGGTCGGCCTCACCGCATTCGCGGCGCTCGATTGTTGGGCTGGCCTTGTACGGCCTCCCGTTCTTCTACGACTTCATGGTCCGTGACTTCGGATGGACGCCAGCACAGGCCGGACGTCGGGTAACGCCTACAGCAAGCTGATCGTGGGACCTGTCTTCGGGTTCATGGCGGGCTGGCTCGTTGACCGATTCGGGCCACGCAGGTTGATGCTGGTTGGCATCGCCATGGCGGGGCTCGCGCTGATAGGCCTTGGCTTTATCTCCTCCTTGGCCGGATTCTATTTCTTCTTCTATCTGTTCTAACGCACTCGGTTACGTGTGCGGAGGACCGTTACCGAATCAGGTCCTGCTCTCACGTTGGTTTAATAGTTCGCGTGGGAAAGCCATGGGACTTGCATACCTTGGCATTGGAATCGGGGGCGCGGTCGTGCCTCTGGTCGCGGTGGTCCTCGTGAGAACCTTGGCTGGCAGCCGGCGCTGCAAGTGCTGGGGGTCCTGTATTATAGCGATAGCGATGCCGCTCGCGTCGTTTGTCAAGGACGCCCCGGTGCCTGCCGCCCCGGACGGCTCGAATCCTCTCGGGGCGCGGCAGGCCGTAGTGGAACCCGCGCCGGCTACCCTCCCTCGGTTGATGCGGAATCCTGAGAAGAGGATCGTTCTACCTGCTTCTCGTAGCGAGCATGTGTTCGATAGGCGCGGTTGGCGGGATGATGCAGAACCTCAAGCTGTATCTGAGCCTAGATCCACGCTATGCGCAGGACCAGATCGGCCAGTGCTTTCATTGGTCCTCGGCTGCAGCCTCGCCGGCCGCTTGCTCGTGGGGTGGCTCGCCGATCGATGGCCGAAGAAATACGTGATGCTGCTCATCTATACAATCGTCGCGACCTCGGTTGTGTTGCTATTCTTGGCCCAATCAACAGTCGCCCTGTACGTGTTCGCCGTGGTCTTCGGAATTGGGCTCGGCGGCGACTACATGATTATCCCATTGATGGCTGCGGAGCTGTTTGGCGTGTCGGTCCTCGGACGGGTAATGGGAGTAGTGCTAACGGCAGACGGTGCGGCGGAGGCGCTCGCACCGATGGCTGTCGCCGTCATTCGGGATCAAACCGGGAGCTACGGCAATGGCTTCCTCGTCCTGCTCGTACTGGCTGTGGCGGGAGCCACTGCGGTTGCCCTGATCCCGCGCAAGAGGTCACGGCCCGGGTCAGACGCGGCTACGGTTGCAGAAGCGACGGCCGTGAGCGAAACATGAAGCCGGTCAAGTTGTCCGCTGAGACCGTGTTGAGTGAGCGCTAGCCAAAGGGAAGGACCTATCGATGGCGAAATGCCGCGTGGCTATTGTCGGGTCGAAGTTCGCAGCGGACTTTCACTGCGACGCATACAGACGGAACAGAGACGTGGATATCGTAGGGATCGCCGCCATCGACAACCTGGAGGCCATCTCGACGAAGTGGGAGATTCCGAGAACATATCGTGACTACCAGGAGATGTTCGAGAAGGAGGCGCCGGATCTCGTCTCGGTCTGTGTCCCCAACTTTCTGCACCGCGACGTGGTAGTCGCCGCGTCCAACGCCGGACTCGATGTTGTATGCGAGAAGCCGCTGGCGACGACGGTTGAGGCAGGCAGGGAGATGGTCGCCGCCTGTGCGAAGAACGGGACGAAACTGTTCTATGCAGAAGACTGGTGTTTTGCACCAACGGTGATGCGGATGGATGCACTTGTCGCCGAGGGTGGAATCGGACGGATCTTGTACGCGAAGGCCAAAGAGACCCATAACGGTTCCCACTCACCGTTCGCCAAGACTCTGAGGACGTGCGGCGGCGGCAGCTTCATACATCTCGCGGTTCACCCCATCGGGTATCTGCTGCACCTGCTTGGCCGGGGAGAAAATCCTGTGGTCGAGGTGACGGGCAAGATGACGGGCGGCTTGGACGCCAACTTCGTTCACACCGATTTCGAGGGCGAAGACTTTGGCATGGGTATGATGCGGTTTCAGAATGGTGAGTTCGGTTTCGTGGAAGGAAACTACATCACGGTCGGTGGGATGGACGACAAGGTCGAAATCTACGGTTCAGAGGGAGTCCTAAAGGGTGACCTCACCTTCGGGTCCAATATCCAATGCTATTCGCGCAAGGGGATCTTGTACTCCATCGAGAAGACGGACCACAACTTGGGTTGGACGAGACCCGCGGTCGACGAATTCTACGGCCTGGGGTACATCAACGAGATGGGCTACTTCGTTGACTGCGTGATGCGGAACCAGGAGCCGATCTACGGCGTCAGCGCAAGGGCCGGCCTGGCGTGTCTCGAACTCGTGAAGGCGTTCTATGAGTCGCACAGGGGCGGCAGGACGATTACGGGGAGCTGGATGTAGCACCCAGGTTGCGGCGAGTAGTGTATACCGCTCGAATCGGCAGTATCGACTCAGGGTCCGGGCAAGATGCTGGACGGAAGGACTGAGGCACCCGTATGAGGTTCAAGGAGAAAGACATCCTCCTGCCGACGGAGGTTGCCGGAGTGAGGTTCCGCAACCCGTTCTACGTGGCCTCCGGCCCGACGACGATGACTGTGGAACAGCTCGTGCGGATCCAGGAGACAGGGTGGGGGGGCGCCAGTCTCAAGCTCACGTTCGATCCTCCGCCTTACATCAACCGGCACCCGCGTTACGGATACTGGGAGAAGGACGGCATGTTGTCCTTCACCACCGAAAAGCGCATGGTGTTCGAAGACACGCTCAGGCTAATCGAAGCGGGTCGCAAGAGGGCATCGGGAGATCGTTCTCTTTTCCAACTTCACTTATGCCGGCGACAGGGGCGTCGAGGGTTGGGTGAGGATGGCGAAGGGATTTGAGAACGCGGGGATTCATGTCAACGAAATCAACATGTGTTGCCCCAACATGTCATACAACGTTGAGCTATCCGAGGTCGGCTCTAGGGGGGGACCGAAGACCGGTGCGAGCCTGGGGCAGCAGCTGGACCAGGTCAAGGCGATTGTGTCCGCAATCGTTGCTGAGACGACGGTGCCCCTCTTTGTGAAGCTGACCCCCGAAGGGGGACGCGTCGCGCACGTCGCCCAGGCATGCTACGAAGCGGGCGCTGCGGCAGTTGGCGGAACCGCGAACCGCCTGGCGATTCACCATATTGATCTCGAGCACCCCACGCGTTCACCGATTGCGCTGCAGGACGAATCTCCATGCAGTGCATGTGCAGCTCCTGGGTGCATCCACTTGGTCTGCGCGACGTGTACCAGATTCGCAAGCTCAACGGCCCCGGGGTCAAGATTACTGGCGTTGGGGGCGTGAGGGACTGGAGGAGCGCGGCAGAGATGTTCCTGTGCGGGGCCAACCTCGTTGGCATCTGTGCCGAGACCCTGATATCTGGATACGGCTTTCTGCCCGAGTTGGTCATCGAGCTAAAACGATGGATGAAGAAGCACGAGTACGCGTCGACCGAGGCGCTTACGCAACACAATCCCTCCCCACATCAAGGCCGCACCGGATGTCACCCTGTATCCGGGGCACGCGAGGCTCCTCGACAACAGGCTTTCCGCTCCCTGCGTCCACGCTTGTCCGGCTTCGGTCCCTGCCCAGCGTACATATCCAGATCGCCGAAGGCGAGTTCCGCGAGGCGTTCGATATTCTCACGTCTTCGACGCCGCTGATGTCCCTTTGTGCTTGGGTGTGCAATCACCCCTGCGAAGAGGTCTGTACGAGGGGGGAGAAGGATGAGGCTCTGCGCATCCGAGATCTGAAGCGGTTTCTCATCGAGAGAGGCAAGAAGGGCCGATGGAGCGTGAGACGCAAGGTGCGGACGACGAACGGAAAGGCGGTGGCGGTAGTTGGCTCTGGTCCTGCCGGCCTTACGGCGGCCACGCTCCTGGCGAAGGCGGGCTACGCCGTGACCATCTACGAAAGGGAACGACAAGCGGGCGGGATGCTTCGGTATGCGCTCCCAGCCTTCCGATTTCCGCGGGCGATACTCGACGATGAGATCGAGCTGGTGAAGTCGCTGGGCGTGAAGTTCAGATTCGCCCAGGTCCTGGGGACCGATGTGAAGCTCCAAGACCTGAAACGCCAGTACGAGGCGGTCTACCTCGCAATCGGGGCATCGAGAGGCGAGCGAGGCCAAATCACCGGAGCGGACGCCGATGGCTCCATCCCGGCGCTGGATTTTCTGAAAGCCGTGGCCGAGGGAAAAGCGAGCGTTGGCCGGCGCGTCGCGGTCATTGGCGGCGGCTTCACCGCGCTCGACTCGGCTCGCTGCGCAATCCGGCTTGGTGCTGAAGAGGTGTACATCCTTTATCGGCGGACCAGGGATGAGATGCCGGCCTCCAAGGAAGAACTCGCCGAAGCCGAAGGAGGAAGGCGTCAAAGTCATGTACCTGGTTGCCCCAAAGGAGATTGCGGATCGAGGCGGGAGAGTCGCCAGCGATAACCATGGTCAACCACGTGCTCGGCCGGGAAGATGACTCAGCCAGGAGAAGACCGGAACCGGTTGACGGGGCACAATTCGAGTTGAGCATCGACACGGTCATCTGGGCGACCGGCCAAGCCGTGGATGTCGGAGCGGAGAAGGGCGTTTTGACGACGAACTGGGGCACGATTGCCATCGACCAGCAGCAGAGAACGAATAGTCCAGAAGTGTACGCGGGAGGTGACGCGGTTCTTGGCGCCAGCACGGTCATCGAGGCGATTGCATCAGGCAGGAACGGCGCCGCAGCGATAGACAAAGCGCTCGCAGGATCAGAAGCCACGATCAAGCCTCTGTCTGAGACGCAGCAGGTGGACGTTGAATCGGTGCTTGCCCGCACCGGCGGGGGCGGCAGGAAGTGGCGCGTACCAGTGCTGGTATCAGATCCAGACGCGCGACGCCTTACGTTCGAACCGACTGTGGGCACACTATCCGACAAGCAGGCGCGGGAGGAAGCGTCGCGCTGTTATCGCTGCGGCTGCGGCGAGGGCTGCATAATCTGCCATGACATTTGCAAGATGTTCGCATATCACACGGATGGAGTCTTCGTCGAGTTCGATCCGGACAAGTGCGTTGGGTGCGGCATGTGCGTCTGGCGCTGCCCGAACGGGAACATCTCGATGGAGAGGACGTCGGCCGTCCCTATCTAGCGGGGAACGCCGCGGTCAGCAGCCGCAGTGAGAGCGGCGTGTCTGGCGCGGGGACGACCGGGGCGCGGGCGGTGGAGGGAGAATGCCCAAGAATGCCTTGACGGGACTGTCTTCAATCCTCGAGACGAAGTTTGGCTTGAAGGGCAGGACTGCCGTAATAACGGGTGGCGCGGGAACACTGTGCAGCGCCATGGCGAGCGGCTTCGCGCAGGCAGGCGCGAACGTCGTCCTCTGGGACATCAGGCCGGGTGTCCTCGACGCGAAGGTGCGGAGATCTGCGACGCCTGCGGGGATCCGCTGCAGGCGGCCGGATTCTGTGTTGATCTGATGGATGAGGAATCGATTGAGGGCGGCCTCCAGAAGTCGGTCGGCCGGTTTGGCAGGATCGACATCCTGCTCAACGGAGCGGGCGGGACCCGGGGCAAAACGGCGCTCACCGAAGCGAGCCTCGAAGATCTGGAATTCGTGCTGAAGCTCAATCTGCTCGCCGGCTGCATTCTTCCAACCAAGCATGTCGCGAAGTACTGGATCGAGAATCGCATCCGCGGCAGCGTCATCAACATGGCATCCATGGCGGCCTTCGTCCCGCTCTCCGGGGTGTGGGGGTATTCGGCGGCCAAGGCCGCGGTCATGAACCAGACCATGGCGCACGCGAAGGAACTGGCTCCATACGGCATACGTGTGAATGCGCTGGCGCCCGGCTTCTTCGTCGCCGAGCAGAACAGGCGTCTCTTGCTCAACGAAGACGGAACGATGACGCAGCGGGGCCGAGATGTCATCGCGCATACGCCGATGGGCCGCTTTGGAGAACCGGACGATCTGATCGGCGGAGCCATCTACCTCGCGAGCGAAGGCGCTAAGTTTGTGTCCGGCGTCACTCTTCCCATCGACGGCGCCTACCTGTGTCAGAACATTTAGGGATTACCGGGGAGGGCCACGAGAAAGGGGGAATGTCTCATGTCACGGTACAGAGTGTTGATATGTGATAGCCGGTATCCGGCGCACGACCAAGAGCGGGCGGTGCTGCAGAGGATCGACGCGGAGGTGATCATCGAGCGAAGTGAGGATGAGGGAACCATTGCCTCGATCGTCGGAGACGTCGACGGACTCGTTGTGAATCTCGCGCCCATCACAGCGAAGGTTGTCTCAGCGATGCGCAGGTGCAAGTGCGTCTCTCGCTACGGTGTCGGGTACGACAATGTCGACATCGCTGCACTCAAGGAGCGAGGCATTTGTTCTCGCCAATGTGCCGGATTACTGCGGCGAAGACGTCTCAGACCATGCTTTCGCGCTCTTGATGGACTGCGTCCGCAAGATTGCCCGTAAGGACCGCCTGGTGCGAAGAGGGGACTGGAACTTGACCGGGTTGCAGCCTGTTCATCGGGTGAGCGGCAAGACATTCGGATTTATCGGGTACGGGGCCATCGCCCGCATCTTCCACCGGAAGCTGGGCGGATTCAATCTCAGGCCGAGTCCTGGTCGCCGACCCGTTCGTGGCGGAAGATGTCGTTGCGATGGCCGGAGCGCAATCCGTACGATCTGGAGAGACTGCTGCGCGAAAGCGACTTCATCTCCGTCCATGCACCCCTTCTGCCTTCCACAAGGGGGATGATCGGGGCCAGGGAATTCGGCATGATGAAGACGACGGCAATCATGGTCAACACGTCCCGTGGCCCTCTGATTGATCAACAGGCGCTCGTCGCGGCGTTGAAGTGCGGACAGATCGCGTGTGCCGGTATCGACGTGTTCGCCGCGGAACCGCTCGAGGAAGGAAGTGAGCTGCGCACCCTGGATAACGTCACGATGACTGACCACGCCGGCTGGTACTCTGAAGAAGCGATGGTGGAGTTGAAGATGAAGGCGGCCCAGAACATCGTTGAAGCGCTGACCCACGGGCGACCGAAGTATGCCGTGACGCTGTAGTGGGTGGATAACGCCGCATCCATGCAGGCCGCGGCGGCCGCAACGGGGTCTATGGATGCTATTTTCAAGGAGTGTCGATGGCTCGTTACAGAAGACTTGAGACGTTGTTGCTGATGAAAGAGATCGGAGTAATCCCGGTCTTCTACAACTCCGACTTCGAAGTCGCGAGGGAGGTGGCGTGCGCCTGTGCCGACGGCGGGGCGCGAGTGGTGGAATTCACCAACCGGGGCGACCGCGCCATCGACGTGTTTACGAAACTCGAGGAGTTCTGCGCCAAAGAACGACGCGACATAGCGTTGGGCGTGGGGTCGATCGTGGGACGCGCCGACGGCTGCGATGTACATCGGGGCCGGCGCCTCTTTTGTCGTTGGGCCGCTGCTTGACGAGGACACAGCGTATCTGTGCAACAGCAGGAAGATCCCATACAGCCCGGGATGCGGCACGGTCACGGAGATCCACAAAGCGCATCGACTGGGCGTCGAGATATGCAAGATCTTCCCTGGTGCCGAAGTCGGAGGGCCGGGGTTCGTAAAGAATGTGCGGGGTCCGTGCCCATGGACTGAGATCATGCCCACGGGTGGCGTGTCCTCCCACCAGTGAAAGCCTGAAGGCGTGGTTCCAAGCGGGTGTGGCCTGCGTGGGCATGGGCTCGAATCTGATCACGAAGGAGCTCCTCTCGACTCGGGACTACGCCGCGATAACGCAGAGAGTGAGAGGGGCCATCGAGTTGGCTCCGTCAGATCCGCGGAGGTGAGAAGTAGTATGGCGCTGCTCCAGATCAGGCCAAAGAACGAGTGCAAGTACGAGATTCTGTCACTCGGCGAAGTCATGATTCGCCTCGACCCGGGCGATGACCGGATCGATACGACGCGGACCTTCAGAGCGTGGGAGGGGGGCGGAGAGGTACAACGTCGCGCGTGGGTTGCGGCGATGCTTTGGCAAGACTGCCGCCGTCGTGACGTCGATTGCGGACAATCCGATTGGCCGCCTGCTCGAGGATCTAATTCTCCAGGGCGGGGTCAGCATGGAATACGTGAAATGGGTTCCATTCGACGGGATCGGCCGAAAGGTGCGCGTGGGGCTGAACTTCACCGAACGGGGCTTCGGCGTCCGGGCGGCCGTCGGCTGCTCGGACCGCGGCCTGTCGGCGGCATCGCAGATGAAAACGGGTGACATCGACTGGGAGAGATCTTCGGCAGAGACGGTATCAGGTGGTTTCACTGCGGTGGGCATCTATGCCGGACTCTCGGAGACGACACGCGACGTGATCATAGAAGCCGTCAAGGTAGCGAAGAAGCACGGCACGGTGGTGTCGTACGACTTGAACTTCCGTCCTTCCTCTCTGGAATGACATCGGTGGCCCGGCGCGGGCGAGGGAGGTCAACGAGAGGTATCGCCCAGTACGTGGATGTGATGATCGGAAACGAGGAGGATTTCACTGCCGCCCTGGGGTTCGAGGTCGAGGGCCTGGATGAGGGATGCTCGAATCTCGATCCGTCCGGCTTCAAGAGAATGATCAGCGGGAGGCGCTGCGAGTGTATCCGAACTTCAAGGCCGTGGCCACCACCCTCCGCAACGCGAAGACGGCTTCCGCAAATGACTGGGCGGTTCTCTACATCGATGGAGATTTCTACGACGCTCCTCTTCGGGAGAACCTGGAAATCTATGATCGCGTCGGAGGCGGCGACAGTTTCGCTTCAGGCCTCATCTACGGGCTCATGGAAGGGAATTCTCCTGTCGATGCGGTGAATTGCGGTGCCGCACACGGTGCGCTCGCCATGACCACACCTCGGGCGACACGACGACTGCCAGCCGGAAGGAAGTTGAAAAGGTGATGAAGGGGGGTACGGCGAGAGTCGTTCGGTGAATGCAGACAGACGGGTGCGAGTGAGTGGGTGTATCCATGAGTGTCCAAGCTAGTATCCGGCCAGAACAGCTCGAAGCACACGTACCTCCCCTTCGAGGCGGCGGGGCTGCAATTCCATAACCCGTGCATCGTGGGATCAGGACCGACCGTGAAGACGGAGGGCATGATCAAGGCCATCGACGAGGCCGGGTGGGGCGCTGCATGCCTCAAGCTCTCCTTCGACCCGGAACCGTACATCTCGCGGGAGCCTCGTTACAGGTGGTGGAAGAAGGAGCAGCTCCATAGTTTTACGGCGGAGAAGCGCATCACGATCGAGGAAGCCCTGCGACTTGCGGAGTACGCGCGCAAGAACACCCGGACTACGAAGTACTTCGCGAACGTCACCTACTGCGGCGACAAGGGAGTCCCCGGCTGGGTGAGCATGTCGAAGCGCTTCGAGGCAGCCGGCATCCACGGGATCGAACTGAACATGTGCTGTCCGAACATGTCCTTCAACAAGGAGGTGACCGACCACCACGTTGCTCAGCGGACTGGCGCGAGCATGTGCGAGACGCCGGGGACAGTCGCGGAGATCGTGCGCGAGGTGCGAAGGGCGACGGGGATTCCCTTGAGCGTGAAGCTCTCTCCCGAGTGGGGAAACCTGGGCAGGCTCGGGGTTCTGTGCTTCGAGGCAGGAGCGGACTTTGTCGCAAGCGTGGGCAACCGCCTTGGCGTGGCCCCATTCGACGTGGACCATCCCGCCAAGGGGCCATACGACCTTCAGGACGAGCCTTCCATTTCGTGCCTTTCAGGGCCCTGGCTCAAGCCTCTCGCCCTGAAGGACGTCTATGCGATTCGCTCGGCCGTGGTGGCGCATGGTCTGGAAGAGAAGCTCGGGCGCCGCTGCTACATCGTCGGCTACGGCGGCATGAAGGCGTGGAAGGACTATGTGCAGATGACTCAGATGGGCGCGGACATGATAGGAGTCTGCACGGAGACCATGCTACGTGGCTACGATTATCTCGGCAGAGAACTGAAGCACTTGAAAGAGTGGATGGAGGCGCGCCGTGGTTGACTGGACAAGCCTGCGCGACCTCGCCCGCAAGGAAGTGCGTGACGCGGACCAGGTGCACATCACGCAGGCCGTCGCCCGCGCGGAACCGTCGGGCCGCACCGGCTGCAAGCTGTGCGCGGTAATTGGGCACTGTTACGCCATCACGATGGTGGAGGCCAAAGACGGCCTCAAGCACAACAACAATAAGAACAACCTGGTGGCAATCGTTGACCCGTACAGCTGCACGGGCTGCCGCACCTGTTTCGACCTATGCCCAACGAGTTGTTTCGTATGGGAGGGCGTGCCGGCGGACCGGAAACACGTACCTGTGTGACCGAAGCTGGGCGGGCCACGTCCATGCCTTGGATACCCCGGGACTTGCCAGCATTGGCCAAGCGACCAGACAGCATCTGGAAAGGAAGCGACCGATGCGGATTCTCAGAGGCACGCCCCGAGTCGGTGGTGCGGTTCCGGACCGACCGACTGATGGTGGAGATTCACAATAACCGTGTGGCCCTGGGTACGGCGGCGGCGCAAGACATGGCTGCGCGGATGAGGGAACTGCTCTCCACGCAGGCGACGGTGCGGGTTGTCTTCGCGTCGGCCCCTTCACAGAACGAGTTCCTGGCCGAGTTGGCCGCGACAGCCGACATCGACTGGTCCAGGGTGGAGGCATTTCACATGGACGAGTACGTGGGCTTGGGCCGCGAGCACCCCCAGAGCTTCTCGAAGTACTTGGTGGACTGTCTCTTCAGCCGGAGGGTTCCGCCGGGTCTTTCACGCCCTGAACGGTCTGGCCGACGGACCCCGAAGAGGAGTCCCGGATACACCGGGCTACTCAAGAGTGGGCCGATCGACATCGTCTGTGCCGGCATCGGCGAGAACGGGCACTTGGCGTTCAACGATCCGCCGGCGGACTTCGAAGACCCGAGGATGGTGAAGCTGGTGGAACTGACCCGGGAGTCGAGAGAGCAGCAGGTCCACGATGGCTGTTTCTCGACCCTTATGGACGTCCCTGCCCACGCCCTGACGCTGACGGTTCCCGCGTTACTGGGGGCGGCAACATCTACTGCATGGTTCCCGGGCCCACCAAGGCCGTCGCCGTGAGGGACACCCTGAGGGGACCCGTAACCGTCGACTGCCCCGCCACTGCCATGCGGGACCACTCTGCGGCCACCCTCTACGTGGACCGCGATTCCGCCGCCCTGTGTCTCTCCCCCGGGCAGGACCTGCGTGAGCCAGGAAGAACATTGGGTCTTTGAGAAGGTGCGCGACGCGCAGCCGCCCACGATCAAGAGTCAGTGGCTGCGAGAGGGGCTTAGTGGGAGGAGCGATGACGACAGAAGCCGTGTTCTTGTTGCCCGTGAAGATAGGTAGCGTCGAACTCCGGAACCCCTTCGTCGTCGCGTCGGGACCGACGGCCAAACGGGTAGAGCAACTCGAACTCGCCGAAAGATGCGGATGGGGCGCCGCCTCGCTCAAACACACGTTCAACCCAGCCCCGTACCTGAACTCCCAACCCCGATATCGATGGCTGAAGAAGCAGAAGCTCCACACTTTCACGGCTGAATATCGGCTCGACATGGAGAGTGGGCTCCGCCTGGTGGATGCTGCAAGGAAGAGAACCAGGGACCTCGTGATCATTGCCAATTACTCGTCCGTCACGGGCGGCGTTGAAGGCTGGCAGGATGCTGCCCGTCGGTTTGAAGCGGCTGGCGCTCACATCCTCGAACTCAATCTCTGCTGTCCGAACATGTCCTTCAATGTCGATCGGAGTACGACCGGCGGTGGACAGGGGCGGCCTGGCTCCGGAGGAGCAACGATGGGGCAGGATGAGGACTCTGTCCGCCTAGTCGTGCAAAAGACCCGAGAGGCAAGCACACTCCCGATCATCGCCAAGATCACCCCTGAGGGCGGGCGGATCGCCGAGGTGTCCCGCGCAGCGCTCGAAGCCGGCGCCTCCGCGGTCTGCAGCGTGGCGAATCGGCTCGGGATCCCCCCCATCGATATCTGGGATCACCGAAAGTCGATATACCGCCTCCAGCAAGGGAACACCATGGGGTGCCTTTCCGGCCCTTGGATCAAGCCCCTCGCACTCAGGGACGTCTTTGAGATCCGTAGACTCGTTGGGCCAGGACCGCACATCAACGGGACCGGGGGGATAGCGTCCATGGAGGACGCGGTGGAGATGATGATGTGCGGCGCCGACTCAGTGGGGATCTGCACACACACGATGCTTGCCGGGTTCTGCTTTTTGGAGGGCTGGATGAGGGCCCTCAAGCAGTATATGAGAACGATGGGTTTTGAGAGGCTGCAGGATTTCCGGGATCTGCTCCTTCAAGAAATCAAGTCGGCCGCGGAACTCACCGTGCAGCCCGGCTATGCTCGCGTTGACGCGCTGAAGTGTTCATCGTGTGGGGCGTGTCTCGAAATCGGCCACTGCGATGCCATCACTCTCGAGAATGGCGGCGCCATTATCAACTCCCAGCTCTGCCAAGGTTGCTCCACCTGTGTCGATATCTGCGCGCCGAGAGCCATAACAATGGTCGAAGCGGAGGATGCGTCGGATTTCAGGCCCGTTGCGCCCAGCACGTGATTGCCAAGTCTCGATGACGGTAGCAAGCGACGATGGTCGGGTCACGTTTCTTTCAAGAAGAGGTGGACGCAGATGCAACCACAATGGGCGGTCGGTATGGTCGTTGCGACGCTTTGCGCGGCATGCACGGGACCGGCGAGGCAGTCCGAGGAATCTGCGGACCTCATTGTCCGGAACGCCAAGGTTCTGACCGTTGATTCGGAGTTCTCTCGTGCCGAGGCGGTGGCCGTCCGCGACGGTGTATTCACGGCGGTCGGCACCGATGATGCCGTCCAGAGACTTGTCGGCCCGAATACCCGAGTAATCGATGCCCAAGGGAAGACTGTAGTTCCTGGCCTGATCGAGACCCACGTCCACGCCACAGGCGCCGCCCGTGGGGAGGTCACGCAAAAGTACGTGCAACTTCATTCCATCGGAGAGATCCAGGAGTGGGTCCGCGCGCGGGCGAGAGAGACGCCGGCGGGAAACTGGATTCAAATTCCGCGTGTTGACGTCACGAGAATCCGCGAGGGCCGGATCCCAACCCGAGCGGACCTCGATGCCGCCGCGCCGGCCCACCCGACGGTCTACACCTGGCGGTACGGCGAGCTCACCGATACTCAGGTGCTCAACTCGGCTGCTGTCAAGGCTTCCGGTCTGACACGCAACACCCGCGCACCGAAGGGTGGCAAGATCCACCTGGGAGTCGACGGAGAGCCGACCGGAGTCATAGAGAACAGCGCGGTGCTGCTGGAGAAAGCTCTCCCCTCAGTAGAAGTGTCCCGAGCCGATTACCTTCGGAGTCTGGCGACCCTGATGGGTCGCTACAACGAGGTTGGCATCACCAGCATCACGGAGCGCAGCAGCGGGCCCCAGGGTTACGCCGACTATCAGCAGCTGAAGTCGGAGGGGCGGCTTCCGGTTCGGGCGACGGTGACGATCCGGATCAACTCGAACGGAACCGTCGAGGATACTGAACGCGTCATACGCGCCTTGCCGTTCTCTTTCAGGGATGGAGATGACTGGGTCCGCGTGGGGCCTCTGAAGGTAGGGGTTGACGGCGGTACGATGTACGGCACTTCTTACATGCGCGAGCCGTACCCCAGGAGTTCTTTTGGATTGACCGGATCACCACCGCCGGCTATCGTGGTTCATTTCGACCGGGAATCACAGCGGAAGTGCTGAAGAACATGATACGTACGGGGCACCGTCTTGGATGGCAGATGGCGTCGCATGTGACGGGCGATGGAGGTGTGGATGCCGTTCTGGACGCGGTCGAGGCAGCTAACGCGGATAGCCCGATCCGGGACCGGCGCTACAACCTTATTCACGCGTACTTCCCGAATGCGGAGGCAGCGGAACGGGCCGCCCGCCTGGGGGTCGCCGTTGATACACAGCCGGCTTGGCTTTACAAAGATGGTGATAGTTTGGTTAAGGCTCTGGGCCCCGACCGCGTCAAGGCGTTTATCGGCTTGCAGGTGTGGCGACACGCCGGAGTGAAGATCGCCCTGAATTCCGACCACATGCAGGGATTCGACCCAGTGCGATCGCTCAACCCGTACGATCCGTTCATAGCGATGTACACGGCGGTGGCGCGCAGGACCGACAGCGGTCAGGTGATTGGGCCTGAGCAACGCGTGTCGCGCGAGGACGCGCTCCGAATGACGACAATCGATGCGGCATGGTTGAGCTTCGACGAGAAGAGTAAGGGCTCCATCGAAGTCGGCAAACTGGGCGACCTCGCCATCCTGTCGGACGACTACCTGACCTGCGACGAGGAGCGAATCAAGGAGATCCGTTCGGTCCTCACCATCGTGGGGGGGAGGGTCGTACACGAGGCGGACCGAGGAGCGGGCCGCTGACCGAGAAGAGCAGGTCCTACTGGAGCGTCCGCCGGGTATCGACGAATCCGGTGAACCGCACCGGGTTTGTCGAGGAGCCATTCGTTGAGAGGATGGGCTCCATGCGCTGAGCGCCGCACCGCGCCGGAGGTCGTGCCTGCCGGGCGCCTGCTGCGACCGCCCGCGGCGGGAGAAAAGCGTTCGGGACGAATTTCGGTTTCTGCCACCCTAGACTCGTCGGTGGCAGAAACTGAAATTCGTCCCGAACGCTTACAATTCAGGGAGGCTTTCCCGGAGGACCGCATGGATCGAGGGCGGCTGCTGGCGCGGCTCGACGCCGCCTGGCGCGACTTCACGGACTCGTTTGCCGGGCTCAGTGACGAGCAGCTCGTGGTGGCGGGCGTGACCCGCGCCTGGTCGGTGAAGGACATCGCGGCCCACGTGACGACGTGGGAGGACGAGGCGCTGAAGTACCTGCCGGTGATCCTGGAAGGGAAGCGTCCGCCGCGATACTCGGTGCTGCACGGCGGCATCGACGCGTTCAACGCGAAGATGACCACCGCGAAGAGGACCCTGCCGGTTGCGGAGGTGTTGCGAGAGCTCGGCGAGACCCACCGCCGCCTCGTGGCCTTCCTCGGCCAGGTGCCGGAGGAGGAACTGGCAAGCGACACGCGATTCCGCCGCCGCCTCCGCGCCGACACCTACGCGCACTACCCGAAGCACACCGAAGCGATTCGCCGGTGGCGAGCGGGCCTGCCAGGGCCGCCAGTCGGCACTCCGCCGAGAGGATCCTCATGACCGAGCCGCAGCCGCAACCCCAGCCGGAACCCCAGAAGCAAGCTGCCAGTCCGCAGCCGGGCCGCCAGCCCGAGCAGCCGCCCACCAAGCCGTGGCGCACCGAGGGGCTGCCGAAGGGGGAGCCGCCGCAGCTTCCGCGCAGGCGCTGGACCTGGATGGCCACGTTCTTCGTCGGCTACCTGATCCTGTTCGGCCTGCTCACCGTGCAGGACCGGATGAGCGGCCCGCAGGCGATCTCCTACACCGGGTTCAAGGCGCAGGTCGCGAGGAAGAACGTCAAGGAGATCTTCGCGCGCGGCGACACGATCGAGGGGCAGCTGAAGGAGCCGGTGGCGCTGCCCGACCAGCAGAACGCGACCTACCACCAGTTCACGACCGAGCGGCCGACCTTCGCGGCCGACGACCTGCTGACCGAGCTGGCGGCGGGCGGCGCCAGCGTGCGGGCCACGCCGCTGGTCGAGCACCGGGGGGCGCTGGCGAACCTGCTGATCTCGATGCTGCCGATCCTGCTGCTGGTGGCCTTCTACGTCTGGATGTTCCGGCGGCAGCGGGCGGCGATGGGCGGGGGGCTGCTCGGTGGCGGCCGCGCGCGCAAGCCGGTGGACCCCGAGAGCGTCCGCGTCACCTTCGACGACGTGGCGGGGATCGACGAGGTCGAGGCGGAGATCAACGAGGTCGTGGACTTCCTGCGCGACCCCGGGAAGTACCGGCGGGTCGGCGCCCGCGCGCCGAAGGGAGTGCTGCTCTCGGGGGCGCCGGGCACGGGGAAGACGCTGCTCGCGCGCGCGACGGCGGGCGAGGCGAAGGTGCCGTTCTTCAGCGCCAGCGCGTCGGAGTTCATCGAGATGATCGTCGGCGTCGGGGCCAGCCGCGTGCGCGAGCTGTTCGCCGAGGCCCGGAAGGTGGCCCCCTCGATCATCTTCATCGACGAGATCGACACCATCGGCCGCACGCGGGCCGGCGCCCGTTCGATCGGCGGGCACGACGAGCGCGAGCAGACGCTGAACCAGATCCTCACCGAGATGGACGGCTTCTCGGGAAGCGAGGGGGTCGTCGTCCTCGCCGCCACGAACCGTCCCGACGTGCTCGACCCGGCGCTCCTTCGCCCGGGCCGCTTCGACCGGACGATCACGGTGAACGCACCCGACCAGAAGGGTCGCACCGAGATCCTGAAGGTGCACGCGCGCCACGTGCCGCTGGCGCCCGGGGTCAGCCTCGAGGAGGTGGCCTCGTCCACGCCGGGGATGACGGGGGCCGAGCTGGCGAACCTGGTGAACGAGGCGGCGCTGCTGACCGCCCGGCAGGGGCGCGACGCGGTCACCCAGCGCGACCTGGGCGACGCGCTCGAGAAGATCCAGCTCGGGGCCGCGCGCAACGTCGTCATCTCCGAGCCCGAGCGCCGCCGCACCGCCTACCACGAGGCGGGGCACGCGCTCATCGGCATGCTGCAGCCCGGAGCCGATCCCGTCCGCAAGGTGTCGATCATCCCGCGGGGCCGCGCCCTCGGCGTGACGCTCTCGACGCCCGAGGCCGACCGCTACGGCTACGACACCAACTACCTGCGGGGCCGGATCATCGGCGGCCTCGGCGGCATGGCGGCCGAGCAGGAGGTGTTCGGCGTGGTGACGACCGGCGCCGAGAGCGATCTCGAGATGGTGACCCGGGTGGCGCGCGGCATGGTGGGCCGGTGGGGGATGTCGGACCGCATCGGCAAGGTGTCGGTGTACTCTCCCGACGGCGATCCGCGCATGATGGGAACTTCCGACGCACTCCTGGACGCGGTGGACGAGGAGGTGCGCCGCCTCACCGACGAGTGCTACACCGAGGCCCGGCGGATCCTGCGCGAGAACCGCCACAAGCTCGATGCCATCGTCGAGCAACTCCTCGCCCACGAGACCCTGGACGAGCGCGAGGTCCACGCCGCCGCCGGCCTCAGCGGCGGCGTGGACCGTAGCGCCGGCGTCCCTGCCGGCGAGCCGTAGCGTCGGCGATCGTTACTTCTTCACCTGGTCCTTCAGGTCTTTCGCCTGCTCGAGGTGCGAACGGACCTCCTGCAGGGTCCTCGACGCCCAGTCGGACGCCGCGCCCGACAGCCGCGGCGCGACGGTGGCACTTCCGGGCCGCGTCGTGCCCGACGTCCCGGTGGCCGTGGCGCCCGGGTCTGGCGCGCTCGCCCGGTCCTCCCCAACGTAGTTCTCCAGGAGGTCCTCCATCGACTCGTGCGCGTCGACGATCGCGTCCATGAACTCGCGGTCGAACTCCTCGCCGCTCAGCCCCGACAGCTTGTCCTGCAGCTTCTGGTGCTTCTCGCCGGGCGTGGTGGGCCACTCGACGTTGCCGGACGCCGTCTCCTTCAGCTGATCCAGGGAGCGCTGGTGCGCGTCGACCATCTGCTCCGCGAACTGCTTCACCTGCGGGTTCTCGGCCTTCTGCGCGCCGAGCCTGGCCAGCTCGATCCCGGCCACGTTGCCCATCGCCGCCTTCTTGTAGAACTTGTCGACGTCGTTCTTCGACGCCTGGTGCGACGCCTGCCCCGGCGCGTCCTGGCCGTGCGCGCCGGTCGCGCTCTGGCCGTACTGGCCGCTACCCTGGGCACCCGATGCCTGGCTCTGTGCCGCCGCGGTTCCGCCCATCATCGCGAGGGACGCCGCCACGGCGACGCCCGTCAGTTGCTGCTTCCATCCCATCAGTTCAATCCTCCTGGCTGCTGGTTCCCGATGGAAACACAGTGGCAAGAGGCGTACCGGGGGGTGCTCATGCACACGCTGCGCCTCGAGGCCGCGCCGACGGGTTACGATGTCTTGCTGAACAAGGAGGGCGAGTGCGTCAAGGTGGTGCTCGAACCGTGAGGCGACGGGCGGCGCGGGCCGGCGCGGTGGCGTTGGCGGCGGCGCTCTGGGCGGTGCACCCGGGCGGCGCGGGGCTCGAGCAGGCCGCGGGGCCGCAGGCCGCCGCGGCGGTGCAGGCACCGGCCCCCGGCGCGCGCGTCGCGTGGATGGACCTGGCCCGGACGCCCCCGATGGGGTGGAACAGCTGGAACCGCTTCCAGTGCGACGTCAGCGAGGCGCTCATCAGGGAAACGGCTGACGCGGTCGTCGAGAGCGGCATGAAGGACGCCGGCTACCAGTACGTGGTCATCGACGACTGCTGGCAGGTGGCTCGCGACGCGAGCGGCACGATCGTGCCCGACCCGGCGCGGTTCCCGTCGGGCATGAAGGCAGTCGCCGACTACGTCCACTCGAAGGGGCTGAAGTTCGGGCTGTACTCGGATGCGGGCTCGAAGACCTGCCAGGGGCGGCCGGGGAGCAGCGGCTACGAGGTGGAGGATGCCCGGCAGTACGCGGCGTGGGGCGTGGACTACCTGAAGTACGACTGGTGCCACAACGAAGGGGTCGATCCGAAGATCGCCTACCCGACGCTGCGTGACGCGCTGCGGGCGAGCGGGCGCCCGATCGTCTTCAGCATGTGCGAGTGGGGGAGGAGCGAGCCCTCGAAGTGGGCGCGCGGCGTGGCTCACCTGTGGCGCACGACCGCCGACATCCTGCCCTGCTGGCAGTGCACGACCGAGTGGGGCGGCCTCGGGTGGCCGGCGATCCTCGACCTGCAGGCGGGCCTCGAGAAGTACGCCGGACCCGGCGGCTGGAACGACCCCGACATGCTGCAGGTCGGCAACGAGGGGCTCACGATCCCGGAGAGCCGGGCGCACTTCAGCTTCTGGGCGCTGCTGGCGGCGCCGCTCATGGCCGGCAACGACATTCGAGGCATGACGCCGGCGATCCGCGACATCCTGCTGAACCGCGAGGTGATCGCCGTGGACCAGGACGCCCTGGGCCTCCAGGGGCGGAGGGTGCGCGACAACGGGGACCTCGAGGTGTGGGCCAGGGCGGTCGAAGGCGGGCACGCCGTGATCCTGTTCAATCGCTCGAACGAGGAGGAGAGCATGGGCGTGTCGTGGCTCGAGCTGGGCCTGCCGGACGCCGCCGCGCCCTTTGTACGGGACCTGTGGGCGAAGCGCGACCTGGGGCCAATCAAGGACCGGTTCGTGACGAGCGTCCCGCCCCACGACGTGGTGATGATCCGCGTCACGCACTGAGCCTCCATGCCCGAGTACCGTGAACGCCTCGTCGCGACGCGGCTGGCGCTGCTCGACCTGCACAAGCTGCTTCTGACGCGGGAGCGGCGGGAGTACGAGCGCGACAACGGGCCGGTGGGCGCCGGCCGTGTGCTGGAACTGGCGATCAGCGACGAGCGCTTCGCCTGGCTCCGCCGCATCAGCGAGATCGTCGTGCGCATCGACGAGATGCTGGAGTGGCAGGACCTGTGGACGGACGCCGACGCGGAGTGGCTGTTGAGCGGCGCGCGAGCCCTGCTGGTGCCGTCGCCCGAGGGGACCGATTTCGAGCGGCGCTACGACGCGGCCCTCCAGGAGGACCCCCATGTCGTCCTCGCGCACCGGGCGGTGATGAAGGCCGCGACAGGGAAGTGACTGTCAGTGCCGGGTTCCGAGGATGCGCCGTGCGTGCAGCTCGCCTTCGACCAGCATCAGCGGGCCGAAGGTCGGCTGGCCGAGGCGCCCGGCGTCCACCCCGATCGTGCCGTCCAGCCGGTACCGCACGCCCGAGCCGGTGAGCGCGGATCGCGCGACCTGTGTCAGCGCCGGCACGTCGGAGAAGCTGAGGGTCAGCTCGATGGGCACGACCGTGCTCTGCGACGGTTCGAGCGGCAGGCCGAGCGGGAAGTCGCCTGTCGCCGCCTCCTCGCCGCCGAGCAGCAGGGTCGTGCGCAGCGTGCTCAGCGTGAACCCGAACGGGTTCGGGTTGGTGACCTTCGTCCAGATGCGCACGGTGGCGCCGCCGGCGGGCATGGCGGCGGTGACGCCGCTGAAGCCGATCTCGGCCGGTTGGCCGGGCGCCTGCTCGAAGCGGGGCGGCTGGACGAGCTGGCGCAGCCCGTCGAGCGACCGGCAGCCGACCGTGGCGGCCGCGAGGGCGACGGCCACCGCCAGAACGCGAGTCTGTTTCACATCAGCCATCGTAACACCGACCCCTGCTTTACCGGGGTGTAGGGCAGGGCTTCAGCCCTGCCGCAACCGGTGTGGGGGCCGACCCGCCGGGGTGTAGGGCAGGGCGTCAGCCCTGCCGCACGCCCCCTACCGAAGTTGCGCGAGCAGGGCGGCGACGGCGGCCTCGAGCTGCTCGTCCTGGCCGGCGGCCTGTCGCTCGGCCGCGTTCGCCACCCTGATGTCCGGGTCGGTCTGGCGGTTCTCGAGGTATTGTCCCTCCACGTTCTTGACGCCGACCGGCGGCACGCCCCAGCGGGTGCCGCCGTCGGGGAGCATCTCCCACCCCGCGAACGTGCACGTGCCGGGCACCGGCATGCCGACCAGCTTCCCGAGGCCGAGCGCCTTCACCGTGTTGGCGTAGCAGTGGCCGTCGCTGTAGTTGGCCTCGTTGGCCAGCGAGATGCTGGGCTTGGTCCACCGGAAGTTCGGCTCGTAGCCGTTGCTGCGCGTGTCGGTCGTGTAGTCGAAGAACTTGCGGCCGCTGAGGAACATCGCGAGGTCGGCGACGAGATCGCCCCCGCCGTTGAACCGCGTGTCCACCACCAGCCCCTTGCGGGTGGCGTACTTGCCGAGCGCCTCCTCGAAGACCGAGCGGTAGGCGCCGTCGTTCATGCCGGGGACGTGGATGTACCCGAGCGCGCCCTTGCTGGCCCGGTCAACCTCCTCCTGGTTGCGCCGCACCCAGCGCGCGTAGAGCAGCCGCCCCTCGTCGGCGAGCGGGATCGGCTTGACGACGACGTCGCGCTTCGCGGCGCCGTCGGCCAGCGTCAGCAGCACGTTCGTGCCGGCCTTGCGATTCAGGAATTCAGCGACGTCGCGGTCGGCGGGAATCGGCTCTCCGTCGATCGCCTCGATCACGGTGCCGGCGGCGGGCTTGATGCCCGCGCGGTCGAGGGGGCCGTCCCTGATCACCTCGGCGATCTTCACGCCCGCGCCGCGGTACGCCGGGTCGTAGAACGCTCCCAGCGCGGCGGTCGCGTCGTCCTCGGAGCCCGAGGCACCGTAGCGGGCCCCGCTGTGGCTCACGTTCAGCTCGCCGAGCATCTCGCTGAGCAGTTCGGCGAACTCGTGGCCGTCGCCGACGTGCGGCAGGTGCTTCTCGTACATCGCCTTCAGGGCGGTCCAGTCGGCGCCGTGGTAGCCGGCGGTGTAGAAGGTGCGCGCGGTCCGCCGCCAGACGTGCTCGAACATGAACTGGCGCTCCGCCGGGACGTCGAGCACCATCTCGCCCTTGATCGCGACCGGTTCCTTCTTCGCGCTCGACGGGTCGATCTTCGAGAGGCCGCCGTCGGCGAGCAGGAACAGGTTCTTCTGCTCCTTGTCCCACTCGAGGCGGGCGCTGTTGGCGCCGAGCGCCAGCAGCATCTTCGTCTCCCTGGTCCGCAGGTTGGTGGACCAGAGGTTCATGCCCTTCTCGAAGCGGGCGAGGTAGTAGAGGGTGTCGCCGTCCTTGCTCACGACCGCGTCGCCGAGCGACGAGGAGTGGATGGTGAGGCGGGCCTTGCGGACCTCGATCCCGTCGGCGTCGATGACGACCTCCTCGGGCTGTGCCTCCGCGGCTCTGGCGTCCTTCTCCTTGTCCTTTCCGGTGTCGGCCTTGTCCTTCTTCTCCTTGTCCTTCTTCTCCTCGGCCTCCTTCACGAGCGCCAGCTCCTCCTTGGTCAGGCGGAACCGGTCCCAGGCCTCCTGGGTGAAGAACAGGCCATACGCGTCGAGTTGCGTCTGCGCGCTCTGCGCCGCCGATCGCATCCCGTCGCGGTTGCTGAACCAGAGCATCGCCTTGCCGTTGAGGATCCAGCGGGCGCGGCCGTCGTGGAAGCCGCTGCGAGTCAGGTTGGTCACGCCGCCGGTGCCGTCGGCGCGGACCAGGCCGATCTCGCCGGGGGCGAAGCCGGGCACCGAGTAGTCGAAGAGGATCCACCGGCCGTCGGGGCTCCACTGGAAGTACTGATCGGCGTCGCCGTTCGAGAACAGCTCCTTGTCGGTGAGCAGCGTGCGCGCCTGCTTCGACTCGAGGTTGTAGACCCGGAGCGTCATCCGGTCCTCGATGTAGGCGATCTCCTTGCCGTCGGGGGAGTAGGCCGGCTGGTAGTTCTCCTTGTCGTTGGCGATGAGGGGCGTCTCGCGGACGACCGTCGAGGCGTAGAAGTACGGCTCCTCGTCACGGGCGCGCCGCGCCTCGATCACTTTCCAGCGGTCGCCGCGCTCGGAGGCGTACAGCAGGGCCTTGCCGTCGGGCGAGAAGCTCACGCCGCGCTCCTGGCCGGGCGTGTTGGTGATCCGCTTGGTGACGCCACCCTCGACGCTGGTGACGAACACCTCGCCGCGGAACACGAACGCGACCTCCTTGCCACCCGGCGACACCGCCAGCTCGCGCGCGCCGCCGGTGACCGGGATCACCCGCCGCGCGTTGGCCCGCGCGTCCAGGGCGAGGGTCACCGCCACTTTCTGCGGCTGCGCGCCCGGCGTCAGCGTGTAGATCTCGCCGTCGTAGCCGAAGCAGAGCAGGCCGGCCGCCGAGGCCGTCAGGAAGCGGACCGGCGCCTTCTTGAACGAGGTGAGCTGCTGCGAGCGCCCGCCCTGCAGCGCCATCTTGTGCACGTTGAACGTGCCGCTCTCCTCGCTCAGGTAGTAGAACGCCTTGCCCTCGTCGGCGAGCACGGGCGTCCGGTCCTCGCCCGCGAAGGTCGTGATCCGGCGGTGCGTGCCGGCCTTGACGTCGAACGCCCAGATGTCGCGGGCGATCGCCGAGGTGTGGTGCTTGCGCCAGGCGTTCTCGCCGCCCTTCTTGTCGTGGTAGAGGAACAGCGCGCCGCCCGCGTCGAAGCTCACGTCCTCGGCCGGGGTCGTCAGGATCTGCTCGACGCGCCCGCCGGCGGCCGGCACGCGGTACAGCTCGGGCTGCGACGCGGTGGGGTAGCCGCGGTTCGAGGCGAGTGTCGAGCCGGGCGGCGCCGAAGACCACCGTGCGATCGCCCGGCTCGAAGGCGTACGGGAACTCGTCGGCCGAGTGGAACGTCAGCCGCCTCGCCACGCCCCCGTCCGCGGGCATCACGAACACGTCGAAGTTGCCGTGGCGGTCGCTGGCGAAGGCGACGCTGCGGCCGTCGCGGCTCCACACCGGCATGAAGTCGTGCGCGTCGTGGACGGTCAGCGGCGACGCGGCCCCGCCGGCGGCCGGCACGCGGTAGAGGTCGCCGCGGTACGTGAAGACAATCGTCTTCCCGTCGGGCGAGATGGCCGGGTAGCGCAACCAGCCCGGGGCCGCCTGGGCGGCGGCGGCCGACGCGATGGCGACGAGCACGAGCAGGACGAGCGCGGGGCCGGACAGAAATGTCTTCATGGTGTGCCGTGCAGGGGGGCGCGTTGCGGGGACAGGGGATTCTACGTCAGAATCCCACGCATGAAGCGAGGCCTTCTTCCCGCGCTCGTCTCCATCCTGCTCGTCCTGCTCGCGGTGCCCGCCCATCCCGCCGAGGCCCAGGCGACCGGCGGCCAGGCCGCGCGTGCCACCGCGCGCGAGTACCGCAAGACCTTTCGCACCTATCCCTATTCCGACCCGAACCCGATCCCGGTCGTCGGCCGCATCTACCCCTACTACCGGTTCGACGGGTACACGAACACGCCGGTGGACAAGGAGTGGACGGTCGTCGAGCTCGAGAACGCCTATCTGAAGGTGTGGGTGCTGCCGGAGATCGGCGGGAAGATCTGGGCCGCGTTCGAGAAGTCGACGGGGAAGTCGTTCATCTACAACAACCAGGTGGTGAAGTTCCGCGACATCGCCATGCGCGGGCCCTGGACGAGCGGCGGCATCGAGGCCAACTACGGCATCATCGGCCACACGCCGAACTGCGCGACGCCGGTGGACTACCTGGTGCGCTCGTCGCCGGACGGGAGCGTCAGCGTCGTCATCGGGACGCTGGACCTGCTCACGCGCACCAACTGGAGCCTCGAGGTGACGCTGCCGTCCGACCGTGCGTACTTCACCACGCGGTCGTACTGGTACAACGGCACGTCCCTGGAGCAGCCCTATTACACGTGGATGAACACGGCCATCAAGGCGGCCGGCAACCTCGAGTTGATCTATCCCGGCACCCACCACATCGGGCACGGCGGGGAAGCGTCGCCCTGGCCGAACGATCCGGCGACCGGGCGCAACCTCGCCTTTTACGAGCAGAACGACTTCGGCCCCGCCAAGTCCTATCACGTCGTGGGCCGCCACGAGGGGTTCTACGGCGGGTACTGGCACGACGAGGACTTCGGGATGGGGCGGTACGCCGCGCGGGACGAGAAACTGGGGAAGAAGGCGTGGATCTGGGGGCTGTCGCGCCAGGGGATGATCTGGGAAGGGCTGCTCAGCGACCAGGACGGCCAGTACGTCGAGGTGCAGTCGGGCCGGCTGTTCAACCAGGCCGCGGGGGAGAGCACGCGGACTCCCTTCAAGCACACCGGCTTCGCGCCGCACTCGGCCGATACCTGGACCGAGTACTGGTTCCCGGTCAAGGGGACCGGCGGCTTCGTGAAGGCCGATCCCCACGGCGCGTTGAACGTGACGAGCGAGAAGGGGCGGCTGCGGGTGGCGTTTTCGCCGCTCGAGCCGATCGACGGCCAGGTCGAGATCCGCGACGGCGAGCGCGTGCTCTTCTCGGGCCGCGTCTCGATGAAGCCCATGCAGACGTGGATTCAGACCGTCGATGCGGGGGTGTCGCCAGGCCGCGTGTCGGTGCGTATCGGCGACGGGTTCGAGCGGTTCGAGTACGACGGGGTCGCAGATACGTCCCTCTCGCGTCCCGTCGCCTCGCCGCCGGACTTCGACTGGAGTTCGGCGTACGGGTTGTGGACGGCCGGCAAGGAGTGGATCCGGCAGCGCGAGTACGCTCGGGCGCGCGAGTCGCTCGAGGCCAGCCTCGGCAAGGACCGCTACTTCGTTCCGGCGCTCGGCGACCTGGCGATGCTCGACTGGCGCGAGCGCCGCGACCAGGCGGCGTGGGACCGTGCGCGCCTCGCCCTTGGCATCGACACCTACGACCCGCTGGCCAACTACGTCTACGGCCTGGCGTCGCGCCGGCTGGGCAAGGCCGCCGACTCGAAGGACGGCTTCGAGGTGGCCGCCCTCTCACCGGCGATGCGGACCGCGGCGTGGATCGAGCTGTCGAAGACCTACCTCGCTGAAGGCCGGGTGCGCGAGGCCGACGAGTATGCCGCGAAGGCCGCCCAGTCCGATCCCCTGGCGCTCGATGCCTGGCAGGTGCGCGCGGTCGTGGCCCGGCTGCGCGACGATCGGAAGGCCGCCGGCGATCACCTCGACCGGCTGCGGTGGGTCGAACCGCTGAACCACTTCGAGCGGGCCGAGCGGTACCTCGCGGCGCCCGCAGGCGGGCTCGCGGAGGATGACCTCGTGGCCGGCGTGAAGGGGGAGATGCCGCACGAGACCTTCCTCGAGCTGGCCGCGTGGTACCTGTCGGTCGGGCGGCAAGGGGACGCGCGTCGCGTCCTGGCACTCTCGCCCCCCTCGACCGAGGCGCTGTACTGGCGCGCCTGGCTCTCCGCGATCGAGAAGGATCCCGACGCGACGCCGCTGCTGGCCCAGGCCGAGGCCGCCTCGCCCGAGCTGGTCTTCCCGTTCCGCGCGGAGAGCCTCGAGGTGTTCGAGTGGGCCGCGCGGACCGCGCCCGGCTGGAAGCCGAGGTATTACCTCGCGCTCGTGCGCTGGGGGCTGAACGACCTGGCCGCCGCGCGCGAGCTGTTGGCCGGCCTGGGCGACGCGCCCGACTACGCGCCGTTCTACGCGGTCCGCGCGGAGGCGGTCGCCCCGGTGTCGCGGGCGCGCGCCCTCGCCGACCTCGGGCGGGCGGCCGCGCTCGACCCGCGCTCATGGCGCTACGGGAAACTGCTGGCCGAACACTTGCTGGCGGACGGCCAGGCCGAGCGCGCCCGCGAGGTGGCGGCCCGATACGCGGCGGCGGCTCCCGGCAACTACATCCTGGGCATGCTCCATGCGCGCACGCTGCTGCGGACGGCGCGATACGCCGACGCCGACGCGCTGCTGCGCCGCCTCGAGGTGCTGCCGTTCGAGGGGGCGACCGAGGGACGCACGCTGTACCGCGAGGCGCAGTTGATGCTTGCCGCGGACGCGCTGCGCGCGTCGCGCCTGGACGCGTTCCTCGACCGGGTGAAGGCGGCCCGCGAGTGGCCCGAGCAACTGGGCGCAGGCAAGCCGTACCCCGAGAACGTGGACGAGCGCCTGGAGGATTGGCTCGAGGCGACGGGCCTCGAGCGGTCGGGGCGGCGCCCCGAGGCCGGGGCGATCCTGGCCCGGCTGGCCGCCGACCGGCGCCCCGGGTTCGGCCTGCTGCTCGTGGCGCTGGCGCGCAAGCGTCTCGGCCACGCGGCCGACGCCGAGCGCGCGCTCAGCGAGTGGGCCGCCGGGACGAAGGATCCGGCGCTGGTCGGGTGGGGGAGGGCGCTCGTGGCCGGCGCCCCCGTGCCCTTGTCCGGCTCTTCGCACGCGCTCGAGCCGCGCGTCCTCGCCGCGCTCCCTTATTGAGACAGCCGTGAGAAATGGGGCCAGGCCCCATTTCGCGACCGGGCATGGAAGCCCCGGCGGTGAGAAATGGGGCCAGGCCCCATTTCGGGGTTGCACGCAATCGCCGGGACGCGAGGCGTGCAAGGGCCCCGCGCGCGCCTAGACTGGCGCCGCGAGGTCGTCGACATGAGGGGATGGCGGCGGGCGGGGACGCTGCTGCTGATCCTGCTGGCCGCGCCGGGCGGCGCCGCCGCCGGCCAGCAGCGCACGGCATCGCTCGAGGTGCGGTTCCGGGACGCGGCCGGGCGACCTTCGGCCGGGGTGACAATCGCCGCCGAGCGCGAGGACGGCTTCGGGCGCTACGCCTGCGTCACCCGAGACGACGGCCGGTGCGTGATGCTGGCCGTGGCGCCGGGCGCGTACCGGGTGTTCGCCCAGTCTTCTCACGGCGGCGATGCCCCCGCCCTGGTCGACCTGGCGCCTGGCGATTACACGCGGCTCGAGTTGCCGCCCCCCGCCCGCCCGGGTGCGCAGCGCGGGCCGGGAGCGATCGCCGTCGCGGGCGACACGCCGAGCGTCCGGCTCGGCCGCGACGAACTGGCTTACCTGCCTGCCGGGCGGGCGCTCCTCGATGCGCTTCGCGTCAATCCGTGGCAGCCGTCGACGGGCGACTGGCGGCTGGACCCGGCCCCGCCGGCCGAGACCCACATCTTCCTCGACGGCATCGAGTGGCCCGCGAAGACGGCCGGGCTCGAGCGGGGGCGTCGGGCCGACCCGGGCGTGGCTCCGCGGAGTGACGGCCTGGACGCGGTGCGCTTCGACCGGACGGCCGGCGCCACCGCGAGCGCCGCGCGAGGCACCGCCGGCAGCATCACCGCCGTCCTTCGGTCCGGCGGCGCGCGTCTCGACGCCGAAGCCTCGCTGGCGTACGAAGGCTCCCCCCTGGACGGAAGCCCGCGGCCCTTTTCGCGCTACTCGCCGTGGGATACCGACCTGGTCGAACGCCGCCTGACCGTGCCGGCCACGCCCTGGGCCAGCCTCGCGCCTGCCGTCAGCGTGGGCGGCCCGCTCGGCCTGCCCGGCTTCTCGTTCCACGCTTCCGGATCGCACAGCCGGCGCACCCGCCACCGCGACGCCGTCTTCCTCGACGACCCCGAGCGCCTCACGCGGCATTTCTCGTGGGGCTCGTGGTCGGGGCAGGGCACCCTGAACCTGACCGCCGCCGGCCGCGCCGGGCGCCGGGCACGTCTCGCGGCGGTCTTCGGCAGGAGCCGGAACCGGGGCGGCGCGCCAGGGCTCGAGCCCGACCAGGGCAGGTTGCCCGACGGCGGGTCCACGGCCGGCTTCACCCGCGCTCCCTTCCTCGGGCCGGTGGAAACCCTCGCACGCTGGCACGACACCGGGACCGACTCGCGGCGAATCGTGGTGTCGCCCGCCGTGGACTGGCCGCTCGGGCCAACCTGGTCGCTCAGTGCCGACGCGTCGCTGTCCGCGTCGAACTCCTGGACGCCGCCCGCCTTTCGTGGTGTCGACATCCGCCGCATCTTCGCCAATTCCAACGCGAAGGTCCCGGGCCTGACGCCCGACGCCGTTCACCCGGCCGGCTACGCGGACCATCGCGCCAGCTACGGCACCGTCAGGGACCAATCGCGCCGCATCCAGCTGAACCTGGAGACTCGCTGGGCGCCGGGCCGCCGCGCCTCGCACCTGGTCTCCGCCGGCCTCCGGGCCGATCGCCTGGCCGACGCGGTCTACATCGGCCACGAGCGGCCGGTCATCCGCCTCCATTGGAGGCAGGCGTACCAGACGGAGGATGGGCGGCTCGTGACGGGCCGCTACGGCTACTACACCGTGTCGCGCCCGGGGACGATCGGCGAGGCCACGGGGGCGACGCTCGCGGTCTGGCTGCAGGACCGCTGGTCGCCGATCGATCGCCTGACGATCGAGGCGGGCGTCCGGGCCGAGCGCGAAGCGCCCCCGTCCTACGTCCCGCACGTGGACGGCCGCACCCCCTTCTTCGGCTTCGGGGACAAGCTGGCGCCGCGCGTGTCGCTCGCCTGGAAGCCCGACGAGGCCGGCTCCTGGCGCCTCCAGGCATCGTTCGGTCGCTACTTCGACCACCTGACCACCAACCTGGCGCGCGCGCTCTTTGGCGCCCGCCACGACGTGCGCGAGTCGTGGACACTCGACTCCCCCGACTGGCGCACGCTCGCCTGCGACGAGGGGCGGCGCGACTGTCCGGGACAGTTCATCGAGCGCGTGGACGCGAACCCGCCGTGGAACACCGCCGACCCGGCACTCAGCTCGTGGCTCGGCCCAACCACTCGCATCGATCCGGGGCTTCGCCCGATGCAGACGGCCGAGTGGGGAGCGGCCGTCGAACGGCGGCTGGCCGGCCGTACCTCGCTCGCGGTCCGGTACACCGGCAAGCGGCTCGAACGCGCCGTCGAGGACGTCGGCCTTTCGCTGCCGGGCGGCGCGCACACGTTGGTGCTGGCGAACCCCGGGTGGGGGTACGCCAGCCGCGTGGTCTCCGACCGGCCGGCCTTCCCGCAGCCGCGAGCCACCCGCCGCTACCGCGAGCTCGAGGTGGAGGTCCGGCGTCGCGGCCGCCGGGTCGCCCTGGCGGCGCGCTATCGATGGGGCCGGCTCACCGGCAACTACGGCGGCCTGGCCGCGGCCGACGAGGGCGGTCGCGAGAGCACCAACCTGACCGGCGCGTTCGACGCGGTCTACTCGGGCTACGACCGCTGGGGCCGCCCCGTGGACGGGCCGCTGCCCGGGGACCGGCCGCACCGCCTGGGCGTCGACGCCACCCTCGCGCTTCCCCGCGGCACCACCCTGACGCTCGCCGGCCTCCTCGAATCGGGCCGGCCCGAGTCGTCCCACATCACCTTCCACGGCGCCACGGTCCCGTTCAACGGCTATGGCGACCTGGGCCGGCACCCCGCCTTCTCGCAGCTCGACCTCCAGCTGCGCCAGGACGTCCACCTCGGACGCCGCATCCTGTCGCTCGAGGCCACCTTCGACAACGTGTTCGACCAGGAGGCGTCACTGGCCTACTTCAGCACCAACCGCTACCGCGACGACCTCGGGCTTCCCGAGGCGACCTTCTTCCAGGTCCCCTGGGATCCGGTCGAGTGGGTGGAGCGGCTGCGCGCGGAAGGGGTCCGCGTCCGGGACGAGCAACTCTTCCTGGTGCCGGACCAGTTTCAGCGCGCGCGCCGCGTGACGCTGGCGGCCCGGCTGCGGTTCTGAAGACGCCAGGCAGGACGTGGAAGTAAACGCGCGAGGGGGCCTCGACGTATGACGCTGGTAGACCCGAAGCTACCCACCTCCTTTGGGGTCCTTGCCCGGCAAGGGCCCCGTTTTTCCTGCCTGTTTCCACCCGCGAGCGCTCCGGATCCCCTCTTGCACGTCGCGGTCGGTGGGTCCCATGACGCCACAGGACGCCCCTCGCAGCCAGTTCGAGCAGCGGATGCGGTTCCGGCGGGCGGCGACCTGCGTCTCGGCGGCGCGCATCGCGCTCGCGATGGGTCGGCTGCTCGAGGCGGAGGAGCGGCTGGAGGAGGCGTGTCGGCTCAACCCCGACAGCCCAGAAGCCCGAATCCTCCTGGATCGGCTGAGGACCGCGGAGCCGCCGGGATCGGATGAGTCGACCGCGTTCGACGGGGAGTCTCTCGCGCCCGGCGCACGCCGATGGAGCCACTGGGTGGCCGTTCTCATCGCCGTCGTGTCGCTGGCCGTGGTGGCCTGGTGGCGCGCGCCGACCCCGGAGGAGAGCCGCATCGCTCCGGCCCGCCATCCGCAGCCGTCGCCGCGCAGTGAGCCCCGTTCCGAGGCGCCCGCCAGCGTCAAGGCCGCGCCGCCCGGAAGCAGGACCCCGTCCACGACATCCACCGACGAACTGTTCGCCGTCGACCTGATGGGCTCGCCGGCCGCCGGCCGGCTCGAGCCGCGACGGCTCGAACGGGGAACGTCCGGCGCTTCGCCTTCCACGGCCCCGCGTCCGAGCAAGCCGGCCCTCGAGTCGGCCGCGCCCTTGGCCTTGCGGGCCGCCCCGGCGGCGTCGAGCTCCGGCACGCCGCCCCGGGCATGGACGTTCCCGGTCGACGCGCCGCCTGCGGCCCCCACCGGGGCCCTCGTCCTCCCCGGGCTGGTGGCGGGGGACCCACCGGCTCCGCCTCCCAATCCGCCCGCCCCGGACGCGGCCCCCGCCTCACTGCGCGACGCCGCGGCCGACGAGGAGGTGATCGGGCAGGTGCTCGCCCAGTACGCAGACGCCTACAACCGCCTCGACGCCGGCGCGGCCCATCGCGTGTGGCCCTCGGTGGACGAGCGCGCCCTCGCCCGCGCCTTTGCCGGGCTCGAGTCGCAGGGCATCACGTTCGAGGGGTGCGACCTCCACGTGGACGGCCTGGACGCGAGCGCGGCCTGCCGCGGCCGCGCGCGCTACGTGCCGAAGGTCGGGGACCGCGACCCGATCAGCCAGTCGCGCCGCTGGACGTTCCGCCTGCACCGCGGAGCAGCCGGCTGGCAGATCGTGCAGGCGGAGGCAAGGTGAGCCCACTCAGAAGCTGTACTCGAGCGAGACCGACGGTGTCAGCGGGGCGGTGAGGCCGGCGCGGTTCAGGGGCAGCAGCACGGTCGCGGTCGCGAGCCACATCCCCCCGACGTTCCACTTGAAGCCGAACGAGGCGTGCGTCTCGGTGAGGTGGCCTGCCTCCTGCACCAGCCTGAGCGTCTGCACACCGGCGATGCGTGGGTGCGGGGCGGCCGCCTGCCGCACGCGTCCCACCTGGTCCAGCCGCCGCGCGAACAGCTCGGCCGCCAGCGTGAGCGTCGGCGTCGGGGTCACGGCCACCGCGCCGCCGACGTCCATCCCCTGCGCGATGCCGCCGCGGCTCACGCCGGCCATCAGGTGGCCCGACACGTTGGCGACCCCGCCCGACAGGACGGCGAAGCCGCGGACGCCGGTCGTCCCGGCCCCCACCAGGTCCTCCTCCGACCCGGTGGGCAGCCGCAGGTCGCCGCCGACCGCCAGGCCGCCCCAACCCCCTTGGAGAACGTTGGCCTTCGCCCTCAGCAGCACGTCGGCCACGCGGGTCACCGACGCGCTCGCGGTCGCCTGCTGGAAGCGCGTGCCGCGGTAGAGGTCCGTCCTGTCGCCCTCCAGCGACAGCGAGACCACCGGCACCGCCGCGCTGACGTCCACCCGGTCGGTGATGCCGTAGCTGCCCGAGAACGTCACGGAGTTGGCGCGGATCCGCAGCCGCAGCGTCTCTGCGTCGAACGGCTCGTCCTCATCCGTGAAGCGGTTGGCGGTGGTGACCAGCGTCCCGTCCCGCAGCGCCATGTCCGACAGCCGCGTGAACCGGGCGTACTGCCAGTTCACGCTGAACGAGGCGCGCCCGCGGCCGGCCGTCATCGCGCGCTCCACGAAGAACGGGCCGAAGTTCTCGCTGGCCCGCTCCATCGTGCCGAGGGCGGGGTTGAAACGGTACGTGAAGGCCCCAGACGAGGAGGTCAGCGGGAAGGTGGCGAGGGCCGACAGCAGCGCGCGCGACAGCGCCTGGCTCGTCGCCGCGGCCGCGGCCCGGTCGCGGGCGGCATCGCCGGTGTCCACGGCTTGCGTCGTGATCAGGAACGCGAGCGCCTCGCGCACCGTCACGGTGTCCGGCTGCTCCTGGGCGCCCGCCGCGCCCGCCCACGTCAAGACGGCCAGCGCCAGGGCGCCGCATCGCGCGATCGTCGGCTTCATGGATCGGGTCCCATGCACGGCGCAGGCCGATCCGCCTTCGCCCCTCGGGCGAGGGGCGCCGAGGTTACCGGGCGCGGCCGCCGGCCAGGCGCAGGCCGATTGCGAGGCCCACGTGGAACGCCGCCTCCTGCATGAGCCAGACCTGCCGCGTGTGCTGATCGGCCAGCTCGCGGATCAGCTCGCGCGTGTCCTCGCCCGCGGCGGCCCCGAGGGTGTCGAGGATCTGCTGCTGGCGCTCGGGGTCCACGGCCCCGAAGATCTCGTCCTCGTTCAGCGTGTCGAGCAGTTCGCCGTACTGTTCGTCGCACTGGTCCTCGATGTCGGCCAGCGACGGCACCTCGCGCCGCTCGGAGAGATCGAGGCCCTCCGCGCAGGCGCGGGCCAGCTCCATCAGTTCATCCGCGGTCGGCATCGGTCACCTCGGAAGGGGAAGCGAGGGCGCGGCGGCTGGCCTGGAAGACGCGCGACGGCAGCTCGTGGTTCACGCGTGCCGTGATGAACGCCGAGGCCTCGAGCAGCACCGGCAGCCGCACGCCGGTCGCGATCCCGAGGCCGTCCAGCATGTAGACCAGGTCGTCGGTCGCCAGGTTCCCGCTGGCGCCGGGCGCGAACGGGCACCCGCCGAGACCGCCGGCGGAGGAGTCGAAGCAGGCCACGCCGTGGCCGAGCGCCGCGAGGACGTTCGCCAGCGCCATCCCGCGCGTGTCGTGGAAATGGAGGGCCACGGCCTGCAAGCCGATGCGGGGGATCACCTCGTCGAGCAGGCGGGACACCTGCCCGGGGTGCGCCACGCCAATCGTGTCGCTGACCGCCACCTCGAAGACCTCCAGCTCACGCAGCCGCTCGCACAGCTCGGCCACGCGGCCCACGGGGATCGGCCCCTCGTACGGGCAGCCGAACGCGGTGGACAGGTAGGCTCGCACGGGCACGCCGGCGTCGAGCGCAACGCGGCAGACCGCCGCGTAGTTGTCGAGCGACTCGGCAATGCCCTGGTTGATGTTGCGCCGGCTGAAGGTCTCGGAGGCCGCGGCGAAGACGGCCACCTGGTCGGCGCCGGCGGCGAGAGCCCGCTCGAGTCCCCGCAGGTTCGGGACGAGGGCGGCGTAGCGCGTCCCGGCGCGCCGATCCACCCGCGCGAACACCTCCGCCGCGTCCGCCATTTGCGGGACGCGAGCCGGGTTCACGAACGCGCCGGCCTCGATGACGGGCAGCCCGGCGGACGCGAGGCGGCCAATCAACCCCGCCTTGTCTTCGGTGGACCACGCCACCGTCTCGTTCTGGAGGCCGTCCCTGGGCCCCACCTCGACGATGCGGACGGCGGTGGGATAGGCAGAGTCCATGTCGGTTCCGGCAACCCTGAAGGGTCGCCCTACGAGTCCAGAGTCGGCAACCCTGAAGGGTCGCCCGATGTGAGCTCGAGCAGCGGCACCCCCTGTGCCACCAGCTCGCCGGGACGGCAGGCGACCGACGCGACGCGACCGTCGCGCGGCGCGCGCACCGCCAGCTCCATCTTCATCGCTTCCAGCGTGACCAGGACGTCGCCCTCCGCAACCGCCTGGCCGGGCACGACGAGCACCTCGCGAACCCGGGCCGGCATCGGGGCGACCAGCGCCCCCTCGTGGTGGTGGCCCGCGCGTCGCGGCCGGGCACCGCGGCCGACCTCGAACTCGAACACCTCGCCGTCCACGAACACGTCGCGGCGGTCGCCGGACTCCGCGACCACGACGTGCCGAGAGCCAGTCTCGCCCGTCACCCGGTACGTGTCGCCGGACACCCGCGCCAGGTGCAGGCGGTCGCCTCCCGGCGAGACCTCGACCGTTCCGTCGGCAGCCACCTCGACCTGGAACTCCCGGTCGCCGTGCCGGACCAGGAAACGGCCGTGGCGGGCGATCGGCCGCGTCACGGCGCCTCCCGACCCCAGCGGGACAGTCGCTCCCACGGGTCCGCTTGCGATGGGGCCGCCCGGGCAGGCTCGATCGACCAGCCGGCGTCGTGCACCGCGGCCGCCGCGAGCGCGGCCGCCAGCGATGCGGGGGTCTCGAGGTCGCGCGCCAGCTCGTCGTGCTCGTCCAGGAACCCGGTGTCGATCGTCGCGTCGCGGAAGCGCGGGTGCTCGAGCAGCCTGACCAGGAAGGGCACGTTCGTCCGGATGCCCAGGATGGCGTACTGGCGCAGCGCCGCCACGGCCCTGCGGCGCGCGGCGTCCCGCGTCTCGCCGTGCGCGACGAGCTTGGCGAGCAGGGGATCGTAATCCACGCTGACCGCGCTGCCCTCGACGACCCCGCTGTCGATGCGCACGCCGGGCGCCGAGGGTTCGCGGTAGACGACCAGCGGGCCCGCCTGCGGCAGGAAGCCCGCCGCGGGATCCTCGGCGTAGATGCGGCACTCGATCGCGTGGCCCCGCTGCGCCAGGTCTTCCTGGCGCCACGGCAGCGGCTCGCCGGCCGCGACCGCGATCTGGGCGTGCACGAGGTCCACTCCCACCACCGCCTCGGTCACCGGATGCTCCACCTGCAGGCGGGTGTTCATCTCGAGGAAGTAGAAGCGCGCCTCGGCGTCGCCCTCGACCAGGAACTCGACGGTTCCCGCGTTCCGGTAGCCGATCTGCCGGGCGATCCGCACCGCCGCCTCGCCCATGCCCTCGCGCAGGGGCGCCGCGAGCGCGGGCGAGGGGCTCTCCTCGACGATCTTCTGGTGCCGGCGCTGGATCGAGCAGTCGCGCTCGAAGAGGTGCACGATGCGGCCGTGCGCGTCACCGAAGACCTGCACCTCGATGTGGCGCGGTCGCCGGAGCAGGCGTTCCAGGTACACGGTGGTGTCGCCGAAGGCGGCGCCCGCTTCGTGCCGCGCGGCCTCGACCGCGTGCGCCAGGTCGCGCGGCTCGCGCACGATGCGCATGCCCTTGCCGCCGCCGCCCGCGGAGGCCTTCACCAGGACGGGGTAGCCGAGCCGCTCGGCGGCCGCCCCGATCGCCGCCGCGTCCTGCGCCGGGGTCTCGCCGGGCACCACCGGCACGCCCGCCGCGGCCGCGTGCGCCCGCGAGGCGATCTTCGACCCCATGTCGGCGATGGCGCGGGGCGGGGGGCCGATGAACACCAGCCCGGCCTCGGCACACGAGGCGGCGAACGCGGCGTTCTCGGCCAGGAAGCCGTAGCCCGGGTGCACCGCATCGGCGCCCGCGGCGAGCGCCGCCTCGACCAGCGAGGGCCCGTCGAGGTACCCCGACCGGCCGGCGATCGGAACCG
Source organism: uncultured Acidobacteriota bacterium (assembly GCA_963813585.1). GTDB lineage: Bacteria > Acidobacteriota > Vicinamibacteria > Vicinamibacterales > Fen-181 > JARKSS01. The sequence goes on from CAWEZL010000001.1 coordinate 2,574,276, forward strand.
CCACGTCGGCCGCGGCCGCGTGCGGGGCCGACCGGTCCTCCTCCGAGTGCACGGCCACCGTCTCGATGCCCAGCTCGCGGCAGGCGCGCACGACGCGCAGCGCGATCTCTCCCCGGTTGGCCACCAGCACCCGGCGGAACACTCAGCGCTCCTCGTCCCAGGCCGGCTTCCGCTTGTCGAGGAACGCGCGGAGGCCCTCCTGGCCCTCGCGCGACGTTCGTCGCGCCGTGATCGCCTCGATCGTGACCGGCGCGGCCTCGTCGATCGCCCGCCCCGCAATCCGCTCGATCAGCGCCTTGGCCACGGACACGGCCTCCGGGCCCGCGGCGAGGATCGCCTTCACGCGGCGGCCGATGGCCTCGTCCAGCCCCGCCGCGGGGACCACCTCGTGCGCGAGGCCGATCTCGAGCGCGCGGTGCGCGGTGAACCGCGCGCCGGTCAGGAACAGCTCGCGCGCCGCGGAACGCCCGATCTTCGCGAGGACGAACGGCCCGATGACCGAGGGCACGAGGCCGAGCCGCACCTCCGACAGCGCGAACACCGCGTCCTCGGCGGCCACCACCATGTCGCACACCGCCGCCAGCCCCACGCCGCCCCCCATCGCGGCCCCGTGCACGCGCCCGATCAGCGGAACCGGGATGCGGTCCAGCGTCGCATACATGGCCGCCATCGCGGCTGCGTCGGCCACGTTCTCCTCGCGAGTGAAATCCGCCGCCTTCGCCATCCACTCGAGGTCGCCCCCGGCACAGAAGACGGCGCCGGCCCCCGACAGCACGACGGCCCGCACGCCCGCCCCGGCCCGCACCCCCTCGGCCCACTCCGTCAGCTCGCGCACCATCTCGCCGTTGAAGGCGTTGCGCACCTCGGGCCGGTTGAGGGTGAGGTGTTCGACGGGGCCGCGGCGCTCGATGAGCAGGGACATGGCTGTTCTACATCCGAAAGACCCCGAACCTCGGCTCCGCCATCGGCGCGTTGCCGGCGGCCGACAGCGCCAGCCCCAGCGCGTCGCGCGTCTCGACGGGGTCGAGCACCCCGTCGTCCCACAGGCGGGCCGTGGAGTAGTAAGGCGATCCCTCGTGCTCGTACTTCGTCAGGATCGGCCGGCGGATCGCCTCGTCCTCCTCGTCGCTCAACGTCCGCCCGTCGCGCGCCAGCTGCTCGCGCTTCACGGCGGCCAGCACCGAGGCCGCCTGCTCGCCGCCCATGACCGAGATGCGCGCGTTCGGCCACATCCACAGCAGCCGCGGGTCGTACGCGCGGCCGCACATCCCGTAGTTGCCGGCGCCGAACGATCCGCCGATGACGACGGTGAACTTCGGGACGACCGAGTTGGCGACCGCGTGCACCATCTTCGCGCCGTCACGCGCGATCCCCGCGCGCTCGTAGTCGCGCCCCACCATGAACCCGGTGATGTTCTGCAGGAAGACCAGCGGGATGCCGCGCAGGTTGCAGAGCTCGATGAAGTGCGTCGCCTTCAGGGCCGACTCCGAGAAGAGGACGCCGTTGTTGGCGACGATGCCGACGAGGAAGCCGTGGAGGCGCGCGAAGCCCGTCACCAGCGTCGTGCCGTAGCGCTCCTTGAACTCGTCGAACCGCGACCCGTCCACCAGCCGCGCGATCACTTCGCGCACGTCGTACGGCACCCGCAGGTCGGCGTTGACGATCCCGTAGATCTCGGCCGGGTCGTACTGCGGGGGTTCGGCCGGGACGAGGTCGGGTGCGGGAGGCTTCGAGGCGTGCAGCGTCGAGACGATCGTCCGCGCCAGCGCCAGCGCGTGGGCATCGTCATCGGCCAGGTAGTCGGCGACGCCCGAGAGGCGCGTGTGCACGTCGGCGCCCCCCAGTTCGTCGGCCGTCACCTCTTCACCCGTGGCCGCCTTCACCAGCGGCGGCCCCGCGAGGAAGATCGTCCCCGTCCCGCGGACGATGACGGTCTCGTCCGCCATGGCGGGCACGTACGCGCCGCCCGCCGTGCACGACCCCATCACCACCGCGATCTGCGGGATCCGCTCGGCCGACATCCGGGCCTCGTTGAAGAAGATCCGGCCGAAGTGATCGCGGTCGGGGAAGACCTCGGCCTGCAGCGGCAGGAAGGCCCCGCCCGAATCGACCAGGTAGAGGCAGGGGAGGCGGTTCTCGAGGGCCACCTGCTGCGCGCGCAGGTGCTTCTTCACGGTGATGGGGAAGTAGGTGCCCCCCTTGACGGTCGCGTCGTTCGCGACCACCATCACCTCGCGGCCGCCGACTCGACCGATGCCCGTCACCAGCCCCGCTGCCGGGGCCTCGTCGTCGTACATCCCGAAGGCGGCCAGGGGCGACAGCTCGAGCCAGGGCGAGGTGGGGTCGAGCAGCCGCTCGACTCGCTCCCGCGCCGGCAGCTTCCCCTGGTCCCGGTGGCGCTCCAGGGCCCGGGGGCCGCCGCCCCGCCGCGCTTCGGCCAGGCGCTCGCGCAACTCGGCGACCAGCCGCGCCATCCGGTCGCGGTTCGCGCGGAATCGTTCGGAATCGACCTGGATCCGAGTCTCGAGCACGTCCATGATGAGTCGGGCTGGCCCGACAGTCATTATTCCAGATCCGGCCCGTTTTCTCGGTACGAAATCAAAACAGTGTGTCGATGGGGTGACATCTGGGGCCCAGTGTGTATAATTTCCGCGGGCTCACATTCGTCGGCCTCCTCCCATCTCACGCCACAGGCGATCACGGCGAGCGACCAGCGGCTCGGGGCGGCAGCCGCCGGTGGGAGGAAGGCAGGCAGTTCTCGAGGGCGCATGACCGTGAAACGCAAGAAGCGCGTGCTTGTCATCGACGACGAGCCGGCGATGACCGACTGGTTGAAGACCGTGCTCGAGCACGGGGGGTACGAGGTGCGGACGGCCCTCATCGGCGCCCGCGGCGAGGAGATCTTCCGCACCTGGCGGCCGGACGTCGCGGTCACCGACATGATGCTGCCCGACGTGGACGGGATCGATCTGCTGCACCGCTTCAAGGAGACGCAGCCCGAGACCGAGGTGGTGGTGATCTCGGGCCACGGGACGATCTCCAAGGCGGTCACGGCCATCAAGGCGGGGGCGTCGTACTTCCTGGAAAAGCCGATCGAGCCGGACAGCCTCCTGGCGCTGCTCGAGAAGGCCATGGAGCGCAAGGACCTGCAGACCGAGAACATCCAGCTCAAGCAGAAGCTGCAGGACAAGTTCAAGTTCGCCAACATCATCGGCAAGAGCAAGAAGATGCAGGAGCTGTTCGAGCTCATCGAGAGCGTCGCGGCTTCCGAGGCGAACATCCTGATCCAGGGCGAGAACGGCACGGGCAAGGAGCTGATCGCCAACGCCATTCACTACAACAGCAAACGGTCGAAGGGGCCGTTCATCAAGATCAACTGCGCCGCCATCCCCAAGGACCTGATCGAGTCCGAGCTGTTCGGCTACAAGAAGGGCTCGTTCACCGGCGCGACGATGGACAAGGAGGGGCTCTTCGAGATGGCGGAGGGGGGCTCGCTGCTGCTCGACGAGATCGGCGAGATGCCCTCCTACCTGCAGACCAAGCTGCTGAGGGTGCTCCAGGAGCGGGAGTACCGGCCGATCGGCAGCGATCGAATCGTGCACGTGGACTTCCGCCTGATCACGGCGACCAACATCGACCTCGACGCGGCGCTGCGCGAGGGCAAGTTGCGCGAGGACCTCTACTTCCGCATCAACACGATCACGCTGCGGGTGCCGCCGCTGCGCGAACGGACCGAGGACATCCCGCTGCTCTGCGAGCACTTCCTCGAGAAGTTCTCGCAGCGCTACCAGAAGAGCATCCGCGGCTTCTCGCCGGCGGCCTATCACGTGCTGATCCGCAACCGCTGGCCGGGCAACGTCCGCGAGCTCGAGAACGCGATCGAGCGGGCGGTGCTCGTGACGAAGGGCCTGGAGATCCAGCCAGTTGACCTGCCCGAGACGCTGCGCGAGGAGACGGCCGCGCCGGCCGACTTCGCCTTCCCGCCGCACTGGACCTTGGCGGAGATCGAGAAGATGGCGATCCTGCAGACCCTCCAGCGCACCAACTGGAACAAGCAGGAGGCGGCCGCGATCCTGGGGCTGTACCGACCGACCCTGTACAGCAAGATGAAGAAGCACGAGATTCGCGACATGGGCCGGGCCGCCCGGCAGCAGCAGGCCGCGGCAGAACACTGAGCCGCTCGGTCCGGCCTGCGAGCCGCTGGTGGCCGGCCTGCTGATGGCGGGCCGCGGCGGCGCGGGTGAAGCCCCGCAATCGCGCGCGCCCGAGGAGCACCTCATGACGCCCGGCATCGTCGTATCCCTTGTCCTGGCCGTTGCCTTCGCCGTCGTTCTCGTCGTCGTCGCCGCCCGCAGGAGGGCGCGCGCGCGGACCGAGGCGCTTCGCCGCGTGGCGGAGACGGCGGGGTTCGACTTCCAGCCCCGGGCCGAGGTCGCCGATCTTCGATCGATGGGAGACGTGCAGTTGTTCGCGCGCGGCCACTCGAAGAGAGTGAGAAACCTGATGGCGGGCCGCCTGGGCGACGATCAGGTGGCGGTCTTCGACTACACCTACACGACCGGCTCCGGCAAGAACCAGAACACCCACAGCCAGACGGTCGTCCTCCTGCCGTCGGCGAAGATCTCCGTTCCCGACCTGCAGATGGCACCCGAGAATCCGCTCGTCAGGATTGCCGAGGCATTCGGGTACCAGGACATCGACATCGAGTCGAGCCCCGAGTTCTCGCGCCGCTACATCGTGCGGGGAGCAGACGAGGCGGCGATCCGCGCCGCGCTCTACCCCGGCGCGACGTCGTACTTCGCGGCGCACGAAGGGTGGACGGTCGAGGTGAAGTCCGGCGCGCTGGCCATCTACCGCGCGAACAGAAGGGTGAAGCCCGAAGACGTGCGGAAGTTCATCGAGGACGCCAGCGCCGCGGCACGGAATCTCTAACTGCCACCCCGGCGACCCTCCGCTCGTGCCGGCTTCGCGGGCCACCCAGCGGCTCGATCTCGGCCGCCTCGGCACGTCGGCACCTCGCCAATACACGTCCCCTTCTCACGTGTGCTAATCCGCGACGCCGCCCGACGGGCACGCCCCTCGCATGCCGTTGCCTTTTCGGGGGGAATCGCTGGCGGCCTGCCTGGTGCGCTCGTGGCACGGGAGTTGATTCGTATCTGCCAGGCTCAGAAGAGCGCAGAACCGGGAGGGCGATCGTGGACGAGCGCACGAGCGTGGTCGTTTCGGCGCTGGCGGGCGCGGTGGCGGGCGCCGTCGCCGGCTACCTCTTCTTCACCGAGCGCGGCAGGCAGTTGACGGCGGGCTGGGAGCCCCGGCTCGACAGTGCGATGCGCGAGATGGGCCACCTCCGCGCGACGGTGGTCAAGGCGCGGGCGGTGGCGAGCGAGGGGTGGCGGTCGATCAGCCAGATCACCAACTCGGGGCGTGAAGCCCGGGGCGGCGACTGGGGCGGACGACAGTCGTCGCCGTTCTAGGCGGACGAGCTTTCCTCAAAGGGAGAATGCACATGGCTACTGAATACGACTACGAAGCAAGCGGCAGCGGCGGGTCGGGCTTCATGATGGGGCTGCTGACGGGGACGGTGCTGGGCGCGGGGCTCGGCATGCTGTTCGCCCCCAAGAGCGGTTCCGAGATCCGCGGCAAGATCGGCGAATCGGCGAGCCAGGTGGGCGAAAAGAGTCGCGAGATCGTCGATCGGGCGCGCGACGCCGTATCGCGCGGCGCGGAGGAAGCCCGGCGCCTGGGCGAGAAGGCATCCCGCGTGGCCGGGTCGGCCAGCCAGTCGAGTGGCTCGAGCTCGAACATCGGCGGGAGCAGCTCGCCGGACAGCTCGAACCCGGGCTCGCCATATTCGTCCGGCCCGACACGCGGGTAGGCACGCCCGGCCCGGGCCCGGGGCGGTGGGCGCCCCGGGTTCCGGGCTCGTGGTGCACAATAGCCTGGTGCGACTGGCTGTGGATGACGCCCGGCGGCTCTCCGACCTCGCGGCACGGGCCGGGTCCGCGCTGCGGGCGTGGCTGGTCCTGGTCGGGAAGGCGTTCTGGCGCGGGTCGCTCGAGTTCTACAACAGCGACGACCTGACGCACGCCGCCTCCATCGGCTACTACGCGCTGCTCTCGATCTTCCCGTTCTTCCTGCTGGCGTTCTCGGCGCTCGGCAACATCGCGGCGAGCGAGGAGAACCGCATCGCCACCCTCAACTTCCTCCTGCGGTACTTCCCGACGCAGTTCGAGTTCATCACCCGGCAGCTCGACTCGCTGCAGCAGATGCGGGTGCGGCTGGGCATCGGCGGCCTCCTCGCACTGGCGTGGGCGGCGCTCGGCTTCTTCGGCGCGATCAGCACCGCGGTGAACCACGCCTGGGGGGTGGAGAAGCAGCGGAGCTACCTGAAGCACAAGCTCTTCTCGTTCCTGATGCTGCTCGCCGCGGGCGTCCTGCTGGTGGCCGCGGTGCTGCTCGCGGGCGCCGTGCAGATCATCGATGCGAGCTGGTACCCGGCGCTGGTCGCGCGCGTGCCCGGCGCGGCCATCCTGCAGAGCCTGCTGCTGCGGTGGGCGTCCACGCTGATGCTGATCCTGGTGGTCGGGTTGGTCTACTACTTCGTGCCGAACGCGAAGGTGCGCTTCTGGGACGTCTGGCCCGGGGCCGTCGTCACGGGCCTGATCTGGCGCGGCGCGCTCGAGGGCTTCTCCTACTACGTCAGCGACATGAGCCGCTTCACCTTCGTCCACGGCTCGATCGCCGCCGTCATCGTGTTCCTCATCTGGGTCTACACCTGCGCCGTGGTGCTGCTGTACGGCGTGGAGTTCACTGCCGCGTACGCACGCCTGCGCCGCGGCCGACCCGAGCAGGCGCCGGCCGCCCCGACGCCGCGGACGTGATCCCCCCATGAACCGCCTCGCCTCCTCGAGACGAGCCCGTACCTGCTGCAGCACGCCACGAACCCGGTGGACTGGTATCCCTGGGGCGACGAGGCCTTCGCCGCGGCCCGGCGCGACGACAAGCCGATCTTCCTCTCGGTCGGCTACTCGACCTGCCACTGGTGCCACGTGATGGCGCACGAGTCGTTCGAGAACGCCGGAGATCGCGGCGCTGCTGAACGAGCACTTCATCCCCGTCAAGGTCGACCGCGAGGAGCGGCCCGACGTGGACCGCGTCTACATGACCTTCGTGCAGGCGACGACGGGATCGGGCGGCTGGCCGATGAGCGTGTGGCTGACGCCCGACCGGCAGCCGTTCTACGGCGGCACGTACTTTCCGCCCGACGTCGCGGTAGGGCCGGCCGGGTTTCCCCGACCTGCTGCGCGAGGTGGCCCGGCTCTGGCGCGAGGACCGCGCACGCGATCCTCGCGTCCGCGGAGAGCGTTCACCGAGGAACTCGCGCGGGCGACCGTCGCGCAGGCGGGGTCCCGTATCGCTCCCGCCGACCGTGCCCTGGGCCGCGCGGTGCGACGAGCTGCCGGCGGCGCGTTCGACCACCGGCACGGCGGCTTTGGGCGCGCCCCGAAGTTTCCGCGCCCCTCCGAGCTGCTGTTCCTGCTGCGGGAGCACGCGCCGGACCGGGCGACGCGCGGGCGCTGGAGATGGTGTCGGCCACGCTTGCGCGCGATGGCGACGGCGGCATGCGCGACCAGGTGGGCGGCGGCTTCCACCGCTACTCGGTGGACGAGCAGTGGCGGGTGCCGCACTTCGAGAAGATGCTGTACGACCAGGCGCAGATCGTCCTCGCCCTGTCTCGAGGCGTCGCAGGCGGCGGGCGACCGCGGCCTGCTCGGTGTGGCCGAGGACACGCTGGCGTACGTGCGGCGCGACCTGACCGACCCGTCAGGCGGCTTCTACTCGGCCGAGGATGCCGACAGCCTGCCGCACGACGCACCCGAGGGCGCCCACCCGACCGAGGGGGCCTACTACCTCTGGCAGGCCGGGGACCTCGATCGGTTGCTCGGCGCCGACGCGGAGGTGGTGAAGACCTGCTTCGGGGTTCGACCCGACGGGAACGCGCTCCACGACCCGCAGGGCGAGTTCGTCGGCCGCAACATCCTCTACCGCGCGGTTGGCGACGAGGAAGCGGCCAGCCAGCACGGCCTCGATGCCGCCGGGGTGGCCGCGATCGTCGCCCGCGCCCGGCGGGTGCTCTTCGAGGCTCGCTCCACCCGGCCGCGTCCGGGCCTCGACGACAAGGTGCTGACGGCGTGGAACGGCCTGATGATCGCCGCCTTCGCGCGCGCGTCGCGCGTCGTGGCCGCCCTCGATCCCCAAGCCGCCCCGCGAGCCGGGGAGTACCTGGCCGTCGCGGCGCGCGCGGCGGCCTTCGTGCGCGAGCGCCTCTGGGACGAGGGGCGCGGGCGCCTCCTGCGCCGTTACCGGGCGGGTGAGGCGGGCGTGGACGGCTACGCCGAGGACCATGCCTGCCTGGTCTTCGGCCTGATCGAGCTGTTCCAGGCCAGCGGCGACCCGGACCACCTCCGCTTCGCGCCGCCGGCTGCAGCGCGGCAGGACGAGCTGTTCTGGGACGATGGGGCAGGGGGGTGGTTCAGCACGACCGGCCAGGACGCCTCGGTGCCTCTGCGGCTGAAGGAGGAGCACGACGGCGCCGAGCCGGCGGCCAGCTCGGTCGGCGCGCTGAACCTGATCGCGCTGCACAGCCTCAGCAGCGCCGGCCCGGATGAGAGTGGCGCCGGCCTCCGCGCCGGTGATTTCCTGTCGCGCGCGGAGCGGACGCTGCAGGCGTTCGAGCCGCGCCTGTCGCACGCGTCGCGCGCGGTGCCGATGATGCTCGCCGCCCTCTCGGCGTATCACGCCCCCCGCCAGGAGATCGTTGTCGCCGGCGACCCGGCCGACCCTCGCACCGGCGCGCTCGTCGCCGCCGTCGAGTCGCGGTACCGGCCGTTTGCGATCGTCATCCGCCTGGCGCCCGGGCGGGCCGACGAGCTGGCGCGCGAGCTCCCGCACGTGTCGGGGATGGGGATGCGCGGCGGCTCGCCGGCGGCGTATGTGTGCCGCAACTTCGCCTGCGACGCCCCGGTCACCGACCCCGAGGCGCTGTCCTGACTGAAATTCGTCCCGAACGATTTCCGGCCGGGTTACGTCTGATCGGGTGAAAGGCGGGAGGAACCGGATGCTCACATTCGCGCTCTGGCTGCTGCTTCTCTTCTGCTGCTGGCCCCTCGCGCTGCTCGCCCTGGTGCTCTACCCCTTCGTCTGGCTCCTCCTGCTGCCGTTCCGGATCCTGGGGATCGCTGTCGACGGGGTGCTCGGGCTGCTGCGGGGCGTGGTGCTGCTGCCGGCCCGCGCCCTCGGGGGCGTCCGCGGCCGGTCGTAACGCGGAGTACACTCACAGCCGTGCCGCCCGGACCCCCACCCATCTCGCTGGACGCGCTCGGCAAGCGGTACGGCGCGGTCCGCGCCCTCACCGACCTGTCGCTCGAAGTGCGCGAGGGCGAGGTGTTCGGCTTCCTCGGCCTGAACGGCGCCGGCAAGACCACCACCATCCGCCTGCTGCTCGACCTGATTCGCCCGACCGGCGGGCGCGCGCTCGTGTTCGGGCACGACTGCCGCCGTGCGTCGATCGCGGCTCGCCGCCTGGTGGGCTACCTGCCCGGCGAGCCGCCGTTCCTGCTCGACATGACCGGCGAACGGCTCCTCCGGCTGCTCGATCAGGTCGGTGGCGGCGGGGTGGACCCTGCGTGGCGCGCGCAGTTACTCGAGCGTTTCGACCTGCCCGCGCGGCACCTCACCCGCCGCATCCGTGACTACAGCACCGGCATGAAGCGGAAGCTGGCGCTCGTGCAGGCGTTCCAGCACGACCCGCCGCTGTTGATCCTCGACGAGCCCACCGAGAGCCTCGACCCCGTGATGCAGGAGGCGGTCTACGCGCTGATCGCCGAGCTGGCCGCCCGCGGCCGCACGGTGTTCCTGTCGTCGCACGTGCTGTCCGAGGTCGAGCGCGTGTGCACGCGGGTGGCGGTGCTGCGCGAGGGCCGGCTGGCGCTGCTCGCATCGATCGGGGAACTGCGCGCGATGGCCCCGCGGCGCGTCACCGTGCGGTTCAGGGTGCCGGCACCGGCGCCCCCAGCCGACCTGGGCCCGGGACTCGAACTGCTGGCGTCGGCGCCGGGCAGCTGGGAGGTGCAGGCGCGCGGGCCGCTCGGGCCGCTGCTCGCGCGGACCGCGGGGATGGACGTCGTCGACCTCGACGTGCGCGAGCCGAGCCTCGAGGAAATCGTGGTGCCCTACTACGGGGGGAGGTCGTGACGCGGGCGCTCTGGGCGCTCGTGAGCCACTCGGTGCGCCGGAGCCGAGCGCTGCTCGCCGCCACCGCGGCGCTGCTGGTGGGATTCCAGGCGCTGGCCGCGGCGATGGCGGCGTCGTTCGAGGAGTCGGACTCGTTCTCGCAGATCGCGGCGATGGTGCCCGACTTCCTCCGCCAGGCGCTCGGCGGCTCGTTTCTCGCCCTCCTCTCCTTCAACGGCATCGCGCTGCTCGGCTTCTTTCACTTCGCCATCATCGCGTTCCTGGTGGGGCTGGCGGTGGCGGTCGCGACCGAGCCGGCCTCGGAGGTGGAGCACCGCTTCAACGATCTGCTGCTGGCGCGGCCGCTGCCGCGCTGGGTGCCGATCGCACGGAGCGCGGTGCTGGTGGCCGCGGTGGCGGTGGCGATGGGCGGTGCGATGTGCGCGGGGACGTGGACCGGCCTCGCGTTGTTCGCGCCCGCCGGCCTTCAGTGGCCGGCGCCGCGGTTGATCCTGTCGCTCGGCGGCCTGATGGCGACGCTGATGGCCTGCTGCGGGGGCCTCGCGCTGGCGATCGGGTCGGCGGCGCGGCGGCGGGGCGTGGCGGGCGCGGTGGCCGGCCTGGTCGTCTTCGCGCTGTTCCTGCTCGACGTGGTCGCGCGGGTCTGGGAGCCGGCGCGCGCCCTGGGCCGGCTGTCGCCGTTCCACTACTTCGAGCCGCTCCGACTGATCAGCGGCCAGCCGATCAACTGGACGCATGTCGCGGTGCTGCTTGGGGTGGGGGCCGCGGGCGTGCTGGCGGCCCTCTTGATCTACTCGCGTCGCGACCTGTAGGGGTCAGGTCCTGCAAGACCTGACCCCACCGGTCAGTGCAGGCGGCGCAGGTTCATCGCGCCGCCGTTGACCGCGGCGCCGATCACCTTTCCCTCGGGGTTCTTCACGAACTGGATCTCGGTTTCCTCTGTCAGCTCGAAGAACGTCGTGGGCCCCTCGGCCAGCAACTCGATGCGCTGGCCGCGGTCCTCGAGCATCAGCCTTCCTTCGACGAGGGACAGCGTGATGACGCGACCGGGCCTCAGCTCGTAGCGCCCGGCCAGCGCCTCGAGATCGGCGGGCGCCACCGCGACGACGCTCTTCTCCCGCTGGCGGGGGTAGTTGGGCCAGTCGTACTCTGTGGCGATCGTGCGAAGGATCTCGCTCGCGAGGCGGTCGCCGCCGTCGGCGTTCGTCATCACCACCGCCCCCTGGCCGGTCTCCGCGTACGCGACCATCTGGCACCGGAACCCGGCGTTCGCGCCGCCGTGGCCGAAGCGCGCGGTCTTGCCCGTTCCCGTGAGCGACAGGCCGAGGCCGTACGCCTGCTTCTGCACGGTGAGCATCTCGCGGGCGGTTGCGGCCGACAGGACGCGCGAGCGTCCCGCGAGGGCTTGGCTCACCTCGATGGCGAATCGCGCCAGGTCGGTCGGCGTCGTCCACAGGCCGGCCGCCGCCATTTCGGGGTACGTGTGGTAGCGCCCGGCGATCGGCTTGCCGCCGCCGTCGTGGGCGGTCGCCGCCCGCGCGCGGAGCGCCGCCGGCAGCGGCTGATGGCAGGTGCTGTCGTCCATGTGCAGCGGCTTCAGCACGGTGTCGCGCATGAAGTCGGGGAAGGGCCGGTTGGTGACGTCCACCAGCAACTGCTGCAGCACCGTGTAACCGCCGCCCGAGTACCGCCACTCGCGACCGGGAGGGATGTCCACGCGGACGGCGGCCGTGTTCGCGGGCTTTTCGCCGTTCAGCACCTGGACCAGCGACGGCACCGCGTCGGTGGCGGCGTAGCCGGGGAAGCCGTGCACGGTGAGCCCGGCGCTGTGGCTCAGGATCCGGCGGAGCGTGACCTTCTCGGTCGCGGCGAGGCTGCTCGCCGGCACCTTCCACGAGGCGAGCTTCAGGTTCACGTCCTCGTCCAGCGCCAGACGGCCCTCCTCGACGAGCCGCATGGCGGCGAACGCGGCGACCGGCTTGCTGATCGATGCGGCCTGGAACAGGCTCTGCGGATCGGCCGGCGTCGCCGCGCCGGCCTCGAGGACGCCGTACGCGCGCGCCCACTCGACCTCGCCGCCGTTGATCACCGCGATGCTGACGGCCGGCGTCCGCTGGGCACGCATCCGGTCGGCAAGCGCCACGGCGCCGACCGGCGCCCCCTTCACCGCGATGGCGGGGAGCAGGCGTCCCTCGATGCGGGCGATGCGCGCCCCGACCGCCTCCTGCGCCGCCGCCGCCGGCCACCACAGCATGGCCGCGCCGAGAGCGACAGCCGAGCACCACGCCGCCACGCTGACCCGTCGTCGCATCGCCTGCTCCTTACTTCTTGCTCAGCGCCACGATTCTCCCGATCAGCTTCGCATCGTCCGGCAGCTGGTTCGCGGCCGGCAGGCGCCGCACCAGGTCGGCCCACGCCGGCTCCTTCGCGAACACGTCGCGGAAGATCGCCATCGCCTCGGCCTCGCGCCCGACGTTGACGAGCGTGACCGCCTGCCAGAACGGCAGCTCGACGATCTCGGGCGCGAGCTGCGCGGCCGCCGCGTACTCCTTCAGCGCCTCGTCGATGCGCTTCTCGCTGACGCGCTGGTCGCCGCGGTTCGCGTGGTCGTAGGCGCGCTGCAGGCGCACGAGGCGGCGCAGCTCCTTCAGCGGCTCGGGGTGATCCTCGATGCGCAGGTCGAACAGCCGGTCGGCGCCGGCCCACGGCCGGCCGCTCGACTGCGGCGCAACGACGAGGATCGCGGCCGACTGGCGCCCCCGAAGGTCGCCGCCTTCGGCCTGCGCGGCGTCGAGCGCGGCCAGCAGGCGCTCGGCGAGGTCGCCCTCCGTCTTCTCGAAGGCGCGCGCCATCGCCGGCCAGACGCGGTCGCTCGCCATGATGTTCGCCTGCACCGAGAACTGGTCGCCGGCCGTGTGACCTGCCTCGGCGATGCACAGCGTCCCGGTGTGCGCGGCCACGCGCCCGCGCGCGTCGAGCATGGCGACCTGGCGCACCTCGCGCTCCTGGTCGGCGGCGAGCAGGCGGGCGAGCGCATCCGGCGCGCCCATGCCGCCGCGCATCAGCTCGATCCCCTTCTGCCCGTAGCCGGGATCGACCACCGACTGCGTCGCGACCACGCCGACGCCGGCTTCGCCCCAGGTGACGATCGAGCCGACCGAGAACCAGTGAGACTGGACGGCGACGCCCATCTGGCCCGTCTTCGGGTCGCGGGCGACGATCGAGTAGGTATGGACCACGGGCCCGGCGAGGGCGGGTGCCGCGAGCAGCAGGGCCGCGGCGGCGTGGAATGCGAGTCGCGCAGCGTTCATCTCTCTCCGCCTTTTCTCATCGATCCCCACGCCATCGCGAGGCTGACCGCTCCCATCACCGCGAACATCGCGATCCGCTGGCCTCCGCCCGGCAGGCGGCGCGCGGCCATCGACACGTCCATCCCGATGAGCGCCGCGTCCATCAGCACCGCGAACGTCAGCATCACCGGCACGAGCCAGTACCCGAGCCGCCGGCCCCGGACCAGCGCGACACCACCCACGACGAACGCCGGCAGCACGATCCCGATGTCGAGCACCTGCACCGGGTTCGTGATCAGCCCGACCTCGGCCAGGCTCGCCGGCGGTGTGCCGGACGCAAGTGCCGGGACGACCTCGGAGAGCCAGAGCCCGTAGAACGCCAGGCCGAGGAGCGCGGAGAACAGGCCGGCGGCGCGGCCGAAGGCGCGCGGCGCGACCCACGTTCGAGGGTCCTCGCGGCTGCACGCCACGGCGGTGCTCACCAGCGCGTAGAACGACAGGCCGAGCGCGGCGCTGTAGACGAGGAACAGCGGGTTGAAGTGGACGGCGAAGGCGTAGAGGACCAGGGAGTACGCGGTGTACGCGATCGCCCCGCCGAGCAGAAGTCCCGCGCGGCGCGACCCGCGCCGTGCCAGCGCCGCCGAGATGACCAGCACCGGGACGACGAGCAGCAGGTCCACCCAGTCCTGACCGAGGCCCTGCGCCGCCCAGGACGCCGTCTCGCGCGCGTAGGCGGCGGGCAGGAGGATGTTGCCCAGCGAGGCGGCGGCGAAGAGGATCGCGAGCGGGAACGCGAGCCGGGCGGCGGTGTCGAAGGGACTGCGCGAGGTCGTCATGACGCGCGGGATTGTAGCATCGCTCCCGCACGGGCACGACCCGCGCCGCTACCGCGTCGCCACCGCGAGGACAGGGCATGGTTGCAGGCGGCGGCGAGGCGCAGTACGCTCTCGCGATTCGGTGATGCTGACCTATGTGCTCTTCGGCGTGAGTTACGGGTTCGCCGCGGCGGCCCAGCCCGGGCAGTTGCAGGCTTATCTCATCTCGCGCGCGGTGTCGAACGGCTGGCGCCGGACGCTGCCCGCGGTCTTCGCCCCGCTCCTGAGCGACCTCCCGGTCATCGTCCTCGTGCTGCTGGTCCTGGCGCGCGTGCCGCCGGTGATGCTGAGCGTGCTGCGGCTGATCGGGGGCGTGTTCCTGCTCTACCTCGCCGCGGATTCGATCCGCCGCTGGCGCTCGCGCGAAGGACAGGATCGCCTGCCCGCGGTTCCCGCCCACCGAACCTTCATCGAGGCGGTGTTCGTGAACCTGCTCAACCCGAACCCCTACCTCGCGTGGGCGCTCGTGCTCGGGCCGTGGCTGCTCGAGGCGTGGGGGAAGTCGCCGGCGACCGGCATCGCGCTCCTGGCGGCCTTCTATTTCACGCTGGTGGTGGTCTCGGGGGCGATGGTCGTGCTGTTCTCGCTGGCGCGGGCGTTGGGGCCGGGCGTGACGCGGTGGCTGCTGGGGGTGTCGGGCATCGCGCTCGGCGTGTTCGGCGCCTGGCAGATCTGGGCGGGCGCGGCGGCGCTTGTCGGTAGGGCAACCCTTTAGGGTTGCCGGCGCGGTGCTATTCTTTCGTCGAGCCGGGGTGGCGAAACTGGCAGACGCACGGGACTTAAAATCCCGTGGGCTGCACGGCCCGTGCGGGTTCGAAACCCGGCCCCGGCACCACTGAAAAGAAAGAACTTAGCGTCACTGCCCCCTTCGTCCGGTGGCGTGCCGAGGTGCCCGATTGTCACCGCGATTGTCACCGTGAACGTTTCGAAGGGGAGTCGTGATGAACGAGTGGATCCAGGAGATCGCCGCGCAACGGGCCGAGACACACAAGCAGGAGGCCGCCAAGCGCCGAGCTGACGAGGAAGCGAAAGCGCGCGACCAGCGTATCTTCGACGCGGGAGCACCGGCCGTGTGGAAGGCCTTCGGAGACGAAGTCGAGAAGGCGATTCACACCTTCAATGAGGCGGTCGGCGCAGACGCAGCCTTCCTGCTCGAACGCAGCGCCAATAGCCTTTCGATCGGGCAGAAGGCAGGCGGCAACAGGGTTACGGCGCACTTCGACCCGGTGGCGCGACGCTTCTGGATCGCCAGCGGCTGGACTTCTCGGTGCACGGTGCCAGGCCTCGTCATGCGCGTCCTCGAGAGAGAGGATCGGGTGGCGCTGTGGCACGACTACGGCGAACCCGCCAATCAGTACCATCCAGGTCACCAACTAGACGCGGCTGCCGCGGCGCGCGCGCTGTTAACGCCGATGTTCAAGGTGGCTTAGCCGCGCTCTGCGGCCGCCTTGTCATCGTTCACTGCCGCGCGGCCCAGTCGGCGCACAGCCTCTTGAAGGTCTGTCTCGTTCACAATGTCGTACCGGTCGAACACCGACCGCGTCTTGTGCCCAGTGAGCGTCATGGCCACCTTCTCAGGTACAGCCGGCACGCACCAGGTTGCGGACGGCCGTCCGTCTGAAGTCGTGTGGGATCCGCCCGGGACAGCCGGCCCCTTTGCAGGCCGTCTCCCAGGTCTTCCGGAAGTCGGCGATCGGCTTGCCGGCCCGTTGGAAG
This sequence comes from uncultured Acidobacteriota bacterium, assembly GCA_963813585.1. Lineage (GTDB taxonomy): Bacteria > Acidobacteriota > Vicinamibacteria > Vicinamibacterales > Fen-181 > JARKSS01. The sequence goes on from CAWEZL010000001.1 coordinate 2,590,411, forward strand.
ACGCGCGCGCAGAGGGTGCCCCTCTTCCTCAGCGCCTCGTGCTCCGTCCAGGCGGCCTTGATGGCGTCCTCGAGTTCCGGAAGGATGCCGCGATAGGGAAAGAGCCGGCCCGCCTGGTTTTTCGTGGTCCCCACCTCGAGTCGGATGGTCCCCGCTTTCCGATCGACCTGACGCCACTCGAGCGACAGGACTTCGGAGTGAATCCGCCACCCGGTGAGGTACGCGAACGTCACCACGCCGCGGAGGGCTTCCGGCAGGCGCTGACGTACGGACTCGAATTGCTCCCGCTCGAAGAAGCCGGTGCGAACGTTGTGCTCCTGCAGCATGGGGACGTGCGGCTTGTGCAGGAGCTTCCCGCCCTGAATGGCCAGGTTGAACGCGCGTTTCAGGATCGCGAGCTCGCGGTTGATCTCGGCGTTGCTCGCACCGGCCTGCTGGCGCCGATCGACAAAGGTCCGCGCATCGGCAGTGCTGATCGCGCTCATCCGGCGGCCACCGAAGAACGGCGCCAGGTGCAGTTTGATTCGTCGTTCGACGTTGGCCAGGCTCTTCTTCCCGTTCACCCGGTAGTCGGTGACGACGTCGGCGACAGCCTCATCGAACTTCAGCCGGCCGATCTTCGGGGACACCGGAACGCCCTTCACGATGTCCCCCTCGCGTTCCTTCAGCAGGTCCGCGGCTACCGTCTTCTTCTTCGAGTGCGAGCTTTCTTCATGCGGGCGGCCGTTGCGGTAGGTACTTGATCCACCAGATCCGGCCGCGCAGTCTCAGGCTTCCCATCGTCGATCTCCCAGCGCTCCGCGGCCCGCTGTTGCCCTGCAGGGCTTCTGCGCAGGATTTCGGCTGGCATTCCCGAGCGCTTCGAGCCCGAAAGGCCACGGTTGGCACGGTCTTCGCGCGAGAATTTCCGCCCGAGAGCGCCGGTTTTCGAGCCGATAGCACGATGACGCCGATATTCGTCGCGGCGGCCGGGCCCGCGGCACCCTGGCACGCAGGGCCTGCGCAGCAGCCTTCCCCCCAGGAGCCACGAGCCGTTTCCTCGGGGCTAGGCATCGCCGCGCCGTTGCCCGCTGCCAACGTCTTCTAGACGATTCTCAGCAGCAACCGTACGGCGGCGGCCTCGGGGGTTGAGGCCCTGCGCTGACGACCTACGTGGTCCCCGTGGTCCCTTCAACCCCCGCCCGCCGCCGGCCCTCCTGACGGCCCTCCCGCCTCGAGTATCTGGCGAAACTCGGCTTCGATACCGGCCCTCAGCTTCGGGACCTCGTTCTTAACCCTCAGCCATTGCGCGTTCCAGACATCGAGCATCCGTTCTCGCGTCTCTCCCGTCGGCGCTTCGATTTGCCGGTAGGACCAGACCAACATGACCGGACCGCGCAACTCACTCGCGAAGGACTCCAGCGATCCGCACAGCTTCGCCGAGAAGTAGATTCGATTCTCGTCAAAGCAGCGGTGGTAGGCGGCGATCGCGTTCCACGCCTGCTCAACCAGTTGCTGCTTGTCCGGCCCCCCGGCGAGTTCGAGCGGCGAGAGGAACGCCTCGACCTTCCACACGGCAACCGCGAGAAGTCTGTATAACTCAGCGAGCACTTCCGCGCGTTTCTGGTGGAGCCGCGAGAAACGGACCTCGTGTTCCACAGCCGCTCGCTGCAGGCCGGCCTTGAACTGCTCGGCCGCTCTCGCCAGGTAAGCTCCGATCAGCGAGCGTCCAAGGAAGGCAAGCAAGGCCAGGAGGACTGCGTTGCCGCCAACCGCAACGAGCAGAGTTTGCCAGAGTTTCATCTCCGTCGGACCCCTCCCAATCAGCCAGCTTTCCAGTGGACGACCGTGATCGGATCCGCCCCCCCCGCACCCGCGGTGATCAAGGGTGTCAGTGATGCGCCGAGGGCCTCGAGCTGCCGGGATTCAGCCTGCCAACGTCGGGATTCGTGTCAGGCCTCCGTCTTGGGGATCGGTGCGCTCGCCTCCGTCTCCGGCGGCCGCTTGGGTATCTCGTCCATTCCCGGGCACTGGCAAGCAACTCCTCCAAAACGGACGATCAACTGATCCACCATTCGCTCGGCGTACCTCCTGGCGGCCGAGAAGTACCACCCGTAGAGCGGGTGGCTGACACGGACCGTCTCCCCTCGCTTCCAGTCGACCCAGGGGCACTCGTCCAACAGCTTCTGATCGGCGACTGCGCCGCGGTGAACGATGACGTTCCGCACCTGGGCTAACTCGCGCAGCGCGCGCTTGAGATTCGGCTTGACGGAGGGAGCAAGGTCGAAGGCTTGGAGGACAGCCCCGAGTTGTCCGACGTACGCCCGGGCATCGGCACCCACCGAGCGGCCCAACTCGCGAACCGCCAGCCGGGGACGCTCCGCCTCGCTCGCAAGGTGAAACTCGGCAAGCGGTACCTTCAGCTTGCGTAGAGGCGGCGTGCTCCACGCCCCCGGCTGGTTCGAAAGCCAGGCCACCGCCAGATCCTCCAGCAGCGCCTCGAGGGTTCCCCAGAGCGCGACGGTTCCGTGCCGGTGCAGCAGCGGGAAGCCTCCCTCCACTTCCTCCCGCACCCATTCAGCCTCGGCTCGCGCCTGGTTGACGGTTCTTCTGAAGTCACATCCGGTGTCGTCGACCGACACTGACTGCGCAAGGGCGTGAAGAGCCGCCGGCATCACCCCCAGCGTCGCCAGCCCCCGCCGGGAGAGATGCAGGAATCGCGCTTCGTCTTCGAGGTTGCTTAACCCCTGACGGATGGGAACGAGCGCCCACTCGGGAGGCATCGGGCCTTGCGCGCATTCGCTGTGCTCGTCCATGATGGCCGAATCCTAGCACGCCCGCCCGGACCGCCTACGGCGCCCCTTTCCTCGAGGAGCTCCAGCTCTGGCCGAAGTTCTACGCCGCCCGCCGCTGTCGGCCCATCACCGCGTTCCCTCCCGCCTGCTCGTCACCGCACGCCGTGTGCAGATGGGAGGGCGCTGAAAGGACGCCCCCTTTGTAACGGCGTTGGTAATGCCGTTACAGCCACCGAAATTTCGTCGAGATGTCCGCGGGACTTCGAGGCCGAAAGATCAGAAGTGGCACGGTGTGCGCGCCTTGATTTTCGCGATCCGCGCGGAATTCGCGCGTCAGTCTTCCCGCGCGAGGCGCGCTTCTTGAGCCGGGTGTCGATCGAACATCGGATGTCCAATCAGGCTTGATCGTGGCTTGGCCAAGTAGCGCAGTATCGCCGCCTCAGCGAAGTCTCTCAGGAGCGCGCGCTGAGCCCATCGCACCGTATCGAGAGGCCCAAAGCCCTGGTAGCTCGGCCCGATGCCCTCGTGCAGGTCACCCGACCTTATGTCGTAGAACCTCTCGAGCGCTTCCCTCCGAAGAGAACGGGCTTGGCGCTGGCCACGTCGGATGCCAAAAGCCTCCTCGAAGTTCGCGTGCTGCACTATCTGATCAAGGTCTGCCGGCATCAACTGGTCGAAGAACTCTCTGAATCTCTTCGTTAGCTTGCTGTCCTTCCACTTCGTGGGCGGAACGGTCAGGCACTCTGCAGCGACGACATAGAGGATACAAGCAACCCGATCTCGAGTTTGGGTGCCAGCCGCATCGAACGACAGCAGGGCATTCCGCACGTGCAGTGAGATCTGCCGTTCGCCCGCGTCTCTTGCCAAAGGGCTGAAGATGTCGAGCGAAACTCCTTTCCGCGCGAGCGTGCCGATCGTGCGGTCTCCCCGCCGTCGCTCCAGTTCTTCGACGAGCTCCGGCTTTGAGGGAAAGATGCCAAACGGCAATTCAACGGGCCGTCCCAGAGCAAAGGCGCAGATGGCTCCAACGGTCTCGACAACTCCGTGGGCGATAGCGGAACTGAAATGCCCCTCGCGGGGCCCTTGCACCGATACATGGAAGTTCACGGTCGCTCGTGGGGCCGCAACCGCATCGGTCGTTTCAGACGCCTCCTCCAGAAACTCGAGAAGGATGCCCTCGGTCAACCGTCGCCATCCCGCAATGCGAGTCTGGCTTCCAAGGCGGCTAACGAAGTCTCCGATCAAGGAGAAGGCCGACATCTTGAGGGGAGGCTCCTGAAACGCGCCCGAGTACCAGAGCGTCGCCCCAAGCTCGCCGTTCGCCACTCGAGCGGCCGCCTGCGCGGCAATCCTCTCTACGGTATCGGTGAGGCTCGGGTCGTTGCTCCTGAAGGCAAGATAGGGATGGTGGTCAACATGCTGTGCGGTCACCAACAGGCCCTTCGGGTCGCCGACCGAGAAGGCCTCGCCGCTCGAGCCGTATTGCGTGAGGGGCAATCCAGCTTCTAGCCCCAAACGGCGGAACCAATCGGCTAACAACATGCGCGAAGCGCGACGGTCAAGTTGCATGAAGGCCCGCCCAAGGCAGCGGAATCGTAACACGCGCGTCGCCCTTCCGTTGCTCGGCTAAAGCCCGCCTAAAGCGCCGCCGAAGTCCAGCGGTGCCTGCTGCTGCCAGCCCATCCCTCCCTCCGCTCGTCACTCCCGAGATCATCCGGTCGCCCGGTCGGCCGCACAGGCCGGGGTCCCGCCTCGCCCGCCGGATCTGCTCCGATACCGGCGCGCCTGTGCGCTGGGCGGACTTCGCGGGCAGAGTCCAATCTGATGGCTCACTGAGTCCAGTTTCGTTTTCGCGCACACCCACACCCACGGGGCCCAGGCCGGGAGATAGCGTGCTAGCATTTGCCGGATCTACGGCCACTGAGCGGAGCTGCCATGCCAGCGTATGACACGCAGAAATTCCTCCAACACCTAGAGGAGAAGTGGGCGGGCCGGCCGTGCGCGCAGTGCGGCGTAGCGGCCTGGCGTGTCCATGACGCCATCTTCGAGCTGCGCCAGTACACCGGCGCCAACGTAGTCATCGGCGGGCCGATCGTACCCGTGATTCCCGTGTTCTGCGCAAACTGCGGAAACACCGTTCTCGTGAACGCCATCCTCGCGGAGGCCGTCGAGCGGCCGGGCGCCGAGGTGAAGAGATGAGCGCCGCCGAACGCATCCGCATGTCGCAGGGTTACGATCTTCTGCCGCCCAAGAGCGGGCAGGCCTTTCCAGTGTTCTGCGAGGAGTGGGACTCTCTCAAGCAGCAGTTGGGTAAGGTTGAACATAAGCCGTGGGGGTTCCACACCATAGGCTCCCTGCTGATCGGCGCGGCGGCCTCCCCGCTCGTCACTATCGTAGCCGGCGGGATTCCGGATCCGCCGTCGAATCGCGTGATCGCTTGGGCCGTCGTGGCGACCTGCGCCCTGTGCGGCGGTCTGTGCCTCTACTTCGCGGCTCGCGAGAAGGACGTCAGCAAGAAGCAGGTTGGCAACATCCTGTCCCAAATGGAAGTGATCGAGCGAAGGTACCAGCGTTCGGGAGACCCGCATGGCGAGGAGCCGGACCCATCTGCGCAGATCAGCGCGCGGGGCGAGGGGCCGCAGGCCCCTCTCGCTATTCGGTCTGCTCAATACGGGGCAGGTAGCGCGCTGCTTGACGTTACCGCTCAACTCTCCGCATTGGTCAAGGATGGCCGCCTGCGTGTCCAGATCAACAATCAACTGGCCGGCGACCCTTGCCCCGGAACGGTGAAGAGCCTGACGGTCGAGTACCTTCATGAAGGCAACCTTCGCCGGCGGCAGGTGATGGAGCGCGCCTGGCTGGAGCTGCCCTAAGGGTCAGGGGAAGTAGGCCGCCCGTTCCGACAGGCTGGAGGGAAGGTGGAGCCTGCCCCGGCCGGGGATCCGATAGGCCGATTCGACCGCCGGCGGGCTCGAACCCGCCGGCCTACGCATGACGCGCCCGGCCTCCCCGTACGGCTCGGTGAGCAGCGCCGGGGGCCGACTCATCGGAGCGCGCGCCCCGCGTCCCGCCGTTCGCGCGCCACGCGCCGGCAGGACTGACAGCGCTTTGGATCGTCCCATCCCTTCGCCGCGAAGAGCCGTTGCTCGCTGTCCCGGAACTCGAACGACCACCCGCACTCGGTGCAGACCAGGATCTGTGTCATCGAAACCTCACGAGAGGAGGTGGCCGCGCGCCGGAGGCGGCGCCATGCCGCCCCCGGCTGACGCTGGACGCGCGGCCGGTCGTCTGGAGCGACCCCTGGCTGGATGCGACCGACTCGTTCCTGGCCAGGCTGGATGAGGCGACCCACAACAAGAAACGCGCGACGGCGCCGCAGTGGTCTCCGCCTCCGGTGGTCGTGTCCTACGCTCACCTGGCGACACTGGCAGTCCGGGCGGGGCTGGCCAGTGACACGAGGGCGACCATTGAACGGCTGTGGGAGAAGGTGCGCGGCGGTCAGGCATCGGACGATGACCGCCGCGGGTTGGCGCACGCGCAGGGCAGGTTGAAGCGGGAGATGGTCGAGGCGCTCGCGGGTGTCGCCGAGCGCGAGTGCCGCGCGCGCGGGATCACAATCCTTTTGAGCTTCGGCGACGCGGCCATCCTCGACGCCGACCCGGCTCTCGACCTCACGGGGATCCTGCTGAAGGCCCTCGAGGGTGGACCGTCTCGCCGCCCTGAGCCGTGAGCCCTGAGCCTGTGCCATTCGGGAGCACGTCGGGCTGAAGCGGACGGCCACCGGCGCCGCCGCACGACGCCCCCGCGGTGCTATCCTCTTCCGCGAGCCGGGGCGGCGAAACTGGCAGGCGCACAGGACTTAGCACTGAAGAGTCGCTAGCCCTCTGGAGCCGATTCCATGCAACCGACGTCGATTCTCGGGGCCATGGTTCTCGTGGCGGTGTGTCCCGGCCCGGCCGCGGGTGAGGTCCACAAGCACGGCGGCAGCGCCGAGCCTCTGCCGCACCACAAGTACGTGCGCGTCGTCAGCGAGGCGGACTCGCCCGTGCAGCAGGTGTACGTCAAGTCGAAGGACGGCGCGTACGTCGCGGCCGCCATTCGCAAGCCGAAGGGCGATGGACCCTTCCCCGCGATCATCATGTTCCACGGCGCGCCGGGCGGGCGCGGCATGGAGCAGCTGGTGGGCTGGTCGCGCGGCGACCACGGCGGGCCGGTCTGGGAACGCTTCCTCAGCGAGGGCTTCGTCGTCGCCGTGGCCGACTACCGCGGCGGCGACTGGAACGCGGTGAACGTCCCGTCCACGGCCGCCGGCGCCACCGCCGTGGACGACGGGCTCGCGGTGATCGAGCACGTCACGCGGCTGCCGTACGTGGACGCCGCGCGCGTCAGCCTCTACGGGGTGAGCCTTGGAGGGAACCTCGTCGCGTTCCTGGCGTCGAAGGTGCCCACGATTCACGCCGCCGTGCTCGGCGCCCCGTTCCCCGCCTGGTTCCTCGGCATCGAGATACCGGCTGGCGGCCCCCGGGCCGACCTCTTGCAGGCGAAGCGCGACACGGCGGTGGCCACGGCGAACATCAGCCCGATCCGCGCGCCCGTGCTGATCCTCGCGGGCACCGCCGATCGGTTGCTGCCGCTGGCAACCCTGCTCCACGATCAGCTCGCGCAGGCCGGAAAGGCAGTGCGCATGGACGTGTACGAGCACGGATACCACGACTTCGTGCTCGGCCCGCAGGGGCAGAAGCGGCAAGACATGCCGCAGGGCGAGGTACTCCTGCAGGGAACGCTCGATGCTCTGGAGCTGACGGTGGCGTTCGTCAAGGCGCCGGACAAGAGATCGCCCGACATGGACCGGCCGAGCGCGCGGGAGGTCGTGGCCGCGATCCAGGAGCACGTGGGGGTGCCCTGGGCCACGGAAACGGTGGACACCTTCAAGGCGGGAAACCCGGACGCGCGGGTCACGGGGATCGCGGTCACGATGATGGCCACGATGGACGTGCTGCAGCGAGCCGCGGCGAAGGGCTTGAACTTCGTGATCACCCACGAGCCCACTTTCTACGCGCACCTGGATACGCCGGAGGGGATGCCGGAGAGCGACCCGGTGTGGGCCGAGAAGCGAGCGTTCATCGCGCAGCACGGACTGATCGTCTGGCGCTTTCACGATCACTGGCACCGTCGTGATCCCGACGGCATCGACGCGGGGGTGGTGCGGGCGCTGGGGTGGGACGGGTATCGCAAGGCGGACAGCCCATCCTTGTTCGTGGTTCCGGAAACGACGCTGAAGACGCTCGCCGCCGAGGTCGCGCAGAAGCTGGACTCGCCGGTCGTGCGGGTCGTGGGCGACCCGGAGATGAAGGTCAGGAACGTGGCGCTGAGGCTTGGCGCGCCCGGCGCCGGGCCCGAGATCCGCGCGTTGGAGAGCGACGAGGTCGAGGTGCTGCTGGTCGGGGAGACGCGCGAGTGGGAGACGGTGGCCTACGTGGCCGACGCGGCGACGCTGCGCAAGAAGAAGGCGCTGATCGTGATCGGGCACATTCCCAGCGAGCAGGCGGGAATGGATGAATGCGCCCGGTGGCTGAGGGGATTCGTCAAGAACGTGCCGGTGGAGTTCGTGCCGGCCGAACAACCGTTCTGGACGATGGGGAGGTAGGCCGGCTCCGTCGCATCCTGCTGCTTGGACTTCACGAAGATCTGCGTGAGATACAGCAGGCCCCCGGCGTCGGTGGCCGCGCCGACGCCGGTCAAGTCGAAGTCGCGCTCCAGGTTTTCGCGGTGCGTGGGGCTGTCCACCAGGCGGCGGAAGGCGTCGTCCACGCTCCGATCGCCCACCACGTTCTCGGCCCAGGCACTGATGCGGATCCGCTTCCTGATCGCCGCAAGGCGCTCATCGAAGCCCGCGTGGCCGCGCCCGGCGGCGCCGGAGGCCATCTCGTCGCTGTGGCGCCGTGCCTGCTCGGCGACGCTGTCGCTCCATCGCAGCGCAGGCAGCCCCCTGGAAACACGGTAGGCGTTCACGCGCGCGAAGAGGTCCTGCTCGGCTGATGCGGCCGCGGGCGCCGCACCGGCGGGGGCGGAAAGCCCGGACTGCAGGGTCGCGGGAGCGCTGGCCGAGCAGGCGAGCGCCAGCAGCAGCGAGACGAGGGCCATGGTGCGAGCCACGCCTTCGCTCACATCCTCACCGGGACCGCGTGTTCGATCTTCGTGCCCAGCACCTCGAGGAACGCCGCGATCCACTTCGGGTGCGCCGGCCAGGCGGGTGCGGTCACCAGGTTCCCGTCGACGACCGCGTCGTCAATCGCGATCTCGGCGTAACGCCCGCCGGCTCCCGTCACGTCCGGCGCGCATGCGGGATAGGCGGAGCAGCGCTTTCCCTCGAGGACACCGGCCGCCGCCAGCACCTGCGCGCCGTGGCAGATCGCCGCGATGGGCTTGCCGGCGCCAGCGAAGTGGCGGACGATGTCGAGCACCCGCGAGTTGAGCCGGATGTACTCCGGCGCGCGGCCTCCCGGGATGACCAGCGCGTCGTACTCCTCCTCGCGCACGCTGTCGAAGGTGGCGTTGAGCACGAAGTTGTGCCCGGGCTTCTCGCTGTAGGTCTGGTCACCCTCGAAGTCGTGGATGGCGGTCCGCACCTTGTCGCCGGCCTTCTTGCCGGGGCAGACGGCGTGGACGACGTGCCCGACCGCCTGGAGCGCCTGGAACGGCACCATGATCTCGTAGTCCTCGACGAAGTCGCCGGCGAGCATGAGGATCCTGCGTCCTGACATGGAAAGCCTCCTCTCGTAGGGAATCCCACCACTCATCATACGGCGGACCAACCCGCTAGAGCGTGGCGGCCGCAAGCCCGAGCAGCGCCAGCAGGAAGACGCACCCGAACGCGAAGCCGAGGCCCCAGAACTGGCGACGCGACAGGAAGCCGCTGGCGTAGTAGACGGGAGCCGGGCCGGTGGCGTACGGGCTGATGACCCCCATGAGCCCCAGGCTGTAGCACAGCAGGGCCGCGAAGCGGCCGATGTCGATCCCGGGCAGCGCGGCGGCCGTGGCGAGCACCACCGGCAGCAGCGCGGCGACGTGCGCGGTAATGCTGGCGAACAGGTAATGGACGGCAAAGAACAGCGCCAGCAGGAGGAGCGCCGCCGTCAGCGGCGGCAGGCCGTCGAGCGGGGCCGTCGCGCTCTTCGCCACCCACGCCACGAAGCCGACTCGGGCCAGGCCGTCGGCCAGCGCGACGAGCGTCGCGAACCACACGAGCACGTTCCACGCGGCCTTGTGGCCGAGAACGTCCTCCCACCGCACCACGCCTGTCAGCACCATCAGCCCCACGACCAGCAGGGCCACGGTCGTCGCGTCGAGCAGCTCGCGCCCGGCCACCCACCCGGTCAGGGCCAGCAGCGCCAGCGCGGCGACGGTCGCCTCCCGCCGGGTGATGCGGCCCATCTCGCGCAGTTGCGCGGCCGCCCATGCGGAGACGCCGGCCTCGCTGGCACCCGCGCCCGGCCGGAAGATCGCGTAGCTCGCGACCGGTATGGCCGCGACCAGCGCCAGGCCGACGGGCCAGAACCCAAGCAGCCACGACGTCCACTCCAGCCGCACGCCAATCGTCGTCCGCACCGCTTCGACCGCCAGCAGGTTCGGCGCCAGCGCCGTGAGGAACATCGAGCTGGTCACGCAGGTGACGGCGAACGCGGTCCAGGCGAGGTAGCCGCCCAGGCGGCGTTGGGATTCCGGCGCGCCCGGCGCGCATTGCTCCGGGATCTGTCGGATCACCGGGAACAGCGTGCCCGCGCTCCGGGCCGTGTTCGACGGCGTCAGCGGCGCCAGCACGAGATCCGACAGGGCGACCGCGTAGCCGAGGCCGAGCGGACGGCGGCCGATGGCCCGCACCATGAGGAGGGCGAGCCGGCGGCCGAACCCCGACTGCTCGTAGCCGAGCGCGAGGACGAAGGCCGAGAAGATCAGCCAGACCGTCGTGTTCCCGAAACCCGAGAGCGCCCACCGAACCGACCCGGTCGCGGTGGGATCCACGAGCCGGAGCGCGGCGGCGAGCGAGACGGAGAGGATGCCGGTCACCGCGGCAGGGACGGGCTCGAGAACCAGGGCGGTCACGGTGCCCGCGAACAGGGCGAAGAACCACCAGGCGGCGCGCGTCAGGCCCTCCGGGGCGGGCAGGAGAGCGAGAACGAGCGCGACGGCCACCGGCGCGACGGCTCGAAGCAGGGCCGATCTCATCGTGAGCGCGAGAAGGGTAGCACGGCCCGCCGGCCGGTCTCAGTCGATCCGTTCGATGACCGCCACCGCGCTCGCCCGGCTGACGATCCAGTGCCCGTCCACCAGCGTCACCGTGAGCAGGGCCTCCCGTGCCTCGACCTGCGCCGCGCCGGCACGATCGGGGATGGTCGCCGTGACGGTTGCGTCCACCGTGGCGCCCTGGCCGTCCGGCGCGAGACCGATCCGGACGTCCGTGAACGCCACCCGCATCCCGGGAGCCGCCGCACGCAGGGCGGAAGCCGCCGCGACGGCCGCATCGCGCCCCGCGATCGCCTGGAACGGCTGCCCGGGCTCGATGATCACGCCGGCGGCGAGGCGGCGGCCCAGCGCGGCCGCAGCGGCCACATCGCGCAGGCCCCGCTGCTCGCCACCCGGGCTCAGGTCGACCGCGATCTCCGCCAGCAGGCGGCGGATCTGGCGCTCGGGGCCGTTCCACCACCGCCAGCCTCCCACCGCCGCGACGAGGACAATGCCGAGGGCGACCACCCGAATGAGCCGGCTCATCGCAACCTCACCACCGAACCCAGGATCCGGGTCCGGCGTACCTTCCCGTAGGCATGCGCCTCGCTGGCCATGCCGCGATTGTCACCGATGACGAGGTACTCGTCGCCCTCGAGCGTGATCTCACTCGTCGTCCAGGGCTGCTTCTTCCGCACGTAAGGCTCCTGGAGGGCCGCTCCGTTCACGAGGACCGTTCCCTGCTCGATGCGAACGCGCTCGCCCGGGAGCGCCACGACCCGCTTGACGTAGACCACGCGAGGCCCCGCCAGCCGGACGGCGACGATGTCGCCGCGCGCGGGCGAAGACCGCAGGTAGCCCAGCCTGTTCACGAACAGCAAGTCACCGTGTTCGATCGTGGGCGACATGCTCGGCCCGTCGCCGCGCACCGGCAACAGCACGTACCCGAAGACGACGAACGCCAGGACGAGGATGGTGGCGACGCGCACGAGGGTGCGTTGCGGGCGGCGACCGAGCAGGAGGGTCCGCACGCCCCGAGTATCGGCTAGACTGAGCCTGGACGAAAGGTGCCGGCGGGGGAGGGCGGGGTGAGACGCATCCTGTTGTCGAGACTCGTCGTCGCGGCGCTCGTGCTGCTGGCCCCCTCCTGCTCGAGCGAGCGCGGCCCCTCGTCTCCCTCGCCAACCCCTTCCGCATCGCTCGAGCAGCAGACCTACGCCCGCATCAACGAGTACCGGGTCTCCAGGGGGCTGGCCGCCCTCGCCTGGAACGAGACGGTCGCCGCACAGGCTCGCCGGCACTGCCAGGACATGGCCAGCGGCGGCGTGCCGTTCGGACACGACGGCCTCGACGACCGCCTGGCGGTGATCGGGCAGACAATCCCCTGGGGCAGCGCCGCCGAGAACGTCGCGCTGAATCGCACGGCGGCGGGGGCCGTGGTCAGCTGGCTCGACAGTCCCAGCCACCTCCGCAACATCGCCGGCACCTACCAGCTGACCGGTGTGGGCGCGGTCGCCGCGGGGAACTCCGTCTACTTCACGCAGATCTTCATCCAGCCCAGGTAGGCCGGGGAGCGCCGCCCCGACCGCTCACTGGCCGTCGTCGACCGTCAGCCTGACGGCGAAGCGCGAGTCGCCGTGCGACATGTGGTCGTGCACTGCGCAGGCGACCACGTCGAGGCCGAGTGGATCGGTCACGCGGCTCTCGCCGGGCGCCAGCTCGCCCGACCCGTCGAGGGCCTGGCAGCCCGGCTGCGCGACCCCGATGTCGAGATGCAGGCGGTGGGCGCGCGTGTCGGTGTTGACGATCCGAACCGGAGATCCGGGGTACAGGGTCGGGACGTTCTGCGAGATGCCGTCCGCCGTGATCGTGATCGTCGGGATGGTGTTCGAGGGCGCGACCGGCTGATCGGCCGAATCGCACGCGCCGGCCGCGAGGCCGGCCGCGAGGAACGACGTGGCGCACAGCAGGCGAATCGAACGGCCAGCGGTCAGGTGCTGCATACCCATCCTCCGGGCATGTCGGGGGTGAACGCGTCTGGTGATGGTTGGCGAGGTCGAGGTGCATCGGCTGTGCCAGGGGCGGGCCGGGAAGGACCTGCGGGAAACGGAAGAGCGCCGTACCGGCCGCGTAAAGGTTTTCGAGAGTGGAAAGGAGAGGCGGGACATCTGGCCTCCTGGCGCCGTGGTACAGTTGGAGTGGGAGTTGCATCCTCAACCAGACCTCGCACATGCCCATGCGTGTGAATGGATTCGCCGCGCGCGGCGGGCGCCGGGGGCGGGTTTCATGCACCGTCGTGCAGATGCTCGCCGTCGCGGCGTTCGTGTCGCTCTGCCCCTCCGCGGCGCGTGGTGCACCGGACGGGGGTCGCGAGTTGCTGGTGCCCGGCGGCACGGCGGTACTGCTGCGGGCGGCGGGTGTGCGCGTCGCGGTCGAGCCCGACCGGGCGCTGCTGGTTCTCATCCGACACCTGCACGCGGGACGGAGCGAGCCGGCGCAGATCGACGCGGTGCTCGCGCGTGCGGCGACACAGCCGAGCGACGCCGAGCGCGTCCCGGTCCTGCTGCCGCCCGACGTCTGGCAGCGGGCGGTTTTCGCGCGCGAGGTGCCGGCCGAGGGACTGGCCGCCGCGATCCTGCGCGACCGCCAGGCGTCGTTCCTCTACCACGGCCTCTTCGCCCTCGACGACGACACGCTCGCGTTCGTGGCCGCGAACCCTGCCCTGATCGGCGCGCTCCACAAGCGGTTGGCGGCCCCCTTCGCCGCCTACTCGGAGGGCATCCGCATTCGAGGTGGCCGGCTGCAGGTGCCCGGTGGCGTCCCGGCCGAAGCCGCGTGGGAGCGGGTGCTGGGTGCCTCGCCAGCCGACCCCGTCCGCTTCGTGACGAGCCTCCTCGAACGCGACGGGGGGCGCGCCGCGCAGCTCTTCGAGGCGCTGGGCCGGCTCGACCCGCCGCGCCTGGCGTTCGCGCTCGGACCCTCCGCCCGCGATCTCCCGGCGCTCGTGTCCGCCGCGGCCGCCTTCGACGCCTACGTCCATCTTCCGTTCGCGTCGTGGTCCGACGTGGATACCCCGTTCCTGCTCGAGCACGTGGGCGTCACGCCCGAGGGACGGCTGGCGCCGCCGCTCGGCCGCTCGTTCTGGGAGTCGGCGCTGTCCGGTGAACCGGTGCCGGCGCCGCGCGGCGGCCCGGGCGCAACCGAGGAGGTGAACGCGGCCTGGCTGGTCGAACGCTTCGCGGCGCTGCAGCCCGCGCTCCGCCGCCCGCGTCTCGACGCGGTGCTGTTCGCGCAGCGCCTGGCCGCACGCCGTGGCGCGGGCCCCGACTCGGAGTGGCTCGAGGCCGCGGCATCGTTCCCGGCGTGGCAGACGCTCTTCCTGACGCTCGAGCAGCTCGGGGCGGCCGATCCCCTGGGACTACCGGGCGGCGGCACGCGCCGCGGCGGTCGTGACCGCGGGCTACGGCGGGGCCGAGGCGGCGCGCCGCCTCGGCGCGTTCCAGTCGGCCGTCGCGCTCGTCGCCCGCCTCGTGCGCGTCGGGACGCTCGCGCCGCCGGCCGGACTCGACCTCGCCCGCGACCTGTTCGGCCGCGCCGGGGCCGACCGCCAGCACTACGCGGGCGGGATCGCGGACTGGATCGAGGGCCCGCTCTTCGCGCGCCTGCCCGAGCCGGCCCCCGGCGCCGGCGCGGAGTCCCGCCTGCTCGACGCGCTGGCCGGTCCCGCCGCGGCCGACAGCTCTCCCGTCGTCGAGTGGGAAGGGCGCAGCTACGTCGTGGACGTTGCCGGGGCCGAGCGGCAGCGCCTCGAGGGCGTCCGCGAGGGGCAGGGCGGCGACACGCTGGACGACGTGATCGCGCTGCGCCACGGGGCGACGCCGCGGTCCGGCGACGACACGGGCCCGCAACGGGCCAACCAGCGGAGGGGGGCGCCGCACCGGCGTCCCGCGGAACTCGACGCGGCCCTGGCCGACGTGCTCGTCGCCTATGTCTACGCGCTCGTGACGAACCCGGACGCGCCGATGGTGCCCGGCGACGGGCCGTGGCGGAGGCACGACTTCGGGTTGGGTGACGGGTCGGCTGCCACCGCGTGGCGCTTTGCGGAGCTGAAGGCCGGTCGCGGTGCGAGGGGCTCGCTGCTCGGCCTGGATCGCACCCTGGCGCGCGAGTCGCTCCGGTCCACGATGGTGGGGCTGCCGCCGCGCCCGCCGACGCTCACGCTCGAGGACACCACCGGCCTCGCCGAGTCGGTGGTGGCCATCAACCCGACCCGGCTCACGGACGAGGGGCGCGACCACCTGGCGGCCGCCGTGCGGCGCGGCCGCTCGCGGCTGGCCGCCTCGAGCCCGGAAACGCTCGACGCGCTGCTCGCCTCGGCCGGCGTGGACGGCATTCGCAGGCGGCTGGCCCGCCTGGCGACGGGGGCAGGGCCCGCGGGGGTTCTCGACTTCGTCTCGCTGTCGGAGGTGGTCGCGCTCGGAGAGGACGCCACCGAGGCGACTCGAGGGAATGTGCTGGACGGGTGGGGCGCGGCCGCGCGGCTCGTCGACGGCAGCCTCGGCCAGAGGATGCCCGGGCGGCTGGCGTGGCGCGATCGGGCGGGCCGTCCGGGTTCGGGCCTGATGGCCGCCTGCGTCGTCGATCTCCAGATCAGGGTCGCCGAGTGGCTCTCGGAGAGGCGGCTGCCAGCCTCGCTGGCCCGGGCCGTCCTGTCGCTGGCCACCTGGGACCTGGCGATGACCGCGCAGGTGGCCGGCGCGGACGACTGGCTGCCGGTCGTTCGCGCCGCGCAGGCCGTGTCGTCCGGGCGCCTCGAGGACTACGTCTCCGCGCTGGCGGCGGGCGGCCCGCTGATGGCGGGCGGGACGGGGCAGTAGGGGACCGTCATGCGACACCACCCGCTCGCCGTCGCCGCGCTCGTCGTCGTGGCCGCGTGGGCGGCGGCCCGGGCCTCGGAGCCGACCGTGCAGATCGTCGAGCCCGCCGAGGGAAGCTACGTGGCCGGCGAGGTGGTCGTGCGGGCGGAGATCGAGCCGCGCGGCACGCCGGTCGAGTCGGTCCGCTTCTTCGGCGACGGGCGCCTGGTCTGCACCGTGGACCGGCCGCCGTTCGAGTGCGCGTGGGACACCGGCGCCTCGATCCGCGAGCACGACATCCGCGTCGTGGCGGTGCTTGCCGGCGGGAAGCGCGCCGTCGCCCGCGTGACGACGAAGGGGACGCGGTTCGCCGACGAGGTGCACGTGGACCGCGTCCAGGTGACCGCGTCCGTGACGGACGGTCGCCGCTACGTGCGCGGCCTGGCGCGCTCGGACTTCCGGGTGTACGAGGACGGCGTGCGAGTGCCGGTCGAGCACTTCGGGGCACAGGACGCGGCACTCGAGCTGGCCGTGGGCGTCGACATCAGCGAGAGCATGACCGCCGCGATCGGCCAGACGAAGGAGTTCGTGAAGCGTTTCCTGTCACAGCTCCGGGAAACCGACAAGGTGAGCGTGCTGGCGTTCAACGAGAACCAGTTCCTCATCGCGCGCCCCTCGGTCGATCTCGCCGCGCGGGTGGCGGCGGTGGACGCGCTGGCGCCGTGGGGCGCGACCGCGCTGCACGACGTGATCATCCGGTCGTTCCAGGCGCTCGGACGGCAGCAGGGGCGACGCGCCCTGGTGATGTTCACGGACGGCGAGGACACGGCGAGCCGCGTGAGCGCCGGGGCGGTCGAGCGGCGGACGGAATCGAGCGACGCGGTGCTCTACATGATCGGCCAGGGGCAGGCGGTCGAGTCGGCGGCCCTCAGGTCGCTGTGCAAACGCCTGGCCCGCAGCAGCGGCGGCCAGGCGTTCTTCCCACGGCGCGTCGAGGACGTGGGCGAGGTGTTCGACGCGATCGCGGATGAGCTGTCGAACCAGTACTTGCTGACCTTCGCCCCGTCGGCGCGGCGCGACGGCGCGTTCCACGAGATCCGCCTCGAGGTGTCGGGCGGGCACCAGGTGCGGGCGCGAAGCGGCTATCGGCTGGAACCCGGGAGGGTGCGATGAGGAACCGTGGCATCGGGGCGGCCCTCGCCCTGGCGGCCGTCGCGGTGCTCCGCGCGGATGCGCAGCAGCCGGCCTTCCGCGCCACGACCGATCTGGTGGTGGTGGACGTGTCGGTGGTCGGGAAGGACGGGGAGCCCGTCAGGGGGCTGCAGGAATCCGACTTCGCGATCTCCATCGACGGCAAGCCACGCCGGGTGCGCACGCTGCAGTTCATCGACCAGTCGGCGGCCCTCGAGCCGCCCGAGGGGCGGCCGCTGCGGCCGGTGTCGTCCAACGCCCCCGAGGCCCGGGGCCGGCTCGTGCTGATCCTCGTGGACGAGGGCAGCCTCGGGTTCGGCGTGCTGCCCGCGGCGGCGCAGTCGATCGAGCACCTGCTCGCCGGGTTCGGGCCGGCCGACAAGGTGGGCCTCGTGTCGCTGCCCGGCCCGCGCATGCGCGTGGACTTCACGCGCGACCGCGCGGCGATCGCCGCTGCGATCCAGCAGATCTCCGGCGGCGCCGGGGCGTCCGTGCGGCTGCAGCGCGTCAACGTGGCCGTCGCCGAGGCGTTCGCGATCGACCGGGGCGACCCCGCCATGATCGAGCAGGTGGTCGCGCGCGAGTGCCCCCCCTCCGACCCGATGACGCAGCGCATCTGCGCCCAGACGGTCGGCATGCAGGCGCACGCGGTCATGCGGAACGAGCAGAACCGCACGAGCGAGTTCGTCTCGGGCCTTCGCGCGCTGCTCCAGCAACTGGCGGCCGTCGACGCGCCCAAGCTGGTCTTCGTGCTCTCGCAGGGGTTTCCCGATCCCGACGCACCGCAGGCGATGGCGGCGTGCGCGCCGTTCGCCAGCGCGGCCCGCGCGACGATCTTCGGCCTGCGGCTCGACCGGTCGATGGTGGACCTCTCCTCCCGCGCCGGTTCGGCCTTCCTGCTGACCTCGAACGAGGAGCGGGCGTGGGCCCGGGCCTCGCTCGACGCGCTGACGGGCGCCGCGAGGGGAGACACGATCGAAATCAGCGGGTCGGCCGATCTGCCCTTCGCCAGGCTCGCCCGCGAGCTCTCCGGCTACTACCTGGTGGGCGTCGAATCCGAGCCGGGCGACCGCGACGGCCGGTTCCACCCGATCAAGGTGGCCGTCGGGCGCCCCGGCGTCACCGTCCGATCCCGGCGCGGGGTGGTCGCCCGCCCCGCCGTGCGCGACGAGAAGGCGCTTGTCGCCCGCGCGCTCGAGTCGCCGGTCACCGCCTCCGACGTCCCGCTGCGCGTCTCGACGTTCAACCTCGCCGACGACGACCCGCGCAGGGTGCGGGTGCTCGTCGTGGCCGAGGTGGACCGTCAGCAGGTGTCGGACGGCCAGGCGCTCGTCGGCCTCCTCTTCACGGACGAGCACGGGAAGGCGACCGGGGATGCCGGGCGGCCGATGGCCCTTCCGCGGGCCGAATCGGGGGCATTGATGCTGATCGCCAACAGCTCGCTGTCGCCCGGCTCCTACACGCTGAAGCTGGCGGTGGCGCGCGAGGGGCGCGTGGGGAGCGTCGAGCACCCGGTCGAGGCCCGGTTGATGCAGCCCGCGGTCGCCGGCGGCGATTCCGCCAGCCCGCTGCAGCTCGGGGAGCTGCTGGTGATGACGCCCGCCTCGAGCCAGCGCGTGGCGCCCGGCCTCGACGTCCGGGTGCAAGGCGACCGCGTCGTCTCGCTGGCCGCGCTCGGCCTCGCCCCGCCGCACGATCGCTTCTCGTTCGTCTTCGAGATCGCGAGGCGGGAATCGGCGGGGGCGTTGGTGAGCACGGCCGGGACGGTGGACCCAAAGCCGAAGGGGCGCGCGCGCTTCGCCGAGGCGACGCTCGATGCGCGGCTGCTGCCCCCGGGGGAGTACGGCGTGCGCCTGAAGGTTCTCGCCGACGGCGGCGCGGTCGCGTCGCTCTTCACCCCGTTCCGCCTGGACCGCACGCCCGGCCCCGCCGGTACGTCCGGACGCGCGGGCCTCTCGGCGCCGGCGGCGAGCACGGTCTTCCTCCGCTCGGACGTGCTCGATCCGATGGTCCTCGGGCCGTTCCTCGAGGAGGTGGCGCGGCTCTCCCCGGCGTCCTCCAGGCCGGCGCTCGACCTGGCGCGGTCAGGCCAGATCGACGAGGCAGTCCGCCTGCTGGGGCCCGGGGATTCCGGCGACCCGGCGCTGCCGTTCCTGCGCGGCCTGGCGCTCTTCGAGAAGGGCGACCTGCAGCCGGCCTCGAACGAGTTCCGCGCCGCGATCGTCGAGGCGCCCGAGCTGCTCGTCGGCGCCTTCTTCCTGGGTGCCTGCTACGCGGCCGGCGGCAAGGACACGCAGGCGATCGGGGCGTGGCAGACCTCGCTCGCGGCGCTCGGCCGCTACCCGGCGGTCCACCGGTTCCTCGGCGACGCGCTCATGCGAGCGGGCCAGGCCGACCGCGCGCGGCACGTGCTGACCGACGCGGCGGCGCGGTGGCCGGGGGACGAGGCGTTCCGGCCGCGCGTGGTCGCGGCCGCGCTGGGCGCGGGCCAGTACCAGCAGGCGCTCGACGCCGCCGACCAGTTGATCGCCGATCAGCCGGACGACTCGAGCCTGATCTTCCTGGCGATGCGTTCCGCCTTCCAGGCGCTGCTCGAAGGGGCGGAGGTCGATCGGCGCCTGCTCCTCGAGCGGCTCGAGCGCTACCGGGGGCTGTACGCGTCGGCCGGCGGCCTGCAGCAACCGCTCGTCGAGGAGTGGGTGAGCTTTGCGCGCGCCAGGCAGTGAGCCCCGGGCCTCACGCCGCCAGGAGCGCCGCGAACTGGTCGGGCGGCAGGGGCCGGCTGAAGTGGAAGCCCTGGCCCTCCTCGCAGTGCTGCGCGCGCAGGAACGCAAGCTGCGCCCGGGTTTCCACCCCCTCGGCGATGACGCGCTGCCTCAGGCTGCGGCCCATCGCGATCACCGCGGTGATGATCGGCGAGGTGTCCCCCTCCGCCGTGATCTCGTGGACGAAGGACTGGTCCACCTTCAGCGCGTCGATCGGGAAGTGCATCAGGTAGCTGAGGCTCGAGTACCCGGTCCCGAAGTCGTCCACCGCGAGGCGCAGTCCCATCGCCTTCAGCTCCCACAGCATCTCGGCGGTTGACGCCACGCTCTCCATCAGCACGCTCTCGGTCAGCTCGAGCTCGAGCAGCCGCGGGTCGAGGCCGGTTTCGCCGAGGATCCGGCGCACGCGATCGAAGAACCCCTGGCCGCGGAACTCGAGCGCCGAGATGTTCACCGCGATCGGCACCGGGCGCAGGCCGGCCGCCTGCCACGCGACCGCCTGGCGGCACGCCTCGCCCTGCACCCACTGCCCGATCGGCACGATGAGGCCGCTCTCCTCGGCGACGGGGATGAAGCTGTGCGGGGTCACGAGGCCCCGCTCGGGGTGGTGCCACCGGATCAGCGCCTCGGCACCGATCATCCTCCCCGTGCGCAGGTCGACCTTCGGCTGGTAGTGGAGCACGAACTCGCCGCGGTCGAGCGCGGCGCGCAGGCCGTCCTCGAGTGCGCGCCGCTCGATGATCAGCGCGTTCATCTCCGGCGTGAAGAACCGCACGTGGTTGCGGCCGTGGTCCTTCGCGTAGTACATCGCGATGTCCGCGTTCCGGATCAGCGTTTCGGCATCCTGGCCGTCGTCCGGGTACACGGCGATGCCGATGCTGGCGGTCACCTGCAGCTCGTGCCCGCCGGCCCGGTGCGGGGCGCCGATGGCCGCGGCGATCTTCGCGGCGGCCTTCTCGAGATCGTCGCGGCGCTTCACGTCGGAGAGGACGATCACGAACTCGTCGCCCCCCAGCCGGCAGACGGTGTCGGTCTTCCGCACGCTGGCCATCAGGCGGGCGCCGACCGACTGCAGCAGGCAGTCGCCGGCGCCGTGGCCCAGCGAGTCGTTGACGTGCTTGAAGCGGTCGAGGTCGAGGAACGCCACGCCCAGCTTGTCGCCGTGGCGGTCGGCGGACGCCAGGGCGCCCGACAGCCGGTCGTGGAGCAGCGCGCGGTTGGCCAGGCCCGTCAGCGGATCGTGCCGGGCGAGACGCGAGATGGCGCCGTAGAGGGCGCGCTCGCGGCTTACGTGCGCGCGCTCGGCCTCCGCGCGCTTGCGCGCCGAGATGTCACGGATGGCGAGGATGAAGAGCAGCCCCTTCGGGCTCGGGAGGGGAGAGAGGCTGACCTCGGCCGGGAACTCGGTGCCGTCCTTCCGCAGCCCGAACAGCTCGGGCCCCACGCGAAGGGCCCGGCGACGCCACTCGGTGCGGTACCGCGCGAGCTGCAGTGCGTGGGCGATCCGGTACGACCACGGCACGAGGATCTGGACCGGCTTGCCGAGCAGCTCGTCCCGCCGGTACCCGAACAGGCGCTCGGCCGGCTGGTTCACCAGGACGACGTCGCCATCCTGGTGGACGAGGATCAGGGCGTCGGGCGCCGCCTCGAGTACGTCGAGGGCCGAGATCGTCCCGTTCTGAAAGAGGCCGGGCCGCGCCGCGCCCGGCGTACCGGTCGACGGCTCCCGCTCCTGCTGCATGGCCCGCCCTCCCCTGTAGCCCGGCCAGAGTCTACCTGTGCGGAGACTCTACGTCAACAATTTGACACTGATGAGCTAGGAGAGCCGAGCCTCCGCCCTACCTGAGCGCCGCGATCAGCAGCGTGACGGTCAGCGGGCTGAGCAGGGTGGACACCGTCACGCAGGCGGTGACGAAGGCGGGTGCGACGTCGAACTCCAGCGCCAGGATGGTGGTCAGCACCGCGCTGGGCATGCCGGACTGGAGGATGGCCGCCTGCCGCGCCGGGCCCTCGAGGCCGAGCGCCCCCGACGCCAGCCAGGCGATGAGCGGCGTCACCACGAGCGTCAGCACGGCGGCCAGGCCCACGAGGAACGGACGGGGCGGCCGGGCGCCGCGCTCGAGCTGCATGCCGAGCACGAGGATCATCGCCGGCAGCGCCGCGTCGCTCATCATCTCGACCGGGCGCATCAGCACAAGCGGCAGGGTGGCTCCCGTTGCCGTCACCAGCGCCGCGGCCAGCACCCCGTAGACGGCGGGGACCCGTGCCACCCCCTTCAGTGCCTGCCAGGGCGTCCGAGTCCCGGCCGACGCCAGCAGCACCCCGACCGTGTAGGCCCCGACCGCGTTCACGACGAAGTACACTGTCGCGTGCGCGAGCGCAGGGGCCCCGAAGGCGAACAGCACCACCGGCAGGCCGTAGTTCCCGCTGTTCGAGAACATCACGACGATGAGGAACGCGGTCGCGAGCTCCCGCTCGAGGCGCAGGGGGAGGGTGGCCAGGCGCGCGACGAGGCCGATGCCGCCGATGGTGACCACGGCCAGGGCGGTCATGCGGGCGAAGTCGCCGGCTCCGAGCGACGAGGTCACCATCAGGTGGAAGACCAGGCAGGGCGACAGGGCATTGAAGGTGATTTTCGACAGCGTCCGCACGTCCGCCCCCCACACCCGAGCCAGCGCGAAGCCGGCCGCGGCGATGACGAAAACAGGGAGGACGTCGTTGGCGAAGATGCTCAGCAGCAGCGGCACGGGCCCCATTCTACCCGCGGGGCGAACCAAACACCCCCGCCAGCGTATACACAACACAGTGGTCAGGAGGCCCGTGTGCTCGAAGTCGTGCTGAGGGACCTGCGGCACTCGCTCCGGGGGTTCGCCAGGAGCCCCTCGTTCACGGTGGCCGCCCTGGCCGCGCTCACCCTCGGCATCGGCACCACCACGGCGATCTTCTCGGTGGTGAACGCGGTCCTGCTCGAGCCGGTCGAGGTGCCCGACCCCGATCGGGTCGTCCTGTTCATGAACACCTCCCCGCAGGGCTCGGGCCCGGCGGCGTCACCCGCGAAGTTCGCGCACTACCGGCGGCAGTCGCAGGTCGTGCAGGACGTGGCGGCGTTCAACACGGGGGTGGTGAACGACACGGGCGGCTCGGTCGTCGAGCAACTGCGATCGGCGCGCGTCTCGCGCGACTTCTTCCGGCTCTTCGGCGCGCCGGTGGCGCTCGGCCGCACGTTCACCGCCGACGAGGACCGGCCGTCCGGCCCGCGCGCGGTGGTCCTCGGCCATCGCTTCTGGACGACGAGGTTCGAAGGGAAGGCGGACGTGGTCGGGCGGACGATCTCGCTCGGTGGCGAGCCTCACACGATCGTGGGGGTGCTGGGCGAGTTCGACTTCCGCGAGTTCGGCCCCGCCCCCCAGGTCTTCATCCCGTTCCAGCTCGACCCGGACTCCCCCGACCAGGGGCACTACTTCCAAGTGGCGGGCCGCCTGAAGGCGGGCGTCGGGCTGGACCAGGCGAAGGCGCGCTTGCAGTTGTCGGCCAACGAGTTCAGGGCGAGGTTCCCGAACGCGCTCGGGCCGAACCAGGGCTTCTCGGTGCAGCCGATCGGCGAGGCGCTGGTGCGCAACGTCCGCTCGTCGCTGCTGGTGCTCGCGGGCGCGGTCAGCTTCGTCCTGCTGATCGCCTGCGCGAACGTGGCGAACCTGCTGCTCGCGCGCGCCGCCGTGCGCCGCCGCGAGATTGCCGTGCGCGCGGCCATCGGCGGGTCGCGCGGCCGCATCGTCCGCCAGTTGTTGACCGAGAGCATCCTGCTCTCGCTCGCCGGCGGCGTGCTGGGTCTGGTCCTCGGCTGGGTGGGGATCCGCGCGCTGCTCTCGGTGAACACCGCGGGGCTGCCGCGCGTCGGCGAGAACGGCTCGCTCGTCGGGATCGACTGGCGGGTGCTCGCCTTCACGCTGGCCGTCTCGGTGGCGACCGGCATCCTGTTCGGGATCATCCCCGCGCTGCAGAGCGCCCGGACCGACCTGGCTTCGACGCTCAAGGAAGGGGGCGGCCGCGCCGGCGCCGGCTTCCGCCACAACAAGGCGCGCGCGATCCTCGTGGTCACCGAGGTGGCCCTCGCGCTGATCCTCCTCGTGGGCTCGGCGCTGCTGATCCGCACCGCGGTGGCGCTCGGGCGCGTCGATCCCGGCTTCGACCCGCACAACGTGCTGACCCTGCGCATGTCGCTCTCCGACCCCCGGTTCCAGCAGTCCGAGGCGGTCGAGCAGATGATCCGCACGACGACGGAGCGGCTGCGGGCGCTGCCGGTCGTCGTCGAGGCGAGCGCGACCTG
This sequence comes from uncultured Acidobacteriota bacterium, assembly GCA_963813585.1. GTDB lineage: Bacteria > Acidobacteriota > Vicinamibacteria > Vicinamibacterales > Fen-181 > JARKSS01. Next base: position 2,614,547 of record CAWEZL010000001.1, read on the forward strand.
CTGCGTGCCGCTGCAAGGCGGGTACGGCCTGCCGTTCCAGATCCTGGGGCGGCCGCTGACGGACGGCCCGTTCCACGGCGGCGGCGGCTGGGTGACCCTCTCGCCGGGGTACTTCGAGGTGTTCCGGATCCCGCTCAAGCGCGGCCGCCTCTTCAACGAGCGCGACGACTCGCGCGGGCCGGCGGTGGTGATCATCAACGAGGCGATGGCGCGCGAGTTCTGGCCGAAGGGCAACCCGCTGGGCGAGCGGCTCGTGATCGGCCGGGGCGTCATGAAGGAGTTCGCCGGCGAGCCAGAGCGCGAGATCGTCGGCATCGTCGGCGACAGCCGCGACGGCGGGCTGAACAGCGACCCGCAGCCGATGATGTTCATCCCGCAGGCGCAGGTTCCCGATGCGGCCAACGCCCTGAACGTGGCCCTGACGCCGCTCGCGTGGGTGGTGCGAACGCGCTCGGATCCGGGCGCCGCGAGCGCGGCCATCCAGGAAGAGCTGCGCCAGGCGACCGGCCTGCCGGTGGCGACCGTGCGGTCGATGGAGGAGGTGGTCTCCCTCTCGACCTCGCGCCAGCGGTTCAACATGTGGCTCATGACCGTCTTCGGCGCCTCGGCCCTGCTGCTGGCGGCGATCGGGATCTACGGCCTGATGGCGTACACGGTGGAGCAGCGCCGCCAGGAGATCGGCCTGCGGCTGGCGCTCGGCGCGCAGCCGGGGCAGGTCAAGAACATGGTCGTGTGGCAGGGCATGCGCCTCGCGGTCATCGGGGTCATCGTGGGGACGGCGGGCGCCTTCGCCCTGTCGCGGCTGATCACGGCCTTCCTCTACGGCGTCACCGCCCGCGACCCGGCGGTGTTCGTGGCGGTGCCGCTGCTGCTGGCGACCGTCGCGCTGCTGGCGGTGTGGCTGCCGGCCCGCCGCGCCAGCACGGTGGACGCGACCATCGCCCTGCGGTACGAATAGCGCTGACGCATTGTCGGCGTGCGCGCTGCCGTCGTATGCTACGCGCACCATGAGCCGCCACCATCCCGCGTTCCCCTGCTGCCACTGCGCGCAGCACCCGAGGCCGGCCGTCGAAGCCCCCCTGGTCGGTCCCTTCACCGCGAACAGGCGACGCTTCCTGGCCAGCATCGGCGGCGTCGCCGCCGGCTGCGCGGTGCTCGGCGCCTGGCGGCCGGCCGCGGCCGCCCCCGCCCGCGCCTGGGCCCCCGAGCGCCGGCCGCTCGAGCGCCGCACGCTGGTCGTGCAGCCGGCGCTCACCTACGAGATTCCCCAGCGGCGCGAGGCGACGAGCTGGCGCAACTGGGGCGGCATCCAGACCGAGGATGCCGCGCAGAAGGAGCGGCAGTGGATCGAGGGTCAGCTGTCGCAGCTCGAGGCGCAGGCCGGTTTCCCGCTCGAGTTCCGCCCCGTCGCCCTGGTGAAGGACATCGCGCAGGCCGAGGCCGTTGCCCGCGGTGACTTCGACGTCATGTTGATCTACGGCGCCGGCGGCTGGGTGAACCTGCTCGAGACGCTCACCGTGCCCGGCAAGTGGAACGTGATGTTCCTGCGGCACGACCCGGGACCCGCCTACCTCTGGTACGAGATCGTCTCACCGCGCTTCCTGCGCAAGACGGTGGACGAGTACGGGCAGCCGGGGTGGGGTCCCGCCGACGTCGTCGTCGACCGGCACGACGAGCTGTTGTGGCGGCTGCGGAGCCTGAGCGCCCTGAAGCACACGGTCGGCAAGCGCATCGTGTGCGTGGGGGGCGCGGCGGGCTGGGGCGACGGCGGCGAGCAGGCGCCCGCGCGCACCCGGGAAACCTGGAAGATGGAGCTGGTCGACTACCCGTACTCGGACCTGGGGCCCCGTATCCAGGCGGCGCGGCAGAAGGGCGACCTGGCCGCGTACGCGCAGGAGGGGGCGCGCCGCCTGCTGAAGGAGGACGGGGTTTCGCTGCACACGGGCCGCGACTTCGTGACCAACGCGTTCATCCTGACCGAGGTCTTCAAAGACGTGATGGACGAGGCGGGCGCCGACGCGATCACCGTGAACTCGTGCATGGGCACGATCATGCCGATGTCGCAGACGAGCGCCTGCCTGCCGCTCAGCCTGCTCAACGACGCCGGCTACCTCGCCTTCTGCGAGTCCGACTTCGTCGTCATCCCGTCCGGGATCCTGCTGCACTACCTCTCCGGCCTGCCGGTGTTCCTCAACGACCCCACCTACCCGCACGACAACATCGTGACGCTGGCCCACTGCACGGCGCCGCGCAAGATGGACGGCCGGCGGGCCGAGCGCACGAGGATCCTCACTCACTTCGAGTCGGATTACGGCGCCGCGCCGAAGGTCGAGATGAAGATCGGCCAGGTCTGCACGAACCTCGATCCCCGACTTCGGCAACCGGAAGTGGCTGGGCTTCAGGGGGACGATCGCCGCGAACCCGTTCCTCGACATCTGCCGCTCCCAGGTGGACGTGCGCATCCACGGCAAGAACGACCTCGTCATGGATCAGATGAAGGGCTTCCACTGGATGATGTGCTACGGCGACTTCCTGCGCGAGACGGGCTACGCGCTCGGGAAGGTCGGCGTGGGGTGGGAGGACGTCAGCGGCTGATTGCGTTCGCCGAACGAGGTCGCTCGAAACCAGCCCATCCGGCGTCCGATCGCGACGCCGGCGAGCTGGGAGCCCCCGAGATTGATCGCGGCCGCGAGCAGCACCGCGAGGCGGACGTGCTCCCACCCGGCCGCGTCCAGCAACCAGGCCGCCAGCAGGTTCGTCGCCAGGAACGCGAGGCCCGCGCAGGCCATGCGGGCCGTCCGTTGCCCCGGCTCCCCGGCGTCGGACGGGAAGCCGGCGATCGCCAGCGTGAGGCAGGCGGCGACCACACCCGCGACTCGGCCGACCGTCTGCGCCTCGAGGGCCGGGGTCGCGACCGTCAGTGCCGCCAGCGCCAGCACCAGGCCGCCCGTCACCGCCGCGCGCCGAGGCCGCGACTCGTCCTTTCCCCCGTCGAGCCAGCGCAGCCACGCCCAGGCGGCCCAGCCGGACACGGCGCCGATCGCGAAGCCACCCAGCACGTCGGCGAGGAAGTGGCGGCCGAGGTACATCCGAGACAACGCCATGGCGATCGGCCAAAACACGGCGAACGCCAGGAGGCGGCGCCGGCCGACGAACAGGACCAGCCCGAGGCCGAAGGCCATCGCTTCGGCCGCGTGGCCGCTGGGGAACCCGTAGTTGGCCTCCGGCGCCGCTCGCACGGCAACCGTCTCCGCGGAATCCGGCAGGCTCCAGAAGCCCGCCCCGTCGCGCCGGATCGCGGCGGCGGCGGGCGAGAAACCTCCCGGCTGCCGGAGCTCGGCGTGCAGATCGGTCGGCCTCGGCAGGGCGACGACATTCTTCAGCCCTTCGGTGGCCGAAGCGGCGAGCAGGATCCCGAGCAGCACGCCCAGCGCCGGCCGCATCCGGACCCAGAACGACGCGAGCACGAGCAGCGCGACGTAGACGAGCGTGTACCCGAGGTTGGTCACCGCGAGCATGACGAACGTCAGCGCAGGCGACGCGAAGCCCTGGAGCCACAGGATCGGTTCGATCTGGAACACGCCTCGAGCCCTTTGGTCAGCCCCCTGAATTCACCCTTCCAGCGCCCGAGCGTTCTTACGCGAGCCAGCCCCCGTCGTGGTGGCGCGCGAAGAACTGCTCGATCGCGAACTGGCGGCCGGCGAGCTGCTGCCGCAGGTGGTCCATCTCGGCCGGCGGCATCGGCGAGGCGAACGCCTGCGCGGTGGCCACGTTGGCAGAGAGGAACTCGAGCCTCGGCATGCCGCACACCGCGGCGGAGATCGGGAGGCTCCAGGCGTAGCGAAGCAGCGACGCGGTGTCGGCGCCGCCGTCCCCCAGCAGCCTCTCCTGCGCGGTGACCTTCATCAGGATCACGCCCAGGTTCTTCCGGTTCGCAGCCGGCAGCGCCAGCTCCTCGAAGCGGCCGCCGCGCGCCGGGTTCATCGCCATCTGCACGCAGTCGAGGTCGTGCCGCTCGATGGCCTTCGCCATGACCGCCCCGTCGGTGTGGCTCGTCATGCCGACGAATCGCGCGACCTTCTGCTCGCGCATCTCGTAGAGCGCCTTCAGCGCCCCGTCGGGCGCCTCGATCTTCGCCAGGTCCGCAGCGTCGGTGAGGCTGTGCAGGTGCAGCAGGTCGAGGTGGTCGGTCTGCAGCCGCTTCAGGCTGGCCTCGACCTGCGCGAGGGCGGCGTCGCGCGTCCGCGCCGCAGGCGGGATCTTGGTGGCGAGGAAGACGTCCTTGCGCCGCGTGGCCATCACCCGGCCGACGCGCGTCTCGCTCTCGCCGTTCCCGTAGTCGACGGCCGTGTCGAAGTAGTCGATGCCCAGCTCGAGGGCCCGCTCCAGGACAGCCGACGACTGGTCGGCCGGGTACGCCAGGAACCGGCTGCCGCAGCCGAAGGCGAGGATCGAGACCGGCACGCCGGTGCGGCCGAGCGTGCGGTGCGGCAGCCTCGGGGCGGCCGCCTCGCCGCCCAGCGCGGGCAGCGCGGCTGCCGCGCCCACGGCCAGGGTGCTTCGTTCGAGGAACTCGCGCCGGCTGATTCCGCTCTTCGTGCTCAAGGTGCCCTCCGTGTGTCGATCAGGCCGGCTTCACGCCGGCCTCGTCCAAGTAGGCGGCCATCTTCTTCGCGTAGTGCGGGAACGCGACCTCCGGCTCCTCGATCTCCGGGTGCCACTTCTTCTCCCACTCGAAGCAGTAGTACCCAGGATAGCCCGCCCCGGCCAGAACCTTCACCTGCTCGCGCATGGGTACGTCGCCCGAACCCGGCAGGACGTACCGCCGGTCCGTGCCGTCGGGCTTCGAGTCCTTGAGGTGCGTGTGGCGGACCCACTTCCCGAGGGCCGCCCAGGTGTCGGCCGGGGCCTCGTGGCCGGCGGCGAACGTGTGGTGCGCGTCCCAGAGCAGGGCGAACTGCGGCGAGCCGACCTGAGTGAGGATCGACTGCAGGTCCGCGGAGCTGGTGAAGTCGCCGTGCGACTCGATCAGCACCGTGACCCCCGCCGGCCTGGCATGCGCCGTCATCCGCCCGAAGCCTTCCACGATCCGCTTCATCACCTCGTCCTTCGGCTCGCCGGGCGGGACGCGGTCGCCGAACATCCGCACGTACGGCACGCCCATGGCCTGCGCGAGGTCGATGAAGCGGCGCCCCTCGTCGAACTGGCGCTCGCGCGCGGCGGCCTCCTTCTCGTGCATCGTCGCCGACGCGCCGAGGCCGCAGACCTGGAGGCCCAGCGCCACGAGGTCCTTTCTCGTCGCGGCCAGCCGCGTGCCCTGGAACTCGGGCACCTTCGGCAGGTCCATCTCGCCGGCGACCCCGCGCAGCTCGATGGCGGAGTACCCCATGCGGCCGGCGCTCTCGAGGACCGTCTTCCAGCTCCAGGCAGGGCAGCCGAGCGTCGAAAACGCGATCCGGTAGCGCTTCGGCAGCTGCCTGGCTTGCACGATGGCCGGCGCGCACAGGCCGGCGCCCATCACGGCGAGGAACGAGCGGCGAGTGGTGGTGGTCATGAGGGCTGATTATAGGGCAGTCCACGAGGTGGGGACGCCGCAAGGTCGGGGGCCGGTGGTGCCCGACCGGTGGTGCCTGGCCTTGAGCCGGACGTCGGGGCGTGTCAGGATGCACTCCACACCGGCCTTGTGAGGGCCCCGGAGGAATCGTGATGTTCGACTTGCTGGTCGCCCAGGCGCTCGTCGAGCGCGGGATGCTCGACTCGATCGCCGCCGGCTTCGCGCGCCTGCGCTACCAGATCGATGGGTACGTCGGCCAGGGCCGGTCGGGCTACGTACTGCTGGGGGCGCTGATCCTGATGCTCTGGCTCGTCACCCGGAGCCGGCGGTAGCGGCCCCGATGCCACGCCTGCCCGCGCCCGCCCGCCCGCTCGCCGCCGCCCTGATCCTGATGCTGACCGTGTGCGTTGCCCCGCCGGCATTCGGCCAGGACGGGGAACATGCAGCGGGGGCGGTTTCGGGGGCAGCGGGAGCGGTTTCGGGGGAGGTGTCGATCGACCTGGGCAGCCACTACGTCTGGCGAGGGCTGCGCCTCAGCCACGGGCTGGTGTCGCAAGCGGCGATCGACGCCGAGTTCGGGCGCTGGGGCGCCGGCATCTGGTCCAACTACGACCCGCACGAATACCCGATCGAGTCGGGAAGCCGGAGGCAGGTCACCGAGACGGACGTGACGCTGTGGTACGGCCGGCCGTGGGGGCCGGGGGTTGCGACGGGCGGCCTCGTGTACTACGGCCAGCGGGGCGGACCCGACACGACCGAGCTGTTCGTTGCCTACGAGCTGGACGTCCCGTTTGCGCCCTCGGCAACGCTCTACGCGGATGTCGACGAGGGCGACGGCGCGTTCCTGGTGCTCGCCGCGACGCACTCGCTCGGCATCGCCGGGTCGATCGCGCTCGACCTCGGCGTCGAGGCGGGCCTGAACCTGAAGAACTCGGCGATGGCGACCGACGAGGAGGGCGCGGCCTTCGTGGGCCCCTACCACGCGGAGATCTGGACGGGCGGCTCGATCCCGCTCGGGCGCGGCCTGTCGCTCACGCCGCGCCTGGCTGTGACCTTCCCGCTGGGACACCGCGCCGGCGACGCGATCGCCTGGTCCGGCTACGATGGCGAGACCCGGACCTGCGTGTACGGCAGTGTCGGGGTCACGGCGGGGTTCTAAAAGCAGGGATCAGGGTCAGGGGTCAGGAATCAGGGATCAACTGCCGTCGAGCGGCAGGCGCGGGCTGGGTTCGTTGGCGTTCCAGCAGTAGGTGCACAGGCGCTCGCGCGGCAGGCCGATGGCCGCGATCATGTCGGGCAGTGTCTGGTAGCGCAGCGTCGTCAGCCCCAGGCGCAGGCGGATGCGCTCGACCATCGCGGTGTAGCGCGGCGAGGCCGTGTCGGCGTACTCGTCGAGGTGCTGGGCCTCGCCCCCCTCCAGCTCCCGGATCGCCCGGCGCGCCGCCAGGTCCATCTCCGACTTCGATCGGGAGAAGTTCAGGAACGGACAGCCGTGCAGCAACGGCGGGCAGGCCGGGCGCATGTGCACCTCGCGCGCGCCGTGGCCGAAGACGCGCGTGATGATGTCGCGCAACTGCGTGCCTCGAACGATCGAGTCCTCGCAGAACAGGATCCGCCTGCCGGCGATCAGGTCGCGGATCGGGATCAGTTTCATGCAGGCGACCAGGTCGCGCTCCCGCTGCTCGACCGGCATGAAGCTGCGCGGCCAGGTCGGCGTGTACTTCACGAACGGGCGCCGGTACGGCACGCCCGACTGCGTCGAGTAGCCGATGGCGTGGCCGATCCCCGAGTCGGGGATGCCCGCCACCACGTCCACCTCGACCTGGTCGCGGCGGGCCAGCGCCTCGCCGCAGCGGTTGCGCGCGACCTCGGTGTTGACCCCCTCGTAGGTCGAGGCGGGGTAGCCGTAGTAGATCCACAGGAACGCGCAGACCTGCATCCGGTCGCCCGGGGGCGCCAGTTGCTCGATGCCGTCGGGCGTCAGGCGGACGATTTCGCCTGGCCCGAGGTCGCGCAGCGAGTCGTAGCCGAGGTTCGGCAGGGCGCTGCTCTCGAGCGTGACCGCGCAGGCCCCCTTCTTGCGCCCGATGATCACCGGCGTGCGGCCCAGGCGGTCGCGCGCCGCATAGATCGCGTCCCGGCGTGAGGAGCAGCATCGAGCAGGATCCCTGGACCTGCTCCTGCGCCCACCGGATGCCCTCGACGATCGTCTCCTGCTGGTTGATCAGGGTCGCGACGACCTCGGTCGCGTTGAACTCGTTCCCCTTGAACTCGCTCAGGTGCGTGCCGCGCACGCTGAGCGCGCGCTTCACCAGCGCGTCCAGGTTGTTCACGCGGCCGACCGTGGCCAGCGCGTACACGCCGTGGTGCGACCCGATGACGAGCGGCTGGTCCTCGTAGTCGCTGATGATCCCGAGGCCGAGCGATCCGTGGTGCTTGGGCAGCTCTTCCTCGAACTTCGTCCGGAACGGCGCGTGCGAGATGTCGTGGATCGTCCGCTTGAAGGCGCCGTCACAGGTGGTCACCATGCCGCCGCGCCGGGTGCCGAGGTGCGAGTGGTAATCCGTTCCGTAATACAGATCGGCGACGCAGTCCGCCGTCGAAGCCACGCCGAAAAAGCCACTCATCGATCCTCCACCCGGGCGGGCCGGAAGCCGACAGTATACTGCGCACGCGCGAAGGGGATGGGGATTGGGATTCGTCGGATCGGGATGGGGACGCGTCGATGTGGACCGGGGACCAGTGGCCTGGTCCCCGGTCCCTGGCTTCTACGGGTCGATGCGCACGATCGTCGGGTTCGGCAGGCCGGCGGCGCCGCCGTAGGCCACGCTGCCGAGGTACTTCGTCAGCGGCACGAGGCCCGAGAACGACAGGCTGATCGTTCCCGTTCCGCCGATCGTTGCGGTGGCGGGCGCCGCGACGGTCATGTTGCCCGCGGCGGCCGCATCCAGCACCCACGAGAACAGGGTGAAGGACGACGGGTTCGCGGTCGCGTAGCCGTCCACGTAGACGGTGTAGGTCCCTGCAGCCGGGTTCAGCAGGCTGACTTCCTCCGCGGAGGTGGGGCCTCCGCTCGACCCGACGGGCGTCGTGCCGAGGTAGACGCGCAGGTCGAGGTCGCTCGCGGGCGCCACGTTCGCGTCGAACAAGGAGAAGCGCGCGTACGTCGAGCCTGCCGGAACGACCACGGTGTACTCGACGCTCTCACCCGTGTTCACCGCCCCGTCGAAGGTCACCGCGGGCACCAGCCCCCGGGCCTCTGCCGTGAAGGAGCCGTTGTACCCGAAGGCGACGTTGTACTGCAGCGGCCCGCCCGTCCCGCTCACCGCCGCCGGCGCGGCGAGCGCCACCGGGCGGATCACGACCGGGACGCGGACGTTGTGTGCCCCGTCAGACCACGCGAGGTAGCCCCCCGTGTAGGCGTTCAGCGCCGCCGTCGTCGTCGTGAAGGTGACCGTGAAGCTCTTCGTCTGCCCCGGGTTGAGCGTGAGCGTGGACGGCTCGACCACGACGTTGACGCCGGCGAGGCCGAGGATCGAGGCGGTGTAGGTCGCCGAGGTCTTCGAGACGTTGGTCACCTTCCGCCTGACGGTCTGCACCCCCGCCAGGTCGCCGATCGCGATCGACGCCACGTTGAGGTCGCTCGGGTCGAGCGAGTACCCCATGCCCGACAGTGCCGAGCAGGTGGTGGCACCAACCCCCGTTGTGGTCCCGCACAGGAACGCGAGCCAGTCGTTCCACCCCGCGTTGTAGACCAGGCCGGGCTCCATCGCCTTGTTCGGCTGCACGTGGCCGGCGCCCTGCCGGAAGATGACCAGCGGGTTGGTGTTCGGGCCGTCGAGGATGTCGTAGGCCGACGTCATCAGTGCCGACTTGATCATCATCGGGGTCCACGAGGGGTAGAGGTCCTTCAGCAGCGCCGCGAGGCCGGCCACGTGCGGGCTCGACATCGAGGTGCCGCTGTAGAGATTGAAGTCCCTGCCGCCGTTTCCGGGCGGCGCCACGGCCGCGAGGATGTCCTGCCCGGGCGCGATGACGTCGGGCTTGAGCAGGTCGCCGTTGCCGGCCCGCAGCGGGCCACGCGAGGAGAACGACGCCGTGAACGGCGCCGGGGCGGTGTAGATGATCGTCGCCTGGTTGATGGTCGCCGTCGCGCCGGCGGTCGCGGCGTAGGCCTTGACGGCCGCCCGGTCGGTGTTCTGCAGGTGCACGGACGGCACGGAGTGGAAGTCAGCGTTCACCGAGGCCGGGCTCGTGTTCACGAGGACCATCCCGACGCCGCCCGCCTCGTACACCGCCAGGCTCTTGTTCACCCGCCCCGTGACACCGCGGTCGCAGACAACGATCTTGCCGGCGACCTTGGCCGGGTCGAGCACGGGGTCGCCGTCGAACGACGAGTAGCACAGCGCGACCCGCGTCGGATCGGCCCCGGGCAGCCCGGCGTCGGTGGAGTCGATCAGCGGGGCCGGACCGGCGGCCGTTGCCACCGATGCGCCGTAGTAGGTCACCCCGTTGCCCAGCGTCACCGACCCCTGCCCGTCACGGTTGTGCGTGCCGGCCGCGACCGTGGTCACCCACGGGCCCGCGTGTGCGACGGTGCTCGTCGCCGGGCCGCTGTTGCCGGCCGACGCCGCGACGAATACGCCCGCGTTCGCGGCGTAGAGGAACGAGACCATGGCGGGGTAGAGGAAGTCAGTCGTCGAGCCGCTGATGGAGTAGTTGATCACGTCCACGCCGTCGGCGACCGCCTGGTCGATGGCGGCCACCAGGTCGCTCGTGAAGCCGCTCGCCTGCGACCCGTCCTCCAGCGACCACAGCGCCTTGTACATCGCGATGCGGGCGCGCGGCGCGATGCCGTTGATCGGGCCGAACACCGCCGCCGGCCCCGTGGTCGGCGTGTGCCAGTTGCCGCCCGCCGTGGACGAGGTGTGCGTGCCGTGGCCGTTGTAGTCGCGGACCGAGTTGAACTCCCACGGCCGCTGCGCGTCGATGCCCTCGTCACCGCCCCACGCCGCGTTGAAGTACTGCGCGCCGATCAGCTTCTGGTTGCACATCGAGGCGTTGAACGCCTCGCCAGGGACGCAGCTGCCGTGCCAGCCGGGGATCTGCTGGTAGGCAAGCTTGCCGTCCTTGGAGGCGTTGCCGTTCACGCCGGTGCGGTCGGTGAAGCTGAGGCTCTCGGGCCAGATGCCCGAGTCCACCAGGCCGATGATGATTCCCTCGCCGGCCTTCTTCGCGCCGCCCAGCTTCTCCCACAGCCCGCCGGCTGCGTCGAGGCCGAGGAAGGAGGGGGTCGATGAGGTGTCCATCTGCTGGAGCTCGTCCTTCGTCACCGCCACGACCCCGGGTGTTGCGCGGAGCGCCGCCACCTGGTCGTCGCTCAACTCCGCTGCGAAGCCGTTGTAGGTGTAGACGTAGTCGTACACCTTGCGGCCGCCGCCGGCCTGCGCCAGCACCTGGTCGTGCCTCGACTTCAGGTACCCGGCGTACGCGATGACCTTCGCGTCGAGCGGATTGATCTTCTGGCCGCGGCGCGGCTGCGTCGCCGCGTACCCCGGGATGCCGCCCGCGTAGGCGACCACGGGGAACTCGGCTAACTGGACGATGGAGAGCCCGCTGGGCGACTGGGCCTGGCTGGGGACCTTGCCCTGGCCGCTCAGGAGCGCGCTCGGGAGCACCACGGCGAGGGTCAGCGCGAGGGTGAGGGCGAAACGGCGCACACGCATAGACAGACCTCCCTATCGATTCCAACGGGAACCCAACGAGAGCGAGCGATCTCGACGGCCGTGGCCGCGCGAACTCCGGCGTGACGGCAAGAGAACCGGATCCCTCCGATTCGCAAGACGGACGCCACAGTCGGGCTTCGAATTGTCGAGGGGCTCGAGAGGGTGGGATCCTCGAAGTCGCCGCGGGAGGAGAACGATGTCGGCGCGGACGGGATCGAGGCGGAGTAGCAGGCCGCGTTCCGGGGACCACGTGCGGGTCGCCGGGCCCCCCTCCGGTCCCCGATCCCTACGGGATTCCTACTTCACGCTGGCCTGCTCGACAATCACGCCGTACTGGTAGCCGGCCGTGAAGTCCTTGTCGATCGCCACCGTGCCGGTCGCCGTGACGATGTCGCCCACGTTCGCCATGTCCGTCGTCGTGAAGGTGAGATCGTGGGTGCCGTCCGCCGGCTTGCCGCTGCCGTCCTGCAGGTGCAGCCAGTTGCGGTTCATGATCCCCGCGTGGAACTTCACGACCTTGCCGCGCACCGTGACCGTCTTGCCGGCGAGCGCCTGGCGGTTGGCCCACACCTCCGCGATGCTGGTGGCCCCGGCCGGTTGGGCGATCGGCGAGGACGGCATCGACGAGTCGCCGGCCGGGGAGACGCCGTGCTGCGGCGGCATCTCCGGGGCGTGCCCCACGGCCATCGGCACGCTGACGTCGGCCGCGGGCCCGACCGGGCCGGCCGGCGCACCGGCGGATGCTGCGGCGGCCGGGGCCGGGGTGGACGCCTCGGGGGAGGCGGGCTTGGAGCACGCGGAGGCAAGGACGAGGGCCGACGCGAGGGCCAATGACAGGGATGTTCGCATCTGACGAGGGTAACCCAATCCCGCACCCGCTACCAGCACCCCCGCACCTCAGCCCGGTCTATCTCAGAAACCCCGCTCCGGGTAAGCTAGGGTACTTCGCCCGGCCTTGTTCTTCCTGGGAGCCTCAGATGAAACGTCTTGTTGCCGCACTCGCGCTCGTGTCCGCACTCATCGTCGCCGGCGTCGCCATCCGGGCCGACGAGGGCATGTGGATGCCCCAGCAGATCCCCCAGCTCGCCGCAAAGCTCAAGAGCATGGGCTTCCAGGGCGACCCGAAGGCCTTCGCCGACCTGACCGGCCAGCCGATGGGCGCCGTCGTCTCGCTCGGCGGCTGCACCGCGTCGTTCGTGTCGCCGGATGGCCTCATCGTCACCAACCACCACTGCGTCACCGGGGCCTTGCAGTTCAACTCCACGCCCGAGCGCGACCTGCTCGCCAACGGCTACCTGGCGAAGACGCGCGAGGACGAGCTGCCGAACGGGCCGGGCGCCCGGGTCTTCGTCACCACGCGCGTGACCGAAGTCACCGGCGCGATCACCGGCAACCTCGACTCGACGCTGACCGACCGCCAGCGCTACGACGCGATCGACCGCCGGCTGAAGGAGCGCGTGGCGGCTTGCGAGAAGGGGGGACTCCGCTGCAGCGTTCCATCCTTCTTCGAGGGGTTGAAGTACTTCGAGATCGCGCAGCTCGAGATCAAGGACGTGCGCCTCGTCTACGCGCCCGCCGAGGGGATCGGCGTGTTCGGCGGCGAGACCGACAACTGGCGCTGGCCGCGCCACACCGGCGACTGGAGCTTCTACCGCGCCTACGTGGGCAAGGACGGCCAGCCGGCGGCCTACTCGAAGGACAACGTGCCCTACCAGCCGAAGCACTGGCTGACGGTCGCGGCCGGCGGCGTCAAGCCCGGCGACCTCGTCTTCGTCGTCGGCTACCCGGGCCGGACGCAGCGCCACCAGACGTACGCCGAGGTGAACGCGACGACCGAGTGGGCGATGCCGCGTGCGATCCGCAACGCCGAGGAACAGCTCGCGATCCTCGACAAGCTGGCCCGGCAGGACAAGGGCCTCGCGCTGAAGGTGGCTGGACGGGTGCAGGGGCTCAACAACGGTTTGACGAACACCAAGGGGGTGCTCGAGGGGCTGGTGAAGGGCGGCAGCCTCGAGCGCAAGCAGGAGGCGGAGCAGGGGCTGGCCGGGTGGATCGCGGCCGATCCGGCCCGACGGCAGCAGTACGGCGACGTGCTGCCCGCGATGCAGGCAACTGCAGGAGGCCTCGCTGAAGACCCGCGAGCGCAACGCGGCCCTCGCCGGCCTCTCGGGCGCCTCGTCCTACCTGAACGCGGCGCAGACCATCTACCGCCTCTCGCTGCAGCGGCCGAAGAGCGACATCGACCGCGACCAGGGGTTCCAGGAGCGCGACTGGAGCCGCATCCGCGAGGCCCAGCAGCGGCTGCAGCGGACGATCGACCCGACGGTGGACCGCGCGCTGCTGTCGTGGGCGATGGCCAAGGCGGCGGCGCTCGCGGCGGGGCAGCGGATCGAACCGCTCGACCAGGCCGCCGGGCTGCGCGCCGGCATGAGCGAGGCTGAGGCCTCGCAGGCGATCGGCCGGTACCTCGACACGCTCTACGCGGGCACGAAGCTCGCCGACGCGGGTGTCCGCCTCGCGCTGCTCGACAAAGGCACCGCGGAGCTGAAGGCCGCCGAGCGACAGCTTCGTCGATCTCGCCGCGGCGCTCGAGCCGCTGAACGAGTCGATCCGCGAGGCGGGCAAGAACCTGGCCGGCGCCTACGCGAAACTCCGGCCCCGCTACATGGAGGCGATGCTGGCGCGCGCCGGCGGCCTCGTCGCGCCCGATGCCAACAGCACGCTGCGCGTGACCTTCGGGCAGGTGAAGGGCGTGCGCGCGCGCGACGGGCTCTTCTACGAGCCGCAGACGACGCTGCGGGGGATCGTCGAGAAGCACACGGGCGAGGGCGAATTCAACGCGCCGAAGGCGCAGCTCGCGCGATCGAGGCGCTGCGCGCCGGCAGGAAGACGCCGTACCTGGTGCCCGATCTCGGCGACGTGCCGGTGAACTTCCTGTCAACGGTGGACACGACGGGTGGCAACTCGGGCTCGCCGACGCTCAACGCCCGCGGCGAGCTGGTCGGCCTGCTGTTCGACGGCACCTACGAGTCGGTCGCCTCCGACTACCTCTTCGACACCGTCAAGACGCGGTCGATCCACGTGGACAGCCGCTACATGCTGTGGACGATGACCGAGGTGGACGGGGCGGCGCACCTGGTGAAGGAGATGGGGCGGTAGCTTCTACTTCCGGGCGAGATACTCGTCCACCAGGTCGAAGTAGTCGTCGAGCGAGAAGGGGTCCTGTTCGCCAGCCGGCGGGAGGACCTCTTCGCGTTGAGCGGGCAGGGAGACCCGATCCCCCTGGGGGAGGCCGGCTCGTGCGCCTCCCAGGCGGGCGGCGCGGGCTCGGCGAGGAGCTTGTCGAAGAACGCGACGAGATCGTCAGCGGGCACGGAGGCCCACTCCAACTGCGCCCTTTGGGAGTCGGCCCGTTTGCTCCCGGCGGCGCCGAGGACCTCCCTCACGCGGGCGGCCACCGTTTCGGGGTCGAACGGCTTCGCGAGTACCCCGTTGCACCGCGAGGCGAGCGCGCGCCGCTCGTCGATCGGCTGGAAGGCGCCGCTCAGCAGCAGCACGGGGATGTGAGCCAGCGCCTCGTGGCCTTTCACGTACGCCGACACCTCGTAGCCGTCGGGCTGCGACGTGCCGACGTCGGCGAGGATCACGTCGGGCGGCTCGGCCGTGATGCGCTCCATCGCGGTGCGTCCGTCGCCGACGCCCGTCACCTGCACGTCCCCGCCGGCGAAGGTCAGCTCCACCACGCGTCGGATCGTGACGCTGTCGTCCATCACGAGCAGTTGGTAGGCCATGGCTAGGGCCGAGCGGCTTCCTGCGCGCGGGGCGCGGCTGGCAACAGGCACATTGCGAGAAACGCAACTGCGACGGCGTCGCGGATGGTCGCCCGCCTCATTTGCGCAGGTCCACGCCCACGCGGGTGGCCCGCCCCGCGGCCACCACGCACGCCACCTGCCGTTCGCCCAGCCGCGGGTGGCGGAACGTCAGCACGTGGCGCCCGATGCGGGCCGGCACCGCCGCGAGCGGCGTCTCGCCGAGGCGCCGGCCATCGAGCCAGACCTCGGCCCAGGGCAGGGCGTTCACATCCAGCCGCCCCGGGGGCAGGGCGATCTCGAGGGCCGCCGTCCCGCCGGGGACAACCTGCACCTCCTCGCGGGCCCTGACGCCCAGCTCCTCGTTGACGAGGTCGATCTCGTGACGGCCGGCCAGCAGCATGATCCGCGCGCGCGAGGTGCCGAGCAGCTCGCCGTTCTCGTGCACCTGCAGCTCGACCTCGCTGGCGACGCTCAGCCAGCCAGGATCGGCGGAGGACGGGCGTGCCAGCGGCACGAACAACGCCGCCGTCGCGCCCCCCGTGACGGTCACGGCCTGGCGTGCGGTACGCCCGCGCCTCTCGACCGTCACCAGGTGCGAGCCGGCGACCAGGTTCGTGATCTCGAGCGGGCTCGTGCCGCGGAAGGTGCCGTCCACCCGCACGCGCAGGCCGCTCGGCTCGGTCGTCACGCGCAGCGTGCCGGCGGCGCTCGCCGGGGCCGGCATCGCGACCGGCGGACCCGAGTCGATCTGGATGGAGCCCGCCTGCGGCCCCTGCCGGCCCGTCGAGAAGAACCGCGCGCCGATCGCCACGCCGCCGCCGAGGATCGCGAGTCCCAGCGCGGTGGCGATCAGCAGCGTGGCAGGGCGCCAGCCGGCGCGGGCGGCACGCCGCGGCGGCCGCCACTCGCGGTGCTCCGCGGGCGGGACTGCGTCGGGGAGGACGTTCTCCGCGACCGGCGCGGGTGGCGGATCCGGAACGGCCACGTCGGCGGGCGGTGGCGGCGTCGAGGAGAACTTCCAGTCGTCGAGCGAGGCGGCCGGGGCGCCGAGCGCCGGACGCATCGTCTCGCTGCGTCCGGTGAGGACCGGCGGCGCTTCGCAGTCTGCGACGAACTGGTCCCATCCCCCTCGAGCGGGCCGTGGGTGGCCGGCTCGAGGGGACGTGACGCCGGCCAGGGCCGTGGCGGCCTCGCGTGCGTTGGCGAACGGGCTGCCGTCCCGGCGTAGGGCGCGGCGCAGCCACGCTTCGAACGCCGGCCAGCGGCCATCCCAGCCGGCGCCCGGGACGGCGCGCGCCGCCTCGGCGAGCAGGCCGTCCAGCCGGTCGAGGTCCTCGTCGGCGTCGATCGGCCGTGAGCTGGCCAGCGCGAGGGCGACGAGGCCGAGCTGCAGGACGTCGGATGAGTGTGTGAAGGCGGGGGTCGCGGGATCGGCG
This sequence comes from uncultured Acidobacteriota bacterium, assembly GCA_963813585.1. Lineage (GTDB taxonomy): Bacteria > Acidobacteriota > Vicinamibacteria > Vicinamibacterales > Fen-181 > JARKSS01. The sequence goes on from CAWEZL010000001.1 coordinate 2,631,075, forward strand.
GGCAGCGCGAGCCGCAGCTGTCGCCACGCGTCGGCGCGCGGGCGCGACAGGCTGCGCAGCGCGGAGCCCAGCACGTACTCGGCGACGAGCAGGCGACCGCCCGGCTCGATGACCAGGCGATCGATCCCGATGGCGCCGTGCGCCACGTGCGTGCCCTTGGCGTGCAGGGCGGCCAGCGCGTCGGTGGCATCGGCGACCAGCGGAAGCAGGAGGTCGGCAGGCAGGCGCGCGCCGCGCCGTTCGGCCAGGCGCAGGACGTCGGACAGGCGGATGCCGTCGCTGCGCACCGAGACGAGGGCCAGGCCGCCGCCCGGCTCGGGCAGGCGGTCGACGCGGCAGACACGCGCGAAGCGGGGATGATCGAAGTCGCGCAACTCGCTGGCGCGCGCGCGCAGCGAGAACTCGAAGTCGGGCACGCGTGAGAACTCGGCGCGCAGCCGCAGCAGCTCGAGCGGCGGACCGTCGGTGTTGTCGAAGAGGTTCAGGCGGTCGCCGAGCCGGTCGGAGAAGCCGGGCGAGTACCAGGCGAACAGGGCGCGCGAGGCCGCCGAGTCGGCCGCCGGGGCCCCCGAATCATCCGGGGTGAAGCGGCGCCGGTTCAGCGGGTGAGGGGCCGCCGGCTCGGGCGTCACGTAGTGGGCCCTCCCGCGAGGCACGGCTCGCCGGTCGGTTGGGGCGAGCCGGCCTGCGGCTCGAGGGTGACGCGGACCGCGCCGGGCGGCGGCAGCTTCAGCGGCCCGGCGACCACGAGGCTCGCGCGGCCGTTCGCGTCGGGTGCGAGCGTCCCCGCCGACGCCGTTCCCGAGACGTTGCGGATCCAGACCTGGTAGACCTTGCCCGCCGGCGCCTCGGGCAGGCGCGACGCGGTGATCGCGAGGCCTCGCGTCCGACTCCAGAGCACCTGCGCGTACGCGCTTGGCGTGGCGCCCAGGCCGCCGAGGGCGTAGCGGCGCAGGTCGGGCGCGGCGAGGATCTCCACCAGGATCGCGGCACGTTCGGCGGCACGCTGCGCTTCGACGATCCGCGGGTCCGGCTCGGGGGGCGCAGGGGGCGGCGCGTGCACCGGCGCCGGCGCCACCGGCGCGGCGCGCTTCCCGTTCGCCGCGGCCCTCGACGTTCCCGGTCCGCCCGACATCCAGACCAGCACGACGAGCAGCCCGGCCAGGGCTAGGCCGCCGATCGCGACCGCCCATCGCATCCTGCGCTCGATGCCGCCCGCCGTCCCGTCTGGTGCCGGCTCTCCGGTCACGGCCGGGTCATCCCCCGCCGGTTCGGGCGCCTCGACCTCGTGGGCGACGACATCCTGGAGGCTGGCCGCGCCGGGGTCGGGCTTCCCTGGGGCCGGGCGGCCCACGCGCGACGTGCCGCTCCGCAGTTCCTGGTGCAGTTGCGCGACACCCTCGAACGACCACGGCTCGACGCCAGCGGATGGGGGGGACGCGGGGAGTGCCGCGGCGTCGGGCGCCGGGCGCTGGGCCTGAAGCAACTGGCGCGTCCACTCGGCGAGCCGGCGGTCGATGTCCTCGGCGTGCGAGGCGTGGGCCTGCTCGGCGCTCTCGAGCCGCAGCCGCGCGATGTGTGCCGCCTCGAGGCACGTGCGCCGCAGCGTCTCGGCCTGCTCGCGCAACTCGACGATCGGCTCCTCGTTCAGGCGCCGCAGAACCATCCACTCGTGGCTCACCCCGCGCTCGAACCGCTCGATGCGGCGAGAGGACTCCTCGATCAGCCTGCCCTCGAGGTTGCACCAGTCGCCGAGACGCTCGTTCAGGCTGGCGACGGCCGCCGAGTGACGGCGGTCCACGGCGACCAGGCCGTGCAGCACGTTCTCGCACTCGTCGGTGAGCCGCTTGAACTGCCGCTCGGCCTGCTCGAGCCGGCCGCACAGGCGCTCGAGGTGGCCGACGGTCGCCTCGAGCTGGCCCGGCCAATCGTCTCCCTCCATCTCGCGCCTTTCCCGGGGCGGAGCGCGCTCCGTCCCGCGTCGCAGAGCCCCGCCGAGAAATGGGGCCAGGCCCCATTTCCCGCGCCCCGAGAAATGGGGCCTGGCCCCATTTTCCGCGCGCGGCTTGTCGTGGTACCGCCCGGTGGGCTGGTGTCGGAGGACGCGGACGAGGTCGTCCGCCGGCGGCATCATCGGCGCGTACCGCGGTGGTGTCAAGCTCAGCAAGAGGCGATTTCCCTGAACAAATACGGCTGAGATGCGTACCATGGACCGATGCCGAAGCGAAGCGCGGGCCTGCTCCTGTTCCGCCGGGCCGCGGGCGGGCTCGAGGTGCTGCTCGTCCACCCCGGCGGCCCCATCTGGACCGGGCGCGACGAGGGCGCCTGGTCGATTCCGAAAGGCGAGATTGCGCAGGGCGAAGACCCGCTCGCCGCTGCACGGCGCGAGTTCACCGAGGAGACGGGCGCGACGGCCGAAGGCCCCGCGGTCGGGCTGGTCGCGTGCCGGCAGCGGGGCGGGAAGGTCGTCGAGGCGTGGGCGGTCGAAGGGGACTTCGACCCGGCCGGACTCCGCAGCAACACGTTTTCGATGGAATGGCCGCCGCGGTCGGGGCGGCGCCTCGAGGTCCCCGAGGTGGACCGGGCCGCGTGGTTCGGGATCGACGAGGCCCGGCGGAAGATCCTGGACGGACAGGTGCCCCTGCTGAACGAGCTTGAGGAACGCCTGTCGTAGAGCAGGGCTTCAGCCCTGCTCCACGCCCGCGCGCCCGCCGTGCTCGGCCAGCCAGCCTCGCGCCTCGCGGTGCCACGGGCACAGCCGCTCGAGCTCGCGCCAGAAGCGCCGCGAGTGATCCGGGTGCCGCAGGTGCGCCAGCTCGTGCAGCAGGATGTAGTCCCGCACCTCGGGCGGCATCTGGACCAGCCGCCAATTCAGCGAAAAGCGGCCGGAGGGAGAGCACGAGCCCCACCGGCTGCGTTGATCGCGCACGCTCACGGCGGTCACGCCGAACCCGTTCGCGGCGGCCAGCTCGCGAAGCCGGGCGGGCAGCGTGGCCTCGGCCTGCCGGCGGAGCCGCCTCTTCGCGGCCTCCGCACCGCCAGCCGCCAGGTCGACCCAGCGGCCGTCCACCAGTGCCTGCCTGTCGTTCACCCACGCCGCCGTCGCGCGCTCGATCGCCTGGCGGTACCGCTCGCGCTCGATCCACGCGATCTTCTCGCGGACGAATCGCAACGCCTCGGCGCGGCTGCCGCGCGAAGGCAGCGTGACGCGCACGCTCCCGTCCGGCTCGACCCGCAGCAGGTAGTGGCGCGCGCGAGGGTGGCGGACGCACGTAACCGGCACGGCGCGCCGGCCGACGACGAGCACGACGCGCGACGGGGCGCCGCGGTCCGCCTGGCCCGGGGACCGGAAGGGAAGGGTGAGCTGCACGCGATCGCGATGATACGACAGGATCACGGCCGGGCATCGCGCTTGCAGGAAGAACCGGCGATGAAACTTCAGCCGTTTCCCTCCGCCCGCCTGGGGGCCGCCGTTCTCCTCGCCGCCTTGCTCGCACCGGCGCCGGTGCGAGCCCAGGAGGAGATCTACTTCTCCGCCGTGGACAACGTCCGCGACGTCCTCGTCGCGCACATCAACGCGGAGCGGGTGCGGGTCGACATGTCGGCGTGGTACCTGACCGAGGGGGCCGTCACGCAGGCACTGCTGAGGAAACACGCCGAGGGCGTTCCGATCAGGCTCATCGGCGATCGGGGGTCGATCTTCGAGATCGACGCGCTCACCAAGAACCAGTTCTACATCCTCGCCAACGCGGGCGTGCCCATCCGTATCCGCTACAACCCGAGGTCGTACCCCGAAATCGCCCACTGGAAGGCGACCATCTTCGCGGGGCAGGGGATCGTCACGTTCGGGTCGGCCAACTACACGCCGTTCGAGCTGTATCCCACCAACCCGGGCGTCAACTACAAGGACGAGTCGGTCCTGTTCTCGGATGATCCGTCGCTCGTCGCCGCCTTCAAGATGAAGTTCGACCGGATGTGGAACGACACGACGGTCGAGCCGGAGAGCCGGATTTCCAGCCCCCCGTACTTCAAGAACTGGGATGACGCGTGCGTGACCGAGGGAGCGCCCTGCGCCGACTACCGGACGCGCTACCCGAACCCCGCCCCGATGGTCATCGACACGCGCCGCCTCGAGCCCGACGCCGCGCTGCCGCCCGACATGGTCTGGGGCCAGGGTTCGTCGTTCAACAACCGCCTGGTGACGGAAATCAACGCCGAGACACGGCGCGTCGACCTGGTGATCTACCGGCTGACGGTGCCCACCATCACGCAGGCGCTCCAGAACAAGCACGCCGCGGGGGTGCCGGTGCGCCTGATCGTCGAGCCGAACGAGTACCGCAACCGGAAGTGGCCCGAGTTCTGGCTGACGCACGCCTACGTCGATCGCCTGTGGGCGGCGGGCGTCCCGATCAAGCGCCGCGCGCACCAGGGGCTGACCCACATGAAGATGCTGGTGACGTCGCGCTACGCCACCAATGCCTCGGCGAACTTCGCCGCGAACTGGCAGCGCGATCACAACTACTTCGTGCCGGCCGCCAGCAAGCCCGCGATTTACCAGGCCATGGCGGACCGGTTCGACACGATGTGGAGCGACAGCGCCGCCTTCGTAGACTTCTACCCGGAGCGCCCCGACGCTCCCGCCCTCACCAGCCCGGCGAGCGGGGCGACGGGGGTGGCTACCACCACGCGGTTGACCTGGAACCGGGCCGCGTTCGCCACCAGCTACGACGTCTACCTCGGCACCTCTTCCGGGTCGATGGTGCGGGTCGCGAACGTCCCGGCGGCCCTCGTGCAGAACCCGCCGGCGACCTACTCGTGGACGCCGCCGTCGCCGCTGCAGGGCGGTACCACCTATTACTGGCGCGTCGTCTCGCGCACCAACGCGACGGGCGTCGACCCCGCGATCGCCGCCGGGTCGGCCACGCGGTCGTTCGCCACGTCCGGGACCGTGCCCGCGAACCCGCCGGCCACGCCGTCGAGCCCGTCGCCGGCCAACGGCGCGACGGGCGTCTCCGCGAGCCCGACGCTCACCTGGTCGGCCACGGGCGCGACCGGTTACCAGGTGCGGTTCGGGACGACGAACCCGCCGCCGAGCGCCGCCACCAACCTGACCAGCGCGTCGTACGCGCCGGGGAGCCTGGCGGCCAGCACCCGCTACTACTGGCAGGTGGTCGCCGCGAATGCGTCCGGCACGACCACCGGGTCGGTCTGGTCGTTCACCACGGGCGCCGGGTCGTCGCCGTCGCCGCTGCCCGCCCCGTGGCAGAGCCGCGACGTTGGCAACGTGGGGCAGCCGGGAAGCGCGAGCTACTCGAACGGCCGGTTCACCGTCAGCGGGGCCGGCGCCGACATCTGGGGATTGGCCGACGGCTTCCATTTCCTCTACCAGGCGCTCTCGGGTGACGGGGTCGTGACCGCCCGGCTCACGAGCATGCAGACCACCAACGCCTACGCCAAGGCCGGGGTGATGCTCCGCACGTCGCTGGCGGCCAACTCGCCGCACGTGGTCCTCGACATGGTTCCCGGCGGCGGCATCGAGTTCATGCGGCGGACGGCCGCCGGGGGGAGCACGACGTACCTCGGCGGCACCAGCGGCGCGAGGCCGCAGTGGCTGCGGCTGTCGCGCTCGGGGGACACGATCTCGTCGTTCGTGTCGGGTGACGGAAGTGCCTGGACCGCCGTGGGGACCACGACTGTCGCGCTCGGCTCGACGATCTACGCGGGCGTGGTCGTGTGCAGCCACGCCACCGCGGCGCTGAACACGTCCGTCTTCGACCAGGTGACGGTGTCGAGCGGTTCGGGTGGCACGCCGCAGCCTCCGCCGCCCGCGGCAACCGACGTCGTGATCTACGCGAGCGAGATCGGCGCGGGCGCGGTGCACGGGTCCTGGAGCATCGGGGCCGACGCGGGGTCGCCGAACGGCGTCGCGCTGGTCAGCACCGACAGCGGGTTCGCGGCGAACGACGCGCCTCTGGCCAGCCCGGCGCACTACGTGGAGGTGACCTTCAACGCCGAGTCCGGCACGGCCTATCGCCTCTGGCTGCGGCTGAAGGCGCTGAACAACTCGAAGTACAACGATGCGGTGTGGGTGCAGTTCTCGGACGCGCGCGTCAACGGTTCGCCGGTCTACGCGATTGGCTCGACCGCCGGGCTGCTGGTGAACCTGGCGACCGGCGGCACGGCCACCAGCCTCAATAACTGGGGCTGGCAGAACGGCGCCTACTGGCTGTCGCAGGCGACCGCGGTGACCTTCGCGGCCAGCGGAGGGCACACGATGCGGATTCAACTACGAGAGGACGGGGTGAGCCTCGACCAGGTCGTGCTCAGTCCGACGCGCTACTTCAACAGCGCGCCCGGCGGGCCCACGAACGACACGACGATCGTGGGCAAGTAGCCGCGCGTTCAGCGGCCGTCCCTCGCGCGCCACCCCTTGACGAGGCCGACGGCGAGGCCGACGGCCGCGGCGCCGCCGAGGACGGCCCACGGACGTTCGGCCACCCGGCGCCGCACCGACACCGCGTCGCGCGCGCGCTGCTCGATCAGGGTCAACTTGTCGTCGAGCTGCGACCGCGTCGCCTCGATGCGCTGCTCGATCCGCTCGGGCTGATTCAGCTCGTCTGCCGCTTCACCCATTCGATGTTCTCCTTCATGGTGCGCACGGTGCGCCCGGGGATCGGACTCACCGACTTGAGGTTGGGCCACGCCACCGCGACGAGCACGCCGGCCACGATGGCCAGCAGGCCGCCGACGATCGCGAAGCCGGCCCACACGGGCATCGCGAGCAGGTCGCTCAGGCCGCGAGCGAGGGCGATCAGCAGGAGCAGCGCCGCGAACAGCCCGGTGATCGCCGCGACGCCGAGCTTCAGCGCCGCCGACCGGGCGTTGGCCACCTCCTGGCGGATCTCGACCCGCGCGAGCGACACCTCCTGCCGAAAGAGCTCCCGGATGTCGTTGATCGCGCCGCCGAGCAGCGAGGCGAACGACGCCTGGTCCCGTTCCTCGCCCATGTTCCCTACCTCCACACCGCGCGCCCGGCCAGGTACCCGGCGACGACCGCGAGGGCCAACGACACAATCGGGCGCCTCACGATGAGCCGCTCCGCGTCGTTCCGGATGTCCTCCAGGTCGTAGCGACCAAAGTCCCCGCCCGCGCGCTGCAAAGCGCCAGTCGCCTGTTCCATAGGGTTGCTCCTCAGGCCGCGAGGCTTGCAGCCTTGATGCCAAGTCGATCCCGTCGCTCGAGGACGGGAGTAGCATGAGGCTCGAGGAGGCGGGACATGGGCAGGCTGCTCGTCGTCGTGTTCGTGGCCGGGCTGCAGGGAGGGGATCCGGGTGCGGCGATGCGATCGATGATCGAAGCCGAGCGGGCCTTCGCGAGGATGAGCGTCGAGGTCAACCAGCGCGACGCGTTCCTCGCGTTCTTCGCTCCCGGCGGCGTCCACTTCCAGCCCGAGCCGGGCAACGCGCGCGAGGCGCTGGCCGCGCGGCCCGTGCCAGCGCGGCCGAAGGCCCGCGTGCTGGACTGGGAGCCCGCGGTCGCGGCGATGGCGGCGTCTGGAGACCTGGGCTTTTCGACCGGGCCGTTCACGCTGGTCGACGCCGAGGAAGGCCGGCTCCTCGGCGAGGGGTGGTTCTTCTCGATCTGGCAACGCGAGCCGGATGGGCCGTGGCGCGTGGCGGCCGACATCGGCGTTCCCGCGCCCGGCTCCGGGCCGCTGCGGCCGCGCGACCCGGTGGCGCTCGCGGCCCCGGCCGCGACGCCTCGCCCCGGGGGCGGCGCGGCTGGCTCCGACGGCATCCCCGAGGTCGAGCGGCGCTTCTGCGCCGAGCTCGAGGGGAAGCCCGCGGCCGAGGCGTATGCGGCCTGGAGCGATCCCGACACGCGCGTGTACCGCGCGGGGCGCCAGCCGATCGTCGGCGTCGAGGCCATCCGCGAGGCGCTGAAGGGCTCACCGGGGGCGCGCTGGCGCCCGGTGGGCGGCGGCCTCTCGCGTGCGGCCGACTTCGCGTACGTCTACGGCACCTGGCAGGCCGTCCCCGCCGGCGGCGCCGGCGCATCAGCTGGCGGCTACCTGCGCGTGTGGCGGCACACCGGCGCCGGCTGGCGGCTTGCGGCCGACGTCATCGCGGGCCGCTGAGCGGATCGGTTACTGTAGAAGGGCCCGACCCGCGGGGTCGAGGTGAAAAGGAGCAGACGCGGTGAGCGACTTGCGGCTCGAACCCCTCCCTGGCTACTCGCCGTTCGACGGCCCGGTGGTCCTCCTCATCCTCGACGGTGTCGGCCTCGGGCGGCGCGACGAGTCGGACGGCGTGTTCATGGCCTACACGCCGCTCCTCGACGGGCTGCTGGCCGAGCCGCTGGTCACGCGGCTGAAGGCGCACGGCATGGCCGTGGGCCTGCCGTCCGACGATGACATGGGGAACTCGGAGGTCGGGCACAACGCGCTCGGCGCCGGGCGCGTGTTCGCACAGGGCGCGCGCCTGGTGAACGACGCGATCGCCGGGGGCGGCCTCTTCCGCGGGGCGTCGTGGCGGGCGGCGATCGAGCGCGGGAGCGGCGGGACGCTGCACTTCATCGGCCTGCTCTCGGACGGCAACGTCCACAGCCACATCTCGCACCTCTTCGCGATGCTCGGCCGGGCCGCCGACGAAGGGGTCCGGCGGGTGCGGATCCACCCGCTGCTCGACGGGCGCGACGTGGGCGAGCGGAGCGCGCTGACGTACCTCGACGCGCTCGACGCCGAGTTGCAGCGCCTCAACGCCCGCGGTCTCGACTTCCAGGTGGCGTCGGGCGGCGGCCGCATGGTCACGACCATGGACCGCTACAGCGCGAACTGGGAGGTCGTCGAGCGCGGGTGGAAGGCGCACGTGCTCGGCATCGGCCGCCAGTTCGGCAGCGCCCGCGAGGCGGTCGAGACCTACTACCGCGAGGACCCGGCGGCGACGGACCAGTACCTCGACAGCTTCGTCATCGCCCGCGACGGCAAGCCGGTCGGCACGATCGAGGACGGCGACGCGGTCGTCTTCTTCAACTTCCGCGGCGACCGGGCGATCGAGATCTCCCGCGCCTTCGAGGAGCCCGCCTTCGCCGAGTTCGACCGGGTGCGGGTTCCCGACGTCTTCTACGCCGGGATCATGCAGTACGACGGCGACGCCCTCATCCCGAAGCACTTCCTCGTCGAGCCGCCGGCGATCGACCGGACGGTCTCGCAGTACCTCTGCGCCTCAGGCGTGACCTCGTTCGCCATCTCCGAGACGCAGAAGTTCGGCCACGTCACCTATTTCTGGAACGGGAACAACTCGGGGTACATCGACGAGCGCCTCGAGCGGTACGAGGAGGTGCCGTCGGACCGCGTGATGTTCGACCAGCGGCCGTGGATGAAGGCCGCCGAGATCACCGATGCGACCATTGCGGCGATCCGGTCGGGGCGCTACAGGTTCATCCGGGTGAACTACCCCAACGGCGACATGGTGGGACACACGGGCAACGTCCCCGCCATCCGGGTCGCGGTCGAGGCGGTGGACCTGGCGCTGCAGCGCCTGCTGCCGGTGGTGCGGGCGGCCGGCGGCGTGCTCGTGGTCACGGCCGACCACGGCAACGCCGACCAGATGTTCACGGAGAAGAAGGGGAAGCGCGAGCCGATGGTCGCGCACACCCTGAACCCGGTGCCGTTCGTCGTGAAGGACTTCTCAGGGGCGAACCGCCTCTCGCTCGCGCCGCTCGAGAGCCGCGGCCTGAGCAACGTGGCGGCGACGCTGCTCCTGCTGCTCGGCTTCCGGAAGCCGGCCGACTACGACCCGTCGCTGCTGGCGATTGGATAGGCTGCGAGGATCCTGGACATGCCTGCTGACATCGTGTTCGAAGTGTGCGTCGATTCGGTGGACGCGGCCGTCGCGGCGGAGAGCGGCGGCGCCCAGCGTGTCGAGTTGTGCAGCGACCTGCTCGAAGGCGGCCTCACGCCGAGCCACGGGACGCTCGAGGCGGCGCGCGCCCGCCTCGGGATCCGGATCATGGCGATGGTGCGGCCGCGGGGGGGCGACTTCTGCTACTCGGAGTCCGAGTTCGACGTCATGCGGTACGACGTCGCCGCGGCCAGGTCGCTCGGCGCCGACGGCATCGTGCTCGGCCTGCTCGAGCCGGACGGCACGGTGGACCGGGCGCGAACGGCGGAGCTGGTGGCACTGGCGCGCCCGCTGCCGGTCACCTTCCACCGGGCGTTCGACATGACGCGCGACCCGTTCGGGGCCCTCGACGTGTTGATCGAGCTCGGCATCGACCGGGTCCTGACCTCCGGCCAGGAGCCGACCGTCCTCGAGGGGATCGACTTGATCGCCGCGCTGATGCAGCGCGCGGCGGGGCGGATCATCGTGATGCCCGGCGGGGGGATCACCGAGCGAACGGCTCCGAAGATCGTCAAGGCCCTGCCCGTGCGCGAGATCCACTTCGCGGCGCTGGAGCCTCGACCCGGGCGGATGGAATACAGGAACCCGCGCGTGTTCATGGGCGGCACGCTGCGCCCGCCGGAGTACACGGTGGAGGCCACCCGGCCGGAGGGCGTGGCGCGCATCATCGCCGCCGCGGGCCGCTGAGGAACGCGGTCACCGCGCCGGCAGCACGCGTCCCCGGCACTCCCCGAAGCCGATCCGGCGAAAGCCGTCGCGCTCGCAGGACCCGGCGAGCACGACCTCGTCGCCGTCCTCGAGGAAGCGCCGTCTCTCGCCCGACGGGAGCTTCAGCGGCGATCGCCCCCCGGCGGTCGCCTCGAGCAGGCAGCCGCGCGCGGTCGTCGGCCGGGCCCGAGACGGTCCCGCTCGCCAGCAGGTCCCCGGTTTGCAGGTTGCAGCCGTTGCTGGCGTGGTGCGCGATCATCTGCGCGAAGGTCCAGTAGAGCGTCGCGAGGTTGCCCGCCGCCACGCGCACCGGGTCGATCCCCTGCTCCCGCATGGCCTGCGACGAGAGCCAGCACCTCGAGCGACACGTCGAAGGCCCCGTGTCCGTCCCCCGCGTCGAGGTGGGGCAGCGGTGCGGGGTCGCCCGGCGGACGCGCGAAGGCGGGCGCGCGGAACGGGGCGAGCGCCTCGAGCGTCACCACCCAGGGGGACACCGTCGTCGCGAAGTTCTTCGCGAGGAACGGGCCGAGCGGCTGGTACTCCCACTGCTGGATGTCGCGCGCCGACCAGTCGTTCACCAGGCACAGCCCGAACGCGTGCTCCTCGGCCCGATCGATCGGCACCGGCTCGCCGAGCGGGTTGCCCGGTCGCGATGAACAGCCCCGACCTCGAGCTCGTAGTCGAGCCGCTCCGACGGCGCGAAGCGCGGCGGACTGCGCCGGGTCGGGCCGAATCTGCCCGAGCGGGCGGACGACGCCGTGCCGCTGACGACGATCGACGAGGCGCGCCCGTGATAGCCGATCGGGACGTACTTGTAGTTCGGGCAGCAGCGGGTTGTCCGGGCGGAACATGCCGCCCGACGTTCTCGGCGTGGAACACCGAGGCGTAGAAGTCGGTGTAGTCGCCGATCGCGGCCGGGACCAGCATCTCGAAGCGGTCCATCGGCTGCACGTGCGCGCGGAGGCGCTGCGATCGGTCCGCTCGTGTCGGCCGCCAGCAGGTCCGCCAGCCTCCTTCGCAGCGCCCGGCGCGCGCCCCGAGGGCGGGACATCAGCGCGTTCAGCCGCGGCTCCCCGAGCGCCTCGAGCACTCCGGTCGGCACGGTCGTGAGCCAGCCCGTCGTCGCGCGCGGCGTGCAGGTCGAGGACGCCATCGCCGATGGCGGCCAGGATCCGCGGCGCCCCCCCGGACAGCGGCCGGCCGACACCCGAACGGCAGGTTCTGCAGCGGGAAGTCGGTGGCGGGGTCGTTGGCCGACTCCACCCAGCTCGCGCGGGCGGGGTCGTGCGTGTCGTCGAGCAGAAGGAAGTCGGCGTCGGTCGTCATGATGCGGGCGGCGCGGCCGTGATCAGGCCCAGCGCCGCGAGGTCCTCGATCGGTTCGTCGAGCGAGCAGGAGCCGAAGCCCAGGGCGAAGGCCCGGGCGGCCGCCAGCTCGGAGGTGGCGACGGCGTGGCCGCCCCAGGCGGCACGCTCGTCGTCGAACACGAACGCGGCCGCGTCGCGCTCGTCCAGGATGGCGGCGGCCGTCCGCGCGTCGATCTGGTCGTGGTGCAGGAGCGCGGCGGCGGCCAGGAGGTTCACGAATCCATGCATCGAGGCGCGTTGCGTCGAGTCCGTTGAGGTGAGCGGGCGCTCGGCACGGATCGGGTGGTGCAGGCCGGCGGTCGCCTTGAAGGGCAGGCGCAGGGAGGCACAGTACGCGAGCCAGGCGGCCAGGTGACCGCATGGCGGAAACGCCTCCGGGGTCGTGCCGCCGGTCCGGATCTTCGCGCGGCCGCCCGCGTCGCGCACGGCCTCGAGCAGGGCCAGGGGGACCGGGTGCGTCGGCACCTCCACGAACAGCTCCATTCCCCCCGCGGCACGCGCGACGGCCCGCACCTCGTCGGGCGTGGCCACCCTCGTCTCCACGGACTCGACGCGCGCGAGCCACCCCGCTCCCTCCCCGTGCCGCTCGTTGAACCGGGCGATGCGATCGAGGTCGCGCTCGAACGGGGCGGCGATCAACGCGCTCAGCGGCCACCGCCCCGCGGGGTCGCCGGCCCGCGGCGGGACTCCCGTTCCGGCCGCCGCGGCCAGCTCGTCCAGCCGCGCCGCCGGCACGACGAATCGTCCCAGCATGCCGCGGTGCGGGCCCGCCCGGTGCCGGCCGTACCGGTCCGCTGCCACGCTCATCGCCAGCAAGGCGGGCGGGAAGAGCCCGGCGTAGTCGATCGCGCCGGCCAGCAGCGCCGCCAGCGACGCGGGCGCGCGCCTGCATCACTCCTCGAGCCAGGACCGGTAGTAGTCGCGGATCCTCGATCGTGCAGCGCCTCGCGTGCTGACCGACAGCGGGCGGAACGTGTCCACCATCACGGCCAGCTCGTCGGTCCCCTTCTGGCCGATGGACGCCTCGGTCCTGCCCGGGTGCGGCCCGTGCGGCAGGCCGTCGGGGTGCAGCGTGATCGAGCCGTACTCGATGCCCTTGCGGCTCATGAACTCGGAGCTGCGTAGTAGAGCACCTCGTCGGACATCACGTTGGAGTGGTTGTACGGCGCCGGCACCGCGTCCGGGCTCGAAATCGTACGGGCGCGGGCAGAACGAGCAGACGACGAAGCCGTCGCCCTCGAAGGTCTGGTGCACCGGCGGCGGGCAGGTGGACCCGCCCGACGCGCGGCTCGAAGTCGTGGATGTTGAAGGCCCACGGGTAGTAGTAGCCGTCCCACCCGACGACGTCGAACGGGTGGTGTGCGAGGATCATCTCGACCAGGACGTTGTCCTTCTTGACGACGACGGCGGAAGTCGCCGCGCTCGTCGCGCGGCTCGGCCCACTCCGGCCGCCGGATGTCGCGCTCGGAGAACGGGCTGTGCTCGAGGAGCTGCCCGAAGCTCGTTGCGGTAGCGCTTCGGCGTCCGCACGTAGCCGGCGCTCTCGATGACGAGCAGCGTGGACGGGCGGCGCTCGAAGCGGTAGCGGTGGAGGATGCCGCGCGGGACCACCAGGTAGTCGCCCTCGCGGAAGGCCAGCGTGCCGAGCGGCGACTCCAGCGATGCCGGCGCCATCGGTGACGAACACGATCTCGTCACCCTGCGCGTTGCGGTAGAACGCCTCGTCGTCGCGCGGCGCCGCGACCGAGCCAGATCGCCACGTCGGCGTTGAACAGCAGCGGCACGCGGTCGAACACGAGGCTCGGGCCCGTCCTGAGCCCGGCCGTCCGGAAGTGGCGATGGCGCAGCAGCCGGTCGGGCTCGGCCTTCCACTCGAGGCGACCGCAGCCGGCGCACCTCCTTGACCTGCGTCGGCGGGTGGAGGTGGTAGAGCGAGCGACGCGGGGCCGCTGAACCCCTCGTTGCCGATCAGCTCCTCGGGCCAGAGCCGGCCGCCGTCGTCCCGGAAGGCGATGTGCCGCTTGGGCGGCACGCTGGCCGAGGCGATGGTACATGGGCATGGTCGTGACCCTACAGGTTGCCGCGCAGCGCCTGCTCGCGCTCGATGGCCTCGAACAGCGCGCGGAAGTTGCCCTTGCCGAAGCCGCGGCTGCCCTTGCGCTCGATGATCTCGAAGAAGACCGTCGGGCGGTCCTGCACCGGGCGCGTGAAGAGCTGCAGGAGGTAGCCCTCCTCGTCCCGGTCCACGAGGACGCCGAGCTGCCGCAGCGTCGTCGATCGACTCGTCGATCTCGCCGACCCGCTGCGGGCAGCGACGTCGTAGTAGCTGTCGGGCACGCGCAGGAACTCGACGCCGTTCTCGCGGAGCGCGCGCGACGGTCGCGCACGATGTCGTCGCATCAGCAGCGCGACGTGCTGCACGCCCGGCCCGCGGTAGTACTCGAGGTACTCGTCGATCTGGCTCTTGCTGCCTGCCGGGCGCCGGCTCGTTGATCGGGAACTTGATCGCCTGCGAGTCGTCGGCCATCACGACGCTCATCAGGGCGCTGTAACTCGGTGGAGATGTCCTTGTCGTCGAAGCTGATGAAGCGGTCGAAGCCGAGCACGCGGCGGTACCAGTCGGCCCACTCGTTCATCCGGCCCAGCTCGACGTTGCCGACGATGTGGTCGATCGCGCAGCAGGCCGATGTCGCGCGCCCGGGACGTGCCGCTCGACGAAGCCGGGGAGGAAGGACCCGCGGTAGCCCGCGTCGGAGATGAACGAGTGGAGCGTGTCGCCGTAGGTGTGGATCGCCGCGTGGCGCACGCGCCCGTGCTCGTCGCGCAGGTCGTGCGGCTCGATCGCCGGCTGCGGCGCCCGCGCCGCACCGCCTCCTCGAACGCGCGGTCGGCGTCGTCCACGTGGAAGGCGATGTCGCGCACGCCGTCGCCGTGGCAGCTGACGTGCTCGGCCGCCGGGTGGTCCGGGCGTCAGCGGCGTGGTCAGGACGAAGCGGATCTTGCCCTGCGTCAGCAGGTAGCGACGTGTGGTCGCGCAGGCCGGTCTCGAGGCCGGCGTAGGCCGCCTGCGAGAAGCCGAAGCCGTGGCGGTAGAAGTACGCGGCCTGCCGGGCGTTGCCGACCCAGAACTCCACGTGGTGGATGCTCTTGAGCCGGAGCGGGTTCTGCTGCATGGGTGTGCCCCTTCCGTCAAAGGTGGCACAGCACGAGCCGCGGCGGGCAAGCGAGCAACGGGAAGCGGGCCCCGCGCCACCCCGGGCGGAGGCCGCAACGGAGACGCGATGATGCACATCGAAGCAGCCCCACGACGCTCGGCCAGGAGCAGGCGATCGAGCGGATCGACCAGTTCCTCGACGCGCTGATGCAGGAGCCGCCGCCGGGCGGGGTGACGATCAAGGAACCCGGCGAAGAGCTGGGACGGCAATACCATGAGCTTCTCGTTCACGGCCGCGAAGGGATTCTTCGGGACGACGATCCGCGGCGTGCTGCGGGTGGAGACCCGATCGGTGATCATGGACGCCGAGCTGCCGGCGCTCGTGCGGAGCGTGGTCGGCGAGGATCGGATTCGCGACACGTCGCGCGAGAGCTGGGGCGCCTGCTGGGCGGCCGCCGCGCATGAGCGCCACGCGCCGCGCGCCGTCGAGCCCCGCCACCGGCAAGGCGCCGACCATGACCCCGAGTGCCCGGTCAACCGGTGGCTCGACGTGGAGGGGTCGCCCTCGCCCCTCGGCGCCACCTGACCCGGCAGACTCCGACGGCTGGAACTTCGCGCTCTACTCGAAGCACGCGACCGCCGTCACGCTGCTGCTCTACGGCGCGGACGACTTCGCGCGCCCGCCGTCTGCGGTTCCCGTTCGACCACCTGCGGAACAAGTCGGGGCGCGTCTGGCACTGCCGCATGCCGGCCGCGCAGATGCGCGGGGCCGCGCTACTACGCCTATTCCGTCGACGGGCCGTCGCGACCCGGCGGCCGGGCAGCGCTTCGATCCCGACAAGGTCCTGCTCGATCCGTACGCCCGCGCCGTCTTCTTCCCGCCCGGCCTTCGACCGCGAGGCGGCGAAGGGCCGCGGCGCGCAACGCCGGCCGGGCGCCGCTCGGCGTGCTCGAGGCCGAGTCGCGCCGCCGAACGGCGCGGCGGAGGAGTGCCGCCCGCGGCACGCGTGGGACACGGTCATCTACGAGATGCACGTGCGCGGCTTCACGCGCCGCGCCAACTCGCGGCGTGGCCGCCGGAACGCCGCGGCACCTTCGCCGGCGTCATCGACAAGATCCCGTACCTGCAGCGAGCTCGGCGTCACCGCGGTGGAGCTGCTGCCGGTCTTCCAGCGCGACCCGCAGGAGGACAACTACTGGGGCTACATGCCCGCTCAATTTCTTCGCGCCGCACTGCGCAGTACGCCGCGGCCGGCACGCCCGAGGGGCGCCATCGAGCGAGATGCGCGGCGATGGTGCGAGCGCTGCACGACGCCGGCATCGAGGTGATCCTCGACGTCGTGTACAACCACACGGTCGAGGGCGACGAGATCGGGCCGACCTACTCGCTACCGCGGCATCGACAACTCGACCTACTACCTGCTCCGGCAGGAGGACCGGTCGCAGTACCGGAACGACACGGGGACCGGCAACGTCCTGCACACCGCCGAACCTCGCCGTTCGCAAGATGGTGGTCGACAGCATGCGGTTCTGGGCGCGGCGAGATGCACGTGGACGGCTTCCGGTTCGACCTCGCGTCCATCTTCACGCGCCGCACCGACGGCTCGATCGACCTGCGACGACCCGCCGATGATCTCCGGCGATCGACGCCGACCCCGACTTCGCCGACATCCGGCTGATCGCCGAGGCCTGGGATCTTCACGCCTACCAGCTGGGTCGGCGGTTCCCGGGGGTCGAGTGGCTGCAGTGGAACGACACGGTTCCGCGACGACGTGCGGGCGTTCGTCCGGGGCGACCCGGGCATCGTGTGGCGGCTCGCGACGCGCCTCTACGGAGTCAACGACCAGTTCCCCGACGAGCGTGCTCGACGCGTACCACGCGTTCCAGAGCGTCAACCTGGTCACCGCGCACGACGGGTTCTGCCTCTACGACCTGGTGTCGTACAACCGCAAGCACAACCTGGCCAACGGCGAGGAGCAACCGGGACGGCACCGACTACAACCTGAGCTGGAACTGCGGGTGGGAGGGGGACGTCGGGGCGGCCGCCCGAGGTCCTGGCGCTTCGGCGGCGGCAGGTCCGCAACTTCTGCTGCCTGCTGTTCCTCGCCAACGGCACGCCGATGTTCTGCGCGGGCGACGAGTTCATGCAGACGCAGGGCGGGCAACAACAACCCGTACAACCAGGACAACGAGACGACGTGGCTCGACTGGGACCTGCTGAAGAAGAACGCCGACATCTTCCGCTTCTTCCGGATGATGATCGCGTTCCGCAAGGCCCACCCCTCGATCGGCCGCAGCCGTTTCTGGCGCGAGGATGTGCGGTGGTACGGGCCGGCGGGGGAGCCCGACTGGGGGCCGCTGTCCGCGCAGCTCGCCTACTGCCTGCACGGCGCGTCGCAGGGCGACCAGGACCTTTACGTGATGGTCAACGGGGGCACCTCCGACGCCTGGTTCACGGTGCAGGAAGGGACCCCGCGCGACTGGCGCCGCGCGTTCGACACCGCGCGTCCCAGCCCCGAGGACGCAGTGGACCCTGCCGACGCGCCTCCGCTCCGCACGCCGGAATACCTGGTCCGAGCCCGCTCGGTGGTGGTGCTGGTGGAAGGGGTGGAAACGCGTAACGGCCCGGTCAGCCGGCGAGCGGCGGCTCGCCGGGCTCGCCGCGCTCCGAGGCCATCCGCCCGGTGAGGCGTCCCACCGTGTTCGCGACGTCGGTCGGGGCGGCCGGCTTCGCCAGGTAGGCGTCGAACCCCGCCGTCAGCGCGCGCTGCCGGTCGGTCTCGCGCGCATACGCGGTCAGCGCCAGCGCCGGCAGGTGGCGTCCGTGCTGTCGCTCCAGGCGCCGCACCCACCCGATCAGCGAGTAGCCGTCCTCCCCGGGCATCCCGATGTCGGCGAGCAGCACCTCGGGCCACTCGCTGCGGAGCGCCGCGATGGCGTCGGGCACGGAGGCGGCTTCGTGCACGCGGGCGCCGACGCCCTCCAGGACGGCGCGGGTCAGCTGCCGGCTGTCCGGGTCGTCGTCCACCACGAGCGCCCGGAGGCCGTGCAGGTTGGCCGCCTCGCCGCGCGTGACCGCGCCCGGCACCGGCGCGCGGCTCGGGCCGCGCGCGGCGCGGCGCGGCGGCTGGGTGACGGGCAGGGTCACCGTGAAGGTGGCCCCCAGTCCCTCGCCCTCGCTCTCGCCGCGGACCGCCCCCCCGTGGAGCTCGACGAGGTGGCGCACGATCGCGAGGCCGAGGCCGAGGCCGCCGTAGGCCCGGGTGGTGGAGCCATCGGCCTGGCGGAATCGCTCGAAGAGCGAGTCGAGGAACCGCGGCGGGATCCCCGCCCCCGTGTCGGACACCCGCACCTGCGTCGTGTGCGCGTCGCCGCCGACCTGCAGCGTGACGCGCCCGCCCGACGGCGTGAACTTCACCGCGTTGGAGAGGAGGTTCCACACCACCTGCTGCAGGCGGTCGGGATCGGCGAGCATGGCGCGCGGGCTGGCCTCGGTGTCCACCGTCAGCCTCAGCCCCTTGGCCTCGGCAGCCGGCCGCACGCCCTCGACCGCGGCGTCGATCACCCCGCGCAGGTCGGTCGAGCCGATGTTGAGGCGCAGTTTCCCGGTGATGATGCGCGAGACATCGAGGATGTCGCCGATCAGCCGCGTCTGCGCCTCGGCGTTGCGGCGGATCGTCTGCAGCGCGCGGTCCACCTCGACGCCCCGCAGCTGGCGCGTCAACAGCAGTTGCGTCCAGCCGAGCACTGCGTTGAGCGGCGTCCTCAGCTCGTGCGACAGCGTGGCCAGGAACTCGTCCTTCAGGCGGTTGGCCTGCTGCGAGTCGCGGTACAGCCGCGCGTTGTCGATGGCGAGGGCCGCGCGCCGCGCCAGGCCTTCCACGAGCGGCAGGTCGGCCGGCTGGTACCGGCGGCCGGAGCCGGAGAACGCAAACGCGATGAACCCCATCACCTTGCCGCGCGCTTTCAGCGGGGCGGCGATCAGCGACTCGGGCGCCAGGGCGCCGAGCAGGTCGAGCTGCCGGCTCGTGCGGGCCACCGATCCGGCGAACCCGCGCGGCACCACCGCGAGGAGGAACGACTCGCCGGTCCGCAGCACGCCGGTCACGGCGTCGCCGAGCGCGTCGGCCTGGCCGGCCAGCTCGATGACCTGGGGTTCGCGTTCCGGGTGCACGTGCGCGCCCGCCACCGCCCCCACCTCGCCGTCCTCCTCGACCACCTCGAGCAGGCACCAGTCTGCATACCGGGGGAGTGCGAGGCGGACCAGCTGGTGCAGGATCGCCTGGTGGTCGAGCGTGGATCCCAGGACGGTGCTCGCCTCTAGCAGCAGCCGCTCCCGCTCCTCTCCCCGCCGCCGCTCGCTCACCTCGCGCAACACGCCCACGGCGCCCGCCAGCCGTCCGTCCGGGCCGCGCAGCGGCGAGGCCGAGAGGACCACCGTGATCCGCGAGCCGTCCGGCCGCTCGACCACCACGTCGGTGTCCGCGACCGGGCGCCCGGTGCGGAGCACCTCGGCGACGGGGCCGCGATCGTGGGGGAGGGGGGAACCCTCGGGGGTGTAGAGGCGGAACGCCCCGTCGAAGCGGGACCTCCCGTCGAGCGGGGGCTCGCGGCCCCAGAGCTGTGCGGCGGAGCCGTTGTAGCGAACGAGGCGGCCGCCCTCCACTTCGCAGGCGAAGACGCCTGTTGGCAAGGCGTCGACAAGATCAGTGTCGGTGCGCGACCCGCTTAGTGGCAAAGAGCAACCCTGGAAGGCGGGTTTGCAAGCGACGCGCCAGCTAGTCCTCCTCCACGACCACGGTCGTCCTGAGCTGCTGGCCGCCCACTTCGAGCGTTGCCAGATAGGTGCCGGCGGGCACCACCGGGCTGGCCGGGGGGCGGCCGTGCCGCCGCCCGGGCGCGAGGCCGGTTCGCCGCGCAGGTTCCACTGGACCCGGTTGAGCCCAGCCTCGCCGCTTCCGGTCAGCGTCCGCACGACCCGCCCCGCGACGTCCCGGATCGTGATCGTCACGGCCCCCGGGGCCGGGTTCTTGAGGAAGTAGCCGATCGCCGTCCCCGGCTGGGGGTTCTCGCCCCGGAAGTGCTTCGCGCCCCCCATCGATCGGTTCAGCGTGACCTCCGGGCGCCAGGCGGTGCCCGGCCGCACCCGGAACAGGTGGACGTCGCTCTCGAGCACCGACGCGGTGAGCTGCTGGAGCGGCGTGACGTCGTCGAGGATGTAGAGGCTCCGGCCGTGCGTGGCGACGATCAGGTCGTTCTCGCGGGGGTGCACCAGGAGGTCGTCCACCGGCACGGTCGGCATCCCGTTCATGAACCGCCGCCACCCGGCCCCGGCGTCCAGCGAGATGAACAGCCCGTACTCGGTTCCCGCGTAGAGCAGACGCGGGTTGCGGGGGTCCTCGCGCACGACGTTGACGTGGCCGGTGGCCGGGAGGTTCGACGCGATCGCCGCCCACGTGCCGCCGTAGTCGTGCGTCACGAAGATGGAGGGGCGCTGGTCGTCGGCCCGGTGCGAGTCGAGGGCGACGTAGCAGGTGCCGGCGTCGGCGTGCCCCGCCTCGACGCGCGAGACGTGCGCCTCGTCCGGGGCGCCGGGGATCCGGCCGCCGAGGTTCGTCCACGACGCGCCGCCGTCGCGGCTGAGCTGCACGTTCCCGTCGTTGGTTCCCGCCCAGATCACGCCCGGCACGACCGGCGATTCGCTGATGGTGACGACGCTGCTGAAGGCGCCGGCGCCGTCGTGCTTCGAGGCCATGGGCGCATCGCCGGGGACGCCCATGATCGGGCGCTCGAACCGGCTGATGTTCCGCGAGAGGTCGGGCGTGGCGACGTAGGTGTCGCCGCGATTGTACGACTTGAACAGCCGGTGCCCGCCGACGTACAGGATGCGCGGGTTGTGCGGCGAGAGCAGGATCGGCGTGTTCCAGAAGAACCGGATCGCCTCGCCGTCCGGGAGGGGCGGCCGGATGTTGGGCGCGAGCGCCGGGCCGCGCCCGAACGGCGGGGCAAACGCCGCGTTGCGCGGGCGGATGTTCACCGGCTGGCCCGTGCGCAGGTCGACGCGCTGCACGTTGCCGTCCTGCGACTCGTAGTAGACGACGTTCGGGTCGGTGGGGTCCACCTGGGTGTGGAAGCCGTCGCCGCCGCCCACCCGGAACCAGTCGGCATTGGTGATCCCCGACGGGCTGCGCGTCGCGCTCGGGCCGCCCCACGTGCCGTTGTCCTGCAGGCCGCCGTACACGAAGTACGGCTTCCGCATGTCCGCGCTCACCGCGTAGAACTGGCCCACCGGCATCGTGTTGACGAACTCCCACGTGTCGCCCTGGTCGTAGCTCACGTCGAGGCCGCCGTCGTTGCCGAGCACGAGGTGCCGCGGGTTCGCCGGGTCGATCCACAGCGCGTGGTGATCGCTGTGCGCGATTCCCTGCACGACCCTGAAGGTCGTGCCGCCGTCCACCGACTTGTGCAGCGGCGCGCCCATCGTGTAGACGACCTCGTGGTTGGTCGGGTCGACCCGGATCTTGCTGTAATACATCGGGCGGTCGTTGTTGTTGCTCACCACCCGCCACGTGCGCCCGCGGTCGTCCGAACGCCAGACCCCGCTCCTCGACGGATCGGGCGGGCCCTGCGGCGGCCGCGGGACCGGCCGCGCGGCCCCGGGCTCGATCGGCTTCCCGTCGGCGGTGACGTTGCCCCCGGTGCCGGCACTCGGCCCGACCTCGACCTGCGCGTAGACGACGCGAGGGTTCGATCGCGACACGGCGAGGCCGATGCGGCCCAGCAGCCCAGAGGGGAAGCCGTTGCCCACGACCCTGGTCCAGTGGCGCCCGCCGTCGGTCGTCTTCCACAGGCCGCTGCCCGGGCCGCCGCCGTTGAACCCCCACGGCGCCCGCCGCCGCTGGTACGACGCGGCGTACAGCGTCCGCGGGTTCGACGGATCGATGGCGATGTCGATGACGCCAGTGTCGGCGTCGATCGCCTTCAGCAGCGTCCAGCTCTTCCCGCCGTCACGGGTCTTGTAGACGCCACGCTCCGGGTTCGGGCCGAACAGGTGCCCCACGGCGGCGACGTACACCACGTTCGAGTCGGACGGGTCCACCACGATGCGCCCGATGCTCTGCGTCTCGCGCAGGCCCACGTGGGCGAAGGTCCGCCCGCCGTCGGTGGACTTGTACACCCCGTCTCCGAACGAGGAGCTCTGCCGGTTATTCGGTTCGCCCGTGCCGACCCACAGGACGTCCGGGTTGCGCTGGTCGACGGCGAGGGCGCCGATCGAGCACACCGGGTACGAGTCGAAGATCGGAGTCCACGTCGTCCCGTTGTTGACCGTCTTCCACGCGCCACCCGTGGCGAATCCGACGTAGATCACCGACGGGTCGCGCTCGACGACCGCGATGTCGTCGATGCGCCCGCCCATGCTGGCGGGCCCGATCGCCCTGAAGCGGAAGCTCCGGAGCAGCGGGTCCTGCGACTGGTGGGCCGCCGCCGGCACTTGCGGGACCGGCGGGACCTGCGCCTGTAGCGTGGCGAGGAGGAGGAGAGCGAGGCAGGTTCTCATGTCAGGCCTCGCGGGGCGAGGTCCCCAGCAGCAGGCTCGTCGCGTAGCCGACCACGACGCAGATCGTGGTTCCGGCCAGCACGTACCAGGTCCACGCCAGCGGGGTGAAGAGCCACACCAGGACCATGCAGGCGAGCGAGACGGCGATGCCGGTCATCACCCCGGCCTCCGAGGTCCGGCGGGTCAGCACGCCGAGCAGGAAGGCCCCGAGCATCGGGCCATACACCAGCGACGCGATGGAGAGCCCCGCCACGAACACCGATCCCCAGTCACGGGCAGCCAGCGCGATCGCGATCAGCACCACCCCCCAACCGGCCGTCGCCCAGCGTGACAGGCGCAGCAGGTGCGCATCGTCGACGGGCCGTCGGCGCAGCGGCTTGTAGAAGTCGAAGATCGTCGTCGAGGCCAGCGAGTTGAGCGACCCGCTCATGGTGGACATCGCCGCGGCGAAGATGGCGGCGATCATCAGGCCGGAGATTCCCCGCGGAAGGTGCGCGACGATGAAGGTGGGGAAGATCTCGTCGTTGGTGTTCAGCGAGGGCAGGGGGGCGTGCTGGTAGTACGCGTAGAGCATCACGCCGACCAGGAGGAACAGCAGGAACTGGGCGAGGACGATGAACCCGCTGGCGATCAGCGCCTTCTGGCCGTCCCGCTGATTCCGGCAGGTGAGCAGCCGCTGCACCAGGAGCTGGTCCGTCCCGTGCGAGGCCATCGTGAGGAACGTGCCGCCGATCAGGCCCGCCCAGAAGGTGAAGGGGAGCGTCAGGTCCCACGAGAACGAGAACAGCTGGAACTTCCCGGCCGCCGTCCCGTCGGCGACCACGGTCGCCCAGCCCCCGGGAACCAGCTTCAGCAGCTGCCAGGCAGCGAGCAGCGACCCCGCGACGTAGACGATCAGCTGGACCAGGTCGGTCCAGATGACGGCGGCCACCCCGCCCTCGAACGTGTAAATCAGCGTCAGCACGCCCACGATCACCACCGACCAGAACCAGAGGTCGGGGAAGTTGGGCAGGCTGCTGCCGATGACGGCCGCCGCGACCAGCGACGCCGCGAAGACGCGGACACCGTCGGCGAAGGAGCGCATCACCACGAACAGCGAGGCGGCGAAGTGCTTGGCGCGCGGGCCGAAGCGGCGGCTCAGCAGCTCGTAGGCCGTCACCAGCTCACCCTGGAAGTACGCCGGCACGAAGAGGAAGCTGATGATGAATCGCGCCACGATGTAGCCGAGGACCACCTGGAGGTAGGTGAGCGATCCCCCCATCTCGGGCCTGGCGTAGGCGCCGTAGGCGATGGCCGGCACCCCGATGAGCGTCAGCGAGCTGGTCTCGGTGGCCACGATGGACAGGCTGATGACCAGCCAGTGCGTGTTGCGCGACCCGAGGAAGTAGTCCTTGACGGTGCGCTGCGTCCGGCGGAACAGCATGCCGAAGACGGTCACGCCGACGAGGTACACGACCAGGACCAGGTAGTCGAGCGAGGAAAAGCCCATTTGACCCGGCAGTATAGCCTGTTCACCTACCTCAGCGAATGTGCCACAGTAGTAGGCGGGAGGAGTCAGGGGCATGACTCACCATTCGCCACAGATCTCGATGGAGCTGGTGGAGTGCGAGGGGCGGTCCGAGGCGCTGCACGAGGTGCGCTGCGAGGAGTGCCTCGGGTGCAGCTTCGAGTGCAAGGTGATGCGGGACGACCTCGAGCGGTTCGTTGCCCGCGTGCTGCAGGCGTGCCGCGTGCCTCCCTCCGACGCGGAGGTGACCGCCCGCGTCCTGGTGGCCGCCGACCTGCGCGGCATCGCGAGCCACGGCGTCGCCCGGCTCGGTCGGTACATCAAGGGGCTGCAGGAGGGCTACATCGTGCCCGGTGTCGCGTTCGACGTGCGCGAGCCGGCGCCCGCCGTGGCGGTCATCGACGCGAAGAACGGCGTCGGGCAGGTGGTGTCGGAGCGGGCGATGGACATGGCGGTGGCGCGCGCCAGGGCCCACGGCGTCGGCGTGGTGACGGTGGCCAACAGCAACCACTACGGCATCGCCGGCTACTACGTCCAGAAGGCCATCGACGCCGGGATGATCGGCCTGTCGCTCACCAATGCGGCTCCGCTCGTGGTGCCGACCCACGGCGCCGACGCGATCCTCGGGACCAACCCGATCGCCTTCGGCGCCCCCGGGCGCGACGGCGTCGACTTCCTGCTCGACATGGCGACCAGCGTCGTCCCGCGCGGCAAGCTCGAGGTGTACGACCGCAACCGCCGGCAGATGCCGGTCGGGTGGGCCGTGGACGAGAAGGGGTACGACACGCGCAACCCCGGTCACGTCCTGGCGAACCTGCTGGCGCGCACCGGCGGCGGAATCCTGCCGCTCGGCGGGCGGGGCGAGGAGTTCAGCGGGTACAAGGGGTACGGCCTGGCCCTGATGGTGGACGTGCTGTGCGGGGTCCTCTCGGGGTCGGCGTTCGGTCCCGACGTGGACAACGTCCGGGGAGCCGCGGGGTCGGGTCCGGGCGCCGCGCCGCGCGTCGGGCACTTCTTCCTGGCGCTCGACATCGCGCGGTTCATGCCGCTCGACGACTTCCGCGACCGCCTGGCCGCGCTGTTCGCGATGCTCAAGGACTCGCGCAAGGCGCTCGACAAGAGCGTGATCTACATCCACGGGGAGAAGGAGCAGGTCCGCGCGCGGCTGCACGAGGCATCCGGCATCCCGCTCTCGGAGAACGTCATGGCGTCGCTGACGAAGATCGCGGCGGATTGCGGCGTGTCGCCGCCGGTGACCGTCGCCGACCGCCTGCGCCGCGAGGTGGCCGGGCCCGAGGAGGGACTGTAGGGCATGAGCGCACCCTGGGACGTGGCGATCATCGGCGGCGGCATCGTCGGGACGGCCACCGGCATGGCCCTGGCGCGCGAGTCGGGCGCGTCGGTCATCGTGCTCGAGGCCGAGAAGGCGCTCGCGGCGCACCAGACGGGCCACAACAGCGGCGTCATCCACTCCGGGCTGTACTACAAGCCGGGATCGCTCAAGGCCCGCAATTGCGTCGAGGGGCGCGAGGCGATGTACGGCTTCTGCCAGGCGCACCAGATCCCGCACGAGCGGTGCGGGAAGCTGGTGGTGGCGACGACCCGCGAGCAACTGGGCGCGCTCGACGAGCTGGAGCGCCGCGGGCGCGCCAACGGCCTCGAGGGGCTCCGACGCCTGGAGGCCGGCGAGCTGCGCGACCACGAGCCCGAGGTGGCCGGCATCGCCGGGCTGCACGTCCCGCAGACGGGGATCGTCGACTACACCGCGGTCACCGAGGCGTTCGCCCGCCAGGTGCGCGAGGCCGGGGGCGAGGTGCGCACCTCGAGCGCGCGTCCTGCGCGTCGAGCGCAGGCCGGATGGCGTGGTGCTCGAGACGCCAGGGGGTGCGGTCGAGGCGCGGGCGCTCATCAACTGCGCCGGTCTGCAGTCGGACCGCGTCGCGCGGCTGTGCGGCGTCGAGCCCGGCGTCCAGATCGTCCCCTTCCGGGGCGAGTACTACGAGCTGGTGCCGGAGCGGCAGCACCTGGTCCGGAACCTGGTCTACCCGGTGCCCGACCCCCGGTTCCCGTTCCTCGGCGTGCACTTCACGCGGATGATCCACGGCGGGGTGGAGGCGGGGCCGAATGCCGTGCTCGCCTTCCGCCGCGAGGGATACACGCGCACCAGCTTCTCGCCGAAGGATGCCCTCGACCTGTTCTCGTTCCCTGGCTTCTGGCGGATGGGGGCGAAGTACTGGCGGATGGGGTTCGGCGAGATGTACCGCTCGTTCAGCAAGCGGGCGTTCGTGGCGTCGCTGCGCGAACTGCTGCCGGCGCTTCGCGACGAGGACGTACACCCGAGCGGCGCCGGAGTCCGGGCGCAGGCGCTCGACCCGCGGGGCGTCCTGCTCGACGATTTCCACATCGTGGAGGCCGAGCGGATGATCCACGTGCTGAACGCGCCGTCGCCGGCCGCCACCGCCTCGATCAGCATCGGGCGGTCGGTCGCCGCGATGGCCGCGCGCTCGTTCGCGCTAAAATGATCCGTGTTCAGGGCCAGCCAACATTCACACGCGAGGACGAGTCTATGCCTGAGACGGCTACGCTCCAGGTGCGGGGCAAGACCTACACGCTGCCGGTGGTCGCGGGGTCCGAGGGCGAGGTGGCGGTCGACATCTCCAAGCTGCGCGCCGAGTCGGGGGTGATCACCCTGGACGACGGGTACGGGAACACCGGGTCGTGCCAGTCGGCCATCACCTTCATCGACGGGGAGCGCGGCATCCTGCGCTACCGCGGCATCCCGATCGAGCAGCTCGCCGAGCACAGCACTTTCCCCGAGACCGCGTGGCTGCTGATCTACGGCGAGTTGCCGACCGCCGAGCAGCTCGAGTGCTGGAGCAACCTGCTGACGCGGCACGAGATGCTGCACGAGGGGCTCTACAAGCACTTCGACGGGTTCCCCTCGGGCGGCCACCCGATGGCAATCCTGTCGGCGATGATCAACGCGACGAGCACGTACAGCCCGGACATCATCCGGATGGAGAGTCCGGAGACGTTTCAGAGCGCGGCGGCGAGGCTCCTGAGCAAGACGCGCACGATCGCCGCGGCCGCCTACAAGACCTCGATCGGCCAGCCCCTGGTGTACCCGAAGCCCCACCTCGACTACGCGTCGAACTTCCTGCACATGATGTTCACGATCCCGTTCAAGGAGTACGAGCCGGATCCGGACATCGTCGCCGCGCTGTCGCTGATCCTCGTGCTGCACGCCGACCACGAGCAGAACTGCTCGACGAGCACCGTCCGGATGGTGGCGTCGAGCGGCGCCAACCTGTTCGCGAGCTGCGCGGCGGGGGTGTGCGCCCTCTGGGGACCCCTCCACGGCGGCGCCAACGCCGCCGTCATCGAGATGCTGCAGTACATCGTGGACAGCGGGATCTCGGTGAAGGACTACGTGTCGAGGGTGAAGGACAAGACGTCGAACATCAAGCTGATGGGCTTCGGGCACCGCGTCTACAAGAACTACGACCCGCGCGCGAAGATCATCAAGCAGGCGGCCGACCGGGTGCTGGCGAAGCTGAAGATCCAGGACCCGATGCTCGACGTGGCGCGCCGCCTCGAGGAGGCCGCGCTGGCCGACCCCTATTTCAAGGAGAAGAAGCTCTACCCGAACGTCGACTTCTACTCCGGGATCATCATGCGGGCGGTCGGCATCCCGCTGGACATGTTCACCGTCATGTTCGCCATCGGCCGCATGCCCGGCTGGATTGCCAACTGGAAGGAAGTCTGGGAGGGGCAGAGCCGCATCTACCGGCCGCGGCAGGTCTACGTCGGGCCGACCGAGCGGAGCTACGTGGCCCTGGCCGAGCGCCGCCCGGCAGTGGCCGTCCCCGGTTCGAGCACGGTGACGGGACAAGTGGTCTGCCGATGAGACAGCACCGCACCGGTCGAGGCGATCAGGCCGGCTCGTCCGCGCGGGGGATCTGGTAGGTGCCGTCGAGGCGGGCCAGCATCGACTCGTAGCGCCGATCGATCTCCTCCAGCGCCGCCTGGTAATCGGCCCCCGAGAGGCGACCTGCCTGGCGCTCCAGGTCGAGCCGGGCCACCTGGTCGTCGTGCCAGCGATCGGGGTCGAAATTGTAGGTCATCAGAACGGGCTGAAGGCGCTGCGGTCCCAGAAATCGGCGCGCACCGCCTCGTGCAGCGACTGCAGGGCGTCGAGGTGCTGCTGCTCCCAGTCGGCGAGGAACTGGTAGAACGCCCGCACGTCCTCGGCGCCCGCCGTCCTCGCCGCCTCCGAGAAGTGGGCCACGGCGTTCTTCTCGAGCGTCATGCCGACCGACAGCGCGGCCATCTCGAAAGCCGCCCCTTCGGCCTGTTCGCGGAAGCGGGCGGTGAACACCCTGTCGGAGAAGGCCCGCATGCCCTCGGGCATCCGGAACGCCACCGCGAAGGCCGCGGCCCGTTTCTCCTGGTAGCGACCGAGGATGTCGCGCAGGAAGGCCTGGTGCTGGACCTCGTCCTGCGCCAGCTTGGCGAACAGCTCCTCGACGGCCGGCTTGGTGGCCCGCTCGGCGGTCATCGAGTAGAACGTGTACCCATCCACCTCGATCTGGTAGGCCTTCCGCAGGATATCGAGGATGTGCTCGTCGCCGGTCATGCTATCTCCTCTCCCCGGGGCAGGGCGCCCGCCGGGTCTCCATGATATACCCGAGCCGGCGGCGCCGACCCGGCGCAGCCGGCGGCCGGATTCCTTGATGCCGGCACCCCGGGAAGGTTACACTGGGCTGGTCCGTTGCGGCCTTCCCGTCCACGTCAGAACGCCCCCTGCCGCCGCCACTGTCTCGAGTCCTCCTGATGGAGCAGAGCCGCGCCCACGCCCGCACCCGCACCGCGTGCCGGGCCGGGGTGTCCACCGACGAGGGAGACGATCGTGGTCACGACGATCCGCGAACTGCACGACCTGGCGCGTAAGGGCTCGACCCGTACCATCGCCGTGCCCTGGCCGCACGACGAGGATGTGCTCGTGTCACTCGACAGGGCGGCGCACGCGGGGCTGGTTCGCCCGCTGCTGGTCGGCCAGCGGTCGGTCATCGAGCCGCTGCGGGAGCGGCTCGGCCTGCGGCGCCTCGACGAGACGCTGATCGAGTGCGGCAGCGACGCCGAGGCGGTCGAGGTGGCGGTCAGGAAGGTGGCCGCGGGCGAGGCCCAGATGCTGATGAAGGGTCTCGTCTCGACCTCCCTCTTCCTGCGCGGCGTCCTGAACAAGGAAGCGGGCCTGCGCCAGAAGGCGCTGCTGAGCCACGTCGCCCTGTTCGAGACCCCGGCGCCCGAGCGGCTGGTCCTCTTCACCGACGTTGCGATGAACATCGCCCCCGACCTGGGCCAGAAGGTGCAGATCCTGGAGAACGCGGTCGGCCTCGCCCACAGGCTCGGGATCGACAAGCCCCGCGTCGCGGTGATTGCCGCCGTCGAGACGGTCACCACCGACATGCCGGCCACGCTCGAGGCGGCGGCCCTGGCCAAGATGTCGGACCGGGGGCAGATCAAGGGCTGCGTGGTGGACGGCCCGCTGGCGCTCGACAACGCGCTCTCGGCCGAGGCCGCGCGGCACAAGGGGATCACGAGCCCGGTGGCGGGGGCGGCCGACGTACTGCTGCTGCCCGACATCGAGGCCGGCAACGTGCTCTACAAGATCATGGGGTTGATCGGCGGGCGCCCGATGGCGGCGATCCTGGTCGGCGCCAGCGCCCCGGTTGTCCTCACCTCGCGCGCCGACAGCGACCAGACGAAGTTCAACTCGATTGCCCTGGCGGCCGCCATCTCGTGACCACCCTCCTCACCGAGGGCGCACGGCTGACGGTGATCAGCGGGGCCTTCGGCACCGGGAAGACCGAGGTGTCGATCAACCTCGCCCTGGCCCTCCACGAGGCGGGCCGGTCGCCGGTCACGCTGGTGGATCTCGACATCGTCAACCTGTACTTCCGCTCGCGGCAGCGGGCCTACGCGCTCGAGTCGCTCGGCATCCGCGTGATCTCGAGCGTCGAGGGGATGGAGAACGCCGACATGCCGGCGCTCTCGCCGGCCATCGCCGCTTGCTTCGACCGGAAGGACGGGCCGGTGGTGTTCGACCTGGGGGGCAGTGACCTCGGGGGGATCGTCGCCGCCTACTTCCACCGGGGGCTCGCGGCCGAACCGGTGAACCACTGGCTGGTGGTGAACCCGTACCGCCCGTTCAACGAGACGCCCGAGGCGATCGTGGACATGGCGGCCAGGATCGAGGAGCGGTCGCGCCTGCCGATCACGGGCATGATTGCCAACCCCCACCTGATCGCCGACACCACGCCCGCGGTCATCCGCGAGGGGGTGGCACGCGTGCGGGAGGTGGCCCGCTACCCGATCGCCGCGCTCGCGGTGATGGAGTCGTACTACGTGCCGGGCGCCTTCCACGATCTGGGGCTGCCGGTGCTGGTGATGCGGAAGCAGATGAAACAGCCCTGGGAGGCTGGAGGTATCATGATGGCCGGCAAGAGGGGGACGCGATGCCCATGATCACGATCCGCGAGGACAGGTGCAAGGGGTGCTCGCTCTGCGTGCGCGTCTGTCCCACGCACGTCATCGAGATGGGGAAGCGGCTGAACGCGAAGGGGTACTACGCGGCGGTGTACACGGGCGGCAAGTGCACGGCCTGCAAGGCATGCGCGCTGATCTGCCCCGACATCTGCATCGAGGTTTTCAAGTAGGCGGGGGCCACCGATGAAAGTGCTGATGAAGGGAAACGAGGCGCTCTCCGAGGCGGCCATCCGCGCGGGGGCCACCCTCTACTTCGGCTACCCGATCACCCCCCAGAACGAGGTGGGCGAGTACATGGCGCGGCGCCTGCCCACCATCCCCGACGGCGCCTACATCCAGGCCGAAACCGAAGTCGCGGCGGTCAACATGGTGTACGGCGCGGTCGCCACGGGGCGCCGGGCGCTCACCACCTCCTCGTCGCCCGGCATCAGCCTGATGGCCGAGGGGATCTCCTACCTGGCGGGCGCGGAGCTGCCGGCCGTCATCGTCAACATCATGCGCGGCGGGCCGGGCCTGGGGAACATCAACCCCGAGCAGGCCGACTACTTCCAGGCGGTCAAGGGGGGCGGTCACGGCAGCTACCGGATGATCGTGCTGGCCCCCTCGTCGGTGCAGGAGATGGCCGACCTGACGGTGCTGGCCTTCACCCTCGCCGACCGCTACCGCAACCCGGTGATGGTCGTCGCCGACGGCAACCTCGGCCAGATGATGGAGCCGGTCGAGCTGGCCGAGCGCTACCCGAGCGAAGTGGACCACTCGTCGTGGGCCCTGACCGGCGCCAAGGGGCGACCGGGGCACACGATCACCTCCATCTATCTCGAGGCGGACGAGATGGAGGCGTACATCCACAAGCTGTACGCCAAGTACGACGAGGCCGAGCGGAACGAGGTGCGCTACGAGGAATACCTCACCGCCGACGCCGACGTCGTCGTAGTGGCGTACGGCATCGTGTCGCGCGTCGCGCGGTCGGCCGTCGACGAGTTGCGGGACAAGGGCATCAAGGCCGGGATGGTGCGTCCCATCACGCTGTGGCCCTTCCCGAAGGCCGTCCTGAAGGGGCTGGCCGAGCGCGCCCGGTTCTTCCTGGTCTGCGAGATGTCGATGGGCCAGATGGTCGAGGACGTGCAGCTCGCCGTGAACGGCAAGTGCCCGGTCCACTTCTACGGCCGCTCCGGCGGCAACGTGCCGACGCCGGCCGAGGTCGTGGCCGAGATCGCGAAGCGGGTGTAGGGGGAGCCATGCAGAAGGTATTCGAGCGGCCCAAGGCGTTGACCGACAAGGCGTTCCACTACTGTCCCGGGTGTGGCCACGGGATCGTGCACCGGATGGTTGCCGAGGCGATCGACGAGCTGGGGTTGCAGGAGAAGACGATCGTCATCTCCCCGGTCGGCTGCTCGGTGTTCGCCTACTGGTACTTCGCCACCGACAACATCCAGGCGGCACACGGCCGCGCGCCCGCCGTCGGCACCGGCCTGAAGCGCGCCAACCCCGACTCGATCGTGATCTCCTACCAGGGCGACGGCGACCTCGCCTCGTCGGGGACGGCCGAGATCATCCACGCCGCCGCCCGCGGCGAGAACTTCACCGTCGTCTTCATCAACAACGCGATCTACGGGATGACCGGCGGGCAGATGGCGCCGACGACGCTGGTCGGGCAGGCGAGCGCGACGTCGCCGTACGGCCGCGACCCGAAATTCGCCGGCCACCCGATCCACGTGAGCGAGATGCTCGCCACGCTGAAGGCGCCGCGCTACATCGAGCGGACCTCGCTCAACAACGTGGCCAACCTCACGCGCACCAAGCGCGCCATCAAGAAGGCGCTCGACCTCCAGCAGAAGGGGGAGGGGTTCACCTTCGTCGAGGTGCTCGCGACCTGCCCGACCAACTGGGGCGTCGACCCGAACGAGGCCGTGGACTGGCTCGAGTCGAACCTCATGCCGGAGTACCCGCTCGGCGTCTTCCGCGACGGCGTCCCCGGCGAGGTGAAGTGATGACCTACGACATCGTCCTGGCGGGGTTCGGCGGGCAGGGGATCCTGTTCCTGGGCAAGCTGATCGCGACGGCCGGCATGCTCGAGGGCAAGGAGGTTTCGTGGATTCCCTCCTACGGCCCGGAGATGCGCGGCGGCACCGCCAACTGCTCGGTGGTCGTCTCGGACAAGCGGATCGGCACCCCGGTCGTGTCGTGCCCCAACGTCCTGGTGGCGATGAACCGGCCGTCCCTCGAGAAGTTCGAGACGAAGATGGCCGAGGGTGGCTTCCTGCTGGTCAACAAGACCCTGATCGAGATCCCGCACACGCGGACCGACATCGACGTCGCCTACGTCGGGATCACCGGCATCGCCGGGGGCCTGGGCAACCCGCGCCTGGCCAACGTCGTGGCGCTCGGCTCGCTGATCGCGCGGGTGCCGATCGTCGACGCGCGACAGCGCCATCGCGGCGCTGCGCAAGGAGCTGTCGGGGAAGAAGGCGGCACTGCTCGACCTGAACCTCGCGGCCCTCGACGCCGGCATGCAAGCGGCGGCGCAAACGGTTGCGTAACGGGCAGTGGCATTCGACGCCGGCCGCCCCGTTGGGTGAGCCGGGGGAAGGGCGGAGGATGGCCGGCGACGGGGGTGGCACCCGTGAACGCATCCATCACTTTCGTCGCTCTGGCAACCGCGCTGCTTCTGGCGGGCTCGCGTGTTGGCGCGCAGCCGCCAGCACCGCAGCAGCCACGCTTCGCCGTTCGCACGGACGCCGTGCAGGTGGACGTGCTGGTCACCCACAAGGGACGGACGGTTCGTGGTCTCACGGCCGACGACTTCGAGGTCCGCGACGAGGGCGTGTTACAGCGGGTCGAAGTCGTGGCGGCGGAAACGGTGGACGCTCGAGTACGTCATCAAGCCGAAGCTCGAGACAGCCGAGCGTGCGTACCGGGCCGCCATCGAGGCGGCGCCTGGCCTCGACGAGGCGCGTCTCAGGCTGGGACGCGTGCTCGCGCTCCAGGGAAAGCCCGAAGCGGCGCTCGAGGTGTACCGTGAGGTCACGCCGCGCCTGGACCCCGACTTCGCGTACCTGGCCACTCTCTTCGAAGGCGACGCGCACCAGCAACTCGAGGACTTCGAGGCCGCCGCCGCCTCCTATGCCGCCGCCCGCGCCCTTCGTCCCGGCGCGTTGTCGGGTGTGATCGCCGCGGCATCCCTGGCTCACGCCGCCGGCCGGCGAACCGAAGCCCTGCAGGCGATGGGCCTCCTCAACGACACGCGGTCCTTGGGGACTTCGCCCGAGCCGTGGGTTTGGCGCGCGACCGGTGGGGATCCCCTGGGCGTGGTACCTACGCGGAACCGCCTGGCGGTTCCCTCAGTATCTGGCAAGGCTGCGGGCGGCGGTCCCGCCGAGGTAACGCAGAACGCCGGGCGCGGCGCGACCGGATCCAAGACGAGCGAAGAGTAGTCGTGACGGTTCTTCAGTGCGCGGCACACTATAGTGCGCCTGCTCGAGGAGAAGGAGCGCATCATCGTCCGGGGGTGTCACGCTCGGCCTGCCTGATCCCAGCCTTACGTGCTTCGCGCGCCACCCCGATGGCCGCGCTGCGACAGGACTGACCGGTCGAGGGCGCAGGCAGCGAAGCCTTCCGACTACCAGCCTCGTCGATGAACGCCCCGGACGACGTCGAAATGTGCATCGCGGCTCAGGACGGGCAGGCGGTGCTCGAGGGCGAGAGCAGCGATCCACGCGTCGTTGGCCGGGATTGGCTCGCCGGCCTTCTTGAGCGCGATGCGCAGCGCCGCATAGACAATGGCGGTGTCCTCGGTCACGGTGAGGATGTCGAACGCCGGCAGGTGCTTCTCGAGCCAGCCTTCGTAGTCGGAGCGGTGGCGCGACATTGCGATGCCGTATCGGAACTCGCCCAGGACGATGACCGGGAGGGCCGCCCGGCTCTCGCGCCTCAGGATGTCACCCACGGCCTCGTCCCCATCGACGAACGCCGAGAGGGCATTCGTGTCGAGGATCATTGCCGGTCCTCGGGTTCGATCGTTTCGAACGCCTCGTCGATGGCCGTCTGGATGCGGCGCGTCTCGCCTCGCAGCCGGCGCAGTCCGCCGAAGCCGGCCATCCACTCGGGATCAGAAGGCGAAGCCTGGCCGGTGCGTCCGGCAAGCTTCTCCTGCAGAGCTTCGGCCACGAGATCCTTGAGGGACTGCCCACGCTCGGCCGCCCTCGACTTGGCCTTCCTGAACAACCGGTCGGGAATCTCAATTGTCGTCTTCACCTGGCCATATTACCATATTTATGGTCACTCCGGATCCAGCGCCTGGCGAACGGCCGCGCGGGTCGGTGGATGCACCCTGCAAGGCTGCTTGGTTCCACGGACCCGTCCGGAACGAACCGTCGCCGGCGATGACCGGGTCCCTGGAATCTGGAACTCTCTGGCTGCCGGAATCCGTCCTCTGCAGCCTCGCCGGTAAAGCTGCGGAAGTTCCAGGATCAGCTCGGCGTGCAGGCCGTCCAGTTGGTCGGCTCGGGGATCACGTACAGGAAGGTCTCGAGCGGCGCTCACTTCATCGTCATTACCCCGGCGGCCATGTGGCTCACGCGCCTTCCCCGGTGAGACGGTCCCTTTCGTCGTTTCGATCACACTCCTGAATCAGGACGGCGACGGTCCTTTCCGGACGACGCGGCCAGCGTGCATCCCGTCAGTCGGCACGGGTTACTGCTAGGCTGGCAATCGCGGTGACTTGTCACGGTCTTCGTCGTCCGTCCGCTCATGGAGAATCCGAACGGCACGAGTGCAGGCTGGTTCCGGCGTGCGACTACGGTCGTGTGCTCCGTGGGACTACCCCTCCCGTTCCTTGCCTCGAGCGTGTTCGTCACGGCGCAAGAGAACCCCTTCACGACCAACGGCGCTTCGCAGAGCCACAATTCGGGCTCCTCCTCGTGTCTCTGGGGCAGCCGACAGACGATGGGTCTATGGGTACGGTACGACGCTACCGGGGCCCGAGCTGGACGCCGTCACGGTTCCCACCGGCGGACAACTTCACTACACGTACAGCACCTTCACGCAGCAGGCCTCCACTTACACCTACAAGGCTCGCGTTGTCACACTCCGCCGGGCGACCGACCCGGTCACCGGTACCGTCGCCGACTGGCGGTTCTCGTACCAACGCGGTCCACCACCTACCACGCCTCCGGGGGCGGCGGCACGACAGCCCGCGCCATGACGTACGACCTCGACACCGGGTTCGTGACGAGCGTGACCGTCGATGGCGTGACGACGAGCTTTGCTCGTCGTCACGGACGCCCGAGGGCAATGTGCTCTCCGCCACCGACGCCCGGCTCTGGGTCGTCCCTCCGGGCGGCGACAGCCAACCCCGCTCAGCGATCCCACCATCTTCGAGTACGACGACAGCAATCTCAGATGGACGAAAGTACGCAGGGGCATGGGCATCTCATCCGCCTGCTACTTGGCCGGGGAGCGGCTCCCAACGTGCGGTGCGGTGCGGACCACGGCTCATCCACCCCGCTCCACGAGGCTGTGCCTTCCAGCACCCCTTGGCGGTCGCGGAGCTCATCAGGGCTCGAGCAGATGTGAACGCCCGCGCCGGCTACAACGCCCGGCGTGAGCCGCGCTATGTCAAGGATGGGGAACACCGTTGATGGTGGCCGCCGCGGCGGGCGACCTCTTGAGCATCCACGTCCTGCTCAAGGCCGGTGCTGATGTTACGCTGAGAGACGATGCCGGCAAGACCGCCTTGGATTGGCTCAGTGAGTTCGAAAGGAGTCTGTCGGGCGTTCGGAAACAGCTCGACGTCCAGCGCCGCCGTCACTGAAACCGATCACCGATTGCGGTGACTTCCCACCACGACCGTCGCCGGCCGCAGCACCTCGTCCCCGATCAGGTAGCCCTTCTTCACCATGGCCTGCACGACCTCGTCCTGGGCCGGATCGGCAACCTCGACGAGCGACACGGCGTCGTGCCGCGCGGGGTCGAAGGGCTGCCCCTCGGCCTCCATGGGCGTCACGCCGTGGGCCGCGTAGCGGGCGAGCAGCAGCTGGCGCACCAGGTCCACGCCACGCACGAACGCCTCGTCGGCGCCGGCGGGCGCGGCGGCAAGTGCGCGATCGAGGTTGTCGGCCACCTCGAGGAAGTCGGCGAGCAGCGCCCGGCGCGCGCGCTCGATGTCGCGGTCGAGATCGCGACGCAGGCGCGCCCGAACCTGGTCGAACTCGGCGGCGCCCTCGCGGTACTTGGTCGCGTAGGTCTGAATCGCCTGGTCCTTCTCGGCGATCTGGCGCTCCAGCTCCTCGATATAGGTGGGCTTGCGCGGCGGAGCGGCGGCGGCGCCGCTCTCGCCGTGCGACCACCACCGCCGATCGACCACCTTCACCGGGCCGTCCGCCGGCTCGGATTCCTCGTCCCTGGTCTTGTCGTCGTCCATTGTCGTCGTCTATGGGGTCAGGTCTTGCATTTCAGCATTTTGCATGTCTGATCCGCAAAATGCTGAAATGCAAGACCTGACCCCAAATCACTGCGCGGCGGTTTCGGCGAAGGCGAACGTCAGGCGGTCGTCGTCCAGGCCGATGCGCACCGTGCCGCCGTGCTCGAGGCGGCCGAACAGGATCTCGTCGGTGAGCGGGTCGCGCACCTCCGACTGGATCACCCGCGCCAGCGGGCGCGCGCCGTAGATCGGGTCGTACCCCCGCCGCGCGAGCCACGCCCGGGCCGAGGGTTCGAGGGCGATCTCGATGCGCCGCTCGGAAAGCTGCGACTCGAGCTGCAGGACGAACTTCTCGACGATCGTCTCCATCACCGACGGGTTGAGCGCCGCGAAGGTGACGATCGCGTCGAGCCGGTTCCGGAACTCGGGGCTGAAGATCCGCTCGACGGCCGTCCGCGAGCGGCTGCGCGAGGCGTGGTCGCGCACGTCGGCCTCGTGCGCCGGCGAGCCGGCACCCCGCCCCGAACCCGATCGACGCCGCGCTCATCTCGCGCGAGCCGGCGTTCGACGTCATGATCAGCACCACCTGCCGGAAGTCGGCGCGACGGCCGTTGTTGTCGGTCAGCGTCGCGTGGTCCATGACCTGCAGCAGGATGTTGAACATGTCGGGGTGGGCCTTCTCGATCTCGTCGAGCAGCACCACCGCGTAGGGGTGCGTCCGGACGGCGTCCACCAGCAGACCGCCCTGCTCGAAGCCCACGTACCCGGGGGCGCCCCGATCAGCCGCGACACGGCGTGCTTCTCCATGAACTCGCTCATGTCGTAGCGCAGGAACTCGTTGCCCAGGTGCAGCGCCAGTTGCCGCGCCAGCTCGGTCTTGCCCGACCCCGGTCGGCCCGGTGAACAGGAAGCACCCGGCCGGTCGGTCGGGCTGCGCCAGCCCCGCGCGCGACCGCTTGATGGCGGCGGTAACGATCCGCACGGCCTCGTCCTGGCCGAACACCACGCGCCGCAGCGATTCCTCGAGCGTCCGCAGCCGCTCCTTCTCGGAGGAGGTGGCCTGCTTGTCGGGGATGCGCGCCATCCGCCCGACCACGCGCTCGATCTCGGCCGGCGTCACCCGGCGCGGCGGCGCCTCCGCGCCCTCGGTCACCGGCGCCACTGGGCGCCTGCAGCCGCAGCATCGCGCCGGCCTCGTCGAGGATGTCGATCGCGCTGTCGGGCAGCCGGTAGTCGCGCAGGAAGCGCTTGGCGAGCTTCGTCGCCGACCTCGAGGGCCGCGTCCGTCGTACTCGACCTGGTGGTGCTCCTCGTAGCGGACTGCGCAGCCCCTGGAGGATCTTGATCGTCTCCTCGACGGTCGGCTCCTCGACGACCACCTTCTGCAGCCGCCGCGCGAGCGCGCGGTCCTTCTCGATCTGCTTGAACTCCTCGAAGGTCGTCGAGCCGACGACGCGCAGCTCGCCGGCGGTGAGGACCGGCTTGATCAGCGTGGCCAGGTCCATCGTGCCGCCGGTCGTCGCCCCGGCGCCGATGGTCGCGTGGATCTCGTCGATGAAGAGGATCGGCAGGCGCCGCGACTTGAGCGCCGCGAGCACCGCCTTGAAGCGCTCCTCGAAGTCGCCGCGGAACCGGGTTCCCGCCAGCAGCGCGGCCGTGTCGAGGCTGAAGATCTCCGCGCCCTCGAGGATCGAGGGGACGTCGGCCTCGAGCAGCCGGATGGCGAGCCCCTCGGCCAGCGCCGTCTTGCCGACGCCGGCGTCGCCGACGAACACGGGGTTGTTCTTCCGCCGCCGGCAGAGGATCTCCATCGTCCGCTGCAGCTCGACGCGCCCGCCCGATCAGCGGGTCGAGCAGCCCGGCCCGCGCCCGCTCGGTCAGGTTCACCGCGTAGCTGGCCAGCGGGTCGCGCGACGTCCCCGGCTGCCCCTCGACCGCCCCGGGCTGCGGCTGCCCGCGCCGCCGCCCTTCCTCGCCCGACTGGAGGCGGCACCGGCACCTTCGAGATGCCGTGCGAGATGAAGTTCAGCACGTCGAGCCGCGTCACCCCCTGCGCCTCGAGCAACTGGCACGAGTAGGCGTTGGTCTGCTGCAGCATCGCGGCGATGATGTCGCCCGCGTTCACCTCGGGCTTGCCCGCGCTCTGCACGTGCAGCACGGCGGTCTGCAGCACCCGGCGGAACGCCCGCGTCTGCTCGGGCTCCTTCTCCATCCCGCGCGGGAACTGCTCGACCGAGCTCTGGAGGAAGGTGTCCAGCTCGCGGCGCAGGCGGGGCAGGTCGGCCCCGCAGGCCGCCAGGATGCGCTCGCCCTCGAGGTCGTGCGTGAGGACGTAGAGCAGGTGCTCGAGCGTCAGGGTCGTGTGACGGCGGGAGACCGCCTCCCGGTAGGCGATGTGCAACAGCATCTCGACGGCGGCGCTGAACATGTCACGCTCCAGGGTGCCCGGTCACGCGTCCTCGACGCTCGCCCGCAGCGGGAAGCCCCGCTCGCGGGCGAGGCCCTGCACCAGGCCGGCCTTCGTCTCGGCGATCTCGTGCGGGATACACCCCGCCGACGCCGCGCCCGTTCCGGTGCACTTCCATCATGATCCGAAACGCCTCAGCCGGGGACTTGAGGAACACCTGCTCCAGCACTTCCACGACGAAATCCATCGTCGTGTAGTCGTCGTTGTGCAGGATCACCTGGAACATGCGCGGGCGTGCCGCCGCCTGCTCGGGTCTGTCGGCGATCTCGATGCCTGGCTTGCGCCGTTCGTCGGCCATCCCCTCCGTCCGTTTGCGACGTCGGTGTGTGCGGGTCGGTCACCACAGTATACGGGATAGACGAGCGGCGCCGTGCGGCGGGGGACCCGGGGCCAGGACCGCTCAGCGCCCGGGCGGGCGCCGGCGCCAGTAGCGCGCCAGCCCGTGCCAGTAGTGCTCCAGGGGCTGGGCCGCCTCGTACGCGGCCGCCGCGTCCTCGCCGAGCCGCACGACCAATGACTCGCGCATCCGCACCCGGAACCATGCGATCCGCTCCTCGTCGTCCCGGGCCGGCTCGTCGAGCGACTGCCTGGCGAGGCTCGCCATCTCGTTCAGGCGCGCGCGCACCCGGCCAAGGTGCGACCCCACGTCGTCGAACGTCCCGAAGTGGGTGAGCAGCAGGCGGGAAGCCGACCACGCGGCGATCGTGTCGAGCGACTCGTTCCACCGATTCACATCGACGTCGGGCGGCGGGGTCGGGGGAATGACCTCCTCGGACGGGGCGAACCGCACGCCCGCCACGTCGCCGACGCAGGCCGTCCCGGTCTCGCGGTCCAGGTAGGAGACGTGGTGCCAGGCATGGCCGGGCGTGTACGCGACGTCGAGGGTGCGACCCGCCACCGCGAGACGTTCGCCCCCCTGCAGGGCCTGGATGCGGGACGCGTCGACGGGAGCAATCTCGCCCCAGAGCGCCTCCATGCGGTCACCGTAGAGCCGCGAGGCGCTCGCCACCAGCTTCGAGGGATCCACAACGTGCGGGGCCCCGCGCTCGTGGACGAAGACGCGCAGGCGCGGGTTCTCGCGGGCGAGGACACCGGTGGCGCCGGCATGATCCAGGTGGATGTGGGTCAGCAGGATGGCCTGCAGGTCGCCCACCGACCGCTCGTGCTCCGCAAGCCCGCGCCGCAGCCCCCCGATCGCGCTCGACGGGCCCGGATCGACGAGGATCGGGCCACCCGGGCCGTCCAGCAGGCCGGCGGCGAGGGATCGCGGGCCGCCGTGGAAGTCGAGGTCGAGGATGTGCAGCATGACGGCCAGCGGCGGGTCAGGCGGTCGGCCGCAGCAGGCCGTCTTGGACCAGCCGCTCGGCAATCTGGACCGCGTTGAGCGCCGCCCCCTTGCGCACGTTGTCGGCGACGATCCAGAGGTTCAGCCCGCGCTCCGTCGAGTTGTCCTCGCGGATGCGCCCGACGAACACGGCGTCGGTTCCCGCCGCGTCGGCCGGCATCGGGTAGCGGCGCGAGGCCGGGTCGTCCACCACGCAGACGCCGGGCGCCGCAGCCAGCAGCGCGCGCGCCTCGTCAGCCGACAGCTTCTCCTCCGTCTCGACGTTCACCGACTCGGAGTGGCCCACCATCACCGGCACGCGGACGGTGGTCGCGGTGATCCGGATGGACGGATCGCCCATGATCTTCACCGTCTCGTGCACCATCTTCCACTCTTCCTTGGTGTAGCCCCCCTCCTCAAAGACGTCGATCTGCGGGATCAGGTTGAAGGCCAGCGGGTACTGGAAGGTGCGGGCCGGCTCGGGCGGCCCCCCGTCGAGGACCTGGCGCGCTTGGCGCATCAACTCCTCGACGCCGTGTCGCCCCGCGCCGGCAGCCGCCTGGTAGGTGGACACCACGACCCGGCGGATCCGGGCCCGCCGATGCAGCGGCGCGAGCACGACGACCATCTGGATGGTCGAGCAGTTGGGGTTCGCGACGATGCCGCGGTGCCACGCCAGGTCGTGCGGGTTCACCTCGGGCACCACCAGCGGGCAGGCGGGATCCATCCGCCACGCCGAGCTGTTGTCCACGACGACCGCGCCCTGCCGCACGGCCGCGGGCGCGAGCGCCAGGCTGGCCTCTCCGCCCGCCGAAAAGATCGCCAGGTCGATGCCAGCGAAGGCGGACTCGCACGCCTCGGCGCATGGGATGGCCCGGCCGTCGAAGCGCACCTCGGTTCCAACCGCCTCGGCAACGTCGAGCGGGCGCAACTCGGCGACCGGGAAGGCCCGCTGCTCGAGCGTGCGGATCATCTCGGTGCCGACCATCCCGGCCGCCCCGACCACCGCGACGTTCCAGCCCTTCTTGGGCATGGCCCTCCCTAGACGACGATCAACTCCTCGAACTCGGGAATCTCTTCCTTCAGCGCCATCTCGACCCCCATGAACAAGGTCATCTGCGCGCTGGGACAGCCCACGCAGTTGCCGGTCAGGCGGACCTTGGCCTTGTTCTCGATGACGTCGACGAGCTCGATGTCCCCGCCGTCGCCCTGCATGAGCGGGCGGATCCGGTCGATGACGGCCTGTACGCGTTCGCGAGCGATCATGGGTGCTCCGGCTCGAATGGCGGTGGTCTGCGCACGACGGGTGTATTCGGGAGAGGAAAGCGGCGGTGCCGTCCCGCCTGTCTCCAGTATAGCGGAGAGAGGCCGGGCGGACATCTGGTAGAATGACAGGGATCCCTTCATGGCCGTAGCCCCATTCACCATAGATTCGGTTGTCGTGGGACGCAGTGCGCGCATGCGCGCCGTCTTCGACTTCGTGCGCGTGGTGGCCGACAGCGACAGCAGCGTCCTGGTCACGGGCGAGACCGGCACCGGGAAGGAGCTGATCGCCAACCTCATCCACCAGTCCAGCTCGCGCCACCACAAGCCCTTCGTCCCGGTGAGCTGCGCCATCCTGTCCGAGACGCTCATCGAATCCGAGCTGTTCGGCCACGAGCGCGGCGCCTTCACCGGGGCCATCAAGGAGCGGCCCGGCCGGTTCGAGCTCGCGCAGGGAGGCACGATCTTCCTCGACGACATCGACGACGTGCCGCTGGCGATGCAGGTCAAGCTGCTGAGGGTCCTGCAGAACCGGGTCATCGAGCGGCTCGGCGGCACGCGGCAGATCCCGATCGACGTGCGGATCGTGACCGGCAGCAAGCGCGACCTGCGGCAGTTGGTCGCCGAAGGCGAAGTTCCGCGACGACCTCTTCTACCGGCTCAACGTCATCCCGGTGAACCTGCCGCCGCTGCGCGACCGGCGCGAGGACATCCCGATCCTCGTCGACCACTTCGTGAAGCGGTACTTCCGCCAGCGCGGCGAGGAGCCGCGCGCGATCTCGCCCGCCGTGCTCCAGGCGTTCATGCGGTATCCCTGGCCCGGCAACGTCCGCGAGCTCGAGAACGCCTGCGAGCGCATCGCCCAGACCTGCACGTGCGACACGGTGCGGCTGGGGTGCGTCCCGGTCAGCGTGCTGTTCCACAGGTACGCCGAGGACCACCAGCCGGTCTTCGAGAACCACGCCAACCCCTCGGCGGTGTCGCTCGACGACCGCCTGCGCGAGGTCGAGTCGAGCCTGATCACCTGGGCCTTGAAGGTGAGCGGCGGCAACAAGTCGAAGGCGGCCGAGCTGCTGAACATCAAGCGCTCGACGCTCGGCGATCGCATCAAGAAGCTCGAACTCACCCACCTCGAAGCCACCGAGCAGTAGAGACCCGGCTGACGACGGACCGGCGCGCCCGCCGAGTTTTCGTGAGAAACAGCCGGGTCAGCCGCGCGAATGGGTCGAATTCGGCCTGTTTCAGGCGTTCCAGCCCGCCATCGCGTTGGCACCAGGGTTGCTCAGTCGTCTCTCGTGCCGACCGTGCTCGAGGTCGTCCCGTCGTCGCTGGCGCCGCCCCTGCAGGTGGGGGTGAGCGGGCCCGAGGGGTGTGCGCTGTCGCCCACCGATCTGCGACGCCTGTTCCAGGGTCGTCGCCTGACGCCCGCCCGCCGGGAGCGCCTGGCCGCCAGCGGCCGCGTCCTGGCCCGGTGCGGTTCGCGGATCGTGGGCTTGGCGGCCTTCGAGCCGCTCGGTTACGAGGTCCGGGTGCACGAGTTCGGTGCCGACGCCGGGTGCCCGGTGCCGGCCGAGCAGATCGCGGGGGTGCTGCTCGACGCCCTCGAGGTCGCGTGCCTCGCGTGCGGCGCCCGGCGGCTCGTGCTGCTGCCGCGAGCCGTGGCCATGCCGGGCCTGCTCCGCAGTCGCGGCTACGCGACGATGGCCGAAGGGTGCGCCGGCAGCTGGTTCGAGAAGTCGTTTCCCTCCTGACCATCCCAGCCGGTCACGCGGTCTCTCGCTC
Organism: uncultured Acidobacteriota bacterium; assembly: GCA_963813585.1. Classification (GTDB taxonomy): domain Bacteria; phylum Acidobacteriota; class Vicinamibacteria; order Vicinamibacterales; family Fen-181; genus JARKSS01. The sequence continues at coordinate 2,675,077 of CAWEZL010000001.1, forward strand.
CGGGCCGGTCGGGTGGCTTGCTTTTTCGGGTCGCCCGCGGCCACAATCAGCCGCGACCCCCCCTTATCGCTCGACGCTTGGTAATCACCCGCCGGGGCGCTGAATCAGCCCGGGAGCCGACGTGTCACGTCCTTTCGTATCCGGACTTCGTGGCCGGTTGCTGTTGCTCATCGTCCTGGCCACGCTGCCGGCCTTCGCGCTCACCTTCTTCACCGGCTGGCGGGACCGGCAGCGGCAGCGAGCCGAGGTCGCCTCCGACACGGTCCGCCTCGTGCGCCTGATTGCGGCCGACCAGGAGCGAATTGTCGACGGCACCCGCCAAATCCTGTCGGACCTCGCCCAGGTACCCGAGGTCCGCGAGGGCGACCCCACGCGCAGCCGCACCTTCTTCGCCATCCTCATGAAGCAGTACCGCGGCTACGCCAGCTTCACGGTCCTGTCGCCCTCGGGCGACGTGCTGGTCAGCCTGCCGCGGTCGTCCGAGCCGGTGAACTTCTCCGACCGCGGCTGGTTCCAGGAGGCCGCCGGCCGCCGCCGCTTCGCCGTCGGCGACTACCAGGTCGGGCACCTGACGAAGACGGCCGTCCTGGTCGCCGCCTGGCCCGTGATCAACGCGGAGGGCGTCCTGGTCTCGGTGATCACGGCGGCCCTCGACGTCGAGTGGCTCAACGAGATCGCGGCGACGAGCCAGCTGCCGCCCGGCGCGGTGCTGATGCTGGTCGACCGGAAGGGCCAGGTGATCGCCCGCCATCCCGAGGGCGAGGGCTGGATCGGCCGGTACCTGCCGAATCCCACGCTGTCGGCCGGGATGAAGGCGCAGGCCGAGGGGGTCGTCGAGGCGTCCGACCCGGACGCCGTGGGCCGAATCTACGCCTTCACGCCGATCCGCGGCCGCGCCAACACCGAGCTGCGGCGTGGTGATCGGCGTGCCGCGCGAGGCGGCCTACGCGGCGGTGAACGGCCTGCAGGTGCGGCAGCTCGCGCTGCTCGCCCTGGTCATGGCCGTCACGCTGGCAGGGGCCTGGATCGGCGCCGAGCGCGGCGTCCTTCGGCGCGTCGCGTCGCTGCTGGACGCCACGCGCAAGCTGGCGGCGGGCGATCGTTCCGTCCGCACGCGCCTGCCCTACGGGCACGGCGAGCTGGGCGACCTGGCGCGCGCCTTCGACGAGATGGCCGGCGCCCTCGAGGCGCGCCAGGCCGAGCGCGACCATGCCGAGCAGGCCCTCCGCGCGAGCGAGGCCCGCTTCCGGGCCTTCATGAGTCACAGCCCCGCCGTTGCGTTCATCAAGGACGACACCGGACGGTACGAATACGCAAACGCCGCCTTCGAGCGGTTCCTCGGCCTCGAGGCGGACGGGTGGACGGGCCGTACCGACGAGGACCTCTTCTCCCCGGACACGACGCGGGCCCTGCGCGAGGCCGCGCGCGACGCGGGCACCTCCGTCGGTCCGAGGCAGACGCTGCAGGCGGTGCGGCGCCGCGACGGCGTCGAGGCGCGCTGGCTGATGGTCACCTTTCCCATCGGCGATGCCGCGTCGCCGCGCGTCGCGGGCATGGCCGTCGACCTCACCGACTGGCATCAGGTGCGCGAGGCCCTGCGCCGCAGCGAGCAGCAGGTACGCCACGCTGGTCGAGCAGGCCGCCGACGGGATCGTGATGACCGACGGCAGCCGCCGGCTCGTGGCCGTCAACTCGGCCATCTGCAGCATGTCGGGCTACTCGCGGGACGAGCTGGTGGGGCGGCCGGTGGACGATCTGTTCACGCCGGGCGGCCTGCCGGCGCTGCTCGCGGCCGGCGCGGCCCCGTCGGCCGGATCGCCCCCCGAGAGCGAGGTGCTGCGCAAGGACGGCACCCGGTTGCCGGCCGAGGTCAGCCTCAGGCTCGGCGAGGACGGCTCGGTGCAGGCCATCGTCCGCGACGTGACGGCCCGCTACACCGCGGAGGCAGCCCTGCGCGCGAGCGAGGAGCGCTTCCGCCGCCTCTATCACTACCTCCCCCTCGCCTACCAATCGCTCTCGCCCGAGGGGGTGATCGTCGAGGTGAACGACGAGTGGGTCCGGCTGATGGGGCTGCCGCGGCAACGCGGAGTCGGTCGCCGATTCATCGAGATGCTCCCGGCGGATGGGCGGGCGCGCTTCGAGCGGATGCTGTCGGACCCGGCGGGCCCGTCCGAGCTTCGCGACATCGAGTTCCAGGTCGTGCGCGCGTCGCGGCCTCCTGCCGTCGTGCGCATGAGCGGCCGGGTGGGGCAGGGAGCCGACGGCGAGCGCCTGCTTCACTGCGTGCTGCAGGACGTCACCGCCGCGCGCGCGGCCGAGGCGCGGATCCGCGAGAGCGAGGCTCGCTACCGATCGTTGTTCGACGACAGCTCGGTCTCGCTCTGGGAGGAGGACTTCTCCGGGATCAGCCGCCACATCAGCCGGCTGCGCGCCCTGGGTGTCACCGACCTCGCGGCGCACCTCGAGGCCCACCCCGAGGAGCTCGCCGACTGCGTCGCCACGGTCGCGGTGGTCGACGTCAACCGCGCGACGCTGGCGATGTACGGCGCCGACAGCCGGGCGCAGATGCTGGGGGGCCTCGACCAGGTTCGTCGGCCCCGACGGGTACCACGTCTTCCGGGACGGCATCCTCGCGCTGGCGCGCGGCGAACGGTTCTGGGAGGGCGAGGCGATCAACTACACGCTCGGCGGCGACGAGATGATCGTCGCGCTCCGCTGGTCGCTGGCGCCGGGCGCCGAGGAGACCTGGTCCCGGGTCCTGGTGTCTGCGATGGACGTCACCGAGCGGCGTCGGGCCGAGACGGCGCTGCGCGAGACCCAGGCCCTGATGGAGCAGGTGTTCCGCCTGGCGCCGGGGCTGATGACGATCAGCACGCGGCTGGACGGGCGTTACGTGGACGTCAACGACGCCTTCCTGCGGGAACTGGGCTACACCCGGGGCGAGGTGATCGGCCGCACGGCCAGTCAGCTGGGCCTCTGGACCGACGCCGCCGCCCGCGACGACCTGGTCGCGCGCTTCGACGACACGGGCCGGCTCGACGCCGCCGAGATCCAGCTGCGCCGCCGGTCGGGGGCGGTGCTGGACGGTCTCTGCTCGGTCGCGTCGCTCGTGGTTGGCGGCGAGGCCTGCCGCCTGGTGCACATCGTGGACGTGACGGCCTGGAAGCGGGCCGAGCGGGCGGGCGTCGAGAGCGAGCGGATGCTCGCGACACTGATGAGCAACCTGCCGGGCATGGTGTACCGCTGCTCCGACGACCCCGAGTGGACGATGTCCTTCGTCAGCGAAGGATGCCGTACACTGACCGGGTACGAGCCGCACGAAATCGTGGGCAACCGGCGGATGTCCTACGGGCACATGGTGCTCGAGGAGGATCGCGAGGCGGTCATCGACGCGGTTCGCGCCGGTGTGCGGGGCGGGCACGCATTCGAGATCGTGTACCGCATCCGCCGGCGCGACGGCGAGGTCCGCTGGGTCTGGGAGCAGGGGCGGGCGGTGCCGTCAGACGACGCCGGCTATGCCCTCGAAGGGTTCGTCACCGACATCACCGGATTCGGCGAGGGGGCGCCGCGGCGGGCGCTGACGTGGGGCGCCCTGCGGCGGTGACTGGGAGAAGGTGGCATGAGGCTCAACGCGTGCGAGCTCGAAATCGACCTCTTCTGCAAGGGAATCCGGGTGCCGGCCGAAGTTCGCCTCGACGGGTCGCGCAGTATCTCGCGCACGCGGGCGGGACTCGGCTCGGGCCTCGAGATCGTGATTCCGGCCGCGTCGCGCCTGAAGGATCGGGTCTGGGTGAACGTCCCGGTGGAGGAACGCTTCGCCCGCCAGTCGCCGTATGTGCTGGACGGGTCGCCCGAGGGGGGGTACGCGGTCCGCGACGAGCGCGACGGCACGGCGTACGCGGTCGAGGTCCCGCGCGAGCCGGCCTGGTATTCGCGCGCGACCTCGCGCGGCATCCCGATGAGCCGCATCGGCGTCCTGCAAGGCACCTACCTCGGCATCTACGTGAACATGGTCTGCACGTTCTGGAACTACAGCCCGGCCGTGAACTGCCGGTTCTGCACGACGGGCCAGAACGTCGGCGAGCACGAGGTGGCCGACAAGTCGGTGGAGGACGTCGTCGAGGTGGCGCGCGCCGCGAAGGCTGAATCCGCGGTCACCTTCGTGCACCTGAATGCCGGGTTCCAGGGAACGCGTGGCGTGCAGTTCGCCGAGCCGTACATCCGCGCGCTGAAGGAGGAGGTCGGGGTGATGGTCGGGGCGCAACTGGCGCCCGAGAAGGACTTCTCGCGCTACGACCGCCTGATCGACCTCGGTGTCGATCACATCTCGTTCTGCCTCGAGTTCGTCGATCCCGAGTGGTTCGCCCGGATCTGCCCGGGCAAGGAGAAGCAGCTCGGGCAGCAGCTGTTCTTCGATTCCATCGAGTACTGCGCCGGGAAGATGGCGCGCGGCGCGGTGTCGGGCGAGATCATCGCCGGCGTCGAGCCCCTCGAGCGGACGATCGAGGGGATCGAGTGGATCGCCGGCAAGGGCGCCTTCCCGACGGTGTGTATCTTCCGGCCCACCGTCGGGGCCGACATGGAGGACTGGCCGTCGCCGACGTACGAGGACATGCGGCGGGTGATGGCCCACATGTACGACGCCTGCCGGCGGAACTGGATCCCGATCGGTGCCGCCCCGAACATCGAGGTGAGCATCGTCGTCAACCCGGACGACGCGGCGCTGCTGGCGCCGCGCACCGCGGGGTTCTACCTGTATGAAGCCTACCGGCGCGCGGCGCGAGTCGTGGCGCGCCCGGTGTTCGCCCGGCGCATGCGACCGCGGCCGCGACGAGATTCCGGCGCCACCGGCGAGAAGTCGCCAGGGCCGACGTCGGCGCCGGATGGCAAGGGGCAGATCCCGGCCTGATTGCGCGCACCCGCGCACGCGGGCCGGTGGCACCCGGCTTGCGTTCCCCTGAGATAGTGTCGGCGCCATGGCCGGGCACGGCGTATGCGGATGGGGGCCCGCATGCGTGCGTCCGGGTTGTGGCGCCGATTCTGTTTTCAATCCCGTTTTCAATCCCGATTCCAATTCCGATTCCAATCCGAATCCGAATCCCAATCCCAATCTCGGAACCCGAAACGCGATCGGGCCCGGCGGTGGACGTGGCGACGCGGGCCGATCGGGGTTGCCGATTCGGGATTCCAATCGGAATTGGAATTGGAATCGGAATCGGCCAAGGTGACGGCATCCCGTCAACCCGTCATCTGAATCGCCGCCGGTCCGTTACGGCAGCCAGCAGACCACGTCGTTTCCCAGGAAATGCCTCGGCTCACCGGTGGCATCTCCTTTGCGTCTAAAACGATGGAAAGGGCAGAACAACGCTCCAATCCATTGCTACCAAAGATGCGGTGCCCGGTGAGGTCGCGCGTTGTATCCTCTTACGGCCTGCCGCGGCCGGTCAGCCCATGAAACGGCCGGTCGTGTCGAACTGCTATTCTTAATCCCTCCAGACCCTAGTTCCACAGGGCGGCCCCACCGGGCACGCAATTAGAGGGCGGCCAACGCGGCCGCCCTTCTTGTCTGCGCAGCGCCGCTCGGCTTCCTGGCGTCCGGTCACGGGGCTTGGTGCGTTGCGCGGTCACGATTACAATGCGGTGGTTTTCATCTCAACCGCGTAACCGCCGCGCGCCGTGTGCGCGCTGGCATGGCCCGGCAGGGGAGCCGCTCCTCGCCGGCCGAGGACGCGTGACCCCGATGCGACTTCGTCTCGCCCTGGCACTCGCCGCGTGCTGCGCGGCGGCGCCGATCCTGGCACAGCAACCCTCACCCGCTCCTCCGGGCAACGACGACTGCCTGGCGTGCCACGGCGACCCGGCGGCCGCGGGCAGCAGCGGCCGTTCCGTGGCGGTGGACGCCCCGAAGTTCGATCGGTCGATCCACGGGCAGAGCGGCGTGTCGTGCGTCGACTGTCACCGCGACGTGGCGGCGATGGTCGAGCTGCCGCATCCCGAGAAGCTCGCTCCCGCCACCTGCGGGCCGTGCCACGAACCGGCGGTACAGGCGTACGAGGGCGGGATCCATGCCCGAGCGCGTGCAGGCGGGGCGAACCCGGTCGCCGCCCGCTGCGCTGATTGTCACGGCTCGCACGACATCCTCCCGTCGAAGGATCCCGACTCGCGCACGTACCACCTGAACCTGCCGGGCACCTGCGGGGCGTGTCACCAGAACGACGAGATCGTCAAGCGGGGACGGATACCCGGGAGCGACGTCTCGCGCTTCCAGGACAGCATCCACGGCCAGGCGCTGTCGCGCAGCGGCCTGCTGTCGGCGCCCAACTGCGCCGACTGTCACGGCTACCACGACCTCAAGCCGCCGGACGACCCGGCCAGCCGGAATCGCGCGGGCTCGCGTGCCCGAGACCTGCGGCACCTGCCACGAGGGCATCCTGAACCAGTACGCGGCCGGCGCGCACGGGGCCGCGCTGGCCCATGGGAACCCGCTCGCCCCCAACTGCGCGTCCTGCCACACGGCGCACGGCGTCAGCCGGACGGAGAGCGACTCCTGGCAGCTCCAGGTGCTGGCAGAGTGCGGTTCGTGCCACGCGGAAGCGATCCGAACCTACCGCGACACCTTCCACGGCCAGGTCACGCAACTGGGGTTCGTTCGCGTGGCGACCTGCGCCAGCTGCCACGGAGCCCACGAGATCCTCCCCCGCGAGAACCCGCGGTCGCGCGTGTCGTCGGCGCGCCTGGTCGAGACCTGCGGGACCTGCCACCCCGGCGCCAACGAGCGCTTCGTGAAGTACGACCCGCACGCGGACCGTCACAACCGGGAGCGGGACCCGATGCTCTATTACGCCTCGCGGTTCATGGAGACGCTGCTCGGCGGCGTCTTCCTCTTCTTCGGCCTGCACACGCTGCTCTGGTTCACCCGCACCGCGCCGGCGCGCCGCGCCAGGAAGCCAGCGGAGGCCCGCGCGGCGCGAGAGGAGGAGGAGAAGGACCGTCCCGGGGGGGAACCGGCGGGACGCGGGGAGGACGACGGCCAGGGCGATGGCCAGGGTGGCGCCGCCGGGGAGGCGCGCGGCGACGGGGGGCGCGACGCATGACGACCTACCTGCGATTCGACCGGTTCCACCGTGTCCTGCACGGCCTCCTGATGGTGAGCTTCATCGGGCTCGCGTTCACGGGGATGCCGCTGCTCTTCAGCGAGGCGGCCTGGGCGCCCGCCCTGTCGGCGGTGTTCGGTGGGGCGTGGGCGGCCGGCATCATCCACCGCCTCTTCGCCGTGCTGATGATCACGACATTCGTGCTTCACGTCATGCGGCTGCTGCACCGGCTGTTCGTGCGCGAGGAGATCGAGGTCCTGTGGGGCCCCGCGTCGATGACGCCGCAGCCGCGCGACGTCGTTGAGATGATCGCCCACATGCGGTGGTTCCTGCGGCTCGGGCCGCGGCCGGCCTTCGACCACTTCACCTACTGGGAGAAGTTCGACTACTGGGCCGTGTTCTGGGGGATGGGCGTCATCGGCACCTCGGGCCTGGTCCTCTGGTTTCCCGAGTTCTTCTCGCGGTTCATGCCCGGGTCGTGGTTCAACGTCGCGCTGCTGATCCACGGCGAGGAGGGGCTGCTGGCGGCGGGCTTCATCTTCACGATCCACTTCTTCAACAGCCACCTGCGCCCGGAGAAGTTCCCGGTCGACCCCGTGATCTTCGGTGGCCGCATCACCGCGCACGAGCTCGCCGACGAGCGGCCGGCCGAGCAGGCCCGACTGCGGGCCGAGGGGCGCCTCGAGGCTCACGAGACCACGCCGCCCCCCGCCTGGTCCTTCACGCTCGCCCGCGTGGTTGCGGCGGTCGCGATGACGTTGGGGCTGGTCATGGTGATCCTGATCCTGTCGTCCACCTGGTTCTGATCACCCGGGAGACCCGATGACGAGGCTGCGCTTCCGCTTCCGCTACCTGCGCCACCCTATTTCCCTGTTCGGCGTCTGGCTGACCACCGTCAGCGCCGTGATGTTCCTCGTGGTCTTCGCGGCCGAGTTGATGGGGGTGCACACGAACCCGTACATCGGGATCGTGTTCTTCCTCGTGCTGCCCGGCCTGTTCGTCCTGGGCCTGCTCCTGATCCCGCTCGGCCTCTGGCTGATGCGGCGGCGCGAGCGGCGGGGGCGCGCCGAGGGGATCGAGTGGCCCGTGGTGGACATGAACGTCCCCCACACGCGCTTCCTCGTGATGGCGATCGCGGGCGCCACCCTGGTGAACATCGTCGTGCTCTCGCTGGCCGCGTACCGGGGCGTGGAGTACATGGACTCGGCCTCGTTCTGCGGCCAGGTGTGCCACACGGTCATGGAGCCCGAGTTCACCGCGTACCAGCACGGCCCGCACGCGCGGGTGGCCTGCGTGCACTGCCACATCGGCCCCGGTGCCCCGTGGTTCGTCAAGTCGAAGCTGTCGGGCACGCGCCAGCTCTTCGCCGTGGCGCTCCACACCTACCCGACGCCGATCCCGTCGCCGGTCGAGAACCTGCGCCCGGCCCGCGACACCTGCGAGCAGTGCCACTGGCCCGAGAAGTTCACCGGCGACCGCATACGGCAGGTCTTCGAGTACGCGGACGACGAGGCGAACACCGAGACGGTAACGTCGCTGCGGCTGCACGTGGGGAGCGGTCAGCAGCGGCTGGGGGCGACGGGCATCCACTGGCACATGGCGCCGTCGACACGCGTCACCTACATCACGACGGACCCGAAGCGGCAGACGATCCCCTACGTCAGGGTCGAGGACGCACGCGGCCGGGTGATCGAGTACCGGACCGAAGGGGTGACCGACGAGGAGTTGGCGAAGGGCGAACGGCGCCTGATGGACTGCATGGACTGCCACAACCGCCCGAGCCACCGGTTCGATCCGACGGCCGCGAGCGCGGTGAACGAGGCGATGTCGCACGGCGGGATCCCCAAGGACCTGCCGTTCATCCACCGCGAAGCGGTCGCCGCGCTCGAGGGGCAGAGGGGACCGGGCGAGGCGGCGCCGGCGGCGATGGCGGCGCGGCTGACCGACTTCTACCGCTCGCAGTACCCACCGGTCTGGGCCGCCCGGCAGGCCGACATCGAGCGCGCGGTCGGGGTCGTCCAGGGTCTCCACGCCCGCAACGTCTTTCCACGGATGCAGGTGAAGTGGGGAAGCTACCCCAACCACATCGGCCACGCCAACGCCCCGGGGTGTTTCCGCTGCCACGACGATGCGCACCGCAGTGCCGACGGCCGGGTCATCGGCCAGGACTGCTCGACGTGCCACACGATGGAGTGACGCGCCGCTCGTCGTGCTGGGGTGCCGCAGGTGGCGGGGGTGCGGGCTGAGTCGCTTGTTCCCGGATTCACAAGCGTCGCAGGATACGTCACCTGTCTTGAGAATCGACGAATCGAGCGGTACGGGACCAGATCAGTCGGATATCTCCGGGAAATCGGAGCCTGCCGGGGTCTTTCTCCAATAGTTTGGATGGCTGGTGCCGGAAACCCGCAAGCTGATCGGCCATAAACGCCGGTTTTCGGCACATAGCGTCTCAAGACTCGCCAATTGGACTGGCTCATGCGGCGGGAAAGTGCGTAATTTGGCTACATCTCGGCTGCAGACGGCTGCGGTACTCTCGTTGCAGAACCCAGCGCGGCATTTCACGGTCCAGGGGCCGCACGTGATCACTTCAAGGAGCGAGGCCATGCTTTCAATCGTCCACCGCGGGCGGGCGGCAACGCTTGCCGTCGTCGCGGTCGTTTGGCTGGTGCTCGGGGGCCTGGCGATGGCCGCCCCGCAGGCACAAACCGGCCAGGCGGACCCGCAGGGTTACGCAGGTGAGCAGACCTGTCTCACCTGTCACGAGGCCCAGACCAAGGGCTATCACGGCAGCGCGCACGCGCAGGCGTTCAACACCCGGGCGCCGATTAACGCGAAGGGCTGCGAGAGCTGTCACGGGCCCGGCAAGGCGCATGCGGAGGCCGGCGGGGATCCGACGAAGATCGCCAGCTACAAGCGGATGACGCCCGAGCAGGCGAGCGAGACCTGCACGTCGTGCCACAACCGCGGCGAGCACGCGATGTGGGTGGGGAGCCAGCACGAGCGGCGGGACGTGGGGTGCATCAACTGCCACAGCGTGCACGCGGCCCAGGGCGACGAGGCGCAGCTCAAGGCGAAGAGCCAGACGGCGCTGTGCGGCACCTGCCACCGCGACAAGGCCAAGAAGCAGAACCGCTTCAACCACATGCCGGTCCGCGAGGGCAAGATGGAGTGCAGCTCGTGCCACAACGTCCACGGCAGCGCGAACGTGAAGCTGCTCAGCGCCGGCACGACCGAGAACGAGAGCTGCACCAGCTGCCACCAGGAGAAGCGCGGCCCGTACCTGTGGGAGCACCCGCCGGTGGTCGAGAGCTGCGTCACGTGCCACGACGCGCACGGCAGCAACAACGACCGCATGCTGACCGCCAAGCAGCCGTTCCTCTGCCAGCGCTGCCACGTCACCGCCCGGCACCCCCCGACCGTCTACAACGGTGACCAGCTGTTGAACTCGCAGAACGCGAACAAGATGTTCTCGCGCGCCTGCCTGAACTGCCACACCATGATCCACGGCTCCAACGCGCCGGCGGGCAGGGCGTTCCTGCGTTAGCAGGGGAGGAGAGACCACGATGCGCACAAGAATGATTGCCGCGACGGCCGCGCTTCTGCTGGCCTCCGCCTCGCTCGCCCTGGCACAGGGGCAGCCGGCGCAGGGGCAGGGGGCGCAGCCGCCCGCCGCGGCGGCGACGCCCTCCGGGTGGACGGGCACCTTCGACGTGGGGTTCCGCGGGAATTCGATCGACGGCGACGAGGCCCGCTTCGAACGTTACCGCGACCTGCGGAACGGCGCGAACGTGAACTTCCAGTTCAGCCGCCAGACCGACCGCTGGGCCTTCGAGGTCGGCGCCCGCAACGTCGGCTACCGCGACGGCTCGTACTTCGCCACCTACCGCAACAGCCGGCTGCGGGTGCACCTGCTGTTCGACCAGCTGCCGCTCAACTACGGCTACTACACGCGGACGCCCTGGTCGATCGACGCGGGCGAGACCGTCACGATGACGCTGCCCGACGACTACCAGGCCCGCGCGCAGGCCAATTACCAGCTCGGGGTGCCCACGACCGCGGCGAGCATCGCCAACGGCTCGATCTACTCGGCGATCGCCAACCCGCTCGACCTCCGGTCGCGTCGCGACACGATCGGCATCGGCCTCGCCTACGAGCTGAACGAGAACCTCGAGGCCGAGGTCGGCGTCCGCAGCCACTCGCGCACCGGCTACATGCCCTACGGCGCCGCGTTCGCGTTCACCAACGCGGCCGAGGTCGCGATGCCGCTCGACGACCGGACGACCGACGTGGACGCCGGCTTGCAGTGGGCCAACGACCGCGGGATGTTCCGCATCGGCTGGGAGGGCTCCTGGTACAAGAACGAGCACCACGACCTGCTCTGGGACAACCCGCTGCGGATCACCAACTACAGCCAGTTCCCGGGCACCATCACCGGCTACGACCCGAACGGGTACAACAACCAGAACGGCGCCGCCCTCGGGCGCCTGGCGCTGGCGCCCGACAACTCGATGCAGGTCGTCAGCGCGCTCGGCATGGCCAAGCTGACGAAGACCACGAGCGTCAACGGCAACGTGGCGCTGATCTGGATGAACCAGGACGACACGATCATCCCCTGGACCACCAACTCGGTCATCGCCAACCCGACCGTCTACGCGCTGTTCCCCGGCCTCGCGCAGTTGCCGCGCTCGACCGCGGACGCCGAGGTCAAGGCGTCGAACATCGGCCTCAACCTGCGCTCGCGGCCTCACCGGCTCGTCAATCTGTCGGCGCGGTACCGCTACGCGAGCCACGACAACCGGACGCCGGTCTGGGATGCCACCCAGCACGTGCGCTTCGATGCGGTCCCCGAGGAGGTCCCCGGCTTCGAGACCGAGCCGTACAAGATCACCAACAACAAGCTCGACCTCGACGCCTCGTTCAGCGTCCTGCCGCGCACGTCGGTGCGCGTCGGGTACGGCTACGGCAAGATGTCGAAGACGTACCTCGTCTGGCGCGACCTCACCGACAACACCGTCCGCGCCTCGCTCGACACCATCGGCAACGAGTACCTCACGCTGCGCGCCCAGGTCGAGCGCACGTGGCGGCGCGGTGACAACTTCCACCTCGAGGCGCTGACCAACGCCGGCGCCCAGGCCGCCAGCCGGCTGTTCGACGACGCCGAGCGCACCCGCACGCGGGCGACGGTGATGGCCGTCCTGACGCCGCTTCCAATCGTCGACGTCACCGGCTCGCTCATGCTCGGCAAGGACGACTACGACGACCCCGGCCAACTGTTCGGGCTGCTGGAGAGCAAGAACACCGGCTGGGGGATCGGCGTGAACGTCACCCCCAACGACATGGTCTCCTTCGGCGCCGACTTCGCCCGCGAGAAGTACGGCACCTTCCAGCGGTCGCGCAACTCCAACCCGGCGCCGGATCGGAGCTGGACGGACCCGACCCGCGACTGGGAGATGGACAACGATCAGGACACGAACAACCTGGGGCTGTACCTCGACCTGAACCGGGCGATCGCCAGGACCGACATCCGGTTCGGCTACGACTACACCGACTCGGGCAACGTGTTCGACTACGGCGGGCCGCGCATCGCCGGCCTCGCTGCCGCGAACCAGTTCATTGCCCTCCCGACCATCGACTTCAAGTGGCACCGGGCGACGCTCGACGTCCGGTACCACGTCAACGAGCGGGTGGGCGTCGGCGCGGGGTACTGGTACGAGAAGTTCGACGAGAACAACGACTGGGGGACGATCGATTCGCTCGGGCCGCAGGGGATCCGCCCCGAGACCGGCACCGCCCGGATCGACTGGCTCGGCGCGCTGAGCACCGGCTACGGCGTGCGGCCGTACCGCGCCCACACCGGGTTCCTGCGAGTGTTCTACACGTTCTAGGGGCTAGGAGCTAGGGGCTAGGGGCGAAAGGCCGGCGGGAAACCGCCGGCCTTTCGCTTTGTGTGCGCCCTCCGGCCGGCCCCGCGTCCGCCCCCGCCTGTCCTGATGTATTATTGAGACTCATTCGCATCTGGTTGGCCCGCCCGGGGCGCCGGCTGCGGCCTCCCGTCATCACCGTCCGGACCTTTTATGTCTTGTCATGTGGCCCTCGAACGGGCCGCGGCCGGCGCCCCCCTGCTGAAATTGCGGTCCCGCCCCCAGCGGGTCGTGCTCGTCGGCAACCCGAACGTCGGCAAGAGCGTCCTCTTCGGCCGGCTGACCGGCCGGTACGCCACGGTCTCCAACTACCCAGGCACCACCGTCGGCATCACCCGGGGCCGCGCGCTCCTCGGCACCGAGGTCTTCGACCTCATCGACAGCCCCGGCGTCAACGTGCTCGAGGGGGAGCTCACGGAGGACGAACAGGTCACGCGCCGCCTGCTCGAGGACGGCGGGGCCGACGTGGTGGTCCAGGTGGCCGACGCTCGCAACCTCCGCCGCGCGTTGATGCTGACCGCCCAGCTGGCTACCTTCGGCCTGCCGATGGTGTTCGTCCTCAACATGACCGACGAGTCGGAGCGGCACGGCGTGGACGTCGAGGCCGCCGGCCTGTCCGCCGAGCTGGGCATCCCGGTCGTCGAGGCCGTAGCCACCGAGGGTGTCGGGATGGCCGAGCTGCGCGCCAGCCTGCCGCTCGCCGTCCCCGCGACCGTGTCCCCCGGGGCGGCCGACGCCGCGCGCTGGGCGCACGAGGTGTCCGAGCGGCTCCGCCGGCTGCGCCCCTCGTCGGTCGGGCGCCTTCAGACCTGGCTCGGGCAGGCGCTCAGGCGGCCGCTCACCGGGCTGCCGGTCCTCGCGCTCGTCCTGTACGGCATGTACCTCGCGGTCGGTGTCTTCGGGGCCCAGACACTTGTCGGCCTCATCGAGGACGGCCTGTTCGGCCGCCTGGTCAACCCGGTGGCGACGGCGGTGGTGTCCCGGGCGGTGCCGTTCGCCCTGGTTCGGGACTTCCTGATCGGCGAGTACGGCCTGATCACGATGGGGCTGACCTACGCCGTCGCGATCGTCCTTCCCGTGGTCGCGACCTTCTTCCTCGTGTTCTCGTGGCTGGAGGACAGTGGCTACATCCCGCGGCTGGCCATCTTCTCGGACCGGATCTTCCGGATGATGGGGCTCAACGGGAAGGCCGTCCTGCCGATGGTGCTCGGCTTGGGCTGCGACACCATGGCGACGATGACCACCCGGATTCTCGGGACGCCGAAGGAGCGGGTGATCGCGGTCCTGCTGCTGGCGCTCGGAGTGCCGTGCTCGGCGCAGCTGGCCACGATCCTCGGGATCCTCGGCGGCATCTCGTTCGCGGCGCTCGCGACCCTGTTCGCCGTGGTGCTGGGGCAGATGTTCGTCGTGGGGTTCCTCGCCGCGCGCGTCCTTCCGGGCGAGCGGTCGGACTTCATCCTCGAGCTGCCGCCGATGCGGTGGCCCTCGCTCAGGAACGTCCTGGCGAAAACGGCGCTGCGGCTGCGGTGGTACCTCTCCGAGGCCGTGCCGCTCTTTCTCATCGGGACCGCGCTGCTTTTCGTCCTGGACAGGACCGGGGGACTCGAGGTGATCATCGCCGCGGGCCGTCCGGTCGTCAGCGGGCTGCTCGGCCTCCCCGCGGAGACCGCGCAGGTCTTCGTGATGGGGTTCCTGCGCCGCGACTACGGGGCGGCGGGGTTGTTCCAGCTCTCCCACGCCGGCCGGCTGACGGGCGTCCAGGCCGTCGTGGCCCTCACCGTGATGACGCTCTTCGTGCCGTGCGTCGCCCACTTCCTCATGATCGTGCGGGAGCAGGGCGCCAGGGTGGCCGTCGGCATCCTGCTCTTCGTGACGGCTGTGGCCCTGGGTACCGGCGCGGGCCTGCACCATGTCTTCCAGTTCCTCGGCGTCTCGTTCTGAGCGTGGTACCCGCCTGTCGGCATTGAAGGTGGGGGCGCGCGGGGTCGTGGCCCGGGTGCTGCGGGACGACCCGGCGCGGGCCGAGCGCCTCGCGGCGCTCGGCGTGACGCCGGGCGCGCGCATCCGGCTGCTCCAGCGGTTCCCCGGGTTCGTCTTCGAGTGCGACCAGACCGAGATCGTCGTCGAGCCCGCCGTGGCGCGGGCGATCCTGGTCGAGGTCGACTCAAGGCCTGGTGTCAGATCGTGAATTCACGGTCTGACCCCGTCGCCGGGGTCGTCCTTCCGATCGGGGCGTCGATCCTCGACGCCGCGGGAGGGGCGTGCTCACGTGGGGACGCCAAGCCGCGGCAGGATCACCGTCTGCAGCAGCACCCAGGCCACGAGGAAGAGCAGCGGCCAGAGGTAGTCCATCACGCCTGCTCCTGCTCCAGGGCCTGCAGCGCCCTCCGCAGCTTCCGGTCGGCCTGCTCGGCCACCGGTGCCAGCGCCGGGTTGCCGACCACCGCCCATCGCCCCCAGCGGCGCCATGGCCGCCACGACGCTGGCCGCGGGCCCGATCTCGTACACGATCGACGTTGCAGGGGAGCAGCAGCCCGATCTCGAGCTCGGCGCTCAGCGCCTGGTGCGCCATCGGCGGGTTGCAGGCGCCCAGGATCACGTAGCTGGCGGAAGTCCTCGTCCAGCTTCTGCTTCATCGTCGCCTTGACGTCGATCGTCGTCAGCACGCCGAAGCCCTCGGCCTTCAGCGCCGCCGTTGCCCGTTCGACCGCCTCGTCGTAGCTCGACCGGCAACTCGACCCGCAGTCCGTAGCGCGTCTCCTGCACAGGCCCTCCAACGAGTAGTCTACCGCGTCTGCCCCGGGTTATCCCCTGACCCCCGCCCGCCGGAGGATCGCCATCATCGGGCACCAGTTGGTGAACGCCGACTGGAACAGGTTCAGTCCGACGAACGCCGTGAACCAGAAGAAGGCGGGGTGGACGTACATCCCGAGCAGCACGCTGGCCAGCACGAAGAGCCCGGCGATCAGCCGAAGGGAGCGTTCGACCGTCATGGATCCACCTCACTACAAGGATTCAGGAATCAGGAGTCAGGATTCAGGATTCAGGATTCAGGAGTCAGGAGTCAGGAGTCAGGATTCGGGGACGAAGAGCATCGGGAGGATGCACGACCGGAGCCACCGCTCCGGTCGCGTGCCGTTCCGGTCGCGGCGGGCGACCACGATGAGCGTGGCGTTACGGTGCCTCGCGGAGTCGCTCTCGCAGGCCGCCACTTCGTCGGACACGCGGCCGTCGAAGGCGGAGGCCAGCCCCTCGGCGACGCGGCGGGCGTGCTCGGCGAGCGCGCCGGCGGGGGCGACGACGAGCGGCCGCTCGAAGATCGCCGCAGCGGAGACGAAGGGCGTGCCGCGAACCACGAGGACGGGGGAGGGGCTCAGGTGGACGACGCGCTCGGCGACCGAGCCGAGCCACCAGCGGCGCGGCCCCTGCCGGCCGTGCGTGCCCATGATGACCAGGTCGCTGTCGGCCGCGGCCGTCGAGGATCGTGGGGACGGCGGGCCCTTCCTGGACCACGACGCCGGCGGCGTCGAGGCCGTGCGTGCGCCCGAAGTCGGCCAGGATACGCCTCCGCCTGTGCGCGGGCGGCTCTCCTCTGTCGCTCGAGCGACGCCATCTGGTCGTGCGTGAAGTAGGCCGGCGCTTCGAGCGCCTCGGCGTGCAGCAGGCGCACCGAGGCGGCCATCCGGCCGGCCAGGGCGCCGGCGATCGCGGCCGCACGCGCGGACGCCTCGCCGAAGTCGACGGGAACGAGGATCGTGGCGGGCGGGCACTTCCACATGGTCGTCTCACTTCCCGGCGGGCGCAGCGCCGGCCGGCGTCGAGCGCGCCGCGGGCGGCGGCGCGCTGGTTCATCAGGAAATACAGGATCGGGCACGGTCAGCGGCGACAGCAGCAGCGACGCGACCCCGCCGGCCATCAGCGAGATCGCGAGGCCCTGGAAGATCGGGTCGAACAGGATCACCGCCGACACCGACGATGACGGCGGCCGCGGTCAGGGCGATCGGCCGGAAGCGCACCGTGCCCGGCGTCGACCACCGCCTGGCCGAGCGGCACGCCCTCGCGCAGGCGCAGCTCGATGAAGTCCACGAGGATGATCGAGTTGCGCACGACGATGCCGGCGCCGGCGATGAAGCCGATCATCGAGGTGGCCGTGAAGAACGCCCCCATCGCCGCGTGCGCCGGCAGGATGCCGACGAGCGAGAACGGGATGACGGTCATGATCGTGAGCGGCGTCAGGAACGACTGGAACCAGCCGACGACGAGGATGTAGATGAGCAGCAGCACCGCCGCGAAGGCGAGGCCGAGGTCGCGGAACACCTCGTAGGTGATGTGCCACTCGCCGTCCCACTTCATCGCGTAGCGGTTGCTGTCGAGCGGCTGCCGCGCGTTGAAGATCTCGAACTGGTAGCCCTCGGGCAGCTTGCAGCTGCGGCGAGCACCTTGTTCATCGCGAGGATCGCGTAGACGGGGCTCTCCACGGCGCCGGCGACGTCGGCCGTCACGTAGGTGACCGGCCGCAGGTTCTTGTGGTAGATGCTGCGCGGCTCCGTCGGTCTGCGCCACGCGCGTCAGCTCGCCGATCGCGACCGGCGTCGGGCCGCCGAGCCGGATGGCCCGGACCGCGTCGGTGGACGAGCGCAGGGCGCGCGGCAGCCGCACCACGATCGGCACGTCCTCGCGGGCGCTGCTCGTCGTGGAGCAGGCCCACCGGTCTGGCCGGCGCCGGCCAGCCGCACGACGGACGCGACCGCGGCGGCCGACAGGCCCGCGGCGGCGGCCTTCTCCTGGTCGACCTCGAGGCGGTCCTTCGGCTGCGGGCTGCTCGACGTACCAGTCGATGTCCACGACGCCGGCGCGTCTCGGTCGAACGTCCGCTTCACCTGCGGCGGCGATCGCGAGCGCGCCGGGCCTCGTCCGGCCCGTAGACCTCGGCCACCAGCGTCTGGAGCACCGGCGGGCCCGGCGGCACCTCGGCCACCTGGATCGCGCGCGCCGTACTTCTTCGCGACCGGCTCGAGCGCGACGCGCACCCGCTTGGCGATGTCGTGGCTCTGGGCCGACCGCTCGCTCCTTCGGCGACGAGGTTCACCTGCAGGTCGGCCTGGTGGGGCAGCCGCCGCATGAAGTAGTGGCGCACGAGGCCGTTGAAGTTGTAGGGCGAGGAGGTGCCCGACGTACGCCTGGACGTTCGGTCACCGTCGGGCTGCCGCGAGCGTCTCGCGGGCCAGCGCGGCCGCGACGCGCGCGGTCTGCTCGAGCGGCGTCCCCTCGGGCAGTGTTGATGATGACCTGGAACTCGCTCTTGTTGTCGAACGGCAGCATCTTGACCTTGACGAGGCCGAGCGGCACCAGCGCGACCGAAGCGAGCAGCAGGACGCCGACCGCCGCCGAGGAACGCGAGCCGCATGCCGCGGCCGCGCGATCAGCCGGCCCATCACGCGGCGGTAGAGGGCCGTGAACCGGTCCTCTCCGCCGTGCGCGTGCCCCGCGGCTTCTTCATCAGCCGCGCCGGCGGTCCACGGCGTCACGACGAAGGCGACGACCAGCGAGAACATCATCGCGGCCGTCGCGCCCGACCGGGATCGGCCGCATGTACGGGCCCATCAGCCCGCCGACGAAGGCCATCGGCAGGATCGCCGCGACGACGGTCAGCGTCGCGAGGATCGTCGGGTTGCCGACCTCGTCCACCGCCCGGACGGCGACCGACGCTGAGGCCGCGTCCTCGGATCCGGCCGAGCCGCGCGTGCCGGACGATGTTCTCGACGACGACGATCGCGTCGTCCACGAGGATGCCGATCGAGAAGATCAGCGCGAAGAGCGTGATCCGGTTCAGCGTGTAGCCGTAGAGGTAGAAGACGAACAGCGTCAGCGCGAGCGTCACCGGGATGGCGACGAGCACGACCGCCGCCTCGCGCCGGCCGAGCGTCAGCCAGATCAGGATCGAGACCGAGAAGACCGCCAGGAACATGTGCCAGAGCAGCTCGTTCGACTTGTGCTCGGCGGTCTCGCCGTAGTTGCGGGTGACGGTCACGTGCACGTCGCCGGGGAGCAGCGTGCCCGCGCAGCCGCTCGACGGCCGCGTCGACCCGGCGCGTGATGTCGATCGCGTTGGTCCCCTTGCGCTTCGAGATCGCCAGCGTGACGGCCGGGTAGGACCGGCCGTCCTTCCCCTGGAAGGTCACGTAGCTGGACGGCTCGGCGTCGCCGTCGCGGACCGTCGGCGACGTCGCCGACGAAGACGGGCAGTCCGCCGCGCGCGCCGACCGACCACCCGCCGCACGTCGTCGGCGCTCGCGAGCCAGGCGCCCGCCTGGACGAGCCGGCTCTGGTTGCCTTCGACCACGTCGGACGCCGGCGGCCGCGCGTTGGCCCCCTGGATGGCGCCGGCGACCACGCTCGGATCGAGCGCCGTACGAGGCGAGCCGCGACGGATCGACCTCGACGCTCACCTGCCGCGTGCCGGCCGCCGATGATCTCGACGTGCGGAGACGTCGGTGACTTCCTTGATTGCGTCGTGGAGCTGGCCGGCCACCTGGCGCAGCTGGAAGTCGTCGTAGCGGGCGCTCCAGAGCGTGAGCGCCATGATCGGCACGTCGTCGATCGACCGCGGCTTGACGAGCGGCATCGAGGCGCCTGGCGGGATCAGGTCGAAGTTCGCCGCGAGCTTCTGGTTCAGGCGGACCAGGGCCGGCTCCTCCTGTCTCGCCGACCTCGGAAGCGGACGATCACCATCGACAGGCCCGGGCTCGACGTGGAGTAGATGTACTCGACGCCCGGGACTTCCCAGAGCAGCTTCTCCATCGGGCGCGTCACGCGCTGCTCGACCTCCGTCGGGCGAGGCGCCGGGCATCTGGACGAACACGTCCATCATCGGGACGATGATCTGCGGCTCCTCCTCGCGGGGCAGCGCGACGACGGCGAGCAGGCCGAGCGCGAGCGACGCGAGGACGACGAGCGGCGTCAGCTTCGAGTGGATGAACGCCGCCGCCAGGCGGCCGGCAATCCCGTAGCGGCCGGCTCATGAGCGTGCCTCCCGCCCGCCGGTGACGCCGCGACGACGGGCTGCCGTCCACCAGGGCGGGAGGCGGGTTCACGACGACCGCTCGCCGGCGTCGAGCCCGGCGGACACCTCAACCACCCCGCGGCGGGCTGGGCGGCGTTCACGACCCGCAGGCGCGCGCGGTTGTCGGCGCCGACCACGAACACGCGACGCCAGCTGCCCGCGCCGGACGACGGCGTGTTGCCGGCACGACCAGGGCCTGCCGGCCGGGCCCGCGAAGCGCGCGCGGCCGAACATCCCCGAGCGCAGTCGCCGCATCCTCGGGCAGGTCGATCTTCACGAGGAATGCGTGCGAGCCCGGCGACGTGGCGCGCGCCACCTCGGCAATGGTCCCAGCGTCACCGGGCTCACCGCCCGGCGAGTCGAACACCACCTCGACCGGCTCGTGCCTGGTCGATCTCGCCGAGGCGCGACTCGTCCACGCGAACTTCGAGGCGGAAGGCGCGCGTGTCCTCGACCGTCATCAGCGGCACGCCCGGCGAGCGCCATGTTGCCCGGCTCCACCAGCTTCTCGGTCACGACCCCGTCGAAGGGCGCGGTGATCGACGGCCTACGACGCGCCCACGGACGCGCCGCGCAGCCCGGCCCGGGCCGCCTCGGCGCCGGCCTCGGCCTGGGCAATGCCGGCCTTGCGCGCCGAGCGCCTGCGACTCGGCGGCCCGCAGGCCGCTGACCGCCTGGTCCAGTTCGTGCGGCGTCGCGGAGTTCTTCGCGCGCAGTTCGGCGATCCGCCTGTGCGTGGCGATGGCGAGCGCGAGGCCGGCCTCGACGCCATCGCGCGCCGGTCGTCGCCGCCCTGACGGCCTGCTCGGCGGCGACCGCGGCCGCCTCGCGCCCGCGCCTGGTTGGCCTGGAGGTCGCGCCCGTCGAGGCGGATCGAGCACCTGGCCCGCCCGCACCCGGTCGCCGGGCCGCACGGTCACCTCGCGCACCTCGGCGACGATCCGGCTGACGAGGGTGGCGGTCGTGCGCGCGCGGACGGCGCCGCCGGTTTCGAACGGGCGGGCCACCTCCCGCATCGAGGCCGCCTGGACCGCGACGTCCACCGGTGTGCGCCGGTCTTCAGCGAGCTCGTCGTGGGGGCCGCCGCACGCGGTCACCGCGATGGCTGCTCCCAGCAGGAGCACGGGTGTCTTGCTCATGGCTCTCATGGTTGTGTTCGCTTCTCGGGTCAGCTCGGGATCTTGCCGGTCGCCCGATCGAGGGCGGCCCTGGCCACCATCACGTCCACGATGGACGAGATCCGCAGCGTCTCGGCGTCGAGCAGGGCGTTGGCCGCCCGCAGCACGTCGTTCACGCTCGCGAGCCCCGCGTCGTACCGGTCGCGGATGATGCGCTGGCTTTCGCGGGCCTGGAGGACGGCGCTGCGGCCCACCACCTCGCGGGCCACCGCCGCCTCGAGCTGCGCCCGCGTGGTCCAGACCTCCAGGCGCAGGCCCGTCTCGGCGCTCTGGCGCTCGGCCGCCGCGCGAGACGCCGCCTCGGTCGCCGCGCGCAGCCGGGCGAGGTCGCCCCCGCCCGCGAACAGGTTCCACCGCACCTGGCCGGCGACCATCCAGGAGGAGGCCCGGTCGGTGAAGGTGTGGCCGTTGACCTCGTAGAGGCCCTGGACGTATACCTGCGGGAGGAGGGCGGCGCGCGCGGCCCGGCGGGCCGTTTCAGCGAGCGACTGCTGGAAGGCCGCCCGCTTGACCGCAGGACGGTCGCGCAGCGCGGCCTGCTCCGCGTCCTCTCGCGCTGGGGACCGTCACCGCGACGGGAGCGGGTTCCGCGAGGGCCAGCTCGCGGTCGAGCGGCGCCCCCATCAGCCGGTTCAGCTGTGCGCGTCGCGATCGCCACGCCGCTCGCGGCCTGGATTTCGCGCTCCTGCATCTGCGCGACGTGCACGGTCAGCGACAGGACGTCCGCCTCGGTGGCCATGCCCGCGTCCCGCGAGTGTTCGGCGCGGGCCAGGTCCTCTTTCGCGGCCGCGACGGCCGCGGCGGCCGCCGCCCGCGCGGTGCTCGCGCGGAGCACGTCCCCGTACGCCTGCGTGGCCGCGAGCCGAGGTCGGCTTCCGCCTCGCGCGTCGAGAGTGATGCGATCTGCCGGCCGAAACCTGCCGCGCGCATGCCGGACAGGCGCTGCGTGTCGAAGAGCGGCTGGTCGATCGAGATCGCCGCGCGGTGGTTGGTGACCGGGTCCGGGTGGTTCAGGGCGTCGATGGCGAAGTTCGCCTCGGTGAACCGCCGCTGCGACAGCAGCGACCCGAAGACGTAGACGGGGTTGTTGCCGCGCTGCCACGACTCGACCAGATCCACGCGCGGGAGGTAGGCCGCCCGGGCTTCGGCCACGCGCGCCGCGCCCTCGCGCTCGGCGGCTCGCGCCGCGCGCAGATCGGGGTTGTTCTTCAGCGTGGCGGCGATCGCCTCGTCGAGGGTGAGACGCTGCTCGTCGGCGGCCACGGCCGCTGCGGAAAGCAGCGAGACGGCCAGCAGCAGGAGGGTCAGTCGCGTTACCATAGGCTCTGCCCTGGGATTCAGGAAGCCGCCAAGAGGTCACAGTGTGACCAATTCAGCCGATTCGAATCATCAGCATCAGACGCCTCGCGAGACGGACCCCCCGGGCTACGCGGCCCTGGTCCGGGCCGTGCAGGCGGGCGACCGGCACGCGATGGAGGAGCTCCTGATGCGCGCGCAGGAGGTGGCTTACCGCTTCAGCCTGCTCGTCTGCGGCCGCCCCGACGACGCCGACGATGCGATGCAGGAGGCGCTGCTCAAGACCTTCCGGTACGCCGCGCGCATCCGCGAGCCGGAGGCGTTCAGGGCCTGGCTCTACCGGACCGTCCGCAACGCCTGCCTGATCGGGCGGCGCAAGCGGGTCGACGAGCCGGCGCACCTCCTGTCGCTCCACGACGCTGAAGGGGACGGCGGCCAGGAACGGGCCATCGAGGTGGCCGACCCCGGCCGCGACCCCGAGGCGCATGCGCTGAACGCGTCGTTGCGCGGCCGCCTGCTGGCCGCGCTGAGGGAGTTGCCGCGGCCATACCGCGTGGTGGTGTTCCTGCGGGAGGTCGAGGGACTCTCCACCCGGGAGGTGGGGAAGGTCCTGGGCATCTCCGAGCCGAACGTCAAGACGCGGCTTCACCGCGCGCGGGTGATGCTGCGCGAACTGCTGGAACGCCCATGACGAGCCCATCTGCGACACCCGGGCACTGCAAGGATTTGCTCGAGCGGATCTCGCGCTACCTGGACGGCGAGCTGCCGGCGGCCGAACGTGCGAGGGTCGAGCAGCACCTGCACGACTGCCCCGAGTGTGTCGAGGTCCTCCACAGCCTGGAGCACACCGTGGACCTGTGCCGCGAAGAGGGGCGTCCCGACCTGCCCCCAGACCTGCGCGCCCGCGCTCTCGAGCGTGTGCACCTGCTGCTGGCGCAGGCGGCGAGGGAGAGGAGGAAGGGATAGCACGACAGATGCACTATCATCTGTGCCATGTACCCCGTCCTCTTCCGCCTCGGGTCGCTTGAAATCACCAGCTTCGGCGTGATGGTCGCCCTCGGGGCGCTGCTCGGGATCCTGCTCCTCCGGCGGGAAGCCGGGCGGTCGGGCCTCGATCTGGCGAAGATGACCGACGCCGCCTTGGTGGGGGTCCTGGGCGGCCTCGCCGGTGCGAAGCTTCTCTACGTGGTCGAGCACTGGGCCGAGCCCCTGTCCGAGACGCTCTTGAGCCGCGGGGGCATGAGCTGGTTTGGCGGAATGACCGGTGGGGTCGTGGCGGGGCTGGTCGCGGTCCGATGGCAGGGACTGCCGCTGATGCGCGTCCTTGGTGCCGCGGCGCCCTCGCTGGCGCTCGGCCAGGCCGTCGGCCGCATCGGCTGCCTCCTGGTCGGGGACGACTACGGGCGGCCCACCGACCTGCCGTGGGGCATGGCGTTTCCGCAGGGGCTGCCACCGACCGCCGAGCGCGTCCACCCGACGCAGATCTACGAGGCGGTCGTTCTGTTCGCGCTGACAGCCTGCCTCGTCCGCCTTCGATCGCGCGGGATGCGGGACCGGGCGGTGTTCGCCCTCTACCTGGTCGGCGCCGGCGCCAGCCGGTTCCTGATCGAACTGGTACGGGTCAACGTGCCGGTGCTCTTCAGCCTGACCACCGCGCAGCTGTTCTCGATTGCCATCGTCGTGCTGGGCGCGTGGCTGCTCGCGACGAAGCGGGAGGAACCAGCAGCCGCGCCCGCGCCGGCCAAGGCCCCGGCCGGGAAGCCCCGGCGACGACGCCGCTGAGGCGTCCTGCCGAAGATCCCCGTCCTCTACCTGGTCGACCTGATCGGAGCGATCGGCGTCGCCTGGACCTTCTCCCGCGTCTGCTCCAGCAGTTGCTGCACGCGGGCCCGCTCGGGGTAGTTCGGGTTCGCCGCCAGCAGCTTCTCCCAGCTCTGGATGGCGCGAGGCGCGTCCTGCTTGCCGTCCAGCCGCACGATCCCCTGGTTGAACAGCGTCTGCCCGTGGTTCGGGTCGACGGCGAGCGACTTCTCGTACTGCGCGAGCGCTTCGTCCGGCCGCCCCGAGTAGTAGAGGGCGGTGCCGAGGTCCGTGCTGAGGTTCACGTTCGCCGGGTCGAGAGCGAACGCCTGCTGGTAAAGCGGGATGGCCTCGGCATAGCGGCCGGCGTCGTAGTAGAGGTTGCCGAGCTGGGTGGCCGCCTGCGTGTTCTTGGGATCGCGGGCGAGTACGTTGCGCAGCGCCTGGACGCTGCGCTCGTCGAGGAGCCCCGCCTGCGGCGTCCCCGTCGGGGCCGGCTGCGCCTGCTGCTGCACGACGTGCGTGACCATCGGCGGGGCCGACCGGTGGCCGAACACGACGTAGCCGACGGCGAGGCCGAGGACCAGGCAGGCGATCGAGATCACCGCCCACGTCGTGGAAGAGGTTGAAGCCGAGGGCTTGTTCGTCATCAGTCCACGAAGTCGCGAAGTCGCCAGGGTATCAGGGATCAGGGCCGTTCTCGCCCCCCGATCCCCGATCCCTGATCGCCGATCCGTGTGACCTACGCCACCCGCCAGCTGCGCAGGATCTTCATGTAGTTCCCGCGCTCGAAGGCGGACGGGTCGGGGCTGGTGCGCAGGCTCATGCTGCCGCGCGCCTGCTCGAGCGACTCGTACTCGTGCACGGCGAGCCAGTCGCGCACCCCGTCCACGATGATCTTGAGCTGCTGCGGGCCGTCCTGCAGCAGCCGCGAGACCACCTGCACCGCCGACGCGCCCGCCATCACCGCCTTGACCGCGTCCAGGCCGGTGTGGACGCCGCCCGAGGCGGCGAGCGAGGCCCGTACCTGCCCGGTCAGGATCGCCAGCCAGCGGATGCGCAGCAGCAGCTCGGAGGAATCCGACAGGTGCAGGCTCGGCGTCGCCTCGAGCGCCTCGACGTCGATGTCCGGCTGGTAGAACCGGTTGAACAGGACCAGCCCGTCGGCGCCCGCCTCGTCCAGCGAGCGCGCGAGGTTGGGCAGCGACGAGAAGAACGGCGACAGCTTGACGGCCACCGGGATCGTGACCGCCCGCTTGACGCCCCGCAGGATCTCGACCGTCCGCGCCTCGACGGCGGCGCCGGCCTCGGCCGGGTCGGTGGCGACGAAGTAGACGTTCAGCTCGAGCGCGTCTGCGCCCGCCTGCTGGACCCGGGCCGCGTAGGCGAGCCAGCCCTCGCTCGTGAAGCCGTTGAGCGAGGCGATGACGGGAACCTTCACCGCCTCCTTGATGCGCGCGATCTGGCGGCAGGTACTCCTCCGGCCCGAACACGAAGTCGTCGGGCTTGGGGAAGTACGAGAGCGCCTCGGCGAACGACTCGTCGTGCACCTCCATGTGGTGCACCATCCCGAGCTGCTCGCGGGTGATCTGCTCCTCGAACAGCGAACGCAGGACGATGGCGGCGGCGCCGGCGTCCTCGAGGCGGCGCACCGTGTCGAGGGAGTCCGCCAGCGGCGACGCGCCGGGCATCACCGGGTGCGGCAAGCGAAGGCCGAGATAGGTCGTAGTCAGGTCCATCGTGTGCTCCTACTCCCCGGCCGGCTTGCCGGGCACCGCCAGCTTCGCGAGCTGCTCGTAGACGCCGAAGCGGAAGGCGACTTCCTTCTGCGCCGCGGCGAGGAGAATCTTGTAGCGCTCGGGGTCCTGCTGCTCGACGACCCGGAAGCGCGACTCGTTGGCCATGTACGTCCCGACGTCGCCCTTCGGCGCGGCGGAGTCGAGCACCAGCGGGTTCTCACCGCGCTCGAGCTGCGCGGGTCGAAGCGGTAGAGCGGCCAGTAGCCGGAGTCCACCGCCAGCTTCTGCTGGTCGAGGCCGGCCGCCAGGTCGTAGCCGTGGGCGATGCAGTGGCTGTAGGCGATGATGAGCGACGGGCCGGCGTAGCACTCGGCCTCGAGGAACGCCCTCACCGTCTGCGCGTCCTTCGCGCCGAAGGCGACGTGCGCCACGTAGACGCTGCCGTAGGCCATCGCGATCAGGCCCAGGTCCTTCTTCGGGCGCGCCTTGCCGGCCATCGCGAACTTGGCCGACGCGCCGATCGGGGTGGCCTTCGACTGCCTGGCCGCCGGTGTTCGAGTAGACCTCGGTGTCGAGCACCAGGATGTTGACGTTGCGCCCCTGCGCGATCACGTGGTCGAGGCCGCCGTAGCCGATGTCGTAGGCCCAGCCGTCGCCGCCGACGATCCAGACGCTCTTCTTCACGAGGTAGTCGGCGATCGTCTCGAGCCAGCGCGCCTCGGGCCCCGTCCACTCCGGCCAGCTTCTGGCGCAGCGCCGCCACCCGGTCGCGCTGGGCGGCGATGCCGGCCTCGGTGGCCTGGTCGGCGCCGAGCAGCCCGTCGACGAGTCCCTCGCCAATCTGCGGGGCGAGCGGCGCGCAGCAGCTCCTGCGCCTGCTCCTGCGTTCTTGTCGACCGCGAGGCGGAAGCCGAAGCCGAACTCGGCGTTGTCCTCGAAGAGCGAGTTCGACCAGGCCGGCCCGCGGCCGTCGCGGTTCTGCGTGTACGGCGTCGTCGGCAGGTTGCCGCCGTAGATCGACGAGCAGCCGGTGGCGTTGGCGATCAGCAGCGCGGTCGCCGAAGAGCTGCGTCAGCAGCTTGACGTACGGCGTCTCGCCGCAGCCGGCGCACGCGCCCGGAGTACTCGAAGAGCGGCTGGAGGAACTGCGATGCCCTTGACGTCGAGCTTCACCTTCGCCGCGGTCCACCTCGGGCAGGCCCAGGAAGAACTCGTAGTTCTTCGCCTCCGCCTCGCGCAGCGGCCGCTGCGGCGCCATGTCGATCGCCTTGTGCTTCGGGTTCGCCTTGTCCTTGGCCGGGCAGACCGCCACGCAGAGCCGCAGCCGGTGCAGTCCTCGGGCGCCACCTGGATGGTGTACTTCATGCCCCTTGAACTCGCCGCCCTTGAAGTCCATCGACTTGAAGGTCCCGGGCGCGTCCTTGAGGCAGGTCCGGGTCGTACACCTTGGCGCGGATGGCCGCGTGCGGGCAGACCATCGCGCACTTGTTGCACTGGATGCAGATCTTCGGGTCCCACACCGGGATCTCGAGCGCGATGTTGCGCTTCTCCCACTGCGCCGTGCCGGTCGGCCAGGTGCCGTCGACCGGGAACGCGCTCACCGGCAGCAGGTCGCCCTTGTTGGCCATCATCACCGCGGTGACGCGCTGCACGAAGTCGGGCGCCTCGGCGCGACACGATCGGCGGCCGGCGCCGCGCGTCGGCGGTGACCGCCGCCGGGCACCTTCACCTCGTGCAGGTGGGCCAGCGTCTGCGTCGACGGCGGCGAAGTTCTTCTGCACGACGTCCTCGCCGCGCTTGCCGTAGGTCTTCTTGATCGCCTTCTTGATCTGCGCGATCGCCTCCTCGCGCGGCAGCACGCCGGAGATCGCGAAGAAGCAGGTCTGCATGATCGTGTTGATGCGCGCGCCCATGCCGGTGGCCTTGGCCACCTCGTAGGCGTCGATCACGTAGAACTGGAGCTTCTTGTCGATGATCTGCTCCTGCACCTCGCGCGGCAGGTCGTCCCAGACCTGGTCGGCCGGCAGCGGGGCGTTGAGCAGGAACACCGCGCCGGGCCCGGCGTACTCCAGCACGTCGTACTTGTCGAGGAAGACGAACTGGTGGCAGGCGACGAAGTTGGCCTTCCTGACCAGGTACGGCGAGCGGATCGGCCGCGGGCCGAAGCGCAGGTGCGAGATGGTGATCGCGCCCGACTTCTTCGAGTCGTAGACGAAGTAGCCTTGCCGTAGTTGTCGGTCTCCTCGCCGATGATCTTGATCGAGTTCTTGTTGGCGCCGACCGTGCCGTCGGCGCCGAGGCCGAAGAACACCGCCCGCACCACGTCGTCGGGCTCGATGTCGAAGTCGGCGTCGACCGGCAGCGACAGGTGCGTCACGTCGTCGACGATGCCGACGGTGAAGTGCGGCTTCGGGCTGTCGCCGCGGCCAGCTCGTCGAAGACCGCCTTGACCATCGCCGGGCGTGAACTCCTTCGACGAGAGGCCGTAGCGGCCGCCGATGACGCGCGGCTCGACGGGCCGCGCGGCGCCGTTGACCTGTCGCCTCGGCGCAGCGCGGCGACCACGTCCAGGTAGAGCGGCTCGCCGACCGCGCCCGGCTCCTTGGTGCGGTCGAGCACCGCGATGCGCCGGACGGTCGGCGGGCAGCGCCGCGAGGAAGTGCTCGACCGAGAACGGCCGGTAGAGGCGGACCTTGAGCACGCCGACCTTCTCGCCGCTGCGCGACCACCCACTCGACGGTCTCGTGCGCCACCTCGGCGCCCGAGCCCATCATGACGATGACGCGCTCGGCCTCGGGGTGGCCGACGTAGTCGAACAGGCGGTACTGGCGGCCGGTCAGCTTCGCCGAACTCGTCCATCGTCTCCTGCACGATGCCCGGGCGTCGCCACGTAGAACGGGTTGCACGCCTCGCGCGCCTGGAAGAAGACGTCGGGGTTCTGCGCCGTGCCGCGCAGCACCGGGCGGTCGGGCGTGAGCGCGCGGCGCGCGGTGCGCCGCGACCAGCTCGGTCGTCATCATCTGCGCGCAGATCGTCGTCGGTCAGCTCCTCGATCTTCGCCACCTCGTGCGAGGTGCGGAAGCCGTCGAAGAAGTGCAGGAACGGCACGCGCGACGCGCAGCGTGGCCGCGCTGGCCGATCGCGGCGAAGTCGTGCGCCTCCTGGACCGAGCCGGAGGCGAGCATCGCGAAGCCGGTCTGGCGGCAGGCCATGACGTCGGAGTGGTCGCCGAAGATCGACAGCGCGTGCGTCGCCACCGTGCGCGCCGACACGTGCATGCAGAACGAGGTCAGCTCGCCCGCGATCTTGTACATGTTGGGGATCATCAGCAGCAGGCCCTGCGACGCCGTGAAGGTCGTCGTCAGCGCGCCGGCCTGCAGCGCGCCGTGGACGGCGCCGGCGGCGCCGGCCTCCGACTGCATCTCGGTCACCTGCGGGACGGTGCCCCAGATGTTCTTCCTGCCCTTCGCCGACCACTCGTCCGCCCACTCGCCCATGTTGGACGAGGGGGTGATCGGGTAGATGGCGATGACCTCGTTCGTCCGGTGGGCGACCGAGGCGGCGGCCTCGTTGCCGTCGATCGTGATGCGAGGACGTGTCATATGAGTGCTTTCTCCGCTAGGTGACCGGGTGGGCCGGGACTGGTCGGGTTGAGGTGCGGGAAATCGACCTCGAGAGGCCACAGCAACGTTCGTGCTGACGCCGGGGACGACGGAATCGCGTGGATTTCCCGGATCCCCGGTGGATGCCGCAGTTCAAGCGCCGGAAATCCGGCAGGCCCGGCTGGTCGGCGTTAACCGCGTGCAGTACCGGGGGCGCGCAGCGGCCCGGCTGCGGCGCTCGTATCAAGCTCGAGATGATGAAGGTGGATGACGAGGGCCCCACCGAGTTCGGCGTGCCCCGCGCTGCGCAACCTACTAATATTAGATCGTCCACGGCTCCGGCGCGAATCCTTTCCGCCGGGAGCGCGAAGGTTCGCGACCCCAACCGACAGGAGAGACGCCTGTGAACCGCTTGCTCGAACTGGCCCGCGCCGGCCAGTCGGTCTGGATCGACTTCATCCGCAGGGCGCTGCTCGACAGCGGCGAGCTCGACCGGCTGGTCGCGCGAGGACGGCGTCGCCGGCGTGACCAGCAACCCCACGATCTTCGAGAAGGCGATCGGCGGCAGCACCGACTACGACGCCCAGATCCGGCGCGTCCTCGCCGAGGAGCCGGGGATCGGCACCGCACGAGCTGTTCGAGGCGGCTCGCGCTCGACGACATCCGGGCGGCGTGCGACGTGCTGCGGCCGGTGTTCGACCGGACGGGGGGCGCCGACGGGTTCGTCAGCTTCGAGGTGCCCGCCGTCGCTGGCCGACGACACCGCCCGGACGATCGCGCAGGCGCGGCGGCTGTGGAGCGCGATCGGCCGGCCGAACGTGATGATCAAGGTGCCCGCGACCCCCGCCGGCATCCCCGCGATCGAGGAGCTGATCGCCGACGGCGTCAACGTCAACGTCACGCTGATGTTCTCGCTCGAGCACTACGAGCAGGTGGCGCAGGCCTACCTGCGCGGCCTCGCGCGCTGCCCCGACCCGTCGCGCGTCGCGTCGGTCGCCTCGTTCTTCGTGAGCCGCGTGGACACGCGTCGTGGACAAGGCGCTGGGGGACCTCGGGACGCCCGAGGCGCTGGCCCTGCGCGGGCGGGCGGCCATCGCGAACAGCCGGCTCGTCTACCGGCGCTTCCGCGAGATCTTCGACGGCGAGACGTTCGCGCCGCTGCGCGCGCGCGGCGCGCGGCCGCAGCGGCCGTTGTGGGCGAGCACGAGCACGAAGAACCCGGACTACCGCGACGTGATCTACGTCGAGGAGCTGGTCGCGCCCGACACCGTCAACACCATGCCGCCCGCCACGCTCGACGCGTTCCGCGACCACGGCGAGGTGCGGGGCGCGACCGCCGCCGAGGCGGCCGGCGCGGCGCGGCAGGCGCTCGACGACCTGCGGCGGCTCGGGATCGACCTCGACGAGATCACCGAACGGCTGCAGCGCGACGGCGTCGCCTCGTTCGCGCAGTCGTACGACGACCTGATCGCCGCCCTCCGCGCCAAGCGCGCCAGTTGCTCGTCGACCGCGTCTGCCGCCAGGAGCTGGCGCTGGGCGCGGCCGGCGCGGCCGTCGAGGCGCGCCTCGCTGCCTGGGAGCAGGCGGGCCTGCCTCGGCGCATCTGGGCGAAGGACCACACCGTCTGGTCGCCCGTGCCCGTGCCGGAGCTGACGGACCGCCTCGGCTGGCTCACGCTCCCGCAGGAAATGGGCGCGCACGCGGCGGAGCTCGCCGCCCTGGCCGCCGAGGTCCGGCACGAGGAGATCGAGCACGTCGTCCTGCTCGGGATGGGCGGGTCGAGCCTCGCGCCCGAAGTGATTCCAGGCGACCGTTCGGCCGGCACGCCGGCTATCCCGACGCTGATCGTCCTCGACAGCACGCACCCGGCTGGCCGTGCGCGCCGTCGCCGGCCGCGTGCAGGCGGGGAAGGCCCTGTTCGTGCGTGTCGAGCAAGTCGGGCACGACCAGTCGAGACCAACTCCTTCTTCCACTACTTCTGGAAGTGGGCGGCGCCGACCGGCCGGCCTGGGCACGGTTCGTCGCGATCACCGATCCCGGCACGTCGCTCGAGACAGCTGGCGCGCGAACGCGGTTTCCGCCACGTCTTCCACGGGTCGCCGGACGTCGGCGGCCGCTACTCGGCGCTCAGCCGTCTTCGGCCTCGTGCCCGCCGCGCTGATCGGCGTGGACGTTGGCGCCCTGCTCGAGGACGCGCGCGTGGATGAGCGACGTCTGCGTGGCGGGGCACGCCCGAGTCGGCGAACCCGGCGCTGCCGCTCGGCGCCGCGATCGGCGAGCTGGCGCGGGCGGGGCGCGACAAGCTGACCTTCGTGGTCGATCCCGCCCTTCGGCGCGCTGCCGGCGTGGCTCGAGCAGCTGATCGCGGAGAGCACGGGGAAGAACGGCAACGGGAATCGTCCCGATCGCCGACGAGCCGGCCCTGCCGGTCGAACGCTACGGCCACGACCGCGTCTTCGTGGCGATCCAGACCCGCGCCGGCGGCGCGGCCGGCCGCGAGCGGCTGGCCGCCCTCGAAGCCGCCGGACACCCGGTCATCAGGATGATGCTCGACAGCCCGCAGACCTCGGGCAGGAGTTCTTCCGCTGGGAGCTGGCCGTTGCGGCCGCCGGCGCCGTCCTCGGCATCCAGCCCTTCGACCAGCCGGACGTGCAGCTGGCCAAGGACATGGCGCGGCGGGCGATGGCCGACGCCCGACGCGATCGCCGGGGCGGCGCTGCAGCCGTGCCCCGTGGCCGGGGCTGGTCCGGCCCTCGGCGAGTGGCTGGCCTCCGGGCGTCCCGGCGACTACGTCGCGCTCCAGGCGTTCCTCGCACCGGGGACTGAGATCACCGCGGCGCTGCAGGGGTTGCGGCAGGCACTCGGCGCCCGCACGGGCCTCGCGACGACGCTCGGCTACGGGCCGCGCTTCCTGCACTCGACGGGGCAGTTGCACAAGGGCGGCCCGAACACCGGGCTGTTCCTGCAGCTCATCGACGAGCCCGCCGACGACGTGCCGGTGCCGGACCTCGACTTCACGTTCGGCGAACTGCTGAGGGCCCAGGCGGCCGGCGACGCAGCCGCGCTGCGGGAACGGGGGCGCCGCCTGCTGCGCGTGCAGCTGGGACGGGACGTCGCGCGCGGGATCGGAGAGCTGGCGAAGATGGTGAAGTAGGTTCGATCCGGGTGACCGGCAGGGACGCCGGCCCCTGCTACGCGGTGGCTTCGGCGAAGACGGCCAGGGCGGGGAGCGGGAGCGGCGCGGGCATCGGGCGTCGGCGCGGCTCGACGAGCAGCCGAAGGCCGTACCCCTCCGGCGCCCCGCTGGACGGCCGTGTGGGGCCGACGCGATACACCGCCGACAGCACCTTTCCCTGGCGCAGGAACGACGGCAGCGCTGCGGACGAGGGCGTCGGCTCGGCCTGCAGCGAGACGAGGCGATACAGGGGAATCGGTGTGCCGCTCACGCTCTCGACGTAGGCGCCCGTCTCGCTGACGTCGCGAATGACCACGCTGTTGAACCGGGTGGTGCCGCGCGCGTCCCTCCAGACCAGACGCCCGGCCGCCTCGACGTCCACGCGGACGTGGGCCCGCTGCTCCCCCCGAAGTCCGCTGCGACCGCCCATCGTCTCTGTGGTGTTCATGGCTCCCAGCTCTCGCCCCGTCCAGTGTCCGCTGCCCGCTGCTACTACAACTCGCGGTCCAGCCGGCCAGACGATTGGCCGGTCCCGGCCAATCGTCGAATCTTCCTGAATATAAAGGGTTTAGCCGAGGAGGTGGTTTTTCGCGCGCTGCCGGGCCTGGATACTACGTATCCAACTACGCCCGTAACTGGCTACCTAGTGATCAGGTCGCCGCCCCTTCGAGGCCCAGGCGTCTCATCTTGAGGTACAGGCCGCGCCGGGTGAGGCCGAGCACCCGCGCCGCCTCCGAGATGTTGCCGTCGCTGCGGTCCAGGGCGCTCCGGATGAGCGATCGCTCGAGGTCGTCGACCGCGGCGGCCAGGGTGACGTCCGCGCGGATGACGGGAAGGCCGGGCGCGCCCCGCACCTCCTCTCGCAGCGCGGAGAAGCCGGGGGAGAGGTGCTCGATGCCGACGACGCCCCCCGCCGTGCCGAGGGCGACGGCGCGCTGGATCTCGTTGCGCAACTGCCGCACGTTGCCCGGCCACCAGTGCTGCGAGAACAGGTCGAGCGCGTCGCGGCTCAACTGCACGTCGGGCTTGTCGAGCCGCTCGCAGGCTTCGCGCAGGAAGAGCGCGCAAAGGTGCGGGATCTCCTCGCGCCGGTCGCGCAGCGGCGGGACGTGGATGCGGAGCACGGTGAGGCGGTAGTAGAGGTCCTCGCGGAACTTCCCCTCGGCGACGCGCTGTTCGAGGTCGGC
Organism: uncultured Acidobacteriota bacterium; assembly: GCA_963813585.1. GTDB lineage: Bacteria > Acidobacteriota > Vicinamibacteria > Vicinamibacterales > Fen-181 > JARKSS01. The sequence continues at coordinate 2,709,132 of CAWEZL010000001.1, forward strand.
GTTGGTCGCCGCGACCACGCGCACGTCCACCCGCTGCGGGCGTGTCTCGCCGATTGGCAGCACCTCGGCCTGCTCGAGGAACCGCAGCAGCTTGGGCTGCACCTCCAGGGGCAGGTCGCCGATCTCGTCGAGGAACAGCGTGCCGCCCGCCGCCGAACGGATCAGTCCCGCCTGGTCGTTGACCGCGCCGGTGAAGGCGCCGCGGCGATGGCCGAACAACTGGCTGTCGGCCAGCTCGCGGGTCGTGGTCGTGCAGTTGTACGGCAGGAACATCCCGCCGCTGCGCAGCGAGCCCGCGTGCATCGCCCGCGCGACCAGCTCCTTGCCCGTCCCGCTCTCGCCCGTGATCAGCACGGTGAGGTCGTTGCCCTGCAGCCGCTGGATCTGTTCGACGACGCGCGCCATCGCGGCGCTCGCGCAGACGAAGCCCGGCAGGATCGTGTCGAGCGACCGCAGCGCCGCGCGCTCGGCGGGTTGCGCCGCCCGGTCGCGGCTGCCGCACAGCTCGAACCCCTGGCGGGCGACGGCGGCAATCATCCGGAGGCGCCGCGCGGTGGTGGCCCCGATCGCGCGGGAGGAGGCCACCACTCCCAGCCGCAGGTCGTCGCCCTGGTGCCCCAGCGACTCGGTGCGCATCTCGCCGCTGCCGTACGCCGCGCCGCGCCCCACCGATCGCGCCAGGGCGAGGGCGGCGTCGGCATCACACCCCGCGCTGGCCACCACGCGGACCTCGCGGCTGGGCGACTGCAGGAAGACCGCCACGCAGTCGGCGCCTGCCGCCTCGAGCAGCGCCGACGCCGTCTCGAGCGCCAGCAGGTCCGCCATCACGGCGGCGTCCACCAGGCGCCGCACGATCACGTCGTCGGCTTCCCCGGGCGCGGCCAGGTACTCGCCGGTCGTCGTCACCGGCCTGGGTGCCGCCTCGGAGCGGGCGGCCGCGAGGTCCGGCGCGGCGCCGAGGGCCTCGAACACGGCGAGCGCCTCGCCCAGCTGCCGTTCGGCTGCCGAGCGGGCGCCGACCCGCGAGACCAGTCGCGCGAGCGCCAGGCGGCTCAGCGCCCCCTGGTAGCGCTCGCCGAGGAGATCGAAGACGCTCGCGCTCTGCGCGAGGTCGTGGTAGGCGTCGGTGGTCTGGCCGCGGTGCAGGTGAACCCCCGCGCGCAGCCGCAGGTACTCGCCCCACACGCCCGGCATCAGGCGGGGGTCGAGCCGGGCCGCGACCACGGCGAGCCGTCGCTCGGCCTCGTCGAGCCGGCGCTCGGCGAGCAGGGCCTCGCAGGCGAGCAGTTCGGCCTGCATGAGGTCGGCGGGCGGCACGCCCGGCGTCTCCGCGAGATCGGACGCGCGCTGCAGCGCGCCGGCGCGATCGCCGCGGCGCAGGGCCAGCCGCGCGGCGAGCAGGCGGAGCGACCAGTCGTACCAGTGGCTCGCCTGCTCGCCGTACGGGCCGTAAGCCTCGCCGGCGCGCGCGAGCCACACGTCGGCCTCGTCGTACTCTCCCCGGATCAAGTGGATCTGCGCGAGGGTGTCGTAGACGGCGCCAGTCGTTTCGTGCGCCTGGACGGGCGTCTTGACCTCGAGCGCCCGCCGCAGCGCCTGCTCGGCGCGCACGAGGTCGCCCAGGCGGACGCAGATCTGCCCGAGCGTGGCGAGCGCGACCGCGAGTCCGTGCCGCGAGCCGGCATGTTCGTGCAGCGCCACCGCGCGCTCGGCCAGGGCCAGCGCCGGTTCGTGGCGGTGGCGGATCAACTCGACGTTGGCCTGGTTGCCGCACACCAGCGCGAGCACGTCCTCGGCCTGGGCGCCGGCGGCGAGCTGTTCGGCCTGCCGGAGTGCCGCCATGGCCTCGTCGCTGCGTCCCGACTGCGCGAAGCTGATGCCGGCCAGCGAGTGCGCCAGGGCCACGTGCCGTCGATCGCCCGCCGCGTGCAGTGCCGGGATGGCCTTGGCGATCTCCTCGCGGACGATGGCGGGGTCACCGAGCTGGCGATAGCAGACGGCGAGCTCGTAGTGGGCGAGGCCGATGGCCCGCGAGTCGAGCGCCAGCTCCGCCTGCTTCAGCGCGCGGCCGAGCAAGCCGATCGCGCGCGACTGGTCCCCGCGCACCGCCGCGAGGCGACCGTGCAGCCGCCAGAGGGCCGACAGGGTCGAAGGCGGGATGCGCTCGCGCAGCACGTCCGGCGCGCGTCCCAGCACCGCGGCAGCCTGCTGCACGTCGTCGCGCTGCAGGTGCGCCTCTGCCAGTCCACACCGGATGTCGAGCTCGTCCTCGCGCCGAAGCCCGGGCAGCGCGGTGCCCTGCGAGAGCCACTCGATCGCTTCGGCGGCGCGGCCGCGCTGCAGCGCCGCCGACGCGCGCGCCATCGTCGCCGCCAATGGCTGGGCAGGCACGGCGGAGAGTATATAACGCGCGTTCCCGACCGTGAACCGACCCCCGCGATCTGCAATACCACGTTGCAGGGCCTTCCGGGGCACGGCCCGCCGACGCTTGCCCGTCAACGGTTTGGCGGGTGCCACCCGCTCGAGCTCGCCGTGGCACCCCCCTTGCTCCCCCGGCCAGTGGGCAAATTGGAACGTGAGAGGCCCGGCACGGGTGGTTTTCCTGGTGGCCGGGCTTGGAACGCAACACAGGAGGAAATGACCGATGGTGTCACGAACGCGTCTTTTCGCGGCTGGCCTGGCAGCCGTGGGCCTCATGGCCCTTCAGACCACGCCGACGGCCCAGAGCAGCGCAGCGGGACAGTCGTCCTCGAGCGCCCAGCAGTCGATGTCGAGCCAGAACCAAAGCCCGAGTTATCACCTGCAGCAGGCGAAGCGGGTGCTGGACGAGGTCTGGCGCACGTACGGTGAAGGGGAGAGCAGCTCGTCATCCGCCGGCTCCTCCATGAGCGGCTCCGGCTCGACGGCGGGCACCGGGCAGTCGGCCACGTCCGGTTCGGCGGGCTACGTCGCCAGCCTGCGTGAACTGCGCCGCGACTTCCAGTCGCTCGAGCAGGCGTGGGAGCGGTCGCAGGGCAGCAGCGCCAGCGGCACGACCGGCAGCACCAGCGGCACGGCCGGCAGCACCAGCGGCACGGCCGGCAGCACCAGCGGCCAAACCGGCAGCGGGACCACGGGCTCGACCAGCCAGAGCGGGTCGCAGTCGTGGATGACCTACTACACACAGCTAAACCAGACGCTCGACCGGCTGAACGTGCCGAAGTCCATCAGCGGTACTTCGGGCACCTCGGGCTCGTCGATCGGCGAAACGACCGGCAGCACGACCGGCAGCACGACCGGCAGCACGAGCGGCAGCGCGTCGGGCAGCCAGGGCAGCAGCTCGGCTCCGGCGGGCCTCGTGACGAAGCTCGGCGAGTTCCGCACGCACCTCGACGGCTTCCACCGTGCGGCGTTGAAGAGCGAATAGAGCTCTTCGTCGTCGAGCGCCGGGCACGTCCCGGTAGCTGAAGCAGCGGTTCGACGGGCGTTGCCAGCCGTCGCTGAGGCTGGCGCTCGTGGCCGCCCGGCGGTGGTGGCGACCCGCCACCGCCCGGCGTTTTCGATAGATCGCGGCGAGCGACGGGCGGGCCATCGGGCCCGCCCCGTGTTTCTCGGGCTCCGCTTCTCGTCTACAGTCCGACCCCCCAACGCAGCGCCAGTTCCCGGACGTTCAGGAGCATCAGGATCGGCACGCGGTCGGACGCAAACGAAGCGGTGACCCCGCCACCCCTTGCCCGCCGCAGCGGCGCGCCATCGACCACTCCCGCTCCAACGCCGAGGATTGCCGCCGACCGCCCCATGCTGGCCTCGGCCCCGCCGACGTTCGCATACAGGGCGATCGGCGCGCCGGCCGCCGCGCGCCGATAGGCACGCAGCCGCATGGCCACCGCCTCCTCGAAACTCTCCGGCCTCAGCGCCGGGACTCCCAGTCGCTCGGCCGCGGCGTCGCGAATGCGCTCCGCGAGCGCTCGATCCTCGTCCGGCAGATCCCGCGCGCGATCGGCCGCGCCACCCGCGGTGACGGCGATGCTCGCCCGGCGAATGACCCCGGCCCGCACGAGCCGGGCTTCCATCTCCGGCCAGGTGAACCCGGGTTCGTTGGCGCCCCAGGTCGACGCGGTCACCGACGAGACCGCGAGCAGCCGGGCGTCGAGCGCGTCGCAGGCGGCCGCGAGAGCGACATTCAGCCCCGGGAACGAACCCGACAGCGATGCCGCAACGAGGCTTCCCGGCCCGATGCCTTCCGCCGCGAGGCGGCTGGTCAATGCGCGTGCCCACGCCGGGTTCGTGGAGAGCCGTTTTGCCTCGAGGCTCCCCATCGTGGTCACCAGCGGCGTCAACTCCTGCCCGACGAGGCCGCTCGAGTCGGTTTCCCCGCGGCCGCCGAGCTCGGCGGCCTTCTCCCGCCGAAGCAGGTCGCGGGCCTGCCGCATCGCGGATTCGGCGCGGTCCGCTCGCGCCGGGAGGTCGGGGACCCTCGTGCCGGCGGCCAGAAATGCGGATGGCCCCCGGACGGGCAGGGGAGTGACCAGCGGCACCGCGGCCAGTGCGAGGCACGCCGCCAGCCCGATCGTCGCGAGGCGATTCGCGTCGATTCTCGAGTACCCGACTCGCGGGCGGAACAGCGGTGGGTCAGGCATACGCCAGCAACACCAGGAGGAGACGCACGCACGCGGCCGCGAGGAAGGTCATGCCGAGGGTCACCCACGGACCCTGCGCGAGCGCCGTGTTGGCCACGAGGCCGGGCACGATGAAGCCGATCGCCCGCAGCTCCGCGGTCTCCAGCGGCAGCAGGGGCACGCACCGCGCGAACGCCAGGTTCAAGACGAAGCCTGCCAGGATGGTGATGCCGAAACGCCGCCGCCCGTACAGCACCACGAGCTGGGAGAGGCCGAACCGGACGAGGGCCCAGGTGAGGAGCGCCACCAGGATCGTCGCGACGAGCCGCGCCGGGCGATCGAGGTACAGAGCGAGGTAGCCGGGAACGACGAGACCCGCCGAGGCGAGGCCGAACGCCTCCGAGATGATCAGGCTGACGGCGATGCCGAGGCCGAGTGCGAGTTCAACCACGGCGTTCTGCCTCCCGGAGCACGCGGCTCACGTCGAGGCCGCGGGTGTTGCCGCAAAAGACCAGGTCGGCCGAGGACACGTGACGGGCCAGCCAGCCCGGAAGCCGGGCGGGCGGGACGAAGAGCGTCCGCCGGCCGCGCCGACGGAGTCGCGCCCGCCGCCACAGCGTGAACGCAGGGCGCGACCCGGTGACCACGAGCGTTTCGGCGTCCGCCACGATGCCGGCGTGCTGCAGGAACGTCCCCAGGCGGGGGCCGCGGTCGTCCCGGTGGTTGTATACGGCGACGACCGGCCGCCAGCCGGCGCGCGCCGGCACGAGTCGTTCGAGGGACACCGGGTCGTTGGCGGCCGTGGCGTCGATCCATCGGCCGCGCGCGTCCCCGCCATCGAGGTGGCCGGACCGGACCGCGCCGGGATCGTGCGGGACCGCGGCGAAGCCTCGGGTCGAGACCTCGTCCGGAATCCCAAGCTCGCGGGTTACCGCGAGCGCCGTGCGCTGGTTCTCCGCCAGCCAGTCGCCTTCTCCCGCCACGGGCGACACCACGCGCGAGCCCACTTGCCGCGCGCGCTCGGCGAGCAGGGCCGCCACGCCAGCGTCACCCGCGACGACCACGCCTGCGCGCGGAATCGTGTTGGCGAGGCACGCGGCGATGCTGGCGTCGTCGTCGCCCATGATCTCGACGTGGTCGGGCCTCACGTTGGAGACGACCCCGATGGTGGCGCGCACCATCCGGTGCTCGGAGATCCACTGCAGCTCGGGATCGAGCGCCATGCACTCGACGACGACGGCGCGCGCGTGGTGCCGGCGGGCGGTGCGGAGCACCTGCAACTGCTCGCGGATGGATGCCCGCGCCCTCCGGCGGAGGGGCCGCTCGGTGCCGTCGGGAAGCAGCAGCCGGGGCTCGGTCCCGGTCGTCTTGGCGACCGCCGGGATGCCGGCCTCGCGCAGCGCCGACCAGATCAGCCGCGTGATGGTGGACTTGCCGCGCGTCCCGTTCACGTGGATGCGGATGGGAACCGCCCGCCAGCAGCGGTCGCGCGCGACGCGTTCGCACGCGCCAAGCGCCAGCAGGATGCCCAGTGCGGCCAGCAGCGGAACCAGCGGCATGGCTCGGCGCTACCGCTTGTAGACGGCGCTCACCGCGCCGCCGACGCCGGTGACGCGGTCCACCTGGACGACCGGCGTGCCCCGCGTCGCCGCGAGCTTCTGGAAGACCTTGTCGCCGTTCCCGGCCGCGACGACGATGACGTAGTCGGCGAGCGGAACGACCAGTTCGATGATCTGGTTGGACGCCTTGTCGCGACGCGCCTGGCCGCCGCTGTGGATCGCGAGGATGCCCACGCCGGCCTCGCGGGCAGCGGTCAGCAGCGCCTTCACGCGGCCGAGCTCTTGGGCGAGCTCCACGCCGGAGGCGGCGAGCGCCTCTGGCGTCGTTCCGACCACCACGATCACCGTCTTCTTCCCGGCCAGGTCGGCCGCCCCGGCCGCGGGCTTGAATTCGACGCCGAGCTGGTACTGCGTGTTGAGGGCGAGCTTGACGATCGCCGCGTCGGCGCCCTGGCCGGCCGAGGTGAGGAGGCCGGGCGGCGAAAAGGCGGGTTGGGCGAACCCGGGGGGCCCGGCGGCGAGGGCGGCAACGCTCAGCGCGGCGAGGAGGGTGTGGCGCATGGCCACAAGGATACCTGGATGGGCGGTTTCGCGGCAGGGGCGCCCCTTCCGACCGCCGGAAGGGCTCGTGCCATACGTGCTATGATTGCGGTTTCAGGACCCCACTGAGGAGACGGGCATGGACGTTCAGCACCACCGGGACGCGCTGGTCCGCAAGCGTGACGAGATCCTGTCCACGGGCGGGATGAAGCCGCTGCAGAGCGAGACCAACAGCCGGCAGGGCGACTTGGCGGACCAGGCGAGCGGCAACAACGAGGTCCACATCCAGCTCAGGCTGAAGCAGACCGACGCGAAGATCCTGCAGGCGATCGACGAGGCGCTCATCCGCATCGACAAGGGGATCTACGGCCTCTGCCGCGACTGCGGCGAGCCGATCGCGTCGGCCAGGCTCGAGGCGATCCCGTGGACCCGCGTCTGCAAGACCTGCAAGGAAAAGCAGAGCGCGTGAAGCCGGTCGAGTTGCTCGCGCTGCTCGTGGAGTTCTGCCGCGACAAGGCGGAGCTGCACGGCCGCCACGTCGCGCTGGCACGCATCGCGGCTCACTACGATGTCAACAACGCCTATCAGTACGTGATCGCCCGCGAGGAGCAGCACCTCGACTGGGTGAGGCAGGCGATCCTCCACGAGGGCGGGGAGGTTTCGGCCGCGCCCGAGGTGGAGACCCCGCCGAGGCCTCGCGACGAGGCCGGGCTTCGCGAGCTGGTCCGTGCCGATGCCGCGGCGCTGCGCGCGGCGATCGACCGGTGGCGTCCCCGCATCGCCACCGTCGGCAACGCCCGCCACAGGAAGATGCTCGAGTTGACGCTCGGGGAGATGCTGGAGCAGGCCCGCTTCTTCGACCAGGCCGGGCAGGGTCAGCTCGACCTGCTGGGGCGCCGCACCGGCGGCCCGAGGACTTCCGGCGGCGTCGTCGCCAGCCGCTGGCCTGAATGAGCCGGCTCGTTCGCGTCGCGGTGGCCCTCGGCAGCAACGTCGGGGACCGCCGGGCCCACCTCGAGGCGGCGGCCCGCCGCCTCGGACTTCTCCTCCGAGAGCCTCGCCTGTCGACGTTCATCGAAACCGATCCGGTCGGTGTCGGCGCTCAGCCGACGTTTCTGAACGCAGCCCTGGCGGGGCTGACGAGCCTGCGCGCCCGCGCGCTCCTGGATGCGCTGCTGGCGATCGAGCGGGAAGGGGGGCGGGAACGACCGTTCCCGGGGGCGCCGCGGACGATCGACCTCGACCTGGTCCTCTACGGCGCCCACTGCATCGATGAACCACACCTCACGGTCCCACACCCGCGCTTTCGCGAACGGCGGTTCGTGCTCGAGCCGCTCGCCGAGGTCGCGCCCGACATGGTCGACCCCGTCACGGGACGGACGGTGAGAGAGCTGCTTCAACGGCTGACAGCGGGCATTTGACGCCGATGGCCTCGTACGAACGAAGGGCCGCTCGAGCGAGCGGCCCTTCGTTCGCCAGCCCTCGGCCCTACTGCTTCGTGTAGACCATCTTCCGCTCGCCGCGCGGCGAGACGCTGGCGATCGTCAGCTCCTTGCCGCCCGTCCCGAGGCTCCAGGTCTCGGTCGTCTCCATGGCGCCGTTCGGTGTGTCGCGCACGGTCTTGACGACCAGCTTGTCCCCGCTCCACGACGCGGTGCTCTTGGACGTCATCGGGCCCATCGTGTTGGTGCTCTCGCTGCCGTCCAGCTTGTATGTGATCGTCATCGCCTGGCCGCCGCGGCTCACCTCGCGAGAGAGCTCCGTGGCGGTCTGCTTCACCGTCATCGGGCCGCCCGGCCCCCGCCCACCGCCTCCCGGGCCGGCGCCCATCTCGCTCCTGGCCGGGTCCAGCGTCCAGGTGCCCGAGAAGTCGGGCTTCGCCTGGGCGAACGCGAGGGCTGTGACGGCCAGCGCCAGCACCACCGTCAAGAACGCTGCTCTCCTCATGGTTCCTCCTGTCTGCGGGTGAACGCTTACTCGTACCGGAGTGCCTCGATCGGATCGAGCGCCGACGCCTTGCGCGCCGGGTAGAAGCCGAAGAAGATGCCGGTCGCCGCGGCGAAGCCGAACGCCACGGCCACGGCGTCGGGCGTGATGAAGGTGGGCCACTCGAGGAAGCGGGTGAGTGCCCTCGAGAGCCCGTAGCCCAGCCCGATGCCGATGAAGCCTCCGAGGAGGCTGATGACGATGGCCTCGACGAGGAACTGGGTGAGGACGTCGCGGCCGCGCGCGCCGATCGCCAGGCGCAGGCCGATCTCGCGCGTCCGCTCGGTGACCGAGACCAGCATGATGTTCATGATCCCGATCCCGCCGACCAGCAGCGAGACGCCCGCGATCGAGGCGAGCAGGGCAGTCATCGTGCGCGTGGTCTCGGTGCGCATCGCCGCGATGTCCTCGAGGGTGCGGACCATGAAGTCGTTGCTGTCGCCCGGTTGGATCTTGTGCCGGGTGCGCAGCAGGGTGGTGATGTCCTCGGCGACCTTCTTGATGCTGTCGGCCGACGCCGCCGACACGGTGATGCCCTGGATGTAGGTGATGCCGCGGAACTTCTTCTGGATGGTCGTGTAGGGCGCGAAGATGACGTCGTCCTGGTCCTGGCCCATCGCCGACTGGCCCTTGCTGGCCATGACCCCGACGACCTTGAACGGCTGGTTGCGGATGCGGATGACCTGGCCGACCGGGTCGACGCCCTCCCCGAAGAGCATGTCGCGCACCGTCGTGCCGATGACGCACACCTTGGCGGCGCTGGCGACGTCGGCCGCCGTGAAGAACGCGCCGCTCTCGGTCGCCCACGACCGGATCGACGGCAGCTCGACGTCGGTCCCCTGCACCCGGGAGAACCAGTTCTGGTTCCCCGCGACGACCTGTGCGCCCTGGTCCACGCCGGCCGCGACGTACTGCACGCCCAGCACGTCGGTGCGGATCGCCTCGGCGTCCCCGGGCATCAGCGTGTTCGAGGCGCCGGCCCCCTGGCGCACGCCGCCCATCGTGAAGTTGCCCGCGTTGACCATGATCACGTTGGTCCCCGCCGAGGCGATCTGCTGCTCGATCGACTGCGAGGCGCCGTTGCCCAGGGCCACCATGGTGATCACGGCGGCCACGCCGATGATCATCCCCAGCATCGTGAGCATCGTCCGCATCTTGTTGCGGTTGAGCGCCTTCAGGGCAATGCGGAACGTCATCACGATCGACATGGCTGCCTCGCCTTGCTACTCCGGAGCTCACTTGCGGTGACGACGCTCGCTCCCTCTGACGCGCGGCTGAATCCACGCGCGACCAGGACTAGGACGCGCGGCTGAAGCCACGCGCGACTAGACCGACACCGACGGCAGCGCCGCCATTTCCTCGGCCGCGACCCGCCGCCGCCCCGTCTTCTCGTCGCTGACGATGTGGCCGTCGCGGAAGCTCACCACGCGCGTGCCGTACTCCGCGATGTCCCGCTCGTGGGTGATCAGGAGCACCGTGATCCCGCGCTCGGCGTTCAGCTTCTGAAAGACGTCCATCACCTCGATCGACGTGCGCGTGTCCAGGTTCCCCGTCGGCTCGTCGGCGAGCAGGATCGACGGGTTGTTGATCAGGGCGCGCGCGATGGCCACGCGCTGCTGCTGTCCGCCCGACAGCTGGTTCGGGTAGTGGTGCGAGCGGTCCTCGAGGCCGACGAGCTTCAGCGCGTCCGTCGCGCGACGGTGGCGCTCGGAGGTCTTCGAGGGGCGGCCGTTGTAGAGCAGCGGCAGCTCGACGTTCTCGATCGCCGAGGTGCGCGACAGCAGGTTGAACCCCTGGAAGACGAACCCGATCTGGTGGTTGCGGATCGCGGCCAGCTCGTTGCGGCTCAGGCGCGAGACGTCCTTGCCGTCCAGGAGGTACTGCCCCGAGGTCGCGCGGTCCAGGCAGCCGAGGATGTGCATGAAGGTGGACTTGCCCGAGCCCGAGGGGCCGGTCACGGCGACGAACTCGCCGGCCTCGACGTCGAGGCTCACGCCGCGCAGGGCGCGAACCTCGATGTCGCCCACCTGGTACACCCGGGCCAGGTCCCGAACCGAGATCACGGGCATAGCGTTCCCCGACTCACACCCGGCCGCGCTTACCGCCCCGGCCCGCCCATCGGCGGCCCGCCACGCTGCTGGATCAACGGCGAGCCGCCGGTGGGCGTGCGGGTCTGCGCCTGGTCGCCGATCTGGATGGCGGCCACCAGCTCCTGCCCTTCCTTCAGGTCGCCTTCCAGCAGCTCGGTGTACTGGCCGTCCGAGATCCCGAGCCGCAGCCGGATGGGGCCCTTGAGCTGCTTCGGCCCCGCGAGCCACAGCCAGACGCGGCCGAACGAGGTGGTGGTCGGCAGCGGCCCGAACAACGAGTCGATCGTCGTGGCCCCGCCGGTCGCCATGGAGGGCGCGGAGGCGGCGCGCCCCTGTCCCTGGCGCCCGCCCGCCGCCGCCCCGCCAGCCGGGGTGGCGTCCAGGTTGATCCCGCGCTCCTTCAGCCTGGCCAGGAACTGCTCGCGCTCGGCCTCGGGCATCTGCTTCAGCCGCTCCATCATGCGGGCGCGGCGCTCGGGGTCGTTCGGGTCGCGTCTGTCGCCGGCCCCCGGGGCCCGGGGTCCCTCGGCCGGCCGGCCGGCCGCCTGCGAGGGGGCGTTCGCCGCGGGCGTCGCGTCGGCGCGAGCCGCCGGGGGCGGCTGGGCGGGCGGGGTCGAGGCGGCCATTCGCTCCCTCGCGCCGCGCGGCTGGTTGAGATCGGGCGGCACCTCCTGGCCCAGCGCCTGGAAGATCTCCGCGCTCGGGCGGAAGCGCATCGTGGAGTTCGAGATGCGCAGCGCGTTGGTCCGCTTGGCGATCTGGATCTGGACGTTGGCCGTCATCCCCGGCTTCAGCTTGAGCGAGGTGTTGGGCACGTCGATCACCGTGCCGTAGGTGACGACGTTCTGCACCACGATCGGCTGCAGGCGCACCTGCGACACCGTCCCGGCGAACTCCTCGGTGGGGTAGGCGTCCACGCGGAACGTCACGGCCTGCCCTGGCCGGATGCGCCCGACGTCCGACTCGTCGATGTTCGCGGTGCACTTCATCTTGGTCAGGTCGGCCGCGATGATGAAGAGCGTCGGGGCGTTGAAGCTGGCGGCGACGGTCTGGCCGATCTCGACGTTGCGCGAGATGACGATGCCGTCGATCGGCGCGCTGATCACGGTGTGCTCGAGGTTCACCTCGTTGGTCCGGAGCGAGGCCTCGGACTGGCTGAGCGAGGCCTGCGACGACCGGACCTGCGCCTCGGCCGACTTCACGTTCACCTCGGCGGTCTCGAGCTCCTGCTGGGTGATCAGCTTCCGGCCGCTCAGCTCGCGCGCGCGCTCGAGCTTCACCCGCGTGTCCTCGAGGGTCACCCTCAGGCGCTCGACGTCGGCCTGCGCCCGCACCAGGTTGGCGCGCGCCTGCTCGATCTGCGTCTGCATCATCGTCGGGTCGAGCCGGGCGATCACCTGGCCCTTCCTGACGATCGAGTTGAAGTCGGCGTGCAGTTCCTGGATGATGCCCGACACCTGCGAGCCGACGGTCACCGATGTGACGGCGTCGAGCGTGCCGGTGGCGCCTACGTTGTCGGTGATGTCCCCCCGCGTCACGGCCGCCGTCGTCACCTTCGGCTCGGGCCCGGGCCGGGTGTAGTAATACCCCCCCACGGTGCCGGCGATCGCCGCGATGGCCAGCAGGGTGATGATCGTTTTCTTCATGGCGTGTCTCGACTACTCCCCGACGTGCGACCGGGTCCAGAGCGCCTTCCAGCCCTCCTCGAACACCGTGTACATCGCGGGCACGAAGACCAGCGTGATCAGGGTCGAGGTCAGGAGGCCGCCGATCACGACCCGGGCCAGCGGCGCCTGCAGCTCCGATCCCTCGCCGATCCCCAGCGACATCGGCACGAGGCCGAGCACGGTGGTCGCGGTCGTCATCAGGATCGGGCGCAGCCGCGTGCGGCCGGCCTGGACGAGCGCGGGACGGACCTTCATGCCGTCGCGCCGTCGGAGCGTGTTGGTGTAGTCCACCAGCAGGATCGCGTTGCTGACGACGATGCCCGCGAGCATGATCACTCCGATATACGCCTGCATGCTGAACGGCGTTGACGTCAGCTTGAGGGCGGCGACGACGCCGATGGCGGCCAGCGGGATCGAGAAGATGATGATGAACGGGTCGCGCAGCGACTCGTACTGCGAGGCCATGACGGCGTAGACCAGGATGATCGCCAGGATCAGGACCATCTGCAGCTGGTTGAACGCCTTCGCCTGCTCCTCGGCCTCGGCGCCGAAGCCGACCGAGAAGCCCCGGGGCACGTTCATCTGGGGGACCTGGCGGGTCACCCGATCCATCGCCTCGCTCAGCGCGGTCTCGAGCTCGGCGTTGATGTAGAGGATCCGCTCCTGGTTCTTCCGCTCGATCTGAACCGGCCCGAGCTGGCTGTCGATGTCGATCAGGTTCTTCGCCTGGACGACCTGCCCGGTCGCCGTGCTGACGCGCACGTCGTCCACCGAGACGGCCCGCTCGCGGTCCTCGGGGCGCAGGCGGACGACGATCGGGTACTCGAAGCCGCGCTCGCGGTAGTAGGCGGCCGTGGTCCCCTGGATGTTGGTCTGAATCGTGTCGGCCACGTCGGAGAGCCGCAGGCCGAGCAGGGCCGCCTTCTGGCGGTCCACCCGGACGGCCAGCTCGGGCCGCCCCTCCTCGCGGCCAATCCGCGCGTCGGCGACGCCGGGCGTCCGGTCGAGGATCGCCTTGGCCCGCTGCGCCAGGTCGCGCGCCTCCTCCAGGTCGTATCCGCGGATCTCGAAGGAGAGGCGCGAATCGCCGCCGCCGCCGCTCAGCATCCGGGTCATCTGCTGGTTGCCGCCCGACGACCGGGCGCGGATGATGACGCCCGGCAGGCCCGACAGCTCGCGGCGCAGGGTCTGCGCGATCTGCGTCGCTCGACCGCGAGCGCTCGTCCTTCGGCACGAGCCGGAGCGTCAAATTTCCCCGGTGGGTGGACCCGCCCATGAACCAGCCGCCGCCGGTCGAGCTCATGACGACGGTCTTCTCCGGCACCAGCTTGTCCGCCATCTGCTCGAGTCGGAGGACGACCGCCTCGGTCCGCTCGATGCGGGTGCCGACCGGCATCTCGATGTCCACCGTCACCTGCGCCCTCGTCGGTGTCGGGCATCAGCTCGAAGGGGATGGTGGGCAGCAGCAGGATCGCGACCACGAACAGGGCGGCCCCGCTGGCGATGACCGTCGGCCGGTGGTGCAGCGCTTTGTCGAGGACCCAGCCGGTAGTGCTCGTCGATCGATGTCAGCACGCGCTCGCTCGCGTTGTACAGCCGTCCCGTGATCCCCCGCCGCTCGTTCACGGGCGTCGGCAGCACCAGCAGCCGCGAGCAGAGCACCGGCACGATCGTCACCGCGACGAACAGCGACATCATCAGCGAGAACATCACGACGACGGCGAGCTGCTTGAACATGATGTTCGAGACGCCGCTGAGGAAGAGCAGCGGCACGAACACCGCGATGTGGGTCAGGATCGAGGCGAGGATCGCCGACCAGACCTCCTCGCTGCCCTCGATCGCGGCCGTGAACCGGTCCTTCTTCATCTCCTCCATGTGCCGGAAGGAGTTCTCGAGCACGACGATGGAGGCGTCCACGATCATCCCGACCCCAAGCGCCAGGCCCCCGAAGGTCATCGTGTTCAGCGTGTAGCCGGAGAAGAAGAGGAGCGCGAAGGTGCCGATGATCGAGATCGGGATCGAGATCCCGATGATGAGCGTCGACCGCAGGTTGCGCAGGAACGCGAAGATGATGACGATCACGAAGATCGCGCCGAGCAGCGCCGACTCGCGCACGGCCGCAATCGAGTGCTGGATGTAGGTCGAGCTGTCGTCGAGGATCGTGCAGCTTGAGCGCCCGGCATCGACGGCGTTGATCCGGTCGATCTCCGCCCGCATCCCGGCGGCCACCTTGACCGTGTTCTGGCCCGACTGCTTGGTGACCTGCATCCGCACGCCCGGCCGGCCGTTGATGCGCATCAGCGACCGGACGTCCTCGGTGGAGTCCTTCACCTCGGCGATGTCGCGCAGGTAGACGGGCACGTTGTCGCGCGTGAAGACGACCAGGTTCCGGATCTGCTCGAGGTTCTCGAACTGCCCCTGGCTGCGGAGCAGGTAGGTCATGTCGCCTTCGTCCACCAGCCCGAGCGGCGTGTTCTGGTTCTCCGCGCTGCAGCTGGCGTGATGATCCGGTCGACCGACAGGTCGAGCGCCGCGATCTTCTCCTTCGACAGCAGCACGTGGATCTGGCGGCGCAGGCCGCCGCTGGCGGTGACCGACGCGACGCCCGGCACCCGCTCCATGCGGGGCGACAGCTCGCGCTCGGCGATCTCGCGCAGCGTCACCCGGTCGTAGTCGCCCTCGACGCCGATGCTCATGATCGGCATCGCCGTCGAGTCGAACTTGAAGATCGTCGGGACGTCGGCCTCCTCGGGCAGGCGCCCCTTCACCCGGTCGATGCGCGACCGCACGTCGTCGGCCGCCTCGTTCAGGTCGGTGCCCCACGCGAAGTTCAGGCGGACGTTGCTCGATGCCCTCCGACGAGGTGGCGCTGATCCGCTCGAGGCCGGCCACGGCGGACACCGCCTGCTCGATCGGCCGCGTGACAGCTCCTCCATCTCGAGCGGGCCGACGCCGGTGTAGCCGACGCGGATCGTGATGCTCGGATAGGTGATCTCGGGCAGCAGGTCGATCGGCAGGCGCGTGAGCGAAATCGCGCCCAGGAGGACGATCACCGCGCAGATCATGAACATCGTGACCGGGCGGTGGATGGCGGTGCGGGGGATGCTCATAGACGAAATCCCGAATTCCATTCCAATCCGAATCCGATATCCGCAATCCCAATCGGTTAGCGGGCGGCCTGGTTGGCCGCGGGGGCGGCCTGGCTGCCGCGCGCCCTGCGGGCCGCCGCCGGGGCGGCCCTGGCCGGGCCGGCCGCCGCCGGGCTGGCCCGCGAGCACGATCGTGTCACCGTCCTTCAGGCCGGCGGCGCCGGTCGTGACCACCTTCTCGCCGTCGGAGAGCCCCGCGACCACCTCGACCAACTCCGCCTCCTGCAGCCCCGTCTCCACTGGCCGGAAGTGCGCCCGCGAGTCGGCGGCGAGGAACACCCCGCGCTTGCCCTCGACGTCCACGATCGCGTTGCGCGGCACGACCAGCGCGCCGCTCGCGGTGGTCGACCGTGATCTGGACGCGGGCGTACATCCCGGGCTTCAGGCGGAAGTCGGGGTTCATGACCTCGACCTCCATCTGCGCCGTGCGCGTCGACGGGTCGAGCACCGGCGCGATGCGGGCCAGCTTGGCCGGTGAACACCTCGCCGGGGAACGCGTCCACGCCGACCTCGGCGGGCATCCCGGCGCTCACGCGCCGCAGGTCCTTCTCGACGAGGTTCACGACCAGCCGCACCAGGTGGATGTCCACGACCGACGCGACCGGCACGTTCTGCGACACGAAGGCGCCAGGGTCGAGGTTGCGCCTCCCGACGAAGCCGTCCACCGGCGAGGCGATGATCGTGTTGGCGAGGTTGATGCGCAGCTCGTCGAGGCGCGCCTTCGACTGCTCGAACTGCGCCCGCGCCAGGTCGAGCTGCGCCAGGGAGGCCTGGTGCTGCGCCTCGGTGTCGTCCAGCGTCTGGCTGCGGGACCAGGTTGCGCCCGAACAGGCTGCGCGACCGCTCGAGATTCGTCTTCGCCAGGTTCAGGTCGGCCTCGCGCTGGCGGATCGTCGCCTCGGCCACCTGGAAGGAGGCCTCGAGCCTGGCGCACCTGCTCCTGGATCTCCGAGTCCTCGACCTTCGCGATGACCTGCCCCTTGCGGACCGGGTCGCCCAGCCGGACGCTGCACCGACTGCAGGCGGCCGCTCACCTTCGGCGCCACCTCGACGGTGGCGGCGCCGATCAGGTTGCCGACCACCATGATCTGCTCGTTGAGCGGCGCCCGGGCGGTCGAAGCCAGCTCGACGGTCATCGGCATGTTGAGCGCGGCCCCGCCGCCCTGGCCACCCCCCGGGCCGCCGGCGCGCTGGCCCGCCTGGCCGCCGGCCTGCCCGCCGCCGCAGCCGTTGAACGTCAGACCGCCGGCCACCGCGGCGATCAGCCCCATCGTGCGAAGTGTCTTGCGCATAGCGACGCTGCCCACCTGACAGGAATGAATGTGGTTTCCCTTAGCTGCCCGACGGCCCCGACCCGCTGCTGCTGCCGGTGCCGCTCGCGGTCGCCGAGGTGCTCACGGAGGTCACGCCGCTGCTGCCGCCCGTCTGCTGCAGCCGGTCGAACTCCACCAGCGACTTCCGGTAGTTCAACAGGGCCCGCAGCTCGGCGTCCTGCGCGTCGGCGAAATCGCGCTGGGCGAGGACCACGTTGTAGTTGGTGGACATGCCCACCTCGAACTTGCTCTGCTCGGCCTCGAGGCGCTTCTGCGCCAGCTCGCGCGCCGCCGCCGCCGCCTGCACCTGCTGCAGGTTGCTCTGCACGGTCAGCGCCGCGCTCGTGATCTCGGTCGCCACGCGCAGCTCGAGGGACCGCAGCTGCGCCTGCGTCTGCTTCAGCTGCACCTGGGCGCGCGCGTGCGCGATGTCCTGCGCGCTGGTGCCCAGCGGGTAGCTGACCGTGACGTTGACGTTCCACGCCGGCAGCGTCCACTTCCGCAGCAGGCTCAGCGCGTCGCTGTAGCCGCCCGGGAAGGTGTCCACGATGTCGCCGTTGATGGCGCCCGAGCGCACGATCTGCGTGCCGCCGGTGCCCGTCGCGCCGTACTGCGCGTTGAAGGTGACGTCCGGGAGCGTCTGGTTCTTCAGGTACCGGAGCGAGATGTCGTTGATCGCCAGCTGCTCGCGTGCCTGGATGATGTCGGTGCGCTCGCCGAGCGCCCGCTTCAGGGCCGTCTCGACATCCACGCGCTCCCCGGTGTCGGCCCCCGGCCGGTCGGTCGGGTTGAGCCTCGCGGTCCAGAGCGGGTCCGCGGTGCTGTCCACCAGGAGTCGCTTGAGCGCCAGCTCGCCGGTGCGCAGCGTGGCCTCCGCCTGCACGAGCACCAGCTGCCGGCTGGCGACCTCGGACTGCGCCTGCACGACGTCGATCGGCGCCATCGTGCCGATCTCGACCCGCGCCTGGTTGTCCTGGACGAGCTTCTCGGCCAGCGCGAGCGAGCGCTGTGCCGCCTCGACCGCCTGGTTCGCGTAGACGAGATCCCAGTAGGCGTTGCGCGTGCTCGCCGTCGTGCTGACCGTGGTGCCCCGGAGTGTGACGTCGGCCAGGCGGCGGTTGATGATGCCGGTCGAAATCGCCTGGCGCGTGGTGTCGATCGCGAGGTTCCGCAGCAGTGGCTGGGTGAAGTTGACGGTCAGCCCCGTGGTGTACAGCGGGTTGATCGTCTGGTTCCGGTTCGTCGTGTCCTGGCGGTTGTTCGCGAACCCCAGGTTGAGCGTCCCGCCCGTCCACGGGAGCACCTGCGCCACGCCCGTGTTGTAGGTGAGCACCTTCTGGTCCACCAGTGCGCCGCCGAACAGCGTGTTGGTCGATCGGCTCGTGCTCCCCCGCAGGCCGAACGTCGTGTTGGCCAGCGTCGGGGTGTAGGCCGCCCGCGTCTGACGCAGCGCCAGGTCCTGCAGCTGCGGGGTGAGCCGCGCGACGCTCAGGTCGAGGTTGTGGTCGAGTGCCCTGGCCACCGCCTCGTCCATCGTGAGGTTCAGGACCGCCCGGCTGTCGGCCGGCGCGGCCTGCTGCCCGGGAACGGCGGGCGCCTGGCCCTGGACGTGCGCCCGGGCCTCTGCCAGCAGACTGCGCACCTTCTCGTCCGAGACCTCCTGGCCGCGGGCCGGCGAGGCCGTCACCGCTGCCAGCGCCAGGCCGGCCGCGAGCGTGCTGAATTGTCTGAACGCCTTCTTCACGTTGCCTCCACGACACGGATTCAAAACGTCCGCGCCCGCTACCGCGGTTCGGGCCCCCGCCGCGTCCGCTCGCGCTCGCGCTCGCGCGCGCCGCGTATCTCGTCCAACTTGAGCCGCTGCTCCGGGTTGAGGATCCGGTGCATCCGATAGAGCATCACGGTGCGCACCTTGTTCAGCTCGCCGCGCACCGCCTCGACCTGTTCCACCTGGCGGACGACGTCGGTCTCGGTGGTGTCGGGCCCGCTGACCAGGGCGGAGAGCTGTTCCTCGCGCCGGCCCAGCTCCTCGTAGCTCGCCTTCATCCGCTCCCAGGATTCCTTGAAGATGGCGTCGATCCGAGAGGCCTGTTCCTCGCTCAGCCTGAGCTCGGCCTTCGACTTCTCGTCCTTCCACCAGGGCGCCCGGCCCTGGGCCCAGACCGCTCCGCCCGCCGACACCCAGCCCAGCAGCGCCAGGATCGCCACACCGCGTTTGGACACAGTAAGAGACACCTTCACACCTCGGAGCCAATTACGACCGGCAGGAGAGAGACGTTTACGCCTGCGCGTTGGCGAGGGCCGCCGAGCCGCTCGATCACCTGGCCGACGATGTTGTTCGGGGTCGAGGCGCCGGCGGTGATCCCGACGGCGAGGGGCCGCCCGGCGGCAGCCAGCCCGGGTCCACCACCTCGGTGCCGTCGATGCGGCGGTGCCGGATCGGCGTCGGCCGACACGAGCGCGTCCACGCCCGGCGATGTGGTAGGTGGGCAGGCGCGCGGCGCAGATGCGGGCCAGGTTGCAGGTGTTGCTGCTGTTGTAGCCGCCGATGACGACCATCAGGTCGAGCGCGCTGCTGGTCGAGCAGCTCGATGACCGCGTCCTGCCGGTCCTGCGTCGCGCTGCAGATCGTCTCGAAGGCCCGGAACCGCGACGGCGAGCTCCGCCTCGCCGTAGCGGTCGGCGCATCGCCGTCGCGCAGCATCCCGGCGATCTCCAGCGATTCGGACATCAGCATCGTCGTCTGGTTGGCGAGGCCGATGCGGCCGAGATCGCGGTCCGGATCGAACCCCGCGGAGGCCGCCGGGCCGAAGCGCCGCCAGGAAGGCCTCGCGGTCGCCGCCGTCCGCGGATGTAGTCGCAGACCAGGTCGCGTCTCGGCCCGGTCGAGCACGACGAGGTAGCGGCCGCCGCGGATACTGCAGCGCCTGCGACGCCGTGGCCCGCGTCTCCTCGTGCTTGCACCTTCCCGTGGATGATCGACGTGAAGCCGTCCTGCGCGTAGCGCCGGACGTTCTTCCAGACGTTCAGGACCGACCCGCAGGTCGTGTCCACCAGCGTGCAGCCCTGCCCCTGCAACTGCTCGAGCATCGCGACGGTGACGCCGAACGCCGGGCAGGATCACGACGTCGCCGGGCCCGAGCGCGCGCCGCGTCCTCGCCCGGATCCGAGAGGAAGCGGATGCCGAGCGCCCGCAGCTGGTCGTTGACGTGCGGGTTGTGGATGATCTCGCCGGTCAGGTAGACCGTCTGGTCCGGGAACCTGTGCCGCGCCTGGTAGGCGTAGTCCACGGCGCGATCGACGCCGTAGCAGAAGCCGAACTCGCGGGCCAGGTGGACGGTCAGCGCGGCCGGCCACGTGCCGGAAGTCGGCCGCCTTGACCGACTCGACGAGACCACTGTGGTAGTCGGCCGTCAGCGCCCCGGCCACCGCGTCCTTCAGCCCAAGCCCCTTCCGAAAGATCAGCTCGGCCATTCACACCCGCACACCGGGGCCCCCGCGGGCCGCCTCGTTGTCAGCGCAGACTTCCATTATAAGGCGGGCGAGGACGGACTTCGGACCGCCCGACCCCGTGACTTCGACTTCGTGGACCTCGCGACTTCGCGGACGCCTGGACCGACCTACCTCGTCGACGCCATCAGCACTTCGCGGGGGTGGGGAGTCAGCTCGTCGAGGGCGGTGAGCTCGGCCACGTGGGGACGGCTGACCGCGAAATCGAGGCCGTAGAGGACGTTCATCTCGACCATGCCCGGCTCGGCCGAAGCAGTGAGCGTGGAGATGGCGGGCCCCACGCGCTCGGCTGCCAAGCGGGTCGGTTCGGCTGACCGCGCGACGCCGGTGGCCGGGGCGGCGGGTGTGTTGTTGCCGAAGTGCACCAGGCGCCCGGACGCGACCCCGATCAGCAGCCCCGCGGCCGCGGCGGCAGCCATCCACCGGGTAGCAGGGCGGTGCACCAGGCGCGGGCGGGCCGGCTGGCCGCCGGGGAACGCGACGACGCGCGGGCTGCCCGTGCCTTCTTCGAGCCGGTGACGGATGGCCGCGCGCTGGGCGGCCAGGCGCGCCGGGCGTGAACACCTCGTCGGCCTCGCTCGAGGCGTCTTGCGCGCAGCTGCTGCGAGGGGCGCTCAGCGCCGTGTACCGCCAGGTGCACGCCTCGCACCCGTGGAGGTGCTGCCGGTCGGACCCTCCATTCCCCTCGCGGACGGACCCCGTCCTCGAAGTACAGCTCCAGCAGCCGTTCGTCGGTGGGATGCTGGCGATCCAGTGGCTTTCACAGCTTGCCTCCGAGCAGTCGAGCGCAGCTTGCGAACGGCGCGGAACAGGTGCACGCGCACGGTCGATTCGTTCAGCCCGATCATCGTGCCGACTTCCTTCGAGGCGCAGCCCTCGTAGTGGCACAGCAGGAAGATCGCCCGCTGCCGGTCCGGCAGTCGCCCGACGGCGGCGGCGATCTGCGCTCGCCGCTCGCGCAGGAGCAGGCGCTCCTCGGGCGACGGGGCGGACGACCAGCGCGCGCTGCCACCCGGTCGCGCTCGCCATGCTCGGTCTCGACGGCGCCGGCAGCATCCACCGCGAACGGCGACGGCGCGACTTCTGGCGGTCCAGGCACCCGTTGATCAGGATCCGCGTGAACCAGACCTCGAACGGCAGGTCCTCGCGGAACGACGCGATGTGCCTGAACACCTTCACGAACGCGTCCTGGACCGCCTCGTCGGCGTCGGCCGCGTCGCGCAGCACGTGGTAGGCAATGCGCGAGGCGCGGCGCTGCTGCCGGAGACACGAGCACGTCGAAACGGTCGCGGGCCTCCGCCAGGTCGCCGTTCTCGACGAGCGCCTTGACCTCGGCCGCGAGGCGGGAGTCTGGTCCGGTTTGGGCAGGGGTGGCAGCCTGACCGACACACCGGCCCCGGCCTGGCTCACGCCAGGTCCCAGGGCGGCGTCAGTCGCGCCCTCTCGCGGTTCTGACTCACCCATGCGGTCCGTGCCTGCCTCCCCTGCCGGTGACCGGTTTCGCTCGTTCTGCTACGAACTACGATTCCCGGGGCCGATCGTTTACCCGGCAGCCAATTGTACCCTGCTACCATACGGCCGATGCAGTGGGAGCCGGTCATCGGCCTCGAGGTCCACGCGCAGCTGGCGACGCGCAGCAAGATGTTCTGCGGGTGCGCCGCCACGGCCGGCGAGCCGGCGAACACCCGGGTCTGTCCGGTCTGCCTCGGGCTGCCCGGGCGCGCTCCCGGTCCTCAATGCCGCGGCGGTCGACCTGGCCATCCTGGCGGCGCTCGCGCTCGGGTGCGGGATCCGCCCGGCCTCGGTCTTCGCCCGCAAGAACTACTTCTACCCGGACCTCCCGAAGGGCTACCAGATCTCCCAGTACGACCTGCCGCTCGCGGTGGACGGCTTCCTCGACTGGCACGACGGGGCGCGGCCGCAGCACGTGCGGATCGAGCGCCTGCACCTCGAGGAGGACGCCGGCAAGTCGCTGCACGAGGGGTTTTCCGGCCACGCCGACCGGACCGGCGATCGACTTCAACCGGAGCGGCGTGCCGCTCGTCGAGATCGTGACCCGCCCCGACCTGGACGGCGGCGGCGACGGCGGCCGACGTTCTTCGAGCGCCTCCGCGCGGTGCTCGTGGAGATCGGGGTCACCGCCGGGAACATGGAGGAGGGCCACCTCCGCTGCGACGCCAACGTGTCGCTGCGGCCCGCCGGCAGCCAGGCGCTCGGGCACCCCGGTCGAGGTGAAGAACCTCAACTCGTTCCGCTACCTCGAGCGCGCGCTCGAGCACGAGATCGCGCGCCAGGCGGCGCTCCTCGACGCCGGCGGACGCGTCGAGCACGAGACGCGGCTGTGGGACGTGGACCCGGGGCGGACCGTGGTCATGCGCAGCAAGGAGGAGGCGCACGACTACCGGTTACTTCCCGCGAGCCGGACCTGCCGCCGCTCGTCGTGACCGCCGAGCGCATCGCGGCGCTGCGCAGCACGCTGCCGGAACTGCCCGAAGCGCGTCGGCATCGCCTGGCCACGTCGTACGGCCTCTCGGGAGCACGAGCCGCGCAGATCGGCGAGCGACCGCGCGACGACGGCGTACTTCGAGGCGTCGCGTCCGCGCCGGGGTCCGCCCGAAGCAGGCCGCGAACTGGATCACCGGCGAGATGACCCGCCTCCTGAAGGAGGATCGGCACGCCGATCGCCGCCGCGCCGTGTCGCCGGAGGCGCTCGCGCGGCTGGTGGCCCAGGTCGGGTCGGGGACGATCAGCGTCAGCGTCGGCAAGGAAGTGCTCGACCGGATGTGGGCGCACCGGGCGCGACGCGCGGCCGCCATCGTCGCGCGAGAAGGGCTCGCGCCGGATCGACGACGAGGCCGCGCCTGGAGGCGGTCGTGCGGGAGGTCGTGCGCGGCGAACCCGAAGGCGGTCGCGCAGTACCGCGCCGGCAAGACGCTGGTGTTCGGCTTCCTCGTCGGCCAGGTGATGAAGGCCACCGCGGGGAAGGCGAACCCGGTGATCGTCAACGACCTGCTCGCGCGGGAACTGAAGCGGGCGTGACCCGCCAGGCGCCTGGCGCACCGGCCGTGATCGTCGCCCCAGCCGGCGCCCGTCGCGCGTGGCGGGACCTGCCGGCCGTGGCCCTCTTCTTCCTCGGCTCGACGATCGTGCTCACCTGGCCGCTGGCGACCGCACCCGTTCGGCCGGCTGTTCGCGCCGATCGGCGCCGGCGACCCGTACCTCAACCTGCTGGATCCTCGGGTGGGACCTCGGGACGATCAGCCGCGACCCGGCGGCCCTGCTGACCGGCCGCATCTTCGACGCGAACATCTTCTTCCCTGCGCTGGCGGACGC
Source organism: uncultured Acidobacteriota bacterium (assembly GCA_963813585.1). Lineage (GTDB taxonomy): Bacteria > Acidobacteriota > Vicinamibacteria > Vicinamibacterales > Fen-181 > JARKSS01. The sequence goes on from CAWEZL010000001.1 coordinate 2,732,877, forward strand.
TGGCGTACTCGGACCACCTGATTCTGCCAGGCCCTCCTGCTGTGGCCGTCTGTGGGCCGCGACCGGCAACCTCGCGTTCTGCTACAACGCGCTGCTGTTCCTCTCGTGGTGGCGGAGCGCGTGCTCGATGTACCTGTTCGCCCGAGAGGTGACCGGGTCGCGCGCCGGGCGCGCTGCTCGCGGGCCTCGCCTGGGGCTTCTTGCCGTTCCGCCTCGGCGCACCTGCTGCACCTGCAGCTGCAGTCGCTCTACTTCCTGCCGCTGGCGTTCCTCTTCCTGCACCGCGTGGTGGCCGGCCGCCGACGCCGCGACGCGGTGTTGCTCGGGGTGGTGGCGGCCCTGCAGGCCATCTCCTCCGTGTACTGGGGCGTCGTCGGTGCGGTCGGCCTGGCGGTCGCCGCGGTGTCGCTGATGATCACCGGGGTCGGCCGGTGGCGGAGCGTTGATCGTCCGCCGCGTCTGCGCTCGCCGCGGTCGTCGGCGTCGTGCTCGTCGCGCCGTTCGTCTGGCCCTACTGGCAGGTCCAGCGCCGCGAGGGGTTCTCGCGCAACCTCTACGAGGCGTCGCAGCACGACGCGACGCCGGCCAGCTACCTCCGCGTGCCGCCCGGGAACGTGCTCTACGGGCACGACCGGGCTGCTCCGACCCGGAACCGGCGCGCCGCGCCGGCGACGGGCCCCGAGCAGGAGCTGTTCCCGGGCTTCGTGCTCGCGGCCCTGGCCGCTGGTCGGTGCGTGGCGCGGCTGGCGGACCGACGCCCGGCCGCGTGGCGGCGATGGCGGCCGCGGCGGCGGCCGGCTTCGTCGCTGTCGCTCGGGCCCGACGGCGTCCGCCCGCTGTACGCCGCGCTCGCACCGGTTCGTCTTCGGCTTCCAGGCGATCCGCGCCCCGGCGCGCTTCGGCGTGCTGGTGGCCTTCGGCCTGGCGCCGCTGGCCGCGCTCGCGGTCCGCGAGCTGTGCGCGCCCCGCGGCGGCGCCATCGTCGCCCGGGGCGCGCTTCGTCGCGGCCGCGCTCGTCGCCCTGGCCGGTCCGTCGAGTACCTGAACGTGCCGCTGCCGACGGTGCCGGCGCCGCCGACCTCGACGCCGGCCGGGCAGTGGCTCGCGCACGCGGAGGGACCTGGCGCCGTGCTCTACCTGCCGCTCGACCACGACCTCGGGAACACGCCGCGCGATGCTGCAGTCGCTCGAGCACCGGCCGGCCGATCGTGAACGGCTACAGCGGCCAGCGCCCCTCGTTCTTCATGGGGCTCGTGGACGTCGCTCAACCGGCTGCCGTCGGCCGAGTCGCTGTGGGCGCTGCGCGACCTCGGCGTCCGGTTCGTCGTCGCCGCCGCGGCCGCTGCCCGCGCATCGACGGCGGCCGCGCGGCGCGATCGCCGCTGGTCGAGCGCGCGCGGTTCGCCGGGGCCGTCGATCTACGAGCTGACCTGGACGCCGGAGGCCGAGGCGGCCGTGCCGCGTCCCGACCCGCCGCCGCCCCCGCCGCCCGGAGCGATCCCGTTCGCCGGCGCGGAACGCGCGGTCTACCAGGTGATGTGGCTGAGCGGCGCCGCGCTGGGCGTGCCGGCTGGCGAGGCCACGATCACGGCCACCCGCCTCGGCGGCGGCGCCGGGTCGTCCCCGGTGCCGGGCGCGGCGTTCCACCTCGCGATCGAGCTGCGGACCGCTGCGTGGGTGTCGCGCTTCTTCGAGGCGCGCGACCGCCTCGAGACGTGGACCGACGACGGGTCTGCTCCCGCTCCGCCACGAGCAGCACCTGCGCGAGGGGCGGCGCGTCGTGGACCGCGTGACCGGTTCGACCACGCCGCGCGGACGCTGCGCGGTCGGGGACGGGCCGCCACTCCCGCTGCCGCGCGGCGCGCGCGACGCGCTCGCGGCGTTCCTCTACGCGCGGACGCTGCCGCTCGCCCCCGGGTTCGCCGCCGACGTTCCGGTGGTGGAGGGCGGGCGGCGCTACACGGTCGGCCTCGCCGCGCAGCGCGTGGAGCGCAATCGAGGTGCAGGGCCGGCGCACCGAGGCGCTGAAACTGACGCCGCGCATGACGGCCTCCGGGGGGCGGCAGACGAACCTCTCGGTCACGCTCTACATCGAGCCACGGACGCCCGGCGCGTGCCGCTGCTGATCCTCGTGGACGCCGGCTTCGGCTCGTTCCGCCTCGAACTGGCGCGCTACGACGCGCGGTAGCCCGCTGTCCGATGCTATACTCGCGCGCACCTTCACGCGACGCCGCGGGGCGCCGCGCGCTCTTCCGAAACGAGTTGCCGTGATCGAGATTGAGGGCCTCTCGAAGCTCTACGGCCGCGACGTCTTCGCGCTCGACGACGTCACGCTGCACGTCGGGAAGGGGGAGTTCGTCTTCCTGACCGGGCCGAGCGGCGCGGGCAAGACCACGCTGCTGCGGATCCTCCTCTGCCAGGAAAGCCCGACGAGCGGGCGGGTCATCGTCGGCGGCCGCGACCTCGCCGTCCTGAAGCCGGCGCGAGGTGCAGGCCTACCGCCGCACGGTCGGCTTCGTCTTCCAGGACTTCAAGCTGGTTCCCGGCAAGACCGTCTTCGAGAACGTGATGTTCGCGCTGCGCATCCTCGGGGTGCCGGACGTGCAGCAGCGCCGGCGCACGTTCCAGGTCCTGAAGTGGGTGGGCCTGCAGCACCGCGCCAACGCCTACCCGCTCGAGCTGTCGGGCGGCGAGCAGCAGCGCGTGGCGATCGCCCGCGCGCTCGTGAACGAGCCGGTGCTGGTGCTGGCCGACGAGCCGACCGGGCAACCTCGACCCCGATCTGTCGCTCGACATCATGAACCTGTTCCGCGAGATCAACTCGGCGGGGACGACGGTGCTCGTGGCGACGCACGACCGCGAGCTGATCCGGCACGTCGGCCGCCGCGCGGTGACGCTCGATCACGGGCGGCTCGCGATCGGAGCACCGACAACTACGGAGGCCGCATGCGTGATCGCCGCGCTGAAGTACTTCGTCACCGAGGCGGTCGATCAGCCTGTGGCGCGGGCGCCGCTCGACGGCCCTGTCGACGCTGACGATCGCCGCCGCGCTCTTCGTGCTCGGCGTGTTCCTGGCCGTCGACCGCCAACCTCGAGCGCTCGTGGCGCGCGGTGGAGCGCCGCCGCCGAGTTGTCGGTCTACCTGCAGGACGACGTGTCGCGGCCGACCGCGCGGCGGTGCAGAACGCGCTCTGCGGGGCGATCCGCTCGTGGCGAGGTACGAGACGGTGTCGCAAGGACGAGGCGCTCGCGCGCTTCCGCCGCGACTTTCCCGGACCTGGCGCCCGCGGCGCGGCGCCGCCGGCGCAACCCGTTCCCCGCGTCGCTCGAGGCGCGGCTGGCCGAGGCGTCGGACGGCAGCGCGGCCGTCGACGCGCTGGCCGCCCGGCTGTCGGGCGCATGCCCGGCGTCAGCCGACGTCCGCTACGACCGCCGCTGGCTGCGAACGCCTGCCGCCGATCGCCGTCGCTCGTGCGGTGGGCGGGCGCGCTGCTGGCGCGGTCCTCATCCTGGCCGCCGCCCTCACGGTCAGCAACGTCGTCCGGCTCGCGCTGTCGCGCGGCGCGACGAGATCGAGATCATGGAGTTGGTGGGCGCGCCCGGTGGCGTTCATCCGCGGGCCCTTCGTGTGCGAGGGGATCCTGCAGGGCGCGCTCGGCGCCGCCGTCGCGCTCGTCGCGCTCGCCCTGGCGACGGCGGTCGCGCGCGGGCGGCTCGCCGCGGCGGCGTCCGGCCTCGTCGACGCCGGCAGCATCGTCGGCCTTCCGTTCTCGATGGCGGCGCTCGTGCTGGCGGGTGGCATGGCCGTGGGGCTGCCTCGGCGCGCTGCTGGCCGCCCGGCGCCTTGCTTGAGGCGGAACCGTGCGGGACAAGGGTTTGCAGCGGTCGTGGATCGAAACGGTCGCCGTTGACAGGCTTTCGGTCGCCGTCACTAGACTGAAAAGTGCCCACCGGATCCCCCCGTGAATCGAGTATGAATCACATCGGCCGGATCCTCGTGTTCTCGCAGGTGCCAGGGGCGCAGCTCGCGATCGAGTTCTACCGCGACGAACTGCTCAAACACCAGCGCTGTCTGCAGCGACAGCGCGAGTACTACTCCGAGCCCGCGATCACCAGCGCCGAGGCCGCCCTCAGGCGCCTGATGGATCGGCTCGACCAGGTCTGCCGGCAGAAGGACGCGGATCAGGTGATGTGCCGCCTCCTGCGCCAGTTCGACGTCGTGACCGGGCTCTCGGCCTGGTCCGACCCGAAGAAGGCCAACTGACAGCGCCCTCGCCGTCAGGTCGCGATCTCCCCTCGCTCTTCCGCGCGGCACTTGCATCGGTCGCCCCCTCTCGCCTGCTCCGGAACGCCCTGCTCACTGGTCCTTCGCTCGCGCTCCACGACTCTCGACCCGTGCGGCTGCTGGCCATTGGCAAGGCTGCGCCCTGGCTGGCTGAGGCCTGCGTCACGCTGCTGCCCGGCCGCGTGCGGAGCGGTCTGGTGGTGGGGACGCACTGCCCGCTGGCGCTGCCGGGTGGCCTGGAGTGGTGCGCGGCCAGCCACCCGGTGCCGGACGAGCGGAGCGCCCGTGCGGCGTCCGCGGCGCTCCAGTTTGTTGGAGCGGTGCCCTCCGACGAAGAGCTGGTCGTACTGATCTCCGGCGGCGCCTCGGCCCTGCTCGCGGCGCCCCGTCCGGAGATCACCCTCGACGACAAGCGGCACACGACGAGGACGCTGCTCAGCGCCGGCGCCGACATCACCGCGTTGAACACCGTGCGGAAGCACCTCTCTCGCGTGAAGGGCGGCCACCTCGGCGTCGCGGCCCGCCGCGCCGTCGCGCTCGCCGTCTCGGACGTCGTGGGCGACGACCTCGGCGTCATCGCCTCGGGTCCGACGGTGCCCGATGCGACGACGTTCGCGGACGCGCTCGACGTGCTGGCGACGCACGGCGGGACAGATGCCTACCCCCCCCACGTCGTCTCGCTGCTGGAGCGCGGGGCCGCGGGCCAGGTCGAGGAGACGCCGAAGCCCGGTGATGCCAGGCTGCGCCACGTGCACACGAGGGTCATCGGCTCGGGCCGCGACGCCGCGGACGGCGCGGCTCACGAGGCGGCCGCACTCGGCTACCACGTCGCGCGGCTGCCGGAGCCGCTGGTCGGGGAGGCGCGCGAGGCCGGGGCCCGGCTGGTCGCCGAGGGGACGCGTGCGGCGATCGGCCTTCCGCGCCCCGCGTGCGTGATCGCGTACGGCGAGACCACGGTGCACGTGACCGGGACGGGACGTGGGGGGCGGAACCAGGAGCTGGCTCTCGGCGCGGCGATCGCCCTCGACCAGGGAGCGATCGCGGGCGCCGTGCTGAGCGGCGGCACCGATGGCGTCGACGGTCCGACAGACGCCGCCGGGGCGATCGTGGACCAGGGCACGATCGCGCGCGCGCGCCGGCTCGGCCTCGACCCCTTCGACTTTCTCGCGCGCAACGACGCCTACACGTTCTTCTCCGCGCTGGACGACCTGCTGGTCACCGGCCCCACCCGCACGAACGTCGGGGACGTGCAGATACTGGTGTTGACGTAGGTCAGTCCACGAAGTCCGCGAAGTCGAAGTCCCCGAAGTCCGAAGTCCGGGTCGGGGGGCGAGCCCCCGGTCGTGTCAGTCGCGGAGCGCGGCGATGCGCGATAATGGTGCCATGGCCAAAGCACGACTCGCTCTCGCCGGGCTGATGGCGGTGCTCGTCATCCTCTTCGCCGGCTACCTGTGGGGGGCCACGGGGCGGGGCGCGGCCCGGGAGCGGGCCGACGGCCTCGAGGTGCGGCTGCGGGTCGCCGAGGCCCAGCGTGCGCTCGCCGTTGCGCGCGTGGACCTGTTCGAGCTGAACTACGGGAAGGCCAGCCGTCGCCTCGAGGAGGCCCGCCGGGCGGTGGAGCGCCTGGCCAGCCTCGTGGACAGGGAAGGGCCGCGCGAGGCGAAGCCTCTCGTCGAGGACGCCGCCGGGCAGACCCGCCAGGCGCAGCAGGCGCTCGCGCAGATGGACCAGGCGGCCGGCTCGCACGCCGCCGACGCGCTTGCGACGCTCGAGCGGGTGCAGTCGGCGCTCCCGCCCCCGGAACAGTGAGCCGCCGATGCCCTCACGAGAGCAGCTCCTCGATCAAATCCGGCAGCGCGTGCAGCACCCGGCCTCCGCGCGCGAGCTGATGCAGGCGCTCCAGATTCCCACGGAGGAGCGCGCCACCTTCCGCCGCCACCTGAAGGCCCTGGTCGCCGACGGCGAGCTGATCGAGGTGCGCGGCAAGCGGTACGGGCTCGCCGAGAAGATGGACCTCGTCGTCGGCCGGCTGCAGTCGCACGCCGGCGGCTTCGGCTTCGTGCTGCCCGAGCGGCGGCGAAGCGAGCCCGACGTCTTCATCCCGGCCGTCCACCTGACCGAAGCGATGCACGGCGACCGCGTGGTCGCGCGCATCGAGCGGCTGCGGGACGGCGACCGCCCCGAGGGGCGGATCGTCCGGATCCTCGCACGCGCGAACCAGGTCGTGGTCGGGCGCTTCGATCAGGACGACGGTCGGCCTCGGCTTCGTGTCGCCGTTCGACCAGCGGCTGCTCGTCGACATCGCCGTGCCGCCCGCCGAGACCGCGCGGCGCGACGCCGGGGCAGATGGTGACGGTGGAGATCACGCGCTGGCCGACCGGCGACGCGCGGCCCCGCTCGGTCGCGTCACCGAGGTGCTCGGGTCGATCGACGACCCTGGCGTCGACACCGCGCATCATCATCCGGAAGTACAGGCCTGCCCGACGCGCACGGCGACGAGGCGGTGGCCGAGGCGCGGCGCCTGCTCGGCGGCCGCGGCGCGCCGCGCACCCGTCACGCGCGGCAGGAGGACCTCGCCGGGCGCACCGACTTCCGCGGTCTCGACATCGTCACGATCGACGGCGAGCACGCGCGCGACTTCGACGACGCGATCTCGCTCGAGCGGCTGCCGAACGGCCACTCCTGGCTCGGCGTCCACATCGCCGACGTGTCGCACTACGTGCGCGGAGGGGAGCGCGCTCGACGCCGAGGCGTACGAGCGCGGGCACGTCGGTGTACTTCCCCGAGCGCGCGCTGCACATGTTCCCCGAGGAGCTGGCGACGGGGCTCTGCAGCCTGAACCCGCACGTGGACCGGCTGGTGCAGTCCTGCCTGATGGAGGTGGACCGCCACGGGCAGGTGGTGCGGTCCGAGTTCCACGACGGCGTGATCCACACCGACGAGCGGATGACCTACACCGACGTGAACGCCATCCTCACCGGGACGAGCCCCGAGACGACCGCCGCGGTACGAGCCGCTGGTGCCGCTGTTCGAGCGGATGCGCGACCTGTTCCAGGTGCTGAACGACCGCCGGCGGCGCCTCGGCTCGATCGACTTCGACCTGGACGAGGCGGAGGTCGTGCTCGGACGACGACGGGCAGATCGAGGCGATCGTCGCGAGCGAGCGGAACGTCGCGCACCGGATCATCGAGGAGTTCATGCTGCTCGCCAACGAGACGGTGGCCGAGTACCTCGACGCGAGCGAGGTGCCCGGCGCTGTACCGCGTGCACGAGGAGCCGGACCCGCTGAAGGTCGCGCAGTTCGAGGAGTTCGTCTCGACGCTCGGGCTACAGCCTCGGGGCGCCGCTGCACACGCGTGCGGCCGCGCCACTTCCAGGCGCTGGTGGAGCAGATCGCCGGCACGCCCGAGGAGAAGCCGATCGCGGTCCTGATGCTGCGGACGATGCAGAAGGCGCGGTACGCGCCGGCGAACCTCGGGCACTTCGGCCTGGCGTTCAGCAGCTACACGCACTTCACGTCGCCGATCCGCCGCTACCCCGACCTGGTCGTCCACCGGCTGCTGCGGGCGGCGCGGCGCGGGGCGCTGCCGGAGGCCGCGCGCGAAGACCTCGCACGAGGACCTGCCGGAGATCGCGCGCCACACCTCCGAGACGCGAGCGGCGCGCCGACGAGGCCGAGCGCGAGCTGCTGCAGTGGAAGAAGGTCCGGTTCATGGCCGACAAGGTCGGCGACGAGTTCGACGGCTACATCACCGGCGTGGCCTCCTTCGGCCTGTTCGTCGCAGCTGGTCGAGCACTTCGTCGAGGGGCTGGTGCACGTCTCGACGCATGGCCGACGACTACTACCGCTTCCTCGACGCGACGCACACGCTGCGCGGCGAGAACACGCGCAAGGCGTACCGGCTCGGCGACAAGGTGCGCGTGCAGGTGATCCGCGTGGACCTGGAGAAGCGGCAGATCGAGCTCGGGACTCGTCGGAGATCCTCGAGTCGGTGCGGCAGGACGAGCGGCGGCGCGGGCCGCCGGCCGCCCCGGAGGCCGCCGGGCGGCGCGAGCCGCTGCGCAAGCGGCCCGCGCGCGCCCGCGGGCAGGAGACGATGAGGCACCTCGTCCATCGGCACCGCCGGCCACATCGATCACGGCAAGAGCGCGCTCGTCCGGGCGCTGACCGGAACCGATCCCGACCGCCTGAAGGAGGAGAAGGCGCGCGGGATCACGATCGATCTCGGCTTCGCGCATTGGGCCGACGGCGAGGTCGACCTTCTCGTTCGTGGACGTGCCCGGCCACGAGCGCTTCGTCAGGAACATGCTCGCCGGCGTCGGCGGCATCGACGCCGTCGTGCTGGTCGTGGCGGCCGACGAGTCGGTGATGCCGCAGACACGCGAGCACTTCGAGATCTGCCGCCTGCTGCAGGTCCCGGACGGGATCGTCGCCCTGACGAAGGCCGACCTGGTGGACGCCGACATGATCGAGCTCGTCCGCCTGGAGACGCGCGAGCTGGTCGCCGGATCGTTCCTCGCACGGGCCCCGATTGTCCCGGTGTCGTCGAGGACCGGGGCCGGCCTCGACGACCTCCGGCGTGAGCTCACGGCGCTCGCCGCCCGCGTCGCGCCGCGCCGGCCGGGCGGCGTGACCCGCCTGCCCATCGACCGCGTTTTCTCGATGAAGGGGTTCGGCACCGTCGTCACCGGCACGCTCGCGTCGGGCGCGATCGAGGTCGAGGGGGAGCTGTCGCTGCTGCCCCCCGGGCGCGCCGTGAAGGTCCGCGGCGTGCAGGTGCACGGGGCGAAGGAGTCCGGCGCGGCAGCGGGGCAGCGCGCGGCGGTGAACCTGGGGGGCGTCGAGCTGGAGGAGGTGCACCGCGGGCACTCGCTGGTCACCCCGGGGACGCTCGCGCCCACCCGCGCGCTCGACGCGCGGCTCGAACTGCTCCCCTCGTCGCGCCCGCTGAAGCACGGCGCCCGCGTGCGGTTTCACCAGGGGACCGGCGAGGTGCTGGGGCGGGTGGCCCTGGCCGCGGTGCTGCCCGGGCCCGGCCGGCCTGCCCCCTCCGCCGCGCCGGGGCAGGGCGCCGAGGTGCCGCCCGGCGCGGACGCCTACGCGCGGCTGCGGCTCGAGTCGCCGGCCGTGCTCTCGCGGGGCGACCGCTTCATCATCCGCGCCTATTCGCCGCCGGTCACCATCGGCGGCGGGCTCGTGCTCGACCCCCTGCCCGACCGCGGCCCGATCCGGGCCGAGGCCTCGCGCCGGCGGTTCGAGGCGCTCGACCCGGCGGGCGCGGCGACGCCGCAGGAGGGGGACGACCGCGCGCTCGCCGCGCTGGTCGCCTCGCGCGGCGCCGCCGGCCTGCCGCTCGCGTCGGTCGTGGCGCGGCTCGGCGTCGCGCCGGCCGACCTCCCCGCGATCGCGGAGCGCCACGCGAGGGCCCGCACCGCCGTGCGCGCGGGCGACATCCTCGTCGCGCCCGCCGTGCTCGACCGGCTGGGGCGGGACGTGCTCGACCTGGTGGGGGACTACCACCGCGCCCAGCCGCTGATCGAGGGGATGCCGCGCGAGGAGGTGCGCGAGCGGCTGTTCGCGCGGGCGGGCGAAGGCGTGTTCGAGCACGTCACCGCCGGCCTCGCGGCGGCGGGCACGCTCGCGGGACGGGATCGCCTGGCGCTCGCCTCGCACCGGGTGTCGCTGTCGCCCGAGGAGGACGCGGCGCGGCGCGCGATCGAACGCGCGTACCGCGACAGCGGGCTGAAGCCGCCCGAGCCCGAGGCGATCGCCGCCGAGCACGCCATCGGCGCGGCCACCCTCGACCGCATCGTGAAGCTGCTCGTGCGGCAGCGCGTGCTCGTCCGCCTCGAGTCGCTGTTGTTCCACGAGGAGGCGCTCGCCCGGCTCCGCCGGGAGATCGGCGCGCTCAAGGAGACGGCGGGTCCGCAGGCTCGCATCGACGTGGCCGCGTTCAAGGCGCGGTACGGGGTGACGCGGAAGTACGCGATCCCGCTGCTCGAGTACCTGGACCGGGAGCGGGTGACGAGAAGGGTGGGGGAGACGCGGATCCTGATTTGACGTGGAAGAGAAGAGGGAGCAGGTGGACTTCTACATGCCCTCGTCCTTGTTCCGCGTCGCGTTCCTGAATCCGCGGATCGCCTTGCCGAGGCCGCGGCCCAGGTCCGGCAGCCGGTTGGCGCCGAAGATCAGCAGGAGAATGGCGAGGATGACGAGCAACTCCGGGACCCCGAGACGCATGATGGGTACCTTCCCTCCGCGCGCTGGCGCGGCCCCAGTGTATCGCGCCCGGGCCGCGCGGGCGAGCGCCCTCGCCGCGGCCGTCCTGCTCGTGGCGTCGCTGCCTGGCGGCGCCCAGCAGCCGGTGCCGCAGCCGGGCCAGGCGCCACCGCCGGTCGCCCGGTTTTCGAGCGGCGTCCAGCTGGTCGAGGTGTACGCGACCGTGACCGACGAGAAGGGCGAGCCCGTGAGGGGGTTGGCGCGCGAGGCGTTCGAGGTCCTCGAGGACGGCCAGCCGCAGGCCGTCCAGGCATTCGCCGCCGGCGACTTCCCGTTGTCGGTGGCCCTCGCCATCGACCGGTCGGCCAGTATGTCCGGTGGCGGGCGGCTGGACCGCGCGAAGGCCGCCGGCCGCGCGTTCCTCGACGCCCTCCGCCCCGCCGACCAGGCCGCGGTCCTCTCGATCTCGAGCCGCGTCGAGCTGGCCGCGCCCCTCTCGACCGACCGCGCGGCACAGCGCGCGGCCATCGACGCCCTCACCCCCTGGAGCACCACCGCGCTGCACGACGCTATCATCGAGGCGGTGCGCCTCGTGCACGAGGGAACCGGGCGGCGGGCCCTCGTGCTCCTCTCCGACGGCGTGGATCGCTACAGCCACGCCAGCCTCACGCAGGCGCTCGACCAGGCGCGTCGCAGCGACGTCCTGATCTATCCGATCGCCGTCGGACGCCGGACCACGCCGCTCTTCCCGCGCCTCGCGTCGCTGACGGGCGGCCGGTCCGTCCACCTGCCCAAGCCCGATGGGTTGCCGGAGACGCTGGCGGGCATCGCGCGCGAGCTGCGTGAGCAGTACCCTGATCGGCTACACGCCGTCACGCCCGGGCACCGAGCGGCTCGCGTGGCACGCGATCGACGTGCGGGTCGCCGGGCGTGGTCTCCGGGTACGAGCCAGGGACGGGTATTTCGGGAGGTAGACCCTCAGCGAACGGACAGGGCGGCGCAACGGGGCGGAAGGCTTGAAGCCGACCCCCATCGAGCTTACAGTAAAGCCATGCCCCATCCGCTTGTGCTGGCCCTGTTCCGTGACGTCTCGAGGGCGGCCTCGGCCGTCGGGGGCCTCCGCGCGGCTGGGCTCGACCGCGACGACCTGTCGATCGTGGCTCGCACGCACGAGGATGAGGGGCGGCTGGCGGACGCCCTCGACGCGACACCCGGGTCCGAGCTCGAGGATTCGCGGCCGGCATCACGCCTGGGCGAGCTTGGCGGGCAGGCGCTGGCGGCGATCGCGACGGTACTCCCCGGGATTGGCGGCGTGATGTCGGCTGGTCCGCTCTCGGCAGAGCTGGGCGAGGCCGCCGGCCATGCGGCCGGCGGGATCGCCTCCGTGCTCGAGCGGGCCGGTGTGCCCCACGGGCAGGCCCAGGCGTGGCAGGAGCGCGTGCGGGAGGGCGACCTGCTGCTGGGGGCCCACATCCGCCGCGGCGAGGCGGGCGAAGCCCAGCGGGTGTGCGTCGAGGCGGGCGCCGACGAGGTGGCGATCGCCCGGTGGCAGTAACCGTAACCGGGTGCGGGTGCGTGTGGATTGCGAGACGAGGTGAGGAGTGGCTGCAGCCGACACAGGACGGTACACGATCGGCGTCTTCAAGGACGTGGGTTCGGCCGAGCGGGGGATCGAGGCGCTGAAGCGGCAGGGGTTTCCGGAAGAGGCGCTGAGCGTGGTTGCCAGGGACGCCCCGGAGGTGGTCGCCCTCGCGCAGAAGGTGTACGGGAAGTCCCCGGGGAAGCTGGACGTGAGGGGCCTCGGGGCGGCGATCGCGATGGGCTCGCTGCTCGCGGTGCTCGACGAGCCGGCCGGTGAGCTGGCGAAGTCGGGCCTCGCCTTGGCATTCAAGCGAGTCGGGTTCCAGGCGCACGACGGCCGGATCTTCGAGACGCTGACCGAGCGAGGCGGTGTGCTCGTGGCGGTGCGGAGCGAACCGCGCGCCGCCGACGCGCTTTCGACGCTGCACTGCTACGGCGGGGCCAACGCCGCCATCGGGGCGTGGACCGGACGCCTCTGACGAGCGTCTAAGTACACAGCGCCCTGTCGCCTCGGGGGGGCAGTGGCGGCTGACCGTCGGCTCCAGCGCGACCGTATGTGTCGTTTGCGCCATGTTCCCGAGGTCAGCCGGGGGCACCTGATTTGCAGTTGCGGGTAGTGGCGCGCTGCGCGATCATTGAGCGACGGCAGTTGGTGAACCCCCAGGTTTTTCATGTCAGACACGTCCATGCGGACCGAAGCGCCGACGACCACCGCGGGCCATCTCGCGGTGCGCTTCGAAGAGGACCACCCGGCCGAGGTGCCCTTCCTCTTCGAGCGGCCCGAGAAGCACATCGGCCCGGCGTTCGCGGCCGCCCTGGGGTGGCACGTCCTGGCGGTCCTCTGGATTCTCTTGATGATGCGGTACGCGCCCGGGGCGGCGACCACCCAGGAGGCGGCGGCCGAGCCGCTGAAGCTGGATCGGATCGTCTGGCTGAACGTGCCCGGCCCGGGCGGCGGCGGCGGTGGTGGCGGGAACCGGATGCCGGAGCCTGCCAGGAAAGCCGAGCTGCCCGGTCGCGAGACGATCACCGTCCCCGTCACCAAGCCGATGACGGCGCCCATCCGGCCGGTGGAGAAGCCGGCGGACCCGCCGCCTCCGTCCCAGGAATTGACGATCCCCGCCAGGGCGATGGGATCGTCCACCGAGACGCTGCCGGGGGCGCTCGAAGGCACGTCGGCCTCGACCGCCTCGCTCGGTCCGGGCAGCGGCGGCGGCGCGGGCACGGGGACGGGCACGGGGATTGGGCCGGGTACCGGTTCCGGCCTCGGCCCCGGCTATGGCGGGGGATTCGGCGGCGGTGCGTATCAGCCGGGCGCCGGGATCGACCTGCCGCAGGTGATCCGCGAGGTCAAGCCGCAATACACCGCCGAGGCCATGCGCGCGAAGATCCAGGGCATCGTCCTGCTCGAGGCGGTGGTGCAGACGGACGGTACGGTCGGAGAGGTGCGGGTCGTGCGGTCGCTCGACCCGGTCTTCGGCCTCGACCAGGAAGCGCTGAAAGCCGCGCGGCAGTGGCGGTTCGTCCCCGGCCGGCGCCAGGGCCAGCCGGTTCCCGTGCTGGTGTCGATCGAGCTGACCTTCACCCTCCGCTGATCTTCTTCAGCAGCCGGGCGGCCTTCCGCTTGTAGAGCCGCGTCTCGGGCCCGAACGCCGCGTCTTCGGGCGCCTCCATCACCTTTTCGAGCTCCGTCCGCGCGTCTCGTGCGCGGTGGCGGGCCACCAGGGTCTGTGCCAGGAAGTAGCGGGCCATCGCGTTGGCCTCGTCGTAGACCAGGCAGGCCCGAACCGACTTCTCGGCCTTCGACTTGCTGCCTCCGAAGAGCCATGGCACCTGCAGGTAGTACTTCCCGAGCGCACAGTGTCCCGCCCCCCGGCTGTAGCCCGGCTCCAGCCTGATGACCGTTTCGAGCGTCTCGCGGATCGCGACCCGGTACCTCAGGCCCGCCCGGATGGGTGCTGCGCTCGCCAGCGACCCCATGTTCACCGCGAGCCAGAAGTGTCCCTCCGGCCGCTGCGGCTCGACCGCGATCGCCCGCCGAGCCGCCGCCATGCCCAGCTCGTACTGCGCCTTGCGGCCGTCGCGCGCGCCCCGTTCCCCAATCCAGCTGCGCGCGCGGGCGAGCTTCCACGCGGCGTCGAAGTCCTTGCCGTCGGCCGCCAGCCTGGCGCTCCAGGTTTCCGCGGCCCGGGTCGCCGACGCCAGTTGCTCGCGGTCCTGGTAGAGGACGTCGGGGTCCCCGCCCGGCGGCGCCCCCTGGGAGGAGACGACGGTGGCGGCCCAGGCCAGTGCCAGGGCGATCGCCGACGCGGTCGCAAGGCGAGGGGACGTCATGCGCGCGAGGGCCTGGAGCCGGCACAGCATCACCCCGACCATGTTACCCGACGCCGGTACAAAGAAACGGCCCGGCGAGGAAACCCCGCCGGGCCGTGCCGCGGGCACGAAGGCCCGCGCTTACTGGTACCGCTGGCCGCCGCCAGCCACTAGCGACCAGCCACTAGCCGCGTCAGTACATCCCACCCATGCCGCCGCCCGGGCCGCCCGGCATCGCGGATTCCTTCTTGTCCTCGGGGATCTCCGCGACGACCGCTTCGGTGGTCAGCAGGAGCGAGGCGATCGACGAGGCGTTCTGCAGGGCGGTGCGCACGACCTTGGTCGGGTCGATGACGCCGGCGGCCACCAGGTCCTCGTAGGTTTCGTCCTGGGCGTTGAAGCCCCAGGTCTCTTCCTTCTGCTCGAAGACCTTCTGCACGACGATCGACCCCTCGACGCCGGCGTTGTTGGCGATCCAGCGCATCGGCTCCTCGATGGCGCGCTTGATGATGTTGACGCCGATCTGCTGGTCGCCGTCGAGCTTCAGCTCGTTCAGCGCGGTGATGGCGCGGAGCAGGGCGACGCCGCCGCCGGGGACGATCCCCTCTTCGACGGCCGCCTTCGTGGCGTGCATCGCGTCCTCGACGCGCGCCTTCTTTTCCTTCATCTCGGTCTCGGTCGCGGCGCCGACCTTGATCACCGCCACGCCGCCGACGATCTTCGCCAGGCGCTCCTGCAGCTTCTCGCGGTCGTAGTCCGAGGTGGTGTCCTCGACCTGCGCGCGGATCTGCTTGACGCGCCCCTCGATGGCCTGCGAGCTGCCGTTCCCCTCGACGATCGTGGTGGTGTCCTTGTCGATCGTGATCTTCTTGGCCTGGCCGAGGTCCTCGACCTTGATGTTCTCGAGCTTGATCCCGAGGTCCTCGGTGATCGCCCGCCCGCCGGTGAGGATCGCGATGTCCTCGAGCATCGCCTTGCGGCGGTCGCCGAAGCCCGGGGCCTTGACGGCCGCGGCCTGGAGCGTTCCGCGCAGCTTGTTCACCACGAGGGTCGCCAGGGCCTCGCCGTCCACGTCCTCGGCGATGATCAGCAGCGGGCGGCCACCGCGGGCCACCTGCTCGAGCACCGGGAGGAGGTCCTTCATCGAGCTGATCTTCTTCTCGTGGATCAGGATGATCGGGTTCTCGAGGACGACTTCCATCCGCTCGGGGTCGGTGACGAAGTAGGGCGAGAGGTAGCCGCGGTCGAACTGCATGCCCTCGACGACCTCGAGCGAGGTCTCGAGCGTCTTGGCCTCCTCGACGGTGATGACGCCGTCCTTGCCCACCTTCTCCATCGCCTCGGCGATGATCGTGCCGATCGTCTTGTCGTTGTTGGCGGAGATGGTGCCGACCTGGGCGATCATGTTGCCCTTGACTGGCTTGGAGAGCTTCCGCAGCGCCCCGATCACGACCTCGACCGCGCGCTCGATGCCGCGCTTGAGGTCCATCGGGTTGGCGCCGGCGGCCACGTTCTTCGCGCCCTCGCGGTAGATCGCCTGGGCCAGGACGGTGGCGGTCGTCGTGCCGTCGCCGGCGATGTCGGAGGTCTTGCTCGCGACCTCGCGCACCATCTGCGCGCCCATGTTGTCGAGCGGGTTCTTGAGTTCGATTTCCTTGGCGACCGTCACGCCGTCCTTGGTGATGAGCGGCGAACCGAACTTCTTGTCGAGCACGACGTTCCGCCCCTTCGGGCCCAGGGTCACCTTGACCGCGTCGGCCAGCGCGTTCACCCCGCGCAGAATGGCCTGCCGCGACTGTTCACCGTAGATAATCTGTTTTGCCATCGTCATTCGCTCCGTTCAGGACGTGAAGTTCCCGCGTGGGAACGCTTATTCGAGGACCGCCAGCACTTCCTCTTCGCGCACGATCAGGAACTCCTCCCCGTCCAGCTTGATCTCCTGGCCGGAGTACTTCCCGAAGAGGATGGTGTCGCCTTCCTTGACGTCGAGGGCGATCCGCGTCCCGTCGTCCTTCACCTTGCCGTTGCCGACGGCCACCACTTTGCCCTGCTGCGGCTTTTCCTTGGCGGTGTCGGGGATGATGATCCCCCCGACCTTCTGCTCGCCCTCATCGAGGCGCCTGACGAGGATGCGGTCGTGAAGCGGTCTGGCTTTCATCGATGTCTACTCCCGTTCGACGAGTGAACGAAGTTGAACCAATCTGCGGCGCGGCCGCCGCCCTGCTGCTGGCAACCCGGTGTGCGAGTGTTAGCAGTCCCTGTGGCCGAGTGCTAATTCTAAGCCCGGGAGCGGAAGGGTGTCAAGCCGGGGCGGAGAGGGAGAACGGTGAGAGGGGAAAAGGCAAAAAGGGAGAAGGGAGAGGCAGAAGGGAAGAACTCGTGACTACTTGATCTTGTACTCTGACACCTTCCGACGCAGGGTGTTCCGGTGGATGCGCAGCAGGCGGGCCGCCTCGCCCAGGTTGCCGTCGGTGCGGGCGAGGACCGCGGCGATGAAGGTCTTCTCGAAGGCTCCGAGCGCGTCTTCGAACCGGATGCCGCGCTCGACCATCTCGCCGACCAGCCGTTCCAGTTTGTCGCGCACCGTGCACTCCCCGCGGCCCCGGGGCCTACGCCAGCCCGCGGCCCGACAGGCGCCGCAGCGCCTCCAGATACTTCTCGCGCGTGCGCGCCACGACCTCGTCGGGCAGCGACGGGACGGGCGGCTGCTTGTTCCACTTGATCTGCTCGAGGTAGTCGCGCACGTACTGCTTGTCGAAGCTCGGCTGGCTGCCGCCCGGGCGGTACGCGTCCTTCGGCCAGAACCTGGACGAGTCGGGCGTCAGCACCTCGTCGATCAGGATCGTCTCTTCGCGGCCCGGCTCGCCGGCCAGGCCGAACTCGAACTTCGTGTCGGCGACGATGATGCCCTGCGACTCCGCGTGGGCCGCCCCCGTGCGGTAGACCGCGAGCGACAATTCCCTCAGGCGGGCGACGAGCGCCGGGCCGACCAGCCGGCCCGCCTCCTCCTCGGAGATGTTCACGTCGTGGCCCGTTTCGGCCTTGGTCGATGGGGTGAAGATCGGCTCGGGCAGGCGGTCCGCCTCGCGCAACCCGGCGGGCAGGGCGATCCCGCAGACCTGCCCGGACTTCTGGTACTCCGCCCAGCCCGATCCGACCAGGTAGCCCCTGACGACGCACTCGATCGGCACCGGCCGGGTTCGCCGGACGAGCATCGAGCGGCCCGCGAGGAGGTCCGGATGGATGTCGAACGGGGCGGGGAAGCGCGACACGTCGAGGGTGACGACGTGGTTGGGCAGCAGGGCGGCGGTCAGGTCGAACCAGAACGCCGAGAGCTGCGTCAGCACCTTCCCCTTGTCGGGGATGCCCGAGCCGAGCACGTAATCGAAGGCCGAGATCCGATCGGTCGCGACGATGAGCAGGTCGCCGCCCGCCTCGTAGACGTCGCGCACCTTGCCGCGGCGGGGTTCGGCGACCCCGGGAATCGACGTGGACAGCAGGGCGGCGGGTGGCGTCATCGGATGACCTCGGGAGTGCAGGAAGAGGAAGCTCATCTTACCACCGGCAGACGCCTTCCGCGCCCCGCCCCTTTTATAGTAGAGTCCAGTTCCGCGGATGCGCGCGCACCTCCGGACGGTCGTCGTCTTCGGCCTCGCCGTTGCGCTCGTCGCCTGGTTCCTTCGCAACGCCGACCTGTCCTCGGTCGCGGCGGAGCTCCGGCGCGGGCGGCCGGGCCTGTTGGTCCTCGCACTGGGCACGACGTTGACGACGTACGTGACCCGGAGCCTGCGCTGGCAGTACCTGCTGCGGGGGATTGGCCCGACGCATTTCGTGACCGCGTTCAGGACGACCGTGATCGGGTTCGCCGCCAGCTTCCTGCTACCGGCGCGCGCGGGCGAGCTGGTGCGCCCGTACCTGCTGGCGCGGCAGGAGGGGTTGCCGTTCACGGCGACCTTCGCGACGGTGGTTCTCGAGCGGGTGCTCGACATGGTGACGGTGCTGATCCTGTTCAGCGCCTACCTGCTGTCAGGGCCGGGCGCCGAGCAGGCGAGTCCCGCGATGTTCAGGGCGGTGAAGGTCGGGGGCGTCGCGGCGGGTGCGGTGACCGCGGCCATCCTGGTGGTCTTCTTCCTCCTGGCGGGCCGTCCCGAGGCGCTCGGGCGGGCAGTCCTGCGGGTGGAGCGGGTGCTGCCGGCGCGGCTGGCCCACCTGGTGGCGCGGCTGGCCCAGACCTTCGCGGAGGGGCTGGCGGCGGTGCGGAACCCGCGGCACCTCGCGATGGTGTTGCTGTGGTCGTTCCCGCTGTGGCTGTCGATCGCCCTCGGGATCTGGCTGGGGTCGCTCGCGTTTCACATCCAGATCTCGTTCCCGGCATCGTTCCTGATCATGACGGTGCTGGTGGTGGGGGTGGCGGTGCCGACGCCGGGCGCGGTGGGGGGCTACCACGAGGCCTACCGGTTGGCCGTGACGACCTTCTTCCATGCGCCCAACGACCGGGCGGTGGGGGCCGCGCTGATCCTGCACGCGATCTCGTTCGTGCCCGTGACGCTGCTCGGGATCGTGTTCATGGCGCAGGAAGGGTTGACGCTCGGTCGCGTGCGCGTCCTGGCCCGTGAGGCCGGGACGAAGGAGGACCTGAGGTGAAGTGCCCGTACTGCGGTCACCTGGGCGACAAGGTGGTGGACTCGCGCGAGAGCAAGGAGGGCGACGCGATCCGGCGCCGCCGCGAATGCCTCGTTTGCGGCCGCCGCTTCACGTCGTACGAGCGGATCGACGAGATCCCGTACATGGTCGTCAAGAAGGACGGCAGCCGCGAGCGCTTCGAGCGCCAGAAGCTCATCGCCGGCATGCTGAAGGCGTGCGAGAAGCGCCCCGTCAGCGTGTCGGCGCTCGAGAAGGTGGCCGACCGGGTCGAGGCGACGCTGCAGGAGCGCCCCGAGCGGGAGATCTCCACCGTCGAGGTGGGGCAGTTCGTCATGCAGGCGCTCAAGGGGCTCGACGCCGTCGCCTACGTGCGGTTCGCGTCGGTGTACCGGAACTTCCGGGACGTGGGCGAATTCAAGAAGCAGCTCGAGGAGCTGCTGAAGACATCCGAATGATCCGACGAGCGTTGCTGGCCGTCCTGGCGGCCCTGGTGCTCGGCGCCTGCGCGGGGCCGCCGGCGGGCGGTGTCTACGCCTTCGAGGGGGCACTGCCCGGCGACGAGGGCCTGCGCGTCACCACGCTGGCCAAGGACGGACAGATCTTCGTGTCGTTCTCGCTGGCGAACGGCCTGACGGGCGAGCTGCGCCAGGCGATCGACAGCGGCCTCCCGGCTACGATCACCTACCTCGTCGAGCTGCGGCGCCCCGAGGCGCTCTGGTTCGATGGGACGATCGCCTCGGCCACGGTCACCGCCACGGTGAGGTTCGACAACCTCACCCGGCAGCACCAGCTCTCCCGGACGATCGACGGGCGGGGCGAGGAGCCGCGGGTGACCGAGGACGAGGAGGAAGTGCGCCACTGGCTCACCGAGTTCGACCGGCTGCCGCTCTTCCCCACCGTCCAGCTCGAGGCCAACACGGTCTACTACGTGAAGGTGCGCGCGCACGCCCGCCCGCGGGTCAGCGGCCTGTTCTTCTGGCCGTGGGGTCGCGGCGGCAAGACCGGCTACGCGCCGCGGTTCACGTACATCGGGTAGGGATGCTCACCCTGCGGGACGCCCCACCGGCGACGCGGCCCGCGGCCGTGCGGCCCCGCCGCCGCCGCCCGTTCCGCGACAACCCCCTCCTGATCCTCGCGGTCATCGGCCTGCTGGCCGCGGCCCTCGGCATCGCGCTGACCTTCGCGAACGGGTCGTGGCGCTACTCGCCGGACTTCCTCACCGAGTTCGTGCTCTACGCGCTGTCGGTCGCCGACCTGACGATGATTCTCGCGCTGGTGTTCGTGCTGGCGCGCAACATCATCAAGATGATGGTCGAGCGGCGGCGCGGCCTGCCGATCGCCCGTTTCCGCTCGAAGCTGGTCGGGGCCCTGCTCGGCATGACCCTCGTGCCCGCCGTGCTGGTGCTGCTGGTCGGCAGCGAGCTCATCCGGAGCAACGTGGATCGGTGGTTCAACGCCCCGATGGAGGAGATCGTCGCGTCGGCCAACCGGATGGCGTCCGACTACTATGGCGAGCGGCAGCGCCTGACGAGCGACACCGCGGCGCGGCTGTCGCGCGTGCTCGGCCCGATGCCGTTCCCCGACGTCGACCCGGTGGCCGTGCGCGACGCGATCCTGCCGGAGGTCGTGCAGCAGCGGGTGAGCATGGTGGAGGTCTACCGGGTCGTGCCGGCGCGGGCCGGGCCGCCAGTGGTGAGCTCCGTCGTGGACGTCGCGGTGCCGTCGCTGCCGCGCGAGTACAATCGCGCCTCGGCCGACCGGCTGGCGGAACGGATCGTGGCCGGCAGCCGCGAGGCGCACGGCCCCGAGCCGCTCGGGGCGGGCGGCCAGTTGCTGCGGGCGGCCGAACCCGTGCGTGCCGCCGACGGCACCCTCACGGGGGTCGTCGTCGCCTCCGACTTCCTCACCGGCGACCTGGCAGCGCGGTCGCGGCAGATGACCGACGCCTACGAGACCTACAACCAGCTGAAGGTCCTCAAGAACCCGCTGCTCGGCGTCTACCTGTCGTTCTTCTTGATGGTCACGCTGATGATCCTGGTCAGCGCGACCTGGATGGGCCTGTACCTCGCGGCGCGGATCACCCGCCCGGTCCAGCGCCTCGCCGCGGCGGCCCGCGCCATCGGCGCCGGGCACTTCGACCAGCGGATCGAGCCCGAGACCTCCGACGAGTTCGGATCGCTGGTCGAGGCCTTCAACACGATGGCCGCGGAGCTGTCGGCGAGCCGGCAGAACCTCGAGCGATCGGCGCACACGCTCAAGCGGCAGCACCAGGAGGTCGAAGCCCGCCGGCGGTACATCCAGACGATCCTGGACCGCATCACCACGGGCGTCATCTCGTTGGACGCCGGGAACCGCGTGAGCACGGTGAACACGGCCGCCGCCCGCCTGCTGGGGGTGGACGGCGACCAGGCCGGCCGCCCGATCGAGGAGCTGTTCGGCAGCCCCGACTTCGAGCCGCTGGCCAGCCTCTTCGCCGCGGCCCGTCCGGGGGACGCGGATCGGCCGGCTCAGGAGGTCTCGCTCGCGCGCGACGGCCGCGAGCTGCACCTCGCCGTGGCCACCACGACGCTGCACGGCGAGGGGGGCGCGGTGGAAGGGCGGTTGATCGTCTTCGACGACATCACGCCGCTGATCCGCGCGCAGAAGGTGGCGGCCTGGCGCGAGGTCGCGCGGCGGCTGGCGCACGAGATCAAGAACCCCCTGACGCCGATCCAGCTCTGCGCCGAGCGCCTCGCCCGGCACTTCCAGTCGGCGCCGCCTCCCACCCGCGAGCTGGTCGCCGAGTGCACCCGCACGATCGTCGGCGAGGTGGAGTCGCTGAAGGGGCTGGTGGACGAGTTCTCGCAGTTCGCGCGCATGCCGGCGCCTCGCCGCATCCCGACGCCGCTGCCGCAACTGCTCGCCGACACGCTGGCGCTGTACGTCGGCCTCTTCCGCGACGTGACGATCGAGACGAGGTTCCCCCCGGAGCTGCCGCCCGCCCGGGTGGACCCCGAGCAGATCCGGCGCGTCGTCATCAACCTCGTGGACAACGCCATCGAGGCGATGGACCGCCGCGGCCGCGTCGTCGTCGAGGTGCAGCACGCCCCCGCCGAGCGCATGCTGCGGCTGATCGTCGCCGACAACGGCCCGGGGATCTCCGAGGGCGAACGCGAAAAGCTCTTCTTGCCGTATTATTCGACCAAGCGGCGCGGCAGCGGCCTCGGCCTCGCGATCGTGCGCCGGATCGTCGCCGAGCACGGCGGCACGATCGAAGTGTCCGCCAACACGCCCCGCGGCACGCGCTTCACGATCGAGTTGCCGACGTAGCAGGGATCAGATCAGGGATCGGGGATCAGGGGGCGGGCGAGGGACATGCGGCCGAGGATTCTGGTCGTCGACGACGAGCCGGGCGTTCGCGGCGCGCTGTCCGGCATCCTGCGCGACGAGGGCTACCACGTGGAGGCCGTCGAGACGGGCGAGGACTGCCTCGACCGCCTCACCCGCTCCGCCTTCGACGTCGTGCTGCTCGACGTGTGGCTGCCGGGCGTGGACGGCCTCACCACGCTCGCTCGCCTGCGCGACCGGCAGACCGACGCCGAGGTGGTCATGATCTCCGGCCACGGCAACATCGAATCGGCCGTGCGGGCGATCAAGCTCGGGGCCTTCGACTTCATCGAGAAGCCGCTCTCGCTCGAGAAGACGATGCTGGTGGTGCGGAACGCGCTCCGGCAGCGCCGCCTCGAGGCCGAGAACCGGGCGCTCCGCGCCCGCGTCGACCGCAACCTGACGATGGTGGGGGAGAGCTACTGCATGCGCCAGCTGCGCGAGCAGGTGGCGATGGCGGCCCCCACCAACGGCCGGGTCCTGATCTACGGCGGCAACGGCACCGGCAAGGAGCTGGTGGCGCGGACGGTTCACGCCCTGAGCCGCCGGCGCGCCGGGCCCTTCGTCGAGGTGAACTGCGCGGCGATCCCGGAGGAATTGATCGAGAGCGAGCTGTTCGGCCACGCCAAGGGGGCGTTCACCGGCGCCGTCAACGACCGGCGCGGCAAGTTCGAGATGGCCGACGGCGGGACGATCTTCCTCGACGAGATCGGCGACATGAGCCTCAAGACGCAGGCCAAGGTGCTGCGCGTGCTGCAGGAGCAGGTGGTCGAGCCGGTCGGCGGCACCGCCGGTGTGCGGGTCGACGTCCGGGTGCTGGCGGCGACCAACAAGGACCTGCCCGCCGAGATCAGGGCCGGGAGATTCCGCGAGGACCTGTACTTCCGGCTGAACGTCATCCCGATCTTCGTGCCGCCACTTCGTGACCGCCGCGAGGACATCCCGCTGCTGGCCGAGTACTTCATGTCGGCATTCGCCCGCGAGTACGGCCGCCGCTTCAAGACCTTCGACCCGGCGGCGATCGCGGAAGTGCAGGAGTACCACTGGCCCGGCAACGTCCGGGAGCTGCGGAACGTGATCGAGCGGCTGATGATCATGGTGCCCGGCGATACCATCACGGTCGCCGACCTCGCCTTCCTGGAAGGGTCGCTGCTCTACGCCCAGGCGGCCCCGGCCGGTGACGGGGTCGCCGGAGAGCTCGTCACGCTGCACGCGGCCCGCGCCCGCTTCGAGCGCGAGTTCATCCTCAAGACGCTCGCCACGCAGCAGGGCAACATCTCCCGCACCGCCGACGTCCTCGGCGTGGAGCGCAGCAACCTCTATCGCAAGATGCGCGCCCTCGGCATCGCCGGCCGTACCGCCGAGCGGGAAGAAGAAGGGGTATAATCCGGCAGCGGCCGCCCGCCACGTCCATGCCCGATCGCCACGCTTCGGATCCGGCGCCCGACCCGCGCGAGGTGTCGCCCGACATCGACAGCCGCGTCGAGTCCCTCCTGCTCACCGGCCTCGATCATTACTTCGCTGGCGAGTACGAGCGGGCAATCAGCGCGTGGACCCGGGTGCTGTTCCTCGACCGCGGCCACCCGCGGGCCAAGGCGTACATCGACCGCGCTCGCGCCGTGATCGCCGAGCGCCAGCGTCGCTCCGAGGAGCTGCTGCACCGCGGGGTCGCCGCCTTCAACCGCGGCGAGACGGCGAATGCGCGGACGCTGCTGCTCTCGGCGGTGGACCAGGGCGGTCCCCAGGACGTCGCGCTGGCGTTCCTCGAGCGGCTCGAGCGGCTCGACCGGCCGGTCGCCGCCGTCGAGACCGCCGCCGGCTCCCCCGCGCGCCGCCGGCGGCCGAGACTCGCTCGCCAGCCAGGCGAGCGGCGCGTTCGGCGCTGGCGCCTGCCAATCCTCGTCCTCGCGGTGGTCGGCGCGGGGGCCTTCTACGTGCTGGCGTCGCGCCACCGAGCGGCCCCGCTGCTGTTCCTGATGGACGGCGGGCAGCCCGAGCGGCGGACCGCGACGGTCACGCTGCCGGTCCCCGACGAGCCGCTGATGGTGCCGCGGGCCGCCGACATCGCCCTCGAGCGCGCCCGGGCTCTGCTGGCCTCGGGTCACGCGAGAGACGCCCTGCGCCTGGTGGAGCAGGTGCGGGCGGGCGACCCGGCGCGCGCCGAGGCCGATGCGCTGCGCGCCCAGATCCAGGCGGCCCTGCTGTCGGCCGCCGCACCGCCGGCCGCGCCGGTCCCGGGAGAGTCACGACACCCATGAAGTGTCCCAAGTGCGGCTACATCGGGTTCGAGCCATCGGACCGCTGCCGGAACTGCGGGTACGAGTTCTCGCTCGCCCGGCCGCAGGCGGCCGAGGACTTGTCGCTCCGGCCCGACGACCCGGGGTCGCCGCTCGCCGACTTCGACCTGGGCGAGGCGTCCCGACCCGCGCCGCGCACGCCGCCGGGGCAGCGGAGGCTCCCCGACCCCGCGCTCGATCCCGAGATCGACCGCGGCGCGGCGGGCGCCGACCTCCCCCTCTTCGAGGGCGACCCCGGCGCGGACGGCCCGCCGCTGGTCTTCGCCGCCAGCCCGACGCCGCCGCTCGCCGTCCGCCGGTCGACGCCGGTCGTCCGCCGCGAACGTCTCCGCCCGACGCCAAGGCCTGAAACCGAGCGCCTGCGCTTCGGCTCGGCCGACGCGGAGGACGCCGTCGGGCCGCCCCGGCCGGCGCAGGCCGCGGCAGCCAGCACCGACGCCCCGGCGAGCACCCGGCTGTCGGCGGCGCTGCTCGACTGGCTCATGCTCGCCGCGCTCGACCTGGTCGTCGTCTACTTCACGCTCCGGATTTGCCGGCTTCCTGCGTCCGAGGTGGGGCGCCTGCCGCTGGCGCCGATGGCTCTCTTCTTCGTGCTGCTGAACGGCGGCTACCTGGCGCTGCTCACCGGTGCCGGGGGACAGACCATCGGCAAGATGGCCTTCGACCTGAAGGTGGTCGGCCGCGACGGGGATCCGGTGCCGATGTCCACCGCCATCGTGCGGACCCTGGTGCTGCTTCTCAGCGCGGTGCCCGCCGGCCTCGGCCTCCTGTCGATCCTGTTCGACGCCGGCCGGCGCGGCCTGCACGATCGCCTCTCCCACACCCGTGTCATCGAGGTCAGATCGTGACCGGGTCACGTCTTCACGACCTGATCCCCTGACCCGACCGCTCCCGCATCCATGAGACGTCTCGCCATTCTCGTCGCCACCGCCGGCTACGCCGGGTACTTCCCGTTTGCGCCCGGCACGGTGGGCTCGGCCGTCGGCCTGGTCCTCTTTGCCGCGATCCGCTGGCTCGGCATCCCGCTGCTCGAGGTCGCGGCACTCGTCCTGGTTTCCGTTGCGGGGGTCTGGGCCGCGCGCGAAGCGGAGATCCACTGGGGGCGCAAGGACCCGGGAGCCGTCGTGATCGACGAGGTTGCCGGCATGCTGACCACCCTGCTCGCGGTTCCCGTCTCCTGGCCCGGCGCCCTCGTCGGCTTCCTGGTGTTCCGCGCCTACGACATCGTGAAGCCGTTCGGTGCCCGGCAGTGCGAGCGCCTGCCCGGGGGATACGGCGTCATGACCGATGACCTGGTGGCGGGCCTGTACGGCAACCTGACCCTGCGGGTGCTCGTCTGGCTGCTGCCGGCGCTGTCGGCGTGAGAAGATGGAGGCCGGCCTCCTACCGGCCCCATCTTTCGGGTGACGCATGCACGGACCGACCGTTCCCGGGCGCGCAGCGATCCTCGCCGTGGGGAGCGAGCTGCTGACCCCCTTCCGCACCGACTCGAACTCGCTGGCGATCACGGCGGCCCTCAACGACCTCGGCATCCGGGTCACCTGGAAGGCGATCGTGGGCGACCAGCGGGCCGAGCTGTCCGCGGCGGTGTCGCACGCGCTGTTGCTCGCGGACCTGCTGGTGCTCACCGGGGGCCTCGGCCCCACCGACGACGACGTGACGCGCGAGGCGGTGGCCGACGCGCTCGGCCGCCCGCTCGGGGAGGACGAGTCGATCGTCGAGCGGATGCGCGCGCGCTTCGCCGCGCGGGGACTCGAGATGCCGGCGATCAACCGGCGACAGGCGCGGGTGATCGCAGGCGCCACCGTCCTGCCCAACGCCCATGGCACCGCGCCCGGGCAGTGGATTGCGCACCAGGGCCGGTCCGTCCTGTTGCTGCCCGGCCCGCCGCGCGAGATGCGGCCGATGCTCGCCGCCGCGCTGGCGGCGCACGTCGCGCCGCTCGCCACGGGGGCGCGGGTCATGCGCCGCGTCGTCAGGATCGCCGGCAGGCCCGAGTCGTGGGTGGAAGAGCGGGCGCAGCCGCTGTACGGCGCGTGGCGCGAGCGCCAGCCGGCGGTGGAGGAGAGCACCCTCGCGTCGCCCGGGCAGGTCGAGCTGCACCTGTCGGTGGTGCCGTCCACGGAGGAGGAAGGGCGCGACGCGCTCGACCGGGCGGTCGGCGAGCTGCTCGCCAACTTCGGAAACGAGGTGTTCAGCACCGACGGCCGGTCGCTCGAGGAGGTCGTGGGCGATCTCCTGCGGGACCGTGGCTGGCGTGTCGCGCTCGCCGAATCGTGCACCGGCGGCCTGACCTGTTCGCGCCTGACCGATGTGCCGGGCAGCTCGGACTACGTCGAGCAGGGCGTCGTCACGTACAGCAACCGCGCGAAGGTCGATCTGCTCGGGGTGGGGGAGCCGTTGTTCGTCTCCGACGGCGCCGTGAGCGAGCCGGTGGCGGTGGCGATGGCAACGGGGGCGCGCGAGCGCGCGGGGGTGGACATCGCCGTGGCCATCACGGGCATCGCGGGGCCGGGCGGCGGCACTCGCGACAAGCCGGTCGGCACCGTCGTGATTGCCGTGGCCTGGACCGACGGCCAGCGCGTCGAGCGCTACCGCTTCACGGGCGACCGGCAGGCGGTGAAGTTCCAGGCCTCCCAGGCGGCGCTGACGATGCTGCGGAAGAGGCTCGACGAGCGGTGACGGACGGGATGGCGGAGACGACCGGCATGCGTCTGTTCTTCGCGGTGGAACTCGACGAGGCGCTGCGGCGCGCGGCCGGGCGCATCGCCGCGGACCTGTCGCGCGCGCTCGCCGGCGACGGCAGGGCCGACATCTCGTGGGTTCGGGCCGACACCATGCACCTGACCGTGCGGTTCCTGGGCGAGACGCCCGAGGCGCGCGTCCCGGCCTTGATCGAGGCCTTCACGCCGCCGCTCGCGACGCCGCCGTTCGAGCTGCGGTTCGCGGGCCTCGGGACGTTCCCGCCGCGCGGCCCGGCCCGCGTCATCTGGCTGGGGATTGCCTCCGGGCACGACCGGTTGGGCGCCGTGTCTGGCGAGGTGGAGGCGCGGCTGGCCGCCCTCGGGTTCGAGGGCGAGGGGCGGCCCTTCCGGGCGCACCTCACGCTCGGCCGGGTCCGCGGCCGGCTGGGGCCGCGGGCCGGCGCCCTCATCGGCGAGCTGCCTGCCGCCGGGCTGCCCGCCAGCGCCGCCACCCAGGTGACGCTCTTCGAGAGCCGGCTCTCGCCGCGCGGCGCCAGCTATACCGCGCTGTGCCGCACGAGGCTGCGGCCGGCGCGCGAGGACGAGCCATGAACGAGATCGGGATTCTGGGCGCGGGGAGCTGGGGCACCGCGCTCGCCGTGCACCTGGCGCGCTCCGGCCACCGCGTGCGCCTCTGGGCGCGCGAGCCAGAGGTCGTCGAGCAGATGCGCGACCGCCGCGAGAACGAGGTGTTCCTGCCGGGGATCCCGCTGCCGCCCGAGGTCGACCCCTGCGACGACTACGCCTCCGCGCTGGACGGGGTCGGCCTCGTCCTGGTGGTCGTGCCCTCGCACGGCGTCCGCGGCGTGCTCCGCGGTGCGGTGCCGCTGATCCCGCCCAGGGCCGTCATCGTCAGCGCCACGAAGGGACTCGAGGCCGACACGCTGCTCCGCCCGTCCGAGGTGGTCGCGCAGGAAGCCGGCCCCAGCCACCCCGTCGTTGTGCTGTCGGGGCCGAGCTTCGCGCGCGAGGTGGCGAGGGAGCTGCCGACCGCGGTCTGTGCTGCCTCGCAGAACATGGCCGCCGCGGCGCTCGTGCAGGCGGAATTCCGCGGGCGGTTCCTCCGCCTCTACACGACGCCCGATGTCGTCGGGGTCGAGATCGGGGCGGCGCTGAAGAACGTGATCGCGATCGCCGCGGGGGTGGTGGAGGGGCTCGGCCTCGGGCACAACGCGATGGCCGCCCTCATCACGCGTGGCCTCACTGAGATCTCGCGGCTCGCCAGCGCGCTCGGCGCCCGCCGGGAGACGCTCGCCGGCCTCTCCGGCCTCGGCGACCTCGTGCTGACCTGCACCGGCGGGCTGAGCCGCAACCGGCAGGTCGGGATCGAGCTGGGGCGCGGCCGCAGCCTCGACGACATCCTCAGCCACATGAAGATGGTGGCCGAGGGGGTGCAGACGACGACGGCCGCCCTGGCCCTCGGCGCCCGCGTCGGGATCGAGCTGCCGATTGCGGCGCAGATGGCGGAGGTCCTCTCGGGGCGCAAGTCGCCGCGCGCTGCCGCGGAGGACCTGATGCTCCGGCCGCAGAAGGGCGAGCCGGAAGGCGAATGGTAGAATCCCCGGATGGGCCTGTTCGACCGCCTGCGTGACGGCCTCACCCGCACCAAGCGGCAGCTCGTCGATCGCTTCGAGGACATCGTCGCGCGCGCCGACGCGCCCGAGCGGCGCGGGCGCGCCGTGGACGTCGAGACGCTCGACGCGCTCGAGGAACTCCTGATCACCGCCGACGTCGGCGTCGCGGCCACCGAGCGCATCGTGGCGGCCGTAAACGGGCGCAGCCGCGACGGCGCCAGCCTCCGCGACCTCGTCAAGTCCGAGATCCGCGCCGTGTTCGCGGCCGCCGACCACGAGTCGCTCGCCGGCGCCGCCCCGGCCGGCTCTCCGCGCGTCGTGCTCGTCGTCGGCGTGAACGGCACGGGAAAGACGACGACCGTCGGGAAGCTGGCGAACCTGCTGAAATCACAGGGCGCGCGCCCCCTGATCTGCGCGGCCGACACGTTCCGCGCCGCCGCCGTCGAACAACTGGCGATCTGGGCCGGGCGGGCGGGGGTGGACATCGTGCGGGCGCGCGAGGGGGCCGATCCCGCCGCGGTGGTCTTCGACGCGATTGCGTCGGGGAAGGCCCGCGACCGCGACCCGATCCTCGTCGACACCGCCGGCCGCATCCACACCCGCGTCAACCTGATGAACGAGCTGGAGAAGATCCGGCGCGTCGCAGCGCGCGAGGTGGCGGGGGCGCCGCACGAGGTGCTGCTGGTCCTCGACGCGACGGTGGGTCAGAACGGCCTCTCGCAGGCGCGGCACTTCACCGAGGTGGCCGGCGTCAACGGCGTCGTCCTCGCCAAGCTCGACGGGACCGCCAAGGGGGGCGTGGCCGTGGCCATCGCGCACGACCTGAAGCTGCCAATCCGCTACGCGGGCGTCGGCGAGGGGATCGACGACCTCGTGCCGTTCTCGGCAGACGAGTACGTGGACGCGCTGTTCGAGGAGAAGTGGTAGCGACGCGGCAGGGCTTCAGTCCTGCTCGACGGGCTCGTTGAAGGGCAGAGCCACGTCGGTGCCCCTGCGGTGCGGGAGGCGCCGCTTCTGGCGCTGCGCCAGCGCCTGGACGACGGCGTCCGAGACGGCGCCGGACAGCTCGCGCAGCACGGCGCTGACCAGCCGGTCGCGCTGCAAGGTGGCGGTCTTCTTGTCCGGCGGGGCCCCGAACAGCTCGCCGAGGTCCACCTGGAGCGCGGCGGCAATCTTCTCGAGCGTGTCGGTGGAGCAGTGGCCGCCGCGGATGATGTGGCTGACCGTCTCGGGGTGCACCCCGGCGCGGCGGGCCAGCTCGGCCTGCGTCATGCCCTGTTCCTGGAGCAGCGACACGAGCGCGTCGCCCCACCTGGTCATCGTGCCTCCCGGCGAAGTCGGTCCCCTGAGTGCGCATGCTATGTGCGGAGGGGGCCGAGGGCAAGGGGAAAGCCGGGCGGATTGACACCCCCACCATGGCCGTTCTACGATAAGGGTTTGCCCGCCATGGATTTATGGCCGGCAGGAGACACGGTCGTCCGCCATGTTCGACGCCCTGAGTACACGCCTGCAGGACGTGTTCCGGTCCCTCAGGGGCGAGGCGCGCCTCACGGAGGCCACCATCGAGGCCGCGCTGCGCGAGATCCGCATGGCGCTGCTCGAGGCGGACGTCAACTTCAAGGTCGTCAAGGCGTTCGTGGACCGCGTCCGCGACAAGGCGACCGGGCAGGACGTGCTCCGCAGCCTGACGCCGGCGCAGCAGGTCGTGCGGATCGTGCGCGACGAGATGGTCGCGTTGTTCGGCGATGCGACGGGCGGGCTGCAGCCGACGTCGAAGTCGCCCCGGGCGATCCTGCTGCTCGGGCTGCAGGGGTCGGGCAAGACGACGACGGCGGGCAAGCTGGGGACGTGGCTGACGCGGCAGGGGCGCCACCCGCTGCTGGTTTCGACCGACGTGCGCCGGCCGGCGGCGATCCAGCAGCTCTCGGTGCTGGGGCGCCAGGCCTCGCTGCGGGTCTTCGACCCGCCGGGTGACCTCGACCCGGTGCGGCGGGCGTCGGGGGCGATGGCCGAGGCGAAGACGCTCGGCTTCGACGTGGTGATCGTCGATACGGCGGGGCGGCTTCACATCGACGACGAGCTGATGTCGGAGTTGCAGGCGATCAAGGACGCGGTCCAGCCGTCCGACCTGCTGTACGTCGCCGACGCGATGACGGGCCAGGACGCGATCAAGAGCGCGGGCGAGTTCAACCGCCGGGTCGGCGTGACCGGCGTGACGCTGACCAAGCTCGACGGCGATGCCCGGGGCGGGGCGGCCCTCTCGGTGGTCGCGGTGGTGGGCGTGCCCATCGCGTTCGTCGGCACCGGCGAGCGGCTCGAGGACCTCGAACCCTTCTACGCCGACCGGCTGGTGTCGCGGCTGCTGGGGATGGGGGACGTCCTCTCGCTGATCGAGAAGGCCGAGCAGGCCATCGACCAGGAGGACGCGGCGCGGCTCGAGCAGAAGATCCGCGAGGACGACTTCACGCTCGAGGACTTCCGCGATCAGCTGCGGACGATCCGGAAGATGGGGCCGCTCGAGAGCATCCTCGGGATGATTCCCGGGATGGGGAACCTCAAGCAGCTCGCGGAGAACAAGCCGGACGAGCAGCAGCTGTCGCGCGTCGAGGCGATCATCAGCTCGATGACGCCCGCCGAGCGAGCCGACTACCGGATCGTCAACGGCAGCCGGCGCAAGCGGATCGCGATGGGCAGCGGCACCTCGGTCGAAGAGGTGAACCGGCTGCTCAAGCAGTTCCAGCAGATGCGCAAGATGCTGAAGGGCCTCGGCGGGATGGCGGGCGGCGGCAGGGGCGCGATGAAGCGCCTGCGGCGGACGGGTCGGTTCTGATTGGCTGTCGGAGACTTGTTCGAAAGG
The DNA here is from genome assembly GCA_963813585.1 of uncultured Acidobacteriota bacterium. Lineage (GTDB taxonomy): Bacteria > Acidobacteriota > Vicinamibacteria > Vicinamibacterales > Fen-181 > JARKSS01. Next base: position 2,764,758 of record CAWEZL010000001.1, read on the forward strand.
GCACTCGATGTTAGTGATTCGCTTGAGCCGGACAGGGTCCAAGAAGCAGGCGCACTACCGCGTCGTCGTGTGCGAGGCGCGGCAGGCGACCGTGAGCCGCTTCGTGGAGATCCTTGGCCACTACAACCCGCGGACGCAGCCGGCCACCGTGACGGTGGACCGCGAGCGCGTCGAGCACTGGCTGAAGGCTGGCGCACGGCCGTCCCAGACGGTCCGCACGCTGCTGGCGCGCCAGGTCACCGAGACCCCGGCTCCCGAGGCGGCCCCGGACGCGGGCGCGGCGGGGCAGTGAGCACCGCGCGCGAGGTGGTGGAGGTCATCGCCCGGGCGCTCGTGGACGACCCGGACGCGGTGCGCGTGACGGAGAGCGATCAGCGCGGCACCGCGGTGATCGAGCTGTTCGTGGCGCCGGAGGACCTCGGGCGCGTCATCGGCCGTCAGGGACGCACGGCCTCGGCCCTGCGCACCCTGGTCGCCGCGGCGGCCGAGCACGCCGGCGTCAAGGCGATGCTCGAGATTCGCGAGCCGAACCTCCGGTGACCGCCGACCAGGGCCGCGCCGCCTGGGACGAGTACGCGCTGGTCGGCCGGATCGCCCGGGCGCACGGCAACCGCGGGCAGGTGATCGTCAACCCGGACACCGACTTCGTCGAGGAGCGGTTCCGGGTCGGGTCGGTCCTGCGGACCTGGCGCGACGGGGAGGTCCAGGCGCTTCGCGTCACCGCGTTCCGGTCGCACCTCGGGCGCCCGATCATCGCCCTCGAGGGCGTCGAGACGATGAACGACGCCGAGGCGATGGCCGGCCTCGAGCTGCGGATCCCGGCCGCCGAGCTGGCGCCGCTGCCCGAGGGGACGTTCTACCGGCACGACCTCGTCGGCTGCCGCGTGGAGACCTCGCGCGGCGAAGCCGTCGGGGAGGTGGCCGCGGTCGAGGGCGAGATGGCCGCGAGCCGTCTCGTCGTCCGGGCGCCCGGAGGGGACGTGCTGATCCCGCTCGTCGCGGAGATCTGCGTGCGCATCGAGCCGGCCGATCGGCGGATCGTGGTCGACCCGCCGGCGGGGCTCCTGGACGTGAATCGACGTCCGTGAAGTTCGACATCGTCACGATCTTCCCGCGCATGTTCGAGGGGCCGACCCGCGAGGGGATCCTCGGCCGCGCGATCGAGCGGGGGCTCGTGGACCTCGGGGTCCACGACCTGCGCGACTACACGGACGACCGGCACCGGACGGTGGACGACGTGGCGTACGGCGGCGGGCCCGGCATGGTGCTGAAGCCGGCGCCGCTGTTCCGGGCGGTGGAGGCGATCCGCGGGTCGCGCGGGGCGCCGGACGCGGTGATCCTGACCTCGCCGCAGGGCCGGCGGTTCTCGCAGGCGGAGGCGTCGCGGCTGAGCGTCCTCTCGCACGTGGTCGTGCTGTGCGGCCGCTACGAGGGCGTGGACGAGCGGGTGCGCGACGAGCTGGCCACCGAGGAGCTGTCGATCGGCGACTACGTCCTCACCGGGGGCGAGTTTCCGGCGCTGGTGGTGCTCGACGCGGTGGCCCGGCTGCTGCCGGGGGCCGTGGGCGACGAGCAGTCGGTGGAGCAGGATTCGTTTCGGCGCGGGTTGCTCGACTACCCGCAGTACACGAGGCCGGCGGAGTTCCGGGGCCTGCCGGTGCCTGCGGTGCTCCTCTCGGGCCACCACGCCGAGGTGCGGCGGTGGCGGAAGCGGCAGGCGCTGCTGCGGACGATCGAGCGCCGGCCCGAGCTGATCGGGACGGCGGAACTGGACGAGGAAGAACGGGCCATCCTGCGCGAGCTGTTGGTGGCGCGACGGAAGGAGATCGACGATGAGCGCGAGGGCGATTGACGGCATCGAGCGCGGGCAGCTCAGCGAGCGGCCGCAACTCAGGTCGGGCGACACGGTGCGCGTGCACGTGAAGGTCCGCGAGGGGGACAAGGAGCGCATCCAGGTGTTCGAGGGGATCGTCATCGGCATGCACCGGGGCGGCGCCCGCGCGACGTTCACCGTCCGCAAGGTGTCGTTCGGCCAGGGCGTCGAGCGCATCTTTCCCCTCCACTCGCCGATCATCGACAAGGTGGACGTCGTGCGCTCGGCGCGGGTCCGCCGCGCGAAGCTCTACTATCTGCGCGCCCTGAAGGGCAAGGCGGCGCGCATGAAGGAAGCCAAGCGCACGGCGTAGCAGGCCGCCCGACACATCCGGCGGCCTGAACGGAACACGCAGAACGCAGAACGGAGAACGCAGGACGGAGCGGCCCCGGCACGGCCGTTTCCGCATTCTCCGTTTTCCGTTCTCCGTTCTCCGTTACACTGTCTCCCCATGGTCCGGCCCCGCGCGGCGCGCACGCTCGAGAACGCCCTCCGCCGCCTCGGGTTTCACCGCATCGCCGGCGTCGACGAGGTCGGCCGGGGCTGCCTGGCCGGGCCCGTCATGGCCGGCGCCGTCGTCCTCGACCCCCTGCGGCACATCCCCGGCCTGCGCGACTCGAAGCTGCTCGTCCCCGCCGAACGCGAGCGCCTCCACGGCGAGATCACCCGGCACGCCCTCGGCTGGGCGGTCGCCTCGGTCGAGCCCGGCGAGATCGACCGCATCAACATCCACCAGGCAACCCTCCGGGCCATGCGCGAGGCGGTCCTCGCGTTGAACCCCCTGCCCGACCTGGTGCTCGTGGACGCCTTCCGCATCCCCGGCCTCTTCATCCCGCAGCGCGCGGTCATCCATGGCGACGCCCGGTGCTCGGCGATCGCGGCCGGCTCCATCGTGGCGAAGGTGGTGCGCGACCGCCACATGGCCGGGCTGCACGCCGCCGACCCGCGCTACGGGTTCCTCCAGCACAAGGGATACGGCACGGCCGAGCACCTCGCCGCCCTGGCCCTGCACGGCTACTCGCCGATCCACCGCCGCTCGTTCCGGCCGCCGTCGCTCTTCGACCTGCTCGACGACCCCGCAAGGTCGGCTCCCGACCCGCCACCCCGCACGCCTCGGTCGTAGACCGTCGCGAGTCGAGAGCCCCCGTCCCACGGGCTGGCGGACCGGGGCGTTCCGGCCGATACCCTCAAACGGAGCCCCGGAGGCCGCCGTTCGGAAGGGTCCGGTCGCAGGGGGGGAGTTGGGAGGCAACTGGTGGCCATCGACCGTGACGCCACGCTGAGGAAAGCCGAGAAGTTCCTTCGACAGGGCAGGCTCGACGGCGCCATCGCCGAGTACCTGCGCGTGGTCGAGGACCAGCCTCGCGACTGGAGCACCGTCAACACCGTCGGCGATCTGCTTGTCCGGGCGGGCCAGTACGAGAGCGCGATCGAGCACTACACCCGCATAGCCGACCACCTGTTCACCGAGGGGTTCCTGCCGCGCGCCGCCGCGGTCTACAAGAAGATCCTGAAGGTGAAGCCGGACCAGGAGCACGCGCTGGTCCGGACGGCCGAGATCTTCGAGCGCCAGGGGCTGATGGTCGAGGCCAAGAAGGCACTGACCAACATCGCCGAGCGCCGGCTGAAGCGCGGCGACCGCCTCGGTGCCTCGGAGATCCAGGTCCGAATCGGCGCTCTCGATCCCTCCGACCTGATGGCAGGGCTGGCAGCCGCCAAGGCGGCCGGCGAACTCGGGCAGACCTCGTCGGCCGTCGAGAAGCTCGTCCGGCTCGCCGCCGAGTTCGCGCAACGCGGGAAGGCGGGCGAGAGCCTGCAGGCCCTGGACGAAGCGGTTCGCCTCGACCCCGCGCACCCCGAGGCCCGGGCGGCCCTGGTGGCCCGGTGCATCGAGGGCGGCGACCTCGAGCGTGCCACCCGGCACGCCGCGCAGGCCGCCGAGTTCAAGGCGATTGCCGCCGAGCTGTTCGGCCGCGGGCGCGACGACGAGGGACTGCTGGTCCTCGAGCGCGCCCTCGACTGCGATCCGGACGACGTGGACAGCCGCGCGCAGCTGGTGCGCAGCCACCTGTCGAAGGGGCACGTCGATCGCGCGCGCGCGTGCCTCTCGGGCGAGCTGACCGACCCGGAACTGCTGCTCAGCCTCGCCGAGATCGAGCTGACCACCGGCACGCCCGAGCGCGGCCGCGACGCGCTGGCCCGCGTGCTCGAGGCGGCGCCCGGCCGGCGCGACGACCTCGTCATGCTCGGCTGCCGCCTGTCGGAGCAGGATCGCGAGGCCGGCTTCCAGTGCGTGGACGTCGCCACCGATGCCGCCATCGCCGAGCACGACTGGCCGGCGGCGGCCTCGGGCCTCCACGAGTTCGTCACGCGGGTGCCGGGCCACATCCCGGCGCTGATGAAGCTGGTCGAGGTCTGCGTGGACGGCGGCCTCGAGGCCACGATGTACACGGCACAGGCTCAGCTGGCGGACGCATACCTCGAGGCCGGCCGCGCGAACGAGGCCCGGGTCATCGCCGAGGACCTCGTGGCGCGCGAGCCGTGGCAGAGCGCGAACATCGAGCGGTTCCGCCGCGCGCTGGTGCTGCTGGGCGACCCCGACCCGGACGGCGTGATCGCCGATCGCCTGTCGGGCGACTCGCCGTTCACGAGCAGTGATTTCGTCCTCGACTTCGACCTCAACGACCCCGGGAAGGGGCTCGAGCCAGAGTCCCCCGCGCCGGCGTCCGAGCAGCAGGCCGACGCCGCCCCCAAGGCGGGGACCGGCCTCGACCTCTCGGCGATCCTCGGCGCCGAGCCGGCCGCCGCGCCTGGCGAGGAAGACGCGATCGAGATCGACATGAGCGAGGCGCTGGCCGGGCTCGACGCCGGGACGGACGGCGGCGGAGTGGCGGGGACGTCCGACCTCGAACGGGTCTTCGAGGATTTCCGCGAGGAGGCGTCGCGCGTCGGCTCGGGTGATGCCGCGGGGCGCCACCTGCGGCAGGCCGTGATGGACCTCGATGCCGGTCGGATGGACGAGGCGGTGCAGGCCGCGCAGAAGGCCGTCCGCTCGCCGCGGTACCGGTTCGAGGCCGCCGTGCTGCTGGCGCGGGTCCACCGCGACCGGGGCAAGACGCAGGAGGCCATCGAGTGGTTCGAGCGCGCCGCGCAGGCGCACGCGCCCAACGCGGCGGCCGGGCGCGACCTGCTGTACGAGCTGGGGCGGCTGCTGGCGGAATCCGGCGAGACCGCCCGGGCCCTGGCGGTGTTCCTCGAGCTGCAGGCCGACGCCCCCGACTACCGCGACGTCGGCGCGGAGATCGAGCGGCTGACGCAAAAGTCCGCCTAGCGGCGTGCGGCGACGCGGAGCGGGCATCCCTGATCCCCGATCCCTGATCCCCGATCCCCGATCCCTGCATAGAATAGGGACGTGCCCGGGAGAACCGTCCGCTGCTGACGCGGCTCATCTTCGTCGCCTACTTCCTGGAAGTGGGGCTGCTGCTCGTCCTGGCCCCGTGGTCTCCGATCTGGGAGCGGAACTACTTCGTCGCGCAGCTCCCCTGGGTGGCCGCGGTCGCGCGCAACACCTTCGTGCGGGGCGCCGTCACCGGCCTCGGGATCGTGAACCTGGCCGCGGGCCTGGCCGAGCTGCTGTCGCTGTTCGCGATGCGCCGCCGCTGACACGCACGCGGGCCGCCGCCGGCGGCCTGCGTTTGACAGCGGTCTCGGCGAACCCCTAACATGTGCCGTCGTTTGCACTCGCCCTTTGCCGGCAGCTGCCCATGCCCGATCCGCGCCGTCCCGACTTCGGTGCCTCCCTGCGCGAGGCGCGGGAGCGCGCCGGCATCACCCTCCGCGACATCTCGACCCGCACGAAGATCTCCACCCTGGCCCTTGACGCGCTGGAGCGAAGCGATCTCTCGCGTCTTCCGGGGGGTGTCTTCACGCGCGCGTTCGTGCGGTCCTACGCCCGCGAGGTCGGCCTCGATCCCGAGGAGGCGCTGACCCGATTCCTGCAGCAGTTCCCCGAGGTGGCCGGCGACGCGGAGTTGCACGAGGCGAACACGGAGGGGCTCGAGCGCGAGCCGCGAACGGGCGCGGCCCGGGCGCTTCGGTTGCTGGTCTGGCTCCTCCCGATCCTTGCGGGCGTCGCCTACTTCGCCTTCCTGAGGTCGGGGGTCGACTTCACCGTTTCCTCACCTCCATCTCCGCAGGCGGCGTCCGAGGCGCAGCCGGGGCAGGCGAGCGGCCAGGCCCACGAGAGCGTGGCCACGCCCCAACCGGCCGCGATGCCGACCACGTCGCCGGCGGACGTGGCGCCGGCAGTGGCGCCGCCGGCAGTCGCGCCGCCGGAGTCCGCAGGGGAGGCGAGGGCTGAGCCGCTCCCGGTCCCGGAGGGTGCGGTGCGGATCGCGCTCGCACCGCGCGGCCCGTGCTGGCTCTCGCTGAAGGCCGACGGCGAGACCGTCTTCTCGGGCCTGATGCAGGCCGGGGAGCGCCGCGAGTTCGAACTGCGGGGCGAGGTGTCGCTGACGGCGGGCGACGCGGGGGCGCTCGGGCTCACCCTCAACGGAGAGGCTGCCCGCCCGCTCGGCGACGCGGGCCGCGTCGTGACCATCCGCTTCTCGCGCTCGACATTCCGCGAGCTTCTCGCTTCGAGGTGATTGGTGGACCCCAGCTACCGGACACCGCTGCTCGACTGCTTCCGCCGGGGCGAGGCGACCCGCGAGGTGCGTCTCCTCGCGGCGGGCGGGCAGTTGGCGCCGCGCGCGCACGAGCAGTTGGCGCTGCTGGTGTTGCTGGCGGAGGACGAGGACCCCGAGATCCGGGCGCTCACCGGGCAGACCATCGACCGCCTCCCGCGCGAGGAGCTGGCGGCGTTTATCGCCCGCGCGGACGTGCATGCCGACATCCGCGCGTTCTTCGCGGTGCGCGGCCTCGCGTCGGGGGACGCGTCGCCGGGCGGCGACACGACTTCTCCGCTCCTGCCGGTCGAGGTCGAGGCCACGGCCGTCGGTGAGGGGACCGACGCCGAGGAAGGCGAATCGTCCCTGCCGGAGTCGGCCGGAGCGGCCGGTGCAGGCGGGGAGCGCGGGGGCGAGGGGGGCGCGGCACCGGCGAGGCCGGAGGGGTCGAGGATCGGGGTCTCGCAGCGCCTGGCCCTGATGGACGTGGGGCAGCGCGTGAAGGTGGCGATGCTGGGGACCCGCGAGGAGCGCAACGTCCTGATCCGCGACTCGAACCGGGTCGTCGCCGCCGCGGTGCTCAGCAGCCCGAAGCTCACCGATAGCGAGGTGGAGACCATCGCCCGCATGGCGAGCGTCTCGGACGAGGTACTCCGGATCGTGGGGACGAGCCGGGCGTGGACGAAGAACTACAACGTGATCTCGGCCCTGACGCGCAACCCGAAGACGCCCATCGCGATCTCCCTGTCGCTGCTCTCGCGCCTCTCGAGCCGCGACGTCAAGATGCTCTCCACCGACCGGAACGTCCCCGAACCCCTCCGCGTCGCCGCCCGCAAGCAGGCCGTCGTCGGGGATTCGCGAAAGCAGTGACATCAACGCGGAGACGCGGAGGGCTCACACATCGATGGAGGTGTCGCCCCTGCGTCCGCGGTTCCGGCGCAGGCGTGTTCTGAACTCGTCGAAGGGGAGCGCGTTCAGCACGTCGCCCGCCTCGAGCCAGGCGCGACGCGCCACGGTGACCCCGTCGGCCAGCGCCCCGAACCCCGCCTGCCCATGGGCGTCGGAATCGATGACGATCGACGCGCCGCGCGAGCGGGCCAGGCGCACGTTGAGGTCGCCGAGGTCCAGCCGGTCGGCCAGCGAGTTGATCTCGAGGGCGACTCCCTCGCGCGCCGCCGCGTCGATGACCGCCTCGAGATCGAGCGCATACGGCGCGCGCCGCAGCAGCAGGCGGCCTGTCGGATGCGCGAGCACGTCCACGTGAGGCGACGCGATCGCCCGCAGCACCCTCGCTGTCATCTTCGCCTGGTCCATGTCGAAGGCCGAGTGCACCGACGCGACCACGAGATCGAGCTGCGCCAGGCAGTCACCCGCCAGGTCGAGCGTGCCGTCGGGACGGATGTCGCACTCGGTCCCGGCCAGCACCTCGATCCCCTCCATCCGCGCGTTCACCGCGCGAATCCGCGCCGCGTGGTCCAGGGCCGCCGCCTCGTCGAGCCCGCCGACCAGCGTCAGCGACCGGGTGTGGTCGGTAATCGCCAGGTACGTGAGGCCCGCCGCCCGCGCTGCGGCCGCCATCGCCTCGATCGTGTCGCGGCCGTCGGTGGCGGTGGTGTGGCAGTGGAGGTCGCCGCGCAGGTCTCCACGAACGATCAGGCGCGGCAGCGTGCCCGACTCGGCGGCCTCGACCTCGCCGCGGTTCTCCCTCAGTTCGGGCGGCACCCACGCGAGGCCGAGCGCCTCGTAGATCCCCTCCTCGGACTCGCCGGCGACGGCGAGACCGGTGGCGATGCCGAACAGCCCGTACTCGTTCAGCTTGAAGCCGCGGGCGATGGCGCGGTCGCGGAGCGCGATGTTGTGGGCCTTCGAGCCGGTGAAGTACTGGAGCGCGGCGCCCCGGCTCTGGCGCGGCACGAGCCGGAGATCGGCCTGGTAGCCGCCGCGCAGCAGCACGCTGCCCTTCGTGTCCCCCTCGCCGAGGACGCGCTCGGCGAGCGGGTTCGCGGTGAACGCGCGGATGAGCGAGCGCTCGCCGCCAATCGCGAGGAGGTCGAGGTCGCCGCAGGTTTCCGCGCCGCGGCGGAGGCTGCCGACCGGGACGAACTCGGTGCCCGGGGCGAGGGGCTGCAGGTGCGCGATGAGGGCCGCGGCCAGGTCGCGCGTGCCCGCCAGCAAGTGCCGCCCGCCGTGCTGGCGGCGCTCGTCGAGGGCCTTGAGGATCAGCTCTTCCTTCTTCGCCCCCATCCCGCGCAGCGTGCGCAGCCGCCCGGATCGGGCCGCCTCCTCGAGTCCCTCGAGCGTCGCGACGTGCAGGGTCCGATAGAGGAGGGCCGCGGTCTTCGGGCCCACGCCCTGGAGGTGCAGCAGGTCGAGGAGCGACACGGGGAACTCGGCCAGCAGGTCCTGGTGGTGCTGCATCCGGCCGGTCTCGACCAGCTCGCGGATCTTGACCGCGATCTCCCTGCCGATGCCGGGCAGCTGCCTGAGCGCGGCGGCGTCGAGCGCCTCGACGCGGTCGGGCGCGTGGGCGACCTCGTCGGCGGCGTTGCGGTACGCGCGGATCTTGAACGGGTTCTCGGCCTTGATCTCGAGCAGGTCGGCGATCTCGCCGAGGACCCGCGCAATCGCGAGGTTATCCAACGTGGTGCACCCAGGCCATTATAATGGCTCGCTGAGGTGACCGTGCCCGTGGCACTCCATCGCGAGATCGGACAGTTGGCGCTCGTGGGTTTCGACGGCTTCTCGGTGACCCCCGAGGTGGCGTCGCTCGCCCGGCAGTTCGACCTGGGCGGCATCATCCTGTTCAAGCGGAACGTCGAGTCGCCCGAGCAGGTGGCCGAGATCGCCTGGCGCGCGCGCGCGTTGTCGCGCGACCTCCCGCTCTGGGTGGGCGTGGACCAGGAAGGGGGGCGGGTCGCCCGGGTGCGCGCACCGCTGACCGAGTGGCCGCCGATGGAAACGCTCGGGCGCGCCGACAGCGAAGAGCTGGCGGGCCGCTTTGGCACCGCGCTGGCGCTCGAGCTGACGGCACTCGGGTTCTCGATCGACTTCGCGCCGGTGCTCGACGTGCTCACCAACCCGCAGAACCCCGTCATCAACGGCGGGCGCGCGATCTCGGGCGACCCGGACACCGTGAGCCGGATCGGCGCGGCGATCATCCGCGCGCTGCAGGCCGGCGGCGTCGCGGCCTGCGGTAAGCACTTCCCGGGGCACGGCGACACCTCGGTCGACTCGCACTTCGACCTGCCGCTCGTCGAGCACCCGCCCGATCGGCTCCGCGCGATCGACTTCGTCCCGTTCCGGGGCGCGATGGAAGCAGGGGTCGCCGGCATCATGACCGGCCACCTGCTGGTTCCCGCCTTCGACGAGGAGCGGCCCGCCACGCTGTCGCGCGCGATTGTCGAGGGGTTGTTGCGCGACGAGCTGGGCTTTGACGGCCTCGTCTTCACCGACGACATGAACATGAAGGCGGTGGCGGCCCGATTCACGCCGGGCGGCGCGGCCGTGGCGGCGATTGCCGCGGGCTGCGACGTGCTGCTGCTGTGCGGGACCGACGCGGCCGTCCAGGCCGAGGTGCTCGAGGAGTTGATCTACGCGGTCGAGCGCGAGGAGCTGCCATGGAAGCGCGTCGAGGACGCCCTCGCGCGCCAGCGCGCCGCGAAGGCGCGCTTCGCCGCGCTGAAGCCGTCGCCCGACCCGGTGTCGGGCGAGGTGATCGTCCCGCCGCTCCACCGCGACTGGCGGCCGCTCGCGCCCGGCGCCCTCCGCCGCCTGGTGGGCCGGGACGAGCACCAGGCGATCGCCGCCGAGATGCGGGAGCACCTCTGAGGCGGCGGGCAACGCGATGACCAGGGCACGCGTGGTGCGGCGCGGCGACCGGGTGGCCGTCATCGCGCCCTCCAGTCCGTTCGACGTGGAGGATCTCGAGCCGGGGCTGGCGGAAATCCGACGCCTGGGGTTCGAGCCGGTGTTCGACGAGCGCCTCTTCGCGCGGCGTGGCTACGTGGCCGGCGAGCCCTCGGTGCGGGCCGGCGCGCTGCTCGACGCCCTGGCCGACCCCTCGGTGACCTGCGTGCTGACCGCCCGCGGCGGTTTCGGCAGCGTGCAGTTGCTGCCGCTCATCGACCCCGAGGCGATCGTGGGCGCCCGCAGGCTGATCGTCGGCTACAGCGACCTCACCTCGCTGCTCGCGTTCGTCACCTGCCGGTGCGGCCTCACCGCCGCGCACGGGCCGAGCGTCGTCTCGCGACTGGGGGGCGGCGCGGCGCGCTACGACGAAGCCAGCTTCCTGCAGGTGCTGACCGGCGAGGCGCCGCTCGGTGAGCTTCAGGGCGGCGATCTCGAGGTCTTTCGGGGCGGCGAGGCGCGCGGGCCGATCCTGGGCGGCAACCTCACTCAGCTCGCCGCGTCGCTCGGCACCCCCTACGCCTTCGATCCGCCGGCCGGGTCCGTCCTGCTCGTCGAGGACGTCAACGAGCGGCCGTACCGCCTCGAGCGGGCGTGGACGCAGCTGCGGCTGGGCGGTGTGCTCGCCCGCGCGGCGGGCATCGTGCTCGCCGACTTCCCGGGATGCGACGAGCCGGGCGGCGCGGTGACCGCGCGGGGGGTGCTCGCGGATCTCGTGCGCGGGTTCCCGGGCCCCGTCGTCTTCGGCCTGCGCACGGGCCACACGCCGGGGCCGGCACTCACCGTCCCCCTCGGCGTCGAGGCCACGCTGCTCGCCGGCCCGCGCCCCGCGCTGGTGATCGAGGAGGCGGCGGTTGGAGAGTGAGATGAAGAAGATCCACCTGATCGGCATCGGCGGAACCGGGATGGCGACGCTGGCGGCGATGATGAAGCGCCGCGGCTTCGACGTGCGCGGCTCCGACCAGAGCCTGTACCCCCCGATGAGCACGTTCCTCGAGGGGGAGCGAATCGAGGCGCTCCAGGGCTACGACGCCGCGCATATCACCTCCGACCTCGACCTCGTCATCGTCGGCAACGCCGTGTCTCGCGGCAACCCCGAGGTCGAGGCGGTGCTCGATCGGAAGATCCGCCACTGCTCGATGCCCGAGGCGATCCGCGAGCACTTCCTCTGGGCCTCGCGCTCGATCGTGATCGCCGGCACGCACGGCAAGACGACGACGGCGTCGATTGCGACGTGGCTGCTGACCGCGGGGGGCCTCGACCCGAGCGCGCTCATCGGCGGCATCGCGGCCAACCTCGGCGAGGACGGCTCGAGCTACCGGCTGGGAGAGGGGCGCGACTTCGTCATCGAGGGGGACGAGTACGACAGCGCCTTCTTCGACAAGACCGCGAAGTTCCTCAAGTACCTGCCCGATATCGCCGTCATCGGGAACATCGAGTTCGACCACGCCGACATCTACGCGAGCCTGGACGAGATCCGCCTCGCCTTCGGGCGGCTCGTGAACCTGGTGCCCCGCCGCGGCCTGCTGCTGCTCGGCGCCGACAGCCCGGAAGCGGCGGCGATGAAGGCCCTCGCCCGCTCGCCGGTCGAGACGCTCGGCCTCGCGCCCGACGCCGACTGGCACGCGTACGACCTGCGCCCGTCGGCCGGCGCGACCATCTTCGGCGTCCGCCGGCACGGCACGAGCTTCGGCACCTTCACCGTGCCGCTGCTCGGGGCCCACAACGTGAGGAACGCCCTCGCCGCGCTGGCGGTCGGCCACGCGGTGGGCCTCGACCACACCACGCTGGCCGACGGACTGCGGCAGTTCAAAGGGGTGAAACGCCGCCTCGAGACGCTTGGGACGATCGGCGGGGTGGCCGTCTACGACGACTTCGCGCATCACCCGACGGCGATCGCCGAAACGCTCGCCGGCCTGCGCGCGGCGCACCCGTACGCCCGGATCCGCGCGGTCTTCGAGCCGCGGTCGGCCTCGTCCTGCCGGCGGGTCTTCCAGGAGGCGTTCGCGAGGTCGTTCTCAGCTGCCGACGAGGTCATCGTGGCGGCCGTGTTCCGCTCGAACCTGCCCGAGGGCGAGCGACTGTCGGCCGAGCAGTTGGCAGCCGATGTCAGCACCGCCGGTACGCCGGCGCGCTACATTCCGGCCGTGGACGACATCGTCTCGACGCTCGTGCGCGAGCGCCGGGACGGCGACCACGTGGTGCTGATGTCGAACGGTGCCTTCGGCGGGATCCACGGGAGACTGCTCGACGCGCTGCGGGAGGCGGAGCGTGATCGCTGAACTGGAGCGGCGGCTCGGCGCGGGCCGCGTGCGGGCTGGCGTCCCGCTCGCGCCGCTGACCACCTTCCGGGTGGGCGGGCCCGCGGACTACCTGGTCGAGGCGCGAGACAGCGCGGCCATCCTGGAGAGCGTCCGCGCCGCCCGCGACCTCGGGCTGCCGCTGACGCTGCTCGGGGGCGGGTCGAACGTGCTGGTGGCCGACGAAGGGATCCGGGGCGTGGTCGTGCGGCCGCACGGTGGCGCGATCGAGTCGGAGAGCCCCGGCCTGGTCCGGGCGGACGCCGGGGTTACGCTCAACAGCCTGGTCCGGTGGACAATCGTCCGTGGCCTCGGCGGCCTCGAGGCCTGGGCCGGGACGCCGGGGACGGTCGGCGGCGCGGTGGTCGGCAACGCGCATTTCCAGGGCGAGGGCTTCGGCGCCCTGGTCGAGCGGGCCCGGCTGCTCGGGCCCGATGGCGCCAGCTTCGAGGTTCCCGGCGCCGGGTTGTGCTTCGCGTACGATCATAGCCGCCTGCAGGACACCGGGGAGGTCCTGGTGTCGGTCGTGCTCGCGCTGCGCGCCGGTTGCGACCCCCACGGGCTGCGCGCCACCGCCCGCGCGTCTCTGGCGCACCGCAAGCGCACGCAGCCGCTGCAGTTGCCGACCGCGGGCTGCATCTTCAAGAACCCCGACCCGGCCAGGCAGCCCATCCCCAACGGGCTTCCTCCCTCGGCGGGAGCCCTGATCGACCGCGCCGGTTTGAAGGGAACGGCCATCGGCGCCGCGCGCGTCTCGACCACGCACGCGAACTTCATCGTGAACGAGGGGACGGCGACCGCGGCCGACATCCTGGCGCTCATTCGCCTGTGCCGGGACGAGGTGCGCCGGCAGTTCGGCGTCGAACTGGAGCTCGAGATCCGCCTGCTGGGGTTTCCGTGCCGCCAGCCGTGAAACGAGGTTCTCCGTGTCGAGCTTGCTGATCGAAGGCGGGCGGCCGCTGTCGGGCCGCCTCGTGGTGGGCGGGAACAAGAACGCGGCGCTGCCGCTGCTGGCGGCGTGCCTGCTGACCACGGAGGAGTGCCTCCTCACCAACGTGCCGCGGATCGGCGACGTGGTCGTGATGGCGAAGCTGCTCGCCGACCTGGGCGCCGAGGTGGACGGGATTGGCACCAGCACGCTGCGCGTCCGGTGCCGCGAGATCGTGCGCGACCAACCGGACGCGGCGCTGGTCGGGCGGCTGCGCGGCTCGGTGCTGCTGCTCGGGCCGATGCTCGCGCGGCGCGGCCGTGCGCGCCTCGCGTCCCCTGGCGGCGACTTCCCGGCCCGGCGCACCATCGCCATGCACCTGCGGGCGCTCGAGGCGATGGGGGCGCGGCAGGTCGCGGGGGAGGGGCACCACCTGGAGGCCGACGGGCCGCTGCGCGGCGCCTCGATGTACCTCGAGGAGGCTTCGGTCACCGGCACCGAGACCGCGCTGCTCGCGGCGGCGGCCGCCGACGGCGTGACCGAGATCCGCCACGCCGCCTGCGAGCCGCACGTGGTGGAGCTGTGCGCCTTTCTCTCCAGGATGGGCGCGCGGATCGAGGGGGGCGGGACGCACACGATCCGGGTCGAGGGCAGCGGCAGGCTCGGCGGGGCTTCACACGCGCTGAGCGGCGATTACATCGAGGCGGGGAGCTGGGCGGTGGTGGCCGCGGTCACCGGCGGCGCGATCGAGGTGGAGGGCGCCGGATCCGCCGAGATGGAGGTCGTGGCGTCGGTGCTCGGCCGCATGGGCGTCCGGACCGAGCTGGGCGACCGGCTCTTTCGCGTCGAGCCGGCGTCGCCCAGGGGCGGCGGCCGCATCACCACGGGCCTCTGGCCGGGCGTGCCGAGCGACCTCATCAGCCTGATCACCGTGCTCGCCACGCAGGCGCGCGGCGAGACGCTGCTGCACGACTGGATGTACGAGCTGCGGCTGTTCGCGCTCGAGCAGTTGAGCGGGATGGGCGCCGACCTCTTCCTCTGCGATCCGCACCGCATCATCGTGACAGGCCCGCGGCGCCTGCGGGGGCGGACGCTCGATACGCGCGATCTCCGCTCGGGCATGGCGCTGGCGGCCGCCGCGCTGTGCGCCGAGGGGCAGAGCCGGCTCGGCCCGGTCGAGACCGTCGAGCGCGGCTACGCCGACCTGCTGGGGAACCTCCGCGCGCTGGGGGCGCAGGTCGAGAGGGAATGAGGGCGGCTATTTCGGCGGCTTCACCGGGTCGCGCGGCGGCGTGACGTCGGGGAGGTCGAGGAACGCCGGTCCCGAGTCGCGGCCGACGCGGAACGGGCGCAGGTCGTCCTCGGTCAGGTCGAGCACCCGCACGATGTGCGGCGTGAGCGTGAGGATGATGTCGGTTTCCTGGCGCTCGCGCCGGTTCCGCGCGAAGAGCCGCCCGAGCACCGGCACCTCGCTCAGCCCGGGCACCCCCTCCAGCACCGTCCGCTCGTCGTCGCGGATCAGCCCGCGCCAGGATGCTCGTCTCGCCGTCCTTCAGGCGGATGACCGTCGTGCACCGAGCGGTTGCCGAACGTCGGCAGGCCGCCGTATCCGGTTCCCGAGATGCTGCTGATCTCCACCTTCAGCGCGAGCGAGACGTCGTCGTTGTGGTGCGTGCGCGGCGTGATGTCGATGTTGACGCCGATGTTCTCGTAGTTGAACGAGGTGATCGGCTGCTGCGCGACGCCGCCGGTGGCGATCGGCGAGAAGGTGGTCATCGGCACCGGCACGCGCTCGCCGAACCGCGCCTGCGCCGCCACGCCCGTCCCACGCGCGCAGCTGCGGGTTGGCGAGGGTGCGGGTGCTGGTGTCGCTCTTCATCAGGCGGTAGAAGAGGGCCGGGAGCCCGGTGAGGAAGACCCCGGCCTGCGTGAGGTTCCGCACGTCGCGCAGCGTGAGGTCGTCCCGGTTGACGTCCACCTGTCCCGAGACGCCCGCGGGGTTCGTCGTGCCCGGCGAGGCGACCTGGATGCCGTACTCGAGCAGCCGCGTGCGATCGACCTCGAGCAGCTCGACGTCGATCACGACCTCGGGGCGCGCCTTGTCGATGGCGGCGATCAGCCGCGCGGCCGCCTGCGATCCGCTCGGGCGTGTCCTTGATCGAGATGGCGTTGGTCGCGGTGATCGGCGCGAGCCTGCGCAGGTCGACGACCATCCGCAGCAGGTCGATCGTCTCCTTCAGGTCGGCGTTGCTCAGGTAGAAGGTGCGGACCACCTCCTCCTCGTACTCGCGGCGCTTGGCGGGCGTGTCGGGGATGATGGTGATCGCGCGCGGCGCGGTGACCTGGTAGAAGTTGCGCGTGCTGGCGGTGAGCGCCGCCAGCGCGTTCTCGAGCGTGGCGTCGCGCAGGTCGATCGTGACCTGCGCCTCGCGGAACGCGGGGTCGAAGACGACGTTGACGTCGGCGAAGCGGGCGATGGCGGTGAAGACGTCGCGGCTGCTGGCGTCGCGGAAGACGAGCGACGCGGGGAGCTTCAGCTCCTTGGGCAGTTCCAGGCCGGGGGAGGGCAGCCGGCGCGTCCGCTCGATGAGCGATTCGAGGGCCGTCTTGCCCTCGCGCGCCACCGCCACGCGCGCTCGCGCCTGGTTGCGCGTCTCCTGCAGCGCGGCCTCGATGTCGCCGCTGGCCGGGTTCAGCTCCGACGCGATCTGGTACTCGACCAGGGCCTCGTCCAGCCGCCCGCCGGCGGCGAAGCGCCGGCCGCGGTTGAAGTGCGCGTCCGCGGCTCGCAGCTTCGTCCGCTGCAGCGCGAGCCGGGCTTCGGCGTTGTCCGGGTCCTCGCGGACCGGCGTGGTGTACTCCGCGACCGCGCGGTCGTAGTCCTGGCGCCGCTCGGCCTCGCGGCCGCGGCGAAGTGCCTGCGAGCTGGCGCAGCCGGCCAGCAGCGCAGCCACGGCGAGCGCCAGCGCAGGCGGCGCGAACGGCTATTTCGTTGCCGGCATCGGTGATGACATCCACCCCGCGCGGGATTGTAAAGGTGAACGTCTTGTCTGGCAACCCGACGTTCTCGCGGATGCTCGTGAACGAGAACGACGAGGTGCCCCCCTGCGCGTCGGCGGTGATCAGGCGCGCGGATCTGGAGGCTCCGACGGTCGACCACGAGCACGAGCCAGTCGTACTCCTGCTGCTGGCGCTCGGGCACCAGCTTCAGGGCCACCTCGTTCGGCTCGAGGTTCGGCACCTCCGCGATCGAGGGCGATGAAGTCGCGCAGCACGTCGCCCTTGCCGGCGAGGAAGAGCGCGGGGCTGCTCGCCTCGTCGGCCGGCGGGACCGTGCTGACCATCACCTGCTGGTCCTCGGGGATGTAGGAGTAGAGCTTCCGGCCGTCCGAGACGAACTCCTTCTTCTCCGGGCGAGGTGTAGATCCAGCGCATCTTGCCCGGCTTCTTCACCTGCACGCGGCCGCGCTCGACCGCCTTCCGCCGCAGGACGCCGCCCTCGTAGGCGTGCTCGAAGTCGGCGGTGAAGTCGCGCACCTGCTCGTACTTGGTCTGGAGCCGCCGGGCGAGGTCCTCGGCCGGCGCCGCCTGAGCGGCCTGGACCGGGAGGAGGAGCGCGAGCAGCAGGTTCAGTGCCAGCATGGGTACTGTCATCTGTACGCCCGGCGGCCTGAGCCGGATGATCCACCTGCCCTGCGGCGTGAGCATCCCCCCCTGCCAGGTGCGAAGCAGCACCCGGCCGTCGCGCGCCAGCGCCACCACCGACAGCCCGCGATCGATCGACAGCACGTGGCGCCTCCCGTCGATCACGTGGCCGAAGCCGGCGCGGCGAATCGTGTCGGTCGAGAGCCACGACTCCATCCGCACGTCGAGCGCCCGGCCCGCCACCGGCACCTTCAGCCTGAATGGCCGGTTCGCGGCGCGCACCAGGTCGGGTTTTGCGCCGGTCCGCCCGACGACGGCGAGGTAGTCGCCCGGGGGGACCGCGAGCGTGCGGCCGGCGAGCGCGGCCAGCGCCGCCCGCGCCTCGCCGGGCTCGATCCCCCCTTCCCGGTATGGCTTCAGCAGCGTCAAGGCGTAGGAGGTTCCCGCGGGAAGCGCCCCGAGGCGCTCGACCAGCGGCGGGGACGCGAGCCGCGTGTCGCGTTCGATGGCGAAGAGCGGGCCGTACGCCTCGCGCAGCAGCGGAGCGCCCTCCTCGGTGAGCACGACGTCGCGGCCCAGCCCGGCGTTCCGCTCGACGAGGAAGGGGAAGTGCAGCAGGACCGGCCGCAGCGGCCCCACCGCGAGATCGGGCCTCACGTGGCGCGCGTAGTAATCGACGCCGTTCTGCTGCTGCCAGCCGAGGGCGGCGACGAGGATGTCGCGATCGGGCGAGAGGCCCGAGACCAGGCGGTCGAAGTACTCCCGCGGGGCGGCGTCGCCGCTGCGGTCGAGAGCCGGCCAGGTGTCCCACGCGCGCCAGGCGGGGTATGCGAGCAGCGCGACGGAGAGAACCCAGTAGGGTGTACTCCGGTGGGGCAGGGGCCCGGGGGTGTTGCGGTGGGGCAGGGCTTCAGCCCCGCGCAACAGGGCTCCGACCCCGCACCCCGCCCACAGGGCGACGACCAGGTGCGAGGGCAGGAAGAAGACGTGGACGTCGCCCACGTTGTACGTGATGGCGAACGCCCATGCGGCAGCCCAGAGCAGCGCGAGCAGCAGGCCGCGGCGCCAGTGGCGCACGGTCAGCGCCGCGAGGCCGAGCGCGGCCAGCGCGACACCCGGGATCCCGACCTGCTGGCGGAGATCGAACCAGTACATCGCCAGCCGGTCGTTCATCCGCTGCGCGGGGATCGCGGCGATCATGCTTGCACGCCAGTCCGACTTCGTGACGTCGAACCAGAAGTCCCGCGCCACCTCGAGCGGGTCGCGGAACCGGTAGGCGTCCACCGACGAGAGGTTCCAGGCGTACTGGACCGAGCAGGCGAGCGCGATCGCGGCAGCCAGCAGGATCACGCGGGGCCGCAGCATCGCCAGCGGGCCGCCGGGCGACGCGACGAGCAGGAAGACCGCGACGGCGGGGAGCAGCAGCACCGTCGAGAGGTGGTTGCCGAAACCGAGCGCGACGAGGAAGAAGACCAGCGCGACGCGGGGCAGCGACGGGCGGCGCTCCCACCACAGAAGGGCGAGCAGCGCGAGGGACACCATCAGCAGGTGCAGCGCGTACACCTCGGCAATGATGGCCTGCGACCAGAAGGTGTAGGAGGCGGCGAACAGGATCGCGGCGAAGAGCCCGGCGATCGCGCTGCCCGCGATCTCGGCGGCCACCAGCGCGACCAGGCCCGCGGCGAGCGAGGCCAGCACGGCCGAGGCGAGATTGGCGGCGTGCGCGCGCTCGAGCGGGAGCGCACGGACGAAGGCGCCGGTCACCGCGAAGTAGAGCGGGTAGCCGTCGCGCGGGGTCAGGACGGTGTCGCCCGCGGCCGCCTGGAACGAGGCGGTGTCGCCGAGATCCTGCCCGGGGAGAAGCGTGGAGGAGTAGATCGCGAAGGCGAAGACGAGGGCGGCCACCGCCGCCGCGATGCGCATATCAGGAGCGCCGGCGTCCCTGCCGGCGGACACTAACCCTTCGCCGGGGCCACCGGTGTCGCCTTGGGCGCGTCCTTCGTCTCGACGGGGAGGTTGGCTCCAGCCCAGGCGGCGATGCCCCCCTCGAGCACGCGCACGCGGTAGCCGAGCTTGATGAGGAGGACCGCGGCGCTGCGCGCGCTGACCTCCTCGGGGTCCGAGTCGTAGATCACCAACTCGCGGTCGCGCGGCACGCCGGCGGGCTCGGTGGTCCCCGGCGCAAGGCGCACCGAACCCGGCAGGCGCACCGTGCTGTGCTCGTAGGGGTACTTCAGGCGCGCATCGACGACCGTGACGGCGGCCGGGTCGGTGTCGAGCAGTTGTTTCAGTTCTTCCTTGCTGATGCGGGGCACGGGCATGCGGTATTGTCCCCGCGGGTCGTCGGGAGTGTCAAGAAACGTGCAGGCTCCACCTCACGCGCCGCGGCGTGCGACCAGCTCGAGGTGCTGGCGCGTCGCCCGCCGGTGGCCGCGCGCGTGCGCGGCCTGAAGCGGGGCGGCGGCGGCGTGCGTCACTTCCCACCCGTGCGACCGCCTCCCGCAATGGAGGCAGCGGAGGAAGATCGTGCCGCCGTCGCACCAGATGCCGGTCTCGTGGCGCCCAAAGAGATGACAGTTGAGCCAGTCCCACATAGCAGACCCCGGAAGAACCGACTTGCAGTTACGTAATCCCGAGTTCGGTTTTGTGCGCGCGTGGCGACGAAAGTAGCGTGGTTGGCCGACTTCCGTCTCTCTGCCGATGGGCTTGGCAAGTCTGATGCCAAGCTGGAGTGTGGGAGCCTATCACATGTGTGACGGGCGAGCACAGAATTCAGGGGCTTTTCCCGGCCTTTTCCGTGCACGGCGTTGTCAGGGCGCCGCGGCCGTGCTAGTATCAAGGGTCGTCCGGAAGGACGCCTGCCTGGAGTGGGCGGCTAGCTCAGCTGGGAGAGCGCCGCGTTCGCAACGCGGAGGTCGCAGGTTCGAGCCCTGTGCCGTCCACCAAACAAGCCCTTAGAATCACGAGACTGCGCCAGACGCCCGACCGCGGGCAGTCGGCAACTCGTTGCTCACCCGGTGATGGCCGCGCCTACGGCCAGCAGCACGAAGAGCAGGGGTACGAGCAGTAGCGCGAGTGCCGGCGACCATTGCAGCAGCCGGCTGCGCGTCGCGCCCATGCCGCCCACGACCTCCTCGATGTTGTGGATCGTGAGCAGGACGGGCATCGAGCCGCTCAAATCAAAGGGCCACTCCCAACCCAAGAGTGGCCCGGTTCCGCACAGACTCCCGTCCCGCCCTATTTCGTCAAGTAGTCGCACAGGGCGGCAACGTCGCCGTCGTACTGAGGGGTGCTGTGCAATGTGGTCCAAGGGTCCGTGTTCATGTCGAACGCCGCGTGCCCGGTTGCCGCGAAGATGGTGCCGTAGCCAGGGACCGTGACATGGAAGATGTCCCCCTGGTCGTAGATGATGTTCCTCACCCAGTCGATCCGGACGTTTTCGGGTTCCTTCGGCACCCCGATCACCACCTTCGCGTCGGACGGTGCCGCATCGCCTTCGTTCCCAAGGTAGTAGAGGCTCGAGCCGATGGCGCTGTTCTGAATAGTGGACTCCACGAGAACCTCACCCTTGTCGTAACGGTCCATCTGCTTCCACGCAACCGTATACTGGGCCACGACCCAGGCGGACCCGCAGGGACCGATGACCTGACCCTGCACCGCGAACGTCCCCTCTGAACGTTCGGTCCGCCCCTGCTCCTGCGCAAACGCGACTGTTCCCGCCAACAGCACGGCAACGGCGACGGTGATGAGGATTCGCAGTTTCACGGGACACCTCACTGTCGTGTTAGCGGAAATTGACCGAGAACGACGGATGGACCCCGACCACGCGGAGCGGCCGCGTCGGCAGTGAAGCGTCTCGCCCATCGTCTCGCTTCACCCCGGTCGGCTTCACGGCCGCCTTCACTGGAGCAGGCGGAAAGCGGGGTCAGAAACTGGGTTCAGGCTCGGCGTGAGTCACGAGGAGTAAAATGTTGGCACCCGGCCGGCATTCATATCACCCTCGGGAGGTTCTCTGACGCCTTCCCCAGCCCGTGACCTCACTCAGTTACTCGTTGCCTGGTGCGGTGGCGAGGAGGCGGCGTTGGACCGCCTGGTGCCATTGGTCTATGCGGAGCTCCACCGCATCGCCCACCGCCAGCTTCGGGGCGAACGACCGCAGCACGACCTGCAGACGACCGCGGTCGTCCACGAGGCCTACCTGAGGCTGATTGATGTCCATGGCGTGCAGTGGCAGAACCGCGCGCATTTCTTCGCGATCGCCGCGCAGTTAGTCCGACACATCCTGGTGGACGCCGCCCGCGAGCGAGGAGCGAAGAAGCGCGGCGGCGACATCTCGCACGTGCTGCTGGACGAGGCCGTGATCCCCTCGCCCGAGCGCGGCGCCGACCTGCTGGCGCTCGACACGGCGCTGACGCAGCTCGCGAGGCTCGATCCGCGCAAGGCCCGGGTCGTGGAACTCCGCTACTTCGGCGGCCTCAGCGTGGACGAGACCGCCGAGGTGTTGAAGATCTCGGCCGACACGGTGATGACCGACTGGCACATGGCCAAGCTCTGGCTGCTTCGCGAGCTGGCACTCGAGCCGGACTCCGAACGCCGGCGGCCTCCGGCAGCAGGTCGTCGGCCACGCGAGCGAGCGTGATGAACGCGGTGCGGTGGGCCGAGGTCGAGCGCATCTGTCGCATGACGCTGGCGCGCGAGCCGCAGGCGAGGGCAGCGTTCCTCGACGAGGCGTGCGCGGGCGACACGGAGTTGCGTGAGGAGGTCGAGTCGCTCCTGGCCGGCGAATCGCAGGCGGGCGGCTTCCTGGAGGAGCCGGCGCTCGAGGCCGCGGCCCGGGCGTTGGGCGCTGCGTCCCCGCCTCTCGGTGCCGGCGACTGCCTGGGTCCCTACGAGATCGAATCGCTGATCGGGACTGGCGGGATGGGAGAGGTCTACAAGGCGCGTGACACGCGGCTCGACCGCACCGTCGCGATCAAAGTCATGCCGGCCGCCTTCGCCGGCGATTCGCAGCATCGCGGGCGCTTCGAGCGGGAAGCCAAGGCGATCTCAGGGCTGAGTCACCCGCACATCTGCGCGCTCTACGACGTCGGGGAAACCAACCCCTCGGCTGGATCGGCGCCGGCGGCGCTGTTCCTGGTGATGGAGCACCTGGACGGCGAGACCCTCGCCGCCCGGCTGGAGAAGGGCAGCCTGCCACTGGACCAGGCGCTGGCCATCGCCACCGAGATCGCCGACGCCCTCGCCGCCGCGCACCGGCAGGGCGTGGTGCACCGCGACCTGAAGCCCGCCAACGTCATGCTGACCAGGACCGGGGCCAAGCTCCTCGATTTCGGTCTGGCGAAGCTGACAGGGCATGGCGAACAGCCGGCGGCGGCGCAGCTCGCCTCGGCCTCCAGACCCACGATCACGACCGAGGGCACGATCGTCGGCACGCTGCAGTACATGGCTCCGGAGCAACTGGAAGGCAAGCCGGCGGATGCCCGCACCGACCTCTTCGCGTTCGGCACCGTCCTCTACGAGATGCTGACGGGCCGGCGTGCCTTCGAGGGCACGAGTTCAGCGAGCCTCATGGCCGCGATTCTGGAGCGCGAACCACTGCTGCCGTCGGCGCTGCAGCCGCTCACGCCGCCAGCGCTCGATCGCCTGGTCCGGCGCTGCCTGGCCAAGGACCCCGACACGCGCCGGCAGTCGGCGGCCGACCTCGCCGACGATCTGCGCTGGGTGCGCGAGACGAGGGGGGGCGGCGCGAGCGCTGCTGCCGGCGATCGAGCGCGACGGCGGCCAGCTCTCCGATGGGCGCTCATGGCTGCCGGCGCGCTGGTGCTGGTCGCCGCCGCGGTGGCGCTGACCTGGGTGCTGCGTCCGGTCCCGAGACCACCCGCAGGCCTGAGCCTGGACCTGCGCCCGGCCGAGATCGGCCCGGTTGGCTTGTCCTTCACGCCCGGGACGGCCCATACCGCGTTCGCCTGGAGTGCCGATGGACGCACGTTGGTCTTCTCGGGTATTCGCGGCGGCGCGCTGCACCTCTATGGGCGGAACATCGGCGACGCCGTTGCCACGCCCATCGACGGCACCGAGGAGGGGCAGCAGCCGGTCGTGTCACCGGACGGCCGATGGGTGGCGTTCTGGGCGGCGAGGACGATCAGGAAGGTTCCCTTTGGCGGCGGCGCCGCCCTCGACCTGGCGTCGAACGTGGCGAAACCAGTCGGCATGGCGTGGGACGACGCGGGCAACCTGTTGTTCGGTGGGCCGGACAACCTCATCTGGGAGGTCGCGGCCGATACGACGACGAGATCTGTCACGACGCTGGGAGAGGGGGAAAGGGCGCACGTCCTGCCTTCGGTCCTGCCTGGCGGGAAGGTCCTCCTCTTCACGGTGAGGAGGAGGGTCTGGACGTGGGGCGACGAGCAGGTGGTCGCGCAGACGCTGGCGACGGGCAGCCGGACGCTGCTGCTCACCGACGCGGCCGACGCACGCTACCTGCCTTCCGGCCACCTGGTATTCATGCGGCGTGGCGCGTTGTGGGCCGTCGGCTTCGATCCAGAACGGCTCGCGGTGCGGGGCACGCCGGCAGTCGTGATGGACTCCGTGGCGCAGGCGCTGACCGGGGGCAACTCGGCCGATGTGACGGGCGCCGGCCATTTTGCGGTGTCGGCGGACGGGGCGCTCGCCTGGATCCGAAGTCCCGTCGTGGAGTATCTCGACAAGGCGCTCGTGACCGTGGACCGTCACGGGGTGATCGGACGCCTCCTGGTGGAACCGCGACCGTATGGGCCCAGCGTTCGCCTGTCGCCGGGCGGCCGCCGGCTCGTTGTCACGACTCGAACGTCGGCGACGTCTGCCGTATGGGTGTGCGATCTGGCGCGCGGCGCGTTGACGCCCGCGCTGATGGACACCGAAGGCACCTGGCCCCAGTGGTGGGCGAAGGACGGGCGCAGGCTTCTGATCGATCGAAATCAGTACGGACACGGGACGTTCGTGTCGATGTCGTCCGACGGCAGCGGCCAGCCTGAGGAACTCGGGCCCAGCGCCGGGCTCTGGGCCTCTTCGTTTACGCCCGATGGGCGCCGACTGATCCTCGTGCGCGACCGCGGCAACGATGTCGAAGACCTGGTGGTGACGACGGTCGGGGACCATCTCGGGCGGCTGGAGACCCTCGTCGGGGCAGCCGAGAAGCCGAGCAACGCCGAGATCTCGCCGGACGGTCGGTGGCTCGCCTACGTGTCGCGCAGGTCCGGGCGGTCGGAGGTCTACGTGAGACCCTTCCCAGGTCCGGGTGCTCCCGTGCAGGTGTCGGTGGACGGGGGCGACAGTCCGGCGTGGAACCCCAAGGGGGGCGAGTTGTTCTTCGCGAGCGCCCGGACCAAGGACGGGACGTTCTGGATGATGGCCGCGTCCCTCTCCCCGGTCACGGAGCCGGGCACCCCCAGGCGGCTGTTCGAGTTCGAGGCCGAGACACTGCAGTTCAAGGGCAATCCGGTTCGGGCCTACGACGTCGCGCCGGACGGCCAGCGCTTCTATGCCGTCCACGGGAACATGATGATGGCCTTCCCTGCGCCGGTGAGGCACCTCAACTACATGCCGCACTGGATCGACGACCTGAAAGCCAAGGTACCAGTGCGGTAGTTCCCTGGGCTACAGGCCCGGGCGGTCATCCGCCCGATCCTCGATTCGCGCAGAAGACCGACCGAGGCCTGAAGTCCGGAGTCCCCCTAGAACCGATACGAGAGCCTTGCGAACCCGAGGTTCATGGTGTACCCGCCCTCGTCCGGCTTCATGAAGATCAGGATCGCCTGCGGCATCATCGCCGTGCCGCTGGTGAACGCATCGGAAAAGCTGTACTTCTCGTACTGGTAGCCGACGCTGACGACCCAGTTGGCCGCGACCGCGTACTCGAGCTGGGCCAACGCCGTCGTGAGGGTCGTGTCGTCGGAGTCCAGGATGTCCTGGGCCCCGCCCGTCCCGGCCGCGATGATGGTCGTCCGGCCCGGCGTGTAGAAGGTGCCCGCCTCCCTCGCCGTGACGTCCACAAGGCCGTCCACCTTCTGGCGGCTGGCCAGCAGCGAGACGGTCCACTTGTCCGGCACGATCTTGAACTGGGCATTCGCACCGAAGCTGTTGGTCTTGTCGCTCGACACGTAGTTGAGCAGGTTGTTGAGAGCGGCGCCCGTGGTGGTGGACCACTGGTTCGTCGAGGCGTCCTTCTCGTACGTGTAAAACGCGCTGAGCGTGACCCGCTCACTCGGCGTGTAGTCGACTTCGCCCGTGAACGAGTCGTACGACGCCTCGAGCAGCCCGCTGGGCGTTCCGGGGATCGGCTGGGCGCCGGGGACCGGCGCGCCCGACGTCACCTGGACGCGGTCCGGCCGGTCCGGGAAGTCGACCTTGCGGCGGAAGTAGCCGACGTTGACGCCAAGATTCGGCAGCGGCGTCAACTCGATGTTCACGCCCGTGCGCAGCGTCTTGCGCTCGGCCTCGTCCGACTGGAACCCGTAGATCGTCTCGCCCTCCGCCGTGCGGCGGGCGCGATCCACGACCGCGCGAACGTCCACCCAGTCGTTCGCATGGACCAGGGCGGACAACCCGAAGCCGGTGTCGTTCCCGGAGGTCGCCTCGCGGTGGGTCCGGGTGAGGTCGGCCCAGCGCCCCGACCCCTCGAGCGTCACGAACTTGAAATCGTAGCTCACCGACGCCGTGAGCCGCTTGGTCGTCGAGTCGTACGGGTTGGCGGTGGCGTAGCCGTAGGGCGCCTCCGCCGTCGGGGGCTCGACGCCCCAGCTGCGATCCGGCGACCCGGACGTATCACCGTTGATGATCCACCGGCTGGTCTTGTTGGAGAGGTCGTAGCTCCGGTAGCGCGCCCGCAGGCCGAGCCCGCGGATCGGCCGCGACGAGAACGAGAAGTTCAGCGTCGTGGTGTTGATCTTGCCGTTGAGCGACCTCTGCTGCAGCGACGAAACGTCGCTGGCCGGCTGGCCGGTGTCCGTCAGGATCGCCGAGTTGATCGTGTAGGGGTAGAACGCGGCATCCTGCGTCCAGGAGGCCAGGCTGACGTCGCCGGTCAACCGGGTCTGGCGCTTGAACTTGAGCTGGAAGCCGGCGCGGCCGGTGCTGGCCTCGTTGTCGGGTGCGTTGATCATCCGGACGCTCGATGGCCCGCCGAGAGCAGGAATCGGACCGGAGGCGGCCCGGTAGACCTCGTCCACGGCCTGGAAGGGATTCGCGACAATCAGCGTCTCGGCCCGGTTGTTGTACACGTTCCGGTTGAACGACGCGTGGACGTCGCCCATCTTGAACCTGTACGCCGCCCGCAGGCCGAAGTCCTGGACGATCTCGTTCAAGGGCTCGGGGACGTCGAAGGTCGACTGGACGGCGCCGAGGATGTCGCCGCCGCTGGCGCCGCGGGAACCCGTCTTCAGTTCCCGCATGTAGGTGACGCGCAGGTCGATCGGCAGCCTGCCTCCCAGGTCGAGTTCGACATCGCCCCGCTTCCTGAGCGACGAGATGTCGAGTGGATTTGCGGCCGCGAAGGTGGGCGCGAGCAGCGACGTGTAGAACGGGTACGTCCGCCCTGACGTGGGCGTGGCGTCCACGACGTCGTGGATCGCCCCGCGCAAGCTGGAACTCATGCTCCACACGCCCGGCGCCGTCTCGTTGAAGATCACCAGGCCGTTGTTCCCCATGTTGTGCGGGACCTGGTTGTAGTCGAACGACAGCCCGATACCCGAGAAGTTCGCCCAGCCGGTGTAGCGCTGGTCATCCCGACCGACGTTGGACCCCTGCAGGTTGAAGTCGATGGTGCTGGTCGTCCGGAAGACGCTGAGGAAGGGCAGCGACACGCCCTTGGGCACCACCCGGTACTCGTCGAATTTCGACGACCCGACGTTGCCCCGGCCGAGCAGGTCAAGGGTGACCTGGCCACCGGTGCTGGCGGCGGGCGCTTCCTGCGCCGCCGCGAACGAACCCGCCACGAGGAGGCCCATGGCGAGGAGCGCCGTCACGGTCGATGCTCTCTTCATGGGTTACCTCACCAAGAATGCGCCTGATGGCGAATTGGAGCCGTGCACGGCAATGTGGCAGTTCGCACAGCTCTTCTCGACGAACCGCGAGTTGACCGTCGGGAAGCCGGTGGGCGATCCGGTCGGCGCGACCGGCACCCCCTGCTCGGTGGACAGGTTGTCGCCCGACCCGAAGTGGCCGGAGCCGGTGAAGTGGCAGTTCCAGCAGAGGTTCGGCAACTTCTTGACGAGGAGCCGCCGGTGGTTCGAGCCGTGCGGGTCGTGGCATTCCGCGCAGTTCTCGCGGACCGCCGCATGCTCGAAGAGGAAGGGCCCGCGCTTCTCGGTGTGGCACGTGTAGCACAGCTCGTTGACCGAGTCGCCCCTGATCATCTTCTCCTGCGACCCGTCGTGCGGGTTGTGGCAGCTCGAGCACGACATCTTGCCCTCGCGGACAGGGTGGTGCGACGTGCGCATCGACTTGGCGCGCTCGGACTTGTGGCACGTGTAGCAGGTCTCGGAGTCCGACCTGGTCCTGAGCTGCGCCTTCGCCGACTTGAAGGAGTGCACGCTGTGGCACGAGGTGCAGGCCACGTTGCGCCTGTCGTGCATGCTGCTTCGGTAGGTGGCCTGGTTGTCCTTCTCGTGGCACTCGAGGCAGGTGGTGTTGAGCTGCTCGGCCGACAGCTTCTTCAGCGAAGGCACCGGCCCGGCGGCATCGCCGCTCATCTGGGCCTTGGCGTGGGCGCCCACGTCCTGGTGGCACTTCGCGCAGCTCTCGGCGAGCTTGGCGTGGGCCGTCGCCTGGAACGTGGGTCCCATGGCCGGCTCGTGACAGGTCTGGCAGTCGGTCGCGCTCCAGGCACCCTGGGCGGCTGCCGCCTGCGCGAAAGCCAGACCGCCTCCTAGCATGGCGACGAGCACCGCCAGGCCCGCGACGAAGTGAGATCGGCGCATAAGGTCTCCTTGGCCCCGTTCGGGTTGATACCCGTGCTGCGGGCGTTTGGTGACGCGCAACGGAGCCGCCGATGAACCGAAATGTCCTGAGTGAAACGACTCTACAAAAGAGGAGCGATCTGAGTCAACGTCGAAGTGCTGAATTTCTCAACGGCTCAGCTTGGGTTGAGGCCGCTCGAGCCCTCAAGTCCTCCCCCTGCCGAGCCGAAACAGAGGACGTGCCTAACGAGTCTCCCGCGAAGCGACGCGGCTTCTGGACCAGGATGGTTGCGAACGCGGAGCGTGACGCCCTGGCGGTCTGGCGCCGGGACGGCTGGCTCATCCTCGGCCTGCTCTTCGCCTCGCTCGTCAGCTTCGAGGGCTCGGTGCGAAAGGCCTTCGAGGTCGCCCGCCAGGTCGAGGTGTCCTACGGCCTCGCGCTGCTTCCCGCGCTCTTCATCCTCTGCGGCCTGTTGGCCTTCCACCAGTACACGAAGCGCCAGGAAATGAAGACCGAGGCGGCGGCCGCCGCCGCGGAGGCCGTGCAGGTCCGCGAGCGCCTCGGGGAACTGGAACGACTCTCCGCGCTGGGCCATGCGCTTGCCGGGTGCCTGACGTTCGACGCGCTGCAGCAGGTGGTCTGGAAACACCTGCCGGGGTTCGTGGGCCCGAACGACGCGTGGCTGCTCGCCTACAACGGCGCCACCTGGCAGGTCGTGGCCGACACGAGCGGCCTCGGTGCGGATCGGCTCGAGCCGCTGCAGGCCCTGGCGGTCCAGGCCCTGGCCGAGGGCGCTGAGGGGATCGCACGCGGCGACGGAGTCGACTGCGAGGGGGTTGCCTGCTTCCCGATGATCGTGGGAGGCCAGGTGGTCGGCGTGCTCGGCCTGGAGGACGCCTCGACGGCCGAATTGAGTCGGCGAAGGATGATGGGGGCCGCCGCCGCCCTCCTCGCGATCGCCACCAGGAACGTGCAGTTGTTCCTCGACGTCCGCGACGACGCGCTGCACGACCGGCTCACCGGGTGCCTCGGGCGCGCGCACGGGCTCGAGACGCTCGCCCGCGAGCTGGTTCGCGTGGCCCGCACCCGACGTCCGCTCTCCGTCGTGATGTTCGACATCGATTCCTTCAAGGCAATCAACGATCGGTACGGTCACCTTGTCGGCGACGACGTGCTGGCGGCGGTGGGCGAGCGGCTACGGAACCTGTTGCGCGGCAGCGACACGAGGTGCCGCTACGGCGGGGACGAGTTCCTGGTCATCCTCCCGGAGACCCCTGCCGAGGGCGCCGTCCACGTCGCCGACTGGCTGCGCCAGCAGTTGTCCGCGCTGCGGGTTCCGGCACTCGGCGGAGCGTCGCTGCGGGTGAGTCTCGGCGTCGCGACGACCGACCGCAAGCTCGACGTCAAGGAGATAATCTCGCGCGCAGACGCCGCCCTGTACCGTGCCAAGGACGGCGGGCGCGACCGCGTCTGCAGCTACAGCGCCGGGGAGGCGCGCGGGTACGAGGTGCGCGCGGCCGGGTAGCCGAGTAGACGAGACTCGACAGGCGGGCGCGCGACCGGGCGTCCTGCAGAGCGATCGCTAGCGAGCGGACTTGGCTTGTGAGACGGTCGAACCTCTGCTAGGTTTCCTCCGCGGAGGGACGCTCGCGATGCGGCTGCGGAAACCCTACCTGCTATACCTGGGCGACGTCCAGGCCGGGATCGACGCCAAGACAGCCTTTGGCCTGCGCGACTGGTGCCGGGAGGACGTGGTCGGCGAGTGGAGCCTGCCGGCCTCGACCGTTACGCTGGACCTGCCGCGGCTCAGTCCCCACGAGGCGGCGCAACGAGGTGCCGGCTCGCTGGTGATCGGCATCGCGCTGTTCGGCGGCGTCCTGCCCGGCCACTGGCTGGACGACCTCGAGGCCGCGCTCGACGCCGGCCTCGACGTCGTGAGCGGCCTGCACACGCGGCTCACCAGCCTCCCGCGCCTGGTGGCGGCCGCCGAACGAAGCGGCGCCAGGCTGGTCGACGTGCGGCACCCGACACGCACGTTCCCGGCGGCGAGCGGGCGCAAGCGCAGCGGCAAGCGGGTGCTGACGGTTGGCACCGACTGCGCCCTGGGCAAGAAGTACGCGGCGCTCGCGCTCACCGGAGCGCTGCAGCGACTGGGTCGGCAGGCCACCTTCCGAGCGACCGGCCAGACGGGGCTGCTCATCGCCGGTGCCGGCATCGTCATCGACGCCGTCGTGGCCGACTTCGTCGCCGGCGCGGCCGAAGTGCTCTCGCCGGACAATGCACCCGATCACTGGGACGTCATCGAGGGGCAGGGCGCCCTGTTCCACCCGGCCTACGCGGGGGTGACGCTGGGCCTGCTGCACGGCTCGCAGCCCGACGCGCTGGTGCTGTGCCACGACCCGCGTCGCCTCGAGCTCGACGGCTACCCGGGCTTCGCGATCCCGAGCCTGGACGAAGCCATCCGCCGTTACGTCGAGGCCGGCCGGCTGACCAACCCGCACGTGCGCTGCGCCGGCGTCAGCATCAACAGCTCCGGCCTCGACGATGAGCAGTGGGCCGCGTACGCGGAGAAGGTCGCCGCGGAACTGGAGATGCCGGTCGCCGATCCGATGCGGGGCGGGGTGGACGCGATCGCCCGGGAGCTGCTGGCATGCTGACCTGCACGGCGCGCGCCGAGGTCTGGCAGATGAGGGAGCCCTTCGAGATCTCGCGGGAGGTCATGACCTGTCTCCGCGTGCTCTACGTGGAGTTGCACGACGTCCGCGGCCGCAGGGGCGTGGCCGAGGCGGCCGGCGTGGACTACGACGGCGAGACGCCGGAGGGCATGGCGCGCCAGATCGAGGCGGTGGCCGCCGATCTGAACGACGGGCTGAGCGGCGCGGACCTTCTGCGCCTGCTGCCCGCCGGCGGCGCGCGCAACGCGCTCGATTGCGCGCTGTGGGACCTGCGCGCCAAGCAGACCGGCCGGCGTGCCTGGCAGGCGGCCGGTCTCCGCGGGATGGCGCCCGTCCTGACCGACTACACGATCGGCCTGGGCGACGAGGCGACGACCCGGCGCAAGGCGCGCGAGGCGCTCGGGTACCCATTGCTCAAGCTCAAGGTCGATGCCAGCCGCCACGTGGACCAGGTGAGGTTCGCGAGGGAAGAGCACCCGCGGGCGCGCATCATGGTGGACGCGAATCAGGCGTGGAGCCGCGAACTGCTCGAGAGGCTGCTCCCCGCGCTGCAGGGCCTTGGCGTGGAGCTCGTCGAGCAGCCGCTTCCGCGCGAGGACGACGCGCGACTGGAGGGGCTGGCGTCACCGATTCCGATCGCGGCCGACGAGTCGTGCACCGACCGCGGGTCGCTCGCGCCCCTGGCGCGCCGCTACCAGTACGTGAACGTCAAGCTCGACAAGTGCGGCGGGCTCACCGAGGCGCTGGCCATGGCGAAGCACGCCAGGGCGCTCGGCCTGCGGTTGATGGTGGGCAACATGTGCGGCACGTCGCTCGCGATGGCGCCGGCCTTCCTGCTCGCGCAGCACTGCGAATACGTGGATCTCGACGGCCCGCTGCTGCAGGTGCTGGATCGCGAACCACCGATGGTCTACCGGCAGGCCCGCGTCGAGCCGCCCCTGCCGGCGCTGTGGGGGTGAGGATCATCCGCCTGCCGAATCACCGGAGGCCATCGTGAAAGAGATCGTGCGATCGAAGGTCGGCTACATCTTCGACGGGATCACCGCCGGCGTCCTCCCGGACGAGACGATGGCGATCATCCGCTCCTTCCTCGCGGTCGAGAACCTCTACGTGTCCGCCACGCGCGAGATCGCCACCAAGCTGGAGAACCTGAACGACGAGTTCCGGTCAACCAGGGACCGGAACCCGATCCACTCGATCACGACCAGGGTCAAGACGCCCAGGAGCATCATGGACAAGCTCCAGCGGCGCGGCCTCCCTCTCTCGGTCGAGTCCGCCCGGGAGAACCTGACCGACATCGCCGGCATCCGGGTGATCTGCTCCTACCTCGACGACATCGACCTCATCGCCGGCCTGCTCGTGTCGCAGGACGACATCGAGCTGATCCGCACGACCGACTACATCAAGAACCCCAAGGCGAACGGCTACCGGAGCCTCCACCTGATCCTGACCGTCCCCGTCTTCCTCTCCGACCGCACCGAGCGCGTGAAGGGGGAGGTCCAGGTCCGCACGATCGCCATGGATTACTGGGCCTCGCTCGATCACGACCTGGCCTACAAGTTGGGCCAGGAGCGGAACGCGATCGTCGCGGCGGAACTGAAGGCATGCGCGGACGTGATCGCGGACACGGACCGGCGAATGCAGGCGCTGCACGACCTGACGAGACGCACGGTCGACGATCGAGCCGCCCCTCCCCGAGCTGAGGGCTGACGCCGCCTCCGGGTAGGAGTGTAAGATAGCGCCGACCGACAGGGAGCCAGGATTCAGTGCGACTCCGGCGGAGGACCGATGAGCGACAACTCCATTTCGCGAAGGCACTTCTTCTTCGGGACGCTCCTGGCGGGCACCATCCCGGCCGCCGGCTTCGGCAGCGTCCCCTCGCTGAAGGCGCTCGGCTACACGCCCTTTTCCAGCAAGCTGCGAGTGGCGGCCATCGGTTGCGGCGGCCAGGGCGCGGGGATCCTCGACCAGGCGGCCCGCACCGAGACCGTCGTGGCGCTCTGCGACGTGGACGAAGTCCGGGCCGCGGGCAGCTTCAAGAAATACCGCGTGCCCCAGGTACAAGGACTTCCGCGTGATGCTGGACAAGGAAGGCCAGAACATCGACGCGTGCACCATCGCCGTCCCCGATTTCATGCACGCGACAATCGCCCTCGCGTGCATGGAGCGGGGGAAGCACGTGTACCTGGAGAAGCCGCTGACGAGGACGCCGTGGGAAGCGCGCCTGCTCCGGGACGCGGCCGTGAAGTACAAAGTTGCCACGCAGATGGGCAACCAGGGGTTCTCCCACGAGTGCCACCGCGTCGCGGCGGAGATCGTCTGGTCGGGGGAGATCGGTGAGGTCCGCGAGGTGCACATCTCCACCTCGCCCGGCACGTTCCCGACCGGCCTGCAGGCGCCGCCGCCGGAAGCACCGATCCCCGCGACCCTCGACTGGGAACTGTGGCTGGGCGG
Source organism: uncultured Acidobacteriota bacterium (assembly GCA_963813585.1). Taxonomy (GTDB): domain Bacteria; phylum Acidobacteriota; class Vicinamibacteria; order Vicinamibacterales; family Fen-181; genus JARKSS01. The sequence continues at coordinate 2,798,141 of CAWEZL010000001.1, forward strand.
GGCGGCACGCCGTCCCTTCAGCGACGCCTACGTGCCGTACAACTGGCGGGGGTTCCTCGAGTTCGGCACGGGCCAGATCGGCAACTGGGCCACGCACACGGCAGGGCCGGCCCACACCGCGCTGCAGCTGGGGGCGCCCGTCGGCGTCGAGTGCGTTCGGGTCGAGGGCAAGGGCGACATCACGATCCCGCACCGCGGCGTGGTGCGGCTCGACTTCCCCGCGCGCGGCGAGATGCCGCCGGTCTCGGTCTACTACCACGAGTCGGCGCGGCCCGGCGACCCCGAGGCCTACCTGGTGCCCGGGATGGAGAGCGAGACGATCCTGCCGTCGCCCAACAACCTCGCCGACAAGGGGCGCCAGACCAGCGACCGGGCGCCGGCGATCGGCGCGGGCGTCGCCGCGGGACAGGAGCGGGACGCCGCCCGCCAGCGGCCGGCCGGCGCGCCGCGCCGGATCATGAGCGCCGGTGGGCCCGACGTGAAGGTCTACACGCAGCCCGGCGGGCGGAACGACGTCCCGCAGCCGGGCGTGCTCACCGGCAACGGCTCGGTCCTGATCGGCAGCAAGGGGATCCTGGCCACGAGGGACCGGGGCGAGGGCGTCTGGCTGTTGCCGGCGGCACGGTGGCAGGACTACAAGCTGCCCCCGCAGCTCCTGACACGCTCGCCGGGCCACATGCTGGACTGGATTCGCGCCTGCAAGGGAGGCGACCGGTCCTGCTCCGACTTCGCCATCACCGCGCCGTTCGCCGAGTGGCTCGCGCTGGTGTGCATCGCGTGGCGCGTCCCCGGGACGCTGCAATGGGACAGCGCGAACGTCCGGTTTACCAACAGCGAGGAAGCGAACCGCTTCGTCAAGCCGGCGTTCCAGCCGGGTTGGGAGCTGAAACTGTAGCCATGAACGAGCACCTTCTCTCCAGGCGTGCACTGCTGGGCGTGGCGGGAGCTGCCGTCCTTGGCGCCGTCCCGTCCATGACCGCCAGGGCGTCCGCGCAGTCGGGCCGGAAGCCGAACTCCAAGGTGGCCGGCGTGCAGCTGGGCGTCACCACCTACAGCTACGGGTCGATGCCCCACCGCGTGGACGACGTGATCCAGTACCTGCTGCACGCGGGGGTCAACTCCATCGAGTTGCGCAACGTGGCCGAGGAGGACCTGGGGATCCCCAAGGCCAAGGACGCGCAGCGGGCGTGGCGCCTCTCGCTCCCGATGGAGCGCTACACCGGGATGCGGAAGAAGTTCAACGACGCGGGGATCGACGTCTACATCGCCAAGTTCGCCCCGTCGGCCTGGTCGGACGAGGAGATCGACTACGCGTACGAGGCGGCCCGGGCCCTGGGCGCGATCGGGATTACCGACGAGCTGAGCGACGCGGCCTGCCAGCGCCTGGGGACGTTCGCCGGGAAGCACAAGAGCCTGGCGATGTTCCACACCCACGGCCAGGTGGCCGAGCCCGGCTTCTCGTTCGACAAGTACCTGGCCTATTCACCCGCGAACATGCTCAACCTGGACGCGGGGCACTATTTCGGGGCGACCGGGCTCCATCCGAACGACGTGATCGTGAAGTACCACGAACGGATGCGGAGCATCCACATCAAGGACAAGACCGGGCCGCGGCACGCGACCCCCAACGCGAACAAGCCGTTCGGCCAGGGCGAGACGCCGATTGCCGACATCCTCCAACTGCTCAAGAAGGAGCAGTGGCCGATTCACGTGGACGTGGAGCTCGAGTACCCGATCCCGGCCGGTTCGGATGCGGCCAGGGAAGTGAAGGCGTGCATCGACTACATGAGGAACATCCTCGAGTAGCCGCGGCGCCGGCCGACCGGCTGGGCTGAGCCTGCGCCGGGGGGGACAGCCATCATGATGGAGCGAGCGGGGGCTGCCCGCGGCGCTCCGCCAGGACCTCGGCGAGGGCCCGGGTGATCTTCGTCAGCGCCTCGTCCTGCGCGCTCAGGTGCTCGAGGACGGCGCGGACCTCTTCTTCCGCCTTCCGGTTCATCTCGTAGTCGTTGTGGGCCTCGAGGCGGTCGCGTGCCGCCATGCGGTTCTGGCTCATCATGAGCACGGGCCCGGCGTAGGCCGCCTGCAGGGACAAGAAGAGGTTCATCAGGATGAAGGGGTAGGGATCCCAGTGTCGCGTCCAGGCCAGGAGGTTGAAGCAGGCCCACGCGGCCAGGACGAGGCTCTGCGCGCCGATGAAGCGCCACGAACCCAGCAGGGTCGCCACGCGGTCGGCGCCCCGCTGGCCGAGCGTCAGCCGCTCGGCCTCGAGGTCGTTGACGTTGCGCACCGGCGGATGGGCGTGCTCGAAGGGCTTCGGGAAGTGCAATTGGTACACGGCGCAGGCTCCTTCGCAATGACCGCCTCGATTGGGCCCTGAGTCCTCACGCCGGCTGCGGAGCGGTCGCCGGCTTCCGCCCGCGAATGAAGCCGCTGAAGAACCGCCCGTCCACGAGCGGCGCGATGGCATCCACGTCGAGGCCGTGCCCCGACAGGAACTCCCGCGCATCGTCCACCTGGTAGACGCGCGTCGGCTCGATCGACACGTCCTCGAAGCCCGCGCGCTTCAGGCGGGCCACGTAGTCGGACTCGTCCAGGGCGCCCGACAGGCATCCGACCCACAGCTCGACGCTTCGCCGGATTTCGGCCGGGACCTCGCCGCGGACGACGACGTCCGACACGGCGAAGCGTCCGCCCGGCTTGAGCACCCGGAACGCCTCGGCGAGCACCTTGTCCTTGTCCGCGGACAGGTTGATGACGCAGTTCGAGATGATCACGTCCGCGGTGTTGTCGGGGAGCGGGATGCTCTCGATCTCGCCCTTCAGGAATTCGACGTTCTCGATCCCGGCCTTGCGCTGGTTCTCGCGCGCGAGGTGGAGCATCTCGTCGGTCATGTCGAGGCCGTAGGCCTTGCCCGCCGGCCCCACGCGCCTGGCCGACAGCAGGACGTCGATGCCGCCGCCCGATCCCAGGTCGAGCACGACCTCACCCGGGTTCAGGCGGGCGAGCGCCGTCGGGTTTCCACAGCCGAGCGAGGCGAGCACTGCCTCGGCCGGAAGCCCTTCGGTCTGCTTCTGGTCGTACAGGTTCACCGTGATGGGATCGACGGCGCCGGGAACCGGCGAGCAGCAGCTCGGCCCGCAGCAGCTCGTCCCCTGGCTGGCGGTCACGCGAAGAGCGGCCTTCCCGTACCTCTCCTTGACGACGTCCTTGATGTCCGGCATGGTTGGCTCCTTGAGAAACGGCCCTGGGTTCAGCAGGACCGGCAGATCCGCGTGATGGCCTCGGGTTCGATGACCTTGCTGCGCCTGCAGCATTCCGCGAACAGGAAGGCCAGGAGTTCCTCCAGCGCCTCGGAGTTCGCCGCGTACCAGAGGTAGGTCCCCTCCCGGCGAACGCTCACGAGGCCCTCGATTCTTGAGCTTCTCGAGATGATGCGAGAGCGTGGACCCCGGGATGCCCAGCTCCTCCGCGATCGTGCCGACCACCAGGCCGTCGGGGTGGGCCGAAAGGAGCAGGCGCATGATGCGCAGGCGGGGTTCCGTCCCCATGGCGGACATCATGTCGGCGAACCTGGCGACCTGGTCGGCGGCGCTCCTTGACATAACGATATTTCTACAACAATAGAAATATTCGTGTCAAGGACAATCTGTCGAAGCCGCCGCTGCCCGCGACGTGCGCCAGGAGGCGCGTGGTCCAGGACTACCGGAACGACCGGAGCACCGGCGGCGGGATGACGCAGGAGACGGTCTTCGCCTTGCCGGCCATCTCCAGGGTCACCGTGGAGGTCGGGGCCCACGCCGAGTAGTCGAACGTGAACCGGCCGCTGCCGCCCGACACGGAACGAGCGGTCGGTTCCACCGCCTTGCCGCCGCGCTTGAGCACGAGGTTCGTGAAGACGTTCTTCGAACCGCGCACCGGCGAGACACCGACCGTCACGCGGGTGCGCTGGGCGGCCTGGTAGCTGGGTTGCGGGGCCGGACGATTCTGTCGCACCGCCGCCCACACCTGGTAGGCCACTTCCTTGTAGGCCGAGTAGAACGCCAGCGCGAAATCGCCGTTCTGGCAGAGCCCGGTGTCCCAGAAGACGCAGGCCGGGTCGTCTCCGCCCTGCTTTCCGCACTCGATCGCCTGGTAGTAGCTCTCGGGGCTGATCGGCCTCAGGCCCTTGCTCCATGCGGGCTTCGCCCCGGGCCTCGCGACGGCCGTGATCTGCGCGTGGGCGATTGCCGGCACGAGCAGGACGCACGGAACGAGAAGGCGGACGAGGAGTGTGGCGAGGAGGGCCGTTCGGCCATGCACGTCCCGCATCTTGCTTCCTCCGCGAAGTCACCGCCGCGTTCGCGGCACCGTGTAGCCGGTGCGCGCCGTGATCTGGACGCCCGGTCGCGAGACGCGAACCGCAATACGTCGGCGTTCGCCCGGGCGAGCAGGTTTTGCGGGCGCGTACCTGAGGAGATAGTACTCGCTGTTCTCCTCGGCGATCAGCTCGAACGCGCGCGTCATTCCCTTGTCGGTTGCCAGGAAGCCGCCCGTCCCCTCGGCCAGGGCGCGCAGGCTGCGGATCGAGTCGCCGAACTCGCGCTGCAGGCGGAAGATGTCCCTCGGGTCGGTGACCGGCGCTTCCAAAAGCTGCCCGTCGATCGAGTCGAGGCCTCGTGGGTCGATGGCGTACAGGACCGTGTTGGTCAGCGCCACGGCGCCGACCGCGCGGTTCATGGCGCGCCGGACCTCGGAGGCGTAACGCGCCTCCCGCCCCATCACGTCGCCGGTGTCGTAGTCGAAGCCTTCCGTGAACAGCAGCAACGCCTTCCGCCGTCCCGGCAGGTGGTCGAGTCGTTTCGCCAGCTCCTCGAGCGAGTCGGCCAGCGCCTCCACGCGATAGGCGCGCTCCTCGTCGGTCGCCATTGGGACGCCCCGGCGACGGTCGACCGTGGCTGACGGCAGCTTCGTGCCGTTGAAGCTGTCGATGGCCCTGATGAGGCTGGACCGGTCGCTCGTGAAATCCACTGTCGCTTCCGCGACCGCGCCCGGCGAGAGCACGGCGGCGACGTCTCGCGGCCCCATGTACTGCTCGACGAATTCGCGAGCGTGCCGGCGGACCGCGAGGTTCCCGGCAGCGGCGACGTGCAGCGCGTCGAGGACGAAGACGAAGACGCGCGGCTCCCCGCCGTCTGCCATCGTTGTCGCTTCGCCCTGACTGCCTGGTGTTGCTGCGGGGGGACGGGTCGTCAGGCCGACGGCCGGCAGCGACACGCGCTCCAGGGCGAGGATCTTCTGCCGTGTGCCATCCTCGGCGACCGTGACCTCGCTCTCTCGTAGGTCCGCGACAGGGCGGCCCGTGGAGTCCCGTGCGAGGAAGGCGACCTCGACGACCTCGATGCCCGAGCGGAAGCGCGGAGGTTGGTCCTGAGACACGACGGGGGGCGCGGGCTGGTCGCCAGCGGCAGGGGCGACGCCGCTCGTCATCATGCAGACGGTCGCGAGCAGAAGGCTCTGAACGACGTGCAAGCTCACCTCACCGGCTCGTCCGAGGCCCGAAATCGCCGTCTCCCTACCGAAGCGGGGGCGCCACGCGCTTCTTCGTCGCCTGCTCGAAGGCGTACGCGATCTCGAGCAGCCGAGGCTCGCTGCACGCCAGGCCGGTGAAACTGACGCCGTATGGCGACGGGCGCGCATCGAACCCTGTCGGGAACGGAGGCGTCGGCGCGTTGGGCACCATCCCAAACGGCACGATCACGGTCGGGTACCCGGGCTTGGCGGCAATCGAGGCGCCGCTCGCGCCGGGGAAGAGCAGCGCGTCGAGCCGGTGGCTGTTCACGGCCGCGTCGATGCCGTTGGTGGCCGAGAGCAGCAGGTCCTTTGCGCGGTCGGCCTCGTAGCGCCGCCGATCGCCCTCCACGTCCATCTCGTCCGAGACGTCGAGATTCGACTGCCCGTAGCGGAGGGCGCCCGCTCGGGCGTGGGCGAGGTTGTAGAGGCGCAGCTCTGTGAGGCTCTTCACGGGAGCGGCTTCGCCAAGGGTGGCGAGCCACGCGTTGAAGTCGCGCTTCATGCCGTACTTGAAGACCACCGAGCAGTTGGCATCCTTGCCCTTGCCGCTGTCCGTCCCGGAGCACATCCCCCAGGAGAGGAAGCTCTTCGCCGGGTCGCTTTCGAGGACGCTGGGGATGTCCGCGGGATCGACGATCACCGCCCCCTCGGCCTTCATCGCCGCGATTGCCTCCTCCATCACCGCGAGCTGTTCCCGGTGCAGGCCCCCGGACGGGCGCTCGCGCCCGGGCGCCTTCACCTCGTCGTAGAAGAACGCGCGCGGGACGCCGATGCGCGCCCCCTTCAGCCCCTCGCGCCGCAGGAACCTCGTGTAGTCGCGGCCCGGCGGCGGTGTGCAGGCCTTGGTGGCCGCGTCGTTCGGATCGGGGGCTGCGCCCTCGAGCACACCGAGCAGGATCGCGGCGTCGGTGACCGTCCGCGCCATCGGGCCCGCCGTGTCCTGGTCCGCGGTGATCGGGAGGATGCCGTAGCGGCTGATACGCCCCACCGTCGGCTTCACCGCGGCCAGCATGTTCTGATTCGCGGGGCTGAGGATCGAGCCCGACGTTTCGGTTCCCACGCTGGCGGCCCAGAAGCTGGCGGCGGTGCCGATGCCCGAGCTGGATCCTCCGGTGCCCAGCGCCGGCCGGCCGTCCGAGGTCGCCTCTCTCGGGTCGCGCCGGGGGTCGTACGGGTTCATGCCGTAGCCGCCGACCGCGCTGTAGTTGCCAGGCATCGGCGTCGGCGACCCGGCGATCCAGTTCGCCAGCTCCGTCATCACCGTCTTGGCGATGATGATCGCGCCGGCTTCGCGCAGGTTGCGCGTGAGCGTCGCGTCGTAGGGCGGCACCAGCCGCTCGAACGCCAGCGCTCCACCCGTGGTCCGTATGTCGGTCGTGTGGATGTTGTCCTTGAGCGCGATCGGGACCCCGTGCAGCGGTCCGCGCACCTTTCCCTCACGGCGCTCCCGATCTCGTGCGTCGGCCTCCTCGAGGGCGTGCGGATTCACCGTCATCACCGCGTTCATTGTCTCCTCGCAGGTGGCGATGCGCAGCAGCGACTCGGTCACCAGCTCGCGTGACGTCGTCCGCCCCGCGGCCATCGCGGCCTGCATTTCGGGGATCGCCGCCTCAACGATGGAGAAGGCGGGGGAGGGCCCGCCGTTTTTCGACACTACCGGGCGGGGCTTCGGCGCCTGCGCGCCGAGCACGGATGCTGCCGCGAGAAGGAGCCCGAGGAGGAGGGTGCGTCTCATACCGGCTTTGACAGTTCGAGGAACACGATGTGCGACGGGTTGCCCACCGGCGCGTAGTGGCCGGTGAACGCCAGCCGGCCCGATGCGCGATCGACCTTGAACACCATCACGTGGTCCGCGCGCTGGTTGCAGCAGTACAGGAAGCCCCCGGTCGGGTCGAAGGCGAAGCTCCGCGGGTAGTCGCCGCGCGTCCACTCGTCGGCGACGAAGGTCAGCTCGCCGTTGGCCCCCACCGAGAAGATCGCGATGCTGTCGTGCAGGCGGTTGCCCGCGTAGACGAAGCGGCCGTCGGACGACACCAGAATCTCGGAGGTGAAGTTGCTGCCGGCATAGCCCGGCGGCAGGCTCGAGACGGTCTGCCGCGCGGCCAGGCTGCCCTTTGCGCCGTCGTAGTCGAAGAGGACGACGGTCGAGCCCTCCTCCTGGATCGAGTAGCACCAGCGCCCGTTGGGGTGGAAGGCGACGTGCCGAGGCCCGTCGCCCGGCGGCAACGAAACCCACGGCGTGTCACTGGGAGTCAGCACGCCGGCACGCCCGTCGAACTTCCACACGTAGATCCGATCGAGACCGAGATCGACGTGCAGGACGAAGCGACCCGAGGGATCGGCCTGGATCATGTGGGCGTGCGTCCGGTCGTGCCCGCTGATGGCGAAGCTCCCCGGGGGCGCGTTGGTGGCCCGGCGCGGTCCAATCGTCCCGGCATCCTGCTTCACGTCGCTGGCGGTACCAAGAGCGCCGTCGGCCCCGATCGGCAGCACCGCGACCGAGCCGCCGAAGTAGTTGGCCACCAGGAGGAACGTCCCGGACGGGTGGATGCTCACGTAGGTGGGGCCGGCGCCGCCGGAGCGAACCGAGTTGAGCAGGGTCAGCTGTCCGTTCGTCCGGTCGATGGCGAACGCGCTGATGGTGCCTTCCTTGGCGTCACCGGCCCGGTCCGTCTCGTTCGCGGAATACAGCCGCGTGCCGGCGGCATTCAGCGCGAGGCAGCTTGGGCTCGTGCCCAGGTCGTACGTGCCGGCGGGCGACAGGGCACCGCTCGCGCGGTCCACGCGGAACAGGTGGATGCCGCGGCCGTTGCCGGGCGGGAGATCGACCTGCGTCGGCAGCACGTCCTTCAGCGGAGAGCTGAACGTGCCCACGTAGGCGATGAGCGGCGGCTTCGCCCCGGCGGGCTGCGCCCCGAGAACGCTCCCGGCAAGCGGGGTGCCCCCGGCGAGCAGGGCGGACGCCTTGAGCAGCGTGCGACGGGAAACCCGGGGGCACGCGGGATGCGAGCGGGATGGCATAGGTGGGAATGGTAGCAGATGGTAGCCTAGACTCTGCACACCGTGGCAGCAAGGCACGGGTGCCTGCCGGGGGCGTGGTGTAGCGGCCCTGCACATCTGGCTTTGAACCAGAGGGTGAACGTTCGACACGTTCCGCCTCCGCCATCCAAACCAAGTCCGGCCCGGGAGGCCGCAGAAGGCGCTGGCCTCGGCGAGTGGCGGCCGCCGGTAGCGTCTCCGTGGGGGATTCGACCATGCTCAAGATCACCGCCGTCCTGGCTGCCTCCATCCTGTGTCTCCCCACCGCGGCGCTGGCGCAGCCGCCGTCGATGGACCGCCTGCTCTACGGCGTCGCCTACTACGACGAGTACATGCCGCACGAGCGGCTCGAGCAGGACGTCCGCATGATGACGCGAGGCCGGCATCAACGTCGTCCGCATCGCGGAGTCCACGTGGGGCACGCTCGAGCCGCAGGACGGCACCTTCGACTTCACCCATGTCGACCGGGTGCTCGACGCCATGCACCGCGCCTCCATCCGCGTGATCGTCGGGACGCCCACCTACGCCGTGCCGACGTGGCTGGTGCGCAAGTACCCGGATGTGCTCGCCGTGACGCCGCGGGGGCCGAACCAGTACGGACCCCGGCAGAACATGGACATCACCAACCCGCACTTCCGCACGCACGCCGAGCGCGTGATCCGGCGGCTGGTGGAGCACGTCAAGGACCACCCGGCCGTGATCGGCTACCAGGTGGACAACGAGACGAAGCACTACCAGACGGCCGGCCCGGCCGTGCAGGCGTTGTTCGTGCGCTACATGAAGGACACGTTCAAGACGCTCGACGCGGTCAACGGCGCCTTCGGCCTCGACTACTGGAGCAACCGGATCAACAGCTGGGACGACTTCCCGTCGACGGTCGGCAGCATCAACGCGAGCCTGAACGCCGAGTTCGCGAGGTTCCAGCGCCGGCAGGTGACCGACTACCTGGCGTGGCAGGCGGCGATCGTGCGCGAGCTACGCGCGGCCCGGCCAGTTCGTCACGCAGAACTTCGATCTCGAGTGGCGGGGCCACTCGTACGGCATCCAGCCGGACGTCGATCACTTCGCGGCGGCGAAGGCGATGGACGTCGCCGGCATCGACATCTACCACCCGACGCAGGACGCGCTGACCGGGATCGAGATCTCCTTCGGCGGCGACCTGGCGCGCTCGATGAAGGCGGGCCGCAACTACCTGGTCATCGAGACGCAGGCGCAGGGGTTCCCGCAGTGGGTACCCTATCCCGGCCAGCTGCGGCTGCAGGCCTTCAGCCACCTCGCGTCCGGCGCGAACATGCTGGCCTACTGGCACTGGCACTCGATCCACAACTCGGCGGAGACGTACTGGAAGGGGCTGCTCAGCCACGACTTCCGGCCCAACCCGACCTACGACGAGGCGAAGACGATCGGCCGCGACTTCGCCGCGATCGGATCGCAGCTGGTGAACCTGCGCAAGACCAACCGGTCGGCCATCCTCTTCAGCAACGAGGCGCTGACGGCGTTCAACGCGTTCGGCTTCGGGTGGGGCGCCCGGGAGAACTACAACGACGTGCTTCGCCCGATCTACGATGCCCTCTACCGGATGAACGTCGGCGTGGACTTCATCGACCCGTCGAGCACGGACCTCCAGCAGTACCGGCTGATCGTCGTCCCCGCCCTGTACGCGGCGCCCGACGCGCTGCTGCGAGCGGCTGAACCGGTTCGTGAAGGAGGGCGGGCACGTCGTCTACACGTTCAAGAGCGGTTTCTCGGACGAGCACGTGAAGGTGCGGACGACGCCCCAGCCGGGCATCATCGGCGAGGCCTGCGGGGTGTCCTACACGCAGTTCACCATTCCGAAGGGCGTGTCGGTGACCGACGTCCTTACACCCTGCAGAAGGGCAACGACGTTGCCCGGTACTGGATGGAGCTGCTGACGCCGACGACGGCGAGGGTGATGGCGCGGTACGAGCACCCCGTGTGGGGCCAGTACGCGGCGATCACCGAGAACGCCTACGGCAAGGGGCTGGCGACCTACGTCGGCTTCATGCCGAGCGACGAGCTGATGGGTAAGCTCCTCGAAGACGCCGTGCGGAAGGCCGGGCTCTGGGGCGCCGACCAGGAGATCGCGTTCCCGCTGGTCACGAAGTCTGGCATCAACGCAGCAGGGGAAGACGGTTCGCTACTACTTCAACTACTCGGCGCGCCCGGCTGCCTTCCGCTACCCGCACACGGCCGGAAGGGACCTCCTGTCCGGCCGGGCCGTCGCCAGCGGGTCGCAGCAGCAGCTGCCGCCGTGGGGCGTGCTGATTGTCCTCGAGGAGTAGATCGGACTAGACGCCCTTCACCTGCTGGCTCCGCCGCGCACTTTCACATCATCCTCCGCTCCCTTCCAGGATTTGCCCGTGCGGGAGTATACGTCAGGCGAGGACGAGCTGGACGCCGGACCGCTCGAGCATCGCGCGGTGCTCGGGGGCGAGCGAGGAGTCGGAGACGACGACGTCGGCGACATCGAGCGGCGCCAGCGGCACCATGGCGGCCCGGCCGAACTTCGTCGCGTCCGCGACGATGATCACCGTGCGGGAGACCTCGATCATCTTCTGCTCGGAGCCCACGAGCAGCGTGTTGTTGTTGCTGAATCCCGACGCCGTGATGCCGCCGATCCCCATCACGAGCACGTCCGCCGACACGCTGCCGATCATGCGCTCGCAGAGCGGGCCCAGCATCACCTCGAGCCGCGGGAACAGGTACCCGCCCGTGAGGGTGACCTCGACGCGGCGCGAGTTGCGCAGCGCCTGGGCGATGGCGAGCGAGTTGGTGATGGCGTGCAGCGAGCGGTCCGCCAGCGACTCGGCGACGCGCGCCACCGTGGAGCCGCCGTCGAGGATGACGGTCTGCCCGTCCTCGACGAGGGCCGCGGCTTTCTGGCCGATGCGCTGCTTCTCGGCCGCCTGGCGCTGGGCCTGCCAGTCGAAGTCGAGCAAGTGGTCTCGCGGCTGCGCCGCCAGGGCGCCGCCGTGGACCCGCTTCAGGACGCGCTCGCGCTCGAGCTGGTTCAGATCCCGGCGGATCGTCGCCTCCGAGGTGGACAGCGCGCGGCACAGCGAGGCGAGGTCCACGAACTCCTGCCGCTCGAGGATCTCCCTGATGCGAAGCCGCCGGCTGGTCGGGTTCACCGCCGGCCCTTCCGCTGTTCGAGGGCGGCCATGACCGCGTCGGTGACGTCGCGGACGATCGACTCGATCTCGCCCGTGCCGGGCGTGCCGGCGCCGGCCGCGTCCGGGGAGCACGGCGGCGGGGGAGCGAGGACGATGGAGCCGGGCTCGGGCGGCGGCATCTCCGAGAGCCGGCACTCGATCGGGTTGAAGCGCGGGTCGGGGAGGCCGAGGCGCTTCTTGACCTTCAGGAGGTCGGCCTGCTTCTCCTCGGGGATCCGGGTCACCGGGCCGCCGAGCTGCGCGGCGATGGTCAGCGTCCAGCAGTAGGTCTCGAGCACCTCCGCGTACCACTCCGCGTGGGTGACCGTGTCGGCCCAGCACACGATGCCGTGGTTCCCCAGCAGCACCGTGTTGTAGTTGCGGATGTAGGGGACGACCGTCTCGGCGAACTTCTGCGTGCCGGGCGTCTCGTACGGCGTGCAGGCGACGCGGCCGACGAACACGTCGTACTCGGGGATGATCGAGGAGGGCGGCACGCGGCCGATCATGGCGTAGGCGGTCGCGTGGGGCGGGTGGCAGTGGACCACCGCCTTCGCCTGGGGCACTGTCCTTGTAGATCTGGAGGTGCAGGAAGATCTCGCTCGTCCGGCCGGATGCCGACCAGTTCGTGGCCCTCGAGGTCGACCAGGCACAGCAGCTCGGGCGTCAGGTCGGCCTTGCTGCAGAGCGTGGGCGTGCAGATCACCTCGTTCGGGCCCAGGCGGTAGGAGATGTTCCCGCCGTTGCCGTCCACGTACTGCCGTTGCCAGAGCTTCTTCCCGGTGGCGACGATCTCGGCCTTGATGGCCTCCGCCTGCGGCGAGTAGAACAGCTCGCGGGCCGAGGCCTTGGCGTGGGAAGTGGGGGCGCCCTTGTCCTGGCCGCCGCCGCTCGGCGCCGCGGCTGCCTTGACGGCCAGGCCGTGCCGCTCGATCGCCTCGCGCGCCGAAGGCGTCAGGACCGCGCGCTGGCGAACCAGGATCTCGCCGGCCCCCTCGCGCACGGCCGCGTCGATGTCACGCAACGAGACGACGCTGTACGCCGTCAGGTCCACCGGTTTCATCGCTGTCCTTCCGAATCCCCGTCCAGTTCAGTGGCGCCGGCCTCCGTGCCGGCCTCCGCGGGCGGCTCGAACTCGTAGTCGCGGACAATGAGGGCGCAGTAGGCGTCCACGGGGGCGGCCACCCGGGGGTAGTAGGCATTGGTCGCCTCGCTGCCCTCGACGATTCCGATCAGGTCGCCGGAGCCCGCGCCAAGATGGTCTGCCACGACCAGGGGCCGCCCGCCGCCCTCGCCGTTCCGCGCCGCCAGGTTCGCGGCCGTGACCGGCTCGACGACCAGGAAAGCGGCGCCTGGCAGCCCGGGCGCTGCAACGCTGAGGACGACGCGGCCCCGGACGATCCCGAGCCTCACGACACCCTCCCGGCGCCCGGGGCGTGGACGGCGTCCACGAGGCCGACGACCACGAGGCGGGCCGGAACCGTCTTGCCGAGCCACTCGCGCGCCAGACTGCCGTCGGTGGACACGAGCACGGTCGCGCCCCGCGCCGCGCCCATGCGGTCGAGGACGACGATCGGCTCGCCGGTGGTCCGGCCGTCGGCCTCGAGGCGCTGCGCGATCAGGAAGCGCACCGCTTCGAGCGTCGCGTGCTTCCGGGTCGAGGTGAGCGTGCCGTCGATACGGGCCAGGAACATGGGCTGTCAGATGATCCGCAGCGCCCCGCCCACGACCAGCTGCCGCTCGCGCGTGAAGGTCAGCGGCGTCGTGACCCCCTCGCCCGTGGGCGTGGCGATCGTGTGGCTGAAGTACCCGGGGCCGTCGACGCCGAGCGCGGCCAGCGACGGCGGCGTTCTGCACGAAGAGCGTCGTGTTCAGCGCGCGCGCCATCCGCGTCGCGTGCTCGACGTTGCGCGTGTGGATGATCGCGGTGTGCCGGTAGCCGTGCTCGGCCTCCACGCGCGGCCGCGATCGCCGCGCCGATGCACTTCACGCGCACCACCGGCAGGAACGGCATCATCTGCTCTTCCTGCACGAAGGGGTGCGCGTCGTCGGTCTCGCCGAACAGCAGTTCGGTTCCCGCGGGCACCCGCACGCCGGCGGCGGCCGCCAGGACGCTGGCATCCTGGCCGAGCAGGTCGCGCTTCACGTGCGCCCGGCCGCAGCCCTTGCCCGGGCCGTCGAACGTGAAGGCCGCCTCGGTCAGCCTCGCGATGGCGCGCGCGTCGAGCTGCCACGAGCGCCGCCTTGCGCATCGCCTGCGATGAACGCGTCCGCCACGGACTCGAGGACGAACACCTCCTTCTCGCCGATGCACAGGAGGTTGTTGTCGAAGGCCGCGCCCGCGATGATGGACCGCGCCGCCAGGTCGAGGTCCGCGCGTCTCGTCCACGACCACGGGCGGGTTGCCCGGGCCGCCCGCGATGACCCGCTTGCCCGACTGGGCCGCCGCCTTCACCACGGCCGGACCGCCGGTCACGCAGAGCAGCGCCACGTCCGGGTGGTGGAAGATCGCCTCGGCCGACTCGATGCTCGGCTCGGCGACCGTGGTGATCACGTTCGCCACGCCCATCTCGCGCTCGATCTCCCGGTTGAACAGCGCCAGGGCGTAGGCGGCCACGCGCGCGCCGGCCGGGTGCGGGCTGAACACCGCCGTGTTGCCCGCCGCCAGCACGTTCACCGCGTTGCTCACCATGCGTCGGCACCGAGTGGGTCGCCGGCAGCACCATGCCGATCACGCCCCAGGGGGCGCGCTCGACGAGGCAGAGGCCGGTCGCGTCGCTGCGCGCCTCGCTCCGCATCGCCTCGACGCCGAGCGACGTACTTCATCGCCTTGAGCTTGGCGATCTTGTGGTCGAGGCGTCCGATGCGCGTCTCGTCCATCTCCATCCGGCCCAGCTCGTCGGCGCGCTCGTCGCAGAGGCCGCGGATGACGCCGATCATCCGGCCGCGGTCCTCGAGGCTCATCGCCGCGACGTGGGGCTGCGCCTTCGCCGCCGCCGCGACCGCCTCGTCGACGGTGCCGAACACGCCGCTGCCGACCGGCGAGCGCTTGCGGGCCTGGGCAGGCTGGGCCGCCACGGGCGGGGCCGGCTTTCCGTGGCCGGCCGGGACCCGCCAGCCGGAGTGTCGAGGTGGGCGACGAGGCGGGCGATGACCTCCTGGGCGATCTCCGCCACCACCCGTTCGCGGTCCATCATCACGGCTTCTCCACGGTCGAGCCGCCGAGCTGCACCGTGTCCACGATCCCGACGATCACCGCGTCGGTCGGGCTGTCCTTGGTCGCCGGCGTGAGCCTCGCCGAGCTGCCCTGCGTGAAGAGCACGAACTCGCCGAGCCCCGCCCCCACGCTGTCCACCGCCACGACCGAGGGGCCGGAGGCGGCGAGCGACGCGTCCTTCGCCACGAAGGGCTGGACCAGCAGGAGCTTCATGCCCTGGAACTTCACGTGCTTCTGCGTCGCGACGACGTGGCCGATCACTTTCGCGAGCTGCATGGCGCCTTCCCCCTCGCTACCGCGGAAGGACGGTGGCGACCTCGTCGTGCGGGCGTGGGATCACGTGCACGCTGACCACCTCGCCGACCGCGCGCGCCGCGACCGCGCCGGCATCCACCGCGGCCTTCACCGCCGCGACGTCGCCCTTCACGAAGACCGTGCAGAGCCCGCTGCCCACCTTCTTCCAGCCGGCGAAGCGGACGTCGGCCGCCTTGAGCGCCGCGTCGGCGCCCTGGACCAGCGCCACGAGTCCCCGGGTCTCGATCATGCCGATTGCCATCTGTGCCATCGCGTCCCCCTAGCCCCTAGCCCCCAGCCCCTAGCCCCTACTCGAGCATTCCCTCCACCAGCCCGTCGTGCGGGCGCGGGATGACGTGGAACGCCACCAGCTCGCCCACGGCCCTGGCGGCCGCCGCCCCGGCGTCCACGGCCGCGCGCACGCTGCCGACGTCGCCGCGCACCAGCGCCGTCACGTACCCGCCGCCGATCGGCATCGACGAGGTGAGGCGCACGCTGGCCGCCTTGCACATCGCGTCGCAGGCCTCCACGAGGCCGACCATGCCCTTCGTCTCCACGAGCCCGAGTGCTTCGATCACGGTTGCCATGGCTGTTCCTCGCCCGCCGCGCCTACGCGGCCCCCGCGGTTCCGGCCTTGGGCCCGAACTGCGCGATCAACTGGTTGAGGTCGTCGTGCGGCCGCGGGATCACCTGGACGCTGACCACCTCGCCCAGCTTCCGCGCCGCCTCGGCGCCGGCGTCGGTCGCCGCCTTGACCGCGGCCACGTCGCCCTCGACGAAGGCGGTGACCAGGCCCGAGCCGACCGGCTCCCAGGCCGTGAAGGTGACGGTGGCCGACTTCAGCATCGCGTCCACCGCCTCGAAGAGCGCCACGAGCCCACGCGTCTCGATCATGCCCAGCGCTGGTTTCATCGCTCGCCCCTTTTCTCGGTGATGAGTTCGATCTCCCCGGCCAGGTGCAGCGCGCACGCGTTGGCCTCGTCGGTGTCCATGTGGACGTTGAGCCGGGACCGCGGGTCGATCCGCACGTGCACCCGGCTGAAGACCACCCCCGCGTCGCCGCCGACGCGGAGCTTCATCACGTCGCCCTGTTCCACGCCGTAGTGCGCGGCCTCGTCCGGGTTCATGTGCACGTGGATGGCCGCCCGGATCACGCCCTCCTTCAGCTCCACCATGCCCTTCGGCCCCATCACGTAGGCGCCCGGCGTGCCGGCGATGTCGCCCGACAGGCGTACCGGCACGTTGTCGAAGCCGAGGCTGATGGCGTCGGTGAAGGCCAGCTCGACCTGCGACTGCTTGCGGAGTGGGCCCAGGATGCGCAGTCGGGATGACGCGGCTGCGCGGCCCGATCAGGGTCACCGTCTCCTTCGCGGCGAAGTTGCCTTCCTGGTAGAGCGGGCGCTCGGGCGTCAGCTCGTAGCCCTGGCCGAAGAGGACGTCGAGGTCCTCGCGGCTGACGTGCATGTGGCGCGCCGACGCGTGCACCACCAGCGCGCGACGCCGCGCCGGCGGCCAGGTCGCCCAGGTGGCTCGTCACCACCTCGCGGACGATCTGCTCGACCAGCGCGCGGCTCAGCGCCCGTCCGCCTCACGCGCCATGGCGTCCTCCCGCCCCGCCTGGCAGGCCCGCGATCACCTCGGCGGTGGCGCGCGCCACGATCCGCTCTTCGTCGGCCGGCACGACCAGCACGGGGACGCGGGAGCCGGCCGGCGAGAGCCGCGCCTCGGCCCGCGTCGCGGCGTTCACCGCCTCGTCGAGGACGATGCCGAACTCCTCGAGGCCCCGCGCAGACGCCCGCCCGGATCGCGGGGCTGTTCTCGCCGATGCCGCCCGAGAACGTCAGGACGTCGAGGCCGCCCAGCTCGACGAGGAACGCGCCGACGTAGTGGCGGATCGCGCGCACGAAGACGTCGAGCGCCAGGCGGGCGCGGGCGTTGCCCGCTGCGGCCGCCTCGTCGAGGTCGCGCATGTCGCCGCTCAGTCCGCTGATGCCGGCCAGGCCCGACTCGGTGGCCAGCACGCGCGCCATCTCGTCGACGCCGAGACCCGCGCCTCTTCATCACGAACAGCGCGGCGAACACGTCGAGGTCGCCCGTGCGGTTGTTCTGCGGCAGCCCCGACTGCGGCGACATGCCGAAGCTGGTGTCGATCGCGACGCCGTCGCGGATCGCGGCGACGCTCGAACTGCCGCCGAGGTGACAGGAGATGTGGCGGGCGCCGCGGGCCGACGACCGCGCGCGCGTGCTCGCTGGCCGCGCGGTGGCTGGCGCCGTGGAAGCCGTAGCGGCGGACGCCGAGCTCCTCGCTGCCACGCGTAGGGCACGGCGTAGGTGGTGGCGGCCTCGTCGAGCGGATCGAAGAAGGCCGTCTCGAAGAGCGCGACGAGCGGCACGCCGGGCAGCGCGCGCCGGAACGACCGCATGGCCGCGACGTACGGCGGGTTGTGGGCCGGGGCGAAGAAGGCGAACTCCTCCATCGCCGCCAGCACCTCGTCGTCGACCAGCCGCGCGCCGCCGACCGGGCCGGCGTGCACGGCCTTGAAGCCGATGGCGGAGAGCTCGGACAGGGCGGCCAGCGGCCGGCCCTCGCCGGCTATGTCCTGCGCACACACAGCCGGATGGCGGTTTCGTAGTCGGGGCAGGCGCCGCCCGGCTGGCCGATGCGCTCGATGCGCCCCTGGGCCATCGCCGACCCGGTACTGCCGCCGGTCGTAGAGCCGGTACTTGAAGGACGTGCTACCGATGTTGGCGACGAGGATGTTCATGGATGACAGAAAATGAAACAATCCCGCCAGCCCGCAACGATGTCCTCTCTGTCGGAGAATCAGGCCGTATCCTTTATGTCATCGAGCGATTCGGCCTGCAGACCGCCTGCTTTTCGGCCGAATCATATGAAATAGACTTGACAGAAGTCAACAGTATTCTTACAGTTCCTGACAGCGTCTTCGAGGACGGCAGGTCACGGACGGTCAGGACTATGGCCAAGGGCACCGGTCAGGCTTCCAGCGACATCCCCGACGTGGCTGGCTCGAGCAGACTGGGGATCGTCGGCGCGGGCGGCGGAGGCTTCCCGACCGCCGTCAAGCTGCGCACGAGGGTGCCGACGCTGATCGTCAACGGCGCCGAGTGCGAGCCGCTGCTGCACAAGGACAAGGAGCTGCTGCTGCACCAGGCGGCGCCGCTGCTCCGCGGCCTGCATGTCGCGATGGCGCTGGTCGGGGCCCGCGAAGGGGTCGTCGGCATCAAGGAGAAGTACACGGGACGTGATCGCGGCGCTCGAGCCGCTGCTGCCCGCCGGCGTCCGGCTCCTGCCGCTGCGCGACACCTACCCGGCCGGCGACGAGTTCGTGCTGGTCTACGACGCGATCGGCCGCGTCATCCCGCCCGGCGGCCTGCCGAAGGACGTGGGCGCGGTGGTCTTCAACGTCGAGACGCTGGTCAACATCGGCCTCGACCAGCCCGTGACGCACAAGTACCTGACGGTGGCGGGCGCCGTTCGCGAGCCGGTGACGCTGCGTGTCCCGATCGGGATGTCGATCGGCGAGGCAATCGACGCCGCCGGCGGGCCGACCGGGCCGAACTCGGCGGTGCTCCTCGGCGGCGTCATGATGGGGCGCCTCGCCGCCGGTCTCGACGAACCGATCACCAAGACGCTTGGCGGGATCGTCGTGCTGCCCGCGTCACACCCGCTGGTCGGCGTGGTACAGGGCCGGCCGGCGGCAGATCGAGCGTGTCGGCCGATCGGCGTGCGACCAGTGCCGGTTCTGCACGGAGCTGTGCCCGCGCTACCTGCTCGGCCACCCGATCGAGCCGCACAAGGCGATGCAGGCGCTCGGGTTCACCGGCCCGCGCCCGCTGCTGGTGGCCGGCACGCTCTATTGCTGCGAGTGCAACCTGTGCAGCCTCTACTCCTGCCCGGAGGACCTCGACCCGAAGAACGTCTGCGTCTTCGGCGAAGCCGGTGGCGCGGGAGGCGGGCCTGGCCTGGAAGGGCGACGCCGGCATCGGTCACGCCGCACCCGCTGGCCGGACGCGCGGCGCGTCCCGATGCGCCGGCTGATGACGAAGCTCGGGCTGAACGGCTTCGAGAACGTCGGGCCGCTGGTCGATCGCGAGTTCCACCCGCGGCGGGTGGTGCTGCCGCTCAAGCAGCACGCGGGCGCGCCGGCGGTGCCGCAGGTCCGGCACGGGAGCGCGCGTGAAGCCCGGGCGAGCTCGTCGCGGCGCCCGCCCCAGGCGCGCTCGGAGCGAGCCTCCACGCGAGCATCGGCGGTGTGGTGCAGGACATCGGCGACGCGATCGTCATCGAGGCGTGATCGCGCGGCAGCAGGAAAGGACGCACGCGGTGGCCAAGCTCAACTCCATCGGACTGGTCGAAACCTCCTCGATCGCGGTCGGCTACCGGGCCCAGGACGCGATGCTCAAGGCGGCCGACGTGCAGCTGCTGCTCGCCCGCACCATCTGCTCGGGCAAGTACCTCGTCGTCGTCGGCGGCGACATCGCCTCGGTGCAGGCGTCGGTGGAGGCCGGCGCCGCGCAGTGCAACGGCGCGCTCATCGAGCAGCGGGTGGTCACCCAGGTGCACCCCGACGTCTTCCCGGCCATCGGCCTGTCGGTCGAGCCGGACCCAGAGCGCGTCCAGGCGCTCGGGCGTCATCGAGACCTTCTCGGCCTCGAGCATCGTCGAGGTGGCCGACGCGGCCGCGAAGGCCGCCGACGTCGTCCTGTTCCGCGTGCACCTCGCCATGGCGATCGGCGGCAAGGGCTTCGTGCTGCTGACCGGCGACGTCGCGAGCGTCGAGGCGGCGGTGGCGGCGGGCGCCGCCGTGGCGGCCGACGAGGGGATCCTGGTCGGGAAGGCGGTCATCCCGGCGCCGGCGAAGGAGCTGTTCCGGGAACTGATTTAGCCAGCCCCCAGTCAATCCTGATTCCGATTCCAATCCCGATCCGAATCCGGAATTCCAATCCCGATCCGAATCCGGCCATTCCAGTCCCGAGCGGGCGTAGGTCCACGAGCGCGCCAGCGCTCTGCCTTGGTTGCGGCTCGGAAGCCATGGCGGAGGGGTCGCGTCGATCAGTGGCCGTGGTGGCCGGCGCACGCCTCACCAGGTGCGACCGGGAGCAAGGCGTTCTCCTTGAACGCGGCCATCGTCTCGCCGACCGTCGCGTGCACGGCACGGTAGACGGTGATCCCGGCTGCCTGGAGCTTCATCAGCGCGCCCATGCCGATGCCGCCGACGATCATGCCGTCGACCGTCTCGCCGGCGAGGGCCGCAAGCGGCTGACACATGCCGTGCGCATGGTGGGAGTTCCGGTTGGCGATGAGCCGGCAGGCGCCCGAGTCGGTATCGACCATCATGAAGGCGGGGGCGGATCCGAAGTGCGCGCAGACGCGGCTGTCGAGGCCGTGGTCGTCGAGGACGGGAACGCAGAGCTGCATGGCGACGATCTCCTCGCGAGAGTGGTTACGTGGGTTCGGACGGGGCGGCGGCCACGCGGGCCCGGCACCCGCAGTCCCGGCCGCACGGGCCCGCGTGCCTCACCGGGCAGCGACAGGTCCTCCCGTGCCGTCTCGGGCCGCCGTGCACGGGGCACTCGAGCGGCACGTCGGGCTCCTCGATCACCGGTCCCGGCTCGACCAGCAGCAGCCGGCGCTCCAGCAGGGCGGTGGCGACGGCCTGCCGGGCGCGTGCCAGGATGCGGGCGTACGTCTGTCGCGAGACGCCCATCCGCTCGGCGGCGGCATCCTGGTAGAGCCCCTCGACGTCGGCCAGCCGGATGGCTTCCAGGCCATCGAGGCCGATCGTCACGGCCTGCCGGCTCGCGGGCCCGCCGATCGGCTTGAACCCGCCGGCGCCCCCGTGGCAGCCGACGCGGCGCGGGGTGATCGGACGCGGCATCGATGATGAGCATATGCCCACAAACCGGCCGGTGTCAACTCGGGGCCGGGGCAGCCCGGGTGGCGGGTTGAAGGGCGCCTGTTGTGAGCATATGCTCACCAGCCGGCCCCAGCAGCGCCGGCTGCTTCACGCGGGCGGCACACCCGCTCACGCTGAAGATCAGGAGAGACGACGGAACGACAGCGCGTCGGAGCATGGCCGTCCCGCGCTGACCAGTAACAGTGGCCAACCTCTGGTCCAGTTTGATCATGGTCATGGGCAGCGCCTGTGTCAGGTGATGAACCACACGGAGCTGGCGGAGAGCCCGAATCGTCTCCGCAGCCCGATGAAGAAGCAGCGAGAGGAGGTTACGGCGGCCATACGCCGGTCTGAGCTGAATCCCATGTCGAGCGAGCGGGCGCTTGGCGCATGGTGTGTCACCACCCCCGTTGCCTTGTTCGTCCGTCTCTGTGTCTCTGCGTCTCCGCGTTGAACGTGGACAGGAGTGCAGCGTGACACTCGTGACATGCGACGCTCAGAAGAACTTGCCGATCGCGACGTAGAAGCGGCCGCGCCAGCCCGAGCCGACGCTGCCACCCACGAAGACCGGCCCCAGCAGGGTTTCGAGAACCACCCCGCTCGACACGTTGCCGTGCCAGGCGGCCTCCGCGCGGCGGTCGAAGGCCGACCCCGCCTCGAGCCACCCGCCCGCGTAGACATTCCCGCCAACGAAGTCCGGGAGGCGCGCCACGCGCTTCAGGTACCCCGCCGCCCCGAGCACGTAGTTGGCGCCGCGCAGTTCGTCGTTGGCGAAGGCGCCCATCCGAAGCGGCCCTCCCAGCGAGAACGACCCCCACGACGGGACGTCCCCAAAGGCGGTGCCCGCGCCGAACGCCGCGAAGATCCGATCGCGCCGTTGCACGCGGTGGAAGACCGAGCCCGACAGGTCGCCGCGCCAGAAATGCGCCGGGGCGCCCGTGGCGGCGGAGGGTGTCACCGCGGTCGGCGTGGCGAAGTACCTCCGCAACTCGGCGTGCAGCAGCAGGCCCGCGGACGGCACGATCGGGCTGTCCTGGCCGTCGTGGGTGAACCGGAGTGCGGCAAAACGCTCCCATCCGCGGGCTTCGGCGAGGACCGGGTCGCCCACCGCCAGTTGTCCGCGAACGTCAGCCAGGTCGTAGCCGAGGCGGACCTCCGAGTGGCGGCCAGCCGCAACGCCGACGTCGATCCCCGCCCCGGCACGCTTCCTGGTGTACTGCGCGACGAGCCGCTGGTCCTCGAAGTAGTTCGCGGGGCCACGCGTATAAGAGGTCCGCGCAGCCGCGAACAGCGGCCCCCAGCCAAGCGGCTTGTACAGCTCGCCGGCGACGAGCACCTGCGTGCCGAGCCCCACATCCACCCTGACCTCCGAGTCGCGCCCAGCGAGGTCGAAGATCGTCGTGCGCGCGCCGACGGTGGCGGCGAAGTTGTTCGCGTCGATGTTGTTCAGCTCGAGCCCCATCGCGAGGAACGGCGGGCCGTACAGCTTCGGGAACACCGACACGGCGAGGCACGGGGGGTCGGTGTTCCCCGTGATGCGATAGGTCAGGTACTCGTACCGATCCGTGCCGGCCACGCGGAGGATGTCGTCCTCGATTCGGCGGGGATCGGCTGGGACGCCCAGGTTGCCCGCGAGTTGCTTGCGGATGACGGCCGCCTCGGCCTCGGGGACGCCGGTGACCGTGAGGGTCGCCGGCACCGGGACGGCCGTCCGTCGCCGCGCCGCCCGTGAGGCCCGGTAGGCGGCGTACTCCTCCTCGCTCACCGCGTACTTCAGGAGGGCCGCGGCGTGTCGCTCCGCCGCCTGGTAGCCGAGATCCGCCAGCTCCTCGGAACGGCGCCAGGAGGTCCCGTCCAGGCCTGGCAGGTCGGGGGTGATGACGAGGTCCACGCCGGCGAGGGCCTTCCGCACGCCGGCCGCCATCATCGTGTCGATGGTCCGCCCAAAGAGCTTGAGCAGCGATTGGTCGGCCTTCGCGTCAGTCCGGACGGGACCCAGGTTCACGGCGATGACCACGTCGGCGCCCATGGCGCGGGTCACGTCGCCCGGCACGTTGTTCAGGGCGCCGCCGTCCACCAGCAGCCACTGGCCGTACTCCACCGGGGTGAAGACCCCGGGCATGGCGATCGTGGCACGGAGGGCCGTCGCGAGCGGGCCGCGGCCGAGAACGACCGAGTCGGCCGTGCGGAGGTCGGTGGCGACGCAGCGAAACGGGGTGGGGAGGTCGTCGAAGCTGTCGATGTCGGCGTACGCGAGCGCCATGCGATCGAGCAGCAGCATGACCTGCTGGCCGGGGTTCAGTCCGCCCGGGAGCATGAAGCCGTGCTTCAGCCCGAACTCGAGCTGGGTCGGGAAGGCGCGGCGGTCCTGCTTTCGGCGAAACAGCTTGTGTTTGAACGGCGAGTCGGCCAGGAACATCACGTCCCAGTCCGCCCTGCGCATCATCGTGCGCAGCTCGCCGGGCGACATCCCGGTCGCGTACCCGCCGCCGATGAGGGCGCCGGCGCTGGTCCCGGCGATCGCGTCCACCGGGATGCGGTGCTCTTCGAGCCACTCCAGGACGCCGATGTGGGCGAGGCCGCGCGCGCTGCCGCCGCCCAGGGCGAGGCCGATGCGGGGGCGGGCGGGTGCGGGAGGCGCGCCGGCCGGCGCCGCCCGGCCGGGCGCGGCCAGGCAGGCGAGAACGAGGGCGGCGCAGAGGCCGCGCCGGATCGGTGCGTTGGTCATGAACGGTGGCTGGCCGCGCGGCAGGCTCGCGATCGGGATGCCGGCGGTCCCGAGGGGGACCCTGCCATGATACGCCGGCCGTGATATCGTGTCGGCCGGAGGCGCAGGCATCATGAATCGGCGAGACTTCCTGAAACACGCGTCGTTGGCAGCAATCGGCACGTCCACGGTCGTCAAGCTGGGGGCCGCGCAGAAGCGGGTCGCGTTCGGCGGCATGCAGATCGAGTGCAGCACCTACGGCGGCAACCTCTCGCGCATGGAGGACTTCACGATCCGGCGCGGGAAGGAGGTGTCCGACGTCCCCTTCTTCAGCGTGCTGAAGGGATACCCGCACCCCTTCATGCCCACGCTGTTCGCGACCGCCGTGCCCGGCCCGCCGGTCGAGCGGAAGACCTACGACGCGATCAAGGCGGAGTTCCTCGGCGGCGTCCGCGACCTGCTGCCGCTCGACGGCCTCTATCTGCCGATGCACGGCGCGATGTACGTCGAGGGGATGCTCGACGCCGAGGGGGACTGGATCGCGGCCGTCCGGCAGACGGTCGGCGAGAAGTGCCTGATCACGGCGAGCTACGACCTGCACGGCAACATCAGCCGGCGCGTGATCGACAACCTCGACATGCTGTCGGCGTTTCGCACCGCGCCGCACATCGACCGTGAGGAAACCCACAAGCGCGCCTGCGACATGCTCGTGCAGTCGCTCGACCAGGGGATCCGCCCCGCGCTCGCCTGGGTGCCGATTCCCGTCCTGATGCCCGGCGAGCGGAGCAGCACGCTGTACGACCCGGCCAAGCGGCTCTGGGCGCAGCTGCCGGCGCTGAACGCCAGGGACGGCGTGATGGACGTCTCGCTGCTCGCCGGCTACGTCTGGGCCGACGAGCCGCGCGCCACGGCGGCCGCCGTCGTCACCGGCACGACGATCGAGACGCTGCGCGAGATCGCACGGCAGCTCGGGCAGCAGGTCCTGGGACGCGCGCACGGAGTTCTCCTTCGGCGTGCCGACGGGGACGCTGGCCGAGTGCATCGAGCGGGCACTGAAGCTGGACACGAAGCCCGTGGTGATTTCCGACTCGGGCGACAACCCGACCGGCGGCGGCACCGGGGACCGGGCGGACGCGCTGGCGGAACTGCTCCGCATGAAGGTCTCGAGCGGCGTCGTGGCCGGCATCGCCGACCGGCCGGCGACCGAGGCGTGCTACAAGGCGGGCGTGGGGCAGACGCTGCGCCTGAAGATCGGGGCCACGCTCGACCCGGCGAGCAGCAAGCCGATCGAGGCGACGGCAAAGGTCGTCTTCCTGGCGAAGACGCCGCGGCTGCCCGAGCGGCAGGCGGTGGTGCAGATCGACGGGGTGACGCTGGTGCTGACCGCGCGGCGCCGGCCGTTCCACCTTCCCAGCGACTTCACGTCGCTCGGCCTCGAGCCCGCGTCGTTCAAGATCGTGGTCGTCAAGGCGGGCTACCTCGTGCCCGAGATCGCGGCATTCGCCAACCCGAACCTGATGGCGCTCACGGACGGCTCGGTGAACCAGGATATCGAGCACCTGGAGAGCCGGCACCGCGTGCCGACCTACCCCTTCGTGCAGGACCTGAAGTGGGAGCCGGTCACGATCGTCGGCGCACGCTCGAAGAGGTGATCGGAGGCGTGAGATGAAGAGAATCGCCGCCGGCGTCGTGGCCGCGCTCGCGCTGGTGTGGGCCGCGGGGCCCGGGAGCGCCCAGTCGCTCGTCGATCCCGCCACCGAGAAGAAGATCGACGACCTCCTGGCGACGATGACGATCGAGGAGAAGATCGGGCAGCTCAACCAGTACAGCAGCCCGTTCGACGTGACCGGGCCGCCGCCGGGCGCTGGGGCCCAGAAGGCGGCCTACGAGCAGATCCGCACCGGGCTGGTCGGCTCGATGCTGAACGTGAACGGCGCCGAGGCGACGCGGAAGGCGCAGCAGCTCGCGGTCGAGAACAGCCGGCTGAAGATCCCGATGATCTTCGGGTACGACGTCATCCATGGCTACAGGACGATCTTCCCGATCCCGCTGGCCGAGGCGGCGAGCTGGGACCCGGCGGCGGCGGAGCGGTCGGCCCGCGTGGCGGCCACCGAGGCAGCGGCAGCCGGCCTGCACTGGACGTTCGGGCCGATGGTGGACATCGCCCGCGACGCCCGGTGGGGCCGCATCATGGAGGGCTCAGGCGAGGACCCGTATCTCGGGTCGTTGATGGCGGCGGCCCGCGTGCGGGGATTCCAGGGGCGCGATCTGTCGGCCACCGACACGATCGCGGCCTGCGCCAAGCACTACGCCGCCTACGGCTTCGCCGAGTCGGGTCGCGACTACAACACCGTGGACCTCTCCGAGCAGACCCTGCGGAACGTCGTGCTGCCGCCGTTCAGGGCGGCCGCCGACGCCGGCGTCGCCACCTTCATGAACTCGTTCAACGAGATCGCCGGCATCCCCGCCACCGGCAACGTGCACCTGCAGCGTGACATCTTGAAGGGGGAGTGGGGCTTCCAGGGCTTCGTCGTCTCGGACTGGGGCTCGATCGGCGAGATGGTCCCCCACGGGTTCTCGAAGGACCTCGCGCAGGCCGCCGAGCAGGCCATCACCGCCGGCAGCGACATGGACATGGAGGCGCGGGCGTACGTCCGGCACCTTGCCGACCTCGTGCGGGCGGGGCGCGTGGACGTGAAGCTGGTGGACGACGCCGTGCGGCGGGTGCTGCGCGTGAAGTTCGCACTCGGGCTGTTCGACGACCCGTATCGATACTCCGACGCGGCGCGGGAGAAGGCGGCCACGCTGACGCCGGCGAACCTCGAGGCGGCCCGCGACGTGGCGCGCCGGTCGATCGTGCTGCTGAAGAACGAGGGCGCGCTGCTTCCGCTGCGCAAGGACCTCAAGACCGTCGCGGTGATTGGCCCGTTCGCGGCGGACAAGGACGCGCCGCTCGGGAACTGGCGCGGGCAGGGGGCGGCCAACTCGGCGATCTCGCTGCTCGAGGGAATCAAGGCCGCCGTGTCGCCCGCGACCCAGGTGCTGTATGCCGAGGGCGTGAAGCTGGTGACGGGTCCGCGCAACTTCATGACACCCTCCGTCTACAACACCACCGACCAATCCGGCATCCAGGCCGCGGTCGAAGCGGCGCGGAAGGCGGAGGTCGTGCTGCTGGCGATCGGCGAGGACGCCTTCCAGTCGGGCGAGGGGCGGAGCCAGGCCGACCTCGGGCTCAAGGGGCTGCAGGACGAGCTGCTGCGTGCGGTGGTCGACGCGAACCCGAAGGTCGCGGTGGTGCTGACCGGCGGCCGGCCGTTGGCGATTCCGCACGTTGCGGACGCCGTGCCGGCGCTCGTCGAAACGTGGCTGCTCGGTTCGCAGTCGGGTCACGCGATCGCGGACGTCGTGTTCGGCGACTTCAACCCGGCCGGCAGGCTTCCGGCGTCGTTCCCGCGCCACGTGGGGCAGGAGCCGCTGTACTACGGCCATAAGAACACGGGCCGGCCGGGGCCGGAGCAGGGTGTGACCTGGTCGCACTTCACCGACGTGCCCAACGACGCGCTGTTCCCGTTCGGTTTCGGTCTCAGCTACACCACGTTCGCCTACTCCGAGCCGAAGCTGAGCGACGCGGAGATCGGCGCAGGCGGCCGGCTGCGGGTGAGCGTGACGGTGGCGAACACCGGCGCGCGGGCGGGTGCCGAGGTGGTGCAGCTGTACGTTCGGGACATGGTGGGCAGCGTGACCCGGCCGGTCAAGGAGTTGAAGGGGTTCCAGCGTGTCGAGCTGGCCGCCGGAGAGTCGCGCGAGGTCACTTTCACGCTGACCCCCGCCGACCTGGCGTTTTACACGGCTCGCGGGCGCTGGGAGGCCGAGCCCGGCGGGTTCGCCGTCTTCGTCGGCGGCAGCTCGCGCGATGTGAAGTCGGCCTCGTTCACGCTGCGCTGACCCCATGAACGTGGCGCGTGTCGAAGTGGTGTTGGCGGCGATCCTGTTCTCCACCGGGGGCGCCGCCATCAAGGCCGTCACCCTGACCCCGTGGCAGCTGGCCAGCTTTCGCGCGGGCATCGCCGCACTCACGCTGCTTCTCCTGGTTCCGGAGGCACGCCGCCTGTCGTGGCGGGCGTTAGCCGTCGGGGTCGTGCAGGCCGGGACGTTCATCACCTTCGTCCTCGCGAACCGCTTGACCACGGCGGCCAGCGCCGTCTTCCTGCAGGCGGCCGCGCCGTTCTGGCTGATCCTCATCGGGCCGCTGCTGCTCGGCGAGCGCTCCCGGCGCGGCGACGCGCCGTTCCTCGGCGTGCTCTTCGTCGGCGTCATGCTCCTGATGCTGGGCACGCCCGGGCCGTCCGCGACCGCACCCGACACGACGCTGGGCAACGTGGTCGGGGCCGTCAGCGGCCTGATGTGGGCGCTGACCCTGGCCGGTTTGCGGTGGGCGGGGCGGGAGGCCGCGAAGGGCGCCCGCTTCACCGGCGCCTCCTCGACGGTGTGCGGCAACGTGATTGCCTGCGTGGTCTGCCTCCCGCTGGCGCTGCCGGTGCAGCCCTCCGTCCCCGGCGACTGGCTGATCGTCGTCTACCTGGGTGTCGCGCAGGTCGGCCTCGCGTACGTCTTCCTCACGCGCGGACTGGGCAGGCTTCGCGCGATGGAGGCGTCGCTGCTGCTGCTCCTCGAACCCGCCCTCAGCCCGTGCTGGGCTTGGCTGGCGCACGGCGAACGGCCCGGGTGGGTGGCCATCCTGGGGGGCGTGATCATCCTGACCGCCACCGCGTGGCGCTCGACCCGCGGAACGAATCCTCACGGCTAGGGGAGGCCTCATGATCCAGACCCTCATCGCGATGATCCTGGCCGCCGCCGCATTGCAGCAGGCGCCGCCCGCCACCTACGACGAGACGAAGGTGCCTCGGTACACGCTGCCACCGCTGCTGGTCAGCAACGACGCCCGCCCCGTGCGGGACACGGCTGCCTGGGAGGCACGGCGCGAGGAGGTCCGCGCACTGCTCGAGTCGCAGATGTTCGGCCGGGCGCCGGGGCGTCCCGGGGACCTCTCCTTCCGGCTGGTCTCGCTCGACAAGACGGCCCTGCACGGCAGCGCCGTCCGCAAGGACGTCGAGATCGGAGTCCGGGGGAAAACGCTGCGGCTGCAACTCTACCTCCCGGCCCGCGCGGCGCGGCCGGTTCCCGTCTTCCTCGGCCTCGGCTTCGGCCCGAACCAGGCCGTCGTCGCCGACCCCAGGGCTCCGCTCGCTGGGGCCTGGGCGCAGGACGACCGGACGAAGGAGATCTCCCTCCAGCCCGCGACGGATGCCTCACGCGGCGCGACCGCGTCGCGCTGGCAGGTGGAGAAACTGCTGGCGCGCGGCTACGGCCTGGCGACGATGTACTACGGCGACATCGAGCCGGACGCCGACGGGGCGATGAAGCAGGGGATTCGCGGGGCGTTCCTGGCGCCCGGTCAGCAGGCGCCCGGCGACGCCGAGTGGGGGGCGATTGCGGCGTGGGCGTGGGGCCTGAGCCGCGCCGTCGATTACCTCGCCACGGATACGGACGTCGACGTGTCCCGCCTCGCGCTGGTGGGGCACTCGCGGCTCGGCAAGACGGCCCTCTGGGCCGGCGCCGTGGATCCGCGCGTCGGGATGGTAATCTCGAACGATTCGGGCGAGGGAGGGGCGGCCATCAGCCGCCGGCGCATTGGGGAGACGGTCGCCGACCTCAATGCCCGTTTCCCGCACTGGTTCTGCGGCCACTACAAGCAATACAACGACCGCGAGGACCGGATGCCGTTCGACGCGCACATGCTGCTGGCGCTCGTCGCCCCGCGGCCGCTCTACGTCGCCAGCGCGGAGGACGACCAGTGGGCCGACCCGAAGGGGGAGTTCCTCGCCGCGGTCGCGGTAAGCGAGGTGTACGCGTTGCTCGGCCACAAGGGGATCGGAACCGAGACGATGCCGGCGGTGAACCAGCCGGTGGGGGACCGCGTGCGCTACCACGTGCGTACGGGCCAGCACGACATCAACGCCTACGACTGGGAGCAGTACCTCGACTTCGCCGACCGGCACTTCGGCGCGCCCGTTACCCGGAAGCCTCCCGTGCGCGTGAGCGGCGGCCTGGTCTCGGGCGTGGCCGGGCGCGAG
Source organism: uncultured Acidobacteriota bacterium (assembly GCA_963813585.1). Taxonomy (GTDB): domain Bacteria; phylum Acidobacteriota; class Vicinamibacteria; order Vicinamibacterales; family Fen-181; genus JARKSS01. The sequence continues at coordinate 2,828,176 of CAWEZL010000001.1, forward strand.
AGGTCGGTGACCGCCTACAAGGGGATCCCGTTCGCGGCGCCGCCGGTGGGGGAACGCCGGTGGCAGGCGCCCGAGCCGGTCGTCCCCTGGACCGGCGTGCGCCAGGCGGACCGCTTCGGCGCGAGCTGCGTGCAGGCGATCGTGCCCGAGCGGAAGCCGTGGACGTACGAGTTCATGACGCACAACGAGATCAGCGAAGACTGCCTCTTCCTGAACGTGTGGACGGCGGCCGCCTCGCCCGCCGAGCGGCGCCCCGTGTTCGTCTACATCTACGGCGGCGGCTTCTCGGAGGGGTCTGGTGCCGTCCCGGTGTACGACGGCGAGGGGCTCGCGAAGCGCGGCTGGTCGTCGTCGTGCTTCAACTACCGCGTGGGCGTGCTCGGCTTCCTGGCGCACCCCGCGCTGATCGGGGGAGAGCGCCGTGGAAGACGTCGGGCAACTACGGACTGCTCGACCAGATGGCGGCGCTGCGGTGGGTGCGCGACAACATCGCGGCGTTCGGCGGCGACCCGGCGCGGGTGACGATTGCCGGGCAGTCGGCCGGCGGGATGTCGGTGCACAGCCTCATTGCGTCGCCGCTCGCCCGCGGGCCTGTTCCATCGCGCCATCGTCCAGAGCGGCGGGTCGAGCGTCGGCGGCGGCGGGGTCTCGCTCGGCTCGCGGACGCTGACCGACGCCGAGGCCGACGGGCGGACGCTTCGCCGAGGCGAAGGGGGCGACGTCGATCGCCGACCTGCGCGCGGTGGCCTGGCAGAAGCTGATGGAGCCGCTGGCGAAGCCGGTGGCGGGGAGCGGCACGCCGGGCCTCAGGTTCGCGCCAATCGTGGACGGGTACGTGCTGCCGGCGCCGGTCCGCGACGTCGTCGCGCAGGGCCGGCACAACGACGTGCCGGTTCTGACGGGCGCCAACGTCGGGGAGCTGGGCGGGCTGATGGGGGCCGCAGGGCGGCGTCACCGTGCAGTCGTTCACCGAGCGGGCGCGCCGGCAGTACGGAGCGATGGCCGACGAGTTCCTGACGCTGTATCGCGGCGACGACCGACGAGCAGGCCGCGGCGGCGCAGGCGCAGAGCAGCCGCGAGCAGGCGCTCGTGTCGATGTACTTGTGGGCGCGGGAGCGGTCGCGCACGTCGAAGACGAAGGCCTACACGTACCTCTGGGACCACGCGCTGCCGGGACCAGACGCCGGCGCGCTTCGGCGCGTTCCACAGGTCGGAGGTGCCGTACGTGCTGAACACGCTCGACGATGTCGGACCGGCCGTTCACGGACGCCGACCGGTCGATTGCCGACGATGATGTCGTCCTACTGGTCGAACTTCGCGGCCACCGGCGATCCGAACGGCCATGGACTGTCGGCGTGGGACGCCGGTCGGCGACGCCCGCGAGGTGATGGAGGTCGGCGACACGCACCGGCCCGGTGCCGCTCACCCGGACACCCGAGCGGTTCGCGTTCTTCGAGAGGTTCCTGCTCCAGTAGCGCGGGCCTCCGTGCCGCGGGAGGAAGATGCACCGCATGTCCGCCACACGCCTGTCGGCCGTCCTTCTCGCCTTGTCCCTCGCGGCTGGTGCCGCCACTGCCCATGCCCAGGAGGCGGCGGCGCTTTGGGGGAGGACATGGGACCTGACTCGTTGAGCGAGGTCGCGCGCCTCTTGTCGTCCGCCAAAGCGGTGGCGGTGTTGAGCGGCGCCGGCATCTCGGTCGAGAGCGGCCTGCCGACGTTCCGCGGGCCCGAGGGGCTGTGGCGGGACGTGCGCGCCGAGGAACTGGCGACGCCCGAGGCCTTCGAGCGCGACCCGTCGCTGGTCTGGGACTGGTACCGCCTGCGCCGCGAACGCATGGCGTCGGTGGCGCCGAACCCGGCGCACGTCGCGCTGGCGCGCCTCGAACCACGGTTCGAGGCTTTCACCGTGGTGACCCAGAACATCGACGGCCTGCACCAGAAGGCTGGCAGCCGCCGGGTGGTCGAGCTGCACGGCAACATCTGGCGCGTGCGCTGCTTCACGCAGCCGGCTCACCGCTTCGGCGAGGCGGAGACGAGAATCTCTCGAGGCGAAGGCCCAGGGCGAGCAGGTGCCGCGCTGCCCTTGCGGAGGGGCGCTGCGCCCCGACGTGGTGTGGTTCGGCGAGCGGCTCGGTCCCGAGGACCTCGAGACCGCCGTCTACGCGGTCCGCGCCGCCGACGTCCTGCTCGTCGTCGGCACCTCGTCGGTCGTCTACCCGGCCGCGGCGCTGCCGAGCACCGCCAGGCGCGCGGGCGCCGTGGTCGTGGAGATCAACCCCGAGGAGACGCCGCTGAGCGGCGAGGCGCACCTCGTGCTGCGCGGGCCGGCGGGCACCGTGCTGCCGGAACTCGAACGCTTGACCGGTAGGGCGACCCTTTAGGGTTGCCGTCGTAGGGCGACCCTTTAGGGTTGCCGGGAGCGGCCATGACCTCGAAGACCTTCAAGACCACCATCCTGCGCGACGGCTCGATGTGCGCCATCCCGCTGACCTTCGACCCGAAGCCGGTGTTCGGCAAGGTGCGGGCGCCGGTCAAGGTGACGGTGAACGGCTACACGTTCAGGAGCACGGTCGCGGCCATGGGCGGAGACCCGTTCATCCCGTTCCGCGCGAGCCACCGCGAGGCTGCCGGGCTGCAGGGCGGCGAGACGCTCGAGGTGCGGCTGGAGCTGGATACGGACGAGCGGGTGGTGAAGCCGCCATCCGACCTGGCGAAGGCGCTGAAGGCGGCGCCCCCCGCGTGGGACCGCTGGCAGGAGCTGAGCTACACGCACCAGCGCGAGCACGCCGAAGCGGTCGAGCAGGCGAAGTCGCCCGAGACGCGCGCACGCCGCATCGCGCGCGCCGTCGAGGACGTGCGGGCGAGGCGGCCCAAGCGCTAGTAGGGAGGCGTGATCCGGTTCGGCAGCTCGCTCAGGTCGTAGTAGCGATGGGTGATGCCCGTCGCGGCCACCTTCACGATTCGCATGCCCGACCTCCCCTCGCCCAGCGGCCTGCCGATCGGTCCCGTCGTGACGACCTCGATGTCGCCGGCCCGTCCCAGGGCGTTCTGGTGGTGGTGCCCCGAGAAGACGAACCGGACGCCGTTCGCCGCGAACAGTCCGAGCAGGCGGGCCCTCGGCTCGCGCGGAATGTTGACGTACGCGTCCGACTCGCTGGCGTCCATGACGAACAGCGGATGGTGGGAGAACACCACGATGTGCCGGGCCCCCTCCGCCCGCGCACGCCGCAGCTCGGACCCCAGCCACGCTTCCTGTGCCTTCGCCCGATCGGGAGCGCCCTCGGGGGCGGCGACGAGGCATGAGTTGATCACAATCCCGACGAACCCGCCCTCCCTGAAGGTGTAGTGATCCGGGCCAAGCGCGTGCGAATAGGACTCGAGGCTCTCCGGCGTCGGGACGTTGCCGACATCGTGGTTGCCGGCGACGTGGTAGATGCGGATCGCCGGGTCGAGCTTCGCCGTGATCCGCCGGTACTCGGCGATCTGCGCGGCGTGACCGGCCTCGTTCACCAGGTCGCCGGTGACGACGACGAACGAGGGCCGGAGGCGATTGGCGGTGGCGATGGCGAACTCGAGGTTCGCCGTCTCCTGGGCGAAGGCCGCGTCCCCGGAGAAGAAGCCGAACTGCGGGTCGCTGAGCTGGATGAAGAAGAAACCGGCCTCCTTGCCGGAGACCAGGCCCATCGACAGCAGCAGGATGGTCAGTGCGGCGCAGAGGCTCTTCTTCACGGTCGCGCGCACCTCAGCAGCGCGGCGGCGGCGTTTCCCAGGATGAGCGTGTCGGTCGCGAGGCAGACGAGGGAGTGCCCCGCGGCGAACGCCTGCCGGGCCGCGGCCGCATCCACCAAGAAGATGCCGCAGGGCTTCCCGCCGCGTTGGCACGCCGCCAGCACCGTCGCAATCCCCTCCTGGACGTCGCTGGCGGCAATCGCCCCCGGTTGCCCGAGGCTGGCCGACAGGTCGAACGGCCCGATGAAGACGGCGTCCACGCCGCGCACGGCGACGATCTCGTCGATGGCGCGAACGCCGTCGATGTGCTCGACCTGCGCGACCACCGCCGTCCCGGTGTTGCCGGCCTTCACCGCCTCAGCGGTGCGGAGGCCGTATCCTTGCGCGCGTGCGGCGCCGATGCTGCGGTTGCCGGCGGGCGGGTATTTCGCGGCCTGCACGGCCGCGGCCGCCTCTGCCGCGGTGTTGACATGGGGAACGATGATGCCCGCGGCGCCGATATCGAGCGCGCGGGCGATGTCAATCGCGCTGCCGGACGGCACGCGAACCAGGCAGGGGCAGCCTCCCGCCGCCTGCAGCAGGCGCTGCGCCGAGCTGAACTCCAGCAGGCCGTGCTCGAGGTCCACGAACAGCCAGTCGAAGCCCGCGGCCGCCATCAGTTCGGCGACCTCCGGCGACGGCAGGGACAGGATGGTGCCGAGCAGGGCCTCCCGCCGATTCAGGCGGTCGAGGAAGCGGGCGTTCAGGGTTGGGTCCATGCGAATCCTTGTAACCCTGCCCCGATCCCAGCTTGCATCGGCTGGGTGGTGGTAGGATCTGGGGCACATCGTGCCACAACTCGGAAGGAGGCTGAAATGCGGACCTCCACCCGGATCGCCGACTACTCGATGATGGCCATGTCCGTCATCCTCGGCGGCGGGTCGGTCGCTCTCTTTGCCTGGGCGGACCGCCCGATCCTCATGCCGATGGGAATGTCGCCCGGCGCCGCGGCGGGCTGGAACGTCCTGGTTTCCTGCCTCTTCTTCGCGCAGCATAGCGTCATGGTGCGCCGACCGGTCCGCGCCCGACTGGGCCGCGTGATCCCCGAGCGCTACGACGCCGCGTTCTATTCAATCACCTCCGGCATCGCCCTGGCAGCGGCCGTCCTGCTGTTCCAGCCCCCGGGGGAGCCGCTGTTCGTGCTGCACGGGATCGCGCGGCTGGCCGTCACGGCGCTCGTGCTGCTCGCCCTTGCCGGCTTCGCCTGGGGCGTCCTTGCGTTGCGGGGTTTCGACCTGTTTGGCCTCCGTCCCATCCGGCACCACCTTCGCGCGCGGCCGGCGGACCCCGCGCGGTTCCGGGCGAAGGACTTCGTCGTCCGCGGACCGTACCGCTGGGTTCGTCACCCGCTCTACTCGTCGATCATCGTCCTGCTCTGGGCCGATCCGGAGGTGACGACGAGCCGGCTGGCGATCGCGTCGGCCTGGACCGCCTGGATCGTCGTGGGCGCCCTGTTCGAGGAGCGCGACCTGGTCGCCGACTTCGGGGAGGACTACCGGCGGTACCAGCAAGAGGTTCCCATGCTGGTCCCCTGGCGTTGGCCGGCGGCGGCCAGGGCTGACGAGGCGAAGGTCGTCTAGCATCGCGGCGGCTGGTTTCCGCCTTGCATCGGCCGCCTGGGGGCACCTCTGTGGGTGACAGGCTTCCCGACTGGGTGGAGCCGATGGCCGCGACCCTCACACAGGAGCGGTTCACCGGGCCGGAATGGACGTTCGAGCAGAAGCTCGACGGTATCCGCCTGCTCGCGTTCAAGAACGGGAGCGACGTCCGCCTCCTTTCACGCAACCGCCTTCCTCAGGATGCCGCGGCCGGCGTGGCCTACCACGTGTTCGACCTGCTCTGGGTGGACGGCCGCGACGTGAGGCCCTTGCCGCTGGAGGAGAGGCGGGCGGTGCTGGCCGCCCTCGCCCTGAGGCCCCTCTACGACGGGTCGATTGCCCCGGCTCCGCGCTCATTGGGTGCGGCCCGAGATCGTCGTCCAGGTGGCCTTCCTGGAGTGGACGGCGCACGGCAAGCTGCGGCACTCGCGGCTGCTCGGTCTGTGCGCCGACAAGTCGTCGCGCGAGGTGGTGAGGGAATCGCGGTGATCACCCACCCCGAGAAGGTGCTCTTCCCCGAAGACGGGATCACGAAGGGCGAGCTGGCGGCCTACTACGAAGGGATGGCGCCGGTCATCCTGCCTCACCTCCGCGGCCGCCCGATCACGATGGAGCGGTACCCGGCCGGGATCGGCAGGCCCGGGTTCCTGCAGAAGAACGTCGCGACGGGGTTCCCCGCGTGGCTGCGGCGGGTCGAGGTGCCGAAGAAGGACGGCACGGTGCAGTATCCGCTCGCCGGCGACAGGCAGTCGCTGCTCTGGCTGGCCAACCAGAACTCCATCACGCCCCACGTCTGGGCGTCGCGCACGCCGAACCTCCACCGGCCGGACCTGTGCGTCTTCGACCTGGACCCGTCGCGGGAGGACCCGGAAGCGCTGCGCGCCGCAGCGCTCGCGCTCCGCGACCTGCTGGCGGAGCTGGGCGTCGCGAGCTGGGTCAAGACCTCCGGCTCCAAGGGCTTCCACATCGTGATCCCGCTCGACGCAAAGGCGGGGTTCTCGGAGGTCGCGCGATTCGCCGACACGGTCGCCCGGATCTCGTCGCGCGCGACCCGTCCCGGCTGACGCAGGCATTCAGCAAGGCTGACCGGGGCGGGCGCATCCTGGTGGACACCGGCCGCAACGCCATGGGTGCGACCTTCGCGGCGGCCTACGCCCCGCGCGCCAGGCCGGGGGCGCCCGTGTCGGCGCCATGCACCTGGGAGGAGATCGAGCGCGGGGAGGTCACCCCGCAGACCTTCGCGCTGCGGACAATGGCGGCACGGCTCGCCAGCGTCGGGGACCTGTGGGCCGATCTGGGCCGGCGGAGGCGTTCGTTGAAACGCCCGCTGGAACGGGCGCGAAGGGCCGCCTCGGCATCGTGATCGCGCCGCGCGGCCCCGGAGCCGGTTACACCTGGAGGAAGGCCGTTCCCTTCATGCCGCAGATCGGGCAGGTCTCCGGCGGCTGGCCGAACTCGATGTGGCCGCAGGTCGGGCAGAGGTAGAAGCCGGTCTCCTCGAGGTCTTCGCCTTGCAGCACCGCGTCGAGGGCGCGCTGGTACAGCTCGGCGTGGATCGCCTCGGCCTCGACGGCATACGCGAACATCCGCCGCGCCTTGTGCCCCTCGGCCTCCGCCTTCTGCAGCATCGGCGGGTACATCTCCCGCGCCTCGTGCGTTTCGCCGGCGATTGCCGCACGCAGGTTGTCCGCGGTGGCCCCGATGCCTTCCAGCGCCTTCAGGTGCCCGTCGGCGTGGATCCGTTCGGCCTCGGCCGCGGTGCGGAACAGGCGGGCGATGTTCGGGAACCCGTCCCTGTCGGCCCGGGCAGCGAAGCTCCGGTACTTCTGGTTGGCCTGGCTTTCGCCCGCGAAGGCTTCCTTCAGGTTGTCGATGCTGTCGGGCATGGAGACACCTCGTGCGCATCCGGTACGCGTTCGACCGACGATAATGTGAACCGCGGGGGCGGGTGAGCGGCGGGGACAATCCAGCCCCGAATCGTATCACGACCGCGCCGCTCCATTTCCCGTTAACGGTGCGGCTCGCCGGCCCCGGCCTCGCCCATTGCCTGCGCCACGCCGTACGCGGTCCTGCCGAGTAACCGGGGCGAACCGCAACGGGCGGGGTCTCGTCATACAGTAGACGGGACCCCGGGCATCGTCACCGGAGAGGGAGCCGACCATGCCGACCATGCGCGTGCGCGAGACCGTGTGGGAGCCGCCGAGCCCGCACCTGTTGCTGGAGAAGGCCAGGAAGGGGTGGACGCTCGTCGCGCTCGAGTGGGAACGGGAGATGAGCGCCGCCGAGGCCGCCTCGATGGGGCTGGCCTGCGACGTGCCCTTCGGGCTGCGGATCGCCAAGAACTCGCTGACCCTCGAAGAGGACTCGCAGGAGCGGACGATCCTCACGGCGATGCTGGAGCTGCTGGTTCAGGACGACCTGCGTTTCTCGGAGGTCGCCCGCGCCCTCAACGAGAAGGGGTTCCGGCGGCGCGGCGGTCAGGAGTGGACCCAGAGCGCCGTATTCGAGATGCTCCCGCGGGTTGTCGAGGTTGCGCCGACGATCCTCAAGAGCAATCAGTGGGAGGCGCTGAAGAGCCGGCTGTAGGGCGCGCGGCGCTCTGCGCCTCGCTCAGCGAACGCTCGGCGTCCTTCACGGCACGCCGCGCCGCGTCCAGCCGCTCGCGTGCGGCCCGCTCCTCATCCCGCGCGCGAGCGAGCTGCCCCTCGGCCCCATGCACCCGCTCGGCTGCCTCCGCCCGGCGGCGCGCCACCCCGGCCGCGCGCGCCCGCCTCGCTTCTTCCTCTTCCTCGCGCGGTCGAGTCGTCTCGCGCCGCGCTTCCGCCTTCTTCTGCACCCGGGCGCCCTCGGCAACCGGCATCCCGGCGAAGACCGCGAAGCCAGAGGGTTCAGGGGGGCGCGTCAAGCGTCCGGCCGGCTCTTCCCATGGCAGCGCTTCGAACCCGGCCGTGAGCGAGCGCAGCGCGTCAGGGGTCGCTTCGTGGCCGGCGGCCTGGAGCAGGGTGGCTGCCTCCTTGACCGCGGCCCCCAGCGCTTCGCGATGCCCCGTACCCGCCCCCCGCAGATCGCCCGCCTTGCCGAGCAGGCCCCGCGCCTGCGCCTCGCGCAGCCGCGCGGCGGCCGCCACCAGGCGATCGAACGCAGGTCGCGACGACCAGTACACCTGGTTCAGCGCCCAGGCGACGACGTTCGGCTTGGCGAGCGAGCGGATGCGCCGCGCCTGCTCGCCGCGATGCTGTCGCGCCAGTTCGTTGCGTGCCTGGACGAACTGGTCGAGGGGCAGTGCGTAGAGGCGATCGATCTGCGCTTCGAGCGGAGATGCTGGCGTCATGTGGACCCGGGATCGAGTGTACGACACTCGGCACCCGGGCCGTTCACTCCGTCTTCAGCGCGGTAGCCGGGTCGAGATGCATCGCGCGCCATGCGGGCAGCAGGCACGCTGCCAGGGCCGCAATCGCCAGGCAGATCGCCACGCCGGCCAGGCTCGGGATGTCAGCGGGGGGCAGTTCGATCACCTGGCCCCGCAACCACCGCCCCGCGCCCACGGCGGCGGCCACTCCGCCGACGAGGCCGACCACGACCGGGATCATCCCGCGCGTTACCACCCACCGCAGCACGTCGGTTCGGGTCGCCCCCACGACCATGCGGAGGCCGATGTCCTGGCGGCGGCGGTTCACCGTGTAGGCGAGCACGCCGTAGACCCCCAGCATGGCCAGCAGCAGCGCCGCTGCGCCGAACATCGTCACGGCGCCCGCCCGCAGGCTGAATCCCTGGAGGGACTCGCCGAGGATCCCGTCCATCGTGTGAACCTGGTCGAGGACGAGACCCCGGTCGTGGCGTGCGAGGGCGGCCCTCAGCGCGGGTCCCACGGCGGCGGGTTCGCCCGCCGTCCGCACCGCGATCCGCATGTGCCCATCCGCCGCCGCCTGGTAGGGCAAGTACATCGCGAGCGAGTAGTCGTCGCCGAGCGAGTTCATCCGCACGTCGCCGGCGACTCCCACCACCTCCGCGGTCGTCGGCTCGGCGGCCCCGGTGAAGATCCCGACTCGCCTCCCCAGCGGGTTACCGCCCGCGAAGAGCAGTCGTCCCAGCAATCGGCTGACGACCAGGACGGGCGGACGATTGCCCGCGGTCGCGGCGGCCGCAGGCATCTTGGCCTGCCCGGCCATCACGGCTGCGTCGTCGCGGGAGACGTCCCTTCCCGCCACGAGCGGGATCCCCATGGCCCGGAAGTACCCCGGAAGGACGAAGCGCACGCAGGCGACCGGCGCCTCGCTCGATTGCGCGGGCGGGTGTGCCGCGTCCCAGACGGGGATGTTGTTGGCCGGGTTGAGAATCGGGACGCTGTTCACCAGCGTCGCGTCCGTGACGCCCGGCACCGCCCGGAAGTCATCGAGCAGGCCCGTGAAGAAGCGGACGCGCGAGTCGGGGTCCTGGTAGGCGGGGCCGGCAAGCGAGAGCTGCGCGATGAGCAGGCGTTCGGTCCGAAAGCCCGGGTCCACTCCGCGCAGCTGCATGAGGCTGCGGCCGAGCAGGACAGCGGCTACAAGCAGGACGACCGACATCGCGACCTGCGCCGCCACGAGCCCATGCCGGAAGAGCGTACGGCTCCGGGTCTCGCCGGTCCGCGTCCCCGACTTCAGGTCTGCGGCGAGGTTCGTCCGCGCGCCGAGCCACGCGGGCACGAGGCCCGCGAGCGCCACGGTGACGAGCGTGACCGCCAGGGCGAACGCCAGCACGGGGGTGTTGATCGGAAGGGCCGTGACGCCGAGCGAATCGAGCGGGACATAACGCAGCACGAATCCCCGCAGCCAGAACGCGACCAGCAGGCCGAGACCCGCGGCTGCCGCCGCAACGAGCAGCGTCTCGGCGAGCAGCTGCCGGGCCAGGTGCCAGCGAGTTGCGCCGAGCGCCGAGCGCACCGCCATTTCGACCTGGCGCGACGCTCCGCGCGACAAGAGGAGGCCTGCCACGTCGGCGCAGGCCGCCAGCAGCAGCACGGCGACCGCCGCCATCAGGATGAGCAGGCTGGGGCGGTCTCCCTCCGTGAGCGCCTCCTGCAGGTCCGTCAGGAGCAGCGCCTTGTTCCTGTTGCTGTCTGGGTATTCCTGCCGAAGCCGCGCACTGATCCCGTCCACCTGCTCCTGCGCCTGCCGCAGCGACACCCCGGGCTTCAACCGGCCGAGCAGCATCCAGCTGTGGAAGCGCCGCACCGAGGTCGCCGGCGAAGCATTGCGCTGTACGGGCACCCAGATGTCGGCCCCATACGCGAACCGGAACCCTTCCGGCATCACCCCCACGACCGTCAGGGACCGAGGCTCGGAGCCGACGTTCAGCGGGAGCACCCGGCCGATGACGTCGCGCGCGCCGCCGAGCGAGCGCTGCCAGTAGTCGTGGCTCACGATTCCGACCCGCGGCGCCCCGCGTTCGCCCTCGGCGGCGGTGAAATGACGGCCCAGGGCCGGGTTGACGCGAAGCGTCGGGAGGAGGTTCCACGACGTCTCGGCCAGCGGTACCGCCTCCGCCCCGTCGCCCTGCCGGACGGTGACCCGCCATGCGCTCGGGCGGTAGGCCGCAAGCGACTCGAAGACGGAGCTGCGCTCCTGGTAGTCGAAGAAGTCGGGGGCGGCCACCCACGGGTTGATCTCGCCGCTGAAGGTCGCCCGCCCCATGACGAGGCGTGAGGGCTCGTGGTAGGGCAGCGCGTTGAAGAGCGCGGCGTACAAGGCGCTGAAGATCGCCGTGCTGGCGCCGATGCCGATCCCCATGGTCAGCACCGGCACCAGGAGGGCGGAGGGCCGGCGGCGGAGGGCCACCAGAGCCTGGTTGAGATCGGCAACGAGCGTCGTCAGCATCACGGCCTCCTGCGCCCGAAGCCAGGTCGTGTCGGGCCAACTGGTTAGACGACCGCCCTCCGCGCCAGGGTTCGCCGGCAGACCCTCTTCGGAAAACCCTCGATTCGGGCTCTCTCCGTCCTGAAGAGGGAACGGCCCTGGTGGCCCAACGTCTAACCGGGCATGAGGACGCGCACGCCATGGCTGGAGCGCGATTTCGACATCCTGGTGCCGGTCGAGCTGTTCCCGAACATCCTCGAGCGGTTGCGGGGCACGCCGGCGCGAGTCGAGGACCGGCTGCGCGTCGTGGAGCCCGGCGCGCAGACGGCCAGCGACGGCGCCTCGTGGTCCGTGCTGGAGAACGTCGGCCACCTGTTGCAGGTCGAGAGCCTCTGGGCGGCGCGCCTCGACGACTTCGAGGCACGGCGGCCCGAGCTGACCGCCGCCCGCTTCGAGCCGTGGCGGGTCGGTGAGGCGCAGTTCAACCGGCGGGTGGCCCGCGATCTCTGTGCGGGCTTCCGCGGGGCTCGCGGTCAGCTGGTGGCACGCCTCGAACGGATCGACGACGACATCATGCGGGTGGTGGCGCGGCACCCGCGACTCGACCGTGGGATGCGGGTCGTGGACCTCATGGTGTTCATCGCCGAGCACGACGACCACCACCTCGCGACCATCACGCAGCTCCTGAACAGGCACGCCTGAATCCGCGAGACACCGCAAGCGTCCCCCTTGGCTGCAGCCACGCAAGCGCGTACACTTCGGCGTCGCCGGTGAATCACCCTCACTTCATCGTCAACGCGCGCGCGTCGAACCGGAAGGCCGCCTCGCGGATGGCCGCGGTGCGCGCGCGGGTCGAGCGCGTCTTCCCGGGTGCGTCCTGGAAACCCACGTCGCACCCCGGCGACGCGACGGCACTGGCCACAGCTGCTGTCAAGGCGGGCGCCGGCCTGGTGGTGGCGGTCGGTGGCGACGGCACGATCAACGAGGTCGTGAACGGGCTGATGGCCTGCACGGCTCCGCGCCCGGCGCTGGGCATCGTCCCCGCGGGCAGTGGCTCGGACTTTGCGCGGACGATCGGCCTGCCGCGCGAGCCGCTGGCGGCCCTGGACGTGCTGTGGCGTGGGGCGACACGCCGCATCGACGTCGGCGCGATCGAATGCCGGCCACTCGACCCCGGCCACGGCCCCGAGTTGGTGCACCGCTACTTCGTGAACATGGCCGGCTGCGGGGCGAGCGGCCGGGTGGTGCAGCGCTTCGCGCGCTGGCGGCTGGCGGGCGCCGCCGGATACGGCGTCGCGGCGGCGTTGACCGCGCTCGACTACCGGTGGCCGCTGGTCGAGATCGCCTTCGACGCGTCCCCTGCCCGGCGCGTGCGCCTGAACCTGTTGTTCATCTGCAACGGCTGCTACTGCGGCGGCGGGATGCACGTCGGGAAGGGCGCCAGCCCGGACGACGGCGAGTTGCTGGTGGTGGCGGGGGACGGAGTGGGGCGGCTGCGGGCGATGCTGCAATGGCCGCAGTTGTACTTCGGTGCGCTGCAGCGGGTTCGGGGCGTCGACGTCCGCCCGGCGCACAATGTGGTGGTCACCGGCCCCGAATCCGTCTTGGTGGACTGCGACGGTGAGCTGGCCGGCCGCCTTCCGGCCACCTATCGCATCGTCGCCGGCGTCCTCGACGTGTGCGTGCCCGCCTCCTGACCTCGCCTCCTGACATCGCTCCTGACCTCGTGGACTTCGCGACTTCGACCCGGTAGACTTCGTTGACTTCGCGACTTCGTGGACTGCATCGACTGACTACGGGGGGAGCGGTTATGGAGCGTCGTGAGTTCCTGAAGACGGCGTCGGTCACCGGGGCTGCGGCTTTCGCCGGGCTCCCGGGAGGGCTTGCGCGCGCGGCCGAGGGGGCGCGTGAGTTCTACGAGTTGCGCGTCTACGAGATGCCCACCGGGAACCGCAAGACGTCGCTCAACGACTACCTGTCGAAGGCGGCCATTCCGGCCTGGAATCGCCTCGGCCTCGGGCCTGTCGGCGTCTTCACCGTCGTCTCCGGCAGCAACGGCCTGATGCTGTACGTCCTGGTTCCGTATCCCAGCCTCGAGGCGTTCCTCGCGGCCCCCGAGAAGCTGGAAGCGGATGCCGAGTACAAGAAGGTCGCGGGCGACTACGCCGCCTGCTCGATCGACAACCCGGCGTACACACGCTACGAGAGCTGGCTGTTGCGTGCGTTCACCAACGTCCCGCGGTTGCGGGTCCCGGCCGAGACGGCGGAGAAGAAGCCGCGCCTGTTCGAGCTGCGCGTCTACGAGAGCCACAGCGAGGCCGCCGCGCGCAAGAAGATCGAGATGTTCAACGAGGGTGGCGAAATCGCCCTCTTCGATCGGATCGGCCTGCGGCCGGTCTTCTTCGGGCAGACGCTTGCCGGGCCGCGGCAGCCGAACCTGGTCTACATGACGGTCCATCGCGACGTGGCCGCCCGCGAGGCGGTGTGGGAGGCCTTCCGCAACGACGACGGGTGGAAGAAGCTGAGCGCTGATCCGGCGTTCGCCAACACGGTGTCGGCGATCACGGTGGTGTTCCTGCGGCCGGCGGCGTACTCGCAGATTCAGTACGGGGTCAGGTCTTGCATTTCAGCATTCTGTTCGGTCACTCAGAATGCTGAAATGCGAGACCTGACCCCAAGGAGCGCGCATGGGGCGACTGGACGGGAAGGTGGCGATCGTCACCGGAGCGACGAGCGGCATGGGGCGCGCGACCGCGGTGCTGTTCGCGGCCGAGGGGGCGTCGGGTACTGGCGAGCGGGCGCGACGAAGATCGTGGACGCTCGGTGGTGGACGAGATCAGGGCCGCCGGCGGGCGCGCCGAGTTCGTCGCGGCGGACGCGACGGCTCCCGAGACGGGCGACCGGCTGGCCGAGGCGTCGGTGGCGGCGTTCGGCCGGGTGGACTCGGTGGTCTGCTGTGCGGGCGTTCTCGGGCTCGGCTCCGTGACCGGAGTGCCGCTCGAGACGTGGCGCGAGACGATGGCCGTGAACCTGGACGCCGTCTTCTACCTGCTGCGCGCGGCTCTGCCTCGCATGGAGGAGCGCGGCGGGTCGGCCGTGGTCATCGGGTCGATTGCCGCCTTCAAGGGGTTCCCGAACCACGCGGCCTACTGCGCGTCGAAGGGAGCGCTGGTTGGCTTGGTGCGCCAGGTCGCCATCGACTACGGCCCGAAGATCCGGGTCAACCTCGTGTGCCCCGGTCCGGTGGACACCCCCTTCATCTGGGCATCGGCCGTCGCGTTCCCCAACCCCGCCGACGCGGTCGCCGAGGCCGGTCGCAAGACGGTCCTCAGGCGGCTGGGGTTGCCGGAGGACGTCGCGCGCGCGGCGTTGTTTTTCGCGTCGGACGAATCGGACTGGGTGACCGGCACCACGCTCACGGTGGACGGCGGCGCGATGACGGGAGGATGATCCGCGGAGCACCGCGTCCTTTCCGATTTGACCGTCTGCAACAGCGGAGGTCCGCATGGCTGCCCGCCCGGTTCGCGCTCTCGCCCTGCTCGCGTTCGTCCTGCTGCCCGCCGTCGTCTCCGCGCAGGTGGGTGCCGGCGCCCCGGTCGATCCCCTCGGCCTGACGCAGTTGAAAGACTTCGGTGCGTGGCGGTCGTCGAGCAACCACGCCGACCCCGACAGCAACGACGACAGCAAGCGGCCGCATGCCCGGCGAGACGGTGGTGCTCGCCGACCTGCAGGGGCCGGGCGTGGTCACGCACATGTGGATCACGGTCGCGGCCAACGAGTACGGCTGGCCGCGCCTGCTGCGGCTGCGCGTCTACTACGACGGCAGCCCGAGCCGAGCGTGGACGCCCCGCTCGGCGACTTCTTCGCGCGTCGGTCACGGCTTCGAGCGGCCGGTCAACTCGCTGCTGGTCCGCGACAGCTCCAGCGGCCGCTCGCGCAACAGCTACTGGCCGATGCCCTTCGAGCGCTCGTGCCGGATCACGATCACCAACGAGGGACGATCGGCGGGTGTCGAACCTCTACTACCACGTGGACTGGTCGAAGCTGCCGTCGCTGCCGCCGGACACCGCCTACTTCCACGCGCGGTACCGACAGGCGTTGCCGGCCGCGGCGGGGCGGCCCTACGAGGTGCTCTCTGTGCAGGGACGCGGGCACTACGTCGGCACCGTGCTCAGCGTCATCCAGAACGAGCCGGGGTGGTTCGGCGAGGGCGACGAGCGGTTCTACGTGGACGGGGACACGGCCGCCACGCATCGAGGGCACGGGCACCGAGGACTACTTCAACGACGCCTGGAGCCTGCGGGTGGCTGAGCGGCCCGTACGCCGGCGTGCCGGTGGCCGAGGGGACCGACCTCGGCGCGCGGATGACGGCGTACCGCTGGCACATCGCCGACCCGATCCCCTTCACGCGGTCACTGCGGTTCGACTTCGAGCACGTCGGCTGGACCTACAACGCCGATGGCTCGGTGCGGTCGGCGTCTGAGGAACGGACCGACCTGTTCAGCAGCGTCGCCTTCTGGTACCAGGCCGGCATCGCGCGCGATCAGCCGCCGGTGCCGTACGGCGCGGTCCGGCTGCCGCACGGCAACGCCAGGCAGATCGAAGTCGAGGACTTCATCGCCGACGTCCGGGCCGAGGGGGGCGCCGTGTCGGTCCAGAAGGAGGTCTTCTGGTCGAAGGACCTCCTCTTCTTCGAGGCGAAGGGGCCGGGATCGAAGATCCACGTCTCGTTGGACGTCGCCGAAGCGGGGCGGTACGAGTTGGTGGCGCAGGCTGGCGCACAGCCCCGACTACGGCATCTACGACGTGCTGCTGGACGGCAAGCCGCTCACGGGGTCGGAAGGGCTGGAGCACGAGCCGGGGGCGAACACCGGCCGCGCGGGCCGCATCAACGGGTACTTCACCGAGACCTACGTCGCCGAGGACCACCTGCTCGGGTGGGTGACGCTCGCGCCCGGCCGTCACACGGTGACCTTCGCGTGCACCGGCCGGCACGCCGATGCATCCGCGTACCACCTCGGGATCGACACCCTCGTCCTCGCGCGCCTGAGTCCGCTCGTCGAGACCGCCGCGGCGAAGCACGCCCGGAAACTGCGGGACATCGGCGAGCGGCGGCGCGCCTCGCCGACCGAGCAGCAGGCCATCCGCGAGGCGCTGGGCGACGGGGCCTCGGAAGTCCGGCGCGCGGCGGCCTGGTCCATCGGGCAACTCGGGGAGGGGGCGGCGCCGCTCGTGCTGGCGCTGGTGCCGGCCCTGCGGGATGCCGACCTCTCGGTCAGAGGGCTCGCGGCGCTCGCCTTGCGCGACGCGGGGCCGGCGGCCGAGGGCGCTCTCGACCCGCTCGTCGCCGCCTTGAACGACCCGGACGCGGGCGTGCGCATGATGAGCGCGCAGGCCATCGCGAGCCAGGGACCGAAGGCCGCCCGCGTGCTCGATGCGCTGATCGCGGCGTGCCGCCGCAAGGACGAGCACGTGCACGTGCAGCGCAGCCTGGCCGACGCACTCGGCGCGATCGGCCCCGCGGCGCGCGCGAGCTTGCCCGAGCTGCGCGCCCTCGCCGCCATCCCGCGCGTCCGCTGGGCGGCCGAGGCCGCGATCAAGAGACTGGAGGGATCGAGATGACGTTCGAGTCGGTTCACATCCTATCTCGCAGGGAGTTCGTCAGGACCGCGAGCACCGCCGCCGCCGCCACGCTGGCCGCCTCGAGCGGGCTGTTCGCCTCGGCCGGCCAGGCGAAACGCCGCTACGCCATGATCGGCACGGGCGACCGTGGCACGAGCATGTGGGGCGCCGACGTCGCGCAGCGGTACGGCGACGTGCTCGAGTTCGTTGGCCTGTGCGACATCAACCCGAAGCGGGCCGCGCTGGCCCCGAGCCTGATCGGCGTCTCGTGCCCGACCTTCACCGACCTCGACGAGATGTGCGACCGGGTCAAGCCGGACCTGCTCGTCGTGACCACGGTGGACGCCTACCACGCCGGCATGATCGTCAGGGCGCTCGAGCGCGGCATCGACGTGCTGACCGAGAAGCCGATGGTGACCGACGAACGGCAATGCCAGGCGGTGCTCGACGCCGAGAAGCGCAGCGGGCGGAAGATCGTCGTCACCTTCAACTACCGCTTCGCGCCGAAGCACCAGCTGATCAAGGAGATCCTGCTGTCTGGGGAGATCGGCCGCGTCATCTCGGTGGATTTCCATTGGTATCTCGATGTCTATCACGGCGCCGACTACTTCCGGCGCTGGCACCGGCTGAAGGCGAAGGGCGGCAGCCTCTGGGTGCACAAGGCCTCGCACCACTTCGACCTCATCAACTGGTGGCTCGGGGCGGACCCCGTGGAGGTCTCGGCCCGCGGCAGCCTGGACGTTTACGGCAAGAACGGCGCGCAGCGGTCCACCACCTGCCGGGCGTGCCCGCACAAGGCCGCCTGCCGCTTCTACTACGACATGACCACCAGCGAGCGGCGCATGAAGCTCTACGCCGCCTGCGAGGACGCGGACGGCTACCACCGCGACGGCTGCGTCTTCCGCGAGGACGTGGACATCTACGATTCGATGAACGCGCTGGTCACGTACTCGAACGGCACGACGATGACGTACTCGACCAACGCGTTCCTGCCGATCGAGGGCTACCGGCTGGCGTTCAACGGGGAGAAGGGGCGCCTCGAGATCCGCGACTTCGAGCGCCAGGCGTGGACACCGGAGGCCGAGACGGAGATCTCGGTGATGCGCAGCTTCGGCGAACGGCGGATCGTGCCGGTGCCGGCCGCCGAGGGGGGGCACGGCGGCGGCGACGACAAGCTGAAGGACCAGATCTTCCGGAAGGTGGAGGTGCCGGACCACATGCGGCTGCCGGATTCGCGCGCGGGTGCGCTCGCGTGCCTCACCGGCATCGCCGCGCGCACCAGCATCGAGCAGCAGCGGTCGGTGAAGATCGCGGAACTGGTGCGGCTGTAAAGCGATCACGCCCTCACGCTGCATTCGAGACCACGCTCAACGCAGAGACGCGGAGACGCGGAGGCGTACGCAGAGGTTGAGGATCACGGGTTCGAAACCGACTCTCGTTCGTCTCTGCGTCTCTGCGCCTCTGCGTTGAACGTGGACAAGCGCCCACCGCGTCAGCGCTGGTCCCTGGCCTGCCTCACCAGCCTCAGTATCTCCGCCGGCGCCAGCCTGGCCTCTCTGCACGCGCGCGCCGGGCGCGTCGAAGGTCACTCCCACGTTGTGAACGACCAGCCGGCCCGATGCGATCTCCGACGCGGTTCGCAGGTCGCCGGCCCGGCGCAGGCCGGGAATGTACAGCCGCGCGGCGAAGTCCTCGTCGCGGCTCGTGTCGAATCCGGCCGCATCCAGCACGGCGAGGCGCGGCTTCTCGATCGCTGCGGCCAGCGCGCCGGCCAGCGCCGCGTCGCCGGCCGCCACGAGCACCGCGTTCGGCTGGGCGCGCAGCGCGGTCACGATGTCGGCGACCCGCTGGCCCGCGGCCGTCCGGTTGTAGGTCTCGAAGTGGCTCACCTTCGCCGCGGCCGCCTCGTCGAACGCCGTAAAGGCGACCGCGCGGACGGTGTAACCGGCCGCGCGCAGGGCGCGCTCGACCTCAGGCGCGACACCAGCCGCCAGCACGATCGGGCGGCGTCGTGACGGGCGAGCGGAAGGGGCCGGTTTCGGCGGATCGGGGACGAATGCCAGCGCATGCCGCAGAGCCGCCGCCCTGACCTCCAGCGGCGTCTCGCCGAGCTGCCGCGTCGCCGACTCGATCCAGGACGACGTCAGGCCCTCGGGCGTCAGCGCGCCGGCGGGCAGCGGGCGCCGATGGAAGACGAGCAGGTCGGGCAGCGCGTCGGGCGTGAAGGCTGCCTCCTGCTGCGCCGCGTCGCTGGCCTCGGCCTTGAGCCACCGCGCCATCCACCCGTACATCGCCTCGCGGCTGTCCTGGTTGTAGTTGTGGTCGGCCTGGAACCGCACCGCACGCACACGGTCTTCCGCCCCGACCAGGCCATACAGTGCGCGAACCGCCGGGTACTCCAGCTCCAGCGTCTCGTTGGTCCAGTCCCCGGTCGCCGACACCATCAGGAGCGGCCGGGGGGCGATCGTCGCGGCAATCTCGACGTTGGTCGTCTCCAGTCGCAGGCCGGGCGGGTTCTCGCACAGGCAGCCGCCCTGCATGTGCAGCGAGATCATGTTGACCGGCACGGCCGCGGCGATGCGCGGGTCCGCGGCCGCGAGCAGGAAGGTCTGCGTGCCGCCGCCCGACTCGCCGGTGACGCCGATCGCCTCCTTCCGCACATACGGCAGCGACTGGAGGAAGTCGACCGACCGGATGCTGTTCCACAGCTGCAGTCCCGAGAGGCTCAGGCCCCAGAGGCGCTGGCGCGCTCCGTCGAAGGTGTGCGGCAGCTGGCGACTGTCGTTGTAGCCGACCATGTCGTACATGAAAACGACGAAGCCGCGGCGCGCGAGCGAGATGGCGCGCCCGGGGCCGGACATCAAGGACTGGTTCTCGAGGCGGCCGTACGTCCAGTGGCCGTGTGGGGCCAGCACGGCGGGGAACGGTCCGCCGCCGGCCGGCCGGTAGAGGTTGCCGGTCACGTAGAAGCCGGGCAGGCTCTCGAAGTACACCTTCGAGACCGTGTAGTCCTTGTGCGCGAGGTCGTCGAACACCACCGGGTTCAACGGGGTGCGGTGCGGCATCGGCAGCAGTCCGGCCGACGCGAGCACGTGCTCGCGCAGGTAGGCCGCGCGGCGCTCCCAGTCGGCCCGATCGGTGAAGCGCGGCGGCGCAAACTTGTCGTCGAGCGTCCGGAACGGGGCAGGGGCCTGGGCGGCCACGAGCAGCAGCGCGGCGGCGTGCAGCAGGATTCGCATGCGCGGGAGGGTATCATGAAGTGACAAGGAGCCCCCGATGTCATCGACCTTCCGGCACACCCTCGCGTGGCTCGCCCCATTGCTCGTCCTCGCCGCTCCGATCGCCTCCGCGCAATCTCCGACGCTCGTCGTCGTCAACAAGGCCGAGAACTCCCTGGCCGTCCTCGACCCCGCGAGCGGCAAGGTCGTCGGCCACGCGCCGACCGGCGAAGGGCCGCACGAGGTGGCGCTTTCGGCCGACGGTCGCACGGCCTTCGTGACGAACTACGGCGCGAAGGCCCCAGGCAGCAGCCTGTCGGTGATCGACCTCGCGGCCGGCAAGGAGACGCGCCGTGTGGATCTCGGCGCGCTTCGGCGCCCGCACGGGATCATCGTGACGGGGGGCGGCGTCTATTTCACGATCGAGGCGAACCGCGCCCTCGCCCGCTACGACCCCGCCACCAACACCGTGGACTGGCTGATGGGCACCGGCGAGGGGGGGACGCACATGGTGGCCGCGACCGCCGACGGGGCGGCGCTGTTCACGGCCAACATCGGCGCCGACAGCGTGACGGCCTTCGTGCGTCCGCAGGAGGGGCAGGCCTGGACGGTGACCCGGATCCCGGTAGGGAAGGGGCCCGAAGGGATCGACGTCTCGCCGGACGGGAAGGAGTTGTGGACCGCACACCTCCAGGATGGCGGCGTGTCGATCATCGACGTCGCGACGCGGAAGGTGACGCACGTGTTCGACATCGGCACCAAGCGGTCCAACCGCCTGCGCTTCACGCCGAACGGGCGGCTGGTGCTCGTCTCCGATCTCGAGGCCGGCGACCTGGTGGTGATCGATCGCACCACGCGCCGAATCGTGAAGCGCATGCCGCTCGGCCGCGCGCCGTCAGGCATCCTCGTCGTGCCCGACGGCTCTCGCGCCTACGTTGCCCTCACCGGCGAGAACGCGCTGGCTGTTGTGGATTTGCGGACGCTGGAAGTCGTCGGACGCGTCGCGACCGGTGCGGGCCCCGACGGCATGGCCTGGCGTCAGTGAGCCCTTGACACGCGCCGCAGCCCCGCGGCCACGGCCCCCGTCGTGGGGCAGGGCTTCAGCCCTGCCGGGTCAACTGCCCTACGCCTGCGTCGCCGCGAGTAGCCCCTCGACGCCGGCCATCACCGACGACTCGACGGTGTCGGCGAACGGTCCGGGCCGGCCGAAGTACAGCATCGCCTCGCCACCCTCGTACCCGCCCTCGCGCAGGACGCGGCGCGAGGGCAGGTAACCGAACACGGAGTCCGCGTACCCGGTTACCCAGGTGGACTCGCCGTGGGCCCGCTTGATCGCGAGCGCATAGTCCACCACCACCTCGCCGCTGATCGCGACGAAGGTCAGGTCGCCGATCCGCAGCGCGTGCAGCGGCGCCTGCTCGAAGGCCTGCACCCGACCGTCTCGGGCGATGGCGTCGAGCATCAGCCGGGCGTGGCGGCGGACGTACGGGTTCTGGTCCTCGAGGCGGGCCCGCCAGGTGTCGGGCGGGGGCGGCGGCGCGTACTCGAGGGTCACGTTGGTGAATGCCGTTCGCAGCGAGTCGCCCCGGATATCCTTGGCGCGGGCGAGCCCGCGCTCCACCGCGTCGGCCAGAGCCCTGCCGTGCTGTTCGACGAGTTCGATCGTGCCGCGCGGAGCCGGGTTCGAGTCGGCCCCGCAGCCGGCCGCGAAGAGCGCGACCAGCCCCGGGTGGCGGCGCTCGAGTTCGGCCTGGGCCACGCCGGCGTAGTCGCCGTGGAAGCGCACGAAGTTCGCCGTCAACGTGGTGTTGTGGCACGCGTACCCAAAGAGCACCGCCACCGCCTCGCCGCCCGGCGACTCGACCGCCAGGACCGGCACCGAGTGATCCGTCGGCCCGTTGGGGAAGGCGGTGCGGCGGTTCGCGGCAAACACGGCGCTCGACTGGCCGCTACGCAGGCGCACCGGTCGCGGCGACCGGAGCGCTTGCCCGACGAGGTCCACCACCTGCGCCTCGATGCGCCGGGTGGAGGCGCGTACCGCGTCCCACTGCGCCGCGGTCAGGTCGTACGCCACCGCCAGTTGGTCGTCGACGACCGGGCCGCTGTGCGTGTGGCTGCTGCAGAGCACGAGGCGTTCGCGCGCAAGCCCGTGGCGCCGGGCGACCTCCTCCGCGATTCGCTGGACGAGGGGGGCGGTCAGGCCGAGGAGGTCGAGCGTGACGATCACCGCACGGCGGCCCCCGGCATCCTCGAGGGCCAGCGCCTTCGCGTGGAGCGGCTGGGCGACGCCTTGCGCCGGCTCCTTGCGCGCCGCGAACCCGGCCATCCACAGCCCGGGTGGGGGCGTGATGTCGATCGTCGCCAGGCCGGCCCGCCAGGAGGGGGCCGCCAGGGACGGGCGCGCGCAGGCCGCGGCGCCCAGCGCCATCAGGAATTCGCGTCGCGCAAGAGTCATCGCCTCACCTTCACGACCGATCATCGCCGGACCAGCAGCACGTAGTCGAGGCCCAGCCGGTTGCCCGGCTCGGCGTTCGGGTTGGGCGGCAGTGCGAGCGCCGTCAGCGTGTTCTCGCCCTCCGCCAGCTCGACGTTCTCGATCGTTGGCCGGACCCAGAACAGCCGGGGCGAGTATCCGTCCACCTCGATGCCCGGCGGCCTGCCGTTGACCAGCAGCCGGTGGCGGCCGTAGCCGGGCGACTGGCACAGGTTCAGTGTGATGTCGTACCGGCCCGCCCGCGGCGCCTTGAATCGCACGGTGCAGCGGTCGCCGGCCTTCGCGTCGGACCACACCAGGTGTTCCGCCCCGGAGCAGTTGGCGAGCCGCTCGGTCGCCGCCCGACCGCCGGTTTCCGCGTGAAGCAGTGCCTCGCCCTCGATCGGCTCCATCGCGTCGCGCACCCCGAGGTCCCGCGCGGCGAGCGTGGCGCGATCGACCCGGGCGGGCCGCGGCGTGCCGGGTTTCGCGTACCAGTAGATCACCTGTGCCCAAGTCGGCCGGCACGGCATCCAGTGCCACATCTCCTGGTCGAAGCGGATCGACGTGCGGAAGGGGAGAGCATCGAGGACGTACCACCTGTTCAGGCTGATGTGCCCGCCGCTCCACGGGCCGTCCACGCGGGTCTGCGCGTGGTACGGGCGCATGAACGGCTCGTTGTGGCCGTAGGCGAACCCGTAGTCGTCCTCCGTTCCGGTTCCGAAGGTGCTCGGGAAGGGCTCGCCGTCCACGAAGACCTTCTGGTCGCCCTCCCCCCACCAGATCAGGACGGGGTTGGCGATCTCGTACACGGTGCCGACGATCTTGCCCGGCCCTTTCGTCGCCAGGACGTTCACGTCGAACGGCGGCCAGCTGTCTCGCGTCTGGGTCGTCCACTGTGCCCGCAAGTGCCAGTCGCGCGGCGTGAAGGCGCGATCCACCACCCGCAGGCGGAGATCCACCGTCCTCGAGGCCGTGCCGGTGTTGGCGAGTTCGATCGCCATCGACGACCGGAACGGCATCGGCAGGCGGCTCGTCATCACGCCGTGCGGTGTCACCGTGAAGAACAGGTTCTCATAGGGGTTGACCCCGGGGCCGGATCCGAAGAAGTCACCGAGCGGCACCTCGATGCTTCGCTCGCCATCGAAGGTCACACCGAGCACCACCTCGCGCCAGGCCGTTGTCGGCTCGCCGGGCAAGCGGGCCGACCACTCGACGACTGCCTTCTCGCCGACCACGGGGGGAATGACGCGCGTGGTGCCGGGCGAGATCGAAACCCGGACGTCAATCCACTGGCCGCCGCCCCGTGCCGCCGGCGACATGAGCGCTCGCGCGGCTGCCGCGACCGCTCCGGCCAGGCCGCCGGCCCCTGCCGGGTCGAACGTCTCGACGCGGGTGCCCGGCTCGTACGCGCGGTGACCGATCTCGTAATACAGCCGCGGCGGCTTGTCGCCGGGCTTCGCCTCGACGGTCACCCGGAGCGACCGCGAGAAGGGGAGCGGGAAGTACAGGTTTCCGCCGGTTCCGCTGACGTACGAGAACTCGGGCGCGAACGGCGCCGTGCTGCCGTCGAACAGACCGGCCAGCGGTACCGCCAGCCGCGGCACCGCCTCGCCGTCGAAGTAGAAGCGGATGGTGGTGCCGAGCGTCGGGTTCGCCGACCAGAAGCGGGTGACCGCGCCCGGCCCGTCGAGATCGGCCAGCACAGACTCCAGGCGGCCGTCGCGCGTCTCGCTCCGCACGTACTGCCCGACGTCGTGGTTGTCGAACCACGCGTCGCCCCCCTTGTGGCTCTCGCGGCTATAGCTGCTCGCGGTGGCGTGCGTGTAGAACGGCCGCGGCTCCCGGGCCAGCTCCTCGACGTCCGTCATCTCCGCGAGCAGGCTCTCCACGGTGACGGCCGGGGGCTGCGGGCGACAACCCGGCACAGCGGCCGCGAGGCAGGCCGCCAGCGCGGCCAGGGCGATCAGCCCGCGGCGTGCCGGGTCCCTCACGACCGGAACCCCGCCGGCTGGTGACGGTCGAGGGTGTCCTCGATGTCGCCGCAGACGTTGACGCAAAGACCGAGCTCGCGCGCCATGCCGGCCTTCGCCGCGAGCAGGCGCGTGGCCGCCCGGGCGTCGGGCGCGTAGGCGACCTGGATGTGGTTCGCCTTGTGCTGCGCCATGAACTGGTCGCGCGTGACGCCGTAGAGGACGGCGTGCATCATCGGCCACTGCGGGCTGGTCGAGGCCCAGCGCCGCTCGGTCTCCCCGGCGGGCAGCCTGACCGCCCCGCCGCGCCCGATGTCCAGGTGCAGCGCGGCGTCGGCCACGTAGATCCGGCTCCACACGATCTCGCCCGGCTTGCTCACGCCCTTGATCGTGGGCCCGCCCAGCGGGAAGTACATGGCGGCCTGGCGCTCGCCGACCGCGCCGGCGTAGCCCCCCTCGAGGTGGCTGGGCGGCACGGCCCCGGAGATCTCGAACACCCAGACGAACTCGTCCACCCCGCACCCCGAGAAGGGCGCGCCCCACCGGACGTCGTGGAGGGTCGTGGACGGGTCGATGCCGGCATCGGTCCACAGCCGGTTGGTCATCAGCGCGTCGAGGCCGGCGCACTCGTCCACCTCGTTGAAGTGCGGCACCGCCCGGCCCTCGAAGAGCACCTCGCCCGACTCGCCCAGAACGGGCGGGCGGTTCGGGTCGTTCAGCAGCCCCTCGGTGAGGTCCGACGCGACGCAGGTGTCCTTGAGCCCCTGCTGGTACTGGATCCCGACGACGTCGCAGCCGAACGCGTGGGCGATGCGCACGGCCGCGTCATACATCTTGAGCGACTCGAGCACCTGCCGCTCGGTCAGCTCGGCCGCCTCGTCCTGGCCGAGGGCGAACCGCATGCCGCGCGCGCGCAACCACGCCAGGTGGCGGGCGGCGGTCTCGTCGCTTACCCGCTGCATCGCGGCGTAGAGGGCCGACTGGCTGAGGCGCTCCTTGAAGACGCCGCAGGCGTGCAGCAGGTCGTCGGGGATGATCGCGTTGTACATCCCCATGCACCCTTCGTCGAAGATCCCCATGATCCCCTGCTGTCGGCGGAGGTCGGCGCCCAGCGCCGCGCCGCGCTCGGCCGCCGCCCGCAGCTCGTCGCCCCAGGCGCCGAGGTCGAGCGGCTTCGCGTGGCTGACGTCGTGATCGATCCGCCCCTCGGCGAGCCACTGCCGGGCCCCCCGCAGGAAGAACTCGTCGTCGAACGCCTCGCTCCAGATCGTGCTGTAGGGAACCCCGGCCTTGGTGAGCGACCCGTTCAGGTTGAGCATTCCGACCAGGCCGGGCCACTGGCCGCTCCAGTTGGCGAGGGTCAGGATGGGCGCCTTGTGGCGGGTGAGCCCGGGCAGGACGTGGCTGGTGTACTGCCACACGGCCTCGGCGACGACGATCGGCACGTCGGGATCGAGCCGGCGGAACGCCTGGATGCCGGCGGTCTGGCTGTCGAGGAACCCGTGCCCCTTCGCGGCATCCACGGCGTGGCCGCGGACCAAGGTGGCGCCGAGGCGGGCGAAGGCCGCGGTGACGGCCTCCTCGAGGGCTGCCTGTGCGGGCCAGCACATCTGGTTGGCGGAGAGACGGAGGTCGCCACTGGCGACGAGGCTGATCTGGGTGGCCATGACTGTCCTTTCTGCGCGCGCACGCGAACGCCATCTTCTATCACTAGCCACCCGCCACTCGCAACCGGCGTGTGCTATGCTCCGCCGCGCAGGAGGCGCCCATGAAGCGACGTTTCGTCTGGCTGGTTCCCGTCCTGGCCGCGGGTTGCGCGGTCGTGCAGCTGGCCGCCCAGAAGCCCGCCTCGTCTCAGTTGGCGACGGGCCTCGGCGACCTGTCCCGGCTGTCCCACGCGCAGTCACGGTCCGTCAGCCCCGAGAACCTCACCGGCGAGAAGGGGAAGGGGGGCATGGCGACCGAGGGTACCGGCGCGAACGCCGCCCGCGACCTCGGGCAGGGCTGGAAGATCTCGCCCTCGGTGAAGATCAAGCCGGGCGAGACCTTCGTGATGGCCGACATCGCCGGCCCCGGCGTGATCAACCACATCTGGATGACGCCGACCGGCGTGTCGCGCTTCACGATCTTCCGCATCTACTGGGACGGCGAGGCGCAGCCGTCGGTCGAGACGCCGGTGGGCGACTTCTTCGCCTCGGGCTGGGGCGGCACCTACCCGCGCATCAACTCGCTGCCGATCTGCGTCAACCCCGGCAGCGGCCTGAATTCGTACTGGCAGATGCCGTTCCGCAAGGCGGCGAAGATCACGATGGAGAACGTCGACAGCAAGGAGATGACGCTCTACTACCAGATCGACTACTCGCTGGCCGACGTGCCCGCCGACTCGGGCTACCTCCACGCGCAATTCCGCCGGGTGAACCCGCTGCCGAACAAGACCGACTACACGATCCTGGACGGCGTGAAGGGCTGGGGGCACTACGTCGGGACGTACCTGGCGTGGGGCGTCCACAGCACGGGCTGGTGGGGCGAGGGGGAAATCAAGTTCTTCATCGACGGCGACGCGCCGTTCCCGACGATCTGCGGCACCGGCACCGAGGACTACTTCTGCGGCTCGTACAACTTCGACAACCCCGAGACACGCCAGTACGAGCCGTTCAACACGCCGTACGTCGGCCTCGCGCAGGTGGTCAAGCCGGATGGCGTGTACAAGTCGCAGCAGCGGTTCGGCATGTACCGCTGGCACATCCTGGACCCGGTGCGCTTCGAGAAGGACCTGCGCGTCACGATCCAGGCGCTGGGGTGGCGGTCGGACGGCCGCTACCTGCCGCTGCAGGACGACATCGCCTCGGTGGCGTACTGGTACCAGGCCGAGCCGCACGCGGCCTTCCCGGCGCTGCCGGGGAAGGATGACCTGGAAGTGAAGTGACGCGTGTCGTGCTGAAGGTGGCGGAGGTGCTGGAGGGGCTGGCGGCTGGCAGCCAGCCGCCAGCCCGCAGGTCGCTAGCCGGAGAGTGAGTCCCACCATGAGCGACGAGAAGAAGATCGATCGGCGCGCGTTCATCGTCGAGGGGTCGGCCGCGGTCGTGGGCGCCACCATGGCCGGGGCTGCTGTCCCCGCCGAGGCGCAGCGCAAGCCCGAGAAGCCGGTGTCGTTCACGTCGCCAGACGGCTCGGTGGTCCCGTATTCGCGCGAGGAGCTGTTCCGAGCCGACCCGGTGCGGACCTTCACGGGCCGGCAGCTAAGCGAAATCGCGTTCCCGCTCGGCGGTATCGGCACCGGGACCGTGTCGCTCGGGGGACGCGGCGACCTGCGCGACTGGGAAGTCTTCAACCGCCCGAACAAGGGGCACTCCCTGCCGTTCACGTTCGTCGCGCTCTGGGCGAAGGCGGCGGGCGGGGACCCCGTCGTGCAGGTGGTGGAGGCGCCCCTGCAGCCGCCGTTCCGCGGCGGGCAGGGGTATGCGCGCGAGGGGGCGCAAGGGCTGCCCCGCTTCCGCGGCGCCACCTTCCGCGGCGCCTACCCGTTCGCGGAGATCGCGTTCGAGGACGACGCCCTCCCGGTGGCCGTGACGCTGCGCGCGTTCAACCCGATGATCCCCCTCGCGGTGGACGATTCGTCGCTGCCGGTGGCGATCTTCCGCTACGGGCTGACGAACCGCACCAAGGCGCCGGTGGACGCGGCGCTCGCCTTCTCGATCCTGAACCCCATCGGCTACGACGGCCACTCGGCGCTCGGCGGGAACCGGTTCGCCGGCTTCGGCCAGAACGTCACGCGCGTGCGGCGCGAGGGCCCCCTCGCTGGCCTCGACCTCGGCTCCCGGAAGTACGAGGCCCACGACATCCTCGCCGGCTCGATGGCGCTCGCGACCACGCACCCGGACGTCAGCGCGCGGCCCGCGTGGGAAGAGGGCGACTGGTGGGACTCGTTCCAGAAGTGGTTCGACGAGTACGCGGCCGACGGGGCGTTCGATCCCGACGGCTCGGCCGGCCCGAGCGAGGACGGCGTTTCGCACTACGCCACCCTCGCGCCGCACGTGACGCTGGCGCCCGGCGAGACGAGGGGGATCGACTTCTTCCTGGCCTGGCACTTCCCCGTGCGCGAGAACTACTGGAACCGTGAGCCCGAGGTGCGCGGGCGGAAGTTGCGCAACGACTACGGCGTGCGGTTCAAGGATGCGTGGGAGGTGGCGCGCCACACGGCCTCGAACCTCGATCGGCTGGAGCGCGGGACGCGGGCTTTCCGCGACGCCCTGGAACAGGGCACGCTGCCCGGCGCGGTGGTGGACGCAGTGTCGAGCCAGATGTCCATCATCCGGACGAACACGTGCATGCTGCTCGAGGGTCAGCGCTTCTTCGCCTTCGAGGGCACCAACGACGAGGCCGGCTGCTGCCCGCTGAACTGCACGCACGTGTGGAACTACGAGCAGGCGCTGGCGCACCTGTTCCCGTCGCTCGAGCGGTCGATGCGGCGGACCGACTTCCTCGACAACCTCAAGCCGGACGGGTCGATGGCGTTCCGCACGCTCGTTCCGACCGGGCGGGCGCAGTGGAAGTTCAAGCCGGCGGCGGACGGTCAGATGGGGTGCGTGCTGAAGCTGTACCGCGAATGGCAGCTCTCGGGCGACGAGGCGTTCCTGCGCGAGCTGTGGCCGCAGGCCAAGCGGGCACTGGAGTACGCGTGGGTGCAGTGGGACGCCGACCGGGACGGCGTGATGGAGGGGGAGCAGCACAACACCTACGACATCGAGTTCTACGGTCCCAACACCATGATGGGGACGCTGTATCTCGGCGCGCTGCTGGCAGGGGAGCGCATGGCGCGGGCCGTCGGCGACGAGGCGTCGGCGGCGGAATACCGTCGCCTGTTCGAGAGCGGCCGGACGAAGCTCGATGCCGGGCTGTGGCGCGACGGCTACTACGTGCAGCGGGTGCCCGACGCCGCCGCGGTCAAGGTGCAGGAGGTCGAGCAGAAGGAGACGTGGTACGCGGCGTCGGTGGACCGCGGATCGCTCAAGTACCAGTACGGCGACGGCTGCCTCTCCGACCAGCTGCTGGGCCAGTGGCTGGCGACCGTGGTCGGCCTCGGTCACGTGCTGCCCGCCGCGCACGTGCGCGAGACCCTCCGGTCCATCTACCGCCACAACTTCCGCCACGACTTCTTCGGCCACCCCAACACCCAGCGCCTCTACGCGCTCAACGACGAGAAGGGGCTCGTGCTCTGCAGCTGGCCGCACGGGAAGCGGCCGGCGCTGCCGTTCGTCTACTCCGACGAGGTCTGGACGGGGATCGAGTACCAGGTGGCCGCCCACCTGATCTACGAGGGGCTCGTCGCCGAGGGGCTGGCGATCGTCCGGGCCGTGCGCGACCGCTACGACGGCGAGCGGCGCAACCCGTGGAACGAAGTCGAGTGCGGGTCGCACTACGCGCGGGCGCTGGCGAGCTGGTCGCTGCTGACGGCGCTCTCGGGCTACTCGTACTCGGCACCCGAGCGGCGCCTCGGCTTCGCGCCGTGCCTGTCACCCGAGGCGTTTCGGGCGTTCTTCACGACGGGAGACGGGTGGGGCCTGTTCTCGCAGCGGCGCGAGCGCGGCGTCACGTCCGGCCGGCTCGACCTCCAGTGGGGTGGGTTGGAGCTGAAGCAGTTCGGCTTCGGGGCCGGCGAGGCTTCCGCGGTCGAGCGGGTCGCCGTCGCTGCCACCGTCAACGGCTCGCCGGTGGGCGCCCGCCTCGGGGCGGGCGGCATCGTGGCCTTCGACGCTGTCGTTCGATTGAAGGCCGGCGACCGGCTGGAGGCGGAGGTCAGAGCCACGTAGGCGGAGGCGGGGGGCGGAGGACGGAGCGCTAGGCACTCATCGCCTGCGCGAGCAGGCGGTGGAAGTGGTGCACGCCCTGCTCGCGCGACGGCGAGTAGCGCCCGCGGTCGTACAGGCGGGACCGGACGCCCTTCTGCACGCTTTCGACGACGCTCTCGTCCTCACGCTCCACCCGGTCGAGGCCCGCGCCGGCGCCCCGGTCGAGCCGCGACGGATCCCACACGTACGACAGGAACGTGACCCTCGTCTCGCCGACCTCCAGCGGCTTGACGATGTTGACCGAGATCCCCCAGGGATACACGTTCAGCATGAGGTTGGGGTACAGCCAGAAGTAGTACGCCGCGACGGGCCGCCCATGGTCCGGCGAGTCGGGCGGCAGGTCGAACACCTCCTCGTCCCCGCGCGCTACTCCCACCTGCAAGCTCGACCAGGGGAACAGCTCCGTGCGGTATTCCCCGTAATCGAGGGCGTCGGCCAGGGACGCGTGCACGTAAGGGATGTGGAAGCCCTCGAGGTAGTTGTCGCAGTAGAGCGCCCAGTTGGCCCGGACGTGATAGTGCCGGGACCGCGCAGGGTCGAGCACGGCGTCGGAGAGGGGCATCCAGCCGCAGCGGGCGCGGACGGGCGCCAGGTAGTCGTCGAAGGGCACGGCGGGGTCGAGGGCCGTGCAGATCAGCTTGCCCCACGTGCCGATCGGCAGCCGGGCGAGATTGTCCGCCTCGGTGGGAAAGTCGCGGGCGCCGTCGAACTCGGGCATCGAGAGGAATCGGCCGTCGAGCGCGAACCGGCGGCCGTGATAGCGGCACCGCAGCTGGTGGAGCACGCCCTCGCCCTCGCAGACCAGCGTGCCCCTGTGGGTGCAGACGTTCGAAAGGCAGTGCAGTCGGTCGTCCGCGTCGCGGGTGAGGAGCAGCGGTTCGGGCAGCATGCCCTCGAGGAACGTCACGGGGCGCACCTGCCCCGGCACCTTCACCTGGTCGGTGTCACCCACGAACTGCCAGCTGCGGGCGAAGACGCGCTCGCGCTGCCGCTCGAACGCGCCCGGATCGGAGTAGACCCGCGCCGGCAGCGTCCGCGCCTCGGCGATGTCCTCTGCCACGGTGAACGCCTCGAATCCTGGCCGCATTCCGCGTTCTCCCTCTACCTGTTCACCGCCCGCATGCCGCCTTCGGGGTAGCGCTCGCCGGCCGCCGCGCCCCTGGGGAACGCCTCGTCGAGCTCGCGGAGATCGTCGGCAGACAGCTCGATCGAAACCGCCGCGGCGTTCTGCTCGAGGTACTCCCGCCGCTTGGTCCCCGGGATGGGGACGATGTCACGGCCCCGGGCGAGGACCCAGGCGAGCGCGAGCTGAGAGGCGGTCACCCCCTTCCGTGCCGCCATCGCCTCGACGCGCGCCAGCAGCGCCTGGTTGCGCTCGAAGTTCTCGGGCGTGAAGCGAGGGTTGGTCCGGCGCCAGTCGTCTGCCGGCAGGTCCTCGTACCGGCGGAACCGGCCGCCGAGGAACCCCCGCCCGAGCGGGCTGTAGGCCACGAAGCCGATCCCCAGCTCGCGGACCGTGTGGAGGATCTCGTCTTCCGGATCGCGCGACCACAGCGAGTATTCCGTCTGCAGGGCGGCAATCGGGTGCACCGCGTGAGCGCGGCGGATCGTCGTCGGCGAGGCCTCGGACAGCCCCAGGAAGCGGACCTTGCCCTCGCGCACGAGGCCGGCCATCGCACCGAGGGTGTCCTCGATGGGGACCGTGGGATCGACGCGGTGCTGATAGTAGAGGTCGATGTGGGAGACGCCAAGCCGGCGGAGCGATCCGTCGCACGCCTCGCGCACGTACTCGGGGCGCCCGTTGATCCCGATGAAGGAGCCGTCGGCCCCACGCTGGTTGCCGAACTTGGTGGCGATGATCACGGCGTCGCGACGGTCGCGGATGGCGCGCCCCACCAGTTCCTCGTTCTTGAAGGGACCGTACGCGTCGGCCGTGTCGAGGAAGGTCACGCCGAGATCGAGCGCGCGGTGGATCGTCTCGATCGACTGCGCATCGTCGCGCGGGCCGTAGAAGTCGCTCATGCCCATGCAGCCGAGGCCGACCGCCGATACCTCGAGCCCCTGACCGAGTCGCCGCTGCTCCATGTTCGCCCTCCCGGCAAATCGTCCCGAACGATCGTCATTCCAGCATACGGCAAGTCGCCGTCGGGAGCGGCGTGGACTACACTACCGCGGATGCGAAACGACTTCTGCCGGCCTGCCGCCGTGAGCGCGCCGCGATTCCTCGCGATCGACCTGGGCGCCGAGAGTGGGCGCGCGGCCGTCGGCGAGCTGGAGGACGGACGGCTGCGGGTGCAGGAGATCCACCGGTTCCCGAACCCCGGCGTCAGCCTCGGGGCCGGCCTGCACTGGAACGTCTACGCGCTGTGGGAAGAGGTGCGCGAGGCGATCCGGCGGGCGGCGGCCGCGGGCCCGCTGACCAGCATCGGCATCGACACCTGGGGCGTGGACTACGCGCTGCTGGCAGAGGACGGGACGCTGATCGGCCTGCCGCACACGTATCGCGACCCGCGGACCAATGGGGCGATCGACTCGGCGACTCGGATGGTCTCGCGCCATGAACTCTACCGCCGGACGGGGATCCAGATCCTCCCGTTCAACACGCTGTTCCAACTGCATGCCATGACCCGCCAGTCGCCGCTGTCCGGCGCCCTGGCCTCGGGCCTGCTCTTCGTGCCCGACCTGTTCCACTTCTGGCTCACCGGGCGCCGGGCCACCGAGTTCACATTCGCCACCACGTCTCAGCTGTACAACCCGACGCTCGACGGGTGGGACGAGCGGCTGCTCGAGGTGGCCGGCATCCGCCCCTCGCTGATGCAGGAGATCGTGCGACCCGGGACGCGCCTCGGGCCGCTCACGCGGGAAGTGAGCGGCCAGACCGGCTGCACGGCGCCGGTCGTGGCGGTCGGCACGCACGACACGGCATCGGCCGTGGCCGCGGTGCCCGCCGCCGGCCCCCGTTTCGCCTACATCAGCTCTGGTACCTGGTCGCTGGTCGGCGCCGAGGTCGAGGCGCCGGTGCTGAGCGATGGGGCCGAGCGGGCGAACTTCACCAACGAGGGAGGCGTCTACGGCACCTTCCGGCTGCTCCGCAACGTGACCGGCCTGTGGCTGGTGCAGGGATGCCGGCGGCGCTGGGGGCTCGAGGGGCGCGAGGCGTACTCGCAGTTGACCGAGGCGGCAGCCTCGGCCGAGCCGCTGGTGGCGATGGTTGACCCGGACGATCCGGCGTTCTTCAACCCGCCCGATATGGTGGCCGCCATCGAACGGCGGCTGGCCGAGACCGGCCAGCGCACGCCCGCGACGCCGGGGGCGCTCGTCCGCTGCATCCTGGAGAGCCTCGCGCTGAAGTACCGGCAGGTGCTCGAGACGCTCGCGGCGATCCGGGGGCAGGAGGCCGAGGTCGTCCACATCGTAGGCGGCGGCTCGAACAACGCCCTGTTGTGCCAGTTCACTGCCGACGCCACGGGCCTGCCGGTGGTGGCGGGCCCGGCCGAGGGCACCTCGATCGGCAACATCCTCGTCCAGGCAATCACCGCCGGCGCGATCGCATCCCTGGAGGAGGGGCGGGCCGTGGTGCGCCGCTCGTTCGAGCCGGCCTTCTACGCGCCACGCGACCGCGAGGCGTGGGACCGGGCCTTTCGCCGCTTCGTCGACCTGACGCCCCTGGGGTAACTGCGACCACGCCGATGATGCCGACCGCCGCCCGCCCGGAACCGCCCGCCAACCTCACGCGCCGCGGGCTCTTCGTCCTGCCCGACGGCTCGAACGTCGCGCTGACCTTCGCGCTGGTCAGCTCGCTGTTCCTGCTGTGGGGGTTCTGCAACGGCATGATCGACGTGATGGACAAGCACTTCCAGCGCGAGCTGCACCTGACCCTGGCGCAGTCCGCGTGGGTGCAGTTCGCCCACTACCTCGGCTACTTCCTCATGGCGCTGCCGGCGGGGTGGCTGGCCACGAAGCTCGGGTACAAGGGCGGGATCATCACCGGGCTGCTGATGGTGGCGGCCGGCGGGTTCTGGTTCATTCCCGCCACCTCGATCGCGGCCTTCTGGGCGTTTCTCGCGGGGGTGTGCCTGATCGCCGCCGGCCTCACGTTCCTCGAGACGATCGCCAACCCGTACACCACCGTGCTCGGCGACCCGCGCGACGCGGCGACGCGGATCAACCTCGCGCAGTCGTGCAACGGCGTCGGCTGGATCTTCGGCCCGATCGCCGGCGCGGCGTTCTTCTACGGGAAGGACGCCTCGGGCCAGAGCACGGGGGCCGAGACGCTGTGGATCCCCTACGCGGCGGTCGCGGTGCTGGTTCTCGTCCTGGCGGTCGATCTTCCTGTTCGCGCGGGTGCCCGACGTGCAGATGAAGGACGAGTACCACCTCGACGACCGCAGCGCCGAGGTCTCGCACTCGATCTGGTCGCACCCGCACTTCGCGATGGCGGTCGCCGCGCAGTTCCTCTACGTCGCGGCGCAGGCGGGAATCTTCAGCTTCTTCATCAACTACATGACCTCGCAGGTTCCGCCGCTTCCGGCCTCCTGGACATCGGGCGCGCTGGCGAGCTGGTTCGAGAGCGGCGCCGCCGGCACGCTCCAGCTGTCGGACCAGGGGGCGGCGCGTCTCGCGTCGTTTGGCTTCATCTGCTTCCTGGCTGGGCGGTTCAGCGGGGCCGGCATCCTGCGGCGCTACGCCGCCCACCGGGTGCTGGCGCTGTACGGCGTGATGAACGTGATCGCCTGCCTGCTGGTGTTCCTGAAGCTGGGGTGGCTGTCGGTGGCCAGCGTGTTCCTCAGCTACTTCTTCATGTCGATCATGTTCCCGACGATCTTCGCGCTCGGCATCCACGGCCTGGGCGTGCGCGCGAAGAAGGCGTCGGCCTTCATCGTGATGGCGATCATGGGCGGTGCGCTGCTGCCGAAGGTCATGGGCGCGATCGGCGACCGTTACGACCTCTCGCGGGCCTTCATCGTCCCGCTGTGCTGCTTCGCGTTCGTCGCCTTCTACGGTTACGCCTGGCCGCGCCTGAGCCGCGCGTCCTCGCAGGCCGAGGCGGGCAACGGCGGCGCGGCGTGAGACGGTCGCGAACGAACCACGAAGAACACGAAGGACACGAAGGCTGGCCGCGTTGCGCGTGACCCGCGTGCATGCGACCGACCAGTGGCGGCCTTCGGGCGGTCGGCCACGGCGTGGCCGACGCGCGGCGATGAGCGCAGGCTCAGCGTCCGCAAGCAAGCCATGTTCTGAACGCTTGTTTGCGGACGCTGGGTCTGCGCTCATCGCCCGGCCGCGTTGCGGCCTGCCGAAGGCCGTCGGCCGTCAGCGGGACACGCCTTCGTGAATCTTCGTGGTTGATCCGGAGATCTCGATCGCAGCGAGACGGCCGTTCGTCTTGTGTCGACCTTGCGGCAATGGAGGGCCGCGGCGTTCAGCGTGACACGCGGGGCGCCGCGAGGGTCCCGAGTATCCGCAGCGTCTCGCGCACGAGGATGTCGGCCGCGTCGGGGCCGAACCCCGTGCGCGCCACCTCGTAGCCGCCTTCGGGGTACTGGCGCGCGACCGGCAGGTAGCCCGCCCAGCCGTTGCAGTTGGTGATGACGAAGGTGGCGGGGGAGGGGGATCCGGCCTTGATGGCGAGGCCTATCTCCACCGACGCTTCGCAGTCGAGGCCGACGAGGGCGACCTCGCCGAGGGCGGCCGCGATGACGTTCACCGGTTTCAGCGGCCCCGGCGTCTTCGGCGGAAGAGGGACGCGGGCCGACGCCACGCGCAGGGCCGACGGCCACGGCACGGGGCGCGCGCCGTCGATCGCCTGCAGCACGTCCCGTCCGAGCAGGGTTCCGAGGCGCACCGTCTCGGGCTGAACGCCCGCCGGTGCGTCGAAGCCGTCCACCACGCTCGACGGATCGACGTCGCCCGAGGCTCCGGCCACCGCCGCAGCGAGCGCCAGGTGCGGCATCTCGCGCTCGACCGCCTGCTCGGCGATGCCGAAGACGTCGCCGCTCAGCAGGCGGTTCGGCGGGCCCAGCGAGCGCGAGTGGCATGCGTAGTCGAACAGCGCCGCGAACGGTCCGGCGCCGGGCCGCGACAGCAGCAACACCAGGACCTCGGGGTCCACCACGCCGTCGGGGTTGGGAGCCATCTCCATCCCGCCGCCCGGGAGCGGCTTCCGCCGGTTGACGCCGACCGCCGATCGATTCCTTCCCACCGAGAGACGGACCGGCGCGATCGACCGCAGCGCCCTGCCCACCACCGTCGCGAGCAGTTCCACCAGCGACTTCGTGTAATCCAGGTTCGCCGGGAAACGGGTGTTGAGCGTGACCAGCGGGCCGCTGTGCGTGTGGATGGCGCAGAGCATCAGCTCGCCCGCCTTCAGACCGGTGCGCTCGATGATGGCACGC
Source organism: uncultured Acidobacteriota bacterium (assembly GCA_963813585.1). Classification (GTDB taxonomy): domain Bacteria; phylum Acidobacteriota; class Vicinamibacteria; order Vicinamibacterales; family Fen-181; genus JARKSS01. The sequence continues at coordinate 2,864,906 of CAWEZL010000001.1, forward strand.
TCGAAGTAGGACGCGAGCGGGAAGGACGCGAGGTCGCACGAGAGGAGGACCAGGCGGCGCCCGCCGCTCTCGAGGGCGATCGCGCGCGCGAACACGCGATCGTGGACTCCCTCCGACACGCGGTTCTCGGGGTCGAGATAGCCGTCGAGCGCGACCGGCACGCCGGGGGTGATATCCACCTTCGCCACGCCGGCGCGCAACGGCGCCGCGGGAGACGCCAGGAGGCAGCCGGCGTCACGCGCCGACAGGCCAAGGCCGCAGATCGCGCGAAGCCACTCACGCCTGAGCATCGGGCAGTTCCTTCTCGGGGCTGGGTCAACGTTGGCGCCGCACCTCGACCCACCTGCCGGTCGCCTGCGACGCCAGGCACGCCTCGATGAAGGCCATCGTATGCGCCGCCTCCTCGATGCGGGGGTACGGGAACTCGGGCACCGGATCGCCGAGCGAACGCGCCATCCGTTCCTGCGCAACCTCGCCGTAGATGTTCGCGAACGCCTGGAGCATCCCTTCCGGGTGGCCGCGCGGCGACCGGCCGCCGGCGATCACCTCGGCCGGCAGGTACGGATCCCCGCGGCCGATGATGCGCAGGGGCTCGCCCTGCAACGCCAGCCGAAGGTAGCTGGGTTCCCGGTGCCACCACTCGATCAGCCCGCGCTCGCCGACCACCCGGAGCCGCACGTCGTTCTCGGCGCCCGCCGCGGCATTGGTGGCGGTGAAGGTGCCGCGGGCGCCACCCTGGAACTCGAGCAGCGCCGACACGTGATCGACGACGCGGCGGCCGGGGACCAGGGCCCCGACGTCGGCCGACACGCGGGCCACGTCGTGCCCGATGATCGACGAGGCGAGGTGCTGGGCGTGGCAGCCGATCGCGCTCATCACGAGGGCCAGGCCGCTGCGCGCCGGGTCGAACAACCACTCCAGCCGGCGGTTGACCGGGCCGTCCTCCACGCGTGTCGCGTTGCTGCCCTGCAGGTACTCGACCTGGACGAAGCGTGGCTCGCCGAGCGCGCCGTCGCGAACGAGCCACCTCGCGTAGCGCATCATCGGGTAGGCCGAGTAGCCGTGCACCACCGCGAACAGGCGGCTGCTGGCGCGGGTGCGCTCGACCAGGTCGCAAGCCTGGGCGAAGTCGTGCGACACGGGCTTGTCGCCGATGACGTCCAGCCCCGCGTCGAGCGCCGCGGCCGCAGCGGGGTAGTGGGTGTCGTTGGGCGACATGACGGCCACCGCGTCGGCCCCGTCCTGCCTCCGGGCCTCGCCGGCGATCATCGCCTCGACGTCCGGGTAGCAGCGGTCGGGCCGAAAACCGAGCTCGACCCCCGCGGTCCGTGAGCGAACCGGGTCCCCCGAGAACACGCCGCCCACCAGGTCCCACCAGCCGTCGAGCAGGGCGGCCGAACGGTGCATCCGCCCGATCCAGGATCCCGGCCCGCCGCCGACCAGCGCCAGTCGCAGCGGACGGCCGAAACGCGCCTTCACGTCAACCACGAGTCCCCCTTTCGACCGAGTCAACGCCCTTTGGCTTCACCAGCGGGAACAGCGCCGACTCCTCGCGCGAGTCGCGCATGAGTCGCCGTAACCGGGTGGCAACCCCCGCGTGCGCGCGCGCCACGTTGTGCTGCTCGCGCGGGTCGGCTTCGAGGTCGTACAGCTCGAAGGTGTCCGTCTCCGCCTCGAGGAGCGCCTTCCATCGGCCGTCCCGCACCGCCTGGCGCCCCTGGTACTCCCAGTAGAGCGGCGGTCGCGACACGGTCGGCCTGCCCTCGAGCAGCGGCCGGAGCGAGACTCCGTCGTGCTGGCGGGGCGGGCTGGTGCCGGCGAGGTCGGCAAACGTGGCCGCCAGGTCCCAGGCGGCACACGGCTCGTGGCGCACGATGGCCTTGGGCACCCGCCCGGGCCAGCGGACGACGAACGGCACGCGGATGCCTCCCTCGTAGAGGTCCTGCTTGGCGCCGCGCCACGGCGCGTTGCTGGCGAAGAACCGGCTGTCGTACCCGCCGGCCTCGAAGGTGGCGCCGTTGTCGCTGGTGAAGATGACGAGGGTCCGCGCGTCAACGCCGGTTTCGGCCAGCGTTCGCATCAGCCGCCCCACTCCCGCGTCGAGCCGGGCGATCATGGCGGCGTAGGCCGCCCGCGGCGCGCGCTGCGGCAGGTAGCCGTTCTCGCCGAGATATGGCTTCTCCGGGAACCGGCCGGCGAAGGCGGCCAGCGAGTCCTCGGGCACCTGCAGCGCGAGATGGGGAATGGTCGGCGTGACGTGCAGGAAGAAGGGGCGCTCGCCGCGATCGCGCAGCCAGGCGATCGCCTCGTCCATCATCACGTCGTGCGCGAACTGCCTTCCGCGATAGCGGTCGTAGGCGCGCGGATCGTTCGGATCGGCGTCGCCGGTGAACCGCTGGTGGGCGCGGAATGCGGGGTTGTCGAGGGGCACGCGCCGCCCGTTGCGCCACAGGTGATCGGGGTAGTGGTTGTGTGCCTGGCGCTGACACAGGTACCCGAAGGCGTGACCGAATCCGTGCCGGTTCGGCTCGCCCTCGCTGCCCGGCCCGCCGAGGCCCCACTTGCCGACCAGCGCCGTGTCGTAGCCCGCGCCCTTCAGCACCGTCGCAACCGTCTCGGTACCGGCCGGCAGCGGCCGCTGCCCCTCGAGCATCGGGTCGTTCCAGACGTCGCCGCGCCCGGGCAATTCGTCGTTCGCGCGGATGTGCGAGTGCCCCGTGTGCAGGCCGGTCAGCAGCGAGCAGCGCGAGGGGGCGCACACCGGGCTCCCGGCGTAGTGGGCGGTGAACCGGGTGCCCTCGGCCGCCAGCCGATCGACGTGCGGGGTGTCGAAGCGCTTCTGCCCGTAGCAGGAGAGGTCCGAGTAGCCGAGGTCGTCGGCCTGGATCAGCACGATGTTCGGCGGCGTGTCGGCCGTGGCCCCTCCGCCCGCGCGGGCCGCGGAGAACAGACCCGCGGCCGTCAGCCAGCCGGGCCGCCGAGGAAGCGTCGGCGCGTGACGGCGGACGATTCCTCGCGTCCCATCAGCGTCCCCCGTGGCACTTCTTGACCTTCAGCCCGCTGCCGCACGGGCACGGGTCGTTGCGGCCGGCGGCCCCCAGCCGCGCCGCGAGGTCGGACGGGTCGGCCGCGAGACGCGCCATGATCTCCGCCGGTGCGCGTCCTCGTTGCAGCAGGTCCGCCATTCTCTCCATCGACGGCGTGACGTGGCGGAAGAAGTGCCCGTAGTCCTCGCACAGGTAGTTCAGGCCATCCCCTCCGCCCGGGCCGGTTCCGAAGCGGTTCCTGGGACACTCGCCCTGGCAGGCGAACGCGACGTCGCACGCGCGGCACGGCTCGGGCAGCAGCCGGCGCTTGTCGTCGCCGAATTCCCTGAGCGCGTCCGAGTCGAGGAGCGCTTCGAGGGGGTCGCGAAGGATGTTCCCCACCAGGTGCGCCGGGTCCACGAAATGGTCGCAGGCGTAGAGGTCGCCGTTGTGCTCGAGCACGGGGGCCCGGCCGCAGGTGGGCGCGAACACGCACAGGGATGGGCGTCCGACCCAGCTCGCGAGGGCTGCGTCGAAGGCCTGGACGAAGACGGTGCCCACGTCGCGACGAACCCACTCGTCGAAGACGGCCGACAGGAACCGGCCGTACTCGCCGGGCCGCACCGATCGGTCGCTGACGGGCGCCTCCCCCGGGCGGGCATCCGCTGAACGCTCCACGATCGGGATGAACTGCACGAAACGGGCGGAGAGGACATCACGAAAGTAGCGATACACCGCCAGCGGCTGGCCCAGGTTCGCGGCGTGGACGGTGCAGAGAATGTTGACCTCGGCGCCGTGCCGGGTCAACGTGTCCCATGCGTGGACGACCTGGCGATGCGTGCCCTGCCCGCCGGCGTTCACGCGGTAGGCGTCGTGCATCGCGGCCGGGCCATCGAGGCTCAGGCCCACGAGGAAGTGATGCCGGGCGAAGAACGACGCCCACTCGTCGTCCACCAGCACGCCGTTGGTCTGGATCGACTGCACCACGCGCTGCCCGGGCCGGCGATGGCGCTCGACGGCCGCGACGACCCGCTCGAAGAAGGGCAGGCCCATCAGGGTCGGCTCGCCGCCCTGCCATCCGAAGCCCACCTCCGGCCCCGGGTGTGTCGCCAGCACCTGCTCGACCGCCGCCTCCATGACCTCGTCGGTCATCCTGAAGTCGCTCCTGGGGTAGAGCGACGCCTTCGGGCGGAAGAAGCAGTAGCGGCACCCGAGGTTGCAGTCCGCTCCGGTGGGCTTGATGAGGAGGTGAAACGGCTCCACGCCGCGAGTCTGGTCGACGGAAGGGACACGTGTCAAGGAACGGGGAACGAGAGCGCCCGCGCGCTTCCGTTCCCCGCCGGAACCTCCCGCCTCGGCCCTCTACTCGTGGCCGCCGGGCTCGCCCTTCTTCGGGTGGATGTCGATCTGGTACGGCGGCGGCTCGTTCGCGATCAGCGACTCGAACTCGGCCCGGAACTGCTGCAGCGACATGCCGGCCGTCGCCGCGAACTTGGCCAGCTCGTGCGGGTCGTCGAAGTCGTCGCGGCGGAGCCGGATCATGTAGCGGCGCGCGATCGCGTACCGGGTCGAGTTGACGTCCACGAGCCGGATCTTCGCGCGGCCCGTCTCCGGGTCGAGCAGGTCGGTGAAGGGGATCGGGACGAAGTGCCCGCCCTGCATCGAGATCATCGCCGCGTTGCCGCCCGAGAGCAGGAACTTGGCGGCGCAGTAGCCGAGGTCGCGCGTGTACTCCATGTCCATCGGGATCGGGTCGGCGCACCGCAGCTCGTAGCCGATGTTCTTGGCGACCATCGTCGCCTTGATCCCGAAGCTCTTGAGCCGCTTGTTGACCTCCGCCTTGAGGATCTCGCCGATGTTCACCTCGGCGATCCGCACGTTGCCGTGCGCGTCCTTCTCGACGTCGCTCGAGCTGCGCCAGGTCCTCGGGGTCGATGCCGAGCACCAGGCCCTCGGCGATGACGGCCACGCCGTCGCGCCGGCCGTAGCTGAGGCGCTTGATGATGGCGCCGGCCAGCGTGTCCACGATCTCCTTCGAGCCGGATGCGCCGCCCCTCGAACTCCTCGGGGATGAGCGTCAGCGTCGCCCCGGCCGCCTTGCCGATGCCGAGCGCCAGGTGGCCGGCCTTGCGGCCCATCGCGATGACGAAGTACCAGCGCGAGGTGGTGCGGGCGTCCACCATCAGGTTCTTGACGATGTCGACGCCGTAGTGGCGGGCGGTCTGGAACCCGAAGGTGTCCACGTAGGGCGGCAGGTCGAGGTCGTTGTCGATCGTCTTCGGGACGTGCACGACGTGGATGCGCCCGCCGGCCTTCTCCTCGAGCTTCATCGCCGAGTAGGCGGTGTCGTCGCCGCCGATCGTCAGCAGCTGCGACACGTTCAGGCGCAGCAGCGAGATCACGGTGTTCTCGAGGTGCTGCTGGTTCTCGGTCGGGTTGGCGCGCGAGATGCCGATGTGCGAGCCGCCCGCGGAAGTGGATGCGGCTGACGTGCGTCGATCGTCAGGGCGCTGACGTGGTCGACGTTGCCCTGCATGATCCACTCGAAGCCGTCGCGGATGCCGACGACTTCGACGCCCTCGAGCTGCGCACGGATGGTGGCCGCGCTGATGACGGAGTTGATGCCCGGGGCGGGGCCGCCGCCGACCAGGATCGCGAGTTTCTTCGGGGCGCTCACGTTGATGACCTCCACGTTCTGGGATGAATGATACCGCCTTGCTCAGCGGGGGCACGAGGGGCTGCGGGAACCGCCGTCCTGCGCCGGCGCTTCCCGGACTTCCATGTACTGTATCGTCGGCGGCAGGGTTGGGGCCAGTGTCACCGAGGCCCGGGCCCGCCCGCGCTCGCACCGCAGCAGCCAGTCGCCCCTGAGCGCGTTCTCGATGAACTCGAAGCCCTCGTCGGCCCGGCAGGCGCCCAGCCGGCTCCGCAGTGCCGCGAACTCGGCGCGCCGCCTGTCCTTCGACCGGTCGAGGAACAGGTTCACGGCCGCCGCCGGCTCGATGAGCCGGTCGTCCCAGGCTCCGACCAGGCGCGACACGGTGTCCTTGGCCGCGACCAGCGCCGGGGACGGCTGCGGGACGCGCGGTTGCAGGCCGCCGGTCGCGGCGAGCAGCGTCACGGCCTGGTCGGTCACGCGGCTCCAGCCCGTGTAGGTCCGGCTGCCGAGCGCGATGAACCCGACGCCGTACTCCGGCAGCCACCGCATGAGGGAGCCGAAACCGGGCAGACCGCCGCCGTGCCAGACGACATGGTCGAAGTCGCAGGTTTGCCCGACGTAGAGGCCGTACCCGTACGCGGCCGCCTTGAGACGCACCGCCCCGCCCGGGCCGTCCAGCGACACCACCGCCGGCTGGTCACGCCACACCTGCTGCATCTCGCGAAGCGACGCGCGGCGGATGGGACCGGCCTCGGACCCGTCACGCGGGGGCCACGCCGCGAGGAAGGCGGCGACGTAGCGCGCCAGGTCGCGGATCGACGTCAGCATCCCGCCCATCGAGCCGAAGGCGCCGTCCGGGAGCGGGGGCTCTTCCTTCCACCGCCCGTCTTCCCACCGGTAGCCGTGGGCCAGCCGCTCGGGCGGGACCTGTGCCGCCTCGAGCGTTGTCGAGGCCATGCCGAGCGGTTTGAGGATCCGGGACGCCACGAAGTCGCGATAGGGCATGCCCGACACGCGGGCGACCACGCGGCCGAGGATGGCAAACCCCAGGTTCGAGTACTCGTAAGCGAGGCCGGGAGCGTTCGAGAACGAGATGCCGCGGCGCAGCATCGCGGTGAACTCGTCCTCGGTGGCGGCCAGTTGCTGGTCGCCCCACGGGTTGTCCTCGGGAAACCCGGCCGAGTGAGAGAGCAGGTGGCGCAGCGTGATGCGCGGCGCGTCGGCGGTTGGGTAGCCGAGGTTGCGGAGCTCGGGGACGTAACGCTCTGCGGGGTCGTCCAGCGACAGCCGCCCCTCGTCGCGCAGCGCGAGGATGGCCATCGCCGTGAAGCTCTTGGTCATCGATGCGATGCGGAAGACGGTGTCGCCGTCCACCGGCGCGTCGGCCCCCGCACGGCGCGCGCCTGTCGAGCCTGCGTGCGCCAGCTCGCCGTCGACGACGATCGCCCAGGCGGCGCCCGGAATGTGCTCGCGGGCGGCGTGGCCGGCGACGAGGCGGTCGATCTCGGGAAACGCCCGTGCGAGCTTCTGGCGGCGGGCCGGGTCGGTGAACCGGGCAGGCGCAGTCTGAAAACCGGCCGGGCCGGGTGCGGCAGGAGCCGGCTGGGAAGACTGGGCGCCGGCGCTCGAGGCGAGCGCGGCCAGAAGCAGCAGGATGGCGGCAGCGCGGCGGTGGCGAATCATGACGAGCCTCCTCCGGGGCAGGCGCGTCATTTTAGTCCAGGGCTTGTGGGAGCGGGCGGTCACTCCTGCGGCGGCTGTGGTCCGGGCACGATGCCGGCGATGTCGGGATCTTCCTCGCCCGCGGCACGGGGCCTGGTCGTCTTGCGGGCGTTCGCCTCGGCGCGGCGGGCCGTCTTCTGCTGCTGACGTTCCTGGCGTGCCTTCTCCTTCTGTCGCTTGAGGAAAGTGGGGCTGTTCTTCATGCGGTGGCCTCCAGGGAAGCGGAGAACGGGGCGCAGGCCGGCTGCGGGGCAGTCGGCCTGCGCGGGATCGTGCCTACCAGCGGGGTTCCGACCGGCGCCGGCTGCCGCCGCCGCCGCCGCCGCCGAACCCTGACCGCTCGGGCTTCGGACGCGCCTCGTTCACGGTGAGGCTGCGGCCGCCCAACGAGTAGGCGTTGAACTGGCTGATCGCCTTCTGCGCCTCGTCGTCGGTGGCCATCTCGACGAACGCGAACCCGCGCGCCCGGCCGGTCGCCATGTCGCGCATGACGTTCACGGTCTCGACGGTGCCGGCCGCCGCGAACAGCTGCTCGAGGTCCGCCTCGCCGACGTCGTAAGGAAGGTTGCCAACGTAGAGCTTTCTACCCATGTCGCTTCTGTCTCCTCCCCGCCTGCGGCGGGAGGTGGTGATGGCGGACCGTCAGCGTCCGTTCATCGTGTGTACGATCGACCGGGTCCGGAGATGGACCTCGAGTGCGATGGAGGAAAAGCTCTTCCAGAGGCCGTGTGCGGGGAAGCGAGACGGCAGGCTCGATTCGAGCAGACGCGGCAAAGCGGAAATGCGTTGTCCAACCTGACCGTGACAGTGTAACACACCACGTCATGCTTGACGAACTGGATCGCAACGACCGAGCGCCTCGGCCGCGACCCCCCCACGGGGGCCTTCCGGCTGACTGCCGAGGCGGGGCCGATGCGCGGTATATACTGAGCCCACGACGACGTCCAGCAGCGTTTCCCCGGGGTCGCGGGCCGCCGCCCGCCCGCGTCCGCGATGGCTCCGCGGTCGGGCAGCGATCTTCGTGGCCCTCGCCGCGCTCGTCGTCGCCCGCTCGGCCGTCTTCGTCTTCTGGGAGCAGTCCCATTTCGACTCGAACCAGGCCGTCATCGGCCTGATGGCCAAGCACCTGGTCGAAGGCCGCGCCTTCCCGGTGTTCATGTACGGCCAGAACTACCAGCTCGCCATCGAAGCGTGGCTTGCAGCGCCCCTGTTTGCCGTGGCCGGCCCGTCGGTGACGGCGCTCAAGCTCCCGCTGCTCGCGATCAACCTCGCAATCGTCTTCCTGCTCGTGCACGTGCTCCTGCGCGAGGTCGGCCTCCGGCCGGGCCAGGCCGCGCTCGCCGCGCTCTTCGTGGCGCTGCCTGCCCCGGGCACGGTGAGCAAGCTGCTGGAGGCGAGCGGCGGCACCGTCGAGCCGCTGCTCTACGTGCCGCTGTTGTGGATCACCCGCAAGCGCCCGGCGTGGTGCGGACTGGTCCTGGGCGTCGGGTTCGTCCACCGGGAGTTCACCCTCTACGCGCTGCTGGCCCTGCTGGCGGTCGCGGCCCTCCGGGGAGCGCTGTTCACCCGCGACGGGGTGCGGCATCACCTCGCGATGCTGCGGGTGGCGGCCGAGGTGTGGCTGGTCGTCCAGGTGGCGAGGCAGTTCGGGTCGGCGATGGGGCCGGGCACGACGATTGCCAGCCTGCCCAGGGCGGGAGGCGGGTTCATCGAGCTCGCGAGCCGCCTGTGCCTCGACGTCCTGGCAATCCCGCAGGGCTTTCTGCACATCGCCACCATCCACTGGCCGCTCCTCTTCGGGACGGCCGTCCAGCCCTTGTACGCGTTCAGGATCGACAGCGGCGTCACGCAGGGGATGACCGGCGCCGGCCTCGTGCTCGGGGCCGCCATGGTCCTCGCCGGCGTCCGTGTGGCGTTCGTGATCGCGCGGGCGCGCGGCTGGCGCCCCGAGCACGACTTCTGCGCGTACCTCGTGCTGGTCGGCCTGCTCTCGGTCACCGGCTACGTCGTGGCGCGCTGCGGCGTGATCGAACCCATCCGGATGCGTTACGAGATGCTCTCGATCCTCGGCGCGGTCGGCCTGTCGGCCTGGTTCCTCGCGACCGAACCCTCGCGCCGGATCGTCGCGACCTGGGCGGTGGTGGTCATGGTCTGGGGGGGCGTCAATGCGACGGCGCACGGCCGCCTGCTGGCCGGGTACCTCGCGCACCCGCCGGTGGGCGGAAAACAGCTGCTCGTGCGCCACCTCGACGCCCGGGGGATCCGGTACGGCATCTCGGACTACGCGGATGCCTACGCCATCGCGTTCCTCTCCGACGAGCGGATCATCATGTCGTCCTCGAACCGGGTGCGGATCCGGGCGTACGAAGACGCGGTCCGGGCGCACCGGCGTGAGGCGGTCCGCCTCTCGAGCCGGCCCTGCGCGGAGGGCTCGCTGGTCATGCCGGGCACGTACTTCTGCCCGGCGGTCCGCTAGAATGGTCTGGTACGCCCAGGTCCCCACGTCTCTTCAGCGAGGTGTCCGCATGCGTTGCCTGGCTCTCGTTCCGCTGATCGTCGGATTCGCCCTCGTCAGCCCCGCCGCCCAGGAGAAGGAGCAGGGCCGGCTCGAGGAGTGCGGCATCGTGATGGAGGAGGTCCTCGGGGTCCCCGACAACATCCCGCAGGATCTGCTCGACAAGGCCGAGTGCGTGATCGTCATCCCGTCCATGGTGAAGGGGGCGATCGGCGTCGGGTACAGCCGCGGGCGCGGCGCGATGGTCTGCCGCTCGGGGAAGGCATTCGACGGCGCGTGGGGGGCGCCGGCGATGTACGCGCTCGACGGGGGGTCGTTCGGCTTCCAGCTGGGCGGCCAGGCGACCGACCTCGTGCTGCTCGTCATGAACCCCCGCGGGGCCAACGCGCTGCTGGCGAGCAAGGTCAAGCTGGGGGCCAGCGCCTCGATCGCCGCGGGCCCGAAGGGCCGGGACGCGACCGCCTCGACCGACGCGACCATGCGGGCGGAGATCCTGAGCTACTCACGGTCGCGCGGGCTGTTCGCCGGGATCTCGCTGGAAGGAACCTCCGTGCGGCCCGACAACGACGCCAGCCGGAAGGTGTACGGCAGGAAGCTGAGCGCGCGCGCGATCATCCAGGGCCCGGGCGTCGAAGTGCCCGAGGCGGGCCGCCGCCTGGTGACGCTCCTCGACCGGATGTCGCCGCGCAACCTCTCGAAGTAGTCCCGGACGCAGCACCTACTCCTTCAGCACGAAGAACTGCTGGATCCTGCCGTCCGGCGTGCGGTACATGAGTCCTTTCAGTACGCCCGAGTCGAAGATCAGGCGGGTGCGCGCCACCTCCATCCCGCCGCGCTCCGAGACCGATTCGACTTCCACCTTCGTCGGCTCGGCGTACGGTTTCAGCCGGGCGGCGGCGGCGCGGACCTTGGCGTCAGTCAGGAAGTACCCGTATTCCTCTCCGAGCAGCGCGCGATCCACCTGGCCCTGCTGGAGACTCCTGAACATCAGCCGCGCGGCCTCGCCGGCGGGTGGCCCGGCGATGACCGGCCCGGCCGGCTCCCGCCGCGGCAGGAGCGAGGCCATCAGGCGCGCGTAGACGGCATTGACGGCCTCGTAGCTGTCAAGGTTCGAGAAGAGGACGACCGCGGATTTCGTCTCCGGGATCACAGCGTTGAGCGCGTAGAAGCCGGCAACGGCCCCGTTGTGGCTGAGGACGCGCGCGCCGCTGCGCGTCGAGACCGAGAGGCCGCATCCGTAGCCCGTCGACGAACCGTCGGAAAGCCTTCGAGGCGTCGTCATCAGCTGGAACGACTCCGGCTTCAGGACCTTCTCCTCGACGAGGGCCAGATCCCAGGTGGCGAGATCGGACGGCGTCGAGTAGACCGCGCCGGCTGCCCCGATCCAGCCGGGTCCTTCGGGCGTCGGGATCTCCGGCGGCCCCAGAGCGAACGTGACATAGCCCTGGGCAAACGACGACCCCGGGGAAACCCGGGGCTCGAAGACGGTGTGCGCCATGCCCAGCGGCCCGAGGATGCGCCGTTGCAGGAAGGCGGCGAACGGCTCGCCGCTGACCTTCTCCACCACGCGGCCGAGGATCAGGAAGCCGGTATTGCTGTACCAGTACCTGGTGCCGGGCTCGAAGTCGAGCTTCCGGGTTCCGAACTGGGCAATCAGCGCGTCGGGGTCGATCGGCTTCTGCATCGGCCGGTCGACGAAGTCGAGCGGATAGTAGTCGGGGTAGCCCGCCACGTGGTTCATCAGATCGAGCAACGTAATCTCGCTCGCCCTGGTGAGGCCGGGATACCACTTGGCGACCTTGTCGGTCGGCGAGAGCTTGCCATCCTCGGCCAGCAGCAGGATACAGGCGCTCGTGAACTGCTTGGTAATCGAGCCGACCGCGAAGCGCGTCTCTGCGCCTGCCGCCTGGCCCGTCGACAGGACGCTCGTTCCAGCCGCACCGGCGTAGAGCACCTTTCCGTCCCTGACGAGCGCGAGCGAGAGGCTGACCAGCTCGCGCGAGGAAACCTCCCTGGCGAGGAACGCCTGCAGCGACTGAGGATCGAGACTCAGCGGCGCGGGCGGGCCCGGCGGGGCTTGGGCAAACGCGGTGAGCCCACCCGCGACGGCCAGACTCAGCACCGCGAGCTGAAGCCTGAAGGTCCTCACATCCACCTCCTTGTCACCGAACGCAACACGAACCCGCAGGAAGGCGCGGCTCCCTGCGGGTTCAGACGGTTCGTCGAACGGCGCGGTCTAGAAGTCGAATCTGAGCCCGAGCTGCTGGCGGCGCATGTCGCCGGCCGACAGTGGGTATCCGAAGCTCGACGACTCCATCTCGCCGTCGTACTCCGTGAAGTTCTTCGTGTTGAACGTGTTGAACATCTCCCAGAACACGGTCAGGGCCCTCTTCCCGCCCAGCTTGAGGGTCTTGCCGACGCGAAGGTCCACGGTCTGGTAGGAGTCGCCCCGGCGTGAGTTCTTGCTCTCGGGCCATGGCGGATACACGTAGCCCTCGGGATTCTCGCTCGTATAGGGGCTCCAGGGCCGCGCACTGCGGTACACCCAGATGCCCGAAAGCTGGAAGTCGTACGGGAACTGATAGCTGCCGTTCAGCACGAAGTTGTGGCGCTGGTCGGTCGCATCCGGCCCCTTGTCCTCGTCGAGGTCGAACGGGTTGGTCGGGCTGCTCCCGTAGATGCTGCCGCTCGGCAGGTTCGAGTCCGCCTTCGAGAGCGTGTAGGACAGGCCGACGTTCAGCCGCCGTCTACGGTACTGGGCTTGTGCCTGGAGTGCCGTGTAGTGCACCCAGCCCGCGTTGGTCAAGTCCGTGATGTACGAGAACCTCGGGTCGATGATCTCGTATTCGGTTGGAGAGAGAAGCCTGAGGTTCTTCTCGAGGTAAACGAGACCGGTCCCGCGAGAGTGCACGAGATCAGCCGACACCATCAGGCCCATCGGGAACTCGTGGGCGACGCCCCCCGTGTACTGGACGGTGCGCGGCACCTGGAAACCGGCGTCGATCCGGTCGAGGCCGTAGCTGCTCGCCGTCAACTGAGAGAGGTCGGGGAAGAACGGGTGGGCCCGAGCCAGGTAGGAACGACACACCGACCGGCCCGCGGTGGGATCCGCTGCATTCCAGAACGGGTTGTCCACCGGGTTGTTGCAGTTGATGACGTAGAACCCCTCGGAAAGCAGGGTGTTGACGATGTAGATGGCGTTGAAGTTACCGTGGCTCACGTCGTAGAAATGGCCGAACGCGCCGCGGACCGTCGTCCGCTTGTCCTCGGTTGGTGTCCAGACGAGGCCGATCCTCGGCGACACGTTGTTGTAGTCCACCTTGGTGCTCTCGAGGACCTTGCCTCCACCGAGCGTGGAGGCGATTTGAGCGTTCTTGGTATCCACGAATTCGTTGCCCTGAGTGACGCTTCGCTCCAGGTCGTAGCGCAGACCGAGGTTCAGCGTCAGGTCATCGGTGACCTGCCAGGTGTCCTGCGCGAAGAAGCCGAAGTTCCAGACCGGGCTCTTCCACGCTCCCGGCCCGATGTTCCCCTCCCAGAAGTACGGGTAGGTGTCCGGGTTGTTGATCTCGAACACCCTGTCCTGTGCGAACCGCCAGTAACCGTCGTGGAAGTTGGCGATATCGACGACCATCCGGTTCTGGATGCCCTGCCCGCCGACCTTGAACTGGTGTCGGCCCTTGACGAACGAGAAGGTGTCGATGAACCCCAGGTTCTCCTCGCCCTCGAGCCCGTGGAAGATCGAGCAGCCGACCCGCAGGGTCGGGTACCGGTGATGGGAGAAGGTCCCCCATGGCCCCAGCTCGAGGTTGGCCTGGCCGGCGACGCCCGAGGCGTTGCAGGTCACGGGCGGTTTGTTTGACATGAAGTAGGCGCGGAACTCGTTGAAGCTCGTGTCGCTGAGCACGCTCGAGAGGTTCGCGACGACGTTCCAGACCGGCCCGCCTTCGTCGAGGCGGCCCTCATAGGGTGCGATCGCGCCGTACCACGAAGAGTTGACGTTCTTGTTGATCGTGCGGTCGTAGCGGACCGACAGGCGGTGCTTCGACGTGACGTTGAAGTCACTCTTGACGATGAACGGGTGGTCGGTCGTCTTGACCGGCTCGACCGCGTTGTACCCCTGGTCCCGCCAGTAGGCCGAGATGCCCAGCGTGTCGTTCGACTCGCGCAGCAGGTCCTCGTAGCCGCCGAAGAAGAAGAGCTTGTCCTTCACGACCGGCCCGCCGAAGAAGCCGCCCCAGCGCCGCTGCGTGTAGTCGGGCACCTCGTCCTTCTCGAGGAACACCGGGTTGTCGATGTCGTCGCCCTCGAAATAGCCGGCGAATGGCGGGCTGTCGAACGCCTTCTTCCGATAGTAGATGTAGGCGCGTCCCTGGTACTGGTTGGATCCGCTTCGGGTGATGACGTTCATGATCCCGCCCGATGCGTTGCCGAACTCCGCCGAGAAGGAGTTCGTCATCACCTGGAATTCCTGGATCCAGTCCTGCGAGAACGTGGACGCCTGCTTGCCGTAGTACTGCCAGTTGTTGGAGGCGCCGTCCACGACCACGTTGTTCTGGTAGCCCCGCTGGGCGTTGACCGCGAGGGTTGCGCCGTTGCCGCCGACGCCCGAGGAGACGCCCGGCGCCAGTTGGGCGAGGCTCAGGAAGTCGCGGTTCGCCGTGGGCAGGCTGTCGACCTGGGCCTTGCTGATCGTCTGTCCCACGACCGTTCTGGTCGTCTCGAGCAGTGGCGCCTCCCCGGTCACCGTGACCGTCTCGGTCCGCGTGCTCACCTTCAGGATGAAGTCCACCGTGAAATCGGCGCCGACGGTCAGTTCCACCGGGCGCCCCGCCGGAGCGAAGCCCTGCAGCGTTGCCGTGACCTCATACCTGCCGGGTGGCAGACTCGGCAGGAGGTAGTGCCCGACGCCGGTGGTGACCACGGTGCGGGTGGTGTTGGTGTCGATCTGCCGGGCGGTGACCGTTACGCCAGGCAGCACGGCGCCCTGCTCGTCGACGACCTTGCCGCGTATCGTCGCCGTGATGACCTGCGCGGTGGCCAGGGAGGACAGCGCGATGACGCACGCCGCCAGCCCAAGCGTCAGAACGACGAGCCGTCTCCTCTTCATGAATACCTCCGATCGCCCGGCACATCGGGCCCGCAACACCACCAACGAAACCAGTGGACCGACGCCTGGGTGTCATCCGTCGTGGTCGACGCCGGCGCGAATGGAACCACGTCCGACGACGGGCGGGGAAGCGGTTTGGGAGACAACGGGCGGGAGGGTGCACACCTGGACCGAACGGGCCCAAACCGGGTGCGGCGCCACGAAGCGAGCGCCATGCGGCCCCTCCAGAGAACGCCGGCGCTCGTTGCCTCGAGCGCCGGCCGGGAGGTTCGAACGATGTCTCGGGCGGTTGCGGCCCTCAGACGGCCTGCGTCAGCTTCCGGAGGAACGCCGGGTCGATCTCCAGGCCGAGTCCCGGGGTGTCCGGGAGTGTCACCACACCCGCCTTCACCTGCATGCCGCCGACGATCGGATCGACGTCGTGCTCGAGAAACGCATCGAGGTCCGCGTACCTCGCCATCCGCTGTGACATCATGACGTGCGCCGCCGCCGTCAGGGCAAGCCTCGACTCGCTCATGCAACCCAGCATGCACGCGAGGTTGGATGCATCCGCGACCTCCGCGGTTCGCACCGCCTGGAGGATCCCGCCCGACTTCATGAGCTTGATGTTGATCATGTCCATGGCGTCCTGCCGGACGCCGGCGATGACATCGTGCGGGTAGTGAATCGACTCGTCGGCCATCAGCGGGACCGAAACGCTCGCCCTGATCTGCCTCATGCCGGCCCAATCCCAGTACGGAACCGGCTGCTCGCAGAATTGGAGGTCGAAGGGCTCGACGCCGCGCAGCGCCTTGATTGCATCGGGCACCGACCAGCCCTGGTTGGCGTCGACGCGGATCCCGACGCCGGGGCCGACCGCCGCTCGGACGGCCTTGATGCGGGCGATGTCGATCTCGGGGGTCTCCCCCAGTTTGATCTTCACGTTCCGGAAGCCCTTCGCCGCGATGGCCGCCGCCTTCTCGGCCGCGACCGCTGGCGTCTCGAGGTAGACCGTCTGGTCGGTCTCGAAGGAATCCCGGTATGCGCCGAGCAGCCGATAGACTGGCTGACCGGCGATCTTCCCGCAGATGTCCCAGAGCGCCATCTCGAAGGCCGCCTTGATGCCGGGCGTCTGCGGCGAGAAGCCGTTCATCGCCTCGACGATCTGCGGGAGCGCGAACGGATCGCGACCCTTGACGACCCCGGCGAGCGCCTTGCCGAGCACGAGGTCGCTTGCCTGGGTCTCACCCATGACGGCCGAGTATGGCGCCGACTCGCCGAGACCGATGACGCCGTCGGTTGTCCGAAGTCGCACCAGCACGTTGTCGGCCGTCAACGGCGTGCCGAGCGCAATCTTCATCGGGACGCGTTGCGGGATTGTGAATGAGAACACCTCGGCCGTTTGGATGGTCGGCCGCTTCGTGCCCTCACCCGCCTTCTGCGACGCTTCGACCAGTCCGCGCGGCAACAAGGCCCCAAGCCCTCCGGCCGCGGCCGCGCTCCCCAACCCCCGCAGGAACGCCTTCCGTGTCAGTACCATGAGACGCCCCTCCCTCTTACACAACCGCTTTCAGCTCGGCCAGCAGCCGGTCGATCTGCGCCGGCGTGTGCGTGGCGAAGACCACCGCGCGGAGGATGCCCTCCGGCCCCACGCCGACGTAGTGCGAGAGCTGGATGACGATGCCACGGTTCATCAACTCCGCGTGCACGCGTTCCATGTCGCTGGCGGTCTTGAGCGCGAACGCGACGACCGGCACGTAGGTGTCGTCCACCTTGAAGCCGAGCCCTCCGATCCCGGCCTTGAGCCGCTTGGCGTTGTCCCAGAGCTTCGTGCGCCACTCGGGATGGGCCGTCAAGAGTTGCATCCCCTTCACGCCGGCCGCTGCGGCCGCCGACGGGGGCATCGTCGCCCCTGCCATGATGTGGCCGCCCCGGATGCCGTCGGCGAGGGCGCGGGAGGTTGGGATGATGCCGCCGTGACCGCCGATGGCCTTGCTCAGGGTGCCCCCGAACAGGGCCCGGTCGCTCTTCACACCCCAGTAATCGTAGGTCCCCCGGCCCTTGGGACCGATGACGCCCATCGCGTGGCAGTCGTCGAGCCACAACACGCCGTCATACGGCTCGATCGTCCTCAGAAGGGCCGGCACGGGCGCGATCTCGCCCGGAACGGGGAAGATCCCGTCGGTCATGACGAGCGGCTTCTGCCCGGGCTTGAGACTGGCCGTCAGCTTGCGCGCCAGATCCTCCGGGTCGGCGTGCGCGTAGGTGATCACGGGAGTCCCGAGGCCGTGCGAGAAGTCGCGGATCGAGTAGTGCGAGACCGCGTCCTGAAAGATCACGTCGAAACGCCGCTGCTCGTGCAGGATCTGGATCGCGGCCGTGTTGGTGAGGTACCCGGACGCGACATATGCGGCGTCGTCGGTGCCGAAGAACTGCGTGGCGACGCGCTCGACCTCTTCGTAGAGCGGCGTGTTGCCGTAGCCCCCGCTCGACCGGCTGGTCGAGGAGTGCATCCCGTACCGGTCGATGGCGTCGTGGGCCGCTTTGAGCACCTCGGGGTGGTTCTGCAGCGTGTAGTAGCTGGTCCCACCGAAGTAGAGACACCGCTTGCCGTTGATGGTCGTCTCGGTGCCGGGCGGGCTCTCCATGAGAAAGCGCCTGACGACCGCCGCCGGCTGGGCGAGCAGCTCGCGCGCGCCCGCACCCAGAACCGCTGCGCCCGCCACCACGTGCCGCAGGAAACTCCGTCGAGTGCTCATGAGGTCCTCCGCGTTCGGGATGATCGGCGGCCGCGCCAAGGGGCGCCGGGACGGCAAGATACTAGCCCGGATTATTCGTCAAGGCGCAGAATAATCCGCCCTTCGTGGTCAGTGCCCCGCGGCGTCCTCCAGCGCCTCGCGATACAGGCGCAGGATTGCCCGCGAGTAGGCGGGGGACGCGGCCCAGTTGCCTCCCCCCATCGCGTTCCAGGACCGTGCCCGGCCCTTCGGGGTGACGAGGTGGAACCGGGGATCGGCGCAGGGGTGGCCGAGCGGCGGCGACTCGCAGGCGACGGCGCTGGCGTCGGCGTACGCCCGGAGGTGCTGGATCTGGGCCCGGACGCCGGTCCGGGCATCGGGGAACGTGTCGGGCGCGGGCCGCTCGTCGGTCGCGCCGAGGCCGGCGAAGTTGTTGTGGCGGGGTCCGACGAGCCCCTGGAAGCGGAACCAGCCGGTCTCGACGACCGCCTGGACGAACGCGACGTCGCCGGCGACCCCCTCGGCGGCACCTTCCTCGACGTAGATCTGCGCGAGCGTTTCGAGGGGGACCGAGGCCCGGTACGCCTCGAGGGCGCCGGGCCGCCGGGTGAACCACGCCGCCAGCTGCGGCGCCGAGAGGCGGGCCGCCCCCATGATGGCGACGACCTCGACCCGGCCGCGGGCGGGCAGCGAGGGTTTCCGCGTCCGCCCCGCGCACCCGGCCGCCACGGCGAGGCAGAGCGCGAGCGCAGGGAACCGCCAGCGGCGGAGGGATCGGACCACGCGCCCTGCTACCGCGTGAGGAGGTCCGTGTCCTTCTTCTTCTGCAGGTCGTCGACCAGGGTGATGAGCTGGTCGGTCAGCTTCTGCACCTCGTCGAGGCCGCGCTTCTCCTCGTCCTCCGAGACCTTGCGGTCCTTGGCCAGCTTCTTCAGCCGCTCGTTGGCGTCGCGGCGCACGGCACGGACCGCGTTGCGGCACTCCTCCGACATCCTGTGCACGTGCCGCGACAGCTCGCGGCGCCGCTCGTCGGTCAGCGCCGGGACCGGGATGCGGACCACCTTGCCGTCGTTGTTCGGGTTGAGACCAAGGTCGGAGGCGCGGATGGCGCGCTCGATCGCCCCCATCAGGGTCGGGTCGAACGGCTGCGCGATGATCATCGAGGGCTCGGGCACCGACAGCGACGCGACCTGGTTGAGGGGGACGCGCGTGCCGTAGGCCTCCACCTGCACGGGTTCGAGGATGCCCGTGGACGCGCGCCCCGTCCGGACGCCCGACAGCTCGTGCCGCAGGTGCTCGATCGCCGTCACCATCCGCTTCTTCGCTTCCGCGTTCAGGCTCTTGAGGTCGTTGACGTCCATGTGTGCTCCACGCCGGGCGGCGGCCTGACCCGCCGCGTCCCTACCCGGCCATGACCAGGGACCCGACCGCCTCGCCCCGCACCGCGCGTTCGAGGTTGCCCGGCGTCCTCAGGTTGAAGACGACGATCGGCATGCGGTTGTCCATGCACAGGGAGATCGCCGTGGCGTCCATCACCTGCAACCCCTTTTCGAGGATCTGCAGGTAGGTGATGCGGTCGAAGCGCTCGGCCTCGGGGTGCTTCACCGGGTCGGCGGTGTAGATGCCGTCCACCTTGGTGGCCTTGAAGATCACGTCGGCGCGGATCTCCATCGCCCGCAGGGCGGCGGCCGTGTCGGTGGTGAAGTACGGGTTGCCGGTGCCGGCGGCGAAGATCACCACCCGGCCCTTCTCGAGGTGGCGGACGGCGCGCCGCCGGATGAAGGGCTCGGCGACGGCCCGCATCTCGATCGCCGTCAGGGTCCGGGTCACGATCCCCTCGTGCTCGAGCGCGTCCTGCAGCGCCAGGGCGTTGATGCAGGTCGCGAGCATGCCCATGTAGTCGGCGGTCGCGCGATCCATCCCGCGCGCGCTCGCGGCCACGCCGCGGAAGATGTTCCCGCCGCCGATGACCAGCGCGATCTCGACGCCGAAGCGCCGCACCTCCGCGACGTCGTGGGCAATCTGCGCCGCCACCGCGGGATCGATGCCGAACTTCTGCTCGCCCATCAGGGCTTCGCCGGACAGCTTGAGGAGGATGCGGCGGTAGGCGGGCGGCCCCGCGGAGGAGTCCATACAGACAGGGATTATAGAACGGGGATCGGGGACAACGGACAACGGAAAAGGAAACCGGGGGATCGGATCGAGGATCGAGGCAGGAGGGAACGGGAGACGGAGAACGGACAACGGAGAAGGCGAAAGGCGCCTTCGCGCCCAATTCAGCGTCTTCCGTTCGGCGTTCTCCGTCCTTCGTGGACTGGCCGTGCTACTCCGAGGCCTCGCCGAGCTTGAAGCGGGCGAAGCGCGAGACGGTGATGTTCTCGCCGGTCTGCGCCACGGCGGCGGCGACCATCTGCGACACCTTCACGGCCCCGTCGCGGATCGACGGCTGGTCCAGCAGGACGCTGCGCTCGTAGAAGGCATCGAGCTTCCCCTCGACGATCTTCTCGATCACGTTGGCCGGCTTGTTCGACTCCGCGAACTGCGCGCGGATGATTTCCTTCTCCTTGTCGAGCTCGTCGGCCGGCACCTGCTGGCGGTTGACGTAGCGGGGATCGGCGGCGGCGATCTGCATCGCGATCTCCTTCACCAGCGTCTGGAAGGCCTCGGTGCGGGCGACGAAGTCGGACTCGCAGTTGACCTCGACCAGGACGCCCACCTTGCCGCCGAGGTGGATGTAGCTGCCGACCATCCCCTGCCGCGTGGCGCGGCCGGACCGCTTGGCCGCCTGGGCGAGCCCGCGCTTGCGGAGGACGGTGACCGCCTCCTCGATGTCGCCGCCGGTCTCGGTCAGCGCGGCCTTGCACTCCATCATCCCCGCGCCGGTCCGCTCGCGGAGGGCCTTGACCTGTTCAGCCGTGATTGCCATGGTGCGTCGTCTCTCCGTTCGAGGCGTTTCGGGCCCGCGGGCCCGTACGCAAAAAACGCCGGCCGGTGTGGTGCGCCCGGCCGGCGGAAGGTGACATCGGGTCGGGTTACGCGGAGGCCGGAGACGCCGGCGCCGCGTGGTCCGGCCGCGGCCTGCGGACGGCGCGCGCCGCACGCGCCTCGGCGGCCTCGTCGGCCGCCTCGGCCTGCACGGCCTCGCGGAGGCCCCGCCCGGTGATGATCGCGTCGGCCAGCCGGGAGGCGAACAGCCGGATCGCGCGCAGCGCGTCGTCGTTCCCGGGGATGACGAAATCGACCTCGTCCGGGTCGCTGTTGGTGTCGACCACGCCGATGACGGGGATCTTGAGCTTGCGCGCCTCGTCGACGGCGATCTTCTCCTTGTGGGTGTCCACGATGAAGACCGCGTCGGGGAGACGGCTCATCAGCCGGATGCCGTCCAGGTTCTTCTGGAGCTTGCGCTTCTCCTTCTCGATCCGCGCGATCTCCTTCTTGGACAGCGACTCGTAGCGACCGTCGGTGGCCATCGCCTCGAGTTCTTTCAGCCGACCGAGGCTCTTCTGGATCGTGGTGAAGTTGGTGAGCAGGCCGCCCAGCCAGCGCTGGTTGACGAAGTACATCCCGGCCCGCTGCGCTTCCTCGGCGATCGCGTCCTGCGCCTGCCGCTTGGTCCCCACGAAGAGGACGTGGCCGCCCTCGGAGGCGACGCGGGAGACGAACTCCTCGGCCTCGCGGAACTGCTTCGCGGTCTTCGAGAGGTCGATGATGTAGATGCCGTTCCGTTCGCCGAAGATATACGGCTTCATCTTCGGGTTCCAGCGCTTCGTCTGGTGCCCAAAGTGAACGCCCGCCTCCAGCAGTTCTTTCATCGCGATCCCGGCCAAGCTCCCTCCACGCCCGTTGTGGGACTCTGGATGATGGTTAGCGTTTGCTGAACTGGAACCGCTTGCGCGCCCCAGCCATCCCGTACTTCTTCCGCTCCTTGGCGCGCGAGTCGCGCGTCACGAGCCCTTCCTTCTTGAGTCGCGGCCGCAGTTCGATGTTGTACTCGCACAGCGCGCGGGTGATCCCGAGGCGCAGCGCACCGGCCTGCCCGGCGACCCCGCCCCCGTCCACGGTGGCGAGCACGTCGAACTTGTCGGCGGTCTCGGTGAGCAGCAGCGGCTGGCGGATCTGAACCCGCAGCGCCTCGGTGGGGAAGTAGTTGGCGAATTCGCGGCGGTTGACGGTGATCGCCCCGCTGCCGGGCCTGAGGAACACGCGGGCGGCCGAGCGCTTGCGGCGCCCTGTCCCGTAATACTGGATGACTGCCACTTATGCCACCTTGAACTGGGTTGGTTTCTGCGCCGCGTGCGGGTGGTCCGCGCCGCGGTACACCTTCAACTTCCGGTACATGGCGTCGCCGAGCTTCGACTTCGGCAGCATGCCGCGGACCGCCTCTTCGACCAGCCGCACGGGGTTCTTCTGCCGCACGTCCTTCGCCCGCATCTCGCTGAGGCCGCCCTCGTACCCGCTGTGCCGGCGGTACAGCTTCTGTTCTTCCTTCCGCCCGGTCAGCTTCACGGTCGCCGCGTTGATCACGATGACGTGGTCGCCGGTGTCGAGGAAGGGGGTGTAGGTCGCCTTGTGCTTGCCCTGGAGGAGGCGGGCGGCCACCGTGGCGATGCGGCCGAGCACCAGGCCCCCCGCGTCGATGACGTGCCACTGCCGCTCGATATTGTCGCCGCTTGCCGTAAACGTTCGCATGGACGCGATTCCCTGTTGGAGCCTTGAGACGACGGCAAACCAAAAGCATACGTATCTCTGCACGAACTGTCAAGCAAACGGCCGCTTGCCCGGCCGGGCCCGGCGCGTTCCCGGCCCTTCCAGCACGGCACCGCCGCACCCTCGGCACGGCACCCTCGGCACCTCTCCACGACCCCGTCAGCCCCTCCTGCACCCCGGCACCCCGTGCATCACACGGTGCTCCGAAAGGTCCCTGTCACCGTGCACGCCCTGTGCCGAACCTGAACAGTGACCGATAACAGGTCTGTCAGCGGGGCGGTGCAGCACAGATTCGTAATCGACCGCCCAAAGCTGTGCGGGATCAGCGATGCGCGGCGGGCCGCGCGTGGCGGATTCTGCCGTGGTGAGCCGGAGAATCGTTGGTTTTCGGGCGTTTTTTGATTGGCACCCCGCTTGCGGAATGGCTGGGGTGGTTCGAGTCGGCGCCTTCCCCCCAGGGGCGCCCGCGTTCCCGAGTTTCCGAGAAGAGGACACCTGCGTGTTTGGCAGACCCAAGCCCATCGTCGGTCTCGACATCGGGTCGAGCGCGGTCAAGGCGATCGAGCTGCGGCCCGCCGGCCGGTCGTACAAGGTGGTGGCGTTTCGGGATCGAGCCGATCCCGGCCGACACCATCGTCGATGGCGCCATCATCGACGCCGGCGCGGTCGCCGAGGCGATCCGCCGGCTCCTGGACGGCCATCGTATCAAGACGCGCGAGGTCGTCGCCTCGCTCTCCGGCAACTCGGTCATCGTCAAGAAGATCAACCTGCCGGTGATGACCGAGGCCGAGCTGGCCGAGTCGATCTACTGGGAGGCCGAGCAGTACATCCCCTTCGACATCCAGGACGTCAACCTGGACTACCAGATCCTCACGCCGGCGACGGCCGCCGAGACGCGGGGGGGGATGGAGGTCCTGCTGGTCGCGGCGAAGAAGGAGAAGATCAACGACTACACCGAGGTCGATCGCGCCAGGCGGGCCGCGTCCCGGTGGTCGTCGACGTCGACGCCTTCGCCGTGCAGAACGCCTACGAGGCGAACTACGACCCCGACCCGGCGGCGGTCGTCGTCCTGCTGAACGCCGGCGCCAGCGGCGTCAACATCAACATCGTCAGCGGGCGAGCAGTCGCTGTTCACGCGCGACATCTCGATGGGCGGCAACGCCTACACCGAGGCGGTGCAGAAGGAGCTGAGCCTCCCGTTCGACAGCGCCGAGCGCGCCAAGAAGGGCGAGCCGGTCGACGGCGTGCACGCCGACGACGTCCGGCCGATCCTGCGCGCGGTCACCGAGAATCTGCTGCTCGAGATCCAGAAGACGTTCGACTTCTTCAAGGCCACCGCCGCCTCCGAGCGGATCGACCGGATGCTGATCAGCGGCGGCACCTCGCGGGTCGAGCGGCTTGGCCGACGCTGCTGGCGGAACGGTTCGGCACCCCGGTGGAGCCGTTCGACCCGTTCCGCACCATCCAGCTCGACGCCAGGAAGCTGGGGATCGAGCACCTCGCGGAGGTCGCGCCGACCTCCGCCGTCGCGGTGGGCCTGGCGCTCAGACGGGCGGGCGACCGATGATTCGAATCAACCTCCTTGCCGTCGAACGCGAGCGCACCAAGCGGCGTCCGGGCAGCGGCCTGCAGGCGACGCAGCAGAAGATCACGCTCGCGTGCAGCGTCATCCTCGTCCTGGCCGCCCTCGGCGTCGGCTGGTGGTACTGGTCGCTGCAGAAGCAGGCGGACCGGATCGAGGCCGACATCGTCACCGCGCCAGAAGGAGACCGAGCGGCTGCGCGGGCTGATCGCCCAGGTCGAGCAGTTCGAAGCGCGCCGCCTCGCAGCTGCAGCAGCGCGTGGCGCTCATCGAGGAGCTGCGCCAGGGACAGGCGGGGCCGGTGCGCCTGCTCGACGAGATCAGCCGCAGCCTGCCGGACATGCTCTGGCTGACCGAGATCAAGCAGCAGGGCAGCGAGCTGACGATCTCCGGGCGGTGCACCACGCTCACGGCGCTGTCCGACTTCGTCGGCAACCTCGAGCTCGGCGGGTTCTTCGACAAGCCGGTGGAGATTCTCGACAGCCAGGTGGACCAGAACCGCGGCGCTGGGCGGGGTGGAGCTGATCCGGTTCTCGATCAAGGCGGTCATCAGCGCCCCGGCCGCGTAGCAGGCGCATCAGGAAAGGGAAGCCCCGTGGCTGTGTCACTGTCGAAGCTGCCGTGGTACGGACAGGTCGGCGCCTTCCTGGCCCTGTCGGTGGCGGGCGTGGCGGCTTCTTCTACCTCTACGTCACGCCGATGAACCGGCAGATGGCCGCGCGCCAGCAGCAGCTGGACACGCTGCAGGACGACATCCGCAAGAGCCAGGCGACCGCCCAGCGGCTCGCGCAGTTCCGGGCCGAGGTGGGCGAGCTCGAGACGCGACTCGAGACGCTGAAGAACGTGCTGCCCGAGGAGAAGGACATCGGCGACCTGCTTCGACGGCTGCAGACGCTCGCGGTCCAGTCGAACCTCACGATCCGCGGGTTCAAGCCGGGGGCGGCGCCCGTCACCAAGCAGCTGCACACCGAGTTCCCGCTACGCACCTGCAGCTCGACGGGGCCTATCACAACCTCGGGATCTTCTTCGACCGCGTGAGCAAGTTCCCGCGGATCATCCACATCGGCGGCGTGACCATCAAGGGCAAGGACAAGCAGGAGCCGAACTCGACGATCACGGCCGACTGCGTGGCGACGACGTTCGTGCTGCTCGATACGCAGAAGCCGCCGGAGGCCGCCGCGGCGAAGGCGCCGGCGGCCCGCCCGGCCGGCGGGGAGCCGGAAATGAGGGGCCCGATGACGACGTGGCGGAGGGGACTGCTGCTGGCCCTGGGCCTGGCGGTCGCATGGCCGGCCGCGGTGGGCGCGCAGGCGGCGCGGCCGCCCGCTGCGCCCGCGCCGAAGCCGCCGACCGCCCAGCCGGGCGCGCCGGCGCCTCTCGAGACCTACACCGTACCGCTCGGAGGGGCGGCGCGACCCCTTCGTCAGCCTGGTGAATCGGGGCGTCGAGCCGCTGCCCGGGCAGCCGAGGCCGACCGGGATCGCGGCCCTGTCGGCCAGCGAGGTCAGCCTCCGCGGGATCGTGCAGAGCCGCGGCCGCTACCTGGCCATCGTGCAGGGCCCCGACGGCAGGCGGCCCTACATCGTCCGGGTGAACGAGCGCTTCGCCGACGGCGTCGTGAAGGCGATCACGGTGGACTCGATGCTGATCCTCCAGGAGGTGAACGACCCGTTGTCGCTCACCAAGCAGCGTGAGATTCGGAAGACCTTGCGGGCGGTCGAAGAGGTCAAGTAGATGCGGCACAACTGGACTCTCCAGACAACGGCGGGACGGGGACGTGCGCACCCGGCGGCGGGGCGCGCCGCGGCAGTGGTCGCGGGACTGGCCATCGTGCTGGGCAGCCATGCCGCCCTCCGCGGGTTCGGGCCCGCCGGCGACGGGCGGCCCCGGGCGCGGCTGAGCGCCATCTCGGCGCAGGCGGGCCCGCTGGGCACCTCGGTCCGGATCGAGGCATCCGAGCCGGTCGCTTACGTCACGGCCCGCCCCGATCCCATGACCGTCCTCATCGAGCTGCGCGATGTGACCGCCGCCGGCGTGGTCAACCGGCTGGCGTCGGCGCCGGTCGGCAGCGTGGCGGCGGCCACCGTCGAGGACGGCAAGGCGGGCGATGGCACGCCGGTCGCCCGCGTGCACCTGCTCCTCGCCGGCCCGGTCGCCCACCGCGTGCGGGCCGACCGCAACGTGATCCAGGTGGACGTCGGCCAGGCACCGGCGGCTGCGGG
Source organism: uncultured Acidobacteriota bacterium (assembly GCA_963813585.1). Classification (GTDB taxonomy): domain Bacteria; phylum Acidobacteriota; class Vicinamibacteria; order Vicinamibacterales; family Fen-181; genus JARKSS01. Next base: position 2,891,166 of record CAWEZL010000001.1, read on the forward strand.
CAGCAGCGCCGGCGCGTCGGCGCCGGCGCCCGCCACTCGCCTCGAGGCGATCCGCACCGCGTCGGGGCCCCGGGGCGTCGAGGTGACGCTGGCGGGGAACGGCACGCTGCCGGCCGTCGTGCCGGATCTCGTGAAGGACGCTCCGGTTCGCCTGGTGCTCGATCTCGCCGGGGTCGCACCCGGCCTCCCCGAGGTGACGAAGGTGGGGCAGGGGGCGGTGGCCCAGGTGCGCGTCGCGCGCCGCAGCGCGAAACCGCTGGTCACCCGCGTCGTGTTCGACCTGACCTCCGCGGTGCCGTACCGGGTCGAGCCGGCGGGCCACGAGATCAAGGTGCTGTTCGGCGCCGGGGCGGCCGACGCCCCCGCTGCCGCTGCCCCCGCCGCGCCGCCAGCTGCCGCGGCCCCTGCCGCGCCGCCGGCTGCCGCGCCGCCGGCCGTTCGCGCGCCCCTGCAGGTGCCGGCCTCGATCGCCGCGCCGCAGTCGGGGAACGCGCCACGGCAGTACACGGGGCACCCGATCAGCCTCGACTTCCAGGGGGCGGACCTCCGCTCGGTGCTGCGCACTTTCTCCGAGGTGAGCGCCCTGAACATCGTGATCGACCCGGCGGTGCAGGGCTCGGTCGACGTCGCGCTGCGCGACGTGCCGTGGGACCAGGCGCTCGACATCATCCTGCGCGCCAACAAGCTGGGGTACGTCGTCGACGGGACCATCGTCCGGATCGCGCCGCTGACGGTGCTCGCCGACGAGGAGGGCCAGCGCCGGAAGCTGTCGGAAGAGCAGGCTCTCTCGGGCGAGCTGAAGGTGGTCACACACTCGCTGAGCTACGCCAAGGCCGAGGACCTCAAGGACCTGCTGATCCGCAGCGCGCTCAGCAAGCGGGGCGACGTCCAGTTCGACCCGCGCACCAACATGCTGATCCTGCGCGACCTCCCGGCCTCCCTCGAGACCGCGGTGGAACTGCTCCAGGCGCTCGATCGCGCCGCAGCCGCAGGTCGAGATCGAGGCGCGGATCGTCCAGACGACCCGCGACTTCGCCCGCTCGATCGGCGTGCAGTGGGGCGTGACGGGGCGGGTCTCGGACCGGATCGGGAACACGACCGGACTCGCGTTCCCGAACAAGGGCAGCGTGGGAGGGCGGACCGGCGGCACCCAGGGCGGTGAGGATGGCACCACGACGGCGCAGGCGGTCAACCTGGGGGTGTCGGCCGCGACGAGCGCGCTCGGCCTGACGCTCGGGTCGGTGAACGGCGCGTTCAACCTCGACGTGGCCCTCTCGGCGCTCGAGAAGTCGGGGCGCGGCCGCATCCTGTCGAGCCCGCGGGTGTCCACCCAGAACAACACGCCGGCGGAGATGACCCAGGGCACGCAGATCCCGATCCAGACGATCGCGAACAACACGGTGACGGTCACCTTCAAGGACGCCGCGCTCACGCTGAAGGTCACGCCGCAGATCACCGCGGCGAACACGGTGATCATGAGCATCCAGCTCGAGAACGCCTCGCCCGACTACACGCGCGCGGTCGGCCCGAGCGCGATCCCGCCGATCGACACGCAGCGCGCCGTCACGACCGTGCTCGTGCGCGACGGCGAGACCACGGTCATCGGGGGCATCGAGGTGAGCTCGTCGCAGAAACAGACGGACTCGACCCCGGGGTTGAGCAAGATTCCGATCCTGAAGTGGCTGTTCCGGCGCGACGCGTTCAACGACGAGAGCCGCGAGCTGCTGATCTTCATCACCCCGCGGATCGCGAAGCTGACGTAGGGACAGGGACCGGGGGCGAGAAACCAGGGCGGGAACGCGATTGGGAGCGAGGGAACGCCGATGACTTGCAGGCGATATCGACAGGCGGCGGGTGCGGGGCTGGCGGTCTTGGTCGCGCTCGCGTCCGCCTCGTGCGGCGACGTGGCGCGCCAGGGGCGGGCGCCCGCGTACCTGGTGATCGACAACCTGACGGCTGCCCCCGGCGCCGAGCCCGACAAGCTGATGCACACGCTCGACTCCGACGTGGTGACCAACGTGAAGGTCAGCCAGGGGGACGGACACCTTCTTCGCCCCGACCATCTACGAGGACGGCGGCGAGCTCGAGGCGCACATCGCGATGAAGGACGTCGGGGCCGAGACGAGCCCGACCGAGCCGAGCGACAACAACCTGATCACCGTCACCCGGTACCACGTGCGGTACATCCGGGCGGACGGGCGCAACACGCCGGGAGTGGACGTGCCGTACGCGTTCGACGGGGCGGCCACCGGAACGTTCGGCCCGAGCACCACGACGCTCTCGTTCGTCCTGGTGCGGGCGCAGGCGAAGAGCGAGGCGCCGCTGCTGGCGATGCGCGGCTTGGGCGGCGCGCAGATCATCTCGACCATCGCCGAGGTGACGTTCTACGGGAAGGACCAGGCCGGGAACCAGGTCACCGTGACCGGGCAGATCAGCGTGAACTTCGCCGACTGGGGCGACCCCGACTAGGCGCAGGGGACCGAGGCACAGCATATGGTGAGAGCAATCCGCGCGTGCACGCTGGTGGTCGCGGTCGCCCTGACGGCGGCCTGCACCGTGAAGGAAACCGAGGCGCCGGCCCTGACGGGGCCGTCCGAGCTCGCCCTGTCGCTGTCGCTGCAGGCGGTGCCGGACGTGGTGATCCAGGACGGCGAGTCGCGGGCGCAGATCGTCGTGACGGCGCGCGACCCGAACGCGCAGCCGGTGCGCAACCTCGCGCTCCGCGCCGAGGTCTACTATCGGTCGTCGCTGGTGGACTACGGGACGCTGTCGCCGAGCCGCAACATCGTCACCGGGAGCGACGGCAAGGCGGTCGTCACCTACACGCCGCCGGCCGCACCCGCGCAGGCCACCGACACCGGCGACAACATCGTGACGATCCTGATCACGCCCCTGGGAACCGACTACGCGTCCTCGGTCTCGCGGCAGGTCCAGATCCGGCTGGTGCCGCCGGGCGTCATCGTCGCGCCGACCGGCGCGCTGTTCACCTTCTCGCCGGTCGCGCCGAAGGTCGGCAACATGGTGTACTTCGACGGGTCGCTGTCGACCGTGCCGGCGGGGCGGACGGTGAAGGTGTACGAGTGGATCTTCGGGGACGGCGACACGAAGCGGATCGAGGGCAGCGCGTACGCGACGCACGACTTCGTCGCCTCGGGCGACTTCCTCGTGCGCCTCACGATCACGGACAGCAAGGGAACCAAGGCGTCCGTGGCGCGAACCGTCAAGGTGACCGAATAGCGACCTGGGGAGAGCCGTGGCCGATTCCGCTCGCATCGAGGAGCTTCGCCGCCGCGTCCAGAAGGACCCGGCCTCTATCGCGTTCGCCCAGCTGGCCGAGGAATACCGGCGCGCGGGGCGGTTGCGCGAGGCCGTCGAGACCTGCGAGACGGGCCTCGCCCGGCACCCCGGGTACCTGTCGGCCCGCGTCACGCTCGGCCGCGCCCTCCTCGAGCTGGGCGAGCTGGACGCCGCCCAGGCCGAGTTGAAGCAGGTGCTGCGGACCGCCCCGGAGAACCTCGCCGCCCTCCGAGGCCTCGCCGACATCCATCACCGCCGCGGTGAGCTGCACGAGGCGCTGGCGCACTACCGCACGGCGCTCGAGTTCGCCCCGCACGACCCCGAGCTGGAGCGGATCGTCGACGAGATCGGCAGCCAGCTCGAGCCCGCCACCCGCACCCCCGAGGTGGTGGACGGCCTCTCGTTCGAAGACGTCCAGCGCGAGTTCCTCTTGCTCACCGGCGGGGCGCCCCAGGCCCCGGTCGCGGCGGACGCCGACCCGGGCATCGAGCTGCTCGAGGCTCCCGCCGATCCCGAGCCACTGGACGTCCTGCCGCCGGCCCCCCTGCCGGTCCCCGGACCCTCGCTGGCGCCCGAACTCGTCCCGGCGTCCGAGCCCTTCCCGGCGCCCGAGCCCTTCCCGGCGCCCGCCTCCGCCGACGCGTCGACGCAGGCGCTCGAGGAGTGGCTCGAAGCGATCGTCGCCGACCGCGAGCGGCGCGTCGCCACCCCCGAAGAGTCCGACGGGCACTGACCCACACCCCCCTTCCCGCGGCGTTACGGCTGTGTTCGGCGGGGCGGATTTGATACCATGCTCCGATCCGTCCCGAATCGGAGTTCGCCTGCTTCCACAGCAGCGCCGAGGTGTCGATGATCAAGCTCGAGGAGCTGCGGCAGATTCTGGAGATGGCGCGCGAGCACGACCTGACCGAGCTGGAGGTCGAAGCCGACGGCCAGCGCGTGCGCATCCGCAAGGGGGCGCCGGCCGCGCCCGTGGCCGCGCCGGCGGCTGCCCCGGCGCCGGCGGCACCGATCGCCGCCGCCCCGGGCCCCGCCGAGATTGACCCGGACGCCGAGCTGGCGGTCGTGAAATCGCCAATCGTGGGCACCTTCTACCGCGCCCCCGCCCCCAACGCGCCATCGTTCGTGCAGGCGGGCGACACCGTGCGGACGGGGCAGACCTTGTGCATCATCGAGGCGATGAAGATGATGAACAACATCGACTGCGAGTACGAGGGCACCGTCGTCAAGATCTACGTGGAGAACGGCCAGGCGGTGCAGTACGGGGAGCGCCTCTTCGCCATCCGGACGAAGTAGGGGGCATGTTCAAGAAGATCCTGATCGCCAACCGCGGTGAAATCGCCCTTCGCGTCATCCAGGCCTGCCGGGAGATGGGGATCAAGACGGTCGCGGTGTACTCGGAGGCGGACGAGGACTCGCTGCACGTGCGGTTCGCCGACGAGGACGTCTGCATCGGGCCGCCGCGACCGGGCCAGAGCTACCTGAACGTTCCCTCCGTCATCAGCGCCGCCGAGCTGACCGGGGCGGACGCGATCCACCCCGGCTACGGGTTCCTGTCCGAGAGCCCCTACCTCGCCGAGGTCTGCGAGGCCTGTCACATCAAGTTCATCGGCCCCGATCCGCGGGTCATCCGGCTCATGGGGGACAAGGCCCGCGCGCGACGGGCGATGAGGAAGGCCGGCGTGCCCGTGCTGCCCGGCAGCGAGGGCATCGTCGAGAACGAGGAGCAGGCGGCGCGGATCGCGCGCGAGATCGGCTACCCGGTGCTCGTGAAGGCCACGGCGGGGGGCGGCGGGCGCGGCATGCGGGTGGCGGCGCACGCCGGCGAGCTGGGGCAGGCGCTGAAGACGGCGCAGCGCGAGGCCGAGGCGGCCTTCGGCGTGAAGGATGTCTACCTCGAGAAGTATCTGGAGGCCCCCCGGCACATCGAGTTCCAGGTGCTCGGCGACCACCACGGCAACGTGGTGCACCTCGGCGAGCGCGAGTGCTCGGTGCAGCGCCGGCACCAGAAGCTGATCGAGGAGTCGCCCTCGACGGCCCTGAGCGACAAGACGCGCCGCAAGATGGGCCACCTGGTCGCCGACGCGGCGCGGGCGGTCCAGTACACCAATGCCGGGACCTTCGAGTTCCTGCTCGACGCGGAAGGCCGCTTCTACTTCATGGAAGCCAATACGCGCCTGCAGGTGGAGCACGGAGTCACCGAGCTGGTGACCGGACTGGACATCGTCAAGGAGCAGATCCGGGTGGCGGCCGGCGAGCGGCTGTCGTTCAAGCAGAGCGAGGTGACCTTCACCGGCCACGCACTCGAGTGCCGGATCAACGCCGAGTGCCCCGAGACCTTCGCGCCGTCGCCCGGCACGATCCGCGTCTTCGCCCTGCCCGGCGGCCCTGGCGTGCGGATCGACACGGCCGCGCACTCCGAGTGCATCGTCTCGCCCTATTACGACTCGCTGCTGGCGAAGATCATGACCTACGGCCGCGACCGCCAGGAGGCGATCGCGCGGATGCGGCGGACCCTCGAGATGACCGTCATCGAGGGGATCAAGACCAACGTCGCCCTGCACCTCAAGGTGCTCGCCGAGCCCGACTTCCAGGCCGGGCGGTTGAACACCGCCTTCATGAACCGGTTCATGAAACCGGCCTCGGGCCCCCGCTCCCTGGCGCAGGCGGGGTGAGCCGCTTCCGGCTCCAAAACAGGTACGCCGGGACGCCCGCGACGATGATGGCCAGACCGCCAGCCGCGTTCCACGGCTGCGTGATCAGCGTGCTGAGCGAGATGTACAGAGCCGCGGCCACGAAGACGATCGGCGTGACGGGGTAGCCCCAGGTGCGGTAGGGGCGCGGGAGGTCCGGCCGCGTCCGCCGCAGCACCAGCACCGCGCCGACCGTCAGCCCGAAGAAGATCCACTGCCCGAACACCACGTAGGTCGCCAGCTGCTCGAACGTCCCGGTGACGCTGAGCAGGGCCGCCCAGGCCCCGGTCGCCAGGATTGACGTGTGCGGCGTGAGCCGCTTCGGGTGGAGGTGGGCGAACCGCTGGAAGAACACGCCGTCCCGCGCCATGGCGTAGAACACCCGGGGTGCCGTCAGGATGTTGGCGTTCGCCGCCCCCGTGATCGAGAAGAGGATGACGACCGCGATGATCGTGGCGCCGACCGGCCCCACCGCGACGTTCATCGCGTCGGCGGCGATGCGGCTGGACTTCGCGACCTCTCCAGCCGGGAACACGTACAGGTACGCGAGGTTGGTCGAGATGTAGAGCACGAGGACGACGAGCGTGCCGACCAGCAGCCCGAGCGGGAGATTCCGCTCCGGCCGGCGAACCTCGCCGCAGCTGTAGCTGGCGGATTCCCACCCCTTGTAGGCCCAGAGCGCGAGCACCAGGGCTGCGCCGAAGTTCGCCACCAGCCCGCCCGAGAGGGGGCCAGGCGGGGGCGACGAGAAGTTCGCCGTATCGCCTTGCGCGAAGCCGAACACGGCCAGCGACACCGCGACGATGGCGATCAGCTTGATGAGGGTCAGCAGGTTCTGCAGGCCTGCGCCGTACCGGACGCCGAGGATGTTCACGCCCACCAGCACGGCGATGAACACGAGCGCCACCAGCTTGGTGGCCAGGGGCGACAGGGGCACGAAGTACGGCAGGTATCTGGCCGAGAACGCCACCGCGAGCGTCGCGACCGCGCCGCTGTCGATGACGAAGAACAGGGTCCACCCGAAGAGGAACGCGATCAACCCGCCGTAGGTCTCCCGCAGATAGACGTAGGCCCCGCCCGCCTCGGGGTAGGCGGCTGCCAGCTCCGCGAACGCCAGCGCCCCGAAGAAGCTCAGGACGCCGCCGACGACCCAGACGGCCAGGATGAGCTGGGGCGACCGCAGGAGCCCGGCGATGGCGTTCGGGGCCACGAAGATCCCCGAGCCGATGACCGACCCGACCAGGATGCCGAGGACCGAGACGAGCCCCAGCACCCGGGGGAGCTGGGGCCGCAACGGCGGGGCGCCGGGGATGGCTGTCATCTCACGCTACCTGGCTGGGCCGCCCGCGCGCACGCGCGCCTGCACCTTGCTGTGGCGGTGGCTGTAGGCGAAGTAGATCACGAGGCCGACGGACATCCAGATGATCAGCCGCAGCCAGGTGACCAGCGGCAGCCCGTACATCAGGTAGGTGCAGGACAGGATGCCGAGGGCCGGGACGACGGGGAAGAACGGCGCGCGGAACGGCCGGGGCAGGTCGGGACGCGTCTTGCGCAGCACGAGGATCCCCGCGCACACGATCACGAAGGCGAACAGGGTGCCGATGCTCACCAGCTCGCCGAGGTCGCTGATCGGCACGAGGCCCGCCACCAGTGCGACGGCGAAGCCGGTGACGATCGTCGTGACGTACGGCGTCCGGTAGCGCGGGTGGATCTTGGCCGCCCACTGCGGGAGCAGGCCGTCGTGCGCCATCGCGTAGAAGATCCGGGGCTGCCCGAGGAGCATCACGAGCACCACGGAGCTGAGGCCCGCGATCGCGCCGATCTTGATGATGGGCGAGAGCCAGGTGAGGCCGGTCGCGTCGATCCCCACGGCGATCGGGTCCGGCACGTTCAGCTCGGTGTACGGGACGATGCCCGTGAGGACCAGCGCGACGACGATGTAGAGGATCGTGCAGATGACGAGCGACCCGAGGATACCGAACGGCATGTCCTTCTGCGGGTTGCTTCGCCTCCTGCGCCGCCGTGGAGACCGCGTCGAAGCCGATGTAGGCGAAGAAGACGACGCCCGCGCCGCGCACGACGCCGGTGAACCCGAACTCCCCGAACTCGCCGGCGTTCGGCGGGATGAAGGGGTGCCAGTTGGCGGTCTTGATGAAGCCGATCCCGGCCACGACGAACAGCAGCACGACCGCGATCTTGACGAACACGATCGCCGTGTTCACGTTGGCCGACTCGCGGATGCCCTTGACCAGCACGATCGTCACCAGCAGGACGACGATCATGGCGGGCACGTTGATGATCGCCGTCGTGTGCGGCAGCGCCGCCAGCACCGCCTCGGTGTAGCGCCCCGCCACGTTGGCGGCCACCTCCCACTTGCCGGCCGCTGTCTCCACCAGCACCGTGCCGGGCGCTGCGGTCAGCGCGGGGGGGAACACGATGCCGATGTCGCGCAGGAAGCTCACCACGTAGCCGGACCAGCCCACCGCCACCGTCCCCGCGCAGACCGAGTACTCGAGGATCAGGTCCCAGCCGATGACCCAGGCCCAGAACTCGCCGAGCGTCGCGTAGCCGTAGGTGTAGGCCGACCCCGCGACCGGGATCATCGACGCGAATTCGGAGTAGCACAGGCCGGCGAAGCCGCACGCAACGGCCGCGAGGACGAACGACAGCACGATGGCCGGGCCCGCGTACTGGGCCGCCGCCAGCCCCGTGAGGACGAAAATGCCGGCGCCGATGATGGCGCCGATGCCGAGCGTGATCAGGTTGGTCGGCCCGAGCACCCGCTTGAGGGAGTGCTCGCCGGTCTCCTGGACCTCGGCCTTCAGTTGCTCGATCGACTTGGTCGCGAGTAAAGACATCTGGTCACTCCCCTGACCCGAAGCCCCCGATCGTCGGATGGGCATGCCGCCTGCCCTGGGTGCAGGGGCGGCAGGAACCCGGAATGATACACCGAGACGCCCGTGCGGCAACCGGCGGGACGGCCCCCGGGGGGGCGAGCGTCCCGCGCGGGCGCGCCGGCCGTGTTTGCGGCGGCGGTGCCGGCCGGGTGATACTGGTGCGGCTGCGACGGTCGGTCCGAGTCCTGCTGGTCCCCCTCGGCAGTCAGCGCCCGCACCGCTCCCACCCGGTCGTCACCCGCTGATGGAGTCTCTATGAATGGTGATCTCGCCCGCCTGCGCGACATGCGCGAGAAGGCGCGTCGCCGGCGGCGGGCCGAAGCGCATCGACGAGCAGCACAAGCGCGGGAAGCTGACGGCCCGCGAGCGGCTGGCGCTGCTGCTGGACGAGGGGTCGTTCCAGGAGATCGGCGCGCTCGCCACGCACAACTGCTCCGACTTCGGCATGGCGTCGCAGCGCTACCCGGGCGACGGCGTCGTGGCGGGCTTCGGGAAGATCAACGGCCGGCGCGTCGCGGTGTTCGCGCACGACTTCACCGTGCTCGGCGGGTCGCTGTCGGTCGTGCAGTCGCAGAAGATCTGCCGCGTGCACGACCTCGCGATGGAGAGCGGCATCCCGATCATCGGCCTGAACGACTCGGGCGGCGCCCGCATCCAGGAAGGCGTGCGCAGCCTCGCCGCCTACGGCGAGATGTTCACGCGCAACGTGCTCGCCTCCGGCGTCATCCCGCAGATCTCGGTGATCCTCGGGCCGTGCGCCGGCGGCGCGGTGTACTCGCCCGCGCTCACCGACTTCGTGATCATGGCGCAGCACACCAGCTTCATGTTCATCACCGGGCCGGAGGTCATCAAGGCGGTGACCGGCGAGCAGGTGAGCGCGGACGGACCTCGGCGGCCCGGTCGTGCACAACAGCCGCAGCGGCGTGGCCCAGCTGCTGGCCGAGAGCGAGCCGCAGGCCATCGAGCTGGTGAAGCTGCTGCTGTCGTACCTGCCGCAGAACAACACCGAGGACGCCGCCGCAGGTCGTGCCGCACGACGCCGCCGACCGCATGGACGAGCGCTCAACACGCTCGTGCCGGCGTCGCGAGAACGAGCCGTACGACATGCACGAGGTGATCGACGCGGTGTTCGATCGCGACAGCTTCCTCGAGACTCCACCCGTACTTCGCGCGCAACGCGATCGTCGGGTTCGCCCGGCTGGATGGTCACTCGGTCGGCATCGTCGCCAACCAGCCGACGCACCTGGCCGGCGCGCTCGACATCGACTCGAGCGACAAGATCGCCCGCTTCGTCAGCACGTGCGACGCGTTCAACGTGCCGATCGTCACGTTCGTCGACACGCCGGGCTACCTGCCGGGCGTCGACCAGGAGCACTACGGCATCATCCGCCACGGGTCGAAGGTCATCTACGCCTTCTGCCAGGCGACGGTGCCGAAGATCACGATCGTCACGCGCAAGGCGATGGGCGGCGCCTACGTCGCGATGTGCTCGAAGCAGATGCGCAGCGACCTCGCCTTCGCGTGGCCGAGCGCGCAGATCGCGGTGATGGGCGCCGTCGGCGCCGTGCGCGTGCTGCGGCGCAAGGAACTGGCGGCCGCCGACGACCCGCGGCGCTGGAGCGGGCAGTTCGTGGAGGAGTACCAGGACCGGTTCATGAACCCGTACATGGCGGCCGACACCGGGCAGATCGACGAGGTGATCGAGCCGCGCGAGACGCGGCCGCGCCTGGTCCGCGCGCTCGAGGTGCTGCGCACCAAGGTGCAGCAGAACCCGCCGAAGAAGCACGGCATCATCCCGATGTAGGGAGCTGGGGCCAGGGGCCAGGGGCGAGGGACGTAGGGGGAGCAGGTGATTGCATGTGGATCGGACTCGAGCTGACCTCTACGGCATGGGGCTGGTGTTCCTGCTCCTGGCCGTGCTGTGGGGATTGATCGCGCTCAGTCACGCGCTGGATCGAGCCCGCCTCGGACGCCGGCTCGATCGAGCGCGGGCGTGATCGCCGGGGCCCCGGGGGCGGCGTCGCGTCCGCGCCGCCGACGGCGGGGTGCTGGATCCCGAGCTGCTGGCCGCCGTCGTCATCGCCTGCCGCGCGCACCGCATGGCGCGACGGAAGCAGGCCGCGCCGGAGATGCGGACGCACGAGCCGGGCTCGCTGCCCAGCCGATGGGTCGGGACCGGCCGGACGCGGCAGAACCGGAGCTGGGCTCCCGGGGGAGATTCGCATGAGGCGCTACCAGGTCAAGGTCGGCGGGCGCACGCACGTCGTCGACGTGCAGGAGGTGAGCGCCACGCAGTTCCGGTGACGGTGGAGGGGCGGCAGGAACTCGAGGTCACGCTGTCGGCCGCGGAGGACGTGACCGAGACGAGTCGATCTCGCCCGAAGATCGTGCCCGCCGTCGCCGGCCGGGCCCCGGCCAGACGGACGCGCCCTCGGCTGCGCACTTCAAGCCCGCCGGCCGCCGAGACGCTGCCGCCGCTGGTCCCGGCGTCGCCGCCGCCGCTGCCGCCCGCGCCCGACCGGGGCGCCGGGGCCCGTGCTCAAGGCCCCGATGCCCGGGACCATCACCGCCGTCGAGGTGAAGGCCGGCGACGCGGTGAAGACCGGGCAGGTGCTCGTCCAGCTCGAGGCGATGAAGATGGTGAACGCCATCAAGTCGCCGCGCGACGGCGTCGTCGCCGACGGTCCACGTCGCAGCCGGGCGAGAGCGTCGGCTACGGTCACGCGCTGCGTGACCTTCGAGGAGGCGTGAGCGGTGGGACGCCGACACGCTCGGCCTGCTGCTGGCTGGCCTCTCGCACCTGACGCCCGGGGCCGTGGTGATGATGGCGGCCGGCGGCCTGCTCATCTACCTGGCGGTGGCGAAGGACTACGAGCCGATGCTGCTGCTGCCGATCGGCGCGGGCGCCATCCTCGCCAACCTGCCGCTCTCGCCGCTGGTCCGGCCCGGACGGCATGCTGACGCATCCTCTACGACATGGGCGTCGGGCAACGAGCTGTTCCCGCTGCTGATCTTCATCGGCATCGGCGCGATGACCGACTTCGGGCCGCTGCTCGAGAACCCGCGGCTGATGCTGCTCGGCGCGGCCGGGCAGTTCGGCATCTTCGGCACGCTGATGCTGGCGCTCGCCCTCGGCTTCACGCTCAACCAGGCCGCCTCGATCGGGATCATCGGCGCGATCGACGGGCCGACGTCGATCTACGTGAGCAGCCGCCTGGCGCCCGAACTGCTCGGGCCCGATCACGGTCTGCGCCTACAGCTACATGGCGCTCGTCCCGCTCATCCAGCCGCCGATCATGCGCTGGCTGACGAGCCGGCGCGAGCGGGCCATCCGCATGCCGTACACCCAGCGGACGATCAGCAAGCGAACGCGCGTGCTGTTCCCGATCGTCGTCACGGTCCTCGTCGGGACGCTCGTGCCGATGGCCACGCCGCTCATCGGGATGCTGATGCTGGGCAACCTGATGAAGGAGTCGGGCGCGGTCGAGCGGCTGACCGGCGCCTCGTCGAAGGAGATCGCCAACGTCGTCACGCTGTTCCTCGGGCTCGCCGTCGGGCTCGACGATGAGGGCCGAGACGTTCCTGACGGTCGTCCACGCTGAAGATCCTGGGCGCTCGGCATCCTCGCGTTCGGCCTCGACACGGCGGCCGGCCTGGTGTTCGCCAAGGGGCTCAACCTGTTCAGCGGCGGCCGCTTCAACCCGCTGCTCGGCGCCGCGGGCATCAGCGCCTTCCCGATGGCCGCCCGCGTGGTCAACCGCGTCGGCCTCGAGGAGGACTTCGAGAACTTCCTGCTGATGCACGCGATGGGCGCGAACACCGCCGGCCAGGTGGCAAGCGTCGTGGCGGGCGGCGTGCTGCTGGCGCTGCTCGGCGCGTCATAGCGCGCGGCGGCTCCGGCCGCCGCGCTATACTGGCCGGACGCTTTCACCGGCCCGGCGCCGGCCAGGGTGACATGACCGCACACGCTGCTCCGATCCCCTACCAGCGGCTTGGCCTTCTCTTCGTCATCGCCGCCCTGATCCTGCTCGCGCTCGGCCTGGCCGGCCGCACCCCGTTCTTTGCGAGCCGCGGCGGTGACCCGGCGGTCCGGCACGAGGTGGCGACCGCGGAAACCCGGCCCGTCGCCGCCGATCCCGGGGCGCACTCCGATGGAGGCTTCGTGCCGCCGGTGGTCTGGGTGGTGCCGTTCGCCGCGGTCCTCCTGGTGGTCGCGATCTTCCCGCTCGTGCCCGTCCTGAGCGGCTTCTGGGACAGCAACCGGAACAAGGTCCTCGTCTCAGTTGTGCTCGGCGTCCCCGTCGCCTTCTACATCTGGCAGCATGACCCGGCCCACGTGCTGCACACGGGGCTCGAGTACTTCCAGTTCCTGGCGCTGCTGACCGCGTTGTTCGTCGTGGCCGGCGGCCTGCACCTGACGGGCAACCTCGAGGCCACCCCGCGCGTCAACACCGCCTTCCTCGCGATCGGGTATGTGCTGGCCAGCGTGGTGGGCACGACGGGGGCGGCGATGGTGCTGATCTACCCGCTGCTGAGGGCCAACAGCGAGCGCCGGCTCAAGGCGCACACCGTCATCTTCTTCATCTTCCTGGTGTGCAACGTCGGGGGCCTGCTGACGCCGATCGGCGACCCGCCGCTGTTCCTCGGCTACTTGCGCGGGATCGACTTCTTCTGGTTCATGAAGCTGTTGCCGCTGTGGCTGTTCCTCGGTGTGCTGCTGCTGGCCCTCTACTACGCTCTCGACCGCCATTACTACGCGAAGGAGCCGCCGGGGGCGCTGAGGCTGGACGTCGCGCACGAGGAGGCCGTCCGGGTGATCGGCATCCTCAACATCGTCCTCCTGGCTGCGGTTGTGGGATCGGTGGCGGCGTCGGTCGCGACTCCCTACCGCGAAGCGATCATGGCGGCGGCCGCCGGCCTCTCGCTGCTCTACGCGCACCGGTCGCGGAAGGCGCGCCGGGCGCGCGACCGCAACCACTTCAACTTCCACGCGATCCTCGAGGTGGCCGCGGTCTTCGCCGGCATCTTCGCGGCCATGATGCCCGCGCTCATCCTGCTCAACAAGCGCGGCGCCGCGCTCGGCGTGGACCAGCCGCTCGAGTTCTTCTACGTGACCGGGTTGTTCTCGTCGTTCCTCGACAACGCCCCGACGTTCCTGGTGTTCCTCGAACTGGCCCTGGGGGTGACGGGGGAGGGGCACGCGGCGGCGCTGCAAGCCGGCAGTTCGGCCGCGATCCTCGGGGCGGTCAGTGCCGGAGCGGTCTTGATGGGGGCCAACACCTACATCGGCAACGCGCCGAACTTCATGGTGCGGAGCATCGCCGAGCAGCGGCACGTGAAGATGCCATCGTTCTTCGGCTACATGGGGTGGGCGGCGGTGATCCTGCTGCCGGCCTTCACGCTCACGGCCATCGTGTTCTTCAAGCTGCTGTCGTTCCCGTTGTTCTAGCCCCTGAAGAGCCCGATCAGCACGTTCGCGAACACGAGCAGGATCGAGATCGGGGCGACATAGCGGATCAGGAAGGCCCACAGCGGGGCGAGGCGGAAGGTGCGCCCGCCCGCCCGGATCTCGGCCAGTGCCTGCGGGACGCCCCAGACCCACGCCAGGAACACGGCGATGAAGAAGCACCCGACCGACAGCGAGATGTCGCCGAACAGGGTGCTGACCACGGTGAAGAAGTCGGTGTGCAGCCCCGGGAGGTTCGAGAAGAAGGCGCTCGCCCCGAACGCCAGCGCCGCCGGGATACCGAGCAGGAACGCCACGGCGGACACGAAGAGCGTGGCCGCGGGCCGCGACCAGCCGCGCTCGTCCACGAAGTACGCCACGGGGACCTCGAGGATCGAAACCGTGGACGTCAGGACGGCGATGATCACCAGGACGTAGAACCCCACCCCGAACAGGTATCCGCCGGGCATCGCCGCGAAGATCGACGGCAGGACGACGAAGATCAGGCGCGGCCCCTCGGTGAAGCTCTGGCCCATCGCCGAGACGGCCGGTAACACCGCGAAGCCGGCGATGATCGAGATGAGGACCTCGAAGAACGTGATCCACATCGCCGCCGCCGGGATGTCCTCCCGCTTCGACAGGTAGCTCCCGTAGGTCAGCATCGTCCCCATCCCGATGCTGAGCGAGAAGAGGGCCTGGCCCATGGCCGCGAGCAGCATGCGGCCGTTGAACTTCGAGAAGTCGGGCTTCAGGTAGAACTCGAGGCCGGCGCCGGCTCCCGGCAGCGTGACCGAGCGGATGGCCAGCAGGACCAGCAGGACGAGGAGGACCGGCATCAGCCACGTCGACAGCCGCTCGATCCCCTCCTTGACGCCCTGCAGGACGATCCCGGCCGTCGCGGCGATGATCAGGAAGTGCAACGCCAGCACCGTCGGCACGTTGCTGACGTAACCCGCGAAGAAGCGGCCCACTTCCTCGGCCGAGTGGGCCGTGGTGAACGTGCCCCGCGCCGCCTCCCACAGGTAGCCGAGCACCCACCCGGCGATGACGCTGTACCAGGAGAAGATCATGAAGCCGCTGAGCACGCACAGCGCGCCCACCGCCTTCCACAGCCCGCCGCCGTGCAGCAGGTTGAAGGTGCCCACCGGGTTCCGTTCGGTGTGGCGGCCGAGGGTGATCTCGGCGATCATGACGGGCACACCGATCAAGAAGCAGCACGCCAGGAAGACGAGGACGAACACCGCCCCGCCGTTGGCCCCCGTCATGTACGGGAACCGCCAGATCGCCCCCAGGCCGATGGCCGACCCCGCCCCCGCGAGGATGAACCCGATCTTCGAGCTGAAGGCCCCTCTGGTCGCCATGTGCCTCCCCTGCCAGCCGCGGCGGCATACTACCATGCGGCGATCGGTTATGCTCTGAAGCGTATGCGCGCGAGAGTGCTCGACGGCATCGCCGTCGCACGTGAGATCCGGACCGAGTTGCGGCCGAGGGTGGAGGCCTTCACGGCCTCGCACGGCCGTCCGCCGGGGCTGGGGATCGTGCTGGTCGGCCACGACCCCGGGTCCGAGGTGTACGTGCGCAACAAGCTGAAGTCGGCGGGGGAGACCGGCCTGCGGGCGGACCTCGAGCGCCTGCCCGAGGACGCCCGCCTCGACGAGCTGCTCACGGTCGTGCGGCGGCTGAACGCGAGCGACGAGCACGACGGGATCCTCGTGCAGTCGCCCCTGCCCGCCGCGCTCGGCCCGGACGCCGAGCAGGTCGTCTTCGACGAGGTCGATCCCGCGAAGGACGTGGACGGGTTCCACCCCGCCAACGTGGGGCGGCTGGTGCAGGGGCGGCCGACGCTCGTGCCCTGCACGCCCCTCGGGATCCTGGAACTCCTCGACCGGACCGGGACGACGATCACGGGCCGCCGCGCGGTGGTCATCGGCCGGAGCGACATCGTGGGCAAACCGGTGGCGCTGCTGCTGCTGCACCGCCACGCGACCGTGACGATCTGCCACTCGCGGACGGCCGACCTGCCAGCCCTGGCCGCGACCGCCGACATTCTGGTCGTCGCCATCGGGCGCGCGGGGTTCGTCACCCGCGACTTCGTGAAGCCCGGGGCGACGGTGATCGACGTCGGCATGAACCGCGTGGAGGACCGCCAGCAGGCGCGCCGCCTCTTCCCCGACGGGCACCCCCGGCTCGCCGACTTCGACCGGCGCGGGTCGGTGCTGGTCGGCGACGTCCACCCCGAGGTGGGGGAGGTCGCCGGCGCGCTGACCCCCGTGCCGGGCGGTGTCGGCCCGCTCACCATCGCGCTGCTGCTGGCCAACACGCTGAAGGCGGCGGAAGGACGGTCGTAGAGGGCGGCCCTCGAGGCCGCCCGAGGGCATCCATGCGACGTATCGGCCTCACGGGAGGGATCGCGACCGGCAAGAGCTACGTGCGCGCGCGGCTCGAGGCGCTGGGCATCCCGGCAATCGACGCCGACGCGGTCGTGCACGAACTGCTCGGGCCCGGGGAGGCGGCCGCCAGGATCGCGCGGCGGTTCGGCGAAGGCATCCTCGACCCGGCCGGCGCCATCGATCGCCGCGCGC
The DNA here is from genome assembly GCA_963813585.1 of uncultured Acidobacteriota bacterium. Lineage (GTDB taxonomy): Bacteria > Acidobacteriota > Vicinamibacteria > Vicinamibacterales > Fen-181 > JARKSS01. Next base: position 2,908,081 of record CAWEZL010000001.1, read on the forward strand.
TCGGGCGGGTCGTGTTCGCCGACGCGGCCGCCCGGGCCGACCTCGAGGCCATCCTGCACCCGCTGGTCTACGAGCGGGTGGGGCGCTGGATGGGGGCTCAGCGCGCCGCGGGGGCGCGCGCCGCGCTGGCCGATATCCCGCTGCTCTTCGAGACCGGGCACGAGCGCGACTTCGACCTGGTGGTGGTGGTGGCCTGCGATCCCGCCGAGCAGGTGCGCCGCGTGATGGCGCGCGACGGCCTGAACGAGGCGGCCGCGCGGACGAGGCTCGCCGCGCAGTGGCCGATCGCGGAGAAGGTCGCGAGGGCCGACCACGTGATCCGCACCGACCTCTCCTACGAGGACACCGACCGCCAGGTCGAGGCGCTCTCGCGGCTGCTGGTCTAGCCTTCCGCCTCTTCGGCGTCCTTGGCCGGTTCAATCCGCTCTTCCAGGAAGGTGTTCCACTCGTGGCAGTGCGGGCACTGCCAGAGCAACTCGGTGCTGCGGTAGCGGCAGCGCACGCACACGTGCGGGTCGGCGTAGAAAACCGACTGGCCGGTCAGCTCGACGTAATGATCGACGAGAGCGGGGTCGAGCCCCATTCGCCGGAGCGTCCGCCAGATGGTCTGGTGCAGGCTCAGGCTGTGCGGGTTGTGCACCAGCGCCTCGAGCAGCAGCCCGAGCGCCTCGCCGGCCTGCCCCTTGCCCTCCAGGTGCTGGGCGAGCGCGCGGCGGGCCCGCCAGTCCTGGGCGTTCCCGGCAATCAGGCGGCGGCACTGCTCGGCGAACCGCTGCGGGGCGCCGAGCGTGGCGTAGACGGGCTCGAGGCGGTCGAACGCGAGGTAAGCGCGGTCGGGCGCGACTTCGAAGAGCCGCTCCCAGGCCTCGGTGGCCTCGGATAGCTGTCCCTGACGGTAGTCACACGTCGCCCAGGTGGATGTAGGCGGGCACCGTCCGCGGGTCGTGGTCGATCGCCGCGCGGAAGCGGGCTGCGGCGCCCTTCAGGTCGTCGTGCTTGACGGCCTCGACGCCCAGCTCGTTCTCGAGGAAGGCGAGGATCTGCGCGTGCCGCGTCTCGGGCTCGGGCCCCTTCGGGCCGGCCAGCCGCTGGCGAACCTGGTAGGCCTCCTGCCACTGGTGCTGCTCTTCGTAGAGCTTCTCCAGGTTGACGAGCGCGTACTCGTTGTTCGGGTCGAGGCGCAGCACCTCGTTGAACGCCTCGAGGGCCCGGTCCACGAACCCGCCCCGCTTGAAGTCGAGGCCGAGGCACAGCAGCGAGTAGGCGTGCTCGAGGCGCGTCAGCTTGGGGCGCTGCAGCAGCCCCTGGTGCACGTGCACGGCGCGGCCGACCTGCCCCTTCTCGCGGTACAGGTTCCCGAGGATCATGTCGACCTCGAGCGCGTCGCTGTCCGCGGCGGCGGCCTTGGTCAGCTCCTCAATCGCCATGTCGGGCTGGTTCGCTCCCAGGAAGTTCAGCCCCAGCATGTAGTGCGGCGTCTGCCGCGCCTTGCGCCGGTCGAACCAGCGGCCGTCGCGCAGCTTGTAGCGCTCCCAGGCCTTGCCCACCGTCAGGCCGGCCAGGAGCGCGACCAGGCCGACGAGCATCGGGAGGTACTCGCTCATACTCGCGCCCCGCCCAGGAACCCTTCCACCACCTCGTCCCACTTGCCCTGCGCCCGGAGCACCAGCTCGACCAGCTCGCGCGCCGCCCCGCCCCCGCCGGGGTAGCGGCTCACCCAGTCGACTCGCCGCGACACCTCCGGGTCGGCATCCGCCGGCGCCGCCGAGAGGCCCGCGCGCAGCAGCACCGGCAGGTCGAGCAGGTCGTCCCCCATGAACGCGACCGCCCCAGCCTCCATTCCCTCGTCGCGCAGCACGGCCTCGAACACCCCGAGCTTGTCACCCCGCTGGTGTCGCACGATCGGGATCCCCAACTGCGCGGCCCGGATCGCGGTGGCCGCGGACTGGCGCCCCGAGAGCAGACCGGTGCGCAGGCCGGCCCGATGCGCCCAGACGATGCCTGCGCCGTCGCGGATGCTGAAGGCCTTCGACTCGGTGCCGTCCGGATGGACGAGGATCCGGCCGTCGGTCAGCACGCCGTCCACGTCGAACAGCAGCAGCCGGATGCGGGCCGCCTGGTGCTGGAGTGTCGCCTCGTCGCTCGGCACGCGTCCTCCGGAAAGGGCTCAGAACATCCCGGTCCGCCACAAATCGTGGATTTGCACCACGCCCTCGATCCGGCGGTCCCCGGAGACGACCACCAGCGAGGTGATCTTGCGACGCTCCATCAGCGCCAGCGCCTCGACGGCGAGCATGGCGGGCGCTACGGTGGCGGGGTCGGCCGTCATCACGTCGCGGGCCGGCCGGTCGAGGAAGTGGTCCGCCGCCATGTGGCGACGCAGGTCGCCGTCGGTGATCACGCCCGCGAGCCGGTCGTTCTCGCCGACGCACGTCATGCCGAGCCCCTTGCGCGACATCTCCCGAACGGCCTCCAGCATGCGCTGATCGGGGCGCACCAGCGGCACCTGGTCGCCCCGGTGCATGACGTGGTCGATGCGCAGGAGGCGCCGGCCCAGCTTGCCCCCCGGGTGCAGGTGGGCGAAGTCCTCCTCGCGGAACCCCTTGCGCACGGAGATCGCCATGGCCAGCGCGTCGCCGAGCGCGAGGGCCGCGGTGGTGCTGGCGGTGGGGGCGAGGTTCAACGGGCACGCCTCCTCGCCGACGTGGCAGTCGAGCGCGATGTCCGCCGCCTGCGCCAGCGTGGACGCCGGCCCGCCGGTGATCGCGATGATGCGCGCGCCGATGCGGCGGATCAGCTCGACCAGCCGGACGAGTTCGGCCGTCTCGCCGCTGTACGACACCATCATCACGACGTCGTCGGACTGCAGGACGCCGAGGTCGCCATGGATCGCCTCGGCCGGGTGGAGGAAGAAGGCCGGCGTGCCGGTGCTGGCGAGCGTGGCGGCGATCTTCCGGCAGACGATGCCCGACTTCCCCATGCCCGTGAGGATCGCCCGGCCGCGGCACTCCTGCAGCAGCGTCACGGCGCGCTCGAACCGCTCGTCCAGGCGGTCTACGAGGCCGAGGATCGCGGCGGCCTCGGTTTGCAGGACCCGGCGCGCCAGCTCGAGGCCCGTCATCCCGTCACTGGTGACCACGGGTGCTCCCGGCCGTCTCGCGGACGACGGCGTCGATGCGCAGCAGGCGATCGAGGAGGCGATCGAGGGCGTCGAGGCGCAGGGCGTTCTGCGCATCGCTCCGGGCACGCGACGGCTCTTCGTGCACCTCGAGAAAGACCCCGTCCACCCCGGCGGCGACGCCGGCCGAGGCGAGCGGCTCGATGTACTCCGCGAGCCCGGCCGTCACGCCGTCGCCCGCCCCCGGGAGCTGGAGGCTGTGCGTGACGTCGAAGATCACGGGGCAGCCCAGGTCGCGCAGCATCGGGAAGGCGCGCACGTCCACCACGAGGTTGTTGTAGCCGAACGAGGTGCCGCGCTCGGTGACGATCACCTGCTCGTTCCCGGTGGACACGACCTTCGCCATCGCGTGCCGCATGTCGTGCGGCGCCAGGAACTGCCCCTTCTTGATGTTGACCGGCCGGCCGGTGCGCCCCGCGGCCAGCAGGAGGTCGGTCTGGCGGCAGAGGAACGCCGGGATCTGGAGGACGTCGGCGACCTCGGCGGCCGGCGCCGCCTGCCACGCCTCGTGGATGTCGGTGAGGACCGGCACCCCCACCTCGCGCTTGAGGCGCGCGAGGATCCGGAGGCCCTCGTCGAGCCCCGGCCCCCGGAAGGCCGTGACCGACGTCCGGTTCGCCTTGTCGAAGGAGGCCTTGAACACGAACGGGACGCCGCGGGCGGCCGCGATGTCCCGCAGCCGCTCGGCCAGCCCGATGGCGTGGGCCTCGCTCTCGATCACGCACGGCCCCGCGACGAGCGCCAGCGGGCCGCCGCCGACGCGGATGGGGCCGATGGGAACGCTCTTCACGCCCGCCATTATACGTGATGGCCTTCACGCCACCCGGCGGCGCCTGCAGCGACCCGTCTCCGCCGGCCCGCGCCGGGCCGCTATTCGGTCGCGTGCTGCAGGCCGGCGGGCGTCCCGAGGCCGGCGGCCTGCAGCCGTTCCTGCCGGTGATGGTAGCTCGCCTCGATGAACGCGGCGAACAGCGGGTGCGGGCGCAGCGGCTTCGACTTGAACTCGGGGTGGAACTGCACGGCGATGAACCACGGGTGGCCGGGCAGCTCGGCGATCTCGACGAACTTCCCGTCGGGCGACCGCCCCGAGATGAGCAGCCCGTGTTCCGCGAGCGCCGGCTCGTACGCGCGGTTGAACTCGTAGCGGTGGCGGTGCCGCTCGAAGATGACGTCGGTGCCGTAGACGCGGTGGGCCAGCGAGCCGGGCGCCAGGTCGCACTGATACTGCCCGAGCCGCATGGTGCCCCCGAGAATCGTCCACCCCGAGCAGGTCGCGCAGCTTGTAGATGACCTTGTGGGGCGTCCCCTCGTTGACCTCGGTCGAATCGGCGTCCTCGAGGCCGCAGACGTTCCGTGCGAACTCCACCGTCGCCCACTGGAAGCCGTAGCAGATGCCGAAGAACGGCACCTGGCGCGTGCGGGCGACCTCGGCGGCCTTCATCATGCCGCGCGTCCCGCGCGTGCCGAAGCCGCCCGGCACCAGGATGCCGTCGGCGCCGTCGAGGAGGCGCTCGCCGTCGGGTTCCTCGAGTGCCTCGGCCTCCACCCACTGGAAGTTCACCTTCAGCCCATGGGCGAACCCGCCGTGCACCATCGCCTCGTTGAGGCTCTTGTACGAGTCCTCGTACTCGACGTACTTGCCGACGACGTGGATGGTCACCTCGTCGGCCGGGTGTTTGATCCGATCGACCAGCCGCTGCCACTGCTCGACGTGCAGCTGGGTCTGCGGCAGCCGGAGGTACTTGAGGACGATCTCGTCCACGCCCTCGGCGGCGAAGCTGAGGGGGACCTCGTAGATCGACGAGACGTCGACGGAGCTGATGACCGCCTCCTCGCTGACGTCGCAGAAGAGCGCGATCTTCCGCTTGATATCCTGCGGCAGGAACCGGTCGGTCCGGCAGAGGAGGATGTCGGGCTGGATGCCCATCGAGCGCAGGTCGCGGACGCTGTGCTGCGTGGGCTTGGTCTTCAGCTCGCCGGCGGTGCCGATGTAGGGCACCAGCGTCAGGTGGATGTACAGGGTGTTGTCGCGCCCCACGTCCTGGCGGAACTGGCGGATCGCCTCGAGGAACGGCTGGCTCTCGATGTCGCCGACCGTGCCGCCGATCTCGACCAGGACCACGTGGACGTCCTTCCCCACGGCGCGCAGGCACTCCTTGATCTCGTTGGTGATGTGCGGGATCACCTGCACCGTGCGCCCGAGGTAATCGCCGCGCCGCTCTTTCTGGATCACGCTCAGGTAGATCTTGCCGGTCGTCCAGTTGTGGGCGCGCGTCGTGACGGTGCTCGTGAAGCGCTCGTAGTGCCCGAGGTCGAGGTCGGTCTCGGCCCCGTCGTCGGTCACATAAACCTCGCCGTGCTGGAACGGGCTCATGGTCCCGGGATCGACGTTGATGTACGGGTCGAACTTCTGCAGCGTCACGCGGTAGCCGTGCCCCTCGAGGAGCGCCCCGATCGAGGCCGCTGCCAGTCCCTTGCCCAGCGACGACACCACGCCGCCCGTCACGAAGATGTACTTGGGCGTCCGCCCGTCCGTGTGCTGCATCACAGTCCTGCCCGGGCCCAGGACGCCGCGAGGCGCCGGACCCGCTCGAGATCCGCCGGGGTGTCCACCCCGATGGAGTCGTACGTGGTTTCCACCACCCGGATGAGGTGGCCGTGCTCGAGCGCCCGCAACTGCTCGAGCGACTCGAGCCGCTCGAGCGGTCCGGCGGCGAGTCGCGTGAACCGCAGCAGGAAGTCGCGGCGGTAGGCGTAGAGGCCGACGTGCTTCCAGCCGAGCGGGCCGCCGCCGGGCTGCCGGGCGAACGGGATCGGGGACCGCGAGAAGTAGAGCGCGTTCCCGCGCAGGTCGCGCACCACCTTCACCACGTCCCGGCTGGCCAGCTCGGACGGGTCGTCGATCCGGCGGCAGAGCGTCGTCATCTGCAGCGCCGGGTCGGCCACGAGCGGCTCGATCGCCTGGTCAATCGCGGCGGGCTCGATGAGCGGCTCGTCTCCCTGGACGTTGATCACCAGGTCGCACGCGAGGCCGGCCACGACCTCCGCCACCCGGTCGCTCCCCGTCGCGTGATCGGGGCGCGTCAGCCACACCCGGCCGCCGAAGCCCTCGACCGCGATCCGGATCCGCTCGTCGTCGGTCGCCACCACCACCGCGTCCACCAGGCGCGCCCGCGTCGACCGCTCGTACACGTGCTGGATCATCGGCCGGCCCGCGATTGGCTCGAGCGGCTTGCCCGGCAGGCGGCTCGACTGGTATCGGGCGGGGATGACGACGAGGCGACAGGCGGGAGAGGGGATCGCGAAGCCGGATGGTCCGCAACCGGGGTGCACGGCGAATCATAGCACAGCGCCATAGGCAAACCGGCTGAAGCGGTGTACCCTTTGGCGCTTGATGCGCAAGACCTCGACCGACGTGCTGGTGGTGGGCGTCGCGCTGTTCGCGATGTTCTTCGGCGCGGGCAACCTGATCTTCCCGCCGTTCATGGGCATGGCCGCCGGAACGGCGTGGACCTGGGCCCTGCTCGGCTTCCTCATCACCGGCATCGGCATGCCGCTGCTCGGCATCGTCGCGTCGGCCCGCGCGGGCGGGAGCGTCGAGCACCTGGCTGGCCGGGTGGGGCCCCGCTTCGCCAGGGTGCTGAGCATCGTCATCATCCTCGCCATCGGCCCGCTGCTGGCGATCCCGCGCACCGGGGCCACGACCTTCGAGCTGGGCGTCCTGCCGCTCGCCCCCTGGTTCAGCCCCGCGGCGTTCTCGGTGATCTACTTCGGGGTCACCCTCTACTTCTCGATCAACAAGTCCACCGTGGTGGACAAGATCGGCAAGATCCTGACGCCGTTCTTGCTCATCACGCTTGCCTGGATCATCATCAAGGGGATCGTCACGCCGCTCGGCCCGCTGGTGGACCAGGGGCTCGACCGCCCCTTCGCGCGCGGGTTCCGCGAGGGCTACCAGACGATGGACGCGATGGCGTCGGTCGTCTTCGCCGAGATCGTGATCGGGGCGCTGGTGTTCAAGGGGTACCGCGGCGCGGCCCAGCAGGTCCGGCTGACCTCGCTCGCCGGCGTGATCGCGGCCGTCGGGCTCGGGCTGGTGTACGGCGGCCTGATGTACGTCGGCGCGACCGCCGGCACGCGCTTCCCCGCGAGCATCGAGCGGACGCAGCTGGTGGTGGCGATCTCGCAGGCGCTGCTCGGCGAGACCGGGAAGATCGCGCTCGGCCTTGCGGTCGCCTTGGCGTGCCTGACGACGTCGATTGGCCTCACCGCCACGGTCGGCGACTACTTCAGCGGCCTCTCGAAGGGGAGGGTGGGGTACAAGGTGATCTGCCTGGCGACCGTCGTCTTCAGCGCGGTCTTCGCCATCGTGGGCGTGACGACCATCGTGAGGGTGGCGGTGCCGCTGCTCGTGACCGTGTACCCCGTGGTGATCGTGTTGATCCTGCTGACGGTGGCCGGCGTGCATCACCGCGGCGTCTACACCGGGGCCGTGACCGCCGCACTGGCGGTCGGGTTGCTCGACGCGTTCACCGCCGCCGGCATGCCGATTACCGCGGCCAACGCGGTGGTCGGGCGCATCCCGTTCGCCGCGGCCGGCTTCCCCTGGATCCTACCCGGGCTCGCCGGCGCGGTCGTTGGCCGCCTGCTGCCGCGGGAGTAGCGAACAGAGATCAGGGATCGGGGATCAGGGATCGGGGATCAGCGCAGGGCAAGGATTGTCCTCGGCCCACCCTGGAGATCCTCGAGCTCGACGAGTTCGGCGTCGATCCGCGTGATCCGGAATCGTCCCAGCACGAGGTCTCCCTTTCCCACCACGAACAGCTCGCCCGCCGCCACGATCACGGCGCGACGCACGGGGCCTTGGTGGCCCGGGTCTTCTGCCATGCCGGCCAACTGCATGGCCGGCCGCTCCGGGCGCGTGTCGGACGCCGGGGGCGTGCCCGTCGCCGGCGAGGAGGGGCGGGCCGACGTTCCCGGCTGGACGGGCGGACGGCGCGAGGCGTCGAAATAGAACGGATTGCGAGCAGGTGCCGTGTATGCGGCGGCACGTGAGGGCGAGGCCAGGGCCTTCAGGCCGAGGGTGAGACGCGCGGTTGCCCGACCGACCTCGGTTTGGCTGACCGGCCATGGCTCGTCCGCGGGAAACGGCGCCGGTCGCCGCGTCAGCGCACCCGACGCGAGCCAACTCCCGGCCGCCGCGACGACCGCCAGCAGCCCAAGCGCCTTGCCCGCAGTCATGCCTGTGGAATGGTACAACGACCAGCGGCACGGGGCCAGCGGCTACGTCACCGTCTTCGCGATCGTCGCCGCCGGCGCCTCGGGGATGCCCTCGCGCCGCTTCGAACCGGCCGGCACCGCGGCCAGCTTCGCGGGGCACCGCTGCTTCCACAGGTGCAGGTAGTCGAGGACGAGGGCGCGCTTCATCAGCTGGATGGCCCGGGCCGGGTCCACGCCTTTCGGGCACACCTGCGAGCACTCACCTGCGAAGTGGCACTTCCAGGGTCCCTGTTCGCCCGCGAGCACTTCCTTGCGGGCCTTGAACCCGCCGTCGCGGCTGTCGGCGTTGTAGCGGTGCGCCTGCGCCAGCGGCATTGGGCCCGAATAGAGCGGGTCGGTGGCGTACGTCGGGCAGGCGGCCATGCAGCAGCCGCACTTGATGCAGTAGGAGAACTGGAGGTACTCCTCGAGCTGGTGGACCGACTGCCAGTACTCCCCGCTCGGGCTCTCCTGCTCGGCCCGGTCGTCGCGGAGGATGTAGGGGCGCACGGCGGCGTGCGCCTCGAACATCGGCGTCAGGTCGGGCACCAGGTCGCGCACCGTCTTGAAGTTGGGGAGCGGGGCCACGGTGACCAGCGAGGCGCCCAGCTCGGTGATCTGGGTATTGCAGGCGAGGCGCGGCCGTCCGTTGATGAACATGCCGCACGACCCGCACACGCCCATCCGGCAGGACGACCTCCAGGACAGGGTGGGGGACTGCGATTCCTTGACGGCTTTCAGGCCGTCCAGGACGGTCATGCCCTTCGTGTACGGCAGGCGATAGTCCTCCCAGCGCGGAGCCGTGTCGGTCGTCGGGTCGAACCGGCGGATGCGGAAGACCACCTCGGTCGGCGTGGTGATGTCAGCCATCGTCGTTCCTCGTCCTGAGGGCAGCCTGCTACCCGTTGAACCGCGCGAACTGGTAACTCTCCCACGCCGCCCACGTGCCGAACAGGAACAGGACCAGGCCGCCGACCACGAGGAGGCGGCTGAAGGCCTTCTTCAAGCCGTCGCCCGGGTGCAGCTCGAACACGATGTTGCGCAGGCCGTAGAGGCCGTGGAAGAGCGCCGCGCCGAGCAGGAGTACGTACGACACCAGGAAGAAGGCGCTCCGCGCCCGGGCGAAGACATTCGACCAGGCGATTGGCGGCTCCGTCGTCGCGTTGGCCACCCTGACGAACGCGTCGAGGTGCATCACCGTCATGTGGAGTCCGAGGAGCACCAGGATGACGGCCCCGGCGCCGATGTGCCACGTCCACAAGCGTTGATCGCGCACGTGTCCCTCCTAGTGCAAGAAGCCGAGGCCGCCGACGACCGCGAGGATGGCGGCGAGCACCATGACGCCGATGGCCAGCGGCCGCTGCTCGTGGACCGAGGTGCGGTAGGGGTAGACGGGCTCGATCGGCCGTCCGATCGCGATGCCCAGCTCCACGAGGGCCAACCGGATTCCGTTGAGGGCGTGGAAGGCGAACGCGGCGAAGACGAGGTACTCGCCGACCACGAAAATCCCGCTGCTGACGCTTCCCATCGCCCAGTCCCACCACGCCTTCCTGGCCTCCAGGCCGACGCCGAGGGCGCGCGACGAGGTGACGAAGATGTGCAGCACGAAGTACAGCAGGAGCCCGAGGCCGGTGACCCGGTGGAGCGTGTAGAGGTAGCGCTCGAGGCCCCACCGGCCTCCTCCCAGCCAACCCACGATCCCGAGGCGATTGGGTCGTCCCTTGCTCTCGATCATGGTGATCCTCTGGAGGACTAGTACTTCCGCTCCACCGGCTTCCACGTGTCGATCGTGACCGGCTTGTAGTCGAGGCGCGGGGCGTCGCCGGTGTACCAGGCGAGCGTGTGCCGCAGCCAGCGCTCGTCGTCCCGCGTCGCGAAGTCGCGCCGCGCATGCGCGCCGCGCGACTCCTCGCGCGCGATGGCGCCGACGATGGTGACCTCCGCGAGGTCGAGCAGGTTCTCGAGCTCGAGCGCGTGGAACAGGTTCGAGTTGTAGAGCGAGCCCTTGTCCGGGACCGGAGCGTGCGCGGCGCGCCGGCGGATCTCGCGGACGACGTCGAGCCCGTGGCCGAGACCCTCGCGCGTCCGGAAGACGCCCACGTCGCGGTCCATCATCATCCGCAGCTCGCGGCGCAGCGCGTACAGGTTCTCGTCTCCCTTCCGCTCGAGCAGCTCGCGGATGTGGCCGCGGCGCGCGGCGAGCAGGGCGTTGGACGGCCCCGCGGAGGCCGGCAGCCCGGGCAGGGCGCGCGCGATCTCGGCCCCGGTGATCCCGCCCCACACGAGGCACTCGCCGGTGGAATTCGAGCCGAGGCGGTTCGCGCCGTGCAGCGAGACTGCGGCGGCCTCGCCGGCCGCCCAGACCCCCGGCACGCGCGTCAGGCCATTGATGTCGGTCTCGATGCCGCCCATCGAGTAGTGCGCCACCGGGCGGATCGGGATCGGCCCCTCGATCGGATCGAGGCCGATGAACTTGATGCAGACCTCGCGGATCAGGGGCAGGCGCGAGTTGATCCGCTCGGCCCCCAGGTGCGTGAGGTCGAGGTGGAGGCAGGGCAGGCCGTCGGGGCCCGGGATGCCGCGCCCCTCGAGCAGCTCGGTCTGCTCGGCGCGCGACACCATGTCGCGGGGCGCCAGCTCCATCTTGCTCGGCGCGTAGCGCTGCATGAAGCGCTCGCCCGCGGCGTTCTTCAGGTACCCGCCCTCGCCCCGGCACGCCTCGGTCATCAGGATGCCGCTCGGCACGAGGCCGGTCGGGTGGAACTGGAGGAACTCCATGTCCTCGAGCGGCAGGCCGGCACGGTAGGCCATCGCCATCCCGTCGCCGGTCACCGTCTCGGAGTAGGTGGTGAACCCGTAGAGCGTGCCCCCGCCTCCCGTCGCGATGAGCAGCGCCTTCCCGCGCAGCACGACCTCCTCGCCGCTCAGGGCGTGGATGCCGAGCAGCCCCGCGAAGCGGCCGTCCTCCACCAGGATATCGGTGACGAAGAACTCGTCGTACCGGGTGAAACTCCGGTAGCGCAGCAGCTGGTCGTACAGCGTCTGCATCTCGAAGAAGCCGGTCTTGTCGGCCGCCAGCGTCGCGCGAGGGTAGGAGTGGCCGCCGAAGGGGCGCTGGGCGATGCGGCCGTGCTCGTCGCGCGTCCACGGGATGCCCCAGTGGTCGAGGAGCCTGATCTCGTCTGGGATGGCCGCGACGAAGCGCCGTACGACGTCCTGGTCGGCGAGGAAGTCGGATCCCTTCACCGTGTCCCAGGCATGGAGGTCGATCGAGTCGCCCTCCTCCTGCCGCAGGACGGCCGCCGTCCCGCCCTCGGCGCACACCGAGTGCGCGCGCATCAACTGCACCTTGGAGACGATGCCGACGTCCACGCGACCGTCCAGCCGGGAGCAGATCTCCACGGCCGCGCGCAGCCCGGCGAGGCCCGCCCCGAGAATCAGCACGTCGTGGGTGAGAGTCTGGGCCATCGGACCTCCGTTGCGGCGAAGAACGCGCGGAAGGGAGACGCGAGGTGCACGTCGGGGGGCGGGCGCATCTTATCGCCCGGTGGACGAGCTTGCAAGCGCACGGCTGCCCTGCCGTGGTGCAAAGCGGAGGAAGTGGTTGCCAGCGTGGGGAAAAGCGCCCGGCCGAGGGCGCTTTTCAACAGGGTTTTCAACAGATTCTGTGGAAGCCGGGATGGTCTTCGCGGGGAGGTGCCCTACTTTCCCCCGCGCCACATCGCCCGCGCGTACTCGCTCCGCAGCCTGGCGATGTTCAGCAGGGGGATCTCCTTCGGGCAGACGGCCTCGCACTCCCCTTCGTTGGAGCAGTTGCCGAAGCCCTCGGCGTCCATCTGCGCGACCATCGCCGCGGCGCGTCGCGCGCGTTCGGGCTCGCCCTGGGGGAGGAGCGCGAGGTGGCGGATCTTGGCCCCGACGAAGAGGACGGCGGAGGCGTTCTTGCACGCGGCGACGCACGCGCCGCACCCGATGCACGCCGCCGAGTCCATCGCGGCCTCGGCGACCTCGCGCGGTACCGGCAGCGAGTTCGCCTCGGGCGCCCCGCCGACGTTCACCGACACGTAGCCGCCCGCGGCGATGATCCGGTCGAGCGCGCCGCGGTCCACCATCAGGTCCTTGTGCGGCGGGAACGCGCGGGCCCGCCAGGGTTCGACGGTGATCGTCTCGCCGTCGCGGAAGTGCCGCATGTGGAGCTGGCACACGGTGGTCGCATGCTCGGGGCCGTGCGGCACGCCGTTCACCACCAGGCTGCACATCCCGCAGATCCCTTCCCGGCAGTCCGAGTCGAAGGCGATCGGCTCCTCGCCGCGCGCGATCAGGCCTTCGTTGACCACGTCGAGCACCTCGAGGAACGACATGTCGGGCGACACGTCGTCCACCGCGTAGGGCACCATCTTCCCGGGGGCGCGGGGGCCCGCCTGCCGCCAGACGAGGAGGGTCATCTTCATGGCTACTTGTAGCTCCGCTGCGAGGGCTGCGCGTACTCGAACTCGAGCGGCTCGACGTGGCGGACCGGCGCCCGCCCGTCCCCCGCGTACTCCCACGCGGCGACGTGGGCGAACTGCCCGTCGTTGCGCAGCGCCTCGTTCTCGGGGGTCTGGTACTCCTCGCGGAAGTGGCCGCCGCACGACTCGCGGCGCTCGAGGGCGTCGAGCGCCAGCAGCTCGGCGAACTCCAGGTAGTCCGCCACGCGGCCGGCGTACTCGAGCGCCTGGTTGACGTCGCCGGCGCGGCCGGGCACCGAGACGCTGCGCCAGAACTCGTCGCGCAATTCCGGCACGCGCGCGAGCGCCGCGCGCAGCCCGGCGTCGTTGCGCGCCATCCCCACCTTGTCCCACAGCAGCTGGCCCAGCTCGCGGTGGAACGATCGCGGCGTCCGGCGTCCCTTCACCGCGAGGAGCCGCTCGACCCGCGCGGCGACCGCCTGGTGCGCCTCCTCGAACTCGGGCGCGTCCGTGCTCACCTTCGGGAGCGGCGTCCCGGCGATGTAGCCGGCGAGCGTCGTCGGCGCGATGAAGTAGCCGTCGGCCAGACCCTGCATCAGTGCGCTGGCCCCCAGGCGGTTGGCGCCGTGGTCGGAGAAGTTCGCCTCGCCCGCCACGAAGAGGCCGGGGACGGTGGACATGAGGTCGTAGTCCACCCACAGGCCGCCCATCGTGTAGTGGATGGCCGGGTAGATCCGCATCGGCGCGCGGTACGGGTCTTCTCCGGTGATGCGCTCGTACATCTGGAACAGGTTGCCGTAGCGCTCGCGGATCGTCGTCGCGCCGAGCCGGCCGATCGCGTCGGCGAAGTCGAGGTAGACCGAGAGCCCCGTCGGCCCGACGCCGCGCCCCTCGTCGCACACCTGCTTGGCGGCCCGCGAGGCGACGTCGCGAGGGACGAGGTTGCCGAACGCCGGGTAGCGGCGCTCCAGGAAGTAGTCGCGCTCGGCCTCGGGGATCTCGGCCGGCGCGCGGCGGTCGCCCGCCTGACGCGGCACCCAGACGCGCCCGTCGTTGCGCAGGCTCTCGCTCATCAGCGTGAGCTTCGACTGGTGCTCGCCCGAGACCGGGATGCAGGTCGGGTGGATCTGCGTGAAGCAGGGGTTGGCGAAGCAGGCCCCGCGCTTGTAGGCGCGCCAGATGGCGGTCGCGTTCGAGTTGACCGCGTTGGTCGAGAGGAAGTACACGTTGCCGTAGCCGCCCGTCGCGAGCAGCACGGCGTGCGCGTCGTAGCGCTCTAGCTCCCCGGTGACCAGGTTGCGCGCGAGGATGCCGCGCGCGCGCCCGCCCACGACCACCAGGTCGAGCATCTCGCGCCGCGGGAGGATGCGCACCGTCCCCGCCTGCACCTGCCGCAGCAGCGACTGGTACGCGCCCAGCAGCAGCTGCTGGCCCGTCTGCCCGCGGGCGTAGAAGGTGCGCGATACCTGAGCGCCGCCGAACGAGCGGTTGTCCAGCAGGCCGCCGTATTCGCGCGCGAAGGGCACGCCCTGGGCCACGCAGTGGTCGATGATGCTGACACTCAACTGCGCCAGGCGGAACACGTTCGCCTCGCGCGCCCGGTAGTCTCCGCCCTTCACGGTGTCGTAGAAGAGGCGTTGCACGCTGTCGCTGTCGTTCTGGTAGTTCTTGGCGGCGTTGATTCCCCCCTGCGCCGCGATCGAGTGGGCGCGCCGCGGGCTGTCCTGGATGCAGAAGTCCAGGACGTTGTAGCCCAGCTCCCCGAGCGTCGCCGCCGCCGCGCCGCCGGCCAGGCCGGTGCCGACGACGATGACCGTGAAGCGCCGGCGGTTCGCGGGGCTGACCAGCTTCAGCTCGAACTTGTGCCGGTCCCACTTCTCGGCGATTGGGCCGCCGGGGATGCGGGCGTCCAGGCGGGAGGTCGGCGCAGCGGGGCCGGCCACGGGCGGCGTCATACTCGGCCTCCGAAGAAGTGCACCCAGAGCGGGATGGCGACGAACCCGCCGGCGACGACGATCGCTAGCACCTTGCTGGCCAGCAAAAGCCTGGGCGCGAACCCGGGGCGGTCCGCGCCGAGCGACTCGAAGGCGCTCGCGAAGCCGTGCCACAGGTGGAACCCGAGGAACACCAGGCACGCCTCGTAGAACACGACGTTCAGCGGCGACCGGAAAAACTCCGTCACGAGGCGGTGGAGGTCGCGAACCTCGGACCCCGCCACCGGGTAGTACCGCCCGTACTTGAACGACCGCACGTGCAGGACGACGAAGAAGGCGGTCAGCGCCCCACTGTAAATCATCGTCGTCGAGGCCCACGACTTGCGGCTCGGACCGCCCGCCCAGCGCTTCAGGTAGTAGTCCTGCGGCCGCGCGGCCCGGTTCCGCCACCACATCACGGTCGTCTTGTACACGTGCACCAGGAAGATCGCCAGCAGGCCGATCTCGACCGGCACGACCAGGGGGTTCGAAATCAGCACGTGGGCGTAGCCGTTGAACCGCTCGGGCCCGAGGAAGAGCAGCAGGTTGCCCGCCAGGTGGACGACCAGGTAGAGCAGCAGCCCCAGCCCGGTCACGGCGATGAGGAACTTCTCGGCGACCGACGACGACAGCGGCTTCCAGCGCGAGGCCATCGAGATGTGCTCCAGAGGTGCGGTGTGTGCGCCCGGTCCGCATTCTAGCGGCCGCGCCCCGCTCGTTGTCAAGTTCGCGCCGGCCTCCGTCCAGCGGGCGCGGGCCTCCGTGCCCCTCGACCTTGCTCGGGGCACCCTGAGCAACCGTCGAAGGGTGCCCGCGCACGTGAAAGCGTTTGACGAGCGTGGCGCCGCGTGGCTAGCATGACCCCCTGTGAAGATCCACGAATTTCAGGCGAAGGCGATCCTCGCCGCGCGCGGCGTGCCCGTGCCGCGCGGAGAGGTGGTGCAGTCTCCCGGCGAGGCGGCGGCGGCCGCGCGCCGGCTCGGCGGCACCGTCGTCGTGAAGGCGCAGATTCACGCCGGGGGGCGGGGCAAGGGCGGCGGCGTGAAGCTGGCCCGCACGCCCGAGGAGGCCGGGCGGCTCGCGGGCGAGATCCTCGGCATGCGGCTCGTGACCCACCAGACCGGGCCCGACGGGCGCGTGGTGAAGCGCGTGCTGGTGGAAGAGGGGCTCGCCATCGCGCGCGAGCTGTACCTCGGGCTCGTCATCGATCGCGCCGCGGAGCGGCCCGTGCTGATGGTCAGCCCCGCCGGCGGGATGGAGATCGAGAAGGTCGCGGCCGAGACGCCCGAGCTGATCTTCAAGGAGCACGTGCACCCGGGCACGGGCCTCGCGCCGTTCCAGGCGCGCCGCCTGGGCTTCGCGCTGGGCCTCGACTGGCCGGCGGTGCGCAAGGCGGCCGGGCTCATGAGCGCCGTCTACCGGACCTTCATCGAGGCCGATGCGTCGCTCGTCGAGATCAACCCCCTCGTCATCACCGCCGCCGGCGACCTCCTGGCGCTCGACGCCAAGATGAACCTCGACGACAACGCGCTGTTCCGCCACCCCGACCTCGCGGCGCTCCGCGATCTGGACGAGGAGGAGCCGCTCGAGGTCGAGGCGTCGAAGTACTCCC
Organism: uncultured Acidobacteriota bacterium; assembly: GCA_963813585.1. Lineage (GTDB taxonomy): Bacteria > Acidobacteriota > Vicinamibacteria > Vicinamibacterales > Fen-181 > JARKSS01. The sequence goes on from CAWEZL010000001.1 coordinate 2,924,551, forward strand.
TGAACTACATCCGGCTCGACGGCACGATCGGCTGCATGGTCAACGGCGCGGGCCTCGCCATGGCGACCATGGACATCATCAAGCTGGCGGGGGGCGAGCCCGCCAACTTCCTCGACGTCGGCGGCGGCGCCAATGCCGAGCAGATCCGGAACGCCTTCCGCATCCTCACCATGGACCGGAACGTCCGGGCGGTGCTGATCAACATCTTCGGCGGCATCCTGCGCTGCGACGTCCTGGCGGAGGGTTTGATCGCCGCGGTGCGGAGCCTCGACGTGCAGCTGCCGATCGTCATCCGGATGGAAGGCACCAACGTCGAGATCGGCAAGCGGATGCTGCACGAGAGCGGCCTGGCGTTCACCACGGCCGACACCATGGACGAGGCCGCGCGCGGGGTGGTCGCGCTGGCGGGAGGGCGGTGAGCCGATGGCGGTCCTGATCGATCGTTCGACGCGCCTGCTGGTCCAGGGGCTCACGGGCCGCGAGGGGACGTTCCACGCGCGGCAGGCGGCCGACTACGGTACGACCATCGTCGGCGGCGTGGTCCCGGGCAAGGGGGGGACCACGCACGAGGGGTGGCCGATCTACAACACCGTGGCGGAGGCCGTCCGCGCGACCGGTGCCAACGCCTCGCTGATCTTCGTGCCGGCCGCCGCCGGCGCCGAGACCATCATGGAGGCGGCCGACGCCGCGCTCGGCGTCGTCGTCTGCATCACCGAGGGCATCCCCACGCTCGACATGATGCGGGCCGTGGCCTTCCTGCGCGGGACGCGCACGCGGCTGGTGGGCCCGAACTGCCCCGGCCTCATCTCGCCGGGCAAGGCCAAGGCCGGCATCATCCCCGGCCACATCTGCCGCGAGGGGAGGATCGGCATCGTCTCCCGCAGCGGGACGCTCACCTACGAGGCGATCCAGCAGACGACGGCGCTCGGCTTCGGCCAGAGCACCTGCATCGGGATCGGGGGCGACCCGATCATCGGGACCAGCTTCGTGGACGCCCTGCGCCTGTTCCGCGACGACCCCGAGACGGACGCGGTCGTCATGATCGGGGAGATTGGCGGGGCGGCCGAGGAGGAAGCGGCCGCCTTCATCGCGCGCGAGTTCCCCAAGCCGGTCGTCAGCTTCATCGCCGGCCAGACGGCCCCGCCGGGCCGGCGCATGGGGCACGCCGGCGCCATCATCTCGGGCGGCAAGGGGACGGCGGCGGAGAAGATGGACGCGCTCGGCCGCGCCGGGGTGCGCGTGGTGAAGAGCCCGGCCGCGATCGGCGCGGCCGTCCGCGACGCGCTCGGCGCGCGGTAGGGCGCGGCCTCGCTCGCGGGGGCATCGGCGCCGTTCCGCCGTGCTACGATCGACCCATGCCCCCAGAATCCGCGACCGCGGCGGCTCCCGCTGTGGCTGCCTCGCGCGTCGTCAACGACTTCAGCATCCAGGTCGCCACCGTCAACGGCTCCGGCAGCCAGACGGCCAACCTGGTGCTGCTCCGCTCGATCTTCCAGAGCGGCATCCCCGTCTCGGGCAAGAACCTCTTCCCCTCGAACATCGCCGGCCTGCCCACGTGGTTCACGATTCGTGCGAGCCGGCAGGGCTACGTCGCCCGCCGCAAAGAGACCGACATCCTCGTCGCGATGAACCCCGACACGGCCCGCGAGGACGTCGCCAGCCTGCGGCCGGGCGCGGCGGTCGTCTACGACGCGCCGCTTCGGCTCGAGGCGGTCCGCGACGACGTCGTGCACTACCCGGTGCCGTTCGACCGGATCGTCGCCGCGGTCTGCCCCGACGCCCGCCTGCGCAAGCTCGTGCGGAACATGATCTACGACGGGGTGCTGGCGCGGCTGCTCGGCATCGACCTCGCCGAGATGCGCCGCGCGCTCACCCGCCAACTGGGGAAGAAGGCCAAGGCGATCGCCCTGAACGAGGCGGCGCTCGACGCCGGGTTCGAGTACGCCGCCACCCTCGAGAAGCGCGACCCGTTCGTCGTGGAGCCGATGGACCAGACGCGCGGGCAGATCCTGATCGACGGGAACGCGGCCGCGGCGATCGGCGCCATGATGGCCGGCGTCACCGTGGTGACCTGGTACCCGATCACGCCCTCTTCGAGCCTCTGCGAGGCGCTGACGGGGTACATGCGGGCCCACCGCGTGGACCGGGAGACCGGCAAGGCGACCTTCGCCATCGTCCAGGCCGAGGACGAGCTGAGCGCCCTGGGGATGACCCTCGGCGCCGGCTGGGCCGGCGCGCGCGCGATGACCGCCACCTCGGGGCCCGGCATCTCGCTCATGTCCGAGTTCACCGGCCTCGGCTACTTCGCCGAGGTGCCGGCCGTCATCTTCGACATCCAGCGCGCCGGGCCGTCCACCGGGCTGCCCACCCGCACGGCGCAGGGTGATCTTCTCTCGACGGCCGTCCTGTCCCACGGGGACACCCGGCACCCGATGCTCCTGCCCGCCTCCGTCGGCGAAGCCTACGAGATGGCGATGGCGGCCTTCGATCTCGCCGAGCGCCTGCAGACCCCCGTGTTCGTGATGAGCGACCTCGACCTGGCGATGAACGTCTGGATGTCCGAGCCGTTCGCGTACCCCGGCCGGCCGCCGGATCGCGGCAAGCTCCTCACGCCCGAGGTGCTCGCGCGGCTGGGCGAATGGGAGCGCTACCGCGACGTGGACGGCGACGCGATCCCGTGGCGCACCGTGCCGGGCGACGGCATGCCCGCGTACTTCTGCCGCGGCTCGGGCCACAACGAGAAGGGTCAGTACAGCGAGCGCGCGACCGACTACACGGCGACGCTCGACCGGCTGGCTCGAAAGCTCGAGACCGCGCGGGCCCTGGTGCCCCCGGCCGTCGTCGAGGCGGACGCCGGGGCCGAGGTCGGACTGATCGGCTTCGGTACGAGCCACTGGGGGATCGCCGAGAGCCGCGACCAGCTGCGGGACGAGGCGGGGCTGCCGACGGCCTACCTGCGGCTGCGCGGGTACCCGTTCGGCCCCGAGGTGGAGGCGTTCGTGCGGCGGTGCGAGCGGGTGTACGTGGTGGAGCAGAACCGCGACGGGCAGATGAGGGGGCTGCTGACGCTCGACCTCGACCCGTCGCTGGCACCCCGGCTGCGGTCGGTCCGGCACTACGACGGGCTGCCGCTCGACGCGCGGACCGTGACCGCCGCGGTGCTGGAGCAGGAACGGCAGGGAGGCAGGCGATGAGCGTGGACGCACCGGCCCAGGCGGGGAAGAAGCTGAACCGGATCGGTCTCGAGCCGGGCGCCTACCGCGGCGGCAAGAGCACGCTGTGCGCCGGTTGCGGGCACAACGCGATCTCCGAGCGCATCATCGAGGCGTACCACGAGATGGGGATCGACCCGAGCCGGGTCGTCAAGATGTCGGGCATCGGCTGCTCGAGCAAGAGCCCCGCCTACTTCCTCGGCAGCGCCCACGGGTTCAACGCCGTGCACGGCCGGATGCCGTCGGTCGCCACCGGGGCGATGCTGGCCAACCGCGGGCTCCTAACCATCGGCGTGAGCGGCGACGGCGACACCGGCGCGATCGGGATCGGCCAGTTCGTCCACCTGATGCGGCGCAACGTGCCGATGATCTACATCGTCGAGAACAACGGCTGCTACGGCCTGACGAAGGGTCAGCTGTCGCCGACGGCCGACCTCGGGTCGGTCCTGAAGAGCGGGGTGGTGAACGACCTGCCTCCGATCGACCTCTGCACGCTCGCGATCGAGCTGGGAGCGAGCTTCGTGGCCCGCACGTTCTCGGGCGACAAGAAGCAGATGAGCTCTCTGTTGAAGGGGGCGATCGCCCACCGCGGCATCGCCATGCTCGACATCATCTCGCCCTGCGTGACCTTCAATGACCACGAGGGGTCGACCAAGAGCTACTCGTACGTGAAGGATCACGACGAGCCGCTCGGCGAGATCAGCTTCGTGCCGTTTTTCGAGGACATCAGCGTCGACTACGGTCCCGGCGAGGTGCAGGCGGTGACGCTCCACGACGGGTCGCGGCTGCTCCTGAAGAAGCTGGCTGGCGACTACGACCCCACCAATCGCGCCATCGCCCGGCGGGTGCTGCACGAGTCGGCTGCGCGCGGCGAGTACGCGACGGGGTTGCTGTACGTCGAACCCTCGCGCCCCGACTTCGTGTCGTTGCTCAACGTGGTGGACGAGCCGCTGGCCTTCCTGCCGCCCGCGAAGACGCGCCCGGGGCCCGAGGCGCTGGAGGCGATCATGGAGCAGCTGCGGTGAAGGTCGTTGGCGGGTGTTCCTGCTCCCATGGCCCCCCGCTGCCGTGGTGTACAATCGCCCGAACATGGACCGCACCCTGGCCATCATCAAGCCCGACGCAGTCGGGCGGCAGCTGACCGGGCGAATCCTCGCTCGAATCGAAGAGGCCGGCTTCGAGATCCGTGCCATGCGCCTGGTGCGCTTGAGCCCGGCCGAGGCCGGCGGCTTCTACGCGGTGCACCGCGGGAAGCCCTTCTTTCCCGGCCTCCTCGCCTTCATGTCGTCCGGCCCGATCGTCGTGCTCGCGCTCGAGGCTCCCGACGCCATCCGGCGCTGGCGCGACCTGATGGGGGCGACCGACCCGGCCAAGGCGGCCGAGGGCACGCTGCGGCGCGAGTTCGGCCGGTCGATGACCGAGAACGCCACGCACGGGTCCGACGCCCCCGAGACGGCCGCCTTCGAGATGGGGTACTTCTTCCGCGGGATGGAGCTGGTGTCGCCCGGCGAGCCGGCTCAGGGCTGATCCGCCCGCCATGGGGAAGTTGCTGATCGTCGTCGGGCTGGTGATCGCCGCCGTCGGGCTGGCGATCACCGCCGGTCTGCCGCTCGGACGGCTTCCCGGGGACTTCGTGTTCCGGCGCGGTCCCGTGACCTTCTACTTCCCGTTGACCACCGCGGTGCTGGCGAGCGTGCTCCTCACGGTGCTCCTGGCCCTGCTGCGGCGGTGAGGCGGACGCGAGGCGGCGACAACGCGACCAGGCGGTCCTCACATGATTCCAGCGGTTCGCGGCACCAGGGACATCCTGCCGGGCGAGTCCGAGCGGTGGGCCTTCGTCGAGGCCACCGCGCGGCGCCTCTTCGAGCAGTACGGCTACTTCGAGATCCGGACGCCGATCATCGAGCGCGAGGAACTGTTCGCCAAGGGCACCGGCGAGACCACCGACATCGTCCAGAAGGAGATGTACAGCTTCACCGACAAGGGGGGCGAGCGGATCACCCTCCGGCCCGAGGCGACGCCGAGCCTCGTGCGCGCCTACGCCGAGCACTCGCTCGAGCAGGCCATGGCCGTGCCGAAGGTGTACACGCTCGGGCCGATGTTCCGATACGAGCGGCCGCAGAAGGGGCGGTACCGCCAGTTCCACCAGCTCGACGTCGAGGTGTTCGGGGTGAAGGACCCCTCGGTGGACGGCGAGGTGATCGATCTCGCGTGGGCGCTGGTGCGCGCGCTCGGGATCGAGGACGTGGAGCTGGCCATCAACTCGGTCGGCTGCCCCGAGTGCCGGACGGCGTTCACCGCGGCGCTCATCGAGGCGCTCGGCCAGGACGTCGAGCAGCTGTGCGGCGATTGCCGGCGGCGCGCGGAAACCAACCCCTTGCGGATCTTCGACTGCAAGGTGCCCGCCGACCAGCCGATCATCGACCGGTTGCCCCACACCCTGGACTACCTCTGCGACGCCTGCCGGGCGCACTTCGACGCCGTGCGCGCCGACCTGGACGTCTACGGGATCCCGTACCGCGTGTCGCACCGCCTCGTGCGCGGCCTCGACTATTACACCCGCACCACGTTCGAGGTGCTGGCGGGGGACATCGGCGCGCAGAACGCGGTGCTCGGCGGCGGCCGGTACGACGGGCTGGTGAAGCAGCTCGGCGGGCCCGACCGGGTCGGGATCGGTTTCGCCGCCGGGATCGAGCGGCTGGTCCTCGCGCTGCCCGCCAGCCTGCCGGTGACCGCGCCCGTGCCCGACGCCTTCGTCGCGGCGCTCGGCGAGCCCGCGCGCCGGGCGGCGATCGCGCTGTTGGCAGAGCTGCGGCGGGCCGGCCTGAACGCGCAGATGGACTACGAGGGGCGGACGCTGAAGTCGCAGATGAAGCGCGCCGGCCGGCTGGGCGCGCCGCTCGTGCTCATCCTCGGCGAGGACGAGCTGGCGCGCGACCAGGTCACCGTGAAGCGCATGGCCACCTCGACGCAGGAGCCGGTGGCGCGCGGCGAGGCCGTGGCGCTGGTGGCACGCGAGCGCACCGTCCGCGCGGCGGCGGCAACCCGATGAGGACCCGATGACCGAATCGCTCGGCGACTGGACCCGCACGCACACCTGCGGCGCGCTGCGCCCCGCGCACGTCGGCCAGGCGGTGACGCTGCTCGGATGGGTGCACCGCGTTCGCGACCTCGGGTCGCTCGTCTTCATCGACCTCCGCGACCGCGAGGGCCTGACGCAGGTCGTGGTACAGGAAGGGCAGCCCTTCCTCGAGGCCGCCAAGCACCTGCGGGCCGAGTTCGTGATCGGCGTGCAGGGGACGGTGCGTGCACGCGGGGACGTGAACCCCCGCATCGCGACCGGCGGGATCGAGGTCGAGGCCTCGGCGCTTCGGGTACTGAACGAAGCGGCCGTCCCCCCGTTCCAGATCTCGGAGGAGCCGAGCGCTTCGGAGGAACTGCGCCTTCGCTACCGCTACCTCGATCTCCGGCGTCCCGCCCTCCAGGCAAACCTCGCGTTGCGCCACCGGGTGACGATGGCCGTGCGCCGGTCGCTCGACGCGCGGGGGTTCTGGGAGATCGAGACGCCGGTGCTTGGCAAGTCCACCCCCGAGGGCGCCCGGGACTACCTGGTGCCCAGCCGCGTGCACCCCGGCTCGTTCTACGCGCTGCCGCAGTCCCCGCAGCTCTTCAAGCAGCTGTTGATGGTGGCCGGGACCGATCGCTACTTCCAGATCGTGAAGTGCTTCCGCGACGAGGATCTGCGCGCCGACCGCCAGCCCGAGTTCACGCAGGTGGACATCGAGATGTCGTTCGCGCGGCCCGACCTGGTGTTCGCCCTCGTCGAGCCCCTCATGCAGGACGTGCTCGCCGTCATCGGACGCGAGATCCCGGTCCCGTTCCGGCACATCCCCTACCCCGAGGCGATCGCCCGCTACGGGTCGGACAAGCCGGAGCTGCGGTGCGGGATGGAGATCCACGACCTGTCGGCAGCGTTCGGGGGGACGCCCTTCCAGCCGTTCCGCGAGGCGCTCGAGGCGCAGGGGGCGGTCCGCGGCTTCGTCGTCCGGGGCGGGGCCCGGTCCAGCCGCAAGCAGCTCGACGGTCTCGGCGAGCAGGCGAAGCAGGCCGGCGCGCGCATGCTCGTCTGGGCGCGCAGCGGGCCCGACGGCCTCAAGAGCCCGGCCCTCAAGGCCACCGGGGAGGAACCGCTGCGCCGGGCGCTGGCCGAGGCCGCGGCGGGGGAGGGCGACCTGCTGCTGATGGCGGCTGGCGCACCGGACGCGGTGTCCAAGGCCCTGGGCCAGCTCAGGGTCGCCGTGGCCCGCGACGAGGGGCTGCTGAAGCCGGACGAGTTCGCCTTCGCCTGGGTGACCGACTTCCCGCTGCTCGAGTGGGACGCCGACGAACACCGGTTCGCGGCCATGCACCACCCGTTCACCTCGCCGGTGCCGGAGGACGAGCCGCTCCTCGAGCAGGAGCCGGCCCGCGTCCGGGCCCAGGCGTACGACCTGGTGCTCAACGGCAGCGAGCTTGGCGGCGGCAGCATCCGGATCCACGACGCCGGGCTGCAGGCTCGCCTCTTCCGCACCATCGGCCTCGGCGAGGAGGAAGCCCGGACACGCTTCGGCTTCTTCCTCGAGGCGCTGCGTTACGGCACCCCGCCGCACGGCGGCATCGCGCTCGGCCTCGACCGGATGGTGGCCCTGCTGGCGGGGGAGCCCTCGATCCGCGACGTGATGGCCTTCCCGAAGACGGCGGCCGCGATGGACCTGATGACCGGCGCCCCGTCCGGCGTGGACGACCGGCAGCTGCGCGAGCTGCGTCTGCGGATCGAGGGGGGCGGGGCGCGGCTGGTCGATTGACCCGGTACCCGGCGGGTGGTACAATCCACCACTAACTCTCTCGTATCAAAGGAGATGCGCACCGCCTAGCGGTCATCGATGAGAAAGATCGTCGTCCCCGACGAGGGGATGGAAACGCTCTTCGGCTCGTACGACGAGAACCTCAGGTTTCTCGAAACCCTCCTCAACGTCACGATTCGTACCCACGGCCACGACCTGCTGGTGGAGGGGGACGACGCCGGTGCCGGGAAGGTGGGGCGCCTCGTCTCAGGCCTTGCCGCGCTCGCGGGCGAGGGGTACCGGCTCGCCAACGGCGACGTGAAGACGGCCGCGCAGCTGGTTGCCGAGCGCGAGGACGTGGACCTGCGCGACTACTTCCTCAAGGGGGCGCCGCCACGCGCGACGGGCAGGCGGCAGGTGGCTCCCAAGTCGGTCAACCAGCGCCGCTATCTCGACCTCATCGATCAGAACGACATCGTGTTCGGCATCGGGCCTGCCGGGACCGGCAAGACCTACCTGGCGATGGCGCAGGCCGTGTCCTTCCTGCTGGCCAAGAAGGTCGCCCGGATTATCCTCGCCCGCCCGGCGGTCGAGGCGGGGGAGAAGCTCGGCTTCCTGCCAGGCGATCTCCAGGAGAAGGTGAACCCGTACCTGCGGCCGCTCTACGACGCGCTCTACGACATGCTCGAGGTCGAGCGGGTCGAGCGCCTGCTCGAGCGCGGGACGATCGAGATCGCGCCGCTCGCCTTCATGCGCGGGCGCACCCTCAACGACTCCTTCGTGGTCCTCGACGAGGCGCAGAACACCACCTCCGAGCAGATGAAGATGTTCCTGACCCGCCTCGGCTTCGGCTCGAAGGCGGTGATCACCGGGGACATCACGCAGATCGACCTGCCGGCCGGCCACACGTCGGGGCTGATCGAGGCGATGAAGGTCGTCTCGACGATCGACGGCATCTCCTTCGTCCACTTCGACGATCGGGACGTCGTCCGGCACAAGCTGGTACAGCAGATCGTGAAGGCGTACGAAGCGTTCTCGAGCGGGAACGCCGCCGTGCGCCGCATCTCGTGACGACCGCCATGCCCGACGAAGACCAACCTCCGGGGCTTCAGCTTGCCATCACGGATGAGTCCGGACGGCCGGCGCGCGCGCCCGGCCTGGCGGCCTGGCTGCGGCGGGTGGCCCCCGCGCGCGCCCGCGGCGCCGTGTCGATCGCGCTGGTTCCCGACCGGGTGATGCGGCGGCTCAATCGCGACTTCGCGGGGACCGACCGCGCCACCGACGTCCTGTCGTTCCCCGCCGCTGCCGCGCCTGGGGCGCCCCGGGCGAGCGGGCTGCTCGGCGACGTGGTCATCGCGACGGGCGTCGCGGGGCGTCAGGCCCGCGACGCCGGGCACTCGGTACGCCACGGAGGTGCGGGTGCTCGCGCTGCACGGCCTCCTGCACCTGCTCGGCTACGACCACCACGGCGACGGCGGTCGGATGGCGCGCGTCGAGACGCGGCTGCGCCGCCGGGGCGGGCTGCCGCCCGGCGTCATCGAGCGGGCGAGGGAGCTGTGATCCCGCTGCTGCTGTTCCTGCTCGCCTGCGTGCTCGTGTACCTCGGTACCGTGGAGGCCGCTTTCGGCGCGCTGATGCGCCTGTCGTTCCGCCTCGAGGTCGAGCGGGGCGGCGCGCGGGGCGAGGCGCTCGGCCGGTACCTCGACGACCCGGCCGCCTTCTTCACGGCCGCCCGGGTCCTCGTCGGCCTCACGCTCGTGTTGATCGTCGTGCTGCTGGTCCGGCTGCCGGGCCTGGGCGACGGCCCCTCGCGGCTGGCGATCGTCATCGGTGCCAGCCTCGCGCTCCTCGTCTTCTGCGAACAGCTGATTCCCATCCTGATCGTGCGGCGCGACACCGAGGGCGTCCTCGACGCCCTGCTGCCCTCCTTCGCCGCCGCCGCGCGCTTCATCCACCCGCTGGTGGCGGGCCTCGCGCGGCTGGCCGACGGGCGGCGCGAGCGGGCGGGCGCGGCGATCCCGAACGGCGAGGAGCCGCCGCGTGAGGCGGGCGAGACCGTCCACGAGACGGGGGAGCCCGAGGCGCTGATCGAGCAGGACGAACGGCGGCTGATCCAGTCGATCTTCGAGTTCGGCACGACCCTCGTCCGCGAGGTGATGACGCCGCGGCCGGACATCGTCGCGGTGCGCGCCGAGACGACCTTCGCGGAGCTGCGCGCCCTGCTGAAGGAGCAGACCTACTCGCGCATCCCGGTCTTCAAGGAGAGCCTCGACAACATCCTCGGCGTCGTCTTCGTCAAGGACCTCATCCAGCTGTCCGGCGACGAGACCCGCGCGATCGACAGGCTGCTCCGCCCGGCGTACTTCGTGCCCGAGACGAAGAACGTGTCCGACCTGCTGCGCGAGTTCCAGCGCCAGCGCGTGCAGATCGCCATCGTCGTGGACGAGTACGGCGGCACCGCGGGCCTGGTGACCCTCGAGGACCTGATCGAGGAGATCGTCGGGGAGATCCGCGACGAGTACGACGAGGAAGCCGAGACGATGACCGACGAGGGCAACGGGGTCTTCGTCTTCAGCGCCAAGGTGAACATCGACGAGGTCGCCGAGCGCCTCGGCGTGGAGATCGAGCGCGAGGGGTTCGAGACGGTGGGTGGCTTCATCCTCTCGAGCCTTGGTCGGGTGCCGACGGTGGGCGAGCGGTTCGACGTGGACGGCCTCTCGGTGGAGGTGCTGGAGGCGGAGCGCCGCCGCGTCCACAAGGTCCGCATCCACCGCCGGCAGGCGAGCGTCGAGCCGGAGGAGGCGTAGGTGCGCGCCGGCTTCGTGGCGCTGGTCGGCCGGCCGAACGTCGGCAAGTCCACGCTCCTCAACCGCCTCGTCGGCACCAAGCTCGCCATCGTCTCCGACAAGCCGCAGACGACGCGAACCCGGATTGCCGGCGTGCGCAACTACCCGGGCGCCCAGGTTGTCTTCCTCGACACGCCCGGCATCCACCGGCCGACCCACCGGATGAACGTCCGGATGGTGGACGCGGCGGTCGACACCATCCGTCAGGCGGACGTCGTGGCGGTGCTGGCCGAGGCGACCGACCGGCGGGCGGGCCGCGGCGAGGGCCACGTCCTGGGGCCGCTGGCGGCGGTCGGCGTCCCCGTGGTGCTGGTCCTGAACAAGGTGGACCTGGTGCCGCGGCCCTCGCTCCTGCCGCTCATCGACGCGTGGCGGGGCCGCCGGGCATTCGCCGAGATCGTCCCCGTGTCGGCCGCGACCGGCGAGAACGTGGACCGGCTCGAGCGGGTCCTGATCGACCTGCTGCCCGAGGGGGAGCCCCTCTATCCCACCGACTACCTCACCGACCACCCCGAGCGCTTCTTCGTCGCCGAGACGGTGCGCGAGAAGGTGCTCGAGTCGACGCACGCCGAGCTGCCGTTCTCGACGGCGGTCGTGGTCGACCGCTTCGAGGAGGCGGACGAGCGCGGGCTGATGCGCCTCTACTGCTCGATCCTCGTCGAGCGCGAGTCCCAGAAGCCGATTCTCATCGGCCGCGGCGGAGAAGCGATCAAGCGGATCGGCACCGCGGCGCGGCTCGATCTCGAGCGATTCTTCGACGCGCGCGTGTTCCTCGACTTGCGGGTGAAGGTGCGCGCGGACTGGCGCGAGGACGGCCGCCTGCTCGACCAACTCGGCGTGCCGGGCCGCGAAGGCTGACGGCTCGCTATGATAAAGTAGCGTGTTTGGGCGCGTCGCGATGCCCTTGTACAAGAGCGAGGCGCTGGTCCTCCGGACCTACAAGCTGGCCGAGTCGGATCGCATCGTCGTGTTCCTGACACGCGACCGCGGCAAGAAGCGCGGCGTGGCGAACGGCGCGCGCCGGCCGCGCTCGCGGTTCGCGGCGGCGCTCGAGCCCCTGACCCGGGTCGGCGTCGGCTACTACGAGCGCGAGCAGCGCGACCTGGTGCGCCTGAGCTACGCGGAGACGCTGCTGTCGCCCCTCGCCGCGACCCGCCCCGATGCGCTCGCGCACGTGGAGTACTTCGCGGAGCTGCTCGACGAGTGGGCACCCGAGGGCGACCCCAACGAGCGCCTGTACCGCCTGGGCGCGTCCGCGCTGGAAGCGCTGGCCGCCGGCGTGCCCACCGGGGCCCTCGCACGGTACTTCGAGGTACTGGCTGCTGCGCCTCCAGGGCGTGTACCCGCCGCACCTCGCGTGCCGCGCGTGCCGCGCGCCGCTCGACGATCGCGCTGGGGTGGCGTGGCTGCAGCCGGGGGGCGACGCCTTCTTCTGTGGCGGGTGCGCCGGCGAGGCGGGGGAGCGCGGTGGCGTGCGGATCTCGGCCCCCGCCCTGCGGGCGCTTGCCGCGTGGGGTCGCACCAGCCCGAACGCGCTCGAGGACGTGGCGCCGGCGGTGGAGCGCGAGCTGGAGGCGGTGCACCGGGCGCTGCTCGCGCGGCACCTCGAAAAGGACCTGCGGTCGGTGCGGGTGCTGCGCGACCTGCGGCGGTGATTCGCCTGGGCGGTGTTTTGTGGTTGAATGGTGTGTTCCCCGGCACGACGCCGGCTGCGCAGTGATCGACGCGTGACGTTTCAAAACCTGATCCTCAAGCTCTCGGACTTCTGGGCCTCCCGCGGCTGCCTGATTCAGCAGCCGATCGATCTCGAGGTCGGCGCCGGGACCTCGCACGCCGAGACCTTCCTGCGCGTCCTCGGCCCGCGGCACTGGAACGTCGCCTACGTCCAGCCGTCGCGCCGCCCCGACGACGGCCGCTTCGGCGAGAACCCGAACCGCCTCTTCAAGCACCACCAGCTGCAGGTCATCCTCAAGCCGGCCCCCGACGAGGTCCAGCGCACCTACCTGGAGAGCCTCGAGGCCTGCGGGATCGAGCCACGCAAGCACGACATCCGGTTCGAGGAGGACAACTGGGAGAGCCCCACGCTCGGCGCGTGGGGCATCGGGTGGCAGGTGATGCTCGACGGCCTGGAGGTCACCCAGTTCACCTACTTCCAGCAGATGGGCGGGCTCGACCTCGCCCCAATCGCGGCGGAGATCACGTACGGCCTCGAGCGGATCGCGATGTTCCTGCAGAAGGTGGACAACGTCTACGACCTGCAGTGGGCGCCGGGCGTCACCTACGGCGACGTGCGGCTGCGCGACGAGATCGAGCAGTCGAAGTACGCCTTCGCGCAGTTCGACATGCCGCGGGAGGAGTTCGTCGCGCTCCACCGTGAGCTGTTCGAACGCCACTACGGCTTTGCCCGCCGGTTGCTGGCGTCGAACCTGGTTCTCCCCGCCTACGAGCAGTGCCTGAAGTGCTCTCACCTGTTCAACGTGCTCGACTCGTCGGGCGGCGTCGGCGTCACCGAGCGCACCGCCTACATCCTGAAGGTCCGGCAACTGGCCGTGGGGGTCGCGCAGGCGTACGTCGGCGAGCCGTCGGCCAAGGGAGCCGGGGACGGGGAGGCCTGACCGCGTGGACCGCGAGCTGTTGATCGAGATCGGGACCGAGGAACTGCCGGCGTCGTGGCTGCCGGCGCTCACCCGGCAGCTGGGCGAGCGGCTGGCCGCCCGCCTGGCGGCGCTGCGGCTGCCTGCCGACGCCCCGCCGGAAACCTACAGCACGCCGCGCCGCCTGACGGCGCGCGTGGGCCGAATCCCCGAGCGGCAGGGCGACCTCGAAGAGCTGGTCACCGGCCCGGCCGTCGCCTCGGCCTTCCGACCGGACGGCGAGCCGACTCCGGCCGCCGCGGGATTCGCCCGGAAGCACGGCGTCGAGGTGCCCGCGCTCGAGCGCGTCGAGACGTCGAAGGGGACCTACCTGGCGTTCCGGCGGCAGCAGCGGGGCCGGGCGGCCGTGGACGTCCTGCCGGACGTGCTGCCGGCCGTCCTGCGCGAGCTGTCGTTTCCCCGCTCGATGCGCTGGGACGCGATGCTCGACGACGGCCGCGGCGAACTGCTCTTCGGGCGGCCGATCCGCTGGATCTTGTTCCTCTACGGCGGCCGCGTGGTCCCGTTCACGATCCGCCGGACCGACCTGGCGCAGTCGGGCGGGGTGCAGGAGGTCCGGTCGGCGGCCGTGACCTACGGGCACCGGTTCCTCGCCACGACGGGCCGCGCCGGCCGCGCCATCAAGGTCCGCACGTTCGAGGAGTACCGCGCGCGTCTGCTCGAGAACTTCGTGATCCTCGACCGGGGCGAGCGCCACGACAAGATCGCGCGGGAGCTGGACGCCCACGCGCAGCGGCTCGGGGGGCGCGTCAGCACCGCCGCCGCCGCCCAGTCCCGCCTGCTCGAAGAGGTGCCCGACCTGGTGGAGTACCCGGCGGTGATCGCGGGCACGTTCGCCCCCGAGTTCCTCACGCTCCCCGAGGAAGTGCTGGCGACGACGATGATCCACCACCAGCACTTCTTCCCGGTGGTGAATCCCGCGGGGCGGCTGCTGCCGGCCTTCCTCGCCGTCACCAACACCCAGGCCGACAACGCCCGGGCGCTCTCGCGCAACTTCGAGCGGGTGCTCACGGCGCGGCTGCGCGACGCGCGCTTCTTCCTCGACGCCGACCGCGCGATCCCCCTCGAGGCCCGCGTGGCCGCCCTGGAAACACTGCTGTTCCACAAGCGCCTCGGGAGCTACCGCGCCAAGGCGGAGCGTCTCGAGCGGCTGGCGCGGTGGATCGCGGCCGAGGCGTTTGGGTCGCCTGCCCGCGCCGCCGAGGCCGCACTGGCGGGCCGCCTCGCCAAGACCGACCTGGTCTCCGACATGGTCCGCGAGTTGACCGAGCTGCAGGGGACCATGGGAGGGATCTACGCGCGCGAGGAGGGGCTGCCCGAGGCGGTCTGGCGCGCGATCTATCACCAGTACCTGCCGGCCTCGGTCGAGCCCGACGCGCCGCCGTCGCGCGCGGACCTCGGCGCCGCCGCCGTGCCGTGGGCCGCCCTCGCCCTCGCCGACAAGGTGGACACGATCGTCGGCCTGTTCGCGGGAGGGGAGCGCCCGACCGGCACGCGGGACCCGATGGGGCTGCGGCGGCAGGCGCACGGCGTCATGAAGATCCTGGTGGACCTGCGCGAGCTGACCGGGCTCGACGCCGCGGTCGGCCTCGGCGCGCTCATCGACCGGGCGCGGGCCGAGTACGGCGCCGGACCGGGCGCCGAGCCGGCGCTGCCGGCCGAGACCGAGACGGAGCGGCGCGAGCGCGGCGTGTTCCTGGAGGAGCGCCTGCGGTTCCTCTTCCAGCAGCGCGGCTTCGGCTACGACGAGGTGAACGCGGTGGCCGGCGCGCGGCGGGGGTTCGTGGACGGGCCGTACGACGCCCGGCTGCGGCTCGAGGCGCTGCAAAAGGTGCGCGCCCTTCCCGAGTTCGAGGCGCTCGCCGTGGCCTTCAAGCGCGTGAAGAACCTGGCCCGCGAACTGCCGGGCGACCCGTCGCCCTCCACGGGCCGCCTGACCGAGCCGGCCGAGCGGGCGCTGCTGCAGGAGTACGACGCCCGCGGCGAGGCCGTCCGGGCGGCGGCGGCGCGGCGCGAGTACTTCGAGGCCTTCCGCCTGGCGTCCGGGTTCCGGGCGCCGCTGGACCGTTTCTTCACCGAGGTATTCGTGATGGTCGAGGACGAGGGGCTCCGCGCCGAGCGGTTGTCGCTCGTCTGGCGCCTGCACGACTTGATGCTCGACCTGGCCGACATCTCGGAGATTGTTCCCCGTAGCGAGCCGAATCGCTGATCCGGCTCTTTCATTCGCAGTCTGGACTGGAGTCACAACGCGATGGCCAAGAAGATGGTGAAGGCGAAGCGGCAGGCAGCAGGCACGCGCACGGCGAGGACCACCGCCCGACCGGCACGGCCGGCGGCCGCCAAGGGCGTTCGCTCGCAGGGCAAGGCGACGAAGTACGTGTATTTCTTCGGCGGCGGCAAGGCTGACGGCAACCGGACGATGAAGGACCTGCTCGGGGGCAAGGGCTCGGGGCTGGCCGAGATGACCAACGCGGGCCTCCCGGTGCCCCCGGGCTTCACCATCACCACGGCCGCCTGCAACCTCTACTACGAGCGCGGCCGCAAGGTGCCGGTCGAGGTGGACCGCGAGATGGAAGCGAACCTCGCCAAGCTGGCGAAGGTCGCGGGGCAGCAGTTCGGGTCGGTCGAGAACCCGCTGCTCGTCTCGGTCCGGTCGGGCGCCAAGTTCTCGATGCCCGGCATGATGGACACGATCCTCAACCTCGGGCTGAACGACGAGACGGTCGAGGGGCTGAAGGCGCGCACCGGCAACGGCCGATTCGCCTACGACAGCTACCGCCGCTTCATGCAGATGTTCGGCAACGTCGTCCTCGAGATCCCGAAGGAGGAGTTCGAGAAGGAGTTCGACGCCGTCAAGCACGGGCGCGGCGCCAGGCTCGACACCGACCTCGACGAGGGCGCGCTGCGCGAGGTGGTGGCTCGCTACAAGAAGGTGGTCCAGGAGAAGACCGGCCGCTCCTTCCCGGCCGACCCGATGGTGCAGCTGCGCGGCGCCCGCGACGCCGTGTTCCGCTCGTGGAACAACCCGCGCGCGAAGGAGTATCGCCGCATCTACGAGATCCCGGACCACATCGGCACCGCGGTGAACGTCCAGGTGATGGTCTTCGGCAACAGCGGCGACCGCTCGGCCACGGGCGTCGGCTTCACCCGCAACCCCGCGACCGGCAAGAAGGAGTTCTACGGCGAGTTCCTCATCAACGCGCAGGGCGAGGACGTCGTCGCCGGCATCCGGACGCCGATGCCGATCACCGAGCTCGAAGGCGTGATGCCGCAGGCGTACCGCGAGCTGCGCCGACACACCACGGCCCTCGAGAAGCACTACAAGGACGTGCAGGACTTCGAGTTCACGATCGAGAACGAGAAGCTCTACATGCTCCAGACCCGCTCGGGCAAGCGCACCGGCTACGCGGCCGTCGTGATCGCCACCGACATGGTGGCCGAGAAGCTGCTCAAGCCGGAGGAGGCGCTGCTGCTGGTCGACCCGTCGTCGCTGTCGCAGCTGCTCGCCCCGGTCTTCGACCCGAAGGAGTGGAAGAGCATCCCGGTCGCGACCCAGGGGCTGCCCGCCTCGCCGGGCGCGGCGTCGGGCCAGGTCGTCTTCACGGCTGACGAGGCGGTGAAGTGGACCGACCAGGGGAAGAAGGTCGTGCTCGTCCGCAAGGAGACCGCGCCCGACGACATCCACGGCATGTTCGTGTCGCAGGGGATCCTGACGGCCACCGGCGGCATGACGTCGCACGCTGCGGTCGTCGGCCGCCAGATGGGCAAGCCGGCCGTCGTCGGCGCGTCCGGGCTGAGGGTCGACGAGGACAACAAGAAGGTCACGCTGGGCGGCCGCACGCTGGGCGAGGGCGACTACATCGCGTTCGACGGCCTCAGCGGCGAGGTGAAGGTCGAGAAGGTGGCGACCAAGCCGAGCGAGATCCTGCAGGTCATCAGCGGCACGATGAAGACCGAGTCCTCGGAGATCTACCAGCGCTTCGAGCGCCTGCTCGGGTGGGCCGACAAGAAGCGCACGATGGGCATCCGCGCCAACGCCGACCTGCCCGACCAGGCCGAGATCGCGTACGCCTTCGGGGCCCGCGGCATCGGTCTCTGCCGCACCGAGCACATGTTCTTCGCCGAGGACCGGCTGCCGATCGTCCGCCGCATGATCCTCGCGGACAACGAGGCCGACCGCCGCGCCGCGGTGAACGAGCTGCTGCCGATGCAGCGCAAGGACTTCTACGGCGTGTTCAAGGGGATGCACGGGTCGCCCGTCACCGTCCGCACGATCGACCCGCCGCTCCATGAGTTCCTGCCCAAGCGCGAGGACCTCATGGTCGAGATCGCGACGCTCGAGGCGAAGGGCTCGAAGGGCAAGGTGCTCGACGAGAAGCGCACGCTGCTCGCCCGGGTCGAGGAGCTGCACGAGTTCAACCCGATGCTCGGGCACCGCGGCTGCCGCCTCGGGATCACCTACCCGGAGATCACCGAGATGCAGGCGCGGGCGATCATGGAGGCGGCCTGCCAGTTGAACAAGGAAGGGCTGAAGGTCGTTCCCGAGATCATGATCCCGCTGGTCGGGCACGTGAAGGAGTTCCAGCACCAGAGGGCGATCGTGGATCGCGTGGCCCAGGAGGTCATGAAGGAGCAGGGCATCAGGATCAAGTACCTCGTCGGGACGATGATCGAGGTTCCGCGCGGGGCGGTGACGGCCGGGGAGATCGCGCGCGAGGCGCAGTTCTTCTCGTTCGGCACCAACGACCTCACCCAGATGACCTTCGGCTTCTCGCGCGACGACGCCGGGAAGTTCCTGAAGATCTACCAGGAGAAGCGGATCCTCGACGGCGACCCGTTTGCCAGCATCGACACGGTCGGCGTCGGCCTGCTGGTGTCGATGGCGGCGGTGGCCGGCCGCGAGGCGAGGCCCGACCTCAAGCTCGGCGTCTGCGGTGAGCACGGCGGCGACCCGGCGTCGATCCACTTCTTCCAGCGCGTCGGCCTCAACTACGTGAGCTGCTCGCCCTTCCGCGTGCCGGTGGCCCGGCTGGCGGCGGCGCAGGCGGCCATGGCGGTGAAGGTCGGGGACTAGAGATGCTCGTGGTGGCCAGTGGCCAGTGGCCAGTGGCTAGTGGCACAGGCGTCGCGCCTGTGCGAGTATTGCGGGCACGGGGGACCGGGCGTCTCCCGTGCCCGTTTTTCTGTCTGGACGCACTCCATGGGCAGGATCCACCGCCTTCCACCCGACCTCGCCAACCAGATCGCCGCCGGCGAGGTGGTGGAGCGCCCGGCCTCGGTCGTCAAGGAACTCGTCGAGAACGCGATCGACGCGGGGGCCGGCCGCATCTCCATCGCGATCGAGCAGGGCGGCAAGCGGCTCATCCGGGTCGAGGACGACGGCGAGGGGATGTCGCCCGGGGACGCGGAGCTGGCGATCGCCCGCCACGCGACCAGCAAGATCGCCTGCGCCGAGGACCTGGCGGCGATCCTCACGCACGGCTTCAGGGGCGAAGCGCTGCCGGCGATCGCGTCGGTGTCGCACTTCGCCCTCCGGACGCGGGCCGCCGGCGCCAACGCCGGCACCGAGATCCGCGTCAACGCCGGGACCGTCGCCTCGATCCATGACGTGGCCGTCCCGCTCGGGACCTCGGTCGAGGTCGCCGACCTCTTCTACAACCTGCCCGCGCGCCGGAAGTTCCTCAAGGCCGACGCCGCCGAGACCGCCCAAGTCTCGCGCATGGCCTCGCAGCTGGCGCTGGCGTATCCCGCGACCGGGTTCACGCTGGTGAGCGGCAGCCGCACGCTGATCCAGTGCCCGCCGGTGCAGACGCGTCGCGACCGGTTCTTCCAGATCTACGGCGACCGCGCCGACCTGGTGGAGGTCTCGAAGGAGGCCGCCGGGATCTCGGTGGTGGGCCTGGTGGCGTCGCTGACCGAGCAGGGCCCGAAGCGCGGGCCGCAGAACGTGTTCGTCAACCGCCGCATCGTGAAGGACCGCACGATCGCCCACGCCATCGTCGACGCCTACAGCGTGGCCACGGTGAAGGAGCGCAGCCCCGAGGTCCACCTGTTCGTCGAGATGCGGCCGGACGAGGTGGACGTGAACGTCCATCCGACCAAGGCCGAGGTCCGCTTCCGCAACCAGTCGACCGTGCACGAGGTGGTGAAGCGCGCGATCGCCGCCGCGCTGGGGCAGACGGCCGCCCCCGAACTGCAGCTGCAGCCGCCGCCCGCGTTTGCGCCCGGGCCGGCGTCCCAATCGTTTCCAGGCTTGATCGCCGGCGTCTTTCCGAGCCGCTGGATACCGTCCGCCCGCGACACCACCGACCAGGCCTCGTCCGCGGCCGCTCCGTTCGCGCCAGGAGGCGTGCCGGCCCCGCAGCCGCCCGACGCCGCCTGGGGCCTGCGCCCGCTCATCCCGCTCGGCCAGTTCCGCGACACGTTCATCATCGCGGTCGACGACGAGGGGGTGTCCATCATCGACCAGCACGTCGCGCACGAGCGGGTGCTGTTCGAGCGGGTCATGCAGCGGCTGACCGCGGGGCGGCTCGAGAGCCAGCGGCTCCTCGAGCCCCTGGTGCTCGACCTGTCGGCCGGCGCGTGCGAGGTGCTGCTCGGTCGCCAGGCCGAGCTCGACCGCTTCGGCTTCGAGCTGTCGGGCTTCGGCGGGCGCAGCGTGCGGGTGTCGGCGGTGCCGGCCCTGCTCACGCCCGACGAGAGCGTGGCGGCCCTCCGGGCGCTGGCGGACGACCTGGAGGGGATCGACCAGGGGGCGCGCGTGGGGGAGGCGCTCCAGCGGATCGCCGCCCTCACCGCGTGTCACGCCGCCGTGAAAGCGAACTGCCCGCTGACCTACGAGAAGATGGCGCACATCCTGGACGAGCTTCGGCAGACCGCCTACTCGTCGATCTGCCCCCACGGCCGCCCCGTCATGCTGAGGCTGACGAGGAGGGAAGTGGAGAAGAACTTCCAGAGAATCTAGTCGACTCCGGGCCGAGACCCGCCCATGCCATACGGCTCAGTTTGACACCCCACCGGCACCCCGCTTACAGTGGGGTTCGTAAGTCGCCTGCTGTCCGAGACTTACCTCATCCATTCCAAGCGAAAGGGTTGCCCGGCGCGCGGCGCCGGTGTGGCAAAGCTGTAAGCCCCGCCTGGGGTGATTTAGCTGCCGAACTTGGAGGAGCCGGCGGCCGAAGGGCCGCCAAACCCGCCTGAGTCAACGGCCGCGGACCGGAGAGCCGGATGTTCGTCCGACGTAACCTGTTCGACATTCTGGGAGCGGTGGTGGCCGCCCTCCTCCTGTTCACGCTCGGGACGTACATGGCCCGCCAGGGAGCCGAGCGCCAGCTTGCCAGCCGCGACCGGCAGATCGCCAGCCTCGAACGCGAGATGGGGGAGATTTCCCGTCAGCTGAAACAGGAACAGGTCCGTCCGTCGGGTACCAGCGGCCTCGGCGCCGAGCAGCAGCCGGCCGTGGCGCAGGCGGTCGTGGTCGAGGAGATCAAGCGCCAGCTCCAGGCCGAGATGGGCCTGCTTCCCGTTCGGCTGCTGCGCGATCGCCGCAACAGCTTCGTCGAGCTGTACGCGTACGACAACAATGGCCGCAGCAACTACGGGACCGCCGGTTACCTCGGCAACGGGTACTTCGTGACCGTGAAGCACGCCGTCGTGGCGCTTCATTCCGGCGAGGACGACGGCCGGCGGATCGTGTCGGTGAAGCTGCGGATCAACCGGAAGGACGTTCTCGCGACGGTCGTGGACGCCGGGAACGCGCGCGTCGAGGTGGACCCGGGCGACTGGGCGGTCCTGCGGGTGCCGAGGCCCGTCAACCTGCCGCCGCTGCACGTGAACCTGGGCTTCTCCTACGACTTCGCCGATCCGATCTTCCGGCTCGGCAACGACTACTCGAAGGGGATCATCCTCAGCACCGGCTACGTCGGCCAGCGAACGCCGAACGGCCTCGTGACCTGCCTGACCGACGGGCACCCGGGCGTGTCGGGCGGCGGCGTGCTCAATCAGAAGGGCGAGCTGGTGGGGATTCCGATCGGCCGGATGCAGGGGGATTACCGCTTCTCGTTCATCCTGCCGCTGCGCCAGGAGATGTTCCGGAAGGTGCCGACGCTGCACCAGGCCACGCCGCCGCTGGACGCGCCGGTGGTGGCGGTGACGGCGCCGCCGGCGGCCGCGCCGCAATAGGCCACCAGCCTAGCCACGACCAGGCTCCTCCTTTCGCTTCGCCTTGATCGCTTCCCAGGCGTCGAGGCGGCGCTTGAATTTCCTTCTCGAAACCCGCGATCGGTCGGCCGGTAGAACTTGCGGCCCTGCAGGCGACCCGGCAGGCAGTCCATCCCGGCGACCGCGTCCGCCTCGTCGTGCGCGTAGCGGTAGCCCTTCCCGTAGTCGAGCTCCTTCATCAGCCGGGTCGGCGCGTTCCGCAGGTGCAGCGGGACCGGTTCGGCCTCGTCCTTCAGGGCGCGTCCGAGGCTCCGCTGGTAGGCCGCGTAGACCGCGTTGCTCTTGGGCGCGGTGGCCAGGTAGATGACCGCCTGCGCCAGCGCGGTGTTGCCCTCGGGCATGCCGATGAAGTGCACGGCGTCCTTCGCCGCGACGGCGACCGACAGGGCCTGCGGGTCGGCGATTGCCGACGTCCTCCGAGGCGAACCGGACCAGGCGGCGGGCGACGTACAGCGGGTCCTCGCCCGCCTCGAGCATCCGCGCCAGCCAGTAGACGGCGGCGTCCGGGTCGCTGTTGCGCATCGACTTGTGCAGCGCGGAGATGAGGTTGTAGTGCTCCTCGCCCGCCTTGTCGTAGAGGAGCGCGCTGCGCTGGACGGCCTGCTCGACGAAGGCGACGGTCGACCCGCCTCCGGCCGGAGGCGGGGTCGAGCGGCGCCGCGGTGGCCGTCGATTCGAGCAGGTTCAGCGCCATCCGCGCGTCGCCGTTGGCGAGACGCGCGATCGCCTCGAGCGCGTCCTCGTCCACGTCCACCGCCTCGCCGCCGAGACCGCGCTCCGCGTCCGAGAGCGCCCGATGCAGGATGCTCTGCGATCGCCTCGCGGTCCAGCGGCCTTCAGCACGAACACCTGCGACCGCGACAGCAGCGCCGAGTTCACCTCGAACGACGGGTTCTCGGTGGTCGCCCCGATCAGGACGATGTCGCCGGCCTCGACGCGGGGCAGGAAGGCGTCCTGCTGCGCCTTGTTGAAGCGGTGGATCTCGTCGACGAACAGGATCGTCCGCCGCCCGAGCTGTCGCCGCGCCTGCTCGGCCTCGGCCATCACCGCCTTGATCTCCTTGATCCCCGCCAGCACGGCGCTGAAGGAGATGAAGTGCGCGCGGGTGACCTGCGCGATGAGGCGGGCGAGGGTCGTCTTGCCGGTGCCCGGGGGGCCCCAGAGGATGATCGACTGCAGCAGGTCGCGCTCGATCGCCACGCGCAGCGGCCGGCCCGGCGCGAGCAGGTCCTCCTGCCCGACCAGTTCGTCGAAGCGTGCGCGGCCGCATGCGGTCGGCGAGGGGCGGCCTCACGCCGCGTCCTCCTGGGCTGGCCGCGGGCTCGTCGTCGAACAGTTGGCCGCTCAAGGGGCGCTCCTCGCGGCGCGCGGGGCGCGCGGCCCCGCGCCGGCCCGCTGCCGGCGCGCCTCGTACACGAGCAGCGCCGCCGCCACGGCGACGTTGAGTGACTCGACGGGCGACGCGCATCGGGATGGAGACGGCCACATCGGCGGCGGCGACGGCGTCCGCGGCGAGCCCCGGGCCCTCGACCCCCGAGCAGGAAGGCGGTCGGCGCCGTGAAGTCGGCCTCGAAGAGCGGGTCGCCGTCCCGGGCGACGGTGGCCACGATCCGCAGCCCCGCGGCCCGCGCCGCCGCGACCGCCTCGCCGAGCGAGGGCGCCTGGCGAGGGGCAGCCGGAAGGCGCTGCCCATCGACCCGCGAAGCGCCTTCCACCCGAACGGGTCGGCGCTCGCGCCGCAGAAGATCGCCCCGGTCGCGCCGCCCGGCCTCGGCCGCGCGCACGATCGCGCCGACGTTGCCGGGGTCCTGCACGTCCACCCGCCACCAGCACCAGCTGCGGGTGCCCGCCGCAGGGCGCGGGACAGGCTCGTGGCCGGCCGGGCGGCGATGGCGACGATGCCCGAGGGGGTGGAGACGGGACTCATCGCCTCGATGACGGCGCGCGCGGCGGTGAGGGTCTCGATGCCGGCGCGGGCGAGGGCGTCCAGGACCCGCGCGCCTTCGCCGGTGTCGGCGAGCCCGTCGCCGACGACCGCGGTCTCGACCGACGATGCCGCTCTTCAGCGCCTCGTCCAGCAGGTGCAGGCCGTCGAGCAGCAGGCGCGCGCCCTCGTCCTTGCCGCGCGCGATCGCGCGGCAGGCGGCGACGAGCGGGTGATGGCGGCTGGCGAGGTGTCGCATGGCGGCGGGGCCGACGCCGACCAGCATAGCAGACTGTGCTAAGATCGCTCGAAACCCTAGCGTTTTTTCGTTGATCCGGGGGCGAAGGAGCGGGCGCGGCCGATGACGATCAAGGACACCCTGGTCAAGCGGTTCGAGGACGAGATTCAGCGGCTCGAGCGCGAGCTACGGATGGAGTTGCCGAAGGAGATCAAGCGCGCCCGCGAGCTCGGCGACCTCAGCGAGAATGCGGAGTACCAGGCCGCGAAGGAGCGCCAGCGGCTGGTCGAGGCCCGCATCGGGATGCTGAAGAAGCGCGTCGGCGAGCTGTCGCTGCTGAACCTCGACAAGCTGCCCCTCGACAAGGTGGGGCTCGGCTCGATCGTCCAGCTCAGCGAGGACGGCCGCGAGGCGGTCGAGTACCGCCTCGTCATGCCCGAGGAGGCAGACGCCTCGAAGCGGCTCATCTCTCCCAGTTCGCCGATCGGCCGGGCGCTGCTGAACAAGGAGCCGGGCGACGAGGTCGTCGTGAAGACCCCGAGCGGCGAGCGGCACTTCGAAATCGTCAGGCTCACGACCATCCACGACGCGATATGATCCGTCGGTCGTGACCGCACCTGCACCCGGCGCCCCACGAGACACCTACTCGCCCCGGCTGAGAACCGCGCTCGTCCTGACGGGCAGCGGAACGGCCGGGGCCTATCACGCCGGCGTCCTCCGCGCGTTCGAGGAAGCGGGCGTCAAGATCGACCTCGTCGCCGGTACCGGCATGGGCGTCGCCTCGGCGCTCGTCGCGGCCATCGACGGCGGCGCGCGGCTGTGGGACCGCGACGGCCTTTGGCGCGACCGCCGCGTGGCGGGCTTCTACCGCGTTCGCCCGGCGCTGCGGGCGGCCGCGTGGGGGCTGACAGTCGCGGCCGCCGTGGCGGTGGTGCCGTTCGCGGCGCTGCTGCTCGGCCTCCTCGTCTACCCGGTGGGTTTCCTGCTCGGCGTGGCCGGCAGCGGCCAGGGTGGGGTCCTGGCCGAGGCGCACGCGGCGCTGGCCGCCCGCATCTTCGACCCCGCCTTCCTCCCCACCCTGCTGCCGCGGGCGCTCGTCCTCGCGATGGCCGCCCTGGTTGCGGTGCTCGCGCTACTGGCCGCCTTCGCGCTGCTGTTCGACCGGCGCGGCCGACGCGACCGTTCGCCGATCTGGTGGCGCCTGGCGGGCGCGCCCTTGTCGGCGGGGCCGGCCGTTTCGGCCTTCACCGCCTCGCTCTGGCGGCTGCTGGGAGGCGCGGCGGGAGCTCGCCAGCCGCCGCCGCCGGCCCTGTCGCGGACGTACGCCGAGTTGCTGCGCGAGAACCTGGGTCAGCCCGGGTTCCGCGAGCTGTTGCTGACGGTCCACGACCTGGACATGCGGCGCGACTTCGTCTTCGCGCTGGTGGCCGAGCGTTACCGGCGTGAGCTCTTCCGGCCGGCCGAGCGGCCCGCCGGGGGGCGGCCGGTGTCGGAGCTGTTCGACCTGGCCGGGGTCGCGCGGGACCACGTCACCGATGTGCTCGACGCCGCCCTGCGGCTGCCGCTGGGCACGGAGGTCGGGACGCTCCGCTTCCCGGCCGAGAGCTTCTGGTGCGGCGAGCGGCATCGGGCGGCCGAGCGGCCGGGCGCGGCCGACCGTCTGCTCGACGAGCTGCCGGCCGCGGGGATCGAGCAGGTCATCGTCGTGTCGGCGTTTCCCGAGGTGGAGGGGCCGCACCGCCTCCGCGAGGCCCGCGGCGACTGGCGCGGGCGGCTGGGCGAGTTCCTCGCCGGGGCCGAAACCGCCTCGATGCGCGGGGTGCTGGCCAGGGACCGGGGATTTCGGGCCACCTTCCTGATCCGGCCCGCCTACAACCCGGTCGGCCCCCTCGACCTGGGCGGGTGTGACGACGAGCGGTCCGACCGGCGCGTCTCGCTGAGCGAGCTCATGGACCGCGGCTACGAGGACGCCTACCGCCAGTTCATCGACCCGGTGGTCGGGGCCGGCGGGGAGCGGCTCGAGGATGTCGCGGCGTCGGGCCGCGGCGCGACCGGGGGATGACGATGGCACGACGCGGACTGTCGACCGAGCTGATCCACCGGGGCGAGGACCGGCCACCCGATTGCCGATCCGGTCAACGTCCCGATCTACGAGACGACGACCTTCCTGTTCGAGTCGGCCGACGAGGTGCGGCGCTACCAGGAGGGGCGGGTGGAGAAATACCTCTACTCGCGCTACAGGAACCCAACCGTCGTCGTCACCGAGCAGAAGCTCGCGGTCCTCGACGGCGCGGAGGCGGCCCTGGTTTTCGCGTCCGGCATGGCGGCCGCCTCGACGATCCTGCTCGGGCTGCTCAATCCCGGGGACGAGCTCCTCTGCAGCGCCGCTCTCTACGGCGGCACGTTCCACCTGGTCAACGACGTGGTGCGGCGCTTCGGCGTGGCCGTGCGATTCGCCACCCTCGCGGAGTTGGCTGACCCGGGGCGCCTGATATCGGATCGGACGCGGGTGTGCTGGGTCGAATCGCCGATCAACCCGACGCTGCGGTGCGTGGACGTGCGGCGCATCGCCGCGGCGTGCCGGGCCCGGGGCGTCGTGTCGGTGCTCGACAATACGTTCGCGAGCCCCATCAACCAGCAGCCGCTGGCGCTCGGCGTCGACCTCGCGATGCAGAGCGCGACCAAGTACCTCAACGGCCACTCGGACGTGACCGGGGGCGCGGTCAGCGGCGGCGCCGCCCTGATCGAGCGGCTCGACCTGGTGCGGCGGTTCCTCGGCGGCGTGCTCGACCCGCAGGCGGCCTACAACCTGGCGCGCGGCCTCAAGACGCTGCCGGTGCGCATGGCGCGCCACAACCAGAGCGCGCTGGCCGTCGCCCGGTTCCTCGAAGGGCACGCCCGCGTGGCGCGCGTCTACTACCCGGGCCTGCCCACGCACCCGGACCACGACGTCGCCCGGTCCCAGATGGAAGGCTTCGGGGGCATGGTCTGCTTCGAGGTGGAGGGCGGGCTGGAGGGGGCCTCGCGGCTGTTCGACCGCCTCGGGCTCATCAGGCGCGCCACCAGCCTCGGCAGCGTGGACAGCCTGGCGAGCCTGCCCGGTGCTGACGTCGCACTGGAACTACAGCGACGAGGATCTGGAGCGCGCGGGGGTCACGGCGGGGATGGTGCGGCTGTCGGTGGGGCTGGAGGACGAGGAGGACCTGGTCGCCGACCTCGACCAGGCGCTCGCGTGAACGCCGTCAGCCCTTGACGGTCTCCTTGTCCTTGCGCCGTTCGGGCGTCTGGTGCTCCCGGAGGAACTGCACCGCCAGGTCGTGCACCCGGTCCACGATGCCCCGCGCGTCGTCCACTTTGAACCTCGCCCGGAACTCGTCGAGCGGGATGACGGCTTTCGCCATCGAGCGGTGGCCGCCGGCGTTCCCGATCTCCGCGAAGTACTTCCGGACGAACTCGCCGGCGTTCCTCGTGTAGCCGAGGTTGCGGACCGACATCACCAGCATCTGGTTCACGACGCCGGCGACGATCGTCCACTTGACGTCCTCGAGCTCGAGGAAGAAGTCGGCGATGTAGGCGATGAGGTCCTCGCGGGGCGTCTGGCCCATGAACGAGCAGAAGACCTGCTGGTCGAGGCGGCCGGCCTCGAGCGCCTTCACGACGTGCTGCAGCCGCTCGAGGGTGATCTCAGAGCCCTCCATCTTGCGGATGAGCGTCGCGTCGGCGAGCGAGTAGAGGAACGAGAACGCTTCGAGGTCCTCGCGCGTGGCCTGGCGGTTGAAGAACAGGGTGTCCGACTTGATCGCGTAGAGCAGGGCGGTCGCCGTCCGCTCGGAGATGTTCACGTCCACCGCGCGCAGGTGCTCGGTCAGGATCGTGGAGGTCGAGCCGTACTCCGGGCGGATGTCGCGGAACACCGCGCTGTAGCCCGGCTGCGGCGGATGATGGTCGATGACCAGGTCGGCGTGGTCGAGCATCTCGCCGAAGTAATGCGGCTGCACGTCGACCATCGCCACGCGGTCGAACTCGGCGAGCGAGGCGGGCGTCATCGACTCGACCTGGATGTCGAGCATGTTCGCCATCCGCAGGTTCTCGGGGCGGGTCACGCCCTGCAGGGTGCCGAGGATCGCCGTGGCCTTGGTGCGGCGGAGGATGTTCCGGAGCGCCAGGCCGCTGGCCATGGCGTCCGGGTCGGGATCGTTGTGCAGCAGGATCAGGACCCGGTCGGCGTCGGCGAAGTAGCGCTGGTACTGCTGGACCCGGGCGCGGGTGAGCGATCGGCCGACCTGGGTGACGAGCGGTCCGCCGAACAGCTCGGCCAGCGACAGGTAAGTGACCTCGGGGAAGGCGCCGCGGACCTCGTCCTCGCGCCGGGCGGCGGCGGCGTTGGTGGCCAGCAGGTAGACCAGCGTCCCGCCGGCGTCGCGGATGGCCGCGAGGGTGCGCTTGAGGCCGGGGCGGCCGCTGTCCTCGAGCAGCACGCAGGTGGACGGCGTCAGGTCGACCTTGAGGTAGGTGTCGGTGCGGCGCGGGTCGCCGGCCAGCACGTCGAGGCCGCTGTCGTGCAGGCGGCGCGCGAGGGTGCGGTTCTCGATCAGGAACTGGACCGGGAAGCCCGGCAGGAGCGCCGTCTCCAGCATGCGGGCCACGAGCTCGGTCTGGCAGACGACGAGGCACTTCATCGACAGGCCCAGGGCGCGCACGGTCCCGAGTGTGGGGAATCCATCGCCGCAACCGCCTATTATACGCGCCCGGTCCGTTTTTGGGGTGCCGGCCGGCCGGGAACGGTTAATGTAGGAGGGCAACCCGGGGGGGGCAGGTGAGACCAGGGCTGATCGTCGCGCTGGCGGCTGCCGGCGCCATCGTGTCCGCGTCGCAGGGTCCGCAGACGGTGTTCCGGAGCGGCGTGGACCTCGTCACCTTCGGCGTCACCGTGGTGGACGGCAGGAACAGCGTGATCACCGGCCTGACGGCCGAGGACTTCGAGCTGTACGAGGACGGGAAGCGGCAGTCCCTCCTGTACTTCATGCCCGGGGACGCGGACGGGTCGGACCTGCTGCGGACGGCGCTCCATCTGGGCGTGGTGTTCGACATCAGCGGTTCGATGCAGGACGACCTGACCTTCGCCAGGAGCGCGGCGATCAAGTTCCTCGGCGCCCTTCACGAGGCGCGGGACTACACGCTGGTGGAGTTCGACACGGAGATCCGGGTGGCGCGCTTCAGCCAGGCCGAGTTCCCGCGGCTCGTCGAGCGGATCCGCACCCGCCGGGCCGACGGGTACACCGCCCTCTGGGACGCGACCGGTGTCTACCTCGACGGCGCCTCCGGCCAGGAGGGGCGCAAGGTGCTCGTCCTCTACACCGACGGCTCCGACAACGCGAGCAACATCCGCTTCAACGAGCTGCTCGACCTGGTGAAGGCCTCGGACGTGACCGTCCACGCGATCGGCTTCCTCGAGCACCTGCGGTCCGGCGACCGCATGGAGTCGCGGCTGCGGATGCAGCAGGTGGCCGAGCTGACGGGCGGCCAGGCGTTCTTCCCGACCTCCCTGAAGGAACTGGACGCCGTCTACGAGCGGGTCGCGGCCGAGATCGCCGGCCAGTACACCCTTGGCTACGTCTCGACCAATCCGCGGGCCGACGGGACGTGGCGCACGGTCGACGTCAAGCTGGCGCGCCCGGGTCCGAAGGAGGCCCGCCTGCGGACCCGCGCCGGCTATTACGCCCGCCTCAAGGACGCCCCGCAGGGCTAAAGCCCGAAGTCCCCAGGGCTAAAGCCCTGCGCTACCCGCGACGGGGCGGCTGATTCCCGCCGGCCCCTTGGTGATCCCGCGCCCTTTGGCGTACCGATCGTACGGCTGTGCCCGATCGCTTCACCCTCGTTTCGGACTTCGAGCTGCGCGGCGACCAGGCCCGCGCCATCGCCGAGCTGGAACAGGGGCTGGCACGCGGCGACACGCACCAGGTCCTGCTCGGCGTGACCGGGTCGGGCAAGACCTTCACGGTGGCGCAGGTGATGGCCCGGGCCAACCGCCCCGCCCTCGTGATGGTGCACAACAAGACGCTGGCCGCGCAGCTCTACCAGGAGTTCCGGCGGTTCTTCCCGCACAACGCCGTCGAGTACTTCGTCAGCTACTACGACTACTACCAGCCCGAGGCCTACGTCCCGGCCAGCGACACGTACATCGAGAAGGAAGCGACGATCAACGAGGAGATCGACCGGATGCGCCTGTCGGCCACCCGCTCGCTCTTCGAGCGGCGCGACGTCCTGATCGTGGCCAGCGTCTCGTGCATCTACGGACTGGGTTCGCCCGAGGCCTACTACGGGATGATGCTGCCGCTCGAGATCGGGCAGCGGATCGAGCGCGAGCAGATCCTGCGCAAGCTGGTGGACATCCAGTACGAGCGCAACGACGTCGAGTTCGGACGCGGCACCTTCCGCGTCCGGGGCGACATCGTCGAGGTGTACCCGTCGTACGAGGAGCAGGCGGTGCGGATCGGCCTGTTCGGCGACGAGGTGGACGAACTGGTCGTCTTCGACCCGCTCACCGGTCGCACGTCGCGCCGGCACGACCGGATCGCGATCTACCCCAAGTCGCACTTCGCCACGCCGCGCGAGCGCACCCGGCAGGCGATCGCGTCGATCAAGGCCGAGCTGGTGGAGCGCCGCGCCGAGCTGGAGGCAGCGGGCAAGCTGCTCGAGGCGCAGCGCCTGCACCAGCGGACGATGTTCGACCTCGAGATGATCCGCGAGATCGGGTACTGCCACGGCATCGAGAACTACGCCCGGCACCTCACCGGCCGGGCGCCCGGCCAGCCGCCCCCGACGCTGCTCGACTACCTGCCGCCCGACGCCGTGGTGTTCATGGACGAGAGCCACCAGACGGTGCCGCAGGTCCGCGGGATGTACCACGGCGACCGGTCGCGCAAGGAGGTGCTGGTTGACTACGGGTTCCGCCTGCCCTCGGCGCTCGACAACCGGCCGCTGAACTTCGAGGAGTGGGAGAGCCGGACGCACCAGGTCGTGTTCGTGTCGGCCACCCCCGGGCCCTACGAGCTGCGCCGCTCGGGCGGCGTCGTCGTCGAGCAGATCATCCGGCCGACCGGGCTCACCGATCCGCCCATCGAGGTCCGCCCGGTGAAGGGCCAGGTGGACGACCTGCTGGCCGAGATCCGCGCGCGGGCCGAGGCGCGCGAGCGGGTGCTGGTGACGACGCTGACCAAGCGGATGGCCGAGGACCTGACGGCGTACTACCAGGAGCTGGGCGTCCGCGTCCGGTACCTGCACTCGGACATCGAGACGCTGGAGCGGGTGGAGATCCTGCGCGACCTGCGGCGCGGCGAGTTCGACGTGCTGGTCGGGATCAACCTGCTCCGCGAAGGCCTCGACCTGCCGGAGGTGTCGCTGGTGGCGATCCTCGACGCGGACAAGGAGGGGTTTCTCCGGTCGGCCGGTTCGCTCATCCAGACCTCCGGGCGGGCGGCGCGGAACATCAACGGCCGGGTGCTGATGTACGCGGACGTCATGACCGAGTCGATGCGGCGCGCGATCGCCGAGACCGACCGGCGGCGCCGCGCGCAGGAGGCCTACAATCAGGAGCACGGCATCACGCCGGCCTCCATCGTCAAGCAGATCGACGACGTGCTGGCGAGCGTGTACGAGCGCGACTACGCCGCCGTGCCGGCGGTGGACGAGGCGCCCGCCTGGCGGTCGCAGGCGGAACTCGATGCCGAGGTCGCGCGGCTGGAGCGCGAGATGCGGGTGGCGGCGGCCAACCTGGAGTTCGAGCGCGCAGCGCGTCTCCGCGACCAGCTCAAGGACGTCAGGCGGCGCGGGATGGGCCTGGCGGCCGCGGCCGGAGGCGCGTGAGGTGCTGACGCTGCTCGAACGGTGGACCAAGGCGACGCTCGCCGACCTGCAGGGCTACGTCCTGCTGGTGTGGCGGACGCTCCGCGGCTCGGTGACCCGCCCCTTCTACCTGCACGACGTCGTCGAGCAGTTCGAACAGATCGGCGTGGGCTCGCTGACCGTCGTGCTGCTGACCGGGTTCTTCACGGGCGCCGTCCTGGCGCTGCAGTCGGGGATCACCCTCGACCAGTTCGGCGCCAGCTCCCTGGTCGGCCGGCTGGTCGGCGCGTCGATGATCCTCGAGCTGGGGCCGGTCCTGACCGCGCTGATGATCACCGGGCGGGTGGGGTCGAGCATTGCCGCCGAGCTGGGGTCGATGGAGGTCACCGAGCAGATCAGCGCCCTGCGCGCCCTCGGCACCGACCCGGTGCGCAAGCTCGTCGTGCCGCGCGTGCTGGCTGGCTTCTTCATGGTGCCGGTGCTCACGGTCATCGCCGACTTCGTGGGCGTCGCCGGCGGGTGGGTGATCGCGCGCTTCCAGATGGGCATTGCCTCGGGCGTCTACTGGGCCTCGGTGACCGAGGGGCTGTTCTGGCAGGATCCGTGGGTGGGCCTGACCAAGCCCTTCTTCCTGGGGTTCGTGATCGTCACCATCGCCTGCCACGTGGGGCTCAATGTCAGCGGGGGGACGCAGGGCGTCGGCCGCGCGACCACGCGCGCCGTCGTCAGGGCCTCGGTGGCCGTCCTGGCCGTGGACTTCTTCCTGACCAAACTGATGGTGTTCCTCTTCTACTAGGGGCGGGACGGAACGGGGCGGCGATGGATCAACGCACAATCGACGAGTGCAGCGTGACGCTGGAGGAGGCGTTCGGGCCCGGCGCGCCCGTGGTCCTGTTCGACCGCGTGCGCCTGTCCTTCGACGAGGCCGAGGTCCTGTCGGGCATCACCTTCACGCTCCTGAGGGGGCATACCAAGCTGCTGCTCGGAGCGAGCGGGTCGGGCAAGAGCACGATTTTGAAGGTTCTGCTCGGCCTGCTCAAGCCCGACTCGGGCGTCGTGTGGGTCAACGGTCACCGCGTCGAGTCCCTGACCGAAGAGCAGATGATGCCGCTCCGCGACCAGATGGGGATGGTGTTCCAGGAGGGCGCGCTGTTCGACTCGCTCACGGTGGCGGAGAACGTCGGCTACAAGCTGTACGAGCAGACGCGCAGGCCGCTCGACGAGGTGCGCGCCCGCGTCGAGGAGGTACTCGGGTTCGTCGGACTCGCCGAGTACATCGACCGCATGCCGTCCGAGCTGTCGGGGGGGCAGCGCCGCCGCGTGGCGATCGCCCGAGCCATGACGACCAAGCCGCGCCTGCTGCTCTACGACGAGCCCACGACGGGACTCGATCCGATCACGGCGGCCACGGTGGACGACGAGATCATCAAGCTGCGCGACCTCGAGGATGTCTCCTCGATCATGGTCACGCACCAGCTCCGCGACGCGTTCTACATCGCCACGCACACCGCGCGCCGCGACGCCGGCCGCATCAGCATCGTCCCGGCCGACGAGGCGAAGGTGCGCGAGGCCGAGTTCATCATGCTGAAGGACGGCCGGATCGTGTTCGAGGGCGACGCCGAGGCGCTGCGCACCTCGGACGACGACTACCTCCGGACGTTCCTGTCGTAGGACGAAGGCCATGCCACGTACCCGCTCCCTCGCGTTCGCCCAGTTGAAAATCGGCATCCTCGCCGCAGTCGCGCTCGCCATCGCCGCGACGGTGATCTTCGTGCTCAACGGCCAGGGCGGCTTCTTCTGGCAGCGCTACCCGCTCAAGGCGCGCTTCCCGGACGTCGCCGGCCTCAAGACCGGGGCGCCGGTCCGCGTGGCCGGCATGGAGGTCGGCACGGTCCAGGACATCCGGTTCGCCGGCGACCAGGTCGAGGTGGTCTTCGAGATCTCGAAGGACATGCGGAGCCGCATCACCACCGAGTCGGTCGCGGCGCTCGGGTCGCTGAGCCTGCTGGGCCAGACCACCGTCGACCTCAGCCCCTCCGCTGGCGGCGAGCCGCTGCCCGACTGGGCGTATGTGCCGAAGGGAAGGCTGCCGGGGCAGTTCTCAGACGTCGCGGCCGACGCCGGCCAGGCTCTCGCGGAGCTGCAGCGCCTCCTCCGCGACGTGCGCGCCGGCAAGGGGACCATGGGGCGGCTGTTCACCGACGAGCGCCTGTTCAGCGAGATCCAGGGGTTCATCCACGCCGCCGAGCAGGTGGCGCGCGGCCTCGAGCGCGGCGAGGGCACGGTGGGACGCCTGCTGCGCGATCCCTCCGCGTACCGCTCGCTCGAGGGCTCGCTCGGCAGCCTGAACGCCATGCTGCGACGAATCGAGGCGGGGGAGGGGAGTCTCGGGCGGCTCGTGAACGACGAGCAGTTGGGGCGGTCGCTGGCCGG
The DNA here is from genome assembly GCA_963813585.1 of uncultured Acidobacteriota bacterium. Classification (GTDB taxonomy): domain Bacteria; phylum Acidobacteriota; class Vicinamibacteria; order Vicinamibacterales; family Fen-181; genus JARKSS01. The sequence continues at coordinate 2,958,746 of CAWEZL010000001.1, forward strand.
GGCCGGGAGCAATCTGGAGGCGGTGACCGGGCGGCTCGCGCGGGGTGAGGGATCGGCCGGCCGGCTGTTGAACGACCAGGCGCTGTACGACCGGCTGTCGGGGACCGCCGAGCGGCTCGAGCAGCTGACCACGCGGCTGGCCGAGGGGCGAGGCACGGCTGGACAGTTGCTGCAAGATCGGCAGTTGTATGAGAACATGAACGGGGCGGCGAGCGAGCTGCGCGGGCTGATCGCCGCCATCAAGCAGGATCCCCGTAAATACCTGACCGTGAAGGTGAGCGTGTTCTGACTGGGAACCGGCGGCGTAGCCCGTCGGCTGCTCACCGGGCAGGGCTGAAGCCCTGCCCTATCGTGGAACGGGTGCGGGCCGGGCTGGTGCGGCGGCGCGAGCCGCCGGGGAGGCGATCATGGAACACGGCGGTGAAGGGAAGGTCGTGGCGGCGTTTCTGCTCGGAGCCCTGACGGGGGCTGCGGCGGCGTTGCTGTTCGCGCCGGCCACCGGGCAGCAGACGCGCGAGTTCCTGGGAGAGAAGGCACGCGAGGGCCGCGGCAAGGCGGAGGAGGCGGCCCGGCAGACTCGCGAGGCCCTGGCGCGGCAGCGCGAGACGCTGAGCGCCGCGATCGACCGCGGGCGCGAGGCCTATCGCGAGGCCCGGGACAAGGAGACCTCGTGACCGGAGGCGGGACCCTCGCGGTCGTCCTGCTCGCGGTTATCGCCGGCGCCACCCTGATCATGGCGCTCATCCAGCTGGCGGTGGTGGTCTTCGCGGCGCGGCTGGCCCGTCGGGTCGAGGCCGCGGTTTCGAGGCTCGAGCAGGACGTTCGCCCGGTGATCGCGAGCGCCACCGCGGCGGCCGGTCACGCCTCGCGGGCGGCGGCACTCGCCGCCGCCCAGGCGGAGCGGGCCGACCGCGTCCTCGGCGACCTCGCCTCGCGGATCGACGACACGGCGGCAACCCTGCAGCGGGGGCTCCTTGCCCCCGCGCGCGAGGGGCGCGCCGTCCTCGCAGGCGTCCAGGCCGCCGCGGCGGCCCTGTTCAGCCGGCGAGGCCTGCCTGCGTCTCGCCGCGGCGGGCACGACGACGACCCGTTGTTCATCGGTTGAACGCCCCCCTTCCTCGCGGCCGGCGCATTGACGTCCGCCGGCTGTGGTGGTAGAACACAGCGCACGGAGTCCGATACGTGCCCTACTCACAATCGGGGGATGATCTATGAGAACCGCGGTTCGCCGGCTCGTCCTGTTGGTGGCAGCCGGTGTCGTCCTGGTGTCGGCGGCCGCTCCGGCGTTCGCCCAGGAGCCCAAGTCGGCTGCGCTGGTGAAGGAACTCGCCACCTTGATGGACGCGGCCAAGCTCGACGCGATCGCCGCCAAGGACCCGGCGTCCAAGGACAACTACTTCGCGGCGCTCTACTTCGCGGGCAGCCAGCTGCTCGCCGTCAGCGCCCGGTACGAAGTCCCGCAGCTGCTCGACGAGCGAATCGACAAGCGTGAGTTCCGGGAGGTCTACACCGATCTGAACAGCGCCTGCATGCAGGGGACGAAGTACCTGGTGATGGACATCGGGGCCGACGGCCTGAAGCCCCGGAAGGAAGAGAACCACTTCGACACCTACGACACCGGCTCCAAGAGCTTCGTCTTCGACGGCGACTGGAAGGCGCAGAAGCTGGCGAGCGAGACCGAGTACGTCAAGGCGTTCGCCGACTCCGACGCGCACTACGCCCGCATCCTGACGGCCCTGATCAACCAGGTGAAGCAGCGATAGGCAAGAACCGTCCGGCACGAATGTCACGTTCCGCCACCCGTCATCAGAGGGTGGCGTCACGTGACGTTCGCGCCGGACGGTTTTCGTCTTCAGGGGTGAGTGGTGGGCACTACTGGATTCGAACCAGTGACCTCCTGCGTGTGAAGCAGGCGATCTAACCGCTGATCTAAGTGCCCGCCGGATAGACAAGTTAGTGTAAACCAAGTCGAGCGCGCGCGACAATCGCTTCGTCGCGGAGCCTCGCCCCTCCTCGATTCCCCTACTTCCGTGTCTCCGGCAGCCGGCGCGTCCGGGGGCCGTCGTACACCCCCTGCTTCGGGTCGATCGCGCGCATCGGCGCCTCGCGCGCCTGTTCCTCGTGCGCGTGGGCGATCAGCCCCGGGATTCGCGCCATGATGAACATGGCGTCGCCCAGCTCGGATTCGAAGCCCATGTCGGCGCAGACCGCGGCGATTGCCCCGTCCACGTTCAGCGGCAGGGGGCCGTTGACGCCGGGCGGGCGCGAGCCCACCACGCGCTCGAGCGTCCGGATCATCCGGACGTGCTCGCCGTCCAGCTCGAGCTCGTGGGCCATCGTGAGCAGCCGCGCCGCCCGCGGATCTGAACGGTGGATCCGGTGCCCGAACCCGGGGATCGGGCGGCCGGCGGCCACGCACGCGCTGACGACCTGCTCGGCGGCCTCGTGGAAGGGCGCCCCGCGCCGCACAAGGGCGAGGGCCTCTTCGACGAACCGCATGCACGACCCGATGTCGCCGCCGTGATACGGGCCGAACCCCAGCACGCCGGCCGCCACGGCCGCCCGCAGCGCCGCCCCCGCCGTCGCCACGTGGCGGGCGGCCAACGTCGAGGGTGGCGTCACCCCGTGGTCGATCGAGGACACCAGCACCGCGGCGAACAGCCGCCCCATCGACGGCGTCGGCAACTCGCCCCGGAGGATCAGGTAGATCGCCTCGGCGAAGGAGATCCGCCCCATCAGCTCGTCCACCGGGTAACCGCGGATCTCGATCGTGTTCGGCTCGATCCGCGTGATGGCCGTGTGCCAGTGCCGGCTGTCTGTCCCCTCCTGCTTCTCCCGTCCCGCCCGGGCCCGGGCGAGCCCGGCGCGGCGGCCCGTCTGCTTGGGCATAGGGGTTCTCCCGCTACAGCGTCCCGTAGAGTCGGTCGCCGAAATCCCCAAGGCCGGGGACGATGTACATGCGCTCGTTGAGCCCCTGGTCGATGGCGGGCGTGAAGATTCGCACCTCCGGGAACGCTCGTTCGACGGCCCGCACCCCCTCGGGCGCCGCGACGATGCAGACCAGCCGCACGTCCCGCGCCCCCGCGTCGCGCAGAAGGTGCAGGGCGGCGATCGCGCTCCCCCCCGTGGCCAGCATCGGGTCGACGACGAGGACGAGACTGTGGCCGAGGTCGGTCGGCAGCTTCGAGTAGTACTGCGACGGCAGCGCGGTGACCTCGTCGCGCTGGAGGCCGATGTGACCCACCCGCGCCGCGGGGAGCAGGTGCAGCACCGCGTCGAGCATGCCCAGGCCCGCCCGCAGCACCGGCACGACGACCACCGCGGTCGAGACGCGGCACCCGCGGGCGTCCGATACCGGCGTCGGGACGGTGACGGGCTGCGTCTGCAGATCGCGGAGCGCTTCGACGGCGAGCAGCATGCTGATCCGCCGGGCCAGCCGGCGGAAGGCCTCGGGCCCGGTGTCGCGGTGGCGAAGCTCCGCGAGGGCGTCGTGGACGAGCGGGTGATCGACGAGGTGGACGGGCACGGCGACCACTATAGCAGACAGGTTGCCAGCCAGCAGAAGGTCGCCTGTAAGATGTGAGGCATGACTCCCTCAGCGTCCGCCCGCCGCGCCCCCGGGTCGATCGTGGTGCTGGCTGCCTTAGCCCTCATGCTGTCGCCCGGGCTCGACGGCTCGGCGAGCCAGGGGCGCCGGAAGGTCTCGCTGATCGTCACCGGCGGTGCGGTGGTGACGATGGACGGGACGCGGCGCGTGCTCGAGCCGGGCGCCGTGGCGATCGAGGGGGCGACGATCGTCGCCGTGGACGCGCCGGACGTCATCGCGGCGCGTTTCACAGCCGGCGAGCGGATCGACGCGCCGGGCGACATCATCCTGCCCGGGCTCGTGAACACCCACACGCACGCGGCGATGGTGATGTTCAGGGGCCTGGCCGACGACCTCGCGCTGATGGACTGGCTGCAGCAGTTCATCTTCCCGGGCGAGGCGCGGACGGTGTCGCCCGACATGGTGCGGATCGGGACGCGGCTGGCCGCGCTCGAGATGATCCGGTCGGGGACCACGACCTTCGCCGACATGTACTACTTCGAGGAGGAGGTGGCGCGCGTCACCCGCGAGGCCGGCCTCCGCGGCGTGCTCGGCCAGACCATCATCGGCTTCCCGGTGGCGGACGCGAAGACCGCGGCAGAGGGGCTGGCCCGCGCCGAGGCGTTCATCAAGGCCTTTCACGGCGACCCGCTGATCACGCCGGCGCCGGCGCCACACTCCGCCTACACGCTCGACGAAGCCTCGCTGCGCGCCTCCCGCGCGATGGCTGATCGCTTCGGCGTCCCGCTGCTCATCCACGTCGCCGAGACGCAGGACGAGCTGAGGACGATAGGGGAGAAGCACGGCGGGGCGACCCCGGTCGGCTACCTCCGCGCGATCGGGCTGCTGGGGCGTCCCGTGGTGGCGGCGCACTGCGTGTGGCTGAACGACGAGGACATCGCGGTGATGCGGGCCGCGAACGCCGCCGTCTCGCACAACCCCGAGAGCAACATGAAGCTCGCCAGCGGCACGGCGCCCGTCCCGAAGTTCCTCCAGGCGGGGCTCAGGGTCGGGCTGGGGACCGACGGCGCCGCCAGCAACAACGATCTCGACATGGTGGAGGCGATGCGGCAGGCCGCCCTGCTTCACAAGCTAGTGACAGGCGACCCCCGGGCGGTCCCGGCGGAGACGGCGCTCGAGATGGGCACCATCGGCGGCGCGCGGGCGCTCGGGCTGGACCACCGGGTCGGCTCGCTCGAGACCGGCAAGGAGGCCGACCTCATCGTCGTGTCGATGAGCGGGCCCCGCCAGACGCCGCTGTACAGCCCCGTCTCGCACCTCGTCTACGTCGCCCGGGGCGATGACGTGACCGCCACGATCGTGCGCGGGAAGGTGCTGATGCGGGACCGGCGCGTGCGGACGCTCGACGAGACCAGGGTGCTCGCCGACGCGCGGCGCCTGGCCCTGAAGGTGAAGGCAGCGGTGGCCGTCAGCCCGCGGTGATGACGCCGATATAGGGAAGGTTGCGGTACCGCTCGCCATAGTCGAGGCCGTACCCCACCACGAAGTGGTCCTCGATGGTGAACCCGACGTACTCGACCTTCACGTCCACCTGCCGGCGGGAGGGCTTGCTGAGGAGGCAGGCCGTGTGAAGCGACTTCGGGGAGCGGGCCCTCAGGATCTCCTGCAGGTAGGAGAGGGTCAGGCCGGTGTCGACGATGTCCTCGACGATGATGACGTTGCGCCCCTCGAGGCCGGAGTCGAGGTCCTTCACCATCCGGACCTCCCCCGACGAGCGGGTGCCCTTGCCGTAGCTCGAGACCGCCATGAAGTCGACCGTCACATGGCGGTCCATCTCGCGGATCAGGTCACCGAGGAACAGGAATGCCCCCTTGAGGATCGCGACCAGGTGCAGATCCTCGTCGGGGGCGTACGCCCCGGCGATCTCGCGGGCGAGGCTGGCGACGCGCGCACGGATCTGCTCAGTGGTGAGCAGCACGGACAGGTTGGCATCCCAGGCTCGCTCGGCCATGACCAGCGAGCCTAGCATATTTTCCCGATTGAAGTGGTGCGGCCCCCGCTATATGCTGCGATGCTGGCGCCGGGCTGCACCTGCGGTTCCTGCGCGCCGCGATTGCAGGTGATTGCCGTGGTGCACTCCGACCCGATGCCGCCCGACGCGGTGGCCCGGCTGATCGATCACACGCTGCTCAGGGCCGAGGCGACCGCGGACGACATCGTCCGCCTGTGCGATGAAGCGGCCGGCGCCGGGTTCTACTCCGTCTGCGTGAACCCCGTGTACGTCGCCCACGCGGCACGCCGGCTCCGCGAGGCGCCGGTCGTCGTGTGCAGCGTCGTCGGGTTTCCGCTCGGGGCGCACCGTTCCGAGGTGAAGGCGCTGGAGGCGCGGCGCGCGATCGACGACGGCGCCGGCGAGATCGACATGGTCATCCACGTCGGCGCGCTGCGGGCCGGCCGCGCGGACGCCGTGCGCGAGGACATCGCCGCGGTGGTCGAGGCGTGCCGCCGGGGTGCGGCGCGCTGCAAGGTGATCCTCGAGAGCTCGCTGCTCGACGAGGGGCTGATCGTAGCCGGGTGCGGCGCGGCGATCGAGGCGGGTGCCGATTTCGTGAAGACCTCGACCGGCTTCGGCCCGGGTGGCGCAACGGTCGAGGATGTGGCGCTGATGGCGCGTGCCGTGAGCGCGGCCGGACTCGGGGTCAAGGCGGCCGGCGGTATCCGCACGTACGCGCAGCTCCGGGAGATGGTGGCGGCCGGCGCAACCCGCGTGGGAACGAGCGCCGGGCTGCGAATCCTCGAGGAAGTTCGGGGCGGAGACGTTCCGTCCCGGTGACGCGGCCCACCCGGCCGCGGTAAAGGAGATCGCTCGTGGCGAAGGAATTGAGCAAGGACGTGTTGAACCGCCTCGCACGGCTGGGGGCGCAGGCCAGGCTGGACGAGCTCGAGGCCGAGCGTCGTGCCATCCTGAAGGCGTTCCCGGACCTGTCCGGCGGGCGCAAGGCCGGCGCGGTGAAGGAACCGCCGGCGCCGGCGACCAAACGCGCCAAGAAGGTTCGCAAGACACGGAACGTCTCGGTCGCGGCCCGCAAGGCGGCGTCCGAGCGGATGAAGCAATACTGGGCCGCCAGGAAGCAGGCGCAGGCGTAACGCCGCCGCGCACCCGCCGATGCCTGTCCTGGCGCGGGCGATCACCTGGCTGAGCGACGCGGTGTGGGGCCCGTGGCAGACCGCCATCGGCCAGGTGCCCGGCCCCCTCGTCCTGCTGCTGCTGGGCGCCGGCCTGTTCCTGACCGTCCGTTACCGGTTCGTCCAGGTCCGGCGCTTTCCCGAGGCCGTCCGCGCCAGCGTCGGGCGGCCGTCGGGAACGGGCGGCGTGCTGACGCCCTTCCAGGCGTTCATGACGGCGCTCGCCGCGTCGATCGGGACCGGGAACATCGCCGGCGTGGCGACCGCGGTGGTGGCGGGCGGCCCGGGAGCCGTCTTCTGGATCTGGTGCTACGGCTTCTTCGCGACCGCCATCAAGTTCACCGAGGCGGTCCTCGGCACGACGTTCCGTCTCTCCAGCGGTGGCGGCGTGTCGTCGGGCCCGATGTACTACCTGCGGGACGGCCTCGGGCGCCCGGGTCTCGCGTGGGCTTATGCGCTCACGGCCGGCGTGGCCGCCCTCACCACCACCCCCTTCACGCAGCCCAACTCGATCGCGGTGGCGTTCGAGTCGGAGTTCGCGCTCCCGCCGCTGGCGTCCGGCGTCCTCATCGCGGTCCTGACCTGGCTGGTGATCGTCGGCGGCGTGAAGTCGATCGGCCGGGCAGTGGAGAAGCTCTCGCCGCTGAAGGTGTCCCTTTACCTGGCCGGCGGCCTGTTCGTCATCCTGGCCAACGCGGGCCGGCTGCCCGAGGTCTTCGCCCTGATCCTCCGCGAGGCCTTCTCCCTGCGGGCAGCCACGGGCAGTGCCGCGGGCCTGGGCCTGATGGTGGCCATGCGGTACGGCCTGGCGCGCGGCGTGTACGCGAACGAGGCCGGCTACGGCACCGCCGCGGTGGCCTACGGCACCGCGCGCAGCAGCGAACCGCTGCAGCAGGGGCTCAACGCGATCATCGAGGTGTTCGTCGTGTCGTTCGTCACCTCGTCGATCAGCGCGCTGTCGATCCTGGTGACCGGCGCGTGGACCTCGGGGCTGAACAGCACGGCAGTCGTCGCCCACGCCTTCGACACCGCGATCCCGGTCGCCGGCGGGCCGCTCGTGGCCATCTGCGCCTTCCTGTTCGGGTACACGACGCTCATCGGGTGGGCCTACTACGGCGAGCAGTACTTCGAGTACATCCTCGGCGTGCGCGTCACCACCCCGTACCGGTGGCTCTACTGCGCCCTGATCGTGTTCGGGGCCACCGCTCGCGTGGAGACCGTGTGGGCGTGGGGCGACCTGATGAACGGCCTGCAGGTCTTCCCGAACATGGTGGGGGTCCTCGGCCTGAGCGGGCTGGTGGCCAGGCGGCTCGGGAGAGGCAGAATGGCAGAAGACAAGAGGTAGAAGGGAAGAGTTGGAAGGCAGGAGGGTGGAGCGGGCTACGGGGATCGAACCCGTCTAACTGGCTTGGGAAGCCAGGGCATTACCACTATGCTAAGCCCGCCGGAACCTCATTATTGTAGGGTACGGCGCCGCCCGGGGCAAGGCCCCGGGCGGTCTTCGGCATTCCCTGCGTCCGCTCCGGTCAGGCGCGGACGTAGGCCAGTACCTCGTCCCGCTTCTCCTCCATCAACGGCGCGGTCTGCGCCTCCAGGTTCAGGCGCAGCAGCGGCTCGGTGTTCGACGGCCGGAGGTTGAAGTGCCAGTCGGGGTACTCCACCGACACGCCGTCCAGCTCGTAGACGGTGGCGTCCGCGTAGCGAGCCGCCAGGCCCGCCACCTTCTCGCGCGCGACCTCCATCGACGCCAGCTTGGTGTTGATCTCGCCCGAGATGAAGTATCGCGCGTGCAGCGGCGCCAGCAGCGCCTCGAGTGTCTGCCCCTTCCGGGACATCAGCTCGAGGATCAGCAGCGCCGGGATGAAGCCGTTGTCCGCGTAGAAGTTGTCGCGGAAGTAGTAGTGCCCGGTCACCTCGCCGCCGAAGATCGCGTTCTCCTCGCGCATCCGCCGCTTGATGAAGGCGTGCCCGACGCGGTTCATCAGCGCGCGCCCCCCGAGGCGCGCGACGGTGTCCTTGACGGCGTAGCTGGCCCGCAGGTCGTAGATGATCGTGGCCCCCGGGTGGCGAATCAGGAAGGCCTCGGCGAGCAGCGCCGTGATGAAGTCGCCAGGGACGAACCCGCCCTTGCCGTCGATGAAGAAGCAGCGGTCGGCGTCGCCGTCCCAGGCGATGCCGACGTCGGCGCCCTGCCGCACGACCTGCTCGACGATGTCGCGGCGGTTCTCCTCGATGAGCGGGTTGGCCTCGTGGGTCGGGAAGGTGCCGTCGATCGTGAAGCACAGCTGGGTGGTCCGGCAGGGGAGGCTGGCGAACAGCTTCGGCGCCACCAGTCCGCCGATCCCGGACCCCGCATCGAGCACCACGTCGAACGGCTTCACGACGGCGGGGTCGATGAAGCCGAGGACGTGCTGGACGTATGGGTCGAGGATGTCGCGGGTCTCGACCGTGCCTGGGCGGGGCGGCGGGGGCGGCAGGGTCGCGCTCACCAGCATGTCGCGGATATCGGAGATGCCCGCCTCGCCGGAGAGTGGGAACGCGCCGCGCCCGACCATCTTCATGCCGTTGTACTGCTTCGGGTTGTGCGACGCGGTGATCTGCGCGCCGCCGTCCAGCCCCGCGGAGGCGACCGCGTAGTAGAGCATGTCGGTGCCCGCCAGGCCGATGTCGACCACGTCGGCGCCCTGCGTCCGCGCCCCGTCGATGAAGGCGGCTGCCAGCGACGGCGACGACACGCGCATGTCGCGGCTGACCGCGATCCGGCCTCCCTTCAAGTAGGCCACGAACGCCCGGCCGATGTCGCGGGCGAGTCGCTCGTCGATCTCGTCCGGATAGGTGCCCCGGACGTCGTAGGCCTTGAAGATCGCGGTGTTCACGGCGGCGGACATAGGCGCTCCTCTACAGCCGGCTGTAATCGGTGACCACCGACTTGTCCCCCAGGACGATGCCGCCGTCGAGCACGGCGTTGCGCCCCACGTGACAGTGGCGGCCGAGGATGGAGTTCCGGACCACGGCGTCCCGACCAATCCGGCCGTTCGCCCAGATGATGCTGCCCTCGATGCGCGCGTCCTCCTCGACGACGCACTGGCGCCCGAGCACCGAGTAGGCGCCGATGTGCGCGCCCGGCTTGACGTACACCCCTTCGTCCACGAAGCAGGGGCCCTCGATCGTGACCCCCTCCTCGAGCCGGGCCTCGGGCGACACCATGCGGCAGTCGGGCGGGGCCGAGGCGAAGGGGGGCGCTGCGAACCGCCGGGTCATGACGTCGCGGTGCACCTGCATGTACTTCTCGGGGGTGCCGATGTCGATCCAGTAGCCGTCGTAGACATACGCCACGAAGGTCTCGCCCCGCTCGACGAGCGAGGGGAAATAGCTGCGCTCGATCGACCAGGCCGTCTCCTTCGGGATGCGGTCGAAGGTGTCGGGCTCGAGGATGTAGATCCCCGCGTTGATCGTGTTGCAGGTGATCTCCTCGGGCTTCGGCTTCTCGAGGAAGCGCCGGACGTTCGACTCGGCGTCGGTCTCGACCAGCCCGTAGGCGGTCGGGTTCTCGACCGGGGTCAGCACGATCGTCGCCTTCGCGCGCCGCTCGCGGTGGAGCCGCACGACCGCGGCGAGGTCCACCTGGGTCATCACGTCGCCGTTGAAGACGATGACCGTCTCCTCGAGCGCCTGCCCCGCGTAGCGCACCGCCCCCGCGGTGCCGAGGGGCGCCGGCTCGACGACGTACGAGAGGCTGACGCCGAGCCCGTCGCCGTGGCCGAACATCTCCTCGATCCGGCGTGGCTGGTAGTTGAGGCTCAGGATGACCTCGTCCACCTCGGGCAGCTTGCGCAACAGGTCGATCTGGTAATGGAGGAACGGCCGGCCGAAGATCGGGACGATCGGCTTCGGGGTGTGAATCGTGAGCGGCCGCAGGCGCGTGCCCTTGCCGCCGGCAAGGAGGATGGCTTTCATGACAGCCTCTGATGATATCCCGAAAGCGGCGGCCCGAGGCACGCCTTCGGCACGCGCAGCCCGGCCTTCTTTTTGCCGGCCCGCAGGGCCCGCGCTACAATGGCGGGCGCCGCCGACACCGTTCGGCTCGTGGCCGTGATGAACCTACCCAACGCTCTGACGCTGTCCCGGATCTTCCTCGTGCCGCTGCTCGTCGTGGTCCTGCTGACCCGATTCGAGGGCCGGCTCGTCCTCGGCATCCGCAAGGAGTTCGTCGCGGCCGCGATCTTCGGCGTCGCCTCGCTGACCGACTGGCTGGACGGGTACCTCGCCCGGCGCCGCAAGCAGGTCACCCTGCTCGGGCAGATGATGGATCCGCTGGCCGACAAGCTGCTGACCTCGGCGGCGTTCATCTCGCTCGTGCAGATGGAGCTGGCGCCCGCGTGGATGGTGGCGGTGATCATCGGTCGGGAGATGGCGGTGACGGCGCTGCGCAGCATCGGTTACAGCCGCCGCATCGCGATGCCCGCCTCCCGGCTCGGGAAGGTGAAGATGGTGGCCGAGGTGGTGGCGATCCTCGCCCTGATCCTCGGGCAGGACCACCTCCACCGGTTCCACCCGATCGGGACCGTGGCTCTCTGGGTGGCGCTCGTGACCGCGGTGATCTCGGGGGTCGAGTACTACCGGAACTTCATGAAGGGGACCGGCGAGCGCTCGGCCGACCTGCCCGACCGGTAGGGCGGCCTCTACTTCTTGACCTCGGCCTGCTTCTCGTCCTTCTTCTCGTCCTTGCGGACGGCGTCGGCCGGCAGGGCCGTCTTGGCCTCGGCCAGCAGCTTCTGCCCCCGCTCGATGAACTCGCTGCGCGCGTATTCCTTGAACAGCCGATCGAGGTAGGGCACCGCCTCGGCCGCCAGGTTCATCCTCACCAGCGCGTCCGCCAGGTGGTAGTAGAGCCCGTCGCGCCCGCTGAACTCGGGGTCCTTCTTGAGGACCTCGCGGAAGCGGTCCACCGCCCCGGGGTACCACCGCGTGCGCCAGTAGAAGACGCCCACCTCGTACTCGGACTCGCTGAGGCGATCACGGGCCTCGCGGTACTTCTTCCGCACCTCGTCGATGAGCGGGCTGCTCGGGTAGCGCTCCAGGAAGACTTCGAACTCGGCGATGGCCTCCCTGGTCTGCGTCTGGTCGCGCTGCGGCCCCAGCATCTGCTGGAAATGGGCGAGGCCCATCTTGTACTGGGCGTGGTCGGCGCGCGCGTGCGTCGGGTAGAACGAAAGGAACTCCCGGAACTCGTTGAGCCCGAGGACCAGCGACTCGGGGGAGTTCTCGCCCAGGTACGTGTCGCCGAGCGACAGCTTGGCGTCGGGCCGGAACGGGCTCTGCGGGTAGTTGTCCACCAGCTGGCGGAAGTACTCCCGCGCGCGCATCCACTTCTTGCCGGTGAGCGCCTCGGTGCCCTTGTCGAACAGGAACTTGTCCGGCTGGTTGCCGCCCGGGGGCGGCTGCGCGCTCTTGGGGCCGCAGGCCGCCCCGAGTCCCAGCGCCAGCACCACGACCGCGGCGGCCGTTCCCCTTGCTACCGTGCTCTTCCGAACCATCGTCGTCATTTCACCCCGTGGAGCGTCGCGGCCAGCCATTCGTATTCCGCACGCAACCCGTCGGGCAGCGCCACGGTGGGGGCGAACCCCAGGTCCTGCCTGGCGCGCGACGTGTCCGCGTAGGTGTCGCGCATGTCGCCCTTCTGGGTCCCTTCACGCCTGACGTCGAGCCGCCGCCCGGCGATCCCTTCAAGCACCTCGATGACGTGGGTCATCGAGACCCGCGCGCCCCCCCCGATATTGTATACGGCTCCCGGGACGCCCCGCGTGGCCGCCGCGGCCGTCGCGGCCACCGCATCGTCGACGAAGGTGAAGTCGCGCGTCTGTCCGCCGTCCCCGTAGAGCGAGATGGGCTCGCCCGTCACCGCCGCCCGGATGAACCGGTTGAAGGCCATGTCGGGCCGCTGCCGGGGACCGTAGACGGTGAAGTAGCGCAGCGAGACGCAGGGGACGCCGTGGTTCGCGTGATAGAGGTTGCAGAGGTGCTCGGCCGCCAGCTTGGTCACCCCGTACGGCGAGAGCGGGTTCGGCAGAGCGGTCTCGCGCATCGGCAGCGGCGTGCCGTCGCCGTAGACCGACGAGCTCGAGGCATACACGAGGCGCTCGATCGGCCGCCCCACCGCGGCCTCCAGCAGGACCTGGGTCGCCTCCACGTTGTTGGTCGTGTAGATGGAGAAGTCGCGCCCCCAGCTCTTGCGGACGCCAGCCTGGGCCGCGAGGTGGAAGACGTGCGTCACGTCGGACAGCAGACTGGCAAGGTCGGCCACCTGGATCGACGACTCGACGAAGCGGAATCTCGACTCGCCGAGGAGCGGGGCCAGGTTCGCCTCCTTCAGCGGCCGCGGGTAGTAGTCGGTGAAGCAGTCGAGGCCGGTGACCCGGGCCCCTTCGCGAAGCAGGCGGGACGCGAGCGTCGAACCGACGAAGCCGGCCACCCCCGTGATCAATACGTTCATGGGAAGAGTCTCCTCACGTGCGGGGGCAGCCGGCGAGGCCGTCCGCTGGGGTCCACCGCCGCATGCTCGGTCCAGCCCGACGCCAGTTGCTCGGCGCCGGCCCGCCAGACCTCGTAGTCGAACCGCACCCTGACCGGCGAGAGCAACTGCCCGCGGGCCAGGACCTCGATCTCGTCGTCGTACCGCGCGGGCTGCCGGTACTCGCAGTGCGCCGCCACCACCGGCAGGACCGTGCCCTCGCGCTCGAGCCCCGCGTAGGTGAGCCCCACGACGCGCAGCCACTCGCACCGGCCGACCTCGAACCACACGAGGTAGTTCGCGTAGTAGACCACCCCCATCTTGTCCGTCTCGGCGTACCGGACTCTGAACCGGGTGGCCGATTGTCTGGGGCTGGCGGACTCGGCGGGCATCGGTGACCGGCTCACGCGCGGGTGGCGCCGAGGGCGGCCGCCGCCCGCTCTGCCGCGGCGCGAAGCGCGCGGGTGGCGGCAGCGGGGTCCGGCGCGCGGAAGATGGCCAATCCGGCAACCAGGATCTCCGCCCCTGCCCGGACGACCCGGTCCACGGTATCGAGGTCGATGCCCCCGTCGATCTCGACCGGCGCGCGGTTCCCGGCCCCGTCGAGCAGCGCGCGCACCCTCCTGACTTTGGACGCGCTGGAGGGGAGGAAAGCCTGCCCGCCAAAGCCGGGGTTGACCGACATCACGAGGACATAGTCCACCTGCCCCGCGACCTCCTCGATCGTCCCGACCGGCGTCGCGGGGTTGAGGACGACGCCTGCCCGCGCCCCGAGCGCCTTGATCAGGGACAGCGTGCGGTCGAGGTGCGGCGACACTTCCACGTGCACGGACACCATCGCCGCGCCCGCCTCGACGAACGCCTCGACGAAGCGGTCGGGCTCTTCGATCATCAGGTGCACGTCGATCGGAAGCCGCGTCGCGGCCTTGAGCGACCGCACGACGGGCGGGCCGACGGTCAGGTTCGGCACGAAGTGGCCGTCCATCACGTCGACGTGCAGGTAATCGGCGCCGCCACGCTCGACCGAGGCGACCGCGGCGGCCAGGTGCGCGAAGTCGGCGGCGAGGATGGACGGTGCGACGCGGACGGTCATCGGCTGACCTCGAGCGAAACCGTGGCGCCGGGCGCGATCTCGAAACCCGGCTGCGGCGACTGCCGGAGCACCACCCCCGGCGGCACGCCGGGATACGGGCTGCGGGCCACGACGGCCACGCGGAACCCCGACGATCGCAGCAGATCGGAGGCCCCCTGCTCAGGGAGGCCGATCAGGTCGGGCATCACGCACGCCGCCGCCCGATCGCCCCGGTTCACGAGCAGCGCGACGGCGTCGCCCTTGGTGCTCGCCGGCGGGTTCTGCGCGATCACCGTGTCCGGCGGGTACTCGTTGGACCGGATCTCGGAGAGGCTCGCCAGCGCGAGGCCGTCCCGCTCGAGGCGGAGGAGCGCCGAGCGGGCGCTCTCGCCCACGAGCCGCGGGATCGCCTCGGCTCGCTGGCCCGAGCTGAGCCAGACGCGGACACTGCGTCCGCGCCGGGCGCTGGCTCCAGGGGCCGGGTCCTGCGCCGCGATGCGGCCGGGGGCCACCTTTGGGTCCACGCGCCGCGCCTCTTCCACCTTCAGCGCCAAGCCGAGGTCGCCCACCGCGCCGCTCGCCGTGTTCACGGTGGTGCCGACGATCGCGGGCACGCGCACCTCGCGGGCGTCGAGCGCCAGGCGCGCGGCCACCACGGCCGACAGCACGTAGGTCGTGGCGAGCGCCACGACCAGCAGCAGCAGCTTGCCGGCGCTCCAGACGCGCGTGGACAAGGCCATCGTCGGTTTCGACTGGTACTACATCCCCGCGCGCCTGCGCAGCATCGCGGCGAAAAACGCCTCGAGCCCGTGGACGAACGGCCAGGTTCGCAGGTGGCCCGCCGCGTCGAGGACGGGAGCGGCCGCGCTCCCCGCGAGGCCGGCTTCCGGCGAGCCCGCCTCCTCGAAGTCGGGCCGCGCCGAGAGGAACGAGGCGATGATGTCTTCGTTCTCATCCGGCTCGCTCGAGCAGGTGGCGTACACGAGGCGGCCGCCGGGCCGGACGACCGCGGCCGCCTGATCGAGCATCGCGCGCTGGGCGGCCGCCATTCGCGGCAGGTCCTCGGCGCGGCGCCGCCAGCGGATCTCGGGGTCGCGCCTGATCGTTCCGAGGCCCGAGCACGGGGCGTCGAGCAGCACGACGTCGAAGGCGGCCGCGAAGGGCAGCGGCCTCGCGGCGTCGGCCCGCACGACGCGCACGGAGGCCGCGCCGGAGCGGCGCAGCGTCTGCGCCAGCAGCGCCACCCGCCGGGCGCGCAGGTCGGCCGCCACGACCAGCCCCCGCGATCCAACCCCGGCCGCCATGAGGAGGGACTTTCCCCCGGGCGCGGCGCACGCGTCGAGGACGCGCTCTCCGGGCGCGGCCGACACGAAGGCGCCGACCAACTGCGATGCCTCGTCCTGGATCGTGAACCACCTGCCGTCGGCGAGCCCGAGGTCGATCGGGTTGCCCCGAACCACGAGCAGGCCGTCGGGCGCCAGGCGCGTCGGCTCGGTTTCGACGCCGGCCTCCGCCAGCCGCCGGGCGAGTTCGTGGCGATCCGTGAACAACGTGTTGGCGCGCAGGGTGAGTGGGGCGGGCTGGTTGTTGAAGCGCAGCCACGCCTCGACCGCCTCGAACCCGAAGCGATCGAGCCAGCGCTCGACGAGCCAGCGCGGGTGCGAGAGGGTCACCGCCAGGTAATCGACCGCGGAGGCGCGGTCGGCGGCGGGGGACCCGGGGCGCGGCGGGAGGGGCAGCGCGTGGCGCTCGCGGTCCACGCGGCGAAGCACGGCGTTGACCAGGCCCGAGGCGCTTCCCTTGCCGCTCGCGCGGGCCAGCTCGACGGCGTCGCTCACCACGGCGGAGGGGGGCACGCGCTCGAGGTGCAGCAGCTGGTAGACGGCGAGCCGGAGGATCTCGAGCACTTCGGGATCGAGCCGGTCGAGGCCGCCCCGTGCGAACGCGGCGATGACGGCGTCCAGCGCGGCGCGCCAGCGCAGCGTGCCCGTTGCGATCTCGGCTGCCAGCGCGCGGTCGCGCGCGTCGGGCAGGCGATCGCGGGCGCGCGCGACGGCCGAGGGCAGGTCGGCCCGGCCGCTGCCGACGGCGCGCAGGATCGCGTAGGCCTCGCGGCGCGCGGGGGCGATCGGGGTCATGAGCCGAACCGCGCACCCGGCTTGAGCCGGGCTCCCGCGGCGAACTCGCGGCCCGTGACGGGCCGGCGCCCTTCCGCCTGGACGCGGAGCAGGCGCAGCACGCCCGCGCCGGTCGAGACGGCCAGCGCGTCGCCCGACACCGACAGCAGGGCGCCGGGCGCCGGCTCCGTGCCGGCGGCATCCGCGGCCCGGCCGCCGGGGACCGCCGTTTCCAGCACGATCAGCCGCGCGCCGGCCAGCGAGGTGAAGGCGTGCGGCCAGGGGTGCAGGCCGCGGACCTGGTCGTGGATGAGGGTGGCGGACCGCGACCAGTCGATGCGGCCGTCCTCCCTGGTGAGCGGCGGGGCAGAGGTCACCTCCGCCTCGTCCTGCGGCACCTCGAGCGCGTCCCCGCGCTCGACGGCCGCCAGCACGTGCAGCAGGAGCTCCGCTCCCAGGGTGGCGAGGTCGCGCTCGACCTGTTCGGCGGTCTCGTTGGGGCCGATCGGGCGCCGGACGGCCTCGAACACCGGTCCCGCGTCCAACGCCTGCACGACGCGCATGATCGAGACGCCCGTTTCGCGGTCGCCCGCCATGATCGCGCGATGGATCGGCGAGGCGCCACGCCAGCGGGGCAGCAGCGAGGCGTGGACGTTGACCATCCCGAGCCGTGGGACCGCGAGAACAGCCGCGGGCAGGATCTTCCCGTACGCGGCGACGACACCCAGGTCGGCGCCGAGCGCGGCGAGTTGCCGGTGGAACGCTTCGTCCCTGAGCCGCTCCGGCTGGAGGACGGGGACGCCCAGCGACGCAGCCGCCTGCTTGATCGCGCCGGCTGCCACCCGCTGGCCGCGGCCGCTGGCCCGGTCGGGCTGTGCCACGGCTCCGAGCACCGGATAGCCGGCCCCGACCAGCGCGCGCAGACTCGGCACCGCGAAGCCGGGCGTGCCGAAGAACACGATCCGCAGCGACGGCATCGCTACCAGTTCCCCGCCTTCATCCGCTTCTGGATCCGCCGGAGGATCAGGCTGCGCTTGATGCCGCGCAGCCGGTCGAGGAAGACCCTGCCGTCCAGGTGGTCCATCTCGTGCTGGAAGGCGCGCGCGAGCAACCCCTCGCCTTCGTAGGTCCGCTCGTGGCCCTCGAGGTCGAGCCCTTTGATCGCCGCCCGCTGTGGCCGGGCGACCCTGGCGTTGAAGCCCGGCACGCTGAGGCACCCTTCCTCCTCGAGCTGCATGCCTTCGCGCGCCACCCATTCGGGGTTGATGAGCGTGATCAGGCCCCGCGGGTCGTGTCCGAGCGTGATGTCCACCACGATGAGGCGCTGCGGGACGCCGACCTGGGGCGCGGCCAGCCCGACGCCCGGTGCGCGATACATCGTCTCCACCATGTCGCGCGCGAGCGCCGCGACCTCGCCGGTCACCTCCTCGATGGGGAGCGCCGGCTGGCGCAGGACCTCGGCGCCGTACCTCACGATCGGGCGAACCATCGGCATCTACCCGTCCTCGCCGGGCTGCCGCGCCGGGCGGGTGAACCGCGCCTGCAGGCGCCGGCGCCAGGCCTTGTAGTTGTCCTCGATCTCCTCGATCGAATCCTGGCCGAACTTCTCGGTGAAGGCATCGGCGAGCACCAGCGCGACCACCGCCTCGCCGATCACGCCGCCGGCCGGGACCACGCATGCGTCGCTCCGCTCGATGGCGGCGGCGGTCGGCAGGCCCGTCTCGAGGTCCACCGACGGCAGGGCGCGCATCAGCGTGGCGATCGGCTTCATCCGCGCCGTCGCGCGAATCTCCTCGCCGTTGCTGACGCCACCCTCGATGCCCCCCGCGCGGTTGGTCGGGCGGCGCGTCCCCCAGGGCTCGTCCGCGGAGGGTGCACCCGGGCCGGGGACGATCGGGTCGTGCACCTCCGAGCCGCGGAGTGCGGCCGACTCCCACCCGGCACCGATCGACACCGCCTTCACCGAGGGAATCGACAGCAGGGCCTGCCCCAGGCGGCCGTCGAGGCGCCGATCCCACTGCGCGTAGCTCCCGAGACCCGGCGGCACCCCCTTTGCGACCACCTCGAAGGCGCCGCCCAGCGTGTCACCGTCTTCCCGCGCGAGGTCGATCGCCGCCATCATCGCCTCCGCGACCCGCGCGTCCACGCAGCGGACCGGGGCGTCGGGCGGCAGGGCGTCGATGGTCTCGAAGGGCACGGGGTCGTCGCTCGCGAGGCGCGCCGCGCCGATCGCGAGCACGTGCGAAGCGAGCCGGACGCCCACCCGGCCGAGCAGCTGTCGGGCGACCGCGCCCGCCGCCACCCGCGCGGCCGTTTCGCGGGCGCTCGCGCGCTCGAGCACGTCGCGCACGTCGCGGTGGCCGTACTTCAGCACGCCCGCCAGGTCGGCGTGCCCGGGGCGGGGCCGGGTGACCGCCGCCCGGCGGGCGCCGCGCGCATCGGCCGGCGGCTCCGCGTCGCGGGCCATCGTGTGTTCCCAGTTGATCCAGTCGCGGTTGTGCAGCATCAGCGCGACCGGGCTGCCCAGCGTCCTTCCGTGCCGCACGCCCGAGAGGATCTCGACCTGGTCCGACTCGATGGCCATCCGGCGGCCGCGCCCGTACCCGGCCTGGCGCCGCCGGAGCTGCGCGTCGATCGCGGTCCGATCAATCGACAGGCCCGCCGGCACGCCGTCGATGACGACGACCAGCGCCGGGCCGTGCGACTCACCGGCGGTCAAAAATCGCAGCATGGTCGGCTCATTCTAGCCGAAGTTTCTGCGCTCCCCGAATGGGCCGGCGGGGCCGCGCCGGCGGCCCGCTGGCCGCATCCCGCGCAGACAGGCCGGATTTCGCCGTGCGCGGCCTGCGCCGGCCCGCCCGTCCCTTGCGGCGGTCTTCTTGCACCATCCGGCGGCGATGGCTGCGACGATCTTCGCGGACCGGTTCCTTCCGCGAGGTGATGATCGGGCGCTCGATCTCGCCACCGGGCAGTTGGTGTCACTGCGCGCCGTCAGCCCGGGCGACCGCGCCGCGGAACTGGCGTGGACGGCCAGGTGCGGTGCGCTGTCATCGATGTGCCACCCGCACCTCGTGGGGGTCGTCGACTACGGCCTCGCGGGGCGCGGTCACCTGTTCGAGGCGCTGGCCGCGGTGTGTCCCGGGACGCCGTGGCGCGCGCGGGATGCGGCGACCGCGCGCGCCCTGCACTCCGTGGTGGCGTTCCTGCACGCGTACGGGCGTTCGGCTGGCTGCCTGGCGTGGTCCCGGGTCGTCGAACGCGAGGGGCGGCCCGTGCTGCTCCCCGACGCCGGCACGGGCGCGCCGTGGGACAGGTCCGGCGGCGGCGCGGACGAAGGCGCCTGTTCCGCACGTGAGGTCTCACGGTTGGTGCGCCTGACCGGCGGCACGCTTGATGGCGTCGAGGTTGGCGACGGGACGTTCGACCCGCCGGGCGTGGAGGGCATCGGGGCGAGGGGGAGGGAGACGCTGACCCGCCTGGTCGAAGTGTTCGACACCGGGGAACCGGGGCGGCCGCGTGCCGTGGAGGTGCTGGTGCCGGCGGGCGTGCGGCGCGACATCACCCTGTCGCAGATCGCGCGGGCGGCGCGACTGCGAGGGTACGTGCCGGTGAATACCGCGCTGTTGAACGACCAGGCCCTCGTGCCGCCGGGCCGTGACGGTTTGCGCGAGGCGCTGGCCGACCGGCACGTTCTGATCATCCACGACGAGCGCCGGGGCAGCCGGGGATCCTCGCTGGCCCTGTTCCTGGTCGCGCTCGGGCTCTCCAACAGCCGGCCGCACGTCGTGGCGCTGCTCGGCGACTCCACACGTCCCGGCCTCCAGGCTCGGGAACGGCCGGCACCTTATCTGCCGGAGTGCCCCGCGGGCGTCCGGGGGGCGGCACCGGTGCCCGTCCTGCGACTGGCCAGCGCCACGGGCCGCGCCGATTCGATGGCATCGCGAGCGCAGTCGAACCTCGGCGCCGCGACGCGGCTCGCGGCCTCGGGCCGCCATGCGGCGGCCGAGCGCCTCCTGCGGGAAAGTCTCGGGGCCCTCTCACGACGGGGCGACGTCCTCGGGGCGGGGTGGGCGGCGACCGCCCTCGGTTCGCTGCTGCTGGTGCGCGGCCGCGCCCTCCAGGGCGCCGGCTTCTTCGAAACCGCGCGCGAACACTTCGATCGCGCGAATGCCGCGCCCGCGGCCGGCCGGGCGGCCGTGCACCTGGCCCTGGCGTGGACCGACCTGGGCCGGCTCGAGGAAGCCGAGGCGGCGGCGCGGGCGGTGATGCTGGCGGCGCACGAGACCAGGGACGCCTGGCTGCGGGAACAGGCCACCGTGGCGCTGGCCCGTTGCCTGCTCTGGCAGGAGCGCTACGGCGAGGGGCTCCAGGCCCTCGCCGCGGACCAGGCGGCGGCGGCGACGTGGGCGTCGAAAGTGGCCGAGGTCCCGCCCCCGTTCGAGGCGGCCCCGGCGCCCGGCGGCTGTCTGCCATTGGCGGTCGATCCGTGGCTCGCACGCGCGTGCGTCAGGGCGCGGCTCGCCGTGGCGCTCGGCGACCTCGCCGGGGCCGGCCGCTCCGCGGCGACCGCGCGGCGTTGCGCGGCATCGCGCGGCGACCCGGGCAGCCTGGCGGCAGCCGCCACTGCGCAACTGGCCGTGTACGGGGCGATCGGCGATCTCGAGGAGGCCGACCGGACGCGAGCGTCGGGGCTGCAGGCTGCCCGCCAGGCGCACGAGCCGCTCCGGGCGCTTCGGCTGCGGATCGCCTGGCTGGAAGCGCTGGCGCACTCGGATGCCTTGCGCGAGACGGCGTTGGTCGCGGCGCAGCTCGCACGCCTCGACCGCCGCGCGCTGCCCTGGGTCGTCCGCCGTTCCCTCGATCGCGCGATCCGATCCGCAGCGCCAGGCGCGGCGCCGGGGGGGCACGCCGCAGATGCAGCCGGTCCGCGGGCCCGCGCGGCGCGGTTGCTGAGGTCGGATCCGGCGGCTGGGGGAGCCCCGCTCGAGTGGCTGCTCGAGGACGTGGTGGAGGTGCTGGCGTTGTGCCAGGGGCCGCAGGACGAGGAGGCGGTGCTCCGGGCCGTGACGGGACGCCTCCGGCGCCGACACCGCCTTGCCGCGCTGGCGTGCTTCGCGCTCGAGGAAGGGGCCCTCGTGGCGGTGGCGTCGGACGGGTCGCTTCCCGTTCCCGAGGCCGCTGCCAGGCGTGCCGTCGACGTCGGTCGAGCGCTGGCGCCCGACGCCTTCGCCGCACGCAACGAGGCGTCCGTGCCTGTCCGCTATGCCGGCTCGGTGGTGGGGGTGCTCGCCGGGCGCTGGGCAGCCGACGAGGTGCCGGACTGGGGGCGCACGGGCGCGGTCCTCGCGGCAGCGGCCGCGGCGATCGCCCCGGCCGTCCGCGCGATTGCCGACCGGCACGCCACCGCCGCGGTGACGCGCGGCGCGGCGCCGGACGAGATCATCGGCGCCAGCGAGGTGGCCGAGGCGCTGCGCCGCGAGGTGACGCGGGCCGCGGCCGTTCCTTTCAGCGTGATCATCGAAGGGGAAAGCGGCACGGGCAAGGAACTCGTGGCCCGCGCGCTGCATCAGCGCGGCCCGCGACGGCACCGGCGCCTGTGCACGCGTGAACTGCGCCGCGCTCAGCGACGAGCTGTTCGAGGCCGAGCTGTTCGGACACTCGCGCGGGGCGTTTACAGGCGCCGTGGCCGAGCGCAAGGGGCTGTTCGAGGAAGCCGATGGCGGAACGCTGCTGCTCGACGAGGTCGCGGAGCTGACGCCGAGGGCGCAGGCGAAACTGCTGCGGGCGATCCAGGAGGGCGAGATCCGGCGGGTGGGCGAGAACTTCCCGCGCGCGGTGGACGTGCGGCTGGTGGCCTCGACGAATCGACCGCTGCGCGGTGCCGCCGACGAGGGCCGCTTTCGTCGCGACCTCCTCTACCGCCTCGACGTCGTCCGCATCGTCGTCCCGCCGCTGCGCGACCGGGTCGAGGACATCCCGGCGCTCGCCGCTCACTTCTGGCAGGCCGCGACGAGCCGGCTGGGGAGCCGTGCGACGCTGTCGCCCGCGGCGATCACGGCGCTCGCCCGGTACGACTGGCCGGGGAACATCCGGGAACTGCAGAACGTGATCGCCGCGCTTGCCGTGTCGGCCGGTCAGCGGGGGAGCGTCGGCCCGGCCAGCCTGCCGGCGGTCGTCGCCGGGGCGGCCGCGCGCACGGCAACCACGCTCGAGCAGGCGCGGATGGTGTTCGAGGCGCGGTACGTACGGGCAGCGCTGGCCCGCAGCGGCGGCCGGCGCGGCGAGGCGGCGCGCGAGCTCGGCGTGACGAGACAGGGACTGGCAAAGCTGCTGGTGCGGCTGTCGATCGAGGCGTGAGAACCGTCAGCGGCCCACGACGCCCTGCAGGTCGAGGAGCTCGCGGTGCCTGGGGTCGAGCCGCAGTCCCGCTTCGATCGCGGCTCGCGCGGCGGCGCGGCGGTTCTGGCGGAGCTCTGCCCGGGCGAGGCGCAGGAAGGTCGATGGCTCCGCGTCGGGGGCCTGCGCCGCGCTGGCGAACCAGGCGGCGGCGGCGGCCGGCTCGTTGAGCCGCATCGACAGCTCGCCGAGATGCAGCGCGCGGTCCGGGCTGGGGAGGCCGTCCGAGGACAGGGCCGTGTAGCGCACAAGCGCGTCGCGGGCCGTCGCCGGGTGCCCGGCTCGCTCGGCGGCGAGCGACAGGTGGAGCAGCGCGGCGGGCTCGACCGGCAGCCTCGACGTCGCCTGGCGGAAGCTGCGCTCGGCGGCGGCGTTGTCGCCCGCCAGCAGGTGCGCGCGACCGAGCAGCGTCAGCGCCTCGGTCGAAGGGGTCGCGCGCCGCGCCGCCGCCTCGAGCGCCTCGAAGGCCTTGCGGAGCGTGATCCGGTCGCCCCCCGACTCGGCGACGTCGAGCCAGACGCGCGCGATGGCGACGAAGACCGCCGGGTTCTCGGGCTCGTCGCCGGCGACCTCTCGGAGGGTGAGCACCGCGAGGTCGCGGCGGCCGGCGCGTGCGTGCGAGAGGCCAATCGCGATGCGACGGTCGGCCCGGCGGGGCTCGAGCGCGGCCAGGGCCTCGAGCTGCGCGAGAGCATCCGTGTCGCGGCGCGCCACGCCGTAGAGGTCGGCCAGCTCTTCCCTGGCCGCGATCATGTCGGGCGACAGGCGCACCGCCCACTCGAGCGCCGCTGCTGCCTCGGACGGGCGGCCCAGAGTGCGCTCGCACACGCCAAGCAGGTAGGCCGCCTCCGCGAGACGGTCGTCGAGCGTGAGGGCCTGCCGAAGCGGGTCGAGCGCGGCCGCCGGCTGGCCGAGGCGGATGCGCGCCAGGGCCAGCTTGTAGAGGACGCGCGGGGACTGGTCGTCGAGTCGAAGATAGGCCTCGTAGCTCTCCGCGGCCCGGGCAAACCGCTCGAGCTCGCCGTTGAGGTCGCCAATCAGCTCGAGCGGGCGGGTGGCGGTCGGGTCGAGCCGGGCCGCGGTCCGGAGGTCGCGCAGCGCCTGGCCGGTCTCGCCGCGGCGGTGGTAGGTTTCGCCGCGGCGCAGGTGCGCGATCATCGAGTGGTCCTGGAGGGCGATCGCGCCGCTGAACGCTTCGAGGGCAGGGAAGGTGGCGTCGGCGGCGAGGGCGGCCTCGCCCGTCTCGATGAGGCGGCGGAAGGAGGCCTGCCGGGCGGCGTCCTGCCAGAGCAGGGCGGCGACGGTGGCGGTCAGCGCGAGCAGCAGGCCCGCGGCGACCGTGCGCTTCATGGCGCCTATGGTAACAGCAGACGGAACTTTCCGGCCCGGCCCGGGTTCTAATCAGCCAGGGGGACGAGGCGTGGACGCGGGCGCCGCGGAAGCCCACCTGTTCCTGACACGAGCGAGCGCAACCTGCTATAGTGAGGAGCGACCCACAGTGTCTGGGGAACTGACGGTGAAGCGAGCACCAGCCATAGGCTGGTCGGATGTCGGGGGCCGTGAAGCGACGCTGATCAGCCGCTGCGCGGCCGGCGACGAGATCGCCTGCACCGAGCTGGTGCACGAGCACCAGCGCATGGTGTACCAGCTCGCCCTGCACCTGATCGGCGACCCGGAGGAGGCCCTCGACCTCTCGCAAGAGGTCTTCCTCAACGTCTTCCGCACAATCGGCCGATTCCGCGGCCAATCAGCCCTCCGAACCTGGATCTACCGAATCGTCGTCAACCAGGTCCGCAACCGCCAGCGCTGGTGGAAGCGCCGGCACCGGTCGGACCAGGTGTCGCTCGAGCAGCGGATCGAGGCGCAGGGCGACCTGCCCTCGCCCCACGTCCTCGAGCAACCCGACCGCATGTTCGGGCGGAGGGAACTCGCGTCGCGCATCGGCGCCGCGTTGAAGGGGCTGCCGTTCGAGCAGCGCACGGCGATCATCCTGCGCGAGGTTGACGGGTTGAGCTACGAGGAAATCGCCTTCTCGCTCGGCGTGGCCGTGGGGACGGTGAAGTCCCGGCTGACGCGCGCGCGGGAGGCGTTGCGGGCTGAGCTGAGGGAGGCGTGATCGCCATGAGGGCCGGAGCGTGCCGGAGCGTGCGGCGTCAGTTGTCAGCGTACCGGGACGGCGAGTTGCCGGTTGCCGAGCAGATCGCCGTCGAGGCGCACCTGCGCGCCTGCGAGACTTGCGCCGGGGCGGTGGCCGAGTTCGATCAGATCGGGACGCTGATTCGCCGGCGCATCGCCTCGGAGGTGGGGAGGCAGCCGCCCGCCGGCCTGGCGGCGACGGTCGTCAGCCGCACGAAAGCCGAGCGCGAGCAGTCGCTCCGCGGGTGGACCGAGCGCGTGTTCGAGGACATGCACTTCGTCTGGGCTGGTCTCGGCGCCGCGGGCGCCACGCTGGCCTGCCTGGCGATCGTGTTCGGGATCTTCTACTACGCGACCCGCGAGCGCCCGGACTCGCTCGGCGGCGTGATGGCCGCGATGGCCATCCCAGCCGGGTCGAACGAGAATCCGCTGCAGGTGGACGGCCGCATGATGATGCCGAGCGCGACCAACGGCGACGCGTTCCCCGAGGCCGTGCTGCCGGACGAGGACGAGTCGGTGTTCGCGCTGGCCGCTTCGCTGACGCGCGAGGGGCGGATTGCGAACCTCGAGCTGCTGCATGCCGAGGCGACCGGGGGCAACCCGCGCAGTGCCCAGCGCGAGCGGGAGATCCTCACGCTGCTCGACAGCATCTCGAAGGCTCGGTTCGAGCCGGCGCGCTATGGCAACGCGCCGGTGGCCGTGAACATGGTGTGGCTCTACACCCAGTTGACCGTCCGCGGCAAGGCGCCCGAGACCGTGCCGCCCTCCCGCTCGATCTCGTCGGTCGTGCGCGCCATCGGCCTGGCGGCCTGACGGGCCGCATCCCGCCACGCCACTACTTCGCGGCCCCGTTCGCCCGCGAGGTGGCGATGTTGCTCATCGCGTCCACCGCGCGGATGACCACGTTGGCCGGGTCGCCATCCACCACCAGCTCAAACCGTTCCGAGGCGGAGTCGCAGATCCCGTCCAGGGGGTAGATCGGGCGCCACCGCGTTCCGTCGCTCGAGAAGTCCACCCGCTGCACGGCGGCGTGGTCGTCGCGGACGTCGAACGCGATCACGACCGCGTCCCCCTGCTTGCGCACGCCGGTCACGTGGATCGCGGGGGGGGTGTTGTCGATGTCGAAGCTCACGCTGTCCGCCTCGCCGGCCAGCGCGGCGCCCGGCGGGTTCGATGCGGCGTCGCTCGCGACGATGCGCAGGACGTAGGTGCCGTTGGGGACCGAGGTCGTGTCCCACACGAAGAGCTGGTCCGTGATCCCGCGCCGGATCGTCTTCCAGGCGGCGTCGGTCTCGCGACGGTACAACACGTCGTACTGCAGCTTGTCCTCGTTCTCGTCCTCTGCCTTCCAGGTGAATGCCTGGAGCCCCTTCTGGTAGGTGCGCCGGCCAATCGACGGCCCCTGGGACGGTGACGAGGTCACACTGCCTGCGGCCAGCGCAGCCGGGGAGGGCCGCGTATCGGGCCACCCGTCCTCGAACCCGGCGATCTCGGTTTCGCCGGTCGAAAACGGCTTCTGGAACACGATCCCCGACGGGTAGACGGTGATGTCGGTCACGCGGGGCCTCAGGTTGCGCTGGAGGTACGCCGCGGTGACGGAGGTGAGCACCGGGCTGGCCCCCTTGCCGGCCAGCGTCGCCTTCCACTGCAGGTAGCGCGCCTTCGGGCTCCGGATCTGCTCCCCCCCGGCGTCGGCATACGGCTCGGACCAGCCGCTCCAGGTTTCGTCGGGCCTGGCGCTGTTGCCCGAGCGGGTCCGCAGCTCCACGCCCGCGCCCTCGGGGACAGCGGCGCGCCAGCTGATCGTCCCCCAGCTCGAGACGGTGGTCGCGTCGCGGACCTCGGATTCGAACCACCCCGTCTCGGCCCTGGACGAGGAGAAGCGGAAGACCTTGCCCGGGTTCGAGGTGGCGTACCACGTCTCGCCGCGGGACGTCTGCAGGAACCGCGTCACCTGCTGGCCCCCGGCCCGCGCGACGAGCGACACCTGCGGCGGGTCTCCGGCCACGCGGTACACCTTGCCCTTGCTCCCGGTCGCGACGAGCACCGCGTTCCTGTCCTCGAACGCGACGTCGTAGGGCGTGTCTTCCTCCGACTCCCAGATGACGTCCCAGACGCCATCGGACGCGATCCGGTACACGGCCCCCTTCGCGACGCGCGGGGTCACGCGCGGCGCCGGCTTGTCGGCCGCCGCGCCGATGTCGAGGATCGCGATCGACGTGACCTCGGTGGTCACGGTCGGCACGGGTGCCGATTTCTGGGGCTGCGGGGTGGTCGTCGCCTCGCCGCTCTCGGCCGCCCCCGCCGGCTCGCTGCCCGCCACCGCCGCGGCGAAGATCGACCCGTCCTCGCGCACGCGCAGCGACCGGATCTCGCGGTACGGCGAATCGAGCAGCACGAACCCCTTTCCCTTGGGGTCGATCCGGAACACGCGCCCGGGCGCCTCCGTCGTCGCCAACAGGTTGCCCGCGGCGTCGAACGCGAGGCTCACGACGTTGGTCGCCTTCGTCCGGTAGAAGACCTCCCCCTTGCCGTCGGGGGCCACGCGGTGGATCGTCCCCCGCTCGCCGGTGGCCACGTACAGCTGCTTGTCGGGCCCGAGCGCCAGCGACCAGATGTACTTGTCCTCGGGATCGTAGAACGGCGCAGCGTGGCCCGTGTCGTCCACCTTGTAGACCCGCCCGTCGGGTGACGTGGCGGCGTACAGGCCTCCGCCCGGCGCGGCCGCCACGGCGTGCACCTCGAGCTCGCCGGCGTCGAAGAAGGTGGAGCCCTTGCCGTCGGCCGTGATCCGGAAGACCTTGCCGTCGTTCCCGGTGCCCGCGTAGACGTCCCCGTTGGGGGCCGCGACCAGCGACCACACGAACGGGGAAGCGGTGTCGTGCACCAGCGCGCTGGCCGGGCCGAGCGAGAGGCGCCCGTCGTTGTCGAGCGCGAGGTTCTCCAGGTCGCCCTTCATGAACTCGGCGCGAGTGGACACCTGCCAGAAGACCGGCGTCGAGGCGGCAACGGTGACGAGGCAGGCGGCCGCGAGCGCGGGCGCCAGCAGGCGGCGGGCGTATCGATGGCGCATGGGTGAGCCGTCAGTTCGAGTCCAGGGTGATCGTGAGGATTCGCGTGCCGGAGACCGCGCTGTCGGTCGCGACCTCCCACTCTCGCAGCGTGGCGTTGCGGAGGGGCGAAAAGCTGCCCCCGCTGCGGTCGCCTTCCAGCACCGACAGCACCGAGGGGGGCAGCGATGGGAGCGCCTCGCCGTTGACCACCGCGCCCGGATCCTGGCTGAGCAGGCGGACGTAGATGCGGTTGTTCTTCTTCGTGTCGTTGAGGAGCCGGATCATCTGGGCGAGGTCCTGCACCTGCGACACCCCTCGACTCTCGCGCTGCTCGATCTGCGCGAGGTTGCTCCCGTCGGTGACCAGGATCGACAGCGAGCCTCTCGCGTTGGCCGGGATGTCGATGGGGACGGTGCGCAGCACTTCCTCGCCCCGGTAGGTCCGCAGTTGCAGCCGGAGCGGAACCGTCGTCCCCGCGCGCGCTCGCGGCGCGTCGAGCCAGACGCGCTCGAGCCTCACGGTCTCGGGCTGCTCGCTGGTGGTGATCTCCAGGTCGACGCCCTCCAGGTGGACGGGCTCGAAATCGTTCGACAGCAGGAAGTTCAGCGGCCCGACGACGTAGGCCGCCGCGCCGACCGACGGCGAGTCGCCGGTGAAGACGTCTTCGAACGCCACCGCGCCGTGCCGTCGCACCATCGCCTTGCCCTTGACCCGGAAGGTGGCCGCGCCGAACTCCCGCTCGTACGCACTCAGCGTGTTGAGGATCGACACGTAGGTGAGCAGGGGGGTGAACATCTGGTCCTGCACCACCTGGAAGTGGAGGGTCTTCTTGAGCCCTCTCCCCGTCTCGAGCGAGATGTTCACCGGCACCAGGGCCGGCCCCTCGCCGAGGGTTCCCGCGATCGCGGTCGATCGGTCCTGCTTGAACGTGCCGATCGTCTCACCGGTCGCTGCGACCTTGGTCGAGGTGGCCAGGCTCGGTAGCAGCGTGTAGACGTAGGCGCGGGTCATCGGGAACTCGGTCGGCCCCAGGTTGTAGAGCGGGTGGCCGAACGCGTAGACCTTGTCTCGGTCGACCTCGGTGACCGTCCCGGTGGCGCCAACCGAGAAATCGCCGGTGACCAGGTTGACCCCGACGGCGTCGCCGGGGCGCAGCGGCCTGCCCCCCGCGGAGGGCGGGGAGCCGGCCGGCGGCGGTGCTTGCGTGCCCGGCACGGCGACGAAGCCCGAGTCACGAAAGGCGCCGGCGACCGTCTCGCGGACGGGACCCGTGAACCCCCCGAGGGCCAGCGGGGTCGCAATGGGGCGGAGCAACAGGCCCAGGTCGGACCGGGCGTCGCGGCCGCCCGACAACAGGTGCACCGGCCCGCCCTCGCCAAAGGGCCGCTCGAAGCGCGCGAACGCCCGCTGCAGGGCAGCCGCCATCGATTCGCGCGTGACCGGCAGCGAGATCCTGGTCTTCACGGCCGGTCCGCGTGGCACCGATGGGTCCGCCGTCTCGATCATCTCGGCGATCGGCGTGATGCCGGCGATCGGTTCCTTGGAGAACTGGCCGAGCGAGAAGGCCACCGCGCCGAGCAGCCGGCCGTCGACGTACACCGGGCTGCCGCTCATCCCGGCGATGACCCCCGTGTGCGCGAGCGGGCCGCCCTCGAGGCGCGCCAGCACCATGTCGCGCCGCGGCCCCGTGGTATTGCGGAGGACGCCGAGCAGGTGCACCTTGAACTCCTCGACGCGGTCGCCCTCGAAGACGGTGCGGCCGACCCCGACCATGCCGGGGCGCACCTCGTCGGCAGACATGTAGCGCGTCGCCGCCGACGGCCAGACAGCCGTCAGCAGCCCGAGGAGGACAACTGAGCAGAGAATCCGAAGGTTCATGAACGGACTGGGGTCCTTGCGTTGCGGCGTGATGACGGGCCGGATCCTCTTCATTATACGCCGCCTTGACGCGCGGCATCGGCTCTGCAAGGCTTGAGGCCAACGCCATGCCCCGCCGATCGATCTGTGCCACGGTGGCCGCGGCCGGCCTGGGCGAACTGCGGCAGGCGCGCGACGCCGCCGCAGCCGCCGCCAATCTCGTCGAGCTGCGGCTGGACCACCTCGAACGCCCGGATGTCCGCGGCGCGCTGGCCGGGCGGGTCGGCCCCGTCCTCGTCACGTGCCGGCCCGCCTGGGAGGGTGGCGGCTTCGCGGGGCCGGAAGAGGCCCGCCTGGCCCTCCTCGCCGAGGCGATGGAGCTGGGCGCGGACTACGTCGACGTCGAGTGGCGCGCCGGCGCACCCGCGCTGTCGCTCGT
The DNA here is from genome assembly GCA_963813585.1 of uncultured Acidobacteriota bacterium. Classification (GTDB taxonomy): domain Bacteria; phylum Acidobacteriota; class Vicinamibacteria; order Vicinamibacterales; family Fen-181; genus JARKSS01. The sequence continues at coordinate 2,989,060 of CAWEZL010000001.1, forward strand.
CCGCAGGCGGGGCGGCAGGGGCGTCGTCCTCTCGTTCCACGACTTCGACGGCGTTCCCCGCGACCTCGCGGCGCTCGGCCGCGAGATGGCCGCGACCGGGGCCGAGGTCGTGAAGCTGGCCGTCACGGCGCGGCGCCTCGCGGACACGCTTCCGCTGCTGTCGCTCGGCCGCGAGCCGGGCCCGAACGCCCGCTTCGCGCTGGTGGCCATGGGGGCGTCGGGCATGCCGAGCCGGATCCTGGCCTCGCACTTCGGGTCGTGCTGGACCTACGCCGGCGACGGCGTGGCCCCCGGGCAGATCCCGCTGCGCGCACTCGTCGACACGTACCGGTTTCGTTCGATCACCGCGTCCACGGCGATCTACGGGATCCTCGGGCGCCCGATCGGCCACTCGGTCTCGCCCGCGATGCACAACGCCGCGTTTCGCGCCCGGGGCATCGACGCCGTGTACGTCCCGTTCGAGGCGGACAGCGTCGAGGACTTCCGCCTGTTCGCCCTGGCCCTCGGCGTTCGGGGAGCGAGCGTCACCGCCCCGTTCAAGACCGCGGTGATGCCGTACCTGGCCCGCGCCAATCGCGCGACCCGCCGCGCTGGCGCGGCAAACACTATTCGCGTCAGGGGCGATCACTGGGACGGCCGGAACACGGACGTCGAGGGCTTCCTCGGGCCCCTGGAGGGGCGTGTCGCGCTCGACGGCCTCCGCGTGGCGCTGGTCGGTGCCGGGGGCGCGGCCCGCGCCATCGCGGCCGCGCTGGCGGGCACCGGCGCCCGGGTGACGGTCCACGCGCGGCGCGGGGAGGAGGCGGCCGCGGTGGCTGCCATCGCGGTGGGGCGCGTGGGCGAGCCCGGCCCGCGCGCGGGGCAGTGGGACCTCCTCGTCAACGCGACGCCGGTGGGGACCGGCGCCGCGACGGGCACCCTTCCGGTCGACCCGGCCTGCCTGCCTGGCGGCGGCCTCGTCTACGACCTCGTCTACAATCCGCCGATGACCGCCCTGCGCCGCGCCGCGGAGGCGGCGGGATGCGGGACGATCGGCGGCCTCGAGATGCTGGTGGTCCAGGCCGCCCGCCAGTTCGAATGGTGGACCGGCACCCAGGCCCCGCTCGAGGTCATGCGCGACGCGGCTGAACACGCCCTGGCCCTCCAGCCGTGACAGCCGTGAGACGTGAGTTCCTGCCCATGCCCGACGACTCTCCTCGCTTCCTTCCTATCCTTTCCGGACACGACGCCGAGGCTCCAGCCCCGTCGGCCCCGCCGGTCTTCGAGCGGATCGCGGTCGTCGGCGTCGGGCTGATCGGTGGCTCGATCGCGCTTGCCGCGCGCAAGGCGTGGCCGGCAGCCCTCGTCATCGGCGTCGACCGGCACGAGGTGCTCGAGCAAGCGATGCTCCGTCACGCGGTGGACGTGGCCTCGACCGACCCGATGATCATCTCGGAGGCCGACCTGGTGGTGCTGGCCACGCCTGTCCCGGAGATCATCCAGCTGATCGGGGACCTGCCCTCGCGGCTGGACGGCGAGGTAGTCGTCACCGACGTGGCGAGCTCGAAGCGCCCGATCGTCGAGGCCGCGGCGGCGCTGCCGGCGCATCTGACGTTCGTCGGGGGGCACCCGCTCGCGGGCGGTGGCCGCGCGGGATTCGGGCACGCGCGCGCCAATCTCTTCACCGGCCGCCCCTGGCTCCTGGTGACGGCGACCGGCGGCGACCGCACGGCGCAGGCTCTGGAGAAGGTCGCATCGTTCGTGGCTGGTCTGGGGGCAGCGCCGGTGAAGGTGGCCTCGGCCGGGGCGCACGACGCGATGCTCGCCTCGATGGATCGGCTCGTCGCCGACCTCGAATCGCTGCAGCCGGGCCTCGCCTCTGCCGGGACGATCGAGCACCTGTCCGCAGCCGCCCTCGAGCGGCGCGGGCAGCTCCCCCCGCGCGCTTGACAATCCCATCCGTTTTCCGGCCTGATCAGTCGAGGGCCACCAGCCATGGATAAGATGCTCACCAGCGCGGCGGGCGCCGTGTCGCTCGTACCGGACGGCGCCACGATCATGATGGGCGGCTTCGGGTTGTGCGGGATTCCCGAGAACCTGATCAAGGCCCTTCACGAGCGGGGGACGCGCGGCCTCACGATCATCAGCAACAACGCGGGCGTGGACGACTTCGGCATCGGGGTGCTGCTGAAGTCGCGGCAGGTCCGCAAGATGGTCTCGACCTACGTCGGCGAGAACCGCGAGTTCGAGCGCCAGTGCCTGAGCGGCGAGTTCGAGCTCGAGCTCGTGCCGCAGGGCACCTTCGCCGAGCGAATCCGGGCCGGCGGCGCGGGGATCGGCGCCTTCTACACGCCGACCGGCTACGGCACGGTCGTCGGCCGAGGGGAAGGAGACGCGGGTCATCGACGGCCGGCCCTACGTGCTGGAGCTGCCGCTCAAGGCCGACTTCGCCTTCGTGAAGGCGTTTCGCGGCGACCGCCTCGGGAACCTCATCTACCGGAAGACGGCGCGCAACTTCAACCCGATGATGGCGACGGCGGCCCGGGTGACCATCGCCGAGGTGGAGGAACTGGTCGAGCCGGGCGTCCTCGACCCCAACGCCATCGTCACGCCGGGAATCTTCGTGCGCTACATCCTGCGGGGCGCCGGCTACGAGAAGCGGATCGAGCGGCGGACCGTCCGCCACGGTTCCCCCGACTGGCGCCCTCAGCCCGACTGGGTGGAGTAGGAGGCGAGGTGGACAAGCGCGAACGGATCGTGCGCCGCGTCGCGCGGGAGCTGCGGGACGGCGACTACGTCAACCTCGGCATCGGCCTCCCGACGCTGGTGGCCAACCACGTGCCGCCCGGCATCCACATCACCCTGCACTCGGAGAACGGGATGCTCGGCGTCGGGCCCTACCCGCTCGAGTCCGACGTGGACCCCGACCTGATCAATGCCGGCAAGGAGACGATCTCCGAGACGCCGGGCTGCTGCTATTTCAGCAGCGCCGACTCGTTCGCGATGGTCCGCGGCGGGCCACATCGACCTCACCGTCCTCGGGGCCCTCGAGGTGGACCAGGAGGGCAACCTCGCCAACTGGATGATCCCCGGCAAGATGGTCAAGGGGATGGGCGGGGCCATGGACCTGGTCGCCGGCGCCCGCCGGGTGATCGTGGCCATGGAGCACACGACCAAGGACGGCGGCGCACAAGATCCTCGAGCGCTGCCGCCTGCCGCTCACCGGCGCGCGCGTGGTCGACAGCGTCATCACCGAGCTGGCGGTGATCAAGGTCACGCCGGACGGGCTGCTGCTCCAGGAGATCGCGGAAGGGGCGACCTTCGAGCAGGTGCAGGCGGCCACCGGCGCGCCGTTGCGCGTCGAGGGGAGGCCGCGGCGGTTCTGAGCCCGCACGGAACTTTCAGCCTCGGTGCATCGTCTTTTCGAGCTGACGGTCGCGTCACGCGGGCGGCGCCGTGCCTGCCCGGTGCATTCGCGGCCACCACGAGGCGGGCGCCCTGACCGACGCGGAGCTGGTTGATCGCGCCCTGGCCGGCGAAGAGCAGGGCTTTCGGGGACTGGTGACGCGCTACCAGCGTCCCGTCTACAACCTCCTCGTCCAGATGCTGCGCAACCCGGCGCTGGCCGAGGAGCTGGCGCAGGACACCTTCTTCCGCGCGTTCTCGCGACTGCGGACCTTCGATCCCCGGTTTCGCTTCATCAACTGGATCCTGCGGATCGCTCACAACCTGGCCGTGGACGCGCTGCGGCGGCGGGTCGTGGCCGAGGTGTCCTCCGACGACCCGGGCGCACCGGAGGTGGCGGCCCGGGCCGCGCAGGCGTCCGATCCGGAGGGCGACACCGGGCGCGAGGCCGAGCGTCGGCAGCTGGCCCGTGCCCTCGACGCCGCGCTCGCCCGGCTTCGGCCCGAATACCGCCGGCTGGTCGTCCTGCGCTACCACGAAGACCTGGGCCACGAGGACATCTCGGCGATCACCGGCCTGCCGGTCGGGACCGTGAAGAGCTACCTGCACCGCGCCCGCGCCGAGATGGCGCGCCACCTCGAGGAAGCGGGCTGGGGCCGCGGGCCAGGGGCTGCAACCGCCGAACCCGCCCGGCCGTAGGAGGTGACAGGATGAGCAGCGACAGCCGTCTCGCGGGCCGCGACCTGACCGCCTGGTTCGAAGCCGAGCAGGCCGGCCACCTCGACGAAGCGGACACCGCATTCGCCGGGATCTTCGCCGCGCACGCCCCCCGGTTGTCGCCCCCGGCCGCCTTCGCGGACGTCATGGTCGCTCGGGCGATGCAGGCGTGCCGGCCGGCCGCGGCCTGGTTCGGGGCGCCTGTCCGCCTGCTGATCGTCCTGTCGATGGTCCTGATGGGGCTGCCGATCGCGCTCTTCACCGGGATGGGGCTGTTCGACCTGCTCGCGGGGCCCGGCCCCCGGCTGGCGTCGGCGTTCGCGCGGCTGCTCGGCCTCGCGGGAAGCGCGCTGTCGGCCGCTGGCGCGGCGTGGTCGATCGGCACGTCCATCGGGGAGGCGGTTCTCACGGCCTGCGCGACCGGCCCGGCCCCGTTCGTCCTGATTCTTAACGTCCTGCTGGCGGTCGCCGGGTACGTGGGCCTGCGTCGGCTGCTCGCTCCCGCCAAGGAGTGCTGGTGATGTCCGCAGCATCTCGAGTCCTGATCGTCGCGAGCCTGCTCCTCGTGTTCGTCTGCCCGGTCGGCCTGCCTGCACGAGGCGCCGAGGCGCTGCCCGGCGCCGCGCAGGAGGAAGGGCGCGACCGGCTGCGCGCCGCGATTCGGGCGCGCTTCACCGTGTTGGAGGTGACCGGGGGTTTGGTGCTGGTCCCGCGGTCGCCCCGAACCGGCGTCGGCAGCGTCGAGCTGCGCGACGGGACGGTGGCCATCAACGGCGTCGAGGTGACCGGATCGGAGCTTCGCGAGCGGCTGGGCCGCGATGCCGACGCCGTCATCGAGCTGTCCTACCTCGATCCGCCCGAGCGCCAGCGGTTGCTGCTCGGCGAGCGCGACGCTCCGGACGTCGAGCGGCGCGAGGCGCCATCGGTGATCCCGCCGGTGCCTGAAACGGCGCCGAGGCGTCTTCCCGAGTCGCGCCAGCCGTTTCCCGACCGCACTTACTCGCGTCAGTCCGAGGGGCGCGTGCGAATCGGCGGTGACATCCGGATCGAGGAAGACGAGCAGGTGGACGGTCCGGTGGTCGCCGTCCTCGGGTCGGTCTACGTCAACGGCCGTGTCAGCGAGGCGGTGGTCGCCGTTGGCGGGGGTGTGACCTTGGGCCCCCGGGCGGAGATCCGGGGGGACGTGACGTCGGTGGGCGGGGGCGTGTCGCGCGACCCGAACGCCGCGATCTCGGGTCAGATCAACTCCGTGCAGTTCCAGGTGCCGCACATCAGCGTCCGGCCGATCGAGTGGTGGCCTTTCTCGGTGCCCGCCGTCTGGGACCGGCAGCCCTGGCACGGCTTCCGGCTGATGGGAACGCTGCTCCGGATCGCGCTGTTCGCGCTGCTGGCCGTGCTGGTGACGCTGCTCCTGCCCGGGTCGGTCGGCCGCATCCGCGATACCGTGCGCTACGAGCCCTGGAAGTGTGCCCTCGCGGGGCTGTTTGCCCAGCTGCTCTTCGTGCCCCTGCTGGTGATCGGGACCGTGGTGCTGGTGATCTCGATCGTGGGGATCCCGCTGCTGGTGCTCGTGCCCTTCGCGGTGCTCGCCTTCTTCCTGGCGCTCTTGCTCGGGTTCGCCGGCGCCGCCTCGGCCTTCGCGGGTGCCGTCGTGGATCGCTCGACGCGCACCCTTCCGGGCACGCTGAGCCTGGTGGTGGTCGGGTTGGCGTCGATCTGGGGGCTGACCGTGATCGGGCGGGTCGTGTCGCTCGCCGGCGGCCCGGTCACGTGGGTGGCCGCGATGTTCCTGGTCGCCGGCTTCCTGGTGGAGTACGCGGCCTGGACGATGGGGCTGGGCGGCGCGCTGCTCACGCGCTTCGGGCGGCATGCGCGCGGGTGGACGCCGGTCACCCCGCCACCGATCCCGTCACCGCCTGCGGGGGTGGGACTGTGAAGACGGTCTGTCCTAGCCCGGCTGGACCTGCACCATCACGGTGGAGAGGACCAGCACGTCGTTCTTGCGCTTCAGCTTGAACTTGACCTCGTAGCGGCCGTCCTGCTGGAACACGTGGCTCGCGGAGTAGCGCCGGGTGATGCGGCTCTGCCCGGGCTCGTACGGGTCGCAGTCGGGGCTCGACTCGGACACCGTGTCATCGTCCCAGTCCCACTCGATGCCGGCGCAGTAGTACTCCTCGTAGTCGTCGTCGCCGCCCTGCAGGATGGCCTGGAACTGGACCTTCGCCGGGGCGAACCCGACCAGCGGCGTGGCGCGGACGATCACGTCGGGCTTCTTCTTCGACTGCCGGTCGGCACCCGGCGCATCGGCGCCGGCGCGAAGGGGCAGGACGAACGCCAGTGCCAGACCGGCCAGGGCCCAGCGCGCGGATGTGCTGAATCTCATGGTCCTCGTGAGGGGTGAGTTGTCGTGATTGTACCGCCGCTTGTGAGGCTCGAACAAGCGGCGGTACAATTTTGATGATGCCCTCGCCCGCGACCCCGTCGTTCTTTCCCATCTCCTTCAGTCCGTTGAGCGAGACGGCCGCCGGCTGGGCCGCGGTGCCGTTGTTCGAGGACGAGGATCCGGGCGCGCTGGCCGCCGACCCCGTGCTCGAGGCCGACGTGCGGCGCGCGCTTGCGGCCACCGGCTTCGTGCCGCGGCGCTTCGAGTCGCTGGTCGTCCCGACGGCGGACCCGGCGTTCCGGGCGGGGGCGCTCATTCTGCTCGGCGCCGGTGCCGCTCCCGAATTCACCCCCGAGGTCGCCAGGCGGTTGGCCTCGACCGCGTCGCTCCTCGCGCGGGCGCGAAGCGCATCGGGGCTGGTGCTGCTTCACCGGGCCGGCGCGGGCCGGATGGCGGGGCTGCCGCCGTCGGCCTGGGCTGAGGCCTGGGCCGAGGGAGCCACGCTGGCCGAGTTCGACCCGGGCCGTTACAAGACCGCCGGGGAGGGGCGCACGGTTGCGCCCGAGGCGGCGCTCGTTTGGCCGGGGTTGCCGGAGGCCGACCGGGACGCCGTGCGGGCGGCCGCGACGCGCGGCCAGCTGGTCGCGCGTTGCGCCAACCTGGCGCGCGATCTGGTCAACGAGCCCGGCAACGTGTTGCCGCCGCGGGTGCTGGCCGAGCGGGCGCGGGGCCTGGCGGGCGGGACGTCGCTGCGGGTGGATGTGCTCGAGGAGGAGCGGCTGGCAGAGCTGGGCATGGGGTTGCTGCTGGGCGTCGCCCGCGGCAGCCAGGAGCCGCCGCGGCTGATCGTCATCGAGCACGCCCCGGCGTCGGCCCCCGCGGCCCCCGTGCTCGGGCTGGTGGGGAAGGGCGTCACGTTCGACGCCGGCGGCATCTCCATCAAGACAGCGGCCGGCATGGATCGGATGAAGGACGACATGGCCGGCGGCGCCGCGGTGATCGCCGCGCTGCGCGCCATCGCCCTGCTCGGCCTGCCGATCCGCGTGATCGGCATCGTTCCCGCCGTGGAGAACCTGCCGTCCGGGCAGGCGCTGAAGCCCGGGGACGTCGTGCGTGGCGCCAGCGGCCGGACGGTGGAGGTGATCGACACCGACGCCGAGGGGCGGTTGATCCTCGGCGACGCGCTCTGGTACGCGCGGCAACTCGGCGCCACGCACCTGGTCGACATCGCGACGCTCACCGGTTCCTGCGGGATCGCGCTCGGCAAGACGATGACCGGCCTGTTCGGGCGACCCGACGACTGGGCCGAGCGCGTCCTGGCCCTCGCCGACGGGCGAGGCGAGCGGGCCTGGCGCCTGCCGCTGGTCGACGACTACCGTGACTTGCTCAAGAGCGAGATCGCCGACACGATCAACGTGGGCGGGCGCTACGGCGGGTCGATCACGGCGGCGCTGTTCGTCAGGGAGTTCACCGGCGGCCTGCCCTGGGTCCACCTGGATATCGCGGCAAGCGCCTGGAACGAAGAGGCGCGCCCCTACCTGCCCAAGGGGCCGACGGGCGTCGGCGTTCGGACACTGACGGCGCTCGCGGCGGCGATGGCGGGAGAGGGGTGAGGTGAGGTTGTCCCGCAGGCCTGAAGGCCTGCGCTACGGCTTCGGGGTGAGGTGAGGTCGTGGAGCAGGGCTTCAGCCCTGCTTTCTCGGCGGCGTGAGATTCAGCTGCGCCGAGGCGAGCGAGGCCGCCTCGGGCTCTCTGGTGAGGCGCCGCCGCAGCCAGTAGATCAGTGCCGCCGCCGCGACGCCCAGCAGGGCCGACGCAATCAGCAGCAGCCCCGTAATCCCGAGCGACCCCAGGAGAATGTCGACGACGCCGATCTCCTGGGTCGGCGCGTCCACCTCCTGCACGATGATGGGCATGAGAGGCGTGTTCGGGGGAACGGGCGGCTGGAACGACACGGTCAATTGTACCATCTGCGGCGCGCCGACGAGCGCGGGCGCCCGAGGCCGCCTACTCCTCGCGCGACACCGTCAGGCCCCGCTTGAGCGACTTCTGGTATCCGCGGACCCCCTCGAAGAGGGCGTCGGCCACCTTCTGCCGGTAGCTCGCCGTTCTCAGCAGCCTGCCTTCCTGCTGGTGGCTGATGAACGACGCCTCCACCAGCACGCTCGGCATCCCGGCCCCGATCAGCACGACGAAGGGCGCCTGCTTCACGCCCAGGTCCTTCAGCTGCCGGTGGGTGGAACGCAGGCGGCGGACGAGGGAGTTCTGGACGCTGGCCGCGAAGCCCCGTGACTCGTCCAGCTTGCTGTTGAGGGCGATGGCCTGGAGGATCGGGTTCAGGCTGCTCATCGTCCGCTCGCTCGACGCGTTCTCGCGAGCCGCCACCGCCTCGGCCTCGGGGTTGCTGGCGAAGTTCAGCACGTAGGTTTCGACCCCCTGGGCGCGGGTGTTGCGGCTCGCGTTGACGTGGATCGAGAGGAACAAGTCGCCACCGGCCCGGTTGGCGATCTCGGTGCGCTCCTCGAGGGCCACGTAGCGGTCGGTCCGGCGCGTGAGCACCACCTCGAGGCCCGCCGCCTTCAGCAGCTTCTCGAGCCGGAGCGCGATGTCGAGGGTGATGGTGGCCTCGGAGCCGCCGCGCGCCTGTGCGCCGGGATCCCGGCCGCCGTGGCCGGGGTCGATCACGATCCGTGAGGCGCCCAGACCGAGCTGGCGGGCGAGGGAGAACCCGTTCTTCAGCGGGGCGGGGGCGACCGGCTTGGCGCCGGTGTCCGCGGCAGGCGAGGCGGCCGCCGGCGCGGCCGCCTCCTCTTCTTCCAGGTCGAACGCGGGCGGCGGAGGCGCGTCGGCCAGCGGCGCGAACGCGACGCGCAGCCGACGCGAGAACATCAGCACGTCCCCGGGGGGCGGCTCGACATCCGCCGCGGCCAGGACGGGTTCGCTGAGCCTCTCCGACCGCAGGGGCGGCGGGGCGGCGGGCTGTGGCGGCGAGACCATTCCGGTGGGGGGGGGCGTCTCGCGCGACGGCGTGCGCGGCGGTGCCGGCGTGCTCTCGGCCCGCCGGCTGCTCGCGTCGGCCGGCTGGTTTTCTGGCCGGGTCGCCGCGGCCATCGCCGGCACGGGCGGGACGCCGGCGGTGGCGCGCACGCAATCGATGACGAGGCGGTAGGGGTCGTAGAGCGCGAAGACCGAGTAGCGTTGGATGCCGGCGATGTCGAGCACGACGCGCGTGACGTCGTTCGGGTGACGTCCGACCCGGACGTGCCGCACCGCGTCGTCGGTGTACGACAGCGAGCCCTCGACCAGGTCAGGGCCGGGCCGGGTGCCGAGGAAGTCGAAGACCAGCCGCGGGGGGCTGTCGAGGCGCTCGCTTCGGTACGGCACCTCGCGCTCGAGCTCGATGGTGATGCGAACGGCCTCGGTCAGCCGGGTGCGCCGCACGTCGCGGATCTGGGACGGACGCTCGCGGCCGGCGGCCTGCGTGCGCCCCGAAGCGGTGCGCTGCGCCTCGATCGCCGGCGCGGCCAGCGCCAGGGCGGCGGCCAGGACGAGCGCAAGGCGTGCGGGTCGCGCCTTCGGGATCCTCACCGCAGTTGTGCGTCCACTTCGTCGAAGTAGCCCTTGTCCACGAGCACCTCGCGCGGCTTGCTGCCCGAGGCGGCCGAGACGAGCCCCTCCGCTTCCATCATGTCCACCAGCCGCGCGGCGCGGCTGAACCCGATCCGCAGGCGGCGCTGCAGGTACGAGATCGACGCTTGCCCGGAGCCGACGACGATCCGGGCCGCCTCGTCGTACAGGTCGTCCTTCTCGAACTCGACGCCCCCGGCTGCCTTCTCCTCGGCCGTGATGCTGGCGTCGTAGACCGGCCTGCCCTGCTTGCGCAGGAACCCCGCGAGGCGCGCGCTCTCCTGCTCGGAGATGTACGGGCCGTGCAGCCGGATCAGCCGCGAGGAGGCGGGCGGGAGGTACAGCATGTCGCCCCTGCCCAGCAGCTGTTCGGCCCCGTTGCCGTCGAGGATCGTCCGCGAGTCCACCTTCGACGACACGCGAAACGAGATGCGCGCCGGGAGGTTCGCCTTGATGAGGCCGGTGATGACGTCCACCGACGGACGCTGGGTGGCCAGGACCAGGTGGATGCCGACCGCGCGGGCCATCTGCGCCAGCCGGCAGATCGACTCTTCCACCTCGTTGCTGGCGACCATCATCAGGTCGGCGAGCTCGTCGATGACCACGACGATGTAGGGAAGGGTTCGCAGCTCCTCTCCCTCCACGGGCGCCTCGCGCTTCTCCTCCAGCTGGTTCCGCACGTTGCGGTTGTACTGCTCGATGTTCCGGACGCCCTCGGCCGCCAGCGTCTTGTAGCGCTCTTCCATCTCGCGAACGGCCCACGCCAGCGCGTTCGCGGCGGCCTTCGGGTCGACGACCACCGGCGTCAGCAGGTGCGGGATCTCCTCGTACATCCCCAGCTCGAGGCGCTTGGGATCGATCATGATCATCCGCACGTCCTCGGGCGTCGCCCGGTACAGGATGCTGGTGAGCATGCTGTTGATCGCGACCGACTTGCCCGTGCCGGTCGAGCCGGCGATCAGCAGGTGGGGCATGGTCGCCAGGTCGGCGACGAACGGTTCGCCGTGGATCGTCTTGCCGAGGGCGAGCGTCAGCTTGGACCCGGAGCGGCGGAAGAGATCGGACTCGAGCATCTCGCGCAGCGAGATCTGCTCGCGGCTGGTGTTGGGGATCTGGATGCCCACCGTGGACTTCCCGGGGATCCGCTCGATCAGGACCGATTCGGCCTTGAGCGCCAGCGAGAGGTCTTCGGCCAGCCCCGTCACCTTGGCGTACTTCACGCCGGCGTCGGGCTTGAACTCGAAGGTGGTCACCACGGGCCCGGGGTGGATCTGCACGACACTGCCGGCGACCGCGAACTCGTGGCACTTCTCCCCGAGCTGGCGGGCGAGCTCCATCAGCTCGCGCTCGTCGATCTTGCGCTCGCTGCGCGGCGAGTCGAGGAGGGCGAGCGGCGGCGGTGTGAACCCCTCGCGCTTGCGCTCGATCGGCGTGCGACCCTCGTAGGCGGTCACCGCCGGCTCGGCCGCGCTCGCAGCCGGGGCCGCGGCCTTCCGGGCCCCCGGCGCCTGGGGCCGGCTGATTGCCGGCGTCGGCTTCGGGCGCGCCGGGGCGGCCTCGGGCGCGGCAGCCTCGGCCCTGGCCGGGACCGCTTTCTCGGGCTGGGTCCTCTGGACGAACTCCTTGACGGCTTCGGGGCTCTCCGCCATCCGCTTCCTGATGACCTCGCGCCGCGTGCGCTCGCGGCGCCGCCCCTCGCGCCACTGGCGCACCCGGACCAGCGCCCGGCGGGCCGACCCGAACACGGCGTCGCCGATCGCCGAGAACATCCGGCCGAACGAGAACTGCGTGGCGAGGATGATCGAGAGGAACAGGAGCGTGACGAGGATGATGAACGACCCCGTCCGGCTGAAGTAGGAGGTCATCTCCTCGGACACGAGCGCTCCCAGGTAGCCTCCCGCGGGGAGCCGCCTGCCGGAGAGGGTCACGGACTCCACGGAGAGGTGGAGCAGCGAGGCCAGGCACCCGGCGAGCAGCCCCGTCCCGATGACCTTCGTGTAGATCGCCTGGACCCGGCGGCACCAGACCAGCGCCCACCCGACCACGCCGAGCAGCACGGGCACGAGGTACGAGGCGAAGCCGAGCACCTGGATCGACAGCTCGGCGCCGAAGGCCCCAACCGGGCCGATGAAGTTGGCCGGCCGGCGCGCGGCCCCGGCGTGGAAGAACCAGACCGGGTCGGCCGGGTCATAGGTCACCAGCGCGATCAGCCAGGCCAGCGCGGCGGCGAGCAGCGCAAAGCCCAGGCTTTCGCTCAGGCGGCGAGAGAGGGACGAACCAGCAGCCACGGTCTCAAATCTCCATGATGACCGGCAGCACCAGCGGCCGCCGCCCTGAACGCTTGCGGAAGAAGCGCCGCAGTTCCACGCGGATTCGCTCCTTGACCAGTCCCCGATCGGTCCGCTCCTCGAGGCCGATCTGATCGAGGACGTCCGCGATCAGCAGTCCCGCCTCGCGCAGCAGCCGCTCGGCATCCGGCTCGAGCACCAGTCCCCGCGTGATCACGTCGGGGACGCCTTCGACCGCGCCGGTCTGCTTGTTGATGGCCACGACCGGGACGATCAGCCCGTCCTCGGCCAGGTGCCGGCGGTCGCGCAGCACCTCGTCGGCCACCTCGCCGGTGCCCGGGCCGTCGATCAGCACGCGCCCCGTCGTCACGCGGCCGGCGATGCGCCCGCCGCTGGCGTCGAGCCGAATCACGTCGCCGTTCTCCGCGAGCAGCACGTGCGTTCCGTCGGGCCCGCCCAGCAGCCGCTGCGCGAGCCGCGCGTACCGCGAACGCTGGCGGTATTCGCCGTGGATCGGGATGAAGCAGCGGGGGCGGACCAGCGAGAGCATCATCTTGAGCTCCTCCTCGCTGCCGTGCCCCGACACGTGCACCCGCTTCTCGCGGTCGGTCACCACGTCGGCCCCGCGCCGCGCCAGGTGGTTCACAACCCGGTCGATGGCCTTCTCGTTGCCGGGGATCGCGCGGGCGGAGAAGACCACCCGGTCGTCCGGCCCGACCGAGACGTGCCGGTGGCCGTCCACCGCGATCCGGGAGAGCGCCGCCATCGGCTCGCCCTGGCTCCCGGTCGTCATGCAGAGCACCTGGCGGGCGGGGTGGTTGCGCACGTCCGTCTCGCGGATCAACAGCCCGGGCGGCACGTGCAGCTTGCCCAGCCGCTGCGCGACCTGCGACTGCTCGACCATGCCGCGGCCGACGAAGGCCACCTTGCGCCCGAACTCCTTCGCCAGGTTCACCAGGATCTGCATCCGGTAGATGCTGGTGGCGAAGGAGGTCACGACCAGCTTTCCGCGGGTGCTCGCGAACAGCTCCTCGAACGCCTCCACCACGTCGTACTCGGACCCGGTGACGCCCGGCCGCTCGATGTTGGTGCTGTCGCCGAGCAGCGCGAGGACGCCCCGCGCCCCGAGCTCGGCGAACCGGTGCACGTCGAACAGCTCGCCGTCGAGCGGCGTCTGGTCGATCTTGAAGTCGCCGGTGTGGACGATCGTGCCAACCGGGCGTCTCGATGGCCACCGCGATCGCGTCGGGGATGCTGTGCGTGACGCGCAGGAACTCGATCGTGAGCGGGCCGACCTGCACCTTGCCGCGCGGCGCGATGGGAACCAGCCGCGACTTCGCGTCGAGGCCGTGCTCCTCGAGCTTGGGTTCGAGCAGCGCCAGCGTCAGCGGCGTGCCGTACACCGGGCCGTCCACCAGGGGCAGCACGTGCGGCACCCCGCCGATGTGGTCCTCGTGCCCGTGGGTCAGCACGAGGGCCGCCGCCTTCACCGGCCGCTCCTCGAGGTAGGTGAGGTCCGGGATCACCAGGTCCACGCCGAGCAGCTCGGCGTCGGGGAACATCACCCCCGCGTCGATCAGGACGAGCGTCTCGCCCCACGACACGGCGGTCATGTTCATGCCGAACTCGCCGAGGCCGCCGAGCGGCACGACCTCGAGGCACGGGCCGTCCGGTTCCGGGGAGCCTGCGAGCGTCATGGAGCCTGCCACGGCACCCTCCGGGAGGCGGTTGGAGCAATCGGGTGATCCCAGCGCGTCGCGGTGCGCGCGGACAATGCGACCCGGGAGACGCCGGGCGCCGCTGCTCGTATCGGCCGGGGTGACCCGGCGGGCGCCGGGCAGCCCGGCGTCCGCGGCCGCTGGGAAGGCCGCGGAAGACGGGAAGATTGTGCAAACTATAGCACAGCTTTGGGTTGGGGGCATCACCGGAAGGGGGCAGCCCGCCCTACTGGTGTCCGCTTCCCGTGAACACGCCCGTGAGCGCCGCCAGTTCCTCGAGCGACAGCGTCTCGGGCCGGCGGCGGCCGCTGATCCCGGCAGCCGCCAGCGCGGCCTCCGCCGTCGTCCCGTGGGCCGCGGCGAAGGGGTCGAGCGCGTTGTCGAGCACCTTCCGCCGCTGGGTGAAGATCGACTTCACGAGGGCGTCGAAGGTCGCCGGGTCGGCGACCGGAGGTGCGACGGGCCGGTAGCGGACCGTGACCACGGCGGAGTGCACCTTGGGGACGGGGCGAAAGGCGCCGGGCGGCAGCAGGAACCGCTTCTCCACGTCCGCGCGCAACTGCTGGCAGGCCGACAGCACGCCCCAGGTCTTGCCGCCCGGGATGGCGCCCAGCCGGTCGGCCACCTCGCGCTGCAGGGTGAGCGTGGCATCGCGCAGCCGCCGTCCCTCGTCGGCCATCGCCAGCAGGCGGAAGAGGATCGGCGTGGACAGGTTGTAGGGGAGGTTGCCGGCCGCGCGCGCCGGCGCCGCCCCATCGAAGAGGCTCGCCAGATCGGTGTCGAGGAAGTCGCCCTCGACGATCGTGACGTTGCCCGGGACACGGCGCCCGAGGTCGCGCGCCAGATCGCGGTCCACCTCGACGGCGACGAGCCGCGCCACGCGAGGGGCGAGCGCGAGGGTGAGGGCCCCGCGGCCGGGTCCGATCTCGAGGAACGTCTCGTCGGGCCTCGGGGCGATCGCCTCCACGAGCCTGGCGACCCACGCCGGTTCGAGGAAGTGCTGGCCGAGCCGCTTGCGCGTGTTCACCGTGGCTCCTCGTCCTCGCCTGCCTCGTCGTCTTCCTCGTCCCCGGCGTCGCCCCCGCGGTCGTGCCAGTAGCGGTCCTCGATCTCCTGCAGTTCGTCCTCGCTCAGGCCGAAGTAGTGCCCCAGCTCGTGGATCAGCGTCTCACCAATCTCGGTGACGATCGCCTCGCGATCCCCCTCGCACCACTCCTCGATCGGCCCCTGGTAGATCGTGATCCGGTCGGGGAGGACGTTGCCGTGGTCCCAGCCGCGCTCGGTGAGCGGCGTCCCCTGGTACAGCCCGAACAGGGTGTCGTCCGGCTCGATCCCCATCTCGTCGAGCAGTTCGTCCGCCGGCCCGTCCTCCACGACGATGGCCATGTTCTTCACGTGCTGCTGGAAGTCGGGCGGGATCGTATCGATCGCTTTCGCGACCAGCTTCCGGAAGGCGGCGCGGGTCATGGGCGCTGGTAGTAGTCGCAGACCCGCCGCACGCAACAGCGGTCGCAGAGCGGCCGGGGCTTGCAGATGCGGCGGCCGTGGAGGATGAGCGTGTCCGAGGCCCGGGTCCACTCCTTTTTCGGCAGCAGCGCGCACAGTTGCTGCTCCACGAGGTTCGGGTCGTCGCCGCCGGCCAGGCCGATCCGGTTGGCGACCCGCAGCACGTGGCGATCCACGGGCAGCCCCGGCACGCCCAGCGCATGGCCCAGCACGACGTTGGCCGTCTTGCGCCCGACGCCCGGCAGGGCCACCAGCGCTTCCATGCTCGGCGGGACCTGCCCGCCGTGCTGGTTCACCAGGCCGCGCGACATGCCGACCAGCGCGCGGGCCTTCTGGCGAAAGAAGCCGGTCGGCTTGATCACCGCCTGCAGGTCGTCCTGGTCGGCCGAGGCGAGCGCGGCCGCGTCGGGATAGCGCGCGAACAGCGCGGGGGTGATCTCGTTGACGCGCGCGTCGGTGGCCTGGGCGGAGAGGATCGTCGCCACCAGCAACTCGAACGGGCTGCCGTATCGCAACTCGGTGTCGGCGTTCGGGTACTGCCGGGCGAGCGCCCGGAACACGCGCCTGGCTTCGGCCTGCGTCTTCATCCTGCCTTCAGTGCACCGGGCCCTTGCCCCACGCCCCGGCCGGGTTCTGCTCGGCGAGCACCCTCAGGTGTTCCTGCAGCGCGGCCGCGAGGGTCGGGACCATCGCCAGGGGCACGACGATGCTGGCGCGCACCGGCGCGTGCACCGTATGCACGCTCTCCGCCTCGCGCAGGTCCTGGTCCGACAGCGGGAGCACCTCGCAGAACGTGAGGGTGAGATCGAAGGGGGTGTGGGCAATCGCGCAGAAGTTCGAGTAGATCCGCGGCGCCCCGTCCGCGTCGCTCGGGACGATCGTGAAGTTGATCTGCTTGGGCTCGGGCATGGGGTAACGATATCAGTATTTCCGCATCACCCCAATGACGACCCCCTGCACCCGCACCTGCTCGGCCGGCACCACCAGCGGCTGCATCGCCGGGTTGGCCGGCTGCAGCCGGATGTGCCCGTTCTCCCGGTAGAACTTCTTCAGCGTGACGTCGGAGTTGCCGAGCAGTGCGATCACCATCTCGCCGTTTTCGGCCGTCTTCCGGTCCTCGACGATCACGTAGTCGCCGTCGCGGATCTGCTCGTCGATCATCGACTCGCCCCGGACCCGGAGCACGTAGGTGTCGCGCTTGCCGACCAGCGTCTCGGGCACCGCGATGGTCTCGGAGGTGGCGATCGCCTCGATCGGCGCGCCCGCGGCGACGTAGCCCAGCAGCGGCAGATCGACCGCGCGCCCGGCCGCGCGCGACTGCAGCAGCTCGACCGACCGGCTGCGGTTCCAGGTGCGCTTGATGAACCCCTTCTCCTGGAGGTTCGTCAGGTGCTTGTGCACGGTCGCCAGCGACGAGAGGCCGAATCGGCGGCCGACCTCCTCGAGACTGGGGGCGTAGCCGTGCTGCTGGATGAACTCGTTGAGGTAATCCAGGATCTCGCGCTGACGCTTGGTGAGTGGCAACACGCGGTCCTCCTGAGGGGGCGGCGGCAATCCCCGCGGAGCACTCTACGCAAAGGAAAGGCGAAAGTCAAGCGCTGGTCCGCCGCGGCGATGTGTCCTACACTCGAAGTCGGGATGCAGTCACGGCGATGACCCGGTTTCCGCTCGTGCTCACGGTGGCGGCGCTGGCGGTGGCCCTCGGCCCCGGCGGGGCGGCGACCGCCCAGCGCGGGGACGCCGGCCCGTCGCGGGCCCAGTCGCAGCGTCTCCTCCAGAAGCTGACGCTGATCGTGGATCACGGCAGCCGGCCGAAGGCGGCTCCGCTGCGGACCGTCATCATCGAGCACGAGCTCAACTCGTACCTGGCACTCGACGGTGCCGCGGACCTGCCCGTCGGGGTGACGCGCCCGAACGTCGTCCTCCACGGCGAGCGGCGGGTTGCCGGCTCCGCCGTGGTGGACCTGGATGCCGTGCGAACTCAGCACAAGTCCACCGGCATGCTCGACCCGATGAACTTCCTGACCGGCAAGCTGCCGGTCGCGGCGTCGGGGCTGCTCGACGCGCGCGACGGGCGGGCGCGCCTCCAGCTCGAGTCGGCCTCGGTCGCGGGGATCCCGGTGCCCCGGGCCGTCCTCCAGGAGGTCGTGGCCTACTACACCCGTTCGCCCGACTACCCGCGCGGCGTCGACATCGACCAGCCGTTCCCGCTGCCCGCGCGCATCAAGGCCATCGACGTCGTTCGACGCGGCGAGGCCGTCGTCGTACAGTAAGCTCGTGGCGGACCCAGGCTTCCTCGAGACCCCGCTGCGGAAATTCAAGGGCGTTGGCCCGCAGCGCGAGCAGGCGCTGCGGAAGATCGGCGTCGAGATCGTCGAGGACCTGCTGCTGCGCCTGCCGTTCCGCTACGAGGACCGGACGTCGTTCGTCCCGGTGGCCGGCGTCGCCGAGGGGGAGCGGGTGACGGTCGCCGGCGAGCTGCTGAACTGCCGGCTGCGCTGGACGGGACGGCGCGGCTTCAAGGTCTTCGAGGCGGTGCTGCGCGATGCCTCGGGCTGCCTGCTGGCCGTCTGGCCGAACCAGCCGTACCGTCAGAACACCCTCCGCCCCCACGTGCGCGTGGTCCTGCACGGGCCGGTCGTGCGCTACCGCGGCGTCCTCCAACTGAGCAGTCCCGACGTCGAGGTCCTCGACGAGGACGAGGTCGACCCCCTCCACATGGGGCGCATCGTGCCCGTGTACGAGAAGACGGGCACGCTGACCGCGCGGATGCAGCGTCGTCTGGTGCACGACGTGCTGCAGGAGCTGCCGGACGAGGTGGACGACCTGCTGCCCGCCACGCTGCGCGACTCGACCGGCCTGCCGGGTCGGGCCGAGGCCCTGCGCGAGGCGCACTTCCCCCCGCCGGGGACGCCGCGGCGCGACCTCGCAGGCCTTCCGCACGCCGGCGCTCCGGCGGTTGATCCTCGAGGAGTTCTTCCTCTTCCAGGCCGGGCTGCTGCAGCGGCGCGCCGAGGCGGCGGCGGAGGCCAAGCCGCTGGTGCCGCTCGTGGACGACCGGGTCCGCGCCAGCGTCAAGGCGGCGCTGCCGTTCCACCTGACCCCCGGCCAGCGCCAGGCGCTCGGCGAGATCGTCGAAGACATGCGGCGGCCGGCCCCGATGAACCGGCTGCTGCAGGGCGACGTGGGCTCGGGCAAGACGATCGTCGCCGTGCTGGCGGCGCTCGTCGCGCTCGAGAGCGGGTTCCAGGCGGCCCTGATGGCGCCGACCGAGATCCTGGCCGAGCAGCACTTGCTGGTTGTCTCGCGGCTGCTGGCGGAGACGCGCTTCCGGCCGGCACTGCTGACCGGCGCGACACCTGCCGCCGAGCGCGCGGCACTGCTCGGCGAGGTGGCCGCCGGGCGGGTTCCCCTGCTCGTGGGCACGCATGCGCTGATCGAGGAGCCGGTGCGCTTCGGCCGGCTGGCGCTCGTGATCGTGGACGAGCAGCACCGGTTCGGGGTGGTGCAGCGGGCGCGACTGCGCGAGAAGGGACTGCGGCCCGACATCCTCGTCATGACGGCGACGCCGATCCCGCGCACGCTCCAGTTGACGATCTACGGCGGCCTCGACGTCTCGGTGATTCGCGACCTGCCGCCCGGCCGCGTGCCGATCAAGACGACGGTGCGCCCCGAGGGACGGCGCGAGGAGATCTACCGCTTCGTCCGCGAGCAGGTCGAGGCGGGGAGGCAGGCGGCGGTCGTGTACCCGCTGATCGAGGCGTCTGAGAAGATCGACCTGCGGGCGGCGACCGAGATGGCGGACCACCTGGCGCACGACGTCTTCCCGGCGCACCGGGTGGGGCTGCTGCACGGGCGGTTGCCGCAGGAGCAGCGCGACTCTGTGATGCGCTCGTTCGCGGCGGGCCGGATCGACCTGCTCGTGTCGACGACGGTGATCGAGGTGGGGATCGACGTCCCCAACCTCTCGGTGCTGGTCGTCGAGCACGCCGAGCGGTTCGGGCTCTCGCAGCTGCACCAGCTGCGCGGCCGCGTCGGGCGGGGGACGCACCCGTCGTACTGCGTGTTGATCTACCAGGAGCCACTGTCCGACGAGGCGCGGGCCCGGCTCGAGGCGATCGCCGCGACAAGCGACGGGTTCGCGATCGCGGAGCAGGACCTGCGGCTGCGGGGCGCTGGCGACGTCGCAGGGACGCGGCAGGCGGGCATGCCGGCGCTGCGGGTGGCCGATCTGCAGCGGGACGCCGACTTGATGGACGAGGCGGCCGCGGCGGCGCGCGCCTGGATCGGCTCTCCCTCGGCGGAGGGGGAGCGGCTGCGGTCGTTCGTGCGGGAGCGGTGGGGGCGGCAGTTCGGCCTTGTGGATATCGGGTGAGCCGATGCGGATCATCGCCGGTGTGTTGAAGGGGAGACGGTTGAAGGAGCCGACGTGGGAGGGGCTGCGGCCCACCTCGGACCGGCTGCGCGAGACGCTCTTCAACATCCTGGCGCCTCGCGTCGCCTCGGCGCACGTCCTCGACGGCTACGCGGGGACCGGCGCGATCGGGATCGAGGCGCTGAGCCGCGGCGCGGCGCGGGTGGTGTTCGTGGATCGCGACGCGCGCGCGGCGCGGCTCGTCGCCGAGAACCTCGCGCGCTGCGGCGTGGAAAACGGCTGTGCTATCATTCGCGCGGACTTGGCGCGGGTCGCGGCGCCGGGCGGCGAGCACGGCTTCGACCTGATCGTGCTGGACCCGCCGTACGCGGACCCCGACGCCGGCGCGGTCCTGGCCCGGGCTGGCGCGTGGCTGGCCGCCGGCGGGGTGCTGGTGCTCGAGCACGCGCGGCGCCGGCCTGCTCCCCTCGTCGCAGGGCCCCTGCGGCAGACCCGGACGGTGTCGTCCGGTGACAGCGCCCTGTCGTTCTACGAGCCGACCGCCGCCCCGCTCCCGGCTGGCGGCGACACCACGCCGAGCTGACGATGACAGACACGACACCGGACCACGCCACCCGCCCCGGCCCGCGCCGCCCGGAACGCGTGGCTGTCTACCCCGGCACCTTCGACCCGCTGACCAACGGGCACGTGGACATCATCCTCCGCGGCGCCCGGCTCTTCGACCGGATCGTGGTCGGGATCCTGCACAACCCGGACAAGTTGCCGCTCTTCTCGGTCGACGACCGCGTCGCGATGGCGCGCGAGGTCTTCGCGGACGAGCCGACCGTCGAGGTGGCCAGCTTCGGCGGACTGCTCGTGCAGTTCGCCCGGGAGCACGGGGCGCACGTGATCGTCCGGGGGTTGCGGGCCGTGTCGGACTTCGAGTACGAGTTCCAGATGGCCCTGATGAACCGCCGGCTCGTCCCCGATTTGGAGACGGTCTTCATGATGCCGGCGGAGGCGTATACCTACATCAGCTCCCGGCTGATCCGGGAAGTGTTCGCGCTCGGCGGCCCCGTCTCCGGGCTGGTCCCGGAGGCCGTCGAAGCCCGGATGCGCGCGCACCGGGCCCGGTAGGCGCAGGAGGAACGACATGGGCGTCAGCCAGTTCGCTCGGAGCATCGCGGAATCCCCGACCCTCGCCCTCAACGAGCAGGCCCGCCTGCTTCGCGAGCAGGGGGAGTCGGTCGTCCACCTCGGCATCGGCGAGCCGCAGAACCGGGCGCCGCAGGCCGCGATCGAGAAGGGGATTGCCGCGCTGCACGGCGGCAAGGTCAAGTACTCGCCCACCAGCGGCCTGGCGTCGTTCAAGCAGGCCGTGATCCGCTACACCGAGGAGAACTACGGGCGGACGGTCGCGCCGCGCCACATCATCGTGACCTCGGGCGCCAAGCAGGCGATCTTCAACGCGCTGTTCGCCATCCTCGACGCGGGCGACGAGGTGATCCTGCTGGCGCCGTACTGGGTGTCGTACCCGGAGATGGTGAAGATGTGCCGGGCGGTGCCCGTCGTGGTCGCGCCGGAGCCGGGCAGCCTGGTGCCCGCCCTCGAGCAGGTCGAGGCCGCCGTGACGCCGCGCACACGCGCCATCGTCGTCAACAGCCCGAACAATCCATCGGGCATGGTGTTCTCGTCCGACTTCGTCGGCGGGGTCGTGCGGATGTGCGAGGAACGTGGCATCCACGCGATCATGGACGACATCTACCACAAGCTCGTGTTCGACGGCGTGACCGCGCCCTCCTGCTACGACTTCACCACCCGGGGCACCGACGACAGCCACGTGATCGTCGTCAACGGCGTGGCCAAGACCTACGGGATGACCGGCTTCCGCATCGGCTGGGCGATCGCGAACCGCGGGATCGTCGACGCGATGTCCACGATGCAGTCGCAGACCACGTCGTGCGTGTCGAGCCTCTGCCAGGTGGCCGCCGAGGGGGCGCTGCTCGGGCCGCAGGACGAGGTCGAGACGCTGCGCCGCGCGATGGAGCACAACCGCGACGTCATCGTCGAGGAGTTGGGCAAGCTGCCGGGCGTCCGCGTGATCAAGCCGAACGGCACTTTCTACTGCCTCCCCGACTTTTCGGCCTGCCTGAGGCCCGGCATCGCCTCGGACTCGTTCGAGCTCTCGATGTTCCTGCTCAACAAGGCGCGCGTGGTCACCGTCCCCGGCCGCGACTTCGGCCTCGAGGGACACCTGCGCCTGAGCTACGCGGGCAGCACCGCCGACGTTCTCGAGGGCATGCGGCGCATCCGCTGGGCGCTCGATGCCGCCGAGCCGCGCGAGATCGAGATCGGCGGCCGGACCGTTGTCCGCGAGTGGGCCTGAGGAGGCCGCAACCCGAGCCGGCACGTCATGCTCCCTCCCGCCTTCGTCGAGGAGATGCGCCAGATCGTCGGCGCCGACCGGGTCCGCGCCGACCCGGCGGCGCTCGACGCGTATGGACAGGACGCGCTGAGCGCGGGTCCACCCGCCCGACCTGGTCGTGATCCCCGGCTCGACCCTCGAGGTGTCCGCGGTTGCCGAGGCCTGCTCGACGCGCCGGGTCCCGCTGACGGTGCGCGGCGGCGGCACCGGCTACAGCGGGCGGATCGGTGCCGGTCCGCGGCGGCGTGGTCGTGTCGATGGAGCGATTCGACCGCATCCTCGAGATCGACCAGGACAACCTGCTCGCCGTCGTGCAGCCCAACGTGATCACGGGTGTGTTCCAGGCCGCCGTGGAGGAGGTCGGGCTGTTCTACCCGCCCGACCCCGCGAGCCTGGACAAGTCGGTGATCGGGGGGAACATCGCCGAGTGCGCCGGCGGGCCGCGCGCGTTCAAGTACGGCACGACGCGGCGCTACGTGCTCGGCCTCGAGGCCGTGCTCGCCGACGGGCGAGGTGATCCGCACCGGCTCGAAGGCGGTGAAGAACGTGGTGGGCTACGACCTGACGCAGCTCCTCGTCGGGTCGGAGGGCACGCTCGCGATCATCACCCAGGCGGTGCTGCGCCTGGTGCCGAAGCCGCCGGCGCGGGCGACACTGCGCGCGACCTTCCCCTCGGTCCAGGCGGCGGTCGAGGCCGTCAGCGGGCTGATTCGATCGCGGGTGGTGCCGGCGGCCGTGGAACTGGTGGACGCGGCCTCGCTCGCGGCGGTCGCGCGCTACCTGGGTGAGGAGCTGGCCCCGGCCGGCACGGCAGCCCTGCTGCTGATCGAGGTGGACGGCTTCGCCGAGGCGGTGGCCGAGGAGGCCCGCCGCGTGGCGGCCGCGTGCGGCGAGGCCGGCGCGACCGAGGTCGTGCGGGCGTCGAGCGCCGCCGAGCGCGAGCGGTTGTGGCGGGTTCGCCGCGAGCTGTCGCCCGCCATCAAGACGATCGCCCCCACCAAGCTGAACCACGACGTCGTGGTGCCGCGCGGCCGCATCGCCGAACTCTTCGCCCTCCTGCAGGAGCTGCGCGAGCGGTTCGATCTCACGATCGTCTGCTTCGGCCACGCCGGCGACGGCAACATCCACGTGAACCTGATGGTGCACGCCGACGACCCGGACGAGATGGCCCGCGCCCGGCGTGCCGAGCGGCTGCTGTTCGAGGGAGTCGTCGCCCGCGAGGGGTCGATCAGCGGCGAGCACGGCGTCGGCTTCACCAAGGCGCCCTACCTGGGACTCGAGTTGTCGCCCGAGACGATCGCGCTCATGAAGCGCGTCAAGCACGCCTTCGACCCGCAGGGAATCCTGAACCCGGGGAAGATCTGGATCGACTAGCGTGTCGTCCCCGGTATTCAGTGGTCAGTTACTTGTTACTGATCAGCACCACCGTCTGCAGCTCCCGCGCGGGATCCGGCCAGATCAGGGCGCGCAGCTTCGCGGTGGCCGGGTCGAAATAGGTCACGGCGTAGAGGCGGCGGAACCGCCCGGGGCGGGTCTCCTGGAGTCTCCGCAGGTCGTCCTCGCGCAGGACGCACAGCACCCGGTCGGGGCGGTCGAGGAAGTCCCGGAGGCGCGTCTCGTTGAACAGGTCCTCCTGCTCCACGCCCGTGTAGAAGACCAGATTGCGGACGAACACGCGGTACGGGCCGACCGCCTCGCCGGCCTGGCGCTCGGCCAGGACGGCCCTCGCCATCCGCTCGACGGGGTAGGGACCGGGTTCCGCGAGCACCGCCTGGTTGAGGACGATGGCGATGGCCGCGCCCGCCACCGCGACGCCGGCTGGCGCCAGGCGCCAACGCCGGGTCACGGCGAGGATGACGACGGCGAGGCCGGCGCCCGCGAGCGAGGCGATGCCCGCCGCCCGGCGGCCCGCCGGGATGTTGGTCAGCAGCGGTCGGGCGCGCCAGAGCAGCGCGGCCAGCGCGAGGACCAGGACCCCGCACGCCGCGCTCAACCCCCTCCCCAGGACCGGCTGCTCGGGAACGAGGCCGCGCGCGCCGGCGGCGCTCCGGATCCAGTGCGCGAGCGCCACGGCGATCGGCAGCAGCATGGGCAGGATGTAACGTGGCTGCTTGCCCACCGAGACAGAGAAGAAGAGCAGCGGGAGGAGCGACCAGCAGAGCAGCCGCACCGCGCGTCGCGAGACGCGCCGCGCGCGCCAGGCCGCCAGCGCCGGGCGGAGGCCGAGGAAGAGAAACGGCGACCAGGGCAGCAGGCCGCCGAGGACGATCGGCCCGTAGAAGAAGGGCGACCGGTGCGGGTTGTAGGCCGTGGTGGCGAAGCGCTCCAGGTTGTCGCCGAGGAAGAACCCGTGCAGGTACCGCGTGCCGTGCTCGGCGGTCATCGCGGCGTACCAGGGCAGCCCGAGCAGCGCGAAGGCCGCCAAGGCGATCGCCGCGTGCCGCACGCGCAGGCGCCGCCACCCGCGCTCGAGGACGAACGGCGGGGCGACGATCAGGGCCGGCAGCGCGAGCGCGATCGGACCCTTGGTGAGGAACCCCAGGCCGGCGGCTGCCCGCGCACGCCGCCCACCAGCGCGACGGGCCGGCCGGCCGATCGGACAGCGCGACGAAGGCCGTGTAGATGGTTAGCGTGATCAGGAAGGCGAGCGGAAGATCGGGGAGCGCCATCCGCGCCATGAATACCGCGCCGAAGCTGGTGGCGACGATCGCGCCCGCCAGCGCGCCGACCCGGTCGTCGAACCAGCGGCGGCCGGCGGCGAAGGCGAGCAGCACGAGGCCGAGGCCGGCGAGCGCCGACCCGGCACGCGCCGGCCACTCGCGCACGCCGAAGACGTGGTACGCCGCCGCGGTGACCCAGTAGTACAGGATCGGCTTCTGAAATCGCTCGCGGTAGTTGAAGCGCGGCGTCAGGTAGTCGCCCTTGCTCGACCATCTCGCGGCCGGCCTCCGCGTAGAACGCCTCGTCGGAATCGGTGATGGCGGGCGTGCCGAGGCCCAGCCCGAAGGCGAGCCCCGACAGGAGGATCAACAGCAGCACGGCGAGCGCGCACGGCCGGGATTGTAGCACCGATCGCGTCTCCGGCTATACTGGCTGCATGGCGAAGGTGGTCGCGGTCATCGGCGCATCCTCGGATCGGCGGCGCTACGGCAACAAGGCGGTTCGCGCCTTCGGTCACAAGGGATTCACGGTGGTGCCCGATCAACGCCGTCGGAGCGGCGAGATCGAGGGGCTGACGGCGTACCCCACGGTGCTCGACGTCCCCGGGCCGATCGATCTGGCCACCTTCTACGTCCGGCCCGAGATCGGCCTGCGAGTGATCGACGAGGTGGCGCGGAAGGGCATCCCGGAGGTCTGGCTGAACCCGGGTGCCGGCAGCGCGGAACTCGAGCGCAAGGCGCAGGCGCTCGGGATCCGGACGGTGTCGGCGTGCAGCATCCTCGCGATCGGCGAGGATCGCCAGCCGGTACTGACCGCGGCCTGGCCGGGAAAGCGGCTGCTTCCCCTTATTCCTCTGTGCTTGACAGGTCGGCCGGTTGTTCCTACAACTAACGATCTCTGGCCTCCTCCCGTCACGATGGCCCCGCGGGGGGCCTCCGCCCCGCTGTTCCAGAACCTCACAACACCTACCGTTAGCAGTCAGTCAGGCCACACACACTATGCCAAGCAACAATAAGCGCCAACCCATGCCGGCGCGCGGATCCAACGGCCAGACGGTGCCGGCTGAGGCCCCGGCGGCCGAACCCCAGGCCCAGCCCGGAGCCGCCAAGGCGCAGCCACGGCGCCAGGGCGAGGGGCTCAACATCGGCGAGCTGAAGGACATGAGCATCCAGAAGCTCACTCAGATCGCCAAGGACCTGAACGTCGCTGGCGCCACCGGGATGCGCAAGCAGGAGCTGATCTTCCAGATCCTGAAGGCGCAGACCGAGCAGAGCGGCTACATCTTCTCCGAGGGCGTGCTCGAGGTCCTGCCGGACGGCTTCGGGTTCCTGCGCGCCCCCGACTACAACTACCTGCCGGGGCCCGACGACATCTACGTCTCGCCCTCGCAGATCCGGAAGTTCGACCTGCAGACCGGCGACACGGTCTCCGGGCAGATCCGGCCCGCCGAAGGAGGGGGAGCGGTACTTCGCGCTGATCAAGGTGGAGGCGGTCAACTTCGAGCCGCCCGAGCAGGCGCGCGACAAGCTGTTCTTCGAGAACCTGACGCCGCTCTACCCGCAGGAGATGTGCAAGCTCGAGACGCAGCCCGACAACCTGTCCGGCCGCGTCATGGACCTGATGACGCCGATCGGCAAGGGGCAGCGCGGCCTGATCGTGGCGCCGCCGCGCACCGGCAAGACGATGCTCCTCCAGAGCATCGCCCAGTCGATCGCGGTCAACCACCCCGAGGTCTACCTGATCGTGCTGCTGATCGACGAGCGGCCCGAGGAGGTCACCGACATGCAGCGGTCGGTGGACGGCGAGGTCATCTCGTCCACCTTCGACGAGCCGGCGCAGCGCCACGTCCAGGTGGCCGAGATGGTGATCGAGAAGGCGAAGCGCCTGGTCGAGCACAAGAAGGACGTCCTCATCCTCCTCGACTCGATCACCCGCCTCGCCCGGGCCTACAACACCGTCATCCCGCCGTCGGGCAAGGTGCTGTCGGGCGGCCTCGACTCGAACGCGCTCCAGAAGCCGAAGCGGTTCTTCGGCGCCGCGCGCAACATCGAGGAGGGCGGGTCGCTGACGATCATCGCCACGGCCCTGGTGGACACCGGCTCGCGGATGGACGACGTCATCTTCGAGGAGTTCAAGGGCACCGGCAACATGGAGATCCACCTGGATCGCAAGCTGGTGGACAAGCGCGTCTTCCCGGCCATCGACATCCAGAAGAGCGGCACCCGGAAGGAAGAGCTGCTGCTCGCGCGCGAAGACCTCAACCGCGTGTGGGTGCTCCGGAAGGTGCTCAACCCGCTCTCGCCCGTCGAGGCGATGGAGCTGCTGCTCGACAAGATGTCGAAGACCAAGTCGAACGCCGAGTTCCTGTCCTCGATGCAGAAGATGGGGTAGGGAAGCTGGCGCCGGCGCCCGAGGCTCACTCGTTCACGGGCGTCGGCGCCGCGTTGATGATCGTCCGCAGCTCCTCGCCCTCGATCACTTCCTTCTCCAGCAGCCGCAGGGCGATTCGCTCGAGCGTGTCCCGGTGCTCGCCGAGCGATCGCGCGGGCCCGCTGGTGGGCCTCGCCCACGATCCGGCGCACTTCGGCGTCGATCTGCCGCGCGGTCTCCTCGCCGTAGTTCCCCCGCTCGTTGCCCACCGGCACGTCCAGGAAGCGGTTGCCGCCGCGCGTGTCGAAGGTGACCGAGCCCAGCGGCGTCGCTCATGCCGAACTCGGTGACCATCGCCCGCGCGATGTCGGTCGCCCGCTGCAGGTCGTTCTGCGCTCCGGTGGAGATCTCCCCGAGCGCGATCTCCTCGGCGGTCCGCCCGGCGAGCAGCACCGCGAGCTGGCTGTGCAGGTCCGACCGCGTCATGAGGTAGCGGTCCTCGAGCGGCAGTTGCATCGTGTAGCCCAGCGCGCCGAAGCCCCGCTGCACGATCGAGATCTTGTGCACCGGGTCGAGCCCGGGCAGCAGCGTCGCCACCAGCGCGTGCCCCGACTCGTGGTAGGCGATGATCTCGCCGCTCGCGGTCGCTCATCACGCGCTTCTTCTCCAGCCCCGCCACGATCCGGTCGATCGCCTCGTCGAAGTCGCGCATCTCGACGTGCGGCTTGTTCTTCCGGGCCGCCAGCAGCGCGGCCTCGTTGACGAGGTTCGCCAGGTCGGCGCCGGCGAAGCCGGCCGTCCGCGCCGCCACCACCTTCAGGTCCACCTCGGGCGCGGTCTTGACGCCCCTTCGCGTGGATCAGGAGGATTGCCTCGCGCCCGCGCACGTCAGGCTTGTCCACCAGCACCTGGCGGTCGAAGCGCCCCGGCCGCAGCAGCGCCGGGTCGAGCACCTCGGGGCGGTTGGTGGCGCCCATGATGATCACGCCCTTGCGCGCGTCGAACCCGTCCATCTCGGCCAGCAGCTGGTTCAGCGTCTGCTCGCGCTCCTCGTGGCTGCCGATCGGGCTCTGCACCCGCACCTTGCCCAGCGCGTCGAGCTCGTCGATGAAGACGATGCAGGGGGCCTTGGCCTCGGCCTGCTGGAACAGGTCGCGCACGCGCGCCGCCCCGACGCCGACGAACATCTCGACGAACTCCGACCCGCTCAGGCTGAAGAACGGGACACGGGCCTCGCCCGCCACGGCGCGCGCCAGCAGCGTCTTCCCGGTGCCCGGCGGCCCGACCAGCAGCACCCCCTTGGGGATGCGCCCGCCGAGCTGCGTGTACTTCTTCGGCGTCTGGAGGAACTCGACGATCTCGCGCAGCTCGTCCTCGGCCTCGTCCACGCCCGCCACGTCGCCGAAGCTCACCTTCACGTCGTCCTCGGCGTAGATCTTCCCCCGGCTGCGCGCGAACGACATGACGCCGCCCTCGCTGCTGCTCATGCGCCGGAAGAAGAAGCCCGACAAGGCGATGATGAAGAGGAGCGGGAGCACCCAGCCGAGCAGCTCGGGCAGCCAGCGCGAGGTCACCTCGCCGGTGAACCGCACCCTCTGCTGCGTCAGTTCCTCCACGAGCTTCGGGTCCTCCACGCGCGTGGTCGTGAACGTCCGCGTCCTTCTCGGTCGGCCGCCTCCTTCAACTGCCCCCGGACGGTGTCGGCGCTGACGGTCACCTCGGCCACGCGACCCGCGGCGAGGAGCGCCTTGAACTCGCTGTAGGGGAGGGTGCGGCCCCGCGGGAGGAAGAGCCAGGCCTGGACGACGGCCAGCAGGAGCAGGAACCCCAGGATGTACCAGACGGAGGAGACGGGGCGCGGCCCCACGGGGCGCCGCTCGCCGGGGCGGCCGCCTCGCGGCGGGGAGAGGCGTGACTTCTGGCTTGGTGGCACGGTCGCTCCAGTCGGGTCGCGGGGGCGGAGGCGGCCCGCCCCGAACAGGCTACGAGGCGCGGGCGGCCTGCCCCGCCTTCTCGAAAGTCAGGCCCCGGTCGGCGCCGTCCACCAGCACCGTGTCGCCCTCGCGGAACTCGCCGTGCGAGAACGCGCATCGCCAGCGGGTCGAGCAGCAGCCGCTGGAGCGTCCGCTTCAGCGGCCGGGCGCCGTACACCGGGTCGTACCCTTCGGCAACGATGTGCTGGCGCGCGCGGTCGGTCAGCTGCACGTCGATCTTCCGCGCCTCGCAGGCGCTGAAGGAGCCCGCGCAGCTGGATGTCGACGATCTGCTGCAGGTGCTGCCGCCCGAGCGGGTGGAACACGATCACCTCGTCGATCCGGTTCAGGAACTCCGGCGGGAAGTGGGCGCGCAGCGCGTCCATCACCTGCCGGCGCGTCCCCTCGTCCAGCTCGATCGCCTCGCGCGCGCTGCGCTCGGCCATCACGTGGCTGCCGAGGTTCGACGTCATGATCACGACGGTGTTCTTGAAGTCCACGGTGCGGCCCTTGCCGTCGGTCAGCCGCCCGTCGTCGAGGAGCTGGAGCAGGACGTTGAGCACCTCCGGGTGCGCCTTCTCGATTTCGTCGAACAGCACCACCGCGTAGGGGCGCCGGCGGACCGCCTCGGTGAGCTGGCCCGCCTCCTCGTAGCCGACGTAGCCGGGCGGGGCGCCGATCAGCCGCGAGACCGTGTGCTTCTCCTGGTACTCCGACATGTCGATCCGGATCATCGCCTGTTCCGAGTCGAACAGGAACTCGGCCAGCGCCCGCGCCAGCTCGGTCTTGCCGACGCCGGTGGGGCCGAGGAAGATGAAGCTGCCGAGCGGCCGATTCGGGTCCTGCAGGCCGGCACGGGCGCGCCGGATGGCGTTGGACACCGCGGGGATCGCCTCGTCCTGGCCGACGACCCGCCGGTGCAGTCGCTCCTCCATGTGGACCAGCTTCTGGATCTCGCCCTCCATCAGCCGGCTGACCGGGATCCCGGTCCACTTGCCGACGACCTCGGCGATGTCCTCCTCGTCCACCTCCTCCTTGAGCATCCGCTGGTCGCGCTGCAGCTCGGCCAGGCGCGCCTCGGCGCCTGGATCCGGCGCTCGAGCTCCGGCAACCGCCCGTACTGCAGCTCGGAGGCCTTGCCGTAGTCGCCGGCCCGCTGCGCCCGCTCCATCTCGTGACGCACCTGCTCCTGCTGCTCCTTGAGGCCGCGGCCCTCCTGGATCGCCTCCTTCTCCTGTTGCCAGTGGCCTGCCAGCCGGGTGCGCTCCTCCTTCAGGTCGGCCAGCTCCTTCTCGAGGCGCGCCAGGCGCTCCCGCGACGCCTCGTCCTGCTCCTTGCGAAGCGCCTCGCGCTTCGATCTCGAGCTGCATGATCCGGCGCTCCACCTCGTCCAGCTCGACCGGCATCGAGTCGATCTCCATCCGCAGCTTGGAGGCCGCCTCGTCCACCAGGTCGATGGCCTTGTCCGGCAGGAAGCGGTCGCTGATGTAGCGCTGCGACAGGACGGCCGCCGCCACCAGCGCGCTGTCCTTCAGGCGCACGCCGTGGTGGATCTCGTAGCGCTCTCGCAGCCCGCGCAGGATGCTGATGGTGTCCTCGACGGTCGGCTCGCCGACCACGACGGGCTGGAAGCGCCGCTCGAGCGCGGCGTCCTTCTCGATGTGCTTGCGGTACTCGTCGAGCGTCGTCGCGCCGATCGTGTGCAGCTCGCCGCGGGCCAGCATCGGCTTCAGCATGTTGGAGGCGTCGATCGCCCCCTCGGCCGCGCCGGCGCCGACGACGGTGTGCAGCTCGTCGATGAACAGGACGACCTGACCGGCCGAGTCGGCGATCTCCTTCAGCACCGCCTTCAGCCGCTCCTCGAACTCGCCGCGGTACTTGGCTCCGGCGACGAGCGCGCCCAGGTCGAGCGCGACGATCCGCTTGTTGCGCAGCCCCTCGGGCACGTCGCCGCGGACGATGCGCTGCGCCAGCCCCTCGACGATCGCGGTCTTGCCGACGCCGGGCTCGCCGATGAGGACCGGGTTGTTCTTGGTGCGGCGCGACAGCACCTGGATCACGCGCCGGACCTCCTCGTCGCGGCCGATCACCGGGTCGAGCTTGCCCGCGACGCGCCAGCTCGGTGAGGTCGCGGCCGTAGCGCTCGAGCGCCTGGTACTTCCCCTCGGGGTTCTGGTCGGTGACCCGCTGCGAGCCCCGGATCGCGGTCAGCGCCTCGAGCGCCTTCTCGGCGGTGACTCCGCTCCTGCGCGAGAACCCGGGCCGCCTCGTCGCGGGCTCCCTCGGAGGCCAGGGCCAGCAGCAGGTGCTCGGTGCTGACGAACTCGTCCTTCATGCGGGCCGCGTCGGCCTGGGCCGCGTCGAGGATCGCCGTGACGCGCGGCGAGAGGCCGGGCGTCGCGCCGCCGTAGACCTGGGGACGCCGCTGCAGCGCGGTCCGCGCCGCCGCGGCGACCCGCCGCGGGTCCACCGCCATCTTCCGGAGCACCTCAGGGACGATCCCCTCGGGCTGCTCGACCAGCGCGACGAGCAGGTGCTCGGGCTCGATCTGCGAATGGCTCAGCTGCCTGGCGAGCTCCTGCGAGCCCACCAGCGCCTCCTGGGCCTTCTGGGTGAACTTGTTCAGGTCCATATACCTCAGTGCGTCTGCCGATCGAGGCGTGCCAGCGCCTCGAAATGCTGTCGTTGTTCCTCGGTGAGCTGCCGCGGCAGCGTGACGGTCACCGTCGCGTAGAGGTCGCCGCGATCGCCCGACTTGCCGACCGCCGGCATCCCGTGGCCCCTCAGGCGGAACACCTGCCCGTTCTGCGTCGTCGGCGGGATCCGCAGCCGCAGCGGCCGGTCGCCGGGCGATCGGGACCTCGGCCTCGCCGCCGAGCACGGCCGGCGGTCAGCGGGACGGCGACTGGCCGTGTGGAGGTCGCGGCCCTTGCGCTCGAAGCGCGGGTCGGGCCGCAGCCGGACGCGCAGGTACAGGTCGCCCGCCCGCGCGCCGCCCGCGCCCTGCTCGCCCTCGCCGCCGACGCGGACGCGGGAGCCGTCCGCCACGCCGGCCGGGATGCGAACGTCGACCGTCCGGGTGTGACCGCCGTGCTTGATCGACAGGCGCCGCATCGCACCGCGCATCGCCTCGTCGAGCGTCAGCTCGATTTCCTCCTCGACGTCGCGGCCCGAGCGGGCGCGCGTGCCGCGCGGCGGTGCGCGGCCGCCGCGTCTCGCTCCGGCCCGCCGCCGCCGAAGAAGACGTTGAAGAAGTCCGAGAACGGGTTCTCGCCGCCGAACATGTCGCGCAGCTCGTCCTCGTTGATCGTCCGGTACGCGCCGCCGGGCTGGCCCCCGGCGGTGGCCCACTGCCAGAACGGCGTCCCGCCGGGCTGGCCGCTGCGCCTGTTCGTACTGCCGCCAGTTGGCGCCCAGCTCGTCGTACTTGCGCCGCTTCTCGGGGTCGCCGAGGACCTCGTACGCCTCGTTGATCTCCTTGAACCGCGCCTCGGCCGCCTTGTCGCCGGGGTTGACGTCCGGGTGGTGCTTGCGCGCGAGCTTGCGGTACGCCTGCTTGATTTCCTTCTCGGTGGCGGTCTTGGCGACGCCGAGGGTCTCGTAGTAGTCCTTGAATTCCATGGCGGCCCTACCGGGTCAGTCCTTGTGCGGGCCCGTCGAGGCCGAGGATGTCGCACAGGCGGTCGAGCTCGCGCGCCAGGTCGGCCGCGCGTCGCCGCGGCCGGCGCCCGTCCCCGCCAGGCGGCGCATGCGCTGCAGCCGACTCGGCGACCGAGAGCAGCCGCTGGACGCCGGCCAGGTTGATCCCCAGCTCGTCGACCAGGTGCTTGATCAGGCGCAGCCGCTCGCAGTTCGTTCGCCGGAGTAGACGCGCATGCTGCCGACCGTCCGCGTCGGCTGCACCAGGCCGAGCCGCTCGTACTTCCGCAGCGTCTGCGGGTGCATGCCGAGCAGTCGGGCCGCCGTGCTGATGAAGTAGAACTCGCCCGGTGACTCTCATCAACCCTGCTATCGATCGAGTGTAGGCATTGATACGTCTCGTGTCAACGTCGGCACGCCGGGAGGGCGGTTTCGGGGCGATACTGAAGGGGCGTGACGTTCGAACCCTCCGACCTCTTCACGATCCTCCTGCTGGTTGCCCTCGAGGGGCTGCTGAGCGCCGACAACGCGATGGTGCTGGCCGTGCTGGTGCTCGGGCTGCCCGCCGGACCAGCGCAAGAAGGCGCTGCGCTACGGCATCCTCGGGCGCGTTCGCCTTCCGTTCGGTGGCGCTGGTGTTCGCCGCCTACATGATCCGGCTGCAGTGGGTGAAGCTGGTCGGCGGCCTCTACCTGCTGTACCTGCCGTACCGCCACTTCTTCGGGCGGGACGGCCGGGGACGATCGGCGCACGGCCGCGCCGGCGACGGCCGTGGCTGGGCCTGTCGCGCGTTCTGGGCGACGGTCGTCAAGGTCGAGCTGACCGACATCGTCTTCGCGGTCGACTCGATCGTGGTGGCCGTGGCGATGTCGCCGAAGCTGTGGGTCGTCCTGACGGGCGGCATCCTCGGCATCGTCGCGATGCGCCTGGTGATCGGCCAGTTGCTCGTCGGTCGTCGAGCGCTACCCGATCCTGGTGGACGGGGCGTTCGTGATCATCGCGTGGGTCGGCGGCCGGCTCCTGCTCGAGTACCTGCACCGCATCGGCCTCATCGGCTGGGAGGTGCCCGAGTGGCTCGGCCTCGGCTCGATCGTCGTCATCTTCGCGGGCGCGCTTGCGTGGGCGATCTGGGACGAGCGGAAGCGGAAGTCCGACTCTTGACAGCCGGTCGGCCGAGTTGGCATAGTGAAAATACTGCGCGGCGGTGCCAAGTCGGCACCGTGCGCGACCCTTTGCGGCAGCTCCTCGTCTCGGGCTGCCGGCATGAAGAGTACGGCGAGAGTCCCGGCTCGACGACCCGTACGCCATACCGTCGTCCTGCTCCAGCCTCTGGAGCGAACGGTGGCCCAGCCGGCCAGGCCCGCGACGCCTGGACCATGCGCGAGCGAGACGGACCGGTGATCTCGAAAGGGCGTCATCCAGCACAAGGAAGGACCATGGACACACTGACCCATACGCTCACCTCGGAGTCCGTGTCGGAGGGGCATCCCGACAAGGTGTGCGACTACATCGCCGATTCGATCCTCGACGCGCACCTGGCTGCCGATACCCGCAGCCGCGTTGCTTGCGAGGTGCTGTGCAAGGACGGCCAGGTCGTGCTGGCTGGCGAGATCTCGTCGAAGGCGCCGGTGGACTACGAGGGCATCGCGCGCGCGGCCATCCGGGAGATCGGCTACGTGTTCGACGGCGAGGCGTTTCACGCCGACCGCGTCAGGGTGCTGCAGGTCATCTCCCGCCAGTCGGACAACATCGCCCAGGGCGTGGACGAGGGGCGCGGCCTGGACACCGAGCAGGGGGCGGGCGACCAGGGCATGATGTTCGGCTACGCCACCGACGAGACGCCCGAGCTGATGCCGCTGCCCATCGTGCTGGCGCACCGCCTGACCCGCGGGCTGGCCGAGGATCGCCGGAGCGGGAAGTACCCGTGGATTCGCCCCGACTCGAAGTCGCAGGTGTCGGTCGAGTACGCGGACGGCCGGCCGGCACGGGTGACGACCGTGCTGGTGTCCACGCAGCACGGCCAGGGCACGCCGCACCGCGAGATCAGGGACTACATCGCGACCTGCCTCGCGCCGCGCGCGCTCAACTCCTGGTTCACGCCCGACGTGCAGGTCCTGGTGAACCCGACCGGCAGCTTCGAGCTCGGCGGGCCCTCGGCGGACTGCGGCGTCACCGGCCGCAAGATCATCGTGGACACCTACGGGGGGGCCGCGCGGCACGGCGGCGGGGCGTTCAGCGGGAAGGACCCCTCAAAGGTGGACCGCAGCGGCGCCTACTTCACCCGCTACGTCGCGCGCCAGATCGTGAAGGCGGGCATCGCCCGGCGCGCCGAGGTGCAGGTGGCCTACGCGATTGGGAAGGCCCAGCCGGTGTCCACCAGGGTCGAGACGTTCGGCACCGGCGACGAGCGGGCGGCCCGCGAGATGGTGGACCGCTTCGACTTCAGGCCCGCGGCGATCATCGAGTCGCTCGACCTGCTGCGGCCGATCTACCGCGCGACCACCAACTACGGCCACTTCGGCAAGGCCGGGCTTCCGTGGGAAGCCTGAGATGAACTTCCGAACGATCATCGAGCCGTTCCGAATCAAGTCGATCGAGGCGATCGCCTTCACGACGCGCGAGCAACGGGCCGCAGCCCTCCAGGCGGCCGGGTACAACGTCTTCCGGCTGCGCGCCGCCGACGTGCTGATCGACCTGCTCACCGACTCGGGGACCGGCGCCATGTCGGCCGCCCAGTGGGGCGCGCTGATGCAGGGCGACGAGTCGTACGCGGGGAGCCGGTCCTTCTTCCGCTTCGAGGCGGCGGTCAAGGATCTCACCGGCTTCAAGCACGTCATCCCCACCCACCAGGGGCGGGCCGCCGAGCACATCCTCTTCCACACCGTCCTGCGGCCCGGCCAGATCGTCCCGAGCAACAACCACTTCGACACCACCCGCGCCAACATCGAGGTCGAGGAGTGCGAGGCGCGCGATCTGGTCATCCCCGAGGGACGGGTGCCGGCGCTCGTCCACCCCTTCAAGGGAAACGTGGACCTGGCCGCGCTCGAGCGGACGCTCGCCGATGATGGCGACCGCGTCCCGCTGGTCATGGTGACCGTGACGAACAACTCGGGCGGCGGGCAGCCGGTGTCGCTCGAGAACCTGCGGGGCGTCCGCGCCCTGTGCGACCGCTACCACAAACCGTTCTTCCTCGACGCGTGCCGCTTCGCCGAGAACGCCTACTTCGTCAAGGTGCGCGAGGCGGGGCAAGGCGACCGCACTCCCAAGGCCATCGCTCAGGAGATGTTCTCGCTGGCCGACGGCTGCACCATGTCGGCCAAGAAGGACGGCCTGGCCAACATCGGGGGCTTCCTCGCTCTCAACGACGACCGCTGGGCCGAGTCCGCCCGCAACCTGCTGATCCTGACCGAGGGCTTCCCGACCTACGGCGGCCTTGCCGGGTACGACCTCGAGGCGATCGCGCGCGGCCTCGAGGAGGTGGTCGAGGAGCCGTACCTGCGCTACCGGATCCGATCCACGGAGTACCTCGGCGACGAGCTGAGCGCCGCCGGCGTCCCCATGATCCGGCCGGCCGGCGGCCACGCCATCTATTTGGACGCGAAGGCGCTGCTGCCGCATATCGCGCCGCTCGAGTACCCGGGTGTCGCGCTCACCAGCGCGCTCTACCTGGAGGCGGGGATCCGGGGCGTGGAGATCGGGTCGCTGATGTTCGGCCGCCGGCCCGACGGGACCGAGATCCCCGCGGCGATGGAACTGGTGCGGCTCGCGATCCCGCGGCGCGTCTACACCCAGTCGCACATCGACTACGTGGCCGAGGGGGTCATCGAGGTCGCGCGGCAGAAGGACGCCCTGCGCGGCTACCGCATCGTCTCGGCGCCGGCGGTGCTGCGCCACTTCACCGCGACCTTCGAGCCGCTCTCGTAACCAGCCGGCAGCAGGCAGACGGCAGCGGGCCGTGTGACCCGCTGCCTGCCGCCTGCTGGTCTCACCGCCGTTCGTCCTTCCGCTGGTCCCTGAGGATCTCCCGGTTGGTCTCCTCCGCGTCCTCCCGCCGCCTGTCCTCGTC
Source organism: uncultured Acidobacteriota bacterium (assembly GCA_963813585.1). Classification (GTDB taxonomy): domain Bacteria; phylum Acidobacteriota; class Vicinamibacteria; order Vicinamibacterales; family Fen-181; genus JARKSS01. Next base: position 3,026,171 of record CAWEZL010000001.1, read on the forward strand.
GCGGGCCGTGTCGCCGATCGACGTCGTCTCGCCGCCCGTCTCGATCCCGAGGACGTCGCCCGGCTGCGCGCGGCCCGACAGGTCGGCCCGCTCCTCGACGCCGCCGGGGGTGTGAACCACGGCGGGGTCGTAGTCCTCTGCCAGCGGCCTGTTGGTGAGCGGGGGCGGCGGCAGTTCGCTCGCCGGACGGGCCTGCCACCAGTCCGGCTGGCGGTAGTGGCTCAACCGGTCGTAGTCCCACGTGTCGCCCTCGCGTACCGCCACCTCGTTGGGCGCCAGCGCCCTCAGCGTCCGCTCGTCGATCCGGCGCGCCTCGCTCTCCGAGAGCTCGTCGAACCGATCGACCTGGACCTCGGGGAACCCCTGGATCGTGTCCCGGTCGATGTCGACGCGCAGCGCCCTGTCGTCCGGGTCGAGCCGCACGTGCCCGATCGGGACCAGGTAATGGCGGCTGGAGAACCAGCCGCCGGAGTCGACGACCAGGTAGTAGGGGCGGTTCGAGTCCCGCCGCACGATGAACCCGTCAGCCGTTCCGATCGTGTCGCCGCGCGCGTTCCTGACGTCGAGGCCGTCGAAATCGATGCGGTCGTCCGCGACATGCCCCGCATCCAGGTATCGCAGGTGCGAGGTTCCGGTGTTCTCTGCCATGACTCCTCCGTTCTTCCCAATGACCGACCCATCGGCAGGCCCGCCTTCGCCGCGCTTCACGGCTCCGGCGTGGCACGCCCGCCTTCGCCGCACTTCACGGCTCCAGCGTGGCGAGGAACTGCCCGCCCCGCTGTGCGCGGTGCAAGGTGGGTGCCCGACGCAGTGAGCCGGCCTGCTGTCGAGGCCGGGCATCGTTCCTGCACAACAGCCGGCCGGACCCATCAGGAGGGAGTGGCGTGAACCGCGAGACCCCACCCGCAGCCGATCGCCGGCTGCCCGTTGGCGCCGAGATCGTGGCCGGTGGGGGCGTCCACTTTCGCGTGTGGGCCCCCGACCACCCGGCCCTGACGCTCGTACTCGAAGACGACGGTCGCGGGCGGGCGTGGGAGATGGCGATGGTGCGCGAGGCGCGCGGCTATCGCTCCGTGCTCGCCCCGACCGCCGGCGCGGGGGCGCGGTACCGATTCCGCGTGCCCGGCACCGACCGCCTGCTGCAGGACCCGGCCTCGCGGTTTCAGCCGGAGGGCCCGCACGGCCCGTCCGAGGTGATCGATCCCGTCCGGCTTCGCGTGGACGGACGCCGCCTGGCCCGGGGTGGATGTCGCGGGGCAGGTGCTCTACGAGATGCACGTCGGCACCTTCACCCCTGAGGGCACGTGGGCTGCGGCGTCGGAGCAGCTCGACGAGCTGGCGGCGGCCGGCGTCACCATCGATCGAGATGATGCCGGTCGCCGATTTCCCCGGCCGGTTCGGCTGGGGCTACGACGGCGTCGATCTGTTCGCCCCCACGCGTCTCTACGGGCGCCCCGACGACCTGCGGCGGTTCGTCGATCGCGCCCACGCGCGCGGCCTCGGCGTCATCCTCGACGTCGTCTACAACCACCTCGGCCCCGACGGCTCCTACCTCGAGGCGTTCTCCGCCGACTACTTCACCGACCGCTACGAGAACGAGTGGGGCGACGCGATCAACTTCGACGGACCCGACGCCGGCCCCGGTGCGCGAGTTCTTCCTCGCCAACGCCGCCTACTGGATCGACGAGTTCCACTTCGACGGCCTGCGGCTCGACGCCACCCAGGCGATCTACGACGCCTCGCCCGAGCACATCCTCGCGCGAGATCGGCGCCGCGGTGCGCGCCGCCGCCGGGCGACAGCGCGTCCTGCTGGTCGCCGAGAACGAGCCGCAGGACACCCGGACGCTTCGTCCGCCCGGCGGAGGGGGGGCTACGGGCTCGACGCGCTGTGGAACGACGACTTCCACCACAGCGCCCTGGTCGCCCTGACCGGCCGCAACGAGGCGTACTACACCGACTACCTCGGGGCAGCCGCAGGAGTTCGTCTCGGCGGCGAAGTACGGCTACCTCTACCAGGGGCAGCGGTACACCTGGCAGCGGAAGCCGCGCGGCACGCCCGCCTGCGGCCTTGCGCCGCGCCGCCTTCGTCGACTTTCTCGAGAACCACGACCAGGTGGCCAACTCGGGGCGCGGGCCGGCGCGTGCACCAGCTGACGAGCCCCGGGCGCTTTCGCGCGCTGACGGCGCTGATGCTGCTCGGCCCGGGCACGCCGATGCTGTTCCAGGGGCAGGAGTTCGCGGCGTCAAGCCCGTTCCTGTACTTCGCCGACCACGAGCGGCGAGCTGGCCGGCGCCGATCCGCGAGGGGCGCGCGGGCTTCCTGGCGCAGTTCCCAGTCCCTCGCCGGCCAGGCGATGCAGCGGCGCCTCGCCGACCCGGCCGCGGCCGAGACCTTCGAGCGGTGCCGGCTCGACTTCTCCGAGCGCGAGCGCCACGCGCCGACCTACTCGCTGCACCGCGACCTGCTGCGGCTCCGCCGCGACGACCCGGCCTTTCAGCGCGCAGCGGCCCGGCGGCGTGGACGGCGCGGTGCTTGGCGCCCGACGCGTTCGTGCTGCGCTTCTTCGGCCCCGGCGGGCACGACGAGGACCGGCTGCTGCTCGTCAACCTGGGGCGCGGATCTCCCGCTTCGGCGCCGCGCCCGAGCCGCTGCTCGCCCCGCCGGCGGGCCGTTGCTGGGAGGTGCTCTGGTCGAGCGAAGACCCGGCATACGACGGCGGCGGCACGCCTCCGATCGCGACGCCCGACGGAATGCGCCTCCCGGGCGAGGCGGCGGTCGTGCTGGCCGGGCGGCCGCCCGCCGTCCAGGGTGAGCCATGCCGCTGATCAGGCGGCTCGATCGCCCGGCCGAGCGCTGCGAGGCCCAGCACCTGGTCGAGCGCGAGTGGCTGGTGACCAACGGCCTGGGCGGGTACGCCACCGGCACGATCGCCGGCGTCCTCACGCGGCGGTACCACGGCGCTGCTGGTCGCGGCGCTGCCCGGCGCCGTTCGGCCGCATGGTGATGCTGAACCACGTCGGCGAGACCCTGCTGCCCGACGGCGGCGGCCGGGTGCCCCTGTCGACGATCGATCTGGAGGCGGGGCTGGCCGATCCCGAGGCTCCCGCCTGCCTCGAGGAGTTCGGCTCGAGAATGGGCTGCCGGTCTGGCGCTACCGGCACGGCGGCATCGTGGTCGAGAAGCGGCTGCTCATGCCCCACCGCCAGAACACGACGCACGTCTCGCTACCGCTTGCTCGCCGGCAGCCAGCCCTCGACGCTGGAACTCCGGCTCTTCGTGCACTTCCGGCGCCACGAGGGCGCGGTGTCGGCGATCCTCGGCGCGCCCTACACGGTGACGGCGATGCAAGGCCAGTTCGAGCTCTCCGCGCCCGACGTGCCGCCGCTGCGGCTGATCGCGCGGGGACGAGCGCGACTTCACGGTCGAGTCGAGCGTCGTGGACGGCGTCGTGTACCGCGTGGAGCGGGCGCGCGGCTACCCGTCGGTCGGCAGGCTGCTGGAGCCCCGGGTTCTTCACGCGTCGCCGCTCGAAGGAGACCGGGCGGCGACCTTGATCGCGTCGACCGAGGCGTGGGAGGCCATCCACGCGCTGCCGCCGGACGCCGCTCGACGGGCCGAGGCCCGCCGGCGCGGACGGCTCGTGGCGCAGGCGGATCCGAGATCGCGGAGCGGCTTCGCCGCGCGAACTGGTGCTCGCGGCCGACCAGTTCGTCATCCAGCCCGCGGGGCGGGCCGAGGAGGCCGCGCGCGCCCGCGCGGCAGGGGACGAGGTCCGGACCGTGATCGCCGGCTACCACTGGTTCACCGACTGGGGCCGCGACACGATGATCAGCCTCGAGGGGCTCGACGCTCGCCACCGGGCGCCAGCTGCGAGGCCGGCTACATCCTGCGCACCTTCGCGCACTACGTGCGCGACGGCCTCATCCCCAACCTGTTTCCCGGAAGGGCGAGCGCGAGGGGCTGTACCACACCGCCGACGCGACGCTCTGGTTCTTCCACGCGATCGACCGCTACCTGGAGGCGACGGGCGACCGCGAGACGCTCTGCGACCTGCTCCCCGACGCTGCGGCGATCGATCGAGCGCGCACCTGCGCGGGCACGCGGTTCGGCATCGGCGTCGATCCGCGCGGACGGCCTGCTGACGCAGGGCGCAGCAGGGCTACCAGCTCACCTGGATGGACGCCAAGGTGGACGACTGGGTCGTCACGCCGCGGCGCGGCAAGGCCGTCGAGATCAACGCGCTCTGGTACAACGCGCTGCGGCTGCTGGAGGGGTGGCTGCGCCAGGAGGACGGCGAGCGAGGCTGCCGCGGCCGCTGGCCGAGCACGCCGGGCAGGCGCGCGCCTCGTTCAACCGCGCGCTTCTGGTACGAGGCCGGGCGGCTACCTCTACGACGTGGTCGACGGCGAGCAGGGCGACGACCCGGCGTGCCGGCCCAACCAGGTGCTTCGCCATCTCGCTGCCGCACCCGGTGCTCGACCGAGCCGCGGTGGGCAGCCGGTGCTCGACGGTCGTCGAGCGCCGGCTGCTGACGCCGGTCGGCCTGCGCTCGCTCGCGCCGGGCGAGCCGCGACTACAAGCCGCAGTACTACGGCGACCTGCGCGCGCGCGACGCGGCCTACCACCAGGGCACGGTGTGGGCCTGGCTGATCGGCCCGTTCGTCGACGCCTGGCTCCGGGTGCACCCGGGCGACCGCGCCGGGCGCGCGCAGGTTCCTCGACGCGTTTCGCCGATGCGCTCGGCCGCGGCGTGCATCGGGACGATCAGCGAGGTCTTCGACGCCGAGCCGCCCTTCACGCCGCGCGGCTGCGTCGCCCAGGCGTGGAGCGTGGCCGAGGTGCTGCGCGCCTGGCTCAAGACATCCCCGGCCGGGTGAACGCGCTACAATGCCCACGTCCCCGCCCGAGGCGCCCATGACGATCGAGCCCGTCCGCGTCGCGATCCCCCCAGACGCCAACGTCATCATCGGCCAGTCGCACTTCATCAAGACCGTCGAGGACCTGTACGAGGTGATGGTCACCTCCGCACCCCGGGCGGCCTTCGGCCTCGCGTTCAACGAGGCGTCGGGCCCCTGCCTGATCCGGGTCGAGGGCAACGACGCCGGCCTGCAGCAGGCGGCGATCGCCACGGCATCGGCGCTCGGGGCCGGGCACGTGTTCGTGCTCTACCTGCGCGGCGCGTTTCCCGTGAACGTGCTCGATCGCGTCAAGGCGTGCCCCGAGGTCTGCCGGGTGTTCTGTGCGACGGCGAACCCCCTCGAGGTGGTCGTCGCGCGGTCGGAGCAGGGGGCCGGCGTCCTCGGCGTGATTGACGGCGCGTCGCCCGGGGGCGTGGAGCAGGACGCGGACCGGGAGTCGAGGCGGGCGTTCCTGCGCACCATCGGATACAAGCGGTAACCCGGTGCTTCCGGAGATCCCGGTGAACGCCGAGCGGCCAGGCGAGGGCGGCGGGGCGATCGAGCGCGCGCTGAGGGAGCGCAGCGCGTGGCTCGACGCCATCTTCGACGCCTCGCGCGATGGCATTATCGTGGAGGAAGACGAGCGGATCGTCTTCGTGAACCGCGCTTACGTACGGCTCTACGGGTACGACCGCCCCGACGAGCTCTTCGGCCAGCACGTGTCCATCGTGCAGGCGCCGGCCGACAACGAGCGGATGCTCGACTTCGGGCGCCGGCGCCTGGCGGGGGAGCCGGTCCCGGAGATCTACGACTTCACCGGGCGCCGCCGCGACGGGACGGCGATCGAGCTGGAGGCGTCGGTGGCGATCGCCACGATCGCCGAGCGCCACGTCATCGTCACCGTCGTCCGCGACGTGTCGGAGCGTCGCCGCGCCGAGACCGAGCGCGCGAAGCGGCTGGTGGAGCACGCCCTGCGCGTCGAGGCCCAGGAGGCGCAGAAGCGCATGGAGGCGCTCTACCGCGAGGCGGACGAGGCGAGCCGGCTGAAGGACGAGTTCCTCGCGACCCTCTCGCACGAGCTGCGCACGCCGCTGAACGCGATGCTCGGGTGGGCGCGCCTGCTCCGCGGCGGCGCCCTCGACGCCCACACGCGGGGGCGTGCGCTCGAGTCGATCGAGCGCAACACCGAGCTGCTGGCCCAGCTCGTCTCGGACATCCTCGACGTCTCCCGCATCATTACGGGCAAGCTCCGGCTCGACCGCGGTGCCGTCGACCTGGTGCCGCTGATCGAGGCGGCGCTCGAGTCGGTGCGGCCGGCGGCCGACGCCAAGAACTTGCGGATGGAGCTGCGCGTCGAGGGCCGGGTCGAGCCGATCCTCGGGGACGGGGATCGCCTGCTGCAGGTCGCGTGGAACCTGCTGGCCAACGCGGTGAAGTTCACGCCCGAGGGCGGGCGGGTCGAGGTGTGCGCCGCGGGGCGGCCGGGCCAGGTGGAAATCGTCGTGTGCGACAACGGCATCGGCATCGATCCGGTCTTCCTGCCGTTCGTCTTCGACCGGTTCCGCCAGGCGGACGCCTCGACGACGCGCGTCCACGGCGGGCTCGGCCTCGGGCTCTCGATCGTGAGGCACGTGGTGGAGCTGCATGGCGGGACGGTCGAGGCAGCCAGCCAGGGCGAGGGGACCGGTGCCCGGTTCACCGTCCGGCTGCCGGCGCGGCCGGTGCCCGGCGCCCTCTCCCGAACGGACGCCGCGGTCGCCCTGGAAGCCGCGCCCGCGGCCGACGCGTCTCGGCTGGACGGCATTCGGGTCCTGGTCGTGGACGACGAGGCCGACGCCCGGGCGGTCATGCTGGCGACCCTCCAGGCCGAGGGGGCCTCGGTCGTCGCTGTCGCATCCGCGAAGCAGGCCCTCGACATCCTGGGCGATTTTCGCCCGGACGTGCTGCTGGCCGACATCGGGATGGCCGGCGAGGACGGGTACTCGCTGATCAGGAAGATTCGCGCGCTGCCCGACGCGGGGCTGGCCCGCGTCCAGGCGGTGGCGGTGACGGCCTACGCGCGCGCGGAAGACCGGCTGGCGGCCATCGACGCGGGGTTCGATCGCCACCTGCCGAAGCCGTTCGAGCCCACCGAGCTGGCGGTGCTCGTCGCGACCCTCGCAGGTCGCGGCGAGCAGGACACGGAATGAAGAGGGTTAGATCAGGATCTCCACCTTGCCGTTCGCCTTCAGCCGTTCCACGAAGGCGGCGGTCTTTTCCTGCATCTGCTGCTGCTTGAGGAACTCGGTGACCTCGCCCTTCACCTCGTCGAGGGGCACGGTCCTCGCGGCGCGGTGCTCGCCCGCCTTGATCACGTGGAAGCCGAACGTCGTCTCGACGACCTGGCTGACCTGGCCGGGCTTGAGGCCGAAGGCCGCCTCCTCGAAGGCGGGGATGGTCTGGCCGCGCACGACGAAGCCCAGGTCGCCGCCGTTGACGGCGCTCCCCTGGTCCTGCGAGTGGCGCCGCGCCAGTGCCGCGAAGTCCTCGCCCTTGAAGGCGGCGGCACGCACGCGGTCGGCCTCGGCCCGAGCCGCGCGGCGAGCGGCGGCGTCCGCCTTCTCGGGAACGCGAACCAGGACGTGCGACGTGCGAACGGCCTCGGGCTGCTGGAAGCGCTCGGGGTTCTTCGTGTAGAACTCGCTGATCTGCTGGTCGCTCACCACCACGGTCGGCGTCACCGCGGCCTCGACCACCTTCATCGCCGCGAGCTGGTCGCGAATGTCGGTGGCCAGTTCCGCGGGCGTCGTCTGGCGCTGCGCGAGGGCTGTCTTGAACGCCTGCTCGTCGGGGAACTGCTTGCGGATCTCACCGACGCGCGCGGCCACCTCGGTCTCGGGCACCGGGATCTTCCGCGCCGCCGACTCCTGGACCAGCAGCCGGAAGGCGACGACCTGGTCGAGGACCTGCCGGTAGATGCCGTCGCGGCGATCGGCCGGGATCGGCCCGCCGGCCTGCGCCTCGACGTTCTTGAGGGCCACCTCGAACTCGGCCTTCGTGACGGTACGGCCGTTCACCCGGGCAATGACGTCGGGCAGCACCGCCGGGATCGGCTTGGGCGGCGCGGGGGCGGCCGCGGGCGCGCTCGCGGGGGCCAGCGAGGCCGGCTTGGCCGGCTCGGGCGTGCCTTTCTTGCACGCGCCCGACGCGAGGAACGGGACGAGCAGGAGGCCGACGATGAGGACGTGGACTCTGGTCTTCACGGTTGTTCTCGATGTGTGGAGGGATGATACGTGCCTGACGGTTGACAACGTGCGATGATGAGGTTCACCCTTGGCGGCTTCCGCTCAGGCTGCGGCGAGGGAGCGAATCAGCGTAGCAGAGGCTCGGGCGCGAGGGAAGGGGAAACGCGCCGCACGAACCGATCCACCTGGTCGGCGAGCTCGTCGGGCAGGCACGGTTTGGTGATCACCGACTCGAAGCCGACCGCGGCGAGCAGGTCCGCGCCAAGCGGCGCCTGGGCGGTGAGCGCCACGACCGGGACGTCGCGGGTGGCGCGGTCCTGTTTGAGCCGGCGGGTGACCTCGCAACCGTCGATGCCGGGCAGACCCAGGTCCATGAGGATCAGGTCGGGAAGCTCGTCCCGCGCGATCGCGAGCGCCTCGAAGCCATCGCGCGCCTTCAGCACCCGGAAGCCGGCGAGTGCGAGGTACATCCCGTACATGTCGCGACAGTCGGGGTAGTCGTCCACGATCAGCACCAGCGGCCCGGTGTTGCGGCCACGGTGAATGTCGCCGGGGTGCCTGGTTGTCGCTTCGTGCTTCACCATCATCGCCGCATCTGTCACGTCCCGAGTCAGTAGACGAGCTGCATGCTCCTTCCGAGCCACTCCCGTGCAAGACGGCTGCCGTCGACCGTGAGCCGGAGCGGGGTCGTCCCGCTTCGCCCGGCTGATGGAGGCCCTTTCTTATGATCTCGGACGTCACCCCGAACTCCGCCAGCGGGACGCCGGCGCGCGGGGCCGGGGCGGCGCGCACTCCGGCGTGGCTGGAGTGGTGGTTCGGCCTGGCGGACCGAGGCACCGATGCGCGGACCGAGGTGCTGGCGGGCGCGACGACCGTTGCGGCGGGCGGGCGTACGGGGCTGACCGCCGTGGTGACCTCATGTTCCCGGTGGCGGTCGTCTTCGGCCCGCTGGTCGGCGCGCTCGGCATCCCGCTCACGTCGTCGATCGCCGACGGCCGGGCGCTGGGATTGGTCGCCTGCCCTGCGGTGAAACTGCTGGCGGGACGCGCGGGCGCGAGGTGGGGTGGTTCGTGTTCGTACGACACCAACCCGGTTGAAAAACGCGAATCGGCTCCCGGCGAAGTTTGTTAGGATGGTAGGTCGCTGCGAAGGGGCCTGAGGGTTTATGGAGACGACCGTTCGGCGGATCGCCGGGGAACTCGGGGTACGGGACGACCAGGTGGAGACCGTGCTGCGGCTGCTTGCCGAGGGCGCCACTCCGCCATTCCTCGCGCGCTACCGCCGGGAGGTCACGGGCGGGCTCGACATCGCGCGGCTGCGCGCCATCGAGGAGCGCGTCCACCAGGTGCGCGAGCTCGACGAGCGCCGGGCGTTCGTGCTCAAGAGCCTCAGCGAGCAGGGGCGGCTGACGCCGGACCTGCAGACTGCGATCGCCACCGCCGACAGCCGCGCGCGCCTCGAGGACCTTTACCTGCCGTTCCGGCAGAAGCGCAAGAGCCGCGCGTCGCAGGCGCGCGAGGCGGGTCTCGAGCCGCTGGCCGAGGCGCTGCTGCAGGACCACGACCTCGCGCCCTCGCAGCAGGCCGAACGGTACGTGGATCCGGCGCGCGGCGTGCCGGACCGTGCCTCGGCGCTGGACGGCGCCCGGTGGATCATGCTGGCGGCCTTCTCGGAAGACCCGCCACTGCTCGACGCCATTCGTCGGCACGTGTTCGATCACGCGCTGCTGCAGGCGCGTGTGCTCGAGGGCCGCCAGGAGAAGGGGGCGCGGTTCGCGGAGTTCTTCGCGCTCTCCGAGCCCGTGCGGTCGATCCCCGCCGCCCGCGCGCTCGGCGTGCTGCGCGGGCGCAAGGAGGGGGTGCTGCGCGTGTCGCTCGCGATGCCGGCGCCCGAGCCGGTCGCCGCCGCACCCGTGGTCGAGGGGGCCGAGCCGGCCGCGTCGCCCGATTCGGCCGCGTCGCCAGGGGCGACCTCTCCCGCCCCCCCGGCCGAGACGCCCCGCGAGCCACCGAGCGTCGCCGAGCAGTTGATCGCCGAGCGGTTCGGGATCGTCAACGAAGGGCGGGCGGCCGACGCCTGGCTCTGGGAGACCGTGCGCCGCGCGTGGAAGATGAAGATCTTCCCGTACGTGCAGGTCGAGATCGAAGGCCAGCTGCGCGAGCGTGCCGAGCGCGAGGCGGTGGCCTCGTACGCGAGGTCGCTGCGCGACTTGCTGATGGCCGCGCCCGCCGGCGAGCGCGTCGTGCTGGGCCTCGACCCCGGCCTTCGCACCGGCGTCAAGGCGGCCGTCGTCGATGCGGCGGGCACCGTGCTCGAGACGGCCACGGTGTTCCCGCACCAGCCGAAGAACGAGTGGGAACCGGCCTGCGACGTCCTGGCCGGCTTGATCGAGCGCCACGCCGTCGGGCTGGTCGCCATCGGCAACGGGACAGGCTCGCGCGAGACCGACCGCCTGCTCTCGGACATCGCCAAGCGCCGCCCCGACCTGAAGTTCAGCAAGGTGATCGTGTCGGAGGCGGGCGTGTCCTCCTACGGCTCGTCGCGCCTCGCGGCGCGCGAGCTTCCCGAGCTGGACGCGCCGCTGCGCGCGGCGGTCAGCGTCGGCCGCCGCGTGCAGGACCCGCTTCGCGAGCTGGCGAAGGTCGAGCCCCGCACGATCGGCGTCGGGCAATACCAGCACGATGTGAACCAGGCGCACCTCGCGCGCGCGCTGGGCGCCGTCGTGGAGGACTGCACCGCCGAGGTCGGCGCGGACGCGAACCAGGCCTCGTCGGCGCTGCTCGGCCGCGTGCCCGGTCTCAACCACAGGCTGGCCGACAACATCGTGGCCGTTCGGACCACGGTCGGGGCGTTCGCCACCCGCGAGGACCTGCGGCGCGTGCCCGGCATGACCGATCGCGCCTGGGAGCAGTCGGCAGGGTTCCTGCGGATCGCTGGCGGTCCGCAGCCGCTCGACGCCACCCGCATCCACCCCGAATCCTACCCCGTTGTCGAGGCCATCGCGGCGGCCGCCGGTCACCCCGCCGGCGACCTGGTCGGTCACCCCGAGACGCTCGACGGGCTGTCACCCGAGCAGTTCGCCGACGAGCGAACGGGGGTGCCGACCCTCGCGGACATCTTCGCCGAGCTGTGCGCTCCGGGCCGCGACCCGCGGCCGGCGTTCCGCCTCGCGTCGTTCCAGGAAGGTCTCGACGATCTCTCCGACCTGAAGGCGGGCATGGTGCTCGAGGGCGTCGTGACCAACGTGGCGACCTTCGGCGCCTTCGTGGACATCGGCGTGCACCAGGACGGCCTGGTCCACGTGTCGCGGCTGGCCGACCGTTTCGTCAAGGATCCGCACGAGGTGGTGAAGACCGGCGAGGTCGTGCGCGTGAAGGTGATCGAGGTCGACCTCGACCGGAAGCGGATCGCCCTGACGATGCGGTTCGAGAAGAAGCCGGCGCCGCCGCGGCACGTGCCGCCGCGGCCCGCGCGCGAGGCGTCGCCCGCGGCTGGCGCGCGCCAGCCGCGCCGCAAGGCGCCGGTGCAGGTTCCCGCACCCTCGCGTCAGCCGAGTGCGGAGACCGCGATGGCCGCCGCCTTCTCGCGGCTGCTGAAGCGATCCTGAGCCCGGGGCCGATGCTGTTCACCCTGCGCCTCGGCATCGTGGCGATTGCCCTGGTCGCCGCGTTCCTCCCCCTGCCGGCGTCGCTCGTGGAGCGGGTGTACTCGGGCGCGTTGTACCCCGCGTGGCAGCGTGCGGCGACGGCGGCCTCCAATCGCGTGCCCTTCGCGCTGCTCGACATCCTGATCGTGCTGGCGGCCGCGCGGGTCCTGGTCCTGCTGGCGCGCCTGGTGCGGCCCGGCTCGCGCTCGTGGGTGCGAGCGGCGCTCGGCAGCCTGGTGCGCCTCGCCGCGCTCGCCGCGTTGATCTACCTGGCGTTCCTCGCCTCGTGGGGGCTGAACTACCGGCGGGCGCCGCTGGTCTCGCGGCTCGATCACGCCGCCGGGCGCGTGACGCCGGAAGCCGCATCCTCGCTCGCGCGCCGGATCGTGGCGGGCGCCAACCGCCTGCACCCCAAGGCTCTTCGAGACGAGCGGGCATCCTGGGACGCGGTGGGGGCAGACTTGGCGGCGCCCTTCGCCGCCGTGCAGGGACAACTGCGGGGCCGCGGGGCGATGCGGGCGCGCCCCGGCCGCGCGAAGTGGTCGGCGCTGACGTATTACTTCGAGCGGGCCGGGGTGGACGGCATGACCGACCCGTTCTTCCTCGAGGTGCTCGTGAACCGCCAACTGCTGCCGTTCGAGCGGCCGGCGGTGCTGGGCCACGAGTGGGCACACCTCGCCGGGTTCGCCGACGAGGCCGAGGCGAACTTCGTGGGGTGGCTGGTCTGCCTGCAGGGCCCGGAGTCGCTGCAGTACAGCGCCCACCTCGCGATCCTGTGGGACCTGCTCGAGGTCTTGCCGCCCTCCGAGCGTGAGCGCGCGAGGCGCAGCCTCGACGCGGGACCCCGGGCGGATCTCGAGGCCGTGGCGGCGCGGGTGTCGAGCGCGACCCCCGCGCTGCGCCATGTGAGCTGGCGCGTCTACGATCGCTACCTGAAGGCGAACCGTGTCGAAGCCGGCGTCAGAAGCTACGGTGCGGCACTCCACTTGCTACTGGGCACCCGGATGGAGCCGGGATGGAAGCCCGCGTCGCGGATAGAACCTCGCGGCCGGGCGGGAGACGGGACGACATGAGCGTGCAGGCGGTGATCTTCGACATGGACGGGGTGCTCCTCGACTCCGAGCCGGTGCACTTCGAGGCGACGTGCGCCCTCCTCGCGGAGTACGGCATCACCTACACCCCGGCGGCGGGCGAGGAGTTCTTCGGCTGCACCGATCGCGACGTCTTCCGCATCCTCAGGGTTCGCTACGGCCTCGAGCAGGACGAGGACGCGCTCATCCAGGCGTGGATCGGCCACGTCCTCCCGCGGCTGGCCGCGCGAGTCCAGCCGCTTCCCGGCGTCCCCGGCGTGCTCTTCGACCTGCGGCGGCGCGGCCTGCGCCTCGCCCTCGCCTCCGCGTCGGCCGGCCCGGTGATCGCCGCCAGCCTCGACGCCCTCGGCCTGGCCGGCGTGTTCGAGACCCGCGTGTCGGGCGACGACGTGTCGCAAGGGAAGCCCTCGCCCGAGATCTTCCTCGAAGCTCTCCGGCGCCTCGGCCTGCCGGGTTCGGCCTGTGTCGTCGTGGAAGATTCCTACAACGGGCTGAAGGCGGCGCACGCGGCTGGGATTTCCTGCGCGGTCGTGCCATGTCCCTCCACCGCCCACCAGGACTTCACAGAGGCGGACGTCCGGCTCGCCAGCCTGCACAATCTGCCGAACTGGGTCGAGGCGCGGCGTGGCCTCGGGTCCGCAGCCGCCCGCCGCCTGTAAACCGTTCCCGCCCCTGCGTCGTAATGGTCAGGGATTGGTACCCGACCCCCGGCAGGAGACACCGATGGCTCGATTGCTGTCCCGCGGGCGGGCGCGCCGCGCCGCCCTCGCACTGCTCACCGCCGCGATCGTCAGCGCGCCGCTCGTCGCCCAGATGGCGCAGGAGACGGTCGACTACGACGCCGTCTACCGCATCAAGGAGGAAGGGTTCCAGCGCTCCAAGGCGATGGAGCTGATGAGCTACGCGACCGACGTGTACGGGCCGCGCTTGACCGGGTCACCCTACCGCGCCGCCTTCACGGAGTGGTTCAAGAAGACGGTCGGGGAGTGGGGGCTGGCGAACGTCAGGACCGAGCCGATTGCATTCGGCCGCGGCTGGACCAACGAGCGGTTCACCGCTCACGTGGTCTCAGGCCAGCCCTTCCCGCTGATCGGTTACCCGAAGGCGTGGACGCCGGGCACCGACGGCCCCGCCAGGGGCGATGCGGTGATCGCGATCATCGAGGACGAGGCGGGGTTCGCGAAGTTCAAGGGACAGCTGAAGGGGAAGTTCGTCCTGTCGATGCCGGTACGCGAGTTCACCACGCCGTTCGAGCCGTTCGCGCGGCGGCACTCGGCCGAGGACCTCGCGGCCCTCGAACTGCAGGGCGACCCCAGGCAGCAGCCACGCCGGCCGCCGATGGGCGACCGGGCCTTCAGAGAGAAGCTGATGGCCTTCTACGTGGCCGAAGGGGTGGCGGCGGTGCTCGACGCCGGGCGCGGTGAGACCGGGACGACCATGGTGGGCAGCGGCGGATCGAACGACCCGAAGGCGCCGCCCGTGCCGTGCCTCGTGTCGCTGGCCGGCGAGCACTACAACCGGATCTTCCGGACGCTCGAGAAGAAGGTCCCGGTGACCATCGAGATGGACGTCCGGAACCGCTTCCACGACAAGGCCGAGGCGTACAACATCCTCGCGGAGATCCCGGGGACCGACAAGGCGGACGAGGTCGTGCTCATTGGCGGCCACTGGGACTCGTGGCACGCGGGCACCGGCGCCGCCGACAACGCCGCGGGCTTCGTCCCGATGATGGAGGCGATGCGGATCCTGAAGGCGAGCGGGGTCACGCTGCGGCGCACGGTCCGCCTCGCGCTCTGGGATGGCGAAGAGCAGGGGCTGCTCGGCTCGCGGGAGTACGCCCGGAAGTACCTCGCCGACCGCCAGACGATGAAGCTCGAGCCGGGGCACGCGAAGCTGTCGGCGTACTTCAACATCGACAACGGCACCGGCGGCATCCGCGGCGTCTACCTGCAAGGGAACGAGGCAGTCGCGCCGATCTTCCGGAGCTGGATGGAGCCGTTCCGGAGCCTCGGGATGACCACTCTCTCGATTCGGAACACGGGTGGCACCGACCACCTGTCGTTCGACGCCGTCGGGGTTCCCGGATTCCAGTTCATCCAGGACCCGGTGCAGTACGGCCGGACCTACCACACCAACATGGACACCTACGAGCGGATCGAGGCGAGCGACCTGACGCGCAACTCGGTCATCGTCGCGGCCTTCGCGTACCACGCCGCCAACCGCGAGCAGCCGCTGCCCCGCAAGCCGCTGCCCAAGCCGGCCCCGGCCGGCGAGCGGCGGGGGATGGATTAGCGGCCCTACTTCACCTTCTCCAGCACGCCGCACGCGATGCGGGGGCCACCGCTGACGCCCGACTTCTCCGGCCCGGTCACGGCCTGGTCCGGGTTCGCGTGGATGATGAGGGCCGTGCCGTCCTGGTCGAACACGGTGAGCGGACCGTCCGACAGCGTGACGCGGGTCGTCGTTGCCGTGACGGTCGCCTCGCCCGTGCCCTTCGCGTCGATGTTGGGCAGGTCGCCCATGTGGAACGGGTGGTTGGTGTCGGGGTCGGAGTGGCCGTAGGGGCCGGGATCGAAGTGCCCTCCCGCCGACGTGAACGGCGGCTCGCACTGGCCGACGGCGTGCAGGTGCATGCCGTGCAGCCCCGCCTTCAGCCCCGTGACCTTCACCACGACCAGCACTTCGCGGCCGGTGCCCTTGGTCACCTCCGTGAACTCGGCGGTACCGCTGATCCCCTCGCCGGCGATCGCGGCCCGCGCCTTGGGCGCGGGCTGGCCCTGCCCGGCCGGCGACTGCTGTCCGATCACGACCGGCACGCACGCGGCCACCAGCGCGGCCGCCAGGAGCTCTCTCTTCATAGACGGTATGCCCTCCACCCTCGATGATACACGCTAGAATGGCCTCATGAGCCAACCCGTGCGAGTCAGCGCGCGCAACCAGTTGAAGGGAATCGTCGAGGAGATTCGCGCGGAGGGCCTGCTCGCCCAGGTCCGCCTGCGCGTGGGCGGCGAGACGATCACCGCCGTCATCACCCGCGAGGCGGTCGAGGAGCTGGGGCTCGCCGTCGGCCAGCCCGCGCTGGCGATCATCAAGTCGACCGAGGTGCTGTTGGCGCGGGAGGCGTGAGCGCCCGCATGAGCGAAGAGGCCGCCCGGACAGCCGCCACCGGGTCCTTGCCGATCGCCGTCTCGTCCGATAGCACGATGCCGGCATAGCCCCGGGCGAGCAGGTCGTGGAGGTGGCACACCTCCGACCGCGTGGGTTCGTCGTAGTCCACCAGGTGCTGCAGCACCTGGCCCGCCATCAGCACGGGGACCGGGCAGTCTCGCGGCGCGATCGCCGCAACCTCGCGCGCGAGCCGGGCCGCGCCGACCTGCGCGCCCAGGTCGCCCCGGCACACCCAGATGGCATCGGTGCGAGAGGCGATGCCGTCGAGGGCACGCAGTGCCTCTTCGCGCTCCACCTTCCCGATCACGCGCGCGCCCGGCAGCAGGTCGCGCACCCACCCCGCTTCCTCGCCGCTCGCCATGAAGGAGAACGCGAACGCCCGCACCCCATACCTCGCCGCGATCTCGAGTGCTTCGCGGTCAGGGGCCGTGAGGCCGTCGAGGCGGACCGGGTGCTGTTCGACGTTGACCCCCTTGCGCGGCGCGATCACACCCCATCCCAGCGCGTGCGTGTCGAGGTCGCACTCTCCCGCGCCGTCGACCTCGAGCCGAAGCCTCCCGTCGTCCACCGAGAGGACGTCCCCGCGGGTCACCTGCCGGTAGAGCTCGGGGTGGGGCAGGGCGAGGCCGTCGTTGCCGGCCACAGAGAAGCGGACGCGCTCGCCCGGGACCACTTCCCGCGGCGCGATCCACCCGAGGCGCATCTTGGCCCCTTGCAGATCGACGACGACGGGGGCGCCGGGGCAGGCGCGGCCCACCGAGGCGAGGGTCTCCGCAAGGGCCTGCGGGCGCAGGTGCGACGCGTTGAGGCGGAAGGCCGTGGCGCCTTCGGCCGCCATCTCGGAGGCGCTGTCGGCAGATCGCGGGCCGAGCGTGGCGATCAGTTGGGGCGGTCCGCTGGAGGGGCGCGCGTTGAAGTCGAGAAACGTCATGAGTGGCAAGAGAAAGGGGCGGACCGGCGCGGGCTCCAGGCGCACCGGCGCGCCCCGTTTCAAGAGATGGGCAGGCCGGCCGCCCCGCGGGCGGCCGGCCCGTGTGAGACGGGCGGACTACTTGTCGTCGATCGAGATCAGCTCGATGTCGAACACGAGCATCCCCTTCGGCTTGCCGTCCTGTCCCTGGTAGGCGAGCTTCTCGGGGATCCAGAAGCGGCGCGTCTCGCCGGGCACCATCAGCTGGACGCCCTCGGTCCACCCGGTAATCACGCGATCGAGCGGGAAGCTCGAGGGCTTGCCGCGCGCGACCGAGCTGTCGAACATCTGCCCGTCGGTCGTCCAGCCGGTGTAGTGCACGGTCACCGTGCTCTTCTTCGTGGGACGGGCGCTGCCAGAGCCCGCCTTGATGACCTTGAACGCCAGCCCCGACTTCGTCTTCTCGGCATCGGCCGGCGGGGCCGCCACGTCCGCCGGCGCAGCCGGCGGCGGGACGATTTCGATCAGCGTGACGTCGAAGACGACCGGCCCGGCCGGCCGCCCCGACTGGCCCTTGAACGCCAGGTCCTGCGGCATCCACATCCGGCGCTTCTCGCCGGCCACCATCAGCTGGAGGCCTTCGACCAGCCCCGGCACGGCGATCGTCCCCAGCTGCATCTTGCTGGCCGGGCCAGACGACAACGTGCGGCCATCCTTCGTGTGAACCACGTACACGATGTTCACCAGGTCGGTCGGCGTGGGCTTTGCGGTGCCATTGCCGGCGATCAGGACCTTGGTGGCGAGACCCGAGGGGCTCTTCGGGGCGTCGGCCGGCGGATTCGCGACGTCAACGGCGCCAGCGGCCTTCGACGAGGCCGGCGTCTGGGACCAGGCGCCGAGAGAACTGCACAGCCCGAGAAGCGGGACCGCGACGACTACGAGCGAGCGCTTGAAAAATGAAACACTCATAGCTTGGAATCGTGTCAGGTTTGGCCGTCCGGACGCAACCCAAAAACCCGGCGGCTCAGGTTTCAGTCCTCCCGCCGGTTCCGGCGCTTCTCCTTCTCGTTCACCGCGTTGACGTCAATCGCCCACATCCCCCGCCCGTGCGTGGCGGCGACGAGCACGTTGTCCCGGGGGTGCACCACCAGGTCGTGCACGTAGGTCGTGGGCAGGCCCCGGCCCAGCACGGTCCAGCTGGAGCCGGCGTCGGTGCTCACGTAGACCCCGGTGTCCGTCCCGAGGTAGAGGATTCGCCGGTTGACCGGGTCCTCGCGGATCACGTTCACGGGCCCCATGGGGACGCCCGACGCGATGCTCGTCCAGGTGCGGCCGTAGTCGGCGGACTTCCAGGCGTACGGGGTGAAGTCGTCGTCGCGCTTGCCGTTCTGCGTCATGTAGACCGTGCCGAGGTCGAAGGCCGACGCGACGATGCGCGACACCCAGCGGCGCGGCGCGATGCCGTTCATTGCCTCGGTCCATGTCTTTCCGCCGTCCTTCGTCACGTGGACCTTCCCGTCGTCGGTCCCGGCGTAGAGGAGGCCGAAGCGGAGGGGCGACTCGGCGATCGTGAAGATCGTGTGGTACGGGATGTCGCCCTTCTCGGACTCCCGCCCGTAGGTGAGGTCGGGGCTGATCGCCTCCCACGTGTGGCCCCGGTCGCGCGACATCAGCAGTTGCTGCATCCCGTGGTACACGACGTCGGGGTTGCTGGCGGAGAGGATGGTCGGCGCGAGCCACTGGCCGCGCAGCGGGCCTTCCTCGGGGTAGCGCGACGGGAGCACCTCCTTCTGGTCGCCGCCCACACCCGATCGACGCACCCGCGCGCGGGTCAGCGTGCCGTAGAAGCCCGAGGAGTAGACCGTCTCGGGGTCCCCGGGGTCGATCGCGTGGGTCGAGCCCTCGCCGCCGGGTGCCTGCTCGAACTCGGCAGCCGGGATGCGTTCGCGGCCTGCCGACAGGTCAACCGCCGCGCGGAAGCTGCCGTGGTCCTGCATCGAGCCGTAGACACGGAACGGCGTGTCCAGGTCGTACGAGACGTTGAAGAACTGCGAGACCGGCAGGGAGAGGCGCGAGTCCTTCCACGTCCGTCCCCGATCGTAGGACACCGCGAACCCCTGGTCGTAAGCGATGACCAGGTAGTCCCTGTTCTGCGGGTCGATCCACATGCCGTGGTGGTCCACGCCGGGCGTGTCGAGCGCCTTGAAGGTGCGGCCGCCGTCGGTGGACGCGTGGAGGCGCACGCCGAGCGTGTAGACCGTGTTCGGGTCGCTCGGGTCCGCGCGCACCTGCCCGAACACCCAGCCAAAGGTGCCCGAGTGCCGCTCCATCAGCGTCTTCTGCTCGGGTGTGAGCCCGCTGACCTGCGTCCAGCTCTCGCCGCGATCGTCCGAGCGGTACACGGTCGCCCCCTTGACGAACCCGCTCGACGGCAGGCCGTACGGGTCGTTCTTCTCCTCCTCGGTCGGCTCGCGCGCGATCTCGTAGTTGTCGACGAGCGCGTAGAGCACGTTGGGGCTGGCCAGGCAGAGGTCGAGGCCGATACGCCCGCGCCGATCGGGGGCCGGCAGTCCCTTGTCGATTGCCCTCCACGTCCTGCCACCGTTGGTCGTCTTGTGGATGCCGCTGCCGCGATAGCCCGGCAGGGTGCGCGGGTCGTTCCACTTCAGCCGCGTGCGCTGCCACGTGGCCGCGTAGAGGGTCGCGGGATCGGTGAGGTCCATGACGAGGTCGATTGCGCCGGTCTGGTCGTCCACCTGCAGGATCTGCGTCCACGTGTTGCCGCCGTCGGTCGTCTGGTAGACGCCGCGCTCGGGGCTGGCCGTCCACTCGCGCCCGGACGCCGCGACGTAGACGATGTCGGGGTTCTTCGGGTGGATGAGGATGCGGGCGATCGTGCCGGTGTCCGCGAGGCCCTTGTGCTCGAAGGAGGCGCCGCCGTCAACGGACTTGTAGACTCCGATTCCGGATTGCGAGCTGCGGTAGATGTTCGCCTCACCGGTCCCGGCCCAGACGACCGAGGGGGCGGACGGGGCGACCGCCACGTCGCCGATCGCCGTCGAGGGGGCGTTCTGCAGGATCGGCTGCCAGGTGGTCGCCTCGTTCACGGTCTTCCACAGGCCGCCCGAGGCGGTGCCGGCGAAGATCGTGTAGCTGCGGCCGCGCGGCGTGATCACGGCGATGTCGGTGCAGCGGCCGCTGATGTTCTTCGGTCCCAGGAACTGCCACGGCAGCGTCTTGAACGGCGACGCGTCGGCGAGGGCGAGGTGCTGCTGGAACGCCTCGAGCCGGAAGGCGGCGTCGGTGGCTCCCGGCGCTTGCGCGCCGCGGGCGCCGAGGCCCGGGTCACCGGACAAGAGAAGCGCGGAGAGAACGAGAACGGACACCATCAGTCGCGTGCGCATGCCACCTCCGGGTCGAGGGCGAGGGGCGGCGTGACGCCGCCTCGTGACCGCGGGCGGATTGTAGCATCGCGCGGGTGCGGATCTTGCTACGGTGCTCGTGCCCCCTTTGTACGCCGCCACCGGTGTCGGTGTGACGGTCATCCTGTCTCAAAGCCTGTCGCCCTTCCATACACGGCCAGGCTTGCCGCGGAACAGTTTGATGTATCAGCCAATCCCCGAGCGGACCCTGGCCGCCATGCTCGACTACAGCGGCCGGCTGGCGGCGGCGTTGACCGTCCACGCCATCGCCGCCGTGGTCGTCGAAGATGGCCGCGGTGCCGTCGGGGCGTCGCAGGCGGCGGTGGCGTTGCTCGACGCGGAGGGGCGCGGCCTGCGCGTCCTGGCAGAGAGCGCCGCCGAGGGCGAAGCCGCCGTGCGGACCGACGGGATGGCCGAGGCGGCCGAGTCAGGGGCGGCCGTGTGCGGGACGAGCGGCTTGGTGTGGGTGTCGCTGCCGCTGGTCGCGGATGACCGGGTGATCGGCGCCGCGCGCTTCGAGTTCGCGGGCATCGCGCAGCTCGAGTCCCGCGACCGGGCGCTCGTCGCGCTGATCGCGCGGCAGGCCGCTGACGCGCTGCAGCGGGCGCGGCTGCACGCGGCCGAGCGCGAGGCGCGCGAGGAAGCCGAGGCGGCCAGCCAGATGAAGGACGAGTTCCTCGCCACGCTGTCGCACGAGTTGCGCACGCCGCTCAATGCCATCCTGGGCTGGGCGCACCTGCTGCGGCACGGGTCGCTCGACGCGCCCACCACCACCCGGGCACTCGACGCCATCCTCCGCAACGCGCAGGCGCAGTGCCAGCTCGTGGGCGAGATCCTCGACGTCTCGCGCATCATCACGGGACGCCTGCGCCTGGACTTGCGGCCGGTGGATCTGCAGGTCGCGGTGCACCTGGCGCTCGAGGCGATCGCGCCCGCGGCCGCCGCCCGGAACGTGAGGCTGCAATCGGCGCCGCTGTGTGGCGAGACCATGGTGGCGGGCGATCCCGACCGCCTGCAGCAAGTAGTCTGGAACCTCGTGTCGAACGCGGTGAAGTTCACGCCGCCCGGAGGTCTCGTCGAGGTGCGGCTGGATCCCACGCCCGACGGGATCGACCTCGTCGTCACCGACACGGGCGCGGGAATCGCGCCCGACTTCCTGCCGCGGGTCTTCGACCGCTTCTCGCAGGCGGACGCGTCGACACGCCGAGCCCACGGCGGGCTGGGCCTCGGCCTCGCCATCGTGCGTCACCTCGTCGAGCTGCACGGGGGCAGCGTCGAGGCGTTCAGCGACGGACCGGGGCGAGGCGCCCGCTTCACCGTGCGCCTGCCCGTCGGACAGGCGTACTCGCCTGTCTGACTCAGGCGGACTGCGCGTCCCCGTCCGTCCTCAATACCCGGCCTCCCCGGGGTACCTCAGGCTCTGCGGGTCGAGCAACCGGAGCAACGCGCCCGGCGCGACGATCGTGTTGCCGGCGGGGTAGGGGATGCTGCGCGGGCCGCGCTCGATGACGTTGCCCGAGAACGCCCGGACCTCGGCGTAGTACTCGAGGCTGTCGACGCCTGGCGCCTTGCCGTCCCCCTTCACGCCGTACGCGCCGGAGTGCAGCACGTTGCCGGTGAAGACGAGCGGCGTCCTGAACTGCCCGGTGCGGCCTGCCGTCCGCTCGCCGCCGGGGCGCTCGGCGGGGAGTCGCCCGGGATCGCGGTCGACGGGATCCCGCTCGACGGCGGAGGACTCGTCCTCCGCGGCGTCCGCGCTCGTGCCGGTCCCGTAGAAGCTGAGGAAGGTGCCGGTGATCGTGAGGAACGTGTTGCGTTCGACCCGTAGCCCGTCCACCCCCTCGCCGGCCTGGATGCCGTTGCTGACGCCGACGAACAGGTTGTGCTCGAAGGCGACGTTGGCCGTCCGGCGTGTGGGCAAGGTGGGGTGGATGCCCCGGATGTTCACGACGTAGGAATCGGGCGAGTTGCGGATCACATTGCCGCGGAACGTCACGTCCCGCGTCACGACCCACGGCGTGAGTCCCTCCTGGTTGTCGGCCTTGATCAGGATCGCGCTGCCCGCCTGCCCGTCCTTCCAGTTGTTCTCCAGCACGCAGTTCTCGACCAGGACGCGCCTGCCGACCTTGAGCTCGAAGAGGTTCTTGACCGTGCCCCGCTTCGGCGCCCCGTTGCCTCCCTTCCACTCGAGCGGCTTCTTCAGGTGCGCGTTGCGGATCGTGATGTCGCTCGGGATCACGTTCGGGTCGAGGATGCCGAACAGCGCGCCGCCGACCATGATGTTCTCGCCGGACGCCTCGAAGTAGCCGCCGTCCACCAGGTACGGCCCGGGGCCGTTGTTGATCCAGATGGCCTGGCTGTCTCGGCCGTTCTCCCAGAAGCCGGTGGCACGGCAGTCGATCAGCTTGATGTCGATCCCGTGAAGGCCGAAGCCGCGGTGCCCGCCGTTCGGGCCGGCCTCGGCGGTGACCCGCTCGAGCGTCACGTCGCGCGGCAGCTCGTCGAAGGTCGTGATGGTGTTGGCGCCGACGTTGATCGTGTCGCGGTCGGGGGCGCCGTTGGCCACTACGAGGCCGGTGATCCTGACGCGGCTGCCGAGGATGACGAGGGTGGCCGTGGTCGCGCTCTGCGGCTCGAACCGGACGCCGCTGGCGTCCAGAATGACGTCGTCGGCCGTCAGGACGAAGTTGCCGCGGTAGGTGCCGGGCAGGATTCGGTAGCTGCCCGGCACGCGGAAGGCGGTTTCGATGGCGACACTGTCCCTGACCTCGATGGGCCGGCTCTGCGCGGCGGCGCCGGTCAACGCGTCGCCGGCGCGGTCGTGCGACAGCGTGAAGAGTGTCGGGAGGAGCACCGCGGCCAAGGCAATGCGCTTCATACTCGAGCTGGTCACCTCGTCGGTCAACTAACCCCTGCAATCCCGTTGCCCGTGGCGCTGGCTCATCGGCAGACGGCTGACGGCAGACAGCGGACAGCGGCAGGCGACCCTGCCTGAGTCCGCTTGGCAATGGCGGGCGCCGAAGCGATGGAATCGGACTGCCGCGGGGCGTGAAATCTGCGCATTCTTCTGGGCTTTTCATCAATCTCCCCTTGCTCTCGACAGGTGCGTTTGGTTTACTTGGGTCGCAGTCCACACTTGTGACAACCGAGACCATCGGTACCGGGAACGGAGGCGCAATGAGCAGTCGATTTGGCTCGGGCGCAGTCGCTGTCGTACCCGGAATCATGCGCGTGATCGCCCTCGCCGTGGTGATCACCGCGTTGGCTCCCGCGGTCGCGGCCGCCCACAGTGCGCAGGCCGTCGCTGTCGGCTATTACTTCACCTGCGCGCTGACGCCGGCGGGAGGCGTAAAGTGCTGGGGACACAACTACTTCGGCCAACTTGGCGACGGGACGACGACCTACCGCCGGACGCCGGTTGACGTCGCCGGCCTCACCGCCGGCGTGACTTCGATCTCTGCCGGCCACGAGCATGCGTGCGCGGTGACGGCCACCGGCGGCGTCAAGTGTTGGGGAGTGAACACGAACGGACAGCTCGGTGATGGGACCACGACGAGCCGCCTTACGCCGACCGATGTGACGGGGCTCTCGGATGTGAAGGCCGTGGCTGCAGGCTACGCCCACACCTGCGCCCTGACGACGGCCGGCGGTGTGGCGTGTTGGGGCGGGAACTGGGAGGGGCAGCTCGGCGATGGGACGACGGAGAACCGCTCGGCTCCGGTCGCTGTCGTCGGTGTTGGCGGCGTCATCGCGGCGATGGGCGCCGGCGCCGTCCACACCTGCGCGCTGAGCGTCGGGGGCGCCGTTCAATGCTGGGGGGCGGGCGGGTTCCTCGGCGACGGGACCAGGAACCGGGCGGTGACCCCGGTCGATGTCGAGGGATTGTCGAACGTCGTGTCGATCGGTGTCGGTGGATGGCACGGGTGCGCGGTGACTGCCGCAGGCACGGTGAAGTGCTGGGGCGACAATTCTCTGGGACAAGTGGGTGATGGAACGAAGGTGGACGCGCTGACGCCGACCGATGTAACCGGCTTGTCGGGGGAGGCGGCGGTTGCGGCCGGCCGGGCCCACACGTGTGCGATCGCTGCCTCGGGCGCCGTCCGGTGTTGGGGGCGAAACTCGGGTGGGGCGCTCGGCGACGGTACCGAAGTGAATTCGCTCACGCCCGTCGAGGTCGTCGGACTGCGCGGAGTGGCCATCGCTCTTGCGGCCCATACGCAGACCTGCGCGGTGATGGCTTCGGGCGCGGTCAAATGCTGGGGATTCCAGCGATTGCGGCCGGCGACGGTCAGGGGGTTCTACGGCGTCGAAGGTCCGACCACGTCGGGGGACTACGACGGAGACGGCAGGGCCGACGCCACCATCTGGCGACCGGGCGGCGGGATGTGGTACGTGAAGGCGACCGCGCCTTTCGCAATCGAGTGGGGCACCGAGAAAGCGGGCGACGTGCCCGTGCCTGGCGACTACGACGGCGACGGGCGCACCGACATCGCGGTCTGGCGTCCTGGCAACGGCACCTGGTACATCCTCGAATCAGGGAGTTCTTACAAGACCGTCAGGCGGATCCAGTGGGGGAGGGGCTATCTGAACGACGTGCCCGTGCCGGCGGACTTCGACGGGGACGGACTGACCGATCTCGTCGTCTGGCGCCCGGGCGACGGCACCTGGTTTGTCCTGAGGTCGAGCAAGGGTTACAGCCCCGACGCGAGTCTTCGGCTGCGCTGGGGGAGCGGCGCCTTGAACGACGTGCCGGTGCCCGGAGACTACGATGCGGACGGCCTCGCCGACCCTGCTGTCTGGCGCCCCGGCGACGGCACGTGGCATTACCTGCCGTCCTCCTCCAGTTGGACCGTCCCCCACAAATCCCAGTGGGGTATCGGCGTGCTGGGGGACGTGCCGCTGCCCGGTGACTACGATGGGGACGGGGCCACCGATCTGACCGTCTGGCGTCCCAGCGAGGGTCTCTGGTACATCCTCGAGTCGAGCGAAAGCTGCTGCTCGTTTCGAGCGGTCCGGTGGGGTACGGACGCGGACGTCCCCGTGCCCGGGGACTACGATGGGGACGGTTTGACTGATGTGGCGGTGTGGCGCCCTGCCACGGGCATGTGGTACGTCCTCGAGTCCGCGAGCCGTTACGCGACGTACCGTCGCATGCAGTGGGGCATCGAGAGCCTGGGGGACATCCCGCTATCGACGAGGTAACCGGTTCGGGAGTCGAGCTCAGGATTGGGATTCGGAATTGGGATTCGGATCGGGATTCGGGATTCCGGATTCGGATTGGGATTGGAATCGGAATTGGGATTGAGTGGTGGCCAGGCCCAGGATCGAACTGGGGACACCCAAATTTTCAGTCTGGTGCTCTACCAGCTGAGCTACCTGGCCACCCGGGGAAGCGACGCCCGCCGAGGCGGACATCGGATTATAGCAGGATCGATTCTGGCGGTCACGGCCGGGTCTATAATCCGGCGCCATGGTGCCACAGTTCGCCAGCGACCATAGCCCGCGCGCCGCCTCGTTGTTCCTCGCCCTGCTCGCCGCGCTCGCGCTTCCCTCATCGCTCTGCGCGCAGCGCGCCTTCACGGTGGACGACGTGCTGAGCGCGCCGTTCCCGAGCGAACTCGTGGCCGCGCCGTCCGGAGCGACGATCGCGTGGGCGTCGTACGAGCGCGGCCTCCGCAACATCTACATCGCGGAGGCTCCCGCCTTCACCCCGCGGCGCATCACGTCGTACGGCGAAGACGATGGGCAGGAACTGACGAACCTCGCCTTCTCGGGGGACGGCGCCTTCGTCGTCTACGTGCGAGGCGGTGATCACGGCGCGAACTGGGCGGCCGAGGGGAACCTGATGCCGAACCCGGCCAGCAGCCCTGTCCAGCCCAGAATGCAGGTGTGGGCCGCGCCGGTGGCGGGCGGCGAACCGGTGCTGCTGGGCGAGGGCGACGAGCCGGTACCCGCGCCGAACTCGAGGCGGGTGGCGTTGGTCCGCGCCAGCCAGATCTGGGCGGGCGCGATCGGATGCGAGGCATCGGCCCTCTTCTTCGCGCGCGGCCGCAACGGCTCGCCAGCCTGGTCGCCCGACGGCCGCACGCTGGCCTTTGTCTCCGACCGCGAGGACCACGCCTTCATCGGCCTCTACTCGGGGCCGGGCGCGCCGATCCGCTACCTCGCGCCGGGCACCTCGCGCGACAGCCGCCCGGTGTGGTCGCCGGACGGGCGCCGCGTCGCGTTCGTCCGCGAGCCGGCCCGTGGCGGCGCACGGCGGCCGCCTCTCGAGCAGACCCCGCAGCCCTGGTCGATCTGGGTGGCCGACGTCGGGACCGGCGAAGGGCACGAGGTGTGGCGGAGCGGCGAGGCGCTGGCCGACTCCATTCCGCGCACGTTGGGCGGTCCGAACTTGAACTGGGCCGAGGGCGACCGTCTCGTGTTCCTCTCGTATCACGACGGGTGGCCCCACCTGTACTCCGTGCGCGCGGGCGGCGACGCGAAGCCCCTGCTGCTGACACCAGGCTCCTTCATGGTCGAGGGGGTTGCGATGGCCCCCGACCGGCGCAGCGTGCTCTACAACGCCAACAACGGCGCCGACCTCCACGACATCGACCGGCGCCACCTTTTCCGCGTGCCGATCGATCGGCCGGAGCCGGCGCCGCTCACCCCCGGCGCCGGCATCGAGTGGTCGCCGCTCCTGACCGCGGACGGCCGGTGGCTGGTCTACCTGGCCTCCGACGCCCAGCGGGCGGCGATGCCCAAGGCGCGCCCGGTCGGCGGCGGCGATGTGGTCTCGATCTCGAGCGATCGCGTTCCGGAGGGTTTCCCGGCTGGAAAACTGGTCACGCCGGAGCCGGTGGTGGTGAAGTCCCCCGACGGCCTCGACATCCACTGTCAGCTCTTCCGCACGCCCGGCGGCCCCGCGCGCCGCCCGGCGATCGCCTTCGTGCACGGGGGGCCGCCGCGGCAGATGCTGCTCGGGTGGCACTACGGCTTCTACTACTCGAACACCTACGCGCTGAACCAGTACCTCGCCAGCCGCGGCTTCCTCGTCCTCTCGGTCAACTACCGGCTTGGCATCGGCTACGGGCACGCGTTCCAGTACCCCGCGGCGGCCGGCGCGCGCGGCGCGTCCGAGTACCGGGACGTGCTCGCGGCGGGCCGCTACCTCCAGGCACGCGCCGACGTGGACCCGAAACGGGTGGGGATCTACGGCGGATCGTACGGCGGCTACCTGACTGCACTCGCGCTCGGGCGGAACTCGGACGCATTCGCCGCCGGCGTGGACATTCACGGGGTGCACAACCGGGTGCAGCTCCCGGCCGGCGATCTGCAGGCGGCCGCCCTGGTCGGCGACGGCGTCACCGAGGAGGACCTCCGCCGCGCCGTCCGCGTGGCCTGGGAGTCCTCGCCCGTCTCCTCGGTGGCGACGTGGCGCTCGCCGGTCCTGCTCCTCCACGGAGACGATGACCGGAACGTGGAGTTCGGGGAGACGATCGACCTGGCGAGGCGGCTGGACGCGGTGGGCGTGCACGTGGAGGAGATCGTCATCCCCGACGACATCCACGACTTCCTGCTGCACCGCAACTGGGTGAGGACAGGGGAGGCCACGGCCGCTTTCTTCGAGCGGCACCTGGCAGGGAAGTGACACGCAGGGCTGGCGGCCCTACCGCTGTCCGCCTTGCGCCCCCCGCCTCCCGCCTTCCGTGAGTGACACCAGCCCCGCCTCTTCCAGCAGCTCGAAGTACGCGAGAACATCGGCGGCGGACACCGGCGATAGGCCGGCGGTCACCGCGCGCGCGATGTCGGCCACGCTCCGCTTGCCGTCCACGAAGTTCAGCGCCTCGTACGGCTCGTCGCCCTTCAGGCGAACCTGCCTCGAGGCCTCCGCCCCGAGCTTTTCGTCCATGTAGCTCGAGTCGAGCGGGCAGATGAAGTCGGGCGACCGGACCGGGATCACCTGGCTCATGGGATCGATCGGCGCCGGCGCCCTGCGCGCGGCGGCCCGCGCGGGCCTCGCGGGCGCGACGCGAGCGGCTGCTTCGGCCTTCAGCGACGCTGCCAGGCGCTCGATGGACGCCGCGAGCCGGCCGATCTCCGCCAGGGCCTCGGGCGCCGACGCGTACGCCCGCGCCGACCGCACGGCCTCCCCCTCGCGCCATGCGGCGTGCGCCACCTCGGCGTCGAGCGCTTCCAGCGACCCTGCCGTCGCCTCGGGCCCCGCGGCCGACAGCAGGGACGCGAGCGCGTCGTGGTAGTCGGCCGCCAGGCGCCCCATGCCGTTTCGGCCGACGAGCAGCGCCATCGCCTTCGCGTCCTGGTCCGTCGCCGACGCCAGGTACGTCATCGTGGCCAGGGCGATCGTGCAGACGCGGCGCAGCTCGGAGGCGTCCACCTTGTCCAGGCGTGTCGAGGCTGGTGTGGTGGAAGGTGTCGCCGTGACCGAACATCAGCGCCGGCACGCGCGAGCGCGCCGTCGTTGAAGATCAGTGATCGCTGCCACCGCTGACAGGCTCGACGCGCCACGCGAAGGGCTGCGAGGTGCCGCCGGTCGCCGGCAGGTCGAGCGCGTCGACCAGCCGCGCGAAGTGGACGGCGACGTCGTTGAGGTAGGTCGGGCAGCGATTCGGGCGTCTGCGTGATGTTGAACAGCCCGCCGGTCTGGCGAGGTCCTCGCCGATCATGTCGCAGTTGATGACGGCCAGCGTGTTGCGCGTCCGGTCGAGGTGGGCCTTGATGTAGGGCACCGTGCCCGAGAACTCGGGGACCCAGAGGAACCGGATGGTTCGGCGCGGCCTCGGCATCGCGCCCGAGTCCACAAGGCGCCTCAGCGCGCGCGCCATCTCCAGCATGCCGCCCGCTGCCGCTGCCGTTGTCGTTGGCGCTCGGCATCGGGATGGCAGAGGTGACCGACGATCAGGAGTTCCTTCGCCGGCTCCTCGCTGCCCGTGCAGCGACACCGTGAGGGTCTCGACCTTCGTCTCGAAGAATTCCGCCTCGACATCGGCCTTCAGCACCACCTTCTGCCCGGCGAGCAGCAGTTGCTCCAGCGTCGACCCCTGGTTCTTGCTGACGTTGAAGCCGAGAGCCCTCGCGGCCGCGCTGCTTCCCAGTGCGGCCAGAACGCCGTGTAGCGGATCATGCT
Source organism: uncultured Acidobacteriota bacterium (assembly GCA_963813585.1). GTDB lineage: Bacteria > Acidobacteriota > Vicinamibacteria > Vicinamibacterales > Fen-181 > JARKSS01. The sequence continues at coordinate 3,055,661 of CAWEZL010000001.1, forward strand.
CGGGTAGCCGGGCCGGATCTCGGGCGGTACTAGCCGACCATGCCGACGGCGCCGCGGCGACCACCGCCGCCTCGGCGACGGCGCCCGGTGCACCGGTCGCGAGCACCAGCTTGCCCCTGACGTCCTTGTCCCTGTACGACTCGTCGCCGACACCGGTGCCGACGTCCACCAGCTCCGCCTCGACGTGGCCGGTGGCGCTGTGCTTGATCAGCGTGAGGGGGATCTCGTCGAAATCGCAGGCCAGGCGTTCGCGGCGCGGCGAGGTCAGCCAGAGGCTCGCAGACGTCGCGCGCCAGCCAATCGGCGTCTTCCACGTGTAGTAGCGGGTCGAGCCGGTGGACGGCCAGCCCTCGATGACGGCGTCGGTGTAGCCGATGCGCTCCAACTCGGTCTTGATCCAGGCCGCCGCGTCGTGCCACCCCTGGTTGGCCTGGATGCGGTCGAACTGCGAGATGCGGACGGTGTAGGCCCACGCCGTGTCGCCCGACACCTCGCCGGCGACAGCCGACAGGAAGGTGGGGGAGGGCAGGGGCGGTTCGCCCGCGACCGCGATGACGGGCAGACCGAGACACGCGGCCAGGGCGGCCGCGACGGCGCGAGCAAGCAGCGGCATGAGGATCTCCGAGCGGGGGCAGGCTGCGGAATCCTACCCCAGAACCCGGGTGTTCTGCTGCACCTCGCCGGCGGCGATTTGAACCACGAAGAACACGATGATCACAAAGGCATGTCCCGCTGCAGCCGTCAGCCTTCGGCGGCCGCGTAGCGGCCGGGTGCGGTGACCGGGCGCCGCACCGCAAACAAGCCGGACTTCATTGCGCGCTTGCGGGCGCGGCGCCCGGTCACCGCACCGCGCGTCGGCCACCATGTGGCCGCCCGCCCGAAGGCCGGCGGCGTTGTCGCTGTCACTCTGTCATGTTGCACGCGCCACGCGGCCAGCCTCCGTGTGCTTCGTGCCCTTCGTGGTTTTGTGCGCGGGCGCGGCGCGCGGGGCGGCCCCCCGCGCGCCGCAGCGGGAGGGTGTGCTAGACGGCGGCGGTCTCCTGGTGCGTCAGGCCCAGTTCCTTGCGGACGCGGTCCTCGATGGCCTGGGCGATCTCGGGGTTGTCGCGCAGGAACTGCTTGGCGTTCTCGCGTCCCTGGCCGAGGCGCTCGCCGTTGTAAGCGAACCAGGTGCCGCTCTTGTCCACGATCTTGCGGTCCACCGCGAGGTCGAGCAGGTCGCCCTCGCGCGAGATGCCCTCGCCGTACAGGATGTCGAACTCGGCCTCGCGGAAGGGCGGCGCCACCTTGTTCTTCACCACCTTCACGCGCGTGCGGCCGCCGATGATCACGTCGCCGTCCTTGATGCTCGCGATCCTCCGGATGTCGATGCGCACCGACGCGTAGAACTTCAGCGCGCGCCCGCCGGTCGTGGTCTCGGGGTTGCCGAACATCACGCCGATCTTCTCGCGCAGCTGGTTGATGAAGACCAGGCAGGTCTTCGACTTCGAGACGACGCCCGTCAGCTTGCGCAGCGCCTGCGACATCAGGCGGGCCTGCAGCCCCATCTGGGCCTCGCCCATCTCGCCCTCGATCTCGGCGCGCGGCACCAGGGCCGCCACCGAGTCGACCACGACGACGTCCACGCCGCCCGAGCGCACGAGCACCTCGACGATCTCGAGCGCCTGCTCGCCGTTGTCGGGCTGCGACACCAGCAGGTTGTCGAGGTCGACGCCCAGCTTCTTCGCGTAGGTGGCGTCGAGGGCGTGCTCGGCGTCCACGAACGCCGCCATCCCCCCGAGCTTCTGCGCCTGCGCGATCACCTGCAGCGCCAGCGTCGTCTTGCCCGACGACTCGGGTCCGAAGATCTCGACGACGCGGCCGCGCGGCACGCCGCCGATCGCCCAGGGCGACGTCGAGGCTGATCGAGCCGGTCGGGATCGACGTCCACCGGGGCGATCGCCCCCTTCGACCCGAGCCGCATGATCGACCCCTTGCCGAACTGCTTCTCAATCTGGCTGACGGCCACGTCCAGGGCCTTGCTACGTTCGCTGCGGTCGTCGGCGGGCATCACGCGCTCCTTCAAGATACGGGAACCGGGAACCGGAATCGGACAAACTCCAGCATTCTAGAAGCGTGCCGGGGCGGTGTCAAGCGAAAGGCTATGGCCGTGGTGCTGTAACTCTCTACCAGACAATCAGTTGCTATCCTTCTGACTTTCGCCCTCACCGGCCGCGTCACGGCCAGGTGGCAGGAATCGCCGGCCCGCCGCGCGCCGACTGCGCAGGCGCTGCCACCACCAGGCCCCGAGCGCCAGCGGCCCCAGCAGCAGGACCTCCCGGGCGATGGCCGCCAGGTTGTGCGCCAGGAAGCCGGGCAGCCAGTACCGGCGCGAGATGCCGGTGAACAGGTCGGCACCCGAGTGGAAGTAGCGGTCGGTGAACGGCCAACCGGCCATCACGCCGTATGGCGGCGTCCCGTCCTGTCCCAGCCAGTCGAGCAGTGGGTGGGTGGCGTAGGCGAGCGCCAGGGCGGCCGCGAACCCCGCGTGCCGGCTGCGGCCCGCCAGCCACGCTACGACGAACACGCCAGCGACCGCGCCGACGCTGTGCGTCCACTGGCTGTGCGCGCCGAGCAGCAGGTCGAGGTCCGGCAGCAGCGCCACCCCGACGACGAGGACCGCGCGCAGCAGCCCACGTTGTCGCGTGCAGGTCGCGTTGGCCCCCGGCGACGCCTGCGGCGGCAACACCGTCCATCCCGCCGCGAGCGCTCCCAGCGCGTGCCCGACGGGGCTCGGCATCAGGCTCGCCTCGGGCCGGGCCCGGGGGCCAGGCGCACGCCCGCCACGATGCCTTGGCCGAGCAGGGCGTCGAGGCGCCGCGCGATCTCCGGCAGGGAGCGCCCGATCTCGCGGAACCACCCCTCGTCGCACGCGCTGACCTCGACCGTGCGGTCCTCGTGCCAGCGCACCGCGGTCGCGCGCGCGATCGCGGGCCCCACGGCGGCCGCCCAGGCGAACGCCAGCTTCTCCTGGTCCATCGGCCCGCTGCGCAGGAGTTGGCGAAGGGCGCGGGGCAGCACGGCGTTCAGCGGTTCCATTGCGGCCTATTGTCGCACGCCCGGCGCGCGGCGACCGGGCCCCCGGCCATCTCGGTTCTCGTCGGCGTTCTCCGTTCTCCGTTCCCCGTTTTCCGTTCTTCCGTCACCCGCCCGTTGTACGATTGGCCGTGCGCCTCATCCTCGCCTCCGCCTCACCCCGCCGCTCGGAACTGCTGACCGCCGCCCGCATCCCCTTCGAGGTCCGCCCGGTCGAGGTGGACGAGCGCCCGCTCGCGGGTGAAGAACCGGCGGCCTACGCCGTCAGGGTCGCCCGGGACAAGGCCGGAGCCTTCGGCGCCATTCCCCCCGGCACGGTCGTGCTGACCGCGGATACCACGGTGGTGGTGGACGGGGAGATCCTCGGCAAGCCCGTCGACGAGGCCGACGCGGCCCGGATGCTGCAGATGCTCTCTGGCCGCTGGCACGAGGTCCTCAGCGGGGTCGCCTTTCGCCATCCCGCTGGCGAGTCGACGGCGCTCGACAGCAGCCGCGTGCATTTCCAGCCGCTTGCCGAGGACGAGATCCGGCTGGTACATCGGCACCGGCGAGCCGTTCGGGAAGGCTGGCGCCTACGCCATCCAGGGCCTGGCCTCGCGCTTCATCGACCGCGTCGAAGGCTCGTACTCGAACGTCGTCGGCCTGCCGGTGTCGCGGGTGTACCAGGAGCTGAAGCGAATTGGGTTCTTCGGATGAGCCGCCGGCACGGGGCCGAGGCCGGCAGGGACGCCGGGCCGACTCGTAATTTGACCTGCCGGGTTTTCGGCGATATTCTTGGAGGAAATCCCGCGAAAGGTACGCATGCCCAAGAAGGCCGTCAAGGTAGGACTGACCATCCTCGTGCTCGCGCTGGCGCTCGGCGGGCTGCTGCGGGCGACGCTCCGCGAGGGCACCGAGTACTACAAGCACGTCGGGGAAGTGGTGGGGGCCGAGGCCGACTGGCAGGGCAAGCGCCTCCAATTGCACGGCTACGTCGTTCGCGATTCCATCCTGCGGAAGCGGGATTCGCTCGATTATCGGTTCAAGGTGACCCAGAAGGTGGGGGATGACACCCGCGTCGTGCCGGCGTTCTACACCGGGGTCGTGCCCGATACCTTCTCCGACGACGCGGAGGTCGTGCTGAAGGGAACGCTGCACGCCGACGGCTTCCACGTCGCTCCGAACGGCGTCATGGCGAAGTGTCCGTCGAAGTACGAGGCCCGGAAGGGCCCGGCCTCACCCGGTGCGTAGCTCGTCCGTCCCGGGGCCCGGTCCGTCGAGCGCGCTCAACCTCAAACTGCATCCAGTCCCCGGCCGCAGCCACCCGCCGTTGCCCGCGCCGCGCGCGGCGCATGGCTGGACTGCGGTCCATGAGTAGATCATGGCATCGCTTGGCACCTTCACCCTCCTGGCGGCCTTCGTGGTGTCGGCGTACGCGGCGGCGGCCGGCGTCGCCGGCGCCCGGCGGCGTTCCCGGGGGCTCGTCGACAGCGCGATCGGCGCCTTCTACCTGGTAGCGGGGCTGATGACGGTCGCCTCGGCGATCATCGTCCACGCCTTCGTCACCGAGGACTACTCGATCCGGTACGTCCAGCACTACTCGGACGCGCTCCAGCCGTTCGTCTACAAGCTCACCTCGTACTGGGGCGGGCTGGACGGCTCGATCATGTTCTGGGTGTTCCTGCTGGCGATCTTCGGCGCCGTGGCCGTGCAGGTGAACCGCGAGCGGCACCGCGAGCTGATGCCGTACGTGGTGGCGACCATCTCGCTGGTGCAGATGTTCTTCCTGTTCCTGATGGTGCTCCACCGCAACCCCTTCGCGACCTTCCTCGTCGATGCGCCGGCCGACGGCCGCGGGCTGAACCCGCTGCTCCAGAACCCCTACATGGTCATCCACCCGCCGGCGCTGTACGTCGGCTTCGTCGGGATGACGATCCCCTTCGCCTTCGGGATGGCGGCGCTCATCACCGGGCACCTCGACGATTCGTGGCTGCGCGCGGTGCGCCGCTGGACGATGGTGAGCTGGCTGTTCCTGTCGTTCGGCCTGACGCTCGGGATGATCTGGGCGTACGAGGTGCTCGGCTGGGGCGGGTATTGGGGGTGGGACCCGGTCGAGAACGCGGGCCTGCTGCCGTGGCTGACGGCCACGGCGTTCCTGCACTCGGTGATGGTGCAGGAGCGGCGTGGCATGCTGAAGGTCTGGAACGTGACGCTGGTGATCGTCACGTTCTTCCTGACGATCTTCGGCACGTTCATGACGCGCTCGGGCGTCGTGCAGTCGGTCCACGCGTTCGGCGAGGACCGCGAGCTGGCGTGGCTGTTCACGATCTTCATGGCCGACGATCCTCGTGGTCAGCTTCGGCTTCCTCTTCTACCGGCTGCCCGCCCTGCGCGCGCGGCACGAGCTCGACTCGTGGGTGTCGCGCGAGGCGGCCTTCCTGGCGAACAACTGGGTGCTGCTGTTCGCGGCGCTGTTCGTGCTGTTCGCCACGATGTTCCCGACGATCAGCGAGGCGCTCACCGGCGAGCGCCTGACGGTCGGCCCGCCGTTCTTCAACAAGTGGATGCTGCCGATCGGGCTGATCCTCCTGTTCCTGACCGGTGTCGGGCCGCTGCTCGCCTGGCGGAAGTCCACGTTCACCAACCTGCGCGACCAGTTCCTGTGGGCGGCGATCGGCGCCGTGGCGACCGGGGTCGGCCTGGCCGCCCTGGGCATCCCGTTCTGGGCGGCCGGCCTCTGCTTCGCGCTGTGCGCTTTCGTCGGCGTGACCATCGGCCAGGAGTTCGTGCGCGGCGCGGGGGTCCGGCGCCAGGCCACCGGCACCGACTACCTCACCGCCATGGTCGGCCTGGTGGCGCGGTCGAAGCGGCGCTACGGCGGATACATCGTCCACCTGGGGATCGTGCTGATGTTCCTCGGGTTCGCCGGCGAGGCGTTCAAGGTGGACGAGCAGGTGCTGCTGAAGCCCGGCGAGCAGTCGCAGGTGGGCAAGTACGTCGTGCGCAACGACGGCGTGCGCGTGACCGACGACGGGCAGAAGCAGATGATCACCGCGCACGTCGCGGTGCTGCGGGACGGCCGCGAGATCGACCAGGCGTACCCGGGGCGGTGGTACTACCGGAAGCACGAGCAGGAGCCGGTGAGCCAGGTGGCGATTCGCCGCGGCGCGGCCGAGGACCTCTACATCGTGTTGCCCGGCTTCGACCTCGAGACCCAGTCGGCGACGCTGCAGGTGGTGATCAACCCGCTGGTGAACTGGATCTGGGTCGGCTTCGGTGTCCTCGCCTTCGGGACGATGATCGCGCTGCTGCCCGAGCAGGTCTTCGCGTTCGCGGCCGCGCGGGCGCCGGCGGCGGCCGGCACCGGGCTGCTGCTCGTGGCTTTGCTCGCCGCCCCCGGGGCGGCGTCGGCGCAGCACGTGGAGGACCCGAAGTTCCGGCCGGTCGTGCCGAAGACGGCGCTCGAGAAAGACCTGCAGCAGTCGCTGATCTGCATGTGCGGCACCTGCGGGCGGCAGCTGGTGGGGGAGTGCACCTGCGGCTACGCTGCCGAGATGCGGGCCGAGATCGCGAACCTCGTCAAGATGGGACTGACGCGCGAGCAGGTGCTCGACTACTACATCAAGAAGTACGGCAGCCAGGAGCCGCTGGCCATGCCGATCGACAGCGGCTTCAACCGGCTGGCGTGGCTGCTCCCGTACGTGATGGGCGCGGCCGGCCTCAGCCTGGTTGGCGTGGCGGCGATGAAGTGGTCGCGGCGACCCGCGGCGGCGGCCCCCTCCGCCCGCGCGGCCGCCCCGGCGGCAGACCCCGAACTGGAGCAGCGCCTGGACGATGAACTCCGAGACCTCGACTAAGCCGGACGGCGACGACCGCGTCCACGGCTTCCAGCCGTGGCACCTGTTCCTGGTCGGGTCGCTGCTGGCGGCATCGGCCGCCGCGCTGGCCGTGCGCGGGACGACTCCCGCGAACGTCGTCTTCATCTGCCTGACGGTGTTCGGCGCCGGGTGGTCGGCGTACCTGCTGTACCGGGCCTTCCGGCCGCTGGCGGACGGGAAGGGGGACGAAGCCCCCGAGCTGTTGGGCGGCCGGACGCGCGGGGCCCTCGAGCGCGAGAAGACGCTGACCCTTCGCGCGATCAAGGAGCTCGATTTCGACCGGGCGATGGGCAAGGTGTCGGAGGCCGACTACCAGGAGATGACGGCTCGCCTCCGGGCCCGTGCCGTTCGGTTGATCCGGCAGCTCGACCAGGGACAGCGGGTGTACCGCGACCTGATCGAGAAGGAGCTCGCCGCGCGGCAGCCTGCGGGCGAGGTCTCGCGGAAGGGTGCCGGGGCGGCCGGGGCCGTGGTGCTGGCCGTCGCCCTCGCGCTGGCGGGCGGATCGTCGAGCGCCTTCGCCCAGATGGGCGGCATGGGCGGCTCGGGGATGCCCGATCCGCGTGCGATGTCGGGGATTCCCCTCCCGACGACCGACGCACCCGCCGGGACCGTCACCGTGCGGCTGGTCCGCGGAGGCCTGGCGAACGCCATTGCCGGCCACCCGGTGCAGTTCGTTCTCGGCGGGGGGCGCTCGGAGACCGTCACGACCGACGAGAACGGACGGGCGGTGTTCTCGGGTGCCGCGGCGGGGTCGCTCGTGCGCGCGGTCGCGGTGGTGGACGGGGAACGGCTCGAATCGCAGGACTTCGAGGTCCCGTCCAACGCCGGGGTCATCCTGCTGCTGACGGCAACCGACAAGGGGGCCGAGGGGCGGGCGGCGGCGGACGCGGTGGCCGGCACGGTGGTGCTCTCGGGCCAGTCGCGGGTCGTCCTCGAGTTCCAGGACGACGCGTTGCAGGTGTTCTACCTGTTCGACATCGTGAACCGGGGGACGGCCCCGGTGAAAGTGGACGCGCCGCTGGTGTTCGAGATGCCCGAGGGGGCGAAGAATACGACCGTGCTCGAGGGTTCGTCGCCGCAGGCCGCGGCGAGCGGCCCCCGGGTCACCGTCCGTGGGCCCTTCGCGCCCGGCACGACGCCGGTGCAGGTGGCGAGCACGCTGCCGTCGGATGGCGGCGCGCAGATTCGGCTGCGGTTGCCGGCGGCGCTCGGCGGTGTCCTCGTGATCGCCGAGAAGGTCGGCACGATGGTGCTGCAGTCGCCGCACGTGCAGGAGATCCAGGAGACGGACGACACCGGGAAGCGGTTGCTGGTCGCGCGCGGCCCGGGGTTGAAGGCCGGCGACACCCTCGCGATCGACCTGTCCGGGCTGCCGCACCATGCCACGTGGCCGCGCAACCTGGCGCTCGCGCTGGCGCTGGCGATTCTCGTCGGCGGCGCCTGGGGGGCGACGCGGGGCTCGGCGGGCGCGGCGGCTGCGCGCGCGCGCCAGCAGATCGAGGCGCGGCGAGCACGGTTGCTCGACCAGGTGGCGCGGCTCGACGATCAGCACCGGCGCGGCAGCGTGGCCGAGGGCGAGTACGGCGAGCGGCGCGAGGCGCTCCTGGCGGAGCTGGAACGCGTGTACGGCGAGCTCGACACCGAGGTGGCCCCCGAGCAGGAAGCCACCGCGTGAGCACCGACTTCGAAGAGGTGGTGGTCCGCGACGTGTCGCGGCACTACGGCCGGCGCCGCGCCCTGTCCCGCGTGTCGCTGACCTGCCGCGCGGGCGAGGTGATGGGTCTGCTCGGGCCGAACGGCGCCGGCAAGTCGACCCTGCTCGCGATCCTCGCCACGCTGCTGACCCCGTCGGCCGGGGACGTGCGGTACGGGAACCTGCGTGTCGAGGACGGGGGGCCGGCTCTTCGCGCGCGCCTGGGTTTCCTGTCGCACGACCTGCACCTCTACCCCGAGCTGACCGCGCGAGAGAACCTGGCCTTCTTCGCCCGGCTGTACGGGCTGGACCGGGTGGACGCGCGCGTTGGCGAGGCGCTCGCGCACGCGGGGCTGACCGCGCGAGGGAACGACCTGGTGTCGGGGTTCTCGCGTGGGATGCGCCAGCGCCTGGCGCTCGAGCGGGCGCTGCTGCACGACCCGCGCTTGCTGCTGCTCGACGAGCCGTTCACCGGCCTCGACGACGCATCGGTGGGGGCGCTGGTCGGCCGGCTGCGGGCGCTGCGCGACGCCGGGCGGATCGTGGCCGTGGTGACGCACGACCTCGACGTCGCCGAGGCGCTGCTCGACCGGGTGGCCGTGCTGAAGGACGGGCGGCTCGTGGCGCTCGAGGACGCGCGCGGCCACATCCGCCAGCACTACCGGGCGTCGGTAACAGGGGACATCCGTAGAGCAGGGCTTTAGCCCTGCTGGACCGCAGGCCTGAAGGCCTGCGCTACGACCGCACCTTTATGTTCTTACGCGTGGCCTGGCTCGTGATGCGGAAGGATCTCACCGTCGAGGTGCGGAGCCGGGAGATCCTCTATACGACGGCGTTCTTCGCGGTCGCGTGCGTGCTCGTGTTCTCCTTCGCGCTGGTGAAGGAAGGGCGGCCGCTCGAGGACGCGGCCGCGGGGATCCTCTGGATTGCCGTCGCCTTTGCCGGTACGCTGGCGCTCGGGCGGACCTTCGAGCGCGAGCGCCACGCCGAGACGCTGCGGGCGCTCATGCTCGCCCCGTCGTCGCGCGCGGCGATCTACGTGGGCAAGCTGCTCGGGGTCGTGCTGCTGCTCCTCATCGTCGAGGCGGTGCTGGTGCCGCTGGTCGGCCTCCTGTTCAACGTCCCGGTTCTCGCGCGGCCGCTGCTGCTGGTCGCGCTGCTGGCCACGGGCACGGTCGGGTTCGCCGCGGTGGGGACGCTGTTCGCCGCGATGCTCGTGCGGGCGCGGAGCCGCGACGTCCTCCTGCCCGTGCTGCTGTACCCGATCACCATCCCCGTCGTGATCGCCGGCGTCCGCGGCACCGCCGCGCTGTTCGAGCTGCCACCGTCCAACGAGGTGGCCGGCATGTGGATCGCGCTGCTGCTGTTCTTCGACGTCGTGTTCGTCACCCTGTCGCTCTGGACCTTCGAGCCCTTGATGACCGAGTAGCCTGCCCTGCCGAGGCTCGCCATGAACCGCTCCTACGCCATCCTCGTGCTCGCGGCCATTGCCCTCTTCGTGACGGCGCCGGTCCTCGTGGACCACGCGCCCTACGAGTCCACGATGGGGCTGGTGCAGAAGATCTTCTACTACCACGTCCCCTCGGCGATGGTGATGTTCCTGTCCGCGCTGGTGTGCGGCATCGCCAGCGCCCTCTACCTGTTCAGGAAGAACGTGGCCGCGGATCGCTGGGCTTCGGCGGCCGCGGAGCTGACGGTCGTCTTCGGCCTGATCGTCCTGGTCACCGGGCCGCTGTGGGCGCGGAAGGCGTGGGGGGTGTGGTGGCAGTGGGACGCCCGCCTGACGTCGACGCTCCTGATGTGGATGATCTTCGCGGTGTACCTCCTGGTGCGCCGGTTCGGCGGCCCCGGCGCCGAGAAGCTGGCGGCCGCGATGGCGGTGTTCGGGATGGCGAACGTCCCGTTCGTCTACATCTCGGTCAACATCTGGCGGACCATTCACCCGACCACGCGCGTGGTGCCGACGCTGGCGCCGGGCATGCGGGGCGTCTTCTGGTTCGCAGTGCTCGCCTTCATGGTGCTGTTCGCGCTGCTGCTGGCGCTTCGGGCGCGGCTCGAGGCACGACGGGCGGCGCTGGAGCAGTTGTACCTGATGGCAGACGAAGGGGAGTAGCGCCGGCCTCCGTGCCGGCAGAGTCGCGCCGGCCTTCGTGCCGGCGAAGGAGCTCGGATGAAGACCCGAATCACGATGACCGGGCGATGCCTGGCCCTGGCGGCGGTCGCGCTCATCCTGGTCGCAGTCGCGGCGCCAATCCTGGCGCAGGCCCCGCAGGGGGCGCCGCCGGCACAGGGGGAGTTCGTGCCGGTGAAGGACCTGCCGCAACACGAGCAGTTGCCCGGCGGTCCGCTGGTGCTCGCGGCGTACGGCTTCGTGTGGGCGGTGCTGCTGGTCTACGTGTGGACCGTGTGGCGGCGCCTCGGCAAGGTGGAGCGCGAGATGCGCGCCCTGGCGGGCCGGTTGAAGGGACAAGAGCGCTAGCCGGCACGGAGGCCGGCGCTACGGCTTCCGGCGCGCCTCGCGTTCCTCGCGGCGCCGCAGTTCCGCGGCGAAGGCGTCGCGCGCCGCCCGCGACCCCAGGATCCAGCCGATGACGATCCCGATGAAGAGCACCGCCGGAATGTAGATGAAGTGCCCGGCCCCCATGTCGCCCACGCAACCTCCTCCTAATCCGGCCGCGCCTGGCGGCCAGCGGCTTGCGGCCAGTTCCGGTTGTTCCGTCTAGCGACCCACCAGCAGGCGCTGCGCCAGGACCTTCGGGAGCCCGGCGGCCAGGATCCGGTCGTGGGCCTCTTCGGCCGGGTATGCGACGCGGACCAGGCGGATCTCTCCGGTCGCGCTGTCGAACACCGCGCAGGCGGCGCGCGGGTCGCCGTCGCGCGGCTGGCCCACCGCACCGGGGTTGACCAGCAGCCGCACGCGGCCATCGAAGTGCACGGGGTCGTGATCGCCCGCGCCCTGCCGCAGCATGTCGAGGTCGCCCTCCGGGGTCAGCGCGACCGCCATGGGGAAGTGCGTGTGCCCGAAGAAGCACAAGGGGTGGCGCGCGCGGACCAGTGCTTCGGCGACGTCGCCTTCGCCGAAGATGTAGGCGTCCTCGTCCACGGGCGACCCGTGGCAGATCTCCACGCTGTCGTCCACGACCGCCGGCCCGCGGGGCAGCGCCGCGAGGTACGACCGGCTCTCTTCGGTCAGCACCGACCGCGTCCACTCCGCCGCGCGCTGCGCGGCCGGGTTGAAGGTCTCGGCGCCGTCGAGCCCCGCGGCCACCTTGTCGTGATTGCCGCGCACGATCGCGTGCGGGCGGAGGCCGCGTACCCGGTCCACCACTTCGTTCGGCTGCGCGCCGTACCCGACCAGGTCGCCGAGCACGAGCAGGCGGTCCCACGCGGGAGCCTCGGCGAACACCGCCTCGAGGGCCTGCAGGTTGGAATGGACGTCGCTCACGATGAGGTATCGCACGACTCAGTATCCCAGCCAGTCGAGGATCCGTTCAACCAGTTCCTGCACCGGGGCGTCGGCGGCGTCGAGGCGCCGATGGGCGAGCCGGTAGGCCTGCACGCGCCGAAGGTACAGCGCCTCGAAGGTGACGCGGTCCGCGGCGAGCGGGCGCCGGCCGTCGGGCGGGACGCGACCGACCGCGAGCGAGAACGGCACGTCCAGCCAGATGGCGGCGCCGTCGGCCAGGATGTCGGCCCGGTTGTCCGGGTCGGCGAAGGTGCCGCCGCCCGTCGCGACCACCACCTGCCGTGCCGGCAGCAGGGCGCGCAGCACCTCGCGCTCGGCCGCGCGGAAGTGCGGCTCGCCGTGCCGCCTGAAGATGTCGGCGATGCTCGCGCGCTCGCGCGCTTCGATCACCTCGTCGATGTCCTCGACCCGCCATCCCAGCCGCCGCCCGAGCGCGCGGGCCACCGTCGTCTTGCCCGCGCCCATGAAGCCGACCAGGTAAATCTTGTCCGTCCGCACTCGCCTTCACCCCGTCAACGACGCGAGCGTCTCGAAGAAGCCGGGATACGACACGTCCACGGCGTCCGCCCCGCGAATCACGGTGGGCCCCTCCGCCCCCAGCGCCGCGATGGCGAAGGCCATCGCCAACCGGTGGTCGCCGGCCGCGTCGGCCGTGCCGCCCCGGAGCCGGCGCGTCCCGCGAACGACGAAACCGTCCGCCGCCTCGTCCACGTCGGCGCCGAGCGCCGCCAGGCCGCGGACGAGGGCGGCAATGCGGTCGCTTTCCTTGTGACGCAATTCCCCGGCGCCGCTCACCGCGATGGTGCCGCCGAAGGTGGCCAGGGCAGCCAGCGCGGGCAGCTCGTCGATGAGGCCAGCCACCCCGGCGGGTTCGATGGTCAGGGTGGCGGGAGCCTGATGCCGGACCTCGATCCGCCCCCGCGGCTCGCCGCCGTCCTCGCGGCCGTCCTCGACCTCGGTCTCGACGCCGGCCCCGGCCCGCCGCAGCGCCTCGAGGATCGCGATCCGGGTCGGGTTCAGCCCCACGCCCTCGACGACGATGTGACCCCCGGGCATCCCCGCGGCTGCGGCCATCCAGAAGGCGGCCGACGACAGGTCGCCCGGCACGTGGGCCTCGATCCCCCGCAGGCGCTGTCCGCCGGCGACCGCGGTCGTCTGCGCCGTCATGTCCACCGATGCCCCGAACCGGCGCAGGGCCAGGCCGGTGTGGTTCCGCGTGGGAATCGATTCGATCACCCGCGTCCACCCCCGCGCGTGCAGCCCGGCCAGCAGGACCGCGCTCTTCACCTGGGCGCTCGGGACCTCGGGCTCGAAGTCGATCCCCTCGAGCGACCCTCCTTCGACGGTCATCGGCAGGCGGCCATTGCGGAGCGCCACGCGGGCACCCATGCGCCGGAGCGGGGCGGCGACCCGTTCCATCGGGCGTCGTGTCAGCGAGGCGTCGCCCACGATCGTGGCCGCGAGGGGGAGCCCGGCCAGCAGGCCGGCCAGCAGCCGCGCCGTGGTGCCCGAGTTGGCGGCCTCGAGCGGCGCGCCCGGGGAACACAGCAGGCCCGGTCCCCGTCCGATAATAGTAAGCGTGGGGCCGGCGGCCCGAACGTCGACCTCCAGGGCCCGGAGACAGGCGCAGGTCGCGCGGGTGTCGGCGCCTGGCGCGAAATCGTGAAGAACCGAGCGGCCCTCGGCGAGGGCCGCGAGCAGGGCATATCGGTGGCTGATCGACTTGTCGCCCGGCACGCGCACCCGGCCGGTGAAGCGGGCGGCGGGCCGCACCAGGACCTCAGTCGGCGGCATGGGTCGCACTATAGCATCACGATGACTCTGGACCCTCTTCTTCCGCCTGTGTTACTTTGTGCCGTCCCGTCCTCGGGAGCCAACGCCGCAGCCGTGCGCATGTCCGATACCGGTCACACCGTCCGCCTCGAGCTCCCGAGCATCTTCGAGATGATTGACCTGGCCGAGGCGGTCAGCGACTCGCTGGCCCGCGTGGTCGGGTTCGACGAGGAGGCGCAGCACTGGGTGAGCGTGGCGGTCCGCGAGTCGGTCGTCAACGCCATCAAGCACGGGAACCACTTCGACCCCGCCAAGCTGGTCTTCATCGAGTTCACGGCCCGCCCGGCGTCGCGCCCGACGGAGCTGGCGATCGTGGTCAAGGACGAGGGGGAAGGGTTCGACCCCGAGGTCGCTGCCCGACCCGCTGGCCCCCGAGAACCTGCTGAAGGACAGCGGCCGGGGTATCTTCTTCATGCGCAGCTTCATGGACGACGTGCAGATCCGGCGCGGGCGCCAGGGGCGGGATGGAAGTCCACATGGTGAAGCGCTTCCCCGCCGACAACGGTGGAGGCGCCGCCTGACCGACCCCCTGTTCCTCGCCACGGCCGTCGAGGCCGTCATCCGCGCTGGCGACATCCAACGGTCCCACCTCGGGCGGCGACCTCGACATCAGGAAGAAGGGCGCGATCGACCTCGTCACCGAGGTCGACGTCACCGTCGAGCGGATGTTCCGCGAGATGGTCGCCGAACGGTTCCCCGACCACCAGGTCGTGGCCGAGGAACTGGGCGGGGTCGAGGCGGTCCGAGCCCGGCACTGCTGGGTCTTCGACCCGCTGGACGGCACGACCAACTACGCCCACGGCCTGCCGATTTTCTGCACCTCGCTCGCCCTGGAAATCGACGGGCGCGCCGAGGTCGCGGCGATCTACGACGTCACCCGACGGGAGCTGTTCACCGCGACGCGCGGCGGCGGCGCCTTCCTGAACGGCGTGCCGCTCAAGGTCACGCCCGCCGACCGCCTGATCGACGCCCTGCTGGTGACCGGCTTCTCCTACAAGGTCCACGAGGATGCCGAGTCCCTGGTGGCGCTCTTCGGGGCGTTCCTCCGCAAGGCCCAGGCGGTGCGCCGCCTCGGGTCGGCGGCCCTCGACCTCGTGTACGTCGCGGCCGGCCGCTTCGACGGCTTCTGGGAGCAGAACCTGCGGCCGTGGGACATGGCGGCCGGAGCCCTCATCGTCGAGGAGGCCGGCGGCATCGTGACCGGCATCGACGGGGCGCCGTTCCACACGCGCCACGGCCACATCCTCGCCAGCGGCCCGGCCCTGCACCGCCCGATGGTCGAGGTGATCGACGCCTGGCGCGCGGGCCGGTGACGCCGGCGGGGGGCGGATGCCCTCTTCAGCTGTCACTCGAGGGCGAATCCCGTTGAATTCTGGCCCAATCGCGCTGGCATCCTTCGTGCTGTTGCTGGGTGCAGCGGTTCGCCCCCAGTAATCGAGGAGCACCTGACATGTCGCGTCACACCGTCCGTCTGCCGCTGCTGATTGCCATTGTTCTCCTGCTGCCGGCGCTGGCCTCGGCGCAGCAGTCATTCCAGGTCAACGTCGGCTACTTCGCCCCGAAGGGGGAGGACAGCCGCGTTGACGGGGATGCTCTGCTCGCCAACCTGGCCTATCACACGTTCGACCTGGGCGACCTCGGCAACGTCACCGTCGGCGGCGAGTGGCTGTTCCCGGTCGGCAACTACCTCGAGGGGGGCGTGGGCGTCAGTTACTTCAGCCGCTCGATCCCGAGTGTCTACACCGACTACGTGAACGACAACGGCTCGGAGATCGAGCAGGACTTCAAGCTGCGGATCATCCCGATCTCGGCGACGATTCGATTCCTGCCGCTTGGCCGCGGGGCCCGCGTCGAGCCGTACATCGGCGCCGGGGTGGGTGTGTTCGCGTGGCGCTACACCGAGACGGGGGACTTCATCGACGACAATGGCGACATCTTCCCCGACCGGTTCCAGGAGAAGGGCACCGAGGTGGGGCCGCTGGTGTTCGGCGGCGTGCGGCTGCCGATGACGCACAACTTCTCGGTCGGTGGGGAGGTGCGGTACCAGCGGGCGGAAGGGGAACTCGACGCCAGCCTGTTCAACGGCGACCGGATCGACCTGGGTGGCCTGACCTGGCAGGCGGTGCTGCAGTTCAAGTTCTAGGCGGCGTAAAAAGCGTTCGGGACGAATTTCACTTTCTGCCACCCATGTTTCCGGCGGTGGCAGAAAGCGAAATTCGTCCCGAACGCCGGTACAGCGCCACCCCGCCTCCATCGGCCACCCGCTCGAAACGTTCCAGGAACGACGGCGTGCTCGCGGCCCGGGCGGCGAGCTGGTCGCCCCCCTCGGCCCGCTCTTCGATCAGGATCCACCCCGCATGCGCGTAAGGGTGCTCGAGCGCTGCGTTCCAGATCACATCGTTCCCCTCGTGGATGAAGTCGCGCACACCGAACCCCGCCTTCGACAGTTCCTGCACATAGTGTGACAGCGAGCCGAAGCTGACCAGCACCTTCTCCCCGTGCCGGTGGTGCGCGAGGTAGGCGGTGACCTTCTGGCGTTCGAGGGTGTTGGGCCGATCCCACTGTGCCTCGCTGACCATCGGCGCGCGCGCGTCGAAGGGGCGGACCTGCCAGCCGACCAGCGCGAGCAGGAGGGCGGCCGCGGCCCACTGGAAGCGGCCGGCCAGGCCGACCAGCGAGCCGGCCGCCACCGCGAGCGCGGGGAGGAGCGCCACCATGTACCGGATGCGGAACGGGTGCCCCTCGAAGAACGCGTACCACGGGAGGGCCGCCGTCGCGAACAACGCGAGCACGACCAGCGCGGATGCTCGAGGCTTGCGCCAGAGGCCGACCACCAGGAGGACGGCGGCGCCGACGCTGCCGGCCACCATGACCGCCCACCCGTCGAGGGCGCGCGCCCCCCACCACACCGAGCCGATGGCCTTGAAGGGGCGCCCGAGATCGGGGTTGTCCGCCACGAAGAACCCGCCCGTCACGAACCACTCGCCGATGGTCAGTCGGCTCTGGACGAGGAACCCGAGCACGGTCACCGCCGGGTAGACGGCGAGCGCCGCCACGCGGCGGATGGTCTCGCGCGGGCTCGCGCCGCGCCGCAGGAAGGCGATTCCCGCGAACCCGAGGGCCGCTGCGGTGACGGGCCACGCCTCGTACCGCGTGAGGCAGGCCAGCACGATGGCGGCACCAGCCGCGCGCCGCCGGTCCGGCGACGGGTCGTCCACCCACTGGACCACCAGCAGCACCGCGAGGGTCGTGAGCCCCAGCAGCAGCGCCTCGGTCATGGGCGTCGCCTGCAGGTAGAGCATGTTCGGGTTCGAGACGACGATGAGCCCGGCGACCAGGGCGCCCACGCGCGAGCCGGTGGCGTGGAGGACCAGCCGTGCCGAGGCCCAGGCGGCGAGCGCGAACGAGAGGACCGAGATGGCCACCGCGGAAGCCCCGGTCTGGTAGAAGAGGTCCACCTGGACCGGGAGCAGATTCAGCAGGTGGGGGAGCGGCAGCCAGACCGCCCCGATCTGCTTCCACCCGGGCGTCAGGCTGTCGAGCACGCGCCGCGCGACGACGAGGTGGGCCTTGGCGTCGTAGTGGCTGAGGGTCAGGCCGGCGTTCGCGTACACCCAGACGGCGGCAGACCCCAGGGCCAGGGCCGTCGCGCCCACCGCGACGGCCACCCATTGGTTGTGGCTGGCGTCCGTCGCGCGGTCGGCTATAATCTCGGGCTTTGCCGCGGCCGCGCCGCGCGCGCTCCCCGTCACTGGGATTCACCACGCATGGTCTTCAACTCTAGCGTACCTCGACCGGGCGGCCGGCCGGGGCGCCACGGCCACGATCGGCGCCCGGCATGAAGGGGCTGGCCTTCTGGGCCCAGAGCACGGTCGCCGCGCTTGGCGGCTTGGGCCTCCTACTGGTCGCCTTCCTCGACTGCTCGTTCCTGTCGCTGCCCGAGGCCGTGGACGTGCTGCTGGTCTGGCTCGTCGTCCGCAACGAGGCGGCGGTGGCCTACTACGTGGTCCTCGCCACCCTGGGGTCGCTGGCCGGCACGATGGTGCTGTTCTGGCTGACGCGCAAGGGGGGTGAGGCGTTCCTGCGACGGCGGTTCGCGGCGCATCGCGTCGAGCAGGGGATGGCCCTGTTCCGGCGGTACGGGATGGGGGTCGTTGCGGTCACGGCGGCGCTGCCGCCGCCCACGCCGGTGAAGCTGTTCGTCCTGCTGGCCGGGGTGTCGGGCGCCAGCTCGGCCCGCTTCGGGCTCGCGGTGGCGGTCGGCCGGCTGCTGCGCTTCACGGTGGTGGGGGCGCTCGCGCTCTGGTTCGGCGACGAGGCAATCGGCTACATCAAGGAGCACGCCTTGACGTTCGGGCTGCTGGGCCTGGCGGCCGTCCTGGTGGTGGCGGCCGGGTACGTCGCCTGGCGCCGCTGGCCGCGGCGCGAGCGCGGTGCGATATAATCCGAGCGTTTTCGCATGATGCCCGAACTGTCCGTCGTCATCC
The DNA here is from genome assembly GCA_963813585.1 of uncultured Acidobacteriota bacterium. Taxonomy (GTDB): domain Bacteria; phylum Acidobacteriota; class Vicinamibacteria; order Vicinamibacterales; family Fen-181; genus JARKSS01. The sequence continues at coordinate 3,074,075 of CAWEZL010000001.1, forward strand.
CGATCAAGAACGAGTCGGAGAGCATCCCGCAGCTCTATGCCGAGCTGGTGGCGGCGCTCGATCCGTTCCGGCCCTTCGAGCTGATCTTCATCGAGGACGGCAGCACCGACGACAGCTTCGCGCGGCTCTCGCGGCTCCAGGGCGGCGACCCCCGGGTCCGCGTCATCCGCTTCCGCCGGAACTTCGGGCAGACGGCGGCGTTCGCCGCCGGCTTCGCCTATCGCGCGGGGCCGCTACATCGTGACGCACGGACGGCGACCTCCAGAACGACCCGGCCGACATCCCGCAGATGGTCGAACGCCTCGAGCAGGGGTACGACATCGTCTGCGGGCTGGCGGAAGGACCGCAAGGACGCGTTCCTGTCGCCGGCGCCTGCCGTCGATGATCGCCAACAGGCTGATCTCGGCGGCGACCGGGCGTCGAGCTGCACGACTACGGCTGCTCGCTGAAGGTGTTCCGGGCCGAGGTGGTCAAGCCGCTGAAGTCTGTACGGCGAGATGCACCGCTTCCTGCCGGCCATCGCCAGCGAGATGGGGCGTGACGATCGACGAGGTGGTGGTCAACCACCGCCCGCGGGTGCACGGCAGCTCGAAGTACGGGATCTCGCGGACCGTCCGGGTGGTCCTCGACCTCGTGACGGTGAAGTTCCTGCTTGAACTACTCGACGCGGCCGCTGCAGATCTTCGGCCTGGTCGGCATGGCGATGGGGGCCTTCGGGTGTCTTCATCACGGGCTGGCTCGGCGATCCAGCGCCTGTTCCTGTACCGGTCGATCGGCGACCGCCCGCTGCTGCTGCTCGGCATCCTGCTGATCTTCACCGGGGTGCAGTTGGTGACGCTCGGCCTGCTCGCCGAGATGCAGGCGCGCACCTACCACGAGTCGCAGGACAAGCCGATCTACGTCATCCGCGATGTGCTCGAGGCGCCGCCGGCCGGGGTGCCGGCGGCGGCCCTGCCCGCCCGGCACCCTTGAGAGAAGGACACGCGAGAGTGCTGATGCGCATCGACTCGACCCTGAAGGCGGTTGCTGCGGTGGGAGCGATCGCGTGCCTGGCGGCCGGGGCATCCGGGTGCGGCGGCGGCGACGACGGCAACCCCGTTCAGCCGGGTCGGACGTGGGCCCTGACGGTGACCGTGGCCAGCGAGCAGAAGGTGCCGGTCCGCAGCGCCACCGTGCGAGTCGCCGACGGCCCCGACGCCAGCAAGACGGCGATGACCGACGAGTCGGGCACCGCGCTCTTCAGCGCGCTGCACGAGGGGACGTTCACGATCGAAGTGACGGCGGCGGAGTACTACCCGACCACCGCCTCGGTCTCCCTGACGACCTCGCGGACCGTCGCTGTCACGGTGAAGGAGCGGAACCGGGCGCCGGTGATCACGTCGATCGTGAGTCGGGGCGGACTCGAGGATCAGCCGTCCGGGTTGGCCGACGTCGGCCAGGCGCTCGACATCGTCGCGACGGTGACCGACACGGAAACGGCAGTGGGCAGCCTGGCCTTCGACTGGAGTGCCGACGCGGGCGCGATCACCGGAAGCGGCGCGACGGCGCGGTGGCAGGCCCCCTCCTCGGGCACCTGGCCGCTCACCGCCACGATCTCGGTCACCGTCACCGAGCGGTTCACCGATCCGGCCACCGGACCCCAGGAGCACAAGACGAGCGGCGAGCTGAAGGTGGCCGTGCACGCGTTCACGGCCGAGAGCGCGGCGGTTGCCCTTCAGTTCCTGAACGACTTCTCCGACTCCAGCATCGCGGCGGCGACCGTGATCGACAGGAGCTTCTCGACGAGCGCGCGCTGCGCGGACGACCGGGCGCAGGAGCTGCAGGACATAACGGGAAACCGGCTCGAGTACACCATCCGCTCCTCGCGGATCGGCGCGGCCGCCGTTGCCATTCACTTCCAGAGCACCTCGCCGCTCGGCGAACCCGGCGACGCCTGGATCGACGTGCCGTGCGGGTGGACCTCCACGGTGAAGGCAAATGGCTCGACCGAAGTAGTGGACGGGATCTGCCGCCTGACGTCGGTCTACGACAGCGGAGAGTGGGGCTTGTGCTCGAGCCGGTTCAGCGGGAACGCCTCGTCGTTGGGCACGCGTTTCATCAGGTGACGCTGTCGGCCGGCTGCCGCGTCACCCCGCCGCCGAGGTAGAGCAGGGCGCCGGGGAGATTGCCGATCACGCCCAGGCCGACGAACAGGATCGACAGCGTGAAGGCGTCGGCCGCGCTCACCCCCACCCGGGCGAACAGCCACACGAACGCCAACTGCCCGGTGCCGAGGCCGCTCACGCTCACCGGCACCAGGATCACCAGCAGGACGAGCGGGACGAAGGCGAAGTAGACGGCCAGACCAGCGTCCAGTCCCAGCGCCCGACCCAGCAGGTACGCCTGAACGATCCGCAACACCTGCACGCCCACCGACCCGGCCGCCACCTGCAGCATCTCGCGACGCGCCGGGCCGTAGCTCTGCAGGGCGCCCAGCAGCGAGCCTCCCGCGCGCGTCAGCCGCTCCCACGGCAGGCGGCCGAGCAGAGTGCGGCCGATCCGCGCCGCCCGTTCGCTGAACACCAGCACCCAGGTGACCAGGCAGACGAACGCTGCGAGGGCGAGCGCCAGCAGGATGGACGGGTCGCCCGCCAGGTCCGAGGCCAGGAGCAGGCCGACTCCCGCCATCAGCAGCACCGAGAACACCCCCAGCACGCGGTCCATGAAGACCGAGGCGACGGCCGCCGCGGGAGGCACCTGCTCGCGGGCCAGGCCGTACGCCCGCACCGCGTCGCCGCCGACGCCGGGCAGGAAGGTGCCGACGAAGGTGCTGACGAAGAAGATCCGCAGGATGGGCCAGGCCGTCAGGTGAGCGGCGCCCGACGAACGGGCGCAGCAGGACCAGCCAGCGCCAGCCCATCAGTGCGCGGTCCACGAGGACCAGCGCGAGAGCCGCCAGCAGTGGCGCGGGGATGCGTGCGGCGGGCGGCGTTCCACACCGTCCCGGGTCAGCCTGCCAGAGAATGTAGGGCGGTCAGTCCGACCGCCACGGCGAGCCGACAGGCGAGGCCGAGGCCGGGTCGCTTCACGGCACGCTCGGCAGCGTCGGATGTGGCTGCTCGGGGTCGCGCTTCACCTGGTAGGCGCGCCACAGGAATTTCGCGTAGGGGACGAACTGCTTCATCGCGCCGACGTTCACCTGGCAGGGGCTCAGGCAGTTCGCGCAGATCGTCTCCTCGAAGGTCGCCCGGTAGGCGAGGTTCTCGGCGCGGAAGTAGATGTCGGCGGCCGGCTCGGTCGGCACGTTGCCGATCTCCTTCGAGTTCTCGCAGTAGAACAGCTCGCCGTTCGGGTTGAGCAGCAGGCCCTGGCGTCTGGAACGGGCACGGCATCGTGCGCTTGTAGCCGTTGGCGATCATGTCCGCGTAGTGCAGGTACATGAAGGCCTGGCCGCTCAGCACCGATTCTTCCTCGACCCGCTCGAGGAAGAACTGCCGCATGAACTCCTCCTCGCGTCGTCGTTCAGGCCGATCGCGTCCTCGAGGTCGCGGTTGCCGAGCATCGCGTCGGTGAACCGCAGCATGTTGAACACGATGTCGAGGTTCTTGGCGCGCGCCCAGGCGAGGATGCTGCCGGGCGTCGTCCATGTTGGTGGCGAAGATCGTCGCCGCCAGGCCGAACTGGAACTGCGGCACCTGCGCGGCCAGCGCCTGCATCGCCTCGATGGTCGTCGAGGCCTTCTCGAACCCGCGCTTCACGTGCCGCACCTGGTCGTGGACCTCGCCGATGCCGTCGAGCGAGACGCGGATCGCTGATCGAGGACATCGCGTTCGGCGCAGAACGTTGACGATCCGCGTCAGCATCGGGATCGCCCGCTGCGGGCGTCAGCCCGGTCGTGTTGATGCCGATCTTGCGCAGTCGCGGGAGGCGCCGGATGAACAGATCCACCATCTCCGGCAGGTCGTTGCGGGTCGTCGGCTCGCCGCCCGAGATGTTCAGGTTCTCGACCGCGCCCCAGAACCGGATGGTCCATCGCCCGGTCGAGCTGGTCGAGCGTCATGTCGGCCTTGCGGTCGCCGCGCTTCCAGTTGTTGCACATCTCGCAGCGGGCGTCGCAGACGAACGTGCAGTTGTAGATCAGCACGCGTCGGGCGGATCGGGCGGACCGACGAGAGGGCCGTGTTCACCAGGTCGCGCGGGGCGCCGGCGGCGGCCTTCGCGATGTACTTGAGCGCAAACGTCTTGGCGGGCATGTGGCTTTGCCCATACTACCGCGCGGGCTCATGAAAGCGAAAGGCCGGAAGCGGCAGAGCTTCCGGCCTTCGGCAGAAGACGGGGCGGGCCAGGGGCCCGGCGGGGTCACTTACACGAATAGCTCTTGGTGTAGCGCCCGTAGGTGGCGTACGGATCGTCGGGGTCCTCCATCCAGCGGAGGGTCAGCTTCTCACGGTAGTTGTCGTAGTCGTGCCCGATGTCCACGCCGATCCACCGGCCGTCCTTGTAGGTGGTGATGTAGTCGAGGCTGAGCGTCGGCCCGCCGCGCTTGAGGTTCCAGGCGACCTTCATGCCGCCACACAGCCCGGTCTCGATCACCCGGTCGCGGAGGAACGCCATGTTCGCCTGGCGGCGGTCCAGCGAGCTGACCGCGTTCAGGTACGCCGGCCAGCGGGCCTTCACGTAGTTGATGACGCCCGGCCCCGTGTTCGGGTAGACCCCCGGGGGCAGTCCCGGATCGGTCGGCGGGTCGGGTTCGGCGGGCGCGGCGGCGGTGACGAACGTGAAGGTGTCCGACCATGGGCTCACGACGTCGCGCGAGGCCTCGGTGGCCCGCACCCGCCAGTAGTACCGCCAGCTGGCGGCCAGCTCGCTCGACTGCATCTTCCTGGTGTTGGGCAATGCCTCGGCGACCTGGTACTGGGCCGTCAGGCTGCCGAAGGCGGGGTGCTTCGCGATCTGCAGGGTATAGCTGACGGCGCCGGCGGGACCGCTCCGTCTCGCGTTGGTGATGACGAAGGTCGGCGTCCGGCTGACCCCCTGCGCCCCGTGGGCGGGCGATGCGAGGTCGGGCGGTTCGAGGACGATCGGCGTGATGACCTTGAACGACACGGCGTTCGAGTAGGGGCCGCTGTTGGCGCCATCCTGGGCGCGCGCCCGCCAGTAGTAGGTGCGGTCGGCGGCCAGGGCATCCGACAGGCGCAGGCTGGTCTGCCCGTTGCCGCCCGGCGCGATCCCCTCCCGCGTGAACACCCTGTTCGCAAACCCGTTGTCGAGCGCCACCTCGACCTGGTAGGTCAGGGGGCGGACGCCGCTGGTGCTGGCATTCTCGATCAGCAGCGTCAGCGGCTGCTTGGTCGCCTCGAGCGTCGCGCCGGTTCCGGGCTGCAGCAGCTTGGGCGCTGTGATCGCGACCCCTGGAATCGGCCCGGCAACCGAGGGGCTGAGGGGATTGGCGCTCTTGGACGACTCGCACGCACCGAGCGCCACGAGCCCCACTCCGGTGAGCACGAGGCTGACGAATCTGGTTCTCATCGGCATACCCCTTGGCAGGCGCGGCGAACCGCGCTATCCCCTCTATCGACGCCAGCCTGTGTCGGCTTTAGCCGCGGCCGACAGCGCCGCCCGCAGCCCTCCGGGAAGGTCGGGCGACAGGGTAACACCGGTTGGTGATCGCGCACCAGACCGGGCGGGGTCGGGATTCCAGCTCGCTGTGCTAGGATGACCAGATTGTGGCCGGGGCTTCGCGTCGTCGGCCGCTTCACCCCTGGCGCGACAACGACAAGAAGGACGTGGCGATGACCCAGATGACGAGGGTAGTGGTGCTCGCATGCGGCTTGGGCCTCGCCGCCCCGCAGGCGGCGCTGGCGCAGGAGGACCTCCTGGGCCGCTGGTTCGTGAACGTGAACGTCGGCCTGCAAGCGCCGGGCCGTAACCTGCCGGAGATCGGGACCTTCACGCTGTACGAGGAAGACCTGACCATCACCGGCACCCGGAAGATCGGGAGCGGGCCGGTCATCGACGTCGCTGCCGGCAGCCACCTCAGCGAATCGTTCAGTGTGGGCATCGGCTACTCCCGCTTCTCGAAGAAGTCGGACGCCGGGGTGACCGCCCGCGTGCCGCACCCGCTGTTCGCCGACCGCCCGCGGTCCGCGACCGGGACGCTGCAGGATTTGAAGCGCACCGAGCAGGCCTTTCACGTGACGGCGATGTGGCGCTTCGTCCTGATGGAAGGGGTGGATTTCAAGGTTGGCGCCGGACCGACCTTTTTCCGCGTCAGCGAGACCGGGCCCACCGCGGTGACGGCCACCGAGAAGGGGGCGCCGTTCGAGACCGTGACGCTGGCCTTCTCGGACGCGACCCGGAAGAAGAACGGGATTGGCTTCAACGTCGTCGGCGATTTGACGTACATGATCACCGAGCGGCTCGGGGCCGGTGTCCTGTTGCGATACACCGGCGCGTCGATCAAGGTGCCGATGCCCGGCGGCGGTACCCGCGACAAGAACGGCGTGGGCGGCCTGCAGTTCGGCGCGGGTGTGCGCCTCCGCTTCTAGCCCGGCGGGTCGCCGATGGCCGAGCGCAAGCTGAACGTCCTGCACGTGTGCGACCACCTCGGCTGGGAGGGGTCGCGCATGCACGGCGTGAAGCGTCTGTTCGCCTGGATGATCCCTCGGTTCGACCCGGCGCGGTTCAACGTGTCGCTGGTCAGCTTGCGGAAGAAGGATCTCTCGGAGGAGACGCTCGACGGCTTCGGCGTGGACATCACCTATCTCGAGAAGTCGAAGTTCGACCCGACGACGCTGCCGGCCCTGCTCCGCGTGATGGACCGGCAGCGGACTCGACATCCTGCACCTGCACGGCTATGGCGCCACCACCTTCGGCCGCGCCGCCGCCGCGCTGCGACGGATTCCCGTCGTCCTCCACGAGCATGCGAACCTGACCGACACCCCCTGGTTCCAGAAGGCGGCCGATCGGGCCCTCGAACCCTTCACGGACCTGGCCATCGCGGTGTCGCGGAGCACCGCCGACTTCGTGACCGGCGCGCGCCAGGTGCCGGCGCGCAAGGTGCGGGTGGTCTACCTGGGCGCCCCCCTCGACGAATTCTGCCGGCCGAGGACCGCCGCTGAGGTCGCCGAGGCGCAGCAGGAGATCGGTGCCCGCCCGGGCGACGTCGTGGTGGGTACGATCACGCGGCTGCACGACTCGAAGGGGAACGAGTACCTGGTCGAGGCGGCGCGGCAGGTGCTCGACCGCCGCCCGGCCGCCCGGTTCTTCCTGGCGGGGGAAGGGCCACTGCGCGCCTCGCTCGAGGCGCAGGCCCGCAAGGCGAACCTGGGCGATCGGTTCGTCTTCCTCGGCTTCGTGCGCGACGTCGCCCGGCTGCTGTCGGCGTTCGACATCGACGTGTTTCCGTCGCTGTGGGAAGGGACGCCGTTGACCGTTTTCGAGGCCGTGGCTGCCGGAAGGGCAATCGTCGCGACCAATGCCGACGGCTTGGTGGACGTGCTGGTGGATGGCCGGGACTCGCTGATCGTGCCCAAGCGCAGCGCGGCGGCCCTCGCGGATGGCATCGTGCGTCTGATCGACGACCCCGGCGAGCGCGCGCGGCTGTCGGCGGGCGCCAGGGTGACCGCCGGGCGGTACGACATCGGCGCGTTCGTTCGGAAGATGGAGCGGCTGTACGTGCTGCTGCACGAGGTGTCGCGCCCGACGCACCGCAAGGGCGTGCTGCAGGCGGACCTGTCGTTCCTGGAGTAGGGCCGGCCTTGGTGCCGGACGAACACGATGAAGACCGAGACGCTGGTGGCCGGCGTCCTGCTCGTGCTGCTGCTGTCGGCCGCGTTCACCGTGGACGCGGTCAACAACGGCTGGGGGCTGAAGGGCGACGAGGCCACCTACACGGCGATGACGCTGAGCGCCGCGTACGACGGCGACCTGGCGTTCGAGCGCAAGGACCTCGAGCGCTACTGGGCCGTGTACACCTGCGGCCCCGACGGCGTCTTCCTCAAGCGCGGCAAGCAGGTCCGCGTGAAGCTGGTGGGCGGGTGGCCGTTCGTTCGGGTGATGCGGTGGGGGGACGCTCCGCTCGACCGCCTCTACTTCGGCAAGGCGTACATCTACCCGGTCTTCGCGGCGCCGTTCGTGCGGCTATTCGGCCTCCGCGGGATGTTGGTCTTCCACGTCCTGCTGCTGGCCGGCGTGGCGTGGCTCGGCTACCTCTTCCTCTCGGCGCGCTCGCCCCGCGCGGTGGCTCTCACCTTCACGCTGGCCTTTCTCGCCGCCTCGGTCGTCCCCGTCTATGGCGTCTGGCTGACGCCCGAGATCTTCAACCTGGCGCTCGTCTTCTTCGCCTACTTCCTCTGGCTCTACAAGCAGGTCGCGCCGCCGGCGGAGCGTCCAGGCCGGGTCGGCCGGTTCGTGCGCGGCCCGGGGAGCGACGTGCTGGCGGCCGTCCTGTTGGGCATGGTGGCTTTCTCGAAGCCGCTCTATGTGCCGCTGGCCGCGCCGGTCGTCGCCTGGCCGCTCTGGGGGGTCTGGCGCCGCGGGGACGGGGCGGGCTTCGCGCGCCGCGCGGGGCGCGCCGCGCTGCTCGGCGTCGCCTTCGTGGCGGTGGCCGGCGGTCTGTTCGCCGTCAATGCGGCGGTGACCGGGGAGTTCAACTACCAAGGGGGAAACCGCAGGGTCTTCTACGGGACCTTCCCGCACCAGACGCCCGCGATGACGTTCGAGACCGCGGGGTACCCGACGGCAACGAACCAGCTCGACAAGACCGCCGTGCTCGACGCGCGCGACCTCGCCGAGCGCTACGCGCGCAACGCGGTGTACTTCCTCGTCGGCCGTCACGCGGGGCTGCTGCCGTATTTCTTTCCCGGCCTGCTGGCGTTGGCGCTCTGGTGGTGGCGGTGGCGGGAGATCCGTGGCTGGCACGTGCTGATGCTGCTCGCCGTGCTCGGAACGATCGCCGTGACGCTGGCGGTCCTGCCTTACACCTGGTCGGGCGGCGGCGGTCCCCCGGGCAACCGCTACTTCATGGCGGTCTACCCGGTGCTGTTCTTCTTCCTGCCGCCGATCCAGTCGCTCGCCGTTCCGCTGGCCGCGTGGGCGGGAGGCGCGCTCTTCACAGCGCAGCTCGTGCTGAACCCGTACTACACGGCCCGATTCCCGTACTACAACCTCGATCACGGCGCCGTGCGCCTGTTACCGATCGAGCTGACGATGGTGAACGACCTGCCGATCATGCTGGATCGGAACCGGGTGCAGATTCGGTACGGGAGCAATCCGGAGCTGTCGCTCTACCTGCTCGACCGCAACGCCTACCCGCCGGAGCCCGCCGGCTTGTGGTTCGCGGGTCGCCGCCGGGGCGACGTGGTCGTCCGCACGTTCGAGGAACTGACCTCGATGCGCCTGCGCGTGACGAGCCCGGTGAACGGCGATGTGTGGGTGTCGTTCGGAGGCGAGGACACGACGCTCGCGATGAAGCGGGGGGAGTCGGTGGAGGTGACCTTCGCCGATCCCGAGGGGGTCTACGCCGACCGCGGTTACGGGTACGTGCTGTCGGTGAAGCCGTCGGGTGGCACGGTGCCGAAGAACAACGACGCGACGACCACCGACCGGCGCTTCCTCGGGGCCCTCGTGCAAATGCAGGGAACCACGACCGGCGGACACTAGCAACCTGCCAGCCCCTAGCTCCCGGTCCCTCTTCTTCCCACGTACACCCCCGCCCCCAGCAGCGACAGCAGCATGATGAGGCCGGTCGCGACGAGCGACAGCGCCATCGCCGACTCGATCGGCAGCCCGAGGCGGCTGAAGTAGAACGAGAAGGTGGCCTCGCGCACGCCAAAGCCGTTCATCGACACGGGCAGCATCTGCACGATGAACGACAGCGGGACCAGGACGGCCACGTGCACGAGGGGAATCGGGACGGCGAGCGCCTTCGCCACCGCGGCGTAATAGAAGACCAGGATGACCTGGACGACCACCGCCCCCACGAAGCAGCCCGCCAGCGCCGACGGGCGCTCGCGGAAGCGCCCGAGCGTGTCGGTCACTCGGGAGATCCGCTCGCCGACCCACTCGGGGTGAAAGACGCGCAGCGGCTGGAGCAGCCGTGCCACGCCGGCCGGCGCCATGAGCGCCGGCGCCGAGACGATGACGGCGAGCAGCAGCCCGATCCACAGCCAGGATGGCCAGACCGGCAGCGCGCCTCCCTTTCCGCCGGCCGCGAGCGAGGCGCCGACGGCCGCCACCAGAACGAGGCCGAGGAGGCCAATCCCCCGGTCGATCAGCACGATCGTCGTCGCCAGCGTCTTCGAGCCCAGCCGCCCGGCCGTGTCAGTGATCCGGATGACGTCCCCGCCGATGTTGCTCGGCAGGAAGTTGTTGAAGAAGGTGGCGACCAGGTAGGACGAGAACAGGCGGCGGCCGGCGAAGGGCGTCCCCTGGGCGCCGAGGAGCAGCCGCCAGCGCCAGGTGGCGACGGCGAGGTGGGCGAGGTAGATGCCCAGGGCGGCTCCCAGCCAGAGTGGCGAGGCCTGGGCCACCTGCGCCAGGAGCCCGCGCAGGTCGGTGCGCGACAGGAGCGCGGCCAGCAGCGCCGCGCTGACGGCCAGCTTGGCCGTGGTCGCGAGCGCCTGGCGGAGCGCGGGCCGGAGGCGGCGGCTACCTGGAGTCATGACTCGGGAACGGGGGATGTGCCGGGAGCGGGCCGTGGTCGTCCGGGTCGTCCGCAAGCGCCGGGAAGAGCAGAGGTTACCATGCCCTCGGCCCCGGCCGAAACCGGTATATAATTCGAGCTTCGTTTCCTCCGTCTCCCGGCTTCCTTCAGTCCCCCATCCTGCAGGCGTCGGGTTGTCCGTTCAGCCCATGCGCATACTGATGATCGCGCCGGAGCCGTTCTTCGAGCCCCGGGGGACGCCGTTCAGCGAATACCACCGGATCCGGGCGCTCGACCGACGCTCGGGCCACACGGTCGACCTCGTCACGTACCCGTTCGGCCAGGACGTCGACGCTGCCGGGGCTGCGCGTCTTCCGGTGCGTGCGGCCGCCGTTCGTCCGCGGGGTGCGCATCGGCCCCTCCTGGCGCCAAGGTCGTCCCTCGACCTGGCGCTGTGCGCTCACGGCCCTGCGGCGTGCGCTGTCGGGCCGGTACGACGCGGTCCACTCGCACGAGGAGGGGGCGGCCATCGGTCTGCTGCTCGCGTGGGCTGCTGCGGCGTGCCGCACCTGTACGACATGCACTCGAGCCTGCCGCAGCAGCTCGACGAACTTCTCGTTCAGCCGCTCGCGCGCGCTCGAAGGCCTTCTTCACCTGGCTCGAGCGGGTCGTTCATCCGGCACTCGCGGGTCGGTCATCGTCATCTGCCCGCACCTGGCCGAGACGGTCCGGCGGATCGACGCCGGCTGCCGACCCGGTGCTGATCGAGAACGCGCCCGGTTCGGGCGATGCCCCGCTGGCGGGCACCGGGGCGACGAGTCCGGACGGAACTCGGCGCTGGCGGCCGATGCCCCGCTGGTGGTCTACACCGGCACCTTCGAAGCCTACCAGGGACTCGACCTGCTGTTCGAGGCCATGGCGATCGTCACGAGGCGCAGCCCCGAGGCGCGCCTCCTGCTGGCCGGCGGCAAGCCCGCGCAGGTGCGAGCGCGCGAAGGTCCGGGCGCGCGCCGCCGGCGTCGGCGGCGTGACGATCTTCGCCGGCGAGCGCCCCGCCGGGGAGATTCCCTCGTTCCTCGACGCCGCCGACGTCCTGGTGTCGCCGCGCAGCACCGGCACGAACACGCCGCTGAAGATCTACCAGTACCTGCGTTCCGGCCGGCCGATCGTCGCCACCCGCCTGCTGACGCACACGCAGGTGCTGGACGACGAGGTGTCGATCCTGACCGAGGCGACGCCCGAGGGGCTGGCGGCAGGCATCCTCGAGGCGATCGGCGATCCGGTGCCGCGGTCGTGCGCTCGGCGATCCGCGCTCGCGACCTGGCCGAGCACGAAGTACAGCGACGAGGCGTACCTCGACCGCACCCGGCGCGCCGCTCGAAGCGTTCGACCCGGCCGCCGTCGTCAGTGCCGCCCGCCGGGGGCGTGTCGTGAGCGCCCGCCGCGGGGCACGAACGCCCCGTCGCCGACCACTACAGCTACGCGGTCTACGCCGACCCGGCCACGCGGAGCGCTTCGACCGTCGGCGCTTCAGCGGGCCCATCGGCACGCTGCTCGCGGACACGCAGGAGCGGTGTGCTCGTCGTTCGCGCTGCCGGGCGTCGACGGCGCGGCGGTGCTCGACGTGGGGACCGGCACGGGGCGTGCCGCGCTTGCGCTCGCCCGGCGTGGCGCACGCGTCACCGGCGTCGACGCGTCGGCGCAGATGCTCGCGGTCGCGCGAAGCGCGCGCCGAGGCCGAGAGGCTCGGCGTGGAGTTCGTGGTGGGCGACGCCCACGGGCTGGCCTTCGCGGACCGGCCGTTCGATGCGGCGATCAGCCTCCGCGTCCTGATGCACACGCCCGACTGGCGCCAGTGCCTCGGCGGAGTTGTGCCGCGTGACCCGCGACGCGTGTCGTCTTCGACTACCCGGCGCTGGTTCAGCGGCGCTGCGCTGCAGGCGATGCGGGCAGGCGAGTGGCGGCCGCGGCTGGGGTCGCGGACCGAGGCCTACCGCGTGCTGCGCGACGGCACCGTGGCCATGGAGCTGGCCCGCCACGGCTTCCGCGTCGTCGAGCGCCACCGCCAGTTCGTGCTGCCGATCGCCCTGCACAAGGCCATCGGGTCACGCGTCGTTCACGCTGGCCGCCGAGGGACTGATGGCGCGGGCCGGCCTGCTGCGCCTGCTCGGCTCGCCCGTGACCGTGGTCGCGGTCCGCGACCGGGACGGCGCACGATGAGGCCCGGGAGCGGCGAGCCGGTGCTCGTGACCGGCGGCACCGGCTTCACCGGTGGCCACCTGGCGCGCGGCCTCGCCTCGCGCGACTACCGCGTCCGGGCGCTCGCCCGTGACGCCGAGAAGGGGCGCGACCTGACGAGCGCCGGGATCGAGATCGTCGCAGGGCGACCTCACCGATCGCCGACTCGCTCGACTGCGCCGTCCAGGGGCGTCGCGACCGTCTACAACATCGCCGCCATCTACCGGCAGGCGGGTGCGCCTGCCTCGGCCTACCGCGCGGTGAATGCCGACGGCGTCGGCGCGCTGATCCGGTCCGCGGCACGCGCAGGCGTGCGGCGCGTCGTGCACTGCAGCACGGTCGGCGTGCACGGCGACGTGGAGCATCCGCCGGCCAACGAGGACGCGCCGCTGCGCCCCGGCGACGTCTACCAGGAAACCAAGCTCGAGGGAGAGCGCGTGGCGCGCGAGGCGGCGACCGAGACCGGTATCGAGCTGGTGATCGCGCGCCCGAGCGGCATCTACGGCCCCGGGGACCGGCGGCTGCTCAAGCTGTTCCGCGGCGTCGCACGGCGCCGGTTCGTCATCCTCGGGCGCGGCGACATCTACTACCATCTGACCTACATCGACGACCTGGTGGAGGGGTTCCGCCTGTGCGGGACGGTGCCCAAGGCCGCGGGCCGCACCTACATCCTGGCGGGCGGGGAAGTGGGGACGCTGAAGCGAGCTGGTGCACCTCGATCGCGCGCGAGATCGGGCGTGAAGCCGCCGCCGCGTCCACCTGCCGGTCTGGCCGTTCTGGGTGGCGGGAGCGCTGTGCGAGGCGGTGTGCGTGCCGCTGCGGGTGGAGCCGCCACTCTACCGCCGCCGCGTGGACTTCTTCACGAAGAGCCGCGCGTTCGACATCTCGCGCGCGCGGGCCGAGCTGGGCTACGCGCCGAAGGTCACGCTGCGCGAGGGGGTCCGCCGCGCGCTCGAGTGGTACCGGCTGAAGGGGTGGATTTGAGACAATCCTGATTCCGATTCCGATTCCGATCCGAATCCCGACCACGGCGGTCAATCCCGACCGGCAAGGGCGGCGGGGGCGAGATTCCGATTGGATTGGGATTCGGATTCGGCTTGGAATCGGAATTGGAATCGGGATTGGGATCGGGATCTATGTCAATCCCCCGCGTGCAGGATCAGCTGTCCGACCGCCGGCTCACGGCGCGGCAGAAGTACTCCGCGCTGGTCGTCGGGCGCCCCGGCCTCGGCGCGCTGCTGAAGTACGAGGCGACGCTGCTCGCCTCGCAGGCCGTGCCCGGCGCCCTCGGCCTCGCACTGCGCAGGCTGCTCTACCCGCGCCTGCTCGGCGCCTGCGGCCGCAACGTCGTCTTCGGCCAGAACGTTGTCCTGCGCCACCCGCACAAGATCCGGATCGCCGACGACGTGGTGATCGACGACAACTGCCTGCTCGACGCGAAGGGAGAGGAGAACCGGGGGATCACGATCGGGCCGCGGCGTCTTCGTCGGGCGCAACACGATCCTCTCGTGCAAGAACGGCGACATCGAGCTCGGCGACGGGGTCAACATCGGGTTCAACTGCGAGGTGTTCTCGGCCAGCCGCGTCACGATCGGCGCGCAACGCGCTGTTCGCCGCGTACTGCTACGTCATCGGCGGCGACCACGACTTCAGCGACCCGGCGCGCGCGGTGGCGGAACAGGGGCGCCATTCGCTGGGCGTGCGCGTGGGCGAGGGCGTCTGGATGGGCGCCGGGCGCGAAGGTGCTCGACGGCGTCACCGTCGGCGAACACGCCATCGTGGGGGCGGGGGCGGTCGTGACAGTCGACGTGCCCGATCGCGGGGTGGCCGTCGGTCGCCCGGCGAAGGATCGTGGGGACCCGGGGACCTGGAATGAGCCGCATCCTCGTTGTCACCTCGGGCCTGTCCTTCGGCGAGGGGGGCCACCTCGTCATCGTCCGCTCGCTCGTCCAGGCGTTGCGCGAGGCGGGGCACCAGGCCGAGGTGCGCGTCACGCCGCAGAACCCGTTCGGCCGCCAGGCGTCGGCCTACCTCTCGACCTGGCTGACCGACGTCCGCACCGCGCAGGACGGCGGGCCGGTCGACCAGGTCGTCAGCTTCCGGTACCCGAGCTACGCCGTGCGCCACCCGCGCCACGTCTGCTGGCTGAACCACCGGATGCGGGAGTACTACGACCTCTGGGAGTCGTTCCACGCGACGCTGACCCCGGCCCAGCAGGCGAAGGAAAAGGTGCGGCGGCGCCTGATTCACGGCGCCGACCGCTGGCTGCTCACCAGGAACGTCACCCATCTGTTCGCGCAGTCGAAGACGATCCAGGCGCGCCTCCAGCGGTTCGGCAACATCCCCTCCGAGGTGCTGTACCCGCCGCCCCCGCAGCGGACCTACCGCTGCGAGGAGTACGGCGACTACATCCTCGCCGTGTCGCGGCTGACGAAGCTGAAGCGTCTCGATCTGCTGATCCGGGCGCTCGCCAGGTCCGAGGCCGGTCCGACGCGGGCGATCATCGCCGGCGACGGCGAGGCGCGCGCCGAGTTGGAGGCGCTGGCCCGTTCACTCGGCGTCGAGGACCGCGTCCGGCTGGTCGGCGAGGTGAACTCGGAGCAACTGGTCGAGTACCTGGCGCGCTGCCGCGCCGTCTGCTTCCCGGCCTACCAGGAGGACTTCGGCTTCGTGACCGTCGAGGCGTTCGCAGCGGCCAAGCCGGTCGTCACCTGCACCGACAGCGGCGGCCCGGCCGAGCTCGTGCACGACGGCGTCGAAGGATACGTGACGGCGCCGACCGCCGAAGCCCTCGGCAACGCGCTCGCCCGCCTGGCCGACGACGAGATGGTGGCGCGCGAGCTGGGCGCGGCCGCCCTGCAGGCCGTCTCGTCGATGACATGGGAGGCCGTCGTCCGGCGCCTCGTGGTTGTGTGAGCTGATGCCCTACCAGTCCCCGATCGAGACGCGGATCGCCAAGACGCACCACCCAGGCCATCTCCGACTTCCAGATGCTCGAGGAGGGCGACCGCGTCCTCGTCGGCCTCTCGGGCGGGAAGGACTCGTGGGCCCTCATGCAGATCCTCGACGTGCTGCGGCGCCGCGCGAAGATCAACTTCTCGCTGATCGCCGCGAACGTCGACGCCGGCTTCGAGGGCTACGACCACCAGCTCATCACCGGCACCTGCCGCGAACGCGGCTGGGAGTGCGTCGTCCGCCACACCACCATCAACGAGACAATGGAGGACCTGCTGGACGTGGACGACACGCCATGCTCGCTGTGCGGGCGGCTGCGGCGGGGCGTGCTCTACAAGATGGCGGGGGAGATTGGCGCGACGAAGATCGCGCTCGGGCACCACGCGGACGACTGCATCGAGACGCTGCTGCTGAACCTGTTCTTCGAGGGGAACCTGAAGGCGATGCCGGCGAAGCTGACCTCCGACAACGGGCAGCACGTCGTCATCCGGCCCCTCGTCTACGTGCTCGAGGCCGAGGCGCGCGCGTACACGAGGGAGTGCGGGCTGCCGATCATCCCGTGCAGCTGCCCGGCGTGCGGCGACCTGAGCCTGCAGCGCCAGCGCGTGAAGCGGCTGCTGCTCGACCTGGAGCGCGAGCACCCCGGGGTGAAGCACTCGATGCTCAGCGCGCTCAAGAACGTCACCGGCTCGCACCTGCTGGACAAGCGGCTGAAGCAGTAGCGCCGGCGTCCGTGCCGGCCGGTGATCATCATGCGTCTCGTTCTGCAGCGTGTCCGTTCCGCCCGCGTCCTCGTTGACGGCGCCGTCGCCGGCGAGATCGGCGCCGGCCTGATGGTCCTCCTGGGCATCACGCACGGCGACACGGACGAGCGGGCGCGCCACCTGGCCGGCAAGGTGGCCGGCCTGCGCGTCTTCGAGGACGGCCAGGGCAAGATGAACCGCTCGGTCGCCGACGTCGCCGGCAGCGTCCTGGTCGTCTCCCAGTTCACCCTCTACGGTGACTGCCGCAAGGGCCGCCGGCCTTCCTTCGACGCGGCTGCGCCTCCCGACCACGCCCGCGCGCTCTACGAGCGCTTCGTCGAAGAGGTTCGCGCCCTCGGCCTGCCCGTTGCCACCGGCGTGTTCCAGGCCCACATGCGGGTGGAACTGGTGAACGACGGGCCGGTGACGATGATCCTCGAAGGGTAGGACCGCCCGCCTTCCGCTAAAACGCGAAGCGGATGCCCGCCTGTAGCTTGCGTGGCTGCGAGGCGGCGACCGGCCTGCCGTAGAACGGCGAGGTCAGGACGAAGCTGTAGGCGGTGTAGTTGGCGCGGTTCAGCAGGTTCTGGCCGGCCAGGTAGAACTCGACCCGGTAGCGCTTGTCCTGGGCGCCGCCGCCGAATCCGGGCGCCAGGGAGTCGCCCTCGCCCCGCCTGATCACGACGCGCGGCCCGTCGCCACCGCCGCTCTGCCGGGGCGTGCCGAAGCCCACCGCGTAGGCGATTCGCCCGCCCAGGTCCCACTGCGCGCGGCCGCGAGCCGAGTTGCGCCCGGCGCCCGCAGGGCGGTCGTTGAACAGGCCGTCACCGTTGTCGTCGCGGCCGCTCGTGAGGTTGTACGGCGCGCCCGACTGACCCCGCACGTTCAGCCCCATCGTCACGTTCCTGAAGGGCGCCAGGTTGAACGAGGCGCCGAACCGGTGCCGGAGGTCGAAGGCCGCGGGGCCCCACTCCGCCACGAGGTCGTCGCCGACCGGAGCCACCGCGAACGCCCCGGCGGTGTTCGTGCGCGCCTGGCTCAGCGAGTAGTTCGCGACGAAGAAGAAGCGCCGCAGGTCCATCCGCACGAGGCTGTAGATCACGTTCAGCTGCTGTGAGCTGGAGGCCGCATCACCGGCCAGCTCGATCACGTTCGCCCAGCGCGGGTCGGCCCGCACGCCCTCCACCGGGGCATTCAGGTTGCGGCCGCGCAGCAGCCCCCGCCCCCAGCCCCGGCTGTAGGTGACGTTCAGCCTACTGTTCTCCGACAGCGTGCGCTCGACGCCGAAAGAGATGCGATGCCCGCCGGGTAGCGCCAGGTCGCCCGGCCAGAGGTAGCGGTTCGAGGGGCGCAGGGCGGCGTCGAACGAGTCGAGGTCGCCGAGGGCCTCGCGTGGGTAGGGAGGGTCGAAGAGATTCAGCTCCCGTTGCCGAAGGCCGTCCACGAGCACCGTCTCCTTGTAGAGCTCGGCGGGGATCCAGTCGTAGAAGTAGCCGTAGTTCGCGCGCAGCGTCAGTCGGCCGTTGCGGAACGGTGACCAGGCGACGGTGGCGCGCGGCGACAGGTTCCACCGGTCGCCGACGTGCCCCTCGAGGCCGTAGCGGATGCCGCCCGAGAACAGCAGGCTGCGCGCGACGCGCCAGTCGTCCTGGACGTAGGCTGCGGCCTGCAGCGTGGAGTAGCGGACGCGCGGATTGCCGACGCGGCGCGTGAAGGCGGAGGGGTGGCCGGCGCGGTAGTCGGCGAGGCTGGCGAACGTGTAGGTGCCGAGGTAGTTCGTGATGTCGTCCGCGCGGTAGGACGCGGCCTCGACGAGGAGGCCCGTCCGCCACGAGTGCAAGCCACGCACGTAGTCGAGGTCCGTGGCGACCTCCAGTTCGGTCGTGGACACGCCGCCGCGCTGCTGGGCGCCGCCACCGGTGAAGGCGTCCTGCACCCGGATGGCCGGCGCCTCGAGAACGGCTCGCGACGAGGTGTCGCCCCAGCGGAGCTGCAGCCGCGTGTCGCTGAACATGCGGCGCCCGAGCGGGCCGTTCTCGGAGAAGCGAAGGGTGTTGGTCGCCGACTCCATGTCGTACGCGCGGTCGAAGAGGTTGTAGCCGCCGACTCCCAGGTTGCGCGACGCGAACGACGTCCGGTCGTAGCTGCCCCGCAGCGCGTGGTCCTTGTTGATCGCGTGGTCGAACCGCACGGCCAGGTCGAAGGTGTCCCGGGGCTGCCGGATGGTGTCGGTCGCGGTGCTCCCGTCCGGCAGCACCGCGAGCAGGTTCGGTGAGCCGTACTGCCAGCCGCCGCCGCCGGTCACGCTGAACGACGTCCGGTTGGGGACGATGGTGCCGGCCAGCGAGTAGCCGTATTGCCGCACCTGCTCGGCCCCCTTCACCGAGGTGAACGGGTTGCGGGCGTTCAACGCCTCGTCCTGGAAGTTGAAGTCGACGTTCCCCCGCAGTGGCCCGTTCCCGGGTATCGTCATGATGTCGATGAAGTGCATGCCGGACATCCCGCCGTGATTCTGCGCGGCGAACATGTCCATCCGCGGCAGGCGAATCGAGCGGATCTGCGACTTGGGCGGCAGCTTCCCGCCGCTGAAGCCGTCCACGCGGATGACCGCGCCTGGCGGCGCCAGCGCCTTCAGGACCGCCTCCATCTCGTCGGGATCGTCGGGCAGCGCGTCGATCTGCTCGCGCGTGAGCACCGAGCTGAACGCCGACCCGCGGGGGTCGAGTGCCGAGGTCTGGCGGTCGCGACTGACGGTGAGGGACTCGTCGATCTTCTCGAGCTGCAGGACCACCCGGACGCGCGCCTCGCGGCCGCGCCGCGCGCGGATGCCCGTCACCGTCGCCGGCTGGAAGCCCGGGAACCGCGCGCGGACGGTATAGCGGCCCTCGGTGAGGCCGTCGAACGCCGCGACGCCCACCCCATCCGAGAGCGCCTCGCGGGCGGGCGCCCCTTCCGCGCCGCCGTCCTCGGACGCCAGGGTGACCGGCGCGTTCGGGATCACGGCGCCGGTCTGGTCGAGCACGGCAACGGCCACGCGGGCCGACCGGGGCTGGTCCTCGGCCAGCCCCACCGAGGGAAGGAGCAGGAGCGCGCAGCCGACGACAAGACGGACGGTGAACAAGAGCTTCTCCTTCGCGGGCACGGAGGCTTGCGCCGACTGTTGAGGCGCCGGCGCTACTTCGAGGGCTCGAAGGTGCGCGCGTCGATCTTCGCGTTCACCTTCAGCGCGTCGAACTCCATCTCCTCGGTCGTCCTGCCGTCCACCGAGCGCTGGATGCGGTGGGGCAGGCGCACACCACCGACCTCGCGGTAGTCGCCGTAGTAGATGCGGAACTCGACGGTACGACGGTTGGCCTCGGCCGTCGCGCGCGCGGCCTCCATGTCCCTCTCGAGCTTCTCGCGCTCCTCCTTCGACATCGGCCCCGACCGCTGCTCGAATCGCTGCACCACCGCTCCGCCGCCCCCGCCGGGGGTGACGTTCGGGCCGCCCGGGCCCATCCGGATCATCAGCGGCTCCTTGTCCATCCAGCTGAGCATCAGCGGGAGGTGCGTCGTGGCGTCCACGAAGAAGCGTGCCGCGAAGTTGTCGGGCCCCTTCACGTCGATGACGTCGGCCTTGCCCTCGGGCGCCTCGGCCTCGCCGGCGTAGGCGAACTCCAGGGGGAACGCGGGCGACGAGGCCAAGAGGCCCAGCGCCAGCCGCGCGTACTCCTTCTTGTTCGCCAGCACCCGCTGCCGCTCGAACTCGGTCTTCTGCTCGGGGGTCATCTTCGCGGGATTGACCGCTCCGCCGGGGCCCGCGATCCGGATGTGCACCATGCCGCCCGAGAGATTCGGCGGACGGTCCACCTGCTCGATCAACCGGTCGGCGTTGAACCCGGTTTCACGGTAGACGGTCATGTTGCCCATCGGCATCAGCGCCGCGCGGAGGCGGTACTTGTCGGGCAGCTCGAGCGCCACCTCGAACTCGGTCTCCGCGGTGTCGCCCGCCGGCGTGGTGCGCAGCGTGCGCCCTTTGCCCGAGAGCGACTTCAGCGACTCGAGCTTCGCGCCCCCCAGCGCGTCGCGGGCGTCGGCGAGTACCTGGCTGGCGTCCTTGGCCTGCGCCGACAGCAGCGCGAAAGAGCCGGCGACGAACAGGGTGATCAGGGAACGTCTCACGAGTGCCTCCATGCAGGATCAGGGGCGAGGAACCGGGTCGCCCTGCGATGATCCGCGGTCTGCGGCCGACTGTCACCACATATGACGAACCGATGATGCCGGTTGGACGCACCTGAATGGTTAAGCCGACGCAAAGAGATCGTTAAGAACGTAAAACCATGGGCCGGAAGCCAGGGGCCGGGGGGCGGGAACGACGCGCTGGTAGTACACTCCGGCGCATGGTGAGGGTGCGGCGCGTGCCCCGCGGGCTGGTCGTCCCGGCGCTGCTGGTCGCTCTCGTGGCGGCGCTGGCCACGCTGCAGTACCGCTGGCTCGGCAAGGTGTCCGAGGCCGAGCGAGAGCAGTTGCGGCGCTCGCTGGACCAGCGGGCGCGCGAGTTCGCGGACGAGTTCGACGCCGAGATCAGCCGTGCGTACCTCGCCCTGCACCTGTCGCAGCCGGAGGTGGCGGCGGGCGACTGGGAGCGCTTCGCCGTGGCCGTGGACCGATGGCGGAACGCGGCGCGCTTCCCATCGATGATCCGCGACATCTACCTGATCGAGGCCAAGGGGAAATCAGGGAGCGCGAGGCGGTACGACCGGTCCGCGCGCAGCTTTGGTCCCGGTCTGGCCGAGTGGCCTGCCCGCCTCGAGAAGTTCCGCGCGCACCTGCCAGTCCAGCCCGCGCGCCCGGTGGCGGTCGCCGGCCAGCCACCTTCCGGCGTCAGCATCACGATCAACCCGGTGGTCCCCGACGCGCCGGCGCTGCTGGTGCCGGTTGGCGCGGCCCCTCCGTTCTCCGGCCCCGAGGCTCCCGCCGCGCGGGACGACGGGCGGGGAGGCACCACGGTTCGGCAGACGATGACCGCACGATTCTGGCTGGGGTGGCCCGGCGCGTTCGTCGTCGCGGACCTCGACGAGGACGTGCTGAGGCGATCGATGCTGCCGGTTTTCGTCGAGCGGCACCTCCCCGAGGGTGCCGGCAGCTACCGGGTCGCGGTCCTGTCGGCGTCGGGACAGCGGCTCTTCGCGCGGGGCCTGGCCCCCGGCGCTTTGCTCGACCCGGCCCGCGCCGACAGCGTCACGCCGTTCTTCGCCCTGCGGCTCGACATCTTGCGGACGGTGGACACGGGCCCATTCGGCCTGACGCTGCGCTCCAGGGTGGCAGCCTCGCCGGGCGCGACGAACACCGTGCCACCCGCCGGCGGGCAACGGATGGCAATCGTGGTGGAGCACCGCGAGGACAATGGGACCGTCGCGCACGGCGCGAGCCCGCAGCGGGTCCGACCCTCCTGGCAGCTGGTGCTGCAGCACCCGGCCGGCTCGCTCGACGCCGCCGTCACGCAGGCCCGCCACCGCAACCTGTGGCTTGGGTCCGGCATCCTCGCCGTGCTCCTGGCCGGCGTCGTCCTCGTGGTCGTGAACGGGCGGCGGGCGAGCCAGCTGGCGGCGCGCCAGATGGAGTTCGTGACCACCGTGTCGCACGAGCTGCGCACGCCGCTCGCCGTCATCCGTTCCGCGGCACAGAACCTCTCCGCCGGGATCGTCTCTGAGCCGGCGCAGGCCAGGCGGTATGGCGAGCTGATCGAGGACGAGGGGCGACGGCTGACGGAGATGGTCGAAGAGATCCTCGAGTACTCCCGGGTGCGCGGAGGCCAGCCGGTACGCGACCCGCAACCGCTCGACGTGGGTGCGTTGCTCGCCGACCTGCGAGTCTCGTGCGCGCCGCTCTGCGCGCAGGCCGGGGTCGCGCTCGAGGTTGCCCTGCCGTCCGAGGGCACGCCGCCCATCCTTGGCGACGAGGCAGCCGTGCGCCGGGCGGTCCACAACCTGGTGGCCAACGCGCTGAAGCACGCGGTGGAGGGGCGGTGGATTGGGGTGTCGGCGGCGGCGGCCTCGGTTCGCGGGCGCGCGCACGTGTCGATCGCGGTGCGCGACCGCGGCCCCGGTATCCCGCCCGCCGACCTGCCGCACGTCTTCGAGCCGTTCTACCGGGGCCGGCAGGCGATCGAGCGCCAGGTGCACGGCAATGGGCTGGGCCTCAGCCTCGTGCAGCGGGTGGCCGAGGCGCACGGCGGCTCGGTGACCATCGCCTCGACGGTGGGGGAGGGCAGCACCGTCACGTTGACCTTGCCCGCGGCCCCGGAAGCGGCCCCCGTCACGGAGGTCGAGTCGTGAGGCGAGTCCTGCTCGTCGAGGACGAGCCCGGCCTCGTGCTGACGCTCACCGACCGCCTCAGGAGCGAGGGGTTCGAGGTGGCCTCGGCGCAGGACGGGCTGACGGGGCTGGCACGCGCGGCGGGCGAAGCCTGGGACGTCATCCTCCTCGACGTGATGCTGCCCGGGATGAGCGGCTTCGACCTCTGCCGGGACCTGCGCCAGAAGGGGATTCGCACGCCCGTCATCATGCTGACCGCGCGCGGGCAGGTGATCGACAAGGTGCTCGGCCTGAAGCTCGGCGCCGACGACTACCTGACCAAGCCGTTCGACATGCTCGAGCTGCTCGCCCGCATCGAGGTGCAGTTGCGCCGCGCGGCCCCGGGCCCCTCGGGCGGTCACGAGTTTCGCTTCGGCGACGTCGTCATGGACACGCGGAAGGCCGAGGTGACGCGGGGCGGGGCCTCCCTCGACCTCTCGGCGCGCGAGTTCCTGCTCCTCAAGTACTTCCTCGAGCACCGCGGCGACACCATCACCCGCGAGCAGTTGCTGAACGAGGTGTGGGGCTACAACGCGGTGCCCTCCACGCGCACCGTGGACGTGCACGTGGCCTGGCTGCGCCAGAAGATCGAGCCGAACCCACGCCACCCGCAGTACATCCTGACCGTGCACGGTCTCGGCTACAAGTTCGCAGGCTGAGTCCTACTCGGACCGGAGCGCTACGGTCGGTTCGACCGACACCGCGCGCCAGGCTGGGATCGCGCTCGCGCCGAGGGCGGCCGCGGCCAGGAGGCCGGCCACCGACACCCACAGGAGCGGGTCCGCGACCGCGAGATTCGCCATCTCCGGGAAGGTCGCGCGGGCGACGGCCAGGCTGCCCGCCGCCGAGACCCCGGTCCCGACGAAGACGACGAGGAGGGCGTGGCGGAGCACCAGGCGCAGCACGCGGGAGCGCGAGCTGCCGAGCGCCACCCGGATGCCGAACTCGCGCGTGCGCTCGGCCACGGTGTAGCTCATCACGCTGAAGACGCCGAGCGTGCCGAGCACGAGGGCAAACGCGCCGAACCCGCCGAGGATGCCGATCAGCAGCGGCGGTCCACCCAGGCGCCTGTGGAACTCCTCGTCGAGCCGCTCAACCCGTTCGAGCCGCTGGCTCGGGACGACCCGCCGGATCGCGGCGCGCACCCCCTTCGCGACGGGGGCCGAAAGGCCGTCGAATCGGATCACGAGGACACCGCGATCGTCCTTGCCGTCGCGAGGCAGGTACACGCTTCGCGGCGCGTCGGGGAACGCCCGCGTCTTCATCGTGTCGGGAACGACGCCGACGACCGTGATCCAGGGCGAGGTGTGACCCAGGCGGAACCGTCTGCCGATGGGGTCGGTGCCCGGCCAACAGCGCGAGGCCTGCCCCGCGCCAACGACGCCCACGGAGGGGCCTCCCGGGTCCTGGCCACCGATCGCGCGGCCTCGCAGGACGGGGAGCCCGAGCGCATCGAAGTAGCCGGCGCCAGCGGATGACACCACCGCCGTCTGGGCACCGGGATCGACGCACCCCTCGAACTCGAGCGCGTCCCCGTCGCGGACACCCGGTATCCCCGGGACCTCGCCGATGGCCGCGGCTCGCACCCCGGGCACTCCGCGCACCGCCTCCAGGATCCGTGGAACGGAGACCGCGGCGGCCCGGGCGCCCGAGGAGCCGGACGCGAAGGAGAGCGGGGCGACCAGCACCCCGGCCGGATCGAAGCCCCACTCCACCCGGTTCAGCTCGGCGAAGAAGCGGGCGAACATCCCCGCCGCCACGACGAGCACCACCGCGAGCGCGATCTCGGCGACGACCAGCAGGTCGCGGGTGCCGTAGGGACCGCGGCGCGGTCGCCGGGGGCCGGACGACTGGTGCAGCGCGGTAACCAGGTTGGGCCTGGAGGAGGTCAATGCGGGGACGAGTCCGAACACGAGCGGGATGGCCGCCGTGACGGCGAGGGCGAAGAGCGCGGCAGTGCCGTCGAGGCGGATGAGACCCGCTACCCCCGCGGCCTGCTCGAAACTCCCGACCCACGCCCTCACGACGCGGACGCCGAGCGCCGCCAGCCCGGTCCCGAATGCTCCGCCGGCCATCGCGAGCCAGGTTCCCTCGGCGAGACAGTCTCGAGCCAGCCGCGCCCGCGTGGCGCCGAGCGAAGCCCGGATCGCCATCTCGCGCTCGCGGCGCGCCGCCCGCGCGAGGAGCAGGTTCGCCACGTTGCCGCAGGCGATCAACAGGACCGCGAGCGCAGGCCCCAGGATGCCGGCGACGCCCATGCCCACCCGCTTGCTCACGTCCTCTTCCAGGGCGATTGCCCGCAGCCGCCGGGACGGCGCCGCGGGATCGAGCGCCGCCAGCCGCCGGCCGATCTGCTCGAGCTGCGACCGCGCAAGCTCCAGCGCCGCGCTGGACGACACCCGGAACGTCACGGTCACCGAGGGCGCGGCCGGGAGGCCGTCGGCGGAGATCGGCATCGGCAGCCACACCTCGGGACTTCCCGGCGACGGGAACCAGCAGCTCTCCGGCATCACGCCGACGATGCCGTACTCGTCCCCCTCGAGCGTGAGGATGCCGTTGACCCGGAGGGCTGGATTGCGGCGGACCAGGGACTCGCTGACCAGGGCGACACGCGCGGCGGCCCGCGAGTCGGCGGTGCCGAGCAGCCGGCCCGTGCGGGGGTGGCAGCCGCATGCACGGAAGAAGTCGGGCGTGACCCGCTTCGCCGCCACGGTCCGCCCCTCGACGCCGAGCGCGAGCGGCTCGTCGGCGGACGCCGACAGGGCGTCGAACGCCGGTGCGGACCGCGCGATCTGCGCGAACTCCTCGCCGCTCAGCGGAACGCGGCCGGCGCCCTGCCGCGTCGTCCACACGATCCGGCCCACCTGCGCCGGATCGACGCCCGGGGGAACCATGGAGCCGCCGAGCCCGCGCAGCGTCGCGAACATCGTCGTCGCGCCGGCCAGGCCGAGGGCCAGCGTGAGAACGGCGACGCCCGACACCACGGGTTGGGATCGAATCTCGCGCCACCCGTGCCTGAAGCCGTGAGCGAGGCTCATGTCGTCGGCGATATCCTACGCCGGGTTGTAGAATATGCGCATGCGTTTCAGCACACCGGCAGCCCCGTTCCGCTTCATCGCCAGCGTCGTGTTCGCCCTCGCCCTCTCTGTCCCCGCGTTCGCGCAGCAGCGGCCGCTCCTCACGCAGGACCCCGAGGCGATCGGGGCCGGCAATGTCCTCATCGAGGCCGGCATCGAGCACGGCCGGAGCATCTTCTTCCCCGCGTCGGGCCTCGAGGGCAACCTGTGGCGCGCTCCGATGCTCGGTGTGGTGATCGGCGTGGGCTCGATCGCCGAGATCCAGCTCAGCGGGTCGCCGTACAAG
The DNA here is from genome assembly GCA_963813585.1 of uncultured Acidobacteriota bacterium. Classification (GTDB taxonomy): domain Bacteria; phylum Acidobacteriota; class Vicinamibacteria; order Vicinamibacterales; family Fen-181; genus JARKSS01. The sequence continues at coordinate 3,100,333 of CAWEZL010000001.1, forward strand.
CGGCTCTCCATCACCGGCCGCCAGGACGCCCCGTTTGCCGACCTGGTTCCCGCCGGGGATACGACCAGCACGGTGGAGGACCTGGTGATTGGGACGAAGCTGCGCCTGCTCGCCGAGAGCGAGACGATGCCCGCCATCGCCTTCCGAATCGCAACCCGGCTGCCGAACGCGAGCGAGTCGAGCGGCATCGCGCTCGACACGACCGATTTCTACGCCTCGATCCTGGTGGGGAAGACGATCGAGTCGGTGCGCGTCGCGCTCAACGCCGGTCTCGGCATCCTGCCCGACCCGGTGACCGCGAGCCGGCAGAACGACGTGCTCACCTACGGCATCTCGCTCGCGCGCGCGCTCGACGATCGGCTGGACGTGGTTGGCGAGCTGAACGGCCGGCTCAACACCCGCGGCGACTCCGCGCCGCTCGGCACCGAGTCGCTCAGCCAGCTGCGCGCCGGTGCCCGCTACACGATCGGCTCCGCCCGCCTCGACGTCGGTGCCAGCGTCGGCCTCACCTCGCGCGACCCGGGCATCGGGTTCACCGCCGGGTTCACGTACATGTTCAAGGCGTTTGACGTTCGGTAGCGCACCACACGTCGCAGTGCCGTCTTATACCGGCCGGTAGAACTCGCGCAGTCCCTGTAGTTCCCGCTCGATCCGTGCCGCGTCCCATCCGAGTTCATGCGCCATGACATCCGCGCAGGCGCGGGCGGCTGCAGGGCCGGGGTGCCCCATCGAGCCGAGCGGGACGCGCCGTGTGACCAGGTCGGTGAGGGTCAACGCCATCTCGCTGCGGACTGCGTGTGACACCTGCGCGGCGATCGCCGGTCGGTCGGGGACCAGCCTGGCCGCCGACCCGGGGGTCTGGCGGACGATGTGGAGCACGGCGGAGTAGCCGGACCCGTAGGTCCGGGCCAGCTGCGCCGCGACCTCGTCGTCCACGGCGCCGGCTGCGTCGCGGCGCACTCCCTCCTCGAGCGCATCGAGGTCGGCGCTCTCGCCGCCGGGCAGCGGGACCTGCGCGGTGCGCGACGGCACGCGGCGCCCCAGCTTGCGCGCGGCGAGGTCCACGGCCGCCTCGGCCACCGCGCGGCCGGTCGTGTACTTCACCGCCACCAGCGAGACCGCCCCTTCCACGCCATCGAGCGCGTGGTCGCGCAGGCGGAAGTGCCCCTCGAGGCCCCACTCGCCCCTCCGGCTCCTGGCGGCGGGGACGATGCCGCGGTGGACGAGCGTGACGTCCTCGGGCGTGAGGCGCAGCGCGGGAAACGCCTCGTTCACCTGGCCGATGAACCACGCCAGCTCGCGCTCGGAGACGTGCGTGTCGTCGGGGCCGCAGGGCTCGGGCGAGTGCGACGTGCCGGCGACCGCCCGGCCTTCCCACGGAACGACGAAGAGCATTCGACCGGCGTCGGTCGAGGAGGCAAGGGCCGGGCCGGGGAACGGCCGGCGCGTGACCAGGTTCATCGCCTTGATCAGCGGGTACGGGTCCTTGCGGCCGAGCGCGGCCATCAGGCGCCCCGTGGCGGCCCCGGCGGCGTTGAGCGTGAGCCGCGCCCGTACGTCGAACTCGGCGCCGGTCAACGCGTCCCGCACGCGGGCGCCGATGGCACGCCCGCGGTCGAGCAGAGGGGCGGTCGCCTCGACGTGGTTGGCCAGGCAGGCGCCGGCCGCGTCGGCGGCGAGCGCAAAGGCCAGGGTGAGGCGGTCGGTGTTGGACACCTGGTAGTCGTGCCAGAGCGCGCCGCCTGTCAGCCCCTTCTGGCGCACGTCGGGGAACGCCTCGAGGCACTCGGCCCTGGACAGCAGTCGCCCGGCTGGGAGGTGCAGCCGCGGCGTCACGCCATCGTTGCGGTCGCTGCCGATCATCGCGTCCGCGCGGAACGCCACCCACATGGCGAGCCGGCTGCGGGTGAGCTTGCGGTACGTCGGCATCAGGAACGGCAGCCGCGTGAGCAGGTGCGGGGCGACGCGCGCGAGCGTGCGGCGCTCGAGGATCGACTCGCGCATCCGCTTCAGGTCGCCCGCCTGGAGGTAGCGCAGGCCGCCGTGGATCGTCTTCAGGTGGTTGAACGACGCGCCCGATCCGAAGTCGCCGCGCTCGACGAGTGCCACCGAGAAGCCGCGCTGCGCGGCGTCGTACGCGGCCGCCAGGCCGTGGATGCCGCCCCCGACGACCAGGACGTCGAATGATTCGCCGGCGAGCCGGGTGAGGTCGCGATGCATGAAGTGTGGCGCCAGCAGGACAGGCGTGCCCTCGCCCTGAGCGAAGTCGAAGGGCGCCTGTCCGTCGTTGCTACGGCGCAGCCGCCTATTCTATAGTACGCGGCCGTGCCGAACTCCGCCCGCCAGCCCGTCAACGACGCCGTCCGCCAGTACTGGAACACGCGGATTCACGACCTCGAGATCAGCGAGAACCCTCCGGGGTCGCCCGGGTTCTTCGCCGACCTCGACGAGTACCACTTCGACAAGCTGCACCACCTGCTGCGCCTCGTGGATTTCGACGGCTACCGTGGGCGCCGCGTGCTCGACGTCGGCTGCGGCGCGGGGGTCGACCTGGTCCGCTTCGTCCGCGGGGGCGCGCTCGGGACCGGGGTGGACATCGCGCCGGCGGCGATCGACCTGGCGCGCGCGAACATCGAACAGCAGGGGCTGCAGGCCGAGTTGCTGGTCGCCGACGGCGAGGACCTGCCGTTCCCGGACGCTCGCTTCGACCTCGTGTTCGCGCACGGGGTCGTGCAGTACACGGGCGACGACCGGCGCCTGGTCGAGGAGTGCCGGCGGGTGCTGAAGCCGGGCGGCCTCGCCATCTTCCAGGTGTACAACCGGGTTTCCTGGTTGAACCTGCTCTCGACGCGTGATGAAGGTCGGCCTCGAGCACGAGGATGCGCCCGTGCTGCGCAAGTACAGCCCCGGCGAGTTCCGGCGCCTGCTGGCGGAATTCACGAGCGTCCGGGTGGTCCCCGAGCGGTTTCCCGTGAAGTCGCGCCTGCACGGCGGGTGGAAGGGCACCCTCTACAACACCTTCTTCGTCGGCACGTTCAACGCCCTCCCGCGCGCCTGGGTCCGACGCTTCGGCTGGCACCTGCTCGCGTTCTGCACCAGGTAGAGGTTCTTCATGCTGCCCTTCGCCAAGGCCCATGCATACGGCAACGACTTCCTGTACGTGAGCGAGCACGATGCCGCGGGGCGGGAGCCCGCGGCGCTGGCGCGCGCGCTCTGCGAGCGCCACAGAGGGGTGGGCGCCGACGGCCTGATCCTCTTCCGCCCGACCCCGCGCGGCGCGGCGATGCGCCTGTTCAACGCCGACGGCAGCTACTCCGAGGTGTCCGGCAACGGCGTGCGGGCGCTTGGCGCCGTCCTGCTCCAGGAACCCCGGCACGAGCGCGAGGCGTCGCTCGTCATCGACACCGACGCCGGGGAGAAGCGGCTGGACCTGTTGCGCCGCGACGGGACGCGCCTGACCTTCCGGGCCGCCATGGGGCACCCCGAGGCGATCGCCGAGCGGACGCTCGACGTGGGCGGCGAACCGCTGCGGGTGGTCACGCTGCGCGTGGGCAACCCGCAGTGCGTGGCGGTCGAACCGTCTTTGAGCCTCGATCGGATGCACCGCCTCGGCGCGCTGCTCGAGCACCACGATGCGTTCCCGGAGGGCACCAACGTGGAGTTCGCCACGGTGGAGTCGCCGTCGCGAGTGCGGATCCTGATCTGGGAGCGGGGCGTCGGCCCGACGCTCGCCTCCGGCACGGGAGCCTGCGCGTCTGCCGTCGCCGCCGCGGTGGCCGGCGGCGCCTCCCGCGACCTTGAGGTGGAGGCGCCAGGCGGCACGCAGCGAGTCGAGTGGACCGACGCGGGGCTATTCCTCACGGGCTGGGCCGAGGTGCTGTGCCGGGGCACCTGGCTCGCCTGAACGATCGCAGCCGCTTCGTACCCCGAGGGTGAACTCGCGGCTGTTGCTGCACACCCGGCAGGCCGGCGGTCACCGCCGCCGTCGTGGTTTCGGCGGGGGGGGCGGCTCGGGCTGTGCCGCCATCACTTCGTCCAGCCGCGTCCGAACGCCCTCGAGCGTCCGGCTGGCCGCCGGGTAGTCCTCGCGGCCCATCGCCTCGCGCGCTTTTTGCACGGCTACATTCACGAGCACGATCGCCCGGCGCACCTCCGAGACGTGCAGGCGCTCGGGCCGCGTGCGCGGCGGCTTTGCGGTCGCCGCGTCGGTGAAGGCGCGGGCGGCCGCCAGCGAGGCCTGTGCCTGCTCGACGGCGGCCTCGGCGGCGGTGCGCGCCGCCTCCTTCGACCGGCTGGCCGACGCGGTCGTCGTGACCGCCAGTTCCCGCGCCTCGAGCGCGGCGCTCAGGGCCTGGCGGTAGTCGCCCTCGGTGACGAAGCGCTCGGACCGTTGCACGGCGGCCGCCGCCTGCCGGTACTCTTCGGCGGCATACTGCTCGGCCCCCGCGGCGCGGGCCGTCGCCAGGGCTTCCCGCGCCTCGGTCATCTCGGCCTCTGGCGGGGCCGCGCACGCCCACAGGCCCAGGGCCAGCACCAGGGCGGCCGCGACGCGGACGACGGGGCGAAGCATGGGATGCAGTATAAATGATGATCCGGAGGGCGGCCGGTGAGGGCCCTGGCAACCGCCGACCGGCCGCGCGAGAAGCTCACTCGCCTCGGCGCCTCGGGCCTGGGCGACAACGAGCTGCTCGCGGCGTTGATCGGCACCGGCACGGTCGGCGCCGATGCCCTCGGTCTGGCCAACGACCTGCTGGCGGTGTGCGGCGGTTTGCACGGCCTCCAGCGCGCCAGCCGCGAGGAGCTGCTGCGGGTGCGGGGGATGGGCGAGGCCCGCGCCGCGCAGGTGCTGGCGGCGATCGAGCTGGGGCGCCGGGCGCTCACGCGCCGTGCCGGCGAGCGCTTCCAGGTGCTCGGGCCGCGGGCGGCGGCCGACTACCTGATGCCCGAGTACGGCGTCGCGGCCGATCGAGCAGTTCGGGGCGCTGCTGCTCGACACCAAGCACCGCGTGCTCAGGTGCGCGCTGCTGTCGATCGGATCGCAGGACGGCACGACCGTGCAGCCGCGCGAGGTCTTTCGCCAGGCGCTGCTGGCTTCGGCCACCGCGGTCGTGCTGTTCCACAACCACCCCTCGGGCGACCCCCAGCCGAGCCCCGAGGATGTGGACCTGACGCTGCGGCTGGCGCGCGGCGGGCGAGCTGATGGGGGTGACGGTCGTCGACCACGTCATCCTCGGCGACGGCAAGTACTGCAGCCTCAAGGAATCGGGGCTGGTGTGAGGCGGGGAGGGACATGGCGCGCGTCCTCTACTTCGACTGCTTCGCCGGGGCCTCGGGCGACATGGTGCTCGGCGCACTGCTCGACGCCGGACTGCCGGCGGCCGAGCTGGAGCGGGCGCTCGGTAGCCCTGATGCTCCCGGGCTACACGCTTCTCTGCGGACCGGGTGCTGCGCGCGGGCGTGTCGGCGACCAAGTTCCGCCTGGTCGAGCGCCGGGCGCGGTCGACGCGCAGGAACACGGCCACGGGCACCACCACGCCCACGACCATCGCTCACGGATGCCGGCCTCGGTCACGCCACGCGACCACGGCGCGGGCCCCGGTCGCACGGCGCACCGCCCGGTGGCCGAGATCAACCGGCTGATCGACGGCTCCGTCGCTGTCGCCCGCGGCGAAGGGCCGCGCGATCGAGCTGTTCCGCCGGCTGGCCGAGGCCGAGGCGGCGATCCACCAGATGCCGGTCGAGCAGGTCCACCTGCACGAGGTCGGCGCGCTCGACTCGATCATCGACATCGTCGGGGCGGTGTTCGCGCTCGAGTGGTTCGGCGTCGACCGCGTTCGTCGCGTCGCCGCTGAACGTCGGCGGCGGCATGGTGCGGTCGGCGCACGGCGTGTTCCCCGTGCCGGCGCCCGCCACGGTGCGGCTGCTGGCGGACGCGCCGGTGTACTCGAGCGGCGTCCAGATGGAGACGGTGACGCCGACCGGCGCGCTGCTCGTGACCGGCTACGCCGCCGCGTTCGGGCCGCTTCCGGCGATGCGGTCGAGCGGGTCGGCTACGGCGCCGGCGACCGCGACCTCCCGGGGACGCCCAACGTGCTGCGGGTGCTCATCGGCGAGGACGGGGAGCCGGCGTCCGGGCGAGCGGGTCGTCGTGATCGAGTGCGAGATCGACGACATGAACCCGCAGATCTTCGGCGCGCTGATGGACCGGCTGTACGCCGCCGGCGCGCTCGAGGTGTTCTACACCGCCGTGCAGATGAAGAAGAACCGCCCGGGCACGCTGCTGACGGTCGTGGCGGCGCCCGAGCCGGCGCGAGGCGCTGTCGGCCATCGTCTTTCGCGAAACGACGACGATTGGGCTACGCTACCAGGAGGTGGACGCGACCTGCCTGGCGCGTGAGGCGGTGACGGTCGAGACGCCGTCGGGGCCGATCCGGTTCAAGATCGCGCGGCGCGGCGCCGAGGTGGTGAACGCCGCGCCCGAGTTCGACGACTGCGCAAGGCCGCCGCCCGGGCCGGCGTGCCCGTCAAGGAGGTCCAGGCGGCCGCGCTCCGGGCCTACGCGCGCTGACGCGCGGAGTGGTCTCCGTTTTCCGCATTCCGGTTTCCGTTTCTATGTCCCGCTTCTACCTCACCACCGCGATCGACTACGTCAACAGCCGGCCGCACCTGGGCACGGCCTACGAGAAGATCACGGCCGACGTCATCGCCCGCTACCAGCGGCTGCTGCGGCGTCGACGACGCACTTCCTGATGGGCAACGACGAGCACTCGCAGAACGTCTTCCGGCGCGCGCGCGAGCAGGGCCTCGACCCGCTGGCCTACTGCGACCAGATGGAGCGGGAGTTCCGCGACGTCTGGGAGCGCCTGGACATCTCGTTCGACGACTTCATCCGCACCACCGAGCCGCGGCACCGCGTCGGCGTGACCGCGATGGTGCAGCGGATCGCCGACCGGGGCGACCTCTACGAGGGCGTCTACGAGGGCTCGTACTGCGTGTCGTGCGAGGCGTTCAAGCCGGAGAAGGACCTGGTGGACGGCCTGTGCCCGGTCCACAGGACGAAGCCGGAGTGGATCCGCGAGAAGAACTACTTCTTCCGGCTCTCGAAGTACCGGGACCCGCTGCTCGCGCACTTCCAGGCCGCACCCCGAGTTCCTCGCAGCCCGAGGTGCGCCGCAACGAGATCCTGCGGCTGCTCGAGGCGGGCCTCGAGGACATCTCGATCAGCCGGGCGGGCCAGTCTGGGGCATCCCGCTGCCCGTTCGACCCCTCGAGCGTCGTCTACGTCTGGTTCGACGCGCTGATCAACTACATCTCCGCGGTCGGCTTCGGCGCGGACGAGGCGCTCTTCGAGCAGCTGGTGGCCGGCCGACCTGCACGTCATCGGCAAGGACATCACGCGCTTTCACTGCGTCGTCTGGCCGGCCATGCTGATGAGCGCCGGGCTGCCGCTGCCGCGGCAGGTCTTCGGCCACGGCTTCGTGAACTTCAAGGGCCAGAAGATGAGCAAGTCGCTCGGGACCGTGCTCGACCCGCTCGAGGCGGCCGAGCGCTTCGGGCCCGATCCGCTGCGCCTGTACCTCGTCAAGGAGATCGCGTACGGCCAGGACGGCGACTTCTCGTGGGAGCGGTTCGAGGAGCGGTACAACGTCGACCTGGCCAACAACCTGGGCAACCTCGTCAACCGCCTCGCCGTGATGGTGGAGAAGTACCGCGGCGGGCGGCTGCCGCCGCGCGGTGCCGCCGGGGCGCCTGGCCGGCGCCGCGTCCGAGGCCGTCGGCGCGGTACCGGACGGCGATGGACGCGTTCGCGCTGCACGAGGGGGCGGCCGCCGCGTTCGCGCTGATGGACGCCGCCAACGAGTACATCGCCGAGACCGAGCCGTGGGCGCTCGCGCGGCGCGGCGAGCAGGAGCGCCTGACGCAGGTGCTCTCCGACGTCGGCGAGGCGCGTGCGCATCGCGGCCGTGCTGCTGCTGCCGGTCATGCCACGGTCGGCGCCGAGATCCTGCGGCGCGTCGGCGAGACCCGCGAGCCGTCCGAGCTGCGCCTGGACGCCGACACCGCGTGGATCGCCGGCCGCGGCCGGCAGATCGTGTCGGGCCGACGCCCCTCTGGCCCCGCATCGAAACGCCAAGGGAGAAGCGATGACCGACAGGCCCGACGCCCAGGCGCCCGCCGCCGTCCCCGCGGCGGCCGCAGCCCTCCGAACTCCAGCGTGCCCCCGAGACAGGGCCGGCCGCTGCTGTGGCCGCGGCGCCCGCCCCGGCGCCCGCAGCGAGCCGGCGAAGATCGGGATCGAGGAGTTCGCGAAGATCGACCTCCGCGTCGCGAAGGTGCTCGCGGCCGAGAAGGTGAAGGGGTCGAAGAAGCTGATGAAGATGCAGATCGACGTCGGCACCGAGCAGCGGACGATCGTCGCCGGCATCGCCGAGGCCTACGAGCCCGAGGCGCTGGTCGGCCGGTCGATCGTCGTCGTCGCCAACCTGAAGCCGGCCAAGCTGATGGGGATCGAGTCGAACGGGATGGTGCTGGCGGCGAGCCCCGAGGGCGGCAAGCCGGTGCTCCTCGGGTTCGTCGAGCCGCCGCCACCCCCCGGCAGCCGCGTGAGGTAGAGCAGGGCTTCAGCCCTGCTGAACATCGTGATCGACTCCCACTGCCACCTGGCCGACCCGGCGTTCGCCGAGGATCTGGAGGCGGTCGTCTCGCGCGCGCTGGCGGCCGGCGTGACCGGCGGGCTGTGCGTGCTGGCGCTCGGCGACGCGCCGAGGCGCGGCAGGCGGGCCCGGGTGCGCGACGCGTGGCCCGCCGTGCGCTTCGCCGTCGGCGTGCATCCCCACGAGGCGCGGGAGTTCGCCGGCCGGGCCTGCGACCTGCGGGCGGCGCTCGACCACGCACGCCTGGCGCGGCGGCCGGCGTCGCTGCGCCGTCGGGGAGATCGGCCTCGACTACCACTACGACTTCTCGCCGCCGCGACGTGCAGCGCGACGTGTTCCGGGCCCAGGTCCGCCTCGCCCGCGAGGCCGCGGCCTGCCCGTCGTCATCCACACCCGCGAGGCCGACGACGACACGCTGGCGATCCTGCGCGAGGAGGGCGGGGGCGAGGTCGCGCGGCGTGTTCCACTGCTTCTCCGGGACGGCGCGACCTGGCGCGGCGCGCGCTCGACCTCGGCTTCCACCTCTCGTTCTCCGGCATCGTCACGTTTCCCGAAGGCCGGCGACGCTGCGGGCGATCGCCGGCCTCGTCGCCCGCCGATCGGCTGCTGGTCGAGACCGACTGCCCGTACCTCGCGCCGGTGCCGCACCGCGGCAAGCGGAACGAGCCGGCCTGGGTCGTCCACACCGCGCAGGCGGTTGCCGCGGCGCGGGGATGCGCCGGGCGACCTCGACCGCGAGGTGACCGCCAACTTCGACCGCGTGTTCGGCCGCCTCGCCCAGCCCCTCGCGACGGGCTGCTCGCCCCGCGACGAGCGTCCGGTTCGCGTTGACACCCTTCGCGCAAGTATGGTCTGATTCAACCGAGCTGCATCACCGTGGAACAGTCTCCAGCCGCCCTCGCGCACATCTTCGAACCGATTCGCGCCGACCTCGAGCAGGTCGAGCGCGAGTTCGCCCGCCACGTCGAGTCGCAGGTCGCAGCTCATCCCGGAGATCGGCCGCTACATCCAGACGAGCGGCGGCAAGCGCGTCCGCCCGGCCGTGCTGCTGATGGCGGCGCGGCTGTGCGGCTACACGGGCGACCTGGCGGTGCTCTACGCCGTCGGTCGTCGAGTTCATCCACACCGCCACGCTCGTCCACGACGACATCATCGACGACTGCGACGCTGCGGCGCGGGCGGCAGGCCGTGCACTCGCGGTGGGGCAACGACGTCACCGTGCTGCTCGGCGACTACCTCTACATCAAGTCGATGGCGCTCGCGCTGACGCACGACTCGCTGGACGATCATCCGCGCTGCTGTGCGACGTCACGCTGCGGATGATCGAGGGCGAGCTCTACCAGCTGACCAAGAACGGCGACGTCGACATCACCGAGGACGAGCACTTCGAGATCATCCGCCGCAAGACGGCGTACCTGTTCGGCGGCTGCGCGGAGATCGGCGGCATGCTCGGCGACGCCACCGCCCGAGCAGCCGGAGGCGCTGCGCGAGTACGGCTTCAACCTCGGCATCGACGTTCCAGCTCGTCGACGACCTGCTCGACTTCACCGGCGAGCGAGGCAGCGCTCGGCAAGCCGGTCGGCGGCGACCTGCGCGAGGGCAAGATGACGCTGCCGCTCATCCACCTGCTGCGGCAGCAGCGGCCGCGCGTCCGAGAGCTGGTGGCCGGCGATCGTGCGCGACCGCGACGTGACGCCCGGAGCAGTGGGCGGACGGTGCTCGCGAGCTGCTCGGCCGAGCACCGGCGCGCGTCGACTACGCGCTGGCGCGAAGGCCAGTCGACTACGCCGCGCGCCGCCCGGCGACAGCCTCGTGCGCGTTCCCGCCGAGCCCCGAGCGCGACGCCCTGCTGGCGCTGCCGGACTACGTGCTCTCGCGCGACCGGTAGCGCGCTGGGCGGACCGCCAGGCCGCGTCCGCACTCCGTCGACCGTCATGACTCCCGCCGACCGCATCGCGGACCTCCGCGGCCCGCATCCGCCACCACGAAGAGCGCTACTACGTCCTCAACGACCCCGAGATCTCCGACGCCGAGTTCGACGCGCTGATGCAGGAGCTCGAGGCGCTCGAGCGCGAGCACCCCGACCTGGTCGACGCCCGACTCGCCGACGCAGCGCGTCGGGCGGCCGGCCGGTCGAGGGCTTCGCCACCGTCGAGCACCAGCGTGCCGATGCTCCGCCTCGACAACGCCTACAACGAGGAGGAGCTGCGCGCGTTCGACGAGCGCGTGCGGCGGGGCCTCGGCGCCGGCGTGGCGGTCGCGCGGTCGCCTACGTCGCGGAGCTGAAGATCGACGGCCTCAGCATCTCGCTGACCTACGAGGACGGGCGGCCTCGTGCGCGGCGTGACGCGCGGCGACGGCGTGCGCGGCGAGGACGTCACGTCGAACGTCCGCACGATCCGCGCGATTCCGCTGCGCGCTGCGCGAGCGCGCCCGGCGGCGCGCTCGAGGTTCGCGGCGAGGTGTACCTGCCGCGCGCGCGCCTTCGAGCGGATCAACCGCGAGCGCGAGGAGCGCGGCGAGCCGCTCTTCGCCAACCCGCGCAACGCGGCGGCCGGCACGATGCGCAACCTCGATCCCGGCGCAGGTGGCGCAGGCGCGGCCTGTCGCGCCTTCGTCTACCAGCTGGTCGGGCCGGCGCGGCGCGGCGCCGCGACCGCTGCACGCGCGCGACGCTCGACCGACTGCGCGCGTGGGGGCTGCCGGTCGAGCCGCACTGGCGGCGTGTGCGACGGGCATCGACGCGGTGCTCGCGTTCTGCGACGAGTGGCGCGAGCGCGCGGCACGACGCTGCCGTTCGACACCGACGGCGTCGTGATCAAGGTGGACGAGCTGGCGCTGCGCGAGCGCCTCGGCACGACGTCGAAGTTCCCGCGCTGGGCCATCGCGTTCAAGTTCCCGGCCGAGCAGGCGACGACGCGGCTGCTGCGGATCGACGTGAACGTCGGCCGCACCGGCGCGGTGACGCCCGTTCGCCGTGCTCGAGCCGGTGCGGCTGTCCGGGCTCGACCATCCAGCATGGCGACGCTGCACAACGAGCAGGACATCGCGCGCACGGACATCCGCGCCGGCGACATGCGTGCTCATCGAGAAGGGCGGCGACGTCATCCCGCAAGGTCGTCAAGCCGGTCCTCGCCGAGCGCGCCGACCGGACGTCGCGCCGTGGCAGATGCCCGCCGAGCTGCCCGGTCGTGCGGCAGCGCGCTGCACCGGCCGGAGGACGAGGTCGTCTGGCGCTGCGAGAACACGCGCCTGCCCGGCGCGGCTGCCGCCGCAGCCTCGAGCACTTCGCGTCGCGCCGGGCGATGAACATCGAGGGCCTCGGCGAGGCGCTCGTCGACCAGCTGGTGCGACCGGGCCTCGTGCGCGGACTTCGCCGACCTCTACCGCCTCGACGGCCGCGAGCCGCTCGCGGCGCTCGAGCGCATGGGGCGGAAGTCGGCGCCAGAACCTGGTCGGCGCAGATCGAGCGGAGCCGGGCCGAACGAGCTCTGGCGGCTGCTGTACGGCCTGGGCATCCGCCACGTCGGCGAGCGCGGCGGCGCAGGTGCTGAGCCGGCCTTCGGGTCGATCGAGGCGCTCGAGGCGGCGCCGGTCGACGCAGCTGCAGCGGGTCGACGAGATCGGCCCGGTCGTGGCGCAGTCGGTCCGGGCGTACTTCGACGAGCCGCGCAACCGCGCAGCTGGTGACGCGGCTGCGCGACGGCGGGCGTGACGCACCGAGGCGGCCGCGCGCAGCCGCGGCGCCGGCGGCGGGCCGCGGCCACTGGCGGGCAAGACGTTCGTGCTGACCGGCACGCTGTCCGCGATGTCGCGCGACGAGGCGGCCGGCGGCGCATCGAGGCGCTCGGCGGCGAAGGTGACCGGCATCGGTCAGCAAGAAGACGAGCTACCTGGTCGTCGGGGCCGACGCCGGGCAGCAAGCTCGAGAAGGCGCGGGCGCTCGGCGTCGAGACGCTGGACGAAGCCGCGTTCCTGGCGCTCATCGGACCGTGAGCTGAGGCCGGCGCTACGCCGTGCATATAATCGAGCTGCATGAACCGGCGCTTTGCCCTCGTGACGATCGCGCTCACCGGCGCGATCGCGTTCCTCACGGGCCTGAACGTCGCCGGGTCGCTGCAGCCGCCGTCGCGGCCGTGCCGTCGTGCCGGCGCGCCTGCCGGCGGCGCCGACCGCGCCGCCCGGTCGACCGTGGCCGCCCGGCGTCGTGAACTTCGCCGACATCGCCGAGCGGATCAACCCGGCGGTCGTGAACATCGACGCCACCTCGCGCGGGCGCGGCCGCGCGCGTGCCGCCGGGCACCCGCCGCGATCCGTTCGGCGATCCGCTCGACCGGGAGTCGCGCGCGGCGACGGCCGCGACCTGCCGCGGCGCGGCGCCGGCAGCGGCTTCATCATCGACGCGCGACGGCTACATCCTCACCAACCACCACGTCGTCGAGGGCGCCGAGCGGATCACCGTGAAGCTGGCCGACGGCCGCAGCCTGCGCGCGCGGTCGTCGGGACCGACCCCGACACCGACATCGCGCTGATCAAGGTGGACGCGGCCGCGCAGGCTGCCGGTGGCGCCGCTCGGCGACTCCGTCCACGCTGCGCGTCGGCGAGTGGGTGTGCGCGATCGGCAACCCGCTGGGCTACGAGCACACCGTCACGGTCGGGGTCGTCAGCTATCATCGGCCGGAAGCTGTTCGACGCGAGCCTCGACAACTACATCCAGACCGACGCCGCCATCAACTTCGGCAACAGCGGCGGCCCGCTGATCAACGCGCGCGGCGAGGTGATCGGCATCAACGCGGCCATCAGCTCGCGCGCCAGCAACATCGGGTTCGCGGTGCCGATCAACAGGCGCGGCGGCCATCCTGCCGCAGCTGAAGGCGCACGGGCGCGTGTCGCGCGGCTACATCGGCGTCACGCTGCGCGACGTCGATCCCGACCTCCAGGAGTCGCTGCAAGCTGTCGCGCCCGCGACGGCGCGCTCGTGCAGGACGTCACCGCCGGCTCGCCGGCCGACGCGCGCCGGCCTGCGCCCTACGACGTGATCGTCTCGGTCGACGGCCGGCCCGTTGCCGAGCAACGACGAGCTGATCCGCGATCGTCTCGGCGACGAGCCCGGGACGGCCGCGCGGCTGCGGCGTGCTGCGCGACGGCCGCCCGCTGGACGCTGACGGTGAAGCTGGCGGAGCGGCCGGGCCGCGGGCGCGCGCGACGGACGCGCGCCGGCGTGCCGGCCGAGCCGCCCGACGCGGGCGCGAGCCGGCAATCGATCGGCCTCGAGCGTCCGCGACCTCGACCGCGACATCGCGCAGGCGCCTCGGACTGCCGCGGGGCATGCCCGGGCGTGCTGGTCGCGCACGTCGAGCCGCTCAGCCCGGCCTACGATGCCGGACATCGCAGCGCGGCTTCGTCGATCCTCGAGATCAACCGGCAGCCGGTGCGGTCGGCGGCCGACTACCGCGCGGCTGGCCGGCCGGGCGCCGGGCCGGGGCACGTGCTGACGTTCCTCGTCTACGTGCCCGAGCGGCCAGCGCGCCCTGCGCACCGTGCGCGTGGAAGCGCAGTAAGCCGGCGCACGCACAACGCGACGATGAAAGCGCGCATCCTGGTCATCGACGACGAGGCGGCCATCCGCGACTCGCTGCGGATGATCCTCGAGTACGAGGGCTACGAGTTCGTCGGGGCGCCGTCCGGGCCCGGACGGCATCGCGCTGGTCGAGCGCGAGGCGCCGGACCTGGTGTTCCTCGACATCAAGATGCCGGGCATGGACGGCCTCGAGGTGCTGACGCGCCTCAAGCGCCATCGCCGAGACGCTGCCCGTCGTGATGATCTCCGGGCACGCGACCCGGGACACCGCCGTTCGAGGCGACCAAGCTCGGGCGCGTTCGACTTCATCGAGAAGCCGCTCGAGCAGCGAGCGACGTGCTGCTGCACGGTCCGGAACGCGCTCGAGCAGGGCCGCCTGCGCGACGAGAACCGCGCGCTGCGCGCAGACGGTCGAGATGCAGCACGAGATGGTCGGCGAGCTCGCCCGCGCTCCGCGCAGGTGATGGAGGCGATCGCGCCGCGCGGCGCCCGACCAACGCCACCGTGCTGATCCAGGGCGAGAGCGGCGTCGGCAAGGAACTGGTCGCGCGCGCGATCCACCGCAACAGCCTGCGCAGCCGCGAGCGGTTCGTGCAGGTGAACTGCGCCGCGATTCCCGACGAGCTGATCGAGTCGGAGCTGTTCGGCCACGAGAAGGGGTCGTTCACCGGCGCCACCGAGAAGCAGATCGGCAAGTTCGAGCAGGCCGACCGCGGCACGATCTTCCTCGACGAGGTCGGCGACATGAGCCTGAAGACGCAGGCCAAGGTGCTGCGCGTGCTGCAGGAGGGCGAGGTCGAGCGCGTCGGGTCGGCGCGCACGATCAAGGTGGACGTGCGGGTGATCGCCGCCACCAACAAGAACCTCGAGGAGGAGATCGAGAAGGGCACCTTCCGCGAGGACCTGTTCTTCCGCCTGAGCGTGATCCCGATCCACGTGCCGCCGCTGCGCGAGCGGCGCGAGGACATCCCGCTGCTCGTGCGGCACTTCGCCGACCTGTTCGCGCGCGAGAACAACTTCCGCCCGCAGCGGTTCACGCCGGCGGCGATGGACGCGCTGCAGCGGCACCGCTGGAAGGGGAACATCCGCGAGCTGCGCAACACGGTCGAGCGGCTGATCATCATGACGCCGCGGCGAGACGATCGACGTGGGCGACCTGCCCGAGGCCGTGCGGGTTGACGTTCGCCCGGCCGCACCGGACAATACAGGTGGGCCGCGCGCGCCCGAGGCGCTGCGGCCGGCCGGCACGCTGCGCGAGTTCAAGGAAGCTGTCCGAGCGCAGCGTTCCTCGTGCAGAAGCTGCGCGAGAACGGCTGGAACATCTCGCGGACGGCCGAGGTGATCGGCACGCCGCGCAGCAATCTGTACAAGAAGCTCGAGCTCTACAAGATCGCGCAGGAGATGGACGGGTAACGCGCGTGTCGTGCTCTTTGACAATTTCGCCGCAGAACAGCCAGACGACCGCCGCCCCGCGGGCGTCCGGGGGCGTCCGCGCCCCGGGAAACGCCGGCGGGGGAGAGGAAAGTCCGAACTCCGCAGGGCAGTGCGCCGGGTAACGCCCGGTCAGGGTGACCTGAAGGAAAGTGGCACAGAAAACATACCGCCCCGAGCGAGCGTCCGCCGCAAGGCGGGCGCGAGTCGAGGGGTAAGGGTGAAAAGGTGCGGTAAGAGCGCACCGCGCCGTCTCGCCGTAGCGGGCTGCCGGGGGAAACCCGGGCAGCCCGCGAAGGCGGACCGCGGGATCGGAGCGTCCCGCGCACGGCAACGCGGGTGGCAGGCAAAACCCCGCACGGAGCAAGACCAAATAGGGAGGCGTCACCAGGACGGCCCGTCCGAAGCCTCCGGGTAGGTCGCTTGATCCCGCCAGCGATGGCGGGGCTAGAGGAATGATCGTCGCTCCCGCCGGAGCGCCGGCGCAAGCCGGCGCGAAGGAGGGGAACAGAATTCGGCTTACGGCTGTTCTGCGGCACTTCTCGCAATCGACTTCGTCCCTTGACTCCGGATTCTCTATGTCCCACTACCTCGTCACCGGCGGCGCCGGCTTCATCGGCTCGCACCTGGCCGAGGAACTCGTCCGCCGCGGCGAGCGCGTCCGCGTCGTCGACAACCTCGTCACCGGCAAGCGGAAGAACCTCGCGCACCTGCCGGCGGTCGAGTTCCTCGAGGGCGACCTGGCGGACTTCGACGTCGCCCGCGTGGCCGTCGAGGGCGTGGACTACGTGCTGCACCAGGCGGCGATCCCGTCGGTGCCGCGGTCGGTCAGCGACCCGATCACCTCGAACCGCGCCAACATCGACGCCACGCTGAACGTGCTCGTCGCGGCGCGCGACGCCGGCGTCAAGCGCGTCGTCTACGCCGGCTCCTCGTCGGCCTACGGCAACACGCCGACGCTGCCCAAGCACGAGGAGATGCCGACGGCGCCGCTGTCGCCCTACGCGCTGCAGAAGCTGGTCGGCGAGCAGTACATGGCAGATGTTCACGCAGCCTGTACGGGCTCGAGACGGTCACGACCCGCTACTTCAACGTGTTCGGCCCGCGGCAGGACCCTTCCTCGCCGTACTCCGGGGTGATCTCGCTGTTCATCAGCGCGCTGCTGGACGGCCGGCGGCCGACCATCTACGGCGACGGCGAGCAGACGCGCGACTTCACCTACGTCGCCAACGTCGTCGACGGCGTGCTGCGCGCCTGCCACACGCCAGGCCTCGGCGGCGAGATGATCAACGTCGCCACCGGCGGACGGATCAGCCTCAACCGCCTGCTGGCCACGCTCGGCGACCTGGTCGGGCGTCGAGCCGAGGCGATCTACCAGGACGAGCGTGCTGGCGACGTCCACGACTCCCAGGCCGACATCGAGAAGGCCCAGCGACTCACCGGCTACCTGCCCACCGTGTCGCTCGAAGAGGGCCTGGCCCGCACGCTCGCGTGGTACAGGGCCGAACAGGACGCCGGCGGGGCAGCCCTCTAGCTGCCCGCTCGTGGGGCAGCCCTTCAGGGCTGCCGAGACACCGGTGGGGCGGTCCTTCGGGGCTGCCCGCAACCGCAGTTCACTCCCCTTCGGTCTTCCCGGGCAAACAGGTAACGCCGGTAGCCAACTGGGGCGACCCTCCGCCGTTCCCCGGGGCCCCCTTCCGTCCACGCCCCGTATCTCCAACCGCTCCAACTCGTTCGAGTGACGCTCCGTTGCCGCCCGGCGTGGTCCGGCGCTTGCCGTTCCGGATGGCGACCCCGGCAGGGGCCCGCGCGGGCGTCCTGACCTCCGCCAGCGTGGCGTTGCCGCACCGGGGTCCTCACGCCGGGCCGCACGACGGCCCGCTCTCACACGGGAGGAGTGACATGTCACGACCGAACCGCCTCGCCGCCCTGATGCTCGCCGCCCTGCTCGTGGTGCCCGCCGCCGCGCTGGCGCAGGCGCCGAGCCAGCCGGCCCCCGCCGCGAAGACCACGCCGGCGTCCACGCCGGTGAACCTCAACACCGCCACCGTCGAACAGCTCGACGGCCTGCCCGGCATCGGCCGCGCGATGGCGGCCCGCATCCTCGAGTACCGCCAGAAGGCGGGCGCCTTCAAGAAGGTCGAAGAGCTGATGAACGTGCGCGGCATCGGCGAGAAGAACTTCCTGAAGCTGAAGCCGCTCATCACCGTCGGCCCGATCAAGACGCAGTAGCGCCAGCCTCCGTGCCGGCGTACCGCCCCAACACGAGGAGACTCCATGCGCGCCGGCTACTCGCTCATCGAGCTGCTGGTCACCCTGGCGCTGGCCGGGCTGATGGCGGCGGCCGCAACGCCCACCGTCTTTGGCGCCCGCGACGCAATTCGGGCGATGGGGGCGGCCGACTACGTCGCCTCGCTCATGGACGCGGCCCGAACCGAGGCGCTCAAGCGCCACGCCAACGTGGCGCTGCGCTTCGAGGGCGAAGACGCCGGCTTCCGGTACACGATGGTGGCCGACGGCAACGGCGACGGGGTCCACACCGCGCAGGTCCTGAGCGGCGTGGACCCCGCCATCCGCGCCAGCGAACGCCTCGAACAGCAGTTCCCCGGCGTGACCTTCGGCGTCGCCGAGGGGGTCGCACCGATCGAGGCCGGCGACCCGCCCGGCGAAAGCGACCCGATCCGCTTCGGCCGAAGCCGGATGGTGTCGTTCAGCCCGACCGGCACCTGCACCCCGGGCACGCTCTACATCCTGGGCCGGGCCCGTCGACAACTGGCCGTGCGCGTCCTGGGCGCCACCGGCCGTCTCCGGGTTCTCGAGTTCAACTTCGGCCTCGCGGTGTGGCAACCACGATGACGCGGCGCCCCGGCGTCGAACGACGAGCCGCCCGGCGCTGGGCTGCCGACGACTGCACCTGGCTGTCGTCAGCGCGCCTGCGCCCCGGCCCTGAGGTGGGAGTCCGCGATGTGTCGGCCGGCGGGGCCCGAATCGACGCCCCGGTCCGCCTGGTTCCCGGGAGCGGCGTCGAGCTCGTCCTGTCGGGCCCCGGCTGGCACTGGCCCGTCCAGGCCACCATCGTCCACGTGCAGGTGTGCGCCCTCACGGGCAGCGGCCCCCGCTACCTGGCGGGGCTGCGCTTCTCGAAGCGCCTCGAGGTCGCGCTGTTGCGGGAGGCGCGACCTGCGGCGATCCTGGTCGGGTAGCTGATACCCTGCCCAGGACGTGCTTCTGCTGACGAGAACTGGCTACCCATCGGGAGGACTGTCGTGGCGTCGCGGTCAGGCGGGATGCCCCGTGGATGGGCGGTGAAGCTCTGGCATATGGCTTGAACTCCTCGTGGTGCGGGGCTTTCAGAAGGAGGGGGTGATGAGCGCGGCGAGCGGGCTGCCACTGGCGGAGATCTCCGGCGCGCCGGGCGTGGGCGTTTCGGTCGGGCCCGTGCCCGGGGCCGTCGGGCCGGTGCCCGGTGGGCTCATCGGCTCGAGCCTGGCGATGCGCCGGCTGCGCGAGCACATCGCCCGCGTGGCGGCCACCTCGTTCACGGTGCTGATCGAGGGAGAGTCGGGGACGGGGAAGGAGCTGGTGGCCCGCCAGATCCACGCGTTGAGCCCGCGGCGGCTGGGTCCCTTCGTCGCGCTGAATTGCGCGGCGATCGTGGACACGCTGCTCGAGGCCGAGCTGTTCGGCATCGAGGACCGGACGGCCACGGGGGTTCGGGGCCGCCGGGGCAAGTTCGAGCACGCGAACGGCGGCACGTTGTTCCTCGACGAGGTGTCCGACCTCGCGCCGGCGGCGCAGGCGAAGCTGCTGCGCGTCATCCAGGATCCCACGGTGGAGCGGGTGGGGGGCCACTCCAGCCGCCGTGTCGACGCCCGCATCGTGGTTGCCACCAACCGCTCGTTGCGCGGCGCTGGCGGCGCGGGGTGTCTTCCGGGACGACCTGTACTACCGGCTCTCGGGGCTCGAGGTGCACGTGCCGCCGCTGCGCGGCCGGCGCGAGGACATCCCGGAACTCGTGAAGTACTTCCTGGCGCGCGACCGGGGCGGCCGCGACCTGTCGCTCACAACGGCGGCCGAGGAGGCCCTGCGCGCGTACGATTGGCCGGGCAACGTTCGCGAGCTGGAGCGGCTGGTCGAGGGGGCGGTGGCGTTCGCGCGATCGGACTGGATCACGCTCGAGGACCTGCCGGCCGCGGTGCGGGGCGACTATGGCGACGTGCTCCTGCCCTCGCTCACGCGCCAGGAGACGATGAGGGCGTGGGGCAGCCGCTACGCGCGGCTGACGCTCGAGCGCTGCGCCGGGAACAAGCGTCTCGCCTGCCGCGTTCTCGACATCAGCTACCACACCCTGCAGGCGTATCTCCGCTTCGGCAGCGAGCCGACTCCCGCAGGCCCCGCCGAGCCACCCTGTCCCGACTCCGGGGGGACCCTGAGTCCTGAGCCCTGAGCCCGTGCCGGTCTGCTGCAGTTCCTCCCTGGCTGCGTCGTGCGCGGGGGGGCTCGAGCCTCCTTCTTGAGCCTCGAGCCTCCCCTGTAGTAGTGTTACCTGTCTGTTCTCTGCGCCTTCCCGCAGGCCAATCCGATGAGCCCATCCACACCGCTTCGCACCACCCCGCTGTCGGCCTGGCATCGCGCCCACGGCGGCCGGATGGTCCCGTTCGCGGGGTGGGAGATGCCGGTGGAGTACAGCGGGCTCGGCGAGGAGCACCTGGCCGTGCGGACCCGCGCGGGCCTGTTCGACGTGAGCCACATGGGCCAGGTCGAACTCGCCGGCAAGGACGCCCTCGCGGCCGTCCAGCAGATGACGAGCAACGACGCGTCGACGCTGAAGGTCGGCCAGGTGCACTACTCGGGGCTGATGACGCCGGCCGGCACCTTCGTGGACGACCTGCTCGTCTACCGCCTCGCGAACCAGCACTTCCTGTTCGTCGTGAACGCGTCGAACGTGGAGAAGGACGTGCGCTGGATCGTCGAGGCCGCACAGCCGTTCGGCGACGTGGCGGTCGTGGACACCAGCTCGCGCTACGCGCTGATCGCGCTCCAGGGGCCGGCGGCCCGCCAGGTCATGCAGACGCAGACCGACGTGGACCTGAGCGCCATCAAGTACTACTGGTTTGCGCCGGGCGAGGTGGCCGGGGCCCGGGTGACGATCTCGCGC
The DNA here is from genome assembly GCA_963813585.1 of uncultured Acidobacteriota bacterium. Classification (GTDB taxonomy): domain Bacteria; phylum Acidobacteriota; class Vicinamibacteria; order Vicinamibacterales; family Fen-181; genus JARKSS01. The sequence goes on from CAWEZL010000001.1 coordinate 3,121,157, forward strand.
ACCGGCTATACGGGAGAGAGCGGCTACGAGATCTTCACGCCGCCCCAGTACGCCGTGAAGGTGTGGGAGGCGCTGATCAACGCCGGCCGCGACACCGGCGTCATCCCGTGCGGCCTCGGCGCCCGCGACACGCTGCGCCTCGAGGCGGCCATGCGTCTCTACGGCCACGACATCGACGACACGACCTCGGTCCTCGAGGCCGACCTGGAGTGGATCGTCGGCTGGAACAAGGGCGACTTCACCGGCCGCGCGGCGCTGGAGGCCGAGAAGGCGAGCGGCCTGGCGCGGCGGCTGGTCGGCTTCGAGATGGTGGACCGCGCCATCGCCCGGCACGGCTACGACGTGCTGGTGGACGGCGCCAAGGCCGGGACGGTGACCAGCGGCACGCAGACGCCGTTCCTCAAGAAGGCGATCGGCATGGCGTACCTGCCGGCCGACCGGACGGAGCCGGGCGCCGAGTTCGAGGTCGATCTTCGTGGCCGGCGTGCGCGGGCGCGCGTCGTGCCGCTGCCGTTCTACAAACGACCGAAGGGGTGAGCGATGTATCCCGACGCCTACAAGTACACGAGCGATCACGAGTGGTTCGACCCCGCGACGGGCCGCCTGGGCATCACCGACTACGCCCAGAAGCAGCTCGGTGACATCGTCTTTCTCGAGCTGCCCGAGGTGGGCAGGCACGTCGAGAAGGGCGACCAGGTCGGGACGGTGGAGTCGGTCAAGGCGGTGTCGGAGGTCTTCGCGCCGGTGGCCGGCACGGTGAAGGAGGTCAACGCGGCCCTCACCGGGAAGCCCGAGGGGATCAACCAGGATGCGCACGGCAGCTGGATGGTGGCAATCGAGCCGGACGCCCCCGGCGAGGTGGCCGACCTGCTCGACGCCGCGCAGTACGCAGAGCTGGTCAAGTGAGCCACCGCTACATACCCAACACCGACGCCGACGCGCGGCGGATGCTCGAGGCCGTCGGGGTCCCGAGCCTCGACGCGCTGTTCGAGCCGGTGCCCGAGCGGGTCCGGCTTCAGCGCGCGCTCGACCTGCCGCCCGCGATCTCCGAGCCCGACTTGATGGCGCACCTGGGGGCCCTCGCCGCCCAGAACGCCGACGCGACGCGGTACGCGGTCTTCCTGGGCGCCGGCGCCTACCGGCACGTCGCCCCGGCCTTCGTGGACCAGTTGCTGCTCCGCTCGGAGTTCTACACGGCCTATACGCCGTACCAGCCGGAGATCGCGCAGGGCACGCTCCAGGCGGTCTTCGAGTTCCAGACCCTCGTCTGCCAGCTGTTTGGCACCGACCTCGCCAACGCCTCGATGTACGACGGCAGCACCGCCGCCGCCGAGGGGGCGACCATGGCGTGCCGGATGACGCGGCGCGACCGGATCGTCGTCGCGAAGACCGTGCACCCGCAGTACCGCGAGGTGCTTGCCACCTACGCCGCGAACCTGGGCCTCGAGGTCGTCGAGGCCGGCTATCGCGAGGACGGCACCCTCGACGCGGCGGCGCTCGAGGAGGATGCACGCGGGGCGGCGGTGATCCTCTTCCAGTACCCGAACTTCTTCGGGGTCGTCGAGGACCCGCGTCCGATCGTGGACCTCGCGAAGCGCGCCGGCGCGATGACCGTCGCCGTGGTCGCCGAGCCGGTGGCGATGGGACTGCTGGTGCCGCCCGGCGACCTGGGCGTGGACATCGTGGCCGCCGAGCTGCAGGCATTCGGTGTGCCGGTCGGGTTCGGCGGGCCGCACGTCGGCGTGCTGGCGGCGAGTGAGAAGTGCATGCGCCAGATGCCCGGCCGGTTCGTCGGCCAGGCGAAGGACACCGAGGGGCGTGTCGGCTACGTGCTGACGCTGGCGACGCGCGAGCAGCACATCCGGCGCGAGAAGGCGACCTCGAACATCTGCACCAATTCCGGGCTGATGGCGCTGGCCGCGACGATCTGCATGGCTGCTTACGGGAAGCAGGGGCTCCCCGAGCTGGCGCGCCTCAACTTCGACAAGGCCCACTACGCGGAGAGGGCGCTCGCGGTGGCGGGCCGGCCGCGGCGGTTCGCCGGGCCGTTCTTCAACGAGTTCGTGATCGGCGGCCTGGGCGACGCCGCCGCGGTGCAGCGGCGCCTGCTCGATCGGCAGATCGTCGCGGGGCTGCCGCTCGGCCCGTACTATCCCGAGCTGTCCGACTCGCTGCTGATCTGCGCGACCGAGGCGAACCCCGTGCAGGAGATCGACGCGCTGGCGGGCGCGCTGAAGGGCTGAGGCGACGAAGGGACCCATGACGACACCCGATCGACGCGACGAGTTGATCTTCAACCTGAGCTCGCCCGGGCGGCGGGGGTATTCGCTGCCGGCGCACGACGTGCCGGAGGCGCCGCTCGAGGGGGCGCTCCCCGAGGGGCTGGCGCGAGTGGGCGTGGAGGGCTTTCCCGAGCTGACCGAGGTCGGCCTGGTGCGCCACTTCACGCGCCTCTCCACCTGGAACTACGGGGTGGACACCGGCATGTACCCGCTGGGGTCGTGCACGATGAAGTACAACCCCAAGCTGAACGAGGCCGCGGCGCGGATGCCGGGCTTCGCCGCGCTCCACCCGCTGACGCCGGACGAGGCGGCGCAGGGCGCGCTGGGCGTGATGTACGCGCTCGCCCAGATGCTGGCGGAGATCACCGGCCTGCCGGCCGTGACGCTGCAGCCGGCCGCCGGCGCGCACGGCGAGTTGACCGGGATGATGATGATCCGCAAGCACCTGGTCACCCGCGACGGCAACCCGCGCAAGACCGTCCTCATTCCCGACTCCGCGCACGGCACCAATCCCGCCAGCGCGCACTTCTGCGGCTACGAGGTGCGCGAGATCAAGTCGTCGCCGCGCGGCACGCTCTCGGTGTCGGCGCTCGCCGAGGCGATGACCGGCGAGGTCGCCGCGCTGATGCTGACCAACCCGAACACGCTCGGGATCTTCGAAGAGGAGATCTGCGAGGTGGCCCGGATCGTCCATGCCAAGGGCGGCCTGGTGTACTGCGACGGCGCGAACATGAACGCGCTCGTCGGGCGGGCGCGTCCGGGCGACTTCGGCATGGACATCATGCACCTGAACCTGCACAAGACCTTCTCGACGCCGCATGGCGGGGGAGGGCCGGGTTCGGGTCCCGTGGTGGCGATCAAGGAGATGGAGCCCTACCTGCCGGCGCCGGTCATCGTCGCGACCCCCGAGGGACTGCGGCGCGACTTCGACCGGCCGCTGTCGATCGGCCGGGTGAAGGCGTTCCAGGGGAACTTCGGGATGGTGCTCCGGGCCTACGCCTACATCCGGACGCTGGGGCCCGATGGCATCCGGGCGACGGCCGACAACGCGGTACTGAACGCGAACTACGTGCGGGCGAAGTTGCGCGACACGTACGACGTGCCGTACGACCGCCTCAACATGCACGAGGTGGTGTTTTCCGATCACCACCAGAACGCCCACGGCGTGACCACGCTCGACATCGCCAAGCGGCTGATCGACTACGGGTTCCACCCGCCGACGGTGTACTTCCCGCTGATCGTCCACGGCGCCCTGATGGTCGAGCCCACCGAGAGCGAGGGGGTCGAGGAGCTGGACCGGTTCGTCGAGGTGATGAGGGCGATTGCGGAGGAGGCCCGCACGAACCCGGACCTGCTGAAGAAGGCGCCCGTCACGACGCGGCGCAGCCGCTTCGACGAGGCCGCTGCCGCCCGCAAGCCGGTGCTGCGCTGGAAGCCTGAAGAGAAGTAGGGATCAGCGCCTCACAGCCCTTCCGGAATTCTGCGCCGGAACTCGGCCAGCAGCGTCTTCGTCACCGGGCCCGGCTGACCCGTGCCCACGGCCCGATCGTCGATCTGCACGATCGGCACGACCTCCCGGGTCGTGCTGGTGAGGAACACCTCGTCGGCGCCGAACAGGTCCTCGTCGTGCAGGGTCGTGTCACATACCGGGACACCCGCCGACTCGCCGCACTCGAACACGAAGGCCCGCGTGATGCCCGCGAGCAGTCCGGCCTCGAGCGGCGGGGTGGCGACCCGGCCGTCCTTGACCACGAACAGGTTCGACTGCGAGCACTCCGAGATCTCGCCCCGGTAGTTCCGCATGATCGCCTCGAAGCCCCCCTGCCGCTTGGCCTGCTGCCAGGCCAGCGCGTTGTTGAGCAGGTTGTTCGACTTGATCAACGGGTTGATCGAACCCGGGTGATTTCGCACGACCGGAACGAGGATGACGCGCACCCCCTGCTCGTAGGCCTCGTCGGACGGGTCCACCTGCGGCTTGACGATGATCACCACGGTCTGCGCGGGGCACGAGCGAACGTCGTAGGTGATGGCGCCGACGCCGCGAGTCAGCAGGACCCGGATGTACATCTCCATCCCGTCGCCCGCGGTCCCCTGGTCCTGGTAGAAGCGGTCGGCGGTCTTGCGGATCTCCGCCAGCAGGTACTCGTCGGTGAAGGGCACGGCGAGGTCGATCATCTCCGCCGAACGGCGCATCCGATCCATGTGGCGGCCGAACAGGAACGGCTTGCGGCCGTAGGTGCGCATCACCTCGTAGACGCCCTCGCCGAACAGGAACCCGTGGTCGAGCACAGGGACGACGGCCTCGTCCTCGCCGGTGATTCGACCGTTCACGCAAATCGTCGCTCCCATCGAGTCCTCCAGAAGACCGCGCCGAGGCAGCCCCTAGCTCCCAGTCCCCAGTTGCACCAGGCGCGCCGCCAGCGCGCGCAGCGGGTCCACCAGCGGAACCCCTGCCGCCTCGAGCCGGTCGCAGCACAGAGACAGCTCCGTGCACCCGACGATCACGACCTCGGCCCCGCGCCCCCGCAGCCGCTCCACCACGGGGAGCACGATGGGGGGAGCCTCCGCCACCCGATTCAGCTTCACCGCCAGGATCGCGTCGGCCACGCGCTGCTGGTCCGGCGGCTCCGGCAGCACCCACTCCGCCACGCGTTCGCCCGCGCGGCCCTGGTACACCTGCTCGGACAGCGTGCCGATCGTCGCGAGCAGCCCGACGCGGCGCCCGGTGCCGTGTGCCGCGACCAGTGCCTCGACCCCGAGGGCGATCATATCGAGGATCGGGACCTCGATTCCTGCCTGGATCTCGCTGAGCCTGGCGTGCGCGGTGTTGCACGGGATCGCGATGCAGGTGGCCCCGGCCCGGGCGACCAGGTCCGCCGACGCCCGCACCGCCTCCGCGTACCGCCGCCCGCCGTCTTCGGCCAGCGACCGCATGCGCTCCGGCACGTGCGGGTTCGTGAAGCACACCACCTCGAGATGGTCCTGGTCGCGCCCGGCTGGTGTCGCCTCGACGATGAGCTGCTGGAGGTAGACCCCGGCCAGGGGTCCCATGCCGCCGACGATCCCGATGCGGAACGGGGCAGACCCTCGGGGGCGGTCCGCTGGCGCTGACGATCCGGTCATGGAGTGCGCGTCCCGGAGGCGGAGAGCAGGCGGCGCGTTGCGGTCACGGCTGCCGACCTGCCAGAGTACTCCCAGCCGGCCCCCACCCGCAAGAAGGAGGACAGGCGTCCCCGCCTCTCCGGTCGTTCACCGAACGACCTGGAAGATCTCCTCCGCCCCCAGGCGGAACACGGGGCGGAACAGCTCGGTGCGATCGCCGAATTTCGCGATCCCCTGCGGGTTCGCCTGCCGCTCGACCGGCCCCACGTACACGTACTCGATGCCCAGCCGGAGGCACGTCTGCCGCGCCTGCTCGGCCTCGGTGCTCGAGTACATGCCGTGGATGGCGTTCATGTTGGGATCGAACCGGCGGGGCTCCAACTCGAACAGTCCGAGCCCCGTCCCCATTCGCCGGCGGAAGAACGCCGGGACCAGCGCCCAGGTGCCGCGGCCGCGCGCGCGGGCGTCGGTCTGGACGGTTGCGTCCTCCGGCAGGACCCGCTGGATCCAGGCGGCGGCCACCTGCTCGTGGGGCGTCAGGTGGATCGTCCAGCGGAAGCGGCCCGGGTTCATGGCCACGTTGGACGTGTCGCGCGCGTTGTACCAGTCGAGCGCCACGGTCGGGAACGCCGCCAGGCTGCCGGCGACCAGCGCGGCGCCCAGCGCCCACGCGGCCGGTCGCGGCCAGGACCGCCACCGGTCGATCGCGAGCGCCAGCAGGACGGCCAGCACGAGGAACACCAGCTGCGCCGCGCGGAAGACGACGTAGGTGTTCTCGTGCCCGCGGACGTCGAAGCCCAGGAACACCGCCGCGGCCACGAGGACGGGGGATGCCAGCACCACGCCGAGCCGGCCGCGGAGCGCCGAAAGACCGATCGCCAGCGGCGCCAGGAAGAGCGCCGGGCCGAAGTTGTAGAGCAGGAAGCGCCACGGCCCGCGCAGGAAGTGACGGTTCCAGCCGAAGACGAACGCGTTGGGCGTTCGCTGGACCATGCCCACGGCGAGCGTGAGGCCCAGTACCCCCAGTACGATCGCGGCCGCCAGCGCACGGGCGGCCACCCAGCGCCTGAAGTCGCGACCGCGATCGAGGGCGAGCGAGGCCAGCTCGAAGCACGCGTACGACAGCACCAGCAGGCCACCGTTGAAGCTGCTGAAGGCCAGGGCGCCGCCGAGCAGGAGGCCGTCCGCGGCTCCGCGCTCCAGGCTGTTGCGGTCGCGCGGGGCCACCGCCAGCACCAGCACCAGCAGCCCCATCGTGATCGCCATCTCGTGCTGGGGCGTCCACCACATGAGCCGCTGGAACCCGTCCACTCCCGGCAGCGACCAGTACCACCGCGTGATCCCGTCGATGTTCACCGTGCGGAAGGTCCGATCCGCGAACCCGGCCATCCCCGCCCGCTGGAAGTACGCGAGCCCCTCGAAGCTGTTCGCGGCGAGTACCACCACCCAGGCGGTCGCCGAGGCGAGCACCGAGGCACCGAGGCTTCGTACCACGAGATACCCGGTTCCCGCGAAGAGCGCCGCCGCCACGATGTCGGTCAGCAGGATGGCGTGGTGCAGCAGCGGCTCGGGCCGGAGCATCGTGAGCAGCGCCGGCAGCGTGAAGTACGACCAGTAGTAGGGCAGCGCCTCGGTCGGCAGGTAGGGATTGATCGGGGGCGTCGCCCCCTTCGCCAACTCGCCCACCACGCTCATGTGGGCGAAGAGGTCGGCGATGAAGTACGCCCGGAATGCCAGGCCGTCCGGCGTCGGCTGCCCCACCCGCGCGAAGACCGGCCCGACGATGGCCGCGGTGATCAGCCACAGGAGGCCGAGGGCGGCCAGGTCGCGCCGCTCGAACCGGGCCAGCTGAACGACGCCGGGGCCGCGCCTCGGCACGACGCGATCGAGGACGGCCGCGAGCGCCAGCGTGGCGGCGAAGCAGGCGAACGGCGACGCGATGCCGGCCGCGCGCAGCGACACGACCAGCAGGGCGCCCGCGAGGTAGCCGAGAACCAGCGCGACGACCAGCCGCGACCAGAAATCGCGCCCCGACCCGGCAAACCAGCGGCTCAGCGGCCAGCCCGGCGCGGTGAACGCCGCCAGGCCGACGAGGAAGATCGCGAGATCGATCGGCGACGCCGCGACGAGCAGGGCCGACGCCAGCAGCGCGGCGCACGCGCCGGTGAGCACGAGGCGGCCTGGAATGGGCATGAGGATGGCTGACCTTGGGACCGAACCGCGGGCTAGTGTACACTCATCGGTCGGTTCTCGCTGAGGTCGGCCCTCCGCCCCTTCCACGGATCTCGAGGTGATGCGTCAACCCGTCCGGCCCGCGCAGGCCCTGCGTGTCGTGTTGTTCTCGGGCGGACGAGGCTCGGCCGCCCTGTCGACCGAGCTGGTCCGCCGCGCCGACGTGTCGCTGACCGTCGCGATCAACGGCTACGACGACGGTCTGTCCACGGGTGAGGTCCGGCGCTTCCTCGGCGACGCGCTTGGCCCGTCCGACTTCCGCAAGAACGCCTCGCGCATCGCGCGCGCGCTCGGCACCTGTCCGCCCGCGCTCATCGACACGCTCGATCTCCGCCTGCCCGAGGGGACGGACCGCGATGCCGCGCTGGCCGTGTTCGAGGCGGTCGCGGGTCGCCCCTCGACGGTCGCCGGTGACGCGAAGGTGCGCCGTCTGGCGGCAGTCCTGCCCGGCGAGCTGCGCGCCCGGGTGGCCGAGCGGCTCGACGCGTTCCGCGACGCGCTGCTCCGAGGCGGCCTCCCGTTCGACTTCTCCGACTGCAGCCTGGGCAACCTGGTGTTCGCGGGCTCCTTCCTCGGGCGCGGCCGACGCTTCAACGACGCCATCGACGACTACTGCGCGCTCGTCGGCCTGCCGGTGGGTCTCGTCGACAACGTCACCGACGGCACGAACGCGTTCCTGGTGGCGCTGGACGCCGGCGGCCGCCTGCTCGCCAGCGAAGGCGAGATCGTCGACGCGACGAGGCAGAACCGGATCGCCGACATCTACCTGGTCGACGCCCCCATCGGCGAGGCGGACCGCGAGCGGTTCGCGCGGCTGTCCACCGACGCCCTCGCGCAGACGCTCGAGGGGCACGCCGTCCGGCCGGCTCTCAACCCGCGCGTGGCCGAGGCGATTGCCCGGGCCGACCTCGTCGTCTACGCCCCGGGTACGCAACATTCCAGCCTGTTCCCCTCGTACTTGGTGCCCGGCCTCTGCGACGCGATCGCCACGAACCTCGGCGCCGTGAAGGTGCTCATCACCAACCTGCACGCCGACGCGGAGATCGCCGGCAGCAGCGCCGTCGACATCATCGGGCGCGCCGTCTTCTACCTGAAGGAGAAAGGGCGCCGCGAGATCCCCACGCCGTGCCTGATCACGCACTACGTGATCAACGAACCGGGCGCCGACGGGGGCGAGACGTCGTACGTGCCGCTGGGGAAGCTGGACACGCTCGAGGATCCGCGCCTCGTCCGGGTCGGGCACTACGAGGACGGCGTGACGGGGCGCCACGACGGGTCGAAGGTGCTGACGCCCTTCCTCGACGCCCGGCTCGCGCGCGCGTCGAGGCGGCGCGTGGCGGTGTGGCTGCACGACGGCAGCCCGGCGGACAAGACGGCGCAGACGCTGCTCGAGCTGGTGAGGGCCGGCGCGTCCGATCTTCCGCTCGAGTTGACTGTCTTCTGCCAGGCCGGCGCGCCGGTGGCCGCCGACCTCGTGTCGCGCCTGCCGTTCCGCGTGGTCGATGCCGCCCCCGCCGATGCGCCGCGGCTGGTCCGCGAGGCCCTCGAGCAGGGCTGCGAGTACCTGGTCCTCTTCGAGTCGTCCGGCATGTACGTCGGCGAGGACCTGGTGGAGTTGCTCTCGCACCTGCCCTCGGGCCGGCTTGACGCCGTGTGGGGCAGCCGGCGGCTGTCGGTGCGCGACATCGCCGAGTCGATGCGGCTGCGGTACCGCCACCACCCGGGCCTGCGCTGGGCGAGCCGCGCCGGCAGCCAGGCGCTCAGCGTCGCCTATTTGCTGCTCTACGGCCGCTACGTCACCGACACACTGTCGGGTGCCCGAGTCGTGCGGGCGCGCTACGCGCTGGCGGCCGCCGCCGACCCGGCCGACAAGCTGCTCAACCAGCGCCTGCTGTCACTGCTCATGCGCGATCGGGCGGAGGTCATCGAGATCCCTGTCCGGTTCTTCCCGCTCTCGCCCGAGCGGGTGCGACGCACGACGATGCCCGAGGGGCTCGAGTCGCTCGCGATGATCGGGTGGTGGCGCCTGCGCGGCCTGCCGGGCGCCGGCGGGGCCGGGGGCGCCCGGTGACGCTGGCGCCCTCGCGGCTGCTCATCGTGCCAGCGGCGGGACGGGGGACGCGTCTCGGGGGAACCACGCCGAAGGCGCTCGCGCTGGTGAACGGCAAGCCGATGATCCAGCATGTGCTCGAGCGGCATCGAGGCCGCGTGGCTGCTGCCGTCCCCATCGTCCAGGCGGGGATGGAGCGGGCGATCGAGCAGGCCGCCAGGGACGCCGGCGTTCCCGTGCGGCCCGTCGTGCAGGAGCGGGCCACCGGGATGCTGGACGCGATCCTCCTGGCCGCCGGCGAGGTGCGCCGCGCCGAGCCGTCGTGCGTCTGGATCACCTGGTGCGACCAGCTCGCCATCCGTCCCGCAACGCTCGACGCGCTCGAGCAGGCCTGCCCCTTCGCGAGCACCGTCGCCCTCGCCCTGCCCACCCTGGTTGGGAGCCACCCCTACATCCACTTCGAGCGCGACGCCGCCGGCCGGATCGTGGCCCTGCGGCAGCGGCGCGAGGGGGACGCGATGCCCGCGGTGGGGGAGAGCGACGCCGGCCTGTTCGCCCTGAGCCTGCGGGCGTACCTGGACCTCCTCCCGGTGTTCGACGCCTCGTTCGGCGAACGCGGCGCGACTGGCGAGCGCAACTTCCTGCCGTTCATCCCGTGGCTGGAGGCGCGCCACCCGGGGGCCGTCCGGACGTTCCCGTGCCGCGACGCGATCGAGGCGCTCGGCGTCAACACCCCCGAGGACCTCGCGCGCGTCGAGGCCGACCTCAGGGCGCAGCCGCCGATCGCGCCCGCCGGGGGGCGGCCGTGAGGCGGCTGTCGATCGTCATCCCCGCCTACAACGAAGAGCGGTTCATCGGCACGCTGCTCGAGCGCATCGCGCGGGTCGACCTGGCGCGGCTGGGCGTCGCGCCCGAGATCATCGTCGTCGACGACTGCTCGCGCGACCGGACGGCAGCCATCGCCGAGGCGTGCGGGGTGGCCGTCGTCCGCCAGACGGTGAACGGCGGGAAAGGACAGGCGGTGCGCGCCGGCATCGCCCGCGCGTCGGGCGACTTCCTGATCATCCAGGACGCCGACCTCGAGTACGACCCGCAGGACTACCTGCCGATGCTCGAGGCGCTGCTGGCCGGAGGGGCCGACGCGATCTACGGGAGCCGCTACCTGCCGCATCCCGGCCGCGGCGCCCTCTACAACCTGGCCACGGGCAAGCACCCCGGGCAGTCGTGGGCCGCCTACCTCGGTGGCCGCAGCCTGAGCCTCGTCGCGCTGGCGGCGACCGGCCGCTACCTGTCCGACACGGTGACCGCGCTGAAGCTCTTCCGCCGCCAGGTGCTCGACGGCCTCGACCTCCGGACAACAGGCTTCGAGCTGGACCACGAGATCACCGCCAAGGTACTCGCTCGCGGCTGGCGCATCGCCGAGGTGCCGATCCGCTATCAGCCGCGCAGCAAGGCCGAGGGGAAGAAGATCGGCCTCCGCGACTGGTTCGTGGGCACCCGCACCTTCCTCCGGTTCGGGCGCCGCGGTTGACACACCGTCGCCCGGGAACGAAGATCGCCGGGATGAGACTGCTCAAGGTGATCGTCCTGCTCGTCGCGGCCGCCGGCGCCGCCTGCAACTCGAAGGACTCCAGCCCGGGGGCGCCGTCCGAGACGGTGACCGAGATCACGATTTCGCCCGCCACCGACTTCCTCAAGTTGAAGGCCACCGAGCGCTTCACGGCGACCGCCCGCCTGGGCGGCGGGGCGACCCGCGCGGTGACGCCCCGCTGGTCCAGCGACACGACCGCCGTGGCGACGGTCGATTCCGGCGGCCTGGTCACCGCAGTCGGCATCGGTTCGTCGACGATCGTCGCCGACTACGAGGGGCTGCGCGCCACGCGGCTCATCCAGGTCCTGCCCGACTACGCCGGGCGCTGGACGGGGGACTTTGTCGTCGCCTCGTGTTCGGTGACCGGCGGCTTCCAGGCGCAGTGGTGCCGCCAAATCCAGGCCTTGCCCGCGCTCCCCGCGCGCCTCGACCTGGTCCAGACACGGAGCGCGGTCAGCGGCAGCTGGACGCTGCAGGAGGACGCGACGGGCACGGTGACCGGGAACATCGCGACCGACGGCACCCTGGCGCTCGAGGGCAACGTCTTCCGAGGGGGCGTGACGACCACCATCTCGTCGTGGGAGTCGAAGACCACCGACAACCTGTCGATGAGCGGCAGCTTCACGTTGACCTGGCGGGCCAGCGGCCTGCCCGGCTCGGCGACCACGCGGGTCACGCTGCGCAACTTCCAGAAACGACCATGAGAGTGCTGAGCGCGGACCAGATGCGGGAGGCCGACCGGCGCACCATCGAAGAGATCGGCATCTCCTCGCTGGTGTTGATGGAGAACGCCGGCCGCCAGGTCGTGAGCGCCATGCAGGCGGCCTTCGAGCAGCTGTCCTCGCTCCGCGTGGCGGTGCTGGCGGGCCGCGGCAACAACGGCGGAGACGGCTTCGTGATCGCCCGCGTACTGGGGCAGCGCGGTGTGGACGTCAGCGTCTTCGTGCTCGGCGCCCTCGCCGACGTGCGGGGCGACGCGCGCGTCAACCTCGAGATCCTGGGGCGCCTCGGGTCGCCGGTCGTCGAGGTGCCCGGCGAGGAGGCCTGGGAGCTGCACGCGTCCGAGCTGGAGGACTGCGATCTCGTGGTGGACGCGATGTTCGGCACGGGGCTCAAGGCGCCGCTGAGCGGCCTCTACGAGACGGTGGTGGCCGACCTGAACGGTCTCGGCGCGGCGGTCGTGTCGGTGGACCTCCCGAGCGGCCTCTCGGCCGACACCAACGAGATCATCGGCCCGGCGGTCGAGGCCGACCTCACCGTCACCCTCGCCGCCCCGAAGCTGCCGCTGGTCCTGCCGCCCGCTCGGGCTCACGCCGGGGAACTGGTGATCGTCGACATCGGGATCCCCCGGCAGGTGATCGACGCGCTCGAGGGGCCGCGCGTCGAGGTGCTCACCCGCGAGGGCCTGCGCGGCCTGGTCCCTGGCCGCGAGGCCGGCGGTCACAAGGGGGACTACGGCCACGTGCTCGTGGTGGCGGGCTCGCGCGGCAAGAGCGGGGGCGGCTCACCTGGCCGCGAGTGGCGCGCTGCGGTCGGGCGCGGGCCTCGTCACCGTGGCCACGCCGGTGTCGTGCCTGCCGATCGTGGCCGCGCTCGGCGCCGAGTGCATGACCGTCCCGCTGCCCGAGACCGCGGAGGGGGGCGCCGGCGCGGCGTCGCTCGATCGCGTGCTCGACGGGCCGTGGAACGTGATCGCGGCGGGTCCGGGCCTGGGCACAGGCGAGGACGTGCGAGGGCTCGTCATCGGGCTGCTGGAACGGGCGGCCGTGCCGCTCGTGCTGGATGCCGATGCCCTGAACGTGCTGGCCGGCGACCCCGGCCGCCTGGCGGCTCGAGACGGCCAGATCGTGATCGTCACGCCGCACCCCGGCGAGATGGCTCGCCTGCTCGGACTCTCGATCGCCGAGGTGCAGGCCAACCGGATCGAGTCTGCCCGGAACCTCGCGACCACGCGCGGGCTCCACGTGGTCTTGAAGGGGCACCGCACGCTGGTGGCCACACCCACCGGGACCGTCTTCATCAATCCGACGGGCAACCCGGGCATGGCGACGGGCGGAACCGGGGACGTGCTGACCGGTGTGATCGCCGCCTGGCTGGCGCAGTTGCACGACGCCGAGGCGGCGTGCCGGCTGGGCGTGTACCTGCACGGGGCCGCCGGTGACCTGGCAGCCGGCGACGAGGGCCAGGTGGCGATGACGGCGCAGGACGTCGTGATGCGCCTGGGGGACGCGGTCCTGGAGTTGACCGGTGAGCGGCGCCGCGCGGACGCGAAATGACCGGCCCCCGCGTCGCGGTCACGGTCTCGGAGGACGAGACGGCGGCGCTGGCGGCCGCGTTGGCGGCCGGCCTGCCGCCGAACGCGGTGGTCCTGCTGACCGGCGACCTGGGCGCGGGGAAGACGGCGTTCGTCCGGGGAATGGCGGCCGGGCTCGGGATCGATCCCGACGAGGTCAGCAGCCCCACCTTCACGCTCGTGCAGGAGTACCGCGGCGACCGCGCGACCCTGTATCACGTCGACCTGTACCGCCTGGAGGGTGGGGAAGCGGACGACCTGGGGCTGGACGAGCTGGTTTCGGGCGGGGGTGTCGTGGCGATCGAGTGGGCCGAGAAGCTGAGGGAGCCGATCCCGGGGGCCGTGGCGGTCACGATCACCGACCTGGGTCAGGACCGGCGGGAGATCACGATCGCCTGATCCCTGATCCCTATTCCGACCGGTAGTTCGGCGCTTCCTTTGTGATGACCACGTCGTGCACGTGGCTCTCGCGCATGCCGGCCGGCGTGATGCGAACGAGCCGCGCCTCCGCCTGCAGCGCGGGGATCGACCCGCAGCCGCAGTACCCCATTCCGGCGCGCAACCCGCCGACCAGCTGGTGGATCATCGCCGCGACGGTTCCCTTGTAGGCGACGCGCCCCTCGATGCCCTCGGGGACCAGCTTCTCGCCCGACTCCTGGGGCCCTTCGAGGTCGAACTCGTCCTGGAAATAGCGGTCGCGGCTCCCGCGCCGCATGGCACCGATCGAGCCCATGCCGCGGTACTCCTTGAAGCTGCGGCCCTGGTAGAGCACGACCTCGCCGGGGCTCTCGTTGGTGCCCGCGAAGAGGCTGCCGATCATCACCGAGCTGGCGCCGCAGGCGATCGCCTTGGTGATGTCGCCGGAGAAGCGGATGCCGCCGTCGGCAATGATCGGGATGTCGTGCGCCGCGGCGGCCCGCGCGCAGTCGAGCACGGCCGTGATCATCGGCACGCCGATGCCGGCGATGACCCGCGTCGTGCAGATGGAGCCGGCGCCGATGCCCACCTTCACCGCGTCCACGCCGCGGGCGATCAAGTCCTCGGTCGCCTCCGCGGTGGCCACGTTGCCGGCGACCAGGTCGAGGTCGGGGAACTTCTGCCGGATCGTCTCGACGACGTCCATGACCTTCTGGGAGTGCCCGTGTGCCGTGTCCACCACGAGGACGTCGACGTGGGCGTCGGCGAGCGCGCGGGCGCGGTCCATCGCGTCCTTGCCGGTGCCGATGGCCGCGCCGACCCGGAGGCGGCCCAGCTCGTCCTTGCAGGCCGCCGGGTACTTGATGACCTTCTGGATGTCCTTGACCGTGATCAGCCCCTTCAGGCGGAACTGCTGATCGACGACCAGGAGCTTCTCGATCTTGTGGACGTGGAGGATCTCGCGCGCCTGGTCGAGGGTCGTGCCGACCGGCACCGTGATGAGCTGCTCGTGCGTCATCACGTCGGCGATCGGGCGATCGACGTTGGTCTCGAACCGGAGGTCGCGGTTGGTGAGGATCCCGACGAGCCGCCCCTCCTTGCTGCCGTCCTCGGTGATCGGCACGCCGGAGATGCGGTATTTCCGCATCAGCGCGAGCGCCTCGTAGATGCGGTTCGCGGGGGCGAGGGTGATCGGGTTGACGATCATGCCGCTCTCCGACCGCTTCACCCGGTCGACCTCTGTCGCCTGCTCGTCGACCGACAGGTTCTTGTGGATGACGCCGAGGCCGCCGTGCTGGGCCATCGCGATCGCGAGGGCGGACTCGGTGACCGTATCCATGGCGGCGCTGAGGATCGGCACGTTCAGCGCGATGTGCCGGGTCAGGCGGGTCGTGACGTCCACGCCCATGGGCAGGACCTGCGATCGGCGTGGCACCAGCAGCACGTCGTCGAAGGTGAGCGCCGTCGGCAGCTCGCCTCCGGCCCGGAGCATCTCGGGGGTGGCCGTCTTCGCGTCCATCGTCACTCCTCGGGAACCGGGGGCAAACGGGCTATGCGGCCGCCCCGTGGCACTTCTTGTACTTCTTGCCGCTGCCGCAAGGGCACGGATCGTTCCGGCCGACCTTGGGCTCGTCGCGGCGGACCGTCTTGATCACGTCGTCGCCGCCCGTGCGCGCCGGGGCCGGGGCGCCGCCCGCCGGGGCCGACGCGAACACCGACGCCTGAGACGGGGCGTTGGTCGTCACGGGAGCCGCGCGGCGCGCCGGGCGCCGGAGCGGCACCTCGTCGGCGACCGGGCGGAGCCACCACAGGTAGCGGACCATCTCCTCGTCGATCCGGTCCTTCATCGCCTGGAAGAGCTCGTAGCTCTCCTTCTTGTATTCCACCAGGGGATCGCGCTGGCCGTAGCCGCGCAGGCCGATCCCCTCCTTGAGGTGGTCCAGGCTGTAGAGGTGGTCCTTCCACTGCACGTCCACGATCTGGAGCATGATGTCGCGCTCGACCCGGCGCAGCAGCTCGGGCTGGACCACCTGCTCCTTCTCGACGTACCGCTTCTCGATCCGATCCCAGAGTGCGTCCTGCATCTCGTCGAGGGGCTTGTCCCCGTCGAGGCCGACCATCGCGTAGTCGGCGGCGTCGAGGCCGAAGAGGCGGCTCAGCTCGCGCCGCACCGCCTCGAGGTCCCAGTCACCCCGATCGATCTTCGGCGGGCAGTAGATGTCGAGCGTGGCGTCGAGCAACTCCGCCGCGAGGTCGCGCAGGTACTCGCGGGTGTCGACGACCCGCTCCGCTTCCATGTGCACCTGCCCATCGAGCAGCTCGCGGCGCAGCGAGTAGACGCTCTCCCGCTGCTTGTTCATCACGTCGTCGTACTCGAGGAGGTGCTTGCGGACGGAGAAGTTCTGCGCCTCGACCTGGCGCTGCGCCCGCTCGATGGCCTTGGTGACCATCCCGTGCTCGATCGGGACGCCCTCCTCCATCCCGAGACGCTGCATCAACCCGGCGATCCGGTCCGACCCGAAGATCCGCATCAGGTCGTCTTCGAGCGAGAGGTAGAAGCGCGACGACCCGGGGTCGCCCTGCCGGCCGGCGCGGCCGCGGAGCTGGTTGTCGATGCGGCGCGCCTCGTGGCGCTCGGTCCCGATGATGTGCAGGCCGCCGAGGCGGACGACCTCTTCGTGCTCGGCGTCGGTCAGACCCTTGTAGTGCCGGAAGATCCGCTCCCAGTCCTTCCGCCCGACCCGGTAGAAGTGGTCGATGTGGTAGAAGTAGACGTTCTCCTCGTCGTCGACGAAGCGCTCCTGGCCCCTGGGCAGCTTCTCGGAGAGCTGGTCGGCGAGGCACTGCTGGCGGGCCATGAACTCGGGGTTGCCGCCGAGCAGGATGTCGGTCCCGCGGCCGGCCATGTTGGTGGCGATCGTGACGGTGCTCTGCCGCCCCGCCTGCGCGACGATCTCGGCCTCCTGCGCGTGGTACTTCGCGTTCAGCACCACGTGCTTGACGCCGCGCCGCTTGAGCATCGTCGACAGCCGCTCGGACTTCTCGATCGAGATCGTGCCGACCAGCACCGGGCGCCCCGACGCCTGCTTCTCGACGACGTCCGCGACGATCGCGTCGAGCTTCTCGGGCGCGGTCCGGTAGATGAGGTCCGGCTCCTCGAGCCGCCGCAGCGGCTTGTTGGGCGGGATCACCATCACGTCGAGCTTGTAGATCTTGCCGAACTCCTCGGCCTCGGTCTCGGCCGTCCCCGTCATGCCCGAGAGCTTCGCGTACTTCCGGAAGTAGTTCTGGAAGGTGATCGTCGCGAGCGTCTGGTTCTCGCGCTCGATCTTCACCTTCTCCTTCGCCTCGACCGCCTGGTGCAGCCCGTCGCTCCAGCGCCGGCCCGGCATCAGCCGGCCCGTGAACTCGTCCACGATGACGACCTGGCCGTCCTTCACCATGTAGTCCACGTCCCGGTGGAACAGGGTGTGGGCGCGCAGCGCCTGGTTCACGTGGTGGAGGAGCGGCATGTTCGCCGGGTCGTACAGGCCGCCGGGCTGGAGCCGCGCCCCCAGCATCTTCTCGGCCTTGGCCATGCCGCTCTCGGTGAGCGTCACGGTCTTGTGCTTCTCGTCGACGAGGTAGTCGCCCGTCGCCTCGAGCGCCTCGCGCTCCTCGGCCTTGGTGTCGCCCCGCGTGACCGCCCCCGCCTTGAGGCGCGGGATCAGGCGATCCACTTCGTAGTACAGCTCGGTGGACTCCTCGGCCGGGCCGGAGATGATCAGGGGCGTCCGGGCTTCGTCGATGAGGATGCTGTCCACCTCGTCGACGATCGCGAAGTGGTGGCCCCGCTGCACGTAGTGCGCGAGGTCGAACTTCATGTTGTCGCGGAGGTAGTCGAAGCCGAACTCGTTGTTCGTGCCGTAGGTGATGTCGCAGCCGTAGGCGACCTGGCGCTCGACGTCGGTCAGCTCGTGCTGGACCACGCCGACGGTGAGGCCCAGGAATCGGTAGATCCGCCCCATCCACTCCGAGTCGCGGCGGGCGAGGTAGTCGTTGACCGTGACGACGTGCACGCCCTTGCCCCCCAGGGCGTTCAAGTAGGCAGGCAGCGTCGCGACCAGCGTCTTCCCCTCGCCGGTCTTCATCTCCGCGATTCGACCCTGGTGCAGCACGATGCCGCCGATGAGCTGCACGTCGAAGTGCCGCATGTTGAGCGTGCGGCGGCCGGCCTCACGGACGACGGCGAATGCCTCGGGAAGGAGGTCGTCAACCGACTCGCCGGCGGCCAGCCGCTGGCGGAACTCGACGGTCTTCGCCCGGAGCGGCTCGTCGCCCAGGGCGCGCGTCGCGGCGTCGAACGAGTTGACGGCGGCGACCAGCGGCGCGATTCGCTTGAGTTCGCGTTCGTTCTGGGTGCCGATGACCTTGGCGAGGAGCACACCTAGCATGTAAGGAGAGCTGCGATGCAGACGGGGGTATCACACGATTGTAGGGGAGGGGGGGGACACCGTCAACTGATGGTGCCGCGCCGGTGGCGCCGGAAGGGGCTAGCGCGGCGCCGTGAGCAGGCGAAGCGGGTTGGTCATCTGGCCGTTGACCAGCAGCTCGTAGTGCAGGTGGGGGCCCGTCGCGCGGCCCGTCGTGCCGATGCGGCCGATCGGCTGCAGCCGCGCCACCTTGTCTCCCGGCTTCACCGAGAAGTCCTGCAGGTGGCCGTAGCGGGTGACCAGGCCGAACCCGTGGTCGATCACCACCATCTTGCCGTAGTCGCCGTTCCACCCCGCCGAGATCACCGTGCCGGCCGCCGTCGCGTGGACCGGCTGCCCCCTCGGGGCGGAGATGTCGATCCCCGAGTGGTGCGCCAGGTCGCCGCGGAACGGGTCGATGCGGGCGCCATAGCCCGCCGAGAGGGCGCCTTCCGACGGCCAGACCGAAGGAGTCGATGCCACGAGGGCGGCCCGCCGCTGCACGTCGTTCCGGACGAGATCGAGACGGCTGCCCAGCCGGCCCAGCACCTCGCGCAGCATGCCGAACGTGTCCTCCGGCGACGCGAGGGTCGGGGCCAGGACCGACCGCGCGATCGGCGGTACTGATCGCGCTGCCGCCCATCGCCCCCGTGCGCACCGACGCCGGCAGCCGCGCGAGGGCGCGCGCCGAATCGGGATCGAGCCTCGAGTCGACGCTGAGCTGCGCGACGGCCGACTGCACGCCGTCGAGCTGGTCGGTGAGTGCCCGCGTCATCCCGCGGAAGCTGTCGTTCTCGGCCTGCAGGGTGGCGGCCGTCGCGCGCAGCGCGGCGGTTTCGGCGAGCGCGCTCCAGCGAACGGCGAGGCCCGCGAGGATGGGGAGGGTGACGAGCAGGCCTGCGAGGATCAACGCGCGGCGCGCGTAAATCGTGAAGCGGCGCTCCTCGCCCGTGGCGGGGTCTACGACCATCAGGATGTAGCGTCGAGGCACTGGGCTGCCGTGCTCCTTGCTCGAAATCCACAGGTGGTTCAGCTGGATCAGCCGGTCCAGCTGCCCCAAGAACGAAGCCCGAACACTATCACAGCGGACCTGAGCCGCGAAACGGGAATATTCTCGAACAGGGAAAGGAAGGTGAAAGTGTCGGCTAACGGCTGAGCACGCGCGCGTCCTCGACGCGGTACTGGAGGGCCTCGGCGACCTCGTCTTCACCCGGCGCGGCGATGCCGCCCAGGTCGGCGATTGTCCGTGCGACCTTGAGCACGCGGTGGTAGGCGCGCGCGCTCAGGCCGAGGCGCTCGACGGCGCGCTCGAGCAGGCGCCGCCCGGTGGCGTCGGGGCGGCAGTGCCGCCACACGGCGCGCCCCTGCAGCGCCGCGTTGAGGCGCACGCCCGTGTCCGCGCGGCGCGCCTCCTGGCGGCCGCGGGCGGCCACCACCCGCTCGCGCACCGAGGACGACGGCTCGCCGGCGCCGTCGTCGGCGAGCAGCGCGGCCGGTACCGCCGGCACCTCGAGCACGAGGTCGATGCGGTCGCGCAGCGGGCCGGAGAGCCGGCCGCGGTAGCGCTCGACCTCGACCGGCGTGCAGCGGCACGCGCGCACCGGGTCGCCGAGGTATCCGCACGGGCACGGGTTCATCGCCGCGATCAGCATGAAGCGCGCGGGAAACCTGGCCGTCCGCGCGGCGCGGGCGATCGTCACGCACCCATCCTCGAGCGGCTGGCGCAGCACTTCGAGCACGCGACGGTCGAACTCCGGCATCTCGTCGAGGAAGAGCACGCCGTTGTGGGCGAGCGAAATCTCGCCGGGCCGGGGCAGCGACCCGCCGCCGACCAGGGCCACCTCGGAGATCGTGTGGTGCGGCGCGCGAAACGGACGGTCGGCGAGCAGGCCGCAGCCGGGCGGCAGCAGGCCGCAGACCGAGTGGATGGCCGTGCTCTCGAGCGACTCGTCGAACGACAGCGGCGGCAGGATGCCCGGCACGCGCCGGGCCAGCATCGTCTTGCCGGCTCCCGGCGGGCCGACCATCAGCAGGTTGTGCCCGCCGGCGGCGGCCACCTCGACCGCGCGGCGGGCGAGCGACTGGCCGCGTACCTCGCCAAGGTCCAACGCCGGCTCCTCTGGTCGCGCGCTGGGGAGGGCCCTCGGCCAACGCGGCACCGAGGCCGGATCGTCGATCGCCTGCACGGCCTCCGCGAGCGACGACACCGGGATGACGTCGAGCGGCTCGACGACCGACGCCTCGGCCGCGTTCGCCGAGGGGAGCACGATTGTGCCGACCCCCTGGCGCCGCGCCGCCACGGCCACTGGCAGCACCCCGCGGGTCGCCTGGATCGCCCCGTCGAGCGACAGTTCCCCCACGAGCACGATGTCGTGCACGTGGCGCCTGACGACGACGCCCGACGCCGCGAGGATGCCCAGGGCGATTGGCAGGTCGAAGGACGACCCCGCCTTCCGGACGTCGGCGGGGGCGAGGTTGACCGTGATGCGGAATGGCGGAAACTCGAACCCGGAGTTGCGGATGGCGCTGCGGACGCGGTCGCGGCTCTCGCGCACGCTCGGATCGGGGAGGCCGACCATCGTGAAGGCGGGGAGGCCGAAGGTGACGTCCACCTCTACCCGGACCGGGAACACGTCCAGCCCGACCACGGCCGCGGTGCGGAGGCTGGCGAGCACGATGGGGCGCACTGCAAGCCGCGACCCAGAGCGAGCCCGCAGAATGGGCGGAATCACGTGGGATCTGGGGAGGGGGCCGGGAAGGGAGGCAGAAGCCGCGACCCGGTCGGGGCAGGAGGCGGCAGCTTCTGCGGTGCCGCCCCCCCGTGCCGTTCTACGGTTTCCCCTGCCGGGCGGCGAAGACCGTCAGGCGCGCGCCGGCTCTCAGACGGTCGGAGCGCAGCCCGTTCCAGTGCTTGATCGCCGAGACGGTGGTCCGAAACAGGCGGGCCACCGACGAAAGCGTGTCGCCGCGCTTCACGTGGTAGACCAGGCGAACGCGATTCGCCCCCGCCTCAGAGGCAGGGGCCGTGGCCGGGACCGCGTCGGGCGGCACGATCGATCGGGAGGCGGCAACCGGGACCGGCCGCTCGGCGTTGGCGGCGAAGAGCAGGGTGGGCGCCGACCGGGATGATCAGCTTCTGTCCGGCCGAGACGTGCGCCCGCGTCGAAAGGTAGTTGGCCTCGGCCAGGTTGGCGCGGCTGACGCCGCATCTTCCGCGAGATGCTGGCCAGCGTCTCGCCTCGGCGGACCGTGTACCACTGCAGGGCGGTCATCTCGGCGGCGTCGGTCCCCTCGAGCCGTACCCGCAGCGCCCCGGCGGTGCCGACCGGCACCTTCAGCTCGTAGTCCGGGTTCCGGACGGGCGTGGTCCACCGCCGCAGTTCCGGGTTCAGCTCCTGGATGGCCTCTGCCGAGGTCCCGACCCACTCCGCCACGCGGCGCAGATCGACCGGCCGGCCCACGCGGACCGTCTCGTGCGGGACCGGCGGGTCGGTCGTCAACGCGGCGAAGCCGTACTCGGCGGGGTTTCGGGCGATGACGATCGCGGCCAGGATCATCGGGACGTACTCGCGGGTCTCGCGCGGCAGCGCCCGGGGTTGCGCGGCGAGCGACCAGAAGTCGTCCCTGTTGTACCGCCTCATGGCCCGCTGCACCCGCCCGGGGCCGCCGTTGTACGAGGCGAGCGCCAGGTGCCAGTCGCCGTCGAACGTCCGAACGAGCGTCCGCAGGTACTTCGCCGCCGCGCGGGTGGACTTCTCCGGGTCCGACCGCTCGTCCACGTACCAGTCGCGCTTGAGGCCGTGCTCCATCGCGGTGCCGGCCATGAACTGCCACACGCCCCGGGCCTTGGCTCGCGACACGGCGTTCGGCTTGAACGCGCTCTCGATGAGCGGCACGTACGCGAGGTCGAGCGGGAGCCCCTCGGCCCGGAACACGTCCTGGATCATCGGGAGGTAGCGCGCTCCGCGCTCGAGTCCCGTCGCGATCCAGTCGCGCAGCCTGCCCTGGAACAGCTCGACGTAGGCGAGCACGCGGGCGTTCTGCGGGATTTCGACGTCGTGCACGGTGGCCTCGAGGTCCGACGCCACCTGCCGGCTGACCGCGGCCGACGGGGCGGGGGCGTCCGGCACCTCGGTGGACAGCTCGAGCAGGGCGTCGATCGACGCCGGCTCGGACGCGCGCTCACGTGAAGCCGTCGCCCTGCGCCAGGGCCGTGACCTCGTAGGTGCTGATCCGATCCACCAGCCGGTCGAAGTGCTCGCGGAGGCGGGGCTCGGACCGGGCGCCGTACGGGGACCGCAACAGCACGTCGAGCGCCTGGTTGAACTCGGCGCGGGCCTGGTCGAGGTGCCCGATGCTCAGTTCCTGCTGCCCGGCCTCGAAGTGGCGCTGGGAGGCGGCAATCAGCGCCAGCACGGGGTCCTGAGCCCGGAGCTGGGCAGCGGACGCCGGGGCCTGGACGGCCGCGGCGGGAACGGCGGGGGCGACGGCGGGAGGCTTCGTCTGGAGCCCCGACCCGCACCCGGCGAGAACGCCCGCGGCGATCGCCAGTGCCGGGCCAAGGCCCATCGATCGTGGAATCATTCGCACTCCCCACAGGTTCGGTCGCCTGGGGGCAGGCAGGCCGAACGAGAGTTCCGCCCGGGCGTGTGGGAGCACGCCTCGAAACGCCCGGACCGCGGGACCAGGCGAGGCGGCGCACGTGGCGCCGCGGAACGGCCCGCCGGGCGAGCCGCTCAGGTTGGACGATAGCACGGCCGAGACGGACGGGTCAACGGATTGGCTCGTAACCCCAGCCACCTCAACAATATGGCCGTGCCGCCCGCGGTACGCTATACTCGCCGTTCAGCATCGTGCGCTCGCATCGGATTCCGCTGCTATGAAGATCTCTGTTTGCCAGGGGCTGCTCGTCGCGGCCCTCGTCGTGTCTGCCTCTGCCTGCGGCCGCTCCGCCGACAGCCGCGAGCCGGCGGTTGCCACCCCCCGGGTCACGCTCAACCATGGCCGGGTCCCGCTCGGCAGCCCGCTCCAGGTCACCTACGAGTTCAAGGTGGCCGAAGGCGCCGGGTTCGATCAGGACTACCTGGTCTTCTCCCACTTCGTGGACGCCGATGGCGAGCTGATGTGGACCGACGACCACCATCCGCCGACGCCGACCTCGCAGTGGAAGCCGGGGCAGACCATCAAGTACACCCGGCTGCTGTTCGTCCCCGTCTATCCCTACGTGGGCGACGCGGCTCTCGACGTGGGGCTCTACGCGCGGGACGGCCGGCGGCTGCGGCTGGGCGGCTCCGACCAGGGGCAGCGGGCCTACCGGGCCGCCACGCTGCAGGTCCTGCCGCAGACCGAGAACATCTACGTGACCTTCAAGGACGGCTGGCACCAGGGGGAGATGGCGAACGACAGCGCCGGGAACGAGTGGCACTGGACGAAGAAGCAAGCCACCCTGGCGTTCAGGAATCCGGGGCGCGACATCGTCCTGTTCCTGGACGTGGACGGCCGGACGCGCCTCCTGCCGGCTCCGCAGGTGGTGGGCATCGCCTCCGGGGGGCAGCCGGTGGCGAGCTTCCAGCTGGGCGAGGCCCAGGAGGTCAAGCAGGTCCCGGTCACCGCGGCGCAGCTGGGGACCGAGGAGAAGGTGTCGTTGACGATTTCCGTGGACCAGACCTTCGTCCCGGCGGTCGTGACCGCCGGCGCGCAGAAGGACACCCGGGAACTCGGCATCCGCGTGTTCCACGCGTTCGTGGAGGCGCGGTAGCCGCATCGGGGGCCGCGATGCCTCACGTCGGGCGCCCGGTATGGCGGGTGCTGCTGGTACTGACGGTCCTGCACGCCGCGGCCGCCGTGGCCTCGGCCGAGCTGGTGTTCTTCACGTCGGGCCGCACCCTGTCGGTCAAGGCCCACCGCGTGGAGGGGGACTCGCTCGTGCTGCTGCTGCGCTCGGGCGCGGAAGTGGTTTGCTCCGCCTCGATTGTCGAGCGCATCGCCCCCGACGAGCTGCCGTACCCGGAGCCGGTGGCGACGCCCGATCCCCTCCCGGCCCCCTACCGCGATCTGGTCGACGCCGCGGCGGCCCGCGAAGGGGTGGACGCGAAGCTGGTCGACGCGGTCATCCGGGTCGAGTCGGCGTACCGGCCCGGCGCTCGCTCGCGCAAGGGGGCGATGGGGCTGATGCAGCTGATGCCGGAGACCGCTCAGCGGTACGCCGTCCGCGACCCCTACGACCCGACCGACAACATCAACGCCGGCACGCGGCACCTGAAGTCGCTGCTGGACCGTTTCGAGCTGTCGCTGGCCCTGGCGGCCTACAACGCCGGCGAGGCTGCGGTGGCGCGCTTCCGGGGCATCCCGCCCTACGCCGAGACGCAGAACTACGTCCGCCAGGTGCTCCGCCTGTTCCAGGCGGGCACGCGCTAGGTCGCACGTCGTTCCGCGGCCGGGGGACGTCTACCTCGTCCGGCGTGTCAGGAATGTTGTTATAATCACTCGGTTACGCACTCGATAATCTGTGGCCGGACAATAGCTTGCGATGGAATTCCGCTGTAGGCTCTCGACGCCGGGCGGCGAGATTACCGAGGGGGTCTTCGTCGCCGACAGCGAAGCGCAGCTGCGACACGAGCTCGAGCAGAAGGGCCTGTGCGTCCTCTCGCTTCGGCCGCGCCGCGCGCTGGCGGCGATCGCGCCACGGGTGCGCTCGCGGCGGCGCGTGCCGGTGCGCGAGTTCCTGGTCTTCAACCAGGAACTGGCGACGCTGCTGAAGGCCGGGATGCCGCTGGTCCAGTCGCTCGACATCCTGCGGCAACGCGTCCAGCAGCCGCTGTTCCGGGCCGTTCTCGACGACATCTACGACCGGGTTCGGGCGGGTTCGGCGCTGTCGGAGGCGTTCGCGGCGCACGGCGACCGTTGTTTCCGACCGTCTACACGGCCTCGCTGATGGCGGGGGAGAAGAGCGGCTCGCTCGAGCAGGTGCTGCGGCGCTACGTCGCCTACGTGAAGATCGTGTCGGGCGTCAAGCGCCGCACGGTCTCGGCGCTCGTCTACCCCGCGATCCTGCTCGTCGCTCGCCGTGGTGATCGTCTCGATCATCGTGCTGAAGGTGGTCCCCGCCTTCGCCGACTTCTACTCGACCTTCGACCGCGAGCTGCCGCTGATCACGCGGGTCATCGTTTCGGTGTCGGCGGTTCGTGCGGCGCGAGGCGCTGCTGATCGTGCTGGGCGGGGCGGCGTTCGCCGCGGCCGTGGCCGCGTGGCTGCGCCGCCCGGGGCAGCGCGAGCGGTTCGACGCGTTGCTGCTGCGGCTGCCGGGCGTGGGGCCGACCGCGCGCAAGTTCGCGACGTCACAACTGGCGCGGACGCTCGGCACGCTGCTCGGCGGCGGCATCCCGCTGGTGAACGCCATCGAGATCGCCGCCCGGTCGATCGGCAACCGCTCCATGGCCGCCGCCATGGAGGTCGTCGGGCAGCGCGTCCGCGAGGGCGAGTCGTTCGCGGGGGCGCTGGCCGGCCGGCGGGTGTTCCCCGACGTGGCGGTCAAGATGGCGGAGGTGGGCGAGGCGACCGGCGCGCTGCAGGAAATGCTGAACAGCCTGGCCGACTTCTACGACGAGGAGATCGAGACCGACCTCGGGCGCTTCGTCACGATGATCGAGCCGGCGCTGCTGGTGATCATGGGCATCGTGATCGCGGCCCTCCTGCTCGCGCTCTACATGCCGGTGTTCCAGCTGTCGTCGGTGGTTCGGTAGTAGCGGCCCGCCGGAGAGCGGGGACCGCGGGCCGAGGCGGCCCGCGCTGAGGACGGAGAACCGAGTGGACCCACGGGGCCCGGGGAACGGGCAGACAAGCGGCACGACGATCTCGGCGGGGCGCGCCCGGCGCGGCCGCCGCCAACCTGTACGCGAACGGCGCCGAGCCGGCCGTCGAGGACCGCGGCGAAGAGCTCGCCCGCGCGCGGCACCTGGCGGAGCGCTACGGCATGGAGTTCGTCGACCTGGAGGAGTTCCAGATCGACCACGACCTGTTCCGGGCGATCCCGGCGGAGCTGATGCTGCGCTACGGGTTCGTGCCGCACCACCGCGAGGGGCGGTCGCTCGTCGTCGTGGTGTCCGACCCGAGCGACCTGCCGATGATCGACGAGCTGAGCGTGCTGCTCGGCGCGCCGCTCCGCGTGACGGTCGGGGCCGCCGTCGTCGATCCAGTCGATCCTCAAGAAGAGCGAGAGCTCGCAGCGCGTCCTCGAGGAGGCGACCGAGAGCTTCCAGCTGCAGTTGCTGAAGGAGGAAGACAACGGCGACGACAGCCTGACGGTCGAGAAACTGACGAGCGACATCAGCCCCGTCATCAGGCTGGTCGACTCGACCGTCTTCACCGCGATCCAGCGGCGCGCCAGCGACATCCACATCGAGACGCAGGACGACGCGGTGTACGTGAAGTACCGGATCGACGGCGTGCTGCAGCCGGCCATGCGGCCGATCGCCAAGCAGTTCCACGGGGCGATCATCTCGCGCATCAAGGTCATGGCCGAGCTCGACATCGCCGAGAAGCGGGTCCCGCAGGACGGCCGGTTCAAGCTGCGGGTGCCCGGCAAGACGATCGACTTCCGCGTGTCGATCATGCCGAGCGTGCACGGCGAGGACGCCGTCATCCGCATCCTCGACAAGGAATCGATCAGCGAGCAGTTCTCCGAGCTGCGGCTCGACATCCTCGGCTTCCCCGAGTCCGAGCTGAAGCGGTTCCGCAAGTACATCGCCGAGCCGTACGGGATGGTCCTGGTCACGGGGCCGACGGGCAGCGGCAAGACGACGACGCTCTACGCGGCCCTGTCCGAGATCAAGTCGCCCGAGGACAAGATCATCACCATCGAGGACCCGGTCGAGTACCAGCTGCGCGGCATCACGCAGATCCCGATCAACGAGAAGAAGGGGCTGACCTTCGCCCGCGGTCTCCGCTCGATCCTGCGGCACGACCCCGACAAGATCATGGTCGGCGAGATCCGCGACCCGGAGACGGCGCAGATCGCCATCCAGTCGGCGCTGACCGGGCACCTGGTGTTCACGACCGTCCACGCCAACAACGTCCTCGACGTGCTCGGCCGCTTCCTGAACATGGGGGTCGAGGCGTACCAGTTCGTCTCGGCGCTCAACTGCGTCCTGGCGCAGCGGCTCGTGCGCACGATCTGCACGCACTGCAAGCGGCCCGCGAAGGTGACGCGGGCGTTGCTCGAGGAGTCGGGCCTCGACCCCGCGCTCGAGCACACGCACGTGTTCCACGAGGGCAAGGGGTGCATCGAGTGCGGCGGCACCGGCTACAAGGGGCGGCAGGCGATCTGCGAGTTGCTGGACCTCTCGGACCGGATTCGCGAGTTGATCCTGGCGGCGCGGCCGACCTCGGAGATCAAGAAGGCCGCCCGCGAGGAGGGGATGCGCTTCCTGCGCGAGTGCGCGGTGGAGCGGGTCATGCTGGGCGTCACCACGCTGCGGGAGATCAACAAGGTGACCTTCGTCGAATGACACCCACGCTCTTCTCCCAAACCGCGCCGTCGGTGGCCATCGAGATTCGGCCCGGCGGCGGTCTCGGGCCTGGCCCTCGCGCGCCACGGCGGCTCCCCGGTGATCGCCGGGCACGCCACCGAGCCGCTCGCGCCCGGCGTCGTCGCGCCGTCGCTGACCTCGGTCAACGTGGCCAACCCCCGCGCCCTCGCCGACGCGGTGGCCGCCGTGCTCGACCGGCTGGGGGGGCGGCCCCGCTGGGTCTCGCTGGTGGTGCCCGACACCGCCGCGAAGGTGTCGCTCGTGCGTCTGGAAAAGGTGCCGCCGCGCGCCGACGACCTCGACCAGCTGATCCGCTGGCACATCCGAAAGACGGCCCCGTTCCGCCTCGAGGACGCGCAGGTGACCTGGTCGCCCGGCGCCTCCTTCCCGGACGGCGGCCGCGAGTACGTCGTCGCGCTCGCCCGGCGCGAGGTCGTGCGCGAGTACGAGGCCGCCTGCGAGGCCGCCGGGGCGACAGCGGGGGTCGTCGACCTGGCCACCTTCAGCCTGGTCAACGCCGTCCTCGCCGCGGGCGCGCCCGGGGACGGCGACTGGCTGCTGGTCCACGTGACGCCCCGAGTACGGCAGCCTCGCGATCCTGCGGGGCCGGGATTTGATATTCTTCCGGAACCGAGCCGAAGGCACCGACGAGACGCTGGCCGACCTGGTGCACCAGACGGCCATGTACTACGAGGACCGGCTGGGGGGCAGTTCGGGGTTCTCCCGCGTGCTGCTCGCGGCCAGCGGCGCCGAGCAGGGTGACAGCTCGATGTCCCTCGACGCCGTGCGCCGCCAGGTGGAGGAGCGGCTGCGCGTGAAGACGCAGACGTTCGACGCTTCGGGGGTCGCGCGGTTCGCCGACCGGATCGCGCCCGACCGCGGCTTGCTCCAGGCGGTCACGCCGCTGCTCGGCGTGCTGGCCCGCGGGGCGCGTGAGTGACGCCGCCATGCTGAGGACCAACCTCGCGACCCGCCCGTTCTACGACGTCCGGCGCGTCCGCGCCGCGCTCGTCGCCGTCGCCATCCTGGTGGCGGCCTTCACCGTGTTCAACGCGTGGCAGCTCTTCACGCTGACGCGCCGCGACGCGACGCTCGCCGCGACCATCCGCCAGTCCGACGCGACCGCGGCGCGCCTGCGGCAGGACGCGGCGCAGGCCCGCGCCGGCATCGACCGCGTGCGGCTCGAGGCCGTGCTCGAGGCCTCGCACGAGGCCAATGCCCTGATCGACCGGCGCGTCTTCTCGTGGACGGGGCTGCTCAACCAGCTCGAGACCACGCTGCCGGCCAGCGTCCGCATCCGGTCCATCAAGCCCGTTTCGGGCGACGGCCCGCTGCGGATCGAGCTGGTCGTGCTCGCGCGGCGCGCCGAGGACGTCGAGTCGTTCGTCGAGAGCCTGCAGGGGACCGGCTCGTTCCAGGACGTGTTCACCCGCTCCGAGAACACGCAGGAGGACGGGATGCTCGAGGTGCTTCTCGAGGGGCGGTACTCCAGTCCGCTGCCGGGGCCCCCGGCCCAGGGCGGGCAGGCCGGCGGGGGCGGACGCTGATGGCCGGCACGAGCGTCCTGCAACGCGTGCTCAAGGAGGAGCGCCGGCCGCTGATCGCGCTGGCGGTCGCCCTGGTGATGAACCTCGCGCTGTACGGCGCGGCGGTCCGCCCGTTGTCGCGGCGCGTGGCCGCCGCCGACGCGCGCGCCGCCGCCGCGGACCAGTCGCGCCGGACGGCGGCCGCCGAGTTCTCCGGCGTGCGCGCGGTGGCGCAGGGCACGCAGCAGGCCGAGGCGGAGCTGAAGTCCTTCTACGAGCAGGTCCTTCCCGACAGCCTCTCGGCCGCGCAGCGCGCGACCTACGTGAGCCTGGCGCAGCTCGCGCGAGACACCAACCTGCGGCTGTCGCGGCGCGTGGCGGCCGCCGACCACGTGCGCGGCGCCTCGCTCGACCGCCTGGGAATCGACATCGCGCTCGAGGGGGACTACCAGGACATCCGGCAGTTCATCCACCGGCTCGAAACGGGGCCGTCGTTCGTGGTCATCGACAACCTGACGCTGGCGCAGGGTGCGACGGAGGGGGACGCCCTGCAGCTCTCGATCGAGTTATCCACCTACTACCGGGCCGACCCCGATGGCGACTAGCATGCCGAGGCGGCAGGTGATCCTGCTCGTGAGCCTCCTCGCGGTGCTCGCCGCCGTCATCGCGTACCAGGTCTCGCCGCGCCGCGCGCCCTCCGCCGCGTCCCAGGCCCGGCCGGGCCCGGCACGGCGCGGCGTGTCCCCGGCCGAGCTCACTACCGTGCCCGACGTGCACCTCGAGGCGCTCGACGCGCAGCGCGCCGCGCCGGTCGTCCGCGGGCGCAACCTGTTCCGCGACCGGCCGGACCCTCCGCCCGAGGCGCCGCCGCCCGTCGCGCCCGGCCGGCAGTCGCGCGCCGTCGAAGCGTTGCCGACCGGGCCGCCGCCCCCGCCGCCGATCACCTTGAAGTTCATCGGCGTCGTGCACGCCGGCGGTCGGGCCGTCGCCGTGCTGAGCGACGGCCGTGACATCCTGTACGGGCGCGAGGGCGAGGTGGTCGACG
Source organism: uncultured Acidobacteriota bacterium (assembly GCA_963813585.1). GTDB lineage: Bacteria > Acidobacteriota > Vicinamibacteria > Vicinamibacterales > Fen-181 > JARKSS01. Next base: position 3,151,673 of record CAWEZL010000001.1, read on the forward strand.
GGCAGTACCTGATCGTCAAGATCAACGTCGAGACGATCGAGGTGTCGTACCCAGACGGCAGCGGCCGCCGCGTGATCAGGTTGACGGGATAGGGATCAGGGATCGGGGTTCAGGGGATTGGCGACCACGGGGTCGGGCACCGGCGGACGGCGGCGAACGGATTGGAGGCTTCGCGTGAGAGTGAACCTCTTGAAAGCTGCGGCGGTGGCGGTGGCGCTGATCACGCTGGCCGGCTGCGGCGCTTCGAGGGCATACAGCCGCGGCGAGCGGGCCGCGCGCGCCGGGGACTGGGACACCGCCGTGAGCTACTACACGCAGGCGTTCCAGGCCAACCCGCGCCGCACGGAGTACCGCATCGCGCTCGAGCGCGCCCAGCTCGCCGCCTCGCTGGATCACCTGGACCGCGCGCGCGCCTTCGACGACAAGGGGGAGCTGGAGGCCGCGATCCGCGAGTTCCGCCGGGCCGCCGAGTTCGACTCGACCAACACGCGCGCCGCGGCGCGGGCGATGGAGCTCGAGCGCGAGCTGCGCGACAAACTCGAGGCGGCGCGGCCGGTTCCCCAGATCCAGCAGCTGCGCGAGAAGGTCCGCCAGCAGCAGGAGACGGTGCTCAACCCCGCCTCGCGCGAGCCGATCCGCGCCAAGTTCGTCGCCGGCATCATGCTGTCGGAAGTGCTCAACTTCATCGGCCAGGCGTCGGGCATCAACACCCTGTACGAGCGCGACTTCCAGGACCGCCGGCTGCAGAACCCGATCGAGCTCGACGGCGTCACGCTCGAGCAGGCGCTCGGCCTGGTGCTGTCCTCGAACGGCTTCTTCTACAAGGTCCAGAACCCCCGGACGATCATGGTCATCCCCGACCAGCCGCAGAAGCGGGCCGCGTACGAGGAGCAGGTGATCCAGGTTTTCCACGTGTCGAACGCCGACGTCACCGAGCTGCAGACGCTGCTCACCGGCCTCTTCCAGGGGACGGGCGTCGCCGCACGGCCGCTGGTGACCGCCAACAAGACGGCCAACACGATCACCATGCGGGGCAGCACCGCGATGGTGGCGATTGCCGAGCGCGTCATCCAGGCCAACGACAAGCCGAGGGCCGAGGTCGTCATCGACATCGAGATCCTCGAGGTGAGCCGCAGCCGGGCGAAGGCCTACGGGCTGAACCTCTCGCAGTATTCGATCTCCGGCGTGTTCTCGCCCGAGAGCGTTCCGGGCGGGTCGGGAACCGGCACCGGGACCGGCGGCACCGGGACCGGCACGGCGAGCCCGAGCGGCCTGTTCAACCTGAACAGCATCTCGCAGGGGATCAATACCGCCGACTTCTACGTCGGGGTCCCGTCGTGGATCATCCGCTTCCTCGAGAGCGACTCGTCGAGCAAGCTGATCGCGAAGCCGTCGCTCCGCGGGCAGGAGGGCAAGACGCTCACCGCGAACCTGGGCGACGAGATCCCCGTGCCGTCCACCACCTTCACCCCCCTCATCGGCGGGGGGACCGCCGTGAACCCGCTGACCTCGTTCCAGTACCGCCCGGTCGGGGTGAACGTCGAGGTGACGCCCCGCGTCACCTACACCAACGACATCATCCTGGACCTGACGGTGGAGAGCAGCACGAAGGGGAGCGACGTCAACATCGCGGGGCAGAGCCTTCCCTCGTTCGGGTCGCGGAAGGTCAAGACCACGATGCGGCTGCGCGATGGCGAGTCGAACCTGCTGGCCGGCCTGCTCCGCGACGACGAGCGGCGCTCGCTGAGCGGGTTCCCGGGCGCGATCCACGTGCCGCTCCTCAAGCAGCTCTTTTCGTCCAACGACAACCAGATCGCGCAGACCGACATCGTCATGCTCCTGACGCCGCGGATCATCCGGACGCACGGGCTGACGGCCGACGACGTGGCGCCGATCTACATCGGCACGAGCCAGAACCCGAGCCTCGGCGGCGGGCCGCCGCCGCTCATCGAGCCGAGCGGCGCAGCGGAGCAGCCGGCGATTCAGCCGGCGCCGCCGGCCGCCACGCCGGGAACGGCGATCGGGCGGCCGACGCCGCAGGGCACGCCGGTGCTGCCGCCCGGGTCGTCGCCCATCCCGGGCACCGTGATGCAGCCGCCGGCGCCGGCGCCCGTGGCGCCGCCAGTGGCCCCGCCGGCCGCGGCCCAGCCCGAACCGTCCGTCGAGCCTCCGCCCGCCGTCCCGCCGGCCGCACAGCCGTCGGGTGCCGGACAGGCGGCCTTGGCGCAGGTGACGGTGACGCCGCCGAGTGGGGAATTCCGCGTGGGCGGGGGCCCTTACACGGTGCCGCTGCTCGTGACCAACATCAACCGCGCATCCACCGTGAGCCTGACGCTGACCTTCGACCCCGGGATCCTCCGCGTGCGGGGTGTCCAGGAGGGGAGCTTCATGCGCCAGGGCAACGTGACCGTCGCCTTCGCCCAGCAGGTGGACTCGGCGTCGGGCCGCGTGGACATCACGCTCAGCCGATCGGGCGACGTCGTCGGCGCGACCGGGTCGGGGTTGCTGGCGGCCGTAATGTTCGAGCCGGTCGCGCCCGGTTCGACGGCCCTCACGCCGGCCGGCGTCGCGAGCGGCCCCGGCGGGCCGATTCGGCTCGACTTCGTACCGGCGGCGGTGACCGTCAGGTAAGGGGGGGAGTGGGCCCCGGGTGATTGTGAGCAGGAGGCACGACACGCACTGGCGGTTGACGCTGCGACGACGGGAGGGCTTCAGCTTCATCGAGCTGATGGTCGTCAGCGCGCTCCTCCTCATCCTCTCGGCGGCCGTGCTGCCGCTGGCGAAGGTGACGATGCAGCGGCAGCGCGAGGTGGAGCTGCACCGCGCGCTGCGCGAGATGCGCACCGCGATCGATCGGTACAAGGACGCGGTGGACCAGGGGATGATCGGCTCGGTGGACGTCAAGGTCGGGTCCGAGGGGTACCCGCCGGACCTCGAGACTCTTGTAAACGGGGTCGCGATGGCCAACGACGCGTCGGGCCGCAAGCTCAAATTCCTGCGTCGGATTCCGTTCGATCCGATGACCAGGAGCACCGACTGGGGCAAGCGTTCGTACCAGGACTCGGCCGATTCCACCTCCTGGGGCGGGCAGAACGTGTTCGACGTCTACACGAGGAGCGGCGGGACGGCCCTCGACGGGACGAAGTACAGCGACTGGTAGCCCGACATGGTGTTCATGCGCCTGCACGCGTCGCGCCGCACGGCCGGCTTCACGCTGATCGAGCTGATGGTGGTGATGGCCCTGATCACCGTGCTGGCCGGCATGGCGGTCGTCCTCTACCGCAACTCCATCACCACGTCCCGGGAGGCGGTGCTCAAGACCGACCTCTTCCGGATGCGCGACGCCATCGACCAGTACTACGCCGACAAGGGAAAGTACCCCGCCGACCTGGAGGCCCTCGTCACGGACGGCTATATGCGCGAGGTCCCGGTCGATCCCTTTACGGACTCGCGCGAGACCTGGCTGACGATCCCCGCCGACCCCGATCCCGCCAACCCCAGCGCGGAGATCGGCATCTACAACCTCAAGAGCGGCGCCGAGGGCACCGCGCTCGACGGCACGAAATACAACGAGTGGTGATGGCAGCGGCCATGGGTCAGTGATCAACGACGGAGACACGAAGGGCCGGCGCATCGCGCCGGCCCTTTCTAGCCCCTGGCTCCTAGCCCCTGGCTCCTAGCCCCTGGCTCCTAGCCCCTGGCTCCTAGCCCCTGGCTCCTAGCCCCTAGCTCCTAGCCCCTAGCTCCTAGCCCCTAGCTCCTAAGCTCCTACGGCGTGATCGTCGTCGTCGTGCTGCCGAAGCCGAGGCGCCCGTCGATTCCGTACGCGGTCACCGTGATCTGGACGGTGCAGGTGCTCGAGGTGCACGGCATGGTGGCGTAAACGACCGTCACCGTCGGGATGGTGGTGGTGATGACGCCGTCGGCATCGCCGACGACGGGGCCGCCGACGTTCCATTCGTACCTCGAGATGACCGGCGCCCCGACGGGCGGCGTCGCGGTCATCGTGATCGGCGCGTTCACCCGGCCGGACGAGGCCGACACATCGAGCGTGAACGGCACGGCCGCGAAGACGTCTATCGGGATCGAGGCGGTGGTCGTCGCGCCGCTCGCATCCCTCGCCGTGACCGTGATCGTGTAGGTCCTCGACCTCGTGAAGGTGTGAGTGACCGTGACGCTGCCGTTCACGGCGCCCAGCGAGATCGGGCCACCCTCCCCGAAGTCGACACTCACGTTGGTGATCGGGCTCGAGTTGGCCCCGGCGGTGACGTTGATGGTGAACGACGCCGGCACGCCGACGCTCGGCGTCGTCGAGGGCGGCGCGATCGTGACCGTCGGCACGGCGAGCGCCGTGACCTTGGCGGTGGCGTTCTTCACGCCGGCCGTCGCGGTGACCGTCGCGCTCTGCGACGTGTTCAGCGTCGCGCGCGCGTGGCCGCTCGCGTCGCTGACCGCGACATCGGGCGACAACGTGCCGAAGTCGGTGGTGAAGTTCACCGGGACGCCCGCCAGGCCGTTGCCGCCGGCGTCCTGCACGGTGGCGACGATCTGGACCGCGCCACCGGTGGCGGGGACGGTGGGAGGCGAGACGGACACGAGGACCTGGCCGACGGCCGCCGCCCCGATCATCATCTTCACGGTGGCCTTGGCGGCACTGGAGCCGGAGAACGCGTTCACCTCGGCGGTCCCGGAAATCGTGCCCGCGAGCAGCTTCACGGTGGCCTTGCCGTCCTTGGTCTTCGCCTCGGCCGGCTCGACGGCGCCCAGGGAGGTGGTGAAGGTGACGGAGGTGCCGTTCTGCACCGGGTACCCGTTGGACTCGATGACGCTCGCCGTGATGTCGGTGGACCCGTTCACCGGCAGGAACTGCGAGTTTGTGTAGAGGGTGATCGTGGTCCCGGTGGGCGCCACCAGCGCGACCTTGTCGCAGGCCTGGATCGCCAGCACCGACAAGAGCAGGACGAGGGCGGCGGCCCGGCACACGCCACGCCGGCGGGCCGTCCCCGGGACACGGTGCGGGCGCAGGTCTGGTATCATTGGAGTGTCGCCAAGCAGTGTAATCACATGAAGTTGCAGGGTCAAGTGGGGCGCCGCGACCAGGGGTACGCGATGGCCGCGCTGCTCGTCGCGATCGGTGTCATGTCGGTCATGATGATGGTCGCGATGCCGGTGTGGCAGCACATGGTGCAGCGCGAGAAGGAAGAGGAGCTGATCTTCCGCGGCCGGCAGTACGCCCGCTCCATCGGGCTGTTCCAGCGCAAGTACGCCGCCGCCTATCCCCCGGACATCGACACGCTGCTCCAGCAGAAGTTCCTGCGGAAGAAGTACAAGGACCCGATGGTCCCCGACGGCGAGTTCCAGGTGCTGTACCAGGCCTCGATGGGGCAGCCGATGGCGACGGGGCCGCAGCCGTCCGGGCGGCAGCGCGGGCCCCTCCGCGCCGGTCAGCCTTTCGCGAACCGCGCCCCGGTCCGCACGCCCGGTGCGACGGGCACGGTCGGGCCGCGCGGCGGCGTCATCGGCGTCGCCAGCAAGAGCACCGAGGAATCGATCCGGGCCTACAACGGCCGCACCCGCTACGACGAGTGGCAGTTCGTCTACACGCCCTCGATGTTCGGCCCGGGCCAGCCCCGCCCGGGGATGAGGCCGGGCCAGACGCCGGGCCGCCCCGGCTTCGGCCGCCCGGGAACCAGCGGTGCCACTCCCGGCCAGCGGCAGCCCGGCGGCGGCGACCCCAGGTAGAGAATATCAGGGCACGATCGCGTCGTGAAACGCCTGTCGCACCGCGAGGATGTCTGCCGGATCGCCCGGCGCCGGGTGGACGCGGTTCGCGAGGAGCACGGCGTACAGCCGCCGCCCGGGGTCGATCCAGAGGGACGTACCGGTGAAGCCGGTATGGCCGAACGCCCGCGATGACAGCCGCGCGCCGCACGAGGAGGTCGGGAGCATGGTGTCCCAACCCAGGGCCCGTGAGCTGCCCGGCACCGGGACGCGCGTCGTGAAGTCGAGCAGGGTGCGGGGCTCCACCCCGAGCGCTGCCTGGTCGCCCTCGAGCCCCCGCAGCACCCGCTGCGCGAAGGCGCCGACCGCGGCCGCCGTCCCGAACAGCCCCGCATGGCCGGCCACGCCCCCCAGCGCGTACGCGTTGCGGTCGTCCACCTCGCCACGCAGCACCCGTCCGCGCCAGTCGTCGCGCTGTGTTGGCGCCGTGCGCGCGAGGCTGCCGGGCGGGATCACGAAGCCGAGGTCCCGCATGCGGAGCGACTCGAACTGCGCGGCCAGGTCGGGCGCCGCCAGGTCCTCGATCACGAATCCGAGCAGGATGAACCCGAGGTCGCTGTACACCGAGGCCGATCGCGGCGGGCAGGCCAGCGGCGCGCGGCCGATCGCGCGCTCGAACATCTCGCGCCCGGCGCAGGTTTCATAGAGCGGCAGCCAGGCGGGCAGACCGGAGGCGTGCGCCAGGAGGTCGCGCACCGTCACGTTCTCGCGGTCGCCGCCGCGCCAGGCGCCCAGCAGGCTCGCCAGCGGCGCGTCGAGTGACAGGCGGCCGGCGTCCGCAAGGCGCATCACGAGCGTCGTCGTGCAGACGACCTTCGTGAGCGACGCCAGGTCGTAGATGGTGTCAGGGGCGGCCGGGGCCGAGTCGGGATCGTAGGCGAGACGGCCGGTGGCGCACCGCCATTGCGGACCGTCGGGGCCGCCAACCTCCGCGGCGGCCCCCGGGAACACACGCCGCCCGACGGCGAGTTCCAGCACGCGCGCCGCCTGCCCGAACGCCGACCCGGTCATCGCCCGAAGGCCGCGCGGCTGACCTGCGAGAGGTAGCCGGCGCCCTGTGGGGAGGCGACCAGGCTGTCGTACGAGAAGAGGATCACACCCGACGCGCCGAGCCGGCGTGCGATCCGGATGTTCTCGACGGTCTGCGCAGTCGAGAGGCGGTACGCGCCAATGCCGGCCCACACGGGGAGATCGCGCGAGGCCCGGCGAGCCGCCGTGAGCTGCGAGGTGAACGTGTCGGCGTCGGTGGCGTACGCCATCGGGCACACCACGTCCAGCAACCCGCGCTCGATCCAGCCGCTCCAGTCCTGCAGGCGATCCGACGTCGCCCGGGCCGCGTCGGGATAGACGGCCGCCGACAGCAGGGCTTCCGGGCGGCGCCGGCGCAGGCTGTCGCGCACCCGCGACACGAGCGCGGTCAGCCGCGCGACCCTGAACGCCTGCCAGTCGGCCGGGTTCGTCTCGGCCCACGCCACCAGATCGCGGCCAACCGCCCGTTCCCGGCGCGCTCGCTCGCGGGCGTCGAGCCTGGCGAGCAGCGATTCCCGGAACGCCTCGAGTGACTCGCGGCTGTAGTCGAACTCGCCGTTGGGGAAGCGGACGTAGTCGAGGTGCAGGCCGTCCACAGGGTATCGCGTCACCAGGTCCGCGATGACCTGAACCGTGCGGTCGGCGGCGCCGGCCGGGATGGGGGAGAGGTAGAGCCCTTCCACCTCGTCGGGCTCCGACCGCACCCACCGGGCCAGCTTGTCCAGGTAGAGCAGGCTCTTCGGGTTGAGCAGGCTCATGTCGCGTGCGAGCCCGCGCGGAACCATCAGCCACTCGGGATGGCGGTAGATCACGTGCTCGCGGGAGGCGGGGAGGTCCGCGGCGCTCGACACCAGGTTGACGTTCACCCAGGCGTGCACCCTCAAGCCATTCGGGCGGGCGAGCGCCAGGGTGTGGGCCAGCGGGTCGAAGGATTCCGGCTGGGCCGCGAGGGATGCGGCGCGGGGTTCCATCCCCTCGGCGAAGTACGCGTCGCCGCGCCCGCGCACCTGGACGAGGAGCGTGTTGAACCCGGCCGCGCGCGCCGACGCCACCATCTCCTCGACGGCGCGCGGCGTGGTGAGCGAGGTACGGGCGACCCAGAGCGCGCGGACCTCGGCGGGGGGCTTCGCGTCTGGCGCGGACGCGCGGCCGCCGGCAACGAGGAGGGCGGCGAGGCACGCGGCGAGCGCGGGACCAGTTGGGCGGAGCAGGGAACGCATAAGGGAATCCGGCGGCCGGCCTACTTCTCTTTGTCCCCTTCGTCCCCGCGCGAGCCGAGCAACTGGCGCAGGCGCGGCTCGACGTCCTCGTCGATCGCCGCGCGCACGCTGCTGTCGGCCCGCCGCAGCTGGGAGAGCGCCTGGCGGAAGGGAAGCCCGGTCTTCTGCATCACGATGGCGGCCTTGACGTTCCAGTGGGCCCGCTTCAGCAGGCGATCGGCGGCCTCGTAGTCGACCCCGCTGACGAAGGTCAGGATCCGGCGGGCGCGGTCCTTCATCTTCTCGGAGCCGGTCTTCAGGTCCACCATCAGGTTGCCGTAGGTCTTGCCCGTCCGGACCATGGCGCCCGTGGTGAGCATGTTCAGGACGATCTTCGTCGCGGTCCCCGCCTTGAGCCGCGTCGAGCCGGCGATCACCTCGGGTCCCACCGCGGGGGCGATCGTGAGGTCGACGTAGGTCTGGAGCTCGGTGCCGGGGAAGCAGGTGACGAAGATGATCCGGGCCGCCGCCTTGCGCGCGCGGCTCAGCGCGCCGCGCACGAACGGCGTCATGCCGCTGGCCGACACGCCGATCACGACGTCCTTCGAGCCGGGGCGCAGCCGCGCGAGAGCCCGGGCGCCCGCTTCGTAGTTGTCCTCGGCCCCCTCGACGTCGCGGGTGATCGCCCGGTTGCCCCCCGCGATCACCGCCTGCACCAGTTCGGGGCTCGTGCTGAAGGACGGCGGCATCTCGGCGGCCTCGAGCACCCCGAGCCGGCCGCTCGTGCCCGCCCCCACGAACACGATCCGCCCGCCGCGCCGCACGGCCTGGGCCAGCATGTCGACCCCGAGGGCGATCCGCTCCTTCTCGCGGGCGACCGCGGCGATGATGCGGCGATCCTCGTCGAGCATCAGGTCGATGATGCCGGCGGGCGAGACCTTGTCGATGCCGAGCGTCGCAGGATTGATCGCTTCGGTGGGCAGCTGCTGCCACTTGGACTGGATCGCCATGGTGAGGAGTCGAAAGGCCGATACTAGTCCCGCCGCCGAACGGTGTCAAACCGGCTCAGCGCCGGGGGTGGAAGCGCTCGTACACCGTGCGCATGCGCGCCTCGAGCACGTGCGTGTAGATCTGCGTGGTGGACAGGTCGGCGTGGCCGAGCATGAGCTGGATCGCGCGGAGGTCGGCACCGCGATCGAGCAGGTGCGTCGCGAACGAGTGGCGGAGCACGTGCGGGCTGACCCCGGTCGGAAGGCCCGCCGCCCGCGCGTGGCCCTTCAGGATCTTCCAGAACCCGACCCGCGAGAGCGCCCCGCCGCGGCCGTTCACGAACAGGCGCGGCGACGTGCGGCGCCCCAGCAGCCGCGGCCGCGACTCGCGCAGGTAACGCGCCACCCAGCCGGCGGCCTGGTCGCCCATCGGCACCAGCCGCTGCTTGCCCCCCTTGCCGGTGCAGGTGAGGTAGCCCGCCTCGAGGTGGAGGTCGGGCGGTCGCAGGCCGACCAGCTCCGAGACGCGGAGGCCGGTGGCGTAGAGCACCTCGATCATCGCCCGGTCGCGCGCGCCGCGCGGCGTCGAGGGGTCCGGCTGTGCGATCAGGCGATCCACCTGCTCGATCGTCAGGAAGCGGGGGAGCGCGGGCCAGGCGTGGGGCGCCCGCAGTTCGTCGGCCGGGCTGGAGGCGAGGCGGCGGTCCAGGACGAGGAAGCGGAAGAAGCCCCTGACGGCGGCGACGGCGCGCGAGGTCGACCGCGGCGACAGCCCCGACGCCATCAGCCCGCGCACGAACGCCTCGAGGTCCTGCCGCGTGCAGCCGGCCGCCGCGAGCCCCTCGGACTCGAGGAAGCGGCCGAGCGCGGCGAGGTCGCGGGCGTAGCTCTCGACCGTGAGCGGGGAGAGCCGCCGCTCGACCCGGAGGTGATCGAGGTAGGCATCCACGAACGCCGCCGACGCCGGGTCGCCCTTCGTCATGCGCTCCCAGCTTGGGGCCGCCCCGCACTTGCGTCAAGCGACCCCTCGCAGTAGCCTAAATCGACCCGTCGACGCGCAGTACCGGCGAGGCTGCCGCCTCGCTCGCGCCGGCACTCCTGGAGGATTGCATGAGCCGTGACGGCCGCCACCTGTTCACGTCCGAGTCGGTGACCGAGGGACACCCCGACAAGATCGCCGACCAGATCTCCGACGCGATCCTCGACGCGATCCTCGCGCAGGACCCGGTCGGCCGCGTCGCGTGCGAGACGCTGGTCACCACCGGCCTCGCCATGATCGCCGGCGAGATCACCACCAACTGCTACGTCGACTTCCCGAAGATCGTCCGCGAGACGATCCGCGACATCGGCTACACGCGGGCGAAGTACGGCTTCGACTCCGAGACCTGCGCGGTCCTGTCGTCGATCGACGAGCAGTCGCCCGACATCGCGATGGGGGTCGACCCCGGCGGCGCCGGCGACCAGGGGCTGATGTTCGGCTTCGCCTGCACCGAGACCGACGAGCTGATGCCGATGCCGATCATGCTCGCCCACAAGCTGTGCATGCGGCTCTCGGCCGTGCGCCGTTCCGGCGAGCTCGACTTCCTGCGCCCCGACGGCAAGTCGCAGGTGACCGTCGAGTACGACAACGGCCGCCCCGTGCGCGTCGACACGGTCGTCGTCTCGACCCAGCACAGCGCCCTCGTCGACCGCGAGACGATGCAGGAAGAGGTGCTGGACCGCGTGATCAAGCCGGTGGTGCCGCCGACGATGATCGACGACCGTACCAGGATCTTCATCAACCCGACCGGCCGCTTCGTGATCGGCGGGCCGCAGGGCGACGCCGGCGTCACGGGCCGCAAGATCATCGTCGACACCTACGGCGGCGCGGCGCCCCACGGCGGCGGCGCCTTCTCGGGCAAGGACCCGACGAAGGTCGACCGCTCCGCCTGCTACATGGCACGGTACATCGCCAAGAACTGCGTCGCGGCCGGCCTCGCCGACCGCGTGCTCGTGCAGCTGGCGTACGCCATCGGCGTGGCCGACCCGGTGTCCGTGATGATCGACACCTACGGCACCGGCCGCGTGGAGGATCCCTGCATCACCGAGCTGGTGCGCTCGCACTTCAAGCTGACCCCGCGCGGCATCATGGAAGATCTCGACCTGCGCCGGCCGATCTTCCGCAAGACCGCCGCCTTCGGGCACTTCGGCCGCACCGACCCCGACTTCACGTGGGAGCGCACCGATCGCGCCGCCGCGCTGAAGGCCGACGCCGGCCTGTGAGGCTCCGCCCCGCGCGTGTCTGGCGGGTCGTCGTCTGGGCGCTCGCGACTCTCGTCGTGGCCCTGCTGGGGATCGGCCTGCTGCTGCCGGCCAAGGCGCTGGTGCTCCGCCAGCCCGACTGGCGCCCGGCGGGCACGACCTGGCGCGGCGCCCTCCACGTGCACACGAACCGGTCCGACGGTAACGGCACGATCGACGAGGTCGCCGCCGCCGCCGCGCGGGCCGGCCTGCAGTTCGTGGTCCTCACCGACCACGGCGACGGCACGCGACTGCCCGAGCGGCCCCGCTACCGCTCGGGCGTCCTCGTGCTCGACGGCGTGGAGATCGGCACCAGCGCCGGGCACTACCTGGCCGTCGGCATGTCGCAGTCGCCGTACCCGATTGGCGGCGACCCTCGCGACGTGGTCGAGGACGTGGCGCGCCTCGGCGGCTTCGGCGTGGTTGCCCACCCCGACTCGGGGAAGGGCGATCTGGCCTGGCGGGACTGGGGCCTGCCCGTCGGTGGGATGGAGTGGCTGAATGCCGACAGCCAGTGGCGCGACGAGGGAGCGCTCCGCCTCGCGCGCGCCATCCTGACCTACCCGTTCCGGCCGTCCGAGACGCTGGCCGCGCAGTTGAACCAGCACGCGCTCCTGGCACGCTGGGACCGCGTCGCGGCCTCGCGCCCGATCGTCGCGCTGGCTGGCGCCGACGCGCACGCGCGCATCGGGCTGCGGCGCGAGGGCGACCCGCACACCGGCCGCATCTTCCTCGCCCTTCCTTCGTACGAGGCGAGCTTCCGCGCCTTCTCGCTGCAGCTGGTCACGCCTGGCCAGCGCACGGGGCGAGCCCCCGAGGACGCGCGCGAGGTGCTCGCGTCGCTGCGCGCGGGGCGCGTGCACACGACCATCGACGGGTGGGCGTCTCGGCCGGTATTCGAGTTCACGGCGCGCGGCGGTGGCATGGAGGCGGCCGAGGGCGGGCTCCTGGCGACGGGCGAGCCGGCGGTTCTGCGCGTCCGCAGCAACGCGCCGCTGTACGCGGCCGTGGTGCTGCTGCGGGACGGCGTCGAAGTCCACCGCGTGGATCGGCAGGCGCTCCTGTACGCGACGGATCGTCCCGGACGCTACCGAGTCGAGATCTGGCTCGGCCGCCCGGGCAGGCGCACGCCCATCCCCTGGCTGGTGAGCAACGCAATCACGATTCAGGCGGCCCAGGTGCCCGCCTCCGGTCCCGCGGTACCGCCCGCTTCCCCCGAGCCGGGGGGAGCGACGGCGGCGAGGACCGTCGCCCCGCGGTGGCATGCCGAGCACGATGCCCGCTCGATCGGCGAGCTCGTCCCGGCGAGCGCGAACCTCCAGTCGACGCTGCGGTTCCGCCTTGGGCCGGGGACGCCGTCAGGGCAGTTCGCCGCGCTGGTGACACCGATCCAGCTCGGTGCCTCGGCGCGGGCCATCGTGTTCCGGGCGCACGGCGAGACCTCCATGCGGGTCTCGGTGCAGCTGCGCGCCCCGGCGGCCGGGCCGGAGGGGGAGCGCTGGCGGCGTTCGGTCCATCTCGACGCCAGCCCTCGGGAGATTCGTATCCCGCTTGCCGACATGACACCGGCGGGACCGACCCGGTCGCCGGCCGTCCCCGCGACCGCCGTCGATCACCTCCTGTTCGTCGTCGACACGGTGAACTGCGCGCCCGGCGCATCGGGCCGGTTCGCGGTCGAGGACATCCGGATCGAATCCACGAAATAGGGCACTCGCCCACAGTATTAATAGGGCGTTAGCCCTATCGAGCGAGCGCCAATGGGGCAGTTCCTTAAGAAATCCGGGCTTGCCTTACGTGCGGACGGTCAGCAGCAGGTAGGCGGCGCCGGCGCCGAAGAGCAGGTTCGGGGCCCAGGCGGCGAGGGCGGGGGAGAGCAGGCCGGCGCTCCCGACGGCGACGAACAGGTTGTTCGACGTCCAGTACACCATGGCCAGCACCATCCCCAGGCCAATGCCGTACAGGGCGCCCCGCCTTCCTGTTGTCACGGCGAACGGCACAGCGATCAGGGTCATCACGATCCCGACGAAGGGGAAGGCCACCTTGCTGTGCAGGTCGACGAGCAGCGGGACCACGTTGAGGCCGGCGGCCCGCATGCTTTCGATGTGGCGCTTCAATTCCCGGTACGTCATGCGGTCGGCCACCGGCTGCTCGCTCCCGAAATACTCGGGCGGTTCCATGCGCAGGCTTCGGTTCTCGAAGCGCTCGTACGAATCTCGTCTCGCCCTCGGGGGTCAGGTCGCGCATCGAACCGTCAGCGAGGGTCCAGCGACCGCGCGCCTGTCCCGCCGGCCGGGACCCCGGCTGGAAGCGGGCCGAGGACGCGAAGAGGATGCGTCCCATCCGCCACTCCTTCGACTCGACGGAGTAGACCGACAGGCTCCACAGCTCGCGCTTGCGGGGCTCGAAGAATTCGTAGTGGTAGATGGCGCCGCCTTCACCCACGACCCACCGCCGGTTGAGGACCGCGGCGGTTCTCGGCTTCCCGGTGCGGATCTCGTGGCGCAGCTCCTCTGCGCGGCGGTTCGAGTACGCGAGGACACTGTCCTGGAGCACGAAGAGCACGCCGCTGGCGGCGGCGCCCGAAGACCAGGAGCGGCACGGCCACGCGGTAGAGGCTGACGCCGCAGGCCCGCATCACGATGAGCTCGGAGTTCCGCGTGAGCAGGCCGATGGTGACGAGCACGGAGACCAGCCCGGCGATGGGAATCACGTAGTAGATGAACTGCGGCGTAGCGAACCAGAAGTAGCTCAGCATTTTCGGGACGGTGGTCTGTCCCTTGAAGAGCTTCTCGGACAAGTCGATGAACGAGGAGATGTAGAAGAGGCCGAGGAGGCTGACGAAGGTCAAGCCGAGCAGCCTGAGGTAACTCCGCGAGATGTAGATGTCGAGGAGCCCCGGGTGGGGGAGTCTCAGCCGGGGGAGCCGGACAACCACGACGGTGTGGCCGCGGGCGGCGGTCGCCCTGCCGCCGGCGGAAGCGCCGGCGGGGGAGTCGGAAGGCTCGACGGGCCTGGTCGACCGTCGCCAGGGGATGGGGATGCTGAGTGACCGCCTGGCGCGGTCCCGGCCGAAGAGGGCCGCCAAACCGAGCACACCGAGCAGGATGTTGGGAGTCCACGGCCCGACCGCGGCCGGAATCAAGGCGCCCTTGACCATGGCCCTCGCCGTGTAGAGCACGATGTAGTAGGCGAAGATGACGCCGACGCCGACGACGAAGGCGGCGAGCTTGCCACCGCGCCCGGTGGTGAGGCCGAGGCCCAGGCCAATCAGCGCGAACACGAGGCAGGCCACCGGGATCGAGAACTTCTGCTGGACCGCCCAGACGACGTTGTGGGTCGAGTGGCTGATGGACCGGAGGCGCTCCGCCTCGGCGCGCAGCTCGGCGATCGTCATCTCCGGCTCGCCCTTCATCGGGCCGGACTGCGGGAAGACGCTATCGGGATCCTGCCGCAGCACGAGGGTCTCGAAGCGGTTCACCTCGTAGGCATCGGGCTGGGTCGGGTCGGTCCTGGCCGCGTGCTGCGAGCCCTGCTCGAGGACCAGCTCGACCGTTCGCTTGTCGCGGTCGAGGACCATGCGGCCGCTGCGCGCGACGAAGATGGTCGGCGACCCCGGCTTGCCCTGGTCGGCCACGAACACGTCGCTCCAGCCCGAGCGGTTGGCGGGCACGTCGCGGGCGTAGAGGACGAGGTTGGGGAAGTCCTCGTAGAAGACGCGCGGCTTGATCTCGCTCTCCACCCGCTGGGCGATGACCCGGAAGGCGATTTCCCGGAATGCCTGGTTTCCGGCGGGGACCCCGACAATCAACACCCACTGGGTGACCGCCCACGCCGCCACGCCCAGCAGCAGGACCGGCCGCAGGAGCGTGCGGTTGCTGACGCCGCAGGCCTGCAGGGCGGTCCATTCGCTGTCACCGGACAGCCGGCCGAGGGCGATCAGGAGGCCGACCAGGAACGCCATCGGGATGGTGACGGCGAGGGCCTGGGGGACGAGGGTGGCGAGCGCCCTGGCGAGCGTCGGCGCGGAGACCCCCTTGGCGAGCAGCGTCTCGGCCATCCTGGCGATGGGATCCATCATCAGGATGAAGGTGAAGACGAGGAGCGCCAGGGTGAACGGCGGAACGATCTCGCGGACCAGGTAGCGGTCGAGCGTTCGAAACACTGCCAAGACAATAGTCCACAAAGTTCACGAAGTCCACGAAGTCCCGCAGTCGCCGAACCCGTCGGACAGGACCGACGGTGGGGCTTCGGGTGCCCGCTGTGTGTGGGGGCGGCGGCGGGGCGAGTGGGGCGTGTCGGCCGGCCGACAGGGGACGCACAAACCGTCCACAGGGCTGGATATTTCGGTATTCCGTCAATGTCTGATAATGTATGTTATGTTAACTAGAGGAGCAACGGGACGCCAGGATCGGTTGGCGCGAACCCCTAGGTTCCTTGCTTCAGTTCCTGAAGGATGCTCTCGAGGGTGCTGATGATCTCGTCGCGCTCGACGGTGCCCTTGCGGAAGCGCAGCTGAAACGAGAACGCCTTGGTGGGCGCCCTGTACTGGAAGGTGAAGGGACGGGCTCGCCCTCCGGCCTTGTCAGGCTTTGCCGCCTGGCGGCGCACCTGCTCGCGCGTGACGGACTGCCCGGATGCGATCTTTTCGACCAGGGCGTGCATCCTGCGCGGATCGCCCTGCCTAACTATCTCTAAAAGCAATGACTTAGAGGAAATGTCGGCCAGCCGACAGAGGTTGCGGACCTCCTCGGGCATCTTCGCCAGGGAGAGCGACTCGGTCACCGAGACACGCGACCGGCTCAATTGCCGGGCAAGGTCCTCGTGGGTGTACCAGCAGCGGGTGGCCAGCGAATGGAGGGCGTCCGCCTCCTCGAACGGGGTGAGGTCCTTCCGCTGGAGATTCTCAATCAGCGCGAGCTCGATCGCCTCGGTGTCGTCCGCCTCCCGGATGATGACCGGCAGTTCCTTGAGGCCGGCCTGGACAGCCGCCTGGTACCGGCGCTCCCCCGCCACGATCTCGAACCGGTCGCCGCGCTGGCGCACCACCAGTGGCTCCAGGATGCCCTTCTCGGTGATCGACGCGATGAGTTCAGTCAGGTCGCCCATGACCTGGCGCGGCTGCGACGGGTTGGGCGTGACCTGCTCGATGGGAACGAGGCGCCCAATCGGGGCGCCCACGCCTGCCGTCAGCGCATCCACGTAGTGCTCGTCGTGGCGCATTCGAATCGTCTCCGGCAACCCTCGCCTAGGCACGGTCCATGACCTCCTCGCACAACGAATAGTACTCGGTCGCCCCCGACGAGCTCGGTGCGAACGTGAAGATCGATTCCCGGTACGCCGGGCTCTCCTCGAGGCGCACGCTCTTCGTGATGACCGTGTTGAAGACCTTTGCGCCGAACACCTTGACGATCTGCGATCGGATGTCCCGCGCCAGCGACGTCCTCCGATCGTGCATGGTAATGAGCACGCCGATCAGGTCGAGGCCGGGATTTGCCCGGCTGCGGACCTTCTCCACCGTCTCCAGGAGGTCGTCGGTCCCTTCGAGGGCATAGTAGGACGACTGGATCGGGATCATGAGGTGCGTGGCCGCCACGAGCGCGTTCACGGTCAGCAGGCCCAGGGCCGGCGGACAGTCCACGATGATCGCATCGTAGATCCGGGTGGCCGGGTCGAGGCGGTCCTTCAGCCGATAGTGCGCGTCCACCTCGCCCGCCAGCCGCGCCTCCAGCTTCGCGAGGCCGATGCGCGCCGGCACCATCGACAGGCTCGGCACGCTCGTCGGGACCACGATGTCCAGCAGCGGGCAGTTGTCTTCCGCCAGGACGTCGTACAGGCTGCGGTGGATCCCCCGCAGGTCCGCATACGACATCGTGGAGTTGGCCTGGGGATCGAGATCGATCAGCAGCGTCTTCCGCCCCCGGAAGGCCAGCGCGGCCCCGAGGTTGATCGCCGTGGTCGTCTTCCCCACGCCCCCCTTCTGGTTGGCGATTGCGAGGATCATGAGGTGTAGCGCCAGACGGTTACAAGGGTGAGGCTGCGCTATTCTAGAAACCGTTGGGGGGCGTGTCAAACGGACGGAGCGCACGGGCCGTCGGTCACATCTTGTACTTGCCCAATTCCTCGGGATCGAGGCTCTCCAGCCACTTCTGCAGGCGCTCCGAGTCGCCCTTGTCGGTGCTGAAGTCGATGCCCTTCGCATTGTCCAGCACCACCTCCTCGACGAAGATCGGTGCATCCGCCCTGAGTGCCAGCGCGATCGCGTCGCTGGGCCGCGCGTCGATCGCCAGCGTCTGGCCCGCCACCTCCACGTAGATCAGAGCGTAGAAGGTGTTCTCCTTCAGATCCGACACGACGATCTTGCGGACGACCCCGTTCAGATCCTCGATGACGTTGCGGAGCAGGTCGTGCGTCATCGGCCGCGGCGTCGAGATGTTCTCGACCCGCAGGGCAATGGCGTTCGCCTCGAAGATGCCCACCCAGATCGGCAGCACCCGCTGGCCTTCGGCGTCGCGCAGGACGATGATGGGCATGTTGGTGATCGGGTCCACCACGAGCCCCTTGATCGTCATCTCGATCTGCATGGCTGCTCCAGTCTCGCCCCCTGCCGTGCCCATCTTACGCCAGCTGGTCACCCGCCACTAGTCGCTTGCCACGGGCGCCGCGATCCCGCGCACGCTGTTTGGCCCGGCTGCCGTGATCCGCACGCGAGCCAGGCTGCCGATCGAGGACGCCGGCGCCGGGAAGTTCACCACCACATTCCCCGTCGTCCGGCCAGACACTTCGTCGGCGCGACGCCGGCTCGATGAATCAACCAGCACGTCAACCTCGCTACCCACCATCGCCTGGTTGATCGCGAGCTGAATGCCCCGCTGCTCCTGCTGCAGCGCCCAGAGGCGCCTTCCCTTCTCCTCCTCGGGCACGTTGTCTTCGAGGCGCTTTGCCGCAAGAGTGTTCGGGCGCTCGGAGGTACTTGAACGAGAACATCGCGTGGAACCGCACCTCGCGGACCAGCGAGAGGGTCTGCTCGAAGTCTTCGACCGTCTCGCCGGGGAAACCGACGATGATGTCGGTCGAAATGGCGATTGACGGCACCGCCCTGCGAAGTCGTTCGACCAGGGCGAGGTAGTCGTCTCGGTTGTGCCGGCGCCGCATCGCGGCCAGCACGCGGGACGAGCCGGACTGCACCGGCAGGTGCAGGTGTTTGCAGACACGCGGCAGGTCCCGGATCGCCTCGACCAGCCGATCGCCCGTATGGCGTGGGTGCGGGCTGGCGAATCGGATCCGCCAGACCCCGGGAACCGCATCCACGGCCGCGAGCAGCGCCGGAAAGTCGCAGGCCGGGTCGTCCGGCGCCTGGTAGTGGTTCACGATCTGTCCGAGGAGGTGAATCTCGCGCCTGCCACCGTCCGCCGCCTCCGCCGCCTCGTCGAGGACCTCGGACTTCCGCCGCATCCGCTCGTGGCCGCGCGTGTACGGAACGACGCAGAAGGAGCAGAAATCGTTGCAGCCTTCCATGATCGTGACGTACGCCCGTACGGGGTCCGAGCGGCGGGCCACCCCCAGGGGGAAGCTCGGGTCCTCATACGCCCGCACGTCCACCTGGCGGCGCCCGGACCGCTCGAGCGCCTCGAGCAGGTCGGGCAGTTTCCGGGCCGCCTGCGTGCCGAGCACCAGGTCGACGTAAGGTGCCCGCTCGAGGAGACGCTCCCCCTCCTGCTGCGCCACGCACCCGGCGACGGCCAGCAGCGGCCGCTGGCCGTCACGCCCCGCGACCGTCCTGAGTTCGCCGAGGCGCGAGAACAGCTTCTCGGCGGCGTGCTCGCGCACGCTGCAGGTGTTCAGGACCACGAGTTCGGCCTCGCTCTCGTCGCGGGCAGGAATGTGTCCCGCCTGTTCCAGCAACCCGGCGATCCGCTCGGAGTCGTGGACATTCATCTGGCAGCCGAATGTCTCTACTAAGTACTTCATTTGCAAGAAGTTACTTCTATGTCAATGAGGGCCGGACGCCCTGCGCGCGAGCGACTGATTCAGGGCTGCGGCACTCGTCTTACGGTTCTGCGTGGTTCGCTGTGTGTTCACTTTCGCTTTCGTTATATGTTCGCTTTCGCCCCCCCCGGTCTTACCAGGGCGCCGACCGGGTCTTGAGGAGCTCCCGGGCACTCGCGCGTGCTGCCGTCGACACCGTCTCGCCGCCAATCATCCGGGCCAGCTCTTCTTCCCTGCCAGCCCGGTCGAGTTGCTCGACGCTGGTCGTCGTGCGGCCGCGGCTGACGTGCTTCTCAATCCGGTAGTGGGCATGCCCGTAGGCGGCAATCTGGGGCAGGTGCGTGATGCACAGCACCTGGAACGACTCCCCGAGCCGCCGTAGTTTCCGCCCGACGGCATCGGCGACTCGCCCACCGATCCCCGCGTCCACCTCGTCGAAGACCAGTGTCTTGCCCGGCTGGTCCAGCGACGCCAGGTTCTTGATCGCCAGCATGACCCGGGACATCTCTCCGCCCGACGCGATGCGGGTCAGCGGGCGCAGTTCCTCCCCGGGGTTTGGCGACGCGTAGAACTGTGCGAGATCGGTGCCGCGCGCGGTCCAGCGGTCGGGGCCGGGCGTGCCGTCGGAGAAGCGGATCTCGAACCGCGTGTTGGCCATGGCCAACTCGGCGAGTTGCTTTTCGAGCGCGCGGGCAAACCGGGTGGCCGCGGTCCGGCGTGCCGCCGAGAGGCCCTGTGCCGCCCGGAGGTACGTCGCGGTGGCGGCGGTGAGGCGTCGCTCGGCGTCGGCGACCCGCTCCCCCACCGACCCCAGCGCCTCCAGCTCCGCGCGCAGGGCGCGGCGTCGCTCCATGACCTCGCCGAGGGTTGGCCCGTGCT
Organism: uncultured Acidobacteriota bacterium; assembly: GCA_963813585.1. Lineage (GTDB taxonomy): Bacteria > Acidobacteriota > Vicinamibacteria > Vicinamibacterales > Fen-181 > JARKSS01. The sequence goes on from CAWEZL010000001.1 coordinate 3,171,816, forward strand.
TCCGCTTCAGCCGCTCGAGCACCGCGAGCCGGTCTTCGACCTCCTGCAGCCGCGCCGGCGACGCGTCGATGCTGGCGGCGTAGCCGCGGAGCAACGCGGCCAGGTCCTCGAGCTGCGCCTTGATGGCGTCCCTCTGCTCGAGATACGGCGCGAACCGCGGGTCGAGCGCGGCCAGCTCGCCGACGCGCTTCCAGACCTGGCCGAGCGCGGCCAGGGCCGCGTCGTCGCGGTCGTACAGGAGCGCGTAGCTCTCGTCCGAGAGCCTCCGCACGCGCTCGGCGCTGGCCAGGAGCGTCCGCAGCGACGACAGGTCTTCGTCTTCGCCGGGCCGCGGGGCCAGGCGGTCGAGCTCGGTGAGCTGGAACTCGACGACCTCGGTGCGGGCCGCGCGCTGCTCCTCCATCTGCCGGGTCTCGGCCAGCTCGTCGCGCGTGGCGCGCAGGCGCGCAAACAGCCCGGCGACTTCGACGCGGGCGGCGGCCGCATCGGCGAAGCGGTCGAGCAGGTCGAGGTGCGTGTCGGGGTCGAGCAGCGCCTGGTGCTCGTGCTGGCCGTGCAGGTCCACCAGCCCGATGGCCGCCTCGCGGAGGATGCCGGCCGGAACCAGCCGGCCGTCGACGAATGCCCGGCTCCGCCCGGCGACGGTCACCTCGCGCCGGAGGATGACTTCCGCGCCGTCCGGGGCGTCGAAGACGGCCTGGACCGAGGCCGCCTCGGCCCCCGTGCGCACGAGGTCGGGCGACGCCCGGCCGCCCAGCAGCAGGCCGAGCGCCTCGACGAGGATCGACTTGCCGGCGCCCGTCTCGCCGGTGAGGACGTTCAGGCCGGGCTGGAAGTCGACGGCCGCGGCCTCGATGACGGCCAGGTTCTGGATTGCCAGGTACCGGAGCATGCGGCGCTCCCCGGGGAGAGGGGCGAAAACGCTCGAAAGCCGGGAACTGCAATCGTATCATGCGTTTGACAGGCTTTCGCCCCCGTGCTACGCTTGGGCGAACTGCGCTGTCCCAGCGGCGCGTCCACCATGAAGCGGAGGCACGTTTGCGCACGCTTGGAGACCTGGTCCTTGCCCTCCAGGTGCAGGGCGCCTGCCGCGCCCGAGCCCGGCCTGGGCGGCGACGTCATCGGACTGATCCTGCGTTCGAGCCTCGTCGCCAAGATCGTCCTCCTGATCCTCGTCGTCTTCTCGATCGTCTCCTGGGGCATCATCCTCTACAAGCTGTGGGCGTTCCGGCGCGCCGAGCGCCACTCGGCCACCTTCCTGGACGTCTTTCGCAAGAGCAGCAAGTTCTCCGAGGTGCAGGCCGTCTGCAAGACGCTGGGCGACAGCCCGCTGGTCGGGATCTTCCAGGCCGGCTACGCGGAGCTGAACACCCAGTTGCGGCAGCCCGGTCGTCGGCGCCGGCCGTTCCGGGGGCCGCGGCCGCGCCCGTTCGCCCGACGCTGCACAGCCTGCAGGCCGTCGACCGCGCGCTGCTGCGGGCGTCGGCGGTCGAGGTGAACAAGCTCGAGAGCCGGGTTCCATTCCTGGCGACGACGGCGAGCATCACGCCGTTCATCGGCCTGTTCGGCACGGTCTGGGGGATCATGACCGCCTTCGAGAGCATCGGCGCGCACCTCGTCGACCAACCTCGCGGTGGTGGCGCCGGGCATCGCCGAGGCGCTCATCGCCACGGCGGCGGGGCTGTTCGCCGCCATCCCGGCCGTCTACTTCTACAACCACCTGGCGCAACCGGGTGAAGCTGTTCGCGTCGCAGATGGACGATTTCTCGCTCGAGTTCCTGAACATCGCCGAGCGGAACTTCACGTAGGCCGATGCCGAAGGTCCAGCCGATCGAGACGAACGGCGGGGGCGCGCGCGGCAGGAGCCGCCGCGTGGCCTCGTCGCTGAGCGAGATCAACGTCGTCCCGCTGGTCGACGTGATGCTGGTGCTGCTGATCATCTTCATGGTCACGGCGCCGATGATGCAGCGCGGCCTCGACGTCAACCTGCCGGCCGCGCGGCGCGCGCAGCAGCTTCCGGAGGAGCGGCTCTTCGTCACGGTGCCGCTCTCCTTCCGCCAGGACCACCGCGTGCGCCTGGGCAACGACACGGTGCGCCTCGAGATGCTGCAGGAGCGCATCCGGCAGGCGATGCAGAACCGAAGCGAGCAAGCAGGTCTTCCTGCAGAGCGACGCCGGTCTCACGGTGCAGGACCTGATGGACGTGATGGACCGGTTGAAGGCCGGCGGGGTCGAGAAGGTCGGCCTCGTGGCGCGGCTTCCCGAGGAGCGGTAGCGCGGTGGACAGCGTCACGGCCATCGTGCTCGAGCGGGCCCGCGAGCCGCGCAGCATGCGGCCGATGGTGGCCGCCTCGATCGCGCTGCACGTGCTGGCGCTCGCGCTGCTGCTGTTGGGCCCGACCCCTGTCGTCAGCGAGAACGAGGACGCCGCCCGGTCGGTCATGACGATCAGTCTCGGGAACGGCGCCGGGCCGAACTCGGGCGGCGCGAACACGCTCGGGGCGCGCCCGGTGCAGCGCGCGGCGCCGAAACCCGAGGGGCCGCCGGTGGCCCCGCAGGCGCCGGCGGCGCGCACGCCCGAAATGACACTGCCCTCGCGCGTCGTGAAGCCGAAGCCCGGCGCGAAGCCGGTCCCCGAGCGGCCGGCCGTGAAGACGGCGCCGGACGAGGCGACGGGCCGCACGCCGACGACGGGGCCGGAGGAGCGCTTCGGGTCGGCGTGGCCGAGACCGGCGGGTACGAGTTCGGTTCCGGGCTGACCAGCGGGGGCGGCGGCGGCACCGGCGGCTACCTGGACGTCGGGAACTTCTGCTGCCCCGACTACCTGATCACGATGCGCCGCCTGATCCAGTCGAACTGGAATCCGCGGCAGGGGGTCGCGGGGAGCGTGGTGGTGAAGTTCACGATCCAGCGGGACGGCCGTCTCACCGACGTGGAGGTCGAAGAGCGGACGGGCCTCCCGGCGCTCGACCTGACCGCCAGCGGGCCATCGTGATGACCCGGCAACTGCCGCCGCTGCCAGCGCAGTTCCCGGAACGTTCGCTGACGGTACACCTCCGGTTCAACTATCAACGCTGATGCTTCGAACCAACCTTCTCGCCGCCGGCTTCGCGGCGGCCCTCGGCACCGCGGTGCTGCTGGCCGGACCGGGGACGCCTGCCCAGGGCCAGCCGGCGCAGGAGCCGAAGCCCACGCAGGAGATCACGCTGACCATCACGGGCGAGCCGGGCACGCTGCCGCGCTACGCTGTGCCCGACTTCATCGCGCTGTCGCCCGACGGCGGACACCGTGGCCGCGGCGCAGGCCGATCGGCCAGGTGCTGTGGGACGACCTCGACTTCGAGCGCGAGTTCGACCTGATCCCGCGCGACACCTACGAGTCGATTCCGGCGGCGCGCTCGCTCGACCGACGTGCCGTTCGACCGCTGGCGCGAGCTCGGGCGCCGACGGCCTGGTCGATCGGGACGGTCCAGACGGTCGGCAACGGACTTCCGCGTCGAGGTGCGGCTGTTCCAGGTGTCGCGCGCGGCAGTCGGCCTTCGCGAAGGAGTACACCGGGTCGGCCGCCAACCCGCGGCTGTTACGCGCACACGATCGCCGACGAAATCCACCAGAGCCAGGTGGCGCTGCGCGGCGTCGCGCGCACGCAAGCTGGCCTTCGCGACCGACCGCGACGGCGAGCGGCTGGGCGGCACGGTCGAGGAGCGCGACGTCAAGGAGATCTACATCGCCGACTACGACGGCGCGAACCAGCGGCGCGTGACGACGAACCGGCGCCTGAACATCACGCCGACCTGGTCGCCCGACGCCCGGGCGATCGCCTACACGTCGTACCGGCGCGGCGTGCCCGACCTCTTCGTCTCGAACATCTACCAGGGCACGCTCGAGGACCCGACGCAAGGGCCAGGGCCAGAACTTCCTGCCGGCCTGGTCGCCCGACGGCACGCGCCTCGCGTTCACGTCCAACCGCGACGGCAACCCGGAGATCTACGTGATGAACCGGGACGGCTCGGGCCTGCGCCGCCTGACGAACCACCCGGCGATCGACGTCACGCCGACCTGGTCGCCGACCGGCACGCAGATCGCGTTCACGTCGGACCGCTCGCGGCTCGCCGCAGATCTACGTCGTCGGCGCCGACGGCACTGGGCCTGCGGCGGATCACGGCCGAGTCGTACGTGCGACCGCCCGACCTGGTCGCCGGCGCCGTACAACGAGATCGCGTACGCCGTCGCGGACCGGGCCGGGGTTCGACATCAAGATCATCGACCTGGCGAGCGGCGAGCGTGCGGCAGGTCACGTTCGGCGAGGGCAGCAACGAGAGCCCGGCGTTCGCGCCCAACGGCCGCCACCTGGCGTTCACGTCCACCCGCGACCGGCAAGCAGCAGATCTTCACGATCGACCGGACGGGCAGGAACCTGAGGCCAGATCACGACGGTCGGGCAACAACACATGCCGGACTGGTCGCGCTGAACCGATTCAGGCTGGCACGATCGAAGGACGAGACGGAGAAGGCGATGCGAACTCGATCGTGGACGGCTCTGCGTCCTCGTGCTGGTGGCGGTCGCTGGCCGTGGTGCGCGGGCGCGTGCGCGCAAGAAGACGCCGCCGGTGGCCCGGCCCGGTCGATGCCCCCGCCGCCGCCGACCCCGGCCGACGCCCGCGCGGCCGCCCGCGCCGCCCGAGCCGGTGGCGAGAAGCCGGTGGTGCCCGAGCCGGCGATCGGCGAGGACACGATGGCGTCGCGCTCGCTCGACGACCTGAACCGCGACTCGCCGCTCAAGCCGGTGTTCTTCGGCTACGACAGCGCCGAGGTCGACGCCCGAGGGGCAGCAGGCGCTGCAACGCCAACGCCGAGGTGCTGAAGAAGTACCCGACCTGGGTCGTCACCGATCGAGGGGCACTGCGACGAGCGCGGCACGGCCGAGTACAACCTGGCGCTCGGCGAACGGCGCGCGGTCGCGGCCCGCACCTACCTCGTCTCGCTCGGGATCGCCGGCCGAGCGGCTGCAGACGGTCAGCTACGGCAAGGAGTTCCCCTTCGACCCGGGCCACGACCGAGGCAGGCCTACGCCAAGAACCGTCGCGGCCCACTTCGTGATCACGGCGAAGTAGACCGAGTCGGAGAGGTCGCTATGGCTCGCACGACTCCGTGGCGCCGTTCGCCGCGTTCCTCGCTGCTCTCGTGCTGCCGTCGCGCCGGCCGCTCGCGGCCAACAAGGAACACCAGCAGATGATGGCCGACATCCGGATGCTGCAGGAGCAGACGCAGCAGCTCCAGCTGCAGCTGGCGGCGCTCGCCGAGGCGCTCAAGACCGTCTCGGTCGAAGATCGACGAGCAGGCGCGGCGCCACGCGCAAGGCGTTCGCCGACCAGAAGCTGCTGGTCGACGGCATCGTCCGGCGACCTGCGGGTGGTGCGCGAGAAGGTGGACGACAACAACGTGCGCATCGGGTCGGTGTCGCAGGAGCTCGAGGCGCTGCGCACGCGATCCCGCAGCCGGGCCGCGCTGCCGCCGGCGCCAGCGGGCGCGAGGGGCAGCCACCCGGCGCCCCGCCGTCGCAGGACCCGTCGGCGGCGCCCTCCGCCACCGCCCCGGCGCAGCCCCCGGCCTCGGGCATGTCGCCGCAGCGGCTGTACGACATGGCGTGGGCCGACTACGCCGGCGGCCAGTGACAGCCTGGCGATCCACGGGTTCGAGGACTACATCAAGAGCTTCCCGAAGTCCGAGCAGGCCGGCGACGCGCAGTTCTACATCGGCGAGACGCTACTACGTCGCAGGGCAAGTACCGCGAGGCGGTGGCCGCCTACGACCAGGTGATCGCCAACTACCCGGCCAGCACGAAGATGCCCGACGCGTACTACAAGCGGGGGCTGGCGCTGAACGCGCTCGGGCAGGTCGATCGGGCGCGCGAGAGCTGGGAGTTCGTGCTGAAGAACTTCCCGAACTCAGACGCGGGCCGCCTGGCCCGCCAGCGGCTGGACCAGTTGCAGAAGAAGGACGAGGGTGACTAGGGGCTAGGGGCCAGGGGCTGGTCTGTCACGCGTGACGACCAGCCCCACCAGCCACGAGGTGCGTGAGTTCCTAGAACGGCACGTCGTCTTCGGCGGGCATCTCCGCCGGGCCGCCCTGCGGCGCCTCGTGCAGGTCGCTCCGTTCGGGCTGCTGCTCGCGCCGCCCGCCGCCCCCCGACCCGCCGCCCAGCAACACCACGCGGTCACCGCGGACCTCGGTCGTGTAGCGGTCGTTGCCTTCCTTGTCCTGCCACTTGCGCGTCTGCAGCCGGCCCTCGACGTACACCTGCTTGCCCTTGACCAGCCACTGGGCGATCGTCTCGGCCTGCTTGCCCCACAGGCTGACGCGGTGCCACTCGGTTTGCTCCTGCTTCTGCCCGTCCTTGTCCTTGAAGACCTCGGTCGTCGCCAGGCGGAAGTTGGCGACCGCGGCGCCGCCGCCGGTGTAGCGCAACTCGGCGTCCGCGCCGAGGTTGCCGACCAGGATCACGCGGTTCACGCTGCCCATTGCATCGTTCCTTTCAGTGACACGTCCTCAGGAGCCGGCGGCTCGTGGCGAGGGACTCTGGCTCGCGGAGCTGGGCGCCCACGCGAGGTTCATTGTACGTGATCACCCCTCCCATACCGATCCTCCAGGCGCACGACGTCGTCGAGCTCAGGGGTCGAGACTTCGAAGACGTCGCAGTCCTCGACGGCGATCATGCGGTGCACGTCGCCGGGCGCCACGTGCACCGAGTGCCCGGGTTCGAGGTCCAGCTGCTGCGGGCCGCTGCCGCGGTCGATCTCGAACCGCATGCGTCCCGACCAGAGGAGGATCGTCTCGTCCTTCTTTCGGTGGAACTGCAGGCTGAGCGCGTGCCCCGCCTGGATGTGCAGCACCTTCCCGACGTAGCGGTCGGTTTTCGCCCAGTGCAGCTCGTACCCCCAGGGCTTCTCGACCCGGGTGATGTCACTTGTCTCCACGCGCGCCTCCCTGCCGTCCCTCCGTCGTTCCGCCCTCGGCGTCGATCCCGCCCGCCCTTGAGGGCCCGCTCGATGTCGGCCGCGGTCTCCAGCCGCAGGACGCGGGCGGCGAGTCGGCGCGCGTCGGCGACGCTGGTCGCGCGGATCACGTCGCGCGCCGTGGAGATGGCCGAGAGGTTCATGCTGAAGTCGGTCAGCCCGAGGCCGACCAGCAGGCGGCAGCATGACGGGGTCGGCCGCCATCTCGCCGCACAGCGAGACCGGCACGCGGCGCCGCGCGGCCGCCGCGCATCAGCGCTCGCAGCAGTCGCAGGATGGCCGGGTGCAGCGGCTCGTAGAGCCGCGAGACCGCGGCGTCGGTCCGGTCGACGGCCAGGGTGTACTGGATGAGGTCGTTGGTGCCGATGCTGAAGAAGTCGGTCTCGCGGGCGAGCAGGTCCCCGGTCAGCGCGGCCGCCGGGATCTCGATCATGACCCCGATCGGCGGCAGGCTGACGCGCCCCTCACCGCGGGCCTCGAGCTCGCCCGCCGCCTCGGCCACCACCGCCTCGGCCTCTCGCAGCTCGCTCGAGCCCCGAGACGAACGGGAAGATGATTCGAAGCCGCCCGTGGCGCGCGGCCCGCAGCAGGGCGCGCAGCTGCGTCTTGAACATCTCGCGGCGGTCGAGGCTCAGCCGGATCGCGCGCAGGCCGAGTGGCCCGCCGGGCCGGACCGCGGACGGCCGATCGGCGGCCCGGCGCCCCGACGATCGCGGGGCGGCCAGGGCTGCAGCTGCTCCTCGCCGACGTCGAACGTGCGCACGGTGACCGCGCCCGGGGCCATGCCCTCGACCAGCGCGCGGTACGCCTCGTACTGCTGGTCCTCGCCGATCGTCTCGGGCGAGGCGGTGGCCAGCAGGAACTCCGATCGAAACAGGCCGATGCCGTCGGCGCCCGCCTCGCGCGCCGCCTGCACGTCGCCCGGCAGCTCGATGTTCGCCTGGATGGCGATCGGCACGCCGTCGGTGGTCACCGCGGCGGCCGGTGGGGCGAGACGCGCGGCGCGGCGGCCCGAGGGCCGCCCGGCCCGGGGCCGGGCGCGCGCCACCAGCTCGGGCGGGGGGTCGATGATCAGCTCGCCGGTCGTGCCGTCGATCACGATCAACGCGCCGGGCGCGACTTCGCGGCTGGCCGTGCCGAGGCCGAGCACGGCGGGTACGTGGAGCGACCGCGCGAGGATCGCCGTGTGGTCGGTCCGCAGCCGGTGTCGCCCGCGAAGCCCTGGATCTTGGTCCAGTCCACCTGCGCGGCGAGCGAGGGCGGGAGGTCGTCGGCGACGAGCACCGACGCCCGGGCCGACGTCGCGGAACAGGTCGACGCCGCGGCCGCGCGCCCGCGCCAGGTTCATCCGCAGGCGGCCGGCGACGTCGGCGACGTCCCCCTTCCGCTCGCCGAGGTACGCATCCTCGATCCCGTCGAAGACGCCGGCCAGCTCCTCGAAGGCGCGCTGGACGGCCCACTCGGCGTTGACGCGCTGCTCCTCGACCAGGTGTCGGACCCGGTCGATCAGCATCGGGTCCTCGAGCATCAGCAGCTGCGCCTCGAACAGGTAGGCGAGCTCGGCGCCGGCACTGCGCGCGACGCGAGCCTTGATCTCGAGCAGCTGCCGCCGCGATCGCTCGCGCGCCTCGTCGAGCCGGGCCAGCTCCTCCCCCACCCGCTCGGGCGCGATCGGGAAGCGGATGACCAGCGGGCGCTCCATGAGCAGCACCGCCCGGCCGACCGCGATCCCCGGCGAGACGCCGATGCCGGTCAGGCGGTGCACGGCGCGTCCCCGAACCCCGATTCCACCAGGCCGCACAGCGCCTCGATCGCCTCGGCCTCGTCCGGCCCGTCCGCCGAGATGGTGACCTCGGTGCCGCGGGACGCCGCCAGCAGCAGCACGCCCATGATGCTCTTGCCGTCCATCACGCGGTGGCCGCGGCCCACGCGGATGCGGGCCTGGTACCGGCTGGCGAGGTGGACGAACCGGGCCGCGGCCCGCGCGTGCAGGCCGAGCTGGTTGCGCACCTTCACGGTTCGCTCGACCATCGGTTACGTCCCCTCCGAGCGCAGCACGTCGGAGGCCACCCAGATCGCGTTCCGGCCGTGCTCGCGCATCTCGCGCGCGACATCGAGCAGGCGCGTCGGCCCCTCGAGGCTTGCCAGCTTGATCAGCATCGGCAGGTTCACGCCGGTGATCACCTCGACCTTGTCGGCCTCGAGAAACGTGAGGCCCAGATTGGACGGGGTGCCGCCGAACATGTCGGTCAGGACCAGGACGCCGCCCGGCCCCTGCACGCGGCCGATCGCCTGCCGGATCTCCTCGCGCGCGTCGTCCACGTCGTCGTGCCAGCCGATCGACACCGCGGCGAACTGCGGCAGGTCGCCGACGATGGTCTCGGCCGCGTTCAGCAGCTCGGTGGCGAGCTGCCCGTGCGTCACCACCACCACGCCAATCATCGTGATCTGCACTCCCCTCCGATGTCGATGTCCCGGTGCCGGACGCTGAGCCGGACGCCCGTCGAGGTCGGCGAGCGTGCGGCGCAGCGTCTCGGCGATCATCACCGACCGGTGCCGGCCGCCCGTGCAGCCGATCGCGACGGTCAGGTAGCTCTTGCCCTCCCCGACGTAGTGCGGGACGACGAACCGCAGGAAGTCCTGCAGCTTCGCCACGAACTCGCCGGTCGAGTCGTGCTGCCTCCATGTACTGGACGACGGCCCGATCCCGGCCCGTTCGCGCGCGCAGCTCCGGCACGAAGTGCGGGTTGGGGAGGAACCGGACGTCGAACACCAGGTCCGCCTCGAGCGGGCACGCCGTGCTTGAAGCCGAAGCTGAGGAACGTCAGCAGCAGCCGCCTTGGCGGCGGCGGGCCCGCGCGACCAGGTCATGAAGGCGTCGCGCAGCTCGTGGACCGTGAGGTTGGTGGTGTCGATGATCTGGTCGGCCAGCCGGCGGATCGGCTCGAGCCGCTGGCGCTCCTCGCGGATCCCGTCGAGCACCGGCCGGTCGTGGGCGAGCGGGTGCGGGCGCCTCGTCTCGCTGAACCGGCGCACCAGCGCCTCGTCGGCCGCCTCGAGGAAGATGAGGGCCGGCGACAGGCGGCGCTTGGCGCGCAGGGCGCGCAGCACCTTCGGGAACCGCGAGAGGAACGCCCCCTCCCGGACGTCCACGACGATCGCGACGCGCGAGATCTCGCTGCCGGCGCGCTGCGACAGCTCGGCGAGTGTCGGGATGAGGGCAATCGGCAGGTTGTCCACGCAGAAGTAGCCGAGGTCCTCGAGCGCCCGGATCGCCTGCGACTTCCCGGCGCCAGACAGCCCGGTGAGGACGATGAACCGAGCCGCCCCGGGAGAAGGCGGTGCTGCGCGCGCGCGGGGTCATCGTTCCCCCTCGTCCTCGCGCAGGTCCGTGGCGTCGAGATCGGGGCCGCGGTCGGCCTCGCCCGGGTCCTGCATCTGGCGCTCGAGGCGGGCGGCGAGCCGGCGCGCCGCGTGGTGGCCGCGCGACCGGAGCAGCTGGTTCCGGGCGGCCACCTCGACGAGGATCGCGACGTTGCGCCCCGGCGCGACCGGCATGCGCAGCAGCGGGACGCGCAGGCCGAGGATCTCGTAGTGCGCCTCGTCGAGGCCGAGGCGCTCGTAGTCGCGGCCGGTCTCCCATCGCTCGAGCTGCACCACCAGCTCGACCCGCTTCGACGAGCGGGTCGAGGCGACGCCGAACAGCTCGCGGATGTTGATCACGCCGAGGCCGCGCACCTCCATGTGGTGGCGCGTCAGCTCGGGGCAGGTGCCAATCAACACGCTCTCGGCGCGGCGGCGCACCTCGACGGTGTCGTCCGCGACCAGGCGGTGGCCGCGCACGACCAGGTCGAGCGCGCACTCGCTCTTGCCGATCCCGCTGTCGCCGACGATGAGGACGCCGAGCCCGAGGATGTCCATCAGGACCGCGTGGACCATCGTTCGCTCGGCCAGCGAGTCCTCGAGGATCGCGGTGACCTTGGCGATCGCGAGCGGCGTGACGACGGGGGTGACCAGCAGCGGGACGCGCGCGCGGTCGCTCTCGATCGACCAGCTCGGGCGGCGGGGCGAAGCCGCCGGTGATCAGCACGCCCGGGATGTCGTGCGCGAGCGTGCGGCGGATGGCGTCGACGCGGCGACGAGGACGGCAGCCCCTCGAGGTAGCGGATCTCGCTCTCGCCGAAGATCAGCACACGGCCCGGCGAGAGGTAGGCGTCGAAGCCGGCGAGGGCGAGGCCGATCTTCTGGATGTGCGGGCTGGTGATGCGACGGTCCAGCCCCTCGGCGCCGCCCGCCAGCTCGAGCGGCAGGCCGAGGATCTCGGGGCGGCGCAGCAGGGCGCCGATGCTGACGCCCGGGTTCACGGTGGCCATGCGGTGGGACCCGCGGAGGCGATCAGTTCTCCGGCTCGATCAGGCCGAGGTTGCCGTCCTTCCGGCGGTAGACGACGTTGATCGCGTCGGTCGCCGCGTTGCGGAACACCAGGAAGGTATCGTCGCTCCCCTCCACGACGAGCGCCGCCTCGTCGATCGACATGGGCTTCACCGGGTAGCGCGGCACGCGGCGAACGCGGGCGCGCCTGGGGGGCTCGGGGGGCAGCGCCCCGTCGGGGGGCGCCGGGGGCAGCGCCCGCACCGAGGTCGCGCGGCGCTTGCGCTCCTGCCACTTCCCCTTCACCTTCTGGAGCTGCTGCACGATCTTCTCGACGCAGTCGTTGATCGACGTCTCCCAGTCGTTGCTGGCCGAGATGCCGTGCAGGAACTGTTCGCCGCGGGCGTGTACGGTGATCTCGACGCGGCGCAGATACTTCTCCTGCGCGAGCACCACCTGGACCGACACGATCCCGCCCGTGAGCAGCCGGTCGAGCTTCGCGAGCTTCTTCTCGACCTTCTTGCGCAGGATAGGGGTGATCTCGACTTGCCGTCCGGTCAGTTCGAGTCGCATAGGCCGCCGTTCAGTACAGCACCTTGCGCTGGTTGGAGGTGGGAATCTTCAGCTCCTCGCGGTACTTCGCGATCGTCCGGCGCGCGAGCACCAGCCCCTCCTTCTGCAGCAGCCCGACGATCTTCGAGTCGCTGAGCGGCTTGTGGGGGTCCTCGCCCTCGATGATCTTCCGGATCCGCTGCTTGATGGTGACCGACGACACGCTCTCGCCGTAGGAGCTGCTGATGCCGCTGTGGAAGAAGAACTTCATCTCGAACACGCCCTGGGGCGTGTGCATGTACTTGTTCGTGACCACGCGGCTGACGGTCGACTCGTGCATCCCGATGTCGTTCGCGACGTCGCGCAGCACCAGCGGGCGGAGGTGCTCGATCCCGTGGTCCAGGAAGTCCCGCTGGAAGTTGACGATGCTCCGCGCCACCTTGTAGATCGTCTTCTGCCGCTGCTCCACCGACTTGATCAGCCACAGTGCCGAGCGGAACTTGTCCTTCACGTACGCCCGGGTCTCGTCGCTGTTCTCGGCGCCCTTGTCGAGGAGCCGGCGGTAGGCGGGGCTGATGCGGAGTTGCGGCAGGCCCTCCTCGTTCAGCACCACCGCGTACTCGTCCTCGACCTTCACGACCGTCACGTCCGGCGTGACGTACTGGGACTGCGGGTGGTTGTAGCGGCTGCCCGGCTTCGGGTCGAGGTGCTGGATGACCGCGATGTGCTGCTTCAGCTCCTCGAGGCCGACGCCCAGCTTGCGCGCCAGCTCCGGCACCTGGTGATTCTGCAGCAGCCGCAGGTGCTCGGTCACGATCCGCTCGGTCGGGCGTCCCCTCCAGGCCGAGGTGCTTGATCTGCAGCCAGAGGCACTCCTGGAGGTCGCGCGCGGCAACGCCGATCGGGTCGAATGCCTGCACCATGCGCAGCACCCGCTCCACCTCGTCGGGTGCCCACCCGCCCATCGCCGCGATCTCGTCCACCGACGCCACCAGGTAGCCGTCGTCGTCCAGGTTGCCGATGATGGCCGTCCCGATCCCGCGGCTCACCTCGTCGTCCGACTTGATGGAGAGCTGCCAGAGGAGGTGGTCGGCCAGCGAGGTCGAGGTGGAGAGGGTGTTCTCGATCGGCGGGAGCTCCTTGACTTCCTGCGGCGCCCGCGGCCGGTACCCGTCGTCGAGATAGTCGCCGAAGAAATACTCGTAGTCCTGGTCGTCCCAGGTATCGGTCTTCTGCTCCTTGGGTGGCTCCTCGGGCTTCTCGGCCACGGCGGGCGTCTCGGCCTGCATGTCCTCGGTCGGAATCTCCTCGAGCAGCGGGTTCTCGACCATCTCCTGCGTCAGCAATTCGCCCAGTTCGAGGGTGGACATCGGCAGCAGCTTGATCGCCTGCTGGAGCGATGGCGTGAGAATGAGCTTCTGGACGAGCTTCGTGTGAAGTTTCTGCTGAATCGCCATGCCAGGGGATCCGTCCCAACCCAATCTTAGCCCGCCTCGTGCGCGAACGCCATGCGCTTGTCGCGGCGGCGGGGTTTCTGACGCTAGTCCAACCGGAAATCGGCCCCGAGGTAGATGCGTCGGACGTCCTCGTCGCCGGCCAGGCTTCCGGGCGTGCCGCTGCGGAAGATCGTCCCGTCGTGGACGATGTAGGCGCGGTCGGTGATCCGCAGCGTCTCGCGGACGTTGTGATCCGTGATCAGCACCCCGATGCCGCGCTCGCGCAGGTGGAAGATGATGCTTCTGGATGTCCGCGACCGCGATCGGGTCGATCCCCGCGAACGGCTCGTCGAGCAGGATGAAGAGCGGGGAAATGACCAGCGCGCGCGTGATCTCGACGCGCCGCCGCTCGCCCCCCGACAGCGTGTAGGCCGGGGCCGACGCCAGCGACGTCAGGTTCAGCTCGGCCAGCAGCTCGCGCAGCCGCGCGCGCCGCGTCGCCGCGTCCAGGCCGAGCGTCTCGAGGATGGCCAGGATGTTCTGCTCGACCGTCAGCCCGCGGAAGATCGACGGCTCCTGCGGCAGGTAGCCGATGCCCTTCCGCGCCCGGATGTACATCGGGTCGTCGGTGACGTCGTGCCCGTCGAGGAGGACCCGCCCCGAATCGGGCGCCGGTCAGGCCGACCGTCATGTAGAAGGTGGTCGTCTTGCCCGCCCCGTTCGGGCCCGAGCAGGCCGACCACCTCGCCCGAGGCGACCTCGAGGCTCACGCCGCGCACCACCGTGCGCCCGCCGTAGGACTTGGTCAGTTCGAGCGTCCGGAGGGTGGCCATTCAGTCGAGCCGAGGCGCGGAGCACCCGCCGCTGCCCTTCACTTCGGTGCGTGTCTGCTCGTTGCCGTCGACGAGGATCCTATCAGCCGATCTGAAGAAAGTCAAAGTTTTGCCAGTAGTTTCGCGGCATTCTTCGACGATCCGCACCGGCGCGCCGACCATCTCGTAGCGCTCGCCGTCGCTCTGGTACACGAGGCGCGCGCCGGTGGCGCGGCGGCCGTCCGGCGTCTTGATCGCGACCGCCGCGCTCGCCCCTGCCGGCGGCGCCGGCGGCGCGGCGGAGGGAGTCGGGTAGGCCTCGAGGTGCTCCACCTGGCTGCCCCCCTCGAGCAGGAAGATGTCGATCACCGGGGCCGAGAGGTCGCCCTGCGGCCCGTTGAGCCGCGCGTTGCCGGTGTAGCGCGCGCGCCGCCGGGCTTCCTCGTAGGCCAGGGCGTCGGCGCTGGCCACCGAGCGCACCTTCTCGGTCTGCTTCGTCTCGTCGTTCACCTGTTCCAGCTGCATCGTCGAGACGACGCTCCCCGACGCGGCCAGGTCGCCGCTGCGGTCGTCGAGGGTCACCCGCTCCCCCTTGATCGACGTGTCGCCCTGCCAGAGCCGGGCGCGCCCCGTATAGTCCGCGCGCCCCGCGTCGCCGTCGTAGGCGAGCGCCTCGGAGGTGCCGAACACGGGCTGGTCCTGCTTCATCATCGACGGCAGCCGGGCCGCTTCCCGGGATCCGGCGCTCGCGCCTGCGGCCGGCGCCGGGCGCGCGCCCTCCGCCCGCGGCCGCAGGTCCGACTTCACGCCCCCCTTCGCGTCCACGCGGCGGCCGTCGAGCCCCACGTCGATGCGGTCCGCCTCGATCGTCGCCTGGTCGTCCACGACACGCGGGCGCGCCGCGCGCTTCCCCGTCGCGGGCTGGAGGTGGAGCACGCCTTCCTGCACGTCGTAGCGCGCGCTTGCCGACGTCGCGACGAGGGTTCCTTCCTCGAACCGGGTGTTCCCGGAGAAGTCGGCGGTCCGGATGCTGTCGAATCCGCCTTCGAGGGCGAGATCGAGCCGCGAGGCCGTGGCGGTGCGCGGCGTACTGCCCTTCTCGATCGCCGTCTCCGTGAAGGTCATGTTGCGGCGGAAGGCAGCGGAGGTGAGCCCCTTGTCGGGCGGCCCGGTGGCGGCGAGAAGGTCCGCGGTGATCTCGCGGGCCGGCGTTTCGGCGTCGGCGGGGAGATGCAGCCGGACCCGGTCACGGGCGTCGAGGCTGGTCACGGTCGCCCCGTCGGGGGCGAGGGCGATGTCGATCGTCTCGGCCTCGAGCCGGCGGCGCGCCTGCTTCGAGGCTCCCCGCAGCACGACCGCGCTGCCGCCCCGCAGCAGGGCCTGCTCGATCGACAGTCCGTCCTCGGCGTAGACCAGGTCGATGTCGCGCGCCGACATCGCGTCGAGGCCCGAGGCGTCTCCCGCGCTGCCGGTCACGTTCGAGTTCCCGCGCAACTGCAGTTGCTGCACGGCCTCCTCGTCCTCGGTGAGGAGGGCCAGCACCGTCTCGGCGGTGATCACCTGCCCGCCGCGGTGGATCCGGGCCCCGCCCTCGAAGCGAAGCAGTTGGTCGCGCCGCGCCAGCAGCGCCGACGCCGACTCGATCGTGCCCGTCTCCTCGCCTGCGGCGCCGGCCACCGCCTTCAGCCGGACCTGCTTGAGCAGCGACACCTGATCGGACTCGCGATCGTAGGCGAGGCCGATCGACTCGCCCGAGAGCCGTCCGCGGGTGAAGCGCGCGCGGCCCGGGATCCGGACCGATCCGTCGGAGGCCCGGTACAACGCTTCGTCGGCCAGCAGCACGAGGCCGTCGCTGCACCGCAGCTCGACGGCGCCGCGCAGCGCAACGTCCCCCTCGTCCCCGGCCGCCGACGCCTCCTTGCCGGCGACGCTGCACGACCGGCCGCCCCGGTTGGGCACCGTGGCGGCCACGCCGTAGAGCCGGCTGCTGCCGTCCTTGTAGGTGACCAGCCGCTCGTAGTGCAGCTCGAACTCCTGGTTGGTGCCCTTCGCCTGCGTGATCGTCCCGCGCGCGAACTCGGCCACCGCGTTCGGGTCCTGGGACCGCGCGGCTGGGGGCGGGGGCGCGCCCGGCGGGGGGCGCCGTACCGAGAAGAACACGGTGGCCGCGACCACCACGACGAAGGCGCCCAGGGCGAGCCGCGCCCGGCGCTGCCACGGGGTCATGCGACCACCTGGGGCGCCTCGCCTGCGGCGGCGGGTGCTGGCGCGGCCGGTCGGGCGTCGGCCAGCGTCAGCTCGGTGAAGGTCTCGCCGTTGAACGTGTTCTGCGTGAGCGAGAACGCGAGATCGAGGCCGCCCCGGCACTCGACCAGCTCGCGTTCGCGCCCGGCCGCGCGCCAGGCCATCACCCGGAACACGCGGCCCTGGTGGCGGACGGCGAACTTGAGGTGCCGTTCCTTCACTCGCCGGGGACCGTCGGCGATCTGGACGCCCCTCGCGAGGAAGACGGGGCGCGGGTTGCCGATCCCGAACGGTTCGAAGCGTCCCAGCTCCTCGACCAGCCGGCCCCTGATGTCGGCGAGGCCCAGCGCGGCGTCGATCCGCAGGCGCGGCCGCAGGTCGTCGGGGCCGAGACATTCGTCGCCGTATTGCTGGATCGCGGCGCGGAACGCCTTCAAGCCGGCTGCCTCCAGCGTGAGGCCCGCGGCGGCGCGGTGGCCGCCGAATCGCGCCAGATGCGCGTGGCACGCGCCGAGCGCGGCCAGCATGTCGAAGGCCGGGATGCTGCGACAGGACCCGTGCGCCACGCCGTCCTCGATCGAGATCACGATGGCCGGCCGCCAGAAGGCCTCCACCAGCTTCGACGCGACGATGCCAATGACACCTCGGTGCCACCCCTCGCCGGCGACGACCAGCACCGACCGGGCGCCGATGTCGGGGTCGGATTCGATCGCCTTGCGCGCGTCGGCGAGGATCTCCTGCTCCTGCGCCTGCCGCCTCCCGTTCTCCTCGTCCAGCTGCGCGGCCAGGGCGCGCGCCTCGTCGGCGGCCGCCGGATCGGTGGCCAGCAGGAGGCGGGCCGCGATGTCGGGCGATGCCATCCGCCCGGCCGCGTTCAGGCGTGGCGCGAGCAGGAAACCGACGTCGTGGCTGCCGACCCGCTTTCCGGACAGCCCCGCCACGTCGAGCAGCGCCTGCAGCCCCACCTTGTGCGGTCCCCGCGACAGCATCGCGAGGCCCGCGCTTGCGATCACCCGGTTCTCCCCGACGAGCGGGACGACGTCGGCCAGGGTGCCGATGGCCGCCATCTTCACGAAGGCCGGCACCCAGGCCTCGTGGCCGGTCCGTTGGCACAGCCCCTGGACCAGCTTCAGCGCCACCCCGGCGCCCGACAGGTGCTTGTCCGGGTACCCGCAGTCGGGGCGCTTCGGGTTGATGACGGCAAGGGCCGGGGGCAGTTCCTCCTCGGGCTCGTGGTGGTCGGTGATGATCAGGTCGAGGCCCAGCTCGCGGGCGCGCCGCGCCGCGGCGGCGCTGCGGATGCCGCAGTCCACCGAGATCAGGAGCCGGACGCCGTCGGCGTGCAGCCGTTCGACGGCGGGCACCTGCAGGCCGTAGCCGTCGCGCAGCCGGTCGGGCAGGAAGTGGACGACGTCGCCGCCGATCCCCTCGATCATGCGGCGCAGGATGACGGTGGCGGTGATGCCGTCCACGTCGTAGTCGCCGTGGATCGCCACCCGCTCGCGCCGGGCGACGGCGGCCAGGACGCGCTCGACCGCCGCGCCCATGCCCGCGAGGCGGAAGGGGTCGTGCAGCTGCTGGAGCGACGGGGCGAGGAACCGCGCCGCCGCGTCGGGGTCCGCGAGGCCGCGCTGGCACAGCAGCCGAGCGACGACCGGCGTGACGCCGAGGGCGTTGGCCAGCGGGGCCACGGCGGCCTCGTCGCACGGCACGGGCTCCCAGAGGAGAGTGGGCATCACCGGGCGGTCGTTCCGCTTTCGTCCACGAAGTCGATCCCCAGCCGCCCCATCGCGCGGAACTTCCGGTAGCGCAGCTCGAGCCGCTCGTCCGCGGCGAGGGCCGACGAGCGATCGAGGGCGCCGAGGATGGCCTCGTCGAGCAGGCGCGCCGCCTCGTCGCGGTTGTTGTGCGCGCCGCCACGGGGCTCGGGCACGATGGCGTCCACGATGCCGAGGCGAAGCATGTCGGGGGCGGTCAGCTTCAGCGCCTGGGCCGCCTCGACCTTCCGGTTCGCGTCCCGCCAGAGGATCGCCGCGCACCCCTCGGGCGGGATGACGCTGTAGATGGCGAACTCCTGGATGAGCACCGTGTCCCCGATCGCGAGGCCGAGGGCCCCGCCGCTGCCCCCCTCGCCGCAGATGGCGACGACGACCGGGACGCTCAGCACCGCCATCTCGCGCAGGTTGTAGGCAATCGCCTCGGCGACGCCGCGCTCCTCCGACTCGACACCGGGGTACGCCGCCGGCGTGTCGACCAGCACCACGACCGGCCGGCCGAACTTCTCGGCCATCCGCATGACGCGCATCGCCTTGCGGTAGCCCTCGGGCTTCGCGTACCCGAAGTTCCGGTAGATCTTCTCGCGCGTGTCGGCGCCGGTCTTCTGGTGCCCGACCACGGCCACCGGCCGGCCGTGATAGGTGGCGAAGCCGGTCACGATCGCGTGGTCGTCGGCGAACCGGCGATCGCCGTGCACCTCGGTGAACCCCTGGAACAGGCGCCCGACATAGTCGAGCATCGCCGGGCGGTTCGGGTGCCGGGCCAACTGCACGCGCTGCCAGGGCGTGAGGGTGGCGTAGATCTCGGCGCGCATCGTGTTCACCCGCCGGCGCAACTGCTCCAGATCGCGGTCGCGCGTCTCACCGGCGGGCAGGAGCGACAGCGCCTCGATCTCCTTGAGGAGAACGGCGAGGGGCGCCTCGAACTCGAGCAGGTCGGCAGGTCTGGTCATAACAGCATCACCGCGCCCTGGCCGCACAGGCGCTCGACGTCCGAGACGAACTCGGCGGACGGCGTCACCCGCATGGGGCCGCCCACGTCGGCCTTCACGCGCACCGGCTCGTCCCCCCGGCGCAGCTCGATCTCGAGCGACACGCGGCGATCGCCCTTGTGCTTCAGCATGATGTCGGTCAGTTGCTCGACGGTACGCCGGTCGTGCGGCGGCATCGCCAGGCGGATGCACACGCCGCGCGCTGCCCGCTCGCGCAGCGTCTCGATGGGGGCGATCTCGGACGCGAGGATCCGCGCCGCTTCGTCGTCCCGCTCGAAGCGTCCCTTCACGAGCACCATCGTGTCGGTCTGGACGAGCGCGCCGTGCTTGCCGAACGCCTCGGGGAAGACGACGACCTCGACGCTGCCATGGGGGTCGTCGAGCGTGAAGGCGCACATCCGGTCGCCCTTCTTCGTCTTGAGCGCGCGGACGGCGGCGACGATCCCCCCCACGACCACCTCGACGCCGCGCGACGCCGCGTCGCCGCCGGCCCCCTCCTCGCCGCCGTTCCCCATCAGGTCGGCGAGGCTGCGCGCGCCGACCGCCTTGAGCTCCGCGGCGTAGCGCTCAATCGGGTGGCCGCTCCAGTAGAGGCCGAGCGACTCCTTCTCGGCCGCGAGCTGCTGGGCCTCGGACCACCGCGGGGCGTCCGGGAGCTCGGCTCCCTCCTCCCCCGGGGCCAAGCCGGGAATCTCGAACAGCTGTGTCTGGCCCTGGTCGCGGTCGCGGCGGCTGCGGTTGCCGTGCTCGATCGCCTTCTCCACGGCCGCGAACAGCCGGGCGCGGGCGACCGCCGGCGGGGCCGGGGCGCCGTTCGGGCCGGGGACCAGCGAGTCGAGCGCGCCCGACTTCACCAGCGCCTCCACGACGCGCCGGTTGACGTGGCGCGAGTCCACCCGCTCGCAGAGGCGGTAGAGCGACCGGATGGGGCCGTCCTCGCGGCGCGCCTCCAGGATCGCGAGCACCGCCCCCTCCCCCACGTTCTTGACGGCGCCCAGGCCGAACCGCACCCCCTCGGGCACGACGGTGAAGGCCAGCTCGCTGCTGTTCAGGTCGGGGGAAGGACCTTCACGCCCAGCTCGCGGCACTCGCCGAGGTACATCGGCAGCTTCGGGGTGTTCTGCGACTCGATGGTCAGCAGCGCCGCCATGAAGTGGGCGGGGTAGTTCGCCTTGAGGTACGCGGTGTGGTAGGCCAGCAGCGCGTAGGTGGTCGAGTGCGACTTGTTGAAGCCGTAGCCGGCGAACGCCTCCATCAGGTCGAACAGCGCGGCCGCCTTCTTCCCGCTGGTGCCGCGTCCTTTCGCCCCGTCGACGAATTTCTGGCGCTGCGCCTGCATGACCGAGGCGTCCTTCTTCCCCATCGCCTTGCGCAGCAGGTCGGCCTCGCCGAGCGTGAAGCCGGCGACCTCGTTGGCGATGCGCATCACCTGCTCCTGGTAGGCGATGACGCCGTAGGTCTCGCGCAGCACCGGCTCGAGCTGCGGGAGGTCGTAGGTGACCTCGACCCGGCCGTGCTTGCGGTTGATGAAGTCGTCCACCATCCCGCCGCGCAGCGGGCCGGGGCGGTAGAGGGCGTTCAGGGCGATCAGGTCCTCGAAGCGCTGCGGCCGCGCCTTGCGCAGGATCTCCCGCATTCCCGAGCTCTCGAACTGGAACACGCCGAGCGCCAGGCCGGCCGAGAACAGCTCGTAGGTCTTCGCGTCGTCGAGCGGCAGCGCGGCCAGGTCGAGGCGCTCCCCGGTCGTCCGCTCGATCTCCTTGACCGCGTCGTCGAGCAGCGTGAGGGTGCTCAGGCCGAGGAAGTCCATCTTGAGGAGGCCGATGCGCTCGATCTCCTTCATGCCCCACTGCGTCGTGATCTCGTCGCGGGCCCCCTTGTAGAGCGGGGCGAACTCGGTGATCGCCTTCGGCGCGATGACGACGCCGGCGGCGTGAACCGAGGCGTGCCGCGTCATCCCCTCGAGTCGCCGGGCCGCCTGCAGCAGTTCGCGCACGCTGGCGTCGGTCGCCTCGAGCTGCTTCAGCGCCGGGTTCTCCGCCAGCGCCTTCTCGAGCGTCATGTCCAGCGTCGGCGGGATCAGCTTGGCGACCTTGTCCACCTCGGCGTACGGAAGGCTCAGCGCGCGCCCCACGTCGCGCACCACCGCCCGCGCCTTCATCGTCCCGAAGGTGATGATCTGCGCGACGTTCTCGCGGCCGTACTTGCGCGTGACGTACTCGATGACCTCGCCGCGGCGGCGTTCGCAGAAGTCGATGTCGATGTCGGGCAGCGACACCCGCTCGGGGTTCAGGAAGCGCTCGAAGATCAGGTCGAAGTGCAGCGGGTCGACGTCGGTGATGTTCAGGCAGTACGCGACGAGGCTGCCGGCCGCCGACCCGCGGCCGGGACCCACCGGGATCTGCTGCTCGCGGGCGTACCGGATGAAGTCCCAGACGATCAGGAAGTACCCGGAGTACTTCATGCGCTGGATCATCGCGATCTCGTACGCGACGCGCTGCCGGTACTCCTCGATCGTGTGGCGCAGCTGTCCCGAGGCGGCCAGCTGCTCCAGGCGCGGCCGCCGCCGGTCGAACCCCTGCCAGACCATCCGCTCGAAGTACCCGTCGAGCGTGAAGCCGTCCGGCACGTCGAAGTTCGGCAGTTGGTGGCGGGTGGGGCCCAGGTCCACGTTGCAGCGCTCGGCGATGCGCACCGTGTTCAGCATCGCCTCGGGCAGATCGCCGAAGACCTGCGCCATCTCCTCGGGCGTCTTCAGGTAGAACTGGTCGCCGTGGTAGCGCATCCGCTCGGCGTCGTTCACGGTCTTGCCGGTCCCGATGCAGAGCAGCACGTCGTGCGGCCGGAAGTCCTCGCGGTGCAGGTAGTGCACGTCGTTGGTGCAGACCAGCGGCAAGTCGAGCGCCGAGGCGACGCGCCGAAGGCCCGCGTTCACCCCCTTCTGATCCTCGATGCCGTGGTCCTGCAACTCGAGGAAGAAGTTCCCGGGCCCGAGGATGTCGCGGTAGGTCGCCGCCGCGTCCATTGCCTGCTGTTCCTGCTGAGCCCTGAGCCGCCAGGGGACTTCCCCCTTGAGGCAGCTGCTCAGGCCGATCAGCCCCTTCGAGTGCCGCGCCAGCAGTTCCTTGTCGATGCGCGGCCGGTAGTAGAACCCCTCGAGGTAGGCCGCCGACACCAGCTTGATCAGGTTCTCGTACCCCTCGTGGGTTTCGGCGAGCAGGACGAGGTGGTTGTTGCTCTCGTGGATCGGCCCGCCACGGGCCAGGCGGCTGCCCCGCGCCACGTAGGTCTCGCAGCCGAGGATCGGCTTGATCCCCTTCTTCCGGGCCTTGTCGTGGAACGCGACCGACGAGAAGAGGTTCCCGTGCTCGGTCACCGCCAGAGCCGGGACCTTCCGCCGGGCCGCCTGCTCGAGCAGCTCGTCCACGCGGCAGGCCCCGTCGAGGAGCGAGTACTCCGTGTGCAGGTGGAGGTGGATGAATTCAGGCATCGAAACCGGGATACACCGCTTGCGGGTGATGAGTGATCGCCGGCCCTTCGGTTCCACTCGGGCCGCCCGGGCTCGGTCGAAGGGCGAGGCACGGCTGCCGGGGATCGAAAGGTATTATAAGCGGATGCCGACGCGGCGGGCCGGACGACCGGCCGCGCTCATCGTGTGTTGCCTGGCGGCCGCCGCGGCCGCGCAGGGTGTGCCGCCTGCGGCGCCCGCCGCTCGGCCGCCGCAGGGCGCGCCAGCGCCGGGCCCTCGGGGCGCGGCCGCTCCAGGCGGCGCCCCGGCCGCGCCGTCGCTTACGCTCCACACGGCCTGGACGACCGAGCTGCCGGCCCTGCCCTCCGGGTCCCCCGCCTTCGACCCGCGGCACCTCTTCGTGCTGTTGCGCGACAACCGCGTCGCCGCCGTCGCGCTCGATGGCGGCGGCCTCTCGTGGATCGCCGACGGCGCGGCCTCGGCGGTGGCCGCGGGCGACGGTCTCGCGTTCCTCGCGGGGGGCGACGCGATCGAGGCTCGCTCGGCCGAGGCCGGCGCGCCCGCCTGGGTCTACCGCGCGGGCGAGCCGCTCGCGCCGATGCTGGCCTGGGATGGGGGGTGGCTGCTCGCCGCGACCGCCGCCGGGGATGCGCTGATGCTCGGCGCCCGCGACGGCCACCTGCTCTGGCGGCAGCCACTCGGCGCCCCGATCGTCGCGCGCGCCGCGATGGCCGCCGACCGCGTCTACATCCTGCTCGACGACGGGCGCGTGACCGCACGGCGCCTGGTGGACGGCTCGGCCATCTGGGAACGGCGGCTGGGCGGCCGCCCCACGACGCTGCGCGTGCTGGACGATCGCCTGTTCGTCGGCGCCGAGGACACCTACCTCTACTGCCTGGATGCGAAGGACGGCGACCGGCGGTGGCGGTGGCGCACGGGCGGCGGGATCACCGGCACGCCGGATGTGGACGCCGACCGCGTCTACTTCGTGGCGCTCGACAACGTCCTGCGCGCGTTGGACCGCGGCAACGGGCACCAGCGGTGGATGCGGCCGCTCGGCTTTCGGCCGACCGGCGGCCCGCTCCTGCTGAACGAGCTGCTGCTCGTGCCCGGGATGTCGCCGGAGCTGGCGCTGTTCCGCGCCGCGACCGGGGCCCCTGCCGGCAGGCTGCCGGCGGGCGCCGAGCCGTTCGTTCCGCCCCGTGTGCTCGGTCCGGCCGCCGCGCAGCCGGGCGAGGTGACGCTGATCGTGGTCGGCCGCGGGGGAACGGTCGAGCGGCTCGGGCCGGCGCCGCCGCCGCTCCAGGCACGGCCGCTCGCGGGAGTGCCGCCTTACGTGATCAGGGACCCATCTTGACGACCTTCGCCAGCCGCCGCACGCCCTCGACGATCTTGTCCGGGGCGGGGAGCGAGAACGACAGGCGCATGGTGTTGCGCCCGGTGCCGTCCACGAAGAACGCGCGCCCGGCGACGTAGATCACCCGCTGCTCGATCGCGCGCGGGAGCATCGCCTCGGTGTCGCAGCCCTCGGGGAGGGACACCCAGAGGAAGAACCCGCCCCGCGGCTCGGGCCAGCTGACGGCCGTCCCCAGCTCCTCGCGCAACGCCCGCTGCATCACGGTTCGCTTGTCCTGGTAGAACTTCCGGAGCATCGGCAGTCGCGCGGTGAGCACGCCGCGGCGGTAGGCCTCGTACACGACGTGCTGGTCGAGCGACGGCGTCAACAGGTCGGCCGTCTGCTTGAACACCTCGAGCTTGCCGATCAACGTCTCGGGGGCGGTCACCCACGCGACCCGGAACCCGGGGGCGAGCGTCTTCGAGAAGCTGCTCAGGTAGATGACGCGCCCGTCCTGGTCGTCGGCCTTGATCGGCCGCGCGTCGTCGGCGGTTGCCGAGTCCTCGAAGAAGAGCGCCCCGTAGGGATCGTCCTCCACGATCAGCACGTCCTCGCGGTTCGCCCACTCCAGCACCAGCCGGCGCTTCGCGCGCGACAGCAGCAGGCCCGTCGGATTCTGGAAGTTCGGGACGAGGTAGAGGAAGCGCACGTGGCGCCCCGCCGCGCGCTCGCGCGCCAGCACGGCCTCGAGATCGTCGAGGTCGATGCCGTCGGTGTCCTGCTTCACGCCCACCAGGCGGGCCTGCGTGTTCTTGAACGCGCTGATCGCCCCCGTGTACGCCGGCAGCTCGACGAGGACGACGTCGCCCGGGTCGAGCAGCATGCGCCCCACCAGGTCGAGCCCCTGCTGCGAACCGGTGGTGATCATGATCTCGCCGGGGGTGGCCCGGATATCCCGCGTGGCCAGCAGTTCGACCAGCGCCTCGATGAATGGCCTGTGGCCGACGGTCGGCCCGTACTGGAGGACGCTGGCGGTGCTCCCGGAGAGCAGTTCCTGCGCGATCTCGCGGAACTCCTGCCACGCGTACACCGCCGGGTCCGGGTAGCCCGGGGCGAACGAGATCATGTCCGGCACCCGGACGGCCATGACGCCCATCTTGCGGATCGCGGACCCTTGCGACTGGAGGGCGGCCTGGGAGAGGAACTGGTCGTACTGGATCATCGCTCGCTCACCGGGCGGCGGGGGACGATCCCTCGGCGCACCGGTCCCCCGCGAACGACCGGTACAGGGAAAGGTAGGCGCCGAGGGCCGTCAGCCCGAGATACTGGAAGAGCAGGCTGCGCAGCATCCACGCGCCGAGTTGCAGGGGCAGGACGATGATACCCGCCAGCGGGACGTAGGCGACCAGGTAGAAGCCCCACGCGGCGGCCAGCGACAGCGCCGTCGCCAGGACGAGGAGCATGACCGTCACCAGGAAGACGCGCATCACCTTCCACGTCTCCGCGCGAATGAACCGCGGCACCTCGGCGAGCGCCCGCGCGACCCCGGAGTCGCGCACCGCGAGCGCGATCTGCGCCAGCAGGTACAGCACGTTGACGAGCGTCGTGATGACGAAGAACAGCGCGAAGGCCAGCGCCGCCACGGACCCGACAAGGACCGGCCGGTCGCCCGCGCCGAGCCGATAGAGGCCGTACGCGAGCAGCAGGCAGAGGCCGGCCGCCGCCGTGTACACGGCCATCAGCAGCAACCCGAGCCCCAGGTAGCGGCGAAAGAGGCGCGACGCGCCCCTGGTGAACCCCTCGATCGAGAACTGCATGCCGCGGCGGAACGCCGGCGATTCGCAGGGGCGGCCGCTCGATGGCCCCGGCGCCCGGTCGGCCTGCACCAGGACCGATACGGTCCCCCCCTTGACCAGGAACATCAGCACGACGCCGCCGGCGACCACCGCCGAGGAGGCCCGCGAGGTACGCGGCGAGGGCGACGGGGTGCGCGGCCAGCGTTCCCGCGACGCTCGAACAGCGTGTCGCGCAGCTCCCCGCGAGGATCTCGCCGACGTCGCGGTCGAGCAGGAGCGTCGCGAGCAGGGCGCCCCCGAGAATCGGGACGGCCAGCAGGAGCTTGAAGGTGGAGTCGGCCACCGACTGGATGGCAACCACCTGCCAGTTGGCTGCAACGAGGAGTGCGCCGCGCTTGAGTGCGGTGCGAGCCTTGCCGGGGTGGGTCATGGCGGAGGCGCAGGGACCGAAGGCTCACTCGTACTACAGGGCGAAGCCGATGCCGTCCCGATCCCCGGCGCCGTCCGCTCGCCGCGATTCTCTGTGCCGGCCTCGCCGTGACTCTGCTCGTCATCGCGGCGGGTCGGGGCCTCGAGCGCCTGCGCCTCGGGCGCGCACGACCAGGCAGCGGCCGAACGCGTGGAGGCCGAGGTCCGCCAGCGGGTCGAGCGCATCTCGCGCACGCAGCGCGCTGCTGCCGCCGGGCTCTGCCGACGCGGCACGCCCGGTGCTCGCCCGTCCGCCGGACGAGCGCGACCTGCGGCCGCTGTTCGCGCAGGCCGAGGCGTTGACGTCGGCCGATTCCTTCGCCCGCCTCCGCCATCACGGTCTACGGCACCGACGGCAGCCCCCTCGCCTGGAGTGGCCGTCCCTCGCAGGTGCCGGTCGAGCGGCTCACCCAGGGGCCTCGCCTGTTCGTCGCGCGCGGCCCGCTCGGCGTCCGGCTGGTGGCCACGGCCCCGGTCGTGGAACCGCGCGACGGGGCCGCCCTTCTGGGGACGGTCGCCGCCGAGGCGCTGCTCACCACGCTGTCCAGCGGGCCGGGCCACGTGGCCTCCACCCCCACCATGACGACCGCGCTCGCCCCGGTGGCGCTACGGCCGGCTGGCGAGGCGGCCGAGCGCCAGGCCGGGCGGCACACGTTCGTCCTTCGCGGGGACGCCGGCCAGGTGCTGGTCGAGGCGTGGGTTGCGCACGAGGACCTCGCGGCGGCGCGGGCGCGGCACCGCCGGGCGGTCCTGGACCTCGCGTGGCTGGTCGCGGCGCTCACGCTGCTGCTGCTGGCCGGGCCGCTGCTGGACCGGCGCCAGCGCGCGCGCGATCGCCCCGCGTACTGCGGCCCGACGCTCGTGGTGGCGGCGTTGCTGGTGGCGGCCCGGTCGCTCTTGTCGGGCGTCCGCGGGCCCGAGGGATCGCGGCTGTTCTCGCCGGCCGTCTACCACTCCGAGGCGCTCGGCGCGTGGTTCCGCCACCCGGCCGACTTTCTCGCGACCGCGCTGCTCGCCCTCGCGCTCGTGGCCCTGTTCGCCGGCCCCGCCGAGCGCTGGCGGCTCACGCGACGCGGGGTGCGCCGCCCGCGTCCCCGCGGCGCCGGTCTCGCGGCCTTCCTCGGGGTGCAGGTGCTGGCGGGTGCCGCCCTGGTGGTGGCGGTGGCCTGGTTCGAACGCTTCCTCGCCGACACCTTCGCCTCGTCGGGCACCGACATCCTGTACTTCTCCCCCCACCCGTGGAACACCGGGCGGGTGGCGCTCGACATCGGCCTGCTGCTGTTTCACGCCGCCGTGGCCTGGGCGCTCGTGCTCGCGCTTCGCGGCGTGCTCGGCGTGTGGCGGGTCGGCGCGGATCTCCGGGCGGTGGCGTGGCTGGTGCCGGCCTGGGGCGTGCCGATCGTGCTGGGCTGGACGTGGTGGAGCGGAACGGCCGGCCTGCCCCGCGTCAGCGGGCTGCTGGCGTCGGCCGCGATGGCCGCGGCCGCATTTCACGCGCCCCGCGGCCTGACGCGCCTGCGCCACGCCTCGCAGGGCTACCGGCTCACCGCGATGTTCGTCGCGCTGTTCGCTGCCGTCGCTGCTCGTTCTACCCGTCGCTCGTCTCCTTCGAGGACCGGGCCAGGCGCCGGGTCATCGAGACGCGGTTCGCCCCGGAGGTGCTGAACCAGCGCGAGAACCTGCAGCGGCGCCTGCAGGCCGCGCAGCGAGGAGATCGACCGGCGCGCGCGAGGTGCTCGAGTCCGTCGTCTCCGTGCCGCCCGCCCCCGCCGGGGAGGGCGTGTCCCCCGACAGCGCGTTCCTCATCTGGCAGGACACGGCGCTCGAGCGCTACCGCGTGTCGTCGGCGATCGAGCTGTACAACGCGCGCGGACGGGCTGGTGAGCCGCTTCGCGCTGAACCTCCCCGAGGACGCCAGCCGCCAGCGGTGGCGCGAGGAGAGCTGCGAGTGGCGGACCTTCGGCGAGATCAGCCCGTTCGGCGCCCAGGAACGCCAGCTGCTGCACGCCGGCCGCAACGTCTGCGAGCGGCGACAGGATCGTCGGCACCATCGTCATCCACGTGATCCTCGACGACAGCACGCTGTCGTTCCTCTCGTCGCAGGACCCGTACTTCGAGCTGCTGCGCGGCGGGCCCCTGCGGCCGCGCGAGTCGGCGCCCGGGCGCGAGATCGAGTACGTGGTGTACGGCTGGAGCCGCAGCGCCATCTACGCTGTCCGGCGCCCGCGCCTGGCCCGATCGACGATGCGATCTTCGAGCGGATCTACGCTCGGCGCGGGCCGTTCTGGACGCGGCTGAAGGCGGGCGACTCGACCGAGCGTGTACTTCGTGAACGACCGGCGGGCGATCTACGCGCTCGGCTACCCGCTCATCCCGCCCATCGGGCACCTGATCAACCTGGCCGAGCTGATGCACGCTCGTGGGCCTGGCCTATGCGCTGCTGCTTGCCGGCGGCGCGGTTGTTCCGCGTGCTCGGCCTGCGCCGCCCGACGTCGGGACGCGGCGCTGCTGGCGGGAGATCCGCGAGAGCTTCTACCGCAAGCTCTTCCTGGCCTTCGTCGCCGCCTCGGTCATCCCCGTGGTGACGCTCGCGCTGGTCACCCGCGCGTACATCGCCGACCGGCTGCGACGCGACGTCGAGGCGGCCGCGCACAAGACGACGGCGATCGCGCGACAGGTGATCGAGGAGCTGTCGGCGGTGCGCGGGGAGGCCGACGTCCTGAGCACCCTCAACGACGATGCGCTCGTGTCGGGCTGAGCCGCGTCGTCGGGCAGGACGTCAACGTCTACCGCGGCCCGCGGCTGACTGGCCACGCAGCGAGCGCGACCTGTTCGCCTCGGGCCTGCTGCCCACGCGCACGCCGGCCGACGTGTACCGCGCGCATCGCGCTCGAGCGCCTGCCCACGGTGATCACCGAGGAGCAGGCCGGGGACTTCCGCTTCATGGTCGCGGCGCGCACCGGTCCGCGCCGGCGGCCCGGACGCGCTGCTCACCGTGCCGCTCACCCTGCGCCAGCAGGAGATCGAGCGCGAGATCGAGGAGCTGAACCGCCGGATCGTGCTGGCCGCGCTGCTGTTCATCCTGGTCGGCGCGGCGTTCGGCTACCCGATGGCCGAGCGGATCGCCGATCCGGTCAGCCGCCTGACGCGCGCGACGCGGCCGGCTCGTCGCGCGGCGACTTCGACGTGCGGATCGCGACCAGCGCGTCCGACGAGCTGCAGCGGCTGGTCGAAGCGTTCAACGCGATGTCGGCTGAGCTGCAGCGGCAGCGCGTCGAGCTGGAGCGCACGCATCGCCTCGAGGCCTGGGCCGAGATGGCCCGGCAGGTGGCGCACGAGATCAAGAACCCGCTGACGCCGATCCAGCTGTCGGCCGAGCACCTCCGCCGGGTGCACGCCGACCGCGGGAGGCCGCTCGAGCCGGTGCTCGACAGTTGCGTGGACTCGATCCTGTCGCAGGTGCGGCTGCTGCGGCAGATCGCGTCCGAGTTCTCGAGCTTCGCCTCCTCGCCCACCCCGCGCCTGGCCTCGACCGCGCTCGCCGACCTGGTGGACGAGGTCGTCGGCCCGTACCGGAGCGGCGCCGGCGACCGCCTCGACTTCGTGGTGGACGTGCCCGACACGCTGCCGGTGCTGCATATCGACCGGACCCTCGTCGGGCGGGCCCTGACCAACGTGATCGACAACGCCCTGCACGCCATGCCCGGCGGCGGGCGCCTGCGAATCACGGCGCGGCAGCCCTCGCCCCGGGAGGTGGAACTGGAGGTGGAGGACACGGGCGTCGGGATGGACGAGGAGGCGCTGTCGCGGCTTTTCGAGCCCTACTTCTCCACCAAGGCGGTGGGCACCGGCCTCGGCCTCTCGATCGCCCGGCGCAACGTCGAGCTGAACGGCGGGACGATCCAGGTGGCGAGCGAGCGCACGGTCGGGACGCGGGTGACGATCACCCTGCCGGTGGCGGACGCCTCGGCGGCTCTAGGCGGGCCAGGCTGGACGGGTCTGTCGGCCGCGAGGGACCGCCGGCCGAAGACGCCGTTGAGCCGGCCATCCGCGTGACGACGCCTCGACGAAGACGGACAACAGGTATGCGTAGGCCAGCACGAGCAACGTCCACCGCGGGTGCGTAGCGACGGCGACCAGGAACAGCGCGAGCAGCAGCAGCACCCTGGAGGACCGGCGCGCACCGCAGGTCGATCGACTTGAAGCTGCGGAAGCGGATCGTGCTGACCATCAGAATCGCGGGGATGATCATCAGCGCCAGCGCGGGCAGCGCCGCCCCGACGTCCTGCAGGCCGGCCGGGTAGACGTACACCGTCGCGGCCGGCACGCTCGCCGCGGCCGGGATCGGCATGCCCACGAAGTACCGCTTGTCGGTGCTGGCCTGGATGTTGAACCGCGCGAGGCGGATCGCGCCGGCGGTCAGGAAGATGAAGCCGGCCGCCCACCCCAGGCGCCCGAGCGGCGTCAGTCCCCACGAGACGGTCAGGATCGCGGGCGCGACGCCGAACGACATGACGTCGGCCAGCGAGTCGAACTCGAGGCCGAAGGCGCTCGTGCTGCCCGTCAGCCGCGCGATCCGCCCGTCCAGCATGTCGAGCACGACCGAGAACGCGATGAACGGCGCCGCCGTCTCGAAGTCGCCGCGGATGCTGTAGACGATGCAGATGTAGCCGCAGAACATGTTGCCGAGCGTGAAGACGCTCGGCAGCAGGTACACGCCGCGCCGGAAGCGCCGTCGCTGCAGCGCGGTCCGGCGCCGCAGCGGGTGCGGGGGGCGAGGTCGGTGGTCGCGCGCCAGCTCGAGCTGCATAAGGTCAGGCCAGCCGCGCGAGGACCGTCTCCCCCGCCCTCACGCGGTCACCGGGCGCCACCAGCACGGTGGCGGAGAGCGGCAGGAAGAGGTCGATCCGCGACCCGAACTTCATCACGCCGAACCGGTCGCCGGCCGCAACCAGGTCGCCTACCCGCGCGCGGCACACCACGCGCCTCACGAGCACGCCGGTGATCTGCCGGAAGACGACCGGCCCTGCCTCGTGTTCGATCCAGATCTCGTTGCGCTCGTTCTCGATTCCGGCTGCGGCGTCGTACGCCGCGCGGTAGCGGCCGGGGCGGTACTCGATCCGCGACACGCGGCCCGCAACCGGCATCCGGTTCACGTGCACGTCGAGCGGCGAGAGGAAGATGCTGACCTGCCGCCACTGGCCCGCCGGCGGCACGCCGGGCTGGGGGTCACCGGCGACGACGACCCGCCCGTCCGCGGGCGACAGCACCGCGTTCGCCTCGCGCGGGGAGGTGCGCTCGGGGTCGCGAAAGAAATAGGTCAGCGCAGCCGCGAGGACCGCGAACGGCAGGGCGAGACGCGGGCGTTTGGCGGCCGCGAGGATGAGTGCGGGCAGCAGGGCGCCGGCGATGAACGGGTACCCGGCGCGATCGATCTTCATGAAGAGAAGCAACGAGGCCGGGGATCGCCGCCCGAGTCGAACGGCGACGCCCGGCCTGGAACGACTGCGGTCACCCCTGCTGCAGGCTTGGCGACTGGAGCGGGGGACGGTCCCGGTACTGGCGCACGATCGCTTCCATCCGGTCCTTCAACTGGAGCTTGCGCTTCTTTAGCGTGACCTCTTCGACTTGTTCGGGATCCGACAGGTAGTGCTTGTTGGTGAGCACGTGCAGGCGCTCTTCGAGTTCGTGGTGCTTCTTCGCGAGTTGACGGAACTCCTCATCGGTCTCGAGCAGCAGGGGCTTCAAATCCTGTGAGTCTGCCGTCATTCTCCCCTCCTTGCCAGGCTGTCGCTGAGCACGCGGCTGCACCCGCGGGTGATGAGTCGAGTCGAACAGGTGGGGACCGGTCGGGCGAGCACCGACACACATCCTAGCCCGGAAGGTACCATAACGACCGGGCCGATTCAAGCCGTATCCGGTCGGAGTTCCGCGCCGTTCGCGAGGTGATCGCACCACAGCACCAGGGCGTCCTCGACCGGTGACGAATAGTAGTTCCGCCGCACCCCGACGGTCTCGAAGCCCAGCCGTTCGTAGAGCTTTTTGGCGGCGGTATTCGACCGCCGCACCTCGAGCGTGGCCCGCCGCGCGCCGAGCCCGGCCGCGAAGCGCAGCACGAAGCGCAGCAGCGCCATCCCCACCCCCTGGCCGCGGTGCGCCGGGGCGACCGCCACGTTGTTGATGTGCAGCTCGTCCTGGACGATCCAGACCGTGCAGAAGGCGGCCACCGCCCCCGCCGGTTCGCGAAGCACGTAGCCGTACGACACCCCCGCGTTCTGCAGTTCCCAGAGGAACATGTCGCGCGACCAGGGGTTGCTGAAGGAGGCGCGTTCGATCGCGAGCACCTCGTGGAGGTCCCCTTCGGCCAGCGTGCCCACGCGCCAGCCCGGCGGCAGGACCTCGTTCGCCCAGGCCGGCTGCGCCTCCGGGGGGCCAGGTCGCCCGCTCAACGGGCGCCCCCGCGCGGTCCGGCCGTGGCCCCACCGATCGCGGCGCGGCGCCGCTCGTCGCGCGCCAGCTCGGCGTCGGGCCGCCGGACGTACAGCGGGCGCACGCCGTGGGGTGCGGTCGCGCGCCCTTCTTCCGCCCGGCGGCAGGCGATCGCGGCGATCGCGGGGGCGAGCAGCGGCACCCCGGGCGCGATCGTCCACGCACGGCCGCGTGCGGCCGTCTCGACGGCAGAGCGATACGCCAGCGCCCCGTCGCCCACCCAGACGACGGGCCGGTCCCCGATGAGTGCCTCCCAGCGCGCGAGCACATCCACCGGGCGTGCCACCTCGGGGCCGGCCAGCTCTCGGGGTTCGCGGTCCCCTGGCTCGGTCAAGCCAGCGAACACCTCGTCCCGCCGGGCATCCATCCAGGCGGCCACGAGTGCGTCCGCGGTGGCTGGCACACGAGGCGCCGACCAGGCGAGCGCGTCGAGCGCCGAGACACCGACCACCGGGCGGCCGTGGGCGAAGGCCAGGCCCTGCACCGTTGCGATCCCGATTCGGAGGCCCGTGAAGGACCCTGGTCCCGAGGCCACACCGTAGAGGTCCACGTCGGCGAGCGCCAGGTCGTGGCGATGCAGGATGTCGAGGATGTCGCCCGGCAGGCGGGCGGCGTGGGTGAGTCCCGGGTCCCCCGACCACGCCTCGAGCAGCCGATCGTCGCGCGCCAGGGCGAGGCTGCCGGCGCGGGTGGTGGTGTCGAGCGCGAGCACGAGCATGGATGCGGCTCGCGTCATTGTAGACTGTCTCGAAGCTCGCATGTCCTCACCCGCCGACTTCACCTCGTCCGCCGCGCCCGCCGCCGCCACCCCGGTGATGCGCCAGTACCTCGACGCGAAGCGCCAGTACCCCGACGCCATCGTGTTCTTCCGCATGGGCGACTTCTACGAGATGTTCTACGAGGACGCCCTCGTCGCGGCGCGAGCCCTCGAGCTGACGCTCACCTCGCGGGCGAAGGACTCGAGCGGCGGGGCCATCCCGATGTGCGGCGTGCCGTACCACGCGGTGGACGGCTACCTGGCGCGCCTGGTGCGAAAGGGCTTTCGCGTCGCGATCTGCGAGCAGGTGGAGGATCCGAAGAAGGCCAAGGGGCTCGTCCGCCGCGAGGTCGTGCGCGTCGTTTCGCCGGGCACACTGACCGACGCCGCCTACCTCGAGGCGCGCGAGCCGGCGTTCCTGATGGCGCTGGCCCCGGTCTCGGCCACCCCTCCGCGCCCCCGGCAGGCCGAGTCGCCTGGCCCGACGCTCCCCATCCCCCGCGAACCGATCGCGGAGGCCGCGGCCGGGGACCCGGCGTCGGCGCGCCTGGTCGCCGTGGGCGCTGCGCTGGTCGATCTCTCGACGGGCGAGTTCACCGCCGCGGAGTACACGGGGCCGGCCGGCCTGCAGGCGCTCGCCGACGAGCTGGGCGTGCTGCGGCCTCGCGAGCTGGTGGTGCCCGATGACCTGTCGCTGGAGCGCCAGCTTCCGGCCGTGGCGGCGGCCGGGATCCCGACCACCCGGGTCGAGGCGTGGACCTTCGAGGCCGAACGGGCCCGCTCGGCACTGCTCGAGCAGTTGCGGACGCCGAGCCTGGAGGGGTTCGGCCTGGAGGGAAGGCCGCTGGCCGTCCGTGCCGCCGGCGCCCTGGTGCGCTACCTGCGCGACGGCCAGAAGGCGGACCTCGCGCACGTCCGCGAGATTGCCTTCCGGCAGGCCGCCGACGCGCTGGCGGTGGACGCGGTCACGCTTCGTCACCTCGAGGTGGTCGAGGCGGCCGGCGGCGGTCGGGCCGGGTCGCTGCTCGACGAGATCGACCGGACGGTGACCGCGATGGGCGGCCGGATGCTGCGGGCCTGGCTGCTGCGCCCGCTACTCTCGCTCGAGCGGGTGCGCGACCGCCTCGACGCCGTCGAGGACTTCGCCTTCCACACGACCGAGCGCGCGAAGTTCCGCGAGGCGCTCAAGGCCGTGCAGGACCTCGAGCGGCTGGTCGCCCGCGTCGCGCTCGGCTCGGCCGGCCCGCGCGACCTGGTGGGGTTGAAAGTGTCGCTCGGGGCCGTTCCGCGGCTCCGCCTCATCCTCGCCGGCACCCAGGCGCCGCTCGTCGCCAGCCTGTCGGCGGCCATGGACGACGTTCCCGAGGTGCGGTCGTTGATCGAGGCGGCGGTGATCGACGAGCCCCCGGCGGTGGCCCGTGACGGTGGCTTCACGCGCGACGGCTTCGACGCCGCGCTGGACGAGGCGCGCGGTATCAGCCGCTCGGGCAAGCAGGTGATCGCGCGCATGGAGGACGAGGAGCGCGCGCGGACCGGAATCGCCTCGCTGAAGATCCGCTACAACCGGGTGTTCGGCTATTACATCGAGATCTCGAAGGCGAACCTCCACGCCGTGCCGGCCGACTACCACCGCAAGCAGACGATCGCGGGCGGCGAGCGGTTCGTGACCCCCGCGCTGAAGGAGTACGAGGAGAAGGTTCTCGGCGCGGAGGAGCGCATCCTCGCGCGCGAGGTCGAGATCTTCGAGCAGTTGCGGGCGGCGGTGGCGGCACAGGCGCCGCGCGTCCAGGACACCGCGCGCGCCGTGGCGGCGCTCGACGCGCTGGCGGGGCTGGCCGAGGTGGCCACGGTCAACAACTACACCAAGCCGCACGTCCACGACGCCGACGAGATCGTGATCTCCGAGGGGCGGCACCCGGTCGTCGAGCGGCGCTCCCGCGACCCGTTCGTCCCGAACGACACCCTCCTCGACGCGTCGGGTCACCAACTGGTCATCCTGACCGGGCCGAACATGGGCGGCAAGTCCACCTACCTGCGGCAGACGGCGCTCGTGTGCCTGCTGGCGCAGGTTGGCTCGTTCGTCCCGGCGCGCGAGGCGAAGCTCGCGCTGGTGGACCGCATCTTCGCGCGCGTGGGGGCCTCCGACAACATCGCCCGCGGCCAGTCCACCTTCATGGTGGAGATGCAGGAGACGGCCAACATCCTGCACTCGGCCACGTCGCGCAGCCTGGTGATCCTCGACGAGATCGGGCGCGGCACGGCCACCTTCGACGGCCTCAGCCTCGCCTGGGCCGTGGCGGAGCACCTGGCGACCAACACGCGCGCCCGCCCCAAGACGATCTTCGCCACCCACTACCACGAGCTGACCGACCTGGCGGACGGCATCCCGGGCGTCGTCAACTACCACGTGGACGCGCGCGAGTGGCACGACGAGATCCTGTTCCTGCGGAAGGTCGTGCCCGGGCGCGCCGACCGAAGCTACGGGATCCAGGTCGCTCGTCTCGCGGGCCTTCCGAACCAGGTGGTCGAGCGCGCGCGCGAGATCCTGAGCGCGCTCGAGCACGACGAGCTGGCGCGCGGCGGCCGGCCCTCGCTCAGCCGCACGCCCACCGAGCCGCAACAGCAACTCGGCCTCTTCCAGGCGATGCCCTCCCCGCGGGCGGAACGGCTGGTGGACCGGCTGCTCGCGCTCGACCCCGATCGCCTGACGCCGCTCGAGGCGCTGACCCTGCTCGCCGAGCTGCGCCGGGACGCGCAGGAGCCATGAGGCGGGTCGTCGTGCTCGTCCTGCTCGTCCTGTTCCTGTCAGCGCTCGCTGCCCACGTGGGGGCGGCCTCGCGCTACCTCCCTCACCTGCGCTTCCGTGTGCTCGTGACCCCGCACTTCCGAATCTACTACCACCAGGGAGGCGAGGCGCTCGCGCGCGAGCTGGCCGCCATCGCCGAGGAGGTGCGCCGCGACCTGCCCGCGCGGCTGAACCTCCCGGCGCCCGGCGTCACCCACGTCGTCGTGGCCGACCAGGACGACGCCTCCAACGGCAGCGCGATCCCCGTGCCCTACAACACGATCACGCTGACGGCGGCCTGGCCCGCGCAGTCCGAGCTGATCGGGTTCACCCGCAACTGGCTGCACCTGGTGTTCGCCCACGAGTACGCCCACATCCTGCACACCGACCGCTCGCGGGGCTGGGCCTCGATCATGCGCGGCGTGTTCGGACGCTCGCCCGTCGCCTTTCCCAACCTCGCGCTGCCCCTCTGGCAGATCGAGGGGTTCGCCACCTGGGTCGAGTCGTCGAGCACCGGCGAGGGGCGGGTGCGCGCGGGCGACGCCGCCACGATCGTCCGCGAGCGCGTGCGCCAGGCAGGACCCGAGCCGATCGACCGGTACAACGGGGGCCTGGTGGACTGGCCCGGGGGCAACGGGCCGTACCTGTACGGCGGCTTCTTCCACGACTACCTGGTCTCGCGGTTCGGCGAGCGCAAACTGGGCGAGCTGATCGAACGGCAGGCGAGGCGCGTCCACTACTTCGGCTCCGGCGCCTACGAGGCGGTGTTCGGCGCCAGCCTGGGCCGGCTGTGGCGCGACTTCATGACGTCAGTCGAGCCGGCCTCCGTGCCGGGTGGCACAGTGGCGCCGGCGTCCCCGCCGGCGGCCTCCGCCCGCCTGACCCACCACGGCTTCTTCGTCGGCAGCCCTCGCTTTGCGCCCGACGGCGCGTCGCTGTTCTACACCCTGCAGACGCCGCACCGGTTCCCCTCCATCATGCGGCTCGATGGAGCAGGAGCATCGCCGCAGCCCATGGCCACGCAGTACGGCAGCGAGGGGATTACGGTCGGTTCCGATCTCGTCGTCTTCGACCAGCTCGAGCTGGACGCGAGCGTCGCGTTGCGCGCGGACCTGTACGTCGTGGCGGCCGGCGGCGGGCGGCCGCGTCGCCTGACCGAGAACGAACGACTGCTTCAACCCGCCCTGTCGCCCGACGGACGGTCGCTCGCGGCGGTGCGCCTCACGGGCGGCGCGCGGAACCTGGCGTGGTTCGACGTGGAGCGGTCACCCGATGGGGCGATGCGGGTGAAGGAGCGCCCCGGCCCCGACAGCGGTGGCCAGGCGGGCTCGCCGCGGTGGTCGCCAGACGGCCGGCAGCTGGCGTTCGAGCGTCGCATCACGGGCGGCGCCTCCGAGATCGTCCTGCTCGACCTTGACGGCCACAGCGCACGCGTGCTGGCGTCCGCGCGCACCTGCCGGCTCGTCACGCCGGCCTGGACGCCAGACGGTCGGGCGGTGGTCTTCGCATCCGATCAGCCGGCCGTTCCCGCGTCGGACGTGCTCGCGCGCTCGTTCCAGCTGTACATCGTACCGGCCGCCGGTGGCTCCGTGCGGCGGCTGACCGCAGTGCCCGGCGGCGCCACGTCCCCGGCCATCTCGCCCGATGGCCGCCGCGTGGTCTTCGTGGGCTACAGCGAGGATGGGGCCGACCTGTTCGAGATGCCGTTCGAATCCCGGGGGTGCCGTCGAGGCCGACTGGCCGCCCCCGCCCGCGACGCCGCCGCCCGCGAGCGCGGCGGAGACCGGCGCCGGTGTGCCGCGCCAACGCCGACGACCGCTCCTACTCGCCCCTGAACACGCTGCTGCCGCGGGCCTGGGTCCCCGTGGCCGACACCACGGGTGACACGCTGCGCCTGGGCGTCGCGACGGGCAGCGTGGACGTGCTGGGCCGCCACGCGTGGGGGGCGATGCTGCGCTGGCGCGTCGGCTCCGAACACGAGGCGGTGAGCGGGGCGCACGGGGGACGTCCCGACCTGGACGTGGCGTACACCTACGACCGCTGGCGCACACCGTTCTTCGTCTCGGCCTCCGACGAGACGTCGTTCCTGACGGTGCGGACCGAGGCGGGCGGCCGGCGGCCCGACGCGGAGCTGCGCGAGCGGAACCTCAGCGCCGGCCTGATGCTGCCGATCGCGCGGGTGCGGCACATCCACCTGTGGCAGGCCGCCTTCAACTACGAGCGACGCACGTTGCAGGTGACCAGCGGCGAGGCGCCGCGGACCTTCCTGCGGCACGCGATCGAAGCGGGATGGCGGCTGGACTCGGCGCGCCGGTTCGGCTACTCGATCAGCCAGGAAGAAGGCGGATCGATCGGCGTCGGTACCGAGCAGGTGCGCCGTGCGTTCGGCGCCGACGGCGACGCGCAGGCGTGGACGCTCCAGGGGCGGCTGTTCCGACGTCTCGGCGGCCGCCACGCGGTGCTGGCGGCGCGCGCGGGTGCCGCCTTCTCGAGCGGCGACCGCCAGGTCCGCCGGGTGTTCTTCCTCGGCGGCGCCGCCCCATCCGGTCCCGTGGTGAACCTGGGGAGCGAAGCGGTCGAGATGCTGCGCGGCGTCGGCGAGGAGGCCTACGCGGGTGCGCGCGTCGTCTCGGGCAGCGTCGAGTGCCGGCTCCCGATCGCCCGAGTGGAGCGCGGGTGGCGGACCGCGCCGCTGTTCCTGCGGGCGGTCCACGCCGCCGTGTTCGCCGACGCCGGGCACGCCTGGGACTCGGGATTCGCCTGGGCGGACTTCAAGACGTCGGTCGGAGCCGAGCTGTCGGCGGACACCGTCATCGGGTTCGGCCTGCCGGTGACGATCACCGGCGGGATTGCGTGGGCGCGAGACGGTGCGACCGGGCGCCGCCTCGACGCCCAGCCGTACGTTCGGATCGGGAAGTCCTTCTAACCGACCGGGAGGATCGACGATGAAGCCGCCTGTCGAATACGACCACCCTGTCCCGCTCGCCTTTGGGGGCTACGAGCCGGCGCGCTCGTTCGACGATGCCCGGGTCCTCGTGCTGCCGATCCCCTTCGAGCGGACGACGAGCTACGTCACCGGCACGCGGAACGGCCCCCGCGAGATCCTGCTCGCCTCCGGGCAGGTGGAGCTGTGGGACCAGGAGACGGGCACCGAGGCGTGGGGCCGCGGCATCTTCACGCTGCCCGAGATGGACTTGCCCGTACAACGACGTGCGCGTGGCGCTCGACGAGATCCGCCGCGTGGTGGCCGAGCTGATCGCCGCAGGACAAGTTCCTGGTCGTCCTGGGCGGCGAGCACTCGATCAGCGTGCCGGTGGTGGAGGCCTACGCGGCGCAGCACGCCCGGACCTGTCGGTGCTCCAGATCGACGCGCACGCCGACATGCGCGACTCCTACCAGGGCAGCCGCTTCAGCCACGCCTGCGCGATGCGGCGGATCGTCGAGCACGCGCCCTGCACGCAGGTGGCGATCCGCAGCCTGTCGCGCGAGGAGTCGCAGGCGATTCCCGGCCTGAGGACGCGGGTGTTCTGGGACCACGACATGCGGCGGATCCGGACTGGATCGACAGGTGGTCGAGGCGATTGTCCGAGCCAGGTCTACATCACGATCGACGCCGATGGGACTCGACCCGGCGATCATGCCGGCGGTCGGCACGCCCGAGCCCGGCGGCCTGTCGTGGCACGAGACGACGGCGCTGCTGAGGGCGGTGATGGCGCGGCGGCGGGTGGTGGCGTGCGACCTGGTGGAGCTGTGCCCGCTCCCGGGGATGGTGGGGCCGAACTTCCTCTGCGCGAAGCTGATCTACAAGATCCTCAGCTACCGCTTTTCACGCTAGGGCGGCCTGCACGGCGATGTCGTGCCGAAGGGACTGGAGGTGCCGCCTGCAGCGGCACCCCCGGCCACGACCTAGTTCGATTTCACCTGCGCGAGTTCCTTCGCGCGCGCAGCGCGCGCGTACGGCGATTGTGGGAACTCGTCGCCGATCGCGCTGGAAGGTCTTGCTGCGCCTCGGCCGCCTTCCCCGCCCGCAGGTACGTCCTCGCCAGATGCATCAGGACCGCGTCGACCGGCAGCTCGGCGTCCTTCTGCGCCGCGAGCTCCTTGTAGATGGCGATCGCCTGGTCGTACTGGCCGGCGGCCGCCTGCGTGTTCGCGAGGCCGAGCTCGCGCCATGTCGCCGTAGAGGTGCGAGCCGGCCCGGTCGACCACCTCGCGGTACCGCTGCTCGGCATCCTTGTGCCGGCCGAGCGTCGCGAGCATCGCCGCCGCGTGGTAGCGGGCGGCGATACCCGCCGTCGGAGGACGGGTGGGCGTCGGCGGCCGCCGTGAACTTCTGGAGCGCGGCCTCGAGCCTGGCCCGCTCGCTCGGGTAGCTCCCGGCCGAGGGGGCGGGGGTGTTCGGGCCCGGCGTCGCCGGCACGACGGGCGCGTCGGCGACGGCCATCGCGTCGGCCAGCAGCGTCCGCGCGTCCGAGTCGGCCCCGCGGCGCCACGCGGTGACCGCCACCACGGCGACGACGACGAGCGCCAGCGTGACCAGCCCCGCGATGATCGGCTTCCGGTAGACGTCGAGGGTCTCCCGCGCGCGGGCGACCGACTGGGCGACCTCGTTTTCCTTCAGGCGATGGCGTTCGATTCTCTTCATCTCGTCTTCCGTCGTGCAATGCCGCCAACCGCCCTCGCGCCTGCATTCACGTGCGCGAAGGTGGCGTCCCCGGGCAGACTCGAACTGCCGACCTTCCGCTTAGGAGGCGGACGCTCTATCCAGACTGAGCTACGGGGACCTAGTCGCGGCGGCGGCAGCGAACCAGATATTCTAGCATCAGTACGTCAGCAGGGAGTCGACGCGCTCGCCGGGCAGCTTCGCCCGGCCGTCGAGCGCGAGCAGCTCGATCAGGAACGCCAGCCCGTGCAGCTCCCCGCCCAGCCGGCGCACGAGCCGGGCGGTCGCCGCCGCGGTTCCGCCGGTCGCCAGCACGTCATCCACCACGAGCACCCGCTGGCCGGGCTCGATGCCGTCCTCGTGAATCTCGAGCCGGTCCGTTCCGTACTCCAACTGGAACGACTCGCTGATGGTGCGCGCGGGCAGCTTTCCCGGCTTGCGGACCGGGCAGAAGCC
The DNA here is from genome assembly GCA_963813585.1 of uncultured Acidobacteriota bacterium. Lineage (GTDB taxonomy): Bacteria > Acidobacteriota > Vicinamibacteria > Vicinamibacterales > Fen-181 > JARKSS01. Next base: position 3,213,232 of record CAWEZL010000001.1, read on the forward strand.
GGCGCCCAGCCGGTCGGCCAGCGCGCCGCCCAGGATGAACCCCCGGCTCTCGACCCCGACGACCAGGGAGATGCCCTGGTCGCGGTATGGCCGCGCCAGCGCGTCGAGCGTCGCACGGAACCCGGCCGGGTCGCGCAGCAGCGTAGTGATGTCGTAGAAGAGGATGCCCGCCTTGGGAAAGTCGGGCACGGAGCGGATCTGTGATTTGAGTGTGTGCATAGTCGCTGGCGCGGCGCGTCCGGCCGCTCTCCCGTGCTGCCCTACCGCCGCACCTCGAACCCGGCCGCGCGCCCGGTTGGCGGGCGCACGTCGGTCTCGACCTCGTCGACGCGGGCGGCGATCGGCCCGCGCCGCACCGCGCGCTCGAAGCGCTCGATCGCGTCGGCCTCGCCCTCGGCGTAGATCTCGACGCGGCCGTCACGGGTGTTGGCCACCCACCCGCTCACCCCCTCGCGTTCGGCCGCGTCGACGGCGAACCACCGGAAGCCGACGCGCTGCACGCGCCCGGAGATGGTGAACTGGCGAGCCACGATCATCGGCGCACCCCGGGCAGATGGTCCCCTGGCGGTGGAACCGGCGGATTATACCCGCAGTTGACTCGCCCCGGCCGGGCGGAACACAGTACAGCCGATATGGACGCCACCGATTCCTCCCCGCTCGTTCTCATCGTGGACGACGACCCCGATGGGCGGAACCTCTATTCTTACGCACTGCAGGTTGCCGGGTTCCGCGTGGCGGAGGCCGCCGACGGGTTCGAGGCCGTGGACAAGGGCTACAAGCTCAAGCCACAGGTCATCCTGATGGACCTCCTCATGCCGCGCCTCGACGGCTGGGAGGTGGTGTCCTGGCTGAAGAAGAATCCGATCACCAGTGCGATCCCGATCGTCGCGGTGACCGGTGCCGAGGATGCGGTCCGGCAGATGGCCGTGGCGGCGGGGTGCCACGTCGTGCTGACCAAGCCGTGCTCGGGCGCCCGCGTCGTCGACGAGGTGCGGCAGGTACTGGCCGGGCGCTGACCCCGTACGCAGAAACGCCCGCCGGCTGCTTCGAGCACTTACGGGCCCCCATCCGTAAGTACCTTTCACAACCAGCGGGCCGTGCCCTCTCTAGACGCAACCGTGGTGCCAACCGCGTGACGGCGCGGAACCGCGTCGCTGCACGCTTTTTGCCCGCGTCGGCTCACCGCGCCCCTCTCCAACTGGCGAATTGTCGTCAGCCCTGCCGGGCGCACTGCCGGAATCCCGGTAATTACGGACAGGGCGAGACGTGAATGCTCCAGCGATTCAGGCCTTCGGCCTCTTCGGGCGCCCGTTCGGACTTGGCACGCGCGTCGAATAGATCGATCACCTGCGAGCCCGCTTCCGCCCCCGGAGAGACCGTTGCCGCATGGTGTCAGCCGACCGTCAGATCCGGGTGCTCCTCGTCGATGACAGCGCCGAGATGCGCGAGATGTATGCGCTCTACCTCGCCGGTGCCGGCTGCGAGGTCGATCAGGCCAGCCAGGGCTTCGAGGGCTTCGACAAGGCCATCAAGGGCCGGCACGACGCGATCGTGATGGACCTGCGGATGCCGAAGCTCGACGGCTGGGAGGCCGTGCGGCTGCTCAAGAACCGCTCGCAGACCCGCCACACCCCCATCATCGCCCTCACCGGCGACAGCGACATCGAGCACCTGAAACTCGCCCGCAACGCCGGGTGCGACACCGTGTTGCTGAAACCGTGCGCGCCAGACCGCCTGCACGCCGCGATCGTCAAGCTGGTCGGCCCAATCGTGGCCGCGTGACCGCCTTCCGGCCACGCTTCACGGCTGCTTCTCCGACGACCCGGGCGGCTTGGGCGGGTTCTGCGTCTGCGGCGCCTTCGTGGGATCGATCCCGTTCGCGCGCTTGAACGCCTCGAGTTCGGCCTCCACCTCTTCGCGGATGCGCTCTTCGCGCCAGCTGCGCAGTGCACCGCGCGCGGCCGTGTATCCCTTGTAGAGCGCGCGCCCCGCGAGCGCGTTCACGAGCGCCGTCCCCGCCACCTCCGCGAGGTCGCCGTTGGTGAAGGCCCCGAACGGCCGCATCACGGGCGGCGTGATCAGGTCCATGACCTCCTTGTTGTGAATGCCGCCGGGTATCGGCGCCTGCCAGGGCGGCCTGAGCGTCTCCTGGAAGTCGGGCAGCAGTTGCCGCCGCTGGCCGTAGATGGTCAGCCTGAAGGTGGGAAGCGGGCCGATACGCAGCGACGAGGGGGCGTCGGGGGCCTGCTCGATCCCGTTCTTGATCGCCTCGAGCGAGATCGGCAGCCGGCCGATGATCGCCTCGGGCGACTCCGCCTGCTGCACCGACGGCGACGGCGGCCCGCCCTGTCCCGGCCCCGCGGCCGGCGGCTGGGCCGATACCCCGGACGCGGCCGAGGCGATCGCGAGCAGCGTCAGCAGCCCGATGCGCATCATCATTGAGACGATACACCCGTCCCCGCGGCCTCCGACAGCTCGGCGGGTTCGCCTCGACCCCTGACCCCGAGGCGAAAGCGGGAGCGGGCGTGCCAAAGCACGCGGGCTCCGGCTAGAATGGCGCGACCGGCATGCAGACGACCTTCAACGTCAGCCATCGCGACGGGTGGTACCCCGTCGAACACGACGGCGCCCGCCCGTTCCGGTGGACGGGCGCGCGTGCCCGCATCGAGGTCACCGCGGGTGAAGCGTGCCGTTCGGCGTGGCTTCGCCTGTCGTGCGGCGTCTGGGGGGCCGCCCCGTCGGTACCGATGCTCGCCGTCTCGGTGAACGGGCGCGAGGTTGGGCGCGCTCGTGTCAACCCGTACCTCGGGTACCTGGCCTTCCCTCTCGGCGCCGGCCGCGACTTCGACGTCGTGCTGCAGCCAGACTGCACCTTCGCCGTCCCCGGCGACGGTCGGGTTCTGGGCGTGATGGTGAAGGGCCTGGAGGTCTTCGACGAGGACAGCCTCGAGTCTCCCCTCGAACTCGAGGGTTGGTACGAGCGCGAGGAGCACGAGTACTACCCATTCAGCTGGATGGCTGCCGACGCGCGGGTGCTGGTGCCCGCCCTCTCGCGACCCGGCGCCCGGTTCGTGGCCATGCCGATTGCCGCCGAGACCGACGCCGGGCAGCAGGTGCTCGGCGTCTGGTACGGCGACCGCCACGTGGAGGACCTGCGGCTGCTGCGCGGCTGGCACGTCTACGACGTGGACGTGCAGCCGGACGCAGGCGAGGCGGGCGACGGCGCCCGGCCGGTACTGGCCTTCCGCCTCAACGCCCTCTGTCCGCCCGTAGCCCATCCCGGCGACTCGCGCGTGCTCGGCGTCCGGGTGGGCCCGATCGAGGCCCACGATGATCGACGGCGCCACGCCTACGTGCGGGCGTTTCACGACGGGTGGCGGACGGGTCCGCCCGTCGCGACGGGACCGGACGCCGCGGCCGGGGCCCCCGGGGAGGTGTGCTGCGGTGTGCCGGCCGCCGGCGACGGCTGGCACCTCGAGGAGCGCGACGAGCGCGGCACCTTCCGCTGGACGATGCGCGAGGCGCGCCTGCGGCTGCCGGCCCGCCTGCGCGGTTGCCGGCGCTTCTGCTCGCTGCCGCTGTTCTCGGCGTACCGCAACCTCGCGCAGCAGCTGACGGTCCTGGCTGGAGACGGCGAGGTGGCCCGGTTCGACCTCGCGCGGGGGTGGCACACCTACAGCCTGGCGCTGCCCCCGCCTGGAGGTGACCTCGATCTCCGCCTTCACCTGAACGTCCTCACGCCGGCGTCGAGCCACCCCCACGACCCCCGCCAGCTCGGCATACGGGTGGGCGCGCTGACGCTGCACGACGACGAGGGGCGGCACGAGCGTGAGGCGTTCCTGGCGGCCAACGCGGTCCGCAGCCAGCGCGAGATGCAGCGGGGCGAGGTGACCCTGGAGTCGTTCCCACAGACCCTCGGCATCGACCTCTACGGCAAGTGCAATATCAAGCCGGCCTGCGTCTACTGCCTCTGGGATCCGATGAAGGCGCTCGAGGGCGAGGCGGTGGACGAGGTCGTGGACGACCGGACGCTCGAGGACTACGGCGGCCTGTTCCAGGGCGCCCGCCTGCTGGTGAACTGCTCGTTCGGCGAGCCGCTGCTCCACCCGCGTCTCGATCGTGTGCTCGAACTGGCCGCCGCGCGCGGCAAGGTGCTGGAGCTGTCGACAAACGGGCAGGCGTTCACGCCGCGCACCGTCCGCCTGCTCGCCGGCCGCCGCGTGCACCTGTACGTGTCGCTGGACGCGGCGACCGCGGCGACCTACGCGCGCCTGCGCAACGAGCGCTGGGACGAGGTGCTCAGCGCGCTCCTGTTCCTGCGTGACGCGCGCGAGGCGGGCGGCGGCTGGCCGCGGCTGAACATGGTCTTCATGCCGATGCCCGCCAACCTGGGCGACCTCGAGGCGTACTTCCGACTGTGCCGCCTGGTCGAGGCCGACCAGTTGGTGCTGCGGCCGCTGCTGCACCTGGAGCGCCCGGCCATCGTGCGCGAGCGGGGCGGATACCGCTTCGACTACGAGCACGAGCTGGTGCCCCCCGCGGCGCTCGAGCCGGTGTTCGAGGCATGCGAGCGTTACGCCGCGAAGTACGAGGTCCAGGTGGTCAGCCAGTTCGACTTCGGCCTCGACGAGGCCTCGCGGTTCCACCAGGCCGACGGGACGAGGGAGGGGGCGTGAGCGGGATCGACGAGCTGGGCTACCCGAACGAGCCGATCTGCCGCGAGCCGTGGGAGAGCTACTACATCCTGCGGCGCGGTGTGATGCCCTGCTGCTACGGTGCCACGCCGATCGCCCCGATGTCGGAGTGGCAGTCGGCCTGGAACTCCCCCGCCCTTCAGGACATCCGCCGCCACCTGGTGAACGGAGAGCTGAGCCCGTACTGCCTGTCCAGCCTCGGGTGCCCGGTCGTGCAGCGCCACCTCGAGGAGAAGCGTCGGTCCACGCTCGGCGCCCTGCGCCCGAGTGCGCGCCCGCCGCTCCTGCGCGGCGTGAACCGCCTGCTCGGCGGCGTGCCGGCGCGCCTCTACCGCTCGCTCGCTTGGTGGACCTCCGGCCGGGGGGCCGCGAGATGAGCTCGGCGCGGAACGAACGGATCGCGCTCGTCCACATCGTGGCGCTGTTCTCGCTCGCGGTCTCCTACCCGCTCCTGGAAATGCTCGGGCGGAGCCCCGAGTTCTTCGTCGCGCACCGGTTGGAGGGCCCCGACCTGGCCGCCTTCGTCCTGATCGTGGCGGGCGCGGTGCCGCTGCTGCTCGTGATCGTGACGTGGCTCGCGGGCCGCGTGAGCGCCCGGCTCTCGTCGACGGTCATCGGCGTGGTGCGCCCGCTGCTGGCCTCCTCCGTCGTGCTGCAGGCCGTGAGACACCTGCCCGCGCCCGGCTGGGTGCTGGTGCTCGCCGCGCTGACCGCGGGCAGCGTCGTGGAGGCGGGCTGCCGCCTCGCCTCGACGGTGCGCCTGTTCGTCGCCCTGCTGGTGCCCGCAGCCGTGCTCGCGCCGGTGCTGTTCGCCTTCTGGTCGCCCGCGTCGAGACTCTTCCGCTCGGCGGAGAACGCGTTCTTCGGAGACGCGCCGCCGCGGGTCCGTGCGCCGGTCGTCCTCGTCGTGTTCGACCAGCTGCCGCTCGTTTCGCTCATCGACGCAGACGGCGGACTCGACCGGAGCGCCTACCCGAACTTCGCCGCGCTCGCCGACACCGCCACCTGGTACCGCCAGGCGAGCAGCGTGGCCGACCGGACCGAGATGGCGATCCCCGCCATCCTGACCGGGCGCGCCCCCCGGCGGGGCCAGGTGCCGACCGCCTCGGGCCACCCCGACAACCTGTTCACGGGGCTCGCGCCCACCTACGCCCTGCACGTGCAGGAGCCGATGACGCGCCTGTGCCCGCCCTGGCTCTGCCCCGACGAGACACCGCTCGCGCGGCGCCTCGAGGCGACGGGGGCGGACGCCACGATCGCGTACCTCCATCGCCTGCTCCCGCCGGACCTCGCCGAGGATCTGCCCGACGTTCGCCAGGACTGGCGCGGCTTCTGGCACAAGGAGGTGCAGGACCGTTTCAAGCGCGAGAATCGCGAGGACCGGCGTCCCTTCGAGTGGGTGGACGCGATCGGTCCTGACGGCCCGAAGCCGACGCTGCACTTCCTGCACGTGCTGCTGCCCCACGAGCCGTTCATCTACCTGCCCACCGGCCAGATGGCGACCACCTTCCGGCACATCCCCGGGCTCTACGGCGACGAGCAGTGGACCGCCGACGAGTGGCAGGTGGCCAGCAACTACCAGCGGCACCTCCTCCAGGTGGGGGCGGCCGACCAGTTCCTCGGGAAGCTGCTCGCCCGCCTGAAGCAGGCGGGCCTCTTCGACCGCGCCCTCGTCATCGTCTGCGCCGATCACGGCGCCAGCTTTCGTCCGGGCGGGCACTACAAGAAGCCCGACCGGATCAACTTCCCCGACATCATGAACGTGCCGCTGCTGGTGAAGCTGCCGGGGCAGCGTGAGGGGCGCATCTCGGACCGGCCGGCCGAGACGATCGACATCGTGCCGACCATCATGGACGTCCTGCGCGTTCCGCGGCCGGGCCAGCGCGACGGACGCTCGCTGCTGGACGAGAGCACGCCGCCGAGGACCTTCGTGCAGATGTACTACGATGCCGCGAGCCGGCGGCATCGCACGGAACCGGTACGGCTGGCGTCGGGGATGCTCGAGTCGGCGCGCCGGAAGATCGCGCTGTTCGGGGCGGGGCCGGCGTGGAGCCCGCGCATGAACTTCACCGCCGAGCTCGTGGGGCGCCCGGTGACCGACTTCCCCATCGACGGCCAGCCCGCCATGGAGACGCGGGTGGACCGACCCCAGCTCTATCGGTCGGTGGACCCGTCCGCGTCCTTCGTCCCCGCGCTGATCACCGGGAGCGTGCGGGCGCTCCAGGGGAGCCTCGACCGCCAGGTGCTCGCGGTGGCGGTGAACGGCACCGTGCTCGCGACCTCGCGCGTCGTCACCTCCGGCTCGCGCGACGAGGGGACATGGTCGGCGATGGTCCGGCCCGATCACCTGCGTGCCGGCGCCAACGAGATCGCGGTGTACGAGGTCGAGGCGTCGCCCGGCGGACGCTTCACGTTCCGATCGACCGCCCCGCCCGGCGGGGGAGGCGCCTGAGATGCGGCACGCGCGCGGCTGGATGGTGCCCATCCAGGTCGCGGCGCTGGTCGCGCTGGCGGTCGGCTACCCCCTGCTCGAGGTCCTGGGCCGCAGCCCCGAGTTCTTCGTCGCCCAGCGGCTCGAGGGCGCCGACCTGGCCGCCTTCGTGCTCCTCGTCGCCGGCGTCCTCCCGGCGCTGGCGGGCCTGGCGGCATGGGTCGCCGGCCGCCTGGGCCCGCGGCTCCTGTCCGTGGTTGCCGGCGTGATGCGGCCGCTGCTGGCGACCGCCATCGTCCTGCAGGCGATTCGCGGCCTCCCTGCGCCGGGGCTGGTGCTGGTGCTCCTCGCCTTCGCGGCGGGCGTCCTGCTGGAGGCCGGGTGCCGGCTCGCCCCGCCGGTGGGCCTCTTCGTGGCGCTGCTCAGCCCGGCTCTGGTCGTGGCCCCGGCGATTTTCTGCTTCTGGTCGCCCGCCTCGACGCTGTTCGCCAGGCCGGGGGACGTGTTCTTCAAGGGGCAGAACGCCGGGGTCACGGTACCGGTCGTCTTCGTGGTCTTCGACCAGCTGCCGCTGACCTCGCTGCTCAACGCGAACGGCGACATCGATGCGGCGGCCTTTCCGCACTTCGCCGCGCTGGCGCGCACTTCGACCTGGTTCCGCGAGACCAACAGCGTCTCGGACCGTACGGAGTATGCGCTGCCGGCCATCCTCACCGGCCGGTACCCTCGCGCGGGCCAGGTGCCAACCGCCTCTGGCCATCCCGCCAACCTGTTCACCGGCCTGGCGCCGGCGTATCGCCTGCACGTGCAGGAGCCGCTCACGCGGCTGTGCCCGACCTGGCTCTGCCCGGACGAGGTGCCGCTGCCCGGGCGTCTCGAGTCGGCAATGGCCGACGCCTCGCTCGCGTACCTGCACCGCCTGCTGCCGCCGGACCTCGCCGCAAGACTTCCCGAGGTCACGCGCGACTGGCGCGGCTTCTGGCACAAGTCGGTGCAGGTGCGGTGGGTCCAGAACCGCGAGGCCGACCGACGCCCCTACGACTGGATCGCGGCGATCGACCGCCCCGGCAGCCAGCCGGCGCTCCACTTCCTGCACGTGTTGCTCCCCCACGAGCCGTTCGTCTACCTCCCCACGGGCCAGGCGTACCCGGTCGCGCGCGGCCTGCCGATCCTGCACGGCGACGAGGAGTGGATCGACGACGAGTGGGTGGTGGGACTGCAGTATCAACGGCACCTGCTGCAGGTGGGCACCGCCGACACCTTCCTGGGCCTGCTGCTCGATCGTCTCGAGGCGGTCGGCCTGTTCGACCGGGCGCTGATCGTGGTCACCTCGGACCACGGCGCGAGCTTCAGGGCGGGCAAGCACTTCAAGCAGCCCGACGCCGACAACTTCATGGACATCATGAGCGTGCCGTTCTTCATGAAGCTGCCGGGGCAGCGGGCGGCGCGCGTCTGGTACCGCCCGACCGAGACCGTGGACATCCTGCCGACGCTCGCCGGCGCGCTCGGCCTCGACACGCACGGCCGGCCCGAGGGCCGGTCGGCACTCGACGAGCGCGGCGAGCCCAGGCGGGACACGCTGATGTACTACGACGGGGCGACGGCGAGCTTCCGCACGGCCAAGGCGCGGCTCTCGGCGGCGACGCTCGAATCAGCGCGGCGGAAGGCCGGGCTCTTCGGCGCCGGCCCCGCCTGGCAGCGGCGGGTCGAGCCCGGGCCACGGCTGATCGGCCGGCCCGCCGCCGACTTCGCGATCGCGGACGAGCCGTCGATTGGCATCTGGTTCGACATGCCCGGCCTCTTCGACAACGTGGACCCGGCCTCGCCCGTCGTCCCGGCGCTCATCGGCGGCGACGCGCGCGGCCGCGCACCGATCGTTGGCGAGACGCTGGCCGTGGCCGTGAACGGGACGGTGCGCGCGACGACTCGAATCGTCGTGGGACAGGCCCGCAACCCGCGGCGGGGCACGTGGGCGGCGATCGTGCCTCCCGAAGAGTTCAGGCGCGGCCGGAACGAGGTGACGCTGTACCAGGTCGAATCGCGCCCCGGCGGAGCGATTACGCTCAGAAAGACTTCCACCGCGTCACAATAGGATGGAATGGATCACCCCACGACGACACCTCCCGATCCCGGCGGCGACCCGCCGGCCTACCCGGCCGCGCGCGCCGTTTCCGCTGTCGTGCGGGCCTACTTCGGGAGCTGCCTCTTGGCGGCGAGCGGACGGGGCGAGGCGGATGGCGCGCCGCAGCCCGACGAGCGGACGATCGAGGAGATCGTCAGCGCCGGGTTCTGGGCGAGCCTGCGCCGCGAGGAAGGACGCTCGCCGAAGATCTCGTTCGCCTACCTCCCTCCCGGGCCGACCGAGGCGCAGGTTTCGTTCGCCCGGCCGCTGCCGCTCGACCCCGGCGTGCTGGCCAAGGTCGCCCCGGCGGTCGAACGGCCCGGCATCCACCTCGGCGTCTGGCGGTCTGCGGACGGCGAACTGGCGGTGTGGGGCGCGACCCATCGGCTTCCGCCGAACTGCTTCGTCCTCGAGGTGGTCGAGCCGGGGCTGCTGGTCGTGAAGCGGCGCCGGCGGCGCGAGGACGACAAGTACGCCAACGTCGCGGTGCTCCAGGGCGACCAGGTGAGGATTGTGGACGAGCGCGGCGCCGGCCTGGTGGATGTCCTCCCGGCGATCGCCGGGTCGTTCGGCTTCGCCTCGTCGCGCGCCTGGGCGGATCGCCTGAACGTGGCCGTCCAGCTGGCGTTGTCGATGCGGACCCACGGCCGCGGCGGCTCGCTGCTCGTCGTCCCGCACGAGTCGGACGACTGGCGCCAGTCGGTCGTGCACCCGATCCCGTACCCGGTCGATCCCCCGTTTGCCGCGCTGGCCCGCCTGATCGAGGTGCGCCCCGAGCCGGGGGACGAGGCCGAGTGGCGCGATCAGCTGCACCGGCTCGTGAACGCGATCGCCGGCTTGACGGCTGTTGACGGAGCGACCGTGATCACCGACGCGTACGAGCTACTGGCTTTCGGAGTGAAGATCCGCCGCCGGGCGTCGAGCCGGCCGGTCGAGCGCGTGGTGACGGCGGAGCCGGTGGTCGGCGACCGCTCGACGACGGTCGAGCCGTCCCAGCTTGGCGGTACTCGTCACCTGTCGGCGGCGCAGTTCGTCCAGGACCAGCGACAGGCCCTTGCGCTGGTGGCGTCGCAGGACGGCCGTTTCACCGTGTTCGGCTGGGCTCCAGGCCAGGACGCGGTGCGCGCCTACCGGATCGAGGCGCTGCTGTTGTAGAAGGGCTCAGGGCTCCGGGCGAAGGAGGGCGTCGTGACGCGAACAGCTTCGGCTGCCTTGCTGGCGTTCGTCCTGGTCGCGGGCGTCGCGCTCGCCGGGCAGCAGGCGGTGCGCGTGCTCGTTCGGACCGCCGGCGAGGTCGTCGAGCTGGACGAGGCGAGCTTCGCGGCGACGCGGCGGACACCGCTTCCGAAGGAGGTTGGCGGGGCGGCGGGCGAGCTGGCGGCCAACCGCCTTGGACAGCTGCTGCTTCGCGCCCCGGGCTCGAGACGGCCGTTCTGGTTCTTTGACGGCACCGTCGGCCGGTTCGTCGAGCCGCCGGCGGCGTCGGGGGCGCGGTGCGCGCTGTCCTCCGATGGCCGCTCCCTCTTCTGGTTCGAGCAGGAGTCGCGCGTGACGAACGGGGCGGGCGTCAGGGCCGATGACGTCCCCTCGATCGCCACCACGTTTCGGGCCTGGCAGACCGACCTTGCGGGCGGCGCGCGCTCCCCCGTCGCGTCGTTCGCCCTCGGCCCGTGCCGGTGCGAGACGCTGGCCTGCGAAGAAACGTGCGCCGAGCCGCTCGCGTGGGTGCCCGAGAGGGGCATCGACGACTTCTTCATCGTCTCGCGGTGGATTCCCGGGCAGCTCGGCCCCACCTACCAGTCGACGGCCGTCTATCGCCGCACCGCCTCGGCCTGGACGGAGGTCGAGCTGCCACGGCCTCTCGAGACCGTGCTCGACGCGGCGGACGGCGGCCGGACGATCGTCCACGCGGTGAACGACACCGGCTGCTGCGGCTGGATGAACGAGAGCGGCGACCTGACGCTGCTGATGCGTGACGGGAAGGACGTGCGGCTCTTCGACGAGCGCGAGGAGTACGCGAACGACACCTACGACGTCAGCTTCCACACGCCGGACGCGAAGCTCTCGCCGAGCCGGCGCCTGGTCGCGCTGACCGTCGTCTCGACGGCACGTCGCGGCGAGGAACCCCGGCCGTCGCTCGACGCCGCCGGCAATCCCCCGGAGCTGGCCCGCGTGCGGCGCGCGATCGACGAGCTGCCCGCGGTGCTCGTCGTCGAGGTCGGCGCCGCCGCACCCAGGCGCGTGGCCCGCATCGATCACGCGACGCTTGTCGGCTGGCTCGACGACGCCCGGCTGCTCCTTCGACGCGACGACAGGACCTTCGAGGTGTGGGACGTGAAGGCGGCACGGGGCGCGAAGGTTCCGATCCCCGGTGGAGCGCAGGTGCTCGTGCGCTGACCGCCCGGAACCGGCCCGGCGGCGTGCTTGCTATTTTTATAGCAGGCTGCTATATTCCTCGCATGAGCCAGCCGATCCACGCCGTCCTCTCCCGCCGGGAACGCCAGATCATGGACATCCTCTATCGCAGAGGGCGGGCGACCGCGGCCGAGGTGAGGGAGGAGCTGCCGGGAAATCCGACCGACTCCACGGTCCGCACGCAGCTCAGGGTGCTCGAGTCGAAGGGGCACGTCAGGCACGAGGAAGAGGGACTCCGGTACGTCTACACTCCGGCCCTGGCCCGAACGCTCGCGAGCAAATCGGCGCTCCGTCATCTCGTGGACACGTTCTTCGACGGTTCGATCGAGAGGGTCGTCGCGGCCCTGCTCGGGGCCGACGGGGCGAGGGTCTCCCGGGAAGAGCTGGAGCGCATCGCGAAGCTCGTGGCCGGGGCACGAAAGGAAGGCGGACGATGAGCCCGGTGCTCGAGGCGGCCGTTCGCGTCTCGCTCGTCGTGCTGGCCGCGCTTGGCGTCACCGTCGTCCTGTCGCGCCGCTCGGCGGCGCTCCGCCACTGGATCCTGGCGGTCGGCCTCGTCTGCGCCGCCGCGGCGCCACTGCTCCAGCAGGCGCTGCCGCCGTGGCGGATTGCTCCGGCGGTCTTGACGGCTGACGCGCCCTCGCGCCAGGCGAGCGTCGGCACCGAGGTCGTCGTTCGCGGGCCTGTGCAGCCGGCGGAGAGAGCGCCGGCCTCGCCACCTCGCGCCGGCACCCGTGCTCCCCTGCCGATTGTCCTGCTCTCCGTCTGGCTGGCGGGCGCGCTCGCGAATCTGTGCGTGCTGGTCGCGGGGCTCTGGCGGCTGTCGCGGGCCGCGGCGGCCGCCCGGCCGGTCACGTCGGGGCCGATCTTCTCGATCGCAGCCGACCTCCGTCACGCGATCGGCCTGCGCCGCAGCGTCACGCTTCTGCAGGGCGATTCGACGCCCCTCGCCACGTGGGGCGTCCTCCGGCCCACGCTGATCCTCCCGGCCAGCGCCCATGAGTGGCCCGAGGACCGGTTGCGCATCGTCCTGCGTCACGAGCTCGCCCACATCGCGCGCGCGGACTGGGCGGCGCAGATGCTCGCCGAGATGCTGTGCGTGGTGCACTGGTTCAACCCCCTGCTCTGGATCGCGAGCAGGCGGCTGCGCCAGGAGGCCGAGCGCGCCTGCGACGACGCGGTGCTCGGTTGTGGCGTCGCACCGGCCGATTACGCGTCGCACCTGCTCGATCTCGCACGCCGCGCGGGGGCCCGGCACGCGCGCCCCGCGTTGGCGATGGCCCGTTCATCGAATTTCGAAGGGAGAATCCGCGCCATGTTGAGCACCAGCGTCAGTCGCCGTCCGTTGAAGAGAGGGACGCGGATCGCCGCCCTCGTCGCCTTCGCCGCGCTCACCGTGACCGTCGCCGCCGCGCAGGGCCGTTTCTGGTCCTTCACCGGAACGGTGATCGACCCGACCGACCGCGTCATCCCCGACGCGGTGCTGGTGCTGTCGAACGAGTCGGCGCGCGCCAGGTTCGAGGTCCGCACCGACCACGCCGGGCGCTTCGAGTTCCGGGCGCTGCCGCCGGGCGACTATCGCCTGGAGGTGCAGAAGCCGGGCTTCAAGACCGTGAAGGACACCGTCCCGGTGACCGGGAGTGACCTGAGCCGGACGATCAAGCTGCAGGTCGGGAGCCTGCGCGAGTCGATCACGATCAGCGGCGGTGCGGCCACGATCGCTGGCGGTGCGGCGCAGTCCGCGGCGGTCGATCCCGAGCGGCTCGCCCAGCGCCAGCGGGCCCGCGAGGAGGCGCGCAAGCTCGTCTCCGAGCGATGCGGCGGCGGAACCCCGGCCGGCGAGGCCGGCGGTCAGATCGTGCCGCCCTTGAAGCTCATCGATGTGCGTCCCGACTACCCGGAGACGCTGAGGGCGGCCGGGATCGCCGGAGTGGTCACGCTGGACGCGGTGATTGGCACCGACGGCACCGTGGGCGACGTGACCGTCGTGTCCTCACCGCATTCCGACCTGGAGCGGCTGGCGAGCGAAGCGGTTCGCCAGTGGGAATTCAGCCCGACCTACCTGAATTGCACGGCAATCGAAGTGGAGATGCGGGTGACGGTGAGCTTCGTGGCGAAGTAGGCGTGTGCCAGGTACCGGATGAAGCGCCTGCGCAGCGTGTCGCAGCCGACCATGGTGTCTCTCCCTCCAGTTCCCGAGCGGTCCGCGCCAGGTGTTTGAGGCGGGGCACCGGTGGTGGTTGGCGCGACGTCGAGAGTGCCGGAGAGTCGAGAGTGCCGGAGATAGGTGTACAGCAAAACGGCCCGCTTTCGCGGGCCGTTCTGCGACATCTTATTTGGTCGGGGCGAGAGGATTCGAACCTCCGACCCCTCGGTCCCGAACCGAGTGCTCTACCAGGCTGAGCCACGCCCCGACCGGAATCGCTATTCTACCTCGGCCTCCCGCCGCGCACAAGCGCTCGTTTTGAGCGCTCGTTCTCAGTGCGTCGTGGCCGCGTGACGATGTTCTGATCCCCGCTTCCCCGAACCCCGTCCGTCTCTGCGCCTCCGCGTCTCCGCGTTGAACGTCGGCACGGAGTGCACTGTGACGCCGTCTCTGCGTCTCCGCGTTGAACGTGGGCACGGAGTGCAGTGTGACGGTGCGACAGTGCGACAGCGTGACCCGCCGCGCGCCGCTAGCCGTCCCCCAGCGCCAGCCGCCGGACCGCCTCGAGCGTTGCGTGCGCCGTCAGGTCCGGCTGCAACGGCGTCACCGAGACGAAGCCCGCCCGGATCGCCTCGTAATCCGACTCGCCGTTCGCCAGCCACTCGTCCTGCCCTTCCCCGATCCAGTAGTACGCCCGGCCCCGCGGATCGTGCCGCTCGCTCACCGTCGTCGCGTGGTTGCGCTTCCCCTGCACCGTGACGCGCAGCCCCTTCGGCTCGCCGCGCGGGACATTCACGTTGAGGAACGTGCGCGGCGGCAGCCCCTCGCGCAGCACCACCGCGGCGACGCGCCGGGCCACGCGGGCCGCGTGATCCCAGTTGCCACTCCCCCGCCCCTTCCTGCAGCGACACGGCGATCGCCCGCACGCCCAGCAGCGACGCCTCGAGCGCCCCCGACACCGTGCCCGAGTAGGTCACGTCGTCGCCGACGTTGAGCCCCTTGTTGATGCCGGAGACGACAAGGTCGGGAAGGCCGTGCAGCACCGCCGCCACCGCGATGTTCACGCAGTCGGTCGGCGTCCCGTCCACCGCGTAGACCTTCTCCTTGAGCCGCTCGAGCCGGAGCGGGTGGTGCAGCGTCAGCGCGTGGCCGATCGCGCTGGCCTCGCGCGTCGGCGCGAGGACGAAGATCTCGCCGAGGCCGTCGAGCGCGTCGGCCAGGGCTTTCACACCCGGGGACCGCACGCCGTCGTCGTTGGTGATGAGGATGCGAGGCATAGGGAACCGGACTGGCGAGGACGCCTGTCCCACTAGTATCCCACCTTCTTCGCAGGCTCGCGGACGAGGGCGAAAAGGAGCACGGCGGCCAGCAGGGCGAAAGCCGCGCCCATCGAGAACGCGGCGGCCGGGCTGACGGCGTTCCACACGAGACCGAAGACGAGGCTGGCGAGCAGCGCGCCGACGCCGGTCGCCGCGTTGAAGAGTCCGAACGAGGTGCCTCGCAGGTCGGGCGGCGCCAGGTCGGCCACCAGCGCCTTCTCCGTGCCCTCGGCCAGGCCGAAGTAAAGGCCGTACACCACGAACCACGCGACCAGGGCCGCGGTCGAGGTGGCCAGGGCGAAGCCGAGGTAGACAACGGCGTAGACCAGCCAGCCCGCGCCGATGATCGGGCGCCGGCCCCACCGATCCGACAGCGATCCGCCCCACACCGACGTGACCGCCTTCACCATGTGCAGCAGCGCCCACAGCAGCGGGATCAGCGCTGGCGCAATGCCGCGATCGCTCAGGCGCAGCAGCAGGAACGCGTCGGCCGAGTTGCCGAGCGTGAACACGACGACGACGGCGAGCACCGCGTAGTAGCGGCGCGGCAGCGAACGCCACGAGACCCGGGCGGGCGGGTCTGTGGCATGCACGACCCCCGCCGGCGCATCGTGGCGCCGCTCGGGCACGAGGAACAGCAGCCACACGGCGACTGCCCCCGGGACGATGGTGAGCGCGAAGAGCCAGCGGTACTCGCCGGGGAAGGCGAAGAGGAACAGCGACGCGAGCAGCGGGCCCGTCATCGCCCCCACGTGGTCCATCGCGCGGTGGAAGCCGAAGATGCGGCCGCGGTTCGCCGGCGTCGCGGCCGCCGCCAGCAGCGCGTCGCGCGGGGCCCCGCGGATACCCTTCCCCACGCGGTCGGCCAGGCGCACCGCGAGCAGTTGCGGCCAGGTGGCCACGAGCGCGACCAGCGGCCGGACGCATGAGGAAAGCGAGTAGCCGGCGATGACGATCGGCTTGCGGACGCGCCAGCGATCGGAGAAGTAGCCGGAGAGGATCTTGAGGAAGCTGTTGGCCGCCTCGGCCGCGCCTTCGATGACGCCGAGCGACACCGCGCCGGCGCCGAGAACGCGCGTCAGGTACAGCGGCAGCAGCGGGTAGATCGCTTCGCTGCCGATGTCGGTGAAGAGGCTGGCGAGGCCGAGCAGCCAGACCGGGCGAGGCAGGCCGTACCGCAGGTGCTCGCCCTGGCTCGTCGAGGATCGGTCGTCCGTGTCGGGCTCTCCAGGCCTAGCGGCGCCCGTGCCGGCGGGCCGCGGAGCGGTCCGTCGAGGCCGGGCGTGCCGGCTCGCGCCGGCTGGCGACGACCAGCACCGGCCCTTCCGTCCCGGCACGCCGCGCGGGCTGCGTCGATTCGCTGGCCGGGCGCACGCCCGGGAATTCGCGAAGCAGCCACCAGGCGCCAGGCGTGCGGCCGAGCAGCGACAGCGCGACCAGGTGCCCGGCGGCCGCGGCCGACACGGCCGCTGGCCAGAACCAGGCCTGCCCGGCCAGCCGGGCTGCCAGCGTCCCGGCGATCCCCGCCAACACGACCCCGAGCCCGAGATCGACGAGCGCGGCGGCGACGCGGGTCCAGGCCGACGGCCCCGATGCGGTCGGCGCAGGGACCGCGGCGAGCACGAGCCGCGGCGGCTCGACTTCGGCGAGGGGCGTGGCCGGCGTCACCGGTGTCTCGGCTGGTGCCGGTGGCGGCGGCACCGCGTGCATCTCCGGCACCGCATCCCCTTCCTCGGGGAAGAGGCGCACGAAGCGCCGGCAGGTTTCCTCAGCGTCCAGCCCGACCGCTTGGGCGTAGCTGCGAATGAACGCCCGGCGGAACAAGCCCGACGGCCAGCGGGAGAGGTCGTTGTTCTCGAGCCCCCGGAAGAGCGCCACGTTGACCTTCGTCACCTGGGCGATTCCTTCGAGGGTCAGTCCTCGCGCCTCGCGGGCACGCCGGAGCTCGGGGCCGAACGACGAGTGATCGGTCATGCCTCATCCTCCCGGCGGCACTCGGCGAGCCACTGCTGGCTGACGGTCCCGGCGTCGGTCGCGCGTCCCGCCCGGTGGCGGACGTGCCGCCGCGCGAGAGCGGCCGTGGCGACGGCCGCGAACACAATAAGGGCGAACGCCAGGTAATTCAAGGACGGACTCCGCGGTGGCGAGGGAACCGGTCGAACGCGGCATCGAAGTATCGGACGAGAACGCCCGTGCTGGCAAGCTGAACCGTGGGCCGCCCGCCCGGTGGCCTGGCACACGGTTGGCAGCGCCCCTCGCGGAGGTTTCCGATGGTCCGATCTCTCGTCTTCTCAGCCTGCCTGCTGGCCGCCGCTGCCCCGGCCGGCGCGGTGCCGCAGGCGGTCGATGTCCGCGCGCTCTACCCCGAGGTCAACGCCGCCGGCCGCGACTGGCTGCGCAGCGGCGACCCGATCCTCTTCGCCGGCGATCGCTACTTCCCGGCGGGTCCGGCGGTGCACTTCGAGCCCGACCTGATGCTGCCCACCGGATCGTTCGACGGCGTTCCCCTGTACGCCGACACATCGCTCGAACCGTACAGCCAGCTGCTCGTGCCGATCGGCCGCGGCCTGCTTCAGCCGTACGAGCGCCGGCGCGACGGAGAGCTGGCAGGTACGACGGGGAGCCGGACGCCCTCGTTTCCCGTGTCGCTGCGCCCGGACGTGCTGCTCCAGGGCGGCGGCTGGCAGGACGATTCGCCCGGTCGGCAACCGCAACACGCGGCGCCCGCGCCGATCGCGGCGCCGACCCGGGAGCCCCTGCCGGGGATCGTCTCCGCCCGGGCGCCGCAGGGCAATCGCGGCATCTGGATTCGGTACGAGGGTCGACGGTGGGAGGCAGCGGGCGAGGCGGTTGCCCTCGACGTCGCCTTCAGGAAGGTGGGCGAGTACCGCGGCTTCCCCGTCTACACGCGGGATGCGGCTTCCGCGCGCGACGCCGCGCAGATCTACGTCCCGAGCCGGGACGACATGCTGGCGCCGTACAAGGCGGTCGATCGATAGGGCTCACGCCCTGAGGTAGATGCCCCGGCGGTACATCGCGTAGAGGAGGACGAAAAGCACGAGGAGGTCGCTGCAGGCGAACAGCAGCGAGGCGTTCTTCGGATCGGCC
This sequence comes from uncultured Acidobacteriota bacterium, assembly GCA_963813585.1. GTDB lineage: Bacteria > Acidobacteriota > Vicinamibacteria > Vicinamibacterales > Fen-181 > JARKSS01. The sequence goes on from CAWEZL010000001.1 coordinate 3,231,467, forward strand.
AGCGGCGCGAACCACGACAGGTAGATGAAGCGCTGGACGGAGACCGGGCTCCCCTCGGGCCCGGTCACCTTGATCAGGCCGAGCAGCTTCGCGCTGAGGCCGGCCAGCACGTAGAGCGTGATCGCGTTGACGCCGAGGATCACGAACGGCTTCGTCCACCAGCGGGACCGCAGCACGTCGATCAGGACGTAGCAGGCGGCGAGCGAGACGGCCGCGGCTCCGCCCGTGAACGCCACGAACGAGCTGGTCCAGAGGTTCTTGTTGATCGGGAACGCCAGGTCCCACAGCATCCCCAGCGCCAGCACCGCGGCGCCGGCGGCCGCCAGCACGGCGGCCTTCGTACGAACGTCGATTCCCGCCCTCAGCCAGAAGCCCGTGAGCACGCCCATCAGGACGGTCGCAATCGACGGCACCGTGCTCGCCAGCCCCTCGGGGTCCCACGCGCGCTGCCGGTACATGTGCGCCTGGCCGATCACCGCGCGGTCGATGAAGGCGGCGAAGTTCCCTTCCTGCGTCAGGTCTCCGGGCACGTGCCCGGGGAACGGCGCCAGCACCATCGCCGCCCAGTAGGCGAGCGCGAGCAGCCCCGCCAGCCACGCCAGCCGCACCGCGTGCGCCCGGTCGTCGCGCAGGCCGGCCGGCAGGGTCCACCGGAACAGCGCCGTGGCGGCCAGGTAGCAGATCCCGATGCGCACCAGGACGCCGGGGATGCGCCAGGTCGCGAGCGGGAAGAACGGGAACCCTGCCAGCAGGGCGCCGAGCCCCACGATCGTCGCGGCGCGCCGCAGGATGCGCCCCCACGGGCCGATGGTGGAGCGCGACAGCGTCATCGCCACGCCGACGATGAAGAGGAAGAACGGGAAGATCAGGTCGGTCGGCGTCCAGCCGTGCCACTCGGCGTGCAGCAGCGGCGCGTACACGTTTCCCCAGTCCCCGGGGTTGTTCACCAGCACCATGGCGGCCATCGTGGCGCCGCGAAAGACGTCGAGCGAAACCAGGCGCGTGTCGGGGACCGGGTCGGCAGCGGCGGAGGTGGCCATGGCGCGACAGGATAGCGCAAAGCCGTTCAGGTCGCATCCTGGGCCATCTGGTGGTAGATCTGGATCATGCACACCACCACCCTCGGCCAGGAACTCGAGCGGCAGACGCGCGAGGGGGAGCTGTACGAGCGGTACAACGGCGACTGGACCCGCTGCTTCGCCTGCGGCCACCGCTGCCCGATTCGCGAGGGCGCGGCCGGGGTGTGCAAGGTCCGCTTCAACCGCGACGGGCGCTTGATCGTTCCCTGGGGCTACGTCAGCGGCGCTGCGTGCGACCCGATCGAGAAGAAGCCGTTCTTCCACGCGTATCCCGGGGCGCTCGCGTTCAGCTTCGGCATGCTCGGCTGCGACCTCCACTGCAGCTACTGCCAGAACTGGGTCACCTCGCAGGCGCTGCGCGATCCGGCCGCGACGCTGATCTCGCACGACGCCTCCCCGGGCGAGCTGGTGGCCGAGGCCGTGCGCCGCGGGGCGCGCGCGCTGGTGAGCACCTACAACGAGCCGCTGATCACGGCGGAGTGGGCGGTCGAGGTCTTCAAGCTCGCGCGCAAGGCGGGACTGGTCACCGGCTTCGTCTCGAACGGCAACGGCACGCCCGAGGTCATCGAGTATCTGCGGCCCTGGGTGGACCTCTACAAGGTCGACCTCAAGGGGTTCGACGACAGGCACTACCGCCAGCTCGGCGGCCGGCTGGAGCCGATCCTCGACACGATCCGCCGCGTGCACGCGGCCGGGATGTGGATGGAGATCGTCACGCTGCTCGTTCCCGGCTTCAACGACGGCGAGGCCGAGCTGCGGCAGTTGACGACCTTCGTCGCCGGGGTGTCGCCCGACATCCCGTGGCACGTGACCGCCTACCACGAGGACTACCGGATGTCGGGCACGGGCAACACGACCGTCGGGATGCTCGATCGGGCGGCGCGGATCGGGCGCGAGGCGGGCCTGCACTACGTCTACGCCGGCAACATCCCGGGGGCCGTCGGCGATCTCGAGAACACGCGCTGCCCCGCCTGCCAGCACCTGCTGGTCGAGCGGTCGGGCTTCCGCGTGCGGCGATACGGCCTGACGAAGGACGGCGGCTGCCCCTCCTGCGGGACGAGGATCCCCGGCCGCTGGAACTAGTGCGTTAAGATCCTGGCGATGCCCCCCGTGGACCTCCTCGGCCGGCCGCTGCGTGCGTTGCGGGTGTCGGTCACCGACCGCTGCAACCTCCGCTGCCAGTACTGCATGCCGGAGGAGGAGTACGCCTGGCTGCCCCGCGAGGACCTTCTCACCTTCGAGGAGATCCTCGTCCTCGTGCGGCATGTTCAGCGGCTCGGCGTGGACAAGATCCGCGCTCACCGGCGGCGAGCCGCTGCTGCGACGCGGGCTGCCCGTCCCTCGTCGCGTTGCTGGCCGCCGAGCCCGGCCTCCAGGACCTCGCGCTGACCACCAACGGCGTGCTGCTCGCCGACCAGGCGGAGGCGCTGCGCGACGCCGGCCTTCGCCGCGTCACCGTCAGCCTCGACACGCTGCGCCCCGACCGGTTCACCCGGCTCACGCGCCTCCGACAGCCACGGTCGCGTCCTGGAGGGAGCCGAGGTGGCCGCCCGCGTCTTCGGCGGCCTCAAGATCGACACCGTCGTGATCCGCGGCGTCAACGACGACGAGATGGTGCCGCTCGTCGAGTTCGGCCGCCGTCTCGGGGCCGAGGTCCGCTTCATCGAGTACATGGACGTCGGGGGCGCGACGCGCTGGCTGCCCGAAGAGGTGGTGCCACGCGTCGAGATGCTCGAGCGGCTGGCCGCGCACTACGGCCCGCTCGAACCGATCGCGGAAACCGCCTGGGCGCCGGCCGACCGCTTCCGGCTCCCCGACGGCGCCACCGTCGGGCATCATCGCCTCCACGACCACGCCGTTCTGCGGCACCTGCGATCGCAGCCCGGCTGACCGCCGACGGCGTGTGGTTCCCGTGTCTCTACGCGCAGGACGGGATCGACCTCCGGGGGCCGCTGCGCGCGGGCATGCCGCCCGAGGAACTGGGCACGCGCCTCGAACGGGCCTGGCGCGTGCGCGCGGACCAGGGCGCCGAGCTGCGCCTGGCCGAGCGCGAGCGGGTGGCGCTGCCGGCGGCATCCCTCAAGAGCCGCCCGCACCTCGAGATGCATACGAAGGGGGGATAAGGGGCCCCCACCCGAACGTCACTGGCGCGCAGCCAGCTCGGCCAGCGCCGGCGCACGACGGTGAGCTCGGTGCGCAGCGCGTCGAGGAGCGCCGGGGCCACCGACAGATTGTGGTTCCGTCCCGCCTGCTCGAGCGCGAGCGCGGCCGCCTGCGCGCCGGCCGCGGCGAAGTTCGCGACGCTTCCCTTGATCGCGTGCGCTGCCCGCCGGACGCCCTCCGCGTCGCCCTGCCCCACCGCCCCCTCCACCTCGCCGATGAGCGCCGGCTCGTCCTCCAGGTAGAGGCCGGCCAGTTCCGCCAGCAGGTCCCGGTCCCCGTTCAGGCGGGCCAGCACCGTGGCCAGGTCCAACGGGAAGGTCTCGCCGCCGCTCATGCGGTTCGCCCCTTGTCGGCGCCACGCCGCCGCGATCGAAGCTTCTCGATTTCCGGCCGGACGTGCCGCTCGTAGCACGTCGGGCAGACGCTGTGGCTGAACCGGGTGTCCAGCCGCTCGCTCAGGTACTGCTCCACCTGCTGCCAGTAGTTCTTGTCGTCGCGCACCTTCTTGCAGTAGGCGCAAATCGGCAGCAACCCCTGGAGCCGCTTGACGTTGGTCAGCGCCTCCTCCAGGTCGCGCACGCGGTCGGCCAGGTCGCCCTGGAGCTTCAGCACGCGTTCCCCGACGCTCAGCCTTGCCCGCAGCTCGGCGCTGTCGAACGGCTTGACCACGTAGTCGTCGGCGCCCGAGTCGAGGCCCGCCACGATGTCGCCGGGGTCGGCCCGGGCCGTCAGGAGAATGAGGTGGATCGGCGAGTCCGACTTCAAGGCGCGGACCCGGCGGCACAGCTCGGGGCCGTCCATGCCCGGCATCATCCAGTCGAGGACGGCCAGCGACGGGCGGCCGGGTGCGGCAAGGCAGGCCCAGGCTTCCGTGCCGTCGTGGGCGGGCACGACCTCGTAGCCCCAGTCCGTCAGGACTCCCTGCAGCACACGCAGCGAGACCCGATCGTCGTCTGCAATCAGGATTCTCATGGTCGACTAAACTTATGCCTCCGCTCGTCCGATTACAAGAGTGATCCCTGCCCTGGAGGCCCTGTGCCCGCCGCAGGGGAAACGAACCCATGCACATGGTCCTCGTGGACGACGAGCCCGCGATTCTCGACATCCTCGCGGCGGCCTGCCACGCCGACGGCCACGTCGTCACCACGTTCGGCTCGTCGCTGGACGCCCTCGCCTTCCTGCGGTCGAACACGGCCGACCTCCTCATCACCGACATCGTCATGCCCCCGCCGGACGGCTTCCGGCTGGTGAGCGCCGCGCGCAAGCTGCACCCCCGCCTCGACGCGATCCTCGTCACCGGCTACACGCAGCGCTACTCGCTCGAGGATGTCCTGGCGTGCGGCGCCTCCGACCTGCTGTTCAAGCCATTCCGGCTGCAGGAGCTTCGTGCCCGGGTGCGCCTGGCCGAAGAGCGCCGCCGGGTGCTGGTGCACCACCTCCGGCTGCTCACGCACGCGCTCGAGGACCCCACCGACGAGCGGCTGCAGCGCGAGGCCCGCGAGCTGCGGGCCGCCCTCGACCCGGCGCTGGTGAAGGGGCCGTCGTGATCGAGCAGGGCTGAAGCTCGTATAGAATGCCGCTCGCCCCTCCGAGGACCACCCATGCCCGATCCGTGCTTCTTCCGCGTCCTGGCGGCCGCTGCGCTCCTGCTGGCGAGCGCCGGCACCGCACGGGCCCAGTCCACGTCGTACGCCCGCGACCCCAAGCAGCCGGTTGACGCCGCGTACACCGCGAAGATCAAGGAATACACGACCGCGCCGTACTTCAGCTCGCCGCTGGTGGACTACCTGCCGGCGTCGAAGGACGTCCCGACCCCGCAGGCGGTGCTCGGTGACGTCGCCGGCGCACCCGGGAAGCTCCCCTACTCGGCCGACACGCACAAGTACTTCCGGATGCTCGAGAAGGCGACCCCGCGGGTCCGCGTGTTCTCGATCGGCAAGTCCGAGGAGGGGCGCGAGATGATCGCGGCGGCGATTGCCGACGCGGCGCTCCTCGCGAAGATGGACGAGAACCGCGCCCGCCTGGCGAAGCTGGCCGACCCGCGGACCATCGGCCTCGACGACCAGCAGGCCGAGGCGCTGGTCCGCACCTCCACGCCGATCTACTACATCACCGGCGCCCTGCACGCCGGCGAGACCGGCGCGGTGACCGCGTTGATGGAGCTGGCGTACCGGCTTGCGGTGGACGAGGCGCCGTACATCCGGGCGATCCGCGCGAACGTGATCACGCTGATCACGCCGATCGTCGAGGTGGATGGGCGCGACCGCCAGGTGGACGTCTACAAGTGGCACCTCGCCCACCCGAAGGACAACTGGCCCCCGGTCGTCTACTGGGGCAAGTACGTCGTCCACGACAACAACCGCGACGGCATGGGGGTGACCCTGGCCCTCACGAAGAACGTGCTCGATGTCTTCGTGGACCAGAAGGCGCAACTGCTGCACGACCTCCACGAGTCGGTGCCGTACCTCTATGACAACACGGTCGGCGACGGCCCCTACAACGCATGGGTCGACCCGATCCTCGCCGACGAGTGGCAGCTGCTCGGCTGGAACAACATGTCCGAGCTGACGCGGTTCGGGATGCCGGGCGCCTTCGCGCACGGCACCTTCGACACCTGGACGCCCGGCTACCTGATGTTCATCGCCGCGATGCACAACGGCACCAGCCGGCTGTACGAGACGTTCGGCAACGCGGGGGCCGACACCGTGGAGCGGACGCTCTCGCCGCGCGAGTACACGCGCACCTGGTACCGCCAGAACCCGCCGCTCCCGAAGGCGATGTGGTCGCAGCGTAACAACAACAACTACCAGCAGACGGGGCTGCTGACGGCGCTGTCCTACTACGCGTCGAACAACAGGCTGTTCCTGCGCAACTTCTACCTGAAGGCCAAGCGGTCCGTCCTCAAGCCGAAGAACGAGGGGCCGGCGGCCTACGTCCTGGCCGGCGACGAGGCGCGGCCGGGCGCGCAGGCGGCGCTCCTGCGCGTGCTGCAGAAGCAACGGTGCGAGATCTCGCGGGCGACCGCCCCGTTCACGGTGACGATGCCGGCGAGGAAACCGAAGCCGCGCGCGGGCGACGAGGGCCAGGCGGGCGCGCCCGAACCCGAGGCGAAAGGCAAGGCGCCCAAGGTCGAGGAGCGCCAGTTCCCCGCGGGCAGCTACGTCGTGCGAATGGACCAGCCCTACAGCCGCATCGCCGACGCGCTGCTCGACTACCGGTACCTGGAGCCCGAACGACCCGCAGAAGAACCCGTACGACGACACCGGGTGGACATTCGGCGAGCTGTTCAACGTGCAGGTGGCGCGCGTCACCGACCCGAAGGTGCTCGACGCGCCGATGGTGAAGGTCGCCGGCGAGGTTCGGGCCCCCGGCGGCGTGGCCGGCGCCGGGCCTGTGCTGGTCCTCAACCACGACGCCGACCCGTCGATCATCGCCCTGCGCTACCGCCTGAAGGACGTGGCGTTCGAGGCGGCCGAGGAGCCGTTCGAGGCGGCCGGCCGAACGTTCAACCGCGGCAGCTTCATCATCAAGGCGGCCGATCCCTCGGCCGTGCAGGCCGCGGCGTCCGACCTGGGCCTCCAGGTGCATGCGCTGGCCACGGCGCCTGACGTGAAGTCCCACCCGGTAAAGGCTGCGCGGATCGCGTACGTGCACAGCTGGGTGAGCACCCAGGACGAGGGGTGGTGGCGGATGGAGTTCGACCGCCTCGGGATCCCCTACGCATACATCAGCACCCAGACCGTGGCGGCTACCCCGGGCCTGCGCGACCAGTACGATGTCGTCGTCTTCCCGCCGGTCGGCCGTGGCGGGCAGCAGGTGGTGTCGGGGCTGCCGATGTGGGGTAACCCCCTGCCCTGGAAGAAGACCGAGCTGACGCCGAACATCGGCGTGATCGACTCGACCGACGACATCAGGCCCGGGCTGGGGTGGACGGGGCTCGCCAACCTCGAGACGTTCGTGCGGAACGGCGGCGTGCTGATCACCACCGCCGACACCTCCGAGCTGGCGGTCTCCTACGGCCTCGCGCAGGGCGTGTCGGCCCAGCGCGGGCAGCACCTGAAGGCCCCGGGCACCGTGGTCCGGTCGAAGTTCGTGGACCTGCAGAGCCCCATCGCGTACGGCTACGGCGAGAACCTCTCGATCTACACGTCGAACGGACTGGTGTTCGGCGTGAGCCACTCGGTGGGAGGACGAGCGGGACGGGGGGCTGGCGGCGACAGCGACCGCGCGACCGGCCGGGGGACGGCCGACGACCCCGACATTCCACAGGGGCGTCCGGCAATCGAGGCGCCCGAGCAGCCGAAGGCCGAGCCGTGGCAGGCGGTGCCGGTGACCGACGAGCAACTGCGCAACCCGATCGGCCTCATCCCGGTTGGGCAGCGGCCGCGGGTGATCCTGCGCTTCGCCGACGCCCGCGAACTGCTCGTCTCGGGGCTGCTCGAGGGGGGCGCCGACATCGCGCAGCGGCCGGCGGTCATCGACGCGCCGCTCGACCGCGGCCACGTGATCCTGTTCTCGAACAACCCGATGTGGCGGGGCGAGACACAGGGCAGCTACGGCCTGGTGTTCAATGCGATCCTGAACTTCGACCAGCTCGACGCCGGGAGGAAGCTCGACCCCCGGTAAAGCGAGAGCGCCTCGTATAATCGTCGAAAGGTCCAGCCGTGCGACCATTCATCACCCTGCTCGGGGCCGTGCTCGCCCTGGCCACACTGCCCTGGCCGCCTGGCCCGGCCATCGGCGCCGGGGAGGACTCCTTCGCGCTGGCCGTGCTGCGGCGCGACGGCGTCATCCTCCCCTTTGCCTACCACGATGCTCGCCGCGGCGGATTGCTGGAGAAGGGCGGGCGGTGGCTGAACCCCTGGCCCGTGGCCGGCAAGGAGTTCGAGATCCCCCTGCAGTTGTCCGACATCCCTCGTGAATGGTGGCCGCGCGACCGGGAGATCCTCTCGTGGACCGCGTGGCCGCTGCAGGGCGCCAGGAACGACATCCTGGCCCGGGCGCCGCACGCGGTCGTGGCGCACTGCCAGGTCGCCCTCGGGCTGCGGACGTCCTACAAGCCCGCCGACACCCCGCCGCCCGAGGCCGTGCAGCCGTACCCGAAGGACGGGCTCGCGACCTCGGGCCCCGTGACCGTCGAGCGCCCCGTGCTCCTCGAGGCCTCGTCGCCCGAGTGGAAGGCAGTGGCCGAGGAGGTCCAGCGCGAGGTCACCGACCTCGAAGACGGGCTGGTCAAGAAACTGTCGTTCGTCGGGCGGTGGTCGCACTCCGCCTCGGCGCGCGAACGCGTGGCGACCTCTTTCACCCCCGAGGTGGTCGTGCGGGTCACGCCCCGCGCCTGGTACTTCGAAGGGGTGAAGACCTATCCCCCGTCCGTGACCCTGGTCACGCGCGGGGACGCGCAGGTTCCCGACGGGTGCGGCCTCTTGACATACGCCGCCGGGTGGATCCTGTTCTCGACGGATGGCAAGGCGAGGGTGCAGGCGTCGGCCGATATCACCGACTGCAATCGCGAGGGGATGGTCTACAGCCTGCCGCTCGGCCTGATCCCGCGCGAGGATGCCGTGCTCTCCGTGGTGCAGGTGTCGGGTTGGGGCTACGAGCGCTACGAGGTGCTCGAGGTGCGCGGCGACCGCGTCAAGTCGGTCTTCGCCGTCCCCGCCGGCTGGTGCCCGCAGTAGTTCGGGACGAATTTCCGGTGTCCCTGCCGGCCTTCAACTCCCCTCCTCCCCCGCCGCCGACTGCGCCTGGTCGAGCGCGCGGCGGACCGACAGCCCCCGCCGGAACAGCAGCGCGATGCCGACCGCCGTCCACGCCAGGATGCGCGCCTTCCGCACCAGCGCCAGCGTCACCAGCGACGGCGGGGAGGAGCCCCAGCGGCCGCGCCAGTAGCGACGTTGCCCGCCTCGTCCACGCCGAGGCGCATCGGCACGAACTTGAAGAGCACGTTGATCGACGCGCCCGGTCGACTCGACCACCAGCGCCGTGAGCAGCGTCACCCCGCCGGGGCGATCAGGCCGAGCGTGACGTAGACCTCGGCGACGCCCGCCAGGTGGAAGGCGGCCTCGTAGAGGGCGAGCGGCGCCAGGCTGGCGGCCGTTCCGCGCGGTGAACGTCGTCGATGCCGTCCTCGAAGCGGCGCAGGCGGGCGATCCGGCTCGAGACCCAGCGCCGGGGCCAGGCCCCGCGCGTGCAGCCACTCCCTCGTGCCGCTGAGCGGCCGGACATTCGCCCGCAGCACGACGTACGCGCCACCCACCACGACCGCCATGCCCGCCAGCGTCCCGTAGCTGACCGCGCGCAGGGACTCGGGCATGCTGTAGGCGAGCAGGAACGCCGAGGCGCCCAGGCCGATCATCAGCGCCGACGCTGGCCGTGTAGAAGATGTTCTCGACGACGATGGCCGAGAGGGCGGCGCGGAAGGGGACGCGGTCGCGCACGAAGACCGCCTTCGAGGGTTCGCTGATGACGTTGGCGAGCGGCGTGATGTTGCCGAGCGCTTCCCCCATCAGCGTCGCGTCGAACGCGCGAGCGAACCCGAGGCGGGCGTCCCCCTCGACGCAGCGCATCCACGCCAGCGACGCGCACCACCAGCCGGAGGCCGGAGAGGGCGAGGATCGCGAGGAAGCCAGCCCAGCCGAGCCGTCGGACGCCGTCCCGAATCTCCGCGAGTCCCGCGTGCCGCAGCGTGTAGGCGAACAGCCCCAGGCACCCGGCCGCGACGAACCAGGGTCAGCAGCGTCGCGTGCTTCTGATGTCGGGGAGAGACGCCAGGTGATTGCATCATCGAACCGGGCCGGCGGGCGCGGGTGGACTCGCCCCATTCTAGCGGCAACACTGGTATCATGTCGGCCGTTTCCGCCGTGCTGTGATTCCCGTGCCGCAACGCACGGCTGCCCGGAGGAACCCATGAATCGTGTACGATTCGGAGCGGCAGTCGCCGTTTGCCGCCCTGCTGATCTCGGCCGCCCCGGTCTCGGCCGACGTCAAGACGCAGCAGAAGACCCAGGTCAAGTTCGAGGGGATGCTGGGCCGGATGATGAACGTCTTTGGCGGCAAGGCGGCCAAGGACGGCATCGTCCAGACCGTCGTCGGTCAAGGGCGATCGCAAGGCGACGCTCACCGGCGATGCCGGCGAGATCGTGGACCTGGCCGAGGAGAAGGTCTACCAGGTGAACCTCAAGGACAAGAGCTACAAGGTCGTGACCTTCGCCGAGATCCGCCGCGAGATGGAGGAGGCCGCGCGCAAGGCCGAGGAAGAGGCTCGCAAGATCGGAGGGCGAGAAGCCAAGGACCAGAAGGAGATGCAGGTCGACTTCGACGTCAAGGACACCGGCCAGACGCAAGACCATCAACGGCGTTCGACTGCCGGCAGGTCGTCGACGACGATCACCGTGCACGAGAAGGGCAAGACCCTCGAGCAGGCCGGCGGCATCGTGATGACCGCCGACTCCTGGCTGGCGTCCGACGATCGCCGGGCATGCAGGGAGGTGGCCGACTTCGACCTGCGGTACGCGCGGCAAGCTGGCGCAGGGCGGTCAACGCGCAGCAGATGATGCAGGCGTTCGCGATGTACCCGGGCATGAAGGAGGCGATGGCGAAGTTCCAGAGCGAGCAGGTCAAGGTGGACGGCACGCCCGTCCAGACCACGCTCGATGCTCGCCGCCGCCGGTGTCGCCCGAACAGGCGCAGGCGGCCAGCCGCGAGGAAGGCCAGCGCGGGGCGCGGCGGCCTCGTCGGCGGCATGCTGGGCCGCTTCGGCCGCAAGAAGGCCGGACGAGAACAAGGACGCCAGGCGGCGGCCGCCCCGGGGCGGACGACGATCATGACGATCAACCAGCGAGATGTTGAGCGTCGCGACCACGAGTCGACCCGGCCGACCTCCAGGTGCCGGCCGGGTTCAAGCAGAAGAACAAGTAGACTGTCCGTTTCCGGGACGAGGCTCGTCCGAGCGCCGCACAGGCCGCGCCGCCGCCGCGCCGGCCTGTCATCCGCCGCTAACTGGTTGAAAGGCAACGTGTTGAAGGATGCCAGCGACTGGCACGCCTCTCGCTCTTCCGGCGGCGAGCCTCCCGGGTGCGTCCCCGCGCGGCGCCGTGATCGTTTCCGCGGGTGCTCTCGTCTAAGGCTATCGAGCATGTTGACATCCAACGTCCCGCCAGCGTCGCCCGCAACAAGAAGATCCGCCGGATCATCATCGCGGCCGTGGCCCTCGTCGTCATCGGCCTGATCACCGTGGCCCTGTCGCGGCTGAAGCCGGCCGCGCCCACCGTCGAGCGGGCCACGGTGTGGATCGACACGGTCAAGCGCGGCCCGATGGTGCGCCAGGTGCGCGGCCTCGGCACGCTCGTGCCCGAGGAGATCCGCTGGATTCCCGCGGTCACCGACGGCCGCGTCGAGCGCATCCTCGTCTACCCCGGCACGCCGGTCAAGCCCGACACCGTCATCCTCGAGCTGAGCAACCCGACGCAGACGCAGGCGCTGCTCGAGGCCGAGCAGCAGCTGAAGGCGGCCGAGGCGCAGCTGCCCAACCTGCGCAGCGCAGCTCCAGAACGAGGTGCTCGCCCAGGAGGCGGCCGCCGTCGACGGCGTCGCGCCGACTACCGGCAGCGCGCAAGCTGCAGGCCGAGGCCGACGCGCAGCTGGCCAAGGAAGGCCTCGTCTCGTCGCTGACGACCAAGCTGTCGCAGGTGAAGGCCGAGAACCTCGAGGACGCGCGACAAGACCGAGCAGAAGCGCCTCGCTGCAGATGCAGCGAGTCGGTCGCAGGCGCACCTGGCCGGTCCAGCAGGCCGAGGTCGATCGCGCTCCGCGCCCTGCTCGCGCTGCGCCGCAGCCAGGTCGACCTCGCTGAAGGTGCGCGCCCGGCATCGCCGGCGTGCTCCAGCAGGTCGCCGGTCGAGGTCGGCCAGCAGGTCGCGCCCGGGCACCAACCTCGCGCGCGTGGCCGACCCCACCCGCCTGAAGGCGCAGCTGAAGATCGCCGAGACGCAGGCCAAGGACATCCAGATCGGCCAGCTCGCCGTCGATCGACACGCGCAACGGCATCGTCGCCGGGCGCGTGTCGCGCATCGACCCGGCCGTGCAGAACGGCACGGTCACGGTGGACGTCGCGCTCGACGGCGAGCTGCCGCGCGGCGCGCGGCCCGACCTGAGCGTGGACGGCACGATCGAGCTCGAGCGGCTCGACGACGTCCTCTACGTCGGCCGCCCGGCCGTTCGGCCAGGAGCAGAGCGTCGATCAGCCTGTTCCGGCTCGAGCCCGACGGCGTGCACGCGGGCCGCGCGAAGGTGACGCTCGGGCGCGACCTCGGTCAACACCGTGGAGATCCAGGACGGCCTGAAGGTGGGCGACCAGGTCATCCTGTCCGACATGTCGCAGTTCGACGCGTTCGATCGCGTCCGGCTGAAGTAGGCGACGACCGCAACGAATCCAGGGCATCGCGGGAGGCACGATGGACGGCAACGGGAACGACCGCCCTGATCAGGCTCGACGGCGTGACGAAGGTGTTCTACACCGACGAGGTCGAGACGCACGCGCTCGTCGGGCATCCACCTGGAGATCGCGCAAGGGCGAGTACGTCTCGATCGCCGGCCCGTCGGGCTGCGGCAAGTCGACGCTGCTGTCGATCCTCGGGCTGCTCGACACGCCCGACCGGCGGCACCTACACGCTGAACGGCAAGCCGGTGGCGAACCTGACCCTGGCGGAGCGGGCGCGCATCCGCAACCGCGAGATCGGGTTCATCTTCCAGAGCTTCAACCTGATCGGCGACCTGACGGTCTTCGAGAACGTCGAGCTGCCGCTCACCTACCGCGGCATGACGGCGGCCGAGCGGAAGACGCGCGTCGACGAGGCGCTCGAGAAGGTCGGCATGGCGCACCGCGCGCAGCACCTCCCCAGCCAGCTCTCCGGCGGCCAGCAGCAGCGCGTCGCCGTGGCCCGCGCGCTGGTCGGCGAGCCCGCTGATCCTGCTCGCCGACGAGCCGACCGGCAACCTCGACTCGCGCAACGGCGAGGCGGTGATGGACCTGCTCCGCGAGCTGCACCGCGGCGGCGCGACGATCTGCATGGTCACGCACGACCCGCGCTTCACCCGGCACGCCGACCGCACGATCCACCTCTTCGACGGCCGCGTCGTCGAGGAGAGCATGGAGGCGACCCCCGCGTGAGCGCGCTCATCGCCCTCCGCGACGTCGAGAAGTTCTACGAGCACGGCGTCAGCCGCACCTACGTGCTGCGCCGGGTCACGCTCGACATCCGCGACGGCGAGTTCGTCTCGATCATGGGGCCGTCGGGCGCCGGCAAGTCGACGCTGCTGCACATCATCGGCATGCTCGACAGCGCCTGGACCGGCGAGTACGACTTCCTCGGCCAGCCGGTCCACGCGCTCGACCAGAAGGCGCGCTCGCGCTGCACAAGCAGTACATCGGCTTCGTCTTCCAGAGCTACCACCTGCTCGACAACCTCACGGTCTACGAGAACCTCGAGATCCCGCTCTCCTACCGCGAACGTCCGGAAGGGCGAGCGCGCAGGCCATCGTCTGCGACGTCCTCGACCGCTTCCAGATCGTCGGGAAGAAGGACCTCTACCCGAACCAGCTCTCGGGCGGCCAGCAGCAGCTGGTCGCCGTCGCCCGCGCGGTCATCGCCAGCCCGAAGGTGATCCTCGCCGACGAGCCGACCGGCAACCTGCACACCGGCCAGGGCCGCGAGATCATGGAGCTGTTCAAGCGCCTCAACGCGCGAGGGGACGACGATCATCCAGGTGACCCACTCCGAGGAGAACGCCTCGTACGGGCACCGCGTCATCCAGCTGCAGGACGGCTGGGTGGTGCAGGCGGACGGGACGACTGTCACCGTGCCATGACCCGCGACGCCCCTCGCTCCGCGCGTCCTCATCGCCGACGACCAGCCCGACGTCCTCGAGGCGCTGCGCCTGCTGCTGAAGGCCGAGGGGTTCGACCCTGCAGGCCGCCACCTCGCCGGCGGCGTTGCTGGCGGCGCTCGAGGCCGGCGACTTCGACGTCGCTGCTGATCGACCTGAACTACACGCGCGACACGACGTCGGGGCGCGAGGGGCTCGACCTGCTGCCCGCGCATCCAGGCGCTCGACCCCACGCTGCCGGTCGTCGTGATGACCGCGTGGGGCAGCGTCGACGTCGCGGTCGAGGCGATGCGCCGCGGCGCCCGCGACTTCGTGCAGAAGCCGTGGGACAACGAGCGGCTGCTCACCATCCTGCGCACGCAGGTCGAGCTGGCGCGGGCGCTGCGCCGCGGCCAGCGGCTCGAGGCCGAGAACCAGGCGCTGCGCGAGCAGGCCGCCGCGAACGCTGATCGCCGAGTCGCCCGCCATGCGCCCGGTGCTCGAGCTGATCGCGCGCGTCGGGCCGTCCGACGCCAACGTGCTCATCACCGGCGAGAACGGCACCGGCAAGGGCGTGGTCGCCACGCGCGCTGCACGCCGCGTCGCCGCGCGCGTCGCGGCCGCTGGTCACGGTCAACGTCGGCGGGCTCTCCGAGGGCGTGTTCGAGAGCGAGCTGTTCGGCCACGTGAAGGGCGCGTTCACCGACGCCACGGCCGACCGCGTCGGGCGCTTCGAGCTGGCCGACGGCGGCACGCTGTTCCTCGACGAGATCGCCAACGTGCCGCTCGCGCCAGCAGGCCAAGCTGCTGCGCGTGCTCGAGACCGGCGAGTTCGAGCGGGTCGGCTCGTCGCGCACGCGCAAGGTGGACGTCCGCATGCTCTCGGCGACCAACGCCGACCTCGGCGCGGAGGTCGCCGCCGGCCGCTTCCGCCAGGACCTGCTCTTCCGCCTCAACACGGTCGAGATCCACCTGCCGCCGCTGCGCGAGCGGCGCGAGGACATCCCGCTGCTGGCGCCGCACTTCCTCCGCCAGCACGCGCAGCGCTACCGCAAGCGCCTCACCGGCTTCGACGCGGCCGCCCTGCAGGCGCTGCTCGAGCACCGCGTGGCCCGGCAACGTGCGCGAGCTCGACCACGCCGTCGAGCGCGCCGTGCTGATGGCGCAGGGCACCCTGATCCGCGCCGCCGACCTCGGCCTCGCGCCGTCGCGCGACGGCCGCCTCGCGCCTCGAGGACATGAGCCTCGAGGAGGTCGAGCGCTTCCTCATCCAGAAGGCGCATGGCGCGCTACGACGGCAACGTCAGCCACGCCGCCGAGGCGCTCGGCCTGAGCCGCAGCGCGCTCTACCGGCGGCTGCAGCGCTACGGCCTGTGAGCGCCGCCCGCCGGCCCGGTCGGCGGATCGCGCACGACACCCGGGTCGCTGCTCGCTGGCCGTGCTGGCCGCGGCGCTCCCGCCGTCATCGTCTCGCTCCTCCTGCTGTGGACCGGCGACTACTCCCCGAAGGTCCGCTGGACGCTCGCCACGTTGATCGTCGGCTGCTGGTGGGGCCTCTCGGCCGCCCTTCGGCAGCGCGGTCGTCCGCCCGCTGCAGACGCTGTCGAACCTGCTCGCCGCCCTGCGCGAGGGCGACTTCTCGATCCGCGCGCGCGGCGCCGAGCGCCGACGATCCGCTCGGCGAGCGTGATGCTCGAGGTCAACGCGCTCGCCGAGACGCTGCGCGAGCAGCGCCTCGGCGCGCTCGAGGCGACGGCGCTGCTCCGCAAGGTGATGGCGGAGATCGACGTCGCCGTCTTCGCCTTCGACGGCGGCGTCGCGCCTCCGGCTGCGTCAACCGCGCCGGCGAGCGGCTGCTCGGGCGGCCGGCCGAGCGGCTGCTGGGACGCACGGCCGGCCGAGCTCGGCCTGGCCGCGTGCCTCGACGGCGACGTCGCCGCAGCGTCGTCGAGATGGCCTTCCCGGGCGGCTCGGGCGCTGGGAGGTCCGGCGCGGCGACTTCCGCCAGGGCGGACTGCCCGCACCGCCTGCTCGTGCTCTCCGACGTCAGCCGCACGCTGCGCGACGAGGAGCGGCAGGCGTGGCAGCGGCTGATCCGCGTGCTCGGCCACGAGATCAACAACTCGCTCGCGCCGATCAAGTCGATCGCCGGCAGCCTGGCGAGCCTGCTGCGACCGCGAGCCGCTGCCCGCCGACTGGCGCGAGGACGCGCGGGCGCGGCCTCGCGGTGATCGCGGCGCGGGCCGAGGCGCTCGACCCGCTTCACGGCCGCGTACGCGCGGCTGGCGCGCCTGCCGCCGCCGCGGCTCGCACCGCTCGACGTCGAGCCGCTGGTGCGGCGCGTCGCCGGCCTCGAGACGCGGCGTCCCGGTCGCGGTCGAGCCCGGGCCCGCCGCTGCACGATCGACGGCGACGCCGATCAGCTCGAGCAGCTGCTCATCAACCTCGTGCGCAACGCCGTCGACGCCGCGCTCGACCACGGGCGGCGGCGTGCGGGTGGGCTGGTCGGCCTCGCCGGGCGCACGCCGAGATCTGGGTCGACGACGAGGGGCCCGGGCTCGCGCAGACGGCCAACCTCTTCGTGCCGTTCTTCACGACCAAGCCGGGCGGGTCGGGCATCGGCCTCGTCCTCAGCCGGCAGATCGCCGAGGCGCCACGGCGGCACGCTCACGCTGGCCAACCGTGTCGGCGCCACCGGCTGCCGCGCCCTGCTCCGCCTGCCGATCATCACGCGGTCGTCGTAGTGCCGGGTTTTCGGCAGCCCGGCCGGCCATCGCAGAGACAGTTGACCGCGACCCTCCAAAACAGCGATATTTCCCGTCGTCATCCGCTGGCAACCCGCTTGCTGTAGCCGGACGGACTCGCACTACATCGGCCGCCCCCGTTCTGCGTCCCGCCCGGCCGGGCGCGTGGCGCCGCCGGGGTCCTGGAGCCGCGTCGCCGCATGCCGCATTCACTGCTCGCCCCGCTGCTCGTCGCGATCGCCCTGCAGGCGCCCTCGCCGCAGTCGTCTCCTCCCTCGTCGCCCAAGGCCGACGAGATCGAGATGTGCCTGTCCTGCCACAGCGACCCGCAGATGTCGGTCGTGCTGCCCAGCGGCGAGACGCGCAGCCTCGCCGTGGATCGCGAGGTCTTTGCGCGCTCGGTGCACGGGGGCAAGCTGGGGTGCGTGGATTGCCACACGGGGATGACCGAGGTCCCGCACCCGCCACGCCCGTTCAAGACGAAGCGCGAGTTCACGATCGCCTACCACGAGGCGTGCAAGCGCTGCCACTTCGCCACCTACAGCAAGACGCTCGACAGCGTGCACCAGGCCGCGGTCGCGCGGGGAGACGTGACCGCGCCGGTGTGCGTCGACTGCCACGGCGCGCACGACATCACCCCGCCTGACCAGCCGCGCACCCGCATCTCCGAGACCTGCGCGCGCTGTCACGAGGGGGTGTCGCGGACCTACGCGAAGAGCGTGCACGGCCGAGCGCTGACCGCCGGGCACAGCACCGACGCGCCGACCTGCACCGACTGCCACCGATCGCACGACGTGGCCGGCCCGAACGCTCCCGGGTGGCGGCTGCGCAGCCCCGAGCTGTGCGGCGCGTGCCACGCGTCCGGGCCGATGATGAAGAAGTACGGCATCTCGACCAACGTGATGCAGACCTACGTCGCCGACTTCCACGGCATGACGGCGTCGCTCCAGAAGAAGCGGGACGTCGAGGGGAGCGCGGTGGTGGCGCTCTGCATCGACTGCCACGGGGTGCACGACATCACGAAGGCCGACGAGAAGGGGTCGGCGGTGATGCAGGCCAACCTGCTGCGCACCTGCCAGCGGTGCCACCCCGGCGCCACGCAGAACTTCTCGTCGGCGTGGCTGTCGCACTACGAGCCGACCTTCGACAAGGCCCCGATGGTCTACGCCGTGCGCATCGGCTACCTCATCCTGATCCCCTTCATGATCGGCGGGCTGGTGCTCCAGATCCTGCTGCACCTCTGGCGCGTGGTGGTGAACCGATGAAGGACCACGTCGTTCGCTTCACCCCGCGCCAGCGGATCGAGCACCTCTCGGTGATGACGCTGTTCACCATCCTGGTGATCACCGGGCTCCCGCAGAAGTTCTTCGACTCGTCCTGGGCCGAGGCGGTCATCCTCGGTCTCGGAGGCATCGACCGCATCCGCTGGGTGCACCGGGCGGCGGGCGTCCTCTTCACCGGCTTCACGGCGGTGCACTTGACGCTGCTGGTCGGCGGCGTGCTCACCGGGACCGGGTCGCTCGCGCTCATCCCGACGCGGCGCGACTTCGAGGACGCGATCCAGCAGTTGCGCTACTACCTCGGCACCGCGGACGCGCCGGCCCGCTTCGACCGGTTCGACTACCGGCAGAAGTTCGAGTACTGGGGCCTGGTCTTCGGCGCGGTCATCGTGATCGCGACCGGCTTCGTCCTGCTCTTCCCCATCGCCGCCACCAGGTTCCTGCCGGGCGAGATCGTGCCGGCCTCGAAGCTGGCGCACGGCAACGAGGGGCTGATGGCCTTCCTCGTGGTCATCGTCTGGCACATCTACAACGCCCACCTGTCGCCCGACATCTTCCCGTTCGACAAGACGATCTTCACCGGGACGATCAGCGTCGAGCGCATGCGGCACGAGCACCCGCTCGAGTACGAGCGGATCAAGGCGCAGGAGGAGTAGCTGGTTCGCGCGTTCCTCGCGCAATCGATCCTCCACGGCCTGGTGGCCATGCTCGTCGTCGAGGCGCTGCTGCGGGCGTGGCGCGTGGCCGATGCGCCGTGGCGGCTGCGCCTGCGCCTGATCCCGCTGGCGGTGCCGGTCCTCCTCGTCCCGCTGCTCTTCCTCGCCGCGCCGTGGCGCGCCGGCGCCTGGTTCGCCTCGTCGCGGGCGCTCTTCGCCGGCGAGCGATGGAACCTGCTGCGCGTCGGGTCCGCCGGCGCGGGCGACCTGGTGCTCGCGATCGCCGCCGGCCTGGGGGCGTGGCTCTTCCTCCGCGACGCGCTCCCGCCGGTGCTCGACCGTGTGCGGCAGGGGTCCCGGGCCGAGCCGGAGGCCTGGGCGGCCCCCCCGGCGCTGCAGGAACTGGTCGAGCGGCACGCGCGACGCCTGGCGGTCGAGGTCCCCGCGATTCGCGTGGTCGCCAGCCGGTGGCCGGTCTTCTTCGCCGAAGGGCGCCGGCCCGCGGAGCTCGTGGTGTCGCCGGCCGCCCTCGAGGCCCTGTCGGGCACGGAGCTGGACGCGGCGATCGCGCACGAGCTGGCGCACGTCCGGCACCGAGACCCGGCCTGGGGCTACGCCCTGATCGCGGTGCGCGCGGCCAACTTCTTCAACCCGGCGCTGCACTGGGCCGCGCGCGCCGTGGTGGACGAGATCGAGCGGCGCGCCGACCAGGCGGTGGTCGAGGCCGGCTACGGAGCCGGCGCCCTGGCCTCGGCCATCGTCAAGCTCTTCGACCGCAGCCACCCGGAGCCCGCGGCCCCCGGGCCGCTGCTGGATCGCCTTGCGCGCCAAGTGCGCCAGGCGGGCGTCGAGCGCCGGCGCGAGCGTCTGGTCGCGGCGTTGCAGCCCGCGCCGTTGTCGCACGGCTGGCTGCGCCTCGCGCTCACCGCGGGCGGGCTGGCCGTGCTGCTCTACTTTGTCGTGTGAGCCGAGTCCACGAACGGAACCCCGACGGGTACGACGGTCGGCTGTTGCGGTGATCTGGAGGGTCTGCGGGACGTGGGTTCGCTCCTCGCGCGGTACCTGCTCGTGATGAGCGTCGCGGCGGCGGCGCTGGCGGCCGCCGACCGTATGCCGACGCTGCTGGCGGGCGCCACGCACGGCGCGCGCGTGTACCGCACGCTGCCCGAGGCGGAGGCCGCGCTCGGGGCGCGCCTGCTGGTGCCGGCGCTACTACCCCGACACGCTGGCCTGGCCCCCGTCGCGGATCGAGGTGGCGCCCGGCCCGCCGGCGGTGGCGGCGATCCGGGTGGCCCGGCGCGGGACGACGCGCGAAGCCCTGGTCATTTGCCAGTCGGTGGGCGCGCCCGCGGACCCGCCGCGCTGGCTGCTGCCGCCGCTCGAGGCGCTGCAGGAGGCCGGCGTCGTGGTGGGCGGCCGGCCCGGCCGCCTCACGCGGCTGCTGACGCCGGGGGGCCGGGTGGTGCACGATCTCTCGTGGACCGGCGAAGGCCGCCGGTTCACCCTCCGCTACGAGGGCGCGGTGGAGGACCTGTTGCGGATGGCGCGCGCCCTCGCTGGTGACGTCCCATCATGACGCCTCTCTCCCTCGGCAGCGCGTGGACCCGGCGCGGCATCCAGACGCGCGTCATGCTGCTCGTCGGCGTCGGCGTCCTCGCCTCGCTCGCGATCCTCGGCGGCGTCGCGTGGTACGCGCTCACCGCGGTGGCCGAACGCCTCGCGGCCGGGCGCGAACTGCTGGCCGGCGCGGTGGCCACGCACCTCGACGTCGTGATCGAGGACGAGCTGTCGATCCTGCAGGGCATCCCGGCGTCGCCGCGCTTCGACCTGGCCGACCAGGACCCGCAGCCCGAGGACGCCGCCGTCCGCGACGCGTACCTGCGGTCGCACCTCGCGCGCCGCGTGCTGCTCGTCGCGCGCGATGGGCGGGTCCTGCTCGCCGAGCCGGCGGCGGCCGACCTGCCTGCGCCGCCCGCGCCGCTGATCGCCGAGGCCTTCGAGGGCGGGAGGCCGGCGGTCTCGTCGCTGGTGTCTGAGGCCGGCGAGCGCCGCCTCTACCTGCTGCTGCCGCTCCGCGACTGGCGCGGCTCGGTCGTAGTGGTCGCAGTGGCCGGCGTGGATCCCGCCGGCTCGCGCTTCTCGGGCATCCTGTCGCCCTTCGAGCTCGGGCCGACCGGCAGCGCGCAGGTGATCGACGGCCAGGGCGTGGTGATCGCGAGCAGCGACCGGCGCCCGGGCTTCGCGCGTTCACCTCACTGGCCGCGGCTGCGGCAGGCCGGGCGCGGCCGCGGGGCCGCGGTGACGCTCGCCGAGAACGGCCGGGACATGGTGTTCGCCGCTGCCGGGCTGCGGGCCGCCCCCTGGACGGTGGCGATCCGCCAGGATCAGGTCGAGACGTTCGCCGAGGCCCGGCGCCTGCGCCGCGCGATTCTCTGGCTCGGCCCGACGTTGCTGGCGCTGGCACTGGTCTTCGCGTGGGGCGCCGCGCGCAGCGTGCGGCGCCCGATTGGCCTGCTCACCCGCTCGGCCGAGCGCATCGCCTCTGGCAACCTCGAGCAGCCCATTCCCCCGCTGCCCGAGGACGAGATCGGACGGCTCGGACGGTCGCTCGAGGGGATGCGCGTCGCGCTCAAGGCGTCGCTCGACGAGATCGCCGCCGCCAACCTCGCCCTCGAGGGGCGGGTCGAGGCTCGCACGCGGGAGCTGCAGGGCCTCTACCGGCAGCTGCAGGAACGCGACCGGTGGCGCGAGGAACTGCTGCGGAAGGTGATCTCGGCGCAGGAAGACGAGCGGAAACGCCTGGCCCGCGAGCTGCACGACGAGACCAGCCAGACGCTGAGCGCGCTGGCCATGAAGATCGAGACCGCGCTGGCGGCCTCGCCGCCCGGCCCCCCGCGCGATCGCCTGGTGGAGGCCCGGGCACTCACCGTGCGCACGATCGACGAGCTCCACCGGCTGATCTTCGACCTGCGGCCCTCGGTGCTCGACGACCTCGGGCTGCTGTCCGCCATCCGCTGGTACGCCGAGCGCCACCTCGAGCCGCTGGGCATCATCGTCCAGTTCGAGGCCAGCGGCTTCGAGCGGCGGCTCATTCCCGAGCTGGAGACCGCCCTCTTCCGCGTCGCGCAGGAGGCGATCACGAACATCGCCAAGCACGCGGACGCCGAGACGGTGCTGATCCAGTGCCTCGAGCGCGACGACCGGGTCACCATCGAGATCGAAGACGACGGGAAGGGATTCGCGCCGGCGAGCCTGCCGCCCCCCGCGGCGCGCGAGCGCGGGCTGGGGCTGATGGGGATGCGCGAGCGAGTCGAGCTGTTCGGCGGGACGATCGAGCTGGACTCGGCGCCGGGTCAGGGCACGCGCGTGAGCGTCGGCGTGCCCCTGCGGGAGGTCGTCAATGGCCAGGATACGGGTGCTGATCGCCGATGACCACGCCATCGTCCGCGAGGGCGTGCGGGCCCTCCTCACGCTGTCGGACGACATCGAGGTGTCCGGCGAGGCCGCGAACGGCCAGGAGGCGGTGGAACTGGCCCGCCGCCTGCGGCCCGACGTCATCCTGATGGACATCGCGATGCCCGGCCTCGGCGGCCTCGAGGCGACGCTCGCCATCCGGCACGAGAACCCGGACGCGAAGATCCTCGTGCTCACCCAGTACGAGGACCGCGAGTACATCCGGCGCTTCCTGAAGGCGGGCGTGTCGGGCTACGTCCTGAAGAAGGCCGCGGGCTCCGAGCTGACCGCCGCCATTCGCGCGGTCCAGCGCGGCGGCCTCGTGCTCGACCCCGAGGTGGCGCGCGAGGCGTGGCGCGACCAGGCGGCCGCAGCCGCCCCGGTCGACGTGGCCGACCCCTACGAGACGCTGACCGACCGCGAGAAGCAGGTGCTCAAGCTGGTGGCCGAGGGGCGCAGCAACAAGGAGGTCGCCGGGTTGCTCGAGATCAGCGTCAAGACCGCGATGTCCCACCGCGAGCGCATCATGCGCAAGCTCGACCTCCACAGCCGCACCGAGCTGATCCGCTTCGCGCTGCAGCAGGGAGTCATCCGGGTGGACTGAGGCCGGCAGGGACGCCGGCCCTACTGGCCTTCCGTCCGGTCGCCGCCCTTGTCCTTCCTCTTCTGGGCCAGGTAGGCCTCGCCAGGACGCCAGCTCGGCCCCATCGTCGCGGCCACGCCGGCCGCGCCCGCCCGGGTGAAGCCGAACGCCTTCTTCACCATGAAACTGAAGAGCATCGCGAAGCCGATGAACGGGAGAAAGAACGCGTAGACCGCCCCCATCATCGGGGCCAGCACCAGCAGCCCGATCACGGGCACCCGAAGGTAGCGTTCCGACGGGCCGCCCGGCAGGATCCCCCCTGCTTGGGGACCATCGTCAGCTCCCACTTCCCGAGGTTCCAGTAGAACCCGCTCTTCGCCGCCGTGCCGCCCATTCGCTTCGTCATGATGTCACCCCGCAACCGGCCCGCCCTGCGCGGGCCCGTATCCGTTTTCGTTCTGGGACTACTGTAGCGCCCCCGCCGGGGGGTCACAATCAGGCGTGTAACGGCGCCCGGCGGTTAAAACACCCGAGGACGGGCGGGAAAAACACCCGAGATGACTCGCTGATATTTTCAACACCTGGGCTTTCAGAACCTCGAACGGACCTGTAGAATGGGGCTACGCGTCGATGCGCCGCCCCCCGATGCCCCGTTCCCCGGGGCGGTGTTGCCATGGAATCCCAGGAACAGCGCCCACCGTCTGCAGCGACCCCGCCCGAGCTCCAGTTGAGGTGGTGGCAGCGCCTCGGCGTAAAGGTGCTGGTTGTCAGCGCGGTCATTACTTTCGGCCTGGTGGCCCTGTTCGTCCTCTTCACCCTGCGCCAGCAGCAGCGGTACATGACCCAGGAGGTGCTGCGCGGCGCGGCGCAGTTCAGCGACACGATCAAGGCCAGCACCTATCACTTCATGCTCGCCGACGAGCGCGAGAGCGCGTACCGGACGATGGAGATCGATCGGGCGCCTCGAGGGCATCGAGCAAGGTGCGGATGCTCAACAAGGAGGGGCGGGTCACCTTCTCGACCGACGAGCGCGAGATTGGCCGGCTGGTGGACAAGCGGGCCGAGGCCTGCTACGTCTGCCACGCCGCCGGGCCAGCCGCTGGTCCGGCTGAACATCCCGTCGCGCAGCCGCATCTTCGCGCAGAACGGCCACCGCGTGCTGGCGATGATCACGCCGATCTACAACGAGCCGAGCTGCTCCACCGCCGCGTGCCACGCGCACCCGACGCGAGCAGCAGGTGCTCGGCGTCGTGGACGTGGCGATGTCGCTCAAGGACGAGGACGCGGCGGTGGCCGTCGCTGCGCCGCGCAGCACGCTGCTGCTGGCGGGGCTCGGCGTGCTGGCTCTCGCGGTCCTGCGGTGGCGTTGTTTCGTCCGCTGGCTACGTCATCGCGGCCGCTCGGCGACCTGGTGGCGGCGACCGAGCCGCATCGCGCGGCGGCGACCTCGACCATGCGCGTCGCCGTGCGGCGCACCGACGAGATCGGCGTGCTGGCGGGCTCGTTCAACGCGATGACCGCGTCGCTGCGGCAGGCGCGCGGCGAGCTCGCAGCGAGCTGAACGAGAGCCTCGAGCAGCAGGTCGAGGAGCGGACCGTCGGCGCTGCGCGAGGCGCAGGCGCAGCTGGTCCAGTCCGAGAAGATGTCGTCGCTCGGCAAGCTGGCGGCCTCGGTGGCCCACGAGATCAACAACCCGCTGTCGGGCATCCTCACCTACGCGAAGCTGCTCGATCCGGATGCACGAGGAGGGCGACGCTGACCGACAAGGTGCGCGAGGCCTGCGCGCGCAACCTGCGGCTGGTGCAGCGCGAGACCGAGCGCTGCAGCGCGATCGTCCGCAACCTGCTCGACTTCGCGCGCCAGCGGCCGCCGACGCTCAAGGATCTCGACCTGAGCGCGGTCGCCGAGGAGGCCCTCTCGCTGCTGGCGCACCGCCTGCAGATGCAGAACGTGGTGCTGGAGCAGGACCTGCAGCCGCTGCCGACCGTGCGGGCGGACTTCGGCCAGATGCGGCAGGCGTTCGTCAACATCGCGCTCAACGCCTGCGAGGCCATGGTCGGCGGCGGGACGCTGACCGTGCGTTCGCGCGCGGCCGGCGGCATGGCGGTGGTCGAGTTCGCCGACACGGGCGCCGGCATCCCGCCCGAGCACCTCTCGCGGATCCTCGATCCGTTCTTCACGACCAAGGAGAAGGGGACGGGCCTCGGGCTGTCGGTGGTGTACGGCATCATCGAGCGGCACGGCGGCAAGCTGGAGATCTCGAGCCAGGTCGGCGTGGGGACGACGGTGATCATCCGGCTGCCCGATCGCCGGCGCGGCGGCGGCTGCAGGCCGAGCGCGTGACGTCGAGACGTCTTACCTCTGGTGGATCGGCGCGGCGGCGGCGGACGAGGAGCTGCTGGCGCGGCTGCGGGCGCAGGCCGACGCGCGTGTTCGGCGTCGGCGCGCGCTGCTGGCACGGGCACGAGCGGCCGCTCGACTCCTTCGACCCGCGCCGCCAGCAGCACTCCTCGACGCGGATCCTGAAGTGGCTGCTCGAGACGCGCCCGCGCCACTCGGGCAAGATCGTCGGCCTGACCGACGCCGACCTGTTCATTCCGATCCTGACCTTCGTCTACGGCGAGGCGCAGCTCGGCGGCCGGGCGGCCGTCGTCTCGACGGCGCGGCTGGCCTCGGACGACGGCTTCCGGCTGGATCCGGCGCTGCTTCGCGCGCGAACCGTGAAGGAGACGCTCCACGAGCTCGGCCACACCTTCGGGCTGATCCACTGCGAGCGCGCGGACCTGCGTCATGTCGCCGCTCGGTGAACCTGGTGCAGGTGGACGCCAAGGACGACGGCCTCTGCCACGATTGCCGGCGGCGCTACGCGGAACTCCGGGAACAAGGACACCACGAGCATGAGTAAAGAACGCACGCGCATCCTGATCGTCGACGACGAGGAGATCGTGCGCGAGTCGCTGTCGGCCTGGCTCGAGAAGGACGGGTACACGCTGGC
Organism: uncultured Acidobacteriota bacterium; assembly: GCA_963813585.1. Classification (GTDB taxonomy): domain Bacteria; phylum Acidobacteriota; class Vicinamibacteria; order Vicinamibacterales; family Fen-181; genus JARKSS01. The sequence goes on from CAWEZL010000001.1 coordinate 3,257,285, forward strand.
GACGGCGCCCGACGGCGAGACGGCGCTCGAGCGAGTCAAGGGCGAGCGCTGGTCGATCCTGCTGGTCGACCTGAAGATGCCCGGGCATCGACGGCCTGCAGGTGCTCGAGGAGGCGCGCACGCTGCAGCCCGAGGCGGCCGCCGTCATCATGACCGCCTACGCCACGGTCGACACCGCGGTCGCGGCGATGAAGCTCGGCGCCTACGACTACCTGGTCAAGCCGTTCGACCCCGAGGAGCTGAGCCTGATGATCCAGAAGATCGTCACGCAGCAGGCCCTCGTGCGCGAGAACGTGCTGCTGCGCAAGGTGCTCAAGCGCGAGTACCAGTTCCGCGACTTGATCAGCAAGAGCCCCGCGATGCAGGCGGTGTTCGACCTGGCGCGCACCGCCGCGCGCAGCGAGTCCACGATCCTGATCCTCGGCGAGAGCGGCACCGGCAAGGAACTGCTCGCCCGCGCCATCCACGCCGAGAGCCCCCGCAGCCAGGGGCCGTTCGTCGCGGTCTCGTGCGCCGCGCTCACCGAGACGCTGCTCGAGTCCGAGCTGTTCGGCCACGAGAAGGGCGCCTTCACCGGGGCCGTCGCCCGCCGCAAGGGCAAGTTCGAGATGGCGCAGGGCGGCACGCTGTTCCTCGACGAGATCGGCGACATCAGCCCGAAGCTGCAGCTCGACCTGCTGCGCGTGCTCGAGGACCGGCGGTTCTTCCGCGTCGGCGGCATCGAGTCGGTCGCGGTCGACGTCCGCATCATCGCCGCCACCAACCGCGACCTGCAGAAGGCCGTCGCCGACGGCGGCATTCCGCGAGGATCTCTTCTACCGCCTGAACGTCATCCCGGTGCACCTGCCGCCGCTGCGCGAGCGGCTCGAGGACATGCCGCTGCTCGTCGAGCACTTCCTCGAGCAGCTCGGCGCCGAGATGAACCGCCACGTCGACGAGGTCTCGTCCGAGGCGATGGCGACGCTGATGGCCCACCACTGGCCCGGGCAACGTGCGCGAGCTGCGCAACGTCCTCGAGCGCGCCATCGTCGTCGCGACCGGCCGCGTCATCCAGGTCGCCGACCTCGGTCTGCGCCGCCCGGCGCCGGAGGACGCCGGCATCGGCCCGCTCGCCTCGCTCGACGAGGTCGAGAAGCACCACATCGCGCTGGTGCTCGCCGACTGCGGCGGGAACATCAGCCAGGCCGCGCGCACGCTCGGCATCGACCGCGCCACGCTCTACAACAAGATGAAGAAGTACCAGCTGCGCAAGGACGGCGAGGCCGAACCCGAGGAACACGCCACGACGTAGTGGTCGAAGGCTCGTTCGCGGCTCTGGCAGCGGCCTGTTGAACTTCTCAACAGGCCGCTGTTGTTTTCAACACTCCCAGCTTTCATACAAAACACCAGCAAATCTGGCCACTCGCGCCCGCGAGGCCCCTCTCAGCGCCAAGAGGGTGTTGACAATCTCAACACCCAGGTGGGTCCTCAATCGGACTCACATTCCCCACATCACGACTAAGTGATTGATTTCACAAGCGTTGCAGGCTCGATTGCGGAATGGCATCGGCCTTGCCATGTAAGCACGTCGAGACCTGACCACCGATGTCCTGCCCACACCTCAAAGAAGTCGTGATGCTGTTCTGCGCGGCGTACCCGGTCAAGAAGATGGTGCCGCTCGACCGGCTGGCGTCCGCGAATCCCTGTCTGGGCGGCGATTTCCAGGGCTGCCCTCTCTTTCGGGAACTGTCGGAACGGCTGAAGGCCTGCCCCGAGCACGGGTGCGGGGCCGCCCCGGCCCTGGAACCGCTGAAGGGAGGCAGATCGTGATGATCGCGCTCGCCCTGGCGCTGCTGGGCCTCTGCATCTTGCCGCTGTCCTCGCTGGCCGCCCGGATCGGGTGACCCTGCGATCGACGGGAGACATCCATGGACCTGAGTCGGAGAACGTTCTTCAAGATCGCCGGCGTGGCCGGCGCGGCGGGGATTGCCGGCACGCCGGCGAAGGCCGAGGCGAGCTCGCTCGCCGCCGCCCACTCCCCGGCCGTGCTGGTCGACACCACGCGCTGCGTCGGCTGCCGTGGCTGCGAGGCCGCCTGCGCCGAGGCCAACGGCCTGCCCGGGCCGGAACGCCCCGGCGACGAGGCCGTGTTGGGGAGCGCGCCGCAAGACGGCCGTCGACGCCTACACCGTGGTCAACCGCTACCCCGACGCGAAGGCGGACGGCGGGTACCGCTTCGTGAAGACGCAGTGCATGCACTGCGCCGATCCCGGCGTGTGCCTCGGCCTGCCTGGCCAAGGCGCTCGAGAAGACCGCGGCCGGCCCGGTGGTCTACCACCCCGAGCGCTGCCTGGGCTGCCGCTACTGCATGGTGGCCTGCCAGTTCGACGTGCCGAAGTTCGAGTTCGAGAAGGCGGCGCCGTACGTGCGCAAGTGCTCCTTCTGCGCCGAGCGCCAGGCGCAGGGGCAGCCGCCGGCGTGCGCGTCGGTGTGCCCGTCCGGCGCGCTGCAGTTCGGGCAGCGCGGCGATCTGCTCGAGGAGGCGCGGACGCGCATCTACCAGAATCCGAACGCCTACGTGCACCACATCTACGGCGAGCACGAGGCGGGTGGGACCAACTGGCTCTACATCAGCGACCTGCCGTTCGACCAGATGGGGTTCCGCACGGATCTCGGGCCGACCTCGCCCCCCGAGCTGACGCGGACGGCGCTGGCGGCGGTGCCCATGGTGCTGACGCTTTGGCCGCCGCTGCTGATGGGGCTCTACACCTGGAGCCAGCGCCGCAGGGAGGCTTCTCGGGAGAACGGCCAGGAGGTCGACCATGACTGACACGACCTTCGACCGCGCCTTCGGGCCGCGCGACTGGATCACCGAGAAGATCTTTCTCGGCATGCCGCTCGGCGCGTACCTCCGCTCGCTGCTGACGCCGGGCAACGCCATCGTCGCCCTGATCCTGGTGGCCGGCATCCCGGCCATCGTCTACCGGTTCGTCTACGGCATCGGCGCCGTGAGCAACCTGACCCAGGCCAACCCCTGGGGCCTCTGGATCGGTCTCGACGTGATGAGCGGCGTGGCGCTCGCCGCCGGCGGCTTCACCATCGCCACGCTCGTGCACGTGCTCGGGTTGCGGGACTATCGCCCGATCGTGCGGCCCGCCCTCCTCACCGGCTTCCTGGGCTACCTGTTCGTCGTCATCGGCCTGATGGCCGACCTCGGCCGGCCGTGGAAGCTGCCCGTCCCGATGGTCTACTCGTTCGGCACCGGGTCGGTGATGTTCGAGGTGGGCTGGTGCGTGGCGCTGTACCTGACGGTGCTCGCGCTCGAGTTCAGCCCGGTGGCGTTCGAGTGGCTGGGCCTCCGGAAGATGCGCGAGTGGGCGCTGAAGCTGACCCTCGCCCTGACAATCCTCGGCCTGTGCCTTTCGACGCTGCACCAGTCGTCGCTCGGCGCGCTCTTCCTGATGATGCCGCACCGCGTGCACCCGCTCTGGTACTCGGGGTTCGTGCCGATCTTCTTCTTCGTCTCGGCCATCGCCGCGGGGATCGCGATGGTCATCGTCGAGAGCGCGCTGTCGCACCGGGCGTTCGGCAGCCGCGTCGCGCCCGGCTCGCACGCCCAGCTCGACACGATCACGCTCGGTCTCGCGCGGGCCGGCGCCCTGGTGCTGTTCGCCTACTTCTTCCTGCGGCTGCAGGGGCTGGTGGACGGCGGGCGCTTCGACCTGCTCAACACCGGCTACGGCTACTGGTTCCTGTTCGAGCTGCTTGGGTTCATCCTGGCCCCCGCGATCCTGTTCGGCCTCGCCTCGCGGCAGCGCCGGCCGGGCCTCGCCCGCTGGGTCGCCGGCTGGACGGTGCTCGGGGTGGTCGTCAGCCGGCTGAACGTGTCGGTGATCACGTTCAACTGGAACGCGGCCGAGCGCTACGTGCCGAGCGCGCTGGAAATCCTGATCTCCGCCACGATCATCACGATCGGGGTGATGGTCTTCCGCTGGATCGTCAATCGGATGCCGGTCTTGCGCGACGACCCGGCGTTTCCGCCGGCCCACTAGGCCGCACGGACGGAGCACACGGACTATGGGACACGACCTGCTGACCATCTACTTCCTGAAGGGAATCGAGTACGTCCTCGCGTTAGCGTACCTGCCGCTGTTCGTCGTCTTCTGGCGATTCGCCACTCCGAAGGCGCCGGCCGTCGCGACGGTCCGCGCCCAGGCGCCCGGCTGGGCCGACCAGCTCGCCGGGTTCTTCCGCCTGCCCGCGGGCCTCTACTACCACCCGGGCCACGCGTGGGCGCGGGTGGAGGGCGCCGACACGGTCGTCATCGGCATGAACGACTTCGCGCAGCGCCTGGTCGGCCCGATCGACCACCTCCGGTTGCCGGCCCCCGGCACCGAGCTGGCGCAGAACCAGCCGGCCTTTTCGGTGGTCTCGTCGGGACGCTCGATGCCGATGCTGGCGCCCGTGGGCGGCACCGTGCTCGAGGTGAACCACGAGGCGGCGGCGGCTCCCGGGTCGGTGAAGCAGTCGCCGTACGACCGCGGCTGGCTGCTGAAGGTGCGCAGCCCCCAGATGGCGGCCCACCTCAAGGCGCTGATGACCGGCGACCTGGCCCGCCGCTGGATGGACACGGTGTGGGAGAAGCTGGGCGCCGAGGCGGCGGGCGCCGAGCTGGGGGTCGTGTACCTCGACGGCGGCGTGCCGGTGGATGGCCTGGCCCGCAGCCTGGCGCCCGAGACCTGGGACCAGGCGGCCCGGCGCTACCTGCTCACCGACGATGCGGCCGTGGAGGGAGGATCAGGTGCGTAAGCCGAGGCGTATGCTGGTGCTCGCGGGGATCCTCCTCGCGGCGGGTCTGGCCGGGGCCCAGGGGTTGCCGAAGCTGCCTGCCGACCTGACGCTGCCGCAGACGGGCGACAGCCCCGGCAAGGTGGTGTTCAGCCACGCGTCGCACGTGGGGATGCAGCCGAAGGCCGACTGCACGGCGTGTCACCCGAAGCTCGCGCCGATCTTGAAGGCGAAGAAGGCGGGCGCCCGCCGGGCGATCACGCACGACCGGATGGTGAAGGGGCAGTCCTGCGGGGCCTGCCACAACGGCACGGCGGCGCGCGGCTTCGACGACTGCACGATGTGCCACCGGCCGGAGTAGGCGGACCGAGGAGAGGGAAACGGAGAAGGTCATGCACGCGATCCTGGAGTTCCTCCGAGGCGTTGCCGTGTTCATCGCGTTCCTGGCGGCGCGCTTCGCGCTGCTGCTGGTGGTGCTGGCCGCGCTGACGGTGGTCTTCCTCGCTGGCCTCGCCGTGGTGCGCCTGGCCGGTCGCGCGAAGCGCCGCGCCATGGGGCTGTCGCGCGTCAGCGGCCTGCAGTGGCGGCCGGGCGTCTTCTACGCGCCGGGGCACGCGTGGCTGCAGGCGTCGGGCGCCGGCCGGCTGCGCGTCGGACTGGACGACCTGGCGCAGCACCTCCTCTCGCGCATCACCTCGGTCTCGCTTCCCGAGGTCGGACGATCGTTTCGTGCCGGCGACCCGATCGCCGTCATCCACGCCGGCAGGCGGCAGGCGCTGCTCCCGGCACCGGTCAGCGGCCGCGTCGTCGCCGTGAACCGCGGCGCGTCCCGCCACCCGGGGCGGCTGCACGCCGACCCCTACGCGCGCGGCTGGCTGTACGCCCTGCAGCCCGAGGACGACCTCTACCGGCGGATGCCGACCGGCGAGGCCTCGCGCCAGTGGTTCTCGGCCGAGGCCGTGCGCTTCTCGCACTTCATCGAGCAGCAACTGGGGCTCGCGGCGGCGGACGGCGGCGAACTGGTGGCCCCGGGGCCGACGCTGCTGACCGACGACCAGTGGCACGAGCTGGTGGGCACCTTCCTGAAGGGCAGCGACCGATAGGGGACGGGCAGGGCTTCGCCCTGCTCGTCCGAGTTGCACGCAAACCGGGCTCCCACCCTTGATTTCCCGGCCGCCCTTCGCGACGATGTCTCCGCAAGGAGGTCATCGCCATGGCGCGCAGGGCCCTGCTCGTCGGGATCAACCGCTACCCCGATCCGGCGCATCATCTCCGGGGGTGCGTCAACGACATCCGCGCGGTGGAAGCCCTTCTGCGCGGCCCCTTCGGCTTTCCGTCCGCCGGCATCACGGTCCTTCGCGACCAGGCCGCGACCACGGCGGCGATCCGTCGCGAACTGGCGCGCCTGACGGCGGGGGCCGGCGAGGGCGACGTCCTCGTGTTCCACTACTCGGGGCATGGCTCGCAGGTGCCGGACCGCAACGGTGACGAGACGACCGACCGCCTGGACGAGATCCTCTGCCCGTACGACCTCGACTGGCGCGACCCGCTGAGCGACGACGACCTGGGGCGCGTGGCGCGGCGGCTGCCCGCCGGGGCGCACCTGGCGGTCGTGCTCGACTGCTGCCACTCGGGGACCGGGCTGCGGGACGCCGGTGGCGGCGAGCACCTGCCGCGGCGCAAGTCGCTGCCGCCGCCTGGCGACGGCGCGGCTGTCCGGGGCGGCGCGCTTCGGCGGTTCGGGGAGGGCGCGGTGGCCGCGGGAGCGGTGCTGCTGGCCGGGTGCCGCGCGGGCCAGACCTCGGCCGACGCATACATCGAGGGCGCCTACCACGGCGCGCACACCTATTCCCTCTGCCAGGTACTGGCCGCGCACGGGTTCGACACGACCTACGAGAGCGTGACGACCGTCATGCGGCGCGTCCTGCGCCTGCGGGGCTTCCCGCAGGTGCCACAGCTCGAGGGGGCGCGGCGCGCCCGCTCGGGCCTGGTGTTCGGCGGCCCCTGCCGCGTGCCCGCTCAGCTTGCCTCCGGCCGTCCCAGCTTGTAGGCTGGGGGCACCAATCCCGACATCGACTCGCCGTCCGGTATTGGCCCCCTCTTTTTTCGTCCGACAAGACGTGGGTGCGTTGGCGCCGGCCCGGTCCGTGTGGCCAGGCCGTGCGGCCGCGCTTCTCCCGGCAACAGGACCAGTGCATTCATCCACCCCCCGGCTTCTCTCCGCACTGCTGGCGCTGATGCTCGTGCCGGCCGGTGTCCAGGCGCAGTACTTCGGCAAGAACAAGGTGCGGTACGGCGACTTCGCCTTCAGGGTGATGGAGACGCCGCACTTCGACATCTACTACTATCCCGCGGTGCAGGGCGCGGCGCGCCAGGCCGGCGTGCTCGCCGAGCGCTGGTACGACGTCCTCTCGAAGCGCCTGGGCCACGATCTCTCGCGCCGCCAGCCGCTGGTGCTCTACGCCTCGCACACCGACTTCACGCAGACCAACGTGATCCCCGGCATGCTCGGCGAGGGGACCGGGGGGGTGACCGAGGGCCGGCGGAACCGGATCGTGCTGCCGCTCGGCCTCGGGCTGGGCGAGACGGACCACGTGATCGGCCACGAACTGGTGCACGCCTTCCAGTACGACCTGGCGCGCGCGGGCAACGGCGGCATCCTCTCGATGCCGTTGTGGTTCATCGAGGGCATGGCCGAGTACCTCACGCTCGGCCCCAACCACCCCCAGACGCTGATGTGGATGCGCGACGTCGCGCGCCGGGACGAGATGCCGGGGCTGAAGGAAATCGAGGGCCCGAAATACTTCCCGTACCGCTACGGGCACGGCGTGTGGCGGTTCCTGGCGCGCCGCTTCGGCGAGGACGTCGTGCCGCGCCTCCTGAAGGCGCGCGGGAGCACGGTGAAGTCGCGCCTGGCGCGCGTGACCGGCCTGACGATCGAGGCGCTCTCATCGGCCTGGCACGAGGCGCTGCGACAGGAGTTCGGCCTCGAGGACCGCGCGTCGATCGACACCCTGCTCGATCGGCGGCGGACAGGGGCGCGCGTGCATGCCGGGCCGTCGCTGAGCCCGGACGGGCGGTGGCTGGCCTTCGTCTCGGAGAAGGACCAGTTCTCGATCGAGATCTTCGTCGCGGACGCCACGACCGGGAGGGTGAGCCGCAAGCTGGTGAACCGTGCCGCCGACTCGCATTTCGACGCCCTCGAGTTCCTCGACGGCGCCGGCGCCTGGTCGCCCGACGGGAGGCAGTTCGTGTTCTCGGCGAGCCGCCGCGGCGCCGCGGTGCTGGCCATCGTCGATCCGGAGACGGGCGGCGCGGTGCGCGAGCTGCGGTTCGCGCAGCTGGGACAGATCTGGGGCCCGGCGTGGTCGCCCGACGGCGGCCGCCTGGCGTTCGTGGGCATCAATGGCGGCTGGAGCGACCTCTACGTTTACGACCTCGGGTCAGGCTCGCTGACGCAGGCGACACGCGATGGCTACGGCGAACTGCAGCCGGCCTGGTCTCCCGACGGGCGGTCGATCGCCTTCGCCACCGACCGCTTCTCCACCGATCTCGACGCGCTGCGGCTCGGCGCCTACCGCCTGGCGTTGCTCGATCTCGACACGCGCGAGGTGCGCGAGCTGCCCGGCACCGCGGGCGGACGCAACATCACGCCGCAGTTCGGAGCCGATGCGACCGAGCTGTTCTTCGTCGGCGACCCCGACCAGCGGGCCAGCGTGTACCGTATCCGCCTCGACACCACCGAGGTGTCACGCGTCACCGGCCCCGGCGTGCCCGTGTCCGGGATCACCGCGCTCAGCCAGGCGATCTCGTACGCCCCGCGAGCGGGGCTGCTGGCGTACAGCGTCTTCTCCGACGGTGGCTACAACATCGTCACGATGAAGCCGCGGTTCGCTCGGCCCGGCGACACCATCCTCGCGGGCTCCCGGACGGAGTTGCCGTCGGTGCCCCTGCCGGGCGAGCAGCCGGGGCGGAGCGTGGAGGCCGAGTCGGCGGCATTCGGCGCGCGGGCGTACCGCGACAACATGTCGCTCGAGAGCCTGGGACAGCCGTACCTCAGCGCGGGCGGAGGGCCGTTCGGCAACTACCTGCGAGCGGGCATGGGCTTCGGGTTCGGCGACATGCTCGGCGACCAGCAGCTGGGCGTCGCGTTCCAGGGCGGCCTGCGCCAGCAGGACTTCGCCGCGCGCGCGCTGTACCTGAACCGCCGGTCGCGGCTGAACTGGGGCCTGTCGGTCGACTACCTGCCGACCGTGTTCGGCAGTTCGAAGCGCGAGTACGACGCCGAGTCTCGCACGCTCCGCAGCGTGGCCGATTACCGGCGGCAGTCGCACCTGCAGCTGAGCGGCCTCGCGCTCTACCCGTTCAACCGGTCGGAGCGGATCGAGGTCACGGCGGGCATCCGCAGCGTCACCTACGGGCGCGAGCTGGAGACGCGGCTCATCGCGGTGCCCTCGCACAAGGAGCTGGCACGCACGCGCGAGGGACTGCCCGGAGGCGAGGCGGTGCAGTTGTTCGAGACGGGGGTGGCGCTGGTGCACGACACCACCGTGTACGGCCCCACGAGCCCGATCCTCGGCGGCCGGACCCGCCTGCAGGTGTCGCCGTCGTTCGGGAGCGTCAGCTACACCACCGTGCTGGCCGACCACCGGCGGTACCTGATGCCCGTGCGCCCGTTCACCCTGGCGCTGCGCGGGCGGTACGTGGCGCGGCTCGGCGCGGGGGGCGCGGACCCGCGTCTGCTGCCCCTGGTGTTGTCGTTGCGCGACCAGGTGCGGGGGTACAACCTCCACACGCTCGCGTCGCGAAGCTGCGACCCCGGGCAGGCCGGCTGCTCGCTACTGGACGTGTTGAGCGGGAGCAGCCTGCTGGCCGGCAACGTGGAGCTGCGCTTCCCGATCCCGGGGTTCCTGTCGCGCAGCTTCAACTACGGCCCGCTGCCGCTCGAGGGATTCGCCTTCGCCGACGCCGCGTCGGTGAGAACGCGCGCGGGCGGCATGCTGGAGGGCTGGCGCCACCACCTGCTGCGCAGCGTGGGCACGGGTGTGCGCGTGAACGCGGCTGGGATGATCGTCGAGCTGGCCGCGGCCCGGACCTTCGATCGCCCGGGCCACGGCTGGACGTTCGCCTTCAACCTGATGCCGGGCTTCTAATTCTCTGGAACCAGCTACACGCCCTCCCCATCGATCGTCCCCACGACCGGGTGCCTGACCAGGTGGAGTTCCTCGTCGGGAGGCGGCGCCGCCAAGCGCAGCGAGAACCAGAGTGCCAGCCCGAGCACCGCGATCGCGGTGAGCGCGAGCGCGCCCAGCAGTGACCAGAGCTGGAAGCGGACCGGCGCGAACAGCTCCGACTCGTTCTGCGAGACGGCCACGAGCCACTTCAGGTGCGGGTAGCTGGCGCGCAGCTGGCTGATCCCGATCCCGATCAGCCGGGTCTGGCCGTCCGGGGCCAGTGCACCGAATGCGACGGCGGCCGGTGTCTCCTGCCGGGCCACCCCCAGCATCCGCTCGCGCAGCAGGTCGGCGGCGAAGAACGGCGTGTCCACGTTGGGCTGCAGCGCCCCGAGGACGATCTTCCCCTCGTCGGTGACCAGCGCGGCCTCACCAGTGCCGCCGAGCCGCATCGCCGAGACCGTGGCCGCCATCTCGCGCACGTCCACCACGGCCTTCAGCACGCCCGCCAGCTGCCCGCCCGCCGGATCGGGCACCGGGACGCTGATCTCGAGCGCCCACGTCGCGGCGCTGTCGTCCCACGTCACGCCGCCCACGTTGAGCCGTCCCCGGACGCCGTCGCCGAATGCGCGAGTGAACCACTCCTCGTCGCCCTGGAAGTAGTCGGTCGTCATCCCGGACGCGGCGGCCAGCCGCCCGCTCCGGTCCGCGAGCACCAGCTCGCGGTAGGTCTGATCGTTGCGCCCGGCCTCGGCGAGGAAGGTCGAGGCGGCGTTCCGCATGAGCGGGGCGAGCGCCTCGGGGACGGTGCGCTGCTGCTGCCACTGCTGGTCGTACTGCCGCACCGCGGCCGCGTCGACCGGGACGGCGCTGGCCAGCGCCGCCTCGCGGCGCACGTCGGGCACCGCCGCGAGGATCGAGGTTTCGATCGCGCGGCGGTAGACGTAGCTGTCCACGCTGGCGGCGGTCTGCGTCGCGACATCGGCCAGGTGGTCGCCGAACGAGGCCCGCAGGCGCGCCTGCCCGGCGCCGACCACGACGACGCCGGCCGCGGCGAGCATGACGAGCCCGACGGCCAGGAACACGGTGAACACGCGATAGCTGATCCGGAGGTGTGACACGTTGACCTCCCGGGGCGAGAACCCTGCCCCTCGGGCCACGCGTTGACGATAGAACGTCGTGAAGGGTGTCGAGGGCAGTCTGGATCTGGACACTCCCCGTGTCAAGCGCCCCGGCCGCTGGTAGACTGGGAGTACACCACGACTCGACAGGACGCCTGTGATCCCCTACCACGACGAGAACCGCACCCTCCGCACCGCCTACGTCACGCTGGCGTTCATCGCGATGAACGTCGGCGCCTGGCTCGTCGTCCAGGGCGCCGGCTCGACGCTCCCCCTGGCGCGCTCGGTCTGCAACCTCGGCCTCATCCCGGGCGAGCTGACGGGCCTGCTGCCGCCGGGCTCGCGGTTCGGGATGGGCGACGGGCTGGTCTGCGAGATCGACGCCGGCCGGCAGGCCACCAACGTGCTGACCTCGATGTTCCTGCACGGTTCCTGGATGCACCTGATCGGGAACATGTGGTTCCTGTGGCTGTTCGGGAACAACGTCGAGGACTCGATGACCCGGCCGCGCTTCGTGGTCTTCTACCTGATGTGCGGGCTCGCCGCCGCCATGCTGCAGGTGCTGGTGGACCCGCGGTCGAACATCCCGATGGTGGGCGCCTCCGGGGCGATCAGCGGCGTGATGGGGGCGTACCTCCTCCTCTACCCGCGCGTGCGGGTCTTCACGCTGGTGCCGCTGGGCTTCTTCCTCACGTCGATCGCGTTGCCCGCGTGGGTGATGCTGCTCTACTGGGGCGCGCTGCAGTTGCTCGGCGGCTTCACGAGCATGGGGGCGGAGGGGGGTGGTGTCGCCTTCTGGGCGCACGTCGGCGGGTTCGTGGCCGGCCTCGTCGGCGTGAAGGTGTTCGCCCGCCGCGACCACGTGCTGGATCACCGCACCTCGGCCTGGCGCCCGGACCGGGTGGGCTGGGACCGCTGATCACACGACCGTCTTGGTCGGCCCCGGCCCCTGGCGCGCGCGGTAGACCATCCTTGTGTGTCCGACGCGGATCTGGTCGCCATCCTCGAGGACGACCGGTCCCTCGAGCCGCGTGGTTCCCACCCACGTGCCGTTCTTGCTCCCGAGATCCTCGATCGTCGTCTCGGCCTTCCCGACCAGGAGCCTGGCGTGCCGCCGCGACGCCGAGATGTGGTCCACCCGGACGCTCGCGTCCGCGGCCCGCCCGATGACGTGCTCCCCCGGCCCGAGCATCGTCTCGCGGTCGTCGACGACGATCCAGCAGCGCGCCTCGTCGGCCGAGGCCGGCGCGCGGCCCGCCCGGCCCTCGGGCGGCGCAGGACGGGTTTCGACCGCGTCCGCGCAGAACGCGTACCCGAAGCGGTGCGCCGTCCGGACGTAGCGGCTGTCGTGAGGATCGTCGCGCAGCGCGGAGCGGATCTCCCCCACCAGGACGGCCAGGTTGGCTTCCTGCACGAAGGTGTCGGGCCAGAGCCGCTGCTGCAGATCGGCCTTCGAGACGGCCTGCGGCCGCAGCGATACCAGCGTTGTCAGCAGCTCGTACGCCTTGGGCGACAGCCGGACCTCGGCGCCCGCCTCGAGCAGCTGCCGGCGGCCCTCGTCGAGCACGAACGGTCCGAAGGCGACGCTCATGCTCCCACCTTGCGAAAGTCCTAGGAAAACCCTGTCGGACCGCTAAGACGCGGCCCGCCCCCGCCGCGCATTTTACCCCCAGGACGACGACCTGGAGGTACCGATGCGCGGCACGCGATCGAGGCGGGCGGTGATGGTGATGGTGGCCGCGTGCGCGTGGCTGGCCGCAACCCCCGCTTGGGCGGACGGCGTGCGGCCGCTGCAGGTGCGCGGCGCGCGGCTGCTCGAGGAAGGCCTGCGACGGTGCGAAGTCCTTCGCCTGCTGGTGAACGCCGTCGCCGAGAGCGACCTGGTCGTGTACGTGGACCTCGAGGACCGCGATCCGAACGGCACCACTCACCTCGAAGCGCACCTGCGGTTCGCCGGCGCCACCTCGGCCACGCGCTACCTCACCGTGTGGCTCCAGCCGCGGCACGGCGACGACCGCCTGATCGCGCTGCTCGCGCACGAGCTGCAGCACGCCGTGGAAGTGGCTTGCGTCCCCGAGGTCCGATCCGCGACCGCCTTCCGCGCGTTCTACGAGAGAGCCGGCCGCTCGGGTAAACCCGGACGCTTCTGCACGAGCGCCGCGGAGCAGGTGACGCTGCTGGTCGCGCGCGAACTGCAGGCGGCCGCGCGACGGTGAGCGCGGCGTGCCGTGTCGCCCCGGCCGTGGTCGCCGACGCGGACTACGGCACGACGGCAGGGTTTCGGACCGCGCTCGAACGGATGGGCCTGCGGTACGCGGTGGCGGTGCGGGGCCTGCTCAAAGCGTGGGCCCCAGGCGCCAGCACCGCCGAGACGCTCGAGGCGATGGGACAGGGGTTGCCGGCGTCGGCCTGGCGCCGGGTGCGTTGGGGACACGGTACGAAAGGGCCGCTGGTCGCCCGCTTTGCCGCGCGACGGGTGCGCCTGCGCCACGGGGGTGGCGAACGGTGGGCGCTGTTCGAGCGATCGCTGGCGGACGACACGCGAACGTACTACGTGCTCAATCTGGACGCGAAGGCGTCGCGGAAGCAGCTCGTCCGGCTCGCGCGCAGTCGGTGGCCGATCGAACAGCAGTACCGCGAACTGAAGGACGAACTCGGCTTGGATCACTTCGAGGGGCGCACCTCGCGCCCTCGCATTCGAGCGACGGGCGCTGTACCTCTCCACGAACTGCGCCGGCGGTTTCTTCATCCGCGTGGTCACGAGGCCGCTCGACGCCCTCGGGAGGGGTGGCCGCGATGACCTCCCGGACCTCCTCGGGCCGGAGGTCGCACGCCACCGGCTGCCGCCCCGGCGGCTAGCCGCTCGGCCGTAGAGCGCCACGGCCCGAGCGCTGCGCCGCGTTCGCGCTTCGTTTCTTGGTTGCCGTGCGGGCTGGGCCTGGTATCGAGGGGCGGCAGTCGTTCGGCGGTTGACTGCCAGGCACGGCACCCATCGACACCATTGTGCGGCGGCTGGCCGACACTCCCTCGTTCTGGACTGCGAATCTTCCGTCGCGCCCCGTTCGGACGATGTGGATCAATCGGGCCGCCGCCAGTACGCCCCACTTCTTAGTTAGCACCGCGTCGGCCCAACTCTCTAGCGCCGGCCGGCTCACCGTCGTTTGAGCACGTGCACGCCACCGAGCGTCTCACCCTCTGCCGTACAGTGGCCGGGAGACCGGCCGGCCTCGCGCAGTGCCTCAGCGATCATGTTCGCAAGCGTCGCTCCTGACAGTCCGTTTGCGCGACCTTCGACCTGATACCAGCGATCCACGATCTCCTCGGCGTTGCGGTCGGCCCAATCGGGCGACTCTGCAGCATTCACACAAGATGCGTTGATGGGTGATGCCCGCACTCCGGCGGCGTCAGTTCGGGAACGAGCGGCCTTGTGGTCACTCAGCCACCGTTCTAGATCCGACTCTCGGAAACGCCATTGCCGCCCCAGCCGTACCCCGGGGAGTTGGCCGGACTTGAGCAGGCGATAGAGCGTCCGTCGGTCTACTCTGAGGTATTCGAGAACTTGGGTGGTGGTCAACATCAGTGGCCTACTCGCTTCTGCGTCCGCACGCCCCGCGTTGACGCAGCCCGCAGTTGGGGGGGCTGAAAGTCCGTGGCGCTTACCCGCCGTTAGCCGCGCGTGCCGGCAGGCGGCCGAACAGGGGGCTGAGGTTCCGGTCCTCGTAGGCCGTTTTGATCTCGATGATCTCGCTCTCGCTGCGGAAGAAGCCGTCAACGACGTCCGGATCGAGTGCCGTTCCCCGGTGCTGCCGGATGATGTTGAGCGACACGGGAATAGAGAATGGCTCCTTGTAGGGGCGCCGCGAGACGAGGGCATCGAACATATCAGCCACCGTGAGGATCCGTCCTGGCAGCGGGATGTCGTGGCCCGCCAAACCTCGTGGGTAACCGCCGCCGTCCCAGCGTTCGTGATGCGTCAAGGCGAGCACCTCGGCGAGGCGGATAATCTCCGACCGCGATCCAGCCAGCAGCCGGGCGCCGATCTCCGGGTGGGTCTTGATCACGTCGAACTCCTCCGCCGTCAGCGGGCCGGGCTTCATCAGGATCCGGTCGGGAATCCCGATCTTGCCCACGTCGTGGAGCGGGGCCGCGCGCATCAGCACGTCGATGGCGTCTTGCCCGAGGGACAGCTGCCGGGCGATGACGCCCACATAGTGAGCGATGCGGAGGACGTGGGCTCCGGTGTCCTCGTCCTTATACTCCGCGGCCCTCGACAGACGGATGATCGTCTCCATCGAGGCGTCCCTGACCTGCTGCAAGGCACGCTCCAGCTGCGCCGTCCGCCTGCTCACCTCCTCTTCCAAAAGGTGATTCTGTCGCGCGAGCTGGCGCCTCGCCAAGCCGAGGGAGAGGTGCGTCCGCACACGGGCCTGCACGACCGCCGCGTGGAACGGCTTCGAGATGCAGTCAACGGCGCCCAGCATCAACCCCTTGGTCTCCTTTTCAGGGGTGCCTAACTCCGTCGTCAAGATCACCGGGATCTCACCCCAATGCTGGTCCGCCTTGATCCTGCGGCAGATCTCGAACCCGTCGATGCGGGGCATCGTGGTGTCCAGCAGGACGAGATCGGGATGAATGCGGTCGAGAAGACGAAAGACGCTTGCACTGTCGCGAACGGCATAGACCCTGCAGTCGGAGAGCAGTCGCTCGAGCAGCGCTATGTTCAGGGGCGAATCATCAACGACCAGGATTTGGGCTTGTCCACTTCCATCCGCCACGGCTTGGGTCTTCTCCACAAGAGCCTGTCTCGGCCGCTGAACAGGCGGAGTTTAGTTCTCGTGGGCGAAACCTTGCACGACGGTACTCGCGTGAACAGGAGTGGGGGGGCGCTCGTGCGCTACATCACTGTGGAGGATGACGACACGCGGCGGTCGGGGAGCACCTGGCCCGGCACGAAGCTCCGGACGCGGTCGCGACCCGCTCGTTTGGCGTCATAGAGCGCGGCGTCCGCACGGCGGATCAGTTCGTTGACGTCGAGCCGCTGCTCAGTGGTCGCGACGCCGAAGCTTGCACGGACGGAGAGCTGCAGCCCCCCGGCCTCGATGGTGAGCAGCGAGAGTTCCTGGCGAAGCCAGTCCGCAACGTGCGCCGCCCCTTCAGCTGGAGTTTCGGGCAGGATGACGAGGAACTCGTCGCCCCCGTACCGGCACTTCGTGTCGCTGCCGCGCAGCAGTTGTCGAATCCGCTGCCCGACCTGACTCAAGACTTGGTCCCCGACCAGGTGACCGTGCTCGTCGTTGATCGACTTAAAGCTGTCCAGGTCGAACATCAGGACGGATACTGGGGCAGGTTTTCGAGCGACACGATCCAGTTCCCTCGCCAGGACCTCGAGCCCATGCCCTCTGCCGAGACAGCCCGTCAGGCTGTCATGAAGCGCGTTATCCCTCGTGTCGAGGAAGAGCTGGATGTTGCGGACGGCAATCGCCAGGAGCGAGGTTATCGCTTCCAGCAGCCTACGGTCACTCGCGGCCACGCGACTGGCGTTGGGGAGGCCGACGACGCCGACGATTCTACCGCCGACAACCATCGGCAGGTGCAGAGTATCTGCTCCGTCCGCGCCACCTAATACTGGGGCCGCGGCGGCTCCGTGAGACAGGGCTTCCATCGCCTGGGACTGGAGGAACTGTAGACGGTCCTGGCCCTCGCCGGCTGTGTCCACCAAGACCTGCCAGGTGGCGTCCGCATACGTCAGGACCCATGCGTCGTGCTGGCCAAGGAGGCGCGGCAGGTGCTTCCAGACGGCCTGCTGCAGGGCCTCCATGTTCAGGCAGCCACTGAGGGACTGGCTGAGCGTGGCCAGCCGCTCCAGCTCGAGCAGCCGCTGGTTTGCCTGTGCGGCGGCGGCCGTGGCGGCGGCGGCGTGAGTCTTTAGTTCCTGTCGCTTGGCGTACTGGTGGAACAGGAGCAAGGCGGTCAGGATGAAGAGGGCGGGCAGCAGCGCAAGGCCGTGCGCCACTTCCACCTGGTGGGCCATCTCGAAGACGCGCCGAACAGCCGCCTCGAACGCGACGAGGGCCGCCACGATGAGCCCGGCGATCAGCCAGCCGTCCCGCCGCCACACGCACAGGACTTCACGGAGAGCCCGCGACAGGAAGGTCTGGCCGTGGGCAGGGGTACCTTCTCGACTCGCCGTGACCATGTTCTCTATGTCGGTGGGGTTCCCGACGAGCTTTAGGCAGAGGCGCGAGAGAGTGTGCAAACTCGCAACCGGCCCGATCGATCAGGGTGGAGGCTTCGGTCCGGGGGCGCCGCGTGAATCCGGTGGGGCCCGGGCCATCCCGCGCCAGGAGACGATGAGGAACCGTCGGGTGGCGGCCGGTGCGAGCACCGGCGCCAGCGACCGCGGCCGTCCTTTGGGGGGCGGGGGGCCGGACGCGACGCCCCTCATGGTGACGATGGCCGCAGCGGGCCTCGAGGTGGCGGACGCCCCCGCTTACGACGTGCAGACTGGCCGGAAAAACGGCGGACGGCGAGACGGTGGAACTGACGGGATGAGCTAGCTTCAGGAGGGAGAGAACGGCCGCTGGCTACCCATCGGCTACCCGCGGACTTGAGATTTGGTCGGGGCGACTGGATTCGAACCAGCGACCCCCTGAACCCCATTCAGGCCGGATGCCCTTTTCGGCCTTTCACCGCCTTTCAAGCCCTCTCTCTCGCTCCACAGCGTAACTAACTGACCTACTTAGACATATACCTCTTGTAACCCGCTGAAAGCTCCTGTATAATTTCAGTAGTTACCATTGTTCACCTGTTACCCATCTGTTACCCACGGGCGGCTTGGAGGGGAAGGAGCGGCCGATGCCAGCACTCAGCCTGACGGCTCGAACGGTGCTGAACCTGAAGCCCTCGAGGGTGCGCGTGGACTACTTCGACGACGACCCGGCAGGGTTCGGCCTGCGGATCGCGCCGAGCGGCAAGCGAACGTGGTTCTACCTGTACCGCAACGCGCAGGGCCGACAGCGCCGGATGTTTATCGGCCACTACCCTGCTCTGTCGCTGGCCGAGGCCCGAGACAAAGCGAAGGACGCGCGGCACGAACTCGAGGACGGACACGATCCCGGCGAGGCGCGGCGGGAGGTGCGGGAGGCCGACACGGCCCGGGCGCCCGCACGAAGAACGGTTTGATGCACCGCGTCTACCTGACAAAGCTGGCCCGCGAACAGCTGGCGGCGGTGAAGGCGTACCAGACCGAGAAGGAACTGACCAGCGAGTACGTCTTCGCCACTCCCCGGTCGAAGAACCCGCCCCGGTGACGAACGCCAAGCACGTCATCCGGCGCATTCGGAAGGCGTCAGGGCTGGACTTCCGGCCGCATGACATCCGGCGCACGATGACCACCATGCTGACGTCGCACGGCGTCAGCCGGGACATCCTCAAGCGGGTGATCAACCACACCGAGGACGACGTGACGGCCATCTATGACCGCTACGCGTACGACCGGGAAAAGCAGGATGCGCTCCAGCAGTGGGAACGGCTACTGAAGCGCATCGTGGCGAAGCAGAAGAAAGCGAACGGGTGACGATATGGCGTGGGCATTCAGCTCCGACGAACGCAAGGCGCTCGGCGCGGTACTCGGCCGCACGGCCGAGGCGCGGGCGACGATTGATGACCTCGAGCGGCAGGTCCGGCAGGTGCGGCGACAGCGCCAGGTGCGGGCGCAGGTAGCGCGGGACATCCCGGCCATCCCAAAGCGTGAGGCCCGAGAGCGGGCGAAGCGGATCGCGGAGAGCGTGGCTGCTTGCCGCACCATGCTCGAGCCGCTGGCCGGCCCGGTCCGCAACGTTCGGGGCAAGGGCGATTACGTTGACCTGTTCCTGGCGCTGGCCCTGAAGACGCAGCGGTGTGACCTTCCCGGCTGCCTGGCGGCCCTGGATGCCGTGTCTGCGGCCCTCACGGGTGCGCAGCGGATGTACGCACTCCCGCTGGCCGACAGGCCGACCCGCACGCGCAGTGGCTCACACACGAAACAGCAGCCTGTCTCGCGCGTCACGGCGTGCCGGTGACGAAGACGAATCGCGGGGCATTCGCGCGGGTGCTGACGGTGATGCTTCCAGCGGCGGGCCTCGAGGTGGGGACCGACTTGTTCCGTTCTCGTCTTCGGCCTGCGGTGGATCGGTTGCGGCGACTGACTGAACCAACTGCGTAATTCCGCCAGTTAGGGCACCCCGCTTCTACCCGCGTGGGCCTCAGACTTGTCTCTAGGAAGACAGGGGGCTCATGAACACCTTAGACAGTTCAACCGACACCGGCCCGCGCGTCCTGCGCCCGTACGTCGTCCGCGAGAAGACCGGCCTGAGCGAGCCGACCATCTGGCGGCTGCGCCAGCGTGGCGACTTCCCTACCCCGATCCGCCTCACCGCCCGGTTGATCGGCTACCGCGCCGAGGAGATCGAGGCATGGCTGGCGGCTAGGGCGAGGGCGTAGCGGCAGGGTGACGGGGGGAGCGATGACCACCATGCCGTTCGGTAAGCACAAGGGCCTCCAGCTCGACCAACTCCCCGATGACTACCTCGAGTGGCTCGTGAACCTCGATGACTTGCGCCAGCCCCTCCGGTCGCGCGTGCAGGCCGAAGCGTACTGGCGCCAGCAGGCTGCGCAGGCGGGCGGCCAGGAGGCCGAAGGCGGCGCGGACGGACTACGTGACGAGGATCTGACCGATGCCGTGGACGTGGCGCTCGAGGGGCAGCGGATCGAAGCCGAGGGCGTCCCCTACCTACTTGACGGCGTGATCCCGGCGCTAGGGATGCTGGGCTTTCTCGTGGCTTACGCCAAGGTGGGCAAGACCACATTCGGCCAGGCGATGGCGGCCGAGATCGCCATGGGCCGGTCGTTCCTCGACCGGAGCACCACGCGGGCGCGGGTGCTGGCGATCGCGGCCGAAGACCCGCCCGAGTACACCGCCTGGGTCGGGCGCCACCTGAACGTCGAACCGGGCTGGATGACGTTCTACCGGCGTTCCATTCTCCTGAGTCCCAGCGGCCTCGAGGCTATCACGCGCACCGTCAAGGCGAAGGGCTACGGCCTCGTCCTGATCGCGTCTTGGCAGGCGGTGATTCGCGGTCTGGTGCGGGACGAGAACGACAACGCGTCCGCGGTCTGCATCGTGGAGGCCGTGAAGGCGGCGGCGCGGACCACTGGCGTCCCCTGGCTGATCGATGCGCACTCTGGCAAGGGTGAGGACCAATCCGACGATGCCGACCCGTCCAGGGCCATGCGCGGGGCCTCAGCAGCGGCGGCCTCAGCCGACTACACCCTGAGTCTGCGCTACGCCAACGGGGCGTTCGGCCGGCAGCGCAAGTTGAGCGGGCGCGGGCGGTTCGTCTCGCTCGAACCACTGGTGATGGACTTCGACCCGGACACCAGCCAGTACACCCTGCTCGGCGCGGCGAAGGATGCCGCCACCGAAACGACCTGGCGCTTGATCTGCGACACGGGTGCCCTCACCGACGAACCGCGAACGGCTGGCGCGATTGCCAAGGCTGTAGGGATGGCCGGCGCGGACGGCAAGCCCACCAAGACTCAGACCCGACAGGTGGCGCGGGCACTCACCCGCCGTGAAGGCGTACTCAGGTCCGAGGAAGTGGTGCGTGGCGGCAAGGCCACACTCTACCGCCGGGCGGCGGAGGTGGCGCTGTGAAGTGGACAGACCACCCCCGCCATGGTGTGTGTCCAGTTTGGACGCAGAACCGAATGGTCACTTACGGGGAACTGGACAACTGGACAACCCCCCCCCATGGGGGAAGTGTTTGTCCACTTCCCCCCATGGCTAAGTGGGAGTGGGGCCAGAGCCTCAACCAGACAAGTGGACAGCACTGGACAAGCATGGTGTGTGTCCAGTTCGGAGGCGGCCATGCGTGAGGTAGACGGTCGACGTATGCCACGACGGGTGCTCGGACGGTGGCGCCTCGAGATGCGTGCCCGCGCGTTGCTGATCGCGGTTCACAGGTTCGGCCGCTGTCGCGCGGCGACGGCGGCCGATCAGGCGTGGGCCGCCCGGTGGCTCGACGGGCTGACCGCGCTGTTGGAGGCACAGCCCGGCGCCGAGATGAAGTTCCCCGCGCCTGCCGCCAAGACCGCTCCCCGGTACGCGCGATCGAGTGCTGCCCGGTTCAGTCCAGATTGAAGGGAGATCAGATGCGTAAGGCAACCATTCCGGCCCACCTGAGCGCGGATAGCGCCGCAGTGGTACGGCCGGCTCGTGAAGACGTACGCGTTCCAGCCACACCAGCTCCGGGTGCTCCAGGTGGCCGGCGAAGCCTGGGACCGGAAGGAGGCCGCCCGGCTGCAATTGGCGGGCGAGGGCCTCACGCTTCGGGATCGATTCGGCACCGTCAAGGCCCATCCCGCCGTGGCGATCGAGCGGGACGCGCGGACGGCGTTCATTCGGGCGGTGCGCGAGCTGGCGCTGAACGATGACGACGCGCCCGACAACCGGCCGCCTCGACTGGGCGGCTACGCGGGGAGGTAGCGATGCCAGTCAGACGACGGACGGCCATGCGGGCGGCGGCATCGGTGGACGACTTGGAGATCGGCGACATGCTCGACCTCTTGTCCGGGTGCCAGCCCGGCGACCGGGGCGTGCGGTGGGCGACATGGGCGGAGATGTTCGCCGAGTACCGCCCGCTGCGGAAAGACTTCCTGGCCCGGTTCCCCGCGCGGCCGGAGGACGACGAGCGGCCGTGGATCGAGCGGGTGCTCGTTCGGTGGAAGCGGAACCCACAGGCGCGCGAGTTTGTCGAGACGGTTGCCGAGCGGTGGGAGCGCGTGTCACGCGAACAGCGGGATGTACGCGACGGCGGTGATCGCGGATCTGGTGGCGCAGGGCAAGTGGATCGGCCCGGCGCCCGAGGATGACGACGGCGCGGCCCTGGCCGGCGCTGGGCTGACGGACGGAGACGACACAGAGGGAGATGACGATGACGCCTGACCCGAGCGTGCCGGCCGTCCTGCCGGGAATCCTCGCGGTGCTGGCGCCGAAGCTGGCGGACATCGTGCGGGCGGCCGTGAGCCTCATATCGGCTGACGAGCGGGCCGCGCTGCGCGAGGCGATGGCGCTGGGCTGTGCGTTCCGCGTGTGGCTGGGCGAGAGCCGGCTGATCGTCGCCGTGGAATTGGACGGGCAGGCGGTGCCCTGGCTGGAGTGCCCGATCGCGGGACTCATGCCCGACGTGTCGGAGGGGGCAGCGAACTAGAGCTGAGACAAAGGGCAGGGGCGGCGACTTCACCGAAGGGCCGCCCGCTGCCCGCCGCAGGGAGAGCGCACCGCGCACCTTGCAGCCTGTCGGGCCGTGTGGCCCGGCGAACCCGTGTGATGGGGACGCGCCCGGCGAGGCTGGGCGCACGAGGACGGACCTAATGGACAAGGGACAGACGATCGAGCAGTTGCGGAAGATTGGGCGTGACGGGCTGGAGCAGCCGTGGCACTCGCGCGGCGAGGCCGAGCAGACGATCCGCGAAGCGCGCATGGCGCGGCTGGACGACGGCCGGGCCATCATCGACGCGGCGAAGGCCGCAGATCGGGGGCTGCTCGCCAGCGAGCAGCGGCGGTTCGACGGGCTCATGGCGGAGGCAGACGAGCTGGACGGGCTGAGCCAGCGGTTCGAGGCCGAGAGCCGGCTCCGGGCGATCGCGCCGGCCCACATCGACGTTCGCGGTGAGGGTCGGAGCGCGGCGCGCGGGTCGGAGCTGCGGACGATGGGCGAGGCGCTGATCACGGCGGGCGCGGTGCTCGTACCGGATCAGCAGTTCGGCCAGGTATGGGAGCACTTGAGCGCGCAGACCGTTCTGGTGGCGGCCGGCGCGCGGGTGATCGAGACCGACCGGGCGAGTCTCACCATTCCGAAGCTCACGGCGGACAGCGCAGCGTCATGGGTTGGCGAGTCCGACGAGATCAGCGAGTCCTCGCCGACGATGGGCGGCATCGTTGCCACACTGGACAAGTGCGCGGCGCTGGTTCGCGTGAGCAACGAGCTGATCAGCGACAGCAATCCGAGCGTGCTGGAGATGATCATGGGCCAGCTGACGCGGTCGCTGTCGCTGGCACTTGACCTCGCCGGATTCGAGGGCACGGGCACGTCGAACCAGCCGCGCGGGCTGTCGCTGACCGGCGGGATCACCACGATCACCGACCTGGGCGCGGACGGCAGCGTGCCGACCGACCTGGACGAGATCGCCACGGCCGTCTCCGCGATCGAGGCGGACAACGGCAAGCCGTCCGCGATCTTCATGCACCCCGAACTCTGGGGCGTCTACATGAAGGTCAAGACCGACACGGCGGCCACGCGCAACGAGCCGCTGATCGGCGCCGGCAACGTGGCCGACGCGCAGCAGCGCCGGCTGTTCGGACTGCCGGTGTATTTGTCGTCGCAGTTGTCGCGCACCGAGGTGCGGGGCAACAGCTCGACGTGCAGCAGCATCTTCGTGTGCGACATGAGCCAGATCGTGCTGGTTCGCAACGGCACGATGCGCCTGGAGCTGGACAAGTCGCGTCGGTTCAACTACGACGAGTCGGAGATCCGGGGCGTCATTCGGGCCACGTTCGCGTTCCCGAACCCGGCGGCGATCGCGCGGATCGTCGGCGCGAAGGTGAGCTAGTTGGGTGATCCCCGCCTGTCCTAGGGACGGGTGGGGCGTCGGGTGCCGGCCGGCCACCCTTCCCCGGTCGGCACCCTTCTTTTGAGGGCAGCAACAATGAACATCTTCAGCACGATTCTGCGCGGGCTGCGGCTTCCCCCGCCGCAGCCGATCGTGACCGCCCGGCGACGGGTGCCGAAGCGGGATCAACCCGAACGGCGACAGCGCGAGGCCGAGCGCGTCGCGCGGCGCCTGGAGCGTACCAGCGACGATCGATTCGGCCTATCGGCGGAACAGGCTTTGGCCCTACTTGGACAGACGCAAAGCATGAACGACAACAATCACGAGTACGCGCGGAACTGTAAGGACTGCGGCGGGACATACGAGCTGGCGCCGAGCGAGATGATCTTCTACCAGAGCCGGGGGTTACATTTGCCCGTCCGGTGCCCGGCCTGTCGGGCGTACCGCAAGCGCGAGCGGGAGGACGCGGAGCAGGGAGCGGCGTGACTGACGCCCCCGCCCGCCCCGTCCGGCCGCGCGGCCCGCGCGAGGTGACGGTCGTCAGGCCGGCGCCGCATCGGGAGTGGTGGGAGCGGCTGGCCTGTGCCGTGCTGTTGCAGGCCGTGGCTGACGCGCAGAACGACAGCGCGACGCGGACGGCGCGCGAGGACGCGCGGCGGTTCCTGGCCGGCGGCTGGAGGCTGGAGGCGTGGTGCAACGCGGCGAGCCTGCCGGTGGGGATTGTGCGGCGATGGGCCGGCGCGAGATACCTACACCCAGAACGCTGAACTCGGGCCGGCGAGGTTGTGCCGGATCTTGACTTCCCGCTCCTGAAAACTCGTGGGGAGCGGGGATTCGGATTCCAACTGCAGCATCAGGAGAGTGCCTGAACCAGGGGACAAATTCACTTCCATGATCCGCGGTGCCTGCTGTCCATCAAAGGAGCGAAGCAGGTTTTCGCAATCGAGATGGAGAGTGTGTGTGAACGGCATGCCATCCCCTCCGTGAAGGAACACGAGTTGACAGGGACTACGGATCAGGCGCATCGTAGGCGGGAAAGCGGAGCGCCGACGAGGTGACAACTCGCCGACGCTCCTAACCACCAACCCCGTCAAGGCCGGGGCCAATGGCTGCCGCAAAGTCTACCCTACCTCGCATTCCCGTTGCAGCCCTGCACCCTGGCCGCCCGTGCGCCCACAGAGGCGCGTGGAGGCCCGCATGCTCAACTCAAGGCCCGACACCGCACAGTCAGTGGTGAACACCATCGTGGACGCCCACATGCCGCTGTGGCTCACGGTGGAGGGGGTGATCGGCGACACGATACACGCCAATGACGCCCCGTGGGCGACCCTGGTGACGATGCTGCGCGGGGCGGGCGTCACCGATGCCGAGGTGGACGGAGTGTGGGACCGGCTCGACGGGACGGACGCGGACGCGCGGCGGCGGTGGACGGTGTTGACCGAGATGTTGGAGTCGCACGCGAACGCCGGATTCCTGCTCGGCCTGGAGTTGGGCCGGCAGTTGGGCGGTGCCCGGTGATCATCCTGCCCGACGTCCTGATCGAGCTGCGCTGGCCCGCGTGGCTGGTGCGGCTGGTGCAACGGATCAGGGGGCACAGGCGACCGGGCTAACCATGTCTGCCTGTTACCCATGTGTTACCCAAACAGCAAAAGGGCCGGCCACCATTCCGTGACCGGCCCTTTTCTCTAGGTAAGTTGGTCGGGGCGACTGGATTCGAACCAGCGACCCCCTGAACCCCATTCAGGTGCGCTACCAGGCTGCGCTACGCCCCGACCGTCCGAACATCTTACTCCAACCCCGTCCTCGGCTGCACGCGGCCCGGCCCCTAAGGGGCGCTTGTACGTTAGCCCGGCTTCCTCCCCCGCCTCCGCCCCGTCCCCCCGGGAACCACGGCTGTCGGGGGTGGCGTCGTTGTCCCTGCCTCGGCATCGAGCAGTGGCAGCACGGGCTCGTCCGGCGGCCCGGATGGGATCGACTTGGGTCCTCTGACGGCGACGGGTGTCGCGGCACTCTTGGCCGGCGGCCACCCACCGCTCGGAGGCGGCGCGGGCGCGTCGGCGGTTGTCGTCGTGGGGTCAGGTCGCGAAGGAGCAGCGTATTCGACATCCGACCCCAGGAGGTGCAGCAGCGACTGCAGCTCCTGCCTCACCTTGCCCACGCGGGCCTTCACGTCCTCGGGGATCGGGAAGGCCGCTTCGGGCTCGGGCGGCGGCTCCCCCTGCAGGCGTCGGCGCGCGCCGGCGAGGGTCAGCCCCTCGGAGAAGACCAACTGCTTGATGTGGAGGATCTGCTCGACGTCGCCACGCCGGTACAGGCGCGCGGCGCCCGCGCGCGGCACGACGCCCAGGTTCGGGAACTCCTTCTCCCAGGAGCGCAGGACGTACAGCGGGATCTGCGCGAACTCGCAGACCTCGGCCGCCTTGAACGCGGGCTTGTCGGGGAGGTCGATGAGCGGGTCCGCCACCGGACGCGAGTATATCTCACCGCTCGCCGCGGCGCGACCTGACCTGGATGCGAATCGGGGTGCCCCCAAAGCCGAACTCGTCGCGCAGCCGGTTCACCAGGAACCGCTGGTACGAGAAGTGGAAGGTCGTGGCGACGTTGGTGAAGAAGACGAAAGTCGGGGGCGCGACCCCGACCTGCGCCGCGTAGAGGATGCGGACCGCCTTCCGGCCGGGGCTCGCCGGAGGATGTCCGGCGGTCACGCGCTCGACGAACCGGTTCAGCTCGCCCGTCGTCACCCGCTTGCGGCGCGCGGTGGCGACGCCGTCCACGACCTCGAACAGCCGTGGCGTGCGCTCGCCGGTCAGCGCCGAGATGTGGACGAGTGGCGCGTACTCCAGGAACTTCAGGCGGCGCCGGACCTCGGCGTCGAACGTCTCGGCGAACGCCGGTCCCTCGCTCTTCACCAGGTCCCACTTGTTCGCGGCGATCACCACCCCGCAGCCGGCGCGC
Organism: uncultured Acidobacteriota bacterium; assembly: GCA_963813585.1. Taxonomy (GTDB): domain Bacteria; phylum Acidobacteriota; class Vicinamibacteria; order Vicinamibacterales; family Fen-181; genus JARKSS01. The sequence continues at coordinate 3,283,953 of CAWEZL010000001.1, forward strand.
TCCGCTTCTCCCGCGATCGCGCCGTCCTGCTCGGTCGCTCCCTCGACGGCGTCAATCACGAGGACGGCGACGTCGGCGGCCGCCACCGCCCGGCGGGCGATGATCACGCTCAGCGACTCCAACTGCCCCGATCGCGCCACACGCCCCGGGCGCCGGATGCCGGCCGTGTCGACGATCCGGTACTGCTGGCGGTTCCACCGCAGCAGCGCGTCCACGGCATCACGCGTCGTCCCCGGCATCTCGCTGACCAGCACCAGCTCCTTGCGCAACAGCCGGTTCACCAGCGACGACTTGCCGACGTTTGGACGCCCGACGATGGCGACCCGAACCTCGGCGGACGCGGCGGCGGCGCGGCCCGCCTCGCCGGCTTCGGCGTCCTCGTCCTCGGTCAGTGGTTCCCCATCTCCAGCCGACCGCGCCGGCAGCCGAGCGAGGACCTCGTCCAGCAGGTCTCCCACCCCCTGGCCGTGCTCGGCCGACACCTCGACCACGCAGTCGAAGCCCAGGCGGTAGAACTCCATCGCGGCCTGCTGCGCCCGCCGGTCGTCGATCTTGTTGAGGGCGATCACGACGGGCGCCCCGGTCTCGCGCACCGCGGCTGCGATCTCGTCGTCGCCAGGGGTCCGCCCCTCCCGCCCGTCGACGACCAGCACCACGACATCGGCCTTGTGGATCGCCCGCCGGCCGCCGAGGAAGACCATCTCGTGCAGGGGGTCCTGGCTGGCGCCGTACATCCCGCCCGTATCGGTCAGCTCGAACGCGACGCCGCGCCAGACGGCGGTCTGGGTGATGAGGTCGCGCGTCGTGCCCGGCACCGCGGTCACGATCGCACGGCGCGACGACGTGATGCGGTTGAAGAGAGTCGACTTCCCCACGTTGGGCCGGCCGACCAGCACGACCGCGCTGCCGGGCCTCTTACCCACCCCACACCCGCCCTTGACAGGCTAAGTGGCTCTCTCTATAGTGGTTAGCAGTCTTCATGGAGCACCTCAGCATGATCAAGGTCGACATCGTCAACGAGGTCTCGAAAGCCGCGGACATCACCAAGGTCAAGGCCGAGCTGGCGGTGGACGCCGTCTTCGACGCCATGCGGGTGTCGATGCAGAGGGGCGATCGCATCGAACTGCGCGGATTCGGGGTGTTCCAGGTGAAGCCGCGCAAGCGGGGCATCGGCCGCAATCCACGTACCGGCAAAGAAGTACGGATCCCGCCCGGGCGAACGATCCGGTTCAAGCCCGGCAAGGATCTGCAGAACATCGGCTGACGCAACCCTTGGCGCCACTTCCCGACGACCGACTCGCCTCCGAGCCGCCCCCCTTTCGACTCGGCAGCGTCAGTGTAGCGCGGATCCCGCTGCGCGCGGAACACGCGGACACCTACCCGCCGGGCCTGCTTCCCGGCGCCCTCCCTCGCGATCGCTACTGGCTGCACGCGGCCCTGCTGCTATTCACCTTCGCCACGACGACCCTGGTGGGCTCGGGCCACTACGCCGCCTTCCTCATGGATTTCCGCGAGACGCCGCCCCAGCTCGGCTGGGGGCTGCTGACCGGCGGGCTGTGGTACGGCGCGACCATCATGCTGATCCTGGGCGCCCACGAGATGGGACATTACCTCGCCTGCCGCTACTACGGGATCAACGCCTCGCTGCCCTACTTCATCCCGGTGCCTCCGCCGGTGCTCACGGGAACGCTGGGGGCGTTCATCAAGATTCGTCAGCCGGTCCGCTCGAAGCGGGTGCTGTTCGACATCGGGATCGCGGGGCCGCTCGCCGGCTTCGTGGTCGCGGTGCCGGCCCTGCTGATGGGGCTGTCGATGTCGCGCGTGGCCGCGCTGCCGCCCAACTTCACGGGGCTGTCGCTTGGCGAGCCGCTGCTCTTCAAGGGAGCGGCGTGGGCCTTATGGGGGACGATCCCGGAGGGCTACTCGCTGAACCTGCACCCGATGGGGTTCGCGGCCTGGTTCGGCCTGCTGGCTACGGCGCTGAACCTCTTCCCGATCGGCCAGCTCGACGGCGGCCACATCTCGTACGCCGTGCTCGGCCGCCGCTCGTCGTTCGTCACCCTCGGCGCGATCGGCGTCGCCGTCGTGCTCACGTTCCTCTCGATGAGCTGGCTCGTCTGGACGCTGATGCTGCTGGGGATGCTGTTCTTCTTCGGCCCTCACCATCCGCCGACGGTGGACGAGCACGTACCCCTGGATCGAGTGCGCCTCGTGCTCGCGTTCGTCGCGCTTGCCGTCTTCGTCCTGAGCTTCACCCCCGCGCCGATCGAGCCGCTGGACCTGCTCCAGCGATAGCAGGGTGATGTCCGCAGGGCTGAAGCCCTGCGCTACCGCTACCGCCTGTCCGCAGGGCTGAAGCCCTGCGCTACCGCTACGGCCTGTCCGCAGGGCTAAAGCCCTGCGCTACGGCTACGGCCTGTCCGCAGGGCTGAAGCCCTGCGCTACCGCTACGGCTTGCCCGCAGGGCTAAAGCCCTGCGCTACCGCTACGTTGCGACGTCGCGCGGGTCAACGTCCGTACACAACTTTGCCTGCCGCGATCACCGTGCGCACCTGCGACGTGTACCGCAGCGGGTCGCCGGTGAAGATCGTGATGTCGGCGTCTTTGCCCGGATCGAGGCTCCCGACGCGGTCGCCGACGCCCAGCAGTTGCGCCGCGGTGAGCGTGATGGCGCGGAGGGCGACGTCGGGTGCGAGTCCGCCCCTCACGGCGAGGGCGGCGGCGAGCGGCAGCTCCTCGGGGGCGCCAATCCCCATTCCGTCCTCGCTGTCGATTGCCACCACGACGCCGGCCTGTGCCAGCTTCGCGGTGTTCTCGAGGCCGACCGTCTCGGTTTCGATCCGCTTCGGGCCGGTGCCCATGGGGCCGACGATGACCGGGATCTTGCGCCTGGCGATCTCGCCCGCCACGCGCGAGCCCTCGGTGCAACCGATCAGCACGGCCTTCAGCTTGAACTCGTCCACCAGCCTGAGCGCCGTGACGATGTCGTCGGCGCGGTAGGTCTCGATGAAGGCGGTCAGCCGGCCGTCGAGCAGCCGCACGAGGGGTTCGAGGGCAAGGTCCTTCGCGGGAGCCGGGGTCTTTCCCGGCCCGGCCTCGTACTCTTCTCCACTTCCGCGCGTACTCGCCGGCCTCGAGCAGCGCCTTGCGTACGACGAAGGCAGCCCCCATGCGCGTGCCCGGCAACCGGCTCTTCTCGCCGAAGGCCTTCTTCGGCCCCTCGCCGAGCGAGAGCTTCATCCCGGCGGGCGACAGCAGCGCGGTGTCGCCGGGCAAGCCCGCGGCCAGCCGCACCACGGCGGGCTGCCCGCCGATGACGTTCGCCCGCCCGGGCGTGACGAGCGCCGTCGTGATGCCCGCCATCACGAGCCGGCGGACCTGGCGGTCGAAGGGGTTGAACCCGTCGATCACGAGCAGCTGCGGCGTGCTGGCATCCGACAGCTCGTCGGGGGGACCGTCGCGTCGCTCATCGGTGAGGCCGACGCTGGTGTGGGCGTCCACCAGGCCGGGCAGCACCCAGCTCCCCGTGGCGTCGATCACGGTGGCGCCGGCCGGCACCGCGAGGTTCGCCCCGACGGCCGTGATCTTCCCGTCGGCGATGAGCACGGTGCCGTTGTCGATGGCGGCGCCGCTGACCGGCACCACGCGGCCGCCGCGGATGGCGGTGACGTGCGCGGGCGCGGCCGCGAGCGCGGCGGCGAGGGTGAGGGCGACCGACGCGGCCGCAACGAGGGTGATGTCCTGGCGATTCATGCCGCACCTCACCGCGCGCGCCGGCCGTCGATGAACACGTCGACGACACGGGATTGGATATCGAGGGGGTCGCCGTCGAAGACGACCAGGTCCGCGTCCTTGCCAGGCTCGAGGCTGCCAATCCGGGCCTCGAGGCCGGCCAGCCGCGCCGGATTGATCGTGATCGCCTTCAGCGCCTCGGCCGGATCCATCCCGTGCTTCACCGCGACGGCCGCCTGGAACCGCAGGAAGGACTGCTGCACCACGTCGGCGTCGGTCGTGATGCACACCTCCACCCCCTTCTGGTGCAGCGCCTGCGCCAGGTTGATCGGCCGGTTCTCGTCGTCGTAGGTGACCATCACGGGGCCGACGACGACGACGACGTGACGGGCGGCGAGCTGGTCGGCCACCTTCCACGCGTCCTCGGCGTGCACGAGCGAGAGACGGAGGAACTTGTGCTCGTCGGCCAACCGGACGGCGGTCATGATGTCGTCGGCGGTGCCGACGTGGATGTGGACCGGGATCTCCCGGTTCAGGACCTTGAGCATCGCCTCCCTGGCAAGGTCGCGCGGGGGCGGCGCGGCGTCGGGCTTGGCGGTCCGGTCCTTCTCGTACCGCTCGAGCGCCTGCCTGTAGTCGGCCGCCTCGGCCATCGCCTTGCGCACGAGGAACGCGGCGCCCATCTTCGTCGTGGGCATCTGCCCCTTGCTCGCGTAACCCGCCTTCCGGCCGAGCGCCATCTTCATGTCCGCCGGGAAGAGGACGACCATCTCGTCCACCGTGCTGCCGCGCAGCTTCAGCGCCGCCGACTGGCCGCCGATCACGTTGCCGCTGCCCGGCCGGGCAATCACGGCCGTGACCCCTTCGGCGACGGCCAACCTGAACTGGTTGCGGTCGGGGGCCATCCCCTCGGGGTGGATCGAGTCGATCACCCGGAGCTGCGGGGTGGCCGGATCGCTCCCCTCGTTGTCCTCGGTCTCGCCGCCGCTGGCGCCGAGGCCGATGTGCGAATGGGCGTCGATCAAGCCGGGCGTGATCGTCTTGCCCTTCACGTCGATGATGCGGGCGCCGGCGGGAATCTCCACCATCCCCGCCGCACCGACGGCGAGGATCTTCCCGTTCCTCACGACGAGCACGCCGTCGGGGATCCCGGGCCCGGCGGCCGTGAGAAGGCGCGCGCCGCGAAAGGCGATCGCCTCCGCAGGTTGCGCGCCGGCCGGGATGCTCAGCGAGATGAAGGCAATCGCGAGAAGGAACAGTCGCATAGGGAGACAAGGATACGACGGGGCGCGGTCGAGGACCCGCAGAAATAACGCAGCTCGAACGGAACACGTGAAACCGAGAAGGCCCTCGCCCGTCTAGAGCACGGTGGCGGGATCGACGTCAATCGACAGGCGGCGGCGGAGATCGGGGTGGGCCTCGACGACCGCCCGCACCGCCTCGCGCATGGTCCGCCGGTTGATTCCCTTGATGAAGAACTGTGCGCGGTGCTCCCCGCGCAACTTCACGAACGGCGCCGGCGCGGGCCCCAGCACCTGGAAGCTGTCAGCGCCCGCCCGGCCGCGCAGCTCGCCGACCAGCGTGCCGGCCTCGTGCATCGCGGCGGCCAGGCTCGGCCCGCGCACGATGCCATTGGTCAGCGCCACGAACGGCGGATAGCGCATCGCGCGGCGGAAGGCCAGCTCCTCCTCGAAGAAGGCCGGGTAGTCCTGGCGGCAGGCGTGGCGGATGCCGTAGTGCTCGGGGAAGAGGGTCTGGATGATCGCTTCGCCGCCGATCTCGCCGCGGCCCGCCCGACCCACCACCTGGGTCAGCAGTTGAAAGGTGCGCTCGGCGGCGCGAAAGTCGGCGAGACCGAGGCCGACGTCCGCGGAGACGACCCCTACGAGGGTCACCCGTGGGAAGTCGTGCCCCTTGGCGATCATCTGCGTGCCCACGAGCACATCGATCTCGCCCTCCCCGAAGCGCCCCAGGACCGCCGCTGCCGCCCCCCGCTTCCGGATCGTGTCGCGGTCGAAGCGGGCGACGCGCGCCGACGGGAACGCGGTGACGACCTCGCGCTCCACGCGCTCGGTCCCGAATCCCGCCTGCTCCAGGTACGGCGCCGCGCACGCCGGGCAGGCGGCGGGGAGCGCCGCCGAGTAGTTGCAGTAGTGGCACCGGCCGCGGCGCACCCCGCGCGCGCCGGCGTGGATCGTCAGCGACACGCTGCAGTTCGGGCAGTCGATCGTGCCGCCGCACTGGCGGCAGAAGAGGGCCGTGGCGTACCCGCGGCGGTTCAGCAGGACGAGCACCTGCTCGCGGCGTGCCAGCCGGCCGGCGATCCCCTCGACGAGCGGTTGGCTCAGCACCACGTCGGGGCCGCGCATCGCGTACTCGTCGCGCATGTTCACCAGCGACACCGCGGCGAGCGGCCGGTCGAGCACCCGCCGCTCGAGCGTCAGCAGCTCGTACCGGCCGGCCCGGGCGTTGTGGTAGCTCTCGAGCGACGGCGTCGCCGAGCCGAGCACCACCAGCGCGCCCTCGCGCTTGGCCAGCATGACGGCCACGTCGCGCCCGTGGTAGCGCGGGCTTTCCTCCTGCTTGTACGACGCGTCGTGCTCCTCGTCCACGACAACGAGGCCGGGTGAGGCGAGGGGCGCGAACACGGCGGAGCGCGTGCCGACCACCACGTCCACCTCGCCCCGCTGGATGCGGTGCCACTGGTCGTGGCGCTCGCCGTCCGAGAGGCCACTGTGCTGGATGGCCACCCGGCTGCCAAACACCTCGGCGAACAGCCCCGCCAGGGCCGGGGTCAGGCCGATTTCCGGGACCAGGATCAGGACGGATCGCCCGGCGGCCGCGACGCGCGAGGCGAGGCGCAGGTAGATCTCCGTCTTGCCGCTGCCGGTCACCCCGTGCAGCAGCGCGACGGCGAACCGCCCCGCGCCCGCGAGCGTCATCAGGCGGTCGAGCGCCCGCGACTGCTCCCCGGTCAGCGGGACTGTCCCGGGCGGTGGGCCGCCGGGACGGCGCCACGCGCCGGTGGCGAACGGGTCGCGGTCGACCTGTTCCTCGCGGATGGACACGAGCCCGCGAGCGGCCAGGCGCTGCACGACGTCGCTGCCGACCCCGCGCTCGCGCAGGGCAGCCACCGGGAGGCCGTCGGCCACGGCGGCCACCGCGCGAAGCGCGTCGCGCTGGCGCGGGCCAATCGGGGCGGCCCCTTCACCCCCGGAATCCCCCGCCTCGAGGGCCGACAGGCCCGTCACGGTCGCCACCGCCACGCGCCGCGTCCTGAACGCCCGCGCGCGCCCGCTGAGCACCTCCTCGACCTGGACGAGCCCCTCCCGTTCGAGTGCCCGCACCAGCGCGCGGGCGGGCGCGCCGCGGCGGCGGCCGGTGGGGCCGTGCTCCAGTCGATAGGCGACCGATCGCAGGGGCGTCCAGGCGTCGCCCAGCAGGCCGAGCACCGCGGCGCGAAGCGTGGCCGGCGCCCGCCCCGACGTCGCCTCGAGGCGGCCGCGTCCCGACGCCGTCAGGCGGGCGCGGAGTTCGCTCTCGATCCAGGCGAACGGCGGCATCGCGGCGCCGAGCGCCTCGCCCGGCCCGCAGGCGTAGTACTCGGCGACCCATTCGGCGAGGCCGACGACCGATGCCGGCAGCAGCGCCGCCGGGTCGAGGACGTCGATCAGGTTCTTGATGGCGGTGCCGGGCAGGCCTTCAGGCCCGCCCGGTCGAGCAGGGCTGAAGCCCTGCTCCACCCGGAGGACGATCCCGGTGAGGCGTCTCGCGCCGAGCGGCACGAGAACCCGCGTGCCGGGTTGCGGCGTGTCGAGGCCGTCGGGGACCCGGTAGGTCAGCAGTCCGAGCGACGGGACCGGGAGGGCGACGGAAACCAGGGCCATGGGCAACGGAGGTTCAAGGGGCGTCGTGCTGGTCGATCAGCGCCTTCGCTCGCTTCAGGTCCTCCCACGCGTCCCGCTTGCGCTCGGGGCTGCGCAGCAGGTACGCCGGGTGGAACGTGGGCACCAGGCGGGCGCCGCCGTAGGCGAAGACCCGGCCCCGCAGCCGCGAGATGGACTCCTGCGTCTTCAACAAGGCCTGCGCCGCGAAGGTCCCGAGCGCGACGATGACCGCGGGGCGGATGGCCTCGACCTGCCGGAAGAGGAACGGCTCGCACGCGGCCACCTCGTCCGGCATCGGGTTGCGGTTCTCGGGCGGCCGGCACTTGATCACGTTGGCGATGTACACGTCCTCGCGACGATAGCCCATCGCCTCGATCATCTTCGTCAGCAGTTGACCGGCCCGCCCGACGAACGGGATTCCCTGCTCGTCCTCGTCGCGGCCCGGCGCCTCGCCGATGAACATCAGCCGGGCGTGCGGGTCGCCCACGCCGAACACGATCTGCCGGCGGCCCAGACGGTGCAGCTTGCAGCGGTCGCAGTCGGCGCCCAGGTCGCCGCGGATCGCGTCCAGCGCCCCGCCGCCCGCAGGTTCGGCGGCCGCCTCGCCCGGCTCGGCCACCGGCGCGCCGGCGTCACCGGGCCGCTGGCGCCACGACCGGTCGGCGCTCAGGCCGGGCACGCCCAGTTCGGCCAGGAACTTCAGGTGATTGGCCAGTTCGGCACGCGGATCCACGACTATCCCCTCCTCGACTCCAGCAGCCGCTCGATGCGGTCGACGATCCCGCGCGCGATCTCGGTCTTCGGGGCCAGCGCCAGTTCCTGCTCGCCGTCCTCGGCCACCAGCACGACCGCGTTGGCGTCGACCTCGAAGCCGGCGTCGGTGCGCGACACGTCGTTGGCCACGACGAGGTCCACTCGTTTCCGCCGGCGCTTGTCGCGTGCGCGCGCGACCACGTCGCGAGTCTCGGCAGCGAAGCCCACCAGCAGCGTGCCGGGCAGCCGCCCCTCGGCCCGCTCGCGTCCCAGCCCCTCGAGGATGTCGGGCGTCCGGCGCAGCACGAGCGTCAGGCTGTCCCGTTCCTTGGCGATCTTCTCCGGCGCGGCGTCCGGCATGTAATCGGCCACCGCGGCCGCCATGACGATGACGTCCTGCCCGGCCGCCCGCGCCATCACCGCGTCGCGCATCTCGACGGCACGGCGCACCCTCACCACCTCGACGCCCGGCGGCGGCTCCACGCTCACGGGGCCTGCCACGACGACCACCGCGGCCCCGCGGGCCGCGGCCTCGCCTGCAATGGCAAACCCCATGCGGCCGCTCGACCGGTTGCCCAGGTACCGGACCGGGTCGATGTCCTCGTAGGTCGGCCCCGCGGTCACCAGGACCTTCCGCCCCGCGAGGCTCGTGCCGCCGCGAAGCGCGGCGAGCGCCGCCGCCACGATGGCCTCCGGCTCGGCCAGGCGCCCCTTCCCCATCCACCCGCACGCGAGGAACCCCTCGCCCGGCTCGACCATGCGCACGCCGCGCGCACGCAGCACCGCGAGGTTGGCGCGCACCGCGTCGTGCTCCCACATGTGGGTGTTCATCGCCGGCGCGGCAACGACGGGGGCGCGCGTCGCCAGGTACAGCGACGAGAGGAAGTCGTCGGCGATGCCGTGCGCCATCTTTCCCAGGCAGTTGGCGGTCGCCGGCGCCACCAGCAGCAGCGCGATGTCGGAGGCCAGCTGGATGTGGTCGATGTCGGCGTTGGTGCCGGGCTCGAACTGGTCGGTCATCACGCGGTGTCGCGTGATGGCCTCGAAGGTGAGCGGGCCCACGAAATGGCGCGCCGCCTGCGTCATCACGACGACGACGTCGTGGCCCGCCTTCTGGAGGCCGCGCGCCACCTCGACCGCCTTGTAGGCGCCGATGCCACCGGTCACGCCGAGGGCGATTGTGCTCACTTGAACGACCTCACGATCGGGGCGATCTGCCCTGCCATCGCGTCGCGGCGGGCGCGCTCGGCCAGCACGATGGCGCGCAACCGGTCGACGGCCCGGTCCACCTCGTCGTTCACCACCACGTAGTCGTAGCCGGCGAGGGCGCCGATCTCGCGGCGCGCCGTCTCGAGCCGGCAGCGAATCTGCGCCTCCGGGTCGCGGCTGCGCCGGCGCAGCCGCGCCTCGAGCACCTCGAAGGACGGCGGCAGGACGAAGATGCCGACGAGCGGGATGCCGCGCGCACGCACCTTGCCCGCCCCCTGCACGTCGATGACGAGGACGAGGTCCTCCCCCGCCGCAAGGCGCCGCTCGGTGTCGGCGGCGGAGGTGCCGTAGAACCGCCCGAAGACCTCGGCCCACTCGATGAAGGCGCCCTCGTCGCGCATCGCCTGGAAGCGCTCGGCGGTGACGAAGTGGTAGTCGACGCCATCACGCTCGCCCTCGCGGATCGGGCGCGAGGTGTACGACCGGGAGAGGCCGAGGCCCGGCACCTGCTGCACGAGCCGCTGCGCCAGGGTCGTCTTCCCGGTTCCGGAGGGGGCGGACACGACGAACAGCCGTCCCCGCTCACTCGACATTCTGCACCTGCTCGCGCATCTTCTCGAGCTCGGCCTTCACGTCGACGACCAGCGCGGACACCCCCTCGCCGTCGGCCTTGCTGCCGATCGTGTTGATCTCGCGGTTCATCTCCTGCAGCAGGAAGTCGAGCTTCCGACCACAGGGCTCCTCGGCCGCGGTGAGCGCGGCCCAGTGCGCCAGGTGCGCGCGGAACCGCACGACCTCCTCGCTGATGTCCGAGCGGGCCGCCGCCCGCACGATCTCCTGGGCGATGGCGGCCGGGTCGCCGGGGACCTCGCGGGCCAGCTCGCGCACCCGCTCGCCCAGCCGCGGCTCGAGCGCGCCGCGCCCCGCCTCGGCGGCCGCCGCGACCCGCTCGATCAGGTCGGCCAGCAGCCCGCCGCCGCGCCTCGAGATCCTCCTGCAGGTGGCCGCCCTCGCGCGCGCGCATCTCGTTCAGCGCCGCGAGTGCCTCGTCGACGGTCGCCTCGACGCCAGCGCGGCCCGCGGCCGCCCCCTCGGCCTCGCGGCGGCGCCTCGCGGATGACCAGCGCCTGCGGCAGCCGCAGCAGGTCGCCGGGCGTCAGGGCGCCGTCCACCAGCGCCCTGCGTCGCGCGCCCGCTCGAGCGCTTCGCGCAGCGCGCCTGACGAACGGCTCGTTCAGCTCGACCTCCGGAGCGCGGAGGCCGACGCAGCTGCACCGACACGCTCAGCTCGACGCGCCCGCGCGCCACGTGCCGCTGGACAGGCGCGCGCAGGCGACCCTCGAGCGCGGCGCGAGCCCCGGCGGGAGCCGGAACTGGACGTCCAGGTAGCGGTGGTTGACCGCGCGAATGGTGACGCCCACCGTCGCGCGCTTCGTCCTCCCGCGTGAGCCGACGCGAACCCGGTCATCGATCGAATCATGTGGTTCTCAAAGACAGCCGACCGCCGACGGCGGACGCGCGCTCAGTGGTCGGTCCACGGCAGCCCCAGCGTCTCACCCTGCAGGCCGCCGGCGCCCGGCCCGCGGCGCCCGACGACGATCTGCATGGCATACAGTCTGGCATAGGCGCCGCCGGGGCGGGCCAGCAGCTCGTCGTGGCGTCCCATCTCCACCACCCGCCCGCGCTCGAGCACGACGATCAGGTCCGCCCGCCGCACGGTGGAGAGCCGGTGCGCGATGACGATCGCGGTCCGGTTCGCCATCAGGTTCGCGAGCGCCTCCTGGACCAGCTGCTCCGACTCGGAGTCGAGCGACGAGGTCGCCTCGTCCAGGATCAGGATCGGCGAGTTCTCGCAGCAGCGCCCGGGCGATCGCGATCCGCTGGCGCTGCCCGCCCGACAGCCGCTGGCCCCGCTCGCCGATCACCGTGTGCGTAGCCGGCGCGGCATCGCCGGGATGAACTCGTGCGCGTGCGCCGCCCGCGCGGCCGCCTCGATCTCGGCCTCGGTCGCGCCGGGGCGACCCGTAGGCGATGTTGCCGCGCGATCGTGTCGTCGAACAGCATCGTCTCCTGCGTGACGATGCCGATCTGGCCCGCGGAGCGACGCCAGCGTGACGTCGCGGATGTCCACGCCGTCGATCAGGATCGCCCCCGACGTGACGTCGTAGAACCGCGGCAGCAGGTTCACCAGCGTCGTCTTGCCCGCGCCGCTGCGCCCGACGATCGCCACCATCTCGCCGGCCGCGCACCGTCAGCGACACGCCGCGCAGGATCGGTGCGCTCGCGGTCGTCCTCGTACCCGAAGCCCACGTCGCGGAACTCGATCCCGCGCGCGAGGGGCGCCAGCGGCCGCGCGCCGGGCCGGTCGAGGACCTCGGTGTGCGTGTCGAGGATCTCGAAGATCCGCTCGGACGCGGCGATCGTCTGCTGCAGGTTCGCGTTCACGCGGCTCAGCTTCTTCGCCGGCGCCGTACATCAGGAACAGCGCCGCCATGAAGGACGTGAACTCGCCGGCGTCAGCTGCCGGCGTCGATCTCGCGGCTGCCGTACCACAGCGCCGCCGCGATGCCCAACGCCGCCCAGCAGCTCCATCACCGGCGGCAGGCCGACAGCGACCGCCGTCACCTTCATGTTCGCGCGGTACAGCCGGTCCGGCGGCCCGCGCGAACCGGTGGCCCTCCTGCGCCTCGGTGCCGAACGCCTTCACGATGCGGTGGCCGGTGAACGCCTCCGCGCTCACGTGGGACAGCCGCTCCAGCTCTTCCTGGCTGCGCCGCGTCGTCCTTCGCAGCCGCTGTCCCGAGGCGCACCAGCGGGTAGACGACCAGCGGCGCGCCGGTCAGGAAGACGATCGCCAGCCGCGCGTCGAGGTAGAACAGCAGCGCCACGTAGCCGACCAGCGCCAGCGACTCGCGCAGCAGGTCGCCCAGCGTCTCGGACACCGCCTGCTGGATCTGGCCGACGTCGTTGGTGATCCGCGACATCAGCTGGCCCGATGGTCCGCCGCGCGAAGAACGCCGCCGACTGGTCCAGGATGTGCCGTACAGCGCGTTGCGCACGTCCGTCACGACGCGCTGGCCGACGTCCGCCATCAGGTAGGCCGAGAAGTAGCTGCCGAGCCCCTTCAGCAGGTTGAGCCCCGACGATCGCGGCCGACACGAACCCCACGTTCGCCTGCCGCTCGAGCACGTCGTCGAAGACGCCACTTGATGAGTGCGGCGAGGCCGGCGGAGGCCGACGGCGTACAGGACCATCCACGCGAAGGCCGCCAGCGAGGCGCCCGCGGTAGGGGGCGGAGAAGCGCAGGAGCCGTCGAGAGTGGGTTCAATCGGTGAACCGGTACTTCGAGCAGGACCCAGAGCGCGACGACCCCGTCCCGCCAGGTGATCTTCTTCCCCTGCTCGTAGCCGCGGCCGTCGTAGGTGATCGGGATCTCGTAGACCCGGTAGCCGCGCTTGAAGATCTTCGCCGTCATCTCGGGCTCGATGCCGAAGCCGTTCGACTGCAGCGTCATGCCCCGCACGATCTCGGCCCGCATCACCTTGTAGCAGGTCTCCATGTCGGTCAGCATCGTGTTGTAGAGGACGTTGGTCAGCAGCGTCACGATGCGGTTGCCGAGGTAGTGCGAGAACATGAACACGCGGTGCCGGCCGAGGAACCGCGAGCCGTAGACGACGTCGGCGCGGCCCTGGCAGATCAGCTCGATCGAGCTGCGGGTACTCCTCGGGCGAGTACTCGAGGTCGGCGTCCTGGATGACCACGAGGTCGCCGGTGACCTCCGCGGAAGCCCCGCCGCAGCGCCGCGCCCTTGCCCTGGTTCCGCTCCTGGAGCACGAGCCGGAACCCCAGCTCGCCGCTGCAGCCCCGCCAGGATGTCGCGCGTCCCGTCCGTCGACCCGTCGTCCACGACGATCAGCTCGATGCGCAGCGGGAACGCCGAGAACGCGCCGGATGATCTCCTCGATCGTCTCCCGCTCGTTGTAGACGGGCATCACGACCGACAGCAGCGGGTCGGCGATACGCAGCGCAGCCCGGTGCGCGGGACCGGTGCGGACGCTGTGCGATCGCGTCACGCTGCGTCTCCTGGTACCCGTGCGGGTGCGCCTGCGACCACTTCCAGGCGGTGTCGATGATGGTGTCGAGCTGCTCGAAGCGGGGCATCCAGCCCGAGTTCGGCCTGGATGCGGGCGCTCGACGCGTAGAGCACCGCCGGGTCGCCGGCCCGCCGCGGGGCCAGTTCGTGCGGCACCGGCCGCCCGTCACGCGCTCGACCGCCGCGATGCACCTCGCGCACCGAGTACGGCCGCCCGTTGCCCAGGTTGTAGACGGTCGAGCCGCCGCCCGGCCTCGAGCGCGTCGAGCGCCAGCAGGTGCGCCTGCGCCAGGTCGGTCACGTGGATGTAGTCGCGCAGGCACGTGCCGTCCGGCGTCGGGTAGTCGTCGCCGAACACCTGGAGCGGCGGGCCGCCGGCCGCGGCCTCGCAGCGCCAGCGGGATCACGTGGCGCTCGGGATGGTGGTCCTCGCCCAGCTCGCCGTCGGGGTCGGCGCCCGCCGCGTTGAAGTAGCGCAGGCAGATCGAGCGGATGCCGTAGGCCCGCTCGTAGTGCGGCAGCGCCCGCTCGATGGTCAGCTTCGTCTCCCCGTAGGCGTTGATCGGGCGCGTCGGGTGCGCCTCGTCGATCGGCACGTCGCTCGGCTCGCCGAAGACCGCGGCACGTCGACGAGAAGATGAACCGGGCGACGCCTTCGAGGCGCCATCGCCTCGAGGACGCCGAGCGTCCCTCCACGTTGTTGCGGTAGTAGCCGGCCGGGTCGCGCATCGACTCGCCCACCGACGCCCACGCCGCGAAGTGCATGACCGCGGTGACGCCCCGGCTGGCGATGACCGCCCGCAGGCGAGACGACGTCGCGCGTGTCGCCCACGACCAGCTCGGCGCCGCGGGCCGCCTCCCGGTGGCCTTCGCCGAGGTTGTCGTAGACGACGACCGGCCGGCCCGCCGCCGCCAGCGCCTTCGCGGCGTGGCTGCCGATGTAGCCCGCGCCGCCGGTCACCAGCACCGCGCCGCGGCTAGCGCCCAATCGCCGTAGTAGGTGAAGCCATCGGCCTTCATCTGCTCCCGCTGGTAGATGTTGCGGCCGTCGAAGATCGACCGGCGCTCCGCATCAGCTTCCGCATCTTGGCGAAGTCCGGCTCGCGGAACTCGTTCCACTCGGTCACCAGCGCCAGCGCATCGGCGCCGACGAGGGCGTCGTAGCTGCGCGCCGCGAACTTGACCCGGTTGCCGAAGATCCCCTTTGCGCTGCCTGCATCGCCTCCGGGTCGTACGCCTGCACGCGCGCGCCCGCCTCGAGCAGCCGCTCGACGATGGCGATGGCCGGCGCCTCGCGCATGTCGTCGGTCCTCGGCTTGAAGGCCAGGCCCCACACCGCGATCGTCCTGCCCTCCAGCGAGCCGAAGTGCTTCTGCATCTTGCCGACCAACAGCCCGCTTCTGCTCGGCGTTCACTCGCTCGACCGCCTCGAGGATCTGGAAGCGGTACCCCTGGTCGGCCGCGAAGCGCACCATCGCCCGCACGTCCTTCGGGAAGCAGCTGCCGCCGTAGCCGACGCCCGGGAACAGGAACGCCGGGCCGATCCGCCGGTCCGCGCCCACGGCCCGCCGCACCTGGTCGACGTCGGCGCCGTACCAGCTCGCAGACGCGCGCCACCTCGTTCATGAACGAGATCCGGGTCGCCAGCAGCGCGTTCGCGGCGTACTTGCACATCTCGGCGCTGGCGCAGTCCATCACCATGATCGGCGCGCCGCGTGCGCGTGAACGGCGCGTAGAGGTCCGTCATCAACTGCGTCGCCCGCGGATCCTCGGCGCCGATCACCACCCGATCGGGCTTCATGAAGTCCTCGACGGCCGCCCCTGCTTCAGGAACTCGGGGTTGCTCACCACGCTGAACGGGTGCGTCGTCTCGCGCCGGATGACCTCGCGCACCTTCTCCGCCGTGCCGACCGGCACCGTGCTCTTGTCGACGATCACCTTGTAGCCGTTCATCGCCCGCGCGATCTCGCGGCGCGACGTCGAGCACGTGCTGCAGGTCGACCGACCCGTCCTCGTCCGGAGGGCGTGCCGACGGCGATGAAGATGATGCGTCGAGTGGCGGACCGCCGTCGCGATCTGGCTCGTGAAGACCAGCCGCTTCTCGGCTCGGTTGCGGCGCACCATCTCCTCGAGGCCCGGCTCGAAGATCGGGATCTTGCCGCGCCGCAGCATGCGCAGCTTCGCCTCGTCCCGGTCCACGCAGACCACGTCGTTGCCGTTCTCGGCAAAGCAGGCGCCGGCGACCAGCCCCACGTATCCGGTCCCGATGACGGCGATCTTCATTGGCCTCGCTCCCGCGCAGGGAGTTCGCTCAAAGAGCCAGACGGTAACACAACCGATCTGATCCAGTCAAGATACTGATACGCAAGCACTTAGCAGGATTCAGGATTCAGGAATCGGGATTCGGCGGTACGGCCGCCTCTGCCGCTCCAACGGACGGAGCCTGACTCGGGCTTGCCAGCGCCGCCCGTGCCGGGGTACGGTTCCGCCGTGCGAGTCCTGCTCGACTACCGACCCGCGCTTCGCCAGCGGACCGGCGTCGGCGAATACGTGCATCAGCTGGCGCGGGCGCTCGTCGAAATCGCCGGGGGCGCGGCGGGCAGCGACCGCGTGGCGGTCGAGCTGTTCACCAGTTCGTGGAAGGACCGCCCCGACCCGGCCGTGGTCGGCGGGCTCGGCGTGGCCCGCGTAATCGACCGTCGCGTCCCCGTGCGCTCCCTGAACTGCGGCCTGGCACCGCCTGCGCTGGCCTCCTGCCGAGCTGCTGGCCGGCGCCACCTACGACGTCGTGCACTCGCCGCACCCTTTGCTGGTGCCGGCTCGCCGGGCCGCCCGGGTCGTCACGGTCCACGACCTCGACTTTCTCCAGCACCCCGAACGGACGCGCGACGGAGATCCGGCGCGACTATCCCGCGTTCGTCCGTCGTGACGCGCACGCCGCCGACGCCGTGATCGTGCCGTCGGCGCACGTGAAGCGGCTGGCGGTCGAGCTGCTGCAACTGGACCCGGCTGTCGTGGCCGTGTGCCCCCAGGGAGGACCTGGCTGGGAGCGCGACGCGAGCGCGGTTGCCGGGAACCCGCGCGGGCGGTACCTGTTGTTCCTGGGCACGCTCGAGCCGCGCAAGAACGTGCAGGGGCTGCTCGACGCGTACGCCGCGCTCGTGACGCGGTGGCCAGAGGCGCCGCCGCTCGTCCTGGCCGGCCGGCGCACGCCGGAGGCGGACTTGCTGGCTCGAGGCGATCCAGCGGCCGCCGCTGGCCGGGCGGGTCGAGTACCGGGGCTACGTCCCCGACCGCGAGCGGCGCGCGCTCTTCGAAGGGGCCCGGCTGCTGGTGCTGCCCTCCTTCGACGAGGGGTTCGGCCTGCCGGTCGTCGAGGCGATGACGCTCGGCATCCCGGTGGTGGCCTCCGACCGCGGGGCCTTGTCCGAGGTGTGCGGGGGGGCGGCCGTCCTGGTGGATCCGCACGAGCGCGGCTCGATCTGCCGCGGCATCGAGCGCGTGCTGCGTGAGCCCGGGCTCGCCGAGCGGCTCGCGGAGCGGGGCCTGACGCGGGCGCGCGACTTTTCGTGGCGGCGCACGGCCGAGCTGACGCTCGTCGCGTACCGCGATGCGCTGAAGCGCCGGGCGGAGAGGGCGGTGGCGTGGCGCTCGTAGCGATCGACGGCCGGGAGCTTGGCGGCCGCCCGACCGGCGTGGGGCGCTTCCTCACGCACCTGCTCGCCGCCTGGGCGGCGCTGCCGGCAGCGGCCGAGCACCAGTTCCTTCTCTACCTCCCGACTTCCGTCCTCCGCCTCCCGTCCTCGTCCACTGTCCCCACCGCCCTCCGCGTTCCGCCTGCTCTTTCCCTGCAGGTCCGCGTCGTGCCCGGCGGCAGCGGGACCTGGTGGGAGCAGGTGCGGCTGGCGTCGGCGCTGCGGCGCGACCGCCCCGACGTCCTGTTCGCGCCCGCCTACTCGGCGCCGCTGGCGGCGGGGGTGCCGGTGGTCGTGGCGCTGCACGACGTCTCGTTCCTGGCGCACCCGGAGTGGTTCCCGCCGCGCAGCCGGCTCCGGCGCCGGCTGCTGGCGGTGCTCTCGGCGCGGCGGGCGGCGGCGGTCTTCACGATCTCGCGGTTCTCCCGGGACGAGATCGTGTCGCGCCTCGGCGTGCCGGCAGGGCGCGTGCGGGTCGTGCCCCTCGCGCCGGGCGGCCCCGCCGTCCCGCGCGGCCTCGCCCGCGAGCCGATGGTCCTCTTCGCGGGGTCGATCCTCAACCGCCGCCACGTCCCCGATCTCATCGCGGCGTGCGGACGGCTGGCGAGCCGGCACCCCGACCTGCGCCTCGAGATCGTCGGCGAGGACCGCACGTATCCCCCGCAGGACTTGGCGCGGCCGCGGCGGCGAGCGGCCTGGGCGATCGCGCGTCGTTCCGCTCGTACCTGCCCGACGAGGAGCTGGCGGCGCTGTACGCGAGGGCCTCGACCTTCGCCTTCCTGTCCGACTACGAAGGGTTCGGCCTGACGCCCCTCGAGGCGCTGGCGGCGGGAGTCCCGCTGGTCATGGGCGACACCCCGGTGGCGCGCGAGGTCTGCGGCGACGCGGCCCGGTACGTGCCGACGGGCGACGTGGGATCGATCGCGGCGGCCCTCGAGGCCGTGCTGTACGATGCGGCGACGCGCGAGCGGCTGCTCGGCGCCGCGCCGGCGACCCTTTCGCGCTATTCCTGGGAACGGGTCGGGTGCGAGACGCTCGCGGTGCTGCTGGAAGCCGCGCGGGGGCGCGCCTGACATGTCCGCCGACCTCGCCATCGTCATCGTCAGCTACAACGCGTGCCGCGACCTGGAGCGGGCCCTCGCGTCGCTGGCGGTCGCCCCCCCGGCCACCTCGCACGAGATCGTGGTGGTCGACAATGCCTCGTCGGACGGCAGCCCCGCACTGGTCCGCGAGCGCTTTCCCGCGGTGCGGCTGATCGAGGCCGGAGCCAACCTCGGGTTCGCGCGCGCGAACAACCTGGGGATCCGCGCGACCGCGGGGGACCTGATCCTGCTGCTCAACAGCGACACCGTCGTGCCGCCCGGCGCGATCGACGCGCTGGTGGCCGACCTGCTCGCGCACCCGGAGGTGGCCGTGGCCGGCCCGCGCCTGGTGGACGGGTCGGGGCGCGCCGAGTGGTCGTTCGGTCACATGATGACGCCGTGGGCCGAGTTGCGCCGGAAGATCCTCGGGCGGCTCTACGATGCCCGGGTCCCCGTGGCCACGCGGCTGGTCGAGCGCCGCCTGGCTGCGCCGCGCAGCGTGGACTGGGTGAGCGGCGCCTGCCTGCTGGTGCACCGTGCCGACGCCGAGGCCGTCGGCCTGCTGGACGAGCGGTTCTTCCTCTACACGGAGGACGTCGACTTCTGCGCCAGCATCCGCGCCCAGGGGCGCCAGGTCCGCTACACGCCCGCCGCGGACGTCGTCCACCTGCGCGGCCGCTCGCGGGCGCACGACCCGCGTGGTGCCTCGGCGCACTACCGGCGCAGCCAGCTGGCGTTCTACGAGAAGCACCACCCCGCCTGGCACCGCGTCCTGCGCGCCTACCTGACGCTGAAAGGCCAGCTGCCCGATCCCTGATCCCCGATCCCTGCCTGTATACTGTCCTCCGTGCGGATCGCGATCGACGCCCGTAAATACCTCGACTTCGGCATCGGCACCTATATCCGGAACGTGGTCGGCGAGCTGGCCCGCATCGACCATGACACGGAGTACGTGCTGCTCTGCCGGGAGGCCGACCGCGAGGCGATCGCCACCAGGCTGCCGCCCAACTTCAGACCGGTGGTCGAGCAGGCCCCGCCCTACTCGGTCAGCGAGCAGATCCGGGTCCCGATCGCGCTGCGGCGCGAGCGCGTCGACCTGTTCCACGCGCCGCACTACGTGCTGCCGCCGCTGATTCACTGCCGCTCGGTGGTGACGATCCACGACATCATTCACCTGCTGTTCCCGCAGTACCTGCCCGGCCGGCTGGCGCGTCTGTACGCGCGCGCCTCGATCTGGGGCGCCGCGCGACGGTCCGATCGCATCCTGACGGTGTCGGAAACCTCGAAGCTCGACATCCTCCGGCACTTCCGCGTGCCGGCCGACAAGATCACGGTCGTCTACAACGCGATCGACGACCGGCTGCTCGCCGAACCGAGCGCCGAGGAGTTCGGGCGGGTGCGCGAGCGGTACCAGTTGAACCACCCGTTCGTCCTGTATGTCGGCAACATCAAGCCGCACAAGAACCTCGAGCGGCTCATCGAGGCGTTCGACCGTCTGCGCCACGAGGCGGGGTTCGAGTCGCTGCGGCTGCTGATCATCGGCGACCAGATTTCGAAGTACCAGTCGCTGCGGCGCGCGGTCCACGCCCACAAGCTGCACAAGCACGTGCGGTTCTTCGGCTTCGTGCCACTCGAGACGCTGGCCGTGCTCTACCGCCTGGCCAGCGTGTTCGTGTTCCCGTCGCTCTACGAGGGCTTCGGGCTGCCGCCGGTCGAGGCGATGGCGTGCGGCCTGCCGGTGGTCACCTCGAACGTCTCGTCGCTGCCCGAGGTGGTGGGCGACGGGGCGGTCCTGGTGGACCCCTACGAGCCCCGACTCGATCGCCGAGGGGATGCGGGCGGCGCTGACCGACGAGGGGCTGCGGGCGACGCTCCGGGAGCGGGGGCTGGCGCGGGCGCGGGAGTTCTCCTGGCCGCAGTCGGTGCGGCGGATCCGCGAGGTGTACGACGAGGTCATGGCCCAGCCGTATGAGTCCTGACCGCCGGCGGGGCGCGCCGCGCATCGCCCTCGTGCACGACTGGCTCACCGGGATGCGCGGCGGCGAGAAGGTCCTCGAGGCGCTCTGCGACCTGTACCCGGATGCGCCGGTCTTACACGCTGATCCAGGTGCCCGGCTCGGTGTCGCAGGCAATCGCCCGGCATCGGCCGCAGGGCATCGTGGCTTTCGCGGCTGCCCGGGGCCCGGCGCTACTACCGGCACTTCCTGCCGCTCTTTCCCGCCGCGGCCGAGACCTTCGACCTCGACGAGTACGACCTGGTGCTCAGCAGCAGCCACTGCGCCGTCAAGTCGGTCGTGCGGCCCGGGCGCGCCCGCCACCTCTGTTACTGCCACACGCCGATGCGCTACGTGTGGGACCAGCGCGAGGCGTACTTCGGCCCGGAACGGCTCGGTCGCACGGGGGCCCGGGCGATCCGGCCGGTGCTCGCCTGGCTGGCCCGCTGGGATGTCGCCACGGTTCCGCGCGTCGACCGCTATCTCGCGAATTCCCAGCACGTTGCGCGGCGGATCGCCCGATACTATAATCGCCGGGCCGACGGTGGTTCCCCCGCCCGTCGACACCGGGTTCTTCCACCCCGACGGCCGGCCGGCCGGAGATGTTTGCCCTGGTGGTGTCGGCCCTGGTGCCGTACAAGCGGCTCGACCTCGCCATCGACGCCTGCCGGCTCGCCGGGATCCCGCTGTGCATGGTCGGGCAGGGGCCGGAGATGCGACGGCTGCGGGCCCGGGCTGGCGCACGGCGTCCAGTGGCTGGGTGCTGCGGAGCGACGAGGAAATCCGGGAGCTGTACCGGGCGTGCGCCATGGTTCTGCTGCCGGGGGAAGAGGACTTCGGGATCGTCCCCGTCGAAGCGCAGGCCTGCGGCCGGCCCGTGGTGGCGGCCGGCGTCGGCGGCGCGGTCGAGACGGTGGAAGATGGCGTGACCGGGGTGCTGGTGGCGCCCGGGTCGGCCGAGGCGCTGGCCGACGGCATCCGGCAGGCGCGGGCGACGCGGTTCGACCCGGCGGCGCTGCGGCGCCACGCCGAGGCGTTCGGCCGCGAGCGGTTCGTGTCGCGCATGGCGGCGATCGTAGACGAGACGCTGGCGGCTGGGGCCGGCACGAGCGACATGGTGAAGCGCTACAACCGCCTGCTGGCGGCCGTCCACGTCCTCTCCGACGCCCTGCTGGCGTCGGCGGCGTTCGTGCTGGCCTACGTGCTTGCGCTTCGAGACGGGGCTCGTCCCGGTCACCAAGGGCTACCCGCCGTTCGCGCAGTACCTCCGGATCCTCCCGGTCATCGCGATCCTCGTGCCCTTCGCCTATCACCTGCAGGGGCTCTACCGGCTGCGACGGGGGCGGTCGCGCGTCGACGACTTCTTCGCCGTCTTCGTCGGCAGCGTCATCGCGGTGATCTTCGGCGTCGTCAGCACGCTGTACTTCCAGGCCTACTACGCCAGCGCGGCGCTGAAGGAAGTCGGCGCGTTCCAGGTGTCGCAGATCGTCTGGGCGGTCTTCCTGCTGCTGAACGTCGCGCTGACCTTCGGGTCGCGCGAGATGATCCGCCAGGCTGCTCGAGCGGCGCTGGCGCGCGGGCATCGGCCTGAAGCGGGTGCTGATCGCCGGCGCCGGCGACCTGGGCCGCGTGGTGGTCGACCGGATCCTCGACCACCGCGAGCTGGGGTTCCAGATCGTCGGGTTCATCGACGACCGAGCCGGCGGGGACCACCTGGGGCATCGGGGCCTGCCGCTGCTCGGGACGATCGCCGAGGTCGTCGGAGATCATCCAGCGCGAGCGGGTGGACCACGTCTACGTGACGCTGCCGCTCGAGGAGCACGGGAAGACCGTGCAGGTGATCGAGGGGGCCGCCCGCGAGGGCGTGGACGTGAAGGTGGTGCCCGACCTCCTCGAGTTCATCGCGCTGCGGGCGCGGCTCGAGGACCTGGACGGCCTCCCGATCATCAACATCAACGACGTGCCGCTGCAGGGGCTGAACAGCGCGCTCAAGCGGGCGATCGACATCGCCTGCTCGGCGTTTGCCCTGCTGGTGCTGGGGATCCCGCTCGCGGTGATCGCCCTGCTGGTGCGGATGACCTCGCCCGGGCCGGTGTTCTACCGCCAGGAGCGGATGGGCCTCGACGGGCGCGCCTTCACCGTCTACAAGTACCGGTCGATGTTCGAGGACGCCGAGCGGGACACGGGACCGATCTGGGCGGCCGAGGACGACCCGCGGTGCACGCCGGTCGGGCGGCTGCTGCGCCGCTTCGACTTCGACGAGCTGCCGCAGATCTGGAACGTGCTCAAGGGCGACATGTCGCTGGTCGGCCCGCGGCCCGAGCGGCCGTACTTCGTCGAGCAGTTCAAGCAGCGCTACCCGCAGTACATGCTGCGGCACAAGGTGCGGGCCGGCATCACGGGGTGGGCGCAGGTGAACGGCTGGCGCGGGCAACACCTCGATCGAGAAGCGCATCGAGTACGACCTCTACTACATCGGGAACTGGTCGCTGCGCCTCGACTTCAAGATCCTCTGGCTCACGCTGGTCCGCGGCTGGATCAAGCCGGCCTACTGAAACGCTCCATGGCCACACCACGCGTCGTCATCACGGGAGCAGCCGGCTTCATCGGCTCGCACCTCGCCGAGACCCTGCTCGACCTCGGCTACGCGGTGGTCGGGATCGACAACCTGCTGACGGGCGACATCGCCAACATCGCGCACCTGGTGAACCGCGACTTCCTGTTCATCAAGCACGACGTCACCAACTACATCTACATCGACGGCCCGGTGGACGTGGTGCTGCACTGGGCGAGCCCGGCCAGCCCGATCGACTACCTCGAGCTGCCGATCCCGACGCTCAAGGTCGGCGCGCTCGGCACGCACAAGGCCCTGGGCCTGGCCAAGGCGAAGGGCGCCCGCTTCGTGCTGGCCTCGACCTCCGAGGTGTACGGCGACCCGCTCGAGCACCCGCAGCGCGAGACGCTACTGGGGCAACGTCAACCCGATCGGCCCGCGCGGCGTTTACGACGAGGCGAAGCGCTTCGCCGAGGCGATGACGATCGCCTACCACCGCTACCACGGGCTCGACGCGAAGATCGTCCGGATCTTCAACACCTACGGCCCGCGGATGCGCGTCGACGACGGGCGCGCCGTGCCCACGTTCATCTCGCAGGCGCTGCGCGGCGAGGACCTGACGATCTTCGGCGACGGCAAGCAGACCCGCAGCTTCACCTACATCACCGACCTGGTGGACGGGGTCGTCCGCCTGATGCGGTCCGGCGAGAACGAGCCGGTGAACGTCGGCAACCCGCACGAAATGACGCTGCTGGAAATCGCCGAGACGATCATCCGCATGACCGGCTCGCGCAGCCGGATCGTCTTCGGGCCGCTCCCCACCGACGACCCGAAGGTGCGCCAGCCCGACATCACCCGCGCCCGCACCCTCCTCGGCTGGGAGCCGAAGGTTCTCCTCGAGGACGGCCTCGCGGCAACGATCGAGTACTTCAGGAAGAAGATCCGCTGACACGGCGGTCAGCACCCTCCGCTACTTTCTGCCCGGCTCGTTGATGATCCTGGCCGCGTGGCAGATGTAGTGGAAGCCCGAGACCAGCGTGATGGCGAGCGACAGCCAGACCGCGAAGTCGACCAGGGCCGATGTCCGCCCGAGGAAGTTGAACCACATGAGGACGACGCAGCTCACCAGGTAGATCGCGGTGGCCGCCTTGCCCCAGATCGAGGGGCGGAACGTGCGGGCCCCCATCACCATGCTCACGACCGCGACGGTGAGGACGATCAGCACGTCGCGACTGATGACGAGCACGGTCAGCCACAGCGGGAATCGGTTGACCAGGTGTGTGCCGGGCAGGGTCAGGACAACGAAGGTCGTCACGAGCAGGAGCTTGTCGGCCATCGGGTCGAGCCAGGCCCCGAGGCTCGTGCGCTGGTGCGCGAGGCGGGCGACGATGCCGTCGAGCGCGTCGGTGACGCCGGCGGCCATGAAGACCAGCAGGGCCCAGCCGGGCAGGTCGTACATCAACAGGATGACGAACGCCGGGATCAGGAACATCCGCAGCAGCGTGATCTGGTTCGCCAGGGTCAGCCGGGTCGTCATCGCGCGAGTTCCTCGAGTCGACCGATGATGGCGATGGCCTCCGCGCCGCTCAACGGCTGCGTCGGCCCGAAGGTCCCTTCCTGAAGCCGCATCACCCCCGAGGCGACCGCCACCGACGCGGCCGGATACCCGAGGTGCGAGAACGGCACGTCCGCGATCGCCGGCCGGGCGGCGCCCCACTGCTGCGCGAGGGCGGGGCGCCGCAGGGCGACCAGGTCGAGGACGCGGCGGACGGCGCGGGCGACGTCGAGCCGCCGCACCGGCACGCGCGGCCCGAACATGTGGTTCGGGTATCCGTCCATGATGCCCGCGCGCACGACGCCGAGCACCCAGGGGGCGGCCCAGTGGCCCCGCGTGTCCGTCAGGACGACCGCCGCGCGGCGCTGGTGGGCCTCCACGAGGTCGGCGAGGCGGACGCCGATCAGCGCGGCGAGCTGCCCGCGCGTGAGGATCGGCTCCTCGGCGATTTCGGCGTACTCGCGCGGGAGGCGCGACAGCGCCAGGCCGCGGCGGGCGGTCTCGAGGCGTTCGCCCACGTCGCTGCCCGCATCGAGTGCGGCCGCCTCCTCGTAGGCGGCCACCCCCCCGGCGAAGTCGCGCGCCTCGACCAGCAGATCCCCGATGAAGAGCCAGGCCTGACGGTCACCGGGGTCCAGGTCGGCGGCGCGGCGCAGGTGCTCGAGCGCCCGCGTCCGGTCGCCCTGCCGGCGCTCGACGACCGCCAGCTCCCGGTAGAGGAACGCGCTATCGGGCGAGCTGGCGATCGCTTGCTCGTAGGCCTCGACCGCGTCGGCGTGCCGCCCCCCCGCCGCCGCCTCGCGGGCCGACTGCAGCGCGGCCTGCTGGCTGCGGAACGAGATCGTCTCCAGTCGCCGCCGCACGTCGCCGAGGTCGGGCTTCGCGGCCAGCGCCGCCTCGTAGGCGGCAGCCGCCTGGGCGGCGCGGCCGAGGGCCAGCAGCGTGTCCCCCCGGCCGACGAGGGCCGGAACGTACCCGGCGTTCTGTGCCAGCGCCCGGCCGAACCCCGCCTCGGCCCCCGCCGGGTCGCCGGCAGCCAGGCGCGCATAGGCCATTCCCGCATCCGCCGGGTAGAAGCGGGGGTCGGCCTCGAGCGCCGCCTCGAACTCGCGCTGCGCAGTCTCCGGGTCGCCGGCCTGCAGGAACGCCCAGCCGCGTTCGAGCCGGAGCGTCGGCCCGGGTCCGGTCAAGGTCGCCGGCACCTCCGGGTACACGTAGTCGGGATGGGCGGGCGTGCCCACCCTCGGGGGCGGTGCCAGCTTCGGTGCGCAGGCGGCGATCGACGCGGCGCAGGTGATGACCGCGACCGCGCGGTGGAGCATCCAGCCGGGTCCCGGGCGGCGATCACGCATCGGCGGACCCTCCCGTGGCGAGTCGCGACCAGAGGCGGCCGGGCACGTCCGCCTCGACCGTGACCCGGCCGTCGTGCTCCACGTGCTGGTGCACGCGGCCGAACCGGTAGATGTCCGCGAGGCGGCGCCGGTCGGCTTCGTTCGCCGGATCGACGTGCACCACCAGCCGGCGGACGTCGAGCGCGAGTCGGGACGTGATCGCGTCCAGCAGGCCGTCGCGCCCCTCGCCGGTGGCGGCGGAAATGCATAGGGCGTCCGGTTCCTGCCGCAGCAGCCGCTCGCGTTCGACCGGCTCCAGGAGGTCGCCCTTGTTGAACACGTCGAGAGCCGGCACCTTGGCGGCCCCCACGTCCTCGAGCGTGTGGCGGACGGCGGCGATGCGCCGGTCCCGGCCGGGCGCGGCGGCGTCGATGACGTGGAGCAGCAGGTCCGCCGCCGCCACTTCCTCGAGCGTCGCGCGAAACGCGGCGACCAGCGTCGTCGGCAGGCGATCGATGAAGCCGACGGTGTCCGAGACGAGCAGTTCGCGGCGGTCGGGCAGCCGGACGCGGCGCACCAGCGGGTCGAGGGTGACGAACAGGGCGTCGGAGACGACGGCCGACTCGCCGGCGAGGCGGTTGAACAGCGTGGTCTTGCCGGCGTTGGTGTAGCCGACCAGGGCAACGGTCGGGACCGCGGCCTTGTGCCGCCGTTCGCGCAACTGCAGCCGCCGCTGGCGAACCTCTTCGATCTGGCGGCCGAGGCCCGCGATGCGCTGACGGATGCGCCGGCGATCCACCTCGAGCTTGGTCTCGCCCGGGCCCCGCGTGCCGATCCCGCCGCCCAGCCGAGACAGCCACTCGCTGCCGCCGGCGAGCCGCGGCATCAGGTAGCGCAACTGCGCCAGCTCCACCTGCAGCTTGCCTTCGCGCGTGCGGGCGCGTGCCGCGAAGATGTCGAGGATCAGCTGCGTGCGGTCGATCACCTTGACCGGCAGCCGCTTCTCGATCTGCCGCAGTTGCGCCGGCGTCAGCTCGTTGTCGAAGATCGCGAGGGTCGCGCCGGTCTCGTCGCAGGCGGCGGCCAGCGCCTCGAGCTTGCCGCGCCCGAGGAAGGTGGCCGCATCGGGGCGCTCGCGTTCCTGCAGGACCCGGAGCACGACGCCGGCACCGGCCGCGTCGGCCAGGCCGGCCAGCTCGTCGAGCGACCGCTCGGCCTCGACGCGCCGGATCGGCCCGGTGATCAGGCCGACCAGTGCAGCGTGCTCCCCCGCCTTGCGCTGTCGTACTGGCGTCATCGACGCTCCATCGTCCCGAGGATCCGACCGTACGCGACCGCGCCGGCCCGCACGAGGACCGGCGACTCCGCCCGCGCGTCGACGATCGTCGAGGGCAGCCCGCCGGCCGCCGGGCCGCCGTCGAGCAGCCCGTCCGCTTCCTCCGCGAGCCCGTCTTCCACCTCGCGCGCCGACGCCGGTGCCGGAGCGCCCGATCGGTTGGCACTGGTGGAGGTCACCGCGCCGCCCGACAGCCGGGCCAGGCCGACGGCAATCGCGCTGGCTGGCACCCGGATCGCCACGGCCCGCGTCCCGGCATGAGCGGCGGGCGTCACCAGGCCCGCGTCCGCGAGCACCAGCGTCAGCGGGCCGGGCCAGAAGGCGGCCGCCAGGCGTCGCGCGAGCGGCGTCAGGCGCCCGAACATCGCCGCGTCCTCGACGCCCGCCGCGATCAGCGGCAGCGGCTCACTGGCGGCGCGTCGCTTGATCGCGAAGACCCTCTCCACGGCGCGCGGGTCGCGCGGGTCCGCCGCGAGGCCGTACAAGGTGTCGGTCGGGTAGATGACGACTCCCCCGCCGCGAATCACCTCCGCCGCAATGGCGAGCAGCGTCTCGTCGGGATGCCGCGGGTCGACCGTCCACCTGCGCACGCCGCTATTATCGCATCCACCGGCCGAGGCGTGGGGCGCGTCAGAAGCGGATGCGGACGTCCTGGCCGTCCTGCACGTAGATGCTGTCGATGAAGCGAATCAGGTGAGGCTCGGTCTGCATCACCAGCGAGCTGGTGCGGATGCCGTCGCCGAAGAACCGCACGCCCCGCATGAGGGTGCTGTCGGTGACCCCGGTGGCGGCGAAGATCACGCCGGAGCCGGGCGCGAGGTCCGCCGCCCGGTAGACGCGGCGCACGTCCGCGATGCCCATCTCGCGGCAGCGGCGCTCGTCTTCCGGCTTGCGGATCACGAGGCGGCCGAGGATCTCGCCGTTCAGGCAACGCATCGCGGCGGCGGTGAGGACTCCCTCGGGCGCGCCGCCGATGCCCATCACCGCGTGCACGCCGCTTCCGACGACGGCGGCGGCGATCCCGGCCGAGAGGTCGCCATCGGTGATGAGGCGGATGCGCGCTCCCGTGCGGCGAATATCGCCAATCAGCCGCTCGTGGCGCGGGCGGTCCATCACCACCACCACCAGGTCGCCCACCTCGCGCTCCAGACAGCGCGCGATCGCCTCCAGGTTGTCGGCGACGGGGGCGTCGAGGTCCACCGCGTGCTTCGACCTCGGCCCGACGACCAGCTTCTCCATGTAGAGATCGGGCGCGTGGAGCAGGCCGCCGGGCCCCGAGGCGGCCAGCACGGAGATGGCCCCGGGCATGCCGACCGCGCACAGGTTCGTGCCCTCGAGGGGGTCGACCGCGATGTCGACCTTCGGGAACGTGCCGGCCGGCGCCTGCTGCAGGTGCGCCTGGCCGACGCGCTCGCCGATGTACAGCATCGGCGCCTCGTCGCGCTCGCCCTCGCCGATGACGATGGTGCCGTCCATCGACAGCGCGTCCAGGTCGCGACGCATCGCCTCGACGGCGGCGCGGTCCGAGCCGGGACGGTCGCCCTGGCCCATGGTGTGCGCGCAGGCGATGGCCGCGCGCTCGACGACCCTGAGGAACTCGAGGGAGAGGCTGGTGACCACGGATCTCCTTCGAAGCCGGCACGGGCCGGCGCTACTCGGCGGGCGGAAGGCTGCAGCGCGTGGGCCGGTCCTCGCGATAGCCGAGCAGGTAGTCGGCCTGCATCACCTGGTGAATCTCGCGCGTGCCCTCGTAGATGACCGCCCCCTTGCAGTTGCGGTAGAAGCGCCCGACCGGGTAGTCGTCCGAGTAGCCGTTCGCCCCGTGCACCTGCACGGCGTCGCCCGCGGCCCGCTCGGAGGCCACGGTCGCGAACCACTTGGCCAGGCTCGTCTCGCGCGTGCTGCGCCGCCCGAGGTTCTTCAGCCACCCGGCGCGCAGCCACAGCAGCCGGGCCGCCTGGTAGTCCGACTCCATGCCGGCGATCATCGCCTTCACCAGCTGGTGCTGCCCGATCTCGACGCCGAAGGCGCGCCGCTCCTTGGCGTACTTCACCGACGCGTCCCGGCACGCGCGAATCAACCCCGTCGCCCCGGCCGCCACCGTGTAACGCCCCTGGTCGAGCGCGAACATGGCGATCTTGAACCCCTCGCCCGGCCGCCCCACCACATTGTCCTCGGGCACCTCGACCTCCTCCATCCTGAAGAAGCCGGTGTTGCCGGCGAGGATGCCCCATTTCTCCTTCAGCGTCCCGCTCGAGAATCCCGGGAAAGCGCGCTCGACGATGAACGCCGTCAGCCCCGAGGGGTCGCGCCGCTTCTTCTTCTCGAGGTCCGTCCAGGCGAAGACGAGGAAGTGGTCGGCGACGTCGGCCAGCGAGATCCACTGCTTCTCGCCGGAGAGCACGTACCGGTCACCCCGGTGCACGGCGACGCTCTGGATGCCGCGCACGTCGCTGCCCGCCGACGGCTCGGTCAGGCCGAAGGTCGCGATGGCCCGCCCCTGCGCCTGGGGCACCAGGTAGCGCTGTTTCTGGGATTCCGAGCCCCAGGCGAGCAGCGTGAGGCTGTTGAGACCGACGTGCACCGACAGGATCACGCGGAGCGACGTGTCGACGTATTCCAGTTCCTCGCTGGCGACGCCGAGGCTGATGTAGTCGGTCCCGGCGCCGCCGTACGCGGCCGGCACCGAGACGCCCAGCAGTCCCAGCTCCGCCATCTGCGACAGGATGGCCGGGTCGAACCGGTGCTCGCGATCCAGCTCGCGGATGCGGGGGGCCACGGCACGGCCAGCCCACTCGCGGACCGACTGCTCCAGCAGCAGGTGCTCCTCGCCCAGGTCGAAGTTCATCTCAGCCCTGCCCCTCTTCGGCCCGACGGATGGTGACGACCGTGTCGATCCCGGCGGTCAGCAGCGCGGCGGCGCTGGCGCTGTTGGCCGCGAGTTCGAGGTGATCGCTGCTGCCGAACAGCCCGGCCACTTCTCCGGCGGGCACTTCGGCGTAGGTGCTCACGAGCCGACCGACTTCCGCCTGGCCGACGCGGATGTGCAGCCGCCCGCCGAGTCGCGCCAGGCGGTCGAACGACCGCCGGTCGATGTTGGTGATCAGGTTGCCGAAGCGATCCACGCGGAGCACGGCGCCGAGGATCTGCTCGGTGCCAACCTCGGCGTCCGGGATCGCCAGCAGCGTGTAGTCGGCCAGCGGCCGGCCGAGCGCCCGCACCTCGACCCCCTTGGCCAGCCAGGCGGCGGCCGGGGCGAAACGGTCGCGCCCCTCGAAGGTGCGGCTGACGGTCGGCCGGCTGTAGCGCCGCTCGGTCAGCTCGACGACCCGCCGGGGCGGCGTCTCCTTGAAGGCGGCGGTCAGCACGCCGTTGTCGGGGGCGACGAACCGATAGTCGCCGGCCTCGGCCGCCAGCGGCCGGCGCCCCGAGCCGACGCCCGGGTCGACCACGACGAGGAAGACCGTGCCCGGAGGAAAGTACTTGTAGCTGGCGGCCAGTTCGAGGGACGCGGTGCGGAGGTCGTGAGGCGGGACGTCGTGCGAGATGTCCACGAGGGCCGCCTCGGGGCAGATTCCGAGGATGACCCCCTTCATCGTCCCCGCGTAGTGATCGCGGAGGCCGAAATCGGTGAGGAGCGCCACGATAGGACGCATTGCCGCCTTCCAGGCCGCCCGGAAGACGGGCGGCGAAACAGTGCCCCACCGGTATTCTAACTCGCACTTCCAGTACGACCGGCCTCCTCGCTTGTCCTACTGGGCGCGGACAGGCGCTTCGACCTCGCTCAAGGCGCCCCGAGCCCCGTCAGGGGCGAGACGCCCGTTCTACTGCCCCGTCGTGTAATCGGGCTTGCGGAAGAGGATCTCGCGGACGTTGTTCTTCAAGAGGAAGGAGTCCGAGACGCGCAGCGGCTCGAACAGCCGCGTGATGTCACGGTTCTGGAGCACCGCCTGGCGCATCCGCGGGCTGGAGTACGGCCGGTGCCGGAGGTTCATGTCGTCGACGACCAGGAACTTGGTCAGGCGCACCTCGGAGGGGCGCGTCATCCCGAAGAACCCGAACAGCGCGCCGTTGACCGCCAGCACGCGGGACAACTGGGTGGCGGCTGCCTGCGCGGAGGGCCGGTCCAGGAAGTCGAACAAGTCCCAGCACAGCACGCCGTCCACGCTGCCCGAGGCCTGCGGAAAACGCTTGGCGATGAACGCCGGAAGCTCCGCCGCCCGGCCATCCTTCTGGTGGCGGTCGATGTCGCTGAACAGGTCCTCGACGAAGATCTTGCAGCCGATCTGTTCGCCGAAGAAGCTGATATTGGAGCCGACGACCGGTCCCAGGTCGAGCAAGACGGGCGTCGGCCGTGTTCTCAGGTACGAGATGAACTTCCGGAGCGCCTTGGTCCCGACCACCACGTCCTCGGCGCCCGCGGGCTCCGGCGGATCGTCGGGGTCGGACGAGCGGCGCTGGCCGAAACGCGACAGGAAACCCGTCACTTTCCCACCACCCGACACGGGAATGCCTCACATCGTGGAGCTGACCGGCCCGGCCGCCGGCCGGAGGACCGGCCGGCCAACCGGGCCGCCAAGTACGGACCAAGTGGAGCGCTAGACGCCGGCCTTGGAAGGCGCGGCCGGCGCGACGACGGGCGGCGCCACGGGCTTGGCCTCGACCTTCGGCGCCGGCCCCGGCGGCGTCGTGGCCGGCACGGCCTTGCGCTGCATGTCGACGCTGCCGCGGAAGTGGGCGCCCTCCGCGATCGCGACGCGCGGGGCGACGATGTCGCCGTCCACCGAGCCGTTGTCGCGGATGTCGACCTTCTCGCCGGCGCTGATGTTGCCCGTCACCTCGCCGAGGATGATCACCGACTTGGCGTGGATCTCGGCCTTGATTCGTCCGTGCGGGCCGATCGTCAGGATGTGGTCCTTCAGCTCGATCCGCCCTTCGACGTGCCCCTCGACGGTCAGGTCCTCGCTGCCGTTGAGCTCGCCTTTGATGACGACCGACTTCCCAATGTTCACGACGTCTCTCGTTTCCATGTGGCGTCTGCCCTCGATGTCCGCCCCCTGCGCCGGAGCGCCGGGGATTGCTGCCGGTGGGGTGGGCGGTTGCACGCTCCCCGCGTCGCGGCCGGCCGGCGGTCGCACGCTCTCATCACGCTTCCACATCGCTTGTTTCCTCCGAACTCCCACACTGCTGGAACGGGCAGCGGGACGGGGCACCCGGGATGGCAGCCTAACCTGTGCTGAGGTGGCTTGAAAAGCCCCGCCAGTATATGTATCGGCGCGAGCCTTGTCCAGCCCAGCGCCGGGCCGCGATAATAGGGCGAGGCCTCGCATGCCCATGGTGCCCGTCTACCTCGACTACAACGCCACGACCCCCGTCGTCCCGGCCGCCGCCGAAGCCGTGGCGTCGGCGCTGCGCGGCACCTTCGGCAACCCGTCCAGCCTGCATGCCGCCGGGCAGCGGGCGCGCCGCGCCCTCGACGAGGCGCGGGTGGCGGTCGCCGCCCTCATCGGTGCCGAGCCCGGGCAAGTGATCTTCACCTCGGGCGGGACCGAGTCGGACAACCTGGCCGTCCGTGGAGCCCTCGAGGCGGCGCCCGCGAACCGGCGCCGCCTGGTCGTCGGTGCCGTCGAACACGAGGCGGTCCTCAACACCGCGCTGGCGCTGCAGCGGCGGGGCTGGCCGGTGACAATCGTGCCGGCGACCCACCAGGGGGTCGTCACACCCGAGGCGCTCTCGCGGCACCTGGGTCTCGACGTGGCGCTGGTGTCGATCATGCTGGCGAACAACGAGACGGGGGTCGTCCAGCCCGTCGCCGCGCTGGCCGCGCTGGCCCACGCGGCAGGGGCAATCCTCCACACCGACGCCGTGCAGGCCATCGGCAAGATCGACGTGGACGTGCGCGAGCTGGGCGTGGACCTGCTGACGTTGACGGCCCACAAGTTCGGCGGTCCCAAGGGCGCCGGGGCGCTCTGGATCCGGCGCGGGATTCCGATGGCCAGCGTGCTGACGGGTGGCCGCCAGGAGCGCAACCGGCGGCCGGGGACCGAGAACGTCCCGGCCATCGCGGGGTTCGGCGTTGCCGCCACCCTCGCAGGCTCGAGCCGGGAGGGGCGGCGGGTGGTGCGGGCGCGGCGCGACCGGCTCGAGCAGGGCGTCCTGGCCGCGGTTCCCGGAAGCGCGGTCAACGGCGGCGGCGCCGAACGCGTCCCGAACACGACCAACATCAGCTTCCCGGGGATCGAGGCCGAATCGCTGCTCATCGCGCTCGACCTGGAAGGGATCGCGGTCTCGACCGGGGCGGCCTGCTCGTCGGGGACGCTCGAACCGTCGCACGTGCTGCGGGCGATGGGGCTGCCGGCCGGCCGCGTGCAGAGCGCGATCCGGTTCAGCCTCGGGCCCGAGACGACCGACCAGGAGATCGACCGGGTGCTCGAGGTGCTGCCGAGGGTCGTCGCACGGATTCGACAGTTGTGACGTCATGCCCCGGATAGTGGCCGCCATGTCGGGCGGCGTGGATTCGTCGGTCGCCGCGGCCCTGCTCGTCGAGCAGGGCTTCGAGGTGGTCGGCGTGTCGATGCAGGTGTACGACCAGCGCGAGGGGGCGACGGGCTTCGGCTCGTGCTGCACGCTCGACGACCTGCAGGACGCCCGCCGCGTCGCCGCCGCGCTCGGGATCCCCCACTACATCCTCAACCTCCAGCGGCGCTTCCAGGAGACCGTCATCGACGACTTCGTCAGGGAGTACCTGGGTGGCCGCACGCCGCTGCCCTGCGCCCACTGCAATACAGACCTGAAGTTCGCCGAGCTGGTGGACCGGGCCGAGGGGTTCGGGGCGGTCGCGGTGGCGACCGGGCACTACGCGCGCGTCGAGACGGCCGAGAGCGGCGGCTGGCGCCTGCGGCGCGGACGGGATACGGCCAAGGACCAGTCCTATTTCCTGTTCGGCCTGACGCAGGCACAGCTCGCGCGCGCCATGTTCCCGCTCGGGGCCCTCACGAAGCCGCAGGTGCGCGAGATCGCCCGGGCACGGGGCCTCGCGGTGGCGGACAAGCGCGACAGCCAGGAGATCTGCTTCGTCACCGGAGGCGACTACGCCGCCGTGGTCGAGCGAGCCGCTCCCGCCGTGGCTGGCGGCGAGATCGTGGATCGGGAGGGCCGGGTCCTCGCCCGGCACGGTGGCATCCACCGTTTCACCGTGGGCCAGCGAAAGGGGCTCAACCTCTCCGCGGGGGTTCCCCTGTACGTGCTGGAGGTGTCGCGGCAGACGGGGCGGGTGACGGTGGGGCCGCGCGCGGCCCTCGAGCGCCGGTCGCTCACCGCCGCGCGTGTCAACTGGATCGCGGGCGAGCCGCCTGCTGCGGCCCGGAGACTCCACGTCCAGATCCGCTCGCGACACCAAGCCGCCCCCGCCCTCGTGGGCGCGGAGCCGGATGGGCGCGCCCGCGTGGAGTTCGACGAGCCCCAGGCGGCGATCACCCCAGGCCAGGCCGCCGTCTTCTACGAGGGGGACGACGTGGTGGGAGGGGGGTGGATCGACTGATCGGACCTCTGCAGGTCCACCGTCGGCTCCCCCGCGTGCTCCAGGTACCGCTCCGCGTCGAGGGCAGCCTGGCATCCCGAGCCGGCCGCGGTGATCGCCTGGCGGTAGACCGGGTCCTGCACGTCGCCGCAGGCGAAGACGCCGGGCACGTTGGTGCGGGCGCCGTTCCGGGTGACCAGGTAGCGGTTGGCGTCCACCTCGAGCTGCCCCGCGAAGAGCGACGTGTTCGGGGTGTGGCCGATCGCCACGAACACTCCGGCCACGCAGAGCTCACTCCGGTCGCCGGTCAGCACGTCGCGCAGGATCAGGCTCGAGACCGTGCCGCGCGTGACGTCGGTCACCTCCTCGACCATCGAGTTCCAGCGGAACTCGATCTTCGGGTTGGCGAAGGCCTTGTCCTGCATGATCTTCGACGCCCGCAGCGCGTTGCGGCGGTGGACCACCGTCACCTTCGAGGCGAACCGCGTGAGGAAGATCGCCTCCTCGACCGCCGAGTCGCCGCCGCCGATCACGGCGATCGGCTTGCCGCGGAAGAAGAAGCCGTCGCAGGTCGCGCACGTGGAGACGCCGTGGCCCATCAGGTGGCGCTCGGAGGGCAGGCCGAGCAGGCGGGCGGATGCGCCGGTGGCGATGATCAGCGCCTTCGCCCGGTGCTCCTCCCCTTCCGCCCTCACCACGAACGGCCTGGACGACAGGTCGACCGACTCGACGTTGGCCTGCACGAACTCCGTCCCGAAGCGTTCGGCCTGGTTGCGCATCGAGCCGATCAGCTCGGGCCCGAGGATGCCATCGGTGAACCCGGGGTAGTTCTCCACGGTGGTCGTCAGCATCAGCTGGCCGCCCGCCGTCGCCCCCTCGATCAGCAGCGGACGCAGGTTGGCCCGCGCCGAGTAGACGGCGGCGGTCAGTCCCGCCGGACCCGACCCGATGATGACGACCTCGCGCACTTCGCTCATAGGCCCTGTTCGGTCGTTACTTGAGGTGCTTGTCCACCATCTTGCGCAGCACGTCTCTGTCGGTGGCGCCGACGTGCATGTCCACCAGGGTGCCGTCCTTGAAGAGCATCAGCGTCGGGATGCTCTGGATGCCGAACCGGATGGGCACGTCCTGGTTCTCGTCCACGTTCATCTTGGCCACGTTGAGCCGCCCGGCGTACTCGGCGGCCAGCGCGTCCACAACCGGGGCGATGCGCCGGCACGGCATGCACCACTCCGCCCAGAAGTCGACGAGAGTCGGGGTCGAGGACTTGACGAGCTGCTCGAACGTGCTGTCGGTCACCTGCTGGATCGCGGCTGCTGCCATGGATGAGTGCTCCTCGCGAAGATCGATTCTGTAGAAGGGATTCGCCCGGGGCGCCCGAGGTTACGGCCGCCGGGCGCGCGCCCGGATCGCGTTCTGGTACACCTTGCCATAGTGCCGGGCCGAGGCGTCCCACGAGTAGTCGCAGGCCATGCCCTGCAATTGGAGGGAACGCCAGGCCGACCGGTCCCGGTACACCTCGAGCGCCTTGCGCAGGGCCGCCAGCAGCGCCTCGGGCGACGCCTCGCTGAACTTGAACCCCGTCCCGCGCCCGGTGCGCGGGCTCCAGTTCACGATCGTGTCATCCAGCCCCCCGGTGGCCCGCACCACCGGGACCGTCCCGTACCGCAGGCTGTACATCTGGTTCAGGCCGCACGGCTCGAAGCGCGAGGGCATCAGGAAGAGGTCGGCCCCCGCCTCGATGAGGTGGGCCAGGGGCTCGTCGAACCCGATGCGCACCGCCACACGCCCCGGCGCCCGCGCGCTGAGGCCCTGCCACTGGTCCTGGTAGCGCGACTCGCCGTTGCCCAGCAGCACGAATGCCGCGTCGAGCGCGAGCAGCCGCTCGCCGAGCAGCGCGAGCAGGTCGAAGCCCTTCTGGTCCACCAGGCGCGATACCATCCCGACCAGCGGCCGGGTCATGGCCTCCGAATCGACGGGCAGTCCGACCGCCTCGAGCAGCGCCCGCTTCGACGCCGGCTTCCGGTCGAGCCGGTCGGCGTCGTACGGTTCGGGCAGATGGGGGTCCGAGGCCGGGTCCCACGCGGACGTGTCGATGCCGTTCAGGATCCCCACCAGCCGATCGGCTCGCCGCCTCAGGATCCCGTCGAACCCGAACCCGTACTCCGGCGTCTGGATCTCCTTCGCGTAGCGGGCACTCACGGTCGTGATGACGTCGCTGAAGTTGACGCCGGCCTTGAGGAAGCTGACCTTTCCCCAGAACTCCAGCCCGTCGATGCCGAACAGGTCCCACCCGAGGTCGAGCGCCGGCATCCAGTGCGGCGGGAACAGTCCCTGGTACGCGAGGTTGTGGATCGTGAACACCAGGGCGGCCCCGGACAGCTCGGGATGGGTCGCGTAGACGCTGCGCAGGTAGACCGGCGCCAGCCCCGCCTGCCAGTCGTGCGCGTGCACGATGTCGGGCCGGACGTCCTGGCGGCCGGCGAACTCGAGGGCCGCACGAGTGAAGGCGGCGAAGCGAAAGGCGTTGTCCGGGTAGTCCGCGTTGCCCGCCCCGTACAGCTCGGGGCGGTCGAACAACTCGGGGCAGTCGACCAGCACCGCTCGGGCGCCGGGAGCAAGGGGGTGCTCGACGAAGCAGACCTCGAGGGTGCGGCCGCCGAGTGTGATCGGGAAGCGGGTGACCGGCGTGCCGCCCGCGACCCCGCGATAGCGCGGCACGACCAGCGTCACCCCGTAGCCCAGCCTGGCCAGCGCCGCCGGCAGGGCGCCGGCCACGTCACCAAGGCCGCCGGTCTTGGCGAAGGGGACCGCCTCGGAGGCGATCATCAGGATCTGTCGTGAAGGCACGGCACAGTGTACCTCACATGAGGCGCCGTGATCCCCTGTCAGCTCTCCCCTGCCGCGCGATCCGCTACGAGGTTCGAAGTCTCTCGATCAGCTCCCGCATGTCGTCCGGGAGCGGGGCGTCGAGCCGGATGGGGCGGCCGGCCGCCGGGTGGCGGAAGCCGAGGCTGGCGGCATGGAGCGCCTGGCGGCCGAACGAGAGCTCCCGGTTCAGCGGCGGGGCCTGCCCGAACGCGTAGAGCCGCTCCCCCACCAGCGGGTGGCCGCGCAGCCCGGCCTGCACGCGGATCTGGTTGCGCTTGCCGGTGATGAGGGACACCTCGACGACCGCGCCGGCCGGGTGCTGCTCGAGCACGCGGTAGCGCGCGACCGCCTCCCGGGCGCGCTCCTCGCGGGCATGCGCGCGTCGCTGGATCAGCCGCTGCTTGTCCCAGGCCAGGAGATCGCGCCACGTTCCAGCCGGGGGTGCCACCCGGCCGTGCACCACCGCGACATAGATCCGTTCGGGAGTCCGGCGCTCGAACTGGCGCTTGAGGTCGTCGCGCGCCGCGGGCGTCAGGGCGAACAGCACCAGCCCGCTGGTGTCGCGGTCGATGCGGTGGACGACGAACGGGCGCCGCTTCGCCCCTCGCAGGCGGTCGCGCAGGAGATCGAGCAGGGTCACCTCGCTCATCTCTTCGCCGGGCAGCGGCT
Source organism: uncultured Acidobacteriota bacterium (assembly GCA_963813585.1). Taxonomy (GTDB): domain Bacteria; phylum Acidobacteriota; class Vicinamibacteria; order Vicinamibacterales; family Fen-181; genus JARKSS01. The sequence goes on from CAWEZL010000001.1 coordinate 3,322,233, forward strand.
CGACGAGCCAGCCTGGCAGCTTGTCCACCGCGATGACGGCCTCGTCCTCGTGGACGACGTGGAGGCCGGCGCGCGCCGAGACGACGTCGCGGGAGGGGGTGCGGGCCGAGCCCGGGCGATCCTCCCAGTACCCGACCTCGTCGCCCGGGGCGAGGCGGGCGCCGGCGTCCTCGAAGTCCTGGGCTTCCGCGTTCAGGAACACCTTGCCGCGCTCGATCGCCGCGCTCGCGCGCCCCCGCGAGCCGATCTCCGGCTGCCGGGCGAGCCAGGCATCGAGCCGCATGCCCGCATCCCCGGGTGGAACGATCCAGGCCTTCATGCGCGGACATGCTCCCCGAATCACCGGCCACCGTCAATGCAGAACGCGGTCATGCAGAACCCGTTCTGCAATCCACTCGGTTGGAGCCATCGCTGCAACTTCTTGGATTCCGGCCGCCGCCACGGGGGGCGGGGCTGCCTCGGGACCAGAAACCCTACGTAAAACGGCACCGATCGAAACCCACGAGTTGGCAGGCTATTTGGACTACCATGATGTTCCATGAAGGCAGGCGGGCCCCATCCTGCTTGATCGTCCGGCTCGTCCTGGCGCAGAATGGCGCCAGTTTTGGGAGCTCCCGTGCTGGTCTCCTAACGTTGGACAGAGTAGAGGAGGATCCATGAAGGTTTCCCTCAGGCGATGTCGCCTCGGTCGGGCGCTAGCGCTCGCGGCGATCATCGCCCTCCTGCCCATGCCCGCCTTTGCGGCGGGCCAGGGCCCAGGGACGGCTGCGCCAGGCATCCGGGTTTCGGCGGAGGCCATCGCGCAGAGTGAGCCGCTCGCGGCTACCGCTGCATCTGCAGCACAAAGCGGTCCCGCTGATGCGGGGTCGGTTTCGTTCTTCAAGAAGCCGATCGGCATCGTGGCGCTGATCACCCTCGCGGCCGGCGTCGGGTACGCGGTCTACTCGACCTCGAACGACCGCATCACCTCGCCGGCCAAGAAGTAGGAGAAGTGACCATGAAACGCATTTCATGCCTCGTCACCGCCCTCCTGCTGCTGGCGCTCGCCGCGGCGGGCAGCGCCTCGGCGCAGACCCAGACGGGCACCGTCCTTGGCAAGGTGATGGACCAGCAGGGCGCCGTCCTTCCCGGCGTCACCGTCACGCTGACCGGCCCCCGCGGGGTTCAGACGGCCGTGAGCGACGGCGAGGGCAACTACCGGTTCGTCGGCGTGCAGCCGGCAAGCTACGCCCTCAAGGCCGAACTGTCCGGCTTCACACCGCAGGAGGACACCGTCGTCATCACGATGGGCAGGACGCTCTCGGTCGACTTCTCGCTGAAGGTGGGCGGCCTGGCCGAGACGGTCGAGGTCACCGGCACGGCGTCGACGGTCGACGTGAAGAGCTCGGCGACCAGCACCAACGTGAGCGGCGAGCTTCTCTCCTCGATCGCCCTCTACGACTCCACGGCGACCGGCCTGATGAACGCCGCCCCGGGAGTCAACGACGAGTCGGCCTTCGGAGGCCAGGAGGGATACGGGAACGCACTGCTGCTCGACGGCGTGGACACCCGCGACCCCGAGGGCGGGTCGGCCTGGACCTTCTTCAACCAGAACCTGATCGAGGACATCCAGATCGGCGGCCTGGGCGTGCCGGCCGAGTACGGCGGCTTCAGCGGCGCCGTCGTGAACACGATCACCAAGTCCGGCGGCAACATGTTCTCGGGCCTCTTCTCGATGCGGTACACGAAGGGGAGCCTGGCCGCCACCAACGTGACCGACGAGATCGTGGCCCAGAACCCGAGCCTCGGCGAGGGCGGCGACGTCCTGAAGAAGCTCTCCGACTACACCGTCCAGATGGGCGGGCCCATCAAGAAGGACCGGGCGTTCTTCTTCGCCAGCATCCAGCGGTACTCGAGCGACGAGGACCCGAGCGGCCCGCTGGACAAGCGGACGGAGATCAGCCCGCGCTTCAACGCCAAGCTGACCCTGCAGCCAACCTCCTCCGACACCATCATCCTGGGCGGCCAGTACGACCTGTACAACGTCGACGGCCGGGTAGGCTGGTGGTCGTCGGCCCAGGCGATCTATGACGCCACGGTGAAGGAGGACGCGCCGGAGTGGGTGTGGAACGCGCAGTATCGCAAGGTGTTCGGCGCGAGCTCGCTGCTCGAGGCGAAGTTCACCGGCTACACGGGGTACTACTACCTCGACCCCGTCAACCCGGCCCCGCCCACCTACGACGGCGGAACGGGCGAGTACGGCGGCGGCGGCGGCGGCATCTACTACGCCGACCGCGGCCGGAACCAGCTGAACGTGTCGTTCACGCGGTTCGCGCAGAAGTTCGGCAGCCACACGCTGAAGTTCGGCGCCGAGATCGAGCGCAGCCACGCCCGCAGCCAGTCGCAGCCCTACGGGCCGTCGGGCTTCTACATCTACAGCTACTACGGCGTCCCGTACGGGCAGTACAGCTACTGGTACGACCTGCCGGCGAAGAACAAGCGCGTCTCCGCCTTCGCCCAGGACCAGTGGAGCGTCGGCCGCTTGACGATGAACCTCGGCCTGCGCCTGGATCACATCCGTGGCACGGGCGACAACATCGACTTCGACGTCTACAAGCCAAAGGCGTCGTGGGGCCCGCGCGTCGGGGCCGCCTACGACCTGACGGGCAAGGGCAACACGGTGATCAAGGGGTTCTGGGGCCGGTACTTCGAGGGGGATCCGCGGGGTTCTTCGAGTACTCGCTTCCGCCCGGGGTCTCCGACTACAGCGTCCGCTACTACAACGAGGACGGCACGCTTGGCAACGACGTGGAGGTGCTGACCCCGGGGTTCCTGTACGGGATGGCGGAGAACGTCAAGCATCCCAGCACGGACGAGTTCAACGTGTCGTTCGAGCAGCAGATCACGAAGTCGCTCCGCTTCACGGTCAGCGGGATCTACCGGACGTGGGGGAACTTCATCAACAACGTGATCCCCGGAGCCGTGTGGAGCCCGGTCACGTTGCCGAACGGTCTCACGGGCGGGACCTACACCGGCTACTTCTGGGAGAATCGTGACGAGACCGCGACGAGCGTCATGACCCAGAACATCAAGGGCTACAAGTTCATGGCCCTCGATGGAAGCACGATCGCGACCGCCGACCCGAAACGGGACTACAAGGCCCTGATGCTCGTCCTGACCAAGAGCTTCAGGGGCAACCTCGGGTTCCAGGCGTCCTACGTCCTCTCGAAAGCCGAGGGGAACATGGACAACAGCGGGTGGGGCGACTGGCTCGGCGGGACCCGCTGGATGTCGCCGAACCAGGGCATCGTCAACAACTCGGGCGAGCTGAGCAACTCGCGTACGCACGAGATCAAGGTTCACGCGTCGTACCGGGTGCCGGTCGTCGACGTCATGTTCGGGCTGTCCTACACGGGCATGAGCGGCTTCCCGTACACGCCGTACGCTCAGCTCGGGCAGTCGGCGCTGAACGTCGTCGGCTCGAGCCGCCGGCGCATCTACCTGTTGTCGCGCGGCAGCGAGCGCAACGACTTCTCCCACGTGGTCGATCTGCGGGCCGAGAAGGTGATCAATTGGGCCGGCCACCGGTTCGGGGTGTACATGGACGCCAACAACCTGACCAACAGGGCGGGCGTCATGTCCCGGAACACCCGTTACCCGAGCACGGAGATCGGCGGAGAGACGGTGCTGTACGGAGCACCCATCTCGGTGCAGAACCCCAGGCAGATCACGTTCGGGGCGAGGTGGTCGTTCTAGGGACGAGCTAGGAGCCAGGGGCCAGGACCGCTGGCTCGAGTCAAGGCCGGGAGGACGCGCGGTTCTCCCGGCCTTCTTACCTTCCGCCCTTTCCCCCGCCTGCGCCTCCGCCGCCCGCCCGAGCGCGACCTGCTCGGCGGCCTCCCGCGCGCGCCCCTGCCGGTTGAAGACATCGGCAAGCACATAGTGGCCGAGGGCCGCGTATTCGGACTGCGGGGCGATCTCCAGGCCCTTGCGCGCCACCCGGACCGCCTCGCCGAGGTTCGAGCCCGAATCGAGGTACGCCTTGGCCAGGTAGAAGTGCCCCTCGGCAAAGCGCGGGTTGCTGGCGATCGACTGCTTCAGCGCCTCGATCTGTCCCTCGCGGTCCCCGGCCTGCTCGTACAGGATCGAGAGGTTGAAGGCGGCCTTGTAGCTCTCGGGGTGCTGCTTGAGTTCCTCGATGTACTCGCGCTCCGCGCCGGCGACGTCTCCCCGCCGTTCGGCCAGGAGCGCGAGGTTGAAGTGCGCCAGGCGAACGGTGGGCTTGGCGGCGAGCGCCTCGCGAACCAGGCGTTCCGCGGTGGCCATGTCGCCACGCTCGAGCGCGATCACCCCGAGCGCGTTCTTCGCGCGCCGCCACCTGCGGGTCGAGTTCGATCGCCTTCCGGAAGGCCGCCTCTGCCCTGCCGTGGTCGCCGCGATCCAGCCAGAGTTCCCCCACCTGGTAGTGGACGTACGCGTCGTGCGGATCGATCTGGAGGTACCGCTCGAATCCCGCCAGCGCGGCGTCGTCGTCGCCGAGCGCCCGGTAGGCGCGGGCGAGGTTGATGACCGCCAGGTCGTAGTCCGGCTTGAGGCTCAGCGTCTTCTGGAAGTACTCGATGGCCTTGCGCGGCTCGCGGTGCCGGAGGTAGTGCGTGCCGAGGGTGAACCAGGCGTCGATGACCTCCGGGTCTTCGCGCAGGACCTCCTCGAGCACGCCGATCATCTCCGGGGACGGCGGCGCGTCCTCGTCGTCGTTGTCGTTGGCCAGGTCCATCGCCCGGCCGAGCTTGTTGAACAGGCCGATCTTGTCCTTGGGGTCGGCGCGCCCGGTCCTCGGATCCGATGCGGAGGCGACGAACGAGCCGACGTAGCCGAGGGCGGCCAGGCGCGCGCGCGCCTCGGGGTCCACGTCCGCGGCCGGCAGCGCGGCCTCGGTCTTCGAGAATCCCGACTCGAGCCGGCGCAACTGCGCGAGCATCGTGTCGCCGACGGCGCGGCGCTCGTCGAACAGGTTCGCGGCCTCGCCCGGGTCGCGATCGAGGTCGTACAGCTCCGGCCGCGGCGCGTCGATCACCTTGTAGCGGCCGGCGCGCAGCGAGCGGATGTCCGACCAGCCGTAATGATGCAGCGGATACATCGACTCGGAGTACGCGTCGAGCGCCATCTCGCGCCGGGCGCCCGTCATGAGCGGGACCAGGCTCGTGCCCGACATCGGCTTCGGCGCCTCGACACCGAGGAGGTCGAGCACGGTCGGCATCAGGTCCACCGAGCGCACGGGGTCGGCGACGCGGCGCGAGGCGGTCAGGCTGAAGGGGGCACGGATGACGAACGGGACCTTCGTGACGGCGTCGTAGATGAAGAACCCGTGGGTCGCCTCCCCGTGATCGCCGAGGCTCTCGCCATGATCCCCCATGACGACGACAACCGTCCGCTCGTAGACACCGAGAGCCTTCAGCCGCTCGACGACGCGGCCCACCTGGCTGTCGGCAAAGGCCACCTCGCCGTTGTAGGGGTGGGCCTTGTACCTGGAGCCGAAGGGCTCGGGCGCCTTGTAGGGCGTGTGCGCGTCGTAGAGATGCACCCAGGCGAAGAACGGAGCGTCCTTCACCTGTTCGATCCAGGGCAGCGCCTTGTCCACGACCTCGTTGCCCGGCCGCTGGATCGACCCGATCGACATGACCTTCGTCTTGCTCAGGTCGAAGTCGTCGACGTAGGTGTCGAACCCCTGGTCGATGCCCCACTTCGAGTCGAGGACGTACGCGCCCACGAACCCGCCCGTTCGGTAGCCGCGCGCCTTCAGGACCTCGGCCAGCGTGACCTGGTCGGGCCCCAGGAAGAAGCCGCCGTTGTCGCGGACGCCGTGCTCGGGCGGGAACTTGCCGGTGAAGAGCGTGGAGTGGACCGGCAGCGTGAGCGGCGCCACCGCCACCGGCTGCTCGAAGAGGACGCCCTCGCGGGCGAGCGCGTCCACGGCAGGGGTCTCCACGTCGCGGCCCCCGTAGGCGCCAATCCGGTCGGCGCGGGTCGTGTCCAGCGTGACCACGACGAGGTTCAGGCGGTCGCGGGCCACCCCGTCCGGAAGCGTGCCCAGCTCGACCCCGGCCGCGGTCCGGGCCGGCGGCGATACGCCCAGAAACCACCACGCCGCGGCGACGCCGGCCACCAGCGCGACGGCCAGGCCCACCCACGCCCACGCCCGCCGAAACCCCGGTATCAGGTGCCCTTGGAGAGGCTGGTCAGGCATCGGCCCATGGTGACGGGTACGCGGGGCAGGCGTCAAGAAAGGGGGTACAATCCCCCCCGTGCCCCAGCCAAGGCCGCGACCGTCACGATCCGAGCCGCGCGAGGTCGCCGAACTGCGACAGGTGAAGGAGCGCCAGCCTGAACTGGCGCCGGCCGTCGATCTGCAGGTGGCGCTCACCGAACTGCAGCGGCGCGTGCAGGCCCGGGTCCCGATGCCGTGGATCGAGTTCGCACCCGAGTGGCTGAAGGCCCAGCAGGCGGCCGGCCGCCCGTTGCTCCGCTTCGAGGAGATCCCGCTCGACTGGACCGACGTCCGGCTGGTCTTCCGTCAAACCGCCGACGTGCTGCGCCGATTCGAGGCGCTCGAGCCGGCTGATTACCGGGCGCTGCAGGCGATCGGGCACGAAGGCCACGCGCTCGAGCCGCTCGTGGCCGACTGGTTCAACCGCGCAGCCCGGCCCGATCAGCCCGTCGCGCCGCCGACCCGCGTCGCGGTGAGCGCCGACGCCCTCGACCAGGTGCTGGCGCTGACCCTTCGGCCGTTTCTCGAGCGGTGCGCGGAAGCCGTTCGGCAGCGCGCCGACTTCAGCGCCTGGCGGCTGGCCTCGTGCCCGCTGTGCGGCGGCGAGCCCGAGCTGGCCACGCTCGACGCCCAAGCCGACCGATTCCTCGTCTGCGGCCGCTGCACCACGGAATGGCGGTTCGACCGCGGCGTCTGCCCGTTCTGCCGGAACGACGACCGGGGGCTGCTGCCCTCGTTCGCCAGCCAGGACGGCATCTACCGCCTGGACGCCTGTGACGTGTGCCGTCGCTACGTCAAGACGTTCGACCCGCGCGCCGGCCACCGCCGCGTCCTGCTGGCGGTCGACTCGGTCGCAACCCTGCCACTCGATGCCGCCGCGATGCAGCGCGGCTACAGGGGCTAGGGGCGAGAGGCTGGGCTAGGAACGAGAGGCTGGGGGGAAAGGGCTGGGGTCTACTGCGGCGCCTCGTCCTTCGCGCCCAGCAGATCCTTGGCCTTGCCCGAGACCCACCCGAACAGGTTGCGCGCCTCGGTGAACCGCGCGGCGTTCGAGCGCGCCCCCAGGACGACCACCGCCACCGGCTGGTTCACCCCCGGCAGCTTGAGCAGCGTCACCACGCAGTAGCCGGCGCGGCCGATGAAGCCGGTCTTCCCGCCGAGCACGTTCGGCCGCAACTCGCTGTTGGCGAGGAGACGGTTGGTGCTGTGGATGGTCCGCGCGCGCCGGCCGAGCACGAGCTGGTGCTCCTTCTTCCGCATGATCTCGGAGATCCACTCGTCACCCGCGGCGTAGGTAATCAGCCGCGCCATGTCGTACGCCGACGAGACATTGGACGCGTCGAGGCCCGACGGGTCGGCGTAAGTGGTGCTCTGCAGACCCAGCTCGACGGCCTTCTCGTTCATCCGCCGCACGAAGCCGTCGGGCCCCCAGGGGGAGACGCGGGCCAGCGCGCGGGCGGCCGCGTTGTCCGACGAGATCAGCAACAGGTGCATCAGGTCGTCCACCGAGACGACGTAGTTGGCGCGGAGGTGCGTCGTCGAGGCGGCGTAGACGTCAGACCGCTCGATGGTGACCACCTGCGCCGGGTCGGGGTCGGTCTCGGAGAAGACGACCGCCGTCATGACCTTGGTGATGCTGGCAATCGACCGCTTGTCCTGGGAGTGCTCCTCCCAGAGAACCTGCTTGGTTTCGGGGTTGTAGATGATGGCGGCGGCGGCGTGCAGGTCGGGCACCAGCGCACCCGTCGCGTCGGTCTTGTACCGCGGGAGCCTCGCCTCGGCGATCGCCGCCGCGCGGGCGGCAGCCCGGGCGCGGGCCAGGCGGGCGCGCCGGGCGGCGGCAGCCTTCGAGCGGGTCGTCCGGCTCTTCGCGCGGTGGACCGTCGAAGTCCTTTTGACCGTTGACTTTCGTACGGTGGTCCGGCGACTTTGGGCGGCCGCCTCCACCGTGGTGGGCAGGCTGACCGAGAGCCCAAAAGACAGGCACAGTCCGGCTGCGAGTGCAGCCCAGCTCGTATGACTACTGAGTGACATCGTTTGCTTCAGCGACCGGGGCAGGACCAGACAGCGGCATTGTAGCAGAATGCTCAACAGCCGCAAGCCCTTTCTCGTTCAGCCCGTGGGACTTGCGGATTAGTCTGCTCGCACGGCGCCTTCCCGCCCCAGCCCTGCCGTATGCAAGGGGCGGTCCAGCAGAGCTACCCCGGCCGGGCGAACAACCCGCAGCGGCCACGAAAAAGGAGCTTTCAAGACCGTAACCGAATGACGAAAATCGGCGGGCCGTCAGCCAGCCGCCGGAGCGGGGGGGCGCTCACCGTCAAGGAGGTCCTGGAGGCTCTCACGATCGAAGCCGACCACCACCTTCCCGTCCACGTCGATCGCGGGGATGGCCGGTGTCCCCGAGAACACCATGGTGCGGTGGAGGGCGACGGGGTCGGCCGTCACGTCGATTTCGTCAAATGACACGTTCAGGTCGCGCAGCAGGCTGCGTGCCTCCTCGCAACGGGGGCAGCCGGCGATCGCGTACAGCGTCACACGGGCCATGGGAGAGCCTCCTCCTGGCGATGATCCTCGGCAGCCGCGTCCAAAGCCCGATCACCGGGCCAGCGCGAAGACGAGCGCGGTCACGCGGGCCGTCCCCTTCCACGAGTCCATGGCGTCGAAGCTCTCGGCCAGCGAGTGAGCGCCGTTCGAGCGGCCGCCTCCTCCGACGGTGATGGCCGGGATCCCCAGGCTGATCGGGATGTTGGCGTCGGTCGACCCCTCGCCGAGCTCGACCGGCCATCCCATGCCCCGGGTCACGGCCACCGCTGTCTGCACGATTGGGGCATTCTCCGGCGTCCGGCCGGCGGGCCGGTCTCCGACGGGCGTCACCTCCGCCTCGAGCCGGCCGGCCTCCCATCGCTCGTTCTCCTCGCGCGCCGCGCGGTCCACGGCGTCGCGGAAGCTGGCGTCGATCGACGCCAGGGCGGCGGCGTCCGAGGAGCGCATGTCGATCTCGAACCACGCCTCGGAGGCGATTGAGTTGATCGACGTGCCGCCGCCGATTCGGCCGACGCTGAAGGTGACGCGCGGCGAGCGGGGCACGTCGAAGTCGGCGATGCGCGCGACGGCCCGGCCAACCGCGTGCACCGGGTTGACGGTGCCGAAGGAGCCGAAGCTGTGGCCACCGGGTCCCCGGAAGGTCACGCGGTAGCGGTGGCTGCCGACGGCGACGTTCGTCAAGCCATGGCCCGTCCCGTCGATCGAGACGAACCCATCCACGCGCCCCTTCAGCTCGTGCGCGAACAGGTGCTTGACGCCGCGCAGATCGCCCAGGCCTTCCTCGCCCACGCTGGCCACGAAGGTGATCGTCCCCGGCGTCCGCACCCGGCCTCGGTCGAGTGCCCGCACGACTCCAACCAACACGGCCAGCCCCCTGCCGTCGTCGGCGATGCCCGGCGCGCGCAGGACGCTTCCTTCCCGCCTGACCCGGACGTCGGTCCCCTCGGGGAACACGGTGTCGAGGTGTGCCGCGACCACCAGGTTCGGCCGCGGCGCGAGGCCCGGCCTCTCGCCGATCACGTTGCCGGCGGCGTCGATCCGGACGCGGCGAAGCCCGAGTTGCTCGAACACCTGCTTCAGCCGCCCGGCACGGGCCCGTTCGCCAAAGGGAGGTGCGGGGATCTCGGTGAACGCGATCTGGTCTTCGAGCAGCGCCGGCTCGGCGGCTTCGATCCCGTCGAGGGCCGCGCGCAGGGCTGGATCCTGGAGCCAGGCCGCCACGCGGGCCGCCAGGTCGGTCGCCTGTGCCGGGCTCCGGCCTCCGCCGCGCACGGCAGCAGCCACTGCCACCACCAAGGCCACCGTCACGGCCAAGACTGCAACCCGACGACGCATGTGTGTGACCTCGGAGAAGACGAGGGACGACAAAATTTGGAACAAGGTATTACGGATTGTTGGCCGGCCTCAAGAGGCGAGGACGATCCAACAACTTGGCGAGACGATCCAGTGGGGCAGATCCAAACCGGAGACACGGAGGACGAAGAGCGGATCGTCCCGCCGTAGCCACGAACCTCAGCCGTGGCATACCGATTGCAGTCGAAACGGATGGAGTTGTTATGAGTCTGGTTCGCCTCCTCGGCTTCGCCACACTCGGCTGCGGGTGCGTGGTGGGCCGCTACCTTGAGCTCGCGGGTCCACGCGAGGTGGTGTACGTGGAGGAGAAGGGCGCGGATTGCGTCCTCCACCACCACCGCCGGAACCACGCGCTTCCCCGCCGCTTCTCCGGCGCCGTGCCGGTTGTGCTCGTCGCCAAAGCCTCGTAGAATCCCGGGGCGGTGACCGCACGCCTCACGCCGTACGCCACGCTCCAGCACGCCTCGGCCACGCTCCGGTTCTTCCTGGGCGACTGCCTCGACATCCTGCCACGCCTTGACCCGGGCCGCGTTGACGTCGTCGTCACCTCGCCGCCCTACAACCTCGGTGTGAAGTACCGGTCGTACGAGGACACCCTGCCGCGCGATCAATACCTGGAGTGGACCGCGCGCTGGGTCGAGGCCGTGCGCGAGGCGCTGGCGCCGAGAGGGTCGCTGTTCCTGAACGTCGGGGCGAAGCCGAGGGACCCGTGGGTGGCGATGGACATCGCCCAGGCGGTGCGGCCGTACCTGTGCCTGCAGAACACCGTGCACTGGGTGAAGTCGATCGTCATCGAGCGGGTGGCCGCGGGGGCCGGGGCCGGGCTGGTGCGCGACCTGGCGGTGGGCCACTACAAGCCGATCAACAGCCCGCGGTTCCTCAACGACTGCCACGAGTTCATCTTTCATTTCACCCGCGGGGGCGACACGCCACTCGATCGGACCGCGATCGGGGTGCCGTACCAGGACAAGTCGAACGTGGGGCGCTGGCGCTCGGCCGCCGCCGATCGGCGCTGCCGCGGCAATGCGTGGTTCCTGCCGTACGACACGATCACCAGCCGCGAGAAGGACCGACCGCACCCGGCGACGTTCCCGGCCCGTCTGCCCGAGCACTGCCTTCGGCTCCACGGCCTCGGGCGGGCGCGGCTCGCGCTCGACCCGTTCACCGGCCTGGGCAGCACCGCTCTCGCCTGCGTGCGCCTCGGCATCGACTTCATCGGGATCGAGCTCGACCGGGTCTACCTGGACGAGGCGATCGCCCGGACGCGGAGCGCCCTCGCGGCCCCTTCCCTCCTCCCTTGAACGGGCCGTGGCAGGGAGCGCGGGAAGTCGGCGGCGTTCCGGGCGTGTCCGGTTGACTTGCCGCCCGGGCCCGGATATCGTCAGTGGTTGTCTGTCTGGTCCCAGTCACATCCTTGCCATACTCCGCGGGAATCGTTCGGCGAGCCCGCGCGCGAGTCGCGCGCGGGGGGCGGCGTTTGCATGCGAGTGGGAGACCACGGAGAAGCTGGAGTACATCAATGAGAAGTGTTGAGAAGGCGCTGCTGCCGCTGGTCATGGCCCTGGTGCTGCTCGCTGCCGTGCAGCCGGGTTACGGCCAGACCGTCACCACGGGCAGCATCTCGGGCGTCGTGGCCGACGCCCAGCAGGGCGTGCTGCCGGGCGCGACCGTCGTGGCCGTGCACACCCCGACCGGGACCAGCTACGAGACGGCCACCGGGGCCGACGGGTACTACTCCTTCCTGAACGTCCGAGTGGGAGGCCCCTACACGGTCACCGTGACGATGGCCGGGTTCCGCCAGCAGCAGGACACGGGCGTGACGGTGAGCCTGGGCGACGAGCAGAAGGTCGACTTCACCCTGCAGCTCGACAGCGTGCAGGAGACGGTGAACGTCGTCGCCGAGGCGCTCATCATCGATCCGGCGCGCGCGGGCACCGCGGCCAACGTCTCGTCCGAGGCGATCCAGAGCCTGCCGACGGTGAACCGCAGCCTGTTCGATTACGCCCGTCTGTCGCCGCACTTCGTGACCACGACCGTGGGGACCGACGCGAGCGCGATCTCGGTGGCCGGCCGCAACGAGCGGTACAACAACATCCAGATCGACGGCGCGGTGAACAACGACGTGTTCGGCCTCGCGTCGAGCGGCACGCCCGGCGGACAGGCCAGCACCGAGCCGATCAGCCTCGACGCCATCCAGGAGCTGCAGCTGGTCGTCTCGGCCTACGACGTCCGCCAGGGCGGCTTCTCGGGCGGCAGCATGAACGCGATCACCAAGAGCGGGACCAACGCCTTCCACGGGCACCGTCTACTACTTCGGCCGCAACCAGGACCTGGTCGGCAACGGGCCGAACGACCGCGCGTTCGGCACGTTCAGCAACAAGCAGTTCGGCGGCAGCCTCGGCGGGCCGATCGTGAAGAACAAGGTGTTCTTCTTCGGCAACGGCGAGGTGTCGCGGCGCGACACGCCGTCGGGGACGTCGATCGCGGGGTCGGGCGCCAACTTCGGCCGGCAGCCGAGCGTGGACCGGTTCCTGTCGATCCTGCAGGGCAAGTACGGCTACAACCCGGGCACCACCGACGAGTTCACGCGCAAGACCGACAGCGACAAGGTGTTCGTGCGGGCCGACTTCAACCTCAACGCCCGGAACCAGCTGACCGTGCGCCACAACTACGTGAAGGGCGTCAACGACATCGGCTCACCCACCGTGCGGTCCTACATCTTCCCGGACAACTTCTACCAGTTCAACTCGAAGACGAACTCGACGGTCGTGCAGTTGAACAGCACGATCGGGCAGCTCTTCAACGAGTTCCGCTTCACCACGCAGCGGATCCGCGAGTTCCGCGATCGCCCCGAGTTCGCGACCTTCCCGCAGGTCTCGGTGACGCTGCCCGACAACTCGAGCCTGAGGGCAGGCCGCGAGCAGTTCTCGGCGGCCAACGCCCTCGACCAGGACATCTTCGAGCTGACCGACGACGTGACGCTGGTGCGCGGCAAGCACACGATCACGCTCGGCACGCACAACGAGTTCTACAAGTTCCGCAACGTGTTCATCCGTGACAACGCGGGGACGTACTCGTTCGACAGCCTCGACCTCCTCGAGGCCGGCCTCGCGCAGTCCTACGACTACAGCTTCGGCGCGTTCGACACGAACTTCGCGGCCCGCTTCAAGGTCCGGCAGTTCGGCGTCTACGCCGGGGACCAGTGGCGCGTGCGCGACAACCTGACGCCTCAACGTCGGCGTCCGCGTCGACAAGCCGTCGTTCCCCGACAAGCCCACGGCGAACCCGCTCTCGGTCGCGACCTACGGCTACGCCACCGACGTCACGCCGGCCCCGACGATGTGGTCGCCGCGCGTCGGCTTCAACTGGCGCCCGACCGACAACACGCCGCGAGCAGGTGCGCGGCGGCATCGGCCTGTTCTCCGGCCGCACGCCGTACGTCTGGCTCTCGAACCAGTACGGCAACACCGGCATCGAGATTTCGCGGCTGCGCGTGAGCTTCAACCGCGCCAACCGGATCCCGTTCGTGGCCAACCCGGACAACCAGCCGAAGACGATCACCGGCGGTCAGTCGGTGGCGAGCGAGATCGACATGGTCGACCCCGACTACGAGTACCCGCAACTGGTGCGCGGCAACCTCGCGTACGACCGCGAGCTGGGGATCCTCGGCCTGGTCGGGACCGGCGAGTTCATCTACTCGCGCAACCTCCAGGACGTGAAGTACCAGAACCTGAACCTCAAGCCGGCGGGCACGCGCCCCGACGGGCGGCCGTATCTACTCGCGCCTGGCCTCGACGCTCGGCGACGCGATCTTCCTGACCAACACCGACCAGGGCGACTCGTGGAGCATGGCGTTCAAGGTGGACCGGCCCTGGAAGCACGGGTTCCATGCCTCGGCGTCATACCTCTACAACCGCGCGCACTCGATCATGGACGGCACCTCCTCGCAGGCGGCGTCGAACTGGGGCAACGTCTACGTCCCCGGCGACCCGAACAACCCGCCGGTCACGGTGTCGAACTTCGACGTGCGGCACCGGGTCAATCTGAGCGCCTCCTACCAGCTGCCGCTGAAGGTCGTGTCGGCCACGCTCTCCGCGTTCTACAACGGGCAGGCGGGACGGCCCTACGCGCTCTCGTTCTTCCAGGACGTCAACGGTGACGGGCGCACCAGCAACGACCTGCTCTACGTCCCGTCGAGCGGGAGCGAGGTGTTCGTCCGGAACGGCACGGCCGACCAGTTGATGGCGTGGCTCAACGCCGACGGGTGCGCGATGGACTTCGCCGGCGCAATCCAGGAGCGCAACTCCTGCCGCCAGCCCTGGACGCACCAGATGGACGTCCGCCTCGCCGTCAACGTGCCGTTCGGCGGCACGCGGCGCGTCGAGCTCGAGTTCAACGTGTTCAACTTCCTGAACATGGTCAACAAGGACTGGGGCAAGGTGCAGTACGTCTCCTTCAACCAGAACACCGACGTGCGCTACGGCGGGATCGATGCCGCGTCCGGCAAGATGATCTACGACATCGCGACGATCACCTCGTCCACGTACCCGGGGCGGTTCCTGGTGGACGACGTGCGGTCGCGGTGGCAGGCGCAGTTCGGCGCGCGGTTCAGGTTCTAGGAGCTGGGGGCTAGAGCTAGGGGCTAGGAGCCAGGAGTAGGGGGGCGGGGACCAAGGGGTCCCCGCCCTTCTTTTCGTACTACAATGTGCGCGTGACGAGCGGTCTGCTGGCGATCGCATCCGGGCTGGCCCTCGTGCTGGGCGCCGCGTGCGGTGCGCGCGAGCGGGCGCCGGCTCCCCCACCACTTCCCCGCCACCTCGTGCTCGTCACCATCGATACGCTGCGCCCCGACCGCGTCGGGCGCGTACGGCTACCGGGCCGCTCGCACGCCCGCGCTCGACGGGGTGGCCCGTGACGGGGTCCGCTTCGACCGCGCGTACGCGACCGCGCCGATCACGCTGACCTCTCATGCGAGCCTGCTGACGGGCCTCTACCCACCCGGCCACGGGGCGCGCCATAACGGCATGAGGCTGGCCCGCGGCACGCCGACCCTCGCCGCGCACCTGCAGCGCCACGGCTTTGCGACGGGCGCCTTCGTTGCGGCGTTTCCCCTCGACCGCCGCTTCGGCCTCGACGCCGGCTTCGACGTCTACGGCGACCGGCTACCTCGCCGGGTGGACGGCCGGCCGGGCGTGGAGCGCCCCGGTCGCGAGGTGGTGGACGAGGCCATCGCCTGGTGGCGGGGTTCCGGCGAACACCGGCGCTTCCTGTGGGTCCACCTGTTCGAGCCGCACGCGCCCTACGGCGATCCGCAGGCCGCCTCCGGCAGGCCCGCCAGCGATCGGTACGACGACGACGTGGCCGCGGCCGACCACGAGGTGGGCCGCCTGCTGGCCGCGTTGTCGGACTCCGCGCCCGCGACCGTGCTCGTCATCGCCGGCGATCACGGCGAGGCGTTCGGCGAGCACGGCGAGGTGACGCACAGCCTCTTCGTCTACGACACCACGCTGCGGGTTCCGCTGATCCTGAAGGGATCCGGACTGCCCGCGGGCCTCGCCGTTCCTGATGCGGTGGCGCTGATCGACCTGGCGCCCACGGTCACCAGGTTGCTGGGCGTGCGGCCGCTCGATGCCGACGGGATCGACCTCGCGCCCGCATTCGCCGGGCATGCCCTGCGGGCGCGCGACCTCTACGCGGAGTCGTTCGCCCCGCTGCTCGACTTCGGCTGGAGTCCCCTGCGCGCGATCCGCGCGGGGACGTGGAAGGCGATCGAGGCGCCGCGCCCCGAGCTGTACGACCTCGCGTCGGATCCGGGCGAGCTCGACCCCCGCGGCGACAGGGGAACGCTCGCCCCGCTGCTCGGTCGCCTCGAGCGGTTCGGGCCCGCGCAACCGGACATCGCGACGTCCGGCGATGCCGACGCCCTGTCGCGCCTGGCGGCCCTGGGCTACGTGCAGGGCGGCGCAGCCCGAGGGGGCGGCGCGCTTCCCGATCCGAAGGACCGCCGCGAGCTGGCGGCGCGCATCGTGCACGCCGTCTCCGGCGAGGTGGAAGGGCCGGCGCTCCGGACGCTGCTCGAGGGGATCGTGCGAGAGGATCCGGGCAACGGCCAGGTGCGGCAACGCCTCGGGTACGTCCTGCTCGAGGAGGGGCGAGCGCGGGAGGCGGAACACCACTTCCGCGCGGCGATCGACGCCCACGTGCCCTCGGCCGATCCCTACCTCGGCCTGGCCGCCTGCCTGGGTACCCGCGGCGCGACGCCGGAGGCGCTGGCGGTGCTGCGACGGGCGGCAGCGGTCGAGCCGGACAACCCGGTCGTCCTCGCGAACATCGGGATCGCCGAGGCGGCCGGGGCGCGCCTGGACCAGGCGGCGTCCGCGCTCGAGGCGGCGCTGGCGGTCGATCCCGACCTCCACGAGGCGCGCTTTGCCCTGGCGCGCGTTTACGCGCGCGGCGGCCGCCGGGACGCCGCAGCTCGCCAGGCCGACGAGCTCCTCAGGCGCCTGCCGTCCGGCGCACCGCAGCGGCCCGAGGTCGAACGGCTGCGCGCGGCCCTCCGCTAGCGCAGAAGCGGACCGTTGGAGTCTCCTGCGACATCAATCCACCCACTTGGATCCAGCCCTGCATTTCCCTGGACTCGAGGCACGAGCGGCGGTAGTCTCTTGAGCGATTTCAGTGCGATTCGGCGTTGCATCCGGTGGCGCGGCCCTTGCTCAGCTAGTTCCGGGTTTGTCGCACCCAAGTCACCCCTTCCCGATTCGGCGTCCGTCGGCTCGTTCGGCGGCGGCGTTCTCTCCGGCGTTCTGTTCCCTGGCGGCGGTCGCCTCATTCTCGTGCAGCGGTCCTTTCTTCAGGAGGTCGGGGATGCGAAGGATGGTGCTCGTCTCGATCCTTCTCGTATGCGTCGCCGCCGTGCCGGCGATGGCCCAGCAGACGGCCGGCAACATCAACGGCCGCGTCACCGACGAGCAGAACGCGGCCCTTCCCGGCGTCACGGTCACGGCGCGCGAGGTCGCGACGGGGTTCGTCCGGACCGAGTCACCGACGGTGAGGGCCTGTACCGGCTGCATGGCGCTGCCGGTCGGCACCTACGACGTCAGGTACGAGCTGGCGTCCTTTGCGATCCACGAGCGCAAGGGGGTCGTCGTCAACGTCACGCCAGACGGTGACGATCGACGTGACGCTGAAGCTCGCGTCGGTGTCGGAAACGGTCACGGTCACCGGCGAGACGCCGCTGATCGAGACCACGCAACTCCGCCGTCGGCGGCGTGGTCGAGGTGGGCCGCATCGAGTCGATGCCGCTCAACGGCCGGCAGTTCGCCAACCTGGCCGTCGACGATCCCCGGCGTCGGCGCTCGGGTTCCACTCCGACCCGACCAAGAGCACGCAGTTCTCGCCGCAGATCAACGGCGGCAACGGACGGAACGTCAACTACCAGATCGACGGCGGCGACAACAACGACGACACCGTCGGCGGCCTGCTGCAGCTCTTCCCGCTCGAGGCGATCCAGGAGTTCGCGTTCGTCACCTCGCGCTCGAAGGCCGAGTACGGCCGCAGCCAGGGCGGCGTGATGAACATCGTCACCAAGAGCGGCACCAACGACCTGCACGGCAGCTGGTTCACGATGTTCCGCGACGACGCGATGAACGCGAAGACGCAGACGGAAGATCGACAACGAGGTGGACAAGCAGGACTACCGCCGCTACCAGTACGGCGGCTCGTTCGGCGGCCCGGCCATCCGCGACAAGATCCACTACTTCGGTGCGTTCGAGCGGACGCAGCAGGACACCTTCCAGGCGGTGTCCACCGAGGGGCTGTTCCCCGAGCTGGACGGCGTGTACGCGACGCCGTACCGGGAGACCCTCGTGACGACCAAGGTCACGATGAACCTGAACCCGAAGCACTTCCTGTCGGTGCGCTACGGCCGGAACCAGAACTCGCAGCCGTACGGCGCGAGCCCGCTGACGCACGCCCGAACGGCGTGGGGCGACAGCAAGAACACGTTCAACTCGGTCAACGTCAACCACAACTGGGTGGTGGGCGGGTCGAAGCTGAACGAGTTCATCTTCCAGTACGCCACGTTCCTCAACACGATCGGCGCGGCCAGCACCGACCCGAACCAGTCGTTCCCGAACGGCGTCTACGTGGGGCAGAACGTCAACACCCCGCAGAGCGACCAACCAGAAGAAGTGGCAGTTCCGCGACGACTTCTCCTGGCATCTCACGGGGAAGCGGCGGCCTCGGCCACGACTTCAAGGCGGGCGTGAACTTCATCAACGAGCCGCGCCTGTACGCCACGTTCGAGGCCGGCAAGGGCGTCCTGCAGTACACGCACCTCGACAACACGCTCAACGGCCCGCTGTCCGCCGTGTCGATGGACGACGGCGTCGCGAAGGCCAACATCCCGATGAAGCAGTACGGGATGTACCTCCAGGACGACTGGCGGGTCACCGACACCTTCACGCTCAACCTCGGCGTCCGGTACGACTACCTGACCGGCTACCAGTACGACCAGTCGAAGAACCCGAACTTCGTCAAGGTCCAGGCGGCGGGCCAGGCGGGCCTGCTCAAGGGCATCAAGGGCCTCGAGAACGCGGGGCTGGACCCGCAGGAGGACAAGAGCAACATCCAGCCGCGCGTCGGGGTCGTCTGGGACCTGCGCGGCGACGGCAAGGACGTGGTCCGCGCCGGGTGGGGCATCTACATGGACATGGCCTACACCAACTCGAACGGACTCTTCGCGGCCTTCGACGCGCAGGGCGCGTTCGGCATCGGTGGTCGACGTGTCCGACTCGACGGGCATCAGGAACCCGGACGGTTCCTTCTACCGGATCGGCCAGCCGATCAGCAACATCACCAGCCAGAACCAGGCCGACGCCAGCGCGCTGCCGCTCTACGGCCAGTGGGTGGATCCGCGGCTGAAGATGCCGCGCACGCTGCCAGACGGCCATCGGCTGGTCGCACCAGCTGAGCCGCGAGCACGGTGGTCACCGCCGACTTCGTGCGGTCGAATGGCCGGCACCTGAATACCCGTTCGCACATCAACGTGTACATCCCGGGCACCAGCACGCGGCGCCTCGCGTTCCTCAACCTGCAGCCCAACGCCATCGGCACCCGCGGCGGGATCAGCCAGGCGAAGAGCGAGTACACGGCCGGCATCTTCGGCTTCAAGCGCCGGATGTCGAAGGGCTTCGACTTCACCGTCACCTACACGCTGGCGTCGGCGAAGAGCCACCTGGGGAACGGCACCGACGAGCTGAACTCGAGCAACCTGCAGGATGCGACGCTGCTCTTCGACGACCCGCGCGTCTACGGGCCGGCGGGCCGCACCGACGCGCGGCACAAGGGCACGCTGGCCAGCGTCATCCAGGTCAAGGGGTTCACCTTCGCGCCGATGTTCATCGTTCCGGTCGCCGCTGCCGGTGTCGATCACCGACGGCGCGCGACCTGAACCTGGACAGCAACCGCAACGACATCCCCGAGCGCGCGTACCAGTTCACCGGCGTCGGCGAGGCGCCGAAGGACATCGGCGCCTGCGAGACCTGGAACTGCGGGCGCGGCGCGTGGCGGACGCAGTTCAACCTGCGCGTCTCGCGCAGCTTCCGGCTGTTCGGCAGCGCGCGGGTCGAGGCCATCGGCGAGGTCTTCAACCTGTTCAACGCGAAGAACCCGTCGACCTTCGTCACCGCGCGAGCACCTGGGCACCGGGGCGCCCAACCCCGACTTCATGCAGCCGACCGAGTTCTCGGGCGACTTCCAGAACCCCGAGCAGCGGGTCGGCCAGATCGGGTTCCGCTTCTCGTTCTGAGTCGTTGAGGGCGGGTTGATCCGTGGGGGCGGGCCTCCGTGCCCGCCCTCATTTCCCGCTCGCCCGTTTTCCCGTGACACCTCCGCAGGTAAGGGGCGACCCGCGCGTCGCCCCTGCCACTTCATGGGCCGTTCCTCCCGATCGATCATCGCCGGCGGCGTTCGTCGTGCTGGCTGCCGCAGCGGCGTGGTGGTTCGCCGCCGGGCGGCCGGGCGACCCCGGCACAGGTCCGCGCGCGCGGAACAGCCTGCTGCTCGTCACGATCGACACGCTCCGCGCCGACCGCATCGGCGGCAGCCTGACGCCGTCGCTCAACGCCCTGGCCGCGCGCGGCACGCGCTTCCTGAACGCGCGCAGCCCCGTGCCGCTGACACTCCCCGCCCACACCTCGCTGATGACCGGGCTGCTGCCCCCCGATCACGGCGTCCGGTTGAACGGCGTGCACCGCCTCGCCGCCCGACACGCCGACACTGGCGACCGTGCTGCGCGGCAGCCGGCTACCGAACGGCCGCCTTCATCGGCGCCTACGTCCTCGATCCGCGCTTCGGCCTCGCCGAGGGGTTCGACACCTACGACGCCGAGATCGCCCGCCGCGACGACATCGCCGGCGAGCTGGAGGCCGAGCGCCGCGGCGACGAGGTCGCCGACCGCGCCATCGCCTGGCTCGAGGGCGCAACCCGGCCGAGGCGCCGTTCTTCCTGTGGGTCCACCTGTACGACCCCCACGCCCCGTACGCCCCGCCTCCCGGCTGGACCGAGCGCGCCGGCGGCCACGCCGTACGACGGCGAGGTCGCGTACGCCGACGCCCAGCTCGGCCGCCTGCTCGAGGCGCTCGCGGCGCGCAACACCGCCGGCCGCACGCTCGTCGTCGTGGCCGGCGACCACGGCGAGGCGCTGGGCGACCACGGCGAGCCGACGCATGGCCTGCTCGTCTACGAGAAGGCGGTCGCGATCCCGCTCGTCGTCGCGGGCGCCGGCGTGCCGGTCGAGGTTCGCCGCGACGCCGCGAGCCTCGTGGATGTGGCGCCCAGCGTCATGGGCCTGCTCGGGATGGCGGCATTGCCGGGCACGAATGGCCGCGACCTCTTTGCAGCCGGGTGCTTCCTCCGTCGAGGCAGAGGTCTACCTCGAGACCGACTACCCCGGGACCGCCGGCTTCGCCAGCCTGCGCGGGCTGGTGGCCGGCCGATGGAAGTACATCGGCGGGCCGGAGCGTCCCGAGCTCTACGACCTGTCGTCCGACCCGCGCGAAGAGGCTGACCTGAGTGGGGCTCACCCCGCCACGACCGAGGCCATGGGCGCCCGGCTGCGCGCCATCGGCTCCGCCGCCGCCCGCTCGACGGCCGCGGCCCCGTCGGCCGAGGCGGCCGAGCGACTGAGGGCGTTGGGCTACGTGGCCTCGGGCCCAGCCCCGGCGGAGCCCGGCGCGGCCGCCCGGCCGTCGCCGCGCGCGCTGGTCGCGGTCTGGCCCGAGTTCCAGGGCGCGCTCGGCGACATGGCCGGCGGGCGCCACGATCGAGCGCGTGCCGACGCTCGCGCGGCTCGCACGCGACTTCCCCGACTCGCCGCTCTTCCGCAGCAGCTACGGGCGCGCGCTCGACGAGTCCGGGCGAAGCCGCGAGGCGGTGGTCGCCTACCGGCGCGCGCTCGAGCGGTGGCCGGAGAACACCGTCCTGCTCCAGGGGTACGCGACAGCCGCTCGCGCGGCGGGGCTGCTCGAAGAGGCCATGAAGGCCGAGCAGGCGGTTCTCGCGCTCGACCCGAGCGACGCCGCCGCGCAGAACGGGATCGGGCTTCTGCACGCCGACCAGGGCCGCCCGGGGCCGGCGCGTGACGCGTTCCGCCGCGCCATCGCCCTCGATCCCGCACGTCGTTTCGTACTGGGTGAACCTGGGCAACGCCTGCCGGGCCGGAGGCGAGGCGCGCGAAGCTGACGAGGCCTACCGCCGCGCGTTGGCGCTCGACGCGGGATCGGTGGATGCGATGAACGGGATCGGGGTGCTGCTGGTGCAGGCGGAACGGGCGGCCGAGGCGCTCCCGTGGTTCGAGGGCGCCGTCGCGGCGTCGCCCGACTTCTACGAGGCCTGGCTGAACCTCGGCATCGCGCGGCAGGCGCTTCGAGACGGGAAGGGCGCCGCCGACGCCTACCGCCACGTTCTCGGCGCGCCGGCGCGGTACGCAAAAGAGCGCAGCGCGGCAAGCCAGCTGCTCGCCTCGCTGCGCTCTCCTTCCTAGCCCTACTTCTCCACCTGCACCTTCGGCAGCGGCCGCAGCGTGTATCCGCGGCGCGACCAGACGTTCACGTCCTGCCGCTTGACCTTCACCTCGATGGACCGGTTCTTCTTCAGCGGGTCGGGGTTGTTCGAGTAGTACCCGAGCACGTAGTAGTCGCGACGTCTCGGCGTCGATCCGCTTCAGGGCCTTGTCGAAGTCGTTCTGGTTGACGACCGCGATGCCGCCCGTCTGCTCCGCCAGCACGCGCAGGCTGTCCTGCGACTTCCGCACGTAGTCCTGCCACTCGGTCATGTCCACCTTCTCGTCGAGGTCCGGCATGCCCACCAGGCCGCGCGGGTCGATCGTGTACATGGTGACGTTGGCGCGGTTGGCGGTGCGCGTCAGGTCGGCCAGTTCGCGGACCAGGTCGGCGTCGGCGAACTGCTGCCCCTGCCGGTTCCACAGGTCGCCCGCGTCCTGCTGCGAGTTGTTGTCGAGGTTGGCGCGTCCTGGTTCGACCCGCGCCCTGGGTTGCAGCTCGTCGCGCGCCTTCGCCCGCGACTCGGAGAACGGGTTGAAGTCGTAGCCGTCGCTCACGTAGATCAGCGCCTTGCGCCGGTCGTGCACCTGCTCGAGGTTCTTCATCAGGTCCCACGCGGTCCGGAACGCGACGTGCGCGCGATAGCGCACCTCGCTCGGCCCCTCCGAGGTCTCCGGGGCCGGTCGAGGATGTCGGACGGCTTGAGGCCCGCGCCCGAGATCCGGTTGATCGCCTCGTCGAGCCGCTTCCGGTCGTAGGTCATGTCGATCGAAATCGACGAGGGACCCGTGGACACGATGCCGAACAGGTCGCCCTCGTGGATCAGCTCTTCCTTGATCTTCTTGAAGAGCTGGCGGATCCGTCCCGTGTTCTTGAACTCCATGTGGAGGTCGTCCACGAAGAGGACGAAGATCCGGCCGGCCGCGTCGTTGGTCGGGCCGCGGCGGCGGCAGGATGATCCCCTCCTGCGGGACCGGCGGCGCGAGCGTCAGCGTGTTGTACGTCCGGCCGCCGTGGATCACGTTCATCGACACGATGTCCTGCTTGACGCCGTCCTCGAAGATCTCGAACTCCTCGGGCTTGAGGTCGGCGACGAACTGGTCACGGTTGTCGCGCACGATAACGTCGGTGCGCACCAGGTCGATGGCCAGCCGGAAGGTGGGCTGCTGGGGCGACGGTGCCGGGGGCTGCTGTGCCGCCGCCGGCGTTTGCTGTGCCGCCCCCGGGGGTTGCTGTGCCTGCACCGACACGGACAGCGCCACGACCGCTGCAAGGCTGAGTGTTTTCCAGATCATGGTATCCGGGCCTGGTTGCTGCACCCCATTTTAGACGCTCGACGGGGTGAGAGTGTCGGAGTCCGTTGGCGCGGCCGGGACAGCGAAGCCCAACCGCGACACCTACGACTTGCGCTTTGCGCGGGCCGTGCCGCTCGGCTTCTTGCCCGTCGGGGTGGCGCGCCGCCGGGCCGGCGCCTGCCGGTTGCTCGTCCCCGCCCGGCGCCTCGCCGCCTGCGCCGCGACGCTCGCGGCCGGCCGCCGCGCTGCCGGCCGCGCCGGCGGGGGGGCCTTGAAGACGCTGGTGAAGCGCATCTGGTCGCCGAGGAGGTGGTAGGTGCAGATCTCGGCCACGGGGATCTGGTGCCCGGCGCACAGCCGCTTCGCGGCGTCCACGGACCCGGTCGGGACGTAGAGATGAAACGCCGTGCGCAGCCGGCCGAACCGCGCCCACTCGGCCAGCGCCTCGAGGTTGTTCACCGACTCGGCCGTTTCCACCTCGACGACGATCTCGGGCTTGTGATTGGCGAGGCTCGACAGGACGAGGTCGGGGAAGAGGGTCGCGTCGCCGCTGGCGATCGAGGCGGCCTGCTCGGCGCCGACGTTGACAGCCACGGTGTACTTCCGGCGCCAGCGCGCCTGGAGCAGGCGGATCACCCGGTCGTGCTCGAGTTGCTCGCGCACCGGGCGAACGAGGATGGGCGTCACACGGCCTCCCTGAAAGCGGACACCTACGGCGGGGCGCCGACCGAATCACGAATTATAGCACCGCGTGTATACAAGCCGGACGCCGATCGTGCACTAGAATGGCTGTCAGGAGGACCGATGACCCGTTCCGTCGCTCGCGCCGCCCTGCTGGCCGCCCTTGCGCTGGCCGTCACCCTGCCCGTTGCCGGCACCGCCGCCCCCCAGGCCTCGCCCGACCCCCTCACGCCGCAGATTGCCCGGCTGCTCGAGCAGATGAAGGCGGCCGACACCGACCTGCTGGCCGTCTCCGAGGAAGACGGGCGGCTTCTTCGCCTGTTGATCGCCTCGAGCCGCACGAAGAGCGCACTGGAAATCGGCGCGGCCAATGGCTACAGCGCCGATCTGGATCGGGCTTGGGCTCCGCGAGACGGGCGGGCAGGCTCATGACGATCGAGTACGACGCCGGGCGGGCCAGGCACGCGGCGGACAACGTCCGCAAGGCCGGGCTGTCCGACATCGTCACGGTCGTGCCCGGCGATGCGTTTCGCGAGATTCCGAAGCTGCGGCGGCGAGCTTCGACTTCGTCTTCCTCGACGCCTGGAAGAAGGACTACAAGCGGTTCTTCGACCTGATCTTGGCCGCGGCTGACCACCGGGGGCCTCTTCCTGGCGCACAACGTCGTGAACAAGAAGCTCGAGATGCCCGACTTCCTGCCACGCCATCGACGCGCAACCCGGCGCATGTGACGTCGATCGTCACGCCCTCGGGCGAGGGCATGTCGATCAGCTACAAGAGGCGGTAGAGGTCAGGTGTCGTGGCTGGTGGCCCGCCGATGACGATCGATCGCGCCGTTCACATCATCGGCGTGCCGCTCGACCTCGGGCGCGGGACGGCGCGGGGTCGACATGGGCCCCTCGGCGCTCCGCATCGCCGGCCTCGAGCGAGCGGATCGCGCGCTCGGCGCGCGCGTCGTGGACAAGGGCAACCTCGCTCGCCCGCTCCAGGAGACCCGCGAACCCGGCGACCCGCGCCGCAAGTACATCGGCGAGATCGCGCACGTCTGCGAGGCGCTGTACGAGGCGGCCTCGCCAGCGCTGACCGGCGGGGCGCTGCCGCTGGTGCTCGGCGGCGATCACAGCCTCGGTGCCGGATCGGTGGCGGCCTCCGCGGCTGCACGCGCGGCGCGCGGGGCGCCGCTCGGCCTGCTGTGGGTCGACGCGCACGGCGACATGAACACGCCGGATTCGGCCGCGAGCGGCAACGTGCACGGCATGCCGGTGGCCGCGCTGCTCGGGAACGAGCCGGACGAACTCGCCAGCATCGGCGGCTTCTCGCCGAAGGTGCGGCCCCGAGCGGACCGTCCTGGTCGGCATCCGCAACCTCGACGATCGCGAGCGCGAGGCCATTCAGCGCGTCGGGCGTGCAGGTCTTCACGATGAAGGACATCGACCGGCTCGGGATTGCGGCGGTCGCCGATCAGGCGCTCGCGATTGCGGGCGCGGGAGGCGCCGGCCTCCACGTCTCGTTCGACCTCGACGTCTGTGACCCGTCGATCGCGCCGGGCGTGGGTACGCCGGTCAAGGGCGGCCTCGATTACCGCGAGGCGCACACGCTGATGGAGATGGTGGCCGAGTCGGGCCGGCTGACGGCGCTCGATCTCGTCGAGGTGAACCCGATCCTCGACGTCAGGAACTCCACGGCGATCCTCGGCACCGAGCTGGCGCTCTCGGCGCTGGGGAAGAGGATCTTGTAGACTGGGAAACCGTGGGCCGGTAGCTCAGGGGTAGAGCAGCAGACTTTTAATCTGCGGGCCGTGGGTTCGATTCCCACCCGGCTCATACCCGCTTCCGGGAGGTGACGTTCGGCATGGCTTCCACGCGGCGCATCGGGATCCTGACCGGAGGCGGCGACGTTCCCGGCCTCAACGTGGCGATCAAGGCGGTGGCGGTCCGCGCCCGCGACCACGGCATCGAGGTGCTGGGGCTGCGCCGCGGATGGCTCAGCCTCGTCCAGGTCAACCCTGACGACGAGGCCTCGACCTCCGCGTGGACGCTCTCGCTGCCCCCCGACCGCGTCCGCACGTTCGACCGCACGGGCGGGACGATCCTGCACACGTCTCGGACCAACCCCAGCAAGATGAAGCTCGAGGACGTCCCCTCGTGGGTGCGCGCCGGGGATCGGGCCGCGCGCGCCGACGGCCGCGTGGATTGCACCCGCCACGTCCTGCGGGTGCTCGAGCACCTCGGCATCGAGGCGCTCATCCCGATCGGCGGCGACGACACCCTCAGCTTCGCCTCGCGCCTCCACCAGGAAGGCTTCCGGGTCGTCGCGATCCCGAAGACGATGGACAACGACGTCTTCGGGACCGACTACTGCATCGGGTTCTCGACGGCGGTCACCCGATCGGTGGACGCCATCACGAACTTCCGCACCTCGGTCGGCTCGCACGAGCGGATCGGCGTCGTCGAGCTCTTCGGTCGGCACTCCGGCGAGACGTCGCTCTACGCGGCTTACCTGGCCGACGTGGACCGGGCCATCATCTCGGAGGTCCCATTCGACATCGAGCGCCTGGTGAGGCTGCTCGTCGAGGACCGCGGACGGAACCCGTCGAACTACGCGATGCTGACGATCTCCGAGGGGGCCCAGCCGAAGGACGGCGGCGTGCTCGAGAGCGGCGAAGAGGACGCCTACGGCCACCGGAAGCTGGGCGGCGTCGGCTACATCGTCGCGCAGGAGATCAAGAAACGCAGCGGCATCAACATCATGTACGAGCAACTGGCGTACATCATGCGGTCCGGCGCCCCCGACTCCCTCGACCGGATGGTGGCCGTGTCGTTCGGCTCGCTCGCGCTCGACCAGGTCGCGATGGGGCACGCCGGACGGATGGTGGCGCTGCAGCAGGGGGTCTACACGACGGTGCCGCTCGATCTCGTCGTGCAGGGCAAGAAGCGGGTGGACGTCACCGCCCTGTACGACACGCACGAATACCGGCCGCGCGTGCGCGACATGCTCGGCAAGCCGATGTTCCTCTACTGATCCGTGCAGGCGGGCGAGCCGCGGCGCGCGTCACCGCCTCAGGTCCACGCTGACGCGCGTGGGCTCACCCACCTTGACGAGCGTTTCCACCGTCCGCTCCCCGAGCCGGGGGTGGCGCAGCACGATCACGTGCGGGCCCGGGGCGAGCGTGAGCGCGCCGAGCGGCGTCTCCCCCACCGCGCGTCCGTCCACCTGCACCTCCGCCCACGGGATCGCGTTGATGGCCACGCGCTCCTGCGGTATCTCCACCTCGACCGTCGTCGTCTTGCCAGGCGTCACCTTGACGGTCTGCGTGGCCCGGTAGCCGACCAGGTCATTGGCGAGGTACAGCGTGTGCGTGCCGCCTTCGAGGGGGATACGCGCCATCTCGCTGGTGCCGAGCAGGCGCCCGTCGAGGGTGACCCGCAGTTCGACCGGGGCCTCCACCTTGATGAAGCCACCGACGGCGCCCGGCGGTGCCACCGGGGCGGCGGCGGGGGCGGCGATCGGGACGACCACCGACAGCGACTCCCCCGCCTCGAGCCGCACCGCGTGCCGGATGGCCTGGCTGCCCTGCTGAATCACGATGACGTGCTCGCCGGCGGGGATGCCGCGCCACGCGACCGGCGAGGATCCAAGCCGCCGGCCGTCCACCGTGACCAACGCGCCCGCGGGCTGGGTGGCCACCGAGAGCGACGCGGGCCGGACGGCCGGTGGCGCCGTCGGCACGACGCCGGCAGGATCGGAGGCGGCCGGCGGCGCCGAAACGGGGTCGGCCCCGTCGCGGCCGAGGAGCATCCAGCCGGCGACAGACAGCGCAGCGACCAGCAGGCAGCAAGTCAGCGCCAGCCCCGCCGCCCGGGGCGTTACCCTCGAGAGGACCGGGCGGGACGCGTCGAGGCCGTGCCCGGCGGGCCGCGCAGAAAGGTCGGGGGCGGTCGATGGTGGTGCTGCCGACGCGCGCGGAGCCGCGGGCCGACCGGCGGGCGACCGTTGCGCGCTGGACCAGGGCGAGACGCCTGGCGGCTGCGCCAGGTCCATGACGGCGAGGCCATCGCCGGCCGGGGGCCAGGCGAGATCGTGCTCGGGGGGGCTGCGGAGAGGCATGGACCACTGTAAAGCGCCGCGGGCCTCGAGGGCATGGGAGACTGGTCCCAATCTCGCGCATCGTGGGAAGCGCGGAATGCACCCTCGTCCTGGGAGCAGGATCCCATGCGGAAGGTCAGCCGTAGAACCTACGATCGATCGACAGGAGATACGCCCAGTGCATGTGATCGTCCGAGCCGGTCTCGCCGCAGTGATCGCCGCGGCACTCGTCACCGCGGCCCGGGCCGCCGAGCCCCCGTTCCCGAGCGCGGGCTCGGGCGGAAGCGGTCTCTGGGTCAGCCGCGATCAACTGCTCGCGCGGCCGACGTCGGGGGCCGCGTGGACCAGCCTCAAGAGCGCGGCGGATCGCGGTTGCGGTACGCCGAACCTGGGCGACCAGGAAGATCCGGTCAATGTCTGCGTGATGGCGCAGGCGCTGGTCTTCGCCCGCACCGGGACCGCCAGTTACCGCGCGAGCGTGGCGACCGCCCTTCGTGCGATCGCCGAGGGCGGCACCTACTCGGGGAGGGCCCTGGCGCTGGGGCGCGAGCTGGCGGCGTACGTGATCGCGGCCGACCTGGTCGACCTGCGCTCGTACGACGCGGCGCTCGATTCGTCGTTCCGCTCGAAGATCCGGTCGCTGCTGACGACCCGCACCACCGGCGGCCCGGCGAGCCTGATCGAATGCCACGAGAAGCGGCCGAACAACTGGGGCACGCACTGCGGCGCGTCGCGCGCGGCAGTTGCGGCGTACCTCGGCGACGCCGGAGAGCTGGCGCGCGTCGCCGCGGTGTTCAAGGGCTGGCTTGGTGACCGCGCGTCCTACGCCTCGTTCTCCTACGGCGCGCTCGACTGGCAGTGCAATCCCTCAGCCCCCGTCGGGATCAACCCGAAGGGCTGCAGGAAGGAGGGCCGCGACATCGATGGCGTGCTGTCCGACGACCAGAGGCGCGGCGGCGGCTTCACATGGCCTCCCTTCCAGGAGAACTACACGTGGGAGGCGATGCAGGGGGCGATGGCGCAGGCGACGATCCTGCAGCGCGCCGGCTTCGATGCCTTCAACTGGCAGGACCAGGCGCTGCTGCGGGCCGCGAGGTGGCTTCACGAGGTGGACGGCTACCCGTGCCAGGGGGACGACACGTGGCAGTCCCACCTGCTCAACTTCTACTACCGGGCGTCCTTCCCCGCGCCGGTCCCCTCGCATCCCGGCAAGAACGTGGGTTGGACGGACTGGACCCACGGACGGTGACGCCGGTCTCGCCTCTCAACTCCCCGTTGCCGCCAGCCACTGGCGCCCGGACGGGGTCCGTTCCCGTCCAGGGACGAACAGCCGGACCAGGCTGGCGGTGTTCGCCCGCAGGTTGAACTCGCGTTCGACCTTCGCGCGTCCCGCCTTCCCCATCCGCGCCCGCAGCGCGGCGTCGGCGGCAAGGCGCTCGAGGGCGTCGGCGAGCGCGACCGGGTCGCCCGACGGGACCAGGAAGCCGGTGAGGCCCGCCTGCACCAGCTCGGGAATGCCGCTAATCTCGGTCGCGACCACGGGGAGCCCCGCGGCCATCGCCTCCATCAGGGCAACCGGGATCCCCTCGCGCTTCCCGCCGCGCGTCGGGTGGCTGGCCAGCACGGCCGCGTCGGCATCGGCCAGCAACTGCACGACCCGGGGACGCGGCAGCCCGCCGTGGAAGCGGAAGCGGCCGGCCAGGCCCGCGGCCTCCGCGCGCGCCTCGACAGCCCGCCGCAGCGGCCCCTCGCCGACCAGGTCGCACTCGAAGTCCACGCCGCGTCCGCGCAGCAGGCGACAGGCATCCACCAGGTAGCGGTGCCCCTTCACCTCCTCGAACGACGCCACGCACACCAGTCGGAACACCCCGACCCCGCGCCCATGGCCGCCGGGGCGGAACACCTCGGGATCCACGCCGCAGTGGACGACGCGGACCTTGTCGCGCACCTGCTCCCCGCACTCGCGGACGATCACCTCGCGGTTGTAGGCCGACACGGTGACCGCGAAGGCCGCCGCCTCGACCTTCGCGTCGAGCATGCGCCGCTCGACGTGCAGGTCGGACCCGTGCGCCGTGAAGCTGAACGGGATGCCGGTGAGGCGGTGCACGATGAAGGCGGCCAGCGCCGGGTGCGTCGCGAAGTGGGCGTGGACGTGCGTGACACCGCGCCGTCGCATTTCGTCGGCGAACCGGACGGACTTGGGGAAGATCCCGAGCGCCCCCACGAAGAAGTTCGCGCTCCCCCACGTCTTGCGCAGCACTTCAGCCAGCAGGCCGACGTACCCGCGCGGCTGCTCGCGCAAGAAGCGGAGGTTCGAGGCGAGGATGGCGGCCGAGATGAACGGGTGGAACCGGGCGCGCCGAACCCACGCCTCGACCTCGGGGTGCGCGACCGCCTGGCGTTCGCGCAGCAGCGGGAACAGCTCCACCTGGACACCCTGCGCCTCGCAGGCGACCATCTCGTTGAGCACGAACGTCTCGCTCAGCTTGGGGAAACGAGACATGACGTACGCCACCCTGGGTGCCGGCGGTTCGCTGGCTGCCGATGGTGATCCGACCGGCCCCGCCGCGGGACGTGAACCGTCGCGGTGCCGCCACCGGTCCACCAGGCCGCCCGCGACGCTGAGCCGCGCGCGGAAGATCCGCGCGCTGGTCCGTGGCGTGATCCCGGTCCGACGCAACCGCAGGGAATCCTCCGCCCCGAGCCGGCTGTGGCCGTCCCGCGTGGTGAGCGCCAGCTCGAAGCCCTCCTCCCGTACGATCTCGACGATGCGGTCGTCGTGATCGCCAAAAGGGTAGGCGAAGACCGGCGGGCACCCCCCCAGCTCGCGGCGAAGGTCCTCGACCGACCCGCGAATCTCCGCCCGCGCCTCGTCGTTCGACAGCCGCGTCAACGCGGGGTGCGTCCGCGTGTGCGCGCCGATCGTCAGGCCGTCGGCGGCGAGCGCGCGAAGCCGGCCCCACGCGAGCACGTCCGAAGGCGCGGGCGCATCACCGAGATCGCGGCACACCCGGTCGACCAGTTGCATCGCCTCGCCGTGTGGCAGCGCCTTCACCAGGCGCTGCATCGAGCGGAGAGCGGCCTGCTTCGATTCTCCGTCGGCCAGGTGCAGAACGCCGGCCGGCGTGTCCACCTGCATCGCGGGAGTGGACGAGAACACCGCGTGGAGGCGATCCCACCAGAAGCTCCGCTCGGGACAGCCGGGGTACGCGGTCGGCACGAACACGGTCGCGGGTACGCGGTACCGCCGAAGGATGGGCCACGCGATCTCGCCGAAGTCGGCGCATCCGTCGTCGAAGGTGACGAGCACCGCGCGCGGCGGCAGGGGGCGCTGGCGGCGGAACGAATCAACCACCTCGTCGAGCGACAGCACCCGGTAGCGGCGCGCGAGCAGGCGTACCTGTTCCTCGAAGGCCGCCGGCGTGGCACTCACGAGCGAGGGGCTGCACGTTGCGGCGCCGGGGTCGAGAACGCGGTGGTACATCAGCACGCGCAGGGGCCGGTTCATCACGCTCGCAGCTCCATTCGGTCTGCAATCCTCTGCAAGTACGCCAGGCGGCGGTGGGTCTCTGCCACGACCTCCGCCCTGGCCTTCCTCAGGTCGAGCAGGCCGTGATCGACCAGGACGAGCCGGGCGTCAGAACCCTTACCGGCGACGAGCAGGTTGAACCGCCCGACCAGATCGACGCACGCCCGCTCGCGCTCCATCGCCCTGGCCGTGCACGCGGCGAAGGAGGTCAACTGGCACCGGAGGCGCGGCGCCCGGCCGACCAGGGCCGCCACCTCCGATTCGCTCAGTCCGTCGAACAGGTCGAGGCAGTTGTCACCCGCGTAGCGCTGCACGCAGACGACCGCCGGAAGCAACAGGAGTGGGCAGCGCGCGACCAGGAAGGATGTCGGCAGCAGCGGCGAGGACTCCTCGTACCAGCCCGCCACTCGCCGATAGGTGGCGCGGCGTCGCCGAGCGTCTGCAATCAGCACCTCGGGCCGGCGGCCCAGCGTCTCGCGGCAGACCTTGAGGACGACGCGTTTCCTCTGCCCGTCTTCGACCCGGCCCTCCAGCAGGAACACGGTCGCGGCCGTGCCGTAACCGACCAGCCGAACGCCTGGGGCGTCGAACGGAAGCCTGGAAGTCGTGATGAGCAGGCGGTGGACGGCCGGGTAACCGCCGGGTACCCACCGTGCCAGGGCAGCCACGGCGCGCTGCGTGCGGCTGTACCGGTCGCGGCGCGCCACTGGCCGGCCACCTTCGTCGAAACCCACCGGCTGCGCCCCCACCCCTGCCGTGGCCGCGGCGTCGAGCGCCGCGAACAGCCATCGCGCCAGCATGGCGTCGCATCGGTTGCGCAGGGCAGGGCTCACGAGCGTCTCACCCCAGGCCATGGCGCTGCGGCTGCCACAGCTCGATCCGTCGCCCCCGGAGCAGTTGCACCAGCGCCACGCCGCAGGCCGCGTTGGCCATGCAGTAGTAGAACGGGACGTAGACCACCTTCAACCGCCCCGACGCGGCGCGCCGGAGGAGGAACCCCGCCACCGCCAGCGTGTAGAAGGCAGCCTGCGCCGCCGCCGCCGCCAGGTAGAACGGGTGGGAGCCCGCCAGAAGAGCGCTCGTCACGGCGATCACGATCAGGGGGATCGGCACGACCCGGCGCAGCACCTTGTGCGAGAAGAGCACGAGGGAGTAGAAGCCGAACCGGGCCGGGTTCAGCAGGCGCCGCCGGAGAACCACCCCGCGCAAGCCGCGCGTCATCAGCCTCACGCGCCGCCTGAACTCGCGCTGGGCCTGCGACACCGCATACTCGCTCGCCCGGGCATCGGGCTCGAAGACCAGGCGGTACCCCTGCTCCACCACGGCCGTCGAGATCGCGAAGTCGTCGGTAACCGCGGAGTCGGTAACCGGCCTGAAGAGTTGGCGGCGCACCGCGTACAGGCCGCCGTGGGCCGAGACGATGCTGCCGGTGGCGCTCTCCAGCCGCTTGAGCCAGGTGTCGTAGTTCCAATAGAGGCGCTCGCCCTCGCTGCTCGACTCGCTCGCCTCTTCCAGCCGGTAGCCGGTGTTCCCCGCGACGCCCCCGACCTCGGGGTCGGCGAAGTTGCGCGCCAGCGCCCGCAGCGCCTGGGGGTGGCACATGATGTTGGCGTCGGAGAAGACGAGGATCTCCCCGGTCGCCCGCGCCGCCGCCGCGTTGAGCGCCCGGATCTTCCCCTGGCGCGCGAGCGACAGGACCTCGACGCCACGGTCGGCGTACCGCCGGGCGATCGCCTCGGTCCGGTCGGAGCAGCCGTCGGCCGCCACGAGGATCTGCAGGCGATCCGGCGGGTAGTCGAGCGCGAGCGCGTTGTCGAGACGCTCGCCGATGACGGCCTCCTCGTTGTACGCCGCGATGATCAGCGTGACGCCGGGCGTGACCGGCGCGACCCGGACCTCGCGGCGGCGGAGCCAGCCCACGCCGGCCACGAGCAGGGGGAACCCCGCGTACACGTACAGGAGGCACGCCACCGAGGCCCAGAAGGCCCACGCAGCAAGGCCGGTCATCTCAGTTCGCCCCCCGCCCCGAGAGCACAGCCGTGAAGGTCCAGATCAGGATCCGAAGGTCGAGCGACAGGTTGCGGTTGCGGATGTACGCGATGTCGAGCCGCAGGCGATCGTCGAAATCCAGGCTCGCGCGGCCCGAGACCTGCCAGAGGCCAGTCAGCCCCGGCTTGACCTCGAGGCGCGCCGTGTGCCAGAGGCGGTACGTCTCCGCACCGAACGAGGTCGGCCGCGGGCCGACCAGCGACATGTCCCCGCGGATGACGTTGAAGATCTGGGGGAGTTCGTCGAGGCTCGTCTTCCGCAGGATCCGCCCGCAGCGAGTGACCCGCGGGTCGTTCGTGATCTTGAAGTCCGGGTACGTCAGCTCGTTGAGGTGCATGTACTTGGCCTTCAACTCCGCCGCGTTGGGCACCATCGTCCGCAGCTTGTACATCCGGAAGCGCCGCCCGCCGCGTCCCGTCCGCGGCTGCAGGAAGAACGCGGCGCCCGGCGACTCGATCTTGATGGCGGCGACGCACACCGCCAGGACCGCCAGCACCGCGGGAAGGACGGCGAGACAGACGACCAGGTCGATCAGCCGCTTGACGCGATCGTACCGTGGGCCGGGCGCGGGCCGCGCCGGGGTGAGAACGGCCGATTCGTGCCAGGTGGCTGATGTCCAGCTGGGGGCGTGCACAGACATCGTCATGCGCGTTCCTCCGTCCCCGACGGATTCCGAGCGGCGGGGCCGATTGACCGTTCAGCGATCGTTCAACTGCTCAGAGCTTCCCGCGAAACCAGTACCCCGCCGGACGTCGCGCGCGCCTGCTTCTCGGCGACCTCGACGAGATCGGGGAACACCCAGCCGTCGCGGGGGAAGACGGCGAGGTCGCCACGGACCGGGCACCGCAACTGCGCCGCGCACAACTCGCGCATGCGGGAGACGGCCCGCTGCCCTTCTTCCGCGCCGATCTCCGGCATGACCACCACGCACCGGCGCGACACCGGGTCGCACACCACCAGGTCGGTCTCCCTCATCGCCTGGCGCACCACCGGGCAGAGGTGCACCGTCGAGGACGCGTGACCACCGCCGGCCGTGCCGTCAGGCGCGCCGGCTTCCGCGGCGTCGAGCGAGAAGACCGCGACGCTGACGCTTCGGTCGTACCGGCGGGCCCGTTCGAACTCCGCGGCGATTCGCTGGAGCGAGCCGTCCGATTCGGGTCCCCCGGGGCGCCCACCGCGCGTCCCGCCGTGCTGCGAACGCGAGCCGCCCGTTCCAACCCGGAAGCGGCTCCGGACGGCCGGCAGGCGCGACCACCCATCAGATAGCCAGGACCACATCCGATGCTGCCTTTGTGAAGGCCGGGCGCCAGACGCCCGGCCGTGCGGTATACGCGGGGACGGCGCCCGTGCCGCCCCGAGGGATCGGGGTCAGGAGGCCGACGCCGAGATCCGGCGCGGGTGCTCCTGCGGCCGGGGCCCGAACTCCGGGCTCACGGACCGGTTGAGGATGACGCCGCTCACGCGATCGAGCCGTGACAGCGCCAGCGCGGCCACCTCGCGCGGCGTCCACCCATGCCGGACGGTGAACAGCACGTTGTCGGCGACCGCCGCCAGCGAGTGGACGTCGGCCGGGTGCGTGAGCACGGCCGGAGAATCGATGACGACGAAGTCGTACTCGCGGGCGGCGGCGTCCAGCAGATCTCCCAGCAGCGGCCGCGACAACAGGTCTGCCGGGCTCGTCTCCGGTTCCCCGCCGCCGAGGACGTCGAGGTTCGGCTGCACGCCGCGGTGAACGGCCGCGCGCCAGTCCGCGCGGGCGTCGAGGCAGTCCACGAGGCCGGGGCCGTCCGGCAACCCGAGCGCGCGCCGGATGCAGGGGTACCGCATGTTCCCGTCCACCAGCAGGACGCGGTACTCGAGCCGCGCCAGCGAGAGCGCCAGGTTGACCGAGACCGTCGTCTTGCCCTCCTCCGACTGGGCGCTGGTGATCAGGAGGACGCGGGACGCGGCCGCCCCGTCGTGCAGCAGGACCGCGTTGCGGAGCGTCGCGAACGCCTCGGCGAGCGGCGACTGCAGGCTGCCCCGGTCGTCGATCCGGCTCCACGACCGCCCCCCCCCGCCGCCAGGCGGCAGCGGCTCCACGCGCACCGCGGGGATGGCGCCGAGCGCCCGCACGCCCAGATAGCCCTCGACGTCCGAAGCGGTGCGCACGCTGGTGTCGAAGTGCTCCCGCAGGAGCGCGCCTCCCGCGGCCACCACGAGGCCGACGATGGTCGTGAGGGCGAGCGTCAGCGGCAGCGGCGTCCCGTCGGGGCTCGACGGGGGCCTGGCTCGAATCCACCACGCCGACGCTCTGCGCCTTGAGGGCGGCGGAGACGCTCATCTCCTTCAGCTTCTCGTTCAGTACGGCGAACTGCTCCTGGTTGGTCACCAGCTCGCGCCTGAGCGCCTCGTAGCCGGCACTGCCCTGTGACTGCCGCCCCAGGTCCTGCACCGCGCTGTTCTGCTCGTCGAGCGCCTTCCGCAGCAGCGCTTCCTTCCGCAACGCGGCCTGGTAGTCGCGCTCGGTGCGGGCCACGACCGACCGGCTCTCCTCGCCCAGCGCCCGCTCGAGCTCCGCGATCTGATCGTTGAGCGCCTTGACCGACGGGTACTCCTCGTGGAACACCGACGAGAGCCTCGCATGCTCGCGGCGCAGGTCGGCCAGGCGCATGGTGAGGTTCTGGGCGACGGGGCTGTCCAGGCCGCCCAGCGCGCCCGCGCGGCGCGCCGCCTCGCCGGTTGACTGCCTGTCCATCCGCTCGGTCTGTGCCGCCGCGAGCGCGTCGTGCAGCGACTGGAGCCGGTCGTTGGCGAGCTGCGCCGCCTCGCCCTTGCCCGTCTCGATGACCTGGAGACCGTGCTGACGGATGTAGGTCTGCAGGCGACGGTCGGACTCCTCCAGCCGCGACTGCGCGTCGCGCAGCTGCTCCTCGAGCCACTGCGCCGTGCGCTGCGCCTCCTCCATGCGGAGCTGCAGGTAGTTGTCGAAGACCGAGTTCACCGTCCGCGCGGACAGTTGCGGATCCCGGGAGACGTAGGCCACCTCGACCAGCCGGCTGCCCCGGAGCGGGTTGACCACCAGCGCATCCCGGAAACGCCCCACGCGGGCAGCGGCCGCGGCCTCGTCGGTGGCGCCGCCCCGGTCCCGGCCCTGCTGCTCCAGAACCCGCTGCGCCAGCGTCGCGCTCTTGAGGATGCCGTACTGCGTCTCGAGGTCGTCGCTCGTCACCTTCTCGGTGCTGAACAGGCTGCCGACGGGGACGGCCGCGGTGCTCTCGCGGCGAATCTCGAGCAGGCCGCTGGCCCGGTAGACCGGCTCCTGGAGCATGGCGCCGGCGCCGACCCCGCCCACGACGACCAGGAGGATCAGGAGGCTCGTCCGCCACCGCCGCTGCATGACCTCGGCGTAGCGACGAAGCGGCGGCGGCTCGGGCGGCGGAGGGACCGCATCCCGCGCCAGGACCCCGCCCGCAGCGTGCAGCACGGGAGCGGACCTCCGCGCGGCGGCGCGCGCGACCAGGCCGCCTTCGTGGCCAGCCCGGTGCGAGTCCTTGCCGTCCTCGATATCCCACGGCACGGCGTCCGCCCGCCCGGCCGGATCGGCGCCCGCGACGACCTCCTCGGCCTCGTGGGCGCTGGAGGCCCGCGCCTGCTCGGCGTCCGCCCGCTTCAACACGTCTGAAATTCGACTCATGGAATCACCGCTCCCCGTTCTGCCGCGCGCCGCAATTGGAAAGACCTAGAACGGCCGCCACGAGACCACGCGGATCAACGCATCGAGCGCCGCCCGCGCGGCGACCTTGCCTCCGCTGGTGGGAACGAAGAGGACGTCGTGCGCTTCGAGCGCCACATCGGGGCCCCTGCCCTTGAGCACCGCGGCGAGATCGACCGGGATCTCCCGGCGCCGGCCGTCCGCGCCCGTGCGAACGACGAGGGCCTCCTTCTGGGCGGCCGTCGGCACGAGCCCCTCGCCGAGCGCCAGCGCCTGGAGCACCGTCAGGCGCTCGTGGCCCCGCATCGCGAATGCGCCCGGCTTCCTCACCGCCCCGACGACGTAGACCGTGTCCGCGGCCCGAACGGTGACCGTGTCTCCCGGCTGAACCGCGACGTTGAGGCTCGGATCCCGCGATTCCATCAAGGGCTTCAGCGGGATCTCCAGGCGCTCGACCCGGCCGTCGTCTCGCGTCCGCGCCACGACCACGGTGTCGCCGGCGTTGTCGTCCAGGCCGCCCGCGGTCGAGATCGCGTCGAGCAGGCGCGTCGTCCCGCGCACCTGCTGAATCCCGGGGCGGGCCACCGCGCCGCCGACCGAGACCGGGCGGCTGCGGACCTCGGTCACCTGGACCGTGACCTCGGGGTCCTTGATGTACCGCCGGCTCAGCGCCTCTTCGATCACCGCCTCCAGCTCCACCGACGTGAGCCCGCCGGCCTGGAGGGTCCCCAGCAGCGGGAGGGAGATCACCCCCCCGTCGGTCACCCGGGCGGTGCGATTGAGCTCGGGAGCCTGGAGGACGTTGATCGACACCTCGTCGTCTGCCCCGATCCGGTAATCGAGACCCGCCGCCGGGCGTTCGCGTGCTGCCGGCGGCATCGCGGGCCGCTCGGCGCCGGGCGGAGGCGCAGGGGTCTGTGCAGGCGCCGATGCGGCAGACAGCAACAGCGACGTCGAGACCGTGAACAGGGCGAGGTGGTTCTTCACAACAGTGCTCCGGGTGGTGACAGGGAATTTCACCACGGGCCGCCAGGCGCCGTGATGAGACGGCTCTCCCGATTTTTGGGTGACAGTGATCCCGAGGGACGTAGGACAAGGGAGAGCGGAGAGCTCACTCGGCCCCCACGCGGCCACGGGGCGGGAAGGCCAGCCGCCGCGGGGCAACAGGTGCGTCGGCCGGCCGGAGGCCGACGTCGAAATCGTCGCAGACCTCGCGCACGATGTCGGCGTCCACCGGCCGCCTGTCGGCTGCGAAGCCGCCGAGCAGGGCGTTGTCGCAGATGACGTTGATGGTCCGCGGGATGCCCTCCGACGCCTCGTGGACGGCGATCACCGCATCGCGGGTGAAGAGGCGCCCGGCGTCGCCCCCCGCGAGCCTGATGCGGGTGGCGATGTAGGCGGCGGTCTCGCGGAGCGTGAACGCACGGAGGCGGCACCGCAAGGCCACGCGCTGTTTCAGCTGCCGCAGGCTGTGGTCGTTGAGGCGATCGGCCAGCTCCGGCTGACCGGCGAGCACGAGCGGCAGCAGTTTCTCGGTGTCGGACTCGATGTTGACGAGGAGCCGCAGTTCCTCGAGCAGCTCGTGGGGCAGGCTCTGCGCTTCATCGACGATCAGCGCGCTGGCCTGTCCCCGGCTGAATCGGTCCTGCAGCACACGATGCAGGTCGCTCAACAGCCGCGTCTTGGACAGGGCGGCCGTCGGCCCCAGGCCGAATCCGTCGGCCAGCACCTCGAGGAACTCCTGGCGCGTCAGCGTCGGGTTGTTGAGGTAGACCCAGCCCTCGCTGCCGGCCTCGCCGGGTCGCATGCGGAGCGCGAGCGCTTTCCGCAGGAGCGTCGTCTTTCCCGTGCCTGCCTCGCCGAGCAGGAGAGTGATCCCCTTGCCCGCGGCGAGGCCGTACTGGAGGTTCGAGAGGGCCTCCTCGTGCGACGGCGTGAGCACCAGGAATCGCGGGTTGGGCGTCAGGTCGAACGGGCGCTCGGCCAGCCCGTAGAAACGCTCGTACATTTGTGGCCG
This sequence comes from uncultured Acidobacteriota bacterium, assembly GCA_963813585.1. Lineage (GTDB taxonomy): Bacteria > Acidobacteriota > Vicinamibacteria > Vicinamibacterales > Fen-181 > JARKSS01. Next base: position 3,361,790 of record CAWEZL010000001.1, read on the forward strand.
CCTCACACGGGGATGTTGCCCGACCGCGCGCCAAGCTGACCGGCCGCCCTGGCGATCGGCACGGGCACCGGCCGCGCGGGCCGCCGGTCGCCGGCCGCCGGCACGATGACGCGAGGCGGCAGGCCGTCCGGTGCCGGGATCAACTCGTGGCGGAAGGCGTACACCGCCAGGTCGAACCGGTCGGACAACTCGAGCTTGCTGAGGACCGACGTCAGGTGATTGCGCACGGTTGCCTCGCTGATGAACAGCCGCTCGGCGATGGCGGAGTTGCGAAGCCCCTCGCCCACCAGCCCGACGATCTCGCGCTCGCGCTTGGTCAGACTGGCGATCTTCAGGGTCTCGGGGTCTCGGCCTCGCCGCATGGCCCGCGAGAGCACGGCCGCGGTCTGCGCCCGATCGAGCCACAGCTCGCCGGCGTGCACCTTCAGGACCGCGCGCACCACGATCGAGGCCGAGGCGTCCTTCGAGACGACGCCCGCGGCACCGAGCTCGATGGCGCGCGTGCTGACCCGCGGGTCCGCGGCCGACGTGAACACCAGGATCCGGCTCTCGCTCGCCGCGGCGAGCGCCGAGACGGCCCGAAGGGCAATCTCCTCGCAGTCGGTGTCGACGACGATGACGTCGCAGCGATCGCGGGCGGCCAGCGCTTCGCTGGTCGCGCCGTACTCCGCGATGACCTCGACGTCCTCGTGATGTTCGAGCAGGCGCCGGAGCCCGGCGCGCACGACGGGCCACTGCGCCAGCAGCACGACCCGAACTTGCTGGGAATCGGACATCAACTCTCGCCCCCTGTGACAATGCACGTCCACCGGGCTCCGTGCCAGCCGTCTCAAAGGTCCAGCTCGGCAACCTCGGGCGCCCTATCTGCACCTTTCGCGCCACGTCCCCGTAGGACCGTCGTCCCATGCGGGTCGGAGCGCGCGACAGGAGGGGGCTGGGAGGTGAGCTGGCCGGTTGCAGCGGATTGCAGAGGAAAGCCAGCCGCGCCTGTCGCGCTGGCCTCCGGCTATTCCCGGTCGCCGAGGGGGGCGTCCCCGCCGCGGGCGGACGCGACCGGACTTGGTCGCGCCAAGCCTGCAGGGATTTAAGACTCAGCCAGTCCGTTATTGATGCAGTCAACGGCCGGATTGGGATCCCGATCCTACTTGTCGTGCGCGCCCAGTCCCGGGCGGAATCCTGTAAGCTATCGTTTCCGGATCGGATTCTCAGGGGGTATGCAGACATGAAGACGCGCGTCATCGTTTCGGCGGCGGTCCTGGCGATCGGCCTGGCCGCGGCCGCGCCGGCCCGGTCCCAGACCGTCAACACGCTCACTGGGGCCGAGAAGAAGCAGGGCTGGGTGTTGCTGTTCGACGGGGTCAGCTTCGACGGGTGGCGCCAGTGCAACGGCACGGCCATGCCCGCCAACTGGGCGATCGAGGACCAGGCGATGAAGGTGTTCACGGCCCCGGGGAAGAAGCCGGGCCAGGGCGCCGGGGGCGACATCCTGTACGGCGTGCGGACGTTCAGGAACTTCGAGCTGTCGATTGACTGGAGGACCGAGAAGGGCGGCAACTCGGGGATCTTCTACAACGTGCGCGAGGTGCCCGGGCAGGCGATCTACTACGCGGCGCCCGAGGTGCAGGTGCTCGACAACGTGGACGCGACCGACAACAAGGTGGCGAGCCACCTGGCCGGTTCGCTCTACGACATGCTGGCGGCCGACCCGAAGACGGTGAAACCTGCCGGCCAGTGGAACACGATCGTGATTCGGGTCCAGGACGGGAAGGTCACCCACACGCAGAACGGCGCGAAGGTCGTCGAGTACACGCTCTGGACCCCGGCGTGGGACCAGATGGTCCAGGACAGCAAGTTCAAGACGTTCCCGGGCTTCACCGAGGGCATCGCCAAGGAGGGGTACATCGGCCTCCAGGACCACGGCTATGCCATCTGGTTCCGCAACGTGAAGATCAGGGGGCTGTAGGGACGAAGCGGGCGACCCGGCCGCCCGCCCCGTCGCGGTGGCGTGACCCGTGCGGCGCGGCCTTCCGCTAGCGGCGGTCGCGAGCTGGCGCGGCGGTGGGGTCGGCCAGCGGGACGACCGGCATCCGCGTGGCGCTCCAGGCTTCCGGGCCGATGGTCATCAGGGGCGCGTCGTGCCAGATGTCGTGGGACGGCAGGAACAGGTCCATCGCGGTGGTGAAGACGGCCTGGTCGCACCCCTGGAACGTGACGTAGCCGCGGCCCCGCAGCACGTAGAGCGGACCGTACACCCCGAGGCCGTGGGCAACCCACGTGAGGTTGACCCCGGTGGGCGTCGGCGTCCCGATCTCCTCCCACACCCCCTTCGGGTCGGTGGTGCGGACCGCCGGGAAGCGGCTGGCCAGCGTGGGCTCCCAGACGATCCAGTTCGCCTCGATCTGCCCGCCGGTCGTCTTGAGGCCTCCCCGTGTGGCGACCGCGATCAGGTCTCCCCCGCTCGGCACCTTGAGGATCCAGGTACCGACCAGCGAACAGGTCTCCGTCTGCGCCACGGCCACGCCGTGCCCCAGGAACAGGGCGACCAGCGCGCCCAGCGCGATCCTCGCAGCAAGATGCTTCATGAAGTCTCCCCGCCCGGCAGAGGCTGAACCTGGACGGTACAATCCGCTTCTGTCAGGGGGCCTGTCAAGGGGGAAATCCGGCGAGGGCGATTCACCGGGTCGTGTCCACGAGCCGGAAACCGACGCCGGCGATCGCCTCCGCCTGGTCGTGCCAGTCGCGCGCCCTCGGGCCGAACTCGTTCGGCTCCCGCTCGTACGACCCGCCTCGCAGCACGCGCGCCGTCGTCGGCAAGCCCAGCACGGCGCTGCCGTCGGCGGGGATGCGGACGAGGTCGGGTGACCACACGTCGAGCACCCACTCGGTCACGTTCCCCAGCATGTCGTGGAAGCCCCACGCGTTGGCCTTCCTCATGCCCACCGGGTGCGTGCGGAACCCGGAGTTCCCGAAGTACCAGGCGAGGTCGGCGAGCGTGGCCGGGGCGGTCTCGGTGCCACCCGCGGTGCAGGCATACTCCCACTCGGCCTCGGTCGGCAGCCGGTAATTGCGACCGCTCTCAGCCGACCACCACCGGCAGAAGGCGTGCGCGTCGTTCCAGCTGACGCATGTCACGGGGTCGTTCGCCGACTGCTGGTACCCCGGGTTCGACCAGCTGGCACCGGCCTTCTTCTCGATCGCGTGGCGACTGCGGAAGTCGCTGTCCCACGCCCAGCCCTTCCGCTCGGCGTCGGTCACGTAGCCGGCGGCGCTGGCGAAGGCCCGGAACTGCGCGACCGTCACCTCGTGCCGCATCATTCGCACCGTCCTCGGGAAGCTGACGCGTCTCGGGGGCGGCCCGTTGTCCTTGTCGGCTCCAAGCTGAAACGGCCCCGCCGGGAGCTCGATCCAATCGCGGTCCATTCCCAGGCGCGTTCGCATCCCGGCGCGGCCGGCGACGCTCGCGGCTGGCGCCTGCGCGGGCGGGACGGTGCGCGCGAGCCGGAACCCGCTGTTGTTGCAGCTTGACGACGCCCCGAACACCGGGCGGCTCGTGGCGGTCACCTCGTAGGCGACCGGGTGCCTGCAATCGCACGTACCCCAGCTGCCGCCCCGGAGCACGCGGCCCTCGCTCCCGGTCTCGACCCACGGCTCGCCGGTCGCCGGCGCCCCTCGATAGCTGTCGTGGTACGCGTCCTCGACCCATTCCCACGCGTTGCCGAGGACGTCGTGAAGGCCCAGCCGGCCGGCCGCTCGCGAGCCGACGGGGTGCGAGCGGCCGCCGGCGTTCCGGTCGTACCACGCGGAGTTCTCGAGGGGCCGCCCCTGCTGGTCGGCCCGCGCCGCGAACTCCCATTCGGCCTCGCTGGGCAGCCGGTAGTGGAGTCCCGTCTCGGCCGAGAGCCAGTGGCAGAACTCCCGGGCGTCGATCCAGCTGATGCCGAGGACCGGTTCGTCGTCGGCCTGGAGGAACCCCGGGTTCCTCCACGTCACGCCGAGCTTCGGGCGCCAGCAGCACAGCACCGAGTGCCCTGCGCGCTCGGCGTCGGTGAGGTAGCCCGTTGCCTGCACGAATGCCCTGAACTGCCGGACGGTGACCTCGGTGGTCGCCAGGTCGAACGAGGCGACCGTCACCTCGCGGACCGGCCCCTCCTCCGGGCGCGCGGTCGATCCCATCTCGAAGGAGCCGCCGGGAACGCGCACGAACCCCTGAACGACCCCGTGGGTGTCCAGGGCGGCGGCCGGGCCGGTCATGGCCTGGCCACGGCCCTCCGAGCGGGTGGCTGCGGCACAACACGCGAGGATCAACAGGCCGATCGTCAAGCGCATCATCGGAGCGTCCTCCTCGGTCACGGCTTGCCTCGTCTCCTGTTCCTGTGGAGGCCCACGGGTGTGCTAGCATAAACCGTTCGCGCGTCCCCATCGTCCAGTGGTCAGGACGTAGCCCTTTCAAGGCTAAAACGAGGGTTCGACTCCCTCTGGGGACGCCACTGACTTGGACAGCACATTCCCTCGGAAATCCGCGCGAAACGTCGTTCGCCCGGTGATCCGGTAGTAGGGCTGATCGGCCTCCGGGTGCGGCTCGAACGCCACCCGGCCGGCGAGTACCTGACTGACGCACGATCCGCCCCTCGCGCGGATTCTCCGCCATCAAATCGCGCCACGCGGCCACCCGCTGTTCCACCTCCCGCCGCACGGCCCGCGCATTCGGGGCGGGCCTCGGCGGGGTGCCGCTGCCAACTCGGACACCAGCGCCACCCGCCGGGCCTCCCGCGACCGCAGCGCCACCAGTAGCCCCGCATGTCCCCGCCGGCTGCGACCGCATCGGACAGCCGGGTAATCTCCGCCTCCGTCCGCGCGATGTCCTGTTCCAGCTTCCCGGCGCCGGGCCGCGTGGTCGGCCTCGCGCGTCAGGTCGGCGAGCATCAGCTCGCACGCCTCGCTCACTACCTCCGGGTCCAGCACGTCCTCCCGGACGGCATCGATCACCAGCCGGTCGGCATCGGCCATCACGGCCTCCAGGCCGTTCGCGCAGACCGCCCGCCCCCGTAGATGGTGGGACGAGCACGCATAGCGGAGCCCGCTTGCGCCCGTGGTCCCGCATCCTGACCAGGAGGCCGCCGCCGCAACCGCTACACGCCGCCAGCCCGACCAACAGGTACTTGGACTCTACGTGACCCACCGGACGGCCCCAGGGCTGCCCCTGCGTGGCCTTGCAGCACGTCTGCGGGATTCGGCCATGCGCCGCTGTGCCCGGTCCCACAGGTCGGACGGGATGATCTGGAGGGCCGGCGCCGGCAGGCGCAGCCATTCGGCCTCAGGGCGCGGGCGCTGATGATGCTGCCCCCACCGATCCCGCTTCCGGCTGGCGTTCCAGACAATCTCCCCGCGGTACAGCGGCCGGGCCAGCACCTCGAACACGCTGGAGGGCGCCCACCCGCCAGGGCGCCCCCGCTGCGGCTTCGGGGCCAGCGCCCCCGCCTCGTTCAGTGTCGCGGCAATCCGGCGCTTGCCGTAGCCATCGGCGGCCATCTCGAAAATGCTGCGGACCACCTCGGCCTCAGCCGGGATGATGCCGTCGTTCGACGTGCGACCGCTGCGGCTTCCCGTCCGGGCCAGTGAGGATGATCGGCGTGTTCTCGTCACCCGAACACCCGCCCGCCCGTCACCTGTCCCGCCCGCGCCTTCCGCTGCATCGCGTCGTACACCCGTTGCCGCGCTTTCTCGCGCTCCAACTCGTCGGCGAAGGCGGTCAGCGACAGCATGATCTTGTCGGTCGGCGTGTCGAGCGTCCGCTCCCGGTCCTCCAGGTAGAAGAACACCCGAACGCCCGCCACGATGATCTGCTTGAGGGCGTAGGCCGTCTCGATCGCTTCGCGGCCAAGCCGGGATTCCTCCGACATGATCAGCGCCTGAAACGGGGGGCGGGGCTTCAGGGCGTTCATGAGGCGGAGGAAACCGGGGCGGGCGGCAAACTCCGCCCCGCTGATCCCGTCGTCGGTGTAGACATGCTCCGTCGCCACGGTCCACCCGTGCCGGCTCGCGTACGCCGTCGCGTGCTCGACTTGGCGCGCGACCGACTTCTGATCGTCGGCGACTCCGCTCTGATCGGTGCTCTTGCGCGCGTAGACTGCCGCAATCATGCTCCCTCCGTTTACCGTTGCCGCCGATCTTCTGCAGTGGAACATTGGTATCCCACTTGCCGCCGCAGCCAGCGCCACAGCCGCCGCAGCCACTGGCCCCCCCAGGCCGGCTCACCGCCGCGCGTGATGACCACCACGCCTCACCGCCCCGCCCTGTCCCGCTTCGCCGGCTTGCGTCCCTTGGTCCGCGCATCCCGCTCCAGCAGGATGCCGACCGCGCACCCCGCGACGTACGCGTCCTGTACCGCCGCTTCGGCCCCGATCCGGCTCACCCGCTCGGCCAGCAGGGGCACCAGCCAGGGCGCTCCCGGCCACTCTCGGATCCCGATCTGTTCCACGAGCCGATACCAGCCAAGCATCCGATCCCCGATGTCGTCTGACGTGGGCTGCTCCGGGGCCTTCATCGCGCACCCCCCAACTGCCGGCCCAGCTCCAGGCCAAGCAGGAATCCGGCGTTCGCGTGCGACTCCAACATCTCGGTCAACACCGTCCACCGCCGCCGCGCGTCCGCGTCCGTCCCGTCGAGCCGGTCCCACACCCCGTCCACCTCGGCATCGGTGACGCCCGCCCCGCGCAGCATCGTCACCAGGGTCGCCCACGGGGCGTCATTGGCGTGTATCGTGTCGCCGATCACCCCCTCCACCGTGAGCCACAGCGGCATGTGGGCGTCCACGATGGTGTTCACCACTGACTGTGCGGTGTCGGGCCTTGAGTTGAGCATCCGGGCCTCCAGTAGCGCCGTGTGGGCGCCTGCGAGGCCGGCGGGCGGGCTGCTTCGGGGTAGGGTAGAATTGCGCAGCCTGTCAGCCGGTCTACGCGGTTGACGGGTTAGGGCCTCGGCGGGGCTGTCATCCCTGCCGGGGTCCGCTTTCCCGCCCACCATGCGCTTGTCGGCCCCGAAAGTCAACCGTTACCCTCCGCTGCCCGCGCCGTCTCCTCCCGCTCCTGTCGCCGATACGCCCGGCACGCCTCGCACCGCACCGGAACGCGCAGGTTCCGGCTCTCGAACCACTCGACATGGCTTCGGTCCAGGTAGAACGCCTGCCGGCAGTCTCGGCACTGGCGCTGTTCCCGCTGATCCTGATTCCCGTTTCCGTTGCTGCTGTCCATGATGGTTGCCCTCGGCTGCTCGCCTAATACTTCCAAAGCCTGTTCCGCCGACAGGCCGAATCGATCGTCGCTGGTACGCTCCAGGCGCCGCGCGATGCGCTCGGCCTCGCGTCGTCGCCGTTCGGGTTGATCCCGCTTCGGCACCCGCCGCCGGGCCGTCACGATCGGCCGCGGCTTCCCTCGTCGCCGTAGCCCGCTCAAGATACGGGAAACGATGTTCATTGTTGCTGCCTCAAAAGAAGGGTGCCGACCGGGGAAGGGTGGCCGGCAGCACCCGACGCCCCACCCGTCCCTAGGACAGGCGGGGATCACCCAACTAGCTCACCTTCGCGCCGACGATCCGCGCGATCGCCGCCGGGTTCGGGAACGCGAACGTGGCCCGGATGATGCCCCGGATCTCCGACTCGTCGAAGTTGAACCGCCTCGACTTGTCCAGCTCCAGGCGCATCGTGCCGTTGCGAACCAGCACGACCTGGGCCATGTCGCACACGTAGATGCTGGAGCACGTCGAGCTGTTGCCCCGCGCCTCGGTGCGCGACAACTGCGACGACAAGTACACCGGCAGTCCGAACAGCCGGCGCTGCTGCGCGTCGGCCACGTTGCCGGTCCCGATCAGCGGCTCGGCCCTGCTGGCCGCGCTGTCGGTCTTGATCCGCATGTAGACGCCCCAGATTTCGGGGTGCATGAAGATCGCGGACGGCTTGCCGTTGTCGGCCTCGATCGCCGAGATGGCCGTGGCGATCTCGTCCAGGTCGGTCGGCACGCTGCCGTCCGCGCCCAGGTCGCTGATCGTGCTGATCCCGCCGGTCAGCGCCAGCCCGCGCGGCTGGTTCGACGTGCCCACGCCCTCGAATCCGGCGAGGTCAATCCCCAGCGACAGGGACCGCGCGAGCTGCATCATGATCAACTCCAACACGGCCGGATTGCTGTCGGTCAGCAGTTCGTTGCTGACGCGCACCAGCGCCGCCAACTTGGCCGGCGTGGCGACCACGCCCCCCAACGTCGGCGAGGATTCGGTGATCCGGCGCTCTCACTCACCCACGCCGCCACGGAGTCCGCCGTGAGGCGCGGGATCAGGAGCGAGGTCCGATCGGTCTGGATCACCTGCGCGCCGGCCTTCAGGAGCACGGCCTCGGCGGCCAGCCGATCCCACACCGCGTTGAACTGCGCGTCGGGCGCCAGCACGCCGCCGTTCTCGAGCAGCGCCGTCGCCATCGACCGCAGCTCCGACCCGCGCGCCGCGCTCCGCCCCTCGCGCAGATCGATATGGGCCGGCGGGATGGCTCGGCGCTGCGTCTCGACCTCGAACCTCGCAAGCAAGCCGCGCAGTTCGTCGCCCTCGCGCATCACCAAATCGAAACGCCGCTGCTCGGAGGCCAGCAGGCCACGCTCCTCGGCCTTCGCCTTCGCGATGATGGCTTCAAGCTCGTCCAACCGCTCCTGCCGCGCATCGCGGATCGCCTGCTCCCCGTCGAACTGCTGGTTCCACGGCTTCGCCAGGGCCTCCGCCGCCACCTTCCGTAACTCGTCGATCGACCGCTGCTTCTTGGTTTCCATACGTCCTCGTGCACGCCCAGCCTCGCCGGGCGCGTCCCCATCACACGGGTTCGCCGGGCCACACGGCCCGACAGGCTGCAAGGTGCGCGGTGCGCTCTCCCTGCGGCGGGCAGCGGCTGGCCCCTCGGTGAGTGCGCCAGCCCCGCCCTTTGTCTCAGCTCAGTTCGCTGGCCCCGCCGGCTCGGGCAACAGCCCGGCCACCGGCACAGACAGCCAGGGGCGCTCGTCCTCGCCGGTCGTCACCGTGACGACCACCTGCTCGTTGCCGACCAGCACGGCAAACGTGCCGCCGGCCGCCATCACTTCGCGCAGCACAGCCCGCTCATCGTCGGTGCTGGCTACCACCGCACCCCGGATCACCTGTCGCAGTCGCGGCCACAGGGCGGCCAGGACGGCCGGCATGGCGTCGTTAGCGTTCTGCATCGTCGTCGCCTCCGTCCGTCGGCCCAGCGCCGGCCAGGGCCGCGCCGTCGTCGTCCTCGGGCGCCGGGCCGATCCACTTGCCCTGCGCCACTAGGTCCGCGATCACCGCCGTCGCGTACTCCCGCTGTTCGCGTGACACGCGCTCCCACCGCTCGGCAACCGTCTCGCTAAACTCGCGCGCCTGTGGGTTCCGCTTCCAGCGCACGATCACCCGCTCGATCCACGGCGACTCGTCCTCCGGCTGCCCCCGGAACCGGGCCAGGAAGTCTTTCCGCAGCGGCTTGTACTCGGCGAACATCTCGCTCCAGGTCGCCCACCGCACGCCCCGGTCGCCGGGCTGGCACCCGGCCAACAGGTCGAGCATGTCGCCGATCTCCAAGTCGTCCACCGATGCCGCCGCCCGCTTCGCCGTCCGTCGTCTCACGGGCATCGCTACCGCCTCCCTTCGTAGCCGCTCAGTCGAGGCGGCCGGTTGTCGGGCGCGTCGTCATCGTTCAGCGCCAGCTCGCGCACCGCCCGAATGAACGCCGTCCGCGCGTCCCGCTCGATCGCCACGGCGGGATGGGCCTTGACGGCGCCGAACCGATCCCGTGTCGTGATGCCCTCGGCCGCCAATTGCAGCCGGGCGGCCTCCTTCCGGTCCCAGGCTTCGCCGGCCACCTGGAGCACCCGGAGCTGGTGTGGCGCGAACACGTAGGTCTTGGTCAGCCGGCCGTACATGCGGCGCTATCCGCGCTCAAGTGGGCCGGAATGGTTGCCTTACGCATCTGATCTCCCTTCAATCCGGACTGAACCGGGGCAGCACTCGATCGCGCGTACCGGGGGAGCGGTCTTGGCGGCAGGCGCGGGGAACTTCGTCTGCCGGCGGCTCGCCTCCAGCGTTGCGGTTAACCCGTCGATCATCACGGCCGCGAAGTGACGATCCTCGGCGCTCGCCGCGCGACAGCGGCCGTAGCGGTGGCAGGCAAGCAGTAACGCGCGTGCCCGCTGCTCCAGCCGCCAGCGACCAACGACGCGGTGACGGTCGGCGAACAGTCGGCCGTCCACGTCACGCATTCGTAGCCCCCTTCTGACGAGTCGCACCGAGTCGCACCGAGTCGCACCATGAGTCGCACCGAGTGACGACACCGGCACCCCCCTTTAGGGGTGCGGTGTCACTCAGTCGGTCGGTGTCACTGAGTCGCACCGGAGTCATACGGCCTCCCTGACGGCTGCCAGCCCGGCCCCGGTGAGGGTGTAGGGGTGACGCTGCTTGGCGGGCGGGGTGGCCCAGCCGGCAGCCAGGATGCGCGACATGGCATCCCGCACGACGGGTTCACTCATGGCCGCGTAGGCTCGGATGGTTCGCAGGCTGGTCGCGTCGGCGTGGTCCCGCAGCACCCGCAGCACCTTCACGTCGACGGCCCGCTCGGCTGCCTGCTGCTTGGCCCCCTGCTCGGCCTCGCGGTCCTCACGGCTACGTCGGTCGCGGCCGATGATGCAGCTCGTGACCGGCTGGCCCCAGCGGTCCATGAGGCCGGGCACCTCCACCTGTCGGCGGATCAGGTGCAGCGGCGCGGGTGGTTCCCCGTCCCGCACCTTCAGGGTTGAGAGGGTGAGGCGGGCTTCGCGGCGCTCCCGGTCGTACTCGTCCGCCTCCAGGTAGAGGGTGGCGTCCACGTTGCCGCGGAAGCTGGAACTTCCCCGCTCCCGCTTGCGCCGGGTGTCGGAGTCCTGCCAGCCGGCGTGATGGACAAGGATCCAGCCGGCCTCCGGGGTGTGCCTCATGAGCCGGCGCACGGCTCGCAGGTAGGCTGAGACGGCTTCGCTTGAATCCTCTGAGCCGGACAGCGACCCTCTCACGGTGTCCACGGTGACGAGCACCACGGGCGGCCGCTTCTCGGCTGTGACGTGCTCGACAATCTGATCGAGGTGCCGGGCCATGTCGATCTCGCCCAGCCCCGGCAACTCCACGCGGTCCCGATCGACAACGGGTGAGAGAGGGTCGCGCCCGTCGATGATGTAGAAGCTGGCGAGGTGATACCCGGCCACGTCGCGGAGTGCCCGCAGCCGGAGGCCGGCGTGCCCCTCATACGGGATGTAGATCACGCTGCCGTGCCGGACGTGGCGCCCGTGCCAGTCCAGGTCCGCGTCAACTGCCGCGCCCAGGTCGGTGACGACGAAGCTCTTGCCGCTGCCTGACTCGCCGACTAGGACGGTGAGACAGCCCGCCCACGCCACCCCCTCGGTAATCGTCTCAGGAGGCGGGGCCTCGATCACGTCGGCGGCCGACTGCCAGCGGCGGGGGGCCGGTGGCGTGACGATCTCGGGGCGGTCGTCGCCGAACATCGCATCGGCCGGCGGGAGGTCGGCCTCATCGGCCAGGATGGCGCGGGCTTCCGCGAAGATGTCGCGGTCGGGACGAACGGTGGCGGTCATGCCGTCACCTCCCGGTAGCCGCGCCCGTTCTCGGCCGCCTGGAACACCACCTCGCGGAAGTCGCCCAGCCGCGCGACGTTGGCTTCCCAGGACCTGATCGTTCTCCTGGCGCCAGTCGGGCACGAGGTCGCAGCCGATCAGCCATCGGACCTTGTGCTCGTCGCAGTAGCCCCAATGGGCGCTACCCACGTTCAGGATGCCGGTGCGGGTGAAGCACTCGGGGCACAGCGGGCCGTTCTCGATGATGTACGCGCCGAGCGTTTGGAACCGGCAGGTATCCGTGCGCTCATGCCGCCACCTCCCGCCGTCCGCGTTCGCGCCGGTCAAGTTCGGCGCGCCACGCCGCCACCAGCGCGACCATCGACCAGTCGCGGGCGCGGCACAGCTCGGTCTGGAGCCAGTGGGTGTAGTCGAGGCGGGCCGATTGCACCTCACGCAGACTGCGGATCGTCTGGTGCGCGTCCTCCAGGTCGTCGGCCAGGTGCTCGATCGTCACGTCGCGGTAGTCGGTGGCGCTCATCAGGCCACCTCCCGCAACTGCGGCGCGCGGGTGTCTGCGCGGGGGTCGTCATCGGAAGGGGAAGGGCGGGCGGGCAGGATACCGGTAGCGGTATCCTGGCCCCCGTGCCGGCGCTGGTAGTCGGCCAGTAGCAGGCGACTGAGGGCAACAGCCAATGCGTGTTTCGCTGGGCCGATTCCGGTGTTCAAGTGTCCATGTCGCTCCGGCGGGTTTGGGGCCTCATCCCGCTGTGCGGCAGCGTGTCCACGTCGCTACCGCACCTGGCCTCGCTCGGCCCACCAGTGGACTTGGTGGGTGTCTGTCTCCTACTTACAGGTGGTCGCCGGTCTTCCGCTCCAAGTCCTCGGTCAACCGCCTTCAGGTCAATGGCGATCAGGCTCGGGGCCTGAAACCGCGCATCCCCCGCGCCCTTCATGTGCTCGATCAGCGTGTCCACGTCGAAGATCAGCAAAGTCGTGGAACGGCCAGCGCACGACCAGCCATGCCACCGTGGGCCGGGTGTGCGCACGGGTGAATGCGGTCCAGGTCGCGCTCGGCGCGTCGGGCTGCGGTGACGTCCACGGTCGGCCGGATCTGCGCGGCCTGATACCGGAGCCCCTGAAGAATGCGTCTGATCCGCTCGGCCTCCAGCCCGTAGTTGTGCAGGTGCTTCGCGATCGCCACCTCGAACACGTTGAAGAAGCTGAACAGCCGGTACCTGCCCGGCCCGCCGGCCTTCCGGATGTCCGGGCGCACCACCTCGGCGAGGTGCTCGAGCCAGTACCAGTCAACTCGGCGCGGGCCGCCCCCGTCAACATCTCCAGGTCGCCGAACTTGTATTCCCTCATCGTCGTGCCCTCGGCGGTGTTAGCACCACCCTCCTAATTTCAGAATACACTAGTTCAACTAGCTTTGTCCAACAAAAAAGAGAGGCCGGCTGGCCCGCGCGTGCGCATCTCTCTCCCCCACACCCATAGAATCGCACATTTCGGGGTAGATGTCCAGCACAATCGCACTCCGCTGGTTTTGCTGCCATTCCTGATCCGCGTCATACACCACCCCCCTACCCACACATTCGCACATCACAGCCTAGTTTGTCAAGCTTGGGCTCTCCCTACTCTCAGTATGGCACGTCCCGATCCGTCTTAGCGGTGTCCCGAGAATATAGTTGCACTGCCGTTCTGGGGGCCTCTCCCGTACACCACCAAGTCTCTAAGTTCAGGATCGCATTGATAGCGATGGCGCTTTTCGCAGACAGGCCTACTCCGGCGATAAACACCCCAGACCGGCCACAAGCCGGGATTCGCCGGTTAACGTCGTCCTCCGCCGGCACGTTCGACACGCGGACGGCGGTCACCTCCTGCCGCTTGGAGAGGCCGGCGCCGGCTGCCGCCTGTCGTTGGGAAATCACGGTATCGGCGCCGGCACCGTGATATGCCTCAGACTTCCTATCGCCGCCCACCGGTTGCTGGAACGCTTTCAGCAGCTCCCCACACCGCCGGATGGCGCGGGTGGCCGAGAGGCAGGAGGTTACGGCTAACCTCCTGCGTCCTGTCGAGGCGGTCAGTAGTGACCACCTGTTGCGGCCGGGCAGGGTATGCCTTGTCATATCCTCAGCGCCAGGGTTAGGCCGCGATCAGGTGCCGCCACCAAGCCCCGTCGAGTCCGCCTGGGGACGCCACCCCTAACGCTCGTTTAGCCGCCCGCTCCAGTAGCCGCCCGTAATGCAGGTCCGAGGTGTCTTCCGGCGTCAGGTGTTCGGCGCCCCGAATGTCCCCCTCAAGGACCCACGCCGGTCTCGGGATTGCCACTCCGGTGAACAACTTCGAAAAACGCGTCTCGGCGCTGAACCGATAACCCTTCCCGTCCGGTGTGAAGGTGATTCGACCCTGAATGACGCGCTGAATGACAGCGCGTGCCTGCGTCGGGGATTGGCGCAACAGCCGCCGCCAGTCGGTCACTGCTCGACGTGATGGTCGAGCGGCTGGACCGGAACCAGGCCATCGTCGGGCGCACTTCGTCTACGATCCACCATGCCGCTGCCGACGATCCCCATCGATGTGGTGGACGGGCTGGTCGCTGGCGCTTTGCCGGCCGACGCCCCTCACGCTGGGAGGACGATGTGGAAGTCGAGTGCAAGTGGACGGAGGTCGTGTACCGGGTCGCGGAACACTACGCCTGGGAGCCACGGCACTGGCGCGACCGCCCCGTGGAGGAGTTCCGTCGAGGACGCCCGCCACGGCGGCCGCACGCCGTACCTTCTCTTTCTGACGAAGGGCGAGTTCCCCAAGCACTGGTCCCCTGCCGGCGAGGCAGATGGTGATGTTGACCGCTTCCTCCACTTGGCCGCCAACGGCGTGGTGCCCGACGCGCTCGCGGGCCTCGTCGATAGGGAGATCGCGACGCGCTACCCCGCAATCGCCGAGAAGATCCACGAGGCGCGAGCAGGCGACTCACTATTTGCGGAGAGTGTCGAGTGGCACCCAGTCCCCTGGCGCACGCTCGGTACTGCCGGAAGACGCAGCCGTTAACCGCATGGCCGGCGGCGGCGCCGGCGGCCGCGGATGGCGTTGGTATCGCTTCCCCTTGAATGAAATCTCTCCGTCCGTTCGGACTCGGCGAACGAACCGGGGAGACCCTGAGACACGTTCTCAAGGCACTGGGTGACCAGTTGTCCTTTCTGCTTGATCACTGCCACGGCGCATCACCGCGGGCTTTCTGAGCAAGTCCAGCTGCCAGCGCCCCAAGCGCAATCGACGGCACGACAAACACGAATAGATGGCCCCATGCTGGGTTTGTCGAGAGCCGCCACAGAAAGAGCTGAGCGACCCCCGCTGCAATCAGGATTATGCCCGCTGGCCGTGCCCAGCGGAATGCGATCAGCGCTCCAATAACTGACAAGGCAAGACACGCGATGAACAATCCAAAGAGCGGTGGCGCCTGACCACCACGAGGCCCCCCGGCAATGAAGAGCAGTGGGAGGCCACTAATCAACAGCACAATCACCGCGCCGATTCGCACCACCCAGCTCATGGCGGTACCTTCCGGAGTCCGGGTAGTTTCGGTTTGCATAAATGCTCCTTGGTGTAGCCGCCTGCATGTTAGCGCCGAGGGATCAACAAAGACAGAACTATCGATGAGCGTTGCTCGCTCAGTGACTCGCCGTGCTGGTGTGTGGGCGGTGCTCATGAGCGGCCGCGACGTCGCCGCTCCGAGCTTCCGCACGGCCTCCGCTAGGTCGGCCTCGTTGACGATGTCGTGGGTATCACCTGCGACGTGCCGCAGCGGCACCTCTGAGCGACGCGTCGCGCGTTCTGCGGCGGCCCGAGCGTGGACGAGGCGGTCGAGGCCAACCCGCTGGCCGACATCTACAAGGGGCTGAGGGCGGGGAGGGCTACCCGGCCAGTCTGGCGGAAGGGACCATCCCACGCCCACGCCTCGGGCCGCCCTTACCGCGCCGCCGGCACCTTCGCTTTCAGCTCCTCGAACCAGTTCGTGATCAGCTTGATGTGGGTGACCGGCGGCGGCGGCGGAAGTGCCATGCTCCGGACGGAATAGAACACCCGTCCGTCGGCCGAAACGTCGTAGCAGAGGTTCGGCCAGCAGTTGAACGCGAGTACGGCCGGGTCGAACTCGAACAGCCACCGCGGGGTACCGATGATCGGCGGCGAACCGGGTGCGAAGTCCACGGCCATCATCGAGAGCTTCCCTCCGGGTTCCGCCGGCTTCACGTAGAAGAGCTCCCGGCCGCGTGGATTCCAGACCGGGCCGATGCCGCCACCGGCTGAAGCAAGCACCGCTGGCCCCCCGCCCGGGAAGCCTCGCACGTACACCTCCGGCCGCACCTGGGAGTCCGTCCGATCAGACTGGCTCGCACCGTATGCCAGCCAGCGACCGTCCGCGGAGAGAGCAGGCCAGCTTTCAGCCACATGCGCCTCGTGCAGCGGCTCGATCCGGGTCTGACCGTTCTCGATGGTGACGATGACGATCTCCCGGTCGTCGCGGACGGCAAGGAGGCGCCCGTCCGGCGTGACGCTGGCGGGCCAAATGAACTGGGGCCCCGATTCGAGGACTTGCGGTGGAACACTGCCGTCAGTGTCGGCCGGCACGAACGCCAGCGAGCGGCGGCCGTCCCTGAGCCAGTTGAAGAAGAGCCGTCCGTGCGGCGACCAGGCCGCCCACTGCGCTTCCCCGCCATGAGTCGCGGGGCGGAACCGGCCACCTTCGAGATCGTAGATCCAGAGGCTGCTCTCGGACGCACCGAGAGTCTCAACGAGGAGATGCCGGCCGTCGGGCGAGGCATGCACGGCTTCAAGGGCCAGTTCCGCACCGGTTCCCCCCGCAATTGGCAGCGGAACCACCCGGCCTGTTCGGTCCACCGCTACCAGCTCGGAGTGCCGCGACGGGCCAGCCAGATCGTCCAACCAGGCCAGCGTCCCGGTCCGAGAGACAGCGAACTGACCCGCACCGTTGATGTCGTACGAGTGTGTGGAGGACCGCGATTGCGCGACCGTGCGCAGCAGCGGCACGGCGACGCCGCGAATCTCCAGGCGTTCGAGATCGAAGGGTGCGCCGAACAGCGTTCCACGGCGCAGAAACACCAGGTGTCCCGTGGGAACGTACCGCGCATCCGCGGCGTCCGTCAGCAGGGTCTTCGGCGGCCCGGCCGGGAGCGGCTGGACGACCACCGTTTCGTCGCCCCACGTCCAAACGCGTTTGCGCACCGTGTAGAGCAATCCCCTTTCGCCCGGCAGCACGAACGGCAGCCGGACCCAGGCGTCGTCCTGCGCCAGGGTGACCCTCCTCGGCGTGCCGCCCCCTGCGGGGACCATCCACAGTTCGGTTCGCGCGAGCAGCCAGCGAACGACGAACAACGCCCCGCCGTCGCTCCACGCGAGGCCCTTGGGGGCGAAGGTGAGGCCGGTCATGACCTCCACCGGCGGGCCACCCTCCAACGCGATCCTCTTGACGGCGCCGCCCGCCCAGAAGGCCAGCCAGCGGCCGTCCGCGGACACGGCCGGCATCTGCGCGCCCTCGGTGCCCGCAAGCGGCGTGGCTTCCGGGGCGTCGAGTCGGCGCAGGTAGAGCTGCTGCACACCCCCTTTGCGGCCGACGAAGACGAGGGCGCGTCCGTCGGGTGTCCATGCCAGTGCGGTCGCCGAGCCTCCCGGGCCTCGGAATCCCCGTATCGCCAGACTGCCGGAATTCACCTCGTCGGCCGGGCGCGCGGCGAGCTCCGTGTGCACGAGTGGCGCCGATGGCAAGGACGGACGCAACAGCCACATGAGGCCTGCGCCGCCGACGGCCGTGGCCAGGCCACCCGCGACGACCAGTACCGGCAGCAGCCCGCGTGGACGCCGACGGCGCGGCTGGATGAGTGCGGCGCCGGACGTGCTGGTGTCTCGAATCCACTGCAACTCGTCGGCCAGGTCGCTGGCACTCTGCCACCGGGCTTCGGAGCCCTTCGCGAGGCAGCGCTTGATGACGCGGTCGATTGCCGGCGGCGCCAGGGGTCGGACGACCGACGCCGACGGTGGCTCGGATGCCATGATGGCTGAGATGACGCTCGCCTCGCTGTCGCCGCCGAACGCGCGCCGCGCGGTGAGCATCTCGTACAGCACGCACCCGAACGCGAAGAGATCGCTGCGGGCGTCGGCCTCCTTGCCTTCGAGCAGCTCGGGCGCCATGTAGGGCACGGTGCCCATCACGAGACCCGGCCTCGTCGTGATCGTTGCCGTGGACACGCCCGAGACGCCCTCGACCGCGGGCGTCGGCTCCGGGCGGACTTTCGCCAGCCCGAAGTCCAGCAGCTTTGCGCCGTCCTTCGTCAGCATCACGTTGGCCGGCTTCAGGTCGCGGTGAACGATGCCCGGCTCGGTGCGCCTTCGCCAGAGCGTCCGCGATCTGGGCACCCAACTCGAGCGCCTGCTCGATCGGCAGCGCGCCCTTGCGCAGGCGGTCCGCGAGCGTCTCGCCCCTCGAGGTACTCCATCACCAGGTAGTCGGTGTCGCCCTCGCAGGCCGACGTCGTGGAGCGCGCAGATGTGCGGATGGTTCAGCGCGGACACCGCCCGGGCCTCCTGCTCGAAGCGCCGGCGGCGCTCCGGGTCGAGCGCGGCGCCGCGCGGGCAGCACCTTGATCGCGACGGTTCGTCCGAGGCGGGTGTCGCGGGCCTTGTAGACCTCGCCCATCCCGCCCGATCCGAGCGCGCCGAGGATCTCGTACGGCCCCAGGCGGGTCCGGGCGACGAGGCTCATGGCGAACCTCCGGCGACTGGTTGTGGACGGCCGCGACGGAGGGATTCTACACCGCACGCCGTCGCGAGGAGTCGTGGGCGTGAGTCACGGGGCCTGCGCCAGCACGTTGAGCGGGTATGTCCAAAGGGCTGTGTTCCCGCCTGGGGACGCCAGACAGATCCCTCAGCGCCCCGCGAACACGAGCTCGCCGTACTTCGCGAACTCGTGGAACGTGCCGCTGACGGGCGCCCACTGCCACGTGGTGCGCTTGCCGCCGTCGTAGTCCATCCGGTAGAAGTTCGCGCGCCAGCGCGTGCCCGGCTTCGGCGGCACGTTCTGCAGCGGCTTCAGCAGCGCGTACGGGATGAAGAACTCCGCGCGCCACCCCTCGATCGAGGCCTTCGGCTCTTTCGGCCCGCCGATGATGGAGGTGGCCTTGCGGACCAGGCGGTCGCCCTCGTAGTGCCAGGGTCGCCAGCCCAGGAACTCGCCGCCGAAGTTCGGGACGAGGATCGGGAGCTCGCGCCCGAGCGGCGAGATCTCGTACTCGAAGTAGACCGGCTGCCGCTCGTCGGTCCAGAGGAACACCTCGAACACATCCTCGTTCCACAGGTCCATGAAGTCGTCCGTCATGGTCGCGGTGAGCGATCGGTCGGTGCCCTCGATCAGGACGTACAGGCCGGTGCCCGAGTACAGCACCTTGAAGCGTGTGTCGTACGGGTGGTTGCCTGGCTGCCTCCTCGGCATCGCGGTCCACTCGGTCTGCCGCCACGCGGCGGCGTCACCGAGGCCGGTCACCTCGAAGTCGGGCGTCGGGTTCACGGTCAGTCGAGGCCGTTCCATGACCTGTCCTTGAATGGGGCCCGCGAGCGCCGACGCCAAGGCCAGCGCGGTCGAGAAGGACACGACGGGCGTCATCACGTTTCTCCCGGGGCGGCGCGCCCGCGCCGCCCGATCACGACTTGAAAGGCACCTCCACGCGCAGCACCGTGCCGTCGACGTACCTGGCGGTCACCGTGACCTTTCTCGCCCTGGCGGTCCGCGGGCTGAAGGGCACCGAGTCGCCGTCCATGAAGCTGCTGTGGGCCAGCGTCCGCGTCTCGCCGTTCCCCATCGTATCGGGGCGTGTCTTGAAGTGGCTCGCCGGGCCCGCCGGCTCGATCTCCGCCACCACCTCGGTCAGGATCTGCCCCGAGGTGTTCGTCACCGAGACCGCGAACTGCGACAGGCTCACCTGCAGCTTGTCGATGTTCCCGGTTGCCGCCCCGCCGCCGCAGGAGGCGAGCGCCACGACCGCGACGAGCACGAGCATCCGCGCGAGGACGAACCGGTGTGACATGGGAGGTCCCCCTTGACCCGGAACGATAGGCGGCGCGGCGCGCCGAGTCAAGCGTCGCGGCCTCGCCCCGCTTCCCGAGTGGAAGCTCGTGGTCGCGGTGGCAATCGACGTCTCACCCGCAGGGGGCGGGCGGCGCCGCGCCAGGCGGCGCCCCGATTGAGGGACGGGGCTCACCCCTGTGCTAGCATGGGCGGCGTGATGCGCATCAGGGAGGCCACCGGAAACCTCGCGAGGGCCGCGCTCGCGCGCGTCAAGTAGCTCCATGTTCCTGCTCTTCGTCGCGGTGCTGATCCTCTTCGTCTGGGTCGCGCGGCTGCGGCGACGGGTGTCGGACCTCGAGGCGCGGGCCGACGCGGTCGCGCGAGCCGCTTCACCGCCGCCGACGGCTCCCCCGCTGATCGCTCCGCCGCCCCTCGCGCCGCCAGTGGTGGCGCCGCCGCCGGTCCCGTCTCCCCTCCCGGCCCTGTCCCCCGTGTCGCCCCCCCCGCCGGCGCCGCTGCCGAGGCCTCCGCTGTCGCCGCCACCGCCGCCGAGCCCGGCGCCCGCGCCGGCGGTCGAGTGGGAGGCGCTCGTCGGGGTCAAGCTGTTCTCGTGGATTGCGGGCATCGCGCTCGCTCTCGGCGGCATCTTCTTCCTGCGCTACTCCATTCAGAGCGGCTGGTTGCAGCCCCCCGTCCGTCTCGGCATGGGGATCGCGGGAGGCGCCGGGCTCCTCCTCGCGTGCGAGACGAGGTGGGCCGGGCGGTACGCGATCACGGCGAACGCGCTCGCGGCCTCCGGCCTCGTCATCCTCTTCTCGTCCTTCTGGGCGGCGCACGCGCTCTGGTCGCTGATCGGGCCGGTTGCGGCCTTCGCCGCGCTGGTCGCGGTGGCCGCCGTCGCCGTGCTGCTCTCGCTGCGGCACGATTCGCTCTTCATCGCGCTGCTCGGCCTGCTGGGCGGCTTTGCCTCGCCCGCCCTCCTGTCGTCGGGCGAGGATCGCCCCTTCACGCTCTTCGGCTACCTCCTGCTGCTCAATGCGGGCCTCGGCCTCGTGGCGTACCGACGGCGCTGGGCGGCGCTCGTCGCCCTCAGCCTGGTCTTCACCACGCTCTACCAGTGGAGCTGGGTGTTCGCGTTCCTCTCGCCCGACGGCCTGGGGCTCGCCGCCGGCATCTTCACGGTCTTCCCGCTCCTGGCGTGGACGCTCCTCGGGTCGAGCGAACGGGCGGGCCCGGAGGACACGGGCGACGCCGAGCGCTTCCGCGCACTGGCGGGCGCCAACGCCGCGCTGCCGCTCCTGCTCGTGCTGTACCTGGCGATGGCGCCCGGCTACGGCGAACGGTTCCCGCTGGTGTTCGGGTTCCTGTTCGTCGTCGACGTTGCGCTGCTGGTGATCGCGCGTCGGCGGGGGCCTCAGGAGCTGCACGCCCTGGGCGCCGCGACGACCTTGCTGGTGTTCCTGCAGTGGTGGAGCGCCAACGCCTCGGCGGCCGCGGGGCGATGGCGCGTCCTGCTGGCCTTCGTCGCGCTCTTCGTCGCGTTGTACCTCTGGGCGCACCGCGGGGCGCGCGTCACCGGCCGCCCGTTCACAGGCTTGGCCCGCCGGGCCGCCGTCGCGGCACCGCTGCTGCTCTTCATGTTCCCCGCGCTCGCGATCACCGAGCCCGGCTTTGCCTCGCCCGGCGTGCCGCTGGCGGTGCTGCTCGGGCTGCTGGCGCTGGTCGCGGTCCACTCGGTGGCCGAGCGCGACCGCCTGTCGTACTTCGTCGCGGGATGGCTGGCCGTCGCCTGGGCCGTCGTCTGGACGGGCCGGCACGTGCGGCCCGGCGGCGAGCCCACCGCCCTGGCCGTCTACGTCGTGCTGGCGCTCTTCTTCGTCGCCGCGCCGCTGGCGGCGCGATGGCGGCAGGACCACGCGTCGCCGCTGGCCGGGTTCGAGCTGTTCGCTCTGGCCCCCCAGGCGCTGCTGCTGCCGGTGGCCGTCCAGCGAACGGTGTCGCTCGCGCCGTGGCCGCTGCTCGCCGCGGCCGCCGCGATCCAGCTTGCCGCCTCCACGACCTCGCTCGCGTTCCGCACGGGCGCGCTGCACCTCGGCACGGTGGTGCTGTCGTCGCTCGTCATCATGGCGTGGACGCTTCGCGCGGGGTCGGCCGCCTCGGGTTTCGGCGCGATGACGGCGACGGCCGTGCTCGCCGGCCTCGCGATGGTCTGGCGCGAGATCGCGCGCCGGCGGCGCCACGAGGCGGTGTGGCACTTCGACGTCGCCGCCGTCGCCGCTCTGACGCTCGGGCAGCTCGTCCTGGCGGTCGCCGCGGCCGGGCGCGGGAGACCCGGCACCCCGGTGGTGGCAGCCTTCCACGTCCTGCTGGCCCTGGGCCTGCTCGGCTTGGCCGCCCGCACCGAGCAGCTCTGGCTTCCGCTGCTCGGGGTCGTGCCGGCCGCGCTCGCGGCGCTGGCACTCGCCGCGACGCCGGGCGGCCTCCCGGCCTGGGCGCAGCCGCTGGCCGTCGCGCTGCCGGTCTACGCGCTGTTCCTGGCCTACCCGCTGCTGATCGCGCCGCGGCTGGGGGCCAGCCTCGGGCCGCACGTCACCGCCATCGCCGCAAGCCTCGCCTATTTCTTCATCGCGCGCGACGCCCTGTCCGCCGGCGGCTACGGGGACGTGCTGGGGCTCCTGCCGTTGCTCCAGGCCGCCGCAATGGGGGTGCTGCTGTGGGCGCTGCTGCGACTCGAGCCGCCCGGCTCGCGGCACGTCTCGCGAATCGTGCTCGTCACGACGGCGCTGGTGGCCTTCGTCACGATCGCCGTGCCGGTGCAGTTCGATCGCCAGTGGGTGACGGTCGGGTGGGCGGTCGAAGGCGTGGCGCTGGCCTGCGTCTACACGCGCGTCAGGCGGCGACCGTTGCTGTGGGCGGCGCTCGGCCTGATGGCAGCCAGCGTGCTGAAGGGCTTCCTGTTCGACATGGCGCGCCTCGGCGGGCTGTACCGCGTCGCGTCGTTCGTCGGCCTGGCGGTCTGCCTCGCGCTGGCGGCCGTGGTGCTCCAGCGTTTCGTGTTCGCGCGGTCCGAGTAGTTGGCCCCGCCGCAAGCCGCTGGCCGCAGGCCGGCGCTCATCGATGACCGCCGCCGGTCATCGTGTTGAGCCCCCCGCATATTTGCGGTAACCTCATACGCTTGCGTGGCCGCGCGCGGCGATTCGCGCTCGTGCCGGCGACCACCCTGGCGCTCCCCCCTTTCGCATCCGATCGAGGTCATTCCATGGCGAACCGGTACGAGGACCTGGACCAGAGAAGGCTCGCCCTCCAGCAGGGCGGCGGTCCGGACCGCATCGCGAAACAGCACGCGCAGGGCAAGCTGACCGCGCGCGAGCGGCTGGCCCTCCTGTTCGACACGGACAGCTTCGTCGAGTTCGGGCTGTGGGTGAAGCACCACAGCGCCGAGCTGCCGGGCAAGGAGTACCCGGCCGACGGCGTCGTCACGGGCAAGGGCGAGGTCCTGGGGCGGCCGACGCTCGTGTTCTCGCAGGACTTCACGGTCGGCGGGGGGGCGGTCGGCGCGCTGCACGCGGCGAAGATCGTCGAGAGCCTGGCAGCGGCGCTGAAATGCGGCGCCCCGGTGGTCGGCTTCAACGACGGCGGCGGCGCGCGGATCCAGGAAGGGGTCGAGGCGCTGTCGGGCTACGGCCGCATCTTCTACCACAATACGCTGCTCTCCGGCGTGGTCCCTCAGATCTCGGTGATCGCCGGGCCGTGCGCCGGCGGCGCCGCGTACTCGCCCGCGCTCACCGACTTCATCATCATGGTCGAGCGCACCTCGCACATGTTCATCGCCGGTCCCGAGGTGATCCGGGCGGCGACCGGCGAGCGGATCTCCGAGGAAGACCTCGGCGGCGCGACGGCCCACGCCACGGTCTCGGGGAACATCCACTTCGTCGCCCAGAACGACCGCGACGCGGTGAGGCTGGTGCGGACGCTGCTCTCCTACCTCCCCCAGAACAACCTCGAGTCGCCGCCCGACGCGCCGTTCAACGGGCCGGTGGGCGACGACCCCGCGCTCGATGACCTCATCCCCGAGGACCCGCGCAAGAGCTACGAGGTCAGGGACGTGATCGGCGCGCTCGTCGATCCGGGCAGTTTCCTCGAGGTGCAGCGCGAGTGGGCCGCGAACATCGTCGTCGGCTTCGCCCGCCTGGGCGGCATGACGGTCGGGATGGTCGCGAACCAGCCCTCGGTCCGGGCCGGGGCGCTCGACATCGACGCCTCCGACAAGGCCGCGCGCTTCATCCGCTTCTGCAACGTCTTCAACGTGCCGCTCGTCACGCTGGTGGACGTGCCCGGCTTCCTGCCCGGCATCGCCCAGGAGCACGGCGGCATCATCCGTCACGGCGCGAAGATGCTGTTCGCGTACTCGGCGTCCACCGTGCCGAAGCTCACGGTGATCCTGCGGAAGGCGTACGGCGGTGCCTACCTGGCCATGTGCTCGCGGGACCTCGGCGCGGACTCGGTGCTCGCCTGGCCCACCGCCGAGATTGCGGTGATGGGGCCCGAGGGCGCCGCGCGCGTCCTGTACCGCAAGGAGATGGAGAAGGCGCCCGACAAGCAGAAGTTCCTGCAGGAGAAGGTGGCCGAGTACCGGCGGCTCTACGCCAATCCCTTCCGCGCCGCGGAGGCCTTCCACCTCGACGACGTGATCCGGCCGTCGTGGACGCGGCGGCTGCTCATCGAGCGGCTCGGGATCCTGCGCGCGAAGCGCGACCTGCGGCCGCAGAAGAAGCACGGCAACCTGCCGTTGTGAGGCGCGCGAGATGGAGAGGCACCCGCTGGTCGTCGCGCTGATCGCGTTCACCATCGTCATGGCCGGGATGGCGTTCCTGGTGGTGGTGCTGGAGGTGTTCCGGCGCCTCGGCCAGCGGACCGCGCGCCGGCCGGCGGCCGAGCCGCCCGCCGCCGGCGCGCTCGACGAGGAACTGGTGGCGGTGCTGACGGCCGCTGCCCGCGAGGTCCTGGGCGCCCCCGTTCGACTGTATCAGGTGCACGTTCACCGCGGCGGCTCGACCGAGCGCTGGTCGCGCGCCGGACGGATGGACATCATGGTTTCCCACCGGGTGGAGCCGAAGCGATGAAGAAGCTGCGCATCACGGTCAACCAGAGGGTCTACGACGTCGTCGTCCAGGTGCTCGAGGACGACGAGCAGACGGTGACGGGGGCGGGGTTCATGAACCCGTTGCCGGCCCCCCCGAAGAGCGCGGCGGTGCCCGTGGCCGCCCCGGCCCCCGCGCCCCTTGCCGTCCCCCCGTCCGCGGCGCCGCTGAAGGGTGACCCGAACGCGATCCTGTCGCCGATCGCCGGCGTCGTGCAGAAGGTGTACGTCCAGGCCGGCGGGACGGTCGACGCCAAGGCGCCGGTCGTGCTGCTCGATGCCATGAAGATGGACACCTACATCTACGCGCCGCGGGCCGGCAAAGTGGCCGAGGTCAGCGTCGAGGCGGGCGATGCGGTGCAGGTAGGCGACCGGTTGATCCGCTACGAGGTGGAGGGCTAGGTGCTCGAGTTCCTGCAGTCCACCGGCCTGGCCGCGCTGTCGTGGCAGCAGGCGGTGATGATCGGCGTCTCCGGGCTCCTGCTGTGGCTGGCGATCGGCAAGGGGTTCGAGCCGCTGCTGCTGGTGCCAATCGGCTTCGGCGCGCTGCTGACCAACCTCCCGCTGAACGGCCTGCTCACCCCCCCGCACGGCGAGGAAATCGGCGGGCTCTTCTACTACCTGTCGTACGGCATCCGCCTCGAGATCTTCCCGCCGCTGATCTTCGTCGGCCTCGGCGCCCTGACCGACTTCGGGCCGCTGCTGTCGAACCCGAAGACGCTGCTGCTCGGCGGGGCGGCCCAGCTCGGGGTCTTCGGCGCGTTCCTGGGCGCGTGGCTGCTCGGCTTCGACGTCCGCGAGGCGGCGTCGATCGGCATCATCGGAGGGGCCGACGGCCCGACGTCGATCTACCTGACGATGAAGCTGGCGCCGCACCTGATCGGGCCGATCGCCGTCTCCGCGTACTCGTACATGGCGCTCGTCCCGCTGATCCAGCCGCCGATCATGCGCGCCCTCACGACCGAGAAGGAGCGCGCCATCCGCATGGAGGGCGACTTCGCGGTGCCCCGGTGGCTTCGGATCACGTTCCCCATCGCCGTCACGGTGATCGGGGCGATGCTGGTCCCGGCGGCCACCTCGCTGATCGGCCTGCTGATGTTCGGCAACCTGCTCCGCGAGTGCGGCGTCACGGAGCGGCTGACGCGCTCGGCGCAGAACGAGCTGATCAACCTGATCACCATCCTGCTCGGCCTTTGCGTCGGCGTGACGATGGACGGGAACACGTTCCTGAGGCTGTCCACGATCAAGATCCTCGTGCTCGGGTGCGTGGCGTTCGCGCTGTCGACGGCGGGCGGCGTTCTGCTGGGCAAGTTGATGGCGAGGCTGCCGGGCAGCCCGGTCAACCCGTTGATCGGCGCGGCCGGTGTGTCGGCGGTGCCGATGGCCGCGCGGGTGGCGCACAACGTCGGCCAGGAGACCGACCCGGACAACTACCTGCTGATGCACGCGATGGGGCCGAACGTGGCCGGGGTCATCGGCACGGCGATCGCCGCGGGGGCGCTGCTGTCGCTCCTGGGCTAGGAGGCAGCCGCTACGCCGATTCCGATCCCTTGTACCGCACCGCCATCACGGTGATGTCGTCGCCCTGGACGGTTCCCGCCGTGAAGGCGTGCAGCGCGTCGAGCAGCGATGCGACGAGACCCGCGACGCCGGCCCCCATCGAGCCGGTAATGCACTCCTCGATGCGCCGGTCCCCGAACTCCTCCCCTTCCGCGTTCAGCGCCTCGCTCACACCATCGCTGAAGGCGACCAGGGTGTCGCCCGGCTCGAGCTGCAGCGTCTCCTCCTGGTAGATGGCCGTCGGGAACAGGCCGCAGATCAGCCCCCCGGTCTCGAGGCGCCTCACCTCGCCGCGGCCGATCACGAACGGCGGGTTGTGGCCGGCGTTGCAGTAGGTCAGGCTGCCGGCGGGCGCGAGGGCCGCGAAGAACAGCGTCACGAAGCGCGAGCCGAGCGCGCGCTGCAGGAGGACCTCGTTCAGCTGCGTCAGGACCGTGGCGGGGCCGCCCGCAAAGGCGGCCTGGACGCTGAGCACCCCCTGGATCATGGCGGTCAGGAGGGCGGCCGGAGCCCCCTTGCCCGAGACGTCGGCGACCGCGAACGCGGCGGCGCCGTCGGCGCGGCGCAGGTAGTCGAAGAAGTCGCCGCCGATCGCGCGGCACGGCACCGTCCGCCCCTCGGCCTCGAAGTACGACGTCGACCACGACGGCGGCGGCAGGAGGGCCTGCTGGATCTCGGCGGCGATCCGCATCTCCTGCTCCATCCGCGCCTTCTCCACCGCCTCCCGGTACAGCCGGGCGTTCTCGATGGCGACGGCCGCCTCGGTCGCGAGCGTCTCCATCCCGCTGCGCACCGCCCCGGACACCAGCGTTCCCCGCTCGCGGCTGTCGAGGTACAGCACGCCGATCCGCCGCTCCTCGAACGAGGACTCGGGCGCGTCGGTGAGGCGCACGAGCTTCAGGGGAATACAGAAGACGTGGCGGATGCCGAGCGCCACGGTCCCCGTGTGGGCAGCAGGCAGGTTGCCGTCGAGCAGGTCGGCCACCATCCGGAACTCGCCCTCGCGGAACACGGCCTCGGGGATCTTCCGGCTCGTCTCGAACGTGCGGCCGGGAAGGGTGACCCGGCCGCGAGCGCGGGCGAGCTTGAACTCGAGCTGCCCGGCCAGGTCGGCGAGCATGATGAACCCGCGCTCGGCCCCGCTCATCTCGATGGCCGAGTCGATGACCATCGCGAGGACCTCGTCCAGCACCCGGGCCGACCCGAGCGCGCGGAGGCCCTCCAGCAGCGTCGCCACCTGCCTGAAGTCGGCCCCAAGCGACGACCCATGGTCGCCCGACCCATCGGACCGGGTCGGCGGCGCGGTGTCGATGTCGTACGTCATCTCGACGCCGCCCGACTGCCCGAGCCGGATCATGTCGCCCGGCCGGAGCGCCTGCTCGCTCACCCGTTCCCCGTTGACGAAGGTGCCGAAGCGGGAGCCACGGTCGCGAATCCGCACCTCGTCGCCCTGACGGACCAGTTCGGCGTGCTCGCGGGAGATGTCCGATCCCACAAGCCTCAGGTCGTTGCCGATCCGGCGGCCGATCGTGAACAGTTCCTTGTCGATCGGGACGACCCGGCGTCCGATGGCGTCCTTGATCTCGAGGCGTGACTCGGGCATGGGCTGCCCTCCTGGGGATGACACTGGGAACCAGGATCAAGGGGCTTCGTACTCCCTCGCCCGTTCCTTGCCGTAGAGAACCCGCAGCGCCCCCTTGGCAAGCGCGACCAGTTCGTTCTCGCCGGGGTAGACGGTGATGCCGCACGGGAGGCCGGAGAGGTAGCGCCGCAGCCGCTCCACCAGTGGCGTCGAACGGGCCATGCCCCCGGTCAGGATGACGCGGTCGAGCTTCTCACCCTCGAAGGCCGGCAGCAGCCCCGCGGCGGACTTCGCGACCTGGTAGGCGAGCGCGTCGAAGACCAGCGCCGCCTCCTCGTCGCCCTCCGCCATCCGCCGTTCAACCTCGCGCAAGTCGGACGTGCCGAGCAGGCTCACCAGGCCGCCCGCCCCCTTGACCATCCGCTTGATCTCGGCCTGCGTGTACTCGCCCGAGAAGCACAGGTCGGCGAACTGCCCCTGCGGCAGGCTGCCCGATCGCTCTGCGCTGAACGGGCCCTCGCCGTCGAGCGCGTTGTTCACGTCGAGGTAGCGCCCCTGCCGGTGTGCCCCGACCGAGATGCCGCCCCCCATGTGGCAGACGATCACGTTGACCTTCTCGTAGAAGGTCTCGCTCTCCTGCGCGAACCGCCGGGCCGACGCCACCTGGTTCAGGGCGTGGCTGACCACGCGCCGCCGGATCTGCTTCAGCCCGGTGACCTTCACCCGCTCGGCGACCTCGTCCACGACGACCGGGTCGACGATGAAGGCGGGCTTCCCCGCCGGGCTCGCCAGCTCGTGGGCGATCAGGGCGCCCAGGTTCGAGGCGTGGTCGCCATTCGCGCCCGCCCGCAGGTCCTCGAGGACCGACTCGCCAACCCGGTACGTGCCGTGCGGCATCGGCCGCAGCAGTCCCCCGCGCCCGCAGACCGCGTCGAGGGCGCTCACCGACAGGCCCCACTCGCCGAGCACGGCCAGCACGGCCTCCTTGCGCATCTCGTACCTGCTCGGTGATGCGGCGTCCCGCGAACGGGGCCAGTGCCTCGGGGGCGTGCCTGATCTCGGTCGCGCGGATCTCCTGGTCGCCCTCGTAGACGGCGACTCTCGTGGAAGTGGACCCGGGGTTGAGGACAAGCACGCGGTGCCGTCGGAAGAAGGTGTCGCGCGGGGTGCGCGTCCAGCGCCCATCGCGCTGCAGCCGGAGCACGCACGCCTTGATGGCCAGGCGAACATCCTCGGGCGTCGAGTCCATCGCGAGGTCCACGCCCCGGAACGCCATGCCGAAGATCACGGGGAACTTCTTCGCCTCGGGGAACCGCGCGGCGTAGAGGTGGTACAGCAGGTTCCCCGTCTCCAGGTTGGGGCAGATAATCACGTTGGTCGCGCCCCCCAGCCCCTGCGCGCCGTAGAGCTCGGCGGACCGCCGCGAGATCGCGGCGCTGAACTTGACCTCGCCGACGATCCGGATGCTCTGGTAACGGCTGCCCGCCTGCACCCGACGCTCGAGCAGCTCCGGCACCAGCTCCAGCGCGCGCCGCACGGTCTCGGGCGAGGGTCCTTCGTCCGATCCCTTGTGCGAGTACGACACGAGCGCGCCCTGGATCTCCGGCAGCACGTCTTCGGGGATCAGGTCCCGCGCCACCGCGCAGGTGCCCACGGCCACCTCGGCCAGGATCTCCGGTGTCATGACCGCGTTCACGCCCACGTCGCCGAACACGACGATGTTGTGGGGGAAGTAGCCGAGCGGGAAGTCGTCGGGCAGCACGAAGAGGCCGACCTGGCAGACGACCGGCCGGTTGGCCAGCAGGCTGAGCATCGGCCTGAAGAAGGTGCGCGGGCTGTGGACGGCCCCACCCACGACCATGTCGGCGTGGCCGCGGCGGACGGCGTAGACGCCGAAGATGCCGGGGCGCGACACGGACTGGCGGGCGCCGGCGGCGTCGGCCGCCTCGCAGCCGTGCGGATGGTGAGCCAGGCAGTCAGCCGCGAACTCCTCGACCAGGTCGGGGCGCCTGGCAATGTCGAGGTAGGCGCATTCGCTCAGGCTGTACTCGACGCGGGACGGGTCGAGGTGGCCCAGGTGGCGCGCCGCAGCGGCCCGCACGTCGGACTCCGCAGCCAGCAGCACCGGCTTGATGTAGCGCGTCAGGTAGCAGACCGCCTCGAGGATCCGGCCGTCGAGCGGCTCGGTCAGCACCACCACCGGGCGGTTCTTCTGCACGGCCAGCAACTGCCCGTCGAACGACTCTTCGATGTTGAACATGCGGATGCCGATGGGGAGAGGGGGCCCACGGGATGGTACGCGGGGGCGGGGGCCCGGGGCAAGGACCACGGGGAACTTCAGCCGGGGCGCACGGCGACGGGGCCGCCGCTGCGCCCGATCAGGCGTCCGACTGCCTCGACCAGGCGATCGGGCAGGCACGGCTTGAGCAGCACCTCGTCGCACCCGGCGCGGCGCGCCTGGTCGTCCGCGCCGTTCCAGGCCTGGCCGCTGACGGCGAGGATCGGAATGCCGCTGGTGGACGGATCCGCGCGCAGCCGCTCGCACAGCTCGACGCCGTCCATGATCGGCATCGCGAGGTCCGTGACCACGATGTCGGGCGGGTGTTCGGCGGCCACTTCGAGGGCATTCCGGCCGTTCTCGGCGGGCAGGACCCGGAACCCGAACGTCGCGAGGATCAAGCTGTAGAGCGCGAGCGTGTCGCGGTCGTCGTCGACGAGCAGAACGGTGCCTTCGGGCATCCAAGCTCCGGGCGCGCGGTCCGATTGGTCGGTGCACGGCATTCTATCGCGTCGTGCGTGCCGCGCAGAAACCAATTCCGTGCGGCCTCCAGCATGCATGATCGAGTCCGGGATCGTTGCGGTCTGCCATGGGCCTTCGCGTTCGCGCTGGTCGACCTCTTCTGGGGGCCGAGTGCTCCCCATCGGCATTAGACTGTCCGGTGGAGGTTCACGCGTGAAAACCGTCATCGCCGCCGCACTCATGGTGCCCGCCCTCACCGTCCCCCCGGCCGTATCTGGTCAGGCTGCCGCCCCGGATCCGTTCCACGAACGCCTCGACCGCGCTGCCGCGCAGGTGATGCCCAGGGTGATCGGGTGGCGTCGCGACCTGCACGAGCACCCCGAGCTCGGCAACCGCGAGGTGCGGACCGCGGGCGTGGTCGCCGAGCACCTGCGCCGCCTGGGCCTCGAGGTGCGCACCGGCGTGGGTCGCACGGGCGTGGTTGGCGTGCTGCGCGGCGGGAAGCCGGGGAAGGTCGTGGCCCTTCGCGCCGACATGGATGCCCTGCCGGTGACCGAGGAGACCGGCCTGCCCTTCGCGTCGAAGGTGCGCGCCGAGTACAACGGGCGCGAGGTGGGCGTGATGCACGCGTGCGGTCACGACGCCCACACCTCGATGCTCATGGGGGCGGCCGAGGTCCTCGCGGGACTGAAGGCCGATCTCCCCGGCACGGTGGTCTTCATCTTCCAGCCCGCCGAGGAGGGCGCTCCGACGGGCGAGGACGGCGGAGCCGCGGTGATGATCGCCGAGGGGGCGCTCGACAACCCGAAGGTCGAGGCGATCTTCGGACTCCACGTCTTCCCCTTCCAGGCCGGGGCGATCGCGGCGCGGCCGGGCGGCTTCATGGCCGCGGGCGACACGCTCGAGATCCGGGTGCGCGGGCGGCAGACCCACGGCGCCCTGCCGTGGCAGGGGATCGATCCGATCGTGGTCGGCTCGCAGATCGTCCTCGGCCTGCAGACGATCATCAGCCGCCAGTCGGACCTCACGTCGGCGCCGGCCGTCATCACGCTGGGGATCTTCCAGGCGGGCAACCGCAGCAACATCATCCCCGACGAGGCGCGCCTGGTCGGCACGATTCGCACCTTCGACAAGGAGATGCGGGACGAGATCCACGAGCGCGTCAGGCGAACGGCCCGGAGCATCGCCGAGGCCGCCGGGACCACGGCGGAGGTCACGATCACGCCGGGCAACCCGATCACCTACAACGACCCGGCCCTGACCGGGCGCATGGCGCCGAGCCTCTCCCGTGTTGCCGCGACGTTCCTCCCCAACCCGCCCGTCACGACGACCTCGGAGGACTTCTCGGAGTACCAGCAGCGCGTGCCCGGCGTGTTCTTCTTCCTGGGCATCGCGCCGAAGGGAGCCGACCCGTCGAAGCTCGAACCCAACCACTCGCCCCGCTTCATGATCGAGGAGGACGCGCTCGTCACCGGAGTCCGCGCGCTGGCCAGCGTCGCGTCGGACTTCCTGCGCCAGTAGCGCCGCCTCCGCGCCGACGGGCCAGCGCGTCACCGGAGCCAGAACGCAATCACGATCGCGCCCAGCGAGGTCGCCAGCGCCAGATCGTATCGCCCGCGCGGCAGCGGCGGTGGGTGCGGTACGGCGCCGAAGCCGCGGGCGTGCGCGGCCGCCACGACGTCCTCGGCCTTCCGCAGGGTCTCCGACACCAGCGTCGCGAGGAGCAGGCGCAGGCTGCGCAGGCGCCGGCGGCGGAACCCGCCCCGCTGGCGGAACGCCTGCCACGTGGTGGCCGCGGTTCCCTGCAGCACTGGCAGCATGTTCACCGCCACGCCCAGCGCGAACCCGAGGCCCGGCAGGCCGACCCGGTCGAGGAGGCCGGCGACCGCCACCACGGGGACGGTTGCCGCGAAGCCGGCCGCGGCGAGCAGGATGGCCAGGGCCCGGGCGCTCATCTGGGCGCCAAGCGCGAGACCCGGGAGCGACAGGCGCACCGGCCCGGCGACCCAGTCGGGCGGGCCGCCCAGCAGAACCGCTGGCATCAGCAGCAGCGCCAGCATCACCCAGGCGTAGGCGGCGCGCAGGACCGCGAACGCCGACCGGTGAAACGCAAGAGCCAGCGCGACCGCCAGCGCGAGGGCCAATCCCGCGGCCGCGCCACGCGCGCCGACAGCGGCGACCACGACGGCGGCGAGGCACGCCAGGCGCCCTCGGGCGCCGATCGCCACCTCAGCCCTGCCCGCGGTCATTCAACGCCCTCGTCGCGGCCCACGCGGCGGGCCGCCGTGCAGCCCGCCTCCCACGCGAGCCATCCCGCCAAGGCGCCGGCCGCCAAGTGCAATGCCACGAACAGGGCGAGCGCGGTGGCCAGGGCCCCGGCCTCGAGCCGCAGGAGCCGCATCAACCCCTGAACGATGCCGAGGTAGACCGTCCACACGCCGCGCCCGGCGAGCAGCGTCTGGGTGATCAGCGGGTGGACGACCGGCCACAGCAGGGCGGCGGCCCCCGCGGCCACGAACCCGGCCCGGCGCGCCCCAAGCACCAGGACGACCGCCTCGGCGATCAGGCTCTCGGCCACGATGGCGAGCATGGGGCTGAAGACAAAACCCCCGACGCTGAACGCCTTGAGCAGGGCCGTGACCATGCCGATCGCGAGCAGGCTGCCGGCGCGCGGGACGAACAGCCGCCCGATCAGGGCGATCGTCAGGCCGGCCGAAGCGAGGACGAGCCCCGTAAACGGGACGCGCAGGACGTGCAGCGCCGCCCCGAGGGTGGCCTCCAGGCCTCCCCAGAGCGCGCCGAAGACGCCGATGTAGACCAGGTTACGAAGGCCGAACTGCATCGAGCGGGCTCCCCTCGGCGGCAATCCGGCCGCCGCGCAGCAGCATCACGCGGTCCGCGTAGCGGTGCACGAGCTTGAAGTCGTGGCTGATGAGCAGCACGCTGGTGCCGGATCGAGTGAGCGACAGCAGGAAGTCCATCACCTGCTGCAGGTGTCCCCAGTCCTGCCCGATCGTCGGCTCGTCGAGGATGAGCACGCGCGGCCGCAGGGCCAGCAGGGCGGCCAGCGCGGTTCGCTGCTGTTCGCCGAGCGACAACCGCTGGACCTGCCGCGAGGCCAGCGCGCCGAGGCTGGTGGCCTCGAGCGCGGCCTGCACGCCGGCGTCGGGCTCGCCGAAGTTTTCGGGACCGAACCGCACCTCGTCGCCGACCGTCTCGCAGAACAGCTGACCCGCCGGATCCTGAAAGAGGAGCGCGACGTCGCGGCCGGGCCGGCCGCGGCCGGCGAGCCAGTGCACGCGGCCGCGCTGCGGGCGCTGGAGGCCCGCCGCCACGCGTGCCAGCGTGCTCTTCCCCGCCCCGTTGTCCCCGACCAGGGCGGCGAACTCCCCCTCGTACAAGGTGAGCGACAGGCCGTCGATGACGCGCCGCCGCCCGTAGCCGACGCTGAGGTCCGCGAGCTGCAGGATCGGCCGCTGCCGCTTCGATCCGTCCGGCACGATCAGCTCGCTCCAGTCCTGGGGCGGCGCGGCCGCCGGCCGCCGGAGGCCGAGCGACCGAAGCCACTCCCGGCGCGAGAAGATCTCGTCGGTGCTGTCGTCGGCGACCAGCGCCCCCTCGTGCATCACCAGCGTCCGCGAGGTGAAGTGCGCCACCTCCCCCAGCCGGTGCTCGACCACCAGGACGGTGAGCCCGTCCTCACGGTTGAGGTGGGTCAGCGCCTCGATCAGCAGCCGCGATCCGCTCAGGTCGAGGTGAGAGGTCGGCTCGTCGAGCACCAGCAACCGCGGGCGCATGGCGAGCGCCGAGGCGATGGCCAGGCGCTGGCGCTCGCCGCCCGACAGCGTCCCAAGCGCCCGGCCCTCGAGGCCTTCCAGGCCCATCCAGCCGAGCGCCGCCGCCGCCCGGCGGCCTGCCTCGCGGTCCTCCAGTCCGAGGTTGCGGGGCCCCGCCGCGACCTCCTCGCCGACCGTCAGGTTGAAGAACTGCGTCG
Source organism: uncultured Acidobacteriota bacterium (assembly GCA_963813585.1). Lineage (GTDB taxonomy): Bacteria > Acidobacteriota > Vicinamibacteria > Vicinamibacterales > Fen-181 > JARKSS01. The sequence continues at coordinate 3,396,510 of CAWEZL010000001.1, forward strand.
CGGGATTCTGGAAGACCATCGCGACCACGCCGGCCATCTGTTCCACCGGCGTCGCGGACGGGACGTGGCCCGCGACGCGCAGCGACCCGTCGAGCCTGGCCGGCACCGCCTGCGGGACGAGACCGTTGAAGCAGCGCACCAGCGTGCTTTTGCCGCACCCCGACCGGCCGGTCAGCAGGACGCGCTCCCCCTCGGCGATGCCGAGCGAGACGGCGGCGACCGCTGGCCGTCGTCCGTACGAGACGGTGAGGGCCTCGGCTTCGACGATCACGCGTCCTCCCCCAGCAGGCAGCCGGGCAACTGGTCGCGGTTCGTCTCGTTCACCGCCGCGACCTCGAGGTCGGCGGCCAACGGCCCGAGGCGTGCGCGGAACGCCGGTAGGTACTCCTCCCGCACTGACGCGACGGCCAGCCGCGGGCGCGGCTCGAGCAGCAGGTCGAGGCAGCTCACCCACCCGCGTCCCTCGCCCAACTCGAGCCGTCCCAGCTCGTCGATGATCAAGACGTCCGCGCCGGCGGCCCCGGCCCGTGCCGCGTCAGCGCCCCAGGCGAGCGCACCCTCGTCGAGGTTCCAGTGCCGCCCCCGCTCGCCGCCGGCTCGCCGTCCGAGGGGCCGGCTGTCTCCCGTCGAGAGATCCAGCACGACTCGCGACTGGCGGCCCGATGGATCGTCGGGGGCGCCAACGGAGAGGATTCCGGCGACACGCAGTCCCCTGTCGCGGGCGAGGTCGGCGAGCCGCGCGCACACGGTCGTCTTTCCGCAGCCTGGGGGCCCGACGAGGGCGACGAGTCGAGGCATTCGGGGCCAGTGTAGCAGGGTCGTCCGACCCCGCCGCCGCCAACTCGTGATACAGTCCCCCCGGCTGAATCGCACTTCCGGAAGGGCCTGCCCCCACCCACGATCGCCGATCCTCGGCAGACCGGAGTCTCTTGTATGACTTCGCCGGCAAGGCCTCGCGCTGCCGCGCTCGCCATCCCGCTGCTCGCCCTCCTGCTGGTGTCGGTGCCCCTGGTCGCGGTCTCCCGCCAGGGGCCAGCCGTTCGGCTCGAGCGGACCCCCGAGCAGGTCTACCGCGCCGCCTGCCTCAACTGCCACGGGCCGAAGGGCACGGGGGTCCCGCAGACGACGCTGGGGTTCGACCTGCCGGTGCCCGACTTCACCGACTGCTCGTTCGCCACGCGCGAACCGGACTCGGACTGGCTGGCCGTCATCCTGGACGGCGGCCCGGCCCGCGCCTTCAGCAAGCTGATGCCCGCCTTCCGGGGCGCGCTGACCCCCGCCGAGATGGAGGCGGCCCTGCAGCACGTGCGCGGCTTCTGCGGCAACCCGGCCTGGCCCCGCGGCGAGCTCAACCTGCCCAGGCCGCTCGTCACGGAAAAGGCCTTCCCCGAAGACGAGGCGGTGGTCACCACCGCCATCACGCCCGAGGGCGGGACGTCGGTCGCGAACAAGCTCGTCTACGAGAAGCGCATCGGGGCCCGCAGCCAGGTGGAGATCGTCGTCCCCTATGGCTTCAAGGATGCCGGTGGCGGCTGGGTGAACGGCATCGGCGACGTCGCGGTGGGGTTCAAGCGCTCGCTCTACCACGACCACCGCAAGGGCACGATCCTCAGCGTGACCGGCGAGGTGGTGCTGCCGACCGGCGACGAGAAGGACGGCTTCGGGAAGGGCTACACGATCTTCGAGCCCTTCGCGACCTTCGGGCAGATCCTTCCCGGCGACGCGTTCGTGCAGTTCCAGGGAGGGATCGAGATCCCCAGCGACACGGGCCAGGCCGCCAAGGAAGCCTTCTGGCGCACGACACTGGGCAAGAGCATCAGCCAGAACGTGTACGGCCGGACCTGGTCGCCGATGCTCGAGGTCATCGGCTTTCGCGAACTGGAGGAGGGCCAGCGCACGCACTGGGACCTGGTGCCACAGGTGCAGGTCACCCTCAGCACGCGGCAGCACATCATGGCGAACGTGGGCGTGCGCCTCCCGGTGAACGATCGCGAGGGACGCCACCCTCAGATCCTGTTCTACCTGCTGTGGGACTGGTTCGACGGCCCCTTGTTCGGCGGGTGGTAGGAGGGAAGAGACCATGCGCAGCAGGACACTGGCCCTCAGCCTCGTGGCCCTCCTGGCCGCCGCGATGCCCGCCCCGGCGCAACCGGCGCCGCCCCGGGCCGCCGGCCACGCCCCCACGCTGTTCCGAACCGCCGATGGCTGCATGTCGTGTCACAACCAGCTGGTTGGCCCCGGCGGCGAGGACATCTCGATCGGCACCGAGTGGCGCGCGTCGATTATGGCCAACGCGTCGCGCGACCCGTACTGGCAGGCCGGCGTGCGGCGCGAGATCCTCGATCACCCCTCGGCTCAGGCGACGATCGAGCACGAGTGCTCGATCTGCCATATGCCGATGACCAACTACGCCGCGCGGGCCGCCGGCGGCCGGGGGGCGATCTTCGCGCATCTGCCCGTCGGAGCGCGCCAGGCGCCGGCCGACTTGCTGGCCGCCGACGCGGTCTCCTGCACGGCGTGCCACCAGATCCTGCCGGAGAAACTCGGAACGCGCGACAGCTTCACGGGCGGTTTCGTGATCGACACGGCCGTGCCGTACGGACAACGCGCGGTGTACGGCCCCTACGACGTGAAGCCGGGCCCGGTGTCGCTGATGCGATCGGCGGCCGAGTTCACACCGACCCAGGCCGGACACCTCGGCACCTCCGAACTGTGCGCGACGTGCCACACGCTGTATACGCACGCGCTGGGCGAGGACGGGCAGGTCGTGGGCGAGCTCCCCGAGCAGGTGCCGTACCTGGAATGGCGCCACAGCGCGTACGCCGGCGAGCGCACCTGCCAGGCCTGTCACATGCCGGTCGTCGAGGGGGCAGCCGCGATCAGCTCGACGCTCGGCGAGCCGCGCACGGGCGTTTCACGCCACGAGTTCCGCGGCGCCAACTTCTTCACGCCCCGGATCCTGAACCGCTATGCCTCCTACCTCGGCGTGACGGCGCTGCCACAGGAACTGGAAGCCGCGGGCCAGCGGGCAGCCGATTACCTGCGCTCCGAGGCCGCCACCCTGACCATCGGCCCGGTCGCCCTGGCGAGCGGCCGGCTCACGACGGAGGTCATCGTCGAAAACCTCGGGGGCCACAAGTTGCCCACGGCCTACCCCTCCCGACGATCGTGGCTGCACCTCGCCATCCGCGACGCCGCGGGCCGCGTGGTTTTCGAGTCGGGGGCCTTCGAGCCGACCGGCGCCATCCTCGGAAACGACAACGACGCCGACGCGACGAAGTTCGAGCCTCACCACGGGGCGATCACCACTTCGGACCAGGTGCAGATCTACGAGGCGATCATGGTCGACCGCGCGGGGCTGGTGACGACCGGGCTGCTGAAGGGGGTGCGGTACGTGAAGGACAACCGCATCCTGCCGCGCGGGTTCGACAAGGCCACCGCGGTGCCGGATATCGCCGTCCGCGGGGCGGCGTCGGACGACGAGGACTTCAGGGGCGGGTGGGATCGCGTGGGGCTCGACATCGACGTGGGCGGCGCGCAGGGCCCCTTCACCGTCGAGGCCGAGTTGTGGTACCAGCCCGTGGGTTTCCGCTGGGCGCAGAACCTGAAATCCTACCAGGCCGCCGAGCCGCAGCGTTTCGTGCTGATGTACGGGGAAACCGCCGCGGCATCGGCCGTCAGGCTGGCGAGGGCGGCGGCCACCGGCAGGTAAGTGCTCATCCGGTCCCTGGAACCTCGCTTCACATGGGACGACGAGGACCCAGGGACGGAAGTGCGGGACCTGAACCCGATCAGACGACGGTGCGGCGGCCGCTGACCAACCCGACGAGAAACAGTACGAGCGCAATCACCAGCACGACGTGGATGATGCTCCCGACCGAGCCCGTCGCGAACCCGAGTAGCCACAGGACCAGCAGGATCGCGGCAATCGTAAACAGCATGTCTTCTCCTCCGGCCGTGTGTCCTGCAGGAGCCGTACCGCCGCCGACTGCCTGCTGTCCGGGTGCCGCCTCACCGGCAACGCTCTTGCTTTCGACGCCGCTGGCGAATCCTGCATGGCGACGGCTGTCATCGACCTGGAGCTGAAACAGCGGCCCCGTGGCCTCCGCGTGGCGGCCGGTTACCCCCGTGCCCTGCTGTTGCTGCGATGGGCCGGGCGGCCGGTTGGCCAGCTCACGCTGCCGGTCGAGGGGGAATGGATCGCCGAGGACCGCCTCGAAGGCGCGCTGGCGGAGTGGGCCGGCTGGATCTTCTGGGCGCAGTGGCTGCGTGACGGCCTCGGCTCGGACGAGGCCGAGTCGATCGCCCCGGTGCCCGCCGCGACGGTGGCCGTGTGCACCCGCGAGCGCCCCGATGACCTCTCGCGGTGCCTGGCCGCGGTATCGGCCCTCCCGCAACCCGAACTCGACATCGTCGTGGTGGACAACCGCCCGGCCACTCCGCGAACACGCGAGGTGGTCGCGCGGTTTCCCCGGGCGCGGTACGTGCGCCATGACGAGGGTGGACTGAACGCCGCCCGCAACAGGGCGGTCCGCGAGGCTCGGCACGCGCTGATCGCGTTCACCGACGACGATGCGATCGTCGACCGGCAGTGGCTGGCCGCCCTGCTCCGCGACTTCGACGACCCGAGTGTTCTCTGCGTCACCGGCCTCACCATGCCGGCGCAGCTCGACACGGAGGCGCAGGAATTGTTCGAATCGTATTCCCCATTTGGCCGCGGCTTCGTGCGGCGAGTGTTCGACCTCACGCGGACGAGCCCGCTGGCGGTCGGGCGCGTCGGCGCCGGCGCGAACATGGCGCTGCGCCGCTCGACGCCGGATCTCGTCGGGGAATTCGACGAGGCGCTCGACGGCGGCACGCCCACCCGCTCGGGCGGAGATCACGAGATGTTCTCGCGCATCCTCGCCTCCGGCTTCCGCATCGTCTACGACCCGGCCGCGCTGAGCTGGCACCGCCACCGCCGCGGCATGGAGGAACTGCGCGACACGCTGCGCGGTTACGGCACGGGTGTCTACGCGATGTGGACCCGGGCACTGGTCGAGGAGCGCGAGTTCGGCGTGTTCAAGCAGGCGCTGGCCTGGCTGCGTCACGGGCAGGTGCCCGAGCTGGCGCGCTGCCTCGCACGCCGGCCGCGGCGGGTGCCGCTCGGCCTGCTTGCCGCCGAGTGGCGCGGCTGCCTCGCGGGGCCCCGAGCCTATCTCACCTCGCGCCGCCAGGTAGCGGCACGAAGCCGATGACCGTCCGGCCCCCCCCCGTCTCCGTGATCATCCCGACCCGCGGGCGTCCGGTGTCGGCTGCCCGCGCGCTCCGCGCGCTGGCGCGGCAGGACCTCGCGGCCCGTGACTTCGAGGTGGTCATCGTCGACGACGGGGACGGTGAGCCGGCGATTGCCGGCGAGGCTCCACCCGGGCTGGTCGTGCGCCTGCTCCGGAACCAGGGCCGGGGCGCGGCCGCGGCCCGGAACACGGGGGCGGCCGTGGCCAGCGCGCCGCTGCTCCTGTTCCTGGACGACGACATCGAGGCGTCCCCGGCCCTCGTGCGCGAGCACCTCGAGGCGCGGCGCCTCGGTGCCTCGCTCTCGGTCGGCTACCTCCCGGCCCGTCCAACCGAGGCCACTGGCTTCTTTGCCGTGACGCTTCGCAACTGGTGGGAGGCCATGTTCGCAGAGATGCGCCAGCCGGGGCATCGCTTCACCTTTCGCGACGTCCTGACGGGCAACTGCGCGGTCGATGCCGGCCTGTTCTGCCGCGCTGGAGGCTTTGACACCTCCCTCGCCTGCCACGAGGACTACGAGTTCGGGCTGCGCGCGCTGAGGGCGGGGGCGCGAATCGTCTTCTGCGGGGCGGCGGAGGGGATTCACCACGAGGTGACCACGCTGGAGCGGTCGCTGGAGCGGAAGCGGGCGGAAGGGCGCGCCGACGTGGCGATCGTCCGCAAGCACGCAGGCATCCTCCCCTTCCTGCCAATCGGAGCCGCTCTCCGTTCGCACCCCGGCGAGCCGCACGCGTTGCGAAGGCTCCCCTTGGCCAGGCCGGCCGCGGCCAGGGCGGTCCTCGCGGGGCTGCGACGCTGGCTCGATGCCCTCGAGGCCCTTCGAATGCGCGGACGCTGGCTGCGCCGGCTCCACCAGATGCTCGAGATCGCTTACTGGCAGGGGGTGGCAGCCGAGGTCGGCACGCGCGAGGCGCTCGACGACCTCGTGCGAGCGGCGGCTCGCGCCGACGTCCGGCCGGCCTGGTGGTTACGCGCGGACCTCAGGGCCGGCGTGGGTTGTGCGGCCGCGCGCCTGGACGCCGCGCGGCCCGATGGGGTCGTCGTGTCGTACGGCGGCCAGCAGGTCGGCGTGCTGCCCCCGGTCGCCGGGGCCGAGCCGTTGCGCGGCGCTCATCTCCGGGCGGCGCTGTCCCGGCAGCTCGCGTGGCCACTCCTGTCCGCGATGGGGCGCGCCGGGGCCGTTCCCCTCGAGGAGCGCGGCGGGCGGCTCGTCCCGACATCGTGCCTGCCGCGCGATGCGCTGGGGTCGGTCTGACCGCGGGTCGATCAGGCGGCGGGCCGTAGTGTGTTCCGAACCTTCCGAAACACGTGCAGGGCCACCGCGCGCGGATGGTGCCGCAGCAGCGCGAGAGCCCACGCGAACGCCAGCCGGCGTCGCCCCTGGGATTTGAGCGAGGAGCGGATCTCCTCCACCACCCGGTCCCCGTAGAAATCGCGCCAGAAGCGGTGGCCCTCGGCGTACGCCGCGCGCAATTCGCGACACAGGCGCGCGCGCGGCCACTGTCGCTCCAGCACGCGAAGCGTGGACCGCAGCATCAGAAGGCCGTTTGCCGACATGTTCCCGTCGTGCATGCGGTACTCGGCCACCACCTGGCGGTGCAGCACGAAGTGATGGTCCCAGGCGAGGCGCAGGTACAGATCGTAGTCGGCGGCTGCAGGCGTCGACAGGTCGAAGCCCTCCTTGCGAACCACCTCATCGCGCCGGTAGATCACCTCGGCTGGCATCCACACGAAATTGGACCGCAGCAGGGCCGCGTAGACGTCTCCTTCGACTGGCGGCTGCTGGCGGAATGGGCGCGGCCTGCCGTCCGGGTCGATGACCTGGCAAAGGCCCACCGCACCGGCGGCCTCGGGGTGCGCCTCGAGGGCAGCCAGGCCGATCGCAAGACCGTCGGGCATCAACCGGTCGTCGGCGTCCAGGAAGACCACGCAGGGCCGCGAACACACTGCCAGCCCGGCGTTCCGGGCGGCGGCGACACCACCGTTCGACTGGGTCAGCAGGCGCACGCCCGGGTAGCGGCCAACGACGCCCGCGAGCGGCTCGGTCGATCCGTCGTCCACGACGATCACCTCGGGCCGGCCCGCCCGCTGCGCCAGCGCGCTCGCGATCGCGTCGGGCAGGTACCGCGCCTGGTTGTGGCACGGAATCACCACGGACACCGGCAACTCGCGCTCACCGTCCATGACGGCCTGCCTGGGGCGCCGCCGCGGTCCGTGGCCGCGGCGCGCGCACCATGAAGGTTGACGGCATGAAGAACCTTCCCATCACGCCGGGGCCATCCTCGACGTAGAGGGTCGACCGCCCGAAGAGCCAGGCGCACGGACGCGTCGCGGCCCGCTCGGTGATCGTGGCGCCGAGCGTATAGACGCCCGGCTGGAGGCCGAGCGCGGGGATCTCGAACCCGGCCCAGCCCTGCCCGGCTGCCAGGTGCTCGTCGCCTTCCGCGGTTCCCAGGCACTGGCTCTGCAGGGACCCGTCGTCGAAGGAGTAGAAGTTCAGCGCGAACCTAGGGGCGTGCAACTCGCGCGTCGCGGCATAGGCGACTCGGACATGGAGTGGCGCACCCGTCTTCCCGCGGTGCGTGGCGAGCAGGTCGTCGTCCAGGATCTCGATCGCGGCGATCTCGGCGTCCTTTCCGGGCTGGCCGGCCGCCTCGTCGAGCGGCTGCCCCTCGACCAGCCGCTGGTAGGCGCCCACCACCTCCCTCGACGGCCCGATGCGCCGCGCGCACCCACGGTCGAGCAGCAGCGCCCGGCTGCACAGCCGCTCGACGGCCGCCAGGTCGTGGGAGATGATGACAACGGTCGCGCCGTCCCGCTTCAACTCGGCGATGCGCGAGAAGCACCGCGCCTGGAACGCCGCGTCCCCGACCGCCAGCACCTCGTCCACCAGGAGGATGTCCTGCTCGAGGTGGGCGGCGATGGCAAACCCGAGCCGGACGTACATGCCGGAGGAGTACCACTTCACCGGCACGTCGATGAACTCGCGCACGCCGGCGAACTCGACGATCTGATCCAGCTTGGCCGCGACCTCGCGCCGCCGCATCCCGAGGATGGCGCCATTCAGGAAGACGTTCTCGCGGCCGGTCAGCTCGGGGTGGAAGCCGGACCCGAGCTCGATGAGCGCGACGAGACGGCCGAGGATCCGCACCTCTCCCTCGCTCGGCGCCGTGATGCGCGAGAGGACCTTCAGCAGCGTGCTCTTGCCGGCGCCGTTGCGCCCGATCACGCCGAACGTCTCGCCCCGCGAGACCTCGAAGGACACGTCGCGCAGCGCCCAGAAGTCGTGCGTCGGCCGGTAGAGGGCCGCCCGCGCGCGGCCGAGCCAGCCGCGAGGTACGCGCCGCCCGCCGGCGATGCGGTAGCGCTTCGAGAGGTGCGAGACCGCGAGGTCGGCCATCGTCACATCCGGTCGGCAAGCGTGGCGTCCACCCACTTGAAGACCAGGTAGGCTGACGGCAGCAGCACCGCGATGAAACAGGCCGACGTCGCGAGCAGGGGCCAGTCCGGCGCCTGGCCCTGGATGGTGACCCGCCGGAACGCGTCGATGAGGCCCGCCATCGGGTTCAGCGAATAGAGCCCTCGAAAGCGGGGCGGCACCTGCTCGAATGGGTAGATCACCGGGCTCAGGAACATCCAGACCTGCAACAGCAGCGGGACGGCCAGGCCGATGTCGCGGAAGCGCACTTGCACCGCCGCCGCCAGGAGCCCGACCCCAAGCGCCAGGAGCGCGATGAGACCGACGATCGGCACCGCGAGCCAGGCGACAGCGCCGAGCGCCACGCCGTGCCAGGCCATCAGCGCGAACAGGAGCACCGACGCGATCGCGAGGTCGAACAGCGCCGCGGTGACGTAGGACACCGGCAGCAGCTCGCGCGGGAACCAGACCTTCGTGACCAGGTTCGCGTGGCCCACCAGGCTGCTGGTCGCGTTCCCCACCGAGGTGGCAAAGAACGTCCACGGCAGCACCGCCGCGTACACGAACACCGGGTACGGCAACCCCCCGCTCGACATCCGCGAGGCGAACAGGGCGTAGATCATCGTGAAGATCAGCATCAGCAGCAGGGGCTGCAAGACGGCCCACGCCAGCCCCAGCGCCGACTGCTTGTAGCGAACGCGCACCCGGTGCGCCGTCAGGACGTAGAGGAGTTCGGAGTACCGCGGCAACACCCGCAGGTTCCGGATCAGCCCCGCCGACGGACGGGCCGGCGGCTGGATGACGAGCAGTTCGCGTGTCCGCGGCTCCGCGGTGGTCAGCGCAGGCATGTCCGCCATCTCATCCGATTGCAACATCGACGCCAGCCGACCTCGGCTCGACGGCCGGCGGGACAGTTGGCAGCCAGGGCAAAAACGAGTACAAGTTTGGGGATCGGCGCTCCGCGCCGCTGCCCGCTCGCACGCCCCCCGCCCGACCAAGGGAGAACGAATACATGAAAACGAGGACGCTCGCTTGCCCTCTCGCCGTTGCGCTCGCCGCGGCGGTCGCCTCCGCCTTCCTGGCGGCCCCCGCGGCCGCCCAGGAGCGGCTGAAGGCCATGCCCGGTTACGAGCAGTACCAGAGGATGGGCAAGGACGTGGGGACGGCCGTCCGAAGCGGCGCGCTCGGGGTCACGTGGCAGAGCGACGGGCGGTCGTTCGAGTTCCAGAAGGATGGCAAGGCGTTTCGCTTCGACGTCGGCACGAGGACGGCTACCGAGACCGGCGCCTCCGCGCCGCCGGTCTCCGGCGGCCGGCCGCTCGGCGGCGTCGAGCGCGGCCGGCAGGCGGCATCGGCGATGACCGGGGACGGCGCGCGGAAGGCGTTCTACCGCGACCGCAACATCTGGGTCAGCGACACGGACGGGTCGAACGAGGCGGCCGTGACCACCGACGGGAGCGAGACCGAGCGGATCAAGTACGGAACCGCCAGCTGGGTGTACGGGGAAGAACTCGACCAGACGACCGCGATGTGGTGGTCGCCCGACGGCAGCCGGCTGGCCTACTACCGCTTCGACGAGAAGCAGGTGCCCGATTATCTCCTGCAACTCGATCAGACCAAGCTCTATAGCCGCGGGGACGTCGAGGCGTACCCGAAGGCCGGGCAGCCCAACCCCATCGTGGACCTGTTCGTGTACGACGTCGCCGCCCGGAGATCGACGCGGGTCGACGTTCGCGACGGGAAACCGTTCGAGAACGGCGTGGTGGGACACTACGTGTACCGCGTCCGCTGGACGCCCGACGGCCGCGCGCTGCTGTTCAGCCGCACCAACCGCCGCCAGAACGTGCTCGAGCTGGTGGCGGCCAATCCGGCCACGGGGGCCTGCCGCGTGATCATCCACGAGGATTGGGCGACCGGCTGGGTCGAGAACAACCCGACCCTGGTGTTCCTGGCCGACGGGAAGCGGTTCATCTGGGAATCGCAGAGGAACGGGTGGCGCAACTTCTATCTCTACGACCTGGCCGGGACGCTCATCGCCCCGCTGACGCGCCACGCCACCTTCGAAGCGGCGTCGCTCGTCAAGGTGGATGAGAAGGCGGGGGTGATTTTCTACACCGCGCGTGACGGCGACAATCACCTCAAGCTGCAGCTGCACCGCGTCGGCCTGGACGGTACGGGCGACGCCAGGCTGACCGACCCGGCCCTCCACCACTCCATCGGCGGTTGCCTGCCGCGCGAGGCGGGCGGCCCTCGGATGCCGATGCCCGGGGGCGGGGGCTGCGCCATCTCCCCGGACAACCGGTATTTCGTCGACGTTTACCAGACGCATGACACGCCGCCGGCCACCCGCCTCGTCGATGATCAGGGCCGGGTCGTGGCCGAGGTGGCGGCGAGTGACACGTCGAAGTACCACGCGCTCGGCCTCCGCAAGCCGGAGATGTTCACCTACCTGGCCGCCGACGGCCGGACCACGCTGCGCGGCGTGATCAGCTTCCCGTCGAACTTCGACCCGACGCGGAAGTACCCGGCACTCGTGTCGGTCTACGGCGGTCCGGGCTCGGCCGGCAACACTGCCCGTGAGACCTTCGTCACGCCCACCCCGTTCGCGGAGTTCGGGTTCCTCGTCCTCAATCTCGACTCACGGGCCGCTCCCGGCATGGGCAAGCGCGTGCTCGACTCGGTCTACCTCAACCTCGGGCACGCCGAGATCGACGACATGGCCGAGGGGGTGAAAGCGCTCTGGGTCCGCCCCTGGCTGGACAAGGAGCGCGTCGGCATCTTCGGGACGTCCTACGGCGGATACTCGTCGGTGATGGCGCTGCTGCGGCACCCGGACGTGTTCCACGCGGCGTCGGCTTCCTCGGCTGTGACCGCCTGGTATCACTACGACAGCATCTACACCGAGCGCTACATGGGACTGCCGGACGAGAACAAGGAGGGGTACGAGGCCGGCAGCGCGATGACGTACGCCGACAAGCTGCGCGGGCGCCTGCTGATCTACTACGGCACGGCCGACAACAACGTCCACCCGACCAACTCGATGCAGCTCATCCAGGCGCTGCAGCGAGCCGGAAAGAGCTTCGACGTACAGGTCGGCCCCGACGCCGGCCACAGCGGCGTCCGCGTCGAGCGGATGCTCGAGTTCTTCGTGGATGCCCTCTCCCCCACCCGCTGATTGGGACTGGGATTTCCGACGCAACTGATCCATAATCCGGGCCTCCGGCTTGCAGATCGACTCGGCGGGACGTGGCGGCAGGCCGCCCCTCACACAAGGAGGACCGACGTGTGGTTGATCGGCTGGGTCTTCTTCGGGTTGGTCGTCGGGGTGATCGCCAAGCTGTTGATGCCCGGGCGTGATCCTGGCGGCTTCATCGTGACGATCGTGATCGGCATCGTGGGCGCGCTGCTGGCCGGATTCATCGGCCGCGCGATCGGCTGGTACGACACCACCGGGGGGGCCGGCTACATCGCGTCGATCCTGGGCGCGGTCATCCTGCTGGCTATTTACCGGATGGTCGTCGGCCGCAAGCACGTCGCCTGACCTGGCGTCCCCGTTCGGGGCGGCCGACGGAAGGCCGCCCCGACGTCGCCCACCACGTCCCGTCTCGATTCACTACGTCAGACTGTCTTTCGATTGGACGAGCCGAGGTCCGCGTCGAGCGGGCACGACACGGCGGACCCCACCGATCTGCGGGTCTTTTCCATGGATTCTCGGCCTGACGGAAGACAGGTCGGCTGCCCGTGGCGCGTGGCACCGCGCTTGCTCAGCCTGTCGCGGGCTCAGAGATACGAACAGCCGGGCCGTCGGCATCCGCTGCGGCCGCCCGGTACGCCCGGAACGGGAGGGGGGACGGCCCCCACCCTTCCTCCCGGCATTCCCGCGTCGACTCCCGTTCGCCCCCTCCCAGGGAAATCCCGATCAGGATCACCATCTCGGCGGCTGTCGTGATATCGTGGCCGGCGCGGCCGGGCTCGCAGTTCATCCCCCGACCACGTATGGAGAAGTCGCGGTATGCGCCTGCAATGGATTGATTGGGTCATCGTCGCCTTGTCACTGGCGATCTGCTTCGTCCCTGCCCTGTTCTTCGGAAAACGTGCGGGAAAGAGCACGGGGGAGTTCTTCGGCGCGGGCCGGGCTGTCCCGTGGTGGCTCGCGGGGCTGTCGATGGTGGCCACCACCTTCAGCAGCGACACGCCAAACCTGGTCACCGACATCGTCCGCCGCAACGGCGTGGCCGGGAACTGGGTCTGGTGGGCGTTCGTGCTCACCGGCGTGGCGACGGTCTTTTTCTACGCGCGGCTCTGGCGCCGGTCGGGCGTCATGACCGACCTGGAGTTCTACGAGCTGCGGTACTCGGGCAAGGCGGCGAGCTTCGTCCGCGGCTTCCGGTCGATCTACCTGGGCCTGTTCTTCAACTGCATGATCATGGCGACGGTCAACCTGGCGGCCTGCAAGATCGCCGGCGTGCTGTTCGGCCTCGATCGGTGGCAGACGCTTCTCTTCGTGGGAGTTCTCAACGTGGTGTTCGCCACGCACTCGGGGCTGTGGGGCGTGCTCGTCATCGACATGATCCAGTTCTTCATCAAGATGACCGCGGTCATCGCGGCCGCGTACTTCGCGCTGCAGCTGCCGCAGGTCGGCGGGATGGCGGGGCTGGTGGACAAGCTGTCCAACATGCGCACCCCCAACGGCTCGAGCTACCTCAACATGCTGCCGGACTTCTCGAACAACTGGGACATCGCGGTGGCGGTGTTCGTCATGCCGATCGCCGTGCAGTGGTGGGCGGTCTGGTATCCAGGGGCGGAGCCGGGCGGCGGCAGCTACATCGCGCAGCGGATGCTGGCGTCGAAGTCCGAGAAGGACTCGCTCGGGGCGGTGCTCTTCTTCAACATTGCGCATTACGTGCTGCGCCCCTGGCCGTGGATCCTCGTCGGGCTGGCCTCGATCCTCGTCTACCCGGAGCTGTCGGATATCCAGAAGGCCTTCCCGCACCTCGACCCCACACTCATCGGCCACGACACGGCGTACCCCGCGATGCTCAAGTTCCTGCCAGTGGGCTTCATCGGGCTGATGGTGGGCGGACTGATCGCGGCCAACTCATCGACCATCCTCACGCACCTCAACTGGGGCGCCTCGTATCTCGTCCACGACTTCTACCGCCGCTTCGTGCGCCGCGATGCGACCGAGAGGCACTACGTGATGACCGGCCGCCTGGTCACCGTCGGCCTGTTCCTGTTGTCGTCGTCGATGGTCTTCGTGCTGGACTCGGCGAAGGACGCCTTCGACATCATTCTCCAGATTGGCGCGGGGACCGGGCTCCTCTACCTGGTGCGCTGGTTCTGGTGGCGCGTCACCGCCTGGTGCGAGGTGGTCGCCATGGCGAGCTCGTTCCTCGTCTCGGTCGGCCTGCTGGTGCTGGCCAGGAACGGCTACCAGTTCAGCACGCACATCGCCCTGATCGCCACGATCCTCATCACGACGGTCTTGTGGGTGGCCACGGCTTACCTCGGGCCCCAGACCGACCGCGACACGCTCGTCGCTTTCTACCGCAAGGTCAGGCCCTTCGGGCCGGGCTGGGAGCCGGTGCGGATCGCGGCCGGCCTGCGAGCCGACGATGCGCGGGGCAGCCATGAGAATATCCCCCTCGCCCTGCTGGGGTGGTTCGCCGGCTGCACGGTGATCTGGGCGGCGCTCTTCGTCGTCGGGAACGTGCTCTACGGGCGGTGGGGAACCGCGACCGTGCTCTTTGCCGTGTTCCTGGTCTCGGGGCTGGCCCTGCTGCAGGTCGTCCGCCGGCTCTGGAGCCAGGAAGCCTTCCCGGAGGCCTGATCCATCGCGGCCGTCCGCCTCTGCCGTTGGGTAACGCGCCCTGCGGCAGGGGTGGACTGGCGCTTCTCTCGCTCCCCACCAGGCATCCCGCCCACCGACGCCCCAGCCGAGGGGCGGCCGCCGCGTGCCGTAGAATGATCGGGTGGCTACCCTACCGCTGCTCCTGTCGCTGATCCTGTCGGCGTCGCCTGCATGTCCCCTGGCCGACCCGGGCGAGCCGGTGTGCACCCAGGCTCCCTCTCCGCAGGTCCAGCAGCCGGCCGCACCTGTTCCGACGGCCGAGCGGACGATCGATGAGGTGGTGGCCGAGGTCGAAAACCTGCGCGGGTGGACCTTCAAGCGGCCGGTGACGCGAGAGCGCACCTCCATCGAGGATGCGAAGCGCGACCTGAAGCGGAACCTCGAACGCACGCTGCCCGCGGAGCGGCGGGCAGTCACCCGTGCCTTCCTGGCGACGGCCGGATTCGTCCCACCGGGCCTCGACATCGAGGCGACCCTTCTCTCGCTGCTGGAGCAGCAGGTGGCCGGCTACTACCAGCCGGACACCGCCACGCTGCACCTGGTGCAGCGCCCGCAACGCATGCCCGCCTTCGTCGAGCGCATCGTGCTGGTGCACGAATTGACCCACGCGCTCGACGACCAGTACGCGGACATCCGCACGCTGACCGACCCGGCGGGCGACCGGACCGAGGACATGGACATCGTCCTGACGTCCCTCGTCGAGGGCTCGGCGACGTCCCTCATGCTGCAGCACATGATGCGGGCGCAGGCCGCGGGACAGGTGAACCCCACCGAGTTGATGCAGTACGCCGCGGAGGAGATGGAGCGGGCCAAGGTATTCGAGGCCCTGCCGCGCTACTTCTCGGCGCTGTTCGGATCATACCTGGTAGGTGCCGGGTTCCTCGCGCAGGGCGAGCTGTCGGCAATCCTCACCCTGCCCGACAACAAGGTGATCGGGGAGCGTTTCCTCGCCGCCCGGCGCGCGCTGCCCCTCTCGAGCGAGCAGATGCTCCACCCGGAGAAGTACTGGGACGCCGCGCGACGCGACGCTCCGACCACGATCGACGATGTCGCCGTCGAACGGTGGCTGGCGGGATCGAACCGGTGGGTGGTGCACCGGGACACGCTGGGAGAGTTGCTGACCGCGGTGCTGACCCGCGCGCGCGACTCGAAGGTGAAGGTAGACCAGCTCCAGTCGCTGGCCTCGTGGACCAGTCCGGCGGCGTCCGGCTGGGACGGCGACCGGTTCTTCCTGCTCGCGTCGGGTACCGACGCGGCGGACGCCCGGCGGACGCTCGCCGGCGTGCGCGGCGTGTGGATCACGACCTGGGACAGCGCCCGCGATCGGGACGAGTTCCAGGCCGCCCTGGCGGCGGGCTCGGTACCCCAGGGAACCGCCGTCGTGCCGTTCGGGCCAGCGCATGCCGCGGTCTTCTTCGGGGTGGACGCCAGGGAACGCGAGGCCCTCGTGCGCGAGCTGCCGCGGGCGGGCGAAGGGTTCTTCCGGATGGGCCAAGGGGCCGTCCCTCAGCCCTCGGGCGAGGGCTCGGCCCGACTGGCGCCAGCGGGCAGACGGACGCCGAGCGCGTCCTCGAGGGCGGAGAAATCCGAATACTCGTCGAACGCGCGGGCCGACCAGGCGAGCGCACCGCTGTAGCCCGCCTCGCGGGCCGCTGCCACCACCTCGGCGGCGCTCAAACTGGAATTGGACGTGGGGAACTCGCCCAGCAGGAGCGGGCGGTCCAGGTCGGCGAGGGGCGGTTGAAGAAGCGACGACCGGCTCTCCAGCCGGTCGTACCAGTGGACCTGGTAGAAGTCGAGCCCGCAGCCCGTGACCAGCGGCAGCCCCCCGCGGGACGCGAGGCCGACGGTGACTGGCTGGCGAGCCTCGGCATGGGCCAGCAGCGTCGTCTCACGCAGCCACGCGGTCATCGTGCGCGCCGACAGCGACTGCCAGGGCAGCCGCCCCCCGTAGCCGAACGTCGCCCACTCGGGCTCGTTCACCAGGTCCCAGGCGTGAATGGCGGCCTCCGAACCATACCGCGACAGGAGAGGCGCGACGACCCGGTCCAGCAGCGCGTGGCGCCGATTGAGGTCCGCCACGATCTGGCGGCGTCCGAACAGCTGCACGCCGTTCACGACACGCCGGGCCCGGAACCATGTGAAATCGAAGAGCACGAAAAGCAGGGTGGCGCGGTGCGACGCCGCGATCGCCAGGGCGGCGTCCACGTCGCGAAACACGAACGGGTCCACACCGAGCGGCATCCCGTCGGGCGCGAACCGGATGCCGGCGCGCCCGTCGCAGAACAGGAACCAGCGGACGACCCCGATGCCGGCCGCCGAGAGTCGCTCGAACAGCGCGTCGAGTGCGCGCCGGGGCTCCGGCCGCCCGACGCCCCCCTGCGGATACCAGGCGTTGCCACCGAAGTCACACCCGTAGACCTGCCACGGCAGGTTGACGCCGACGAAGGCGGGAGGGTGTGCGGTCACCGGCGGACGTGGTCAGGCCTCGGAAGGGGGCGTGCCCTCGTCCTCGAGCAGCGCCGCCAGCCCGCCCCACGTGTCGGGGTCCTGGACGAGCAGCGTCTGGAAGTACAGGTCCACGTCCTCCCTCGGGAACTCCGCACGCACCTTGGCGGCGGCTTCCCCAAGACGGGCGGGATCGGGCGGCGTCAACTCGTCCCCGCTCAGCACGCCGTTGTCGTGCTGGATGCCGAGCGCGTCGAGGAAGGAGGCGAGCATGGGCCGGCGGTGGCGGAGGTGGTAGGCGACCAGCACCCGCCCTGCGACGGTGTCCGACAGACCCGGCAGCGACGCGAGGTAGCGCACCTTCCGCTCCATCGGCAGCGATCGCGTCGTCTTCAGTCGGAAATGGAAGTGGGCGGAGATGGCCAGCAGCGCCTCGGCCTGCTGCTCCGCGCCCTCCTCGTCCTCCCAGAACGCGGCGGCCGCCTCGGTGCGGCGGTCGAGTGGGATGCGCTTCCACAGTCGGCCGGGACTTGCCGGTCCGTCCTTCTTCGCGGGGGCCGCGGGCTGAAACGGGTACGCCGTCATGCTCTCTCCAGGTGTTCGATCAACCCCTGATGGTAGCACGCGCCGGCCGTCCCCACCACGCTCACTCGGAGACCCACCGATCCACCTGCGCCCGTACGCTCGTGACGAGCGCCTGCGCCGCGTCGCTGTCCTTCGCCTCGGCGACCACGCGCATCACCGGCTCGGTGTTCGAGCCGCGCAGCAGGAACCAGCCCTCGGGCAGGGTTACCTTGACGCCGTCGCGGAGGTCCAGCGGATATCCCTGGTACTCGCGGGCCGCCCGCCGCAGCACGTCGCGCAGGCGCGCCGAGGGGAACGGAAACTGCACCTTGACCATCTCGAACGGCGGCAGGGCCGCCGCCAGCTCCGAGACCCGGCGGCCCGACGAGACGAGGCGGTGCAGGATGAGCGCCATACCGACCAGGCTGTCGCGGGCGAAGTTGATCGCCGGGTAAATGACGCCGCCGTTGCCCTCGCCGCCGACCACCGCGTGGAACCGCTGCATCCCCGCCGTCACGTTGGCCTCGCCCACTGCCGTTCGGCACGCGCGGCACCCGAACCGCGCGGCCACCTGCTCGACGGCCCCCGAGGTTGCGAGGTTCACCACGACCGGTCCCGGTGTCCGCGCCAACACGTGCTCGATCGCCAGCAGCAGCGTCCGCTCCTCGCCGATCGGCGTTCCCTCTTCCGAGACCACCGCGAGGCGATCGGCGTCCATGTCCTGGGCGAAGCCGATGTCCGCGCCATGCTGGCGCACGGCGTCGGCGAGGCCGCGCAGGTTCTCCGCGGTCGGCTCGGCGGGCCTCGGAAAGCTGCCGTCCGGGGTGACATTGATGCCAATCACCTCGGCGCCGAGGCGCTCGAGCAGCCGCGGACCGGCAATCGAGCCGGCGCCGTTGCACGAGTCGATCACCACCTTCGGCCGTCGTCCCGCCGGCAGCGGGCCGACCGCGTCGAGCACCGCCTTCACGTGGACGTCCACCGCGTCCGGCAGCACGTCCACCCCCCGCAGCCGGTGGGAGCGCGCCTTCGTGTAGTCGCCCTGGTGGTAGATGTCGAGCAGCTCGCGCCCGCGCCCCCCGCTCAGGAAGAGCGCGTCGGGGCCGATGAACTTGAGCGCGTTCCACTCGGGCGGGTTGTGGCTCGCGGTGATGGCGATGCCGCCGTGCGCGCGCAGGCGGCGCACGAGCAGCTGCACGGTCGGCGTCGGGCAGACACCGGCATCGGCGATGCGGCATCCGCTCGACAGCAGGCCGGCCACGACCGACTGCCGCACCATCTCGCCGGACGTGCGCGTGTCGCGGCCGACCACCACGCGGCCGGAGCCGATGTAGGTGCCAAACGCCTGCGCGAAGCGGGTCAGGAGGTCCGGCGTGAGCGAATCGCCCACGACGCCGCGGACGCCCGAAATGCTGATCTTCAGAGTCGGAATGGCAGGCATCGTCGGTCTCCCTACCGTCGCAGCCGGTCGTGCGCCCAGTCCACGAGCTCGCTCGCGCGGGCGGCCGTGTTCGCCTCGACGATGAGGCGCAGCATCGATTCGGTGTTCGAGGCGCGCACGTGGACCCAGCCGTCGGGGAAGCCCACCTTCACCCCGTCCGAGAGGTCGGCCTCCCCCTCCGCCTGCTCCTGGACCGCGTCCCTGAAGTCCTGCAGGGCGCTGTAGATGACGTTGGGCTCGATTGGCACGTGTTCCTTGACCATCACGGTCTGCGGCAGCGCGTCGGCCAGCGCCGACAGCGGGAGGGCACCGGCCGCGAGGTGCGAGAGGATCAGGCCGATCGTCGCGGCGCTGTCGTGCGTCGCCTGCACGCGCGGGACGGCCACGCTGCCGTTTCCCTCGCCGCCGATGACGGCGCGGTGGTCCAGCATGGCCTCCGAGATGAAGGGCTGGCCGACCGGGGTCCTGATGACGGACGCCCCGTAGCGGGCGGCCACCCGGTCCACGGCCATCGTCGTGCAGACGTTGGTGACGACCGGCCCGACCCGCTCCTGCAGAGCCATGTCGGTGGCGAGCGGCAGCGTCATCTCCTCCGAGAGGGCGCGCCCCGTCTCGTCCACGAGGCTCACGCGCTCGCCGTCGCCGTCGTGCACGAGGCCAAGGTCGGCGCGGCCGGCCTTGACGACGGCGCGGACCTGCATCGCCGTCTCCGGCTTTGGCTCGGGCGTGTGAGCGAAGGGGCCGGCCGGGTCGTCGTTGATCGCCAGCACCTCGCAGCCCAGCTCGTCCAGCCATCGCGGCGACAAGAGCGAGCAGGGGCCGTTGCAGCAGTCGACGGCGACCCGGAGTCGGCGCTCCCGCACGCGCGCCACGTCGAACTGGCCGCGGAGGACCTCCAGGTGGTGCCCGATCGCCTCGGCGCGCTCGACCCTGGTCGGTATCGTGTCCCACGTCGCCTTGTCGAAGCGCCCCTGGTGGTAGATGTCGAGCAGTTCCTCGGCCTGCGAGGCCGTCAGGTAGAGCCCGTCGGCGCGGACGAACTTCAGCGCGTTCCACTGCGCGGGGTTGTGCCCGGCGGTCACGGAGATGCCTCCCTGGGCGCCCAGCCACTTCACCGCCAACTGCAGGCTGGGCGTCGGGCAGATGCCGAGGTCGACCACCTCGTTCCCCGTCGCGAGCAGGCCGGCGGTGACGGCTGCCACCACCATCGGTCCCGAGGGCCGCGTGTCGCGGCACACCAGGAGGCGGCCGCGCCCGACGTAGCTCCCGAACGCCTGCGCGAACCCCACCACGAGGTCAGGCGTGAACGTCTCGCCCACGACCCCGCGCACCCCTCCGATGCCAATCTTCAACGGTTTCATGGTGTCCTCACGGCCGTCCCGCGGGCGAAGGGGCCAGCGGGAGGCGGCACGCCCCCGGCCCCGGCCGCGTGAACAGGAATCGAGCCGCCCGGGCCGCGCCAGGGAATGCCGCCCGGTAGTCGCGCTGCCAGCGCTCGGCGAAGCGGGGCGCCTCGGCTTCGGGCACCAGCGCCCAGACGCAGCCGCCGAATCCCGCGCCGAAAGCCGATGCGGCCACCGCGCCCCGTTCGCGCGCCGTCCGGGCCAGGGCGATCGTCTCCGGGACCTGGTTGCGCAGCAAGCGCTCGGCCAGTTCCTGCGAGTGATCCACGAGGCGACCGAACTCCTCCAGCCGGCGGTCGGCCAAGGCCTGCACGGCGGCCGGCAGGATCTCCTCGCTCTCCTCGTAGAACTGGTCGAACCGGTCGGCCAGGTCGCGGGCGTCGAACCCGGCCGCCTCGGCGGTCGCGATCGCGGCGCGGATCGGGGCGGGCCCGACCGCGGCGACGGCGCGTCCGAGGCAGGAGTCGCCGCGGCCACTCGCCCGGTTCCACCCGTCGAGGACCGCCCGCGCGGCGAGCGAGGCCCGGTTGTACAACGCCATCGCACGGCCGGTCTTCTCGGCGACGACGCCGCTCGCCGCCAGGACCAGCCCATGATCGTCCGGAAACGGCACCTGCCGCTCGTGCCGCACCGGGCAGAACGAGTAGACGCTCAGCTCGCCCTCGCGCCCCTCGAGGATGGCGGTATGGTCCTCGCTGCCGCCGAAGGTGCCCACGCCCAGGTCGCCGGTCAGTGCGCCGAAGCTCTGGCCGTTCTCGATGGTTCCGAGGTACCCGGCCAGGTCCTCGCGCGACCGGATCTCGCGGCGGTATGCCTCGAGGCTCTCGAGGCCGTTGAGGTCGGCCACGACCAGGTACACGGCAACCATGAACGCGCTCGAGCTGCTCATGCCCGAAGCGTGCGGCAGGTTGCTCAGGAACGCCACGTCGGCCCCGGTGGTTGCCGCGGGGAAGTTGCGCGCGAGCCGGCGCAGGACGGTCGCCGGGTAGCGGGCCCAGGCGTCCGCCTGCTCGGGCAGCGCGGGATCGAGGGCGAGCGGCGCCAGCCGCCCTCCTTCGACGTCCTGCACCAGCACCCGGCGGTCGCCGCGCGGCCTGGCGGCCACCACGAACCCCTGCTGCACGGCGGCGATCAGGCTGCGTCCGCCCGCGTAGTCCGTGTGCTTGCCGAGCACCTCGACGCGCCCGGGAACGAAGAATGCCGTGGCCGGCGCCGCGCCGCCGCCCGCCACCAACGCCCGCCTGACGGAATCGAGCATCGCCCCGGCGGCCGGCGGCATCACAGGCGAACCTCGAAACCGGACAGCCGGCGCGCCACCGACGGGATGTCGCTGCGCATCGACAGGTCGAGCACCCCCTCGCGCGCGGGAACGACCTCGAAGCGCTCGCCCAGCACGTCGATCGCGTGCTGCACCGCGTCGGCCAGTTCGTACTCCCCGCGGGGGGACAGGTCGATGGCGCGGGCGGCGGTGAAGATCGCCGGGCCGAAGCGCCAGCAGTTCATGCTGATCGGGGCGTCGCGGCCGATCCGTTCCCATGCAGCCTCATCCGGCTTCTCGACGATGCGTCGAAGGTGGCCGGTCCCGTCCACGTCCAGCACGGCGTACTTCGCGACCCGCGACGGATCGATGTTGCCCTCCCGCACCAGCGCCTCGCGCTCGAAGCCGGCCAGCCCCGGGCCGCCGAGGCGGCACATGCGGGCGAGCACCCCGACCGGGTAGAAGTTGTCCGAGTTGAGGACGAGGAAGGGCTCACCCGCGGTGCACGCCTCCGCGGCCAGCACGGCGTTGGCCGTGCCCAGCGGCCGCTCCTGGATTGCGAAGCGGACCGCCAGGCGCGACACCGTGACTTGCTCGGTGTAGTACTTCCGGATGGCCTCGTGCTCGGGGCCGATCACCAGGCACGCCTCGCGGCAGCCGGCGTCGGCCACGGCGGTCAGCAGGTAGTCGAGGAACGGCCGACCGATCGGGATCATCGCCTTGACGCCCGTGTCGGCCACCTGGGCCTGGCGTGGATCGAGGTCGGCGCCCTCGGCGGCGCGCCGCATGCGTGTGCCGAGACCGCGCGCCAGGACGACCGCGCGCGCGCAGGATGGCGAAGTCGGTGTCACCGCCGGACGATAACGCAAGGCGTTCGAGGGAATCAAGCCGCGCGCGATGCGATCGCGGTGATTCGCTCGTGCGAAGATGAGCTATAATCGCGCCGGCCTACCTGCCGAAACGACCTTCGGCTGTAAGGAGGGACAGATGGCGAAGAAGCGGAGCGCGAAGTCATCCCGGACCCCGAAGCGAGCGGCCAAGAAGACGGTGAAGAAGACGGCGGCGAAGAAGACGGCCAGGAAGGCCGTGAAGAAGACGGCCAGGAAGGCCGTGAAGAAGACCGCGCGGAAGGCCGTGAAGAAGACCGCGCGGAAGGCCGTCAAGAAGCCCGCGCCGAAGAAGGCCGTGAAGAAGGCGGCCCCGAAGAAGGCGGCCCCGAAGAAGGTCGCCCCGAAGAAGGCGGCGCCGAAGAAGGCCGCCCCGCGCCGTCGCGTGGTGACCAAGCCGGTCGAGCCCGCCGCGCCGGTCGCGACCCCGGCCCCGGTCGAGACCGCGCCGGTGCCGGCCCCCGAGACGCCGGTCGCCTGACGGTCGCTCATCCTTCCGCCCGGCACTTGGGTGCGGCTGCATCCCGGCCGCTCGTTCCCCGGGATGCGGCCCCCTTCCCACCGAGGCCCAGCCGTTCCGCCCCGGCACCGTGTAGTGTGCCTTCCGTGGGCCCTTCCCTTCCGGTACACTCGTGGTGATCCGCCGATGACCACCATCGCCGAACTCGTCGGCGCCGCCCGGGTGCCCGGGTCGCAGGGCACACGTGCCGCCGCGCGCCTGATGTCGATCCTCGCCGACGCTCCGCACCGGCTCCCCGAGGTCTACCACGCCGCGGCGTCGCTGCCCGGCACCCAGGCGCCGCTGCAGCTTCCCCGCTTCCTGCTGGGCCTCACGGGGGCCCCGGGGTCCGGCAAGAGCACGCTCACCGACGCGCTCGTCCGGGAATGGCGCCGCCGTCATCCCGACCGGCGAGTCGGCGTCGTGGCCGTGGACCCCTCGTCGCCCTTCACCGGTGGCGCCGTTCTCGGCGACCGCGTGCGCATGATGCGCCACGCCACCGACCCGATGGTCTACGTCCGCTCGATGGCCTCCCGCGGTCACCTGGGCGGCCTCGCCCTGGGCGTCAAGGGCGTCGTCCGGGTGATGGGCGTTCTGGACTGCGACGTGGTGTTCGTCGAAACGGTTGGCGTGGGGCAGAGCGAGGTCGAGGTCGCGACGGTCGCCGACCTCGTCATGGTCGTCCTGGCGCCGGGGCTCGGCGACAGCGTCCAGTTGCTCAAGGCGGGTCTGATGGAGATCGGTCACCTGTTCGTGGTGAACAAGGCCGATCGACCCGACTCCGACCGGCTCCACGCCGAGCTGGTGTCGACGCTTCGCCTGGCCGGCGCGGATGGGGGGGAGGGACGCACCTTCCTGGTGAGCGCCGAGGATGGTCGCGGTGTCGACCGGCTCGCGGATGCCCTCGAGGCGCTCGGCGCGCGCCACGGCGAGGCGTGGCAGGCGCACCGCCGCCGGATGATCGAGGACGAGGTGCGCGACTCCATCCTGGAGGAAGCGCGGCGGCGTCTCCACGACACCCTCGCCGGCATGCCCGGCCAGGCCGCGCCGGTAGCGGGGGTCCTCGACGGCCGCCTCTCGGTCGACGATGCGGCAACCCAGCTGCTGCAGGAAACGTGCAGAGCAGGGGCAGGGCTGAAGCCCTAGGCCCTCACGTTCGGTTCCGGCCGGTACTGCTCGCCGAGCATCTCCCACAACGTCAGGAACAGCGCGGCGACCAGCGGCCCGACGATGAAGCCGATCGCCCCGAAGAAGCCCAGGCCGCCCAGCGTCGAGATGAGGATCAGCAGGTCGGGCATCCGCGTGTCGCGCCCGACCAGTCGCGGGCGGAGCAGGTTGTCCACGCTCCCCGACAGCGCACCGCACACGACGGTGAGCGCGATCGCCTGGACGATCCGCCCGGTGACGACCAGCCAGATCGCGGCGGGGACCCAGACCAGTGCCCCGCCGACCGCCGGCACGACCGACAGGATGATCATCACCACGCCCCAGAACACCGGCGCGGGCAGGCCCACCAGCCAGAAGGCGAAGCCGTTGATGGTGCCCTGGATCACGCCGATGAACAGCGTGCCCTTGAGCGTGGCGCGGGTGACCGAGACGAACCGCTCGAGCAGGCGCTCGTTGTCCTCGTCGCTGAACGGGAGGTACGAGAGGACCGTGCGCAGGTAGCGGGGGCCGGTGGTGAAGAAGAAGAACAGCGCGTACAGCAGGATCGCGAAGTGGAAGAAGAAGACCACCGTGCCGCTGGTGGCCGCCGACACCCAGCCGACGAGGAAGCCCCCGATGCCCGATACGATCTCCGCGCCCCGCTCGGCGACCTTGGGCAGGTAGGGCATCAGGCGGTCGGCGCCGGGCAGCAGCGCCAGGCGCTGTTCGAGCTCGCCGGGGTCGTCGAGGAACGGCTTCACCGCCGCCCCGAGGTCCTGCGTGACCTCCACGGCCTGCTGCACGACGATGCCGGCCAGCGTGCCCAGCGGGCCGAAGATCGCGACGATCATCACGAGCAGCGTCAGCAGCGAGGCGAGGTTCGATCGCCCTCCAACGCGGCGCTTGATCCAGCGGTAGACCGGGAACATCAGCCCGGCCAGGACCGCCGCCATCAGCAGCGTCATGAGGAAGCCGCGGATCATCGCGAAGAACAGCAGGGAGATCCCGGCCACCACCAGCAGCAGGAACGACTTCCGGAAGCGATCCTCGGTCACGCTTTCATGGTAACGTGGCGCCGGATCCCGGCGCAGGGAAAAATCGAGTCCCGCGGGCATCACGCCGACGCTGCGGCCACGCGCTGCAGCTCGCGCGCCATTCCGCGCTCGATCGCGTCGACGACGTACGGCCGCAGGTCGGCCGGCCGGATGATGCAATCGAGCGACCCCACGTCCAGCGCCCGGTGGACGCTGTGGATCCCGTCGAACTGGTCCGCGACCTCGCCCAGCTTCTCCGAGCGCACCGCCCTCGTGACCTCGAACACCCTGGCCCGCAGCGCCGCGGCCCGGGCGGGGTCGGTGGCCGCCTCCAGCTCGCGCTGCAGCGCCACGACGCGCGGGTCCTTCCGTGTCCGCGCGTCGACCTCGCGCGAGAAGACCACCGCGGCGGCCGGCGCGCCCCCGATGACCGATGCGTAGGTCCCCTCGAGCGCCACGACCTCCATGTTCTCGTTCAGCACCCTCGAGAACACGACGAAGGCGCCGCCGTGGTAGCGGGAGATCACCACGAAGACGATCGGCCCCTTGAAGTTGACGACCGCCCGGCCGATCTCGGCGCCGAACTCGAGCTGCCGCCGCCGCATCGACTCGGGCGACCCGTCGAACCCCGACAGGTTCGCCAGGATCACCAGCGGCCGGACGCCGCTCGCGGCGTTGATGAACCGCGACACCTTGCGCGACGCCACCGGGAACAGGGTGCCCGAGGTGAACTGCTGCGGGCCGTCGGGCGGGACGATCCCCACGCGAGGCACCGGGCGCGACTCGAACCCCAGCAACGCCACGGGGTACCCGCCCACGTGTGCGTCCCAGGTGACGGCGTTCTCGCCGTCGCGCAGGTGCGCCCAGCGCTCGAGCGGCTCGTGGTCCTGGTCGCTGACCGCGCGCAGCACCCGGCGGATGTCGAACGGCTTCTTCCGGCCCGGGTTCTTCTCGTCGGAGAAGACGTCGCCGACCGTCGCGAAGCCGGTCCCCTGGATGTTGCCGTGCGGGTAGTCGCGCACGTCGCGGCCAATCGGGTCGCCGGTCTCGGCGCGGCGCGGGAAGCGCTCGCCCGGCAGCACGTAGGCGTGGTCGTAGTGCCGGAAGAGGATCCGGCACGCCTCGCCGACGTCCCTGGCGAAGTACTGCGCCTGCCCGTTCGGGCCCATGATGTGCTCGTACCCGCCGATGCCCTGGTTGTCCTCCGCGGAAACCGACCCCGAGTAGTCGAGGGCGGTCTTCCCCGTGAGCACCATCGCCCCCTCGGCCGTCATCACCAGGATTCCGCGGGTGTGCATCAGCATGGTCGCCTCGGCGTTCCAGTACGGCTGGCCGCCCACGTTGATGCCGATGACGATGATGTTGATCTCGCAGCCGGCCTGTGTGAACTCGATCAGGCGCCGCAACACCCGCGCGATCCAGTCCATGTTCTCGGTGCCACTCTCCATCGAGATCTTCGCGCCGGCCGACAACGCGAACCACTCGAGCGGGATCCGCATCCGCTCGGCCATGTCGAGGGCAGCGAGGATCCGCCGGCACTCCGGCTCGGCGAGCGACCCGACCTCCTTGCTCGGGTCGCCGAGGACGATCACCCTCTGCATCCCCTCCGGGTAGCGCGTGGTGTAGTTGGCGAGGAGGCCCACGACCACGTTCGCCGTGTTGCGCCCGTGAGGCCGCTCGACCGGCACGAGGTTCCCGTCCGCGTCCAGGTCGTGCTCGACGAAGGCACCCGGCGGCAGGTCGGACTGCCCGCCATCCCGCCCTGGCGTGAGCAGGCGGATCAACTCATAGGGATACGTCAGCCCCCGCTGCCGCATCCGCACGACCTTCTGCGCGTACTCGGTCAGCGGCTGGATCGCGTCGGAGGTCGGCTCGCGGAACTCGAGCGACGGCCCGTGCCCGGCGGCCAGGGCGATGCGGACGACGGTGTCGTGCAACTCGCCCGACTCGTCGGGGATGCGCGCCCGGATCACCATCTTCTGCAGGCCGAGCCCCTCGGCCTCCTCGGCCAGCCGGCGCGTGACGCGCTCGACGTCGTCGCGCCCCACGTAGAGTGCCGGACGCACGTACAGCAGCACCCGGTTCCACTGCAGGCGCCCGGCCGCGGGCCGCGCCGCCTGCACCTGCCGGATCGCTGTCAGCGCCTCCATCGTCATCCGCTCGAGCTGCGGGAGCGCCAGCACCCGCCCGTCGGCGCCGCGGACCGGCGTCGCGTCGCGCACCTCGGCGATGGCGAACAGCCGCTCGTCCTTCGGGTTGTCGCGCGCCACGCCGTGGAGCAGGTAGACGTCCTCGACCGAGGGAAGCCGGTTCACGAAGAAGTGACGCAGGCGCCACAGCTCCAGCCGCTTCGCCATCATCGGGTGCATCCCGCGGTACAGCCTCTGCTCGCGGAAGCCGTCCGGGCCCGGGCGGAAGGTGAAGTACAGCGTCTGCCCGGAGGGAGCCATCACCGACGGCCCCGAGACCATGACGACGACGCGGCGGACCGCACGGTCGAATCCCGCCTCGTCCAGCTCCTGGCGAATCTCGTCCGAGGCCGCGTCCGGGTGCTCGACTGCGCGGCGCGTCCAGACGTGCAGATCAACGGCCGGATCCTCGTCGCCGGAGAGGGTCTGGACGGCGCGCTGCACCGTCTGGAGGGCGCGGCGGAGGTCCTGGTCGGTGGCGTGAGTCGCCAGGAGGCGGACGGTGCGGCCGTCGTGCTGGTAGCCCGACACCGCCACGCTCCGCAGGCCGGTCTCGATCGCGGTGAACGGCCCCAGGTCGCGGATGCGGTAGTAGCGCCGGGAGAGGACCTCCAGCATCACCTGGCGGACCACCGGCGGCGCCTGCTCGAAGCGGGGCGCGAACAGCTCCTTGACCGGCTGCGGGCACTCGACCATGGCGACCAGGCGCTCGCGCCAATCGGCGCAGTAGGGGTCGCGCGCGAGCGCGGCGAGGTGCGCCTCGACGGCGCCGTAGACCGGGCGCCGCGCCTCCTCGTAGCCGGGGCGGTCGAAGGTGCGGTACCGCACGTCGCGCGCCAGCTCCGCGACTGCCGGGAAGCGCTGGCGCGACACCTCGATCAGCCGCTCGAGCAGCCCGCGAAAGCCGGGGACGTCCGCGCCGTCGCCCCGCGCGAGGCGCTGCTGGAGAACCGCCGTCACGGCGTGGACCTGCTGATCGACCCGCCGGCGCGACTTGAACATCCACAGCAGCGTCTCGCGCAGCTCGGGCGTTGGCTTCGGCCCGTCGACGCCGTAGTGGGCCACGGCACGCTGCAGCGTCTCGATGAAGCCCGGAGGAAGCCCCTGCGCATCGAGCGACCGGAGGTAGGTGAAGAGGTACTCCTCGGCACTCAGCCGCCCCTCTCCCTCGAGGCCCGCCTGCCGGGCGAAGGCGGCGGAGATGTCCACGAAGATCCGGAGCAGCTCGTCCTCGGCGCGGCGCTGGTCGGGGTCGATTGCGTCGAGGGCCTGGCTCGCCCGCAGGTACTCGCTCACGAGGCGCTTGGTCTCGGCGGGATCGAGGTCGAACCCGAGCATCAGGCGCCGGAGGTTCTGCAGCACCGCGGGCACGCGCGCCCCGGGGCCCCGCTTCAGCTCGCCGAGTCCCGCCCTGACGCCGCGCAGGATCGCCCGCGCCCGGGACACGCGCTTCTCCTGCCGTTCGGGCGCGAGCGCCACCCCCTCGAACATCACGCGCGCACCAGGCTGGCTGCCCGCGTCGAGGCCGACCGCCTCGACGTGCACGAGCGGGACGCCGGCGCCGACCTGCGCGTTGGGCAGCACCAGCACCTGGCGGACGATGCCCGCGAAGGGGGCGGACACCGCCATCTCCATCTTCATCGACTCGAGCACCGCCAGGCGGTCACCCGCTGCCACCTTCTCGCCGGGCCGCACGGTGACCGCGACAACGACGGCGGGCCCCGGCGCTCTCACGAGGCCGGCGTCAGCCCGCGAGATCCGGTGCGGGATGCCCTCGACCTCGACGAGGTGCGAGTCGCCTTCGACCTGCGACAGCACCCGGTAGCGGTTGTCGCCGTGCGTGATCCAGCGCTCGCAGGGGCCGAGGTGCTCGACGAGCAGGTCGATGCGGGTCCCGGCCACTTCGACGCGGTATTCCTGCGTGCCCTGGCGAAACACCTTGAACTGGTAGCGGTTCCCCAGGTAGCCGACGTCCACCGAGCGGCCCACCTCGGCGCGGACGGTCGGGCGCATCCGGGCGGCCGACGAGAGGAACTCGTCGAGCTCGGCGGCCGCCTCGCGGTCGTAGACCTCGATAGCCGCCTGCAGCAGGGCGATGCCGGCGTACGGCCCGGTCTCCCCTTCCGGGCGACTGGTCGCGCGATCGAGCCAGCCGGTGTCGGTTTCGGCCGCGCGGACCTCGGGCCGGTCGAGCAGGTGCTGCAGCAGACTGCGGTTGCTTGCGCCGCCCCTGATGGCGATCGCGCTCTCGGCCAGTGCCCGCTTCAGGCGGCCGAGCGCCTCCTCGCGCGTGTGTCCCCGGGCCGACAGTTTCGCGAACATCGCGCCGAACTCCGCCGGGATGAGGTCGCCTTCCGCCACGCCGGTGTCCACGCGCAGCCCGGGGCCGGTCGGCAGGCGGAACAGTTCGATGACGCCGGGCGCCGCCGAGAAGCCAGCCTCGACGTTCTCGGCGTTGAGCCGGACCTCGATCGCGTGGCCGCTGGACACGGGCGGCTCGCCCAGCCGGCCGCCCCGGCAGATATCCAGCTCGAGCTTGACCAGGTCCACGCCGGTCGTGTGCTCGGTGACCGCGTGCTCCACCTGCAGGCGGGGGTTCACTTCCATGAACGCGAAGCTGCGCGTTCCCGTGTCGAACAGGAACTCGATGGTGGCCTGGTCCTGGTAGGCGGCGGTTCGGCAGAACCGCAGGGCGGCGTCGCACAGCGCGACCTCGTCGGCGGGCTCGAGAATCGGAGACGGGGCCTCGGCGACCAGCTTCTGGAAGCGCCGCTGGATGGAGCAGTCGCGGATGCCGAGCGCCTGAAGCCCCCCGTGGCGGTCGCCCTGCATCTGCACCTCCACGTGGCGGACACCCTGGAGGTAGCGCTCGACGAAGACCGTGGCGTCGCCGAAGCTGCGCTCGGCCTCGCGCCGCGCGCTGTCGAACGCCGCCCGCAGCTCGCGTTCGCCCACCGCGAGCCGCAGCCCGCGGCCACCGGCACCAGCCGCGGCCTTGATCAGGACCGGGTACCCCAGCCGCTGCGCGTGGAGCCACGCCATATCGAGCGTCACCGCGGCCTCCCCACCCCAGGGGATGACCGGGATGCCGGCCTCCTCAGCCACGCGCTTGGCGCTGATCTTGTCGGCGACCCGCCGGAGGGTGGCGCTGTCGGGGCCGACGAACAGCACGCCGAGACGCTCGCACAGCTCGACGAAGTCGGCCCGCTCGGCGACGAAGCCCCAGCCCGGCCAGACGGCCTCTGCCTGGACGGCACCGAGTGCCTGTTCGAGACGGGGAAAGTCGAAGTAGGCCGCCTTCCTCCGCCCGTCCGCCGCGTCGAGAAAGGTGGCCGGCCCCAGCGCGAACGACTCGTCGGCCTCCCTCACGAAGCGGGCCCGCCGGTCGGGCTCTGTGAACAGGGCGATCGTCCGGATCGCGGTGCCGCGCTCGAGGTTGAACTCGCGGACGGCGTGGATGGCGCGCATCGCCGGCTCCCCACGGCTGAGGATGACCAGGCGCTGGAAATCAACGGGCATGTAACCTCATGTCGGAGTGGGCCTGCCATTCTACTCTGGATCGAGACCGGGCCCCGCCGGGCCGGGGCGGGTGACGACCGGCTGACACGCCCGGGAAGGGGCCCCCGGCAATCCATCCGATTCCGGCCGTCTTTGCCATGTCGCCCGAGGCACGCTTCTTGGACATGAAGCCTGCACCGCACAGGGAGGTGGCATGACCGACAATCCGAAAATGTGGCGGCGCGACCAGGGTCTGGTCAGCGACACGACCGAGGAGATCCAGGACGAAGTGAATCAGGAGCGCAATCCAAAGTACTCGAACCCCAATCGCGACCGGGCCCGGGGCGACTGGGATCGCACCCACCGCCGCACCGACGGCGACCTCGGCCTTCCCGAACGCTGACGACACCGGGGCGAGCCGGGCAGGACTTCCCTGCCCGGCCCGCTCGATTACCCCTCCGCGCCGTCCTCCGCTACAATCTCTCCTTCCGTCGCCCCCTCCAGGTGACCCATGAGACTCCTCGCCCGTCTCCTGTTCGCCCTCGGTCTCGCCTCGCTGCCCGGCTTGGGCACCACAGCCTCGGCGCAAACTGCCGCGCTGACCATCCTCCACACCAACGACACGCACGGGCACCTGTTGCCCTTCGCGTACCCGGACGCGGCGCGGCGCGAGATCGACGGGCTGCCTGCCCAGGGCGATCTCGGCGGCATCGCCCGTCGCGCCACGCTCGTCGAGGGCATCCGCCGTGACGTGCGGGCGCGCGGCGGCTCGGCCTGGCTGGTCGACGTGGGCGATTACAGCGACGGCACCCCGTTCTCGATCGCGTACAAGGGCGAGGCCGACGTCGCTTCCATGAACGCGGCGGGCTACGACCTCGGGACGCTGGGCAACCACGAGTTCAACTACCCGGCCGCGCACACCCGCCGGTTGATCGCCCTGGCCAAGTACCAGTTGCTCTGCGCCAACGTCACCGACCGCACGACGGCCAAGTCGCTGCTGCCGGCTTCGGTCGTGCGGCGGGCCGGCCCGGTCAGGGTCGCGGTGTTCGGCCTGATGACCCGCGACGCGGCGTCGTATCCTGCCGGCAAGGAGGCGTTCGACGTGGCGGGCGAAATCGAGACCGCCCGGCGGATGGTCGCAACCCTCCGGCGGCAGGCCGACATCGTCGTCCTGCTGTCGCACTCCGGCGAAGAGGTCGACGAGGAGCTGGCCCGGCAGGTGCCGGGGATCGACGTCATCGTCGGCGGACACTCGCACTCGCGGCTGCCGTCCGGGCGGTTCGTCTGGCGCTCGGAGGATCTGCGCACCGCGGACGTCAACGGCACCGTGATCGTGCAGGCCCACCAGTGGGGCGGCGAGCTGGGGCGGCTCGACCTGCTGTTCGGGCGCGACCGCCAGGGGCGCTGGCGCGTCCAGCGCTACCGGTCGCGACTCATCCCGGTCGCCGGCGGCATCCCCGAGAACGCGGCAGTGGCCGCCGTGGTGCGGCAGTACCTGGGAGCCGGTGGCCAGGGTCTACGGCGAGGTCGTCGGGCAGGCTGCCGGCGAGTTCATCAGCCGCGGCGACGACGCCGCCGAGTACCACCTGATGGCCGACGCCATGCGAGAGGAGTTCCAGTCCGAGATCTCCTTCGAGAACACGGGCGGGATCCGGGCCCCGCTGCTCCGAGGGCCCATCACCCGGGGCGACCTGGTCACGCTCGACCCCTTCGACAACACCGTCGTCCGGTTCGAGGCGACGGGCCGCCAGGTCCGGGAAGTGCTCGTCCGCTATACCCCCTGGGTCTCCGGCCTCCGTTACCGGGTCCAGGGCCGCGAGGTCGTCGAGGCGACGGTCGGCGGCGCGCCGATCGAGGACGACCGCGTGTACAAGGGGGTGACCAACTCCTACTTCGCCGGGTTCGCGCTCAAGGGGCTCCCGACGGAGAACACCGGCCGGGCGCGGCTGGAGACGCTCGTCGGCTACATCCGGCGGCACGGGACCGTGCGGCCGTCCTATGACGGGCGTCGTGTCGTGGCGCGCGAGTAGGGTATGATGCCGCCGCCCCTCGACCTCTGACACGCAAGGAGCGCCATGCCCGCAGCCGACCCGGCCAGCACTCCCCCGCGCCGCGGGTTCCCGAGGACGTTCTGGACTGCGAACGTCATGGAGCTGTTCGAGCGCGCCGCCTACTACGGCATGAACTCGGTGCTCGCCGTCTACCTGACGTCGAGCGTGGCCGAGGGGGGAATCGGGGCGAGCGTCGAGGCGGTCGGGTTCCTGCAGAGCATCGTGTACGCGGCCACCTACGTCCTGCCGATCCTGGGCGGGGCGCTGGCCGACCGCTACGGCTACCGCCGGATGCTGATGGTGGCCTTCTCGCTGCTGGCGGCGGGGTACTTCGCCGCCGGCTACATGTCGGCCTACGCACTGGTCTTCCTGGCGCTGCTCGTGATGGCGACCGGCTCTGGCCTCTTCAAGCCGATCATCTCGGGCACGATCGCCCGCACCACCGACGAGACGAACTCGGCGTTCGGCTTCGGGATCTACTACTGGATGATCAACCTCGGCGCGTTCCTGGCGCCGCTCGTCGTCAGCGTCCTGAAGGGGTTCTCCTGGCAGTACGTGTTCATGGCGTCGGCCCTCTACACGGGACTGATGCTGCTGCCGACGATCTTCGTCTTCACGGATCCCCCGCGGCCGGAGAGCACCAAGAAACTGAAGGACGTGTTGCTCGGCGCGGCCGAGGTGCTCGGCGACTCCCGGTTCATGCTGATGATCGTGGTGTACTCGGGCTTCTGGATCCTGTACTTCCAGAACTTCGGATCGGTGCTGTGGTACCTCCGTGACTTCGTGGATCGCGCGCCCGTCAGCGCCGCGCTGACCTCGGCGTTCCAGTCGGTGGGACTCCCCTGGACGTTCGTCTTCGACGCCGAGCACGTGACGGTCATCAACGCGGGGACCATCATCCTGCTCCAGGTCATCGTCAGCCGGATCGTGAAGGAACGCCCGGCCCTGCCGACGATGGTGACCGGCATGGCGATCGGCGCGCTGGGCTTCCTGTGCCTGGCCGCCTCGCTCAACCCCTGGGTGTTCGTGCTCGGCATCGCCATCTTCTCAATCGGTGAGATGACGGCGCACCCGAAGTACTACAGCTTCGTCGGCCTGGTCGCCCCCGCCGACCGCAAGGCCGTGTACATGGGGTTCGCGTTCCTGTACGGCGTCATCGGATCGCTGCTCGGGTCGAACATCGGCTCGTTCCTGTATGCCCGGCTGATGACGCCGGTCATCAACACGCCCGCAGCGCCGGGGCGGGCGCGGCTTTTCTGGCTGATGTTCGCGGCGCTCGACATTGTCGCGGCCGCCGGGTTGATCCTGTTCGCCCGGTCGTTCGCGCAGGACACGCCGGATGCCCGCCGGAGGGCGCGTCCGCTCATGAACGCGATCTACGCCCTGATTCTCATGCTGGGCGGCGTCTTCCTCTACGTGGCCTTTTCCACCTCCCCGGCAAACCCGCGGACCGCGGTGCAGGCGCTCATCTTTCTGACCCTGGGCGCGGGAGGCCTCGTCATGAACCGGCACGGCGCTACGGCACAGGAGTAGGACGGGCGTCCCCGCCTGTCCGTATCGGCGATCGCGAACCGAACCTGGGTGACTTGGAGGTAGAGATGCGTAAGCTGCTGCTCGTGCTCGCGGTGTTCGCCGTCGCGGCCCCGGTCCTCGCCGGAACGCTGGCCGGCGTGACATTCCCCGACACGATCTCGGTCGGCGGTCGAACGCTGGCCCTGAACGGGATGGGGGTCCGGACGAAGGTCGTCTTCAAGGTGTACGTCGGGGGGCTGTACCTCGAGACGAAGACCGCCGACGCCACGACGGTGATCCAGTCGGACGCCGCGAAACGGCTGGTGCTTCAGTTCGTCCGCAACGTGGACCGGAACCAGATCACCGAGGCGTTCGACGAGTCGGTGAAGAACAACGCGGCGGCCCAGGCGGCGTCGCTGAAGGCGGAGGTCGCGCAGTTCCTGGGCGCTCTCGAGCCGTTGAAGTCCGGCGAGCAGATGGCGATCACCTACGTGCCCGGCACCGGCACGACCATCACCGTGCGGGGCCAGGACAAGGTGACGATCCCGGGTCTCCCCTTCGGCCAACTCGTGTTCTCGATGTGGCTCGGCCCGAAGCCGCCCAGCGGCGACTTGAAGAAGGGGTTGCTCGGGGTCAAGTGATCGAGGTGGCCGTATCCTCGTCGCGCGTGGCCCACTCCAGCAGATAGAGATACGACCGGAAGACTTCGCCGGTCGCTCGCGCCATCCCGATCTCGCACGTGCGGCTGCTGGAGTAGTAGCCGTCGGCCGGATCGGCGGTCGCCTCGCGCGCCTCGGCCGCCGTGGCCGATGCGGTGAGTTCGGGCAGGAGCCACCCGCGGTCGCCGGCAAACCCGCAGCAGCCCGCGTCGATCGGCAGCACGACCTGGTCGGCGCACGCCTTCGCAATCTGCTCGAGTTGGGGCACGAGGTTCATCTTCACCAGCGAGCACACCGGGTGCAGCACGACGCGCCGTTGCCGCCGGTGCACGGCGAGGCGCGGCAGGAGCGCCGCCGCGTGCTCGACACCGTCGAGGATCCGAAGGCGGTCGAAGCGTGCCTGGTTCGCCGGCGT
Source organism: uncultured Acidobacteriota bacterium (assembly GCA_963813585.1). Taxonomy (GTDB): domain Bacteria; phylum Acidobacteriota; class Vicinamibacteria; order Vicinamibacterales; family Fen-181; genus JARKSS01. The sequence goes on from CAWEZL010000001.1 coordinate 3,432,057, forward strand.
GAGCACCGGCCGGCACGTCCTGAGACCATAGGTGCAGGGGCTGGTGTCGACGACGACCGGGAGCCGCCCGTCCCTCGACCACCGCCAGAGCGCCTCGACCGTTCGGTTCACCGTCTCCTCGTGCGCGTCGTGGTAGCCCTTCGAGGAAAAGGGAACGCCACAGCAGTGGCCGGCCGCATCCGGCGGGACGAAGACCGGGGCGCCGGCGCGCGCTGCCAGCCGCGTCATCGCCTCCACGAGCGTCATCTCGCCAGGTTCGCCCGGCAGGTGCCCGAGCGCCCGTGACAGGCACGACGGGAAGTACACGGCCGCAACGTCGCTCGCGGTTCCGGTGCCCGGCCGGCCGGCGCCACCGGGCCGGCCCCGGCATCGGTTCGACCCACAGGGGGGTGCCGAGGCCCAGCGCGCGGGGCAGCCGGCTGGCCCACCCCAGCACCGTCCCGCCGCCGGCGCGGCGGACCGCGGACGCGACCGCCAGGCCGGCCCGCAGCAATCCCTCGACGAGCGCCATGTGGCGCGCCACCCAGACGGCCGTCCGTCGCGCCACGGCGGTGTGGCGCGACGCCCTCAGGCGCTTGGTCAGCTGGCCCGTGTCGATCCCCACGGGGCACTGCGTCGCGCACAGGCCGTCCACCGCGCAGGTGTCGAGGGCCTCGTAGGCGAAGTCGACCTCGATCGCGGCGCGGGCGTGCCCGTCTCCGGCCGCCTCGAGCCGGGCGATCTGCCGCCGGACGACGATGCGCTGGCGCGGGGTGAGTGTGAGGTCGCGGCTCGGGCAGCGGGCCTCGCAGTACCCGCACTCGATGCACGCATCGACCTCGGGTTCCACGACCGGAAGGTCCTTCAGGTGGCGGAGGTGCTCGCGTGGATCGTCGGTGATCAGCACCCCGGGGTTCAGCAGTCGGTCCGGGTCGACCAGGCCCTTGATCCGGCGCATCACCCTGTAGGCGTCAGCGCCCCACTCCGCCTCGACGAACGGAGCGATGTTCCGGCCCGTGCCATGCTCGGCCTTGAGCGCCCCGCCGTACCGCCCGGCCACCAACTGCACGACCTCATCCATGAACCGCTCGTAGCGGGCGATCGCCTCGGGCTCGTTGAACGACTGCGTGATGACGAAGTGGAGGTTCCCCTCGCGCGCGTGGCCGAAGATGATCGCGTTCGCGTAGCCGTGCGCCTGGAGCAGCGCCTGCAGGTCGACGACGGCGTCGGCGAGTCGATCCACCGGGAAGGCCACGTCCTCGATCATCGCGGCCGTGCCCCGCGGCCGCGCCGCGCCGATCGAGGGGTACATCCCCTGCCGGACCTTCCAGAGCCCGATCTGCTCCTGCGGATCGTGGGTGAACGCGGGGGGCTCGAGCAGCGCCAGGCCGCGGACGCCCTGCGTGGCGGCCCGCTCGAGGGCGGGCCGGTGCGCCTCGTCGGCCGACTGGAACTCCACCAGCAGGCCGGCCGCGTCGGGAGGCAGCCCCTGCAGGGAGGCGGGCACTCCGGGCTGACGTTCGACCGACCGCAGGGCCGCTCGATCCATCACCTCGAGGGCGGCAGCCCCGGCGTCCCTCAGCGGCAGGATCGCGGCGCATGCCTCCCGGATGCCCGGGAACAGCAGCAGCCCCGTGTACTTGACCGGCCGGTCGGGGATGGTGTGGAGGACGGCGCTCGCGATGAAGGCCAGCGTGCCCTCGGACCCGATCAGCAGGTGCCGCAAGGTCTCGACCGGACGCTCGAAGTCCACGAACGCGTTGAGCGAGTAGCCCGTGGTGTTCTTCATCCGGTACTTGGACCGGATGCGATCGGCGAGCCCGGGCGTGTCCAGCACCTCGCGGCGCAGATCGAGCAGGCCGGCGTGGATCCGCGGCTCCGCGTCGCGCAGCAGGTCGTCCGCGCCCGCCGCCGCCGTATCGACGACCGTGCCCGAGGGAAGCATGAACACGAGCGAGTCGAGGGTGTGGTAGGCGTTCTGCGCGACGCCGCAGCACATGCCGCTCGAGTTGTTCGCGAGGATCCCCCCCATCATGCAGGCCTGGATGGAGGCGGGGTCGGGGCCGATGCGGGCGCCGTGACGCAGCAGCCGCGCGTTCACGGCCGCGCCGACCGCCCCGGGCTCGACCCGGACGCGCGCCCCCGCGTCGAGTACCTCGATCCCGCGCCAGTGCCGCGACAGGTCGATGAGCACGCCGGGCGTCACCGCCTGGCCCGACAGGCTGGTCCCCGCCGCGCGAAACGCCACCGGGACACCGCGCTCGCGCGCGGCGTCGAACACCGCGCGGACCTGGGCGATCTCGCGGGGCCTCACCACGGCCGCCGGGACGATCCGGTACACGCTGGCGTCGGATGCGAAGGCCGCCAGGTCGATGGGCCGGGTCAGGACGTGGTCGGGGCCGACGGCGGCGGAGAGGGCCTGGCGCAGGGAAGCGGCGGGGTCGGGCACGCCGCAAGTATAGCGTCTGGGGGGCCGGGTGGCAGACCGGGGGCCGCCCCTCGGGCGGGGCTCAGCAGGACGCGACGAACGCCTGGATGGCGGCGCGGTCCTCGGGCGCCAGGTCGAGAAAGTGCAGGCCCATCCCGATCGCGGGGATGGCGTAGCGGACCTCGGTCATGACCCCGATCTCGCGCTCCTCGAGCCGGAATCGAAGCCGCGCAATCGTCCCGGGCGGCAGGACCGTCCGGGCATCCACAAAAGCCCCTTCGATGCTCAGGTCACCCAATCGCACGACGGTGCGGCTCACATCGAGGCCTTCGAGCCAGGCCTCGGCGAAGTAGGTCACCCGCGCAGCCTTCCGGCGTTCCGTCCCCGCCACGGCAGGTGGTGTCATGGCGCACAGACTACCAGCCGGCCGGCTCGAGATCCACTATTCAATGACGACCGTCACCTTCGGCCTCTTCGGCTTCGACGGCCGAACCGCCACCGCCTGGGTGATCGTGGAGGTCCGGCCGCCTGCCTGCACCGTGGCGCTGCGGGTCGTGCCCGTCTGGTTCTTCGCCGCGGTGAAGGAGATGGTGGCCGACCCGGTGCCCGCCGTCGTCGCCAGCGTGAGCCACGAGGCACTCGTCACGGCCGTCCAGCGGCAACCGGTCGAGGTGGTGAGCGCCAGCGTGCCGTTGCCGCCGTTGCCGCCCACGGTCGCCGAACCCGGCGACAGCAGGAAGCCGCAGGTGCCGGCCGCCTGGGTCAGCGTGTACGCCTTGCCGCCGACCGTCAGCGACGCGGTGCGCGAGCTGCTCGTGGCGTTCGGCGCCGCGGTGAAGCCCAATGTCGCGCCGCCGACGCCGGCGCTCGCGCTCAACGTCAGCCAGGTCGGCGCGCCGGTCACGGTCCACTGACAGCCCGAGCCGGCGGTCAGGGTCGCGGTCACCGTGCCGCCGGCAGCGCCCACGCTGCCGCTGGTCGCGGACAGCGTGTAGGTGCAGCCGGTCTGGAAGGAGAACGAGAACGGGTTGGAGCTGTCGCTCTGCCCCACCCCGCTCGGCCCCACCGCCGCGACCCGCGCCTCGTAGTCGCCGTCGGGTGGCGGCCACGGCGAGGTGAGCGTCGAGAAATTGACGCGAATCTTTCCGTCCGAGCCGGGCGCCGGCTTGCCGAGATCGGTGGTCACGGCCGGCAGTGAGTTCCCCAGCACGTACATCCGAAGCTCGTAGCGGTGCACGACGGGCTGGCTGTCCGCGCTGACGGCAGAGTGGTCAGGCGAGGGATCGAACTCCACGGTCGTGGGGTTCAACACCGAGGTCTGGGCGAGGGCGCCGCCGGCGCCGCACAGCATGGCCCCAACCGCACACACCCCCACAGCCATTCGCACCGTCATGCTCACATTCGTCTCCCTCGCGCCCGCCACGGCTTGGCGCCAGCCTGCTCGGCTGGGGGCAAATCCCATGCCCGAGGCTCAGCCGTGGCGAGGCGGGGGGAAACTCGACCGTTTCGACCGGTTTCTTCGCTGCGGAGCGGGGCCCGGGTGGGGACGCGGCTGACGAAACTGTGAGCGGGATCCAGCTTTGGTGCACCTTGCGACCCGGCACACCGGCGGGATACAGTCGTAGATGCAGCCTTCGCGGGTGCACGAATGCCGACAAGCGACGATACGCCCCGGACCGACGACCCCTACTCGCGGGTGGACTACCGCCGCATGGTGCGGTGGCCCGAGCGCATCGAGCGCGAATGGCCCTTCCTGCGCCGCGCGCTGGGACAGCGCGGGCGCATCCTCGACCTGGGGTGCGGCACGGGCGAGCACAGCCGGTTCCTGGCCGCGCAGGGCTTCGAGGTCGTCGGCGTGGACGCCTCCCCGGCGATGATCGAGAAGGCGACCGACACCCCGCTCCCGGAGAACCTCCGGTTCGTCCAGGGCGACATCGCCGAGGTGGCCGCGCTGGTGGAGGGACAGTTCGACGGGGCGATCTGCCTGGGCAACACGCTTCCCCACCTGCAGGATCGCCGCGCGCTCTCCAGCTGTGCCTCGGGGCTGCGGAGCCGCCTGGGCGAGGGGGCCGCGCTGGTGCTGCAGATCCTGAACTACGGGAAGATCTTCGAGCGCAAGCAGCGGTTTCTCCCGCTGAACTTCCGCGAGGGAGCCGCGCCCGGCGAAGAGGTGGTCTTCCTGCGTGTCATGACGCTCGGCGAAGACGGCAGCCTGGTCTTCACGCCGTCGACGCTGCGCCTGCGGCCGGATGGCGACCCGCCGCTCGAAGTGGTGTCGTCGCGGAACGTGCGGCTGAGAGGCTGGCGACGCCAGGAGCTGGAGGAGGTGCTCGAGGCGGCCGGGTTCGACCACCTCGACCTGTTCGGCACCGTCGGCGACACGCCCTACCTCCCGCTCGAATCCTCCGACCTCGTGATCGTGGCGCGGTGATCCCTACCCGTTCTTGGGCCGCATGTTCGCCGCCAGCACCCTCTTCCGGAGGCGGATCGTCCTCGGGGTGATCTCCACCAGTTCGTCGTCCTTGATGAACTCGATGGCCTGCTCGAGGTTCAGGAGGCGCGGGGGCACGAGCCGGATCGCCTCGTCGGCGGTGGACGCCCGCATGTTGGTCTGCTTCTTCTCCTTCGTCACGTTGACGTCGAGGTCGTTGGGGCGGGCGTTCTCGCCGATGATCATCCCCTCGTAGACCTCGGTCCCCGGGCCGATGAAGATCTCGCCCCGCTCCTGCAGGTTGTAGATCGCGTACGCGGTGGCCCCGCCCACCCGGTCGGCGACGAGCGCGCCCGTGGGGCGCACCGGGATCGGCCCGTGCCACGGTTCCCACGCCGAGAACAGGTGGTTCATGATCCCGGTGCCTCTGGTGTCGGTGAGGAACTGCGACCGGAACCCGATCAACCCGCGCGTCGGCAGGTGAAACTCCAGGCGCACGCGCCCGCTGCCGTTGTTGACCATGCGCGTCATCGCGCCCTTCCGCGACCCGACCAGCGCGATGACGACGCCCTGGTACTCCTCGGGCACGTCGATCAGGAGGTCTTCGACCGGCTCGAGGACGGCGCCGTTTCGCTCGCGCGTGACGATCTGCGGCCTCGAGACCTGCAGCTCGAACCCCTCGCGCCGCATCATCTCGATGAGGATCGACAGCTGCAGCTCGCCCCGGCCGATGACGTTCACCTGCTCGGGCGAGTCGGTGTCCTCGACGCGGATCGACACGTTGCCGAGCAACTCGCGCGCCAGCCTGTCGCGCAGGTTCCTGGAGGTCACGTATTGCCCGTCGCGGCCGGCCAGGGGCGAGGTGTTGACGCCGAAGACCATCGAGACGGTCGGCTCGTCCACCGCGATCGGCGGGATCGGCGTGGGAGACTCGGCGTCCGCGATCGTCTCGCCGATCGTGATGTCCGCGATCCCCGCCACGCAGATGATGTCGCCCGCGGCCGCCTCGGCGATGTCTACCCGCTTCAGCCCGTCGAACGCGAACAGCTTGGTCACCTTCGTCTGCTCGATCTGCCCGTCGAGCTTGCAGACCGCGATCGCATCCCCGACCCGGATGCGCCCGTTGAAGACGCGGCCGATCCCGATCCGGCCCAGGTAGTCGCTCGAGTCGAGATTGGCGACCAGCACCTGCAGGTGGCCGGCGGGGTCGCCGAGCGGCGGTGGCACGTGCTGGACGATCGCCTCGAACAGGAGCCGGAGGTCCGACGCGTCGCCGTCCGGCTCTGCCGACGCGCTGCCCGCCCGTGCGTTCGCGTAGAGCACCGGGAACTCGAGCAGGGAGTCGCTGGCGTCCAGGTCGATGAACAGGTCGTAGATCTCGTTCAGGACCTCTTGCGGCCGCGCGTCCGTCCGGTCGATCTTGTTGATGACGACGATCGGCGACAGGCGACGCTCGAGCGCCTTGCGCAGCACGAAACGGGTCTGCGGCAGCGGCCCCTCCGAGGCGTCCACGAGCAGCAGCACCCCGTCCACCATCGACAGCGTACGCTCCACTTCCCCGCCGAAGTCGGCGTGGCCCGGCGTGTCGACGATGTTGATCAGGTATTCGCCGTACCGCACCGCGGTGTTCTTGGCGAGGATCGTGATCCCGCGTTCCCGCTCGAGGTCGGTGTTGTCCATCACGCGCTCGGCGACCCGCTCATTGGCGCGGAACACTCCGCTCTGGCGAAGCAGGGCGTCGACCAGCGTCGTCTTGCCGTGGTCGACGTGGGCGATGATGGCGACGTTGCGCAGCAGCGGGTTGGCCACCAAAGGCGCGCTCTTTCCGGTTCCGGGCATCCGCCCAGAGTAACACACCGGAGGCCGGTGCCGAGGACGGCCCTACTGGCGAAGTTGGAGGTGGCGGGCGTCGGTGAGGTCTTCCTCGAGGCGGGCGGACGCTCCTCCGACGAGGGTCGTGGCGGGAACGGCCGGACGCACGTCGAGCGCGGCGGCGACCACACGCGCGACATCCGCCCCGCCGGCACGAACCACGCCGAGGCGGCCGTCGGCCGACACCCCGGCCAGCCGCGCGAGCGCCCACTCGATGCGCGCGGGCTCGGCGTTGGCGGCCACGATCTCGGCAAACAGCAGCGAGGCGTTGGGATATTGCTCCCCGTCCGCAACCGCATCGGCCATCGCCTGCAGCGCCGCGTCCCAGGCCGGCGCGAACGCGTGGACCTTGGCGAGGGCCGCCCCGTAGGCTTCACCGCCGCTCACCGCGACCGCCGCGCGATCGCCCTCGGTTTCCTCGTCGTGCCAGGCGGCCGCGGCCGCCGGCTGGAACGAATCGGCCAGCAGCGCCAGCCACCACGCCGCGGGGAACACGGCCGCCCTCGACAACAGCGGCCCCGATTGCAGCCGCCCGGCCTCCTCCTGCAGTCGCAACCACCGCGACGCGAACCGAGCCGCCGACCGGGCGCCCTCATTGCGCAGCCGCGCCAGCTGTGCCGCCAGCAACGCCTCGTACTCGGGCACCGTGAGGATTCGCGCGAGCGTCAGGGGAACGTGCAGCACGGGCGCCTCTCGGCGCCCGTCAAGCGCGTTCACCGGCCCCAGCGCGAGGAACGCGGCCGGGGCCAGCCCGGCGACCAGATCGAGGGCCGGCCCCGGGGCCCCTGGCCGGCACACGCGCCCCACCAACGCCCGCAGCCCGCTCGCCTCTTCCTCACGCAGCGCACGCGCCAGGACATGAGGCACCGCACCCATCCGCCTGGCGGCCCGCACGGCCTGGGCCGCCGAGAGACCGATCAACAGCGCGGCCAGCAGGCTTGCCACGCCGCCCAGGGATTGCAGCACCGACGCGGGAGCCAGCAGCCCTCCGGCAATCGATACCCCCTGCGCCGCGAGCAGCCCCTGCGCCACCAGCAGGATCACCAGGAGGGCCGCCGACGCGTACACCACCGGCCCGAACACCGCGATCCCCAGGGTCCGGCGGCGGCGGGCCGCGACGCCCGCCCCGGCGACCAGGCCGATCCACGCCAGGCCGAGCACGGACACGGCCCCGCTCGCGATGATCAAGGTGGACAGCCTGGTGTAGGCGCGGCACGGCGGGATGCCGGCCGCGCGGCGTGCGTCGCCGCACAGCGCGCCAAGGGAGTAGCGCGCCATCGCGGCCGACCCGGCGCGATGGCCGTGGAGGCGGAACTCGCGCTGCAGCCCCGCGCTCCAGCGCTCGTCCCACCGGTCGCGCGCCGCCGACGCCGCCAGCGCGGTCAGCAGCGGGACCGCGAGCACGAACAGGAGGAGACGGAGCCGAGTCTGCATCCAGGAGGCCGCGTCAGACGACGAGCAGCGTGCCGTCCTCCATGATCTTCTCGTCGTCCAGCCAGACGGTCGGCCAGCGGATCAGGCCGTCGAGGTGGCTGGCGACCCGGACGCTACCCCCCATCGACTTGTTGTCTCCCAGGGCGATGTGAATGGTCCCCATCACCTTCTCGTCCTCGAGGATGATGCCCGTGAGGATCGCCCGGTCGTTGGTTCCGATCCCGAACTCGGCGACCGTTCGGCCGTCGCGGCCGTGCGGGGCGAGCAGGTCGATCAGCGTCCGCGCCTCGGCGCCCCCGGTGATGTCGGTCGCGTAGCCGTCCTTCACCTCGATCCGGATCGGAGTCTTCACGATCCCGATGCCGGCCATCGAGCCGTCCACCACGACGACGCCGTTGGACTGCCCCTCGAGCGGCGCCAGGTAGGCCTCGCCCGTGGGCAGGTTGCCCCATTGCCCCTTTTCGCGAAAGAGCCCCGAGCTGGCGTGGGCCCGGCGTCCGGCTATCGGCAGCGACACGTCGGTGCCGGCCGGCGCCTTGACCCTGACGACCGACGCCCGCTCGAGCCGCTCGCACAGCCGGTGCGTGCGCGCCGCGATCTCGAGATAGTCGGCGTTCATGCACCGCACCATCATCACCTCGGTCACGCCCGGCAGCGTGGCCACCCGCGCCCCCGCCGCGCTGGCGGCGCGCCGCGCCTCGGTGTGCGTGAGCGACTTCGACGTCGGGCAGAGTACGACGTCGAAGCGGGCCATCAGGTCCGAGACCTCGGGAGGGGGATCCTCGCCGTTGCTCTTCCGCGGTGGCATGTCCACCAGCAGCACCTCGAGGCCCAGCTCGGTCGCGGCCTTGTGCAAGGCGTACCCGATCAGCCGAAGGTGGGCGTCGGTGACCACCAGCACCTTCTCGCCGGGCCGCGCCCCCATGCAGTCGCGGACCGCCACGGTCGAGGCCGACAGCAACTCGGGTGAAATGGTGAACATGCCTCCCCTCACGCCAGCGCCAGGAGCGATTCGACAATCGCCCCCTTGAACATCGGGACCTTGTAGCCGTTCTTGGCCATGGGCTCGGCCCCCTGCATGGCCGCCTCGGCGGCGGCGGCCGCCGTCTCGGCCGTGATCGCCTTCCCCACCAGCGCCTTTTCCGCGGCCTGCGCCCTCCACGGCACCGGCGCCGCGCCCGACAGGACGATCCGGGCGCGCTCGACCGTCGTGCCGCGCATCAGCAGCGCCAGCGCGACCCCGGCGAGCGCGAAGTCCCAGGCGCCTCGCCCCCGCACCTTGCGGTACGAGCCGCGCAGGCCCGGTTCGGCGGGCGGCAGCAGGATCTCGGTGACGATCTCGTTCCGCTCGAGCACCGTCTCGCGCGTCGGGTCCTTGGTCGGCAGCACGAAGAACTGTCCGATCGGCACGACCCGGCTCCCCCCCGGCCCGGCGACCCGCACCCGCGCCTCGAGCGCCGTCAGCGCGGGCGCGATGTCGGAGGGGTGCACGATGAAGCAGCGGTCGCCCCCGAAGAGGCAGTGGTACTGGTTCTCGCCCCCCACCGCGTAGCACATCTCCCCGCCCTTGCGCAGGCAGTGGAACTCGCCGCGGTAGTACCAGCAGCGCGGCTTCTGGCAAATGTTGCCGCCGATCGTCCCCTGGTTGCGCAACTGCGGGCTTGCCACCGCCAGCGCGGCCTGCGCGAGGCCGGGGTAGCGCTCCTTGATCACCGCGCTCGAGGCCACCTCCGCGTTCGGGGTGAGCGCCCCGATCCGCAGGCCTCCCCCCACCGCCTGGGTGATCCCCTTCAGGTCCGCCAGGCCGGACAGGCTCACCAGCTTGTCCGCCTTGAACACCTGGTCGCGAAGGCATCCCATCAGGTCCGTGCCGCCCGCGTGGACTCGCGACCCCGGCGCCGCGAGCTGCCGGACCCCGTCCGCGACCGTCTTCGCCCGCACGTACGTGAAGCTCGGCACCATGGCTTACCCCTTCCTGTTCGGCGCGCTCAGCAGCGACACGAGCCGCGCGGGATTGACCGGCGCGTCGGGAGTCCGCACGCCGCAGGCATGGTAGATGGCGTTGGCGATGGCGGCCGCGGTCGGGATGGTGGCCGGCTCGCCAATCCCCTTGACCGCGGTGCTGTTCGCCTTGTAGTCGTGCAGGTCCACCGGCAGCACCTGCTGCTCGGCCGGCAGGTCCATCGCCGTCGGCACCTTGTAGTCGTGCCAGTTCCGGTTGACCATCTTCCCCGTCTGCTGCCCGTCGAGGATCCGCGCCTCCATCATGGCGAGCCCCAGCCCCATGGTGAGACCGCCGTGCACCTGGTTCTCGTAGGTCAGCTCGTTCAGCGGCCGGCCGCTGTCCTGCGCCGCCAGGAACCGCGTCACCTTCACCTCGCCGGTGCGGGTGTTCACCTCGACCTCGGCGAAGTGCGCCGCGAACGGGCAGATGACGATCCCCTCGGGGTTCGGCCCGCGGTAGCCTACGCCGACGACGAGGCCGCGACGCCGCAACCCGTCGATGGCGCCGAGCGCGACCTTCTTCGCGGGGTCCGCCACGGCGACGATCTCGCCGCCACGCAGGGCCACCTCCTGCGGCGTGAGCTTCAACTGCTCCGCCCCCAGCTGCACCAGCTGCTGCTTGACGTCGAGCGCGGCGGCCCGCACGGCCGGAGACTCGGTCGGCACGGTCTTGCTGCCCCCGCTCGGCGTCGCGAACTGCGTCGTCCCGGTGTCCGCCCACTCGACCGCGATCCGGTCCAGGGGGATCCCGAGTTCCTCGCTGACGACCATCGCCATGACCGTCTTGGTGCCGGTGCCGATATCGGCGGCGCCCATGTTCAGGTTCGCGCTGCCGTCCGCGAAGACCTTCACCACGATCGTGGCCGGCGGGCCGCCCGCTCCCCCCTGCCACTGCCCTGCCGCCACGCCGACGCCGCGGCGGATGGCGCCCTCGGCCGGCGCCCGCTTGCGCGCCTCGGCCCAGCCGAACTTCTTCGCGCCCTCCTCGAGGCAGGCCTTCAAGCCCGTGGTCGAGTACGGCAGGTCGCGGCGCCCCTGGCTCACGACCGGGGCGTTCTTGAGCCGCAACTCCACCGGGTCCCAGCCGATCTTCTCCGCCAGCTCGTCGATCACCTGCTCGAGCGCCCACGCCCCCTGCGGATGGCCCGGCGCGCGGAACGCCCGCGCCTGACCGGCGTTGATGAAGACGTCCTGCAGCTCGGTCTTGACGTTCGGGCAGGTGTACAGGTCGCGGACGACCCAGTCGACCGAGCCCACGCCCCCGCCCGGGTACGCGCCGCCAGAGCCGATGACGTTCATCTGCAGCGCCGTCAGCGTCCCGTCCTTCTTCGCGCCGCCCTTCAGCGTCATCCGGCTCGCGGGCCGATTGCCGACCGCCAGGAAGGCCTCCTCGCGCGACAGGTGGTACTTCACCGGCCGGCCCGTCTTCCGCGCGAGCAGCGCGGCCAGGACGGTGTGCTTGCTCAGGCTCAGCTTCGCGCCGAACCCTCCGCCCATGTAGTGACCGATCACGCGGACGTGCGACACGGGCAGCTTCAGCGCCTGGGCGAGCCCGTTCTGCACCGCGAAGGGCCCCTGGGTCGAGTCCCAGACGACCAGGCGCGGGCCTTCCCACTTCGCCACCGAGACGTGGGTCTCGGTCGGCGAGTGAATTTCGCAGCCGGTGCTGTAGGTGCGCTCGACGATGACGTCGGCCTGCGCGAACCCGGCCTGGACGTCGCCGCGCTCGTAGCGCGTGGGGTCGCCGACGCGGTTGCCTCCCGTGTGGACCGCGGGGGCGTCGGGCGCCAGGGCGGCCTCCTCGTCGGACACGAACGGCCGTTCCTCGTAGGTGACCTGGATCGCGCGCACGGCGTCCCACGCCTGCCACGGCGTTTCAGCCGCGACGACCGCCACCTCCTCGCCCTCGTACCGGCAGACCGGGTCGATGAGGCGGCTCAGCGGGCCGGTGCGGGCGTTGTACCAGGGGATCTCCGCGCCCGTGGACTCGTGCGTCAGGATGGCCGCCACGCCCGGCATCTTCTCGGCGGCGGCCGTGTCGATCTTCGTCACCACGGCGGACGCGTGCGGGCAGCGCAGCGTCGCGGCGTAGAGCATGTCGGGCAGGATCACGTCCGACGCGTAGATGGCCGTCCCGCTCACCCGCTCGTAGCCGTCGATCCGCGGCTGACGCTTGCCGACGATCGTGGTGGTGGTCCAGGGCTCGGGCTGTCCCTGCGGCTCCGGGGTTTCGGGCGGCTCGCCGATGATGTAGTAGCGATCGTCCGCGCTCATGCGCGCCCCCCTTCCTTCTTCAGCGCGGACGCCCGCCCGGCCGCCTTGAAGATGTGGGCGTACGCGCCGCAGCGGCACAGGTTGCCGCTGACGCCCTCACGGATCTCGTCGAGGGTCGGCGCCGGCGTGGCCCGCAGCAGCCCCTCGACCGCCATCACCTGGCCGGGCGTGCAGTAGCCGCACTGGAAGGCATCCTCCTCGACGAAGGCCTGCTGGACCGCCCCGAGTTCCTCGCCGCGCATCAGCCCCTCGACCGTGGTGATGCGCCGGCCCTCGGCTTCGACCGCGAGCATCATGCACGAGTACTGCGGCTTGTCGTCGACGAGCACCGTGCAGACGCCACACTCCCCGCGCTCGCACCCCAGCTTGGCGCCGGTGAGGCCGAGCCGCTCGCGCAGGACGTACAGCAGCGACCAGCGGGGCTCCACGAGCAGACGGTGGGTGCGCCCGTTCACGTCGAGGGCCACGCGCACCATCTCGACGCCGTCGGGGATCGTCCCGGGCGCCGCCTCAGCTCCCACCTGGGCGATCGTGGCCGCCGCGACGGCGCCGGTCCCGACCGTTGCGATGAAACCGCGCCGGCTGACGCCGGTCGCCCTGGACGGATCTTCGGGATCTTCAGCCATGGCAAACCTCGTGTTCGAGACCGTGACGACGGGAGCCACCGGTGAACGGGATCGGATGGGGACCGCCGGGGATTATAGCTCATCGCGACTTGCCCTTCCCCGCGTCTTCCCGTAGGCTGGCAGGGTCCCGGCCGGCCTCGCGGCGAGGCGCGCCGGGCAAAAGGAGCGTTCGACATGGCCAAGGCAATCGAGGGACTGACGCCTCCCCTGCTCTGGAAGTACTTCGGCGAGATCAGCGCCATCCCGCGCTGCTCGAAGAACGAGGCTGCCATCGCCCGCCACCTGGTGGACACAGCGGGCCGCCTCGGCCTCGAGGCGCAGCAGGACGGCGTGGGCAACGTGCTCGTCCGCAAGCCCGCCTCGCCCGGTCGCGGGGGCGTGCCGATGGTGTGCCTCCAGGGGCACATGGACATGGTCTGCGAGAAGAACAAGGACAAGGTCCACGACTTCGCGACCGACCCCCTCGACCTGGTGCGCCACGGCAACTTCCTGATGGCCAACGGGACGACCCTCGGGGCGGACAACGGCATCGCGGTGGCCACGTGCCTGGCGATCATGGAGGACCGGGCACTCGAGCACGGCCCCCTCGAGTTCCTCTTCACGGTGGACGAGGAGACCGGCCTGACCGGGGCGAACAACTTGCAGCCCGGCTGGCTGCAGAGCCGGACGCTCCTCAACCTCGATTCCGAGGAAGAGGGGGCGCTCTACGTCGGCTGCTCGGGCGGGCGCGATTCTACCGCCACGTGGCCGGCAGGGTACGGCCACGTCCCGTCGGCGACGATCCCCGTCTCGGTCAAGGTCGGCGGCCTGAAGGGCGGGCACTCGGGCCTCGAGATCCACCAGGGCCGCGGGAACGCGCTCAAGATCCTCGCGCGCGCGCTCCTCGCCCTCGAGGGGCTCGGCGGGCGCGTCGCCCGCATGGAGGGAGGCAACAAGCGCAACGCGATCCCGCGCGAGGCCGAGGCGATCGCGTACCTTCCCGAAGGAGCGCAGGGCGAGGCGCAGGCGTTGATCGAGGCCCTGCAGGAAGCGGTCGCGTCCGAGCTGGCGTCCATCGACCCCGGTGTGCGCGTGTCGATCGAGCGCGCAGGCGACGAGCCGGCGGGGGTCCTCAGCGCCGACCTGCAGCACCGCGTGCTGCTGGCGCTGGCAGCCGTCCCCCACGGTGTCCTGAAGGTGAGCCCCGACATCCCCGGCCTCGTCGAGACCTCCACCAACCTGGCGATCCTCAAGACCGACGACCAGGCGGTGACGGTGCAGACCAGCCAGCGCAGCTCGGTCGCAGTCGGAGATCGAGGAGGCGGTGCAGATGGTGCGGGCCGTCTTCGAGTTGAGCGGAGCCCAGGTGACGGGTTCCGACGGGTATCCCGGGTGGAAGCCGAACCTCGCATCGCCCATTCTCGGCGTCGCCAGGCGGGTCTACCAGGAGCTCACCGGCCGCGAGCCCGAGGTGAAGGCGGTCCACGCCGGGCTCGAGTGCGGGATCATCGGCGAGAAGTACCCCGGCATGGACATGGTCTCGCTCGGCCCCACGCTCGAAGGGGTGCACTCGCCCGACGAGAAGATCTACATCGACACGGTCGGGAAGTTCTGGGACTACGTGCTGGCAATCCTGAAGAACGCAGGAACGGGGAGCTAGCGCCTCCCGCTGGCGGTGACGGTGTCAGGGACAGGACTCGGTGGGACCGGCGTCCTCGCCGGTCCAGCACCGCTCTTCTCAGTGCGAGGACTTGACGATGCGACGACCCGCCGTGCTCTGGGCGCTGGCTATCCTGATCACCCTCGCGGCCGCCGTCTGGCAGCGGATGAGCGGCCCGACCTACCCCGTTCGCGGCACCGTGAACGTGGGCGGCGAGACGATTCGCCTGCGCCTCGCGCGCAGCCACTCGATCACGGCGCGCCAGCCGGTGACCGTCAAGGCCGCGAACCCCGAGATCACCGGCGAGGTCTCGTGGCGCCGGTACCCGTCACAGCGATCCCTGGCAGGTGTCCCCGCTCGTGCGTCAGGGGGATGACCTGCGCGCCGAGCTGCCGCCCGAGCCGGTGCCGCTGATGCCACCCGCCGGCAAGCTGGAGTACCAGGTCCGACTTCGGCGCGGCGACGAGGAGACCGTCTTCCCCGCCGTTCCGGCGGTGACCCGCTTCAAGGGGGACGTCCAGGCCGCCGTCCTGGCGCCGCACATCTTCGCGATGTTCATCGGGATGCTGGTCTCGACCCGGGCGGGCCTCGCGGCGGTGGCCGGCGGGCGACATCCGGTTCTTGAGCTACCTGGCGCTGTCCTTGCTGGTGGTGGGGGGACTCGTTCTCGGTCCCGTCGTGCAGAAGATCGCGTTCGGGGCCTACTGGACGGGCATCCCGTGGGGCTGGGACCTGACCGACAACAAGACGCTCATCGCGGCCCTGGCGTGGGCCGTCGCGGCGTGGCGGGTCGGAAGGGGCAACCTCGGGCGCGAGAGCGGCCGTGGCGCTGGCGGCCCTCGCCACCCTGGTCGTCTTCGCAATCCCCCACTCGGTGTGGGGATCAGAGGTGAAGTGGCAACGCTGACGCGCTTGCCTTCCGCCCCTACCACCCCGGCGTCAGGCTGAACTGGAAGATCCAACCCTTCTGCGGGCGCTGGAACGGCTTCACGAGATCGAACTGCGCAATCACGAAGCCGAACAGGTTGACGCGGAGCGCCACGCCCGCGCTCGTCACCCCTCGCGGCTGCCGCCCGAAGCCATCGGGCTTCTCGCCCGCGCTCCACGCGACGCCCGCGTCGCGCGAAGAACGCCACCTCCACGGGAATCGGGCCGTACATGCCGCTGGCCCGCCCCGAACGGCCGCAGCAGCGGGAAGCGGAACTCGAGGTTGCCGACCAGCATGCGGCTTCCGAGCAGCCGGTCGAACTCGCGGGCACGAACTGACGTCGCGTCGGCGTGCACTCGCTGGCGCCGAACGAGTTGAAGTCGTAGCCCCGCACGAGGTCCGGGTAGCCGAGGTAGAGCGGCATCAGCCGCGGGTCCTCGGAGTCCACTGCCGTAGCGGCCGTAGTGCAGCACGCGCGTCGGCGATCGTGTAGAACGACACCGGCATGAAGTAGCGCCGGTAGTCGGCGAGCACCTGTTGAAGCGGATCGATCCCGACCGTCGGCGACACCTGCAGGCGGTACCGCTGGCCGGCGATCGGGCTGGTCGCGCCGAAGACGAGGTGTCGTAGACGAGCGCGGCGCTGCGTCAGCCATGTGCAGGCCGCCGACGGCTGCCCGAGGTCCTCGGGTCTCCTGGCCGAGCATCTCGCCGGTCGTCCAGGTCGAAGGTGATGGTGCTGCAGCCGCCTGGTCGAAGCTGATGTTGCTGTACCCGCCGAGAACTCGAGCGCGGTGCGACCCGGTTGAACGGATAGGCGGCGATGCCCGACACGCCGCGCTCCACCTGGCGGAAGATGACGCTGCTGCACGCCGACCGGCCACCTGGCCGTCCGTCTGGTCGATGCCGCTGCGCGAACCCGCCGGTGAGGTACGGCATCTGCCCGGCCGCCGACGCCCCAGTTCCAGCGGTGCTTCAGGTTCTGGTAGGCCAGCTGCGCCCCGGTGTTCCGGAAGATGTCGGCGACGCCGCGCGAAGCCGGTGTTCACCTGCACCGCCGTCCCGAGGTTGTGGTTCCCGAGCATGTCGCTCCAGAAGAGCGAGATGCCGCCGCCGGCGTATGTCCCGTACGGGTCGACGCCCGCCGCGAGGTAGGGCTGCCCGACGAAGTCGAGCGAGAGCCTCCCTGGTAGGCGCTCGACCTGCGCGTCGCTCGCCGCGGGCAGGCCGATCGTCGGGTTGCCTGGCAGCGCGGCGATACTGGCTCGCCACGCGCGTCGCGCGGCGGCAGCATCGCCGCGGTGCACGTTCGCCAGCGTCACGGGCGGCTGGCCGGCCAGCGCCTCGGCCGAGTCCATGGCGTACAGAGTTGTAGCTGCCGTTCTCGTAGACCGACAGCGCCAGGCGCCGCGCATCGGACGCGTACGAGATCGCCGGGCTCACGATCGGTGATGCCGCTCACGCCCGTCGCGAGGTTCGTCACCTGGCTGCACGGCGCCGCCGTCCGACCGGCGTCCGGTAGACGTTGCTGATGCCGTTCCGGTCCGACACGAAGAACAGCGCGCCGTCCGGCCGCCCACTGCGGGTTGATGTTCTTCCCGGTGTCGGCCCCCGGCCACCGGCCGGATCGACCCGTCCGCGACGTCGATGAGCGCGAACTGGTAGTTCGCCGAGGATCGAGCGTGCTCGAGACGCGTCGTGAACCGGTCGGTGACGAAGGCGAGCCGCCGGCCGTCGGGCGACCACGCGGGTGCAGGTCGGCGAACGCGTCGCTGCGTGAGCCGGCGCGTCGTCCCGGCCTGCAGGTCGTGGACGAAGAGGTCGGTGAGGCCGCCCTGCAGCGCCGAGAACGCGACCAGCTGTCCGTCAGGCGACCACGACGGGTTGAAGATCTCACCGAGATCCTTGAAGCGAATCTCCTTCTCCACCCTGTCCGCGTCCGCGTCGTAGATCACCAGCTGCGGCGAGCCGCCCTTGACGGCCGCGAAGACGAAGCGCCGATTGTCGGGCGCCCAGTCGCCGGCCGACCCGATGAACTGGATGCTGCTGAAGTGCGGGTCGACGGCCGTGTCGACGACCTTCCGGATCGACCTTGCCGGTCTGCGCGTCAGCGAGGTACAGGTCGATCGACAGCAGGTCGCGCTGCGAGAGGAACATCATCCGGCGGCCGTCCGGGCTGAGCGCCGGCGAGACGTTCATCGCCTTGTCGTCGCTCTCGCCCTTCTGCAGCACGCGGCCGAAGTCGGCCGGCGGACGTGTCTGCTGCCGCACGGCCGCGGCCAGCTCGCGCAGCGACGTCGTGCCACTGCTTCGACAGACTCGTCCGACGAGAGCCCCAGCACCTTCGCGATCGCCACCTCGGGGTCGCCGGTCACCGCCGCCGACGCGCAGCATCTCGCCGACGACCCGATCGCCCCAGCGCCCGGTCGCGTACGCCCAGAAGGCCTGGCCCCAGCGATACGGGAAGTAGCGGGGATCATCCAGCTGCTTGATCGTCGGGATCTTCTCCTCGACGGCGGCGTCGCGCATCCACATCGCCGTGTGCGGGTCGAGCGGTCCGATCGAGAGGTACTCCGCCATCCCCTCGATGAACCAGAGCGGCAGCCGCATCGCGCCGGCGGCCATGCTCTGGCCGGCCGCGGGCGCCGTGATGTCGAACTGGAAGGCGTGCACCAGCTCGTGGCCGATGACGTGATCGCTCTCGGCCAGGGAGGTCCCGAGCGGCAGGACGATCCGCCGCTTCAGCATCTCGGTCACGCCGCCCGTCCCCTCGCCCATCTCGCCCTGCACCGCGTTGGTCTGCTCGAACTCAGGGTGGCTGGCGTAGAGGATCAGCGGCTGCGCGCCCCGCAGCTCGTGGTTCAGCACCTTCGAGAGACGCGCGTACCAGCGCTCGGCCATCACGGAGGCCTGCTTCACGGCCTCGCGCTCGGCCGGGTAGAAGTAGATGTCGAAGTGCTTGGTCTTCAGCACCTCGAAATCGAAGCTCTTGTACTGGACCTTGTTCTGGCCGAAGTACTGGGCGCCGGCGGGGTTGGCCACCGCGAGGGCCAGGGCCAACGCGACACAAGCCTGCCGCCACATCGCTCGGGCGTTCATCGGGACTCCTCCGGGAAGCGCGCTCGCATCAATCGTACCAGTGGGCTCCGGCTGATTCAGCGTGACACAAGCGAGACAAAGGGAGGCAGCGCCGCGTCGGGCCCCGTGGCGACGCCAGCTACTCGCGCGGGTGCTGCCCCGCCTCGAACGTGTGCTCGGCGAGCCACTGCTCGCTCACCCGATCGACGTCGATCCGCGACCGCCGCGAGCGACTCCACCAGAACCCGCTCACGGCCGCTGCCGCGGCGATCGCCAGCTTCCACCGGTTCCGGACCACCCATCCCTTCGGCTGGTCCCCGGTCGCGTCCTCGGCCTTCATACCCGATCCCTCTCCAAGCCCCCTGCCACGCCGCAGGCCAGTGCGCGCCTGTCCTCTCGCGGCTCCACGTGTCCACTCCAAGTATCAGATGCCCATCCCGGGCTGAAGGTCGCGAAACGCGGTGCTTTCCACGAAGCCGCCGACCAGCACCATCCCCCCGGTCGAGCTGTCCCAGTAGCCGGCCTCCTCGACCCGCAGCCTGATGAGGGAGATGGACTCGTCCCCGGAGCCCTTCGGAAACCACGGCCGGTAGCCGTCGTGCCAGAGGGCGTGCACCTGCGCCGGGTCGTCCACCAGCGTCGCGGTGCCAGAGGCCCAGACGTAACGGTTGTCCGCCGGCGACACGAAGGTGACGTGAACGGCCTGGCGGTCCCGGATCTCCCCCGTCTTGCCCGCCGTTCGCGCGGTGAGGAACCAGAGCGTGCCGTCGAACGGGGTACGCTGCGCGACCATCGGCCGGCTGCGCAGCCGGCCCATCCCGGTGGTCGTCAGCATCGCAACGGGCACGTCCTTGATCAGCCCGGCGAGCGTCCTGATCGCTTCCTGGCGCGTGGGGGTGTCCGGCATCGCACTCCTCTGGCGGCATGCCCGCGCGGACGGGCCGGCCGGCGAATGTGAGGTGGGTCCCTATCTCAACTAGGAAACAGCAGAAGTGCCGTGCTCGTCAACAGCCGCACGGAACGGCTCGAGGCCGCGAGACGGCTCAGGGCTGTCGCGTCCGCTCGAGCCAGGGGTTGAAGGTCTCGAGGATCGACCCGCCCACGAACTCCCGGAGGATCGAGTTGTCGGGCACGACGTCACTCGAAGCCGGGAGGAACCACTCCAGGAAGGACAGCAGGCGGTTGGCCTCGAGGTGCTCGCGCGTGTCGTGCTGCACCTGGAGCAGCAGCGGCTCGGCCAGCGGCCGCAGTATCGCCAGCTCGTGAACCAGCGCCGAGTTGAAGATCGCGTCGCTGTTCTCCTGGTACGGGAAGATGTGCACCTTCTCGCCCGCCGTCACCGATTCCCAGCGCCGCAGCGTCTCGGTCGCGCTGTACCCCCTGAAGGCCGCGTCGCGCACGACGCGCCGCACCAGCCGGCAGTCCGTGGTGCTGACGCGGTTGTGCCGGTCGAGGTTCAACTGCGTCAGGGCCGACACGTACACCCGGTAGACCGACTCGGGCGGAAGGCCGGGCACCAGGGCCGGGTTCAGCCCGTGGATGCCTTCCACGATCACGATCGCGTCGGGCGCCAGGGCGACCGTCATCCCCACCTCGCGCCGGCCGGTGCGGAAGACGTAGCGCGGCACTTCCACGCGCTCGCCGGCGGTGAGCCGCAGCAAGTGCTCGTTGAACAGCGCGACGTCGACGGCCTGCAGGCACTCGTAGTCGAAGCCGCCCGCCGCATCGCGCGGCGTGTGCTCGCGGTCGACGAAGTAGTCGTCGAGGCAGACCGCGAGGGGACGCCGGCCGTTCGCCACCAGCTGCACGGCCAGCCGCTTGGAGAAGGTGGTCTTGCCCGAGGCTGAAGGGCCGGCGACCAGCACGACGCGCACCCGTTGGTCGCGCGAGGCGATGTCGTGCGCGATGCTGGCGATGCGCGCCTCGTGCAGCGCCTCGGCCACGAGCGAGATCTCCTGCAGCCGCCCTGCGGCGATCGCGTCGTTCAGCGCCCCCGCGCTGCGGATGCCGAGTCGATCGAGCCAGTGCCCCGCCTCCTCGTACACCTGAAACAGCTTCGGGTACGGCGTAATCGCCGGCAGCGCCCGGGGCTTCTTCTGGTGCGGGAACTGGAGGAAGAACCCGGGCGCGAACGCGTGAAGCGCGAAGTGCGGCAGGCAGCCGGTCGACGGCACCATGTAGCCCTGGAAGTAGTCCTGGCGGCCGCGGAGGCTGTAGAGGACCAGGTCCTCCTTCTGCCGGTGCGCCAGGAGGCGCGCCGTCTCCTTGTCCCCGCGCGCGAGGACCGTCTCGATCGCCTGCGCGACCGGTACCGGCGTTCGCGCGATCGGTTCGTCGGCCTCGACGATCGCGCGCATGCGCGCCTCGATGCGCCGCAGCTCCGCCTGCGTGAAGGGGGCGTGCCCTTGCACCTCGCAGAAGTAGGCGCCGACGGTGGTCGCCGAGTGCTCGATGCTCACGTCAACGCCGGGAAACTCCTCGGCCGCCGCTGTCATGAGGAGGAAACTCAGGGACCGCCGGTAGATGCGCGCGCCGTCCGCGTCCTGCGGCGTCACCGGCACGACCGCCGCGTCCTCGACGAGGGGCGTCGTCAGGTCGCGCAGGCGACCGTTCACCAGTGCCGCGACCGCCCGCAGCCCCCCGGCGCACGGCGTCGGCGCGGGCTTCCCCGCCGTCGACCCGATGGCCTGGAAGATCTCTCCCAGCGGCATCCCGATCGGGGCCTCGAACGCGCGGCCGTCGGGCAGCGTCAGGAGCACGTGGGTGCGGGGCTCGGCGGGGCGGACGGTGGCAGCGGAACGGAGCATCGGTCACATCATACTGCGAGAGGAATCTCGCGCCGGTGGTGTGGAAGGTGCTGCGGGTGCTGTGCCGAGGGTGCCTGCTAGTCCCTGCCGAGCGCCAGGCCGGCGGCGGCGCCGCCGATGGCGAACGGCGCCAGCAGGCCGCACACCGAGCTGGCCGTCGTGAGCAGCAGGCGCGCGGGAGCCGGCCACGCGGCCCAGCCGAGCGGCTGCGCCAACGATGGCGCGACGAACACGAGCGCCCCCGCCGCCCCCCCCATGGCAAACCGCCGGGCGAGTGCCGCCGCGGCCCGGCGGTCCACCACGCATCCTGCAACGGCGCCCCCCGCGCCGAAGGCGGCCGCCCACCCGCCGACGCTGAACGCCAGCAGGGGCGGCAACGGCTCGCGGCCGGTCAGGCCCGCCAGTTGCGGCCACACGAGCGACATCAGCAGCCCCGACACCAGCCCGCCGAGCGCAAAGGCGCCAACTCCGACTCGCCCCCGGCCGAGCGCCGCACCACCAAAGGCCCAGGCGACTGCGAACCCGGCCACGGGCAACAGCGCCGCCGCGGCGTCGCCGAAGCCGGCGAGCGGGCGAACGGAACGGACGAGCGCGGCCACGCGCGGCGCGGCCAGCAGCGTGACGCTGGCGAACAGCCCGCCCCTGAGAAAGGCAACCGCGGCGCGATGAGAAGGGGAAGCAAGCATCAGTCCTCGATCCCTTCGAACAGGTCGTGTGCCGGTCTCGCCCGAAGCGGTACCCCCCACGCCTGCCTGAAGAACTCGAGCGACAGCACGCGGTCACGGTCGGCGTGACGGAGGAAGTGGCGCGTCACGCTCGCGCGCTGCGTGCGGTGCGCCTCGAGTGCGGCGCGCCGCCGCGCGCGCCAGGGGCCGACGTCGATCAGGAAATCCACGCCGGGGCGCCGGGCGGCGTCCGGGTCGCGCGCCCACTCCCACGGGTGACGTCCCGCCACCCACACGAGCCGCGCGACCTGGTGGGGCGCCCCTGCTTCGGGAAACCAGCGCGGGTCGGCCGCCGCGGCCACCGCGTCCGCGGTGAACCGGCTGATCGCCACGTGGTCGGGGTGCAGGTTGGCGCCGTTCGGGTCGAACGTCAGGACGACCGCGGGGCGCTCGATCCGGATCAGCCCGACGACCTGTTCGCGGATCCGGTCGGGCGGCGCCACGTCGAGCGAGCGGTCGCGGTAGCCGAGGAAATGCACGGCGGCGATGCCAAGGATCGACGCGGCCTCGCGCAGCTCGCGCTCGCGCACCTCCGGCAACTCCTCGGGCGCGCACACGGGCGGATCGCCCGCCTTCCCCGACTCGCCGCGCGTCGCGCACGACAGGACAACCCGCACCCCGGCGTCCGCGTACCGGCACACGGTACCCCCGGCGAGGAAGGACTCGTCGTCGGGGTGCGCGAAGCTGAGGAACAGGGAAGACACTCAGGGACATTACACTATCCAACCATGGACGCTGTCGAGATCGGTCCCGTCCCGCCCGAGCGGCGCACGCACTCGGCGTTCGATCTCTTCCTCGTCTTCGCCGGTGCGAACGTCGTCGCCACCACGCTCCAGACCGGGGCCAGCCTTGCCCCCGCCGCCGGGTCCCCGGGGGTCGTCTCGCTGGTCGTGGTGGGAGGCGTCCTCGGCGGATCGCTGCTCGTCGCCCTCCTCGCGGCCCTCGGCCCGCGGCTCGGCGTCCCGTCGGTGATCGCGGCACGCGCCGCGCTGGGACGCCGGGGGGCCGGCCTCGTGGCGCTGCTGCTCTACGGGATGAACTTCGCCTGGATTGCGGTGAACAACGTCATCGCCGCCTCGGCATGTGCGCGGATCTGGGGAGGCGCCGGAACGGAGTGGGCCTGGTCGGGGCTGCTCGGACTGCTGTCCACCGTCGTCGTCGCCGGGGGCCCGCGGCTCGTCGTGCGGGCCGACCGGCTGGCCGTCCCGCTGCTCGCCGTCGTGGGCGGGCTGCTGACCGCCGCCGCCCTGCGGCTGCCCGCCGGTGCCGCGACCACGCCTGCCGCCACGGCGCTGCCCTGGACGCGCGGCCTCGACATCGTCGCCGGGTACCAGGTGTCTTGGATCCTGATGTTCGCGGACTACTCGCGGTACACGAGATCCGAGACACGCGCGGCCTGCGCCGTCTTTGCCGGCCTCGCCACGACCAGCCTCTGGCTGATCCCGGTGGGTCTGGTCGCGGCACGCGCTGCCGGTACCGCCGACCCGGGCGCGATGCTCGCGGCGCTCGGGCTCGGCACAGGGGGCGCGCTGCTGCTGGCGGTCGCGACGCTCACGACCAACTTCGTCAACATCTACATGTCGGGCCTGGCCCTGCGCAGCCTCGCGCCACGCGCCGGCGACCAGGCGGCCGTCTGGTCGACGGGGCTGATCGGCGCACTCCTTGGGCTGTTTCCCGGCGTCTGGCTGGATCGCTACGCGAACTTCATGGTGCTGCTCGGTGCGATCCTCGTGCCGGTGGGCGGGGTCCTCGCCGCGCGCTTCTTCCTCGTGCGCCGCGGCGTCGACGTCGGGGCGCTCTACGCGGTGGACGGGCGGATCCCGGCGTTCGAGTGGCAGGGGCTGGCGGCCTGGGCGGCAGGGGCGGCGGCGTACGTCGCCGCCGCGCCGATCGGAGGAACGGTGCCGTCGCTCGTCACCGCGGTCGCGACGTACTGGCTGCTGGAAAAATACAGGAAAGGGGACTAGGTGGGGGCGGGCCCGAAGCCCGCCCCACCCTGTTTCAGCGGCAGGGCAACCGGCTCTGCTCTACAGCCGGGCGACGCGGCGCTGCTCGTGCACGCGCTGCACGGCGCGCTGGAAGCGGGCGGCGAGGGCGCGGCCAGCCGCCTCGGGCACGGGGCCGATGCGGCGCCACGCGGCCTGGGCCTGCCGGATCTGCTCGGCCGCCGCCTTTGCGCGCGCCGATTCGTCCGGCCGGCCGGCGATCGTGTTGGTGGCCAGCGCCTCGCGAAGCTGCTGCGCCAACAGCGTGGCCGGCGTCTCCCGTCCCGTGTCCCCCGTCGCGGCCGCCGCGGGACCTCGCGGGCTGTCGCCGGCCAGCGACTCCACCTGGACGCAGAGTTCCTCCATCGCGCGCACGTTTCCCTCGATGTCGAGCTCGGTCCCGGCGAAGGCCGAGGGCCAGGCCTCGGCGACCCGCTCGAGGGCGCTCGACCAGCGCTCAGCCAGCCGCGCGGCGCGGTCGCGCGGCAGGGCCGCGAGCCGCGTGTCCCACCGGCGGCGCGACGCCTCGATACGCGAGGCCAGCCCGTCCGGCGCCTCGGCAGGCGTCCCCTCGGGCGGCACCAGCGACTCGACCTCGGCCAGCAGGGTCTCGAGCTCGGCCTCGGCCACCGCGAACGCCGCCTGGTCTCGGTGCTGGTAGCGGTCGAAGAACCGGTCGCACGCGGCGCGGAAGCGCTGCCACACGGCATCCGCCTTCGTCCTGCGGACCGGGCCCACGGTCTTCCACTCGGCCTGGAGCCGCTTGATCGCCTCGACGCCGCTGGCCCACTCGATCGTCTCCGCGACCGCCTCGGCCTGGGCGCACAACGCTTCCTTGCGGGCGAGATTCGCGGCCCACTCGTCCCGACGCTGCCGCAGGTCCTCGCGCCGCCGCGTGAAGAACGCGTCGCACGCCGCGTGGAAGCGTTCCCACAGCGCCTTCTCGGCGCCTCGGGCCGCAGGGCCGACCGTCTTCCACTCGGCCTGCAGCTTCTGGATGGCCTCGGCCGTCTTGATCCAGTCGCTCGAGGCCGCCAGCGCCTCGGCCTGCTCGCACAGCGCCTGCTTGCGCGCCTGGTTGGCGGCCTGCTCCTCCGCGCGGCCCGCGAAGTACGCATCGCAGTGGGCACGCACGGCGTCGGAGGCGACCTTGAACCGGTTCCACAGCACCTGGGACTGATCGCGCGGTGCGGTGGCCACCTGCTTCCACTGCGCCTGCGCCTCCCGCAGCTGGCGGGCGGCCACGGCCAGGTCTTCGACCTGCATGAGCGCCTCGACGCGCTGGCACAGCTCCTCCTGGAGGCCGGCGTTCGCCCAGCGCTGCCACTCGTCCATGTCGCGCAGTTCCTGCACGCGCGGCACGAGGGCCGCCATCACGGCCTTCAGCCGCCGCGCCACCTCGTCGTGGTCCTGGCGCGAGGGCAGCGCCTTCTCCTCGTCGAGCGCGGCGCGAGCCTGCCGGAGGGCGCGCTCGGCGGCCTTGAGCGTGAGCGACGGCAACGCGGGCACTGCCTCGAGATCGGCGCACGCCTGCTGCCAGCGCGCGAGGGTTTCCTGCTGCTCCTGCGCCCGGCGCTGCCGTTCCTCGTTCTCGAGGGCGCGCAGCCGCTCGTCGGCCTCCGAGAACCGGGCGGCCAGCGGCTGGTCCTCGAACCCCGCCGCGGCCAGGGCATTCCACGACCGGCGCAGCGCCTGCCACTCGCCGCGGGCCTGCGGAAACGCGCCGGTCTCGGCGAGCCGCGCCAGGGCATCGCAGATTCCCGCCCCCTTCTCGCGGCGCCGGTGGTGCTCGACCGCGGCCCGGTGCCGGGCCTCGGCCGCCCGGCAGGCTTCCTCGAACCGCTCGCGCCAGCGCCCGGCCTCGGCAGCGTCCGCCAGCACCGGGAGCGCGGCCCACGCCCCGCGCGCCTCCTGCAGGCGCGCCTCGGTATCCTCGCCGGCGATGCCATCGATCTGTTCGCAGACCGAGCGCCGGGCCGCAACGGCCTCGGCCATCGCCTGCAGCGCCGCCGCTCGCCCGGCCCGCTCGTGGAGGCTGCGCTCGAGGGCCTCCTGCGCCGCAAGCCGCGCGGCCGCGAAGCGCGGCGCCAGGTCGGGCATGTCCTCCCCGCCCGCGAGTCGCCAGCTCCGCTCGCTCTCACTGACCGTCGCCTCGCCGTCCTCCATCGCCGCCACGGCCACGGTCTCGAGGCGCTCGCAGGCCGCCACTGCCGCCCGGCGCCGGGCGTCCTCCTCGCGGGCCGCCGGCGCCGGCTCCCTCGCCACGAAGACGCGCGAGGCGACAGCTTCGTCGGTCGCACGCGCGAGCGCCCGTGCCCGCTTGGCCGCCGACTTGTTGCGGGCGTGGGCGGCCACCTCCTCGAGCATCCCCCGGTCCTCGAGGCGCTCCGCCGCGGCCACCGAGACGTCCTTGAACTCGCTGCGCAGCGCGATCGCGAGCAGCTCGCGGGGGTCGGCGACCCGCCCCAGAGCCTCGAGACGCACGGCCGGGTGGACGCTGCGGCGCGCCACCGAACCGAGCGACGCGACGTCCGGCACGCGTGCCAGTGCGGCCCGCGCCACCCCGGCGCCTGATGCGGTCTTCGCGACGGCCACGAGGTGCCGCAGATCCGACAGCCCCTCGAGCGCGGCCCGGGAGTCCGCTTCGGTCCCCTCGACCGCGCCGGTCGCCAGGTCGAACAGCAGGGTGGTGCCCTCCTCGCGAACCCTCCCATCCGCGTCCTGCCCGATGACCTCGGCGATGGACACCGGCGAGATGATCTTGCGCAAGGCGGCCAGGCGGACCCCCGCGTCGCGATCCTCGCGGGCGATGGCCAGCAAGACATCCTGCTGGTCGAGCGGCAGCTCTTCGACGGCAGCGGTTCGGACAGCGGGGTTGGCGTGCTTCCAGCGGGGCTGGCTGCGGAACTTGTCGAGAAGGCCCATACGTGCTTTCGTCTCCCGGGAACACCGGTAGATGTGTTGGTGGCAACCGCGCGAGGCGGTGTGAAGCGAGCTAGTTTACTATAACCGCGCACGCGCGCCGTCCGAGTCCCTGCGGGCGGGACGCCGGCCGAGGCAAGCGGCCTCACCCCATCCGAGATGGGCCCCACGCCCTCCGCCCTCCGGCCTTCTCTTCTTGTCCTGCCGGCCGCCGCTGTGCGAGGCTGGAGCATGGGCGACACCACCGGGCCAAGTCTCCAGGAACGGTATGCGCCGCACAGGACCCGCTTCGGGTGCGGGCCGGCGAACGGGAGGGGGTTGCGGATCCGCAGCTTCCCGGAAGGGGACGGGCTGGTGACCACCTGGACGCCCGAACCTCACCACCAGGCGTTCGAAGGGACGGTCAACGGCGGGATCATCGGCAGCCTCTTCGACTGCCACTGCAACTGGACGGCGGCCTGGCGCCTGATGCGCGACAGCGGGGGCTGCGAGCTGCCCTCCACCGTCACCGCCGAGTTCCACGTCCGCTTCCGGCGGCCCACCCCTTCCACGCAGCCGCTGACGCTCCGTTCCCGGGTGGTGGACGCGCGGGCCGATCGGGCGACCATCGAGGCCACGCTGGACTCGGGCGGGGTGGTCTGCGCGACCGGGGGCGGGGTCTTCATCGCCGTCGGCCCGGGCCACCCGGCGTACCACCGGTGGGGGGAGGCTGCCGCGGGTTTCTAGTCCCGGGTCAGGCCCCTTCGAGCCTGAACTCCGTGTAGTCGAACCAGAAGCCGAGGCCGGTGAGGGCGTCGATCTCGGCCTGCACGATCGCCTCGTGGCCGGCCTCGATCTCGACGAAGCGCGCGAACAGCTTCTGCTCCTCGTCCTGCAGCTGGGCCACCATCCGCTTGAAGAAGGCGGTGGCCTCCCCCTCCAGCACCAGGGCCTTCTTGAGCATCCCGAGCTCGACGCCGAAGTCCTGCTCGGCCATGCGCTTGTTCAGGGTGGACATCGCGGCGTCGATCGCCTCCTCCGACGGGATGGTCGTCTCGAGGGCGGCCGCGGTCACCTTGCCCGTCTGCTCCCACTCGTCCAGGCGGCTCTCGAGGTAGGCGACGTGCCGGTCCTCCTCGTCCGCAAGCACGGTGAAGATCTTCCGCGCCACCGGGTCCTTGAACTTCTTGGCGGCCTCGGAATACACCTTGCGCACCTGCAGCTCGTACTCGATGCCGGTCTTGATCGCCTGCTCGATGGTCACGGCGGTCCTCCTGCGGAGTCCCTTCGTCCCGAACGGTTCACACCCGTTCGAACACCCCGGTCTGCTTGTTCTTCCGAACCTCGTCCCAGGCGAAGTACTGCCCGTTCATCGCCAGGTAGACCCCGGTCGGGAGCACCTGCGCGAACGACAGCGCCGAGCCCAGGTTGAACATCCCGTCCGAGCTGCCGAAGGCGTACGGCACCATCGCGCCCGTCAGGACGATCGTCTTGCCGGGCACGCCGCGGGCCAGCTCTCCGGCCGTCTCGACCATCGTGTCGGTGCCGTGCGTCACGACGATCCGTGTTTCCTCGCACTGTCGGCAGTTCTGCACGATCGCCTCGCGGTCGGCGGCGCTCATGTCGAGGCTGTCGATCATCATGATCGTCCGGATGTGCAGGTCGAGCCGGCACCGCCCGAGCCGCAGCATCTCGGGCAGGTGCGACTCCTTGAACACCAGGCGGGCGTTGATCTCGTCGTATTCCTTGTCGAACGTGCCGCCGGTGATGAGGACCCGGATGGGCATAGGGGGAGTGTACAATATTCGTGTGCTGACCGACCTGCTCGCAGACCGGATCCTCGTCCTCGATGGCGCCATGGGCACCATGGTGCAGCGGCATTCCCTCACGGAAGCCGACTTCCGGGGCGAACGTTTCCGCGACCACCCGCGTGACCTGCGTGGCAACACCGACGTCCTCGTGCTGACGCGGCCTGACCTCATCCGTGCCATCCACGAGGAGTACCTGGCGGCCGGCGCCGACCTCGTCGAAACCTGCACGTTCACCTCGACGGCAGTGGCCCAGGCCGACTACGGCCTCGAGCCGTTCGTCCACGAGATGAACGTCGCCGCCGCCCGGCTCGCCCGCCAGGCGGCCGATGACTGGACCGCCCGGACGCCCGGACGCCCGCGGCTGGTCGCCGGCTCGATCGGGCCGACCAACCGGACGCTCTCGCTGTCCCCCGACGTGAACGACCCCTCGTCTCGGGTCGTCACGTTCGACCAGCTTCGCGCCGCGTACGCCGAACAGGTCCGCGGGCTCGTGGATGGCGGGTGCGACGCGCTGCTCATCGAAACGATCTTCGACACGCTCAACGCGAAGGCGGCGATCGCCGCCGCCGGCGACGTCTTCGACGAGCGGGGCCGCGCCCTGCCGTTGATGATCTCGGTGACGATTACCGACCGCAGCGGCCGCACGCTGTCGGGCCAGACGGTCGACGCGTTCTGGGTGTCGGTGGCACACGCCCGGCCGGTGACCGTCGGGATCAACTGCGCGCTGGGCGCGCGCGAGATGCGGCCCTACCTCGCGGAGTTGTCGCGCGTCGCCGCCACCCGCGTCAGCTGCTACCCCAACGCGGGCCTGCCGAACGCGTTCGGCGGCTACGACGAGACGCCCGCGCAGACGGCCGAGGCCATC
Organism: uncultured Acidobacteriota bacterium; assembly: GCA_963813585.1. Lineage (GTDB taxonomy): Bacteria > Acidobacteriota > Vicinamibacteria > Vicinamibacterales > Fen-181 > JARKSS01. Next base: position 3,461,843 of record CAWEZL010000001.1, read on the forward strand.
CGCGAGTTCGCCGAAGCGGGCCTCGTCAACCTGGTCGGAGGCTGCTGCGGCACGACCCCGGAGCACATCGCCGCCATCGCCGCCGCCGTCGAGGGGCGGACGCCCCGCCCGGTTCCCGATCGGCCCCGCTTCACCCAGTACGCCGGCCTCGAGACGCTGACGATTCGCCCCGACAGCAACTTCCAGATGATCGGCGAGCGGACCAACATCACCGGGTCGAAGCGGTTCCGTCGGCTCGTCACGTCCGGCGACTTCGCCGCGGCGGCCGATGTCGCCCTCGAACAGGTGCGCGGCGGGGCGAACATCCTCGACGTCAACATGGACGAGGCGATGCTCGACTCCGAGCAGGCGATGACGCGGTTCCTCAACTTCATTGCCACCGAGCCCGAGATCGCGCGCCTCCCGGTGATGATCGACAGCTCGCGGTGGTCGATCCTCGAGGCAGGGCTGAAGTGCGTGCAGGGCAAGGCGATCGTCAACTCGATCAGCCTCAAGGAGGGCGAGGCCGAATTCCTGCGGCAGGCCCGCCTCGCCCGCCGGTACGGCGCCGCGGTCGTCGTGATGGCGTTCGACGAGCAGGGACAGGCGGACACAGCCGAACGCAAGGTCGCCGTCCTCTCGCGCGCCCATCGGCTGCTGACCGAGCAGGCTGGCTTCGACCAGGCGGACATCGTCTTCGACCCGGCGGTGCTCGCCGTCGGCACCGGGATCGAGGAGCACAACGCGTACGCGCTTGCCTTCATCGAGGCGGCGCGCGAGCTGAAGGCGCGGTTCCCCGAGGCGAAGGTCAGCGGCGGCATCAGCAACCTCTCGTTCGCCTTCCGCGGCAACGACCCGGTGCGCGAGGCCATCCACTCGGCGTTCCTCTACCACGCCATCCGCGCCGGCCTCGACATGGGGATCGTCAATGCCGGGCAGTTGGTCGTCTACGCGGACATCCCGCCGGAGTTGCTCGAGCCGGTCGAGGACCTGCTCTTCAACCGCAAGGCCGATGCGACCGAGCGGCTCGTGCAGGTGGCCGGCCCGGCCGGTCCCGCGCGCCGCCAGGCGGCGGCGGAGGCCGCGTGGCGGAGCGGCACGGTGAAGGAGCGCCTCTCGCACGCGCTCGTGCACGGCATCCTCGATCACCTCGAAGCCGACGTTGCCGAGGCGTTGACCCTCTACCCCCGGCCGCTCGACATCATCGAGGGGCCGCTGATGGACGGGATGAAAGTAGTCGGCGACCTCTTCGGCTCGGGGCGGATGTTCCTGCCGCAGGTGGTGAAGAGCGCGCGCGCCATGAAGAAGGCGGTGTCGTTCCTCGAGCCGCTGATGGCCTCGGAGGCCTCGGCCCGCCCGTCGCAGGGCCGGATCGTCCTGGCCACGGTGAAGGGGGACGTCCACGACATCGGCAAGAACATCGTCTCGGTGGTCCTGGGCTGCAACAACTACGACGTGATCGACCTTGGCGTGATGGTGCCGGCCGAGCGGATCCTCCAGGCGGTCGCCGAGCACCGCGCCGACCTGCTGGGGCTGAGCGGCCTCATCACCCCGTCGCTCGACGAGATGGCGTTCGTCGCCGGCGAGATGGAGCGTCGCAGGCTGACGCTGCCGCTCCTCATCGGCGGCGCGACCACGAGCCGCCAGCACACCGCCGTCAAGATCGCGCCGCGGTCCTCGGCCGTCACGGTCTACGTGCCCGACGCCTCGCGCGTGACCGACGTGGTGGCCAGCCTGCTCAACGCGGAGCAGCGCCCGGCGTTCGAGCGGTCGCTCCGCGACGAGCAGGAAGAGGCGCGCCGGCGCCACCGCGCCCCGGGCCGCGCAGCGCTCCGGCCTTACGAGGCCGCCCGGGCCAACCGCGTGCAGATCGACTGGGACGCCGAGCCTCCCGCGGTGCCGTCGCGCCTCGGGCGCGTGGCCATCGATGACCAGCCGCTGGCCGCGCTCCGCCCCTACATCGACTGGACGTTCTTCTTCGCCGCCTGGCAGGTGAAGGGACGCTTCCCCGCTGTGTTCGACCACCCGCAGCACGGGGCCGCCGCCCGCGAGCTGTACGAGAACGCACAGGAGATGCTCGACGAGATCGTCGCGGCCGGGTCGCTGCAGGCGCGAGGAGCCTACGGGTTCTGGCCGGCCGAGTCCGACGCCGACGACATCGTCCTCTTCGAGGACGCATCGCGTTCGACCGTCGCGGCGCGCTTCCCGATGCTGCGCCAGCAGGACGACCAGGGCGACGGCCGCCCGAGCCGCTCGCTGGCCGATTTCGTCGCGCCGAGGGGGGCGGGGGTGTGCGACTACGTGGGGGCGTTCGCGGTGACGACCGGCCTCGGGGTGGACGAACTGGTCGCGCGCCACCAGGCCGACCACGACGACTACCGCGCCATCATGGTGAAGGCCCTCGCCGATCGCCTCGCGGAGGCCTTCGCCGAGTACCTCCACGCGCGGGTCCGCCGCGAGTGGGGTTACGGGCGCGACGAGGCGCTGACCAACGAGCAACTGATCGGGGAGAAGTACCGCGGCATCCGCCCCGCGTTCGGCTACCCGGCCTGTCCCGACCACACCGAGAAGCGCCGCCTCTTCGCGCTACTCGACCCGGCGCCGCTCGGACTCACCCTCACCTCGACCTGCGCCATGTGGCCCGCCGCCAGCGTGAGCGGCCTCTACTTCAGCCATCCGGAGGCGCGCTATTTCAACCTCGGCCGGATCGGACGCGACCAGGTCGAGTCGTACGCCGTCCGCAAGGGCATGAGCGTCGAGGAGGTCGAGCGCTGGCTCGGGCAGAACCTGGGGTACTAACCGGGATCAGGGAGACTTCAGCCCGCGCCCGGTCGTCAGGTACACCGCGAAGCTGCCGAGCCAGTGACCGCCCTCGTAGTGCTCGCCGGTGACCGCGCGCAGCCCCGCCTCACGGTGGCGATCCGCGGCCCCCTGAAGTGCCGGCAACCGGCGGTCTCCCGGCGGCAGCGCCGACGCGATCCCCTCGAGCATCCACGCCCGGCTCAAGTTGAGGCCGTCGAGGTGGGCCAGCTTCGGGTCGGACGGGTCGGCCACGACCACGACCTCCAGCCAGCCGGGGGCGTCGTGCACCGGGATGCCAGGCAGGAACCCCTCGAGCCACGCCGCGAACTCACCCGCGGGCATCACCCTCCGCACGAGATCGGCCTCGGCGAGACATGGCGAGAGGAAGTCCTGCCCGGACGGCTCCCAGCCGAAGGGGCACCCGCGGTCCTGGAGGTAGAAGGCGCGGATGCGCGACGCGAGCAACGATTCGAAGTCCGCCCGCCGGGCCCGCCGTGCCCAGTCCAGCATCAGGGCGAATGAAAACGCCGTCTGGTCGTGCTCCCCGATCCGAATCGGCTTCGAGAGCTTCGGCAGCCAGTCCGACAACCGGACGACGGCCGCGTCCTCGAGCGGGCGGAGCGTCGCCGACCATTCGCGCGCCTCGGGACTCTCCCACTCTCGCAGTTCGGCCGCGAGTTGCAGCAGCCAGGCCAGGCCGTAGGGCCGTTCGAACGAGGCACGCCCGGCGCCGGCGAGGTATTTCGCCTCCGCGGCTATGTGTTCGGGGATCAGGCTGCGTGCCAGCGCCGCCCGCGCCGGTGCCGCGAAGGACGCCCGCGGGAAGACCCGCGCCAGGCGCGCCAGCAGCCAGTGGCCGTGCACCGAGGAGTGCCAGTCGTAGCACCCGTAGAACGCGGGAGTCAGGGCGCGGGGCGCCTGCACGTCGGCGTCGCTGGCCAGCACGTGCGCGATCTTGTTCGGGTACTCCTGGTGGAGGCACGCGAGGGCGAGAGTGGCGAAGCGGCCGGCCGCGGTTTCGCGCAGCGCCCCAGCCCCGCCGGTGGCCGGCTGCGCCCACGCCGCGAGGGGCGCGGCCGCCAGCAGGCACGCCGCGATGATGGCGGGCTTCATCCGCACAGCATCTCACGGATGCTGTTTCTTGTTGAAGGTCACCACCAGGCGGACCGGCGCGGCCAGCGTCACGTTCACCGTGTAGCTCACGTCGCCCAGGCGCGCGTGGCGGAACACCACCTCGTGCGAGCCGAGCGTGGCGGGCAGCGTCATCAGCGGCGTGTGCCCGATCAGGCGTCCGTCGAGCCACACCTCGGCGGGCTCGTCGGAGGAGAGGTTCATCATCCCCATCGGCGCCTCGAAGGGCACGGTGACGACCTTCCCGGGCGGGACATCCACGAATTGGCGCACCTTCAGGGCCAAGGCGCTGTTGGACAGGTCGAAGTGGTGGCGCCCGGCCGGCACCATCAGCGCCTGGCCGGTCGTTGCACCGAACGCGCGCCCCTTCTCGCTCACCACCAGAGAATACGGCGAGCGGATTCGCAGCCAGCCGACCGTCGGCACGGTGACCGAGGTCACGGCCCCCCCCACGACCGACACCTCCTGCTCCTCCACCGGCCCGAAGGGCCCGCTCGCCGAAACCCGGTGCGGCCCCGGCGCCAGATCCACCACGCGGGCGGGCGACTTCCCCCGATCGCTGCCGTCAACCCAGATGGTGCCGCCCGGCGGGTCGGTGACGAGGTGCAGGCCGCCGCGCACCGCGGCTTCCGGCATCGAGACCCGGTGGAGCAGTTGCCCGTTCTCGGGAACGCTCACCCAGGCCGCGCGCGATGAGCCGCCGATTCGCACCTCGACGTGGTGCTGGCCAGCGGCGGCCTCGAGGGTGGCCGGCGTCGGCCCGACCACCTTCCCGTCCAGCACGATTTCGGCACCGGCCGGGTCGGACTGCACCGCCAGCCGCCCGGTCGGCAGATCGCGGCCCATGAGGCGGGTCCAGGCCATCGGGCCCACGAAGGCCCCGACGGCGACGAGCAGCACGGCGCACGCCGCGATCGCCAGGGTCTGCCACCTCGGATGCGAGCGCCCGGAGAGAACGCGCGGCCGAGCAACAGATTTGGCCCGGGACACGGGTCTGCGGACGGCCGGTGCCGAAGGGGGAGGCTCGACAGGACGCGCGCCTTCCTCCCCGGAGGGAGCCGCCGGCAGCTTCGCGACAACCGGCGGTTCAGGCGGTTCCAGCTCCGCCGCCCGCACCTCCGGCCGCTCCTGCTCCACCGCCTGCTCCTCTGGCGGATCCGGTTCGGGGGCGGGCGGTTCCCCGCTCGCCGGCAGCGCGGGAATGTCGACGCCCAGGTCGGGCGGGATTGGTGAGGGCTCGGGTGCCATCGGGAAGGCCGGCACGGACTCCCACGAGCCGGCCTGCTGCAAATCCTGGTCGGGGCTCCGCGGGGTGAACCAGTCCGTGTCCAGGGCGTCGTCGGCCGGCGCTTCGGCCGGGGCCTCAGGCTCGGCGGACAACGAGGCCGCCGGATCCTCGTCCGGCGCCCCCTCCCGCGCCGACACTGCGTCGAGCATCGCCGCCGCGCTGACGAGGGTGCTGGGGGTCGGCGTACTGGGACGCGGGATCTCCCCCCGCTGTCTCCAGGCCATTCCCTCGCAGTGATCGACGAAGGCCTGCAGGTGCGACGGCGACACCTCGCCCGACTGGCAGGCGAGCACCACGAGGCCGAGGCCCTTCTGTGCCTCCACCAGCGTGCGGAACGTCTCGGGCCGCTCGGGGAACAGCAAGGAGGCGAGCCAGGCCCGCATGTCGGGGCCGGGCCACTGTCCGGCCTCCGGCGCTTCGACGGCCTCCTCGAACACTCGCGGGAGCCCCTCCGGGTAGTCCGTACCCGAGAGCGGCCGGCCGAGGAGGAACTGCAGCACCACGAGGCCGATTTGAACCAGGTCCACCCGCCGGCCGTAGCGGCCGAGACTCGCGTCGGCCAGCATCGGCACGCGCCAGTCGCGCCAGACCGACCCGACTCCCCAGGCCGGCACCGCCTGTTCGAACGCGCTTCCCAGCACGTGCTCGCAGACGACGACCCGCCCGTCCCCCGGCAGGATCAGTCGCTCGGGGGTCATCGCTCCGTGGAAGATGTCCGGGCCGTAGTCGTGCATGAGCGCGACCGCGGTCATCAGCTGTCGAGCGAGCGCCAGCGTCGCGGCGGCGGGCGGTTTCACGCCGGCGCGCGCCGCAATCTGGAGGATCTCGGCCAGCCGCCGGCCGGGCACGTGCGTGGACACCAGGGCGATGCCGCCGCGATCCTCCCCCCGCTGGAAGCGGCGGATGCGGGTGTAGGACGAGTGACGGAAATTCGAGAGCCGCGCCACGCGGTCCTTCACCGCCCCCTCGAAAAACGGCGCCGCTGCCAGGTCGGACCTGAAATAGAGGAATTCCAGGAGGCTCCCGGACGGCTGGGGCACGATGAACCGATCGCCGAGGTGATCGACGAATCCGGGGACCTCGGGCGCGCTGTCGGACGCAGACACCATGCTGTCCTATAGTCTCGGCACGAACCGCCCCCGGCTTTGGGTCTCCCGCCCGGGGTTGGCGTACAATGGGCGTCTCCTGCGACAATATCGGATGGGAGGAGTCGAATGAACGGCCTTTTCACCCTCTGCGCCACGCTCGGGCTGGTCGCCGTCTCGTGCGCCGTGGCGTCGGCCCAGGGCGAGCACGAGCTGAAACCCGGGGATCCGGCGCCGGCGTTCTCCCTGCCCGGGTCGGACGGCCGGACCTACAGCCTGGCCGATTTCAAGGGGAAGACGGTGGTGCTGGCCTGGTTCCCCAAGGCGTTCACCGGGGGCTGAACGGCCGAGTGCAAGTCGCTCCGTGAGAGCGGCGACGAGATCCGGAAATTCGACGTCGTGTTCTTCGGCGCCAGCGTGGACACCCCGGAGGACAACAAGAAGTTCGCCGAGCACCTCGAGCTCACCTACCCGCTCCTGAGCGATCCGGGCAAGGAGGTGGCCAGGGCCTACGGTGTCGTTGGAGGCGAGCGCCAGTACGCGGCGCGCTGGACGTTCTACATCTCGCCCGAGGGGACGATCCTCGACGTCGACCGGAAGGTCAGCGCCGCCACGGCCGGGCCGGCCGTGGCGGAACGGCTCAAGGCGCTGGGGGTGCCGCCCGCCAAGTAAGACCGTCAAGCCGGTGGGGTCGGGCGTTCCGCCCCGGCCTCTCCGGCGTCCTGCAGCAACGACAGCAACTCCGAGCAGACCATCGCGGTCGCCCCCCAGAGTTGCGCCCCCTCGACCTCGAGGTAGGGGATGTCGAGGAACGACCCGTTCCGTGTGCGCTGCTGTCGCCGCACGCGCGACGGGTCGAGCAGGTGCGCCAGCGGCAGCAGCAGGATGCGCTCGACCTCCGCGTCGGCCGGGCGCAGGAACGGCAGGGTCTCGGCGACGCCGACGACGGGATGCAGCAGGTAGCCGCTCACGGGAATGTGCAGTGGCGTCAGCCTGCCCAGGACGCGGACCCCGTCGGGGACGAGGCCGATCTCCTCGTACGCCTCGCGCAGGGCCGCCTGCTCGATCGATTCTCCGGGCTCCACGGCCCCGCCCGGGAGCGACACCTGGCCGGCGTGGCTCGGAAGCCGCGACGACCGCACGGTGAGTAGGATATGGGCGGCGGCGGCGATCGGAAAGACCAGCAGCAGGCCGGCGGCCGGACGCAGGAGGTTGCCGGCGGCGTGGGGCAGCCAGCCGGGTCGCGGGCGCGGCGCGAAGCGGACCTGCGCCGCGAGGCCCGGCAGCGGCTCTCGCAGCCCCCGTTCCAGCTTCTCCACCGCCTCGCAGAAGGTCATATCTCGATTACTATCCCACAATGCGCCGAATGACGAGCCTGGTCCTCCTTCTTCTCTTCTCCTGTGCGCCGTCACCCGCTGCCGCGCAACCTCCCCGGGGACATCTCCTCGTGGTGGGCGGCAACGGCACCACCGACGACATCCTGCGCAAGGCCGTGACCACCGCCGGTGGCGCGGCCGGGACGATCGTCATCTTTCCCGCAGGCGTCCGAGCTGCCCGAGACCGGCGCGAAGCGGCGGAGATGTGGACGAAGGCCGGCATCGGCCGCGCCGTGGTCGCTCGGCCCCGGCGACGTTCCCGCGGCGTTGAGGGCCATCGAGCAGGCGACCTTCGTCTGGTTCCCGGGCGGCGACCAGAGCCGGCTGATGAAGGCCCTCGAGGGCACGGCCATCCCCGACGCGATCCGCGCGCGCTACCGGGCGGGCGCGCTGGTCGGCGGCACGAGCGCGGGAGCTGCGGTCATGTCGGCGTCGATGATCACCGGCGAGGCCGACCTGAAGGCGATCACGGCCGGCGAAGACCGAGCTGAAGCCCGGGCTCGGCCTGTGGCCCGAGGTGATCGTGGACCAGCACTTCCTGAAGCGGCAGCGCAACAACCGCCTGATCAGCGCGGTGCTCGACCATCCCTCGCTCGTCGGCGTGGGCATCGACGAGACGACGGCGGTGTTCGTCACCGGGCGGCCTTCGAGGTGCTGGGCGAGAACAGCGTGCTGGTGATCGACGCGCGCCGTGCGCAGGTCGACAAGGCGGCGGCCGGCGAGCTGGCGACCGGCCGCGGCTTGAACGTGTCCGTGTTGAAGGCCGGGATGACGTACGACCTGGGCCGGTAGGTCAGATCTTCTCGAGCGCCTGCGCAAGGTCGGCGATCAGGTCGTCCACGCTCTCGATGCCCACCGAGTAGCGCACCAGGCCGTCGGTGATGCCCCCCTCGAGCCGGTCGGCGCTCGGACATTCCCGCGTGCGTCATCGACGCCGGGTGCTCGATCAGCGTCTCGACGCCGCCCAGCGACACGGCCAGCGTGGCGAGGCGCACGGTTGTCCATCAGGCGCCGGCCGGCCTCGAAGCCGCCCTTCAGCTCGAAGCTGATCATCGAGCCGAACCCGCTCATCTGCCGCTTCACCAGCTCGTGCTGCGGGTGCGACTCGAGGCCGACGTAGCGCACCCACGTCGATCTTCGGGTGCGCCTCGAGCCACCGCGCGATCTCCATCGCGCTCTCCTGCGCGCGCTCGACGCGCAGCGACAGCGTCTTGATGCCCGCGGCTGACACGAGGAACGCCTGGTGCGGGTCCATGTTGCAGCCCGGTCGCCACCATCATCGTCGCGCAGGCGGCTGGCAGAGCGTCCGTCGCGCTGGCCACGACGATGCCGCCGACCACGTCCGCGTGGCCGTTGAGGAACTTCGTCACCGAGTGGAGCGACGACGTCGGCGCCGAGGTCGAGCGGCTTCTGCAGGTACGGGCTGGCGAAGGTGTTGTCCACGACGAGCAGCGCGCCGTGCTGCGTGCGCCAGGTCGGCGATCGCCCGGATGTCGCTCACGAGCATCGCCGGGTTCGACGGCGACTCGACGTAGACCATCCGCGTGTTCGGCCGCATCGCGGCGCGGACGTTCTCGAGGTCCGAGGTATCGACGTAGCGTGAACTCCACGCCGAAGCGGCTGAAGTGCTTCTCGATCAGCAGCCGCGAGGGTCCGTAGACGGAGCGCGGTGCTGACCAGGTGCGCCCCCTGCCCGAGCAGCGCCATGTAGACCGCGTTGACCGCGCCCATGCCCGAGCTGGTCGCCACGCCGTCGGCGCCGTTCTCGAGCTCGGCGACGTTCCGCTCGAGCGCGCGGATGGTCGGGTTCCCGATGCGGGTGTAGATGTAGCCGTCGGCCCGGCCGGCGAACCGGTCCGCCCCGTTCTGCGCGCTCTCGAAGGCGAAGGTCGAGGTCTGGTAGATCGGCACGACCGCGCTGCCGTACGGCGTCCTTCGGCGCGCCCGCGTGCACCATCTTCGTCTCGAATCCCTTCTGCTTGGTATCCATCTCTGCTCCCGCTCGTCGCTGGTTCGTGTCGGGGCCCTGAGGCAAGAAAGCGCTGATCATAACCCGAGAGGCGGACCGCCCCGTTCCGCCTCGGCCGCCAGCTCCTCGCCCGGGTTGACGAACCGGTCCTGCTCGAGCCGGTACTGCTTGTCGTACAGCTGCCGATAGCGGCCGTTGGCCGCCAGCAACTCGGCGTGCGTGCCCCGCTCGACGATGTGGCCGCCCTCGAGGACCAGGATCTGGTCGGCGCTCCGGATCGTGGACAGCCGGTGGGCGATGACGAACGTCGTGCGGCCCTGCCGCAGCGAGCGCAGGCCGTCCTGGATGAGCGCCTCGCTCTCCGAGTCGAGGCTCGAGGTCGCCTCGTCCAGCACCAGGATCCGCGGGTCGGCGAGGATCGCGCGCGCGATCGCAATCCGCTGGCGCTGGCCGCCCGAGAGCTTCACGCCGCGCTCCCCCACCACCGTGTCGTACTTGTCGGGGAACTCCTGCACGAAGGCGTCGCAGTGCGCGACCCGCGCGACGCGAAGAACCTCGTCGCGCGTCGCGTGCGGCCGCGCGTAGGCGATGTTCCCGGCAATCGTCCCGTCGAACAGGAAGTTCTCCTGCAGCACGACCCCCAGGTGCGCGCGGTAGTCGCGCAGCCGCACCGACGCCAGGTCGGCGCCGTCGATTCGGACGTTCCCCGCGGTCGGGCGGTTGAACGCCATCACGAGCGCAGATCAGCGTGCTCTTCCCCGACCCGCTCGACCCCACCAGCGCCGTGGTGGTCCCCGCCGGCGCGTGGAACGACACGCCCCTTCAGCACCGGCACCCCCGGCGTGTACTCGAACTCGACACGGTCGAACGCCACCTCCCCGCACAGGTCGTGCAGCGCGTCGCGCGAGGCGTCCTGCTCGTCCTCGCCGGCGAGCGATCGCACCTCGCGGATTCGGTCGAGCCCGGCGAACGCCTCGGTGATCTGGGTCCCGACCGACGCGATTTGCACCAGCGGCGCGGCCACCAGCCCCGTGAAGAACAGGTACATGACGAAGTCGCCGAGCGACATGCGTCCCCGCCAGGATCGCCCGGCCTCCCACCACGATCATCAGGACCCCGATCGCGCCGACGACGACCGTCGAGAAGGCGGTGATCGCCGAGACACCCCGTGATCGAGCGCGCAACGTTGCGGAACAGCCGGTGCGCGCCGCGGGCGAAGATCGAACTCCTCCCGCTTCTCGGCGATGTACGACTTGACGATGCGGACCCCGCCAAGGGCCTCACCCAACCGCCCGGTCACCTCGGCGTTGATCTTGCTGCGCTCGCGGAACACCGGCCGCAGCCGCACGAACGCGACCGCCATGCCCGCGCCGAACGTCAGCAGGATGACGAGCGTGAGCGCGGTGAGGCGCCAGTTCAGGTAGAAAAGGACGCCGAGCCCGAGGGCCGCGCTGAACAGCCCGCCCACCAGGTTCACGAGGCCGCTCCCCACCAGGTTCCGGATGCCCTCGGCGTCGGTCATGACGCGCGAGATCAGCACGCCGGTCTTCGTCGGTCGAAGTAGGCGACCGGCAGACGCAGGACGTGAGCCTGGACCGCGCGCCGCATGTTCGTGATCGCGCGCTGCGCGGCCACGCCCAGCACCTGGGAGAGGGCGAACGAGGTGGAGGCCTGCACGAGGGTGGCGGCGCCCGCCGCCGCGGCGAGCGGGAGCAGCAGGTGCCCCTGCCGCCGCCCGATCACGTCGTCGATCAGGAATTTCGAGGTGGCGGGCAGGACCAGGCCGGAGAACCGGTTGACGAGCATCAGGGCGAGCCCGGCCGCCAGCCGGGTTCGGTGCGCCCACATCAGGTCGCGCGCCTCGCGCCAGACGATCGGCATCGACAAGGGCTTCTTCAACGTCTCCGAGGGCATCCCTTCAATGTACCAGAACGACGCTCCACGCCGTCGCCTGATTCCCCTTCCGCTTGACCTGACCGTTGTCATGCCGTACCGTTGACGCACACGGACAGGCAAAGCCGCGTCGGCCCCGGTACCGGGGTCTGTCTGCCCGGGCGTGGCTTTCGGAGGCATTCGATGTTCGCGTTCAACCCCGCCGCCCGGTCGGGCGGCTCGATTTCCTTGGATCTGACCGGGCCATCCCCATCCTGCCGACGCCTCGTGGTGATTCTCGTCCGCCCGTCGCGCTACGACGACGAGGGGTACGTGATCCGCCACTTGCGGGGCATGCTCCCCAGCAACACGCTGAGCTGCCTGAACAGCCTGACCGAGGACGCGGTGCGCCAGGGCGCGCTGGGTGACGTCGACGTGCACGTCGAGGTGATCGACGAGATCGTGACGCGGGTCGATCCGGCACGGCTCGGCGCGGCGATTCCGGCGCGACGGACACGACGGTCGTCGTCGGCCTCGTCGGCGTGCAGACCAACCAGTTCCCCCGGGCGCACGACCTGGCCCGGCAGTTCAAGGCCGAGGGCTTCGCGGTGATGATCGGCGGCTTCCACGTGAGCGGCGCGATCGCGATGTCGGCCGGCGTCATGCCGCCCGAGTGCCAGCGAGGCGATCGACGCCGGCGATCACGCTGGTCCTCGGCGAGGTCGAGGACCGCTGGGCCGAGCTGCTGCGCGACGCGGCGCGCGGGCCGGCTGCAGCCGCTCTACGACTTCCTGGCCGAGCAGCCCGACCTGCGCGACAAGCCGCTGCCGCGCGCCTCGCGCCAGACGCAGCGCAAGTTCGCGCTGCAAGAGCAGCGGCACGATCGACGCCGGCCGCGGCTGCCCGTTCAGCTGCTCCTTCTGCACGATCATCAACGTGCAGGGGCGCACGATGCGGTGCCGGAGCGCCGCGCAGATCCTGGCGCAGATCCGGGAGAACTACCACCTCGAGGAGGCCGGCGGACCGGGCGTGCACCACTACTTCTTCACCGACGACAACTTCTCGCGCAACCCCGAGTGGGAGGCGATCTTCGACGGCCTGATCGAGCTGCGCGAGCAGCACGGCATGGCGGTCGACTTCATGATGCAGGTGGACGTGCTCGCCCCGCGCATGCCCGCGCTTCGTGGAGAAGGCGGCGCGCGCCGGCTGCGTCCAGGTGTTCATCGGCATGGAGACGATCCGCGACGACAACCTCGAGGCGGGCGGCAAGCGCCAGAACAAGGCGGCCGACTACCGCGAGATGATCGCCGCGTGGCACCGGGAGGGAGTCGTCTGCCACGTCGGCTACATCATCGGGTTCCCGCACGACACCTACGAGCGGGTCATGGAGGACGTGCGGGCGCTGCGGGACGAGCTGCTGGTGGACCAGGCGTCGTTCTTCATGCTGACGCCGCTGCCGGGCTCGGAGGACCACCGCCGGGCCGTGGAGGCCGGCGTGGCCATGGACCCCGACTACAACAACTTCGACTCGTTTCACCCGACCGTGCCGCACCCGCGGATGAGCCGCGGACGAGTGGACCCGCGCCTACCGGGACGCGTGGACCGCGTTCTACTCCTTCGAGCCGATGCGGCGGACGCTGCTGCGCCAGAACCCGCACACGTACTGGGGCGTGCTCAAGAACCTGATCTGGTACCGCGCCGGCATGATCGAGCGGCGCGCACCCGATGATGACCGGCTTCTTCCGCCTCAAGGACCGGAGGTCACGGCGCGCCTCGTTCCCCGTCGAGACGCGCCGCGCGTTCGCGGTTCGCCGGGGCCGCGGAGATCACCTACATCCTGCGGGAGTACGCCAAGCTCTATCTGGAGATGCAGGACCTGTGGCTGCGCACGCGCATCCGGCGCGAGGACTACGCCTTCCTCGGCGACCTTCGAATGCTCGCCGCGCGCTCGATACAGGACGTCAAGGTGAACTGGGCTCGCGTTCACCTCGCCGTCGCCGATCGGGCGGGAGCCTGGCGCGAGGCGCACCCCGCCTGGCGGATGCCCGACCGCATGGCCGAGCGCCTGGATGCGGTGCGGCAGGCCGTCGGGACGCGAGCGGGCGTCATCGGGGATGCCCTGGGTCATCGGACCGCGGCGGTCGGCGCCTCGCTCAGCGCGTTCCAGACGGTCCTGGCCGACCTCCGGCTCGGCCGCCTGCCGCCGTTCCCCCAGCACGGCTGGGTGATGCGCGCCGCCGGCCGGGTCAACCTGTTCTCGATGCGCCACCTCGAGGCCCACCACCGGGTCAGTGAGTACTGGAGACGGACCTGGTCGGCGGCGCGCCACCTGCCGCCTCTGGCGCATCAACCCCATCGAGGTGTCCTGGCAACCTGGCGCGCGACACCCGCCGGGCGCTCGTCTTCCTCAGGGCGCTGATGCGGGAGACGGTACTGACCCCAACCCGGATGATTGGGGCTAGACGTCCAGCTCCTCCGCCTCCTCGGCCCGCTCCATGATGAAGCGGAAGCGGGCGGAGGCGTCCCGCCCCATCAGCTCGTTGATCACCCGATCGGTCACGATCGGGTCGGCGACCGCGCACGCGCAGCAGGCGGCGCGTCTTCGGGTTGAGCGTCGTCTCCCAGAGGACCTTCGGCGATCATCTCGCCGAGCCCCTTGAAGCGGGTGATCTCCGGCGTCGCCTTCCCCGGCCCCGGCTTCCCGTGCTGCGCCAGGATCCGGTCGCGCGCGCGTCGTCCAACGCCCAGTGCGTCTCCTTGCCGATGTCGACCCGGTAGAGCGGCGGCTGGGCCAGGAACACGTGCCCCCGGGCGATGAGCTGCGGCATGTGCCGGTAGATGAACGTCAGCAGCAGCGTGGCGATGTGGTTGCCGTCCGAATCCGCGTCGGCCAGGATGATCACCCGGCCGTAGCGGAGCCTGGTCGCAGTCGAAGTCTTGCCCAGGCCGCACCCCAGCGCCGTCACCAGGTCGGACAGCTCCTTGTTCTCCAGCACCTTCGCGAGCGAGGCGCTCTCGGTGTTCAGCACCTTCCCGCGCAGCGGCAGGATCGCCTGCCGCGCCCGGTCGCGCCCCTGCTTGGCCGAGCCGCCGGCCGAGTCGCCCTCGACGATGAAGATCTCCGAGTCGGGGCGACTGGATGACGTGCAGTCGCTCAGCTTGCCCGGCAGGGTGAGGCGGTTCGAGGTGGCCGTCTTGCGCGACACCTCCTGCTGCGCCGCCCGGCTCGCCTCGCGCGCGCGGGCGGCCAGGATGATGCGCCCGACGATCGCCTCGGCCACCGTCCGGTTCTCGTTCAGCCACTGCTCGAGCGTCGGCCGCACCATCGAGTCGATCGCCGACGAGCACCTCCGGGTTGTTCAGCCGGTCCTTGGTCTGTCCCTGGAACTGCGGGCTCCGGCATGAACACGCTGAGGATCCCGACCATCCCCTCGCGGATGTCCTCGGCGGTGAGCGTGACACCCTTGGGCGACAGGTTGTGCGTCTCGATGTAGTTGCGCACCGCCTTGCCGAGCCCGGCCCGCAGGCCGTACTCGTGCGTGCCGCCCGACCCGGTCGGGATGCCGTTCACGTAGCTCTTGCAGCTGCTCGTCGGTGGCCTCGGTCCACTGGAGGACGACCTCGAGCCGCAGGCCGTTCTCGCGCGAGAGGGTGAAGGGCGACCTCGTGCACCGGCTTGAGGCCGCGGGCGCCCGACCGTCTTCGCAAGGAAGTCGACCAGTCCTTCCTGGTGCTCGAACACCTCCTTGCTTCCCGTTCGACTCGTCGTCGAACACGACCTTCAGCCCCTTGTGGAGGTAGCTCGCCGTCTCGAGCCGCTCGCGGATGACCGACGGCTCGAACTCGATCTTCGGGAAGATGGTCGGGTCGGGGTGGAAGGAGACGGTCGTGCCGGTGCCCCGCGCCGGGCCCAGCTTGCTTGATCGGCCCGACCGGCTTGCCCTGCTTGAAGCGCTGCTCCCAGAGGGCGCCGTCGCGCCTGACGGTGGCCACGAGTTCCTTCGACAGCGCGTTGACGACGCTCGCGCCGACGCCGTGGAGGCCGCCGGCGGTCTTGTAGCTGTCTGGTCGAATTTCCCGCCGGCGTGCAGGACGGTGAAGATGACCTCGAGCGCGCTCTTCCTGGTCTGCGGGTGCTTGTCCACCGGGATGCCGCGTCCGTCGTCGGAGATCGTCAGCGAGGAGCCGTCGGCGGTGCAGGGTCACCTGGATGGTCGAGGCGTAGCCGTTCATCGCCTCGTCGATCGCGTTGTCGAGGATCTCCCAGGCCAGGTGGTGCAGGCCGGCCGCGCCGACCCCGCCGATGTACATGCCCGGGCGCTTGCGGACGGGTTCGAGGCCCTCGAGGACCGTGATGTCTTTGGCGGTGTAGGAGGAGGCCATGATCTCCGTCATAACGGGCGCCGGACGCGCTCCCCGATCCTATCGGAGAGGAACACCAGCGTGGAGCCAGCGCGCTACTCTAGCGTACCTTTGACGTTCCACCGATCCGCCACGGCTGGGGCGACGCCTGCGTCCCCCGTGCGAAAGCCGAGGCGGGCCAGGCGGACATTCACCCACCGCCGCGCCGACAGGTCCCAGGCGATCCGCCGATCGGTCCAGGGCGCGTTCCTGCTGCTCAACCTGTGGATCGGGGCACGGTTCTACGCCTTCGTCCGGTTCTACGAAAGCGGGGGTGAGACGATCTTCGCGTCGCGCCCGCCGGGTGTCGAGGGGTACCTGCCGATCGCCGGCCTGATGAACCTCAAGTACCTGGCGAGCACCGGTTCGATGCCGGCGCTGCACCCGGCCGCACTGGTCCTCCTCGTGGCGTTCCTCGCCATCGCCTTCGTGTTCCGCAAGGCCTTCTGCAGCTGGCTGTGTCCCGTCGGCACGCTGTCGGAGTGGCTCTGGCAGGGCGGCCGCGAGCTGTTCGGCCGGACCTGGGTGCTGCCGCGCTGGCTCGACGTTCCGTTGCGCGGCTTGAAGTACCTGCTTCTCGGCTTCTTCCTCTGGGCGGTGCTGGGGATGTCGGCCGCAGCCATCCAGGCCTTCCTGGAAAGCCCCTACGGCATCATCGCCGACGTGAAGATGCTGAACTTCTTCCGCCACCTCGGCCAGGTCGGCGCGATCGTGCTCCTCGTGCTGGCGGTGTGGTCCGTGTTCGCCAAGAACCCGTGGTGCCGCTACCTCTGCCCCTACGGGGCGCTGCTCGGCCTGGTCTCGCTCGCCAGTCCGAGCGTCATCCGCCGCGACCCGGACGCCTGTATCGACTGCGCGAAGTGCGCGAAGGCCTGTCCCTCGCTGCTCCCGGTGGATCGCCTCCGGGCGATCCACTCGCCCGAGTGCACCGGCTGCCTCGAGTGCGTCGCGGTCTGCCCCGCAGCCGGCGCCCTCGACCTGACCGCCGGCCGCCGCACCGTCACGGCCAGGGCCGTCGCGTGGGGCGTCGGCGCAATCCTCGCCGGCATGATCGGCGCCGCCGTCGGGACGGGCCACTGGCACTCGAAGGTCCCCGAACGCCTCTACTTCGACCTGATCCCGAACGCGAGCCGCTTCGATCACCCGAGGTGAGCCTCGTCTATCGTGGAATGGCCAGCAGCGCTTCGACCTCGCCGAGCGACGGAACGCTGTCGAGGGCGCCGTGGCGCGTGCAGGACAGGGCGGCCGTGGCGTTGGCGAATGCCAACGTCCGCGCGGTGTCCCACCCCTCGAGCAAGCCGAGGATCAGGCCGCCCCGGAAGATGTCGCCGGCGCCCGTCGTGTCCACGGCCTCGACGTGCACGCCGGGCGAGAGGATCGGGCGGTCCCCCTCGAGGGCGAGCGCGCCAGCCTGCCCGAGCGTCACGCAGAGCAGCCGGTGGTGCGGGCGGCGCAGCTTCCGGAGCGCGGCCTCGCGGTCGTCGAGTCCGGTCAGTGCCTGGGGCAGGCCGTCGGTGAACACCGGCACCGTCACGGCTGCGATGAGCTCTTCGGCGCGGCCGTCCGCCCGGTCGAGGTCGCTCGTGACCACCAGCCCGTGCGCCCGCGCCCGCGCTGCCAGCGCAATCGCCGCATCCTGGTCCACGTCGTCCACGTGCAGCAGGCGTGCGGCGTCGAGCGCCGCCCAGGGCATTTCCTCGGGCCGCAGGCACAGGCCCGCGTCGCGCTCCCACAGCACGGCCCGCTCGCCGCTCTTCTCGTCGATCAGAATCACCGCGAACTGGTTGGCGGCATCCTTCCGCACGACCAGGCCGTCCACGCCGATCCCGCGCGACGTCAGCACCGCTCGCACCCGCGCGCCGCGCTCGTCGTCGCCGGTCACGCCGACGTACTTGGCGCGCAGGCCGAGCCGGGCGCAGGCCGCCGTGGTGGTCGCCGCCTGGCCCCCGCAGTGCACCAGCCGGCGCTCGATCCGCATCTTCGAGCGCCATCCCTCGGGCTCGGGAAACGCGGGCAGCACGTGGACGAGGTCCACCGAGTTCGCACCAACCCCCAGGACGTCCCAGCTCACATCCGTTCTCCCGTTCCGTCCCCGATCCCTCGTTCGTCGGCACGGAGGCCGGCGCTACGCCAGCGGCGCCGGCAATTCGGCCGGCGGCCAGATGATCCGCGTGAACTGGCCCCGCTGCAACAGCTCGCGCCCGCGGCCGCCGCGTCCCGTCACCTCGTACTTCGCAGTCGAGACCGTCTGCGCGGCACCCCGGTTGGTCTCGACCGTCAGCAGGTCGCGGTCACCCTTCGACGCGATGAAGCCGAGGACGCGATCCTCCCCCGGCGCGATCTTGATCAGGATGACGCCCTTCCCGGGGCCGGAGAGGAAGTTGATCTCCTCGGCCTTGCACAGCATGGCCCGCGCCCGCTCGGTGACCGCGATCACCGTCTCGCCGCCCTCGACGAGCGACACCCCCACCACCTCGACGCCCTCGGCGGGCCGTGCATAGCGGCGGCCGGCACGCGTGCTCGGCTCGACGAACGGCGCGAGGCCGAAGCGAAAACTGAAGCCGTCGCTCGTCGCCGCCACCGCGTGAACCGGCGGCGCCTCCCCTTCGGGCGCCTCGATCTTCCCCACCGCGCGCGGGTCGAGGCTGAAGGCGTTGACCACTTTCTCGCCGTCCCTGAACTTGAAGAAGCGCTGGATCGGCTCGCCGTAGCCGGTGGTCGCGGGGAGGTCGACCACCCGCGCCGTGTAGGCCACGCCGAAATTGGTCAGGAACACCACGCCCGCCCGGGTGCTCGCGGCCAGGGCCGTCATCACCAGGTCCCCCTCGCGCAGCCGGGTTGTCGCGAGGTCGCGCACCTCGCGCTGGCGCTTCACCCACCCGTCGCGCGACACGAGGACGACGTTGTCCTCGTCCTGGATGAAGTCGTCCGCGCTGTACTCCGCCTCCTCGCCGGCGGCCTCGATCAGGCTGCGGCGGCGGTCCGTCTTCGCGCCCCCGTACTGCCGCTGCACCGCGAGGATCTCCTCGCGCACCATCTTCCAGCGGCTCGCCTCGTCCTTGAGCAGCGCCACGATCTGCCGCACCCGCTTTCGCTTCTCCTCCAGCTCCTTGCGGATGACGAGGATCTCGAGGCGGGCCAGCCGGTAGAGCTTCAGCTCGAGGATCGCGTCGGTCTGCTCGGCGTCGAGGCCGAAGCGCTTGATGATCTGTGCCGCCGCGTCCTGCTTCCCCTCCGACTTCCTGATGATCCGGATGATCTCGTCGAGCGCGTCGAAGACCTTGTCGAGCCCCTCGAGGATGTGGATTCGCTTCTGCAGCGCGCCGCGCTCGTGCTCGAGCCGCCTGGTCACGACCTCGAGCCGGAAGTGCAGGAAGTGCCAGAGCATCGACTTGAGGTCGAGGCGGTCGGGGCGGCAGACCTCGGGGTTCTCGGTGGGGATGAGGCAGGTGAGGTTGACCGGGACGTTGCTCTGGAGCGGCGTGTGGCGGAAGAGGTAGGCCAGGACCATCTTCGGGTCGGCCTCGCGCTTGATTTCGAGCGCCACCCGGACGTCCTCGGCCGACACGTCCTTCACGTCCAGCAGGGCCGGCAGGCGCCGACTCAACACCACCTCGGCGATCCGCTCCACCAGCTGCGACTTGTTCACCATGTACGGCACGCTGGTGATGTAGATCGTCCGGCTCCCGCGCGTCGCCGGCCCCTCCTCCCAGGTGCCGCGCACGCGGATCGCGCCGCTGCCCGTCTTGTAGATCTCCTGCAGCTCGTCCGGCGTGTTGAGGATCTGGCCGCCCGTCGGGAAGTCGGGCCCCTTCACGTAGCGGCACAGCTGCACACTGCTGAGGTCGGGGTTGTCGAGCAGCTTCACCAGCGCGGTGCAGACCTCGGCCAGATTGTGCGGCGGAATGCTGGTCGCCATGCCGACCGCGATGCCCGTGGCACCGTTCACCAGCAGGTTCGGCAGCCGGGACGGGAGCACCGTTGGCTCGCTCTTCGTGCTGTCGTAGTTGGGGCGGAACGGCACCGTGTCCGAGTCGATCTCCTCGAGCAGCTCGTCGCTGATCCGCGCCAGCCGGCACTCCGTGTAGCGCATCGCCGCGGCCGCGTCGCCGTCGAGGGAGCCGAAGTTGCCGGACCCGTCCACCAGGGGGTAGCGCAGCGAGAAGGGCTGGGCCATCCGCACCAGGGTCTCGTACAGGGCCACGTCGCCGTGGGGGTGGTAGCTGCCCATGACGTCGCCGACCACCTTGGCGCACTTGCGGTGCTTGACGTCGGCGGTCAGGTTCTGCTGCCACATCGTGAAGAGGATGCGGCGCTGGACCGGCTTGAGCCCGTCGCGGACGTCGGGCAGGGCCCGCGACGTGATGACCGAGAGCGCGTAGTTGAGGTACCGGCTCTGCGCTGCCTCGTGCAGCGCGACCACCTCGTCGCCTCCACGGCCACTGCCGCCCCCAGCCGGCGGCGCCGGCGGCGGCGGCGAGCCCGGCGAACGCGGGACGGGCGGCCGAGGCGGCCAGGTGGAAGCCAGCGCGGACGGCTCGTTCACATAGTCGGACAGGTCGAACAGCGACGGCTCGTGTGTCGTCTTCTCCGGATCCTTCGGCAAACCGTCCTCCGAGCCGCACATTGTACACGGCGAGCCGCCCCCGGCTCCCGCTCTGGCTGTGCGCCCTCCTGGATCCGATACGATTAGGGAGTCCTTGTCGAACTGATGAGCATGAAGCGACCGAGCCCGATACCCATTCTGCCAATCCTCGCCCTTGCCGCCGCCCTGCTCCTGGGCGCCTGCGGCGCCGACTCCAACCCGGCGTCCCCGAGCCCGCCCCCCTCGGCTGGCTCGGCCGTCGTCTACGCCGCGGTCGGCGCCAGCGACGCCGCCGGTGTGGGGTCGAGCGTCCCGTGCATGCCCTTCACCGACTGCCCCAACGGGATGGGGTACGTGCCGCGGATCGTGCGCGACCTGCGGGGCCAGGGCTCCACGGTCGAACTGACCAACCTCGGCCTCCCCGCGGCGGTGCTGAGCCAGCGGATCCAGACGCTCGGCGAGCAGTACGGCCGGACCATCCCCGGCAACTTCATCGAGCAGGAGATGCCGTTCGTCCCGCGCACGGCCACGCTGGTCACGATCTTCGCGGGAGCGAACGACGTGAACACGTTCAGCGCCGCGGTTGGTGGCGGGGCCGGCGGCTCCGACCCCACGGCGTACCTCGATCAGCAGATCCGGGCGTTCGGCGACGACTTCAAGACGCTGCTCGACGGCATCCGGAGCCGGGCGCCGTCGGCCCGCATCGTCGCCGCCAACCTGCCGAACATGGGGGCCATGCCGTTCTCGTCGGGCTACAGCTCGAGCCGGCGGAGACTGCTGCAGAAGGCGTCGGTGGGCATCAGCACGCAGGTGATCAACCCGCTGGCGGCGCAGGGCATCCCGGTCGTGGACCTCCAGTGCGACAGCCGGTACACCAGCCGCACCTACCTGTCGTCTGACGGCTTCCACCCGAACGACACCGGCTACGCGGCTCTCGCCGCCGACTTCCTGAAGGCGATCCGATCCGGCAGCTACGCCGCGCCGGCCGCCTCCTGCAGCCAGATGACGGCCGTGAAATAGGGATCGTTCCCCCCTCAGCCCCCAGCCTCGTCCTCGGCCCAGAGCCGCACCGGCAGCGACAGCAGCGCGTAGCGCCCGCGAAGCCGGACCACGTGCCCCGAGTAGTCCGGCTTCGCAATCTCGCCGGCGAGCAGGCGCCCGCGCAGCCGCCGCAGCTCGCACCGATACAGGTCGTTCAGGAACGCGCGCACCAGCGCCGGCGGCGTGCGGTCATGCGGCCGCACGCCGTGCTTCAACAGTTGCTCCAGGACGCCAGGCCGGTAGCGCATCCGGCTACTTCCCTCCCAGCATCCGTTCTCGCAGGGCCCGGAACTCATTGCCCGGCGCCCACGCGGGGTACTCGTCCGCCTGCGCGACCCGGTAGCCCACCAGCCAGTAGTCCTGCAGGTCCTCGGCCGCCCCGCTCATGTCCCAGTCGGGCCGGACGTTGTCTGACGGCTTGTGATAGTCGTTCGCCGTGTACTCGTCCTGGATTCTCAGGCCCCAGCCCTCGGGCTTGCCGAGGTACTCGACGCCGCCGCCGCTCGCCAGCGCCGGCACGCCCCGCTTGGCGAACGGGAAGTGGTCCGACCGGTAGTAGCCGCCCTGCTCGGGCTTCGGATCGGGCCGGACCACCCGTCCCTGCGAGGCCGCCACCTGGTCGGCGTAGCCGTCGAGATCCGAGTTCCCGTACCCGGTCACGTTGATGTCGCGGGTGCGCCCGTGGACGTTGAGCGAGTCCATGTTGACGACCGCCAGCGTCTTCGCCAGCGGGTAGAGCGGGTTGGCGGCGTAGTACTCCGAGCCGAGCAGCCCCTGCTCCTCGGCGGTCACCGCGAGCAGCAGGACGGACCGCTTCGGGCGCGGCGCCGTCGCCGAGAAGGCCCGTCCCAACTCGACCAGGCCGCCGATGCCGGTCGCATTGTCCTGCGCGCCGTGGTACACGGGATCGCCGTCGACCGGCTCGCCAATCCCGAAGTGGTCCCAGTGCGACGTGTAGATGACGTACTCGCCCCTGAGCGCCTGGTCGCTGCCGATCACCTTCCCGACGACGTTGTGCGAGTCGATCGTGCGGATCGTGTTGCGGAGCGTCATCGAGGCGGTGACGCCGAGTGGCACCGGCTTGAACGCGCGCGTCGCGGCGGCCTTCTTCAGCGCGTCGAAGTCCTGCCCCGCCATTGCGAACAGCGCCTTCGCCCGGTCGAGCGTGATCCACCCCTCGACGGCCGGCCGGCTGAAGTTCTTGTCGGGGGTCACCAGGTCGAACTGCTCCGCGACCCTGCCCTGGACGACGGCAAAGGGGTACGCGGCCGGCTCGGTCTCGTGGACGATCAGGACACCGGCGGCGCCCATCTTCTGCCCCACCTCGTACTTGTAGCTCCAGCGCCCGTAGTAGGTCATCGCCTTGCCGCCGAAGACCTTCGGGTCGAGCACCGACGGGTTGGACGGGTCGGGCACCGGCGGGTCGTTGATCAACACGACCATGGTCTTGCCCTCGAGATCGACCCCCTTGTAGTCGTCCCACTGGAACTCGGGCGCCTGCACACCGTAGCCCAGGAAGACCACGTCCGAGTTCCGCAGCGACACCTGGTCGGTCACGCGCTTCGTCCATGCCACGACGTCGTCGCGGAAGCGCAGGCGCTGCTGCCGTGCACCTTTTCGAAAGACCAGCGCGGTGTGGGGGTCGGCCTTGATGCCGACCATCGGCACCTTCTGCAGGTACGTGCCGTCGGGATTCCCCGGTTCGACCCCGGCCTTCTTGAACTGGTCGGCGATGTAGGCAATGGTCAGATCCTCGCCCTTGGTCCCCGGCTTGCGCCCCTCGTACTCGTCGGACGCCAGCACCTTGGTGTGCTCGAGCACGGCCTGGCCATCGATAGCCGGCGGCGTCACGGCTGCCGCGGCGACCGCCGGGGCCTGCGCCGTGCGCGCGGCGTCGGTCTCCCCTGTCCCGCAAGCCCCTGCGCCGAGCACGGCACACACGAGCGTTACCCCAACGAATGGCTTCATCGGGCCTCCTCGCGGGGAATCATATACGCATCGTGTACACTGCCACGCCGTGACATTTCGGCGGGAATGGAGGGGGATGCTGGCCCTGGCCGGGCCGGTCGTGCTGGCCGAGGTCGGCTGGGTGTCGATGGCCATCGTCGACACGATCGTGGTCGGCCCGCTCGGACCGGCGGCCATCGGCGCGGTCGGCGTCGGGAGCATCCTCTTCCAGGCGGTGGCGATCTTCGGGATGGGCCTGCTGCTCGGCCTCGAGACGCTGGTGTCGCAGGCGTTCGGGGCGGGCCGGCTCGACCAGTGCCACCGCTGGCTGCTCCACGGCCTGGCGCTCGGCCTGCTGGTGGCGCCGGTGCTCACGGCCCTTGTCCTGGTCGGCATCGAACTGCTACCGGCCTGGGGGTTGTCGGGCGAGGTGCTTGGGCTCGCCGTGCCCTACCTCCGCGTGCTCGTGTGGAGCCTCCCGCCACTCATCTGCTACGCGGCCTTCCGCCGGTACCTGCAGGCGCTCGCGATCGTGAAGCCGGTGACGATCGCGCTGCTGACCGCCAACCTGGTCAACGCGTTCGGCGCCTGGGCGCTGGTGTACGGCCACTTCGGTTTGCCGGCCATGGGCACCGCCGGCTCGGGCCTCGCCACGCTGATCGCACGGATCTACATGGCGGCGTTCCTGGCGGGCGCGGTCCTTCACTACGACCGCACGCACCACGTGAGCCTGTTCACGGTGAGCTGGATACCCGGGTGGGCGCAGCTGGTCCGGCTTGTTCGGCTCGGCCTCCCGGCCGCGACCCAGGTGACGCTCGAGCTGGCCGTGTTCGCCGCCGCCAGCGCCCTGGCCGGCCGGCTCGACCCCGTGTCGCTCGCCTCGCACCAGGTCGCGCTGAACCTGGCCAGTCTCACCTTCATGGTGCCGCTGGGCGTCGCGTCGGCCGGAGCCGTGCGCGTCGGCCACGCCGTGGGGCGCGGCGACGCCGCCGGCGCGCGTGCCGCGGGTCGCGCGGCCCTCACCCTCGGGGTCGGGTTCATGGCCGTGGCCGCCGCCGTGTTCATCCTTGCCCCCGGGCCGCTGTTCCGCGCCTTCACCACGAACGACGCCGTGATCGCCCTCGGCGCCCGCCTGCTGCTGGTGGCCGGGGTGTTCCAGGTGTTCGACGGGTTGCAGGGGGTCACGACCGGCATCCTCCGGGGCCTGGGTGACACCCGCACGCCCATGATCTCGAACCTGGTGGGCCACTGGCTGGTCGGCCTGCCCCTCGGCTACACACTGACGTTCGCGTGGGGGTGGGGGGTGGTGGGGCTGTGGCTCGGGCTGTCGGTCGGCCTCGTCTCGATCGGCCTCGTGCTGCTGGCCACGTGGCAGCGTCGCATCGGGGTTCTCCAGCACGCCCTCGCCGCCGCGCGGCCGTGAGGAGAATGCTACAGTGAAGCGATGAGCATCCTCGACCCGCACCGCAGGATGTCGCACCCGCCGCTCGAACGCGGCGTGGAAGTGACCCACCTGATCGACACCTATTTCAACGCCTACAACGGGGCGCGGCTCCGCGAGGCGTGCCAGGTGTTCGTCAGACTGCTCGAGGAGGACGCCACGGTCGGCGTCACCCTTGCAGGGGCCCTGACGCCGGCCGGCCTCGGGCCGGTGCTGGTGCCGTTGATTCGCGCGGGCTTCGTGGACTACATCGCGTCGACGGGGGCGAACCTCTACCACGACCTGCACTTCACGCTCGGCTACCCTCTCTTCCGCTCCACGGCCCAAATGGCGAGCGGTGCGGCCGACGTCGAGCTGCGGAGGCAGGGGATCATCCGGATCTACGACGTGCTGTTCGACCAGAAGGTCCTGCTCGAAACCGACGACTGGCTCTACAAGACGCTGCTGCGTGACGAGTTTCGCAAGACGATGGGGACATCCGAGCTGCACCACCGGGTGGGGGCGCATGCGCTCGAGGCGGCGCGGTCGCGCGGGATTGACCCGCCCGTGCTCGCGACGTGCCACGAGTGCGACGTCCCGATTTACGCCCCGAGCCCGGGCGACTCGACGGTCGGCATGAACATCTCGGCCGTGTGGACGGCGCGTCCGGAGATGGCACCGGTCATCAACCCGGCGATCGACGTCGCCGAGACGGCGGCCGTCGTGCTCGAGACGAAGCGGGGCGGCCGGCCGAGCGCGGTCGTGATCTTCGGCGGCGGCGCGCCGAAGAACTTCCTGCTCCAGACCGAGCCGCAGTTGCAGGAGGTGCTGGGCATCGACGAAAAGGGGCATGACTATTTCATCCAGGTGACCGACGCGCGACCCGACACGGGCGGCCTCTCGGGCGCGACCCCCTCGGAGGCGGTGTCGTGGGGCAAGATCGACCCCGAGCAACTGCCTAATACCGTCGTCTGCTACACGGACAGCACCATTGCGATGCCCCTCATCGCCGCCTACGCCCTGGCGAAGGCGAAGCCGCGGCCGTTGCGGCGCCTCTACGCGCGGATGCCGGAGCTGATCGAGCGGCTGCGGGCCGAGCATCGCGCGACGAAGCTCTACCGGGAGCGGTGGGAATAGACGCCCATGGACGCCCCCGCCCCCGCGGTGTCCGAACCGGAATCGCTGGCTGAATCCCCTGCGCCGTGGGAGGCCTGGCAGATCCGCACCCACGCGCGGCTGGCCGGGTGGGGGAAGAACAGCCGGGCGGCCCGCGAGGCGGTCGCGCTCGCCCTCCTGGCGCGCTCGCGGATGCCGCGCCGGACCCTGCCGCAGCGGCTCACGGACCTGGCCGCCGCCTGCAAGCACGCGCAGAGCCGCCGCCTCCGCCGCCGGCTGAAGGCGGCCCTGGCTCCGTTCCTGTCGGGGCCGGGGGCGGAGATCTGGCGTGCCGGGAAGATCGGCTGGTCGCGCTTCTACGGCGACTTCGGCGACCTCCGGTCGCAGAAGGCGCTGACCACCAGCCTGCTCCTCAAGGCCCCGGGCCCCGGCGGTGAGAAGGGGGTGCTGTACTCGGCCTTCGAGTACAACTGGATGCGCCTCATCGCCCACCACGATGCGCGGGCCTTCCTCGCGGAGTACACCCTGGTCGGCGCCTCGTCCTACTCGCCGACCCACTATGCCGCGCTCGCCAACTTCGCGGGCCTGTCGGACGACCCGGTGTTCATCGGGGTGTCGAACCACGCCGACCTCGAGGCCTACCGGGTCTTGAGCCCGGTGATCGAGCCGGTCCCGCTGCTCGCGTGCGACTTCAACGACCCGTCGCAGTACACCCCGAGGCCGCACGCCGGCCGACGGATCGACATCCTGATGGTGGCCACGTGGCTGCGAGTCAAGCGCCACTGGCTGCTGTGGGAGGCGCTCCGCGACATGCCGAGGGACCTGCGGGTGGTGCTCGTGGGCCGGAACCTGCCGGATCGGACGTGGCGCGACCTGCTGCGCGAGGCTCGTGCCTTCGGCGTTCGCCAGGAGCTGGAGTTCGAGCTGAACGTCGCGCCCGAGCGCGTGGCCCAACTGCAGTGCGACGCCCGGGTGTCGGCGGTGTTCAGCGATCGCGAGGGGTCGTGCGTGGCGGTCACCGAGAGCATGTTCGCCGACACGCCGGTGGCGATGATGGCCGACGCGCACGTCGGGGCCAAGGCCTACATCAACGAGCAGACCGGCGTGCTGCTGACGCGCAAGGGCATCGGGGCGCAGATGTCGCGGTTCCTGGAAGACAGCCGCCGGTTCACGCCCCGGGCCTGGGCGCTGGCGAACATCAGTTGCCAGGTCTCGGCGCGGCGCCTGAACGACATCATCCGCGAGGACGCGCTCGGGCGCGGTCGGCCCTGGACGGTGGACATCGCCCCCTTCTGCCGGCGCTACGTGGCGCAGTACGTCGACCAGGCGGACGAAGCACGGCTGGCGCCGGCGATCGCCGACCTCGAGCGGCGCCACGACGTGCAACTGACGCGCTGGGAGTACCGGCCCACGTAGTCGGACAGGGCCGAGGGTGCCGAAGCCGTCGTGGTGGAAGTCCTCGCCGATGAACCAGCCGGCGAGATCTCCGCCGGTTGGTGGTACCATAGCACTCCCGAGCCCCCCGCCCGGTTGCCCCGCTCCCCCCCGTTACGGTGCCCGCGGTGCCTTCGTTTCCGATCCCGCTTGGAGTGCGGTGATGGTGGCTGAACGTCCTACCGCCGCGGACCGCCGCGAGTTCCTGCTGCGCGTGCTGCGTCTCGGCGGCCTGCGCGGCCGCCACCGCCGGCGCTCGGCGCGTGGCTGCACGCCCGCAGCGCGCCGCCCGAGCGAGCCCGCGGTCCTGCGTCGCGGACCGCCGCACGGGCGTTGCCGGCCGACCCGAGCCTCCCCGAGCTGGTCGTCGCGCAGGGCGACTCGCCCGCGGCCCTGGTCGCGCCGCGCACTCGACGAGCTGGGCGGCATCCGCCGATTCGTCGCCCGCGGCGACGTCGTCGTCGTCAAGCCGAACATCGGCTGGGACCGGGCGCCCGAGCAGGCGGCCAACACGAACCCCGAGCTGGTCGCCGCCGTCGTGCGCCTCTGCCAGGAGGCGGGCGCCCGCAAGGTGATCGTCACCGACGTGAGCTGCAACGACGCGCGCGTCTGCTTCGATCACAGCGGGATCGCCGCTGCGGCCGCGGGCGGCCGGCGCCGAGGTGATCCTGCCCGAGGAGCGGCGGTTCAAGCGAGGTGAACCTGGGCGGCGAGGTCCTGACCACCTGGCCGGTGCTCGAGCCGTTCCTCGACCGCCGACAAGATCATCAACGTGCCGATCGCGAAGCACCACAGCCTGACCGGCTGCACGCTCGGCATGAAGAACTTCTACGGCATCATCGGCGGGCAGCGCAGCCGCCTGCACCAGCGGATCAACGAGAGCCTGGTCGACCTGCTCGCGTTCGCCCGCCCCACGCTGACGATCGCTGGACGCGTACCGCGTGCTGATGCGCGGCGGCCCGACCGGGGGCAGCCTCGCCGACGTCGAGTTCAAGAAGACGCTGATCGCCGGCACCGACCCGGTGGCGATCGACGCCTACGCGGCCAAGGCCTGGTGGGACCTCGATCTACCAGCGCCTCCCGTTCCTGCGCATCGCGCAGGCCCGCGGGCTGGGCAAGGTGAACTTCGAGGAGGTCCGGAGCCGCGTGGTCCCGGTCTAGCAGGTTCCGAACGTGAAGACTCATTCCAGGTTGCCGCTTCTCCGCCGCGCCTCGCAGGTCGCTGTTCTTCGCCGCGTTCCTCTTCCTGCTGTTCCGGACGGAGTTCACCGGATCGTTCCAGGGCGCGACGGGCGACATCCGCCTCGCCTGGCCGGTGTCGATCTTCCTCGAGGCCGACCCGCTGGCCGCGCTGACGACGGCCCTTTCGACCGGCACGCTCTATCGCGGGCTCCTGTGGAGCCTGGTCATCCTGGTCCCCACCTTCTTCCTCGGCCGGTTCTTCTGCGGCTGGATCTGCCCGCTCGGCACGCTCGAACCACTTCTTCGGCAGCCTGCAGGTCGGAGAAGAAGCGCGGCAAGGCGCTCCTCGAGTCGAACCGCTACAAGCCGCTGGCAGGCCGACGAAGTACTACGTGCTGGCCGCGGTGCTGCTGGCCGCGCTGTTCGGGTCGCTCGTCGCCGGCCTCGTGGATCCCATCCCGCTGACGGTCCGGTCGCTGGCGCTGTCGATCCTGCCCGGCGATCAACTACGCCACCGGGAGCGCTGATCGACGCCCTCTACGACAGCCCCTGGCGGCCCGGTGCGCCTCGCCGGCGACGCGCTGCAGTTCCTCCTCCAGGGCACGCTGGCCACCTTCAAGCAGCCGCACTTCCGGCAGGCGCATCTTCATCGGCCTGATCTTCGCCGGCCTGCTCGCGCTGAACCTGCGCGTCACCCGTTTCTGGTGCCGCGCGCGTCTGCCCGCTCGGCGCGCTGCTCGGCGTCGGCGTCGCGCTGGTCGCTCGCTCCACCTGCAGAAGGACACCAGCGCGCTGCGACGACTGCAACCGGTGCCTGCTGCACTGCCAGGGCGGCGACGACCCGATCCCGGGCGCCGCGTGGCACAAGGCCGAGTGCCACCTGTGCTTCAACTGCGTCGGCCGACTGCCCCACGCACGGCATGGCGCTTCGCGCTTCGGCGCGCCGCCCTCGGCGGCAAGACGATGCGCGAGACGCCGCAGCTGCAGCGGCGCAAGCTGCTCACCGGCGTCGCGGCCGGCGCCGCGCTCGTCCCGCTGCTGCGCTCGACGACGGGCCTGGCGGTCGAGGCCGA
Source organism: uncultured Acidobacteriota bacterium (assembly GCA_963813585.1). Classification (GTDB taxonomy): domain Bacteria; phylum Acidobacteriota; class Vicinamibacteria; order Vicinamibacterales; family Fen-181; genus JARKSS01. The sequence goes on from CAWEZL010000001.1 coordinate 3,491,544, forward strand.
CTCGCGGCTCATTCGCCCGCCGGGCGCACTCGACGAGCTGCACTTCCTCGAGCGGTGCATCCGCTGCGGCGAGTGCATGAAGGTGTGCCCGAACAACGCCCTGCACCCGACGTTCATGGAGGCCGGCCTCGAGGCGCTGTGGACGCCGGTGCTCGTGCCGCGCGTCGGCTACTGCGAGCCGAACTGCGTCCTGTGCGGCCAGTCTGCCCGACCGGCGCGATCTGGGAAATCACCGAGCGCGGAGAAGCTGGGAAAGGCCGCGCCGGAACCGGCCGCGGCCGCCACGGCGAAGGCGGAGCCCGATCAAGATCGGCACGGCCTTCTACGACCAGGGCCGCTGCCTCCCCTGGGCGATGGCCACCGACTGCATCGTCTGCGAGGAGTGGTGCCCCACGTCGCCCAAGGCCATCTACCTCGTCGACCGCCGACGTGCTGGACGCCGAGGCCAGCCGAAGACGGTGCGCCGGCCGCACGTCGACGCCAAGCGGTGCATCGGCTGCGGCGCCTGCGAGTACGCGTGCCCGGTCAAGGACCGCCCGGCCGTCTACGTGACGAGCGTCGGCGAGACGCGATCGAAGACGAACCAGTTCATCCTGCCCGGCCGCGCCGCGACGCGGCTAGGTCGTACCGTGGCAGAGCCGAGCGAGCGCGGCGCTGCCCGTGATGCGCAAGGCGGCTGACCGTGATCCAGTGACAGCGCTACCGCTCCTCGACGTCGACGCTCGTCAGCCGGCGCGAGTTCGTCAAGACGATCGGCGCCGCGTCCGCCGTGACGGCGGGCGGCCTCGTGCTCGCCGGCCCGGCCTTCGGCCAGACGCCGGCCAGCCGCCGCGCCGGTCGAGACCAACATCGCCGACTTCATGAAGGTGCCGAAGACGCCCCGCTCGCTGCCCGGGCCCGTTCCCCGGCAAGGTCGTCAAGGTCACCGACAAGCGCTCGCTCGTCGGCGAGACGTTCGACGGCAAGGTGATCGCCGAGATGGTCGAGAAGGGGCATGACGACCCTGACCGGCAAGAACCTCGAAGGAGAGCTTCCGGCTCCTCATCGATCCCGCGCGACGTGGTCGGCATCAAGGTGAACCCCGTCGGCCCGCCCCTCATCAACACCCGGCCCGAGGTCGTGGACGCCGTCATCAAGTGGCTCGTGGACAACGGCATCCCGAAGTCGAACATCGTCATCTGGGACCGCTTCGACTACATGCTGACCGACGCCGGCTTCACGAAGGAGCGCTTCCCCGGCATCGCCATCGAAGGACTGCAGACGATGGACGAGACGGGGAACAAGTGGCGGGGGCCCGACGGCAACCACGTGTCGATCGACAACTTCGACAAGGACGTCTACTACTACGTGAAGGGCGTCGTCGGCAAGGGCGTCAAGGGCTACCAGAACGACGAGTTCTACCTGAACCAGCACGTGTTCAACGGCGAGTACTCGTACTTCGGCAAGCTGCTGACGAAGAAGCTGACGCGGATCATCAACGTCGCCGCCTACAAGAACACCGGCGCCGTCGATCTCGATGGCCACCAAGAACCTGGGCTACGGGGCGCTCTGCAACGTCGGCCGCCTGCACGCGCCGCTCGGCGCTCAAGGCGAGCACCGAGGTGCTGGCCGCCCCGGTGCTGCGCGACAAGCTCGCGCTGAACATCACCGACGGCCTGCGCGCGCAGTACGACGGCGGCCCCGACAAGAACGCGCAGTTCGTCTACGACAACCACTCGCTCTACTTCGCCACCGACCCGTTCGCGCTCGACATGCTGTGCCACTAGGAGCTGAACGCCAAGCGCAAGGAGATGGGCGTGACGGTCAACGAGAGCCCGCGCGTCACCGAGTACCTGCGTTACGCGGAGACGCTCGGCCTCGGCGTGGTCGCGGCAGGAGAAGATGCAGGTCGTGAAGGTCGTCGCGATGACGGAAGGCGACGCCGACGTGCCGCTGACGGAATGCCGATGCAGTCGACCTGGAGCAGCCGCATGCCGGATGATTGGCGTTGGAGTGCGTCGTGCGCGCTCCTCCTGCGTTGGAACCGCCTCCGGTCGCCGTCGCCCAGGCGCAAGGCCGGCCGGCGACGCCGGCGCTGCTGCCCGCCGAGGCGGCGGTCGCCGGGTGGAAGAAGACCGGCGACGCCGCGCGTCTTCACCAAGGCCGACCTCTACGGCTACATCGACGGCGGCGCCGAGCTGTTCCTCGAGTTCGGCTTCGACCAGCTGACGCTGCAGAAGTACCGCAACGGCGCGCGACGAGGTGGCGGTCGAGATCTACCGGATGGCCGACCCGGTCGCCGCGACCGGCATCTACCTGATGAAGTGCGGCAAGGAAACGCGCGACGCCTCCTTCACGGAGCGCCACACGGTCAACCGCCACCAGCTGATGTTCGTCAGCGCCACCGCTACTACGTGACGATCAACAACCTGTCGGGCGCCGAGGGGCTCGTGCCCGACTTCGTCCGGTTCGGCGCCGCCATCGCCTCGCCGCCTGTCCGCCGACGTGCCACCCGCCGAGTTGAAAGCTCTGCCGGCGGCGGGCCGGCTCGCCGGGTCGGAGCGCCTGTTCCGCGGGCCGTTCGCCCTGCAGTCGCTCTACACGCTCGGCGACGGTGACATCCTCCAGCAGAAGGGACGGGTCACCGGGGTGGCCGCCGACTACAAGGACCAGTCCGGCAACTCCACGCTGCTCGTCGTGCAGTACCCGACGCCCTCGCCGCGGCCAGGCGATGGCGTTCCTGCAGAAGAACCTCGACAAGTACCTCGAGCGGGTGACGACACGCCGGAGCGGCTCGTGTTCAAGGACTACGAGAACAAGTTCGGCGTCGCGACCGTGAAGGGGCCGCGCCTCGAAGTGCGGCTCCACCTCTCGCGCGCATCGTAGGCCGCGGGACGCGCCTGGCCGCGTTCCTCGACACCCGCCGCCGGTCGCCGCGCCTGCCTGGCGCTGTGAAGGCCCGCACCTGAAACTCTTTCGCTCTTGTGAAGGGTTTCACAAAAGGACTTGTCCTTTACCGGCCAGATCGGTGAGAATATCCACCGGACGGACGCGGGTCGAGTGACTTCGGCCACTACTCATTTTTCGCGGTTTCGGATTGGCCTCATCGTCTCGATTGGCACGTCGTGGCTGTCGTCGCGGGAAGGCTGCTGGATCCTCCTGCCGTCTGCCGTTGTCCGGTCCCCGTCAGTCGCCGGGTCGCGTCCGTTGACGTGCCAGCGGCGCTCGTCAACAGGCCCCCGCGGGAAGCGCAGGTTCAGCCTCATTCTCCTCAAGGGATCTCCATGTTCGATCTGCTGATCGTGGCAGCCACCTTGGTGTGTGCGCTCCAGGCCGTCCGGAGTCGCGCGCCTGCTGCTGTCGGCCCTCTGGCTGGCGGCGGCGAGCGCGCTGACGGCGCTCATGATGTACCGCCTCGGCGCGCCCGAGGTGGCCGTCATCGAGCTGAGCGTCGGGCGCCGGCCTGGTCACCGTGCTGTTCGTCTTCGCCATCAACATCGCGGGCGAAGAGGCGCCTCGACCTGCGGGCGCTCGTGCCCCGGCCGCTCGCCTGGCTCGTCGCGCTCGGCGCGATCGCGCCTCGGCGCCTGGATGGCCCTGCCCGGACTCCGCACGCCGGCCGGCCCGGTCCCCGAGGCGCCCTTCGCGACGGTGCTCTGGGAGCAGCGGGCGCTCGACGTCCTGCTGCAGGTGGTGTTGATCATCGGCGGCGTGCTCGGCGTGCTCGGGCTGCTGGCCGAGGGGCGGCCGCAGGCGCGCAAGGAGAAGCAGTGATGACGCTCTCGCTTCCGCGTGCTGGTCGGCGGTGGCCGTGCTCGGGCTGCTCGGGCATCGGCCTCGCCGGGCTGCTGGTCACGCGCAACCTGATCAAGGTCGTCGTCGGGCATCCAGGTGCATCGTCAAGGGCGCGCATGCTCGCGCATGGTGCTGGCGGGCCAGCTGTCGGGCCAGCGTGCAGACCGGCGCCGCGCTGGCGCTCACGGTGATCGTCGCCGACACGATCGTCTCGGTCGTGGCCCTCGCGTTCGCGGTGCAGGTGCGGCGGCAGTTCGGCACCCTGGACCTCCAGGCGCTGTCGACGCTGCGGAGGTAGGCCGATGCCATCGATTGCGACGCTCGCGATTCTCTCGATCGCCATCCCGTGGCTCGGCGCCGCTGGTCGTCTGGCTCGTGCGCGACCGCGCGCCCGGCGCTGCAGCACGCGCTGGCGGTGGTCTTCGCGCTCGCCGGCGGCGTCGCCGCCGTGGCGATGATCCCGCAGCGGACCGAGGCCAACGTCCTCGGCTGCCGCGCTGGGCTCGGCGTTCGGGGCGTTGACGTTCCTGCCCGACGGCCTCGGCGGTCTTCCTCGCGGTCGTCGCGACGGTCATCGGCAGCCTGGCGGTGATCTTCTCGGTCGACTACATGCGCGGCGAGCGGCAGCTCGGCCGCTACTACGCGCTGGTGCTGTTCTTCATCGGCGCGATGGTCGGCCTGGTCCTCTCGAGCAACCTGCTGCTGGTCTTCGTGTTCTGGGAGATCACGGCGCTCTGCTCGTACGCCCTCATCTCCTTCTACAACGACGACCCGAAGGCGGTGGCGGCCGGCATCAAGGCGCTGATCATGACGCAGATCGGCGGCGTCGGCCTGCTGGCGCGGCGCCCTGCTCCTCTACGTCTACCAGGGCACCTACGACGTGCCGACCTTCCTCGCCAACCCGAACGGCGCTGCCCGCGAACGTGCTGGCGCTGATGGCGTTCGGCTTCCTGATCGCCGCCGCGGCCAAGTCGGCGCAGTTCCCGTTCCAGACCTGGCTGCCCGACGCGATGGAGGCGCCCACGCCGATCAGCGCCCTGATCCACGCGGCGACGATGGTGAACGCCGGCGTCTACCTGCTGGCGCGCTTCTACCCCGCCTTCGAGGCCGTGCCGGACTGGCGCCTCGCGGTCATCGTGGTCGGTGCCGTCACGGCGCTGATGGCGGCGCTGATGGCGATCGTGTCCAACGACCTGAAGCGGGTGCTGGCGCACTCGACGGTCAGCCAGCTCGGCTACATGGTGTACGCGATCGGGGCCGGCGGCGTGTTCGCCAGCCAGTTCCACCTGCTGAGCCACGCGGTGTTCAAGGCGCTGCTCTTCCTGTCGGCCGGCGCGGTCATCCACGCCGTCGCACACGCGCGACATGCGCCAGATGGGCGGGCTGGGCACGCCAGATGCCGCTCGTGCGGGTCGTGATGATCATCGGCGCGCTCGCCCTGGCCGGCATCCCGATCGTGAACGGCTTCTGGAGCAAGGAGCTGGTGCTCGAGGTCGGCCACGAAGGGCGGCCCGGTGTGGGCCTGGGTGGTGATGCTGGTCGGCGCCGGCCTGACGGCGCTCTACACGCTGCGCTTCGTCTCGATGGTCTTCTACGGCGAGTCCCGCGGCGCACGGGCACGTCCACGACGCCGGTCCCGCCATGAAGGTCGCGCTGGTGCCGCTCGCGCTGCGGCACGCTCACCACGTGGCTCCTGGCCGGGAGCTTCTGCGACTTCCTCGGCAGCGCGCTACCCGAGGCGCACGGCGAGCATGCCGTGGTCTCCACGGCGGCGCTCCTCACGCAGATCGCGACGGCACCGGCGACCGGGATCGCCCTGCTCGTCGTGGCCCTCGGCCTCCTGCTGCTGCTGGCAGCGCGCCCGACTCGCCGGACGCCGCGGCCGCCCTGGGCGGCCTCGCGGCCCTGGCGCCGCCACAACTTCGGGTTCGAAGCGATCAACCGCGGTGTCGTCCGGGCGACGCAGGGCGGCGGCGGAGTCGCTCCGCGTCACGCAGCCGGCGATCCTGAACTGGAACGTGATGGCCATCCTCGTCGGGCTGGTCGTCGTGCTGGCCATCCTGGCGCTCGGAGGAGCCTAAGGACCATGAACGCGAGTACCGCCTTGATCTGGCTGCTGGCGCTGCCCCTGGTGGCGTCGGCCGGTCGTGTACCTGTCGGGGCGCATCGGCGGTGCGGGTGGCGGGGTCGGCGGCACCGGCGCGCTGGCTGGCCGCGCTCACGCTGGCGGCGGCGGCGTCCCGCTGTGGGTCGTCGGCCAGGCGGTCCTCCCGGGGGCGCCGGTGTCCGTGGGGCGGGTGAGATCGGACTCCGCATGGACGGCGTGGGCCTGCTGCTGGCCGCCACCGTCCTCGGGCTTACCTTCGTCGTCTCGCTCTTCTCGATTCCCTACATGCGCCGGCGAGGAGGGCGAGGAGAAGTACTACGCCCTGCTGGTCGCGATGGCCGCCTCGATGATCGGCCTCGGCTGCGCCGACGACCTATTCAACCTGTGGGTCTGGTTCGAGGCGATGGCCGTCACGTCGTTCCTGCTCGTCGCGTTCTACCGCGAGCAGAAGGGCTCGCTCGAGGCGGGCGTGAAGTACCTGGTGCAGTCGGCGGTCGGCTCGGCGCTCGTCCTGATCGGGATCGCGCTGGTCTTCGGGCGCACCGGCACGCTCGCCTGTCCGAGATCCTCGCCGTCGTGTCGTCAACCGGCGCGACCCCGGGGCTGCTCGCCGCCGGCGCCCTGTTCCTGATCGGCTTCGGCGTGAAGACGGCGCTGGTGCCGCTGCACACCTGGCTGCCCGACGCCCACTCGATGGCGCCGAGCGGCATCAGCGCGATGCTGTCGGGCGTGGTGATCGAGGCGGGACTGATCGCGATGCTGCGGTCGCTCGGCGGCGCTGGCCCCGGTGGCCAGCACGTGGGGCGCCCTGATCCTCGCCTTCGGCGCGCTCAACATGATCGTCGGCAACCTGATGGCGCTGCGGCAGACGCAGGTCAAGCGGCTGCTCGCCTACTCGAGCGTCAGCCACATGGGCTACATGCTGCTCGGGTTCGGCGTCGCGGTGGGCTACGGCATCGCCAACGGCGCGGCGGGAGGCTTCTTCCACCTGGCCAACCACGCGATGATGAAGGGGCTCGCCTTCCTGGCGGTCGGCGCCCTGCTCTACTCGCTGCAAGATCGCGCACGGGAGCCACGAGCCGCTGATGGTCGACGACCTCGACGGCGCCGCCAACCGCTACCCGGTCACGGCCTTCACGCTGAGCGTCGCGCTGCTGGCCCTCGGCGGCCTGCCGCCGCTCTCGGGCTTCATGTCGAAGTGGCAGATCATGGTGGCCGGGTTCGAGACGCGCAACCCCGGCGTCGAGATGCTGGTGATCTTCGCCGCCGCTGAACAGCGTGCTGTCGCTCGCGTACTACGCGCCGCTGGTCAACCGGATGTACCGCAACGAGCCGTCTCCGATCGTGACCGCCGGCAAGCCCGTCACGATCCTGCTCGGCGCCCCGCTGGTGGCCCTGACGCTCGTGATCGTGGCCCTCGGCGTCTGGCCGGGCCTGGTGGACTTCATCACCGGGCCGGCCGGCGACCAACTGGTGTCGATCTTCGCCGGCCCGCCGGCGTGGGGGAACTGAGGACCGTGAGGACCCGTTCTCCGTTCCATCGGAGTTGAGCCATGGACATATTGCTTTCCCCTCCGGTCGCATTCCTGGCCTACATCCCGCTGGTGCTCGTGCTGGTGGGCATCGGGCGGCTGCTGGCGGGGCCGTCGGCCGCATCGGCGATGAAGACGAGCATCTACGGCAGCGGCGAGGCGTCGCCCACCTTCGAGGCCGCGCCCGGCTACCAGCCGTTCTTCCTGATCGCGCTCTTCTTCGCGATGGTCCACCTGGCCATGCTGGTGCTCGGCCTCGGCAGCCTGCCGACACCGGCGGCGGTGTACCTCGTCGGCCTCTTCGTGGCGCTGGTGGCGCTGATCCTCGGATAGGAGCCGCTCTCATGGCCGGTACCAACAGCTCGTTCCTCGACGCCATCATGGACCCGCTGCGGCGGTGGGCGCGCATCAACTCCCCGTGGGCGATCCACTTCAACAGCGGCTCGTGCAACGGCTGCGACATCGAGATCCTGGCGACGCTGACCCCGCGCTACGACATCGAGCGCTTCGGCATCAAGCTGCAGGGCAGCCCGCGCCACGCCGACGTGCTGATCTGCACCGGCCCGGTGACGCGCCTCGCCCGCGAGCGCCTGATCCGCATCTACGAGCAGATGCCCGATCCCAAGTTCGTCGTCGCGGTCGGCTCGTGCGGCCTCACCGGCGGCGCCTTCCACGGCTGCTACAACATCGTCGGCAGCATCGGGGACGTCATCCCGGTGCACGCCATGGTGCCCGGCTGCCCGCCGCGGCCTGAAGCGATCATCTACGGCGTCGTGGCGCTGCTGAACAGCTTGAAGCCGAAGGCGGCATAACGATCGCGGACAGGTGAGGACGCCTGGCCGACTGGGACATACGATGACACTCGAAGAGCTGCTGACCACCGCCGAGACGATCCTCGCGCCCTGGACCGTCGGGTTGACCCGGTTCGAGGGGCGCCGCCTCGACGTCGTCGTCAAGCGCGACGCCCTGGTCGTCGCCGTGAAGGCGTTGACGGACGCGCGCTGGGGCTACCTGGCAGCCATCACCGGCCTCGACCTGCCGTGGCCGAAGACGCCGCCCAAGCCGGATACGCCGCCCGCGCCGCCGCTCGAGGATCAGCTCGAGGTGCTCTACCACTTCGTCGAGGGGGCTGCCGTCGTCACGCTGCGGGTTCGCGTGCCGTACTCCGACGCCCGCGTGCCGAGCATCTGCGGCCCGGTCCCCACGGCCACCCTCTACGAGCGCGAGTTGCGAGAGATGTTCGGGATCGACGTGGCGGGCACCCCCGTGACCGACCGGCTGCTCCTCCCCGACGACTGGCCCGACGGCGTATACCCCCTGCGCAAGTCGTTCAAGGGACTGGGCGGCCCGAAGCACCAGTGACGAGGACCGATATGTCAACCGAACCGACCGCCGCCCCCCGGAAGTTCGTCGTTCCCATCGGCCCGCAGCACCCGGCGCTGAAGGAGCCCGGCCATTTCGAGATCACCGTGGACGGCGAGATCGTGACCGCCGCCACGGCCCGCCTCGGCTACGTGCACCGGGGCATCGAGAAGGGCGTCGAGGGCCAGAACTGGGCGCAGGCGATGTACATGCTCGAGCGGATCTGCGGGATCTGCTCGCACGTCCATGCCACGGCCTACGCCCTCGGCGTCGAGCAGCTCGCCGGCGTCCAGGCACCCCCTCGCGCCCAGGCCATCCGCGAGCTGGTGGCCGAGCTCGAGCGCGTCCACAGCCACATGCTCTGGCTGGGCGTGGCCGCTCACGAAGGCGGGTTCGACACGCTGTTCATGTACTCGTGGCGCGACCGCGAGATCATCATGGACATCCTGGAGGGGCTGACCGGCAACCGCGTCAACTACTCCTGCAACGTGCTCGGCGGCGTCAAGTTCGACGTCGACCAGACCGCAGGCCGACCTGATCCGCCGGGCCGTGGACACGCTCGAGCCGCGGACGCGGCACTACCTGAAGGTCGTCACGACCGAGGAGATCCCTCATCGGGCGCACACGCGGGGTTGGCAAGATGACGCAGGACGAGGCCCAGCGCCTCGGCGCCGTCGGCCCCACGGCCCGGGCCTCGGGCGTCCCCCGCGACATCCGCGTGGACCACCCGTACGCCGGCTACGCCGACTTCCCGGTGAAGATGGTCACCCACACGGCCGGCGACCTCGAGGCGAAGTTCATCGTCCGGATCGAGGAGCTGTTCGAGTCGCTACCGCGTGATCCGCGAAATCCTCGACCACCTGCCGCCGGGCGACATCGCCGTCAAGGTGAAGCCGCGGCTGCCGGCCGGCGAGGCGATCAGCCGGGTCGAGGCGCCCCGCGGCGAGCTGTTCTACTACCTGCGCAGCACCGGCTCGACCAACCCCGACCGCTGCAAGGTCCGCACGCCGAGCCTCTGCAACTGGGCCTCCGTGCTCGTGACGGCGCCCGGCCACAAGCTCGCCGACGTGCCGATGCTCATCGCCGGCATCGACCCGTGCTTCTCGTGCAACGACCGCCTCGTGACCGTCCGCCGGCGCGGCAGCGAGGAGACCTGGACCTGGGCGCGCCTCCGCCAGTACGGAATCGAGTACTACCGATGAACATCACCCTGCCGCCACTCGTCGCCCTGCTGCTCATCCCCGGGGGGCTGTTCCTGCTGGCCGGGGGCCTGGTCTACGAGTACGCCGACCGGAAGCTCGTCGCGCGGTTCCAGAACCGCGTCGGACCGCGCTGGTTCCAGCCGCTGGCCGACATCGTGAAGCTGCTCGCGAAGGAAGAGGTCGTGCCCGACGGGGTCAACCGGACCCTCTTCCACGGCCTGCCGATCGTGGCGCTGGTCGGGACGCTGACCGCCGCGCTCTACGTGCCGATCGCGGGCCTCGCGCCGTCCTACAGCTTCACCGGCGACCTGATCGTCACGCTCTACCTGCTCAGCCTCATGACGATGTGCATGGGGCTGGCCGGGGCGAACACGATCGACCGCTTCGCGCTGGTCGGCGCCACGCGGGCCCTGACGCAGCTCTTCTCATACGAGGCCCCGTTCCTGCTGGCGCTGCTCGGCCCCGCCATCGCCGCGAACACCTGGCAGATCGGCGAGATCAACACCTGGGCGGGATCCTCGTGGTGGGTCGTCCTGACGCAGCCGATCGGCTTCCTCATTGCGATCGTCGGCCTCATGGGCAAGCTCGAGCTGCCGCCCTTCGACTCGCCCGAGGCTGAAACCGAGATCGTCGCCGGGCCGATGACCGAGTACAGCGGCCGCGGGTGGGCGCTCTTCCGCATCGGCCGCGACGTGGAGCTGTTCGTCGGGCTGACGCTGGTCGCCACCTTCTACCTGGGCGGGATCGCGAACCCCGTGGAGTTCCTGTTGAAGACCGGATTCCTGCTGGTGCTCACCGCCACCCTGCAGGCGCTGTTCGCGCGGCTCCGTATCGACCAGACGGTGGGGCTGTGGTGGCGGGTGGGAATCCTGCTGGCGCTCGCGCAGCTGTTGTTGCTGGCGTTCATCAAGTAGGGGCCGGGGGTTCGGAGCCAGGAGCTGGAGAGCGGACGATGCGAATCGGCGCAATGCTCGGGGATGTCTCGCGGTCGCTGTTCAAGCGACCGGCAACCGAACTCTACCCCTTCGAACGACGGGAGGCGCCCGCCCGCTTGCGCGGGCTGCTGGTGTTCGAGCCGTCCCGGTGCACGGGGTGCAAGATCTGCATGCGCGACTGCCCGGCCAGGGCGCTCGAGCTGGTCGTGGTGGACAAGGCGACCAAGCGGTTCGCGATGAAGTTCCACGTCGACCGCTGCACCTACTGCGCGCAGTGCGTCGTGAGCTGCAACTTCGACGCGCTCTCGATGTCGAGCCAGCAGTGGGAACTGGCCGGTCTCACGCGCGAGCAGTTCCTCCACACGCTCGGGCGCGACGAGGACCTCGCGACGCTCCGCGAGCGCGAGGCCGCCGTCCCCCCAAGCCCGGGGGCGTGATGCTCGCCTTCCCCTCGATCCGCCCCGCCCGGATCGCCGTCGTCGGGATCGGCAACGACCTGAACGGCGACGACGGGGCCGGTCCGCGCGTCGTGAGGGAGCTGGCCGCCCGCCTCACAGCCACCCCGGGGCTGCTGCTGCTCGACGCGGGCCTCGCCCCCGAGAACTTCAGCGGGCCGCTCCGGCGTTTCCGGCCCGACCTGGTGCTCGAAATCGATGCGGCGGACCAGGGGCACCCCCCCGGCTCCACGGCCTGGATCAATTGGGAGGAGGCCGACGGCCTCAGCGCCTCCACTCACACCCTCCCCCCGTCCGTGTTCGCCAACTACCTCGTCGCCGAGCTCGGCTGCCGGGTGGCGCTGATCGGCATTCAGCCCGCGACCCTCGAGCTGAACGCGCCGCTCTCCCCCGCCGTCGACCGGGCCTGCACGACCTTGGCCGACGCCTTGTGCCAGTGGCTGTCGGCGCCCGACGCCGACACGAAGAGGTAGCGCCCGGCGCCCCGCAAGTCCCCGCTACCCGTCCCCGGCCACGAGGGCCTCCAGCCGCTCCGCGAATGCTCTCGCCCGTCTCGAGCCGAGGGTGACGACCAGCACGGTGTCATCGCCGCCGATGGTACCGACCACCTCCTCGATCACCGCCCGATCGATCGCCACCGCCACCTGTTGCGCCTCGCCGGGCGGCGTCCTGAGCACCACCAGCTGCTGGACGCGGGTCACGCGGACCACCGAGCGCCGGAGGACCCGCCCGAGCTGGGCCAGGCGCGCCCCGACGGGCGTGCCGCCCTCGTGCTCCGCGCGCGCGTAGGCGCCGTCGGCGGCCCGCTTCACCAGGCCCAGCGCCTTCAAGTCGCGCGAGATCGTCGTCTGGGTCGCGGGGATGCCGCGCGACCGCAGCCGCTGCTGCAGCGCGTGCTGGCTGGCGATCCGCTCGTGGTCCACGAGGTCGAGGATGACGGCCTGGCGCCGCGCCGGATTCATCGGATGTCCCCTGTGGAGCAGGGTTTCAGCCCTGCTCACTGCCACAGTACGCGATCGCCGTCCTCGCCAGGACCTCGGCCAGCGTCACGACGCTGTCGAGCTCCACCCACTCTTCAGCCGAGTGCTCGCCCGCGCCCGTGGGCCCCATCACCACCGTCTCCACGCCCGCCTCGGCGAGCAGCGCCGCGTCCATCCAGGGCGTGTCCCCGACCAGGGCCGGGCGCGCGCCGAGCACCTGCTCCGCCGCATCCCCGAGGGTACGCACGATCGACGCGTCGGGTGACACCTCCCAGGGGTTGCGCGCGAAGACGGTGCGGACGGAGGCTCTGAACGACGGATCCTCGTCGTGCAGGGCCGCGGCGATGGCGCGCAGCGGCCCGAGGACGTCGGCCTCGGTCTCACCCGGAACCACCCGCCGCTCGATGGTCAGCAGGCAGCGCTCGGCATAGGTGCTCATCCCGCTGCCGCCGCGAAGGAGCGCGGCGTGCAGCGAGGGGGGGCCGACCAGCGGGTGCGACACACCAGTGCGCAGCGACCGCTCCAGCTGCTCCAGGCGGGCGAGGTACCGCCCCATCCGGAGGTTGGCGTCAATTCCCTCGGTGAAGCGGCTCCCGTGCGCCGCGCGGCCGGCCACCTCCACATCGATCCAGGCGTACCCCTTGTGAGCGAGGCAGATCGCGAGGTTCGTGGGCTCGGCCACGATCGCGGCATCCACGCGGCGGCGCGCGATCACCTCCATGGTGCCGAGGCTGCCGTACTCCTCGTCCGCGACGGCGGCGACCACGAGGTCGCCCCGCAGGCGGACCCGGCCGTCCACCAGCGCCTTCACGGCCCCCACGCACGCGGCCAGGCTCCCCTTCATGTCGTGCGCGCCCCGGCCGTACATCCGGCCGCCGCGGATCTCGGCCGAAAATGGCCCGGGCATCCCCGCGACGCCGACCGTGTCCTCGTGCCCGTTCAACATCAGCGACCGGCCGCCCCCCGTGCCTGGCAGCGTCGCCAGGACCGAGGGGCGCCCCGGCCGGCCCTCGAGGACCTCGACGTCGAGGCCCACGCTCTCGAGGGTGCGCGCGAGGCTCCGCGCGACCGCCGCCTCGCCTGCCCCCTCGGGGGCGATCGACGGGTTGATCGAGTCGAGGCGCACGAGCCTCGCGAGCGTGTTGACGATGAAGTCGCGGTCGATGGGGAGCGTGGACATGGGAGAACCGCCGCGTGGCGGGGTCATTGTACCAGCAGCAGGCGACGTGGTCCTCCTGGTTCGTTCGTGGTCAGAAGAGGCCGGATCCCAGCAGGTGACGGCCGACCTCCTCGAGGCTGTCGAGACCGTACACGTCGCGCGCGAGTTGCGGGACGAGGACGCGTGGGGCGGTGGCCAGGCGCCGCGCGATCTCGTCGAGGTAGATGCGCTCCTGGGCCTTGCGGGCGCGAAGGAACGGGTCGCTGGCGGATTCCGGGAGCACCCGGTTCACGACCACCGCGCCGAGCGGCACGCCGACCTCCTCGAGCAGGTGCACGGCGCGCGCACTCTCCTCGATGGGCAGCCGCTCGGGGACCAGCACGAGGACGAAGGCCGACTCCCCCGCCCGCGTGAGGGCGGCCTGGAAGCGCGCGAGGCGCTCGGCGCGAGCCTCGAGGCCGCGGAGCACGGGGTCGTCGCGGACGGGCGAGGACGCCTGTCCCACGGCGTCGAGGGCCTCGCGGCGGCGGAGCGTGAGGGCGCGCACCCACGAGGCCATCAGCTCCGGCATCCGCAGCAGCCGCAGCGCGTGCCCGGTGGGAGCGCTGTCGAAGACGACGAGATCGAAGGCCTCCAGGCGCGACAGGACGATCGTCGCCATGCGCTCGAAGAGGGCGACGTCGGTGACGCCCGGCATCGATCCCGCCAGCTCGATCTGGCGCGCCGCCTCGCGCACCACGCTCGGGTTGAACAGGCCCGACAACCGCGCCTTGGCCTCGTCCAGGTAATGCCGCGCCTCGGATTCCTGGTCGATCTCCTGGCCCCAGAGGTTCGGCAGCACCTCGCGCTCCCCGGGCCCGAAGGGGCGCTGGAAGATGTCCGAGGTCGAGTGGGCCGGGTCGGTCGACACCAGGAGCACGCGCCGCCCCGCGCGGCTGGCCGCGAGCGCCAACGCCGCCGAGCAGGTGGTCTTGCCGACGCCCCCCTTGCCCCCGAAGAACAGCACGCGGCTCTCGAGCAGGTGCTTCACGGTCAGCAGCAGCCAAAGCCGGCCAGCGGCGAGCGGTCCATCCCCATCCGCCGGTGCCAGAGATGGAACTCGTGGAGGAAGTACGGGTACACGTCGAGCAGGTACAGGGCCGCCGGGTTCGGGAGTCCCAGCGTCTCCATGTAACAGAGGAGCAGGAAGAGGTCCTGCAGGTCGATCGCCTCGGCGCGCAGCTGCCGCCGGTAGCCGGCGAGCGCCATGCCCTGCAGGATCTCGCGGCCTCGCCCCGCCAAGTCGCGCCAGCTCACAGGCGCCCAACGACGAGGCTCGCGCTGGCCGTGTCCGTGCGTGTCACCTCGCGGCAGCCGGCCTCGTGCAGCCACTCGCGCACCTCGCGCTCGGTGTAGGCGTCGCCGCGGCCTGTCCCGACCAGCATGTTCAGCGCGAAGAGCGCCGGCTGGAGCGGCCCGCGGCGGTCTTCGTCCATCAGGAAGTCGCGCACGATGACGCGGCCGCCGGGGTTGAGCGCCGCGGCGACCTTCGCGAGCAGGCGCCGGTTCTCGTCGGGCGGGTGGCTGTGGACCACCGACGAGAGGAGCGCGACGTCGTAGCCGTCGCCGATCGGATCGTGCAGGTAGTCGCCGGCCACGATGTTCACCGGTGCCGACAGGCTCTCCGCCTGGACGTACGCCTGAGTGAGCGGGACCACGTTCGGCAGGTCGAACACGACGGCGGTGTGGCCCGCCCGCGCGAAGGCCATCGCGAAGGCGCCCGAGCCGCCGCCGAGATCGAGCACGTGGGACGGCTTCTCGAGTCCCGCGAGCGCGACCACCTCGGGGGCGGCCGCCACGGCGCGACCGTGCATCGCGGCGATGAAGGACCGAAGCCAGTCGTCACCGCGCTCGTTGATCGGGGGCCTCGGCGCCGCACCTCCCTGCCGGACCGCCTCGGTGAGGCCCGACCACGTGTGCCACAAGTTCGCCGTGTGCCCAAGGCCCGCCATGAAGCCCGGCCTGCCGCGCACCAGGAACCTGGCGGCCGCCGGGCCATTGGCGAAGCGGCCGCCGTCCTTCTCCAGCAGGCCGAGCGCCACTAGCGCGTTCATCAGCCGGTCGGTGGCGCGCCCGTCGGCCTCGATCGCCGAAGCCACCTCCGCCGAGGTCAGCGACTGGTCGTTGAGAACCGTGAAGAGGTCGAGGTCGAAAGCGGTCAGCAGGGCGCGGCTGCGCTGGAACGCCGTGGCCAACTCGAAGAGGGCCTGGGGCGACGCGGGGTCGGGTGCGTTCATGGCCCCCATGGTATCGCAACCCTCGCTCGACGTCAGGTCGCGAGGCTGTCAGCAGGCGCGGGGACTGAGGGCGTGCAGGGGCGCTGCGCCAGCCCGCACGAACTGGCGCAGCAACCACTCGAGCGACGGCGTATCCGCCGCCTCTTCGATCGGTTCGAACCCTGCCTGCACGAGGGTGTGCTTCATCTCGCGCGCCCGGGCCATCAGGGACGGGAAGTGATCGAAGCACTCGTCCAGGAGTCGGTCCCCCGCTCGCTCGACGGCAAGCGAGAAACCAAACCGCTTCGGGTAGAAGAAGCAGTGAACGTCCTCCACGAGCCCTCGCACCTGCCACACCACCACCGCGGTTTCGGGTACCATGCTGGCGACGGAGGCAAAGACCTGGCCAGGGCCAACCTCAGCGGAAAACCGTGAGATCCGCGAGTGGGCATCGGCTGGGCCGGGGCCGCCGGGCACTTCTTACACGCGCACTGCGACGTTTCATACACTCGGCGGCCGGAGCGGCCCGGAGGGGAGAAGAGCATGGACGCCATCGTCGTGCGCGCGCTCGGGGGGCCCGAGGTCCTCGTGGTCGAGGACGTCGCCGTTCCCGTGCCCGGTGCGGGCGAAGTGCTCGTGCGGGTTCACGCGGCCGGCGTCAATCCGGTGGACACCTACATTCGTGCCGGCGCCTACGCGCGCAAGCCGCCCCTGCCCTACACGCCGGGCAGCGACGGGGCCGGCACCGTGGAGGCGCTGGGCGCGGGGGCGCAGGGTTGGATGCCGGGAGACCGCGTGTACGTGTCGGGCACCGCGCGTCCCGGTCTCGGCACTTACGCGTCGTGGACGGTGTGCTCGGCCTCACAGGTCCACTCGCTGCCCGACCACCTGTCATTCGAGCAAGGGGCGGCAGTCGGCGTGCCGTACGCCACGGCCTGGCGAGCCCTCTTCCAGCGCGGGGAGGCCCGACCCGGCGACACGGTGCTCGTTCACGGCGCGAGCGGCGGCGTCGGGGTGGCCGCGCTGCAAATGGCCAGGGCCGCGGGACTGCGCGCGATCGGCACGGCGGGGACGGAGGCGGGGGCGTCCCTCGCCCGCGCGGAAGGCGCCGCCCTGGTGGTGGACCACCACGCCGCCGACTATGCCGACCGGATCCTCGAGGCCACCGGCGGCCGCGGCGTGGACGTGGTGCTGGAGATGCTCGCGAACGTGAACCTTGCGCGCGACCTGGCGCTTCTGGCGATTCGGGGGCGCGTCGTGGTCGTTGGCAACCGCGGCACCATCGAGGTCAACCCCCGAGACGCGATGGCCCGCGACGCCGACATCCGCGGCATGCTGCTCGCCAACACGCCGCCCGACGACCTCGCCCGCGCCCACGCCGGCATCGCCGCCGGGCTGGTCACCGGCACGCTGCGGCCGGTCGTCGGCAGGCACTTCACGCTGGCCGAGGCGCCCCGCGCGCACGAGGCGGTGATGGCGCCCGGCGCGCGGGGGAAGATCGTGATCACGACCTCGGCGTGAGGCGGCGGGCACGCTCCCGCCCTCCGCCCTCACTTCGAGTAGCGCTTCCTGATCGTCGGGATCAGGTACTCGGTGAAGGCACGGCCGAAGTCGAACGTCGGCTCGAAGCCGAAGTCCTTCCGCGCCGAGCAGTCGTCCACATCGGCCGGCCAGCTGTCCACGATGCCCTGGCGCTTGGCGTCCACGTCCCACGAGAGTCGCGCATCCGGGAACTCGCGCAGCACGACCTGCTGGACCTCCTCGGCCGACGGGTTGAAGGCGCCGATGTTGTAGGCCGTCCGGCGCAGCCGCTCGCGCGGGGCGCCCGCGAGTTGCAGCAGCGCGTCCACGCCGTCGGGCATCGCCATGAAGGGGATGCGGGTGTCGGGCCGGACGAAGCAGCCGTAGGCCTCGCCGCGGGCCGCCGCGTGGATCATCTCCGGCGCGAAGTCCGACGTGCCGCCCGAGGGGACCGTCACCGCCGAGATCAGGCCCGGGAAGCGGATGCACCGGAAGTCCACGCGACCGCTCAGCTTCTCCTTGGCCAGCTGCTTGTAGTGGCGGCTGTAGTAGTGGCCCAGCTGCTCGCAGTACAGCTTGTTGCACCCGTACATCGTGATCGGGTGGTTGTACCTGATCCTCCTTGACCTCTCCCGCGCGCCCCTTCGTCTCGAGGTCGGGCATCCCGTAGACCGCGATCGACGAGGGGTACAGGAAGACGACGGGCCGCCCGTGAGACTCCCCCTGCTTCTGGGCGAACTCGAGCATGTTGAGCGTCCCGCCCACGTTCACTTCGTGCGCGGCGGTCGGCGTGAACTCCGACCGCGTCGAGAGGAGCGCGGCCAGGTGGAACACCAGGTCCACCTCGTACTCGGCGACGATGCGATCGAGCAGGCTGGCGTCGAGGATCGACCCCTGGATCTCGCGGTGCACCATCTTCGCGATCTCCGGAACGAGGGGGTTGAGATCCAGGGTGATGATGGGACGGGTGCCGTCGCCGGCGAGGCGCTCGATCAGGCCGTGGCCGATCTCGCCGCCGGCTCCCGTGATCAGGACAACAGGCTTCCGCACGCTCAGACCTCCCTCGTCTTCCAGGTGGCTCGACGCATCAAAAGGCAGTGGGTGAACCGCGGTGGGGGGTCCCACGATTTTACACCGGCCGCTTCACGCCCACCTGCCTGGCCTTCATGGAGTTCTCCAGGGAGTGGGGCGCGGGGCGCTGCTATGATGACATGGTGTTCAAGCGCCAACGCACCGGTTCGGTGGTCTGCCCGTCCTGTGGAAACCTGGTCGGCGTCAACGACGAGCGCTGCTACAACTGCGGGCGGTGGAACCCCGGCCTCTGGGGCTTCACGCCGCTGCTCCGCCGCCTTGGGAACGACCTGGGATTCACGCCGATGGTCATCGGCGGGTGCGGGCTGCTCTACCTCGCCTCGCTGCTGCTCTCCCGCGGCCAGATCGGGATGAACGGCCTCTTCTCGTTGCTGTCGCCGAGCACGGAGGCGGTGTTCCTCCTCGGCGCCAGCGGCGCCATCCCGGTGTTCCGCTTCGACCGCTGGTGGACGGTGCTGAGCGCCGGGTGGCTGCACGGAGGCCTGCTGCACATCGCGTTCAACATGATGTGGGTGCGCGACCTCGGGCCCGCCACGGGGAACCTGTTCGGGCCGAGCCGTCTCGTGCTGATCTACACGGTCGCCGGCGTCACCGGCTTCGCGGCCAGTTCCCTCTTCGGGTACCTGCTGCCCGGCGTCCCGATCCTCGGCGGCGCCGGGTTCACCCTCGGCGCCTCAGCACCGATCTTCGGCCTGCTCGGTGCGCTGGTCCGCTACGGCCATCGGACGGGCAGCAGCCTCGTGCGCAGCCAGGCCTGGGGCTACGCGGTCACGCTGTTCGTGTTCGGCCTCATCATGCCGGGGGTGGACAACTGGGCCCACGCGGGCGGCTTTGCGGGGGGGTACCTCGCGGCGGCGGTCCTCGACCCCGTGCAGCGTGAAAGACCAATCCACCTGGTGCTGGCGCTGGCGGCTCTCGCCCTCACCGCCCTGTCGATTGCCGCCTCGCTCGTGACCGGCCTCGCACTGGCCCGCTGACCCGAAATGGGGCCTGGCCCCATTTCTCACCTCAGTCTCAACAAGCGCCGGGGGGCCGACGGATTCCCTAGGGAATCTCGCCCCAGCCTTCCCGGCAACGGGGCTCGCCCGAGAAATGGGGCCTGGCCCCATTTCGGGTCCCATTTCGGGTCAGCGGGAATACAGGTCGATGATGTGGGCAATGGCGCGCTGGCAGACGCGACAGAAGCCCACCCGGTCCCGCGTGAACATGATGCAGTCCGCCTGAGGGCGGTACAGCCCCTTCGGCTCGTAGGCCGCCCCCTCGAACGCCCCGACCTTCCCGGCGTGCGGCTGCTTCCCGAGGAATGCCGTGGACCACCCCAGCTCGGCAGTGAGCAGGGTGTTCATCTCGCTCTCGGGGGCGTTGGTCGCGCGAAGCTGGCGCCGCTTCTCCTGCACCTCGCGACTCTTCTCCTCGTAGGCCGCCTTGTCCCACGGCGTCGGGATCGGCGTGCCGGGCTCCACCAGGTCGCCCCACTTGAGGCGGGCGGGGTCCTTCAGCGCCGTCACGTTCGGTTCCCACGGCTCGGGCCGGTCGGTGACGCCGGTCTCGTACGCGACGTCGGAGGTGTAGTACTCGTCGCCGAGCGCCGCGAAGTGGTGGCCGAACTCGTGGACGAAGATGTACTCGGCGAACGCCGTATCCACCGCGGCCGTCGCGTGGTCGTTGAAGATGCCGCCGCCGCCGTAGTGCTCCTCGTTGATGAGGATCTCGAGGAAATCGTACGGGGCCGCCGACGCCACGTTTCGCACCGCTTGGTTGTTCTCGGTCAGCGCGTAGCGCTCGGAATCGAAGATGTTGTAGGACACGCCGAGCGGCGTGCGGCGAAAGTCGCCGGTCCGCGGCCGGTTCACGCCGCCGCGCGGCGCGGCCAGGTCGATCGCGCGCACGTTGAAGTCGGCGCGGCGGCTCTTGAACGGCTCGTGCTGGAAGAGCACCTCGACCAGCCGCTTCACGTCGCCGTGGAACTTCGGCAGCTGCGCCTCGCTGTACCCGTCACCGAGGATCAGCAGGTCCACCTTCGACGCAGCCGGTCCGTTCTCGAACACGGTCCACACCCGCCCCTGCGGCGCGATCTCGGCCGCCGTGACGAACCGCGACGAGGGGTCCACCAGCGTGGACCAGACCTCGCGGAACGCGTTCTGGCCATCACGCTTCTTCACCACGACCTGCACCGGCTCCTTCGGCCAGGGAAACCGCAGCGACTCGTGGAACGTGCGGGCCACCCCCTGTCGTGCCTCCCCGGTGGTCTCCCACTCGCCGTAAATCGACGCGAAGCCTCGTGAGTAGATCGGACGGTTGGACGCGCGGTCGATCACGTCGAAGAAGTACGGGCCGAGGTTCGTGTCGTCGACGAGCCGCGTGCGGCTGCCCGCCCACGGCCCATCGGACACGATTCGATCAAGGCTGAGGATCTCGCGGCCGCCGGCGCCGGTATGGTAGAAGTCCAGCCTCATCGTCTTGTCGACGAACGGCGCGAACGTCGACGGGGCGGCGGGCGGCTGCGCGGCGGCGGCGACCACCAGCACGAGCACGCCGAGTAACGCCAGGTCTGCGGGACGGAAGGTCATCAGCATGGCGGAATCTTCGCACAGGGACGGCCGTACACAGCACGGGCTCTCGCACCGGCCGACCGGCCGCGAGAGCCCGTGGGTCTAAATCGGATGAATGCAGGAACGAACGTGCTTACGCCTGGACGATGCAGCCGTCCACCGGGCACACCTCGACGCACTTCGGCGCGTCGTAGTGGCCCTGGCACTCGGTGCACTTGTCTCCCGCGATCACGTAGATCGTATCGCCCTGGGTGATTGCCTCGTTCGGGCACTCCGGTTCGCAGGCACCGCAACTGATGCAATCATCCTTGATAATCATCGCCATCGTTCCGCTCCTAGTTGTTCAGGGGCCACCATCGGCCGGCGAACATGAGTTGTGCAAAAGGCGGTCCGCCAGGAACCGACCGATTACAAGCCTATTTTACGCATAAACGCCACATCACGACAAGTTCCCGGCGGGTCTGCCGAAAAGCCGCCAGCCGGGTCCGCCGGACGCCCGGCGGCGGCCGTCAGCCCGCGGCCGCCTGTCATGACGTCGCTGGGTAGTCCGCTGTGTCGGGAATCGCCACGCTCGACAGCGCGTCGGCCGCCCGGTCCTTGGCCAGGCGCGACCCGGTCAGGCAGCCGTCCAGCTTTGCGCGCAGCCGCGTGAAGTCGTCCAGGCCCGGGAACCGCACGCACGGCCCCGCCTTCGCCTGGTGCGACCCGTCCCGCCCGAGGACGTCGGCGTAGCCCCCGGCCGTGGACTCGATGCCGGGCATCATCTGCTCGAGCGCCTCGAGGTCGGCCGCGCTGAAGCAGGCAGCGCATCCCGGCGCGTTCCACGCGGGGTGCCGCTGGTACCCGTGCACCAGCTCGGCGCAAATCCGTCCCACCTCGCCGGCCGAGGCCGCCGCCTGCACGTGGCACAGGTCCATCAGGAAGGAGACCAGGCTCGCCGGGGCCACCGCGTCCCCCTCGGCCTCTTGCCGCGCCTCCAGCTCGAGGACGTCGAGGATCTGGCAGCGCACGGCCAGCAGCCAGCAGAGGGCGTCGGCCAGCGGGAAGGTCACGCCGTGCCGCGACACCTGGTACAGCCGCTTCCCGTCCGCGTCGGTCCCCGTCAGCAGATGCCGCAGCGTCCAGAGCCAGAGTTCCATGGCGCTTGCCACGGTGCAGGCGCCCGTCCCGGGCCGGCTGTCGGCCAATTGCCGCATCTCGGCCGCCCACGCGCGGAACTGCGACAGGAAGGCCTCCTGCGTCATCGTGACCGAGAGCAACTGGCGCTGAACGGCCTCGGGGCCCTCGTAGGTGGCCTCGAGCTGCGCGTCCATCCACTTGTGGCCAAGGAAGCCGGGACAGTCCTCCGTGATGCCGTAGCCCCCCATCAGGCTGACCGCTTCGCGCATCATCCGGGCGCCGTGCCCCGTGTTCCACAGTTTGCACGCGGGCGACAGGACGGCGGCCAGCGCCTCGGACTTCCCCTGGGCGACGGCGCCCCCGGTGTCTGCCGGCCCATCGCCGCCCTGGCGGCGGAGGTCGATCTCGTCGAGCACCCGCGCGGCTGCGAACCCGAGCGACGCGCTCGCCTCGCCGGCCGCCCAGATGTCGATCACCCGCTGGAGCGCATCCTCCCGCTGCTGCAGGCCGAGCTGGTAGCGAGGCGTCCCCGGCGAGGTCGTCTCCCCGCCCCGGAAGCGCGTGCGCTGATAGCGCAGCAACGGCTCCACGGCCGACAGCAGCTTGGCTGCAGTCAGGAGGCCGACCGTCACCCTCGTGCGCCGGAAGACGGCCTCGATGACTTCGCGGTGCGAGCGACGCGGGACGATGACCCCGTCCTCGATCGAGTAGCCGCCCACGATGCGGCTGGCAGGCACGCGGATCCGGAACGCCGGATCGGTGGTGGACGCGAGCTGGTGGACCAGCTTCCGCGTGGGGGCCCCTCGATCGAAGACGCCCGGGTCGTCCTCCTCGAGGAGCACCAGGCAGGTCCCCTTGATCCGGTCGTCGGCCGACTCGACCGCCGCTGTGACGAAATCGGCGAACGCCATGTTGGTGATGAAGCGGCCGCGCTTCTCCACCTCGAGCACGGGCTCCCGCCCCTCCGGCCACTCCGCGACGCGAAGCTTGCCGCTCAGCACGCCGGTGTCCACGCCGACGTACGGCAGGGGCTCGGTCAGGACGAACGCGCCGCGGCGCGGCGAGCCGCTTCCCCCGGCGAGAATCCGGCGGCGCTGCTCGTCCGTGCCGAACAACTCGATCGGCGCGAACGCGAGCGCCTGTGCCAGGGCGGTCGTGGCCGCGCCCGCATCGACCCACGCGAGCTCGAAAGCCGTCAGCGCGATCGCGAGGTTCTTCGACAGGCCGCTGCGCGCGTCACCGTCGAGCCCGAGCGTCGGACTCATGATCCCCGCACGGTCGTATTCCCCGAGCAGCGCCTGCTTCGCCTCGGTCCACTCGTGGCCCGCGCGGGCGCCCGAGGCGACCAGCCGCGCCACCGGCCCTCGCGCCGCCCGGCGCGCGCCGGCGACCAGCTGCTGCAGGCCGGCCCTGTCGGCGAATCGCCACATCACGCGGCGCGCCGCGTCGCCAGGCAGCGCGTTGAGTCCCATCGGAGCCCCCGTCACCGTCCGAACACCAGCTTCACCGCCACCGCCGCGCCCCCGAGGTTGTCCTCGTTGAACTCCTTCGACACGCCAGCGTCACCGAGGATGCCCGGGATGTAGCGGTAGCGCCCCTCGACCGCCGCCGACA
The DNA here is from genome assembly GCA_963813585.1 of uncultured Acidobacteriota bacterium. Taxonomy (GTDB): domain Bacteria; phylum Acidobacteriota; class Vicinamibacteria; order Vicinamibacterales; family Fen-181; genus JARKSS01. The sequence continues at coordinate 3,515,203 of CAWEZL010000001.1, forward strand.
TCCAGCGCGCAAAGCGGAACTCCACGCCGCCGAGCGCCTGCCCCCCGGTCGCGTTCTCGCTCACGTCGTCGTCGGGGAGGGTGCCGGCGCCGGTGGCTTCCTCGTTGTAGAACGCGACCACCACGCCGGCCGCCAGGTAGGGCGTCATGCGGCTCGACGGCCGCCCGAAGCGGTAGCCGCCGTTGATCGCCAGCGTGGTCAGCTTGAGCTTCTGGGCGATCCCGAGCGGGAACACCTCGTCCTCGAAGATGAACACCCGCTCGCCCGTGCGCTGCAGGTAGGCGACCTCGCCCTGCACGAACAGGTGCCCGGAGATCAGGTCGAGGCCACCGCCGAAGGAGGGGGCCGACGCGCTATCGTAGACGGCCTCGAACGACTCGGATGCCCGGAACCGATCGTACGCCGCCACCCCGAACAGACGCCAGCGGAGGCCGGGTCCGGGCCGCGCCGCCTTGGCGGCCGCCGCGCCTTGGCGTCCGGCCTCCCCTGCGCCGGCCGCGGGCGGCCTGCGGGCGGCCCGCGGATCCCCCGGAGGCAACAGCGCAACCAGCGTCGCGTCGATGTACCCCTGCTCGGGCGCCGTCGGCACCAGGCGCACGTGCGGCGGGACGATCACCAGGTACCAGTTGTTCTCGGTCGCCACCACCTGCAGGACCGTCCCCGTCACCGCGCGGCCGATCATCGGGCTTCGCGCATCGGGCCGCGTGCGGATGGACGCCTCGCGCGCCGTCACGCGCACCAACTCCTGAGCGAGCGCGGCGACCGGGGCGACCAGGAGGGCGAGGACGATCAGGAGAACGCCGCGGGTGATGAGTCTGGCCATCGGCTTCGATGCTCCGTGTGGCGCGGCCGCCGGCGCCTACTTCGCGATCCCCAGGCCGAGGAGGGACGCCCGGGGGTCCACCACCCCGTACCCGATGTCGTCGTTGCGCCCGCCGTCCGACGGCTTGTTCGAAGCGAACCGCTTGATGGCCGCCTCGACCGCCGCCGGGTTGGTGATCCCCTGGTCCATCAGCAGCGCGGCCAGCGCGCTGACGTGGGGCGTGGCCATCGAGGTCCCCTGGTAGAACATGGCCGCGAAGCGGTTGAAGATCCCATGCTCCTGGAAGTCGGGATCGAGCGTCTGCTGCAGGATGCCGTCCGGGTAGTCGTCATCGTTCGCATCGGCGCGGATGTTCCCGCCCGGCGCGGCAATCTCGACGTAGTCGCGGTGGGTGGAATACGGCGCGCGCGCCAGGTTGTAGTCGACGGCGCCGACGGCCATCAGGCCGTCGATATCCCGTGCGTAGGCGGCGGGCCAGTCGGCCCCGTTTCCCTCGTCGCCGCTGTTGCCGGCGGCCGCCGCGAGGAAGACCCCCTTGCCAATCGCGTACTTGATCGCGCTCTCGACCGTTGAGCTCTCCGCTTCGGACCCAAGGCTCAGGTTGATCACCTGCGCCCCGTGATCGGCCGCAAACCGGATGCCGCGCGCGAGTACCGACATGCTGGGCGCGTTCGGCGCCCCGTTCTCGTCGTCCCAGTCGCTGGTCAGGACCTTGATCGGCATGATGCCGACGTTGAACGCGATCCCGGCCATGCCGGTGCGGTTGTCGGTGGTCTGGGCGATGGTGCCGGTCACGTGCGTCCCGTGACCGTCAGTGTCGGTCGGGACCTCGTCCTCCCAGATGAAGTCGTACCCGGGAACGAAGTGGGCGCCGGCCAAATCGGGTGCCTGCGCGAAGCCGCCCCGGTTTACGTAGGCGACGCCGCTGTCGATGACCGCGACCGTAATCCGCGAGGAGCCCCCGCGGTTGATCTCCCAGGCCGTCTCCATCCCGATCCGCCGCAGGTGCCACTGGAGGTCGAAGTACTCGTCGTTGGGCCGCCACAGCGGCCGCACGATCGGATCCGGTTCCGCGTAGACCACGCCGGGCTCCGCCCGAAGACGGGCGGCGACCGCCACCGGGTCGGCATCGACGGGGATCTGCACGTAGTGGAAGTCCGCCCACGAGGGACGGCGCACGCCGATCGCACCCGCCTCGCGCGCCAGGCTGCGGAACTGGCGGGCGCGCAGTTCGGCATCGAACTTCACGACGACGCGGCCCGGCACGTAGCGGGCGGCGGGGGCGGGTCGCTTCGCGGCGAGCCTGATGACATCGGAGGCGACCGCGGGCCGGCTGGCCTGCCGCAGCCACGACTGCTTGATGCCATGGGGCCCGGGCGCCGCCTGTCCCATCGCCCCGGCGACGACCAGCGCTGCGGCCAGGACGAGCCCGAGCAGGACGAGCGCGGCGGTTGGTCGCGAACCCTTGCTCATAGTGTCTCCCCGCGCGAGTGTATCACCACACCAGCCGCGCTATGATGGGGGCATGACCCCGCTGAAGGACGTCTCTTCGGTCGCCCCGTCGCTCTTGCTGTCGATGCCGCAGCTCGACGACCCGAACTTCCGTCACGCGGTCGTCCTGCTCTGCCAGCACTCGCCTGAGGGAGCCTGGGGCCTGGTCCTCAACCGCCCGACCGGCACGCCGGCCGCGCAGGCGGTGAAGATGGACCCGCCGGTGAGTGCGGCCAACTCGCTCGACCTCTGGGTCGGCGGGCCCGTGGAGCCGGAGCGAGGCTGCATCCTGATGGGCGACGACCCCCAGGACGAAGAGGCCGTGGAGGTCTGCAGCGGCATCTACATCTCGGGATCCGCGTCGCTGCTCCGGCGGCTGATGGAGGACGAGCAGGCGCCGGCTCGCACCCGCCTCCTCATGGGATACGCCGGCTGGGGGCCCGGTCAGCTCGACGAGGAGTTGCGCGAGTCGGCGTGGTTGATCAGCGACGTGGACCTGGGCCTCGTGTTCGACGTGGACGCCCCGCAGATGTGGGAGAAAGCCATCCGTCGCCTGGGAGCGGACCCGGGGTCGCTGCAGATGAGCCAGGGAGTGCATTAGCAGGCCGGCACGAAGGCCGGCCCTACTGCCAGCGAAACAGCTTCAGCGCCATCGCGAAGCAGCCGACCGTCCACGCCGCGAGGATCGCCCCCTCCCCCGCCACCCCCCACAGCCCGGCGCCGTCCAGCATGACGGCGCGCAGCGCGTCGTTCAGGGCCGTCAGCGGCAGCGCGTGAATGAGCGGCTGCGTCGCCGCCGGGAAATGGGCCGACGAGAAGAACACCCCCGAGAGGACCCACATCGGGACCATCGTGAAGTTCATCCACCCCGAGACCGCCTCGATGGTTCGCGCGCGGCTGGCGACCAGGAGCCCCAGGCCGGCAAAGGCCAGGGCGCCCAGCAGCGTGACGCCGGCCACCAGCGCGAGCGAGCCGCGCACCGGCACGTCGAGAATCAACCAGGCGAACAGCAGGAGCGCGCCGACCTCGAGGCCGAGGAACACCAGCCGCGCCAGCATCTGCGCCGCCAGGTAGTGAACCCGCGACATCGGCGTGGCGGCCAGGCGCTTCAGCAGCCGGCGGCTGCGCGCGTGGACGACGGCATACCCGAGCGCCCACATCCCCGTCCCCATGATGTTCATGCCGAGCAGGCCGGGGATGACCCAGTCCACGTAGCGGGAGCCTGGAATCTCGACGCGCTCGACCCGCGCCTCGAACCGATCCTCGCGCCCGTCCGCGCGCTGCAGCGCGGCGTCGATGGCCAGCCAGGCCAGTCGGCTCTCCTCGCGCGAGGGATCGAAGCGGTAGGTGGGCGGCGTGCCCGGGCGGACGACCAGGGCCACCTCGCCATCTCGCAGCGCCCGGTCGGCGGCCTCCGGCGCCAGGTCGTGGACCACGACGTGCGGCGCGGACGAGAGGGCCTCGCGCGCGACCGCGGCACCCGGGCCGTCGAGCAGGCCGACGTGAACCTCCTGCTCGCCCGACCCGCTGAAGGCGAGGCCGAGCGCGAAGGCGAGCAGCACCGGGAAGAAGACGAGCCAGAACACCGCCTCGGGCTCGCGGAGGAACTCGCGCAGCCGCGTGAGGGTGAGCTCGATCACCGGGTGGGAGGCGCCGCCGCGGTCAGTCATCGCGCAAGTGCCTGCCGGTGAGGGCCACGAAGACGTCCTCGAGCGTCCCGTCGCCGGAGCCCAGTCCCTGCACGAGGCCATCGGGAGTGTCGAGCGCGATCAAGCGGCCCTGGTCCACGATGCCGACGCGATCGCACACCGCCTGTGCCTCGTCCATGTAGTGCGTGGTGAGCAGCACCGTGCCGCCGCGCTCGCGGAAGCCCCGCAGCAACCCCCACAGGTGCCGGCGCGCCTGCGGGTCCAGGCCGGTCGTGGGCTCGTCGAGGAAGAGCACCTCGGGCTGGTTGACGAGTGCGCAAGCCACCGACAGCCGCTGGCGCTGGCCGCCCGACAGCTTCCCCACCCGGCTCGTGCGCTTCGATTCGAGCTCGACCATCCGGACCACCGCGTCCACCGACGGGCCGCGCCGATAGAACGAGCGGAACAGGCGGATGGTCTCTTCGACGGTGATCTTCTCGCTCAGCTGCGTTTCCTGGAGCTGGATGCCCAGCCGCTGCCGCAGCGCCGCGTCGTGCCGCCCCCAGCGGAGCCCCAGCACCTCGACCTCGCCGGCGTCGGGCTCGAGCAGCCCCTCGAGGATCTCGATCGTCGTGGTCTTCCCCGCCCCGTTGGGCCCCAGCAGGCCAAAGCACTCGCCGCGCCGGACCTCGAGATCGAGGCCGGCCACCGCGACCACGTCGCCGTACCGCTTGTGCAGGGCGCGGCAGCGGACCGCGGGGGCGGGGCCGCCGTCGCGACGTTCCGGGTCGACCACCTCGTGATTGTGACACAAGGTGTAAACTGATGAGCCGATGGCGCACTCGCGCACGATCCTGGTTGCCGCCCCCGAGCTGATCCCCGCCCTCCGCGAACGCATCGGGGGCGACGAGGAGGTGCTGACCTTCTCGGACGCCGAACCGATGCGGGCGCTGCAGGCGATCGCGCGCCATCGCCCCCCCACGGTCGTCCTCGAGCGGCTGTTCGCCGCCAGCCCGAGGGGCGCCGCCGTGATCAGCCGCCTCAAGGCCGACCCGGCGCTCGACTCGTGCCAGGTCGTGATCATGGCCCACGACAGCGACTACCGCCGGATCTCGCCGCGGCGCAAGCGCGGGGCGTCGGGCGCGGTGCGGGTGGCGAAGCCGCGCCTCGACACCGGCACCCGCCGGGCACCGCGGTGGAAGATGCGGCCGGGCGTCACGGTGGCGGTGGACGATGAGGTGGCGGCCCTGGTGGACCTCTCGGTGCTCGGCGCACAGCTGATCGCGACCGAGGTGCTGAAGCCGGGCCAGCGGGTGGAAGTGCGGTTCGAGCCGGGGCGGACCGGCTTGACGCTGCCGGCTCAGGTCGTCTGGGTGAAGGCGGAGCCGGGTGGCCGCCACCCTCGCCACCGGGCGGGCGTCGAGTTCCGGCGCGCGGCCGCCGAGGCGATCACGGCCTTCGGCGCCGCGCACCAGATGTAAGCTACTGCGCGAGCCACCCCTTCACGATCGACCCCTCGCGGAACGCCGTGTCCTCGCGCTCCGACCCGGTCGACACGATTCCGACCGGCACCCCGCTCAACTCCTCCAGGCGGTGCACGTACGCGCGCGCCTCGGCCGGCAACTCGGCGAAACGGCGGACGCCGCGCGTGGGGCTGCTCCATCCCGGCAGCGTCTCGTAGACCGGGCGGCACGTGGCGAGCACGCGGATGTCGCCGGGGAACTCGGTCACCACCTGGTCGCCGCACTTGTACGCCGTGCAGACCTGGATCTGCGGCAGGCCGTCGAGCACGTCGAGCTTGGTCAGGGCAAGCGAGTCGAGGCCGTTGACGCGAACCGAGTACCGCACGGTGACCGCGTCATACCAGCCGCAGCGGCGCGGCCGCCCCGTCGAGGCCCCGTATTCCTGCCCGCTCTCGCGAAGCCGCTCGGCCATCGGGCCGGTCAGTTCGGTCGGCAGCGGCCCGCCGCCGACGCGCGTCGTGTACGCCTTGGCGACGCCGAGCACGCCGCTGATCGCCCGCGGGGGCACGCCGAGCCCGGTGCAGGCGCCCCCCACCGTCGAGTTGGACGAGGTGACGTAGGGGTAGGTACCGTGGTCGATGTCGAGCAGCGTCCCCTGCGCTCCCTCGAACAGCACCCGTTCGCCGCGGGCCATCGCCTGGGCCAGGTACACCGAGACGTCGGTGACCCACGGCCGCATCCGTTCGCCGTGCGCGAGGAGGTGTTCCACCAGCGGGCGCCACTCGAGAGCGGAGTCGCCGACGAGGCGGTTGCGGGCGTGGACGTTCTCGCGCACCTGCTCGGCCAGCGAGGTCGGCTCGAAGAGGTCGCCGACGCGGATCCCGCGGCGGCCCACCTTGTCCTCGTACGCCGGTCCGATGCCGCGCGACGTCGTGCCGATCTTGCGGTCGCCGCGCCGCGCTTCGTTCAGCAGGTCGAGGTCGCGGTGGTACGGCAGGATCACGTGGGCCTTGTCGCTAATCACCAGCCGGTCGCCCACCAGGATCCCGTACTCCCCGAGCGTCTCGATCTCCTGGAACAGCGCGTCGGGATCGACGACGACGCCGTTGCCTATCACGCAGCGGATCCCGGGGTGCAGGATGCCCGACGGGATCAGGTGCAGAACGAACCGCGTGCCGGACACCAGCACGGTGTGCCCGGCGTTGTGGCCCCCCTGGTAGCGGGCGACGATCTGGAAGTGCGGCGTGAGCAAGTCGACGATCTTGCCCTTGCCCTCGTCGCCCCACTGCGCACCGATCACGGCAACGTTCATGCGGCCCTTCGCTCCTTGTGAAACCGGTCAATCCTAGCACATTGGATCCCGCTACAATGGTCGTCGGCGCTCCTCGAGGTCCCGATGATCCTGCTGGACGGTCGCTCGCTTTCCCTCGAACAGATGCTCGCCGCGGCCGACCGGGCCGAGCCGGTTGGCCTGGCGCCCGAGGCTGCGGACCGTGTCCGAGCCGCCCGCGGGGTCGTGGACGCGCTCGCCGGCGGCGACGTGCCGGTCTACGGCATCAACACCGGCTTCGGCTCGTTCGCGGAGGTGAAGATCCCGCCGGCCTCGCTCGAGCGCCTGCAACTGAACCTGCTCCGCAGCCACGCGGCCGGCGTGGGCGAGCCGCTGCCCATCCGCACGGTCCGCGCGGTGATGACGCTCAGGGCGAACGTGCTCGCCCGCGGCTTCTCCGGGATCCGCCTCGAGACGCTCGGGGCGCTCATCGCCGCGATCAACCGGGGCGTCCACCCGGTCGTCCCCTGCCGCGGCTCGGTCGGCGCCAGCGGCGACCTGGCGCCCCTCGCCCACCTGGCGCTCGTGCTCGTCGGCGAGGGCCAGGCCTGGGTCGACGGCCGGCCGCGGCCGGGCGTCGAGGCGCTGCGCGCGGCCGGCCTCGAGCCCGTGCGGCTGGCGGCGAAGGAAGGGCTGGCGCTGATCAACGGCACGCAGGCCTCGACGGCGGTGCTCGCCCTCGCGCTTGCCGGCGCCGAGCAGGTGGCGCGCGCGGCCGACGCCGTGACCGCGATGACGACCGACGCGCTGTTCGGGTCGAAGCGGCCCTTCGACCCTCGCATCCACGCCGAGCGTCCGTTCGCCGGACAGGCGGCCTCGGCGGCCGCCATCTTGCGCCTGCTCGAGGGCAGCGAGATCAACGCGTCACACGCCGGGTGCGCGCGCGTCCAGGACGCCTACTCGGAGCGGTGCGCCGCGCAGGTGCACGGCTCGGCGCGGGAGGCGATGCGCTTCGTGCGCGAGATCGTCGCCACCGAGGCGAACGCCGCCACCGACAACCCGATGGTGTTCGCCGCTGACGGCGAGATCCTCTCGGGCGGGAACTTCCACGGCGCGCCGGTCGCCATGGCCGCCGACCTGCTCGCCATCGCCATCGCGCAACTGGCCACCATCAGCGAGCGGCGGACCGAGCGACTGGTCAACCCGGCGCTCAGCGAGCTGCCGGCGTTCCTGACACACGAGGGGGGTCTGCAGTCCGGGTTCATGCTTGCGCAGGTGACGGCGGCCGCCCTGACCTCCGAGCTGAAGGGGCTCGCACACCCGGCCAGCGTCGACACGATCCCGACCTCGGCCAACAAGGAGGACCACGTCAGCATGAGCATGGGCGCCGCCCTCAAGGCCGAGCGTGCGCTCGACCTCGCCCGGCACGTGCTGGCCGTCGAGCTGTTGTGCGCGTGCCAGGCGATCGAGATGCGGGCGCCGTTGCGCACGTCGCCGCCGCTGGCCCGCCTGCTGGCCCGCGTGCGCGAGGTGGTGCCGCCGCTCGGCGAGGACCGGCCGCCTTCACCCGACATCGCCGCCGCCGCGGGACTGATCGCCTCGGGCGCGGTCGACGAGATCCTGTGAGGTCGTGCGTGTCGTGGCAGGTTGGTGGACCCGCGTCGCTGTCGGATCGCCGGCAGGCGATTTCGGCGTTGACAACGCGGGCGCGGCTCTCTAGCTTTCTAACCTTGACCGTCCGCCCTCGCCGCTGACGAGCCCGCAAGGACCACGATGACGACCCCAACCCGACACGTCCGCGCCCCCCGCGGCCCGTCCATCTCGTGCAAGGGCTGGCCCCAGGAAGCCGCGCTGCGCATGCTCATGAACAACCTCGACCCCGAGGTGGCCGAGCGCCCCGACGACCTCATCGTGTACGGCGGATCGGGAAAGGCCGCGCGGAACTGGGAGTGCTTCGACGCCATCACCCGCGCGCTGCGAGCGCTCGAGGCCGACGAGACGCTGCTGGTGCAGTCGGGCAAGCCGGTCGGCCTGTTCAAGACGCACCCGGGGGCGCCGCGCGTCCTCATCGCCAACTCGCTGCTGGTGCCGGCGTGGGCCACCTGGGAGAACTTCCGCGACCTCGAGCACAAGGGCCTGACGATGTACGGCCAGATGACGGCCGGGAGCTGGATCTACATCGGCACCCAGGGCATTCTCCAGGGCACCTTCGAGACGCTCGCCTCGCTGGCCGGCCGCCGCTTCAAGAGCAGCCTCGAGGGCCGCCTGTTCGTCTCCGCAGGCCTCGGCGGGATGGGCGGGGCCCAGCCGCTCGCGGCGACGATGAACGGCGGGGCCGCGCTCGTCGTCGAGGTGGACCCGCACCGCATCGAGCGGCGGCTGGCCACGCGCTACGTGGACGAAGCCTCCGCTTCGCTCGACGAGGCGCTCGACAAGGTGGCTGCCTGGCAGCGCGAGGGGCGCGCTCGATCGATCGCCCTGCTCGGCAACGCCGCCGACGTCATCCCCGAGCTGGCGGAGCGGGGCATCGTCCCCGACGTGCTGACCGACCAGACGTCGGCGCACGACCCGTTGAACGGGTACGTGCCGAACGGCCTCACCCTCGACCAGGCGCAGCGCCTTCGGGCGGAGGCCCCCGACCAATACGTGCGCCTCGCGGTGGCGGCGATGGGGCGTCACGTGGCGGCCATGCTGGAGCTGCAGCGGCGCGGCAGCGTCACGTTCGACTACGGCAACAACATCCGCGCGCAGGCGGTGAAGGCGGGGGTGGCCAACGCGTTCGACATCCCGGGGTTCGTGCCCGAGTACATCCGCCCGCTGTTCTGCGAGGGGAAGGGGCCCTTCCGTTGGGCGGCGCTGTCGGGCGACCCGGCCGACATCCACGCCACCGACCGCGCGGCGCTCGAGATGTTCAAGGACAACGCCGCGTTGTGCCGCTGGATTCGCCTCGCCGCCGAGCGCGTGGCGTTCCAGGGGCTGCCCGCCCGGATCTTCTGGCTCGGGTACGGCGAGCGCGCCCGCTTCGGCCTCCGGATCAACGAGATGGTCCGCCGCGGCGAGGTCTCGGCGCCAATCGTGATCGGCCGCGATCACCTCGACACCGGCTCGGTCGCCTCGCCCAACCGCGAGACCGAGGGAATGCGCGACGGCAGCGACGCGATCGCCGACTGGCCGATCCTCAACGCCCTGCTCAACGCCTCGTCGGGGGCGACCTGGGTGTCGGTGCACCACGGGGGCGGCGTCGGGATCGGCTATTCGCTGCACGCCGGCATGGTGATCGTCGCCGACGGATCGCGCGAGGCCGACGAGAAGCTGGAGCGGGTGCTGACGTGCGACCCGGGGATCGGCGTCGCCCGCCATGCCGACGCGGGGTATCCCGAGGCCATCGCGACGGCGGAGGCGCGCGGCGTGCGCATCCCGATGCGCGAGTTCGGCGCGGCGGCGGGCGGTGAGAAGTGATCCCGACGCCCCCGACCAGCATCGAGCAGCGGCTGCAGGCGCGCCTGGCCGGTGACCCGCCCGAGATCCCCGTGTTGGTGGGGCTGTGCGGCACGGGCCGCACGACCGTGCTGCGCCGCATGCAGCAGCGCCTCGGGCCCGAGCGGTGCCAGTACCTGGACGTCGAGCGGAGCGCGACCACCCCCGAGCGCTTCGTTCAGGCGCTGCGGGCCCAGTCCCCGTTCGCGTGCGCTCCCATCGAGCGCAAGGGAACGCCGCGGGGCGCCTTCGACGAGGCGCGAGCCTTCCTCGCCGGCGCCCGGACGACCACGGGCCAGCCGGCCACCTTCCTGCTGGACGAAGTGCTCGAGTTCCGCACCTTCGAGAGCTTCCCCGGGCTGCGCCGCGCGCTGCCCGAGCTGCTCGCGACGCTCGGGGCCACCCCGAACCGGTTCGTGCTCGCCTCTCGCTTCCCCAGCCGCGCCGCCCGCGCGGTGCAGGCGTCGGCGGCGCCCTTCGTCCTGACGCCCGTGGACGGGGTCGGCGCCCAGGAGGTCGCGCGGATGCTGGGGACGGCGGCCGAGCAGCCCTTCGTGGCGCCGGTGCTCGAGCAGGTGTGCCAGGGCCGGCCGGTCCTGCTCCGGGCCGTGCTGGACACGATGGCCCGGATGACCGGCTCGCCGCCCGACCCGCTGGCGGCGCTGGCGGCCGCGCTCGAGCCCGACGGCCCGGTGTCGGCCCACTGCCGCTTCTGCTACGACATGCGCCTGAGCCGCGCCCGCGGCTACGGCGCCCTGAAGGCGATCCTCGACATTCTCGCCGCCGAGGAGCCCCTCACCCTGACGCAGGTCTCGCGCCGCCTGGACCGGACCCCGGGCTCCACCAAGGACTACCTGTCGTGGCTCGAGGACGTGGACCTGGTCGCGATGGACGGGCGCAAGCACTATCGCTTCCGCGACCCGGTGCTGCGGCTCTGGGCGCGGCTGCACTGCCGCCCCTGCCCTCCGTCGGCCGAGGAGATCGCGGGGGAGGTGCGGGACTACGCGGCGGACGTCGTCACGTAGGGAGCAGGGATCGGCTCGGGCCGGAGGGAATCGCCGGCCCTACTGGCCGCCGAGGCGCGCAATCGCCTGCCTCGCGGCCTCCTGCTCGGCGACCTTCTTGCTGGCACCGCGCGCCTCGCCGAGCAGCTCGCCACGCACGCGCACCTCCACCAGGAACGTCTTGCGGTGATCGGGGCCGCTCTCGGCCGCGACCAGGTACTCGGGCAGCGGCAGGTCGCGCGCCTGCACCAGTTCCTGCAGCGCCGACTTGTAGTCGCGGCCCCAGAACTCGGGGCTGCGGACGTCTTCGATGGGGTCGGCGAACTCGCGCACCACGAAGGCCCGGGCGGCCTCGAGACCGCCGTCCAGGTAGATCGCCGCCAGCACCGCTTCGTAGCCGTCGGCCAACAGCGCGTGTTTCCGGCGCCCGCCCGTCTTCTCCTCCCCGCGCCCGAGCGCCAGGAACTCCCCGAGATCGAGCTTCCTCGCCTGCTGCGCCAGCGAGGTCGTGGAGACGAGCGACGACTTGATCTTCGACTTCTGCCCCTCGTCGAACTGCGGGAAGTCGCGGAACAGCAAGTCGGCGATGACGAAGCCCAGCACGGCGTCGCCGAGGAACTCGAGCGACTCGTTGTCGCCGGTCGCGCCGGTGGCGTCCTCGTTGGCGAGCGATCGGTGTGTCAGCGCGCGGTCGAGCAGGCGCGTGTCGGCGAAGAGGTGCCCCAGGCGCTCCTCGAGCGCCGAGAGGTCGCGGGCCTCGGCCGGCTCGGGCGGCTCGACGGCGGCGGGCGGCCGCGCCTGCTGCCGGATGATCTCGCGTGCCTCGTCGGCCTGGTCGGCGGGCACGGAGATCCGAACCTCGCCCAGGCCGTCGATCGTCAGGGGGAACACCGAGTGCGGGAGGTCGGACGAGAGGGCCGCGTAGATGCCGTGGGCCTCGAGCAGCCCGCGCACGATGCTCGCCTCGATGTCCGACTGCGTGCGGAAGACGACCGCCAGGGGGCCCGATCCCACGTCCCGGTCCTCAGGACACATGCTCCAACCCCTTGCGCACCCCGCCGGGCACGAAGTCCTCGAACTTCATCAGGATCATCGTCATGTCGTCGTGCTGGGGGGCACCGGCCACGAAGGCGTCGACCTCGCGCAGGACCCGCTCGCGCAGCTCGCCCGCCGGCAGGTCGCCGTGGTCGGCCACCAGCTGTGCCAGCCGCGCCTCGCCGAACATCTCCGACTCGCTGTTCATCGCCTCGCTGATCCCGTCGGTGAAGAACAGCAGCAGGTCGCCCACCCGGAGCGGGATCGACTCTTCCTGCAGCAGCCGCTCGAACAGCTCGCCGTCGTCGATCCGCAGGCCGAGCACCAGCCCGTCCGGCGTCAGGATGCGGACGTCGGGCCGCGGCCCGCCGTCCAGGGTCCGGTAGATCAGCGGCGTGTGCCCGGCGCGCGCGTAGGTCATGGTTCGGGCCCTGAGGTCGATCACCGCATAGGTCATCGTGATGAACGCCCGGCTGTCGAGATGCTCCGAGATGATCCGGTTGGCGGCGATCAGCAGCTGGCGCGGGGACGGGGTCGTCCGAACCAGCGAGAGGACCACGCCCTTCAACTCCGCCATGTACAGCGCCGCCGAAGTCCCCTTCCCCGCCACGTCGGCGATGAGCACCGCCAGGCGGTCCTCGTCGATCGCCAGCAGGTCGTAGTAGTCGCCCCCGACCTCGCGCGCCGGCACGCAGAGCGTGGTAATCGCGACGCCGGGAATGGCCGGCTTGCCACGCGGCAGCAGCGACATCTGGATCTCGCGCGCGATGCGCAGTTCCTCCTCGAGCCGCTTCTTCTCCTCGGCCTGGCGCAGCAGGTCCTCGATGCTGGCGGTCATCTGGTTGAACGACTCGGCCAGCTCGCCCAGCTGGTCGCGCGCGGTGATCTCGACGCGGTGGCTGAAGTCGCCCCGCCGGACGCGCTCGGTCCCGGTGAACAGCTGGTGCACCGACCCGGTGATTGACCGGGCGAGCGCCAGCCCCATCACCAGCGCCCCCGCCTCGATCAGCAGGAACAGCAAGCCGACCACGAGCAGCAGCATCAGGAGGATGCTGCCGACGTTGATGCTCTGGATGCGCGCCTGGGCCGCCGACAGCTGGTCGTAGATGTCGGGGATGTTCACCTCGATCGTCATCGCCGCCGTGTCGGTACGCCCGGTGGCCCAGTCGGTGTACTCGAGCCAGGCAATCCAGGGGAAGCGCCGCTTGCCCGTGCCACCCGTCTCGGCGGCGCTCTGCGCCGGGGCGGCGGTCAATGCCCGCGTCGCGGCTGTCGACGTGCTGGACGCGGGCCCGGACACCGGCGCCAGGTCGCCGATCTTGATGCTGGTGTTCTCGCGCAGGCGCTGCGCGAGCGCGTCGTTCTTGGGCACGTCGACGACGACGGCGTAGGCAGGCTTCAGACCGGGGACGAAGCCGACGCCGCGCAGCACGCCGCGAACCGCCGTCTCGCCGGGGCGCGGCGGCAGCACGAGCAGCCCCCCGAACCCGCGGCAACTGATCCAGGCGGGCAGCTCCGCGGGCGGAGCCTCGTGCTCCCAGGGACCGCCGCGCAGCAGCGGCAGCGGCTTCACGGCCGGCCGCGCGGCCTTGCCGCCGGCCGGGGCCGGGGCCGGCACCGCTGCCGCGCCGGCTCCGCCCGGCGGCGGCGGTGTCGCGATCGGCGGGGGGGGCGGCTCGCCCGACATCGTGTCGTCGTTCTCGCCGGGGGCGCAGCCGCGGTCGCCCGCGAAGACCAGGGCGATCGACGCGCCGGGGTAACGCGCCGACAGCCCCCGCTGGCGTTGCTGGAGGATCTCCGCGACGTCCGCGGCGCCCGGCGTGCGCCGCACCTCGAGCGCCATCACGCGCGCGAGGTTCAACGCGTCGTTCGTGACGTTGCCGAGGCCACTCCGCACCAGGTACGACGCGACGTTCAGGAAGAGGATCAGCCCGGCCACCAGGAAGAACGAGACGATGAGCAGGGCCGGCACGACACCCATGAACACGTACGAGAGGATCAGCTTGCGGCGCACGCGCCAGAGCAGGCGGCGGCGCGCGCGCTGCTGGAGGCGGTAGAGCATGAGGAACGCCGCCGCGACCAGGGCCAGGCTGCCGAGGACGTCCACCACGGAGACGAGCATCGGCTCGCGGCCCAATGGCCAGCGGACGAGCGCGGCGAGGATCTTGGTGGCCGTGCCGCCGAGGATCAGGCGGCCCGCCCACGTCCCGGTCGCCATGTGCCGGAGGGCCTCGACGCGGCTCGCGGCGCGGCCCGGCCGTTGCGGCGGGCCGACGGGTGAAGCTTCGACGACGGGCGTCATGTGTCCGCGTGCATCATAACAGCCCGGGGGCGTCAGGCGGACAGGCGTCCCCGCCTGTCCGGGACGGGCCGGCTACCGAGTGCTCTCGCGCAGCCACCCGAAGTAGGCCTCTCCCCCGTCGGCGACCTCGATCACGAGCAACTCGGGCACCTCGTACGGATGCAACTCGGCGAGGCGCCCCTTCAGCGCCTCCAGCCTTCCCGCCACCGTCTTCATGACGACCTGCCGCTCGCGCTCGCGCGCGACGCGCCCCTCCCACCGGTAGATCGACTCCATCTCGGGCAGCAGGTTGACGCACGCGGCGAGGCCCTCTTCGACGAGCGCGGCCGCAAACGCCGCCGGATTGGCGGCCGCCGGCCAGGTGGTGAGCACGAGAACGACGGTGCCTGGATGCATGCACGGACCTCCTCGTCGATTTTCTCGCGGGCGGGGCTCATTTTGTCGTGCAGACTCGCCGAAAGTGCGATACAACAAGGGCCAGCCGCCAGCCTCGTCCCGGCTGCGGCTTGTACCGATGCCCTCGCCACCTTCCGCCCAGCCACCGCGACGCGACATCGCCCACCCCGGGCGATCCATCGTCACCACGGCGCTGTTGATCCTGTCGGCTATTTTCGTGCTGGACGGCGTGGCCGGCGAGCGCGGCTGGCTGGCGAACCGGCGCGCGCGGATCGAGTACGGGCGCGAGGCGCAGGCCCTCGAGTCGGCCCGCTGGCGGAACGCCCTGTTGCGTGAGGAGATTCGGCGACTGCAGGGCGACCCGGCGTTCATCGAGGAGCTGGCGCGCCGCGACCTTGGCCTGATCAAGCCGGGCGAGACGGTGTTCATCATCCGCGACAGGAAGTAGGGCCGGCATCAGCCCGGCGGCAGCCCGTCGGTTGACGCCTGCGGGGGATGATGGTAACGTTGCTCCGCGGGGTGGAGCAGTCCGGTAGCTCGTCGGGCTCATAACCCGAAGGTCACAGGTTCAAATCCTGTCCCCGCAACCAACGCTATTTGCAGGGCTGACGGCGATGCCGTCAGCCCTTTCGTGTCTCCTGGGTTGCGGAGCCAGGATTTGAACGCTTTGCCGCCTGCAACCACGGCGCCTGCGGCGTCGCGTTGCCTGGCTGCCCCCGCAACCGCCCCATCTTCTAAGCGAGAGGTCGCCGGTGTCCGGCGACCTCTTCGCTTGTACGGCGGCTCCCAGCATCGCCGCCAGATTCCCTTTCAGCTCGATTTGCAGTTCACCCTGGTCCGGCCTCAGGACGATGGCGTCGATGAGCATATCGTGGGTGACTCGGGCAATGGCGGCGATGAGCCGTGTGGACTCGATCCTCCACACGGCCTCAATCGCCTTAGGCACATCTTTCATGCCTGCTAGATTACGGCGTTCCGGTATTCACTAACGATGTCGCGTCGTCGAACTATCCGGTCTTCAAAGGCCCGGCGACCTTGTAAGTACCTGAGGATGATGCCGAACGGCATTGCTTTCGTGCTGACGAAGCTCGAATGAGCGTGGCGGGGTTCCCTCCGCAAAGAAGCGCTTCCCCGTGCCCAACAGGACCGGATACCAGCAGGACTTCATCCGCAAGCCCATGCGCCACGGCCTCATCCATGTTGCCTGCGTCAAGTATCCAAAAAGCCGCCAATGTGTTCCTTGGTCTCAAGGTGGTCCATCGGTGATGACCACCTCTCCGCCGGGCTGCTTACGCAGTGATTTCGCGTGGGCATGATTGTCGACGAGCAGTGACCTTCCATGAACTGCCCACCTTGACTCCTGGCGATGCTCGGCGCATGTTCGATTGCTCCGCGTTGCTCTGAGAGGCCCCCAACATGGGATTGAGACAGCCTGAAGCGCAGTCAAGGTCCGAGTCGGAGACACCGGGCGCGGCCAGGATGCCGCGGGTGAGAGGGACGATCCCGCTTTTCACCAAACCGCTGTCGGCAATGGTCGGAATCGCCGCGCTGATCGTTTCGGCTGTCCTCACCTCGGCGGCTGGCCTTGCCGCTGCGCGCAGCCAGGCCTTGCCCGACGGGGCTGACGGGACTGCCGCGCCACAGCGGTCGGATACAGCGCTCCCGGCCTGCGGGCGCTCGAATGCGCTCTCAGCGGTGCCGTTTCGGTTTCACGAGGACTCGAGCATTCAGACCCGCATCGACTTGAGCGCGCTCAGCCTGGGGGAGTACGCCTCCCTGGGTGTGCAGGTCGCCAGGGAGGATGGCGTCGACTACCGTCCCGTGGGTCCCGCCTTCAGCGTGGGCGCGCAACTGCAGAACTTGACGCCGGGTGGTTGTTTCGACCGCGCCTTTTCTCAGCTGAGTCCAGGCAAGACCTATGACATTTGCCTCATCGGGCAGCGGTCAGACTTCACGAGCACGGGTCTCTTTGCGTGCGTGTCGGTTGCCACCGAGCCGAGGAAGCGCGAGACGGCGCTGCTGATCACCAACTCGAACACCAGGAGCGTCCGCGCGACCATCGACGAGTGGGAGCGTCAAGTGAGGTCAGGGAATCCCGATCTCGAGCTTCGAAGCGTGAACGTGTCGTCCCGCATTTCCGTTCGCAGACTGTGGGACGTCATCCGGGCTCAGTACCTCAGATCGAACCTCACCACGGTCATCCTCGGCAGCCCCGGCCTGCCTTTGCCGGTTGTGGAGAACTTCGGCGCGCAGGTCCCATATTCCGGTGTCTACACGTCGCTGTCGCGCGGGTTCATGGCTGACGATGGCTTCCTGAACCCAACGAACCCTCTCGCCGAGGTGTCCATTGCCACGTGGAACGCGCCTCCGACGACCATCGAAAGCTACCTCCGCCGGGTGATCGACTTCTACGGCGGCTCCATCCAGTACGACCGACGCCTGCTGGTCGCCAACGCGATGATCCCCTCGGAAGCGCCGCTCGTCGAAGACGACTTCGTCGGTGGCCGATACTCGGCGGAGAGCGTCGACTATGTTGGCGACATCACCGCCTACTTCGACGATACCCAGGGCGCCCTCTGGCGCGATCGCTACCTCGAGCTGCTTGCGATCAATAGTTACGAGCTGGTGCTGCTCAACGCTCACGGAGCACCCGCCTTTCACTATCCTTGCGACATTGCGGGCTGCGTCGATGCGCCGCTGATCCGCGGAGCCAGTCCGAAGGCGCAGTTCCTGGTCGCGGTGAGCTGCAGCATCGGGAACCTCGGCAGCCTCGAAACGCCCATGACGGCGTACGTCCTGGAGAGTCGCTCGCTGGCCGGCCTGGCCAGTGAAGTCACGTTCTTCTCCAACGGCTCGGAGCTGCTCTTCGTCAAGTCACGCTTGGCCGAAGGGGCCTCCATCGGCCAGGCGGGCCGCCGTTTTGGATTCACGGTCTTCGGGGATCCTTTCCTGCGGCTGCGATGAACGGTCGCGACCATCGCCTCCCGTCACGGTACGTCGCGCGCGACCAGCTGGCGGGCCTGGGCGTGAGCCGGCTTCACGCGGCTGCTCTCCACAGCGGCAAGTAGCGTCCGTTGCGAGTCCCCGCAACCAACGCTATTTGCAGGGGTGACGGCAACGCCGTCACCCCTTTTTTCGTTGTAAGGACCGCTCGGGGAACGCCGAGTGGCCCTTTCCATGTACGGCCACTCGACCGCGTGTCGCGTGGTCCGTTCGGTTGCTGAGCCAGGCCTGACATCAAGACAAACAGAGACAAAAGGTTCGCGTTAGGCAGCCTTTATACTCGCTCCTCCCCGAAATAACCGGGAATCACCCTCCCTGCCGTCGGGCACGCGATTGCACATGAGGTTCGCAGAAGAGTTAGCAGCAGAGCGGACCCTCATGCGAACCGCACTCGTCGCCCTCGTCCTCGTCGCCGTCACCGCCGTTCCGGGCCGCGCCCAGTCCATCGGCGAACACGCCGGATCCATCGCCCTCGACGTGCTCAAGGACCCCACCACCTACGCCCCCGCCGCGGCGTCCGGACTTGGCAAGTCGCTCGACTGGATCTCGTCGCAGCGGTTCTTCGCCGCGGGCTACGTCGAAGACAACCCCTACTACACGATCTCCGGCCTCCCCCACGACCGGCCGGTCTCTCGCGCGAGCGGCCACCGGATCAACATGGAGGTCTCGCTCCGCGTGCTCGGCTGCTCCGTCGCGAACAACGCTCTCAACGGTGTGGCGACCCGCGTCCTGACTGCGCGCTACCCGCAGCACAAGCGCTGGGTCCGCGTCGCCTCGGTGGCCGAACGCATCGCATTCGCCGTCGGAACCGCCTACCTCAACTCCGCGAAGAACTTCCGCCAGTGGCGGCGAAACGTCAACACGCCCATCCCGCCCTCCGCCGCGGCCTGGTAGCCCGGCGGCCCAGCCCCCGACCCGCCGCGCGTATCTTTCGGCGAAGAGAACCCGGGAGCCGACGTGAAGTAAGATGCGGCGTCTCGCCCCCGAGCCCCTGCCTGAACCTCGATCCCGGAGTCTGCCGCATGCACCGCTTCCATCGTCTCGTCGCCATGGCGCTCGTCGCCCTCGCCGCCTCCCACGCGGCGTTCGCCCAGGAGGTCCGCCCGCCCGCCGCGCCGCTCGTCGCGGTCGATCCGGTACTTCTCGGTCTGGTCGTTCGCCGACCGGCTCACCGACGAGGGCACGCGCCACTGGACCGGGAAGCCGCAGCCGATCTCGCTCCAGGCGCGCATCGATGGCAAGGTCGTGCGCCTCGCGGGGCGTGATCCCCGGCAGGTGCCGGCCCTCGAGCAGGTGTCGGTGGCGGTGCGGCCGACGACCACCCGCTACGAGTTCCGCGGCGAAGGGGTGTCCATCGCGCTCGACTTCGTCACGCCGGCGCTCGCCCACGACATCGAGTGGGTGTCGCGCCCCGTCACCTGGCTTCGCTGGACGCTGCGCTCGCTCGACGCGCGGCCCCATGACGTGCAGTTGCTGCTCACCGCCCCGGGGCACCTCGCCGTCAACACCCCCGACCAGCGGGTCGTGGCGTCGCGCGTGAAGATGCCCGGCGCCGAGGTGCTGCGCATCGGCTCGCAGGACCAGCCGGTGCTGGCGCGGTGGGGCGACGACGTGCGGATCGACTGGGGATACCTCTATGCCGCCGCGACGGGCCCCGGCGTCGCCTCTGCCGTGGCGCCGCAGGCCGAGGCCTGGGCGGCGTTCGCCCGCGACGGCTCTCTCCCGGAAGCCGACGACGTGGACTTCCCGAGGCCGGCGAGCGCCCGCACGCCCTCGCTGGCCTTCGCGATCGATGCCGGCCACGTAGAGGCCGAACCGGTCGTCCGCCAGGTGGTGCTCGCCTACGACGACTTGTATTCGGTCGAGTTCCTCAACCGCCGGCTGCGGCCGTACTGGCGGCGGAACGGTGCCGACGCAATCGCGCTGCTGAAGGTCGCCCTCGCGGAGGGCCCAGCCGTCGTCGAGCGCGCGCAGCGCTACGACGAGGAGCTGATGCGCGATCTCGAGCAGGCTGGCGGTCCGAAGTACGCGGCCCTGGTGGCCATGGCGCACCGCCAGGCGCTTGCGGCTCAGAAGATCGTGGCCGACGTGGACGGCACGCCGCTGATGTTTTCGAAAGAGAACTTCAGCAACGGCTGCATCGGGACCGTGGACGTGATGTACCCGGCGATGCCGCAGCTCCTGCTGCTGAACGTGGAACTGGCGAAGGCGACCCTGAAGCCGATCCTCGAGTACTCGCGCCTGCCGCGGTGGCGATTCCCGTTCGCGCCGCACGACGTCGGCACCTACCCGTTGGCGAACGGGCAGGTGTACGGCGGTGGCGAGCGCACCGAGGAAGACCAGATGCCCGTCGAGGAGAGCGCGAACATGCTGATCCTCGTGGACGCGGTCGCACGCGCCGAGGGGCACGCGCGGTTCGCAGAACCGTACTGGAAACAGCTGGCCGCCTGGGTCGACTACCTCGCCCAGAAGGGTCTCGATCCCGAGAACCAGCTGTGCACGGACGACTTCGCCGGGCACCTCGCGCGCAACGCGAACCTGTCGCTGAAGGCGATCGTCGGGATCGGCGCGTTCGCCGACCTGAGCCGGCGCGCGGGACGGGCCGGGGAGGCGGACAAGTACGGTGCGATGGCAAAGGACTTCGTCCGCAGGTGGATCGAGATGGCGCGCGACGGCGACCACTACTCCCTCACCTTCGATCGCCCCGGGACGTGGAGCCAGAAGTACAACCTCGTGTGGGACCGCCTGCTCGGCCTCGACCTGTTCCCGCCCGAGGTCGCGCGCGCCGAGGTCGCGTACTACCAGACCAAGCTCCAGCCATACGGCCTCCCGCTCGACAGCCGGCGCACCTACACGAAGCTCGACTGGGAGGTCTGGACGGCCACGCTCACCGAGAGCCGCCCCGACTTCGAGGCCTTCATCGACCCGCTCTTCAGGTGGATGAACGAGACGCCGGCGCGGGTGCCGCTCACCGACTGGTACGACACCGTGTCGGGCAGGCAGGAAGGCTTCCAGGCCCGTAGCGTGGTGGGGGGCGTGTTCATCAAGATGCTGGCCGATCCCGCACTGGCGAAGAAGTGGCAGTCGAGAAAGTGAACGAGGCGAGGCCTCCTTACCCGCCGGACTGCCACGCGCGGATCGCGTCCAGGGGCCACAGCAGCATGATGACGTTGAGCGTGAGGTTGTCGCGGATCCAGTAGAGGGTGAACAGCTCGAACGCGATGGCGAGCAGGACGGTCGCCGCCACGGGGAGGCGGCGCGCCAGGAGGAAGCCGGCCACGCAGGCGAGGGCGTCGGATACCGAGTTCACCACGGTGTCTCCGTAATAGTCGAACGAGACGGTGGCGGCACGGTAGCGGTCGATGACGGGTGGGCTGTTCTCGACCAGCTCCCAGACCGCCTCGATCGCGACGGCGAGCGCGAGCCGCGCGCCGACAGGGCGTCGCGGCGCCAGCCTGGAGAGCAGCCAGTAGAAGATGAACCCGTGGATGAGATGCGAGAAGGTGTACCAGTCGGAGAGGTGCTGCGAGTTCTCCGCGCTGCGCACGACGCCGTGCCAGGCCTTCACGTAGCCGCATGCGCAGATGGGCAGCCGGCCCATCACGAGCAGGGTCACCGCCTGCGCCAGGAGCAGTCCGCCAACCGCCAGCGCCCAGGTCCGCCAGGTCTCTTTCGTCGGCATCGAGCCATCACCCCCCGTCGTATCGGCACGAACAGCCCCGGCCACCGCCCCCCGGCTATCCCGGCCCCCACCCTGCGACGATATTCGGGTGGACCGGCCCACATCCTTGACGGGCCCACGGGGCGGGGCTACTCTGCCACCGCCGAGCTCGCTCGCCGGTCGTTCGTCCACCATCAGAGGGAGGAAGCATGCGGAAGTTTCATCCTGGTTCCTGGCTGCTCGCGGTCGCCGCCCTGGTTGCCTTCACGAGCCCCGCGGCGGCCCAGGCGAGTCGCCCGACGGTTGCGCTGCTCGACTTCGACTTCGCGTCCATTCAGCACTGGTGGAGCGGCAACCAGGACATCGGCAAGGGGATCGCCGACATGATCGTGGACAGCCTGGTCGAGGACGGCGCCTACCGGGTGATCGAGCGCAAGCGGATCGATGCCGTGCTGGCGGAGCAGGACTTCTCCAACAGCGACCGTGCCGACCCGGCCCAAAGCCAGGTCGTGAAGATCGGCAAGGCGCTGGGGGTGAAGTACCTGATCGTGGGGTCGGTCACCAAGTTCGGGATGGAGGACAAGAGCACCCGGGTTGGCGGAGGCCTGCTGGGGCGCCGGAACTTCGGGATCGGCGACGTCGGCACGAAGAAGGGCAAGGCGACCGTCGCCGTGACCGCGCGGATGATCGACTCGACCACTGGCGAAATCATGGCGAGCGCGAAAGGGGATGGCACCTCGAGCCGCAGCGGCCTCCTGCTCGGCGCGTCCGCCAACCGCGTCACGGGGCACATCGAGTTCGGCTCGACGAACTTCCACGACACGGTGCTCGGCGAAGCGACCGAGGCGGCCGTCCTGCAGGTGGTCCAGAAGCTGATCGCCGCCCGTACGCGCCTCGAGTAAGGGTACGTCCTGCCCCGGCTGCTATAATCGGACCGCCGAAGTGGACTTCGCCGCCGATTGGATCCCTGCCCCACCGGGGAGGCTCGTATGTGGCTCGTGACGACGTTCGGATTCTACAGCGTGGTCGAGAAGGCGTGGGACCGGGAAAAAGAGACCCTGACCGTGAGGGCGCGGGCGCGCGAGGACCTCGAGGCGCTCCGCGACAAGTACCTGCCGGACCTGGGCGAGATTGCCGAGGACGAGTCGGCCGACTACCGGTTCCGCGTGCAGGTGCCGCGGGAGCAGGTCGTCGAGGCGTTCGCCCGGGCCCTGCGGGACATCGACTACGACAACTTCAAGGAAGCGATCTCGCATCGCCAGGGCTGGGCGCGCGAGCGCATCTACCACGACGCCTGGCAGGCCTTTCTCGCCATCCAGCGGCCCGCCAGGCGCGTCGGACGCGGGGTGTAGCAGGCCGCGCCAGGACGCGGCCTGCCCCTCGCCCCCGGTTCCTGCCTACCGATCCGCGAACGCAAACGCCGTCAGGTACCCCATCCGGACGATCCGGGTGAACAGCTCGGGGTTCACCTTCTCGACGCTGTCGCTCGGCTGGTGATAGTCGGCCGTCATCGCCGCCATGTAATAGACGTACGGCACCTTCACCGACGCGAACGACGCGTGGTCGGAACCACCCATGCCGACGCCCAGGGGATTCTCGCGCAGCGCGAGGTCGAGGCCGACGTACTTGTTCATCTCGCGGGTGAGCGGGATGAGGTCGGTTGCGGCGGTCAGGTTGACGGTCGCGTACCGGTCGCCGCGGATTCCCTTGACGAGGTCGCCGGCCCCCTCGACGTCGTACTGCCGCGTCGATCGCGCCAGCGTGGGGCCGTCGAACGCGCGGCTGATCATGTCGTAGTTCAGGTAGCCGACGGTCTTCTCGATCGGGAACGGCGCGTGGCTCACGTAGTAGCGCGACCCGAGCAGCCCCTTTTCCTCGCCCGTCCACAGGGCGAAGACGATGCTGCGCTTCGGCTTGGCGGGGTTGAGCGCCATCGCCCGCGCGATGGCCATCACGCCCGCCGAGCCGGATCCGTTGTCGTCGGCGCCGTTGTAGATGTAGTCCTCGAACCGGCCGGTGTGGTCGAAGTGCGCGCCGATGACGAAGTACTCGTTCTTCAGCGCGGGGTCCGACCCCTCGAGCACACCCAGCACGTTCCGGCAGCGCACGAGACGGGTCTTCGACGTCGTGTTCACCGTGAGGGTGACGCCCGGCAGCTCCCGCGAGGCAGGCTTCATCGCGGTGTCGATCGTGCGCTTCAGCTCCTCGAGCGTCTTGCCGGTACCGGCGAGGATCGCGTCGGCGATCTCGCGGGTGATCGAGATGGACGTGCCGGCTCCCCCCATCATCGCGGCCATTGGCCCGCCGGCGTCGCCGGCGATGGTCATCCGCGTGCGCGGCCGCCGCACGATGGGCCGATCGTCACCCGGCGTCCGCACGGCCGACAACTCGTTGTAGACCTCGGCGTCCGTACCCTCGCTGGCCACCAGCAGGATCGCCGCCGGCTTCTGCTTGGCGATCTCGGCGAGCTTGTCGAAGCCGCCGCCCTGCCCCATCATCCGCCGCATCATGCGCGCCATCATGGCGTCGGCCGGCGGGAAGTACTTCTCCTTCAGCTCCTTCGCCTGGAACGGCGACTTGGGGTCGCCCTTGCCCGGCGCCTCGGTCAGGACGAGGACGATCTTCCCCGCCAGGTTCATGCCCTGCAGCTCGTCGAAGCCGATCGACGGCTCGCTGATCCCATAACCGGCGAACACGACCGGCGCCGTGATCGTCTCGGCCGCGCCCAGGCCCCCCTGGTAGTCGACGCCCGCCGTGAAGGTGCGCGTCTTCACGACGCCACCCTCACCCCGGGCCTCCAGCGTCAGGGCGCTCTGCACGTCGCTCGTTTCCTTGAAGGTGATGTCCTGGAAGTACGAGCGCTCGCGCGGCGCGGCGGGAGCCGCCGGGCCGAACATGCCGCGTCCCGGAGGGGCGGCGGGCGGCATGTCGCCGGCTGCCGGGATGCCCCACATCTTGAACTGCGATGCCGCGTAGTCGGCCGCCAGGGCGTAGCCGCGGGTCGCCGTCTCGCGCCCTTCCATCCCGTCCGACGCGATGTAGGCGAGCATCGCCATCGTCTCGCGCGGCGTGATGGCGTCGAAGCCGACCTTGTACTTCTGCGGCACTGGCGCGGGTTTCTCGACCAGGCACAGGGCCTTCTGCACCTCGGCGAGTTTCAGGGGCTGCTGGGGCGGCATCTGCGCGTGCGGCGCGATCGACGCGCAGGCGAGGACGAAAGCCACGAGGAGGGTCGTTCGCGTTCGCATGGGGATGGAGTCTCCGGGGGGCGTCCGGGGGCGTGCGCAGTGTAGCAGAGTGGCCCGCCCCCGCCGAAGCTCGAGTCCGCTTGCGGAGCCGGGCGGGAAGGGGGGATACTGCTGCCCACTCGACTGCCAGGCCCCCAGGGAGCGCGCACATGCCCGTGGTGTCCTTCACCCTCAATGGAAAGCCCGCGCGGGTCGAGGTCGAGCCCGACCGCACCCTGCTCTGGGTGCTGCGCGACGACCTCGGCCTCACCGGCACGAAGTTCGGCTGCGGCCAGGCGGTGTGCGGCTCATGCACGGTACTGGTGGACGACGAGCCCGTACGGTCCTGTGCGACGCGCGTGGGGGACGTGGCCGGCCGCCGCGTCCTCACGATCGAAGGGCTGGCCAGCGGTGACCGGCTCAACCCCGTGCAGCAGGCCTTCGTGGACCACCACGCCTTCCAGTGCGGCTACTGCACGCCCGGGATGATCCTCGGCGCCTACGCGCTGCTGCTCAAGAACCCCCGCGCCTCCCGCGACGAGATCGTGCGGGCGCTCGACCCGCACCTGTGCCGGTGCGGCGCGCACGCCCGGATCCTGCAGGCGGTGGAACAAGCCGGCGCGGCCATGAGAGGCGGCGCGCGATGAGTGCCTCCCTCCCCGACCGCCGCGACTTCCTGAAGGCAACCGGCCTCTTCGTCTTCGTGTTCGCCGAGGTCCCCGAGGCGTTGCAGGAGCCGGCCCGCCTTCCCACCGCCCGGCAGGGCTACCCCACCGACTTCAACGCGTACCTCCACATCAAGGCGGACGGCCGAGTCACCTGCTTCTCGGGAAAGATCGAGATGGGCCAGGGGCCGAGCACCTCGCTGGCGCAACTGCTGGCCGAAGAGCTCGACGTGCCGCTGGCCTCGGTCGACGTGGTCCTGGGCGACACCGACCTGTGCCCCTGGGACATGGGCACCTTCGGGTCCCTCACGATCCGGCAGTTCGGCCCCGTCCTCCGGGAGGCTGCGGCCGAGGCCCGCGCGGTCCTTCTGCAGATGGCCTCCGAGCGCCTCGCCGCCCCCATCGATCGCCTCGTCGTGACCGACGGCGTCGTCAGCGTTCGCGACGACAAGGCGAAGCGCGTGACCTACGGGCAGATCACGGAAGGGCGGCGCATCGAGCGCCGCCTGGGCGCCAAGCCGTCGCTTGAGCCCGTCGAGCGCTTCACGATCGTCGGCCGCCCGGCACGGCGGCGCGACGCGGCGGACAAGGTCACCGGCGCTGCCCGCTTCGCGGGCGACATCGTGCCGCCTGGCGGCGCCCTCCACGCTCGCGTGCTCCGCCCACCGGCCCACGGCGCCCGGCTCGTCAGCGCCGACGTGTCGGCGGCGGAGAAGCGGCCCGGCGTGACGGTGGTGAGGGACGGTGACCTCCTGGCGGTCCTGCACGCCCGTTGGGACGAAGCCGATCGGGCGCTCGCGGCGGTGAAGGGCGAGTTCGCGCGACAGGATCCGCCGGTGGACGACCGGACGATCTTCGACCACCTGGTGAAGGCGGCGCCGGCGCCGCAGACCCCGTCCGAGGCGGGCGTGCTGGCCGAGGGCGAGGCGCGCGCTGCCCGCACGGTTGACCGGACGTGGCTCGACAGCTACGTGGCGCATGCGCCGATGGAGCCACACGCGGCGGTCGCCGCGGTCGAGGACGGGAAGGTGACGGTGTGGGCCGGCACCCAGACACCGTTCCCGCTGAAGAACCAGCTCATGCAGGCGCTCAAGCTGCCGCCCGAGAAGGTGCGCGTGATCACGCCCTACGTCGGTGGCGGCTTCGGCGGCAAGTCCGCGTCGCGGCAGGGGGTCGAGGCGGCGCGCCTCGCGGTTCTCACGGGCAAGCCGGTGCGCGTGCAGTGGAGCCGCGAGGAGGAGTTCTTCTACGACACCTTCCGGCCCGCGGCGGTGATCCGAATCAGGTCCGGGCTCGACGAGGCCGGGCGCATCACGTTCTGGGACTACGACGTGGTCGCCGCCGGCGACCGCGGCGCGGCCCACTTCTACACGATCCCCCACCATCGCACGACGGTCCGCGGCAGCTGGGCGGGAAGCCAGGCGCCCGGCTTCCATCCGTTCGCCGTCGGCCCCTGGCGCGCCCCGGGCGCCAGTACCAACGCCTTCGCGCGCGAGTCGCAGATCGACGTGCTCGCGGCCACGGCCAAAGCCGACCCGGTCGAGTTCCGGCGACGGCACCTCGAGGACCCACGGATGATCCGCGTCCTCGATGCGGCAGCCAAGGCCTTCGGCTGGGTTGCCGGCGCCGCGCCCAGCGGGCGGGGCGTGGGGGTCGCGTGTGGCATCGACGCCGGCACTTACGTCACGCTCATGGCGCAGGTGCGCGTGAACAAGGCGACCGGCCAGGTGCGCGTCGAGAGGATCGTGTGCGCGCAGGACATGGGCGTGGTCGTGAACCCCGACGGGGCACGCCAGCAGATCGAGGGCTGCCTGACGATGGGGCTGGGGTACGCGCTGAGCGAGGAGGTGCACTTCAGGGGCGGCGAGGTGCTCGACCGCAACTTCGACAGCTACGAACTGCCCCGCTTCTCGTCGCTGCCGCGGCTCGAGGCGGTACTGATCGACGCCCCCGGCATCCCGGCGCAGGGAGGGGGCGAGCCGGCGATCGCGCCCGTCGGAGCGGTCATCGCCAACGCGATCTTCGACGCGACGGGCGCGCGCCTGGCACGAATGCCGATGACGCCGGCGCGAGTGGCGGAGGCGATCGCCGGCGCGTGACCCCGCGAGGGAACCCTTTGCCGCCTCCAACCGTCTCATTGCACAGGAGACGGTCCCCCGGGCCCCAGGCTCAGCCTGCGGAGGCCCTTCGGAGGTGGGTCATGTCGCTTCTGAGCAAGCTGTTCGGCAAGAACCCCGAGCCCAAGCGCATCCGGGTGTGCATCGAGTGCGGCATGCCCGTCGACGCCCACAAGGAGTGGTGCGCCATCCACCGCGCACGGGCCGCCCGCGCGGCCCAGGCGGCGGTGAAGGCTCCCGCCGAGGGGTAAGGTAAGGGCGGGCCAATTCCTCGCCGCGCTTGCCCCGGCCGCCCCGCCTCCGCTACGATCACCCATTGACCCGGACAGTTCTGGTCCGGGTTCAGCCTGTCATGACCATGGACCACGCGATCGTCGCCGCGACGCTCGTCGTGATCGTCGAGGACGATCTCGATACGCTGGACCTGTACTCGCTGTCGCTGCGGGCTGCCGGGTACGACGTCCGGCCCGCCCGGACGGGCGGGGACGCGCTCGAACTCATGCGTCAGGTCCGCCCGAAGATCGTCGTGACCGACCTGACACTGCCCGACCTGGCCGGCGTCCCGCTCTGCCTGGCCATCACCGAGGCGGGACGGACCGAGTTGGAGGCGCTGATCGTGGTCAGCGGGAGCGCCGACCAGGACCTCCTGTCCCGCGTTCGCGCCGCCGGCGCCCGCGAGGTCCTGGTCAAGCCCTGCCTTCCGACCGAACTCGAGGCCGCCATTCGACGCGCCCTCGCCTGAGCCGGCCCCTACCCCGTCCATGCCCCAGCTTCGGCAGTCGCTGACCCCCTTCGACGTCACGATGATCGCGATCGGCGGGACGATCGGGTCCGGCATCTTCCTGACCCCGTCGCTCATCGCCCACGCGCTGCCGTCGCCCTGGCTCATCCTGGCGGTGTGGCTGGTCGGCGGCCTGATGGCACTCGCCGGCGCGCTCACCTTCTCGGAGCTGGCCGGCCTGATGCCGCACGCGGGGGGCGAGTACGTCTACCTGAGAGAGGCGTACGGCCCGCTCGTCGGCTTCCTTTTCGGGTGGGCCTATTTCCTCGTGGTCAACGCGGGCGGGCTCGGAGCGCTGAGCGTCGCCTTCGCCACCTACCTCGGCTACTTCGTCCCGCTGGGACCGGCGGGCGCGAAGGCGGTCGCCATCGGCGGGCTGCTCGCGCTGACGGCCGTCAACGTCGTCGGCGTCAAGGCTGGCGC
This sequence comes from uncultured Acidobacteriota bacterium, assembly GCA_963813585.1. Lineage (GTDB taxonomy): Bacteria > Acidobacteriota > Vicinamibacteria > Vicinamibacterales > Fen-181 > JARKSS01. Next base: position 3,543,969 of record CAWEZL010000001.1, read on the forward strand.
GATCTTCTCGGATATCTTCACGGTGCTCAAGCTGGCGGGCATCGCCGGCCTGGTGGCCGTGGGCCTCGCCCTCGGCTCGAGCCAGGCGAGCGACTTCTCGCTGGCGGGGGTCGCGATCCCCGGCGGCCTGGGCGCCGGCCTCGCCACGGCGATGGTGGGCGTGCTCTGGTCCACGGGCGGGTGGCAGCACGCCACCTACGCCTCGGCCGAGATCCGCGACGCCCGCCGGACGCTGCCGCTGGCGATGACGCTCGGCACGGCGGCCGTGACGGTGATCTACCTGTTGGTGAACGTCGCCTACCTGTTCCTGCTCAGCCCCGCGGAGATGGCCGCATCGCCGCGCGTGGCGGCCGACGCCGTGAGCCGAGTCCTCGGGCCGGCGGGCGGCAGCCTGATCTCGCTGGCGATCTTCATCTCGACCTTCGGGGTGGTGGGCATCTACACGCTGACCGCGCCGCGCATCTACTTCGCCATGGCCAACGACGGCGTCTTCTTTCGCCGGGTGGCCGCCGTGCACCCCAGATTCCGCACGCCCGCCCTGGCCATCGTCGCGCAATCACTGTGGGCGGCGATGCTCATCCTCTTCTGGGGCACGTTCGAGAACCTGATCTCGTACGTCGTCTTCACCGACTGGATCTTCTTCGGCCTGGCCGCGGCGGCGGTCTTCGTGTTCAGGCGCCGCCTCCCGGACGCGCCGCGGGCCGTGCGCGTGCCGCTCTACCCGCTGACCCCGGCATTCTTCGTGGCCGTGTCGGCCTGGTTCGTCGCGGTCACGCTGGTCGAGCGGCCCGCCCAGGCCTGGGCCGGGCTCGCCTTCCTGGCGCTGGGAGTACCCGCCTACTACTCCTGGAAGCGCCGAACGGTGTAACCTGTTGAGTCCTCTCAGTCACTCCCCTTCTGGTCCTGGAGGCACGCCGATGACTGCGTCGCGGGGGGCGGCGGTGGCCCTGACCGCCCTGTTGTTGCTGGGCGGCTGCTCGATCAAGAAGATGGCCATCAAGACGGTCGCCGACTCGATGGCCGAGAGCAGCGCCAATTACACGTCCGACGAGGATCCGGATCTGATTCGCGAAGCCCTGCCCTTCGGCCTCAAGACGCTGGAGGGACTGGCCGAGACGCTCCCGACCCACCGGCCGCTGCTGCGCTCGCTCGCCAGCGGCTTCACGTCCTACGCGGTGGGCTTCCTCGTTCCCGAGATCCGGCCGCTCGAGGAGGTGGACCTGGAGCGCTCGCGCGCGCTGCGTCTTCGCTCGCGCCTGATGCTGCTGCGCGCCCGCGACTACGCGCTGCGATCGCTCGAGGTGGAGTACCCGGGCTTCCGGCAGGCCCTGTGTGCCGACGCGAAGGCGGCGGTCGAGCGGGTGAAGCTCGCCGACCTTCCCGACCTGTACTGGGCGGCAGCCGCCTGGGGCTCGGCCGTTTCCCAGGGCAAGGACCAGATGGATCTCGTCGCCGAGGTCCCGATCGTCGAGGCGTTGATCAGGCGCGCGATGGCGCTCGACGAGACCTGGGAGCAGGGCTCGCTGCACGAGTTCCTGATCGTCTTCGAGAGCCGCGGCGAGGCGTCGGGCGGCAGCTACGCGCGCGCCCGGCAGCACGTCGAGCGGGCGATGGCGCTCTCGAAGGGGCGCAAGGTGGGCCCCCTGGTGGCGCTGGCCGAGAACGTGTCGGTCTACACCGGGAACCGCAAGGAGTTCGACGAACTGCTCGCCAAGGCGCTCGAGTTCGACATCAACTCCGCGCCCGAGTTCCGCCTGATCAACATCCTCGGCCAGCGCCGCGCGCGGCAGCTGCAGGCGATGGCCGACCAGCTCTTCCCGGAGGACCAATGAGACGCCTTTCCCTCGCGGCGGCCGCCGCCGCGTGCCTCTTCGCCCTCGCCGCGCCCGCCGCGGCCCAGCCGATCAAGGTCGGGACCGTCGCCCCCGAGGGCTCGCCCTGGCACGACATGCTGCTCGACCTGAACGCCCGGTGGAAGCAGGTGTCGGGCGGCAAGATCACGCTCCGCATCTACCCGAGCGGCACGCAGGGCGACGAGCCCGACATGATCCGGAAGATCCGGATCGGCCAGCTCCACGCCGCGGCCCTCACCAGCGTCGGCATGGAGACGATCGCCACCGAGATGAACGCGCTGTCGATCCCCTTTCTCTTCGAATCGTGGGAGGAGGTGGACTACGTACGCGACCACCTTGGCCCGCGGCTGAAGAAGTCGCTCGAGGACAAGGGGTTCATCGTGCTCACGTGGGGTGACGCCGGCTGGGTGCATTTCTTCTCGGTGATCCCCGCGCCGCGTCCGTCGGACCTGCAGAAGCTCGTGCTCTTCACGTGGGGAAACGACCCGCGCACCGAGGAGATGTACAAGGACGCCGGCTTCCGCGTGATGCCGCTCGCCTCGACCGAGATCCTCCAGAGCCTGCAGACCGGGAAGATCCAGGCTTTCCCCGCCCCGCCGATCGCCGCGCTCGCCTCGCAGTGGTTCGGGGCGGCGAAGAACATGACGCCGGTCAAGTTCGCCCCGGTCATCGGCGGCGCCATCATTTCGAAGGCGGCGTGGGAGCGGATCGACCCGGCGCTCAGGCCGCTGCTGCTGAAGGAGGCCGAAGAGGTCGGCCGCCTCTACAAGCCGAAGATCCGCAAGCTCGAAGCGGAGGCCATCGCGGCCATGCAGAAGTACGGCTTGAAGGTGGCGCCCCTCACGCCGGAGATCGAGCGCGAGTGGAAGCAGACGGCCGAAAAGGTCTACCCGAAGCTGCGCGGCGGTTACCTGCGCGCGCAGGACTTCGACGAGGTGACCGCGCTCGTCAAGGAGTACCGGTCCAGGAAGAAGTAGGGCCGGAGCAGGCCTGAAGGCCTGCTCCACCGGAGGACCGAAGGAGCACGTTCAGTGACCTCAGCGGGCAAGCCCGGGGCGGCCGACGGCGCTGCCAGTCCCATCACCCACGCGCCGGCGGGACGCCGGCGCTTCTGGCACCTTCCCGAGGACGTCCTCGGCCTGCTCTGCCTGGCCGCGATGGTCGTCCTCCCGCTGGTGGAGATCGTCGGCCGGCCCCTGTTCGACATCGGCGTCCCCGGGTCGGTCGGCCTGGTCCAGCACCTGACGATGTGGGTGGCGTTCGTCGGGGCGATGATCGCGTCGCGCCAGCGCCGCCACCTCGCCCTGGCGACCGCCACCTTCCTGCCGCGCGCCCTCCGCGGCACGGCGGACGTCGTCGCGGCGGCCGCCACCGCCACCGTGGGCGCGGTCCTCGCCTACACGTCCGGCCAGATGGTGTACTCCGAGCGGCTCAGCGTGCAGACGCTGACCGGCGGCCTCCCGATCTGGGCCGTGCAGACCATCCTCCCGCTGGGGTTCGCCGTCGTGGCGCTGCGCGCCTGGTGGCAGGCGGGCGTGCCGGCGGGCGTCGGGGACGAGCCGCCGCCCATCCTCTCTGCCCGCCGGGCGTGGGAGCGCCGGCTGCTGGTCCTGGTGGTCGTGCTGGCCACCGTCAGCCTGGCTGGGGCTCCCGAGTCGATGGCCCCCTCGGTCCGGTGGCCGCTGATCGTGCTGCTGCTGGCCGCGACGGTGCTCGGCGCGCCGATCTTCGTGACGCTGGGCGGCGCGGCCCTCGTGCTGTTCTACGCGGACATCGTCCCCCTCGCCGCGGTGCCGAGCCAGACCTACGGGATCGTCTCGTCGCCGACGCTGCCGACCATCCCGCTGTTCACGCTCGCCGGAGTGCTGCTGGCGGAGGGGGGAACGCCGGCCCGGCTCGTCCGGCTGTTCAAGGCCCTGGCGGGCTGGCTGCCGGGCGGCACCGCCGTCGCGACAATCCTCGTGTGCGCCTTCTTCACCACGTTCACGGGCGCCTCGGGCGTCACGATTCTCGCGCTCGGCGGCCTGCTGCTGCCGGTCCTGACGCGCGACGTGTACTCCGAGCGGTTCTCGCTGGGGGCGGTGACGGCGGCGGGGAGCATCGGCCTGTTGTTCCCGCCGAGCCTGCCGGTGATCCTCTACGCGATCTCCGCCCGCACGCCGGTCAACGAGATGTTCGCGGCGGCCCTGGTGCCCGGCCTGGTCCTCGTCGGCCTCGTCTCGCTCTACTGCCTGCGTGAGGGGATCGCGCGCGGCGGGAAGTGGCGACGGCCCGACCCGATCGAGGTCGGGCGCGCAGCCTGGGAAGCGAAGTGGGAGATCGTCCTCCCCGTGATCGTGTTCGTCAGCCTGTTCGGCGGCTTCGCGACGACCGTGGAGGCGGCGGCGATCACGGCGGCCTACGCCTTCTTCATCAAGTGCATCGTGCACCGCGACGTCTCGATCACCCGCGAACTGCCCCGGGTGGTGCTCGACTCGGCGGTGCTGGTCGGCGGCGTGCTCATCATCCTCGGCTGCGCGCTCGGCCTGACCGGCTACCTGATCGACGCGGAGATCCCGATGCAGGGGGCCGCCTGGGTGCAGTCGGCCATTCACTCCCGCTGGTTGTTCCTGCTGACGCTCAACGTGTTCCTGCTGATCGTCGGCTGCCTGATGGACATCTTCTCGGCGATCTTCGTCGTGGTGCCGCTCATCCTCCCGATCGCGGCGGCCTTCGGCGTCGACCCGCTGCACCTCGGGGCGATCTTCCTCACGAACCTCGAGCTGGGGTACCTGACGCCGCCGGTCGGCCTGAACCTCTTTCTCTCGTCGCTCCGCTTCCGGCGCAGCATGTTCGAGGTGACGCGGGCGGCGCTTCCCTTCCTCGCCGTGCAGGCGGTGGCGGTCCTGCTGGTCACCTACGTGCCCTCCCTCAGCGTCGCGGGGGCGCGCTGGCTGATGCAGTTGCTGGGATAGGACCGGGGGCGACCGCGACGCCCGAACCTCGCCTCGCCTACGTGTACGGCTCGCCGGGCAGCGAACCGCTCGCGAGCTTGTCGGCGACCTGCCGCGCGTGCCACTCGATGCCGCGCAGGTGGTCCAGCATGGCCAGGTAGATCGAGGAGGCCTTGGGCTGGCACACGCCCTCGATCAGCCGCTGCTCGTGGAACAGGGCGAACTCGGTGGCCTGCGCCTCGCACGCACGCCCCGCGTCCCGGATGTAGCGGACCAGCGTGCGGTTGCCGGTCTGGAGCGCATCGCGCAGCCCCTCCAGCAGCTCGAGCACGGTACCGGAGAGCCGCCGGATCTCGCCGCTGGCCCGATTGGTGAACAGGATGCCCTCGCGAACCATGCGGCCCACGGCCGCTCCGAGCAACTCGATGTTGTCGGCGATTCGCTCGAGGTGCATCGGGACGAAGATGGCCTCCTCGTCCGCGGCGGAGGGCTGGCCGGGTCCGGTCGCCGACCGGACCATGCGGTGAATCAAGGCCTGTTCCTGCTGGTGCACCAGGCGCGCGAGGCGCGCCGCGTCCTCGAGCGGGGCGGGATCCAACCGGACGAAGGCGTCTCGCACGCAGAGGAAGGTCCGCACCACCTCGTCGCCCATGGCCGCCACGTCGTCGTACCGGGCGTCTGACGGCAGCGTTCTCGGATCCACGGGCCCCTCCTTCTGGCAGGTGACCTGCCGCGATTATAATGGATTCTTTGGTGGTCGCGACGGGGACGGCCAGAGGGGAGCGGCGCGTGGAGTGGATGGTGGAGTGGGTCCAGGAGTTCTTTCGCCTCGTCTACAACGTGCCCGAACTGATCCGCCTGGTCGGTCTCGTCGGACTGGTCGTGATCGTGTTCGCCGAGACGGGTCTCCTGGTGGGGTTCTTCCTCCCCGGCGATTCGCTGCTGGTGACCGCCGGCCTCTTCGCCGCGCGCGGCGACCTGGACGTCGTCTGGCTGATCGTCACGCTGATGGCGGCCGCGGTCGTCGGCGATGCCACCGGCTACTACATCGGGCACCGGGCGGGACAGGCGCTGTACAGCCGCCCCAACTCGTTCTTCTTCCGACGGCAGCACCTGATTCGGACGCACGAGTTCTACGAGCGGCATGGCGGGAAGACGATCATCATCGCCCGCTTCGTCCCGATCGTCCGCACCTTCGCGCCCGTCGTCGCCGGCGCGGCGCAGATGACCTACGCCCACTTCGCCACCTACAACATCGTCGGCGGCATCCTGTGGGTGAACTCGATGGTGCTGATCGGCTACTTCCTCGGCAGGGCGGTCCCGGACATCGAGCGCCGCATCCATCTCGTGGTGGCGGTCGTCATCTTCCTCTCGCTCCTGCCGGCGATCATCGCCTGGCTGAAGACGTACCTCTCGGGCCGCCGCCGGACCGAACCGACCGGCTGAGCGCAGCCCATGCGGGCAGCAGCCGCGCGAGCAGCAGCACCGCCAGCACCGCCGCGTACGCCCGCGGCGAGCGGGTGTCGGCCTTGACCAGCCACCAATAGTGCGTCGCGCCGGCCGCCGCGGCCAGGTAGACCAGCCGGTGCAGCGCGCGCCAGCGCCGGCCGCCCAGCCGCCGGATCATCCCCGCGGTGGACGTCAGCGCGAGCGGCACCATCGCGGCGAAGCCCGCCATCCCGGCCGTAATAAACGGCCGCTTCGCCACGTCCCGCACGATCGCGCCCCACGAGAAGAACTGGTCGAACCAGAGGTAGGTCACCAGGTGCAGGCCGCCGTAGAAGAAGGCGAACAGCCCGAGCATGCGCCGGTAGCCGATGACGGCGTTCCACCCGAACAGCCGCCGGACGGGCGTCACCGCCAGCGTGACGAGGAGAAAGCGGAGGGTCCAGAGCCCCGTCTCGTGCGTGATCGTCTCGATCGGGTTCGCGCCCAGGCTGCCCGACAGGCCTCGCCGGACGAGCCAGGCCAGCGGCACGAGGGCGGCGGCGAACACCAGCGGCTTGACCAGGCGTCGGGTCGCGCGGGACATGGGATCGGCGGCGTCAGAAGTTCCGGCGCAGGTCCAGCCCGGAATACAGCCCAGCGACCTGGTCCCCGTAGCCGTTGAACATCAGGGTGCGCCGCTTGAGGAACTCGCCGATTCGCCGCTCGCGCGCCTGGCTCCACCTGGGATGGTCCACCTCGGGGTTCACGTTGGAGTAGAAGCCGTACTCCCGCGGGTTCTGCCGTTGCCACGCCGTGAACGGCTGCTTCTCGACGAACCGGATGCGGACAATCGACTTGATGCTCTTGAACCCGTACTTCCAGGGGACGACCAGACGGAGCGGCGCCCCGTTCTGGTTGGGCAGGGCGACGCCGTACAGCCCGACGGCGAGGATCGTGAGCGGGTGCATCGCCTCGTCCAGGCGCAACCCCTCGACGTACGGCCACTCGAGGATCGGGTCGCGCTGGCCCGGCATCTGTCGGGGGTCGTGCAGCGTGGTGAACTCGACGAACTTCGCGCGGGGGTTCGGCTCGGCGCGCTTGATCACGCTGCCCAGGGGGAAGCCCACCCATGGGATCACCATCGACCAGCCTTCCACGCACCGGAGCCGGTAGACGCGCTCTTCGAGCGCGTTCGGCTTCACGAGGTCCTCGAGTTGGTAGTCGGCCGGCTTCAGGCACTCGCCATCCACGCGCACCGTCCAGGGCCGGGGTCGGAAGCCGCCGGCATTCCTGGCCGGGTCGGCCTTGTCGGCCCCGAACTCGTAGAAGTTGTTGTAGGTGGTGACGTCCTGGTAGGGAGTCCGGGACTCCGTCGTGCCGAAGGGTCCGGGTCGCACGCCCGCCAGCGCCGGCGGCCGCTGCCCCGGCCCTTGCCCCTGACCCGCCTCTGCGCAGCCGGCATGCGCGGCGGCCGCCGCCGCGACCCCGGCTCCCGCGAGCGCGATGAACTCGCGGCGCCGGAGGTACAGCCGCTCTTCCGTGATCTCCGACGAAGGGATCTCCTGCTGTCGCGTCCTGAGCACCATGGCGGCCCCTCTCCCATTCTGCACGTGAACGGGCCGCCCTGAACAGCCGGTCGGAGCGTCAGGTGGTGCGCCGCACCGCGGCGGCCAACCCCAGCAACAGGCCGCCCACCGCGACAAGCGTCAGCTTCTCCGAGGCGCCCTTCAGCCGCGACGAGGGCGCCACCACGACCGTGCCCGTGCCCACCGTCTCCCGGCCCTCCGACGACGCAACGGTGTATTGCGGCTGCTGGTTCGCCGGTCCGGGCGCCAGCGCCACGACCGCGATCGAGGTACCGGCAAGCAGGATCCCGAGGACCGTTGCCGCCAGCGCCACCCTCGAGGTTCTCGTGATCATCGTCCCCCGCCACTTCAAGGGCTGTGCCACAGCCCGGCCTCGCGGGCCGCGCAACGGCAGCCGCCTTCCCCGCGCGCACGCGCATGGTAGGATGGAAATTGGGCACCGCCACCGGGCACATTGCTGTATGACCGACCAACGCGACGACCACTGCGCGCGACTGCTGTCGCTCGCCGTCCACGAGTTCCGCACGCCGGCCGCCGTGGTGTCGGGGTACCTGCGGATGGTGCTCCGGCACTTTGGCGAGGGGCTGACGGACCAACAGCGCAAGCTGCTCGAAGAGAGCGAAAAAGCCTGCGGGACGCTCTCGCGGCTGCTCTCCGACTTCTCCGACCTGGCGCGGCTCGAGCAGGGTTCGCTGCAGATCGAGCGGCACATCGTGCCGCTCGGTGCGCTGCTGGCCGACGTGGCCTCGAACGTGCAGGAGGGGTCGGATCGCGGACTAAGTGTCGAGGTCGACGCCCGTGAAGACCTGGCGGTCGAGGGCGATCGGGCGCGCCTGACCGAGGCGATCGGGTCACTGATGGCTGCGGTCCTGCGCGAGCGGCTCCAGGGCGCGCGGATCGTCGCCCTGGCCCGTCCCGATGGAGACCTGCGGTCGGCCCTGGTTGCATTCGGCGACGCCGAGACGGCTCCCGCCCTGCTCGACGACCCGGACGCGCGGAGCCGGTCGTTCGATGAGTATCGCGGTGGCCTCGGCTTTCGACTGCCCGCCGCCGCACGCATCATAGAGGCGCACGGGGGGCGGCTCGCATCCCCAGTCGCCGAGCGCGGGCACCTGTCCATCGTCATGACCCTTCCAGCAACCGTCGCACGCACGGAGAACGCCGGGTGAAGAAACCCTACGTGGCCATCGTGGACGACGATTCGGCTTTCTCGAACTACCTGCGGACGTTCCTGTCGCTGCGCGGGTACGAGACGCGGACCTACTCGCGCGGCGACGAGCTGCTGGCGGCGATCCGCCAGGCGGACCCGCCCGACGTCGTGCTGCTCGACGTGATGATGCCCGGCCTCGACGGCCTGGCGACGCTGCGCGCGCTCAAGGCCGCGCGCCCGGAGACGCAGGCGATCATGCTCTCCGGCCGCGAGCAGGCCTCGACGATCGTCGAGGCCGTGCGGCTGGGCGCCGCCGACTACGTCGTCAAGCCGGACGACCCCGAGGGCCTCGGCGAGATCGCGCTCGACGTGGCCATCAAGAACGCCCTCGAGAAGAACCGCCTCGTGTCCGAGCTGACCGAGCTGCGGCAGCAGCTGAGCGACGACCAGGACCGGGCGTTTCTCTTCTGGGGCAACAGCGAGCAGATGCGCCACGATCGCCACCGTCATCGAGCAGGTGGCCGACAGCGACGTGACGGTGCTGATCCGCGGCGAGAGCGGCGTCGGCAAGGAGCTCGTCGCGCGCGCGATCCACCAGCGCTCGCCGCGCCGCAACAAGCCGCTCGTCAAGGTGAACTGCGCGGCGCTGCCGACCGAGCTGCTCGAGAGCGAGCTGTTCGGCCACGAGAAGGGCGCCTTCACCGGCGCCGCCAACCACGCGCATCGGCAAGTTCGAGCAGGCCGACGGCGGCACGCTGATGCTCGACGAGATCGGCGAGATGAAGGCGGCGCTGCAGGCCAAGCTGCTGCACGTGCTGCAGGACGGCGAGTTCACGCAGCCTGGGCAGCAACAAACGCCAGACGGTGGACGTGCGCGTGCTGGCCGCGACCAACCGCGATCTCGAGGCGATGATGGTCGCCGGCGACTTCCGCGAGGATCTCTACTACCGCCTGAAGGTCATCGAGGTGACCGTGCCGCCGCTGCGCGAGCGGCGCGACGAGATCCCCCACCTGACGGACTTCTTCATCGCGAAGTACGCGCGCAAGTACAACCGCGCCGGCCCCGCCGCTGTCGGACGAGGTCCGCCAGCTGTTCCTGGCCCACGACTGGCCCGGCAACATCCGCGAGCTCGAGAACATGATCAAGCGGCTGGTCATCCTCCAGGACGAGCAGATGATCGTGCGCGAGCTGAAGGCCGCGGCCGCGCGCACGCCGTCGTACGCCCCCGCCCTGGCCCTGCCGGCCGCCGCGGGTGCCGGCACCATGGGTCCTGCCGAGTTCCAGGTGGCGCTCCCCGGCACCGCCGCGCCATCGGTGCCACCGCCCGTCCCCATGGGCGAGGATGACGACGCCGGAGCCCGCCAGCACGACCGTGCGGGCCGGCGCCCCGCGTTCGCTGGCCGACATCGCGCGCGCGGCCGCGCTCAAGGCCGAGCGCGCGGCGCTCGAGCAGACGCTCGACCAGGTCCGTTGGAACCGGCGCAAGGCAGCCCAGCTGCTCGGCGTCAGCTACAAGACCCTGCTCAACAAGATCAAGGAGTGCGGCATCAGCCAGCGGTAATCTCCTTCCGTTTCTCGGCAATCTCCTGCTCTTCGGTCGCCGCGCCGGCGGATTCACCGCCTTCGCCGCGTCTCTCCTCCCCTCGACCCTCTCCGTCACGCACCTGAGCTCGTGGTACCAGCCTTGCTCCACAGGTCCGCAGCTCAGGTGACGATGCCCCTATCTGCTCCGATCCCCGTAGCGACCGACCTCCGCGTGCTGGCCGCGCGTTCACCCCGAGCCTCCAACGGATGCGCTATGACCATTCGACCTGCCCTCGCCACGCTCGTCGCGCTCGGCCTGCTGATGTCGGCCGGGCCCTCGCTGAGAGCCGCGCCGCAGCGGCCGCTGCAGGCGGCCCAGCAGCGGCCGGTGCAGCCGGTGGCGCCGGCCTCCGCCCCAGCGGCCAACCCCGCCGTCGCCGCGTCGGACTACCGGCTCGGCGCGGGCGACAAGCTCCGCATCGAGGTCTACAAGGAGCCGCAGCTGTCGCAGTCACTGCAGATCCGGCCCGACGGCAAGATCACGATGCCGCTCATCGGCGACCTGCCGGCGGTCGACCTGTCCCCGATCGAGCTGCGCGACCGGATCGCCAACGCGCTGCGGGAGTACGTCACCAACCCGGTGGTCACGGTGATCGTCGTCGAGGCGGTCGCCTCCAACATCTACGTGATGGGCGAGGTGCTCAAGCCCGGCCCGATCCCGCTGCAGGGACCGATGACGGCGCTGCAGGCGATCGCGATGGCCGGAGGGTTCAAGGACTTCGCGAACACGAAGGACATCCGGATCCTCCGGCGCAACCGCATTGGCGTCGAGACGATCAAGTTCAACTACCGCGAGGCGATCCGCGGCAACGGGACGCCGATCTACCTCCGCGCCGGCGACACGGTGATCGTGCCATGAGGCTGCCCCGCTGGCTCCTCGTCCCGGCGCTGGCCGCGATCGTGGTGGCGCAGCCGCGCGCGGCGCGGGCCCAGTTCGAGCTGCAGGCGGTCCGGGAGCCCGGGCAAACCCCCGGCTGGACGCTCACGCCGTCCTTCGCCTTCTCCTCGGGCTGGGACAACAACGTGTCGATGGTCGGCATCGACGAGGCCGAGACCACCGACTCGTTGAGCGTGTTCTCGCCGTCCGTCGAGGCAGCCTACCTCGGCAGGAAGAACTGGTTCGGCGTGAGCTACACGGGCTCGTTCTCGCTCTACCACCAGCTCGAGGGCCTGAACACGTTCGACCAGTACCTTCGCGTCGACACCCGGCACCAGGTGTCGAAGCGCGTGACGATCAACCTCCACGACAGCTTCGCGGCGGTGCCGACGACCGACGCCATCATGATCAGCGACCTCCCGTTCGTGCGAACCGGGTCGAGGCTCAACGACGCCGGCGCCACCGTCAACGTGGCGGTCGACGCGCGCACCACCGCCACGGCCGGCTACGACTTCACCTGGGTGCACTTCGACGAGCGGTCACCCTACGCCGGCTTGCTGCGCGGCGGAGTCTCCCACCAGGTCAGCGCCGGCCTTCAGCGGCAGATCACGCCCCGGTGGGTGATCGGCGGCAACGGCTCGTACAAGCGATCGTTGATTGCCCGTCTTGGCGAAGGCGTGGGGATCGTGGACGCATCCGGCGTCGTGTCGTACGAGGCGACACGGACCCTCTCGATGTCGGCTGCGTTCGGCGTCTCCCACGTCAGCGCCACGAGCCGCAACCGCGCGAGGACGGGACCCGCGTGGGACGTCTCGGCGGTCCAGCGCTTCCAGCGGGCGACGCTCACCGGCGCCTGGTCGCGCTCGTTCGTTCCGGCCTTCGGCCTGGGCGGCAGCATCCAGAACGAGCAGGTCGATCTCACCCTCGCCATGCCCGCCGCACGCAATCGCCTGTACTGGCAGGGCGGGCTGTCCTGGAGGCGCCACGAGCCGCTGCTCGTGGAGGAACAAACGCTGCACGCCCTCTGGATCCGCACGTCGGTGGGGTACGCCGTGCACCGGCACGTCCGGCTGGAGGCGTTCTACGCGCGCAGCCAGCAGGACAGCCTGCGGCCGGGGGGCAAGATCCACCGCGACCGGCTCGGCATCCAGGTGGTCACCTCGAAGCCCATGAGGATCAAGTGATGGAAGAAGGACGCTTTCACCCCCTCGACTACCTCTCGGTCCTGCGCCGCCGGAAGTGGTGGTTCCTCGTTCCCTCCGCGACGGCGATCGTGGTCGGGGTCGCGTTGGTGCTCTTCCTCCCGAAGGAGTACCTCTCCGCCGCGACGGTCGGCATCGCGGCGCCCTCGGTCTCGGCCGACCTGGCGGCGTCGACCGCCCTCGACCGCGACGAACGCATCCGGGCGCTGTCACAGCAACTGGTCAGCCGGCAGGTGCTCGCGCGGGTCGTCCGCGCCGAAGGGCTCGACGCCGGCGAGCAGGGGCTCGACCAGGCGATCAACCGGCTCCGGTCGGGCGTGCAGCCGGTCTCGTTCCCGGCGCCGGTCGCCCCCGCCGCCAACGGGCAGACGTCGCTCGACCTGTTCTACGTGTCCTACGTCGATCGCTCACCGGAGGCCACGCAGCGAATCACCAACCGCCTGGTCGAGGTGTTCGTCGACGAGACCTCGCGCACGCGGGCCGCGCGCGCGGAGGACACGACGGTGTTCCTCGATGCGCAGATCCGCGAGGCGCTGGCCCGGCTGAGCGACACCGAGGCCCAGCTCCGCGAGGCGAAGCAGGCGAACATGGGGCGGCTGCCCGAGCAGACCGACGCGAACCTCCAGAGCCTCAACGGGATGCGCCAGCAGCTCGAGTCCACCAACATCGCACTCCGTGGCGAGCAGGATCGGCTCTCGATGATCGAACGGCAGATCGAGGCGATGCAGCAGGGGGCCGAGACCCTGCCGGTCCCGGGCGGGGCCGCCCAGGCGCCCGCGACGCCCGAGCTGCGCGCGCAGACGATCGAGCAGGAGCTCGCGGCGGCGCGCATGAGCTACACCGACAAGCACCCCGAGGTGCTGCGGCTGCAGGAAGAGCTGAAGGCGGCGCGCGCCGCGGCCGCGGCCGAACGCACGCGCCCGGCCGAGGACCGGCTGGCCCACCTGAAGAACGACCCGGCGTACCGCCAGCTCCTCGCCGATCGCGAGAACGGCCGACTTCGGGTCCGGGAGTTGCAGCGGGCCGAGTCGCAGGCGCGGTCGCAGATCGGCCTCTACCAGGCGAGGGTCGAGTCGGCGCCGATGGTCGAGCAGCAGATGCTGGCGCTGCAGCGCGAGTACGACCTGCAGAAGAAGCAGTACGAAGACCTTGTCGCGCGCCGCGAAACGGCGCGCATGACCGAGAGCCTCGAGCGGCGCCAGGCGGGCGAGCAGTTCCGGGTGTTCGCGCCCGCCTCGTGGCCGGGCTCACCGTACAAGCCGGATCGCCTGCGGATCCTGCTGGGCGCCCTGCTCGCGGGCGCATTCCTCGGCGGGCTGGGCGTGGTCGGGCGCGAGTTCCTGGATCGCTCGGTCCACGACTCGATCACCCTCGCGCGCGAGTACGAATTGCCGGTGCTCGGCGAGATCCCGCGCATCCGGGCGGCGGGCTAGCGGGCGGCCCGGCAGGCAGGGAGAGAGGCGACCATGAGTCATATCCACCGCGTGCTCGACAAGGCGCAGCGCGACGGCTTCGTGAAGCGCACGGCGCCCGTCGCGCCCGCCGAACGGCTCGTCACCGGGCACCCGGCACCCCCGACGCCCCCGCAGCCGCGTCCCGTGGCCCAACCGGACTTCGCGGCGGCACCGCCGACCGCGCCGGCCCCGGTGCCGAACCCCGTGGTCGCACAGGTGCGAACGGCCGACCCGCCGGCCATTCACCCGCTGCTCGTTGCCGGGATCGCGCCCGATTCCGCGGGCGCCGAGCAATACCGAGCGCTGCGAACCCGCATCGGCCACGGCGAGAACGGGCGCCAGTATCGCGTGCTGATCGTGACGAGCCCAACAGCCTCGGACGGGAAGACGCTCACGGCCCTCAACCTCGCGCTCACCATGGCACAGGAGTTCCACAAGCGCGTTCTCGTCGTGGACGCGGACCTCCGGAAGGGCCGCCTGCACCAACTGCTTGGCTTGCCGGCGTCGCCGGGCCTCTGCGAGGTACTGACCGGCGAGGCGACGCTCGAGGAGGCGCTGGTTTCACTGCCCGCCTTCCACCTGACCGTCCTGCCGGCCGGCGGCCCGACCGGGCTGCCGACCGAAATGCTGGGCTCGGCCGAGATGCGCCGCGCCCTCGATACTGCTCCGGACGCAGTTCGACCGCATCGTGTTGGACACGCCGCCGGTTGTGGCGCTCGCCGACGTCGGCGTCCTCGCGCCGATGGCCGACGGCGTGCTGATGGTCGTCCGGGCCGGGCGGACCAGTCGGCCCGACATCGATCGCGCGCTCCGCGAAGTGCACCCGGCGCCCGTGCTGGGGCTGGTGCTGAACGACGTCGAGGACCTCGCGCCCGCGTACCGCGGTGACAACCCGGAGGCCCCGGTCGGCGCGCGCCGCCTCCGATTCCCGGCCCGTCGGCGGTCGGCCTGAGGGACGTGCACGTGACCTTGTTCAGGCGGTCCATCTCGTCGCGTGGCGTCGCGGCCTTCGGGGGCGAGGTGTTCCTGATCTGCCGGCTCGATCGGCCTCGCGATCCACCTCAACGACGAGGCGCCCGGCCCGGGCGGTCTCTGGTGGAAGGCCGCCCTGACGGCCGTCCTGTGGCAACTGGTCCTCTACTACAACGATTTCTACGACCTCACGCTCGTCCACACCAGCCGCGAGCTGGTGGTGCGCCTGCTGCAAGGCGCCGGCGCGGCGGCGATCGTTCTCGCCGCGCTGTACGCGCTGGTGCCCGCGCTCGACCTCGGCAGCCGCGTCATCCTCACCTCGCTGCTGCTCTTCCTGATCGCCGTCCTCGGCTGGCGCCTGCTGCTGTTCTACCGGGTAGCGGGCGTCGACGGCGCTCGAAGAGCGCGTCCTCATTGTCGGCACGGGCGGCGCCGCCCGCACCGTGGCACGCCAGATCGCCGCGCAGCGCGACTTTCGCCTACCGCGTCGTGGGGTTCGTGGACGACGAGCCCGCCGCGGGCGGGCGGCAGGGCTGGCTGCTCGGCACGACGGCCGACATCCCCGGCTCGTGGAGGAGTGCGCCATCGACCGGATCGTCGTCGGCCTCGCCGACCGCCGCGGCCGGCTGCCGGTGCAGGAACTGATGCAGGCGAAGCTGTCCGGCGTCCGCGTCGAGGACGCGACCGCGACCTACGAGCGCATCACCGGCAAGACTGCTCGTGGACGACCTCCGCCCGAGCTGGCTGATCTTCTCGGACGGGCTTCCGCGTGTCGGCCGGCGCGCGCCTGGTCAAGCGGGCGTTCGACCTGGGGCTTGCCGCGTTCGGCCTGATCGCGACGCTCCGCTGACGATGGCCTGATCGCCCTCGCGATCTGGCTCGAGGACGGGTCCCCGGTGCTCTACCGGCAGGAGCGCGTCGGGCGAGAACGGCCGGCCCTTCACGCTCTACAAGTTCCGCTCGATGCGCACACGACGCCGAGCAGGGCACTCCGGTCTGGGCGCGGGACCGACGACGACCCGCGGGTCACGACGCGTCGGACGGGCGTCATCCGCACGACGCGGCTGGACGAGCTGCCGCAGCTCTGGAACGTCCTGCGCGGGGACATGAGCTTCGTCGGGCCGCGCCCCGAGCGCCCCTTCTTCGTCGAGCAGCTGACCGCGCAGATCCCGTTCTACGAGCAGCGCCACGCGGTGCAGCCCGGGATCACGGGCTGGGCGCAGGTGAAGTACCGCTACGGGGCGTCGGTCGAGGACGCGCTGGAGAAGCTGCGCTACGACCTCTACTACATCAAGCACCTCTCGATCGGCTTCGACGTGACCATCCTGGTCGATACGGTGAAGGTGATCCTCTTCGGGAAGGGGGCCAAGTGACACGCGCCGAGGGCCCCGTGCCGCGGGCCGTGATCCTGGCGGCCGGCCGGGGCCGCCGCCTGGCGGCGGTCGCCGGAGACTGCCCGAAGTGCCTGCTTCGCGTCGGGGGCGCGACGCTGCTGCAGCGCCAGCTCACGGCCCTCCGCGCGGCCGGAGTCGAGGCCATCACCGTGGTGGCCGGCTATCGGGCCGCCCGGGTGGCCGACCTCTGCGGCACCGAGGCCGGCATCATCGAGAACCCGGACTACGCCGAGACCAACAGCCTCTACTCCCTGTGGCTGGCGCGCGACCTGCTGGGCGCCGGCTTCGTCGTGCTGAACGCCGACGTGCTCTTCCACCCGCAGCTGCTCCGCGACCTCCTCTCGTCGCGCTTCGAGGACGCCTTGGTCCTGGAGTACCGCGACGCGCGGCGCGAGCCGTTCGGCGACGAGGAGATGAAGGTTCGCGTCCGCGGTGGGCTCGTCGTGGACATCACCAAGACGCTGCCCGGCGACGGGGCCGACGGCGAGAACGTGGGCATGGCGAAGTTCGGGGCCGCCGGCGCCAGCCTCCTCGTCGCACAGATGGAAGAGATCGTGGCCGCGGGACGCCTGCGCGAGTGGGCCCCGCGGGCCTTCCAGGCGTTCGCGAGGGTTCGCCCGCTCCACGCGATCGGCACCCGTGGCTTCCCGTGGATCGAGATCGATTTCCCCGAGGACTACGCGCGAGCGGCGCGCGAGGTCCTTCCCTTCATCGAGGCGTCCGGCGACGCCATCCCGGCGCTGGCACCCGTGCCGCCGGCGCTCGCGGACGTCCGCGAGGCGGAGTGGAGGCCGCAGCCAGACCATGTATGAGAGCTACTTTCAGCTCCGGGAGCGCCCCTTCGCGCTGAGCCCGGATCCCGACTACCTCTACCCCAGCCGGGTGCACCGCGAGGCGTTGGACTACCTGCGCTACGGGATCGAGACCCAGGCGGGGTTCGTGCTCATCACCGGGGAGATCGGGTCGGGGAAGACGACCCTCCTGCAGTCGCTGCTGCGCGGCCTGGACGCGCAGACCACCGTGGTGCGCCTGATGAACACGCTGCTCGAGCCCCGCGAGCTGCTCGAGGCGATCGCGATCGACCTCGGCATCGCGCCGTCGGGCGCGACCAAGCCGGCGCTGCTGCGCGACCTGTCGGTCCGGCTCGTCGAGGAACGGGCGGCCGGGCGGCTCGTGCTCCTGGTGATCGACGAGGCGCAGAATCTCGGCCTCCCGGCGCTCGAGGAGATCCGGATGCTCTCCAACCTCGAGACCGAGAAATCGAAGCTGCTCCAGATCGTGCTCGTGGGGCAGCCCGACCTGCGCCTGCAGCTCGACCTGCCGCGACTCGAGCAACTGCGCCAGCGGATCACGGTGAGCTATCACCTCCAGGCGCTCGACGCCGACGAGACGGAACGGTACGTCAACCACCGCCTGCGGCGCGCGGCCCTCGGGGCACCGCTCCAGTTCCCGCGCGCGGTGACCGACCGGGTCTTCCAGCGGGCGCGGGGCGTGCCCCGTCTCATCAACGTCATCTGCGACGCGGCGCTCGTCTACGCCTACGCCGAAGATCGGCGCGTGATCGAGGCCCCGCTCATGGACGAGGTGTTCGCCGAGCTGGAAGCGACCGGCGTGTTGCGCCCGGACGGCGAGCGCCCGCTCGCCGCGCCGGCCGCGCTCGGGGCGCCGGCCCCACCCGTCGCCAGCGGGGATCCGGCGGTCCGGACGCGGGAGGATGCGCTGGTGCGGGAGCTTGCCGAACAGCAGGCCGCGATCCAGCAACGCGAGGAGCAGATCGCGCGGCGCGAACGGCAGCTCTCCGATCAGCAGCGGGTTCTCGCCGAGGAGTACCGCCTGTTTCGCTCGCGGCAGGCCCGGGAGATGGCGCGTGCCACGATCGGCTCGGGCGGTTCGACGAGGCCATGGCCGCCTGCGCCGGGGGCGCCGTCCGCGGCTCCCGCCGCCGGCGCTTCGCCGCTTGCATCGCCGCCGCGCGTGCGGCCCTACGTCCCCCCCGCCCCCTCACCCTGGGCGGGCGCCCAACACCGCGGTTTCTGGGGCCGGGTGAAGCACGCGTTCCTCGGCGGGCCGGTCGGCGCCGTGGAGGATCGCTGAGCAGTGCGGTGACACCATGAGGTGGGTCTTCTGGATCTCCGCGATCGTGGCGGCCTACGTTTACGTGGGCTATCCGCTCGTGCTGGCGGCGTGGGCGCCGCTGGCGGCCCGCCGGCGCGAGCGCGCGGCCAGCCGCCGCCCGCCGCCGGCGTCGGCACCGCCCACGCCGCCGGTTTCGATCGTCGTGGCGGTGCACAACGAGGCCGCCGCCCTGCCGGCGCGCCTGGACAACCTGCTGTCCCTCGACTACCCGGCGGACCAGCGCGAGATCGTCGTCGTCTCGGACGGTTCGACCGACGCGACCCCATCCGTCCTCGCGTCGTACGTTCAGGTGCGTGCGCTCTGCCTGCCGCCCCTCGGCAAGGCGGCGGCCCTCAACGAAGGCGTGCGGGCGGCAACCCACGACCTGATCGTGTTCGCGGACGCGCGGCAGCGGTTCGCCCCCGACGCGCTCCGGCGGCTGGTCGCGCGGTTCGGCGACCCGGAAGTGGGCGCGGTGTCGGGAGAGCTGGTGATCGACGCGGAGCGCGACGCCCCGGCCGCTGCCGCCTCCCAGGTCGGAGAAGGGGTCGGCCTCTATTGGCGATACGAGAAGTGGATTCGGCGCCACGAGAGCGAGGTCGGCTCGGTCGTCGGGGCCACCGGCGCCATCTACGCGGTTCGGCGCGCCCTGTGGACGCCGCTGCCGCCGGGCACGCTGCTCGACGACGTGCTGGCGCCGATGCGGATCGCGCTGGGCGGGCACCGCGTCGTGTTCGAGCCGGGAGCCCTCGCCTTCGACGCCGTTTCGCCGGACGCGGCCGTCGAACGGCGGCGAAAGGTGCGGACGCTGGCGGGCAACTACCAGCTCGTGCGGCTCGAGCCGCGCCTGCTGCTGCCCTGGATCAACCCGCTCTTCGTGCAGTTCCTCTCGCACAAGATCGGCCGCCTCGTCGTCCCCTACGCGCTGATGGCGCTGCTGTTCTCGAGCATGGCCCTGTCGAGCGCGGGGCCCGTGTACGCGCGGCGCTGGTGATCCAGGTGACCTTCTACGTCCTCGCGCTGCACGGCGCCGCCGCCGCCGTGGACCGGGAAGCGGCCGGGACGCCCCGGAAGGAGCTGGTGAATGCGGAGCTTGATTGAGCGCGCGTCGAAGGTGGCGTTCACCTTCACGATGATGAACTACGCGGTCGTGGCGGCCGTGGTGGCGCTGGTCCGTGGCCGGCGCGTGTGGCGATAGGCGTGGAGAAACTCGCCTGGGGACACGGCGCGGTGCCTGGCCGGCGCGAGGTGCCGGAGGTGCGCTTCGAGGCACCCGAGCGCCGCGAATCGGAGATCCCATCCCTCGTCCGGGATCCCCTGCCGGGCGAGAGCAGCGACTGGGCCTTCTTCGGCCTGCTCGCCTTCACAGCCGTGCTGTTCTTCCGGCCGCAGGATCAGATCCCGGCCCTGGCGGCGCTCCACCTCGCGGAGGTGTCGGCTCTGGTCGGGCTGACCGCCATGGCGGCCAAGCGCATGGCGCGCGGCCTGCCCGTGTTCCGCGTGACGCCCGAGATCGTCGGGCTCTTCGCGTTCGGCGCGGTGCTCGTCGGCACCGTCCCGTTCTCCTTCTGGCCCGGCGGGTCGGTCAACGTCATCCAGAACCTCTACGTCAAGGTCCTGCTCATCACGATCCTCATCATCAACTCGATCAACTCGACCCGCCGCCTGCAGCGGTTCTCGTGGCTCATCGTGCTGGCGCTCGCCTACCTCGCGGCCCGGGCCGTGCTCGACTACGCGAGGGGCGTGAACCTGATCGAGCACGGGCGCGTGGCCGGGGCGGTCAGCGGGATCTTCGGGAACCCGAACGACCTGGCGATGAACATGGTGTCGTTCCTGCCCTTCCCGATCCTCACCGTGGTGGCCGCCCGCCGCGTCCGCCGCACGACACGCGACCCCGGCTGGTTCGCCACCCTGCTGTTCGCCGGCTGCGCCGGGGCCATGTTCCTGACCGTCGTCTTCACCAAGTCCCGCAGCGGGAGCCTCGGCCTGCTGGCCATGGGCATCCTGCTCGTCTACTACGGGCGCCAGATGCGGCGCGGGTTCGGCGTCGCGGCGGTCGTCGCCTGCCTGCTGGCCGTCCCCGCCCTCCCCGACAGCTTCTGGCAGCGGATGGGCGGCATCCTCGACCCGGCGAAGGACGACACGGGGTCGCGCGAGGCGCGGCGGACGGTGATGAAGGAGGCGTGGGCCGTCTTCCTCGAGAGGCCGTTCACCGGGATCGGCGCCGGCCAGTTCCAGAACTACAACCCGTCCTGGAAGAAGGAGAAGTGGCGCCAATCTCACAACCTGCTGCTGCAGGTCGCCTCCGAGACCGGCATCTTCGGCATCACCGCGTTCGTGTTCCTGATCGTGGTCGGGTTCCGCGCGGCGCTCTCGACGCGGCGGACGCTGACGCGGCTGGCTCGCGCGCCGGCGGTCCGGGCGTCGGTCGACACGGATCGCCAGGTGCACGTGCTGCGGCTGCACGCGACGGCGCTGGTGGCGGGCCTGGCGGGCTGGTTCGTCTGCTCGCTCTTCTCGTCGGTTGCCTACAACTGGACGTTCTACTACCTCATCGGCCTGTCCGCCGTCGCCCGGGATCTCACCCGGCCGCTGGCGGCCCGCGTCCCCGCGGCCTCGCGCTCACGGGTGACGGCGCCGATGTCGCCCGCGCCCCCCGCGTGGGCCCGGGGTTGACATGGCCTCGGGGCACCTTCAGCGGAACGCGCCCGGCGCGCCGCACGTCAGCGTCGTCATCCCGGCCTACAACGCCGCCGACTCGATCGGCGGCGCGCTGGCGTCGGTCTTCGCCCAGACGTTCAAGGAAGTCGAGGTGATCGTCGTAGACGACGGCTCGACCGACGGGACCGCGGCGGTGGTCGAGGCGATGGGCGGACGCGTCACCCTGATTCGGCAGGTCAACGGAGGCCCGGGGGCCGCCCGGAACACCGGCATCCGCGCCAGCCGCGGACCGCTGATCGCCTTCCTGGACGCGGACGACTGCTGGCTGCCGCACAAGATCGAGGCGCAGGTCGCCTATTTCCGCGTCCACCCGCAGACCGGGCTGCTGCACGCGGCGACGACCGGCCGGGCGGAGGACGCCGCGGGCCCACGTGTCTTCGACACCCACCCGAGGCCGCCGCGCCACGTCTTCTGCGACCTGTTCCACACCGACTACGACATCGCCACGCTGACGGTGATGGTGCGGCGGGACGTGCTCGACACGGTGGGGCTCTTCGACGAGCGGCGCGAGGTCCATGTCGAGGACTGGGACCTGTGGCTGCGGATCGCGGCACGATTCCCCATCGGGTACCTTCCCCAGCCCGCCGCAGTTCGCGTCGGCGGCGGCAGCATGAGCGCCGACATCGAGAAGACATTCCGAGGGCAGGCCGAGGTCATCGCGAAGAACGTCGCGATGTGCCGGACGGGCTGTCCCCTGCACCGGTCCCAACCCGCCGCCTGCCTGCAACGTCGCTGGTACCGCTTCCACTGGGAGCTTGGTTACGCGCGGCTGCGCGACGGGCGGCGCGCGGCGGCGCGCGCCGCGTTCGTGCGTGCGCTGGCCCGCCGGCCGCTCTCGGGCTCGGCCTGGATGCAGTTGGGTGCGGCCTTCGCCACCGAGCGCGGGCGCGCCGCTGCCCGCCGCGTGCTGGGCGTCCTCGGGCAGCCGAACGCGCTCTCGGCGCCGCACGCCGAGCGGCGCGGCCACTCGTCGATGATCGACGACACGGTCTACCGGCGCGCGCGGCGCAGCGCCGTCCGGACCCTCCACGTCCTCGAAACGGCCGCCTACCGCGTGCGGGCCGGCGAGCGCCGCCGGATCCTGTTCGAGGCCTCGTCGCCGATGAGCTTCGCCGTCTTCCGACCGGTGTACGAACGGCTCCGGGACGATGCGCGATTCGAGTTCTGGTTCACCGCGGCAAGGACGTGGGACGTCGAACGGCTGTACTCGCAGGTGGGCATCACCCGATCACGTCGTCCAGGCCGCGCGGGCCGCCTGGATGAAGGTGGACGCCTGTCATCAACACCGACTTCTGGCAGTCGACCTGGCTCTATCGGAAGGCCCGGCGCATCCACCTGTTCCACGGCGTCGCGGGCAAGTACGGCCTCGACGCGCCGGTCGAGATCGCGCCGACCATTCGCACCTACGACCGACTCCTCTTCCCGAACGAGGATCGGCTGCAATCGCTACGTCGAGGCGGGGCTGGTCGGGGCCGGGCTCGCCGGTCGCGCAGTTGGTCGGGCTACCCGAAGCTCGACGCCTCGTGGACGGCTCGCTCGACGGCGGAGGCGCATCCTGGCCGAACTCGGCCTCGACGCCCGGCGCCCGACGGTCCTCTACGCCCCGACCTGGTCGCCGCACTCGTCCCTCAACCGGATCGGAACCGAGCTGCCGCCGGCGCTCGCGGCGGCCGGGTACAACGTCATCGTCAAGCTGCACGACCGGTCGCTCGACCTGGCCCACGGGCTTCGGGCGGCGTGGACTGGCCCACGGTCTTCGCGACGTCCGACGACCACCCGCGGATCCGCCTCGTGATGGACGCCGGACGCCACGCCGTACCTCGCCGCCGCCGACGCCCTCGTGACCGATCACAGCTCGATCGGGTTCGAGTTCACGGTGCTCGACCGCCCGATCGTCGTCGTCGACTGCCCCGACCTGATCGCCCACGCCCGCGTGACGCCGTCCAAGGTGGCCGACCTCAGGCGTGCGGCCGAGGTGGCGGTGGACGTGAGGGGCGCGGTGGACGCGGTCGTCAGGCAGCTCGGCGAGCCGTCCCTGCACCGGCGAGACCGCCAGGAGACGGCGCTCCGCTATTTCTACCGGCCTGGCAGCGCCACCGCCCGGGCCGTGGCCTGCGTGTACGAGGCGCTGGATCTGGACGCACCCGCCGCGGCGCCGGTGCCCTCGTCCGAGCGCGCCGAGTCGGCTCTCGTCACGCTCTCGGAGGGATGACCGTGATCAGCGTGATCATCGCCACGCATAACCGACGGCAGCTGCTCGGCGAGACGCTCGAGGCGCTCGCGCGGCAGGACTGGCCGCGCGGGGAGCTGGAGGTGCTCGTCGTCGACAACGCCTCGACCGACGACACCTCCGGGATGGTCGCCGCCTTCGCGGCCCGCCCGGACGTTCCCTCTCTCCGGCTCCTGCACGAGGCACGCCCCGGGAAGTCACACGCCCTCAACCAGGCGTGGGGGTCGCGCGCGGCCGATCCTGGCCTGCACCGACGACGACGTGCTGCCGGACCCCGGGTGGGTGCGCGCCATCATCGAGGCGATGGACTCGACGGGTGCGGACTTCGTGGTGGGACGCATCCGCCCGCGGTGGGAGACGCCGCCGCCCGCCTGGGTGTCGCCACGGCTGTTTGGCGCCCTGGCCATTCCGGACAACGGCCCCGAGCGCTTCGAGATCCGCCGGGGCCTGAACGAGCAGGCGATGTCGGTCGGCGCGAACATGGCCGTCCGGGCCGGGGTGGTCCGGCAGATTGGGGGGTGGCGCGGCGACCTGGGCAAGCTGCAACACACGCTGCGCACCGGCGAGGACCATGAGTTCTACCTCCGCATGCTGAGGGCCGGAATGCGCGGCGTGTACGAGCCCCGCGCCTCGGTCGCGCACTTCGTCCCGGCCGAGCGCCTGCGCCGCGGCTACTTCCTCCGCTGGCTACACGACAACGGACGAACGGTGTCGGCCCTCGAGCGCGAGTTCCCGACGACCTCGCGCTATCTCCTGGGCGTGCCGCGCTACCTCTGGCGCCAGGCGGCCGCCGAGGTGGCCCGTCTCGGCCGCGCGCTGGCGCCCCGCCGGGCCGCCGACCGCTTCGCCAGCCTCACGCGCCTGTCCTGGTTCATCGGCTATCTCCGGGGCGCCTGGCAGGGACGCGATGCCGATCCGCGCCCCCCGATCCCTCGCCGCCAACCTGGCGACCGGTACCGCCATGCGGTACCTGCTGCTCGTCGTCAACCTCGCGATCGGCGTCTGGATGATGCCGTTCAGCGTCGGGCACCTCGGCAAGGGCGAGTACGGGCTGTGGATGCTGGTGGCGTCGATGACCGCGTACTTCCAGCTGTTCGACCTGGGCTACGGGAACGGGCTGGTCCGCCAGATCAGCGACGCCGACGCGCGCGGCGACGAGCACGTCGTCAACCAGGTGGTGAGCACGTTCGCCGTCGTCTACGCGGTCATCGGCCTGGCTGCCCTGCTGGCGACCGCCGCGCTGGCCGCCTGGGTCGTCCCCCGCTTCCCCAGCCTCACGGCGGGACAGGTGAGGACCGCGCAATGGGTCACCCTTGTGCTCGGGATCCGCGTTGCGGTCGGGTTCCCGATGACGGTCTTCGGCGCGGTGTCGACCGCACGCCAGTACTTCGCCCTCACGACCGGTATCGCGATCGTCGTGTCGCTGGCGAACGCGCTCGTCACCTACCTCGTGCTCGAGGCGGGGTTCGGACTGCGCGTCCTCGTCCCGGCAGTCACGGTCGTGAACCTGCTCGCCTACGTGGCGTATGCGCGCGCCGCCCGGATGGCCTACCCGGGCCTGCGCATCAGGCCGTCGCTGTTCTCGCCGCGGCACCTGCGCGAGGTGACGTCGTACAGCCTCTACGTCTTCCTGATTACGGTCTCGGCCCACCTCGGCTACAACCTGGACAACGTCGTGGTCGGCGCCTTCATGGGCACCAGCGCGGTCGCGGTCTACGCCGTCGCGTCGCGGCTCGCCGACTACCAGCGCCAGCTCTCGAACCAGTTCAACGGCCTTCTGTTCCCCGTCGTCGTGAACCTCGGCGCGCGGAACGATCGCGCCAGCCTGCGGGCGACACTGGTGCACGGCACCCGGCTGGCGCTCGGACTGGTGCTCGGGGTGACGGTCGGCCTCGTGGCGTTTGCTTCGCCGCTGATCCGCGCCTGGATGGGCCCTTCATTCGAGGACAGCCTGCCGGCGCTGTACGCGCTCGCCGCCGCCGGCGTGGTGCTGGTGGCGCTCGGGCCCCTCGGCAACATCCTGCTGGGTACGGGCCGCCATCGTCTGGTCGGCGTGACGGCGCTGGTCGAGGCACTCCTCAACGTGGCGCTGAGCGTGCTGCTCGTCCGGCGGTGGGGGCTTGCGGGAGTCGCGGTCGGCACGGCCCTCCCCGTGCTCGCCATGAACCTGCTGGTGCTGCTTCCTGCCGCCTGCCGCGCGCTCGAGGTGCGCCTGGGCCGGTTCCTGCGCGAGGCCGTGATGCCGCCCGTTCTCGCAGCCGTTCCGGCCATCCTGGTCGCGGCGTTCCTGAGGGCCTACGCGCCGCCCGTCTCGCTGCTCGCCGTCGTCGCCGAGGGCGCCGCCGTCTGCCTCGTCTGCATCGCCAGTTTCGTGTCCTTCGCGCTGCCGCCGGCGGACCGCCGGCAGTACTTCACTTACGCCCGCAAGGTGGCCGCGGGGCTGCGGCCGCACATCGCGGTCGTCGAGGGTGGGGGGTAACAACCAATGCCGCTGAGCGTCGTGATCGCGACCTTCAACCGGGCACCTCTGCTGCGCGAGGCGCTTGGATGCCTCGCCCGGCAGGCGTTCCGGCCGGGCGACGAGGTCGTCGTGGCGAACAACGGCTCGACCGACGACACGGCGGCGGTGCTGCGCGAGCTCGCCGCCCGCTTCCCGGTTCCACTGCTGGCCGTCTTCGAGCCGCGGCCGGGCAAGTCGAACGCGGTCGCGCGCGCCGTCGGCGCCGCCCGGGGCGATATCCTGGCGTTCACCGACGATGACGTCTTGGTCGGTGAGGATTGGGTGGCACGCATTCACGCCATCTTCGAGGAGGGGGACGTCGACCTGGTCGGCGGCCGCGTGCTGCCCCGCTTCGCGGGCCGCGTTCCGTCATGGCTGAAGCTGTCCGATGGCCGGGGCTTCAACCGCCTGGCGTCGCCGATCACGCTCCTCGACTACGGCCCGGGACGCCAGCCGCTCGGCCGGCGGGCGGCCCCCGGCGGGAATCTGGCAATCCGGCGGTCCGTCTTCGAGGCACAGGGCGGGTTCCCACGCAACCTCGGCAAGCTTCGCGGAACGCTGCTCTCGGGAGAGGACCACCTGCTCTCCGAGCGGGTGGTGACATCGGGCTACCGGGCGATCTTCGATCCCTCCGTCGCCGTGCAGCACCTCGTCCCCGCCTCCCGCCTTCGCTTTCGGTACTACCTCCGCTGGTTCTTCTGGTCGGGAGTGACGCACGCCGTGCTGGACGCACTGCGACCACCCGAGGCGGCGTCGAGCAGGCCGCTGACCCGCTATCACCTGGGCCAGGCAGCGAAGGCGACCGGGAAGGCAATGCTGGCGGCGCTCGCGGGCGGCTGGACGGTCGCCGCGCGCGAGGCGACCCAGAGCGCCTTCTCGGCGGGGTACCTCTGGGCGCAGTTGAGCCCTCGCGTGCAGCGGTGGATTGGCAACGGCCGGCGCGAAACGGAGGCGGCATGAAGGTGCGCTCGGCAACCATCCTCATCTGCACCTACAACCGCGCGCCGTTCCTGCGCGAGACGCTGCAGGCGCTCGCCGGGGCGCCGCGGCGCGACGACTACGAGGCCGAGGTGATCGTCGTGGACAACAACTCCGACGACGGTACCCGGGAGGTGGTCGAGCAGGTGGCGCGGGACGCGCCCCTGCCGCTGCGCTACGCGTTCGAGCCCACGCAGGGGAAGAGCTTCGCGCTGAACCTCGGGCTGCGCGAGGCGGCCGGTGACATCATCGCCCACACCGACGACGACGTGATCCCCGGAGAGGGATGGCTCGATCGGATGGTCGACCTCTTCCGTGCGCACGACATCACCTTCGCGTTCGGGAAGGTCCTGCCCCGGTGGGGGGCGCTGCCGCCCGCCGAGCTGCTGCTCCCTGCGGCGCACCGCATCTGGGGGCCGCTCGCCCTGGTGGACTACGGCGACGAGGCGGCGGAATACGTGGACGACGGGATCAGCCGGCGCTTCCCGATCGGCGCGAACCTGGGGTTCGACCGGCAGGCGCTCATCGACATCGGCGGCTGGCGAACCGACCTTGGCAAGGTGGACAACTCACTGATTTCCGGCGAGGACCACGAGGTGTTCCATCGCCTTCAGACGAGCGGGCGGTACCGGGGCTGGTACGACCCCCAGCTGGTCGTGTCCCACTACGTGCCCGCCTCGCGCCTGACCCGCACGTACTTCCGCCGGTGGTTCTACTGGCACGGCAAGACGATGGCCCGGATGGACTCGGTGCTGTACGACCTCGACTTCTCACGGGTACCGCACGTGTTCGGTGCGCCTCGGTTCATCTACCGGCAGGCGCTGGCGCAGGCGTGGTCGTGGGTTCGCCGGATGGGCCGCAGGGACGGCCTCGGCCTCCTGATCGAGGAGGTGCTGACCATCGAGTACCTGGGCTTCCTGGTCGAGTGCTGGCAGCGCGGCAGCCGCCCGACGGGCGGCGGGCAGGCGCAATCCGCGGCGACTGGCGCTGCAGTGTCGGTGCGATGAGCGGTCGAGGGCCGATGGAACGGTTGCGCGTTGCGCTGGTCGCCCCCACGCTGGGGATCCTCGGCGGGCAGGCCGTGCAGGCCAGGCGGCTGCTGGACGGCTGGAGCGGCGACCCGGAGGTCCGCGCGTGGCTGGTGCCGGTCAATCCGACACCCCCGGGACCCCTCGCCCAGGCGCTGCGGTTGAAGTACGCCCGCACCGCCGTGACCCAGCTGGCCTACTGGCCGTCACTGGTTCGGCAACTGGCCCGCGCAGACATCGCCCACGTGTTCTCGGCGTCGTACTCGTCGTTCCTTCTCGCGCCGCTGCCCGCCATCCTCGTCGCGGGTGCGCTCGGACGACCGGTGGTCCTGAACTACCGGAGCGGTGAGGCGCCCGACCACCTCGCGCGTTCGCCCATCGCCCGCCGCGTCATCGGATCCTGCCACCGCAACGTCGTCCCCTCGTCGTTCCTGGCCGGCGTGTTCGCCGAGCACGGCATCCCGTCGGTGATCATCCCGAACACCGTCGACGTGGGTCGCTTCGCCTTCCATCCCCGTCGGCCGTTGAGACCGCGTCTCCTGTCCACCCGGAACCTCGAGCCCATGTACAACGTCGCGTGCACGCTGCGGGCGTTCGCGATGGTGCAGGCCGTGCATCGCGAGGCGACGCTGACGCTGGTCGGCGCGGGCTCACAGGATGCGGCCCTGCGGGAGCTGGCCGCGTCGCTCGGGTTGCGGAACGTGCGGTTTGCGGGGCGGGTGCCCCAGGACGAGATCTGGAGGGCGTACGCCGAGGCCGACGTCTACGTGCAATCGCCGGACATCGACAATATGCCCTCGTCGATCCTCGAGGCATTCGCGAGCGGCAACCCCGTCGTGTCCACCGACGCCGGCGGCGTGCCGGCGATCGTCCGCCACGGCGTCAACGGGCTGCTCGCACCGCGCGACGACCATCGCTCGCTCGCATCGCTGGTGCTGCGACTGATGGCCGAGCCGGACCTGGCGGCGACCCTCGCCGAGGCGGGCCGCAGGGACTGCGAGCGGTATCGCTGGCCCGCGGTGCGACGGCAGTGGCTCGAACTGTACCGGGAGGTCGCGGGCGCTCGCCGCGGTGCCGCGGAGCAGTGGCCGACGCCCCCGGAAGGCCGCCGCGAGCGATCGGCACGAGCGGGGCAGGCATGAACGCCAGGCATGCCGCGGCGCGTCTGCGGCGCATGAGCCGCGAAGAGCTGGCCTTCCGCCTGCGCGTGGCCGCGCGCGCCGAGGTTGGCCGGGTGGCGGCCGCCTGTCGCGAGCCCCGCTGGCGCGTGACGCGCCTGGCCTCGCGGCTCGACCCGGCGGCGCCGCTCGTGCGGCAGGCGATCGAACGGCTCGACGCCAACGACCTGCGCGGGGCCCACGCCCGGCTGCGCCAGCACTTCAGAACGCGGGTGAGCCGGTTCCCGGTCTCGCCCGACTCGCTCGCGGACGTGCGCAAACGAGTCCTGCGCGACAGCCCGGGCTCGGCGGCGGAGGCGCGAGCGGAAGTCGAACGCCTGCGTCGGGGCCGTTTCGATCTCCTCGGCTACCGCGACCTCGCGTTCGCTGCCGGCGTGTCGACGGGGCCTGCGGCGATCGACTGGCACGAGGACCCCGTGCACCGGCGACGGGCCCCGGCCGCGTGGTGGTCGCGCGTGCGCTTCCTCGATCCATCGGTCGGCGACCACAAGATCATCTGGGAGCTGAACCGGCACCAGCACTTCCTCCGCCTGGGGCGCGCGGCCTGGCTGACCCGCGACCCGGTCTGCCTGGACACTCTCACGGCTCACCTGCGAGGGTGGCTCGCCCAGAACCCGCCGGGCGTCGGGATCAACTGGGCGAGCACGCTGGAACTCGGGCTGCGGTCGCTCTCGTGGCTCTGGGCCCTCCACCTGTTTGCCAGCCTGCCGCCCGGGCCTGACGGCGGTGACGCGGTGGCCGGTGAAGCGCCGTGGATCCCCGATCTTCTGCTTGGGCTGGACACCCAGTTGCAGCACGTGCGCCGCAATCTCTCGCGCTACTTCAGCCCGAACACGCACCTGACCGGCGAGGCCCTCGCGCTCTATGTCTGTGGGCGCGCGCTGCCGGAATTGCGGGCCGCCAGCGCCTGGGCCGATGCGGGACGCGAGGTGCTCGTCGAGCAGATTGGCGTGCAGGTCACACCTGACGGCGGGCACTGCGAGCGCTCCACCCACTACCTGCGCTACACGCTCGACTTCTACCTGATGGCGCTGGCCTTCGCCCGGGCGACCGGAGACCTGGCGGCCGCGGCTCCCTTCGAGGAGGCCTGCGGCCGGCTGGCTGAAGCCACGCGGGCGCTGAGCGACTCCAACGGGCGCCTGCCGCTGCTCGGTGACGATGATGGCGGCCGCCTGTGGCCGATGCGACACCGTGACCCCGCCGACGTGCGCGACTCGCTGGCCATCGCCGCCATCGTGCTCGACCGCCCGGGCCTGGCCATCGGCCCCCTTCCCGAGGAAGCGTCCTGGCTCCTGGGGTCACGGCCGCAGGATGTCACAAGTGCAATGCGCAGCAATGCAGGCGCTGACTCCATGGGGTACTTCGTTGCGAGGCCGAGGCCGGACGACCACCTCGTCATCGATGCGGGTCCGCACGGCTTCCTGAACGGCGGACACGCGCACGCGGACGCGCTGTCGCTGGTCTACACCGTGGGCGGACGTCCGCTCGCCATCGACCCCGGCACGTTCAGCTACACGATGTCGCCGCTCTGGCGCGACCGCCTCCGATTGAGCGCCTGGCACAACACGCTGACGCTCGACCGGCGGTCGCAGTCGGTGCCCGACGGCCCGTTCCACTGGCGAACCACGGCCGCGGCGCGCGGGCAGGCCTGGGATGCGGGCAGCGGGTGCACCTTCTTCGAAGGGGTACACGACGGGTACCTCCCGCTCGTGCACCGCCGCCGCCTCGCCGCCCTGCCGGGGCTCCTGGTGGTCGTCGACTCGGTCCTGGGCGACGGCGACGGCCACCACCTCGCCGAGGTGCACTGGCACATCGACGGGGCGTGGAGGGCCAGGCGCGAAGCGGCCGGCCACGTCGTGCTCGAGCACGAGCGCGGGGCGGGGGTGGAACTCGCCCCGTGCGGCGCCGAGGTCGAGCTGGTGAGGGGCGACGAGGCCACAGGGCTGGGCTGGCAGTCCCCGGTGTACGGCCGGCTCGTCCCTTGCACAACCGTTCGTCTCGCGGCCGCCGGATCGCTCCCGCTGGTCGTCGTGTCGGTCTTCGCCGAACGGGGCGACGCCCCCGTGACGGTCGACCGCGTGCTTCCGGCGACGGAAGTGCCGGAGAGCGAGGACGACAGCGTCGCTATCCGGCTGGGCGTGGAGGGCCGGATCGAGACGGTGCTCTTCACGTCCCCCGGACGGGAGCGGCGCTTCGACCTTCCCGAGGGGACGCTGACGACCGACGCGCGGTTCACTTGGCTGACGTCCGGTGCGGGGCATTCGCCGCAGCTTCGCGCGGCGGTCGAGGGCCGCGTGGCCGTAGAGGAGGTCTATGTGCGGGATCGCGGGATTCGTCGGGGTTGAGCCTTCGCCGGCCGAACCGCGCGAGGCGCTGGTCAGGCGTATGTGCGCGGCGATCCGCCACCGCGGCCCGGACGACGAGGGCGTGCACGTGGACGGGTACGCCGCAATCGGCATGCGGCGCCTGAGCATCATCGACGTGGCCACCGGTCACCAGCCGATGACGGACGAGGACGGCCGGATCGTCGTCGTCTTCAACGGCGAGATCTACAACTTCCGCGAGCTCGCGGCGGAACTGCGGGAGCGCGGGCCACCGGTTTCGAACGACGAGCGACACCGAGGTGATCGTCCACGCGTGGGAGCAGTGGGGCGAGGACGCTCTCAGCCGCCTGCGCGGGATGTTCGGCATCGCGGTCTGGGACACCGGTCCCGCGACGCTGTGGCTGGCGCGCGACCGGCCGGGCATCAAGCCGCTGCACTACGCAGCGGTCGGCGGCCGTCTCGCCTTCGGTTCGGAGATCAAGTCGCTGCTTGCCGACCCCGCGGTGCCGCGAGCGATCGATCCGGCAGGCGCTCGACCACTACTGCTCGTTCCTGTACACGCCGCCGCGACCGATCGATCTTCGCGGGCATCCGCAAGCTGCCCCCGGGTCACGTGCTTCGCTGGAGGGACGGGCACGCCCGGACCGGCGGTACTGGGACCTGCCGGACGAGCTCGTTCCAGGGCACCGAGCAGGAGGCTGCCGCCGCAGCTCAGGGAACTGCTCCGCGACGCGGTCCGCTCGCACATGGTCAGCGACGTGCCGCTCGGGGCCTTCCTCTCCGGCGGCGTCGACTCGAGCGTCGTGGTCGGACTGATGGCAGAAGCCTCACCGCAGCCCGTGAAGACCTTCTCGATCGGCTTCGAGGAGGCGGACTTCGACGAGCTGCCCTACGCGCGCGAGGTGGCGCGAGCGCTTCGGCACCGAGCACCACGAGTTCGTCGTCCGGCCCGACGCGCTGTCGATCCTCGACCGGCTCATCGCCCACTTCGACGAGCCGTTCGGCGACTCGTCGGCCATCCCCACGTGGTACGTCTCGGAGATCGCGCGCACGGCACGTGAAGGTGGTGCTGTCGGGTGACGGCGGCGACGAGCTGTTCGGCGGATACGCGCGCTACCGTCCGCACGCGCGCGTCGAGGCGTTCGACCGCCTGCACATTCCCGGCCGCCAGGCGGCGGCGAAGCTCGCGTGGCGTCACTGGCCGCGGGGCTTGCGCGGGCGGAACTTCCTCCGGCACGTCTCCCTGGATGCCGAGGGACGTTACCTGGAGGACATCGGGTTCTTCAGGCCCGACGAGAAGCGTGTGCTCTACACGCCGTCGTTCGCCCGCGCCGTCGCCGGCTCCGATCCCTTCGCGGCGATGGGCCGCACCCTCGGCGCCGAGCCCCACCTGTCCTGGCCGAGCCGGATGATGCGGTTCGACTTCCGGACCTACCTCCCCAACGACGTGCTGACGAAGGTCGACCGCATGAGCATGGCGCACTCGATCGAGTCGCAGGGTGCCCCTGCTCGACACCGCCATCGTCGAGTTCGCGGCGACGCTCCCCTCTTCGTTCATGATCACCCCCGCCGGCCGGCAGAAGCACCTCCTCAAGCAGGCCGTGGCCGACCTGTTGCCGGCGTCGATCCTCGGTCGCTCCAAGCAGGGGTTCGGCGTACCGATCGGAGGCGTGGTTCGGGGGCGACCTGCGGGATCTGTTCGCCGACACGCTGCTCTCGCCGCGCGCGCGCCAGCGCGGCTACTTCGAGCCGCGACAGGTCGGGCGCCTCGTCGACCGAGCACATCGCGGGGCGGCGCGACCACACGCTCCGGCTGTGGCTGCTCGTGGTGCTCGAACTGTGGCAGCGGCAGTACGTCGACGCGGGCACCTGGACGGAGGCGGCCGCGTAACCGCCTCGCCCCCCTGGCTGCTGGCACCCCCCTTGCTCACCTCGTCAGCATGGCGGTCGCGCGCATCCCGGTCGCTGTGTTCCTGACGAGCTTCGACCCCGGCGGGACCGAGCGACAGATGATCGAGTTGTCGCGCCGGCTCGACCGCGAGCGGTTCGAGGTCCACGTCGCCTGCCTCCACCGGCGGGGCGAGTGGCGCGGCCGCGCGGAGGAGTTGGCGGAGTCCGTGACGGAGTACCCGATCCGGGGCTTCGCGCACCCGAGTGCCGCGCGCGAGGCGGCCCGGTTCGCCCTCTGGTGCCGGCGGACGCGCGTCGCGGTGGTGCAGGCCTGCGACCTCTACACGAACGTCTTCGCGCTGCCCGCCGCTGCGGCCGCCGGCGTCCCCGTACGGCTGGGCAGCCGGCGTGGACTGAACCCTGACCGAACGCGAGGGCAACGGCTCGCGCAACGACTCTCCTACCGCCTCGCCCACCGCATCGTGACCAACTCCGGGGTGGTCGCGCGCGGAATGCAGCGGGACGGGCTTCCGGCCGGCCGGGTTGTCGTCATCCCGAACGGGCTCGACGTCGCGCGGTTCCGTCCGATTGCGCGGTGCGGCGGAGTTCGCCGGATCGGCACCCTCGCCCGCCTGCACCCGGTCAAGGGGCTCGACGTGCTGGTGGACGCCGTGGCCCTGCTGCAACGCGACCTGCCGGAGATCGAGGCGACCATCATCGGCGACGGCCCGGAGCGGGCGGCGCTCGAGCAGCGGATCGCGCGGCTGGGGCTGGCCCGCCGCGTGCACCTGGCGGGGCACCACGACGACGTGGCCGCTGCGCTCGCGGGGTTGGATCTGTTCGTGCTCCCCTCGCGGTCCGAGGCGTTCCCGAACGCGGTGATCGAGGCGATGGCGTCGGCGCTGCCGGTCGTGGCCACCGACGTGGGCGGGGTGCCCGAGATGGTCGAGCACGGCCATACCGGAATCCTCGTCCCCCCCGAGCGGCCGGACCGGATGGCTGCCGCGATTCACGAGCTGGCCGCGCAACCCGACCGCGCGTGGGCGATGGGGCGGCGCGCCCGGGCGCACGTCCTCAGCCGCTACTCGTTCGAACGCATGGTCGGGCAGTTCGAGGCGCTCTACCTCGAGATCGCGGCGAGCAGGCAGGTCGCTGCGGCCGCATCGGCCGCGCAGCCGGCCGAAATGCGGTGAGGCCGCGGAAAGGACATGTCGAAGTGTGTGGCATTGCGGGCATCGTAGGCGCACGCAGCCTGGCGCCGGGTGACGCCGACCGGGCTCGGCGGATGACGGCGATCCTCGCGCACCGGGGGCCGGACGAAGAGGGGTTCCACCTCGACGACCGGGCAGCCCTCGGCCACCGGCGGCTGAGCATCATCGACCTGGCCACCGGCCAGCAGCCGCTGTGCAACGAGGACCGGTCGGTGTGGATCAGCTACAACGGCGAGGTCTACAACCACGCCGACCTCCGGACCGAGCTGGAGGCCGTCGGACACCGCTACCGCACCCGATCGGACACCGAGACGATCGTCCACGGGTACGAACAGTGGGGCGACGGCGTGCGTCGACCATCTGCGCGGGATGTTCGCCTTTGCCATCTGGGACAGCCGCCGGTGTCGCCTGCTGCTCGCCCGCGATCGCCTCGGCGTCAAGCCGCTGTACTGGGCCCGTCCGCCACGATCGGCTCGCTCTTCGCCTCCGAGATCAAGGCGATCCTCGCGTCCGGCCTCGTTGCGGCCGAGCCCAACGAGCCGAGAATCCCCGAGCTGCTCGCCACCCGGTACATCTCGGAGAGCGAGACCCTCTTCCGCGGCATCCACAAGCTGCTCCCGGGCCACCTGCTCTGCTTCGAGGACGGCCGCGTGCGCGTCTCCCAGGTACTGGGACCTGCCGCTCGAGCCGTCGGGCAGGACCGAACCGGCGAAGGGCGCCCGACCTGCCGAGACGGTCGCGCGATTCCGAGAGCTGCTGGACGAGTCCGTGCGGCTGCGGCTGATGAGCGACGTCCCGCTGGGCGTCTTCCTGTCCGGTGGCATCGACTCGAGCGTCGATCGCCGCCCTGATGGCGCGCCGGCTGAACCGCCCGCTCGAGACCTTCTCGGTGGCCTTCGCCGAGCGCGCGTTCAACGAGCTGCGAGTACTCGCGGCAGGTCGCCGAGGCCATCGGGGCGAACCGGCACGAGATCGTCATCGACGAGCACGACTTCTTCGGCGCCCTGCCCCGCCTGGTGTGGCACGAGGACGAGCCGATCGCGCACCCCTCGTCGGTGCCGCTGTACTTCGTCTCGCGGCTCGCACGCGAGCACGTTACGGTCGTGCTGACGGGCGAGGGCAGCGACGAACTGCTGGCCGGCTACGGCAAGTACCCGAGGGCCCTGTGGAACTGGCGCCTGGGCGGCGCATACGCCCGCGTCGTACCCGCCGGCGCTCCGCTCGGTCGTCGCCGGGCGCATCGTGCCCGGCCTTCCGGCGCGCGCCGGCCGCTACGCGCGGCGCTCGTTCCTCGCCGTGCCGCATACACCCGAGTCGGCCTTCTTCGACAACTTCGCCGCGCTCCCGCTGGCCGCCCAGCAGCGCCTGCTCTCGCCACGCCTGGCCGAGATGGCGACGCCGGAATCAGCCTACGGCGCCTCGCTTCGCGCCTGTTTCCGCCGCCGGGCGCCTGCCGCTGCTCGATCGCGTCCTCTACACGGACATCAAGACCTACCTGGTCGAGCTGCTGATGAAGCAGGACCAGATGAGCATGGCGGCCTCGATCGAGAGCCGCGTGCCGTTCCTCGACCACGTGCTGGTCGAGTTCGCGGCGTCGCTGCCCCCGAGCTGGAAGCTCTCCGGCCTGACGACCAAGCGGGTCCTGCGGGAGGCGGCGCGAGGCCTCCTGCCCGCGAGCGATCCTCGAGCGCCCGAAGATGGGGTTCCCGGTGCCGCTCGGAGGCTGGCTGCGCGGCGGCTGGGGCGAATCGGTGCGCGAGGTCCTGCTCGATCGGCGCTCGCGGGAGCGCGGCCTGGCCGCGCCGGCCGCGGTGGAGCGCCTGCTGGCCGACCACCAAGCCGGGCGCGAGGACGCGACCGACGCGATCTGGAGCCTGCTGAACCTCGAACTGTGGTACCGCACCTTCGTCGACGGTCGCGGCATCCAGGCGCTGCCGCACGCCGGCCGGCGCCGTCGCGGCGTGAGAAGGGACAGGAACCGACGATGCGGGTGTTGTGGCTGAACGCGGGGCTGCTCCTGCCCCTGGACAAGGGCGGAAAGCTCCGGACCTGGCACCTGATGCGGCATCTCGCCGCCCGGCACCAGGTGACCTACCTGTCGTTCGCCGACCCGTCGGCCTCGCCCGCCGACCTGGCGGGAATGCGCCGGGTCTGCGACCGTCTCGAGACGGTGCCGCGGCGCGAGGTCGCCGAAGGGCTCGCCGCGCTTCTACCTGCAGGCGTCGCGATTCCTCCTCGACCCCGCTCCCTATGCCGTTGCGGCGTACCGCTCGCGTGAGTACCGAACGCGGGTGGCCCGGCTGCTCGCGGAGCAACCGTACGACGCGCTCGTGTGCGACTTCCTGGTCCCGGCCGTGAACCTGCCCGCCCGGGTGCCCTGCCCGACCCTGCTCTTCACGCACAACGTGGAGGCCGAGATCTGGCGCCGCCACGCCGAGACCGAGGGGCGCGCCTGGCGCCGCACCCTGCTGCGCTCGCAGTGGCGGCGGATGCTGCGATTCGAGGGGCGAGCCCTCTCGCGCCTCGACAGCGTGCTCGCGGTCTCGGAGGCCGACCGCGAGACATTCGCGCGGCTGTACCCCGGCCGGCTGCGAGCCCCGGTCCGGGTGATCCCGACCGGCGTGGACACGCAGTACTTCGGGGCGGCAGCCGACGTCCCCTTCGACCCGCACCATCTGGTCTTCACCGGGTCGATGGACTGGCTGCCCAACGAGGACGCGGTTCTCTACTTCTGCCAGCGAGATCCTGCCTCGCATTCGCCGCGTCGAGCCGAGGCGTCACGCTGTCGATCGTGGGCCGCAATCCGACGCCGGCGGTCTGCCGCCTCGCCCAGCAGGTCCCCGGCATCGAGGTCACGGGGCGCGTGGTCGACATCCGGCCGCACGTGGGCCGCGCGTCGCTGTCGATCGTGCCGCTTCGGATCGGCGGCGGCACGCGCCTCAAGATCTACGAAGCGATGGCCATGGGGCGGCCGGTCGTCTCCACGACGCATCGGCGCCGAGGGGCTGCCGCTGGCACCCGGGCACGACCTGGCGATCGCCGACGATCCCGACGCCTTCGCCCGCGCGGTGCTGACGCTGCTGTCCGACCCGGCAGGGCGGCAGCGGATGGCGGACGCGGCCCGGCATCTGGTGGCCGAGCGGTACGACTGGTCCGCCGTGGCCGGCACGCTGGAGGACGCCGTCCGGCGCCGCCCTGCCGATCCGGCCAGGTCGAGCCTGGCGTCCCGCAGCTCGTTCGGCGAAGTCGAGGTCCTGAGGCTCATCATGAAGTCTCCGTCTTCGGTCTCGGCTACGTCGGGTGCGTGTCGGCTGCGGCCCTGGCGGGCGACGGCCACGAGGTGGTCGGCATCGACGTCAACCCCGACAAGGTGAACAGCGTCAACCAGGGGCGCAGCCCGATCGTCGAGCCGGGACTCGACGCAGCTGATCGCGCGGCGCTGCGCAGGCAGGGCGGCTGCGCGCGACGACGAGCACGGCCGAGGCCGTGCGCGACACCGACGTGTCGCTGCTGTGCGTCGGAACGCCGAGCCGCAGGAACGGGAGCCTCGACCTGCGATACCTCGCGCGGGTCTCCGAGCAGATCGGCGCCGAGCTCGCGCGACAAGCGGGGCTACCACGTGGTGGTCGTGCGGAGCACGGTGCTGCCTGGAACCACGCACGAGGTGGTGATCCCCGCGCTTGGAAGAGCGCGTCGGGGAAGAAGTACGGCGAGGACTTCGGCGTTGCCGTGAACCCGGAGTTCCTGCGCGAGGGCAGCGCGCTCAGGGACTTCCGCGCAGCCGCCGATCACGCTCGTCGGCCACAACCACGCCGCTGACGCGGCGGCGACGCTCGGCGCTGTACGAGCGGCATCGAGGCCCCGCTCGTCACCACGAGCATCCGCGTCGCCGAGATGATGAAGTACGCGAGCAACACCTGGCACGCGCTGAAGGTGGCGTTCGCCAACGAGATCGGCAACGTCGTGCAAGCAGTTCGGGATCGACAGCCACGAGGTGATGGACATCTTCTGCCAGGACACGAAGCTGAACCTGTCGCCGTACTACCTGAGGCCCGGGCTTCGCGTTCGGCGGATCGTGCCTGCCGAAGGACGTGCGCGCGCTGCAGTACCGGGCGCAAGGAGCGCGACCTCGACCTGCCCGGTCATCCAGTCGATCCTGCAGAGCAACCAGCGTCCACGTGCAGCGGGCGATCGACGAGATCGTCGAGACCGGCCGCAAGCGGATCGGCCTGCTCGGCTTCAGCTTCAAGGCGGGCACCGACGACCTGCGCGAGAGCCCGCTCGTCATCCTCGCCGAGGCGCTGCTCGGCAAGGGCTACCAGGTGCGCATCTACGATCGCAACGTGTCGCTCGCACGGCTGGTCGGCGCCAACCGCCGCTACATCGAGGAGCAGATCCCGCACCTCTCCGCCCTGCTGCGCGGCAGCCTCGACGAGGTCGTCGCCGAATCGGACGTCGTGGTGGTCGGCAACGCGAGCCGCCGAGTTCGGCGACGCGGTGCTGCGTTGCCGGGCGGACCAGGTCGTCCTCGACCTGGTGCGCCTCCCGATCGAATTCGGGCGCCTCGCCGCCGAGTACCGCGGCATCTGCTGGTAGCGAGCCGCCGGCGCCGGCGGTAAACTGCGCGCATGATCGCGCGCGTGCGGCCCTGGAGCGTGGCTCCCTTCGTGCTGGCCGGGGCGATGGCGCTGGCGCTGGCGGCCTCGCCATCCGCCCAGCGCCCCGCCGGCCCGCCCGGCCTGGCCGATGCCGCGGACCGCGCCGCCTTCCGGGCCTGGTTCCTCGCGCTCGCCGATGCCCAGTTCCAGCGTCCGACACCCGACGTGACCGACTGCTCGTCGCTCGTCCGGCACGCCGTCCGCGAGGCCCTGCGGCCCCACAATGCCGACTGGTGGCGTCGCCTCGGCGTCGAGGGGCTCCCCTCCTACCCGGACGTGCGCCATCCTCCGCCGGTCGGCCGCCAAGCCTGGCCCTTGTTCAGGACCTCCTCATCGAGCCGCGCCGAGTTCGCGGACGCCCGGACGCTGGTTCGGTTCAACGCGTCACCGGTATCGAGGGACGTGCGCGCCGCCCGCCCGGGCGACCTGTTCTACTACCGGCAGCCCGGGGGGGCGGACCACCTGATGGTCTACATCGGCCCCTCGGTGTTCGACGCGACAGCGAGCGACTGGGTCGTGTACCATACCGGCCCGGACGGGTCGCGCGAGGGCGAGGCTCGGAAGGTGCGGCTGGCCGACCTAAGGCGTCACCCCGTCGCGCGCTGGCGGCCGCTCGAAGGCAATCCAGCCTTCGCGGGTGTCTTTCGCCTCTCGTACCTATGACCAGGCTGGATCGATCGCCCGGCGGCGCATCCCGCCTCCTCTTCCGGTTCGCCACCGTCCTGGCCCTGCTCGCCGCTCCCGCCGCGCTGGCGCTCGCACAGCCGCCCGGCACCCCCGAGGGTCCAGCCTTCTCG
Organism: uncultured Acidobacteriota bacterium; assembly: GCA_963813585.1. Lineage (GTDB taxonomy): Bacteria > Acidobacteriota > Vicinamibacteria > Vicinamibacterales > Fen-181 > JARKSS01. The sequence goes on from CAWEZL010000001.1 coordinate 3,584,033, forward strand.
CTGCACAGCGGCCGCGTGGCCACCACCCGCGAGCGCCCGCAGGTCCGGTTGATGTTCCGGCAGGTGCGCTCGCTCGACTTCAGGGTCTATCGCGTCAACGACCCGCTCGTCTTCTTCGAGCGCCTGGAGAACCTGCACGTGCTCGGCAGCCCGGAGCCGGAGGTACCCACCGAGCCGACCGTGCTCGAGCGCATGGCCGCCTGGAAGGCCGCATGTCGCACCGAGGTCCTGACGTTCTTCCGGCGCCAGTTCAGCTACCAATACCGGCGCGCCCGTGCACAGCGCGCTGCCGGGCACGTCGTCGCGCGGCGCGAGACGCTCGACCACCGCCAGTTTGCCCAGGTGCCGCTGCTCAACGCCTCGCAGGTCGTCGCCACCTGGCGCGAGCGTCTCCCCTCCATGCGCGACACCGAGGCGCGGCAGATCCCCCTCGACCTCCCCGGCCCCGGCGTGTACGTCGTCGAGGCGGTCAACGCCCGCCTGAAGGCCTACACCATCGTCCTGGTGTCAGACGTCGGCCTCGTCACCAAGACAGCCCCGGGCCGCATCGTGGCGTTCGCGGCCGACCGGTCCAACGGCGAACCGCAGGCCGGGTGCCAGGTGACGGTGCTGGCGAAACGCCGGGCGCTCGCAAGCGGCACGACCGGTCCTGACGGACTCTTCGAGGCAACGCCGGAGAAGGTCGACGCCGAGGATTTCGCGGTGGTGGCGCGCTGCGGCACACAGGTTGCCCTCACGGACCCGGGCGGGTGGCTCCTGAACCGCGCGACGCGCCAGCTCGCCGCGTACGTGTTCACCGACAAGCCGATCTACCGGCCCGGCCACACGGTCCACCTGAAGTCGATTCTCCGGTGGCGGGACGGCGGCACGCTCGCCCCGTTCGACGGCCGCGAGGTGGAGGTCGCGGTCACCGATCCGAACGAGAAGGTGGTCCTGCGTCAACGCCGGCCGGTGGACGAATTCGGGTCGGCGCTGGTCACCTTCACCGTGCCGGCGGGGGCGGCGCTCGGCTACTACTCGGTCCAGGTCGGCGCGGGGGACGAACAGGCGAGCGGTCACTTCGAGGTGCAGGAATACCGGAGGCCCGAGTTCGAGGTGGCGGTCCGCCCGGCGTCGCGCTTCGTCGTGCAAGGCGACCGCGCGCGGATAGAGATCGAGGCGCGGTACTACTTCGGTCAGCCCGTTGCCGGAGCCTTCGTCAAGTACATCGTGCATCGCCAGCCGTATTACTCGCCCCTCCGCTGGAGCGAGGACGAGGACGAAGAAGACCGTGGCGGGGAGTGGTGGTACGGGGGCGACGCCGCCATCGAAGGGACGGCGCGCCTGGATGGCGATGGGCGGGCCAGGATCGAGGTGCCGGCGCCGCCGGATGAGGAGCCTGCCGATTACTCGATGCGGATCGAGGCGCGCGTCACCGACCAGAGCGGGCGCGAACTGTCGGGGCACGGCATCCTCCACGCGACCGTCGCTCCCTTCCTGATCACCGCACGTGCCGACGCGTACGTCCACCAGGCCGGGCAGGCGGCCGGGTTCACGTTGCGGGCAATGGATTACGCCGGCACCGCGCGCCCGGGCCTGCCGTTGCGTGTCGTGCTCGAGCGGCTGCGCTACCGAGCCGGGTACGGGGCGGAGCCGGAGGCGACGATCGTCGCGGAAGGAACGGTGGCGACCGACGCCGAAGGACGCGCGGCGTGGCGGGCCACGCTCCCGCCGGAGCCGGGCGATTTCAGGCTCCGTGCAACGGCCGACTACCAGGGCCGACCGGTCAGGGCCGAATCGTGGCTTTGGGTGCAGGGGGCCGAAGACGAGTCGGGCGGCGAATCGCGTACGCTGGAACTGGTCGCCGATCGTTCTCGGTACCTGCCAGGCGAGGTGGCGCGATTCACCATCAAGGGACAGGCGCCCCGCTCGGCCGTGCTGGTCACCAAGGAAGGACAGCAGGTCAGCTGGCGCCAGGTGGTCCGGCCGTCGCCGGGCGATGCGACCGTCACGGTGCCGATCACCGACGCGGACATTGGCGACACCTGGGTGAACGTCGCCTTCCTGGCGGACGACCAGATGTACCTGGCCGAGAAGCGCGTGCGCGTGCCCGCCGTGTCGCGGCAGTTGCAGGTGAGCGTCCGGCCCGAGCAGCCAGTGTCGCGGCCCGGACAGCCTGCCGTGTTCCTGGTCGCCGTGACAGGCCCCGACGGCCGGCCGCTGCGGGCCCAGGTGAGCCTCGGCGTGATCGACGAGGCCGTGTACGGCGTGAAGCCGGACACGACGGTCGAGCCCGTGCGGTTCTTCTACCGGCGCGAGTACAGCCTCGTCGGCACCCAGTTCTCGAGCCAGTACCTCGTTCTCGGGCTATTCGGGAAGCCAGCAACTGCTCCTGGCACAACGACGGCGCCCGACGCGGCTGGCCGACTTCAAGTCGGAAGCGCCACAACAGCCGCAGGTGCGCAAGGAGTTCCCGGACGCGATCTACTGGGTTGGCGATCTGGTCACGGGCGACGCCGGCACCGCCCGCGTGACGCTCACCTACCCCGACTCGTTGACCACGTGGAGGCTGACCGCACGCGCGGTCACGACCGACACCCTCCTCGGCCAGGCGATCGCGCGCACCACGACGACGAAGGACCTGATCGTCCGCGTCGTGCCGCCCCGATTCCTCACGCAGGGCGACCAGGTGACTCTCCCGACCGTGGTGCACAGTTACCTGGCGGACCCGGCCAGCATCGCGTTCCGGCTGGAGGCGGACGGCGTCGCTCCAGCGGCTCCGTCCGCGCCGATGGAGGCGACCTTCACGCTCGGACCCAGGGGCGAGCACCGCGCCGACTGGCGGTTCGCGGCCTCGCAGCCGGGCACCGCGCGCTTCACGGCGCGCGCCACCACCGATAAGGCGAACGACGCCGTGGAGGTGAGCCTCCCGATCCTGCCGTTCGGCCTGCTCCGGAGAACGGCCACGTCGGGGTCTCTCGCCGGAAGCGGAGAGTCGAAGGCCGACCTGGCGATACCGGAGACGGCCAACGAGTTCGGGCGGACGATCGAGGTGTCGCTCGCGCCATCCCTGGCCGGCTCGATGCTCGGCGCCCTCGACTTCCTGGTCTCCTATCCGTACGGCTGCACCGAGCAGGTGCTCTCGGCGTTCGTCCCCAATCTGGTCGTGCTGCGCGCGTTGTCGCAGATCGGGATTGCGCCGCCCGAGCGGGTTGCCGGCCTCGACCGCCTCGTGTCGGACGGCCTGCGCCGGCTCTACGACCTGCAGCGTGAGGATGGCGGGTGGGGGTGGTGGAAGACGGCCGAGCCGCACCCGTTCATGACCGCCTACGCGCTGCATGGGTTGATCGAGACCCGCAGGGCCGGTTACCAGGTCCAGCAGTGGCGCATCGCCTCGGCGGCCACGGCGTTGCGAACGCTGATGCAGCAGAACCCTCGCGCGGTGGCCAATCTGAAGGCGTACGCCGCCCACGTCCTGGCGCTGGCCGAGTCGGAGACGGCGGCAGCCATGGTGGACGAGGCGTGGGCTGCCAGGGGCGGCGCGACACCGGCCGGCTGGGCGCTGCTCGCCCTGACGCTGGGCGCGCGCGGCGATCCGCGCGGCGACCAGGCGCTGCAGGCCCTCGAGGCCTCCGTGCAGCGGCGCGGCGAGCTGGCCTGGTGGAAGTCCGAGCGCGACACGCTGCTCGGCGACATCGGCGACGCCAGCGTCGAGGCGACGGCCTTTGCTGTGCGCGCGCTCGCGGCTCGCGATCCTCACCACCCGATGCTCGAGCCGGCGGTCCGGTGGCTGGTGCTCAATCGCAACCAAGGCACCTGGTGGTCGAGCACCAAGCAGACGGCGATGGTGCTCTACGCGCTCCTCGACTTCATGCGGGCACGGCGGGAGCAGGGGGCGCCCATCGAGGCCGAGGTCCTCGTGAACGGGGAGGCGGCTGGACGCGTCCGCTTCGACGCGGCGTCGCTGACCGCGCCCAATCCGACCGTCGTGAGGGCCCCGGGACGTCGCGGCTCCAACTCGGTCGTCGTGCGGACCACGGGGGCGGGCACCGTCTACTGGTCGGCGGCAGCGGTCAGCTACGACAAGGAGGGAGCCAGCGAACCGGCCGGGGCGAGAAAGCTGGCCATCGCGCGGCGCTACTTCCTGCTGGAGTCCGTGCGCCAGGGCGATCGCCTGGTGTACCGCGACCGGCCGCTCTCGGGCTCCGTCCAACCCGGCGACCTCGTTCTCGTGCGGCTGACGGCGGCCGGGTCCCCGGACTGGCGCTACCTGCTGATCGAGGACCCGATCCCGGCCGGAACCGAGCCGATCCAGTTGATGGAGCTCTATCCGCTCGAGAGAAGGCGCACGCGCTTCGACGCCGCCAGGCGGGAATACCGCGACGACCGGGTGGTGCTCTTCCAGGAGAACTTCACGGCAGGACGTTACGACTACGAGTACATCCTGAAGGTCACGACACCGGGCGTCTTCGGCGCGATGCCGGCGCGGATCGTCCCGATGTACGTCCCGGACGCGCAAGCCTCGACAGGCGCGCAGAACCTCGTGGTCGACGGGACGGAGGCTCGCAGCCGGGGGGCTCGGCGATGAAGCTTCGATTCGCGATCGTCGTCGGGTGGCTGGCGGGGGCGTACCTCCTGCCGTTCGCCCTGTTCTGGCTGCTGCTGCGCGTCCCCGAGTCGAATGCCCTCATGCTCGCCACGTCGGCCGCCCTGGCCGGGACCATCCTCGTGATGTCAGGGTGCATCGAGACCGTGGCCCTCCTCGCTCTTCGCGGCGCGCCGCTCGGAGGGCGCCTGCTTCGACGTGCAATTCGCGGCGTGCTCCCATTCGTTGGAGCGCTGGTCGTATTCACTGTCGTGTGGTGGGCGACCGCGCGCTTCGACTGGTCGTGGGCGTCGGCGCGTGGCGAAATCGATGCGTGGCTGATCGCCCGCTTCGGCTGGACCAGCACGGGCTGGCTGCACGCGACCGTGGGGTGGATCGCCGCCGGCGTCCGCTGGGTGCTGGGGCTGTCGTTGGCGCTGGCGCTGTTCACGGCACTGGTGAGGGACGAGGAGGGCGAACGCCCGGCCATCGCCCTGTGGCGACGCTGGGCGAAGGCAGCGTTCTCCCTGCGCGCCCTGGCGGGCCTCGCCGCTCTCATGGCCCTGTTCGTGTGGCTGCCCTGGCAGGCGGCGTACTGGCGGCCGTCCTGGCTGGCGCCGTCGTGGCCCGAGGTCGTCTTCGCCGCCACGAAACTTGGCGTGCTCTACCTGCTCGCCAACGTCGGGTGGGCCCTGGCGCTGCTGCTGGCCAACCGGGTCCGTCTGCAGTAGGGACCGGCGTCCCTGCCGGCCGAATGCCTCCCGGCCGAATGCGCCGGCGGGAACTGCCCTCCCCGCCTCTTCGTCCTACATCACGTGCGCCTCATTGCCTGCCTTGCCGCCTCCCTCTGCTTTGCCGGTAGCGTCGTCTCGGCGCTGCCCGACGGTGACAGCCCGGTGCCCGTGGTGCTGCTGCGGAGGAGCAGCAAGGGGACGTCCGACGGTTCGAACGCCGATGTCCTCGTGCCGGCGAACCTCGAGCGCGACGCGATTGCCCGGCGGGCGGCGGCGACGCTGGCCGATCCGGCGGGCTACACGCAGTTCGTCCTGCGGCTGGATCGCTTCGCCAGAACGTACTTGCTCCGCGACCCCGCACTGTCCCCCGGGCAGCGTGCGTCCCTCGAGCGGCCGGCGTACCTGTTCCTCTCCGATCGGCAGGGCGGTTTCCCGGCAGAGGGGTTCTGGCTGGAACAGTCGGACGGGTCGGTGCGCGAGTTGCGCGACACGCCATTCGTCGACCTGGTGGTGGACGAGCGCGACTTCGACCCCGCCGACACCGACGGGCTGATCGCGATCTACGCGCACGAACTCGGTCATCTCACCATGGCGGCACTGGCCGGACCGCCTCCGCAGAGGGCGTCGAGCGGCGTTCACTTCACGACGGTCAGGACCGATGGCTGGCTGGCGTTCGTCGAGGGGTGGGGGGAGCACTTCCAGCCGATGGCGATGGATCATCACGCCGCCGGGAGAGGCGGCGTCGCCATCCGCGCGACCGCGGCAGCCGCGGGCGAACGAACCTGGTACGACCGCTTCGCGCGCGAACAGGTGAACGGGTGCTGGATCTGTCCCGCGAACCTGCGGTTCATCCGGTGGCAGGGGCCGGGCGAGCAACGCCTGCGTGACACGGGCGTGCGGTCGAACCTCTTCATCCACGATGTGACGCTGCCGGCGCCGTTTGCCGGCGATGCGCGGCCGGCCTTCGAGGCCCGGATGTACCGCGACGTGATGCCGCCCGCCCTGGACAGCCCGCTGAAGATCGGCCCGCGGGCGTTGGCGAGCGAAGGCCTGCTGGCGACCTTCTTCCATCGCCTGGCGTCGGACGAACGGCTTCGCTCGGGCTATCTCGCCCCGGACTTCTACAGGCCGTTCTTGCCGGACGAGCGGTCGGCCGATCTCGACCGCCTCGGCCCCGCCTCGCTCGTGTCGCCCGCGGAGAACGTGTATCTCAAGCTCTTCCACGTCCTGCACCATGCTTTCCGGTGGGGCGACTGGCCGCTCGTCGAGTTCGTGAAGGGCTACACGACGACCTTCCCGGACGAAGCCGAGGTCGTGTTCGACATATTCCTCGACGTGACGCGCGGTGTCACGGTGGAGGCGTCGGCGTTCCGGCGGCACCTCGAGCCCGGTTACCTGGCGGGACTCCGAGAGCGCCTGCTTTCGGGGAACGCGCGGCTCGATGGCAGCCTCGGTCCGCCGCTGTGGATGGTGGTACCGCGGGTTTCGCTCGGGATGGGTGTGTACCGCTACTTTCCGGTCCCCTCGTCGCTCACCTTCGACCTCAACGCGTGCGACGTCGCCGATCTACGCTCGGTCCCCGGCGTGGACGCGGCCCTCGCGGCATCCATCCTGAAGGTCCGCGACGAGCGTATGGCGTTCAAGCGCGTGGAAGACCTGGCTGCCGTGCCAGGGATGACGCCTGAGCTGCTCGCTCGCTTTGCCTCGATGCGTGAGCGAATGCAGGCGAGGCGGGAGGGGCGCCGCTCGCACGGGTCCAATCCCACCTGGATGATGAACTGGCTGGCGCGCCTGCTGAAGGGATCGTCACTACCTGGCGGCCGCCTGGCAGTTCGGTCGCGCACTCGTGCTGGCCGCCCTGCTCTACGCGCTGACCGCCTGGATGTTCGGCTCCGCCCTGTTTCGCTCCTTCCTGAGCGGGCTGGGGGTCGCGGCGTCGCCGCTCGCCGCCAGCGTCGGCCTCTACGCAGCCGGAATGATGCCAGGGCCGATGAACATGGCGCTGGTCGGCACCCTCGTCGGCCTCGGCGTCGCCCTCGTGCACCGCGTGGCGCGGCCCCCGGTCGTCCCGGGGCGGGCCGCGCTGCTGGCGCCGGTGGTGAGCACGGTCGCAGCGTCCATCCTCATCGGGTGGATGTACCTGAGGCCGACCTCGTCCCACCGCCGCCCGTTCTCCAGGTCGCTCGCGAAGCACGCGGCCGCCCTCCGGTAGGCCGCCTGCAGCGCCGCGGCCGCGCGCGCGCGCGCCATCTCCTGGTCGCTCGGGCAGCCCTGCCGCGCGTGCCCACTCGGCTGACCGTTCTTCCTCGCCGCGTCCAGTTCCCCGGCCAGGAACATCGCCGCTCCCTCCTGGACCCACAAGGGGCGCCCGGCCAGGCGGCCGCCAATCACGACGTGCGCGATCTCGTGGCGCACCGTTCGCTCGAGCAGGCGCCGGCGCCGGAGGGCGGATGGCGGCAACAAGTCCACTCTCGTGCCGCGTGATGCCCCCGCCGTCCACCAGGGCAAGCCCGTCTCCCGCGCGTAAGCCTGGACGGTCGGGTGAAACACCAGCCGCACGAAAGGGGGCGCGGGCAGGCCCGCGCTGTCGGCTATCGCTGACAGCGCGTCGCCCGCCAACCGGCGGATGGCCTCGCGCCCAGCCTCCTCCCCGGATGGGACGACGACCTCGACAGAAGGAGGCCGCGGGCGCACTGGGGCCGGACGTGCAAGAGCAGCGGATTCAAGAGCCGACCCCGGAAAGTAATGCTGGAGGATGGCGGAGGCGGGGCGTCCGGCGCGGGCCAGGCGGACGGCGCCGTCCACACAAAGGCCCACGCCGTGGCCGCGGCCGCGGCCCACGAAGCGGTACCCCGTCGACCGCCGCTCCACCTCGAACGCGGTGCTCTTCAGCAGCTGCCAGCCAGCCGTCCGCCCGAGCGCGAGGCGGAAGGCCTCGGCGGACACGACCGGCGGATCGAAGCCGCCCACTTCGAGGGCGGCGACTCGACCCGACGCGGTGCGCGCGCGGACGCGCAGCCAGCGCACGACACCCCCGCGCGCGCCTGCCGCGCGCATCGCCGCCGTTACCTGCGCGGCGCTCACGTCGCTGGTCCACGCCGGCTCCAGCCGGCACGCGGGCTCTGGCCGTGCGACGAGGTAGGGGGGATCGCTCGCACCCGGCCACACGGCTGAGGGACGCTCGGAGTGCCCGCCGCAGGACGCGCTGTAGAACACCTGCGCCGGCTTCCCCTGGAACATCAGAACCCGCCCTCGCGTCGCCGCCGCCGCCTCGCGCGCGGCAGGGGTCAGCCGGCCGAGCACCTGGCAATGCGTGAGGTCGCACAGGTCGAACCCTTCGGCGCGATGGCGCCCCCGGTTGGCGAGCGCGAAGGTGCGGACCACGATCGCCAGCGCCTTCGACTCCTCTCCAGGGGAGTCGGCCGGCGCCTCGGCCGCGACGACGCCCGCGACGTAATCCTCGAGGGCGATCGCTTCGATGGCGTGCCGCCCGCCCCGCACGCGACCGATCGTCAGGGTCTCCGTCTCGTCGCCATCGCTGAGGTGCCCCACCCCCAGCCGTTCGTGCAACCGTTCTGCGGCCAGCGCCGCGGCCTCCAGCCCGGCGGCCCCCGGCACGACGACCACGATGGCGTGCGTTGGATGATCGGCGGGCAGGACGGCCACCACGAGGCCGAGCTGCCCGCCTGCATGTGTCGACGTACCCGTCTTGGCGAGCGCAGTGATCCCCGCGTCGCCCAGGCTGCGCGCGGTGCCGTACGTCGCCGCGCCGCGCAGCCCGTCGAGCAGCACGCGGCGATACCGCGCGTCGACTGCGATTCCCTCGCCGGCCGCGAGCCTGGCGAACGCGCCCAGCCACTGGCGCGGGGTGGCCCGAACGCCGTCGAGGCCCAGCGCCGCCCGGACCGTCGAAACGCCGGGGGCCGGCGGCTCGAGCCCCGCCCGAACGTAGGCTCGCTCCAGCGCGGCCCGCGGCAGCCGCGACGCAATCGAGGCGAAATACCCGTTGCACGAGTGCGCGAGCGCCTCGGCGGGCGTCAGCGGGCGACCCGCGTCCGGGTGCGTGCAGGTGTAAGTGTCCCCGCCGACCCGGAGGCGGCGCGGGCAGGCCATCGTGCTGGACGGCGTGATCGTTCCCGATTCGAGCGCGGCCAGCAGGGTGAGGGTCTTGGCGATGGAGCCCGGGGCCACGGGCGTGTCAAGGACGTCGCGCCGGTCCTCGGCGAGCGGTGCGGCGGAGGCCACGGCGCGCAGGTCGATGAGCAGCGTCGCGGCACGCGGCGGGGCTGGGGCCGCCGCGGTCGAGATCGACAGCGGGACAAAGAGGGCCGTCAATACAGAACGCAGAATGCTCGCCCCCGCCACCTGGCCCCTGGCTCCTAGGCCCCGGCTCCCAGCGACAGAAACCGCGCGGTCTCCTCCCACACATCGTCCAGCCGTCCCTGCAACTGGTGGTCGGCCCCCTCCAACAGCCGCAGCGTGACGTTGGCGCGCCCGTCGGCGAACCGCCGCACGCTGCGGAGGTCCACGACCGTGTCGTTCGTCCCGTGGATGACGAGCGTCGGCACACTCGGGGTCACCGCCAGCGAGTCGTAGCGGCCCGCATCCTCCCACAGCTGGAAGCGTACCGGCACCTGGCGGCCGTAGCTGGGGTGGTACAGCTCCCATCGATCGGTGTTTCGCCAGTTCTCGATGTTCTCGGGAACGACCAGCGGGTCGCGCATCCAGCCGAAATCCACCGCCGGAGCGAGCAGCACGAGGTGCGACACGGGGTGCGTTCCGTCGAGCCGCGCCGCGCGGCGATCCCACGCGTGCAGCGCCACGAACCCTCCCAGGCTCGACCCGACCAGGACGACCGGGCCTGGCGGCCGCGCGTCGATGGCGCGATCGAGCTGGTCGAGCATGCGCGTGACCGTCAGCGTCGAGAAGTCCGGGAGGTTGAGATCGGGCGCGTGCAGAGGGATGCCGTGCCCGCCGAACCGCTCGGCCAGGAAGCTCGCCTTGCCGGCTTCCGGCGACGAGGCGAACCCGTGCAGGTAGAAGACTTCCACTACAACCTCGTCTTGCAGCCGGGACGGCAGCGGCACGGGATCGACTTGGACCCGTCCGTCCTGTAGTCGTAGGTCAGCTCCAGGCCCGGCTCGATCGTCTTCGAGGCCCGCAGCCAGATCACGCCGTCGATCACCTGCGCGTAGCAGTTCGGCTCGCAGGAGTGATTGATGAACCGCGCGAGGTTCCCGCCGACCGACCCGTCGATCACCCACCGGCTGCTCAAGCGGAAACACCAGATCTTGCCGCGCCTCAGGTAGCGTTCCTCGCGCTCGCGGCTCTCCCGGTGTGTGATCTTCTCACCCGCGTACTGGATAATGCGCTTGTTCTTCGGGATGCGTTCGGTCGCGAACACACCCCACCCGTGGAGATTCGAGCGACGCCGTTCAATCATTCAACCGATTGTACGCGACTTCCGAGGAGAGGTTCATGCGCCCGTCACTCGTGCTCGCAACCGTGATCCCGCTCGTACTGGTCGCCGCCGCCGCGTGGGCGCAGCCGGCCCCGGCCGGTCAGCCCGCGCTGCCACCCTTCAGCCCGGCGCGCGCCGCCGGCGACTTCATCTACCTCTCGGGTGCTCTCCCCACGGGCCGGGACGGGTCCATCGTCCAGGGCGACATCAAGGTCCAGACGGCCCGCGCGCTCGACAACCTGGCCGCCGTGCTTCGAGTCAACGGATCGAGCCTCGGGCGCGCCGCGTCGGTCACCGTCTACCTGCGCCAGGCCTCGGACTTCGCGGCGATGAACGAGGTGTACGCCCGTTACTGGCCCCAGGACCCGCCCGTGCGCACCACCGTGATGGCGCCCCCGGTGCTTCCCGCGGCGCTCGTCGAGATCAGCCTGGTCGCCATCCGCGACGGCGCCGAGCGCGCGATCGTCCACCCCGACGGATGGCTTCGCTCACCGAGCCCGTACAGCTACGGCATCAAGTCGGGCAACACGCTGTTCCTCGCGGGGCTCATCGCCAGGCGCGCGAAGGACAACACGTTCGGTGGCGGCGACATGAAGGCCCAGACCGCCGCCGCCCTCGCGAACGGCCGCGAGATCCTCGCGGCGGCCGGCTTCTCGCTGGCCGACGTCGTCTCGTCGCGGGTGTACATCACCGACACGGCGCTGTTCCAGGACATGAACGCCGCCTACCGCGAGGCGTTCCGCTCCGCGCCTCCGGCGCGCGCCACGGTGCGATGCGGCCTCATGGGCCAGGACTACCTCGTCGAGATCACCATGGTGGCCGTTCGCGACCCCGGCCGCCGCGCCGTCTCGACGCCCGCCCCCGACGGGACGCCCGGCAAGCCCAACCCCGTCCTCAGCTCGGCGATCCAGGTCGGGAACCGGCTCTACCTCTCTGGGATGCTCGGCTCGACCGAGGCCACACGCGGCGACGTGGGCGCGCAGACGAAGGAGACGCTGGCCCGGCTCGGTCGAACGCTCGAGGCGGCCGGCTTCGACTGGAGGGACGTGGTCGACGCGATCGTCTACCTGCCCGACGCCCGCGGCTTCGGCGCGATGAACGAGGCCTACCGGGCGACGCTGCCGCAGCCGTTCCCGGCGCGGACCACCGTCGAGGCGGGCCTCGTCGCGCCCGACGGGTTGGTGGAGATCATGATGACCGCGGTGAAGCACTGATAGGATCCCCCCATGCCTTCATTCGACGTCACGTCAGAAGTCGATCTCCAGGAAGTGGACAACGCCGTCAACCAGGCGCGGAAGGAGGTCGCGCAGCGCTACGACTTCAAGGGCTCGAAGGCCGCGATCGACTTCGACCGCGCTGCGGCGACGCTCACCCTCACGGCGGACGACGAGTTCAAGATGCAGGCGCTGTGGGAGGTGGTGGAAACGCGCATGGTGCGCCGCAAGGTGCCGCTCAAGAACGTCAAGCGCGGCGACCTCGAGCGCGGCGCCAACGACACGGTCCGCCGCGTCGTCACGCTCCAGCAGGGCATCCCGACCGAGGCGTCCCGCGAGATCGTGAAGTTCATCAAGGACCGGAAGCTGCGAAAGGTCCAGGCCGCCATCCAGGGCGATCAGCTCCGCATCTCGTCGGCTTCGCGCGACGAACTGCAACAGGTAATGGCGCTGCTCCGTGAGCAGGACTTCGGTGTCGAACTCCACTTCGGCAACTACCGCGAGTAGCCAGCGCCCGCGCCGGCGGGGTGCCCGCCTCGCTCTGCGGATCGGCCTGGCCGCCGGCTTCGCGCTGGTGATCCTCGGCGTGGTCGCTTGGCGCGCGCTCTCGGCGAGCCTGCCGCTCCTCGACGGCACGCGGCCCCTCCCGGGGCTCGCGGCGAGCGTCACGGTCGAGCGCGACGGCCTCGGCGTCCCGACGATCCGCGGCGGCTCGCGCGAGGACGTGGCCCGCGCCACCGGCTTCATCCACGCCCAGGAGCGCTACTTCCAGATGGACCTCGCCCGGCGCTTCGCGGCCGGCGACATGTCCGAGCTGGTCGGGGAGGTCGCGCTGCCGCTCGACCGCGCGCTGCGACGCCATCGCTTCCGAGCGGTCGCGGCCGAGGCACTTCGACGCGCATCGCCCGGCGAACAGCGCCTGCTCGAAGCGTACGCAGCCGGAGTCAACGAGGGACGAGACGCGCTCGGTGCGGTCCCCATCGAGTACCTGCTGCTGCGCGCCGACCCCGCACCCTGGCGGACGGAGGACAGCCTCCTGGTGCTCGCCTTCATGTACATCGGGCTGCAGCGCGGCGCGATGGGACGCGAGCCGATGGTCGGCCTCATGCGCGAGACGCTGCCCCCGGCCCTCGCCGCGTTCCTCGAGCCGGGGCCCGACGAATGGGAGGCCCCAATCGCGGGCACTCCGCCCGGACCGCCCCCCCTGCCGACCGAGGCGCAGGCGAACATCCGGGCCCGGTGGCCCGGAATGCCCCCCTTTCCCGAGCGAGGGCCCGCCAATCCGCGGCACCCCGAGGCCATGAAAGGCAGCAACTCGTGGGCGGTGGCCCCCCCACACACCGCGCGGGGCGCGGCGCTGCTCGCCAACGACATGCACCTCGACATCCAGGTGCCCAACACCTGGTACCGCGTGCTGCTCACCTGGCCGGACGCCACGGCGCCCGGCGGGCAACGCCGGCTCGTGGGCGCCAGCCTCCCCGGTGTTCCGGCCGTCGTGGTCGGGTCGAACGGCCGCGTGGCGTGGGGGTTCACCAACGCCGGCATCGACGCCATCGATTTCGTGCTGCTCGAACCCGACCCGGCCAACCCGGCCGCCTACCTGACGCCGGCCGGCCCCGCCACGCTCGCGGTGCGCGAGGAGCCACTCCGCTGCAAGGGGCGGCCGGACGAGGTGCTGCGGGTCGAGGAAACGATCTGGGGCCCGGTCTTCGACACGGACGAGCGGGGCCGCCGGCGTGCCCTCGCCTGGGTCGCGCACCGCCCCGAGGCGCTGAACCTCGTGCTCGCGGAGATGGAACGGGCCGGCAGCGTGTCGGAGGCACTCGAGATCGGCACCCGTTCGGGCATCCCGGCGCAGAACCTGGTGGTCGCCGACTCGGACGGCCACATCGGCTGGACCGTGGCCGGCGCCATCCCCAACCGCGCCGGGTTCGACGGCACGGTCCCCGCGTCGTGGGCGGACGGGACGCGGCGCTGGGACGGGCTGCTGGCGCCCGCCTCGCACCCGCGCATCATCGACCCGCCGGGGGGCCGTATCTGGACGGCCAACAACCAGGTCGTGTACGGCGCCTCGCCCGAGGTCTATTCAGCGGCTGCCGTGGACGCGTCCGCGCGGGCGCGCCAGATCCGGGACGCGCTGCTCGCCATCCCCAAGGCCACCGAGCGCGACTTGCTGCGCGTGCAGATGGACGAACGGGCGATCTTCCTCGAGCGGTGGCGTGCGCTGCTGCTGGCCACGTTCGAGAAGCCGGGCGCGCGGGCCGGCGCCGCGCGGGAGGAGTTCCACCGCCTGGTCTCGTCCACCTGGACCGGGCGGGGATCCGATTCGGTGGCCTACACGCTGGTGCACCGCTGGCGCCGTGTGCTGGCCGAGCAGGTCTTCGGCGCCCTGACCGCGCCAGCGCACGCCGCGTCGCCGTCGTTCGCCTGGGTGCGGCCGATCGACCCGGTGCTGCCGCTGCCACCGTTCCCCACGCGGATCGAGGGCCCGCTCTGGCGCCTCGTCACCGATCGCCCGCGCCACCTGCTCTCGGCCCGGTTCGAGGACTGGGACCAGCAACTGCTGGCGGCCGTGGACGGCGCGATCCGCGAGTTGACCGCCGGGGGCGCCCGGCTGGGTGACCTGCGCTGGGGTACGGTCAACAGCCGGATCCGCCATCCGCTCAGCGCCGGCCTGGGGCCGCTGGCCCGCTGGTTCGACATGGAGCCGGTGGCGCTGCGCGGCGGCGCGGACATGCCGCTGCAGCGGGTGGACGGGCTGATGCCCTCCGAGCGCCTCGTGGTGGCGCCCGGGCACGAGGAGAACGGCATCTTCCACATGCCCGGCGGCCAGAGCGGCCACCCGCTGTCGCCTCACTACCGCGACGGCCACGCCGCCTGGGTCAACGGCGACCCGACGCCGCTGCTGCCCGGGAAAACGGTGCACAGGCTGACGCTGACGCCTCAGTAGAAGTCCCTGGCCTCCACCTCCACCTTCGCCCCCCCCATGCCCTCGAGGCGCTCGGCGCGCACCGAGACGACCCCTTCCTGGTTCTGAAGAATGCCTTCGACCAGCAGGAACGGCTCGCCGACCACCGCCAGGCGCGCGCGGGCAAACAGGTCGGGTCGGATGATGATGTTGGCGATGCCGGTTTCGTCCTCGAGCGTGAGAAAGACGAACCCCTTCGCGGTGCCGGGACGCTGCCGGGTGATCACCGCGCCGGCGACGCGCACCCGCCGGCCGTGCCGCTGCCGCGGCAGGTCGGTCGCGCGCAGCGCGCCGCGCAGTTCCATCTCCTCGCGGCGCATGGCCATCGGGTGCGGACCGATGGTCAGCCCCGTGCCCTCGTAGTCGGCCACGAGACGTTCGACCGGCGTCATCTCGGGAAGGGGTGACGCTTCCGATCCCGCTGACTCCCGACTCCCGAATCCCGAATCCTGATACAGCGCACCCGCCGGCCTGACCGCCCGCTCCACCTGCCACAGCGCCTCGCGCCGCGTGAAGCCGAACGAGGCGAGCGCGCCCGCCTCGGCCAGCGTGGACAGCTCCTCGCGGTTGATCCCGGTGCGGGCGATCAGCTCGTCCACCGATCCGAAGCGCGGCGGCACGACCTTCCAGTCGTGCGCGCAGTTGTTGCAGAAGCAGTCCAGCCGCCCACCCTGCTCGGCCACCTCCAGCATCGACCCGTCGTCGCACCCGCATTTGGGACAACGATGTCCCGCAGGGCTGGGACAACGATGTCCCGCAGGGCTAAAGCCCTGCGCTACGGATTCCCCCACCTGGATCCTCAGCCCCTTCACGTAGCAGAGGCCGAGGCGGATGGCGCCGGTCTCGTCGATCGTGCAGGACCAGTCCGAGCGCTGCACGTCCACCGGGAGCGAAGTGGACGCCGCGCCGCTGGGCGTCCTTCACGAGCGTGGCCGGATGGTAGAACCCCATCGGCTGGTTGTTCAGCAGCGCCGCGTAGAACGCCGCCGGGTAGTGCGCCTTGAGGTAGGCGCTGGCGTAGACCAGCAGCGCGAAGCTCGCCGAGTGCGACTCGGGGAAGCCGTAGAGCGCGAACGACGTGATCGCCTTGATGATGTCCTCGGCCGCCTGGCCGGTGATCCCCTTGCGCGTCATCCCCTCGCGCAGCTGCACCTCGATCTGCTTCATCCGCCGCTCGGATCGCTTGAACCCGAACGCGCGCCGCAGCTCTTCGGCCTGACCGCCCGTGAAGCCGGCCGCCACCATCGCGATCCGCAGCAGCTGCTCCTGGAAGAGCGGCACGCCGAGCGTCCGCGCGAGGATCGGCTCGAGCGACGGGTGCGGGTAGACGACCGGCTCGCGCCCCGCGCGGCGGTTGAGATACGGGTGCACCATCTGCCCGACGATCGGCCCCGGCCGGATGATCGCCACCTCGACGACGAGGTCGTAGAAGCGCTCGGGCTTGAGCCGCGGCAGCGTGGCCATCTGCGCGCGCGACTCGACCTGGAAGACGCCGATCGTGTCGGCCGCCTGCAGCATCCGGTAGACCTCGGGGTCGTCGGGCGGCAGGTTCCACAGGCCGAGCGGCGGCGCCGCCGCCGGACGGCGGGTGTTGATCGACGCCAGCGAGTCCTGCAGCACCGCCATCATCCCGAGGCCGAGCAGGTCGATCTTCACGATCCCCATGTCGGCGCAGTCGTCCTTGTCCCACTGGACGACGACGCGGCCGGGCATGCTGGCGTTCTCGAGCGGCACGACGCGCGTCGAGGCGGCCCTGGCAGATCACCATCCCGCCCGAGTGCTGCCCGAGGTGCCGCGGCAGGTCCTGGATCTGCTGCCACAGCTCGGCGAACACGCCGCATCGCGGTGGTCGGCCGGATCGACCCCGATGTCGCCGAGGTGCTTCGCCAGCGTCTCGCCCGTCGTCTCGAACTCGAAGTGGTGCATCACCTTCGCGAGCCGGTCGATCTGTCGCCGCGCTCGAGGCCGAGCGACCTTCCCCACCTCGCGCGCCGCGCTCCGACCGCGGTAGGTGATGACGTTGGCCGTCATCGCCGCGCCGTGCTCGCCGTACTTCTCGTACACGTGCTGGATGACGCGCTCGCGCCGGTCGCCGCTCGGCAGGTCGAGATCGATGTCGGGCCACTCGCCGCGCTCCTCCGACAGGAAGCGCTCGAACAGCAGGTCCATCCCCACCGGGTCCACGGCCGTGATCCCGAGGCTGTAGCACACGGCGCTGTTGGCGGCCGACCCGCGCCCCTGCACGAGGATCCCCTGCTGCCGGCAGAAGTTCACGATGTCCCAGACGATGAGGAAGTAGCCGGGGAGGCCGAGCTTCTCGATGAGATCCAGCTCGCGGGCGATCTGCGCGCGGGCCCGGTCGTGGTAGGGGCGGTACCGCTCGCGCGCGCCCACCTCGGTCATCTTCCGCAGGAACGACGCGAGCGTCTCGCCGGGCGGGACCGGGTACTCCGGGAAGCGGTAGCCGAGGTCCGCCATCGTGTAGCGAAGGCGGTCGGCGAGCGCCTCGGCGTTGGCGACCGCCTCGGGCACGTCGGCGAAGAGCGCCGCCATCCGCGGCGGGCGGCTTCAGGTAGCGCTCGGCATTGGCGGTCAGCCGCCGGCCCGCCGCCTCGAGCGTCGTCTTGTGACGGATGCAGGTGAGGACGTCGTAGAGCGGGCGATCGCCAGGGGCGGCGAAGCGGACGCCGTTGGTGGCGACGAGCGGGACGTGAAAGGCGGCCGCCAGATCGCACAGCGCCCGGTGGTCGGCCTCCTGCGTCGCGGAGGAGGTGGCGCTGCAGCTCGACGCAGACGTTGTCGCGGCCGAAGAGGCCGACCAGGCGATCGACCAGGCCGCCGACGCCGTGCTGCCCGCCGCGGAGCGCCTCGCGGCCGACCAGCGCCACGAGCCCGGTGGTGCCGCCGTCGAGCTCGTCGAGCGCGAGCGCCCCCTCGCCCTTCGGCGCCCGCAGCTTCATGCGGGTGATCAGGCGGCAGAGGTTGCGGTAACCCTCGGCTGAAGAGACGAGGAGAGGCAGGGACCAGGCAGTGGCGCGCGTGACAGGCTGACCACTGACCACTGACCACTGATGACCATTCACTGTCAGTTCCGCACCCACGATCGGCTGGATGCCGGCCGCGGTGGCCGCCTTGTGGAAGCGCGGGATGCCGTAGACGCCGTCGCGATCGATCAGGGCCAGGGCCGGATAGCCGAGCTCCGCCGCGCGGTCCACCAGCGCCTCGGGTAGCGACGCGCCGTCGAGGAAGCTGAAGGCGGAGGAGGTGTGCAGCTCGATATACACGTCGTGGCTGGTGACTAGTCGACGATGCCGTCCACGAACCACCGCTCCGTCACGCGGTCCTGGAAGAGGCGGTAGAGGGCGCCGTCGGCGAGGGCGACATCCCACTCGTCACGATCGAATCCGCCTTCGCGCTTCGCGCTACGGCGGACAGGCCCGGCTTCGCCTTCGCTCGGCTGCATCTCCCTCCGAGCTTCGGCGGAGCAAGCCGCCCGTCCGCTCTCCGTTCTCCGTTTTCCGTTCTCCGTGACAGGCCTCCCCCCTCCACCACTCTCCCGACGTGCGCCACGGCCCGGCCGCCTGCTCCACCACGCCGCCGCGCAGGCCGCGCCGCTCGGTGGTGACGCGCAACGGCCGGCCGCCCTTCACCAGGACGTGAGCCGCGATTGGCAGCCGGAAGCGGCGAATCGCGAGCACCCTGAGCGAGGCCTCGTTGGAGGCCGAGTCGAAGGGCCGCCCCCCGCCATGCGGCTTGAACGGCTGCATCGCAAAGGCGCCGGGCCGGTGGGAGTCGACGAGCGCGGGGGCGCCGACCGCCCGTTCGCCGGCGAGCGCCGACAGCCTCGCCACCAGCGTGGCGATCTGCTCGGGGAACGGCAGCGCCCGCGAGAGCAGCGAGAACTGCGTGACCGGGGCCCGCGCCGGCTCGACGCGAATCGTCACGCGGTCCAGTCCCTCGCCGAGCGGGTGCGACTCGAGATGCAGCAGGACGAGCGTTCGAAGCACCTTCGGGTCGCGCATCGGCGCCGGCAGCTCGATGCGCCGTGACACGATCTCGCGCGAGGCCAGGCGGAAGGTCATCAGCAGGAGGATCGCGGCCTCGTCACGTTGCTCGAGCCGCTGCGCGATCGGGTCGAGCACGCGCGCGAGCACGAAGGAGAGCGGCTCGAGCCCCTCGACCGGCCAGTCGAGGTCGAGCGTCTCCTCGATCGGCGCCTCGCGGGGACTGGCGACCAGCGGCTCGAGGTCCTCGCCGCGGGCCACCCGCTGCCATCTCGCCCCCGCCTGCCCCAGGCGCGCGGCCAGCGGGGCCTCGGGCAGGCGCGCCAGGTCACCGAGCGTTTTCAAGCCCCAGCGGCCGAGCAGTGCGAGCATCGCCTCGAGGTCCTGGCGACGGCCGAAGACCCCCTCACGCCCGTCGGGCGGCAGGAGGCGCGGCAGGCAGCCGAGCGGCAACGGCGACACGCGCCGACGCTCGTCGCCCGGCGCCACCACGGCCAGGCCGGGGGCGGTCACCGCGAGGAGCATCGCCGCCGTGCGCGTGCCGGCCACAGCCACGCTGGCCGGCAGGTTCCGCCCCGCGCACCCCCGCTGCAGCTCGACGCCGATCTCCTGCGGCGTGCCGAGCAGGCGGTCGAGGCCGCGCGCATCGAGCGTGACCAGCCCCGGCTTGTGCACTTCGACCCGCGGCGAGCACCCGCGCGCCACCTCCTCGAGGCCGCCGGCAATGGCCGCAGGGGCGGACGCGGGCAGGGGCAGAAAGAGACAGGCAAACATAAGAAGGCTCAAGGCTCGAGGCTCGAGGCTCAGGCAATCTCTCCATCCAGGCAGCAGCGTCCGGCGTCGGGATCTCGCGGGCGGAGCACCCGCGCCTCGATTCCCAGGCCCAGCAGCCGCCCCCCGCGGGCCGGCCGCGAGCGCCCCTGCAACTGCACGCTCAGCCCGCCGGCACTGCGGGCCACCGCCCCCGGCCCGGTCACCAGGCAGGCGGCGCGGCTGCCGGCCAGCGTCCGCTGAAACCGGAACCAGGTGGTGAACGGCAGGCGCTTGATCGCCTCGTGCGGCACCTCGCCCATCTCGAGCACCACCAGGTCGAACCCACCTGCCTGGAGCACCAGGTTCAACGCCTTGAGCCCCCGCTCGAGGCGAGGCTCCCCCTCTCCCCGGACCCAGAGGAGACGGTCCAGGCACACGCCGGCCGCTGCAGCCGACGGCGGATCGAACTGATCGAGGGGATCGACGAGCGCCGCCAGGCCGCCAGCCCGGGTGACCGCCGCCAGCGCGCCGGCCACCAGCGTGGTGCGGCCAGACGAGCGCGGCCCGACGATCTCGGACAGCTCGCCGCGGGGAAACCCGCCCCCGGCCTGGTGGTCGAGGGGGGCGAAGCCCGTGGGGACAGGCTCGAAACGTGGCGCCTCGTCGCCCGTCGTGACGGTACGATCCAGGCGGCGGGCGCGAAGCAGGGCTTCCAGGTCGGTGCGAGCGAGAGCAGCCTCAGCCATTTCGCTTTTCCTTCGCTATACGGCGAAAGAATAGCGTAAGTCACGAAGGCGGTCAAGCCAAACCGCCACTGCGGCAGGAACTGAACCGGCACCCGGCATAGAATGCCGTCCTGATGCCGGACCCGTCTCCCGATCTCGCCCTGCCGCCAGCCGCCTCCCGCCGGGGCACCGCGCTCCACCGCATCGGCGCCGCCCTCGCCTTCCCGAACTTCCGGAAGCTCTGGTTCGGCGCCGCCACCTCGAGCATCGGGACCTGGATGCAGAGCGTCGCGCAGAACTGGCTGGTCCTGACGCTCAGCGGCTCGGCGTTCTACCTCGGGCTCGACGCCTTCCTCGGCCAGCTCCCGATCCTGCTGTTCACCCTCATCGGCGGCGTCGTGGCCGACCGCTACGACCGGCGACGCGTCCTCCTCGGCTCGCAGTACATCCAGATGAGCACCGCCTTCACCCTGGCGGTGCTGGTCGCCCTCGGGACCGTGCAGGTGTGGCAGATCCTCGCCCTCTCCTTCGTCACCGGCTGCGCGCAAGCCTTCGGCGGGCCGGCCCACCAGTCGCTGATGCCGTCGCTGGTGGACCGCGAGCACCTGCCCAATGCGATCGCCCTCAACTCGATCCAGTTCAACCTGGCCCGCGTGATCGGGCCGCTGCTGGCCGGCCTCGCCCTCGCCTCGTTCGGCATGGTCTTCTGCTTCACAACCAACGGCCTCTCGTTCCTCGCCGTCATCGCGGCGCTGTGGACCCTCCGCGTCCCCGCGCGCGAGGCGGCCGCTCCCCTGCCCCTCGCCCAGGAGCTGCGCACGGGCCTCACCTACGTGCGGCGCGAGGGTCCGCTGTTCGGCCTGACGCTGCTGGCCTTCGCCGTCACCTTTCTCGGCACGCCGCTGCTGACGCTGCTGCCGGTCTTCGCGCAGAGCGTCTTCCACCAGGGCGTGGAGGGATACAGCCGGATGATGGTGTTCTCGGGCGCGGGGGCCGTCACCGGCGCCGTGACGGTCGCCTGGCTCGGGCGCTTCGCGCGGATGGGGACCTGGGCCCTCGTCGTCCAGATGATCTTCGGCGGGCTCATCGTCGCCTTCGCGGTGGCGCGCGTCCCG
Source organism: uncultured Acidobacteriota bacterium (assembly GCA_963813585.1). Classification (GTDB taxonomy): domain Bacteria; phylum Acidobacteriota; class Vicinamibacteria; order Vicinamibacterales; family Fen-181; genus JARKSS01. Next base: position 3,605,571 of record CAWEZL010000001.1, read on the forward strand.
GCCCTCAGCCACCTGTTGCTGTTCGTCGCCGGCGGGGCCCTCATCGTCGTCTTTTCCCTGATGAACTCGCTGGTGCAGCTGCTCGCCCCCAACCAGATGCGCGGCCGCGTGATGAGCATCTACATGGTGGCGTTCCGGGGCGGCATGCCGCTCGGCAGCCTCGCCAGCGGCGCCCTCGCGAACCTCACGTCGGCCCCGACGGTCCTCGTACTGAACGGCGCGCTGCTCGTGGCCGTGGCGGCCCTGTTCCTGCTGAAGTACGAGAAACTGAGGACGGTGTGAGCGGGCAGGGGTCGGGGTAATGTCACGCTGTCACACTGTCGCGCTGCATTCATGGTCCACGTTCAACGCGGAGACGCAGAGACACAGAGGGCTTGTCACGAAGACCGGTACTTAGCGGGATCGATCTTCTTTCTTCTCGTTCGTTCGCCTCTGCGTCCGGCTGCTCGTGGCCGTGGCGGCGCTGTTCCTGCTGAAGTACGAGAAACTGAGGACGGTGTGAGCGGGCAGGGGTCGGGTAATGTCACGCTGTCACGCTGTCGCGCTGCATTCATGGTCCACGTTCAACGCGGAGACGCAGAGACACAGAGGGCTTGTCACGAAAACCGGTACTTAGCGGGATCGATCTTCTTTCTTCTCGTCGTTCGCCTCTGCGTCTCTGCGCCTCTGCGCTGAACGTGATCGAGAATGTAGCGTGAACAGCGTCTTTCTTCTCGTCGTCGTTCGTCTCTGCGTCTCTGCGCCTCTGCGTTGAACGTGATCGCGAATGCAGCGTGAGAGCGTCTTTCTTCTCGTCGTTCGTCTCTGCGTCTCTGCGCCTCTGCGGTGAACGTGATCGCGAATGCAGCGTGACACCCTGATCTCAGGTCGTCTCCGCGTCCTCCGTGCCTCTGTGTTGAACGTGATCGCGAATGCAGCGTTCCGGGGCTGGCCCGTACGTCGTGTCGCCCGGCCTCGCCGCCGCGCGCGACCGTAGAGCGTCACCGTGCCTTCATCCACCCCGACGTGTTGTGGAAGTTGACGAGGGCAGCGCCGGGGCCGTTGATCGCGTCGCAGGCCTCGCGCTCCGCCAGCGGTGAGGGTCATCTCCAGCACCGGCAGCAGGTCTTCGATCTGCGCCAGCGTGCTCGGGCCGACGATGGGAGCGGTGACGGCCGGCTGGTCCTTGCACCAGAGGAGCGCGAGCTGGCCCGGGGTGCGGCCCGACTCGCGCGCCAGCTCGTGCGAAACGCGCGCCGGCCTCGATGCCCCGGGGGGTCACCCGCTCGGCGTAGATGCTGCCGGGCTGCCGGGCGGCACGGGAGTCGCCGGGCAGCGGCGCGCCCGCCGGGTAGCGGCCCGCCAGCACGCCCTGCGCCAGTGGCGCCCACGGGAGGATCGCCAGGTTGTAGCGCAGCGCCAGCGGGATCAGCTCGTTCTCGATGCGGCGGTCGAGCAGGTTGTAGGGCGGCTGCTCGGAGACGTAGCGGGCGAAGCCGTGGCGCTCGCTGACCGCCAGCGCCTCCATCACCATCCAGGCGGGGTGGGTGGAACAGCCGATGTAGCGCACCTTCCCCGACCGCACCAGGTCCGTCAGGGCCCCCAGCGTCTCGTCCGGCGGCATCTCGGGGACCGGGCGGTGCACCTGGTACAGGTCGATGTAGTCGGTGGCGAGGCGGCGCAGCGAGTCCTCGCACGCCTTCAGGATGTGCAGCCGCGAGTCGCCCTGGTCGTTTTGGCCCGTCGCCCATCCTTGCCGTGGACCTTGGTCGCCAGCACCACCTGGTGGCGGCGGCCCGCCAGCGCGCTGGCCCACCGCGTCCTCCGACCGCGCCGTCGTTGTAGACATCCGCGGTGTCGATGAAGTTGAGGCCGGCGTCGAGCGCGCGTGCTGACGATCCGGACGGCTTCCTCGTCCGGGGTGGCGCCGCCGAAGTTCATGGCACCGAGGCAGAGGGGGGACACGCGAACACCGGTGCGGCCGAGCAGGCGGTACTGCATCGGGCGATTATGAAACGACCAGCGGAGAACGGAGAACGGAAAACGGAGAACCCCGCCCGGCATTTTCCGACTCGACCACGACCGCGGAACGAGGCATACTGCTGGCGGGCAATCGCAGGGCGCTCGTCCCGGCATGGGGCCGGACCATCCGTCACCGGAGGTGCAACGTATGCGCGTCAAAGGGTTCGTGCAGGCGTCGCTCGTCCTCGGGGCCGTCGTCGTCCTCGCCGCCTGCGGCGGCACGTCCGAACCGGCCGCGGGCGACCAGCCGGCAGCCAGCCAGGCCCCGGCATCCGCCGATGTGGTCAAGCACATGCACGACCACCTGGCCCAGGTTCAGCAGGTGCAGCACGCCCTCATCCGTGGCGATCTCGAAGCGGCGACCACCGCCGCCCGCACGTTCGCCGATCACCAGGAACTGACCGGCCTGCCCGACACGGTCCGCGGCACGATCGAGGACATGCGGAAGGCGGCCACCGAGATCGGCGCGGCCACCACGCTCGACATCGCGGGCGACGCGACCGGCCGGATGGTGGCGCAGTGCGGATCGTGTCACAGCGCGATGGGGGCGAAGCCGAGCCTCGCCGCGCCGGCCGCGCAGGGGCAGGCGGCCAAGCCGATCGTGGCGAAGATGCTCGAACACCAGCACGCCGTCGACATGCTCTACCAGGGGCTGGTCGTGCCGTCGGAGGAGATGTGGAAGCGCGGCGCCGAGGCGCTGAAGGCCTCGCCCCTCAAGGCGGACGCCTTCCCGGTGGACGCGCAACTGTCGAAGGAAGCCCTCGACGCGCAGACGCAGGCGTACGAGGTGGCCGAGAAGGCCGTGAGCGCCGCCACGCCGACCGCGCGCGCGGAGATCTACGGCGACCTCATCGCCGGGTGCGCCTCGTGCCACTCGCTGAGCGGGCGGGTTCTCGGGCAAGGTGTCCCGAAGTAGAAGGCGGCGGGCGGGTCCTCGGGCAAGGTGTCCCGAAGTAGAAGGCGGCGGGCGGGGGGCGGGGAGGCGTACAAGTCGGGGCGCGGCCCCGGCCGCGCCCCCCTAGCCCCTAGCTCCTAGCTCCTACCTTTTCACCGCCTCGTAAATCGTGCTCGCGCCGCCGCCGATCGCCGCGCCGATGAGCGCGCCCTTCTTGCCGGCGACGATCCCGCCCACGCCCGCTCCGGCCGCCGTCGAGCCGCCGATGACGAGTGCGGTCTTCGCCCAGCTGCGCCGGGGCCGGTCCACACGCCGCGTGGGCGCCGCGCGGTCAGTCCGCGTCCTCACGACCCGGGGCGCGGACACGAGGTCATCGTCCGCCACCGTCCGCACTTGCGCGGTCGGATACGCCACCTGCGCCGCGTAGGCGGCCGCGCTCCCCGCCACGCCGATGCAATCCACCTGGGACGCCGACTGGCCGTTGGCGAGCAGCACCTGCCGCACGAGGACCTGCTGCCCGGGGCCGCAGTTCACCAGCATCGGCGCCTGCGCGGCCCCGGCCAGCTCAAAGGTCGAGACCGCGGCCGGCTGCACCAGGCCGTTCGCCTGCGGCGCGCGCGCCAGGCTCTCCGCCTGACCGGCAACCCCGCCGGACGTCGGTCGCATTCCGAGGCCGAACACGATCAGGCCGATCGTCAGAACCGCAATCAGTGCTCCGGTCCACGCCTTCATGGCATCCCCCTTTGGTCGGCGCCGCGGGCCCCGGTGGCCTTGGCGTCTTGCCCTCCATACAACAAGGACGATGCCAGCGGCGAATCGCGCGAAATGAGGCGGATTTCCTGTAGACTGCGGCCGCCGGCGCACGCGGGGGCGCCGCACCGTCACCTGCCGGGGTCAACCCTACGTGGGATCAGGAGGACAGCATGCACGCCAGAGCTTGGCTGGCAATGGGGTCGGTGATCGTCGGTGCCGTGCTCGTGGCTGCGCCCGTCGCCGCACAGTCGCCGATCACGATCGGCAGCGTCACCGCTGCGCCGGGCACAATGGCGTCGGGCCGGCTGGACGTCCCGGCCCGCGGCGCCGAGGCCGGCACCACCATCCCGATCTCGATTCTCAACGGCGCGCGCCCCGGGCCCGTGCTCGCGCTGGTCGCCGGCACGCACGGCGCGGAGTACCCGCCGGTGCTCGCGCTGCAGCGGCTCCGCCGGTTGATCGACCCGACGGGGCTGTCGGGCGCGATCGTGATGGTCCACGTCGCGAACATGCCGTCCTTCCTCGGGCGGACGATCTACTACACGCCGGGCGACGCCAAGAACCTGAACCGGGTCTTCCCGGGGCGGGCCGACGGCACGATCTCGGAGCGGATCGCGGACGTCCTCACGCGACAGGTGATCGATCGCGCCGACTACCTGGTGGACCTGCATTGCGGAGACGCGAACGAGTCGCTGCGTCCCTACCTCTACTGGGAAACGACCGGAACGCCGGAGGTCGTCGACAAGATCCACCAGCTTGCGCTCGCCTTCGGCATGGACCACATCGTCATCGACGCCAGCCGGCCCACCGACCCCGCGCTCTCGGCGTACCTCTCGAACACGGCGGTGACGCGCGGCAAGCCGGCGATCACGATCGAGTCGGGCGCCCTCGGCCAGAGCGACGAGGAGTCGATCGCGCGCGTCGAGCGGGGCGTCGCCGGCGTGCTGCGCCACCTGAAGATGCGGGAGGCGGGGCCAGGGCCGGTCGAGCACCCGGTGTACCTGGGGCGCAACGAGGTGCTGCGCGCGGGCCAGACCGGCATCTTCTACCCGGCGGTCGAGCGCGGCCACACCGTGGCGCAGGGGGCGCTCATCGGAACGGTGACCGACTTCCACGGCAACACGCTCGAGGAGATCCGGGCGCCGTTCGCGGGCGAGGTGCTGTACGTGATCGGCACCCCGCCGATGACCAAGGGCGAGCCGGTCGGGTTCATCGCCGCGCCCGCCAGGCCGGAGGACGTTCCGAAAAAGTAGGGATCAAGCACGCTCAACGTGCATTCTCGTTCGTCTCTGCGCCTCTGCGCCTCTGTGTTGAACGTGGACTATGAATGCAGCGTGACAGTATGACAGTCCCTACTTCGGTTGTCCGGGCAGTCTCCCTCCCAGCAGCGTCCTCACCCAGTAGTCGTGGGCGAGGCGCGCGGCGTGGGCGCGCTGCGACGCCTGGGTGCCGTGCCGGCTGTCCGGGTACAGCATCAGCTCGAACGGCTTGCCGGCGGTGGCCAGGTGGTCCACCACCTGGATGGAGTTCTGCATGTGCACGTTGTCGTCGATCGTGCCGTGCGTGACGAGAAGGCCACCCTTGTAGCGATCGCCGTACGTGAGCACCGCGCCCGCCTTGTAGCCGTCCGGGTTCTCCTTCGGCGTGTCCATGAAGCGCTCGGTGTAGACCGAGTCGTAGAGCGCCCAGTCGCTGACCGACGCGCCCGCCTGGCCGAAGTTGAAGTGCTCAGCGCCGGAGAAGAGCGCCATCATCGTCGTGTAGCCGCCGTAGCTGCCCCCTTCGATCCCGATCCGGTCCTTCGCGACGAACGGCTTGCTCCGCAGCCACTTCGTCGCGGTGATCAGGTCCGTCATCTCCCACTTTCCCAGGCTGCGGTGCATCAGGGCGACGCCCTTCTTGCCGAACGCGCCGCCGCCGCGGTGATCGACGCTGATCGTGATCACGCCGCGCTGCGCCCAGTAGTGGCTGCGCGACGGTTGCGCGGGCGAACCCAGCCAGGCGTTCCGGACCGTGCCCGAGTCGGGCCCGCCATAGATCGAGAACACGACGGGATACTGCTTCTTCGGGTCGAAGGCGGGCGGCAGCACCCAGTAGGCGGGCAACTGGAACTGGCCGTCCTCCGAGGGGATGGTGAACAGCTCGGCCCTGCCCCAGGCGTACTTCGCCGCCTCGGGGGTCCAGGCGTCGCCGAGCTTGCGAACCAGCGTGCCGTCCCCGCGGTAGAGTGCCAGCGTCGGCGCGGTGGCGATGGTGCTGAACGAGTCCACGAAGTACTTCCCGCCCGGCGACACGCGCGCCATGTGGGTGCCCGGCTCCTTCGTCAGCTGCTGAAGGCCGCTGCCGTCGAGACGCACGCGCATCAGGTGCGTATCCCACGGCTTGCCGTAGCGGGCGGCGAAGTAGACCCAGCCGTTCGCCTCGTCCACCGCCGCGATGCCGTTGACGCGCCATTCCCCCGACGTCAGGCGCCGCTTCAGCCTGCCGTCGTTGCCGTAGTAATAGAGGTGGTCCCAACCGTCCACGGTGCTCCGCAGCAGGAACCCGGAACCGTCCTGGAAGTAGTGGATGTCCTCGAAGAACTCCACCCAGGCCGGTTGCTTCTCCTCGAAGATCTGCACCTTCTTCCCCGTCGCCGGGTCGCAGTTGTAGAACCGGATCACGTCCTGGCCCCGGTTCATCCACTGCACGGTGAGGGTCTGGCTGTCCGCCGTCCAGAAGGGCCACGCGATGTAGTGGTCGGCCCTTTCCTCGAAGTCCATCCAGGCGACCCCGCCCTCGGCCACGGGGACAACGCCCATCCGCACCCAGGGATTCGGATCGCCCGCCTTCGGGTAGCGCTGCTGCTCGAGCTCCCCGTGCTGGCCGTCGGCGTGGTAGATGGGGAACACGGGCACGGGCGAGTCGTCGAAGCGCATGAAGGCCAGCTTCGTGCTGTCGGGTGACCACCAGAAGGCGGCGGAGTTGGTGCCCCGACCGAGGATCTCCTCCATGTAGACCCACGACGCCCAGCCGTTGTACACCGTGTCGCTGCCGTCGGCCGTGTACTGGTGCTCCACGCCGTTCACGAGGTCGTAGGCGAACAGGTTGTTGGCCCGCGTGTAGGCAATCCACTTCCCGTCGGGCGACAGTCGCGGGTTCTTCTCGTCGGCGAGGGTGGCCGTCAGCCGGCGGAAGCGCGTTGCCGAAGCGTCGTAGTGATAGAGGTCGCCCTTCTGGAGAAAGACGAACGCTGACAGGTCGGGCGCGGTGGCCGCGGCCACGCGCGCTTCGAACCCGGCCGGCAGCGACTTCTGGATCGCGCTGTAGTCGCGGTACAGCGCGGCGCCGCCGTCGGCCGCGCTGACGGAGTACACCTTCCGCTGCTTGTCGGCCGGGTCCTCGCGCACCTCGAGGTAGTGATCCGCGTCGGCCCAGCCCGTGATGGTCGGAAGCGGGGCCATCACCGGCACCGACGGCTTCGCACCGGCCCCGGGCGCGGTCGGGGTGCCGAACACCTGCTCGTAGGTGAACCAGACCCTGGCGCCGGCGCGACCCGGGTCGGCCGCACCCGTGGTGGCCGCCGCGGCGGCGATCACGCAGGTGGCCACCAGCAGGACCGCCATCCCCTTCACACGTCGTTCTCCGATCATCGAACCCTCCGTGCCGGCCGCACCCGCGCGCCGGTCAACACGCCGCCATCTTACCGTCGCGATTGGGATTCGTCGATTGGGATTCCTCGATTGGGATTCCCTCGATTGGGATTCGTCGATTGGGATTCGTCGATTGGGATTCGGATTGGAATCGGAATCGGAATTGGAATTGTCATGCGCCGTCGAGACTCTTCCAGATGTACCAGCTCGCGACGGACCGGTAGGGGCGCCACTTCTCCCCGAGGCGCAGCACGCGGGCCGGCGACGGGCGGCTGCGCAGGCGGTAGGCGCGCTCGATGCCGCGCAGGATGCCGACGTCGTCCACCGGCAGGATGTCGGGGCGCCGCAGCTGGAAGATGAGAATCATCTCGGCCGTCCAGCGGCCGATCCCCTTCACCGCAGTGAGCGTGGCGAGGACCTCGTCGTCCGACATGGCCTCGAGGCGGTCGAGCGGCAGCTCGCCGCCGAGGACGCGCCCGCACAGGTCGTGCAGGTAGGCGGCCTTCGGGCGGCTGAGGCCCACGCCGCGCAACCGGTCCACCGGGACCGCGAGGATCGCCACTGGCGCCGGAAAGCCGTCCCCGGGGAACAGGCCCAGGAAGCGCGTGAAGATCGTCTGCGCCGCCTTGACCGACAGCTGCTGGGAGACCAGCGCGCGGGTCAGTGCGCCCAGGATCGGCTCGCCGGGCGGGACGCCAAGGCGGCACGTGCCGTGCCGCTCGATGATCGCGGCGAGGACCGGGTCGGCCGCGCGCAGATGACGGACGGCCCTGCGGCAGGCGGCGACGGTCAGGGCCCGGTTCGGTGCGACCGCGACATCCATCCGCGTATGATATCCTTCGAAAAGCCGGTGTCCCCCCCGCCGCCGCTTTCTTCCGTTCGCACCACGCCATCTTCACTAACCTGCGGGAGTATCCCCGTGGCCGATCATCGCATCCGTGAGCATCCGATCCTCGCTGTGCCCGAGGTGCCGCTCGTGCCGTTCAGCTGGCAGGGCCAGTCGTTCCACGCGCGCGAGGGCGAGACGATCGCCTCCGCGCTCTTCGCCAACGGCGTTCGCACCTTCGGGCACCACCACAAGGACGGCGCGCCGCAGGGCATCTTCTGCGCCAACGGCCAGTGCGCGCAGTGCGCAGTCATCGCCGACGGCCTGCCGGTCAAGTCGTGCATGGTGCCGGTGCGCGCCGGCATGGCCGTGGGGCCGCTCGACGGGCTCCCGGTCCTGCCCGACGTGGAGGGGCACCCGCGGACGCACCCGATCGAGACGGTGGACGTCGAGTGCCTGGTCATCGGCGGCGGCCCGGCCGGGCTGTCGGCGGCGATCGAGCTGGGCAAGGCGGGTGTCCGAACGCTCGTCGTCGACGACAAGCACCGGCTCGGCGGGAAGCTCGTCCTCCAGACCCACAAGTTCTTCGGGTCGATCGAGGCCTGCCACGCCGGCACGCGCGGCATCGACATCGCGAGCAAGCTCGAGCAGGAGGTCCGGTCGTTCGAGCACGTGCGGATCTGGCTGAACTCGACGGTGCTGGCGGTCTTCTCTGACCGCCGGGTCGGCATCCTGCGCGAGGGGCAGTACTTCATCGTCCGCCCCGACGTGCTGCTGGTGGCCGCGGGGGCGCGCGAGAAGAGCCTGGTCTTTCCCGGCAACACGCTGCCGGGCGTCTACGGGGCGGGCGCCTTCCAGACGCTCGTGAACCGCGACCTCGTCCGCCCCACCGGGCGGCTGTTCGTCATCGGCGGCGGAAACGTCGGGCTGATCGCCGCCTACCACGCCCTGCAGGCCGGCATCGCGGTCGTCGGGCTGTGCGAGGCGCTGCCCGAGTGCGGCGGCTACAAGGTCCACAAGGACAAGCTGGCGCGCATGGGGGTCCCGATCTACACGTCGCACACGATTCTGCGCGCCGAGGGGACCGAGGAGGTGACCGGCGCGGTGATCGCGCAGGTGGACCGGAACTGGAAGCCGATCCCGGGCACCGAGAAGCGCTTCGAGTGCGACACGGTCCTGGTGGCGGTCGGCCTCGACCCGGTGGACGAGTTCCTCAAGAAGGCGCAGGAGTTCGGCCTGCCGGCGGTGGCGGCCGGCGATTCGGAGGAGATCGCCGAGGCGTCGGCGGCGATGTTCACCGGGCGCATCCGCGGCCTCGAGGTGGCGCGGCGGCTCGGCCGCGACGTCGGCGAGGTGCCGCCCGAGTGGCACCGCACGGCCGCGGTGCTCAAGTCCCGCCCCGGGATGACGATCACCGAGGACCTGCCGGCGAAGCGCGAGGGTGTCTTCCCGATCTTCCACTGCTCGCAGGAGATCCCCTGCAACCCCTGCACGTCGATCTGCCCGAACCACAGCATCGTGATCGCGGGCGACGAGGTGATGGGGCTGCCCGAGTTCGTGGGCGACGCGTGCGACGGCTGCGAGAAGTGCGTCGCCATCTGCCCGGGGCTCGCCGTGACGCTGGTGGACTACCGCAAGAACGCCAGCCAGCCGACGGTGGTCATCCCGTACGAGTTCTCCGCGAAATCCATCAAGAAAGGGGACGTCGTCACGGTGCTCGACAGTGAGGGCGCCGTGCTCGGCAACCTCGAGGTGGCCCGCGTGCGGGCCCCGCGCGACGCCGACCGCGCGCTGCTGGTGCGGGTCGCGGCCCCGGCCGACATCGCGCCCCGCATCGCTGGCATCCGCGTGCAGGAGCCCTGGGAGGCCGAACGGCCCGAGGCGCTGGACCGCCCGGTCGAAGACGATGCGATCGTGTGCCGGTGCGAGCGGGTGACGGCCCGTGAGCTGCGCGGCCTCATCCGCTCGGGCGTCCGCGACATGAATCACCTCAAGGCGATCACGCGCTGCGGGATGGGGGCCTGCGGCGGCAAGACCTGCCCCAACCTGATCAAGCGCCTGTTCCGAGAGGAAGGGATCCCGCTGGATCAGGTGGCCGACCTCACCAGGCGGCCCCTCTTCATGGAGGTGCCGCTCGGCTCGTTCGCGGGCGTGGTCGCCGGCGAGGCGCCGATCAAGGACGTCCCGCGGCGGCACGCGACCGATGCGCACGAGGGGGGCATGTAATGGGCGCGCAGGTGTACGACGTCATCGTGGTCGGCGCGGGCAGCGTCGGCCTGCCCACCGCGGTCTGCCTGGCCGAGGCCGGCCTCTCGACCCTCGTCCTCGATCAGTTCGCCGGCCCGGGCCAGGGCAGCAACAAGTGCGCGATCGGCGGCATCCGCGCGACGCACTCCGCGCCGGGCAAGATCCACCTGTGCCTCGACTCGCTCCGCATCTTCTCGGAGTGGCAGGCGACACACGGCGACGACATCGAGTGGTGCCAGGGGGGCTACGTCTTCGTCGCGTACCGCGAACAGGAAGAGCGGGCACTCAAGGACCTGCTCAAGATCCAGCAGAGCCACGGCCTGAACATCCGATGGCTCGATCGGGACGAGATGATCGACCTGGTGCCGGCGATGGCCCGCGAGGGCCTGCTCGGCGGCACCTACTCGCCCGAGGACGGGTCGGCGTCACCGATGATGTCGTCGGCCGCCTTCTACCGCCGCGCCGTGGAACTGGGCGTCCAGTTCCGCTTCAACGAGCGGGTCACGGCGATCATCAAGCGGCACGGCGGCGTGGTTGGCGTCCGGACCGACAAGGGCGGCTACGCCACCGAGACGGTGGTCAACGCCGCCGGCGCCTGGGCGCGCCCGATCGCCCAGTCGGCCGGCCTCGACACGCCGGTCGCGCCCGACAGCCACGAGGCGGGGATCACCGAGCCGGTCGCGCGCTTCTTCACGCCGATGCTCGTGGACATCCGCCCGACGCAGGGGGCGAGAAATTACTACTTCTACCAGCACGCCCCCGGCGGTATCGTCTTCTGCATCACCCCCGACCCGCCCGTCGTGGGAACGGACCGCCGCGAGACGTCGGCCTACCTGCCGATGATCGCGACCCGGATGGTCGGCCTGATGCCGAAGCTCGCCAACGTCAAGGTGCGGCGCACGTGGCGGGGGCTCTACCCGATGACGCCCGACGGGTCGCCCATCCTCGGCTGGTCACAGCAGGTCGAGGGATACGTGCACGCCGAGGGGATGTGCGGCCAGGGGTTCATGCTCGGGCCCGGCGTCGGCGCGACGCTGAGCCGGATGATCCGAGGGGCCGAGACCGAGACCGACAAGATGATCCTGCGCGAGCTCGCCGCCAACCGTGAATTCGGAGGAGAAGAAGCGCTGAAGTAGCGGTCCCCCATGTCTCACCTCACCGCGCGCGGAGCCTACCAGAGCCTCGTCGAGCGGCTGAACCGTTTCCCGCAGGGTGCGCCGCCCTCCGAGGTGCTCTACGCCATCCTGGCGCTGCTCTTCACCGAGCGCGAGGCGGGCCTCGTCGCGCGCCTCCCGATCAAGCCGTTCACGGTGGCCGCGGCGGCCCGCGCCTGGCAGGTGCCGGAGGCCGAGGCGCAGGGCGTGCTCGACGCCCTCGCGGATCGCGCCATCCTCCTCGACGTCGAGCGGCCCGACGGGTCCCGCCACTACGTCCTCCCGCCGCCGATGGCCGGCTTCTTCGAGTTCTCGATGATGCGGCTGCGCGGCGACCTCGACCAGGCGCTGCTCGCCCGCCTCTTCCACGAATACCTCAACGTGGAGGAGGACTTCATCAAGGCGCTGTTCCTGCGGGGCGAGACGCAACTCGGGCGCGTGTTCGTGAACGAGGAGGTCGTGCCGCCCGAACTGTCGCTGCACGTGCTGGAGTACGAGCGCGCCAGCGAGATCGTGAAGCAGGCGAGCTGCATCGGCATCAGCCTGTGCTACTGCCGGCACAAGATGCAGCACGCCCGCGGCGCGTGCGACGCGCCGCTCGACATCTGCATGACGTTCAACACCGTCGCCTCGTCGCTGACCCGCCACGGGACGGCCCGGCGGGTCGAGGCGGCCGAGTGCCTCGACCTGCTCCAAGAGGCGCGGGGCCGCGGGCTGGTGCAGTTTGGCGAGAACGTGCGCCAGCGCCCGACCTTCGTCTGCAACTGCTGCGGGTGCTGCTGCGAGGCACTCATCGCGGCGCGGCGCTTCGGCTTCCTGCACCCGGTCCACTCCACCAACTACCAGCCGGCGGTCGACGCGGAGCGCTGCACGGGCTGTGGCCTGTGCGTCGACGCCTGCCCGGTGCAGGCGATGACGCTGGTCTCGGCGAACCACCCGGTGAGGAAGCGGGACAGGACGGCGCAGGTGGACGTGAACCTGTGCCTGGGCTGCGGGGTGTGCGTGCCGGCCTGCCAGCGCGGCGGCCTCGCCCTCCGCGAACGGGCGGCCCGCGTGATCACGCCGGTCAACTCCACCCACAAGGTGGTGCTGATGGCCATCGAGCGCGGGACGCTGCAGGACCTGGTCTTCGACAACCGGGCGCTCGTCAGCCACCGGGCGATGGCCGCAATCCTCGGCGTGATCCTGAAGCTCCCGCCGGTGAAGCGCGCGCTCGCCAGCCGTCAGCTCCGCTCGCGCTACCTGGAGTCGCTGCTCGCCAGCCAGTAGAGTTGGCTATTTCCGGCCGCGGACTTCGGGCTCTTCGTCGTGATCGTCGCGCGGCCCCACCTCGTGCTTGAAGCCGCGAATCGCCTGTCCCAGCCCCTTGCCCAGCCCGGCCAGCCGGCTGGTGCCGAAGAGGAGCAGGAGGATGACGAGGATGATGACCAGTTCCGGCAGACCCACTCGCATCAAGACTCCTTCTAACCGTCGCAGCAACGATAACACAGGGGGCGACGGGAGCGGAATCCGATAGAATCCCCAGCCATGGCCGTGACCATCGACATCGACTACCTCGGCAACCTCCACTGTGCGGCCACCCACGGCCCGTCAGGAAGCCGCCTGGCCACCGACGCCCCCACCGACAACGGCGGCCTCGGCGAGCTCTTCTCGCCCACCGACCTGGTGGCCACCGCGCTCGGCACCTGCCTCACCACGGTGATGGGGCTGCTCGCCCGGCGCACCGGCCTCGACCTGGAGGGCACGCGGGTGCGCGTGGAGAAACACATGATCTCCGAGCCCGTCCGCCGGATCGGCGCACTGGTCGCGGTCGTCACCTTCCCGCGCGACTTCAGCCCCGATGACCGCGCGCGCCTGGAGCGCGCGGCCGGCACCTGCCCGGTGCGCCAGAGCCTGCACCCTGACGTGAGGGTGGAGATGAGGTTCCAGTACGCCGACGGCTCAGACAGGGTTCAGGCGGTGTGATGGCGCCTTCCCGATCATCTGCCAGATCCACCGGTGGAACTTGTGGAACGCACCCACCGGCTCGGCGAACATGAGGATGCAGTGGCCGTGCACGGCCTGGATTCCCGCCTGGCGGCACGCCTCGAGCACGGCGGGCGATTCCGCCCCCTGCTGCAACCAGACCTGCTTCACGCCGGCCGCGGCCGCCTCGCGCACAACCCCCTCCACCTGCGTCGGGTTCACCACCACCAGGAGACGCTCGACTGGCTCTGGCAGCGCGGCGAGCGAGGGCCAGCAGCGATCCCCCTGGATCAGGCTCGCCTTGGGGTGGACCGCCAGCACCCGGTAGCCGCGCGCGCGCAGCTCCTTGTACGCCGCGTTCCCGAACCCCTTTCTCCCGTCCGCCGACACACCGACGATCGCCATCGTCTTGCCGCCCACGAACTCGTCGATCTGCTGGCGCGTCACCATGGGTCCTCCTCTGACGGCGAAATGGTACCAGTTTTCGGTTTTCAGTTTTACTGACAACTGATGACTGCACTCCGTCGCGAGGTAGAATCCGCCCATGATCACCCGCCGCCGGCTGCTCGAACGGGCCGCGAGCCTCGCGGCGGTCGGCCCGGCCCTCGGCCTCGCGCCGCTCGCGTGGGCGGCGCCCCGCGGCCAGGCGCGTGAGCCGCCGCCGCCGCGGGCCCGCTACTGGGCGCCGGCAGCGGCAGGGGCGGCGGGGTGCCTCCTCTGCGCGCACCGGTGCACGATTCCCCGAGGCGGGCGGGGCGTGTGCCGGACCCGCTCGAACGTGGACGGCGAGCTGAAGAGCCTCGTGTACGGCCGTCCGCTCTCGGTCACCGTGGATCCGATCGAGAAGAAGCCGTTCTACCACTTCCTCCCGGGCAGCGAGGCCTTCTCGTTCGGCACGTCTGGCTGCCCGCTCCGCTGCCGCTTCTGCCAGAACTGGGAGCTGTCGCAGTCGTCACCCGGCGACTTCAGCCCCGCCTACCGATCGCCCGCCGACGTGGCGCGCGCCGCCGAACTGCGGCACAGCCCGGTCATCGCGTTCACGTACAACGAGCCGACGGTCTTCACCGAGTACGCGCTCGACATCGCGGCCGAGGCGTCGCGGCGGCGGATCCGCTCCGTGATGGTCAGTTGCGGGCTGATGAACGAGAGGCCGCTCGCCGACCTCTGCGCTGCGCTGTCGGCCATCAAGATCGACCTCAAGGGCTACAGCGAGGCGTTCTACCGCGACGTGTGCGGCGCCGAGCTGCGGCCGGTCCTGCGCACCATCCGCCAGGTCGCGGCCAGCAAGACCCACCTCGAGATCGTCAACCTCGTCGTCCCGACGCTCAACGACTCGGAGCGCACCCTTCGCGGCCTGGTGTCGTTCGTCGCGGGCGAGCTGGGACCCGACGTGCCGCTGCACTTCTCGCGCTTCTACCCCGACTACCAGCTGCTCCACCTCCCCCCGACGCCGGTGACGACGCTGGAGCGGGCGCGAGACCTGGCCATGGCCGCCGGTCTCCACTACGTCTACATCGGCAACGTCGCGGGGCACGCCGGCAACCACACGTATTGTCCGCGGTGCGGGAAGGCCGCCCTCCGGCGCGAAGGGTTCTTCGTCACCGAGAACCACCTTCGCGACGGGCGATGCGAGTACCGCCAGGCGGCGGTCAAGGGGGTTTGGGCATGAGCCGCGTGCACCGGCGCGCGCTGGCGGTGGTCCTGGCTGTGCTCGGCACCGCGGCCACGG
Source organism: uncultured Acidobacteriota bacterium (assembly GCA_963813585.1). Lineage (GTDB taxonomy): Bacteria > Acidobacteriota > Vicinamibacteria > Vicinamibacterales > Fen-181 > JARKSS01. The sequence continues at coordinate 3,620,773 of CAWEZL010000001.1, forward strand.
CAGCCGGCCAGGCCACGCTTCGCGAGCCCGCCGTCGCCGGGAGCTTCTACCCTGCCGAGGCCCGCGCGCTGAACGCGGCACTCGACGGGTTCATGGCCGACGCGGTCGCCGCGGCCGGCCCGCGACCCATCGCCCTGGTCGCCCCGCACGCCGGCTACATCTTCTCGGGGCAGATTGCGGCCGACGCCTGGGCACAGGCGGCCGGCCACCAGTACGACGCGATCGTCCTACTGGGAACCAACCACACCGGCGTGAACGCGCGCCGCGTGGCGATCTTCGACGGCGCGGGCCTGAAAACCCCGCTGGGCGTCGTGCGGACGGATGCGGCGCTGGCCGCGGCACTCCTCGCCGCGTGCGGCGACTGCGTGGCCGACGCGTCGGCGCATGCCCGCGAGCACTCCATCGAGGTGCAGCTGCCGTTCGCGCGCCGTCTCTTTCCCTCGGTCCCGGTGGTCGCGGCCGTCGTCGCGCCGGGCGACCAGGCGCTGGCAGAGCGCTTCGGCCGCGCGCTGGCCTCGGCACTCAGCGGGCGGAAGGCCCTCATCGTTGCCAGCTCGGACCTGTCGCACTACCCTCCCGCGAAGCAGGCCTTCGACGTGGATCGCCGCACGGTCCAGGCCATCCTGTCGATGGACCCGGCGCACCTGTCGGCCGCCATCGACGGTTCCGCGCGCCTCGGCGTGCCCGGGCTGGAAACCTGCGCCTGCGGCGAGGCCCCGATTATCGCTGCGATGGTGGCGGCCAGGGCGATGGGCGCCACCCGCTCGCACGCGGTCAGCTACGCGAACTCGGCGGACGTCGGTGTCGGCGAGCCTGACCGCGGCGTCGGCTATGCGGCGGTGGCGTTCACGGAGGGACCGGCGGGAAGGGAGCTCTCGGGGCTCCCGCAGCGCCCGGCCCCGTCGTCCGAGGCCCTGGCGAACGCCGACCGCGCACGTCTGCTCGCCCTCGCGCGCAACAGCATCAGCCGCTACCTCGACAGCGAGACACTGCCCCTCCCACGCGGCTTCGGCGCGGCGGCGCAGAGGCAGCAGGGAGCCTTCGTCACCCTGCGCAAGCGCGGGGCGCTGCGCGGCTGCGTCGGTCAGATGCACGCGTCCACGCCGACCCCGCAGCTGATCCAGCGCATGGCCCTCGCCGCGGCCTTCCAGGACCCGCGCTTCGACAAGGTCAAGGCCGGAGAGGTCAACGACCTCGAGGTGGAGATCTCGTTGCTGACGCCGTTCGCACGGGTCAGGGGGCCGGCGGCGGTGACGCCCGGTCGCGACGGCCTCCTCCTCGAGAAGGACGGGCGCTCGGCCGTTTTCCTCCCCCAGGTGGCGACCGAGGAGGGCTGGGGTCGCGATGAACTGCTCGACAACCTCTGCGTGAAGGCCGGGCTGCCCACCGGGTGCTGGCGCTCTGGCGCCACGCTCTCCACCTTCCAGGCGGAGGTGTTCGGCGAGGGCGGCCGGGTGGGACGATGACGGCGTTCAGTCATCAGTTGGCGGTAACTGATAGCGACAAGCGTCAGTGTCTCTGTTCCTGATCGGCGTCCTCTCGCTGCTCTGCCAGGTCGTGCTGCTGCGCGAGCTGAACGTCGCGTTCCATGGCGTCGAGCTGGTCTACCTGATCGCCCTGACGTCATGGATGGTCGGCACCGCCGCCGGCGCCGGCCTCGCGCCCCTCCGCCGTCCCGGCGGAACGCGCCGCCTGCATCCTCTGCTCGTGGCCGTCCCCCTGCTCCTTCCGCTGGCGGTCGTCGGTATCCGGGGCAGCCGCGGCTGGCTGGGGGGACTCCCGGGGGCCTACCTGCCCTTCGATCGGCAGCTCGCCGTGCTGCTGGCGGCCACGCTGCCGCCGTCGATCATGCTGGGAGCGGCGTTTCGCTGGGCGGCGGCCAGGACGATCGAGGCCGGCGGCACCCTCGGGCGTGCGTACGGCATCGAGAGCGCCGGCTTCGCCGCGGCGGGAGCGGCGGCCACGCTGGCCTTTCACCTCGGCGCGCAGACCTTCGCGGTCGCGATGGCCGGCGGGTGCGGGGCGGTGCTGGTACTGCTGCTCCGGGCCGGCGCGCGCCGGCGCGCCTGGCTGTGGCTCCTGGTTCCCGTCGGGGTCCCCGTGGCGTGGCTGTGTGCCACGACCAGCGACATCGACCGGAGGCTCACGGCCTGGAACCACCCGGGCCTCGTGGCCACGGCCGACTCGCCCTACGGTCGAATCACCAGCGTCGCCTCGGGATCCCAGCGGGCGATCTTCGAGAACGACGTGCTGGCGTTCGCGAGCGGCGGAGCCGAGCAGGAGGTGCTGGCTCACGTGACGGCGCTCCAGCACCCGCATCCGGCTCGAATCCTGGTGTTGGGAGGGGCCGTCAGGCGGCTGCAGGACGAGCTGGCGCTCCACGCGCCATCGCACATCACCGTCGTGGAGCAGGACCGGGTGCTGGTGGAGATGGGAGGGGGGCAGGCGGAGGCCGGCGGTTCTGCGGGCCCGGCGGCCCGAGCGAGGGTGATCGCCGACCCGAGGCAGTTCCTGCGCAGGCCGGCGAGCTTCGAGGTCATCATCGTGGGGGCGGGGGCGCCCGACTCGGGGCTGTCGAACCGGTTCTACACGCGCGAGTTCTTCGAGGCCTGCGCGTCCCGCCTCGCGCCGGGCGGCGTGCTCGGCCTGACGCTGCCGCTGCCCGACGCCTTCCTTGCGCCGCACACCATCCGCCGGGCCGCCAGCATCGTCGCCGCGCTGGACGCCGTCTTCCCGCACGTCGAGGTCCTGCCCGGGACATCGACGCTCGCGGTCGCCTCGGACCGCCCGCTGCCCGCCGACGAGGATGTTCCGCTCGCGCGGCTCCACGAGCGCCGGATCGAGCCGCTCCTGGTGCGGGCATCCTACCTGCGGTACGTCTACCGTGGGGAGCGGCGTCACTCCATCCCCGCTCGCCTCCGCACCGCGGGCGTTCCGCCCAACACCGACGCGCGTCCCGTCTGCTACCAGTACGCGCTGCTGATCTGGCTCGCTCGCTTCTTTCCCGCGGTGCAGAACCTCGACGTCCCGTCCGCGCGTCCGATCGCCACGATCGGCTGGAGCGCGCTCGCCGCGATCGTGTTCGTCGTGGTCGTGCGTGCCAGGCGCGCGTGGCGCACCGGCGCGCTCGCGCTCGTCGCCGGCTTCACCGGCATGGTGCTCGAGACCGTGGTCCTCCTTCGGTACCAGGCGAGCCGCGGCGCCCTGTTCGTCGACATCGGGCTGCTGGTCACAGCCTTCATGGCGGGGCTGTCGGTCGGGTCGTGGGGAGCGGGTCGAACCGTGGACCTGCACCGCGAGGGGTTGCTGCGGGTCGTCACGCGCGGATTGCTGGGGGCGCTCGCCCTCGCCGCGGCGCTCGCCGCGGTGGGCGCCGACCTGGTCGGCGGCAGCCTGGCTGGCGCGGCGACCGAGCTTGCGGCCATCGGCCTGCTCGTGGGCGCGCTCTTCTGCTTCGCGGCCGCGCGGCAGAGGCTGGGCGAGCGCGGCGCCGGCCGCCTCTACGCGGCAGACGTCATCGGCGGGGCGGTCGGATCGCTGGCTGCCACGGTGCTGCTGGTGCCGCTCGCGGGCCTCGGCGTGACGGCCTGGCTGGTCGCCGCCTTCGCCATCGCGGCGCTCGCGCTCCCGTGAAACGGGTCAGCGGATATTGAAGAGCGTCAGCAACAGGTAGACCAGCGAGCCGATTGCGGCGGCCGCGGGGATGGTCAGCACCCACGCCCACACAATCTGCCCTGCCACACCCCAGCGCACGGCGGACAGCCGGCGCGTGGATCCCACGCCGACGATGGCGCCCGTGATGGCGTGGGTCGTGCTCACCGGAACGCCGAGCTGCGTCGCCAGGAGAACCGCGCCGGCCGCGCCGGTTTCAGCGGCGAACCCGTGAACCGGCTGCAGCTTGGTGATCCGCGATCCCATGGTGTGGATGATCCGCCACCCGCCGGACAGTGTGCCCAGGCCGATCGCGGCCCCCGCGGCGATCATGACCCACACCGGAACGTAGAAGTCCCCGTGCAGGTAGCCGGCGGTGAAGAGGACCCCGGCGATGATCCCCATGGTCTTCTGCGCGTCGTTCGCCCCGTGGTTCAGGCTGAACGCGGCGGCCGAGACCAGTTGCAGGCGCCGGAACCAGTGGTCCACCTTCGCCGGGGGGACGCCCCTCAGCAGCCAGTAGATCGCGACCATGAGAACCAGCCCGGCGATCAGGCCGACCAGCGGCGAGATCACGATGAAGGCGAGCGTCTTGGTCCAGCCGGACGGAATGATCGCGCCGAAGCCCGCGCGCGACACGGCCGCGCCCGCGTAGCCGCCGATAAGAGCGTGGGACGAGCTGGTCGGCAGGCCGGAGTACCAGGTGAACAGGTCCCAGACGATGGCGCCCATCAGGCCCGCGAAGATGACCGCGAAGGTCACCTGCTGAATGTCGATCAGGCCCGACCCGACGGTCCGGGCGACCGCGGTGCCGAAGGAGAAGACCGCGACGAAGTTGAAGAAGGCCGCCCAGATGACGGCCTTGCCGGGGGACAGCACGCGGGTCGACACGACCGTGGCGATCGAGTTCGCGGCGTCGTGGAAGCCGTTGATGAAGTCGAAACAGAGAGCGACCGCGACCAGCAGGACGACGACGAGAAAGTCCATGCGGACCTCAGCCGTTCTTCAGGACGATGCCTTCGATCACGTCGGCCACGTCCTCGCACCGGTCGGTCGCGTCCTCGAGCCGGTCGAGGATCTCCTTCCACTTGAAGAGCAGGATGGGGTCCTTCTCCTCGTCGAACAGCCGCTTGACCGCCTCGAAGTGCATCCGGTCGGCCTCGTTCTCGAGCCGGTTGATCTCGACGATGTGGGGAGCCACGCCCTTGCGCGGGCCGACGCCGTCGATCGCCAGGCGGACGGTCTTGGTCATCTCGACGATGATCCGGGCCATGTCGCGGGCGCCGTACCGCATGACCTGCACCTTGTAGAGGCGGACGTAGCCGGCGCTGGCGTCCATGGCATCCATGACGTCGTCGAGGGCGCCGGCGAGCGCGTGGATGTCCTCGCGATCGAGCGGGGTCACGAACGTGCGATGCAGGCGCTGGTAGATCGCGTGGCTGAGGAAATCGCACTGGTGCTCGATTTCCTTGATCTCGTCGGCCTTGTCGATCTCGGGCGGGTCGGTCCCCAGCATCTGCTCCAGCAGCGCCGCGCCCTTGGTCAACTGGTCGGCGATCGCAACGAAGTCGTCGTAGAACTTCTCTTCGCGAGGGATCAGGCGGAACGCCACGGTGCTCACTCCCTTCGAGCCGAAAGCCGTGGAATTGTATCAGATCCCGACCTCGCTGTAGGATCTCGACAGCCGTGCCCCACATCCTCATCGTCGAGGACGACCTCGACATCGCCAACCTTGTCCGGCATTACCTCGAACTCGCCGGCCATTCAGTCGAAATCGTGGCGAACGGTCTCGAGGTGGCCCCGCGGGTCGCCCAGCGCCGCCCCGACCTGCTGCTCCTCGACCTGATGCTGCCCGGCGTCCACGGGCTGGACGTCTGCCGCGCCCTCCGCCGGCGAACCGACACGGCAGACCTGCCGATCCTGATGGTCACCGCCAGGGGCGAGGAGGCCGACCGAGTCGCCGGCCTGGAGCTGGGGGCCGACGACTACGTGACCAAGCCGTTCAGCCCGAAGGAGCTGGTCGCCCGGGTCAACGCCCTGCTCCGGCGCGCCTACCGTCCCGAGGGGGGCGGCGCCGCGTCCGGGCGGCTGGAATACCACGGGATCGTCGTCGACCGCGAGCGCCACGAGGTCGCCGACTCGGGCCGGCCCGTAACGCTCACCGCGAAGGAGTTCCTGCTGCTCGAGTACCTGATGCGGAACCAGGGGCGCGTCATGTCCCGCGACCGCCTGCTGACCGAAGTCTGGGGCTACCATTACACGGGCGGCACCCGTACCGTTGACGTCCACGTCCGCCGGCTCCGAGAGAAGCTGCCGTCGCTTGTGACCCTCCTCATCACCGTGAAGCAGTTCGGCTACAAGCTCGCCGAGGGCGAGCCCGAGGAGACCCGCTGACGTGGCATCGTACTTCGGCATTCGCAGCCGTGTGTTCCTCGCCGTGGCGGGCGTCGCCACGGCGGGCCTCCTGTTCGCCGGCACCGTGGTCTCCACCTGGCTGCCCCGCCAGACCGAGCGCCGGACGCAGCAGTCGCTGGAAGCCGAGGGGCGGCTGCTGGCCGACCTGCTGGCCCGCTACGGGCAGCAGCTGGCCCCGGCCGATGTCGATGCCGAGGCCGATCGCCTCGGCCGCGACCTCCCCGCCCGCGTCACCCTGCTCGCCGCCGACGGGCGGGTGCTGGGCGACTCCACGGTCAGCGGTCCCGCGCTCGCGAACCTCGAGAATCACGGGCAACGGGCCGAGGTGATTCAGGCCGCCCGCGAGGGGGTGGGCCGCGCGCGCCGCCACAGCGAGACCCTCGGGACCGACATGCTCTACGTGGCGGTCCGCGTCCAGCACCCGCTCATCGCGACCGTCAGGTTGGCGCTGCCGCTGTCGGAGACCGGCGAGCAGGTGGGCGCAATCCGGACCGCGACGATCGTCTCGCTGGCGCTGGCGCTCGGCGGCGCCGCCCTGCTGGCGGCGCTCGCCTCCACCTTCGGCCGGCGGCTGCGAGCGCTGGCCGCCTCGGCCCGTCGCTACGCCGCCGGCGACCTGTCCTCGCCGGTCGGCGACTACGGTGACGACGAACTGGGCGTCGTGGCGCGGTCGCTCGACGGCATCGTCCGGGAGTTCGCGACCCGGGTCGGGGAATTGGGGCGGCACCGTTCGCGCAGCCAGGCCGTGCTGGCCGGGATGCACGAGGGCGTCGTCGTGCTCGATGCCGACGGCGTGCTGAAGGCGGTCAACGAGGCCGCGCGGTCGATGCTGGGCGCGCGCGAGGCCGCCGAGGGCCAGCACTACCTCGAGCTGGTGCGCCACCCCGGCGTCGCCGGCCTCGTGGGCGCCGCGCTCGAGGGGCGACAGCCCCCGCCCCTGGAACTTCCCGGCGACCTGGGCGGGGGCCGCCGGCTCGTGGCACGGGCCAACCCATTCGGGAGCAGCGACGCCGACCGCGGCGCGCTGCTCGTGCTCCACGACATCACGGAGCTGCGAAAGGCCGACCAGGTGCGACGCGACTTCGTGGCCAACGTGTCGCACGAGCTGCGCACGCCGCTGACCGCCATCCGCGGGTACCTCGAGGCGCTGGGCGATGGGTCCGTCGCCCCGGAGGACCGCGGCCGGTTCCTCGAGGTGGTCGCCCGCCACGTCACCCGGATGGAGCGCCTGGTCACCGACCTGCTGCGGCTTGCGAGCCTCGACGCCCGGCAGGAGGTCGTGAGCCGGGCACCTTGCGACGTGCGGGCGCTATGCGACGGCGTCGTGGCCGACCTCGCGCCGGCGATCGCCGCGCGCCGCCAGGCCGTTGAGATCCGGGTGGCGGCGGGCGCCGAGACGGTGGAGACCGACGCGGGCAAGCTGCAGGACGCGCTGCGGAACCTGGTGGAGAACGCGGTACACTACTCCCCCGAGGAGCGCCGGGTCACCATCGAGGCGTCGGCCGAACCGGGGGCGTTCGTGATGCGGGTGCTCGACGAGGGGAGCGGGATTCCCGAAGGCGAGCTGACGCGGATCTTCGAGCGCTTCTACCGGGTGGACCGCGCGCGGTCGCGCGAGTCGGGCGGCACCGGCCTCGGATTGTCGATCGTGAAGCACCTCGTCGAGCTACTCGGCGGGAAGGTCTGGGCGGGCAACCGCCCCGAGGGGGGCGCGGTCTTCGCGATCCGCCTGCCCAGGGAACATCCATGAAGAACGTCCTCGCTCTCATCCTCGGCGGCGGCCGGGGGACACGTCTCTTCCCGCTCACGCACCTGCGCTCGAAACCGGCCGTCCCGATCGGCGGCAAGTATCGCCTCATCGACGTGCCGGTGAGCAACTGCCTGCACGCCGAGGTCCGGCGCATCTACGTCCTCACGCAGTTCAACTCGGCATCGCTCAACCGTCACATCGCCGAGACGTACCGCATGGACCTCTTCTCGCGCGGCTTCGTCGAGATCCTCGCCGCCGAGCAGACGCCCGACAACTCGAGCTGGTTCCAGGGCACGGCCGACGCGGTCCGGCAGGCACAGCGGCACTTCATCTACCACGACGCGGACTACTACCTGATCCTGGCCGGTGATCACCTGTACCGCATGGACTACGCGGCGATGATCGACGACCACGTCGAGCGGCGCGCCGACATCACGATCGCCGTGCAGCCGGTCTCCCCCGCCGACGCCACCGGGATGGGGATCCTCCGGTTCGACCACGACGGCCAGGTCGCGGGTTTCGAGGAGAAGCCCAACGCCGAGCGGCTCGGGCAAATCGGCGCCAGCGTGCCGCCCGGTTCGCGGTTCCCGCTGCCGGACGCCGACAAGCCGTTCGTCGCCTCGATGGGCATCTACGTCTTCACGCGCGACGTCCTGCTCGAGATGCTCGAGCGGCACCGCGGCGTGGACTTCGGCCACGAGATCATCCCGTCGGCGCTCGGCACGCACAAGGTCAATGCGCACGTGTTCCGCGGCTACTGGCAGGACGTCGGGACCGTCGCGTCCTTCTACGACGCGAACGTGATGCTGACGCGCCCCGACGCCCCGTTCTCGTTCTACGACCCGCGCCGCCCGGTGTTCACGCGCCCCCGCTGGCTCCCCGCCTCGCGGGTGGACGGGTGCCGGCTGGAGCAGGCGGTGGTGGCGGAAGGGTGCTGGATCGAACACTCCAGCATCTCGCAGTCGGTCGTCGGGATCCGCACGCGCGTCGGCCGCGACTGCCGCATCTCCCGGTCGGTCCTGCTCGGGGCCGACTTCTACGAGCACGACGACGATGCGCCGAGCGGCAACGGGGGGCCGGAGATGGGCGTCGGCCCAGGGTGCGTGCTCGACCGGGTCATCGTGGACAAGAACGCCCGCATCGGCGAGGGCTCGCGCCTGGTGAACGAGGCCGGCGTCGAGGAGGCGGACGGGGACGGGTACTACATCCGGAACGGGATCATCATCGTGCCGAAGTGGGGTGTGGTTCCTCCGGGGACGGTGGCGTAACGCCGATTTAACCGCCGGGCAACGGCGCTGCAACCCGCAAAAGACAGAATGTGGCCATGACCGACCAAACGGCTGCCCGCCACCTGAAGGAAGAGCTTGCGCAGTTGAAGGCCCGGTTGCTGCAAATGGGTGGGCTGGCCGAGGAGCGGGTGCACGCCGCGATGCGGGCGCTCGTGGCCGGCGACGAGCGGGCGCTCGAGGAGGTCGTCACCGGCGACGAGCCGCTCAACCAGTTGCAGGTCGAGATCGACAACCGCGCCTTCACCGTGCTCGCGCTCCACCAGCCGCTGGCCGTGGACCTGCGCGTGATCGTCGCGGGGGTGAAGATCAACAGCGACCTCGAGCGGGTGGGCGACCTGGCGGTCAACATCGCCGAGGCCTCCCTGCGATACGTGGGGCTGCCGCCGGTGAAGCCGCTGATCGACCTTCCGCGGATGGCCGACATCGCGCAGGGGATGCTGCGGGACGCTCTGGACGCGTTCGTGCGGCGCGACGTCGACCTGGCGCAGTCGGTGCTCAAGCGCGACGACCAGTTGGACGAGCTGAAGAGCCAGGTCTTCCGCGAGCTGCTCACCTATATGCTGCAGAACCCGGCGACCATCGAGGCGTCGCTCGAGCTGATCCTCATCTCGCGCCACCTCGAGCGCATCGGCGACCACGCGACCAACGTCGCCGAAGACGTCATCTTCATGGTCTCGGCGCGGGACGTGCGCCACCACCTCACCGGCGAGCGATGACCCTGGGCCGCGGAGCGGCCTACCCGAAGCGGCCCGTGATGTAGTCCTCGGTCAACTTCTCGCGCGGGTTGGTGAACAGTTGCGCCGTTTGCGTGTACTCCACGAGCCGCCCCAGCCAGAAGAACGCCGTCCGGTCCGACACCCGCGCCGCCTGCTGCAGGTTGTGCGTCACGATGACGATCGTGTAGTCCTTCTTCAACTCGAAGAGCAGTTCCTCCACCTTCTGCGTGGCGATCGGGTCGAGCGCCGAGGCGGGTTCGTCCATCAGGATGATCTCGGGCTCGATGGCGATCGCGCGCGCGATGCACAGGCGCTGCTGCTGGCCGCCCGAGAGCGACAGCCCGCTCGTGTGCAGCCGGTCCTTCACCTCGTCCCAGAGTGCCGCGCCGCGCAGCGACTTCTCGCACGTCTCGTCGAGGGTCCGGCGATCCCGGATCCCCGCGATCCGCAGGCCGTAGACGACGTTCTCGTAGATGGACTTCGGCAGGGGGTTCGATTTCTGGAACACCATCCCCACGCGGCGACGCACGTCGATCACGTCAGCGTCGGGGGCGTTGATGTCGCGTCCCTTCACCAGGAACTGCCCGGTGACGCGAACGTTGTCGATCAGGTCGTTCATCCGGTTCAGGCAGCGCAGCAGGGTGGACTTGCCGCACCCCGAGGGGCCGATGAAGGCCGTGATCCGCCGGTCGGGGATGTCGATGCCGATGTCGAACAGCGCCTGCGCCTGGCCGTACCACAGGTTCCCGTCGCGGATGACGATGACCGGCGCGCCGGTGGCCGCCTCCGGCGCCGGCGGCAACACGGCCCCGCTGGTCTTGATCCGAAGTCCTGAATCCCGAATGCCTGACACGTCGGTCATGCCTCGCCCCTCGCCCGTCGCCCCCAGCCCCTGGCCCCTAGCTCCTAGCTCCTAGCCTACGAGAACGCGGACATCTGGTACTTCTTCCGCAGGCGGTTGCGCACCACGATCGCCGTGAGGTTCAGCAGCACCACGATCAGCAGCAGCAGCACCGAGGTCGCGTACACCATCGGCTTGGCCGCCTCGACGTTGGGGCTCTGGAACCCGACGTCGTAGATGTGGAACCCGAGGTGCATGAACTTCCGCTCGAGGTGCAGGAACGGGAAGTGCCCGTCGAGCGGCAGGTCGGGCGCGAGCTTCACCACCCCGGTGATCATCAGCGGCGCCACTTCCCCCGCGCCGCGCGCCATGGCCAGGATCAGCCCGGTCAGGATGCCCGGCGCCGCCGCCGGCAGCACGACCCGGAGGATCGTCTGGAGCTTGGTAGCGCCCGTGGCGAACGACGCCTCGCGCATCGAACGCGGCACCGCGGCCAGCGCTTCCTCCGCCGCCACGATCACGACCGGCACGGTCAGCAGTCCCAGCGTGAGCGACGCCCAGAGGATCCCGCCGGTTCCGAAGGTCGGCGTGGGCAGCCGCTCGGCGTAGAACGCCCGGTCGATGCTGCCCCCGACCAGGTACACGAAGAACCCGAGCCCGAACACGCCGAAGACGATCGAGGGGACGCCGGCGAGGTTGTTGACCGCGATGCGGACCAGCCGCACCAGCACGCCCTGCCGCGCGTACTCCCGCAGGTAGAGGGCGGCGAGCACGCCGAGCGGCACCGCCGCGACGCTCATCAGCAGCACCATCAGCACGGTCCCGAAGATCGCCGGGAAGATGCCCCCCTCGGTGTTCGACTCGCGCGGATCGCCGCTCAGGAACTCCCACAGCCGCCCCGCGTACACCCGCGCGCGGCCCCAGGTACCGAGCGCGTTCGGCTGATACAGCCGGAACACGTCGAGCACGGGCAGGTCCTTCTCGGTGCCGTCGGCGGCCCGCAGCGTGAGCCGCGCCGCCGACGCGGCTGTCACCACCTGGTCGCGCCGCGCCTCCAGCGAGGCGTACTGCGCCTGCAGGGCGGCCAGCTCGTGCTCGAGCCCCTGCCACTCGCCCACCCGCTCGGTCCCGCGGCGCCGGGCGGAGCCCGCCTGGATGCGCCGCGTCCGCAGGCGCACCTGCTCCATCCGGTAGTTGACGTCGCCGATGAGGTCGCGTTCGAGGTGACGGATCTCGGCACGGTCGTGGCCGGCCCGGTCGACGAGCGGCGGCAGCGCGGCGAGCACCGCGTCGCTCCCGGCCGCGACCACCCGGTCCTCGCTCGACAGCCCCACCGCCCGGCCGATGAACGGACCGTACTCGCGGCGTTCGACGTACACCGCGTCGGCGGGGCGCTCGGTCCTGACAATCTCGTCCTCGTCCACCCACCGGAAGTCCACCCCGGTCAGGTCTCGGTTGCCCAGCTTGAGCTGGAGGCGCGACCGCTTCAGGTGCTCGCTGGTGCCGGGCGCGGGAATGCCCTCCCGCCCCTCGATCTCTCCCATCAGCACGCTGCCGTCGCGGAGCGTCACCTCGACGACCTCGCCGGGCCAGAAGAACCCGAGGCCCCGCGTCAGGATCAGCAGCAGCATGCCGGCGATCATGAGGAGGCTGATCCCCAGGCCGCTCCCGGCGAGCCAGATGGCGGGGTCGCCACGCCTCATGAGATCGCGGATCGCGGACATCAGACGGCCTTGTACCGATCGCGCAGCCGCTGCCGGATGATCTCGGCCACGGTGTTGAGCGCGAAGGTCATCAGGAACAGCAGCACCGCCGCCAGGAACAGCGTGCGGTAGAGCGTGCTCCCCGCCGGCGCCTCGGGAATCTCGACGGCGATGTTCGCCGACAGGGTGCGGAACCCGTTGAAGATCGACCAGTCCATCACCGGCGTGTTCCCGGTCGCCATCAGCACGATCATCGTCTCGCCGACGGCGCGGCCGAAACCGACCATGATCGCCGAGAAGACGCCCGGGCTCGCCGTCGGCAGCACGACGCGCGTGGCCGTCTGCCACCGGCTGGCCCCCAGCGCCAGCGACGCGGCCGTGAGGCTCGAGGGCACGCTGGTGAAGGCGTCTTCGGAAATCGTGAAGACGATCGGGATCACCGCCAGGCCCATCGCCAGGCCGACCACCAGCGAGTTGCGCTGGTCGTAGGTCAGCCCCAGCGTGCTCTCCAGCCACATCCGCGCGTCGCCGCCGAACAACAGCCCCTCGACCCGCGGGCCGAGCGCGAACGACGCCCAGCCGGCCAGCAGCAAGAGTGGGATGATGACCGCGATCTCGGTCCCCGGGCGAAGGCGGCGCGACAGGCCCCGCGGCAGCGCCCGCCACACGAACACGCCCGACGTGCCGAAGAGGGGCATCAGCGCCATCATCAGGAAGACGCCGACCAGGTTCCGCTCCACGACGCCGGCCAGGTAGAGGCCGGCGAGGAAGCCGATGACCACGCTCGGCAGCGCCGCCATGATCTCGACGGCCGGCTTGAGCTTCGCCTTGATGGACGGGTGGACGAACTGCGAGGTGTAGAGCGCGCCCAGCACGCCCAGCGGCATCGCGAAGAGCATGGCGTACAGCGTGCCCTTGATGGTCCCGAACACCAGGGGCACGAGGCTCAGCTTCGACTCGAAGTCGTCGGTCGCCCCCGTGGACTGCCAGACGTACTCGGGCGCGGGATACCCCTCGTACCAGACCTTCGAGAACAGCGTCCGCCAGCTCACCTCGGGATGGGGGTTGTCGAGCGCCAGCGGCACGACCTCCTCGCCCGCCCGCGCGTAGACGGCGTCGGCCTTGGGTGACACGACCAAAGCCGGCGCGCGGCCCACGCCCTCCACGCGGGCCAGCGTCCGCCCCGAGGTGGCGTGGTGCAGCACGAGCGAGCCGTCGGCGTGCGACGCGGCGAAGCTGCGGTCGCGCGGGGACATCGCGAAGCCCAGCACCGCCCCGCCGCGCGGATCGAACGTCCGGGCCCGCACCATCGCCTCGCCGCCGTCCCTCATCGGCGCGCGGAACAGGATCGCCACCTCGCCGCGATCGGTACCGGCGGCGACCGAGTTGCCGCCCAGCAGAAAGTCGAGCGCCGTGATCGCCCCGTCGAGGCGCGACACGTCGGTCAGTAATGGCTGGTCCTCGTTGAACTCCCAGCGATAGAGGCGGCCGAGGTCGGTGGACGCGACGACCACCCCCGCGGTCCCCACGCGGACGTGCGTCACCCGCTGGCCCGGTGCGACGCCGACCACCGCCCTCTTCTCGCCGCCCGACTCGTCCCCCTGCCAGATCGCGATCGTCCCGTCGTCCAGCAGGCCAGCCAGGTGGCGCGTCCCGTCGCGCTCGTCGTAGCTGACCTCCCCCACGGGCCGGCCCGCGGGATCCAGCACGACGACGCCCCGCTCGGCGACCGTGACGTCGATCCCCTCGAAGGCCTGGTCCTTGTAGCGAGGCGTGTAACGGACCTGCATCAAGGCCACGCGGCCGTCGCGCGTGGCGGCGGCCAGGTACTGCCCAGCAGGCTGCGCGACGACGAGGCAATCGGAGCGCCAGGATCGAGGCCGGGGATCGGGAGGGAGAACGACGGCTGAAGCCTGGCGCCGGCGGCGGTGCCGCCGGAGGGCAGGCGGTAGAACACGACGTGCGCGTCGGGCTCGATCGCGAAGAGGTACTGCCGGTACTCGTCCACTCCGAGGGCGCGCAGGCCGCTGGCGGCCGGCAGCGGCGTCTCGAGGGCGAGCGGCCCGCCTGCCGTGACGCGCGCCGGGCGGAAGAGCGGCACGGCCTCGAGGGCGATGAAGACCAGGATGCCCAGGACGCTGATCACCACCGCGAAGCCGCCGAGCGAGATGACGAAGACGGCCGCGCGGTCGATCCGCTCGAGGCGGCGAAGCCGCGCAGCGGCCCCGGCCATCCTCGCGCGAACCGACCGGTCGGTGACCTGGGTCATGAGCAAGACAGAATGAGCCGCGACACATACGGCCGCCGGCCCGCCGACAACTCTACTTGGAGGCCTTGTCGAGCTCGATCTTCGCCTGAGCGGCCGAGAGCGGCATGTAGCCGTCCTTGACCACCACCTGCTGCCCTTCCTTGCTGAACATCAGCTTCACGAACTCGCCGACCAGCGGGTCGAGCGCCTTGCCGGGGGCCTTGTTCACGTAGGTGTAGAGGAATCGCCACAGGGGGTACTTCCCGCTCTGCACGTCGGCGTACGACCCGTCAGAGAAGGGCCCCTTGTCGGTTTCCGCCAGCGGAACCGCCTTCACACCCGAGGTCTTGTAGCCGATGCCGCTGTAGCCGATCCCGTAGCGGTCCTCGGTGACCCCCTGGACGACCGACGCCGAGCCGGGCTGCTCCTTGACCGAGTCCTTGTAGTCGCCGTTCTTCAGGACGTGCTCCTTGAAGAACCCGTAGGTGCCGCTCGCCGAGTTGCGGCCGTAGAGGCTGATCGGTCGGTTGGCCCAGTCGCCCGTGAGCCCGAGCTGGCCCCAGGTGCGGACGTCCTGCTTGAACCCGCGCTTGCGCGTCTTCGAGAAGATCGCCTCGACCTGCGCGAGCGTGAGCTGCTTGAGCGGGTTGTCCCTGTGCACGTACACCGCAAGGGCGTCGTAGCAGGTCTCGAGCTCGGTCGGCTTGTAGCCGTACCGCGCCTCGAACTGGTCGATCTCGGTCGCCCGCATCCTGCGCGACATCGGGCCGAACTGGGCCGTTCCGCCGATCAAGGCGGCCGGCGCGGTGGACGACCCCTTGCCCTCGACCTGGACCTTCACGTTCGGGTACATCCGGCGAAAGGTCTCGGCCCAGAGCGTCATCATGTTGTTCATCGTGTCGGAGCCGACGCTGCTCAGGCTGCCCGCCACGCCGCTGACCTTCTGGTACGCCGGGAGAGCCGAGTCCACGCTGAGGGCCTGGGCGCCCACCAGGACGCCCGCCGCCAGCACCAGCGCCGCCGCCACCGAGATTGCACGCTTCATTCGCAGTCCTCCACCGCCGCGGCCAGCCGATCCGCCTGCATGCTAGCGAGCCAACCGGCGCGCCGACATTTCGCGGCTGTTAAATCCGTGTTAATCCACCACCCGCAAGGCAAGGCTTCAGCCCTGCCTGGAACGTGACCCGGTGACCCGTAGGGCAAGGCTTCAGTCTTGCTAGAAGATGAACTGCAATTGCGACCGCAGCTCCCACGTCTCGGCGGTCGGCTTCGCCGGCCCCGCCTGCAGGTCCACCCGGCCGAAGTCGGTCTGCCATTTCAGGCCGTGGCGCGCGTAGTAATAGTTGAACGCGCCGCGCATCTCGCGAGTATTGTTGCGGCCCACGAGCTCGGTCGGGTCGTACTCGCCATACCGCACCGCCACCTCGAACCGCCGGCGGCTGAACAGCTTGCCGGCCTGGATGAACCCGCCCTTCGATTCGAAGGACGGCCCGATCTCCTGCTTCCGGTCCGCATAGGTGAACATCCCGTTCACCGAGAAGCCGCGGTACTTGAAGATGCCGTCCACGCTGTAGGCGTTCCATTTCTGGTCCACCCCGGTCGTGGCGTTGAAGGTGTCCTGGTTCTCCCAGTTCAGCGCGATCGCGTAGATCGGGGTGGTGGTGGACTCGAAGTCGCTCTCCGAGTAGAGCGCGCCGGTCACCCACGCCCGCTGGTTGAGGGCCACCGCGCCGTTGGGCTGCCACATCACGCGCGCGTTGTACTGGAACGTGCTGTTGTCGTTCGCGCTGCGGGTCATGCCGTTGCCGTTGAAGGCGCCGACGCGCCATTCCAGCCTGTTGTTCGCGGTGGCGCCCCACAACGCGATGCCCGTCTCGCGGCCACGGAAGAAGCTGTTGCTCGCCAGGGCCCGATCGACGAACTGCTGGTTGCCCGAGGACGTCAGTTCCTGCGCGCCGTACGGCACCTTGAACTGCCCCACGTGAACCCGGAAGAGCCCCTTGCCCCTGGTCAAGTCCACGTCGAACGCGGCATCCTCGAGGATCGCCCCGGGGTTCGAGCCCGTCACGCCCGGGTAGTTCAACTGCATCTCGTAGGTGAGCCATGGCTTCATCAGCCAGCCCTCGAGCTTGAACTTGGCGCGGCGGATCCGGAACGAGCCCTTCGTGTCGCCCTTGGCGGCCGTCCCCGCCAGCTGCGTGTTCTCGTCCGGGGACTCGCCGGTGAACCGCACCTGCACACGGCTGGACATCTCGAGGTACGCGCTGTCGGTGGTGATTCGGGTCTTGCCGTCGCGCCACACGATCGTCTGGGTCGGCGGCTTCGGCTCGGGCACCGGCTCCGAGAGGCCGTGCTTGAAGAAGAACAACTGCAGCGCGCGCTCGTTGTCGCCGACGACCGTCTCGCCGTTCGGGCCGACGCCGGGCCGCGTGATCCCAACGCCCATCTCGCCGGTCTGCTCGAAGCGGGCGGCGTTCTCGGCCACGTTGAAGACGTAGATCCGGTCGTCCTTGCGGATCTCCTTGTAGAAGAACCCCTGGGCCGATGCGAGGCCCGCCCCCGCGGCCATGACCACCGCCACGATCAGGGCCGTCAGCGCCTCGCGTCCGACTCGAAGCTGGAACATTCGGGCAAGCCTCCTGTCGCCGCGCGGGCCGTTGCGGTCCGCCGGTCAACAGGCTCACGATAGCGGCCGCCTGTTGCGGGCAGGTATCGGGGTTGTTACGGCGAAGGGAATTCTGGGAGAGCCGCCTACCAGGCCCAGTAGAAGCTGGCTCGGGCCACCAAGTCGTGCCGCGGCCGTGCGGCACCCGAAGCCGCCGGAGCGCCGTACCGGATGAACTCGACGTTCGGGGAGAAGCACACCGAGGGCAGCAGGCGGTACTCGGCGCCGAAGAGGCCGAAGGTGAACGGTGACATCGTGCTGATCGGCAGGTAGTCGGTGCTGCCGTCGGGGAGCGGGTCGAGCACCCGGTCGAGGCGCGCGAACACCGAGGCCTTCCCCGGCCTCACGTCCAGGACGCCGAACGCCGACACCACGTTGGTTTCGATTGCGGACAGTCCGCCCGCCGCCTCGACCTCGTGCCAGGCGTAGTTCAAGCCAACGCGCCCTCGCGCCTGCCGGTACGCCGCGAACAGCTGGAACGCCTGCCGATCGGCCCTGGGCGCCCGGTCGGCGTGCCAGTACGAGCCCTCCACGAAGATCCCGGGGTTCGTGTCGTAGCGCGCGGCGAACCGGACCGCCCGCTTCCCGTCCGTCTCGGAGGCTGTGCCCGAGTCGTTCCCCACCTGCGCCGCGTACCGGATCGTTCGGGCGCCGTTCAGGGCCCCGGTGAAGCCCAGGCCGAAGTCCCTCGTCGTGTCGAACCGGTAGAGATCGGCCGCGACCCGCTCGACGTAGCGCAATCCCCACACGCCATCGATCGTCTCGATGGTCGGCGTTGGCTGGATGCCGAGGGTCGCCTGGTGCGACCCGTGGTAGGTCCATCGCAGGTAGGCGTCCTTCAGGAAGGGCGTCAGGTTCGCCCCGCCGGCCATCTTCCCGTTGCTGTTCGCCTCGAGGCGGAACCGCATCGCCACGTTCCGCGCGAGGGTGTGGTCATAGGTGAAGAAAGCGCGGCGAAGCCAGAACCCCGACTGGCCGTCGAACTTTTCGTCGTGGTCCCCGGAGAAGTAGTAATAGTCGCCGAACGCGAGGCCGCTGATCTTCCAGGCCGGGGACGCCGGCGGCACCGCCTTCCCGACCGGCTCGGAGCCCTGCGCGACGGCGCGGCTCGCGGCCGCCGATGAGAACACCAAGCCCGCCGCGACGGCGAACGCCAGGCACCTGATTCGGGACGAGGTGAGCATGACTGCCACACGATAGCCCGGCTTGCGGCTTCGGTGCACGCGAATCTGCGCCCGCGGCGGCGGCTGGGGAGGTCTGCTAGAATCCGGGTGTGTCCGAGCCCCCCTGCGTCCACTGCCGGAAGCGGCCGCCCGATCCCCGGTGGCGGCCCTTCTGCAGCGAGCGCTGCAAGCTGTTCGACCTGGCCGACTGGGCCGACGGCAGGTACCGCATCCCGGGTGAGAGGGTCGAGGAGCGCCCCGATGACGACGAGAAGCCACAGGAGTAGGAGACGCGGTGTCGCCACCGCGATCGTGCTCGCCCTCGGGATCCTGGGAGGGACCGTGTGCGCATCCGGCCAGCAGGCTCCGCCGCCGACAGCGGCCGGCTTCGACGGTTCGAAGGCGTACGCCCACCTGCGCGAGGTGGTCGGCATCGGGCCGCGCCCGGCCGGGTCGGCCGGGCTCGAAGCGACGCGCGCCTACATCAAGAAGCAGCTGGCGGTGGTGGGCGTGGAGGCCCGCGAGCAGGCGTTCACGGCCGACACCCCGTTCGGGCCGGTCCGCATGGTCAACGTGGTCGCGACCATCCCCGGGCGGTCCCCGGACACGATCGTCTTCGGCGGCCACTACGACACGAAGCTGTTCCGCGAGTTCCGGTTCGTCGGGGCGAACGACGCGGGCTCGAGCACCGCGTTCCTGATCGAGTGGGCGCGCGTGCTGAAGAACCGGAAGAACGCCTTCACCTCCGAGATCGTCTTCTTCGACGGCGAGGAGGCCTTCGTCGATTGGTACACGGCGAACGACAACACGTACGGCAGCCGTCACTACGTCGAGGCGGCCCGCCGCGCCGGAACGCTGAAGCCAATCCGGGCGATGGTCCTGGTGGATATGATCGGCGACCGGGACCTGCACATCCGCCGCGAACTGTCCTCGACCCGCTGGCTGACCGACATCGTCTGGGCCGCGGCGAGGCGCCTCAAGCGAACCGACGTCTTCCTCGACGACACCACGCAAGTCGAGGACGACCACCTGCCCTTCCTGCGCGCGGGCATCCCGGCCGTCAACCTGATCGACGGCCCCGAGGACTACCCGCCCTGGCACACGGCCGGAGACACGCTCGACAAGGTCAGCGCCCGCAGCCTGCAGACCGTGGGCGACGTCCTGCTCGAGGCGCTGCCGGCGATTGAGAAGCGGCTGATGTGACGTGGGCGGAGGACGGAACGCGGAGGAGCGGTCCAGGCCGCTGGCCGTTCAGTACACGAGCGGGACAATCCGCCACCGCACCTGCCGCTGGTAGCGGCGGTAGGCCCCGCCGAACTGCTTCACGAGCAGCCGCTCCTCGAGCGGCACGGCCAGCACCAGGTAGGACGAGCTGACGCACGCGAAGACGAGCCGCGTCGCCGTCATGGTCGGCGGGCCGAACACCATCAGCAGCCAGGCCAGGTAGATGGGGTGGCGAACCAGCGTGTAGGGCCACCTCGCCACGATCGAGGCGCTCGCCTCTTCCTTCCCGCGGGCCCGCGAAATGCCGGCCAGGTCGAACGCCTTCAGCCTGAGCGCCCCGGCGGCGGTCAGGGCGACACCGGCGGCGACGACCGCGCGGTGCAGCCAGGCGAGCGCGCCGTGATGGACGTAGAGCGCTCCGCCGACCGGCTGCCACGCGGCGCACACGAGGATGAACAGGAGGCTCGCCACCCAGACGTACGTCGAGCGCTCGAGGGCGGGCGTCACGGCCTGCGCAACCCCGCGCTTGACCCGCTCGCGGGCGTAGGCCGTGTGGTGGGCGGCGAAGACGGCAAACAGCGCCACGTTGGTGAGGATGGCCCGCGCGCCGGCCCCCGGCGTTCCGGCGGGCACCTCTCTGCCCATGCTCACGCCGAAGGCGTAGGCGAAGTACGCGAGCGAGGCCACGAACGCCGCGCCGCCCCCCCAGGCATAGATCAGTCTGCCTTTCCGCATTCTGATGCGATCAGCGGCGGCGGCGGGCGAACAGGAACCAGACCACCACGATGACGGCAAGCGCCCCGACGACCCAGGACAGCAAGGGTGGCGTCTGCCCCGCCGCGGCCGTGGCCATGAACAGGGCGGCCAGGATCAGGACGAGCATCGCGGCCACGAGCAGCAGCCGGTTGGGACGGCGCTTCTGCTGGGGCGGCCGGACGCGGGGCTCGAAGGTGGCTGCCCCGCACCGGAAGCAGACCAGCGCCTTGTCGGAGATCTCGGTGCCGCACTGCTTGCAGGTCATGGAGTAGGGCCGGCCTCCGCGCCGGCCTTCGCCCGCGCGCTTGTTGAGTATACGCTAGGGGCATGCTTCGGGAAGGCGCTCGGGTCCGGTGGCCGTGGAGCGGCCGGGCCACCTTCGTGGTGGCCGCCATCGTGGTGGTGGTGTGGAACGGCGTGTTCGACGGCCGGATGAAGTCGGCCATCTGGGCGTACGTGGACCACCAGCAGCGGTACGTGGCCGGGCTGGCTCCGCCGGCCGACATCGACGCGGCCATGGCCGCCGGCGTCCGGCGCGGCCTGCGCGAGGCCACGGGTGCCGCCCTGCTGGCCGGGGCCCTCGCCGCGGCCGTCGCCCGCCGCGGGCGCGGCTGAACGCCCGTTTCGGCACGGATGCAGTGACGGTGCGACAATGGTCGCATGGATACCCCCACGACGGACACTCTCGAACAGGTGCCGGCCGAACTGCCCGTCCTGCCGCTCCGGCGATCGGTGCTGTTCCCGCTGACGCGTCCAGCCGCTGGCCGTCGATCGCCCGGTGTCCATCGAGTCGATCAACCGCGCGCTCGGCCGCCGACCGGATGCTCTTCCTCGCGCTGCAGCAGACCGAGGCCGACGACCCGCAGCCCGACGACCTGCACTCGATCGGCACCGTCGGCGTCATCCGCCAGATGGCGAAGGCGCCCTCGGGCGGCGTCCACGTCATCGTCGAAGGGCTGTCGCGCGCGCGACCGGCGACTGTTCACGCGCGACGACACGTCAGGCTGACGGCGACGCTGACCGCCCGCCCCGAGGACCGCGAGCAGTCGATCGAGGTCGACGCCTACGTCCGGCGCGCTGCGGGAGCTGATCGACCGGGCGCTGAGCCTCGCGTCGCGGCCTCTCGCAGGAACTGCGCGGCCTCGTCATGGGCATCGACGATCCGCTGCGGCTCGCCTACCTCCTCGGCAGCCTGCTCGACATGAAGGCCGAGGACAAGCAGCAGCTGCTCGAGGAGGACCGCCTGCTGGTCGAAGCTGCAGGCGGTGTCGCGGCGCGCTGAACCGCGAGATCTCGCTGCTCGAGCTGAAGGGCAAGATCGAGTCGCAGGCGCAGCAGGAGATGACCGACGCGCAGCGGCAGTACTACCTGCGCCAGCAGCTGAAGGCGATCCAGGAGGAGCTCGGCGAGAAGGAGGGCGCCGAGATCGGCGACCTGCGCGAGCGGATCGAGAAGGCGAAGCTGCCCGAGCACGTCGCCGCGGTCGCCGAGCGCGAGGTGGATCGCCTCGAGCGGATGACGCCGGCCTCGCCCGAGTACCAGATGATCCGGACCTACCTCGACTGGGTCCTCGACGTGCCCGTGGACGACGACCACCGAGGACCGCCTCGACCCGGTCGAGGCGCGGCAGGTGCTCGACGAGGACCACTACGACCTCGACAAGGTCAAGGAGCGCATCGTCGAGTACCTGGCCGTCCGCAAGCTGAAGGGCGACATGAAGGGGCCCGATCCTCTGCTTCGTCGGCGCCGCCCGGCGTCGGCAAGACGTCGCTCGGCCAGTCGATCGCGCGCGCGATGAACCGGAAGTTCGTGCGCATCTCGCTCGGCGGCGTGCGCGACGAGGCGGAGATCCGCGGCCACCGCCGCACCTACATCGGCGCGCTGCCCGGGCCGCATCATCCAGGCGCTGAAGCAGGCCGGCTCGGCGAACCCGGTCTTCATGCTCGACGAGATCGACAAGATGAGCGTCGGCTTCCAGGGCGACCCGGCGGCGGCGCTGCTCGAGGTGCTCGACCCGGCGCAGAACAACACGTTCCGCGACCACTACCTCGAGGTCGAACTTCGACCTCTCGCGCGTGCTGTTCATCGCGACGGCGAACCAGCTCGGCACCGGTCCACCCGGCGCTGCTCGACCGCATGGAGGTCATCTCGCTCGCCGGCTACACCGAGGAGGAGAAGCTGCACATCGCGCGCCGCTACCTGATCCCGCGCCAGCTCGCCGAGCACGGCCTCGCCGGCCGGCGCGCTCGATCTCGACGGACGAGGCGCTGCGGGGAGTGATCGCGCAGTACACGCGCGAGGCGGGCGTGCGGAACCTCGAGCGCCAGATCGGCGACGATCGCGCGCAAGGTGGCGGCGCGCGTGGCCACCGGCAGGCGCGGCGCGGCCAGAGGCGCGACATCGCAGGCCGTCGACGCCGCGACCTGCCGGACTACCTCGGCCCGCCGCGCATTCACGGCGAGGTCGCGTTCCGCACCTCGCGCCCCGGCGTCGCCACCGGCGTGGCGTGGACCGAGACCGGCGGCGACGTGCTCTTCGTCGAGGCGACGCTGCTGCCCGGGCGGCAAGGGCAACGCTGATCGCTGACCGGCCAGCTCGGGCAACGTGATGCAGGAGTCGGCGCGCGCGGCGGTCAGCCACATCCGCGCGAACGCCCGCGAGCTCGGCATCGACCCGGCGTTCCTCGACGAGCCACGACCTGCACGTCCACGTGCCGGCGGGCGCCATCCCGAAGGACGGTCCGTCGGCCGGCGTGACGATGGCCACGGCGATCCTGTCGGCCGTCCGCGAGCGAGCCGGTGCAGCAGGACGTCGCGATGACCGGCGAGATCACGCTGAGCGGCCTCGTGCTGCCGGTCGGCGGCATCCGCGAGAAGGTGCTCGCGGCCCGGCGCCACGGCATCACGCACCTTCATGCTGCCCGAGCGCAACCAGCCCGATCTGGCCGAGCTGCCCGAGGAGGTGCGCAAGACGATGACGTTCGTGCCGGCCTCGACGATCGAGGACGTGCTGCGGGTGGCGCTGCCCGCCCCCGAACCCGTCGAGTGAAACCGCGTGAGCGTTGGTGAGGAAGCTTCGGGGTCAGCTGCAGGCCTGCAGGATCAGATCGGCCGCCACCTTCGCACCGCTGACGTCCGCCGGCTCGGGGCGGTCCTGTGCCAGGAGCTCCTCGAGGTACGCGCGCCAGTCGCCGGCGAAGAGCGCCTCCTGCGGAATGAACTGGGAGCGCACGTAGGTGGGCATCTCCTGCACGAGCACCTCGTACTCGACGAAGTGCCCGCGCGAGGTGTAGAGGATCGCGGTGTCGTTGGCGGCGCACTCGGCGATGATCCCGTAGCCGGGCTTGGTGAGCACGACATCCGAGGCCGCGACCAGGTCTTCGTACCGCCAGCCGGCGTCGTAGAGCGCCCGCTCGTCGAGCACCGCCACCGCCTCGCCCGCGGCGCGCGCCGCCTGGGCCAGCTGCAGATGCCCGGTAACGACCACCAGGTACTCGGGGCCGAGGCCGCCAAGCGCGGCGGTGGCGAGATTCTCGAGGCCGTGGCCACCGAACGAGAGCAGCACCAGGCGGCGGTCGGCGGGGAGACCCAGCGCCGCCCGCGTCTCCGCCGGGGCCCGCGACGAGCGCCTGGCGACCAGCGGGGCGTCCACCGTCAGGTCCGGCGGCGCCATCTCGAAGCCGCCCCACATCGGCAGGCGCACGTACCGCGACGCCCCGGCGCACGCCTCCTTGATCATGGGCACCAGGTGGGGCAGGCCGGCGCGCTCCGGTTCGTAGGCCTCGTAGATCCAGTCCCAGGTGAAGTTGCCGATCGCGATCGCCGGCACCCCCGCCCGGCGGGCGGCCGCGATGGCGAGCGGCGGGATGTCGGCGACCACGAGCGTCGACCCGGCCGCCCGGAGGAACGCCGCCTCTTCGCCGGCGCGCCGCTCGAAGTTTGCGTAGAACTCGCCTGCCCGCCGCAGCGTTTCGGCCTCGTCGAGCCTCAGGCTGTCGATCTGCGCCACCCCGGTGTCGCACTCGACCTGCTGCAGGTCAACCGGCGATCGGAGCGTCAGGTCGAAGATCCACGGCTTGGCGCTGGTGCGGACGACGATCGGCAGGCCAGGCCGGGTGGCGCGGACCGCGTTGATGATCTCGATCTGGCGCGAGGCGTGGCCGAAGCCATGCCCGCTGATGTACCAGGCGACCGCAGGCACCATTGGGGGATTGTACACACGGATGCAGCGTGACACTCATCTGTGCAAGAATGCGCGATCATGCCGACACGTCGCGCCTTCCTCCAGTCCACCACCCTCGCGGCGGGCGCCGCGGTGCTGCCCGCCTCGTCGCTGGCGCAGTCCTCGTCACCCGTCCCAGTGCCGCCGTCGATCGCGGCACTGCAGTCCATGCGCGGGCTGGCCGCTCCGATCACGAACCGGGAACGGCTCGACCGGGTGGAGCGGGCGCGCCGGCTGATGGCCGAGCACCGGTTGGATGCGATCGCGATGATGGGCGGCACGTCGCTCGTCTACTTCAGCAACATCCGCTGGTGGAACAGCGAGCGGCTGTTCCTGATGTTCCTGCCGGCCAAGGGAGAGCCGTTCTACGTCTGCCCGGCGTTCGAGGAGGACCGCGCACGGGAGCAGGCCGCCGCAGGGCCGTTCGGCGGCAGCGGCGCCCACGTTCGCACCTGGCACGAGGACGAGGACCCGTACGCGCTGGCCGCGTCGGCACTCAGGGACCGCGGCCTGGCGGCCGGCCGCCTCGGCATCGAGGAGAAGACCTACTTCACCTTCGCGGATGCGCTGGCGGCCGCCTCACCGGCCCTGGCGATCGTGAGCGCCACGCCGGTGACCGCGGGGTGCCGGATGGTGAAGGACGGCGCACGAGATCGAGCTGATGCGCCTCGCGAACCGGGTCACGCTGAAGGCCTACGCGGCCGCCTTCGCCGGGCTCCGCGGCGGCATGACGCAGGCCGATTTCGCGGGACTCATCAGCCAGGCCCACGCCCGCCTCGGCTTCCAGGGGGGCGCCGGCGTCCAGGTCGGCGAGTACAGCGCCCTGCCCCATGGCTCGGCGACGCCGCAGGTGATTCGGGAGGGCACGACAATCCTCATCGACGGCGGCTGCTCGGTCGAGGGGTACAGCTCGGACATCAGCCGCACGTTCGTGCTCGGCAAGGCCACGGACAAGATGAAGCAGGTTTTCGGGATCGTGCACCGCGCGCAGCAGGCCGCGCTGGCCGCGGCCCGGCCCGGTGCCCCGCTCGAGGCGGTGGACGCCGCGGCGCGCGAGCTGATCGCCGAGGCCGGCTACGGCCCGGGCTTCCGGTACTTCACGCACCGGATCGGGCATGGCATCGGGATGGACGGCCACGAGTGGCCGTACCTGGCGAAGAACAACATGTTCGGGTGGACGCGGTCGCTCGCGCTGGCGCCCGGGATGACCTTCAGCGACGAGCCCGGCATCTACATCCGTGGCGAGTTCGGCGTGCGCCTCGAAGACGACATGGTCATCACGGCCAACGGCGCCGAGCTGATGACCCCGCAGAGCGAGTCGATCGAAGAGCCATTCAAGGGGGTCGCCCTAGCCCCCAGCCCCTAGCCCCTAGCCCCTATTCTTTGATACACGTCACCAGCGACCAGATCCGCGGCAGGTTCACCTTCTCGATCGACACCGGGTGCAGCTCGGCCTGCGCGAGGAACGCGGGCAGGTCGAGGTCGGCCTTGAAGCCGATGTGCACCGTGAAGGGGGAGATCAGCCGCTCGGCGCGCGACAGCAGGAAATTCGGGCTGCGGAAGTGGTTGAGGATGACGACGCGCCCGCCGGGGCGGCAGACGCGGCGCATCTCGCACGCCACCTGCACGGGGTCGGGCACCACGCTCACCAGGTACGGCGCGTACACGATGTCGAAGGCGTTGTCGGGAAAGGTCAGGCTGGCCGCATCCATCTGCAGCAAGCGCACATTGGTGAGTTCCTTGCGAGCCACGCGCTCGCGCGCCTTCTCGAGCATCGAGTCGGAGAGGTCGACGCCGGTCACCGAGCAGGTTCGGGGGTAGAGGGAGGCGTTGATGCCGGTGCCCACACCCACCTCGAGCACCCGGTCCCCCTCGCGAATGCCCATCCGCCGCAGGGCCTGGAGGCGGCCGGGGTGGAGCGTCGGGCCAAAGACCCAGTCGTAAACCGATGACAGATTCTCGTACACCCGGGCGACGAAATCGTTCTCGACCGCGGTCACCGACAGCGCCCGCGTGGCGGCATCCGACGAGGAGATGAACTCGTCGTGCGGCCGCCTGTCGCTCGGCTCGAATAAGGCCATTCCCGTCTCCATCGGCCGTGCGCCGGCGCCCCCCCGCGTCCCGCGCCTGACGGCCAAGCCTATTACTATAGCAGGCCTGGCCCTTCCGACGTCAGGACGTCGAACACCTGCAGGACCTGGGAAAGGCGCCCCGATGCGTTCCCCATCTGCAGGCCCCGCACGCGCGGCCGGATGGCCACCGCAATCTCCCTGGCAATCGCCACGCCTTCCTCGGCAGCCGCCGCCCGCCCGTCCGCCCGCGCCATCCGGCGCAGCAGCGCCTCGGGGACCTGGACGCCGGGCACCTCGTTCGCCATGAACTCGGCGTTGAGGGCGCTGTCGAACGGCCAGATGCCGGCGATAATCGGAATGCCGAGCCGCTCGGCGCGGTCCATGAAGCGCCCGAAGGCCGGCACGTCGAAGACCGGCGCGGTGATCGCGAACTCGGCGCCCGCTTCGACCTTGAAGGCGAGCCGCCGCAACTCCTCGTCGGGGTCGAGCGCGGTGGGGTTCACCGCCACCCCGATGTGGTACGCCGTCTGGCGTTCCAGCCGTTCCCCGCCCAGGTCGAGGCCGCGGTTGAGCCGGCTCACCACGTTCGTCAGGCCGATCGAGTCCACCTCGTGGAGCCCGCTCGGAAACGCGTAGTCGCCGCGGCGGGGCGGGTCGCCCGACACCAGCAGCACGTTGCGCACGCCCATGGCGTGGGCGCCCAGCAGGTCGGCCTGCATGCCGAGCAGGCTGCGGTCGCGGCAGGCGTAGTGCATCAGCGACTCGACCCCCGCCTGCTGTTCGATCAGCACCGCCACCGACAGCGCGCTCATCCGCGCGACCGACAGCGGGCCGTCGGGGACGTTGATGGCGTCGACCCCGCGGATCTTCAGCGCGCGCGCCTCCTCGACGGTCGCGGCTGCCTCGTGGCCGCGGGGCGGGTCGAGCTGGACCAGGTGCACGAAGGTGCCGCGCGCGAGGGCGTGCGCCAGGCGCGACTTGTCCTCGCGGGGGATTGGCGCCGTGCCGGGGTCGGCAACCGCCGCGGGCGCGGCCCCCGAGACGGGCCGGGCGGGCTTGAGCGTCGCCGCCCCGACGGCGAGCTTGATCTGCCGGATGTGCTCGGGCGTCGTGCCGCAACAGCCGCCGACCAGGCGGACGCCATGGGCGATGAAGCGCCGCGCGTAGGAGGCGACGTACTCGGGCGACGAGAGGTAGAGCGTCCGCCCCTCGATCTGCCGGGGCTTGCCGGCGTTCGGCTGCGCCGACAGCGGGGCGTCGGTGGCGCCGGCGATCCGCTCGATCGTCTCGAGCATCGGCGCGGGGCCGACGCTGCAGTTCACGCCCACCACGTGCGCGCCGCGGCGCACCAGCTCGGGGCCGAACTTCTCGGGCGGGGTCCCGTCGAGCGTGTCCCCGTGATCCTCGATCGCCATCTGCGCGACGATCGGCAGGTCGCACAGCCCCCGTACGGCGGCGATCGCCGCGCCGATCTCCGTCAGGTCGCGGAAGGTCTCGAGGACGAACAGGTCGACGCCGCCCTCGAGCAGCCCGGCCGCCTGCTCGCGGAAGAACTGCTCCGCCTCGTCCACGCCGGTCTTCCCCCACGGCTCGATCCGGATGCCGAGCGGCCCGATCGCCCCGGCGACGAAGCACTGCTCCCGCGCGGCATGGCGGGCGATTCGCGCGCCGGCCAGGTTGACGGCCCGCACCTTGTCGGCCAGCCCGAACGACGCCAGTTTCACCCGGTTCGCGCCGAACGTGTTCGTCTCGAGCACGTCGGCGCCCGCCCGCGCGTAACCCAGGTGCACCTCGGCCACCAGGTCGGGCTGTGCGAGGTTCAGCGACTCGAAGCAGCGGTTGACGAAGACACCCTTCGCGTACAGCATCGTCCCCATCGCGCCGTCGCAGACGAGGACGCGGGCGTCGAGCTCACGCAGGAATGGACCGGGCATCAGGAATGGTGGGCGCTCACGGTGACACGAGCAAGTCGGCCTTGTCCCAGACGAAGTCGTCCTTGCTGTAGACCGCCAGCTCGTAGTCCTTGCCCATGAAGATCGCCGAGACGGGGCACGCTTCCTCGCAATACCCGCAGAAGATGCAGCGCGTCTTGTGAATCTGGTAGACGCTCGCGTAGCGGGGACCGGCCTTCACGCTGCCGTCGTTCTCGGCCGCCTCGAGGTAGATCGCGTCGGCCGGGCAGGCCACGGCGCAGAGTCCGCACGCCACGCACTTCTCGAGCCCCTGCTCGTCGCGCATCAGCACCTGCTTCCCCCGGTACTTGGGGAACATCGGCAGCTTCTCGTCGGGGTAGCTGACGGTGACCGGCTTCCGGAAGAGGTATCGAAACGTGGTCGAGAAGCCGACCAGCAGCGCGCGAATCATCGGCAAGCCTCCGGGGGGAAGAGGATCGGGCCCGAATCGTTTTATCATAGCATCGGCTGTGCCACCCACACCCGGGCTGCTCTCGCCGCTGCAGATCCTGCTGACGACGCTCGTCGTCAAGCTGGCGATGGCGGCACTGCTCGGGATCGTGCTGGTCCGTTACCCCCGCTTCCGCGCGATCCTGCTCGCCGACCGGCGGGCCTGGCCCGAGCGCCTGACGTTCGCCGCGAGCCTCGGCATCCCGGTGATGGCCGGCGTGGTCGCGCGGCTGCTCCTGGGCTACAAGGCCGCCGACCTCTCGCTCGAGGCCAGCCTCGTCGCGGGGCTGATCGCGGGCCCCTACGCCGGCGGCCTCGTCGGCTTCCTCGCCGGCGTCCCGCCGCTGCTGGCCGGCGAGTTCGCGGCGCTGCCCTTCGCCGTCGGGTGCGGGTTCGCGGGCGGCGGCTTCGGCGCGCTCTGCCCGCGCGACGCCGTGTGGCGCTTCTCCCCCTTCGTCTTCACCAGCCTGCACGAGCGCTTCTGGAAGCTGGCGCGCCGCCTGCAGGTGGATTGGCAGGTCGTGCTCTTCGCCGTCCCGGTCGGCTTCGAGTTCCTGCGCCTCGCCATCACCCGCCGCATCGGCACCGCGTACCTGTTCAGCATGGAGCCACGCGGCTTCTGGGAGACGTTGGCGACCATCCTCGCCACGGTGCTCGGCGTCGCGATCCCGATCAAGATCTGGGACAACGCCCGCATCGAGCACCGCCTGATCGAGCAGGAGAAGCTGCTCATGGCGGCGCGCCTCCAGACGCTCTCGAGCCAGATCAACCCCCACTTCCTGTTCAACGCGCTGAACTCGATTTCCTCGCTGGTCCGTTCGCAACCCGAGGTGGCGCGCGAGCTGATCGCGAAGCTCTCGAGCCTGCTTCGCGAACGGCTGCAGAGCCGGGACCAGTTCGTGACCCTGCGCGAGGAGCTCGACACGATCGACCGGTACCTGGCCATCGAGGCGGTGCGCTTCGGCACGCAGCTGCGCGTCGAGAAGCAGGTCGAACCGGAGGCGCTCGACGCGATCGTCCCCAGCATGATCCTGCAGCCGCTCGTGGAGAACTCGATCAAACACGGACTGACCAGGAAGATCGGCGGCGGGACGGTGTCGCTCAGGGCATTCCGGCAGAACGGCCGGTCGATCATCGAGGTCGCCGACGACGGCGTGGGCATGACGCCCGGCGAGCTCGAGGCCGCCCTGACGGCGGGTATCGGCCTCAGCAACGTGAGCGAGCGGCTCAGGGTGACCTACGGCGATCACTCCGCGCTGCACCTGACCTCGGAGGAGGGACGCGGTACCTGCGCCCGCCTGGAGATCCCCGAGATGGCGGTCGCGATGAAGTCCTGACGTCGGGCGAGGCGTCGGTCTTGCCAGTGGAGGAACATGCGCGCCCTCGTGGTGGACGACGAGCAGCTGGCCCGCGAGGAACTGTGCTTCCTGCTCGACCAGCTCGAGGAGGTCGAGGTGGTCGGCCAGGCCGGCAACGGCATCGAGGCCCTCGAGGCCGCCGAGCGCCTCCACCCGGACGTGATCTTCCTCGACATCCAGATGCCAGGCCTCGGCGGCTTCGAGGTGGCACGGAGTCTCCTCGCCCGCGAGGCCCCCGGCCAGGTGATCTTCGTCACCGCCTTCGACCAGTACGCCATCGAGGCGTTCGAGGTGAACGCCGTCGACTACCTCCTCAAGCCGGTCGAACCGGAACGCCTCGAGCACGCCGTCCAGCGGGCGCGCCGCCGCCTGCAGCCCGCCGGCCCGCTGAACGAACAGCTCGAGAAGATCGTCAGATTGATGGGCGGCGCCCCCCGGCGCCGCGGACAGGTCGCGGTCAAGGTGGGGGATCGCTTCCTGCTGGTCCAGACCGATGATGTGATCTATGCGTCCGTGAATGGAGATACGATAACGATAGTAACCGGACAGCTGTCGGGGACCTCGAACTACCGGACCCTCGACGAGCTGCAGGGACGGCTCGACCCGGACGTTTTCTGGCGGGTCCACCGGTCCCACCTGGTTAACATCAACAAGATCAAGGAGATAGTCCCCTGGTTCAGCAGGAATTACATCCTCAGGATGAAGGACGGGAAGGGCACGGAGATCCCGGTGAGCCGGTCGCAGACCCGTCGGCTGCGGGATTACCTGAAGCTGTAGCCCCGGCCGTGGCGGCCGGGCCCTGGCTGCCCTGGGAGGCGTCCGGCCCAGTCCCGGCCGAGCCGGGGTCGTTGATGCCGCCCGTCCCCGCCCCTCCGGTTCACCGTCCATCGAGCGGTCCCGCCGCCCGAGCCCGTCGGGCCGCCACCGTCCAGCGGGTCCGCGCCGAGGCGGTCGCCTGGGTGAGGACCGTGGCCTCGGCCGCGGTCTACGCCACGCTGATCGTGACCTTTGGCTTCCAGGTCGCCCGGGTCGAAGGCATGAGCATGGCCCCGACGCTCGAAGACCAGGACCGGCTCATCGTCAACAAGCTGATCTATTTCCTCGCCGCGCCGCGGCGCGGGGACATCGTGATGCTGTACTACCCGGTGAACCCCGACAAGTCGTTCGTCAAGCGGGTGATCGCCGAAGAGGGGGACTTCGTCCGGATCGTGGACGGCCGGGTCTACGTCAACGACGTGCCGATCCACGACGACTACGTGCCGGTCGAGTACCGCAGTCACGACGACTGGGGCCCGCAGGTGATCCAGGAGGGGTACTACTTCGTGATGGGCGACCACCGGAACAACAGCTCCGACAGCCGCCACTGGGGCCTGGTGCCGAAGAAGTACATCATCGGCAAGGTGCAGGTGCGCTGGTGGCCGGTCGCGCAGGCCACGGTGTTCTGACAGGGGTGAGGGGCCCGGGCGCTTCCTAGCCCCTGATGGGCCATTCGTACAACGTGTCGATGGCCGCCTTCCAGCGCTGCTCGACGACCTGGCGGCGCACCTTCATGGTCGGCGTCAGTTCGCCGCGCTCCATTGTGAACTCCGACGGCAGCACCACGAAGCGCTTCACGCGCTCGAACTGCGCCAGCGACTCGTTCAGCCGGTCGAGGATGTCCTGGTAGAGGCGCTGAACCTCGGGCCGCCCGACCAGCTCGTCCCGGCTGAGCGTCCCCGGCAGTCCCACCCGCGAGGCCCACTCGACGAGCCGCGCGAAATCGGGGACGATCAGCGCCGCCGGGAACTTCCGCTGCTCGCCGATCAGGACCGCCTCGGCCACCAGCGGGTCGGTCTTCAGCTGGTTCTCGAGCGGCTGCGGCGCGATCTTCTTCCCCCCCGAGGTGACGATCAGGTCCTTCTTGCGGTCCGTGATGGTGAGGTAGCCGTCGGGTGACAGCTCGCCGATGTCGCCCGTTCGCAGCCAGCCGTCCACCAGCACCTCGGAGGTCGCCTCGGGCCGCTGGTAGTAGCCCTGCATCACGTTCGGCCCGCGGACGAGGATCTCTCCGTCGGGGGCGATCCCCACCTCCACCCCGGGGAGCGGCTTCCCGACCGTTCCCAGGCGCGGCGCATCCGGCGGGTTGCCGGTGATGCCGGGCGAGGTTTCGGTGAGGCCGTACGCCTCGAGGATCGGCAGGCCGATCGAGAAGAAGAACTCGCCCACCTTGGTGGACAAGGGCGCGCTGCCCGAGACGACGAACTTCAGGCGGCCGCCCATCCGCGCCCGCATCTTGCCGAGCACCAGGCGGTCCGCCAGGCCCCGCTGGACGCGCCGGATTGCGGGAATCGGCCGTCCGGCCAAGTCGAGGCGTGCCGTTTCGAGCCCGACCGCCAGCGCCCAGTCGGCCAGCGCCCGCCGCGGCCCGTGCATCTTTCCCACCACGTCGAGGATCGCCGCGTGCACCTTCTCGAACACGCGGGGCACCCCCGTCATGATCGTCGGCCTCACCTGCCCCAGGTCGCGCGCGACCGTCGTCAACGCCTCAGCGAAGTAGACGGTCACCCCGTCGTACAGGAACCGGAAGAGGACCAGGCGCTCGAACACGTGGCTCAGCGGCAGGAACGAGAGCGCCACGTCGCCCGGCTCGAGGCCGATCCAGCCGATGGTGGCCAGCAGGTTCGAGACGATGTTCGCGTGGGACAGCATCACGCCCTTGGGATCGCCCGTGGTCCCGGACGTGTAGACGATGGTGGCCAGGTCGGATGGGGCCACCGCCCGGGCCAGCTCCTCGTACCGGCTCGCCGCCCCGGCATCGGAGGCCAGCTGCGCCCGGCCCCACGCGCTCACGTCCGCCAGCGACAGGCCGCGCACCCGCGGCGTGACCGCTTCCCCGTCCATCGCCACGATGGCCTCGAGGTCGGGGAGTTCGCGCACCACCTCGTTCAGCTTCGTCACCTGCGCGGCGTTGGAGACGACGGCGATCCGGCAGCCGCTCTCCTTGAGGATGAAGCGCGCCTGCGGCGCCGACAGCGTTGGGTAGATCGGCACGGTCACGCCGCCAGCGGAGAGCACCGCCAGGTCGGTCATCACCCACTCGGGCCGGCTGTCGCTGATGATCGCGACTCGGTCGCCGCGGCGCAGGCCGAGCGCCGTGAGCCCGAGGCTGAGGGCGCGGACCCCTTCGACGAACTCCTGGGACGAGAGCGACGTGCACCCGCCTTCGTGGCAGCGGCCGACGAGGACCGGCTTGGGCGACCGGTCGCGCACGCGAAACGGCAGGGTGGCCAGGGTCGATATATCAGGAGGTGTCACAAGATCGCGGATTCTACAGGAAAGCCCGGCGGCCGTCAGTACCCCGCGTCCCGGTCGACTTTCACCGCCGCCATTCCCCGGACCGGCCGCCGCGCTTCTCCATCAGGCGGATGTCGCCGATGACCATCCGCTTGTCCACCGCCTTGAGCATGTCGTAGATCGTGAGGGCCGCCACGCTGACCGCGGTGAGCGCCTCCATCTCGACGCCCGTCCGCGCGGCGGTGCGCACCCGCGCCTCGATGTCGTAGCCGTCGTCCACCCTCAGCAGCGTGACCTCGACGTGCGAGATCGGGAGCGGGTGGCACAGGGGGATCAGCTCCCCCGTGCGCTTGGCCGCCATGATCCCGGCCAGGCGCGCCGCCTGCAGCGGATCCCCCTTCGCGACACGCCCGCTCCGGATCTGCTCTGCCGCGGCGCGGCCGAGCGAGATGTGCCCGCGGGCCACCGCCTCGCGCGCGGTCACGTCCTTGCGGCTGACGTCCACCATGCGCACGCGGCCCTCCTCGTCCACGTGCGAGAGCCGGCGCGTCTCGCGGCGCTTACCCCTGGTTGGCATCGTGTCGCTTTGCGAGGTGATAGGCCAGGCTCTCGAGGGAGACGGTGAGATCGACGTTCCGCAGCTTGACGCCTGGCGGGGCCACCACGGCCCCCGGGGCGAAATTCAGGATGGCCCCGATGCCCGCGGCCGCGGCCTGGTTCACGACCTGCTGCGCGGCCCCGGCGGGGACCGCCATCATCGCGATCCGGATCCGCTCGCGGCGCACGACCCCCTTGAGGCGCCGGATGTGGTAGATCGGCACGCCGCCCCGCGACTGCTCGCCGACCTTCGACGGGGCGCTGTCGAACAGCGCCACCGGCTCGAACCCGTCCCGCGGGAACCCCGGGTAGTCGGCGAGCGCCTGGCCCAGGTAGCCCGGCGCCGATCACCGCCACCCGGATCGGCGCGCCGAGACCGAGGATCCCGCGCAAGTGGGCGGCCAGCTCCTCGACCGGGTAGCCGACGCCGCGCACGCCGAACTCGCCGAACCACGCGAGGTCCTTCCGGATCTGCGCCGCGTTCAGGTGGAAGCTGCGCCGCGAGGGCCTGCGACGAGATCGTCGCGGACGCCGTCGGCCTGCAGCGCGTCGAGGCAGCGCAGGTAGATCGACAGCCGGTTGGTGGTCAGCTCGGAGACCTGTGGGACCGCTCGGGGCGTGGCGACTCGTTTTCACAGTGTATTTCGATTGTACGGAACCGCTCAGCCACTCGTCAAGGCATGCTAAGATTCGCGCCTCATGACAGCAGCCATCGTTCCGACCAGCCTGGTCCCGCGGAATTCCGGCCGCTCGTGTCC
Source organism: uncultured Acidobacteriota bacterium (assembly GCA_963813585.1). Classification (GTDB taxonomy): domain Bacteria; phylum Acidobacteriota; class Vicinamibacteria; order Vicinamibacterales; family Fen-181; genus JARKSS01. Next base: position 3,655,875 of record CAWEZL010000001.1, read on the forward strand.
GCCGACTCGACGCATGTCCGAGTTCACGATGCGGGCGCTGCTGCTCGGCCTCGTCATGTGCGTCGTGCTCGGCGCGGCCAACGCCTACCTCGGGCTGCGCGCCGGGATGACGATTGCCGCCACGTACCCGGCGGCCGTCATCGGCATGGCCGTGCTGCGCCTGTTCAAGGGCAGCGTGCTCGAGGAGAACTTCGCCCGGACGGTCGGATCGATCGGCGAGTCGGTGGCTGCCGGCGCCGCCTTCACCATCCCGGCCTTCGTCATCCTGAACTACTTCGACTTCGGGGTGGCCGGGGTGGCGCGCCCCGAGGGCGTGCCGGTGATGCCGCTGTGGCAGCAGTACGTGCTGTCGTCGTCGCTGATGATCCTCGGCGGCATTCTCGGGATCTTCATCGTGACGATCCTGCGCCGCGTGATGGTCGAGGACCCGTCGCTGCCCTTCCCCGAGTCGGTGGCCGCCAGCGAGATCCACAAGGCCGGCCAGCGCGGCTCCGAGGCGGCGATGCAGCTGTTCCGGGCGATGGGCGTCGGCGCGCTCATCCGCCTGCTCGGCCGCACCGACGCCGAGACCTTCGACGGCCTCGGGATCTTCACGTCGGTGAACCGGTTCCAGGTGGAGGTCGGCAAGCTGCGCGACGGGTTCGTCCGCCTGGCGGGCGATCGCACGGTGGCGGCCGGCGGCGTCTCGACCTTCACCTGGCCCGCGGCTACCCCGGCCTACCTCGGCGTCGGCTACATCATCGGCCCCGAGCTGGGGGCGCTGAACTTCGCCGGCGGCCTGCTGGCCTGGGGCCTGTTCGTGCCGCTGCTGGTCTACTTCATCGGGCCGTCGATGATCGGCGCCTACGGCGGCCCCGACGACCCGGCCAACTGGGCGGCCCTGACCGGCCACATCTACCGCTCGATCGTCCGGCCGATCGCGGTGGGCGGCATGCTGGTCGGCGCCATGCTACACGCTGTGGAAGATGCGCAGGAACCTGATCCTCGGCGTGCAGCGCGGAATCGCGGACGTCCGGAAGGCGGCCGGTTCGTCGGCGCCGACGCTGCGCACCGAGCGCGACCTCTCCTTCCGCACGGTGGGTGTCGGCATCGTCGGCGTGCTGCTGCTGATGGTGGCGCTCTACTACTACTTCACCGGCGCGATCCACGCGGCCGTGATGGCCGGGATGGTGATCCTGGTCACCGGCTTCTTCTTCGCCGCCGTCTCGGGCAACCTCGTCGGCATCATCGGGTCGTCGAACAACCCGATCTCGGGTCTCACGCTGGCGACGACGATCGTGGCCGCCCTGACGATGGTGCTCGCGGGGATGGCGGGGGCGCGGGGCGTGATGGCCGCCCTGGGCGTGGCGGCAGTCGGTTGCGTGTCGGCGGCGGTGGCCGGCGAGATGCTGCAGGACCTGAAGGTCGGGCACATCCTCGGCGGCACGCCGTGGAAGATGCAGGTCGGCGACATCATCGGCGTGGTGTTCGCCGGCCTCGTGCTCTTCTGGCCGTTCTACATCATGCACACCTCCGACGTGGCGCAGCTCGGGCCGGCGCGGCGGGTTCGGCGGCCCCAACTACTCGGCGCCGCAGGCCGGCCTGATGGCCGCCCTGTCCCAGGGCATCGTCGGCGGCGAGATGGCGTGGCCGCTGGTCATCGTCGGCATCGCGATGGGCATCGCGATGATCCTGATCAAGGTGCGCTCGCCGATGCTCTTCTCGGTCGGGATGTACCTGCCGCTCGAGACGACCTTCGCCATCTTCATGGGGGGGGCGCTGAAGTGGGCGGTCATGCGGCGGGCGGCGGCCCGGTCCTACAACGCGGCGCAGCATGCCCGGGTGGAGAACGCCGGGGTGCTGGCGGCGTCGGGCCTGATCGCCGGCGAGGCGCTCATCGGCCTGCTGATTGCCGCCGTGATCGGGTGGCGGGCCGACCACCGGTTCCCGGTGATCGACCTTGGCGGGCTGGCGCCGTGGATGGCGCTGGTGGTGTTCGCGGTGCTGGCCTGGTACCTGATCTACGTGCCGCTGACGAAGGCAGGCGACCCGGACGAACCGCCTCCGCCGACCGCGGTGATGTAGGGATAGACCGTTCGGGACGAATTTCATTTTCTGCCACCCGGGCTCCAGCGGTGGCAGAAAATGAAATTCGTCCCGAACGATTATCGTCGCCATCCCACCGTACAATTGCCTGGTGCACGCTCTCCTCAGGATTTCTGTCGGCGTCTGCCTGCTTGCCGTGGGCTTGGTCGTCCCTCTCCCCGCGCAAGGCCCCCGCGAGGCGTTCCCCGCGGCAACCACGATCACCGCTCTGACCACCTATCCCGGTTTCTATCACCAGCGCCAGGTGGTGGTGCGCGGCGAGGCCCGGAGCGACGACCGCGGCCACGCGCGGCTGGCGCCGCGCGGCGGCGAGGAGCGCGGCATCTGGCTGCGGGTGACAGACGACCGCGTGCCCGACGGGATGGTCGAGGTGCGGGGTCACTTCTGGGACGTGGGCCGGTTCAGCCCGGACGATCCGCAGGTGACCGGCGTGAACCTGCCGGCGTGGGTGACCGAGCGCGCGGGCGAACGCTGGCCCGCACAGGGAGAGATGCTGGTGCTGACCGTCACCAACGCCGTCGCGCCCGCCCCCCCCACGTCCACGCCGACCCTGCGGCAGCTCGCGCTCGACCCCGAGCGCTACGACGGCCAGGCGCTGACGGTCGCCGGGCAGTTCGGAGGCCGGAACCTGTACGGCGACCTCGCTCAGGCTCCGCGCGTGGGACGGCACGAGTTCGTCCTGAGGGCCGCCGGCGGTGCCGTGTGGGTGACGGGAGTGGAGCCGCGTGGGCGCGGCTGGCGCCTCAATCCCGACGCACGGGTCGATACCGGGCAGTGGCTCGAGGTGACCGGGACGGTGCGGGTCGGCAATGGCCTCGCCTGGGTCGAGGCGGCGAAGCTCGATCGAACGACGGCGCGCGCGCAGGAGCCTCCACCCGCTCCCCCACCCGCCCTCGCGCCCGCGCCTCCCCCCGAGGTGATCTTCAGCGTGCCGTCCAACGAGGACATCGACGTCCCGCCCACCTCGCCAGTGAGGATCCAGTTCTCGCGCGATCTCGACCCCGACACGCTCGACAAGCACGTCGTCGTCGCCTACGTCGGCCAGGAGGGGGCGCCGATCGCCTTCAAGGCGCGATTCGACCCGACCAACCGCGTGCTGCACCTGGCCTTCGAGCAGCCGTTCGAGCGCTATCGGACGGTGCGAGTGGAGTTGCGGGAAGGGATCCGCGGCGCCGACGGGCAGGCGCTGGCGCCGGTCACGCTCAGCTTCACGATCGGAGGCTAGCCCGTGATGATTCGAAACGCCGTCAGCACCTTCTCCGCCCCGCCCGCGTGGTCGATCGTCGTCTCCAGCAGGTAGTCGCCAGCGGCGAGCGGGGCGAGCGTGACTTCCCCGCCCACGGCCGGGGCGTCGCTCGATGCGGCCGGCGAAAGCGGCGCGACCGGGATGTTGAGCGGACTGCCGTTGCGGTCGAGCAGTCGCGTCACGCTGCCGGAGAATGCGCCCACGACCGGGATCTCGACTCTCACCCGCTCCTGCCGCCGGAAGCGGACGTCACCGGTCGGCTGCCACCCCGCCCCGGAGAACGGCCCCCGCCGCAGCAGGCGCGGGTTGCCGGTGGCCAGCCGTCCCGCCCCGGGCAATGGCGGCACGGTCACGTGCACGACCTCCGAGGCGGAGAGCGCCCCTCCCGCCGGCCGCGACGTGACGCGCACCGTGTAGTCCCCGGGCCCAAGGGGCCTTGAAGGCCCGGCTGGCAGCCGGATGCGAAGGGCGCGCGCCGCCACCGAGAGCGCGTGCCGGCTCTCGACCGGGTCGAGATCGCCCCCCGAGAGCGCCACGATCACGTCCGCCCCTTCCTTCCACTGCTCGTCGCGCCGGCTGGCCGCCGTGTCGAGCTCGGCGACGAGCCAGAGCGCCGCACCTTGCGGCGCACCCTCACCGGTCAGCCACTCGTAGCCGGCTGCCACGTGGACGACGGCGTTGGAGCGCTGCCTCCCCAGCGCGGCGATGGCCGCTGAGGCGGGGCTGGATTCAGCCGCCTCGCCCTTCCCCGCCTTCGTCCGCGCTTCGACCTCCTCTCGCGTCGGCGCGAGGTAGCCGCGCCGGGTCCGCACGCTCACGCCCGGGCGCTTCACGCCCACCCTGACCTCGCGGAACCGGCCGTCGAGCCTTGTGTTGGTCGAGTAGTAGCCGATCAGGTAGTACGAGGTCAGGTCGTCCACGACCCGCCGCAGGCCCGCGTCGATGTCGTTGCTGTTCAGCACGGCGATGCCGTCGGTCGCGGACGCCAGCGTTGCGAAGCGTCTCGAGCCGCCCCCGCAGCATGCTCCTGGTCGGCCCTCGGCGAGGGCGCGACCCCTGGTGCCCCGATGGGGCGATCGAACACCGGCAGGCCGCGCGGATCGACCGGGTAGAAGGTGGCGTTGGCCCGGTTGGCGAGGTCGAGCAGTCGGCGGAACTGCTGCTCGTGGTCTTCGTGCGCGAGGCGAATCCGGTCCTGGTCGCAGCGCTCCATGTCGCCGGTCGCCGAACGTCCCAGGTCGCCCGAGCGCAACCGGCCGTCGGGGCCCACTCCAACCTGGGGCCTCCCGGGCGCACGCCCGCGGATCGGGCGCGCCAGGTTGGGGTTGGGCCGGTAGAGCGCCCACCCCTCGCTGATCACCAGGATCGCCTTGCGCTCGTCGCGCAGGCCCTCGAGGTGAATGACGAGGTCCTCGAGCGCGTCGAGCGTCATCTTCTCGCGGCGGCGCTCGATCATCTCCCGCGCGATGTCCGACAGGCCGCCCTGCGAGACCGAGTCGGACGGATAGCACGCGTCGTACATCTCCTCGTCGGGGTCGAGGCCCACACGCCGGTTCCGCTTGCCGTATTCCCAGTAGCGGTCGAGCAGCTCCTCGATGGCGCCGGCCCGGCGCGTGAAGGTGACGGCCGCACCGGACATCTCGGGGGTCATCACGGCCACCAGGTCGTCCTGGCCGATCGCCCGGTTCAGTAGTCGCAGCAGCGGCGCTCGCACCTGGAGGCCCGCCGCACCCTCCACGTGGTAGGTGTCGAGGAAGAGGACGAACAGGCGCGCGCGGGGATCGGCGGCCATCTGCCGCGCCTCGCGGACCGTCGACGGTTCGACGCGGGTCGCCTCCGGGCCGCCCGGCCGCACGACGACGCGCTCGAATGTCTCGATGTGCTGCGGCACGCCATCCTCGAGGACCTCGAACTCCTCCTGGCCGAGGTCGGTCACGGGTTGGTCGCCCGCCTGCGGGTAGACGTCGACCCGGACGTAGGCCGCGCCGCCGCGGAAGGTGGGTCGCGGCTCCTGCTGCCCGGCGAGCAGGACCGCGGCCGCCACGACCGCGCACGCAACCGCGGCGACAGGAGCTCGTCCGTTCACAGGGCCACCCCTCTCAGCAGGCTCTCGATCGCCTCGCGCACGCGCCGCGCCAGCTCGGCGCGGTCCTCGAAGCGGAGGCCGGTGGTTTCAATCGGAACGCCGATCCGGACTTCGACGCCGGCGGGCCGGATGATGGCGCTGCCCCGCGCCATGGCCGACCGCCCGCCGCGGATGGCCACCGGCACGACCGGCACCTGGGCCTTGATCGCCATGATGAAGCTGCCCTTCTTGAACGGCAGCAGCTCGCTGGTCCGGCTGCGCGTCCCTTCGGGGAACACCAGGAACGAATGGCCGCGGCCCAGCTCGACGGCGGCGGCGTCGACCGCCGCCTGCGACTGCATCGGGTTGCGGCGCTCGACGGGGATGAAGCCCGCAAGGCCGCAGGCCGCGCCGAGGATCGGCACCTTCTCGAACTCGCGCTTGAACAGCAGGCGGAGCCGCGGATGCAGGACGAGGAACAGCAGCGGTGCGTCGATGTTGCTCTCGATGGTTCCCGCAATAGACGGCGGTCCGGTCAGGCAGGTGCTCGCGGCCCGCCACGCGGTAGCGGATCCCGCTGAGCACGAGGGCGAGCCTCACGCCACCCCGCGCGACGAGGTAGAGAACGCCCGGCCTTCGCGTCAGGTACGCAACCAGCAGCGCGGGCGGCCCGAGGACCACGGTCCACAGGCCGACGATCAGGTAGGTGAGAATGGTGCGGACGAGCGCGTGCAGCCAGGCCGCGCCTCGAAGCGTCGGGCGCTCCTCGGTCATCCCGCCGGCATGATACACGAAAGGCCCGCTCGGGGGACGCGCGGGCCTTTCGGGATTCGGGATGCCTCCTGGTTCGCTCAGGAGGCTCGCGCCGCACGACGGGCCGTGGACGGCACCGGGATCGACGCGGCCGCAACCACCTTCCCCGACTTGGGCCGGGCGGCCAGGCGGATGCGCGCGGCGAGCGATCGGTCGAGCGCGCGGTCGACGCGGATCTCGACGGATGCCTGCACGTCCTGCAGCGCCTCGGAGATCTCGGAGATGACGAGGAAGCGGGCGCGGTCGAGCATCCGCTTCTCGCGGAACGAGAGGTTCTTCGACTTGCTGAGCAGCGTGAGGCTCTTCAGGACGTCGGCGACGTCGTAGATCGATCCGGTGCGCATCTTCTCGGAGTTGTCCTTGAAGCGGCCCTTCCAGTTCTGCTGGCTGTCGATCTTGCCGTCGCCGAGGATGCGGAACAGGCGATCGACCTCGGCGTCGCCGATGGCGGGGCGCAGTCCGACGCAGTCGGCGTTGGCGACCGGTACCAGCACCATCGTGTCGTTGGAGGCAATCCGGAGGGAGTAGAACCCGCAGGTGGTGCCGAGTATCGTTTTCTCTTCGATGCGCTCGATGACGCCGAGACCGTGATTCGGGTAGATGACCTTGTCACCGATCTGGAATGTCACGTGTCCCCCGTTTCAGGAAAGGAAGGTTGGTCAGAGGGAGCGGCATCTGGATAGACGCACTCGCAACAGTATACAGAAAAGCGCAACGGGACTCAAGCGAACTGGCCGTCAAACGGACTACTCTTCGCTTTGCTTCTCCTTCGACGGTCATCGCCGGCCCGGCTCAACCATGGCGTCCTGATCCTTCGCGCCAATACCGCTGGCGAATCGCACGGGTGGTCGCGGCTCTCGGAGGCTTTTGGCAGACCGGAAGGAGGTTGGCAGATTTCGAAACGCCGCTTCGACATGGAGGAGGATGCTGATGCCCCGACGTCCGACCTGGTTGCTGCCCTCGGTCCTCGCGACCGCGCTTGCCGTCCTCGCCGGTCCGCCCGCGCTGGCGGCGCTCGGCGCCCAGTCGCAGGCGATCCCGGCGCCCGCCAGCCTCGCGCCGTACGTGCCGACGCCCGAGGACGTGGTGGACCGGATGCTCCAGCTCGCCAAGGTGACCAAGGACGACGTGGTCTACGACCTCGGTTGCGGCGACGGCCGGATCGTCATCGCGGCGGCGAAGAAGTACGGCGCGCGCGGGCGTGGGGGTGGACATCGACCCGCAGCGGATCGCCGAGTCGGAGGCCAACGCGAAGAAGGCGGGCGTCGAGCACCTCGTCAGCTTCAAGCTGCAGGACGCGATGAAGGTGGACGTCTCGTCCGCGACCGTCGTGACGCTCTACCTGCTCTCGGCGTCGAACCTGAAGCTGCGCCCGATCCTGACGAAGCAGCTCAAGCCCGGCTCGCGCATCGTCTCGCACGCGTTCAGCATGGGCGACTGGGAGCCGGCGACGGTGGACCAGTTCCAGGACAGCCGCGGCATCAGCCGGACGCTGTACCTGTGGCAGACGGATGGGAAGGTCAGGGAGTAGGGCCGGCCGCTGCGCCTGGCGATTCCCCCTGACACGCAGTCATGATCAACGGCGCTCACGTCATCATCTACAGCCGCGACGCCGAGGCGGATCGCGCGTTCCTGCGCGACGTGCTGCGGCTGCCGCACGTGGACGCGGGCGATGGCTGGCTGATCTTCGCGCTGCCGGCATCGGAGGTGGCCGTGCACCCCGCCGAGGCCAACGCCACCCACGAGCTGTACCTGATGTGCGAGGACGTGAAGGCGTTCCGGGCGGCGATGAAAGAGTGTGGCATCCGGTGCGGGCCGATGCAGGAACGAGGCTGGGGACTACTGACCGAGCTCACGCTGCCCGGCGGCGGTAGGCTCGGCGTCTACCAGCCGCGCCATGAACGGCCGCGGGACGAGCACGCGGAAGACTGAGGCAGCGGACCGGTAGCACAGGCGCCACGCGGCGGCGCGCCGGCCGGCGACATTCGGCTCCCGAGCGGCTCACGCTCGAGCGATTAGCAGCGGGCGTTGCCGGCCGTCCCTGACGTTCGGCTTTGGTATACTGGGCTCCCTCCGTGCCGGAGTGGCGAAACTGGCAGACGCGCGGGACTCAAAATCCCGTTGACCGCAAGGTCAGTGTGGGTTCAATTCCCTCCTCCGGCACCATTCGACTCGGCCACTCCCTTCTCTGTGGCCTCGCTCATGGCAGGCCCAGTCGACTCGGCCACTCCCTTCTCTGTGGCCTCGCTCATGGCAGGCCCAGTCGACTCGGCCGCCTCGTGACTTCGCGGACGGGCGCGAGTTCGTCTACCGCGCCGGCGGCACCTTCGCCTTCAGCTCCTCGAACCAGTTGAAGATCAGGTTCACGTGCGTGACGACCGGCGGTGCGGGCGCCGTCGTGCGAACCCCGTAGAAGTGTTGACCGTCGACGGACACGTCGTAACAACGCGTGTTGGTGCAGGCGAGAGAAAGCTCCCCGGCGTTGAAGTCGAAGAGGGGTCGCGCCGCCGCGCACCGCACGGGAGGCCCGGCAGAGAACTCGGCGGCCATCATCTGTCGCCTCGGGCCGTCGGCGTCGCTCTGGACAAAGAAGATCTCCCGCCCGTTGCGATGCCACGCGGGACTTTGTCCCGACGCGACACGCTGCGCGTCACCCGGTCCCGGAAACGGCCGCACGTAGATCTCAGGCTGCCCTGACTCGTACGAGAGGTACACCAGCCAGTGACCGTCTGGTGAGACCTCGGGATACTCCTCGATCTGAGGCGTCTGGCGAAGCGGTCGGACGCTCGCCTTGCCGTCTGCGGTGGTGACCACCTGCACGTCTCCGCCGCGAAGCCCTGACGAGCGTGCCGTTGTGGCTGCCCAAGTCCTCGAGGACGACCCGGTCCGGCTCGACGACGAGACGGGCGTGCCTGCGTGACACGAACGACGAGTCGATCCAGACGGCGCAGCCGGGATCGCGCCCGAGCAGGTGGGCGCCGCCGGCAAGGGGAATGGAGCGGTCGTCTGCCACCAGCCGGGCGACGACCAGGTCGGATGACTGGCTACCCGTCGGCGACAAGACCTCGACGGGCGCCATGAACCGGTAGCCCCGGCGTTCGAGGGTCTCCACGAAGCGAGGGCTCTCGGCGGGATCGCCGAGCGCCCGTCGGAGTTTCACGACGGCTTTGTTCAGTCCTCGCTCGAAATCCACGAACACCGCGTCGCCCCACAGCTTCGCCCGCAGGTCCTCCCGCGTCACCAAATCGCCGGGGTGCGCGAGCAACATGGCCAGCACGACGAACGGCTGCTCCTGCAAGGGTACCTTCACGCCCTTCTTGCGCAGCTCGCCTGTCACGAGATCGAGCTCGAAGAGGCCGAAACGCACGAGGCGGGGTGTTGCGTTGGACGCAGTCATCGTCCGTCAGAGATACCAAGCGACGCCAGGAAGATCCCCAGGGCGAACCAGCGAAACATCATCCGTCCTGCCTACAGGTACCGCCCGACACGGCGGCAGGTACCGGCATACGGGCCGCCGAACGCCGCCTGCAGGTAGGCCTCCTCGGCGAGCACGATCCGGTGATGAACCCAGACGATGAAGACCGCCAGGAAGCACACCAGCGGATTGAACGTGTAGAGGGTCGCTGCGAGGAGGGTCATGAACACGCCGAGATACATCGGATTTCGACTGATCCTGAAGAGCCCCTCCAGGCGCAGGCCGGTCTTCTCCTGCGGCGATCCGATCCTGAACGATTCGCCCATCGTCAGCCTGCCGGCGGCCAGCAGGCCGAACCCGCACACCCAGAGGCCGATCGACGCCCACCTCGCCCACTCGGGCCTCGCCGCCACCGCGAGACCCAGCCCCCACGCCTGCGCGACCATCCCGCCCCACACGACCAGGATCGCGTACTTGCTCGCGTAGAACAGACGCCGGTCGATCGGCGCGTCGCCGTCCATGTCGACCTGCCGCCGGCGCATCGCCTGCCCGCCGCCAAACAGGATGACCAGGAACACCACCGGAAGAACGGTCACCACGAGAGGTTCGATCATGATGGACCTCGCGCGAAAGCTCTGCGTGCCCCTACCGCTTCGTCGCTCGCCACGACCCCAGCAGCCGGAACGGTGCGTCGGAACCGCCCCCGGCGGCGTCCGCCGTCCCGCGCAGCTCGCCCGGCGCCACGTTGACCCCGCGGAACCGCACGGGAAGTCCCGCGAGGGCCGTGGATTTCGCCACGGCGAACCGTACCTCGCCGTCGGTCACGGCGACCTCGGTCAGATCGGCCGACTCGGGCTTCTCCGACTTCAGATCCAGGCGGCCGGACCATCCGGCCTTGACCTTCTCGAGCCGCAGCGAGATCTCGATCGGCCCCGACGGGTGCATCAGCAGCGTGCCCGTCCAGGTGCCGGCCAGGCTGGCCGCAGACACGGGCTTGGGAGCCGGCAGCGCGGCCAGACCCGGAGCGAGCGGCTTCGCATCCACGTAGCCGCCGTTCTTCTTCACCTCCTGCCACGCGGCCCACGCCGCCTGCTGCAGGGCCCTGGCCTCCTCCGGCGAGAGCTTCGCCAGGACGGCGGTCTTCCCCGCCTGCACCTGCTCGGTCTCGAGATCGACCGGGGCCCCAGTGACCGTGGCGGGCAGGCCCGTTGGATCCTGGTCGAGGAGCGCCGCGACGAACGCGCAGGCGGCGAGGTAGCTGCCGGTCGGCGACGGATGCGATCCGTCCGGCTCGAACAGCTCGATCGCGGGGTGCTGCCGCCGCACGCGCTGCCACGCCAGGCCGACCGGCGCCACGAGCGCCCCCGAAGCCCTCGCCGCCGACATGTAGGCGTGCGTGAGGGTGTCCTGGTCCTCCGGCGACGCCTTGCGGGCCCAGGTGAGGTAGAAGGCCGGCCGCGCACCCGCCTGCTTGATCGCCACGGCCCACCGATCCGCGAACGGCCGGAAGACTTCGTCACTCGACGCCCGCGCCTTGCCTTCCACGTACAGCGTGACGCCGAGGGTGCTCTGGTCCTGGAGCACGACGTAGTCCCAACGGCCCTCGGCCAGCGCCTGGCGCCCCGCGCCCTTCTCCCAGTGGTCCTTCAACCGCCAGCCGCCTGGCGCGACCATCCGCGTCTCCACCGGCCGCTTGGCGGCCGCCGCGAGCCGCGCGAACATCTCCGGCAGGTTGTGGAAGTAGGTGTAGCTGTTGCCGATGAACAGTACCCGCACGGGCGCCGCGTTGCGGGCGGAGGCCGCCGCCAGGCACGCGAGCCCGACGACGAGGGCGAGCAGCGGAACCCTGAGCCTTCGAATCATGACGTTCCTTCCCCCTCTGCCGCTACTTCCCCATCCAGAACGGTAGCCCCAACAGTAACAGACCGGCCGCGGTGGACCGCAGATGATATGCCAGAATGGGTTCCCGCCGCCGCCTCACCGGCGAATGCGCGCCAGCGCGACGCACGGTTCCTCGGGGAGGTTCGCCGAGTGTTCGGGGCGGCGTGACGAAGGGTGGAACACGGAGGGCCGGAAGCCTGCCGGAGGAGCGATGCGCCTGATTCTCACGGCGTGGCGACGCTGGATCGTCGCGGTGGCCGTAGTGCTCGCGGCGACGGCCGTGGCCTTCGCCCTTTGGCAGCGCTTCGCCCCGAGGGCGATCACCATCACCGAGGGCAAGTTTCCAGAGGAGTTGGTGTACGTGACGGCCGCGGACGGCATCGTGAACGGCGGCGCGATGTTCACCACGGTGAACGCGTCGGCCAAGACCATCGCAGTCATCTGGATCCACGGCTGGGGTACGAACTTCTATTCGCCGACCTACGCGATGATCGGTCGTGCGCTCGCCGCGCGCGGATACACCACGATCGCTGGAAACACCCGCATGCACGACCTTGGCAACGTGCTTGGGTACCGGTACGGGAAGCGGATCCGGGGCGGAGGCTACTGGGGCGTGGCCGGCGAGGAGGTCCGCGACCTGGCTGCGTGGGTCGACTTCGCCGAGGCCCAGGGATTCAGGCGACTGGTGCTGGTTGGCCACAGCGCGGGTTGGGCGGCGGTGCGCAGCTACCAGGCTGAAACGCAGGATGCGCGCGTCGTAGGGGTCGTACTGGCTTCCGGTGCAGTTCGTGCCGAGACCAGGCCAACCGATCCCGATCAGCTCGCGGAAGCGAAGCGTCTGATCGCGGCGGGAGAAGGAGACGCCCTGATACGGGATCCGAAGCGCTCTTTTCCTTCCTACATCAGCGCGGCGACATTCATGGACATCGCCAACGCCCTGCCCGCATACAAGGACTTCTTCGGCGTGGAGACACAGACACTGAATCCCGGCGTGACGCGGGTCCGCTGCCCACTGCTGGCCTTCTTCGGCACCAGGGACGACGTGGGAACGGCCGAGGACCTGCGAGTGCTCGAGTCGTCGATCGCCCGGCAGCCCGCCGGCCCGAGCCGCGTCACCACCGCGATGATTCGGAACGCGGACCACATGTACACCGGCGAGGAGGCGCAGGTCGCGGAGACGATCTCCAGGTGGGCGAACGAACTGCTCGCCGCCGAGCGCTCCTCCAGCGCCGGGCACGACGCCTCGCGGTGACGCCCGGCTACTTGCTGCCGCCCTTGTCGTTGCCGTGATAGTTCGGATACGACGGCCGGGCCACCTTCTTCGGCGGGTGCTTCTGCAACTCGGCCAGCGCCACCTCCACGGCCTTCTCGAGCTGCGTGTCGCGCCCCTTTCGCCACTCGGCGGGGTCGAGGTCCACCTCGATGTCCGGGGCGACGCCGTGGTTCTCGACCTCCCACTGACTCTCGGGGCTGTAGAACGCGAAGTGCGGGGCGGTGACCGAGCCGCCGTCCACCAGCGTCGGGTAGCCGCCGATGCCCACCAGGCCGCCCCAGGTGCGCTTCCCGACGAGCGGGCCGACCTGCATCCGCCGGAACATCCAGGGCATCAGGTCTCCGCCCGATCCGGCGAACTCGTTGGTGATCATCACCTTGGGCCCCTGCAGCACGCCGGCCGGGAGTCGTGGCGTCCATCCCTTCGCGCGCCGCCCAGTAGCTCAGCACCGGCTTCTTCAGAGCGTCCACGATGTAGTCGGCCGCGGAGCCTCCGCCGTTGAATCGCTCGTCGATGACGGCGCCGCCCTTGTCGATCTGCGCGAAGTAGTAGCGGTTGAAGTTCGTGAAGCCGCCGCCGGCCGTGTCGGGCAGGTGCACGTACGCCAGCTTCCCCCCGCTCATCTCGTCCACCTTGCGGCGGTTGCCCTCGATCCAGGCCAGGTAGCGCAGGTTCGACTCGCTCCCCACCGGCACCACGGTCACCTCGCGCGAGTTCGAGCCGTCGGCGTTCGACCCGACACGAAGCACGACCGACTTGTCGGCGGTGTTCTCGAACCGGCCGTAGACGTTCTCGCGACGCCGCGAGGTCCTGCCCGTTGACGGAGAGCAGGTACTCGCCCGCCTGCACGTTGACGCCGGGCTGCGTCAGCGGCGCCCGCAGCGTCGGATTCCAGTTCTCGCCGTTGAAGACGCGCGCGAAGCGGTAGCGCCCGTTCTCGACGGTGAAGTCGCAACCGAGCAGGCCGCCGGGCACGCGCTTGGGTTCCGGCGAATCGCCGCCGCCGATGTACAAGTGCCCGACCGACAGCTCGCCGAGCATCTCCCCGAAGAGGTAGTTGAGGTCGGAACGGTGGGCCACGCTCTTCAGGTACGGCTCGTACTTCGCGGAGGTGGCCTTCAGGTCGAGGCCATGGTGGTTCGGGTCGTAGAAGAAGTCCCGCTCGAGCCGCCAGACCTCGCGGTACATCTGGTTCCACTCGGCGATCGGATCGACCCGCACCTCCATGTCGTCCGTCTTCAGCTTGCCCTCGCCCGGCTTCACCGGCTGCGTTGTCGAGGCGATGAACCAGTTCTGCTGCTGCCGGTACAGGATCTTCTCGCCGTTCGCCGACACGTCGAACGCGTTCACTCCCTCGAGCACCTTCTCGAGCTTCCGCTTCTCGAGGTCGTACTTCTGGATGGTGAGCGCCGGCGGGCCGCTCGAGGGCATCGCCCGCGACACGAGCGGGGCCTCTGCGATGAAGAGGACGTTCGCCTTGCCTGCGGCGATCCCGGCAATGTTGCGCTCGGAAACCGGGAGGGCCAGGATGCGCTGGCCGATCCCCTCGATGTCGATCACGACCTTCGGCGGTTCCTTCTTCTCGGCCGGCTTGTCGCCCTTCCCCGTGGCGCCGGGCTTCTCGTCAGCCTTCCCGGGGTCGGCCTTGTCCCCTTCGGCCGGCTTGTCCGCCGGCTTGTCGCCCTTCTCCTCGCCGACCTTCTCCTCGTCGCTCTCGGGGGCGAGCGGCGACGGGTCGGCTTTCTTCAGCACCGCCAGGTAGACGCTCCGCGTGCTGAGCATCGGGTAGGCGGACATGTCGAGGCCGCTGTTGGTCGGCCCGACGTTCGTGCTCGCGGTGAAGTAGAGGTACTTGCCTCCCGCGTCGAAGGCCGGGTGGCGCGCGTCGCTCAGGCCGTCGGTCACCTGGTAGGCCTTCCCCTCGTCCATCGAGTAGACGAAGACCGCCCGCATCCACGACCGCAGCATCTTCGCGTAGGCGATCCAGCGGCTGTCGGGGGACCAGGCCGGGGCGAGCGTCGCGGCGCCGCCGCCGAGCGACTCGTCCACCTTCACGGGCGTCCCCTTCTCGATGGGCACGTACCAGAGAATCATCCGCTTGTCGTAGAAGGCGACCTTCTTGCTGTCCGGAGACCAGGTCGGCGAGTAGTAGAACGACGGCGGGTTGGTGAGGGCGACCTTCCTCACCTCGCCGCGCCCGGTCTGATCGCGCAGGTGCAGCGCGTACTCGCCCGACTCGTCCGAGAAGTATGCGATCCAGCGTCCGTCCGGCGACCAGGCCGGATCGCGGTCCGCGGCGCCGGAGGAGTTGGTCAGGTTGCGCACGTCACCCTTCTCCGCCGGCACGGTCAGGATCTCGCCCCGCGCCTCGAAGACGGCCCGGGCGCCGGTCGGCGACAGGGCGTAGTTGCTCACCCGCGCCCCGACCTTCTCGTACCTCGGCCGGACGCCCCCGAGGTCGGCCTCGAGGCGCACGGCCACGCGCTTCGCCTTCCCGCCCTTCAGGTCGTAGAGGTAGAGGCCGCCGAACTGCTCGTAGACGATCGCGTCGGGGCCCGCTGACGCCGACTTGATGTCCAGGCCACCGTTCTCGACCAGGCGCGTCACCTGCCTGGTCGCCGTGTCGTAGGCGTAGAGGGTGATCGGGCCCTCGCGGTCGGAGAGGAAGAACACGCGGCCCGGGTCCCCCGGCGTCCACATCGGGTTGAAGTCATTCGAGTCGGTCCGGGGCACGCGCTCGATCGCCGAATCGGCCAGCCGGGCGATCCAGAGCGGCGTGGCCTGCCCGCCCCGGTAGCGCTTCCAGATGCTGAAGGCGCGCGGGATCGGGACGTAGGCCAGGCGCGTCCCGTCCGGCGAGACCGCCCCCTCCGCCCCCATGGGCACCGGCAGCACCTCGGGGAACGTCCCGTCCACGGCGATGGTGAACAGCCTGGTGAACCGCGCGTTCTCGCTGATGCGCGGCGACGCGAAGACGATCCGCTTGCCGTCCGGCGTCCATCCCCGGACGATGTCCGGGCCCGGATGGTAGGTGACGCGGCGCGGCACGCCGCCGCCCGCGGAGACGGTGTAGACGTCCAGGTTGCCGTCGTACTCGGCGCTGAAGGCAATCGTGGCCCCGTCGGGCGAGAAGTGCGGGATCGTCTCGGTTCCCACGCCGGTCGTCAGCCGGACGGCCTCTCCCCCCGCCCTCGGGACGGTCCAGAGGTCACCGGCATACACGAAGGCGATGTGCGTCCGGCTCACGGTCGGGTTCGTCGCGAGCAGCGGGGCATCCTGGGCGAGCGCCTGGCACGCAGCCAACAGGAAGAGGAGGACCGACAGGACCGTTCTTCGCATTCGTGGATCTCCTGGAGAAACTGTGCCCCTGCAACGACGATCGCCAGCAGGCTACTTCAGGATCCCCTCCCACCCGCGCCGGTATTCCGGCCGCTTGATGAAGGGTGCCGCCTCTGGCGCATTGCGGGCGCGCAGGTTCTGGTAATCCCACTCGAGCTTCTTCCCTGTGCGGTAGGCCACGTTCCCCAGGTGGTTGGCCTCGGTCGTCCACCCCGAATACTGGAAGTTCGAGCCCGGGACCGGGCCGAGCCCCTTCGCGTAGTTGACCCACTCCACCCAGTGCCCCGGCGAGCGCGGCAGCGTCTCGGGCGGCGCCTGGAAGTCCTTGAACTGCTCCTCGGGCCACAGCTTGCCGTTGCCGAGCAGCATCCCCTTTTCGCCGACGAACAGTTGCGAGCGGCCGCCCCACGCGGGCACCCACCCGGGCGGCTTGACGTCGCCCTGGTACCACACGAGCTTGACCGGCGGGTCGCCTCCCGCCGCCGGGAACTCGTAGGTCACCATCAAGGTCGCCGGCGCCAGCTCCTTGTGCGCCACCGGCACGTTCGGCGACTTCGCCTCGATGGTCAGCGGCTGCCGGATGTTGAGCACGGTGTACGGCACGTCGTTGTCATGGCTGCCGAGGTCGCTCATCGTGCCGTTGCCGACGTCCCACCAGCGGTACCAACGGGGGCCCGGGAAATAGGTCGCGTGATAGGGGCGTGCCGGGGCGGGGCCGAGCCACAGGTCGAAGTGCAGCGTCGGCGGGACCGGCATCTCCTCCTTGAACCGATCGACGATCTGGATGCCGTTGTAGAACCCGTGCGGCTTGTCGAACTTCTCCGCCGAGGCCGCGTCCTGCAGCCCCCACGCGCGCTCGGCCCACACGTGGACCTCGCGGACCGGGCCGATGACGCCGGTGTTCAGGATCTCCTTGATTTTGCGGCGGCCCGGCGACGCGTGCCCCTGGTTGCCCATCTGCGTCGAAAGCTTGGGGTACTTCGCCGCCGTCTCGCGAATGAGCCGCGCCTCCCAGATGTTGTAGGTGAGCGGCTTCTCGCAGTAGACGTGCTTCCCGTGCGTCAGCGCCAGGTAGGTCGCGAAGGCGTGCGCCTGCTCGGCGGTCGAGACGACGACGGCGTCGAAGGCGCCGGGGTCGTCGAAGACGCGCCGCAGATCGGTGAAGGTCTTCGCCTTCGGGAACTGCTGCGAGGCGGCGTCGATCGCCACCTGGTCCACGTCGCACAGGACGGCGACGTTCTCGTCCGGGTGCGGGCCGGCGGGCGCCGCGCCGGGACGGGCCGCCTGCGCCTCGCGTCCGGGCACGATGACCAGCTCCCGCAGGTTGTCCCGGCCGCGGCCCCCGCAGCCGATGAACGCGATGTTCAGCTTGTCGTTCAGGTTCCGGCCTCGAACAAGGGCCGGCGCGCCGGCGACCACGCCGGCGGCCGTGAGGGCCCCGCCGACGAACTCGCGCCGCGTCAACTCGTGCCGCTCCGTCCGCGTCGTGTGCTTCATGGCGCGTATTGTCGTGAATTCGCCCCGCCGGTGCAAACCCCGATGCGTGGGGCCGGCCTTAGGCCGGACGCGGGGGCCGGCCTTCAGGCCTGCCCGTGCGGGCAACCGGCCTGGTGCGGCGTGGTAAGGTGTGGCGCCAAACGATGACCGGACACCTGCGGACCCTGGTGGAGACCCTCTGGCGGTACCACCAGATGAATCACGAGCTGGCGACGTCGGACGCGATCCTCGTGCTGTGCAGCCACGACAAGGCCGTGGCCGAGTGCGGCGCGCAGCTCTTCCTCGACGGCTGGGCTCCCCTGCTGATCTTCTCCGGCGGCCTCGGCTCCATCACCCGGCACCTCTGGGACCGCCCCGAGGCCGACCAGTTCGCCGAGATCGCGCGCGGGATGGGCGTGCCAGCCGAACGGATCCTCGTCGAGAACCGCTCGACCAACACGGGAGAGAACGTTGTCTTCACGCGGCGGCTGCTGGAAGAGCGCAGCCTCGACCCGGCCTCCTTCATCGTCGTGCAGAAGCCGTACATGGAGCGGCGCAGCTACGCGACCTTCCGCAAGGTGTGGCCAGAAAAGCCGGTGATCGTCACGTCGCCGCGCGCCTCGCTCGACGAGTACCTGGCGAGGTACACGAACGAGACGCTCTCGCAAGACGACGTGATCAGCATCATGGTGGGCGACCTGCAGCGGATCCGGCTGTACCCGGCGAAGGGCTTCCAGATCCCGCAAGAGATCCCCGACGTGGTGTGGGAGGCCTACCGCGAGCTGGTGGCGCTGGGGTACGACCGGCACCTGTGCGAGCCCGAGCGCTGATCGCCCGGCCGCGCTACACTGCGGGAATGTCGACCCGTACAAAGCCCCGCTGTTCTCCTCCCGCACGCTGTCGTTTCTTCGCTCGCTGAAGCGTCACAACGACCGCACCTGGTTCGCCGCCCACAAGGAGGCGTACCTGCGTGACGTCCACCAGCCGATGCTCGAGTTCGTCGAGTGGGTGGCGGCCGCGCTGCCCGCGGTCGCACCGGAGCTCGAGGCCTCGCCGCGGACGTCGCTCTTCCGCGTCTACCGCGACACGCGGTTCTCGCCCGACAAGAGCCCGTTCAAGACCCAGGTGGGCGCGGTCTTCCCCCATCGCGACCTGCACCGGAACCAGTCGGGGTGCCTCTATGTGGAAATCGGGCCGTCGGGCGCGATGATCGCGGGGGGCATCTACAGGCCGGAGCGCACCGAGTTGCTCGTCATCCGAGAGCACGTCGTCCGCACGCACCGCCGGCTGCGCGCCCTGCTCGAGGCGCCCGCGTTCAAGCGCACGGTCGGCGCAATGGAAGGCGACCCCTTGCGGCGCGTGCCGCCCGGCTACGCGCCCGACCACCCGGCGGCGGAGTACCTGAGGTACCGGCAGTTCCTGCTGGGCAAGGAGTACCCGGCGGCGTTCGCCACGTCGCCGGACTTTCCCGGCGAGATCCTCAGGCTCTTCCGCCACATGGCTCCGGTCGTCCGGTACCTGAACGAGCCACTGCTGGCCGCTGAACGCGCCCGCGACCCGCTGGCCCAACGCGTCACGCGCCGTGAGCCGAAGCGCGTCAGCCGCCCGCTCCAGTAGCGCCGGTCTCCGTGCCGGCCTGGCCGAGGGGAAGCGTGCGGCGGATCCCTTCGTCGTACGGCGTCTTGCGCACGTCGAGAACCGAGCGGAGCTTCGCATCGTTCAGCAGCACCGGCGTCGCCTGGAGATAGCTCATCTCGCTCAACTCCCGCATCATCGGCGAGAACAGGCCGAGGAGGCGCACCAGCCAGGGAGGCGCGACCTGCACCTTCAAGGGCACGCCGGCCGCGGCGTACACCCTCGCCGCGAAGTCATGCACGGTGATCGGTCCGGCGCCGGCGAGGTTGTACGGCTGGCCGAACAGGTCGTCGCGCTCGAGGAGGTCGGAGACGACCGGTGCGACGTCCGGCGTGAAGACGAACTCGTGGGGGGTGTGGGTCGGCCCGAGCAGTTGCGCCGGCTTCCTCGCCACCGCGCTGTCGAAGACGCGGTTTCCGAGGCTCAGGTCCGCGAAGGGGCCGTAGAAGTCGGCGAGCCTCAGGCTGAGGGTCCTGAGCCCATTCGGATCGTGCGCGGCCAGCGCGATGTCCTCCTGCTCCTTGCGGTACCGACCCTTCACGGAGACCGGCTCGCGCTGATGCGTCTCCGCGACGGTGGCGGAGTGCGGCCGGCCGTACGGGTAGACGTTGCTGATCAGGACCAGCTTCCGCACGCCCGCCGTGCGGGCCGCGTCGATGGCGAGACGCATCATGGGCGGGTAGGCCGCGAACGCCTTGGACGTGTACGGCAGGCCAAGGGTGTAGACGATGGCGTCGGCGCCCGCGGACGCCTTCGTGCATCCTTCCGGCCTGGACAGAATCCGCGGCCACCCGTTCGACCTCGTCGCCGAACGCCTCCCGCAGCTTGGCCTCCGACCGGCCGACGACCCGAACCTGCTGCCCGCGCGCCAGCAGCTCGGCCGTCGTCGCCCGTCCAATCGTTCCGAATGCCCCGAAGACGGCAACCTTCATGAACCCGATGGTACGTCAACCGGCGGGGAGATCGAGCTACCGCGACGAGGCCAGCTGCGCGTCGCTGCGCCCCCAGGCGGCGGCCAGGCGCTGTTCCACCAGGCCGGCGTCCTCGGCCCTGTCCTGCGCCCTGAGCGCCTGCAGCAGGCCGCGCAGCGCGAAGCCGTTCCCGGGGTTCCGCCGGAGGTCCTCCCAGTACACCGTCTCGGCTTCCGGCGCGCGGCCGGCCTCCAGCAGCACGGCGCCGAGCGCGTGGCGCGGCGGGTAGTGCCACTCCGCGGGCTCGGTGTAGACGAGGCCGTCCTCGAGCCGCACGGCGCGATCGAGGTGTGCGATCGCGATCTCGGTACTGCTTGCGGGCGG
This sequence comes from uncultured Acidobacteriota bacterium, assembly GCA_963813585.1. Taxonomy (GTDB): domain Bacteria; phylum Acidobacteriota; class Vicinamibacteria; order Vicinamibacterales; family Fen-181; genus JARKSS01. Next base: position 3,676,398 of record CAWEZL010000001.1, read on the forward strand.
CGGCGATCTCGCCGGCGAGGACCTCGGGGGCGATCGCAAGCACGGCGCGCATCGTGTTCGGCGAGAAGAGCGTCTGGTCGAGCGCCTGGTCACTCATCACGGCGCGCACTCCTGCCAGCTCGCGCTCGGCCTCCCCGAGCTGACCCTTGCCGAGGAAGGCCAGGCCGCGCGCGTAGTGCCGCATCCCCTGGAGGAACGGCTGTCCCTGTGGCGGCTCGGGCTCGCGCAGCATCTCGTCCCAGCGGTGGAACCGTGTCAGCGCGTAGTACGCCACGACGCGGAAGCCGGCCAGCATCGGTACCTCCGCCAGCGCCTTGTCGCCCACCGTCGCGGCGACCTTGCGGGCCGACTCGATCGCCAGCGCGCTCCGGCCGTCCATCGTGGCGGCGGCCCACAGGAAGTGGATGTTGTGGGGGTAGTACCCCATCGGGTACAGGCCCTGCGCCCGGCACTGGGTGAGGTAGTCCTCGTCGGCGAGCACCGCCAGCTCGTTGCTTCGGACCGCGTCCGCGTACCGTCCGACGCGCTGGTAGATGTGCGATGGCATGTGGACGAGGTGCCCGGCCGCGGGCGCCAGCGTCAGCAGGCGGTCGGCGGCCGCCTCGGCCTTCCAGGCCTCCGCGGTCGACTCCATGAGGTGGATGTAGAAGTGCAGCGCGCCGGGATGCCGCTCGTTGCGCCGCATCGCCGACTCGAGCAGTTGCACGACTTCCGTGGTCCCCTCGTAGGGCCGGCCGTCGCGCATCCAGTAGCCCCACGGCCTGAGGTCCATCACGGACTCGGCGTACAGAACGGCGGCGTCGAGGTCGTCGGGAAACCGCTCGGTCACCTGTTTCATGGCAGAGGCGTAGGCCTGGTCGCGCGTCTTCCGATCCTCGGGCCGGCCCGAGTAGCGCTGGGCGAGCGCATCGATGTAGGCCTGCTCGCGCGGGGATGCACTCGCCTTGCGCGCCAGCGCCTCCTTCGCCAGCTCGAGCGCGCGCGGCTCGTCGGCCGGGTCCATCGGCGCGTTGATGTTCGGACCGAGCACGAGGGCCTGGCCCCAATAGGCCATGGCGCAGTCGGGATCGAGCCGGGCGGCCTCGCGGAACGACCGGCCGGCCTCGGCGTGGTTGAAGCCGTACGACAACTTGAGGCCCTGGCTCACGAAGCGCGCGGCCTCGGACGAGCGCGTCGTCACCGGGAACACGTGGTCGCCGAGGTTCTGGAGGCGCGGGGCCAGCGCACCGCTCGGCGCGGGCTGGGCAGCCTCCTCCGCGTGCGTGTAGTGCTTGTGTGATTGGGCGGAGCCTCCGGCCGGAAACGCGGCGAGCACGACCGCGAGGCCGATGGCGGAGATGGTGTGGGGGCGCATCGTCTCCTCCTCGTCAGTTCGGTTCGAGCAGTTCTTCGATGATAGCGTGCCGGCGCGGCAGGAGGATCGCCGAAAGGCGCCCCGTCTATTCCGAGGGAACCCGCTCGTCGAGCGGCCGGGGCCGACAGGTCGGCAGCCTCAGCAGGTGCGTGGTCACCCCGACGGCGACGGTGAGCAGGAGTGCCCGCCCCCACCACGTGCCGACGAGGGTCGTTCCCGTGATGGTGAGCGCCACCCACAGCGTCGCGATCGTCACCACCTTCTCGGTGAGCCCGAGGCCGCGGCCGCTGCGGTAGTTGTCGATGTACGACCCGAAGACGCGGTTGGTCAGCAGCCAGCGGTGGAAGCGGGGCGAACTGCGCGAGAAGAAGTACGCGGCGAGCAGGAGGAACGGCGTCGCTGGCATCAGCGGCAGGACGATGCCGAGCACGCCGAGGGCGGTGGCGGCAAGGCCCGTCGCGGTGAGAAGAAGGCGGCGCACGCGAGGCATCAGCTTGGTTCGGCCACCAGGAGTTCATTGTTGCACGAGTGGCGGCGAAATGGGGCCAGGCCCCATTTCCCTCACGAGTGGCGGCAGAGAAATGGGGCCTGGCCCCATTTCTCTACCGCGACCGCCATCCCCACCCACAGGCTCCGCCCCACGCCGTCGATGCCCGAGCCGTGCACGCGGTAGGCCTCGTCGAGGAGGTTCACCAGGCCGACGCTGACGGACAGGCGCGGGCCGAGCGGCCGGCCGGCGTGGACGTCGAAGACGTTCCAGCCGTCGGTCCCGCCGGGTCCGATCCGGTGGTCGGCGATGTCGCCGGGTGCGAGGCGACGCTGCGCCGACGCCATCCGCCACTGCCCCTCCACCCACAACCGGCCGGGCGCGGACCACCGGAGCGAAACCAGGCCGTTGAGCGGCGGGATGCGGCGCATCGGCTGGCCACTCGACGGCTGGTGCCCGTAGGCGTAGCTGAGGTGCGCCGCGGCACGTAGGGACTGGGTCAGGCTGGCCTCGGCCTGGGCCTCGGCTCCGCGCACGAATGCGCGGGCCACGTTGGCCTTCTGGTACACGCGCTGCCCCTCGAGGTAGAGGCTGTCCGCGTACGACGAGGGCACGCGGTCGATCAGGTCGCGAAGGCTCGTGCGAAAGAGGCTCGCGGAGAAGGCGACGCGGTCGACCCTGGCGCGGACGCCTCCCTCGACGGCCAGTCCGCGCTCGGGCGACAGGTCCGGCGACGGCACCTCGATCCCGTAGTCGAACAGCCCCAGCGTGCTCACGTCGTCCACGTTCGGCGCGCGGAAGGACTGCGCCACCGAGCCAACCAGCTCGAGCCCCGGGGCGACGCGACAGCCGGCCGCCACCGAGGCGACGGTGGCGGAGGGCGACAGGTCGATCGATCCGAACGTTCGATCGTCGGCCGAGACCGAGTAGCGGCTGTAGCGTCCGCCCACGTCCAGGTGCAGCGCCCCGCGCGACCACGACCCGGTGACGAATGCCGCCGCGGACGAGGCGCGCGCCCCGTCCGGGTAGAGCCCGCGCCTGGACACCTCGATCCCGAGGGCCGTGTCGCGATCCCGCCGCCAGCTCCCGACCCCATCCCGGTAGGCGTCGATGCCGGCGACGAGCGTCCAGTCGTGAAACGCGCGCGTCTCGGCGGTCGCCGTCGCGCTCCACGTCCCCACGGTGTCCTGCTCGACGCTGGAGACCGACGAGCCGCGCGACTGCCGCTCGCGACGCTCTCGCGAGTGGTGCCACGACACGCCGGCACCCACGCGGGCGAGCGCACCGGACGCCGGGAACCACTCCCACGTGCCGCTGGCCAACTGGCGCACTTGCGGGTCGAACGCGTACCGCGCGAAACCGCGCTGCGCCACCTGGTCCCAGCGCGGCACGTCGGCCTGGTGCAGGTGCTGATACGACACCGAGAGCAACGAGGTGCGCCCGAGCCGGAGCACCCCGGAGAGGTCGCCCGACACCTCGTCGTAGCCCGACGGCGCCTCGACGCCCAGCGAGCCGCCGGCGACCAGATCGCCGAACCGGCGCAGGGAGAGTCCGCCACGGACTGCGGCGCGCGCGGAGGACGCCTCGGCCTCGGCCCGGCCGCTCTGCTCCATGCCGCCCGTCATCCACTGGCCCGACACGGCGCCCGAGACGGCGAGCGGGCCGTCGCTGAGCCGGGCCCGGCGGGTCACGAGGTTGATGACACCGCCCATGGCGTCGCTGCCGTAGAGAACCGCGCCAGAGCCGCGCAGGACCTCCACGCGCTCGATCGAGGCGGGGTCGATGGTGGCGAGGTACTGGTTCGGCCCGTAACGGAACGTGCTGTTGTTGAGGCGCACGCCGTCCACGAGCACCAGCACCTGGTTGCCGAGCAGGCCGCGGATATACGGCGAGCCGGAGCCGTGGTTCGTCTTCTGCAGGAGGACGCCGGGCAGGTCGGCCAGCGCCTCGGGCGTCGAGCGCGGCATCAGCTCGTCCATCCGCTCGCGATCGATCACCGACAGAGACCGCGGCGATGCGGCCGCCGGCTGCTCGAGCCGCGAGGCGGTCACGACGAGGTGCTCTTCGTGGCGCAGCACCGCCGGCTCGAGGCGGAGGTCGTGTGCGGGCCCCGGGACCTCGGCAACGCGCACGTGAACGACCAGGGGTTGGAAGCCCTCGGCGCGCACGCGGAGAACATGGTCGCCCGGCAGGAGGTCGAGCGCGAAGCGACCCTCGGCGTCGGTGACCGCGCGACCGAAGTCGGCGGCGCCGAACCGATCCACGACCGCGCCTGCGATCGGCGCACCCCCGTCGGCGCGGGCGACGCGCCCGCGAACGGGAACGGGATCGGCGGCGGACACAACCACCGCGGCAGGAATCGCAACCAGGAGCAGGAGCGGGAACAGAAGGGTTCGGTGCAGTTTCACGACCGGGCACGCATCCGGGGACGAGTTGGAGGATGGAAGCGTATCACACGCCCCCACCCCCGACCGCAGTCCCCAGCCCCTATGTCGTGATCGGCACGCCGAAGCGCCGCACCAGCTTCTCGACCTCGCTCCGCAGGAACGCGAACGACGGGATCACGAACAGCAGATCCTGCATCCGGGAGGAGTCGTAGTCGGTCTCGATCACCTCGTCGGTGACGAAGGGGCGGCGCTCGACCCTCGACGACAGCGAGTTCGGGATCTCGCCGATCGACGAGAGGATCCCCGCGCCGAACACCTTGGTCTCCCCCGCCTCCTCAATCAGGCCGAACTCGATCGAGAACCAGCTCAGGCGCTTGAGCGCGAGCACTTTGTCCCCCGTCGGCACGGCCACGGCCGCGCGGCCGATCTGCGTGAGCACCGCGGCGTAATCCTGGTTGACGAGCGGCGGCACGTGCCCGAGGCAGTCGTGGATCATGTCGGGCTCGGGGGTGAACTCCGGCTTCGACCCGTGGCGGATGAACTGCGTCACCGGGAACCCGCGGTCCGCGATGTAGGAGTAGAAGGTCCGGTAAGGGATCGGCCCCTCGGCCGGCACGAGGTGCATCCCGCTGATGCCTTCGAGTTGCGCGCTGAGCGTGCGCAGCTGCGGGATCGCGTCCTCGCTGATCCGCAGGTCGCGCTTCGCCTTCAGGTAGATCGAGCTGGCGTAGCGCGCGTGCAGTTCGTCGAGGCGGGGCGTCACCTCGCGCCAGATCCGCTGCTCCTCGCCGGTGTAGTCGATGATCGGCGGCGGCTCGTTCCCGAGGCGCGCCGCGCGGCAGACGGCGAAGAGGGCCTGCCGTCGCAGGATGTACTCCTCGTCGCCCAGGCCGGGATGGCCGGGCTCCAGCTCCAGCTCGGTCGCGTCCGGCGGGTTGGCGTAGATGTCGTTGGGGTCGCCCGCGCCCGGCGCCATGGCACCCATGGGGGCCTGCTGCTCCATGCCATCCTCCCTTGTCGTATTATGGGGTCAGGTCTTGCATTTCAGCATTTTGAACAAGATGCTGAAATGCAAGACCTGACCCCGAACATGAGCCACCTCATCATCGCCATCTCGCGACAGTTCGGCAGCGGCGGTGCCGAGGTTGGCCACGCCCTGGCCAGCAGGCTCGGCATCCGGTACGCGGACCGCGACATCCTCGAACAGGCCGCCCGCATGCTGGGCAAGGACCAGCGCGAGCTGGAAGGGCTCGAAGAGCGCGTCGCCAGCCTCTGGGGGCGCGCCGCCGGCATCCTGTCGATGGGCGCCCCAGAGGGTCCGTACGTCCTGCCGACTTTCCTCCCCGCCGGCGAGGACGACCTGTTCCTCGTCGAGAGCCAGATCATCAGGGAGATTGCCGCCCGCGAGGATGCGGTGGTCGTCGGCCGCGGCGCCTCCTGGCTGCTGCGCGACCACCCCCGGCTGTTCAGCGTCTTCCTCCACGCGCCCGAACCCTGGCGCGTGGCGCGCGTGGCCGGCCGGCGCGGCGTGCCCGAAGACCAGGCCCGCGCCCTCGTCCGCGAGGTGGACCAGCAGCGCACCCGGTTCATCCAGTCTCTGAAGCCCGGCGCCCACAGCGACGCCCGCTGGTACCACCTCTGCCTCGACACCTCCGCCGTCGGGATCGACGCCGCCGTCGAGCTCATCGCCTCGCTCGCCGTACGTGGCCGTACGTAGAGCAGGGCTTTAGCCCTGCTGGACACCTCTCGCCCGCCCCTTCGTCCGTCTAATGCAGAAGCGGTCCCCGGCTGCATTGACCTCGCTTTCCGCAGGAGTGTGCCCCGATGCTCTCAGACCTGCGACAAGCCGCCCGTTCCCTGCTCCAGAACCCCGGCTTCGCCCTGACCGCCCTGACCACCCTCGCGGTGGGAATCGGCGCCAACACCGCGGTGTTCGGCCTGGTCAACCAGCTTCTCCTCAACCCGCCCGGCATCGCCCAGCCCGAGCGGGTCGTCGCCATCCGGGCTGCCTACGACAAGCTGGGGATGAGCAGCATCTCGATCTCGGGCCCCGACTTCGCCGACGTCCGCGAGAAGAAGGACACCTTCGAGGCGGCAGCCATCGTCAGCGGCGAGTCCCTGAACTACTCGGCCGGCGGGGTCACCGAGCGCCTGGACGGGGCGTCGGTCTCGCAGCAATGGTTCGACGTGTTCGGCGCCCGCCCCTCGCTCGGCCGTGTCTTCACACACGAAGAAGACCGCGAGAACGCGAGTCCCGCCGTCATCCTGGCAGACGTCACCTGGCGGCGACTCTTCGGCGCGGATCCCGCCGTCCTCGGCCGAACGATCGAGCTGAACAAGAAGCCGCACCGCATCGTCGGCGTGATGCCCCCGGCCTTCCGCTGGCCCCGCGGCGTGGAAGCCTGGGTGCCGCTGCAGCTGCCGGCGGCCGAATTCACGCCGGACTACCGGTTCAACGAGCACCTGCAGGGCTTCGCCCGCACGCGGCCGGGCGTGAGCGCCGAGGCGGCGGACGCGGTCGTGCGAGTCGTAGCGGACCGCGTGAAGTCGGGCGGCGGCGAGCTGGCCGCCTTCGCGCGCGACTCGGGTTGGCGGATGTTCGCCGCGCCGGCACGCACCTTCATCGCCGGCGACACGCGCACGCCGCTGCTGGTGCTGCTCGGCGCCGTCGGCTTCGTGCTGCTGATCGCCTGCTCCAACATCGCGGGGCTGATGCTCGCCCGGAACGCGGCGCGCGGCCGCGACATCGCCATCCGAGCGGCGCTCGGCGCGTCGCGTGGGCAACTGCTGCGGCGCACCCTGCTCGAGAGCCTGATACTGGCGGCCGGGGGCGCGATCGCCGGCCTCGGCCTCGCCGACCTCGGCATGCGGACGCTGCTGGCCCTCGCCCCCGAACGCGCCGTCATCGGCCTGACCGCGCGGATCGACCTGCAGGTACTCGCCTTCACCGCGGCCGCCACGATCGTCGCGGCGCTGCTCTTCGGCCTCGTTCCCGCGTGGCAGGCCGGGCGGTCGGCGGCGTTCGGGGCCTTGAAGACCAGCGGGCGCGCGGCGTCGGGTCCCGGAGGCCAGCGCCTCCGCTCGGTCCTGGTTGCCGCCGAGACCGCACTCGCCGTCGTGCTGCTCGTCGGCGCCGGCCTGTTCCTGCGCAGCCTCGCGCGCCTCCAGCAGGTGGACCCCGGCTTTGATCCTCGGGGCGTGATGACCGCCACCACCGTGCTGCCCGATGCCGTGTACGCCGACCCCGTCAGGCGCGCGGACTTCTTCAGCCAGGTGGTGGAGAACCTCGCGGCCACGCCCGGCGTCACGGCCGCCGGCGTCGGCTTCCCGATCCCATTCAGCGACGGCAACTCCAGCGCCTCTTTCACCATCGAGGGCCGCGCCCCGGGCCCCGGGGACCCGGGACCGCACGGCGACATGCGGGCGGTCACTCCCGGCTACTTCGCAGCGTTGGACATCCGGCTGGTTTCGGGCCGCCTGTTCGGCGACCAGGACCGCGGCGCCGGCGCCGTCGTCATCGACGAGAACCTGGCACGGCAGGTACTGGCCTGGCGAGAACCCGATCGGCAAGCGGGTGCGCGGCGGCGGGGACAAGTCTCCCTGGTGGCCGATCGTGGGCGTCGTCCGTCACGTGAAGCACTCGTCGCTCGCGGCCGACAGCACCAAGGGAGTCTGTTACCTCCCCTTCTGGCTGCGGCCGCTGCCCATGGGCACGATCGTGGCGAGAACGAGCGGCGACCCGGCGCTGCTGGCCGGGCCGATTCGCGAGGCGGTGCGCCGCGTGGACCCCGCGCAACCGGTGGGTCGCCTGCGGTCGATGGACGTGCTGGTCGCTTCGTCGCTGGCCGCCTCGCGGTTCCTGACCCGGATCGTGAGCTTCTTCGCGGCGGTCGCGCTGGGGCTCGCAGCGCTGGGGCTGTTCGGCGTGATCAGCTACACCACGGCGAGGCGAACGCAGGAGATCGGCCTCCGGATGGCCCTCGGCGCGCAGGCGGGCTCGGTGCGCGGGATGATCGTGCGCCAGGGGCTCCAATTGGCGGGCATCGGGGTCGGCGTCGGCCTGGTCGCCGCGATCGTCGTGGGCCGCCTGCTGGCGTCGGAGTTGTACCAGGCCCCGGCGCTGGACGTGCCGACCCTGGCGGCCACGGTCGGCATCCTGGTGGCGGCGGCGCTCGCCGCCAGCTACCTGCCCGCCCGCCGCGCTTCACGCATCGACCCGCTCGTGGCGCTCAGGGAGGAGTAATCCCGAATTGACCGGCTCGGAATTCACCGCAGAGAATTCACCGCGGAGCCGCGACGGATAGTCCCGTGGTCTTGCCGGCCGTCTCTGCGTCCTCGGCGTCTCGGCGGCGAGCCGTGCGATATTAGAATACCTGCGGGTCGCTCATGACCAACTCTGCGCGGATGCTCATGTTCCTGCTCATCGTCATCGGCGTCTGGACCCTGATGCACCTCTACGTCGGCTGGCGACTGTGGAACCTCCCGGCCGCCGCCGGCCCGGGGTGGCACCGGACCCTGCTCGTCGGCGGGATCCTGTTGTGGATCAGCTTCCCGCTCGGCCAGGCGCTCGTGCGAAACCTCGGACGCGCCGGCCTGCCGATCGAGCTCATCGGCTCCTCCTGGCTCGGGGTGCTGTTCCTGCTCCTGATCTGGCTGCTCGCCGCCGACGTCATCACCGGCTTCGGCTGGCTGCTGCCCTCGCTCTCCGCACCCGCGCGGCGCCTGGCCGTGGTTGCCGCCCTCGTCCTGGGCGTCATCGCGCTCGTCCAGGGGTTCCGGGCGCCGGTCGTCAAGGAGCACACCGTGCGCATCCCGTCGCTCGCGCCCGAGCACGACGGCCTTCGCATCGTCCAGCTGTCGGATCTGCACGTCGGACCGATCCTCCGCGAGGGCTGGGTCGAGGCGCGCATCGCGCAGGTGGCGGCGCTCGATCCCGATCTCGTGGTGGTGACCGGCGACCTGGTGGACCAGGACGCGGCGCTGTCGGTCCCGCTGGCGCCGCTGTTCCGGCGGATCCAGGCGCCGCTGGGCGTCTACGGCGTCACCGGCAACCACGAGTACTATGCGGGCTTCGAGCAGTCGCTCGAGGTCTTCAAGTCGGCGGGCATCACGCTGCTGCGGGACGGCGCCCGCGAGGTGGCGCCGGGCCTCGTGCTCGCGGGCGTGGACGACCTGACCGCCAGGCGGCAGTTCAGCCTGGACGGCCAGCCCCTCGTCCGGGCGCTGCAAGGGCGTCCGGCCGGCACGACGATCTTCCTGTGCCACAGCCCGCTCGATGCCGAGCGCGCCGCCTCGATGGGCGTCGACCTGATGCTCTCCGGCCACACGCACGACGGGCAGATCTGGCCCTTCACCTACTTCGTGCGCCTGGCTTACCCGAGAGTGGTGGGACGCTACGACGTCAACGGCATGGCGTTGATCGTCTCGCGCGGCACCGGCTTCTGGGGGCCGCGGATGCGGTTGTTCAGGAGGTCGGAGATCGTCGCCGTGACACTGCAGCGTGGCGCGCGGGACGACCAGCCACTGGCCACCAGCCACTAGCCGCGACTACCGTAGTTTCACCGTCGCCAACGCCGCCAGCGCCAGGATCCCCGACACGATCCAGAGGCGGATGACCACCTTCGTCTCGGCCAGCCCCGTGTGCTGCATCTGGTGGTGGAACGGCGCGCGGTAGAAGATACGCCGGCCAAGCCACTTGATCCCGATCTTGTCCTGGATCTGCGAACTGGCCGCCTCGACGACGAACAGGCCGCCCAGGATCAGGAACAGCGCCTCCTGCTTCAGCAGAACGGAGATGGTGGCGATACACCCGCCGATCGCCAGCGACCCCGCGTCCCCCATGAAGATCTGCGCCGGGTAGGCGTTGTACCAGAGGAAGCCCACCCCCGCCCCGGCGAACGCGGCGCAGAAGACGATCAGCTCGCCGGCTCCCGGCAGCAACGGGTAGAAGAGGTATCGCGACCAGATCGCGTTGCCGAGCATGTAGGCAAAGAAGCCGAGCACGCCGACCACGAAGACCGATGGCACGATCGCAAGACCGTCGAGGCCGTCGGTGATGTTGACGGCATTGCCGACCAGCATCACGAAGATGAAGACCAGCGGCAGGTAGATCGCGAACGAATCGGCGATCGGCGCCTTCAGGAACGGGATGTAGAGGTGTGCCGCCTCGCGGGCCGGCAACGGCGACCACGGGCTGGCGAGCAGGCCGACGAGGCCGGCGGCGAACAGCCCTTGCAGCACCAGCTTTCGCGCCTCGGACATCCCGCGGTTGCCCGACCGCGCCCGCCACTTCGCCGCGTCGTCCGCGAGGCCGATGGCGCCGAACCACAGCAGCCCGGCAAGCACCGTGAGCAGGTAGCGGTTCGAGAGGTTGCACCAGAGCGCCGTGGCCGCGACGATGCAGCCGACCATCACGGCGCCGCCCATGACGGGTGTCCCCGCCTTGTCGAAGGCCGACGGCACCCCCGTCTGGCGGAGCTGGTCCACGAGGCCGCGGCGGTGGAAGTACCAGATGAAGCGCGGCGTGATGACGAGCATCAGCACGATCGCCGTCAGCGCCGCGCCGATCGCCCGCACCGTCAGGTACTCCGACAGGCGCAGCAGCACCAGCACGCCCTCGCGCGAGTCGATCAGCGCGCCGAGCAGGTGAATCACCGCGTCTCCCCCTCCCGGCTGACGACCGCCTCGCGCAACCGGGCATACAGCCGCTTGATCTGGAACTCGGGCTTGAAGTCGGTCGAGCTGAGCACGAAGCGGTCGAGCGCGTCGAGCATCGCCCGCGGCTCACCTCCTTCGCCGCGCTCGACGAGCACCAGCAGCCCGCGGAGGGCGCCCGCCCGGACCTTCCAGAAGCGCTCGTCGCTCATCTCGAGCAGCGCCGGCAGCCCGTCGGCGCGGCCGCCCACGTAACCGATCGCCTCAGCCGCCGCTTCGGCCACCTCGATCCAGCGGTCGTGCAGCAGCACGCGGAGGCCCTGCACGGCCGCGGAGCGATCGACCAGCTTCGGGGCAAGCGCCTGCGCGGCGCGCGCGGCCTCGGCGCGAGCCTCGTAATACGGGTCGGCGAACGACCCGACGATGGCCGCCTCGACCTCGGGCGTGACGATGCCGATGCGGGCAAAGGCCATCAGGATGTTCCGGCGGATGAAGCCGACCTGGACGTAGTCGCCCCCGGCGAGGCGCTGCAGGAGGGGCGCCCGCCGCCGGTCGGCCAGCAGCGCCACGAGCAGCGGCAGCCGCTCGCGGGCGTGCAGCAGGCCGAGCAGCTTCACGCCCAGGTTGCGCTGTTCCCAGCCCGGGCTGGCGAGAAGCGACGAGGCGCGGCTGACGAAGTAGGCGCGGTCGTCGGGAGACGGGATCACGTGGTCGGGACAGTAGCGGTCGCCCCAGTGCGCCAGCGCCTTCTCGAGTCCCGCCACCAGCGCCCGGTCGCTCACCGGCGGGGTCGCACGCGCCGGTTCGTCTCGTCCCTGAATCCCGACTCCCGAATCCTGATTCCTGATTCCTGCCGTGATCACCCCCAGCGCGTCCCCCATCAGGAACGCCCGGCCTCGCCGTCCCAGCTCGTTCCGCTGCTCGTCGTTCTCCAGCAACTCGACGATCGTGCGGGCCAGCAGGCGCCCGTCCACCTGCTCGACGATCTCCCCCCCGCCGACAGCGTCTCCTCGTAGATGACCCGGGCGCCGCCGCCGCGCGCCATCGCCCGGGCGTTCATTACCTGGTGATCGCCCGGCAGGTTGGCCTTCGGGATGACGACCGCGGGCAGGCCGAGGGAGGCGATCTCGTAGAGGCTGCCGGCGCCGGCCCGCGCCACGACGAGATCCGCCAGGGCGTAGAGGTTCTCGATCTGATAGAAGTACGGCCGGTTCACGTAGAAGCCGGCGATCGCTCGACGCTGATCCTCGGAGTAGGTCGCTTCGAGCCGGCGCGCGACGTCTTCCGCGCCCCTGTAGCCGGGGCGCTCGAGCCCGGTTCCGTGGATGACGAACAGGCGGTCGCGGTGCGGCAGCAGGTCGCCGAGCGCGTCCACGATGGCCCGGTTGATCGTGCGCGCCCCCTGCGATCCCCCGAACACGAAGACGACGCGCCGGCCGGGCGGCACGTCGAAGTCGAGCGCGGCGCGCGCGGCCTCACGGTCCACGCTGGCAATGCGGCGCCGCAGCGGGTAGCCGGATACCACCCCGTTGTCCGCGAACGACGACAGCGTCTCCGGGAAGGTGACGAACACGCGGTCGGCGAGGCGTCCGACCACCTGGTTGAGCTTTCCCGGTGCGGCGTTCTGCTCGTGGACGAAGATGCGGGCGCGGGAGAGGTGCAGGCGGCGCAGGGCGGCCGCGGCGAACATCACCGGCGCCGACGCGTAGCCTCCCGTGCCGACGATCGTGTCCGGGCGGAAGGCGAGGAGGATGCGGGCGGCCTGCAGGGTGCCGATGCCGATGTCGAAGAGGAAGCGAAGAAGCGCGGGGGATGGCCGGCTGCCTGGGTAGGCCGACGAGCGGACGAAGCGGATGGGCAGCCCCTCGCGGGGCACGATGGCGGCCTCGGCGCGCCCTTTGACGCCGACATAGAGAAGAGAGGTGCCGGGGCCCTCGAGTGCCCGTCCGATGGCGAGAGCCGGGTTGACGTGCCCGGCGGTGCCTCCCCCGGTCAGCAGCAGGCGGTCGAGTGGCTTCATGGCGGTGCGGGCGGGACCGGCTTCGTGCCCGGGATCCGAGACGCGATGGTAACATGGCCTGCCGCGCCGTAGCGCGAAGCGCGAAGGCGGGCGCAGACCCAGTAGGGCCGGCCTCCGTGCCGGCCAGGCGCACCGGCCTCTGTGCCGCCCAAGCTCCTTCTCCTATGTCGCAGCCCGTGACCGTCCATTTCGCCCCGCGATTCACGGCCCCGCAGGCGATCGAAATCGCCCGCGCGTTCTACGGCCTCCAGGCAACGGCCGAGGCGCTGCCGAGCGAGCGCGACCAGAACTTCAAGCTCGTGACACCCGGCGGCGAGGCGTTCGTGCTGAAGATCGCGAACGCGGCCGAGCGGCGCGAGGTACTGGACTTCGAGAACCAGGCGATGGCGCACGTCGCCCGCCGGGCTCCGCGGCTGGGCATCGCACGGCTCGTCCCAACGCGCGACGGGGAACCGATCGGGGTGGTCCCAGTGGTGCCGGCCTCCGCGCCGCCAGTGGCGCCGGCCTCTGCGCCGGCGGAAGCGCCGGGCGGCGGCCGCTCCCACTTCCTGCGCCTGCTGACCTGGGTGCCTGGCAAGCCGCTCGCGCTGGTGAAGCCGCACTCGGAGGCACTGCTGGCGGGCCTGGGCCGCGCGGTGGGCGAAATCGACCGCGCCTTCGAGGGGTTCGAGCACCCGGCGATGCACCGCCCCTTCCCCTGGGACCTCACGCGCACGCTGGAAACCGTTGGCGAATCTGTAGGGCGACCCTTTAGGGTTGCCGGGGAGGCCACCGTCGACCGTGTCCTGTCTCGGTTCCGCGACGTGGTCCAGCCAGCCCTCCCGAACCTCCGCCGCCACGTCATCCACGATGACTGGAACGACTACAACGTGCTGGTTCGGAGAAACCCGGACCTGACCCCGGTGACGGTCGTCGATTTCGGCGACATGGTGCACTCCATCGTCGTCGCCGACCTGGCGGTGGCCGCGGCGTACGCGATCCTCGACAAGCCCGATCCGATCGGCGCGGCGGCGGCCGTCGTGCGCGGGTACCACGAGGCGCACGCGCTCGAGGAGCGCGAGATCGCGCTGCTCTTCGATCTCATCCGCGCGCGGCTCGCGATCAGCATCGCGATGGCGGCGCGCCAGGGCGCGGCGGCGCCCGGCAACGAGTACCTCCAGATCAGCCAGCGCCAGGTGTGGGCCGCGCTCGAGAAGCTCGACGCCGTGTCGCCCGACTGGGCGCACTGCGCCTTCCGGCACGCGTGCGGCCTCGAGCCATGCCCTGGCGCCCGCGCCGTGCGCGAGTGGCTGGCCGCGAGTGCGCCGCGCTTCCAGCCGGTGCTGCCGGTGGACCTTCGCGGCCCGCGCGTGACCCGCATCGACCTCTCGGTCGGCAGCCTCGACCTCCCGCGCGTGGACACGGCGGTCGAACCCGAAGCCCTCGCCGCCCACATCGCGCGGCGCCTCGACCAGGCGGACGCCGAGGTTGGCGTCGGCTCGTACAACGAGCCGCGGCTCGTCTACGTCACCGACCTGTTCGCGCACCCCAACAACTGGCTCGAGGAGAACAGGACCGTTCACCTCGGGATCGACCTGTTCGCGGCCGCCGGGACGCCGGTGCACGCGGCGCTCGACGGCGTCGTCCACAGCCTGCGCAACAACCGCGGGCGGGGAGACTACGGGCCGACCATCGTCCTCGAGCACGAGCCGCCGGGCGGGCCGCGCTTCCACACGCTCTACGGTCACCTGAGCGCGCGGTCGCTCGACGGGCTTCGCGTCGGAGAGCGCATCGAGGCGGGCGACGAGATCGCGCGCCTGGGGACGATCGCCGAGAACGGCGGGTGGTCGCCGCACCTGCACTTCCAGGTCGTCGTGGACCTGCTCGGCCGCACAGGCGAGTTTCCCGGCGTGGCCGCGCCGAGCGAGCGGGCCATCTGGCTGAGCCTCTGCCCCGACCCGAACCTGATCCTCGGCATCCCGCCCGCCGCGCTCGCCCCCCCGCAGCCGGACCCGAACGCCATCCTGCAGATCCGCAGGCGGCTCCTCGGGCCGAACATGAGCGTGTCGTACCGGCGGCCGCTGGCGATCGTGCGCGGCCACCGGCAGTACCTCTTCGACGCGGACGGCCGGCGGTACCTCGACGCCGTCAACAACGTTCCGCACGTCGGCCACAGCCATCCTCGAGTCGCCGAGGCGGTGGCCCGCCAGCTCGCGGTGCTCACCACGAACACGCGGTACCTGCACCCGCTGCTGGCCGAGTACGCCGAGCGGCTCACCGCGCTCCTCCCCGCCCCGCTCGAGGTCTGCTACGTCGTCAACAGCGGCAGCGAGGCGAACGAGCTGGCGCTGCGGCTCGCGCGCGCGAAGACGGGCCGCCGCGGCGTGCTGGTGGTGGACGGCGCCTACCACGGCAACACGTCCGCGCTCGTGGACATCAGCCCCTACAAGTTCGACGGCCCCGGCGGCACCGGCTGCCCGCCCCACGTGCGCGTCGCGCCCCTGCCGTCGCCCGCCGCCGTGGCGGACGTCGTAGCGCAGGGCGTAGCGCAGGGCGTAGCGCAGGGCTTTAGCCCTGCGGACATGATCCTCGACCTCGCCTCCTCCCCTTCCGGCCTCTCCGCCTTCTTTTGCGAGTCGATCCTGAGCTGCGCCGGGCAGGTGGTGCTCCCCGACGGCTACCTGGCGGAGGCCTACGCCGCCGTGCACGCGGCGGGCGGCGTGACCGTGGCCGACGAGGTGCAGGTGGGGTTCGGGCGCGTGGGCACCCACTTCTGGGCGTTCGAAACGCAGGGCGTCGTTCCCGACATCGTCACGCTCGGCAAGCCGATCGGCAACGGCTTCCCGCTTGGCGCGGTGGTCACGACGAGGGAGATTGCCGAGGCATTCCACAACGGGATGGAGTACTTCAACACGTTCGGGGGATCGCCGGCGGCCTGCGCCGCGGGGCTCGCGGTACTGGACGTGATGCGCGACGAAGGGCTCCAGCAGCACGCCCTCGAAACAGGGACGCACCTGAAGGCCAGGCTCTCCGAGCTGCGCCGCTTCCCCAGCGTCGGCGACGTGCGCGGCCTCGGCCTGTTCCTCGGCGTCGAGTTCGTGCGCGACCGCGAGGCGATGGAGCCGGCGGCGGCCCAGGCGGAGTACATCGTCAACCGGATGCGCGATCGCGGGGTCCTGCTCAGCACCGACGGCCCGCATCACAACGTGATCAAGATCAAGCCGCCGCTGCCCTTCACGCTGGCCAACGCCGACCGGCTCGCCACCGTGATGGCGGAAACCCTGGAGGAGGACGCAGCGCAGCTGTAGGGCGACCCTTTAGGGTTGCCTGACAAGGATTCAGCGTGATGCGCGTTCTGTCATCGTCCACCTTCTCGCTCACCGTCGAGCGCTCGAAGTTCCACGCGCTGCTGGCGCCGTTGTCTTCCGTCTCCGAGATGGAGGGCCTCGTCAAGCTTCGCCGCCGCGACTACCGCAAGGCGAACCACCACTGCTGGGCGCTGCGGCTCTCGGACGCGTCCGGCACGGTCGCGGAGCAGTCGAAGGACGATGGCGAGGTGGGTCACCCGGGACGGGTGCTGCTGGAGTTGCTGCGGAAGCACGACCTCGAGGGGGCGCTCGTCGTGTCGCGAATCTTCGGCGGCGTGAAGCTCGGCGTCGGCGGCGTCTCGCGAGCCTTTCGCGACGCGGGCCAGGGGGCGATCAACGCGCACCTGGCTACTCGCGACCAGTGAACGGCACCCAGCCAGGTGAACAGCGGGTTCCGTCACCCGTCTCGCTTCCGCACATCCCCAGTCCGCATTCGGACAGGCGGCGACCTCCCTCCACCGCGGAAGTCAGTCCTAACATATTGATTCCACAAGTCTTTCAAAGCCTCACTCCCCTGGCATGACGGTTGATCGTGCCCGGGCATGACCCTGTCCTCCCCGGACTCCCCGCGGGTCCTGATTGCCGACGACCAGCCGGACGTGCTGGACGCCCTGCGGCTGCTGCTCCGTCCCGAAGGGTTCGTCACCGACGCGGTCGGCTCCCCCGCCGCCATCCTCGACGCGCTGAGCCAGCGCGAGTACGACCTCCTGCTGATGGACCTGAACTACACCCGCGACACGACGTCCGGCCGCGAGGGGCTCGAGTTGTTGTCGCGCGTCCACCAGATCGACGGCACGCTGCCGGTCGTGGTGATGACCGGCTGGGGGTCGATGGAGACGGCGGTCGAGGCGCTGCGCCAGGGCGTGCGCGACTTCGTCCAGAAGCCATGGGACAACGCGGCCGTGTTGTCGGTCGTGCAGGCGCTGACCGCGGAACGACAGGGGCGGCGGCGCGAGCAGCGGTCGCGCGACCGCGAGGCGGCCGAGGCGCGCGAGATTCAGCGTGGGCTCCTGCCCGAGGCACTCCCCCGCATCGCGGGATGGGACATCGCGGCGGCCTGCATCCCGGCGGCGGCGGTTGGCGGCGATCTCTACGACGTGTTCGCGCTCGACGATCGGTCGGTCGCCTTCATGATTGCGGACGTCGCCGGGAAGGGGGTCCCGGCTGCCCTGCTGGCGGCGGCGGTCCAGGCGTCGGTGCGGGCCTCGGCGAAGGCTTCGACCCACCCCGCCGAAGTGTGCGCCGAGGTGAACCGCGCCCTCTGCGGCCACATCCCGTCGAACCGGTTCGTCACCTTCTTCTACGGGGTCCTCGCCACCGCGTCCGGCCTGTTCACCTACGCCAACGCGGGACACAACCCGCCGCTCGTGGCGGCCGGGGGTGACGCCCTCCGCCTCGGTTGCGGCGGGGTGATGCTCGGCATCGACGCGGGAGGGCGGTGGCGCGACCAGTCCGTCTCCATCCTGCCCGGAGACGCCCTGCTCCTCTACACCGACGGTCTCTCCGAGGCGCGCAACGAGGCCGGCGAAGAGTTCGGCGATGAGCGGCTCGCGAGCGCCCTCCACGCGGTGACGGCCCGGGCCTCGACGTGCATCGTGGGCGATCTCCTCGACGAAGTGGCTCGTTTCGGCCCGGTGCAGGAAGACGATCGCACCCTCGTCGTGGCCAGAAGGGCCTCCTGACTCGGGACGCTGGGCTCTTTGGTGGTAGAGTTTGCCCAGCGCCCCATGCCATCTTCAGAACTGAAGGACCTCCGCGCCAAACTCGTCGCTCCGAGACCGGGCCACGGCCGACACAGCGAGGCGTCCGACCCCCTGGCCGACTTCCCCTCGGAGTCGTCGCGCCGGTTCGCGTGGGGACAGAAGCTGGCCGGTTACCGCAAACCGCTCCAGGCCCACCTGCGGATGCTGCGTTTCGGAAGCCTCCACCTTCCGCGTTTCGAGGGCATGCGCCTGCCGCGGGTGCGAGGGCTGTGGGGGCGGCTCGTGGACGGCCTCGTCACCGCGCGCCCGGAGCACCTGCTGGGTGGGGCGGGCGTCGTGCTGGGCGGGGCTGCCCTGCTGGCGGTGCTCTGGATCGTCCTCCTGGCTTCGAGCGTGCCGCCGGTTGCGACGCCGAGCGCGTTCGGCCCTCCCAACGCGGCAGCCCTGACGCCTGCGGCCCCGGAGATCGAGCGGGTGGAATTGCGACCGCGGCGGACCGCGCCCCGCGCCATGAGGGAGCCTGGCGACGTCGAGCTGCCGTCGGGGCCAGCTTCCTCGAAGCTCAGTTCTTCGTCGTCGTCGCAGCGTGGCCCGGCCGCCGACGGTCGCCTGTCGAAGCCCCAATCCAAGGTGGACGAGGTCGTGTACGCGGAGTTCGGATCGCCGACTTCCCAGCCGACGGACTCCGGGGAGCCCAAGCCCGACCCCAATCAGGTCTACTCGGCGGACGATCCGGGCGTCCAGCCTCCCGTACCGATTCGGCCGTGGTTCTTCACCTCACCCCCGGCGGGGGTCTCGAGGGCGTCGCTCTCCGAGGTGGAGGTGGTCGTGTCGGCCACCGGCGAAGTGGCATCCGTGAGGATGGTCGGTGGGCCGAGGACGTACGCGGACAGCGGGGCGCTCAGCGCGCTCAAGACCAGCCGGTTCAGGCCCGCGCTCAAGGACCGGCAGCCGGTCACCTGCAGACAGACGGTCTGGATCAAAGTGCCCGAGCGGTAGGCAGCCCCTCTGCCGGCGGCGCAATGCCCGCCGCGGCGTAGATTTCGGGTTCGTCGAGCGTCTCGCGCGCCAGGAGTTGCACGACGATCGCGTCGAGCTGGTTGCGGTGCTCGTGGAGCAGCCGCCGTGCCTCGGCGTAGCACTCGTCGGTGATCCGCCGGACCTCTTCATCCACCGCGTTCAGCATCCCGTCCGAGACGCCGGCCATGCGCGGATTGCCGTCCGCCGGCAGCACCGACACCTTCCCGATGCGCTCCGACATGCCCCACCGGCCGACCATCGAGCGGGCGATCCGCGTCACCACCTCGAGGTCGTTCTCCGCGCCCGTTGTCACGACGTCGAACACCTCCTGCTCCGCCGCCATCCCGCCGAGCGCGCCGACGATCTTCCCGCGCAGGTAGTTCGCGTCGTAGCCGTAGCGGTCCATCTCCGGTGTCGAGAGCGTCACGCCGAGCGCGCGGCCGCGGGGGATGATCGACACCTTGCGCACCGGGTCGGCACCCGGCTGCAGCATGCCGAGCAGCGCGTGCCCGGCCTCGTGGTAGGCGGTTCGCCGCCGCTCCTGCTCCGGCATCACGAGGTTCCGGGCCGCGCCGAGCTGCACCTTCTCGAGCCCGTCGAGCAACTCCGACCGGTCACCGCCTTCTGCCCGCGCCGCGCGGCCAGCAGCGCCGCCTCGTTCACGAGGTTGGCCAGGTCGGCCCCGGTCATGCCGGGCGTGGCTGCGGCAAGCGTTTCCAGGTTCACGTCCGCCGCGAGCGGGACCTTTCGCGAGTGGACGAGCAGGATTTCCAGCCGGCCCTTCTGGTCGGGCGCGTGAACCATGATCGTCCGGTCGAAGCGGCCGGGACGCATCAGGGCCGGGTCGAGCACGTCGGCGCGGTTGGTGGCCGCGAGCACGACGACGCCCTCGTCGCCCGAGAAGCCGTCCATCTCGGTGAGGATCTGGTTGAGCGTCTGCTCGCGCTCGTCGTGGCCGGCGCTCGACAGCGCGCCGCCCGCGCGGGCGCGGCCGATGGTGTCGATCTCGTCGATGAAGACGATGGCGGGGGCGACCTTGCGGGCCTCCTCGAAGAGCTCGCGGACGCGGCTGGCGCCGACGCCGACGACCATCTCGATGAACTCCGAGGCGCTGGCGCTGAAGAACGGGACCTTGGCCTCGCCGGCGGTCGCACGCGCCAGCAGGGTCTTGCCGGTGCCCGGCGCGCCCGCCAGCAACACCCCCTTTGGCGCCCGCGCCCCAACGCGCCGGTACTTCTCGGGATCGCGCAGGAAATCGACGACCTCGTCGATCTCGGCCTCGACCTCGTCGATGCCGGCGACGTCGGCGAAGGTGACGCGGACGCGTCTCGGGATCGACCGGCTTGCGGCCGCGCCCCCGACAGCCGCCGCCCAGTCCGCCGGCAGGCGCCGGAAGATCCAGAAGTAGAAGCCGAACAGCAGCAGCACGGGCGCGAGCGAGAGCAGCAGGTTGGTCGAGCAGCCCGCGCTGCTCGACCAGCGGCGTCGCTCGGACGACGCGTGCTCGCCAGCCGCAGCTCGGACAGCAGGTCGTCGGCGGCGAAGGTCGGCCGCTCGGTCGTGAACTGTTGATAGCTCGCCCCTGTCCTCCCGGCGACGGCGAGGGCCTTCCGCAGCGCACCCTGGATCGTCTCGCCGCGGGCGAACACCTCGGCCACGTTCTGGTTCGCGACCTGCGCCTTGAACTCGGTGTAGGAAACGGCACTGCGGCCCGCCTGGCGGTCCTGCAGCATCAGCGCCGCGAACAGGGTGAAGTCGAGCAGGGCGAAGAGGACGATCATCTGCCGGCGCCGCCGCCGGCTCGACGGCTGTCCCTGAGGAAGCCCTTCGGCGCGCCACGGCCTGGAGGCTGGTTCACCGACCGGCCTCGGATCCGGTCGGATAGGGTTGAGACGTGGCTGGTCGATCATGGATCCTCGCATCCGAGGCGGCCCCGCGAGGGCCTGTTCGGGGGCGCCACTGGCGCCGACATCATCCACAAGGTACCCTGACACGACTCATGAGGGCCAGAGCAGAACCCTGGGTGCTCTACCGGGAGCCAATCTTCTTGAGGTAGCCTCCTGGGTTGAAGGTCAGGAGGAGTCTCTCTCGGGTCGCGTCCCGTCGGAAGTCTCTGTTCTCTTCGAAGAAGGTCGTAATCGCTTCATGAGGGCCTGGGCCGAAGTGGGGCAGGACGGGGTGACCGTTCACATTGGTGTCCTCGACCACGAGGTACTGACCGACTGCGACCAGAGGCGCGTACGTTCTGAGCTCCTCGAGCACGTTCGCCGCGCTGTGGTCGGAGTCCAATACCACCATGACCCGATCGGTTGGCCGGACTAGCGCTTTCACGGCTGCAACGATCCGGCGATCAGTTGATGCGCCTTGGAGGTAGGTGATTCGAGGGTGTTCTGGCCTGCCTCGGTCGACGATGTCGATAGTGATGACCCTTCCGCGGCCCAACATGTCCATGATCGACGCGAAGAACAGGGCGCTGCCTCCCATGAGCGTACCGGCTTCAACGAGCACATCGGGTTTCGTCTCCCAGAGGATCTCCTGGTACGTCACGAGATCCATGGGGCATTTCTCGATCGGCACCCCCCGCCATCGAGTGTTACCCCAGGTCGAGTGTTGTCGGTCGTAGAACAGCCGGTGAAAGGCCGCGACTGGGTCGGTTGTGGTTCGAACCCCGGAGCGGGACCGCGCGAGCGTTGCACCGAGGGCGAAGGAGGACAGGGTGATCGCCGCGACCAGAAGCCCCAGAAGCGAGGGGGGAAGTCGTTGGGACGTCATCGGTCACCTCCTGGCCCTCACGGAGCGACGGGGCCGGCCCGGTCGGCCGTGCCGACCTTCGAAATCGGATCCAACGCCCCGCGATCTGCCTCGGTCCGCGGCACCATCGCCGCGTCGCTGAGACTCGCAAAGGTAAGAGTTGTGTTTCCCAGGTGGTCAATCCAGAATCGTAACGACTCGTCCGTGCGCATCGGTGGCATGTAATCTGAACGCCTGCACCCAGGGTGACGGCCTTGGAGGTTGGTCGATGACGAGACCGAGAACCGTGGTCGTCATGCCGGCGTACAATGCGGCCCGGACGTTGCGCCTCACGTCCTCGGACCTTCCCTCCGCTGAGGTGGATCTGGTTATTCTCGTGGACGACGGGAGCCGGGACGAAACGGTCCACATCGCCCGGGAACTAGGGCTCCGAGTCTTCATTCACAGCAGGAACTTCGGCTACGGCGCGAACCAGAAGACGTGTTACCGCGAGGCTCTCCGTGCAGGAGCTGACATCGTCGTCATGGTTCATCCGGATTACCAGTATGACCCCCGGCTGCTGCCGAACCTGGTTGCGCCCATCACGGCAGGGACCGCCGATGTGGTGCTCGGTTCTCGTCTGAGCGGAGTCAACGCCGTGTCCCAAGGGATGCCATGGTGGAAGTACGTCGCCAATCGGGCCCTCACTGGGCTCGAGAACCTCTCGTTCGGTCTGCGCCTTTCCGAGTACCACACGGGCTATCGAGCGTACAGGTAGAAGGGCGCTGGAGGTCGTCAACTTCGAGATGAACTCGGACGGCTTCGTGTTCGATCAGGAGATCATTGCACAGACCGTTGCGGCTGGGCTCAGGATCTCGGAAACTCCTGTGCCCGCCCGCTACTTCCCGGAAGCGTCGTCGGCTTCGCTGGCGCAAAGCAGCATCTACGGCCTCCAGATCCTCCGCGTCCTTCTGCAGGTACTCTCTGCACAAGTTCGGCGTCAGACATGAGCGCAGTCTCGATAGTCTGGCCCTTCGGGTCCTCCACTCCCGATGGGGCGCAGGCAGCGCCCGCGCCCGGAAGCGCTGATGAGACCCGGGGGTCGCGGACGGCAGGCAGATGAACGCACCGCACAAACCGACGGCAACGAGCGCGAATCCAAGTCCGTACGCCCTCAAGGCAAGCCCGTTTGGAAGCCACAGGCTATTGCTCCGCAGCCTGCGCGCGCACGGAAGTGCCTTGAAGGTACTCGATGTCGGGGGAGGCGAAGGCTACTTGAGCTCAGCTCTCGCCAAAGAAGGGCATCAGGTGACTTGCCTCGCGAAGCCCGGCTCGGTCGCTCATGACTTCCCCGAGGGCGTGGCACTGGTGGAAACGGACCTCGATGCCTGCGTTCCGAGTCCCAGCCGCGCTTTCGACGCGATCATCTGTGGCGACGTTCTCGAGCACTTGCGGGACCCGTGGGTGGTTCTCTCGTGGCTTCGCAGGCAGCTCCGAGATGACGGCGTGCTCATTGTCTCCGTCCCAAACGGCGTGCACGCGTTCGTCCGGTTGAACGTCCTGTTCGGACGTTTCCCGCAACACGATCGCGGCTTGTTCGACCGCACCCATCTGCACTACCTTTCCTGGTCGGGATGGGCGAGACTGTTCCGCTCGGCGGGGTTTCGGGTGGTTGACAGGCATCTCACGCCTGTTCCCTTCTCCGTCCTTCCTACAGCTCGTCGATGGCGCCCCTTGGCGTACGCGCTCGAGTCCGCTGCCTTGCTCATCGCTCGACTCCTACCCGGCCTGTGGGCCTATCAGTTCGTCGTGGCCCTGCGAAAGACGTCAGCCGTGGACGACGGAACTCAATGAGCTGCACTGCACCGAAGGCGCGACGATCGACCAGCCACTCACCGGGCCAGCGATCCTCAACCCAGTCAGCGAACGCTTGCGAGTAAGGGCGGCCTTCGGGGCCCTCCATCAATCCGAAAAGCACAAAGGTCTTCGACGCCGCCAGCAAGGGGACGACGTGCCTTTCGAAGTACTGATGTCGAGTCGGGCTATTCCATCGGTAAGTAAGAGACGTCACGAGGCAACGGGGCGGCATGTGGCCAGGACTTCGCAGCGGCGCGAGGTTCACTCCGGGGACACTCCCCATTGACTGAAGGTCTTGTTCCACAAAGCCTGATCGATAGAAGACCACCGTGTCGGAAGCGCATGGACCCGAGGCAAGAGCCCGAGTGGCCTCGCGCCAGTCCTCGTACCCAAGCCCCGAGAACGACCCCGTGGAAGCCTTGGTCGCACCAAATGCGATGGTGGACGCGCTGGCAAAGAGGAACACGGATGCGGCCAATTCCGCCCCCCTGAGACGGGTCATCGCGGTACCAGCCAGGAGTACCGTCGGTACCAGAATAGCCAGACCGTACCGAGGATGCAGAAGGTTCACGCCCGCGAGGGCAGCCAGGTGAAGTACCAGAAACTGACCGCCCGCGGAGGCAACCCAAGCGAGGCGTAACGCCTGCATTCGGTTCTCTCGCCACGACGCAGGCGTGCTGAGATCCAGGGCTACTGGCAACAGCAGTGGCAGGACCAGCGGAGCGAAGGCCAGGTGGTCAGGTGCTCCCATCCACGAAAGAGCCGCCCGACGCTGAAACAGCGCCAACAGCTGAGGAACGGCCGGCGCCACCAACATCAAGTGAATCACGACGTCCCGGAGGAAGCACCGCGGAACGTACCGATCCCGCAAGGCGGGTATGAGGAGATACGCACCTGCGAGCCCGACGATGATCGGGTACTGCGTGTAGTGCGCCCACACCACGCCAGTGCTTCCGGCGATCCAGAGGATTCGTCCTGACCGGTCACCGACAAGTACGCTCCGCCCGAAACCGACAAATGCCACCGCGGTCGCGAGCAGGACGAGCCCGTACGGCCTCGCCTGTGCCGCGGAGTTCACGGCGAGTGGCGATAGCCAGAAGAGCCATCCCGACGCCCACCCGGCCCGTCGGCCGGCCACCGCCCTTGCAGTGAGAGCGACGACCATGGTTGCGATAACGTCGAATACGAGGGAGGGAAGGCGAAGAGCCACCTCGGACTCTCCGAGGAGTTGCAGGCTGATCCAGGGAAACAAGTAGTACAAGGGCGTCTGGCCCTGAAAACCCAGGCACCGTGACACGACCGTGTGGAGGTCGCGTTCCACGGTCCAGAGCGTGCCGAACTCGTCGAGCCAGAGCGAGGAACGAAGACCATCAAAGCGGAAGCACAGACCCAGGGCGATCGAGCCGAGCAAGAGCGACGCGACCACCACGCGCCGCGTCTCTGGCTGTGTCCGGTCGTCGGCGAGTCGGCCTGATGACGTCACGGGCAGCAAAGGGTAGCATTGGGACTCATTTGAAGACCACTGCTCGTTCCGACCCTGAGTTGGAGGGCTGGTCGAAGCGGTCGCTGGAGGAACGCGTCGTCGGGGTGTGCCCTCGAACGGCGGTGGTCGCTTTGATTTCAGTTGTCGGTTCTGTCTCGGAGGACAGGTGATGCGGTGGCAACGGCGGTGGGAATTATCCGAGGAGGGACGGCGCAGATCGCCCCTGTTCGTCCCGATTGGCGCCCTGTTCGTGATCGCGATTCTCGCCCTCGTGGCACAGGCGCGAGCGGATCCGGATCTCTGGGGCCATCTGCGTTTCGGCCAGGACATTCTTGCATCCGGGTCCATCCCGCGGGAGGCCTCCTACTCTTTCACCGCCGACCGGCCCTGGGTCGACCACGAGTGGCTGGCCGAAGTCGCCATGGCCGCGGCCTATCGGGCTGGCGCCATGGGGCTCGCGGCCCTGCTCGCGGCGGTCGCCGCCAGCACGTTTCTGGTGATCGCGATCGTCGTCAGCCGGGCGGGCGTGGGGGGGCCGGCCTCGGTCGGCCTTCTTGCGGTGGCAGTGCTGGGGACATCCCCCCAACTGATGACGGTCAGGCCGCAGCTGTTCTCGTTCCTGCTACTCGCCGTCCTGCTGTTGCTTCTCGGCGCCGCGGAACGAAGGGCCGCGCTGCTCGCCGCGACGCCGTTGCTGTTCGCGCTGTGGGCGAACCTTCACGGCGGATGGATCGTCGGGCTTGGCGTGCTGGGCCTGTGGGCAATGGTGGCCGCCTGGAAGCGTGTCGTTGCGCCGTGGCACGCGGCCGCCGCCGTTGCGGCCGCCCTCGCCGGCACCCTCTGCAATCCGTACGGGCACGGCCTGTGGTCGTTCCTCCTGGAAACCGTCCGGTTCGGGCGCGCCGACATCGAGGAATGGCAGGCGGTTTGGGAGCAACCGCTCCACCTCCTGCCGTGGGCGCTGTCGCTCGGCGTGCTGGCCCTCGGATGCGCCAGGCTCAAACGCGACCGGTGGCGGACCCTGCCGGCATTCGCACTCGCCCTGCTCTCGTTCAAGGTGGCCCGGCTAGGAGGGCTGTTCGCGCTCGCGGCCGTGGCCTCGGCGGCACCCGGGTACCGGGACCTCGGCCGGCCGTTCCGCGTTCCCGCCCCTCCTTTGAGGGACATCCTCGTCGTTGCGGCGCTATGCCTGGTGGGCGTGGGCGGGGCGCTCCTCGCCGCGTCGCGGACCGCAACGTGCTTGCCCCTGATGACCGACCGCGAGTTCGGGACACCTGAGGCGGAGGCGGCAGTCTTCATGACGCAGAACCGACTGAGCGGCAGGCTGGTCACCTGGTTCGACTACGGCCAGTACGCGATTTGGCACCTGGCGCCCCGGGTCCAGGTTTCGTATGACGGCCGGCGGGAAACCGTATACTCGACGCAGGTGCAACAGAGTCACCGGCGCTTCTACGCCGGAGACGCCGCGTACGCCCGCCGCCTGCAAGCCGCCTACATCTGGCTGCCGAAGCGGTTGCCGGTCGTCGGCCGGCTGCTCGATGACGGATGGCACCTCGCGTTCACCGGCTCGCGGTCCGTGGTTCTCGCCGCGAGCGACCGGACCTTCGTACAGCCCGCCGCTTTCACGGGTCCCCGATGCTTCCCCGGCCCATGACCTGCCTCCTTTCGAGGCACGGTGTCCGCCTTCGATGCACGAGTTGCGGGGTCCGGACGGGGGCGCCGCCCGGGGGCGGGTTTGATTGCCGCGACGCGGAAACCCGGAAGATAGGCTGCCTCCGGGACGACTTCTGGGCGGCCGCGGCCTAGCTCAACCACAAGGTCCTCGCATATCCTGAGCTAGCAAGACTTCTGGCTGGCAGGCTCGGGCTTTGCATGGTCAGTCTGCCGGCCCCCCAGAACGGCACTCGGAACCCTGACGCCGCATGACGAGCACCCGATTCACCGCCGCTGAGGTGGCCGCCGCTGAACAGGAGGAGCCGCTGCTCGTTGGAGCGAGCGACGCCCTCCGCGAGATCTGCCGGCTCGCCGAGCAGGTCGCGCCGGGCGACGCCAAAGTGCTCATTACCGGCGAGAGCGGCGTCGGCAAGGACTTGGTGGCCCGCCTGATCCACTATCGCTCGCCGCGGGCGCGGCGTCCCTTCGTGGCCGTGAACTGCGCGGGCCTGACCGAGACGCTCCTCGAGTCCGAGCTGTTCGGCCACGTGAAGGGCAGCTTCACCGACGCGGTCCGTGACAAGGTGGGCAGGCTGCAACAGGCAGACGGTGGGACGGTGTTCCTCGACGAGGTCGCCGAGATGAGCCTGCGGATGCAGGCGATGTTCCTCCGCTTCCTCGAGAACGGGGAGATTCAGCCCGTGGGAGCCGACCGCCACCGCGTGCGGGTGGACGTCCGCGTTGTCGCGGCGACAAACAGGAACCTATCGGAGGAAGTGGCAGCGGCTCGGTTCCGGGAGGACCTGCTCTATCGGCTCGACGTCGTGCACATCCACGTGCCGCCGCTCCGGGAGCGGCGGCCGGACGTTCGAGCCTTGGTCGAGCACACGCTGGCGCACGCGCCGCGCCGCGTTCAGTTCACCGAGGCCGCGCTCGGCGCGCTCGAATCGTATCGGTGGCCCGGCAACGTCCGTGAGCTTCAGAACGTGGTGGAGCGACTGGTCTGGACCGTCCGCGGGGAGCAGGTCGATGTCGGGGATCTGCCGCCGCACGTCCGACCAGGACGCCTCGAGGCGGTGCTCCCGGCCCGCGAGCGGCGCCGCCAGCGGGCGGACGACCTCTTCACGGCCCTCACGGACGGGTCGCTCGAGTTCTGGGGCCACGTCCACCCGCTCTTTCTCGATCGCGACATCACGAGGCACGACCTGCGCGAGCTGGTGCGCAGGGGACTGGCCGCTACGCGCGGCAACTATCGGGCCGTGGTGGGCCTGTTCCGGATGCCGGAGGGCGACTACAAGAAGTTTCTGAACTTCCTGGGCACTCACGAGTGCGTGGTCGACTTCCGCGAGTTCCGACGCGCGGTGTCCGAGAAGGAGGCGCTCGAGGCGGTGCGGTCGCGACGCCCGAAGACAGGGGCGCACCCCGTGGCGGGCGCGCGGCCGGGTGAGGTGTGAGCCGCCCCGGCTTTCTCGAGCCCCTGCTTCGTCCCGGCAGGTCACCCGTCTCGCTCGTGAACGTGACCCGGGGAACGACCGTAGCTGAGCAGCTGGAGACGGCTTTCGATTCGGGATCCCGCAAGCGCGGGCTCCTGGGGCGCGACGGCCTCTCAACGGGCCGTGCGCTGGTCATCGCGCCCTGCAGCGGGGTGCACACGTTCTTCATGCGCTTTCCGCTCGATCTGCTGTTCTTGACCCGGGACGGTCGGGTGCGCCAGACGAGGCGCGCCGTCGCTCCGTGGCGCATCGCGCTCGCCCCTGGCAGCTTCGCCGTCGTCGAGGGCGCCGCCGGGATGGTCGAACGCTCCGGCACGCGGCCGGGCGATCACCTGGCATTGAGACTGCCTCAGGACGGGTAGCGGCGACGAGGACCCCCCAAATGCCCGACACGCTCACGCTCGCGGACGTCGTCTCCCGTAATACCCCCGTGGAGTGGTACGAGGGCGTCGCCATCGCGCAAGCCCTGTGTGATGGCCTCACGGCCCGCCGCGGTGAGTCCCCCTTCCTGGTCCCGGAACTCGACCGGATCGAAATCCGGTCCGACGGCACCGTCGCGCCAGACGAGGGGGCCGGCGACACCGGACAGCCGCCGGTACAGGGCGTCGGGCGCGTGCTGCTGGCGCTGGTCTCGGAGCACCGCATGCCGGTCCAGCTGAGGCTGCTCGGCCTGACCGCCATCTCGCCGACCTCATCCTACGCCTCGCCCGCCGACCTGTCGTCAGCGCTGGCCTACTTCGCGCGCCCCGATCGGACTGCGCAGGTCTGCGCGGTGCGCGCCCGGTGCGCCCACCTGCCGCCGCCCGCGCCCGTCGAATCGGCGCCCGTCCCCGTGCGGGCACGCGCGAAGGCGTCCCCGGCGGGCCAGCCGAAGGTGCCGGCCCGCCGTCGTGTGCCCTTCACGGCGCTGGCCGTGGCCGTCGTTGTGCTTGGAGCGGCGGCCCTCGGTGTGGTGTGGGTCCTGGTCGGCAACGGCCGCCCGGGCATGCAGGGTTCGCTCGCCGGCGCGGTGTCGGGCACCGCGCAGCGGGTGGGCGACGCAGCCGTGACGGTGGCTCGCAGCGTCGGGAACCGCCTCGGACTCGCTCCGCCGGCCCCGGCGTTCCCGGCGCCGCCGGCGGAACCTACCGCCGAGACGGCTAGTGCCTCGGCGGTTCCACGGAGGCGCGCAATGAGCGGCGTTTTGCCTCCCGTCCTGCCGGTCACCGCCTGGACGCCGCTGGCTGTCAGCACGTCCCCCGTAGATGAAACCGTGTTCGCCACCGTCGCCGAAGGCGGCGATTTCGCGGCGTTGCCCGCCGTCGGCTACTACACCGACGCGGATGGCGAGGTGACTCCCCCCACCCTGCTGCGGCCGCGACTGCCGCGCGTGCCCGCGGGCGGGACCCGCATGACGGAACTGCCGCACGTCGATCTGCTGGTGACCGTGACCGGGGAGGTGGAGTGGGTGCGGCTGTGGCCCGCCGACGTAACCGTCTACTCCACCATGATGTTGAGCGCCATCAAGAACTGGCGGTTCGAGCCCGCGCGGAAGAACGGTCTCCCGGTGCGCTATCGCCAGACCATCGCCCTGACGTCCCAATGACGCCGCCACACGGCGCGGATTCGCCACGCCTGCTCGCGGTGCGGCTCCGCGCCGCGCTGGCCGAATCCCGAAACCCGGACGGCGGCTGGGGGTACTACGCCGGGAAGGCAAGCCGGCTCGAGCCCACCTGCTGGGCAACGCTGGCGCTGGTGCGGACAGACCAGTCGGCCGAGGTTCAACAGACGACGCTCGCGTTCTTTCGCCTGTTGGACAGGTGGCACCACGAGTCGGGACTCGTCGCGGAGAGTAACGTGCCGCCGAATCTCGCGTTCAATGGGCTCGCGGCGGTCGTCTCGGACGCGTGTGCGTCGGATCCCGCGGACCGGCAGACCGCCGCGGAGTTGTGCTCGGCCGTCGCCCGGACGCACGGCGTCCGCCAGTTGCCGTCCATCTACCAGAGACAGAACAACCGCCTTCGCGGCTGGCCCTGGCAGGAAGGCACCGCCAGCTGGACGGAGCCCACGTCGTGGTGCCTGCTGGCGCTCAAGCGCGCGCGGAACCGGCTCACCTTTGCTGAGCGCGGCAGGATCGGCGAGGCCGAGGCCGTGCTGGTTGACCGGCGTTGCCGACCCGGCGGGTGGAACGTCGGCAACTCGAACGTGCTGGGCCAGGAGTTGCCCCCGCACGTGCCCACGACCGCCGTCGCGCTGCTGGCCCTCCAGGACCGGTCAGGGCTTCCGGCGGTCCGCGCGGGGCTGGCCCAGCTGCAGACCTCGTGGCCCCACGAGCGTTCGGGATTCGGACTCTCGCTGGCCGCCATCGCCCTGGCGGCGCTGGACCAGCGGGTCGACGGAATCGCACCGGCGCTGGTCGCCACCGAGGAGCGTTCCGGTTTCCTGGGCAACCAGTGCGTGGCGGCGATGGCGACCGTCGCGCTGGAGACGATCGATGGTGCGCCGAGCGTCTTCACCCTTTGAGTGGACCCGGCGGGAGTTCCTGGTGCTAGGGGGAGTGGCGACCCTGGCCTCTTGCGCCCGCCTGTATCCGGGGGGCGTGGCGAAGGTGCCCGCCCGGTCCGCCGTCGGCCTGTTCGCCGCTTCCGACTACGCCGTGGACTTCTCCGACGTGGTGTCGCGAGGCTTGAAGGAACTTGGAATCGACGTCCGCGGCAAATCCGCGTTGCTCAAGCCGAACCTGGTGGAGTACGACGCGGGAACCGTGATCAACACCAACCCGGCCGTCATCTGCGGCGCGGCGGTGGCCCTCCTTCGGGCCGGGGCCCGTCGTGTCGTGGTCGGCGAGGGCCCCGCCGTCCGGCGTGACATCGAGTACCTCCTGACCGCGACGGGCTTGTTCGATCTCCTGCGCGACCTTCGGGTCGAGTTCGTGGACCTGAACCAGGACGATGTCAGGCCGGTTGCGACAAGGAGCTGGTTCAGCGGGCTGCGGGAGGTCTTCCTTCCCGTGTCGGTGCTCGAGGCGGACCTGCTCGTGTCGATGCCCAAGCTCAAGACACATCACTGGGCGGGACTGACCTGCGGCATGAAGAACTTGTTCGGGTGCGTGCCCGGGGCCGTGTACGGGTGGCCCAAGAACATCCTGCATTTCGCCGGCATCGACGAATCGATCCTCGACCTGACCGCGACCCTTTGCCCCGGGCTGACCATCGTGGACGCCGTCGACTGCATGGAAGGGGATGGCCCGCTCATGGGGAAACGCCGGAGGCTGGGGGTGATCGCGATGGGGACGGACACCACGGCCGTCGACGCCACGTGCGCGAGCCTCATGGGGTTCGATCCCGGCCGCATCCGCTACCTGGAGGAGGCATCCGCGTTCCTGGGGAACATCGACGAGCACCGCATCGAGCAGCGGGGTGAGGCCCCGGCGCGGTACGCGACCCGCTTCGAGGTCCCCGAGCGGTTGCAGCGGTTGCTGCGAGGAAGCCGTTGACCGTCGTGCGGCCGACAGAAGTCAACACGTCTCCCCGAGTCTGGAATTTATTCTGGCCTAAGCCAGAAGTTATGGCAGCCCAGGCCGCGTCGGCCTCGACCTCGATCGTGGATTTGTACAGGAAAAAGCTCGATTCTCGCTCGTTCCGCGACGCGGCACCCATGTTGCGTTTACGGCGGGCGACACTGGTCGCCATGAGCGGACGACGCCGACATCCCCGATTCCTGTTGCCCAACCCGGTGGAGGCCCTGCTTCGGTTGCGCGAAGAGGTCACCGTCGAACGTTGGGATGCCAGTGAAATCGAGGTGCTCGCGCCCGCGCCCTGCCGTCGTGGTGAGCACTTGGTGCTCGAAGTCGCTGGAGGAAACGGACAGAGGCCGGTCGGCGTCACCGTGCGCGACAGCCGTGTATCGGCCGGCGCGGGCGACGCGCTGCGCTACCGGGTGCTGCTGGCCGTCGATGGCGACGGCGTGCTAGCCGCCGATGGCGACGGCGCGACCCGCGGGGAAGGGAGCAACTGGTGAGGCCGCGCAGCGCTCCCGGCCTGCCCTCCGTCGCCGCGCTGGTCCGGAAGGTGCCGGTCCGGGTGCTGGACGTGAGTCGCTCGGGCTGCCGGCTGGAAAGTGCCCGCCGCCTGGACAGTGGGGTGTGCGGCCAGTTGGTCGTCAAGCTGGATGGACGGCTACGAATGCAGGACGTCCGCGTCGCCCGTTGCCAGGCCCGCGAAGGGGCCGGCGACGTCTACCAAGTCGGCGCGGAACTGTTGCGGACTCGTCGCCTCACTGACCGGTCGGTTCGGATGGGGGTGAGGCGGTTCATCGGCGAGGCGGTCACGGCCCCGGGCCCGGGCCGTGCTCTCCTCGCGACCTCTGCGCCGGAGGATCTGGGGCGGCGCGATGAGCGGGGCAAGGCGGTGAGCCGGGCGCCGCCCCTGCCGGCCGGCACAAGATGACCGCAGCTCGGCGTCATGTCCGGGGCGTGCGCCCCGGGCCAAACCTAATCGTTGTGGGAAGAAGAGACGAGAAAGGTAATATGAAGAACCTGATCAGCCGCTTCATTCGCGAGGAGGAAGGGCAGGACCTGGTGGAATACGCCCTGCTCCTGACCCTGATCGCCGTTGCGCTCGTAACGGCCATCGGACTCTTGACAGGCGCCATCACGGCCCAGTTCGACCGGGTGCGGACCATCATCACGTAGGGGGCGCGTGGATGTCGTGGCGGGCGCTCCGCCCGCCATGGCCTTGACTAGGATCGAGGGCACCCCGCCTTGACGATGGTTTCTCGCTCGCGCGCGGACACGCGGACGCCGCGACTGACGAAACGAGGGAGTCGCGGCGCGTGCCTGGAGGAGCTATGACGAAGCTGTTGACCCGTTTCGTTCGCGACGAGGAAGCGCAGGATCTCGTCGAGTACGCGCTGCTCTTGACCTTGATCGCCGTTGCCCTCGTAACGGCAATCGGACTTTTGACAGGCGCCATCACGGCCCAGTTCGACAACGTCCGGACCATCCTGACCTAGCTCAGGATTGGTGACCCCGTAGCGGCCTCGCGGCCCGCCACAGGGGTTCCTGGGGGTTCCTGATGTCGTGGGCAATCGTGGGGGCGGTGGCGACCGGGATCGTCGCGTGTGGGTACGACATCCGCACGCGACGCGTTCCCAACGCCCTCACGTTCGGGGCCGCCGCAGCGGCACTCGCGTTCTTCCTTGTCACGGGCGGCATCCGCGGCGTCGGCTGGAGCTTGGCTGGCTGGGTGGTCGGATGCGCATTGTTCCTGCCGTTCTTCCTGGTACGTGGGATGGGCGCGGGCGACGTCAAGCTGCTGGCCGCCATCGGCGCCTGGGTCGGGCCGCCGACCGTGTTGTGGGCGGCCCTTTACGGAGCGATCGCCGGCGGCGTGCTCGCCGTGGCGGTCGCTTTCGCCCACGGGTACTTGCGTCGGGCGGTGAGCAACGTTGGCTATATGTTGTGGTACTGGAAAGCCGTGAAAGCGGGACCTGTGCCGGCCTTCACATTGGCGGACGCCAAGGGCCCCCGTTTGCCCTATGCTGTGCCCATAGCGGTCGGGACCGTATTGGCCCTCTGGCTCAGGTGACATGGGCTCGAGGCGCCGCCTCGTGGATGGATTGCACATGAACCGAACCACTCGAACCCTCGTCGTGCTCACCGTGGCCGTGCTGGTGGCGGGCCTCGCCAGCCTTGCCGTGTACCGCGCCATTCGGAATATCCCTGTGAGGCAGGTGGAGGTCGCCCAGGTCCAGGTCGCCGTCGCGGCGAGGCCGATTTCCGTGGGGACCCTCATCACCCCGGACATGGTCAAGCTGGTCGGGTGGCCGGCCGCCAGCCCCGTCGCGGGAGCCTTCTCCGCCGTGGACGTCGTCGCGTCTCGCGGCGCGATCGTCAGCATCGCCGAGAACGAACCGATCACCGAAGCGAAGCTGGCGTCCAGGGAATCGGGGGCCGGAATGGCGCCGACCATTCCCCCCGGCATGCGCGCGATGTCCGTGAAGGTGGACGAGGTGGTCGGGGTTGCTGGTTTTGTCGTCCCCGGTACCCGGGTGGACGTTCTCGCCACCCTGTCAGGCGACAAGGCGATGACCCGAACCGTGGTGGGCAACGTGCTCGTCCTGACCGCGGGGACCCGGTACGACCAGGACGAAACCAGGAAGGACGCCAAGCCCATCCCGACGACCGTCGTGACGCTGGCCGTGCTTCCTGCCGATGCGGAGCGGGTGGCACTGGCTCAATCCTCGGGTAAGATCATGCTCGCCCTCCGGAACCCGCTGGACAGTGAGCCGACCGAGACAAAGGGTATCCAGCTCACCTCCCTGTTCGAGGCCCCCGAGCCGGCCCCAGTGGAGAAGACCGTCAAGGGCCGCAGGGTGATGGTCCCGGCCAGGCCAGCGCCCCCCCCGCCGCCGAAGGTCTACACCGTCGAGACCATCCGCGGGGCGAAACGCACCGAGGAAACGGTTAAGTAGCCGGGAACGGACTCCTATGAGCAACCGCCGCCGATCGCTCGCCTGCCCCCTGCTCTCCCTGGCTCTGCTGATCGCCGGGCCTGTCTCCCTGTGCACAGCCGCGCCGGCCGTGCCGCAGCAGGCGGCTGCCGCCTCGGAGCCGATTCAGAAGATCCCTCTGACCGCGGGGCGATCGACGGTGCTGCAGACGGACTTCGACATCACCCGCATCGCCGTCACCAACCCGGCAATCGCCGACGCGGTCGTGGTTCAGCCCCGCGAGGTGCTGATCGACGGCAAGAGCGCGGGCACGGTCAGCCTGATCATCTGGGGCACCACGGCACGCCGCCAGTACGACCTCGTCGTCGAGCCCGGCGTCACGACGCTGCAGCAGCGCCTGGCCACGCTGTTTCCGGGCGAGGACATCCAGGTCTCCGTCAACGAGGAGGCCATGGTGCTGTCGGGCCGGGTGTCCAGCACGGACGTGATGCTGCGGGCGGGCGAGATCGCGACCGCCAGCTCGTCGAAGAGCAAGATCGTGAACCTCCTGCAGCTCCCGACCGGGCAGCCGAGCCAGCAGGTGATGCTCCAGGTGCGCTTCGCCGAGGTGAACCGGCGGGCGGTCGCCGAGCTGGGCGCGTCGTTGTTCACGACCGCCGTCGGCTTCCATGACAACGTGGGACGGATCTCGACGCAACAGTTTGCGGCGCCTACCTACGATCAGCTCGAGAAGACGGTCGCCGCGGACGGGACGACCACCGTCCGCGGTCAGATGGACTTCAGCGACTACCTGAACCTCTTCGTCATGAACTGGAAGTACGACATCGGTGCCGTAGTCCGGGCCCTGAAGTCGCGCGGGTTCTTCCAGAGCCTGGCCGAGCCGAACCTGATCGCCTACAACGGGCAGAAGGCGAGCTTCCTGGCCGGCGGCGAGTTCCCGGTGCCCGTCGTCCAGGGCATCAGCAACCAGGTCACCATCGATTGGAAGGAGTTCGGGGTCCGGCTCGAGTTCACGCCGACCATCGCGGGCGATGTCATCCGGCTGCACGTGAAGCCCGAGGTGAGCGCCCTCGACTTCAACAACGGCCTGACGCTCTCGGGGTTTCGGATCCCTTCGCTGATCACCCGCCGCGCGGAGACCGAGGTCGAGCTGCGAGATGGGCAGTCGTTCGCCATCGCGGGGCTGCTCAACAACCTCTCGCAGGAGAACGGTGCAGCCGTGCCGCTGCTGAGCAGCATCCCGATCATCGGCAACCTCTTCAGGAGCAAGGCGAACTCCGCCGAGCGGACCGAGCTGCTCGTGCTCATCACCCCGCAGCTGGTGCGCCCGCTTGAGCCCGACGAGGTGCCGCCGCTTCCAACAACGCCGAGACCGTTCATCAAGAACTCCGGGGAGCCGGGCGCCCCCCCCCTGGCCGATGCGCCTATCGTCGGTGACGGCCAGAAGCCCATCAAGAAAGTCGCGGAGCCCGGCAGGTAGCGAGGAGATGTGACGACCGCCATTCTCGTAGGGTCGGATGATCGAGCACTGAAGGCACAGCTCGCGGTGCAGGGCCTGCGCGCCAGGGCGGTGACCGAGGAGGCCGTGCT
This sequence comes from uncultured Acidobacteriota bacterium, assembly GCA_963813585.1. Taxonomy (GTDB): domain Bacteria; phylum Acidobacteriota; class Vicinamibacteria; order Vicinamibacterales; family Fen-181; genus JARKSS01. Next base: position 3,712,608 of record CAWEZL010000001.1, read on the forward strand.
GTCGGCGTTCGGTCGGGCCGAGGCCGACGCCCTGCTCGTCGTGGATGTGCGGGGTCGGACGGGTGTGCCGGCCTGGATCCCTTCGTTCCGCCGCCAGTTCTCCTCGTCGCCGATCTTGATGATCCTGACAACCCTCAACCCCGCCATGATCCTCGAGGCGATGCGCGCGGGGGTCAACGAGTGCCTGGCGGAGCCGTTGGTCCAGCAGGACTTCGAGGCCGCGCTCGCGCGGCTCGCGGGCCTGCGCGCCGCGGCGCCCACCGGGCAGATCTTCGCCTTCATGGGCGCAAAGGGAGGGGTCGGGGCCACGACGACCGCGGTGAACGTCGCCACCGCCCTCAGCACGCTCCCGGGCGGCACGCTCCTCATCGACCTGCACCTGGCGCACGGGGATGCGGCGATCTTCCTCGGCGTCGAGCCCCGTTTCTCGGTGGTGGACGCGCTCGAGAACATGGACCGCCTCGACGCGGCGTTCTTCAAGGGACTGGTGGTGTCCGGCAAGTCGGGCCCTCACCTCCTGGCCTCGTCGGACCGAGCCTTCGTCGCGGCCACCGCGGTGCAGCAAATCCGGCAGCTGGTCGACTTCGCATCCCGGCAGTACCGGTACGTCGTGCTCGACGTGCCGCGATCGGATGCCGCGAGCTTGGACGCGCTGGACCTGGCAGGCCACGTGGTGGTCGTCGCGAACCAGGAACTGGCAACCGTGCGCAACGCGACGCGGATTGCGGAGGCGCTGCGCCGGCGGTACGGCAAGGACCGGGTGAGCGTGATCATCACGCGGTACGACCCGAGTTCCCAGATCGGGCAGGACGACGTGCAGCGAGTCACGGGAAGCGCGGTCAGCGGGACGATCCCCAACGACTATCGTCTGGCGCTCCAGGCGCTCAACGCGGGGCGGCCGGTGATCGTGGAGAACCACACCAAGCTCGCTGCGTCGTTTCGCCGGCTGGCCTTCAAGCTGGCCGGTGTGCGCGAGCCCGACCTCGACGCTGAAGCCGGCGGCCTGCTGGGCCGACTCCTCGGGCGCCGGACATGAGGCTGGAGCCAACGGTGGCCACCCATAACGCCTACTCGGAGCCCGCGGCCGATGTCCGGCACCCCCAATACCAGGAGATCAAGGCGAAGATCCATCGGGATCTGCTCACCCGCCTGAACCTGGAGCGGCTGTCCACCGTCCAGCGCGAGCAGGCTGAGCCCGAGATCCGGTCCCTCATCATGACGATGCTGGACACGGAGACCCGGACGACGCCGCTCACGCTCTACGAGCGCGAGGCCCTGATCACCGACGTGCTCCACGAGCTGTTCGGCCTGGGCCCGCTCGAAGCGCTGCTGGCCGACTCGGGCATCTCGGACATCCTCGTGAACCGGCACGACCAGGTGTACGTCGAGCGGGAGGGGAAGCTCGAGGAGGTCGGCGTGGTCTTCCGCGACGACCGGCACCTGGTGCAGATCATCGAGCGGATCGTCAGCGCGGTCGGCCGTCGCATCGACGAGTCGAGCCCCATGGTGGACGCCCGGCTGGCGGACGGCTCGCGCGTCAACGCGGTCATCCCCCCGCTGTCGCTGGACGGCCCGGTCCTGTCGATCCGGCGCTTCCGCACCGACCGCCTCGGCGCCCCCGACATGGTCGGGCGACTGACGCTGACCGAGCCGATGCTGCAGTTCCTCCAGTCGGCGGTCGCCGCGCGGCTCAACGTCCTGGTGTCGGGCGGCACCGGCGCGGGGAAGACGACGTTCCTGAACGTGCTGTCCAGCTTCATCTCCGAGAACGAGCGGATCGTCACGATCGAGGACGCGGCCGAACTCGTCCTCCGGCAGCGGCACGTCGTCAGGCTGGAAACCCGCCCCCCCAACATCGAGGGCAAGGGTGCCGTTCGCCAGCGCCAGCTCGTCATCAACGCCCTGCGCATGCGCCCGGATCGGATCATCGTGGGCGAGGTGCGCGGCGACGAGGCCCTCGACATGCTCCAGGCGATGAACACTGGCCACGACGGTTCGCTGACGACGGTCCACGCCAACAGCGCGCGCGACGCCCTCTACCGCCTCGACACGATGGTCGCGATGGCGAACCTCAACATCCCCGACCGGGCAATCCGCCAGCAGGTGGCCTCGGCTGTCGACGTCGTCGTGCAGATGACCCGCCTCTCCGACGGCACGCGCAAGGTGACGGCCATCTCCGAGATCACGGGGATGGAGGGCGAGGTCATCACGATGCAGGACATCTTCCTCTTCGACCGGACGGGGATCACCCCGGACGGCCGCGTTCGCGGGCGCTTCCGAGCCACCGGCATCAGGCCCAAGTGCGCAGACCGGCTGGCGGCCTCCGGCCATCCCCTGCCCGCCGAGCTGTTCGAGCACGTGTACGTGGTGAACTAGATGCTGATTGCCCTCCTCACTTTCGGCGCCATCGTCCTCATGGTGCTCGGAAGCTACTGGGCGTTCGTCCTGCGCCCCGAGCAGGCCGAGCACACCGCCGTCGGTCGCCGCCTGCGGGTAGGGGCTCGCAAGTCGGGAGCCGTCATCTCCGTCTCGAGCGAAGGCAAGCGGCTGAGTGAGATCCCGGCCTTCGACGCCATCCTCGGCCGCTCGAAGAAGCTGTCGGGGCTGGTGCAGAACCTCATCGATCGGTCCGGCCTCCGGCTGACGGTCGGGGCCCTCTTCCTGGCCGCGGCGTGCCTCGCCGCGATCACCGCCGAAGCGGTGTTCCTCCTGATCGGTGGAGTGTTCCTGGCCGTCGTCGTGGGCGCGGTCGCCGCGGTCGCCCCGTTCGTGTTCGTCAATTTCAAGGCGAACAAGCGGACCGAGCGCTTCGAAGAGCTGTTCCCGGAAGCCCTGAGCCTGATCGTGCGGGCCCTGCGGGCCGGCCACGCCTTCACGACGGGGCTGGCGATGGCGGCCGAAGAGATGGAGGCGCCGGTCGGGCCCGAGTTCAAGAAGCTCTACGACCAGCAGAACTTCGGCATGCCGCTCGAGGACGCGTTGCGGGACCTCGCCGAGCGCGTGCCGTTGATCGACGTCAAGTTCTTCGTCACGGCCGTCCTGACGCAGCGCCAGGCCGGGGGCAACCTGGCCGAGGTACTCGAAAACCTGATCAGCGTCGTCCGCGATCGGTTCAAGGTGAAGCGACAGATCCGCGTGGTGACAGCCCACGCGCGCATCACGGGCACGGTCTTGATGGTGCTGCCGGTCGTGACCGCCCTGTTGATGTTGCTCATCGCCCCGGCCCACATGAAGGTGCTGTGGACGGATCCGGCGGGCCTGAAGGCGCTCTATTCGGGAATCATCCTCCAGATCCTGGGCATGATCGCGATCCGGCGCATCGTGCGGTTCGATTACTGAAGGTTGTCAATGACGATGGAACTCGGCTCGGCCATCGTGCTGGTATTCGCGGCCGTCATGCTCATTTCGGCGGCGGCGATCTGGGCGGTCCTCGGCCGGCTGGCCCCCGAGCGGCGCCGCCTGGAGTCGCTGGCGGCTGGAACGGTGTCGGTGGTTCTGCCAGGGACGCAGTCGCTGCAGGACGACGACGACCGGTTCCGGCGTTTCCTCAAGCGGGTGCCGAAGTCCCCCGCCGAGATGGGGCGCCTCCGCAAGCGCCTGTCGAGAGCGGGCTTCCATGGCCCGAGCCCGATTGCCGCGTACTCCGCCTCGGAGATCATCCTCCCCGTGGCGGTGGCCGGGACGATCCTGCTGGTGTTCGGCCTCCGCCCGACCGTGCTGGTCCTGGCGCTCGCGCTCACCCTCGTCGCCTACATGGTGCCCAGCCTCGTGCTGCAGCGGTTGATCAAGAAGCGGCAGCGACAAATCCGGAACGGTCTGCCCGACGCGATCGACCTCCTCATCGTGTGCGTCGAGGCCGGCTCGTCGCTGGACCAGGCGGTGATGAAGGCGAGCGAGGAACTCGCCATCTCGTACCCTGCGCTAGCCCAGGAACTGCGCTACGTCAACACCGAGATCCGGGCCGGCAAGCCCCGCCTGGAGGCCTTCAGGAACTTCTCTGACCGCACCAAGGTTGACGACGTGAGGGCTCTGGTGGCCATGCTCGTCCAGACCGACCGGTTCGGCACGAGCGTGGCCCAGGCGTTGCGCACCTTCGCGGAAGTGGCGCGTACGCGCCGGAGGCAGGAGGCCGAGGAGCGCGCCGGCAAACTCGGCGTGAAGCTGCTCTTCCCGCTCGTGTTCTGCCTGTTTCCCGCGATGTTCATCGTGCTGCTGGCTCCGGCCGCGATACGGATCTTCCGGGTGCTGGTGGCCCCGGGCTCTGGGCAGTGACGGTCACATGACTCGGCGATGAGGGGAGGGAGACGATGTCGATCTGGGTGCTCGGCGTGGTGTTCGTGGTGGTTCTTGTCCTGTATCTTATGAAACGACGTGCACGGCTGCGCAAGGAGGACTAGCGGTCCGGCCCATCCGGCTGTCCCTGCACGGCCGTCCTGTGGACCCTGGGGGAAGCCCCCAGCCGGAACTCCCCTACGCTTCGCAAGTGTCATGAACAGGCCCTCATGCTTCCTGCTCGTTCTGATCGCGATGACCGCGCTGGCGGCGTGCGCCCACGCGCACCCCGCCCCGAACCGCTTCCTGCACGGGCGTCCAACCGAGTACACCCTGCCGTCTGCCATCGACGCCCGTGAGTCACGTTCCGACTTCGTGGCCAGGGTCCGGCGCCTCCAGGCCGAGGCCGCGGCGACCCGCGCGCGGCCGATCGTTCCCACGATCGAGAGCACCGATGCCGCGCTGAACGCCGCGCTGCGCGCGGTCTCGGCCGCGCCCACCGCCGAGGCCCATCGGCGAGCGGCCGCGGAGTACCTGCGCCTCCGGATCACCGACCAGGCCGCCGACCACTTGACCGCGGCAATCTCGCTCGACCCGCAGGACGCCGCGTCGTACGAGCTCCGGGCCCGCCTGTGGCGCGACTGGGGCTTCCCCGCCGAGGGGCTTGGCGACGCGTACCGGGCCGCGTACTACGACCCGCGCTCCGCGACTTCGCAGAACACACTGGGGACCGTGCTCCACCGCCTCGGCCACTACCCCGTGGCCCGGGCGCGCTACGAACGCGCGCTCGCGCTCGACGGGGCGGCGGCCTACGCGCTGAACAACCTGTGCGCCGTGGCACTGGACGAGGGGGATGCCGCTCGCGCCCTCCCGGCCTGCCGGCAGGCGCTCGCGCTGGATCCGGGCCTGGCGACGGCGGCCGAGAACCTCCAGACTGCGACAGATCTTACAGCCGGGCGGAGGCGGAACCATGACCGTGACTGAGCAGCCTGGTTCGATCGTCCCCCTGCCGGCCGCCCCCACGACGCTCGAAGAGTCGGGGCTCACGCTCGATCTCATCACGCAGCTGGTGCTGAAGACGCTGCACTTCGGCGGCGACCTGGCCGGGTCGATGCTCGGGAAGCGCCTGGGCGTGCGGTTCCAAGTGATCGAGCCGGCCCTGGAGTTCTTGAAGGGGCAGCGCCACTGCGAGATCGCCGGGACCTCGCTGCTCGGGGGCGTCGGGTATCGCTATCGCATCACCGACGCGGGTCGCACGCGGGCGGCCTTGTTCCTCGAGCACAGCCATTACGTCGGCAGCGCTCCGGTCCCGGTTGGGCAGTACCAGCGGTACATGCGCGACTTCGGGGTGGCTGCGCCGCGTGCGGCCACGCGCGACCGCGTCGGGCGGGCGTTCTCGCACTTGGTGATCAGCGACACAGTCCTGGACCAGATCGGCCCCGCCGTCAATGCCAACCACTCGCTGTTCGTGTATGGCCCGCCCGGCAACGGGAAGACCGTCATCTCGCAGGCGATTCGTGGACTGCTCGACGGCGACATTGCCATCCCCCATGCCCTGGAGGTCGAGGGAAACATCATCAAGCTGTTCGACCCCGTCATGCACGAGCCGCTGGACGTTCCTGGACAGGACGCGATTCTCGAAGAGGGGCCGCTCGTCGATGCCCGCTGGGTCCGGTGCCGCCGCCCCGTCGTCATGGTGGGTGGCGAGCTGACCACGGAGGCCCTCGACCTGTCCTACAACGAGGTGTCGGGCTTCTACCGCGCCCCCGTCCAGGCGATTGCCAACGGCGGAGTCCTCGTCATCGACGACTTCGGGCGGCAGCAGGTGCGATCCGCGGCAGCTCCTCAACCGCTGGATCGTCCCGCTGGAAAGCCGGGTGGACTACCTGACGCTGCAGAGCGGCCACAAGTTCGAGCTGCCGTTCGTCGTACTCCTCGTGCTCGCGACCAACATCAAGCCCGCCGACCTGGTGGACGAGGCGTTCCTCCGGCGCATCCATTACAAGGTGTTCGCCGAGAGCCCCAATCGCGATGCGTTCCTGCGGATCTTCCAGAACTACTGCAACGGGGTCGGAATCCCGTACGAACGCGCCATGGCCGAGGAGATGCTCGACACGTACTTCCGGCCGAGGAAGATCGCGCTGCGGGGCTGCCAGCCCCGCGACCTGATCGAGCAGGCGCTGGCCGTTGCGGAGTACGCCGGTGAGCCGAGGCGCCTCACGCCCGAGTTCCTGCGAACCGCGTGCGCAAGCTACTTCCTGGACGACCGGGCCGACCGCGTCGAGTACGCGTAGTCGCGTGGAGACGGGTGACAAAGCCTGGAGCGAGATCATGAAGCTGAGAGACCGCAGGGGCAGCGAACTGGTCGAGTTCGCGCTGATCATGCCCCTCTTGCTGCTCGTCGTCTTTGGCATCGTGGACTTCGGCCTGCTGATCTTCGACAAGGCGGTGGTCACCAACGCCGCGAGGGAGGCCGCCCGGGCGGGGATCGTCTTCGCGCCCGAGCGGCTGACGATCCCGGAGATCCAGGCCGTCGCCCGGCAGTACTGCGAGACAAACCTTGTGACGTTCGGCACTCCCGGTGCACCGAACGTGGCCGTGACGGGCGCCGGCGGGGCGTCGGGCAGCGAGCTGACCGTCGTGGTGTCGTACACCTACACTTGGGGAATCATCCCCAGCTTCATGCCTCTCGGCAGCGGGCTGAACCTGACCGCGCGGTCGATCATGAGGATGGAATGACTGCGGGGGGTGGCAGATGACACGCCTGAGATCGCTCCTTCGCCGGGCCGCCGGTCGACACGGCATAACCGTCGTCTTCGTCGCGCTGACGATGATTGTCTTGCTCGGTGTTGCCGCCCTCGCGGTGGACGTGGGGTATGCGTACGTCGTACGGGGAGAGCTGCAGAACGCGGCCGACTCGGCGGCGCTGGCCGGCGCGCAGGTGCTCTACATCAACAACGGAACGGCCGTGAACCCCGGGGCCAATGCCGTGGCCAGCGACTACGCGACCCGGCACCAGAGCGAGAACGCCACCGTCGTGGTGGAGAGCGTCACCCGGGGGCACTGGAGCTTCGGCCTCGGCGGCCTCGCCCGCGGGTTCTATGAAAACGAGGGGACCCTCGAACCGGTCCCGCTGTGGGACGTCACCACGGAAGCGCTCGACGCCAACGTGAACTTCATCAATGCCGTGCAGGTCGTGACCATTCGGCGGGCAGACGCCGCGCCGTTCTTCGCGAGCGTCCTTGGCCGAGGCGCACCGTTCGTCCGAACCACGGCGGTCGGGTACATCGGCTTTGCCGGCACGCTCGAGGAAGGGGTGGCCGACCAGCCGATCGCGATCTGCGAGGAAGCTATCCTCAGCGACGGGATGTACACCTGCAGCGTCGGCCGGATGCTGAACAGTGACAACAACACCGACCCGTATTCCGGCACGGGCGGCTGGACCAACCTGACGCAGCCGTGCTCCGGCGCCTCGAACGCGAACGAGATGCGGCAACTGGTCTGTGGAGACGGCAATGCCGAGGCCCTCCTCTACGGCGACCCCATGTCCACGGTAGGAGGCGTGCAGGACAACGTCTTCAGGGACCTCAAGCAATGCTGGGAGGGAACGGCGAGCATCGACACGGTCCACATCGACGGCACGTCCGGAAGCGACGGCATCCCGGATCAGCCGTGGTCTCTGACCCTGCCGGTGATCCAGTGTCCGTCCAACAACGTCACATCCTGCTCCACCCTGATCGGGGCGGTCGTGGTCAACGTCGTGTGGGTGATCCGCGACAACAACCCTCTTGGCCCGATGACACCTCGGCCTGAAGATACCCCCCACCGGATGGCGGACTGGTACTGCGACCCCGCGACGAACACCGATACGCAGTGCTGGACGAGCTTCACGAATCACTTCAACCTGCTGGCGCCCGATCTCTCGCCTGCGATAGCCAGCGCAAAGACCATCTACTTTCTGCCAGACTGCGAACCTCACACGCCGGTAGGGGGGACCGGCGGCGAGAACTACGGCGTCCTGGCCAGGATTCCCGTCCTGGTTCGTTAGGGCCTGGCGCGGGACCCATGGGACCTGGACGGCAGGTGATCGACGTGTGGCGCCGCCCCCTCGGCGTAGGCGTTCTTCTGGCGCTCGCGTGCGCGGTTCCCCTGGCCGCGCTGTCCCAGCGGAGCGGTTCCCCTTCCGTCCGCATCACTTCCCCGCTCGGCCGCACGGGCCTGCCGGGTGCCATCCGGATCGTCGCCCAGGTCAAGCCGATTGACGGCCAGAAGATCCAGGCCGTACGGTTCACGGTAGACGGCGAACTGCTCGGCACGCTGGGCGGCGACCCGCCGTTCGCAGTCGAGTGGGCCGACAAGAACCCGTTCGAGCGCCGCGAGATCGTCGTCGAGGCCGAGGACGACGACGGGAACGTCGGCCGTGACACGGTGGTGCTCGATCCTATCGAGGTCCGCGAGAACACCGAGGTCACCAGCGTCCTGATCGAGGCGGGTGTCTACGACGCGAAGGGGCGTGTCGTCCGCAACCTGACGGCCGCGGAGTTCCGCCTGGAAGAGGAGGGCGTCGTGCAGGACCTCGACATGGTCACGCCCGAGGTCCTTCCTACCTACTTCGCCCTGCTCGTGGACAGCAGCCAGAGCATGTGGCGCAACATCGAGTTCGTGCGCGAGGCGGCCGCGCGCCTGGGCCCGTACCTGCGGCCGCGCGATCGCGTCATCGTCGCCCCGTTCTCCAAGGCAATCAAGGCGATCACCGGCCCGACCAACGATCGCCCGACCATCGACCAGGCCATCGCTGCCATCCGGGCCGAAGGCGGGACCGCGATGCGCGATGCGCTCATCGAGAGCGTCAAGCACCTCGAAGGCGTCGAGGCCCGCCGTGTGGCGGTTCTGATCACCGACGCATACGACGAGCACAGCAAGGCGTCGCTCGATCAGGCGGTCGACGCCGCGAAGGCAGCCGAGGTGACGGTCTACACGGTTGGCATCGGCGGCGTGGCGGGCATCTCGCTGCGCGGGCACGACGAGCTGAAGGCGATCGCCGCACGGACAGGGGGACGGTCGTTCTTCCCCGCGCGGCCGGAGGGACTGGGCGAGGTATACGACGTCCTCGCATCCGACGCGCAGCTCCGCTACCTGATCACCTACACCCCGAAGAACCAGCGCCGGGACGGTACCTGGCGCAACGTAACCCTGCGCACCTACGCGAAGGAGTTCGTGGTCAAGGCCAGGAACGGCTACTTCGCCCCGGAACCGCTGCCGGTGAAGCCGTCCCTCGAGTTCACCGCGATGGACTTCCAGAGCCGCTTTCTCGACCTCACCGCCGAGGACCTGATCATCCTCGAGGACGGGATCGAACAGAAGGTCGAGACCTTCCACGAGGCGATCGCGCCGGTGTCCCTGGTCCTGGCGCTCGACACCAGCGGCAGCATGAAGCGAAGCAGCCCGAAGGTCGTCGAGGCGGCGGTCTCGTTCGTCGAGGCGCTCCGGCCCGAGGACAACCTCGGCCTGATCACGTTTGCCGATCGGTCGTTGGTCGCGCACGGCGTCACCGAGGACCGCAGCGCCACGATCCAGACCCTGCAGGACTACCAGGCCATCGGAGGGACCGCCCTCTACGACGCGCTCTGCGACTCGCTGCTCATGCTGAAGCAGCGCTCGGGCCGCCGGGCGCTCGTCGTTCTGACCGACGGTCGTGACGAGGACAATCCTGGGACTGCGCCAGGCAGCGTCCGGACCTGGGAAGACGTTCTACACCTCCTGCAACAAGTGGACGCGACGGTGTTCGCGGTCGGTCTCGGCACCCAGATCGACCAGGGGCGTCTCCGGATGCTGGCGGCGGGCTCAGGTGGCCAGGCATACTTCCCGGAAGAGGTCGCCCAACTCGCCGCGCAATACGAGCGGATCATCGAGAACCTCCGCCACCGATACATCGTGAGCTACACCTCGACGAACTCGAAGCGCGACGGCGCGTGGCGCGCGGTCGAGATCCGGGCCCGCTCGACCGGGGTGGTGATCAGCAGCCGGAGCGGGTACTTCGCGCCCGATCGGTAGGGGTGGACGCCAGCCAGGCACTGGACTTGCATCACATCCGCGCCTGCGGAGGTGATATGTGTCCACCAAGGGAGGCGAGCGGGAGAGGCGAGCCGAGGAGTTGCTCCGGCTGTGGGTCGGTCAGCCCGCCGACGAGCCGGCGCCACCGCGACGTCGGCGTTCAGGGCCCGCCGTTGCGGCCGCGCTAGGCATCGCAGCCCTCGCCACGATCGGCCTCGCGCGTTACGCGGTTGACCTCCTCCTGATCGGGGTCGCAGTCGTCGGCGCCGCCCTCCTGCTGCGCGTGCTCGGCATCTGGCTCGTCGAATCCAACCTCCTCTCCCTCGGCTGGTTCATGACATTCCTGGTGCTTGCCGCGGTGCCAGGCTGGGCACTGCTCTCCACAACTGAGGGACTGAAGGACCTGGGCCGCCACATAGCGAGCCCCATCGTCAAGCTCCTCGAGTGGTCGGAGGGCCAGGGGTGGGCGCAGCGCGTGTTCATCCAGCCGGCCGCCGCCTCGCCACCCTCGGAGCCCGTGGAGACGCCGGTCCCGACCGGAACTTCGGGTTCCGAACTGGCCCTGACGGCGTCGGCAACGACGTTGCGGGCCGGCCAGATGATCGAGTTGACTGCCCAACTCATGGGGCGCCCCGGTTCGCAGTCTCCCGCGACGGTCACGTTCCGCGACGGCCCGCGTCCGGTCGGCGCAGCTCCCCTCATCCAGAAAGGCAGCACCCGGATGGCCTACCTGGCGGTCGCCTTGCCGGCCGGCGGATACCGGATCACGGCCTTCCTGGGTACCTTGGGGCTATCGTCGGAGCCGCTGGACATCACGGTGGTGCGATCGCCGGGCGGACTCCGCCCGGTCGGTCGAGAATCTCGCGCACCTTCGCCGCCAGCGTGGCCGCGCTGAACGGCTTCTCGAGCAGGTCCACCCCCGTGCTGAGCGCGTCCTGCCGGAGCTTCGGGTTGTCGGAGTAGCCGGTCATGTAGAGGACCCGCAGCGATCGGCGGGCGGCCGACGCGCGGCGCGCCAGCTCGTATCCGTCCATCTCGGGTAAGACGAGGTCGGTGAGCAGGAGGTCGAACGGCGCGCCCCACGAGGCGAGGGCGGCCAGCGCCGGTCCCGGGGTCTCCGAGGCCGTCACCTGGTACCCCGCGTCGCGGAGAGCGTCCGCGATGAACGTTCGAACCGCATCGTTGTCCTCGACGACCATCACTCGCTCGCTTCCACGGTTCGAGGGCGGAACGGGCTGGGGGGCTTCTGACTCCGTGACGGACGGCGGAAGGGCGGGGAAGTAGATGCGGAAGGTCGAGCCGTGGCCCGCGGCGGACTCCACCGCCACTCCCCCGCCGCTTTGCCTGACGATCCCGTACACCATCGAGAGACCCAGGCCCGCGCCCTTTCCGGTCTCCTTGGTCGTGAAGAATGGCTCGAAGAGATGGTCGAGAACGTCGGACGGCATGCCCTCGCCGCTGTCGCTCACGCTCATCACGACGTACTCGCCCGCGGGCAGTTCGGCAGCGGCAACGGCAAACGGCCTCTCGAGCGCCAGGTTCGCGGTTTCGACGACGATGCAGCCTCCCTTGGGCATCGCGTCCCTCGCGTTCACGATCAAGTTGAGCAGCACCTGCTCGAGCTGGCTCGGGTCGGCGCGGACCCTGCGAAGGTTCGGCTCGGCGTTGACGACGATGCTGATGTCGTCGGGCATGAGGCGCCGCAGCATGCTTTCCGCCCGGCCAACCACTCCGTTCAGGTCGAGCACCTTCGGCTGCATCACCTGCTTCCGGCTGAACGCGACGAGCTGCCGTGTGAGGTCGGCTGCGCGCTCGGAAGCCATGAGGATCTCCTGGATGCTGCGTCGCCGGCGTTCCTCGTCGGTCTTCGCCGACAGCGCCACGTCCGCGTAGCCGGAGATCACCATCAGCAGGTTGTTGAAGTCGTGGGCGATGCCACCCGCGAGGCGTCCGACCGCCTCCATCTTGTGGGCCTGTCGCAGTTGATCCTCGCTCGCACTCAGCGCGCGCGTCGTCTCGAGGTGCCGTTCCTCGAGCTCGACCACGTTGAGCGAGTAGGCCAGGCTTCCGGCCAGCTTCTCGACCAGCGGAACGGCCTCGCCCATGAGCAGCCTGGGGTCCTTGGCGTAGACGACCAGCACGCCCAAGACGCGTTCGCCGGCGAGCAACGGCACCCCGGCGACCGCGCGATAGCCTCGCAACAGCGCGCCGGCCCGCCACGGCGCCATCTCGGGCGCCGCGGCGATGTCGTGTACGACGACGGTCCGGCGCTCGCGCATGGCGCTGCCGGCCGGCCCCAAACCGGCAGGGCTGAGATCGAAGCGGATATCGATCGCGTCGAGATAGCCCGCGACCTCGCCCGCCTGAGCCACCGGCAGGACGCGGCCGTCGGGCCGAGCCTGTCCGATCCAGGCCATCCGGAACCCGGCCCGCTCGACGATGATCCGGCACGTCTCGTCCAGCAGGCGCTGGCGGTCCTTCTCGCGGACCATCAACTCATCCGTCTCGGAGATGGTCACGTAGAGGGCGTTGAGGAAGCGCAGCCGCTCGGCCGCCTCGCGCTGCTCGCGGGCGTGCAGCACCTTGCGCCGGCGCAGAAGCGCGAGAACGAGCGCGATTTGGACGGCACCCGCAAGGGCAACGATCCCAATGCCCCCGAGGCCGCTCGCGGCGATGAACCGCTCGGCCTCGGCGGAGTCGATCTTCATCGCGACGGTCCATGGGGTCCCCTCGACGCCGCTGCTCGCAGTAAGGACCGGTTTGCCCCGGTAGTCGGTGGAGCGGGCCTGTCGCAGGACGCCATCGACCGCTGCCCACCCGGCGGCGGTCGCGAACGCGTGCGTGGACAGCGGAACGGCAGGGTCGCGAAGGGGGCTGAGGTAGACCGGGCGGCCGGCGTCGAGGCCGAGGAGCAGTGTTTCGCCGGTCAGCGAAGGGGCGGGCGGCGGCAGGAGATCCGAGAAGATCAGCGTTCGCGGGTCGGAAATGACGACCACGAATCCCCCGGCTCCTTGTTCAGCCACGGGGGAGACGAAGACGACGAACGACCCCGAGGAGGTGAGCACGAGGTCCACGACCTCCCGGGGGGTGCCCGCGGTAAACCGGGATACAAGCTGCGCCACCTCGCTTGCAGCCGCCAGGTCGCCGGTGGAACCAACGATCGCGCCAGCGGCGTTCAAGACGAGGCCGGCGCGATAGCCCTGGATCTCCACGAAGGCCCGCAGCACCAAGATCGCGTGCTCGCGCTGAATTTCGCGGCCGGGACGGCCTGGGGTGCGCAGCGACTGCGCCGAGGGAAGGACGAGGGCACGCACGGCGGGGAACGCACTCAGGACCCGGGCGTCCCCCAACGCGTGGGCCACCCACGCCGCGATGGCATGGCTGCGCTCCGCTGCCTGCTCGCCCAGGCGCGCCTGCCAGACGGCCGCAGCCTGGTCCTGGGCGCTCTGGATCTGGCGGCGCAGGACGAACCCCTCCAAGACGCCAAGCACCGCCGCGATCAGGAACATCGCGACCAGCGTGCCGACGCGGCGAAGGCGCGGTGAGAGGGACAGGAGCACGGTCTACTGGATTCTATCGAATCCGAACCCCGGGCCCAATCCCAATTCCACCGGCGGCCTCCAGCCGGAATCGCAGACGAAACCTGGGATCTGGGTCCTACTCGGTACTCCAGCAGCGACTCGTGGGTGCCCTTGTGCATCTCGTACCAGAAGTCGAGGGCGGCCTCGCGGCGGTTCGACTCGAAGCGGGCAATCCAGTCGGCGAGGTCCGGGCGGCCCTCCCCCGCCTCGCGCCGCCGGACCAGGAAGGCGTGCACGAGGTCGGCGTTGCGGGCCGGCTCCCAGGAGACCGAGGCGTTGCGGCTGTTGATGCGGCTCGCGGTCATCTTCGCCTTCTCGACGAACTGCTGGCCCTTCGCGTAGACGGCCTCGACGATCTCGGGCCCCATCTCCTCGGCCCAGCCGCGGTGGAAGCGGCAGATGCCCAGGTTGTCCATGAGCAGCTCCTGGACGAACCGCTCGGCGTTCAGGCGGCCGAGCTGCCGCGGGGGGAGGAAGTCGGGACCGTAATACATGTAGTACTTGCCCATGATGGGCATCGGCGCCAGGACGCCTGGCGTCCAGGTACTGGTTGGGGACCATCCAGCCCTTGCGCGCGAACGCGATGTGGACGAACAGGTCCATGACCTGGCGCCCCTTCGCCCTTGCCAGGTGACGGGCGCGACGCCGCGCGCCCTGCGACAGGTCGAACTTGTGCGCCACGATGGCGTCGAGGACCGCCACGCCAAGCCGCGCGTTGTGAGCCGAGTCCTCCACGGCGCGGAAGCCGTCGGGCGTGAAGACCGGGACGGCGTCGGCCCCGACCTCCCCCGGCGCGAGCACCTTCTCGTGCAGGCACTCGAAGATCCACGACAGGACCCCGCCCACCGAGATCGCGTCGAAGCCCAGGCGATCCGCGTGGTGCGCCAGCGTCTCGGCCGCCCGCTGGTCGAAGATCCCGCACTGCGGCCCCATCGTCTCGTAGGGCTCGTAGTCCTTCTTGAACTCGGCCCGCATCTTCTTGCACACGGCGGCGCATGGCTCGCCGCACGTGTGCTGCTGCTTCGTCGCGATCGTCTCGTCGTTGAACTGCTTCAGGTAGTGATCGACGACAAGGGTGCGGTGGAGGGCGACACGCTCGGCCTCGGTCATGTAGATGCTGCGGTAGTTGAACGACAGCATCTCGCCGCCCAGCCTCGCGAAGTTCACGCCCAGCGTGCCGCCCGTTGCCAGCTTCGGGTCGAAGCGGTACTTGGTGGTGGCCTCGAAGTCCTTCGCGGCCAGCCGCTTCTGGTAGCGCACCTGGAACCAGTCGTCGGCCACCTTGCGGTCGCGGAAGTCCTCGTCCACCACCGTGCCGCCGTAGATGACGGCGGCGATGTTGTGCTCGGCCAGCAGCCGCGAGCCGAAGCCGCCGCGCCCGGCCCACGTGTCCACGTGCGTCAGCTTCCCCGAGGAATCGATGGGAACCGAGCCGATCGCGCCGAAGTCGGTGGCCCGGGCAGCAGGGCCGACGGCCAGGATGCGGGGCGGCTGCGAGTAGCGCCCCGCGAAGCGCGCGTGGACGTGGTCGAGCAGCGAGTAGAAGCCGCCGCGCCCATCCGCCCAGACCCGCGAGAGATCGACGGGCTCGAGCGAGACGTCCACCTCCTCGCCGTGCTCGCGGTTCAGCACGAGAATCGAGGCCGCCGGCGCCCGGCCGACCAGCGACAGCATGTTGATGCCCAGGTTGTCGAAGACGAGGCCGGCACCGCCCATCGACGAGACGAAGAAGCCGCCCCAGCACGGCGAGAAGCCGGTGACGATCAGGCGGTTCGAGCCGGGAAGGATGGAACCGGCGAACAGGCCGACGCCGATGTTCAGGCTGTTGAAACGGCCGGAGAGGTGCAGGCCGAGATCGACCGGCCCGAAGAACTCGCCGACCGGGTACTTGGCGACGCGGTAGTAGCCGGTGGCCGCATCGACGAACAGCACTTTCTGTTGGACGTCCATGGATCCACAGGATAACCGGCTTCGTGCTACGGTGACCCGATGGACTCGCACACGTGGTGGCAGCGCGGCGTGATCTACCAGCTTTACCTCCGCTCGTTCCAGGACAGTGACGGCGACGGGGTCGGCGACCTGCCGGGGGTCGCCCAGCGGCTCGACTACCTGGCGTGGCTGGGCGTGGACGCGCTGTGGCTGTCGCCGCTCCACCCATCCCCCGACGAGGACTTCGGGTACGACGTCTCCGACTACACGGCCGTTCACCCCCGGTTCGGAACCCTGGCCGACTTCGACCGCCTGCTCGCCGAGGCGCACGCGCGCGGCCTGCGCGTGCTGCTCGACTTCGTGCCCAACCACACCTCGGACCGACACCCGTGGTTCGTCGAGTCGCGAAGCTCACGCACGAACGCGAAGCGCGACTGGTACATCTGGCGGGACGCGGGGCCGGACGGGCGCGAGCCGAACAACTGGCTGAGCAACTTCGGCGGAAGCGCCTGGACCTGGGACCAGGCAACCGGGCAGTTCTACTACCACGCGTTCCTTACCGGGCAGCCCGACCTCAACTGGCGCAACCCCGACGTCCAGTCCGCGATGCTCGAGGTGATGCGCTTCTGGCTGGACCGCGGCGTGGACGGCTTCCGCGTGGACGTGATCTGGGGGCTCGTGAAGGACGAGCGCTTCCGCGACAACCCGCCCAACCCCGACTACCACCCGTCGCTGCCGCCGCACTACGAGCAACTGGCGACATACAGTGCCGACCGGCCCGAGGTGCACGGGATCATCGCCCGGATGCGGGCGCTGCTCGACCGCTACGACGACCGCATGATGGTCGGCGAGATCTACCTGCCCGTCGAGCGCCTCGTCACCTACTACGGCAGCGGCGACGAGACCCACCTGCCGTTCAACTTCCAGCTCATACGCCTGCCATGGGACGCGCAGGCCGTGGCGCGCACGGTCGCCCGCTACGAGGCGCTGCTGCCGCCGCACGGGTGGCCGAACTGGGTGCTGGGCAACCACGACAAGCCGCGCCTCGCGAGCCGCGTGGGCCCGGCGCAGGCGCGCGTGGCGGCGCTGCTGCTCCTCACGCTGCGCGGGACGCCCACGCTCTACTACGGTGACGAACTCGGCCTCGCGAACGTACCCATCCCTCCCGACCGGGTGCGCGACCCGTTCGAGCGGAACGTTCCCGGCCTGGGCTTCGGGCGCGACCCGGTGCGCACGCCGATGCAGTGGTCGGCCGGCCCGAACGCCGGCTTCACAACGGGGATGCCCTGGCTGCCCCTCGCCGCCGACGCGGCCACCTCGAACGTCGACACGCAGCGCGACGACCCGCGATCGATGCTGACGCTCTACAGGCGCCTGCTCGACCTGCGCCGCCGCGAGCCGGCGCTCGGCGTCGGCTCGTACCGCCAGGTGGCGTCGCCGCCGGAGGTGCTCGCCTACCAGCGCGAGCACGGGGCCCGGCGGGTCACCGTCGCCCTGAACTTCGGGGCGAGGCCGCAGGAGCTCATGCTCGAGAAAGGAGGGCGGAGGGAGATCGTCCTCTCGACCCACCTGGACCGTGAGGGGGCGACGGGGGCAAGGGTCGAACTGAGGGGGGACGAGGGGGTGATCCTCGTCGAGGCGTTCCGGCAACCCTAAAGGGTCGCCCTGCGGACGCCCGACACACAGCAGGGCTCAAGCCCTGCTCTACCGCTGACGCCCTGCTCCACCGCTGGCCGGCGTATGATAGCCCTGTTCTATGCCTGAGCCCGCCTCGGCGCTTGAGCCCGCCTCGCCGCCTGAGCCCGCCTCCCCCGCCGACTTCGGGTTCGTGCGCGTGGCGGCCGCCGTCCCGCCCGTCAAGGTGGCGGACGTCGCCGCCAACCTCGAGCAGGTGCTGGCCTTCGCCCGGCGCGCAAACGACCAGGGGGCGCAACTGGCGGTCTTCCCGGAAATGTGCCTGACTGGCTACACCGCCGGGGACCTGTT
This sequence comes from uncultured Acidobacteriota bacterium, assembly GCA_963813585.1. Lineage (GTDB taxonomy): Bacteria > Acidobacteriota > Vicinamibacteria > Vicinamibacterales > Fen-181 > JARKSS01. Next base: position 3,730,430 of record CAWEZL010000001.1, read on the forward strand.
CCACCAGCACCTGCTGCTCGACCGCGCCGCCGACGCCCTGCTGGCCCTCGCGCAGGCCTCCTCCAGCCTCCGCCCCGTGCTGGTCGTCGGGCTCCCCGTCGCCCTCGACGGCGCCCTCTACAACGTCGCGGCTGTCGTTTCCGGCGGCCACGTGCGGGCGCTCGTCCCGAAGACCTCGATCCCCGGCTACAAGGAGTACTACGAGGAGCGGTGGTTCTCGTCGGCCCTCGACCTCCGGGCCCGAGAGCTGGTCCTCGGCGGGCGCGCCGTGCCGTTCGGCGCCGACATCGTCTTTCGGACGGCAAACGCGCCCAGCCTCGCGTTCGGCATCGAGATTTGCGAGGACCTCTGGGGACCGCTCCCTCCCAGCTCGTACTTGGCGCTGCAGGGCGCACGCATCATTCTGAATCTTTCGGCCTCGAACGACCTGGTCGGCAAGGCGGACTACCGCCGCGCCCTCGTCATCCAGCAGTCGGCCCGCGCGATCTGCGCCTACGTCTACACGTCGGCGGGCATCGGCGAGTCCACGCAGGACGCGGTGTTCGGCGGGCACGCGCTGGTGGCCGAGAACGGCACGCTGCTCGCCGAGTCGAGGCGGTTCGACCCCGAGGGGCAGTTGCTGGTGGTGGACGTGGACGTCGAGCACCTGGCGCTCGAGCGGGCAAAGACGACGAGCTTCGTGGACGCGGCCGCCACGCTCGACGGGCGCACCTGGCGCACCGTGGACGTGGACGTGGCCCCCTACGCGGCCCCGCCGTTCCACCGCGTCGTCGATCCCTCGCCGTTCATCCCGTCGAGCGACGAGGAGCGCACGCGGCGCAGCGAGGAGATCTTCTCCATCCAGGCGGCCGGCCTCGCCAAGCGCCTCTCGCACACGGGTATCGAGCACCTGGTCCTCGGCCTCTCGGGCGGCCTCGACTCGACGCTGGCGCTTCTGGTGAGCCTGCGCGCCGCCGACCTCCTCGGCCTCACGCGCGACCGCATCCACGCCTTCTCGATGCCCGGCTTCGGCACGAGCGGCCGCACGCGCGGCAACGCCTCGCGCCTGGCGAAGGCCTGCTCGGTCTCGTTCGAGGAAATCGACATCCGCGGAGGTTGCGCCCGGCACTTCGAGGACATCGGCCAGCCCGCCGACCGGCAGGACGTCACCTTCGAGAACGTCCAGGCCCGCTACCGGACGCTGCTGCTGATGAACAAGGCGAACCAGTTGCGCGGCCTGGTGGTGGGAACGGGCGACCTCTCCGAGCTGGCGCTCGGCTGGAACACCTTCGGCGGCGACCACCTGTCGCACTACGACGTCAACGCGGGGGTGCCGAAGACGCTGGTTCGCTACCTGGTGGATTGGGCCTCGGGCCAGCCCGGCTTCGAGCAGGCGCGCGAGACGCTGCGCGACGTGCTGGACACGCCAATCTCACCGGAGCTGGTGAGCGGCGGCGCCGGCGACGGGGTGTTCCAGCGCACCGAGGACCTGATCGGCCCGTACGAGCTGCACGACTTCTTCCTCTACCACTTCGCCCGCTGGGAGAGCCGCCCGGCGAAGATCCTCTTCCTCGCCGCGCAGGCGTTCCGAGGCCGCTACGAGCCGGACGAGCTGCGGAAGTGGCTGAAGGTCTTCATCACCCGCTTCTTCGCGAGCCAGTGGAAGCGGTCGGTGATGCCGGACGGCCCGAAGGTGGGGTCGGTGGCCCTCTCGCCCCGCGGCGACTGGCGCATGCCGCCGGACGCAGAGGTCGGTCTCTGGCTCGCCGACCTGGAGTAGCGTCACCGCGGCCGCGGCCCTAAAGGGCCGCGCCACCGCCCTTTGCCTGCTTTTCAAGCCAGCGGTTGAACAGCCACAGCGAGAAGGCCGAGACCAAGCCGATCGCCATCAGGATCACCCAGCCCAGGGTGTTGTAGAACGGCACCAGCTCCAGCAGGCCGTCCGGCCTCGTCGTCGCCCCCTTGATCATGATCTCGTTGAAGATGTAGGCGCCGACCGGGCCGCCGAGCAGGGCGCCGAGCGCGAGCGGCAGGTTCGCGTAGCCGAGGAAGAGCCCCTCCTGCCCCTTCGGCGCGAGGGCGCCGATGTACTCGTACATCCGGGGCGAGGTGAACAGCTCACCCAGGGCGATGAGCGCCACCGTGAGGATGATGAACACCGACGCGATCGGCAGCCAGTTCGCCATCACCGCCTGCGGGCCGCCCGCGGCGTAGATCGGCAGGACGTTGATCAGCATCGCGAGGGCGATGATCACCGTGCCGACCACCATCGAGCGGATCGGGCGCAGTCGCCCGAACGCATTGCTGATGAGCAGCTGGAAGCAAACGATCACGAACGGGTTCGCGGCGGTGTAGAGGTCCATCGCCGGGTTGGTCTCGACCACCCGCTTCACGTAGAGCGGCAGCACGTTGTAGACCTGGTTGTACAGGAAGTAGAACCCGGTCATCACGATCAGGTACAGGGTGAAGCGCCCGCTGCGCAGCACCAGGACCATGTCGAGCAGGACGCGCCCCACCGACCGCTTCGGCTTGGCCGGCGCGGTCCCCTCGACCTTCGGCTCCCTGTAGGTGAAGAGCACGACGAAGAACGCAACGACGGACGCCAGCGCGGCGACGGCGAAGATGTAGGAGAGGCTCGACGCCTCCGTCCCCACCCGCTCGGCAGCATTCGACCGGAAGATCCAGGCGACCAGCGCCGACGCGACCACGACGATCGACGTGAAGCCCGCCGTCGCAACCCAGATATCCTGCCGGCTGCGCTCCGCCTTCGTGGTCCGGTGCACCAGCAGGACGATCAGGAACGCGGCCAGCGCGAGGACGGCGACGACGGCCAGGATGGTCCCGGCCCCCGACCCGCTGCGCACGACGAACGCGGTGCCCCGGCCGAACAGCGAGCCGATGTTGATCACCATGTAGAAGATGGCGAACCCGAGCGTGGCACGCGCCCCGGCCGTCTTCTGCACCGTGCCCGAGATGCACGGCTTGATCACCGACCCGCCGATGCCAACGAGGACGATGCCGGCGAACAGCACCACGAAGTCGCGCGTGCTGGCGGTGACTTCCTGGCCGATCGTCGCCGACAAGGCGCTTCCGCCCAGCCAGACCGGGTACCCCATCATCAGGTAGCCGGCAGCCAGCAGCACGAAGGCGATGAGGAGCGCCCGCCGGAACCCGATCTGATCGGCGATCGTGCCCGAGAGGATCGGCAGGAAGAAGACGAGGAACCAGAGCGTCGAGTTCAGCGTCGAGGGCCAGTACGCGCCGAACCCGAGCTGCCCCAGATAGATGACGACGAAGCTCGCCATCGAGTAGTAGGCGGCGCGCTCGAACAGCTCGGTGACGTTGGCCGTCCAGAACGAGCCCGGAAAGGGCTGCACGCCTGTGGCCTGTTTCGCGGTCGCTTGGGACATGGACCCTCTCACAGTTGCATCCGCCGGACGCCGTTGCCGGTGCTCTCGAGGAAGCGCAGGAAATCGGCCGTGGCGACGGTCATCGTAGCCGTATTGCGGTTTGGATGGAACCCCACCCGCCCGGCCGACAGCAGATCGGAATCCAGGACGACAATGACGTCGCGGGCGCCCGGGTGGATGAGTCCCATCGGCGATACCGAGCCCGGCGTGAGGCCCAGGTACTTCAGCAGCCGCTCCGGCGAGGCGAAGCTCAGTCGGTCGTCACCAATCTTCTGCGCGAGCTTCTTGAGGTCCGCCTGCTTCCGGTGGTCCAGGACGACGAGGTAGTGCCTGGTCCCTTTCTGGTTGCGCAGGAAGAGGTTCTTGCAGTGGGCCGCGGGGATGTCGGCCCAGTGCGCCTCGGCCTCCTCCACGGTGAACACCGGCGGGTGCTCGTGGAGGGTGTAGGAGATGGCGAGGGCGTCGAGGGCCGCAAGTGCGTCTGGCATGTCAGGCAGTTCCCCCTGCGGTCGCTCGCGGGTCCTGTCGCCGGTCACCGTGGGACGCGTCCGGGCGCGCCGGGGGTCCCCGACCGGCGCCACCCGCTCGCGATGCAGTGTGACAGTTTTCAGCTGCGTTTCCAGTCCACGCCCGCCAGGTCGAAGAGGACGGTGGCGAGGGCCGAGTAGTCGGAGTCGCCCTGGCCTGCGGCCATCATCCGGTTCACGAGCTGCGCGACGACCGCGGTCACCGGCACGGGCACGTTGTGCGCGCGAGCGGTCTGCAGGGCGATCCCCATGTCCTTGTCGTAGAGCGCCGCCTTGAAGCCCGGCTTGTAGTTGCCATCCAGCATCCGCTGGCCGTGCACCTCGAGCACGCGGCTGGCCGCGAAGCCCCCGAGCAGCGCTTGCCGCACCTTGGCGGGGTCCACGTCCGCCTTGCGGGCGAGGGCCATCAGCTCGCTGACCACCGCCAGCGCGCCGCCGATCGCCATCTGGTTGCAGACCTTGCAGACCTGCCCCGCGCCCGACGCGCCGATGTGCACGACGCGCTCCGGGTTCCCCATCACGTTCAGGATCGGCCGGACCTTCTCGAGCGCCTCGGCGTCGCCGCCGACCATGATCGACAGGGTGCCGTCGATCGCGCCGATCTCCCCGCCGCTCACCGGCGCGTCGAGCAGCGTCGCCCCGTGCTCCTTCGCCGCGGCCGCCAGGCGCCGCGTCACCACCGGCGAGATGCTGCTCATGTCGATCAGGATCGTCCCCGGCTGCATCCCCTCGAACACGCCGCCGGACCCCTCGAGCACCTGCTCGACGTCGGGCGAGTCGGGCACCATGGTGATGACGACCGTGCACCGCCTCGCCACGTCGGCCGGCCCACTGCCCACCTCGGCCCCGGCTGCCGCCAGGACGTCCACCGGCCCGCGGCTGCGGCTGTGCACCACCAGCGGGTAGCCCGCCTTCAGCAGGTTCAACGCCATGGGCCGGCCCATCAGGCCGAGGCCGATGAACCCGACACGCTCGCGCTCGGACATGGAAGACACCTTTACAGGGGCAGGCTATTGTAATGCTGCGCGCCAGTCGCGGGGGGCCGGGAGCCACCGCCCCGCAGGGCTAAAGCCCTGCGCTACGACGACCCCTACGACCGCCCGCAGGGCTAAAGCCCTGCGCTACGCGGGATCGGCCGGCCGCGTGGCGATGCCACGTGCCGCCACCCAGGCGCTCGACCAGGCCCACTGGAAGTTGAAGCCGCCCAGCCGCCCGTCCACGTCCAGCATCTCGCCCACCAGGTACAGCCCGGGCCGCACCCGCGACTCCATGGTCGCCCGGTTCACCTCGTCGAGCGCCACTCCTCCGGCCGTTGCCTCGGCGAAGTTGTAACCGCGCGAGCCGGTGACACGGAGTTCCCAGCCGACCAGGGCGGCCGCGAGGGTTCTCCGCGTGACCCTTGGAAGCTGCGCCATCTGGATCGCCGGGTCGACGGACACATCTGCCAGCACCGCATCCGCAACGGCCGCGGTGATCAGCGACGCCAGCGCGGAACGAAGGCTGGAGGTGGGCCGGCGCGACGCCGCCTCGATCAGCGCCTGCTCCACGGCGCGTGCGTCGAGTTCGGGCAGGAACGACAGGCGCACGCGCACCGCGCCACCGGCAAGCGCAGCCCGGTGCCAGTGCCGCGAGGCATCGAGCGCCGCCGGGCCGCTGATGCCGAAATGCGTCCAGAGCAGCGAACCGCGAAGACGGGCGACCAGCCGTCCATCCCGTTCCACCGACAACGAGGCGTCGTGGGAAACCCCGGCCAGGGGCGGGTGGAACGATCCGTCGAGCACGAGCGGCGCCAGGGCCGGCGTCGTCTCCACGATGGTGTGTCCGAGCGACGCCGCAATGCGAAGCCCCTCGCCGTCGCTGCCCGACTTCGGCAGCGATCGCCCGCCGGTGGCAAGGACGACCGGGCCGGATCGAAGCAGGGATTCGACCTCGGACACCCGTTCTCCCGTGGCGATCGACACGCCAAGCCGGGCCGCCTCCGCAAGCAGGGCGTCGAGCACCGCCCGGGCCCGATTGGTGTCGGGGAACAGCTTGCCGGACTCCTCCTCGTGGAGCCTCACCCCCAACTCCTCGAAGAAGGCCACCGTCGCCTCGACGGGACACGCGGCCAGCACCGAGGCGATGGCGCGGCGCTCGCCCCCCCAGTAATCACCCGCGGTGACGCTGCGGTTGGTGACGTTGCAGCGGCCACCGCCGCTCACGAGGATCTTGGCGCCGAGACGGCGGGCGCCATCGATCACGGCAACGCGCAGGTGCGGCGCACGCCTGGCCAGGAAGATGGCGGTCGCGAGCCCCGCGGCACCGCCGCCGACGATGGTCACGCGAGTCACGCTGTCACACTGCATCCAAGTCCACGTTCAACGCGGAGACGCAGAGGCGCAGAGAGGACGGATTGGGATTCGGATTGGGATTCGGGATTCAGGATTCGGATTGGAATCGGAATCGGAATCGGGCTTGTATCAGTGCACTCGCCAGCGGGCGGGCGTGTGGTGGGGCCAGGTCTCCACGAACTTCCGTGCGTGGTCCATCATCCCCAGCAGCGCCTCGCGGTTGTGCGACATCTCGTCGGGCGTGCTCGCGTCCAGCAGCCGGTCGGCGGCCTGCATGAGCGCGGTCAGCAGCGACAGCACTCCCTCGTTCGGGTCCGCCTCGTTCCGCTCGAGCACGTCGAGGATGCCTTCCACCAGCGTCGAAACGTCGTTTCCTTCCGGGGCCCCGTCCCGGAGCGCGCCCGCGAGCTGGTCGTCCTTCCCCTTGGTCACCTTCGGTCGCTTGTCCATGCGCGTCCTTGGTTCTCCGCCCGACCGCCGCCGCTCCTGCCCCGCCGGCACGATGCCAGGGGACGAGGCTGCAAGAGCACCGCCACGCCCCAACCTCGTGAAACGAGCCGATTCGTTCCAGACCGGCCGCTCGTCACCAAATTGATGGACGAAAGTCCCGGAAACCCGGCGCGACCGCCGGGCTAGCGGCGGACGGCCAGTCTCGTGGCCAACTCGACCGCCGCAACTGCGTCCTGCGCGTAGCCGTCGGCCCCGATCGACTCGGCGAAGGCCTGGCTGACGGGCGCCCCACCGACCAGCACCTTCACGCCGCCGCGGAGACCGGCGCGATCGAGCTCCTCGATCACCTTCTTCTGTCCCATCATCGTCGTCGTCAGCAGCGCGGACAGGCCGACGAGGGTGGCCCCGGTCTGCTTCACCGTCTCGACGAACCGCTCGGCCGACACGTCGACCCCGAGGTCGTGCACCTCGAAGCCGTTGGCCGACAGCATCGTCGCCACCAGCGACTTGCCGATCTCGTGGATGTCGCCGCGGACCGTCCCGATGACGACGATGCCGGCCGACGGCACCGCCTCGCGGCGCGCTTTCAGCTCGGGCTCGAGCAGCGCCATGGCCTGCTTCATCCCGGCGGCCGACACGATCAGGTTCGGGAGGAAGTACTCGCCCGAGGAGTACCTGTCGCCGACGGTGCGCATGCCGGGGACCAGCCCCTCGTTGATGATGCGCAGCGGCTCGATGCCGGCGGCCAGGGCCTGCTTCGTCCCGGCGACGGTGGCGTCGGGGTCCCCTTCCACGAGGGCCGCGGTGATCTGATCGAGGAGTTGGATGGACATGGCTTTATTCAGGCAGCTCCGGCAACTCGTTCATCCCGAACTGGCGCGCGGCGCGCGTGGCGATCGCGCGCAGCTCCGCGCGCACCTCGGGAGCGATGGCGTGCGGCCGGTAGGCCGCCACGACGCTCTCCACGCGCTCGGCCGCGCGCTCGGCGGCAGTCTTCGACCCCTTGTGTTTCCAGCTGTCGTAGGTCGAGCGATCGATGACCGCGGACGGCAGGTACAGCTCCTTCGCGAACCAGCGGAGCGTGTGGGGCTCGGCCAGGTAGTCGGCCCGGTGGCCGTGCTTCTTGAACAGGTCGAGCGCGATCGGCTCGTCGCGCGGCTCGATGCCCCGCACGAGGCGCTTCGCCATCCCGATCATCTCGGCATCGAGCACCAGCTTCTCGAGGCTCTGGCAGCTCTCGAAGTCCATCATGCCGGCGCCCGAGATCATGTTGACGCCGGCGAGGGCGGCCATGATGGTCCCCCCCATCGATTCCATGCCGCACTGCGCGTCCACGACCTTCGCGTCGCTCATGCCGAGGTACGCGTGCGTGGGCAGCCCGAGGTGCTTGCCGACCTGCGCGTAGGCGCAGTCGATCAGCCACGTCCCCACGTCACCCATCGGGGTGGTTCCCTCGCGCATGTCGAAAGCGGCCGGCGACCCGCCCCAGACGATTGGAGCCCCGCGGCGGGCGAGCTGGCCGATCGTGATGCCGCTGAGGTTCTCGGCCGCGTGCTGGACGACGGCCGCCGCCAGCGTCACCGGCGCCGTCGCGCCGGCCAGCGGCATCGACACGAGCTCGGCCGGGATCCCGGCCCGCGCGCAGTCGACCAGGTTCTGGCACGTCAGGTCGGACCACAGCAGCGGCGGGGACGGGCACACGTCGAAGACCGCGATGGGCCTGGCGGCGAGCGCGTCGGCGCCGCCCGCCATCAGCGCCAGCATCTCCCTCATCGTCCACCACGTGTCGGTGCGGAAGGCGCCGGTGATGATCGGCTTGCGGATGTAGTTGAGCGCCAGGTACAGGCGGTACAGGTCCCCAATCTCGGGCACGACGTCACCGCAGACCATCGCCGTGCTCTGCGCGTCGAGCTGCGGCAGCCCCTCCACCAGCTTGACCAGGCGGACGAAGTCGGCCGTCTGCGGCACCCGTTCCTCGCCCGTCGCCGGGTCGAGGATGGAGAGGGCCGCCGACCCGGGGTCGAACTGCACGGCGTCCCCACCGTAGTGCACGGCGGGCGTGCCGTCGAGGGTGAAGAGGTCGAAGGACCGAGGTGTCGACGCCACGGACTCGCGGACGATCCGCTCGGGTATTCGGGCCACGAGGGCCGAGCGGTCGACCTCGGCGCCCGCCTCGGCCAGCAGGCCGAGCGCCTCCTCGTTGTGGACCCGGACGCCGGGCTCGCGCAGCAGCGCCAGCGCCTCGGCCACCACCCGTTCAACAAGTTCCTCGGACAGGACGCGCACGGTTGGACGCATCCGCGAATGCTAGTGCGCAACACAGCGCGTGCGCAAGCGGACAATTCGGGGCGAGCACTGAGCGGCGGCCTGCCCCACCTCTCCCGCCGGGGCGGCCTGCCCCACCTCCCCGCCGGGGCGGCCGGGGCGGGCGGGTGAAAAGTTCCCGACCGTCTGGAAACGGTACGGCCCTGCGCCATCGAAGGACGTCCTTGGCGGGGTTTTGCGCGTATGGAGTTGGCCGGCCTCTTGCCAATCACCGGAGAAAGCTTACCGCGACGCTCCACCTACGTGGGACCGGTCGGATTCGTCGCGCCGGTGTCCCCTGCGCCTACGCACAAACGAGGAGATCATGGTCTGCAGGTATTGCGGGCTCGAGACCGGTTCAGGCGTCGGACATCGATCGCAGGCGGAGTGCATCCAGGCGCTCACGGTCGAGATCAACCGGGCGAAGGACCTGGTGAGCCGCGCGAAGACGGGCGGGCAGGCCGCTCGCGGGGCTGAATCGGCCCCCGTGTCCGAGGAGGAGCCGGTCCGATTGACATGAAGGTCCACCGGTCCGGCGTGATCGCCCTCCACATCGGGGGCGCTCGCGTCCGGTTCACGTGCCCCCAGGGTCACGAGACGGTTCGCGACTACAGCCAAGGCCCCCTGGAGCGCCGGCTCACCGAGGCCGGCGCTCACCGTCTCGCCGTCATGTGGGATGACCGGATCGTCGCGTCGTTCGTGTGCCGCAAGTGCCCCACCGAGCCCCGGAAGCGGCGGAAGAACCAGGGGATCGGAGAGCAGGGCTGAAGCCCTGCTCCACCGGCACCGCCGTTTACTTGACCTCTGGCTTGCCCTCCACGCGCAGTTCGTTGGCGAAGTCCTTCACGCCCGGGGTTTCCTTGACGAGCCGACTCACCTCGGCCTTCTGGGCCGCGCTCTTCACTTCGCCGGTGATCGTCACCACGCCGTTGTTGACGTAGAAGTCAATCGGCTGGTCGTTGAGCTCGGGGTGCGCCTGGATCGAATTGCTCAGGCGGGTCTTGAGCAGGTCGTCGACCGTCTCGAGGCGGTTCTCGTCGGTCCCTTCGACGGTGAGCTCGTTGAGCACGGTGCCGCTGGTGCCGACCGCGCTCTCGGCGATCTGCTCGGCCCGCTGCTTCGCCTGCGCCGACTCGACCTTGCCCTTCAGGTGCACCACCCGGGCGTTGCGGTCGTAGTCCACGTTGACGCCTTCGACCCGGGCCTCGCCGAGTGCCTTCTCCACGCGATTCGCCGCGTCGTTGCTATTGGCCGCGTTGGTGCACGCCCCAGCGGCCAGGGCCAAGCTGAGGGCCAACGCCGGCGCGATGTTGACGAGCTTCTTCATGGTGTCTCTCCTCCAGCCAGTCGCAGGGCGGGGCGTCACGCCCCGCCTACTCGAGTCCAATCGGATCGGTAGCAAGTCGTGATCCGTTATGCTGGACCAGCCACTGGAGACGCCATGACGCAACGGATGAGCCCCGGCCCCGGCGAAACGGTCGAAACCGCGTGCCCGCTCGACTGCCCCGATTCCTGCAGCCTCTCGGTCACCGTCAACGACGGGCGGGTCGCCACGATCGACGGGTCGCACCGCAGCCCGACGACCGCCGGGTTCATCTGCGACAAGGTCCGGCGTTTCGCGGATCGGGTGACCGGCGACGCGCGGCTGCTCTATCCGGCGGTGCGCGTGGGCCCCAAGGGATCGGCGGGGCTGTCGCGCGTCGGTTGGGACGAGGCGATCGACCTCGTCGCCTGCCGGCTTCGCGAGGCGCGCGATCGCTGGGGCGGCGAGGCCATCCTCCCCTTCTCGTACGGCGGCTCGAACGGCCTCGTGACCCAGGACACGTCGGACGCCCGGCTGTTCCACCGGCTCGGCGCGTCGCGCCTCCTGCGCACCGTGTGCGCGGCCCCGACGGGCGCGGCGCTGGCCGCGCTGTACGGCAAGATGCCCTCGGTGAGCTACCCCGACTACGAACACGCGCGCCTCATCGTCATCTGGGGGGCCAACCCCTCCACGAGCGGGATTCACCTCGTTCCGTACGTGCAGCGCGCCCGCAAGGCCGGCGCTGCCGTCATCGTGGTCGATCCGCGGGTGACGCCGCTGGCGCGGCAGGCCGACCTGCACGTCCCCGTCCGGCCCGGGACCGACCTCCCCGTGGCGCTCGCGCTCCACCGCCACCTCTTCGAGAGCGGCGCGGCCGACGAGGCGTTCCTGGCGGCGCACGCGCGCGGGGCCGAACGGCTGCGTGAACGCGCGGCCGGGTGGACCTTCGAGCGCGCGGCAGACGAGGCGGGGGTCCACACCGACCTGCTGCGCGAGTTCGCCGAGCGCTACGCCGCCGCGTCCCCGGCGCTGATCCGCTGCGGCTGGGGCCTCGAGCGCAACCGCAACGGCGGCAGCGCCGCGGCCGCGGTGCTCGCGCTCCCCGCCGTCGGCGGGAAGTTCGGGGTGCGCGGAGGCGGGTTCTCGATGACCAACTCCCCCTCGTGGGGCATCGAGCGGACGTGGATGGACGCGGACGGCAACCCGGAAGCGGCCGGCGGCAGCCCCGAAGGGCTGCCCCACCAGATGCCGCGAACGGTCAACATGAACCTGCTGGGGCGGGCGCTGACAGAGTACGACGCACCGCCCATCAAGGTGCTCTTCGTCTACAACGCCAACCCGGCGGTCACGATCCCGGACCAGGCCCGGGTCCTCCGCGGCCTGTCGCGCGATGACCTCTTCACCGTCGTCTTCGACCAGGTGATGACCGACACGGCGGCCTACGCGGACCTCGTGCTCCCGGCGACGACATTCCTCGAGCACTACGATCTCGCTCGCGCCTACGGCCCCATCAGCCTGCAGATGGTCCGCCCCGTCATCGACGCCGTCGGCGAGGCCCGCTCGAACCCCGAGGTGTTCGGCAGCCTCGTGTCGGCGCTGGACCTGGCCGACGGCCAGCACCAAGGCGAGCTGGAGACGTTGCTCGAGGTGATGGACGGCCTCCCCGGGCCGCTCGGCCAAGCGCTGAAGAACGGTGACCGCCCCGAGCCGGCCTTCGGGCTCACCCCCGTGCAGTTCGTGGATGTGAGGCCGGGCACGCCGGACGGGAAGGTCGACCTGTTTCCAGACGCGCTCGAGGCCGAGTCGTCTGCCGGCCTGTACCGCTTCATCGCCGACCCGGCCTCCGAGCGCTACCCGCTGGCGCTGATCTCGCCGGCCAGCAGCCGCACGATCAGCTCGTCGCTCGGCGAGTTGCCCCGGCCGCAACCGACCCTCGCGATCCACCCGCTGGACGCCCGGCCGCGCGGCCTGATCGAAGGGGCGATGGTCCGCGTGTTCAACGAGCTGGGCGAGGTGCACTGCCCGGTCAGCATCGAGCCGACGGTCAGGCCCGGAACGGTGTCGCTGCCGAAGGGGCTGTGGCGGAAGAGCACGGCGAACGGCTTCACGGGCACGGTGCTGGTGCCCGACACCCTGACGGACATCGCCGGCGGCGCCTGCTTCAACGACGCCCGGGTGCAGGTGGAGCTGCTTCAGTAGTTCGGGACGATTTACCCCGTGCGCAGGTTGCAGAAACTGAAATTCGTCCCGAACGATTTACCCATCAATAGTCGAAGAAGAAGATCAGGTCCAGCCCGGTGCCCTCGACGCGGCGCATCAGCGAGCGCGTCGCGTTTCCCCCCTGCGACACCGTCGTCTCCAGCCGCAGGAAGTCGAGCAACTGGTACTCCATGATGAACTGGCGCGTGGTGTCGGCTCCGACGCCCTGCCGGAGACGCACGAACAGCCGCTGCCCCACCTGCTCGCCCACCGTCACCGACGCCCCCTGGCCGGCTCCTTCGGGTGCGGCCTCGATCTCGAAGATGTCGAGGTCCAGCGCCTGCCCGAGGGAATCGGCCAGCTTGCTCGCGACAAAGCCGGTCGCCAGGGCGCTGGCGCGCTGCGCGAGCGACACCTGCTCGCCCGCGCCGAGCTGGCTCGCCGGCTGGTTGAAGACGATCAGCGACAGGATATCGGCTTCCCCGAGGGGCGGCTGGCTCGTCAGCGTCAGCTCGGGCCTTCGCATCGTCCCGCCCACCTGCACGCGTGCCTCGACGCCGGAGATGACGCGGGTCGCGGCGAAATCAAGGGCCGGGTCGAACAGGGACACGCCCTCGAAGCGGACGCGGCCGTCGCGCTGCAGGTCGAAGCGGCGACCCTGGAAGTCGTACGTGCCGCGCACGGTCCGGATGTCGCCGATCATCTCCATCGGCGACCCGGCCGCCTTCTGAACGCGGAGGCTCCCGCCGAGGGTGATGTTGACGTCGCCGAGGCCGAGAGGGCTGACGGTGCCCGGCGGGCGGAGGTCGTCGCCGCGCACGATGAGCACGTCGGGAATGCGAAGGCGGATGTCCAGCCCGGCCGCGTCGAACGGGCTGGCCGCCGCAGACGCCGTTTCTGCGGCAGGAGCGCCGGCGGCGGGCGGCGTGGTGGGGACCGTCGAGTACGCGAGGCGTGCCTGCTGCTCGAACACCTTGTCCAGCGCGATCTGACCCGTCTTCACCGTGACGTCGCCCTCGACGCGCAGCGCCTGCAACTGCCCGCCCACCTGCAGCCGGGCATCCACCGCCAGCCGCCCGAGGTCGTTGTGCAGCACTTCGAAATCGTCACCGGTGATCGCGGCCTTCAACTCGCCGACCGCCTTGCCTCGTGCCGCCACCTCGCCCGACATCGCGAGCGACCGGTCGTGCTCGTCCACGACGGTCAGCCGCTCGATCACTGCCCGATCGCCCTGCAGCGCCACCCGTCCGCTCAGCCCCCGGTAGCTGACGCCGGACGCCGGGACGGCAAAGGCGCCCTGCCCCACTTCCACGAACCCGCTGACGGTGGGAGCGGCGGCGGTTCCCCCAACGCGCACGTCCGCCTGCAGCGTGCCCGACACCTCGTCCACCATGGTCGTGAAGCCCTGGACGAGGCCGAGGCCGATGGAGCTGCTCTGAACCGTGAAGTCCACCGGATCGTCCATGCCGGGCGCGGCGGGCTTCCCCGGAACGGCGGGCTGGAAGAGCGCCGACGGCACCGTGCCGCGAGCGACGACCCAGGTCGCCGGGCTCTGCTGCAGGCGCGCGTCGAGCGACATCTGCCGGCTCGTGTAGCCGGCCGTGCCCGCGAGCGATTCGTACTGGAAGCCCCGGAACGAACCGTTGTCCACCGAGAAGTCGGCGTCGACGCTGAGGTTGTCGCGCGGGCCGGTCACGCGCGCCGAGGCGTTCAGCACTCCACCGAGACGGCGGTCTCCGACGATCAACGTGTCGAGCTTCGCGAGGTCCACGTTCCTGAGCGCGGCGCGCAGCGCGCTGTCGGCCGTGCCGATCGTGCCGCTCACCTCGATCTGCTGCAGGCCGTTGACGAGCGTCGCCCCTTTCACCTCGATCCGGTCGCCGCCGTACTCGATCGCCGCGTCGCCGCCGGGCGCGAGCGTCCACTCCGTGCCCTGCGTCGTGAAGCCGAAGCTGGTCATGTGGACTTCCTGGTGCTCCGGGTGCAGCACCACCCGCCCTCCCGCCTGGACCCGTCGCTGCGCCTGCTGCGCCTCGGCCTCGAACTCCAGTTGCTTCGCGGCGTATGTGGTTCGCGCCTCGAGACGCGTCAGTTCCTGTCCGCCGATCAGGGCGAACATCGCCCGGCTGTCGGCTGTCACCCGCGCCGCGGCGGCGTCGAAGTTCGGCACCTGCACGTCGAACGTGCTTTCGGCGCTCAGCGCGCGCGTGCCGGAGTAGCCGAGGTTGGTCCCCTTCATCGATCCGGTCGTCCGCAGGTCGGTCCGATTGCCCGCCACGCGCCCGTCCACCGAGAGCGCCCCCTGCACACCCTGCTGGCCGGCCAGTTGCCCGATCGCCGCCAGATCGCGCACGTCCACCTGGTAGTGCAGGTCCGACTCGCCGGCGGTGCCGAGGACGAGCGTGCCGCTTGCCTTGACGGCCAGGTCCTTCCCTTCGATCGTGAGCTCGGTGAATCGCCCGGTGGCGCTCGAGAAGTTGCCGTCCAGCACGGCCCGCTCCACCGAGAGCGATCCGATCTTCGACGCCGCCAGCTCGATGCGACCCGCCGCCGTCACCGATTCCAGCGTGACGGGGGCGGCCACGTCCGCCACCGACACCTCGAGGCTCGCGCGTCCGGACACGTCGCCCGCCAGGTCGGCCCGGCCGCCGAGGACGGCGGGATCGACGCCGGCGAACTCGCCGTTCGCCCGGATGCGCGCGGCCCCGCGATCGAGGTGCGCCTCGGCCTCGAGCCGCGGCACGCGCGCCATCGAGACGGTCGAGTTCTCCAGCCGCGCGGTCGCGTTCAGCGTCATCTCGGACATCTGCGTGCCGCGTCCCTCGATGGAGAAGCGGCCGGTGATGTCGCTGCGGAGGCGCTCGGCAGGCACCCCTTCGAACGCGAACACCTGTGCCGCCCGCTGGAGGTCGAGCCCGGCGATCGCTCCCTGGGCCGCGTACCCGATCACCCCCCGCTCGCGGGTGAAGGATGCGGTCGTCCCCGGCGCAAGGGTGGCCTCCGCCACGACGGATTCCCGGAGTCGCGCCTCGCCGCGCAATGCCTCGAGGGTGCCTGCCAGCCTGTAGTCGAAATCGAGCCGGCTGGCGGCGGGAGGCGCAGCCAGGTCCCGGGGCAACCGGCGGAGGTCGAGCCCGGCCACGCTCCCGCGAAGGTCCACGGCGAGCGGTATCCCCCTGGCCTCGGATGCGGGAACGATCAGGCCGGCGACGCGCATGGTCGCGCCGTACGCGCGGCCAGTGGCCTCGGCAAGGGTGACGCGGCGGCCGTCCACCCGGCCCCTGGCGCGGACGTTCCTGGCCTCGTAGCCTGCCACCCGCGCCTGCCCGAGCCTGGCGTCGAACGTGCCCGCCACCGGCCAATCGTGGCTCGCGGCGAGCATCGCGAGGTCGAAGCGGGCGGTGCCCGTCAGGTGGCTCCTCGCAAGCTCCATGCGCGCGATCGGCGCGAGGTCGAGGGCCTGCATGTTGACCAGGCCCACGACCCGCGGGGTCTTGTCCACCAGGTTCGCCGTCACCGCGCCGGCGAGGTTTCCCGCCGGCGAGCGAACGTCGAAGTCGAGCCCCAGGCGGCTCAGCGGGCCGTTGGCTTTCACGACGACCGATGGCTGGAGTTCGATCCCGGCTGCCACGGGATAGGCTCGCCCGATCTCCGCAACGTCGAGCTTGTCGGACGAAGCCGTCAGCTCGACCACCGGTTCGGCCAGGTAATCGACGATCCGTCCGTCCACTCGGACCGAGCTTCGAGCAGTGCGGATCGCGATGTCGTCGAGGTACAGGTCGTCGTCGCGCTGCGACACGGTGCCCGACAGGTCGTTCAACGCGATGTCCGGGTTGCTCGCGCGGAACGACACGTGGCCAATGCGGACGGTGTAGTGCACCGGTTCGTACTCGAACCCGAGGCTGGCGTTCAACCGCTCGATCACGCGCGGGACGGCGGCCTCCGACTCGCCCGGGACGCCGACCGCCCCCGGCTCGCGCACTCGCAGCGTGCCATCGCTGATCCCGATCTCCCCGATGGTCACGGCGCGCCCCGGCCCGGTTCGATCCCGTTCGCGCTCCTGGCGCTTCACGAGGCTCGCGAGGTTCCAGCCCTCGGCCGTCCGCTCGAGCAGCACGACGGGCTGGTGGAGGCGGATGTGGTCGATCACGAGGTTGCCGGAGACGAGCTGGATGGCGCTGTAGTCGATCCCCGCGTTCCGGACCGACACAACCCGCTCGCCGCCCGACTCGAGGCCCACGTCCTCGAGCTCGAGGCCGAAGAACAGGTTGCCGCCCAGGCTCCCGATCGAGAGCGTCCCGTTCAGGTACTGGCTCGCCTGCTGCACGATGAAGCCGCGCAGCCAGTCGCGGAACCACGCGGTCTGCGAGACCACGATCGCGGCGGCCGCGGCCCCGACGCTGAGGGTGGCGAGGAGGAGGAGCACCTGCAGGAAGCGCCTCGAGATGTGCATGGGCGCTCCCTCAGAAGGCCTGGCCGATGCTGAAGTGAATGCGCCAGTGGCGCCCCTCCCGCTTGTCGCCCACCAGCAGGCCGGGGATCGGGTTCAACTGGTAGCCCAGATCGACGCGCACCGGCCCGGCCGGCGTGATGTAGCGGAGCCCCGGGCCCGCCGCGTAGCGGAAGTCGCGCAACCGCAACTGCCACTCGTCTTCCCAGACGTTGCCGGCGTCGAGGAAGGCCACGGCGCCGAGCTGGCCCCACAGCCGGACGCGCGCCTCGACGGTCGCCTGGAACATCGAGAAGCCGCCGAGCGGAAGGCCCGACCCGCTGAGGGGGCTCACCTCGTACCGGCCCCACCCGCGCAGGCTCGTCGAGCCGCCGAGGAAGTAGCGCTTGGCGAACGGGACACGCGCACTCACCCCGCCGTCCGGCGCGATCGAGCCTGCCTGCGCGCGCGTGGCGAGCACGATCCCGCGCCCGACGGGCACGCGCAGGTAGTGGCGGACGTCGAGGGAGGCGTTGGAGTAGTGGTACGAGCCGCGGAACGGCCCGCCCGCCCGCTCCAGGTGCACGTCGATCGAGTAGCCGCGGAAGGCGTTGAGCGGGTTGGGCTGCGACGTGTTGCGCCGAATGTCGAACGACAACGCGGTGAGTGTGCCGTCCTGCCCCCCGGTCCGTGGGTCGAGGCCGAGCGCGATGAGCGTCGGGCGCAGCGAGAGGTCGGCCAGCGCCTCGCGCGAGATGCGGCTGCTCTGGTACACGGTGGTCGCGGTCAGCGAGAACGAGGTCTGCAGGCCGGGGCTATAGGTCAGGGTGGTGTGCCCGCCGCTCTGGATGGCGCGGTACATCGGCTCGTCGCTGTACCAGCGCTGGCCGGTCACCGACAGCGACCAGCGCGGCCCGAAGACGAACGGCTGCAGGAAGTCGCCGCGGAAGCCGCGGTCGAGCGACGACCACTTCGCGTGCAGCCCAACCGAGCGCGCCCCGCCCAGGAAGTTCAGTTGCCGATACTGAGCCTCGGTGCGCGCTTTCTCTTCGGTCCCGTACCCGGCCGACAGGCGCACGCGGCGGTGCTTGCCCTCCGTCAGGGTGACGCGCATCGGAACCGTGGACACGCGGTCCGCCCCGGCGCCGCCCTGCCGGTCGGCCGCCCCTTCCGGTTGCCCCTCGCGCACCGGCGTGACGTTCACGAACTCGAAGAGCTCGAGCGAGTACAGCTTCCTCTGCGTCTCCTGGATCGCGTTGCGCCGGTACAGGTCGCCCGGCTCGAAGAGCAGCGACCGGCGGACGATCGACTCGTCCACCTCGCGCGCGCCCGCGATGACCAGCTCTCCAAAGCGCGCCACCTCGCCCGGGACGGCGCTCAGCGTGATCGCGACCTCGTGCTCCGTGGCGCCCGGGTCGAGACGGGCCGTGACGCGCGGGAAGGGGTAGCCGTGGTTGCGCAGCTCGTCGGCCAGCGTCTCGCGCGCCGTCGCGACGGCCACCCGGTCGAGCGGCTGTCCGGTGCGGATCAGCCGCCGGCGCAGGCGACGGAGACGCCCCTCGGGCACGGCGTCGAACCCCTCGAGGCGGACGCCGGTGACGAGCGTGGGCCGGCCCTCTTCGACGGTGACCGTGAGCTCGACCTCGTCCCCCGCCTCGTTCAGATCGATGTCGAACGACGCGACCTGCGCGTCGGGAAACCCGCGGTCCACGTAGAACGCGCGGATCCGGTGGAGGTCGGCCTCGAAGTCCACGCGGCTGAACGCGGGCTTGTCCGACCAGGGCAGCCAGCCGGGGGTCCGCGTCGCCAGGACGGATCGCAGGACGCGTTCATCGACCTGCTCGACACCCTTGAAGGAGAGACCGGCCACCTTCACGGCCGGCCCCGGCTTCGCTTCCTGGGCACGGGCAGCGGGCGCAGCGGCGGCCACCAGGAACAGCGCCGCGCACAACGCGATCGCACGACGCCGGCACCCCGGGCCGCGCCGCTGGCAGCCGATACCCCGAGAGGGCGCTGTTGTCGTGCTCTGGCAATCCATGTACGAGAGTCCCTGGCGCAGGGGTGAACCACACGGCGTGCCAAGCGCCGGAACCAGCCGGCGGGCGGACGCCCGCCGTTTGAGAGGGCAAGCCGAATCAGGCGGGCCGCCGCGAGACGACGGCGAGCAGGGCGCCCAAGCCGACGGCGGCCAGCGCGGCCAGCGCAACGTACCCGAGCGGGAGGCGCCCGAGCACGTCGGCTCGCCACAGGGCGACCAGGGCCGCGCCAACGATCAGGAAATACGCGACGAGGTACACCCGAACCCACATGGCTGTCGGGGGGAATACGCGCGAGCGGGGCCCTGCCGGCACGCCTGGGCTCGCCGGAGCACCGGCCGGAGCTGGCGTGCCCCGCCGCGTTCTTGCCGCCGGGGGCTACCGTTCGCTACCCGACTCGGCCGCGCCCCTCATCAGCTCCGACGAAAGCCGCCCGCGCCCGCCGCGGCTCACCTGCCCGCCCTTGCGGCCCGCTGTCCGGGCCTCCTCGGAGGTCCACTCGTGCGCGGTGCCCTTCTGGTGCGCCGCACGCCCGCCCTTGCTGGCAATTTCGCGCTGCTTTTCCGGCGACATCGACGCGAACCCGCGTCGCTCCTTGCGAACTGACTCGTTCACGGTCTACCTCCTCGCGATGTACGGTCCTCGCGGTTTCCCGCCCGGGGGCGGATCCTCGACCGGCACCGGCGGCGGTTCGTCGGGCGGCGTATCGGGGATCTCGTCGGGTTCCGGAGTGTCACGCCGAGGGTCGTCTTCCGGTTCCTTCTCTGCCACTTCTGACCTCGCAGCCGGGCCACACGGCGCCGGCAGCGTGCACAGCCGACTTGCCACCGCCCAGCTACAAAAGCCGTGCCACTATCCCATCCGTTTTCGAGGTGTTGCGGGTGCGCGAATGGCGAGGCAAACCGGGACCGTGACCCGGGCGGGCGGCGCCCAAACCCGACAGCGAGTGCAGCGGAACCTGACAGGCTGAGGTAACGATGCCCCTCACTTCGGGCAGCGGTAGAAGCCTTCCGCGAGCCGGCGGCCACCCGCGCAGGGGGTGGACCGGATCCACTCGACGGGGCCCGGCAGGTCGGGCGGACGCCGCTGGTACGCGCGGATGCGCACGGGCGGCTCCGAGGCGAGCACGAACCGCTCCCCGGCAAGGAACGTGAGACGGTAGGCCACCCAATACGGCGCGCGGCCGTGCCGGAAGCCGTCGCCGATCAGCGCCTGCACCGCCTGCCGGGCGCCGTTGGGCGGGGGCGCCGAGAGGTACTCGCGCAGCAGTTGCGCGTGCGACCGGGCCGAGACGCCTGCCCACAAGACGATCACCAGGACGGCAGCAACGCGACCCACCCGCACCGGCTCGACGCGCAGGAACCAGGCAGCCACGGCCACGCCGGCGAGCAACCCCAGCAGGTCGTAGCGCAGCGTCGCGGCGGTGATGCGCTCGCAGCCGAAGGCCGCGTAGCCGACCATCGACGCGAGCCCGACCAGCAGCAGGTAGGCTGCGAACGCGAGGCCCGAGCGACGCGCCCGATCCCGCCACGACACCGAGAGCCCTCGGGTGACGGAGGTCAGCAGCGCCAGGGCCGCAAGGGTCCCCAGCCACGGGGCGCCCTGGCCGGCGGCCCAGCTCCGAATGCCCAGCCGCCCGAGCGACTGCGGCGTCGTCCCGAAGAGCACACCGAGATGGCGGGTCGCGAGCGCCCACAGCCTGGCCGGCAGCACGGAGCCCGCCCAGCAGACCCTCGAGGCCACTTCCTGCGCGTGGGCATCGGGTGTTGCCGCGTCCCAGACCGAGGTGCCCGGCCCGAACGGCGACGAGAGGGCGCGCAGCCCTTGCACGCCCAGCCAGGCGATCGCGAACCACGAGGCGACCGTGGCGGCGTGACGAAGGGACCGGCCTGTCACCGGGCGCCCCTCGGCGACCCGTAGCACGATCAGCGCGAGCAGGCCGTAGACCGTGAACTCGCGGTGCAGCACGCCGATGCCAAGCAGAAGGCCGAACAGGGCGGGCCGACGCCGCAGCACCCAGAGCAGCAGGACGTAGAGCATCGGCTCCACGCTCCCCCCGTTGGGCTCGAGCATCAGGGCCGCCGTCCCCGGCGGGGCCAGCACAACGAACAGCGAGGCCGCCAGGGCGCTCCAGGGGCCGAGCTGCAGCTCCCGCTGGAGCAACACGATGAGCAGGACGGCCACCAGCGCGTTGATCGCGACGAGAGGGAGCGTGAGCGCGAGGACGGAAGGACCGAGCAGCAGGAACGCCGGGGCGGCCAGCCACGCCTGAACGCCGAGCATGTAGCCCTGGCCGTAGAAGAAGACCGGGAAGGCTCGGCCCTCGGCCAGGTGCGTGGCCATCAGGCCCACGATGGCCTGGTCGGAGTTGAAACGGGGCTGCTCCCAGCAGGCGAAGACCAAGCTGCGGGCGAGAACCAGCGCGAGGGCGACGGCGAGCGGCGTGCGGGAGCGCCAGGCAAGGGCCAGGCACTCCCGCAAGCTACTGCTCCTTGCCCTCGGGGACGTACCCGGGCGGCGGAGCCGACGGCTCCCCGAAGAAGAACTCCTCCATCGCCTTCGCCATCACGTCCTGCGCTTCCTTCTGCCAGGGCATCAGGCGGTACTCGTTCAGGATCATCCGCATGCGGTCTTCCCACAGCTTCCAGGCGCGGGCCGACACGTTGGCGTAGATCCGCTGCCCCAGCTCGCCGGGCCACGGCGGCGACTCGAGGCCCGGCAGTTCCTGCCTGAGCTTCACGCAATACACGACCCGTTCCGCCTCCATATCCTCTCCTTCAGCCACGGTCGGCGCCGAGGGCAATCACCGATGCTATCATGCGGAACGTGATGCTCCCCACAGACCCCGAGCCGGAGGCTCGGCACCGCTGCTGCTGGTACGCCCGCCGCACCCCGCACCTGCCGCCGGACCTGACCATTCACACCATCGAGGACGGGGAGCTGCTCTACTGCGCGCACCCGATGCTGTTCCCGATCGTCGGCTACGACTTCGACATCCGCAACTGCGAGGGCTGCGACTGCTTCAGGGCGCGCCGCGCCTCGGCCCGCTGACCGCGCATCGCATCTACACAGCCTTCCTGGCTTCCTCCGGGAACAACCGCGCCAGTTCTTCGGGCTTCGGCGCCGGCGTCATCAGGCTGACCAGGACCAGCGCGCCGATCGAGATGATCGCCGACGGGTAGATGCTCGGGATGCCCCACGGGTCGGCCCCGAACACCGCGCCCGCCGCCCCGCCCGCCCCCTCCATCACGCCGGGGGCGATGGCCGGCAGCACGAACTCGAAGAACACGGTGGCCAACGCCCCGCCGACGATGGACGCCACTCCGCCCTGCCAGGTCGCCCGCTTCCACGTCAGCGCCGCGAAGAGCGCCGGCGTGACCGACACGCCGTACATCGTGTAGGCGAAGTACGCGTACTGCAGGATGGAGATCGGCGACTTCAGGTAGGTGGGGATGAAGATCATCAGGAAAGCGCAGAACCCCATGACGACGATGAAAACCTTCTGGAGCGCCACCATCTTGTTGGGGTCGGCGTTCGGGTTGATCATCCCCTGGTAGATGTCGCGAATCACGTTCGAGCTCGACGACAGGAGGTAGTTCATGCCGGTCGAGAGCACGACCGCGCACGCCGCCCCCAGCAGCAGTACCCCTGCCCAGCCAGGCACCATGTAGCGCGCCGCGTTCAGCACGAGTGCGCGGCCGTCCCACCCCAGGCCGTGCTCGGTGTTGTAGACCGACGCGAAGACCGCGATCGCGATCACGATCGTCTCGACCACGATCGTGCCGACGATCCAGATCGCCACCGCCTGCCTCGCCTCGCGCGGCGATCGCGCCGCGTAGAACTTCTGGTACATCGACTGCACGCCCAGCAGGAGGAGCAGCGTGGACAGGAAATACGCGAACGCCTTGAGCGGCGGGTACTTGCCGAAGTCGGACGCGAACACCTGGAACCGCGACGGCTCGAGCACCTCGTGCGCGTGGGCCCAGCCGCCCGCCGTGGTGATCACGAACGGCACCGCGATGAGGCAGGCGGAGACGATGATGACCCCGTTCGGGAGGTCGGTGTGGGCGACGGCGACCATGCCGCCAATCGCGACGAACCCGATGACGAAGATGGCCGTGATCGTCTGCCCCAGCTCGAGCGAGATCCGCCCGTCGCTGATGACGTTCAGGATGTAGCCACCGGCGCGGAACTGGTAGGCGACGATCGTGGTGAACGCGATGATCAGCGCGATCGCGCCGAAGAGACGCGCAAAGCGGCCGTAGCGCACCTCGAGGATGTCCCCGACGGTGTACTGCCCGAAGGTGCGGATCTTGCCGGCCACGAAGTAGATGATCGCGATGCCGAGGAAGGCGCCCGCTGGCTGCCACACCGCGCTCCAGCCGGCGTACGACGCGTACTCGGCCCCGGCGATGAAGGTGCCCGAGCCGATCCACGTGCACACCAGCGTGAAGACCATCTTGGTGAGCGAGAGGCTGCGCCCCGCCACCATGAAGTCGTCCTGCGACTTGACCTGGCGCGACCGGTAGATGTTGTAGCCGGTCATCACCAGCAGGTACGCCAGGATGACCCACAGGTAAATGGTCACTTAGCCTCCCAGGGGGTCAGGTCTTGCATTTCAGCATTTTGCTGAAATGCAAGACCTGACCCCAGAACTCACAACAGGACCAGGTCCCTCTGCATCTCCCCCGCGACGTCGACCTGCCCGGACGGCGTGATGAAGACGTTGATCTCCGACCGCACCGCCATCTCGCCGGCCAGGTAGATCCCGGGCTCGATCGAGAAGCAGATGCCGGGGACCAGCTCGCGCTCGTCCTTCGTCTCGAGGTTGTCGATGTTCACGCCGTTCCCGTGGACGTCCTCGCCGATCGAGTGCCCCGTCCGGTGGATGAAGTACGGGCCGTACCCCGCGTCCTCCACCACCTTCCGGCACGCATCGTCCACTTCCCAGCCGTAGAGGCTGCGGCCCGCGTCGTACCGCGCGCGGATGAAGTCGAGCGCCGCCTGCCGGGCGTCGCGAACCACGTTGAAGATCTCCACGTACTTCGCCGGCGGCGTGGGGCCCGCGTAGCCGCACCAGGTGATGTCGTAGAAGATCGCCTTGGGCTGGTCGAGCTTCGCCCAGAGATCGATCAGGATCGTGTCGCCGGCCTTGATCGGGCGCGCGTTCTCGGGCGTCGGCTCGAAGTGCGGGTCGGCCGGCTGCTCGTTGGTGCCGACGATCGGGTACTCGCCCTTGCAGGTCAGCCCCTCCTCGCCGAAACGGCGGACGATGAACTGCTGGACATCGTACTGGGTGAGGGTGCGGCCGGCGCGAAGGGAGTCGCCGATGAGGGCGAATGCCTCGTCCTTGATCCGCTGCACCCGCTCCCCCGCGACCAGGTGCGACTGGTAGGCCGCCTCGTCGAGCACCGCCTGGAAGGTCTGCACCAGGCCCGCCGACGACACCACCTCGTAGCCGAGCGAGCGGACCAGATCGATCGTGCCGCCGTCCACCACCGAGACGTAGGGAATATTGGCGGTCGGCGAGTACTGCATCGCCACAGTCCGTGCGCCGCCGAGCATGCCTTTCAGGCTCGCGTGCAACTCGCGCCACGACAGGTAGAGGCGCTTGTCGCCCGGCAGCGAATCGAGCTTGCGCGCCTCCACCTTGTGGCAGAGGCGAACCGGTTCGCCGCTGGCGGGGATCCAGTAGAACCAGCGGCGGCTGGTGAACTTCCCGAAGTCCATCCCCAGGACGTGGTAGGCGATCGCGTCGCGGTTGTGGAAGTCGTACAGCAGCCACCCGTCCATCCCCGCCGCGGTCAGTTCGCGCTGGATTCGTGCGATGTCCGGCATCGTCGCCTCCTCGCCGGCGCGCAGACCAGCCGGCCGCCGCAGCATAGCATAGTGGGCAGGGCTGAAGCCCCGCCCCACCGGGGTCATGAGCTGGGCTAACATAGCCGTGCCCCGGGGGGTGCAGACATGCCGCGCCGTTTCGACCTGAACTGCGATCTCGGCGAGAGCTTCGGACCGTGGCGCATGGGGCTCGACGAGCAGGTGATCCGGTTCGTCACGTCGGCCAGCGTCGCCTGCGGGTTCCACGCCGGAGACCCGGTGACCATGCGGCGGACGGTCCGGCTCGCCGAGGAGAGCGGCGTCGGCATCGGGGCCCACCCGGGATTCCCCGACCTGCGGGGCTTCGGCCGCCGCAACCTGGCCGTCTCCCCCTCCGAGGTACGCG
Organism: uncultured Acidobacteriota bacterium; assembly: GCA_963813585.1. Lineage (GTDB taxonomy): Bacteria > Acidobacteriota > Vicinamibacteria > Vicinamibacterales > Fen-181 > JARKSS01. The sequence goes on from CAWEZL010000001.1 coordinate 3,755,620, forward strand.
ACGATCTCCGTCTACCAGATCGGGGCGCTCACCGCCTTCACGCGGGCCAAGAGGCTCCAGCACGTCAAGCCGCACGGCGCCCTCTACAACATGGCGGTTGCCGGCGGCGACCTCGCGCGCGCCATCGGGGACGCCGTGCTCGAGGTGGACCCGTCCCTCATCCTGGTCGCGCTGGCGGGGTCGCCCTGGGCCGACCAGTCCGAGCAGATGGGCCTGCGCGTGGCACGCGAGGCGTTTGCCGACCGCGCCGTCCAGGCCGACGGGACGCTCGTTCCCCGCTCGCGCCCGGGCGGCGTCATCCACGACGCCCGCGAGGTCGTCGAGCGCACGCTGCGGCTCGTGACCGAGGGAACGATCGTCGCCGTGACGGGCGAGGCCGTCGAGATGCGGGCCGACACCGTGTGCCTGCACGGCGACACGCCCGACGCGGTCGGCCTCGCGTCGGCGCTGAGGGCGGCGCTGGAGAAAGCGGGCGTGGAACTCCGGCCCATGGGCCTCCGATGAGTGAGCCGAGGATCCTGCTGGCCGGCGACGCCGCCCTGGTGGTGGAATTCGGCGACCGCGTCGATCCCGCGCTCAACCGCGAGGTCCGCGAGCTGTGGCGGGCCATGGAGCGGGCGGCGATTCCCGGCGTCCTCGAGCTGGTGCCCACCTACCGGTCGCTGCTGGTGTGCTTCGACCCGCTCGTGGCCGAGGTGGAGAGCCTGCGCGGGCGCCTGATCGAGATCGATCGCCACAAGGGCGAACTGGATCTCGGCGCCACGCGCGTCATCGCCGTGCCGACGACCTACGGCGGCGAGTTCGGCCCTGACCTGCCGTTTGTCGCCCGGCACAACGGGCTGACTGAAGCCGCCGTGGTCGAGATCCACGCCGGCACGGACTACCTCGTCTACATGATCGGCTTCAGCCCCGGCTTCCCGTACCTGGGCGGCATGTCGCCGCGGATTGCCACGCCCCGCCTCGCGACCCCGAGGGCCGTCATCCCCGCCGGGTCGGTCGGGATCGCGCAGCAGCAGACCGGCATCTACCCGGTGGAGAGCCCGGGCGGGTGGCAACTGATCGGCCGCACTCCGCTGCGCCTGTTCGACGCCAGCCGGCAGCCGCCCACGCTCTTCGAAGCCGGCGACTCCATCCGCTTCGTCCCGGTGAGTGCGCAGGAGTACCTGGAGATCGAGAGCCAGGTCCGGGACGGGTCGTGGGAGCCGGCGACTGGCCGGCGTGGAGGCCGCCCGTGATCGTGCTGCGAGTGCTCGACGGCGGCATGTTCACGACGGTCCAGGACCTGGGCCGCGCCGGGTGCCAGCGCTACGGCGTTCCGGCCTCGGGTGCCATGGACCGCTCCGCCTGCCTGGCGGCGAACGCACTGGCCGGGAACCCCCCTGACGCGGCGGTCCTCGAGATGACCCTGGTCGGCCCGCGCCTCGAGTTCACGGCGCCGGCCACCGTCGCCCTGGCCGGGGCCGACCTCGGCGCCCACCTGGACGACGAATCGCTGGAGTCCTGGCAGTCGGTGACGGTGTTCCCGGGGCAGACGCTGTGGTTCGCCGGACCGGAGGACGGCGCGCGCGGATACCTGGCGATCCTCGGCGGGATCGACGTCCCCGTGGTCCTCGGCAGTCGCTCCACGTATGTGCGCTCCCGCTTCGGGGGGCTGGGCGGCCGGCCACTCGCCGCCGGCGACCGGCTCGCCGTCGCCGGCGATGCCGCCCGGGTCCTCGCCGGCACGCGGCGCGTTCGTTCGTCGGAGCGGCCCGCCTTCGGCCACGACCACGCGATCCGCGTCGTTCGCGGCCCGCAGGACGACCGGTTCACCCCGGAGGGGATGGAGACCTTCCTCTCGTCGAGCTATGTGGTGACAGCGGGCGCCGACCGGATGGGCTACCGCCTGCAGGGACCGGCGATCGCCCATTCACGCGGCGCCGACATCGTGTCGGACGGCAGCCCCCTCGGCGCCGTGCAGGTGGCCGGGGACGGGCAACCGATCGTCTTGATGGTCGATCGCGGCACGGCGGGCGGTTACGCGAAGATCGCGACGGTGATCACCGTGGACACGTGGCGGCTGGCGCAGGCGGCGCCGGGAGACACGGTCCGGTTCAGCGAGGTCACGCTGGCCGAGGCGCACGCGGCGCTGCGGGCGCGCGCCGCGTGGCACGAGAGCCTCGTGGCGAGCGGCGTGACCGGGGCCGACGCCCCGCGCCGCCGCAAGGCGGCCGCCGCGGCCGTGGCGGCCGTCGCGTGGATCATCGAGCCCGACCGGCAACCCTGAAGGGTCGCCCTACCGGAGCGTCTCGGCAACCCTGAAGGGTCGCCCTACCGGAGCGTCTCGGCAACCCTGAAGGGTCGCCCTACCGCAGCGCCTCGGCCAGCACGCGCCCGTCGGCCGCCGGCAGCGTGATGCCGCACAGGGCGGCAAAGGTCGGAGCGATGTCGACGGGCGCCGCCTGCGAGAAGTACACGCCGGGCTTGATCCCCTCCCCGAACAGGATCAGCGGCACGCCCTGATCGTAGGCGTACGGGCTGCCGTGGCTCGTCCCGTTCGTCCCGCTGCCGTAGAGCCAGTACGGCCGCAGGTAGACGATGATGTCGCCGCTGCGGCCGCGATAGTACCCGGCGGCCGCCGCCTTCGCCAGCGGATCCTCCGGCAGCGCGGTTACCCCGTCGAGCTCGTCGCGGTGGAACGCGGCCGCCACCGCCGGAACCTCGCGAATCGCGTCCATCACCGAGCGCAGCGCCTCCGGGTTCGCACGCAGCCTCTCCCACACGCCGGGCTTGAACGTCAGGTCGTTCCCCGAGAAGTTGGCGACGTGCTCTCCGGCGCCGAGCGGCCGCTGGAGGGCCTTCTCGACGCGCTCCACCAGGCCCGCCGACGGAAACCGTCCTCCCCGCAGCCCCTGCGCCACGACCTGCTCGGGGATCGGGGCGACGCCGTGGTCGGCGGTCAGCGCGAGGACGTACCGCCCCGCCAGGGTCTTGTCGAGATGGGTGAGCAACGTTCCGATCGTCTCGTCGAGGTGCGCCAGCAGGTCCTGCACTTCGTGGCTGCGCGGCCCGAAGCGGTGGCCCACCGAGTCCAGCGCCGTGAAGCTGATCGCCAGGTAGTCGGTGCCGTCGCCCTGCCCCAGCTTCAGCTCGTCAACGGCGCCGATGGCCAACTGCGCCAGGCGCGCGTCGGAAAACGGGCTCGTCTGCCAGGCCGACAGGAACGCCTCGCCCGGCTTCTCGCCGTTAGCCGACAACGGATGCGGAAAGGTCGTCGTCCAGTGTGACAGCGGCCGCTCGCCCACCCCGTCGTCTTCGTGGCTGTACGCGTCGGCCGGCAGCGCCTTGCGCCACACCTCACCGGCAAGCGCGTCCAGCTTCTGCCGGCCAATCACACGCGCCAGCCAGGGAAGGGGCTCGGCGGAAAACGCGGTCGAGGCGACCCATTGTCCGGTGCTGCCGTCGAGCCAGATGGCCGCGTCCGGCCGCCGGCCCGCGAGGACGCTCGCCGTGTAGGTCTTCAACGACACCGTCACCACGCGCGGCGGGGACGCCATCTGCAGCCGCATCTCGTCGGGCAGCGTGGACGTCATCAGGTTGCGGGTGCTGTGCCCCGCGCTCGCCGGGCCCTCCCCGTAGGGCACCACCTGAGTGTGGGGGTCGGAGGCGCACTGCACCACCTCGCCCGCCTCGCGATCGAACCAGCTGTTGCCCACGATGCCATGGGTGGACGGGAGGCTGCCGGTGGCGATCGTGCTGTGGCCGACGCACGTCACCGTGGCCCCGTAGGGATAGGCGGCCTTGCGGAACCAGGCGCCCTCGTCCGTCAGCCGGCGCAGCCCGCCCGTCCAGCGGTCGCCGTACGTCGTCACGTAGTCGGCGCGCATCTGGTCCACGACCAGGATGACAACGAGCTTGGGAACCGCACGCGCCGGGGCCGGCGCCTGGGCGAACGACGGAGCAGACGCGGCCACCAGGGCGACGAGGAGACTTGGAATCAGGACGGCACGCTTCATACCGCTCATTCTCGCACAGGGAAACGGCCGGCCCCTACGCCAGCTCCCGCCCCTTCGTCTCGGGGATCCAAATCCACGCGACGGCGGCGAGCACGAACGCGAGGGCCACGGTCGAGAAGGCCGCGGTGAAGCCGCGCGACTGGGCGAGCGAGCCGACGGTGAGCGGCGCGAGGGCGCTGGCGATGCGCCCCAGGTTGTAGGTGAAGCCCTGGGCCGTCGCGCGGATGCGCGTGGGGTAGATCTCGGCCGTCACCGCGCCGAAGCCGCTGAAGTACCCGGCGCCGAAGAACCCGACGAACGGGCCGAGCAGCAGGAGGGCCAGCGGCGTGCGCACCACCGCGTAGGCCATGACGAACAGGGCCGCCCCGAGGACGTACGCCACGTAGGTCCGCTTCCGGCCGAGCGAGTCGCTGACGAGGCCGAAGGTGACGTAGCCGAACCACATCCCGACGTTCATCGCGACGATGAGGGCGGTCTTGTGGCCCGCCAGGCCGAGCCCCCCGCTCGCCGCCGGCAGCTCGAGGTACGCGGGCACCCACTGCGTGAAGCCCCAGTAGGCGAACAACGTGCAGGCGTTCATCAGGGTGACGAAGACAGTCAGGCGCCGCAGCGGACCGCTGAAGATCGCCGCGAGGCCCGAGCGGGAGCCCGGCGGAGACCCTCCGGCGCCGGCCGCCAGGCGCTCGGTGCGGTTCCGGCGCCAGATCTCCGGCTCCTCGACGCCGCTGCGCACCCAGGCGGTGGCGAGCGCGGGCAGCACCCCGACAAAGAACACCGCCCGCCAGCCCCACGCTGGCAGCACGACGTGCGTCATCAGGGCGGCGGCGGCAAAGCCGACGGCCCACGAGCTCTGGACGAGTCCGAGCGCCTTGCCGCGGTGCTCGGCGGGCCAGGTCTCCGAGACCAGCGCCGCCCCGCTCGCCCACTCGCCTCCCATCCCGAAGCCGAGGAGTACCCGGAATGCCAGCAGGTGCCACCACGCCTGCGCGAAGCCGCAGGCCCCGGTGAACACCGAGTAGATCAGGATGCTGCCCATCAGGGCCCGGGTGCGCCCGTAGCGATCGGCAATCACGCCGAAAGCGATCCCGCCGAGCGCGGCCGACACCAGCGTGAACGAGCCGATGAGGCCCGCGGTCGCCTTCGTCATCTGCAGGTCGGCCAGCAGCGACGCCAGGACCAGCGCGTACAGGTTGACGTCGAACGAGTCGAGCGCCCACCCGAGGCACGCCGCGACGAGCGCGCGCCGTGAGGCCGGCGGCGCGTCACGCAGCCACGAGAACAGCGAGGCGTTCGGGATCATGTGCGGCGGCCTGCCCTGGGCGAGGCGCCGTCGGGCGCCGAGCCGGAGGGTATAGTATCTCCGAGCACAATCTGGAGGCTCCATGGAGATGGCCGGCGGTCCGCTCCGCGTCACCGACCTGACCTTCCGCGACGGGCACCAGTCGCTCTTCGCCACGCGGGCGAGGACCGACGACCTGGTGGCCCTCGCGCCCGCGTGGGACGGCATCGGCTTCTGGTCGATGGAGGTCTGGGGCGGCGCCACGTTCGACGTGATGACCCGGTTCCTGAACGAGGATCCCTGGGAGCGGGTCCGCCTCCTGAGGCAGCACCTGCCGCACGTCCGGCTGCAGATGCTGCTGCGCGGCCAGAACCTGGTCGGCTACCGCAACTATGCCGACGACGTGGTGCGCGCGTTCGTGGCGCACGCGGCGGAGTGCGGGATCGACGTGTTTCGCGTCTTCGACGCGCTGAACGACGAGCGGAACTTCATCACGGCCTTCGAGGCGATCAAGGCGGCCGGCAAGCACGTCCAGGGGGCGCTCAGCTACTCGATCACCCAACGCTCGCTCGGCGGCCCGGTCTACACCGTCGAGTACTACCTCGCCAAGGCGCGCGCCATCGAGCGGATGGGGGCCGACAGCCTCTGCATCAAGGACATGGCAGGGCTGCTCTCGCCCGGCGACGCGGACGTCCTCGTCCGCGCCCTGAAGCAGCAGCTCTCCATCCCGCTCGTCGTGCACACGCACTTCACGAGCGGCATGGCCTACATGACGCTGCTGAAGGCGATCGAGGCGGGCGCCGACGGGATCGACGCCTGCGTCGCGCCCTTCGCGCTGCGCACCTCGCACGCCGCCGTCGAGCCGATCGTCGCCGCGCTCGCCGGCACCAGTCGGGAGACCGGCCTCGACCTGGACGCCCTGGTGCGGGCCGGCGACGGGCTGGAGCGGATCGCGCCGAAGTACCGCGAGTTCCTCGACGACACGAAGCTCTCGATCATCGACCCCGGCGTGCTCTCCCACCAGATCCCCGGCGGCATGTTCTCGAACATGGTCGCGCAGTTGCGCCAGGCGGACGCCCTCGACCGCCTCCCCGAGGTGTACGAGGAGCTGCCGCGCACCCGCCGCGAGCTGGGCTTCCCGCCGCTGGTGACCCCGACCAGCCAGATCGTCGGGACGCAGGCGGTCTTGAACGTGCTGTTCGGCCGCTACCAGATGATCTCGCGCGAGGTGAAGGACTACGCGTTCGGTCTCTACGGCCAGCCGCCCGCGGCGATCGACCCGGAGGTGCGGCGCCTCGCGCTCGCCGGCTACGAGCGCGGCGAGACGCCGAGCACCGCTCGCCCGGCGGACCTGCTCGAGCCCGAGATGGACAGGGCGGCCGAGACGGCGCGCGGCCTGGCCCGCGATGTCGGCGACGTCCTCTGCTGCGCGCTGTACCCGACGACCGGCCTGCGGTTCCTCAAGTGGAAGTACGGCGTGGAGACCCCGCCGCCCGAGACCCGGCCGCGCTCAGTCGAGGACGTGGCGCGCGAGCAGGCGCTCGTGGACAAGGCCAGGAAGGGCGAGGTGACGGCGGCGGCGCCCGTTGGCCCCCGCCGCTTCACGGTGCGCGTCGGCGAGGATCTCTTCACCGTGGACGTGGAAGAGGGCCCGGCGGGTCAGGCGGCGGCGTCTCCAGCGCCCGACACGGCCGCGGGGCCTGCGCGGGCGCGGGCCGACGCATCGGTTGTCGTCGCCCCCATGCCGGGCCTCGTCGTGCGTTACCTCGTGCGCCCCGGCGACAGGGTGACGCGGGGACAGGGGGTGGTCGTCGTCGAGGCGATGAAGATGCAGAACGTCCTGCCGGCGGGGCGCGACGGCCAGGTCGCCTCGCTCGACGCCCGGGAAGGGGACAACGCCAGGAGAGGGCAGGTGCTGCTGACGCTGGTCTAGTCCCCTGGGTCTAGCGCGAACGGCCGCGCTTGGTCGCTCGCCGGCTGGTGCCCGGCTTTGCGTTCTGCGCCTTGATCGCCAGGGCCCGCTCGACGATCTTCCGGAACATCGCGCCCGCCTCGCCCCCGCGGGCGGGGCGGTTCGAGACCCAGATGTCGGGGCGGTCCTGGGCGAGGATGTCGGCGAAGTCGCCCTCGCTCTTCACGCTGAGCGGGGCGAACTCGAGGATGTCGAGCTCGGGTGACGACCACTCGTCGCGGTGCTTGATGAGCAGCCAGCTGCGGCCCTCGTCCCGCCGCGTCCGCACGAGCACCCACGACCCCTTCAGCTTGTAGCCGTCGAGGCGTAGCTTGAGATCGCCGCGCTCGAGCGCGGCGTCCACATCCGGGTCCTCGGGCTCCCACGTGCCCCGGTCCCACAGCATCACGATGCCGGCGCCGTAGCCCTCGGGAATCACCCCCTCGAACTCGCCGTAGTCCAACGGGTGGTCCTCGACGTGCATCGCGAGGCGCTTCTCTGCCGGATCCAGCGAGGGTCCCTTCGGGACGGCCCAGGAGAGCAGCACGCCTCCGTGCTCGAGGCGAAAGTCGTAGTGCAGGTGGCTGGCGAGGTGCTTCTGGACGCAGAAGAAGCGGGGCCGCGCCTTCTTCGAGCCCGCCCTCGCCGGGCCGCCGGACGGCTCGGGCGTCTTCGTGAAGTCGCGCTTGGCCCGGTACGCGGCGAGGGGGCGCTTGGCCATCGTCCTAGTTCAGCAGCCTCCGCGCCAGGACCCCCCAGATCGCGTACGACAGGCGGCGCCGCGAGTGGCGCGCGATCTCGCCGTCCCAGAACTCTCCTTCCACGACCTCGCAGCAAGAGGGAACGTCGCCGAGCGGCAGCGGGAGCTTGTGCTCGGCGGCGTACCGCGCCAGCGTCTCCTCCTCGGGGCGTTCCTGGTTGACCAGGAGCACGTCGACGCTCCGGCCGATCACGCGGCTGATCCAGCGCACCTCGTCGGCCGCGGTGAAGCCGTCCATCCCGCGCCCCTCGGTGAGCAGGTTCGCGACGAGCACGATCGGCCCCTTCATCCCGGCCAGCGCCTCGCGCATGCCCGCCACGAGGAGCGGCGGCAGCAGGCTGGTGAAGAAGCTGCCGGGGCCGATGATGGCGGCGTCGAACTCGGGGATGGCCTTGGCGACCGCGGGGTGGATGTGCGGCACCGGCTCGAGCCAGACCTCGCGCACCAGCCGTCCCTCGCTCTGCCGCTCGTCGACCTCCACTTCCCCGCTCGTCTTCGACCCGTCGCCGTACTCGGCGCACACCGACGCCTGCTCGACGCTGGCGGGCCACACGCGGCCCGTGCAGCCGAGCAGCGACCGCAGGCCGTCCACGGCCGCCAGGAAGTCGCCGCTGTGCTGCTCCATCATCGACAGCAGCAGGTTGCCTCCCGTGTGGCCGGCGAGCCGCTCGTGCTGCTCGAGCGTCGGCAGCCGCGACAGCAGGACGCGCCGCGCCTCGGCCTCGTTGCGGGCGAGGGCGAGCGTGCACTTCAGGATATCGCCCGGCGGGAGCACGCCAAGCTGGTCGCGCAGCACCCCCGAGCTTCCCCCGCTGTCGAACATCGTGACGATCGCGTTGACGTGAAGCCAGGGATTCGCCTTCAGGCCGCCGAGAACGCTCGGGAGCCCCGTTCCGCCGCCGAAGCAGCCGACCTTCAGCTCGCGCAGGTGCATGGCGGTTCTATTCTACGACGGGACGTCAGCCGGAGGGCGCGAGGCTCCCCCCGGTTACACTAGGAACATGGGCAAGCGGCTGAATCGGCAGGCGGCCGTCGACCGGCTGCGGGGGGACCTCGAGCAGGTGCTGGGGACGCGGCTGCTCTCGCTCGTGATCTACGAGGCGCCTGGCCCCGACGAGCACCTCGTGCACGCCCTGGCAGTGGTCGAGGGCTTCACGGCCGACGACCTGCTCAGGCTGGCGCCGGCGGCAGCCGCCTGGAGGCGGGAAGGCCTGGCTGTGCCGCTGATCTTCGACCGGGGCGAGCTGGCCACGGTCGTGGACGCGTTCCCGCTCGAGTTCAGCCAGATCCTGGCCCACCACGAGGTCGTGGCCGGTGAGACGTTCCTGGTGGGGTTGAGCGTGCGGCGCGAGGATCTGCGCCGCGCGTGCGAGGCGCAGGCCAGGAGCCACCTGGTCCACCTGCGCGAAGGATACCTGCAGGCCGGCGCCGCCTTGAAGGCCGTGGCGGGTCTCGTCGATGCGTCGCTGGCGCCGCTCCGCGCGCTCCTCGTGAACGTCGCGCGGTTGCACGGGGTCGATCCCAGGACCCCGGAGGATCTCGCCGCCTTCGTCACCGAGCGCTTTCCGGCCGCTGCCCCCGGCCTCGCGCCACTGCTGAGGCTCTCACCCGACGCCACGCCGGCCCCTTCCGACGCCGAGCGGCTGTTCCCCGGCTACCTCGAGGGGGTCGGGCGGCTGGCGAAGGACCTGGATACGCTGTGAGGCCGAACCTCCCCGCGTGGATCGTGTCCGCGGCGATCGTGCTGCTGTTGCCGGCCGGAGGGTGGGCAGGCGCGCAGGACGCGTTACCCGAGCTGACGCGGCCGGTGAACGACTTCGCGCGCGTCGTGGACCCGGCCAGCGCGGAGGCGATGGACCGCGTCATCCGCGCGCTCCAGGCGGCGAGCGGCGACGTCGTCGCGGTCGCGACGGTTCCCACCTTCGCCCCCTACGGTGACATCCAGGAGTACGCGGTCCGGCTCTTCGAGAACCGCGGCCGGGGCATCGGCTCGAAGGGCCAGGACAACGGGCTCCTGATCCTGCTCGCCGTCGAGGACCGTCGCGTCTGGGTCGAGGTCGGATACGGTCTGGAACCGATTGTCACCGACGGCTTCGCGGGCGAGACCAGCCGCCAGTTCATGCTGCCCGCGTTCCGGCGGGGCGAATACGGCGCCGGCCTGCTCGCCGGTGTCGAGCGAGTGGCCGGGCGAATCGCCGACGCCCGCGGCGTCTCGGTCGAGGGCGTCGAGCCGGTGCGGCCCGAGCCGCGTGCCCGCGTCGGCATCGGTCCCGGGGTGATCATCGGCCTCGTGGTGCTGTTGCTGATCCTGGGGATGATCTCGGGCGGCGGCCGAGGCGGACGCCGCGGCCGATTCCGCCGGGGTCCGTTCATCTGGGGCGGCCCGGGCTGGAGCGGCTGGAACAGCGGCGTCGGCCCCTTCGGCCGCGGCGGATTCGGCGGCGGGGGCTTCGGCGGCGGCTTCGGTGGCTTCGGCGGAGGCCGGTCGGGCGGCGGTGGCGGCGGCGCGGGCTGGTGAAGGTGTGACATCGATCCAAGGAGACGTCCGATGCGACAGATCCGAAGAACGCTCCTCGTCGTGTTGGCGGCGCTGGCCGCGGTCCCCCTGGCCGGGTGCTCCTACAACCGCTTCGTCAGCGACGAAGAGGCGATCAAGGCGCAGTGGGCGCAGGTCGAGAACCAGCTGCAGCGCCGCAACGACCTCATCCCGAACCTCGTCAACACCACCAAGGGGTTCGCGCAGCACGAGCAGGATGTCTACAAGGCGATCGCCGATTCGCGGGCCCGTCTCGCCGGGGCGCGCACGCCGGAGGAGACGATCGCGGCGGCGAACGAGCAGAGCTCGGCGCTCGCCCGCCTGCTCGTCGTGGTCGAGAACTACCCGCAGTTGAAGGCCAACGAGCAATTCAACCGCCTCATGGACGAGTTGGCCGGCACCGAGAACCGGATCGCGGTCGAGCGGATGCGCTACAACGAGCGGGTGCAGCAGTACAACACCCTGCGGCGCCGCTTCCCGTCGAACATGACCGCGGCCCTCTTCGGGTTCAAGGAACACCCCTTCTTCCAGGCGCCCGCCGAGGCGAAGCAGGCACCCAAGGTGGATTTCAGCAAGTAGCCGGCGCACGCGCGCCCGCGCTTCGACCTCATCCGCTCGGCCGGCCGGCACACCTCATGCACAGAGGACAGGTGCGGAGGTCTGCATGCGTGTCTGGCCCGGCTCCCCCTATCCCCTTGGCGCCACGTGGAACGGGATGGGGGTCAATTTCGCCGTGTACTGCGAACACGGAACGGCGGTCGAGCTCTGCCTCTTCGATGATGTGCGGGCCACCAGGGAGTCGGCGCGCATCAGGCTGGTCGAGCAGACCGACCAGGTCTGGCACGGGTTCTTGCCCGACGTGCAGCCCGGGCAACTGTACGGCTATCGCGTGCACGGGCCATACGAGCCCGAGAACGGCCACCGGTTCAACCCCGCGAAGCTGGTGGTCGATCCCTATGCGAGGAGCCTCGCCCGGCCGATCCGGTGGTCCGACGAGATGTTCGGCTACGCGGTCGGTCACCCCGACGCCGACCTCGCACGCGACGACCGCGACAACGCCCCCTTCGCCCCGCTAGGCGCCGTGGTGGACCCGGCCTTCACCTGGGGCGACGATCGCCCGCCCGCGACCCCGCTGCACAAGACGGTCATCTACGAGGCCCACGTCAAGGGGCTGACGCAGAAGCACCCCGGCGTTCCCGCCCAGTTCCGGGGTACCTATCTCGGGCTCGCATCCGAGCCCGTCCTGCACCACCTGCTGGACCTCGGCGTGACCGCCGTCGAACTGCTGCCCGTGCACCATCACACGCCCGAGCGGACGCTGGTCGAGCGCGGACTGACGGACTACTGGGGCTACAACACGCTCGCCTTCTTCGCCCCCGACATCCGCTACTCGGCCTCGAAGGAGCCGCTGCAGTCGGTTCGCGAGTTCAAGATGATGGTGCGGACGCTGCACGCGGTCGGCCTCGAGGTGATTCTCGACGTGGTGTACAACCACACGGCCGAGGGCAACCACCTGGGCCCGACGCTCTCGCTGCGGGGCCTCGACAACCTGTCCTACTACCGCCTGGTCCACAACAACAAGCGCTACTACATGGACTACACGGGGTGCGGCAACACCCTGAACATGCAGAGCCAGCGGGTCCTCGCGCTGATCATGGACAGCCTGCGGTACTGGATCACCGAGATGCACGTGGACGGGTTCCGCTTCGACCTCGCGAGCGCGCTCGCCCGCGAGCTGCACGAGGTGGATCAGCTCGGCGCCTTCTTCGACATCATCCACCAGGACCCGATCATCTCGCAGGTGAAGCTGATCGCCGAGCCATGGGACCTCGGCGAGGGGGGGTACCAGGTCGGGAACTTCCCGGTCGGGTGGGCCGAGTGGAACGGCAAGTACCGCGACTCGGTGCGGCGATTCTGGCGGGGCGACGGCGGGCAGGTCTCGGAGTTCGCCACGCGGCTCGCCGGGAGCAGCGACCTCTACGAGCGCAGCGGCCGGCGGCCCTACGCGAGCATCAACTTCATCACCGCCCACGACGGCTTCACGCTGCAGGACCTGGTCAGCTACAACGAGAAGCACAACGAGGCGAACGGCGAGGAGAACCGGGACGGGGCGAACGACAACGAGAGCTGGAACTGCGGCGTCGAGGGGCCGACCGACGACCCGGACATCGTCGCGCTCCGCGAGCGGCAGAAGAGAAACCTCTTCGCAACCCTGATGATCTCCCAGGGCGTGCCGATGATCCGCGGCGGGGACGAGCTGAGCCAGACGCAGGCAGGCAACAACAACGCGTATTGCCAGGATACCGGGATCACCTGGCTCGACTGGGAGCTGACGCCGCAGCAGCTGGAGTTCCTCGAGTTCGCCCGCCAGGTGGTGCACCTGCGGCACGACCAGCCCGTGCTGCACCGGCGCCGCTTCTTCCAGGGCGGCCCGATCCGGGGCGCCGGCATCAAGGACATCACCTGGTTCGCCCCGGACGGCCGGGAGATGACCGACGAGGCCTGGACGGCCGGCTCCGCCCGCGCGCTCGGCGTCCGCCTGGCCGGCGACGCCATCGACGAGCGCGACGAGCGCGGCGAGCGGACCACCGGCGACACCCTGCTCCTCCTGCTGAACGCGGGGGATGGCGAGCTGACCTTCAAGCTGCCCCCGGTCCCCGCGCGCTCGCATTGGGAGGCGCTGGTGGATTCGGCGAACGACCAGGGACCGGCCGCCCCGTACGGCGGCGGCGACGACTACCCGCTCCACGCCCGCTCGACCGCGGTCCTGCTGCTCCGCGAGCAGCACCGGCGCCAGGCCGATCGCGCCCACCGGCTCGCGGACCTGGCCACGCTCGGCGCGCCCGCGCGGATCCGCGTGACGGCTTCGTCACCCTCGAAGGTCACGGATGACACGCCCGCCCCTGCCGCCCGATGACCGCCCACGCCGCGCGGTCGTCGATGCCGTCAGGCCGCAGGTCGATGGCGGGCGCTTCCCCATCAAGCGGACGACCGGCGAGCGCGTCGAGGTGTTCGCGAACATCTTCGTGGACGGCCACGACCGGCTGGCCGCCGTCCTGCGCTATCGGCTGGCCGAGGCGCCGGGGGGGCGGCCCGGCATCCCCGAGGATCGATCCTGGCACGAGGTGCGGATGGTCCCGGCCGGCGAAGACCGATGGAGCGCGTCGTTCATGGTCGACGTCCTCGGCCGCTGGGAGTACACGGTCGAGGCGTGGGTCGACCGGTTCGCGTCGTGGCGCGACGAGCTGTCGAAGAAGTACGCCGCCGGCCTCGACGTGGCCATCGAGCTGCTCGAGGGAGCGTGGCTCGTCAGGCAGGTGGCGGAGCGCCTGCCCTCGGAATCGCGGGCCGGGAGCGACACGCCGGCGCCACGGGTGTCCGTGCCGCTGCGAGACTGGCTGGTGGGCCGGGCCCTGCTCATGGAAGGACCGGACGAGGTCGACCTGAAGGTCTCCGCGGCGCTCGCCGATTCACTGGCGGGGGTGATGGCCGAGCACGCCGATCGATCGCTCGAGACGCGATACCACCGGGTGCTGTCGGTGACCGTCGAGCGGCCGCGCGCCCGCTTCGGGGCCTGGTACGAGTTCTTCCCCCGCTCGGGGCGCCTGGCCGGGCGCGGTGCCACCTTCGCCGAGGCGGCCGAGCGGCTCCCCGACATCGCCGCGATGGGGTTCGACGTGGTGTACCTGCCGCCGGTCCACCCGATCGGCCGGAGCGACCGAAAGGGGCGCAACAACAGTCTCGTGGCTGCGCCGGGCGATCCCGGCAGCCCGTGGGCGATCGGTGCCGCGGAGGGCGGCCACACGGCGGTTCACCCCGAGCTCGGTGGCCTCCAGGCGTTCCGCGACTTCGTGGCGACGGCGCGGCGCTTCAACCTCGAGGTGGCGCTCGACATCGCCTTCCAGGCCTCGCCCGACCACCCCTGGGTTCGCGAGCACCCCGAGTGGTTCCACCACCGGCCCGATGGAACGATCAAGTACGCGGAGAACCCGCCCAAGAAGTACCAGGACATCTTCCCGCTGGCCTTCGAGGCCGACGGGGCCTGGCGCGAGCTGTGGCGCGAGCTGGCCTCGGTGTTCTTCTTCTGGATCGAGCAGGGCGTCCGGATCTTCCGCGTGGACAACCCGCACACCAAGCCGTTCCGCTTCTGGGAGTGGGCAATCGCCGAGGTCCGCCGCGAGCACCCGGACACGATCTTCCTCGCGGAGGCCTTCACCCGGCCCAAGCCGATGTGCTACCTGGCCAAGGCCGGCTTCTCGCAGTCGTACTCGTATTTCACCTGGCGCAACACCAAGTGGGAGATCACCAGCTACTTCGAGGCGCTGGCCGGCGAGCGGGTGCGCGAGTACATGCGGCCGAACCTGTTCGCCAACACGCCGGACATCCTGCCGCACTACCTGCAGCAGGGCAGCCGCGCCGCCTTCGTGATCCGCCTGGTGCTCGCGGCCACGCTCGGCGCCAGCTACGGCATCTACAGCGGGTTCGAGCTGTGCGAGCACGAGGCGGTGCCGGGCACCGAGGAGTATGCCGACTCGGAGAAGTACCAGCTCACGCCGCGTGACTACGACCGGCCGGGGCACATCAAGGAGATCGTGGCCCGCGTCAACCAGGCGCGGCGCGGCAACCAGGCCCTGCACAACGACGTCAGCCTGCGGTTCCACGAGACCGACAACGACCACATCGTCTGCTACTCCAAGGCCTCGCCCGATCGCCGCAACCGCATCCTCGTCGTCGTCTCGCTCGACCCGCACGGCGTGCAGCAGGGGTTCGTGCGGGTGCCGGTGGCCGAGATGGACCTGGCGGGCTTGCCGTCGTACACCGTCCGCGACCTGCTGGACGACGAGCGCTACACCTGGCACCACGACTGGAACTTCGTCCGCCTGGACGCCGCGTCCAGGCCTGCCCACATCCTCCGCATCGAAGCCTGACCGACGCCATGGCCGAACCGCTCTGGTACAAGGACGCCGTCATCTACGAGGTTCACGTCAAGGCCTTCCTCGACAGCAACGCCGACGGCATCGGCGACTTTGCCGGCCTGACGTCGAAGCTCGACTACCTGCAGGCGCTGGGCATCACCTGCATCTGGCTGCTGCCCTTCTACCCGTCGCCCCTGCGGGACGACGGGTACGACATCTCGTGGTACCAAGGGGTGCACCCGAGCTACGGAACGCTCGGCGACTTCCGGCGCTTCCTCGACGAGGCGCACCGGCGCGGCCTCCACGTGCTGACCGAGCTCGTCATGAACCACAGCTCGGATCAGCACCCCTGGTTCAGGCGCGCGCGCCGGATGCCGCGGGGCTCGCGCGAGCGGGAGTTCTACGTCTGGAGCGAGACGAAGCAGCGCTACGAGGATGCCCGCATCATCTTCACCGACACCGAGACGTCGAACTGGACGTGGGATCCGGATGCCGGAGCCTATTACTGGCACCGCTTCTTCCACCACCAGCCCGACCTGAACTACGACAACCCCGAGGTGCGGCGCCTGATGCGGGAGCGCATGGACTTCTGGCTCGAGATGGGCGTGGACGCGCTGCGCCTCGACGCGGTGCCCTACCTGATCGAGCGCGAGGGGACCCACTGCGAGAACCTGCCCGAGACGCACGCGGTGCTGCGGGAGTTCCGGGCGCACGTGGACGCCCGGTACACTCACCGGATGCTGCTCGCCGAGGCGAACCAGTGGCCAGCCGACGTCCGGCCGTACTTCGGTGATGGCGACGAGTGCCACATGGCCTTCCACTTCCCCCTGATGCCGCGCATGTTCATGGCGCTGCAGCAGGAGGACCGGCACCCGGTGACCGAGATCCTGCACCAGACGCCCGACATCCCCGACGTCTGCCAGTGGGCGCTCTTCCTCCGCAACCACGACGAGCTGACGCTCGAGATGGTCACCGACGAGGAGCGCGACTACATGTACCGGGCCTATGCGGCCGACCCGCGCATGCGCCTGAACCTCGGCATCCGCCGTCGCCTCGCGCCGCTCGTCGAGAACAACCGGCGGCGGATCGAGCTGCTGCACGGCCTGCTCTTCTCGCTGCCCGGCACTCCCGTCCTCTATTACGGCGACGAGCTGGGGATGGGTGACAACATCTACCTGGGCGATCGCAACGGCGTCCGCACGCCGATGCAGTGGACGAGCGACCGCAATGCCGGCTTTTCGCGCGCTGACCCGGCGGCTCTCTTCGCGCCCCCGATCATGGACCCCGTCTACGGGTACCAGGCGATCAACGTCGAGGCGCAGGAGCGGTCGCCGCACTCGCTGCTCCAGTGGTTCCGCCGGATGCTCGCGCTGCGGCGGCAGCACCAGACGTTCGGGCGCGGCACGATCCGCTTTCTCCAACCGGCCAACCGCAAGACGCTGGCGTACGTTCGCGAGGGCCAGGGCGCGCGGATCCTCGTCGTCGCCAACCTCGCGAGGAGCGTGCAGCCGGCCGAGCTCGACCTGTCGGAGTTCAAGGGGCTCACGCCGGTCGAGATGCTCGGGCGGACCGAGTTCCCGCGCATCGGCGACCGGCCCTACTTCCTGACGCTCGGCCCGTACGCGTTCTACTGGTTCGAGCTGGTCGAGCAGCCGGCCCCGATCGCCGCGCGCGTCGCCCCGCAGCCGGCCGAGAGCCCCGCCGATTTCCCGGCCCTGCTGGCGGGCGGCGCGTGGGAGACGCTGCTCGAGGGCCACGTCCGCCACCTCGTCGAGCGCGAGTGCCTGCCGGTGTACCTGGCCCGGCAGCGGTGGTTCGCCGGCAAGTCGCGGCGGGTCCGATCGGCCCGGATCGTCGACTGGGCCCTCGCGCGCCGGGGCCGCGACCCGGCGTTCCTGGCGATCGTCGAGGTGACGTTCGCCGGGGACGAGCGCGAACGCTACCTGCTGCCGCTGGCCACCGAATCGGGGCCCCAGGCCGACCAGGTCCTGAGCCGGTCGCCCGAGACGGTGCTCGCGCGGCTGACCGGCGCCCGCAAGGGGGTGCTGTACGACGCGTGCACCGGCGAGAAGATTGGCCGCGAGCTGCTCGCCCTCGTGAACGGCGCCCGCAGCCTCTCGACCCGGCACGGCGTCATCACGGGCCAGCGCACCTCGGCGCTCGACCAGGTGGCCCTTGCGTGCGACCTCGACGCCCTCGAGGCCTCGGCCACCAGCCGCGAGCAGAGCAACAGCTCGCTGGTCTACGGCGACGCCCTGATCCTGAAGCTGATCCGGCGGCTGGACCCCGGCCGCAACCCCGAGCTCGAGATCGGCTACCACCTGACCGAGCGGAGGCGGTTTCCGCGGGTGCCGGCGCTGGCCGGCGCCCTGCACTACCAGGGGCCCGGCAGCGAACCGGTGACGCTCGGCATCCTCCACCGGCTCGTCCCACACCAGGCGGACGGCTGGGGGCACGCGATCGAGGAGTTGAGACGTTACCTGGAACGCGTGGCCAGCGAGCCGCTGCCGGCCCCGGCGCCGCCGGCGCTGGGACCCTCGCTCGCGCTGTCGGGCGTCGGGGCGCCGGGCGCGGCCGCCGACGCCATCGGGACGTATCTCGAAACCGCGTCGCGCCTCGGCCAGCGGACGGCCGAGCTCCACCTCGCGCTGGCCGAGGCGGAGGGCGACCCTGCGTTCGAGCCCGAGCCGTTCACCAGCCGCGACCTCGCCCTCACCGCCGCCCGGATGGCCGAGGAGGCGCGCGTCACGCTGGACGCGATCGGGCGGGCCCGACCCGCGCTGGCCGAGTCCGTCCGCGACGCGGCAGCGCGCCTGCTCGACCGGCGCGCCGACGTGGTCGGCGGCCTCGTGGCGCTCTCCGGCATCGGCGACCCCGGACTGAAGATCCGGATCCACGGCGACTTCCACCTGGGCCAGGTGCTCTGGGCCGAGGGCGACTTCTACATCCTCGACTTCGAGGGGGAGCCGGATCGGGCATTGGCCGATTGGCGCGCGCGGCAGTCGCCCATGAAGGACGTGGCCGGGATGCTGCGATCGTTCGGGTACGCCGCGGCGGTCGCGGTGCGCGCCGAGTCGCGGGCGCCCGCGAGCGCAGGTACTGACCTCGACGCGTGGGCGGCCGCCTGGCGGTCGTGGGTTGCCGCGGCGTTCCTGCGGTCGTACCTGGCGACGGCCGGTGACGCCCCGTTCCTGCCGCGGGACCGCGGCTCCCTCGCGGCGCTGCTGCGCGTGTTCCTCCTGGAGAAGGCCCTGTACGAGCTGCGCTACGAACTGAACCACCGCCCCGATTGGCTGCCAATCCCGCTCTCGGGCATCGGCGAGATCCTCGGGTGGTGAGCGCGTCCGCGAGGACTCTCATGCCCCACACGCCCGGCCCGCTGCTCGCGACCTACCGGCTGCAATTCCACCGCGGCTTCAGGTTCACGGATGCCGCGGCGCTCGCACCGTATTTGGCCGCTCTCGGCGTGACCCACTGCTACTCGTCGCCCTACCTGACGGCGAATCCGGGCAGCACGCACGGCTACGACATCTGCGATCACCGCGAAATCAACCCGGAGATCGGCAGCCGCGCGGAGTACGACGAGTTCGTCCGCGCGCTGCACGACCGCGGCCTCGGCCAGATCATCGACTTCGTCCCGAACCACATGGGCATCGATCCGCAGACGAACCCGTGGTGGAAGGACGTGCTCGAGAACGGCCAGTCGTCGGCGTTCGCGCGGTACTTCGACATCGACTGGAACCCGGTGAAGCCCGAGCTGAAGGGCAAGGTCCTGCTGCCGATCCTGGGCGACCAGTACGGCCTCGTGCTCGAGCGCGGGGAGCTGCACCTGGGGTTCGAGGACGGCGCACTGTCCCTCCAGTACTTCGACAACCGGCTCCCGGTGAACCCCAGGCAGTCGGTGATGGTCTTCGAGCACGGCCTCGAGCGGCTGACCGGGGCCCTCGGGGAAGAGCACCCCGACCTGCGCGAATTCCTGAGCATCCTCACCGCGCTCCGCAACCTGCCCGCCACCGAGGAGACCCACCCGGCGCGCATCGCCGAGCGCAGGCGCGAGAAGGAAGTGGCCCGCGAGCGGCTGGACCGCCTCGCGTCCGCCTCGGGCGAGATCCGATCGCACATCGCGCGCGGCGTCGAGTCCTTCAACGGGACGCCGGGCGTGCCGGCCAGCTTCGACTCGCTTCACGAGCTGCTGGAGCGCCAGGCCTACCGGCTGTCCGACTGGCGATCGGCCTCGCACGAAATCAACTACCGCCGCTTCTTCGACATCAACGCCCTGGCCGCGCTGCGGATCGAGGACCCCGAGGTCTTCGAGGCGACGCACGCGCTGGTGCGTGAGCTGCTGGACGCCGGGCAGGTGGACGGACTGCGCATCGATCACCCGGACGGCCTCTTCGATCCGAAGGCGTACTTCGAGAAGCTCCAGGAGGCGCGGGGCGGGCGGGAGCGGCTCTGGATCGCCGCGGAGAAGATCCTGAGCGACGGCGAAACGCTGCCCGAGGAATGGCCGATCGCGGGCACGACCGGGTACGCCTTCGCGAACGACGTGACGGGGCTGCAGATCGACCCGGCCGGAGAGCGGCCGCTCCGGCAGTTCTACGCGCGCTTCACGGGGGTCGCCTGGCCCTTCGCCGAGATCGTGTATCGCAGCAAAAAGCTGATCACCAGGGCGTCGCTGGCGTCGGAGCTGAACGTGCTGGCGCACGCCCTCAACCTCATCTCCGAGTCGAACCGTCGGTCGCGCGACTTCACCCTGGAGAGTCTGCGGGGGGTGCTGCAGGAGGTGGTCGCCTGCTTCCCGGTCTACCGCACGTACATCGATCGGCTGGGCTGGACGGCGCCGGATCGCGACCGCATCGAGCAGGCGGTCGCCGCGGCGATGCACCGGAACCCGACGATCGCGGCGTCGCAGTTCGCCTTCTTCCGCGAGGTGGTCCTGCCCCGCCGCCTCTCGCCGGAGGCCGAATCAGAAGACCGCCGCGACGGCTACGCGCCGGTGGACGAGCCGGGCTACCAGGCTCGGCTCGACTTCTCGATGAAGCTGCAGCAGTTCACCGCGCCCGTGCAGGCCAAGGGGGTCGAAGACACCGCGTTCTACCGCTACAACCTGCTGGTGGCGCTGAACGAGGTCGGGGGCGAGCCGGCCCGGTTCGGGCGGGGCCCCGCCGTGGTGCACGACCGGAACGGTCTCCGGGCGCGGCGATGGCCCCACGAGATGCTCACCACCTCCACGCACGACACGAAGCTCGGCGAGGACGTGCGCGCGCGCATCGCCGTGATCTCCGAGCTCGCCCAGGAGTGGCGCCGGGTCGTGTCGCGGTGGGCGCGCCTCAATGCCGGGAACCGGGCCGATGTCAACGGGCGGCCGGCGCCGGACCGGAACGACGAGTACCGCTTCTACCAGGTCCTGCTCGGCGTGTGGCCCCCCACCGAGTCGCAGCCTCCCACCACGCGCCTGGTGGAACGCCTTCGCGACTACATGATGAAGGCGATCAAGGAATCGAAGGTCCACACGAGCTGGATCAACGACAACCAGGCGTACGACGCCGCCATGGCGGGCTTCGTGGAAGGGGTCCTGGCCGGGCCCGCGTCCCGGCGCTTCTTCGCCTCGTTCCTGCCCTTCCAGGCGCGCGTGGCGCGCTTGGCGGTGGCGAACTCGCTCGCGCAGGTCGTGCTGAAGGTTGGCAGCCCCGGAGTCCCTGACTTCTACCAGGGGACCGAGCTGTGGGACCTGCACCTGGTGGATCCCGACAACCGCCAGCCGGTGGACTTCGAGGCGCGCCGGCAGGCGCTCGATGCGCTCGCGCCGTTCCTCCCGGAGGTGCCGCCGCCGGATGGAACAGAAGACCCGGACCGTCTCACTCGCCGCCTGGGTCTGCTGGCCGACATGCTCGACAACTGGGACGACGGCCGCATCAAGCTGTGGGTGACGACCACCGCGCTCCGCGCCAGGCGCGCGTGGCCGAGCCTCTTCGCCGGCGGAGGGTACATCCCGCTGGAGGCGGCGGGCAGCGCCGCCCCGCACGTCTTCTCCTTCGCCCGTACAGAAGGGCCGGCCTCCGATCTCCCGGAGCGAGGTCGAGGGGCGCCGGCCTCTCTCATTCTCGTCCCCCGCCTCGTCACCCGTCTCGGCGAAGCCTGGCGCGACTGGGCAGCGGGCTGGGGCACCACCTTCCTGCCGCTCCCGCCGGCGCTGCACGGCCTGCACTGGGCGAACACGATCACCGGAGAACGCGTGGACGTGCAGCGCGACGGTGGGGAGGAGAGCCTGCCGGTGGCCGCGACACTGGCGCGGTGCCCGGTGGCGATCCTGGCAGGGGCGTCACCGGACCATGGATGAGCTAGGGGGTTCGCCCGAGTCGCGCCAGGCAGGCGCGTCCGGTCGTCACGCGCTCGCTGCCCGCAGAACCACGGCGCCGTCGCGGGTCCGGGCGAGAAACCGCGACGCGGTGAGCTCGTCAATCACCGCCTCGCACGTGCTCCGATCGACCCCCCACAAACGCTGAGCCTGCGGCACCGTCAGCTTCAGCCCCGGCATCTCGAGGAACTCCGCCCTGACGCGCCGAATCGTCTCCTGGGCGGCCTGGATGTAGGTCATCTCCTCTCTCCCCCTCTCGCTTTGGTCGAAACCACGGCGGTCGACATCCCTTCGCCCATTTTCGCGATGGCAGTGGTTGATGAGTCAGTGCTGGACGCGCTGACCTGTCACGCCGGAGCAATGGAAGTGCCAGCGAGCGCGGTGTGATCTCGCAGGCTTTCGCGGGGGCTTCGGGCCGAAGTTGTCGCGGCGTCATGCGGGTGACGCCGCCTTTACACGGTGTCTCGCCTCACAACGCGCAACTCGAGGAGGAAGGGCGCCTCGGCGCGGACTGCTGGGGAAGGTGGGGTGTTACTGGGGATCGGGAAGCGGGCGCCAGCCGCCCTCGAACAGTGCTTGGAAGTGCCGCACGGATCGATCGATGAGTGCCGCCGGGTCGTCGAATCGTTCGACGCGCTCGGTCCCGTCCTCCGCCGTGGTCACGAACTCATAGTCCAGCCCGTCGGCGTCCCGCCGGATCTCGCACCGCGCCTGCCGGCCGGCCCGCGTAAACGTCCAGGTCATTGGCAGATGTTAGCAGATCCGTGGCAGTTGTTCGCCGCTCTGCATCGCAAGCAGTCGTGCCACGCCGAGCGCCCCGACGACAACGACCCGGCCCGGGTCGGTCGTCACCACGTGGCCGGCGACGGCCGCGCCGGAGGTGACCTCGAACCGCGACAGCACCTCCAGCGCCCCACGCGCGTCCGCCTCGGGGATGAACAGCGCGAAGCGCCCTTCGTTGGCGACGTAGAGCGGGTCGAGGCCGAGCATCTCGCATGCGGCCCGAACCTGGGCGCCCACCTTCACCGCCCCTTCGTCGACGACGACGCCCAAGCCCGCCGCGCCGGCAATCTCGTTCAGCGCGCTGGCCAGCCCCCCGCGCGTCAGGTCGCGGAGGCAGTGGACATCGAGGCCCGCCGCGAGCAGGGCCAGCACCGGCTCGGCCAGCGGCGCACAGTCGCTCTCGATCGGCGCCTCGAAGCCAATCCCCTCGCGCGCGGCCATCACCGCCATCCCGTGGCGCCCCAGGTCGCCGCTGACGATCACCACGTCACCGGGGACGACCGAGGCCGGCGCGATCCGCAGGGCGTGTTCGACCGTGCCGATCCCAGCCGTGTTCACGTAGACGCCGTCGCCGCGGCCGCGCTCCACCACCTTCGTGTCGCCGGTCACGATCGCCACGCCCGCTGCCGCGGCGGCCGCCTGCATCGACCTGGCGACGCGCTCGAGCGTCCCCACCTCGAGCCCTTCCTCCACGATGAAGCCCGCGCTCAGGTAGCGAGGGCGAGCGCCGGCCATGGCCAGGTCGTTCACCGTCCCGTTCACGGCGAGCGTGCCGATATCGCCACCCGGGAAAAAGAGGGGGCGGACGACATAAGAGTCGGTGGTGAAGGCCAGCCGCCCGGCGGTCTCCCCGAACCGGAAGACCGCGGCGTCGTGGCCGGGGTCGGAGAGCGGGTTGTCGAAGGTCGACAGGAAGACGCGCGACAGCAGCTCGTGCATGAGCCGGCCGCCGCCGCCGTGCGCCAGCGTCACGCGGTCGTGGCGGGCGATCGGGGCGGGGCAGGAGGGAACGAGGTCAGGCATGGGAGACGCTCACGGCTCGGGGCTGGCGACCGGGTGGCGACGATGCAGATAGTACGCGGCGCAGGCGCCCTCGGACGACACCATCGTGGCGCCGAGAGGGTGCTCCGGCGTGCAGGCGCGCCCGAAGGCACTGCAGTCGGGCGGCTCGAGCTGCCCCTGCAGAACGAGCCCGCTCTGGCACAGCGGGGATTCGCCCACCTCGGGGAGGCCGGCGAGGTCGAAGCGCCGCTCCGCGTCCTGATCGTGATACGGCGCCCGCAGGCCCAGGCCGCTCGCCGGGATGACGCCAATCCCCCGCCACTCACGGTCCACGACCTCGAGAACCTCGCCGACGAGCGCCTGCGCGGCCGGGTTGCCCCCCTCGCGCACGACGCGGGCGTACTGGTTCTCGACCTCGGCGCGCCCCTGCTCGAGCTGCGAGAGGCACATGTGCAGCCCCATCAACAGGTCGAGCGGCTCGAAGCCCGTGATCACGATCGGCACCTTGTACCGGGCGGCAACGGGGAGGTACGCGGCCGACCCGGTGACGGCGCAGACGTGGCCGGCGGCCAGGAACCCCTGCACGCGGCAGCCACCCGCGGAGAGGATGGCCTCGAGGGCGGGCGGGACCAGCACGTGCGACACGAGCAGGCTGAAGTTGCGCACGCCGTCGCGCCGGGCGAGGTACGCCGCCATCGCGTTGCCGGGCGCGGTCGTCTCGAAGCCGACGGCGAAGAACACCACCTCGCGCTCGGGGTGGCGCCGCGCCAGGTCGAGCGCGTCCAGAGGCGAGTAGACGACCCGCACGTCACCGCCGTCGGCCTTGGCCGAGAGCAGGTCCCTGGCCGACCCGGGGACGCGCAGCATGTCCCCGAACGAGCAGAGGATGACCTCGGGCCGCGACGCGAGGGCGATCGCGCGATCGATCTTCGCCGCGGGGGTCACGCAGACCGGGCAGCCCGGACCGTGCAGGAGCGTGACCTCCGGCGGCAACAGCTCGTCGAGCCCATATCTCAGGATCGCGTGCGTCTGCCCCCCGCACACCTCCATCAGGGTCCAGGGGCGCGTCACGAGGCCGCGGATCGCGGCGAGCGTCCGCTTCGCCGCCGCCGGGTCGCGGTACTCGTCCAGGTATCTCAACGCGGCTCCTCCGGCTCCTGGTCCCCCGCCGCGTCGAGGGCCGCGAGGTACTCGAAGACCTCGCGCGCCTCGGCCTCGTCCACGCGGCTGAGCGCGAAGCCGGCGTGGACCACCACGTATTCATCCACGCGGGCGTCGGGGAGGTAGGCCAGGCTGACCTCCTTCACCACCCCGTCGAAGCTCACGCGCGCGGTGCGCGTGAAGGGGTCGTCGCCCGCGATGCTCACGATCTGGCCCGGTATGGCGAGACACATGTGATGACCTTCCGGCAACCCTGAAGGGTCGCCCTACGGCTTCCGGCAACCCTGAACGGTCGCCCTACGGCTTCGGCAACCCTGAAGGGTCGCCCTACGGCTTCGCAGGGCCCCCACCACCTGCCCGAGGGCGATGCCGCCGTCGTTCGGGGGGATGCGCTGGTGCCAGAACGGTCGGAAGCCCTCCTCGCGGAGGCGGGCAACGGCGCGCTCGGTCAGGTAGCGGTTCTGGAAGCACCCGCCCGACAACGCGACCCGCTCGAGTCCCTGGCGCGACGCGACGCCGACGATCATCTCGGCCAGCGTGTCGTGGAAGCGGCGCGCGAGGTCGGCGGCTGCCGCACCGGCCCGCAGGTCGCCGACGAGCCCCTCCAGCATGGGTCCCCAGTCGACCTCCGCGGGGACGTCCCCGTCGTTGTCACCGGCCGCCTGCACGTCCCCCTCGTGGATCGCGAAGGGATAGGACTGGCCGGGGCGGCCGCTCCTGGCCATCCATTCCAGCTCGGCGGCCGCCTGCCCTTCGTACGCGACGCGGTGGCGCACGTTCAGCAGCGAGGCCACGCCGTCGAACAGCCGCCCGGCGCTCGAGGTGAGCGGGGTGTTCACCCCGCGCTCCAACATCTGCCTGAGCGCGCGCCGCTCGCCGGGCGACAGCGCCGCGATCGGCGCCAGGTCGTCGAGGGCGAACGCCTCGGCGCCGCGCAGCGCGAACAGCAGCGCCGCGGCCGAGCGCCGGGGGTCGCGCACGGCGGCGTCGCCGCCCGGAAGGCCGAAGGGGCTCAGCGTGGCGACCCGGCGGACGCGGGCCTCGGTGACCTCGAACCACTCCCCTCCCCAGATGCGGCCGTCCTCGCCGTAGCCGGTCCCATCCCACGCGACACCCAGCAGCGGCGGCTCCTGCTCGTTCTCCGCCATGCACGACAGCACGTGCGCCACGTGGTGCTGCACGGGGAGCAGCGGCGTCCCGGCGGCGCGGGCGAAGGCGGTCGAGAGGTAGTCGGGGTGGAGATCGCAGGCGATCTGTCCCGGGGAGACCTGGTACATCCGCTCGAAGTCGGCGATCACGTGCTCGAACGCGCGGCTCGCCTGGGGCGTCTCCAGGTCACCGATGTGCTGGCTCACGAACACGTCGTGTCCCACCGAGATCGCCACCGTGTTCTTGAGGTGAGCCCCCACGCCCAGCACGCTGGGCACGCCGTCTCCGGCCCCGTGGTCCAGGTGGCCCGACGGGCGGAGCGTGATCGGCAGCGGCGCGTAGCCGCGTGCGCGGCGGATCATGAGCTCGCGTCCGAGCACGACGCGCACGATCGAGTCGTCCACGTGGCGCGCGATCGGGCGGTCGTGGACCAGGAAGAGATCCGCGAGGCCGGCCAGGCGCGCCAGCGCCTCGTGTTCGTCGGTGCAGATCGGCTCGTCCGCCCGGTTGCCGCTGGTGGCCACGACCGGGTGGCCGAGTTCCGCGAGCAGCAGGTGGTGCAGCGGCGTCGAGGGCAGCATCAGGCCGAGCGTCGGGTTGCGGGGGGCCACGGCGGCAGCCACCGATCCGCCGGCCCGCCGGTCCATCAGGACGATGGGCGCCTCGGGCGACGTGAGCAGGCGGGCGTCGAGCGGGCCGACTTCGCACTCGCGCCTCGCGGCGTCCAGGTCGGGCGCCATGATCGCGAACGGCTTCTCCTCGCGCCCCTTCGCCTCGCGCAGCCGGGCGACCGCGGCATCGTGGCGTGCGTCCACCACCAGGTGGAAGCCGCCGACTCCCTTGACCGCGACGATCAGCCCCTGCGCGATCGCCCGGGCAGCAAAGCGCAGCGCCTCGTCGGCTTCGTACAGGCAGCGGCCGTCGATCGCCCAGAGCTGCAGCCGCGGGCCGCAGGCGGGGCAGGCGTTCGGCTGCGCGTGGAAGCGGCGGTCGCGCGGGTCGTCGTACTCCGCCTGGCACGCCGGGCACATCCGGAACCGCCTCATCGTCGTGAGCGGCCGGTCGTAGGGCAGGTCCTCGATGATGGTGAAGCGCGGCCCGCAGTTCGTGCAGTTGATGAACGGGTAGCGGGAGCGCCGGTCCGCCGGATCGCGCAACTCGCGCAGGCAGTCGTCGCACGGGGCGATGTCCGGCAGGATCAGCGTCCGCCTGTCCCCGTCCTCGCTATGGCGAATCTCGAAGCGCTCGAAGCCGACCGGGTCGAGCCAGCACGGCTCGACGCCCTGCACCACCGCGCGCGGCGGACGCTCGCGCTCGAGCCGCACGAGGAACTGCTGCAGGGTCTCGGCGCGCCCCTCGACCTCGACCACGACCCCTGCGGCCGAGTTGATCACCCAGCCCGGCAGGGACAGCTCGCCGGCCAGTCGATACACGAAGGGCCTGAAGCCGACGCCCTGGACGGCGCCGCGGATCGACACCCGAAGCCGTTCGATTCCCGGATCGTGTTCGCTCACAGGACAGGAAGAGGCCGCAGCGCGGCCGTACGGAAGGCTTGCCTGATGTTCTCACGAATAATCGATCGGGACGAATTTCAATTTCTGCCACCTCGACCTGTGGCAGAAATTGAAATTCGTCCCGATCGGTTTTTCCGCCCTGCCACCTCGACCCGATCCGTCCTGCGCGCGCCCGGGGCCGCCCGGCCCGACGGAGTATAATTTCGGAGTAACGAGGGCTGGATCTCCCGCCTTCCTATTTCATTCCCGAGGGACTCATGACTACGGCCCAGCCGACACGGATGATCGACGAAGGTGCGATCGCCGACACGCTGCAGGCGCATCGACAGAGCGATTCGGGCGCCGTCCGCGCGGTCCTCGCCAAGGCCCGCGAGCTCCACGGCCTCGAGGCCGCGGACGTGGCGGTGCTCATGAACGTCAGCGACCCCGAGCTGCTCGGCGAGCTGTTCCACGCGGCCAGCGACGTCAAGGACACCATCTACGGGCGGCGCCTCGTCCTGTTCGCGCCGCTCTACGTCTCGAACCTCTGCGGTAACGAGTGCACCTACTGCGCGTTCCGCGCCAGGAATGCGGAACTGAGGCGCCGCGCCCTGACCCAGGAGGAGATCGCCCAGGAGGTGCGGATCCTGATCGACCAGGGGCACAAGCGCGTCCTGCTCGTCGCCGGGGAGTCATACCCGAAGCAGGGCTTCTCGTACGTGCTCGACGCGATCGACACCATCTACTCGGTCAAGCACGACAAGGGCGAGGTGCGGCGGGTCAACGCGAACGTCGCGCCGCTCAGCGTCGACGAGTTCCGCGCGCTCCGCGATCGGAAGATCGGCACCTACCAGCTGTTCCAGGAGACCTACCACCGCGAGACCTACGCGCGCGTCCACGTCGGGGGCAAGAAGAAGGACTACGACTGGCGCGTCAGCGGGATGGACCGCGCCATGGAAGCCGGCATCAACGACGTCGGGATCGGCGTCCTGTTCGGCCTCTTCGACTGGCGGTTCGAGCTGCTCGCGCTCATGCAGCACATCGGTCACCTGGAGGCGCGGTTCGGCGTCGGGCCCCACACGGTCAGCGTCCCCCGGATGGAGCCGGCGACCGGCTCGGACGTCGCCGCGCACCCGCCCCACCCGGTCAGCGACGTCGACTTCCGGAAGATCGTCGCCACCCTCCGGCTGGCGGTCCCCTACACCGGGATCATCATGTCCACGCGCGAGTCGTCCGACATCCGCCGCGAGACGTTCGCGCTCGGCGTGTCGCAGATCTCCGCGGGCAGCCGCACCAACCCGGGTGGCTACGCCGACGAGGAACGGCTCGACTCGAGCCAGTTCTGCCTGGGCGACCACCGCAACCTGGACGAGGTGGTGCGGGACGTGGCAGGGCTCGGCTACATCCCGTCGTTCTGCACCGGCTGCTACCGGCTGGGGCGGACGGGGGCCGACTTCATGGACCTCGCCAAGCCCGGCGACATCAAACAGCACTGCGACCCCAACGGCCTGTCGACCTTCCTCGAGTACCTCATCGACTACGCGTCGCCCGAGACGCGGGCGGTCGGGGAGCGGTGCATCGCCCAGGCGCTGGCCGGCATGGAGGCCTGGCCCCGCACGCGGTCGGAGCAATTGATGGCCCGGGTCGAGGGCGGCGAGCGGGACGTTTACTGCTGACGCCCGGGAAGGCGTGGGGCCGAAAATCGTTCGGTCTTTCACCGATGCTCCACAGATAACCAGCCTTGACATGGCTGTGCCGCTGGTGTATATTCGTCTGTGAAAGCATTCACAACGTGAATGCTTTCACAGCATATGCCAACCAAGCCGCCGGCCGCCGTCATTCCGGGTAACACGATTGGGCGGCTGAGCTTGTATCGCCGGCTCCTCCAGGAGCAGCTCGCCCAGGGCACCCGCGAAGTCTACTCGCACCAGCTGGCGCGCCTCGCGGTCAGCACCCCGTCCCAGGTCCGCCGCGACCTGATGGTGATCGGCTTCTCCGGCAGCCCGCGCCGCGGCTACGCCATCGGCGAGATGCTCGACAGCATCGAGGGGCTGATGGCCCGCTCAATCGAGACCTCGGTCGCCCTGGTCGGCGTGGGCAACCTCGGGCGGGCCATCCTCGCGTACTACGCCAACCGCCAGCCGGTGCGCTTCGCGGCCGCCTTCGACCGCGCGCCGGAGAAGACCGGTCGGATCCTGCACGGGTGCCGCTGCTACCCGGTCGCCGAGATGCCCGCCGTCATCGCCCGCGAGCAGATTCACGTCGGCGTCATCGCCGTCCCGGCCAGCGAGGCCCAGGAGGTGGCCGACCGGCTGGTGCTCGCCGGCGTCCGCGGCATCCTCAACTTCGCGCCCGTCCGCCTGCACGTCCCCGCGGGCTTGTACGTCGAGCACGTGGACCTGATGATGGCACTCGACAAGGTCGCTTACTACGCCCACCAGCAGGTCGAACAACAGGATTCATCCCGATGACCGACATCGAACCGATCGTCAGCAAGTACCCGGCGGGGCGGCGCGACGCGCTGATCCCGCTGCTCCAGGATGTCCAGGCGTCGCAGGGCTATCTCTCGCGCGACGCGGTCCTCCGCATCGGCCGGCACTTGCGCCTCCCGGCGAGCAAGGTCTACGGGGTGGCCACCTTCTACAACCAGTTCCGCTTCCAGCCGCTCGGCCGCTACCACATCCAGGTGTGCCGCGGCACCGCGTGCCACGTGAAGGGCTCGCTCTCGGCGCTCTCCACCATCCAGCGGACGTTGAGCCTCAAGCCCGGGCAGACCTCGCGCGACGGGAACTTCAGCCTCGAGGTGGTGGCCTGCCTCGGCGCCTGCGGCCTGGCCCCGGTCATCGCCGTCAACGGCGAGTTCCACGCGGGCGCGACCGCCGAGCGCGTCACCAAGATCCTGCGGACGCTGCGGAAGGAGGCGACGCGCAAATGAACCCCGAGATGAAGGTGATGGAGTTCTCCCGCTGCTGCTCGCGCTGCTGGCACGCGCCCGAGCGCCCGTGCCCGCAGCTGGTCGAATGCCTCGCCACCGGTCCGCTCTGTCACGAGGACGAGGAGTGCGCCGGCGCGCGCGCGGCGGGCAACGCCCGGCTGCGCCGCGAGGGGATGACGCGGCCGGTGATCTACATCGGCACCGGCACGTGCGGCCTGGGCGCGGGCGCGGGCAAGACGCTGGCGGCCATCCGCCGGTACCTGGAGGCCCACCCCCAGCTCGACGCGCAGGTGGTCGAGGTCGGCTGCATCGGGCTCTGCGTCGAGGAACCTCTCGTCGACGTCCAGCTCCCGCGCCGGACGCGCCTCAGTTTCCCGGGGGTGACCGAGAAGCGCGTGGAGGGGCTGCTGAGCGCGGTGTTCGCCGGCACCAACCCGCCAATCGCGCCGCTCGCGCAGTTCCGCGAGGAGGGCGCTCGCCCCTTCGAGGGGATCCGCTTCCTCGACGAGCACCCGTTCTTCGCCCCGCAGACCCGCTGGGTCCTCGCCAACTGCGGCCGGATCGACCCCGGCAGCCTCGAGGAGTACCTGGCGCGCGGCGGCTACTCGGGCCTGTCGAAGGCGCTCCGCGGCCTGACGCCGAGCGAGCTCTGCGACAGCGTCGAGCGCAGCGGCCTGCGCGGGCGGGGGGGCGGCGGCTTCCCCACCGGCAGGAAGTGGAAGGTGGCGCTCACGCAGCCGGCCGACCAGAAGTACATGGTCTGCAACGCGGACGAGGGGGACCCGGGCGCGTTCATGGACCGCGCCGTCATCGAGGGCGACCCGTACCGTCTGCTCGAGGGGCTCGCGCTCTCGGCCTACGCGATCGGAGCCACCAAGGCGTACATCTACATCCGCGCCGAGTACCCGCTGGCCATCGCCCGGCTGCAGCAGGCGATCGCCCAGGCGCGGGCCTTCGGCCTGCTCGGCCAGAACATCCTCGACTCGGGCTTCAGCCTCGAGATCGCCCTCAAGCAGGGCGCCGGGGCGTTCGTGTGCGGCGAGGAGACGGCCCTCCTGCACAGCATCGAGGGCCGGCGGGGCATGCCACGTCCCCGGCCGCCCTACCCGGCCGCGCGCGGCCTGTTCGGCAAGCCGACGGTGATCAACAACGTCGAGACCCTCGCGAACATCCCCGGCATCGTCGTGCGGGGCCACGAGTGGTTCTCGTCGGTCGGGACGGCGACCAGCAAGGGGACGAAGGTCTTCGCGCTGTCGGGCCGGATCGCCAACACCGGCCTCGTCGAGGTCGCGATGGGGACGACCCTCCGGCAGATCGTGTTCGACATCGGCGGCGGCATCCCCGAGGGCAAGGCCTACAAGGCGGTGCAGATCGGCGGGCCCGTCGGGCGGGTGCATCCCGACGCAGAAGCTCGACATCGAGATCGACTACGAGTCGCTGAAGACGGTCGGGGCGATGATGGGCTCGGGCGGACTCGTCGTGATGGACGAGGGCACCTGCATGGTGGACGTGGCGAAGTTCTTCATGGACTTCATCCAGCGCGAGAGCTGCGGCAAGTGCATCCCCTGCCGCGAGGGCACGCGCCGGATGCTGGAGATCCTGCAGAGCCTCACCCGCAGCCGCCGGAACGAGCAGGAGATCGAGTCGCTCGAGCGCTTCCGCAGCCTGATGAACCTCGAGCACCTCGCCAACGTCATCCGCGACACCAGCCTCTGCGGCCTGGGCCAGTCGGCGCCGAACCCCGTGCTGAGCACGCTCCGGTGGTTCCGCGACGAGTACGAGGCGCACGTCTACGACCGGCACTGCCCGGCCAAGGCGTGCACGGAGCTGCTCACCTACACGATCGACCCGACCAAGTGCACCGGCTGCGCGGTCTGCGCCAAGAACTGCTCGTCGGACGCGATCGTCGGGGTGTTGAAGAACGCGCACCACGTCATCCCCGAGCGCTGCATCGCGTGCGGGACGTGCGTCGAGATGTGCCACTTCGACGCGGTCCTGACGGCTTAGGAGCTAGGGCTGGGGGCCAGGGGCTGGGGGCTGGGGGCTAGAGCTTGAGGACAACGCCGTGATCAAGATCCAGGTCAATGGACGGTCGGTGGACGCGCAGGAGGGCGAGACGCTGCTGTCGGCGGTGCGCCGCGCCGGCATCGCCATCCCGACCCTGTGCAACTACGACGGGCTTCCGCCGAGCGGCGCATGCCGCATGTGCGTCGTCGAGGTGGAGGGGCAGCGCGGGCTCACGCCGAGCTGCGCGTACCCGGTCGCCGCGGGCATGAAGATCCAGACCCATTCGCCCCGCGCGGTCGACGCCCGGAAGACGCTGGTCGAGCTGCTGCTCGCCAACCACCCGGACGACTGCCTGTACTGCAACCGGAACGGCGACTGCGAGCTGCAGTCGCTGGCCGAGGGCCTGGGCGTCCGCCGCCGGCGGTACTTCGGCGGGCGCACCCCCGCCCGGCTCGACGTGTCGAGTCCGTCGATCGTCCGCGACCCGGCCAAGTGCATCCTCTGCGGGAAGTGCGTGCGGGTGTGCGAGGAGATCCAGTCGGTGGCGGCGCTCGACTTCATCGGCCGCGGCAGCCGCGCCCACGTCGGCCCCGCCTTCGACGAAGGGTTGAACGTCAGCAGCTGCGTCAACTGCGGGCAGTGCGTCGCCGTGTGCCCGACCGGGGCCCTCACCGAGCACAGCGCCCTCGAGGAGGTCCGGGCCGCCCTCACCGACAAGGACCGGTACGTCGTCGTGCAGCACGCGCCGTCGGTGTCGGTCAGCCTCGCCGAGGAGTTCGGGGCCAAGGCGGGCGCCGACGTGGACGGGCTGATGGTGGCCGCCCTGCGCCGCCTCGGCTTCCGCCGCGTGTTCGACACCTCCTTCACCGCCGACCTGACGATCATGGAGGAGGCGTCCGAGCTGGTGCAGCGCCTGACCACGGGCGGCGCCGTCCCGATGCTCACCAGTTGCTCGCCGGGGTGGATCAAGTTCGTCGAGGAGTTCTATCCCGACCTGATCCCGAACCTCTCCACCTGCAAGAGCCCCCAGCAGATGCTCGGGGCCGTGATCAAGAGCTTCTTCGCCGAGCGCGAGCAGATCGACCCGGCCCGCATCTTCAGCGTGGCGGTCATGCCGTGCACGGCCAAGAAGTTCGAGGCGGGGCGGCCCGAGATGGCGACCGACGGACGGCCCGACATCGACGCCGTGCTCACCACGCGCGAGCTGGCGAGCCTGATCCGGATGCACGGCCTCGACCTGGCGTCGCTGGCGCCCGAGGCCGCCGACACCCCGTTCGGGGAGCGGACGTCGGCCGGCAAGCTGTTCGGCGCGAGCGGCGGCGTGATGGAGGCCGCCCTGCGCACGGCCCACTTCTTCCTGACCGGCGAGCGCATGGAGGCCCTGAAGGTCCAGCCCCTCCGCGGCCTGGAGGGGGTCAAGGAATTCCGGGCGACCATCGCCGGGCGCGAGCTGGGCGTGGCGGCGGCGTCGGGGCTGGGCAACGCGCGCAAGCTCCTCGAGCAGATCCGCGCCGGCAGAAAGGACCTCCACTTCATCGAGGTCATGACGTGCCCCGGCGGCTGCATCAACGGCGGCGGGCAGCCGCGCGGCGCGAACCTCGAGACCATCAAGGCGCGCATGCAGGCGCTCTACGCCATCGACCGGGACGCCCTCGTGCGCGCGTCGCACGAGAACCCGGCGATCCAGCGGCTCTACGGCGAGTACCTCGAGAAGCCGCTGTCGCACCGGGCGCACGGGCTGCTGCACACGCACTACGAGCGCCGCGACGTCGTGGTGTAAGGGTTGGCGTGGGCCAGCCCTTCAGGGCTGACAGCAAGGGTGGTGATCGTGAACGCGACGCTGGACCCCCTGGTCTCGACGATCGGCGAGCGCTGCCGGGTGTGCTACCAGTGCGTCCGGGAGTGCCCGGCCAAGGCGATCCGGATCGCCGACCGCAAGGCGCAGGTGCTCGCGGACCGGTGCATCGGCTGCGGCGTCTGCTTCCGCGTGTGCACCCAGCACGCCAAGCAGGTGCGGTCGGCCATCGAGAACGTCGAGGCCCTGCTGGCCGACACGGCGCCGGTGGCGGCCATCATCGCGCCGAGCTTCCCCGCGGAGTTCATCGACCTGCCCTACTCATCGGTGGTCGGCATGCTCCGCGCGCTCGGCTTCGCGTCGGTCCACGAGGTCGCGTTCGGCGCCGAGCTGGTCGCCCGCGAGTACAACAAGCTGGTGGCGCTCGACGCCGACAAGCTGTGGGTGGCGACGACCTGCCCGGCGGTGGTCGGGTACATCGAGAAGGTACTACCCCGACCTGACCGGCTCGCTCGCCCCCATCGTGTCGCCGATGATCGCCACCGCGAGGCTGCTGCGCCGTCGTCACGGCGATGGCATGCGGATCGTCTTCATCGGCCCGTGCATCGCCAAGAAGCGCGAGGTGGCGCTTCCCGACCTGGACGGCGAGGTGGACGAGGCGCTGACCTTCGCGGAGCTGCGGGCCATGGTGGCGGCGCGGCGGCTGGACCCGCGGACGGTGCCGGCCTCGGAGTTCGACCAGCCGCACAGCCGGGGCGGCGGCCTCTTCCCGATCAGCGGCGGGATCCTGCAGGTGGCAGGCATCCAGGAAGACCTGGTCACCGGGCACGTCATGGTGGCCGAGGGCCCCGAGGAGTTCGCGCAGGCGATCAAGGAGGCCGAGAGCGGCCTGATGGACACCCGCCTGTTGGAGGTCCTCTTCTGCAAGGGCTGCACGATGGGCCCGGGCATGAGCTCCGACCTCCCGCACTTCGGGCGGCGGGCGCGCGTGAGCCAGTACGTCCGGCAGCGGATCGCGCAGAGCGACCAGGCCGCGTGGGAGCGGCGGATCGCCGACCACGCGACCCTCGACCTGTCGCGACCCTACCGGCGCGACGACACCCGGATGGCCGTCCCGTCACCCGAGGAGCTGACGCGGATCCTCGCCGACCTGGGCAAGTTCGACCCGCGCGACGAGTTGAACTGCGGCGCGTGCGGGTACTCGAGCTGCCGCGAGACGGCGGCGGCGATCTACAACGGCCTCGCGGAGCCGGAGATGTGCCTGCCGCACAGCATCGAGCACCTCCGCGAAACCGTGCGGGACCTGGCCGACTCGAACGAGGAGCTCGCCACCGCCCAGGTGGCGCTCGTCCGGTCGGAGAAGCTCGCCAGCATGGGACAGCTGGCGGCGGGCATCGCCCACGAGGTGAACAACCCGCTCGGCGTGGTGATCATGTACGCGCACTTCCTGATGGAGCAGCTGGCCGGGAAGGCGGCGTACGAGGACGACCTCGCGATGGTCGTCGAGCAGGCGAACCGGTGCAAGAAGATCGTCGCCGGGCTGCTCGACTTCGCCCGCCAGAGCAAGGTAGAGCACGAGCAGGTGGATGTCGGCCAGCTGGTGCAGCGAGGCCTCCGCGGCGTGACGCACCCCGTCGGGGCCGAGATTGAGGTCGAGCACGCCGGCGAGGACCCGACCCTCGAGGTGGACCCCGACCAGCTCACCCAGGTGCTCGTGAACATCATCAGCAACGCGTTCGCCGCGATGCCCGACGGGGGCCGCCTCACGATCCGGACCGACGGCGACGCGGACCGCGTGTCGATCGCCATCACCGACACCGGCACCGGGATCCTGCCCGAGCACC
Organism: uncultured Acidobacteriota bacterium; assembly: GCA_963813585.1. GTDB lineage: Bacteria > Acidobacteriota > Vicinamibacteria > Vicinamibacterales > Fen-181 > JARKSS01. The sequence continues at coordinate 3,791,584 of CAWEZL010000001.1, forward strand.
TTCCCAAGCTGTTCGAGCCGTTCTTCACGACCAAGCAGAGCGGGAAGGGGACGGGGCTGGGGCTCGCCGTCAGCTACGGCATCGTGAAGATGCACCGCGGCGACATCAAGGTCAAATCGAACGCGGACCCCGCCAAGGGACCGACGGGCACGACCTTCACCGTCGTGCTCCCCAGGCGGAACCAGGAGCCGGCCGGCAGCACCGAAGGGAGAACGTCAGGGTCATGACGACCACAGATCGCATTCGAATCCTCCTCGTGGACGACGACGAGGATTTCCTGTTCCAGCACCGGATCCAGCTCGAGAACGCCGGGTTCGACGTGGCCACGGCCTCCAGCCCCGCCGGGGCGGAGACGGTCCTCGAAACGTTCACGCCCGACATGGCGATCGTCGACCTGATGATGGAACATCACGACGACGGGTTCGTGCTCTCGCACCACCTCAAGCGCCGGTTCGCTCACCTGCCCGTCATCATGGTGACCGCGGTGACGAGCGAGACCGGCCTGGTCTTCGACCCGGCGTCCCCGGAGGAGCGCCGCTGGGTGGGGGCTGACGCCCTGCTCGCCAAGCCCATCCGCTTCGAGCAACTGCGGCGCGAGATCGACCGCCTGCTCAAGGGCGCCGCGGCCCCGAGGGGATGATGCAGACGCTGCGCGTGCTGGTCGTGGACGACGAGACAGGGATGCGCCTGGCGGTGGCCCGCGTCCTCAGCACCTTTGCCGTCCACCTGGATGAGGACGTCGGCGGCGACATCCGCTTCGAAGTGCAGACCGCCGAGTCGGGCGAGGAGGCCATGGAGCTGATGACCTCGCAGCCGGCGCCCGACCTCCTGCTGCTGGACCTCAAGATGCCGGGGATCTCGGGGCTCGACGTCCTCGCCCGCATGAACGAGCGGAACCTGCGCCCGCTGACGGTGATGATCACTGCCTACGCGACGCTCGAGACCGCGATCGACGCCACCAAGCGCGGGGCGCACGATTTCCTGCCCAAACCGTTCACGCCCGACGAGCTGCGCGTGGCGGTGCGACGGGCGGTCAAGCACCTGATGGTGCAGCGCCAGGCGCAGCGGCTCAGCGAGGAGAAACGGCAGGTCCGCTTCCAGTTCATCTCGGTCCTCGGCCACGAGCTGAAGGCGCCGCTGGCCGCCATCGAGGGCTACCTGCAGATCCTGCGCGACGGGACGGCCGGCCAGAGCCCGGCGACGATCGACCAGGTCGTCCGGCGCGCGCTGGTGCGTGCGCACGGCATGCGCAAGCTGATCGCCGACCTGCTCGACCTGACCCGTATCGAGTCGGGCCAGAAGCGGCGCGACTTCGGCGACGTCGACCTGCGTGAGATCGCCCAGAACGCCCTGGACGGGGTGAACCAGGCGGCCGGGGCGAGGAACATCGTGCTGGCGCTGCACGCCCCCGACCACGTGCCGGCTTTCGCGGACCGCGGGGAGATGGAGATCATCTTCAACAACCTGGTCAGCAACGCCGTCAAGTACAACCGCGACGGCGGGCGCGTGGACGTCACCATCGAACCGGGCGAGTCGGGGCACGTGCGGATCGCCGTGGCCGACACCGGGATCGGGTTGACGAAGGAAGATGCGTCGCGCCTGTTCCAGGAGTTCGTCCGGATCAAGAACGACCGGACGCGCGCGATCGCGGGGACGGGGCTCGGGCTGTCGATCGTCAGGAAACTCGCCCAGCTGTACCGGGGCGACGCGAGCGTGGAGAGCGAACCGGGCGCAGGCAGCACCTTCACCGTGACGCTGAACACCGCGACCGCGCCGCCACCCGCGCACGGGGTGTGAGGGGCCGGTTTCGGCGCGGTCGGGCCTGGGGGGGACCGCCGCGCCGGGGCCGGCCGTTTCTGTTACATTCCCTTCCCGTGTCTGACCTGTCCCCGCGCGCCTATCGCCTGGGCCTCGGCGCCGTGCTGCTGCTCGCGGCCGTCGCCGGCCTCGTCCGCCTGGCGACGCCCCCAATCTGGCTCGACGAGGCCTCCTCCTGGTACAACGTCGGCGGCACATGGCTTCACCTCTGGCAGCGAGCCATGCAGGGGGAGGACAGCGGCGGCCTGCTCTACTCGGTGCTGTTGAAGCTGTGGGCCGCGCTGGCGGGCACCGGTGAACCCGCGCTGCGGGTGCCCAGCGTCCTCCTCTGGCTCGCCACGATTGCCGTCCTGGCCCGGGCGGTGCGCCTCGCCTGGGGCCGGCAGGCCGGGCTCCTCGCGGCCGCCGCGGCGCTCGCCCATCCAAGCCTGCTCACCGCCGCGCGACAGGCCAGGTCGTACGTCCTGCTGATCGCCCTGACCGCGCTGGCGCTGCTGGCGCTCGCGGAAGGACGAGCCGGCCGGCGCCGCCTCGGCCACTGGCTGCTGGCTGCCGCGTCGCTCGGCGCCGCCGCGGCGCACGTGATGGGCGCGTTCGTCGCGGTTGGGGCCGCCTGCGCTCAATTCGTGGTCGAGAGGCGCGAACCGAACGCGGCGCGCCGCGCGCTGGTCGCGGCAGCGCCCGCGCTGGCGTTCGCGGCCGTGTGGACCGCGCTCATCCGGGAACGCGTGCAACGCAACCTCGCGTCGTTCTGGATTCCGGGCACGCTCGCCTCGAACTACCTGGCGATCGGCGCGCTGCTCGTCGCGCCACTCGCGCTCGCGTGCGCGTGGATTGTCTGGCGGGATCGGTCGTCCCGCGCCCGCACGGTGGCGACCGCCCTCACGGCGTTCGCGCTGCCCGTCGCCCTCGGCCCCGCGATCGTCTCCACCATCGCGGCCGAGAACACCCACCTCGCACAACTGCGGTACGCGCTGGCCCTCGCCCCGCTCGGCGCCGCGGCCGCCGGCTGCGCGCTGGCGACGCTCCCCCGGCGGCTGGCTGCCGGACTGGTCGCCCTGGCGCTGCTCGCCTCGGTTTCCTATGGCACCTCCAAGGGCGCCTACGCGCCGATCGCGCGCGCGGGCCAGGACATCCGCGCCGCGGCGGCCTTCCTGGAGCACGAGGCCCGCCCGGGCGACGCGTTGTTCGTCGAGCCCGCCAACAACTGGATGCCGCTGGCGTACTACGGGGTCGCTACGGCGCCGGCCGAAGGACAGGGGGAAGGCTGGAGGGTAGTGAGCGGGGCTCAAGCCCTGCTCCACCTGCGGACCGCGGAGAAGGCGGACGGACAGGCCGGGAGCGGGGAGGGGCGGGCGGGGCGGACGATCTGGCTGGTGCGGTTCTCTCAGCGAACCTCGGCACCGCCGGAGCTGCTCGCCCGGGCGACACCCGCCGGTCGCTTCGGCACGCTGACCATCCTGCAAATGGCAGCGAGGTAGGAGAGCCGCCGGCACGGAGGCCGGCGCTACGGTGCGCGGCCGCCGGGGCCCTGTCCCACCGTGCGCCCCAACGACGCGATCAGCCGATAGACGTTCTCGGCCAGCGTCTCGACGGACTCGTGGACGCCCGCCTTCCCGGGGTAGATCTGGTAAAGCCGCCGGTAGCGCGGCGGGGTCACGTTCGGCATGATGACGTTGGCCCCGCGCGTCAGGCCATTGCGGCGCCCGGCCCCAGGGTCGAGGATCGACAGCGCCGTCGTGCTCGGGATGTTCGTGTCGGGACAGGCCAGCCGCGTCAGCGCGACGGCCTTGAGCGTGGTCACCTCGTCATTCGGGACCTGTTCCCCGGCCGGCGCCAGCAACTGCTCGCGCAAGGGGCCGGCCAGCGGGGTCTGGGGGCTGGGCAGGTACGGCCCGATCCCGATCATATCCATGTCGAACCGGCGGAACGTCTCGATGTCGCGGGCGAGGGTGGCCCACGTCTGCCCCGGGATCCCCACCATCACGCCGGTGCCCACCTCGTATCCCAGGTCGCGCATCCGGACGAGCTGCGCGATCCGGTCGGAGACCTTGCCTGGCAGGTCGGGGTGGATTGCCGCGTAGAGAGCGGGATCGGTGGTCTCGAACCGCAGCAGGTACCGGTCGGCCCCCGCTTCACGCCACGCCCGCAGGTCCCCCTCGTCGCGCTCGCCCAGGCTGAGCGTGATTGCCAGCCCCAGGTCTTCGTGGATCTCGGAGACCACGCCGGCGATCAGCTCGCGGGTCAGCCCCGGGTCCTCACCCGACTGGAGGACGACGGTGCCGAACCCGAGGCGGTGGGCCACACGGGCCCCGGCGAGGATCTCGTCGTGCGACAGGCGGTACCGCTCCATTGGCCCGGCACAGGCCGCAATGCCGCAGTAGGCGCAGCGGCGGACGCAGTAGTTGCTGATCTCCACCAGGCCGCGCAGGTGGATGGCCTCGCCCACCCGTTCCGCACGCACCCGGTCGGCGGCCTCCCACAACCGGTCGAGGCGGCCCTCGTCTGTCTCCCTCAGCCACGCTTCGATGGCGGCGAGGTCGAGCGTCCCCCCGTCAGACAGCGGCGGCATGGTACGCCTCGAGAGCGGCCGGGAAGGGCACCAGGGCCCGCTCGAAGATCCCGAGTGAATAGGCGATCGTCAGGCCGTAGTTGGTGATCGGCACCCCGGCCGTCTTCGCACGGAGGATGCGCGAGACCATCTCCCGCCGGTTGCCCATGCAGTTGCCGCAGTGAACGATGAGCTTGTACCGCTGGAGGGCCGATGTGGCCGGAAAGTCGCGGCCCTGCACCTGCTCGAACGTGAGCGACGCCCCGACGTACTCCTGCAGCCACTTCGGGATCTTCACGCGCCCGATATCGTCGCCGATCGGGTGGTGGGTGCAGGTCTCGGCCACCAGGATGCGATCGCCTTCGCGGAGCCGCTCGATCGCGAGAGTCCCTCGCACCTGCTCCGCCAGGTCGCCCTGGAACCGCGCCATCAGGATCGAGAAGGAGGTCATCGGGATGCCGGGCGGCACGTCGGCCGCCACCTCGCCGAACGCCTGCGAGTCGGTGACCACCAGCGCGGGTGGACGGGTGAGCGCCTCGAGCGCCCGGCGCAGCTCGTGGGTCTGCGCCACCACCGCCATCGAGCCGCCGTCGAGCAGGTCGCGGATCGCCATCACCTGGGGGAGGATGATCCGCCCCTTCGGCGCTTCCTTGTCGATCGGGATCACGAGGATCGCCGCCTCGCCGGACGGTACGAGATCCGAGATGAGCGAGCGGGTCTCGAGGAACTCGGACGGCGCCAGGCGCAGCAGCGCCTCGCGCAGGTCGAGCATGCCCTCCCCGGTGGTGGCCGACACCGTGACGAACGGAAGCCCGGCGGCCTCGACCCTGGCGATGTCCTCGACCGACGGCCGCCGCTCGTCCGCCTTGTTGAAGACGACCAGTGTCTTCACCCGGCGAGAGACGAGCTCGCCCAGGAGAGACTCCTCGAACGCCCCCCACCCGCCGGCCTCGGTCACCACGACCCCCAGGTCCACCCGGTCGAGCACGGCCCGCGTCCGCGCCATCCGCAGCTCGCCCAGGGCGCCCTCGTCGTCCACCCCGGCCGTGTCGACGAACAGCACGGGACCAAAAGGCAGCAGCTCCATGGGCTTCTCCACCGGGTCGGTCGTCGTCCCCGCGACGGCCGACACGATGGACACCTGCTGGCGGGTGATGGCGTTGAGCAGCGAGGACTTCCCCACGTTGCGGCGGCCGAGGATGCCGATGTGGAGACGGAGCGACTTCGGGGTGGACTGCATGACCGGTCGATCATATCAATCCGAATCCCAATCCCAATCCAGGCACGGAAGCGAGAGCGCGCTAGATCCGACAATTATTCGGAGTTTGGTGACTCACAGCGAACGATTTCTTGATTTGCAACCACAAACTGGGCTAGGATTTCAGTCATATGGCCAATGGCAGCACGACCGGCCAGAGGGAATTGGACGGGCGTGATCGACAGATCCTCCACCTGGTCCAGCGTGACGCGACGCTCGCCCAGTCGGAGATCGCCCGGCAGGTTGGCCTCTCGACCGCCGCGGTGCACGAGCGGCTCAAGAAGCTCGAGGCCGCCGGCGTCATCCGCCGGTGGACCGCGGTGGTGGATCCCGCTGCGGTCGGCGTGCAGGTGACCGCGTTCGTCGAGGTGTTCCTGGAGCACCCCCGGTTCGAGCCGGCGTTCATCGAGAGGCTGCTCCGGCTCGACGAGGTGCTCGAGTGCCACCATGTGACCGGCGACTTCTCGCTGCTCCTGAAGGTTCGGGTGCAGGACATCGCCGGCCTGCAGCGCCTGCTGCACGACCAGGTGGCCTCGCAGGAGGGGCTGCGGCAGACGCGCACGGTAGTGGTGCTGTCCACCGCGAAAGAAGAGACCTACGTGTCGCCCGAACCCCGGGAAGGGATGCAACCGTGACGACGAACACGATGACGACGATTGAGGCCGGGAAGGTCCACGAGACGCTTGGCCGACACATGCTGGCCGACGGGTACGACATGGTGCTCGACATGGAACTGAGTTCCGGGCGCCGGCTGTGGGACGCCCGTCGGGGCCGCTGGTACCTCGACATGTTCTCCTTCTTCGCGACCGCGCCGCTCGGGCTGAATCACCCGAAGATGGCCGACGAGCGCTTCCGGCAGAAGCTGCTCGACGCGGCGCTCGCCAACCCCACGAACTCGGACATCTACACGGTCGAGTTCGCGGAGTTCGTCGACACCTTCGCCCGGGTCGGGATCCCCTCGTACCTCCCCTACTCGTTCTACGTGGCGGGCGGCGCGCTCGGCGTCGAGAACGCGCTCAAGGCGGCCATGGACTGGAAGGTGCGCCGGAACCTCCGCAAGGGGCGGACCGCCGAGCTGGGCCACCAGGTCATGCACTTCCGCGAGGCGTTCCACGGCCGGACCGGCTACACCCTGTCGATGACCAACACGGCCGACCCGCGGAAGTACCGGTACTACGCGAAGTTCGACTGGCCGCGGATCGTCAACCCGAAGCTGTGCTTCCCCGTCACCGACGCGGAGCTCGCGAGAGTCGAGGGGGTCGAGCGCGAGGCGATCGCGCAGATCAAGGCGGCCTTCGTCGAGCGGCGCGACGACGTGGCGGCGATCCTCATCGAGCCGATCCAGGCCGAGGGGGGCGACAACCACTTCCGCCCCGGGTTCCTGCAGGCGCTGCGCGTGCTCGCCGACGAGAACGACGCCCTGCTGATCTTCGACGAGGTCCAGGCCGGCGTCGGCATCACCGGGCGCTTCTGGTCGCACCAGCACTTCGGCGTGCAGCCCGACCTGATCGCCTTCGGCAAGAAGATGCAGGTCTGCGGGATGCTCGCCGGGCCCAGGATCGACGAGGAGCCCGAGAACGTCTTCCACGTCTCGAGCCGCATCAACTCGACGTGGGGCGGCAACCTCGTCGACATGGTGCGCGCGCAGCGTTACCTCGAGATCATCGAGGAGGACCGGCTGGTCGAGAACGCGGCGACGGTTGGCGTGCACCTGCTGGCGGGGCTCGAGGCGCTGGCGGCCGAGCGTCCCGGCGTCTTCACCAACCCGCGGGGCCGCGGCCTCATGTGCGCGATCGACCTGCCGGACGGCGCGACCCGCGACCGGGTGGCCGACAAGGCCTACGACCTCGGGATGGTGATCCTCGGCTGCGGCCCGCACAGCCTCCGGTTCCGCTCGCCGCTCGACGTGCAGGCCTCGGAGATTGACGAGGCGCTCGACATCCTCAGGAAGGCCGCACAGTAGCGGCCGACCTCGTCAACACCCTTCGCAGCAGGTGGTCCCGCAGCTCTGCGTCCACCTGCCGCGTCACCTCCGGGTTCGCGCCCTTCTTCGTGGTCACCTCGGTGTTGTAGGCGACGATGAAGCCGGTGCGGGTGGGCAGGTGCAGGTAGAAGTGAGAGAGGAAGCCCCCCTGGCTTCCGCTGTGCGCCACCAGGTCGAGGCCCTCGTGTCGTTCCAGGAAGAAGGACAGGCCGATCCGGACATCCTGCCCGGTACCGCCCTCGCCATCCGAGGCGCGGGTCACCGGCCGGAACATCTCTTCGAGCGAGGCGCGCGGCAGCACGCCGTCGTAGACCTCCGCCTGCCGCGCATCCCCCATCAGGAAGGCGAGGTACCTGGCCATGTCGCCCAGCGGCGCGTTCAGGCCGCCGTTCGACACGGTGATCCCGGTGTCGAAGTCGAAGCGTTCCTCGCGCAGCCCCTCGTCGGAGCGGTAGTAGCTGTGGGACCGCATCGGCAGCAGGTGATTCGGGGCGCGGTCGAAGAAGGTCCGTGACATCCCGAGCGGCGCGAGGATGTTCTTCGTGATGTACATCTCGTAGTCGTCGCCCGACAGCGCCTCGATGATCCGTCCGAGGAAGATGACGCCGGGATTCGAGTAGCTGTACTTCGACCCGGGCGGGAACAGCAGCGTGGTGTACGGGAACATCGACACCACCTGCTCCCAGCGCGTCGGCTCGAAGGGGTGCCAGTCCTGGTCGCCCCCCCAGGGCCAGGTCGGGGCCCTGAAGCCGGCCGTGTGCGACATCAGCTGCCGAATCGTGACCTGGGAGATGTCGCCGAACGGGTTGTGCACCTGCCGCAGTTCGGGCACGTACTTCACCGCCGGGTCGTCCAGCGCGAGCCGCTGCCGGTCGCGGAGCTGCATGATCGCGATGCCGGTGAAGGTCTTGGTGATCGAACCCCAGTGGAAGATCGTGTCGGGCGTCACCGGCCGCCTGGCCTCGAGGTCCTGGAACCCGACCTGCTGCGCAGCCGCGATGCGCCCGTCGCGCACGAGCACCAGGCTGCTGCCGACGATGCCGGCGCCCTGCATCCGCTGCTGGTAGAACCGCGCGACCTCGTCCCAGCCGGGGGAGACGCCTCCTGGGCCTGGCCTGCGACGATGGTCAAGAGAGCAAGACCTGCGGCCGACGCAAGGGCGTTCATGGTGACAGTATGACCATGTGACAGTCCGACCGCACAGCGATTCGCCGTCTCTGCGTCTCCGCGTCTCTGCGTTGAACGTGGCGCATGAATGCAGCGTGACAGCGTGGGACTCGCCGGCCACTGGCCACGGCTCTACCCCAGCTCCCCCACCTCCGCCTCGACCGCGTCGAGGATCTCGCCCGACTTCACCAGCGCCTTCATCGCATTGTGGTCGTCGAAGAGCGGCCGGTCCACTTCGAGGTGCGCGACGTGGCGGCGGATGACCTCGCGAGCCTTCGCCGTCCCCTTGCCCGGCACGAACTGGCGGAAGTCGAGGCCCTGGGCCGCCGCCATGAACTCGATCCCAAGCACGCCGTACGCGTTGTCGAGGATCTGCCCGTTCTTGATGGCGGTGTTCATGCCCATCGACACGAAGTCCTCCTGGTCGGCCGCGGCGGGAATCGACTGGATGGAGGCGGGCATCGACAGGATCCGCTGCTCGACGATGAGCGAGTCGGCCGTGTATTGGCTGAGCATCAGCCCGGAGTAGAAGCCGGGCTCGTGGGCGAGGAAGTCGGGCAGCCCCTGCGAGAGGGCGGGGTTGGTCAGCCGGTTCATCCGGCGCTCCGACATCACCGACACCATGGTGAGGGCCACACCCGCCATGTCCATCGGCAGCGACACCGGCGAGCCCTGGAAGTTGGCGCCGGTGAGCGTCAGCTTCAGCTCGGGCACCCAGATCGGGTTGTCGCCCACGCCGTTCAGCTCGATCTCCACCTGCGAGCGGGCGTAGGCCAGGGCATCCCGGGCGGCGCCGATGACCTGCGGCGTCGACCGCATCGAGTACGCGTCCTGCACCTTGGTCTTCACCTTCCCGGTTGCGAGGTCGGACCCGGCGACAACCTTCATGATGTTGCCCGCCGACACGATCGCCCCCGCGAAGCCCCGCAGTTCGTGCAGTGTCGAATGGTAGGGCCGCAGGTTCCCGAGCAGCGCCTCGATCGACATGGCCGCCGCGATGTCGGCCTGCTTCAGCCACCGCCCCATGTCGTGCACGTGGAGCGCCGAGATGGCCGTCAGCATGTTGGAGCCGTTGATGGCGGCCAGGCCGTCGCGGGCCTGCAGGCCGGGGATCGGGATGCCCGCCCGCTGCATGGCCTCGCGCCCCGTCACGCGCTCGCCCGCGTAGAACGCCTCGCCCTCCCCCATCAGCACCAGGGCGGCCTGGGCCATGGGGGCGAGGTCGCCGCAGGCGCCCACCGAGCCCTTCTGGCAGACGACCGGTGTCACCCCCTTGTTCAGCATCTCCACCATCGTGAGGGTGATCTCCGGGCGGCAGGCCGAGTTGCCGTGGGCGTGGACGTTGATGCGCCCCGCGAGCGCGCCCCGCACCGATTCGATCGGCATCGGGTCGCCGATGCCGGCGGCGTGGTTGTAGACCAGGTACCGCTGGAACTCCTTCACCTGATCGTCGGTGAGGATCTTCTCCGAGAACTCGCCGATCCCCGTGTTGGTGCCGTACATGATCTCCCGCGCCGCGAGCTTCTGCTCCAGCATGGCGCGGCAGGCCGTGATGCGCTCGACCGCCGCCGGGGCGAGCTCGACCCGCTCGCCGCCGCGGGCGATCCGAACGAGCTTCTCGATTGTCAAGGACGAGCCGTCGAGGGTGATGGACATTGTTTCAATCCCGATTACGATTCCGATTCCAATCCGAATTCGAATCCCAATCCTAATCCCGAATCACAATCCCGAATCCTAATCCCAATCGGGCGTACGGACGAAGGGCCGGCGCGCGCGTCGGCGCCGGCCCTCCTGAGCCCCTAGCCCCTGGCTCCTAGCCCCTAGCCGATGTACTTCCCCCTCGGCGTGTAGTGCGTGTGCAGCAGCTTGTGGCTGATGTGCCCGCACGGGCCGTCGGTCAGGAACTCGGTGTAGAGCCGGATCACCGCCGGGTTCTCGTGCGACTTCCGCACCTGGGAAGCCGCGTCCTCGTCGTAGATCGCGCGCGCCCGCGCCTTCCGGATCTCCGGCGAGGTCGGGATCGGCTGGCCGCCGCCGCCGATGCATCCGCCCGGGCACCCCATGAACTCGATGAGGTGGCACTGCGAGAACGGGCCGCCTGCCTTGATGTCGTCCATGACCCGCTTGGCGTTCGCGGTCCCGTGGGCGACGGCCACCTTCAGGGTGGCGCCCTTCAGGAAGTCCCAGTTCGGCACGAGGTGCGCGATGAGGGGCTCCACCGTCGGGCTCACCTCGGGCACCGGCAGCTCGACGTAGCGCACGCCGTCGAAACCGCGGAGCGGAACGATGTTCGCGTTCTCGAACAGGTTCTCGACCTTCTTGCCGGTGACCAGCTCGAGCACCGTGCGCAGCGCGGCCTCCATCACGCCGCCCGTCGCGCCGAAGATCACCCCCGACCCCGTGGCCGTGCCGAACGGGGCGTCGAAGTCACTCTTCGGCATGTCGGGCAGGTGGATCCCCGCCTCCTGGATCATCTGCGCCAGCTCGCGGGTCGTCAGGCCGTAGTCCACGTCCTTGAACCCGCTGGCGTCCATCTCCGGCCGGTTGCACTCGAACTTCTTGGCCGAGCACGGCATCAGGGCGACGGTGACGATGTCCTTCGGGTCGATCCCGGCCTGCTGCGCGTAGTAGGTCTTGATCACGGCCCCGAACATCTGCTGCGGGCTCTTGGCCGACGAGAGGTTCGGGATGTACTCCGGGTAGAAGTGCTCGAGGTACTTCACCCAGCCCGGAGAGCAGCTGGAGAACTGAGGGAACGCCACCGGTTCCTTCAACGCAAGGGCCTTGTAGAGCCTCAGCAGCAGCTCCGTGCCCTCCTCGATGATCGTGAGATCGGCGGTGAAGTTGGTGTCGAAGACCTTGTCGAACCCGGCCAGCCTCAGCGCGGTGTTCATCTGGAAGGTCATCGGCGTGCCCGGCGGCAGGCCGAAGCACTCGCCGATCCCCGCGCGCGGGCTGGGCGCCGTCTGGATGACCACGTGCTTGGAGGGGTCCTCGATCGCCCGCCACACGTCGTCCGAGTCATCCTTGGCGTGCAGCGCGCCGGTCGGGCAGCGGTTGATGCACTGCCCGCAGTTGATGCAGACGACCTCGCCGAGCGGCTTGTCGAGGTAGGTCGAGATGCGGGTCCCGATGCTCCGGCCGGTCGCCTCGAGCGCGCCGACCTCCTGCACGTCGATGCAGGTCCGGACGCAGCGCCGGCAGAGGACGCACTTGTCCGGGTCGCGGACCACCGAGTAGCTGGACGAGTCGATCTCGAAGCGGGGCTGCTCGACATGGCCGAAGCGGAAGAAGTCGACGCCGAACTCCTTGGCCAGCGACTGCAGCTCGCAGTTGTTGTTCCGGATGCACGCGTAGCACTCGCCGCAGTGCTCCGACAGGAGCAGGTCGATGACGTGCCGGCGGGCCCGCCGCACCTTCTGGGTGTGGGTGTGGACCTTGATCGGCGCCGTGATGGGGTACGCGCAGGACGCCTGGAGCGCCCGCTGGCCATCCACCTCGACGACGCACACGCGGCACACGCCGGCGACGCACAGGTCGGGGTGATGGCACAGGGTGGGGATGCGGATCCCCATGCTCTTCGCCGCGTCGAGGATCGTGGTCCCCAGCGGCACCTTCAATTCGTGGCCGTCGATGGTCGCCGACACCTGGCCGCCGATGAAGCTGGCTGCCTCCCCGGTCGCCTTCTTCCCGAGCTTCGGGGTCTGGCTCACCGGCGCGCGCGACGTGTCGACCACGACATCCTCTCTGATTTCAACGCTCATCGTTCACCTCTGACCCGGCGTTCAGTGGGCCACCGTGCGTCCCATGATCTCGTCCTTGAAGTGCTTCAGGATCGACACGAAGGCATTCGGGCTCGACTGGCCCAGGCCGCACTTCGAGGCCAACTGCATCGTCTCGGAGAGGCCCAGCAGCTCCTGCAGGTAGGCCATCGAGCACTCGCCGTGCTCGAGCATCTCGACCCCCTCGAGCAGCCGCGCGTTCCCGATCCGGCAGGGGGTGCACTGCCCGCACGACTCCTCGACGAAGAACTCCATGAAGTTCTTCGCGACCGCGAGCATGTCGCGGCCGGGCCCGAACACGATGATCGACCCGCCGGTGGCAACGTCCTCGAACGCGAGGCGCCGCGAGAACTCGGGCTCCGGCACGCAGTACCCCGACGCGCCCCCGATCTGCACCGCCTTGGCCCCCGTGCCGCCCACCTTGTCGAGCAGTTCCCGCACCGTCACGCCGAGCGGGAACTCGTACACGCCCGGGGCCGCGCAGTCGCCGGACACCGAGAACAACTTGAAGCCGGCCGACTTGGCGGTGCCGGCGCTCTTGAACCACTGCCCGCTGCGGGCCAGGATGCAGGTGACCCAGGCGAGCGTCTCGACGTTGTTGACCACCGTCGGCTGGCCGTCGAAGCCCGTGTCCACCGGGAAGGGCGGGCGGTTGCGCGGCTCGCCCCGGTTGCCCTCGAGCGACTCGATGAGCGCCGTCTCCTCGCCGCACACGTAGGCGCCGCTGCCCATCTGGATTCGGATGTCGAAGTCGAAGCCGTCCCGCCCGGCCACGTTCTTGCCGAGCAGGTTGGCGGCGCGGCGCCGCGCGAGCACCCCCTCGAGGTGCGGGCGCAGGTAGAGGTACTCGCCGCGCAGGTAGAGGATGCCGTCGGCCGCGCCGATGGCGAGGCCGGCGATGGTCATCCCCTCGAACACGAGGTCGGCATACTCGGTCAGGATCACCCGGTCCTTGAAGGTCCCGGGCTCGCCCTCGTCGGCGTTGCAGACGACGAACTTGCGGCCGCCGGGCTTGACCTTGGCGGCCGCCGCGAGGTTCCACTTGGTCCCGGTCGGGAAGCCGGCGCCGCCGCGGCCCCGCAGGTTCGAGGCGCTGATCTCGCCGATGATGTCGGCGCGGGTCTTTCCGAGCGCGGCCTTGAGGCCCGACTCCGGCTCGATGCTGTCAAAGGTGAACGGTGTCTTCTTGCTGCTGACGGGAGTCATCGCTACCTGCCCTTCGTCTAGGCGTGAGCCACCTGGCGCGCGTGGGCGCCGAAGGTCGCCTTGCACTCCTCGATGATCTGGTGCACCTGCTCGGGCGTCACCCGGGTGTAGACCTTCTCGTTGACCAGCAGCGCGGGCCCCTGGTCGCACATGCCGAGGCAGCTCGCCCACTCGAGGCTGAAGCGGCCGTCGGTGCTCGTCGCACCGAACCCGATCCCGAGGTCGTTCTCGAGCTGCCGGGCCACGCGCGCCTTCCCCGCCAGGTCGCACGAGATCGTCTGGCAGAGCCGGAAGACGAAGCGCCCCTGCGACTCGCGCCGCAGGAACTGGTAGAAGGTGACCACGCCGTAGACCTCGGAGGGGTGGATCCCCAGCTCGTCGGCCACGACCTGCATCGCGAAGTCCGAGATGCTCGCGTGCGCCTTGTGCAGGTCCTGGAGCACCGGGATGAGCGCGTTGCGCTGGCGTCCGTAGCGCTCGATCAGCCCGCGGATCTCGTCCTGCAGTCGCTGCTGCTGCCCTACTAACATCGTCCCCTCCTCAGCACTCCTGCTGCCGCTTGGCCAGCAGTTCCTCGACCGTGGCGAGCAAGGTCTCGGGCTGGATCGGCTTCTCGTGGAAGGCGTCGACCGGGACCAGTTCCTGGTCCTGGTCGTACGCGAACCCGGTGACCCGGGCGACACTGGTCAGCATCAGGATCGGCGTCGGCACCCCCTGCCGCCGCAGCTCCTGGGCCATCGCGATCCCGTCGTCGGGCTGCTCCATCATCACGTCGAGGATGATGAGATCGGGGTTGTACTGCTCGATCGCCTTCATCCCGTCCTCCCGGTTCGAGGCGGACAGGACCTCGTGCTGCGCCCGCTTCAGGAACAGCTCCGTGGTGAAGGTGATGTCCGGGTCGTCGTCCACGATGAGGATTCTGGCCATGTCGCGGTCCCTCTTTCTGCTCGAAGTGGCGCGCGGCGCGCGAGCGCGGCTCCCGCCGATACGCGGCGCGGGCCGGAACGTGCTCCGGCGGCCCAACACTGCGCTGTGATCACAGCCCGGGCGCGCGAGCCCGGTGGAAAGACCACCCGAGGCGGTCGGCGCTGCGCGGGCGCCGACGTGGAGGCTGCTTGGCGGGCTTGTGAACGGCGGCACAAGCGGGTTGTGCGCCGTTTCACAAGTGGATATTCTATCCGGTGAGGCTCCCGCTCCGCAACCGTCAGCCTTCCCGCCGGCTCGGCCGGGGAGACCGCTCCGCATGCCGATCCAGGACGCCCTGCTGCCCGACGTGGACCGAGAGCTTGGCGCGACGCGCCGGCTGCTCGAACGGGTGCCGGCCGACCGGCTCGCCTGGCAGCCTCACGAGAAGTCGATGTCCCTCGGGCAGCTGGCCACGCACCTCGCCGGCATCCCTCGCTGGGGCACGCTGGCGCTGCAAACCACCGAGTACGACATGGCGGAGGGCCCGGCCGGCCCCGCCTCGCTCGGCTCGCCGCAGGCGATCCTCAATCTCTTCGAGCAGAACGCCGGCGCGATGCGGGGGCAACTCGAACACGCCGGGAGCGACGGCCCCCTGCTGGCGCGGTGGACGCTCAAGAAGGACGGCCAGGAGGTCTTCACCCTCCCCCGGGTCAGTGCGCTGCGGACCCTCGTCTTGAACCACCTGATCCACCACCGCGGGCAGCTCACGGTCTACCTGCGGCTGCTCGGCGTGCCCCTGCCGCCACTCTACGGCCCCACCGCCGACGAACCCTGACGCCCCACTGCATCGGCGTCCACGGATGCGTCGACCACGAGGCGTCAGCGGCCCGCGGCCAGGGCCGCGCCGCCAGGCGCGACCTGGGTGGCCGCCTCCCCTATCAGCGGCAGCGCGACCGTGAAGGTCGTCCCCTGGCCCTCGACGCTCTGGACCGAGATCGAGCCCTCGTAGCGGTCGACGAGGTCCTTGACGATCGCCAGCCCGAGCCCGGTGCCTCCCTCCGTGGCGGAGCGGGCGTTGCTTGCCCGGTAGAACTCCTCGAAGATGTGCCCGAGGGCCTCGGGGGCGATCCCGATCCCCGTGTCGCTCACCGTCAGCCGGGCGCTCCCGCCCGCGGCCGACAGCTCCACGGTCACGCTCCCGCTGGTGGTGTACTTCACGGCGTTGCTCACGAGGTTCGTCACAATCCGCTCGATGTCGCCCGGGTCGCTCCAGACCTGGAGGGGGCGGGTCGGCATGCGGACCGACAACCGCAACCCCTTGTCGCGGGCACCGGCGTCGAAGCGCGTGCACACCTCGGTGGTCAGCGCGCCGATCTCGACGGGGCGCTGCTCGCCCTGGCGGAGGTTGGCTTTCCCCGAGGCGAGGTCGAGCAGGTCGTCCACCAGGTTCTGGAGCAGCATCAGCCGCCGCCGCGCCCGCGTCACCAGCTCCTGCTGTGCCTCGGTGAGGGGCCCGGCGTATCCCTTGGCCAGGGCGCTCAGCAGGCTCTCGGTCCCCTGCGCCGGGGCCCGCAGCTCGTGGGTGGTCACGCGCACGAACTTCGACTTCTCCTGGTTGAGGTCGCCCAGCATCGCGTAGGCCTGGGCGTTCTCGATGGCGACCGCGCCGTGGGCGGCGATGAGCTGCAGGAACGAGGCGTCGTCGCTGGAGAAGCGGTACCCTTCTGCGCCGTACGCGCGCAGGACGCCGAGGAACCCCGCCTTGCCGACGAGCGGGACGCTGAGCATCGACGCGATGCCTTCCTTCTCGAGCCGCTCGGGCTGCCAAATCCGCGGGTCGTCCACCGCGTCGTTGACGAACACCGCCCCGCCGCGCATCGTGGCCTGGTCCAGCTGCGCGCGGTCGTACTCCACCGGGACCGTCTCCAGGTACTCGCGGCTCAGGCCGTAAGTCGCCGCGAAGGTGACGCGGCTGCGGGAGGGGTCGAGCAACCGGATCGCGGCCCCTTTGCAGCCGATGACGCGCACCGCCGATTCGACGAACCGGTCGAGGACGGTCTCGAGATCGAGGCTCTCGGTGGTGTCGCGCACGCTCTCGTACAGGCCGTTGATTTCCTGCTCGCGGCGACGGAGGCGCCGGGCGATGCGCATGCAGAAGTACGTGAGCAGGTAGCAGGCGCTCGCGAAGAAGAAGATGACACTGGCCAGGTAGAGCGGGTCGGTGCGATGCGACGTCCGGAAGAGCTGGACCGCGGGAACCAGGTCGAAGTAGCCGAGCAGCGCTACCAAGGCGACGAGAAGCGGCGCGAGGGTGATGTACACGAACGCGTGCACGTGCGGGAGCAGCAGCGCCGCGATCGCGATGTGGAACATGAAGAAGACGATCGCCGGGCTCTCGATGCCGCCCGAGAGCGCCACCAGCGCGGTCATCGCCAGCCAGTCGAGGCCGATCTGCTCCCGGGCGAACCGCTCGTACGCCGCCATCGACTCCGGGAAGTGCCGGCGCAGCGTGCGGAGCCGCCGGAAGAGGCCGGCGTTGTAGGCGAGGATCGCCAGGCCGGTCACGTACAAGGGCAGGGCGGGAACCCAGACCCTGAACACGGCGTCGGCGAAGAAGGTGGCGACGAGGACGCCCGAGCCCGCCAGCCACCGCATCTGGATGAGCCAGTCGAGGCTCTGGACCAGTTCCTGGTCCGACAGCGTCCGTCGACGGGATACCGCGGCGGGCGGAGCGGCGGGAGCACGGTGCCCGGGCGCCTCGTTCATGACGAGCGTAATCTGGCCCGTGCGGGCGCCAGTGTCAAGCATCAACGCCGTTCATCTTCTTCATCGTGAGGGCGGCCCCACCGGTGTCCGCTGTCTGCCGTCGTGCTAGAGTCACCGCGTGCCGCGCTCACGCCTGACGCCCGCCGCCGCTGTCGCGTGGCTCGCCGTCTTCGCCGTGCTCGCCGTGCTGAACGCGGGCGGCTATCGGTACGGCGCCACCGATCAGGCCTTCTACATTCCCGCCGTCGCGCACCATGCCGACCCGTCGCTGTTCCCGCGCGACTGGGCGATGCTCGGCGCGCAGGATTCGCTGAACGCGTTCACGCCGCTCGCCGGGTGGCTGGTCGCCTCGCTCGGCGTTCCGCTGCCGGCCCTCTTTCTCGCGCTGTACGTCATCACCCTCGCGGCGCTCGGCGCCGGCGCGCTCGCGCTCGGCGCCCGCGTGGGCGGGTCTCGCTGGACCGCGGTCGCGCTGCTCGCGGCCTTCACGGTGCGGCATGCCGTCGCGCTCGGCGCCGTGAACACGATCGAGGGATACACGCATCCCCGCATGCTGGCCTTCGCCATCGGCATCGTGGCGCTGGCCGCGCTGCTCGACGGCCGCCGGTGGTGGGTCGTCGGGCTGATCGCCCTGGCCGTCGTGGTTCACCCGACGACCGGCGTGTGGTTCGCGGTGGTCGCCGGCGTCGGCCTCGCGGTCGCGCATCGCGACTGGCGTCCCTGGCTGGAGAGCGGAGCGGCGTCGGGCGCCGCACTCTCGGCCTGGGCCCTCCTGGCCGGGCCGCTGGCGCCCCGCCTGGTACGCATGGATCCCGACTGGCTGTCGGTGCTTGCGTCGAAGCGTTATCTCTTCCCCGATCGCTGGCCCGCATCCGAGTGGCTGATTGTGGGCGCCTACGTCGCGGTCATCACCCTGGTCTATGTGGCGCGGGCCCGAAGAGGCCTCGTCACGAACGCCGAGACCGGGTTGATCGGCGGGATCGGAGCGTTGCTGGCGCTGTTCGCCGTCACGCTCCCGCTCAATGCCGCCCGCGTCGCCTTCTTCGTCCAGTTGCAGGTGCCGCGCGTGCTGTGGCTGGTCGACCTGGTTGCGGTGGCGTACCTGGTGTGGTTCCTCGCGGAATCAGGACGCGGCGCCGGAGCATCCCTGGACAGGCGCGCGAGGGCGGTGGCGCTGGTGATCCTCGCGCTGTCGCTCGGGCGGGGGCTCTACATCAGCGTCGTCGAGCACCCCGAGCGGGCGCTCGTCCAGATCGATCTCGCCGCGACCGACTGGAACCGGGCCCTGTCATGGATTGAGACGCACACGCCGAGCGATGCCCTGGTGCTCGCCGACCCTGGCCACGCCTGGCGCCACGGGACGAGCGTGCGGGTAGGGGCGAGGCGCGACGTCCTGCTGGAAGAGGTGAAGGACACCGCGATGGCGATGTACGCGCGCGACAGCGCCGCGCGGGTGCTCGATCGGATCCGCGCCCTCGACGCGTTCGAAGCAATCAGCGACGAGCGGGCCCGCGATCTCGCCACCCGCTACGGCGCCTCGGTGCTGGTGATCGACCGCGACCTCGCGCTGCCGCTGCTGCACCGGGCAGGAGCCTTCAGGATCTACTCAGTGCATCCCTGATCCCTATTTCGGCGGATACGCAATGCCCAGTTGCTCGAGGTACGTCTTGTACTTCGAGGGGTCGAAGTAGAACTTCCGCATCTGCGGGCGCAGCTCGCGCATCAGCTTCTCGTTCAGCCAGGTGGCCGGCTTGTCGCCGTCACCGACCAGCGGGACGTACTTCGTCTCCTTCGTCTGCTCGCCGCGGAAGTACTCCCATGCCCGCGAGACCAGCTCCGGCCTCAGCAGCAGGTCGAGGGCGGTCATCGCCTCCACCTTCGCACCGGCCGTCACGCCCTTGTGGGCGACGGGGGTGGCCATGGCGATGGCCGACGCCCAGTGATGGCCCGGCATGCCGGGGATGTTTGCCGGGTAGCGCAGCGTCACGGTCGGCACCGCCCATGAGACGTCGCCGATGTCGTCCGATCCCCCGCCGCGGTTGTCCTCGGGCTTGACCGGCTCGCCGAGCTTCCCCACCTCGGTCACGAGCCCCTGCTCGCGCGCCTTCTGCGTCCGCTGGACCGCCTTGGCGAACGCCTGGTCGTCCTCGCTCCAGGCCGGCATCCCGACCCGTTCGATGTTCGCCTGCATCGTCTCGGCAACCGGCTTGCTGAAGTGCTGGGGCCAGGCCGAGCCCAGCAGCCGCGACGAGACGCTCGTCCCTGTCATCATCGCGGCCGCCTGTGCCATGGTGTCGCCGAGGTCGCGCAGCTCTTTGATGTGCGGGTAGTCGATCTCCCGGAAGTAGTACCAGACGCTCGCGGTCGGCGGCACCACGTTCGGCTGCCCCCCACCGTTGGTGATGACGTTGTGGGAGCGGTGGGACAGGCGCAGGTGCTCGCGGCGGAAGTTCCAGCCCACGTCCATCAGCTCGACGGCGTCGAGAGCGCTGCGGCCTCCCCACGGCGCGCTGCCGGCGTGAGCGCTCGTCCCGGTGAACGTGTACTCGACCGACACGAGGCCCGTCCCGCTGCCGGCCCCCCAGCTCACGCCGAAATTCGACGAGACGTGCGAGAACAGGACGACGTCCACGCCGTCGAAGACGCCCGCCTTCACGAACTGCGCCTTCCCGGCGATCAGCTCCTCGGCGATCCCGGGCCAGACCCTGATCGTGCCGCCGATCTTCTCGCGGTCCATCACGCGCTTGAGCGCGATGGCGGCCGTGATGCTCAAGGGAATCCCCGAGTTGTGTCCCTCGCCGTGCCCGGGCGCCCCTTCGACCAGCGGCGCGTGCTCGAGGACGCCCGGCTTCTGCGACGTCTCGAGCAGGCCGTCCACGTCGGACCCGAGCGCGATGACCGGCTTCCCGCTGCCCGACGAGGCGAGCCAGCCGGTCGGGATGCCCGCGACCTCCTCGTCGACCGTGAAGCCGTGCTCGCGGAGAATCGCCGTGCAGTAACGCTTGGTCTCGAACTCCTGGAAGCCGGGCTCGCCGAAGGAGAAGAGGCTGTCCACCATCTGCTGCGTCAGCGCCTGCAGGCTGTCGATCTCCCTGGCGACCTCCGCCTTCAACGCGTCGAGGCGCACGTCGGCCGCCGACCGCGCGGCCGGCCGCCCGGGCTTCGCCTTCTGCTTCTGTTGCGGGGACGCCGAGGGGATCGCGGTGAGCAGCGCCAGCAGGGAAAGGGTCACCCAGATCGACCGTGTGCGCATGACGTGTCCTCCGGAGGCAGCTGATGGGCGCGCCATGTATACCACGGAGGTGCGTCGGGCTGCATCACGCGTCCACGACGGCTCTGACCACGAAGGGCACGCGTGACCTTCTTCGTGTCCTTGGTGGTGCCGTGCGTGGACGGCCGCCGGGCGGCGGCGGCGCGGAAAGGCACACAGAGGGCGACTCGGCCGAGTCGCCGCCGAGGGAGGCAGGCGGCTGGGGGCTGGGGAGCGGGGGGCCGTGGGGAGCGGCCCCGTGCCGGCAGGCTACCAGCGCGGCTCGCGGCTGCCGCGCCCGAACTCGCTGTCGCCGTAGTCCGACCGGCCAGCGCCCGCGAAGGAGCGGCCGCCGCCCGGCGTCTTCGGCCGCGCCTCGTTCACGACCAGCGCCCGGCCGTCCACCACGAACTGGTTGAACTGCGCGACCGCCTTCTGGGCGTCCTCGTCGGTCGCCATCTCCACGAACCCGAAGCCCCGGGCCCGCCCGGTGATGTTGTCGCGCATCACCTGGACGTTGTCCACGCCCCCCGCCTGGCCGAACAGCGCCCGCAGGTCCTCGTCCGTGGTCTTGTAGGGAAGATTGCCGACGTACAGTCTCCGACCCATGCTTCGACTCACTCCTGCAAAGTCCGCGCGACACTCATGGCACGGCGAGGGGCCCGCGCGCTCGGGACACACGCTCGGGAAAGCTCACTCGGCCCGAACACGTGAAATGCGCAGGCAAACGGGCGGGCTTCCACTGTGGCTGCGAGAGTATAGCGCAAATTCCTGATAGCATAATAGGGTTTCGCCCGCCCCCGAGAGTGCCATGCGACACGCCTTCACCGCCCTGCTTCTGGCGACGCTGGGCCTGCTGCCCGCCAGCTGCCGCCGCGAGCCGCCCGGCCGCGAGTACCCGATCACGGGCCACGTCCTCGCCGTGAAGGCCGACGGCACCGAGATCACCGTGCGGCACGACGACATCCCCGGCTTCATGCCGGCGATGACGATGCCGTTCAGGGTGAAGGACCCGGCGCTGGCGAGAGGGCGCCAGGTCGGCGACCTCGTCAGGGGAACGCTGGTTGTGACCGACGAGGAGTCGTGGTTGTCGCGCCTCGAGAAGACCGGGTGGGCGCCCTTCGAGGAGCGGGAAGACGCGGCTCGTCCCGCCGTCGATCCGATCGAGGCGGGCCAGCCGGTGCCGGACGAGGCGTTCATCGACCAGGACGGCAACGCGCTCAGGTTGTCCGAGCTGCGCGGTACGACCGTCCTCCTCACCTTCATCTACACGCGCTGCCCGCTGCCCGACTTCTGCCCGCGCATGGACCGCCAGTTCGCCGCCGTGCAAGCCGCCGTCTCGGCCGGCCAGGTGAAGGGCCCGGTGCGGCTGATCTCGGTCAGCTTCGATCCCGACCACGACTCGCCCGCCGTGCTGCGCGAGCATGCCTCGCGCGCGGGCGCGAACCCGAAGATCTGGACCTTCGTCACGGCGCCCCGCGACCGGGTGGACGCGTTCGGCGCCCGCCTGGGCCTCGACGTGATCCGCGACCCGAAGGATCCGGCCGACATCACGCACAACCTCCGCACCGCCGTGATCGACCCGGAGGGACGGCTCGTGACCGTGTTTGGCAGCGATTGGACGCCCGAGCTCGCACTGCGGACCCTGGCGCCGGCCGCGCCCCGCTGACAACCGCCCCCCGGAGACCCAGAGATGACCGAGATGGTGCTGCTCGGCGACGAAGCCGTCGCCCTCGCGGGCGTGCACGCCGGCCTCACGGCCGCCTACGCCTACCCGGGGACGCCGTCCACCGAGATCCTCGAGTTCCTGATCCGCTACGGGCGTCAGCACGGCGGCCCCCGCGCCGCCTGGTGCACCAACGAGAAGACCGCGTACGAGGGGGCCCTCGGCGTGTCGTTCGCCGGCCGCCGGGCGATGACGTCCATGAAGCACGTCGGCCTGAACGTCGCCGCCGATCCCTTCATGAACTCCGCCCTCCTCTCGATCAACGGCGGGCTGGTGGTCGTGGTCGCAGACGACCCGGGCATGCACAGCTCGCAGAACGAGCAGGACAGCCGCTGCTACGCCGAGTTCGCCCGGATCGTCTGCCTCGAGCCGGCCAACCAGCAGGACGCGTACGAGATGACCCGCGAGGCGTTCGACCTGTCCGAGCGCTTCCGCATCCCCGTGCTGGTGCGGCTGGTGACCCGGCTCGCCCACAGCCGCGCCGTCGTCCAGGTGGGCGAGGCCCGCCCGGAGAACGAGACCCGCAAGGCGCCGGTCCCCGCTTCCTGGATCCTGCTCCCGGGCAACGCCCGGGCCCAGTGGCGCGACCTGCTGGCCAGGCAGGCCGAATTCGCGGAGTGGTCGAACACCAGCCGGTGGAATGGCCTCGAGCTGAACGCCTCGCGACGGGACATCGGCGTCATCACGACCGGCATCGCGCGCAACTACTACGTCGAGAACCTCGAGGATCTCGGCTGGCGCCCGTCGCACCTCCACGTGGGCGCCTACCCCGCCCCGGTCGCGCTGGTCCGGCAACTGGCCGCGCACGTCGGCCGGCTGCTCGTGCTCGAGGAGGGATACCCGTTTCTGGAGCGGCAGCTCCGCGGGCTGCTGCCGCCCGCGCTGCCGATCGCCGGCAAGGAGTCGGGCGAGGTGCCGCCCGACGGCGAGCTGACGCCCGACCTGGTCCGCCAGGCGCTCGGCCTGCCGATCAGGCCGTCAGTCGTCTCCGACGGCCCGCCGCTGCCGAACCGCCCGCCGCAGCTCTGCGCCGGGTGCCCGCACGGCGACTCGTTCGACGCCATCAAGCAGGCGGTCGCCGAGTTCGCCGGCGCCTCGTCGGTCATCACCTCGGACATCGGCTGCTACACGCTGGGGGCGCTGCCGCCCTACAGCGCGGTGGAATCGTGTGTCTGCATGGGCGCGTCGGTGGGGATGGCGAAGGGAGCCTCGGACGCGGGGCTCAGGCCGGCCGTCGCGCTGATCGGCGACAGCACCTTCCTGCACTCCGGCGTCACGCCGCTGATGGACGCGATCGCAGCCAACACCGACATGACGCTCATCATCCTCGACAACGAGACAACCGCGATGACCGGGGGGCAGCCAACCATCCTCCCCTCCTCGCGCCTGCAACCGCTCGTCCTCGGCCTCGGCGTGGACCCCGCGCACGTGCACGTGATCGAGGCGCACCATCGCCACGTCGGGCAGAACCGCGAGATCATCCACCGCGAGCTGGCTCACGGCGGGCTGTCCGTCATCATCGCGGTCCGCGAGTGCATCGAGACGCTGAAGGCGAAGAAGAAGGGCTCCTAGCCCCTGCCCCGAGAGAGACTATGAAATACGACATCATCCTGGCGGGCGTCGGAGGGCAGGGGGTGCTCGCGGTCGGCGCCATCATCGCGTCGAGCGCCATGAAGGAAGGGCTCGCGGTCAAGCAGTCCGAGGTGCACGGCATGTCGCAGCGCGGCGGCGCGGTGCTCGCCAGCCTGCGCCTCGCGGACGGCCCGATTGCCAGCGACCTCATCCCCCTGGGGAGGGCGTCGCTCATCCTCAGCATGGAGCCGCTCGAGAGCCTGCGCTACCTGCACCACCTCGACCCGGCGGGCGCCGTCATCACCGCGACCAACCCGGTGGTCAACATCCCCGACTATCCCGCGATCGAGGGGCTGCTCGCCCGCATCCGCGCCCTCCCCTGGGCGCGGCTGGTGGACGGCGAGAAGCTGGCGCGCGAAGCCGGGTCGACGCGGGCCACCAACATGGTCATGGTGGGCGCGGCCTCCCATCGCCTTCCCGTGAAGGTTGAGACGCTCGAGCACTTCATCCGGACGATCTTCGCGGCCAAGGGGGACAAGGTGGTCGCAACCAACCTCCAGGCGTTCCGCCTCGGGCGCGAGGCGGCGGTATGACCATCGACGTCGCCCGCATCCAGCAGGTG
Organism: uncultured Acidobacteriota bacterium; assembly: GCA_963813585.1. Lineage (GTDB taxonomy): Bacteria > Acidobacteriota > Vicinamibacteria > Vicinamibacterales > Fen-181 > JARKSS01. The sequence goes on from CAWEZL010000001.1 coordinate 3,816,192, forward strand.
GTGGCCGGCGCCCGCGAGCGCATCGGCCGGCGCGAGGGCACGCCGGCGGTCCTGCTCGAGACCGAGGGGCTGGTGCTCCTCGCCGCACTCGGCATCCCCGCTCCGCGCTGGCTGCTCGTCGGCGGCGCGGACGAGGCCGCCGCGGCCGACACCTCGGCCCTCGGTGGTGACCGGCTCGTCGTCAAGGTGATCTCGCCGCGGATCCTCCACAAGAGCGACGTGGGCGGCGTGAAGGTGGTCGAACACCGGCGCGAGGCCATCGTGGCCGCCATCGCCGACATGCAGCGCCGCCTCGGCGGCGAGGGCGTCGCCGGCTTCACGCTCAACGAGTTCGTGCGCTTCGACCCGGCGCTCGGCAACGAGCTGCTGCTGGGCCTCCGCAGCACCTCGGATTTCGGCCCGGTGGTCACCCTGGGCGCCGGCGGGATCCACGCCGAGTTCCTCGCGGCGAACCTGCAGGCGGGGCGCGAGATCGGCATCTTCTCGCCTGCGGCCACGCCACGCGGGGACATCAGCGAGGCGATCGGCCGGCTGGCGGCCGGGCGCCTGGCGACGACGAGCCTCCGGGGTCAGCCCCCCCGGATCGATGCGGCGGCCGTCATCGACGCGGCCGAGCGGTTCATGGCGCTGGCCCGGGCCTGCGCCCCCCACGACATCGCCGAGTGCGAGATCAACCCGCTGGTCGTCACGCCGCGCGGCCTCGTCGCCCTCGACATCCTCGTGAAGCTGGGCGCGGGACCGGCCGAGGCCAGGCCGGCGCGACCCCTCTTCAAGCTGCGCAACCTGCTCGAGCCGCGGTCGGCGGCGGTCGTCGGGGTGTCGGAAAGGCTGAATCCCGGGCACATCATCCTCAACAACCTGATCCGCGAAGGATTCGACCGGTCGCGGATCTACGTCGTGAAACCCGGGAGCGAGCAAATGGAGGGCTGCCGGGCGGTCCCCGACATCGCCTCGCTCCCCGAGGCGGTGGACCTCCTCATCCTCGCCATCTCGGCTGCCCAGACGCCCCGTGCGATCACGGACATCGTCGAGGGGCGCAAGGCGGAGAGCGTCATCGTGATCCCCGGTGGCCTGGAGGAGAAGGCCGGAACCGAGGCGATCGTCGCGACGATGCGGGCGTCGCTCGCGTCGGCGCGCGCGAGCGAGTGGCAGGGGCCGGTCATCAACGGCGGCAACTGCCTCGGGGTGCGCTCGCTTCCCGGGCGCTACGACACGATGTTCATCCCCGAGTACAAGCTGCCGGTGCCCTCGGGGGAGGCGTCGCCCGTCGCGTTCATCTCGCAGAGTGGCGCCTTCGCGGTGGCCCGCATGAGCACGCTCGGGGCGCTCAACCCGCGCTACGCGATCACCCTCGGCAACCAGATGGACCTGACCGTCGCGGACTACCTGACGTACCTGAAGGACGACCCGACGATCGAGGTGTTCGCCGTCTACGTCGAGGGGTTCCGGCCGCTCGACGGCCTGCCCTTCCTGTCCTCCGCGCGCGAGATCACCGCGAGCGGGCGGACGGTGATCCTGTACCGCGCGGGACGGACGGCGGCAGGGGCTCGCGCCTCCGCCAGCCACACGGCGTCGATCGCCGGCGACTACGCCGTCACCCGCGAATTGGCGGGCGCCGCGGGCGTGGTCCTGGCCGAGTCGTTGTCCGACTTCGACGAACTGGTTCGCCTGTTCACGTTCCTGCGCGGCGCGCGAACGGGCAGGCGCCTCGGCGCCCTGACCAACGCGGGCTTCGAGGCCGTGGCGATCGCCGACAACCTCGGCGCCTTCGAACTGCCCCCCTTCGGCCCGGCCACCAGCGCCAGGCTGCAGGCGATCTTCGCGCAGGCGCGCATCGACTCGGTGGTGGACGTCCACAACCCGATCGACCTCACGCCGATGGCCGGCGACGCGGCGTACGAGGACTCGATGCGGGCGATGCTGGACGACGAGGGCGTGGACCTGGGGATCGTCGGGGTCGTGCCGCTGACTGGAGCGCTGAACAGCCTGCCGGCGGGGCCGGGCCACCGGGAAGACCTCGAGCGCGAAGACTCGATCGCCATGAGGCTCGGCCGGATCCGGCGCGAGAGCGACAAGGCCTGGGTGGCCGTGGTGGATGCGGGGCGGCGCTACGACCCGCTGGCGGAGGCGCTGCTGCGCGAGCGGATCCCGACCTTCAGGACGGCGGACACGGCGCTGCGGCTGCTGAACGTCTTCGCTGCGGCGCGGGGCCGGCAGGGACGGTGAGCGCCACGAGCCCGGCGTTCAACGCGGAGGAGCGGCGGCTGGTTCGGCAGCTCCGCACACCCGACGCGGTCCAGCGCTTCCTCAACGAGTTGCCCTACAACACCGAGCCGCCGCCCGGCCGCGCCACGCTCCGCAGCTTCCGGGGCGTCGTCCGGGCCGGCTGCGCGCACTGCATGGAGGCCGCCCTGACCGCGGCGGTCGTGCTCGAGGCGCACGGGCACCCGCCGCTCGTCATGAGCTTCGAGTCGATCGACCGGCTGGATCACGTGCTGTTCGTGTACCGCGGCGGGTGCGGCTGGGGGTCGGTGGCACGCTCGCGCGACCCGGGCCTGCACGGCCGGCGCCCCGTCTTCCGGACGCCACGCGACCTCGCCCTCAGCTACGTCGAGCCCTACGTGGATTTCACCGGGCGGCTGACCGGGTACGCGGTCGTGAACCTGGCACAGTTGGGGGATTACGACTGGCGCCTCTCGGAACGCAACATCTGGAAGGTCGAGCGCCTGCTGCTCGAGTACCCCCACAAGCCGATTCGATCGTCCGACCGCCGCATCGATCGGCTGCGGAAGGCCTACTTCGTCTTCAAGCGCCAGTTCCCGGATCGAAAACCGACGGACTACCCGGGGCGCGAGACCTGGACGGAACTGCCTCGGCCCTAATCCAGATCGAAGTCGCGCTTCGGCGGCGGGCCGGCCGGCTCCTCGCGGGCCTGCCGCAGCGCCTCGTCGAAGCGCTTGGCGAGAGCGTCCCCGCGCGTCCGCTGCGACTCGACCGACTGCGCGAAGATCGCCTCGCGGCGCGCCTTCTCCTCGGCGAGGATCGCCTGCGCCGCGTCGAGGTCCGGCTTGTCCTCCCGCTCCGGCTCCTTGTGCGAAATCACCTGTCGCAGGTTCGTGTCGACGACCAGCACCGCCCCGCAGCACGGGCAGGTGACCTCGATCTCAGACTTCAGCTTCGCCATGGTGTGCCTCAGTGTCGGGCCAGCGCGGGCGGCTAGCGGCGGCGTCCTTCGCCCCACGTCAGTGTCACCGGCGACCCGTCGGAGGCCTTCGCGGTGACCTCGATACCGGCCGGTCCGCGCGCGCGCGTGTCGAAGTGCTGGCCGTAGCCGGCCACGAACACCCGGAGCGGGATCTCCAGCCGCTGCCCCGGCGCGAGCGCCGGCGCCTGCGCACGGTACCACGTGTTGAGCCAGACGTCGACGTCCGACCACGCCTGGCCGGTCAGGTTGGTGACCACCACGCGGCCGTCCCCCACCGCGATGGCGCGCCGCGTGTCGTCGCCACACCGCCGCGAGAACAGCGTCCCGAGGACGACGACCACCAGGACGCCGAGCAGCAGGAACCGCGACACGCGCATCGGCCCAGTGTACCCGATGACCCCGGCTGAAACCCTGCCAGGCCCCCGCGGCGTGACAAGCCGGATTCCCGATCCCTATTGACGAGCCTGATTCCAATGTGATATCACTTTACTAGCATCACTGAGGAGGGTGCGTCGATGATCCGCGAGAAAGAGATGACCGCGTCGTCCGGATGGGTCGCGCTCTGGGTTCTGCTGTCACTGCAGGTGCTCCTGGTCGTGCTCATCGTGATGGAGGCGCGACAGGGCCCCGACGCCTCGCCGTGGGCGATCGTCCTCTACGCCCTCGCCGCCGCCGCGGGCGGCCTCCTGCTCGCGGGCCTGTTCATCGTCAACCCGAACGAGGCCCAGGTCCTGCAGTTGTTCGGACGCTACGTCGGCACGGCCAAGGTGCAGGGCTTCCGCTGGGCCAACCCGCTCTACTCGAAGCGGCGGATCTCGCTGCGGATCCGCAACTTCGAGAGCGGCCACCTGAAGGTGAACGACATCGAGGGCAACCCGATCGAGATTGCGGCCGTGATCGTCTGGCGGGTCGTGGAAACCGCTGAGGCCAGCTTCGAGGTGGACAACTACGAGAACTTCGTCCACGTGCAGAGCGAGTCGGCGCTGCGGAACCTGGCGACCAGCTACCCGTACGACGCTCACGACGACGCCCAGACATCGCTGCGCGGGCAGACGGCCAAGGTGGCCGAGCATCTGAAGACCGAGATCCAGGACCGGCTGTCGAAGGCCGGCGTCGAGGTCGTCGAGTCCCGGATCAGCCACCTCGCCTACGCCCCGGAGATCGCCGCGGCCATGCTGCAGCGCCAGCAGGCGGGCGCCATCATCGCCGCGCGGCAGCGGATCGTGGAGGGCGCGGTGGGCATGGTGGAGATGGCGCTCGAGCGGCTGTCCCAGAAGCAGCTGCTGGTGCTCGACGAGGAGCGGCGCGCCGCCATGGTCAGCAACCTGCTGATCGTGCTGTGCGGCGAGCGCGCGGCCCAGCCGGTCATCAACACGGGCACGTTGTACACCTAGGGGCTAGGAGCTAGGGGCTAGGAGCTCGGGGCTAGGAGCTCGGACTGACGTGCAACGGAAACCGTTCCTGCTTCGCTTGGATCCCGCGCTGTTCGAGGCGCTGCAGCGCTGGGCGAACGACGAGGTCCGCAGCCTGAACGGGCAGATCGAGTTTCTGCTCACGAGGGCGCTGCGGGACGCCGGGCGGGGCAAAGTGTCCGAAACGCGGCCGCGCACGAAGCCGGACAAGCGCGAGGGCTGAGGGGAGTCGACCGATCCCCTCTAGCCTTCTTCTTCGAACTCGCCTTCTTCGGCAGGCAGCAGGCGGGTGGGAGCCCTCAGGGCTTCGCGGTGGTCGTAGAGCGGCAGGTCGCGCACGTGCAGCAGGGACAGGCACCCGGGAGCCTTCGTCTCGACGACGACGGTGACGGGGCTTCCCTCGACGCCCTCGCGGAAGGCAATACGGCAACCACAGGCGAGTCGCGCGTGCGTGAACCCCTTCAACATTCCCTCCAACCTCAGGCGGCGCGCGGCGAGTGCCGCGCGTCACCGCAACGATCATACTACAGCAGTGACTTGATCTCGCTCTCGAACTGCTCCTTGCCGACCGGACCGAGGTGGCGCTTGCAGACCCGTCCGTCTCGCCCGATGATCACCGTCACCGGGATGCCGAAGATCGGGCCGTACGCCTCTTGCACGTCCTCGCGGTCCGCCCCCACCAGCAGCGGGTAGTTGGTCCCGAACTCGCGCGCGAACGGCGGCAGCTTCTCGGGCGGGTCGTCCACCGAGACGCCGAGCACCTGGAACCCCTTCGGCCCGTACTCCTCCTGGAACTCCACGAACCACGGGATCTCCATCTTGCAGGGGGGGCACCAGGTCGCCCAGAAGTTCAGCAGCACGACCTTGCCCTTGTGGTCCGCGAACGTCACGTTCGCGCCGTTCATGTCCTTCAGCGTGAAATCCAGCTTGGCTGCCGGCGCGTTGGCCGGGCACGCTCCGCCGCCCCGGCCCTGCTGCCCGGCCGGTCCGCCCGCAGGCGCACCGCCCGAGCCGAGCTGGGCCACCAGGCCCGGGACCGGGGTGAACGACAGGACGAGCAGGCCCGCGCCGAACGCCAGCAGCAGCCAGTACGACTTCTTCATCAATGCGCGTCTCCCGTAACAAGATACTACAGACTCACCGGCAGGCGGGGACGCCGGTCCCACTGCCCGCGCCGGCCCCCCGCTTGCTGGACCGCAGGATGGCATCCCGGCGCGGCATCCCGGCGGCGATGCGGTAAGATCGATCTCTCGACCCTTTGAAAGAGGTATACCCAATGCGCACGAGGCGAGCCGCTCCCATCCTGCTCGTCGCCTTTGCCGCCGTCCTCGCCTCGGTCGCCGCGCCGCGGCCCGCGGCGTCGCAGACGCCCTTCGTGCCGTACTTCGGCAAGAACCTCGTTCACTACGCCAGCTTCGATTGGCACATCTACAAGACCGACCACTTCGACATCTACTACTACCCCGAGATCGAGTCGCACCTCGAACGGGTGGCCGGCTACGCGGAGAGCGCCTACCAGCAGATCAGCGCCGACCTGAAACACGACCTGGCGTCCAGGGTGCCGCTGATCTTCTTCAAGACCCACGTCGAGTTCGAGCAGCAGAACGTGATCCCGGGCGCGGCCCAGGAGGGCGTGGCGGCCTTCGCCGAATCGACGCAGAACCGGATGCTGCTGCCGCTCGACGAGCCGCCCGACCTCCTGTACCGGACCATTGCCCACGAGCTCGTCCACATCTTCGAGTACGACATCATTCCCCAGTCGCTGATCCGGCAGAGCGCGCCCCTCTGGGTCTACGAGGGCCTCTCGGACTTCCTGGCCGGGCACTGGGCGCCGCTCGACCTGGCGACGGTGCGCGACGCCGCGGTCGCCGACATCGTCCCGAAGATGAGCGAGATGGAGGGGTACGGCAGCTCCAGCAACCCCCGCCTGGTCTACAACCTCGGCCACGCGGCGTTCGAGTTCATGGAATCGCGCTGGGGACGCGAGGGCATCCGGCAGTTCCTCTTCGCGCTGCGCAAGAGCGTCATCGGCGGCGGCGAGAACGCCTACGACGAGGCGTTCAAGCTGAAGGCCGAGGACTTCGACCAGCAGTTCGAGAAGTACCTGAAGGACCGCTTCAAGCCGTTCCGCGACAAGGAGCGGCCGGCCGACTACGGTCGCGACGTGGCGCCGAACCCCGAGAAGGGCCCGTTCATGAGCGCCCTGACGGCCGAACCGTCGCCCTCCGGCGAATTGATGGCCGTCGTGACCGGCAACCGTCGGGACCGCGAGTACGACATCGTGCTGCTGTCGGCCAAGGACGGCCAGGTGGTGCGCAACCTCACGTCGGGGTTCGACCAGGGCATGGGCTTCGAGTACCTGTCGATTCCCGGCGCGCGCTGGAACACCGTCCCCTGGCTCTCGTGGTCGCCCGCCGGCGATCGGCTGGCCTACGTCGCCAGGATGGGGCGGAACAAGGGGATCATCCTCCAGAACGTGGTGAACCGGAAGATCGAGCGCCGCCTCGATCTCGGGGACATCAACGAGCCCGAGTCGCCGGCGATTGCCCCGGGCGGCCGCACCGTGGCCTTCTCGGGGTTGCGCCACGCCCGGAGCGACATCTTCGCCTACGACCTCGAGTCGGGCGCCATCACCAACCTGACCGATGACGATTTCTTCGACTACGGGCCGGTCTACTCTCCGAACGGCGCCTACATCGTGTACCTCGCGCGGGTGAGCGGGAACGAGAAGCTGTTCCGCCTCGACCTCGAGACGCGGAAGAAGACGCAGCTGACCTTCGGCACCCACGACGACAGCGCGGCGCGCTTCCTCAGCGAGCACATGATCGTGTTCTCGTCCACCGCCACCGACCCGGCGGTGTCGATCGACCCCGAGGAGGCGCGGAACGGCAACATCTACAACATCTGGACGCTGGACCTGCGGACCGGTGAGCTGAACCAGTACACCGACGCCCTCGGCGCCAACCTCTCCCCTGTGCCGGTGGTGGACGCGAAGAACAACCGCGTCGCCTTCGTCACCTACTACAAGGGCGAGTACGGCCTCTACCAGATGGAGCTGGCCAAGCCGGTCAAGACGGCGGCCAGCGCCGACTTCGGCGCGCCGGGGCCGATCATCGATTTCCAGGCGCCCCTGAACCACACCCTCATCGCCGAGAACAAGGAGAAGAAGGGGACCTGGCAGAAGCTGTTCCTGGAAGGGCGTCCGCCGATCAGCGTCGGCGTGACCAACAACGGGGACATCTTCGGCGGCACGGCGATCTCCTTCAGCGACGTGCTCGGGGACAAGCGCTTCTCCGTCACGGCCGCCTCGATCGCCCAGTACCGCACCTTCGGCGCGTCGTACCTCAACCTGTCGCGCCGTCTCCAGTGGGCGCTGCAGGGCTTCTCGCAAACGGTGTTCTTCTACGGGCAGTACTCCGGGCTCTTCTACGACCCGGCGTACGCCCCGTACGTGGACCGCGACCTCGCGGTTGCCACGCGCAGCATCCATGGCGGGTCCGCGTTCGCGATCTACCCCCTCGACGCCTACCGCCGCCTCGAGTTCACCGGCGGGTTGATGAAGTACAGCGAGAAGTACAACGACGACGCGCTCGAGGGCGCCGCGGGCGACTACCAGGAGTCGGTGTACGGCCGCCGGCTCTTCAACCGCGGCACGATCGCGCCGCTCGGGATCGCCTTCATCCAGGAGACGACCGTCTTCCGCGAGTTCGGTCCGCTGGCGGGGAACACGATGCGCCTGGCGTACGAGTACGCGCCGAAGATCGGGAACACGCTGTCCCGGCAGACCTTCGACGTGGACCTGCGCTACTACAAGCGGCTGGCCGGAACCGCCCTGGTCGCGTTCCGCGCGCGGGGCTTCAAGAGCTTCGGCGACTATCCCGACTTCCTCTTCTTCGGCGGCCAGCACGAGATGCGCGGCTACAACTACCTGGAGTTCCTCGGCCAGAACTCGGCCTTCGCCAACGCCGAGCTCCGCTTGCCGCTGATCGAGGCGATGCTCACGCCGTTCGGCGTCATGGGCGGCGTGCGCGGCGTCTTCTTCTTCAACGTGGGGGGCGGCTGGTTCAACAACAGCGGCTACAAGTTCGCCACATCGAAGGCGGAGACCTTCACACCGCTGGTCGACGTGAAGGTGAACGAGGACGGCACCCTCGTCCCCGTGTACGGCGACCCGGTGGCGGTCAACGGGTTCCGGCTCCGGGACGCGCGCGCCTCGTACGGCTTCGGCCTCGAGACCTTCGCACTCGGGTTCCCGATCCACTTCGACTGGGCGTGGCGGACGACGTTCAACCGCAACTGGGAGGACATGGTCTTCGCCAGCCAGGGCGGCAGCAGCGCCTTCCGCAAGGCGAAGTTCTCGGTGTGGATCGGGTACGACTTCTAGCCCGTGATCCGCATCGCCACCAGCTCGGTGGCCTCGCCGTCCCCGCCGCGCGCCTTGACCTCGACCAGGTACTCGCCCGGCGGGAGGCCGGCCAGCGGGATGTCCAGCTGGCAGGCGGTTCCCGGCGCCTCCGGCCCTTTCACCCTCAGGTCGGACATCCCCTGCCCCGTCCGGTTCAGGATCTTCGCCGTCACCGAGGGTGGCTGCCCGCCCGGGCCGTACGCCTCGAAGCGCACCAGCAGCCTCTCCGTGCGCCGGAACTCGCGTGACGCGGTCGGCGTCGGCGCCGGGTCGGCGATCAGGGTTCTGAACTCGCGCGCGTTCGCGGCCCGGAACACCGCGGGCGTGCTGAGCGCGACCTCCGGCCGCGTCAGGTCGGGCACCTTCACCTCGCGCAGGTCGGTGTCGATCACCTGCGACTCGGGGCCTTCCACCGAGAGCCGCAGCTGCAGCGCCCCGGGCTCGGCGTCGAAGGTGACCTGCCCGCCCCTGGCGGCGCCGCCAGGTGCGGCGGCGGCCGCCCCGCCAGGCCCGGGTATCCGTCCGCGGAAGTAGGGCCGGCTGGCGCCTGGCCCCGCGGCCAGCAACTGCACCGCGGAGGGCTCGAGCCGATCCTGCCCGCTGCCCGGCACCTCGGGCGCCGGCTCCCACGCGAAGGTCACGCGGGTCATGCCGTTCTCGCCTCGCGCGGTCCCGACCCAGGTGCGGACCAGGCGGCTCCGCCGCTCACTCGCGACCGCGCCCAAGGCGCGCGTCACCTCGGTCGGGGCCGGCGGCTTGGCCCGGTTCGCCGCCGACAGGTCCATCTCCTCCTCGGTGAGCGCCCAGTAGCCCTTGCGCGCGCGCACTTGCACGCCGGGCTTCTTCACCCGCACCTTGATCTCGTGGAACTTGCCGTCGGCCCGCGGCTGCGACGAGTTGTAGCCGACCAGGTAGTAGGCGCTGGAATCGCGAACCACCTGCCGCAGGCCCCGCTCCAGGTCGTTCTGGTTCACGATCGCGCGCCCATCCGTCTCGGACGCCAGCGTCCGCAGGGTGTCCATCGTCGAGTCGAGGTACCGCTGGTCGTCCTTGAAGCTGACCGCCTCGTTGATGTCGAACTCGAAGGGAGTCAACCCTCGAGGATCCAGGGCGTAGATCGTCGTGTTGCTCCGGTTGGCGGCGGCGTAGACACTCTGCAGCTCGCCGTAGATGTCGAGGTTGGCGAAGAAGTCCGCCCGCTCGTCGCTCTCGGCGGCCGAGTTGCCGCGGTTCGGGTTGCCGATGCCCGGATAGGCGGCGATCGGGTCGCGAAGCTGGGGCGGCAGGATGTTCGTGTATCCCTCGCTCACAAGAATGACCGCCTTGCGCCCCTCCCGCAGGCCGCCCATCCGCAGCACCAGCGACTGCAGCGCCGACATGCTGACCTGGTTGCGGATGCGCTCGACCACGGCAGCCGGGTACATCGCGTACTTGTCCTCCATCTCGTTCCGCGGCCGGTAGTCGTACTTCCGCCCCTCGAAGTGCTCGATCGCGGAGATCAGATCGTCGCGGTTGCGGGTCATCCGGACGGCGCTGACCGGTGTCAGGGGATACATGATCCCGACCATGTCGCGGTCGCCGACCTGGTTCTGCAGGAACTGGATGAGCGGCTTCTTGACGGACATGCTGGCGCCGCGGCGGACGTGGTAATCGTCGAGGAAGATCGCGAAAAGCCGGACGTCATCCTTGGCGGCCTCCGACTCCTCGTCGAAGTCGGTCCGGATCTCGCGGGCCGCCGGCTCGCCGGGGCCGGTGAAGCCGCTCACCGACACGAACCGGAACGTCTCGATCGCCTGCGGCTTGCCGTCCTCGGTCACCTCGAAGTCGGCCTGCGTCAGGTTCTCCAGCGGCTCGCCGTCCTTCCCCGTGACGATGACGTCCACGCGGACGAAGTTGACGCCGGCGCGGAAGGTCGGCTGCTGGGGCGGCGCCTGCTGCTCCGGCCGCGGTGGGGCCTGGGGCGGAGGGGCCTGTTGTTGCGCCTGGCCGGTGGTGAACAGCACGCCGAGGGCGGCAATCAGCGTGAGCGCGAGTCGCGTGGGGCGCGGGTGAAACATGGTGCATCCAGTCTTTCGGTTGCGGTGACTCGCCTATCGTGATGATAACATTGAGGTTCTCCAGGAGAACTCGACGTGGTCCCACAGACGCTCGAAGGTGCCGTCCCGCTGACCGTGCTGTCGGAGGAGGAACGGCTGCTCAGCGACAGCGTGCTCGAGTTCGCCCGGCAGCGCGTCCGCCCGCTGGTGAGCGAGATGGACGAGCAGTCGCACATCCCGCGGGCGCTCATCGACGGGCTGTTCGATCTCGGCCTCATGGGGATCGAGATCCCCGAGGTGCACGGAGGCCAGGGGGGCCGCTTCTTCCACGCGGTCCTCGCCGTCGAGGCGCTGTCCCGGGTGGATCCATCCGTCGCGCTCGTGGTCGACGTCCACAACACGCTGGTGGTCAACGCGCTGATGCGCTGGGGCAGCGAGGCGGTCAGGCAGCGCCACCTCCCGGCACTCGCGTCCCGGACCGTCGGCGCCTACGCCCTCTCCGAGGCCGGGGCGGGCAGCGACGCCTTCGCTCTCGCGACGCGTGGCGTCGCCCGCGACGACGGGTTCGTCCTCAACGGCCGCAAGCTCTGGATCAGCAACGGCAACGAGGCCGGCCTCTTCATCGTCTTCGCGAACGTGAACCCGGCCGCCGGCTACCGCGGCATCACGGCGTTCCTCGTCGAGCGCGGCACGCCGGGGTTCACCGTCGGGCGCAAGGAAGACAAGATGGGCATCCGGGCGAGCAGCACCTGCGAGCTGATCCTCGAGGACTGCTTCGTCCCGGCCGGCGACGTCCTCGGCGAGGTCGGCAAGGGCTACAAGGTCGCGATGGAGACGCTGAACGAGGGGCGGATCGGCATCGGCGCGCAGATGATCGGCCTGGCGCGCGGGGCGCTCGACCACGCGGTCGACTACGTAAAGGAGCGGAAGCAGTTCGGCCGGGCAATCGCCGAGTTCCAGGGCGTCCAGTTCCAGCTCGCGCGCGCCGCGACCGAGCTCGAGGCCGCCCGCCTGCTGGTGTACAACGCCGCGCGCCTGCGGGACGCCGGCCTCCCGTTCACGACCGAGGCCGCCATGTGCAAGCTGTACTCGTCGGAAGCGGCCGAGCACGTGTCGTCGCTCGCCGTGCAGCTGTTCGGCGGCTGCGGCTTCGTGCGCGACTACCCCGTCGAGAAGCTGTACCGCGACGCGAAGGTCGGCGAGATCTACGAGGGCACCTCGAACATGCAGCTGGGGACGATCGCCAAGAGCATCCTCGGCTAGCTGCCGGCCAGCCGCCGGCCGCACGCCGCCGGCCGCAAGCCGGGCAAGGAACCCCGATGACCCTGACGCTTCGTGTGACCGGAATGTCGTGCGGCGGCTGCGAGAAGGCCGTGACCCGCGCGGTGGGACAGCTCGACGGGGTGAGCGAGGTGGCCGCTTCGCACCAGGAAGAGCGCGTGGAGGTCACCTTCGACGAGGCGAAGGTCACGCGCGCGGCCATCGAGGCGAAGATCAACCGGTTGGGATACCGGGTTGAGCCGGGCTGAAGCGCTGCTCGTCTCCGGCGACCCTCTGGAAGATCTCCCGCAGCTTCGCGGCCGTGTGCTCGAGGTCCTCGGGCAGGACCCGCACGTTGCCCACCACCGACATGAAGTTGGTGTCGCCGGTCCAGCGGGGCACCACGTGGATGTGTACGTGGTCCACCACCCCGGCTCCCGCCGACCGCCCCAGGTTCATCCCCACGTTCAGCCCCTGCGGTCGATAGGCCTCGGTCAGGACGATCTCCGAGAGGCGCGTCAGCCGCATGAGCTCGCTCAGCTCGCCGGGGCCGGCGTCCGCGAGCGTGCCGACATGGCGGTTGGGCACCACCATCAGGTGGCCGTTGTTGTAGGGATACAGGTTGAGGATGACGAAGCAGGTGTCGCCCCGCCACAGCAGCAGGCGCGACTGCCCGCCGGACGACTGCGCCTCGCAGAAGACGCAGCCCTTCTTGTCGCCGCCGCCGGTGACGTAGGCCATCCGCCAGGGAGACCAGAGTCGTTCCACGGTTTCGCGTCGCGTTGGAGAGTCAGGCAGTCGTGACGACGTCGAGCGGGCTGCCGACGGCGATCCCGGACGCCTCGCGGGTCGTCCGGTTGATCAGCTCCTTCAGCTCCTTGCCCGGCTTGAAGTAGGGGACCTTCTTCGGCGGGACGTCCACCTTGTCGCCGGTCTTCGGGTTGCGTCCCTTCCTCGGCTCGCGACGGCGCAGGCGGAAACTGCCGAACCCTCGCAGCTCGATCTTCTCGCCGCGCTGCAGCGCCGCGATGATGCTTCGGAAGACGGTGTCGACGATCAGCTCGGAGTCTTTCTTCGTGAGGTCCGACACGCGCGACACCTCCTCGACCAGCTCCGCCTTCGTCATGCTGCCGCCTGGTGTCACAACCTGCTCCCCCTCGGATGGCCGTACTGGAATCGGAGGGGCGGGCGACGACCCGCCCCTCCCGGTCGAGAGCACGCCCTACTGGTTCTTCAGGTGCTCGGCAATCGTCGCGCCCATGCTGATCGAGCCGTCGCCGTAGGTCTGCCAGTCGGCCCGATCGGAGTCGAGCCGGACGGCGCGGATGCTGAGCCCGATCTTCCGCTCGGAGGGGCTCAGCTTGATGATCTTCATCGGATAGGCCTGATCGACCTGCAGGTCGATCTTCTCCTGGCCCTGCGAGTCGTCGAACTCGGACACGTGGATCAACCCCTCGATCCCTTCGGCGAGCTCGACGAAGGCGCCGAAGTTGGTCAGCCGGACCACCTTCCCCTCGACGGTGTCGCCAACCTGGTGGCGAGAGAAGAACTCGTCCCAGATATCGGTCGCGAGCTGCTTGAGCCCCAGCGAGAGCCGCTGGTTCTCGGCGTCGATGTTCAGGACGACGGCCTCGACCTTGTCGCCCTTCTTCAGCACCTCGGACGGGTGCTTGACGCGCTTGCTCCAGGACATGTCGGAGATGTGAATCAGGCCGTCGATGTCGTCCTCGACCTCGACGAAGGCGCCGAACTCGGTCAGGTTGCGCACCTTCCCGACGATCCGCGAGCCGACCGGGTACCGGTCCGCCAGCTCCTGCCAGGGGTTCGCGCCCACCTGCTTGAGGCCGAGCGAGATGCGGCGGGCCGACGGGTCGAGCCCGAGCACCATCGCCTCGATCGTGTCACCCACGTTGAGGATCTTCGACGGGTGCTTCACCCGCTTGCTCCACGACATCTCGGAGACGTGGATCAGGCCCTCGACGCCCGGCTCGAGCTCGACGAAGGCGCCGTAATCGGTCAGGCTGACGACCTTGCCGGAGACGCGGATGCCGACCGGGTACCGCTCCGCCACCGCGGTCCACGGGTCCGCCGTCAACTGCTTGTAGCCCAGCGACACGCGCTCGGTCGCCGGGTCGAACTTCAGCACGATGACGTCGATCTCGTCGTCGACCTTGAAGAGCTCGGAGGGGTGGTTGACGCGGCCCCACGACATGTCGGTGATGTGCAGCAGGCCGTCGATGCCGCCCAGGTCGATGAAGGCGCCGTAGTCGGTGATGTTCTTGACCACGCCGCGCAGCACCTTGCCCTCGGCCAGCGTCTCGAGCGTGTGCTTCTTCTTCTCGGCGTTCTCCTCCTCGAGGAGGACCTTGCGCGAGAGGACGATGTTGCCGCGCTTCTTGTTGACCTTGATGACCCGCATCCGGAGTTCCTGGCCGCGCAGCGCGTCGAGGTTCCGGACCGGCTGGAGGTCGACCTGCGAGCCGGGCAGAAAGGCCCGGACGCCGATGTCGACGGCGAGGCCGCCCTTGATCCGCTCGATGACGCGGCCGATGACGACCTTCCGATCGGCGAAGGCGCGCTCGACGTCGTCCCAGATCTTCATCTTCTCCGCTTTTTCGCGGGAGAGGACGACGTAGCCGTCGCGGTCCTCGGTCCGTTCCAGAAGCACGTCGACGATGTCGCCGGGCTGGACGGTGACCTGCCCGTTCTCGTCGAGGAACTCCTGGACGCTGATCATGCCCTCGGACTTGTAGCCCACGTCCACGATGACTTCCGCGTCGGTGACCTTCAGGACCGTGCCCTTGACCACCTCGCCCTCGGCGATGTTGCGGAAGCTGTTGTCGTAGGCCTCGAGCAGCCGGGCGTATTCCGCGGCCTCCTCGTCGGTCTGGTCCCCGGGTTGCATGTTGGTCCTCCGGGTGACCGATGAAGGCGCACCTCCTCTGGGCCGTTCCCCGGGCGGGGCCGCTTCGAGGCCCAGTTCCGTGTTGTCTGCGTCGTTGGCGTTCGCCATTACGTGCGCGTCCTCCTCTGTCGAGATTTGCCGGTTCACAGCACCGGCGGGCTGAAGTCGTCTATCGCTTCGTGGCGATAAGCAGTTTATTCTAGGTTAGTTACCGCGAACCGTCAAGCTCGCGCGGGAACGCGCGGCAGGAGCAGGCACCATGGCGGACCACGAGAGCCGGCAGCCACGTTCCGAGGAAGCCGGCGGCGCAACGGACGAGCCGTCGGCGAGCGTCGATCGCCGCGGCGCGAATGACACCCCGGTCGAGGGGGACGGGGGCGTGCTCGAAGAGGGGCCCGCGCCAAGCATCCCCTCGTCGCTCAACATGGACCGCCACGGCTCCGCCGCGCGGACAGGGCGGGCGGAGATGCAGGAGCGGCTCGACGAGCGGAACGCGGTCGACCCCGGGATCGCGGGTGGCGACCCCGACGTCGATTGGGAATCGGCCTCCACGGTCGGCGACGAGGCGCCGGGCGGCGACAACCCCACGCCCGACCAGGACATCGTCGACGAGGTCGGGCGCGCCCTCGGCATCGAGTACGAGGACAACGAGGAACTGAAGGGGGCCGAGAAGCTCGAGGAGCGCGACCGCCGGCGCTGGGAGCTGGACCCGGCCTCTTCGGACGACTGGGAGGATCGGAGCAGGGAGAAGGACTGACGGAGACAGGATTCAGGAGTCAGGATTCAGAAAGTCGGCGGCGATTCCTGATTCCTGATCACCGCCATCACCCGCTCCACCACGTCCTGGACCGTGAGTCCCGTCGTGTCGATGACGTGCGCGCCCGGGGCCATGGTCAGCGGCGCGACGGCGCGGGTACGGTCGGAGCGATCGCGGGCATCGAGCTCGGTCCGAACGGTCGCGAGATCGTGGGAGCCGGCGTGAGCCGGGTCGAGCGAGCGGCGGCGCGCGCGCTCCTCGGGAGCGGCGTCGAGGTAGATCTTCACGGCGGCGTCGGGGAACACCACGGTCCCGATGTCGCGCCCTTCCATCACGACGTTGCCCTCCGACCCGAGCCGGCGCTGCTGCGCCACGAGCACCTCACGCACGCGCGGCAGCCTCGCGACGCGGGCGGCGGCCCGATCGATCTCGGGCGTCCGGACGGCCGCCGCGACGTCCTCCCCGTCCACGCGCAGCATCGTCCCGGACGCCTGGACGTCGGTGCGCTCCGCCAACGCGGCCACCGCGTCTTCGTCGCCGAGCCCGACCTGCTGGCGGCACGCCTTCCACGCCACCGCGCGGTACATCACGCCGGTGTCGATGTGCCGGAACCCGAGCGCCGCGGCAACCGCGCGCGCCACCGTTCCCTTTCCCACCCCCGACGGGCCGTCGATTGCGATGACCATCCCGACTCCCGATTCCTACTGTAACATTCCGTTCCATGCGTTCGCGTCGTCTCGTCCTCATCCTCCTCGTCACCGCCGGCCTGCTGGTCGCCGCGCGCGTCGCCCTCCAGCCGTGGGTGCGCGCGACCTCGCTCATCGTGAGGACCGCGGGCCTCGCGAAGCAGCATCCGACCCTTGCGGCGCTGCAGACGAGCACGGTCGCCGAGGGCGCGGAGACGGTGCCGTCGCGATTCGGGCCGCTGCGCGCCCGGATCTACCGCCCCACCAGCGGCGCCCGCCACGCGGTCCTGCTCACGCCCGGCGTCAATGCGCTCGGCATCGACGAACCGCGGCTCATCGCCTTCGCCCGTAACCTGGCCGCGTCGGGGCTGCTGGTCCTGACGCCGGAACTGCCCGACCTGAGCCGGTACCTCGTGACGCCACGGTCGACCGACATGGTCGAAGACGCGGCGCTGTGGTTCGCGCGCAACGAGGCGCTCACCGGCCGGAAGCCCTTCGGCATCGTCGGCATCAGTTTCGCCGGCGGGCTGTCGGTGGTCGCGGCCGGGCGCCCGTCGCTCAGGGGACACGTGGCGTTCGTCTTCTCCTTCGGCGGCCACGCCAACTTCCAGCGGGTGATCCACTACTTGTGCACGGGCGAGGCTCCGCAGCCGCCCTCCGGCGTCACGCTTCCCGCCACGCCGCCGCCTCACGACTACGGCGTCGCCATCCTGGCGCTCGACCTGGCCGACCGCCTCGTCCCGCCCGAGCAGGTCGAAGGGGTGCGCGCGGGGATCCTGGCATTCCTGCACGCCTCGCACGTGGCACTCTTCGACCAGCGCCAGGCCGGGCAGGAGTTCGCGCGGGCGCGATCGATGGAATCGTCGCTCGCCGAACCGGCCCGGACGATCCTGCACCTCGTGAACACCCGCCAGGCCGCCGTGCTCGGGGCACGCCTGCTCCCCCACGCCCGCGCGCTCGGTGACGTGCCGGCGCTCTCCCCGGATCAGTCGCCCGCTCCCGACGCCCCCGTCTTCCTGTTGCACGGCAACGAGGACAACGTCGTGCCGGCGGTCGAAACCGCGCTCCTCGCCGAGCGCCTCCGGCCCTACACGCCGGTCCGGGTGGTTCTCACCCCCCTGATTAGCCACGCCGAGGTCGATCGCCCGGCCAGCACGCGAGAGGCGGTGGCCCTGGTGGCTTTCTTCCGGTCGATGCTCGGGTGACGTCAGCGATCCAATACTTTGAATCAGGCGGGACGGGCTTTTGGAGCGCTCGGCCGCTGCTGACGCCGATCGCGCGATTTTTAAGGCGTTTCAAAAGCGTCAAGTCTGGTACCATTCGTGCGAAGCAGAAGCGTGGCGGGGACGACTCCGTGGCGGTCCCGCCGACCCAGGGCTCAAGGGCTCACCCACAGCGATCATCCGCGCAGGCGTGACGATTGGCACTCGGCGGCACCCGGGTGTTGGCGTACTGTTCCTCTCCGGCGGTTTCGGCTCCGGCGGTTTCGGCTCCATCGGCGGCACGAAGCTCGTTGTTCGGCGGCGTCGGCGGTTCCCAGGGCTCACGTCGTTCTCAGCTCTCTGGCGGTTCCAGTCAAGCGACTGGGGGGGTGCGCGGCTCGAGACAGGGCGCACCCAGGACTTTTGTCATGGAGGATGACAAATGAGGTTGAAAGGCTTGTACGCGGTCGCTCTCCTACTCGCAATGGGGCTGCTGTTCGCCCCGCCCTTGATGGCGCAGGAACAGCGTGGCGCCATTGAGGGGACGGTGAAGGACACGTCGGGCGGCGTGCTGCCCGGCGTCACCGTGGAGGCGAAGAACATCAACGTCGGCAGCACGGCCACCACCGTGTCCGACAGCCTCGGGCTCTACCGGTTCCCGGCCCTCGCGCCCGGCCGGTACGAGGTGACCGCGAACCTCACGGGCTTTGCCCCGCAGAAGTTCGAGTCCGTCGAAATCCTGCTCGGGCAGATCAAGAAGGTCGACTTCGCCCTGGGCGTCGCGGGGCTCTCCGAGACCGTGCAGGTGTCGGGCGAGGCGCCCCTGGTGGACGTTCGCCAGAGCGCGCGCGCGACCAGCATCCGCGACGAGCAGATCGACATGCTCCCCAAGGGCCGCGACTTCACGTCGGTCGTGACGCAGGCCCCGGGCGCCAACAGCGAGTCCAAGCTGGGCGGCCTCTCGATCGACGGCGCGAGCGCCGGTGAGAACCGGTACATCGTGGACGGCGTCGAGACCACGAACCTGCAGAACGGCACGTCGGGCAAGGCGCTGATCGTGGACTTCCTCGAGGAGGTCCAGGTGAAGTCGTCGGGCTACACGGCCGAGTACGGCGGTGCCACGGGCGGCGTCGTCAACGCGATGACCAAGAGCGGCACCAACAGCTTCCACGGGAACCTGTTCGGGTACTTCGAGGGCGACGTCCTCGATGGCGGCGCGAGGCCGACCCTGCGGACCAACCCGAACAACAGCCGGGTGGCCGAGTACCACACGTACCAGGAGGACTCGTGGAGCCGGATGGATCCGGGCCTCTCGCTGGGCGGCCCGATCCTCCAGAACAAAATCTGGTTCTTCGGCGCCTACCAGCCGCGCTTCACGAAGACGACGCGCGACGTCAGCCCGACGACCGCCAACAACCCGAGAGCCAACACCTTCAGCAAGGAGCAGAAGGTGATGGGGCACAACATCTCGGGGAACACGACCGGCCAGTGGGGCAACAGCCTCCGCACGCGCATCGCCTACAACAACAGCTGGTCGAAGACCGAGGGGCAGCTCCCCCTCCTGGCCGGCACCAACGCGCCGACGACCAACTTCGGCATCGACTTGACGACCCCGAACTGGAGCGTCGCGGGCACCGCGGACTGGATCGTGAAGTCGAACTTCTTCGTCGGCCTGCGCGCCGGCTACTACTTCTCGGACCGGATCAACGACGGCGTGCCGGCCGTTGACCGGTACACTTACTGGTACAGCAACGTGGGCATGGCCGGCGTGCCGGAGCAGTACCAGCACAGCAGCGGCTACGCCAACGTCTTCACGAACAGCTCGAGCACCCGCGACCAGCAGACCCGCCTGAACTTCCAGGTGGACAGCACCTACTACGCCAACTTCGGCGGGCAGCACACCTTCAAGGGTGGCGTCCAGCTCGACCGCGTGGGCAACAACGTCCTCAACGGCGAGCTGGGCAACCGCGTCACCATCCGCTGGGGCGTCGGTCTCCCCTACGCCGGCCAGACGGTCGGCGGCCAGTACGGCTACTACTCGGTCCGCAGCAACGCGACGTATCCCGAGATGGGGTTCGTCACCGAGGGTGACGTCAGCACGACCAACGTCGGGTTGTTCATCCAGGACGCCTGGACGGTGAGCAACAAGCTGACGTTGAACCTCGGCCTGCGCACCGAGCGCGAGCGGGTGCCGACCTACATCACCGGCGCCGGGTACCCGAAGTACGCCGTCGAGTTCAATTTCGCCGACAAGATCGCGCCTCGCCTCGGCTTCGCCTATGACATCAAGGGCGACGGCAAGTGGAAGGCGTTCGGTTCGTGGGGCGTGTTCTACGACATCTTCAAGCTGCAGTTGCCGCGCGGCTCGTTCGGCGGCGACAAGTGGATCGAGTGGTACTACGCGCTCGACAACCCGAACCCCGAGGCGCTGGCGGCGAGCCCGAACTGCCCGCCCGCCTGCGAGGGCGCGATGATCCGCCCGTCGGTCGACTTCCGGCACGTGTCGCTCGGACCCGATGCGATCGACCCGGACCTCAAGCCGATGAAGATGCAGGAGGCCTCGCTGGGCCTCGAGCACCAGCTCAGCAACCAGATCGCGCTCAGCGCCCGCTACGTCCACAAGCGGCTCGCCCGCGGCATCGAGGACGTGGGCACGCTCGACGCCGACCAGAACGAGATCTACATCGTCGCCAACCCCGGCTACGGGCTGGCGAGCAAGGTCTACGACGTCGCCGGGAACATCTACGACATCGCCTACCCGAAGGCGAAGCGCGACTACGATGCCGTCGAGTTCGCCGTGTCGAAGAACATGTCGAACAACTGGTACCTGCGGGCGAGCTACATGTGGAGCCGCCTGTATGGCAACTACTCCGGGCTGTCGCAGTCGGACGAGAACGGGCGCACCGACCCGAACGTCGGCCGCGCGTTCGACTACCCGATCATGATGTTCAACCAGGACGGCAAGGCCGAGTACGGCGCGCTGGCCACCGACCGGCCGCACCAGGGCAAGGTGCAGTTCATCTACCAGCTGCCCTTCGGTACCTCACTGGGCCTGAACCAGTACGTCGCCACCGGCATCCCGGTCTCGCCGGAAATCACGGTCATCCCGCCCAACAACTTCCCGATGCAGTACCTGGGTCGTGGGGGCGGCGGCCGGATGCCGATGTACTCGCAGACCGACATGAGCCTCCGGCATGCGTTCGGGCTGGGCGGCGCCAAGCAGGTGCAGGTCATGGTCGACGTGTTCAACCTGTTCAACCAGAAGACCGCGACCAACCGGTACGTCAGCATGCCGTACTCGAACGGCGTGAACTTCGTCGAAACCGACTTCTACGCCGGCCGCGTAGACTTCGGACCGCTGGTCAGCGGACTCGACAAGGACCCGCGGTTCCTCATGGACAACGGGTACCAGTCGCCGATCTCGGCGCGCGTCGGCGTGAAGTTCGTGTTCTAAACCGGTAGGGCAACCCTTCAGGGTTGCCGCCCGCGGGTTCTGACCGGTAGGGCAACCCTTCAGGGTTGCCGCCAGCGGGTTCTGAACCAGAAAGGGCCGCGCGACATCGGTCGCGCGGCCCTCTTTTTTGGCCCTCGTGCAGCAGTCCCGCGGGGCTGAAGCCCCGCGCTACCTCGTCTTGGCCTCCGCGGGGCTGAAGCCCCGCGCTACCTCTTCTTGGCCTCCGCGGGGCTGAAGCCCCGCGCTACTTCGTCATCGCGGCAATCCAGCGAGCAACCAGCAGCTGGTTCGCGCCGCCGGCCGCGCGGTATGCCTCGCCCAACCGCTTGGCCAGGCCGCGGTCCTCGGCCACCCCCTTCAGGGGCTTCCCGCTGTCGTGGGCCTCGTAGAGCAGCCGGATCCCCAGGAACAGCGGTTCGCTCTCGGTGGGGTGCCGTTCGAGGTAGGGCTCGAGCACGGCCAGCGCCTCGGCGCGCTGGTTCAGCAGCACCTTCGCGGCGGCCAGCCGCGGGATGAACACCTCGTCCCCGGGCCAGCGTTCACGCGCCTCCGCGATGATCGCCTCCGCCTGCTTGCCGTCGTTCAGCCGCAGCAGCGCGTCGGCGAGCACCTCGTAGATGATCCGCGAGTCGGCCTCCGAGACGAGCGAGGTCTGCCAGGCTCCAACCGCCTCCCTGTCCCTGCCGCCAGCGGCGTAGCACGCGCCGAGGTAGAAGGCAGCGGGGAGGAAATCGCTGGAGATACGGAGGGCGGCCCGGAACTGGGCCGCCGCCGGCTCGAGCTGGCCCTGGCCGAGCAGGGCGAGCCCCTTGAGGAACACGACCGACAGCACGTCCGACTGCCCGGGCAGCTTCGCGAGGGCCTCGTCGAAGCGGGCGCTGCGAAGCGACGCCGTCGCCGCCGTCACCTCCTCGCCCGTCGGCGCCGTCTCGGACGCGGTCAGCCGGTTCAGGAAGTAGCCGAGGGCGTCCGGCCGGAGCGAGTCCTCCCGGGAGAACCCCTTCACGAGGCCGCCGGTGCTCGCGAAGGCCAGGGCCGCACGCGGGCCCGCCGCCGCGCTGCCGGTCAGACGATCGAGCAGGAAGGGACGGCTCAGCCGTCCGAGCAGGCGCTCCCCGTCGAGCGCCCGCGCGTTCAGGATGTACACGCCCGGTGGCAGCGTGCGCAACTCGAGGCTGACGCCGGCGACCAGCCGGCCGCCGTCCCGCTTCTCGGGGGAGACCGCCCCCTGGATGATCGGCGGCCCGCCAGGAATGTCGGCAACCTCGAAGGCCACGCTCGGCACCTCTTTCACGTCCCCGGGGTAGATCTCCAGGAACGCCTCGAGCGCGTCCCCCGTGATCCGCCCGTCGGCGACCGGCGTGAACACGTTCTCTGCGCGCCGCAGCGGGTCGGTCAGCAGCAGGTCGCTGAAGGTCAACCCTTCCCCGCTCGTGAGCGCCGCGTCCACCACCTGCTCCACGCTGCCCAGGGTGTCCTTCCCGTCAAGCGCGGCCAGGCGCAGGAGATATCGCCCGGGCGTGAGTTGCGCCGTCTCGAGATACGAGAGCGTGGCATCCGGCCCGCTGCCGACCACCGGCAGCGTTCGCTTCTGGACCTCGCTGATCCCTTCGGTCGCGGTCTTCCCGGCCCCCCTGATCAGAGTACGCGACGCGTATGTCGGCCGGTGACGTCACGTCGCGGGCGATCGAGGCGCTGATCAGGAGCCGCACCTTGTCGGTTCCCGGCTCGCGCATCACCTGGGTCGAGAGGCGGATTGGCAAGTCGCGGGCGAGATCGGGCTCGCCGAGCGCCTCGCGCAGCGCCTGCTCGCCGGTCAGCTTCTTCGCAGACGGCAGATAGAGATCCTCTCGGCTGCGCACGGTCACTCCAGGCCGATTCACCGTCACCCGAAGCCGGTGCCGCCGCCCGTCCCGGTCCGAGGCCTGGCTCTCGAGACCGAGGAGGTAGTAGGCGGACAACTCCATCGACACGCGCCGGAAACCCTCGTCACTTCCTCCCGCCACCCGCGTCACGGTGCCTCCGGCCATCCCCGCGAGCTGCCTCAGTCCGCCGAGGCGCATGTCGCCATCCTCAGTCGAGAAGCCGGCCATCCGCGCGCTCTCCATGGAATCGCGGTCGAGGAACCCCGACTCGACGTACAGCGCGTAGAGCATCGCGCGCGAGGACGCCGCCAGCCGCGCGAGGCTCTGCACGTCGTCGTCCACGCCGAGTTGCGCCGCGCGGCCGCTGGCGTACAGCCCGCTGCTCACGACCACGATGGCGGACGCGGTCCCGTCGATCGCGGTCGCGCGGACGACGTCCTCCAGGCCCCGCAGCGTCGTCAGGCTCTGCCGCAGCGCGTAGGCCGCCACCTCCGAGGACACCTGGTCGAGCGTCTGCTGGCAGGTGTCGGCGGCCGTGACGGAGCAGTACCTTCTGCATGATCGGGCCGCGCGACATGCTGTCGCCGCCGCTCCAGGTCAGGGCGTCGGCGACGTTCATCTGGACCTCGCCGGTTGGCCGTGCCTCGGCGGCGCCGACGACCTGCCCGAGGGCCTGGCGCACGCGTTCGTGGTCGCGCGTCGGCCGGACGAAGGGCCCGGGGGGCGGAAAGACGGCGAGGCCGACCCGGTCGTTCGGGTGCAGCAGGTCGAGCAGGCCCCTGGCTGCCGTGGCGGCGGTGCGCCCCGCCGCCGTGCCGAACCCGCTCTGGTCGATGGCAATCATCACGGTCCGGGCCGGGCTCGCCTCCGCCCTCGGATCCCGGTCGTTGCCGACGTAGACGCTCTCGAACGCGGCGTCGATATCCCAGCCGCCCTTGCGCGCCGGGTCCGGCTGGGCCGATCCAGCCGCGGCCGAGGAGAGGAACCGGGCGGTCACGACCTTCCGGGGCCGGCCGTCCACCGTGACGACGAAGTCGTCGGTGGCCAGGTTGGGAACGGGCCGGCCTTCGGCGTCGAGCACGACGAGATCGAGCGGCACGACCTCGACCTGCGCCTTGAATGCCGGGGGCTGCTGCGCCGCCCCGGCGCCGATGACAAGGCAGGACGCGGCGATGGCGGTCACGGAGATGGTTCGAGAAGAGAGGAACATAGTGGCCTCTCGCAGGGCTGAAGCCCTGCGCTACGGGGTGCCTCTCGCAGGGCTGAAGCCCTGCGCTACGGGTTCAGCGTGGCATCAGGCGGTAGCCCTGCCTCGCGCGTACCCGCAGGCCGCGATCGGGCACCTCCACGCGGACGGCGCGCCAGGCGCCGTCACGACGCGGGTTCCTCGGGACGTACCCGAGCAGATACTGGTTGGAAAGCTCCTCCAGGATGTTGGCGAAGACGCCGTCGAGCTGCTCGGCTTCCTGGAAGAACGCGCGGCCACCCGTCTTGTGCGCGAGCCGCTCGAGGACCTCTTTGAGCGACTTCGCGCCCGCCACCGCCCGCCCCTGGCCAATCGGGTAGAGGACGACGTCGCTGGCCTCGAGGCGGCCCTCGGCGACCTCGACGGCGACGTGGCTGTTCAAGTCCTCGCCGTCGGTGAACACGACCAGCACCCGGCGGCCGGGCTGGCGACCGAGCTGGTCCACCGCCTGGACGATCACGTCGTAGAGCGCGGTCCCGCCCCACGGCGCCAGGCGGTCCACCGCCCGCAGGCGCGCGGCGAGGTCCACGCCCGGCCGGGCGAGCGTGAACACGTTGTCGTTGAAGCCGATGAGGGTCACGCGGTCGTTCGGGCGCAGGGCCGACAGGAACTTCTTGGTCGCCTGCTTGAGCTGGGGCATCGCGTCGGTCATGCTGCCGCTCACGTCCACGGCGACAATGATCTCCAGAGGCACGTTCTCGGCGGCGAAGTAGCTGACGTCCTGGGCCACGTTGTTCTCGAACACGCGGAACTTCTGCCGGGCCAGCCCTTTCACGAAGCGGCCGCCGCCGTCGGTGACGCTCGCGGTGATCTGCACGACGTCCACGTCCACCGCCTCGGTGTAGGGCACGCCGCGGGTGCGAACGCCGCGAGCGAGGCGCTGCCCGTCGGACATGACCGCAACGGCGCGCAGCGCATGCTCGACGACCCGCCGGCCTGCGTCCCACGGGCACTCGTACGGGGGGCGCTCGACGGTGCACACCAGCTTCCCGTCGGCGAACAGGCTGAGGCTCTTGACGGGAAGCTCAGGCGGCTGCACGGCCGCCTTGAGCATGATCGGCCCGCTGACGTAGTCCCCGTCGGTCGGGTAGACGAAGGTCACGGCCGGGGCCGGTGTTTGTGCGAGTGTCGGGGCGACGGCAAGCAGTGCGGCGACGCAGGCGGAACCCGCCGCCCGTCGGAGTGAGCAGGAACGCAAGGGTCAGTCCTCCCGGATTGGGGTCGGGTCTGCAGGACCTGACTCCGTGAGGGGGTCGGTTACGAGGGGGCCCGAGACGGTCAGCGCGGCCACGTAGTCCTCGATCCCGTCCCGTGCCACCGACCGCGCGTGCGACACCAGCGTCAGCCAGTCATCCGCGTGCGCGGTCTGCGCGGTTTCGATGAACCGCTGCGTGGCGACCAGGAGGAGGCCGGGCGTCAGGGCGGCGGGCAGCCCCATCTGCCGCGACCTCTCCGCGAGACCGATGGCGAGGTCCGGCACGAGCGATGCGACGGCGCGCACGCCGCGCCGGCCCGCGATGGTCGTCCATTCCAGGCGGACAGGATACCGCGCCACCAGCGCGCCGTCGCGCGCGAACTCGGACGTCCCCCACGCGTCGATGCCCGCCTGCCGGAGCGCATCCAGGCCGCCGGCCCGCGCCAGCTCGCCGAGCGACAGGAACTCCAGGCGCCGCGCCGGTTCGTTCGCGACCGTCCAGGCGAGCGCCTGCCTGCGCCACTCATCCAGCTCGACGTCGGCGGCCAGCCGATCGATCTCGTCCGGAGGTACGCCCAGCGCCTCCACCCGTTGTCTCCCCCGTTGGACGGCGGCCAGCAGGCTCTCGCGCGCGGCCTCCGTCGAGTCGTGCGGCGTGGCGAGCACGGCCGCCTCGGTGACGGTCTGCCGCTCGGGGTCCGACAGCGCGGGCGGCGGCGGGAGTGTCTCGGTGAACGCCCGCCGGAGCAGGAGGCGGCCGATCGCCGCATCCAGGTTGACGAGCGAACCGCTCACGCCCCACGCGACCTGGCGATCGCGAACCTCGACCGGAACCTGCCAAGCGGGTCGGCGGCCCAGTTCCATCGCCGGCTGGAAGAAGCGGAAGTCGTGCACCGCCGACGGATCCCCCGCGAGCAACGCCGGGCTGTCCGGCTCGCCCAGGTGCGGCGCGTAGACGATGGCGCCGAGCACTTCGGCGAGGTACGAGTCCACCGCTTCCTGGAGGGGCCGTGCGAGGCTCGCCGCGGCCTTCGGGTCGTTCGGTTTCAGCCGTTTCGCCTCGTCGGCGGCGCGAGCGACCAGGCGGTCCAGGTCGGGATCGTCGCCCGCCACCGACACCCGTCGCCGCCCCTCGGACGCCTGCTCGCGCAGTGCCGCGGCGGCAGCCGGCAACTGCTCCGCCGCGGCGATCGCGGCATCACGCGACGCGGCGGAGGCCATCGCGTCGGCCAGCCGCGCAACCACCAGCACGCCGTCGAGCGAAGGGCCCCCCTGCCGGGCGCGCACCGCCACGACCCGCCGCAGGGTCGAGACACCCGGGTCCAGGCGGTACGTCAGGCCCTCCCACTCGATGGGCGGCAGCGCCAAGAGGTTCGTATTCGCGAGCGACGCCACCGAGCCGGCCATCGCGGCCAGCAGGTGCGTCTCGACCGGGCGATCCGTTGCGGTGAGGTCGGGGGGCAGCACCGGGCGTCCGGCCGCGGCGAGCAGGTCGCGCTCGATCCAGCGTGCGATCGCACCTCGATACGGGTCGCCGCCCTCCGGCGTCGCGGCGCACAGCACCCGCACGAGCGCATCGGCCGTGGCCGCGTCGACCGCCCGCGCCGCACGCACTCGTTCGAGAATGGCCAGCGAGGCCTGGAACAGCCACAAGCGGCGATCGGCCGAGTCGAGGCGGTCGGCGGCCTGCACCGCGGCCACGTAGGTCGGGAGCGCCTCGATGCCCATGCGCTCCAGCGTCACGAACAGGCTCGGGTAGCGGGCGACGGCCTTCAGCGTCGGCAACAGGTCGCGGGCCGACTGGCGCGTGGGCCGGCGAAAGATGCGCTGGGCGAGCAGCCAGGTTCGCGCGCGCCGCTCGCGCTCGCCGGAGTCGGCGACGCCCACGATCTCGAGCATCTTCGCCGCGTCGCACAGGTCCTCGTTTCCGAGGCTCGCCAGCGCCGTCTCGGGATCCACGAACGGGTCGAACACCGCCCTCCACAGTGGCGGCCACGCGGGACCCGCCAACTGGCCGTCCGCCGCGAAGCGGGTGGACAGGAGCAGGTGCACCGCGTCGAACGGCACCCGATCGAACGGCCGCTGCTGCGGCTGCCAGGTGCGGAGGGGCGCTGCCGCCGCCTCGTAGAACGTCTGGAACCGCTCGATCCTGCGCGCGGGCGTGAACCGGAGGCCGAGCGCGAAGCGGCGGGCCGGCTCCTCCATGTGGGCGAGGCCGTCGTAGAGCAGCGCGAAGCGGCCGCCGTTCCGGTCGAGCGCGCGCGGGATGAAGGCGTCCGGCTCGGCCAGCGTTTCACCTGCCGTCGCCTCCCAGAGGGGAGCGGCCTCCGCGCCGCCGGGCGGCTCGACACGGCCACCCCGCACGTGGAAGCTGCGGCCGAAGGTGGCGAAGATGGCCACCCGGTCCTCACGCGAAATCGCCTCCAGCAGCTTCGGGTTGCCGCCGAGGTAGTCGCGGGTCTCGGTGTCGAGCGCGGCGACGCCGTGATACAGGAGGGCGGCGCGCCGGTTTTGCAGGATCGCCGTGAACGGCGAAGCGCCGGCGGTGCCGATCTCGCGCAGGAGGCCGGTCCAGGCGTCCGCCGGCAGGAAGCCGGGCACGTCCTCGCCAGGGGCGGGCGGCCGCGCAGCCGCCCCCTGGTCGGCAGCCCGGAGGTACTCGAGAATCGCGGCCCGCCGGCGGTCCGCGGCCGGATTCGCGCCCTCCGGGACCTCCCAGAGGATGCGGATGGCCGCGAGCATCACGCGAGCGCGCGGCAGGGTCGCGCTGACGTTCAGCGCCTGGGCGAACGACGCGTAGCCGCCGGGCACCACGAGGCCGGCGGGTTGTTGACTGGCGACGGCGTTCCCGGCGGGCACGACCGACGACACGAGGACAGCAAGCGCGAGGACCGATCTGCGCACAACGTAATTCTAACCCCCGTTTCGCCGCGGCCGCGAAGGAACGGCGCGGCGCAGCGCGTCGACCTCGCCCGGCGAGAGGTGCCGGTATCGGCCGAGCGGTAGTCTGGCGTCGGCAATCGGGCCGATTCGGACGCGGCGAAGGCGAACGACAGGGTGGCCGACCGACTCCAGCATCCGCCGGACCTGGCGCGTCCGCCCCTCGTACAGCGTGAGCGACACGAGCGACTGGTCCCCCGCCTGGCCCAGGCCGCGCTCGAGCAGGACGGCGTGCGCCGGCGCGGTGCGGTGCCCGTCGAGCGTGACGCCGTTGGCCAGCCGCTCGAGGGCATGGTCGTCGGGAACGCCGCGCACCCGCGCGTGGTACTCACGCGGCACCTCGTGGCTCGGGTGGGTCAGGCCGGCGGCCAGGTCACCATCGTTGGTGAGCAGCAGGAGGCCCTCGGAATCGTAGTCGAGGCGGCCGACCGGGAACACGTACTCGCGGACGTCGGGGAGGAGATCGAGGACGGTCTGGCGCCCTTCCGGGTCCGATCGCGTGGTGACGTAGCCGCGGGGCTTGTTCAGCAGCAGGTACAGGCGGCGGGCGGCGCGGCCGGTCGGGCGGCCGTCCACGCGGATGTCATCGGCCTCCGGGTCGGCCCGCGAGCCCAACTCTCGCACGACCTCGCCGTTGACCGAGACCCGGCCCTCGGTCATCAGCCGCTCGGCGGCGCGGCGCGAGGCCACGCCGGCCGACGACAGGATCTTCTGGAGGCGGACGAGCATCAGTGGATGGGTTCCTCCGGCGGCGGAGCGTCCAGCGTGCGGTCGGGATCGGGTCCCTCGTCCAGCGGCAGGAGCGTCTCCGTCGGCCCGGCCTCGGCGAGGCCCAGCGGTGCCTCGAAGCCCAGGATCTCGGCCATGTCCTCGATCCTCGGCAGGTCGTCGAGGTCGCGGAGGCCGAAGCGGATCAGGAACTCGCGCGTCGTCGCGTAGAGGAACGGGCGCCCGACCACCGGCTTGCGCCCCGCAATCTTGATCAACCGGCGCTCGAGCAGCGTGGCGATGACGCCGGCGGTGTTGACGCCTCGGATCTCGGTCAGCTCGGGGGCCGTGATCGGCTGCTTGTAGGCGATGACGGCCAGTGTCTCGAGCGCCGCGAGCGACAGCTTCTGCGTCTTGCGCTCGTGGAACAGGCGCCGCACCCACTCCGACAGCTCGGGGCGGGTCACGATCTGGTAGCCGCCCGCCACCTCCACGAGGTGCAGCCCGCCGCGGCCGTCCGCGTAGTCGCGAAGCAGTTCGCCGAGCGACGCCTGCACGTCCTCGCGCGGCTCGGACTCGAGCACCTTGAAGAGGGTTTTGGGGGTCAACGGGTCGGGCGAGGCGTAGATCAACGCCTCGATGATCGCTTTCAGCTCGGCGGACGCCTGGCCGACCGGGACCGTCTGGGGCGCCTCCGCCTCCGGCGCGACAGGCGAGGACGCCTGCCCCGCTTCGCCGGGCTGATCCGGCAGGGGATCGGTCTCTTCGCTGTCCACTACGCCACCTGCCTGTAGATGCGGATCGCGCCAAACGACCCGGCTTGAAAGACCCGCACCAGCCTCAGCCGGATCATCTCCAGCAGCGCCAGGAAGGTCACGATCAGATCGCCCTTGGCCGACACGTCCTCGAACAGGTCCTCGAACCCGCACCCCTTCGTGTCGGACAGCCGCGCCAGCAACTGCTCGATGCGCGACTCGATCGACACCTGCTCGGCCGGGAGCACGACCTTCGGCCGGTGCTTGGCGCGCTCCAGGACCGACCTGAAGGCGGCGATCAGGCTGAAGAGGTCGACCTCCAGCTCGGGCTCGTACTCCTCGCCGGCGATCGGCGCCACGCGCTCGTCGGGGCGCTGCCACTGCGCCTCGCGCAGCGTCTCGCGCTCGTGCAGCAGCTCGGCCGCCTGCTTGTAGCGCTGGTGCTCGAGCAGCCGCCGCACGAGCGCCTCGCGCGGGTCCTCCTCCGGGTCCTCCTGCGCGGGATCGGGCCGCGGCAACAGCATCCGCGACTTGATGTGAATGAGCGTCGCGGCCATCACGACGAACTCGCCCGCCAGGTCGAGATCCAGTTCGCGCATCAACGCGAGGTACTCGAGGTACTGCCCGGCGATCAGCGCGATCGGGATGTCGTAGACACTGACCTCGTTCTGCTTGATCAGGTGGATGAGCAGATCGAGGGGCCCCTCGAAGTTGTCGAGCTTCACCGCGTAGCTGTCGATCGACGACTCGAAGACGTCGGCCAGGCTATCCATCAGTACCTGATCTTCATCGCGTCGCGGACGCGCGCCATCGTCTCCTGCGCGATGGCACGGGCGCGGCGCGAGCCCTCGAACAGCAGGTCGCGAACGGAGCCGGGGCGGGCGGCCACCTCGGCACGCCGCTGGCGCATCGGCTCGAGCACGCCGTTCACCGCGGCGATCAGCTTCTTCTTCACCTCGACGTCGCCGACCTTCCCCAGGCGGTAGCGGGCCTTGAGGTCCTCCACCTCCTCCAGGTTGGCGTTGAAGGCGTCGTGGTAGACGAAGACCGGGTTCCCCTCGACCGTCCCCGGGATGTCGGCGCGCACCCGCTTCGGGTCCGTGTACATCGACATCACCTTCTTCCGCACGTCCTCGGCCGTGTCGGAGAGGTCGATGGCGTTGCCGTAGCTCTTGCTCATCTTCCGGTTGTCGAGGCCCGGCAGCCGCGGCACGGTCGTCAGGAGTGCCTGCGGCTCCACCAGCACCGGCTCGATGATCGGCTCGCCGTCCTGCATGCCGAGCCGCGTCCCGTAGAAGTTGTTGAAGCGGCGCACGACCTCGCGCGACAGCTCGAGGTGCGGGATCTGGTCCTCCCCCACCGGCACGTGCGTCCCGTCGTAGATCGCCACGTCGGCCGCCTGCAGCAGCGGGTAGCCGAGGAACCCGATGGTCGACAGGTCCTTGTCCGAGAGCTGCTCCCGCTGCTCCTTGTAGGTCGGGACCCGCTCCAGCCACGGGATCGGCGTCGTCATCGACAACAGGAGATAGAGTTCCGCGTGCTCCGGTACGAGCGACTGCACGAACAGCGTGCTCCGCCCGGGGTCCAGGCCGGCAGCCAGCCAGTCCGCGGCGTTGTCGAGGGCGCTGGCGGTGATGCCCGAAGGGTCGGCGTACTCGCTGGTGAGGGCGTGCCAGTCGGCAACGAAGTAGAAGCACTCGTACTGGTCCTGCAGGCGCACCCAGTTGCGCAGCGCCCCGACCAGGTGTCCCAGGTGCAGTTGACCCGTCGGGCGCATTCCCGACACGACGCGCGGTTTCATGTGAGCCACGACAGCAACAGGTGGTACGGCGGGCTGACGATCGCGCTGAAGCCACCGGAGAGCAGCAGCGCGTAGAGCAGCAGGAAGCCGTACGGACGAAGGCGATCGAGGCCGGCGGCCGCACGCTCGGGCAGCAGGCCGCCCAGCACGCTGCTGCCATCGAGCGGCGGGATCGGCAGCAGGTTGAAGATCGCCAGGAGCAGGTTGATCGACAGCACGCCCCACGCCAGGCGCGCCACGGGAGCCAGGATCCGGCTGTCAGAGGCGGCCGCCTGGCCGGCCGGCCCGAGGGTGGCGAGGGCCTCCAGCGGCAGCAGCCGCAGCGCGACCGCGGCCGCAAACGCCAGCGCCAGGTTGCTCAGCGGGCCGGCCACTGCGACGAGCATGCTCGCCTGCCGCGGCCGGTCGAACCGCCACGGGGCGATCGGCACCGGCTTCGCCCACCCGATCAGCGGCGCGCCCGTCACCATCGCGACCAGCGGGAACACCAGCGTGCCCAGCGGGTCCACGTGCACCAGCGGATTCAGCGAGAGCCTTCCCAGGGCGCGGGCGGTCGGGTCGCCGAGACGGTCGGCGGCCCACGCGTGGGCGGCCTCGTGGACCGTCAACGACAGCAGCAGCGCCACGAACGAGATGAAGAGGGCGGCGATATCGAGGTTCACAGCAGGGCCGGCGTCCCCGGCCAAGTCCATCAGGCTAACACATCTGCCCCGGCTCGCAGGGCAAGGCTGAATTCTCGCCCTACCGTTGTCCGGCGAAGTGGGCCAGCACCGCGTCGGCGGCGCGGGCTCCGACGATCGGCGTGAGCTGCTCGCGGCTGGCGCGGCGGACGGCGGCAAGGCTGCCGAACGCCGCCAGCAGCGCCCGGCGCCGCCGCGGACCGATCCCGGGGATCGCGTCCAGCTCGGAGGCCAGGTCGCGCGATCGCCTCGACTGCCGGTGGAAGGCCACCGCGAAGCGGTGCGCCTCGTCTCGGATCATCTGGAGGAGGCGCAGCGCGGCGCCCCCACGCGGCAGGGCCAGCGGCTCGTCCCGGTCGCGGGTGAAGACCAGCTCTTCCTTCTTGGCGAGGCCGACCGCGACCAGGTTCGAGAGCCCCAGTTCCTCCAGGGCCGCGTAGGCCGCCCCGAGCTGCCCCTTGCCGCCGTCGATGACGATCAGGTCCGGACCGTCCGCCCCGGTCTCGAGAACCGACCGGTACCGGCGCCGCACGACCTGCTCCATCGCCGCGAAGTCGTCGAGAAAGCGCGATCCATCGCCGCGAATCCGGTACTTCCGGTAGGCCGAGCGGGTCATCCGGCCGTCCTCGCACACGACCATCGACGCGACGGTGTCGCTGCCCTGGATCGTCGAGATGTCGAAGCACTCGATCCGGCGGGGGAAGGCGGGCAGGCCGAGGGCGGCCCGCAGCGTGTCGAGGCCGTCGTAATTGGCGGCACGCTCGTGGTTGAATCGCGACTCGTACGCGAGCGACGCGTTGCGGGTGGCCAGCTCGAGGAGCGCGCGCTTGCCGCCCCGCTGAGGCACGATCAGGCGCACCCGCCGTCCAGCCCGCTCGCCCAGCCACGCCTCGGTCGCTTCGGTCTCGGAGAGCCCGGCCGGGACGTGAATCTCGGGCGGGATCTCGCGCTCCTCGTAGAACTGCGGAATCGCGGCCTCGAGCAGCTCGGACACCGCCAGGTCGCCGCCGGAAAGGGCCCCGGCCCCATCCGTGTCGCTGTTCAGGGTGATCCGCTCCACGACACGGCCGCGCCGGACCTCGAACACCTGGATGGCGGCACCGGCCGTCCCCAGCTTCACGCCCCACACGTCGCGGTCGCCCAGCTCGACGCCCGCCATCTTCTGCTGGCGGTCCCGCAGCGTCTCGACCGTGTGCATCGCGTCGCGGAGCTGCGCCGCCTGCTCGAACCGCTCCTCCATCGCGGCACGCGTCATCCGCTCGCGCAGGTGCGCGGCCAGCTCGTCCGTCCGTCCCTCGAGGAACAGCCGGGCATCCTCGACCGCCCGCCGGTACTGGTCGGGCGGACAGATGGAGGCGACGCAGGGCGCCAGGCAGCGCTTGATGTCGTACTCCAGGCAAGGGCGCGGCCTCCGGCCGTTCAGTTCCTCGTTGCAGGACCGGACCCCGAAGAGGCGGTGCGCGAGCCCCATCGTCCGGCGCGCGAGGCTGGCCGGCATGAAGGGACCCGCGTAGACGTTCCCGTCACGCTCGACGCCCCGGACGACCCGGATGCGCGGGTACTCCTCGGTGACGGTGAGCTGGAGGAACGGGTAGTTCTTGTCGTCGCGCAGCAGGATGTTGAAGCGGGGCATCCGCTGCTTGATGAGGTTGTTCTCCAGGGCCAGCGCCTCGACCACCGAATCGGTGACGATCACCTCGACGCCGCTGGCCTCGTCGAGCAGCGCGTCCGTCTTGGCGCTGGTCCCTCGCGCCCCCAGGTAGCTGCGGACTCGGTCCCGCAGCGACCGCGCCTTTCCAACGTAGATCGTCTCGCGGGCGGCGTTCTCGAACAGGTAGACGCCGGGCTGCTCGGGCAACCGGTCGATCCGGCTCTTGAGTTCCTGGATGGGCATGGACTAAGATGGCGCGTTTCCCGGCGCGGTTCCCGCTCCTCCAATTATAGGCACCGCTCGCCTCATGACGTTCACCGGCATCGTCGGCAAGGCCTGCTCGTTCCCCCTGCGCGCGATCATCTCCGCCTGCGTCGCGCTGGGGATCTCGCCGAACGTCCTGACCTTCGTCGGGATGATGGTCAACATCACGGCCGCGTGGCTGCTCGGGTTGGGGCTCTTTCGCTCGGCCGGGTTCGTGATGCTGGCCGCCAACATCTTCGATTACATCGACGGCAAGGTGGCCCGCGAGCGCAACCGGGAGACGGCGTTCGGCGCGTTCTGGGACTCGGTGATGGACCGGTTCTCGGACATCACCCTCTTCATCGGCCTGATCTACCTCTACGCGAAGCTCGGCCGGGTTGACTACGTCATCATCACGGCGCTGGCGATGATGTTCTCGGTGATGACGAGCTACACGCGGGCGCGCGCCGAGTCGATCATCGAGAAGTGCAAGGTGGGGTTCATGGAGCGGCCCGAGCGGATCGTGCTCTTCATGATCGGCGCCTTCACCAACCGCATGGCCGCCGTGCTCTGGGTGATCCTGGTGCTCTCGGTCGTCACGGTGGCGGACCGGATCTACCTCACCTGGCGCGAGACGCACGGCGTGCCCGAGCGCAAGCTGCCGCTGGCGGCCCTGGTCCTCTGGCGGGCGTTCTTCTGGACCGACGAGCGCGCGAGCTGGCCGTACGACCTGTGGGTGGTCGTGATTCTCGCGTTCGTCTGGCTGACGCCGCCCGCCTGGATCGGCGACCCGGTCGCCCCCGGTCCGGGACCGTTGGGGTGGCTGCTGGGACTGTAAGACCTACCCGGCCTTCCTCCGCTTCCCCTCCGCCCGCGCCGGCGCCTTGCGCGCGGGTAGATCGGCCTTCGCCGTCTTCTTCCTGGACGCGCTGACCGCGTCGAGGCTCTTCCGCAGAGCGTCCATCAGGTTCACCACGTTGGTCGGCGCCTCGACCTCCGCCGGCGCGCTGACTTCCTGGCCCGCGATGCGCGCTTCGATCACCGTCCGCAGCCCCTCCTTGTACTCGTCCGTGAAGGTGGACAGGTCGAGCTCGCCCTCGAAGGTGCCGATCACCTGCTTGGCGAGCGCCACCTCGTCCCCCTTGACGTCGGGCAGCGACCGCAACTCGTCGATCTGCGACGGGGTCCGCATCTCGGCGGCATGGTGGAGGGTGAACATCAGCAGCCCCTCCCGGTGCGGGCGGACCGCCACGAGGTACTCGCGTCCGAGCAGCGCCACCTTGCCGATGCCGACCTTTCCCCGCATCCCCTCGCGCATGACCGCGTAGGCCCCGGCGGCCATCTGCCCGTCAGGGGCCAGGTAGTAGGCGCGGTCGTAGTAAATCGGGTCGAGCGCCTCTTCCCCGGAGAACTGCACGAGGTTGATGACGCGCGTCGACTCGGTCCGCACCTTCGCGAAGTCCTCCTCCTCGAGGACGACGAATCGCCCTTTCTCGAACTCGTAGCCCTTGACGAGCTCGGTGTTGGCGACCTCGCGGTTGCAGTGCGGGCACCAGCGCTTCTGCTGGATGCGGGTGTGGCACTCGCCGTGGAGCTGGTTGAACGAGAGGGTCGCCGACGACTCGGCGGCCGGGTAGACCTTGATCGGGATGCTGACGAGGCTGACCTTCAGGAAGCCTTTCCAGGTCGATCGCGGGGCCATGGCAGACACCTCGGGCGCGTGGTTGCCGGACGCCGGTGTTCGGGGATACCCGCTCAAATAGTAGCAGGAAACGCCTACGCCTCGTCCTTCTCCTCCCTGATCCCGAGGTCGAGGCCCGGGCGGGAGAAGTGGATGGTCCCGCGATCCATCAGGTCGCGGAGCACGCGCCGGACCGCCCCGTAGAGCTCCCCGGGCACGACCAGGCGGAGGGCGCGGGCCCGTTCGCGGTCGGCCAGCAGGAGCACGGGCTCCGGCTCCTCGCGCCAGCTGACTGCTCCCACCCGGTCGTACGGCAGGAAGGCCGAGTCGGTCCAGATGCCGTCCCGGAAGAACCCGCGCTCGACCCGGTGCGCCAGCGGCACCGCGTAGGCGTAGTAGACGAACATCATCCCCTCGCCGAACAGCTCCTCGGCCGCGGTGACGCGGAACAGGAGGTTGTAGGCCATCAGCAGGCCCAGGGTCCCCCCGATGATCAGCTGGAGCGAGAAGAACGGCGGGTCGAGCGCCGGCCACAGGAGCAGCGCCGTCCGGCGCCGCTTCCAATACCGCAGGTGATCGACGACGGCGCGCAGGTCGGCCACGAGGAACCCGAGCCCGAGCACGAGCAGCAGGCGCTCGAGTCCCATGGGCGCCCTACGTCGCGGCGGGTTCGTGGGCCTGCGCGAGGGTCGGGTCGAAGCAGTGCCGGCAGCGCGCCTCGTAGGTCCCCTGGGCGCCGAGGAGCACCCGGTCCTGGCTGGCCACGAGCCGCTGCGTGTGGTTGGCCGGGCCGCCGCACACCATGCAGATCGCGAGAGTCTTGGTGATGTACTCGGCGATCGCGAGCAGCTGCGGCATCGGCTCGAACGGCTTGCCCAGGTAGTCCTGGTCGAGGCCGGCGACGATCACGCGCTTGCCCCGGTCGGCCAGCTCGCTGCAGACGGCCGGCAGTTCCAGGTCGAAGAACTGCCCCTCGTCGATTCCGACCACCTCGGTGTCGGCGTCCACGTCCCCGAGCAGCGCCCGCGACGAGGCGACGTCGCACGAGGCGATCCGCATCTCGCTGTGCGAGACGATGTGGCCGTCGCCGAAGCGGTTGTCGATCGCCGGCTTGAAGATCTGCACCTTCTGCCGGGCGATCTGGGCGCGGCGCAGGCGGCGGATCAGTTCCTCGCTCTTGCCGCTGAACATGCTGCCGGCGATCACCTCGATCCAGCCGGCATGGCGCGTGCGCGGGACGTCCATCGCTCCCTCAGGCCCTCGACTGGTAGTCGCCCGTCTCGGTGTTCACGCGGATGACGTCGCCCTCGTTGATGAAGGGGGGCACCTGGACGACCAGCCCGGTCTCGAGCGTGGCCGGCTTGAGCTGCGCGCTCGCCGTCGCCCCCTTGATCGCGGGCGGCGTCTCGACGACCTTGAGGTCCACCGTCTGCGGCAGCTCGATCCCGACCGGCTCGCTCCCGTAGAACTCCATCTCGATCACCGACTCGGGGACCAGGTAGTTCATCGCGTCGCCGAGGATCTCCTCGGTGAGGCCGATCTGCTCGTACGAGTCGGTATCCATGAAGTGGTAGACCGATCCGTCGCGATAGAGGTACTGCATCGACTTCTCGTCGAGCGTGGCGCGATCGACCTCGTCCTCCGACCGCAGCTTCTGGTCGGCGAGGCTGCTCGTCCGGATGTTCCGGAGCTTCACTCGCACGAACCCGCGGAGGTTGCCGGGGGTCACGTGCTGCAGCTCGAGGACCCGAAAGAGGTCGGCCCCCATCTTGATCAACATGCCCTTGCGCAGTCGTGTCGCTTGCATCGTAGTGTCCTCGGGGTCAGGTCTTGCATTTCAGCATTTGGCGCGCCTGGCCCCGCGAGGCCGGCCGCCCTGCTCGTGCCACATGCGCAGAATGCTGAAATGCAAGACCTGACCCCAGGTGGGAGAGCCGGCGGCGCCGATCATCTTCATCGTAGCACAACCGGCCTTCGCGGCCCGGCGAGCCGCCCCTCCGTGCTACGATGGCGTGTGGCCTTCACCCGATGGGATCCGCTACAGGATCTGCTGGCGCTTCACGAGCGCATGAACCGCCTGGCCCGGGCGGACGAACCCGGGTGGATGCCCCCCGTGGACCTGTACGAGACCGCCGACCGGTACGTGATCACCGCGGAGGTGTCTGGCCTGACCCGCGCGGACATCGACATCCAGGTCCGCGACGGCAAGCTGGTGTTGCGGGGCGAGCGTCCCGCGCGGGGCACCGGCGATCGGTTCGAGCGCGTCGAGCGCGGCCACGGCCGGTTCGCCCGTGCCTTCGTCCTGCCGCAGGCCGTTGACGTCGAGCGGATCAGCGCGGACCTGCGCGACGGCGTGCTGACCATCGAAGTGCCCAAGGTCGATACGCTCCGCCGCATCGACGTCGAGTAGCCCCCCCGGACATGTGGGGCAGCCCTCCAGGGCTGCCTGGTGTTCCCTGGCGACCCTCGAGGTCATTCCTCTCACGACCATGCTCAGACGCTTTGCTCTCGCCACCCTGCT
The DNA here is from genome assembly GCA_963813585.1 of uncultured Acidobacteriota bacterium. Lineage (GTDB taxonomy): Bacteria > Acidobacteriota > Vicinamibacteria > Vicinamibacterales > Fen-181 > JARKSS01. The sequence continues at coordinate 3,854,800 of CAWEZL010000001.1, forward strand.
GGTCCTGGCCGGATTTGCCGCGGGCCTGGTGCTCACCGGGCACCTGCGCTCGGCCGCCGACTCGTCCGCGGCGCCGCCGGCCGCCCCGGTTGCGGCCGCCCAACCCGCCGCGCAGCCGCCAGCGCCGGGGCCCGCCAGCCTCCCCGACGTGAGCGAGGTGGCCTCGCGCGCCACGGCGGCCATCGTCAACATCTCCAGCACCTCGGTCGTGCGCGCGGTCGATCCGTTCTTCAGCCAGTTCTTCGGCGACGAGTGGTTCGGCGGCCGCTACCAGCCCCAGCAGAGCCTCGGGTCGGGCGTGATCATCTCCGCCGACGGCTACGTGGTGACCAACCATCACGTCGTCAGCGGCAACGTCAGGGACATCCGGGTCGTCCTGGCCGACAAGCGCGAACTCCACGGCCAGATCGTCGGCCGCGACCCGATGACCGACATCGCCGTCATCCGGATTGCCGCCCGCGGCCTGCCGGTCGTCCGGTGGGGCGATTCCTCGAAGCTGAAGGTTGGCCAGTGGGTGCTCGCCATCGGCAGCCCGTTCCAGCTCAACCAGAGCGTGACGCTCGGCATCGTGAGCGCGATCGGACGAACGGGCGTCGGCGTGGCCGACTACGAGGACTTCATCCAGACGGACGCGGCGATCAATCCGGGGAACTCGGGCGGCGGGCTCGTCGACACCCGCGGCGAGCTGGTCGGCATCAATACCGCCATCCTCAGTCAGAGCGGCGGCTACCAGGGAATCGGCTTCGCCGTGCCGAGCAACCTCGCGCGCCGGATCGCCGACGACCTGATTCGCCACGGCGAGGTCCAGCGCGGCTCGATCGGGATGATGCGGTTTGTGACGCTCACCCCCGAGCTGGCCCAGGAGTACGAGATCTCGGGCAACCGCGGGGCCGTCGTTCTCCAGATGACGCGCAGCTCGTCGGCCTACCAGGCCGGCATCCGCCCCGGCGACGTCATCGTGGGCTTCAACGGCCAGCGCATCGACGACGACGGGCAGTTGAGGAAACTGCTGCTCGACGCGCAGGTCGGAACGACGGTGAGCATCGAGGTGATGCGCGAGGGCAGGACGCTGGCCGTGAAGGTCCCGGTCGTCCAGAGGACGGGGGAATCGCGATGAGGCTGATCGGCGTACTGGCGGTGGTGGCGCTGTCGGCCGGGGTCGCGTGGGCGGACGGGTCCGCGCAGAAGGCGCGGCCGTTCGACGAGGTCGTGGCCGACCTGAAGTCGCCGGACGCGGGCACCCGCCTCGACGCCGTGCGGCAGTTGTCGGCCGCCGGCTACCCCGAGGCGGCCCTCCCGGTCGCCGTCCTGCTCAACGACCCGGACGAGAGGGTGGCGCGCGAGGCGATGTACGCGGAGCTTGGCCTCTACCTGGGCACCCGCGTGCAAGGCGAACGGCGAGTCGCATTCGTCGTGGAGATGCCGCGATCGAACCCGGCGTCGCGGGCGTTCGAGGACTCGTGGGGGTCGCTGCCGGTCACGCCGGTACCCGCAGAGATCATCGAGGGGCTGTCCCGTCGCCTGGCTGGCGAGAACCTGCTCCTCCGCCTCGAAACGATTGCGGCCCTGGCCGTGCTGGGCCAGGTGGAGGGCACCGTGACCCCGGCCCACGAAAAGGCGGCCGAGGCGCTGGCCCAGCGACTCGGCGATCCGAAGCCCCCCATCCGCGCGGCGGCGGCCAGGGCCGCGGGGCGGATGTTCCGCCGGTGCGCCGCCCCGTGCGAGATCCCCGGTGTGCAACGGCTGGGCGACGCGCTGGTGCGGGGCCTGAACGACCCCGAGGCACCGGTGCTCATGGCCGTCATCGAGGGGCTGGGCGAGATGCGGTACTCACGCGCGACCGAGGCCCTGAACCACGTCTACGACTACTTCAAGAAGCAGCCGCCCGCCCTGGCCGCGCTCGACGCGCTGGCGCGGATCGGCTCGCCCGCCTCGGTGCCGCTGTTCAAGGCGGCGGCGGCGCGCAAGGAACCGGCCGCCCGGCGGGCGGCGGTGGAAGGCCTGGCGCGCACCGGCGATCGCGACGCGCTCACCGCGGCGGTGACCGAGGCGCAGGCCGTCCGCGCCGACACCGAGGTGGTCCTCGGCGCAGCGTTCGCGCTGCAGCGAGCCGGCCTCGGCCAGCACCTGTCGTCCCTGCTGAACGCCGCGGGCGGCGATGACACCGCACTGCAGGTGCAGGACTATCTGGTCGAGCTCGGGTCCAGCGTGGCCCCCCAGGTGGCCGCAGCGCTGCCGACGGCGGAGGGCGAGGCGCGGGCGCGGCTGATCGAGGTGCTGGGCGTCATCGGCGGCCCCGACCAGGCCCCGGCCATCGAGGCGGTGCGCGGCGACGGGGCTGCGCGCGTGGCGAGCGCCGCGGAGCGGGCGCTGAAACGCCTCGCTGGGTCCCGGTGATCCTCGGGCGCGCGTTCTACGAGCGTCCCACGCTGAGGGTCGTGTCCGAGCTCCTCGGCAAGGTCCTGGTGCACCGAACGCCCGACGGCCTGACGGCCGGGGCGGTCGTCGAAGCCGAGGCCTACATCGGCGAGGACGACCCGGCCTGCCATGCCTCCGCCGGGCTCACGCATCGCACGGCCCCGCTGTTCGGCCCGCCGGGCCACGCCTACGTCTACCTGAACTACGGCATCCACTTCCTGTTCAATGTCGTCACCGAGGCGGATGGCCACCCGGCCGCCGTGCTCGTGCGGGCGCTGGAGCCCCTCGAGGGGCTGCCGCTGATGCGAAGCCGGCGTGCCCGCGACCGGCGCTCCGGAGTCGTGCCCGATCACGAGCTGTGCAAGGGGCCGGGGGCGCTGGCGCGCGCGATGGGGATCGATAGGCGGTACAACCGGATCGACCTGTGCGAGGCAGGGCTGAAGCCCTGCCTGTACCTGGAGGATCGCGGGATTCCCCCCCGGGAGATCGCCTGGACCGCGCGCGTGGGCATCACGGCCGGCGCCGACCGCCCGTGGCGCTGCCACATCGTCGGCCACCCTTCGGTGTCGGGCCGGGTTACGAGCGGCGATCGCGCGCGTCGGCGAGAATCGGCGCGAGGTGCCGGCCGGTGAACGAGGCCGGGGTCGCCGCGATCTGCTCGGGCGTGCCGGCCGCGACGAGGTAGCCGCCCTCGTCGCCCCCCTCGGGGCCGAGGTCGATGATGTAATCGGCCGTCTTGAGCACGTCGAGGTTGTGCTCGATGACCAGCAGCGAGTGGCCCGCCTGCAGGAGCTTGCGGAACGCGGCGAGCAGCTTCGCGATGTCGTCGAAGTGGAGGCCGGTCGTCGGCTCGTCCATGATGTAGAGCAGGCGCTCCGATGTCTTCGACGCGAGCTGCGCGGCGATCTTGATGCGCTGAGCCTCGCCGCCCGACAGCGTCGTCGCCGGCTGGCCGAGGCGCAGGTAGCCAAGGCCGATCTCGTCGAGCACGTGCAGGCGCCGCAGGACCTTCGGCGAGCCGGAGAAGAACGCGAGCGCCTCGCGCACCGTCAGATCGAGCACCTGGTGGACGTTCCTGCCTTTGTACTTCACCTCGAGCACCTGCGGCTTGAAGCGCGTGCCGTCGCACTGCTCGCACGGCACGAACACGTCGGCCAGGAACTGCATGTCGACGCGGATCTGCCCCTCCCCCTCGCACGCCTCGCAGCGCCCGCCCGGGACGTTGAACGAGAAGTGGCTGGCGGTCAGGCCCCTCGACCGGGCGTCCTTGGTCGCCGCGAGCAGCTCGCGGATCGGGTCGAACGCCTTCAGGTACGTCACCGGGTTCGAGCGCGGCGTGCGCCCGATCGGCGTCTGGTCGATCAGGACGACGTCGCTGACCCCGTCGGTGCCGATGACACCGCGGTGGGCGCCGACCCGCCCCTCGTAACTCCCCTTCGCCCGCTTGACCGCCGGGTGGATGATGTCGTGCACCAGCGTCGATTTGCCCGACCCGCTCACGCCGGTCACGCACGTGAGCGTGTTGAGCGGGATCGACACGTCGATGCGCTTCAGGTTGTGCTCGCTGGCGCCGAGGATCTCGAGCCGGTGCTGGTTGCCCCGCCGCCGCTCACGCGGCACGGGGATGTTCAGCTCGCCCCGCAGGTAGCGCGCGGTCAGCGAGCGCGTGTCACGCAACAGCTCGTCCAGCGTCCCGCTGAACACCACCTTGCCGCCCTGCTCGCCGGCGCCGAGCCCCAGGTCGACCACCTGGTCCGCCACGCGGATCATGTCCGCGTCGTGCTCCACCACCAGCACCGTGTTCCCCTGGTCGCGCAGCTTCCGGAGGATGTCGATCAGGCGCCGGTTGTCGCGCGGGTGCAGGCCGATCGACGGCTCGTCGAGGACGTACAGCGTGCCGACCAGCGCCGATCCGAGCGAGGTGGCGAGGTTGATGCGCTGCGACTCCCCCCCCGACAGGGTCGACGAGAGGCGGTCGAGCGTCAGGTAGTCGAGGCCCACCTCGTCGAGGAACGACAGCCGGCGCCGAATCTCGGCGAGCACCTTCTCGGCGATCGCCGCGTCCCGCTGGTCGAGCGACAGGCCGGCGAAGAAGCGCAGCGCGCCGCGCACGGTCATGGCGCAGACCCGGTCGATCGTGCGCTCGCCGACGCGAACGTCGCGGGCCTCGCGCCGCAGCCGGGCGCCGCCGCAGTCGGGGCACGTCTGGTACCCGCGGTAGCGGCTCATGAACACGCGGACGTGGACCTTGTACTTCTTGCGCTCGAGCCCCGCGAAGAACCCGCGCACTCCCTTGTACTCGCCGTCGCCCTCGATGACGAAGCGCTTCTCGTCCTCCGCCAGGTCGGCCCAGGGAACGTCGACGCGCACCCCATTCTGGCGCGCCGCCCTGCGCAACTCGGCCTGGCACAACCGGTAGTGCGGCTTGGTCCACGGCTCGATCGCCCCCGCCCGGATCGACAGCGACGGGTCGGGGATGACCAGGTCCATGTCGATCTCGATCACGTTGCCGAACCCGTGGCAGGTCGGGCACGCGCCGAAGGGGTTGTTGAACGAGAAGAGCCGGGGCTGCGGATCCTCGTACGGGATGCCGCACTGGCGACACTCGAACCGCTCCGAGAAGACGTGGAGCCGGGCCGCGTCGCCCTCCCCCAGCTCGAGCGCGAAGGCGGCACCGCCCCCTTCGCTGTACGCCGTCTCGATCGAGTCGGTCAGCCGGGTCATCATGTCCGGCTGCACCTTGAGCCGATCCACGACCACCGACAGCACCTGGCGGCTCGCCAGCCGCGCCGGGTCGATGTCGTCGAACGGCACGGCCGTCCGCCCGTCCACCAGCAGCCGGCCGAATCCCCGCCGCCGCAGCGCGTCGATCGTGGCCGCCACCGGGTCGGCACCGTTGTCGCCCGGCTCGCCCGGATCACCGGTGCCGTTTTCCTCGGCCTCGAGCGGCAACGCCTGCTCGTCGGCCGGCTCGGCCTCATGGCCCTCGGCTTCGTTGCCCTCGCCGGCGTCGGTTTCGCGGCCCTTCGGCCCCCCCACGACCGGCATGTCGAAGCCGACGATCAGGCGGGTGCCGGCGGGCAGGGCAGACAACCGCTCGGCCACCACCTGCGGGTTCTCGCGGATGACCTCCTGCCCGCACTGCCTGCAGAACGTCCGCCCGACGCGGGCATAGAGCAGCCGCAGGTAGTCGTGGATCTCGGTCGTGGTGCCGACCGTCGAGCGCGGGTTGCGGATGCTGTTCCTCTGCCGGATGGCGATGGCGGGCGAGACCCCGTCGATCACGTCCACGTCGGGCTTTTCCATCCGCTCCAGGAACTGGCGGGCGTAGGAAGACAGCGACTCGACGTACCGGCGCTGCCCCTCGGCGTAAATGGTGTCGAAGGCGAGCGACGACTTGCCTGACCCGCTCACCCCGGTGATGACCACCAGGGCGTTCGCGGGCAAGTCGAGGTCGATGTTCTTGAGGTTGTGCGTGCGGGCGCCCCGGATGACGAGGCCCGGGGTGCCGGCCGCGACGGGCTCGGACATTGAAACAGGGCCTAAGGCAATGGTTCCCGGCAGTGCCGGAAACAACCATCGTACAGCAGCCGGAGGCCCCGTTCAACGGGCGGTCGCCCTCTACGCCTTCTTCCTGGCGGTCCAGGTGGTCAGAACCTGCCCGCCGTTCAGGTCGAGGCTGCCGGTGAGCTGGCCCTCCTTGACCGCCCCGATCATGACGACGGGCTCGCCGTTGACATAGCTGAAATTGAGGGTCAGTTTCCCGTCCACCCACGTGCCGGTCACGCCCGTGGTGCCCTCGTTATTCCCAATCTCCCCCGAAACGCTCTCCTTGTCGAGCCTCAAGGACATGAAGAACGCCATCTCTTCACTACCCATCTGCGTGGTCCCGTCCCAGCTTCCGCTGACGGGGTCGGCAGCCGCCGCTTCCTTGGGCTTGTCCTGGGGGGCCTGTCGAGCCCAGGCGGGCACCGCCAGCGCCACCGCCACCACGAGCATCCCCGCGATCACCGAGCGTCTCACCATGATGGCTGCTCCTTCGAAAGACCGTTACACCAACACGTCCTGGTAGGCGTACAGCGCCGGGGCGCCCCCCGTGTGAACGAACAGCACGCGCTGGCCCGGCCGGAACTCGCCCCCCCGGACGAGCGCGAACAGGCCCGCCATCGCCTTGCCCGTGTAGACCGGGTCCAGCAGGATCCCTTCGACCCGCGCCACCGTCCGCACCGCCTCCACCATCTCTGGCGTCGGCAGGGAATATCCGGGGCCAACCCAGTCGCCCAGCGCCCGAACCCGCTCGCGCGGCACCCCGCCGGGGATGCCGAGCAGCTCGGCCACCTCGTGAGCCAGCTTGTGGACGTTCGGCTCCTGCTCGGCCTGGGGCCGGCGGACGTTGATGCCGGTGAGCGGGATGCGGCTGTTGTTCCCCACCAGCCCGGCCAGCAGCCCGGCATGGGTGCCGGTGCTCCCGCTCGCGCACACCATGTGGTCGAACTGGAGCCCGCGGTCGAAGGCCTGCGCGAGGATCTCCCCGGCGCACGCCACGTATCCCAGGGCCCCGAGCGCGTTGGACCCGCCGCCCGGGATGACGTAGGGCCGGCCGCCGGCCGCCGTCACCGCGTCGGCCACTCTCTGCAGCGTTGCGCCGAGGTCGGTTCCGACCGGTACGACCGTGATCGACTCGACACCCAGCAGGCGGTAGAGGAAGTTGTTGCCGCTCGCCTCTGGCCGGTAGCTGTTGGCCACCCGCTCCTCGAGCACCAGGCGGCACTTGAGGCCTTCTTTCGCCGCGGCGGCCAGCGTCAGGCGGCAGTGGTTCGACTGCACCGCTCCCACCGTGACGAGCGTGTCGGCGCCCTGTGCGAGAGCGTCGGCCACGAGGAATTCGAGCTTCCGCGTCTTGTTGCCGCCGCCGGCCAGGCCGAGCAGGTCGTCGCGCTTGATGTACAGGTCGGGGCCGCCGAGCAGCCTCGACAGCTTCTCCATCGGCTCGAGGGGCGTCCACCCCTCGGTGTAGCGGCGTCGTGGAAAGCGTGCGAGATCCATGATGGGGTCGCTCCTGACGGGGGGGTATCATAGCATCGAGAGGTGCGCATGCCGCGACTCACACAGCTGGCCACGTTGTGGCGGATCGTCAGGGAGGTGGACCTCGAGGCCATCCGCCGGCACGCGGAGGCCCCCACCCGCGTGCGCGTCGTGGGCGAGACGGCCGCCGACGCCGATGACGTCGCGGCGCTCCTCATCGGTCCGCACCCCGAGGCCGCCATGTGGGTGACGCCGGTCGGCGCCGACCTCGCCATCGAGCCGGCCACTCCCTCCGGCAGCGGCGTCGTGGACGGCCCCGACCTCGTCATCCTGGTGGGCCGGGGGCCGGACTGGTCTCCCGCGATGCGCGCCGCCAGGCAGTCGTGGCTCGACCGCCGGGTCCGCCTGCTGCAGGTCGTCTTGCAGACCGGCGCCCAGCACGGCGCGACGCAGGCGCAGGGAGAGGCCGTGAGCCTGGCCCTCGACGGCCTCGCCGAGGATGGACTCGACCATCTCGCCAGGGCGCTCTTCGCGGTGGTCGAACCGGACCGGCGGCTGTCACTGGCCCGCCAGTTCCCGCCGCTGCGCGCCTGCACGTTCAATGCGCTCATCGACGAGACGGCCAAGGCCAACGCCGGCTACTCCTTCAGCACCGGGTTGGCGGAGGTGGTTCCCGTGCTCGGCGTCCCGCTGACGATCGGCGACATCCTCGTGCTCACGAAGAACCAGTTGATGATGAGCTACCGGATCGCGCTGGCGGCGGGCAAGGCCGGCAAGGCCAGCGAGCTGGTGGGCGAGATCGTCGGAGTGCTCGGGGGAGGCCTGCTCTTCCGGCAAATCGCACGGCAGCTCGCGGGGATGCTCCCGGTCATCGGCATCGTGCCGAAGGTGGCCGTCGCCTACGGCGGCACCTGGGCGATCGGCCGGGCCGTGACGATCTGGGCCACCGAGGGGCGCAAGCTGACGGGCGAGCGCCTCAGGCAGCTGTCGCGCGAAGGACTCGCCCGCGGGCGCCAGGTGGCGAACACGCTGCAGCGAACCGACCAGAAGAAGGACTACTGGCTGTAGCAGTTGGGGTCAGGTCTTGCATTTCAGCATTATGCTGAAATGCAAGACCTGACCCCTCAGTCGAAGTAGTTCGTGTACTCGACCACAGGTCCTCGGCGAGGTTCCAGTAGGCGTCCACCGCGGCGTCGGCCATGTCGTGCGAGTGCTTGGTCAGCAGCGCGCGCGCCTTGGCCGGGTCCTGCTTGTAGACGCGCAGCGCCTCCTCCTCGAAGGCCGCCTGGCCCGCGAACGCCTTCTCCTCGATCGGCCGCCAGACCTGCTCGATGTCACGCGCCATCTCCTGCCACCGCAGCGTCGCGAGCTGGCTCACCTGCCGGAAGGCCCACCACGCGCAGTCGCGCCGGAACCTCGCGCGCCCGTCCACCATGTACGAGGCGGGCATCTGCTCGATGCCGATATAGAAGGGGGTGTGCGGCGTCGTCATCGGGTTGTCGTACCCGAGCCACACCACGCCGCCGATCTCGTTCGGGAGCCAGCCGCGCGACTGCGTGACCTGCAGGTACGTGGCGCGCTTGCACGCGATCGTCCGCTCCGAGGTGATGTTGAACGCCTCGAGGTAGTCGTTCGACATGAACGGGTTGGCGATCGGGCTCCTGACCGCGTTGCCGTCCTTCCCGACCTTGAGGATCGACCGCGTCATGTCGAACGGCGTGTCCTGGTAGGTGTCGCGGAAGATCTCGAGCACCTGGGGCACGCCCAGCTTCTGCTCGGCCTTGACCGACAGCGGGTAGTGCTCGGCGTTCGGATCGAGCTTCAACGACGGCGCGATCCGGCTCAGCGCGCGCCACTCGCGGCGCCGGCTGCCCAGGGCGCTGCGCGATCCGTACGCGGTGCAGAACTCGAACGGCTCGGCGCTCTTCGGGCTCCACAGCCCCAGCTCCTCGGCCAGCGTGAAGACGTTGGCCGACGCCATGAAGTGTTCCTTGTCGGCCAGGTCGATCCTGCGGATGCGCGGCGCGTTGGCCGACACCGCCACGTGGTCGTCGGGAATCCGCACCGCGGCCCAGACGGCCCCCTTCTTCCCCTTCCCCGGCCCGAGGATCTCGAAGAACCACACCTCGCCGGGATCGGCGAAGGTAAACGCCTCGCCGTAATCGTTGTATCCGTGCAGCCTCGTCAGCTCGTCAGCCACCCGAATGGCCTCGCGCGCCGTCTTCGCGCGCTCGAGCACGAGCCGGTACAGCTCGGGAGCGTCGATGATGCCCTCGTCGCTCTTCATCTCGCGCTTGCCGCCGAAGGTCGTCTCGCCGATCGCCAGCTGGTGCTCGTTCATGATCGGGTAGGCGGCGTTCAGGTACGCGTACGTCTCGGCCACCTGCGGGATCTCCCCGGTCGGGATGCGGTCGGTGTCGTCCGGCCCCTTCGTCAGCTTCGGTTCGTGGTACACCGTCGCCAGCTCGCCGGGCTTGTGCTTCTGCCTGGGGACGATGTTCATCCAGGTGCGGTCGGAGTTGCTGTCGCACGAGTGCGAGGTCATCGTCGATCCGTCCACCGAGGCGGCCTTCCCCACCAGCACGCTGGTGCACCCCTCGCAGGTCGGGCAGAGCCACGCCTCCTCCTGTTGAAGGGTGGTGGCCGCACCGGGCAGGACGAGCACGCACGCGGCGAGAACGGCAACGAGGGTCGAACGGGACGGGAACGAGGAAGCACGAAGGCGCATGGCAGGACTCCTGGGGCTGGCGAAGGATACCAGAAAGCGCAACACGGCTGAACCGCGCCCCCCCAGCCCTCGTCCAATCTGGTGGAGCCTCACGTCATGTCCGCCCTTGCCAGCGACATTCGCGGCGGCCTGCGGACGTTCCGACGCGCCCCCGGGTTCACCGCCGCCGTCGTCGCGACGCTAGCCCTCGGCATCGCGTCGGCCACCCTCGTCATCGCGGTCGTCAACGCGGCCCTGTGGGCCAAGTACGACGTGTACCGCGACCCCGGCCGGCTGGTCTACATCCTCGAATCGAACGTGCAGCGCGGCGCGAACGGCGGGGTGTCGCCGCGCACGCTGGCCGACTGGAGAGCCGCCACTCGATCGTTCGAGCGGCTGGGAGGCGCCGAGCCGGATTCGGCGACCCTCGTCCGCGCCGGGGCCCTGCCCGAGAGCGTGATGCGCGCCGCGGTCACCGCGGACCTGCTGGCCCTGCTCGGTGCGCGTCCCGCGGCCGGCCGGCTGTTCGAGCTGGCGGAGTACGCCGGCCCGCCGGCCCGAGTCGCCGTCGTGTCCCATCGCCTCTGGCGGGACGGGTTCCGGTCGGACCCGGGATGTGTCGGCGCGACGGTGCAGCTCGATGGCGCGCCGACCACGATCGTCGGCGTCCTGGCGCCGTCCTTCACGCTGGCGCCGTTCCTCGGTGCAAGCCCGGACGTCTACACTCCCGAAGGCGATCCCGCCCGGCTCCGATCGGTCGGCGCGAAGCCTGGTCGTCGTCGGCCGCCTGAGGCCCGGCACGTCCGGCTCCGCCGCGCAGGCCGAGCTCGACGCGGTCGCCGCCACGATTGCCGCCGGCGACGCGACCGCGAAGGGGTGGACGCCGTGGCTCATCCAGCCCCTCGCGTTCGACATGAGCGGCGACGCCCAGTTCCTGGTCGTGCTCACGGTGGGGGTCGCCCTCGTTCTGTTGATCGTGTGCGCCAACGTCGCAACCCTGCTGCTGGCCCGGTGTGCCGGCCGAGCGCGGGAGATCGCCACGCGCCTCGCCGTGGGCGCGGGGCGGGCCCGCATCGCGCGGCAGTTGTTGACCGAGTCGCTGATGCTCGGCACGGCCGGCAGCCTCCTGGGCCTGTTCGTCAGCTGGACCGCCTGCCGGGGCGTCACCCTGTTCATCGCCGGCACCAGCCTCGGCCACCTCGACGTGGCGCTCGATCACCGCGTCCTCGGTGTCGCGGGTGCGGTCTCGCTGCTGATGACCCTCGGCGTGGGAACGCTGCCGGCGCTGCGATTGGCCCGGCTGCCGGTCTCCGAGGCCCTGAAGGACGCCGGCTCCCTCTGGGGCCGCCTGTCCGGCGGCCGGCTCAGGCGCATCATGGTCGCCGGCGAGGTGGCCATGGCGGTCGTCCTCCTCTTCAGCGCCGGCCTCGTGCTCCGGGGTCTCGTCAACCTCCGCCGCAGCGACCCGGGCTTCCGTCCCGAGAATCTCCTCACACTCCGCGTCGCGCTGTCCGACGGGCGGTACGGCGACGGCGGGTCTCGCGGCCGGTTCGTCGAACACGCCCTCGATCGCCTGGCCTCGCGCCGATCCTTCCGGTCGGTCGCCGCCAGCAGCCTGATGCCGGCCATCGGCAGCGAGGCGCCGGTGGAGGCGATCGAGATCGAGGGTCGGCGCTCCGACGTCGTCCATGCGCCCTCGGCCGGGCTGATCTCGGTGAGCCCCGGCTACTTCGAGGCCATGGGCACGCCGCTCGTCCGCGGGCGTCCCTTCGACGCCTCCGACCGTCCGGGAGGACTGCCGACCGCCGTCGTGAGCCAGCGGTTCGTGGAGCGATGGATGGCGGGCCGCGATCCGATCGGCTCGCGGGTGCAGGTGGACAGCGTGTGGCGGACGATCGTCGGGGTGGCGGCGGACGTGCACACGTTCCACCTGAACGTCGCGGCCGGGCCGACCGTCTACGTCCCCTACTCTCAACGGCCGGTGCCGGCGTTCTGGCTGGCGCTTCGGACGATCGGAGGCGGTGACCAGCTTGCGCTGGCAACCGAGGCGCGCCGCGAGATCGCGGCGATCGACCCCGAGCAGCCCGTGCGCGGCGGTGACTGGGCGGCCGGCCTCGTGGCGCGGTCGATGGGCGGGTTCGACCTGACGGGCCTGCTGGTCGGAGTCCTCGCGGCCCTGGCCGCGGGGCTCGCCGCGCTGGGCATCCACGGCGTGGTGGCGTTCTCGGTGGCCCGTCGCACGAGGGAGATGGGTGTCCGGATCGCCCTTGGCGCCGCCCCTGGACGGGTCGTCCGGCAGGTGGTGGGCGAGGCGGTGCGGATGGCGCTCGGCGGCGCGGTGCCCGGCCTGCTGCTGGCGCTTGCGGCCGGGCAGCTGCTCGCCTCGAAGCTGCAGCGGGTCAGCCCGTTCGACCCGGCGCTGCTCGCCGCCGTGTGCCTGCTGGTCCTGGCCACCGTCGTGGCGGCAGCGTGGAGCCCGGCGCGCCGGGCGGCCCGCGTGGACCCCGTGCGCGCGACACGCACGGAGTAGCGCCGGCCCTACTGGACCCTACTTCTGGAGCTCGCTGGTGATGGTGGCGCCGTTCATCGCCACCGACACCGCCGACACCTTCACCAGCCGGTGGGTATCCTTCGCCACCCACAGCGTCGTCTTCGAGCCGTCGCCGGCCGTCAGCTCCATCTTCACGGCGTCGAACGTGCCGGCGGGCACCGTGACCTGTTCGGGACCGACGACCTGCAGCTGCACCACCTGCGGCGTCTGTGTCCTGACGTCGTAGTTGCGGAACGCGGTCTTGTAGCCGGGCTCGAGCGGGAGCGTGGCGATGACGTGATTGGCCCCGGCCCCGTCGCCGAACAGCTCGCCGCCGAGGTCGGCCTTCAGCGGCTTCACCTGCCCGCCCATGTTCAGCTCGCCATCGAGCGCGCCCCCTTCGACCTTGAAGCTCAACGTCATCGGGCCCTGTTTCACCTCGCGGCTCCGGAGCGTCAGGCTGCGCTTGTCGAGCACCGTTCGATCGACCGCGTCGCCGGCGGGGCTCCTGGCCGTCTCGGTCACCACGACGCTGTCCCCCGCTTCGCGGATCTCCGCGGTGATGTCCAGCTCCATGCTCTGCGGGCCCAACGCAATCTTCGCCTTGAAGGGATACGTCCCGGGCTGCAGTGGAACGGCAGGCTTCGGCACGCCGACCGATGCCGGCGCGACCGCTGTCTTCACCGTGACCGTCTTCGGATCCACGGTGATGTCCTTCAGCCGCGCCGCGACGTCGGGGGGCATCGACTCCTGGTAGCGTCCCCCGAGGTGCTTCGCCAGGAACTTCTCGGCCGCGGCGAAGCTGGCCATGTTGTTGACCGGGCGGGCGAACCCGTGGCCCTCGTCCGGCGCCACGATGTACTCGACGGGGAACCCGCGATCGCGCAACGCAACCACGATCTGATCGGACTCGTTCTTGTTCACCCGCGGGTCGTTGGCGCCCTGGATCACCAGCAGGGGCGTCTTGATCCTGGACGCCGAGTTGAGCGGCGACTGCCGCTCGAGTTGCGCCCGCCCTTCAGGGGTCGTCGGGTCGCCCATGCGCTCGTGGAAGATCTTCCGCGCGGCCTCCCAGTAGGGCGGAATCGAGTTCAGCAGCGTGATGAGGTTCGACGGTCCGACGATGGAGACGGCGGCCGCGTAGAGATCGGGGGTGAAGGCCACGCCGGCGAGCGTGGCGTAGCCCCCGTACGACCCGCCCATGATGCCCGCCCGCTTCGGATCGGCAATCCCCAAGGCGACCAGGTACTTGACGCCGAACGTGATGTCGTCCTGCATCTTCTCGCCCCACTGGTCGTTGCCGGCGTCCAGGAACTTCTTGCCGTACCCGGTCGAGCCGCGGAAGTTGGGCATCAGCACGGCGTACCCGCGGTTGGCGAGGAACTGCGCGAACGGGTCGTAGCCCCAGTCGTCGCGCGCCCAGGGGCCGCCATGCGGGACGACGATCAGCGGCAGGTTCTTCGGCTCGGCACCCTTGGGCAGCGTGAGGTACCCCGGCACCTCGAGGCCGTCCGACGAGGGGTACCGGACGGCCTGCATCGAGGCGAGTGCTTCACGAGGCAGCGCTTCGCGCACCCGGTACTGGAGCCGCAGGTCCTTGGTGCGGCGATCGAACAGGTACGACTCGCCCGGCTCGACGTCGCTCGTCGCCGACACGATGAACAGGCCTTCGTCGGTCGTCGACGACCCGAAGCCGATCTGCTTGTCCTCGCCGAGCTTCTGCTGCAGCAGGCGGTAGTCGGCCTCGAAGGCCTTGTCCTTCCAGGAGAGGCGCAGCTTCTCGTCCAGATAGGCCGTGAGGATCAGCTCGTCGGTCTTCTCCGAGAAGCGCGCGGCCGCGAGGTCCACGCGGCCGAGCGGATCGGCCTCGACGAACTCCTCCCGGCCGGTCTCGACGTCGAGCAGGACCAGGCGGATCAGGTCGGCGTCCGGCCCCTTGTTCGTCATGACGTACGCGCGGCGGCCGTCCTTGTGGAAGCGGATCGGGGCGCACGTCTCGAACACGTTGCACGCGTAGATCTTCGTGAACGTCGCGTCGGCCTCCACGCGCAGGAACTCGGTGTCGCCGTTCTCGGGCGAGCGGACGACCAGGCGCAACTGGTCCTTCAGGTCGAAGACCGCGCCCACGAAGCGCTCGGTGTTCTTCGCGACCAGGGTGCGGGTGCCATCGGAGATGCGCACCTTGTAGAAGTCGTGCCACGCCGTGTCGCGGTCGTTGAGCGCCACGTAGAGCGCGTCGGGATCCGTCTTGGGCACCGCGAGGATTTCGGCGCGGACGCCCGCCGCCTCGGTGAGGTTTCGCGCCCGCGGCACCTCGTCCCCCGGGGCGACCGTATCGGCCGGGTTGACCGCGTAGACGTTGTAGTTCTCGTCGCCCCCCTGGTCCTGCACGTAGAGGACGAACTTCCCGTCGCGGCTCCAGAAGTAGCTCGACACCGGCCGCTTCGTGTCGGCCGTGATCGGCCGCGCCTTGTCGAACGGCTCGTCGGCGCGCTTCACCCAGATGTTGCGCGTCTCCTTGAACGGCCGGAGGAAGGCGATGAACCGGCCGTCCGGGGAGATCTGCGCGCCGGCGATCTCCGGGTCCCCGAAGAAGTGCTGGCGGTCGATGAGCGGCGGCAGCTTGTCGGTCATAGCAGGCCTGGACGGCGTGGGGACCACCTGCGCCGCGGCCGGCGCGAGAGCAGCACAGAAGAACGCCCCGAGGCACACGAACACCTTGCGGACTCTCGTCATTGAGTGCCTCCGTGTCACGACTGCAGGAGAAAACATGGCCCAGTCGATTGTACCTAGGGGCTGGGAGCCAGGGGCTAGGGCTGGGAGCTGGGGACACCGCAGGCCGCTGAAGAGCGATCGGCATCGCTCTTGCCTCGACGGGGTGCCGCTTGCCCTTCGTGTCTTGGACTCCAACAGTCCGCTCGGGCAAGCCGAGCTGTTGGACCGGGAGCGCCCCCAGTCGGCTGGCTCCGGAGGTTCGAAGCGATGCGACACATCTCGACGGTTGCGGCGGTTGCGGCGGTCTGCGTGGTTGCGACGCTGGCGTGTGGGAACCCTGGAAACCCGTCAAAACCGGGCGACGTGGCGTCACCACCCGTCACGGACGGGTCGGTGGCGGCGGCGACGACGACGCAGGTTGAAGCGAGCGTGAGCGGCGGGTCGGCTGAAGTGAACAGGGGGCTCGCCGCCATTCGCAACGCGACTGCAGCCTTTCACGACGTGAGCAAGGCCCAGGACGCCGGCTACGTGGTTCCCCCGGGCTGCGACGCAAGCCCGGCGGGGATCATGGGGGCCCACGCCGCGAACCAGGCGTTGGTGGCCGATCTGGCAGTCGATCCCCTGAAGCCGGAGGTCCTGCTCTACCTGACGAAGCCGGACGGCGGATACAGGCTCATCGGCGTGGAGTATCTGGTCCCGGTGATCGTCCGCCACACGACCACGGGGGAAGCCCGTCCGTGGTTCGACCAGGCGCGATGGTCGAACGAATGGGTGATCGTCAACCAGAAGCCGTCACTGCTCGGCCAGCCGTTCGACGGCGAGATGCCGGGCCACGTGCCCGGAATGCCGTGGCACTGGGACCTGCACGTCTGGGTCTGGGCGCCCAACCCCTCGGGTGTGTTCGCGCAGTGGAACCCCGGCCTGTCGTGCCCGCAGTGAGGGCGAGCTGAGGGAGGCTGGCGGGGGCGCCACCCCAAAGCGCCCCCGCCAGGCCCGGGACCTTCCCTACAGCGCTTTGCTGAACGTGTGGCACGTGCTGCAGTCGAAGCCCTTGTCGGTGACGTGCTTGTCGTGCAGGTTGTAGAAGCTCGCCGTCTTCGCGCTGTGGCACGATGAGCAGAGCGGCCGGCCGTTGCGCGTCGCGAGCGGCGTGTAGCCCAGCGACGCGAAATCGAGCCGGTTCCCGTCGTGGCAGGTCGAGCACGACAGTGCCCGCTCCTTCGGGGCGACCTCGTGGTAGACGCCCATGAACCGCTCCGTCTCGGCGAACTCGTAGCCGTTGTCCAGCCAACCGATCGCCGCGACCCCCTGGGCCACTGCGCCCGCGAGGTTGCCGGTCTGGAAGAAGATCCCGATCTTGAGCGGCAGCAGCCAGCGCGTCATCGGGTCGATCGGCTGCCGGCCCTCGTGCCGCTTCATCGCGGTGATCTTCGCCCCGGGATCGGCGACGCTTCCGAGCGGCCCGGCCATCAGCACGCGCCCGTTCGCCTGCGGCACGGCGGGGGTGGCGAACTCGTAGAACGTCGAGCGGCCGTTGAAGAAGCGGTAGACCGGCGCCACGTTGCTCTGCAGCGTCATCTGCGGCTCGTAAAGGCTGGTCTCCGGGCTCACGACGCCCGGCCGGCTCCAGTCGCGACGCATGTCGGTGGCGGCCGCCTTCGCGAAGGTCGGCACGTGGCAGGTGTTGCACGCGACGCGGCGCGTGTGCGCATCGAGCTTGCGGTCGTCGTGGGGCGCGGCCGAGTGACAGTTCGCGCACTCGACGGCGGCATCGCTGTCCCGTTCGCGCATGTCCACGCCGCGCCCGGCGATCCGGTGGCCGACAACCGTGTGGCAGTCCGTGCACGACAGCCCGGCACCACCCTGCGAGGCGGGCGCCATGTGGACGTCGAGATCGCGGGTCGCCGCGCGATGCGCCTCGGACAGGTCGCCGCGCTTGAAGTTGTCGCCGCCCCCCGCCTTGGTGTGGCAGTTGAGGCAGGCGTCGTTGCCGGGCAGGCGGATGTCCACCGCCGCCTGCAGCAGCGGCACGGACATCTTGGCGAGGTCCGGCACGAAGGTGAACTGGCCGTTCACCGACTCGAGCCTTCGCTTGTACGACGGCGAGTGGCACAGCAGGCAGTCGATGTTCTCGAGCTGCGCGGCGGAGACTGTCGGGGAGGGCTTCGCGCCGAGCCCCGTGTGGCACCGCGCGCACCCGCCATCCACCTGCTGCCCCGTCACCGTCGTCAGCTTCCCGAGCCAGTTGATGTCCGGGTAGATACAGAAGTCGTTGATGCCACCCATCTTCCCCGCCATCGGGGTGCTCAGCCCCTCGGAGTCTCTGGCGTCGCCGCTCCACTGGTAGTGCACCGACTGGTGGAAGGCCTCCGCCTCGCGCTCGTGACAGGTGAGGCAGGTACGCGTCCCGTCGAAGGTCGTGAAGCGGCCCGCGTGCGATCCGGTCACGGGGGGCGGGGGAGGAGGAGGTGGTGGTGGGGGTGGAGGAGGCGGCGGGGGCGGCGGGGGCGGCTCGCTGCACGTGGACGGCGCCCCGTCCACGGCCCGCTCGATGGCGGTTCCACCCGACGCCGCGCGCACGACGCACGGAACGCTCGCCGGACCCTCAATCGTGAGATGCCAGCGGCTGCGGCGAACCACCGCGGTGCCAACCACCGCCCGGGTCGCCGCGTCGCTCACCGTCACGGTTCTGCCATTCTGTCCGGCGCCCGCCACCACCAGGCGGTCCCCATCCCAGCTCGCGGCCGAAATCCGAAGGGCCGCGGCGCCGAGCGGGGCCGCGAGGAGGACGGCCAGCACGCCGGCACACCATAGTCGCATCTTCATCCAGGCGCTCCTTTCGTTCGGGGCGCCCCGGGACAGGCCTCCGGCAGGGGGTCGACCAGAGCCGACCTCGCGTGGCCGTAGACCGGACGGGGAAACCCGGGGCGGCGGCGACGATTGCCGCGTGTGGGAGACCTGTTGTGCAACCGATGTTCCGCGGAATGAACGGACGGGACCGGTCGCGTCGGGCCCCGATTCGCGCCAGACCCTGCGGGAATGGCTCGGGATCCAGCCGTGGCGTCTATCCCGGACTGCAATTATCGGCGATAAGCCACCGCTTCTGGGGTCGTTGGGATTTTGGACAGATCGGGTTCACTACTGCCTGACCCGACTCGATCGGTCTGGTATCTGGCGGGAGGGGTCCTACCGGACGCCCAGGTGTTCGAGGTAGTCGCCCGAGCGGATACGGTCGGCCCGCCCGAGCGGCGCGTTGTAGAAGTAGGTCCAGACCATGCCGCTCTCGCCGTTCTCGTAGATGACCGGCACCTCCACCCGAAGGTAGAGGCTCGCCTCGGGGAGGTCGGCCCGGTAGCCTTCGATGTCGTCCAGCGCGGCGAGCACCCGATCGAGTTCGCCGGTCCGGTACACCTCGCCCCACACCGTTCCCTCGGGATCCGGAACCGCCGCGGGGTAGATGCCCAAATCGAAGAGCGCCGCCTGGATCCGCCCGCGCCCGACCGACGTGAGCAGGGGGTCGATCCCCGCACGCTGGCGGCGATCGAAGCCCGACATCAAGGTCCCGTAGAAGAACACAAGGTCAGTCATCGTCACCATCGGGGCGGCGCCCGGTATCCCGGAAGACAGGCATGTGACGGGGGCAGCGGGTGCCTGGCTCGATAGAGGGACGCGTCAGGCTTTGAGTATGCGAGCAGTCTAGGAGAGGCCGGAGCTGGAGTCAAGCCGCCGTGCGGCCGCCGTGCCGCGCGAGCGGGCAGCACCGTACAAACAAGGGGCGCGATGCCCACGCATCGCGCCCCGCGGACCTGAAGGAGAGGGCCTGTGGAACAGGGCAGGGGCCCTGTGCCACGCGGGATGCTACTTCCGGCTCTTGAGGATCTCGAGCGCCTCGGCCGGCATCGAGAACGAGACCGCCACCGTGTTGCCGTCCGCCTCATCCAGGCGGATCGAGTTGAGCATCGCGTTCACTTCGCTCTGCTTGGCGCTGGAGCCGGCCTGCAGCCGGGCGAGGGCCATGAACCCGTTCACCACCTGCCGCAGGTTCTCCGCCGCCGCCTCGTCCCGGGTTTCCACTGCCAGCCGGCCCGACATCCCGCCATTCACGTGCCCCATCGCCGAGAACCAGGTGATGGGCGGGATTCGGTCCGCCAGCTCCTGGGGCAGCTGCGCGTTCCGGGTCAGCACGTCGAACCGGCCTACCGCCCAGGCGTTACCATCCTGGACGCCGCGGATCATCTTCGACAGATCCTCGTTCGCGAGCACGTTCCGGCCACCGAGCTGCAGGTCGATCGCCCGCTTCACCGCCGAGGGGGTCCCGAAGGCGACGACGTCGTTCTCGAGGAACACCAGGGCGCCTTCGCCGTGGTGATGGGGCGCTTCGCCCTCGGCCGCTTCCTCGGCCGCCCCGCCCTCGGGAGCCATCCAGAGGCTCTTCCCCCGGTAGTCCTGCGACCGCCCGCCCTTCGACTGGATGAAGCCCTCGATCCGCGCCCGGTCGAAGTTCCCCTTGGCCAGCACGTAGCCGGTCTTGTTCCGGCTCGGGGCGGCCGCGTCCTCGGGCAGCAGGCACGCCACCACGTAGTCCACGTCGCGCTCGATGTCGATCCCCGTCGCCTCGCGGAACTCCTCGCGCCCCTTCGGCTCGCCCGGCTCGATGTCCTTGACGGCCTGCCGGAAGTGCGAGTTCATCAGGTTGTCCACGTCGGCATACGCCACGACCACCGCGTCGGACGGGACGTACCGCAGCTCGTCCACGCCGGCCTCGGCCACGGCGCCGGGAATGCCACCGAAGTAGGACAGCAGCCCGGCCGCGAGCCCGATCACCAGGAAGGCCACCGACCCGACCAGGAAGTAACGCGTACGTTTGGTCATAAGCCCCGCTCCTTGACCGAATATACGACGGGCACCCCAAATAGTTCCGGTTGCCGCTGTTCCATGTCCCGCAGGGCTGAAGCCCTGCGCTACTGTTCGAGGACGTATTCCCGGCGCTCGACCGTCCGGGCGGCCAGGTAGAGGAAGGCTGCCCAGATGACGGCCAGCCAGAACAGCGACCAGCCAGGGGCCAGGTTCGCCTTCATGACGGCCTGGAGGAAGCTGAGCGCGCTGTCCTGCGGCATCGCGTGCGGGACGAGCCCCTGCATGTAGTAGAGGATGGTGAAGCGCTTGAGGTAGCCGGGCACCATCATGATGCCCTGCTCCCAGCCGAAGGCGAAGACAAGGCCGGTGACCAGGGGGTGCTTGAATTGCGCCCCCACCCAGGCGAACAACGCCCCGTACACCGCCAGGCCGAGGCCGAGCAGGCCGAGGTCCTTCACGAGCGCGGGGAAGGAACCGGCGAGGGTCCCGGCGCCGATTGGCACGACCAGGAAGTAGAGCAGCATCACCGAGGGCAGCACGACCAGGCTCGTCGCCGCCAGATACGCCAGGTACTTCCCGACCAGAATCGATCCCCGGGCGATCGGCCGGGTGAACAGGTAGGTGATGGTCTTGTCCTCCACCTCGTCGGCCACGAGCGACGTCCCGTAGAAGACGCCCAGCACCGGCACGATGAAGCGGAGGTACAGCAGCCAGATGAAGATCCCGAAGATGGTGCCGCCCGAGGCAATCGGCGCGCCCCCCACCCGGACGTTCTCCCCGAACCCGCTCGACACGAGGACGCGCACGACGACGCCGAGGGCCACGGGGGCGGCCACGACGAGCGCGAGGAAGATCGTGCGCCGCGACCAGAGCATCTGGCCGATGCTGAGATCGAAGACCCGCAGGGCGGCGGTCGGGAACGACGGCGGCCGCGTGGGCACTGCAGTCGGGGGCTGAGCCCCGGCCGGCTCGAGTCGAGGAGCGGCCGCCGGGATGTCGCCGGTGTCCGTGTCGCTGTGTGCAGCCACGTTACTTCACCAGGTATTGGAAGACCGCTTGCAGGTTGTCGTCGGGCGAGGTGACCTCGCTGATCTGGGCCTCGCCGCCGGCCGCCAGGTCCGTCAGCCGCGAGTAGAAGCCGTCGGGAGCCGCCGTCTGCACCACCACCGCCCCTTCCTCGAACCGCAGGCTGATCACGTCGTCGTGGGCCAGGAAGCGCCGGGCCAGCGCGCGCGGGTCGGCCGAGCGGATGAAGACGGTGTGCGGGTGCGTGTCGATCAGGTCGCGGATCTGGTGGACGTTCCCCTCGGCCAGGATCCGCCCGTTGTTGATCAACAGGATGTTCGAGGTCATCGACTCGATCTCGTGCAGGATGTGGCTCGAGACGATGACGCTGCGCCCCTGGCGCGCCCACTCCTTGATCAGGCGAATGGTCCGGCGGCGCCCCAGCGGGTCCATGCCGGACAGCGGCTCGTCGAGGATCAGCACGTCCGGGTCGTGCACGATCGCCTGCGCCAGCTTCACGCGCTGGCGCATACCCTTCGAGTAGCCGCCGATCTTCCGGTTTGCCGCGTCGAGCAGGCCCACCGTCTCGAGCGCCCGCCGGGCCGCCTCGGCCGCTTGCCGATCGTCGTAGCCGTTCAGGCGGACCAGGGCCGTGACCCACTCGAGGCCCGTCATCCGATCGTAGAAGGCGTCCTGGTCGGGGCAGAAACCGACCTTGAAGTACACCGACGGGTTCCCCCATGTCGGCTGGCCGAGCAGGCGGATGCTCCCCTTGCTCGGCTTCAACTGCCCCGTCATGAGCTTCATGAAGGTGGACTTGCCGGCGCCGTTCGGCCCGAGCAGCCCCGTGATGCCGCGGGGGACGCTGACCGTCACGTCGTTGAGGCCGATGACCTGGCCGTACCACTTCGACAGGGTGGCGGCCTCGACGACCGGGCCGCCGGCCTGCCCCGCCAAAGCCTCGTCGCGAAGGAGGGTCACGATACCACCTCGACTCCCCTGACCTGGCGCTCGAGAATCCACGCGGCCAGCGCCATCACCACGAGGATCGCCAGCAGCGAGATCGTCCAGTGGGTGGCATACCGGGGCGGCAGCCGGAAGATGACGTCGCCGATCTGCCGCAGGTTGCCGGGCAGCGAGAGCCAGGACATCCGGCTGCTGCCGGTGATCACGTAGACCAGCCCGTAGACGGCGTCGCTGAAGAAGACCACGGCCGCGTAGAGGATGGCCACGTAGCGGCTGCTCTTGCTGATCGACGAGAGGGCGAGCATCGTGAACGAGGCGAGCAGCACCTGCAGGAACGAGAACAGGATGACCGCCGGGAACAGGTAGAAGTTCTGCCGGAGGAAGGTGAAGCTGCCGGTGAAGAGCACCTGCAGGATGAGCAGCAGGAGCGCGGGCAGCAGCGTCACGGCGAGCAGGAACACCGCGAGGATCATCACCTTGCCCGCGACGTACTCGGCGCGCCCCAGCGGCTTCGACAGGTAGATCTGCAGGGCGTTGGCCCGCTTGTCGTTGGCGATGAGGCCGGCGCCCACCCAGACCGTGATGACGAAGACGAAGAAGTTCTGCGTCTCGAGGAAGTCGCGAAACCGCTGCGCCGTCATCGACAGCAGCGACATCTGGGGGAAGTTGGCCGACAGGTAGACCGCGACGCCGCCGACCACGAACGGGATCCAGGCCAGCAGCAGCAGCCCCAGGAACAGGCGCTTCTTGACGATCGTCAGCACGCCGTGGCGCGCGATGACCGCCCACGCCTTCCCGATTGGCTCGCGCGCGCCGCCGTAGCGCCGGTAGGACTGATCATGGATGGGCATAGATGCCTGGGCTGATACCTACGCGTTGGGCTCCTCCCCGACCGCCTTCGCGAACACGTCCTCGAGCGTCGGGACGCTGGGGCGCAGGTGCCGCACCTGCACCTTCTCGCGGGCGGCGAGGGCGAACAGCGACCGGCCGCCGACCTCGCCGGGCACGAAGACCCGCATCACGTCCTCTTCGGTCTCGTGGCACTCGAACCCCTCGCGCTGCAGCGTGGCCGCGAACGCGTGGCGGTCGCCCTTGACGCGCAGCTCGAACACCTGGCGGCGCCGCCCCTTCAGGTCGTCGATCGGCCCCTCGGCCACGACGCGCCCCTTGTCCAGCACGACCACGCGGTCGCAGGTGTACTCGACGTCGGGCAGCAGGTGCGACGAGAGGATCAGGTTGATCTGCTTCTCGTGGGCGAGGTCCCGCACCAGCTCCAGCATCTCGTCGCGCCCGCGCGGGTCCATCCCGTTGGTCGGCTCGTCGAGGAAGAGGAGGTCGGGATCGTGCACGAGGGCCTGCGCGAGCTTGATCCGCTGCTTCATGCCGGTCGAGTACGTCTCGAGGTTCCGGTATCGCGCCTCGCCCAGCCCGACGTAGTACAGCACCTCGTGCGCCCGCTGCATCGCGTCGGCGGGCGGGAGCCCGGCGAGCTGGCCGCAGTAGGCGACAAACGACACGGCGTTCATGCCGGGGATGTGGCTGTCGGTCTCGGGCATGTACCCGATGCGGGCGCGGATCTGGAGCGGCGTCTTCGCGACGTCCAGGCCGAGCACCCGCATGCTGCCGCGCTCGGGCGCGAGGAACCCGAGGAGCGCCTTGAGCAAGGTGCTCTTGCCGGCCCCGTTGGGCCCGAGCAGGCCCACGGCCCCGGGCGTGAACCCGACGCGCACGTCGCGCAGCGCCGCGTTCTTCCCGTACGAGACGCTGACGTTGTCGAGCAGAACAACAGGGTCAGGCATACAGACGGCTCGGACTCGAGGCGCACGACCTCGCACGCTCACCTGCCACTAGATACGAGCGGCCGAGGCGGGCGGTTCAGAGGCTCCCCTTGAGCCCCAGGGCGTCGGCCTGCTCGCGCATGCCGGCGATGACGTTCCCGATGTGCTCGGCCAGCGGCAGCCCCAGCTCGTCGGCCCCCTTCCGGAGGTCGTCCCGGCTCACCGCCCGCGCGAACGCCTTGTCCTTCATCCGCTTCACGACGGAGGAGGCCTCGAGGTCGAGCACGCTCTTCGGCTCGGCCGCACGAGGGCGGCCGCGGTCACGAACCCGGCCATCTCGTCGCACGCGAAGAGCGTGTGCTCGAGGCGACTCTCGCGGGCGACGCCCGTGTGGTCGGCGTGCGACAGGACGGCCCGCACGACCCACTCGGGGTAGCCCAGGCCCCGCAGGATCTCGGCGCCGCGGAACGGATGGTCCTCGAGCGTCGGGTACCGCTCGTAGTCGAAGTCGTGCAGGAGCGCGACCGCCGCCCACGCCTCCTCGTCCTCACCGAAGGTGCGGGCGTAGAAGCGGACGGCCGCCTCGACCGCGAGGGCGTGCTTGCGCAGGTTCTCGTTCTGGGTGAACTCGGTCAGCAGCGCCCAGGCGGCGTCTCGCGTCAGGTCAGGCATGGGCGCATGATATATTCGCGCCACGCGCGAGACAACCGCGCCGACCCCCCTCAGGGAGCAGCGCATGGCCAGTTCGCCGCAGACCTCGTCGGCCACCACCCTCGACACCGAGTTCAAGCGCGGCCTCGGCCTCTACGACTCCACGATGATCGTCGTCGGGGCGATGATCGGCTCGGGCATCTTCATCGTCTCGGCCGACATGGCGCGCCGCCTGGGAAGCCCGGGGTGGCTGCTCGTCGCCTGGGTGGTCACCGGCGTGCTGACGATCACCGCCGCCCTGTCGTACGGCGAACTGGCCGCGATGATGCCGCGGGCGGGCGGGCAGTACGTCTACCTGCGGGAGGCCTACTCGCCGCTCATGGGCTTCCTGTACGGCTGGACGCTGTTCATGGTGATCCAGACCGGGACGATCGCGGCCGTCGCCGTCGCGTTCGCGAAATACCTCGGCGTGCTGGTCCCGTGGGTGTCGGAGACCCGCTACATCGTCCCGCTGGTGCACCTGTCCGAAGGGTACGCGCTCTCGTTCTCCACCGCGCAACTGGTCGCGGTGCTCCTGATCGTCCTGCTGACCTGGACCAACACCCGGGGCCTGGCCTACGGGCGCATCATCCAGAACGTGTTCACGTCGGCCAAGACGGTCGGCCTGGCCTTCCTGATCCTCGTCGGGCTGGTGCTGGGCTGGCACGCCGACGCCATTGCCGCGAACTTCGGGAGCTGGTCCGCCTTCTGGAGCCCGCGCGGGCTGCAGCCCGTCGCGCCCGGCCTCGACGCGACCACCCTGTTCGGGCTCTTCGTCGCGGTCTGCGTCGTCCAGACCGGCTCGCTCTTCTCGTCGGACGCCTGGCACATCGTGACCTTCACCGCCGGCGAGGTGAAGGACCCGCGCCGCAACCTCCCCCTCTCGCTGGCGATCGGCACCATCCTGGTGATCGGCCTGTACCTGCTGACCAACCTCGCCTACCTGGTGATGCTGCCGCTCGAGGCGATCCAGACCGTGCCCGGGGATCGGGTGGCCACCGCCGCGTTCGAAACCGTGTTCCCGGGCCTTGGCGTCGTGCTGATGGCGGTGATCATCATGATCTCGACCTTCGGCTGCGACAACGGCCTCATCCTGGCGGGAGCCCGCACCTACTACGCGATGGCTCGCGACGGGCTCTTCTTCAAGGCCGTCCGGCGGATGAACGAGGCGAAGGTGCCGGCCACCGCGCTGGTGTTCCAGGCGGTCTGGGCCTCCTTCCTGGTCCTGCCGCGAACCTACAACCCGGTCACGAAGCAGTACGGCAGCCTCTACAGCGACCTGCTGGACTACGTCATCTCCGCGGCCGTGCTGTTCTACATCCTGTCCATCTCCGCGATCTTCCGGCTCCGTGCCACGCGCCCGGATGCTGAACGCCCCTACAAGGCGCTGGGCTACCCGGTCGTCCCGGGGCTGTACATCCTCGGCGCCTCGGCGATGCTGGCGGTGCTGTTCATCTACCGCACCTCCACCACCTGGCCCGGCCTGATCATCATCGCGCTGGGCATCCCGGTGTACTTCCTGTGGAGGAAGAAGTAGGCCTACAGAACGAGCGACGCGTCGGCGTTCAGATCCAGCCCGGCCCGGATGCCGAGGCGGAGTCGGCGGAGTCCCGCGGCGGCAATCATCGCCGCGTTGTCGGTCGAGAGCGCCAGCGTCGGCAGGTACACCGGCAAGCCCAGTCGTTCGCCGCGATGCACGGCGTCCTGGCGGAGCCGGCTGTTGGCCGACACGCCGCCCGCGATTCCCACGCCCCGTGCCCCGTGCCGCCACGCCGCCTCGAACAGGCGATCCACGAGGACGTCCACGACGGTCCGCTGGAAGCTCGCGCAGATATCGGCCACGTCCCGCTCGTCCGGCGTCGTGGCCCGTTCCCTGACGTGCCGAAGCACCGCGGTCTTGATCCCGCTGAAGCTGAAGTCGAGCCGGCCCGGCAGTCCCGGGGCGTTGCGGTCGCGGTGAGTGATTCGCGTCGAAGGGAAATCAACGGCCCGGTCGTTGCCCTGCCGCGCCAGCCTGTCGATGATGGGCCCGCCGGGATACCCCAGCCCCAGCAGCTTGGCTACTTTGTCGTACGCCTCCCCCGCCGCATCGTCTCTCGTCCGCCCGATGAGCTGGTAGCGGCCCGGTGCCGGCACCAGGTAGAGGCTGGTGTGGCCGCCGGAGACGACCAGGACGACCGCCGGGAGCGGCAGCGGCCCGTTGTGCAGGAAGAGGGATTCGATGTGGCCGGCCAGGTGATGCACCGGCACGAGGGGCCTGTCGATCGAGGCGGCCAGCGACTTCGCGAACGACAGGCCGACCAGCAGCGACCCGACCAGCCCCGGCCCCTGCGTCACCGCGACGGCGTCGAGGTCGCCCAGCCCCACCCCCGCCTCGTCCAGGGCGCGCTCGACCACCCCGCAGATGTCCCGCACGTGCTGCCGGGAGGCGAGCTCGGGCACGACGCCGCCCCACTCGCGGTGGATCTCCACCTGCGAGGCCACGACGCTCGATCGGATCAGCCAGGGCTTCGCCGCATCGTCCACCTCCTCGACGACGGCGGCGGCGGTTTCGTCGCACGAGGACTCGATGCCCAGGATCTTCATGACAGCAGAAACCGCAGCGATTCCTGGTACGGCGCGCGGCAGACGCCCTTCTCCGTGATGACGGCCGTGACGTAGCGGTGCGGCGTCACGTCGAAGGCCGGGTTCCGGATCTTCGCGCCCTCCGGCGTCACGCGCGTGGCGCCGACGTGCGTGACCTCGCGGGCGTCTCGCTCTTCGATCGGGATGAGGGTCCCGTCAGAGGTGGACAGATCGATCGTCGAGGTCGGCGCGGCCACGTAGAACGGGATCCCGTGCTCGCGGGCGAGCACGGCGACGCCGTAGGTGCCGACCTTGTTGGCGACGTCGCCGTTGGCCGCGATCCGGTCCGCCCCGACGACGACCAGGTCGATCACCCGCTGGGCCATCAGCGTGGCGGCCATGTTGTCGGTGATGACCGTCGTGTCGATCCCGTCGCGCAGCAGCTCCCAGGCGGTCAGCCGCGCCCCCTGCAGGAACGGGCGCGTCTCGTCCGCGTAGACCGCCACCCGCTTGCCCTGGTCGATCGCCCCGCGAACCACGCCGAGCGCCGTGCCGTAACCCGCCGTCGCCAGCGCCCCCGCGTTGCAGTGGGTCAGCACGCGCGCGACGTCGGGGACCAGCGCGCCGCCGTGCTCGCCGATGGACCGGCACGCCGCCACATCCTCGTCGTGGATCGCGCACGCCTCCTCCTCGAGGCCGCGCTGGATCTCGTGAACGGAGGCGCCTGCCTCGACCATCCCCCCGAGGCGTCGCTTCATCCGGTCGATGGCCCAGAACAGGTTGACGGCGGTCGGGCGCGTCGAGGCCAGCAGCTCGCATGTCTTCTGGAACTCGGCGGCGAACTTCGCGGTCCCGGTGGCCGTGCTCCGGCGCATGCCCAGTGCCAGCCCCATCGCCGCCGCCACCCCGATCGCCGGGGCGCCGCGGATCACCATCGTCCTGATGGCGCGCGCCACCTCGGCGGCGGTGCGGCAGGTGACGTACACCTCGGCGGTTGGCAGCTTGCGCTGGTCGATCATCACGACGGTATCGCCCTGCCAGGCAACGGTGGGCAGCATGGGGTGATGATACAGTCGGCGTGTGGCTGGCGGCTAGCGCCCGGCGGCCTGCTGGCGCTCGCTCCCGTCCTACCGAAGCAGTCGCGCGTCGAAAGGAAGCGGGAGGAGATCGTTCATGCGGTGGCGAGACGTCTCGCCGCCCAGGTTGGCGAGGATCACCTCGATGTCGCCCGCGTACTCCCAGAGGATCTGGCGGCACGCGCCGCAGGGCGGGGTCGGGTCGGGGGTGTCGGCCAGGATGACGATGCGGCTGAACCGCTCGGCCCCCTCGGAGAGCGCCTTGAAGATGGCGACCCGCTCGGCGCACAGCGTCAGGCCGTAGGAGGCGTTCTCGATGTTGCAGCCGGTGAACACGCGCCCGTCCGACGTCTCGATCGCCGCCCCGACCTTGAAGCCCGAGTATGCCGCCCGCGCCCGCTCGCGCGCGTTTCGTGCCGCCTCTACCAGGTCGCTCGACATGCACGGTATCTTACCGGTACCTCTCGTGGTTGAACGATGAACCAGATGATGACGATCGTCGCCCTGGCCGGCGTGCTGTGCCTCGAGTCATCCGTCACGGCCCGCGCGCAGGCGCCCGGCACCGTGCGCGGAGAGGTCGGGGCGCGGGTGGACCGGTATCTCGCGCGCCTGGTGCCGTACGGGTTCTCGGGCGCCGTGCTCGTCGCGAAGGACGGGTTGATCGTCCTCGAGAAGGGATACGGCCCGGCGAACCGCGAAACGGGTCAGCCCTACACCGCGGACATGGTGTCGTCGATCGGATCGGTCACCAAGCAGTTCACCGCCGCCGCGGTCGTGCGGCTCGAGATGGACGGCAAGCTGAAGGTGTCCGACCCGATCTCGAAGTACCTGCCGGGGGTGCCCGATGACAAGGCCGGCATCACCATCCACCACCTCCTCACCCACACCGCCGGTTTCAGCGAAAGCCTCGGCGGCGCGGACACCGATCCGATCGGCCGGGACGCGCTGGTCGCGAAGGTCCTCGCGGCTCCCCTGGCGTCGGCCCCTGGCGAGCGGTTCGAGTACTCGAACGAGGGCTACAGCCTTGCCGGGGCCATCGTCGAGCGGGTTTCGGGGATCGGCTACGAGGCGTTCCTGCGGGAGCGCCTGTTCCTGCCGGCCGGGATGAGGGACACCGGCTACCTGCTGCCCTCGTGGCCGGTCGAGCGCCTGCCGCTCGGCTACACGCGGGACGGCCAGCCGTGGGGTCGGGTCTATCGAAACCACTGGCTGCCCGATGGGCCTGGCTGGTACCTGCGCGCCAACGGCGGCCTCCACTCGACGCTTTCCGATCTCTACCGCTGGCACCTGGCGCTCGAGGCCGGGAAGGTGCTCGCACCCCAGGCGGTCCAGGCCCTCCAGACAGGCCACGTCCCCTCCGCGGGCGGCGAGCGGTACGGCTACGGGTGGGGCGTCGAGACCACGCGCCGCGGCACGCGGGTGGTGTCGCACAACGGCGGCAACGGCTTCCTGTTTGCCGACTTCAGGCGCTACCTCGACGAGAAGGTCGTCATCATCGCGATGACCAACCAGCCGTCGATCCCGGCGACCCAGCTCGCACCCCGCGAGCTCGAGGCGCTCGTGTTCGACGACGAGAAGGTGGTGATGCCCCCCGAGGGGGTCGCGGTTCCGCGCGAGCGCCGCCAGGCACACGCCGGGCGGTACGCCCTGCCGGCCGGAGGCGGCGTCACGGTGCGCGTGGCCGGGGACGGGCTCGAGGCCGAGGCCGACGACCCGCTGCTGCTGGGCGGCTTCGACAGGATGACGCCGCCGGGCGGCCGCTTCGCGCAGCTCGAGTCGCGGTCGATGCAGATGCTGGAGGCCGCGGCGAGAGACGACTTCAAGCCGCTGTTCGAGGCGTTCGACGACGACAGGCCGTTCGAGGTGGTCCAGGCGAACCAGCGGCGATTCTGGAGCGGGTGGCGCGCCAACCTGGGCGACTTCGAGCGGCTCGAACTGCTGGGGACGGCCGTCCAGGGCGGCGATCCGGCCGTGACCGTGCGGGCGCGTTTCGCCGGCGGCGGACCCATCCTCCAGCTCATCTGGGGGCCGCGGCGGCTGGCGGGGTTCCGCGTCATCCCGAAGATCCTCCCGGTCCGCCTGGTCGCCGAGTCCCCCGACACGTGGTCGCGCTACACCTATCGCGCACCGGCGCCGGTGAGGTTCACCTTCGCGGCCGACGGGACGCTGACCCTCGAGACGGCGTCAGGAACGGTCACGGGCAGGAAGCAGTAGCTACCGCAGCCGGGGCGCGATGAAGTCGAGGCACAGTTGCGCCCAGGTCTCCATCTGCGCGCGCCGCTCGATCAGCTCGGGGAAGGTGAGGAACCGCAGGTCGGTGATGCACGGTTCCCCTTTGCTGACGTGCTCGCCGGTCAGCTCGCAGAGATGCACCACGCCGAGGTGCACCTGCCCCACCGGCGTCAGGTCGTCGTTGATCAGGCCGACGACTTCCGTCCGGAAGGTGCCCTCCATCCTCAACTCCTCGTGCAGCTCGCGCTGGACGGCCTCGTGGTAGAAGTCGAGGCCGGTCCCGAACAGCGTCTGGTCGCGGTCGTTGATGTGCCCGCCGATGCCGATCGACCCGAGGGCCACGAGCCGCTTCTCGCCCGACCCCTTCCCGCGCACGTAGTGCAGCAGCCGGTCGCCCTTCCTGATCAACACGTAGGGGATGACCTGCTTGTAGGAGGGGTCCTGCTCGGCCTGCGCGCGCGGCACGAACAGGGTGTTGCGCCCCTCGAGGATCCGCGGGATGTACGCGCCGATATCGGTCGTGACCCCCTGGAACGCGCCGATCTCGTCGAACAGCGCGCGGGGGATGCAGAGGACGTGTTCCATAGTTCTCAGTTTTTCAGTCGCGCCAGGACGCCCTCCAGCAGCGCGATGAACCGGTCGCGCACCCGCGCGGCGGTTTCCATCACCTCGGCATGATCGAGCGGCCGGTCCAGCACGCCCGCGGCCATGTTCGTGATGCAGGAGACGGCCAGCACCTCGATGCCCATGTGCCGGGCGACGATTGTCTCGGGTGCCGTCGACATGCCCACGGCGTCGGCACCGAGGGCGCGCAGCGCACGGATCTCGGCGGGTGTTTCGTAGCTCGGCCCGTGCACCGCCGCGTAGATACCGTGCGCGAGCGGGATCCCGGCGGCCCTCGCGGCCTCGTCCGCCACGCCCCGAAGCCGCTTCGAATAGGCCTCGGTCATGTCGGGAAACCGCGGGCCGAAGCGCTCGTCGTTCGGACCGATCAGCGGGTTCGCGCCGAGCAGGTTGACGTGGTCGTCGATGACCATCAGCGCCCCCGACTCGAAGGAGGTGTTGATGCCGCCCGCCGCGTTGGTCAGGACGAGCTGCCGCACGCCCAGCAGGCCCAGCGCGCGAATCCCGAAGGTCGCCCGACGCATGTCGTGCCCCTCGTAGTAGTGCGCCCGGCCGGACAGCACCGCCACTCGCCGGCCCGCGCACTTCGCCGACCACCAGCGTTCCGGCGTGCCCCACCACGCGAACTGGCCGGCCAGTGCGGGATCTCGCCGTAGGGGATGACCAGGCGGTCGCGCACACGCTCGGCGAACTCCCCCAGGCCCGACCCGAGCACGACGGCCGCCTCCGGCGCCGTCCCCACGCGCCCGCGCAGGAAGTCGGCCGCCGCCGCCACTTCCTCGTAATACGACATCGTCCCGCCTTCCGTCCTTCGCCCGGTCCGCGTCTCCCGCGTTCGCTGCCTACAAGCAGGAACCCCGCGATCGTCGCCGTGATGAAGTTCGCCAGCGTGCCGGCCAGCATCGCGCGGAAGCCCGAGGCGCGCCAGGTCGTGCCGCCGGTTCGGCGCCAGCGCCCCGATGCCGCCGATCTGGATCCCGATCGAGCTGAAGTTGGCGAAGCCGCACAGCGCGAAGGTCGCGATCGTGAACGAGCGCGGGTCGAGCGATTCCTTGAGCGGCCCGAGCTGCGAGTAGGCGACGAACTCGTTGAGCGCCATCCGGGTGCCGAGCAGGTTGCCGATCGTCGGCGCGTCGCGCCACGGCACGCCCATCGCCCAGGCCACCGGCGCGAACGACCCAGCCGAAGATCTGCTGCGAGGCTGAGGCCGGCCAGCCCGAGCAGCGCGTTGACCAGCGCGACCAGCGCGAGGAACGAGATGAGCATCGCGCCGACGTTCAGCGCCAGCTGCAGCCCCTCGCCCGTGCCGCGCCCCGCCGCGTCGATCACGTTCACGTCGGTCCTCGGCACGTCCAGCTTCACCGACCCCATCGTCTCGGGCGTGTCCGTTTCCGGGACGAACATCTTGGCCATCATCAGCGTGCCGGGCGCCGTCATGATGACCGCCGTCAGCAGGTGCTTCGGCCTCGATGCCGAACAGCGATGTAGGCCGCCATGATCCCGCCGGAGATGTGCGCCATCCCCGACGTCATCACCGTCATCAGCTCGGACTCGGTCATGTCCGGCAGGTACGGCCGGATGGTGAGCGGCGCCTCGGTCTGCCCCATGAAGATGCTGGCCGCGACGTTCAGCGACTCGGCGCCGCTGGCCCTCATCACCCGGCGCATCACCCAGGCGAACAGCGCGGACGACCACCTGCATGACGCCGAAGTAGTAGAGGATGGCGAACAGCGCCGCGATGAAGATGATCGTCGGCAGCACCTGGAACGCGAAGATCACGCCGTACTGCGCCCCCTCCGGCGCCCAGCACCGTCGTCATGATCTTCGGCCACGCCTGCTTGTTGCCGAGCGGGCCGAACACGAACGACGAGCCGACGCCGGCGAAATCGCAGCAGCGCGGTGATGCCGTCGCCGAGCACCTGGAAGGTCGCGCTGCCCGGCGGTCGGTCTTGAGCACGATCAGCGCGAAGAGCGATCTGGAGGCCGAGTCCCCAGGCGACCGTGCGACAGGTCGATCGCGCGGCGGTTGCTGGAGAAGAGGTAGGCGATCCCGAGGATCACCACCAGGCCGACCAGCGGCTGGGCCTCGCGGCACGGCGCCCGAACTGCGCGGCCAGCGCCGCGACGACGCGCCGCCGACGACGGCGCCCGCGACGACGATGAACTCGATGGGTCCGGGACGCTGGCTCGGCTGCGGCTCCGAATCGGTCGATGACCAGGCGCAGTCAGCCAGCGCAGTCCTGCCTCGACTGACCTCTTCGACGACGAGCGGCGGCAGCTCCGGCGGCTCGTCCCGATCTCGATGGCGCCGCGCGAGCAGCTCGATCGCGGCGTCGAGGTCGGCGCTCGCGCGGTAGTGCAGCTCCAGGATCGGCTCGCCCTCGCCGAGCCGGTCGCCCGGCTGCGCGAGCACGACGACGCCGACCGCCGGGATCCACCACGTCGTCCACCCGGCTGCGCCCGGCGCCGAGCGCCACCGACGCGCGGCCCACCAGCTCGGCGTCGAGCACGCGACAGGTAGCCGCTCCGCGGCGGCCCGCACCATGTGCCGCGTCCGGGACCGACGGCAGCAGGGCGTAGTCGTCCACCGTGCGCGGGTCGCCGCCCTGGTGCGCGACGATCTCGCGCCACTTCTCGACGCCGGCGCCCGACGTCGAGCGCCTCGCGCACCTGCGCGTCCGCGTCCTCGCGGCTCGACCGCCAGGCCGGCGAGCCAGCACCATCCGCGCCGCCAGCAGCACCGACAGGTCCTCGAGGTCCTTCGGCCCGCGCCCCTTGAGCGTCTCGACGCACTCGACGACCTCGAGCGCGTTGCCGACGGCGCGGCCCAGCGGCGCGTCCATCGCCGTGATGAGCGCCTCGCGTCCGCACGCCCGACCGGTTCCCCGTGTCCACCAGCGACCGCGCGAGCCGCCGCGAGTCCTCCAGCGTCTTCATGAACGCGCCGCGGCCCGTCTTGACGTCGAGCACGAGCGCGTCGATCCCCTCGGCGATCTTCTTGCTCATGATCGACGCGGTGATGAGCGGGATGCTCTCGACCGTGCCGGTCACGTCGCGCAGCGCGTAGAGCTTCTTGTCGGCCGGCGCGATCTGCGCGCGTCTGGCCGAGCATCGCGCACCCGGTCGTCTCGAGCGCCGCCTTCAGCTCGTCGAGCGACAGGTCCACGCGGAAGCCCGGCGATCGACTGCAGCTTGTCGAGCGTGCCGCCGGTGTGGCCGAGGCCGCGCCCCGACATCATCGGCACCTTCACCCCGCACGCGGCCGCCAGCGGCGCCAGGATCAGCGACGTCTTGTCGCCCACGCCGCCCGGTGCTGTGCTTGTCCACCTTGACGCCGGGGATCGCCGACAGGTCCACCTGGATCCCCGACCGCACCATCGCGTCGGTCAGCCAGGCCGTCTCCTCGGCCGTCATCCCGCGGAGCACGATGGCCATCAGCAGCGCCGAGGCCTGGTAGTCGGGCAAGCGAGCCGTCGGTGACGCCGCGGACGAAGAAGTCGACTCCTCGCGCGCAGCGCCCCGCCGTCGCGCTTGGCGCGGATGATATCGGTGGCACGCATAAGGGATTGAGTATATCAGCCGATAGAACCTCGGGGGACTTCGCGACGAGCGCGCCACTTCCGCCGGAGCCGGCGGCGCACCTGACGACGTTTGCACGGGCCTGCAAGGCGGCCGCCCGCGCGGTGTCGCTCTACCCGCCCGAGCACCCGGCCATCGAGACCTCGCTGGCCAGGCTGGCCACCGCCGCGGCGTCGGCCTCCGACCGGCGCCCGTTCTCCATGCTCGTGTCGCCCGACAACCTGCTCGTGGACGGCCGCGCGTGCCAGCGGCCCGACCCCGCGATCGCCGACCTCGCCGCCCTGCTCCACTCGCACCTGATCGGGCGAGTTGACGGTCTCGCGACGGGTGGATGCCGACGTCGTGGCGCATCTTCCTGGCGTCTCCTGGCCCAGAGCCCGGGCGACATCCGCGGCCAAGGGCGGCATTCGGCCGCGCCTGGACGACGGCCGGCGGGCACGGCATCGAGCTGCAGGAACTGGACTACTCCACCATCGTGCAGGAGCGCGACTCCGGCGAGGCGGCCACCTGGGACGCGATCATCGCCAACTGCCTGCGGACCGACGCGCTCGACCTCAGACGAGGAGACGCTGCGGGCGCTCGCGGAGATCGCCCGCGACCCCGGCCGGCTGGGCGACTTCGATGGCCCGCCTCGAGGAGCAAGCCTCGGGACAGGGCGACACGCGCGGCCGGGCCGACTCGGTCGCCCGGCTCCTCACGGCGCTCGTCCGCCACGTCGCACGCGAAGACCCCGACTCGATGGACTCGGTGCTCGGACAACATGGCTTCGGCGGCCACGCGGCTCTCGCCGGACATGCTGATCGAGCTGCTCGGCTGCCAGCCGCCAGCCGGGCGAGGAGGCGTCGCCGCTCACCGAGATGTTCGCGCGCGATGACCGACCCGATGCTCGCGCGGTTCGTCTCGCGTTCCGTCATCGCCGAGCGCGGCTGCACGGCACGGCTCGCCGAGGCCTTCCGCGCCCTCGCCCCCGACCCCGACCGGCAGCGCACCATCGCCGGCCTGGCCAGGCACGAGGTGACCGAACTCGCCACTCGGCGCCGAGACGGGACTTCGAGCAGCTCTGGACGCGCGTCGAGGAGTTGCTGGTCTCCTACTCGGACCAAGCCGTTCGTGCCCGAGGCCTACAACATCGAGCTGTCGGCGGTCCGCGCGCAGTCGCTCGACGTCGAGCACGTCCCCGACGACCCACCCGCCCGCATCGCCGCCTGGCTGACCACGGTGAGCGACGCGAACCTGCGGGCCCTCGACCTGCAGCTCCTGCTCGACCTCCTGTCGTGGCTCAGGATGCCGACCGCTGGAAGGACGTCCTCGACCTCGTCGCCACGCAGGTCGACGACCTGGTGCTGGTGGGCGACCTGGCGGGCGCCGCGCCGGCTGGTCGAGGCGCTGACGGCCGCGGCCCGGCCGGCACGGACGACCGGGCCGCGGGCCGCCGCACGGACCGTCGAGGACCTGGTGGCCGGTTCGACGATCATCGGCGCTCGCCAGGCACCTGAACACGGTGGACGACGAAGAGGTCGAGCAGGTCAAGCGCCTCTGCGCCGCGATCGGCCCGGCGCTCATCCCCCGGCTCGCCGACACGCTGGCCGCCGAGGGCCGCGCGCGCGCGCGCCAGCGGCTGACCGAGCTCCTGATGACGTTCGGCGAGCACGGGCCGGCAGTCGGTCGACCAGCTGCGCCAGTCGCCCAGCGCCGTCGGTCAGGCGAACCGCCGTGCAGATCGCTGCGCACCTTCGGCGGCGACGAGGCGGTGCCGACCTCGCGGAGATGCTCGACGGACCCCGAGGCGAGCGTGCAGCGCGAGGCGGTGCGCGCGCTCATCGCGCTCGGCATCGAGCGAGGCCACGCGCTCCTCCAGCGACACGCTCGCCTCGGAGGACAGCCCGGCGCGAGCGGCCGTCATCCAGGAGCTGACGACGCACGCGCGACGAGAAGGCGACGCCGCTCTTCTGCTACATCGTGCGCGACGGGCGAGTGCCGCGGCTCGCTGCGCGAGATCTACCTGAAGGCCGTCGCACGGCTCGGGCACCATCGGCGGGCGCGACGGCGTCGAGGCGCTTCGCGAGGTGCTGAACCGCGGGAACCTGGTGGGCGCCGCGGCGCGACGCGCGAGGTGCGCGGCGGCCGCGGCCGCGGCGCTGGCCGCCATGAAGGACGGTGCCGGGCGGGCCGTGCTCGAGGAGGCGGCCGCGAACGGCGCCTTCGGGGTCGCGAGCGCGGAAGTACATGGCGCGGCAGCGGTAGCGCTGTGCAGCTCAGCTGAGCGTCAGCGTCAGTCGTCCGTGCGCCGTCTCGAGCCGCTGAGCCGCCTAGCCGGACTCAGCGTCAGTTCCGTATGTCCGACCGTCTCCCGTCGTCACGCCTCGTCGGACGAGCTGCTGCGCCGTTTCGGCGCCGCGCTGCGCGGGGCGCAGCTCTACGCGCCCGGCCACCCGCTCGTCCGCCGCAACGTCGTCGGCTTCGCCGAGATCGTCGGCGCGGCTGCTCGAGGCCGTGCCGACCCTCTCGATCGCGCTCGTCGGCGACGAGGTGGTCGTCGGCGACGCGCCGACGCCCGCGCGGCGGCTCGACGCTCGGCGAGCTGTTGGTCAAGCTGAAGGCGCGCGGCATCGAGCGGGTGACCGATGGACGCGGGCGTGACGATCGACGAGCTGATCGCGCTGGTCAACGCCCTGACGCCGCCGCCTCGAGGCCGCGCGGCGATCGCGACGGACCTGCCCGTGGCCCGAGCTGCCCGCACGTGCGCGTCGGCCAGGTGCGGGTCGAGCAGCGCGTCGAGACGAGCGCTGGCCGACATGGCCACCATCCGCGGCCTCTACTCGCAGGCCTCGCGAGGCCGCCGCCGGCGTCTGGGAGACCGCCGGCCAGGAGGGCGTCGTCAACGCCCGGAGGAAGTGCGGACCGTCGTCCAGGACCTCGCGCAGGCGGTGGCGCAGAACCGCAACGCGCTGCTCGCGCTGACCTCGATCCGCACTACCGACACCTACACGTTCACGCACATGGTGAACGTGTCGATCCTGACCATGGCGCAGGCGCGCGGCCTCGGGCATCGACGGCGCGCTGCTGCGCGAGTTCGGCGTCGCCGGCCTGATGCACGACATCGGCAAGGTGCGGACGCCGCCGGAGATCCTCACCAAGCCCGGACCGCCTCGACGACCGGACGAGCTGACGGTCATGCGGCGGCACGTCGCTGGACGGCGCGGAGATCCTGCGCCGCACGCCCGACATCACGCCGCTCGCGCCGATCGTCGCCTTCGAGCACCACCTGCGCGCGGACGGCACGCGGCTATCCCGCCGGCGTCCAGCGCCCGGCGCTCAACCTGGCGACGATGCTGACGTCGATCTCGGACGTCTACGACGCGATGCGGTCGAAGCGGCACTACCAGCAGTCGCATCCCAGCCGACCGCATCCTGGCCGTCCTGCAAGCGCGAAGGAGGGGCAGGAGTTCGACCCGAACCTGGTGCGCCGCTTCGTGCAGTTGATGGGGATCTACCCGGTCGGAACGATGGTGCGCCTGAACACCGGCGCGCTGGCGGTCGTCGCTCGCGCCTACCCGCTCGACCCGTACCGGCCGCGCGTGCGCGTCGTCTTCGCGCCCGACGGCCGCCGCCTCGACGCTGCCCTACGACGTGGACCTGTGGGACGTCGAGCCCGACCCGGCCCGCCCTCGTCGATCGCCGGCCCGGCCGACCGCCGGACCCCGGCTTCGACCCGCTGACGGCGATGCTTAGCGGACCCGGGCTGGCTAGGCCGGCTTGAGCTTAGCCTGAGCCCTGAGCCTGCCTGCTGCCATGCCTGCCGTCCCGTCCTTCCCCCGCAGCCATCGCCGCTGCAATCGTCGCCAGCAGCTCGTCGCGCGCGGACCGGCTTGACCAGGAACGTCGCGCCCGACGCGACCGCTTCCTCGCGCAGCGTCGGGTCCTCGTAGCCGGTGAGGACGATCGACCGGGATGCCGGGGTGGCGGCTCCGCGCGAAGAGGGCGAGCTGCAGGCCGTTGTAGGCGCCCAGGCGGATGTCGGTGAGCAGCAGGTCGGGCGCGCGTCGGTCGAGAGCAGCGCCTTGGCGTCCGGTGAAGCGCTCGCACGCCACCGTGTCGTAGCCCGCCTCGCTGCAGCATGTCCGTCAGGTACCGCAGCACCTGCCGGTCGTCGTCCACGACCAGCACGCGTCTTCGACGGCGTCATGCGTCCGCCCTGCGGCGGTCGCCGAGGCTGCCGGCATCTCGTCCAGCGGCGGCGTCGGCTCGAGGCGCGCCGGCAGGCTGCGGAACCGCTGGAACGGCATCTGGCAGTCGTGCTTCCGGAGGAAGTTGAGGAAGCGCTTGTAGTCGCGCCTCGGGCATGTTGAACAGCTGCACGAGGATCCGGTAGCTGCCGCGCGTCTGCTCGAGGCCGCGGCTGACGAGCGCGCGCAGGTCGTCGCGCGTCATGTCGCGCGACATGAACGGCTCGTAGACCACCGTCCAGAACGACTCGCGGCCCTTGCGTCATCCGGTCGTACATCCGATCGACGCCGCGCGCGCGCAGCCGGCTCCGGCGACGGCCGCCGCGACGGGCGGCGGCGGCACGATCTCGAGCGGCAGGTCGCCGGGCGGGATGATGCCGCTGCGCGCGCGCAGCACGAGCCGCTCGACGAAGTTCTTCAGCTCGCGCACGTTCCCCGGCCAGCCGTAGCCCACCAGCGTAGCTCCAGCGCCTCGGCGCGAGCCGCGGGCGCCGGCAGCGAGTGGCGCTCGCTGTAGTGCGCGATGAAGTGATCCAGCAGCTCGGGGACGTCCTCGCGGCGGTCGCGCAGCGGGGGCACGGTGAGGTGGATGACGTTGAGCCGGTAGTAGAGGTCCTCGCGGAAGTCCTTCGAGGCGATCCGCTCGGTGAGGTTGCGGTTGGTGGCGGCGATGACGCGGACGTTGACGCGCGCCTGCGGCGCGCTCGGCGCCGACGCGCTGGATCTCGCCGCTCTCGAGGAAGCGCAGGAGGAGCGGCCTGCATGCGCAGGCTCATCTCCCCCACTTCGTCCATGAAGATCGTGCCGTTGTTGGCGAGTCTCGAGCAGGCCCGGCTTGTCGCGGTAGGCGCCGGTGAACGAGCCGCGCACGTGGCCGAACAGCTCCGACTCGAGGAGCGAGTCGGGCAGGCCCGCGCAGTTGATCGTGACCAGCTGCGCGCGGACGCGGGTGCTCTGGCGGTGAATGAGGCGGGCCAGGACTTCCTTGCCGACGCCGCTCTCGCCGGTGATGAGGATCTTGGCGTCCGAGCGGGCCGCGTACGCGATCTCTCGCGCAGTTCGCGGATGGCCGGGCTCGAGCCGATGAGCTGCTCGTCGTCTCGCATCACGTGGTCGGTCGCTCCGCCCGCCGGAGGGGTTTCCGGGGCCGGTAGTCTTCTTATCGGCGGAAAATGGTCAACCTGTTAGTGCGCCGTAAGGATACCCGCCCGGGGGGCGGGAGTCGAATCGCGCCCCGTCGCGCCCGGGAGCGCCCGCGCGCGGATCTCACTCCGCGAGCCGGACGCAGTTCTTCCCGTCGGCCTTCGCCTCGTACAGGGCGCGGTCGGCGCGCGCGATGAGGTCCTGCGCGGCGTCGGGCGGGGTGAGCACGGCGACACCGACGCTGATCGTGGGGTGAAGCTCGGACGGCAGGGGAAGCTGGTCGAAGCGATAGTCCTCGATGCGCTGGCGGATGCGCTCGGCGCTCTGGAGCGCGCTGGAGGCGACCGGGCTGCCGGGCATCAGGATGGCGAACTCCTCGCCGCCGAAGCGGGTGCAGACGTCGAAGCCGCGGACCGAGCGGCGGAGGGTGTCGGACATGGTCCGGAGCACGCGGTCCCCCGTCAGGTGCCCCAGGCGGTCGTTGAGCCGCTTGAAGTCGTCGGCGTCGATCACGAGCAGCGCCAGGTCGAGGCCGTAGCGCCGGGCGCGCTGGATTTCCTCTTCGAGACGGGTCTCGAAGTAGCGGCGGTTGAAGAGGCCGGTCAGCGAATCCACCGCCGCGGCGTGCGCGAGGGTCTTCGCCTGGGCCGCCAGCTTCGACCGCTGCCAGGCCCAGCGTGGCGGGCGCGGCGATCGCCCGCGCCACCGTCAGGTCGTGGCGGGTGAAGGGCCGCAGGTCCTCGCGGTCCGCGAGCGTCAGCACGCCGAGCCCCTCGGATCCCGCGAACAGCGGCAGCGCCATGAACGATCCGGTCCGGTAGCGGCGGCGGTGCGGCGGCGACAGTTCGCGGCCCGCGTCGATGACGAGCGCCGGCTTGCGCGACGCGAACACCTGGCCGATGATCCCCTCGCCCGGCGCGATGCGCAGGTCCTCGACCAGCACCGAGGGATAGCCACGGGTGGCGACGATGGAGAGGCGGGAGGTGTCGGCGTCGAAGGTCGCCAGCGAGGCCTGCTGGGCGCCGACGCGTGAAGCGATCGTCTCGACGACCAGGTCGAAGAGGCCGTCCCCCTGGAGGGCCTGGCCGATCCGGCGGTTGAAGGCGTACAACTCGGCCACGAGCTGCTCGCAGCGGCTGCGCTCGCGGAAGCAGCGGGTGACGCCTTCGACCAGGACGGCGGCGGCGGCGCGGGGGGTGGGCGCGGCCTCGAGTTCCTGACCGAGGGAGTCGAGTTGACGAAGATCGACGTCGCCGAGTTCGACGGTCAGCACCAAGTAGAAGTCCGCCAAGGCTGAGGCAGCAATCATGCCACGACTGCGGGAGGTGAGGCCGCCGGCTCCGATTGTCGAGCGGCGAAGGCGGCCAACGGTCGGGCGTGCGTGCGATCAGGGCACTGTTGGGCTGGAAAGTACACGGCCGCGACACCCGGCCGCGTCGGTCGCCTCGCGAACAAAAGTCTCTCTGGACCGCGCCTTTAGATTACTTCTCACGGTCCGGCAGGGCTAGGTTCCAGTCGGCAGCCGTCCGCGTCTTACAGTATTTTCTTCACCCCCGCGCCTGACTTTCCCCCGGCGCCTTCGGACATCCGCACGGGGTTCCGAGCATTACGCGTGATCGACGCCGGGAACGCTGTTTGCGTACCCTTCGCCACCGAGACACCTGTCGGTTGCCCGGTACGCACGCGCTCCCCGCAAGTTGAGGTCGCGATGGAGATACATCTGGTTTCGTCGTTGACATCCGAGGACGAGACCCGGCTCGCACCGCAGATGCTGGCGGCCATCGAGCACATCCTCAATGGCCTGCCCGTCACCTACTCCGTCCGCATCGAGACCTCGAGCGGCAGCGAGATCCACCGCAGCCATACCGCCGCCCCCCTGAACGGCGTGTCGGCCCCGGAGGACATCAGCGTGCTGGCGCCGAACCTCCCAGCCGCATGAAGGGCCGCCCCCGCTCACTCCAGTTGGCCCTGGCCCTGGGGCTCTTCCTCTCGCCTGGCGTTCCCGCCCTGGCGCAATCCGGCCTGAACGTCCTGGTGGTGGCGAACGATCGCCATCCCGACTCGGCGCGGATCGCCGAGTATTACGCCCGGGTGCGCGACGTGCCCGGCGAGCAGGTGCTGCACATCCGCGTGGACCCCGCCGACGAGGTCGAGCGCGGAGTGTTCGAACAGCAGATCCAGGGGCCGGTCGTCGAGTGGCTTGGGAAGCGCGCCGCGCACGACCGCATCCTGTACATCGTCCTCGTGAAGGGCGTGCCGCTGCGAATCCGCGGAACCGCCGGTCGAAGCGGCACCACCGCGAGCGTCGACTCGGAGCTGACGCTGCTCTACCGGCGGCTGACCGGCGCCGGAGTACCGGTAATCGGGGCCGTGCCGAACCCGTACTACCTGGGCGATCGCCCCGTGGCGCAGGCCGAGCGGTTCGGCCACGCCGCCCACGACATGTTCCTGGTGACGAGGCTGGACGGCTTCACCGCCGACGACGTCCTGGCGTTGATTGCCCGGGCGGCCGCGCCATCGACCGAGGGACGCGTCCTGCTGGATCAGAAGGCGGCCCTCGACGAGACAGGCGGCAACGGCTGGCTGAAGCAGGCGGCCGACTGGATGGCCGCCAACGGCTTCGGCGAGCGGGTGGAGCTCGAGACGACCAGCCGCGTGCTCCGCGACCGGCCCGGCGTCCTCGCCTACTACTCGTGGGGCTCGAACGACCCCTCGATCACCGAGCGCCGCCTGGGTCTCGGCTTCGTGCCGGGTGCGCTTGCGGGCCTGTTCGTGAGCACCGACGCCCGCACCTTCAACGAGCCCGACGCGGGTTGGACGACCGGCTCCTGG
Source organism: uncultured Acidobacteriota bacterium (assembly GCA_963813585.1). Classification (GTDB taxonomy): domain Bacteria; phylum Acidobacteriota; class Vicinamibacteria; order Vicinamibacterales; family Fen-181; genus JARKSS01. The sequence continues at coordinate 3,897,768 of CAWEZL010000001.1, forward strand.
ACGAACCGCGCGAAGTTCTTTGCGAGCTCGCCGCAGTCGCTCACCGGCGACCTGGTTCGGGAGGGCGTCACGGGTGCCGCGGGCCACGTGGCCGAGCCGTACCTCGACGCCACGATCCGCCCGCAGATTCTGTTCCCCGCCTACTTCTCGGGCATGAACCTGGCGGAGTCGTTCTACCTGGCGATGCCCTCCCTCGGCTGGCAGACGGTCATCGTGGGCGACCCCCTCTGCGCGCCGTTCGCGCGCGCGGCGCTGCAGGGGCCGGACATCGACCCGGGCCTCGACCCGGCCACCGGCCTGCCGGCCCTGTTCTCGGCGCGCCGGGTGAAGCTCCTCGAGGCGCAGGGCGCGAAGCCCGAGGCCGTGCGGGCGTTCGTTCGCGCCGAGGCGCGCACGGTGAGGGGCGACAAGGCCGCCGCGCGCCAGGCGCTGGAGGAGGCGGTGGCCGCCGACCCGCGCCTGCGGCCCGCCCAACTGCAGCTGGCCGCGGAGTACGAGCTGGCCGGGGAGTACAGACCTCGCGAACGAGCGGTACCGGGCGCTGATCGGGATCAACCCGAAAGACCCGGTCCCCCTCAACAACCTCGCCTACGGCCTCGCGGTCCGGAAGCAGCAGTTCGTCGAGGCCCTCGGATACGCGGAACGGGCATTCGCGCTCGCCCCCACGAACCCCTCCATCGCCGACACGCTCGGCTGGATCCACCACCTGCAGGGCAACCACGCCGAGGGCGGCCGCTTCCTGGCGCAGGCGGTCCGCCTGGCGCCGGCGAACGCGGAGATCAGGCTGCACGCGGCGGCGGTCTACGCCGCAGGCGGCCTCCTGGATGCGGCGAAGCAGGAGCTCGACGAGGCGCTGCGCCTCGATCCCGGGCTCGCCGGACGCGACGAGGTGAAGGCCGTGCGGGCGCTGTTGGCCAAGGGCCCGGCCGTATCCGGCGCACGGAAGTCCGGAGATTCGCTTTGAGTTAGCGACCAAAGTCACCTCCTCGAGGGACTTCACGGCCGCCCTCCTCCGTCATTCATCAGCTAAATAGCATTCTTTCAATGGTTTAAGTTGAACCAGCTCGAGGGCATGCGGGTTGCAGCTCTACGGGGCACACGCTGTCACGGCCCGTCGGTCCTGGCGGCAAAGGAGCCCTGATCATGAAGAAGCTGCTCGTGGTACTCGCCGTCCTCATGTTGGTGCCAGTCGCCGCCAACGCCGCCACCATCCTGACGCCCGATTACCTGTTCGGAACCTCCGTTCCCGGAACGCCGGCTGGCGATGCCCAGGAATTCGCCAGGCTCGACTACCTCGTTGATCTGTACAACGGGACGCCCGGGATCGCCCCTGACGGCAATGTCTACACCGTCTTCCACCCGGCGGCCCTTCCGGGCGCACTCCCGGAACCGACCTTCGCCGGCTACGACAAGTTCGCCTATACGTTGAACACCTACACCCTGACCACGCCCTACGAGTACATGATGGTCAAGTACAGTCAGGATGCCGCCTACTACTACATCGGCGGCCTGACGGGCGAGCTCCAATTCTCGTCGCCGTTCGTCGGCTCTGGCCAGGGCGTCTCGCACCTCGCCTTCTTCAACCCGGGGACGACCCAGGTGCCCGAGCCGGCCTCCATGCTGCTGCTCGGCACCGGTCTCCTGGGCCTCGCGGGGTTCGTGCGACGGAAGCGGCAGTAGGCCCCCGGTTGGGCGGGACACGAGCAGCGTTCGGCAGGGGCTGGTCCGGATATGCCAGCCCCTTTTTCTTCGGATTTCGAGCAGTTCACACGTCGCGCCCTGGCCCCGGGAAGTCCTCGGGAGGGGAATCGCTGAAGACAAAAGACCCCTGAACGTAAGACTTCGACAGGACGCTCGGCGTAATTGACAGGTTCTTGGCTCAACCGTTCGGGTACGTTCATTGCACAGTTGAGGTCGTCTCGCAGACCCCCGGTGCGGACGACGGGCAATTCTCATGGTTGAAGGGGGAGGAGGAATGATGAAGAGAATCCTGGTGGTTCTTGCAGTTGTCGCACTCACGATGTGGGGCGCCACGGCGCAGGCTGCGCCTCTCATCGACTTCGGCACCGGCACGGCGGGCCCGGGCGGCACGATCATCGAAACCCCGAACGGGGTGATCGGTGACGGCATCCTGCTTGGCGTGATGACCGTTCTGGGCGGCACCATCGCCGACGGCGTCTACAGCCTCGCTCCCCCCGCCATCCTGAACTTCTCGTGGGGCGCCGGCGTGCCCAACGCCATCACGGTGACGGGCGCGGTGGCCGACCTCGGGATCGCGTCGACCGAGCTGCTGAGCGGCTCCTTCACGTCGTTCCACTTCGGTGAGCTGGGCGGCGTCTTCGCGGTCAGCGGAAGCGGCCTCAACGTGGTCTCGAGCGAGTTGCTCGCCGCGCTGGGCATCCCGCTCGACACCCGCTTCCAGTTCGCAAACTTCAACTTCGCGATGGACGGGGTCGCGTTCAGCACCGACCTGCCCACCACCCCGGTGCCCGAGCCCGGCTCGCTGCTGCTCCTCGGGACCGGCCTCCTGGGTCTGGCGGGCGTCGTTCGCCGCCGGATGAAGTAGCCCCTCGGGGCGAGACCTCCCCTTTTACCCCCGGTGCCCTCGCGGCGCCGGGGGTTTTTTTGTCCAGCCGCGACTTGTGTGTATCCTGTAACCCTCAGGATCGACAGATGCTCGCCCTCGCCCTGCTGGTCGCGGCCTTCGGCGCCCTCTACCGTGACGTCCTCGCGAAGCTCGTCGCAGACTGGGCGGCCGACGAGAACTACTCCCACGGCTTCCTGATCGTCCCCATCGCCCTGTACTTCGCCTGGAAGCGGCGCCACCGCCTGGCGGCCCTCCCCTCACGGCCCGCCTCGGTCGCAGGGCTGCTGCTGGTCGCCGGCAGCGTGGCGGTCCTGGCGGCCGGCGTGCTGGGCGCCGAGCTGTTCCTCACCCGGCTCTCGATGCTCGGCGTCCTCGCCGGCGCCGTCCTCTTCCTGTACGGCTGGAACCACCTGCGCGTCCTGGCCTTCCCGCTGGCGTTCCTGCTGCTGATGATCCCGATCCCGGCGATCATCTTCAACCAGATCGCGTTCCCGCTGCAGCTGCTCGCCTCGCGCTTCGGCGAGTTGGCGCTCGACGGCGCGGGCGTCCCCGTGCTGCGCGAGGGGAACGTCATCACGCTCGCCAACACGACGCTCGAGGTGGCCGAGGCGTGCAGCGGCATCCGCTCGCTCGATCTCGCTGCTGACGCTCGCCATCGTGTACGGCTACTTCGTCGACCGCCGCACCTGGGCGCGCGTCACGCTCGCCCTGGCGTCGTTCCCGTCGCCATCGTCGCCAACGGCGATGCGGGTGGCCGGCACCGGCATCGCCGCGCACTGGATGGGGCCCGACGCGGCGCAGGGCTTCTTCCACACGTTCTCCGGCTGGCTCGTCTTCCTCGTCGCCTTCGTCGCTGCTGTTCGCCGTCCAGCGCGTCATCGCCGTGGCCGCTCGGCGCGCCGGCGTCCCGGGGACGCCGGCGCCATGACCCCCGAGTGCGCCCCATTCGGCCGGGCCGCTCGTCCTCAGTCGTCGTCGTCCTGCTGATCGCGGCCGCCGCGATCGGCCGCGCGTCCAGGATCGGAGCCGGTGCCGCCGCGCGAGTCGCTTCGCCACGTTCCCGATGGACATCGGCGAGTGGCGGGGCGAGTCGGCCGACCGGTTCGACCAGCAGATCCTGACCGTGCTGGGCGTGGACGAGTATCGTGAACCGCATCTACGTCGCCGCCCGGGCGCGGACGGTCGGCCTGTACGTGGGGTTCTACCGCAGCCAGCGCGCAGGGCGACACGATGCACTCGCCGCTCAACTGCCTGCCGGGCGCCGGCTGGGAGCCGGTGAAGCAGCGAGCGCGTGACGATCCCGGTCCGCGACTCGGTCGTGGACGGACACGCCGGCACGTGACGTGTCAACCGGTTCATCATCCAGCGGGGCCTCGACCGCCAGGTGGTGCTCTACTGGTACCAGAGCCACGGGCGCGTGGTGGCCAGCGAGTACTGGGGCAAGGTGTACACGGTGCTGGACGCGATCCGGCTGAACCGCACCGACGCCGCGATGGTTCGCGTCATCAGCCCCGTCGATGCGCCCGGCGACGAGCCGGAGGCCCTGGCCGAGAAGACGGTCGTCGGCTTCGCCCAGGCGATGTTCCCGTTGCTGGAGACGGTATCTGCCCGAGCACGCCAGCGCCCTGGCTCCTGGCGCTCGCCCCGACTTCTTTGAGGTCTTCATGCGACTGAGGAACACGTGCACTCGTCCTGATGGTCGTCGCTGCTGTGCGGCCGCCTGCTCGAAGAGCGCGCAGCAGTACTTCGAGAGCGGCAACACGTACTTCGCAGCAGAAGAAGTTCAAGGAGGCGGTGCGTCGAGTACCGGAACGCCGTCCAGAAGGACCCGCGGCACGGCGACGCGCGCTACAAGCTCGCCGAGGCCTACGAGCAGCTCGGCGACGCCCGGAACGCGTACGCAGCAGTACGTTCGCGCCGCAGACCTCCTGCCGCAGAGCAAGGACGCCCAGCTGAAGGCCGGCACCTTCCTGCTGCTCGCTGGCCAGCACGAGGACGCGAAGGCCCGGGCCGAGAAGGTGCTTGCAGCTCGACGCCGAAGAACGTGGACGGCCAGATCCTCCTCGGCCACTCGCTCGCCCGGATGAAGGACGTCGATGGCGGCATCGCCGAGGTCGAGGAAGCCGTACAGCTCGACCCGTCCGCCAGCCGCACCTTCACCTCGCTCGGCTTCGTCCAGATGCAGAAGGGCGATCGGGCGGCGGCCGAGAAGGCGTTCAAGCAGGCGGTCCAGAACGACCCGAAGTCGGTGGACGCGCAGCTCGCGCTCGGCAGCCTGTACGACTCGATCGGCCGCACGGCCGAGGCCGAGGCCACGCTGAAGCAGGCCGTGCAGCTCGACCCGGCGAACGAGCTGGGCGAACCGCGTCCTCGCCTCGTTCTATGTGAATTCGGACCGGGTCGCGGAAGCGGAAGCGCCACTGAAGGTGCTGGCGACGGCGAAGAACGACGTACGATCCACTCTCGCCCTCGCCGACTACTACACCTCGACCCGCCGGGCGGGCGAGGCGCTGCCGCTGCTCGAGAAGATGCCGGCCAGGCAGGGCGGCTTCGCCCAGGCGAAGATGCGCATCGCCGCGATCCGGTACGGCGAGGGCAAGGCAGCCGAGGCGCACAAGACGATCGACGAGGTGCTGGCCAAGGAGCCGAACAACGCGCAGGCGCTGCTCGTCAAGGCGCGGTTCCTCCAGCAGGAGGAGAAGGTGGACGAGGCGCTCGCGAAGGTCAAGGCAGCGGTGGCGGTGGACGCGGCGCTCGGTTCCAGGCCAGTACATGCTCGGCATGCTGCTGGTCCAGAAGAACCAGGTCGAGGAGGCCATCAAGGCGTTCAGCGAGGTCCTGAAGCTGAACCCGCGCGCCGTCGCCGCGCAGCTCCAGCTGTCGCGCCTGCAACTGGCGAAGGGCGAGCCGGCGCCCGCGGTCGAGTACGCCGAGCAGGCGGTGGCGGGCGAGCCGGGCAACCCGATCGCGCGCCTGATGCCCTGGCGCGGTCGCTGCTGGCCCGGGCGACACCGGCGCGCGCGGAGACCGAGCTGAAAGCCCTGGTGGCGCAGTACCCGAACGTCGGCCCGTCCACGCCAGCCTCGGCTCGCTGGCCCTCGTGAAGAAGGACGCGGCAGGCGCGCGCAAGGCGTTCGACACGGCGCTCGAGCTCGACCCGAACTCGAACGAGGCGCTCGCCGGCCTCGTGACGCTCGACGTGGCGGCCAGGCGGTTCCCCGATGCGCACGCGCGGGTGGACGCCCGACTGGCCCGGACGCCGAACGACCCGTCCGCGCTGGTGCTCGCGGCCCGCACCTACGCCACGACCGGCGACGTCCCGAAGGCCGAGGCAGCGCTGCTGAACGCCATCCAGGTGGCGCCTGACACTCTCCAGGCCTACGGGCTGCTCGGGCAGCTCTACGTCTCGCAGCGAAAGCTGGACCAGGCGCGGCAGAAGTTCGAGGAGTTGGCCACGCGGCAGGCGAAGCCGGTCGGTGCCGCAGACGATGGTCGGGATGATCCTGCAGATGCAGGGACGGAACGCCGAGGCGCAGAAGAGATACGAGAAGGTGATGGAGATCGACCCGCGCGCGCCGGTGGCGGCCAACAACCTGGCGTGGCTCTACGCCGAGACGGGCCGAAACCTCGACGTCGCGCTGCAGCTGGCGCAGACGGCCAAGGCCGGGTTGCCGGACACGCCGGAGGTGAGCGACACGCTCGGGTGGGTGTACTACAAGAAGGACCGGTACCAGGAGGCGGCCGCCTCGTTCCGAGAGGCGCTGGCTCGCGCCCCGGACACCGCCTCGTACCACTACCACCTCGGCCTCGCCCTCGCGAAGGCGGGCGACGCGCCCGGCGCGAAGGCCGCGTTCGAGAAGGCCCTCGCGGTGGACCCGAACTTCCCCGATGCGGCTGCGGCCCGCAAGGCGCTGGGAACGCTGTGACAATCGGCGGTCGGAGCACGGCTTCGGCCCTGCTCTGCGCGTTCGCCCTCCTGTCCGCCTGCCGCCACGGCCCCGAGGCCTCGCTGAGGCGGGGGGACGAGTTCGCGGCCGCGGGCAAGCGGCGCGAGGCCATCATCGAGTATCGCAACGCCGTGCAGCGCGCGCCGCTTCTCGGCGAGGCCCGGGCGAAGCTGGCGCGTGCCTTCGCGACGGCGGGTGACATCCAGAACGCCGCCCGGGAGTTCCAGCGCGCCGCCGACCTGCTGCCCGACGACACGGCGCTGCAGTTGGAGGCCGGGAAGTGCCTGCTGGCGGCCGGCCAGGCCGACAACGCCGTGGGCGTGGCCCGCAAGCTCCTCGCCCGCAACCCGGCCGACGTCGAGGCCCAGATCCTCCTGGCCAACTCGATCGCCGGCCTTCGCGATCTCGAGGGCGCCATCAGGGAGATCGAGCACGCGATCGAGATGGACCCGACTCGGAGCCTCTCGTACGCGAACCTCGGGCTGCTCCAGTTCACCAGCGGCAAGACCGAGCCGGCGGAACAGGCCTTTCGAACCGCGATCCGGATGGACCCCGGCTCGGTCGCCGCGCGGCTCGGGCTGGCCAACCTGCTGTGGGCCGCCGGCCGGCTGGACGAAGCCGAAGCCGCGCTGCGGGCGGTGCTCGAGCGCGCGCCCGCGAACCTCACGGCGCACCGGGCGCTGGCGGCGCTCTACGTCGACACGGACCGACCCGACCTGGCCGAGCCGCACCTGGTCGCGGCCGCGGGCGCCTCCACGGCGGCCGCCCCCCGTGTCGTGCTGGCGGACTACTACATCGGGCGCGGCCGTGCCGCCGACGCCCTCCGGGTGCTCGAAGAGGCGGAGAAGCTCCCCGGCGGCTTTGCCCCGGCCCGCACCCGCATGGCCGCGATCCTGTACGAACAGGGCCGCCGCGCGGAGGCGTACGACGCGCTGGCGCACGTGCTCGCGCGCGTCCCGGACAGCGGGCCGGCGCTCATGACCAAGGGACGATTCCTGCTCGGAGACGGGAAGCGGGACGAAGCGCGGGCGACGGTGCAGAGGGCGGTGGAGGTCGACCCACGTCTGGCGGCGGCGCACTACCTGCTCGGCCTGCTGCGCTTGCCGTCGGACCCGGCGGGCGCGATCAAGGCGTTCACCGAAACGGTGAACCTGGCGCCCGGCGTCGTCCCCGCGCACGTCGAGTTGGCGCGGCTGTACCTCGCGCAGGGTGACCCCTCGTCGGCGGTACAGTACGCCAGCCAGGCCGCCCGGTACCGGCCCGACGACCCCGGCGTGCGCGACCTGCTGGCGCGAGCGTTCCTGGCGAAAGGGGACGTCGCGCAGGCCGAGCGCGAGATCCACACGCTCGAACGCCTGGCACCCGGCTCGCCGCGCGCCGCGCTGCTCTCCGGTGTCATCGCGATGTCGAAGCGCGACCGGCGCGCCGCGGCGTCGCTGTTCGAGAAGGCGCTGGCCGCGGACCCCGACTCGATCGAGGCGCTGACGGGGCTGGTCCGGCTCGACCTGGCCGCGGGCCGGGCAGAGGACGCCCGGAAGCGGCTGCGCGCCAGGCTGTCGCGGCCGCCCGGCGATAGCCGTGTCCACCTGCTGGCCGCCGACGTCGCCCAGTCGACCGGCGACAGGACCGGCGCCGAGCAGGCGCTGCGCGCGGCGCTCGAGGCGGACGCCGCCAACCTGGACGCGTACCTCCGGCTGGGGCGCCTGTTCGCCGCGCAGAACCGCATGGCCGACGCCCAGCGCGAGTTCGAGGCGATCGCGGCACGCCAGCCCACGTCGGTGGCTGCGCACACGATGGTCGCGATGGCGCTGCACGCCCAGGGCCGCGTGGACGAGGCCGAAAAGAAGTACGAGGCGATCCTGCGTATCGACCCGCGCGCGCCGGTGGCCGCGAACAACCTGGCCAGCCTGTACCTGGAGCGCGGCCGCGACATCGACCTGGCGCTGCAGCTCGCCCAGACGGCGAAGGGCGGCCTGCCCGACCGTCCCGAGGTCAACGACACGCTCGGGTGGGTGTACTACCAGAAGGGGATGATGACGTTGGCGATCGGGCCGCTGCTGCAGGCGACCGACCAGGCGCCCCGCAACGCGGTCATCCAGTATCACCTCGGGATGGCGTACTTCAAGTCGGGCGACAAGCCCCGTGCCCGCGCCGCGCTGAAGACCGCGCTCGAACTGGATCCGGCCTTCGCCGGCGCGGATGAAGCGCGGAAGGTGCTGCTCCTGCTCTGAGCCCATGCCCCGCCTCCTGGCTGTCCTGCTGGCCGTTTCGCTCCTGGCCGTCACCTCCTGCGCGCGTGACCGGTCCGCCGATCACGACCGGTCCCTGGCGAGCGGCAACGCGTACGCGTCGCAGCGCAAGTTCCAGGAGGCGGCCCTGGAGTATCGCCGGGCGCTGCAGGCCGACTCGTCCTCGGGCGAAGCGCACTATCGGCTCGGGCTGGCGCACCTGGAGCTGGGCGATCGGGCCAACGGCCTGCGCGAGCTGCTCCTCGCGTCGGACGCCTTGCCGCGGCGGGTGGATGTCCAGATGGCGGCCGGCCGCCACCTGCTGTACGCGGGGCGGTTCGACGAGGCGCGCAAGGTGGCCTCGCGCGTGCTCGACGCCGACCCGCGGCACCTCGACGCCCGGCTGCTGCTCGCCAACGCGTTCGCGGGCCTGAACGACCTGGGAGCCGCCGCCGCGCAGGTGGAAGAGGCGATCCGCACCGAGCCCACGCGCGTGGGGGCCTACGCCAACATGGCGGCCGTGCAACTGGCCCTCGGCAACGAGGCGAAGGCCGAGCAGGCGTTCCTCGACGCGCTGCGCCTCGACCCGCGATCGGTGCAGGCGCGCATCGGCTACGCCAACATGTGCTGGACGCGAGGCCGCGTCGCGGACGCCGAGCGCCTGCTGAAGGAGGCGCTCGCGATCGCGCCGGGCGACGTCCTGGCGAACCGGACGCTGGCCGCGCAGTACGTCGCGGCGGGGCGGCTGGCCGAGGCGGAGCAGCCGTTGAAGGTGGTCGCAGCGACCGAGAAGGATGCCGTGGCCCTGCGGCTCGCGCTCGCCGACTACTACCTGGCGTCGGGGCGCGAGGACGAGGGGCGCCGGCTGCTCGAGACGGTGGCGGGCCTGCCGGCCGGCGAGGTGCCGGCCGCGCTGCGCCTTGCGCAGCACGACTACGCGCGCGGGCGGAAGGGCGAGGCCCGTGCCCGGGTCGAGCGCCTCTCGACCGCGTACCCGAAGCTCGCGCAGCCGCTGCTCGTGAAGGCCGCATTCCTGATGCTCGACGGCCAGCCGCTCGCCGCGCTCGAGCGGGCCCGGGAGGCGGCGACGCTCGAGCCGCGCCTTGCACGGGCCCAGTTCGCGATCGGCACGATCCTGCTGCGCCAGCGGCAGGGGCCCGAAGCGGCCGCGGCCTTCCGCGAGGCGCTGCGCCTCAGCCCCGCCTTCGGTCCCGCCGCGCTGCAGCTCGCCCGGCTCCACCTCGCGGAGGGACAGGCGGACCACGCCCTGGAATACGCGCGCGACGCGGTGAAGAACCTGCCCCAGAACCCCGAGTCGCACGAGGTGCTCGTCCGGGCGCTCCTGGCGCGGGGCGACCACGACGCCGCGGCCGCCGCGCTCGTCCCGCTGCAGGCGCAGGTGGGCGACGCCGGGCGCGTCCAGTCGCTGGCCGGGCGCGTGGCGCTGGCGCGGGGGGACCATGCCGCCGCGCGGGCCGCCTTCGAGCGGGCGCTCGCGGTGGACATCCGCGACAACGACGCCCTGTCCGGCCTCGTGGGCCTCGAGCTCGAGGCCGGCCGGCCCGCGGCGGCGAGGGCACGCGTCGAGGCGCGGCTGAGGGCCACGCCGGCCGATCCGGCCGCGCTCGCGATGAGCGGCCGGCTGTACGATCAGCTCGGCCTGGTGGTGGACGCGGAGCGCGCATGGAAGAGCGTCCTCGAGGCCGAGCCCGACAACCTGGCGGCCTACGCGGCCCTCGGCCGGATCTACCTGCGGCAGGGCCGGGTCAGCGAGGCGCTGGCGGAGTCGGAGCGCCTGGCGGCGAGAGCCCCCGGCTCGATCGCAGCGCACACGATGGCCGGGTTCCTGTTGCAGGCGCAGGGCCGGACCGCCGAAGCGCAGCGGCGCTACGAGCGCGCGCTGGCGATCGACTCGAAGGCGGTGGTGGCGGCCAACAACCTCGCCTGGCTCTACGCGGAGGGAGGGGGGAACCTCGACCTCGCCCTGCAGCTTGCGCAGACGGCCAAGGCGGGCCAGCCGTCGGCGCCCGAGATCGACGACACGCTGGGGTGGGTGTACTTCCGGAAGGGGATGTACGACCTCGCGGTGCCGCCGCTCGAGCAGGCAGTCAGGGCCGCCCCCGGCCGGGCGGTCTACCACTACCATCTCGGCCTGGCGTACGCCAAGGCGAACAGCGGGACGCGGGCGCGGGCATCGCTCAGGCAGGCCCTGACGTTGAACCCGCCGCCTGAGGTCGCCGTGGATGCGCGCCGGGTCCTGGCCTCCCTGCAGTAGGGCCGGCCTCCCGGCTGACGATCAGACTATTATCCGTCCAGGCGCAGACTTTGTTCTTAGAAACGGCGCCATCCTCGCGCGCCCCAGGCCCGCTAACAACCTGATAGAATGGCACTTCGAGGTTCGAGCCGAAACCGTGCACGCCCTCCGCCCCACGGCACAGCTTCTGCTCATCTGCTTGGCACCGGCGCTCGAGGATCTCTGCCGGGACGGTCGAAAGGGGCTGTCGTGAAACACCGAGTGCTGGTCGGCGTCATCGCGCTTCTTCTTGCAGCACCGGGGGCGTGGGCCGACACCGTGAGCCCGTTCGGGGCGGACACGGGCTGGCACACGTGGCACGCCGCAGGCCTGTTCCGAACCGGACCCCCAATCACCGGTCAGCCCTGGTTCTGGAACAACACCAGCAACGACGTCGGGGACTGCAACATCGGCTACTGGATCGGCGGCACCGCCGGCTGCACGGTGCCCAACTTCTATACCGGCACGAACCCCGCCGGCTACACGCCCGAGTTCCTCGGCGACGGCGGCACGATGTTCACCTTCCAGCCGACCGGCCAGCCCATCTCGATCACCGTCGATCAGCAGGTGGCGAAATGGGCGAAGACCGGCGAGAACGTGCTCGGGTGGTTTTCGGCGACCTCGGGAATGAGCCCGTTGTTCGGCGGCCTGACGCCCCTCGGCACCACGGTGACCTTCGTCCCGGACGGTGAGTGGGGCTTCTACATCAGCTCGCCGAGAGGCATCTTCCAGTCGAACACGCTCGACGGCCTCGGCAAGTCGCACTTCTCCGTCTTCCAGGTCGATCCGAGCGGCGGCTACATCGTCGGGGTCGAGGACAACATCATCGGGGGTGGCGGCGATTTCGACTACAACGACGCCATCTTCCGCATGGCGCCGGTGCACGTGCCCGAGCCGACGTCGCTGCTGCTGCTCGGCGCCGGCCTGGTCGGGATGGTCGCGGCGGTGAGGCGGCGCGCCAGACGGTAGCTCGCGCGTCTGTCAGGCCTTGACGAGCCGACCCGGCGCCCCCTCCGGCAGGCGGACGATGTTCCGGGTGTCCACCACGAGCGGCGTGCCCGCGTAGAGCGCGGGTCCTTGAACTGCTTGTGGCCGGTCGAGAGGACCACCGCGTCGTAGCCGGCGAACGCCTCGGCCGTGCAGGCGATCGAACGACATCTCGAGCTTGTGCTTGCGGCCGTGGCGCGCCTTCGGGAAGTACGGGTCGCAGTACTCCACGCGCGCGCCCGCCTCCTGCAGCAGCTCGATGATCTCGTACGACGGCGACTCGCGGTCGTCGTCGATGTCTTCCTTGTAGGAGAGCCCGAGCACGAGCACCTTCGCGCCCTTGATGCTCTTGCCGTCCTCGTTCAGCGCCTTGACCGTCTTCTCGACGACGTAGTGCGGCATGTGCGTGTTGATCTCGCCGGCCAGCTCGATGAACCGCGTCCAGATGCCGTATTCCGCCGCCTTCCACGAGAGGTAGAACGGGTCGAGCGGGATGCAGTGGCCGCCGAGCCCGGGCCCGGGGTAGAACGGCTTGAAGCCGAACGGCTTCGTCTTCGCCGCCTCGATCACCTCCCAGATGTCGATGCCCATCCGGTCGAACGTCATCTTCAGCTCGTTGACGAGCGCGATGTTGATCGAGCGGAAGATGTTCTCGAGCAGCTTCGACGACTCGGCCACGCGCGCGGACGACACGGGCACCACCGTGTCGATGGCGGCCGCGTAGAGCGCGACCGCGGCCTCGGTGGACGCCGCGTTCACGCCGCCCACGACCTTGGGGATGGTCTTCGTGTGGAACTCCGGGTTGCCCGGGTCCTCGCGCTCGGGCGAGAACGCGAGCAGGAAGTCGTCCGGCGTCTTCAGGCCGGTCGCCTCGAGGATCGGCAGCACGTCCTCGTCGGTCGTCCCCGGGTAGGTCGTGGACTCGAGGACGACCAGCTGGCCCTTGCGCAGCCGCTTCGCCACCGCCTTGCGTGCTGTCGAGCACGAACGACAGGTCGGGCTCGCGGTGCTGGCCGAGCGGCGTCGGCACGCAGATCAGGACGGCGTCGCAGCCCGTCAGCTCGTCGAAGTCGGTGCTCGCCCGGAAGCAGCCCGCCCTCGACCGCCGTCGGCCACCCGCTCGGCCCCGATGTGCTTGATGTAGGACTCGCCCCGGTTCAGCGCCGTCGACCTTCTCCGGGTCGAGAGTCGAGGCCGATCGACCGGGAAGCCGGCCTCGTTGAAGACGAGGGCGAGCGGCAGGCCGACGTAGCCCTGGCCGACGATGCCGACGGTGGCCTTGCGGGAGCGGATGAGTTCGAGAAGTGGCGTCATACGGGCGGTCTGCCTCCAGGTTGTCCGCGGCGTTCAGCGTCGCCTATTCTAAGTGACTTGTCGGCCGTCGCGGGCGGTCCTCCAGCAGCCCGGCCAGCGGAGACCGGCCGCCGTTGTCCTTTCCCGTGGGCGGCTGTGCAATACGCCGGCCAGTGAGCCGGGCTGATCCTGCGGGCGCCCCGGGCCGATAGGATCGTGGAAGCGCATCTCGCGCGAACGGTGGAATTGTGCCGTCCGCGCTCTCTCTTATGCTCTCTCTGCAATCGTTGAGGATCGACGCGCCCGCGGTCGCCGGCGGCATCGCGGCCGCGCTGCGCCTGCAGGTTCTCGACACGCTTCGCCGCAGGGGGCTCGTCGTCGGCGTCTCGGGCGGCGTGGACAGCGCGGTGGTGGCCGGCCTGGCCGCCCGGGCGTTCGGCCCCGACCGCGTCCTCGCGCTCCTGATGCCCGAGCGCGACTCCGAGTCGGACAGCCTTCGGCTCGGCCGGGCCGTGGCGGCCCGATTCGCGCTGCCCGTCATCGAGGAGAGCATCGAGGGAATCCTCGCGGCCGCCGGCTGCTACCGGCGCCAGGTGGAGGCCGTCCGGAAGGTGTTCGCCGACAGCCGCGAGGACGCGCGCTTCAAGCTGACCTTCCCCGCCTCGGGTCCGGGCGGCGGGCTGAACGTCCCGGTGCTGACGGTGCAGCGCCCCGACGGGACCCTCGAGAGCGGCCGCATGCCGCTCGAGGCCTACCGGCAACTGCTGGCCGCGATGAACTTCAAGCAGCGGACGCGCACGATGCTCGAGTACTACCACGCGGACCGCCTGCAGTACGCCGTGGCAGGCACGCCGAACCGCCTGGAGTACGACCAGGGGTTCTTCGTCAAGCAGGGGGACGGGGCCGCGGATGTGAAGCCGATCGCGCACCTCTACAAGACGCAGGTGTACCAGCTTGCGGCGTACCTCGGTGTCCCCGAGGAGATCACGACCCGGCCGCCGACAACCGACACGTATCCCCTGCCCCAGACGCAGGAGGAGTTCTACTTCGGCCTGCCGTACGAGCAGATGGACCTGTGCCTGTATGCGCGCAACGCGGAGATCGCGCCGGGCGAGGTGGCGGCTGCGACCGGGCTGACCATCGAGCAGGTCGAACGCGTGTTCGGCGACATCGATCGCAAGCGGCGCGCCGGCCGTTACGGGCACGCGCACCCGCTTCTGGTCGAAGAGGTGCCAGAGGTCGGACGCTGATGTGCGGCATCGCGGGGATCGTCGCGCTCGCGCCGGGCGCCCGCCCCCCGGGGCGGGACGAGCTGACAGCCATGGTGTCGGCGCTGCGCCACCGCGGCCCCGACGAGTTCGGCCTGTACCGCGACGCGCATGCCGGGCTGGCCAGTGCCCGCCTGTCGGTCGTCGACCTGGATACCGGGTCCCAGCCGCTCGCGAACGAGGACCGCACACTCTGGATCGCCTTCAACGGGGAGATCGTCAACTACGTGGAGCTGCGCACCGAGCTCGAGGGGCTCGGCCACCGCTTCCGGACACGCAGCGACACCGAGGTCATCGTGCACGCGTACGAGGCCTGGGGCGACGAGGCGTTCGCCCGGTTCAACGGCCAGTGGTCGGTCGCTCTCTGGAACTCGCGCGACCACCGCCTCGTGCTGTCGCGCGACCCGTTCGGCATCACGCCGCTCTACCTGTGCGAGCACGCCGGCCGCCTGTACTTCGCCAGCGAGGTGAAGGCGATCTTCGCTGCCGCCCCCGACCTCCCGCGCGAACTGGATCCGGTCGGCCTCGCGCAGGTGTTCACGTTCTGGACGACGGTCCCGCCGCAGGGGATCTTCCAGGGCGTCTCGGAGCTGGAGCCCGGACGACGTCCGGACCTACGCCGGCGAGTCGGTGCGCGAACGGGTCGCCTGGGAGCCCCGATACCCGGTCGATGACGACGGACGGTTCCGGGGCACAGTGGAGGATGCGGCCGACGCGGTGGGCGCCGCCCTCGAGAAGGCCACGAGGCTGCGGATCGCTGCGCGCCGACGTGCCGGTCGGCAGCTATCTCTCCGGTGGCCTCGACAGCTCCCTGGTGGCGGCACTCGGCCGGGGCGCCAAGGGCGACCGCTTCTCGACCTTCTCGCTGCGCTTCGAGGATCCCGAGTACGACGAAACATCGTACCAGCGCCTCATGGCGCGGCACCTCGGGAGCGACCACCACGAGGTGGTCGTGTCCCGGCGGGACATCGCGGAGGTCTTTCCAGACGTCGTCGAGCACGCCGAGCGCCCGATCCTGCGCACGGCACCCGCTCCCCTGTTCCTGCTGTCCCGGCTCGTTCGGCAGGCCGGCATCAAGGTGGTGCTGACGGGAGAAGGAGCCGACGAGCTGTTCGCCGGCTACGACCTGTTCCGGGAAGCGAAGGTGAGGCGCTTCTGGGCCCGGCAGCCGGAATCGACGTGCCGGCCGCTGCTGCTCGAGCGCCTGTACCCCTACCTCGAGCGGTCGCCGGTGGCGCAGCGCGCCATGGCGCGGCAGTTCTTCGGTCGCGGCCTCGAAGCCTGGCAGTCGCCTGGCTTCGGCCACGCCCCGCGCTGGGACGGCACCGCCGCCCTGCAGCGCCTCTTCTGCCGGGACCTTCATGACCGTATCGGCGGTCGGAACGTCGTCGGCGAGCTTCTCGCCCGCCTGCCCGGCGACTTCGGCCGCTGGTCGCCGCTCGCGCAGGACCAGTACCTCGAGGTGCGCACGCTCTTGTCGGGTTACCTGCTGTCGTCGCAAGGCGACCGCATGCTGATGGCGAACTCGGTGGAAGGCCGCTTTCCCTTCCTGGACCTCGACCTCGCCAGGCTGGCCGACTCGCTGCCGCCACACTACAAGCTGCGGGGACTCGACGAGAAGCACGTCCTGAAGCGCGTGGCCCGCACGGCGGTCCCGCCCGAGATCCTCGCTCGCAAGAAGCAACCCTACCGAGCCCCGGACGCGGCATCGTTCGTCACGCCCGACGCACCGGCCTGGGTGGCGGAGGCGCTCTCGGAGAAACGGGTGCGCGAGGCGGGCGTCTTCGATCCGCGGGCGGTGGACCTGCTCTTCCGCAAGTGCCGCGCCGCCGAGGGCAGGCCTCTCGCGAACGCCGACAACATGGCGCTGGTGGGGATCCTCTCAACGCAGGTGCTGCACGAGCGGATGGTCTGCGCCCGCCCCCGGTCCCATCCCGTACCGCGGCTGACCACGCTGGTGGAAGCATGACGCCCGCGCTGCTCGCCGAGGTCGTGCTCTGGGCCTCGCTGGCCATCGTGGCCTACGTGTATCTGGGTTACCCGCTCACGCTGCTGCTGATGCCGGCCAGGAAGAGCACCCCAGGCGCGCTCGGCGGCCGTCTCCCCCGCGTGTCCGTCGTCATCGCCGCGCGCAACGAGGCGGCGCAGATCGCCGAGACCGTGCGCAACAAGCTGGCCCAGGACTACCCCACCGATCTGCTCGACGTCGTCGTCGTCTCCGACGGGTCGGACGACGGGACCGACGCGGTGGTCGCCGGCATCGGCGACGAGCGGGTCACCCTGCTCCGCCAGGAACCGCGGCAGGGCAAGACCGTGGCCCTGAACCGGGCCGTCCCCGCCGCGCGGGGCGAGGTCATCGTCTTCTCGGACGCCAACTCGCGCTACGAGCCGGATGCCGTCCGCGGCCTGGTGGCGGCCTTCGACGACGGCACGGTTGGCTATGTGACGGGCCGGTTGGTCTACCAGGACCCTGGCCAGACCGCCGTGGGCGCGGGATCGGGCACGTACATGCGGTACGAGAACTGGCTCCGGCGCCTGGAGAGCCGCGCGGGCTCGGTCGTCGGCGTCAATGGAGGCGTGGACGCGGTCCGGCGCAACCTCTACGAGCCCATGCGTGCGGACCAGCTACCAGACCTGATTCTGCCGCTCCGCGTGGTTGAGCAGGGGTACAGGGTCGTGTACTGGGACGCTGCCGTGTCGCGCGAGGAGTCGCTCGGCCGACAGGACGACGAGTACCGGATGAGGGTCAGGGTGAGCCTGCGCGCCCTGCACGGTCTGGCCGACATGCGGCGGCTGCTGTCGCCGCGATACGGCCTGTTCGCTTTCCAGATGGTCGTGCACAAAGTGCTGCGGTACCTGCTGTTCGTCCCGCTTGCCGTGGCGTTCCTCGCGAACGCGGCGCTCGTCGGCGCGCCGCCGTACCGGTGGCTCTTCGCCCTTCAGGCGGCGTGTTACGGCCTGGCCGCCGTCGGTTGGGCATCGGGCGGCCGCATCCGCTTCAAGCCGGTCTTCGTGCCGTTCTACTTCTGCCTCGTCAACGTCGCGGCGGGCGCGGCGCTCGCCCGCTTCGTCCGGGGGGAGCGGCAGGTCCTGTGGACGCCGCGGAAGGGCGCATGACGATCAACAGTCGCACCGGCCTCCGTGCCGGCGAGCACGGCGCCATCCCCCAGCTCCACGATTACCTGGAGGCCTCCGCGCACCGTCTTCCCGGGAAGGTCGCGCTCGTCTCGGGGGCCCGCCGGCTCACCTACGCGGAAGTGGACGCGGAGGCGAACCGGCTGGCGAACGGCCTGGTCGAACGCGGCGTCGGCCGGGGCGACCGGGTGCTGATCCTCGCGGAGGGCGTGCCCGAGACCGTCATCGCGTTCTGGGCGGCGCTGAAGGCCAACGCCGTCGCCTGCCCGGTGAGTCCCCTGGTCAAGGCCCCGAAGCTGGCCGCGCTCGTCGAGGACTGTGCACCGGCGGCGCTCGTCGCGTCGGGCACCTGCGCAGCGCTGCTCCAGGCCGCGGACCGGCTGTGTTCGATGCGGTCCCTCATCGTGCTGTGGGGACAGGAGGATTCCCGGCCGGGCGCGCTCCACGACGCGATGCGATGGGAAGACCTGGCGTCGGCCGGGCGGACGGACGAACCGCCGCCGCGGGCCAACATCGACGTCGATCTCGCGTCGCTGATCTACACCTCCGGCAGCACCGGCGAGCCGAAGGGGATCATGCTGACGCACCGCAACATGCTCACGGCGGCGGCGTCGATTACCGCCTACCTGGAGGCGCGCGAAGACGACGTCGTGCTGGACGCGCTGCCGCTGTCGTTCGACTACGGCCTCTACCAGGTGATCATGGCGTTCCGCATGGGCGCCACGGTGGTTCTCGAGCGGTCGTTCGCCTACCCCGCGCAGGTGCTGGCTGACATGGATGCGCGAGGGGGTGACGGTCTTCCCCGGCGTGCCCACGATGTTCGCGACGCTGGCGGGGATGAACCTCGCCGGCTGCGACTTCTCGCGCATCCGGACCGTCACGAACACCGCGGCGGCCATCGCGCTCCCCCACGTCGAGTTCATCCGGCGCACGTTCAGCAGCGCGCGCTTCTACTCGATGTACGGGCTGACCGAGTGCAAGCGGTGCAGCTACCTGCCTCCCGAGGACCTGGACAGGAAACCCGGAAGCGTGGGGCTCGCGATCCCTAACACCGAGTTGTGGATCGTGGATGAGCGAGGAGACAAAGTCGGCCCCGGCGTGGTGGGCGAACTGGTCATCCGGGGCGCCACCGTGATGAAGGGCTACTGGAACAAGCCCGAGGCAACCGCGGAGCGGCTGCGCCCCGGGCCCGTCCCGGGCGAGCTGGTCCTGTACACGGGGGATCTCTGCAGGCTGGACGAGGACGGATACCTCTACTTCGTCGCCCGGATGGACGACGTGATCAAGACGCGGGGCGAGAAGGTGGCGCCGAACGAAGTCGAGGCGGCGCTGCTGGGCATCGCGGGCATTCGCGAAGCGGCGGTCGTCGGGATCCCGGATACAATTCTCGGCCAGGCGGTGAAGGCGTTCGTGGTGCTGCAGCCGGGCAGTGAACTGACACCGGCGTCGATGAGGCTGCAGTGCCAGGCGAGGCTGGAGCCGCACATGGTCCCGGCCGAGATCGTCGTCGTCCCCGCCCTGCCCCGAACCAGCTCGATGAAGATCAACAAGCGGGAGTTGCTGTGACCACCAACGAGGCGGGGACGCCGGGGCGCGGGGCGGGCGCGGCGGAGTTCCGTGCGCGGGTTCGCGAGTTCATCTTCAAGACGTTCTACGTCGCGGACCACCAGGCGCTGAGGGACGACACGTCGCTGCTGGAGGCGGGCCTCGTGGATTCGACCGGCGTGCTCGAGATCATCCAGTTCATCGAGGCGACCTTCGGGGTCCACGTCGAGGACGACGAGATCGTCCCGGAGAACCTGGACAGCGTGGAGCGCCTCGCGGCGTACGTCTCCCGGAAGACCGCGCCCGCCGGCGGCTGAGGGCAACCGACATGCAGTTCCGATACCTGCGACACGACCTCGGCCGGTACTTCTACCCCGATGATTCGTGCGGAAGCAGGAGCCTGCTCTCGAAGATCGGCATCGTGCTGACGACCCAGGGGATCTGGGCCACCATCGTCTATCGGCTGCGACGCTGGGCCGGGTACGAATGCCGGTGGTGGCTCGCGCGCAAGGCCTTTGCCCCGGTGGGGGTGGTCCTCGGGTTGGTCGTCGACGTCCTCACGGGGATCCACCTGGAGCCCGAGATCGACATCGGGCCCGGGTTGTACGTGGGGCATTTCGGCGGGATCATGCTTGGGGGACGCACGAGGGTCGGGAAGTTCGCCAACATCAGCCACGGCGTGACCGTGGGCTACGCCGGGCGGGGAGAGAACTGGGGCCTGCCGGTGATCGGCGACTTCGTGTACATCGCGCCGGGTGCCAAGTTGATCGGCCGCATCCTGATCGGCAACCACGTCGCGATCGGCGCCAATGCCGTCGTCACGAAGGACCTTCCCGACGATGCCGTGGCAGTTGGAGTGCCGGCGCGCGTCATCAGCCACGAATCGAGCAGGGAGTTCGTCCGGTACAACCGCGAGCGGAACCGGGCCGTGCTCGACGAAGAAACCCGCGTCGGGTGAAGCGCATGCCCGGAATGATGCGGCTGACGGCCGCGGCGCGCAGGCGCGTAATCGAGCCGGCCCTGTCGGCGCTGAGGGACGGCACCCTGCTGGCCGAGTGGGAAGAGCTGGAGCGAACGCAGCGTCTCGCGCTCGCCGACCTGCGGGCGCGCCAGGCAGAGAAGCTTCGGCAGCTCGTGGCTTCGGTCTGTGCGAAGTCGCCGTTCTACCGCCGGCGCTTCGACGCCGCGGGCATCGAGCCGGGTGACGTCCGCGGCGCGGACGACCTTGCGCGCCTCCCGATACTGACGAAGCACGAAGTCCGCCGCAGCGCCGGGGAGCTGCTCTGCCCGCGGCCCGGCCGGCTGATGGAATCGAGGACCGGGGGCTCGACCGGGGTGCCTCTGGTCCTGCACTTCACCGAGGCGGTCAGCGAGCGGCGGAATGCGGCTGCCCGGCGTTCGAACCGCTGGACGGGGTGGGAGGTCGGCGAGCCGGTGGCCGCTGTCTGGGGGAATCCCCACCTGCCGTCATCCGCGAGGGAGCGCCTTCGGCACCACCTCCTCAACCCGGTGATCTACCTCGACACGATGCAGCTCCGGGCCGAGACTGTCGGGCGGTTCGCCCGGGACTGGCGGCGCGTGCACCCGACCCTGCTCTTCGGCCACGCGCATTCGATTTACGCGCTCGCGCGCGAGGTCCGGGCGCTCGGCATCGACGACGTCCGCCCGAAGGCCGTGCTTTCCACGTCGATGATGCTGCTCGCCCCCGAGCGGGCGGTCATCGAAGAGGTGTTCGGGGTGCCGGTCTTCGACCGGTACGGCTGCGAGGAAGTCGGCCTCATCGGCGCGGAGTGCGAGCGCCACGACGGCATGCACGTCAACGTGGACCACCTCGTCGTCGAGTTCCTGCGCGACGACGGTTCCAGGGCGCGGCCCGGCGAACTCGCGCACGTCGTCGTCACCGATCTCCTGAACGAAGCCATGCCGCTCATCAGGTACGACGTGGGCGACATGGCCGCCGAGCGGCCCGGAGCCTGTCCGTGCGGCCGGGGCCTGCCGATGATGGAACGCGTGGCGGGGCGGGTTGCCGACTTCCTGAAGCGGACGGACGGCACGCGGGTGGCCGGGGTCTCGCTCATCGAGAACTCGCTCACGAAGTTCCCCGGCATCGGCCAGATGCAGATCGTCCAGGACAGCCTCGACACCATCCGCCTGCGCGTGGTGCCAGACGAGGGCTTCGACGAGGCCGCGCGCGCCCTGCTCGCGGACTATTTTCGCGAGACATTCCCCGGGGCCGACGTGCACATCGAGCTGGCCGGCGAAATCCGGCGCGAGGCCAACGGCAAGTACCGGTTCGCCATCTGCAATGTGCCCGACTGAACGCGTCTCCCCTCGTCCGCTGCGCGTGCTGTACGTCATCGACGCGTTGGGCCCGGGCGGCACCGAGAAGCAGTTGGCGAACCTCGTGCGGCACCTCGACCGGGGGGCCGTCGTGCCGCACCTCTGCACGCTCCGCCCCTCCGAGAGCGACCTGCGCGCGATCGGCTGCGAGGTGGTGGAACTCCCCTTCCGCTCGTTCGCCTCGCCCGGAGCGGCGACCTGCCTGCGCCGGCTTCGACGGTTCATTCGCGATCGACGGATCGACCTCGTCCAGGCGTTCTTCCAGGACCCGACGATCCTGGCCTGGGCGGCCACCATCGGCTCGCGCAGTGTCCGGGTCGGGTCGTTCCGCGACATGGGCTTCTGGCGGACGAGGTGGAAGGCCGCGCAGCTCAGGCACGTCTACCCTCGCTACCACGGGTTCGTCGCGAACTCACGCGCGGTCGCCCAGCGTTTTCACGAACTGGAGCGAATCCCCCTGGGGAAGATCACAGTGGTCTACAACGGGGTCGAGGTCCCTGGCGACACGGTCGCGCCGCGGCGTGGGGACCACCCGGTCGTCGGCATCGTCGCCAACCTCAACCGGCCGGTCAAGCGCGTGGACCTGTTCCTCCGCGCGGCCGCGCTCGTTGCCACCGAGCGGCCAGACGCGCGCTTCGTGATCGTCGGAGACGGTCACCTGCGGCCGGCGCTCGAGGCTCTCTGCTCGGATCTCGGCCTCATGGACTTCGTCACGTTCCACGGGAGGGTGCCCGACCCGTCGGCCGAGCTACGGCGATTCGACATCGGCGTGCTCACCTCCGACTCCGAGGGGCTCTCCAACGCGATCCTGGAGTACTTGGCCCACGGCATCCCGGTCGTCGCGAGGCGAGTTGGCGGCAACGCGGAGGTCGTCACCGAGGGCGAGACCGGGCTCCTGATCGACGGCGACGAACCGGCGGCCGTGGCGAGCGCAGTGACATCGCTGCTGCGGGCACCCGACGTTCGCAGCAGGATGGGCGACCGTGGACGCGCCGTCGCCCGTGACCGGTTCAGCTTCGAGGCGTGTGCCAGGGCCCACGAGGCCTGCTACCGGCGGCTGGCGGCTCAGGAGGCGTGAAAGTACTCGAGCAGGAGGTAGAGCCGGAACGCGAGGACGCGGTCGGACACGCACCACGGCCGGAAGCTGCGGGTGCCGCGGCGCCGGTACCGGGCGCTCCGATAGATGCGCGCTCCCCAACGGTCGTGCAGGCGCGACCAGCGCGGCTTGGCGCAGCGACGGACGCGACTCGCCAGCGAATCTCGCCTCGAACCGGCTGACGAGGCCGGCGACCGCCGACGGGTCGAGAAGCCCGCCGAGGGTCTGGCCGGCCGCGAGCCGGCCCAGCGTCGTCTCACGCACGCAGTCGGCCATGTGGGAGTAGTAGTCGGCCGTGCTCGAACGATGGTTGCGCCCGTAACGGAACAGCGCGGGGTGAGACCGTCGTAGCGTCTCCAGGTACAGGTTCTTCTGGACCCTGAGCCGCGAGGGCGTCGCGGCGACGACGTCGAGCACGCCCCTGGCGAGGAAGGGGCGCCGAACCTCCGTGTGCTCCTCGTCGGATGCACCCAGGCCGAAGATGTACCGCGTCTCCCTCCCCTTCAAGTACAGGTAGTCCTTCCGCTCGTTCCAGTCCCTCGACTGCGCGCCGGACAGCAGCTCGTCGATCTCGCCGTCGTAGATCGCGTCGGCCCGCGATCCCACGTCCCCGTCGAGAACGCGCCGCACCGAGTCGCCGACGTGTGTCGGCATCACTTGCCCGATCGCCTGCTGCCTGTCGAGCGCCTCGTCCTTCCAGCCCCACACCTCGTCGCCCTTGAGCACGTAGCGGAGTCCCGCGAAGAGGGCGGGGTCCGCTTCGTGCTGGCCGAACACTTCGGGGCTGCTGTCGGTGAGCAGCTCGCACCGGGCGATGCCATCCGCGGACCTCCTGGCGGCCACCGCCGGGTCGCGACGGCAGAAGCGGTAGTCGATGGCGAGGTCACGCGACAGGGTGCGGGCGAGCGCCGTGTCGGTGCCCGGGAGGTCGTCGCTGGCCCCGTTCGTGATGACCGCGCGGGGCGGAGTTCCGGCGGCGAGCAGCGACCCGAGCAGTCCCCGGCAGTCCCACCCGCCGCTCAGGAACACACCGGCGGAGGACGGCGCGTCGGGAGCGAGAAGCCCGACCGCCCCGTCGATGGCGTCGTTCAGCCGGCGCCTCAGCCTGCCGACGTCGTGATCCGCCGGCCAGAACGCGAAGTCCCAGTACTGCCGCCGCGACTCGCACCCATCCTCGATGCCGACGTCCAGGATCGACGCCGGCGCCAGGAGCGAGACACCCTCGCGGAGCGTGCGGGTGCCGAGGCAGTAGCCGGCGGCGAGGAACGTGACGACGCCGGCCGAGTCGGGCGCCCGCTGCAATGCCCCGGGGAGCAGGGCGATGCGCGGGGCGAAGGAGAAGCGTCCCCGGTCGCGCAGCAGGAAGAGCGGCAGCACGCCGAGCCGATCGTTGGCGATCCTCAGGCGCCGCGCCGTCGGATCGAACGAGACGACGTGGAACGCCCCCTCCAGGCGGTCCCAGACCCGGTCGCCTTCGTCGGCGAGCGAACGCGCCAGGCTCGCGGCATCGAGCGCGCGCCCCGCAACCGGATCGATGCAGTGGCCGTACAACGCCACGGTCGCCCCGCCGGGCCCGCCGGCGACGCTCGGCGCGCGGTTCGGCGCGAAGTACCCCCCAAGCCTGAACCCGGGCTGGTCGATCAGCAGGTGGAGATCCCGGCCGCTCGCGTCTCGCGGCGGCAGCGTTGCCGGAGGCGGCGAATGCCCCGGTCCGAAGGTGAGGATGCCTGCCAGTCCCGGCATGTCTACCAGACGCGCTGCGTCTCCCAGAACGTCCTGAACTGCTCGCTGAAGATCCCCGGAGGACCGAAGAGCTGCGGCCCCTCCATGTCGCCGATGAAGTTCATCTCCAGGATCACCGGACCCCGCGTCGTGAACGCGACATCCCAATGCTGCATCCGGAACGGCGACAACGCCCTGGACGCGACCAGCGTCATCTCGAGGAGGTCCTTCCACCCCGGCAGCCGCAATCCCTCGATCGCGGCGCCCGTGTCGGGGTGCGAAGGGGCGGAACGCATCCCTGGGCCGAGGGAGCAAACCGAGCGATCGACTATCCCGCTCGCGATGTTGATACGGCCGACGATGCTGCCGGTGGTGAACCCGTGGACATTCGACGTGTCGTGGCCCACCTTGGGAAACAGCATGACCGCGGTGAACGGTTCAGGGACGCCATCCCTGACCAGGACGATGAGCCTGACCGACGCGAGCGCCGTTCCGCACAGCGCCGCAGATTTCCGGCGGCTCAAGCAGCTCGTTCAGCAAGTAGTTACCGGTCGAGCTGAAACCCGGTGAACCCACGCCGCCGCCTCGGCGACAGGGATGACCTCAGTTCCGGACCGCAGCCTAATCGTGTCGCCGACCCGGTCGAATGAAGGACCTGGCACCAAACCGCATGAGAGGCGCTGGAAGGCTTGCCGAACAAGGGAACTCCGTCGTCGTCTCGAAGAACCGTGTCAGTTCCTCCGGGTCGACAGCGCCCGGTTGCGCTCGAAACCGTCGTGCCGGGGATTGTACAGGGCCACGATTCGCGGCACGGGCAACCCGAACGACTCCAGGAGCCGGTACAGGATGTGCTACCGGTAGGCGAAGGCCTGGAGCGCCGGTCCGAGAACCGCCGCAGTTCCTTGCCGAACCTCCAGTCCCCTTGGGATCTTGCGGGACGTCGCTCGGGGAAGCGGCGACGATCGAACAGGTCGTATCGAGGTAATGCTCGCGCCGAGGCCAACCGAGCGCAAGTCCCAGAGGTCGGCCGCCTGGCGGATCACGGGCACGCCGTACCCCGCCGAACGGTCCAGCATTCTTCCACGCTGCGGCGGCGGCACTACGCAGGTCGGCCATCCTCATCGCTCACCTCATGACCTCCAGGTCCTCGGCTTGTTCGGCGGCACCATATCCCACGGCGCCCGCCATCCGGCGGGCCAATTCCAGGATGGAGCGCAACTCGCCCGGCCAGAACACCGCCAGGGCGAGGACGTAGATGGACATGCCAGCGACCACGTCGAGGACCAGGCGGACCGCTGCCGAACCGATGGCACCGCGCGTCCACGTGTGCAGCGCAACCACCCCGCCGACCATCAAGAGCGCAGCAACCGTTCCGGGGACCGCTGCCGCCAGGATCCGCCGGGTGGGCAGGCCGACATGCTTGAAGATCGGTCTGCCTACCATCAACAATGCAAGGATCGGAAAGAGCAACTTCACCGCCGCCGCACCCGTGACTCCAGCCCGCGTCACGGCCAGGTAGAGGGCACCGGTGAGCACGGGCATGAGCGTGAGGTTCGCCTTGAACGCCAGTGCCGGCTTGCCCTGGCTGTTGCAGAGCACGTCGAGTGGAGCGGTGAGAGTCCTGAGTACACCCACGACGCAGAAGATCTGGAGCGGAGCCACGATCGGAAGCCACTTCGGCCCGTAGGCGAGCCGCACGAAATCCTCGCTCACCGCCCCCAGGCCGAAGAGGACGGGGTAGAGGACCACCGAGCCGGTTCGCACGTACCGGATCAGCAGTCGGCGGAGTTCACCAAGGTTGTCCTGCAAGGAAGCGAACGCTGGAAAGAGCACCTGGCTCAGGACGGTCCCGAGCCGCATGATGATCAGCGTCGGGATCGTGGCTGCGTAATCATAGTACCCGAGCTGGGTCGTGGTCAGAAAGCCCGCGATCAGCATCCGGTCCGCGTTCCCGTTGACGTAATTCACCACGTGAACACCGAGCAGCCAGCGTCCGTACCGGAAATGCTGCTTGAAGCGCCCCCAGGACCAACTGCTCGAGGGAAGCCACGGGACCACGACGATGCGAAGCCCCGCCATCACGGCGGCGCCGGCGATGTTGCCGATGACCAGGCCGTACACCCCGAGGTCGAACACGGCGATCGCCACGAGCGCAACGGCGAAGGTGACGAGCGACCCGACGATGACGATCATGGCGGACTGCCTGAACATGAACAGCCGCTGCATCAGCGCCTGGCTGACGCTGCCGAGGCTCACCAGCATGTACTGCGTCGCGAGCAGCGCCATCACGTTGCCGACCACCGGCGTCGCGGTAAACTGCCGGCTGGCAAGCGCGGCGACCACGCAGACGAGCCCGGCTGCCCCGTCCACCACACACGCTGCCCCACCAGCAGGTGGACAAGTCCTCCTTGTCGAGAGTCTTGCGATAGATGACGCTTGCGGTCAGGCCAATGTTGGCGAAGATGAGAATGAAGTGAGTGAAGACTTCGCCCAGGCCGATGACGCCGAAGTCGGATGGCGCGAGCAGGCGGGCGAAGACCACGCTGCGCACGAACTGAATCAGGAACATGGCGCCGAGGGAGAAGCCCGACCAGAAACTGCCGTGCACCACCTTCGTCCCGACCGCCTCGGCGGTCCGCGCCGGTGGCAGGTAGTCCTGGCGACGTTTGATCCACTCTCGTAGCTTCGTCATCTCCGGCCCTTGAAGCCGCTCCAGCAGGCGAGTTCAGCACGATAGCACAATCGCCCGACCGGCCATGGGCCGGGGCGCAATCGGCCTTGCAGGGAACGGCTGTGGGCGGTACGATGGCCCGGTCCATCCGTGCGCCGTCCGCAATCGCCACCGTGTTGAGACCGTTCATCACGTCGTGCCTCGGCACCATCCCCGTCATGGCCTGCCTCGGGCGGGGACGGAACCCGGCGGTCGTGCTCGCCTACCACGATCTCAGGGACGGGGGCGACCCCGACGCCTGGTGGCGCGTGGACGTGTCGTCGTTCCGCGCTCACCTGCAGTGCCTCTCCCGCGTGGGGCGGTTCATCTCGCCTGACGGCCTCGATGCTCCCGGGGCCGACGCCTCCGAGGGCCTGCAGTTCCTCCTGACGTTCGACGATGGATTCGCCAACAACTGCCGGCTCGCGCTCCCGGTGCTTCGCGACCTCGGCGTTCACGCCCTCTTCTTCGTGTCCACTCACCACGTGCTGACGGGAGAGCCCTTCTGGTTCGACCGGCTGGTGAGCGGGCTCCAGCGAGAACAGGTCACCGCGCTCGATCTCAGGGCCCTGGGGCTCCGTGAGTACCGGTTCCGCCCCGCCCCCCCCGAGCGGCGCTGGGACGACATCGATCGGTTCCTTCGGGACCTGAAGGGCCTTGGCAATCCCGGGGACGAGGCGGTCGACGGGATCCTGCAGTTCGTTCACGACCGCCATGGACGGCCGGGCGACGCGGAGTCGTTCAGGCCCCTCAACCGCGCAGAGTTGGCCGAAATGGCGGGAAGCGGTCTGTGTCATTTCGGCACTCACGGGCACCGCCACGAGATTCTCACGAAGCTCGCGCCCGGTGCGCTCTCTGAGTCCCTGTCACGCTCGAAACGCGAGCTGGAGCGCCTGACCGGCGCCGCAGTCACCGAGATTGCCTATCCGAACGGGGACGTGACCCCTCCAGTCATCGAGGCCTGCCGTGTCGCCGGCTACCGCCGCGGGTACGCGGTGTCTCGCGGCACGTTTTCCGAGCGACGAGACGAGTTCACCATCCCCCGCCTCCTCATCGGGGGCTACGATTCGGCACGAACCGTCCTCGGGAAGGTAGGCGAGGTCCTGCTGCGCCGCCGGCTTGGCCTCGCGGGTCGGGGACGGACGGCCGTGGCGGCGGGCTGAAGACGGGCAGGTACCTATGGAGATTCTGCCGGCCCGATCCACCGACACCGAAGCCATCGTCGCGCTGTTCAAGCGGTCGGCGTTTGCGCTCCAGCAGGTCGAGTGGCACGCGTGGAAGTACGACCGGAACCCGTTCGGACCGGCCCGCACGTTCAAGCTGGTCCAGGACGGCCACCTGGCCGGCGCCGTGGCGCTCGTCCCCCGCCAGTTCTCTTTTCGGGGGGAGACCTACACGGGTTTACAGGCTGTGGACGGCTTGATGGGGCCGGAGATCAGGGGAAAGGGCCTCTTCAACGACGTCATGCACTTCCTGCGGCAGCAGCGGCCGGAGGCGCCCGGCGAGCAGTTCTTCTTTCTCAGCTTCCCGTCCCTGGCGTCCTCGGTGAAGGCTCACGAACGGGCGGGGTGGCAGCGCCTCGCCGACTTCCAGCTGTACACGATCCCGCTGACGCGACGGTTCCTCGCGCGGTCGAAGTCGCTGGCGCGCCTGCAGGGACCAAGCGAGCCCGGGTTCTGGCTGCTTCGTTCGATCCTCGCCCGACGGACCGCCGGGCGGGCGATCCGCGTGCGGCCCATCCCCCGGTTCGAGACCAGCCTCAACGGGTATTTCTCTCCCAAGCGGGTGTTCGGGGATCGGTCCGCTGTCTTCATGAACTGGCGCGTGGTCGACAACCCGCAGGCCGACGTGCGAGGCTTCGCGATCCTCGACAGGGGTGAGGAGGTCGGGTATGCGGTCGGCAAGGTGACGGGATCCACCCTGGAGCTGGTCGACGTGAAGTTCGCGGCGGACGACCCCGCCTACCTCGCCGCGCTTCTCCTGCACCTGATGGGCGAGGGAACCGTGGACGCGGTCGACTACTGGCTCGTGACCCCACCGGGATACCTGGCCATGTTCCCCCGGTTCCTGAGGTTCCACCGCCCGTTCTCCGGGGCCGTCTTCGTCGACCGCGTCTCCGAGTGCGGGCTGCCGGCCGGCGCGGACGGCTGGGACGTCAGCTACCTCGATTCAGACTGGTGAAGGGTTACCTCTCGAGCACGAGCACGCTGTACCACGCCCACCTCCCCACGGCCGGCACGGCACGAAGGAGTACCCGGTCCAGGCGCTCGAGGAGCCTCTGCGCCGGGCCGGCTGTGCGGGCCAGGCCCGGCACGTAAGCCAGCGCGCTCGCGGCAGCGGCGGTGATGAGCTGCGGGTGGTGGGAAAATCCTCTGAACTGCGAGACCTGGCGGGAGAACGAGCGAAGGTCGATGGGCCGCTCGTCCGGACTTCGATAGCGAGGCGTGAGCCGGCGGTAGACGTTGATCAGCGGGTTCGAGCCGAGGGGCTCGGCAAACACTCCCAACCCCCCCGGCTTGAGCACGCGGTACAGCTCCGGCAGCGCCACCGGTAGTTCCAGGTGGTGAAGCACCGCGAACCCCACGGCGAGGTCGAAGGCCTCATCGGGGTACTCCAGCTTCTCGCCCCCCATCACCCTCAGGCTGCAGCCATCCAACAGGTTGTGCTTTCCGAGGAAGGCCGTGGTCCGGGCGACCGCTTCCGAAGAGATGTCGAAGGCGCTCACCCTGCCCCCGCGTGACGCCAGCTCGGCGGTGACCCAGCCCGCCCCGCAGCCGTACTCGAGCACCTCACCTCCGCGGAGGCGATGACCCATCAACTCGAGCATCTTGAGGAACACGGGATACGTCGGGTGGATGCGGTAGTGGGCCGGCCTCTCCTCGCCCCTCCCGGCGTATTGCCGGTCGTGGAACTCGCGCTCCGCGTGCTGTCGATCTTGGACGCGGCTCGGCCCGTCGCCGTCAGTCGTCTGCGTTCATCGGTTCGCTCCACCGACAAGTCCGTCCTTCGCCGGCACGCGGACTATATACGAGCCCAGCAGGATCCGAAATGTACACCGAAGGCCGACCGTTCCTTCACGACAGAAGGCGGAGGGATTACACGACTGCAATCGGGTTTCAGGTCTCGTTGTCGTGATACGCCGAGCGGGGGAGGGGTCGGTCGCCGGGACGGTGGCAATGACGCGATTTCTTTCGCGATTGCCGTGGTTGAGCCGCGGATGCGGGACCGGAGCCTTCGGTCCCTCTTTTGCAGTATTATCCCGATTGCGCTCTTCAAAAGGTCGTTGGAGTGGGTGGCCTCGGACGGGATCCCATGAAACCAAATACTCGCCGGTTTGCTCTCCTTCTGCTGCTCGTCTCTGGGGTGCTCGCCGTCCCTCTTCTCTCCCAGTCCGCGGGTCCCGCCGTCGGCAGGGTTGCCGAGCGGACGACACGGTGGTGATCACCGGCTCTGGGTTCGGAGAGAAGACCTCAGCCGGCGCCCCTCAAGTGGGACAATTTCGAGGCGGGCGCCGTCGGGTCCCGCGCTAACTAACGGGTGGTACACGACGGCGATTGGGCGTCCAACCCGCCTACGCCGAGGATGTTCTACGCCCAGGGACGAAGCGGACCGTCCACCAGAACTTCGAGAACGGTCAGGGCAATACCACCGTGGGGTTGACGGGACTGAAGGCCTCCCGACTTTACGTCTCGTTCTGGAAGTACACGATCGTCAGGGAGCCGGGCCGAGCAGGAACTACAAGATCATTGCCTTTCGGGGCGGAGCGCCCGGTAATGGGCAGCCCCCAATGGCCGGCACGACACCTATCCGGTCACTACGTCTGGACACCTGTACACGGCTGACTGCGACGGGTCCGGGACGACGTGGAACAACAATTGGGACGGGGGCTTCGACCCCACCAGCGGCAAGTGGCAGCGATTTGAGTACTACATCGACATGGGAGATCCCGGGGTCGCGAACGGTTCGTTCGGGTGGTGGCTGGACGGGACCGCTCGCACGGTCATGACCGGACGCCTGGTCAGGACGGCCCCCTGCACGTTCAGCAACCTCTACATCAACTCGTACTACGCGACCGACATCGGCACTTACGACGCTGCCTCGATCTCGTGGCTAGACGACATCTATGTCGATTCGACGCAAGCCAGGGTGGAGGTGTGCGCGTCGTCGTCGTGGGACAGCCGCGGCCATTGCGAAGTGCAGGTTCCTCGGGCGTGGGCCAACGGGTCGATTACCGTCTCGGCGAATCGCGGCTCATTCACCCCTGATCAGTTTTCCACGGCCTACGTGTTCGTCGTCGATGTCCGGGGGAACGTGAGCCCCGCGGTGCGCATTGCCGAAGGGACTCCTCCTACGCCGCCTGGCGCCGTCAGGGTGACCCGTTAGGTTCCCTGCCGCCGTGGCCACTTCTGCGCTACAATCGCCTCCCCCCCCCGCCGAGGGTAGTCAATGAAGAGGCTCACCGGCATCGCCATCCTCGCCCTTGTCGGACACGGCTTGCTGCCGGCGCCCGCATTGGCCAGCCCGATCACCTTCCGGGTCGAGGGAACCGTAACGGTGGCGGAGTGGATCGACCCGGGAGGCGCGACGCCGCCCGAGTGGGCGCTTAGCGACCCGGCCGTCGGCGTCGGCACAGAGTGGACGCTGGATGTCGTGCTGGACCGCAGCACCCTCCGGTGGGACGAGGGCAAG
Organism: uncultured Acidobacteriota bacterium; assembly: GCA_963813585.1. Lineage (GTDB taxonomy): Bacteria > Acidobacteriota > Vicinamibacteria > Vicinamibacterales > Fen-181 > JARKSS01. The sequence continues at coordinate 3,929,608 of CAWEZL010000001.1, forward strand.
GGTTTTTGGGCGGGGGCGTTCAGGTACGAGGTCCGAGCGGCCGGCTTCTCCCATAGGGGCTGGCTGGACCCGATGAGGATCGCCGGCTCCGAGGCCTGGTTCGCCGCGTATCCTCTCGAGGACGGTTACCTCGCGTTGCGTAGTTCCTTCGGTGACCTGCCGCGCGGCCTTGATTTCTTCGACTCGTTCGACCCGGCTTGGTTCGACGGCGGGTATTTCTCGTACAGCCAAATCGTGGACACCTGGGGAGGACCCGTAACCCGCGTGCACGCCGTCCCCGAGCCCAGTTCGCTCCTGCTCCTCGGCGGAGGTCTGGCCGGAGTCGTCGGTCTGGCGCTCTCCAGGCGACAGAAGGCGCGGCAGAGGTAGCGGGCCCTTAGACACTACTTCTCAACTATCAGCACACTGTTCCAAGCTACCCTCCCAGAAGACGGCGTTCGACGTGGTGCAGGGCAGCGACTCCCACCGCGAAGCGGAAGGACGCGTCTATGTAGTCCGTTCTCTCTGCAGCGATCACGCGAAGGCTGCCTCTCCTTGCCCTCTCGTCTTCAAGAAGGTCGCTGCGGGCCAACACCACCGCGGAAATGTTAAGCGAACACACATCCATAGTTCCGGCCTTGCCGCCCGTAATCGCGGCTTCTATACTCCGCCCATGAGAACGTCGCACCTTCTCTGGACCGGCGGGTGGGACTCAACATTTCGCCTGCTCCAATTTGCCGCAGTTCGCGGCGCTGTCGTTCAGCCCCACTACGTCCTCGACACCGGGCGGACCTCCTCGTTGATCGAAGTATCCACGATGGCCCGGCTCAAGGGAATGGTCCTCGCCCGCAATCCCGATGTTTCGATCAGGCCGCTTCACATTGTCTCCATCCACGACATCGAACCCTGTCCGGACATCAACAAAGCCTACCGAGAACTAAGGGGGCGGAAACCACTCGGCGAACAGTACCGAATGGTTGGCCCGGTTCGCGCTCCAACACGGTCTCGCTGGGGAACTGGAATTGTCGGTGCATCGAGACGACCTGGCCCACGCCTTCCTGGCCGGCCAAACCGAACATCGTGAAGCGGAGTGGATAGGAGGGTACGACATCCTGAGAAACACTGGAGGGGCCGACCGCGCTCTCCGGCTGGTGTTCGGACCGTTCCGTTTTCCACTTCTCGGCCTGACAAAGGAGGACATGCGGCAGCGAGCCGAAGCCGACGACCTCCTCAGCGTGATGGCTCAAACGTGGTTTTGCTTTCATCCGGTGTTTGGTCGGCCGTGCGGCGTCTGCAATCCGTGTCGCTTTGCCATGTCGGAGGGAATGGCCTTTCGATTCACGGCAGGAGGACGGTTGCGGCATCGAATGGCCGCTATGGTTCCTTCGGTTCTGTGGCCCAGACGCTCTCGATCATCCCAGCACACGGCGGACGGTAACCAGTGAATGAGTCGTCCTGCAGCGTTGCCCCGGTGGCACTGCCGCTGGGTGACGCCCGAACTTCAGCTCGTTGTGAGTCTGCCGAGTTGCTCTCGAACCGCCTTCACCACCCTTCATTTTTCGAGCCTTGGCACAAGTACCTATGGCCCCCATGGATCCGGTCGCAAGGCGCCTGACCCAGCCAGACTGCACGGGTGGAAGCGCCAAGCGACCCGCGCGGCGGACGTTCACCCTCGGCGAGAGAACGGGCGTGGGCATGTGGGTGTCGGCCGGGGAAGGTACGCGCGACAACACGGTGTGATGCGAAACCGTCGCTACGATACGCCAGCGCCGACATGAACCGCCGCATCTCGCGTTACGTCGTCTACCCGATCATCTCCGCGATCCGGCGCGAGCCGGCGTCGGCGCTCGCCCGCGACTTCGCCCGAACGCAGTGGTTGCGGCCGGAGGCGCTCCAGGCGCTCCAGCTCGAGAAGCTGAAGGCGATCGTCGCTCACGCGTACGCGCACGTCCCCTTCTACCGCGACCACTTCAGGAACTGCGGCGTCGATCCCGCCTCGCTGCGACGCATCGAGGATCTCGGGCAGCTGCCCGTCCTCGAGAAGGCCGATCTGGCAGCGCTCCGGCAGGCGCTCGGCTTCACCAGGGGCCCCCGCGACACTCGCATGACCGCCGGCAGCAGCGGCACGCCCACGATCGTGTACGCGGATCGGCGGACCAACGCCCACTCGCTCGCCGCACGCTACCGGTGTCTCGAGTGGTACGGTGTGGGCGTGGGCGATCGCCAGGCCCGCTTCTGGGGGCGCCCGCCGGACAGGTTCAGGCGAAAGGAACGCCTCAAGGACCTGGCGCTGAACCGCGTCCGGATCAACTCCACGCAACTGGTGCCCGACACGCTGCCGCGGCTGGTGGATCAACTGCGCCGGTTCCGCCCGGACTTCGCGTACGGCTACCCCTCGCTGATGCTCATGCTCCTGGACCGGATCGAAGCGCTGTCCGGGCGCGGACACGGCCTGCGCCTGAAGCTCGTCGTCTCCACGTCGGAGACCAGCCTGCCATCCCAGCGGGCGCGCCTGGGCGCGTCGTTCGGCTGCCCCTGCGTGAGCGAGTACGGCTGCAGCGAGACGGACATCATCTCCTTCGAGTGCCCGCACGGCGGCAACCACGTCATGGCCGAGAACGTGTTGGTGGAGATCCTCCCGGCCGCGGACGTCCCCTCCGGCGTCGGTGAGGTGGTCGTGACCGACCTCAACAACCGCGCGATGCCGCTGATCCGCTACCGGCTCGGCGACCTGGCGTCGCTCGATTCGCGCGAGTGCCCGTGCGGCCGGGGGCTGCCCCTCATGTCCGACGTCGTCGGCCGCAAGCTGGGTCAGTACGTTCAGACCCCGATCGGCCGCATGGTCTACGCGAGCAGCTTCGCGTACATGTTCGAGGAGCTTGTCTCCTCGTCGGTCCCGATTCGCCAGTACCGGATCATCCAGGAGTCGATGGACCGGCTGCTGATCCTGGTCGCCGCCCCGCAGGCCTCCGCCGGCCAGCGAGCGGCGGTCGAGCGTCTCGTGTCCTCGGAGGTGGGGTCGCTCACGTCGGACAGCGTCGCGTGCCGGTTCGAATTCGTCGACGAGATTCTCCAGGCCGTTGGCCGACGGGAAGTTCTTCGTCTTCGAGTCCAGAATCCCGTGACCAGGCTAGGGTTAGCGAAGCCATTGAGGTGGCCTCCCCGGTGCCGGCCCGCTTCGTACCGGGGCTGTTTTCTGCCAGAATGCGACGAGGTACGGCACGCCTGTCGGCCTGACCACAAGTGGACGGGAGAGTTCCGACAGTGAGCACGCCCAGGGCTCGTGACGCCGTCAGGCCGGACACTGTTGGCCCACGGGCTGGCCAGGGAGCGCGGCGGTTTCGCCTGCCGGCTCCGCTTCCTCGCTACTCAGCCTCGCGACGACTTGGGTGAGGCCCGCCAGCAGGTGGTTTTGCGCACCAGCCTCGCGACGACTTGGGTGAGGCCCGCAGCAGTCCACCATAGCTCGTCAGCCCGTAGCTGGCCAGGCTGAAGAGAAGATTCATCACCAGGAAGATCAGCAGCGCCTCCCCCGTCCGCGCGAGGGTTGGTGCGCGCGGTCGTGCCCGCCAGTGCCTCTGGAGCCGCCACAGCTCCCTCGCCACCAGCCAGATGAAGACGAGAAAGAAGCCGAGCCCGATGAACCCCAGTTCGATCGCCACCTCGGCGTACAGGTTGTGGGCGGGCTGGTCCACGCCGGCGAAATTCGCGAGCGCTTCCCTCGATGTCCCGACGCCGTGGCCGAACAGCGGGCGCCTGAGGGCCACGCGGAACGCCTTCTTCACGTGGACCATCCTCGACGCCGCGGTTCCCGCGTTCTTGCTCGAGGAATCCACCAGCGACCGGTACCGATCCCGACCAGGTCGGACGACATGCGAGGTGCGCTCCACGCGATGATGTCCAACCGCCACGAGCGCCAGGGCCACCTTGTGCTTGCTTCTGAGCCAGATCGCGCCAAGGACCACGGCCAGACCAACCATCCCGGATCGGGACCCCGTGAGCGCCAGGGCGTAGAGGCCGACCGCCAGGATGGCGGCGTATGCGATCCGCCCCACCCAGTTACCCGTCCACAGGTAGTGCGCGAAGCAAATCACGCTCAGGATGATGAAGGCGAGACCGTTCGGTTAAGTGTGAGTAGAGGAGAGTATGCCCGCGATCCGCCCCACCCAGTTACCCGTCCACAGGTAGTGCGCGAAGCAAATCACGCTGAGGATGATAAAGGCGAGACCGTCGGGTTCACCACGTCGTGGGGCGCCCCCGCCAGCCGATTCATGTACTCCCAGTCCGCCATGCTGGCTATCGAGCCCCAGTACCCCGTCGTCACGTGAAGATACGCCGGCTCCACGACGCGAAAGGCCTGGCACAGCACGAACACCAGGAGCAGGAGCTGGAGGCGTCGCTCGGTCGTCACGAGGCGGACCGTGAAGAAGAAGAAGACGATCGCCTTCACGTACACTTCCAGGCCGAACTTGACCACGCTCCCGGGCCACTCGACCAAGCGGGATCGTGACGACGAGGTACGCGCTCAGAGCGAGGAGCGACCAGGAGATAGGCGACCGGCGTTCCGCCGGAGCAGGCTCGCCCTGCCTGATCAGGGCGAACACCCCTGTGACGATGACGAGGAGAAGATCGAAGCGGATTCCGGCCAGGGCGGGGATGCGGGCCGGCAGGTGGAGGAACCAGCTGACGACGAAGACCAGGTAGAAGAGCAGGCCGACCATCAACCCTCTCCGCCCGCGCCCCGGTCGAACACCTTCGCCGGGTTCCCGAGAGCGAAACACCCCGGCGGCAGGTGGTGCGTCACGATCGAGCCGGGGGCGATGATGGCGCCTTTGCCGATGCGGACGCCTCTCGTCACGATCGACCGCGCCCCCAGGGCGACCCCGTCCTCGATGACGACCCGGCACCGCTGGAGCGTCTCGCCGTCGGGCTGACCGCGGTCCGGGCCGACCGAGTGGAAGTACGTGTCGGTCACCGAGGCATCCTCGATCAGGACATCGCAACCGATCTCCACCCCGAACCGGCAACTGACCCGGGCGGCGTACAGCCTGGCCCGATCGCCTATACGGACCAGCGCGTCCGGCGCGTGGGTGTAGATCGTCACAAATGACCGGCGATCGCCCGGAACCGGCTCGAGCCGCACGTCGTCGCCGATCTCCACGCGGCCCGGCCCGCGAACGTCAAACCGGACGCCGGCGTGCAGGTTGCGCCCGATCCGCAGTCGGCCGCCGCTGCGGCGGGCGCGCCACCTACACAGGAAGCCGCGCAGCGCTGAGGTCACGAGCGCTCCTTTCGAGCAGTTGCATCCGGTCGATTGGCACAGTTCGCGTCACCGGGTTTCCTGACGCGAGGCTGCCTGCCGGAACCTCCGTCTGCAGGCACACCGCCCCCCACGACAGGACCGAGTCGTCGCCGATCGACGTGCCGCCGAGCAGGCAGGTGAGGCCGCCGAGCCAGGCGTTGCGCCCGACCACCACCGGGCCGCAGGCCAGCCCGCCCCCGTCCCCGCGACGCCGTTCCGGGTCGCTGAACAAGACCACGTCCTGGATGAGCGAGTGGGCGGTCATGGTCCGCTCACCGATTGACACGTGCCGGTGACACCTGATCCCGAGGCCGCCGAGCGCACACCGCGGACCGATCCGTACCGCAGCCTCGCGCGACAGGGTCACGATCGTCAGTCCCCGGAACACATTCGGGTGCACCGAGCAGGACGGACCGATCCGCACGCTGCCCGGGCCGGTGATCGAAACGGTCTCGTAGGCCAGGAACGGCAGCTCGATGATCACGTCCCGGCGGAAGAGGCGGAAGAAGAGCGCGTAGTACGTGCCGCGCACGACGGCGACAAGCGTGCCGCGACCGTGCCGCCAGTCTCCGGCGGACTTCCGCGCGAACCGGGCCAGCGACTCGCGTGTCAGCGTCAAGCTTCAGCCTCGAGATCGAACATGATCGCCGGACACTCCTGCGATCACCTGGCAACCACGAACACGTTCGAGAACTCCGTCGCGAAACCCCCGACGGCGTCGGGCTCTCCCCGGACCGGCCCTCCCTCGCCCGCGAAGACGACCACGGCGACCGCTCCCGTCCCGCCAGTCACGGCGCCCCACGCGCCGTGCAGCTTTGCCAGGGCCCGGCTGGTCGTCGACCGCCTCCCCAACTGGTACCAGAACGCGGCCGGCGTCGCGGCCTGCCCTCGCCCCACCATCGCGAGATTGACCGGCGGGTCGTGCCGGCCGCCATCCGCCCTGAACCGGCTCACCCGGTCGAATTCCTCTGACCAGTACCCGCAACGCGCCCCCCGGGCCGACGTGAACGAACCGCCCGACGTAGACCCGGACCGACCGCCCGTCCCCGTGTCTGTACTCGCGCCAGAGCTCGTCGGGCAGCACGATCCCCCGCGGAGGCGGGGCCGGACGATACCGCGGCATCGCCTGCCACTCTCCCACCCGCGAGGGCACCGACTCCAGCCGAAGGGACTCGAGCGAGCGGGTCGGCCAGTCCAGGGGCCGGGCCAGGCCGGCCCCCGCGAGGAGCACGCAGGCCAGGCCGGTGGGCACGAGGAGGCGCTGCCAGCCGCCCTCCGCGACGGGACGCAGCCGCGCGGCGGCAAACTGCCCGCGCTGGCCGGGTGCCGTCCCGGCGATCCGCCGGGCGGCAAAGAACAGGAACGCGAACGCGCCCAGCGACACCGTCATCCCCTGCCACATGTGGCTCTGGCGCGGCGACGCGATCCCCGAATAGAAGCTGTAGACGATGACGGCCACGCGCACGGGGTTCGACAGCACCGCCACGGCCAGGGCCGTTCCCACGATCAGCAGCCGGCGTCCGAGCGTCCGCGGCAGGATGTACGCCAGCACGACCCCGATCGCGAGCACCGCCATCAGGAAGTTGATGCCGCTGCACGCGAAGGCGACCTCGACCGTGGTGTTCGGGAGCAAGAGGAGAGTGCCCTCGCGGAACACCGGGATCCCGAAGGCCGACAGCAGCGCCTCGGTCCCCCACGCGGCGAACAGCTGGAGCGGCCGGTACATCGGCTCGGTCGCCAGGTCCCAGACCGGCATCATGAACAGGAGGTAGGCGATCGGGAACCACGCGACGCGGAACGCGGGCCACCCTGCCGTGAGCAGGACGATGCCCCACAGCGTGCCGATCATCGAGACTTCCTGCACGCCGACGATGCCCGCCAGCCGCCCGATCAGCAGCACGCCGAGGCTGACGAGCAGCAGCGGAAGGCCCGCCCAGGCCGCGGGCCGGGCGGTCGCCGACGTCAACCGGTCGCGCTCGAGCCACAGGAGGTAGGCGGTGATCAGCGGGATGAGCACCCCGTGTGAGTTGGCCTCGTTGACGTTCCACTGGGACCACAGGGCCCTGAAGACATCCGCGTAGGCGTAGACGAACGCCGCGAGCACGACCGCGAAGAGCAGGAGACGCGGCAGGCGCACCGCGCCCCGGCTGCCATCGGCCGGCTGGACGGCTGCCGCCAGTGCCGGCCCGGTCATGACTTCACCACCGCCGGGGCCGGCATCCGCACCAGGTCCATGTCCGAATCCGCCGGGAAGGAAACCCAACGGAAGCGGTCGACCTCGGCCAGCAGACTGGCGTGCAGACTGAGGGCGAGCACCCGTCCCCACGTGCGCCGGGCGATGAAGCCGGCCCGGCGAAACGCCCGGCGAAGCGGCTCGCCCGCGAAGAGGGCGGACGCCGCGTCCGCCAGGCCGCCCGCAGCCAGCCGCGCCAGCGCCGTCGACCGGCTCTCTGGCCTGCACACCAGGTCCACGAGCGCCACGCCGGTGGCCGTCGGGCGGACGACGACGGCCGCCGGAGGGCCGCCGTCGAGCGCGACCTCGAAGAACAGGTAGTCCCGCGCGTACGGGCCCCGTCCGTACCGCCAGCGGAGGAACGCCGCGTCGCGCGGGGTCCCCAGCTCGACGGCCGAGAGGCGGCTGCCAGCGTCGCCGACCAGCTCGCACACCCGTTCGAGGCCGATCGGCCGGAGCCGCCCGCGGGGCGCCGCCACGCACCGGTGATAGACGAACGACGCCCAGTCCCGGACGAACGTTCGGGCCCGTCCGACACCGACTGGTCTCACGCAGCGGCAGATTCCCGAGTAGACGGCCGCGATCTCGCGCGCGCCCATGCTTCGGTACAGCCGCTCGTTCGTCGGGCTGGGGGCGGTCGTGACCGCCAGGTCGAACCGCTCGAGGGCCATGTGCAACAGGGCCCTCCCGATCCCCTGGCGCCGATATTCCGGAAGCACCAGGAAGTCCATCCCGAAGGCGGCACGAATCCCGGCCGGCCGTTCGCAGGCAAACGGCAGGCAGCCGCGGAACGCGACGATCCGGCCGCCCGATTCAGCAAGTGTCGCGTGGAACCCTTCGGGGTGGTCCAGGCAGAGCCACTCGAAGCGGCCAGGCACGCACTGCAGCGAGCCGGGCCCGAACCCGTCGCGCAGGAGCCCGGCGATCCCCGCCGCGTCGCCGGCGACGGCCCAGCGGTAGGTCACGCTCATGCCCGGCTCCGCGCGCGGCCCGTCCCGCCACTGTGCCAGAGGAAGCGGGCCGCCGTCCTCCACGCCCGCCGGTCCCACCATCGATAGGCCAGGGCGTGCCGAACGTCGCTCCACGCGGCTCCGCGGCGCCCGTCACGGTCACGCCACCGCGCCCGCGAGACCAGGGAGTGCGCCCACGCCTCGCGCCGGTCCCGCTTGCTGACAGCCTCGGGGTGGGCAGCGAAGAAGCGCTCCATCATCGCAAACGCGTTCTCGAAGCGCCCCTCGAGGTCGCGCGACATCTGGCCATCCCAGACGCGATACTTGACGAACGTCTCGGGCACGTAGCGGAACTCGTACTTCGTCGAGAGCCGCAGCCAGAGGTCGTAGTCGATCGCCATCCTGAGCGCGGGGTCGAACCCTCCGAACTCGACGATGGCCGCGCGGCGAACCAGCGTGGTGTTGAACGTCACGAAGTTGTCGAACAGCAGCGGTCGCGTGATGCGCCCGCTGTAGCGCTTGACCGCGGGGGTCGGCAGCAGGTTGCCGGCGCCGTCGATCAGCGCCACGTCGCCGTACACGACGGCGACGCGGTCCTGCGCCTCGATCAGCCCCACCTGTCGCGTGAGCTTGCCGGGCATCCACACGTTGTCCGCGTCGCAGAACGCCACGTACTGCCCGACGGCCTCGGCAAGACCGCGGTTCTTCGCCGACGTCTGCCCCGCGTTTTCCTGCCGGACGACCTGCAGGGCCTCATGTCCCTCGTAGCGTGCCAGGACCGACGTCGTGTCGTCGGTCGAGCCGTCGTCCACGACGATGACCTCGAGGGGCCGGTAGTCCTGCGCGAGGACGGAGTCCAGCGCCTCCCCCAGGTAGCGCCCCATGTTGTACGACGCGATGACGACCGAGACGACGGCCGGGCCCATCAGAAGACCCCCTGGCCGCTGCCGGACCAGTACGCCTCGGTGACCTCGTCGCCGCGCCCGCCGAGGGCCGCGCGCAGCCACCGGTACAGGAAGTTCCCCCCGCAGAGCTTCCAGCGGAACTCCAGCATGTCCCCGGTCACCTGGTAGCGCGGGATGCGAAAGCGGTCGATGTCCGGCGAGGCGTTCGCCTGGTACGCGATGAAGGCGCCCTCGATCCCGGCGGCCTTGACCGCCTCGATCACGCCGTCGTTGAGGTCGGCGGGCCCGCCCTGCGGGTACGCGAACGCCCGCGACGAGATGCCGGCGTTCTGCTCGAGAGCGCGGCGCGACCGCGAGACCTCGTTGAGGACGGCGTCCGGATCGATGCGCGTCAGGATCGAGTGGCTCGCCGTGTGGGGAGCGAAGGCGATCCCGCGCGCGGCCATCATCCTGACCTCGTCCCACGTCACCGCCGCGAACTCCGGCGTGGGCGACGAGGGCACACGCACATCGGCCGCCCGCTCCACTTCGCCAAGCACGGCCCACTTCGCTTCATCCGGCAGGAACCTGCATCGGTCGGCAACGGTGCTCCACGCGGCCAGCCGCTGAGCGTGCGTCTCCAACGCGAAATCGAAGCGGGCGTCGCCATCGCCGACCGACAGGTGCCGGACCGCCGCATGGAGCAGCGAGTACCGTAACCGGTCGAACCACAGCCACTGCCCATCGATGAAGTCGGTGGCGACGAAGACGGTGACCGGGACCCGGAACCGCTCGAACACGGGGAAGGCCACGTCGAGGAAGTCGCGGTATCCATCGTCCACGGTCACCACGACAGTGGACCGCGCCGGGGGCCGCCTCGCGCGCACGCGCTCGATCAGTTCCTCGGCCCCGATCACGTCGTGATGCCGAACGATCATCTGCACCTGGCGGGTGAGAGTCGCCGCGTCCACGCCCCCGGGATCCCCGGGGTGGCAGAACCGGTGGTACATCAGGACCTTGACGTGGGCGGCGGACAGGCGACCGCAGCCCGCCTCGAATCCTGGAAGCGCGAGGGCGATGTCCCGTACGGCGCGTCGGGGCTTCATGCTCCTGCCTGTCCGACCTGGAACGTCTGCGCGAGAGTGCCGAACCGGAAGTCGGCCAGCAGCCGGCGAAGCCTGGCGCTCGTCTTCTCGAGGTTCCGGTAGTGCCGGAACCGGCTCAGAGCCGACGCCGGCAGCCGCGGCTGCTCCGGATCGACCTCCCACGGGTGGAAGTAGAAGACCGCCGGCTTCCCTTCCGTGTCGTTCAGCCGCCGGATGCCCCCGCGTGTCCACCAGTACGGCAGCAGCCGGAAGTAGCCGCCGCCCCCGATGGGCAGGTTGACGCCCCACATCCGCGCGGTGGATGCGGGAATCTCGAGCAGCCCCTGGCCGTTCACACGGAACGCGTGCCGGGGAGCCGAGGGGATCCCGTAGCGGTCGTGGTGAATCGGGAAGATGCTCGCGTCGTAGGCGAAGCCCTCCTCGGCCAGGACGTCGAGCGCCCAGAGCGACTCGTCCGTCACCGAGAAGCTCGGCGCGCGGTAGCCCAGCACGGGCTGGCCGCTCGTCGCCTGCAGCTCCAGCCGGGTGCGCCGGACGTCCGCGCGGAACTCATCCGGCGTCTTCTCGTACACCAGCCGGTGATCCGTAGCCGTGCGAGGCAATCTCGTGCCCCCCGGCGGCAATGGCGCGGACGATGGCCGGGTCGCGCTCGGCGACCCAGCCGAGGACGAAGAAGGTCGCCCGCACGCCGCAGTCGGACAGGATGCCCAGCACCCGGTCGGTGTTCGCCGCGACGCGGCTCTCGTAAGTCGTCCCAGGCGCCGCGCGACACGGTCCGCTCGAACGCCGAGACCTGGAAGTAGTCCTCGACGTCCAGGTCATGGCGTTGACGATCCGCCGGGCAGGGCTGAAGCCCTGCTCCACCGGCGTCACGACCCCCTCCGGACGAGCACGGTCTTGATGGTCTCGAGGACGATGTAGAGGTCGAGGGCCATCGACATGTTCTTGATGTAGAACAGGTCGTACTGGAGCTTCTCCATCGCGTCCTCGACGCTCGCGCCGTAGGTGTAGCGCACCTGCGCCCAGCCGGTCAGGCCGGGCTTGACCACGTGCCGCTGGCCGTAGAACGGGATCTGCTTCGTCAGGTCCTGCGACGAACTCCGGCCGCTCGGGCCGCGGGCCGACGAGGCTCATCTCGCCGACCAGCACGTTCCAGAGCTGCGGCAGCTCGTCGAGCCGCGTCCGCCGCAGGAACCGGCCGACCGGCGTCACGCGCGGGTCGCCGCGCGCTCGCCCAGACCGCGCCCGTCTCGGCCTCGGCGTCGTGCCGCATCGAGCGGAACTTGTGGACCGTGAAGCGCCGGCCGTGCTGGCCGACGCGCTCCTGGTGGTAGAGCACCGGCCCCGGCGACGTGAGCCTGATCACGCAGCGCCGCGACGAGCAGCATGAACGGGAGCGCCAGCACCAGGCCGACGGCGGCGGCGACGATGTCGACCGCCCGCTTCATGGCGAGCACCCAGCGCGCGTCTTGCTGGAAGCCCTCCGAGAAGATCAGCCAGCTCGGGACGCAGGTTCTCGACCGCGATCTTGCCCGTGTACTCCTCGTAGACCGACGCCAGGTGGTCGAACTGCACGCCGCGGTCAGCTTCATCTCGAGCAGCTGGTCCATCGGCAGCTTGCCGCGCGCGTCCGCCAGGCTCACGACCACGCGGTCGACGCTGCTGCTCGCGCACGATTCGCGGGATGTCGTCGATGATGCCGATCAACCCCGGCCCGACGATCGGCATCCCGCCGTTCGGCGCCTCGTCGTCCACGAAGCCGACGATCTCGACGCCCAGCTCCTGCCGCCGCTCGTGCAGCTCGCGCGCGAGGGTCGACGGCGCCGCTGCCCGGTGCCGACCAGCAGCAGCCGCTCCGCCGGGCGGGCCCGCTTCGCGCCAGGAACTCGAACACCAGGCGCCAGCCGACGATGATGGCGATGACCAGGGCGGCCGCGATGAGGAAGACGCCCCGGCCGAGGACGAGGTCCGGGAACAGGTAGTAGAGGACGGCGAGGATGAGCGACGCGGCGCCGAGCGACTGCAGCGCCCGGACGAACAGCTCGCGCCGGTCGGCGACGATGCGCAGGTCGTACAGGTCGGAGTAGTACAGGCACGACCTGGCAGACGAGGGCGATCAGCGCCGCCTTGGCGCAGCCGTGCTCGTTCGCCATCAGGTCCCACGCCAGATCGCCGAGGCGAAGCCAGGCCGCCGCCACGACCGCCCCGATGATGAGGACGCTCTCGCAGGCGATCAGGAGGAACAGGCGCCAGGAGACGCGGAGGATGTAGGGACGCGCCATAGGGCGCTACTGGCCCTTCTTCCCGTAATGGTCGTAGTAGCTGTAGTAGTGGTACCCGGAGGTCGGGCCGTCCTCGACGCGGTTCAGCACGACGCCGAGGATCCGCTCGCGGCCGATCGCCGCCACGGCGCGCTGCACCAGCGGGTACGGCGTCTTCCCCGCACGGACGACCAGCAGCACGCCGTCCACCATCCGCGCCAGCAGGTTGGCGTCGGGCAGCAGCCCCACCGGCGGCGTGTCGATGATCACCCAGTCGAACCGCGCGGCCGCCTCCTCGATCACCCGGTGCATGCGATCCGACGTCAGGCCGCTCATCGGGTCGGGATCGGGCCGGCCGGCGGTCAGCAGCGTCAGCTTGGGGAATACCTGCACCAGCGACAGCTTCTGCTCCGAGTCGGCGCGCAGCCCGTCGCCGAGGCCCGAGATGTTCGGCACCTGGAAGATCTCGTGAAGCGTCGGCCGCCGCAGGTCGGCGTCGATGAGCAGCACCGACCGCTGGTACGATTCGCTGAACGTGAGCGCGAGGTTGGTGGCGGTCAGCGTCTTGCCCTCGCCCGCCAGCGCGCTCGTCACCATCACGACCTTCATGCTCCGCTCGAGCTGCGCGTGGTGGAGGGTGCCCGCGAGCTTGCGGTACTGCTCCACGAACGCGGGCCGGATACCGGGAGTGACCACCATCTTCTCGGCCAGCGAGGGGGCCAGTGTCGCGAGCACGGACGCGGGCGGGGGCGTCAGCACGACGTCGCCGGGCGGAAGCGGGGGCGGCACCGCGGCCCCGAGCTTCGCGGGGGGCGCCGCCGGCCCGGTCTCGCCCACGGCCCAGGCATCGCGGAACAGCTCGGGGGCGGGAACGGCCGTGTCGCCCGGGTCCGACGCCGGGTGGCTCGCCGCCTGCGCGCGCTTCAGAGCTTCGTCGATACGGGACATACTCGTGCCACCCACGCCTCAGAAGAACAGGAACCGCTTGCGCTTCTTCGGCGGCTCCTGGAAGTGCCCGAACAGCACGCCGGGCGCCGGCGCGGCGCCGCCGTCCCGTCGCCACCGTTCTCGGGCGAAGGCTGGGAGAAGAACGTGAACCGGCCCTTCCGCGGCACCGGCCCGGCAACTCTCGAACCCGAGCGGCCGCCCGCCGCGGCCGCGGCCAGCGGCCTGGCGTCCTCGGGCGGAGCTTCCGCCGCCTCTGGCACCCGGACGGGCTCCCCCTCCGCCTGCTGATCCAGGCGGAAGTCGCGGCACACCTCGAGCACCAGGTTCGCGTCCACCGGCTTCACGCCGGCCGCGAACCCGCTGACCAGCGCGTTGTCGCAAATCACGCTGATCGTCCGCGGGATGCCGCCCGAGTGGCGGTAGATCAGCTGGACGGCCTCGCGGGTGAAGAGCCTCGCCCCCTCCCCTCCGGCGATGAAGACCCGCCCGGAGATGTAGGCGGCGGTCTCGCGCAGGTCGAGCGGCAGCAGCTCGCAGCGCAGCGCGACGCGCTGCTTCAACTGCCGCAGGTCCTCGCGTTCCAGCCGCTCCGCCAGCTCCGGCTGCCCCGCCAGCACCACGGGCAGCAGCTTGTCGGTCGCGGTCTCGAAGTTCGCCAGCAGCCGCACCTCCTCCATCAGCTCGGCGGCAGGCTCTGCGCCTCGTCGATGACGAGCGCCGTCGTCCCGCCCGCCCCGTGGTACGCCAGCACGTTCTCCTCGAGCTCGAAGAGGAAGCGCGCCTTCGACGCCGCCGCCTGCTCGCTCAGCCCGAACCGGCCGGCCAGGAACTCGTAGAACTCGGCCCGCGTCAGCGTCGGGTTGTTCACGATCACGCACCGGAGGGTGGGCCTCGCGAGCGAATCGATCGCCGCGCGGACCAGCGTGGTCTTCCCCGTGCCCGCCTCGCCGATGAGCAGCGTGATCGACTTGCGCGACGTGATGCCGTACTGCAGGTTGCCCAGCGCCTCGCGGTGCTTGGCCGTCAGGTACAGGAAACGCGGGTTCGGCGTCAGGTCGAACGGGCGCTCGCGGAGGTCGAAGAACTTCTCGTACACCCCTAGCCCCTGAGGAAGAAGAACCAGCCGGCCCCGACGGCGGCGGCCAGGCACAGCACGATCGCGCCGAGGCCGAGCGCCAGGTTGCGGCGCCGCCGGGCGGCTCGTTCCTTCCGGCTCAGCATCACCGGGACCACCGCGAGAACCGGCAGCGCCAGCAGGCTGACGACCTCGTCGTCGGTGCGGAAGCTGTTGTCACGGTACTCCATGAGCGCGACGAGGCCCAGCCCGAGCCCGAGGCCGAGCAGCGCGCCGATCAGGTTGATCATCGGGCGGTTCGGGCTGATCGGCCGCTCCGGGACGCGTGCCTGGTCGAGCGTGCGGAACTGCTCGCCGATCTGCCGCCGCTCGAGGTTGGCCGCGATCTTCGACTCCTCCTGCTTCGCGAGCAGCGCCTCGTAGGTCTTGCGGATCGTCTCGTAGTCGCGCGTCAGGCTGGCCAGCTCGGACTCGCGGACGGTGCTCGCCTCGACCCGCGACTGGTAGCTCGCGATCTGCGCCGCCAACTGCTTCTCGTCGCGCTGGCGCAGGGCGATCTGCCGGTCGATCATCTCGAGCTCCATCTGCAGCCCCTTCAGCCTCTCGGCGCGCTGCACGCCAGCCGGCGTCGAGGGGGCCGCCCCGGGGAGAGCGGCTGCTGCAGCGCCTCGGCCTGCACCTTGGCCTCGAGGTCGCGGATCACCCGCTTCATCCGCAGGACGTCGGGGTGCTCGGGCTTGAGGCGCAGCTCCAGCACCCGCAGCTGGGCGCGCGCGGCCTCGAGCTGCGCGGCGGGCGTCGCCCCCGAGATCGAGGTGGGGTCGTCTCCCGACACCGTGACGTTCGCCGGGTTCGGCACCTCCGTCGTCAGATCGGCAATCTGCTTCTCGAGCAGGTACCGGCGCTCGCGGTCGCGGTTGATCCCCTCCTGCACCGCGCGAACCTGGTTCTGCGTGTTGTTGATCCCCTGCAGGTTCGAGTCGCGCTCGGTCGGCAGCTGCCCGGCGTTCCGCAACTTGTACTCGGCGAGCTTTCGCTCGCTCTCGTCGAGGCGTCGCGCCACGTCCTGCAGCTGGGTGTCGAGGAAGGTGGTGGTCGTCTCGGCAGCGGAGGTCCGATCGCTCATGCTCTCGTCGATGAAGGCGTTCGCCAGCCGGTCTGCCACCCGGGCCGCCGTGCGGGGGTCGTGCGACACGTAGCTCACCCGGAAGGCATCCCCGCGCACCACCTGGACCTCGATGTCCCTGCGCATCCGCTCGACGATGTCCTCCATGATCGAGGTGCGGCGGGACTCCTGGTAGAGGTCGAACTCCTGGATCATCCGCTCCAGCCGCGTCCGGCTCATGATCTGCTGCCGGATGGACTGCAGGCGGTCCTCGAGCGTGATCGTCACGGTGGACTTGACGTAGCTCTCGGGCACGCGCTGCGGGATGACCATGATCAGCGTGTCGGAGCGGAAGCGGTTGGGAAGCAGCCGCGACACGCCGGCCGTCACGACGGCGACGGTCACGAACGGGATGACGATGAACCACTTCCGGCGCCAGGCGATCCGGAGGAAGTCTTCGGGTTTGTATTTCTTGCCAGGCAGCATCGGCTTCTCGTGTTACCGCAGCAGCGGGAGCCACACCGTGAGCCCCGCACGGACGCCGTTCCGGTCGAGGCCGCGACCCATGCCGAACGGCATCCTCACGTCCTCGTCGAACCGGTAGTGATAGTAGAGGTAGTTCACGTAGAGCGCGGTCGTGCGGGCCACCGCGACCTGCACCCCCGCGGTTGCCGTGTACATCTCGTAGTTCCGGCCGGTCAGCGCGGCCAGGCCCATCTGCCCGTCGTTGTAGGCGGCGGACATCGTGATGCGGGTGCGCCGACCCGCCTGCCCCGCGGCATTGAAGCTCACCGCGTCGGAGAAGAACGCGTCCGGGAATCCCTCCACGTAGTTCAGGCCGCGCTTGTAGTCGAGCCGCGCGTTCCACGTGCGCCCGAACTCGTGATTCAGGTACGCGCTGCCGGTGAACAGGAACCGCGTGTGAAGCCGGAGGTCCTGCACGCTTCCCGGTTCGGGCGCCTCATCGAGATTGGGGTCGTACGACCGGTAGACGCCGGTGCCCGTGCTGAAGCCAAACGTGGTGCGCCGCGAAAATGACAGCGCCCGGTTGTAGTCCACCCCGGCGTCGATGTCGTGGTACTCGATGGGGCGGCCCTGGTAGAACCGGCCGTGAACGCCGCGGCGGTAGTGGTAGCCCAGGCGCGCCCGGGTGCGCCGGGTCAGGTCGTAGCTGAAGCGCGCCACCGGCACCCCAGTCGCGCAGCGGCGGATCGCCCTCCTCGCGGAAGTCGGTGTAGCGCAGCCGGTAGTCGGCGGTGAAGGTCGCGCGCCGCGCGAGGCGGTGCTCGAACGCCGCGGACGAAAAGTAGGTGACCGCCGGCCGCTCCACCAGCGAGAAGTCGGCGGTGGTGGTCACCAGCTCTCCGGGCACCGGCCCCGAAAGGCCCTGGAGCGACCCGAACCCGTAGTACGGCGAGTAGGTGACGCCCTCGGTCGCGCGCAGCAGCGTCCGCGACGTCAGGTTGAGCGAGAAGCCGACGGTCCCGTGGTAGTTGGAGCCGGAGAGGTCGTGAAGCGAGGGATAGTAGCGGTAGCTGGTTCCTGCCGACAGGTCGAACGTGCCGCGTTCCCCGCGCCTGCCGTAGGCGAGCTCCGCGTCGCCGCCCGCGTACTCCCCGCTTCGCTGGAAGCGCGGGTCGGTCACGCCGCTCCCCCCTGTCCCCGGCCGGCGAGCACGTTGTCGTCGTAGGCGCCGTAGAACGAAACGGTGAGGTCGAGGTTCTGGCGGCTGTTCGGGTCGGCGGCATTGCCCCCGAACAGGCCGCGGTACGGCCGCTCCGGACGATAGGTCTGGCCCGACTGCCCCGTCTGCGCCCCCGCCGCCGTACACACCATCAGCGTGATGGCGAAAGCGGCAGCGATGCGCGTCGTGTTCAACAAGCCCCCAGCCCCCAGCCCCTACGGCACGATCACCGTATCCCCCGGCTTCAGCTCGATGTTCTGCCGCAGGTTCCGCCGCTTCACCACGTCCTTGTACTTGAACGGCAGGCTCACGGGCTTGCCGCTCTCGGTCCGCATGATCGTGATGCCGTTCTGGTCGGCGAACTCGCTCAGGCCGCCGGCCAGCGCGATCAACTGCAGCACGGTCGTCGGCGAGGTCAGCGGGTAGGCGCCGGGCTTGGCCACCTGCCCCGTGATGAACACCCTCCGGCTGTTGATCTGCTTCACGACGACGTTCACCGAGGGGTCCTCGACGTAGCGCTTGGCCGCCTCGATGACGCGGTCGCGGAGCTGCTCGGGCGTCAGCCCGGAGGCCTGCACGTCGTTCAGCAGCGGCAGCGTGATCATCCCGTCCGGCCTGACCGTCACCTCCGCCGACAGATCCTTCTCGCGCCAGTACAGGACCTGGAGCACGTCCTCGGGGCCGATGACGTACCCGGGAGGCGCCGGCACGCTGGCGGCCGGCGTCACCGCCGCGGGCGCGACCGATGGCGCCTGCCGGGGGACGGGGGCCTGCTGCGCGAGGGCGGAGACGCCAACCAGGAACAGCGCGAAACACAACACGACCCGAACGAGGCAGTCTCGCGTCATATCAGGACCTTCCGGGGCGGCCTTCCGTACTCTTTTCGGACGAAGCCCCGCCCGCCTTTGGTCGTCCACTGAAGCTCAGCCATAATTGGGCGAGCGCCCTAGAGGATGGCGCCACCACTATACCGGGAATCCGGTGCCCGACGAGGAGAAACGGGGGCCGGGTAGGTCCTACCTGTACTCCTTGAACGGCAGCTGGCAGTCGTGCTTGCGAAGGAAGTTGAGGAACTTCTTGTAGTCGCGCGTGTCCATGTTGAACAGGCGCGTCACGATCTTGTAGTTGCCGCGCGCTTCCTCGAGCCCCTTGCGCACCAGGTCGCGGACGTTCGCGCGCGTGATCTCGCGCTGCATGTAGAGCGGGTAGACCGCCGTCCAGAACGACTCGTGCCCGTCGACCAGCCGCTTGTAGAGATCGTCGGCGACCGTCCGGCGCCGCTCGCGCTTCGGCCGGATCATCACGCTGCGCTGCGTCCGCACCTCGACCGGCAGGTCGTCCACCTTGATGGTGTCGGCCTTGCCCGTCACCACCAGCCGCTCGATCACGTTCTCCAGCTCGCGCACGTTGCCCGGCCAGGGGTACTCGAGCAGCGCCGCCATCGCCTCGGGGCTCAGCAAGCGCGCTGGCATAGCCGCCCTGCCGCGTGAACTGGCCGAGGAAGTGCTCGGCCAGCGCCGGGATGTCCTCCTTGCGCTCGCGCAGCGGCGGCACGTGCAGGTGGATGACGTTCAGCCGGTAGTAGAGGTCCTCGCGGAACGTGCCCTGCGCGATCATCTCGGGCAGGTGCCGGTTGGTCGCGGCGATCACCCGGACGTCGACGGACGCCCGCCGCGCGGTCGGCGCCCACCTTCTGCAGCTCGCCGGTCTCCAGGAACCGCAGCAGGAGTCCCTGCATCCGCAGCGTCATCTCGCCGATCTCGTCGAGGAACACCGTCCCCTGGTCGGCCATCTCGAGCTTGCCCTGCTTGTCGCGGTACGCGCCGGTGAAGCTGCCCTTCACGTGGCCGAACAGCTCGGACTCGAGCAGCGTCTCCGGCAGACCCGCGCAGTTGACGGGCACGAACGGCCGGTCGGCGCGCGGGCTGGCGCTGTGAATGCCGAGCGCCACCAGCTCCTTGCCGGTGCCACTCTCACCGGTCACCAGCACCTTCGCGTCCGAACGCGCGATGCGATCGATCTCGGCCTTCAGGTCGAGAACGGGAAGGCTGGTGCCGATGATCTGTGCCTGGCCATTGCGTCTCATACCCGCGTCCCTAGGCCACGTCGTCGCGGAGGAACTGCTGCACGCTGTGACGCGCCGCCTCGTCCGGCTGCACGAACACCGCCCCCACGCGGTACCGCCCGCGCCCGTAGCCATCCTGCAGGCCGTCCACGACCCGACGGATCTCCACCTCGACGCTCAGGGGCTCGCGACCCAGGGTCGCCTGAAGACGCGCCCGCTGGCCCACCGTGAGCCTCTGGGGCGAGGCGAGCAGCACGCCGCTGGTGCTGATGTCCACCACGCGCACGGTCAGGGCCTGGGGACAGGCCAGGTGCCGGTCACTGCCGACCGGGACCCGCGGCGTTCGGCGCCGCTCGAGGAATGCGTCAGCCATGCGTCATGCCTCCGCGGTCGGTGTGGCGTGCGGCAGGGCCGCGTCCACGTAGCGATCGATCTCTTCGACGGCCCGCGCCGCGACTTCGACGAACTCCAGGCCCACCAGGTAACCGTCGCCGGCGTCCACCGGCCGGACGTGGCGCACCCGGACCTTCACGTCGTGGACCGGCTCGGCGCCGAACCTCAGGGCCATGGCGTGGACCGAATCCTGCGCCAGGGGCAGGCGCGACTCGACGAGCACCCCTCCGCGGCCGACGTCGCGCAGGAAAAGGCGTTCCTGGCTCTCGAGCGCACCCCACAGGTGCCCGATGATCTCGAACCGCAGTTCCCCCCGCCGGTCACCCAGGCGGTCTCTGATTGGCATGACGGCTCCCCTAATTACTGAACGTCAGCCCCGCCTCGTGGCGCGCCCGCGCGACGAGCGACGAAGGCG
The DNA here is from genome assembly GCA_963813585.1 of uncultured Acidobacteriota bacterium. GTDB lineage: Bacteria > Acidobacteriota > Vicinamibacteria > Vicinamibacterales > Fen-181 > JARKSS01. Next base: position 3,950,008 of record CAWEZL010000001.1, read on the forward strand.
AATCGGGCCCTGCGCCCGGGTACATCGCATGGCCGACAACGACGGCCGGGAGTCGACGTTCGCGGGCCATCGCGTCGAGGCGCTGTCGCACGCGGACCGCCGCCCTCGCAACCCCCTCGCTCGACGTGCGCACCAGCACCGCGGCGATGTCGCCGCCCGCCAGCTGGCCGAGCAGGTCCGACGACCGCAGCTCGGAGCGAACGACCTGGATCACGGCGGACAGCACGGTGGGGGCCGGCGCCATCCCTGGCACCGTCGCCACCAGCACGCCCCCCTTGAGGCTGAGGCGACGGGCGCGATCGAGCTCGGTCTGGATCTCGCGCTCGAAGGGGGGCGGAACGGCCAGCCCCTCGATCTCCCGCAGCCGTCCCGCGCTGCTCGAGACGCCGCACAGCCACGCCCCGACCGCGTTCGCCGCCGCAGTCGCCGTGGCCACCTCCTCGAGGCCGAATGGGAGGCCGGGCCGCGCGACGATCTCGAGAATCCCGACGCCCTCGTTGCCCAGGGCGAGACCGAACGTGAGACGACCGGCATCGAGGACGCTCGCCCCGGCATCGATCGCCGGCGGCGGGCTGCCGTCCCACGGCCCCCCCGCCAATGCCAGGGTCAACGGCCTGCGCTCGCCGGCGCGGACCGACAACCTGACGCCCGCCGCGCCCAGCAACGCCCCGATCTCCTCCACCAGGCCGCGTGCCCTCGACTGGAACGACTCGCGGCCCTGCGACATTCGCCGCCCCAGCCGCGACCCGACCTCGCCTGCCCGCTTCGCGTCCTGGCGCTCGATGACGCCGCCCGCCGTGCGGCAGACCAGCAGCAGCAGGTCCTCCGTCTCGTGGTCCACGGTCCCGGCGATCGCGATGATCCACCGGATCGTATCGGCGGCCGCCACGGGGAGCAGCAGCATCTCGGCCTGCTGCCCGTGCCATCCCAGTTGCTCCAGTTCCGACAGCGACGCGACGCGGCACGCCGCGTCCCGCGACACGAGGTCGCACCCGTCGAGCGTACCGGGGTCGTCCGCCACGTCCGCACCCGGCAGGTGGACTGCCAGCTCGTACCGGCCGTCGAGTCCCCTGCGGTACGCGCGGGCATCGAGGTCGTACCAGACGGCCGCCGCCTGCACGAGCGAGTCGACCAGCTCGGTCTCGCCTGGCGTGTCGCGCATCTGCGCGACGAACCGCATCACAGCGGACAGCCGGCGGGCCCGGTCGCCGTGCTCCTGTTCCCGCACGGTAGACTCCTGATCCCGGGGGCGGATTCACGAGGCCGACAGCGCGTCATCCAAGGGTCGCCCGGGATGGACGCAGGCCGCCTCAACCGTTGCAAAGGGGTCGCCACGGGCCACCGGCCGCGCGTGGGCACGGCTGCCCAAGGTAACCCTAATGTCCTGTTCTGGTTATCGGAGGGACGGAGCGGGAGCTACAGGCAAAATCCCCGAGCGGGGCGGACAGTAGTCTCCGGGGAGGCCGACTAATGTCAAGTCCGCCCTCGCGAAGTCACCGGAGGCCGTTGCCGCCGGACACGTGCCGACGCCCGAAGGGAAACCGAGAGGGCCAAGAGGGAAAGGACGACCGGGAAGGACGCGAACCGCCTTACGCCGACACCACCACGCCGGTCCGTTCCTCGCGCTCCACCGACTCGAAGCCGGGAAGCGTCTCTCTCGCCGCCAGCATCAGATCCTGCAACGACAGCGCAAGCAGGCCGATCTCCCGGTTCAACAGGCGAAGCCGCGACTGCAGCTCGCCCGCCGGCGACAGGTCCCTCAAGAGGTCGCGCGCGAGACCCTCGTAGCGCGACACCATGTGCTCGAGCCGTCCACCCACGTCCCGGATCTCGGCGAGACGCTCGCGCGGGACCTCGGGCTGCCGGAAATCGCGCCGGACCAACTGCATCGCTCTGTCCTCCGCTTCAGGGGAATAGTCCACAGGCGTACGATGCCACAGACCACTTGCCCGGGTGGCAAGGGTCGGGCCAACTGCGGAAAGGCTCGATTCCGGGCTGAATTCGTGGATGCCCACGTACGGCGGGGCATCGCGGCTACGGACCCGAAGAGTCGGATAATGTAGCAACTACACAACCTCTGGTATTGCTCGAAGAAACGAGCGGGCCAGCCGGCGCCAACTGTTCTATTTTCGGACAGTCCTCGGCGCGTTGCGGCCCGGCCCCTGCCAGCGCACGCGGGCAAAATCGCCAATGCGGTGGCGCCCCACCACCAGGGCCTCGGCGCGAAGGAGTGCCCGCTTCAGCTCGAGGTTGCCGCCGTACCCCCCGAGCGCGCCGCCGGCGGCGACGACCCGATGGCAGGGCAGGTCGCGACGGACGCAGCGACGCATCACGGTCCCCACGGCCCGAGCGGCCCCGGGGTGGCCCGCAAGCGTCGCCACGTCCCCGTACGTCGCAACCCTCCCCGGCGGGATCCTCCCCACGACCCGCAGCACCCGCTCCGTGAAGTCGGTCACGGCGACATTGTAGGCCGGCGGGGATGGATTGGCTGCGCCGGGGACTGAACCGGGCGGGGGCGGACGTCGTATCCTCAAGGCGAAGGTGGAACCCGGCCCCAGCCCCGCGTCACGACGCCGCAGCCCTGCCGCAGCCTTCGAAACGGGCGAAGGCGAGCGCAGGCGGGCGGCAGGCGGGCAACGCAGGATGCCCATGAGCCCGTCTAACCCGGTAGGAGGAGCAGGCGGCGACCGGGAAGTCGTCGCCCGGTGCCTGGCAGGCGATCGGGACGCGTTCGAGGCCATCTATCGGCAGCACGCGGGCCGGCTCTACAATCTGGCCTGGCGGATGGCGGGCAGGGCTGGCGACGCCGACGACCTCCTGCAGGAGATCTTTCTCCAGGCGTACCGAAAGCTCGACAGCTACAAAGGCGACGCCTCGCTCGGCACCTGGCTCTACCGGCTCGCCGTGAACCTCTGCCTCGACCGCCTGCGGAGCCGGCAGGGCCGGATGGGCCAGGTCACCGACTCGATGGACGAGGAGGGGGCGCCCGAGCTGGCCGGCACCGGGCACCCGGCCGAGTTGGCCGTGACCCGGATGGACCTGGAACGGGCGATCGATGCGTTGCCGCCGAGCTACCGGGCCACCTTCGTGCTCCACGACGTCGAGGGGTACCAGCACGACGAGATCGCCCGGATGCTCGACATCAGCGAGGGCAGCTCGAAATCGCTGCTCCACAAGGCGCGAAGGAAGCTGAGAGGCGTGCTGGGGGCTAGGGGCTAGGGGCTAGGGGCTGGGAGCTAGGGCCATGTCCTGCGACGAATTCGGAATCCTGCTCGACGATCTCGTCGACGGCACGCTGGCCGGCGCGAGCCGCGAACGCGTGGAGGCCCATCTCCGCACGTGCGCGGCCTGCCGGGCCGCGGTCGCCGACCTGCGGCGGATCCGGGAAGCGGCTCGCGCGCTCCCCCGCGTCGAGCCGCCCGCCGACGGGTGGGCCAGGGTCTCGGCGGCGCTCGATGCCGCCGGCGCGCGAAAGCCCGCCGTCACCGTCGTGAAGGCGGACGCCAGCCCGCCGCGCGCACCGGTCTTCGCCCTCTGGCGCCCGGCCTGGGGCGTGCTCGCCGCGGCCGCGATCCTCGCCATCGGCGTCGCGACCACCGTTCTCCTCTATCGCGCGCCCGCCACCCCCGACAATCAAGCGGCGGCCGTGCAGGCGGCCAACGCGGGGAGCACGGATCTCGTCTCAACGGTTGAGACGGAACTCCAGTTGGCCGACCAGCACTACCAGAAGGCGATCGCGGGGCTCGAGCAGGTCTGGCGCGAGGGCCAGGGCACGGTGGATCCGGAGACCGCCGCCGTCCTGCAGAAGAACATGGGGATCATCGACCAGGCGGTGCGCGAGAGCCGCGAGGCGCTGAAGACGCAGCCGGCCGACGAGGTCGCGCGGACCACGCTGTTCGAGGCCCTGCGCCGGAAGGTCGACCTGCTCAAGGACATGGTCGCGCTGGTCAACGAGATGCGGAAAGGCAACCAGGCGGGCGCCGCCCAGATCGTGGGCGGTATCGAAAGGTAGCAGAGGCGTCCTATGTCACCCACACCACTTCGTCTTGCCCTCGTCGCGTGCATCGGTCTGGGCGCGGCCCCCGCCCTGGCGCAGGTGCCGCCGCCACCGCCCGTCCCGCCGGTCTGGGAGGAGATTGCGCGGGTGGCTGGCGCCGACCACGCGGTCGTCAAGCAGGCCCTGCGCGAGGCCGACGTGGCCATGCGCGAGGCGATGCGACAGGTGGACCGCGAACTGCGCGACCTCGACCGGCACATCGCGGCGATGCCGCGGCCGGCCCGCCCCGATGGGCGCTGGATGGCGCGCACGTGGGCCGAGAGCCAGGAGGCCCGACGCGGCCCGGAGCAGTCCGAGCGGATTGCCAAGAGCTTCAAGGTGGGGCCGAACGGGGTGCTGACCCTCTCGAACGTCTCCGGCGACATCGTCGTCCAGGCGGGCCAGGGCGACACCATCGCCGTCGAGGCGATCAAGCGGACGCGCGGGTCCGACTCGGCCGATCAGTTCGCGCGCACGCAGGTCGAGATGGCCGAGCGCGCGGACCGCGTCGAGGTGCGCGTCGTCTATACCGGTCAGCGCAACCACGCGTCGGTCGACTTCAACGTCACCGCGCCCGTTGGCACGTCGCTCGCCATCCGGTCGGTGTCCGGCGACGTGCGGATCACCGGCGTCCAGGGTGACGTGCGGGCCGAGAGCGTGAGCGGCGACGTGACGGCCGTGGACGTGCGCCGCGCCAGCCTGCTGAAGTCGGTGTCGGGCGACATCGACGTCTCGGCCGTGAAGCACGAGGGCGAGCTGCGGACCGAGAGCGTGAGCGGCGACGTGATCGTTCGCGAGGCGCAGGTGCGCGGCCTGGCGGCCGAGACGGTGAGCGGCGAACTGCGGCTGACCAACGTCACCGGCGACCGCGTGGCGGCCAAGTCGGTGAGCGGCGGCGTGGACTTCACGGGGCCGCTGGCCCCGGGCGGGCGCTACGAGATGAAGTCGCACTCGGGCGACGTGCGGGTGGCCATCGCGAACAACGCGGGGTTCGAGCTCGAGGCCAACAGCTTCAGCGGGAACGTCCGGTCCGACCTGCCGCTCACGGTTGGCGGGCCCGGCCGCGAGGCGGTTCGCGCGGGCGGGCACGGGCGCCAGGCGATGCGCGGCGTCCACGGCGACGGCAGCGCGTTCCTCTCGCTGAGCAGCTTCTCGGGGTCGATCGTGGTGACGAAGAAGTAGTTACCGTGGGGTCAGGTCTTGCATTTCAGCATTTTGTCGAAATGCTGAAATGCAAGACCTGACCCCACCGTTCAGCGCGCCATCACGTCGAACTGCTCGTGGTGGAGGAGGTGATCGGGCCGCAGGGTCACCTCCTTCCCTGTCGTCTCGCGCAGCTCCCGCAGCACCCCGCTCTCCTCTTCCTGCAGCGCCCGCGCAATCTCGGGGTTCACGCGCAGCACGACGCCCGGGCCGTCGAGCTCGGGCCCGATCTTCCGCACCTCGTCCAGGATCTCGTAGCAGATCGTCGAGGTGGACTTGATGACGCCGCTGCCCGAGCAGTACGGGCACGGCTCGGTCAGCGTCCGCTCGAGGCTCTGCTTCACGCGCTTTCGCGTGATGATGATCAGGCCGAAGTCCGACACCGCACCGCCTTGGACGGCGATCGGTCCTTCTTCAGCTCCAGCTCCATCGCCTGGAGGACCTTCTGGCGGTTCTTCTTCTCCTCCATGTCGATGAAGTCGAGGACGATGATCCCGCCCAGGTCGCGCAGCCGGATCTGCCGGACGATCTCCCGCACCGCCTCGAGGTTCGTCTTGACGATCGTGTCCTCGAGCCGGCCGTTCTTCTTGCCGACGTACCGCCCGGTGTTGACGTCGATCGCCACCAGCGCCTCGGTCTGGTTGACGACGATGTAGCCGCCCGACTTGAGCCAGACCTTGCTGCGGAGCGCCTTCTCGATCTCGGGCTGGACGCCGTACTCCTCGAAGATCGGGAACGGCTTCTCGTACAGCTTCACCCGGCCCGCCATCGCCGGCATCAGCCGCTCCACCAGGTCCTTGGCCTGGTCGTACTCCTGCGCGTCGTCGAGGCGGATGATCGAGTAGTCGTCGCTCAGGAGGTCGCGCAGCAGCTTGGACACCAGCCCCTGTTCGCGGTAGACGACCGCGGGCGCCCGCACCGACTCGGCGCGCTGCCGCACCTCGCCCCAGATCCGCTGGAAGTAGGCGAGGTCGGCGACGAGGTCCTCGGCGGGGCGCCCGGCCGTGGCCGTGCGGATGATGACGCCGCCGATGAACCCCTGCTGCTCGCGGAACTCGCGGACGATGCCCCGCAGGCGCGACGCGCTCCTCGCGCGACTCGATCTTGCGCGACACGCCGACGTGGTCGACGGTCGGCATGAAGACGAGGAACCGCCCGGCCATCGTCACGTGCGAGGTGAGGCGGGCGCCCTTCGTGCCCAGCGGCTCCTTCGCCACCTGGACGATGATCTCCTGGCCCTCGCGGAGGAGCTCCTCGATCTTCGCCTGCGCGCCGCCCCGGCGCTCGCCCGCGTCCTCCTCGCCGTTCTCGTCGTCGCCCGACTCGAGCCGCTCGAACTCCTCGATGGTGTCGACGACGTCGCTGACGTAGAGGAAGCCGTCGCGCTCGAGGCCGATGTCCACGAAGGCCGACTGCATCCCCGGCAGCACCTTCGAGACGCGCCCCTTGTAGACGTTGCCGACGATCCCCGCTGGCGCTCGCGCTCGATGAAGACTTCGCTGACCAGGTCGTCCTCGAGGATGGCCACCATCGTCTGGTGGCCGTTCGAGGAGACGATCATCTCCTTGTTCATTGACAGGCGATCTCGCTTCAGGCCCCCGGCCCCAAGGCCCGAGCCCCCTAATTCGTGAATCGGCGCATCCTGACGTTCAGGATCAGGCCGAAGCCGGCGAGGGTCGCGATGATCGACGACCCCCCGGAGCTCATCAGCGGCAGCGTGAGCCCCTTGACCGGCGCCAGCCCGGCCGACATCGTGATGTTGTAGATCACCTGGAAGGCGAAGGTCGCCAGGATCGCCGAGGACCAGGTAGGCGCCCGAGCCGATCCTTGGCCAGCCGCGCCGTCTCCAGCGACCGGACGATGACGAACAGATACAGGCCGAGCGCCACGATGACGCCGACGAACCCCTGCTCCTCGGCCAGGACCGAGAAGACGAAGTCGTTCCAGGCCACCGGCAGGAACCGCAGCTGCCCCTGCGTGCCCTTGCAGGAACCCCTTGCCCCAGATCCCGCCCGAGCCCACGCTGATCCGCGCCTGGATCTGCTGGTATCCCGCGCCGCGCGGGTCCTGCTCGGGGTCGACGAAGGTCGAGATGCGGCTCTTCTGATAGTCCTTCATCGCGTAGCGCCAGGCCACCGGCGCGGCCACGATCGCCACGATCAGCAGGATGCCGAGCAGCCGCAGGCGCATGCCCGCCAGGTAGGCGATCGCCCAGGAAGATCGGCACCAGCGTCACCGCGGTGCCCAGGTCGGGCTGCTTCGCGATCAGCAGGAACGGGATGAGCGTGAGGCCGCCGCCGACCGCGAGGTCGGTCGCCGACGGGCTGCCGCGCCGGCTCTCGTCGAAGAACTTGGCGAGGGCGAGCGCCAGCGCGACCTTGGCGAACTCGGACGGCTGCAGGTTGAAGAACGGGAGCGCGAATCCACCGCCGCGCGCCGCCGCCGGTCGTCCCGAACAGCAGCACGCCGACCAGCAGCGCGATGATGAGCGCCGTAGATGGCGAGCGAGTTGTCGGCCAGCGTGCGGTAGTCGATGGTCAGGCAGACCATGAACCCGAGCACGCCCAGCCCGATCGCGTAGAGCTGGCGCACGTAGAGCCCGGCGTTCGGGCCCGCGTGCGTGGTGCTGTAGATCATCGCCACGCCCATCGCGCACAGCGCGACGATCGCCGCAATCATCAGCCAGTCGATGTGGTAGTAGAGGCGGCGTTCGAGCATTACTGTCCCTGCCCCGCGGTGGCGACCACGACGGGCCTCGCCGCCGCCGGCACCGGCGGCGGCGTGAAGGTCGGCAGCGAACGCCCTTCCTTCTTGGCGAAGTAGGTCTCCATGACGTACTTCGCGATCGGCGCGGCGAGGTACCCGTGCTCGGAGTGCTCGGCGAACACCACGCCGGCAATCTCGGGGTTGTCGCGCGGCGCGAAGAAGACGAACCAGCCGTGGTCGCGCAGGTCCATCTCGGTGCTGGCCCGGCGGCCGCCCGCCCGCCCTGCGAGCGAGATCACCTGCGCCGTGCCCGGTCTTCCCGGCCACGTCGCGGCCCGCGATGCGGCCCCGCCCGCCGGTGCCCGCCTCGTTGACGACCATCCAGAGTCCGTCGTGCAGGGCGGCGACCGTCTCCGGCTTGAGGGTGACCCGCGACTTCGGCGGGGGCGGGGGGATCGACTTCCAACCGTTCCCGGCGTCCTCGGCCCGCAGCAGGTGCGGCGTCACCCGGGTCCCGCCGTTGGCCACGGTGGACATCATCACGGCCATCTGGATGGGCGTCACGCTGACACGTACCCCTGGCCGATCGACACCGAGATCGTCTCGCCCGAGTACCACTTCTCGCCGAACCGCGCCTGCTTCCAGGCGGTGGACGGCATGATGCCGTCGATCTCGTTTGGCAGGTCGATGCCGCTCTTCTCGCCCAGGCCGAGCAGCGTTGCCCACTTGTGGAGCCGGTCGATCCCCACCATGTTGCCGAGGGTGTAGAAGTACACGTTGCACGACTTCTCGATCGCGTGGCGCATGTCGACCGAGCCGTGGCCCCCCTTCAGGTGGCACTGGAAGTAGCGGCCGTAGAAGGTCGCCCCCCCGCCGCAGTGCACGCGGAAGTCGGGCGTGACGACCCCCTCCTCGAGCGCGGCCGTCGCCACGACGATCTTGAAGGTCGAGCCGGGCGAGTAGCGTCCCTGGATCGCGCGGTTCTGGAGCGGCCTGAGCTTGTCGGTGTTGAGCTGCGCTCCAGGTCACGCGGTCGATGCCGGCCGCGAACGAGTTCGGGTCGTAGGACGGGACCGGCTCACGTAGGCGAGCACCTCGCCGGTGCGAGGGTCGAGCACGACGGCGGCGCCGGCATAGCCGAAGCCGCGGAACGCCTCCTCCGCCGCGCGCTGCAGGTCGTAGTCGATCGTCAGCTGGACTCGCCGCCCCTCCGACGGGCGGCACCTCGTCGAGCGTCCGGATCTCGCGGCCCGTGCTGTTCACGACCACCCGCCGCGCGCCGTCCCGCCCCATCAGCAGCTGGTTGTAGACCTTCTCGAGCCCCGACTGGCCGACGATGTCGCCCGCCTGCAGCCCGCCGGCCGCCACCTGGTCCTCGGTCGCCTGGCCCACGTACCCGAACAGGTGAGCCGCCAGCGACTCCGAGGGGTAGCGCCGCGTGGGCACGCGCTCGACCAGCACGCCGGGCAGCTCGGTGTCGAGGCGCCGCGCCATCACCGCGGACACCTGGGCGAGCGAGGCGTCCTCCACGACCGGGATCGGGCGGTAGACCGGCAGCGATCGGTTGCGCTGCACGGTGTCGCGCACCGCCGCCTCGTCGAGCTGCGCCACCCGGCACAGCAGGCGGATCGTGTGATCGAGATCCTCGATGTGCTCGCGCACGAGCGAGATCACGAACGAGTCGCGGTTCTCCACCAGCACGGCGGCCGTGGCGGTCGTACAGCACGCCGCGCGGCGCGCGCAGCGACAGCGTCCGCTGGTGGTTGTTCTCGGCCAGCTCGCGGAACTTCGGGTACTGCACGACCTGGAAGTACCAGAAGGCCAGCGCAAGCGCGGCGAACAGGATCGTGATGGCCGTCTGGATGCCGGTCAGCCGGGCCGAGATCCTCCGCCGGTCCTGCGGCCGCGAGACCGTGGGCTCCGAGGCGGACAGCAGCCTCATCGCACCCTCCCCCGCGACATCCCGCGCCGGTGGTCCAGCATGCCGGGGACGGCATCCAGGATCTGGAAGAGGACGACGCCGAGCAGCGCGTTGGCCAGCGACTCGCCGAGCATGGCGTACCGGGTGATGACCGGTGGCCGCGGGTCGAGCAGGAAGTAGAGGAGGGTGGTGATGGCAATCTGGAGCAGCGTGGCGCCGAAGAACACCAGGAACCGCGGGATCGTCTGCGAGACGATGAAGGTGGTGCCCACGATGCCCGCCAGGAAGCCCACCACCGTCTTGGCGAGGCCGCCCACCCCCACGATCCCGCTGCCGAGCGAGTCCTGCGCCAGCCCCGCGATCGTGCCGGAGAAGATCCCCGCCGTCGGGCCGGTGGCCAGGCCCAGGTACACCACGGCCACCAGCACGAGGTCCACGCCGCCCGCCCCCCGCACCAGGAACCGCGACAGCGTCGTCTGGAGCACGAGGGCAACGGCGATGGTGAACAGGACGCGCAGGGCTTTCACCGCGAGGCTCCCTGTGCCGGCGGGGCCGGCACCTCCCGCCCCGGTGGGGCGAGGACGACCAGCACCGCCTCGAGGCTCCCGAAGGTCACGCTGGGCGCGATGCGGACCGACGTGAACAGGCCGCCCGCCCGCTCGATTCGCTCGACGCGCCCCACGAGGAAGCCCGGCGGGTAGATCCCGTCGATGCCGGAGGTCACGAGGACGTCGCCTTCCGCGAGGTCCGCCGTGGTGGGCAGGTACTCGAGGCGCAGTCCGGTGTCGCCGGAGCCGAAGGCGATCCCCTGCGCGCGCGAGCGCTCCGCCACGACGGCGACCGCCGCGGAGCGGTCGATGAGCAACTGGACCTTGGCGGCGTGCCGCGTCGGCATCACGATCCGGCCGACCGCGCCGGCCGGCGACACCACCGCCATGTCGGTCAGCACCCCGTCGTCGGTGCCGCGGTCGATCGTGACGGTCTTGAAGTCGGTGGTCGCGCTCGTGCCGATGATCTCGGCCGCGCGGGTCGGCAGGCGGGTGCGATCGTGCAGGTCGAGCAGGCGCCGCATCTCGCCGGTCCGCGCGGCCTCGGCCCGCGCGAGCTGCAGCCGGATGCGCAGGTCGGCCACCTCCTGGCGCAGTGCCTCGTTGTCGGCCTGCGCGTCGCCGCAGGCGCACGTACCCGTTCCACCCCCGCCGCGCCGCGCCCACGACGCCGGAGGTTGCGCGCTGCACCTCGGCCAGCGCGCCGAACACGCACCGCCTGCAGCAGCGGGGACACCCGTCCGGGTGTTGACCTGCGCGGAGATCAGGATGATGTGCCCGACGGCGACAGCCACGAACAGGTAGCCGCTTCGCCCGCGGATGTCGGACCGAAGCCTGTACGTCCAATCGATCGAGATCTTCCGGAGCAGGTTGAAGTCCGAAAGCATCTTGCCGGCCCCGAGCACCACCGAGGACAGCGGGTCCTCGGCCATGGCCACCGGGAGCCCCGTCTCCTCGCGCAGGCGCTTGTCCAGGTTCTTGAGCATCGACCCGCCGCCCGTGAGCACGATGCCGCGGTCGACGATGTCGGCCGACAGCTCGGGGGGCGTCCGCTCGAGCGCGACCCGCACGGCGTCGACGATCACGTTCACGGTCTCGGCCAGGGCCTCGCGGATCTCCTCGTCGGTGATCGTGATGGTCTTGGGGACGCCCTCGATCAGGTGGCGGCCCTTGATCTCCATCCTCAGCCGCTCCTCGAGCGGGAAGGCGGAGCCGATCTCGATCTTGATCGCCTCGGCCGTGCGCTCGCCGATGAGCAGGTTGTAGGTCTTCTTGATGTACTGGATGATCGCCTCGTCCATCTCGTTGCCGGCGACGCGCACCGCCTTGCTGTAGACGATGCCCGCCAGCGAGATGACGGCGATGTCGGTGGTGCCGCCGCCGATGTCCACGATCATGTTGCCCGACGGCTCGGTGATCGGCATGCCGGCGCCGATCGCGGCCGCCATCGCCTCCTCGACCAGGTGCACCTCGGAGGCCTTGGCGCGGTAGGCGCTGTCCTTGACCGCCCGCTTCTCGACCTGGGTGATCTCGGACGGCACGCCGATGACGATGCGCGGCCGGACCCACATGTTGCGGTTGTGGGCCTTCTTGATGAAGTAGGTCAGCATCTTCTCGGTGACTTCGAAGTCAGCGATGACGCCGTCCTTCATCGGCTTGATGGCGACGATGTTCCCGGGGGTGCGGCCGAGCATGTCCTTGGCTTCCTTGCCGACCGCTTCGACCCGTCCGTTGACCTTGTTGATGGCGACGATCGACGGCTCGTTCACCACGATGCCCTTGCCGCGCGCGTAGACGCAGGTGTTGGCGGTGCCGAGGTCGATGGCGAGGTCGCTTGAAAACAGCGAGAAGATGGAACGCAGGCTCAAGGGCGGCTCTCCAGGCTAGGAAACGTGTCGCGGGACAGGCTTACACAGCACCCCTGCCCAACAGTATCTCCGGGGTGGCTCCCACGGGCGTCGCCCGGGCCACCTCGGTCCCGTTCTTGCCGCGCGCCTTGACCACGTACATCGCGGCGTCGGCGGCGGCGAGCAATTCCTCGGGCGTGGACGCCACGTCGGGCAGCGTCGCCACCCCCACCGACGCGGTGAGCGGGTAGTCGATCCCGTCCTCGGCCAGGAACCGCTCTTCGGCGATCCGCTCGCGCACGCGCTGCGCCACGAGGATCGCCCCGGCGCCGTCGGTGTCGGGCAGGATCAGCGCGAACTCGTCCCCGCCGTAGCGCGCCACCAGGTCGGTCTCGCGCGCGGCCGACTGGATCGCGCGCAGCGGCCTCGACCAGCGCGCGGCTGCCGTACAGGTGCCCGTGCCGGTCGTTGATCCCCTTGAACCCGTCGAGGTCGACGAACAGCAACGAGAGCGGCCGCCCCGTCCGCACCGCGCGCTTCACCTCGCGCCGCAGCGTCGACGCCAGGAACCGCGGGTTGAAGAGGCCCGTCAGGTCGTCGATGGTCGCCAGCGTCTCGGCCCGCTTCAGGTGCAGCGCCGTCTCGAGCGCGCCCGCCATCCCGTCGACGCAGCGCGTGCAGCGGCTCGAGGCGGTCGTTGCCCACGTCCATCGCCGGGAGGGGCCCGGGCGCGCGGCGCTCGATCCCGACCAGCGCCGCCACCACCCGCCCGCGACTGTGCATCGGGATGGCGAGCGTCGCGAAGCAGGCACGGGAACGCCCGCCGCGCGACGACACGACCGTGCCGTCCAGCCACAGCACCTCGCCGCGGGACATCGCCGTGCGGGCGGCCGCGGTGACCAGCGGCCGGCGGCCGGCGGGGATGCCCCGGTCGGCCAGCCAGGCCGCACCTCGGCCTTCGTCGGCGGCCACCAGCGCCCAGCCCTCGCCGCCAAGCCAGCCGGCCACCAGCTCGAGCAGCAGCGTTGCGAGCCGTTCGGGCACGCGCGTCGCCGTCACGCCACGCAGCACCGCTTCGGCGGCCTCGGCCCGCCGCCCGGCGGAACGCATGGCACGCAGGAACTCGCGGAGGCGGACGGGGGAGTCCACTCGGTGTCACAATTCTGACAGGGAACTCGGGAAATCGGGGGCGGCCGCCGCTAAGTCATTCCGTGCTCGACAAATATTACCACGGGGGCTCCTGCGAGGGGCGCCGCCCCGCCCGCCTCGCACACCAGGAACTCACCCGCTGTCGTTATCGGACGATGGGGCGCGCAGCCGCAGCCGCGCACGGGGCAGGCCAGAACGGAGCGTCCCCGGTATCTGGTATTATTAGAGATTCTGTCGGCCTGCTCCTTCCCCCAGAGGCGAACGCAACCATGACCATGCTGGACCGGATGCGGCGGCACAAGGGCTGGCTCAAGTGGAGCCTGGCGCTGGTGTGCTCGCGTTCATCATCTTCTACATCCCCGACTTCCTGCGGTCGAGGCGGCCCCGGCGGCCCCATGCCCAACGACATGGTCGCCCGGGTGGACGGGCGCGACATCACGGTGCAGGAGTTCCGGCGCGCCTACCTCACGCAGCTGCAGGTGTACCGCGCCGCGTACGGCGGCAACGTCAGCGAGCAGATGCTGAAGCAGCTCGGGCATCGACCAGCAGATCCTGCAGCAGATGGTGGACGAGCAGGCGTCGCTGGCCGAGGCGGCCGCGCCGGGGCATCGACGTCACCGACGCCGAGGTCGCCCGCCAGCATCATGACGATGCCGGCCTTCCAGGAGAACGGCCAGTTCGTCGGCCACGCCCGCTACGCGGCGCTGCTGCGGATGCAGCGCCCGCCGATGTCGCCCGAGGAGTTCGAGGCGCAGCCTGCGTCGCAGCCTGCTCATCGACAAGCTGCGCGACGGCGCTCACCGAGTGGGTGACCGTGTCCGACCAGGAAGTCGAGCAGGAGTTCCAGCGCCGCAACGAGAAGGTCAAGCTGCAGCTGGTGACCTTCCCAGTCGACTAGTTCCGCGCCGAGGCGACGGTCGACCGACGCCGACGTGGCGTCGTGGTTCGAGTCGCACAAGGAGCAGTACCGCATCGGCGAGCGGCGGAAGGTCCGCTACCTGCTGGTCGACGTCGAGGCGCTGCGCGCGAAGAACCAGCCGACGCCGCGCGAGATCGAGGCGGCCTACAACGAGAGCATCGACCTGTACTCGACGCCCGAGCAGGTGCGCGCCAGCCACATCCTCCTCAAGACCGAGGGCAAGGACGAGGCGGCCGTGCAAGGCGAAGGCCGAGCAGGTGCTGCAGGAGGTGAAGGCCGGCGGCGACTTCGCGGCGCTGGCCACGAAGTACTCCGAGGACGAGGCAGTCGGCCAAGCAGGGCGGCGACCTCGACTACTTCTCGCGGGGCCAGATGGTGAAGGAGTTCGAGGAGGTGGCGTTCGCGCTCGAGCCGGGACAGATCGAGCGACCTGGTGAAGTCGCAGTTCGGCTTCCACATCATCAAGGTCGTGGACAAGAAGGCCGGCCGCCACGCGCACGCTCGACGAGGTGCGAGCCGCAGATCGTCGATCAGCTCTCCTTCGAGAAGGCGTCGGCCCGCGCCGGCAACCTGGCGGCCAGCCTCGAGAAGGAGATCAAGGCGCCGGCCGACCTCGACACGCGTGGCCAAGGCCAACGGCCTGACCGTGCAGGAGTCGGGGTACTTCACGCGCGACGAGCCGATCCTCGGCCTCGGGCCGTCGCCCGCAGGCCGCGGCCGAGGCCTTCGACCTCAACCAGGGCCAGGTGAGCGGCGCGGTGCGCGTCTCGCGCGGCTACGCGTTCTTCACCGTGACCGACAAGCAGGCGCCGCGGCTGCCGTCGCTGGACGAGGTGAAGGAGAAGGTTCGCGAGGACGTCGTCAAGGAGAAGGCGAAGGAGCTGGCGCGGCAGAAGGCCGCGACCGTGGCGGCGGCGCTGAAGGGCGCGGCCGACTTCGAGAAGGCGGCCAAGGCCGCCGGCGTCGAGGTCAAGACGACCGAACTGGTGCCGCGCGAGTCGCCGCTGCCCGACATCGGCGTCAGCGCCGATGTGGACACGGTCGCGTTCTCGCAGCCGGTCGGCACCGTCAGCGACCCGATCGCGACCGACAACGCCATCGCGGTCGTGAAGGTGATGGAGCAGGCCCAGCCCACGCCGGGCGACCTGGCGGCAGGGCGCGACGGCCTCCGGACCGAGATGTTGAACGAGCGGCGCGGCCGCTTCTTCAGCGCTTACATGACCAAGGCCAAGCAGGGGATGAAGATCGAGGTCAACCGCGAGAACCTGCAGCGGGTGCTCGGCTCGTAGCCAGGGGCTAGGGGCTAGGGGCCAGGGGCTGGAGCTAGGGGCTAGGGGCTGGGGGCTACCCAGCCCCTTGCCTAGCGTGACAGCAGGGCGAACGGCATCAGCGCCAGCGGCTCGCCCGCGCGGAACAGCGTGGCCGGCGCCGTGACGATGCCGATGGCGCGGGCATCCCTCGCCCCCAGCAGGGCTGCCCAGGCGGGCAGGAACGCCGGCGTCGCGCGGGCCGACGCGCCGAAGGGCGAGGTCAGCAGGTCGTAGAACGAGCGCCGCGGCGGGTAGGTGACCAGCTGGACCTCCACGTCGGGGGCGATACCGGCATGCTGCCTGGCAATCGCCACGGCCCGCTCGAGGCCGCCCAGTTCGTCCACCAGCCCCACCTGCTTCGCCTGCCGCCCCGTCCACACGCGACCCTGCGCCACCTCGTCCACCTGCTCGGGCTTCATCTTCCGCGAGTTGGCCACCTTCTCGACGAACTGGTCGTAGAACGCCTGGAGCTGCTCCCCCAGCTTGGCGCGCTCCTCCTCGTCGAAGGGGCGGACCGGCGAGTAGATGTCGGCGTGGCGTCCGGCGGTCACCGACTCGACGTTGGCCCCGAGCTTGTTGTACGTCCCGCCCAGCGCGATCTTGCCGCCGAAGATGCCGATCGAACCCGTCAGCGTTCCCGGTTCGGCGACGATGTGCGGCGCGGCCATCGCGATGTAGTAGCCGCCCGAGGCCGCGAGGTCGGACATCGAGGTGACCAGCGGGCGTTCGGGCTTCTCGTCGCGCAGCCGCACCAGGGCCCGCCAGATCGCGTCGGAGGCGATCGCCGAGCCGCCCGGGCTGTCCACCCGCAGGACCACCGCCTTGATCGACGAGTCGTCGCGGATGCGCGCGATCGACGCCGACAGCGTGTCGGACCCGACCACCTGCCCGTTCATCGGGTCGTACCCGCTGCGTCCCGAGACGATGGTGCCCGAGGCGTAGAGCACGGCGATCCGCGGGCCGCGGCCGATGCCGAGCGAGCGGGCGCTGACCCCCGAGTAATCCTGGATGTCGAGGCGGCGCCCCTTGCCCATCGGGACCTTCGCCTGCTCGCCGAGCTGGTCCTCGTAAGCCAGGCCGTCCACGAGGCCGGCCGACACGGCCGCGTCGGGCAGGTACGGCCCCTCGTCGATCAGCGCCCGCACCTCCTCCTCGCTCTTCCCGCGCGCGTCGGCAATCGCCTTCACCATCTGGTCGTACCGGTCGCGGTTGAGCGACTCGGTCATCTCGCGGTGGGCCGGCGTGAAGGTCTTCTCGGTGAGCTGGTTCGACCGCCGTCTTGTACTGCGCCGACGTGCAGCATGTCGGGGTAGGCGCCGATCTTGTCGAGCGTGCCGCGCAGGAACAGCTCGTAGCTCGCCTCGCCGGTGAGCTGCAGCGGACTCGACGGCATCAGGTAGATGCGCTCGCAGGCCGTGGCAAGGTAGTACGCGTCCTGCGAGCCGTCCTCGAGGAACCCGATCGCCGTCTTGCCCGACCGCCGGAAGTCGGCGATCGCATCGCGGATCTCCTGCGCCTTGGCGGTGTACGGCGACCCGAGGCCGATGGGCGACACCACCAGGGCCCGCACCCGCCCGTCCACCTTCGCCTTGCGGATGTTCTCCACGATCGACCGCACGCTGGGCTGCCGGTCTCCGGGAATGAACTGCGCGATCCCCTCGTCGCCGCCCCCCTCGACCGGGTCGCCGGCCAGGCGCAGCACGAGCGTCGCCGAGGACGGCACGGCGGGCCCGCGCCCGACGACCGCCCACAGGACGAGGAGCCCGGCGAACGACACGAACACGGCCGCGACGATGAGCACGAGCACGAGAGCGAGTCCGCGACGCACGGCCTACCTCCTATCCCCGGCGCTCGCTTCGGTTGACAACGCGCCGGGCCGTAGCGCGTGGCTTCAGCCGCGCGTCAGCCGGAGCGAACGGCATCAACCCAAGTGAGCTCCGGAGCAAAGTGGACAGAGTATAGCAGCCAGCCCGGCCGCCGGCCGCGGATGAGCGCCGGGGCAACGACGGAGGGTGTGGCGTCGTCTAACCAACCAGTCCGCACGGCTCGTACATGGAGGTTTGACGATGAAAGTCCGCCGCCTGTTCGTTTCGCTCGGTTCTCTCCTGGCCGCCGGCCTCGTGGCCCTGGCGGCTCCGGCGCTCGGCCAGACGGCCGGGCCGCGAAACCCCTGCCGCGACACGGGCGACCTCGACCGTCCGACGCACTGCGAGGTGCGCGAGCTCGCCGTGCCGGTCGTCGGCGACCTGCTCGCCGTGGACGCCGCCCCGAACGGCGGGATCACGGTGCACGGGTGGGACCGTCACGAGATCCAGCTGCAGGCCAGGGTCACCGCCACCTCCGACACGGTCGAGCAGGCCCGGGCCCTGGCCGGTCAGGTGCGCGTGCTGACCGATGGCGGGCGGGTTCGCGCCGAGGGGCCGCGGACCGGGGACGGGTCGGGCTGGAGCGTGGGCTACGACCTCATGGTGCCCAGTCAGTGGAACCTCGATTTGACCAGCCAGAACGGCGGCATCTCGATCGCCGGCGTGCAGGGTCAACTGGCCTTCAAGACGACCAACGGCGGCATCAAGCTGAGCGACGTCAACGGCGACGTCAAGGGTGCGACGGTGAACGGCGGCGTCCACGTCGAGCTGAGCGGCGCGGGGTGGGACGGCGAGGGGCTCGACGTCGAGACGAAGAACGGCGGGGTGCGGCTCAGCGTGCCCGACGGCTACTCGGCCCACCTGGAAACCGGCACGCGGAACGGGGGGCTGCACATCGACTTCCCCGTCACGATCCAGGGCAGCTGGCGCCGCGAGATCAGCACCGACCTGGGGAGCGGCGGCGCCCCGATTCGCGCGCGCACCGTCAACGGCGGGGTGACGATCGAACGGAAGTAGAAGCTGGTGGCAAGTGGCTGGTGGCCGGTGCGTCATGGGTGACGACTGGCCACTGGCCACTACACTGTCTGCAGCGACCCCAGCACCACCCCGATCCTTCTCAACCCTTCCTGGATGTACTCCGGCCTCCCGCCGTACCAGATCCGCAGGTACCCGTCCAGACCCACGTGGGTCCCGGGCACGACCAGCGTGCCCTGCCCGACCCGGATCCGTTCGCACAACTCGAGGCTCGGCACGTCGGCGCGGTAGCGCACCAGCGCCATCGCGCCGGCCTTCGGCTGGTTGAAGTCCAGCAGCCCGTCGAAGCCGGCCGCCCAGTCGCGAATCACCGGCAGGTTGGCGCGCAGGATCGATCGCGTGCGCCCGTACAGGTACTCGCGGTTCTCCGCGGTCACGGCCGTGCGGGCGACGAGGTCGGAGAGCTTGTTCGGGCCGATCGTCAGGTAGTCGTGCTGGCTCCAGCAGGTCTCGACGAGCGAGGGCGGCCCGACGATCCAGCCGATGCGCGCGCCCGGAATCCCGTACGCCTTCGACAACCCGCTCGTGACGACGACCTGGGAGCTCATGCCCCAGAAACTCTTCGTCCGCTCGCTCTCCAGCTCGGCGCCGAAGTACACCTCGTCGGCGAGGAGGATCGTGTTCGTCTCCTCGCACCGGCGGACGATGCGCGACATGGCCGCGTCGGAAAGGACGGCCCCCGACGGGTTGTTCGGGTTCGAGAGGTACAGCAACCGTGTCTTGGGCGTGACGGCCCGCTCGAACTCCTGCCAATCGGGCTCCCAGCCCGTTTCGGGGCAGAGGTGGAACGTGCGCACGGGCGCCTGCAGGCTCTGCGGCACCCCCCACAGCTGCATGTAGTTCGGGATCTCCATCGCCATCTCGTCGCCGGGCTGCAGCAGCGCGAGCGCGACGAGGTAGTTCGCCTCGGAGGTGCCGTTGGTCACCTCGATGTGATCGACGGTGGCCCCCGGGTAGATGGCGGCGAGGCGTTCGCGGAGCGGGATCGTCCCGTTCGACTGGCTGTAGCCGAGCGGCATGTCGAGGGCGGCGTCGAGGTCGAGCCCGAGCGAGGTCAGCTCGCGGAGCGTCACGGGCCGGACGCCGCTCTCGCTCATGTCGAACTCCACCAGGTTCTCCCAGGTGGACTGCATCCGTTCCATCTCGAAGTTCGGGATTCGCATGGCCCATGTATTCTATGCCGATGAACCGCGCCGCCGACATCATCGTCCTGTCCGAAGGCGAGATCCGTGCGCTGGTGCCCCTCGATGGCGAGGCGCTCGGCGCGATCGAGCGCGCGTTCGCGGCGCTGGCCGAGGGGCGCGCCGACGTGCCGCCGATCGTCGGCCTGTTCGTGCCGGAGCGGGGCGGCGAGGTGGACGTGAAGGGGGCCTACATCCACGGGTGGCCCCGGATGGCGATCAAGATCGCCTCGGGCTTCTACGAGAACGGCAAGCTGGGGCTTCCCAGCTCGAGCGGGATGATGGTGGTGGTGAGCGCGGAGACGGGGTTCCCGGAAGGCGTGCTGCTGGACAACGGCTACCTGACCGAGATCCGGACCGGGCTCGCCGGGGCCGTGGCGGCCAAGTACCTCGCGCCGGCGCAGGTGGACACGGTCGGGGTGATCGGCGCGGGGACGCAGGGCCGCTACCAGGTGCGCGCGTTGCGGCTGGTGCGCCCCTTCAGGCGGGTGCTCGTCTTCGACCGGTCCGAGGAGACCGCCAGGGCCTATGCGCGCGAGATGCGCGACGAGCTGGGGATTCCCGTGGAGCCGGCCGCCGCGGAGACGGTGGTGCGCGACAGCCAGGTGGTCGTGTCGTGCACCCCTTCACGCGAGCCGATCGTCAAGGCCTCGTGGCTGCACGCGGGGATGCACATCACCGGGATGGGCGCGGACACCGCGGAGAAGCAGGAACTCGAGAGCGCGGTGCTCGCGCGGGCGGATCGACTCGCGTGCGACTACAAGCGCCAGTGCTTCGAGCGCGGCGAGTTCCTGCACGCGCTCCAGGCGGGGACGATCGACGCGGCAGCCGACGTGACCGAGCTGGGCGAGCTGACGTCGGGCCGCCGCCAGGGGCGGCAGCGCCCCGACGAGATCACCGTGTGCGCGCTGACCGGCGTCGGGGTGCAGGATGCCGCGATCGCGACGCTCTGCTACGAACGCGCGTTGGCGGCCGGCGCCGGCCTGCGCGTCCCCCGCTCCCGGTAGGACCGGCTCCGCCCTCCGGCTACTCGTCGCCAGTCCCGGCGAGCGGCCCGCCAGCCGTGGCGCGGACGGCCCGGACCAGGACGCGAGGCTCCGCCGGCTTGGCCAGGTGCAGTTGGAAGCCGCTGGCCAGGGCTCGACGCCGGTCTTCTTCCCTGGCGTAGGCGCTGAGGGCGATGGCGGGCGTCGCCGCGGCCCGAGTGCCGCCGGCCCGGATCGATTGGATCAGGGAGTAGCCGTCCATCCCCGGCATCGCCAGGTCCACGACCAGCAGGTCGGGGGCGGTGTCGTGGAGCACGTCGAGGGCTTCGGCCGCCGATCCCGCCGTGACGACGCTGGCTCCGTGGTTGGCAAGAACCAGCGCCACCATCTCCCGCGCGTCCGGCTGGTCGTCGACGACGAGAATGCGCAGTCCGCCGAGGGCCATCGGGCCGTCCGGCAGGCTGGCGCCCGGCGCGACCTCGACCGGCTCGCACCCGCGACCCTGGCGCCGCTCCCCGAGCCTCGAAATCGGCAGCCGAACCACCATCGTCGTCCCGGTCCCCTCGCCCTCGCTGCGTGCCGTCACGGTCCCGCTGTGCAACTCCACCAGGTGGCGGACGATCGACAGCCCCAGCCCCAGGCCGCCGTGTTTGCGGGTGGTTGAACTGTCGTGCTGCCGGAATCGATCGAAGACGTGCGGCAGGAACTCCGCGCTGATTCCGATGCCGTGATCCCGGACCTCGACCTCGACGTGCGAGTCGCCGGCCCTCACGTCGACGTCGATCCGCCCGCCGTCCGCGCTGAACTTGACCGCGTTGGCGAGCAGGTTCCAGAACACCTGCTGGAGCCGGGCCCGGTCGCCCCGCACGAAGGCCGGCACGGTGTCGTCGGGCGCGACGACATCGATCTGCTTGGCGGCGGCTGCCGGGCGAACCGCTTCGATGGCGGCGCGAAGCGGCGCGAAGACCTCTGTATCGGTCAGCTCGAGGCGCAGGTTGCCGCCGACGATGCGAGAGACGTCGAGCACGTCCTCGATCAGGTCGCGCTGGGCGGCGGCGTTGCGAGCGATCCCCTCGTACGCCCGGCCGACGGCCTCCGGCGGCAGGCGTCCCTCGACCAGCATGCTCGCCCAGCCGACGATCGCATTCAGCGGCGTTCGCAGTTCGTGGGACAGGGTCGCCAGGAAGTCGTCCTTCGCGCGGTCGGCCTCGCGGAGGACTTCCTCGGCTCGCTTCCGCATGGACACGTCCACGAACGCCCCCACGGATCCGCAGACCTCGCCGTTCTCGTCGCGGAGGGGGGTGGCGCTCCCGAACAGGGTCCGGGTCGTCCCGTCGTCGTGGGCGATGTCGAACTCGCAGTCCCGGACCGTCGCCCCTCGCGCCGCCTCCCGGATCGGCAGTCGATCCGGCGGCACCTCCGCCCCGTTTCTGAGGATGCGGAACCTCGCCGGTTCGCCGGTGAGCGAGGCGTTCGAGCCGGTGGGGATTCGGAGGAGCTCGCTGCCCGCGCGGTTGGCCTCGATGTGTCGCGCGGCGCGATCGCGGGCGACGAACACGGCGGCGGGAACCGTGTCGAGCAGCGCGCGAAGTTCCTCCGCCCGCCGCCTTGACGCCTCTTCGGCGGCGCGCCACTGCGAAACGACGCCGACCAGGCCGAGCGCGACCGCCACGAACAGGCTCATCGCCAGCAGGTCGGTCGCGCTCGGCACCATCTGGAACTGCGGTTCGACGAAGAAGTAGTTGCCCGCGAAGGCCGCGAGCAGCGTGCCGGTGATGCCGGCCAGCACGCCCCCGAACCAGGTCGCGACGACGGCCGACGCCACGTAGATGAAGTAGGGAATCTGCCCGTGAATGAGCGGATCCACGACCAGCCGGGCGGCGGTGGCCACGGCCGTGACGGCGCAGCCGAACAGCAGCCGGCCCGCTGGGCTGGATCGGGGAAACAGTCGGCCGACGGCATTCCAGCTCGGGGGCAACCTGGGCTCCAGTCCTGGCAGCCGAATCTCGTATGGAAGTGGGGGGCGATTCGACAGCAGTATACCGCGGCGCCGCGGGCACCGCGACGCGCCCCGGTCCACCCGGTGACGCGGCGGCCCGTTTTGGCTATACTGGGTGTTCCTGCCGGCGGTACCCGTCCTCACGATGCGGAAGTGGCGGAACTGGCAGACGCGCTAGCCTCAGGAGCTAGTGGGCGCAAGCTCATCGGGGTTCAAATCCCCGCTTCCGCACCAACTCGTCCCATTGACAGCCTCCCCTCGGCGACGATAATTGCCCGTGCTCCTGCACGTCCTTGGGCTCTGGGCGGTTGCCGTGGCCCAGCCGCTGCTCGACCTCCTTGGCGCCAACCCCGAGTTCTTCGTCGCCCACCGTGCCGGAGCCTCGGACATCCTCTTCCTGACGTTCACCCTGGTGGCGGTGCTCCCGTCGAGCCTCGTGCTGGTGGTCCGGCTGATCGGGCTGCCGGGCCCGCGGCCCCTGGCCGCTGCGCGGGCTGCGGCGGTCGGTGTCCTGGCCTTCACCCTCGCGATGCAGATGGCCGTCCGGGCGGGCGCCGGAAGCTGGCTCGTCGCCGTCCCTCCCGCGGCGATGCTCGCGGCGGCCGGGGCCTTCGCCTACCTCCGGTGGGCTCCACTCCGCAGTCTTCTCGGCGTCCTGGCCCTCTCCACGCTCGTCGTCCCCGCCGTCTTCGTGCTGAGACCCGGTGTCAGGGCGCTGGTCGCCCCCGCCCGGAGCGGCGCCGCCGGTGCCGGAACCGAGGGCGCCCGGGCCGGCGGGACGGCCACCGCCCCGGTCATCCTCGTGGTCTTCGACGAGCTCCCTCTGCTGTCGCTGCTCGACGCCGACTTCAACATCGACCCGGGGCTCTACCCGAACTTCTCCGCCCTCGCCCGCGACGGCGTCTGGTACCGCAACGCCACCACCGTCCACGACTCCACGCGCTACGCGCTCCCCTCGATCCTCTCGGGCAGGTTCCCGCGCAAGGGCGCCCTGCCGACCGCGACCGATCACCCGGACACGCTGTTCACGCTGCTGGCCGGGACGCACCGGCTGGCCGTCTCGGAGGCCGTGACCGCGCTCTGCCCGCCCTCGCTGTGCACGGGCGACCAGGCGTCCTCCTTCGCCCGCCTGGCGGCGATGGGGCGCGACCTGCGTGCCGTCTTCCTGCGTCTCGTCCTCACTCCGGACCTGACGGCGGGCGTTCCCGACCCCACGGCCACCTGGGCGCGCTTCGACGAAAGCGCAGGGGATCCCGAAGGGGACGCCATGCGCCAGCGCTGGCGTCGAGGCATGACGAGCCCGCACGTCGAAGCGATCCGGCGGTTCGTCGAGGGGATCCAGGCTGGCGATCCCCAGCCGACCTTCTACTTCATCCACTCGCTCGTCTCGCACCACCCGAACCGGCTGCTGCCGGGGGGCGGCGGAACAAGACGTGGACGGACCTGCGCGCGGAGCGGGACAGCGCCGCCTCCTGGGCGGTGGTCCAGGAATGGCAGCGCCACCTGCTGCAGGTCGGGTTCGTGGACGGCCTGGTCGGCCAGCTGGCGCAGCGCCTGAAGGACACCGGGCTCTACGAAGACTCGCTGATCGTGATCACCTCGGACCACGGCGCTTCGTTCGCCGTTCCGAATGCGCCGCTCCGGAATGTCCGAACGCAGACGGCGGCGGAGATCATGCGCATCCCGCTGATCGTCAGTTACCCGGCGAGCACGGCGGCGGTGCCGCACGTCAGCGACATGAACGCCGAGATCGTGGACATCGTTCCGACGATAGCCGACGCGGTGGGAATCGACGTGCCGTGGCCCGTGGACGGCACCTCGCTGCTCGACCCTGCCCGACCCGCCCGGCCCAGGACGCTGTACGGGGGACGCGCGGCTCGAGATGTCAGCCGGGTTGCTCGACATCGCCCCAGCGATGCGCCGGAAGTTCGACCTGTTCGGCGGCGCCGGCAACCCGCACCGTGCGCCACGCATCCCCGGGCTGGAGGACCTCGTCGGCCGGAGCCTCGCCGAATTGCGCGTCGTGGAGAGCGGCGGCCGAGCGGAACTGCTGCAAGCCAGGGAGTACGACGAGGTCGATCCCCAGGCGACCGACGTCGTCTTCGACGTGTCCGGGCGGTTCGACTCACCCCGCCCCGGCACCCTGGTGGCCGTCGCGGTCAACGGCGTCGTCCGGGCGACGACGCGCACGTGGGAGTCCAACCCCCGTGGCTGGCTCGCGACGCCGCCGTTCGGCTGCTGGCAGGCGGGGCGCAACGAGGTCGAGGTATTCGTGGTCGAGCGCGATGCAGCCGGGAGGCTGCTCCGGCGCGTCAGCCTCGGGCAGGCCCGGCCCCCGGGGTTGAACCTGGTCTCGGCGGAGGCCGTCACCGTGTGGGGATTGCGGCCCTGGAGGTTTCACAAGGTCGAGTGGACACGCAGGGGGCAGCCCTTTCGGTGGACGGCCGACCGGTCGGAAATCAGCTTCCAGACCCTCGATCGACCCCGGAAGCTCGAGGTCGAGGTGCTGATGGTGCCCGGCGGCCGCCCCAAGGAGCTGACAATCGAGGCCAACGATCACGTCCTCTTCCGCGGCCCGGTCAGCCGGGGGTGGGCCGCGACCCTGCCCCTGGACGCATGCGACATCAACCGGGGCCTGACGCTCCGCTTCACGACCCCCGCAGCGCGAAGCGGCAACGACGGGCGGAGGCTCGGGGTCGCGCTGTCGCGCGTCGTCGTCAGGTGAGCTAATCGACGGGTGAGCGGGTATAGTAGAGTGCCCTGCACGCGTACGTGAAATCGTTCACAATCCGGCGCCTCGTGACCGCCGACCTGTTCGGGCGCCGGTCGGCCGCGCGCCGGCCGGCGACGAGACTCCGATGAGCGACACCGTCCGCTACGACGATCGGACCCCGCGGCTCTTCTTCCTGGCCGCCGTGGTGTGGGCCGTGGTCGGCATGCTCGTGGGCACGCTGATCGCGGCCATGCTGTTCCTCCCGGGGCTCAACCTGGCGCCGTACTTCACCTTTGGGCGGCTCAGGCCGCTGCACACCAACGCGGTCATCTTCGCGTTCGTCGGGAACATCATCTTCGCAGGCATCGTACCACTCGATGCAGCGGCTGCTGAAGACGCGGCTCTTCAGCGACGCCCTCTCCGCGTTTCACTTCTGGGGCTGGCAACTGCTCATCGTGGCCGCGGCGGTCGCGCTCGTCACGGGGAACACCCAGGCCAAGGAGTACGCCGAGCTGCCCTGGCTGCTCGACATCGCCCTCGCCGTCCTCTGGGTCGCCTTCGCGGTCAACTTCTTCGGCACGATCGCGATTCGCCGCGAGCGGCACCTGTACGTCGCCATCTGGTTCTACATTGCGACGATCGTCGCGGTGGCCATCCTCCACATCGGGAACAGCATGGCGGTCCCCTACTCCTGGATGGGAAGCTACTCCGCCTACTCGGGCGTGAAAGACGCCCTGATGCAGTGGTGGTACGGCCACAACGCGGTGGCGTTCTTCCTGACGACGCCGTACCTGGGCCTGATGTACTACTACCTGCCCAAGGCGGCCGAGCGGCCGGTGTTCAGCTACCGGCTGTCGATCATGCACTTCTGGTCGCTCGTCTTCGTGTACATCTGGGCCGGCCCGCACCACCTCCACTACTCGGCCCTCCCCGAGTGGGCCTCCACGCTCGGCATGCTGTTCTCCCTCATCCTCTGGATGCCCTCGTGGGGCGGCATGGTGAACGGCCTCTTCACGCTGCGGGGTGCCTGGCACCGCCTGCGCGAGGACCCGATCCTGAAGTTCATGGTGGTGGCGGTCACCTATTACGGCATGTCGACCTTCGAGGGGCCGATGATGTCGATCAAGTCGGTGAACGCGGTCTCGCACTTCACCGACTGGACGATCGGCCACGTGCACGCAGGGGCGCTCGGCTGGAACGCCTTCCTCTCGTTCGGCATCCTCTACTGGGCGGTGCCGCGGCTCTGGAAGACGGAGCTGTACTCGAAGAGGCTCGCGACCACGCACTTCTGGATCGCCACGGTGGGGCTGATCACCTACCAGGTGTCGATGTGGGTGGCCGGCATCACGCAGTGGGGCATGTGGCGGGCCTTCGAGGCCGACGGGCGGCTGGTGTACCCCGACTTCATCGAGACGGTCATCGCGATCGTCCCGCTCTACTGGGTCCGCCTCGTCGCAGCGGTCCTCTTCTTCGCCGGAGCACTCCTCCTCGTCTGGAACCTCGTCAAGACGATCCGGAGCGCGCCGGCAGACTACGCGGTGGAGCCCGAGGTGAGCGCGCCGCCGCTCGTCAGCGACCTCTCGGCGCCGGGCGCGGTCACGCCCGCCAACACCTACGACCACGCGTTCTACCGGCTCCAGCACCAACTGCGCCACGGGGTGCACCGCCTGCTCGAGGGCGTGCCGGTCCCCTTCACGGTGCTCGTGGTGGTGGCCCTGTCGGTCGGCTCGCTGGTCGAGGCGATCCCGATGTTCTTCAACAAGGAGAACGTCAAGGAGATCGCCAGCGTGCACCCGTACACGCCGCTCGAGGTCGCCGGCCGCGACATCTACATCCGCGAGGGCTGCTACAACTGCCACTCGCAGATGGTCCGCCCCTTCCGCTTCGAAACCGAACGCTACGGCGAGTACCGAAGGCGGGTGAATTCGTCTACGACCACCCTTTCCAGTGGGGCTCCAAGCGCACGGGGCCGGACCTCCACCGCGTCGGCGGGAAATACCCCTCCCTCTGGCACGTTCGCCACATGCGCCAGCCCGATTCGACGACGCCCGGCTCGGTGATGCCGCGGTACCCGCACCTGTCGACGACCCGCTACGACACCAGCCTCATCGCCTCGAAGATGCGGGCGCTGCGCGCCGTGGGGGTCCCCTACACCGACGGGGAGATCGAAACGGCGGTGGCCGCGATGGAGCGCCAGGCGGGTGGGATCACCGCGGAGGTCCTGGCACAGCAGGGGCCGGCGGGGCTGGATGACAAGGAGATCGTCGCGCTGACGGTGTACCTCCAGCGCCTCGGCACCGACATCCGCTGGAAGAGGGTCCAGTAGCGATGCTGCAGGAACTGGCCGCCCGAAGCGGGACGGCCGCCTGGGCGATTGGATCGATGCTGTTCTTCCTGGCGGTCTTCGTGGCCGTCGTCGTGTGGGTCGTGTCGAAGCGCCCGGACGAGATGGAGGCGCGCGCCCGCATGCCGCTGGACGACGAGAGGATTCAGGAATCCCGGGATCCGAATCCTGAATCCTGAATCCCGATTCCCGGAGGGGCACCATGGCACAGTTCGAAGACAAGGTCCTCCACGAGCTGGACGGGATCCGGGAATACGACAACGCGATGCCCGGCTGGCTGATGGCGATCTGGTGGGGTTCGCTCATCTTCGCCGCGGCGTACCTGATCTTCTACGCCCTCAGCTTCGGCGATGGCTCCATGGAGGCCGAGTACCGGGGAGAGCAGCAGAAGGCTCTCGCCGCCGTCCAGGCGCACTTCGATGCGAACCCGCTCGTTGCCCCTTCGGCCGCCGAACTGCTCGCGGGCGCGAACGATCCGGCGATCCTCCAGGTCGCGCACGACCGCTTCGCCCGCTCGTGCGCGTCGTGCCACGGCGAGCGGGCGCAGGGACTGATCGGCCCGAACCTGACCGACGACCGGTGGATCCACGGCGGCTCGGTCGAGCAGGTCTTCCAGACCATCGCGAAGGGCTGGCCGGCGAAGGGAATGCCGCCGTGGGGGCGGGCCCTGCAGTCCGAGGAGCTCGGCGCCCTCGTCTCGTACGTGCGGAGCCTCCAGGGGTCGAACCCGCCCAACGCCCGCCCGCCGGAGGGCGACCCGGTCGCGCCCCAGCCGATGTCCCCGAGGAGCTGACGTGGACCCTGCCGCGCCCCTCGACTCCGCTCCGGGCCTGAGCACCGTCGACAGGGGGCACTCGAACGTCTTCGACGTCGCGCCCGACGAGGATCGGCTCTACAGCCTCTCCGCGGACGGCAAGCGGAAGTTCATGCACCCGGTCGTCCACAAGGGGCGGTTCTGGAAGGTCCGCCGGGCGATCGCGTACGCGCTCGTGGCCGCGTTCTTCGGCCTGCCCCACATCCCGGTGGGCGGGTACCCGGCGGTGATGCTCGACGTCGTCACGCGTCGCTCGCACGTGTTCGGCGCCACCTTCTACCCCACCGACACCCTCATCCTCGTCGCGCTCGGCTTCGGCGTCATCGTCACGGTCTTCTTCGTCGCCTCGTCGTTCGGACGCCTGTGGTGCGGCTTCTCCTGCCCGCAGACCGTCTGGCTCGAGTTCTTCTTCCGCCCGATCGAGGCCTTCCTCGCCCGTCGACTTCGCGGGCGGACGATCGCGATCAGGGCGGTCACGTGGACGGCCTGGACGGCCCTCGCCCTGCTGATGTCCTCCACCTTCGTGGCGTACTTCACTGGCTGGAAGCCGCTCGTCCGCGGGCTGGCCACCGAGCCGCTCGCGTGGCAGGGGCCCCTGTTCGCGATCGGCCTGGTCACCGCCGCCATCGTCTTCGACTTCGGCTGGTTCCGCGACCAGATGTGCACGATCGCGTGCCCCTACGGCCGCCTGCAGAACGTCATGTCGGACCAGGACACGATCCTGGTGGCGTACGACGAGAAGCGCGGCGACCCCAAGGTGAAGCTGAAGGACCGGAAGGAAGGGGTCCGGGCCGGCGACTGCATCGACTGCCGGGCCTGCGTCAACTCGTGCCCGACGGGGACGGATATCAGGCGGGGCCTCCAGCCCGAGTGCATCGGCACGGCGCAGTGCATCGACGCGTGCAACGAGGTGATGATCGCCCAGCGCAAGCCAATCGGCCTCGTCCGCTACACGTCCGGGCGCGAGCAGGCGGGGGGCGTCCGCCGTGTCTGGAGGGCACGCACCTTCGCGTACCTCGCGCTGATGTCGGTGGCGTGGGGGTCGTTCGGCGTGATGGTGCTGACGCGGAGCGACGCTCTCGTCGAGGTGGTGCGGGGCGGGCGCGAGACGTACCGGCTCCTGCCAACCGGCGAGATCGCGAACCAGCAGCGCGTGCGGATCACGAACCAGGTGTCCGACGCGCAGCGCTTCACGATCGAGGTCCTCAGCCCCGCCAACGCCCGCCTGGTCGTCAGCGAGTCTCCGATCGTGGTGGAGCCGGAGCAGGTGGTCACCGTGAACGTCGTGACGACGGTGCCGCAGAGCGTGTTCGTGGACGGGCAGGCGCCGGTCCGCTACGTCGTGCGCTCGGACCGCGGGTTCAGGAAGGACGTGGAGTTCCTGCTGCTCGGGCCGTACTCGTCCGCGGGGGGGCAGCCGTGAAGCTCCTGCGCATGGTCTCGGCGTATCGCTGGCCGATCTACCTGGGCAGCCTGCTGGCGATGTCGGTCGTCGCCTGCGGCGTGCTGGTCTGGGTGGCCACGCGGCCCGACAGTCCACGCCCGATCAAGGGCTACTACGAGACCGCGAAGGCCTGGGACGCCGACGAGGCGGTCGAGGACGCCAGCCGGCAGTTGGGGTGGACGGTGCGCTACGAGCTGCCGTCCGACGTCCCGCACTACGCCGGCATGCCCCGGCCCGTGGACGTCAGGGTCGCCACCCGCGACGGCAACCCGGTCTCGGGGCTGTCGGGTCGCCTCCTCGCCCTCCGGCCTTCGGACACGCGCCTCAACCAGGAGGGCTCGCTGACCGAACTCCCGCAGCAGCCGGGGACCTACCGCACGCTCGTGCGCCTCGACGAACCGGGCGCCTGGGAGATTCGTGTCGACGCCCGCCAGCAGGCTCTGCGTTTCGTCCACGCCGCCCGCCTGACCGTCCCGGCCGACGCGGCCCTTCCCACGGGGAGGGCGCGATGAACGCGCGCGACGTGCAGCGCAGGGCCGAAGCCCTGCCCTACGCATGCGCGCATTGCGGCCTGAGAGTCCCGGCCCGCCTGGGTCGCGACGGCGACGAGCGGCAGTTCTGCTGCTCGGGCTGCCGGCAGGTCTACACGCTCGTTCACGAGTGGGGGTTCGATCAGTACTACCGGCTCGCCGGGCAGCAGCGCGGCGGCCTCGAGCCCGCACGCGTGACCGGCCGGTCCTTCGACGACTTCGACGACGAGAGCGCCCAGGCGGAAGCGACCGAGGAGACCTCCGCCGGCCGCCGCCGCACGCAGCTGTACCTGGAAGGGGTCCACTGCGCGGCCTGCGTCTGGCTCGTCGAAAGGCTGCCGGCGGTCCTTCGCGGCGTCGAGGAGGTTCGGCTGAACCTCGGCACTGCCGTCGCGGAGGTCACGTGGCGGCCGACTCACACGCGCCTCTCCGCGATCGCCCGCGCCCTCGATCGCCTCGGCTACACCCCGCACATCCACCGCGCCTCCCGCCCGCAGGAGGCGCGTCGCGCCGAGGACCGCGCGGGGGTGGCGCGGCTGGGTGTCGCGGCCGCGTGCGCGATGAACCTGATGTTCCTCCACGGCGCCCTGTACGCGGGCGGCTCCTCGGGGATGGCCAGAGGCTTCGAGACGTTCTTCCGGTGGCTCTCCCTGGCCGTCGCGCTTCCCGTGCTCCTCTACTCGGCGCGCCCGTTCTTCCAGACGGCAGTTGCAGGCCTGAGGGCCCGCATGGTGCACATCGACCTGCCGGTCGCGATTGCCCTGACGACCGCCTTCGCGGCCAGCGCGTGGAATGTCGTCCGCGGGAGCGGCGCCCTGTGGTTCGACTCGCTGGCCATGCTCGTCGCGGCCCTCCTCGGCGCCCGGCAGCTGCAGCGCAGCGCCCAGCGCGCCGCGATCGAGCGCGCCGACAGCCTGCGGGGGGTTGCGTTTCTGGAATTCGCGCGACGGCTGGAGGGGGACGGACCCGACTCACCCACCCTCGAGGTCCCACTCTCGGCGCTTCGCCCGGACGATCGGGTCGAGGTCCGGTCCGGCGAGTTGATCCCGGTTGACGGCGTCGTGCTCGCGGGCCGCTCGTCGCTCGACAACGCGGTGCTGACCGGCGAGGCGAACCCGGTATCGGTGCGCGAGGGCGACCCGGTCAACGCCGGCTCGACCAACCTCGGCGCCCGGCTCGTCGTCCGGGTCGATGCGGCGGGGGAGCAGACGCGGGTCGGCGCGCTGCTGGCCATCGTGCAGGAGGCGCTCTCGAGAAAGCCGGCCTTGCTCCGCACGACCGACCTCGTGGCGCGGCGCTTCGTGCAGGCGCTCCTCGTTCTCGCCGCCGTCACCGGCGCCGCGTGGCTGCACCGCGGTACAGCGGTCGCGATCGAGCGCGTCGTCGCCCTCCTGGTCGTCGCCTGCCCGTGCGCGCTGGGCCTCTCGGTCCCGCTGGCGGTCTCCATTGCGCTCATGCGCGGCGCGAAATCGGGGATCTTCGTGAAGAACCCGGACGCCCTGGAGCGTCTGCGCACGGCCGGAATCGTCCTCCTGGACAAGACCGGGACCCTGACCGAGGGCCGCCCGACGGTCGCGCGCTGGCAAGGCGAGGAAGCGGCCCTCGGATTCGCGCGGGCCCTGGAAGCCGAATCGGCGCACGCGGTGGCCCGCGCATTCCAGCACGCTGCGGGTCGGCCGATTCGCACGGCGCACACGATCGAGCGCGTCGTCGAGGTCCCCGGGCAGGGGATCGCGGGCGGTCTCGACGGCCACGAGGTCCGGGTCGGCACCCGCGCGCACGTCGAGGCCGGTGGCGCGCCGGTGCCCGACGACCTCGCCCGCGCCGCCGACGCGATGGTCGCCGACGGCCTCAGCCCGGTCTTCGTCGCGCTCGACGGTCGGGTGCGCGGTGTGGCCGGCATCGGCGACGGGCTGCGCCCGGACGCACGCCGCACGGTGGCGGCCCTTCGCGCCCGCGGCATCCACGTCAAGGTCCTGTCGGGCGACCACCCCAATCTCGTCCGGCGCGTGGCACGGGAGCTGGGGCTGCCGGAGGCAGACGCCGTGGGCGGCCTCACGCCCGAGGGGAAACGCGACGTCATCGCGGCGCTCGTCGAGCAGCAGCCCGGCCGGCCTCCGTGGCGGCCTCAGTGGGGCGGACCTCCGTGCCGGCCTTCCGTGGTGATGGTGGGTGACGGGGTGAACGACGCGGCGGCGCTCGCCCTGGCCGACGTCGGCATCGCGGTTCACGGCGGCACCGGCGCGACCATCGTGGCCGCGGACGTGGTGCTCACGCGCGAGGGGATTGCCCCGCTCGTCGGCATCCTGGACGGCACGCGCCGCCTCCGCGGCGTGATCCGCCGCAACCTGGCCTTCTCGCTGATGTACAACGCGGCCGCGGCCTCGCTGGCGATCGGCGGCTTCGTGGGGCCGCTGCTCGCCGCGATCCTGATGCCGTGCTCGTCGCTCGTCGTGATTCTCTCGTCGGCCTTCACGCCGACGTTCGAGGAGGCCTGAGGTGGAGACGATATTCGTCCTCCTTCCGCTGGCGCTGCTGATTGCGGCCATCGCCGTGGGCTTCTTCATCTGGGCCGCGAAGACCGGGCAGTTCGACGATCTCGAGACGCCCGCGGTGCGAATGCTCTTTGACGACCCGCCTTCGCCGCTTCGCGGCTCCGACGAGGCAGGCCCGTCCAGGAGGGTGTCCGAATGAACGGAACGAAGAAGCCCGTGTATGTCCTCGCCGCGCTCGGGGCGGCGATCGCGACGGGTGCCCTCGCCTACCAGCTGAGCCACGTGCGCAAGGGCTACGCGCCGCGCCAGCCGATCCTCTTCAGGCACACGCGCATGGCGGGCGCCCCGGTCTGGCAGGTCAACGACAAGGGCGGGCAGGTGAACGTCGGAGGCTTCGGGATCCCCTGCGTCTACTGCCACACGATGCCGTACAAGGGGCGCCACTCCACCGTCGCGTCCACCTCCGTGTGCATGAACTGCCACACGAGCGTCGGCTTGAACAAGGAGTGGGTCCTGAAGGTCAAGGACTACTGGGATCGCGGCGAGCCGATCCCGTGGGTGAAGGTCCACGACCTGCCCGACTTCGTCTATTACGACCACGCGGCGCACGTCAACGCGAAGGACGACCAGGGCCGCCCCGTCCTCGCGCTTGCCGGCGGGCAGGGACAACCGATGGTGGTGTGCGAGCACTGTCACGGGAAGGTCGGCGAGATGGAGATCGTCTCCGTGCAGCATCCCTTCAACATGCAGTGGTGCCTCGACTGCCACCGCAAGCCGGAAACGAAGGCTTCCACCGACTGCGTGACGTGCCACCGGTGAGCGTTATGACGATGAAGTCCTCATCCACAGGTGAGTTCGACCGGCGCGAGTTCCTGCGCCTGAGCGGTGTCCTCGCGGCCGCTGGCGCGCTTGGCAGCGCCGCGTGCAGCCCGCCGCAGGAGGCGACCGTCCCGTTTCACGACATGCCCGAGAGCCTCGTGGACGGCATGGGGCGGGCCCGCTTCTTTCAGACCGTGATCGACGGGTCGCCGGTCCTCGTGAAGACGCGCGAGGGGCGGCCGATCCTGGTGACGCCGAGCCCCAACGACGCGAGCGGCCGCGGCTTGTCGGCCCGCCACCAGGCGGCGCTGATGGACCTCTACGATCCCGACCGCGCCCGCGGCCCGCTCTCCGTGAGACGCGGAAAGGGCGCGGTCGTGGCCTCGAGCTGGACGGCGATCGGCGCCGACGTCGTCGCCAGGCTGAAGGCGGCGGGGACGAGAGCGGTGCTGCTCGTTGGCCCGGTCTCCAGCCCGGCGATCGCGGCCGCGTACGCGGGCCTGTCCCAGAGGACCGGCCTGCGTCACGTCGTCTGGTCGCC
The DNA here is from genome assembly GCA_963813585.1 of uncultured Acidobacteriota bacterium. Taxonomy (GTDB): domain Bacteria; phylum Acidobacteriota; class Vicinamibacteria; order Vicinamibacterales; family Fen-181; genus JARKSS01. The sequence continues at coordinate 3,984,413 of CAWEZL010000001.1, forward strand.
GCTCGGGTGCGACGCCGCCGGCGTGGCCTGGACGCAAGCGTTCGGCGACGGGAAGGTGGGGCGGCCGCGCATCGACCGTGCCGACTTCATCCTGGGCCTCGGCGCCGAGTTCCTCGACCGGCCGGCCGACGGCTACGAACACGACTTCGCGGCGCGCCGTGCGCCCGGCGCGGGCGGCCCGCGAATGAGCCGCTTCGTCCAGTTGGAGGGGCGCCTGACGCTCACCGGGGCGAACGCCGATCACCGCGTCCGGGTGCGCGACTCGCACCTGGCGGCCGTCGCGGCCGCCCTGGCGCACGAGCTGATCGTCGTGCGCCGCGTCGGCCCGCTCGCATCGGTCCCGGAAGTGGCCTCGGCGCTCGCCCCGTTCACGATCGGCGCCGTCTCGAAACAGGCCGGCCTGCAGGCCGACGGGCTGACGTCGCTCGCCGGCGAGATGGCGGCCGCCGCGAACAAGGCGCTGGTGATCGCCGGCGGCACGGCGAGCACGGCGGCGGGCGGCCCGGCCCTCGAGCTGGCGGCCGTCCTGCTGAACACCACGCTCGGCGCCTTCGACGCCGGCCTCTTCGACCAGGCCGTTGCGTCCGAGCCGTTCTCGGGCGGGGGCGAGGCGCTCTCGGCGCTCGTCGAGGAAATGCGCGGGGGCCAGGTCGAGATGCTGCTGGTGGCCGGGGCGAACCCCGTGTACGACTGGTTCTCGACGGTGAGGTTCGCCGACGGCCTCGGCAACGTCCCGTACGTCGTGTCGCTGAACGACCGACTGGACGAAACGTCCGCGCTCGCCGACGTCCTGGCGCCGACCAGCCATCCGTTCGAGTGCTGGGGGGACGCCAGCCTGCCGGGCGGCCTGAAGGCGATCCAGCAGCCGGTCGTGCAGCCGCTCTTCGACACGCGCGGCCTGCTCGACGTGCTGGTCGAGTGGGGCGCGGCCGCCGGCGACCCACCGGCCGCGGCGGCTGTCGCCGCGGCGATGACCGCAGCGAAGGCGGCTCCCGCCCCCGCCACCGCCGCCCCGGCCCCGAGCCCGAGCGCCGCGTTCCACTACCTGCGGGCCGCCTGGGCCCGCCGCCTCGTCGTCGAGCCCGCGACGCCCGCATTCGACGCGGCCTGGAACGACGTACTGCGCACCGGTTCATGGTCCGCCTCCGCCGCTCCAGCCCACGCGACGGGCGCGGCCGCTCGCCCTGTCGCAGTCGCCGCGCTTGCGCTTCTCGCCGGTGCCGCGATCGACGCCGCTCCCCCCCTCGAGCTCCAGCTCTATCCGCACCTCGCGCTGGGCGACGGGCGGGCTGGCAACAACGGCTGGCTCCACGAGCTGCCCGACCCGGTCACCCGGATCACGTGGGGCGGGGCCCTCTCGATCGCGCCGCGCCGGTTCGACGAGATGAAGCTGGCCAACGGCGACCTCGTCGAGGTCGACGTGGGCCACGCCAAGGTGGTCGCACCAGCGTACCGGCACGCCGGGATGCATCACGACCAGGTGGCCCTGCCGCTCGGGCTCGGCCGCAGCGCCTGCGGCGTGATCGGCTCGGGCGTCGGTCCGAACGCCTTCCCCTTGCGGCTCCTGGCCGACGGCCGGCTGGTCTCGGCGGGCCTGGCCGTGACGATTCGCCAGGCGGGCGGACGCGAGGAGCTGGCCTTCGCGCAGGGCTCCGACGTCATCGACCGCGATCGCCGGCCGCTGGTGCCCGCGACGACCCTCACGGCCTACGAGCAGGACCGCACGTCGGGCACCGGGCAGCAGGAGAGCGGCCCGTCGGCCTGGCCCGCGCACCCCTACCCGAAGGCGCGGTGGGCGATGGCGATCGACCTGAGCCGATGCAACGGGTGCGGCAAGTGCGCCCTCGCCTGCCAGGCCGAGAACAACATCCCGGTCGTCGGCCGCCACGGCATCCTCAACGGCCGCGAGATGTCGTGGATCCGCATCGACCGCTACTACGACGCGCCGAAGAAGGACGGCGGCTGGGACGCGGATGTGTGGGACGGCCCGCTCGAGGTCGTCGAGGAGCCGCGCACGCTGTTCCAGCCGATGCTCTGCCAGCACTGCGAGAACGCGCCGTGCGAGACGGTCTGCCCGTTCGTCGCCACCATGCACAGCGAGGAAGGACTGAACCAGCAGGTCTACAACCGCTGCGTCGGCACCCGGTACTGCGCGAACAACTGCCCGTTCAAGGTGCGGCGGTACAACTTCTGGGAGTACAGCAAGGCCCAGGAGAGCCGGCTGTTCCGCTGGCTCGAGCCGCGCATCGCCAGGAACGCGGCGCTCAACACGCGCAGCCCGATGCAGATGAAGAACAACCCCGAGGTCACCGTCCGCAGCCGCGGCGTGATGGAGAAGTGCTCGTTCTGCATCCAGCGGATCAAGGCGGCCCGATCCGAGGCGACGCGCGAGGGGAAGGCGACGGATCACTTCCCGGACGGAACCGTCGTGCCGGCGTGCATGGAGGCCTGCCCCACCGGCGCCATCGTCTTCGGCGACGTGAACGCGCCCGGCTCCCGCGTCGCGGCCCTGGCCGGCGACCCGCGCGCCATGAGGCTCCTCGACGCCGTCGGCGTCAAGCCGTCCATCTCCTACCTGGCGAAGGTGCGTCATGACAAGGCATGAGGTGAGTCCCTACGCCACCGTGATGGACGACAACCAGCTCACCGGCCAGCCGATCGTCCTCGCCGGCGCCGGGCCCTACGGAGGCGACCTCGAGATTCCCGAGCCGCTCGTGACGGGCGGCAAGAAGTGGGCGGACGTCGATCGTGACATCTGCATGCACGCCGAGCAGTTCCCCACCAAGCGGTGGTGGATCGCGTTCAGCGTCGCCCTGGCGTTCCTCGGCCTCCTCGTCGTCGCGCTGGTCACGCTGTTCTACGCCGGCATGGGCATCGTCGGCGTCAACCAGCCCGTCGGGTGGGGGTCGTTCATCATCAACTTCGTGTTCTGGATCGGCATCGGCCACGCGGGCACGCTGATCTCGGCCGTGCTGTACCTGTTCCGCCAGCAGTGGCGGACGGGCATCAACCGGGCGGCCGAGGCGATGACGCTGTTCGCGGTCGCCTGCGCCGGCATCTTCCCGATCATCCACCTGGGGCGCCCGTGGTTCGCCTACTGGCTGGTCCCCTACCCCAACGCGCGGGGCCCCCTGTGGGTGAACTTCAACTCGCCCCTCGCCTGGGACATCTTCGCCATCTCCACCTATGGTCTCGTCTCGCTCACGTTCTGGTACATGGGGCTGCTTCCCGACCTCGCCACGGTCCGGGACCGGGCAACCCACCCGTGGAGGAGGTGGCTCTACAACGCGATGAGCTTCGGCTGGACCGGGTCGCATCGCGCGTGGCGGCACTACGAATCGGGCTACATGATCCTCGCCGCGCTGGCGACGCCGCTGGTGTTCTCGGTTCACACGATCGTGTCGTTCGACTTCGCCACCTCCGTGATGCCCGGCTGGCACGCGACGATCTTCCCGCCCTACTTCGTCATCGGCGCCATCTTCTCGGGGTTCGCGATGGTCATCACGCTGATGACCTTCATGCGCGGCTACTTCGGGATGAAGCACTACATCACCCTGAACCACATGGAGGCGATGGCGAAGGTGCTGATGCTGACCGGGATGCTGGTCGGCTTCGCCTACTCCACCGAGTTCTTCATGGCGTGGTACTCCGGGAGCGAGTGGGAAGGATTCATCTTCAAGAACCGCGCGTTCGGCCCGTACGGGTGGGCCTACGCCATCATGTTCACCTGCAACGCGATCGTGCCGCAGGTGTTCTGGTTCAAGTCGATGCGGCGCCACACCTGGGCCCTCTTCGTCGTGTCGATCCTCGTGAACGTCGGGATGTGGTTCGAGCGCTACGTCATCGTCGTCACGTCGCTTCACCGCGACTACCTGCCCTCGTCATGGGGGATGTACGCCCTCACCCGGTGGGACTACGCCATCCTCCTGGGCTCCTTCGGCCTCTTCTTCACGCTCTTCCTGCTCTTCGTGCGCGTCCTGCCGGTGGTCGCGATCTCGGAAGTGAAGGGCGTGATGGACCCGAAGGTCGCCCGGGGCGGCCCGATGCCCACGCCCGCGCCCCGGCCGGCCGTCGCCGGCGTCGGCGCGTTCGAGGAGGTTTGAGCCATGGTGCCGATCTCGACACAAGGCGTCCTCGGCCATTTCTACGAGCCGGCCGACGCCCTCGCCGCCGCCGCGAAGGTCCGCGACGCCGGCTGGAAGCACTTCGACTTCCTGACCCCGTTCCCCATCCACGGGATGGAGGAGGCGATGGGCCAGAAGCGGTCGTGGCTTCCCTGGGTGACGGCCGTCCTCGCCCTGTGCGGCATCCTCTTCGCCCAGGGCCTCCAGAACTACGTGATGGTCTGGGACTGGCCGATGAACTTCGGCGGCAAGCCCTTCGCGGCGTGGCCGGCCTTCATCCCGATCACCTTCGAGGCGATGGTCTTCTGGGCCGCGCTCGGCAGCGCGGTCGTCGCGATCGTCGCCGGGAAGAAGGACAGCATCCCGCAGCCGCCACCGCTGCGCGTCAAGACCGGGGCGACCTTCGACCGGTTCGTGCTGTGGATCTCGGCCACCGACCCGAAGTGGAACGCCGCCGAGGCCGAGCGCTTCGTCCGGTCGCTCGGCGCTGACGGCGTGCGGCTGATCGAAGGAGGGGCCGATGTGTAGCGCCGCCCGCGCCCTCACTGCCGTCGCGCTCGCCGCGCTGGTGTCCGCGTGCGACGTCGGCTTGCCGGCGGGCCGGACGCCGCACCGCGAAGGCAACCGCCTCGACATGGGCGACCAGCCGAAGTTGAAGCCGCAGCGGAAGGACCTGTTCGGCGCGCGCCCGACCGGCCTCATGGAGCCGCAGCCCGGGACCCTGGCCGTCGGAGAGGTCCCGTATCCGTACGCCCAGAACGAGGCGGACCGGGCCGGAGCCGAGCTGGTGAACCCGCTCCAGGGGTCGCCCGCGACCCTCGCGCACGGCCGGTTCGTGTACGAGAACGTGTGCATCACGTGCCACGGCCCGAAGGGGGCCGGCGACGGCCACGTCACGGCGCTTTTCCCCAAGCCGCCGAGCCTGATGACGCAGAAGGTGCGCGACTGGCCCGACGGGCAGCTCTTCCACCGGCCGATGCGCGGCCAGAACTCGATGCCCAGCCACGCGCGACAGGTCAACGCGTACGACGCCTGGTCGGTGATCCACTTCATCCGCGAGATGCAGCGCCACGAGCCCGTGGCCGTGGAGCAGGGCTCGAGCCCTGCTCTGGCGGATGCGAAGGTCAGAGGGAAGTCATGACCCACGCCCACGATCGTGCCCTGCCGGCGGCGCCCGGACGACTCGCCCTTCCCACGTCGGTCAAGGGCCTGTCGCTCGCCTCCGTCCTCGCCGGCGCCGCCGCGCTGGCGTGGGCCTTCAGCCAGGGCGAGACACAGCTCGCCTGGAGCGCCTACCTCATCGGCGTCTTCTTCGCCCTCGGCCTCGGCGCCTTCGGGGTCGCCTGGCTGGCGATGCTCTATCTCGCCGGCGCCGACTGGTCGGTGACCATGCGGCGGATCCCCGAGGCGATGACCGCCTGGCTGCTGCCAGGCGGCGTGCTGGCACTGGGCGTCGGCTTCGGGGCGCACTCCCTGTACCACTGGTCGCACGCCGACCTCGTCGCGCAGGACGAGCTGCTGCTGCACAAGGCGCCGTTCTTGAACATGTCGATGTTTGCGCTCCTCGTGGGGATCAGCGTGCTGCTGTGGGTCGCGTTCGCCGCGCGTCTGGTTGCCGTGTCGCGTCGCCAGGACCGCGAGGGAGGCCACGGCCCCACGCGCACCAGCCGGACGCTCTCGGCCATCTTCCTCGTCGTCTTCGCGGTGACGCTCAGCAGCGTCAGCTTCTACCTGCTGCTGTCGCTGGACGCGCACTGGTTCTCGACGCTGTTCGCCGTGCTCGTGTTCACCGACATCGTCCAGACCGGCACCGCGTTCGTGGCGGTGGTGGCCGGGCTGCTCGTGATGGCGGGCAGGCTGAAAGGGTTCCTCAACGAGCACCACCTGCACAGCCTCGGGAAGATGGTGTTCGCCTCCACGGGCTTCTGGGCGTACATCTACTTCTGCCAGTACATGCTGATCTGGTACGCGAACATCCCCGAGGAGACGGTCTACTTCCTCCGCCGGGCGGACCAGGGGTGGCTACCCTACCTCCTGCTCCTGCCGGCGCTGAAGTTCGTCGTGCCGTTCCTCCTCATGCTGCCGCGGGACGCGAAGCGCAACCCGCGGAAGCTGGTCCCCGTCGCGGTGTTGCTGCTCGTTGCGCAGTTCCTCGAGCTGTACCTCATGGTGGGGCCGGCGATGGGACACGGCGCCGAGGCGGCCCACGCCCACGTACCGCTGGTCGAGTTCGCGGCGACGCTCGGCTTCGCGGGCTTGTTCACGCTCGTGTTCGGCTGGGCGCTCGCGCGGCACGGGGCGGTGCCGCTGAAGGACCCGGCACTGCTGGAGTGTCTGGAGTACCACTCGTGATCGACCTGCTCGGGTTCCTGACGCTGGGGCTGCTGGGCGGCTTCGGGCACTGCGTCGGGATGTGCTCGCCCTTCGTGCTGTTCGTGTCGCGCCACAGTAGCGCCGGCCTCCCGCCTTTGCCGCGTCGCGGCTCCGGCGGGGCAAGCCGTGCCGGTGGTCGCAACCAGCGCCTGGCAGCCCTGGGGGCGCAGGGGTGGTACACCGCGGGCCGCATCATGACCTACGCGGCGCTCGGGGCGCTGGCGGGGGCCCTCGGGAGTGCGGTCGAAATGGCGGGAAGGCTGGTGGGCCTGCGTCGCGGCGCGATGGTGGTCGCCGGCGCGGTGCTGGTCGCCTGGGCGCTCGTCGCGCTGTCCAACCTGGCGTCGCTCGACACGGGCGGGAGGGTCTTCACCCGGATCGCTGCCGCGCTCAAGGGGCGCGTGCCCGGCCACCCCTTTGCGGTGGGGCTGTTTCTCGGTCTCCTGCCCTGCGGATTCCTGTACTCCGCCCTGGTCGCCGCGGTGTCGCGGGGCGGCGCGCTTCAGGGGGCGGCTGCGCTTGCGCTCTTCGGCCTCGGCACGGCGCCGGCCCTCCTCGGTGTCTCCCTCGCCGACGAACTCCTCGCGCGGCGTCGCGCGGTCCTGAATCGCCTCGCCCAGGCCTTCATCCTGGCCATGGGCGCCTGGTTTCTTTGGAGAGGGCTGTCCGGCTGACGCGGATGGCCGGCGACGCCGCGCGTCACGCGGGTTCCAGAACGAACGACGCGAACGGTGCCAGCTTCGTCGGACCGGTCAGCACCCGGCCGTCACTGACGTCGCGCAGCTTCGCCCCCCCGAGGTCCACCACCTGTTCCTGCCCATGCAGGTTGTGCAGGAAGAGGAACGTCCGGCCTCCGCCTGACCGCTTCTGCACGGTCACGCCCTCGGGCAGCTCGACGTCGAGGCACCGCGCGAGCTTCATCCTCGCCGCCAGGGCGCGCGTGAAGCCGTCCAGCAGCGTGTCGCCCGACGGCCTCGCTGCCAGGTAGTACACGCGCCCGGCGCCCGCCTCGTTCACCGTCAGGGCCGGCAACCCCGCGTAGAAGTCCGTGGCGTAGGTGGCGAGCGCCCGGGCCCCCTCCAGGTGCACCCGCTCGCAGTAGTCCCTCACGGGGTGCTCGCCCCCCAGGCTCAGCTCGTTTCCCGGCGCCGCAACGATGCGCTGCCCGGCGTCCGGGTAGAGCGAGTCGACTTCCTCCGCCCAGATTCCGGCCAGCGTTCTCAGCCCTCCTCCGGGCCAGCCGCCGCGCAGCGCGAGGTTCGTCTCGTTCACGACACCCGACAGGTAGGTGAGCACCAGCGTGCCGCCGGCGCGGACGAACGCCCCGAGCCGATCGGCGACGCCGGGCTTGAGCATGAAGAGCATCGGGGCGACGACCAGGCGGTAGCGGTCGAACGTCGAGAGGCTCTCGATCACGTCCACGGGGATGCCGAGCTTCCAGAACGGCTGGTAGTGCTCGACGCAGGTCCGGACGTACTCCTTGTCGAAGGGCCCCGTCTGCGCCCCGCGTCGCGGGCCCTGGGTGTAGGTGTGCGCCCAGCGCACCTCCCAGTCGTGCACGAGGGCGACCTCGGGGCGAACCGTGGTGCCCACGACCGCATCGAGGTGTTTCAGGAACCCGCCGTGGGCGGCCACGTCCTGGAAGACGCGCGTCAGGCTGCTGCCCTCGTGGTCCACGACGGCGCCGTGCATCTTCTCCGCGGCCCCCAGGCTCTTCCGCCACTGGAAGTACATCGTGGCGTCGGCCCCGTGGCCGACGGCGAGCAGCATCTCCTGCCGGTGCTGCCCGGGCCGCTTCAATTGCGGCGTCTGCTGCCAGTTCGTGTTGGACGGCGTGGACTCCATCAGCATGAACGGCAGGCCGCCCTTCATGGTGCGGAACGCGTCGTGGTTGAACGACAGGCCCACCGCCTGCCGCCACGACTCCTGGCCGTGGAGCGTGGGATAGGCATCCCACGACATTCGGTCGCAGACGCCGGCGAAGCGCCAGTAGTCGAGGCCGGCGAAGCTCATCATCATGTTCGTGGTCACGGGCACGTCCGGCGCCGCCGCCTTGAGCGGCGCGATCTCGTGCTCCATGAAGTCCACGGTCTGGTGCGTCACGAACCGGTCCCAGTCGAGGCTCAACCCGTCGAGTGGGCTGTCGCGCGGGTCGATCTGCTCCCACGACTGAAAGGCCTGGCTCCAGAAGGACGTCCACCAGGCGCGGTTGAGCGCGCCGATCGAGCCGTAGCGCGCCCTGAGCCAGCCCCGGAAGGCCGCCAGGCAGTGGTCGCAGAAGCAGGCGCCGCTGTACTCGTTGGAGATGTGCCACCCGGCGAGGGCCTTGTGAGCCGCGTAGCGTCCGGCCAGCTTCGAGTTGATGACGCGCACCTTCTCCCGGTAGACCGGCGACGTGAAGCAGTGGTTGTGGCGCGAGCCGTGCCACTCGCGCTGGCCGGCCCGGTTGATCCGCCGCACCTCCGGGTACTTCTCCGACATCCATCGCGGCTTCGCGCCGCTCGGCGTGGCCACGAACGCGTACAGGTTCCGCGCCGCGAGCCGGCCCATGATGTCGTCGAGCCAGCCGAACTCGAAGCGCCCCTCCTCGGGCTCGATCGTGGACCACGCGAAGATGCCGACGGAGAACGCGTTGCAGCCCGCCTTCTCCATCAGGCGGAAGTCCTCTTCGATGACGCCCGGCTCGTGCAGCCACTGGTCGGGGTTCCAGTCGCCGCCGTGCAGGATGCGCGGGAAGGCCGGGACGATCGGCGGGTAGCGGTCCGGGAGCGGCACCTGCGCCGCGGCCTGCCCCGCGAGGGCGGCCGCCAGGCGCGGGGGAACGGCCAGGATGGCGGCGGCGCCGAGCGCCCTCTTGATGAACGGACGCCGGCCGATCTCGTTGCCCGACATGCTTCGACTCCTCTCGGATGCGGCTACGCTGCTTCCCGATCGAGCGGCATCGTCATGCAGCGCGCGCCGCCCCGGCCGCGCACCAGCTCGCTTCCCTTGAAGGTCACCACCTCGACGCCCGCGCGCTCGAGCGCCCGCGCCGTCCGGTCGTTGCAGCTGTATCCCATCACCTGGCCCGGTTTCAGGGCGAACGCGTTGGCCCCGTCGTTCCACTGCTCGCGCAGCGCCTCGATGATGTGCTCGACGGGCGAGGCGTGCTCGCTGGCGGCGCCCGCCACCAGGACGGTCCGCGCGGGGTCGATGACTCCGGCGGCCGCCAGGCCGTCGAGGGCGTTGTCGTACTCGGATTCGATCCCGCGGGGCGTCACGACCTCGAGCCGCGAGGGTTGGGCCAGCATCTCCGGCGACGGCCCGCGGTACTCGAAGCACAGGTCGGCGCACTGGCGGGCGGCCAGGCGCGCCACGTCCGCGTACAGCTCCGGCTGGGCCCAGAGGTACGGCATCGTCAGTACCTGCTGCCGATCGACGAACGTCAGGATCGTGTCCAGGTGCATGAAGACGCGGTTCGCGGGGATGTGCAGCTTGAGGACGCGCCGGACGGGTGTGTTGGCGAAGAGGAACGTCGCCAGGTGGTTCGCCCCCGCGTCGTTGGTTCGCTCGCCGACCCCGACCAGCACGGTCCGCCCGTCCACGATCTGCACGTCCCCGCCCTCGATCGTGGCCGCCGGGTCGCGGAGGATGCCGTCGTAGACGTTGGCGCCGGCGAACGTCGGGTGGCGCCGGACGATGCTGTTCACCAGCCGGGCCTCGCGCCGGCGGGCCGGCCAGAACGGGTGGGAGATGACGACGGCGCCGGGGACGCCGAAGGCCGCGTCGCGGGAGAAGTACAGGTTCGGCAGCGGCTCGACGCGGAAGGTGTCAGCCGAATGGGTCCGTTCCGGCAGCCCCGAGATGAGCTGGTAGGGGTGGATGTCCTTCGGGTCGAAGCGCGACAGGACCTCCTCGCCCAGGACCTCGAGGTAGACGCACTCCCGGGCCTCCCGGTCGCGGCACACCTCCTCGAGCAGGTCGGCGAGGAACAGGACCTCGGCACCGTGGCTCGCGAGCAGCATCGAGAACTGCTTGTGCTCGGGCCTTGCCTCCTCGATGTCCAGGATGTCGTCGAAGAGCAGGGCGTCCTTGTTCCATGGGAGGGTCCTGCGGTGCTCGAGGCCTGGCTGGTGCACCATGACCACACTGAGCCGGCCCACCTCGGAGTCGACGCTCCAGCCCATTGCCGTCCCCCTGTCCATCGGATCGTCACTTTCTGGCACCCTTGACGCAGTGGTGGCAGAAAGTGAAATTCGTCCCGATCCGTTTGCTAAGATGAGGCGGGCTGCCAGCGGGCGGCCCACCGACGGCCACCATTCTCTCCGGGGTGATGCGAACCATGAAGAAGAAACCGACCCAGCCCGAACGCCGCAGCTTCCTCAAGACCCTCGGGGGCGCCACCGCCGCCCTCGCCGCCGGGCCCGCCCTGGCCGGCGCCGCGACCCAGGCGGGACCGCCTCGCCGGGCCGGCGCCAAGTACATGGGGGATTTCGCCGCCCCGAAGATCGAGAAGATCCGGCTGGCCATGATCGGCGTCGGCGCCCGCGGGTCGGGCCACGCGCGGCAGATGGCCGCGATCGAGGGCGTGGAGATCGTCGCGATCTCGGACCTCTACGAGGACCTGGCCAAGCGTTCCGAGGCGAGGGTCAAGGCCCTCGGGCACCAGCCGACCCTGTACTTCGGCGACCCGAACCACTGGCGGAAGATGCTCGCCGAACAGAAGCCCGACGCCGTCATCGTCGCCACGCCGTGGGAGGTGCATGCGCCGATGGGCGTCGAGGCGATGCGGGCCGGAGCCCACGTCTTCATCGAGACCCCCATCGCGACGACCATCGAGGACATGTGGGCCCTCGTCAACACCTCCGAGGAGACGGGCCGCCACTGCATGCACATGGAGAACGTGTGCTACGGGCGCGAGGAGTTGCTCTACCTCAACATGGTCCGCCAGGGTCTCATCGGCGAGGTGCTCCACGGCGAGGCGGCGTACATTCACAACCTCCGCAACCAGATGAAGCAGGTCGAGCGTGGCACCGGCTCGTGGCGCACGCAGCACTACATCAAGCGCAACGGGAACCTGTACCCGTGCCACGGCCTCGGTCCCGTCGCGCAGTACATGAGCCTCGCGCGCACCGAGGACACCTTCGGCCGCCTCGTGTCGTTCTCGTCGCCGGCCCGCGCGCGCGCGCTGTTCGCAAAGGCCAACTTCCCGGCGGATCACAAGTGGAACAAGGCCACCTACCGGGCTGGCGACATCAACACCTCCATCATCACGACCGCGCTGGGCCGGACGATCATGGTGCAGTGGGACGAGAACTCCCCGCGCCCCTACTCGCGCCTCAACCTGGTCCAGGGCACCAAGGGCGTGCTCGCGAGCTTTCCCAACCGCCTGGCAATCGAGGGGATGGCGGGGCTCAAGCCCTATCACGAGTGGACCGAGGGCGCGGAGTGGGAGAAGTTCGTCGCGCAGTACGAGCACCCGCTCTTCACGCGCACCGGCGAGCTGGCCAAGAAGATGGGCGGCCACGGCGGCATGGATTTCCTCGAGCTCTTCCGGATCGTCGAGTGCCTGCGGAACGGCCTGCCCCTCGACCAGAACGTGTACGAGGGCTGCTTCTGGTCGTCGGTCGGCCCGCTGAGCGAGAAGTCCGTGGCCGCGGGCGGCGCCCCGCAGGACTTTCCCGATTTCACCCGCGGACGCTGGAAGACGACCAAGCCCCTGGGCATCGTGGCCTGACCCTCGGCCATGTCCCTGCTGCTCCTGCTCGTCGCCGTCGCGCTCGCCGCGCCCCACGCGCCCGCCGCCCAGCGTCCCGCGCCCGTCATCGAGCGGCCGATCGCCCTCGAGCTGGGCGAAGGCGCCACGAAGAAGGGCGGCTTCCTCTACCCGTTCTTCCCGATCCGCAGCGATGACACCGGGGAGGCGGAAAAGGGGCTGCTGCGGGGCCTTCGCGACCGGCCCTGGCTGCGCGTGGTCGCGAGCGAGGGCGAGGTGGCGGTCGTCGTGCGCCACGGCCGGCGCACGATGACCTCCGAGCGGCACTCCCGCGACCGCAAGAAGACGACCCGAACGTACAAGTACTCCGTCGCCGCCGTCGTGGCGACACGCGATGAACGCAACGACGTCGAGGCCGAAGCGCTGGTCACCGATTCGTACACCGCCGGCTCCGGGCACATGTTCCCCACCGGGACCGAGGACCGGACAGCCTACCGGCGCGCCGGCGAACAGCTGGCGAACGAGGTTCGCGCCTGGATCCTGGGGCGCATCGCGACGCTCCGCCCGGATGGCCCGGACGCCGGCTTCGAGCACAAGGCGGTCACCAGGTGGCTGGTGAAGGGCGACGGCCTCGAGGTCACCGCCGTGGCGCCCGGAAGCCCGGCCGAGCGCGCCGGCCTGCGGGTGGGCGACCGCATCAGGCGGATCGATGGCGAGGGGGGGACCAGGCAGATGGACGAGCGGGCGCGCACGTGGCGCCTGGAGGAGACCGGCACCGAGGTGGCGCTCGAAATCGAGCGGCAGCGGACACGCCAGGTCATCGCTGTGACACTGGCGGCGAAGGCCCACCCCGCTCGAAGACCGGCGCTTACCGCGCCTTCCGCCGTTTCCTGGATCCAATGATGGACAGCACGCCGCCGACCACCGCCACCAGGCCGGTTCCCCCGAAAAGCAGCCCCCCGAACAACGCCATGTAGGGGTTCCCCCGGCCGCTCTCCGCGACGCCGCTGAAGAACGCCCACAAGAAGAAGCCTCCACAGAAGACGAACACGACCCCGATCACCAGGCAGCCGGCGTTGAACGACAGGCCGTCCGGTCCGCCCCGTCGGCCTTCCTGCGGGCGCCCACGCCTGGTCTCGGGGGCCGGCCGCCCGGCGACACCCTCGGCGGCCTCGGGCGGATCGCGCTCGAAGAGGGGTGACCAGTTCGCGGACGCCGGGGCGCCGGCATGGGCGCCCCCGACGCCGATCGTGAACGCGCGATGGGCCGCTCGCATGAAGCCTGCTTCGGCTGCCACCTCGAGCTGCCATCGCACCTGTCCGGCCGGCTGGGCCGCCCCCGTGGGCGATGCGTCGGCCGGCAGCGCGAGGCTGACCTCGCGCTCGAGCACCCCGCCCGCCGGTACCTGCTCGTCGAGGACATCGAGCAGGACCCGCTCCCACAGGATCTCGTGGTCCGGAACCGTCGAGCTCGAGCCCGCCTTGACCTTCCGGCGGTATTCGCGCCGGCACACCACCGTCAGCTTCAGCGACTCGAGCGTCACGGGACCACGCTGGCGAAGCCGCAGCGCCACGGTCGTGCCGGCGCGCAACGAGGGCCCTCCCTGGATCGCCAGCTCCGGCGGCGCGATCGACCGCCCCCGCGCCCCGCGAACGCCGCCATAGAGGAGGACGGCGCCAACGAGGAAGAACGCCCCGCCGACGACGAGCAGCACCAGCGGGTCGCCCTTGCCCGCGGGGTCCACGAAGAACAGGGTGATGGCGCCCCCGCCCACCAGCAGCAGGACAGCGGCGAGCACGAACAGGCAGCCGACGCTCGCCGCCTGGTCGGCGGGCTTCAGATTGACCCACGCGCCCGGCGCCGCCCCTTCGCTCGGTGTCGCCATCATCTCACCTCAGGTACGCCATCTCCCGCAGCGCGTCGATCCGCTTCTGCATCGGCGGGTGCGACGCGAACAGGTTCGCCCACCGGCCCTCCGTTCGCCCGACCGGACGCGCCAGCGGATCCGCGATGCAGAGGTTCGCGGTCCCGCGCTTGATCGAACGGGTGGGGTCGGTGGCGGCGTCCACCTTCGCGAGCGCGCCCGCCAGCGCCAGCGGGTTGCGGGTCAGCTCCGCACCCGAGGCGTCGGCCAGGTACTCGCGGTTGCGCGACACCATCATCGCCAGCACCTGCCCGACGAACGGCGCCAGGATGATCGCGACGATCCAGAGGGGGAAGAGGAGGCTTCCGGCGCCTCCGCCCTTGCCGTCCCGGCTCCGGCCGCTGCTCCCCCCGCCGCCGCCAAACCGCATCCCCCTCATCGTCCAGTCGGAAATCAGCGCAACGGCGCCCACGAGCGCCGCCACGACGGTCAGCAGCCGGATGTCGTAGTTGCGGACGTGGCTCATCTCGTGCGCGATCACGGCCTGCAGCTCGTCGCGCCCGAGCGCGTCGAGCAGGCCCGCCGTCACGGCGATCGACGCCCGGTCGGGATCGCGCCCGGTCGCGAAGGCGTTGGGGTCGGGGTCGTCGATGAGATAGAGCTTCGGGCGCGGGAGCCCCGAGGCCAGCGTCATCTCGTCGACGACGTTGGTCAGCTGCGTCAACTTGAAGCGGATCTCCGGCGTCGCGCCGTCGAGCGCCAACTGGTCGATGGGGACCGCCTTGCACGAGGCGAGCACCGCGCGATCGCCCCGCACGTAGCTGCTGACGGCGGAGATGCTGCCGAACGCCAGCGCGATCAGGCCGACGATCGGATACGACATCCCCAGGTAGAAGCGGTCGAACCCATAGCCAAGGGCGAACAGGAACGCCACGAACAGCACCATGACGCCCCACGTGCGGCGGCGGTTCGACACTTGCTGCTCATACAGGTTGGCCGGCATCCTCGCGCACCGGTCACTTGGGCAGCGACAGGTCCACGGGCGGCACCGCGCGCTCGGCCGCGTCGGTCACCTCGAACAGCTCGGCGGCCTTGAAGCCGAGCGGCCCGGCCACGAGGTTCGCCGGGAACGTCTGCTGCCCGATGTTGTACTTGGTCGCGATGTCGTTGTAGAACTGGCGGGCGAACCCGATCTTGTTCTCCGTGGACGCCAGCTCCTCCTGCAGCAGCTTGACGTTCTCGTTCGACGTGAGCGTCGGGTAGCTCTCGGCGAGCGCGAACAGCCGGCCGAGCGCCTGCGTCAGCTCGCCTTCCTTCCTCGCCGAATCGGCGGGGCCCGTCGCCGACTGGGCCTTCGCGCGCGCCTCGAGCACCTTCTCGAGCGTGCCGCGCTCGAAGTCCATCGCCCCCTTGACGGTGTTCACGAGGTTGGGGATGAGGTCGTGGCGACGCTTCAGCTGGACGTCGATCTGCTTCCAGCCATTGAGGGTCTGGTTCTTCAGCCCGATCAGGCGGTTGTAGGTAGCGATCGCCCACAGGGCGACGAGCACGACGACGCCGAGGACGACGAGCAGGGTCATGGTCGGGTCCTCTCTTCAGGTGGATGAGCTCGGAAGAGTATGCATCTTTACGGCTCAGTCGCGTCAATCCTACTCGGTTCACGGGCTGGCGGGCCGCAGCGACCCAACTCGACGCCAGAAGGCGGGTGAATCGCGACCCGCACATCGTGGCAAGCCCATTGCTCACTCGGCGGCGACCGCGCCCCCCCGTCGCATCCAGGTGAGTGTCCCGACGCGCGCCCCCCAGGGATGCCACCGCTCTGCCCGAAAGAAGGTGCCATGAAGACGACCAGGCGCGATTTCCTGCGCTACTGCGGCCTGTCGGCCGCGGCGCTCGGCCTGACGGCCACCGACCTGCTGAAGCTCGAGGAGGCGCTCGCGACCCCGAACGGCCCCACCGTGCTCTGGCTCCAGGGCGCGAGTTGCACGGGCTGCTCGGTCTCGCTGTTGAACCGCGTCTCCTCGGCGCGCCCGACCTCGGCCGCGGACCTGCTGATCAACTCGGTCAACCTGGCCTATCACCCGACGCTGATGGCCGCTCCCGGCGCGCTCGCCTTCGACCAGGCCGAGGCCGCGTATCAGAAGGGCGGCTACCTCCTCGTCGTGGAGGGGGGCGTGCCGACCGCCTTCTCCGGGGCCGCCTGCTGGGCGTGGACCGACCGCGCAGGCAAGGAGGTCACCTTCGCCCAGGCGCTCACGCGGATCGCGTCCCGCGCCACCAGGGTCGTGTCGGTCGGCAGTTGCGCCTCGTTCGGCGGGATCCCGGGGGCCGGAACCAACCAGGCCGGCATCCGCGGCGTCTCGACCTACCTCGCCAAGCCGGCAATCAACGTCCCCGGCTGCCCGCCGCACCCCGACTGGATCGTCTGGACGCTGGTGCAATTGATGCTGGGCAAGTCAATCACCCTCGACAGCCAGCAGCGGCCGCAGACCCTGTACACGCGCAAGATCCACGAGGTGTGCCCGCTCAAGGGCACGTCACCGGCCCGGACCCTGGGCGCGCCGAACCATTGCCTCAAGGAGATGGGCTGCCGCGGTCCCGAGACCAGGTCCTCCTGCCCCTCGCAGTTCTTCAACGGCGGCGTGAACTGGTGCATCGGCGCCGGCGCCCCCTGCATCGGCTGCACCGAGAACCGCTTCCCCGGCACCTCCCCCTTCTACAAGGTCGAGAACCTCGACTGAGGCGGCCGCAGGGACTCCGCGAACGAATCGCGCGCGCCGCGCCGGCGCGCCCGTGAAAGGCACAAGAGATGGCAACCAAGATCACGATCGATCCGGTGACACGCCTGGAAGGGCACCTGAAGGTGGAGGTGACCGTCGACACGACGGGCGGCAGGCAGGCGGTCGTGGACGCCCGGGCCACGGGGACGCTGTTCCGCGGACTCGAAGCCCTGCTGACGGGCAGGCACCCCTGGGATGCCCACCACATCACGCAGCGCATCTGCGGCGTCTGCCCCGTCTCGCACGGGATTGCCGCGGTCAAGGCGATCGACCGGCTCACCGGCGTCACCGTCTCCGACAACGCGAGGCTGTTGCGCAACATCGTTCTCGGCGCCGACTTCCTGCACTCCCACGTGCTGCACTTCTACCAGCTGGCCGCGCTCGACTTCATCGACGGCCCCGCCATGGCCCCCTGGCAGCCGAGCCTCGCGACGGACCGCCGCTGCGACGCCGCCACCACCCGCACGCTGGTCGACCACTACGTGCAGGCGCTCGACGTGCGCCGCAAGGCGCACGAGCTGGGGGCCGTCTTCGGCGGCCGCATGCCGTCTCCCCCGACGGTCGTCCCCGGCGGCTTCACCGGCGTGCCGACCAGCGCGAAGATCACCCGGGCGCGCGCCCTGCTCGCCGAGATCCGCTCGTTCGTCTCGGGGGTTTACCTCCGCGACGTCGCGGCGGTGGCATCCGTGTACGACGACTACTTCGACATCGGCGCCGGCCCGGGCAACCTGCTGGCCTTCGGCGTGTTCGAGCAGGACGCATCCGGTCGGACGCTGCTCCTCTCCCCGGGCCGCGTCCAGGCGTCGGGCGGCGGGGTCCAGAACGTCAGCCTCTCCGCGATCGGCGAGGACGTCGCGGCCTCGTTCTACTCGGGGAGCAACAACGTGAACCCGGCCAACGGCCGCACGACGCCCGTATACCCGAAGACCGGGGCGTACTCCTGGCTGAAGGCGCCGCGCTACGCGAGCCAGCCGTACGAGGCGGGTCCGCTGGCCCGCATGACGGTCAACGGCGATTACGACGGCGGCGTGTCGGTGATGGACCGCCACAAGGCTCGCGCGATGGAGACGCTCAAGATCGCCGACGCGATGGTCGGCTGGCTGAGCGCGCTCAGCCCGTCCGGGGCGGTCTACCAGCCTGCCCCGCTTCCCGCCTCGGGGTCGGGCGTGGGCCTCACCGAGGCACCGCGCGGCGCGCTCGGCCACTGGCTCCGCGTCGCCAACGGAACCATCGCCAACTACCAGGTGCTGACGCCCACCTGCTGGAACGCGTCTCCCCGCGACGCGCGCGGCGTGCTGGGCCCCATCGAGCAGGCGCTCGTCGGGACGCCGGTCGATCGCATGGAGGAGCCGGTCGAGGTCCTGCGAGTCATCCACTCGTTCGACCCGTGCCTTTCCTGCGCGGTCCACGTCATGCGCCCGGGCAGAGAGGCCACGGTGACGGTGGCCGCGTGAGCGCGGGTCCCGGGCGGCCAACGGTGGTCCTCGGCCTCGGCAATGTCCTCATGAAGGACGACGGGGTCGGGGTCCACGCGGTGTGGGCGCTGCTGGCCGAGCCGCCGCCGGGCTGCGTCCCGGTCGAGATCGGCACGGTGAGCCTGGCGGCGCTCGATCACCTCGAGGGGGCCGGCCGCGTCATCGCGCTCGATGCCGTCGAGACCGGCCGTCCTCCCGGGACCGTGGTCCGTTTCGAGCTCACCGGAACCGAACGGCCGGAGGCCTCGTCGATCCACGACCTCGGGCTGCCCGGCGTGCTGTGGATGCTGCCCGAGGCGACGCGCCCGCGGGTGATCGTGCTCGGCGTGGAGCCGGCGGAGCTGGACATGGGCCTCGAGCTGTCGCCGGTCGTGGCCCGCGCCCTGCCCCGCCTGCTGGCGGCCGTCAGGCGGGAACTGGAGGCGCGCTAGCTGGCGAAACCGAAATACGGTATCGTCACCGGGCGAAGATGGAGCCCGAACCCTTCAAGCGAACGGCCCTCCACCTCTTCGGCCTCTGGGCTGTCGCGGTCGCCCAGCCACTGCTCGACCTGCTTGGCAGGAACCCCACCTTCTTCATCGCCCATCGGGCCGACCCCCTGGAGGTCATCGCCCTCGCCGGGGTCCTCGTGCTCGCAGTTCCCGTCGCTCTCGCGGGCGCCATCTGGCTGGCGGGACGGTTGGCGGGACGCGTCGTTCAGGCCATGGCCCAGGCCGGCGCGGTCGGGATCCTGGTGACAGCCGTCGGCATGCTGGCCGCCAAGGACGCCGGCGCCCAGGCGTGGACGGTCGCCGTTCCCGTGGCGGCGGCGTCCGGTCTGGCGGCCGGCTGGGCCTACTTCCGGACCTCGGCGGCGAAGACCTTCGCAAGCGTGCTGGGAGTGGCGGCCCTGGTGGTCCCCGCGCTCTTCTTCGCGCAGCCCGGCGTCCGGCGCCTCCTCTCGGCACCGCCGCCCCCGGGCACCGGCGAGGTCGTGGCCCGGCCCGGCGCCCCGCGGCCGTCCTCGGCCGTCCTGCTCGTCGTGATGGACGAAACGCCGCTGCTCTCACTGCTCGACGGAGAAGGACTGATCGACGGGACGCTCTACCCGAACCTGGCGCAGCTCGCCCACGACGGCGTCTGGTTCCGCAACGCCACGGCGGTGAGCGACGACACGAGGTGGGCCGTCCCCGCGATCCTGTCGGGCCGGTACCCGAACCCGTCGCTGATGCCGACGCAGGCCGACTACCCGCACACGCTGTTCACGCAGCTCGCGGCCACGCACCGGCTCGAGGTGGTCGAGACGATCACGCGCTTGTGCCGTTTCGCGGCGTGCAACGAGCCAGAGACGCCGGTCGGCGCGCGCATCGCGGCACTCGCCGACGACCTGCGCATCCTCTGCGCGCACCGGCTGCTCACCGACGACCTGCGCCGCGCACTGCCGCCGCTCACCGCCGACTGGGCGAGGTGGGGGGTGGCCGGGGCGGTCGAGCGCCAGCAGCGGCGGGCCGAGCGGGCCCGGCGGCCGGTCAACAACCTCCAGATCGCCACGGATTTCGCCGGCTGGATCTCGCGAGACGACCCGCAGCCGGTCTTCTACTTCTTCCACTCGCTGCTGCCTCACTCTCCGTGGCAGTGGCTGCCCTCCGGCCAGCGGAACGCCACGCGCACGCCGATTCCCGAGGCTGGCGTGGCCGGGGTCCCCGAATCGGAGTGGGGCGTGGCGCAACAGTACCAGCGCCACCTGCTGCAGACCGGCGTGATCGACCACGTCATCGGGCTGTACATGCAGCGCCTGAAGGAGGCCGGGCTGTACGACCGCACCCTCCTCATCGTCACGGCCGACCACGGCGTCGCGTTTCAGCCAGCCCTGCCGCGGCGTGAGTTCCGCGAGCAGACGGCGGCCGAGATCATGCGCGTCCCGCTGCTCGTCAAGTTCCCGGCCGGCGAGCGGCGCGCACCCGGCGCACTCGAGATCGGGGGCGAGACGATCTCGGACCGTAACGCCGAGACGATCGACATCGCGCCGACGATCCTCGACGTGCTCGGCCTCGAGCCCACCGCGACGCTCGACGGCGCCTCGCTGCTCCGGCCCCTCGACCAGGACCGCCAGGCCAAGCGAATCGTCCATGCGGCAGGCGCGGCCGAGCGGACCTACGGCGTGCAGGGCCCCGACCTCGGTCCCGCCCTCGCCGCCAAGGTGGCGCGGTTCGGTGCGAACAACCCGTACCGCGTCCCGCGTCCCGCGCGCTTTTCCGGCCTGGTCGGCCGCCGCGTCGCCGAGTTGACCGTCCGGGGCGGAGGCGGCCATGTCACCATCGACCGCCTGTCTGCATTCGAGTCGTTCAGGCCGGGCCGGACCAGCGTGCCGTTCGACGTGGCGGGCCGGCTCGCCGCCGGCGGGGGCGTGACGTGGGTGGCCGTGGCGGTCAACGGCACCATCCGCGCGGTGTCGCGGACCTGGGACGCGGAGCCCGCGCGCTGGCTGGCGACGCCGCCGCTCGACGCGTGGAACCGAGGCCGCAACCAGGTCGAGGTGTTCCTGGTGCAGGGCGACGAGCGGGCGCCGATCCTGCTGCGGGCCACGGTGTCGGAAACGCCCGGCGAGAGCCCGCTGAGCTAGTGTGCCCCGGCGGGGCTCCGAAGCCGGCCGCCCGTGCTACACTCACCGGCGGTCTGATTTTGGAGCCTATGCGCATCCTGACACCCGTGCTGCTCGTCTGTGTCCTGCTGCTGGCGTGGCAGCCGCCCGTCGAGGCCTACCTCGACCCCGGCTCCGGCAGCATGCTGATCCAGCTGCTGCTCGGCGGTGCCGCGGGCCTGGCCGTCATCCTGAAGCTCTTCTGGCGACGGATCCTCGATATCCTGCACATCGGCGGGCACGACCGGGAGCATCCGGGTGATGCCTGAGGCGGTGCTCGAGCCTGGTTC
This sequence comes from uncultured Acidobacteriota bacterium, assembly GCA_963813585.1. Taxonomy (GTDB): domain Bacteria; phylum Acidobacteriota; class Vicinamibacteria; order Vicinamibacterales; family Fen-181; genus JARKSS01. Next base: position 4,005,634 of record CAWEZL010000001.1, read on the forward strand.
CTTTCGCGATCGATCCGCAAGGGTCTTCATTCAGGACGGCGAGGTTCTCCGGGGACTCAACGAGCGCGCGCTCGACCAGTGGAATGCGCTCTCGGCCACCGCCTTCTTCCGGCGGTTCGTTGCCGAGGGCGGCCTGATCCCGACCGAGCGGCTCGACCCCTCGCAGCACCCGCTGGCGGCCTCCGCCGGCGAATGGGCCGCGGTGCTCCGGCACGACACCATCCCCTTCGTCTCGTACCCCTACGAGTGGTCGTTCGGCATGTTGCGCGACGCGGCGCTGCTGCAGCTCGACCTCCTGATCGCCGCGCTCGACGAGGGGATGACGCTGAAGGACGCCTCCGCGTACAACGTGCAGTGGCGGGGGGCGAAGCCGGTCTTCGTGGACATCGCGTCGTTCGAGCGCCGGCCGGCAGGTGAACCCTGGATCGGCTACCGCCAGTTCTGCCAGCTGTTCCTGTACCCGCTGCTGCTCACCGCCTACCGTGACATCCCGTTCCACCCGTGGCTGCGGGGCAGCCTCGAGGGGATCGAACCGGAGAGCTGCCTGAACGCGCTCGGCCTCGGGGCCCGGCTGCGGCCCGGCGTGCTGTCGCACGTCTACCTCCAGGCCCGCGCCCAGTCGGCGTACGGCGCCACCCGCCGCGACGTGAAGGCCGACCTGCGCGCGGCAGGGTTCGACAGCAGGCTGATCAAGGCGAACGCCGCGCGGCTGCGGAAGCTGATTGCCGGCCTCGCCTGGAAGCGGGGCCGCTCGACCTGGTCCGAGTACACCAAGTGCGGGCACTACGAGGCGGCCGATGCCGAGGCGAAGCGCCGCTTCGTCGGCAAGGCGGCCGCGGCCGGCGGCCGGCGGCTGGTCTGGGACCTCGGCTGCAACACGGGCGCCTTCTCGCGGATTGCCGCCGAGCACGCCCCCCATGTCGTCGCCATCGACGCCGACCACCTGGCGATCGAGCGCCTCTACCAGGCGCTCAAGGCGGAGGGGAACACCCGCATCCTGCCGCTGGTCGGCAACCTGGCCGACCCTTCGCCGGACCTCGGCTGGCGCAACCGGGAGCGCAAGCGCCTGGCTGCGCGCGGGCGGCCCGACCTGGTCCTGGCCCTGGCGCTCATCCACCACGTGGTCATCGGCGCCAACATTCCGCTGGGCGAGTTCGTGGATTGGCTGGCCGACTTCGGCGCCGACATCGTGATCGAGTTCGTGACCCGCGAAGATCCGATGGTCGAGGTGCTGCTCCGCAACAAGGAAGACCAGTACGCCGACTACCAGCTCGACGTGTTCGAGCGGTGCCTGCTCTCCCGGTGCGAGGTCCTCGAGCGCGAGCCGCTGGGCTCGGGAACGAGGGTCATGTACTGGGCACGCCCGCGTTAGCGCTCGTCCACTCCCCGCGACGGGACTGTGAAGAGGACCGCATGCTGCTGAAGCGTTTGAACACCGAAGACCTCGATCTCGTCGTCAAGACGCTGCACGAGTTCACCTCGCGCGAGGCCCCGCTCGACCGGCGCCTGAAGTGGGACGAGACGGACCGCTGCCCCGCCGATGTCGTGCGCGAGATGCTCGGGCCCGAGGTCGGCCTGCACCTGGTGTTCCTGCCCGAGGAGTACGGCGGCCTGGGCGGCGGCGCCTACGACGTGTACCGCCTGTCGTGCGAGTTCGCGAAGATCGACCTCGGCCTCGCGACCGCCATGCTGGCCGTGGCCCTCGGCACCGACCCGATCCGGGTCGGGTGCACCGAGCAGCAGAAGGCGAAGTGGATCACCCGGATCGCCGAGGAGGGGCTCGTCGTCGCGTACGGCGTGACCGAGCCCGAGGCGGGCTCGAACGTCCAGAACCTCAAGACGGAGGCGACGCCGATCACCGACGCGAGCGGCCATGTCACCCACTACCGGTTGAACGGCGTGAAGCAGTTCATCTCGAACGGCTCGATCGCCGACCTGTACACGATCCTCGCGAAGGCGCCCGGAGGGCCGACCTTCTTCGTCGTCGAGCGCCACACCCCGGGCCTCACGCCGGGCCGCCACGAGATCAAGCACGGCATCCGCCTCTCCGACACGGCGCAGGTGCTGCTCCAGGACGTCGTCATCCCCGCCGGCAACGTCGTCGGCGAGCGCGAGGGCGACGGGTTGAGGCAGGCAAACGAGGTCTTCGGGTACACGCGCCTGATGGTGGCCGCCTTCGGGCTCGGCGCGGGCCTCGCCGCCCTGGAAAAGGCGATCGCCTACTCGATCCAGCGGAAACAGTTCGGCACCTACCTCGCCGAGAAGCAGGGGTTCACCCACAAGCTGCTCGTGCCGAACAGCGTGCGGCTCGCGGCCGCCCAGGCGTACATCGAGTACGTCGCCGACCTGCTGGACGGCGGCACCACGGACCGCCAGGTGGAAGGGTCGGTCGCGAAGCTGTTCGCCACCGAGGCCGGTAACGTCGCCGCCGACCACGCCGTGCAGGCGCTCGGCGGGTACGGCTACTGCGTGGACTTCGAGGTCGAGAAGATCCGCCGCGACGCCCGCATCCTCACGATCTACGAGGGCACCTCGGAGATCCAGCAGAGCATCATCGGGATCTTCCGCATGCGCGAGGCGGTCAAGAGCAAGGGGCAGTTCTACCTGCGGATGGCCGAGGAGATGGAGCCGCTCGCGGAAGTGGGCGGGCCGGCGGTGGCGCGCGCCGCACGGTTCCTCGCCGACGCGGCCCAGGCCGCGTTCCGCGCGAAGCTGGTGCGGCAGCAGCACATCGCCTTCGAGTACGCGACGGCGATGACCGAGGTCGAGACGGCCGTGGCGCTGGCGCGAGCCGCCGCAGCGCAGGCCGGCGACCTGATGAAGGCCCAGTCCCGGATCTGGGCCTCGCAGGTGACGCTCGCCGTCCCGTCCCGCATCCTCACGGCCCTCACGGCCTCGAACGGCCTCGGCGCCGACGACCTCGCCCGCCTGCGGCAGCTGGGCGACCTCGAGGGGGGCCTCGCGCTCCAGGCGGGCCGGCTCGCCGACATGAACCTCGTGGCGGAGAAGATCACGGGGATGAAGGTGGGAGAGTAGTCTTCATCGTTCTGCCAGGAGCCAACCCGACGCCAGCGCCAGGCGCGCGACCCGCAGCACCTGCGCGGCGTCCAGCGTGTCGACCCGGTCGGTCGGCTCGTGGTAGCCGTCGAAGTAGTTGCCGAAGAACCTGACGAACTTCACCTTGCGCCAGGCGAACTCGCGGTAGTCGCTGCCGCCGCTTCGGCCGTCGGTGCGGTCGAGGTGCAGGGCCAGGCCCAGGCCCCGCGCGGCCGACATCAGCACGGACCCGACGTCGCTCGCCGAGTCCGCCAACCCCAGTTCGATGAACCGCGCCGGCTCGACGGCGGCCAGGAACTCGTCACCGCGCTCGAGCCGCGTGTCGGCGACGAGCTTCTTGATCTCGTCCGGCAGCCAGGGGTGGCCGATCATGTCGAGGTTCAGGTAGACGGCCGTGCGCTCGAGCGGCCAGGACGGGTGGCGGCAGTAGTATTCGGCCCCGAGGTGCCCTTCTTCCTCCCCGGTCCAGAACGCGAAGACGAGCGTCCGCGCCGGCTTGTGCGCGCTCGCGGCGAACGCGCGGGCGAGCTCGAGCACCGCCGCCACGCCCGACGCGTTGTCGTCCGCCCCGGGGTAGTAGGTTTCGCCCTGCCGCCCGAGGTGATCCAGGTGGGCCCCGATGACGATCGCCTCTCCGCGCAGCGCCGGGTGCGCCCCCGGGATCGTGGCCAGCACGTTGCGCGAGGTCACCACGCGTTCGCGCCCGGTCGTCTCGATCCTCAGGGTGACGCCCGGAAGCTCCTGCGGCCGCGCCGTCGGGGCCGCGGAGGCCGAGAGCGAGGCGGCGGCCAGCAGGACGTCCCCGACGCGCGGCGTCACGCGCACGACCGGCGGAAGCGGGACCGGATCGGCCTCGGCGAGCACGAAGAACGGCGCCGGCGTCTTGGTCGCCTCCTTCTCCTGTTCGGCGGCGAACGTGTCGTCTTCGATCGCCACCACCGCCCGGGCACCAAGCGATCCGGCGAGGGCGAGCCTGGCGGCGTAGCGCGCCCTTCCGCCCTCGGCGTCGTACCGCGCCTGCAATCCGGGTGTCCGCCAGTCGTCCCCCGGGGGCAGGCCGCCCAGCAGGACGACCACCTTTCCCTTCACGTCGAGGCCCTTGTAGTCGTCGCGGAACGGGCGCTCCTCCCGGATCCCGTAGCCCGCGAAGACGGCCGCCCCCTGCAGCCTCCGCGGGGGCAGCTCGGGGAACCGGGCGTCGGCGCCCGGCCCGAAGACGGTCTGCGCGGCGGCCGCTCCCCGGCCGCTCGCGATCGTGAGCCTGCCGCCCGGCCGGCTGATCTGTCTCAGCGTGACCGGCTGGTAGTACGGCTCCAGCGGGTGCGGGCCGGCGGCGGCCACGATCGGCGCCACGCCGGCGAGCGACAACTGCGCCGCGACGTATTCGGCCGCGGCCTCGAGGCCGTCGCCTCCCAGCCCACGCCCGCCGAGGCTCGGCGCCGACAGGAAAGCGATGTGCGTCGCCAGGCGTTCGGCCTTCAGGCCGCCAACGGCCTCGGCCAGCGCGGGCGGCAGGGGCGACGTCTCGCCGGGCCGGACGAAGTCCTGGCCCGCCAGGCTCACGACACCCTGGTCGGCCAGGCCGACGCCTCGCCCTGCACCGTGGGGCAGCCATTCAGGGTTGCCGGCACCAACCGCCAACAACACGACCGCGACGACGGCGAGCGAGCGGCGCATCGCTCCTACCTCCACTCGAACCAGAGGACCGGCGGGATCAGCAGCAGGAAGCTGAGCACCACCAGGATCAGCATCAGCGGCAGGAACCACTTCGCCCACCGCTCCCACGGGATCCCCGCCGCCCCGAGCACCCCCATCGTCACGGCGCTCGTGGGCAGGATCGGGTTGATGAACTCACAGAGCTGGTAGGCGTAGACCGCCGTCTGCCTGGTGATCCCCACCAGGTCCGCCAGCGGCGCCATGATGGGCATCGTGAGCGCGGCCTGCGCCGTCCCCGAGTGGATGAAGAAGTTGATGACGCACTGGATCAGGAACATCACCTGCGCGATCACGCCACGCGGCAGCACCGAGAGGATGTTCGACGCCCAGTAGAGGATGCTGTCGAGGATCTTGGCGTCCTGCGCGATCACCAGCAGGGCCCGCGCGCAGGCGATGATGAAGACGACGCCGACCATGTCCTTCGCGCCCGTCACGAAGGTGCGGGCGATGCGGCTCGGCCCCATGCCGCCGGCGAGGCCGAGCGCGATCCCCATCCCGAAGAACAGGACCGCGATCTGGTCGATGTACCACTTCCAGATGAGGACGCCGGCCACCAGCAGCACCATCGAGGCGACGAAGAGCGAGAGCGTGACGAGGTGGCGCGCGTCCCAGCCCTCGTCCGGCCCCGCATGCGCCGCCACCGCCTCGCGCTGGAGGTCGATGTCCCGCACCGGGCTGATCCCGGGATCGCGTCTCACCCGCCTGGCGTACCACATCACGTAGGTGACGATCACGGTGGTCCCGACCACCCATGTGAACAGCCGGTAGCCGAGCCCCGAGTAGAGCGGCAGCCCCGCGATGCTCTGGGCGATGCCGACCGTGAACGGGTTGAAGAAGGCCGCGGCGAAGCCCGCGGCGGCGCCGAGGAACGGGATCGAGGCGCCCACGATCGAGTCGTAGCCGAGGCGGCGGGCCAGCGGGATGAAGATGAGGACGAAGGGGATGACCTCCTCGGCCATGCCGAAGACCGACCCCGCCAGCGAGAAGATCACCATCAGCACGGGGATGATCAGCCCCTCGAGGCGCGGCCGGGTGGACAGCGCCCCGGTCAGCCGCCGGATCCCGAAGTCCACCGCGCCGGTCTCCTGGAAGATGGCGAAACTGCCGCCGATCATCAGCAGGAACGCGATGAGCAACGCGCCGTCCACGAACCCCTTGAGCGGCGCCTCGAGCACCATCTGCGGACCGAGGTACACCTTCTCGACCTGCCGGTAGGTGCCGGGGGCGGTGACGCTGCGCGTCCCCGCGCTCGTCTCGACCTGCACCCGTTGGTACTCGCCCGAAGGGACCACCCACGAGAGCACCAGGACCAGGATCACCAGCGACATCACCACCACGAGGGTGTGCGGCATCGCGAGGCGCCGAAGCCGCCCGCCGAGCGTCATTCGAAGGTCCCCCGCGCGAGCACCTCGCCATCGCGCATCAGCCAGCGGCCGCGGGCGATCACGCCCGACACCGCCAGGGTCGCCGGATCGAGCAGGACCACGTCCGCATCCGCGCCGTCGGCCAGCCGCCCCTTCCCCGCCAGCTTGAGCAGGCGAGCCGGGTTCGAGGTGACCAGGGACAGGGCGGTCTCGAGCGGCACCCCGTACTCCCGGACCGCCTCTCGCACCGCGGCGAACAGGCTGGTCACCAGGCCGACGTCGAGACCGACCAGCCGGCCCTCGCGGTCGAACCGCGGGAGGCTGCCTTGGCCGTCGGACGAGAAGGTCAGGTTGGCAACCGGCGCGCCGGCGTCGATCATGCGGCGCAGCGCCAGCGCCGCCTTCACCTCGCCCTCCTCGATGTAGGCGGGGACCGTGGAGGTGGTGAAATCGGCCAGCCCCCCGGCCTTGACCCACGCGATGGCCTCGTCGAACAACGCCGGGTTGCGGTTCATGTGGGTCGGCAGGAACTGGGCCGGCGGGATCTCGGTCTCCTCGACGAGGCGCCGCAGCAGGGCCAGGCCCCGGGGGCCGTCCCCGACGTGCACGTTCACCACGCCGGCCTTGCCCGAGAGGATCCCCCCGCGCCGCGTCTCGGACGCGACCCGCGCCAGCTCGTCGAAAGTCGGCTGCGTGGATCGGTGGTCCGAGATGGCCACCTCGCCCGCCCCGATCACCTTGTCGATGAGCAGCAGGTCGCGTTCGATGCTGCCGGTCATCGCCTGCAGCGGCACCGAGTAGTGCCCGCTGTAGATGAAGGTACTGATCCCTTCCTCGGCGAGCCCCCGCGCCTTCGCGAGCAGGGCCGGCAGGCTGCGGGTGACGCCGTCGGTACCCAGGCACCCGACGACCGTCGTCACGCCGCCGCGCGCGGCGTCAGAGAGCCGCAACTCCGGCGTACGGGTGGCGTATCCTCCCTCGCCGCCGCCGCCAAGGATGTGCACGTGACAGTCGATGAACCCGGGGACCGCCAGGTACGCGCCGGCGTCCACCACCTCGCCCAGGCCGGCCGGAAGCGAGAGGCCCGGCGCGATCCGCTCGATTCGTCCACCCGCCACGAGGATGTCCGCGCGGCCCCGTGGATCGGGGCCCAGGATGTCGGGATTCCGCAGCAGCAGCATTCGGGGATAGTAACCCGAACTGTCGTGCTGGAGGGGACACTAGAACCCGTACTCGACGCCGAGCAACGGCGAGGCGCGGTCGACCAGGCCCGCATCCCCCAGCCTGAACCGGATGTTGAAGTTGGCGAGCACGCGCCGCGTGACGGCGACCTTGAAGCCAACCGCACCGGCCGTCGTCGAGAAGGTCGAGCTGCGGTAGACGATGTCGGGAAAGCTGAGGGTCGAGCCGGCTGGCGTGAACCTCGTGGCAAACAGCTGCGGCGAGTCGATCACCCGCGCGCCGAGCACGTCCAGCGCCAGCGAGAACCGGTCGCTGACACCGATGTCGGCACCCGCCGAGAACAACACCTGGTCGGGCATCTTGGCCCGGGCGTTGGCCTTCACGTCGCCGGCCAGCACGCTCCGGCCATTCCACTGGTAGCCGACATTCACGTGCGGGGAGAACCGCCCCCATCCGAGCGAGATGGCGGCGAAGGGCTTGATGCCGAGCGCCCCCGACCCCAGCAGGTCGCGCTCGTCGCCCGTCGGCAGCCGGACGTCCAGCCCGAGGGCCAGCCCGCGGCTCCCCTCGCGGAACGCCGTGCCCTTCGCCCGCACGATCAGGTCACCCAACCCCGTCGCCGTCCCGCTGGCAGAGAACTGGCGATGCGACCCGTACCCGCCGGGCGCATCGGGATCCCTGAAGAAGTGAATGGTCGGATCCCCCGTCCCCACGCGCTGAATCGTGGCGTCGGACCGGACGCTCAGCCGCGTGTGCACCAGCGGCACGGCGAGCGAGATGTCGAAACGCCCGGTCACCCCGTACGTGAGGGCGGCCGTCATCTGCCCCACCGAGGCCTCGATCGAGTTCACCGTGGTCACCACGTCCGCCCGCCCACCGCCGAGCTGGTAGTCGTCGTGCGTGAAGACCGCGGGGATTGCGCTCAGGTTCAGCCCCTCGAGCGTGTCGAACGAGAAGAACTGGACGTTGTAGCCGAACGAGAACCGGCCACGTCCGATCGTCTCCGCGCGGTCGGTCAGGATCGGGCCGTAGCTCCGGGTCGAGCGGACGAAGGTGCCGGTCGCCGTGTCGAACGTGTAGGTGAAGCCCGAGGCCGGCGAGGGCAGCGGCAACGAGGCGAGCTGGCCGGCGATCGCGATGTTGAACTGCGTGAAGTTCGACTGGAACGCACTGTTGAAGTGCGCCGAGTGTGTCGACCCGTCCGGGAGGACCGACTCGCTGTTGACGGCCAGGCCGTTGGGCCCGAACACCTCCTGGAAGAGGAGCGCCAGCTTGTCGGTCCGCGACTGCGCCGCGGCGGGAGTGGCGAGCACCAGCAGGATGCACATCGCACGTAGGGGGCGCATCGACGACCTCCTGGGTTGTCTATCGCTGTTCGTGTCGGACGTGTTCGATCACCCACGCGCCATTCGACTGCCGCAGCGTGAACACCGTCCGCGTGATCGTCTCGAGACGCTGCCCGTCCTGCGTCTCGAGACGGTACGTCCGCCGGCACGACACGCTCGCCGCGCTGCCCTGCACGTCGACCTGCGGGTCGGCGAGCGTCACGGCGATCGACCGGGCGTGCTGGAACTCGTCCGCGATCGCCCGCTCCTGTCCCCCGCCCAGGCTCGGCCACACCTGCTTCAACCGGGCCAGCGACCGCGCCTCCAGTGCCGTGGAGTAGCGGGAGAGCAGTGAGACGATCGTGTCGCGCGCCGCGCCGGCCGTACCCGCGCCGGCCGTGCCCGCGCCGGCTGTGCCGGGAGTCGTCGCGCCGCCGGGCATCGCCGGGGTCTCGGTGGCCGGCGGGCGGGGCGGCTCCACCGCGGGCGGTGCCGGCACCCGGCTCCGCTCCTGATCGCGCTGTCGCTCCTGATCGCGCTGTCGCTCCTGCTCGGCGCGCGCCTCCGCTTCGGCTTGCTCGAACAACGCCAGGACGCGACCGACCCCCGACCTCGCCTGCTCGAAGGCCCCTCCGCGGAAACGGTCGGCCGCCTCCTGCTCCGCCTCGAGGGCGCGGGCGTATGGGCCCGGCGCCAGCGTCACCGCGCCCGCCGACTCTGCCCGCCCCCTGGCCCGCGCCGCCTCGATGAGCGCCGCCTGCGCCGCCAGCCGCGCCGCCTCGTCCACCTTGGCCGGGTCCTTCGGCTCCTTCTGCGGCAGCTCGCTCCCGCTCGTTGGACGAGCGGCCGGGCTTGCCGTGCGCTCCCCTCGTGCCGTCTGGGTTCCGCCCGTCCGCGAGTCCTCCGCGCCCGCCACACCGCCTCGTGGGTTACGTGGGATGCGCCCTGGCGCCGCCGGCGGCGCCGGTGGCTCGCGCGTCTCCGTCGCGGCAACAAATCCGGACCGCACGTCGCCCCCGACGCGAGGCTGTTCTGCCGGAGGTGCCGGCGTCCCCGCCGCCTGACCGGTCGCCGCGCCACCTGCCGCTGGCGGGCGTGGGGGCTGTCGCGGAACGGCGGCCCGCCAGACGATCGTCGTCGCGAGCGCGGCCGCCACGACGAGCACCGCGACCCACCGAGGACGCCCGTGCCGGCCCTCCGGCGCCTCCGTCGCCCCCGGCGATGACGCGGGAGGGACGGCCGCGACCGGCAAGGGGGGTTGCGGCAGCGCGCGCGGCGGAGGCGTCCGCACTTCGACGGCGGCCTCGTGCCCGACCGTCACGCCCAGATTGTCGAGACTGGCGCCCGGGCCCGGCGTTTCGGGGAAGGACGACGACCGGCCGTCTGTCGCCCGCGAGGGCTCGACCGCCGCGTGGAGGCCGCCCCGGAACGCGGCGAGGTCCGCCAGCATGCCGTCGACCTGCTGGTATCGCTCGTCGCGCGACTTCGCCAGCGCCCGCTGGACGATCTCGATCAGTCCGGCCGGCAGGCTGCTGTCCAGGGCCGCGAGCGGTTCCGGCTCCTCTGTCAGGATCCGATGCATCGTCGAGGCGAACGAGTCGGTCTCGAATGCAGGTCGTCCGCCGCTCAACAGCTCGTAGAGGACGACCCCGAACGCGAACAGGTCCGTCCGCGCGTCCGCCGGCTCGCCGCGGACCTGCTCGGGCGCCATGTAGCTCACCGTCCCGATGAACGGCCTCGTCCTCGTGAGGTCCGACCCGAGCGGGCGGGCCAGCCGCGCAAGGCCGAAGTCGAGCACTTTCACGTCGCCCGCCGTGGTGACGAAGATGTTCGCCGGCTTGACGTCGCGGTGGACGACGCCCCGGGCGTGCGCGTACGCCAGGCCGCGCCCGGCCTGCGCCATGAGATCGATCTTGGCGGTGAGGGTCGGCGGCTGCCCGCTGCGGATCATCCGCCCGAGGTCCTGCCCCTCCAGGAACTCCATCGCGAAGTACGGGCCCCCGGTGTCCTCTCCCAGGTCGTAGACGGTCACGATATTGCGATGGGACAGGTGGCCCGCCGCCCGAGCCTCGGCGAAGAACCGCTCGCGCAGCACGGGATCGTCGGTGCGCGCTGAACTGATCAGCTTGACGGCGACGACACGCTGGATGAGCGGGTCGTAGGCCTTGTAGACGACGCCCATCCCGCCTTCGCCGAGCTTGTCGAGGAGTTGGTAGCGGCCGACCTTGTCCATGGCGCTTCCGACCAGAAGGGGCCCTACATGCAAGGCGGCGTCCGCCCCACGGCCGGGATGGAGGGCTTGTGGGGTAACATACTCAACCACGTTTCTCTGGACGATCGGGACCTGCGAGGTGGCGAGCATGAGTGGATTCTGGCGGCGCGTGGCGCTGGCGGCCGCGCTCAACGTGACCCTGGCGGTCGGCGCCGCCGACGCGCAGACGGTGGTGGTCAAGAACGCGCCCGCGGGCACCGCGATCGAGCTGCGTTGGAACGCCGATGCGGTGGCGCGCGCAACGGCCGGCCCGGACGGTCTGGCCACCGTGGCCTTCGCGAACCAGCCCGGCCGCGCCGAGACGGACGCCCGCGTGTTCGTGGACGTCTGCGACGCCACCCGCCGGATCACGCTCGTCGAGCGTGCGCTGCAGCCCACCCCGCCGGAGGCCGGGTGCACGCGCACGGAGGTTGGCCAGTTCGTCCTGCTGCAGGCCTCGACCTCCCTGCTCGTCGATCTCGGTCCAGCCGCGCCGACCCTGTGGGTTCGGCAGGGCCCGGTCCCGCCCGCCTGGCTGCTGAACATCGAGGCCGAGGCGGTCGAGCGGCCCAAGCGTCCGGCGCCCAAGGGAATCATCCTCTTCGCCGACGGCGGGTTCACCAACTTCGGCAAGTTCTCCGCGTCCGCGTGCGGCACGCTCGACTGCGACGCCAAGACCTTCAGGCGGGGCTTCGGGGTGGGTGCGGCAATCTGGCCGTCGCAATACGTCGGGCTCGAAGGAGGCTTCCGCAAGACGTCGAACGCGACGGCCTCGGGGGACGAGACCAACTACAGCTACGACTCGACGCTCGATGCCCAGGTCATCACGGCGGCCGCCCTGGTTGGCATTCCGGTCGGCCCCGTGCGGTTCTACGGCCGCGGGGGCGCCACGCATCACCGCGCGACGTTCCAGACGACGCAGGTCATCGAGCCCCGGACGGTCACCATAGGCGGCGTGCAGCAGACGGTTCCGGGCGGCACGCAGGAGTTCGAGCTGCGGACGACGGGGTGGGGATGGATCTTCGGTGCCGGCCTCGAAGTCTGGGCAACCCGGTCGTTCGCCCTCTACGGCGAAGCCAACTACGGGTCGATCAGGGGCGGCGCGAGGGACGACGGCGATGGCGAGCTGAACGACCGGATCACTACCCTGACGGTCGGCATCCGCGTCCGGCTGGGCGGGTGAGGCGCGCTACTCCACCTTCAGCAGCTCGATCTCGAAGACCAGCGTGGCGTTCGGCGGGATGGGGCCGTTGCGGGCCGAGCCGTAGCCCAGCGACGGCGGGATGATGAGACGCCGCACGCCGCCCACCTTCATCCCGGGCAGCCCCTGGTCGAATCCGTCGATCAGCTGCCCGGCGCCCAGCTCGAAGACGAGCGGGTCCCCCGTGCGGGACGTCTCGAACTGGAGGCCCTTCGCGTCCGTCTTCGCCGGGTCCCACAGCCACCCGATGTAGTGCACCGTGAGGTCCTTGCCGGCCACCGCCTCCGCGCCGCTTCCCACCACCACGTCGGTCTGCGTGAAGACGCCGTTCGAGGGCGAGGTGGGGGAATTGTCGCCGCACGCCGCCATCGCCAGCGGCAGGGCGGCGGCCAGGGCCACCAACACGGTCAAGCGCTGCAGTCTCACCACTATCCTCCCGGGCCTTCCGCAGCGCCGATTATGGCACAGAACGATGACGCGGCGGAGCCGGCGGCGCCGCTGCGGGGCTATAATCCACGTGGCGAAACCACCACGACAGGTCGGTCGATGGAGTCGGTCCACACACGGGTGAATGAGGCGCGCCGAAGCCCTGCGGGGCTGGCGACGGGAGCCGCCATGTACTGGATTGGAACGTCCGGGTACAACTACCCGGAGTGGCGCGGCAGCTTCTACCCCGAGCGCTTCTCGAGCGCGAAGATGCTGCCCTACTACGCCGAGCGCTTCCGGAGCGTGGAGATCAACTACACGTTCTACCGGATGCCAAACGCGTCGCTGGTGGCCGGCTGGGCGGCGGCCACGCCGCCGGACTTCCGGTTCACCCTGAAGGCGCCGCAGCGCATCACCCACGTGGCGCGGCTCCGCGGGTGTGGACCCGAGCTGGACGCATTCTGGCGCGCCGCGACCGCTCTCGGTCCCAAGTTCGGCACGCTGCTCTTCCAGCTGCCGCCGGCCCTCAAGAAGGACCTCGCCACGCTCGACGCGTTTCTCCACCTGCTGTCGCCCGCCACGCGCCCCGCCTTCGAGTTCAGGCACGCCTCCTGGCACGACGCCGAGGTGTTCGACTGCCTGCGGTCGCACGGGGCGGCGCTCTGCGTGGCCGACGGCGGGAGGCTCTCCACGCCGGTCGTGATCACCGCGCCGCACGCGTACTTCCGCCTCCGGGACGAAGGCTACCAGGACTCGGACCTCGTCCGGTGGGCTGACACCATCCGCCTCGCCACCTCGGGCTGCGAGGATGTGTTCGTGTACTTCAAGCACGAGGAGCAGGGGGTCGGACCGGCGTTCGCCGCCCGGCTGCGCGAGCTGCTGGGGCAGCCCGGCGGATGAGGGTCCGCCCGGGAATCGGTCGCCGACTGATGGACTTCGTGGACTTCGTGGACTAATCTGGGTAGCCCTCCCCGGAGACACCATGAAGCGCATCAGCCCGTTCGCTGCCACCGCCCTGCTCGCCGCCACTGCGCTGCTCGCCGCCTGCGGCAGCAAGTCAGACGAGGCGAAGCCGTCCGCGGAGGCCTCGGCACCCGCCGCATCCGAGCCCGCCGCGGCCGCCGAACCAGAGCCGGCTCCTCCCTCGGAGCCCGTCGAGATCACCGACGCGCTGGTGGCGAGCTACATGGAGTACCAGAAGGAGAACATCCGCATCGTCAGGGAGTACGCCGAAAAGTCCCGCCAGAACGCCGAGAGCGCCAGGGGCGACACGGCGAAGGCGCTGCAGCAGGTCGGCATCGCCGACCAGTACGGCAAGGAGATGGGCGAGAAGCTCGGGGCGAAGCGCCGGGAGCTGGGGATGAGCGAGCCGCAGTTCGAGGCCGTGCAGGATGCCGTCTCGATGACGGCCAACGTCCGCCTGCTCTTCAACCAGATGGGCGGCGACAAGCAACTGGCCGAGATCGCGGCCGGCCAGAAGGCGGCCATCGACGCGATGCCGGAGGGCGACCGCGCGGCCGCGCGGGTCGAGGCCGACAAGATGATGAAGGCCTTCACCGACGCCCGCGACCTGGTCGACGTGCGGCAGAAGTACGGCGACCGGTCGGCGGACGTGTTGCTGCGCCACGCCGACGAACTCGCCGCCCAGCAGCTCGCGTTCCTGCAGATCGGGAAGAGGTAACCGCTCGGCCTTCGGCCGCGCGGGACGAACGATGGCGAATGGAGGAGGCTGCCTATCTTCTACCGTCTGCCCTGTTGCCTTCTGGCTTGATGTTCTGGTTCATGCAGAAGAAGTTGTCGGGGTCATACTGGTTCTTGAGCGCCACCATCCGCGCGTAGTGCGGCCCGAAGCTCTCGCGCACCCGCGCCTCCCCCTCGTCCATCAGGTAGTTCAAGTACGTCGCCTTCTGCGCCCACGGTGACAGCGCACCGGCCACGCCCCGCACCCAGGCCACCTGGTCGGCGTCCGCGGCCGGGTCCTCCCACATTCCCAGCACGTGCAGCGACCACCTGGCCTGCCGCCATCCCATCGCCGTCGCGTCGTCCGCCACGCGCGCGGCCGCCCCGCCCATCGGCTGGACGAGGACGGCCGTGAGCGGCGAGGCCGGCCGCGCCGTGGCGGCGAGCAGCGCGTCGATTGCCTCGTCGGGAAGGGCCCGGTAGGTATCGGCCTTCCAGTAGTTGCGCTTCCCGGGTGGGTTTGCCTCTTCGAGCAGCCCCTGGACCTCCAGGTACGGCATCGGCTGCACGAGCGCCGCCGCTGGCCGCAGCCGCAGGATCGGCTCGAACGCCAGCTCTCCCTCCCCGGGCGGCCCGAAGTACAGGGCGATGATGGCCAACGCGGCCTTCCCTTGTGCCGCCTCGGGGATCATCGGCAGCGGCGGCATGGTGACCAGGGCGGCCGCACCGCCCACGTCGTCTGGCGCTGCCTCCATGAAGTCTCGGTAAGCCGCGAGCACCGACGCTTCCCGCCCGTCGCGGGGGAACAGCAGCATGCCGCCCCAGACGAGCGGCCCGACCGGGTGGAGCCGGTACTCGAAACGCGCCACCACGCCGTAGTTGCCCCCGCCGCCGCGCAGGCCCCAGAAGAGGTCCTCGTGCTCCTGCTCGCTCGCCCGCACGAAATCGCCGCTCGCCAGCACGACATCCGCCGCCAGCAGGCTGTCGACGGTGAAGCCCAGCTTCCGCTCGAGCCACCCCGAGCCACTGCCCAGCGTGAGGCCGCCAATCCCCGTGCCCCGGATGCGCCCGCCGGTGACGGCCAGGCCGTGCCGCTGGGTGGCGGCGTCGAGCTCGCCCCAGGTGGCACCGCCCTGGGCCGAGGCCACGCGAGCCTCGGGATCGACGGTGATGTGGCGCATCCGCGAGAGATCGATCAGCAGGCCGTCGTCGCAGACGGCGTGCCCGGGTGCGGAGTGGCCGCCGCCCTTGATGGAAACGAGGACGCCGTGCCGGCGGGCGAAGCGGACCGCGTGCTGCAGGTCGGCAGCGTCCAGCGGTTGCGCGACGAGCCCGGGACGGCGATCGACCATCGCGTTGAACACCCGGCGCGCCTCGTCGTACCCGGCACCGGATGGCGAGAGGGCTGCACCCCGCAGCCCTCGGACGAACTCGGCGAGCGCGGCGTCGGGAACGGGACGCCCCGCGAGATCGAGCAGTGAGGGGGGCATGGGCGGTGGCGCTACACCGCCTGGGCGTCCACGTCGATCTTCAAGCTGCCCCTCAACGCGTTCGAGACCGGGCAACCCTGCTCGGCTTCCCGCGCGAACTGCGGAAACTCCGCGGCGCTGACGCCCTGCAACCCCTCGGCGACCACCTTCAGGTGCGACGAGGTGATCGTGATGCCCTGGCCGAAGTTCGCGCCTACCGTGGCCGTCACCTTGAGCCGCCGTGCGCTGGCGTTGCGCCGGCCCAGCGCCGCCGTGAGGGCCATCGCGTAGCACGCGGCGTGCGCCGCGGCGATCAACTCCTCGGGGCTCGTCCTGCCGGCCGGATCCTCGACGCGGGACGGGAACGTCACCGGCAGCGTGAACGCGCCGGTCCCGGCCACCGCCTCACCCTTGCCCTCGCGAATCGGTCCCTCCCACGTGACGTCGCAGTGTCGCTCGAACGAAGCCATCGCCATCTCCTTTGTGATGGTGGTGCGCCTGAACCGGGCAGTCGTGAACGGGAAGCCCAAACAGCAGTATAGCCGCGCTGTCCCGCCGAAGCCCCGAAGCGGCGACGCGGACGCTACTTCTTGCCGGTGGCCAGCAGGATCACCCCGGCCCCGATCGCGACGATGCCCAGGATGGGCGGCAGCGGAATGGTCTCGCGCTTCTCCGTGGACGCCTCGATCGGACCGAGATCCAGCACCTTCTCCCGGCGCGTGTAGCTGATGCCACCCCATGCCAGCGCAATCACACCCAGCGCGACCAGCACCACGGCGACGACTCGTCGTAAGCTCATCGATAGCCTCCTTGCCCCGAGCGAGGCCCGACAGCGGCCCCGTGTCGAGGGACGCGCGGCAGAGGTGCATGCCGCTTGCCAACGCAGGGCCGGCGCGGCTACCTGGGCACGATCCGCACCGCCAGTCCACCTCCCGGCGCCAGGTGCACCCGCAGGCGGTCGGCGGATGTGACCGGGCGCTGCTCCCTGGCGTAGTCCACCCCGACGCGGTCCGCGTTCGGCCCGTCGCGATGGATGTCGGCGGTGTACGCCCCCGCGCCCAGGAACCCGAGGTCCACCTCGATGTCGCGCGGCTGCCAACTGGTCAGCGCCCCGACGTACCATTCCTTGCCGGAGCGGCGCGCCACCAGGATGTGCTCCCCCACCGCCGCGCTGAGCACCCGGGTCTCGTCCCACACGGACGGCACGGCCGACAGGAACGCCAGGCTGTCCGGCTCCTGCCGGTAGTTCGACGGCGAATCGGCCAGCATCTGCAGCGGGCTCTCGAAGACGACGTACATGCCCAGCTGGTGGGCGCGCGTCCCCTGGCTCATCGGCCGGTTGAAGATCGGCTGGAAGTCGGCCTTCGCCGCGTTCTGCATGGCGCCGGGCGTATAGTCCACCGGCCCCGCCAGCATCCGCATGAACGGGAAGGTGACCGCGTTGTCCGGGGAGGCCAGCGTGCTCCACTTGCTCTGCTCGAGGCCGAGCACCCCCTCGCTGGTCACCACGTTCGGCCACGTGCGGTACAGCCCGGTGGGCTTGTAGGCGCCGTGGAAGTCCACGAGCAGGTGCCGCGCGGCCGCCTCGCGCGCGACCCGCTCGTAGAAGTTCACCATCCACTGGTCCTCGCGCTGCATGAAATCGACCTTGATCCCCTTCACGCCCCAGCGCGCGAACTGGTCGAGCGCCGGCTGCAGCTGCTCGTCCAGCGTCTTCCACACGACCCACATGATCAGCCCGACGTTGCGCTGCTTGGCGTGCGCCGCCAGGGCGGGCATGTCGACCCCGGGCGCGACCGCCATCAGGTCGCCCAGCTTGTACCATCCCTCGTCCAGGATGATGTACGGGATGCCGTGCTCGGCCGCGAAGTCGATGGAGTGCTTGTAGGTATCGGTGTTGATCCCCGCGCGGAACGGCACGCCGTAGACGTTGTTCGCGTTCCACCAGTCCCAGGCCACCTTCCCCGGCCGGATCCACGAGGTGTCGGCGATCTGGCTCTCGGAGGCGAGGCGAAACACGATGTCGCTGTCGAGCAGCGTCTCGTCGCGCTCGGCAACCACCAGCACCCGCCACGGGAACTCGCGAGTGCCGCGCGTCCGTGCGATGTAGTCCTCGCGCTCGAGCACTCGCTCGTCGCGGTCGCGCCCGAGCTGGACCTTGCGGGGGTAGCCGGGGAAGAGGCCGCGAAGACTGTGCACCTCGGGGCCCGACTTCAGGTCCATGCCGGGGTAGTCGAACAGGTCGGCCTCGGTGACCGCCACCTTCGGCCCGCCCTCGACGACGACCAGCGCGGGCAGCGACGAGAAGCGGGCGGGGCCGATCTCGCCGATCCGCAACCGCTTGTACTCGCGCTCCTGGTGCGACTGGAAGCTGGTCTCCTCCGGGAAGAACAGAAGGTGGTCGGCCTCGAACCCCAGCGTGAAGTCCTCGTCCCGGACGGTGATCTCGCCGGGCAGGCGCGTGGCGAACCGGTACGCCACCCCGTCGTCGTAGGCCCGGACGATCACCGAGAAGTCGCCGGCGAAGTCGATGCGCCGCTCCTCGCAGCGGTCGGCGATCTGCCCGCGGCGGTACGCGACCGTCGGCTTCAGCACCTGGTTCACCGAGCGAGTGGCGGTGCCGGTCACGACCGGCGCCGCACCGAGCACGCGACCGTCACCGAGCGTGAGGGCGAGGCGCGACGGGCGCACGAGCGTGCGGCCGCGGTGCGCCACCGACCAGGTGAGCACCCCGTCCGTCCCGATGGTCACCGTCAGCCCGCCCCCTGGCGACGTCACCGTCAACGGGGCACCCGCCCCTGGCGCTGCCGCCCCCTGCCCTGACGCGACCGCTGCCACCGCGGCCACCATCGCCACCGCCAGCGCCGCGCCCACCGCCCGTGCTCTGACGATCACGCGCACCTCCCCCCGGGGACCTCCGGCTACTTTACCCCCAACCGGGGGGCGTCTTCGCGGCGACGGGCTCTTTCCGACTATAATTCGGGGAACTCATCGCCCCCTGTCAGGATTCCCATCATGAACGTCTTCGTCCTCAATTGCGGCAGTTCATCGCTGAAGTTCCAGATCATCGCGACCGACGAGGACCAGATTGCGACAGACACCGACCAGCAGCTGGCCAAGGGCCTGATCGAGCGCATCGCCAGCGAGGCGATCATCACGCTCCAGGTCGGCAAGCAGGCGCCGTTCAAGGGCGCCGCCCCGCTGCGCGACCACAAGGCGGCGCTGGCGTACATCATCAAGTGGATGTCGGCGCCCGAGACGCGGATCCCGGGCATCACCAACCTCGGCGACATCCACGCGGTCGGCCACCGGGTCGTCCACGGGGCGGAGCGCTTCAAGGGCTCCATCCTGATCGACGACGCGGTGATCGGCGGCCTGCAGGACTGCATCGACCTGGCGCCGCTGCACAACCCGGCGAACCTCAAGGGCATCTTCGCCGCCCGCGAGCTGTTCGGCCCGCAGGTGCCGCAGGTGGCGGTCTTCGACACCGCCTTCCACTCGACGATGCCCGAGAAGGCTTACCTCTACGCCATCCCCTACCAGCTGTACCGCCGCTTCAAGGTCCGGAAGTACGGGTTCCACGGCACCTCGCACCGTTACGTCGCCTTCCGCTACCGGAAGCTGACCGGCAAGTCGCGCCAGGACACCAACATCATCACGGTGCACCTCGGCAACGGCTGCTCGGCCTGTGCGATCAAGGGCGGCAAGTCGTTCGACACGACGATGGGGATGACGCCGCTCGAGGGGCTGATGATGGGAACGCGGTCGGGCGACATCGATCCCGACCGTCATCGACTTCCTGGTCCACAAGGAAGGCAGCAGCTTCGATGAGATCTTCTCGACGCTCAACAAGCGCTCGGGCCTGCTCGGCATCTCGGGCCTGACCAACGACATGCGCGAGCTCGAGACCGAGGCCGACGAGCACCAGGACCGGCGCGCCATGCTCGCCATCGACATGTTCTGTCACCGCATCAAGAAGTACGTCGGCGCCTACCTGGCCGAGATGAACGGCGCCGACGCGATTTGCTTCGCCGGCGGCATCGGCGAGAATTCGTCCACCATCCGCCGGAAGGTGCTGGGCGACATGGAGTGGCTGGGCGTGAAGCTCGACGAGTCGCGCAACGAGCAGGCGGTCCGCGGCAAGGAAATGCTGATCAGCTCCGAGGACAGCCGCGTGCCCGTCTACGTCATCCCGACCAACGAGGAGTTGATCCTCGCCCGCGACACCGTCCGGGCCGTCAAGTCGCTGCCGTTCCCGTGCTAGCCGGCACTTCCCTGCTATGAACCCATTCATCACCGACATCCGCACCAAGGCCGCCGCCCGCCCCGTCCGGGCGGCGCTGCCCGACGCCGAGGACGTGCGCGTGCTGCGCGCCGCCGCGTTCCTCCGCGACCACCGCCTCGCCGAGCCCGTGCTCGTCGGCGCCGGGGACGCCATCCGCTCGCTCGCCGCCGCGAACCAGGTCGACCTGGCCGGCATCGAGATCGCCGACCCGGCCGACAGCCCGTGGCACGGCGAGTTCGCCGCCCTGCTGTTCGAGAAGCGCAAGGCGAAGGGGCTGACCCCCGAGCAGGCCGACGCCCTCGTGCGCCAGCCGCTCTACTTCGCGGGCCTGCTGCTCGACACCGGCCGCGTCGCCGTCACCGTCGGCGGCAACGTGTCGTCGACGGGCGACGTGATCCGGGCCGCCATCCACACCGTCGGCGTCGCCCCGGGCATCTCCATCGTCAGCAGCTACTTCGTCATGGTGCTGCCCGACGGCCGGCTGCTCTGCTTCGCCGACTGCGCGGTGAATCCAGACCCGAACGACACGCAGTTGGCCGACATCGCGATCACGTCGGCCAGGAACTTCCAGGCGGTCGCCGGTCTCGAACCGCGCGTGGCGATGCTCTCGTTCTCGACCAAGGGGAGCGCCGAGCACCCGCGCGTGGACAAGGTGCGGCAGGCGACCCGCTTCGTGCGGGAGCGCGAGCCGCAACTGGCGGTGGATGGGGAGATGCAGGCCGACGCCGCGCTGGTGCCGGCCATCGGCGAACGGAAGTGCAAGGGATCGCCCGTCGCCGGGCGGGCGAACGTGCTGGTGTTCCCCGACCTCGACGCCGGCAACATCGGCTACAAGCTGACCGAGCGGATCGGCGGCGCCGAGGCGGTCGGCCCGATCGTGCAGGGCCTGCGGAAGCCGTACTGCGATTTGTCACGCGGCTGCAGCGTCGACGACATCGTCAATGTCGTCGCCATCTGCGGCCTGATGTCGTGAACAGGCCGCCGGCGCGGCCTGAACTCACTTTCCCTTTCCCGTCGTGATCGACATCAGCTGGATGGGCCGCGTCGACAGGTCCTCGAAGACCAGGATCCCGGCCTGGATCTCAATCTTGGTGGCCAACGTCATCGACCCCTCCCATTTGCCGTCCTTCGATGACGACAACTGCACGACCGTGAACGGGTAGTCGCGGCTCACCGTGCTCCCCGACAGTTCCCAGAACCCCATCTGGCGGTCGGTCATGAGCGTGAGTTGCCGCCCGCCGTCCTTGCCCGGGCTCTCCCTGGCAAAACGGAGGTCGTACGACAGGCCGCCCTGCGAGCGGATCCACCCCGTCTTCGGGAGATCCTGCATGACGTCCAGCATGGCCCTGGGCCCCTTCTCCTTCAAGGCGTCGAACAGCTTCTGCTCGTCCTCGCTGGTCGTCCAACGGCTGATCTGCCACTCCATCATCCGGTTGTCCGCGGTCGTCCGGACATCGCCGAGGTTCGCCACGAACGCGCGGAAGCGCTCGGGCAGGTTGACCGGCTTCTTGTCCGGGGTCTGCCCGAAGAGGCCCGCCTGAGAGACCAAGGCCACGGCCAGGGCCGCGCACGCCGCCATCATGCTCCGCTTCACGCTCCACCCACCTTTCTCGTGACCGAACCCGCCGGCCCGTACCCTGCTATGCTGCTCGGGCGAGCAAAACGGGCGCCAGTACAAGGGTAGCCGAACTCCGGTGAAAAATCGTAACTGACCCACCGGCCGACGCCCCGCGGCCGCCTCCGCCCCACGCGGAGGACACCCGCCGATGGGATTGAAACGGAGACCTCGATGAACGGGCCGGTGGTCATCGGCGTGGCGGGCGGGTCGGGCTCCGGCAAGACGACGGTGGTGAGGAAGATCGCCGACAGCCTCGGCGAGCGACCAGGTGGTGGTGCTCGAGCACGACCGGTACTACCGCGACCACCCGGAACTGCGCCTCGAGGAGCGGGCCGCGCTCAACTACGACCACCCCGACTCGCTCGAAACCGACCTGCATGGTCCGCCACGTGAACCAGCTGCGGCGGGCCGGGCGGTCGAGCTGCCCGTCTACGACTTCGCCCGCCACGCCCGCAAGCAGGCCACCGAGCACGTCGAGCCGCCGCCGCGCCATCATCGTCGAGGGCATCCTGATCTTCACCGACGCCGCGCTGCGCGACCTGATGGACGTGAAGGTGTTCGTGGACACCGACGACGACACCCGGTTCATCCGGCGGCTGCAGCGCGACGTGGCCGAGCGCGGCCGGACGATGTAGTCGGTGATCGAGCAGTACCTGAGCACGGTGAAGCCGATGCACCTGGAGTTCGTCGAGCCGAGCAAGCGGTACGCGGACATCATCATCCCGCGGGGCGGCCACAACGAGGTGGCGATCGGGATGCTGCTGACGCTGATCCGGAGCCTGACCAGTAGCTGAGGCCGGGGACAATCGGAGAACGAACAATGCCGGCAGATGCATGCCGTTTCGCCGCAGTCACCGTACACTTCGACGAGGCCGACCCGGGCGGCATCCTCTTCTACGGACGGATCCATGACACTGGCGCACCGCGTGTTCGAGGAGTTCGTCGTCGCCGGGGCTCGTGGCCCGGCTGGGACGACTGGTTCCGATCGGACGACTTCATCGTCCCCATCCGGCACGCCGAAGCGACCTTACTCGGGCCGATGACAGCCCGGCACTGACCGGCGACGTCGCCGAGATGCGAGGTGATCGTCGGATCGGGGAGTCCAGCCTCGTTCGAGGTGCGGACGCGGTTCGTCGAGCGAGGGCGACGCCGAGCGCGACCGGTTGTGCGCCGAGACGCGCGTGGCGCACGTCTTCACCGACCCGGCCACCTTCAGCAAGGTCCCGATCCCGTCGATCGGACGGTCTGCCGGCGATGCGGGACCCACCTGCGGGCGAGTAGCAGCGGCGCCGGCACTTCCCCAGCGCCGTGCGCGGGATGCGCCTCCACCCACGCGACGCGCCGGAGCTGCTCGTACGGCAGCAGCGCGTCGCGGCAGAACGCGGTCAGCGATCGCCGGAGCGCCGTCGGGCGCCGGCGGACCGCGCCAGTCGCCGCGATGCGCCACGGCCAGCACCAGCTCGTGGCCGAGCCTCGCGTGCGGCAGCGCCGACCACGGCCAGATCCACGTGGAACCCGCCAGCAGCGGCTCCTGCGCCGCCCAGCGGCGCGCGGCCTCCTCCACGCGCGGCAGCGAGACCAG
This sequence comes from uncultured Acidobacteriota bacterium, assembly GCA_963813585.1. Taxonomy (GTDB): domain Bacteria; phylum Acidobacteriota; class Vicinamibacteria; order Vicinamibacterales; family Fen-181; genus JARKSS01. The sequence goes on from CAWEZL010000001.1 coordinate 4,028,790, forward strand.
CTCCCCGAGCACCTTCACCGAGTCCGCCGCGCGCCCGCAGCACCTCCAGCCCCCTTCGGTGCACGCGTCCCCAGGTCGTCGGTCGTGAGCCAGCCGTCCGCGTCTTCGGGTCCCACGCCCGCGCCGGCATCCCCGCTCGATCTCCGCGTAGCAGGTCAGCAGCGACGTCGCGCGAATCGAGACCAGGCGCTCCTCGTCGTCCACTCGTGCCTCCGCGTGCGCGGAGCAGCGGGAGCGCCGCGGGTAGCGTGCCGGGACGAGCCGCAGTCGAGCGGGGCGGTGGCCACCTGCGACGCCGTTTCGGTGAGGCCATAGCTGGGAAGACACGGCCAGCCGAGCGCCGCGCGCCTGCTCGCAGAGCTCGGGGTCGAGCCGCGCCGCCTCCGACGACAATCGCGCGGAGCGTCGGCGGCGCGAGGAGCCCGGCCGCCACCAGGTCGTGCACCTGCGAGGGCACGAGCGCGGTGAGCGTCGCGCGCACTTCGTCGAACGCGTGCCGGAAGACGACGGGCGTCCCACCGGCCGGCGACGGCATCCTCGACGGCGGCCCCGACAGCCGCGCGCGAGCCAGGATGCCCAGGCCGCCGACGTGGAAGAGCGGCAGCGCGTGCGCCCAGACGTCGTTCGAGCGCGGCCTCGAGGTGGTCGTTGACGGCGGCGGCCGAGGCGAGGACGGCGTGCTTCGATAGCGCCACCCAGCGCGGTTGCACGCCGGTCGCCCCGGCTGGTCGACCGGACGTCGCGACGAAGACGTGCCCGGCGAGGTCCGGCAGCGACGCGCTCGTGCAGCCTCGACGGCGGCCGGGTCGCCGCCGCACCCACTCGGGGTTGGCGAGGATCAACGGGGCGGCCTCCGCTGGCCCAGTCGAGGGTCTCCGCCAGCTCGAGGTCGAAGCCCGGGCGGCGCGAGCAGCCGTGCACGTCAGCGCCCGCCAGGACGAGCCCGGTCGCAAGCAGCGCGGAGAACACCAGCTGCAGCAGCGCGCTCTGCGCCAGGAACACGTTGAAGCGGCGGCTCGGCGGCTCGCTCCAGACGCCGCGCGACCAGTCGGATGGCGATCGGCAGCGCTGCCAGGGGCAGCAGCGCGGCGCCCGGCCGACCGGCCGCAAACCACCCGAGGCGCCGAGCAGGAACGGCAGCGCGACGAGCGCCGCGATCTCGGCCCGGGCGAACCCGAGGCCAAACCGGGCGGCCAGCGTCCGCTTGCCGGCCTTGCGGTCGCCGGCGATGTCCCGGGCGTTGTTGACCGCCAGCAGGGTGGCGCTCTGGAGTCCGACCTGCAACGCCGCCAGTTCCGCCCACGGCCACAGCCCCGCCCCGGCCAGCACGTACGCCATCCCCTTCACGGCCGCGAAGCCGAAGAAGAGGATCACGAAGATCTCGCCGAGCCCGCGGTAGGCGAGCGGGAACGGGCCGGTCGTGTAGGCGTACCCGGCGACCAGCGAGAGGAGGCCGATGACGAGGATCGGGACGCCGCCCGCCAGCGACCAGCGGGATCCCGAGCAGCGTGGCGACGAGGAAGAACACCGCGGCCGCGCAGCATCACGTGCCGCCCGTGGCAGCAGGCCGCTCTGCGTCACGCGGGTCGGCCCGAGGCGTTCGGCGGTGTCGGCGCCCTTCTCGAAGTCGGCCGCGTCGTTGACGAGGTTCGTCGCCGACCTGGATGCAGCGTCGCGGACAGCAGCGCCACCGGCGCGAGCCACAGGCCGGGCCGGCGCGAGCCGAAAGCCCGGCCGCCAGGCCGGTGCCGACGATGACCGGGCGCCAGGCTGGCGGTCAGCGTCTTCGGACGCGCGGCCAGCAGCCAGGGCGACGGGGACGCGAGCGGCGGCGCGTCGCATCACGGCAGGCGCGGGAACTTGCGGAAGTTCGGCTTCCGCTTCTCGAGGTAGGCCTTCTTGCCTTCCTGCGCCTCCTCGCTCATGTAGTAGAGCAGCGTGGCGTTGCCGGCGAGGTCGAGCAGGCCGATCTGGCCGTCGCAGTCGGCGTTCAGCGCGGCCTTCAGGCAGCGCAGCGCGAGCGGCGAGTGCGCCAGCATCTCGCGCGCCCACTCGAGCGTCACGCGTCTCCAGGTCGGCGAGCGGCACGACCGCGTTCACCAGCCCCATGTCGAGCGCCTGCTGCGCGTTGTACTGCCGGCACAGGAACCAGATCTCGCGCGCCTTCTTCTGGCCGACGATGCGCGCCAGGTAGCTCGAGCCGAGGCCGCCGTCGAACGAGCCGACCTTCGGGCCCGTCTGGCCGAAGATCGCGTTGTCGGCGGCGATCGTCAGGTCGCACACGACGTGCAGGACGTGGCCGCCGCCGATGGCGTAGCCGGCGACCATCGCGATGACCGGCTTCGGCAGCGCCCGGATCTGCTTCTGCAGGTCGAGCACGTTGAGCCGCGGCACGCCCCGCCTCGTCCACGTAGCCCTGGTCGCCGCGGATCTTCTGGTCGCCGCCCGAGCAGAAGGCCTTGTCGCCCGCACCGGTCAGGATCGACGACGCCGATCGCTCGGCGTCCTCGCGGCTGATGGCGAAGGCGTCGATCATCTCCTGCACCGTCTTCGGCCGGAAGGCGTTGCGCCGCTCGGGCCGGTTGATCGTGATCTTCGCGATCCCGTCGGCGGTCCGCTCGAACAGGATGTCTTCGTACTGCTTGATCACCGTCCACATGGTGTCTCTCCGCGCTGCAAATCGTTCGGGACGAATTTCAGTTTCTGCCACCCATGGTCCAGAGGTGGCAGAAACTGAAATTCGTCCCGAACGATTTATGTCTCGATGCCGGGAACGCCGGCCAGCCAGCGCCGCACGATGGCGGCGAACCCGTCGGGGTTGTCCCAGGGCACGCGATGCCCCGCGTGCGGACACGAGGCGAACGCGGCCCGCGCGCCGCTCCGTTGCAGCCAGCCTGCCAGGTCGCCGTACTTCCAGTCATCCTCGCCCGTCACCCACAGCAGGGGCGTCCGCCACCGGTTCAGGCGCGGCGAGAAGTCGGGCTGCCCCGCCAGCGAGTACCGCCGCATCGCGGCCGCGAGCATGTTGCGAGGCGCCGGCAGCGTAGGCTCACCCCCGGGCGGTTCTGAGCGGCCCGGCGCCGAGGTGGAAGGCGCGAGCACCGGCTGGGCGTCCCAGGCCCGCCGGACCGCCCCTTCGGCCTCGGACTCGAACCGCTTGGCCCACTCCTCGTCGGCCACCCGGCGCTGCGCCCGCGCGTCCAGATCATCTTCGGCCAGGCCGGGATGGCACGACACCAGGCAGACGCCGGCCACCGCCAGCGTGCCGAGCGCGAGGGCCTCGACGGCCAGCGCCAGGCGCGCCCCGAACGAGTAGGCGAGGACGATGGTGGGAACCAGCGGCTCGTGGCGCGCCCGCTCGATGATCTCACGCTCGAGAATGCGATCGATCTCCGCCCAGGGGGGACCGACGAGGGACCCGCCGGCCAGCGGCCACAGGTCCACCGCCTCGACCTCCGCCCACGGCATGGCCACCCTTGGCCCGTCCCAGTCGGCCGCCCGCCCCAGAAACCCGTGCAGCGCGATCACCCGAACCACATTGCCTCCCCTCGCTGGCCGCATTCTCCGAACCCGTTCGACGTTCTGCGTCACCCGACCCCTGTTCCCGCGGCCGCCTGGTCACCAGCCACCACGGTGTCGTACCCTTCCCAGAATCGATCCGTCTCCACCTGCTCGGGCCTCAGCTCCACCACCACCGGTCCCTGCGCCGGCACCAGCCCTGGGTCGGGTCCTGTAGGCCACCTCCCACATCCGCGCCCAGAGGTCGAAGGACAGCGCGTGGTCGTGCTGGAAGCGCGGGTTCCTGAAGATCCGCCGGAAGATGCGCCCGCCGCCGTTGTTGATCACGACGATGCGCACCGGGCCCGAGGCGTGTGCGAGCGCCCAGAGCGACGGCAAATCGTACAGCGCGGTGAGGTCGCCCACGACCGCCCAGTTCTCCTGCTCCGAGCCGGCCCAGCCGAGGAAGGTCGACAGCTGGCCGTCGATCCCGTTGGCGCCGCGGTTGGCCCCGATACTCGAAGCCGCGGTCCACGGCGAACTGGTTCCACTCGCGGATGGGCAGGCTGTTTCCGAGGTACACGAACGACCCGGCGGGAATGCTCTCCGAGAGCTGGCGGACCATGGCGGGCTCGGACCGCGGGAACCGCTTCAGCAGCCTCTCCACGGCGGAGGCGACACGCGCGTCTTCGGCCCGCAGATCCTCGGACGCGCTGTCGGTCGCGATCGGATCCCGCCAGGCCGTCCAGGGGGAGCGGCGCGCCGCGCGGAACGTGCACGTGCACGCCATGCGTCAGCCCCCGCCACGGCAGGCGCGAGACCGACAACACCGCCAGCTCGGGCCGTCGCTCGAGGTCGCGCCAGAGGCGGAAGGACGGAACGTCGCCCACGCGAACGACCCCGTCGAACCACCCGCGGCGCAGGCCGGCGGCCGCCACCGCCTCGCCGCCCTTCAGCAACAGGTCGCCGACGCGGTCGTGCAGCTGCGACGCGGCCTCGGCGAGGACCGGCGCGCGGACGCCCGCGCAGAACCGCGCGGCCGCCTCGCGGTCCTCGACCGTCCCGATGGCGCCCAGGATGACCAGCGGCCGACGGATCGAGGCCGCGACGGCCAGGACGGGCCCGACATCGGAGACGGCCTCGGCGGCCGGCAGTTCGATCGGGCCAGAAGGCGGGCGCGCGGTCGTGTCGGACCCCCACCCCTCGAGCAGCGGCTCGTCGAAGGCGACGTTCAGGTGAACGGGCCAGCAGCAGGGGTCGATTCGCCAGCGCGTCCCCGGGCCATCGAGGTCGACGGCCTGGCGCGCGTAGACGCCGAACAAGCCGGCCTGCTCGATGCTCTGCGGCGCCCCTGTCCCCCGGAACGACTGCGGGCGGTCGGCCGTCACCGCGAGCAGTGGCGCCCCCTGGTAGTACGCCTCGACCATGGCGGGCAACAGCTCGGCGGCCGCGGTGCCGGAGGTGGTGACGACGGCCGCGGGCCGGCCGTCGCGGCGCGCGCGCCCGAGCGCAAAGAAGGCGGCGGCGCGCTCGTCGAAGAAGTCGAGCACCTCCACCTCGTCCTGCCGCAGCGGTTCGAGCGCCTCGACCAGCGGGGCGTTGCGCCCCCCCGGGCAGAGGCAGAAGGTCCGCACGCCGGCGCGCCGGAGCGCCTCGACCACCTCGAGCGCCAGCGACTGGTTCACACTCCCCACAGTGACCTCACGGCCTCCATCTTCTGGAGGATCTCGCTCCACTCGGCCTCGTACTCGCTGGCCGCCACGACGCCGCACCCCGCCCAGATCTCGACGTGGCCGCCGGAGCATTGGAGGCTGCGAATCGCAACCGCCGCCCGTCCTTCACCGCCAGGCCAGCGGATGCCGAACGGCGCGCCGAAACGCCGGCGGTCGCCGGCCGGATCGATCCCGCGCAGCCACGCGGCCGCCTCGGCCCCGCGCGGCGCCGCGCCGAGCGCCGGCGTCGGGTGCAGCGCGCGCACGAGCCCCTCGAAGTCGGGCCGAGTGCGCGGCTCGACGTCGATCTCCGTCACCAGGTGCACCAATCCCCCGAACTGTCGCGCCGCGGTCAACCCCGCGCGCGGCGTTCCCCAGTGTCGCGCCTGCGCGAGCAGGTCGTCCACGACCTCCAGGTGCTCGGCCCCGTCCTTCTCGCTGGACGCGAGGTCGGCCTCGGCGCCCGGCGCTGCCAGTCTCGTCCCGGCCACCGCGGAGGTTCGCACGCGCCCGTCGGTGAAGGCCTCGAAGAGCAGCTCGGGGGTCGCGCCGACGACGAACTCGGGACCGCGGCCAGCCGCGGCCGGGAGAAAGACCCCGTACGCGATCACGCTCGCGGGCAGGGAGGGCACGCGCGCGAGCAGGCGGCGAAACCACCGCTCTGCTTCGTCGTCCGCCAGGCGGGCCCGCATCCGCGTGATCGGCACCCCTTTCCGCAGCCGGCCGGTCCGCAGCCTCTCAGACAGGTTGTCGAACGCGCTTCGAAAGCGGGCTTCCTCCGGCAACTCCCAGGGGAGCGGGGCCAGCGCGTCGCAGGCCGGGGGAAAGCGCGCGCTCCACTCCGCCCGGTCCATGCGGCGCACGACCGCGCCCTCGCTCCCCCACCACCACCCGTGCCGAGGGTCGAGCGAGAAGTGCGGCGCGAGAAGGGCGGCCGCATTCGACGGCGGCGCCGCCACGGGCGCGAGCGGCCCCTCCACGCAGGCGAACGTCTGCGCATCGAGCTGGAGGAACGCGACGGCGGCGGGCTCCGGGGTCATTCCGGCCTGATTATATCGACAGCGAGCCGGCAAGCCGTTACCATGATCGGTTGGATGCCGTGGGAGGACAGTGGCGGGTGCCGGCCGTGACCAGGCCCGTTCGAGTGGGCGGCGCGGTGGTCGGCGGTGAGTCGTTCACCGTGGTGGCCGGCCCTTGCGCGATCGAGTCGCGCGACCAGTTCCTGACCGTCGCGCGGCACGTGCGGGCGGAGGGCGCCTCGGTGCTGCGCGGCGGCGTGTTCAAGATGCGCACCGATCCCCACAGCTTCCAGGGACTGGGTGCCCCGGCGCTCGACTACGTGGACGAGGTCCGCCGCGAGACCGGCCTCCCCTTCGTCGTCGAGGTGGCCGCAATCGAGCAGGTGGAGGTGCTGGCGCCGCACGCCGACGCGCTGCAGGTCGGCTCGCGCAACATGCACAACTATTACCTGCTGAAGGAGCTGGGCCGAACGCGCATCCCGATCGTGCTGAAGCGCGGCTTCGCCGCCCAGCTGCGCGAGTGGCTCCTGGCCGCGGAATACGTCGTCGCCGGCGGCAACGAATCAATCGTCCTGTGCGAGCGCGGCATCCGCACCTTCGAGGCCGAGACGCGCAACACCCTCGACCTGGCCGGCGCCGTCTGGGCGCGCCAGCATTCCCCCTTCCCGGTCCTGATCGATCCGTCCCACGCGACGGGACGGCCAGAGCTGGTGGGACCGATGTGCCTGGCCGCAGCCGCAGCCGGCCTCGACGGTATCATGGTCGAGGTGCATCCCGACCACGCCGCCGCGCTGAGCGACGGGTTCCAGTCGCTGACGCTCGATCGCTTCTCCGCTCTCGCCCGCAGCCTCCGCCCCATCCTCGCCGCCGTCGGCAAGACCTTCTCTCCGGTGGAGCAAGGCTTCAGCCCGGCTTGATACCTGTCACGCCTTTTGCACTACCCGGGGCATGAGACGTTCGAGCCCCTTCGGATTACGCAGTCATGTCCGGGCGTCGGCCTTCGTGCTGCTGCTCGGCGCGGCCTCAACCGCGCAGACCCCCATCGAGGCCCCCGACAACAAGTTCTCCCCGGCCGAGGACGTGAAGCTTGGCCGGGAGGCCGCGCAGCAGGTCGAGCATGAGATGCCCCTGCTCCGCAACGCGGAGATCGACGCCTTCGTCGACCGTATCGGCCGCCGGCTGGTGAGCGCCGTCCCGCCGCAGTTCCGCCACCCGGAGTTTCGCTACGACTTCTCGGTGGTGAACGCGCGAGACATCAACGCGTTCGCCTTGCCCGGCGGCCCGATGTACGTCCACCGTGGGATGATTGCGGCCGCCCGGTCCGAGGGCGAGGTCGCCGGCGTGATGGCGCACGAGCTGAGCCACGTCGTCTTGCGGCACGGGACGGCGCAGGCGAGCAAGGCCACGAAATACCAGCTCGGGCAGATTGCCGGCCAGGTGCTCGGCGCGGTCGTCGGCGGCACGGCGGGCGCCGTGATCGCGCAGGGCAGCCAGTTCGGCCTGGGCGCCGCGTTCCTCCGATTCAGCCGCGAGTACGAGCGCCAGGCCGACATCCTCGGCGCACAGATCATGGCCCGCGCCGGGTACGACCCGATGCAGATGGCCAGCATGTTCGAGACGATCCAGAAGCAGGGCGGCCCGCGCGGCCCCGAGTGGCTGAGCAGCCACCCCGACCCGGGAAACCGTCAGGAGGCGATCCGCAAGGAAGCGCAGGTGCTGCAGGTGCAGGGTTCCGCCCCGTCGCCGGGCGAGCTGCGCGGCGTGCAGGCGCGCCTCGAGCGGATGCCACGGGCGCCGTCGCGCGAAGAGATCGCCCGGCGGGCCGAGGCCGGCGGCGGCGCCGTCGGCACCTCAGGGGCGCCATCGGCCAACGTCGAGCCGCCGTCGCGCGAGTTCCGAAGCTACTCGGTCGGCGAGCTGTTCCAGGTGAGCGTGCCCGGGAACTGGCGCCAGGTCGCGGAAGGGAACTCGATTCGCTTCGCGCCGGAAGGAGCGTCGGCCGCCTCGGGCGCGCGGGACGTGTTCACCCACGGGATCGAGTTCGGCGTCGCGGGCAACGACGGCGGCGACCTCGGGGAGGCCACCGCGTCGCTGGTCTCCGCCTTCTCCCGCAGCAACCCGGGCCTGCGAACCGAGGGCGGCAGCCAGCCAGTGAGCTTCGGCGGTCGCGACGGCCTCAGGATCACGCTGCGCAACGCCTCGCCGTCCAGCGGCCGCGACGAGGCCGTGATCGTGACGACCACGCTGCTGGAGGACGGGAACCTGTTCTACAGCGTCGGCGTCGCGCCGACCGCCGAGCTTGGCACTTACCGCGAGGCCCTCCAGCGCGTCAACGAGTCCGTTCGCCTTGCAGGCCGCTGAAGGTGAGGGGCCCGTGCCCGGCGGCCTGGCTCAGAACGCGGCCATGATCCCGGCGGACGCAACTGGCGACAGGGTCTGGTCGGTGCCGAAATCCCACCCGCCGGCGCGCACCAGGAGCCGGCCGTCGATCCGAAGGCCGAACGCGCGCACGAAGCCGCGCGCCCGCGGCGGCAGGAGGTATTTCACGCCTCCGCCCGCGTAGTACACCTGGCCCGTCTCCACCGCCGTCCGGCCGGAGTGCAGCTGGCGCAGGTATCCGCCGCCCCCGAGCACGAAGGGCCTCGCCCGGCCGCCGGCGAAGGCCAGCGGAGCGACGTGCGCCACGAACGCGGCGTCGATGAAATACTCCGACAGCCGCTGGTTGGGCGAGGTGAAGCCCGAGCCGAGCTCGGTGTCGTCGGTCACGACGAAGCGGATGTTGGACGGGGAATACGCGAAGCCCCCTTCCACTGCGAAGGTGCGCGTCAGGTTGTACCCGACGGCCGCGCGGACGCCAGCCGACGAGGCGTACTCGCCGCGCGTGCGGAACCAGGTGAATCCCGGGGCCGGGCTGCCCTGCTGATTCTCGCTCAGGTTCGCGGCGCTCGTGCCAGCCGTTCCCGGGCCCAGCCAGAGCGCGGCCGCGGCCACCTCGAACGACCCGCGGCGACCGGGTCGGCGCGAGGCGGGCAGGACGACCGGCCGCGAGGGGAGCGGCTTCCGGGCCTGCGGCGCGGGCTTGGCCGCCGGCTTCTGCGCGGGCCTCGCCTGGCTGGCGCCGGTACTGGCCGACAGGGCCAGCGCGAGGACGAGGGGAATCGCCGCGCGGACACCCGTCCGCACGCTCATCACTTCGCCACCACCTTGACCTCGACCTCGGGAGCGCCGCCTCCCCGCGGAACGATCACCATCGCCTCGTAGTACGCCACCCGGAAGTCGACATCGACGCCGGTTGCGTCGTCGAAGAAGCTGTCCAGGTCGGCGTCGTCGATCGGCTCGGCCCGCAGGACGTAGGTCCCGGGTGCGAGCCGGCCGATGACGAAACGCCCCTCCGCGTTCACGCTGAAGCCCCCGACGAGTGCCCCTGTCTTCGGGTTGAAGGCGACCACGTGGGCTCCGAGCACGCCGCTGCCGTCTCGCGTGACGCGGCCGCTGATGGTCCCGGTGTTCTCGGCGGCGCCAGCGTCGGGATAGAGCTGCGACAGCCCGGCGGCATCGTCGGTCCTCGGCGTGCGCCCGGTTGTCGTCCCTGCCGAGAAGGCGATGGGGAACATCACGGTTTCGGCCGCGATGACGCGGCGGCCACCCGAGAAGAGCTCCGTCTCGGCGAGCGCGGAGTGGCCGAGGCCAAACAGGTGCCCCGTTTCGTGAAGGACGATCGATTCCAGGTCGAAGCGGCCGCTCTCGCCTCCGCCGGCGACCGACCAGGAGAAGGCCGAGTTGAAGAAGATGTCCGACTCGACGATCTCTCCCGTGACCCGGTCCACCAGGAAGCTGGTGGCCCCGAGCACACGATCCAGGTCGGGGCGGTCGAGGAAACCGAGCGTCACGCGCCCATCGTCGTCGAACGGCTCGGCCGATGTGAAGCCGACGAACTCGGCGTTCGCCACCGACCCGGCGGCTCCCTGCCACGACGCGAACGCCCGCGAGACGGCGCCGCGGAAGTCCTCGGGCGACAGGCCCGGGACGCCGCGGTTGGTGATGTAGTAGCGGACCGGCTGGGACGCCCACTTCAGCTCGACAACGCGGCCATCCACCGTCACGCCGTAGATCTGGTAGGCGTGCACCGAGGCCGACACGTGGGCGGCCAGCAGCGCCGCGCACAGCAGGAGCGCGCGCTTCACCGCGAGTTCCTTCCGGGGGCCGGCCGCCGCTCTCCCCGATCCCGCCCGGTCGAGGGGCCGATGGCCCCTTGCACCTGTCGCGAGAACTCCTCGAGGCTGACCGTCCGCCTCGCCGGGTCGCCCCGCTGGACACGGATGGCCGTCGCGTCGGCCGATGCGACGAAAGGTGGGGCCACGAGGGCGGCTCCCGAACGGGGATCCCGTCGCACGCGGTACACGCCCTGGCCCAAGCCGAGGAGATGAGGCAGCGACGGGCCGGCTCCGCCGAGGAACACGATGACTTCCTGGCCCTCGCGGAACACGGGCGCGCCGACCAGGACGCTGCGGTACCGCCCCAGCTCGCCTCCCGGCACCCGGAGGCTGACCTCGCGACCCGGCTGGCCCTTCAGGGCGGTCGTGACCTCCATCGTCACGACCGTCTCGATCGTACGGCGCCCGGCGGTCCACACCCCCTGGACGCTCACGACACGCCCGTGCACGATCACCCGGGCCTCGCGGGCCAGCTCGCCGAGTTCCGCCGGCACGAGCACGGCCGCCGCCCCTGGCGCCGCGACGAGCAGGAGCGCAAGGCAGGCGCCAATCACCTGTGGGCGCATGCGAGCACTCTACCATGTGCGCGGCGGCCTTTTTGCGCCGGGCGGCGGTTGTCCAGTAGGATTGGCGGGCGAAGGGGGACACATGAAGCGCGCGGCGTGGCTGGTGGCGGGAATCATCTTCTTCACGGGCATCGTGGTGCTGGTGCCGAAGGCGCAGCGGGGCGCGCCGCCTCCCACCCGTCCCGGCGTGCTCGGCGCAGGCGTGACGCTTCTGCCGAACGGATGGAAGATCGCGCCCGCCGGGGAGCACCTCGTGATCGGCGACCTGCCGCTGAACATGGTCCTGACCCCGGACGGGCGGCACCTGATCGTCACCAACAACGGCTGGGCGAAGCCGACGCTCACCGTGGTCGATCTCGAGAACCGGTACGTCAAGGCGCGCGTGTCGGTGGACCACGCGTGGCTCGGCCTTGCGTGGCATCCGGACGGAAGGCGGCTGTACTCCTCGGGCGCAGGGCAGAACAGCGTGAACGAGTTCTCGTGGATGGACAACCGCCTCGCGCTCATCGGCACCCACATTCTCGGACGGCCCGAGCGGAGCGTGAACGGAGGCCTCGAGAACGCCGGGTTCATCGGCGGGATCGCCGTGGCGGCCGACGGCAGGACGCTCTACGCGGTTCACGTGATGGGGACCGCGCTCTCGGCCGTCGATCTCGATCGCGGCCGCGTCCGCCAGACGGTGACCCTCCCGGCCGAACCCTACACGTGCCTCCTCTCCCCCGACGGCCGCACGCTGTTCGTGTCGCTCTGGGGCGGCGGGAAGGTGCTGGTGTTCGACCCCGCCACGCTGGAACAGACGGGCGAGATCGAGGTGGGCCAGCACCCGAACGCGATGCTGCTCTCCGGCGACGGCCAGCGCCTGTTCGTCGCGTGCGCGAACACGAACGCCGTCTGGGTGGTCGAGCTCGCCGACCGCAGCGCGCGCGAACAGATCTCGGTGTCGCTCTACCCGAAGGCCCCGGTGGGCAGCACCCCGAACGCCCTGGCGCTCTCGCCCGACGGGCGATCCCTGCTGGTCGCCAACGCCGACAACAACACGGTGGCGGTCGTGGACGTCGCCACCCCCGGGCGCAGCGAGGTCAAGGGCTTCGTCCCGACAGGCTGGTACCCCACCGCCGTGCAGTTCACCCCCGACGGCACGCGGATCCTCGTACTGAGCGGCAAGGGGCTCACCAGCATGGCCAACCCGCGCGGGCCGTACGGTGACTTCCAGTACACCGGCTCGATGCTGCAGGGCTCGCTATCGATCGTGCCGGTGCCCGATGACGCGACGCTGGCGGCGATGACCAAGAAGGTCTACGAACTCGTGCGGTACACGGAGGCGAACCGCCTCGCACCGGCCGAGGCGCCAAAGGCCTCGCCGATCCCGGGCCGGGTCGGCCAGCCGTCGCCCATCAAGTACGTCTTCTACGTCATTCGCGAGAATCGCACCTACGACCAGGTCCTCGGCGACGTCGCACGCGGCAACGGCGACCCCAACATCACGCTGTTCGGCGCGAAGGTCACGCCGAACGCCCACGCCCTGGTCGAGGACTTCGTTCTCTTCGACAACTTCTACGTGGACGCCGAGGTCAGCATGGACGGCCACGCATACTCCACGGCCGCCTACGCGACCGACGTCGTCGAGAAGATCTGGCCGACCAATTACGGCGGCCGCGGCGCCATCTATCTCAGCGAGGGCGGCTGGACGATGCGCGGCCCGTTCGGCAACTTCGCCGCGCCGCCCGACGGCTACATCTGGGACTTCGCCAAGCGCGCGGGCGTCACGGTGCGCAGCTACGGCGAGTTCGCCGATTGGAAGCAGGCCTGGGGCCCGGTCGAGGCGACGGTGCCGGGCCTGAAGGGACTGGTGCACCCCACCTATCCGCCCTACGACACGATGATCCCCGACAACCGCCGGGCGGACGTCTGGCTCGAGGAGTTCCGAAAATTCGAGGCCGACGGCCAGCTGCCGCGCCTGTCCATCATCCGCCTCGGCAACGATCACACCAACGGCACCCGGCCCGGCTCCCCCACCCCGCGCGCGATGGTCGCCGAGAACGATGGCGCGCTGGGCCGGGTGGTGGAGGCGATCTCGAAGAGCCGCTACTGGAAGGAGTCGGCGATCTTCGTCCTCGAGGACGACGCGCAGAACGGCCCGGACCACGTGGACGCGCACCGCTCGGTGCTGCTGATGGCGAGCCCGTTCGCCCGCCGCGGCACCGTCGACTCCACGCTCTACACGACGTCGGGCGTCCTGCGCACGATGGAGCTGATCCTCGGGATTCCCCCGATGAGCCAGTACGACGCGGCCGCCGCCCCGATGTACAACGCCTTCCAGGCGGCGCCGGTGCTGACGCCGTTCACGCTGCGGCCCGCGCTGTACCCCTTCGACGAGATGAACCCGCCGAACGCGCCCGGCGCGCAGGCCTCGCTCCGCATGAACCTCGAAGAGGCCGACATGGCCCCCGAGCTCGAGCTGAACGAGATCATCTGGAAGTCGGTGCACGGGGCGGCCGCCCGCATGCCGCCCCCGGTTCGCACCGGGTTCGTGAAGGCTATCGGAGAGACGGAGGACGAGAAGTAGGCGAAAGAGGTCCGCCTGGCGCTCCGCGGGCAGTCTCCAGGACCGCTTCGGCGGCGCGCCGGCTGGCCCCCGGTCCCCCGAGCTTTTCCCTGACCGAGCGCATGCCGCGCAGCGCGCGGTTCCTCGCCTCCCCGTCCTCCAGCAGGCGAAGCGCCTCGGTCGCGACGGCCGCCGGCGTGAACCCGTCCTGGATCAACTCCGGCGCCACCCGCTCCCCCGCCACCAGGTTGACCATCGCGAACGTGTCCGTGTGGACGAAGCGGCGGCCGATGGCGTAGGTCAGCGGCGAGACGCGGTAGACGACGACCATCGGCCGCTCGTGGATCGCCGCCTGCACGGTGGCCGTGCCTGAGGCCGTGATCACCAGGTCGGACGCGGCCAGCACGTCGTCGGCGCGGCCCTCGACGACCGTGACCCGGTGAAGCAGCGGTTCGGCCCCGCTCACCATGGCGGGATGGAACAACTCGGACGGCAGCCCCGGCGCCCGCGCCAGCAGGAACTGCGCGCGCGGCCGGGCCGTCGAGATGAGCGAGGTCGCCTCCAGCAGCGTCGGAAGGATGGCGCTGACCTCGTTCGGCCTGCTGCCCGGCAGCAACGCGACGACCGGCCTGCCCGCCTCCAGGCCGACGCTGCGAAGGAACGGCTCGCGCCCTTCGGTCGGCCGCGCGAGCTCCACGAGCGGGTGGCCGACGAAGGTGGCGGCGGTCCCCGCCGCGCGGTAGATCTCCGGCTCGAAGGGGAAGATCACGAGGATGCGGTCCGCGATCGCCCGGAGCCGGCGCATGCGCCCGCTTCGCCACGCCCAGAGCTGCGGCGGGATGTAGTAGACGAGCGGGATGCCCTGGCGGCGCAGGGCGGCCGCGAGCCGGAAGTTGAAATCCGGGAAGTCGATCACTACGGCGACGTCGGGGCGGACGGCACGTGCGGTCCGCACCAGGCGCCGGTACATCTGGAGCGAGCGCGGCAGCACGCGCACCGCCTCGGCGATGCCGGTGACCGCCAGCCCGCGGTAGTCCCCCACCAACTCGCCGCCCGCCGCCTCGAGCCGGTCGCCCCCGAGCCCGAGAACCCGAACGTCCGGGGCGATCGCGCGGAGCGACTCCGTCAGGGCGCCCGCATACAGGTCGCCCGACGCTTCTCCACACGACACCAGGACGGTGGTGGCCACTACCGCGTCCTCCGGAGATCGACGGACAGGAGGTCGAGCTGATCCGCGGGGATGACCTCGAACCTCGCGAAGCCGACGCGCTCGAGCTGCGGGACGAACGCCGCGGCGTTCCCGACCAGCACCACCGTCAGCCGGTCCGGCTGCAGGCGGGCCGCCGCGCGAGCCACCTCCTCGACGCCCACCGCGTTCACCCGCTGCCGGTAGGTCTCGAGGTCGCGGAGCGACAGCTCGTAGAACAGCGCGTTCAGCACGTGCGTGGCGATCTCGCTCGGGCGTCTCGATGGTCAGCGGGAAGTGCCCCGTCAGGTACGCCTTCGCGTCGGCGAGCTCGCGATCGTCGACCCGTTCGCGCCGCAGCCGCCAGAACTCGTCCACCATCAGCCGCAGCGCCTGGCCGGTGGTCTCCGCGCGCGTGCTGGTCTGCGCCACGAACTGGCCGCTCTGCTTCAGGCGTCTCCATGTCGGCCGACGCCGAGTACGTGAGGCCCCGCTCGATGCGCAGCACGCGGTGCAGCCGGTTGGCCCCCGCCCCGCCGAGGATCTTGATCAACAGGTCCACGGCGACGTAGTCGTCGGCCTTCCGCGGAACGCCGAGCTGGCCCACCCGGATCTCGGTCTGCACCGCACCGGGCCTGTCGATCACCACCACCCGCCGGGCGGCGTCGGGCGGCCGCGTCGCCGGGGGCGGGGGCACCTGGTGCCTCGTCCAGTCGCCGAAGGCCTCGGCCACGGCGGCCATCGCCTCGTCGACGCCGACGTCGCCCACGACGGCCAGCAGCGTGTTGTTCGGCGCGAAGTGGGCGCGATGGAAGTCCAGCAGGTCCTCGCGCGTCATTCCCTGCACGGACTCCACCGTGCCGTTGCCGGGCGAGCCGTACGGATGGACACCGTAGACCAGGCGGTCGAACACCAGCGTCGGCGAGGTACTCGGGATCCTCGTGGGTCACCTTCAGCGCCGACAGGATCTGCTGGCGCTGGCGCTCGAGCTCCTCCGGCGCGAAGGCCGGGTTGCGCAGGACGTCGGCGACCAGCCGCGTTCCCAGCGCGCAGATCGTCCTTCATCACCACCACGTTGACGAAGGACAGGTCACGCCCCAGGCCCGTGCTCAGCAGCCCTCCCGCGCCGTCGATCGTCTCGGCCACCTGCTGCGCCGAGCGCGTGGCGGTGCCCTGGTCGAGCAGCGTCGACACCATCGCGGCCACGCCGGGCTTCCCCGCCGGGTCCTGGGCGCCGCCCGCCTGCACGAGGGCACGAAGGCTCACGGCCGGCTGCTCGCGGTGCACGACCACGACGACCTGGAGGCCGTTCGGGAGCGTGCGCACGTCGTACGGCGGGAACTGCACGTCCCTCGCGGCGAGCGGCCGCGGGGGCCCGCTCGACGGCCACTTCGGTGGCCTGGGCGAAGCCCGGGGCGGCGGCCAGGGCGACCGTGACGAACAGCACCGCACGGCGCAGAAGCTGCGGGGCGTCATCGCGACTGCTCCTGCGGGGCAGCACACGCAGGACCAGCCGGGTCGGCCGGCGTGAAGTAGGTGCGGGCCACGCGCTGCACGTCGGCCGCCGTCGTCTTCATCAGCAGGTCGAACTCGCCGTCCGCCGTCGCGAGCGTCGCCGTGGATGACGAGCGCGTGCGCCAGGTGCGTCGCCTTCTCCTGGTTCGAGGCCGCGACCGACGATGTAGTCGCGCGCGAACTGGTTCTTGGCCCGCTGCAGCTCGCCGTCCGTCACGGCTCTTCCTCGCGAGCCGTTCGAGTTCGGCGATCAGCGCTCGCTCCGCCTCGTCGACGTCCCGGCCCGGCTGCACGACCGCGACCGCGTAGAAGAGGTTCGGGTCCTCGATGAGGTTCGCGCTGCCGAAGGCGGACACCGCGCAGCCCTCCTCGTAGACCAGGCTGCGGTGGATGCGCGAGCTCTGGCCGTCCGACAGGATCTTCGCCGCGATGTGCAGCGGGTACGCGTCGGGATGCCCGTCGTCGGTGACGTGGTGGGCCACGACGACGACCGGCAGCGGCCAGTTCTCGCGCAGCGTGACGCGGCGCTCCTGCTTCTGCGGCGGCTCCGCCGGCACGTCGCGTCGGATCGGGTGCGACGACGCGGCACCGGCCCGAGGTGGCGCCGGACCAGCTCGATCGCCTGGGTGGTGTCGAAGTCGCCCGACGAGCGCCAGCGTCGCGTTGTCCGGCACGTAGTAGGTGCGGTAGAACTCGCGCACGTCCTCGACCGAGGCGGCCTCGAGGTCCTTCATGCTGCCGATCGTCGTGTGCCTGTACGGATGGGTCGTGAAGGCGTGCTCGTAGATCAGCTCGGGGAGCCGGCCGTACGGCTGGTTCTCGACGCGCATCCGCCGCTCTTCCTTCACCACCTCGCGCTCGCGCTTGAAGCGTCTCCTCGTCGATCTTCAGCGAGGCCATCCGGTCGGCCTCGAGCCAGAGGACCAGCGGCAGGTACTGGGCCGGCACGTCTCCCAGAACACCGTGACGTCCTCGGTCGTGTAGGCGTTGCTCTCGCCGCCGACCGACGAGATCGAACGACGCGTGCTGCTCGGGCCGCACGTTCTTCGAGCCCTTGAACATCATGTGCTCGAACAGGTGCGCGAAGCCGGTGCGGCCCGGGCCGCTCGTCCTTCGAGCCGACGTGATACCAGAGCTGCGCGTGAACGATCGGCGTCGAGTGGTCCTCGAGCAGCACGACCGTCAGGCCGTTGGCGAGCGTGACCTGCCGCGCGTTCAGGGCCGGCGGGCGCGCGCGGCCGCGAACGCAGCTCGCCGCCGACGGCGACGAGCGCGCACGACCGCGGGCGAAGCGCGAGCGCGGGAGCCGGAGGACCATGCGGGATTACGGCATGCGGCGAGGCCAGTGCGCTACTGGGCCGGGACGAGCGACGGCGCGGCTTCTCGAGCGGCCTCGAGGCGCGCCTCGAGATCGGCGACCGCCTTCTTCAGCTCGGGCAGGCGCTGGAAGACGGCCGACGCCTTCAGCCAGTCGCGGTTCGGGATGGCCGGGTAGCCCGACACGAGGGTGTCCGGCTCGACGGAGTTCGGGATGCCGGTCTGGGCGGTCGCGATGACGCCGTCGCCGATCTCGAGGTGCCCCGCGACGCCCACCTGCCCGGCGAGCACCACGCGGTCGCCGACCGTCGAGCTGCCCGCGATGCCCGACCTGCGCGCACAGCAGCGTGTCGCGGCCGACCGCGCACGCCGTGGGCGATCTGCACCAGGTTGTCGATCTTCGTGCCCGGCCGCGATGCGCGTCTCGCCGACGGCCGGCCGGTCGATCGTCGTGTTGGCGCCGATCTCCACGTCGTCCTCGATCACGACCACGGCGCCGGGCTGCGGAATCTTCTCGTACGTGCCGTCGGCCGCTGCGCGAACCCGAAGCCGTCGCTGCCGATGACCGCGCCGTCCTGCACGACGACGCGTTGCCCGAGGACGACGCGCTCGCGGATCGAGACGTGCGCGTGCAGGCGGCAGTCGTCGCCCGATGCGGCGCGCCGCGGCCGATCGTCACGTGCGGCCCGAGGATCACCGTGCGCGCGCCGATCGCGACGTCGGCGCCGATCGAAACGAACGGCCCGATCGACACGTCCTCGCCCAGGCGGGCCGAGGCGTCCACGGCCGCCAGCGGAGTGGACGCCCGGGTCGGCGCGGCGGCTCGGGATGCAGGAGGCCCGACCGCGCGCGCGAACGACAAGTACGGCGTTTCGCTTCGCAGCATCGCGCAGGGCGCCGGCGGGGCGTCCAGCGACCAGGATCACGGCCGAGGCGCGGGTCGTGTGCAGGGCCCGGCGTAGCGGGGGTTGGCGAGGAAGGTGAGGTCGCCCGGCCCCGGCATCCTCGATGCCGGCCACGCGCTCGATGTCCACCTCGCCGTCCCCGTCGAGGCGGCAGCCGAGGCGCTCGGCGATTTCCCTCAGTTTCAAGGCCGGGAGTATATCACGCGGGGTTGGGCGGCCATGCGCTCGACGAAGCGTGGCAGGCGCCGCAGGCCAAGCTCGCGGCGACACCTCGGCGACGACCCGCTGGCGGTCGTCCGCCGGCAGCCCGAGCGACGATCGCAGCTCGGCGAGGTGTCGCTCTCCCGCAGGTCGCCAGGACACCACGTCGAGGCCCTGGCGAGCGCCCCGGACCGACAGGAAGTGGCCGACGATCCGGAACGCGAAGTAGAAGCCGATGACGTTGGGGCCCGGCACCGGCATCAGGGCCAGCGACGCGATTCCCGCCAGCGTGTCGGCAGCCAGCCACCAGCGGTGCCGGCCGAAGTCGTGCGACAGGTTGCCGCGGATGACCGACATGGCCCGCTCGTCTCGCAGGCCCGACCGGGTAGAGCGCGCACACCTCGCGCTCGGTCGCGCAGGCGCCAGAGCAGCCGCTGCTCGGCCACCTTCTCCGCCATCCAGCGGACCACCCGCATCCGCAGCCGGGCGGTCCACCCCTTCCGCCGGCGGAGCCGAGCCGCGGCCCGGCTCCGCTCGATTCGGTCGTGCTCGCGCTCGATCGCCGCCAGCATCGTCGTGAACCGGGCAGCCAGCTTCTTCCAGAGGCCCGACCCCTCCGTCGGCAACTCCGGGGCGCCTTCCGCGGTCGACTCGCAGTACAGCTGGTAGCGGTCCGGCCCCACGGGGACGAGGTACACCTCCATGCTTCGCTACAATACCATCCATGCCGCGACCCCTGCCGGATCGCCCGTGGACAACCTGACCCACACCCTGTTCGCGCTCACGGTCGCCAACGCCGGCCTTCGCCGGGCGGGGCGCGGTGTGACGGCTACGCTCGTGCTCGCGTCCAGCGTGCCCGACCTCGAGTTCGTGACCGGCCTCACCGGCGGCCGCCTTGCCTACCTGAGCGCCCACCGCGGCCCGACGCACGGGCCGCTCGGCCTCGCGCTCGGCGCCGCCATGGCCGCCTGCGTCTTCCTCGCCCGGCGGTGGCGGGGGCCGCGCGACGACGACGCGTCCTTCCCGGCGCTCTTCCTCGCGGGCCTGGTCGGTGTCGTGGGCCACGTCGCCATGGATTTCGCCACCTCGTACGGAACCCGGGTGCTCAGCCCCTTCAGCGACGTCTGGTACGGCGTGGACTGGCTGCCGATCGTGGACCCGTGGCTGCTGGCGATCCTCGGCGCCGGGCTGGTGGCCACCTGGCTGAGACCGCCGGCGCGGCGGCGGCTCGCCGTGGCGGCGCTCGTCTTGATGGCCGGCGACTACGGCCTCCGCGCCTGGACCCACGAGTTCGCCCTGCAGCAGGCGGTCGCCCGCGAGGACGCGGCCGGCGTGCGCGGCGGGGAGGGCACCCGCCGCCTGTTCGCCTACCTGGGCGATCAGCGGCCGGCCGGCCTGCCCGCCGCCCTGCCGACCGAGTCCTCGCCATTCCGCTGGCGGCTGATCACCCGGACGCGCGACGGGTTCGAGGTTGCCGAGATCGACGTGCGGCACGCGGACCGGGTGCGCGGGCGTGCGCTGCGGTTCCCCAACGACCGGGGCGGCCTCGTGCGCGAGGCCGCGGCCGCCCCCACGGCCCGCGCCTTCCTCGGCTTCTCGCGTTTCCCGTCGGTCGAGGTCATGCGGCACCAGAACGGCGACGTCACGGTGCATTGGTACGACATGCGGTTCGGTGAGCCGGCGCCGCCAGGGGATCCGCGATTGGCCGTCAGCCCGTTCGGCGCCTGGGTGCGGTTGACGCCGGGAGGGCGGCTCGTCGGTCACGGCCTCGGGCCGGGGTAGGACGCGACGGCGCTAACGGGGCGACCGCGTGGCGCGGGCCGGCGGACGTAGTACCATGGCCCCATGCCCACAGCGGAAGGGCCCATCCGGCGGGCCGCCGTCGCTGGATCGTGGTACCCCGGATCCGCCGAGGAGCTGGCCTCCGAGGTGGATCGCTATCTCGAGGACGCCTCCCCCGACCTGCCGCGCGGGAGCGTCCGCGGCCTGGTGGCGCCGCACGCCGGGCTGATGTACTCCGGCCCGATCGCCGCGTGGGCCTACCGAGCCGTCCAGCACGACCCCTTCGACGTCGCCGTGCTGGTCGGACCGTCGCACCGCGTCGCGTACGACGGCGTGGCGCTCTATCCCCGCGGCGCGTGGGAGACGCCGCTCGGCCCGGTCCTGATCGCCGAGGACGTCGCCGCGGCCATCCTCGCGGCCACGCCGGTGGTGCATTCCACCGAGGTCGCGCATGCCCTCGAGCACTCGCTCGAGATGCAGCTGCCCTTCCTGCGTCGTGTCCTGCCCGACACCCCCATCGTGCCATTGCTGATGGGACTGCAGACGCCGGAGACGATCGGCGCGCTGGCCGACGCGCTCGCCAAGGCCCTCGAGGGGCGCCGCGCGCTGCTGGTGGCGAGCAGCGATCTCTCGCACTACCTGGACAGCCGCGCCGCCGCACGCATGGATCGCCAGGTGCTCGACCTGGTGTCGGCGTTCGACGACGAGGGGCTGACGCGCGTGCTGAGGATGCGGCCCGACCACGCGTGCGGCGGGGGGGCGATCGCGGCGGTGATGCGCGCGGCGCGCGCGCTCGGGGCGCGGGGGGCGCGCGTCCTGCGCTACGGCGACTCGGGCGATACGTCCGGCGACAAGAGCGCCGTCGTCGGGTACATGGCCGCAGCCTTCGGGGCGTTCTCATGATGGGCCCGCCACGCCCGAGGTGGAGTCGTCCATGCTGAGTCCCGAGGAGCGACGCGGACTGTTGCGCCACGCCAGGCAGACCCTGGCCGCCTACTTCGAGGGCGACTCGCCGCCCGCCCCGCCGGCGCTCGCCGAACCGAGCCGCCACTCCGGCGCGTTCGTCACGCTGGAGGTCGGCGGTGACCTGCGCGGCTGCATCGGCTACCCCGGATCGACGCAGGCGCTCGACCAGGTGGTC
This sequence comes from uncultured Acidobacteriota bacterium, assembly GCA_963813585.1. Taxonomy (GTDB): domain Bacteria; phylum Acidobacteriota; class Vicinamibacteria; order Vicinamibacterales; family Fen-181; genus JARKSS01. The sequence continues at coordinate 4,050,391 of CAWEZL010000001.1, forward strand.
GCGGAGTGCGCCATCGCAGCGGCCACCGAGGACCCCCGGTTCTCGCCGCTGCGACGCCGCGAGTTGGAGGCCCTCCAGATCGAGATCTCCGTGCTCACGCCGATCGAGCCGGTGGCCGACGTGGGGGAGATCGAGGTGGGGCGCGACGGGCTGGTGGTGTCGGAGGGGCGGCGGCGCGGACTCCTGCTGCCGCAGGTGGCGGTCGAGCACGGGTGGGACCGCAACACCTTCCTCGCCCACACCTGCCTCAAGGCCGGCCTGCGCGCCGATGCGTGGAAGGCCGGCGCGCAGATCCTCCGCTTCCAGGCGGAGGTGTTCTCGGAGCGGGACGAAGGGCCGTGACTGATACCATCCGACGCATGAGCGACGCGCTTCCCGAACGCGAGGTCGCGCGGATCGCCGCGCTCGCGCGCCTCGCGCTGACCCCGGAGGAGCGCCGGCAGATGGGGGCGCAGCTCGGGCAGATCCTGGCCCTCGCCGCCCAGGTCACCCCGATCGACACGAGCCGCGTGCCGCCCGACGCCGACTGGCTCGGCCAGCTGCCGTACCGAGCGGCCTGACGAGGTGCGCCCCTCGCTGGATCCGGCGGCCGCGCTCGCGAACGCGCCCGAGCGGCAGGACGACCTGTTCCTCACCCCGCGGGTCCTTCACCGCGACTGACATGCCGGCGGAGGATTCAAGCCGCCTCGCCGCCCTCGAGATACGGGACGCCGTTCGCACCGGCCGATTGTCGGCCACCGACACGTGTCGCGCCGCGCTCGACGCCATCGCCGGCACCGAGGCGCGCGTCCACGCCTACATCACCATCTGCGCCGATCGCGCGCTCGACACGGCGCGCCGGCTCGACGCCGATCGGGCGCGGCTCGCCGCCCTGCCGCTCGCCGGCGTGCCCGTGGCGATCAAGGACAACCTGTGCACCGCGGGCCTGCAAGACCACCGCCGGGTCGCGGATGCTGGAATCGTTCGTCCCGCCGTACGACGCCACCGCGGTCGCGCCGCCTCGAGGACGCCGGCGCCATCGTCGTCGGCAAGACCAACTGCGACGAGTTCGCGATGGGGTCGTCCACCGAGCACTCCGCCTTCGGCCCGACGCGGAATCCCGTGGACCCCTCGCGCACGCCGGGCGGCTCGAGCGGCGGCTCGGCGGCCACCGTCGCCGCGGGCGCGGTTCCGATCGCGCTCGGGTCGGATACCGGGGGATCGGTTCGCCAGCCCGCGTCCTTCTGCGGCGTGGTCGGGGTGAAGCCGACCTACGGCCGCGTGTCGCGCTACGGCCTGATCGCGTTCGCCTCGTCGCTCGACCAGGTCGGCGTCTTCTCGCGCACCGCGCGCGACGCGGCGCTGGTGCTCCAGGCGATCGCCGGGGCCGATCCCTGCGACGCGACGGCGGCGCGCCGGCCCGTCCCCGACTACACGGCGGCGCTCGACGGGCGAGGTGCGCGGGCTGCGCGTCGGCGTGCCCCGCGCGCTGCTGGGCGACGGCGTGGACGAGGAGGTGCGAGCACGCGTTCGACGAGGCGCTCGAGGCGCTGCGCCGACCTGGGCCTCGCGATCGGAGACGTCGCCCTGCCGCACTCGCGGGTCGGCGATCCCGGTCTACTACCTGGTGGCCACCGCCGAGGCCAGCGCCAACCTGGCGCGCTACGACGGCGTGCGCTACGGGTTCCGCGCGCCGCGCGGCGAGTCGCTGGCCGGCCTGTACGAACCGACCCGGGGCGAGGGATTCGGGCCCGAGGTGAAGCGTCGGATCATGCTGGGCACCTACGCGCTCAGCGCCGGCTACTACGACGCGTACTACCGGAAGGCGCAGCAGGTCCGGACGCTGATCCGCGAGGACTTCGACGCCGCGTTTCGCGAAGTCGACCTCGTCGCCCTGCCCACCTCGCCCGACGCCGGCGTTTCCGCCTCGGCGAGCGCCTCGACGACCCCGTACGGATGTACCTGGCCGACCTCTTTACCGCGGGGCCGTCGCTGGCGGGCCTCCCCGCCATGTCGGTCCCCTGCGGTACGACCAAGGGTGGCCTGCCGGTTGGACTGCAACTGGTCGGTCGGATGTTCGACGAGACGGGGCTGCTGCGGGTCGCCGCGGCACTGGAGGGAGCGCAGGACACGCCGAGCGGAGCACGTTGAGAGGATGACGCGTCACATCGTTCTGATCGGTTCCGGCCGGCTGATCGCGCGAACGATCGCCCAGATGACGACGGCACCGAAGGCGAGGGGGATGAGGGGCACCGCCAGGGCGACGAGACCCCCGACGACCGTGAGGACCAGCAGCACGACGCCGGCGACGAGCACGAACGGCAGCAGGAAGAGCTTCACGGCCCATCCGGCGAGCTTGAAGGGCAGCCAGACGAGCCCGAGGGCCAGCTTGACCGGCAGCAGGACCAGCATCACGACGAGCTTCAGGGCGGCCATCGCCACCGCGAGCACCACCCCGACCAGCGCCAGCATCACGAGCGCCGACATCAGCTCCAGCATGGCGGTCTCCACGCCGGGTGGGGTGCGTCCCCGGCCTTTGGTGGATGAGACGGAAACCGACCGGGTGAAGTTGCAGGGATAGATTTTGCTTGCGGCCGACGGCCAGGACCGCTACTCTGAGGGATTGTGGTAGAAGATAAGACGACTCAGATGGAATCCTCCGGGGCCGCGCCGGCTCAACTCCAGGGGCCCGTGCCGGCGATCGAAAGCCGTTTCCTCTTCGTGGACGTGGCCGCGCTGCGGGCGAAACAGCTCCGGCGGGGCGCGCGCCCCCGGTTGGCCGCCCTGACGAATCCCGACGTCCCGCCACCCGACGTGCCGCACAAGGCCGAGCGCGTCGCGATGGAAGAGGTTCGGCAGGGGCTCGTGTGACCTACGAGCTGCCCCCGGTCAAGCCGGAGGGGGAATAGCCGGGGTGAGCGAAACCTGGACGATCCTGCTGGGCGCCCTGGTCGGCTTCACGACCCTCGCCGTCTTCCTGCTCGTGGTGCTCATCGGCTTCTCGCTGTTCGGCGACAGCACCAAGTTCCGATCGCGCAGGAACTCGCGCACGATGCGCGACCTCGACGAAGGCCTCGGCGGGACGGCGGCTTACCTGCCGCCCGACGCCCCACGCGGCCCTGCGGACCAGCTCGCCGGTTCGAAATAGCCCCGTACAAAGAGAAGGGGCCGGCGTCTCCGGCCCCTGCAACGTGACATCGTGGCGCGGCCGCTTCGCGCCGCACGTCGCGCGGCTGGTCTCGTTATTCGTTGACCTGCACCTGGATCTGCCGAGGCTTGGCCTCCTCGCGCACGGGTAGCCGCACGGTCAGCACCCCGGCCTTGTAGTCGGCCGACACCTTCCCCGCGTCCACCGTCGGCGGCAGCGAGAACGAGCGCGTGAAGTGGCCGTAGGCCCGCTCGATGCGGTGGCAGTGCTCGTCGCGCAGCTCCTCGTCCATCTTCTTCTCGCCGCTGACGGTGAGCGTGTTGTTCTCGACCATCAGCTGGATATCCTCGCGCCGCATGTCGGGCAGCTCGATCTTGATGACCAGCTCCCCCTTCCCGCTGTCGTAGATGTCGACAGGCGGCACCCACGCCCCGCGGCGCATCACATCGTCCGCGCCGCCGCGGCCATAGAACTCGCCCAGCAGGCGGCCCATGCGGTCCTGCATGTCGGACAGCTCCCGGAACGGATCCCAACGCACCAGTGCCATGACGCTCCTCCCGAGTGAGAGCGGCCGGGCGTGGCGCCCCTGCCGCGGTTTGATCTGTTGGCCCTGACTCACGAGGGACAGTCTACAAACTATCTGAGTGCATGTCAAGCATCATATATGAGTCTTACACAGTCATATTAGTGGACCGTTAACACGTCGTTGTCCCGGCGTTCTGCCATACAGAAGTTTGAGAATCACAGCTTCAGCCAAATGATATTTGGTGGAACGACGTTCTCGCCTCTACCCTTCGAGGTCCCTCCCGATATAGACTGTGGGGGTTTGCCCGTTCCTTCTCGGAACCACGGACTCGCAGCAGACGCGTTCCCGAACACGACGAGGTGTGAGCATGGCCAAGTACAGGATCGCCTGGCTGCCGGGCGACGGGATTGGTGTGGAAGTCGCTCGAGGCCGCGAAGATCGTGCTCGATCGGCTCGCACCTCGACGCCGAGTACATTCACGGCGACATCGGGTGGGAGTTCTGGTGCCGTGAGGGCGACGCGTTTCCCGCGCGCACCATCGACCTGCTGAAGCAACGTGGACGCCGCGATGTTCGGCGCCATCACGTCCAAGCCGGTCAAGGCCGCCGAGGCCGAGCTCGCGCCCGAGCTCTGCAGGGCAAGGGCCTGAGCTACCGCTCGCCGATCGTGCGCATGCGGCAGCTCTTCGACCTCTACATCTGCCTGCGCCCCTGCAAGGCGTACCCGGGCAACCCGCTGAACTTCAAGGAAGGCCTCAACCTCGTCGTCTTCCGCGAGAACACCGAGGACCTCTACTCGGGCGTCGAGTTCTACGCCGGTCCCCGCGGAGCTGCGCCGCGACGCTCTGCGCGCTGTCGAAGCCGTTCGCGGCGTTTGCCGTCGCTCGCCGCTCGACGAGTACGCCGTCTCCTGCAAGATCAACACGCGCAAGGGGTCGGAGCGGATCGTCCGCGCCGCGTTCGACTTCGCCCGCAAGTTCGGGCGCAAGAAGGTCACCGTCGTCCACAAGGCCAACGTCGTGCGCGCGACCGACGGGCTCTTCCTCGAGGTGGCGCAAGCCAGGTGGCGAAGGACTACCCCGAGATCGCGATCGACGACGCGAACATCGACGCGATGACGATGTGGCTGCTGAAGAACCCGTTCAACTACGACGTGCTGGTCGCGCCGAACCTGTACGGCGACATCATCTCGGACCTGTGCGCGCAGATGGTGGGCGGCCTCGGCTTCGGCTGCTCGGGCAACATCGGCGACAAGCTCGCGGTGTTCGAGCCCACGCACGGCTCGGCGCCGAAGTACGCCGGCCTCTACAAGGCGAACCCGATCGCGACGATCCTGGCCGCCAAGATGATGCTCGACTGGCTGGGCGAGACGGCGAAGGGCGAGGCGCTCGAGGAGGCGACCGCGGCGGTCATCGCGGAAGGCCAGGTCCGCACGTACGACATGGGCGGCACGAGCAAGACGCTCGACATGGCGCAGGCGATCGCCGGGAAGCTGTAGGGGCGTATGCCGACATCATCCTCCACGACGTCGGCCTGCGCGACGGCCTGCAGATCGAGAAGGCGACCGTCCCCACCGACCAGAAGATCGCGCTGGGTCGAGGCGCTCGACGCGGCCGGCGTCGACATCGTCCAGGTCGGGTCGTTCGTCCACCAGGAGAAGGTGCCGCAGATGGCCGACACCGACGAGCTGTTCAGCCACTTCGCCGACCCGGCCGCACAGCCCGGCGCGGGCGCCGCCTCTCCGGCGCTCGTGCTCAACGAGAAGGGGATGGAGCGCGGCTTCGCGTGCGGCGTCGGACTACTTCTGCATGGGCGTGTCGGCGAGCGACACCCACAGCCGCAAGAACACCGGGATGAGCACCGCGGAGGCCGCCGACGCGCATCATCGCGATGGGCCGGCAGGCGCGGGCAGCGGGCGCCGACCGTGCAGGTGTCGGTGCAGTCGGCCTTCGGCTGCGGGTTCGAGGGCGCCATCCCCGAGGCGCGCGTCCTCGACCTCGTCCGCCGCTTCCTCGACGCGGGCCTGCTGCACGATCAGCCTGGCCGACACCGCCGGCCACGCGACGCCCGACCAGGTCGAGCGTCTGTTCACCGCGGTGCAGGCGCATCGACCCGGCGATCGAGTGCGCCTGCCACCTGCACGACACCTACGGCCTCGGGATGGCCAACGCGTACGCGGCGCATGCGCGTGGGCGTGAAGTACTTCGAGACGGCGTTCGGCGGCCTCGGCGGCTGCCCGTTCACGAAGATCGCGGGCGGCAACGTGTGCACCGAGGACTTCGTGCACATGCTCCAGCGCATGGGGCACCGCCCCGACATCCGGCTCGACGCGCTGATCGAGCTGGCGAAGGACGCCGGCGCGCTTCTTCGGCCGCGACATGGCGGGGCGCGTCTGGAAGTCGGGGCCCATCCCGGACGTTGTGACGGACAGGACAGCGCAGTGCGGACGTGTCGCCAGTCGCTGATCGTAGATCGCCTCGAATCGCCGGAGACACCGCTCATGAAGCTCCTCGACGGCGTCCGGGTCCTGGACATGACCAACGTCCTGGCGGGTCCGTTCGCCACGCTGCACCTCGCGCTCGCCGGCGCCGAGGTCATCAAGATCGAGAACCCCGAGGGCGGCGACCTGGCCCGCAAGCTGGGCAACGTTCCCGAGCTGAACCAGCAGCTGATGGGCACGTCGTTCCTCGCGCAGAACACGAACAAGAAGTCGCTGACGCTCAACCTCAAGGACGAGGACGGCCAAGGAGATCTTCCGGAAGCTCGTCGCCGACGGCCGACGTCCTGGTGGAGAACTTCCGGCCCGGCGTCGCTGGCGCGCCTCGGGTTCCCGTGGGAGCAGCTCCACGAGATGAACCCGCGCCTGATCTACTGCGCCATCTCGGGGTTCGGCCAGACCGGCCCCGACGCCGACAAGCCGGCCTACGACCAGATCATCCAGGGCCTGAGCGGCGTGATGGCCATCAACGGCGACGAGCGGCTCAACCCGCTGCGCGCCGGCTTCCCCGTGTGCGACACGGTCGGCGGCCTCAACGCCGCGTTCGCGATGATGGGCGCCCTCTACTACCGCGAGCGCACCGGCCGCGGCCAGTTCATCGACGTCGCGATGATCGACTCGGTGATGCCGCTGCTCGGGTGGGTCGCCGCCAACTGGCTGATCGGCGGCAAGCCGCCGCAGTTGATGGGCAACGACAACATGACGGCGGCGCCCGTCGGGCACGTTCCGCACGGCCGACGGGTACATCAACATCGCCGCGAACGAGCAGAAGCAGTGGGAGAGCGCTCTGCGACGTGCTCGGCGCTGCCCGAGCTCAAGACCGACGAGCGCTTCGCAGAAGCGCGACGTGCGCAAGGCCAACCGCAAGGCGCTCACGCCCGCTCGTCGAGGCGAAGCTCGCGCAGAAGCCGACCGCCGACTGGGTCGAGGCGCTCAACGCGCGCGGCATCCCGTCGGGCGACATCCTGTCGCTGCAGGACGCGCTCGACGCAGCCGCAGGTCGCGCACCGCAGCACGATCCAGACGATCGAGGAGCCGGGCATCGGCCCGCTGCGCCTGTTCAACCTCACGCGCGAAGTTCTCCGAGACGCCGGGCAGCCTCGACGCCGCCGCCGCCGCGGCTCTCGGCGCACACCGGCGGAGCTCCTGCAGGAAGTCTCGGCTACACCGACGCGGCAGGTCGCGCGCTTGCAAGCGCCAGGAAAGTCGTCTGATGACGCGGAATGACAAGGAGACACCGCGATGGGCATGACCATCGTCCAGAAGATCCTCGCCCGGGCGACCGGGCAGCGCGCGGTCGCCGTCGGCGACGTCGTCGAACCGGCCGTCGATCTCGCGATGTCGCACGAGAACGGCGCGCTGGTGATGAACCAGTTCTTCGAGGTCTACAAGGGCACCGGCCTCGAGCCGACGGTCTGGGACCCGTCGAAGATCGCGATCATCCTCGACCACCGCGTCCCGGCCGAGAGCGCGAAGACGGCGACGAACCAGAAGAAGATCCGCGAGTTCGTGGCGCAGCAGGGCATCACCAGGTTCCACGACATCCGCGGCGACGAGGGCGGCATCTGCCACCAGATCCTGCCCGAGCACGGCTACACGCTGCCCGGGCCAGGTGATCGTCGGCACCGACAGCCACACGACCAGCCACGGCGCGGTGGGCGCGTTCTCGTTCGGCATCGGCGCCACCGAGATGGCCGGCGTCTGGGCGCTCGGCAGCGATCTTCAACGTCGAGGTGCCCGCCACGATCAAGGTCGTCGTCAAGGGCGCGCTGCCGGCGCAGCGTGCTGCCGAAGGACCTGATCCTCCACCTGATCGGCGCGCATCTCGGCCGAGGGCGCGAACTTCAAGGTCATCGAGTTCCACGGCGCCGGCATCAAGTCGATGTCGATGTCCGGCCGCCTGACGATCTGCAACATGAGCGTCGAGGCGGGCGCCACGTCGGGCATCGTGCCGGCCGACGCGGAGACCGAGCGCTACCTGCGCGAGGAGGCCGGCGTGACCGACCCGCTCGACATGGTCGCGCCCGGACGCCGACGCCGAGTACGCGCGCGTGGTCGAGATCGACGCCGCCACGCTGGTCCCGCAGATCGCCTGCCCGCACACGGTGGACAACGTCAAGCCCGTGGACGCGGTGGCGGCGTGAAGGTGAACCAGATCGTCATCGGCTCGTGCACCAACGGCCGCCTCGACGACCTGGAGGTGGCGGCGCGAGATCCTGCGCGGCAAGCGGGTCGCGAAGGGCGTGCGGATGCTCGTCTTCCCGGCGTCGTGGCGCATCTACCGCGCAGGCGCTGCGGCAGGGCTACCTGGCCGACCTGGTGGATGCCGGCGCGGTCGTGATGAACCCCGGCTGCGGCTGCTGCCTCGGCGTGCACCAGGGGGCGCTCGGCGACAACGAGGTGGCGCTCTCGACCACCAACCGCAACTTCAAGGGGCGCATGGGCAACCCGAACGCGCGAGGTCTACCTGTGCTCGCCGGCGGTGGCCGCCGCGAGCGCGCTCACCGGCGTCATCACGGACCCGCAGGTAGAGGGAGGCGCAACGACACCATGGCACAAGTGGTCTTCACGCTCGGCGACGACATCTCGACCGACGCCATCTACCCCGGCCGCTTCATGGCGACCGTGCTGCCGACCGAGACGCCGCAGTTCGCCTTCGCGGACTACGAGATCAACGCGCGGCTGAAGAGCGGCGCAGGTGCCCCCGGGCAGCGTGATCGTCGCCGGGGCGAACTTCGGCTGCGGCTCGTCGCGCGAGCAGGCCGCCTCGACGCTCAAGGGCCACGAGCTGGTCATCGTGGCGAAGGGGTTCGCGCGGATCTTCCTGCAGAACTCCGCCAACCTCGGCCTGCGCACGATCATCTGCCCCGAGATCCAGGCCTCCGAGGGTGACGAGCTCGAGCTCACCGCCGACGCACGTCGTCAACAAGACGACCGGGCAAGCCGTTCGCCATCGTGCCGCTGCCCAAGGCGCGCCAGGACATCATCGACGCCGGCGGCCTGATCGCCTACACCCGCAAGCGCCTCCTCGAGGCGCGCGGCGCGTGACGTGACGTGACGCGAGCCGCGCCTTCCGCCTTCCGCCGTCCTGTGTCAAGATCGCTCCATGCGCGACTTCGACCGCATCATGCTCACCTCCGAGGTCCAGGACCTCCGGAGGAGGTCGGGCGCCTCTTCGAGGACCTGGACCGGACGTCGGCCGGCCGGCCGCAGCCGCCCGGTCACTGCACACCGGCGCTCGACGTCGTCGAAGGCGAGGCGAAGGTCGAGGTCGTCGTCGACCTGCCCGGCGTGCCGGCCGACCGGGTTCGCGTCCTGCTCAAGGACGCCCGGCTGCTCATCGTCGGCGAGAAGTGCTCGCCCTACGTCGGCGGAGCAGCGGAGCGCCAGCTTCCAGCTGGTCGAGCGCGGCTTCGGCCGCTTCGCGCGGGCGGTGGGACTGGGTGGGGCGTTCGACGCCGGCGCCGCGCGCGCCATCTTCGACGGCGGCGAGCTGCGCATCACGGTGCCCCAGATCGCCGAGCGGCGCGGGCAGGAGATCCTCGGTGCCGGTCGTCACGCGCATGAACCTCCTCTTCATCGGCGACATCTTCGGCCGCCCCGGCCGCGACCTGGTCCGCCGCGGCCTCGGCGCGCTCGTCGACCGCTACGAGGTCGACCTCGTCATCGCCAACGTCGAGAACGCCGCCGGCGGGTTCGGCATCACGCGCGAGATCGGCGAGGCGATCGCGGGCTGCGGCGTGGACGTGATGACGACCGGCAACCACGTCTGGGACAAGAAGGAGGCGCTCGACTACGTCGGCGCCGAGCCGCGGCTGCTGCGCCCCGCCAACTACCCGCCCGGCGCGCCCGGCCGCGGCTCGCTGCTCGCGCGGACCGCCGACGGGCGGGGCGTCGGGGTGATCAACCTGATGGGCCGCGTCTTCATGACGGCCCTCGACGATCCGTTCGCCGTCGCCGCTGCGCGAGCTCGAGGCGTTCGCCGGGCGCACGCGCGTCATCATCGTGGACTTCCACGCCGAGGCCACCTCCGAGAAGATGGCGATGGGCTGGCATCTCGACGGCAAGGTGAGCGCCGTGATCGGCACGCACACGCACGTGCAGACCGCCGACGAGCGGGTGCTGCCGAAGGGCACCGCGTACCTGACCGACGCGGGCATGACCGGGCCGCACGACTCGATCATCGGCACCGAGCCCGAGGCGGTCGCTCGCGCGCTTCCGCACCGGCCTGCCCCTCGCGCTTCGAGCCGGCCACCGGCAACCCGCGCCTGCACGGCGCGCGTGATCGCCGTGGACGAGGCGACGCGGCCGCGCCACCGCCATCCGGCGCCTCGACGTTCTCGACTGGACGAACTGCGACGCGATGCGGCGTCGACACCGGACGCGACATGACGAGCCTGTTCGACCTGCCCTTCGAGGCCGCCCGAGCCGAGCCGAGCCCGAGCCGGCCCCGCCGCCGCCCGCGCCGGACGGTCTGGACCGTCAGCGCGCTCACCGCGCGCGATCCGCGAGCTCCTCGAGACCCGCTTCGCGGACGTCTGGATCGAGGGCGAGATCTCGAACTGCCGGCCCTGGAACACCGGCCACCTGTACTTCACGCTCAAGGACGCGGGCGCGCAGATCAAGGCGGTGATGTTCCGCTCGGCCGTCCGCGCGTCTGCGCTTCAAGCCCGAGGACGGCCTGCGCGTGCTCGCGCGCGGGCGGATCGGCGTGTACGACCCGAAGGGCGAGTACCAGGTCGTCTGCGAGCACCTGGAGCCGCAGGGCCTCGGGCGCGCTGCAGCTGGCGTTCGAGCAGCTGAAGAAGCGGCTGCAGGCCGAAGGCCTCTTCGACGCGGCGCGCAAGCGGCCGCTGCCCGCCCTGCCCCGCCGCATCGGCATCGTCACCTCGCTCGACGGCGCGGCCCTGCGCGACATCATCAAGGTGATCACGCCGGCGCCACCCGAACGTGCAGCCTGCGTCATCCGGCCGACGCGCGTGCAGGGCGAGGGCGCGGCCGCCGAGATCGCCCGCGCGCTGCAGCGCGGTCGCGCGCGTCGCCCGGCGTGGACGTCGTCATCGTCGGGCGCGGCGGCGGCTCGATCGAGGACCTCTGGGCGTTCAACGAGGAGCGCGTCGCGCGGGCCATCGCGCGACTCGCCCGGTGCCGGTCATCTCGGCCGTCGGCCACGAGACCGACTTCACGATCGCCGACTTCGTGGCCGACGTCCGCGCCCCCACGCCCTCGGCGGCGGCCGAGATGGTCGTGGCCGGGCAAGGACGAGTTCTGCTCGCGGATCGACCGGCTCGCCGGGCGCCTGTCCGGCGGCGGCCCGACTCGCGCATCCAGCGCGCGCGGGCCCGCGTGCACCAGCTCTCGGGACGCGCCCGGGCTGGCGGGCTGGCCCGGCGCGCTCGCGCTTCGCGGCCGGCACGTGGCCGAGCTCTCGCACCAGCTCGGTCGCGCCGGCGCGGGCGCTGGTCGCGCAGGCGCGAACGCCGCTATCATGGCCTGCGGCTGCAGCTCGAGACGTTCGACCTGCGGCGGCGGCTGGGCGGCATCGGCGCGCGGCTCGCGCGGGCGGACGGGCGCCCTGCGCGCCGCCGCGAGGGCGTCGCTCCACCGCGGCGACACGCGGGTCCGCCAGCAGGCGGCCCGTCTCGACGCGCTCAGCCCTCTCGCCGTGCTCGGACGCGGCTACGCGGTCTGCTGGAACGCAGGACCGCACCCGCATCCTCCGCGATGCCGCCGGCGTCGCCGACCGGGCGAGTCGGTCCGCGTGACCCTGCACGAAGGGCGAGATCACGGCGACGGTCGACCAAGCGCCGGCCTGACGGCCAGCGAGACGACCATGGACGGCACCATCAAGGACTTCGAGGCGGCCATCGCCGAGCTCGAGGCGATCGTGAAGAAGCTCGAGGAGGGCGACCTGCCCCTCGAGCAGTCGCTCGCGCTCTACGAGCGGGGCGTCCAGCTGTCACGCTTCTGCCACGCCCGCCTCGAGGACGCGGAGCGGCGGATCGAGATCCTCGACGAGCGCGGCGAGCTGCGGCCCGCCCCGCCGTCGCTGGCCAACCCGCGCCCGGACGAGGAGGGCGGCGGCCGCCCGGCCAACGAGCGGCCCGACCCGGAGCGGCGTCGGTGACACCCGACGTTCCGCTGAAGGAGTACCTGCGAGCGCGCCGCGAGCTGGTGGACGCGGCCCTCGAGCGCTTCCTGCCGGCGCCGCCCCGCCTGCCCCGCGGTCATCGCCGAGTCGATGCGCTACAGCCTGTTCGCCGGCGGCAAGCGCCTGCGCCCCATCCTGGCGCTCGCCGCCGGCCGAGACGGTCGCGCGCCGTCCCGGAAGAGGCGATCGGGCTGGCCCTGCCCGCGGCCTGCGCCCTCGAGCTGATTCACACCTACTCGCTCGTCCACGACGACCTGCCGGCGATGGACGACGACACGCTGCGGCGCGGACGGCCGACGCAGCCACGTCGTGCTACGGGGAGGGGATGGCGATCCTCGCGGGGGACGGCCTGCTGACCGAGGCGTTTGCCCTGCTCGCCCGGGAGCCCGCATCGACCCCGGCCGCCCGCCGATCTCGCCGCGCGCGTGCGCCGCACGGTCGGCGTGATCGCCGAGGCCGCCGGGGCGCGCGGCATGGTCGGCGGCCAGGCGATCGACCTCCTGGCGGTCGGCACGGCGCGCCTGGCGTCGGCCGAAGCGCTGCGCGACATGCACGCGCGCAAGACCGGGGCGCTGATCCGCGCCTCGGCCACCGCCGGCGCCATCATGGCGAGGCGGCACCGACCAGGCGATCGAGGCGATCCGGCGCTACGCGCGCCGCCATCGGCCTGGCCTTCCAGATCGTGGACGACATCCTCGACGTCGAAGGGGCGACCGCCGATCTCGGCAAGACGGCGGGCAAGGACGCGGCGGCCGGCAAGCCCACCTACCCGGCGCTCCTGGGGCTCGACGCGTCGCGCCGCCTGGCCGCCGAGGCGATGGACGACGCCCTCGGGGCGCTCGCCGTCCGCCGGCCTGCGCGCCTGCCGGCTCGAGGAGATCGCCAGGTGGGTGGTCGGAGAGACACTCGTAGTGAAGACCCGTCTCGACCTCCTCCTCGTCGCTCGCGGGCTGGCCTCGTCGCGGGAGCGGGCGCGCGCCCTGATCCTCGCTGGCCAGGTCCGCGTGAACGGCGCACTGGCCGACAAGGCGGGGACGCTGGTGGTGGAGGATGCGGGGGTGGACCTGCTGAAGCCGGACCACCCCTACGTCGGGCGCGGCGGGTTGAAGCTGGCGCACGCGCTCGACGTCTTCGGTATCGCCGTGGACGGGCGCGACGCGCTGGACATCGGGGCGTCCACCGGGGGATTCACCGACGTCCTCCTGAAGCGCGGTGCCCGCCAGGTGGTGGCGCTCGACGTGGGCCACGGGCAGCTCGATTGGGGCCTGCGCACCGACGCCCGGGTCGTCGTCATCGAGGGGCTCAATGCGCGGTACCTCGAGCCGTCGCACCTCCCCGGTCCGGTCGATCTCGTCGTCGTCGACGTCTCGTTCATCTCGCTGGCCCAGATCCTGCCGCGCGTGCCGCCGCGTGCTCGCGGCTGGCGCCGATGTGGTGGCGCTGGTGAAGCCGCAGTTCGAGGCGGGGCGCGAGGAGGTCGGGCGCAAGGGCATCGTCCGCGACCCCGCCGTGCACGAGCGGGTCGTCGAGAAGGTCACGAGGGCGGCCGGGGAGGCGGGACTGGTTCGCGCGGGCCTCACCCCCTCGCCCATCACCGGGTCGGAGGGGAACAGGGAGTTCCTGCTGTATCTCAGGCAGGCCAGCGGCTAGCGGCCGGCCTGCGCCCTGCGGCGCGTCCGGTGCCCGCTGTCCACGGCCGGGAGCCACGCCATGGCCATAGCCCGCGTCGGGATCGTCGCGAAGCTGCAGCTGCACGCGGTGGCCGCGCACCTGGCCGAGACCGCCGCCTGGCTCGAGGCGCGCGGCATCGAGCCGGTGTTCGAGACCGAGACGGCGGCCCTGGGCGGGGTCGGCGCCGGACGTCGCTCCACGAGCCGTGACGATCTGCCGCGGCTGGTGGACCTGCTGCTGGTGTTCGGCGGAGACGGCACGTTCCTCGCGGTGGCCGACCGCGTCGCCGGGTCGGGCCGCGACATCCCGATCCTCGGCGTGAACTTCGGCCACCTCGGGTTCCTCACCGAGGTCGCGTGGCCGGGCATGTTCGCCTCGCTCGAGGCCGTCATCGCCGGCCAGGCCGCCTTCGACCGGCGCCTGGTGATCAAGGCGTCGGTGCACCAGTCGGGCCACGAGACCACCCGCCGCTTCGCCCTCAACGACGTCGTGGTGACGCGGGGCGCGCTGTCCCGCATCATCCCGCTGTCGGTCACCGTCGGCGGCGAGTTCGTGGCGACCTTCCACGCGGACGGCCTGATCATCTCGAGCCCCACGGGCTCCACCGCCTACAACCTGTCGGCCGGCGGTCCCATCGTGCACCCCGACGTGGATGCGCTGGTGCTGACGCCGATCGCGCCCCACATGCTGAGCAACCGGCCCGTGGTGATCCCCGCCTCGACCGAGGTGGTGGTGCAGCCGCTGGCCCTTGACGCCGGCCAGGAGGCCTTCGTGTCGATCGACGGCCAGAGCGGCCAGCGGCTCGAGCCGGGCGACACGCTGCACGTCGGGCGGCACGACCAGCCCGTGCGGCTCGTCGAGTCGGCCTCGCACAATTACTTCGAGGTCCTCCGCAAAAAGCTCAAGTGGGCCGAGCGGTAGGAGGACGGGCGTCTCTACGTGTCGGTTACCATTGATTCCATGCGACGCGTCGCGCTGATCCTCTTCGTCCTCGCGGTGGCTGCCATCGGGTGGTGGTTCGCGGAGCGGCGCCTCGCCGAGCCTGTACAAGGGATACGAGGGCGACGAGGCCTTCGTCGAGGTCGTCCCCGGCGAGGGAACGGTGGCCATCGGACGGAAGCTCGCCGCGGCCGGCGTGGTGCCCGACGAGTGGACCTTCAGGGCGGCGCTCTGGCGCTCCGGCGCGGCGCGCCGGCTCAAGGCGGGTGAGTACCGGTTCGATCGGCCGCTGGGCACGCGCGAGGTGGTCGAGCGCCTGGCGCGCGGCGACGTCTACGTCCGCAGCGTCACCTTCCGTGAGGGGCTGACGATCCGCGAGATGGCGCGCATCTACGAGGAGCAGGGGTTCGGCCCGGCGGCCGAGTTCCGCCGGGCTGCGGGGCGCGCGGCCCTGATCCACGATCTCGACCCCGAGGCGAGGGACCTGGAAGGGTACCTGTTCCCCGACACCTACGCGCTGCCGCGGCGTGCGAGCGTGGAGAACCTGGTGGAGCGGATGGTCGCCGGCTTCCGGCGGGTCTTCACCGAGGAGTTGCAGGAGGCTGCTCGCGCGCAGGGGTTCACGGTCCGGCAGGCGACGTCGCTGGCGGCGCTCGTCGAGAAGGAGACGGCCAAGCCCGAGGAGCGGCCGATCGTGGCCGGCGTCTACCGGCAGCGCCTCCGCATCCGCATGCCGCTGCAGGCCGATCCAACGGTGATCTACGCGCTGGTGGCGGCCGGCCGGTTCGACGGCAACCTGACGCGCGAGGGGCTGCAGGTCGATTCGCGGTACAACACCTACCGCTACCCCGGCCTGCCTCCCGGCCCCATCGCCGCGCCCGGGCGCGGGTCGCTCGAGGCCGCGGTCCGCCCCGCCGACGTGGACTACCTCTACTTCGTCAGCCGCAACGACGGCTCGCACGTCTTCGCCCGCACGCTCGACGAGCATAACCGCAACGTCTTCCGCTACCAGGTCAAGTACTTCCGCGAGCGAGCGAACGCGCGGTAGCGGTACCGGTAGCGCAGGGCTTTCAGCCCTGCGGGCAGGTCATCGGTAGCGTAGGGCTTCAGCCCTGCGGGCAGGTTATCGGTAGCGCAGGGCTTCAGCCCTGCTCGTCCAGGTAGTCCTGCAGGATGACCGCGGCCGCGGCCGCATCCAGCTTCTTCTTCCGGCTGCGCCAGTCGCGGTCGCGGACGGCCAGGCGGCTCTCGGCCTCGACGCTG
This sequence comes from uncultured Acidobacteriota bacterium, assembly GCA_963813585.1. Lineage (GTDB taxonomy): Bacteria > Acidobacteriota > Vicinamibacteria > Vicinamibacterales > Fen-181 > JARKSS01. The sequence goes on from CAWEZL010000001.1 coordinate 4,066,564, forward strand.
GACAGCCGCTCGTCCTGCATCACGATCGGTTGCGGGATGCGCGCGCGCAGCGCTTCGGCGAACGCGAGGGCACGCGCCGTCTGCTCGTGCGGCGACCCGTCCAACCGTCGCGGCAACCCCAGCACCACCCCCCCCAGCCCGTCGTCCTCGGCGGCGAGACGGCCGACCGCGCGCACGACCTCGTGAAGCTGCTGTTCGCCGCGTGCCGCGATGACGTCGAGCGGACGCGCGAGCGCCCCCGAAGGGTCGGAGATGGCGAGGCCGATCCGCCGCTCGCCCAGGTCGATGCCGAGTATCCTCACGGGGCAATGATATACTCCGTAATTGGAATACAGTCCATATTGGTCCGCTTTCCACGCACGATGACAAAGACCTTGCTTCGCGGAGTCACGGTCCTGGTGGCAATGCTCGCCGTGGCGGCCGCCTGCTCGTCGTCGCCGAAGCCGGCGGCCTACAAACAGAAGCTGGTGATCCTGGGGTTCGACGGGATGGACCCGCGCCTGGTGGAGCGCTGGATGAACGAGGGCAAGCTGCCCACGTTCAAGAAGCTGGCGACCGAGGGGGGCTTCTACCGGATCGAAACCTCCACGTCGCCCGAGTCGCCGACGTCCTGGGCCTCGTTCGCGATCGGGGGCAACGCCGGGAAGCACAACATCTTCGACTTCCTCGTGCGCGACGTGAAGACCTATGTGCCCGACCTGGGCATGGTTCGGCGCGAGATGCCGAAGTTCCTCTTCAACTACATCCCGACGGGCAAGCCGAAGGCGATCACGCTGCGCGGCGGCACGTCGTTCTGGGTGACCGCGGGCCAGGCCGGCGTCAGGTCGTCGATCCTGACCGTACCGGTCACGTTCCCGCCCGAGGACGTGCCCTCCGGCGTGATGCTCTCGGGCCTGCCGCTGCCGGACATCCGCGGCACCGTCGGCACGTTCTACTACTTCGCCACGGACCTCAGCCGGTACGAGGAGGGCAACACCGAGATGGGGGGCATCCTGAAGCGGCTGGTGTTCGAGGGCGACGCCGCGAGCACCGACCTGGTCGGCCCGTCGAACCCGGTCATCGCCGCGAAGATGCAGGAGGTCCGCCAGAAGCGGCTGCCGCACGAGCAGGAGCGGGCCGAGATGGCCGAGCTCGAGGCGCAGCGCGACGTCCACCTCCCGTTCACCGTCCGGTGGAACCGCGCCGAGCGGACGGCGACGATCGACATCCAGGACGAGACGGTCCACCTGGCCGAGGGCCAGTGGAGCAAGTGGGTGCCACTCGAGTTCCGCATCAACTGGCTGGTGCGTCTGCAGGGCATGGCCCAGGTCTACCTGATCAAGGCGTCGGATGAGCTGCAGCTGTACATCTCGCCCGTGAACTGGCGGCCCGAAAAGCCGGTCATGCCGATCTCGTCGCCGGGCTCCTTCTCGGACGACCTCTACGAGCGGCTCGGCACCTTCCGGACGCTCGGCTGGGCCGAGGCGACCTGGCCGCTGAACGAGGACCGGATCGACGAGAAGGCGTTCATGGACGACCTGTACCGGGCGTTCGACGACCGGTCGCAGATCATCCTCCAGCAGATCGACTCGCGGAAGTCCGACCTGGTCGTCGGCGTCATCGAGTCGACCGACCGCGTGCAGCACATGTTCTGGCGCTTCATCGACCCGACGCACCCGATGTACGATGCCGCCCAGGCCGCCAGGTGGGGCGACGCGATCGAGCGCGTCTACCGCCGGGCCGACCAGCTGGTGGCCGAAGTCCTCGAGCACGTCGAGCCGGGCACCGACATCATCGTGTTGTCGGATCACGGCTTCCACTCCTTCAAGCACGGCGTCAACCTGAACACGTGGCTCATCGACGCAGGGTTCATGGCGCGCCAGCAACAGAAGGTCAGCGACAAGAACCTCGCCGACATGTTCGGCGGCGGCGGCCAGTTCTGGGAGAACGTGGACTGGTCGCGGACCAAGGCCTACTCGCTCGGCCTCGGCCAGATCTACTTCAACATGCGGGGCCGCGAGGGCCAGGGCATTGTCGGCGAGGGCGACGAGTACAAGCGGCTCACCGAGGACCTGGCGGCGAAGCTGATGACGATGACCGACCCGAAGACCGGGGCGCGAATGGTCACGGGGGTCTACAAGCGCGACGAGGTGTACTCCGGGCCGTTCATGGCCAACGCCCCCGACCTGCAGGTGGGGTTCGCGGACGGCTACCGCGTGTCGTGGCAGACCTCGCTCGGCGGCTCGCCGCCGGGGCTGCTCTACGACAACATGCGGAAATGGTCCGGGGACCACTGCTCGTTCGACTACCAGGGCATCCCTGGCGCCATTATCACGACGCGCAAGGTGACGTCGGACCGGGTGCGGATCATCGACGTCGCCCCGACGGTCCTGAAGTACTTCGGGGTGCCGATCCCGAAGGAGATGGACGGGAAACCGCTGTTCTGATCTGACCTCATGATTCGAGCGCTGATGGCGTCCGCCGCGGCGTGCCTGGTCGTCGCCTCGGGCCTGCTCGCGTCGCAGGCTCAAGCCCCGGTCTTCGATCCCGCCGCCCGCGCCGACGCGCGCATCCGGGCCCTGCAGCAGGAGGCCGACGCGCTGGCGCGGCAGCAGCGCAGCCTGCTTGGCGACCTCCGACGGCTCGAGGTCGAGCGCGACCTGCGCGCGGAGGAGAGCCGCAAGCTCGACGCCGAGGCTGCCGGCCTCCAGGCGAAGATGGCCGACACGCGCCATCAGATCGACGCCGAGCGCGCGGCGATCGAGGCCATCCGCCCGTCGCTGGATCGCCGCCTCGTCGAGGTCTACAAGCTCGGCAGCCCCGGCTATGGTCGCGTGCTGCTGGGGGCGCGCAATGTCCGCGACGCCGGCCGCGTCGTGCGGCAGACCGTGGCGCTGGCCGCGATGGACCAGGGGCGCGTGGATGAACTCCGCACCTCGACGGAGCGGCTCGAGCGGGCCAACGCCGATCTCGCCGGACAGGCCTCCCGCCTGCAGGTCGTGCAGGAATCGGCCCGCGCGGCGGCCGCCGGCGCCCGCCGGGCCGCCGAGGCCCGGGCCGCCCTCATCCGGCAGGTGGACACGCGACGCGACCTGGCGGCCCAGATGGCGGGCGAACTCGAGGTGGCGCGGCAGCGGCTGGGCCAGGTCGTCGCCGGCGACGCGGCCGCGGCGGCCCTCCCCATCAAGCCGTTCCGCGGCTCGCTCGACTGGCCCGTCCGGGGCCGCATCCTCTCGTGGTTCGGACAGCGCCGGAACCCGCGCCTCGGCAGCGCCGCCAACCGGAACGGCATCGAGGTGGCCGCGGCCGAGGGGACGGCCGTGCGCGCGGTCCACGAGGGACGGGTCGTGTTCGCCGACGTCTTCGCCGGCTACGGGCAGCTGGTGATCCTCGATCACGGGCAGCTCGGCTACTCGCTTTACGGGTACCTCGGGTCGGTTGGCGTGCAGAAGGGGGCGGCGGTCGCGCCCGGCCAGGCGGTTGGGACGGTGGGAACCTCACCCGCCGGCAACCCCTCGTTGTACTTCGAGTTACGCATCGACGGCCGGCCGGTCGATCCCTTAGAATGGCTGAAAGAGCTCTGGTAACCGCGACATGAGTGCTCGGACCCGCCTCTTCGTCTTTGCCGTGACGGCGCCGGTGATCGCGTTCGCGCTGGTGGGCGCGCTGCTCGGACAGGTCTGGGCGCGCGAGACCCCGTACGCCAACCTGCGCGTGTTCGAGGACGTGGTGTCGCTCATCGCGAGCAACTACGTCGAGGACGTCAACCTCTCGAAGGTGATGCGGGGGGCGATGAGCGGCCTGGCCGAGGGCCTCGACCCGGACAGCGCCTACCTGCCGCCCGAGTCCGTCCGCCAGCTCGATGCCGGGAACGGCGCCGGACTCGCCGACATCGGTGTCACGCTCACGCGGCAGTACTACCTGCGGGTCATCGCGGCGCGCGACGGCTCGCCGGCGGCGCGCGCGGGCCTGCGCGCGGGCGACTTCCTGCGGGTGATCGGCGACCGCCCGACGCGCGAGATGTCCGTGTGGGAAGGCACGCGCCTGCTGCGCGGGGAGCCGGGCAGCAAGGTGACGCTGCTCGTCATCCGCGGCAACGCCGCCGACCCGCACCCGGTGGAGGTGACGCGCGAGGCGCCCTCGGCGGCCGTGGTGTCGGCGCGCGTGATCGGCGGCGACGTCGGCTACGTGCGCGTCCCCGTGTTCGGCCCCGGCGTGCCCGCGGCCATCACCGCGCGGGTGGCGGAACTGGCGAAGGCGGGCGCCTCGCGCCTGGTGATCGACGTCCGCGACGCGGCCGAGGGACCGCTCGACTCGGGGATCGCCGCCGCGCGCCTGTTCGTCGCGACCGGCACGCTGCTGAACAAGGAAACCAAGGGCGCCGGCCGCGAGGCGATCCCCGCCGGCGACGGCGCCGGCGCCATCACGCAGCCCGCCGTGGTCCTCGTGAACCACGGCACGTCGGGCGCCGCCGAGCTGTTCGCGGCCGCCCTCGGCGGCAACAAGCGCGCCGAGCTGATCGGCGAGCGGACACAGGGGCGGGCCGGCCTGCAGCGCCTCGTGCGGCTGAGCGATGGGGCCGCGATGCTCATCACCAACGCCTGGTTCCTCGCGCCGGGAGGCGAGGCGATCCACCAGAAGGGCCTCAGCCCGGCGCACGAGGTCGACGTGCCCGACGTCGAGTTCGGCGCTCCCGCTCCCGAGACCGACCCGATCCTCGACAAGGGCCTCGAGCGGGTCAGGGGTCGAACCTAGAACCTCGCGGCAGCCAGCGTTCACCGTGAATTGGAGCCCCCTCCTCAAGACGGCCAAGAGGGGGGTGCTGCATCCGATCCGGTGGAGCGGCCTCACCGCCCTGGTCGCGGGCAGCGAGTGGCGCCGTTCGCGCCTCGTCATCCTCTGCTATCACGGCGTCGCGCTCGAGGACGAGCACCGCTGGCACCCCTCCCTCTTCATCTCCGCCGAGGGGTTCCGCGCGCGCCTCCGCCTGCTGCGCGACCGCGGATACGCCGTGTTGCCGCTCGCCGAGGCCGCCGCCCGGCTGTTCGAGCATCGCCTTCCGCCACGGGCCGCGGCCATTACCTTCGACGACGGGCTGTACGACTTCCACGCCGAGGCGTTCCCGGCGCTGCAGGCGTATGGCTTCCCGGCGACCGTCTACCTCGCCAGCTACCACTGCCAGGACCAGCGGCCCGTGTTCGACTCGGCCTGCTCGTACATCCTGTGGAAGGCGGGCCCTCGCGAGTTCGACGGCACCCCCTTCGTCGGCGAGCCGGGCCCGCTGAGCATCCGGACGATCGCCGAGCGGAACGCAGTCCACGCGCGGATCCGGCGGCACGCCGCGGCAGCCGGTCTGTCGGCGGCCGGGAAGGACGACCTGGCGCGACGGCTCGCCGAACGGCTTGGCGTCGACTACGACCACATCATCGCGCGGCGCCTGTTCCACCTCATGACCCCGGACGAGGTGCGCGCGGTCGCCAGCCACTCCATCGACGTGCAGCTGCACACGCATCGCCACCGGACCCCGCGCGAGCGCGGGGAATTCGACCGCGAGATCGCCGACAACCGGCGGGCGATTGCCGCGGTGCTCGGCGAGCGCGAGCTGGAGCACTTCTGCTACCCGAACGGCGACATCGACCCGTGCTTCCTGCCGTGGCTCGCGGAAGGCCGGGTGCGGACCGCGACCACGTGCGAGCCCGGCCTGGCCAGCCGCGACGACGAGCCGTTGATGCTGCCCCGGGTGGTCGACAGCGCGGCGCTCTCCCCCGTCGAGTTCGAGGGCTGGCTGTCCGGCCTGTCGTCGTTCCTGCCCACCTTGAGGAGGTCGCGTGACTGGAGGCGGCGCGCGGGTCAGCCACCCCGGCCTCGATCGGCATGGCGATGAAGCCGCCAGGGCGCTGCAGGCGATCGCCGGCGGCGAACGCGGGCTGCGGCTCGCCGAGTCCTATCGCCGGGCGCTCGGGTCGTGGCCGGCCGACTGGCCGTACAACCGGGTGCCCGCGGAGGTGCTGGCCGCCCGCGACGAGCTGAAACGGGAGGGCGGCAGCGCCCTGGTCGCCGCCGTTCACCGGTTCGTCATCCTCGCGTCGGTGCCCGGCGCCCGGGCTGCCCTGCAGGCCCGGCCGCACCTCGCCCCCGTGCGCGACTGGTTCGAGAACGCCGTCGCGGGCATGGGCGCCGACCTGGCCGCTGCCCCGGACGACAGCCTCGACTTCCCGCTCGACCCGTTCGTGAAGGACCTGGCGGTGGTGCTGCTGCGGCTCTGGCCCCTGGGGGCGGTGGGCGTGGACCCGAGGCTGCGAATGCGCCGGCACTGGTTCCTCGAGGGCGGAGCGCGTGGCGTCCTGCAAGGCCTCGGGTTGCTCGGGCGGCTCGGCGGGTCCGCCCCTCTGTACGAGATCCACGCCTACCATCGTCACCTCTCGGAGTTCACCGAGGAAGGGTGGACCGCGTGTTACCGGCGGATCGCCTCCATCATGAGCCGTGACCCGGGCATCCGCGGTCTGTTCGGCAAGACCTGGTTCTGGGACCCGGCGCTCGAGCGGGTGAGCCCCCGCCTCGCCTACCTCCGCCGGCTCCCGCTCGCCAGCGGCGCCGTGTTCCTGAGGGTGCGCAACGGAGCCCACACACGCGCGAACGCGCTCCTGAAGTCCGAGACGCGGCGGCGACTGCACGCGGCGGGACAGTACGAGCCCCAGGAGTACGTCATGGTGTGGCCGCGACGCGCCTTCCTGCGGTGGGCCGGCATCTGAGATCCCGATCCCTGATCTCTATTGACACCCGATCCTCGCTCGCGTATAACCCCAACCGGACGTGGCCCGCGTGGCGATCGCCATCGCGCGGCATTCTTCAGCGAACGGAGGAGGTGGGGGTCATGAACAAGCAGTCGCTGATCGAGAAGATCGCGAAGGACACAGGGGTGACCAAGGTCAGCGCCGCCGCGGCGCTCGAGTCGGCGCTGGATGGGATCACGCGCTCGCTGAAGAAGGGCGAGGGGATCACGTTCGTCGGCTTCGGCACCTTCAAGACGGCCGTCCGCAAGGCGCGCACGGGTCGCAACCCGCAGACCGGCGCCGAGGTGAAGATCCCCAAGCGGCGCGTCGTGCGGTTCACCGCCGGCAAGGCGCTCAAGAACGCGGTCAAGTAGCGCGCGTCGCGAGCGCGAGGTGGTTCGGGACGAGGAGTGTTCTCATCGTCCCGAACGATTCTCAGGTCTCCTTCCCCGCAATCCGTTGACCGCCAGGCTTGGCCATTGCTATACTATCCACTTCTGTAAGTGCCGGCTTTTCTTGACTTAGGCGCGTAGCTCAGTTGGTTAGAGCGCCTGCTTGACACGCAGGAGGTCGGCGGTTCGAGTCCGCCCGTGCCTACCACCTCGTTCCGCAGCATGCGGATCCACGCCGGAGTTCGGCCAGCCGGACGCGAGGGCTCAGAAGGCCGGGTGATGCCCGGATGCCCGATCGTAATGGCTGAGAAGACCTGCCTTTTCTGATCACTGGATGAGCGACGTCACTGTCACGCTGCCCGACGGCTCCCGCCGCACCGTCCCCGCGGGGACGACCGTGCGCGACCTGTCGACGGATCTCCCGCCGCGCCTGGCGAAGTCTGCCCTCGCGGCCGTCGTCGACGAGCGGATCGTGGACCTCTCGTTCGCGATCGAGCAGGACGTGTCGCTCCGCCTGGTCACGCCGGACAGCGCCGAGGCGCTGCGATCTCTATCGCCACAGCACGGCCCACCTGATGGCCGCGGCCGTGACGAACCTGTTCCCCGGCACCCAGTGCGGCATCGGCCCCGCGACCGACGAGGGCTTCTTCTACGACTTCGTCGTCCCGCGCCCGTTCGTCCCCGAGGACCTCGAGGCGATCGAGGCGCAGGATGAGCGAGCTGGCGCGCCAGGACCTCCCCTACGAGCGGCAGATGATGGCCCGCGAGGAGGCGAAGCGTTCTTCGCCGAGCGCGGCGAGCCGCTGAAGGTGCAGCTGATCGAGGAGAAGACGGCGGCCAGCCGGACGTCTCCTGCTACACCATCAAGGACGGACACCTTCGTCGACTTCTGCGTCGGGCCGCACGTCCCGTCGACCGGCAGGTTGAAGGCGTTCAAGCTGCTCTCGACCTCGAACGCCTACTGGAAGGGCGACGCGCGCAACCAGCCGATGCAGCGCGTCTACGGCACGGCGTTCCTGTCGCGAGGCCGACCTCAAGGCGCACCTGCAGCGGATCGAGGAGGCGAAGAAGCGCGACCACCGCAAGCTGGGGCGCGAGCTGGGGCTCTTCATCTTCCACCCGTGGGCGCCCGGCGCCACCTTCTGGCTCGGCAAGGGCACGATGCTCTACAACATGCTCGCCGACTACATGCGCGAGGTGCTGTTCCCCGCCGGCTACCAGGAGGTGAAGACGCCGATCATCTTCAACAAGGCGCTCTGGGAGACCTCGGGCCACTGGCAGCACTACCGCGAGAACATGTTCCTCGTGCGCTCGTCCGACGACGAGGAGATGGGCCTCAAGGCGATGAACTGCCCGGGGCACTTCCTCGTGTACGCGAGCGAGATGCGCAGCTACAAGGACCTGCCGCTGCGCCTGCACGAGCAGACGCCGCTGCACCGCAACGAGGCCTCCGGCGTGCTCTCGGGCCTCACCCGCGTGCGCCAGTTCTCGCAGGACGACGCGCACTGCTTCGTGATGGAGTCGCAGATCGCCGAGGAGGTCGAGCGCCTGCTGCGCCTCGTGCAGCGCGTCTACGGCGACTTCGGCCTCGACTACACGGTGAAGCTGTCGACCCGCCCCGAGCAGTTCATGGGCGAGATCGCCACCTGGGACCACGCCGAGGCGGCCGCTGCGGCAGGCGCTCGACGCTGCCGGGCAGGCCTACACGGTCAACGAGGGCGACGGCGCCTTCTACGGCCCGAAGATCGACTTCGACATCACCGACGCGATCGGGCGGAAGTGGCAGTGCGCCACGATCCAGCTCGACTACCAGATGCCCGAGCGCTTCGACCTGAAGTACATCGGCGCCGACAACGCCGAGCACCGGCCGGTGGTCATCCACCGCGCGATCTTCGGCAGCTTCGAGCGCTTCATCGCGCTGCTGATCGAGCACTACGCCGGCGCGTTCCCGCTGTGGCTCGCGCCGGTGCAGGCGATGGTGCTGCCGATCGCCGACCGCCACCTGCCGTACGCCGGCGACGGTGCGCGACCGACTGGCCGCGGCCGGCCTCCGCGTCGAGCTGGACGAACGCCAGGAGAAGATCGGATACAAGATTCGCGAAGCCCAGCTCCAGAAGGTCCCCTACATGCTCGTCGTCGGGCGACCGCGAGGTCGAGCAGGGCCGTGTCGCCGTCCGCAGCGCGGAGCGGCGGCGACCAGGGCTCGCGCCCGGTGGACGAGTTCGTCGCCGCCGCCCTGGAGGAAGTCGCAGACGAAGGGGCAGACGGCCGCTGGCCCCATACCGCTAGCCTGAAGGAGGCTCATATCGCTTTCGATCGCTCCGGCCCACGTCGTGACGACCGCATCCGGATCAACGAGCGCATCCGCGTGCGGGAAATCCGCGTCATCGACGACACCGGCCAGCAGCTCGGCATCATGCCGCCGCAGCAGGCGCTGGCCATGGCCCGGCAGAAGGCACTCGACCTGGTCGAGATCTCGCCGACGGCGCTGCCGCCGGTCTGCCGGATCATGGACTTCGGCAAGTACCAGTACCAGGAACAGAAGCGGACCCGGGAAGCGCGGAAGCACCAGAAGGTCATCGAGGTCAAGGAAATCAAGTTCCGCCCGAAGGTGGACGAGCACGACTACCAGTTCAAGAAGAAGCACATCGAGCGGTTCCTCGAGGACGGCGACAAGGTCAAGGCGACCATCTTCTTCCGCGGGCGCGAGATGGCGCACCCGGAGATCGGGCGCCGCATCCTCGAGCGCCTGATCGAGGAGCTGAACGACGTGGCCATTGCCGAGTCGATGCCGCGGATGGAAGGCAACCCGATGCACACCATCCTCACGCACCGTCCGGCTCCCGGCGGCGGCAAGGCGCAGCCGCCGAAGCCGGTGCCGCCGCCGGCGCCAGCCGGCCGCCGACGCAGGTGATTGCCGTAGCGCAGGGCTTCAGCCCTGCGGTGGTGGACTGAGAGACGACGATGCCAAAACTGAAGACCCATCGGGGCGCCGCCAAGCGCTTCAAGAAGACCGGGACCGGGAAGTTCCTGCGAAGCAAGGCGTTCAAGCGTCACCTGCTGAGCAGCAAGACGACCAAGGTGAAGCGACACCTGTCGGGCACCGTCGTGGTGTCCGAGCAGGACGCCGCCCGCGTCAAGCGGATGCTTCCGTACAAGTGATCGGATTGCCCGAATCCCGAATCCTGCTCGCCAGCGTAAGGAGAGACTGTCATGCCTCGTGTCAAACGAGGGACCGTGCGCCGGGCCAAGCGCAAGAAGCTGCTCGGCCTTGCCAAGGGCTACTACGCCCGCAAGAGCAAGCTCTACCGGTCCGCCAAGGAGGCGGTCGACACCGCGTTGAAGTACGCGTTCGTCGGTCGCCGCAACAAGAAGCGCGACTTCCGCCGCCTGTGGATCATCCGGATCAACGCCGCCGCCCGCGAGCAGGGCGTGGGCTATGGCGACTTCATGCGCGGTCTCAAGATCGCCGGCATCGCCGTCGATCGGAAGATGCTCGCCGACATGGCGGTGAAGGATCCGGCCGCCTTCGCGAAGATCGCCGGCCAGGCCAAGGCGCGCGCTCGAGGCCCCGGTCTCAGGCGTAGCGCGTCGCCATGCCCGACGCTGCCGCCATCGAACGTCTCCGGGCGGAGTTCCAGGCCGCCCTCGCCGAGGCGTCGACCGGCGAGGCGCTCCGGGCGCTCCGCGACCGGTACCTCGGCCGAAAGGGCGGGGTGGTTGCCTCGCTGATGAAGTCGGTGGCGACCGCCTCCCCCACCGACCGCCCCCTTCTCGGCCGCCTCGCCAACCAGTTCAAGCGCGACATCGAGGCGCGCCTCGACGAGGCGCGCGCCACCCTCGAGGCCGGGCGCCCCGTGGCCGGCGCCGTGGACGTCACCCTGCCCGGCCGCCCGGTCGCGCTCGGCCGCCTGCACCCCGTCACGATCGTCCGCCGGCAGGTCGAGGCGATCTTCGGGCGCATGGGGTTCGAGATCCTCGAAGGACCCGAGCTCGAGGACGACTACCACAACTTCGAAGCGCTGAACATGCCGGCGGAACACCCGGCCCGCGACATGCAGGACACGCTGTTCCTGGCCCGGCCCGTGCCCCAGAACGCCCCGGCCGTCCCCGGGACGCGGCCCTCCCGCGGCACGCCCCGCGAATACCGCCCGGCCACGCTGATGCGCACCCACACCTCGCCCATGCAGATCCGCTACATGGAGGCGCATCCGCCGCCCGTGCGGATCGTCGCCATCGGCAAGGTGTTCCGGCGCGACAACCCCGACCTGACGCACACGCCGATGTTCCACCAGTTCGAGGGGCTGCTGGTGGATGAGGGGGTGACGCTCGCGGACCTGAAGGGGACGCTGACCGCGTTCCTCCGCGAGGTCTTCTCCCCCGACACGCGTGTGCTGTTTCGCCCCAGCTTCTTCCCGTACACGGAGCCGAGCGCCGAGGTGTTCATCGGCTGCGTCTTCTGCGCGGGAAGCGGCTGCCCGGTGTGCAAGCGCACCGGCTGGCTGGAGATCCTCGGCAGCGGCATGGTGCACCCGGCGGTCCTCGAGGCCGTCGGCTACGATCCCGAGCGCTACACCGGCTTCGCCTTCGGCACCGGGATCGAGCGGGTCGCGATGCTGAAGTACCGCGTCGGCGATCTCCGCCTGTTCTACGAGAACGACCTGCGATTCCTGGAGCAGTTTTCCCTTTGAAACTCCTCGTCTCGTGGCTCCGTGACTGTGTCGACGCCCGCGTGCCCGCCTCCGAGCTGGCGTCGCTGCTGTCGATGCGCGGCTTCGAGGTCGCGTCGATCGACCCGGTGGGGCAGGAGGACGCGGTCATCGACTTCGAGATCACCGCGAACCGCCCCGACTGCCTGAGCGTCCGCGGCCTGGCCCGCGAAGCGGCCACCGCGCTGCGCCTGCCGTTCACCGACCCGGCCCCGAGCCCCGCGACGAGTGCCGGTGGCGCCGAGTCGACAGGCACCCCCGGCACGATCTCGTCGCCGGATCTGTCCGTCTCCATCGACGACCCCGACCTGTGCCCGCGATACGCGGCCGCGATCGTCGAGGTGAAGGTGGGCCCGTCGCCGCGGTGGATGCAGGACCGCCTCGAGGCCGCGGGCGTCCGCCCCATCAACAACGTGGTGGACGTCACCAACTACGTCCTGGTGGAGCTGGGGCAGCCGCTGCACGCCTTCGACCTCGAGCGCCTCTCCGGCCGCCAGCTGCGGGCGCGGCTCGCGCGCGCGGGCGAGCGCCTGCGCACGCTCGACGGCGAGGACCGCGAGCTGGCCGCCGGCATGCTGGTCATCGCCGATGCCTCCACCCCGCAGGCCGTGGCAGGCGTGATGGGAGGCGCGGCGAGCGAGGTCTGGTCGGGCACCCGGCTGGTGGCCCTGGAAAGCGCGTACTTCAAGCCGGCCTCCGTGAGGCGCACCAGCAAGAAGCTGGGCCTCGGCACCGAGGCCTCGCAGCGGTTCGAGCGCGGCGCCGACGTCGGCATCCCGGTCGCCGCCCTCGAGCGCGCCTGCGCGCTGATCGAGCAGATCGCGGCGGGCACGCGGCGCGGCGCGATCCTCGACTGCTACCCTGCCCCGCGCGGGGCGGTGACGGTGCCCTTGCGGCGAGCCCGCATCGGCGTGCTGCTCGGGGCGACGCTGAGGGACGAGGAGGTCGAGGCGATCCTGGCAGGCCTCGGCTTCGCCGTGGCGCGCACGGCGGACGGCTGGCAGGCGCAAGTCCCGACCTGGCGCGCCGACGTCGCCCGCGAGGCCGACCTCATCGAGGAGGTGGGCCGCCACCACGGCTTCGACAGGATCCCGAGCACGTTCCCGGCCCTCCGCGAAGCGCCCGCGCGCCCCGACCCCTCAATCGACCGCACCCACACGGTGCGGGCGGTGCTGACGGGCGCCGGCTTCGCCGAGGCGATCGGCTACAGCTTCATCGAGCGCGCGGCGGCGCGTCCCTTCGACGCGGACTCCCTGGTTCCCCTTGCCTACCCGCTCTCCGAGCTGTTCGCCGTGCTGCGCCCGTCGCTCCTCCCCGGCCTGCTCGATGCCGTGGTCCGCAACCGGCGCCGCGAGCGGGCCGACGTCCGCCTCTTCGAGGTCGGCTCGTGTTTCTCGGCCGACGAGGGCGAGAGGCGCCGCCTGGCGTTGATCTGGTGCGGGGCCGGCCGGCCGGCTCACTGGGCGGCCGATGCCGAGGCGGTGGACTTCTTCCACGTGAAGGGCGTGATCGAGCAGATCGGCGCCGCGCTGCGCCTGCCACCGCTCGCCTTCGAGCCGGCCGACGAGCCGTGGCTCGTCCCCGGGCGCGGGGCGCGCATGAGCGCCGGTGGCCGGGTGCTGGGAGTGCTCGGCCAGGTCCTGCCGGCCGTCGCGGCCGCGCGCGAGATGCCCGGCACCGACGCCGTTTACGCGGCGGAACTGGATCTCGAGGCGCTGCACGCGCTGGTGCCGGGCTCCGACCTCCAGGTGGAGGCGCTCCCGCGGTTCCCGTCGGTCGTGCGCGACGTGTCGCTGATCGTCGATGAAGGCTTGCCTTCCGAGCGCGTTCGCGCGACCATTCGGTCTGCGGCGCCCGACACCCTGGTCTCGATCCGCGAGTTCGATCGCTACCAGGGGACGGGCATCCCCGAGGGCCGGTGCAGCCTGTCGTTCCGCCTGACCTTCCGGTCGCCGGATCGGACGCTCACCGACCTCGAGGTGCAGCAGGCGACGGATCGCGTGGTGGAGGCCGTGAAGGCGGCGCACGCGGCCGTGCAGCGGTGAAGAGATCGGGACGATCCATCACACGAGGTCCCTGTGGCACGAGCAACGGTTCAGACGGATATCGAAGCGCTCGATCGACTGGAACAGAAGGTGCGGTTGCTGGTGGGCACCATCGGCGGCCTGCAGGCCGACCAGGCGAGGCTGGCCGAGGAGAACCGCCGCCTCGAGGGCGAGTTGGAGTCGCTGCGCGGCCGCCTGCAGGACGCCGACAACGCCGTCGGTGAAGCGGCCGCGCTGCGCCAGGAACGCGAGGACGTGCGCGTCCGCGTGGCCGGCATGCTCGAGGCGCTCGAGGGCCTGGACCTGTAACCGTGGCCGAACCTGCCCGCGTCATCTCGGTGGAAATCCTCGGGCAACAGTACCCCATCCGCAGCTCGCTCGAGGCCCGCTACGTGGCCAGGCTGGCCGCGTACGTGGACGAGAAGATCCGGGCAACGGCCGACCTCACCCCCACCACCGACACCGTGCGGCTGGCGGTCCTCGCCGCGCTGAACATCGCGGACGAGTGCTTCCACGTGCGCGAAGACGACGAGGTCCGCCGCGAGGCGGTGCTCGAGCGGGTCGCCCGCCTCGAGGCGCTGATCGACGCCGTGCTCGGCCGTTCCCTCTAGTGCCCGCCCTCCGCCCTCCGCCTGTTTTGTCCCTTGCGTCCGCCGGGGTGACGGGCTAAGATCGACCCAGAAAATTGATTTCCCTGCTTTGTTCGTGATGGAGCGAGGCTCGCTTGAGCCAACATTTCCAACAAGCGGGCTGCTAAGTCGCGCCGTGTGCATGCCTCCGCGCGAGGAAGCCTGACGCGCGATCTCCAAGGCGGTCCCACCTGCGTTACGCAGGTTCAAACGACCTCCCCACACGGCAAAGCGGGGCCTTTCTTCCTTCTCTCTCTCCCATCGAGGTCGGTTCGCGGGGGGGCTGCACGACCCCGCCGTTGGTAGCCGGGCCCCCGCGTATCCTGTTTTGAGGGGATCGAAAAGGGACCAATGCCCGGTGCCGTCACCCTCGCCCTGTCGATCGTCGCCGCGGCTGTCGCCGTCGGCGTCTTCTCCTACTGGGTCGCCTCCCGCAAGCGCATCGCCGCCGAGACAGTCGGACGGGCCGAGGAGCAGGGCAAGCAGGTGCTCCGGGACGCCGAGCGCGAGGGCGAGACCCGCAAGAAGGAAGCCCTCTTCGAGGCCAAGGAGAAGGCCCACCAGCTCGTCATGGATGCCGAGCGCCTCGCCGAGGACCGCCGCCAGCAGGTCGGCCGCCTCGAACAGGTCCTGTCCAAGAAGGAGGAGAAGCTCACCGAGCGCCTGGCCGCGGCCGAGCAGCAGGAGCGCGAGCTCCGCACGCGCGATCAGAGCATCCGCGACCGCGAGCGCTCCACCGCCGCCGCCTCCGCGAAGTACGAGCAGCTGGTCGCCGACCAGCAGCGCGAGCTGCAGCGCGTGGCCGGCCTGACCACCGACGAGGCCCGCGAGCTGCTGCTCAAGCAGATCGAGTCGGACGCTCGCCGCGACGGCGCCAACATGGTCAAGCGCATCGAGGCCGAGGCGCGCGAGCAGGCGTCCGCCCGGGCCAAGCAGATCGTCATCGAGGCCATCCAGCGCAGCGCCCCCGAGCACGCCACCGAGACCACGGTTTCCGTGGTCGACCTGCCGAGCGACGACCTCAAGGGGCGCATCATCGGCCGTGAGGGGCGCAACATCCGGGCGCTCGAGGTCGCCACCGGCGTCGACCTGATCGTCGACGACACCCCCGGGGCGATCATCCTCTCCGGCTTCGACCCCTATCGCCGCGAAATCGCCAAGCAGGCGATCGAGCGCCTCATCGCCGACGGCCGCATCCACCCCGCGCGCATCGAGGAAGTGGTCGAGAAGGTCAAGGCCGAGATCGAGGACAGCGTCCGCCGCGAGGGCGAGGCCGCGGCCTTCGAGCTGGGCCTCCACGACCTTCACCCCGAGGTGCACCGCCTGATGGGGCGCCTCAAGTTCCGCACCAGCTACGGCCAGAACGTCCTCACCCACTCGAAGGAGGTCGCCTACCTGGCCGGCCTGATGGCGCGCGAGCTCGAGCTCGACTGGCACACCACCGTCCGTGCCGCCTTCCTGCACGACATCGGCAAGGCGATCGACCGCGAGATGCAGGGGACCCACCTCGAGATCGGCGTGGACTTCCTCAGGCGGCACGGCGAGAGCCCGGCCATCACCGCCATCATCGCCTCGCACCACATGGACACCGACTGGCCGTGCGTCGAGGCGATGCTGGTGCAGGCCGCCGACGCGATCTCGGCCGCCCGCCCCGGCGCGCGCCGCGACATCCTCGAGTCGTACGTCAAGCGCCTCGAGAAGCTCGAGAACATCGCCGACTCGTTCAAGGGGGTCGCCAAGTCGTTCGCGCTGCAGGCGGGCCGCGAGATCCGCATCATGGTCGAGAGCGAGCGGATCAGCGACGAGGACGCCGTCTGGCTGTCGAAGGACATCGCCCGCCGGATCGAGAGCGAGCTCGAGTTCCCCGGCCAGATCAAGGTCACCGTGATCCGCGAGACCCGGGCCGTGGAGTACGCGAAGTAGCGTGTCAGCGCCTACCGTCGGCGAGATCGGCGAACGCGAGGTGATCCGCCGGATTCGCCGGCGGTTGCCCGCGCCCCCCGCTTGGCTGGCCACTCCCATCGGCGACGACGCCGCCGTCGTCCGGCCCGCCCGCAACCGCGACGAGGTGTTGACGACGGACGCGCTGGTCGAGGGGATTCATTTCGACCGCGCGTACGTGCCCCCCGCGGCGATCGGTGCCAAGGCCCTGGCCGTCAACCTGAGCGACCTGGCGGCCATGGGCGCCGAGCCGCGTCTCGCCCTGCTGTCGCTCATCCTCCCGGCCGATACACCCGTTAGCGACCTCGACTCGCTCGTGGGCGGCATGCTGGACCTGGCGGCCCGCCACGGCGTCACGCTGGCGGGCGGGAACGTCGCCCGGTCCCCCGGCCCCCTCGTCGTTGACGTCACCGCGCTCGGGTGCGTGAAGCCCCGCGACGTCTTGTTGCGCCGCGGCGCGAAGCCCGGGCATGAGATCTACGTGAGCGGGTCGGTCGGGGCGGCCCGCGCGGGCTTTCTGGCGCTCCGGGCGGGACGGACGGGCGGCGGCGACGGCCAGGGCGACGGCCTGGACGAGGCACGGGCGCGCTTCCTGGCGCCCGAGCCGCGGGTCCGGCTCGGCCTGCTGCTCGCGCGCAGCCGCGTCGCGTCGGCGTGCATGGATTTGAGCGACGGCCTGGCCGACGCGGTTCGCGGCGTGGCCGACGCCGGCCGCGTGGGGGCGATCCTCGAGGCGGAGGCGCTGCCGGTGCCCGAGGGCGTGCGCCGCGAATTCGAGGCGGCGGGGCTCGACCCGCTCGTCGCGGCCATCGAGGGCGGCGAGGACTACGAGCTGCTCTTCACCGTGCCGCGGCGGCGCCGCCGTGCGCTGGCCGCCGCGCTGGCGAGAGTCCCCGGCGTGCCGTGCACGCGCATCGGGACCGTGACACGCGAGCGCCGGATCGTGCTTCGGCGGGAGGGCGTGGAAGGGCCGCTCCCCGCGGGCTTCACTCACTTCACCGGATGAAGGGCATCCGCCACTCCCTCTGGCGCAAGCTGGTGGTCACGCTGATCGCCGGGGTGGGGTTCGTCCTGGTGTACCAGGCGACGATCCTCGACTCGCGCTACGCCGCGCGCCAGGCGCTGTCGCGCGAGGAGGTGGCGGACCCCGGGCCCGGCACCCGCCTGCGTTTCCTCGCCACCGCGTACTGCAGAGGCGACATCACGGCCTCGGGCCTTCCGCCGCGCCGCGGCATCGCGGCCGCCGACCCCGACCTGCTCCCGGTCGGTTCCGTCGTGCAGGTCGTGCGCGGCGCGGGCGGGTACGAGGGCGTCTACGCGATCATGGACACCGGCCCAGTGGTGAAGGGCCGCCGCCTCGACATCTACATCTGGAACTGCGACGAGGCGGTGCGCTTCGGCCGCCGCTCCGTGCAGCTCGTGGTTCTGCGCCTCGGCTGGAACCCCGCCGCCTCGGGCCCCTCGCTCCTCGATACGCTCCTCCCCTGGCGCAACCGCCAGTAGGACAGGGCGCGGGGCACAAGCCTTCGCAATCGCTGGCCCCCGCGTTGCATCGCAACCGCCCGGGCAGCCGGATGAACGGCGTCCCGCACGACACGAGCTTATGAGAATTGCGCAGGTTGCCCCGCTCTTCGAGAGCGTGCCGCCGAAGCTGTACGGCGGCACCGAGCGCGTCGTCTCGTACCTGACCGAGGAGCTCGTGCGGCTCGGCCACCAGGTGACCCTGTTCGCGACCGCCGATTCGAGGACGTCCGGCCGGCTGGTGCCGGTCTGGCCCCGCGCCCTGCGGCTCGACAGCACGTGCGGCGACCATCTCGCGCCCCACGTGCTGATGGTGGAACGGGTGGCCAGGCGAGCCGATCAGTTCGACGTGATCCATTTCCACGTGGCCCAGCTGCACCTGCCCGTCGCCCGCCGCCTGCGCGGCGTCACCCACGTGACCACGCTCCATGGCCGGCTCGACCTGGGTGAGCTGCCCCCGCTGTTCCGCGAGTACTCCGACATTCCCGTCGTCTCGATCTCGGACGCCCAGCGCGACCCCTTGCCCGACGCCGCCTGGGCCGCAACCGTGCACCACGGCCTGCCGCCGGATCTCCTCCCGTTCAGCCCCGGGCCCGGACGCTACCTGGCCTTCCTCGGCCGCGTCTCGCCCGAGAAGGGGGTGGCGCGGGCCATCGCCATTGCCAGGGCCTGCGAGTGCCCCCTCCGGATCGCGGCCAAGGTCGACCCCGCGGATCGCGTGTACTTCGAGACCGAGATCCGGCCGCTGCTCGACCACCCGCTGGTCGAGTTCGTCGGGGAGATCGGCGAGCGCGACAAGGCGGCGTTCCTCGGCGGCGCGAAGGCGCTGCTGTTTCCGATCGACTGGCCCGAGCCCTTCGGCCTGGTGATGATCGAGGCCCTTGCCTGCGGCCTCCCGGTGGTTGCGTTCGAGGGCGGCTCGGTGCGCGAGGTCATCGACGAGGGGGTGAGCGGGCACGTCGTGCGCAGCGTGGAGGAGGCCATCCAGGCGGTGCGGCGTGTCGACGCGATCGACCGCCGGGCGTGCCGCGAGGCGTTCGACCGCCGCTTCACGTCGGCACGGATGGCATCGGAGTACCTGGCGGTCTACCGCAGGCTCCGCAAGGCGGCGTCCTCCAGGGTGGCGTGATGGAGGCGCCGGCGAAGCCCGCGGCCGTACGGCTCGACGAGTTCGCGATCATCAGCGGGGGCGATCGCGGCGGCGCCCCCCCGCGGGTCCTGAAGCAGGGCGACACCTTCGGCGTCTTCGACCTCCACGGCGACGCCGTCACCGATGCGGCGGGCGAGCACGGCGTCTACCACGAGGGGACGCGCTTTCTCTCCCGGCTCGAGCTGCGCCTCGGCCGCCGCCGGCCGCTGCTGCTCGGGTCGCGCATCAGCGACGACAACACGGTGCTCGCGGTCGATCTCACCAACCCCGACGTGGTCAGGGACGGCAAGCCGTTGGTGCGGCGGGGGGCCCTGCACCTGTTTCGCACGCGCCTGTTGTGGGATGGCCAGTGCCTCGAGCGCATCCGCCTCGCGAACCACGCGCTCCACCCGATCGCGCTGCCGCTGACGCTCGTCTTCGATGCGGACTACGTCGATCTCTTCGAGGTGCGCGGCACCGCGAGGGCGCGGCGTGGTCGCCTCGCTCCGCCAGTCATCGGGACCAGCGGCGCGCTGCTCCGGTACGAGGGGCTGGACGGCGTCGAGCGGCGCACGCGCCTCGAGTGGAGCCGGGTCGCCGACCGGGTCGAGGACCGCGGTGTCACCTTCTCCGTCTCGCTCGAGCCTCGCGAAGTTGTCGAGGTCGAACTGGCCGTTGCCTTCGAGCTGGGCGCCGCCAGCCGGCCTTCGAAGCGGTACGACGCCTCACTCGCCTCCCTCAAGGGCGAGATGGCCGCCCGCCAGGCGCGGGAGTGCGGCGTCGTCAGCTCGAACGAAAGCTTCAACCGCTGGCTCCGGCGGTCGTCGGCCGACCTGCGCATGATGATGACGGACACGCCGTCGGGGACCTACCCCTACGCGGGGATTCCCTGGTACAGCACGCCCTTCGGCCGCGACGGCCTGGTCACGGCTCTCGAGATGCTGTGGGCGGCCCCCGAGGTGGCCCGCGGCGTGCTCGCGTTCCTCGCCGAGACCCAGGCCACCACGGTCTCCGAGGAGCAGGACGCGCAGCCCGGCAAGATCATCCACGAGATTCGCGCCGGCGAGATGGCCGCCCTCGGCGAGATCCCGTTCGGCCGCTACTACGGCAGCGTCGACGCAACACCCCTGTTCGTGATGCTGGCGCACGCTTTCTACGAGCGGACCGCCGACCGGCCCTTCCTGGAACGCCTGTGGCCGCATCTGCTGTCGGCCCTGCACTGGATGGAGACGTACGGCGATCCGGACGGCGACCTGTTCCTCGAGTATGCGCGGCAGGGCGGGTCGGGGCTCCTCCAGCAGGGGTGGAAGGACTCGAACGACTCCATCTTTCACGAGGACGGCGAGCTGGCCGAGCCGCCCATCGCGCTCTGCGAGGTCCAGGGGTATGCATACGGGGCGTGGGCCGGCGCGGCCGCCCTCGCCGAGGGCCGAGGCGACTTCGCTCGGGCGCGGCAGTGGCGCGACCGGGCCGCCACGCTGCGCGAGCGGTTCGACGAGGCGTTCTGGTGCGAGGCGCTGGGGACGTACGCGCTGGCGCTGGACGGTCGAAAACGCCAGTGCCGGGTGCGGACGTCGAACCCCGGCCACTGCCTGTTCAGCGGCATCGCCTCGACGGCCCACGCGCGGCGCGTGGCCGAGACGCTGATGAGCGACACGATGTTCGCGGGCTGGGGCGTCCGCACCGTCGCCGCCGGCGAATCGCGCTACAACCCCATGTCCTACCACAACGGCTCGGTGTGGCCCCACGACAACGCGTTGATCGCGGCGGGCTTCTCGCGGTACGGGTTGATGCAGCCCGCCGCGCGCCTGGCCGATGCGATGCTCGACCTGAGCGTGTCGGTGGACGACCACCGCCTGCCCGAGCTCGTCTGCGGCTTCCACCGCCGGGGCGGAGAGCACCCGACGCTCTACCCCGTGGCGTGCGCGCCCCAGTCCTGGGCCGCCGGCGCGATCCACCTCCTGCTGTCGTCGTGCCTGGGGCTGCGTATCGATGCCACCGAGCGCCGGCTGTCGCTGCACCGTTCGATGCTGCCCCAGAGCCTCGAGTGGGTGCGCCTGGCCAACCTGGTGATCGCCGACGCCCGCCTCGACCTGCTGCTCACCCGCCACGAGCACGACGTCGGCATCACCGTCCTGCGCCGCGAGGGGGAGGTGGAGATCGTCACCGTGAAGTAGCGCCGGCTTCCGTGCCGGTAATGGCGCCCGCTAGCCCTCTGCTTCCCTGATGGCTTCCTGTTCCTGGTATTGCAGCTGGTAGAGCCGGTAGTAGATGCCCCGCCGCCCCAGCAACTGCTGGTGCGACCCCGCCTCGCGCAGCTTGCCCTTGTGGAAGACCAGGATGAGGTCCATGTCCTGGATCGTCGAGAGCCGGTGCGCGACCGCGATCGTCGTCCGTTCCGCCATCAGCACCTTCAGCGCGTCGCGGATGAGCAGCTCCGTCTCGGTGTCCACGCTCGAGGTGGCCTCGTCGAGGATGAGGATCGCGGGGTCGAACGCCAGGGCCCGCGCGAACGAAAGCAACTGCTTCTGCCCCACCGACAGGTTCGCCCCGCGTTCCCCGACCGGGCTGTTCAGCCCGTCGGGCAGCCGGTCGATGAAGCGGTCGGCGTTCACGGCGACGGCGGCCGCGCGCACCGCGGCGTCGCCGATGGGCGCGCCCAGCCGGATATTGCTGGCGATCGTCCCCGAGAAGAGCTGCACGTCCTGCAGCACGAGGCTGAAGAACCCGCGCAGCTCCTCCAGCGGCATCTCGCGGATGTCCACCCCGTCCACCAGGATGCGGCCGCGCGTCACGTCGTAGAACCTGAGCAGCAGGCTGATCACCGTCGTCTTGCCCGCGCCGGTGGCCCCGACGATCCCGACGCGCTGCCCCGGCTCGACCGCGAACGACACGTCGCGCAGCACCCACTCCTCGCCCGAGTACGCGAACCACACGTGCTCGAACTCAACCCGCCCCCGAGGATTGGGATTGGGATCGGGATTGGGATTCCGATTTGGATTCGGATCGGGATTCGGATTCGGATTCGGATTCGAATCGGAATCGGAATCCGGATCACGGATGAGCACCGCCGTGTCCAGCAGCCCGAAGATTCGCTCCGACGACGCCATCGCCGCCTGCAGCAGGTTGAACTTCTCGGAGATGTCGCTGATCGGCCGGAAGAAGCGCTGCGAGTACTGGATGAAGGCGACCAGCGACCCGAGCGTCAGGACGCTCGTCAGCACCAGCCCGCCGCCGTACCAGATGATCAGCGCCACCGCGAGCGCGCCGACCACTTCGATCGCCGGGTAGAACACCGCGTAGTAGAAGATCGAGTCGAGGTTCGCGTCGCGGTGGGTGCGGTCGATCTCGTCGAACTTCCGGAACTGTGCCCCCTCGCGGCGGTTCAGCTGCACCGTCGCCATCCCCCCGAGGTTCTCCTGGAGGAAGGCGTTGATGCGCGCGATCCAGACCCGGACGGTGCGGTACGACTCGCGCACGTGGCGGCGGAACCACTGCGTGATCAGGACGATGAGCGGCAGCACCGAGAAGGCGACCAGGGCCAGCCGCCAGTCCATGACGAGCAGCACGACCATGATGCCCGCCAGCGTGACCACGTCGCCGAAGACCGTGATGACTCCCGACGCGAAGAGGTCGTTCAGCACGTCCACGTCGGTGGTGACCCTCGTCATGAGGCGGCCGACCGGGTTGCGGTCGTAGAACGAGAGGTCCAGCGCCTGCAGGTGGCCGTGCACCTGCACGCGCAGGTCGTACATGATGCGCTGGCCGACCAGCTGCAGGACGTAGGTCTGGAGGAACTCGAGCCCGAACGCGACGAAGAGGATCGCGAGGAACGCGGCGGCGATCACGTCGAGGCCCGCGGCGTTGCCCTGCGCGATGTAGCGGTCGATCGCCTCCTTCATCAGGTAGGGCTGCGCCAGCTGCAGCAGCGACGCGCCGACGATGGCGGCGAAGGCGAAGGAGACCTGCGTGGCGTACGGCCGCATGTACCCCAGCAGCCGCCGCATCAGCCGGGCATCGTACGCCTTGCCGAGAACCTCTTCTTCGTGGGACATCAGGACGCCGCGAGCTCCTCTTCCAGCAGTTGCTTCCGGTACAGTCCCGCGTAGAACCCGTCGCGCCGCACCAGCTCGTCGTGCGTGCCCCGCTCCACCACGCGCCCGTTCTCGAGCACGAGGATGAGGTCCGCGTCGCGCACGGTCGAAATCCTGTGCGAGACGATGATCGAGGTGCGCTCGCGCATGACGCTCCTCAGCCCCGACAGGATCCGCTCTTCCGTGTACGTGTCCACCGCCGACAGCGCATCGTCCAGGATCAGGATCTTCGGGTCGGCCACCAGGGCGCGCGCCAGCGCGGTGCGCTGCTTCTGCCCCCCCGAGAGCGTGATCCCCCGCTCTCCGACCATCGTCTCGTAGCCCTTGGGGAATCCCGCCACGTCCTTGTCCAGCTGCGCGATCCCGGCCGCCCGGCGGACGCGGTCCACCTGCTCAGCGGCCGGGAACGCCGTGCTGAAGGCGATGTTGTTGGCGAGCGTGTCGGAGAAGAGGAACGGCTCCTGCGAGACGAAGCCGATGGCCGACCGCAGCTGGGCGAGCGACAGGTCGCGCACGTCCACCCCGTCGAGGAACACCGTGCCCGGCGGCGGGTCGTAGAGCCGCGGCAGCAGGCTGATGAGCGCCGACTTGCCTGCCCCCGTCGCCCCGACCAGCGCCAGCGTCCGCCCCGCCTCGACGCGGACCGACACGTCGTGCAGGACCGCCTGGTCGCCGAACGCGAACGTCAGGGCGCGGAACTCGACCTCGCCGCGCACCTCCGGCAGCGTGACGAGCCGGCCCGCGGGCGGATCGGTGATCGCCGGCTCGGCGTCGAGCACCTCGAGCAGCCGCTGCCACGACGCCATCCCCCGCTGCGTCATGTTGGTGACCCAGCCGAAGGCGATCATCGGCCAGGCCAGCATCGCCAGGTAGGCGTTGAAGGCGACGAATTCGCCGATCGTGATGCGCCCGGCGACGGCGGCGCGGCCCCCGAGCCAGAGCACGAGCAGGGCGCCGAGGCCCAGCAGCAGCGAGAGGCTCGGGAAGAACAGGCTCTGCAGGCGGATCAGGACGCGGTTCCGTTCGAGGTACTCCCGGTTCGAGCGCGCGAACCGCTCGATCTCGGCCCGCTCCTGCCTGTAGGCGCGGACGACGCGCACGCCCGCCAGCGTCTCCTGCACCACGGCGCTCAGCTCGGACAGCTGCGCCTGGATGCGCTCGAACCGGTGGTGGATCGCCTGGCCGAAGTAACGGACCGCCACCGAGACGGCCGGCAGCGGCACCAGCGCCATCAGCGTCAGCCGCCAGTCGATCGAGGCCATCAGCACGATCGCCACCACGAAAAGGATCGCGGTGTTGGTCGTGTACATGATGGCCGGGCCCACCACCGTGCGGACGGCGTTCAGGTCGCTGGTGGCGCGCGACATCAGGTCGCCGGTGCGCCGCGCCTGGAAGTACGCGGCCGGCTGGCGCTGCAGCCGCGCGAAGAAGTCGTTCCGCAGGTCGTACTCGATGTGCCGCGAGACGCCGATGATGTGGCGCCTCATCAGGAACCGGAAGACGCCGCCGAGGACCCCGAGGGCCAGCAGCTGCGCGGCGTACCAGGCGAGCTTGCCCCGCGTCACCCCGGCCATCAGGTCGTCGATGGCGTGCTGGAGGACCCAGGGCGAGATCAGCGAAATGGCCGTGGTGGCCACGACGCTGGCGAGCCCGAGCGCGAGGGGGCGCCGGTAGGCGAGCAGGTACGGCAGCAGCCGCCGGGCGGAACGCATCCTGTCAAGGTATCAAGTATCATCTGCCGATGCACGCGCTCTACGTCCTCGTGCCAATCCTGTGCATCCTCGTCATCGCCTACCGCTACTACAGCGCCTTCATCACCGCGCGGCTCCTGGTGCTCGACGACTCGCGGCTCACGCCGGCCCACACCCAGCTACGACGGCCACAACTACTACCCCACCTCGCGGTGGGTGCTCTTCGGCCACCACTTCGCCGCCATCACCGGTGCCGGACCGCTCGTCGGGCCGGTGCTCGCCGCGCAGTTCGGCTACGCCCCGGGCCTGCTGTGGCTGGTCATCGGCGTCGTGCCTCGCCGGCGCCGTGCACGACTTCATCATCCTCTGGGCCTCGATCCGGCGCGGCGGCCGGTCGCTGGCCGAGATCGCCCGCATCGAGATCGGTCCCGTGGCGGGCGTCACGACCGGCATCGCCATCCTCTTCATCATCGTCATCGCCCTGGCCGGCCTCGGCCTGGTCGTGGTCAACGCGCTCAGCGAGAGCCCCTGGGGCACGTTCACGATCGGCGCCACCATCCCGCTCGCGCTGTTCATGGGCTTCTACATGTACCGGTTCCGCCAGGGACAGATCACCGAGGCGACGATCATCGGCGTCATCGGCCTGATGGCGGCCGTCATCTTCGGCAAGCCGCTCGCCGCCACCGCGTTCGGCCAGTACTTCGACGCTCACCCACGCGCAGCTCGTCATCGCGATGGCGGCCTACGGGTTCATCGCCTCGGTGCTGCCGGTCTGGATGCTGCTCGCGCCGCGCGACTACCTCAGCTCGTTCATGAAGATCGGGACCATCGCGCCTGCTGGTCGTCGGCGTCATCATCGTCAACCCCGAGCTGCACATGCCGGCCGTGACGCGAGTTCGCCTCGCGGCGGCGGGCCGATCATCCCGGGCACGCTGTTCCCCTTCGTCTTCATCACCATCGCCTGCGGCGCCATCTCGGGCTTCCACGGCCTGATCGGCTCGGGCACGACGCCGAAGATGATCGACAAGGAGTCGGACATCCGGCCGATCGGCTACGGCGCGATGCTCATCGAGGGGCTGGTCGGCATCGTGGCGCTGATCGCCGCCACCGCGCTCCACCCCGGCGACTACTTCGCCATCAACGTGCCGCCGTCGGTGTTCGCCACCCTCGGCATCCCGACGGTCAACCTCCAGGCGCTCGAGGCGGCGGTCGGCGAGACGGTGACGGGCCGCACCGGCGGCGCGGTCTCGCTGGCGGTCGGCATGGCGCAGATCTTCAGCGCCCTGCCCGGCATGAAGCGGCCTGATGGACTACTGGTACCACTTCGCCATCATGTTCGAGGCGCTGTTCATCCTGACGACGATCGACGCCGGGACGCGCGTGGCGCGGTTCCTCGTGCAGGAGTTCTTCGGGCGCTTCTACCCGCCGTTCGCGCGCACCGACTGGATGCCGGGCACCGATCGTCTCGACCGGCGCTGGTGGTGGTGGCCTGGGCGTACTTCATCTGGACCGGCAGCATCGGCACGATCTGGCCGATGTTCGGCATCAGCAACCAGCTGCTGGCCGTCGATCGCGCTGCTCATCGGCACGACCATCCTCGTCAACATCGGCCGTGCCCGCTACGCCTGGGTGACCGTCGTGCCGCTGGTCTTCGTGGCGACGACCACCCTGTCGGCCGGGTTCCTCAGCGTGCGCGACAACTTCTGGCCGATGGCCGTCGGCCCCGACGCGGCCCTGCACGTCCAGGGCTACCTCAACAGCGTCCTGACGGTGATCATGATGACGTGCGTCGTGGTTATCGTGGTGACGGCCGTCCGCCGCTGGATGGCCCCTACAGGAAGCGTCGCTTCAGCCGATAACACGATGCGGGGAGCAGTTTGAGGGATGAGCATGAGAAACACGATCCGCCTCGCCGCCTGCGTGGCCGCCGTCCTGGCGGTCGGCGCCTCGACCGCCACCGCTCAGTACAAGCAGTACCCGACGGGTCAGCCGGCCACCGGCGAGCGGTATCACATCGAGGGCGCGTTCGGCCTGTGGAACCCGACGCCCGAGCTGCTGGTTTCGAGCGAGTCGCTCGGGATCATCGGCTCCGAGATCGACGGCGTGAGCGACCTCGGCATGGAGAAGACGCGCTTCACGGAGTTCCGCCTCGTCCTGCGCCCCGGGAAGAAGCACAAGCTGCGCTTCCAGTACATCCCGATCCTCTTCGAGGCCGAGCAGCCGCGGTTGCAGCGGGCGATCGTCTTCAACGGGATCAAGTACAACGTGGGCGTGCCGGTGAACTCGTCGCTCGACTGGAAGGCCTACCGCTTCTCCTACGAGTACGACTTCATCTACCGCGACCGCGGCTTCCTGGGGTTCGTCATCGACGCCAAGTACACGAGCGTCGAGGTCAACCTGGAGAGCCCGGTGCTCCCCGAGCCCGAGTACACCAAGGCCCGCGCGCCGATCCCGGCCCTTGGCCTCATCGGCCGGATCTACCCGCTCGGGAACATCTCGCTGACCGCCGAGTTCACCGGGTTCAAGCTGCCCGCCAGCGTGGACGAGAAGCAGCGGTACGACGGGAAGTACCTCGACTTCGACATCTACGGGACGCTGAACCTGACGAACAACTTCGGCGTCCAGGCCGGCTACCGCTCGATCGACGTGATGTACAAGGTGGACGAGGACAACGGCGACTTCACGCTGAAGGGGCCGTACCTGATGGGAGTGGTGCGGTTCTAGGAGTCATCGGTCTCCCGGTATCGAGATCCAGACCCCCAGGTACCGCTCGTCGGCGTTCCCCGGCGTCGTCTCGGAGGGCTTGAAGCCGCGCTCCGTCTTCACCTGCATCAGCGCGGCGGGCGGGGTGCCGCGGAGCGGCACCTCGACCGTCCGCTCCTCCCGGGGCGCGAGAGACAGGTCGGCCCTCCAGCCTCCGCCCTCGATCTCCACCCGGTTCGGCAGCGGACCGTTCCGCAACCGCACCTCGACGCGACGCGCGCCCGCCTTCGCGACCACCAGCGGCACGGCCACCCCCCCTGGCACCCACAACCCCGGCCCCTCGAGCCAGACGTTGTCGTCGAAGGCATAGACGGTCGCGGTCCCGTAGACGGCCGCTCGCCGCGCGGGTCGGGGGTAGACGCGGTCGCCTGGCGCCACAACGGACATGGGTTGCAGCGCCAGCCCGCGCGAGGTCGCTTGCGCCGCGTCATCCCCCTCGATCACGAGCAAGGCTGCGCCCGCCGGCAAGGTGATTGATTCCCTCCACTCCGCGACGGGCCGTCCGACCGGTCCGAGCCGCACGACCGCCGCTCCATGGGCGGCCGCGATCGAGGACGGATCGACCCTGTAGACGCCGGCCGGCAGCCCCTCTACCGAAAGGAGAGTCCCGGGTGGGACCGGCCGCCCCTCCTGCGCCCGCAGGCGAAGCTGCGGCGGCACCATCTCCGCGGCGTGGGAGCGATCCTGTCCGTCACGGGAGTACCCGGACGCCAATCGGCAATCCGGCCGGATCGTATCTGCGCAGCAGTGCCATCTGGCCCGCCAGCGGCGACACCGCGCTCGCGCCCCCCATCCGCCACGCCACCGTCGCTGCCGCGCTGGCGGCCAACACGGTGAGCAGGGGGACCGCCACGGCCAACCGCAGCCGCACGTCTCCGCCGGGCGGTCGCTCGGCCCGCCGCACGACGAGGCGCAGCACGAGGATGGCGACGCCCAGGGCCAGGAGCCAGGCGCCCGCCTGGGCGAACGCCAGCAGCCGGCCGTCGCGGAAGAAGCTCGGCACCGCCCGCGGCAGATCGACGTTCGGCGCGACGTGGTCGAGCCAGCGTGCGAAGCCGTCGCGCGAGTTGACGATCAGCCGCCCGCGCCCGGCAAGCGTCATCGTGCCGGTGATCAGCAGGCTGAGGCCCAGCAGCGCCGCTCCCGCTGCCCGGCCCGCCCGGCCCGCTTCGGCCCAATAGACACCGGCCGCCACGCCGAGCGTGAGCACCACCGGCACCGCAAAGCGAGCGGGAGCGCTCCAGCCGCCCCACCACATGTGATACGCGGACACGGCGGCCAGGTAGGCGGCGACCAGCAGCGACAGCTCCAGCGCGAGCCGGCGCCGGCGCCGCCCGAGCCACCACAGCCCCGCGAACGCACACAGGTAGACGGGCGCGTTCGGCAGGATCCCGAACTGCTGGTCGAGCAGCAGGCCCGGCAGCCCGCGCAGGATGTTCGACGCCGAGCTCTGCGTGTAGCCGCCGTACGGGGCCGCCGGGCTGAAGGTCCCCCAGATCGCGCGGAAGTAGCCGAACCAGGCCGCCGCGCCGACCGCGGGGACGGCCAGGAACGCGAGCAGCGTGCGGGCACGGAGGCGCGCGCCCGCTGGGACAGTGAGCTGATCGGAGTGGGCCCGGACGCCAAACGCGATGCATGCCCCCAACACCACGGCGGCGGCGGCGAACCGCGTGTGCAGCCAGGGCAGGATGGCGAGCGCGGCGCCGTGCAGGGCCCAACCCGCCGGCGACACGGCGCGCCCCGTCTCGAGCCGGACGAGCGCGAGCACGCCGGTCGCGACGAGCACGGATCCGAGCGCGTCCGGGTAGACCGCGTACGAGTGGAAGAAGAAGGGCGCGGCGAACGAGGCCGCCCACGCGAACCAGGCCGCACCCGCATCCCCGGTCAGCAGCCACGTCGCGCGCCACGCAAGCACGGTCCCGAGCGCGGAGAGCAGCACCAGCAGGGCGACCACCGCCTGGTAGCCGCCGAGCGCGAAGGCCGGCGCCACGATCGCCGGCAGGCCCGGCGCGTGGATCGAGTAGATCTCGCGGTCGGTCCCGCGCTTCAGGTAGTGCGGCCGGATCACGCCCCCGAAGTACTCGGCATAGTCGCGGCGCTGGTGGTTGTTCTGGATGCGCAGGTCGGCGTCGCGCAGCAGGCTCTGCACGATGACGAGGTAGTGCGGCTCGTCGCCGCCGGGCCGGACCTCGCGCAGCTGCCAGGCGGCGCCGCCGAAGATCGCCAGCGCCAGCACGAAGGCGGTCGCCGGGGACGCGCCGGGTTTCGGCGCCCGCTGCACGAGCCAGGCGGCCAGCGCCGCCACCCAGGCCCACGCCGTCAGCGGCCCGGCCCACATCAGCAGGGCGCCGGAGAGCGGCAGCGGCAGCCAGGGAACGAGGGTGATCGCCAGGATGGACAGGGGCCAGGCGGAAAGGCCGCGGCGGCCACCTGGCCACAGCACGCCCAGGGCCATGACGGCTGCGGCAATCGGGACCCACCACGGCGGCAGCAGGCCGATCCGCGCCGCCCCGGGACCGGTGCCCGTCACCGTGAGCACGCCGAGCGAGACCCACGCCGCCAGGCCCACGATGACCGCGACGGCCAGCGTCCCGAGCAGCGGTCGGGAACGCCGCACGGGAGCGGGGGCCACAATCGTCGTCGTTACCTCTTCTCCTTCGCCCCCGCGAGGTTCTTGTAGAGCGCCCGGTAGTCCTCGGCCGAGCCGAGGATCTTCTTCACGTAGTTCTGGGTCTCGGGGAACGGGATGTCGTCGATGAACTCGTCGCGCTCGAGCCCCGGCCGCTCGGCGTGCCAGATCGACACGCGGTGCGCGCCGGCGTTGTAGCTCGCGAGCGCGAGGTGGACGCCCCCGAGCCGCCGCGACAGATCGGCGAAGTACGCCGTGCCGAGGCGGATGTTGAACTCGGGGCGCGTCAGCGACGAGGCGGTGAAGCGGAGGCGCTGGGCCCGCGCCAGGCGACGCCCCGTCGAGGGGAGGACCTGCATCAGCCCGACCGCGTTCGCCCGCGAGCGCGCGTCCGGGATGAACGACGACTCCTGGTTGATCAGCGCCGCCACGAGGAACGGGTCGAGGCCGTGCTGGCTCGAGTACTTGTTGATCAGCGGCCAGTAGTCCATCGGGTAGATCACCCGCAGCAGGTCGTCGGGCAGCGCCGCGCCGTGCGCCGAGAGGAACTGCGGGTAGGCCCGCTTCATGAAGATGATGCCCCGCCGCAGGTCGTTCTCCTTGTGGTACGTCCACGCCAGCGTCGCATCGAGCAACGGGCCGTTGCCCGTGGTCCGCTGCGCGTAGAGTACCTCGTCGCGCGCCAGGTCGTAGATCTCGAGGCCGACGAGCAGCTCGATGAGATCCGCGTTGGGCGGCGGCGGCACGTCGGCGGCCTCCCCGGCGGCGGCGTCCGCGCCCGCGCCCATCTCGTCGCCGTCAGCGTCTGCCGCCGGCACCACGGCCGCCGTCTTCCCCGGGGCGCCGCGCCCGGTCGTCCCCGGCGCGGGCCTGGCCTCGGCCTTCAGCGCCACGCCCAGCTTCTGGAGCCGCGTGCCCGTCAGCCGCCCGTAGTACGACTGCTGGTAGTCGGCGTGGACGATCCGGTAGACGGTGGCTGCGCCGGCCCGGTCGCCCGCCTGCTCGCGCGCCCGCGCCGCCCAGTAGAGGTACGACGGCCGGTAGTCGGAGCGCGGGAACGCCGCGGCCGCGTGCTCGAAGAACCGAGCGGCCTCGGCGTGCCGGCCGTTCTTGTACGCCCACCACCCAGCCTTCCAGGCCGCGCGCGGGGCGTGGCGTCCCTTCGGGAACGCCTCGTACAGGTCGGCGAAGACCCGGGCCGCGTCCTCGTCCTCGTCCTTCAGGATGTGGTGCGTGCCGAGGTTGTTCAGCGTCTCGTGCGCCCACGAGCTGTCGGGGAAGTCGCGCACCAGCTCGCGCGCCCGCTGGACGTATTCCTCGTCGCGGCCGAGTCCGCCCGTGGCGGTCAGGTAGAAGAACCGCGCCTCGGCCTTCCGTGACGCCTTCTCCAGGAACGGCGCGAGCCCCTCGCGCGCCTGATCGAAGCGCCCGAGGTAGTGGTCGCACTCGGCCACCCGCATCGCCACCAGCTCGCCGTCATCCCCGGCAGCCACCTGGCCGAGCAGCTCGAACGCCTCGCGCGCGGCCGGGTAGCGGCGCGCGGCGAAGAGCCGCTCCGCCCTCTTCAGCTCGAGCTGGAAGCGGTCGGACGACTCGCGCAGCCACTCTGCGCTCTTCGGCCCGAGCGCCGTCGCCGCCACGCTGCCGAGGTCGCTCAGCGGATGCTCGTAGTAGAGGCGAGTGTAAACCTCCGCCGCCTTGTCGGCGTTCCCCGCCCTCTCGTAGGCCTGCGCGAGCGCGAGCAGCACCGCGTCGGGCGCGGCGGTCCGCGCGCGTGCGAGCTGCTCGTACAGCCGTGCCGCCCCCGCGAAGTCGGACGCCAGCGCGGCCGCTTCCGCTTCTCCGCGAATGGCTGCCTCGGCCAGGTAGCCCGCCGGCTTCGCGGATCGCACCTGGGCGAAGGCGTCGCGCGCGTCCTCGGGTCGCCCCATGCCCAGGTAGGCGAGGCCGGCGTGGTAGCGCCCGTAGTGCTGGAGCGGCGTGCCCTTCAGGGCGGGCGCGGTGAAGTACGGCAGGGCCTGGGCGTGTTTCGCCTCGCGCAGCAGGCGCAGGCCGATCACGAAGTCGGCGATGGCGCGCGGCGGCGCGGGACGGCCCGGTTGCGGCACGAGCCACAGCTCTTCCTCGGAGGCGGGGGGCGCCGGCCGCGGCGCGGCGGTCAACTGCGGGGAGACGGGAGGGGGGCTCGACTTGCCGGCCGACTGCTGTTCGACTCGCGCTGCCAGGGGAGCGCCGACCAGGACCACGACACCAACCAGGCCGAGAAACGCACGACGGATCACGTCACCTGCCCCAGCATGCCGGCATCGCCGCCCGCCAGCGTCCGCACCAGTTCCTCGTCGAACCAGCTCGCACGCTCCGGGACGACGGCCGGGATCTTGTCTTCGTAGAGGCGGCGCGCGCGCTCGACCTCAGGACCGAGGCGCGCCAGGAGGTCGTGATGCTGACGACCCTCCTCGACCGCCGATTCGTTGTACAGCTTCAGCTCGGAGATCAGTAGCCGCGCGTAGCGGCGCGCCGATTCCTCCTGCCGCGCCGAGTCGGACTCGGGACCTGCCCCCGATCGTCTCACATCCTCGTCGGAGGATGGAACAGAAACCGGACGCGCGGGCGGCGCCGTCACGCGCGAGAAGGTGAGCACCTCGAGGCAGCGCCCCGCGTGCCGCGCCAGGATCTCGATCGCCGGCGACTGGTGGCCGTCACAGTGGAGGACGGCAACCGGCCGCCCCCCGACGACGATCGGGACCGCGACCGCCCCGTGGCCGGCGGGGGGCAGCAACCACGACGGCAGCGACGACTCCTCCGCGCGGTACTCGCCGGCGGAGACCGCGTCGGCCGTCTGCACCGCCAGGCCGAGCGGCCCGGCCTGGTGCAGCGGCAGATCGACGTCCGACACGTCCACGCCGAACCCGGCCTGGCGCCAGCCCTTCACCCGATCGCCGGACACCAGGAAGAGGGCGGCACGCGTGCTCTCGGCGGTCGCCTGCTCGAGCAGCGCGTTCAGGGCATCCGTGATCGTGACGGCGCCGTCCAGCCGCCGCAGGGCCGCGGCCAGGCGTTCCTCCCTTGGGGCGGCCTGCTCCGCGCGCGCCTCCTCGATCCGTTCGTCGAAATCGGAGGCCAGCGACTGGCGGATGGCCTGCTCCGCGCTCTCGCGCTCGGCGGCCAGTTGCGTGCGCAGCGCCTGCTCGGCTGCCTCGCGCTCCCCCATCAGCTCGACCCGCCGCGCCTGCTCCGCGGCTGCGCGGGCCGACTGCTCGTCGCGCAGCGCCGCGAGGGCGCGCTGGTGCGCCTCCTCCACCTCGAGCGCCTGCTGCTCGTGCGCGCGGACCAGTTCTTCGCGCGACGCACGCTCGGCCGCTTCGCGCTCGGCCAGCAGCTCGGCGCGCAGGGCCTGCTCGGCGGCGTCGCGCTCGGCCACCAGCTCCGCGCGCAGGGCCTGCTCGGCGGCGTCGCGCTCGGCGTTCAGCTCGGCGCGCAGGGCCTGCTCGGCGGCGTCGCGTTCGGCCACAAGCTCCGTGCGCAGGGCCTGCTCGGCGGCGTCCTGCTCGGCGCGCGCCATCTGGTTCGCCTCGAGCAGCACCGCCTGCCCGACCTCGGCCGTGACCTCGTTGCGCAGCGCCGCGAGGGCGCCGGCGTGCTGCTCCAGCAGCGACTGCCGCTCGCCCTCGACGCGCGAGTCGGCGGCCTCGAAGTCGGCCCGAAGCGTGGCGATCTGTTCCTCCAGGCCACCGACCGCCTGCTCGCGGTCGCGCCGGGCCTGTTCCATCACCTCGCCCAGCAGGACGCGGAGCGACTGCTCGATCGGCGCCTGCAGCTCCTGGGTAATCGTCGTCGTCAAGCGGCGAACATGGTCATCAAGGGACATAGATGCTTTCCGGGAGCGCACACTCCCCCTGTCCCCCGTTGTTTCGGGCGGTGGGGGGTGCGGCTGTAGCGCAGGGCTTCAGCCCTGCGGAACAGGGTCGCGCCTTCGCCGCCCTCGCTCTTCCGCCCGCGGCTCCCCGCCTAAGTCATTCACCCCCAACCACTTGATTCCTTCGTCCCCGTGCCGTACACTGAACTTGTTGGCCGTCCTCACGTGGGGGCGATACGGCTTCGACGGGGGTATTGGGCCGCGGGAGGCATGCCGAGCTCCACTTGCTCGTAAATCCGGTGGAAACAACCATAACTGCGGACACGCAGCTCGCTCTCGCTGCTTAACTAGCAGCGACGTCCACCCCTTAGTTGCCTGCGCGCGGGGGCTGGATGTCATCCAGGCAGGCTGGCTGGCCCGCGATCGTTCCTGGTCCTGGCTGGCGAGTCGACTACGGGAACTAGCCGCTGGCGGTTTTAGCCTCTTCCCCAGGCTGGCGGTGAATCAACAGAAGAGGACAAGCATGTAGAGTCCTGCGGTGGGGTACTCTCGGACGCGGGTTCGACTCCCGCCGCCTCCACCACCTATCTCGTTCTATCTAAACGACTTACTCGACCTGCCTCTCCCCCGTCTCCACAATGTCTCCACGACGGGGGTCGATTCCAGAGGACTCGAGCAGCCGGATCGCGCTGTCGATCGCGGCCGGACTCAGGTGCATGTACCGCTGCGTCGTCGCTGAGGTCCATGTGCCCCGCCAGCTCCTGGATCGCCCGCGCGGGCGCGCCGCGCATCGCCAGGTGCGAACAGAACGTGTGCCGCAGCCGGTGCACGCCGGCCTTCGACAGCTGCGCGCGTCGCGCCGCGCGCTTGCACGAAGTCCTGCACGATCTTCTGCGTCAACGGCTGGCCATCGTCCTGGCAGAGCACGCGCTCGCTCTCGCAGGTGTCGATGGGCCTGAAGCGCCGCCGCGAGTCGTGCGGTCATCGGCACGTGGCGCAGCCGCCCGCCCTTGGTGGTCGTCACGTGACCCTTCCAGTCGGACCGCTGCACGCACAGTTGCCGTTTCCGCAGATTCACGTCGCTCCACTCCAGCGCCATCATCTCGCCGCACCGTAGCCCCGCGTCGCCGCCCAACAGCATGACGAGATGGGCGCGCGGGTCGTCGGACTCCGCCGCCCGCAGCAGGCTCTCGTACTCGTCGAAGTCGTAGAAGCCCGCCGACGGTTTCGGAATCGGCAGCAGGCGAATCGTGCACGGCATCCGCTCGAGCACGTTCCACTCCACCGCCTTCTTCAGCACGCACGTTGAGCACCGTCAGCACGTTGTTGACCGTCTTCGGCGCCCGGTTGGTCGAGCGCGTGCTTCAGGCGCTGCACCTGCTCGGTCGTGATCGCGTCCAGCCGCTTCGCGCCGAAGTGCGGCTGCAGATGCACGCGGCCGATCGTCTCCTTCGCGGCGATCCCGCTCGGCTTCTGTCGATTCGCCCGAGCGTAGCCGTCGAGGAACCGGGGCCAGAACGCATCGAAGGTCGGCACCTCCTTTCGTTCCGGCGGGGCCGTTGACCAGGAGCTCGCGCTCCCGGGCCTCGCCCCACCTGCGGGCGGCGGACCGTGAATCCACCGTCAGGCGCTTGCGTTCGCGCCGGCAGGCGGCCGTCTGGCGCGCGCCAGACGATGTCCACCTCCCAACCACCGCGTCGATATGGTCGGACTGTCACGCTCATCGCCTGTGACTCCTTCGGCGATGGCGCTTCTGGTGAGGTCAGGATAGCAGTTCTGAGAGGACTGAGGGGCCGCGCCCCCACGCCAGGCCGGAGTCACGCCGACAACCGTCCGGTTAACAGAAGCGCCCCAGACGATTCACCGAGTGCGACCGACGACGATGAAGGTGATGACGGTGAGTAGCTTAGGGCGATCGGTCGATTGCCCGTAGACCTCCATAGACGAGCGTGAAACGGTGGCCATCCGAGGGGTTACGTCACAAGGCCCGTCCCTCCACGGACGATTCGGCCGGCCGGGAGCTCTCTGCGATCGCGTCGCGTTCTCGCGGCTGAAGCCGTACGCCTTTCCCGGAACCCGGCGCTGCCGACACTCTGCGACGGCGCCTCACGGTTCTCTCCTCTCCCTCATCTAGAAGTCTGGCCGCGGTCGGGTCGCCAGCGGCAACTTCATTACGAACTTGGCGCCCTGGTTCTCGCCCGCGCTGCGCGCGTCGATGGTCCCGGCGTGCAGTTCCACGAGTTCCCTGGTGAGCGCCAAGCCGATATCGAGCCCGGCCTTGGAGCCCCGTCCGCTCCGCTGAATGAACATCTCGAACAATTTCGGGACGCGGCGGCGGCGATGCCAATGCCGTTAGCCTCGACACGGATCACCGCAACACCATTGCTGGCGAGTCCTTACAACCGGATGCGGCCACCCTTAGGCGAGGGCGGGAGCCGGACGGGAGCTACGCCCAGTTCTCTTCGATTGCCACGCGGGCCATGTATTGAAATAGCGTTGCGTCGGACAACTGCGCCCCCAGCGATGTTAGGCCCTCCAAATCGAGACTCGAGCGATCCGCGTGCGCGGCTTTCCCCCGTCTCTCCCAGTAGAGCCAGTCGAGGGCCCTGCTCGGGTTTCCGTGGATTTCCACGAGCGTATTTCTGCGCTTGACTGCCAGCCTTTTCAGCGTCAGCGCCGCGTTAAGGACCTTTTCCTGAGGTGCCCACACCCGAGTCTTGACGGGGGACACCCGCTTTTCGTGCAAGTCGCGGAAGAGCAAGTGCCTCTGGTCCTTGCTTGTCACGGCCTCCACAGCTCGCCAGAAATTCAAGATTCTTGCAGGCAGCGCCACGCAGACCATCGCGCTCCAGTAGGCGGTCAGGGCCCGCCAGGTCGATTGAGACTCAGGCCAGTGTAAGTACGGCCACGTCTCCTCGTCCCCTAACGGGATCAGTCGGATGGGAAGAAGCGGCCTCGAAAACCCGACCTCAACGAGGGGCGCAGCGACTTCTGTCGTGACAGCCAGAGCCTCAAAGTACCTCGCAACACTTGCCAGACCCGCACGCCGAAAGTCCCTCTGCACGGACCTGAGATTCGGCGAACTCCGTAGCCTCTGTTCCTCAGTGTGTTGAGGGACCACCGGGCTATCCACGGCGAAGGACACCAGCGCGCAGGCTGTCAGGGACTTCTCCACAGTCAGCGGCTCGTTTGCGGCTTTGTCCATCAGCAGAACTCTGTGAGTGGAAATGCACGCCCAGGCTTAGAAAGTAGCGGTCGCCAAGAGACAGCACTTCCCCACAATCGGGTAAATGCACACCGAAGACCTCCACATAGCTCCGCCAGTCGCTTTCCCTACTCCCCAACAGTTCGCGGCGGATTACTCCAAACTAAAGCCCGGCCGATTACGCATTTCGTTGCCGCCCATGCGCGTGCTGGTCGCCAACGCCGCGCGGGAGGAGTGCGGACGTGGTAGCATCTGCGACCGCAGTTCTCTCTGCGTCTCCCTGAAGCCCGCAACTGATTGAGGCAATCCTTGGCAACCAGCTTCTGCATCTTCTGCGGGCGTCCACCCGAAGCAAAGAGCCGGGAACACGTGATTCCTCGGTGGCTTATCGAGATGACGGGAGATCCGAACCGCCCAGCTTTCTTCGGGATCGACCCCCTCACCGGTCGGAGGCGCTCGGGACGCATTTGCCTCCTTCGTCTTTCCGTCCTGTGTCGAGTGCAATAACTCGTTTTCGACTCTGGAGTCCCAAGCCAAGCGTGTGCTGACCACGCTACTCGACGCAGGGCCGTTGACGGCCGCGGATTGGGACTTGTTCTTCGACTGGCTGGACAAGATCCGAGTCGGTCTCTGGCTGGGCTATTACTACCTCAACAAGAAGATAGCTCTGATCGAGCCGAAGTTCCACATCAAGACACGGATCGGCCGTCGCGACAGATATGTGGTGGTCTATCGCAACACGGCCCCGGGGATGGGCGTCGGCTTCCTGGGCGCCGAGACTCCGGGGTTCCAGTACGTCCCCTTCCTGTTTCACCTTGGTCGTGAACAACTTAGTGTTCTTCAATGCATCCGGCTTCGCCCTCGTCAGTCGCCGACTTGGCTACCCCTATCCACGAACCGTCGAGAACAGCCCGGACCTTGTTGGGGTTATTGCCGAAATGTTGCCGGGTGCCCAGCGGCTACGTCACCCGGTGCTCGTACGTCGTTTCCGCACGGTGGCGTGCTCCTCTGCCAAGCTGTCTTCGATGAGCAAATGCGGAGCGAGAACAATGGCGAGTCCTACAACACCGACTATGTGCGGAAGCACAGTCTGCGATGGCGAGAAGGGCGAGGAAGTGTTTTCTACGAAAACGGTCGCTCTGCTGTGTGTACCCGGACACCCCGAGCGTCGATTGGGTTCCGAGCGACGCTCGCATGCTTCAACCACTCCTCGCTGAACTGCACCACAAGACGCTCGACATGCAAGTTGACCTGCTGACCGAGGCGGGCACGACTCTGCTCGGCGTGGAACAACGTAAGCACGTGAAGTCCGTCGTGCGCAGAATCAAGGACTTCAACACGAAGATGAAACGCCTCAGTGAAACAGAACTGCCGTACCAGAGTTTGGAAGACCGACCGAAGTGGTGACGGATTTGGTCTGCCCTCTTATAGGAGAAGGATAAGTCGCTATCCGTCAGGTAACCTTAGTTCAGTAGTCTTCGTGGACTAGGCGACGTCCCGCCGACGGGCGCACCGGCGGCCGCGAAGGCGCGGGCCGTCAACGAGCCTTCGGCCCACGCGCGACGGGTCTTGTCACACTCCGCGTCACAAAACGGCCTGTCCGCGGGCGAGTACCTTAGTTTGGCAATGTGAAAGAGCCATTCGCCGAAGTCGCGCGCCGATTGCGGTATCGCGTCATCACTCCTCTGCCGTTAGAGGTCCTTTACCCTCGCCGATCGAGTCCTAGCAGGCGAAACGGTGTCGCTCCATCCGTCGGTGTGGCGGCGAGTCGGTTGTCGATCCTATTCTTGGCTTGTCCGTGGACGGGTCAGGTGGGTCGCGCCGGGCGGCGAGTCGCTTAGGCCTCGTTGAAAACTAGGCCACGGCGTCCTTGGGCGCAGTCAGAATCACCGGCCGTAGCGAGGAAGGGCAAGGCTGGCTGGTGATCCCACAGTTGAAAGCAAGTGCGCGCGCCAACAGGCCGAAGCAGGTGATCGCGTCGAAGTCGCGTCGACGAGAACTCGCAGCTGCTGGTAACGAACCCGCTGGCAACGTTGAGCGACCGGCGAAGAGCGCGGGTAAAGAACGGCGAGGGGTGGGGGTGGTTCTTTGCTAGCCCCTTTTAGATCTTCTTGCCTACCGCGATCTTGGCCCGCTGATTGAACTCGTTGTGATCCGACGGCGCCCACAGCAGGCGTTCCACCTGCCCGGCGTCCACCTCAGGGGCCTGCCGTCGTCGCCGGCGGCATCGGAAACTCGGGATCCTTGGCCGCCCGACGAAGGCAATTGGGAGTGACGCGCAGCATCTGCGCCACTTCCTTCAACGACAGCGTCGGCACCTCGCCCTCGACTGGCCTCGCCCAGAACCGCGGCTCGTGGGGCGCGGTGAAGCGCCACCAAGGGATACGCTTCCTTCTGACTTGCCGCCGCCAGCTTCTCGAGCGGCTCCTGGAAAGTCCGGTAATCCCTGGCCTCCTGGGCCAGAAACCACGCCACGACGCACCCGCTCACCCGCAACTGCCGATCGAGCCAGGGAAGCGGCGGAAACGGAAGAAGGTCCGGCATCCGCCGCCACAGCTTCACGTGCGAAAGCGGGAGCCGGAAGATCCAGGCGAGATCCGCCTCGAGACAGACGGCGGGGATCTCGTCAACCGAGGTCGGCGGCGCTTGCGTCATCGGTCCCACCACCGCGTCTTGAAGCGGTCCGCGTACGAGTATCCCTGCGGCTGCGCACCCGCTGGCGGACAGTGGATCGGGCAGTTACAGCAACGCGGCCTTTCCCAGTCGAGGATCGTCAGACGTTCGCGCTCGTCTTCCTCGAGAGCGATGAACTTCCAGACCTGCGCCTTGGAGAAGGTCATGCTCGCCGCATCGATCTGCCCGTCGGCCGACGCGCCGTGGCCTCCCCCGCGCCTGGTACCCAAAGTAAGGAAGGCGGGGAATTGGGAAGCTGTCCTCCTGAACCAGCTGCCAGGCACGAGACTCGGGAATCCCGGTGGCGGCAAGCATCTCCTTCCACAGGACGACGAGCGGAAGGTCCTGGGGAGCGATCGTGGGCGTGTTCCAGCGTCGGGACATTGGCGCAGACGATAGCCGCAGGCGGCAACATCTGCAAGGTGGCGAGGAGGGCGCACGCGGACGAACCGTGGTAGAACCTTGTCTCCATGCAGATTCGACGAGACGACCTTTACGCCCAGGTTTGGCGCGAACCGATGACCCGAGTGGCGAACCGACTCGAGGTGTCGTCGAACTACCTCGCCCGTGTCTGTGAGGCGCTCAACGTGCCGCATCCGCCCCGGGGATACTGGGCGCGTCGGGCCGCCGGCGAGAAGTTGGAGGTTCCGGCGCTCCCAGCGGCAAATCCGGGCGATGCCGTCGAGTGGGTTCGAGGGGAAGCCCTCCCTGAGCGCACGCAGTTCGCGGAGCAACCGCGACCAGCCTCGAAGGGTGCCGGCGAAGGTCAAGCCACGAACGGGCCGTCATCCACTCGTCACTGCCTGGCGGGGTTTCTTGGACGAGGCGACGCCAGACACCGAAGGACGGTTATGGCCAAGGAAGCGGAACGTCCTCGACGCGTTCGTGACGAAGGCCACCATGCCCACGGCCGCGGCGTTCCTCAACGCGCTCTTCGGCGAGCTCGAGACCCGTGGACATTGGGTGCGCCTCGAGAGCGGGTATCACAGGCACTCGGTTGATGCTTCGGCCGAGAGGCGCATCGCTGGCAGTACCAACCAGGCGCGAACGTGGGAACCGGGCAGAGCGACCATCGCGTTCGTGTCGAACACTCCGATTGGCCTCTCGCTCTGGGAGCCCATCGAGAACGTCCGTGTTCGGCGTGTGGGGGCGGACCGCTACGTCAGGATCACGGACCTTCCGCCTGTTCGACGGTACGCTCCCGCAGTCGCCCGATGAGACGGACATGACGAGGGACATGCCCACAGGGCGGCTCGTGCCGACGCGTACTCGCCGATCTACGACACCGCATGGTCGCAGCAGTGGCAGGAACAGGCGCCCGGGATGCTGGTCTCCCGCGTCAGCGAGATGCGGCCGCGCTCGAATCGGCGGTACAACAGATCGCCCAACAAGCCGCAGAAGCCAAGCAGCGAGCCGAGGAGAGGAGACGCGCAGCGGAAGCCGAGCACCGAGCGTGGCGGAGGCAAGAACGAGCACGAGCGCGCGCGGAGGCGCGGCAGAAGTCGGTCGAGGAACTCCGAGCCATCGCAAAGGAGTGGAAGACGCGCACGCTCTGGAGGCGTTCTTCGAGGCGGTCGGCCGGCGTGCCGAAACCATGCAGGCGGACGCCAAAGCCGAGCTTCATGAACGAATCAGCAAAGCGAGAACGCTGCTGGGATCCGACGACGTGATTCAGCGGTTCCTGAAGTGGAGAATGCCGTCAGCAGCGGCGGTGGAGGACGACGACGAAGATTCGTGAGTCAGTAAAGGCTGGCTTGAACGGGTGGAGAAGATGAGTGACGAAGAGCCGGGAACGAGGCCTTTTGCCGTCACCGTCTACGCGACCGACGGCACGCCCGTACGCTGAGCGGGCGTATTCGGACATGGGAGAGCCTTACGGAATACGAGCGAGAAGGGATCGTGAAGAACTTGGCCGACGCCTTGGTCAAGGACATGCGAGAACACATGGCCGGCCGCCCTGTATGTCCGCGCCGACGGCGAACTCATCTACCTGGTGCCGTGGCAGGGCGAGCGAGTGGCCGTCTCTCGGTGTCCGGATCCAGCGAGTCGCAAGCGGCTGGTCGAGCTCTTGTCCGACGAGGTCTTCAAGCTTCCGGTGACGACGCCACTGCGCGAGGTCCACGCAGCGCTGGTGGCGTTTCAACAAGAGATGCTGGCGCATCCGCCCCGCCATCGGCGCCGGAAATCCTCGCCGCCGA
The DNA here is from genome assembly GCA_963813585.1 of uncultured Acidobacteriota bacterium. Lineage (GTDB taxonomy): Bacteria > Acidobacteriota > Vicinamibacteria > Vicinamibacterales > Fen-181 > JARKSS01. Next base: position 4,108,791 of record CAWEZL010000001.1, read on the forward strand.
AGCCCGGCCGCATTAGGGAGAAGAAATAGCGAACCGGGCGATGGCTAGCAGGGTCTGCACGGTGGCACTGACCGACTCGGCGGGAGTGCGACACTCGGTGGAGGTGAGCGCCGAGACGCTGTTCGAGGCGGCGGCGCTCGGATTGGCCGCTATGAAGCGCGAGGAATGGGTCAACGGAAACGGACCCGGCGCTACCCTGGAGATCTTCGTCACGCCGCCCGTCGTCCGGCACTCGGTCTCGGTCCAGCAGGTCCAGAGGTGGTTGGACGGCGTGACGACGAGCCCCAAGGAGCGCGTGAAGAAGGAGAGACTGAAAGCCCTGCTCGGTCGCTAGAACATGCCGCTCCCGACCATCCGTCCCCAGCCCCTGGTTCGAATTCCTGAGCCGTTCAACGACCCAGCTTGGATTTGGGAGTTGAAGCTCGATGGCTTTCGGGCCCTCGCCTACCTCGAAGATCGCGACTGCCGTCTCGTCTCGAGGAACGGCCACACCTATCGGACGTTCGATCGCCTGCGGACGTCGATCTCGAGCGAGCTGAAGTTGCGATCAGCGATCCTCGACGGCGAGATCGTGTGTCTGGACGAAGGAGAAGGTCGATCGCAGTTCAACCCGTTGCTCTTTCGTCGCTGCAACCCGGTGTTCGCGGCGTTCGACGTCCTCTGGTCTGGCGGGAGGGACCTCCGATCGCTGCCTTGATGGAGAGGAAGGCGCTTCTGCGAGAGCTCGTCCCCGCACATCCGCTGCCATCCTCCACGTGGACTTCATTCTCGAGAAGGGCAAGGAGCTGTTCGAACTCGCCTGCGAGAAGGACCTCGAGGGCGTCGTCGGCAAGTGGGCCGAGGGAACCTACCAGTCGGATGGCCGGTCAACGAGCTGGGTGAAGGTCAAGAACCGAGCGTACTCGCAGGTCGAGGGCCGCGCGGACCTGTTCGAGAGGAAGTCAGGGGCGCGGAGGTCGCGACGGCCGGGAGCTCGCGCTCAGGTAGCGCCGGATCGAGGGGATCGGGGCCCCGATGGAGACATGTTCCAGTCATCAGGCGCACAAGGTGCTCATCGGGAGGCAGTCGCAGCGGGCCGTCGCGAAGGAGTCTGGCGTTTTCGCGCGTGACCGTCAGAAAGTAATTGGAGTAGCGGGCGCCGGCCAAAGTCAAGAGGCAGCGCCGCCGCCGCCGGTCTGGAAAAGGTCCGTGGACGGTCGAGGCGTTACTCGAGAAGGCACCGGCCTGACGGCGACGCAACTGCACGACCTGATCGTCCTGTTTACCGATTGCTGGAAAGTCCATCGAGGATGGAGTCTCTTCGTCGCCCCCCGTGCCAGAGCCTCCTCGTGCAGCCCCGTCCGGGAGGGGGAGATTAGTCACAACTGTCCAGGACCGAGGATCTCCTCGCGATCGATGAAGAGGATTGGCTCCGCTTCGATGCGTCGAGTTTGCCTCCTGCAGCCAGTTCCGGGCCTGCTTGGTGATCTCTCCACCCGCGACGATATCGAATGCATGATCGACGAGCACCCTCTTGCTCGTTCTCCGGGATCGAAGAGCTCGTGACCAAGCATCATCAGCACTTGGTTGTGAATGTCCGCAGTATTCGCATTCGAGCCTCGACCGGCTGCGGATAGCATCCAGCTTGCCCTTCTTGGCTTGAAGTCCGAAGTAGAGGACGTGCTGTGTCGGCTCGAGGCCTTCTACGGCGAGGACAGTCGGCTTGACGTTCGGCACCGCTCGGAGTGGCTTGTGGCCTTGATCCGATCTCGTGGACAGGTTAACAGCGTCGGTTGAGTGTCCTTCTGTCGTTCTTCTCTCAGAGTACGACTGGGTGTGGGCGCTGTGGGAATCTCGCGTTCTGTGCGAGATTTCCAAATCCCGGTGGACGCGTTCTGTGCGTCCACGGGGATGGCAGCGTCCACACCCTACGCGGCGGCCCGGCGCTCGAACGCGGCCGGGCTGATCTGCCCGAGCGTCGAGTGCCGGCGCCGCTGGTTGTAGAACACCTCGATGTAGTCGAACAGCTGCCTCCTTCGCCGTCCCGTAGCTCTCGAAGTGCTCGCCCAACTCCGTCTTCACCGTCGAGAAGAAGCTCTCCATGACGGCGTTGTCGTAGCAGTTGCCGCGGCGACTCATGCTGCAGGTGATGCCGCGCGCCGTCGAGGATGCGCCTGGTAGTCCTCGCTGGCGTACGTGCAGCCCTGATCCGAGTGATGCAGCAGCCCGGCCTCGGGACAGCGCCGCTTGATGCGCCATCTCGAGCGCCTTCAGGGTCAGGTGCCGATCGTTGACGGCGCTCAGCGCCCAGCCCACGACGAAGCGCGAGAACAGGTCGAGGATGACCGCCAGATACAGCTTGCCGCTCTCGCCGATCACGAACTCCGTCGTGTCGCCGACCCAGCGCTGATTCGGCGCCGTCCGCCGTGAACTCCCGATCGAGCAGATTCGCGGCCACCGGCTGGTCGTGATCGCTCATCGTCGTGCTCTTGAAGCGCTTCCGCGGCCGCGCCTTCAGCCCCTCCTCCGCATCACCCGCACGACCCGCTTGCGGCTCACGTGCACGTCCTGCGTCCGCCAGGTCGGCGTGGATCGCGCGGACTGCCATAGCGCTGGCGGCTCGCGTCGAACGACGCGTGCACCAGGACCCGGAGCCGGCGATCGCGTCTGCGCATGCGTCGACTCCGGACGGCGCCGCCAGGCGTAGAACCCGCTGCGGCGTCACCTCGAGGCACCGGCAGAGCATGCTGACCGGATGCTCGGCCTTCTCCGCCGCGATGAACGCGAACCTCACCGGCTCTGCTTCGCGAAGAAGGCCGCCGCTTTTTTCAGGATCTCGCGCTCCTCCGCGAGGATGCGATTCTCTTTGCGCAGCCGGGCCAGCTCCTCGCGCTCCGCCGTCGTCAGGGCGCCGGGCTTGCCCGTCGCCGCGATCGGCCCGCGCCCGCTCGACCCACTGCCGCAGCGCCGACTCGGTCAGGTCCAGCTCGCGGGCCACCTGGCCCACGCTCTTGCCCTCGTCGAGCACCAGCCGGACCGCGCCGGCCTTGAACTCATCCGTGAAGCTGCCGCCGCACGCGTCGCGCCTGCTCTTCTTGTGGCCATCGATCCCATCGTATCCACCTTTCGGAAAGTGTCCACGAAACCGGATCAAGGCCACTCAAACCGCTAGAACCGCCAGAATCCCGAGAAGGGAGCGGTTCCGCTGTACCTGTTTTGTACCTGCCGCTGTTTTTGGCCTGATTCTGCACTTCGCTTCTGACGCTCGTTCGCAACCCGCCGCCTCCATCGGCGCCATTCTGCGAGCAATTGCGCGAATTTGCGCCGCTGTACTTGACTCTTGAAGGGCACCGACTTTCCCTTGGTCATGTTAGCACTGACGAATTGACTCTCAGATAGAAGGGGGCGGGATGGGGCCCGGATGCAAGAACACGCACCCCGACCTGCAAATCGAGATCGAGCAAGGGGACGCCCGCGACTTCTTCGTGTACCAGTGGTACGGCGACGACGGCCCCTGCGACGACTGGGTCGCGAATGAGGACGACCTCGCTCATTACCTCGAAGAAACCGCTTGGGAAATAGAGTGGCACCCGGAACTCCAAAATGCCGGACCAATGGAACTGGGGTCCCGGTTCCGCGGCGAAGAGAAGCAGACCGGATCGGTGGTCGTGAGACTGTGGGACGGGCGCAGGCCCTCAAACCAGCCGCAACTCCGAGGCCGCGCGGCTTGGGAGTACGTGGGCGCCATTCGTCCCAGCAAGATCGACTTCAGCGATCTGAAGGATCCAGCGGCGTGGGATTGAGGTAGCTACTCCGGGCGGGTAGCTACTGTGGGTTGGTGGCGGGATCGTTGGGGGCGAGATGTGGGGTAGCTATCGGTAGCTACCCGGCGAGGCAGCTCCCCCAGGGGCAATGGTCCTACGAATCGGACGGTGGGAAATCGAGTGCGACTCGGACAAGACGGCGCAGTGCTACTCCCAGCTAGCTCTCGGCCCCGACTGCCAGTGCGAGTATTGCCGCAACTTCATGGCTGCTCTCGACCGGGCCTTTCCGGCGATGTCGGCCGCGTCCATCGCGTCACTCGGCATTGACGTTCGCAAACCCGCGGAACTCGCCCATTACAACCGGGAACAGTCTGGCCTTCACTACACGGGCGGTTGGTTTCATCTCGTCGGGGAAATCCGTTCGGGTGCTGACGCTTGGATCGCCACCGGAGAGAACAGCTGGGGCACTGCGTTCGAGCAGCTGGGCGACGAGATCGAGTTCGGTTTCACCCGCCACCTCGCCCTGCTCCGCGACCCTTTCAGGCTTCACCCCGTCATCCAGCTTGAGTTCGCAACGCGGGTGCCGTGGGTGATCCGCGCACCCGAGCCGATGTAGCAACGGGACGTATGACGATCTCGCTCTTGGAATGGCAGGCGCTGAGCTTCTTCGAGGTCGAGCCGACGCGCCAAGACGAGGATGTGCCGTGGGCCTGCAACGACGTTCGCTACGAGATCCAACGTGGAGACTTGTTGTTGTCGTGCAGTCTCGGACCTGCCTACCACGACATCGACCTGCTACTGACACGGGGCGGTCAGGCGCTCTACCAGCTCGTCGCGTTGAGCGTGAAGGACATCGTGTATGAGCGTGATGGCGAGCAGGAGCTGCTGCGGATTCTGATTTCCGACCGCGATGACGTTCGCCTTGTCGTGAAGCCGTTCATCGAGATCAAGCAGTCAATGCGTGACTGGCGCGAACTAGAGTAGCCGCTAGCCTAAGCCACTCTCTCCATCCTCAGCCCCCTCGCGTCGAGGGCCGCGATTGGTGGTGGTCGTCGCCGATTTCCTCAACGTCGTTTACGAGGCCGGACCTCGCGGAGCCGTTCAGGGAGTACCTGCGGTCGCTTGACGGGAAGTGAGCGTCAGGGCCGGGTCGCCGCCCGGTAGAAACCCAGGACCTTGAGCGAGACGCACTGCGCCTGCAACGCCTCCAGCGCTGCCTGAACATCGGGGGAACCGGGCTCGCCGAGGAAATCGACGAGGAACGCGTAGGTGCCCGGGCGGACGCGCGTGGGCCGGGACTCGATGCGCGAGAGGTTGAGGCCGTGCGCCGCGAAGACGCCGAGCGCACCGGCGAGCGCTCCCGCCCGATCTTCGGTGGTCAGCACGAGCGAGCACTTGTCCCCGCCGGCTTCCGGCGTGCGCGAGGTCACGACGAAGCGCGTCTCGTTGCCGGGGTCGTCGGCAATCGCGCCGGCAATGACCTCGAGGCCGTACAGCGTGGCCGCCAGCGGGCTGGCGATCACCGCCGCCGTGCGGGTTCCCTCGAACATCAGCCAGCGGGCGGCGCCGGCTGTGTCGTAGAACGGCTGGGGGTCGAGGTCGTGCTCCTTCAGGAACGCCCGGCACTGGGCCAGCGCCTGCGGGTGCGAGTACACGCTGCGAAGGTCGGACAGCCGCGTGCCCGGCCACGCGAGCAGGCACTGGCGCACCGGCAGCAGCACCTCTCCCACGATCCACACGCCGCGCGCGATCAGCAGGTCCGACACGTCCACCACCGCCCCGCCGAGCGAGTTCTCCACCGGCACGACGCCGCGGTCGAACGCGCCGCTCTCCACCCCGTCGAACACGTCGCCGAAGCTGCGGCACGGGACCGGCACCAGCTGCCCGTCCCACTCCAGGCACGCCATCTCGCTCCACGCGCCCCGCTCGCCCTGGAAGCCGGCGAGGCCGTGGCGGGCGGCCTGGACGCGCTTGCTCTCTTCGATGATCGCGCCATAGACGGCCGTCACGAACCCGCGCGTGAGGAGCCCGTGGGCGGCCGCACCGACGTTGTCGAGCACTCGCGCCTCGCGCGCCGGGTCCGCAGTGCTGCTCTTGAGCCGGCCGGCCCGAAGGGCCAGCTCGATGCGCTCGTCGAGCAGCCGCAGCAGCTTTCGATCGACGTCGTCGATCCGGGCCCTCACCTCCGCCAGCCCCACCGGATCGCCTCCCTGACTGCGGCGGTCCGTTTCGCGCGGCATGCTCAGTCCCCTTCCGCCGTCACCGGCGCGATGAACGGCATCATCCCGCGCAGCTTGGCGCCAACCTGCTCGATCTGGTGCTGCCGCTCGGCCCGTCGGGCCCGAATGAACCAGGGCCGGCCCTGCGCGTTCTCCTCGATCCAGGCCCGCGCGTAGCTGCCGTCGCGGATCTCCGCGATCAGCTTCCGCATCTCGTCGCGCACTCGCGCGTCCACGATCCGCGGCCCGGCCATGTAGTCGCCGTGCTCGGCGGTGTCGCTGACCGAGTAGCGCATGTAGCTCAGGCCGCCCCGGTAGATGAGGTCCACGATCAGCTTCAGCTCGTGGAGGCACTCGAAATACGCCACTTCCGGCTGGTAGCCGGCTTCCACGAGCGTCTCGAACCCCGCCTTGACCAGCGCGCTCACGCCCCCGCACAACACCGCCTGTTCGCCGAAGAGGTCGGTCTCCGTTTCCTCGGCGAACGTCGTCTCGATCACGCCCGCCCGCGTGGCCCCGATGCCCTTCGCGTAGGCGAGCGCCACGGCGCGAGCCTGCCCGCTGGCGTCCTGGTGCACCGCGAGCAGCGCTGGCGTCCCGCCGCCTTCCCGGAAGACCTCGCGCACGCGGTGCCCGGGCGACTTGGGTGCCACCAGCGCCACGTCCACGTCGGCGGGCGGCGTGATGGTTCCGAACCTGATGTTGAACCCGTGCGCGAACATCAGCATCCGGCCCGCTCCGAGGTGCGGGGCGATGTCGCGCGCGTAGATCGCGGGCTGCGCGGTGTCGGGCGCGAGCACCATCGTCAGGTCCGCCCACTCGGCGGCGCCCGCCGGGGTCGTCACCTCGAGGCCTTCGGCCTCGGCTCGCGCCCGCGAGGCGCTGCCAGGCGGGAGCCCGACCCGCACGGAAGCGCCGCTGTCCCTGAGGTTCAGCGCGTGCGCGTGGCCCTGCGACCCGTACCCGATGATCGCCACCTTCCGGCTGGTGACGAGCGAGAGGTCGGCACTGTCGTCGTAGGACATCCTCGCCATTCGGTCCTCGCTTTCGACGGCTCAGGCCTGGCCCTCGGCCCTGGCCGCGCCGTCACCATTCCCGCTGCCCAACGTGCCCCGGCACATGGCGACCCGGCCGGTCCGGGCGACCTCGATGACACCGAACGGCCGGAGCACCTGGAGCAGGCCGTCCACCTTGTCGTCGGTGCCGGTCGTCTCGATCACCAGCGAGTCGGCCGCCACGTCCACCACCCGCGCGCGGAACACCTGCACGAGCTGCATGATGTCGGCGCGCGACTCGGCCGACGCGAACACCTTGATCATGGCCAGGTCGCGAACCACGATCGGGCGGTCGGTCACGTCCTCGACCCGGGCGACGTCCACGAGCCGCGCCAGGTTCGTCACGAGGCGGTGAGCGCCGGCGCGATCAGTGTCCACGCACAAGGTGACGCGCGAGATGCCGGCATTCTCCGTCCGCCCCAGCGTCAGCGACTCGACGGCGAACGCGCGGCGCCGGCAGAGCGACGCGATCCGGGTGAGGACGTCGGGCCCCTCGTGCAGGTGCACGACGAACGTGCGCGGCATCGCTCAGGCCCCCTTTCCCGCGCGGGCGGCGAGGCGCCGCGGGCCGGGCCGCGGCCGGCGCAGCATCTCGTCGAGGTTCGCCCCGGCCGGCACCATCGGGTAGACGTCGTCCTCCGGCTCCACGCGAAACTCGACGAGCACGGGGCCCGCCGTCCGGCGCGCGGCCGCGATCGCTCCTGCCACCTCACCCCGCGACTCGACCCGGCAGGCGGGGATGCCGTGGGCGTCCGCCAGCTTGCAGAAGTCGGGCCCGCGCATCGGCGTCGCAGCGTACCGCCGGCCGTAGAACAGCTCCTGCCACTGCCGCACCATGCCGAGATACCCGTTGTTGATCACGGCAATCCTCAGCGGGAGCGCCTCCTGCGCTACCGTCGAGAGCTCGGCGGCGGTCATCTGGAACCCGCCGTCGCCCGCGATCACCCAGACCTCTTCGTCCGGCCGCCCGATCTTGGCGCCGATCCCCGCAGGAAGCCCGAACCCCATGGCACCGAGGCCGCCGGACGTGATGAGCGACCGGGGCCGCTCGTGCCGGTAGTACTGCGCCTCCCACATCTGGTGCTGGCCGACGTCCGTCACGACGACCGCCTTCCCGCCGGTCTGCTTCCGCAGTTCGACCATCACGTGCGCCGCGTGAAGCCGTCCGTCGTCGGGCAGGTTCAGGATGTCGCGCGAGCCGGCGGCGGCGCGTGCCGCCGCAATCTCGCCGAGCCAGCCGCCGCGCCCTCCGCGCCCGACCAGCGGTAGCAGCGCCCGGAGGAGGCGGCCGACGTCGCCAACCAGGCCCACGTCCACCCGCACGACCTTGCCAATCTCGGCCGGGTCGATGTCCAGGTGAATCCGCCTGGCCCGGGGCGCGTACCCGCGCGCGTTGCCAACGGACCGGTCGTCGAAGCGCGCGCCGAGGGCCAGCAGCAGGTCGGACGACTGGATCGCTTCGTTGACCCACGCCTCGCCGTGCATCCCGGCGAGGCCCAGGTTCAACACGTGCGAGGCCGGCAGGGCCCCGATGCCGAGCAGCGTCGTGGCGACCGGAATCTGGGTGCGCTCCGCGAATGCCCGCAGCAGGCGCGACGCGCCCGACGCGATCACTCCATGGCCGGCCAGGATGACGGGTTGCCTGGCGGCGGCGATCAGTTCGGCGGCCGCGGCGCAGGCGGCCACGTCGATCGACGGCGCCGCGCCGGGGCGTCCTGCCCTCGCGACGCACGCGTCCCAGTCAACCGCGCAGCGGCCCTGCTGCGCGTCCTTGGTGATGTCCACCAGCACCGGGCCTGGCCGGCCGGAGGCCGCGATGGCGAAGGCCTCGACGATCGCCGGCGCCACCGCCGCGGTGTCCGTCACCAGGAAGTTGTGCTTGGTGATGGGCATCGTGATGCCGGTTATGTCCACCTCCTGGAAGGCGTCGAGACCGAGCAACTGCGAACTGACCTGGCCGGTGATGCAGACGATGGGCGACCCATCCATCATCGCGGTGGCGATGCCCGTGACGAGGTTGGTGGCGCCCGGGCCGGAGGTCGCCATCGCCACCCCGACACGGCCGGTCGCGCGGGCGAAGCCGTCAGCCATGTGGGCGGCCGACTGCTCGTGGCGCACGAGCACGTGGGCAACTCTCGCCTCGGGCAGCGCGTCGTAGGTGGGCAGGATCGCGCCGCCCGGGTAGCCGAAGACATGGGTCACGCCGAGCCGCGCGAGCACCTCCCAGACAGCCTGGCCGCCGCTGACGGGAGCCGACTCCGAATGGTGGTTCGTGCGCGCGACGACCGTGGGATTCGGGGTCATGGTGTCCTACTCCAGTACCGCGCCGATCGCCGCCGACGACACGGCGCGCGAGTACCTGGCCAGCACTCCGGCTTCGTAGCGCGGGGATGGCGGACGCCAGGCCGCCAGGCGCGCGGAGATCTCCGCGGCATCGACTTCCACGTGGAGCACGCGCCGCTCGACGTCGAACTCGATCACGTCGCCGTCGCGCACGGCCGCAATCGGCCCGAGGCGGACCGCTTCCGGCGCCACGTGCCCGGCCATCAGTCCGCGTGTCGCGCCCGAGAAACGCCCATCGGTCACCAGGGCGACGGTGTCGCCCAGCCCGGCGCCGTTGACCGCAGCCGTCACGGCGAGCATCTCCCGCATGCCCGGGCCGCCGCGCGGCCCCTCGTTGCGGATCACGATCACGTCGCCGGGCGCAATGCGGCCGGCGCCCACCGCCTCGAAGGCCGGTTCCTCCGCCTCGAAGACACGGGCGGGGCCGCGGTGGTGCCGGCGCGTGTACCCGGCCACCTTCACCACGCAGCCATCCGGCGCGAGGTTGCCCTTGAGGATCACCAGTCCGCCGCTTGCCGCGATCGGCGCGTCGAGCCTCCGCACGACCTGCTGGCCGGCCGCCTCGCGCGGCTCCCGGGCCGCTTCCCCGATGGCCGCGCCCGAGACAGTCGGGCAGTCGCCATGCAGCAGTCCCGCCTCGAGCAGCCGCGCCGCCACGAGCGGTGTGCCCCCGGCCCGGTACAGGTCCACCACGGTGAAGCGTCCGCCCGGCTTGAGGTCGGCCAGCAGCGGCGTGCGGCGGCTGATCCGGTCGAAGTCGTCGATCGCCAGGGTCACGCCCGCCTCGCGCGCGATGGCGAGCAGGTGGAGGACGGCGTTGGTGGATCCGCCGGTCGCCGCCACGCCGGCAATCGCGTTCTCGAGGGATTCCCGCGTGAGGATCTGCCGGGGGCGCAGGCCGCACTCGAGGAGCGCCATCACGAGGGCACCGGCCCGCTCGGCAACGCCCGGCCGGCCGGCCGCCTCCGCGGGAACGCTGGCGCTGCCCATCGGCGAGATGCCCAGGAACTCGCACGCGAGGGCCATGGTGTTCGCGGTGAACTGCCCGCCGCACGCGCCGGAACCGGGGCACGCGCAATCCTCGATCGTGCGCAGCCCACCGTCGTCCAGGCGTCCGGCGGCGTGGGCGCCGACCGCCTCGAAGACGTCCTGGATCGTCACGTCGCGCCCATCGACCCGGCCGGGCGCGGTGGCTCCGCCGTAGAGGACGAGGCCCGGGATGTCCAGCCTCGCGAGGGCCATGACGGCCGCGGGGATGGTCTTGTCGCAGCCGACCAGCGCCACGACGGCGTCCAGGCCGTGCGCCCGCGCCACCAGCTCGATCGAGTCGGCGATCACTTCACGGCTCACGAGGGAGGCGCGCATGCCCTCGGTACCCATCGAGATGCCGTCGGACACCGCGATCGTGCCGAACTCGAGCGGCGTGCCGCCCGCGCGGCGCACGCCCCGCTTCACGTGGACGGCCAGGTCGCGGAGGTGGAAGTTGCAGGGCCCGATCTCGGTCCAGGTGTTGGCGATTCCGACGAGCGGGCGGGAGAGATCCTCGTTTGTGAGGCCCGTGGCCTTGAGCATCGCCCGGGCCGGCGCCCGGGTCGGGCCGTCGAGCGTGGAAGCGCTTCGCGCGCGTCTCGCGTGGTGAGTGAGCATGCTGCCTGCCGTTGTCGATGGAGCGCCAGTGCGGGCGATTCTCCAGCGGCAGGCCGCTATCCGTCAAATTAATAGTTTGTGCACGTGAGATAAGTGCAGCTTATAAGCCACGTCCCAGCCGATGGCTCTACCTCGTTCCATCCGCCGTCACCACCTTCGTCTTGTGCGCCCCCATCGTGGCGTGAACGAGGTATCCCTCCGGCTCCCCATCGACGATCGCCACCGTGGCCGCGCCGCGCCCGAAGCCCAATTCGGCGACGGCAAACCGATGCAAGGTGGCGTAGGGCACGGCCACGCCGCGGCGGCCCAGCAGCTTCCGAATCTTGGTCAGCTGCGTATTCCACGCATCCTGATCAGTCATTCCAGCCCATCGTGATCACCCGTTCCGTTTCATCGTGATCGCTCATTCCGAGGGATCGTGATCGGAGCGAACGTGCGCCTCGTGCTACCCAAGTGTCGAGAGGTGCGGGGCGAGTGATAGAACGTCCCAATTGGTCCGGCCTCCTCGCCCAAGGACTGGCTGACTGCGGAACGGTCGAGATGTACAATCCGGCGTCGGGCCGCGGGCCGATCGAGATGGGCACGATCCGCAGACCGGCGGCCGGCGGCGAGAAATCATGAGGGAGCCGACAGGTGAATGACTTACTCGAAGTCCGCATCCCGGAACAGAACAGGAGACCAGGGGTCTGCTACGCCGTCACCGACGATGGCATCGAACTCCCGGTGATCGATGTCACGAATCCCGCGTTCGCCTGTGAGGTGAGTGCCGGGGAGCTCTCGGCGCTGATCGACGAATCGGTACGCGACCTTGCAACGGTCAAGAACACGCCGCCTGAGATGGTGCGCGCGATCGTCGCGAACTCAATGCTGGCGCGCGGCTGGGTACAGTCGGTGGGTTCGTTCATGGACGGCATGACCACCTATCTGTACCGGCTGGGTCCGGAGAATCTGGGGGACGGCTACGCGGGCGCGATCGACCGGAGAATGGCCGCCGGTCTCATGGCGCTGTCGTTTCGGTTTCGCTTGCGTGACCTGGCACGCCTGATTGCCGATGCGCTTGCGGCACTGTCACAGCGAGATGACCGTCCGCTCTGTCTGCTCAACATCGGCGGCGGAGCGGCGGCGGACAGCCTGAACGGGTTGATACTCGCCCACAAGGAGCGTCCAGAGACGCTGCGTGGCCGCCGCATCTCGATCGACGCCTTGGACGTAGACGAGGCGGGCCCCAGTTTTGGGCGTCGCGCGTTGACGGCGTTGCTCGCCGATGGAGCCCCACTGGCCGGACTCGATGTCACGTTCGACTACATCAAGTACGACTGGTCCAGCGTGGCCCGGCTTCGAGCGACGCTGGCCCGCATCGCTGAGACGGGTGCCGGCGTCTGTTCGTCGGAAGGTGGCCTGTTCGACTACGGCTCGGACGAGGATATCGTGGCCAACCTGACCGCGCTTCGCGAAGGTACTCCGGCTGATTTTGTCGTCGTCGGTTCGGTCGTGCGCGACACGGCGACTCTCGACCCACGCTTGAAGGGGACAACCGAACCTCAAGGCCGCCCGCTCATCCGTTACCTGGGACTGAAAGCGTTTCGCCTGCTCGCCGACCGAGCGGGGTGGCACGTGGACCGGGTCATTGACAGCGTGGCGCACCACGCCGTTGGGCTGAAGAAGGCAATCTAGCTCTTGCACATCAGGATGTCCCGCCGTGTGATCGGTCCGTCTTGCCCCCCGCTGGCCGAACGGCCTTGCTTGGCGGAGTCTGGTCAGAACGTCCGGTCATCGATATCTTGAAGATCACATGGTCGGTTCGGCCTCTGAGACCGTTACTGTAGGCTCCCGGAGTCGTCGGGAAATCGGCTGATGTCGTCGCACCCACTCCGATGATGTCTCCCGAATCATCGACAGCGATGGTCGCGCCCTCATTCCCGGAACCGCCGAGGAATGTCGAGAACTTCAGCGTGGTCAGACTGCTGTCGAACACCGACATGAAGATGTCGATTCCGCCCTTGACTGTTGATTGAATGGCATTTGGTGTCACTGGAAAGTCGGCGGCATCCGTGCTGCCGGACACGTAGATATCGCCGTTCTTCGATGCGACGATGTTCCCGGCGCCCTCGCCCGCCTTCTCGTTTCCTCCGAGGTACGACAGATACAACAGCCGTGTGCCATCGTTGCTCAGTTTCGCCAGGAAGGCGTCCTGCTTGCCGGTCAGTGACTCGACCCAGAGCGTTCGCAGTCACCGGCAGATCGCCGGAGGTCGGTGCTGGCGTAGACAATGATGTTGTTGGCCGCATCGAGGCAGATGGAAGGCGGATTCTCATCCATGGTTCCGCCCAGGAACGTGGAGAAGAGGATCTTGTCGCCGGTGGGCGTCAGTTTCGTGACGAAGAGGTCGCCGAGCCCGTCGCGGTTCCGCCGTTGTAGCTCGTGTCATAGGCCTGTGCGCTCACCGGAAAGGACTTGCTCGACGTCGTGCCGGCAACATAGATGTTGCCCTCACGATCCCTGACGGCATCGACGTACCAACTGGGTCCAAGCAGGGTCGCAGACAGGATCGCGTCCCCTTTCGCATTGAACCGTATGACGCAGACATTGCCTCTGTGCTCCTGCTTCTCGTTCGAGAACGTGTGCGTGATCGGCAGCTCGTTCCATTCCTTGAAGACGCCGACGACAATCATCTCGCCATTGTCATTGACGAAGATGTTCTGAATCCAATCCGCTCCACTGGTGCCGAGGTACGTCAAGTAGGCGAGCTTGTTGTCGTCGAAGCGGGCGATGAAGCCATCGGCATGGCGGAAGTCGGGACCGTTGAACGTCTTGTCGTAGGCGTTGCTCGTCACCGGCAAGTCCGAGGACCCGGTGTTTCCCGCCAGGTACACGCTGTTCTTGTGACGCAGCACTTGTGTCACGAAGTCGGGCCCGGTCGTCCCGCCGAAATAGGAGGCATATTTCAGAGCATTCTGCCTGGTATTGAACTCGACGATCGCCAGGTCTTCCTTTCCCCACTGCTCGGATCCGCCGTTGTACGTCTTGCTGTACGCGTTGGCCGTGATCGGGAAGTCGGTATGGTACGTGCTCTGGGCAAAGTAGATCGGTCCCGGAATCATCCAGCGAGAACCTCTTGAGCCAGCTGTTGGGACCATCCCCCTCGCTGCTTCCCAGATACGTGGAATAGGCCAGCGTTGGCGATACGCCGGTCGGTGAGGACGCGGTCGACAACAGTGATGTCGTGACAACCAGTAGTGCTGCGATGGACCACTTCGTCTTCATGTCGGTTACCTCTCCAGTCGTGTCTGCCGCAGGCGCGCGGCCGGACGTGCGACTGCCTCACAGCGTACGAAAGGCAGACATGGATGTCTTGACCGTGCTGTCTCAGATTGTGAAAAGTTGTCTCTGGCGTGCAGGCCGAACGCGTCCTCGAGGGCCAGCGCCGACGTGGCGCCTATCCCAGGAACTTGTACCCGAGACGATGGAGGGTAATCAGATAGCGCGGGTTGGCGGGATCGTCCTCGATCTTCTTCCGGAGCTTGGCGACGTGGGTGTCCACGGTGCGCGTGAACGGCATGTTGTCGTAGCCCCAGACGGCGTCGAGCAGTTGCTCGCGCGTGATCACGGCACCGCGGTGCGCGACCAGGTAGGCCATGAGCATGAACTCGCGCGCGGAGAGGACGATCGGGCGCCCGCCCTTCGTGGCCTCGTGGTGGCGGAAGTCGATCCGGACGTCGCCGAACTCGTAGTCCTGCATGTCGGTCGGCGCCTGGCCCGGCGCCGAGCTGCGGCGCAGGACGGCCTCGATTCGCGCAACGAGCTCCAGGAAGCTGAACGGCTTCGTGATGTAGTCATCGGCACCGAGCTTGAGGCCCAGCACTCTGTCCGCTTCCTGTCCGCGCGCCGTCAGCATGATGATCGGCACGTCGTTGCCGTCCGCTCGCAACTTGCGGCACACATCCAGACCGTTGAGGCGCGGCAGCATGACGTCCAGGATGACGACATCCGGCTTGCGCTCGGTGGCGAGCGAGAAGCCGTCCTCGCCGTTGGCCGCGCAGACGACCTTGAAGCCCTCCGAGGCCAGACCGTCACAGAGCGCGACGGACATCGCCTTGTCGTCCTCGACGACCAGGACACTGCGCCCGACGCCGATGCCTTGTACGGACGTCATCCTTGCGCCCCCATGCTAGCCAGACGCCGCTGGCCGGGACATCCCATCGCCGCCCGCCAGCGGCAGATGCAGCGCGAACACGCTTCCGCGCCCGGGGCTGCTCTCCACGGTGACACTCCCGCTGTGTGCGTCCGCGATGTGCTTCACGATCGCCAGTCCCAGGCCGCTGCCCTTGACGTCGTGGACCAGCCCCCTCCCCACGCGATGGAAACGATCGAAGATGCGCTCGTGCTCCTCGCGGGGGATGCCGATGCCGAAGTCCCTCACGGCGACGACCAGCTCCGCGCCATCGACGGCGAGGGTCACGGAGATGCGCCGGCTGGCGCCGGAGTACTTGATGGCGTTGTCGATCAGATTGCCGAGGGCGTGGCCGATCGCGGCCTCGTCGATCCGAACCGGCGGCAGCGGGTCGCCGGGAGCCGTCAGCTCGACGACGAAGCCTTCGCGCTGCAGGCGCGGGGCAAAGGCCTGCAGGACGTCACGCACGACATCGGCCAGGTCGTGCTCTTTCAACTGGTAGAGCTTGCCGCCCGACTCGATCCGCGAGAAGTCGAGGATGTTGTCGATCAGCTGCGAGAGCCGCCGACCCTCCGACTCGATGTACTCGCCGTACTCGCGGACCTTGGCCGAGTCGTTCACGCGACCGAGGCGCATCAGCTCGCCAAAGACGCGGATCGAGCTGAGCGGCGTGCGCAGCTCGTGCGACACGTTGGAGACGAAATCGCTCTTGATCTCCGAGAGCTTCATCTCGCGGGCGGCCGTGCGCATGACCAGGACGATGCCGGCCAGCAGGACGCTGGCCAGGATGGCCGAGAGCGTGACGTTGACCATGAAGTTGGCGCGGGCGATCTCGGCGCCCGTCGATCTGCGGCTGCCCAGGGCGATGGTCCATTTGCCCAACACGGAGCCCAGCTGGCGCTTGACCTCGAAATGCGGCTCGACGGTGCCAGGGTCGGCGAAGACCTCCTTGTCGAACGCGTCCCAGACGGTCACCACGAACTCCGGAGGGGTGCCCTCCGTGTGCAGCGCGCGGCGGAGGAGCGCGGGCAGGGTCTCCCGGGCGAAGAAGTCGAGATCGACCACCACGGCGGCGATGCCGACGAGTTGCGACTTCTCGTCGGCCACGAAGCCCAGGAGCATCGGGTGGCCGGGATCGCTCTCGTCGGCAATCACGTCCTTCGGGTCGATGCTCGCCGGCGTCTTCTGGGCGCGCATCTGCGAATAGGAGAGGACCAGACGTGTGGAGGGGGCGATGCTCCCCTCGTCGATGCGCACGCGCTGCCGCAGGTCGTACGCCTGGACGCGGCCCTGGAACCGGCCGACCAGGGGCACCAGGAAGAAGTACCGCACTCCCTGGCCAGGAGCCGTCAACGAACTCTCCAGCGCAACCGGATCGCCGGGAGAAGGGCCGGCGGGCGGGAAGTGATCGAAGACGAACTTGTCGAAGCAGTCGCACGTCGGCGTGAAGACCCACGGCGGGACGCGCAGCATCCGCTCGCCGGTTGTGGAGAAGTGAAGGGCGACTTGCCTGGCGAGCAGGTCGAGCTGGATCTCGAGCGCGACGCGATGCGCCACCGCCGTGTTGCGCTGGAGGTCGACCAACAACCGGTACTGGAGGCTGAGCAGCACGACAAGTGGCAGGACGACGACAGCCAACGCGATCCAGAGGATGCGACGGCGTCCGAGAGCCGCGCGCCCGAATCTCCCGAGAAGTGACCCGGGCACACCCAAGCCTCGGAAGTGGCGTCGGACTCTCGCGCTCGTCGGCTCGTTGCGTTCCATGACCGATCCCGGCGCCACGCGAAGTCCCGTTGCGGCATGCGCCACGCCCGCGGGCAGCTCAGTATAGCCGCCGGGCGAGAGGCCGGAGCGGCGCAGGCTGCCTTTTTGCAGCTTTTTGCAATTGTCGCTGCGAGCCGCACGCTCGAGCACGGGTTCGTCGAAAGGCAGTCCTCGAAGAACGACGCCATCGACGACCGCGAAGACGGCGGCGGCCGCTGCGATGCCGAGCGCGAGCACACCGACGGCGACGAGGGTGAATCGGTCAGCAGTAGACTCTCCGGGCCGCAGCCTCGGAGAATTCGTCCAACTGCTGCTTGACTCTCTTCCCGGGAGAACCGCCCTTCGGCTGCCGAGCGATACCGCCCAGCACATGAATCAGCGTGTCCACGTCCTCTTCGCTGTTCTCGATGCCCAGGCTCACCCGGACGACGCCGGGCAGCTCGAGGCGACGGAGCACGGTCAGGATCACGCCCTGAAGTCGCTCTGCCCACGGCGGGACCCCGAGCATGCGTTTGACCGTCAGATGAGCGCAGTGGCAGCCGGATCGCACGCCAATTCCTCCGCGCGCGGCCAGTTCCCGAGCCACCTTGTGGGAGATGACGCCCTTCAGGTCGAAGGGAATGACACCGCCCTTGTGGACGAACGTGGACGACTCCGGGTTCGCTATCCCGTAGATCTTGAGGCCGGGCACTCGCCGCCATGCCGAGCAATGCTCGCGCGGTCAGCGCCTGCTCCTCCTCCTGAATCACGTCCAGGCCGATCCGCTGCAGAAGCACGAGCGCCTTGCCGAGCGCCGCGATGCCCCCGACGTTCTCTTCGCCGGACGACCGGATCCGTTCCATCTCGGTCTGGGCTGAAGTTGAGAAGCCCCTTCCTGGCCAACAGCACTCCGGTGCCGAACGGCGCGTACGCCTTGTGGGCGGAGAAGGCGAGATAGTCGATGCCGCTGCTCTCCATCGCAACCTTGCGGTGGGCGACCAGCTGCGCCGCATCCACCAGCAGGCGTGCCCCGTATCGGTGCACGATCCGACCGATCTCGGCGAGATCGTTGAATACGCCGAGGACATTGGAAGCGCCGCTCACGACCACGAGCGTGACTCGCTTCTCTCCGTGCTCACCTCTCTCGTTGTACGCGCACAGGAGCGCCTCCAGCTCGCTGGAATCCACGAAGCCCTCAGCGTCCATCGGCAACCGGATCAGCGACGAGCCCGGAACCATGCGCCACGGCAGCTCGTTGGAGTTGTGCTCGAGGAGCGTGTTGACCACGACCGATTCGGTGCCCGGCTCGGCTCCGCTGCTCGAGCTCTCGGCCACCAGGTTGATGGCTTCGGTCGTGTTGGAAGTGAAGATCACGTCGTACTCCGACGAGGGCGCGCCCAGTACATCGGCAACGACGGACTTGACCGCCTGAACGACCGCCTGCTGAACGTGCTTGGACTGGCGCCACGTCTGGCGGACGGCGGTCCATATCGGCTCGAACGTCGGCGTGCTGGCGCCGTTGTCCAGGTTGACGTAGGGTCGGGCGCCTTCCACCGTAGGAACGCGCACACCGCGACCGATCAAGGTCTGCCGAAGTTCATTCAGCAGCTCGCGGCCGGTGTATCGGTCGAGTTCGTCGTGGCGCAGGATCTCGGCCGCCGTCAGCGTCTCGGCGGTCGTGTTCTCGAAGGCGTCAACTCCGAGGTGCCGCGTCAGCAGCAGCGCCTTGGCAAACGCGATGACGTTGACGATCGCGGGCGTGCCGGCCTCGAATCGGTCCGGGGCAGCGGCCCAGATGACCCAGTCGGGAGATACGAGCCTCGCCGTCCCTCCCCCGGTGAGGAACGGAAGGCTCTTGGGCAGCGCCTTTCGCTCGACGGCCAGTGCCCGAACGCCCAGTGGCAGGCCGACGTCGCGGCTCGAAGCGGTTCGATAGCTTCCGGGCTCGAGTTGTGCCATCAGCGTGTCTGCGGTTCTCGGCGTGCCGAAGATGACGACGTGCTTACCGCTGCTCAGCCCCACGTGTTCCAGGACGATGCCCCTGGCCTGCTCGAACAGGTGCGTCGACACCACTGAGTTGAGCCCGCTGCCGCGGTGGACGTTGGAGTAGGTCTCCAGCGCCGCGCGCACGCCCCGCTCGAGTTCCTCGAACGCTTCTGTCTCTTCGTTGTTGCCTGGTTGCCTCTTCATGGTTGGTCGTCCTTCAGCCTGGCTGTCGCCGCGGCGTGGCCGGGAGCGATCACCAGCGCTCGCTGGTAGCACTCCCGCGCCTTCTCCAGGTTGCCGCTCTGCCCGATAGGCATCGCCGAGACCGACCTGCGCGTCGGCAGACTGGGGATAGCTGGTCGCCCGATACTCGAGGACCTCGAGCGCCTTGGCGAACTTCTTCTCGCCGAGCAGGCTGTTGCCCAGGCTCCTGAGCGCATCCTCGTCGATCTTGCCCGGCACACCGAACCTCTCGAGACGGCCGTCCACCTGGGCCCGGATTTCGGCGAAACTGCTCTCGGTGAGCCGGCGGGTGATCTTCCAGCCCTGGAACAACACGCGCAGCCCCTCGACGAGCGCGTCGGGCGGGACGTGTTCGCCGTTCTCGATGACGCGAAGCCGACAGGTGAGTCCGGCGGGCGCCTTCATGCCGATCGTCTCCTTGAGCGCGCCGTTCAGGCTCACCACGGTCGGGAAGTCGTGCTCCCCCATCACCAGGACCAGGTCGCGCCTGCCGCCCTTGAAGGTGCCGACCAGGTCGTCCCTCCCGGTTCGGAACGACGGCACGCTCAGCGTCGCGCTCGCCGCGATGTAGGCGTTGGCGAGGTCGGGGTTTCGAAAGAGGGCGTGCACGGCGGTGAACCCGGTGTTGGACGTCCCGTAGAGGATCCGATAGTCCGTGGTGCGATAGGTCTTCGCCACGCGCGGGATCAGTTCGTCGCGGACGAAGTCCAGGTACTGATTGGCCCGTCCCCCGTCCTTGCTGCCGTCCGGATAGGTGACCTCCTCCGGGAAGATGTCCTTCGATCGATTGGTGTTCTTGATCCCGACGATGATGAACTCGGGGATCTCGCCCGACGAGGCCGCCTGCCGCACCCCGCCGATGACGCCGGAGTTGAAGTTGATGTCCCCGTCCATCATGTAGAGCACCGGGTACTTCTCTGCGGAGTCGTTGTAGCGATCGGGCAGGGAGACCCAGAACTCGCGCGGTTCGCCGACTTTCGCGGACACCAGCGTGTCAACGCGAACGGGAAGAGGCAGAGACGGGCTCTGCGCGCCGGCCGACGGCCGACCGAGCGCCAGAGCGGCGACGAGGATGAGTGCGGTTCGACCAGCCATCGGTATGATCCCTTTCGTACGAGCAGCGCGCCACCTGGAGGCTTCTCTTTCCGTCCCTCTATTCGCGTCGCAACGTCTCCGCGGGATCGACGCGCGCAGCGCGGCGGGCGGGCAGGAGCCCGGCCATCGTCGTCATCACTGCCAAGCCGACGACGGCGACGGCGATGGTCAGCGGGTCGTCGGGGGACACCTCGAACACCATCGAACCGAGGACGCGGCTGCCCGTCATGAACAGCGCGACGCCGAGCGCGGCGCCCGTTGCCACGAGCCACGCGACCTCGCGCAGGACCATCCTCTCGACGGTGCCGCGCGACGCGCCCAGCGCCAGGCGCATGCCAATCTCGCGCGTCCGGTTGGTGACGTTGAAACTGGCGACGCCGAACAGCCCCATCCCAGCCAGGATCGCCGACAGGCCGGCGAACACCAGCGAGAGTCCCGCCAGCATCCGCTCGCGCAGCAGCGCGTCGCGCGCCAGGGCCTCGAGGCGGCCGAACTCCCGTGTTGCCACGCCCGGGTCGATCCGCCGGACGAGATCAGCCGCGGCCATCGCAGAGATCGCCCGTGGTGTCTCGCTGCGGAGCAGCACGCTGACCGCGCCGTACCCGCCCGCCTGCGCCAGCGGGCGGAACACCGTCGGCTCCGACGGCACCTTCAGTGACCGCCCGCGCGCGTCCCGCGCGACGCCGACGATCTGGACGTCGGCAGGACCACCGTCGAACCCGATTGTCTCGCCGACGACGGCCGGCTGGGCCGCGATCAGGCGCGCGAGCGTCTCGTTCACGATCGCCACGCGCGCCGCCGAGGGGCCGTCACGCGCGTCGAAGGCCCGGCCGGCGACGATCGGGAGGCCGATCGTCGAGAAGTAGTCCGCGCTCACATTCACGGTCTCGACGAACGGCCCCTCCGCCGACGCGGCGCGCTGCCGCGGCCCTTCCACCTGGGCCAGGCTGCCACCGCCCGACAGCGGAAGCGCCGAGGCCAGCGCCACCCGCGACACGCCTGGAATGACCTTGGCCTGATCCGCCAACGTCTCCGTGTACCGCGCCAGGCGCTCGCGCTCGTACCCGATGGCTCCGGGATCGACCGAGAAGCCCACCAGGCGGTCCGCGTCGAACCCCGGATCGGTGGACAGCACATTCCACAGGCTGCGGACCAGCAGCGTCGACGTGCAGACGAGGGCAAGCGACAGCGAGACCTGGAGAACGACGAGGAGGTGACGCAACCCGGGGCCGACACCGCGACCGGTGGCCCGTGAGACGCCCGTCAGGAGCGGCAGCGCGCGCCGCCGCGTGACGGCCAGCGCCGAGGCGAGCCAGATGCAGAGTCCGACGGCGACGGAGACCACCAGGGTGAACACGATCACCCGTGCGTCGGGCGCCGTGTTCACGCCCGCCAGGTCGTCGCCCAAACCAAGCATGATCGGCACGAGGTGCCCGGCCCACGCCGCCAGTACGAGTGCCGCGCACCCCGAGAGCATCGCCAGCCCCATGGATTCCACAAGCCTTGGCCTCAGCAGGTCCCAGCGCCGCGCGCCCAGCGCGACGCTCACCGCCATCTCGTGCCTTCGCAGTGCGCCCCGAGCTGCCAGCAGATTGGCGACATTGCCCGCCGCCACGGCCAGCACGAACACCGTCATGGCCAGGAGCAGCCGCAGTGGCGTCTCCAGGTCTCGTGACGCGCCAACCCGCGCGCCGCCAACGGTGCCGGCGGCGACGAGCTGCGGCGGGTTGGCCGCGTAGTGCGACAGGGCCTTCTTCGTCCGCGGCCCCCGGCGCAGGGCTTCATCGAGCAGGCGCTGGTAGGCCGCCTGCAACTCACGTTCGGCCCGCTCGCGCTCGACGTCCGGCCGCAGCCGCGCAATCGCGATGTACATGCTCACGCCCGGCGCGTCCCACGCGAGCCGCGCAGATGCCGGCCCCGGCGAGGGCGTCAGCCGATCGCGGATCGCGAGCGGAACGAACAGCTCGGGCCGCCAGCCGGACGTCATCCCGTCGTAGCCGGGACCGAGCACGCCGACCACCGTCAGCGGCACGTTGTTGAGACGGATCGTGCGGTTCACGATGCCCGGATCGCCGCCGAACTGGCGCATCCAGAATCCGTGGTTCAACACCGCAATCGCCGGGCCGTCCTTCTGCACGTCCTCCGAGGGTGTGAAGGTGCGGCCGAGGAGGGGCCTCAAACCGAGCACGCGGAAGTAGCCCGCGTTGACGTACTCGCCGGCGATCTCGATGGCCGCCGGCGCCGCGAACAGCGTGAACCGCCACGGGCGGCGGAGCGCCATCGAGGTGAACATCGGCGACAGGGGCTCCCGCAGCGCGTGGAACAGCGGGTAGTCCATCCCCATCATCTTCCCGCCGCCCATCGTGAAGCTGGGACCCTCGACGGGCAGCGGCTGCGCGGTCAGCATCACCAGCTGCTCCGGCTTCTCGACGGGCAGCGGCCTCAGGGCGACGCGGTCGATCAGCGAGAAGGTCGCGGAGTTGGCGCCGATCGCCAGACCCAGCGTCAGCACGACGAGGAAGGTCAGCGCCGGCGCGCGAAGCAGGCCGCGGCCGACGACGCGAAGATCGTGCCCGACGTGCATCACGGATCTACCTCAGGATCTTCGTCAGCACGTCGTGGTACTGCTGCCCCACGGGGACCTTGAGGCCGCGGCGCGTCAGGAGAATCCAGCCGCCCTTGGTCCAGGGCTGGGCTTCCCGCACCTGCTCGAGGTTGACGATCCAGGAGCGGTGGACGCGCAGGAACCGCTGGGGATCGAGCTTGGCCTCGACGGCCGACAGGGTGCTGCGCAGGAGATGGTTCGCGCGCTCGCAGTAGAGCTGGACGTAGTTGCCCGTCGCCTCGAGGCAGTGGATCTCGGAGGTGGGCACCAGGAGGTAGCGTTCGTGGTCCCGCACCACGAGGTGCGGCCGCACCGACTGCCGGCGCTCGTGCATCTCGAGCATCGCCTGGATGCGTCGCTCGAGTTCGTCGCGATTCGGCCGGTGCAGAAGCTCGCGCGCCCGGTCCAGCGATTCGGAGAACCGCTCCGGATCGATCGGCTTGGTGAGGTAGTCGAGCGCGTGCACGCGGAAGGCATCGAGCGCGAACTGATCGAACGCCGTGACGAAGATGATGATCGGCAGGGCGCCATCCTTGCGCCAGATCTCCGCCACCTCCAGCCCGCTCAGGCCCGGCATCTGGATGTCGAGGAAGACCAGCTGGGGGGCCTTCTCCCCGTACGCCTCCAGGGCGGACGGCCCGTCGCTCGCCTCGCCCGACGACCTGCACGTCGGCGTGCTCGGCCAGCAGTGTGCGCAGGCGCTCCCGAACCAGCGGCTCGTCGTCGACGATCAGGCAGCGGATCATGATCGGCCCTCGTGAAGCGGGATCTGGATCCGCGCGCGGAAGCCGGCGTCTTGCGCGGTGTCGATGCTCAGGGTGGCCCGCTCGCCGTAGAGGGCACCGAGGCGCTCCCTGGTGTTGCCGACACCAAGGCCCGCGCGAAGCGGCAGCGTCGCGCCCCGCCCGTCATCCTCGACCGTCAGGACGAGGAGCGGTCCCTCGGACCGGACCGCGATCGCCAGGCGCCCCGGCCCGATCTTCGGCGAGAGCCCGTGGCGGATCGCGTTCTCCACGAGCGGGAGGACGATCAGGCTTGGCACCTGACAATCGAGCAGCGACTCGTCCACGCGCCATTCGACCGTCAGGCGGTCGCCGAAACGCGCCTGCTCGATGTCCAGGTACTTCCTGATCAACTCCAGTTCCGTCCGCAGGCTCAGGGTTTGCCCGGAGGCATCGTCGAGCATCGCGCGCAGCAGGTCGGACAGGCGAACCAGGAGCCGGTCGGCGGTGGCGGGATCCCGATGCAGCAGCGTCGAGATCGCCTGCAGCGCGTTGAAGAGAAAATGGGGATGGAGCTGTCTCTGCAGCAGCGCGAGGCGGGCATCGGAGAGCTGACGCGCGAGGCGTCCGGCCTGAATCTCGTCCTCCTGCCGGGCCTGCGCGTGTGTCATGGCTTCGGCCCCGAGCAGGATCACGAAGTAGACGAAGGGCACGTTGAGGAAGCCGCCGAACAGGTTCAGCGTCGTCGGCATCAACGCGGTGAGCTGGTCCGCGTGCCACCCCGACGCGAAGCACTCTCCAGACCAGGCTGATGCCGCGCAGGATCAGCCAGTACGGGATGAAGACCAGCACCATGCCGAGGAGATGCCCGGCCACGAAGCGCCACACTCCCGGCCGCCCGCGCCGGACGCGCCTGTTGAAGGACAGGACCAGGGGAGCGAGAAAGGCCCACGGCAGGAGGCCGCCCAGTTCCATCAGGACGAGGTTCTGCCAGGGCTGGCCCCCGAGCCTCCCCTGGATGATCCACATGAGGGCGAGGCCCCCGAAGACCAGGAGGCGGAACCCCAGACGGTCCCAGGACAGCAGGAAGTCGGGCATTCGCCGGGTGCTCGCAGCGTTGTCGGCCATCATCGTCGAATCCGCCGAGTCCACTCTGCAGCATTCTCCACGGTTTGCCAGGTCCGGTGCCGACTATTTCGCCGCGGGCGACAACGTCACTTCGAACACGCAGCGCTTGCTGCCACCGAGCTTCGATTCCTTGAGCGAGACCTGGACCGGTCGTCCCGAAGATCGTCTCGAACGCTTCCTTCTGGTACCCGACGGAGCAGTTGCAGAAGAAGGCCGGCGTTCGCTTGTTGTCCACCAGCGGGCAACTGCACTCGCCTTCAGCCACGGAGACGGTGACGATGCCCTTCTCCTTGTTCCACTGGAAGTCGGTGCCCCAGGTCTTCGCTGGCCGCGGCGAAGTACGCGTCGGGGTCACCCTTGAACTTGACGCCGAGCTGGCCCAGCTTGGCGCACTCCCGGCCGGTCTTCTGGAGGATCTCCGCGCAGGCTGGCGCCGTCGTCCCGGCCGCCATGAAGCCGACCATCTTGGCCACCTGGTAGCGGGCGAACGCCAGCCGCTGGTCCGGCGCCTGCTCGCGGCGCGGCAGCCAACGCCTCTGCCGGGTCGACAAGACTCGCGACGCACCCGCACACGCCGAGTCCGCATACCGTCTTCAGAAACCTTTTCGATCCACGTGTCCCCCTTCGGGCCGGTGCGGTCAGTCGCCCGGCAATCCGCAACGTGGATTGTCGGGAACCCGTGGCCCACGTGCAGCCGAAATGTGACCAGCGAGGGAGAAGGCGGGATGAACGCGTTCCCGGCATGATGAAGGGCCGATTGGACAGCATCTCGGCGCTCCTCCCGAACCTGTTCCTGTACAGCTGCGTCCGCCTGCTGTCCCTGCTCGGACGGGTCCGAACGGACGGCGACTGGGAAGGTGGTAACGGTCGCGCTTCGTACGCTCGCTCACGGTGCCCCGAGCGAAGTACACTCTGGCCACCTTCCCGGAGGCTGCAATGAGCCGATGCCACTTGCCGATCGCCGCTCTCGCCGCAACGCTCGTCTGCGCCGCTCCCGTCGCTGCTCAGCCCGCCTCGTCCCCGCGCACGCCGGTGGTGCCCGACACCATCTACTACGGCGTCGCGTACTACCACGAGTACATGCCGTACGAGCGGCTCGACAAGGACATCGAGCTGATGACGCGCGCCGGCATCACGGTCGTGCGCGTGGGCGAGTCGACCTGGACGAGCTGGGAACCGCGTGACGGCGAGTTTCGGTTCGACTGGATGGACCGCATCGTGGACAAGATGCATGCGGCCGGGATCAAGGTCGTCATGGGGACGCCGACCTACTCCATTCCGCCATGGCTGTACGCGAAGCACCCCGAGGTGATGGTCGTGCCGCTCGGGCAGGTGCGCACCACGCGCGAGTTCTACGGCATCCGCCAGAACATGGACATCACGCACCCCGTGTACCGGCGGTACTCGGAACGCATCATCCGGAAGATCGCCGAGCGCTACGCGAAGCACCCGGCGGTGATCGGCTGGCAGATCGACAACGAGACCGGCGCGTACGGCACGGCGGGGCCGAACGTGCAGGCGGGCTTCAAGGAGTGGCTGAAGACGGAAGTTCGGCGGCGTGGAGAAGGTGAACGACGCCTGGGGCCTCGTCTACTGGGGCCAACTGCTCGACAGCTGGGACAGCCTGCCGCCGCGTGACGGGATCATCAACCCCGGCTGGAAGCTCGAGTGGGAACGATACCAACGCTCGCTGGTGACCGACTTCCTCGGGTGGCAAGCGCGCATCCTGCGCGAGTACGTGCCGGCCACGCAGTGGGTGACGCAGGACTTCCACGGTGCGACGCGCACCGCCGTGGATTCCTGGGACATCTCGAAGTTCCTCGACATCGCCGCGGTCAACCCGTACCACGACACCCAGGACAGGCTCGACGGCTGGTGGATCGCGTTCGCGGGCGACTTCACGCGGTCGATGAAGCGCGCGCCCTTCCTCGTCACCGAGACCAACGCGCAGGCGATCGGCTGGGACGCGAAGGGCCAGTTCCCTCCCTACGACGGACAACTGCGGCTCCAAGCCTGGTCGCACGTGGCGGGCGGCGCGCACATGGTCGAGTACTGGCACTGGCACTCGCTCCATTACGGCCAGGAGACGTACTGGAGGGGCCTCCTCGGTCACGATCTCGAGCCGAACCGCGTGTACGACGAGGCGACTCGCATTGGGGCGGAGTTCAAGCGCGTCGGGCCGCAACTGGCCGGCATGATGGCGAAGAACCGCGTGGCCATCCTGCACAGCGTCGACTCGCACTACGGGCTCCAGTTCATGCCGATCGGCAACGACACCCTCGACGAGCGGGGCCGCCCGAAGGCCGACTACCTCAACGTGGAGGACCAGCTGCACAAGGCGCTGTACCGGCTGGGCGTCGGCGTCGACTTCGTGTTCGCGGAGCAGCCCGATTTCGCGGGATACGACGTCCTGCTCGTCCCGCCGCTCTACGTCGCGGGCGACGCGCTGCTCGAGAAGATCGCCGCCTTCGCGAAGGCGGGCGGCCACGTGCTGCTGACCTTCAAGAGCGCCTTCACCAACGAGTGGAACACCGTGCGCTGGACGCGCGCGCCCGGACCGCTGCGCCAGGCGGCGGGGATCTCGTACCAGGAGTTCTCGAACCTGAAGGAGCCGGTGCCACTGAAGGGCGACCCGTTCGGAGCCGGCTCCGACAACAAGGCCTCGGTGTGGGCGGACATGATCCTCACCGAGACCGCCACGCCGCTCGCCTTCTACGACCACCCGTTCTTCGGGCGGTACCCGGCGCTCACGCGGAACGTGTTCGGAAAGGGCAGCGTGACGTACCAGGGGACCGTGCTCACCGACCTCCTGCAGGAAAAGGTGGTCGGGGACGTGCTGAAGCAGGCCGGCATCACCACCGAGAACCTCCCGGACAATGTGCGCGCACGGCACTCGGTGGCGCGCGACGGCAGGGCGCTGCACTTCTTCCTGAACTTTTCGGGCGAGGCGCGGTCGTTCGAGTACGCGCACGGCGCGGGGACGGACCTGCTGGCGGGGAAACCGGTGGTGGGAGGGCAGCGCATCACGCTGCCGCCGTGGGACCTGCTCGTGGTCAGAGAGTGAGAGCTCACGCCAGGCTCCCCCGCGCTTGACGCTGGTGGCCTGTGTGTCTATCCTGTCGGCGTTCAGGCACCACATTCGGCGAGAGAGTGCGTTTTCCGACCTTCGTCGCGTCGTTCGATGCGTCAGGAAGGTGCGAACGCCCGTCGCCCCCCCACGTCCGCGCTCGACGGCGCACGCCAACTCGGCAACTTCACCTGGCCCGAGTCCGGACGCTCGGCCGGGCGCCTGGCAGGCGCGTCTAGACGGCCTTGAAGCGACTCCTGCCTTGCGGTCTCGCGTCCGCGTGGAAAGGGAGGGGACATGCCGCATCTGAGACCGTCGACGCGCTGCGCCCTGATCCTGGGCGTCGTCCTGGTGCTGGCGGGCACGGCGGGCTGGGCGCAGTCGGGGCGAGGAACCATCACGGGCGTCGTCAAGGACTCGAGCGGCGCCGTGCTGCCCGGTGTCAGGGTCGAGGCCCTGCACGTTGCCACCAACGTCAAGACGGCGGCGACCACCAACGGCGTCGGGCTGTACTCGCTCCTGAACCTGCCGCTGGGCGCCTACAGCGTGACGTTCACGCTCGAGGGGTTCACCAGCCTGCACCACGAGAAGATCACCGTGGGTCTGACGCAGATCGTCACGCTGGACGCGGCCCTGGCCGTCGGCGGGCTGCAGGACGCGGTCACGGTGACGGCGGACGCCCCGCTGTTGTCGACGACCACGCCCGAGGTCGGCACGACCATGAAGAACGACGTCGTGGCGAGCCTGCCCCTCAGCGTGAGCGGCGGGACGAAGCCTCGAGAACTTCGCCTACGCCCTCACCCCCAGCGTCGAGGGCGACAACTGGACATCCCGCATCGCCGGGGGGCTGCCCTTCACCAAGGAGGTGGTGCTCGACGGCACCTCGGCCGTCATCCAGATCGGCGGCCACATCGGCGAATCGAGCCCGCCGATGGAGTCGGTCGAGGAATTCAAGGTCCTGACCAGCGGCATCGCGGCCGAATACGGGCGCACCGGCGGCGGCGTCTTCAACTTCTCGCTGAAGTCGGGCACGAACAGATTCCGGGGGAGTGCCTACGGCTACGCGAGGAACGAGGCGCTGAACGCGAACACCTGGCAGAACAAGTTCATGACCGACGCCTACCCGAGCCGCTCCGTCGAGTTCAAGAAGCCGAACGACCGCCAGTACATCGTCGGGACGAGCGTGGGCGGCCCGATCTTCAAGGACAAGACGTTCTACTTCGGCTCTTACGAGGACTACCGGCAGTCGCGCTTCGTGCTCGGCCCCTACAACACGACGGTACCCACGGCGGCCTTCCTCAACGGCGACTTCAGCGCGCTCCTCGACAAGAACATTCTTCTCGGGTCCGACGCGGCGGGCAACCCCATCTACAAGGGCGCCATCGTCGACCCGGCGACGAGGCTCGTCTTCCCCAACAACGTGATCCCGGCGGAACGCATCAGCGGTGTTTCCAGGAAGATTGCCGACCTCTTCCGGCAAGGCTACACGCCGATGGCGGACCGCGTCAGCAACAACAGCGCCCTCCCCTACTACAACAACCCCGACTTCAAGCAGCGCCAGCTCGCCGTCAAGCTGACGCACCAGCTGTCGGGCGGCAGCCAGCTGTCGGCGTCCTATATCTGGACCCGCCGGCCCAGGACGCTCGTGGACGCCGGTGGCATCTGGAACCCGAACGATGACGGCAAGATGGGCGGCCCGCTCTCCAGGGCGCGCAAGCAGAATGTGGGCAGCGACCAGGTTCGCGTCAGCCACAGCCACACGCTCTCGCCGACCGTCCTCAACGTCGCCAACGCCACGTTCTCGCGTTACAACAACCCGAGCGTCGCCGGCTCGGCCAGCGGCGGGTGGCCGTCGCAGCTCGGGTTCGGCGACGTGGGCAAGGGCAACTTCCCCAACATCCAATTCGGCGGCGCGGTCAACGGGATCTCGACCACGAGGATTGGATACGAGGCCAACTCCGGCTACGAAGGACGCGTCTTCATCCTGAGCGACAGCGTGAGCTGGGTGAAGAACCGGCACTCGCTCAAGTTCGGCGGCGAGTACCGCCACTCGAGCCTCACCAGCCACACGGCCAACGGCGTCCTGTCATTCAACTTCGCGCCCGACCAGACGCGGTTCCTGGGACCGTCCTGGCAGGCGCAGACGGGTTTCGGCTTTGCGAGCTTCCTGCTCGGCGCCGTCAACGACGCCAACCAGGTGACCCCGGGCGACCAGAGCGGCCGCCGCAACTACATCGCCGCGTACGCCCAGGACGACATCCGGGTGAACGACAACCTGACGGTGAACCTCGGCCTCCGGTGGGAGACGACGGGCCCCTGGACGGAAAAGGACGGCCACTGGGCCACCTACGACACGACGATTCAGAGTCCGAAGTACGGCATCCCCGGCGCCCTTGTCTACGCGACCGGCGGCAACAGCTCCTTCGAGGGGAAGCGCGACTGGAAGGAGTTCGGCCCGCGCATCGGCGCCAGCTACAAGCTGACCGAGCGTGCCGTCCTTCGCGGCGCCTACGGCATCTTCTACCAGCCGATCGGCGCGGACTACTGGGCTGGCGTCCCGTATGGATTCGCTCCGGGCTTCCGCGGCGACAACCGGGTGAGCGCGGTGGGCGGCGGCAAACCGGCCTTCTACTGGGACGGCGGCTACCCGGGCGCGGAGGTGCCGCCTGGGACGAAGGACCCGGACCTCGCCCAATGGGGCATGGTGTCGATGAGCAAGGACGGGCTTCAGGCCGGCAGGATGCAGCAGTGGAACGCCGGCGTCGAGTTCGAGATCGTCAACGACTTCGTGGTGGGCGCGGAATACCTGGGCAACAAGGGGACCGACCTGAACAGCGGCGACCTGGTGAGGAACCAGCCGGACCTGGGGGCCATGACCCGGCTGGTGAAGGCCGGAAAGGAGTGGAACTGGGTGTGGGACGCGGCCTCCGCCGCCGCCTCCGGCGTGCCCTATCCCTACGCGGGGTTCTCGAACTACGCCTTCATGGCGCTCGCGCCGTACCCGCGCGTGGCCGAGACGTGGGGGCCTCTCTACACGGTTGGCGCCCCCCTCGGGGCGCAGACCTATCACGCCCTGCAGCTCACGGCCAACAAGCGGCTGTCGAAGGGGATTGCCGCCAGTGCCGCCTACACGCTCTCGCGCAGCCGGAGCAACATCGACTCGGGGTTCCAGGAGAGCTGGGGCACGGGCCTGCTGCAGGACGTGACGAAACTCGATGCCGAGGCGAAGACCGTCGACGCCAACGACATGACCCACGTGTTCAAGGGCTTTGTCACCTGGGAGCTGCCGTTCGGGAACGGGCACCGCTTCCTCAACCGCTCGGGCGTCCTGGACGCGGTGCTCGGCGGCTGGCAGCTGAGTGCGATCTTCAAGTACTTCTCGGGCAACCCGATGGCGATCACGTCGAGTGCCTCGTACACCGGCTGGTCCACGTACGGCTACCCGATCTACGTCAACGCCAACGCCGGCGCCGATCTCTCCAACCAGTTCGACCCGGGCAGCTTCGACATCACGACGCCGGGGGGGACCGGCAACCGCTACTTCGACCCGAAGGCGTTCTCGAATCCGGCCTACGGCGAATTTGGCAACGGGCCACGCTTCTTCGAGCAGCTCCGCACCTTCAGCCGTTCGTACGAGGACCTCGGGCTGCTGAAGAACTTCCGGATCGGATCGCGGTACCGCGCGCAAGTGCGTTTGGAACTGATCAACATCTTCAACAGGAAGTACTTCTCGAACCCGGTAACCTCCATCGCCAACCCGAACTTCGGAAACGTGATCAGCCTGACCGGCGAACCCCGGCAGGGCCAGATCGGCCTTCGGTTCGAGTGGTGAGCGATAAACCGATGAACCCGTAGCACAGCGTCAGCGTTCCGGGGCCGGCGCGAGGCGCCGGCCCCACGGCCTCGCCGCAGGGCCCTCGGCCCTGGCCGACAGCCCCATCCCCCACAGGGTTCCACCCACGCAAGCTGGCAGTCACGGTGTTGTTTGGTTCCCGCGCACAGGGAGGACGACATGCAGGGCAGGCCAGGCATCGCGGCGGTTCTGCTGCTCGTGGTCGTTGGCAGCCTCTCCGGCGGCCCCGCCCTGGCGGCCGACTACTACGTGGACTGCCGGGCGGGGGACGACGACGGCGATGGCCGCTCGGCCGCCACGGCCTGGCGAACCCTTGCCAAGGTCAGCGCCACGACCTTCGCACCGGGCGACGCGATCCTCGTCAAGCGGGGAACGCGGTGCACCGGCACTCTCTGGCCGAAGGGTTCCGGTGAGCCGGGAAGACCGATCCGCCTCGGATGCGTACGGCGCGGGCACCCTGCCGGTCATCGACGCCGCGGGCGGCCACGCCGCGGTCATGCTCTTCAACCAGCAGTACTGGGAAATCGAGAGGGTCGAGGCCGCGGGAGGAAACCCGTACGGCATTCACGTCTCCGGCGACGAGGGGGTGCTGAGACATCTGCGACGTCCGCAACGTCGTGATCCACGACGTCGGCGGCGAGCCCAAGACGAAGACGTCGGGCCTGCTCGTGGTGGCGGCCGGCGGCGGCGACCAGACGTTCGAGGACGTGCTCATCGATGGCGTGACGGCTCACCATACGACCCAGTGGGCGGGCATCATCGTCAAGGGCTCGGCGAAGGGCGACGGCAACGTCCGGGCGCGGAATGTCACCATCCGCAACTCGATCGTGCACGACGTGCACGGCGATGGCATCGTGCTCTTCCAGGTGGAGGACGGCCTCATCGAGAAGAGCGCCGCCTGGCGCACGGGACTCCAGCCGCGCGAGACAATCGGCACCCCCAACGGCATCTGGACGTGGCGCTGCCGCCGCTGCACCGTGCAGTGGACCGAGGGGTTCTTCGTCGACTCGCCCGGCGTGGATGGCGGCGTCTACGACATCGACTGGGGCTGCGACGACAACGTCGTCCAGTACAACTTCGGCCACGATGCCATGGGCTACTGCGCGTCGTCTTCGGCGCCAGCGGCGAGACGACCACGAACAGCGTGATCCGGTACAACGTCTGCGCCGCGAACGGGCGGAGCCCGAAACTCGCCCTCCGACAGGGCGATCTCTTCATCTCCACGTGGGACGGCGGCGCCCTGGACGGCGTGCGCATCCACAACAACACGTTCTACTGGAGCCCTCCCATCGACGCCCCCATCGTGCAGATGGACCACGCCGACTTCGCTGGCCATCGGCCGAACGTGTTCGAGAACAACCTGGTTCACTCCCGCGTGCCCTCGATGATCCGGAGCAACGGCCGGCTCCGGTTCGACCACAATCTCTACTGGTACACGGGCCGCAGCGAGCCGCGGTGGGACTATGACGGCCGAGAGTGGCTCGGCTTCACCGCATACCGGCAAGGCAGCAGTCAGGACGCCGCCGGCATCTTTGCCGATCCGCGGCTGACCCCCACGCTGCGTCTGCGGCGCGGCTCCCCCGCGACCGACGTGGGCGCGATCGAGCACACCGCAACGGCGGTGGGGTCCCCCGGCAAATGGACGCCTCAACGCGGGCACTGGAGCCTGGTGTCCCACCTCTCAGACGACGACGCCTCCCGCGCGCAGGTCGTCTTCCTGCAGGCTGCGGTCGAGCAGTTCGGCGAGAGAGGTCTCGCGGTCGGGGTGGTGTGGCGCGACGGTGTCGAGGGCGACCTGCAGCACGACTGGAACCTGGGCTCGATTCGCGTCCTGGCCTCGCCGGACAGGCGGGACGTTCGCCGGTTCCCCAGCACGTATCTCGTGGCGCCCGACGGCACGACGGTCCGTACGTGGGAGGGCTTTGCCCCACCTGCGGACCTCGGCCTCGCGCTCCGCGCGCTGATCGGAACGCCGGCGGGCGCGCTGCCCGTGGAGATGAACGAAACGCCCGCTGAACGTCGGTGATCCGGAGACGTCGAACATGAACACGAAGCCGTTGGCTCTCGGTCTCGCGCTCCTGCTGCTGTCCATTCACCCCCACGCCCAGCTCCCGGACACGACGTCGAGCGGTACCCGCCAGACCATCCTGTTCGACGGCGGGTGGAGCTTCCACCGCGGCGGCGCCCAGCGCGCCGAGCAGCCGGAATTCGACGACTCGGCATGGAGGGCGCTCGACCTGCCTCACGACTGGAGCATCGAGGACCTCCCGGACACGGACTCGCCGTTCGACCGCGACGCCATCGGGCAGGTGAGCGCCGGCTTCACCACCGGCGGGACCGGCTGGTACCGCAAGACCTTCGTCGTTCCCGAGGCCTACCGCGGCAAGCGAGTTTCGGTCCAGTTCGACGGCGTCTACATGAACGCGGACGTGTGGATGAACGGGGCGCCCCTTGGAAGCCACCCCTACGGGTACACCTCGTTCTCGTTCGACGTCTCCGAAAGGCTGAAGTTCGGCGGCCGGAACGTCCTCGCCGTGAAGGTTCGCAATGAGGGCGAGAACAGTCGCTGGTACTCCGGATCGGGAATCTATCGGCACGTCTGGCTGCAGGTCGTCGAGCCGGTGCACGTCGCACGGTGGGGCACCAGCATCGTCACCGAGGTCGTCGGCGCGGCGTCCGCGAACGTGCACGTCGAGACACGCGTGGAGAACCAGGGTGACGGTAGGGCTGCCGTCACGCTGACCACGCGGATTCTGGGGCCTGCGGGCGCGGAAATCGGAAACGCCTCGTCCGAGCAGTCCGTCGACGCCGGCGGCACCGCCACCTTCGTCCAGGCTGTGCCCGTGGCGAACCCTGCGCTCTGGTCGATTGAATCGCCGGCGTTGTACAGGGCTGTCTCGGAGGTCCGGGTGTCCGGGCGGCTGCTCGACCAAGTCCAGACGCCGTTCGGCATTCGTTCCATCCGGTTTGGCGTGAACGGGTTCGAGCTGAACGGGAAGCCGCTGAAGCTGAAAGGCGGCTGCTTCCATCACGACCACGGGCCGCTGGGCGCCAGGTCGTACGACAGGGCCGAGGAGCGGCGCGTCGAGCTGCTCAAGGCCAGCGGGTTCAACGCCATCCGCTGCTCGCACAACCCGCCGGCGCCGGCGTTCCTCGACGCCGCCGATCGCCTGGGGATGCTGGTGATCGACGAGGCCTTCGACATGTGGCGCGACTCGAAGAACCCCCACGACTACAGCCTGTTCTTCGATCAGTGGTGGGAGAAGGACGTCGAGAGCATGATCGCGCGCGACAGGAACCACCCGTCGGTGATTGCCTGGAGCATCGGCAACGAGATTCCGGGGATGGACACTCCGCGAGTCGTGGAGACGGCCAAGAGCCTGGCTGCCCTCGTCAGGAAGGCGGATCCCACGCGCCCGGTCCTCGCCGCCGTGAACAGCCTCAACCCCAAGAAGGATCCTTTCTTCGCGACTCTCGACGTGGCCGGCTACAACTACGGCTCCGGCGGTGACCACGGAAGCGGGACGATCTTCAAGACGGACCACGACCGCGTGCCGTCCCGGATCATGATCCAGACCGAGTCGTACCCGCTCGAGGCCTTCCAGAGCTGGATGGACGTCCTGGATCACCCGTGGCTTCTCGGCGATTTCGTCTGGACCGCCTTCGACTACATCGGCGAGGCCAGCATCGGCTGGCGAGGCTACTGGCAGGAGCAGTCCTTCTTCCCGTGGAACCTGGCGTTCTGTGGCGACATCGACATTTGCGGGTGGAAGCGCCCGCAGTCGTTCTACAGGGATGCCCTGTGGAAGGAGAACCAGCTCTCGATCGTCGTCGCGCCTCCGACCCCGTCGTTCGAGGAGAACCGCAACCGGATGTCGTGGAGCAAGTGGCACTGGTTCGACGCGGTGGCGGACTGGACCTGGACCGGCCACGAGAACCGGCCGATTCGCGTGAGCGTGTATTCATCCTGCGAGGAGGCGGAACTGCTCCTCAACGGCAAGCCGCTCGGCCGGAGGCGGACGGACCGCGGCCTCGAGCTTCACGGCGACCTGGGACGTGCCCTACCAGGCCGGGGAACTGAAAGCGATCGGGTACCGTGGTGGGAAGCAGGTTGCTGTCGCGGCCCTCCGCACGGCCCAGGACGTCTCGGAGATTGCCCTCACGGCCGACCGCGACCGGGTCGAAGCCGACGGGCAGGACCTGAGCTACGTCACCGTCGAGCTGCGCGACGCGAGCGGCACGAGGCATCCCAAGGCGGACAACCTGGTCGCCTTCCGGATCGACCGGCCCCGGCACCATCGTCGGCGTCGCCAACGCGAATCCCGTGAGCCTCGAGAGCTACCAGCACCCGCAGAGAAAGGCCTGGCAGGGCCGCTGCCTGGTCGTCGTCAAGTCAGGGACGGTGCCCGGGGAGATCCGCCTCGAGGCATCGTCGGCGGGATTGCCCGCGAGGTCGATCACCATTCGGGCGGTCACCTCGTCGAGCGGGCCTCCGGCCGGTACGCAGACCGCTCCGCTGCCGGAGATGTACCGGTCCGTCCACGCGTTGACCTGGGTGGTTCGAGACGTCACCAAGGCGGTCGAGGGCTGGAGGAAGCTCGGGTTCGACGACCTCCGCAGCCTCGGCACGATGACCCTCGCCGACGTGCGGTATCGCGGCAAGCCATCCACATGCCGCGCGCGGGTTGCCGAAGGGCATCTCGGAGACGTGGCGGTGCAGTGGATCCAGCCGATCGAGGGGAACAACGCGTACGCCGACTTCCTCGCGCGGCACGGCGACGGGGTGTTCAGCCTCGTGCACCGGGCGCCTACTCCCGAGGCCCTGCAGGCCGAGATCGAGCGGATGGCGGCGCTCGGGGTGGGAGTCCTCCAATCGGAGCGCGTGCCCGCCGGCCGCGGCGCCGTGATCCGCACGTACCTGGACACGGAGCCGCAGGGGAAGTACGCGCTGGGGCTCGTGTATTACGCGGACGGCGCCGCTCCGGCCGAGGTGCCGCCCGGGCGCAAGGTCGCCCAGTACGCCTTCACGGTTCGCGCCCTCGCGCCGGTGCTGGACTTCTGGAGCCGGCTTGGCTTCG
Organism: uncultured Acidobacteriota bacterium; assembly: GCA_963813585.1. Lineage (GTDB taxonomy): Bacteria > Acidobacteriota > Vicinamibacteria > Vicinamibacterales > Fen-181 > JARKSS01. Next base: position 4,145,489 of record CAWEZL010000001.1, read on the forward strand.
TCGAGAGGTCCGTGACGCACCCGCCGCTGTGGGATCTTCGTTATCACGAGAAGCCAGCCGCGTTCGACGCGGAACTGGGCTGGCAGCGGCACGGCCGCGTTTCTTACGAGTGGATCCTGCCCCTGAAGGGGCCAACGGTGTACTTCGACCAGATGAGCAAGCACGGCGAGGGGTTCCACCACATCGCCTTCGAGGTCGACGACCTGGACGCAGAAATCGCCCGGTGGAACAGCCTGGGGTTCCCGTTCGTGCAGGGCGGCGCGTGGGGGGAGAAGGGAAAGCCCGGCTGGGGCCGCTTCGCGTACCACGACACGCAAGCCCTGGGCGGCGCTGACGTCGAACTCCTGTGGAACTACCGCTCCCCTGCGGCCTCGAACGACGCGGCCCGAAGCCTCGCGCCCGGCGCAGGGGCCGGCGTGCACATGGATCTGCTGGCTCGCCTCACGCCGTCCGACATCGCCAGGTTCCGGACGAGGAACGCCTCGGTCTTCCAGGACCCGGCCAGCGAGGGCCTTGACGTTCACCTTCAAACACGGCGAGGGCGAGCCGGAAGTGCGCATGCCGGTGCGCGAGCTGGGGTGGCCGACCGACTGGCGCGCCTGGCGCGCCATCCAGTACACGTTCGCCACGACCAGCGTCGAGACGGTCTCGATCGGTTTCTCCGACGGCAAGGTCACCAAGGCGTTCATCACCGAGCCGCTGCCGGGCATCCGTATCGCGGGCGTGATCCCGTTCGAGTCCTTCGTCCAGACGCGGACGATGAACCCGCTCCTGCCGCTCGGGTACAAGGTCTGGCTGAACCGTCTCTTCACGTTCGAACACGTGGAGGAGATCGTCTTCACGATGCGCTACCCGAGCCAGTCGTCGCAGCTCACCCTCTACAACTTCACCCTGCGCGAAGACGTTCCCGCCGACGACATCATCGACCGCAAGCCGCTGATCGACGAATACGGACAGTGGATTCCCGAGAACTGGCCGGGCAAGGCGCACGACGACCAGGGGCTGCGCGAACTGTGGGAGGCCGACGCGTCGATCCCGGTGCGACTATGGTTTCTGTCCCCTGGGCGGGGACAAGTCCCGCACGCTTGCGCGGGACCGGCTTCTTCCGCGTCGAGAAGCTCGACGGCCGGTGGGTGATGGTCGATCCTCACGGACACCCGTTCTTCTCCACCGGCATGGACCTGGTCGGCTACAAGCAGGGGAGCTTCGCGACCGACGTGACGCGCCGCGAGTACCTGTTCGAGCGGCTGCCGGAGCCGGGCCCGGCCTGGCTGACGCCCGGGAAGACCGTCTCGTTCTACACCGCGAACATCATGCGGCGTTTCGGGGACGCGTGGGAGAAGAAGTGGCAGGACCACACGTGGCGCGGCTCAGGAACTGGGGCTTCAACACCGTCGCGAACTGGTCCGATTACGACGTCGCGACGCACTTCCGGCATGCCCTACGTCATCCCCCTCCAGGGATGGACGACGCGGAAGGTCTTTCCGTTCCCCTGGAACTTCCCCGACGTCTTCTCGCAGGAGTTCCGCGACAACGTGGACCAGGCGGCGCGCCGCCAGTTCACCCCTCTCAAGGACGACCCGAATCTCATCGGCTGGTTCGTCGGCAACGAGCCGCAGTGGGCGCGCAGCTTCGGCTCGCTCACCCCGTGGCCCGACATGCTGCTGGCCGATCCGGAACCGTCCGCGACGAAGAACAAGCTCGAGGAACTGCTGAAGGCGAATCCAGGCCGGCGAGCAGCAGGTGAAGGACGACTTCCTCTACACGTGCGCCGAGGAGTACTTCGAGGTGATCGTGGCCGCGCTCCGCCGCCACGATCCGAATCACCTCGTGCTCGGCATCCGCTTCGCCGAGAACCCGAACAACCGCTGGGTCGAGATGAGCCGCCTCTTCGACGTCTTCAGCGTCAACATCTACTCGCGCGAGTTCATGCCCGAACCCCGACAACATCCGGCGCTTCTCGGAAGTCTCGGGCAAGCCGGTGCTCATCGGGGAGTTCACCGCCTGCACGCCCGGGCGGGGAATGCAGGGGCTGTTCTACTGGGGCCACAAGGTGCGCGACTATGCCGAGCGCGGCAAGGCCTACCGGTACTACGTCGAGAACTCCGCAGCCAGCCCGTACATCGTCGGCACCCACTGGTTCCAGATGGTGGACGATCTGCCAACCGGCCGGCCTTCCGACGAGGAACGGCTGAACTACGGCTTCATCAACGTCATCGATCTGCCCTATCCCGATCTGGTCGACGCCGCCAGGCAGACGCACCGCCGCATCTACGACCTCAAGAACGGCAGCGTCAAGCCGTACGCCGAGAAGCCCCGCTACAACTGACGGAGACCACCATGAACCGGCCGGCTTTCGGGCGTTGGCCCCTGCCCTCGGCACTCGTCATCCTGGGACTGCTCGCCGCCACTCCCACGCTGGCCCAGTCGAGGGCGCGGGTGTGGGAGGAACCGTTGACCCTGCCCACCTATGAGGTGAACCAACCGGACCACAACCCGAGGTTCTACGCGGGCCGCGCCTACCAAGGCGCCCAGGGCCGGGTCTATCCCTACGCGATGATCGACGACCTCACGGACAACCGGGTGCAGAGGACCTACCGGGCGGTCTACCTCGAGAACGAGTACATCAGGGTCTGCATCCTCCCCGAACTCGGCGGCCGGGTCTTGTCCGCCGTCGACAAGACGAACAACTACGATTTCTTCTACCGGCAGACCGTCATCAAGCCGGCGCTCATCGGCATGATCGGCGCCTGGATCTCCGGCGGCATCGAGTGGAACTTCCCGCACCATCACCGGCCGAGCGTCTTCATGCCGATCGACTACACGATCGAGAACCAGCCCGACGGCAGCGCGACCGCCTGGGTGGGCGAGATGGAGATCCGCCACCGGATGCGCTGGGTCGTCGGGCTCACCGTCTATCCGGGGAAGTCGTACCTGGAAGCGACGCTCAAGCCGATCAACCGCACGCCTTTCGTCCAGAGCTTTCTCTTCTTCGCGAACGCCGGCACTCACGCGAACGACGACTACCAGGTCTTCTTCCCGCCCGGCACGGAGTACGTCACCTACCACGGCAAGAACCAGTTCGCGCGTTGGCCGGTTTCGCGGGAGGTGTTCAACGAGATCGACTACACGACGGATGTCGACCTGAGCTGGTGGAAGAACCACCCGGAATGGACCTCGATGTTCGCCTGGAATTACGAGCGAGGACTTCTTTGCGCGGCTACGACCACGGCAAGCAGGCGGGAACGGTGAGCGTCGCCAACCACCACGTGGCGCCGGGCAAGAAGTTCTGGGAGTGGAGCGCCGGTCCGCGCGGTGCGCTCTGGGATCACATCCTGACGGAACAGGACGGCCCGGAGCTGGAGCTGATGACCGGCGCCTACTCCGACAACCAGCCGGACTACAGCTGGCTGCAGCCGTTCGAGTCCAAGACGGTGCGACTGTACTGGTTCCCAATCCGCGAGCTGGGAGGCCTGAAATACGCGAACATCGAAGGCGCCTTGAACTTCGAGCTGGGGCCGGACGGATCGGCCACGGATCGCGGTCAACACCGTCGCGGCGCACAGCGGTGCGACCCTCTCGCTGAAGTCAGGCGAGACGATGCTCTACTCGGAGACGCTGGACATCAGCCCGGCGCAGCCGTTTTCGGCGAGAGTGCGGGTGCCGGCCGGCACGAGAGCCGAGGAGATTGGGTTGACGCTGACGGACCGTGAATCCAGGGAGCTTGCTCGCCTACCAGGAAGAGAAGAAGCAAGCGCGAACCGATGCCCGACCCGGTGAAGCCTCCCCCGCCGCCGCAGGAACTCCAGACCGTCGAGGAGCTCTATTACGCGGGCCTGCGGCTGGAGCAGTTCTTCAATCCGGCACTCGAGCCCGACGCGTACTACGAGGAGGCTCTGAGGCGCGACCCGGACGACTCCCGGGTCAACCGGCGCCCTCGGGATTGCGGAACCTCAAACGGGGACTGTTCGAGGACGCGGAACGAAGTTCCGCACGGCGTCTGAAGCGGCCCACTCACAACTTCACGAGCCCCCGGGACGGCGAGGCGCTCTACTACCTCGGCCTGGCCCTTCGATTCCAGGGGAAGGACCGCGAGGCCGTCGACCCGCTGTACAAGTCCACCTGGAGTTACGCGTTCCACACCGCCGCGTACCACCAGCTCGCGGAGATCAGCGCCCGCGAGGGCAACCCGGAAGAAGCGCTCGATCACGTGAACCGGGCGTTGGCGACCAACCAATGGAGCGGGAAGACCGCCGATCTCAAGGCCGCGTGTTGCGGCGGCTGGGACGCCCGGCCGAGGCCCTCGAGGTGTCGCAGCAGGTGCTGAAGGACGATCCCCTGGACTTTTGGGCCGGGTACGAGGGCTACTTGTCGAAGAAGGCCTTGTCGAACCAGGACGCCGGGAGCGGCGCTGGAGGCGTTGACGAAGCTGATGCGAGGCGACGTCCAATCGTACCTCGAGCTGGCAATCGACTACTCACACGCGGGCCTCTGGGATGACGCCATCGCGGTGCTCTCTCTTCTGCCCCGGTCCGGGGCCGGCACAACCGGCCGGCGCGGCCATGGTCGATTACTACCTCGGGTACTTCTGGGGAGAGAAGGGCGACCCGGCCAGGCAACTCGAGTTCTTCCAGAAGGCGGCCAAGAGCAATCCCCGCTACGTGTTCCCCTTCCGCCTGGAGTCGATCGCGGTGCTGAAGCGCGCGTCCCAGGTGAACCCGGCCGATGGCCGGGCCCCGTATTATCTGGGCAACCTGCTCTTCGACGAGCAGCCGGCGGCGGCCTTGAAGGAGTGGGAGAGGTCGCGGGAGATCGACCCGGGGTTCGCGACGGTTCACCGTAACCTGGCGATCGCCTACCAGCAGGTGGAGCACGACCTCGGGAAAGCGGTGACCAGCATGGAGAAGGCCGTCCAGTGCGACCCGTCCGATGCGCGGCTCCTCTACGAACTGGACGTCCTGCACGAACGTGCCGGCACAGCCCACGACAAGAGGCTTGCCATCCTCGAGAAGAACCGCGCGACAATCGAGAAGCGCGACGATGCCATGTCCCGTCTCGTGCTCCTGCATGTCCAGGCCGGCCGGTACGACGATGCCGCCCGGCTGCTCTCCGAGCGCCACTTCAACGTGTGGGAGGGCAGCCGCGGCCTGCGCGACGCGTACGAGGACACCTACCTCCTGCAGGGCCTGTCCCGCTTCCGCCGGCGAGACTACCGGGCCGCTTTGGAGGCGTATCAGAAGGCGCTCGAGTTCCCGCTGAACCTCGAGAACGCCTGGCCCTACCGGGGTGGGCGGATGCCCGAGATCTTCTTCTTCATCGCGACCGCCCACGAGGCCCTGGGGGACGGTCCCAGCGCGATGCAGTTCTATAGAAAGGGCGGTCGAGGCGAAGCAGCAGGAGAAATGGTCCGACTTGCGTTACTACGAGGCCATGGCGCTGAAGAAACTGGGGCAGGACGAGCGGTCCGCCGCGCTCCTGGCAGGGCTGAGAGCGTACGCTTCGGTCGAACCCGGCTCGGGGGTCGACTTCTTCTCGAAGTTCGGAGAACGGGAGCCGCTGAACGTGCGCCGGGCCCGTCTCCATTACCTGCGCGGACTGGTTCACAAGGCACAGGGGGAAGCGGCCGCCGCGAGAGCCGAGTTCGAACAGGCGCTGTCGCTGGACGTCAACCAGCTCTGGGCACGAGTGCAACTCGAGGACTGAGCGTCAACGCTATTCGTGCCGCAGCGTCCTCACCGGGTCGAGGCGGAGCAATTGCCGCGGCGGGATGAACCGCGCTCGGAAGGCGTCAGGTCGAACGGGCGTCCTCACCTCCGCCAGCGGCCGTCCGGCGGCCCGGGGCGGGCGAAGGCCAGGTGCTCGGGCGGCGTGAACGCGTCGGGATCTTCAATGCCGGTCGGCACGCCGAGCCGGGCGGCGAGGCTGGCCGCGTCGTACGGCGCGTGCACCTTCACGTCGTTGTCGAAGTAGCAGTAGACGTCGCGCCTCGCACGCCGGGCCGGCGGGCGCGCCGACACCAGGTGGGCGTCCTCGACCTGCGCGCCCCGGCTCCACGCCTCGATGCGCGCGGCCCAGTCGTCCAGCGCCCGGTCTTCGTAGCCGCTGGCGTAGAGTTCCTTGTCGCCGTGCAGCCGGACGTACACGAAGTCGGCGGTGAGGTCCTCGAGAAGCGGCCAGCGACGCGCCGTGTCGGCCACGACGAGCGCGATGTGATGACGCCGCAGCAGGGCGATGAACGCCTCGTTCGCAAAGCCCGCGTGCCGGATCTCGACGGCGTGGCGCAGGCGGCGCGTGCGGTCCACGGTCAGGCACGCGCGGTCCTCCAGGCGCCCGTCGTGGCCTCGGGCCAGCTCCAGCGCTCCCAGGGTGTCGCGCGGCAGCAGGCTGAAGAAGCGGTCGAAACGCTCCTCGTTGAAGGCCAGCTGGGGCGGGAACTGCCAGAGCAGCGGGCCCAGCTTCTCCCGCAGCTCGAACACGCCCGAGGCGAAGAAGTTCGCGAGCGGCGTCTCGACGTTCCTCAGCTTCAACATGTGGGTGATGTAGCGCGAGCCCTTGACGGCGAACACGAACCCGGGGGGCGTCTGGTCGCGCCACGCCGCGTAGAACTCGGGCCGCTGGAGCGAATAGAAGGAGCCGTTGAGTTCGATGGTAGCGAACGTCCGCGAGGCATACTCCAGCTCTCGCCGGTGCGGGAGGCGCGGCGGGTAGAAGACGCCGCGCCAGCGCTCGTAGCGCCAGCCGGAGATGCCGATGCGAATGCGGCCGCGGGGAGCGTCGCTCTCGACGCCTGCCCATCGACCCTCGACGCGCCCCATGCCCTGAAGCCAGGATACCGTCTGGCCCTCTTCCGACTACGACGCGACCTGCAGCAGCTGCTGCGTTGCGCGCGCGAGCGACCGTCTGCGCCTGGAGAGGCCGGCCCACAGGTCGCCCACCTCCGAGAGACGCGCGGCCATCGTCCGCAGGGTGAAGGTCCTCGGGCCCACCGTTCCGCGCTCGATTTCCTCCCACGTGCAGGGCGCCGAGACCGGCGCCCCCGGCCGTGCGCGAACCGCGTAGACCGCGGCAAAGGTCGCACCCCGGGCGTTGCGCCCGGTGTCCACGAGGATGCGGCCGCCGCGGTCCGCCTTGCTGAACGCCTGCGTGAGGTGCTCGGGATCGCGCGCCACGAGCAGCCGTCCGACGCCGTCCGCGAACCGCCCCACTTCGCCGAAGCCCGCCTTCCCGTCGAGCGGCACGACGATGTGGAATCCCTTCGAACCGGAGGTCTTGACCCAGGACGGAAGGCCCAGTTCCTCCAGCAGGTCGCGGAGCGCGAGCGCCGCGGCCCGCAGGATGCCTGGCTCGTCGGACCGAGGGGTCGAGGTCGAAGACGCAGAGGTCGGGCCGATCGAGGTGCGGCGCGCGCGAGGTCCAGACGTGCGGCGTGATGCTGTTCTGGTTGGCGAGCCAGAGCAGCGACCGCGTGTCGCCGGCCAGGGGATGGTGGACCGTCCCGTCCTTCTTCGGGACCTCGATGCGTTCGAGCCAGGACGGGAACCCCCGTGAGACGTCCTTCTGGAGGAACCCGGGCTTGCCGATGCCGTCGGGAAACCGCTCCATCGTGATCGGGCGCCCGCGCAGGTGCGGCAGCATGATGGGCGCGACCGCCTCGTAGTAGGCGGCCAGCTCGCCCTTGGTGATCCCGTCCTCCGGGAACAGCACCTTCTCCGGGTGGGTGATCCGGTGCGTGATCACGGGGCTTCCCTCACGACCTCGCGGGCCGACTTGTCCATCCGGACGCCGAGCAGCCGGGGATGCCGGAGCTTGCCGTGCACCGTCCACTCGATGAACGCGACCTGCACCACGATCTCGGGCCGCACCCAGTGCGCGCGGACCCGCGGCAGACCGACCGCCCTGGTGAACGGCGGCTTCGGCAATCTCGAGCGCGTCGAGGCGCGCGCGCAGGTCGAGCAGCAGCCTGGTGTCGAAGCCCGTGCCCACCTTGCCCGCGAACACGAGGTCGCTGCCGTCGAAGTAGCCGACGAGCAGCGCGCCGAGTCCGACGCGCCCGCCCTGCGGATCGGTGAAGCCGCCGACCACCAGCTCCTGCGTCGCCTCGCACTTCATCTTCAGCCAGTGCGGCGAGCGCCGATGCTCGTAGGGCGAGTCGCGCCGCTTGGCGATGACGCCCTCCCAGCCTTCCCTGCACGCGCGCTCCCAGGGCCTCTCGTCGTCCAGGGGCTCGACCCGGCGCAGCGGCGGCCGGAGGGGCAGCTTCGCCAGGAGCGCGCGCCGCTCGTCGAGCGTGAGGCAGGTCACGTCGCGGCCGTCGAGCCAGAGGATGTCGAAGACGTGGTAGGCGACCTCGGGCGCGCGCCCGTTCGCCGCGGCTCCTCCGCCGAACCAGGCGCCGGTGACCTCACCGTCCAGGATGGCGTTGCCGACAGGCAGCGCCGCCACGGCGCCGGCGATGGCAGGATACGAGACGTTCTGCGGCAGCCGGTTGCGCGACAGGAGGCGGACGTCCGCCCCGTCCTTGAAGGCGAGCAGGCGGATGCCGTCGAACTTGCGCTCGAAGATCCACCCGAGACCGGTGAACCGCTCCTGAGTGAGGGTCGCGGCCATCGGCTCCAGCCACGGGGGAGGGGAACTGCTCACCTTGGCCACCACGGGCCGGACCGATGCAAAGGCGGAACCAGGGCGAGCGGGCGCCAGCTCAGCTCTCGCGTGGGCCGATGCCTCGGCAGTACACTGCCGGCCCTCCGCCGCTCGACGTGCCCAGCTCCTCCTTGAGCGCGGTCGCCACGTCCGCGCGGCTGCCCTGCAGGGCGGGCACGAGGCCGAACAGGATCGCCGTGAGCGCCGTCACGGCGAAGGTGAAGAGCAGCACCCGCCCGTCCACGTCGAGCGGGAGGCGAAGCGGCATGTCCACGGGCGGCAGGAACGTCATCAGCAGCCCGGCGCTCCAGCGCGCGACGGCCAGGAAGCCTATGTGCACGGCGTCTCCACCCGGAAGGTCGATGATCTGGTGAAGGGGCTGGGCCTTGACGGGATCTCGAAGTCGGAGGTCTCGCGCATCTGTGCGGAGCTCGATCCGATCGTCGAGGCATTTCGCACGCGGCCGCTGACCACCGAGTATCCATACGTCTGGCTGGATGCGACCTACCACAAGGTCCGTATTGACGGCCGTGTGGTGAGCCAGGCGACGGTGGTGGCCATCGGTGTCACGCTCGATGGGGAGCGGCAAGTGCTCGGTGTGGACGTCGGGGCCTCGGAGGATCGCGGCTTCTGGACGGCGTTTTTGCGGAGTCTGGTGAAGCGCGGGCTGACCGGTGTCCGCTTGGTGATCTCCGACGCCCACGAAGGCCTGAAGGCGGCGATCGGCGCGGTGCTGAGCGGGGCGACCTGGCAGCGCTGCCGCGTCCACTTCATGCGGAATCTGCTGGCCACGGTGCCCCAGGCCATGCGCGAGCCGATTGCGGCGATCGTCCGGACCGTCTTCGCGCAGCCCGACTACACCAGTGCCATGACCCAGCTCCACAAAGTAGGCGACGGCCTGCGGGCCCGGTTTCCGCAAGCGGCGGCCCTCCTCGAGGACGCGGCGGACGACATCCTGGCGCACAAGCACTTTCCGGCAGAGCATCGGCGCGGCAGCTGCACAGCACGAATCCGCTCGAGCGCTTGAACAAGGAGATCAAGCGTCGCTCGAACGTGGTGGGCATCTTTCCAAACGTCCGGGCCACGCTGCGGCTGGTCGGTGCGATCTTGCTCGAGCAGGACGACGAATGGGCGGTCGCCGAACGCCGCTACTTCAGTGCCGAGTCGATGAAGCGGCTGCTCACGCCGCTCGTGGCCGGAGGCGACCAGGAGCTCTTGATGGCGATTGCTTAACTCGAACTGCCCGGTGTGGGCGATGTGGGAAACCCGTCTGCGGGTTTCCAAGAGACGGCGGACGGCGCTCTTCCCCGTCCCGCGGCGTCTTCCCGAAAGGGGCTGGCTGAAGGCGAAGTACACGGCGGCGCGGCATCCGGTTTGTGTCGTCTACACCGAGGAGCACGAATCACGCTCCGCTGCTCAGAGCCGTGAGTATCAGTTGAAGCGCTGGACCCGCGCCAGGAAGGAAGCGCTCGTCGCCGGCGACCTGAATCTCCTCAGCGCGATCGTAATCCGTCCCCCGCCCGGAAGTCGTGCTTGAGCCTCTCGTGCAGCACGGCGATAATCCGCTGCGGAAGGAGAGCGTTTCACCATGTCTTCAGCCAAGCCGTCAGAACGGGCCTTGAGTCGCCGGATCGTGTTGCAGCAGCTCGGGGGCGTCGCCCTCATGGCGGCGGCGCCAGGATTCGCGCGCGTGGCGTTCTCCGCCCAGGAATCACCGATGCTGCCGTCGGAGCCGCTCATCTCCGTCTGGGAGCACAGCGACAAGGTCGACATCGCCCCCATCGTGAAGGCAATCGGGTTCAACACGGTGTGGACGCACGACAAGCCCTACTCCGGACAGAAGCTCGAAGACACGTTGATGTACAGGCACATGCGTGTCCCGGGAGTCAAGTACATCATCGCGAAGATCGAGCGCGGCATCTGGGGATGGACATTTGATCAGGCGATGACACATGCGGAATGGATCGCCAGCCTGTCGCTCTCGCACAAGGAAATCATCGGCCTCTACCTGAACGACTTCACGGAGGAGATGGAGGACACCGGCAAGGGGGGGCATTCGGAAGAGGAGTTCCGGCAGATCATCGCCAAGGCCAAGTCGATCAATCCCCGGCTGCCCATCTGGGTCCCCTGCTACCCTCCGAAGGACCTGGAGAGGCCGTACGATTTCGACATCGACGCCATCATCTTCAGCTTCTACGACACCACCGTCCTGCAGGATCACGAGAGACTGCTGGATCAGGCGCTGAACAAGTTCCGCGGCAAGCCGCTCATGGGCTCGCTCTACCTCAATGCCGGCAGCGAAGGGCGCTGGTTGAGCCAGCACGAGATCCGCCAGTTGCTGGACTTCTTCGTGGAGGACATCAATCAGCGGAAGCTGTGCGGGCTGAGGGTCTTCAGGGTGGAGAGCCTTCTCCAGCGCCCGGAATACGTCGCGTGGACGAAGGAAGCGCTGGCGAAGCTGACGCGCGGATAGGCAGGTCGCCGAGATCCAGCCCTGACGGAGTCGAACTCCACCGAGGAAGTCACTCTCGTCTGAGCGCCGCGAGCGGGTCCAGGCGAGCCGCGCGCTGCGCGGGAACGTAGGCGGCGACGCAGGTGGTGCCGAACAGGAGCAGCGAGACTGCGCCGAACGTCACGGGGTCGCGCGGCGCCACGCCGTAGAGGAGCGGCGACATCGCCCCGCTCACGCCGTAGGCGCCGCCAAGGCCGAGGGCAACGCCGAGAATCGCGAGGCGGCTGGCGTCGCGGAGGATCAGCCAGCCGAGGGACCGCGGACCGGCGCCGAGGGCCGCGCGGATTCCCATCTCCCGGGTCCGCCGCTGCCACCGAATACGACACGACGCCGTATACGCCGATGACCGCCAGGGCGAGCGCGACGAGGCCGAACACCTCGAACAGGCGCATGAAGAGCCGTTCCGCCCACAACGAGCGCTCGAATCACCGCCTCGAAGGAGAGCACGTCCCAACGGCCACGTCCCGGTCGACCTTCGCCACCTCGGCGCGCACGAGGCCGGCAAGGTGCGGCAAGGTCCCTGGCGCCCGCGCGACGAGGCTCAATGCCTGCGGCGGGGCCTGAGCCAGCGGCACGTAGACCCAGGGCAGCCCCTCGTCCTCGAGCCGCCAGTAGCGGACGTCGGCGGCGACGCCAACGACCGTGAGCCAGGGCGATGGCCTGCCGGCGCCGCCGAAGCGCAAGCGCTTGCCGATGGGATCCTGCCCCGGCCATTCGTGCTCGGCGACCGCGCGGCTGACGACAGCGACCTGGAGGTCCCCGGCGGCGTCCCGCGTGTCGAAGGTCCGGCCGGCAATCACCGGCAGTCCGGCCGCGCGGAAATACGCCCCGCTGACCGCGCTTCGCAGCGCAAAGCGTGTCGTCCGACCCGGTTCCGTGTCCCGGGTCTCGTAGGCGGCACCGCGTCCCTCGCTCGCAAGGGGCAGGCTGGACGCGAGGCCCACGTCCTGGACGCCGGGGAGCGCGGACACTCGAGCCGCAATCGAGTCGAACACCGCCGAGCGTCGTTCCGCCGGGCAGGTCCCGGGAAGGGTGAGCCGCAGCGTCAGAAGGCCTGCTGGCCTGAAGCCCGGGTCGACCCGTGTCGCGTTGTGGAACGTGCGCACCATGAGGCCCGCGCCGACGAGGAGCACAAGGGTCAGTGCGACCTCGACGACGACCAGGGCGCTGCGGAGACGGAGGCCGCGCCCCTGCCCGGTCCCGCACGATTCCCTGAGCGCATCGACGGGCAGCCGGCGCGACGCACGCCAGCCCGGCGACAGCGTCATGGCCACGGCGGCCACCGCGGACGTCGCGGCGGTGAAGGCCACAATCCGCCAGTCCGTGTCGAACCGCATCCAGGTGGGGATGCCGGACGGAATCATGGCGATCATCGCACCGCGGCCACCCTGCCCGACGAGCAGGCCGAGGATGCCGGCCGGGAGGGTGAGGACCAGCGCCTCGGCCGCCAGCAGGCGTGCCATCTGCAGCCTGGTTGCGCCGAGCGCCGCGCGAATCGCGAACTCCCGCGCCCGCGACATCACGCGGGCGAGAAGCAGGCTCGTGACGTTGGCGCACGCAATCAGGAGGACGAACCCCCCGGCGCCGAGCGCCACCATGAACGCGAACACCAGTCCGCGGGGGCCCCGTGCGCCGGCCAGGGGCGCGACGAACGTTCCGATGTCGCCGTTCGTCACCGGGTGCTCCCGAGCGAGAACCGCGCCGATCTGCACCATCTCGCCGGCCGCCTGGTCCACGCTCGTCCCGGGACGCAGGCGGGCCAGCACGCTGTAGCCGCGCGCCGACCGATCCTCGCGCAGCGCGTCGCCCGCCATCGGGACCCACAACTCCGCATGGTCGGGAAACGCGAAGTCGCGCGGCATGACGCCGACGACGGCCACGTCTCGGCCGTCGAGGCGCAGCACGCGGCCGACGATTGAGCGGTCGGCGTTGAAGCTGCGCTTCCCAGAGGCGCTGCCCAAGGAGGACCACCGCGTCCGCGCTCCGGCCGGTCTTCCCGCTCGGTGAACACCCGTCCAACGATCGGCCGGATGCTCATCACTCGAAAGAGATCGGCCGTGCACCTCGCACCGTCCACCACCTGCGCCGCGTCCACCCCGCCCAACGTAAAGCTCCGGCCACCCGCCAGGCCGATCGCTTCGAAGGAGCGCGCGCGCGCCCGCCAGTCGTCGTAGTCGGCGTACGACGCCCCGAGCCGCCGGACGGCCGCCTTCGGCGTCGAGGAGACGGCGACCAGTCGCTCCACCCCGGGGTAGGGCAAAGGCCGAAACACGAGGGCATTGACGATTGTGAAGATGGCCACGTTCGCCCCGATCGCGACCGCGAGCGTGGCGACGACGGCGCCGCCGAAGGCAGGATTGCGGCAGAGGGCCCGGACCGCGTAGCCAAGGTCGCTCACACCGCGGGAGATCGAGGACATGCGCTTCCTCCGTCACGTTCGTAGACGGAGCCGGGTCCAGCCGTGTTCCGCGGCCTTTCGGGGGGGAGAATTGGAGTGCTATGGTCGGTCCGCGGACCGGCCGCCCCGCGGGGCGAACCGGTCCTTCGACGCAGGAACACCGAAACACTCAGCCGAGCATCAGACGGACAGGGCCAGGCCGGCCGACGAGGGCCGCCCCGAGCCTCGCGATCCGGCCCGGTCGAACCGGTCGAGGTTCATGACCTTGACCCAGGCGGCCACGAAGTCGCGCACGAACTTCTCCCGGGCGTCGTCGCAGGCGTAGACCTCCGCGAGCGCGCGCAGCTCGGAGTTGGACCCGAAGAGCAGGTCCACGCGGCTGCCGGTCCACGTGCGCTCGCCCGTCCGACGGTCGCGGCCCTCGAAGATCTCCGCGGCGTCGGAGGCGGGCCGCCACTCGGTGTTCATGTCGAGCAGGTTGACGAAGAAGTCGTTGGTCAGCGCACCGGGCCGCTTGGTGAACACCCCGAGATCGGACGCCCGGGCGTTCGCATTGAGGGCGCGCATCCCGCCCACGAGGACCGCCATCTCGGGCGCGCTCAGCGTCAGCATGAACGCCCGCTCGATCAGCAGTTGCTCGGCCGGCGGCTGGTGCCCCGGCGCGAGGTAGTTGCGGAACCCGTCCGCGACCGGCTCGAGCACGGCGAAGGCCTCCACGTCGGTCTGCTCCTGCGAGGCATCCGTGCGCCCCGGCGTGAACGGCACCTGCACGTCGCACCCGGCATCGCGCGCCCCCTGCTCGACGGCCGCACACCCGGCCAGCACGATCAGATCGGCCAGCGACACCTGTTTCCCGCCGGCCTGTGAATCGTTGAACGCCTTCTGGATGCCCTCGAGGGTCGCGAGCACCGTCGCCAGCTCCGGCGGGTTGTTGACCTCCCAGTCCTTCTGCGGCGCGAGGCGAATGCGCGCCCCGTTGGCCCCTCCGCGCTTGTCGGTGCCGCGGAACGTCGCCGCGGACGCCCAGGCGGTCGAGACCAGCTGCGAGACCGACAGGCCCGACGCGAGGACCTGGCGCTTGAGGGCGGCGACCTCCTCCTCGCCGATCAGGTCGTGGGTGACCGGCGGCACGGGGTCCTGCCACAGCTGCGGCTCGGCGGGCACCAGCGTGCCGAGGTACCGGCTGAGAGGCCCCATGTCGCGGTGCGTCAGCTTGAACCACGCCTTGGCGAATGCCTGCGCGAACTCGTCCGGGTGCTCGAGGAAGCGGCGCGAGATCTTCTCGTATGCCGGGTCGAAGCGGAGCGCGAGGTCCGTCGTCAGCATGGTCGGGGCGTGCCGCTTCGACGGGTCGTGGGCGTCCGGGACCGTGCCCTCGCCCATGCCGTGCTTCGGCTTCCACTGGTGGGCACCCGCCGGGCTCTTGGTGAGCTCCCAGTCGTAGCCGAACAGGTTCCAGAAGAAGTTGTTGCTCCACCTCGTGGGCGTGGACGTCCACGTGACCTCGAGGCCGCTGGTGATCGTGTCGCCGCCCTTGCCGGTGCCGTAGGTGCTCTTCCAGCCGAGGCCCTGCGCCTCGAGGGGGGCGGCCTCGGGCTCGGGGCCGACGTGGGTCGCGGGGCCCGCGCCGTGGGTCTTGCCGAAGGTGTGCCCGCCCGCGATCAGCGCCACCGTCTCCTCGTCGTTCATCGCCATGCGGCGGAACGTCTCCCGGATGTCCTTCGCGGCGGCCACGGGATCGGGGTTGCCGTTGGGCCCTTCCGGGTTCACGTAGATGAGGCCCATCTGCACGGCGGCGAGCGGGTTCGCCAGGTCACGATCGCCGCTGTAGCGTGCATCGGCGAGCCACGTGTCCTCCGTCCCCCAGTTCACCTCCGTCGGCTCCCACACGTCCTCGCGCCCGCCGCCGAACCCGAACGTCTTGAACCCCATCGACTCGAGCGCGCAGGTGCCGGCGAAGACCATCAGGTCGGCCCAGGAGATCTTCCGGCCGTACTTCTGCTTGATCGGCCAGAGCACCCGCCGCGCCTTGTCGAGGTTCGCGTTGTCCGGCCAGCTGTTGAGCGGCGCGAAGCGCTGCTCGCCCGACCCGGCGCCGCCGCGGCCGTCCCTGATGCGGTAGGTGCCCGCGCTGTGCCACGCCATCCGGATGAAGAGCGGCCCGTAGTGACCGTGGTCGGCCGGCCACCAGTCCTGCGACGTCGTCATCACCGCCTCGATGTCCTTCTTGAGGGCGTCGAGATCGATGGTCTTGAACTCCTCGGCGTAGTTGAAGTCCGTGCCCATCGGATTGCGCGCGGGCGGGTTCTGGTGAAGGGCCTGCAGGCTCAACTGGTTCGGCCACCAGTCCCGATTCGACCGGCCCCTGGGCGCCTGGCCCGCGACGGGACGCTTGTCTTCTTTGTCCATGGTGATGATGTCCTCTCATGTCCTGGAATTCACGTCTGGTTGTCGATCGCGACCCACGCCCCCCGCCGCGCGCTCTCGACCACGGCCTCGATCACCCGCATGTTCGCCACCGCGTCCTCGAGCGGCGTCGGCACCGGCGTGTCCTCGAGCACCGCGCGAGAGAAGAGGTCGCCCTGGATGGTGTACTGGTCGGCGGTCTCGAGGACGATCTCGTCCACCGCGGAGCCGTGCTGGTGCCACAGACGGCAGGGGCGGTCTGGCGGCGCGTTGAACGGGATCTCGATCTCCACCCCGCCCGTCGTGCCATGAACGTTGACCCGCTGGTAGGGGGCAAGCAGCGTCGCGCAGGTGAAGGTGGCCGTGCCGCTGCCGAAGTCGAGAATGCCGGATGCCAGGCGATCGACCTGGAACGCCGGGTCGTACTCGACGGCGCCGCACACCCGCTCCGGCTCCGAACCGAACAGGAAGCGCGCGAGCGAGATGCCGTAGCAGCCGATGTCCATCAGGCCGCCGCCGCCCATCACCGGGTCGTTCCGGATGTTCAGCGGGTCGTCGTTGAAGTACGAGAAGAAGGAGTGAATCGTCCGCAGCGTGCCGATGCCCCCCTCGCGCACGATCCGCAGCGCGCGCTGCCACTGCGGGTGGAAGCGGTACATGAACGCTTCCATCACCTTGATGGAAGCCGCGCGGCGCGACGCCTCCAGCAGCGTCGCCGCTTCCGCCGCGCTGAGCGCGATCGGCTTCTCGCACAGGACGTGCTTCCCCGCCTCGATCGCCTTCAGCGACCACGGCACGTGCAGGTGGTTTGGCAGCGGGATGTAGACCGCGTCGATCGCCGGGTCCGCCAGCAGCGCCTCGTAGCTGCCATACGCTTTCTCGAGCCCGAGACGGCCGGCCGCCGCCTCCGCGGCCGCGAGGTTGCGCGATGCGAGGCCCACCACCTCGCAGAGGCTCCCCCGCTGCATGCCGGGGATCACCTTCACCAGGCCGATTTTCGCGGCGCTCAGCACTCCCCATCTCACGCGTCGCATGGCGCTGCTCCCTGCCGCATGTCACCCGGCTCCCGGCAGCCACTATAGCTCAGCGCTCGGCCACCTCTATCCGCCAGAGCGGCCCGCCGATGTAGAGCGGCTGGTCGGAACGGAGGTATTCGGGCGGATCGCCGTCGGCGAACCAGATGTGCGAATCGGGCGGCTGTTTCCCGACCAGCGGCGCGAACCAGCCGGCCACGCCGCCGATGTCCACCTTCAGGACGTAGTGCGTGGCGGCCCGGCTCCCGCCCGCCGGACCTGCGGCGACCCGCTCCGGCGAGGCGGACGCGATCTCGAGGCGCACGAGCCTCGGCGACGGCGTCGCCACGATGAGCGAGAGGCTGCGCCGCGGCGCGTCCGGTCCGATGTTCTTCAGGAGCGGCGGCACCATCCCGTTCGCCAGGTCCGCCGGCGGATCGAACACCTTCTCGACCCGCTTCTGCCGCCCACCCTTGTCCGAGTAGGTCACCTCGACACGCCCGCTCTCGCCGTCGGTCGTCATGTCGATCGCGAGGGGAAACGCCGGCCCCGACTGGACGAGGTGATCGCGAATCAGCCGGAAGCGGCGATCCTGGGAGAAGACGACGGTGTCGTCGTGAAGCGAGCCGTCCGTAAAGCGAAGGACCAGGCGGGTGGTGACGAGGGTCGCCGCGACCGACTGCGAGAACTCGCCCTCGGCCAGCCTCGAGCCGTCTTGCGCGCGCAAGACCACCCGCTCCTGGACACTGCCTTCCAGGTAGCGCACGAGGACCGGCCCGCCACCCGGTGCGGCCACCGAAGACAGCAGAACCGCCGCGACGAGGGAGAGCGCGCGGACGCCTCTCATCCCCGCCTCCGCTCGAGCAGGCCCAGCCGCGCGATCGCGGCCTCGAGGGGGCCGGCCCCGTCGAGCGGCTTCACGAGGTGCTCGGCGAACCCCGCGGCCACGCTCTTCCGGATGTCGGCCGGCGTACCGTACCCCGACAACGCGATGGCCGGGATGCGGAGGCCGCGCGTCGCGAGCTGCCCGATCAGGTCGAGCCCGCTCCCGTCCGGCAGGCCAAGGTCCGAGATCAGGAGATCGAGGCGGCCCCGCTCCGCCGCCGCGAGGCCGCCGGCGACCGTGCCCGCCATCACCGCTTCATGGCCCATCGTGCCAAGCAGCAGCGCCATCATCTCCGCCGTATCGGCGTGATCCTCGACGAGCAGGACCCGGAGCGGCCGCCGGCGCGCCGGCGCCGGCTCGACGGCGCCGGCAGCCTCTGCGCGGCGCGGACGCTCGGCGCCGCCGGCCAGCGCGCACTGCGCCAGCGGCAGGCGGACCGTGAAGGTGGCCCCCCGGCCGGGCCCCTCGCTGTGCGCGGCGATCGTCCCCCCGTGCATCTCGACAATCGCCCGGCAGATGCTCAGGCCGAGGCCCAGGCCGCCCGACCCGCGCGCCTTCTCGTCCTGCTCGAACGCGTTGAACAGCCTCGGCAGCGTCTGCGGGTCGATCCCGCTGCCCTCGTCGATCACCTCGACGACGAGGTTGCCGCCCCGGCGCCCGTCCCCGGCCGGTGAAGGAGCCGGCAGCGGGCAGGACTCGATGCCGAGGGAGCACGGGTCGGCGTCGAGCGGGCAGCGTTCGACCGGGGCCACGCGGGCCCGGATGACGATGTGGCCGCGATCGGCGCTGAACTTGATCGCGTTGCGCAGCAGGTTCCAGAACACCTGCTGCAGGCGGGCCGTGTCCCCCATCGTGAAGTAGGGCGCCGAGGGCGTCTCGATGGCGAGCGTCTGCTCCCGGTCCTCGAGATCGGCGTCCACGATGGCCGCGGCCTCGCGGATGGCGGTGGCCACGTCCACGGGGAGTTTCTCCACGTGCAGCTTGCCCGAGACGACGCGGCTGACGTCGAGCAGGTCGGCGATCAGACGCACCTCGAGGTCGAGGTTGCGGCTGACCATGGCCAGCGTCCGGCGGACGTCGGCGGGCAGGCGCGCGTCGGTCCGCAGCAGCGCCATCGCGGCGACGGCCGGCGTCAGCGGCGTGCGCAGTTCGTGCGACAGCTGAGCGATGAACTGGTCCTTGGCCCGGCCCGCGGCGGCCAGCTCCTCCTCGGCCCGCCTGCGCTCGGTGATGTCCAGCCAGGTGGACAGCATCAGCGCCTCGCCCTCGATCGTCAGCGTCTCGGCCGAGGCCAGGAACTCGCGCAGCTCGCCCGATTTGATGCGAATCGCCTGGTGACGGTGGCGAAGGGACCCGTCGCGCCGCAGGTCCTCGATGAACCGGTCCCGGTCCTCGATCGAGGGCCACATCTTCAACTCGAGGATCGTGCGGCCGAAGAACTCCGGGCGGCTGTAGCCGGACAGCTCGCTGAACGCGGGGTTGGCATCCACGATCCGGCTGTCCGCGAGCCGCGTCAGGCAGATGGCCGTCGGGTTCGACTCGAAGATCTTCGCGAACTTCTCCTCCGAGAGCCGGAGCGCGTCCTCGGCCTGCCTGCGCTGGCTGATGTCGCGCACGACGCTGATCAGCGTGGCGGTGCCCTCGATCGACGCGCCCCGCGAGCTGACCTCGACCGGGAACGTGGTGCCGTCCTTGCGCACGTGCCAGGTCTCGAAGAGTAGTCCATGCGCGTCGGCCTTCGCCGTCTGCTCCGTGGCCTGGCCACGCGTCCCGGGCGCGCGCAGATCGTGGATGGTCAGCGCGAGCAACTCGTCGCGGCTGTAACCGTACGCCGCGACGGCCGCCTGGTTGACCTCGAGCAGGCGCCCGTCGTCGCGGCGCATGAACAGCAGGATGTCGCGGCTGTGCCGGGCCAGCAGCCAAAAGCGGGCGAGCGAGTCGCGCGACTCGCGCACGCCGCCTGAATCCGGTAAGGAACCCTGGGCGGGGTCGAGGTCCATGGGAACGTACTAGGCTACGAAGACCGGGAGCGCTTGGCAACCTCTTGTGTCATGATCGCGCCGCCTCGGAACGCGGGGGACCGCCATGGACGCTCGCACGACGCGGGTCAGGAACGCATCATGAATCAGCCGACACGGTTCGACCGGCGCACATTGCTCAAGGCCGCGACGGCAGCGGCCGGCTTCACCATCGTCCCGAGAACCGTCGTGGCAGGCTCCGGCCGTCCGGCGCCCAGCGACACGCTGCACGTGGCCGTCATCGGCACCGGCGGCCAGG
The DNA here is from genome assembly GCA_963813585.1 of uncultured Acidobacteriota bacterium. Classification (GTDB taxonomy): domain Bacteria; phylum Acidobacteriota; class Vicinamibacteria; order Vicinamibacterales; family Fen-181; genus JARKSS01. Next base: position 4,165,621 of record CAWEZL010000001.1, read on the forward strand.
GAGTCGTCAACCTCAAGGCGCTGTTCCAGGAAGACGACGTCCGGGTGATCGCGATCGCCGATCCGAACGAGCAGGCCGACTACCGCGCCTGGTACTACGGCGGCACCGCCGGCCGCCTCCCGGCGCAGAAGCTGATCGACGACACGTACCGTCAGAAGGACGCCGCGGCCTTCAAGCCGTGCCGGGCGTACGTGGACTTCCGCGAGATGCTGGAGAAGGAGAAGGGGATCGACGCGGTCCTGGTGGCCACGCCCGATCACCTTCACGCGTTCGTGAGCCTCGCGGTCCTGCAGCTGAAGAAGCACCTCTACTGCGAGAAGCCGCTCTGCCGCTCGATCTACGAGGTGCAGAAGGTCGTCGCCGCCGCGAAGGCCGCGGGCGTCGCCACCCAGATGGGGAACTACGGCCACAGCGGGGAGGGGCTCCGGCTGTTCTGCGAGTGGATCTGGGACGGCGCCATCGGCCCCGTCCGCGAGGTCCACGCGTGGGCGACGTTCCCCCCGCTGAACACGTTCAAGGAGCGCCCGGCCGAGACCGTTCCCACGCCGTCCGGCCTCAACTGGGATCTCTGGCTCGGCCCGGCGGCCGAGCGCCCCTACCACCCGGCGTACACGCCGGTGACCTGGCGTCCCTGGCACGATTTCGGGACCGGCATGATGGGCGACTTCGCCTGCCATCATCTCGACCCCGCCTTCATGGCGCTGAAGCTCGGGTATCCCGACACGATCGAGGCCGTGCACTACGGCGCGGGCCAGGAGACCTACCCGTTCGCGGCGACGATCTACATGGAGTTCCCCGCCCGCGGCGAACAGCCTCCCGTCAAGCTGACGTGGTACGACAATGGCCTGAGGCCGGCAACGCCCGAGGAACTCGGGCCGACGCGCAAGCTCGGCCAGCATGGCATCATCCTCGCCGGCGACAAGGGGAAGATCCTCGGCGGCGGCTGGTCGCAGTCGCCTCGTCTCATCCCCGAGGAGGCGATGCAGGCCTACACGCGCCCACCGCGGACGCTGCGGCGCGTGAAGGGTCACCACCGCGACTGGATCGACGCCTGCAAGGGGGGCGAGCCCTCGAGCGCCAACTTCGAGGCGGTCGGTCGGATGGTGGAGGTCGTGCTGATGGGGGCCATCGCCGAGCGGATCGGCGAGAAGCTTCACTGGGACCAGGCCGCCGGACGGTTCACTTCGGCGCGCGGCAACGAGCTGGTCACGCCGGCGTTCCGGAAGGGCTGGGAAGTCTGAGCGGGCCGCGGCCGGCTCGCGTCACTGATGGCTGAAGGCCATCTCCACCGACACGATCACGGGGACCGCCTCGCCCTTGATCGTCGCCGGCCTGAAGCGCCAGCGCTCGAGCGCGACGACGGCGGCCTCGTCGAAGGCTGGGAAGAGCGACCGCGTCACGCGGATGCCCGAGGCCTTGCCGTTCGGCAGCACGACGGCCTCGAGCACCGCCTGCCCGCCTTGCACCCTGAGCGCCGTGTCGCTGGCGCCCGGTGTGTAGAGTGGCTGGACGTTCCTGATGACCTGCGGCAGCGTGCCGCCACCCTGCTGCAGCGCCTCGAGGCTGAGCGCGTTGGCGGGCCTCTCCCCGCCCCTCGGGAGGACCTCGAGGGTGACGCCGCGGAACTCCACCGCCCCCTTCCGCGCGTCGAGCATGAGGTAGCCCGCTCGCTCGTCGATCTCGAAGGCGCCCGCCGGCTGCCCGTTCACGGCCACCTCGACCCGCTCTGCCCGCGCGACCACCTCGAGCCGCTGCCACTCCCCGGGCGCGCGCCACATCGGCGCCGGCGCCGACAGCAGCGCGATCGGCCGGCGCCACGCTTCGAGCAGGTTCGTCCCGTTCTTCGCGTCGGAGGTGCCGAGCCGGATCCGGTAGCCCGCGCGCGGCCACTCCTCGCGCCCGATCCAGCTCCGCACGACCACGCCGGCGTTTCCGCCCTTGACCTGGAGCCGGTACTCGAGCGCGAGCCGGAAGTCCGCGAGCACGGCTGGCGTCCGCAGCCAGCCCTCGCCCTCCGTCAGCTCGAGTGTCCCGTCCTCGATCGAGGCCTGTGGCCGACTCGAGTTCTCGAACACGAACGGCGGCCCGCCGGCGATCTGGTAGGCCTGTGGCGCCTGGCCCCACGCCGGCGAGGTCGACGACACCGGCGCTGCGAGGGCCGCCACCAGCACCGCCCGCGAGACACACCGCAACCACGTTGACTTCACGGGACCGATCCTACCTTGTCGCTCGCCGAACCGTGCAGTGAAGAGAATGTGGCGACGCGGCGGCCGTCCTCGCGCCTCTGTCGCCAGCGGATGACACCGGACGGCCGAAGCACGGCGCCAGGGACGAAAACAGCCTGTTTTTGGCCACCTCTTCCCTGGCGCGCTCATTGCTCCAGCTGAGGCGGAGGCATGTCCATGCGACGGTCAGTCAGGTTCGCCTTGGTGCTGGGCGGCATACTCGCCGCGTCCACGCTGCTCGCACCCGTTGCCGAGGCACAGTGGCGGCACAGGCCCTTCTACAACCCGTTCTTCCACCGCGGCTTCTACGGCTGGGGCCCCTACGACTGGCCAGGCTATTCCCCGCAGTGGCCCCGCGGGGCGGCGCGGGTGGACGAGGACGCGGTCGTGGTGCGCCCCGACGTCTCCCCGGACGCCGCGCAGATCTACGTGGACGGCTACTTCCGCGGGACGGTGAGCGACTACGACGGCCGATTCCGGGGGCTGGTGGTCGAACCGGGCGAGCACGAGTTCGTGCTCTACCTGCAGGGATACCGGTCGGCGCGACGAACCGTGGAACTGCGGGGCGGCACCGTGTATCGATTGCGCGAGAAGCTGGTTCGGCTCCGCGAGGGCGAGGCGAGCGAGCCGCCGCCAGCACCGGCGCCGCGGGCCGAGCAGGAGCTCTCTGTGCCCGAGCGCGAGCCTGTGCCCGAGCGGGCGGAGCCGCTCCCAGGCCGCCCCGCCCCAGGGGAGTTGCCGCGCCGGATCCCCCGGCCGCCGAGCGATGCGCCGCGCGATCGACCGGACGTCGAGGCCCGCAACGATCGGCCCGGCGTCGAGGCGCGCGGCTTCGGATCGGTCGCGGTTCGAGCGCAGCCGGCCGGCGCCGAGGTTCTGATCGATGGCGAGCGGTGGGAGGGCATCGAGGGTCGCCCGCTGGTGGTGCAACTGGCCGAGGGACGCCACCGGATCGAGGTGCGACTCGAGGGCTACGAACCGTTCAGCACGGACGTGCAGGTGCGCGAAGGCGAGACGGTGCCGCTCAACGTCAGCTTGCCGGCCAGGCGGTGACCGGGACTATCTTCTGCCGGCGTCCTTGACCGGCCGCCCGCCCCCGTTCTGCACGTCGACTCGGTACCCGGGGGGCGCCTCGACCCGGTAGGCGAGGCGCTCGCCCTCACGCCACCAGCGCAGCTTCACCGGGCCGTCCGGCGTCGGCACCGTCCCCTCGCACCACTCGAGCCCGCGTCGCCGAACCGGATCGCGATCACGCTTGCGCAGCGGGTCCACGCGCGTACACGCCGAGCACGTCGCGGTACAGCGTGTGGACGATGTGCGAGGCGAAGCCGTGGTTGCAGCTGGCCTCGGCGCCGACGTTCTCCCACAGCGTGCCGGTGCGCTCGGCCATGTAGAGCAGGTAGGCGATCGACTCGTCGAGGATCTGCTGGCTGCGCCCGTCGCGCGAGAGCAGCTCCATGCGCAGCATGTTGCCGATGAACGAGTTGGCCGCGTGGACCTCGGGGAACGCCTTGGTCTCCTTGCGGTCGGGCCCGAACTCGCTCGCGCAGCGTCTGCCACAGCTCGGCGTGCGTCTGCGGGTCGGCCACGCCGAAGAAGAAGGCGAAGTACTGGCAGACCTCGCTGCGGTTGCGCGTCACCTCGCAGCTTGCCGTCGCGGCGCACGGCGTTGTCGACGAAGAACTGCGCCGTCGAACGACTGCCGGCGGATGGTCTCGCGGATCGCGTTCGGCCTTGGCCGCCAGCTCGGGCAGGCCGTAGAGCCGGCCCGCCGCCGTCGAGCGCGCCGGCGTAGAGCATGTTGCTCGGGTAGTTCACGTCCTGCACGAAGTCGTTGGCCTCCGACCACTCGACGAACACCCAGCTCGGGCAGCTTCTCCAGCAGGCCGTCGGCGTTCTCGAACTGCTGGAAGAAGTCGAGCAGCCGCAGCACCCTGCGGCCGCAGGCCGTCGACCATCGCCCGGTCGCCGCCGCGCGCCAGCGTACTCCTCCAGCTCGCACGACGAACCACATCGCCCAGTTGGGGATGAAGACGCCGTCGTAGTGATCGGCCGGATAGCACATCGGGCAGCATGCCGTCGGGCAGGTGCGCGAACCGCTCCGGGCAGCAGGAAGTTCTCGAAGAAGTGCGTCCTCGACCAGCGTGTCGCCCGGTCAGGTCGGCGGCCACGCGCGCGGTGAAGAAGCTGTCGCACAGCCAGCCGGCCCGCTCGCGCGACGGGCAGTCCATGAAGATGTCCAGCGCGTTCTGCCGGAAGGTCTCGCACGCCGGCCGCGAACAGCCGGTTGAGCCGCTCGTCGCTGGCGGCGAAGCGGGCTGCCCGTGGTCGCCGGGATGGGCGTACTCGCGCAGGTAGACGTCCGCCGACCGCGACACTCGCCCTCCAGGCAGATCAGCTTCAGGTAGCGGCAGCGTGTACGGCTCGATCGACTCGAGCGCGGTAGTGCCCGGCTCCAGCTCGTAGCTGACCACGTTCACGCAGCCCAGCCGTTTGAAGTCCACGTCGCCGCCGGTGAGGATCTCGTCGAACGACCAGGCGCAGCCGCGTCTTCGTGCAGCACGTCGACGGTCAGCCCGAGGAAGCCGGTCAGGTTGCGCCCAGATCGAGGATCGCGGTAGTCGCCGGCCGCGAGCGCGACCGTCGTCGCCCGCCGACCACGGGCGGTCCAGCGCCGCCGTCTGCGTCGAGGCGAGGTGCTGCATCTCGGTCGAAGGCGACGATCGCCAGCTCGCTCTCCGGGTAAGCCCTTGAGCTTCGGGCCGATGTTCGACCAGCGAGCGGTCCTTCCACAGAGTCGCTCGACCGCGGCCGCCTCTCGACCCGGCCCTCGGCCACGTGCCGCGACCGGGCGCGTGACGCGCGAAGTCGGGCAGCGGCACGCGCCGCGGCAGCAGCGCTTGGCTCGGCTGCACCTGCAGTCTCGACCGGCGGCGAATGGCGCCGCCGGCATCGCGCCGCCAGCGGTCGCAGCCGGGCGCCAGCCGGTAGACCTCGATGAACGGCCGCTGGAAGCTGTAGCGCTGCACCTTCTGCACGCGGTGGTCGAGCACGGCCGCCGCGAACGGCGCGCCCTGCCCGGCCGTCGCGGCCAGCACCCGGTCGCCCGCCACGACTTCGGCCTGGAGGAACGACGGCTGGTCGAGCAGGTAGTAGCTGTTGACGTTGTAGCCGGCCACCTCGATGGCCGACCACGTTCTCGCCCGGCCGCGAGCGCGCCGGTCAGGTCCCACTCGTCGACGCGGTAGAAGCCGTGCGGCCCGCGCGCCGGCCCGTGGCCGACGAACTGCGCCGTTGACGCACGCCCGGTAGATCGTCGACGCCGCCACCCGCAGCACGACCTTCGCGCCGGCTGGCGGCGCGGCGACCACCGCCCGGAAGCCGACCAGCAGGTTCATCTCCGTCGCGCGCCCCTTCGGCCAGACCGGCTTCCCGGCCCGGAACTCCGGGGCCGGCTCGGCCGGGACGGCCCGGCCAGCAAGCATGACGAGGAGGAAGGCGAGGCACTCGAGCCTGCGCATGAAGATGCTCCTGCTTTGGATTCTGCGAGGCCAATTCTCGCCCGACCGCCATCCCTCCCTCAGGGCTGCCCCACCCCCGGCTCCAGCACCTCCACCCTCTTGGCTCCCGCATCCATCCGCGCCCTCGCGCCGTAGGGCAGCGTCACCTGGTCGGGCACGTGTCCCACCGCGAGGTTGGCCAGCACCGGCACCTTCAACGGCAGCAGGTGATCGGCGAACACCTGCTGTCATCGTCAGGCTTCGCTTGCCCGGGCGAGTTCCGCACGTCGGTGCCGGTGAAGATGCCCGAGCGCGACGCCGGCGGCGTCCGGCGAGCTTCCCCGCCGCGATCAGCTGCGCCAGCATGCGGTCCACCCGGTAGGGCTCCTCGTCCACGTCCTCCATGAACACGATCCGGCCGCGCGTCTCGATCTCGTAGGGCGTGCCGAGGCTGGCGGCCATCAGGCTCAGCGTGCCGCCGGTCAGCGGCCCCTCCGCGATCCCGGCGCCGCAGCGTCTTCGGACGCCGGCGCCTGCGAGAACGGGACGCGGCCCGGCCGGCTCGGCCGACATCAGCGCCCGCTCGAGGCCGCGCACCGAGAACGGCGTCCACCCGAGGCCCGTGCAGGGCATCGGCCCCCAGAACGACACCACGCCGGCCTTCTGCAGCGCCAGGTGCAGCACGGTGATGTCCGAGAAGCCGACGAGCGCCTTCGGGTGGCGCGCGGCGAGGGCGGGATCGAACCCGGCCAGCAGGCGCGCAGACGCCGTAGCCGCCGCGCGCGCAGAAGATCGCCTTGACGCGCGGGATCGCGGAACGCCGCCTCGAGGTCCTGCAGGCGCTCGCGGTCGGAGCCGGCGAGGTAGCCGTACTCGGCCATGACGTGCCTGCCGACCACCACCTCGAGCCCGAGCTGCTCCAGGCGCGTCTTCCCGAGCCGCAGCAGCGTCCGGTCCGTCGGGCGGCGACGCGGGCGAGATCAGCGCGACCCTGTCACCGGGTCGAGCCGCGGGGCGGATCGATCGCGGTTCGTCATCGACACACTCAACCTTGAAGCCGCACTGATCCTGATCCATGGTCAGAACAACAGCCTGCAGATGATGTACGCCGCGACGATCCCCGACAGGTCCGTGATCAGGCTGGCCGCCAGCGTGTACCGCGTCTTGCGCACCGCGATGCGCGCCGAAGTAGACGGCCATGATGTAGAACGTCGTCTCCGTGCTGCCCTGGATGACGCTCACCAGCCGGCCGATGAACGAGTCGGGGCCGTGGATCTTGAAGATCTCCGAGCTCATGGCGAAGGCCGCCGACCCCGACAGCGAGCGCATCAGCGACGAGGGCAGCGCCTCGGCCGGGAAGCCGGCCCACGACGACGACCGGCTGGAGGATCCAGACCAGCCAGTCCATCGCGCCGCTCGCCCGGAACATCCCGATGGCCACCAGGATCGCGACCAGGTACGGGCATGATGCGGACGCCGATCTCGAACCCCTCCTTCGCGCCCTCGATGAAGCTCTCGTAGACGCGGATCCGCTTGGCCGCGTAGGCGTAGAGCGGGCACGCCGAGGATGAGCAGCGGGACGATCCAGCTGGACGCCGCGTTCACCAGGTCGCGTTCATGCGGCACCTCCCTGCGGCTTCCGCCGCTACCAGCGCGCGAACAGCTTCGACGTCGACGATCGCCACCGCCATCGAGGCCAGCGTGGCGAAGATGGTGGCGACGATGATCTCGGACGGGTTCTTCGAGCCGGCCGCCGCGCGCAGGCTGATGACCATCACGGGGATGAGCTGCAGCGAGCTCGAGTGCAGCGTGACGAACATGCACATCGCGTCCGAGGCGGTCTCCTTGTCGGGGTTCAGCGACTGCAGGTCCTCCATCGCCTTGATGCCGAACGGCGTGGCGGCGTCGCCGAGGCCCAGCATGTTCGCGCCGAAGTTCATCGCGATCGCGCCGAGCGCCGGGTGATCCTTCGGCACCCCGGGGAACAGGACGCGGAACACCGGCCGCAGCGCCCTGGCCAGCAGCTGGACCAGGCCGGCGTCCTGCGCCACGCGCATCAGGCCGAGGAAGAGGGTCATGCCGCCGACGAGGCCGATGGCCAGCTCGATGGCGGTCGCGGCCGAGCTGAAGGTCGCGTTCGACACCTCCGCCATCGTTCCCCTTGAAGACCGCGGTGATCACGGCCGCGCCAATGAGCAACAGCCAGACGATGTTCATATGGCGCCAGATTCTACCCCGTCTGCGTCCCTAACTCCTGGCCTCCCTCCCCTGGCCCCTATATCCTGTTCCCATGAAGCGCCTCCTCTTTGCCCTGAGCATCGCCGGGTCGTTGGCGGCGGCACTGGTCGCCGACGAAGGCATGTGGACCTTCGACAACTTTCCCCGGAAGGCGGTCGCGGAGAAATACGGCGTCCAGGTCACCGACGCGTGGCTCGATCGGGTTCAGAAGGCGATCGTCCGGCTCGAGACCGGCTGCACCGGCTCGTTGGCCTCGTCCGACGGCCTCATCCTCACCAACAACCACTGCGCGCGCTCGTGCCTGGCCGAGAACTCCACCGCCAGGCGCGACCTCGTCGGTGACGGCTTCAGCGCCGGGAGCCGCGCAGAGGAGATACGCTGCCAGGGCGAGCAGGCCTCGGTGCTGATGGAGACGGTCAACGTCACCGGGCAGATGACGAAGGCGCTGGCAGGGGTCGGGCCGGCCGACGCCGCGCGCGTCCGAAACCAGACGCTGACCACGCTCGAGGAGAGCTGCGAGGCCGACGCGAAGAAGGCTGGCGCGCCGCTCAAGTGCGAAGTCGTCTCGCTGTACCAGGGCGGCCAGCACTGGCTCTACAAGTACAAGCGCTACGACGACGTGCGGCTGGTCTTCGCGCCGGAGTACGGCGATCGCCGCATTCGGCGGCGACCCCGACAACTTCCAGTTCCCCCGCTGGTGCCTCGACATGTCGCTGCTGCGCGTGTACGAGAACGGGAAGCCGGCCGCGACGCCGGGTCACTTGTCCGTCAACTGGGCGGGGGCAAAGCCGGGCGAGGCGACCTTGGTGGCCGGCCACCCCGGCACCACGCAGCGCCTGCTGACCGTGGCGCAGTTGAAGACACAGCGCGACGCGTTCCTGCCCTTCTGGCTGCTTCGCTTCTCCGAGCTGCGCGGCCGCCTGGCGCAGTACTCGAAAACGTCGCCCGAGGCGGCGCGCACCGCGACCGACTACCTCGACACCGTCGAGAACAGCATCAAGGTGCGGCGCATGCAGATGGCGACGCTGCTGAACGACCATCTGATGGAGCAGCGCGTCGAGGAGGAACGGAAGCTGCGCGAAGCGGTGCAGGCCGACCCCGGGCTGAAGGCGGCCGCCGGCGGCGCCTGGGACGAGATCGCCCGCGCCGAAGCCACGTACCGGAACATTCTCGGCCCCTACACCTGGATCGAGGGGGCCGCCGCGTTCAACAGCGACCTGTTCCAGTTCGCGCGGCACATCGTGCGGGCCGCCGACGAGCGCACGAAGCCGAACGCCGATCGGCTCCGCGAGTACACCGACGCCGCGCTCGGGCAACTGCAGCAGGCGCTGGCGGCCGAATCGCCCGTCTACCCCGCGCTCGAGCAGGTGCGCCTCTCCTTCTCCCTCGAGCGGATGCGCGAGTACCTGGGCCCCGACCACCCCGTCGTCAAGAAGGCGCTCGGTTCGGCCACGCCGGACGAGCGGGCCCGAGAGCTGGTCACCGCGTCGACCCTCGCCTCGCCCAAGGCGCGCCTGGCTCTTTTCGAGGGGGGCAAGGCGGCGGTGAACGCGAGCAAGGACCCGATGATCGCTCTCGCGCAGGCCGTGGACGACGAGGCGCGCGCCGTCCGGAAGGTGTACGAGGAGCAGGTGCAGGAGCCCGAGCAGAGCGCCCAGCAGGCAATCGCCGAGGCGCGCTTCAAGGTCTACGGCACGAGCATCTACCCCGACGCCACCTTCACGCTGCGCCTGTCGTTCGGCTCGGTGCAGGGGTGGAACGAGGGGGGCCGGCCGGTCGATCCGTTCACGCAGCTGGCCCGGCTCTACGAGCGGGCGACCGGCGCGCCGCCGTTCGAGCTGCCGAAGAGGTGGCTCGACGCCAAGCCGCGCCTCGACATGGCCACCCGCGCCAACTTCACGACGACCAACGACATCGTCGGCGGCAACTCGGGAAGCCCGGTCGTCAACGGGCAGGGGCAGATCGTGGGCCTCGTCTTCGACGGCAACATCCACTCGATCTCGGGCGGCTTCTGGTACGACGCCGAGATGAACCGGACGGTGGCCGTCCACCCGGCCTTCATCCGGACGGCGCTTCAGAACGTGTACGCCGTGCCCGGTATCGCGCGCGAGCTCGGAATCCAGTAGGAGGGGATTCAGCAGGACGGGTCCTGGCGCCGCGGCGCGCCCGCGCGCTGCAGCGCCAGGGGCGCAGTGTCTACTTGAAGACTCCGAGCGCCTTGAGGATGGCGATGAGGACGATCGCCCCGACCACGGCGATGAGGTAGGAGACCAGGGTGCTCCCAGCGCCGACACCCAGGACCCCGGCCAGCCAGAACCCGATGATCGACCCCACCACTCCAACGAGCACGTTGGCGATGAGCCCCATCTGGGCGTTCGTCTTCATGACGATGCTGGCCAGCCAGCCGATGATGCCGCCGATCACCAGGGTCACGATCCAGTGCATGATGGCTCTCCTTGCGCCAGATGCTACACCAGCCGGCTCAACAACGGGTAGTCTCCCTCACTTCGGTGTCCGTGGCGTCCCGGCCAGCCGGGCGGCCCACCCGGTCGGCGACGGATGAACAGCACGCCGCCGGCGATGCTCCCCTCGGCTTCGCTCGGGGCAGGCGGAGGCCGGCGCTACTCGGAGGCCGGCGCTACTCGGAGGCCGGCGCCACTGCCGGGCCTGGACTTTGCTTGATCGCCACCGGCCCGGGCAGGCCCCACTACAGCGCGAATTGGCCATAAACGCTTGAAGGAAATGCCGTTTAGTGTCTCGAGACGCGGCGCTCAGGCGGCGTGTCGCTGTCTGACGGCAAGGCATTTCGGCGCCCGGCTGCAAACAGGATGGCCATCCGAGGGGGAAGAAGCATGAAGACGGTGCTTTCAGCGGCGGCAGCCGTGGCGTTGGTGGCGACCCTGGCGTCGGCGCAGGGTGCGGGTGGGCAGGCGGGCGGCGCGCAGAAGGGGGACGAGACGGCCATCCGCAAGCTCGGCGAGCAGTACGCCGCGGCGTGGAACAAGGGAAGCGTCCGCGAGGCGGCGGCCGTCTTCGCGGACGACGGCTCGTTCACCTTCGTCACCGGCGAAACGGCGAAGGGACGGAGCGCGATCGAGAAGGCCCTCGCGGACGATCCCATGGGCACGGCCAAGACCGGCCGGACCTTGTCGATCGAAACCGAGGCCATCCGGTTTCTCGAGCCCGGCCTCGCGGTGGCGACCGGCCACACGAAGTTCACCGGCGGGAGCGTTTCTGAGGACGGCGGGCACTACATGACCGTGGTGAAGAGAGTCGGCCCGGAGTGGAAGGTCCTCGCGGTGCACACCGCGATCAACCCGCCCGCGACGGCCCAGCCGGCCGCCGAGACCGCCTCGACCACCGGCACCAGTGGCAGCAGCGCCGGCGACGAGGAAGCGATCGTGGCGCTCGAGCGCGAGTGGCTCGACGCCCTCGAGAAGAGCGACGTGGCCGCGCTCGACCGGATCCTCGCGGACGATTTCGTAGAGGTGGGACCGGGGGGCGAGAGCCAGGACAAGGCCACCTCGCTGGCGGAAACCAGGAAGGGCGACATGGCGTTCGAATCGATCGAGATGATCGACTCGAAGACGCGCGTGTTCGGCAATACCGCCCTGCTCATCGGAACGGGTGCCGTGAAGGCGTCCTACAAGGGAGAGGACATGAGCGGCACCTACCGGTGGACCGACGCGTTCGTGAAGCGGAACGGGCGATGGGTGGCGGTGTCGGGCCACGTCACCCGGGTCATGGAGGAGAAGTAGCGATGCGGCAGCGCTTCCTCGACGCGTTCGAGCGCGAGCACGAGACGACGATGAGGGTCCTGAGCGCCTACCCGGCGGACCAGTTGGACCTGCGGCCGCATCCCCGGTCGAACACCGCGCGCGACGTGATGTGGACGCTGGTGATGGAGCAGAAGCTCGCTGAGAAGGCGCTGACGGCCGGCTTCGACTGGTCGACACCGCCGGGCGCCCCGCCGCCGGCGCCGCGGCAGCGCGACGAGATCATCGGGGCGCTCGAGAAGGGGCACCGCCGGGTGGCCGAGCTGGTGAAGGCGATGCCGGACGAGCGGATGCACGAGACCGTCAACTTCTTCACCGCGCCGAAGACACTGGGCGACGTGCCGATGGACCAGTTCCTGTGGATGCTGCTGCACGACCAGATCCACCACCGCGGCCAGCTCTCGGTCTACCTTCGGATGGCGGACGGCAAGCTGCCGTCGATCTACGGCCCCACCGCCGACGAGCCGTGGGTCTGAGGGATTACCCCGTCTCCTCCAGCATCCAGATGTCACCCCCCCGCGGGAGGAACCGGTCGAACGAGACCAGCCTCCCGTCGGGGGACCACACCGGGTAGTCGATTCGCACTTCGGCGTTGTCGGACTCGAAGACAGGCAGTGGGGGCGGGCCTCCGCGCCCACCCACGTCGATTGCCGACACGTGCAGCGTCTTGTGGTTGACGACGTCGAGGATCAGCGATTCGTCGGGCGACAGCGACATGTGCGCGCCCCCCGCGATCTCTCCGATCGGCTCGGCCCCTCCCCCATCGACCGGCACGCGCATCGTGACCGGCTTCCCGCCACCCGGGCAGCGGAGGATCACGAAGCGGCCGTCGCGCGTCCACCTGAGGAAGTGCCCCATGACGCCCATGTCCGTCAGCGGGCGCGGATCCGAGCCATCGGCGTGCATCACCCAGGCCTCGAGGCGCCCCAGCCTGTCCGACTGGTAGGCGATCCGGCGGCCGTCCGGCGAGAAGAACGGGTTGATCTCGATGCCGCCGCGCGGCGAGAGGGCTTTCAGCTCGCCCGACTCGAGGTCCACCGTCCAGATCCCCGGGCTCCCCGCCCGCGACGAGAAGAAGGCGAGCGTCTGCCCGTCCGGCGACCAGTTCGCCTGGAAGTCGCCGCCCGGCCCGCGCGTCACCTGCCTCGACGTCCCCGCCGCCACCTCGTGCACCCAGATGTTCATCGTCCCCGCGCGATCGGAGTTGAACGCGAGTCGCGTCCCGTCCGGCGACCAGGCGGCTCGACTGTCTTCGCGCGAGGTGGCGATCAGCTTTCGCGGCGGCCCGTTCGGCCTGCCGGTCGCCGGGTCCATCGGCATGACCCAGATCGACGCGTTCTGCCTGACGGTCGAGAAGGCCAGCCTCCCCTTCCCCGGCGCCGGCGCCGCGGCCAGCTCGACGTCCTGCCCGGCGCCCGTCGTCACCTGCTCCGGCGGCCCGATCGGCGAGCCGTTGGCGGCGACCGGGACGCGCCAGGCGTTCAGGCCGCCGCTTCGGTACGACGAGAAGTAGATGTGCCGTCCCGAGGCCGACCAGGCCGGCTGCAGGTCGGCCCATGCCGAGTTGACGACGGTGGTGACGTCGCGGGTGGCGATTTCGACGGCGGCGATGCTGAAGCGTGTGCGTTCGATCCGCTGGAAGACAACGTGGCGACCGTCGGGGGACCAGCGGGGCCTGACATGCGCCACCGCCTCGGACACGTCGGAGGTGAGCTGCTGCGGGTTTCGGCCGCGCGCGTCGGCAACCCAGATCCGCCGCGGTCCCGCGAACGACGCGTCCACCGCCACGGTGCGGCCGTCGGGCGACCACGCGGGGTTGAACGCGTCGGCCAGCCAGGGCGATTCGCGGCCGGTGGCGAGGTCCACCGACCACACATCCGCCTCGGAGAAGAGGCCGAAGATGTCGCCGGGCTCGAGCCGTTCGCCCGGCCGGCGGCCGCGCACGAAGAGGATCACCTTCCCGTCCGGCGACCAGCATGGCAGGATGTCGTCGCGATCGCCTCCCGTGATCGCCGTCGCCTCGAGCGCGTCCACGCGCTGGCGGTGGAGCTTCCGAACGCGCCCGGCGTCGCGTACGAAGAGGATCTGGCCGCCGTCGGGCGACCACGCGGGCATGGCCTCCAGTTCCTCGGCGAAGGTCACCTGGACGAGTCGCCCGGGACGCGTGTCCGTCCGGGTGCCCCGCGACGCGTCGATGGCGGAGCCCAGCACGGCGCGGGCCTCGGCAGCCGTGACGGCCCGCTGTGCCGGCTCCTTCTCGAGGCAGCGCCTCACGAGGCCGACGACGTCCGGCGCCAGGCCGGGCGGAAGCGCCGGCCAGTCGGGGTCGCTTCGAAGCGTGGCGGCGATCGCGTCCGCGTCGGTCGGCCCGCCGAATGCGCGCCGTCCCGTCAGCATCTCGAAGAGGACGCACCCGAGCGCCCAGAGGTCGGCGCTCTCGTCGGTCGCAAGCCCGCGCGCCTGCTCGGGGCTGAGATAGCCGGGCGTTCCGAGGATCGTGCCGGCGCCGGTGAGCCCCGCCTCCCGCGTGGCGAGCGCTTCGGGGGCGGCTCCAGCCGGGTCGGCCTCCACCACGTGGGCGATGCCGAAGTCGAGCACCTTCACGCGGCCGTCGGGGGTGACCTTGACGTTCTCGGGCTTCAGGTCGCGGTGGGCGATCCGCTTCGCGTGGGCCGCCTCGAGCGCCCCGGCGATCTGGACTCCGAGGCGCAGCGCCCGCTCGGCGGGGAGAGGGCCGCGCGCCAGCACGTCGCGGAGCGTCTCGCCCTCGACCAGCTCGAGCACCGCGAAGCGGACGCCGTCGGCCTCTTCGAACCCGAAGATCGTCGCGATGTTCGGGTGGCTGAGCGACGCGAGGAGCCGGGCTTCCCGCTCGAAGCGATCGGCCCACGACGCGCCCGTCAGCCGCGGGTGGACGACCTTCAGCGCCACCTCGCGCCCGAGCCGCTCGTCTCGCGCCCGCACGACCTCGCCCATCCCGCCCGACGCCAGGTGCGAGAGAACGGTGTACGCCCCCAGCCGCGCGCCGGTCCGCAGCGCGCGATGCGATCCGTCTGTCAAGGTGTGCCCCCTCGAGCATGATAGCAGTGGGCGCGGGCCTCCGCCTGGCCCGCCGGAGCCGCCCGCGGCGGCGGCCCTGGCTGCCTTCGTGAGACAATTGTGTAAATGGCATTTGAGGGATTCGACGGCGCCCGCGAGTCAGGCGAGGGCGCCGAACTGCTGGGCCTCGAGCGGCTCGAGGAGCACGCCAGGCGCCTGGCCGCGCTGCTGACGCCCGAGCGGCATCGCCGCCCCGGCCGCCCGCGCAGCACCTGCGGCGGCTCGGCGACGACGCCCGGGCCCTGCGCCGCATCTACACCGCGCTCGAGGAGGACGCGCGCGCCGGCGAGGCCACGCCCCCCGGCGGCCGAGTGGCTGCTCGACAACTTCCACGTGATCGCGGCCGCCATCAGGGACATCCGCAGCGACCTGCCGCCCTCGTTCTACCGCCGCCTGCCGTCGATCACCGCCGACGAGTTCGCCGGCCTGCCGCGCGTCTCCGCGATGGCGCGCGAGCTGATCCGTTGCGAGCGCCGGCCGCCTCGACGCGCAGCGCCTCCAGCGCTTCGTGACCGCCTTCCAGTCGGTGACGCCGCTGACCATCGGCGAGACCTGGGCGTGGCCGAGCGCGCTGAAGCTCGCTCTGGTCGAGCAACTGCGCGCGCGCGCCGAGGTCATCTTCGCCGCGCGGTCGCAGCGGCTCGAGGCCGACCGGCTGGCCGGCACGCTCGGGACCCCCCGGCCGGAACCGCGCAGCTGGCCCGACCCGTTCCACCCCGCCTTCGTCATCCGGGTGCTGCAGCGGTCGCGCGAGCACGGCGCCGAGGCCGCCGCCCTCCGCCAGGAGCTGGGCGCCGCGCTGGACGAGCGCGGCCAGGCGATCGAGGAGGTGATTCGCGCCGAGGCGCAGTACCAGGCGGCCAGCCAGGCCGCGATGGCCAACCTCGTCGAGAGCCTGCGCCTCGTCTCCACCTTCGACTGGAGCGAGTTCTTCGAGAGCGTCAGCCTGGTCGAGCAGGTACTGCTCCGCGATCCGGCGGGCGTCTACGGGCGGATGGACTTCCGGAGCCGCGACCGCTACCGGCACGCGGTCGAGGAGCTGGCCGAGCCAACCGGCGAGGGGCAGGTGCGGGTGGCGCTCAAGTCGGTCGAGCGAGCGCGCCAGGCGGCCGAGCGCGATCGCGACGCGCGCGAGGCCCACGTCGGGTTCTACCTGATCGGGAGCGGGCGCGCGAAGTTCGAGCAGGGCATCGGCTGGACGCCCGGCCCGCGGCTCCGCACCCGGCGCTTCGCGTTTCGCCACGCCACGTCCCTGTACCTCGGCGCGATCACGTCGGTGACGCTGGTGATCCTCGCGGCGCTCGTGGCGTACTCGTGGCGGCACGGCTGGGGTACGGCCGGCGTGACGATGGTCGCGCTGCTCGCGATCGTGCCGGCGAGCGAGCTGGCGGTGCAGCTGGTGCAGCAGGTCATCGCCCGCCTGATCCCGCCCCGGCGTCTCCCGCGACTCGATTTGCCTCAGGTGCCCGACTCGGCCCGCACCATGGTCATCGTGCCGACGCTGCTCGACAGCGTGGACGCGGTGCGCGACCTGGTGTCACACCTCGAGGTGCAGGCGCTCGGGAACGTCGACCCCCACGTGCACTTCGCCATCCTCAGCGACTTCAGGGACGCCCCGGCCGAGAGCCTGCCGCGCGACGCCGAACTGCTCGACGCGGCGCGCTCCGGGATCGAGGGCCTCAACGCCCGGTACGCCCCCGACACGAAAGACCGGTTCTTCCTGTTCCACCGCGTGCGGCAGTGGAACCCGCGCGAGAACATCTGGATGGGCTGGGAGCGGAAGCGCGGGAAGATCGAGGAGTTCAACCGGCTGCTGCGCGGCGCCGCCGACACGAGCTTCGTCCTGCACGTGGGCGACATGGCGGTGCTGCCCAAGGTCCGGTACTGCATCACGCTGGACGCCGACACGCGCCTGCCCCGCGGCTCGGCCCGCGAGCTGATCGGCATCATCAGCCACCCGCTCAACCGCCCGCACTTCGACCCGCGCGCCAGGCGTGTCGTGGACGGGTACGGCGTCCTGCAGCCGCGCGTCAGCGTCTCGTTCGCGAGCTCGGAGGGGTCGCTCTTCGCCCGCCTCCACGCCGGCCACACCGGCGTCGATCCCTACACGACGGCGGTGTCCGACACCTACCAGGACCTGTTCGGCGAGGGCATCTTCACCGGCAAGGGGCTGTTCGACGTTGACGCGTTCACCGCCGCGCTCGAGGACGCGGTCCCCGAGAACGCGCTCCTGTCGCACGACCTGTTCGAGGGGCTGTACGCGCGCGTGGCCCTGGTGTCGGACGTCGAGGTGGTGGACGATTACCCGTCCACGGTGCTCTCCCACGCGCGGCGGCAGCACCGCTGGGTTCGCGGCGACTGGCAGATCCTCCTCTGGCTGTTCCCGTTCGTCCCCTCGCGCAGTGGCCTCAAGCGCAACCCGCTGCCCCTCATCGGGCGGTGGAAGATCCTCGACAACCTGCGGCGCAGCCTCGTCGCGCCCGCGTTGTCGGCCCTGCTGCTAGCCGGGTGGACGGTGCTGCCCGGCAGCCCCTTGTTCTGGGCCGGCGTCGTGTTCGCGGTCGTCGCGGCGCAGTTGCTCCCCCTGTTCGCCCGCCTCCTGACGGGGCCGCGCCGGGCACAGTCGATCCCGGTGTTCCTGCGCAACCTGCGCAACGACGCGGCCATCGCGCTGGCGCAGGCCGCGCTGACGATCACCTTTCTCGCCTACCACGGGTTCGCGGCGGCGCACGCCATCGCGCTCACCCTGGTCCGGCTCGCGTTCACCCGCCGGCGGCTCCTCGAGTGGGAGACCGCGGCCGCCTCGGCGACGCGGACCGCGGGACTGACCGGCCGCCGGGCCCTCCGGCGCTACGCGAGCGAGATGGCCGCCAGCCCGATCGCGGCGCTGCTGTCTGCGTTCGTCGTGGCCGGCGTCGACTCGCGCGCGCTACTGGTCGCCTCGCCCGTCCTCCTGCTCTGGCTCCTCGCCCCGGGCATCGGGTACTGGCTGAGCCTGCCCGCCGCCGCCCGTGTGCAGCCGCTCTCGGCCCCCGAGCGCCACATGCTGCGGCGCATGGCGCGGAAGACCTGGCGGTTCTTCGAGACGTTCGTGACCGAGGCCGACGCCTGGCTGCCGCCCGACAACTTCCAGGAGGACGGCGCCGGCCCCAGGATCGCGAGGCGGACCTCCCCCACCAACATCGGCCTGGGCCTGCTCTCGACGCTCGCCGCGCACGACCTGGGCTACATCGCCGCCGACGACCTGGCGGAGCGCATCGACCGCACGCTGACCTCGCTCGAGGGGCTCGAGAGGCACGAGGGGCACTTCCTCAACTGGTACGACACGGCGACGCTCGAGCCACTCTGGCCCCGGTACGTCTCGACCGTGGACAGCGGCAACCTCGCCGCTGCGCTCATGACCCTCTCACAAGGCCTTCGCCACGCCGCCGACGAGCCGCAGGCCCCGGAACAGCGCCTCGAGGGCCTGGCCGACACCGCCGACCTCCTCGCCGAGGCGTCGTGGTCGCAGAGCGCCGTGAACCAGGCGGCGCGCGCGATCGCCTCGGTTGCGCGGGCCGAGACCACGGCCGCCGACGCGGGCCGGCTCGACGCGCTGGCCGCGCAACTGGCCGAGGCGTGGCCGGGAGCCGGACCGGTCGATCCCGGCGACCCCGCCGGCGACGTGACGTTCTGGTCGCGCGCGGTGCTCGACGCCGTCGCGCGGCTCGACGCGCCGCCAACCGACGCGAAGCAACGGCTCCGGGCCCTGGCCGCGCGGGCCGCGTGCCTGGCCGACGGGATGCGGTTCGACTTCCTCTACGACCGCCGGCGCCGCATCTTCGCCATCGGGTACCGCCTGGCGGACGCCGAGGGGCCCGGGCGACTCGACGCGTCGTTCTACGACCTGCTGGCGTCCGAGGCGCGCCTCGCCAGCTTCGTCGCCATCGCGAAGGGCGACGTGCCGCAGCACCACTGGTTCCACCTCGGGCGGATGGTGACCAACGTCAACGGCCGGGCCGTCCTCATGTCGTGGGGCGGCACCATGTTCGAGTACCTGATGCCCCTGCTGCTGATGCGGGGCTTCCGGGGCACGCTGCTCGATCGCTCCTGCCGCGCGAGCGTGTGGAGGCAGATCGAGTACGGCCGCCAGCACGACATCCCCTGGGGCATCTCCGAGTCCGCGTTCTCGCTGACGGATCGAGAGGGCACCTACCAGTACAAGGCCTTCGGCGTTCCCGGCCTCGGCCTCAAGCGCGGCCTTTCCGACGAACTGGTGGTTTCGCCGTACTCCACGGCGCTCGCGAGCCTGCTGAACGCATCGGCCGCCGCCGCGAACCTGGAGCGCCTGAGGCGCGTCGGCCTCGACGGCCGCTTCGGCTTCTACGAGGCCGTGGACTACCGGCCGCACACCGGGGCCGATCCGGAGACAGAAACCTCCGGCACCCCCGGCCATGCGTCTCCGATCGTCGTCCGGGCGTACTTCGCCCACCACCAGGGCATGTCCCTCGTGGCGCTGACCAACGTCGTCCGCGGCGACGTGTTCGTCGGCCGGTTCCACGCGGACCCGCGCGTCAAGGCCACCGAGCTGCTGCTGCAGGAGCGCGTCCCGCGCGAGGCCATCCTCTCCGAGCCGCGGCCGGCCGAGGCGGCGGCTGCCGCGCCCCCCGCGACGGTGTTCGCCTCGCGGCGCTTCAAGTCGGCCCACACCGTCAGCCCGCACGCGCACGCCCTGTCGAACGGCCGGTACACCACGGTGCTGACGCACGCGGGCGGCGGGTGGAGCGCGTGGGGCGGCCTCGCGGTGACGCGCCAGCGCGAGGATCGCACCTCCGACTCGGGGGCGCACTTCATCTACTTCCGCGACCCGTGGTCTGGCCGGGTCTGGTCGCCCACCTACCTGCCCACCTGCGTCGAGCCGGACAGCTACGAGGTGACGTTCGAGCTGGACAAGGCCACGTATCGCCGCCGCGATGCCGACCTCGAGACGCAACTGCAGATCGCCGTGTCGCCGGAGGACGACGTGGAGGTCCGCCGGGTGACGGTCACCAACCGCGGCGACCGGCCGCGAGAGCTGGAGATCACCAGCTACGCGGAGATCGTGCTCGGGCGCCCCGAGGACGACCTCGCGCACCCGGCGTTCGGCAAGCTGTTCATCGAGACGGAGTACGACGCGCAGAGCGCGGGCCTGCTGTTCAGCCGTCGCCCACGCGCCTCGGACGACCCGCCCGCCTGGGCCTTCCACGTGCTCGGCGTGGACGGGCGGTTCGGCGGCGCGGTGGAGTGGGAGACGGACCGTTGCCGATTCCTCGGCCGCGGACGGTCGGTCGCCCGCCCGGCGGCCATCGACGGGCCCCTCTCGTGCACCACGGGCGCCGTGCTCGACCCCGTCGCGGCGCTGCGCGAGCGTGTTCGACTGGCCCCCGGCGCGTTCGTCCGGCTGACCTTTGCGACGGGCGTGGCGCCCACGCGCGCCGCCGCGCTCACCCTCGTCCAGAAGTACCGGGACGCCAGCGCCGCCTCGCGCGTCATCTCGATGGCGTTCACGCACGCGCATATCACGCTGCAGCACCTCGGGTTGAACGACGGCCAGGCGATGCTGTTCGACCGGCTCGGGTCGCGGGTCTTCGGGGCCGACGCCTCGTGCATCAGCCCCGGCGACCTCGCGCGGAACACGCTCGGCCAGCCCGCGCTCTGGGCTCACGCCGTCTCCGGCGACCTCCCGATCGTCCTCCTCCGCGTCACCGACCCGGCCGGCGTCTCGCTGGCGCGGCAGTTGCTGCACGCGCAGGAGTACTGGCGGGTCAAGAGCCTGCGCGCTGATCTCGTCATCATGAACGAGCAGCCGGTGGATTACCTCGACGAGCTGCAGGGGTCGCTCGCGGGCCTGGTACGCGAACCGCGCTTCGCCGGGTGGCTCGACAAGCCGGGCGGCGTCTACCTGCTGCGCACCGACGGGATGACGGAGGCGGACCGGAGCCTGCTGACCGCCGTCGCGCGCGTCGTCCTCCGCAGCGACCTCGGCGAGCTGGAGCCGCAGCTCGATCGTCCAGCCCCCTGGCTCTACCCGGCGCAGCCGCCAGCGGAGTTGCGGTGGCCCGGAAGGCCCGAGCCGTCGCCGGAGCCGGTCCAGGTGCCGCAGCTCGTCATGGAGAATGGCGTCGGCGGGTTCACGCCGGACGGCCGCGAGTACGTTGTGGTGCTCGAGGGCGACCGTGACACGCCGCTCCCATGGTCGAACGTCCTCGCCAACCCGTCGTTCGGGACCATCGTCAGCGAGTCGGGCCCGGTCTTCACGTGGGCGGTCAACAGCCGCGAAAACCGCCTGACCCCGTTCGCCAACGATTCCGTCGCGGATCCCACCGGCGAGGCCATCTACCTTCGAGACGACGAGGCCGGAACGGCCTGGGGCGCCACGCCGGGGCCGCTGCCGCGAGAACGGGATGCGGGGCGCTGGGTCGTGCGCCACCGCCCGGGGGCGACGCGGTACCAGCACGCCGTCCTGGGCCTCGAGCAGGAACTCGAGGTCTCGGTCGCCCCGGACGATCCGGTGAAGCTGTCGGTCCTGACGCTCAGAAACACGTCGGAGGCGACCCGTCGCCTGAGCGTGTTCGGTTACGTCGAGTGGTGCCTCGGGCCACCGCGCCAGGGCGACCGGCGGTTCGTGGTGACCGAGGTGGACGCCGGGACGGGCGCGATCTGCGCGCGCAACGCCTACAACAGCGAGTGTGGCGGCCGCGTCGCGTTCCTGCGCGCAACCGTGGCGCCCCGCTCGTACACCTGCGATCGCGGCGACTTCATCGGCCGCCAGCGCACCACGGAGAACCCCGCGGCGCTGGGGCGCGACCGCCTCGCCAACCGGAGCGGCGCCGGCCTCGATCCCTGCGGCGCGCTGCAGGTCTCCGTCGAGATCCCGCCCGGCGAGACGCGGCGGGTGGCGTTCGTTCTCGGACAGGGCCGCGACGCCGCGGAGGCGGCGGAACTGGCGGCCCGCTACGGCTCGATCGAGTCGGTCGCGGCGGCGGCCGAGCGCAGCGAGCGCTTCTGGGACGAGGCGCTCGGCGCGATCCAAGTCAAGACGCCAGACGACTCGTTCGACCTGATCGTGAACCGGTGGCTGCTCTACCAGTCGCTGAGCTGCCGCATCTGGGCCCGCAGCGGCCCGTATCAGCCGGGGGGCGCGTGGGGGTTCCGCGACCAGTTGCAGGACGTGCTGGCGCTGCTCTACACCCGCCCCGACCTCTGCCGCGGCCACCTGCTCGAGGCCGCCTCCCGCCAGTTCGTCGAGGGAGACGTGCAGCACTGGTGGCATCCGCCCACGGGACGCGGCACACGGACGCGGTGCTCGGACGACCTGCTCTGGCTGCCGTACGCGGTGGCCGGGTACGTGTCGCGAACGGGTGACGAGGCCATCCTCGACGAGAGCGTACGGTTCATCGAGGCGCCGCCGCTGGCGCCGGGCCAGCAGGACGCCTACCTTCAGCCGTCCGTGTCGGGCGAGTCGGCGCCGCTCTTCGAGCACTGCCGGCGGGCCGTCGAGCGGTCGCTTGCGTACGGGGCGCACGGCCTCCCGCTCATGGGATCGGGCGACTGGAACGACGGCATGAACCGCGTCGGTCACGAGGGGAGGGGCGAGAGCGTCTGGCTGGCCTGGTTCCTCATCGTCGTCCTGAACGAGATGGCCGCGCTGTGCGATCGCCGCGACCGCGCTGACCTGGCGCAGCGCTACCGGAGCCAGGCGGAGTGGCTGGCCGGGATGGCGGAGCTTGCGTGGGACGGCGACTGGTACCGCCGCGCGTACTTCGATGACGGGACGCCGCTCGGGATCGGCGCAGAACGAGGAGTGCCGAATCGACTCGCTGACGCAGTCGTGGGCCGTGCTCTCAGGCAGCGCCCAGCCCCGCCGCGCCACGCGGGCCATGGAAGCGGTCCGCGCGCACCTCGTCCGGCGCGACGCGCAGATGGTGCTGCTGCTGACCCCCCCCTTCGATCGGACGCCGCAGGACCCCGGCTACATCAAGGGCTACGTGCCCGGCCTGCGCGAGAACGGCGGCCAGTACACGCACGCGGCGCTGTGGGGGGTCATCGCCCTGGCGCGGCTCGGCCAGGGCGACGAGGCCATGGAGCTGTTCCACATGATCAATCCGATCAACCACACCCGCACGCGGGAGGAGGTCGAACGCTACAAGGCCGAACCGTACGTCGTCGCCGCCGACGTGTACGCCCACCCGCAGCACGCGGGCCGCGGCGGGTGGACGTGGTACACGGGCTCTGCCGGCTGGATGTACCAGGCAGCGATCGAGGCGCTGCTCGGCCTGCGGCGGAACGGGCAGTCCTTCGCGCTCGCCCCGTCGATCCCGGCCCGTTGGGAAGGGTTCTCGCTGCAGTGGCGCTTCGGCCGCACCACCTACCGGATCGAAGTGGTGAACCCTGAGCACCGCGGCCGCGGCGTGGGCCTGGCTCACCTCGACGGCGTCCCCGTCGATCCCCAAGCGATCCCGCTCGTGGACGACGGCACCACCCACGAGGTGACCGCCGTGCTCGGCGTCGCCAGTAGCGCCGGCCTCCGTGCCGGTGAGTAGCGCCGGCTTGCCTTATCCTTGACTCGATGCATCCCACCCGCGCCTTCCTCGCCCTGTCCCTCCTCGCGGTGGCCTGCTCGCCGTCCGTCCCTGACCGCCGGGACCTCGGCGCTCAACTCGACTGCCTCCGCGAGCGCCACCTGGCCGTCGTCGCCGCGCATCGCGGCCAGCCGGACCCCTCGGCCGCCGAGAACGCGGTGTCGAGCTTCGAGGCCAGCCTCGCCGCCGGCATCCCGTTCCTCGAGATCGACGTCGCCACCACGCGCGACGGCGTCCTCGTCCTCATGCACGACGACACGCTCGACCGCACGACGACCGGCACCGGCCCGGTTGCCGAACGCACCTGGAACGAGATTCGCGGATTGAAGATCGAGCGGCCGGACGGCGTCGCGCTGGACGAACGGGTGCCGCGCTTCGCGGACGTTCTCGGCTGGGGGCGAAAGGCCGGCGCGTTCTTCGAGCTGGACGTCAAGAAGACGACCAGGTGGGGCGACGTGGTGGATGCGGTTCGAGCGGCGGGCATGGAGGACCGCGTCCTCGTCGTCACCTACTCCCTGGACGATGCGAGGACCGTCCACGGCCTCGACTCGCGCCTGATCATCTCGGTGACGCTCGACAAGCCGGGCGACCTGCGCCGAGCACAGCGCCGCATCCCCGCCAACCGGATGCTCGGGTGGGTGGGCGTGTCGAAGCCCGGCCGCAGGCTCCTGGACTCGCTGCGCGAGGCCGGCATCGAGCCCATCATGGGCACGCTCGGCCGCCCCGGTGACCGCCTGGACGACGTCTACGCCGCGGACGGGGATCCGTCCGAGTACGCCGACCTGGTCCGCACCGGCGTCGTCATGATCGCCAGCGACCGTGCGTCCACGGCCCAGCGCGCGATTGGCTTCGGCTACCGCGCCTGCCTGCAGCCTGGCTCCTGACCTGCTAGCTCCCGGCGAGTATCAGATCCAGCCGGCGGTTGCGCTCCTCCATGCTGAGGCTCTCGCTCCCCTCGATGGTCATCCAGCCGCTGTAGTTGACCGATTCGAGCGCCTGGCGGACGACGGGCCAGCGGACGCTCCCTTCGCGGATGTTCACGCCCCGGCCGCGGCCGTCCGGGTCGGCCGGGTCGAGCAGGTAGTCCTTCACGTGGACCTTGGCGAGCAGGTCGCCGAGCGTGAGGATCCAGTCCTCCGCGCGGGCGAAGCGCTCGTGGTTGGCGATGTCGAAATAGGCCTTGACCCAGGGGCTCTGGAACGATCGGACGAAGTGCCGGAAGATCTCCGGCTTCCCCCACAGGTTGTTCCCGACGTTCTCGAGCGCGATGACGACCTTGGTCTTCTCGGCGAGCGGGATCAGCCGCTTCACCCACTCGACGGACGTGTCGGTCGCGTGGTTGTGCGCCGCGATGTAGTCGGCGTAGGGCGCGTTGTCGCCGTGGACAACCCGGGTGAGGTGCCCGTTCTTCGGGTCGTACTCGATCTGGAACTCCCAGGCGCGCGGGATCCGCATCGCGGGGCCCTGCGGCGGCGCGCCGGCGGCCGTCCGCCTGGCGCCGATCCGGCACGGCACCAGCAGCACCGCGTCCGCGCCGAACGCTTCGGCCGCGCGCAGCGCTCCCTGGCTCTCCGCGAACGTCCGCTCCACCTCGCTCTTGTCGGCGCTGTTGAACTCGGCCCACCCGTACAGCACCGCGTGGATGTGGAGGCCGATCTTCTCGGCCACCTGCCGCATCTTCGCGGCCTCCTCGGGCGGCATGACGCGCGCTTCCACGCCGTCGAATCCGGCAGCCTTGATCTGCCGCAGCTCCTCCTCGGTCGGCTTGGCGATCAACGCCTTCTGCAGCTTCGTCTTGAAGGTCAGCGACGACACGGGCGGGCCCAGCGGCCGAGGCTGCGCCTGTGTGGCCGCTCCGGCAGGTGCCTGCGCATCGAGCGACGCCACGCCGAGCCCGAGACCCGCCGCCACGCTGGCCGAAGCCTTCATGAATCCGCGCCGATCGACTGACGGTGCCATGGCTGTCCTCCTCGGAGGTTGAATCAGGTTCGAGTGCGCCTGCATTCTAATCCCGCGCCGGCCCGGATTGGGATTGGGATTCGTCGATTCGGATCAGGATTGGGATTGGAATTGGGATTGTCACTATAATTCCCCCAACCGCCCCCCGTTGCGAGGCATCCATGAACCGACGATACGCGTGGCCGCTGGCAGCCGTGGTCGTGGCGCTGTTCGGTCCCGGGTTCCTCGCGATGGCGCCCCAGGGCGGCGGGGCCGCCAGGCTGTCGGCGCACGACGCGCAGGCCGACGCCATCATCGCGAAGATGACGCTCGACGAGAAGGTCGGGCAGATGACGCAGCCCGACCAGGAGTCCATCGCCGACGCGGCGGACGTCGAGCGGTTGTTCATCGGGTCGGTGCTGAGCGGCGGCAACTCCGACCCGAAGACGAACAGCCTCGACGACTGGTCGGCGATGTACGACCGCTTCCAGGCCCAGGCCCTGCGGACGCGCCTCCGCATCCCGATCCTCTACGGGGTGGACGCGCTCCACGGCCACAACAACGTGATCGGCGCCGTCGTCTTTCCCCACAACATCGGCCTGGGCGCCACCCGCAATGCGAAGCTCGTCGAGGAGATCGGCCGCCTCACCGCGAAGGAAGTGCGGGCGACCGGTATCCAGTGGACCTTCGCCCCGTGCGTGGCCGTGCCGCGCGACGACCGGTGGGGCCGCACCTACGAGGGGTTCTCCGAGGAGCCGGCGCTCGTGGCCGAGCTGGGCGCCGCCGCCGTGCGCGGGCTGCAGGGCGACCGCCTCGCCAACCCGCTGAGCGTCCTCGCGTGCGCGAAGCATTACGCCGGTGACGGGGGCACCGCGTTCGGCACCGGCATCCCGAACAAGGACCAGCCCGGCGGCCGCTACCCCTTCGACCAGGGCGACACCCGGGGCGACGAGGCCGAGCTGCGCCGCATCCACCTGGCCGGGTACGTCACCGCCGTCAACGCCGGCGTCGGGACGATCATGCCGTCCTACAGCAGCTGGAACGGCGAGAAGATCTCGGGGCACAAGCGGATGCTGACCGACGTGCTCAAGGGCGAGCTGGGGTTCGAGGGGTTCCTGATCTCCGACTACAACGCGATCGACCAGGTGAACCCCGACTTCCGGAGCGCCGTCAAGCAGTCCATCAACGCCGGCATGGACATGGCGATGGTGCCGCAGCGGTACCGCGCGTTCATCACGACGCTCAAGAGCCTCGTCGAGGCCGGCGAGGTGCCGATGTCGCGGATCGACGATGCCGTGCGGCGGATCCTGCGGGTGAAGATCGCGATGGGGCTGCTCGATCCCGGCCGGTCCCAGATGGCGGACCGGGCGCTAGGTGACTCGTTCGGCTCCGAGGCGCACCGCGCGGTCGCGCGCCAGGCCGTGCGCGAGTCGCTGGTGCTCCTCAAGAACGAGGGCAAGCTGCTGCCGCTCGCCAAGACCGCCGCGCGCATCCACGTGGCGGGCCGGGGCGCGGACGATGTCGGCATGCAGTGCGGCGGCTGGACGATCCGCTGGCAGGGCGAGTCGGGCCCCATCACCCGCGGGACCACCGTGCTCGAGGGCATCCGGCGCGCCGTGTCGGGCAGGACCAAGGTGACCTACTCGGCCGACGGGTCGGGCGCCGAGGGGGCCGACGCGGCCGTCGTGGTGGTCGGCGAGCTGCCATACGCCGAGATGATGGGCGATCGCCGCGAGTTGGCGCTGGCGCCGGAGGACGCGGCCGCCGTCCAGGCGATTGAGAAGGCCGGCATCCCGATGGTCGTCGTCGTGCTGTCGGGCCGCCCTCTCGACTTGGGCGAGGTGCTCGGGCAGGCCAAGGCACTCGTCGCCGCCTGGCTGCCGGGCACCGAGGGCGACGGCATCAGCGACGTGCTGTTCGGCGACGTCCGTCCAACGGGCAAGCTCTCGTTCTCGTGGCCTCGCTCGTCCACGATGCCGGTGAACGTCGGCGACGCGGGCTACGACCCGCTGTTCCCGTTCGGCTTCGGGCTGACGTACTAGCGAAGAGTTCCTTCGCCAGGTTCGTCTCTGCCTCTCGGCGTCTCTCCGCTGAACCAGGAGGATGACATGCGCAGCACACTCGCTCTCGTGTCACTCGTCGCCGCGCTCGCCATGTGGGGCTGTGGTGGCGGAAGCGGCGCACCCGCGGAGTCGTCCGCAAAGAAAGGCCCCGAGCGCGTGAAGATCGGGCTCCTGCTCGACGACGTGCACGAGCGGTGGGGGCGCGACCGCGACATGATCCAGGAGATCGTCACCGACATGGGCGGCGACCTGCTGGTGGCCACGGCCGACGCCGATCACGCGAGGCAGGTCGAGCAGGCCGAGAAGATGCTGGAGGACGGGGTCAAGGCCATCATCATCGTGGCCCACGACACCGAGAAGGCGGCCGAGATCGTGGCCAAGGCCAGCGCGAGTAAGGTGCCGGTCATCGCCTACGACCGGCTGATTCGAAACGCGGACCTGGCTCTCTATGTCGGCTTCGACGTCAGCCGCATCGGCGAGCTTCAGGCCTCGCACGTGCTCGCCGCCGCGCCCAAGGGCAACTACATCCTGATCGGCGGGTCGCCGACCGACAGCAACGCGAAGGCGCTGCGCGAGGCCCAGATGAAGGTGCTGGCGCCGGCGATCAAGACGGGAGCCATCAGGATCGTCGCCGACGGCTGGGCCGAGAACTGGACGGCGGATGCCGCCGCGAAGATCACCGAAGAGGGCCTCGCCAAGGGCAAGGGCCAGGTGGCGGGCATTGTCGCCAGCAACGACGTGACGGCCGGCGGGGCGATCCGCGTGCTCGAGGCCAGGGGCCTGGCGGGCAAAGTGGCCGTCTCGGGCCAGGATGCCGAGCTCGACGCCGCCAGGCGCATCGTCGCCGGCACGCAGACGATGACCGTCTACAAGTCGCTGCGGACGATGACGCGGCTCGCCGCCCGCTCGGCGGTGCTGCTGGCCAAGGGCGAGAAGGTGGACACCGCCGCCACGGTGAACAACGGCAAGCTCGACGTGCCGACGATGTTGTTCGACCCGATCGCGGTGGACGCCGACAACCTCGACGGTCTCCTCATCGGCGACGGGTTCCTCAAGCGCGAGGAGGTCTACAGGAAGTAGGGCGTTGACGGCTGGTCCTCTGTGGGCGGCACCCAGGTCGCGGCCCCGCCAGCGGCCGATCTACGGCACGAGGTCGCACCGGGCGCGCAGGGCCGATCGAAGCAGCTCGAAGTGCCTTCGGTCGGTTGTCGCGACCGCGACCACCTTCAGCCGCTCGGCGATCGCCATCACGCTCGCATCCACCAGGCCGACCTCCGGGTGCGCCTCCATGATCGTGGCCGTACGATCGAGGTCCGCCCGGGTCGGGTGCTCCAACTGCACCTCGCCGCGCGCGAGGGCCCGCGCCAGCTTCAGTTCCGCCACCGGCCCCAACCGCTGGTGGATCAGGTAGGCCGCCTCGGGGACGACCGTCGTCGGCGCCAGCAGCGGTTCCCGGTTCGTGCGGAGCCAGTCGCGGCACCGCCGGTGCCAGCGGTCGTCGGTGTCGGCGAGGGCGTAGATCACCCCGGTGTCGAGGAGCACGGCCATCAGCGCCGCCCCTGCTTCCCGCGCGCCTTCCGACCAGTGGCGCGCCGCCCCTGAAGTCTGGTCGGCGCTTCCTGCCAGAGGAGTTCCTCGTGCCGTTCGGCGGTGTCGTCATGACCGCTGGCGCCCGCCGCGACGAAGCTCAACGACACCGCGCCCGCGTGCTTCGCCTCGACGACGTACTCGGCGAGCGCCTCGCGGACGACGGACGCCACCGGTTGTCCGCGTCGCCTGGCGAGTGCCTTGAGGTCGTACTCGAGCGCCTCGTCGATGAAGATCGTCGTCCGCTTCATTGTATTACGTATGATAGCATACGTCGCCACTCGCGCGAGCTGAACCTGCCTACCCCATGATCGCCAGCATCCGGGCGAACGGCTCCGCGAGCTCGGGCGAGCCCACGATGGTCATCCGTTCCCGGGCGCTGTCGGGTGGGAGGCCCTTGGTGAGCAGCCTCCACGCGGCGTCCGGGTCGATCGCCACACGGCAGTCGAAGGAGGCCGCGTCGCCCGCGTACAGCACCCACGCCCCGTCCTCGAGCCGGAGCGCCCATCTTCCGCCCGCCTCGCCCGTGATGTGAAACGCGACGACCGCCCCCTCCTCGGCGCGTGCGTCGCGGTAGGCGTGCGGCAGGCCGCGCAGGAAGGTGTCGAGCACCGGGTGCAGCCACTCGCGCCCGGTCAGCGGTTCGGCGCCGACGGCATCCCGGATCTGCTGCTGGTGGTGCCAGCGCTCGGTGTACTCGCGGGCGGTGTCGAACCAGTTGGTGGACGATGTCTCGCCCGCCCAGGCGACACCGAAGAGGGCCGGCCCGAACGGATCGAGCGCCGCGAAGGCCCGTGCCGTCTCCGGGCCGGTGAGATCGAGCAGTTCGATGAGCAGCCGAGGGCTGACGCGCCGAAACGCCTCCACCCACACCGCGTTCAACTCGTCGATGAACCGGACGAGGTCCGCATGGCTCTTGATCGGGCGGCGGGGCGGAACCGGGGACAGGCGGTCGCGGCGGAACGAGACCTGGCGCACGTTCCCGTCCACCAGGTGCGCGACGCTGTCGCGCACCGTCCACGCGCCGGCGGCCGTCGGCCTGGTCCAGTCGTCGGTAGAGAGGCCGCGAAGCACCTGCATCAGCGCCTCGTGAAGGCCCGGAAAGAGGTCGGCCGTGAAGATCGGACCGGCCGGGCGCATTCCGCCGCTCGCCTGCATTTCGTTCTCCGTTCTCCGGTTCCCGTTCTCCGCTGCGCCCGCGTCCTCCGCTACTCCCCCACGATCGTCGCCACCACCTTCCTCGCCCCGCCGCGGTCGCGGTGCTCGCCCAGGTAGATGCCCTGCCACGTGCCGAGGTTGAGTCGGCCGGCCGTGATGGGAATGGTGAGGCTGCTGCCGAGCAGCGCCGACTTGAGGTGCGCCGGCATGTCGTCCGGCCCCTCGGCATCGTGCGTGTAGTGCGGCGCGTTCTCGGGGGCGAGGACGCCGAAGTGCGACTCGAAGTCGGCGCGCACGCTGGGGTCGGCGTTCTCGTTGATCGCCAGCGACGCGGACGTGTGCTGGATGAAGAGGTGGAGCAGGCCCCGCTCGATCGCGCGGAGCTCGGGAAGCTGCCGGACGACCTCGTCGGTGACGAGGTGGAAGCCGCGGGGCCGCGGCGCGAGCGCGAACGTCTTCTGGACCCAGGGCACGGGCGCCTCCTGAAAGAGTGAGTGGCCGGCACGGAGGCCGGCCCTGCTGGGAGTTGATCTTGCACCAGTCGGGCGGCGTCCACCACGAAACCTGGAGGCCCCCCATGAGGATCGACCCCGGACGGCGAGCGACCATCGCCTCGATCTGGCCGGTTCTGACCCTGGCGGCGTTCGTCCTCGCGTGGCCGCCGGTCTCCGCGGCGCAAGCGGATCCCCCGGCCGAGTTGTCGGCTGTCGCGACGCCAGCCTGTATCGCAATCGTCCTGCCCAGCGTGCAGGGCGTGGACGGCAGCGCAAGCGAGGTCAGCAACGCCCTCCGCGAGCTGCTGACGAGCTACCTCAGCGGTCCCTCCATCAAGGCCGTGCCGCTCGAAGCCCGGCTGCAGTCGCAGGCCCTCGAAGAAGCGCGCCAGAGAGGATGCGACAACATCCTGACCGCGACCCTCACGCGCAAGAGGAGCGGGGGCGGCGTCCTCGGCAGGGCGCTGGGCCAGGCCGCGGGCACCGCCGCGTGGTACGTGCCGGGCGCCGCCAGCACCGGCGGCGTGATGGCGCGAGGCGCGGTGATCGCCGGCGCGCAGGCGGTCTCGACGGTCGCCTCCTCCACCAGGGCCAAGGACGAGATGCGCCTCGACTACAAGTTCTCGTCGCTGGACGAGGCCGCCAGGGCCAGGCCGGTGACGTTGTCGGCCAAGGCGGCCACCGACGGTGAAGACATCCTCACCCCTCTCGCGGAGAAGGCCGCCGAAGCCATCGCCGCTGCGGTGACGAAGCAGTAAGTCCGTGCCGCCAGCCGGCGGAGGCCAGCACGGAGGCCGGCACGAAGGCCGGCACGGCGGCCGGCCCTACTGGATCTCCCGAAACCGTGGCAGACTTGCATCCGCCATGGCTGGCCGTCTCCGGATGCTCGCGTCGCTCGTCCTCGCTGGCGGTGTCGCCACAGCCGCCGCCACGATCGCCGCGCCGCCGCCGGCCACCCGGCGGCCGGCGGCCGATGCCCTCGCCATCGAGGCGCTCGTCGTCGATCGCGACGGCCGCCTCGTCGAGGGCCTCCGCCCGTCCGACTTCACCGTCACGGTGGACGGTCGCAGCCGCCCCGTCCTCTGGGTGAAGCGGGTCAGCCGCGGTCCGGGCGCCACCGCCGACGCCGCGTCGCGGCAGGTCGGCACCGAGGATGCCGCGCTCTACGCCGCCGAGCTCCGCCGCAACGTCCTCATCGTCGTCGATCAGGCCACGATGGTGCGCGGCGACGAGCGGGCCGTGGTCCGAGCCGCCGATGCCTTCCTCCAGCGCCTGGGCATCGACGACCTGATCGCGGTCGTCCGCATCCCCACCCCGGCCGATTCGCTGCTGACGCTGACCACGGAGCGGCCGCCGGTCCGCGAGGCCCTCTCCACGGTGGTGGGACACGTGGTGCCCGCGAACGCCGCCGCCGCGCCGTCGCTCTCCGACCTTGCCGCGATGGCCGAGCCGAACGTCGACCCGACCGTCGACCGCGTGCCCGACCTGAACAAGCCGCCCGAGCGCCCGGTGCGCGCCGGCGTCTCGGAGATGTCGAAGGACGCGACCGAGGAGGAGCTGGCAACTGCCCGCAACGGGCTGTCGGCGCTGCACGCGCTGATGGCGTCGCTGCAGCAGCTCCCGGGCCGCAAGGTGGTGCTGCTCTTCTCCGCCGGCCTGGTCGCTTCCTCGCCGGTGCGTGTCGAGGAGACGGCGGCCGCGGCAGCCGCCGCACGCGCGACGGTGTACGCCTATGGCGTTCGCGGCCAGCCCGACGCCGCGCGCCGCGCCCCCGACGTCGGTCCGATCCAGGCCATCGCCCGCGCGACAGGCGGGTCGTTCGCCATGCTCGGACGAAACCCGGAGAAGGCCGTGGAGCGCGCGGTCACCGAGCTGTCGGCCTGCTACGTCCTGGGCATCCAGGCTGAACCATCCGACGCCGACGGTGGCCGGCACGCGCTGCGCGTCGAAACGAGCAGGAAGGGCGCCGCCGCCCGGTCGGCCGCCTGGCTTCCCTCGGGTCCTGCCCCGGATGATGTGGCCCTGCCGCCGCCGGCTGCCGTCCCCGCCGACGCCGCTCCCCCCGTCAGCATGCCTGCCACCGCAGCCCGCAGCACGCGCCCCTCGCCCGCGCCGCCGCCGCCGCGCCTGGCGGAGCTGAAGCTCGCCCTCGCACGGCTGTTCGAGTACGCGGAGGCGTACGAGCGCCAGTACTCGATGCTCGTCGCCGAAGAGGAGTACCTGCAGTCGCACCGGGCCGGGCGCACCCTCACCCGGGCCGACTTGATGCTCGTGAGGCCGGCGAACCGGTGGGTGTCGTTCCGCGACGTCTTCGAGGTGGATGGCCGGCCGGTGCGCGACCGCGAGGACAGGCTGCGGCGGCTGTTCCTCGACGAGACGCCCGAGGCGAAGGCCCGGCTGCAGTCGGTGATGGACGAGAGCGCGAAGTACAACATCGGCCCGGTCGTCCGGTCGATCAACGTCCCGCTCTTCCCGCTCGACATCCTGCGAAGCTGGAACCGCGAGCGCTTCGACTTCACGCTGGGCCGAGACGACGAGGTGGACGGCGTGCGCGCGTGGCGGATTGAGTACACCGAGCGGGGCCGCCCCACGCTGGTCGAGGGGCTCGAGGGCGAGGACGTCCCCATCCACGGCCGCTTCCTGGTCGATCAGCTGACGGGTGCCATCGTCGAGACCACCGTCGAGCTGGCGAAGGAGACGGTGAACGGCGAGATCGTCGTGCGCTACGGGCGCGAGCCCGCGCTCGGCCTGTGGGTCCCGGTGCAGATGCGCGAGACGTACCTCCAGGGCGGCCGCCGCATCCTGATGGAGGGGCGGGCCGACTACACGAAGTTCCGCCGCTTCCAGGTCAAGACCGAGGAGAAGGTCACGCTGCCGGTCAAGTGAACACGGATGCCCGCAACCCTTCACTTCCGCTCGTACGGCTCGAACAGCGCCGCCAACTGCCTGGCGCTCTGGACGGACCAGACCTGCGTCCTGTTCGATTGCGGGATCGGCACGCTCCGCGACTGCCGCGCCCTGCTCCGCCGGCACCAGGACCGGTACGGTCCGGTGAGCGCACTCGTCGTGTCACACGCGCACCGCGATCACCTGAGCGGGAAGGCGTTACGAGTCATGAGCGAGGAGGGAATCCCGATCCAGTGCCACCGCAAGGTGCTTCCGCAACTGCGCGCGCGCCACGGGATCGGCGGCGGCGCCCCGTCGCCCGTCCAGGCCTTCGCGGACGCGGGGATGACCGTGGGCGAGTTCCGGATCATCCCCGTGCCGCTCTCGCACGCACCGGACACTCCCACCTTCGGCTTCGTCGTGCGCGCCAGCCTCGGGACCAGGCGTCGCACGATCGTCATCGCCACCGACTTCCGCGATCCGTCGAACCTGCTCCCCCACCTGCGCGGGGCCGACTTCGTGTTCGTCGAGGCGAACCACGACCTCGAGCTGCTGAGGAGGCGCTTCAACTACGCCAGCCAGTGGCACCTCAGCAACGCCCAGACGGCGAGCCTCCTCGTCGGGGCAATGGCCGGGACGAGTCGTCCGCCCGGCAACGTCGTCCTCGGGCACCTGAGCGACGAGAGAAACGAGGACGCGCTGGCCCTGCGGGAAGTCAGGAGGGCCTTCGCCGGGCGCGGCCTGAAGGTGGAGTTCGAGCTGGAAACCGCGCCGAAGTTCGAGCCCTCGCGACTGTTCCGCATCGACGGACGCGAGGTCCGTCCGATGCCGTTCGACCGCGCTCCGCGCTTGCCGTTCTAGGCGGGGTCCGGTCGTGCACAATGCTGAAATGCAAGACCTGACCCCACGGCGGTTGCTGGTCGTCGCCCTGCTGGTCGCCGCCGCGGCCGCCGCCTGGTGGTGGACGCG
Source organism: uncultured Acidobacteriota bacterium (assembly GCA_963813585.1). GTDB lineage: Bacteria > Acidobacteriota > Vicinamibacteria > Vicinamibacterales > Fen-181 > JARKSS01. Next base: position 4,200,154 of record CAWEZL010000001.1, read on the forward strand.
GCCGCTCCCCGCCGTGCGCGCGTCGCTGCTCGAGCCGCCGGTTCGCGATGCGGCGCCAGCCATCACCGGCGACACGGCGATCCTCATCAGCGGGCGACGGGTCACCCCGGCCGGCCGCGTGATCCGCACCCAGTCCTACAGCTGGGGAATGGCAGTGTCGCCCGACGAGTCCCGCGTCGCCCTCGTCCGCTCCGGCGCGATCGAGCTGATCGACCTTCGTGACCCATCCCTGAGCGTCCGCATCCCGCCCTACGGCGCGACCCCGCCCAAGGAGCTTGGCGACGGCACCTACATGGGCGTCGCGTTCTCGCCCGACGGCCGGCACCTCTACTTCGGCTCGGCAAACACGGGCGAGCTGAAGGTGCTCGACCTGGCCGCTTCGACCGGGTTGTCCGCCTCGAGCAACGACCTCGCGCGCCGCATCGTCACCATACCCGTGGACGGGGGAGGCTTCCGCGACAGCTATCTCGGTGACTTCGTGCTCGACCCGTCGGGCACGCGCATCCACGCGCTCGACCAGTTCAACTACCGCCTGGTCACGATCGACGCGACGACTCGCACGGTGGTGAGGTCGGTTCGCGTGGGTCGCAACCCGTTCTCGGTCGCCCTGGCCCCGGATGGCCGGACGGCGTGGGTGACCAACGTCGGCATGTTCGAGTACCCGCTGCTGCCCGGCGTCACCGACGAGAACCGGCGCACCGCCGGCTTGGCGTTCCCTCCGTACGGCATCCCTTCGAGGGAGGCGGAAGGCGGCACCGTGGCCGAGGGCCTGGCCGTGCCGGGGCTCGGCAGCCCGAATCACCCGGACGCGATGTCCCTGTTCGCGGTGGACATCGGGAGCGGCCGGGTCACGGCGCGCGTGAAAACCGGCTATCTCGTCGGCGCCGAACGCGACGGCCTCGAGACAATCGGCGGTGCGAGCCCCGGCGGGGTCGTCGCCGGCACCCGGTGGATCTACGTCTCGAACGCCACCAACGACACCGTCTCGGTGATCGACGCGGCCAGCGGCGCGATGGCCGGTCAGATCCACCTGGACGTCCCCGGCCTCGAGCGGCTGCGCGGCGTGATCCCGTTCGGCCTCGCCCTGAGCCCGGACGAGGGGCGGCTGTACGCCGCCTGCGCCGGCCTCAACGCGGTGGCGGTCATCGACACGGCCCGCCGGGCCGTGGACGGTTTCATTCCGGCCGGGTGGTTCACGACGTCGGTCGCCGTGTCGAAGGACGGCAGGACGCTCTTCGTGTCGAGCGCGAAGGGGCTGGGCTCTGGGCCGAACGGCGGGGCGGGCTTCGTCGCGCCGGCGCGCGGCCTGCACCCCGGCGACATCATGCAGGGGACGCTGCAGGTCGTCCCCGTGCCGGACGGGGCGGCGCTCGCGCGCGGCACGCGCCAGGTCGTCGAGAACACCATCGCCCGCCGCGACGTCACCGTCCCGGCCAGCCATCCTCTTGCCGCGGCCCTCTCGGGCGACGCGGCGCGCGGGCCGATCAGGCACGTCGTGTTCGTGGTGAAGGAGAACCGCACGTTCGACCAGGTGTTCGGCGCGCGCCCGGGCGTCAACGGCGACCCGTCGCTCACCACGCTCGGCCTCGGCATGACCGTGAGAAGCGAGGACGGCTCACGCCTCGTCGAGGGCGCCAGCGTCTCGCCTAACCACGACGCGCTGGCCGACCAGTTCGCGATGAGCGACAACTTCTACTGCGACGCGGACCAGTCGAACACCGGCCACCGGTGGGTCGCGGGCGTGTACCCGAACGAGTGGGTCGAGGTGAACGCCCGGTCGCGCGCCGAGATGCGCCTCTTCAGCCCGGCGCCCGGCCGCCGCTACGTGTCGGGCAGCAGCGCGGTTGTGATGCCGGAGGACTACAACGAGGCCGGCGCGCTCTGGGAGCACCTGGCCCGCCACCGGGTGCCGTTCTTCAACTTCGGGTTCGGCACCGAGATGCCCGGCGCGGTCGAGGAGCAGGCGTTCAAGGAGACGGGCATCCGCATGGCGGTCGGCTTCCCGCTGCCGAAGCCGCTCTTCGACCGCACCTCGCGCAAGTTCGCCACCTTCAACATGGCCATCCCCGACCAGTACCGGATGGACGTGTTCGAAGAGGAGCTGAGCAATCGGTGGTCGAGCGGCAAGGAGCCCTTCCCCGCCCTCATCACGATCGTGCTGCCGAACGACCACCTGACCGACGAGCACCCGGCCGACGGCTACCCGTTCGCCGAGTCGTACATGGCGGACAACGACCTCGCGCTCGGCCGCCTCGTCCACACGCTCTCGCGCACCCGCTGGTGGCCGAACATGCTCGTCATCGTCACCGAGGACGACCCGCAGGGGGGCCGCGACCACGTCGAGGCCCACCGGTCCATCCTGATGTTCGTCGGCCCGCACGTGAAGCGCGGGTACGTCTCGCACGCGCTGGCGGACTTCGGCTCCGTCATGCGCCTGATCTTCACGATTCTCGGGATGCCGCCGCTGAACCAGTTCGACGCGGCGGCGACGCTCCCGCTCGACGTCTTCTCCACTGGCCCGGCGACCGCCGCGCCGTACAACGCCCGCCCGCCGGACCGCCGCATCTTCGACCCGGACGCCGCGCTGAAGCCGTTCGACCGGGGGTTCAACTGGAAGCAGCTTGCCCGATCCGTGCACCTCGACGATCCCGGGGACATGCGCCGCGCGTTCGACGACCCCGAGGATGCGCTCGCGAAGGTGGTGACGGGCGGGAGGGAACCGCGGTAACGAGGGGCCGGCGTGCGCCGTGACGCCTGGGAGGTCACGCGCGCCGAACGGCCGTCGGGGCCTTCAGCGCCAGGAAGTCGTCGATCTGCCCGGCGGTCTCGTAGGCCAGCACCGAGCAGGCCGGGTGGGTGTTGCCGGAGACGAGCCGCGACACGCTCGACGCACGCGCCGCGTCGTACAACACCAGGGCGCGCTGGCCGGTCATCGGCGCGCGGCCCAGGATGTACCCGACCTCGAAGCCGACCCCGTAGCTCGAGCCCGAGGCCTCGGCGACGAGGAGGTCGCACGACTCGAGCCAGCGCAGGTCGCGCTCGAAGACCGCCTCGTTCGAGGCGCTGCTCTCCGCCGCGTCCACGTCGTCTTGCAGGAGGTGAGCGGTCAACAGTTCGTGCCCCGCCGCCTCGAGGCGCGCCGCGATGTGGCGGACGGCCCCGATCGTGGAACGGTCCCCCCGGACGGTGCAGGCGAGGTAGACGATCATGAGCGCTCGTTGAACGCGAGGCCGCCGTGGAACCTCTTCTTGAGGGTGGTGTCGAGTTCGTCGGCGAGGCGCGAGATGATGCCGCACGCCAACCGCATCTGCGCATCCTCCAGGCTCTCGGCGAGCAGATCGAGGCGCAGCACGACCCCTTCCTCGCGCCAGTACACCTTCGCGAACGGGCAGTCGGCGTTCGTGTCGTTCAGCGCCTCGAGCAGCTTCTGGCTCTTCTTCACCCCGCGCAGGAGCACCGAGAGGACGGACAGGACGGGCTGCTCCTCCTCGATCAGCGAGACGATGATCTCGGCGCTGCCGCGCCTGAAGCAGTAGTCGCCGTCCTCGTCCGGCTCGATCGGCTCGTCGCTCTCCAGGTACTCCTGCAGGAACTTCGCGAGGTAGGGACGGATGACGCTGGCCTTCAACGCGCACCTCCAGGGCACGGAGTTTACCTGTTTCACGCCCGAGGCGACAGAGTCGTGCGAGGGCTGCCGAGCCGGCCGCCTTTAAGCCTTGCGCCACAAGCGCTTAGGCCGTCACCCGCGCCGGGGCCGGCGTGTTATGATCGTCGGCGATTCACCGCGTCGCGCCCTCGCGTCGGAGGTGTGTGCCCATGACCGAGAGAAGGGGTTGGGGCTCGACGGTGCTCGGCTGGTTCATCGAGCAGGACCAGGACGAGGAGGCGGCCACGGCCGCGGCCGACGCAGCAGAAGAACCGGCGGGCGCGGCAGCCGACCCTGCAGGCACGGCCGCCGCCTCCGCGGAACCGTCGGCCATCTTCCAGCACGAGCCTCCCAGGCCGGCCGGCGGCGAGGTGCCGTTCGACGCCGTGTTCGACGCGGCCGGCGTGGACGCCGAGGAGCGCGGGCGGGTCGCCAAGGCCCAGCAACTGCTCGCAAGCCTGCCGTCCGAGACGCCCCTCGCGGTGCGAAAGCAGATCGTCGAGGCGTCGCTCACCGCGTTCGGCGTTCCCATCGACAACATCATCGAGACCGGCGTGGCGGAGATCCAGGCGCTCGAGGCCTACATCCGCAAGTCGGCCGCCGACACGCAGGCCCTGCTCGAGGAATCGACCCGGCGGATTGCCCAGCTCGAAGAAGAAACGGCGAAGGTCCGGGCCGGCATCGAGGGGCGCACCCGGCAGCAGCAGGGGGTCGCCGGCGCCTGCAACGCCAGGAAGCTCGAGGTCCAGCAGGTGCTCGAGTTCTTCGGCCAGGAGGCGGTGGCCCGCGTCGTGCACGCCTCCCCGCGGCTGCACGAGCCCTCCGCGCCGCAACCCGCCGGCGACGGTTCCCGTCGTTCCAGTTGATCGGCGTCCGATTGATCACGAGAAAGGACCAGCCGTGGCGAACATTGGATTCTTCAGCCGATTGGGCAACCTGTGGAAGGGCTTCCTCTCGATTTGGATCTCCGACGTCGAGAAGGGCCACCCCGAGATCGCCTACGAGAACGCGATCAACTCGCTCGTGGAGAAGTACTCGAAGCTGAAGAACGCGACGGCCGGGATCATCCGCCGGCGCGAGGACGTCAGCGAGCGGTTCCAGGCAGCCTCGAAGGAGCTGGTCCAGACCGACGCCGAGCTGACGGTCGCCATGGACACCAGCCAGGACGACGTCGCCCTGATCCTGCTGCAGAAGAAGAACCAGCTCTCCGCCGACCTCGCCGAGCTGAAGGCCGAGCTCGACACCGCGCAGCACGACGCGGACTCCGCCAAGTCGTCCCTGCTGTCGGTCCAGGGAGAGATCCGGAAGCTCAAGACCGAGCGCGACTCGATGCTGGCGAAGATGCAGTCGGCGCAGGCGCGCATCAGGATCCAGGCCCAGCTCGACGGCCTCTCGGTGGACGCCGAGGTCAAGGCGCTCGACAACGTGCGCGAGCACATCCGGACCACCATCGCCGAGGCGAACCTCGGGCGCGAGCTGTCGGAGTCGTCGCTGGACGCCAAGCTCGAGGCGGTGCGCGCGAAGGTCGGCGACGCGCAGGCCCGGCAGCAGCTCGCCGAGATGAAGGCGAAGCGGGCCGCGGCGCAGGCCGCCCAGGGAACCAAGACGCTGTAGGGGTCGAAAGAGATGAGACTGACGCCATTCGCCAAGCTGTTCGTCACCGTCGTCATCGTCGCGGTCCTGGGATACGCCTTCTGGCACTACCAGGGCGGCAACGTCCGGCAGTGGGCGCTGGGGGACAGGAACACCGCCGCGGAGGGTGCCGGGGGAGTCGAGCCGGGCGACTTCGACGCGCTCAGGAACGCCCCGCCCGATCCCGGCCGCGACCAGGGGTCGACCGGCGTCACCCCCGCCGGCATGACCGCCGGCGGCAAGCTCTCGCGGACGCTGGTGGTTGCCATCAACACGTGGGCGGGCCACGCCCCGGGCGTCGTCTTCAACGGCGGCATGGAGCCGGGCGCCGCCTCGCTCTACCGGAAGCGGTTCGGCCTCGACGTGCGGTTCGTGCTGCTCGAGGACCCGGCGTCGAAGCTCGCCGCCTTCCGCAAGGGCGACGTGGACATCATGTGGGACACGGTGGACAACTGGGCCCGCGAGGCGTCGATCCTCGCCGAGCAGGGGCAGAAGGCGAAGTCCTTCGTGATGCAGGACTGGTCCCGCGGCGGCGACGGGATCGTCTCCCTGTCCACCATCAAGTCGGTCGAGGATCTCAAGGGGCGCAAGATCGCCTGCACCCAGTTCACGCCGTCGCACTTCCTGCTGCTCTACCTCCTGGCGCAGTCGGGGCTGTCGCCCGAGGATCGCGCCGCCCTCGAGAAGAACATCGTCTTCACGCAGGACGCGCCCGCCGCGGCCGCGATGTTCAAGGCCCGGCAGGTGGACGCGGCCGTGACCTGGGAGCCCGATCTCTCCTCCGCCGTGACGGCCAGGGGCGACGAGGCGCACGTCCTCGTGTCCACCACCGCCGCCACCAACATCATCGCGGACACGCTGATCGCCCGCCAGGAGCTGATCGACCAGGCGCCGGGCACCGTGCGCGACTTCGTGCAGGGCTGGTTCGACGGCATCGAGATGATCAAGCGCGACCCGGCCGCGGCCTACGCGCTCGTGGGCCGCGAGCTGAAGCTGGACAGCGAGACGGTGTCCGGCATGCTCTCGGGCCTGAAGCTGACGCCGTACGCCGACAACGCGCAGTTCTACGGGTTGACGGGCGGCAAGCCGCACTACGAGACGCTGTTCGACACGGCGTTCGTCATCTGGCGCAAGAAGGGGCTGGTGACCCGTCCCGTGTCGGCGCGGGACTGGGCCGACACGCGGTTCCTGTCCTCGCTGGCGGCCAGCTACCCGGGCCAGCAGGTCGAGGAGCCGACGCTGGCGGCGCGGAAGGCCACCGCCGACGACCGCGCGATCATCAACAAGCAGATCCAGATCCACTTCACGCCCGGCTCGGACGAGATCATGCCCGGCTCGTACTTCGTCCTCGACGCCCTCGGCGAGACGATGACCTCGTTCGGCAACACGTACCTGCGCGTGGAGGGGAACACCGACTCGACGGGGCGGACGACGACGAACCTGACGCTCTCGGAACGCCGGGCCCTGGCGGTGAGGAACTACGTCCTGAAGAACTTCCCGAACATCCAGGCGGTCCGCTTCCAGACGATCGGCCGCGGCTCGTCCAACCCGGTGGCCGACAACACCACGGAGGCGGGCAGGCAACTGAACCGCCGGACGGACATCAAGGTGGTGCTGGCGACGCAGTAGCCCGACTCACCCATGTCCGACTGGTTCGCGCTTCGCTCACCGCTGCCGCGCACGACGGGCCTGGCGCTCGCATTCGTCGCGCCCGTCGGCGTCCTCGCCGGCTGGTGCATCGTCTCGTACGGCGGGCTGGCGCCGCCCGACTTCCTGCCCTCGCCGAGCGAGGTGGTCCGCGGCACGCTCCAGCTGTTCATCCAGTACGACCTCGGGTCGGCCATCTGGATCTCGACGCGGCGGATCCTGACGGCGTTCCTGCTGGCCTCGGCGCTCGCGTTGCCGCTCGGCATCCTGATGGGCGCGTTCGAGCCGGTCAACCGGCTGTTCGAGCCGATCATGGCGCCGTTGCGGTACATGCCCATCTCGGCGTTCATCCCGCTGCTGATCCTCTGGTTCGGCATCTACGAGGCGCAGAAGATCGCCTTCCTGTTCCTCGGCGTGTTCGTCTACCTGCTGCCGGTCGTGGTGACCGCCATCCGCGCAGTGCCCGAGGAACTGGTGCAGACCGCGCTCACGCTCGGCGCGTCGCGCTGGCAGGCGGTGAGAACGGTCCTCGTGCCGGCGGCGCTGCCCGAGATCTTCGACTCGTTCCGGGTGATGAACGCGATCTCGTGGACCTACGTGATCCTGGCCGAGGCCGTGAACGCCGAGCACGGCCTGGGGTACATGGTGGAGCTGGCGCGCACGCACCAGAGGGCGTCGTGGTCGTTTGCCGGGCTGCTCGTCATCGGCGGCATCGGCCTGCTCACCGACGGCATCATCCGGGCGGTGTCGGGCATCCTGTTCCGCTGGCGGGAGAAGGCGGCGTGAGCGAGAAGCTGCGCCTCACCGATCTCGGCATCACCTACGTGGACCGGGCGGGCCGGCGGACCGAGGCGGTGCGCGACGTGTCGCTCGTCATCGAGGACAAGCCCGGGTGCGGTGAGATCGTCGTCTTCCTGGGACCCTCGGGGTGCGGCAAGTCCACGATCCTCAAGGCCGTGGCCGGCCTGTTGCGCCCGACCAGGGGCGGCGTCCTGGTGGACGGCCACGAGGTCGAAGGCACCGGCCGCGACCGCGGCATGGTGTTCCAGGCCTACACCTCGTTCGGGTGGCTGACGGTGCGCGGGAACGTCGAGTACGGCCTGCGCCTCCAGGGTGTGCCGAAGGCCGAGCGGCGGGCGCTGTCCACGAAGTACCTCGAGGAGGTCGGCCTGACCGACTTCGCCAGCCGCTACCCGAAGGACCTCTCGGGCGGCATGAAGCAGCGCGTGGCGATCGCCCGCACGCTCATCAACAAGCCCCGCCTCCTGCTGATGGACGAGCCGTTCGGCGCCCTCGACCCGCAGACCCGGTGGGGCATGCAGGGCCTCCTGCTCGACGTCTCGCGCGCGGAGGACAACACCATCCTCTTCGTGACGCACGACGTCTCCGAGGCCGTCTACCTCGCCGACACCGTGTACGTGCTCTCCCCCCGGCCGGCTCGGATCCTCCACCGCGTGGATGTTCCCTTCTTCGGGGAGCGAAGTCTCGCGCTCCAGTCGGCGTCCGAGTTCAGGGCGGTCGAGCAGCGGCTGCTCGAGCTGCTCTACGCGCCCTTCTCCGAGCCCGCGTAGAATGTGAGGCATGCCAACGCCCGACGACGACCGGCGCCGGCCGGCCAGGCTTTCGGCGCGCGTCACGCCGCCCCCGGTGCCGGGCTCCGTCAAGCCGCGCCCCCCGATGGCCGGCTTCCCCGCCGTCGCCGACAAGGCGCCCGACAAGCCGTCGTACGTGAAGTGGGCGTTCGCCAACCCGTACAACCTGTCGCTGCTCGGCGGCTCGCTGGCGGCGGCGGTGCTGACCCTCAACCCCCTCATCGCCCTCGCCGGCCTCGGTGTCGAGGCCATCTGGCTCGTCAACGCCGACAACCCGCTGCTCCGCCGCCTCCTCTGGACTCCCAGGTTCGATCGCCTCCGGAAGGAGGCCGAGGCGGCCCAGCGCGCGGCGCGCCTCGAGACGCTGGCCGAGTGGGACCGGACCCGGGTCGAGAACCTCATCGCCCGGCAGACCGACATCAACCGGCTGGCGGCCCAGAACCCCTCCTTCACCGGCGACCTGCTGCGGGGCGAGTTGACCAAGACCGAGCGCCTGGTGGAGGCGTTCATCGACATGGCGCTGACCTCCGCCCGCTACGAGGCGTACCTCGCCTCGGTGGACCTGCCGGCGCTCGACGCCGATCGCGAACGCCTGGAGCGCGAGGTTGCCCGCGCCAGGGACGACCACCCGAACCTGGATGTCCTGAAGCGGAACCTCGCGGTCGTCCTCAAGCGGCAGGACAAGATGCGGGAGATCCGCCGCTACCTGGACGTGGCCCGCGGCCAGCTGGACCTGCTCGAGAACTCGTTCCAGCTGATCGCCGACCAGATCGTCACGATGCAGTCGCCGCAGGCGCTCTCGGGCCAGCTCGACGAACTGCTGGACGGCGTGGAATCGATCCGCCAGACAGCCCGCGAGGCCGACGCCTTACTGGAGACCTGAAGTGAGCGACCCGCGCCTTCTGCCCGCCTGGGCCGACGACCTTCGCCGCCGTTACCTGCGGGGCGAGTCGGCCATGTTCGTACTCCACGGGAACGTCTTCGACTCGGTCGTCTACGGCGGCCGCATGCTCGGCCTCACCGACTTCCTGGTGGAGGCGCTGCTGAAGGACACGCGCCAGACCGTGGCGATCTACAACCTGGCCACCGGCATCCGGTTCGCCCGCCGCGAGGCGGGGGCCGGCGCCCTGGACGAGGCGCTCCTGGCCACCGAGAAGCCCCGCGCGCTGGCGGCACTCGAGCGGCTGCTGGTCGGCTCGACCCGGGCAGCGGTCATCCTCGAGTACGCGGAGGCGATCGCGCCGGCCGGGGACCCCGCGTTCCAGGCCGACTCGGACCGCGGTGCCGTCATCACGCTGCAGCGGTGGTCGTTCCTCCCCGAGATCGATCGCGGCGACAACCTGGTGCTGCTCGTCGCGGAGAACCTGAGCGAGATCACGCCGAAGATCGTCTCCAACCCCAAGGTGGCGGTCGTCGAGGTCCCGATGCCGGACGTCGAGACGCGGCGCGAGGCCGCGCGGCTGGCCGACCCCAGCCTCTCGCAGCGGGACGTGGAGCGGTACGCCGACATCACCGCGGGGCTCAAGGCGATCCAGATCGCGTCCATCCTGGCCCCCGCGCCGGCCGCGGAACACGAGTCGGCCGAACGGGAGGCCTACATCGCCGGGCTGCTCGGGGCGGGCCCCGACGTGCCGGCGCGCGCCCGCAAGCTCGCCCAGTTGACCGTCGTCATGACGCGCGAGGAGGTCCGCACGCTGCTGGCCCCCGGCGCGCCCGAGCCGCCAGGCCCCGTCGTGGACGCGGCCGAGCGCGCGCGCCGCGAGGCCGACCGCCTGATCGCGCGGCGCAAGCGCGAGATCATCGAGCGCGAGTGCTTCGGCCTCGTGGAGTTCGTCGAACCGGCGCACGGCTTCGAGGTGGTGGGCGGCATGGAGGAGGTGAAGAAGGACCTCCTGGTCGTCGCCGAGAGCATCCGCGAGGGCCGAACCAGCCGCGTCCCGATGGGGATCCTCTTCACCGGGCCGATGGGCACCGGCAAGACGTTCGTGGCCGAGGCGTTCGCGAAGGAATGCGGCCTGACGACGATCAAGCTGAAGAACTTCCGGTCGAAGTGGGTCGGCGCCACCGAGGGCAACCTCGAGCGGATCCTCTCGGTGATCCGCGCGATCGGCCAGGTGGTGGTCATCATCGACGAAGGCGATCGCGCCTTCGGCAGCACGGATGGCGACGGCGACGGCGGAACCTCCTCGCGGGTGATCGCGCGCATCAAGGAGTTCATGTCCGACACGTCGAACCGCGGCCGGATCCTCTTCATCGTGATGACGAACCGGCCGGACAAGCTCGACGTCGACCTGAAGCGCGCCGGCCGCCTCGACCGCAAGATCCCCTTCCTCTACTCGCAGACTCCCGAGGAGGTCGAGAACGTCGCCAGGGCGCTGGTCCGCAAGAACAGGCTGAAGACCGACGTGGACTTCGCCGCGATTCGCGACCTCTTCTCGCGGAAGCTGGTGGGCTACAGCAACGCCGACGTCGAGGCGGTGCTGCTGATGGCCAACGACGATGCGGCGCGGGAGGCCGGCGGCGACGCGCCCCTGACCGCCGCGCACCTGGCGGGGGCGGCCGCCGACTACTTTCCGAGCCGCGACCAGGAACTGATCGACTACATGGAGCTGCTGGCCGTGTTCGAGGCGTCCAGCCGGCGCCTGCTGCCGCCCAAGTTCGCCTCGATGACGCCCGACGAACTGGACGTGCGCCTCCGGGTGCTGCGTGCCGCGGTCGGCGGGCGGCGGTAGCCGCACTCCCCTCGCCCCGCTGGTATTGGGGTCTAGCCGATTCGCCTGCGTTCGCGGACGATGATGAGAATGCCGAGGGCGACCCCGGCGAGCATGGAGCCGACGAGCGCCAGCCACAGGACCGGCGCGAGAACCGTCACGAGGACCGCCAGCGCCACGACCGAGATCCCGCCGATGCCGGGCAGGGTCGTTCCGGTCAGGTTCACCGGCTCGAACCTGAGGATCATCCGGCGCGAGCGCTGCTGCGCCTCCACCGGCTGCAGGTCCACCAGGCGCAGGGGCCGAATCTCGTCGGACCGCCTGAACGCCGCGCAGCCGAGGGTCGCGAGGATCTGCCACCAGAACCAGGCGCGCGACCGGCCACGGTCGAACTCCTCGGTGAGGTCCCCCGCGAGCGGGGAACTGTCGGGCAGCAGGCGCTCGAGGACCGCGAGCGCCAGCCGCGGAGGGTGACGGGGGGTCATGTGAACCTCTCCTCGAGCTGGGGCAGCCCCTGCCAGAGCGCGATCAGCGCTTCGCGGGTATCGCGGACGGCGCGCACGCCCCGTGGCGTCACCCGGAAGTAGCGCCTGGCGCGGCCACCCCGCTCGGACGTCGGGTTGCCGATCGTCGAGGACACCAGTCCGTTCCGCTCGAGCCGGTCGAGGGCGGCGTACGCGGCGCCCAGCAGGACGCGCCGGCCGCTGATCGCCTCGATTTCCCGCGCGATCTGCACGCCATAGGCTTCGTCGCCGGTCCGCAGGGTGGCGAGCAGGATCATCAGCTCGAAGTCGGTGAGCAGTTGGCGTGGCATTTCTTCACATATTGTGAATATAAGGGCGACGCGTGTCAAGCCTGGCGTCCCGGTGATCTGAGGGCCCTATACCGCCTGTCCCATCGGGTGTCTGACCGAGTCCTCGACGATGTCGCGCAGGACGTCGAGGTTGATGTCGCTGAGGCGCTTCACGTAGAGGCACGACTTGGCGGCCTTGTGCTTGCCGAGGCGCGCGAGCTGCTCCCCGTACTCGCCGAGCCCCGACATCACGTAGATTGTCAGGTCGTTCTTGCGAGGCGAGAACCCCGCCAGGAACCAGTCCCCTTGCCGGCCGCTGGCGTACTTGTAGCGGTAGTCGCCGAAGCCGACGATGGCCGGGCCCCACATGCGGCCCTCGGCGCCCGTCACCTCTCTCATCATCGCGGCAAGGGTGCGGCAGTCGGCGCGCCGGGCCTCGTCCGGCAGCGCCTTCAGGAACGCGGCAACACTCTGTCGGGTCGGGCGCGTCTTGTTCTCGGCCATGGCAGCTCCTGGGGATGCCCTACATGGTAAGGTACGTTCCTCCCGTTCCGGCAGCCGCCGCCACATTACCGCTGGAGCCCTCGTGGATCGTTTCGACCTGCCCGCCCGGCGCGGTCATCAATTCGACCCGCAGACCGGGCGGCTCTATCACTCGGACGGCGTGGCCGTCACGGCGCTGTTCCCCTGGCCGCTGGTCGTGGCCTACCAGAAGCTGGGGCCGGATGCCGGCTGGAAGGCGTGGCGGCCGATCGTCCGCGTGCCGCCGGCGGAGTTCGTGGAGGGCCCGGACACCGAGGCGGTCCAGGCTTACTGGAGGCTCGTTCCACCGCGCGTCCTCGAGGTGATCCGGCCGTTCCCCGACCGCCACTGGGAGATGCTCGGCTGGATGGCGCGCACGGGAGACGAGGCGCAGGACCTTGCCGTCGGCAACCCCAGCCTGGCGTATGCGCTGACCTGCTATCGCCAGTTCCGGGCGCAGCGCGGACAGAAGGCGCCCCCGTTTCCCCCGCCGCTGCTGGTGCGCCAGAAGCAGCGCGAGATCCTCGGCTGGCTCGGGTTCCCCAGGCTCGAGAGCGTGCGGAAGATCCTCCAGAAGATCCCCCACGCGGCGATCAACCTGACGCGCCTCCTGCAGTTGCGCCGGCCGCTCGGCAACACCGACGTCCGCCAGCGCCTGGCCCACGCGCCGCGCATCAATACCGAGCTGCTGTGGATGGCGGGCGACACGACGATCCTTCGCGTCGCGCCGCGCCTGATCGCCGAGCTGGGGACCGAGGCGTACGACCGGGCCAGCGCGCCGGTCTCGGCGCTGTTGCGCGACACGCTGCGGATGTGGCCGATGGTCCTGATCGACGAGCCGCCGCCGGTCTTCCGCAGCCTCGAACGGATGCGCGAGACGCACGACCGACTGGCCCGCGGGGTCACGCGGATCGCCGCGGCGGGGCCGGACGCCGCGCTTCCCGACGCGCCGCTCCCGGGGACGGACGCGATCGTGCCGCTGCAGACGACGGTGGAGCTGGTGCGCGAGGCGGAAGCGCAGCACAACTGCGTCGCGTCGTACGCGAAGATGGTGCAGGGCGGCCGGATGGCGATCTACAGGGTGCTCGAGCCAGAGCGGGCCACCTTGAGCATCGTGCGCGGCGCGCGCGGCTGGCGCCTCGACCAGCTGGCCGGACCGTGCAACCGGCCGGTCAGGCCCGAAACGCGCGAGGCGATCCGCGCATGGCTCGAGACGCACCGCGCGCGGCGCCGGCTGCGCAGGCGCGCCACACCGCTGCTGGACTGAGGTAGCATTCCTCCGACTCCACCAGCCCCATCTGGAGCCGTCGATGAGAGACGACGACCGCGACGCTGCTCACCCCTTCGAGCTCGACCGCCGCGCCTTCCTGAAGACCGCTGCCTCGGGCCTGTTCGTCCTCGTCCCCGCCCGCAGGGTTGACGCGCTCGAGCAGGCGCGGGGCGGGCAGCGATCCTACCCGGACGACTTCAACGCCTACCTGCGCATCGCCGAGGACGGGCGCGTCACCTGCTACTCCGGGAAGATCGAGATGGGACAGGCGAACACGACCGCGCTCGCACAGATGCTGGCCGAGGAGTTGGAGGTGCCGCTCGACGCCGTGGACATGGTGATGGGCGACACGCGGCTCTGCCCGTGGGACGGCGGCACCAACGGCTCGCGCAGCATCAAGTACTTCGGCCCCGCGCTGCGGGCCGCCGGCGCCGAGGCACGCGAGGTGCTCATCGAGCTTGCCGCCGAGCGCCTGAAGCTGCCCGCCTCTCGCCTGGCGGCGCGCGACAGCTTCGTCGTCGCCCGCTCGGCCCCGGCGACGCGCGTCGGATACGGGGCGCTCGTGAAGGGGCGGCGAATCGAGCGGCACCTCGAGACGAAGCCCGCGCTGAAGGTGGCCCCTTTCAAGGTGATGGGCACATCGCCGCGGCCGTCCAACGCTCGCGACAAGGTCACGGGGAAGGCCGAGTTCGCCGGCGACGTTCGGCTGCCCGGCATGCTTCACGGGCGAGTGCTTCGGCCGCCCGTGCACGGGGCGCAGCTGAGGGCGATCGACCTCGCCGCCGCCCGGAGGCACCCTGGCGCGCGCGTCTTCCAGGAGAGCGGCTTCGTGGCCGTCGTCCACCCCACGACCGACGCCGCGGCCGCGGCGCTCGACGCGATCAAGGCCGAGTGGACAACCCCTGCCGCGAGCGTCAACGACCGGACGATCCTCGACCACTTGAAGGCTCAGCCGGGCGAGGCGCGGACGGTCGAGGAGAAGGGCGACCTCGCTCGGGGCGAGGCGCTGGTGACCCTGGTCTTCGAGGCAACGTACTTCACACCCTACATCGCGCACGCGCCGATCGAGACGCACTCGGCCGTCGCGCAGGTCGGCGCCGACGAGGCCACCGTCTGGGTTTCGACGCAGCGGCCGTTCGGCGTGCAGGCCGAGGTGGCGCGAGCCCTCAGCCTGCCGGAAGAGCGGGTGCGCGTGATCACGCCGCTCGTCGGCGGCGGGTTCGGCGGGAAGAGCGCGGGGCCACAGGCGGTGGAGGCCGCGCGGCTGTCGAGGCTCGCGGGTGCGCCGGTGCAGGTGGTCTGGGCGCGGGAGGAGGAGTTCTTCCTCGACACGTTCCGCCCCGCGGCCTGCGTGGTCGTCAAGTCCGGGCTGAACGCCGACAACCGCATCGTCACCTGGGACTGCCACACGCGGTTCGCCGGCGACCGCAGCTCGGAGATGATCTACGACGCGCCGCACGTGCGGACGCGCTCGACCGGCAGCTTCGGCGGCGGCGGGCCGCATCCCTTCGCCACCGGCGCCTGGCGGGGCCCGGGCAGCAACACCAACATCTTCGCCCGCGAGTCGCACATCGACGTGATGGCCGCACGGGTGGGGTTGGACCCCGTGGAGTTCCGCCTGAAGAACCTGACGAACCCACGCCTCGTTCGCGTGCTGCGGGCGGCGGCCGACCGCTTCAAGTGGACGCCGGCGAAGGCGCCGAGCGGCCGCGGGCACGGCGTGGCGCTGCTCGACTACCTGAACACCTGCGTCGCCGCGATGGCCGAGGTCGTGGTGGACGCGCAGGGGCAGATCCGCGTGAAGCGCGTGGTCATGGCCCAGGACATGGGCCAGGCCGTGAACCCCGAGGAAGCGCGCTTCCAGATGGAGGGCTGCATCCTGATGGGGATCTCGTCGGTGCTGAGCGAGGAGATCCACTTCGAGGGCGGCGACGTGAAGGAGCGCAACTTCGACAGCTACGAGATCACGCGCTTCTCGCAGGTGCCGGTAATCGAGACGATCCTGATCGACAACCCCGAGCTGCCGCCGCAGGGCTGCGGCGAGCCGGCCATCACGGCGATGGCGCCCCTGCTCGCGAACGCGCTGTTCGACGCCACCGGCGTGCGCGCGTCCCGCCTGCCGCTGAGACCCCTGAACCTCCCTCTGGCGCGTTCCTTGCTCCACGCTCGGCCGTCTCACCCACATTCCCGGAGGACGCCGTGAAGTTGACCGACCTGTTCCTGGCCGAGCTGGATCGCGAGTCCGACCGGTCGCGCCGCATGCTCCATTTGCTACCCGAGGGGAAGTGGGACTGGAAGCCCCACGAGCGGTCGATGGCCTTCGGCTACCTGGCCACGCTGGTGGGAACCATGTTCTCGTGGGTGACGATGACCGTGAACAAGGACGAGCTGGACCTGCAGCCGAAGGGAGCGGCGCCATCCGCCCCGCCGCGGATGAATACCAGCGCCGAGTACGTGAGCGCGCTGGACAAGGCGGCCGCCGACGCGCGAACAGCGCTCCAGCAGACGACCGACGAGCACCTGCTGACGACGTGGCGCCTGCTGGTCGGCGGACGGGTGGTGATGGAGCTGCCGCGGCACGTGGTGATTCGTGAGACGCTCAATCATCTCGCGCATCACCGCGGACAGCTCACGGTCTACTACCGGTTGCTGGGCGTGAAGGTGCCGGCGCTCTACGGGCCATCGGCGGACGAACAGCAGTTCTAGGCAGGGCTGAAGCCCTGCCCTACCGCCGAAGCAGGGCTAAAGCCCTGCCCTACGGAGATATTCCGGGCCGCCGAGCTGATCCATCTGCCGCAGGATCCAGTCGCGGCGCTGGGCAACGAAGGCCGACGGGCGGTTCGCGCGGAAGCGGTGGGGATTGGGGAGCACCGCGGCGAGCAGCGCGGCCTCGCCCGCGCCGAGCCGTGACGCCGGCTTGCCGAAGAAGCGCCGGCTCGCGGCCTCGACGCCAAACACCTCGTCCCCCATCTCGGCGACGTTCAGGTACACCTCGAGGATGCGCCGCTTCGGCCACAGCGTCTCGACGAGCAGCGTGAAGTACACCTCGAGGCCCTTCCTCACGTAGCTGCGCCCGGGCCACAGGAAGACGTTCTTGGCGACCTGCTGCGAGATGGTGCTGGCGCCGCGCACCCGGCGCCGCCGCCCGCGCTCGTGCTCGTCGATGGCCTTCTGGATGGCCGCCACGTCGAAGCCGTGGTGCTCGGCGAAGCGCTGGTCCTCGGCTGCGATCACCGCCAGAGGCGCCGACTTCGCGATCCGGTCCCACCCCACCCACCTGTACCCGGGGACGTATCGCTTCCCCTGCACCAGCGCGGCCAGCTGCCGCTCGGCCATCAGCGCCGACCACGGCAGCGGCACCCACCGGAGCGACAGCGTGACCGCGACGGAGGTCGCCAGCGAGCAGGCGAGGCTCCCCACCACGACCACGATGGCCAGGCGGAGACGCGGCACGCGGCGGCCGCGGGCGGGAGAGCTCACGCGGTGAGCCCCATCGACGCCAGGATGCGGGCGAAGCGCGGGTCGTTGCGAATCGGATCCCAGATCGGATCGACGGCCAGCCAGTGAAAGCCGGGGCTGCGCTCGCCAACCAGCCGCTCGAGCGAGCGGAACACGGCCTCGAGGTCGCCCAGCCCGAGGTGGAGGGCGGCAACCTGGTACCACACGCGCGGCGGCCCGGGCTCTTCCAGCCGCCGCTGGCATTGCCGGGCGTCCGCCTCGCGCCCCAGCTTGGCGTAACAGTAGCCGAGGAACCCGGCGGCGAGGCCGGGCATCTCGACCCTCTTGAAGGAGTCGATGGCCTCGTCGTAGCGACCCTGCAGCAGCCGGATCTCGCCGAGGCCGCGGAGCGCCCACGGGAACGCGGGATCGAGCCGCAGCGCCGCGCCGAACGTGGCGGCCGCCGCGTCGTACCGACGGCGAAACAGGTGCAGCATCCCCGTCCCGATGACGCTGAGCGGGGACATCGGATCGAGCGTCCCGGCGCGGATCGCGTGGGGTTCCGCCTCGGCCAGCCGGCCGGTCGGAACCAGCACCATGCCGCCGTAGTGCGAGTGCGCCAGCGCCAGCTGTGGCTTCAGCTCGAGGGCCCGGCGGAAGTGCGACTCGGCGTCGTGCCACCGGGATTCGTACGTCGCCAGGACGAACCCGATCGTCGCGTGCGCCTCGGCCAGGGTCGGATCGATCTGAAGCGCCCGCTCGGCGGCCTCCACCGCCTTCCGCGGCCCCTGCTCCGGCGACAGGTCGCTGGCGACCATCGGCCCCATCGCGTAGCACTCGGCGAGGGCCGCCCACGCCGGCGCCAGGTTCGGGTCGTCGGCCAGCGCGCGCTCGAAGCACGCCATCGCCTTGAGGAACTCGTCCGGCGTCCGGCGGCACCAGTGATAGCGGCCTTCCAGGTAGCGCTCGTACGGGCTGACGTCGGGCCGCTCCTCGTCCACCCGAGGCCGCGGCCGGCGGCCTCCCAGGTCGGCGCGCAGCATCCCGCCCACCGCGTGCGCGATGTCTTCCTGCAGCTCGAACACGTCGGCACGCCGGCTCTCCAGCGCCTCGGACCAGACGTGGTGGCCGGTCGCGGCGTCCACCAGTTGGGCGATGACGCGAAGGCGCCCTTCCGCGCGCCGCACGCTCCCCTCGATGACCGCCTCGACCCCGAGCGCGGCGCCGATCTCGCGGACGTCCGCATCCCGGCCCTTGAAGTAGAACGCGGAGGTGCGCGCGACGACCGCCAATCCCTCGATCCGGGTGAGCGTGTTGATCAGCTCATCGGTGAGACCGTCGGCAATGATCTCGGTCTCCGGGTCGCGGCTGAGGTTGACGAACGGAAGGACGGCGATGGAACGGAAGGCGCCCGGCCGGCGCACCGCGTCGCCTCGGAGGTCGGGTCGGCTGGCCCACCAGGCGTCGAGCTCGTCGCGGAAGGCGTAGATCGACCCGAGCGCGGCGTGCATGTGGCGGTGGGCCGGCAGCCCCTCGGACCGCTCCCACCGCTGCACGGTTCGCACCGACACGCCCAGGTGCCGGGCAACCTCCTTCCACGACTCGAGCCGCTCGGAGGTGGGTGGAGGGGCCTCGCCCATGACGTCGAGATTGTAGATCACCGCCGGAAGACCGCGACAAGGAACGCCAGGAGAGGGTGACGCACCTTGTCGCGGTGCACGGAGCGCGGCCCGCGATAGGGTGGGCTGCGTGACAGGCGTGCGGCGAGCGGCCGGCGGCGTGCGGGCCTCGAGGCGGTCACGGAGGCCCGCCCCCGCTGACGGCCGGCCCTGCTGCAGCCGGGAGGTGACTATGCCGTGGCGGATCCTTGCGGCGGTGGCGTCCATCCTCGCCCTGGCGGGCTGCGGGCAGCAGCCGGCGAGCCCCTCGGCCGTCGATGCGGCCGTCCTGTCGATCGCGGACACGTCGGCCGTCCCCACGGCCGCGGTTCAGCACGACCAGGACGTGCCGTTCCAGGGAACGGTCAGGGGCGTGACAATCTACGACCCGACCAATCCGAAAGGGTGCGCGGCCGTCCCGGGCCAGCCGTTCGCGATCACGACGGTGAGCGAGGCCACCGGAACGGCCTCCCACATGGGCCTGACCTCGTACTACGCGCGGCACTGCCAGACGCCGGCCGGCATGGTGGGCGACGTGGTGTTCACGGCCGCCGACGGCGACAAGCTGTTCGCGACGTACCTCGCCCACAGGGTGGGAACCGGGCCCCTGGTGATCGGCGAGTACCTCTACGTCAGCGCCCCGATCGAGTTCTCCGGCGGAACCGGGCGCTTCGAGGGAGCGACCGGGTCGGGCGAGATGACAGGCAAGATCCTGTGGGAAGGCTTCGCCGACCTCGAGTCACCAGCGGAGTTCCAGTGGGAGGGGCGGATCGGGTACTGACGCCTGTAACAGGAATGGCGGGCGTAGGCGGCAGGCCTACGAGTTTCGCTCGTCCAGGTTCTGCCAGCGGGCGTAGGCCTCGTCGAGCTCGCGGTTCACCGCCTCGAGGCGGACGACGGCGGCCGACATGGCGGTGCCGCCCTCCTTGAAGAACTCGGGGCTGCCGATGCGAGCGTGCAGCTCGCTCCGCTCGGCCTCGAGCGCCTCGATGCGTGCGGGCAGGGCTTCGATCTCGCGGCGCTCCTTGAAGGAGAGCTTCCGCGACTTCACGAGCGCGGCTCCCTGTGCCTCCTTGCGTGGCTTCTCGCGCTTTTCGCGTTCGGCCCCGGCGACGTCACGCGCTGCCGCGGCGGACGCCGCCTCGCGCTGCCGGACCCAGTCCTGGTAGCCGCCGACGTACTCCTGCACGCGGCCGCCGCCCTCGAAGACGAAGGTGCTCGTCACCACGTTGTCGAGGAACACGCGGTCGTGGCTCACGAGCAGCAACGTCCCGGGCCACTCCACCAGCTCGTTCTCGACCAGCTCCAGCGTCTCGATGTCGAGATCGTTGGTCGGCTCGTCCATCACGAGGACGGATGCGGGGCGCGTGAACAGCCGGGCGAGCAGCAGGCGGTTGCGCTCGCCGCCCGAGAGCGTCTTCACGAGCGAGCCGGCCCGCTCGACCGGAAAGAGGAAGTCGCGCAGGAAGGCGTTCACGTGGCGCGTGCGGCCGTTCACCGTCACCGTGTCGTTGCCCTCGCCGATCGTGTCGAAGACGGAGCGCCCGGGATCGAGCTGCTCGCGCTGCTGGTCGTAGTAGGCGATCTGCACGTTCGCGCCGCGCCGAATCTCCCCTTCGTCCGGCTCGACCTCACCCAGCAGCATCCTGAGCAACGTCGTCTTGCCGATCCCGTTCGGTCCGATCAGGCCGATCCGGTCGCCGCGCATCACGCGGGCCGAGAAGCGGCCGATGACCGGCCTCCCCTCGTACGCCTTCCCGATCCCGTCCAACTCGAAGACCACCTTACCCGGCTGCTCCGCGGCCGCGTCGGCGACGACGGCCTGCAGGCGCACGCTGCCCGGTTGCTCGCGGCGCGCCGCCCTCTCGGCGCGCATCGCCTCGAGCGCGCGCACGCGCCCCTCGTTCCTCGTCCGCCGCGCCTTGATCCCCTGGCGCAGCCAGGCTTCTTCCTCGGCGAGCTTCTTGTCGAACCGCTCCCGGCCGGCCGCCTCGGCGGCCAGCGCCTCCTCCTTCCGGCGCAGGTAGGTCGCGTAATCGCCCGGCCACGAGGTCAGCTGTCCGCGGTCGATCTCGACGATCCGCGTCGCGAGGCGCTGCAGGAACGCGCGGTCGTGCGTCACGAAGACCACGCTGCCCGCGTAGCTCGCAAGGAACGTCTCGAGCCAGTCGATCGCGTCGATGTCGAGGTGGTTCGTGGGCTCGTCGAGCAGCAGCAGGTCGGGCTGCCCCACCAGCGCGCGCGCCAGCAGGACACGGCGCCGCCACCCACCCGAGAGGTTGTCCACGCTGGCGTTGCCGTCCAGCTCGAGCCGCGACAGGACCAGGTCGACCTTGTGCTCGCGCACCCAGTCCTCGTCCTCGGCACTGTGGTGGCTGTGGCCCTCGGCCACGACGTCGAAGACCGGGCGCGTGTCGGAGAGCGGGATGTCCTGCTCGAGGCGGGCGACCCGCAGCGCCGGCTCGCGCCACACCGTGCCGGCGTCGGGCGGGACTTCGCCGCTGACGATCCTCAGCAGCGTCGACTTGCCGGTACCGTTCCGCCCGATGACCGCAACCCGTTCCTTGCGCTCCACCTGGAGGGTAGCCCCGGCGAGCAGCGGCAGGTGGCCGTAGGTGATCGAGACGGCGTCCAGCACGACGAGAGGCATGGGAGCACGGTACCACGGGGCGCGCGTGTAACGGAACACGGCCTGCCACGCCGTGGCAATGGGCGAAGGCGGGAAGACGCCAAACCGGAAAGGCGGAGGCAGGCCGGTGGATGGGTCCGGCCTGCCTCGGGAGACCTCCTACTTGACCGGGCGCACCTCCACCTGCATGAAGCTGCCCAGCGAACTGATCCCCTGGATGCGGATTTGCGTGCCGGTGTCCGGGTGGATCACGCTCCCTTGCGGGTTCGCCGCGTCGTAGTGGAGCGTGCGGTCGTCGAAGACCGCCACCGCCGGCAGGGACGACACCGGCGACGGCACGCTGTTCTGGTGGATAGTGGGGATCCCGTCGGTTGGCTCGAGGGTGAACGTCGAGTCGTAGCTCTGGATCCGGTTGCGCCAGACCGGGCCGTCAACGCGCCTCAGCGCCGTGTAGTGCGCATCGACGGGCAGCAGCAGGCCCCGTCCCGGATGCAGCCGCGTGTTGTTGTTCGTCTGCGAAGTGTCCCAGTAGTTGACCAGCAGCCCGTCCTGGTAGGCGAAGTGGTCCACGAAGTTCCCCAGCGCGGGGTTGTTCAGGTAGCCGAAGTAGTACGGCCCGACCTTGAGCGTCGAGTCGTAGCCTTTGTACTGGCGGTACTCGGCCAGGTAGTAGTGGTTCGCCAGCGACTGCTCGACCCCGGTGGTGACGTGGAAGCCGGGTGTCGGCTGGTAGGTCCAACCCGCGTCCGTCTCGGCGCCGTCGGTCGGAGAACCGGTGATGGCCAGTTCGTCCAGCTGAAACCCGAAGCCTCCGGTGTTGGTGTCCGTCCAGTAGCGGAAGCCGAGCAGCACGTTGCCGGCCGGGAGATTGGCCGTCAGGTCCACCCAGCCATTCGAGACGCCCGTAATGCCATTGCCGAAGTTCTGGCCGTGGGGGTTCGTCGCGGTCGAGAGGTTGGTCTGCACCGGTGTCCAGGTCACACCGCCATCGGTCGAGCAGATCAGGTAGGCGTAGTCCCAATCGAGCTCGATGCTGTACCTGACCTTGGCGGCAAGCGTGGCCCCGGCACCCAGGGTGAACGACCTGTACATCAAGCGATTCAGGTTGTTGCCCGAACCGCTGTAGTAGTAGGCGGCGCCGGCGTACGGCGTGCCGACGTTGGCCGTGACGGTCTTCGGGGGCAGGATCACGAACAGCCCCTGGGCCTGCTTGGTGTTGAACTCCATCGGCCCGATCTTGTGCACGGTCTTGACGCCGGCACGCGCCACCTCGTAGTTCAACCAGCCGAGCTGGAACTTCTCCCAGGCGCCCATGTGGCTCCCTTTGTTCCCGATGGTGTCCTTCCCGTCGTCCATCCAGGAGCCCGAGGACATCAGCGTCCAGAACCCGGTCCCGTTCTCCCCACCCGACGTGTCGTAGAGATCGGGAAGGCCCAGGTCGTGGCCGAATTCGTGGGTGAACACGCCGACGCCGCCGTTCTCGGGCTGGATCGTGTATTTCCCCACCCAGTAGTCACTCTGTCCGATCCGGATGCCGCCCAGCAGATTGAAGGGCGGGCCGGTAATCCCCTCCAGGTTGTAGAACGCGTACCAGCTATGGCTCCAGATCGCGGTCGCACCGAGGGCGCCGCCTCCCGCCTCCTCGCCCTCGCCGGCGTGCACCGACTGGAACGTGTCGATGTAGCCATCGGGCTCGTCGAAGTCGCCGTCGCCGTCGTAGTCGTAGCGGTCCCACACGTCGAACTGGCTCAGGTACTCGTTGATCTCGGCTGCCGTCTTGCCGTCGGCCACCTGCCGCGCGTACCAGGCGTTGATGGTGTCCCGGAGGAACAGCCAGACGTTCGTGTCGGGGTTGTCGTCGTAGGTCAGGTGACCGCCGACCTGGACCCAGTCGGTCACGTCGCCGTACACGGCGTAGCGGCCCGACGACTGCTCGATGTAGAAGTTGCGCATCGAGTTGGCGCCGGGGCCCTCGTCGAACAGCAGGCCCATGAAGTAGTCGCGGCTGAAGTCGGGCTGCCAGATCGTCGTGTTGTTCACCGCCCGATCCGGCGCAGCGATGCTGTTGTGGGCGAAGTCCGCGAACTCGCCCAGCACCGTCCAGATCGCCCCCTCGCCCTCTCGGGCAAGCTCGACGTACTGCCCGCGCGCCACCTGGAAGGTCTTGCCCGCTGCCTTGCCGTTGAGCTTCGATTCGAGGGCCCGCGCTTTCAGCTCGAGCTGCCTTGTCGTCAACGGGTCCGGCAGGTTGTCGCTCCTCCCGATCCGGGCGGGGTCGTCACCCTGCCCGGCGGCCGATTGGGCCGGAGCGTTGTTCGCGGCACAGACGACCAGGGTCGCCACCACCATCCAAAGGCTTCGACGCAGTCTCATTGCCCGCCTCCTGTTTTCCATGCACGAGGTTACCGGACACGCACTGAACCCTTACGGCGTGGGCTGAGGACGAGAGGATCAGGAGACGCGGAACGACAATGAAGCCTGCCACCGGGCCGCGAGAACTACCAACGTCCGTGCCAACCCGTGTGAATGACGAGCCGGGTTCGCTAACAGTCGCGGCTGGAACGCGTTAGCGAGGTGTGGCGGCGCGTGGGTGTCGGACGGGGTGTGTAATGTCCGGCGACAGCGACGCTCGATGGTCGCCGCAGCGGAGGCCGGACGCCGCTCGCGGAGCGGGTCAGTCCTGCCCTGTGCGCTGGCGCGCCGCCCGCCGCGCCTTCAGCTCGCCCTCGAGGCGTAGCGACGTTGGTGTCGTCGCCAGCCCGCCGAGGGCCGTGCAGCGCAGTTCCCGCGGCAACTGATCCCCGACGCGACGCGCCGCGTCCACCACCTCGTCGAAGGGGATCACCGGGTCGAAGCCGGCAAGCGCCATGTTCGCGCAGGCGATGGCGTGCGTGGCGGCGAGCACGTTCTTCGACAGGCAGGGCACCTCGACGCGCGCGGCCACCGGATCGCAGACGAGGCCGAGCATCCCCTGCAGCGCCAGGGACGCGGCCGCGACCGCCTGCGGCAACGTGCCGCTCTGCAGGGTCACCAACGCCGCGGCCGCCATCGCCGCCGCCGCGCCACCCTCCGCCTGGCAGCCGCCCACTTCGGCCGCAAAGGTCCACTGGCTCGCGATGAACACGCCGACGAGGCCGGCGGCCAGCATCGCACGCGCCATGTCCTCTTCGGAGAGGCCCATGTCCTCGCTCACCGCGATGCACGCGCCCGGCAGCGCGGCGCACGCGCCCGCGGTCGGCGCCGCGACGATGAGACCCATCGCGCTCTTCGCCTCCATGAGCGCGGTCGTGTAGAGGATGGCGCGGTTGACCGCCCCGGCATTGACCAGCCGCCCTTGCTCCATGCGCTGCCTGAAGGCGCCCGACTGGTGGCCGAGCAGCCGGTCCTCGTAGTGCGTGCCCTCGATGCCCTGCTCGATGGAGCGGCGGAGCACGCGGACGCTGTCGACCATCCGCGCCACGATCTCGGCCTCGGTCAGCGCGCCGCGCTCCATTTCGTAGGCGACGGCCCACTTCCACAGGGGGATGCCGCGGCCGGCATCGTGTCGCATCAGCTCGTCGCAGGTCTCGAATGGCAGGCGGATGCCGGGCCGCGACAGGACCGGCAGCACCGGGGCCAGCCGGCGCACGCTCACCTCTGGCGCGACGGCGCGCATCGCGGCGACGGCCGCCTCGTCGAGGAAGCTCCCGCCGCGCACCTCGAGCAAGGCCTGTCCCGCCGCCCGGTGCACGAGGACCTCCGCCCCGGGAACACACTCCGCCAGCCGTTCCGCCAATCGTGCGGCCGCCCCGTCCCCCTCGTCCGCGAAGAGCAGCGTCTCGAAGTAGTCACCGGCGATCGAGACCGGGAACCCGTCGATCCGGGTCACCTCGATCATCCCGCCGCCCGTGGAGACCGCGATGAGCGACGACTCCCCCCGCATCCCACGCAGCGTCAGGCGATAGGTGTTCGGGTGCGGGTCGCCAGCATCCACGATCGAGAACTCGAGGCGCACGCCAGCCTCGCGCAGCCAGCGCGGCGACTCGGGCAGGCGGTCGTCGGTCGCGTCCCACCCCAGCAGCCCGCCGCACAGCCCCATGTCCGATCCCTGGGTCTCGTGCGTCGTCGGCAGCGACCCGGCGCGGTCGAACTCGACGAGCACCGAGGTGAGGTCGCCCTGCGCCAGGTCGCGCGCCAGCCGGCCGATCCGGAGCGCCGCGGCGCAGTGCGAGCTCGAGGGCCCGCGCATGACGGGGCCGATGACGTCGTTGAAGATGCTGATTCGCACGGCGCCACCTGTATACTTCCGAATCCAGCGGACGCGCAAGCGGCGTCGGAACGTCCCAGCCCCGGGGGAGCGATGATGCGCCAGGTCCTCCTGATCGCCGGCCTCGCGTTGATGGTGTTCCCACGTGCCCAGGCGCCGCCCTCCGCCTCGCCGGCGCCCCTCCTCGTCTGGTCCACCCATCCCGCCGACAAGTGGGAGAACGCGCTGCCGGTCGGCAATGGCCGCCTGGGCGCCATGGTCTTCGGCAGGACCGACGAGGAGGAGATCCAGCTCAACGAGGACACGTACTGGTCGGGTGGTCCGTACTCGACGACCGTGAAGGCGGGCTTACAGGCACTGCCCGAGATCAGGAGGCTCATCTTCGACGGAGAGCTGGTTCGCGCGCACCGTCTCTTCGGCCGCCACCTGATGGGCTACCCCGTCGAGCAGCAGAAGTACCAGTCGCTCGGCAGCCTGGCCCTGAAGATCGAGGCCGCCGGCGCCGTCGAGGACTACCGGCACGGGCTCGATCTCGACACGGCGATTGCGACGACGACCTACCGCCAGGGCGGCGTCCGCTACACGCGAGAGGTCTTCGCCTCGCCGGTGGACCAGGTGATCGTCGTCCGCCTGGCGGCCGACACGCCCGGCCGCATCTCGTTCACGGCGCAGCTGCGCGGGGCGCGCAACGAGGCCCACTCCAACTACGCCACCGACTACTTCCGCATGGACGGCGCGGGCCGCGACGGCCTCGTGGTCCGCGGGAAGTCGGCCGACTACCTGGGCATCGCCGGGAAGCTGCGCTACGTGACGCGCCTGCGCGCCATCCCGCGCGGCGGCGAGGCGAGGGTGGTGGACGCGGATCTCGTCGTCCGGGGCGCCGACGAGGTGCTGCTGCTGGTCGCGGCCGCGACGAACTTCGTCAACTACAGGGACGTGAGCGCCGACCCCGACGCCCGCGTGGACGCGGTGCTCGGGACGGCCGCCGGCAAGCCGTTCGCGGCACTGAGGTCCGCGCACCTGGCCGAGCACCAGCGCCTGTTCCGGCGCGTCGCCCTCCGCCTGCCGCGAACCGCCGACTCGGATCTGTCCGACCGACGAGCGGCTGAAGCGAGTTCGACGGCACCAACGACCCCGACCTCGCCGCGCTCGTCTTCCAGTTCGGCCGCTACCTCCTGGTCTCCAGTTCCCGCCCGGGCACGCAGCCCGCCAACCTGCAGGGCCTCTGGAACAAGGACATGAATCCCATGTGGGATTCGAAGTACACGACCAACATCAACACCGAGATGAACTACTGGCCCGCGGAGGTGGCCAACCTCCCCGAGACCGCCGAGCCGCTGTTCCGGATGATCCGGGAACTGGCGGACCAGGGCGCGAGCGTGGCGCGCGAGCACTACGGCGCAGGCGGGTGGGTGTTCCACCAGAACACCGACCTGTGGCGCGTGGCCGCGCCGATGGACGGCCCGAGCTGGGGCGGCTTCACCACCGGGGGCGCCTGGCTGTGCACGCACCTGTGGGAGCACTACCTCTTCACGGGCGACAAGGCGTTCCTGCGCGAGTACTACCCGGTGATGAAGGGGGCCGTCGAGTTCTTCCTCGACTTCCTGGTGCCGCACCCCGTGCGCGGCTGGCTCGTCACCAACCCCTCCACCTCGCCCGAGAACTTCCCGCTGGCGCCGGGCAACGACCGCTTCTTCGACGAGGTCACCGGCGGCTTCAGCCCCGGCACCGCGCTCGTCGCCGGATCGACGATCGACATGCAGATCCTGGACGACCTGTTCGGATACGTTGCCGAGGCGGCCGGCATCCTCGGCACCGACCAGGCGTTCCGGGCGCGCGTGCTGGAGGCGCGGTCGAAGCTGGCGCCGATGCAGATCGGGAGGAACGGCGACCTGCAGGAGTGGCTCGACGACTGGGGGCAGCGCGAGAAGAGCCACCGCCACATCTCCAACCTGTACGGCCTCTTCCCGGGGAACCAGGTGTCGCCGCGGCGAACGCCGCGGCTGGCCGACGCGGCGGGCGTCGTGCTCGAGCAGCGCGGCCTGCCCGGCAACGGCTGGGCATCGGCGTGGAAGGCTGCCTCGTGGGCCCGGCTCGGCCATGCCGCGGAGGCGATGGACAACATCGCCTATGCGATGCGGAACTACACGACGACGAGCCTGTTCTCAATCTGCTCGCGGGCGATGCAAGTGGACGGCTCGTTCGGGATGACGGCGGCGATTGCCGAGATGCTGCTCCAGTCTCACGAGGGCGAACTGTCGCTCCTCCCCGCGCTGCCGGCTGCCTGGAAGGACGGCGAGGCGAGGGGGCTGCGCGCGCGCGGCGGGTTCGAGGTCGGCCTCGAGTGGAAGGACGGGAGGCTGACGCGCGCGACCGTCCTCTCGCTGAACGGCACCCGCTGCCGTATCCGGGCCGCCGTGCCGCTCGCCGTGACCGCCGCGGGGCGCCCGGCGAGCACGGCGAGCCCGGAGCCGCACGTCATCGAGTTCGAGACGACGAAGGGGACGACCTACGTGGCGGACACGGAAGTCCGCCGCCACTGAGCAGCGCACCGCGCGAAGAGGAGTGATCCATGACCAGCATCAGCCGCAGGGGGTTCCTGAAGTCCGCCGCCGCGTCGGGGGTGTTGATCGTCCCGCGCCGCGTGCTCGGCGGGCCGGGGCACGTCGCCCCGAGCGACACGCTCAACGTCGCCGGCATCGGCGTCGGCGGCCAGGGCGGCGGCGACATGTCCAAGATGGAGCGCGAGAACATCGTCGCGCTGTGCGACGCGGACTGGACGCAGGCCGCGCGAACGTTCGCGAAGCACCCGGCGGTGCCGAAGTACAAGGACTTCCGCGTGATGCTCGAGAAGCAGAAGGACATCGACGCGGTGGTCGTGGCGACACCCGATCACTTCCACGCCGCCGCCGCGCTGGCCGCCATCCAGCTGGGTAAGCACGTGTTCGTCGAGAAGCCGCTCGCGCACAACGTGTGGGAGACGCGCCGGCTGGTGAAGGCGGCGAAGGACGCGAAGGTGGCCACGCAGATGGGCAACCAGGGGCACGCGATGGAGAGCATCCGCGTGCTCTGCGAATGGATCTGGGACGGCGCCATCGGCCCGGTCACCGAGGTGCACGCCTGGACGCCGCACCCGGTGTGGCCGCAGGGGATGCTGGCGCGGCCAGCGAACACGCCGCCCGTCCCCGACACTCTCGATTGGGACGTGTGGCTCGGCCCCGCGCCGGCCCGCGCCTACCACCCGTGCTACCTGCCGGCCGCGTGGCGCGGCTGGCTCGACTTCGGGACCGGCGGCCTGGGCGACATGGGCTGCCACATCTTCGACCACATCGCCTGGGCGCTGAAGCTCGGGGCGCCGACCTCGGTCGAGGCGAGCGCGTCCACCTTCGTCGCCGAGGCGCTGAACTGGGACAAGCCCAGGAACCTCGAGACCTACCCCCAGGCGACCCTCGTCACCTACAAGTTCCCCGCGCGCGAGGGCTTCCCGCCGCTGACGCTCACCTGGTACGACGGCGGCCTGATGCCGCCGCGCCCCGAGGAACTGCCGGCCGATGCGAAGATGGGCGACACCTACGGCGGCGCGCTCTACGTCGGCGAGAAGGGGAAGATCCTGACGGGGTCGCACGGCGCCAACGGCCTTCGCATCCTGCCCGAGGAGCGGATGCAGAGCTACACACGGCCGCCGAAGACGCTGCCGCGTTCGATCGGCCACCACGAGGAGTGGATCGCGGCCTGCAAGGGCGGACCCGCCGCCGGTTCGAACTTCGACGTCGCCGCGCCGCTCACCGAGATCGTGCTGCTCGGCTGCGCCGCGATCCGCAGCGGCCAGAAGCTGCAGTGGGACGCCGCGAACATGCGCTTCCCGAACTGCCCCGAGGCGGACCAGTACCTGAGGCGGGAATACAGGGCGGGGTGGGGGCTCTGATACCTGCAACCGAGAACCCAAAACGGGCGTGGCGGCCCGCCCTCACATGTCGTATTCGTCTCTGCGCCTCCGCGTCTCCGCGTTGAACGTGGACACCGATGCAGCGTGACCGCGTGACAGTTCGGCCTGTTCAGCCCGCGCCGAGCGCAGCATCATGACCGCGGCGTAGAGCACGACGGCCACGACGAGCCAGCGCACGGCGCCGAGCGGCAGCGACTTCACGAGGTAGGCGGCGAGCAGCACGCCGGGAATGCCGCCGAGCGTGAGGCCCAGCGCCGTGCGCAGGCTGTACCGGTTCATCCGGATGAACCGCAGGCTGCCCACCGGCATCAGGAACGCGCACGAGCCCATCATGATCGGGAAGGCCGCCGTCGGGTTCATTCCGAGCAGGCTGACCATGATGAGGCACGGGGCGTAGAGGCCAATCCCCAGCGTCATCAGCGCGCCCAGCGCGAAGTTGCCGGCGATGCCGGCAGCGAGCTTCACCCCGTCGAGGCCGAGCGTGTCGCCGGCAAGGTTCGCCGGCCCGCCGAACTGCGTCATCAGCATCAGGCCGACCGCGATGAGCAGCGCAATCCCCATCCCGACCTGGATCGACCGACGCGGCAGCCTCGAGACGATGCCGGCGCCCAGCCAGGCGCCGGCCACCGCGGCGGCAATCATCGTGGCCAGCGTGGCCAGTTCCACCTCGACGATGGCGATGTAGATCAGCGCCTCGGTCACGACCGGCAGCGCGTGCCCGGCGTTCATGGTTCCCGGGATCTGCTCGTCGGGCACCAGGCGGAACAGCTTGAGCACCGCGGTAGTCGGCGCGAAGTTCCCGATCCCCAGCGTGTCGAGGAAGTCGGTGACGAATCCGGTGACCACCTCGCGGAGGCCCGGGCGAACGCGGGACCCCTCCGCCGTCCGGCGCCTCCTCGCCTCGAGCCACACCCACCCCGCGATGTAGGCGAGCGAGAGGGCCGCTAGCGCGCCGAGCAGGGCGTTCTTCATGAGCCCCGGATTCTATGTCACTTCCTGGTTTCGATCTTGCACATGAGGTGTGCGAGATCGATGCTGAAGCCCTTTCCCGCCGCAATCGCGCTGTCCCTTGCCGTTGCCATCGGAGCCTGTGCCGCGCCCCGTGCCCGCTCGACAGTGGCCGGCACGCCGTCCAGGGAAATACTGGCGGAGTTCTGGAGCGAACCCGGCAAGAACCGCGACCTCTACTGGGGGCCGTGGGGCCGGGAGCACTCGCCGCGCCCCGACGTCATCTACAAGCTCGAGGGCGTCGACGACGGGGGGTACAGCCCGAAGTGGAAGCTCACCGGCCCGGACGGTCGGGAGTGGAGCGCCAAGATGGGCCCCGAGGCTCAGTCGGAGGTGACGGCCTCCCGCATCCTGTGGGCCGTTGGTTATCATCAGCCGCCGAACTACTACCTGAAGCAGTGGCGCGTCGACAACGGGACGCAGGTGCAGCACGGCAGCCCCGCGCGCTTCCGCCCGGCGCTCGAGGAGCTCGACGGGAAGGGTGACTGGCCGTGGCTCGAGAATCCGTTCGTCGAGACACCGCAGTATCGCGGCCTGCTCGTCCTGCTGGCCTTGCTGAACAGCGCCGACCTCAAGGACAACAACAACACCGTGTACGAACTGCCCCGTCCACGGGAGGGGGCGCGCCGCTGGTTCGTGGTGCGTGACGTGGGGTCGAGCCTGGGCGAGACCGGCTGGAGCCCCGACCGTAACGACATCGAGCGGTTCGAGGCGCTCGGCTTCATCACCGGCGTCGAGAACGGGTTCCTCCGGTTCGACGTCCGAGGACGCTTCTCGCGACGGTTCGAGCAGCTGCGCCCGGCCGACGCGGGCTGGATCTGCCGGCGCCTGGAGCGCCTGACGCCGCGGCAGTGGCAGGATGCGTTTCGGGCCGGCGGCTACGACCCGGGCAACGAGCGAGCGGTACGTCCGCAGGATCAGGGAGAAGATCGAGCAGGGGCTCGACGTGTCACGGCGCGGTTCGCTGTAGGTCGTGGATCGAAGAGAGGCCTGACATGGCAGGATTGTGCGCGACGCAGCCGGCGCGACGGCGGTGGGCGGGCGTTCTCGTGGCGGCGGCGCTCGCCGCGCCCGGTCTTGTGGCCGGCGCTCAACACGTGAACCCTCGGGCGGCGATCCTGCAGCAGTTCCGTGACCGGGTGAACGAGTACGTCAAGTTCCGCAACGAGGTGCGTTCCCGGATGCCGAAGCTGAAGGAGACGTCCGACCCGGCCGAGATCACACGGCGCGAGCAGGCCCTCGGTCGGGCCCTTCGTGCCGCGCGGGCGGGCGCCGGCCGGGGGGACATCTTCACGCCGGAGGTCACCGCGCTCCTGCGCGAGACGATCAGGGCCAACCTCGGACAGCGCCCGCCCGGCGAACGGCAGGCGGCCCTCTCGGAGGTCCCGGTCGGGCTGGCGATGAAGGTCAACGACACTTACCCGCCGGCGCTCCCGCTGGCCACCGTGCCCCCGACGCTCCTCGCCCAGCTGCCGGTGTTGCCCGACACCCTCGAGTACCGCCTCGTCGGTCAACGTCTGATCCTTCGCGACGTCGACGCGAACCTGGTCGTCGACTTCATCCCGAACGTCCTCCCCGGCGGGCGAGGCTGAGGGCATGATCGCGCGCCGCCTCGGACCGCTCGCACTCGTCGTCCTCCTGACGGCCGGGGCCGGGAACTGGGCCTCGTCGTGGCCGGTGCCGCACCAGGCGGCCAGCCGTCCTTCGGCGACCTCGCTTCGCGTCACGCTGCCGCTCGTCGAAAACTCGGTGCGGTTCGCCGTCATCGGTGACAGCGGCACGGGTGACCGCTGGCAGTACGAGGTCGCTCGCCGGTTGATCGAATCGCGCGCGCAGTTCCCGTTCACCTTCGTGATCATGCTGGGGGACAACCTGTATGGGTCGGAACGGCCACAGGATTACGGGCGGAAGTTCCAGATCCCGTACAAGGCGCTCCTCGACGCCAAGGTCGAGTTCTACGCCGCCCTGGGCAACCACGACGACCCGGCACAGAGGATGTACAAGCCGTTCAACATGAACGGCGAGCGATACTTCTCGTTCACGAAAGGTCCGGTCGAGTTCTTCGTCCTCGACAGCAACTACCTGGATCCCAAGCAGGTCGAGTGGCTCCGCCGCAGGCTCGACGAGTCGGGCTCCAAGTGGAAGATCGCCTACTTCCATCACCCGCTCTACTCTTCGGGGGCCAGGCACGGGTCGGAGACGGACCTGCGCCAGATACTCGAGCCGCTGTTCCTCGAGCACGGGGTAAGCGCCGTCTTCGCCGGGCACGAGCACTTCTACGAGCGCATCAAGCCGCAGAAGGGGATCACGTACTTCACGTCGGGCGGGGCGGCCAAGCTCCGGTCGGGCAACATCCGCAAGACGCCGCTGACGGCCGAAGGCTTCGACCGCGACCGCTCGTTCATGCTCGTGGAGATCGCGGGCGATACGATGTCGTTTCAGGCCATCTCCCGCACGGGAGAGACCGTGGACTCGGGGACGGTGCCGCGACGCGCACCGTCCCCGTGATCGGTGGCCGCCCAGTCCGACTCGAACACGCCGACGATCCGCTTGACGATCGCCTGGTCGCGGATGACGATCCCCACCTCGCGCCGCTCGTCCAGCTCGGCCTTCCGCAGGCTCTGGCTGCCGAGGAACGCCCGGCGGCCGTCCCGCACGAACACGCGTGCATGGAGCCGGACCGGAGGCTTCGCGACGTCGAACGCCTTGCCGCGCTTGCCCATGCGGCCGATCACCCGGATCTCGACCCCCTTGCGCACCCGCTCCTCGAGCAGGCGGATCATGGCGGGGTCGGCGATTTTCGGATCGTAGATCAGCAACTGGCGCGTCGCCTTTCGCAGGAACTCCGACAGGCAGGTTCTCGCGTTCTCGGGGCTGACGACCAGGTCGGGAAGACCCGGCAGGTACGGCTGGCGCGTCATGTCCGCCTCGAACAGCTTCAGGGCCTCCTGGACGATCCGCCGATTCCGGGTGGTGAAGGCGAAGCTGCGGCTCCGGATGTCGAGGCGGGTGTAGTTGAACGCCATGACGTGGAGCCTCGATCGATCGACGATCAGCAGCTTCCCGTGATATCGCACGAGGTCGTCGTCCGAACGCGCGAGCGTGACCCCGGCGTCGAGCAGGCGCAACTCGAGCTTGCGCAGCAGCCTTTCGCCGCCGCGGTTGGTGTGCGCCACCAGGGCCCGCACCTTGACACCGCGCGCGACGGCGGCCGCCAGCGCCTGCTCGATCTCGTCGAGGTCGAACCGGAACACCGTCGTCTCGATCGTCTCGCGCGCCCGCCCGATTTCGGCAAGCAGCGGCCTGATCCCATCTTCCGGCTGCACGAGGAGGCTCACCCGGGTCTCCCGTCTACGACTTGTCCTTCTTCTCGTCCCACTCGACGGCGGTCGCCCCCTTGGGGTCGAGCCGCAGGATGGCGTTCGACAGCCGGTCGGTGCGCCCGTCGAGGGGGATCTTCACTGCGTAGCACACTTCGTGCTCGGAGGCGGTGCGCAGCTCGTACTCGATCCGGTTGCGGGCCAGCAGCGACTCGACGCGGGAGCGCAGGCC
This sequence comes from uncultured Acidobacteriota bacterium, assembly GCA_963813585.1. Taxonomy (GTDB): domain Bacteria; phylum Acidobacteriota; class Vicinamibacteria; order Vicinamibacterales; family Fen-181; genus JARKSS01. The sequence goes on from CAWEZL010000001.1 coordinate 4,234,444, forward strand.
GGAGAGATCCTCCGACTTCACCTTCAGCTCGAACAGCTTGTGCCCCTCATGCAACGACTCGACGAGCAGCAGCAGTCCCAGGATGAACACCGTCGCGAACGCGGCCAGCAGGTAGAGTCCCACGCCGGTGGCCAGCCCGACCCCGAGCGTGGCGAGCATGACCGCGGCGTCCTTGGGATCGTCGATCTTCGCCCGGTAGCGGATGAGGCCGGCGGCCCCGACGATGCCGAAGGCGCGGGCGAGGCTCGCCCCGACGATGAGCATGATCAGGCTGCCGAGGACCGCCAGGACGATCTGCGTCTGGATGACCGCGGGTGCGCGCGGGGGGGTGCCGCGGCGACGCGGGCGGAACGCCAGGGCGGCGCCGAGCGCCGCGGCGACCGGCAGCCTGACCAGCGCCTCGAGCAGGGAAGCGACCTGCGAGATCCGGCCTTCCGGCGACCCCGAGAGCCCGAGAGGGTTGGGCGGCTGCACGCCTGCAGCCGCCAGCGTCCCCAGCGTCGCCAATGCCAGCAGGAGGCCGAAACCCGCGGCGGCGAAGAGCGGACGAAGGTGAGGACGATTCATTGATCGCCGAGCTCTGCAAAATGCATGCTCGGCCGTAGAGACCTCAGAGGTACTGGTTGATGAGGTTCTCGATCAGCTCCTGCTTGCCGCTGACGAGCGGCGGCTCCCCGTGCTTCGCGGCCAGCGCCGCCAGGTCCGCGAGCGTCAGCTCGCCCTTGGTGAATCGCAGGCCGTCTCCCTCGCCGAACGACGCGTAGCGCTTCGCCGTGAGGTCCTTCAGCGGCGAGTCCTCCAGCAGCCGGGCCGCGATCCCGAGGGCCCGCGCAAACGTGTCCATCCCGCCGATGTGCGCGAGGAACAGGTCCTCGGGGTCGGTCGAGTTGCGCCGCACGTGCGCGTCGAAGTTCAGCCCGCCGCTCGTGAAGCCCCCGGCCCGGAGGACGATCATCATCGCCTCGATAGCCTGGTAGAGGTCGGTCGGGAACTGGTCGGTGTCCCAGCCGTTCTGCGGGTCGCCTCGGTTGGCGTCGACGCTGCCGAGCAACCCCGCGTCGGCCGCCACCTGCAGCTCGTGCGAGAACGAATGGCCGGCGAGCGTGGCGTGGTTTGCCTCGATGTTCAGCTTGAAGTCCTTGTCGAGGCCGTGGGCCCGCAGGAAGCCGATCACGGTGGCGGCGTCGAAGTCGTACTGGTGCTTGGTGGGCTCCATCGGCTTCGGCTCGATGTAGAAGGTGCCGGTGAAGCCGTTCCTCCGCCCGTAGTCGCGCGCCATCGACAGGAAGCGCCCCAGGTTCTCCAGCTCGCGCTTCATGTCGGTGTTCAGCAGCGTGGTGTACCCCTCGCGGCCGCCCCAGAAGACGTAGCCGTGCCCGTCGAGCGCGATCGTCGCGTCGATGGCCGCCTTCACCTGCGCGGCCGCGTGCGTGACCACGCGGAAGTCGGGGCTGGTGGCGGCGCCGTTCATGTAGCGCGGGTGCGAGAACAGGTTCGCCGTCCCCCAGAGCAGCCGCACGCCCGTCGCCTGCTGCCGCTCCTTCGCGAGCGCCACCAGCGCCTGCAGGTTCCTCTCCGACTCGGCCACGTTGGCCCCGGCGGGCGCGATGTCGCGGTCGTGGAAGCAGTAGAACGACGCCCCCAGCTTGGTGATGAACTCGAAGGCGCCGTCCAGCTTCTGCCGCGCGCGGTCCATCGGTGTCGCCGCCGAGGCCCACGGGAACACGCGCGTCCCGTCGCCGAACTGGTCCGAGCCCTCCGCGCAGAACGTGTGCCAGTAGGCCACGGCGAACCGCAGGTGCTCGCCCATCGTCTTGCCGAGCACTCGCTTGTCGCGGTCGTAGACCTTGAAGCTGAGGGGGTTCTTCGAGGCTGGCCCCTCGTACTGGATGGCCGGGATGCCCGGGAAGAACTCCTTGTCGCCGGTGAAGTAGGACATGCTCTCCTCCAGGAACGTTTCGCACGGCTGACACATGAACCCGGCTCGCTTGCCCCGCCGCAGCCGCCCCACTGGGCGTGCCCCGCCGCAGCAGCCCACTGGGCTTGCCCCGCCGCAGCAGCCCACTGGCCGCCCCACTGGGCGTGCCCGCCGCAGTCCCACTGGCCCTGCCCGCCGCAGCCGCCCCAACTGGGCTTGCCCGCCGCATCCGCCCACGCCACTGGGCTTGCCCGCCGCAGCCGCACTGGGACGACGGCGGGTGGCCTGCGGCAACCGGCTCGCAGTTCAATGGGGCGAAGACGGCATCACGTCGCGGCAGGGCGAATCCGGTGCCCCATTGTAGCCGGGGAGCGGCGCCTGACCCACACGAGCGCTGCCGGTATCGCGTCGAGACCCGGCCCGATGACCCGGGTGGCGCTCGTCAGTGCCCGAGCGCCTGCGGAGGCGGCGGACGTCGCAAATCCTGCCTCGAGTCTCCTGCCCGGGGGTTGTCCACCATGTGTTTGTACCGACGGGGCGAGAGTCGAGGTGCCCCTGAGACTCCGCCATGTGCGCACGAACGCTTCAGCGCCCGCCGCCAGACGCGGACGCGGCACATCCGGCGGGGTCTGGGATGGCCCGCGCAATACGTCACTCCCCGGGCGGTCTTCCGGATGGTTTCAGTCCGAAACTCGGTCTGGACCAAGTTGAGTCGTCGAAGATCAACTTTGAACGGGAGCCCGCGGCCGCCCCGTTCGGGGCGCCGACCGGGTCGCGCCGCACCGCTCGGGCCGAGTCGCGGGCGCACCACTCGGGCCGGTCGCGCCGCACCACTCGGGCCGGGTCGCGGGCGCACCACTCGGGCCGGTCGCGCCGCACCGCTCGGGCCGAGTCGCGGGCGCACCACTCGGGCCGAGTCGCGGGCGCACCACTCGGGCCGGGTCGCGGGCGCACCACTCGGGCCGGTCGCGCCGTACCGCTCGCTCACCGGGCGCCCACGCGCCGCCAGATCCCCGTCAGGTCGTTTCGCGCCCTCTCACGCCGAAGCGCCGGGTCAGCCAGCGGGCGGCGAAATCCGCCAGCTCCTTCGCGTCGATCAGCTCGCTCTGCGCGCGCCCGACCAGGCCGCGGCGCGCCAGGCCCGAATCTCCGTTCGGGTCGAGATCCAGGTAGTCCTGCAGGATGTCACCGAAGTAGTCGCCGCCCGGGTCGTCCACGATCCCGTTGGCGTCGTCCAGGCATTCCACGACCCGGAGCTCGGGGCCTCGCGGCGTCGCGACCACGCGGTGCCGGCGGACGCGCCGCTTGTCCGGAACGTCCGCCAGATATTCAGCGTAGTGGATGAGGGTGACGGTGTTCGGGTCGGCGCCGAGGCGCAGCACCCTGCCACCCGCGTCTACCAGCCGCTCGAGCGGCGACCCGGGACCGTAGTAGTCGTCCCACGGCACGTCGAGCAGCAGGTGACGATCGAGCAGGCCGCGTGCCGCGAAACGCCCCTCGGGGTGGTCGGATACGCGCGTGCCCGGCGTGCGCCGGAACACCTCGGCCAGCACGCCGACGTCCGGCTGGGCGGGCGTCGAAAGCGCGTCGAACGGCGGGGAGCCAGCGAGGAGGGCCTCGCGCTCCGACTCGGGCCGCTCGTTCACCCACGACCAGTCGTCACGCGCGCCCAGCACCATCAGCACCGTGCCGCCCGGGCCAACCGCGCGGTCGAGCGCTTCGATCACGCCCTCCGCGCCGTTCTCCACCGGCCCGAGGGCCCGCAGTGACGCGTGCACCATGACGAGGTCACCCTGCGAGACGCCGAGACGGGCGAGGTCATCGATGAGGACGGTGATCGACGTTCGTTCCGGCATGATTGACGTTATCTTACCGGTGAGAGGAACTCCGATGAAGCAGGCCGCGCCGCTCGCCGTTCTGTTCTCGATCGCCATCTGTACGGCGTGCGCCTCGTCCTCGCGCGCCCCCGACGCCGCGCCCGTTTCCGACACCGCGCCCGCCCCCGCCGCCCAGCCCGCCCCCGCCGCCCAGGCCGCGCCCGCGCCCACCGCCCAGGCCGCCCAAGCCGCCCAGCCCGCCCGCCGCCCAGGCCGCCCAAGCCAGCCAAGTCGCCCAGGCCGCGCCCGCCGACCCCCAGGCTGCTCCCGCTGGCGCTGCCCACTCCACCCGTGTTCCCGTCCCCGCGCCCGTGCCCGCGTCGGCCATCGACGCCGAGGCGCGCCGCCTGATGGCGTCCGCGTCAGTCCAGGGCCTCGCGCTCGCCGTCATTCGCGACGGGCGCGTCGAGCATGTCGCGGCCTACGGCTGGAGGAACGCCGAGCGCAAGCTCCCGCTGACGACCGACACCGTCATGTACGGCGCCTCGCTGACGAAGACCGCGGTGGCCTACCTGGTCCTGCAGCTCGTCGACGAAGGTCGCCTCGGCCTGGACGCCCCGCTGACCGATCTGCTGCCCCGGCCGCTGCCGGAGTACGACGAGTTCCGCGACCTCGCCGGCGACGATCGGTGGCGGCGGCTCACGGCGCGCATCGTTCTCACGCACACGACCGGCTTCGCCAACTTCCGCTGGCTCGAGTCAGACCAGCGCCTCCGCTTCCACCACGACCCCGGCGCGCGCTACGGCTACTCCGGCGAGGGCTTCTACATCCTCCAGCTGGTGCTCGAGGAGGGGCTCGGCCTCGACGTCGGCCGGGAGATGCAGCGGCGCGTCTTCGATCGCGTCGGGATGACGAAGACGAGCATGAGCTGGCGGCCCGATTTCGCCGGCAACCTGGCCGACGGCTACGGGGTCGACGGGCGAATGGAGCCGCACGACCAGCGGAGCCGCGCCAGCGCCGCCGGCTCGATGGACACCACCATCGCCGACCAGGCCCGCCTCTGGGCCGCCATCGTCCGGGGCGACGGCCTCACCCTGGCCTCGCGCGCTGAACTGGTCCGGCCGCAAGTGCCGATCGCCTCGGCCCACCAGTTCCCGACCCTGCTCGCCGACACCGACCCGCGGAACGCGGACATCGGCCTGGCTGCCGGCCTCGGCTTGGTGACCTTCCGGGACACGACCGGCCCGGCCTGGTTCAAGGGTGGGCACAACGATTGGACCGGGAACATGGTCGTCTGCCTCGAGTCGGGAACGCGCTGCCTCGTGATGCTCGCCAACGACGTGCGGGCCGAACGCATGTACCCGGCGCTCGCCCGCACGGTCCTCGGCGACACGCGCATGCCGTGGCGCTGGGAGTACCAGTGGTACAAGTGATACAAGTGACGCATGCCCGGCGTCTGCGCAAAACGAGCCGGCACGATGAGCGGCATGCCCGACGTCGACCGGCCATGCGAGAGACGGCGATGACACACACACAGGGTCTGCGCGGAGCGAGCCGGCACGATGGCCCGGCGTCTGCGCAAAACGAGCCGCCACGATGAGCGGCATGCCCGACGTCGACCGACCATGCAAGAGACGACGATGACACACACACACAGGGTCTGCCCGTGGTGGCTCGGCTACCTGCTCGTCAACCCGCTCCGCCGGCTGTTCGAGTCGCCCGAACGGCTGCTCGGCCCCTACGTCCGACCCGGCATGACGGTCGTCGAGCCCGGGTGCGGGATGGGCTACTTCAGCCTGCCCCTGGCGAGGATGATTGGCCCAACGGGCAAGGTGATTTGCGTGGATCTGCAGGAGAAGATGGTGGCCGGCCTTATGCGGCGCGCACGACGTGCGGGTGTTGACGACCGCATCGTGGCCTCCGTTTCGTCGGCGACCGACCTCGGCCTCGCCCCGTTCGCCGGCTCCGCTGACCTGGCCGTGGCGCTCCACATGGTCCACGAGGTGCCCGACCAGCGGCAGTTCCTCGATCAGATGCACGACGCGCTGCGACCGGGAGGGCTGCTGCTCATCGTCGAACCGCGGAACCACGTGTCGCCGGAGAACTTCGAGCGTTCGCTCGCCACCGCCGAGAAGGTGGGCTTTCGCCGCACCGGTCGCGAGGTCCGTGGCCGCGGGCTGGGAGCGGTGCTGGAAAGGGAGCAGGCCTGAAGCCCTGCTCGGCCGGGGGTCAGCCCGCTGCTCAGCCCGCGACTGGGTCACGCCGCCCCTGCCGTCGCAGCAGCGCGTACACCGGCAGGCCGGCGACGAGCAGCACCGCGCCCCACAGCACCGCCTCCCGCCCGGCGCCGATCAGCGCGCCGATCGAGTACGCCGCGCCGACGCAGGCAAGTACGGCGAGCCCGGCCAGGCCGAGCTGCGACGTGCCGCTGCGGCCGCGGGCGCGCAGCCGCAGGAGCGCCAGCGCGCACGCCAGGTAGGCGACGAGCGTCGCCGTCGTGGCCAGCAGCACGAAGAACGTGAAGATGCCGACCAGCGTGCCGGGAGATGGTGAAGAGGACGAGCGCCGTCACGAGCTCCGCTTGTCGCGACGCAGGGCCACGACCGGGGCGCCGTTGGCGGTCGTCTTCGCGCAGGAGCGCAGGAAGAGGCCGTCCTGCGCCATCGCGCGAGGCAGCTCGCCCTGCAGCAGCGATCCATCCGTTCAGTGCGCCGCAGCGCGCTGATGGCTGCGAACAGCGACACGGCCTGCGCGGCCCCCGCGCCCCACGCCGACGTCGCCAGCGTCGGCGAACGGCGCGCTCGACGACGGCGACGCGGGCGGCCGGCACGAGCAGCAGCACCGACGCGCATGCGGCCGCGCTAGAAGACGACGGTCACGACGGTGCCCCACATCGTCGCGCGGGAGACCGTCTTCGACGCGTCCCTCGACCTTGTCGGCCGGGATGGTCGCCGACTCGAGACCGAGCATCGCCCACAGCGTGAGCGTCGCCACCGACACCGTCCCGTCGAGCGTGTAGGGCGCCCCGACCGCGCCCGCCCAGTTCACCGCGTCGAGGCGCGAGAGCAGCCAGCGCGATGGCGGCCACGAGCGGCAGCAGCTTCAGCACGGTGGTCACGGCCTGCACCCACCCGGCCGCGCGGATCCCGACGCAGTTGACCAGCGTCAGCGCCCAGACGAACGCCGAGCGTCGTCAGCGGCCGTGTGCTCAGCGGCGAGCGGACGATCCACGGAAAGAACGCGCCCAGGTAGCCCACGGCGCCGGTGGCGATGGCGGCGTTGCCCACCCACACCGAGACCCAGTAGCCCCAGCCGACGACGAAGCCCGCCAGATCGCCGAACGCCTCGCGAGTGTAGGCGTAGGGACCGCCGGCACCCGGAACGGCTCGGCTCAGCTGCGCGAAGATCAGCGCCGAGCGCGCACGGCGCCCGCCGCCGTGAGCAGCCACCCGGGCAGGTTGTCCGCGCCGAACGGGGCCAGGGCCGCCGGCAGGAGGAAGATCCCCGACCCGATCATGTTGCCGACGACCAGGGCGGTGGCCATCCAGAAGCCGATACGGGCAGGACTGGGAAGAACGGCTGTCGGCAGCATTCATGGCAGTTGTCCGCTAGCCCGCCTTCTCCAACAGGAGTGCCAGCCCCTGGCCGACGCCGACGCACAGGCTGACGATCGCGCGGCGGCCGCCGCGGCGATGCAGCTCGAGCGCCGCCGTCAGGCACAGCCGCGCGCCGCTCGCCCCGAGCGGGTGACCGAACGCGATCGCTCCCCCGTTCGGATTCACGAACTCGGCGTCGTCGCGGAAGGCCGAGCGCGCGTGTGCACGCCAGCACCTGCGCCGCGAACGCCTCGTTGATCTCGAGCACGTCCACGTCTGCCAGCGCCAGGCGCTCGCGCTCGAGGAGCTTCCGGATCGCGGGCACCGGCCCGATACCCATGATGCGGGGCGGTACGCCCGCGCCCGCCATTCCGTCGACGCGGACGATCGGCTCGAGGCCGTGGCGCGCCAGCGCGGCCTCCGAGGCCAGCAGCAGCGCGCACGCGCCGTCGTTGACCCCCGAGGCGTTGCCCGGCGGTAATCGTCGTCCCCGGGGCGAGCAGCGGCTTCAGCTTCGCCAGCGTCCTCGAGCGAGGTCGTCGGCCGCGGGTGCTCGTCCTCGGTCCACGCGCTTCGTCTCGCGCCCCGCCTGCACGTCGATCGGCGCGATCTCCTCCGCCAAGAAACCCGCGCTGCCGGGCCGCCTCGGCGCGCTGCTGGCTGCGCAGCGCGTAGGCGTCCTGGTCCTCTCGCGAGATCCCGTGCTCGCGCGCCAGGTTCTCGGCCGTCTGCGGGTTGCCGAGTCGATGCCGTAGCGCTGGCCTGCATCACGCGGGTTGACGAAGCGCCAGCCCGACGGTGGTGTCCTCGAGGCACTGGTTCTTCGAGAACGCCGCGTCGGCCTTGCCGATGACGCAGCGGCGCCCGGGACATGCTCTCCACGCCGCCCGCGACGACGAGATCCGCCTCGCCGCAGCGGATCGCCCGCGCCGCCTGGCCGACGGCCTCGAGGCCCGGATGCGCAGAGACGGTTGACGGTCACGCCGGGGATCTCCGGCGGCAGCCCCGCCAGCAGCGACGGCCATCCGCGCGACGTTGCGGTTGTCCTCGCCGGCCTGGTTGGCACACCCCAGGATCACCTCGTCGACCGCGCCCCAGTCGACCTGCGGGCAGGCGCTCGATCAGGCGTCCTGATGGGAAACGCGGCCAGGTCGTCGGTCCGGACGCGGGCGAGCGCGCCGCCGTGGCGTCCGAAGGGGGTTCGCACGACCGCGCAGAGGAAGACTGGGCGCATAGATGCAATCCCGATGCCGATTCCAATCCCGATCCGAATCCGATCGACGATCGCGACCGAATCGCGATCCGAATGCGATCCGAATCCGAATCCGAACCTGAATCCGAATCCCGAATCCGGACCGAATCCTGAATCCTGCGTTGACAGCGCAGCGTAGAGGAATTCTAATGAAACCGCAAACGTCGCGTCTCTTCGCGGCCTCATGTCGCGGCCGCGGCAGCCACTGGAACACGTCATGACCACCGAGCGGGAGACCGTCCTGCACAGTTGGTGCGTCCAGGCCGACTGGAACGCCCCCACCATCGTCGGGGGGCGCGGCGCCCTCTTCCTGGACGACCGCGGGCCGCTCGCTACCTGGACATGAGCAGCCTGGCCGAGTGCATGAACCTCGGCCACCAGCACCCGGCCGTCGTCCGGGCCATCCGGGAACAGGCCGAGCGGCTCTGCTTCGTCACCTCCGCCTGGGGCGCCGAGCCCCGCGCCGCGCTGGCCGAGCGCCTCCTCGAGAAGTCGGGCTTCGACGGCGGGCGCGTCTTCTTCACCCTCGGCGGCGCCGACGCCAACGAGCACGCGGTGAAGTTCGCCCGGCAGGCGAGCCGGCGAGCCGCACGGCTGGGTGATCGCGCGCGACCGCTCGTACCACGGCGCGAGCTACGCGGCGATGGCCTTCAGCGGCGACAGCCGCGACGCGGCTCGCAGGTCGACCCGGCCGCCTTCCACGTCGACCACGTGCCGCCGCCCGTACGCGTACCGCTGCCCGTTCGGCTCGACCTCGGACGACGAGTGCGCGCGAGCGCGCAGCGCGCAGCCGTCGGCGAGGCGATCGACGCGCGGGCGCCCGGACGCGGCGGCCGTCCTGATGGAACCGAACGCGGGCACCAACGGCATCGTCGCGCCGGACACCTACTGGCCGCGGCTGCGGCGAGGAGACGCGCGAGAAGGGCGTCTGCCTGATCGCCGACGAGGTGATGAGCGGCTTCGGGCGCTGCGGCGAGTGGTTCGCCTGGCAGCGCCACGGCGAGGCCGGGCGGCCCGACCTGATGACGCTCGCCAAGGGGCTGACCGGCGCCCACGTGCCCCTCGGCGCCGTCGTGCTCTCGCGCGAGGTCGCGTCGCGGCTCGAGCACGAGCTGCTCTAGACCGGCCTCACCTACTGCGGCCACCCGCTCGCCTGCGCCGCCGGCGCTCGCGGCCGTGCGGGCCTACGAGGACGAGGGCCTCGATCGAGCGATCGCGAGACGCTCGGCGCCGCGGATGTTCCAGGAGCTGCGCGCGATGCAGGACCGCCACGCCGTGATCGGCGACGTGCGCGGCGGCCACGGCCTCTTCGCGGTGCTGGAGCTGGTGAAGGACCGCGCGACGCGCGAGCCGCTCGCGCCCTGGCCCGACGACCCACCCGTCGCTCGAGCGCGCTCGTCGCGCGCGGCGCTGCGAGGCGGGCGTCTCGTTCGCCGTCCGCGGCAACCTCGTCATCCTCGCCCCGCCGCTCGTCATCGAGGAGCGCGATCTCGGCGACGCGCTCGCGCTCCTCGATCGCCTGCTCGGCGACACTGGAGTGGTCATGACCTTCAAGCTGACCTACTCGACGATGTTCGACCCGCCCGAGGAGATGCACGCGCCGCTTCGAGGCGGCGCTGGCGGACGTGCGGCCGGACCTCGGCGCGACCCACGCGATGCACGTCGACGGCCGGGACGTCGACGGCGTCCGGACCGTACGCGCAGCCTGCAGCCCGGTCGACGATCGCGTCGTGCTCGGCCGGTTCCCGCTCGGCGACGCCGCCGACGTGGACCGCGGCGATGGCCGCGGCCCGGAGGCGCCTTCGACCGGCTGGCGCCGCACGCCGATGCGGCCGAGCGCGCTCGCGCTCGTGCGCCGCGTCGCGGACGCTCATCGAGGAGCGCGTCTACTCGATCGGCGCGGCGCTCGCCCTCGAGGTCGGCAAGAACCGGATGGAGTCGCTCGGCGAGGCGCAGGAGACGGCCGACTTCTTCTCGGGCTACGCGGCCGACTTCGAGCGGAACGACGGCTACGACCGCGCCGCTGCCCGACGACCCGCTCGACGGGCTGGACGTCGCACAACCGCAGCGTGCTGAAGCCGCACGGCGTGTGGGCGGTGATCACGCCGTTCAACTACCCGCTCGCCCTCGCCGGCGGGCCCACGGCCGCGGCGCTCGTCACCGGCAACACGGTGGTCCTGAAGGGCGCGACCGACACGCCGTGGGCCGGGCGCCTGCTCGCCGACTGCATCCGGGACGCCGGCTTCCCGCCCGGCGTCTTCAACTACGTGATCGGGCCGCGGCAGCGGTCGTCGGCGAGCGCGCTCGATGCGCCACCCCGACCTCGCCGGCGTCACCTTCACCGGCTCCTACGACGTCGGCATGGGCATCCTGCGCGCGATGGCCTCGGGCCGCTGGCCCGCGCCCGTGCATCGCCGAGCTGGGCGGCAAGAACGCCTGCATCGTGACCGCGCGCGGCGACCTCGACCGGGCGGCGACCGGGCATCGTCCGCTCGGCCTTCGGCCTCACCGGGCAGAAGTGCTCGGCGCTGTCGCGCGTGTACGTCGAGGACGGCGTCGCGGACGCGCTCGTCGAACGACTCGTCTCGAAGATCCGCGGCGCTCCGCGTCGGCGACCCCGTGCCGGCGCGAGAACTGGCATGGGGCCCGTCATCTCGCGGCGCGGCCGCGACGAGCTTCGACGACTGCTGCGCGCGGCTGCGAGCAGGGCGGCGGCCGCATCCTCGCCGGCGGAACGCGGCTGGCTGCCGACGGGCCTCGCGCACGGCCACTTCGTCGCGCCGACGCTGGCCGAGGCGCCGCTCGGACCACCCGCTGTTCCAGGAGGAGATGTTCCAGCCCGATCCTGATGGTCAGCCGCGTGAAGGACCTCGACGAGGCGCTGCGCTCGTGCCAACGACGCGACGCTCGGCCTGACCGCCGGCTGCTACGGCGAGCGAGGAGGAGGTGCCGCTCTTCCTCGACCGGATCGAGGCCGGCGTCACCTACGTGAACCGGCCGCAGGGGGCGACGACCGGCGCGTGGCCCGGCTACCAGCCGTTCGGCGGCTGGAAGGGATCGGGCTCGACCGGCAAGGCGATCGGCTCGTTCTACTACCTGCCGCAGTACCTGCGCGAGCAGTCGCAGACGTGGGTGGAGTAGCGCCATGGCCCTGATGACGCTTCACGACGCCGTCGCGGCCCACGTGCGAGGATGGCCAGACGATCGCGATGGAGGGGTTCACGCACCTGATCCCGTTCGCCGCCGGGCACGAGATCATCCGCCAGGGGCGCAAGGACCTGCACCTGGTTCGCATGACGCCGGACATCATCTACGACCAGATGATCGGCGCCGGGTGCGCGCGGGCGCTCACCTTCTCGTGGGGCGGGAACCCGGGCGTCGGATCGCTTCACCGGCTGCGCGACGCGGTCGAAAAGGGGTGGCCGCGACCGCTCGAGATCGTCGAGCACTCGCATGCGGGAATGGCGGCTTCCTACACGGCGGGCGCCTCGAACCTGCCGTTCGGCGTGCTGCGCGGCTACATCGGCACCGACCTGGCGGGCGTCAACCCGCAGGTGAAGTCGGTGACCTGCCCGTACACCGGCGAGCGCCTGGCGACCGTGCCCGCGCTGCGTCCCGACCTCACCATCCTCCACGCGCAGCAGGCGGACCGGTCGGGAAACGTGCTGTTGCGCGGCATCCTCGGCGCGCAGAAGGAGGCGGCGATGGCGGCGCGCCGGCTGATCGTCACCGTCGAGGAGATCGTGGACGACCTGCACGCGCCGATGAACGCGGTCGTCCTCCCCTCGTGGGTCGTCACGGCGATTGCCTGCGTGCCGGGCGGCGCCTACCCGTCGTATGCCCAGGGGTTCTACGCGCGCGACAACGCCTTCTACCTGGCCTGGGACGAGATCGCGCGCGACCGCGACCTGTTCCAGCGCTGGATCGAGGATCACGTGCTCGGCGTGAAGACGCACGCGGAGTTCCTGCGAGGACTCGGCGTGCCGGCGGCGGAAGGATGGGTGCGGGCGGCGGAAGGAAACGGGTCGGCGCCCCGAGGGCCGGCCGGCGCCGCGGAGGTGACGCAGTGACCGCACCGTGGACGCCGGACGAGATGATGACGGTCGCGGCGGCCCGGCTGCTCTGGGACCGCTGCGTCTGCTTCGTGGGGATCGGCCTGCCGTCGGCGGCCGCCAACCTGGCGCGCCACACGCACGCGCCGGAGATCGTGCTCATCTACGAGTCGGGGACGGTCGGCACGCGCCCGCACGTCCTGCCGCTCTCGATCGGCGACGGCGAGCTGGCCGACACGGCGACCGCGGTCGTCCCGCTCCCCGAGATCTTCGCCTACTGGCTGCAGGGCGGACGCGTCGACGTCGGCTTCCTGGGCGCGGCGCAGATCGACCGGTTCGCCAACCTGAACAGCACCGTCATCGGCGACTACGCGCGCCCGAAGACGCGGCTGCCCGGCGCCGGCGGCGCGCCCGAGATCGCGGCCAACGCCCGCCAGATCTTCGTCGTCCTCAAGCAGACCCCGCGCGCGTTCGTACCGAAGCTGGCCTTCTGCAGCTCGGCGGGCTTCATGGATGGCAGCGGGGCCCGCGCGCGCAGCGGCGCCCCCGGCAAGGGGCCGCAGGTCGTCATCACCGACCTCGGAGTGCTGCGCCCCGCACCGGGCACCGAGGAGCTGCAGCTGGTGGCCCGGTACGAGGGCGTGGAAGTCGATCAGATCGTGAAAGCGACCGGGTGGCCGCTGCGCCTGGCCGACACGGTCGACGTCGTCGCGCCGCCGACCGCCGAGGAACTGCAGGTCCTGCGTGACCTGCACGCACGAACGAAGGCCGCGCACGCGCGGCCGGTTACGGTGCCGTACTGATACGGAGGCTCAGGGCGTGTTCCGCCCTCCGCCTCCCATTTCCTGGCTCGAGACATGAAGACAGCGCACATTCGCACTCCCCTGCCCGGCCCCAACGCCCAGGCGCTGATCGCCCGGGACGCCCTCGTCACCTCGCCGTCCTACCCGCGGGGCTATGGCTTCGCCATGTCGCACGGGCGCGGCTGCGAGGTATGGGACGTGGACGGCAACCGCTTCCTCGACTTCGCCGCCGGCATAGCCGTCTGCAGCACCGGCCACTGCCACCCCGAGGTGGTGGCGGCCATCCAGCGCGCGGCCGAGCAGTTCGTCCACATCTCGAGCGACTTCTGGCACGAGGGTCAGACGCGGCTCGCCGAACGCGTCTCGGCCCTGGCGCCGATGCGCGAGCCGGCGATGTCCTTCTTCGGCCAGTCGGGCACCGAGGCGGTGGAGGCGGCGCTGAAGCTGGCGCGGTACGCGACCGGGCGCAGCCGCTTCATCGGCTTCCTCGGCGGCTTCCACGGGCGCACGATGGGCGCCCTCGCCTTCACGTCGAGCAAGTACACCCAGCAGCGGCGGTTCGCCCCGACGATGCCGGGGGTGACCCACGTGCCGTACCCGAACACGTACCGGCCGCTCTTTGCCGGGACGGACCAGGGGAAGGCGGTCGTGGACTACATCGAGCAGGCGATCTTCCCCGGGAACGTGCCGCCCGACGAGGTGGCCGCGATCCTGGTGGAGCCGATGCAGGGCGAGGGCGGCTACCTGGTGCCGCCCGACGGCTTCCTCGAGCGGCTGCGCGAGCTGTGCGACCGCCACGGCATCCTCCTCATTCTCGACGAGGTGCAGTCCGGCATCGGCCGCTCGGGGCGGATGTTCGCCTGCGAGCACTGGGGCGTACAGCCCGACATCATGACGCTCGCCAAGGGCCTCGGCAGCGGCATGCCGATCGGGATGATGGTAGCGCGGCGCGGGGTGATGGAGGCCTGGCCGCGCGGCGCGCACGGGAACACCTACGGCGGCAACCCGCTGTGCTGCGCCGCGGCGCTGGCAACGATCGACCTGGTCGAGCGGGAGTACATGGCGAACGCCGCCCGCGTGGGAGGCCTGTTCCTCGAGCGGCTGCGCGACCTGCAGGCGCGTCACCCGGAGATCGGGGACGTGCGAGGCAAGGGGCTCTTCCTCGCGATCGAGCTGGTGAAGGACCGCGAGTCGAAGGAGCCGGCGCACGACTTCTGCGAGGCGGTGGTGCGCCAGGCGTTCCAGAACGGCCTGCTGCTGCTGTCGTGCGGCGTCAGCGCGATCCGCTTCATGCCGCCGCTGATGGTCACCTTCGAGCAGGTGGATGAGGCGCTGGCGATCCTCGAGGCCAGCCTGCACGAGGCACGAGGAGAATGATCGACACCCGCCCCCCGCTGGCCGACCTCCTCTCCGCCTTCGACGCGCTCGTCGCGGCGGGCTGGCAGGTGCGCGACATCGCGAGCCAGCCGGCGCCCGGCGGCGGCGTCCTGCCCATCCGCGCCTACTTCAATGCGGACGAAGTGGACACTATCCTCGTCGGCGGCATCCACGGCCGAGAGCCGGCGGGGCCGATGGCCCTCGCCCGCTCCGTGCCGCGGCTCGTGGAACTCGGGCGGGACCGGCGGCTCCTCGTCATGCCGCTGCTGAACCCGTGGGGCTACCTGCAGCGCCAACGCTACGGCCCCTCGGGCCAGAGCGTCTCGGACAGCGACCACGTGTTCGGGCGGACGCCGGCTCCGGCCTGCCCCGAGGCCGGCGACATCACCCGGTTCGTCATGAAGGGGATTCGCATCCGCCCGGGCGCGGCCGTCCTCGATCTCCACGAGGACCCCGTCTACGAGGCGCCGGACTACCACTACGAGGGCGTCGGCTCGTACCTCTACGTCATCGGCGAGGGGGCCATCGAGCATCCGGTCAGCCGGCGCGTGTGGGCGTATCTTCGGCACTCGCCGCTGCCGCTGGTCCGCGACGGCGTGACGCGGTTCGGCGAGGCGGTGGTGAACGGCGTCGATCGTGGACAGCGAGGACGGCTCGATCGACGAGCTGTTCGCGCGCCGGCTCGGCTGCACGCCGGTGATCACCGTCGAGAACCTCCTCCACGGTCCGGAAACGCCGCCGCTACCGGGTCGGGTGGACGTGTACGTACGGGTACTGGAGGCGTTCCTTGGCAACCCTGAAGGGTCGCCCCACGGACGGCAACCCTGAAGGGTCGCCCCACGGACGGCAACCCTGAAGGGTCGCCCCACGGACGGCAACCCTGAAGGGTCGCCCTACGGATGGCAACCCTGAAGGGTCGCCCTACGAACGGCAACCCTGAAGGGCTGCCATGGCCGAGAGGTTCCCCGATGTGCACCACGATCGTCGTTGGCAAGAAGCGCAGCGCGACCGGCCACGTCCTCGTGGGGCACAACGAGGACCTGGGCCGGAACTCCGCCCACCGGGTGGCGGTGGCGGAGGCCAGGGAGCCGGCGCCCGGCGAGCGCTTTCCACTCTACTCGGCCGGCGACCTCGAGCAGCCGCCCCGCACCGCCCGCTACCTGGCCGCACGGATCTTCGACAAGCGCCACTTCCCCGGCGATCACACCTCCGGCATCAACGAGCACGGCGTCGCCGTCGCCAACAACATGGCGACGATGGGCGGGGTCCCGGCGGAGCGGCAGTTCGAGGTGGTTCCGGGCGGGGTCATCTGGACCGAGTTCATGCAGCTCGTGCTCGAGCGCGCGGCGTCGGCGAGCGTGGGGGTCGCCCTCATCGGCGACCTGTGCGAGCGACGCGGCCTGAGTTGTGACTCGGGCACCATGATCGCGGTCGCCGATCCCGACGAGGCGTGGTGGCTGGAAATGGCGCGGGATGGGAAGTGGTCGGTGCGGCGGGTGGACGACGACGAGGTGTCGGTGAGGGCGAACTGCTACCGCATCCCCGACTTCGCCGCGAAGTACGGCGACCCCGCCAGCCAGGCCGACCGCTACAACCTGGATCGGCACGACGTGCTCGAAGCCCGCGCGGCCGGGATGCCCAGGCTGGGCCCGGCGGAGCTGATGTCGCTGCTGCGGGAGGTCTACGAGGGCACGCCGCTGTACCGCACCCGCCCCGACGGGTCGCCGTTTCGAACCGAGGTCCGCACCGTGGCCATGATGCGCACCGAGGCCGCGACGGTCCTCCAACCCAACGGGAGCCTGCCGGACGGCGTGGCCCACCGGATGTGGTGCTGCCTCTCGACGCCGCTCACGGGGGTGTTCGTCCCGTTTCACGTCGGCATCCGCCGGGTCGAATCACACTACGCGACTTCCGGCGGAGAGTACACGGAACACTCGGCCTACTGGCGCTTCGCCGAGCTGGCAAGGCTCGTGGACTACCGGTACCCGGCCTGCGCCACCCTGGTTCGCGGCACGTGGAGCGCCTTCGAGGCCGAGACCTTTCGCGATCTCGCGGCGGTCGAGGCGCACAGCCGGGGGCTCGCGGCGCCGGAGTGCGCGACGCTGCTGACCGATTTCGACTGCCGGCGGGCGTCGGCGGCCATCCGCACGCTCGGGGCGCTCCTGCGCGAGGTGAAGACCCGTGCCTTCAACGAGGAATAGTGAGGGCGGCCCGGCCCGCGACCTGACCTGGCGACAGCGGTTCGTGGACGCCATGGGGAAGGTGAACCCGCTGGTGGTCCTCTTCTTCCTGTGCGTGTTCTTCGCGCTGCTGACGTTCGTCATCCCCGGCGGCGCGTTCGACCGCCGCACCATCGACGTGATGGGGCACACCCGGTCCATCGTCGTACCGGGCTCGTTCCACTACGTGCCGGCCATCCCGCAGGGCTTCAGCGAGCTCTGGACCGTCTTCATGCGCGGCGCCCTCGAGGGGGCCGACCGCTCGTTCGTCATCCTGCTGTCGGCCGGCGCCATGACCGCGGTGATCGGCACGGGCGCCATCGATGCCGGCATCCACATGCTGGTGCGCAAGACCGGGCGTTTCGGCATCGCCTTCATCCCGATCATCGTCTTCGCGCTCGGGCTCTGCGGGGCGACCTTCGGGATGTACGAGGAGGCCATCCCCTTCATCCTCGTCATCACACCGCTGATGCTGACGATGGGGTTCGACTCGATGTCGGCGGTGTTCGTCATGTACTGGAGCATCGCCGTCGGGTTCGCCTGCGGGATCACCAACCCCTACACCGTGGCCATCGGCCAGGCGCTCGCCGGCGTGCCGCTCTACTCGGGGACGGGATTTCGCGTCGTCTGCTTCGCGGTGCTGATGTCGATCACGAGCGCGGTGGTCATCCGGTACGCGCGCCGGGTCCGCCGGGATCCCACCCTGTCGCTCTCGGCCGAAGAGGACGTGGAGAACCGCAGGCGGCTGCGCGCGTCGCCCGACGCCTCGACGGCGGCGGCCATGACGCGCCGGCGCGCCCTGGCGCTCGTGGTGCTGCTCGGCACCTTCGTCATCCTGATCGTCGGCCTGCTGCGGTACGAGTGGGGCTTCACCGAGATCGGCGGCCTCTACTTCTGGATGGGGATCGTCGTGCCGCTGGTGGGCGGGCTGTCGGTCAGCGAGATGATCGACAAGAACATCGAGGGCTGGCGCAGCGTGGTGATCGCGGTCATCATGATGAGCGCCGCGCAGATCCTCTACTTCATCCTGCACGACTCGCAGGTCCTCGACACCATCCTCAACTACTTCGCCAGCTACCTGGGGCGCGTGCCGCAGTTCGTCATCGCCTACGTGATGTTCGGGATCAGCGCGGCCACCGCGGCCCTTCTGGGGAGCGCGTCGGGAACCGCCGCCACGGTGATGCCGATCCTGGCGCCGCTCGCGGACGTCCTGCACTTCTCGAAGCAGATCGTCGTCCTGGCTTTCCAGATGGCGAGCGGGGCGTTCAACTTCTGGATGCCGTGGGACGGGATCGCCTTCACGATCTGCTCGATGGCCGGCGTCAACTTCTTCCGATACGTCAAGGCGTCGGCGAAGTTTGCGGTGTTCGTCTACGTTCCGACCGCGCTCGTCCTGCTCTTCATCGCAGTCGAGATCGGCTACCGGTAGCTCTGCGCCAGGCGTTCGGGACCAGTCGCATCGTCATCCCCGAGGGCGCTCCAGTTCAGGATGACGTTCCAGAGCAGGCGGTAGTCCGACCGGTTCAGGTCGCGGTGCAGGGGGTTGAAGTTGTAAGCGACGATCCGCCCCCTGCCAACCGGGACGTCGAGGATCGCCGGGCGCCCCTCGAGCGCGTCCTCTCCCTTGGCGCCGCCGCTCACCACCATGTCCTCGTCTTCCTCGTCTTCGCGCTCCTTCGCTTTCTCCTCCTTCTGCTGCCCGGCCTCGTCCTCGCGGTCCTCCTCGGGCGGCTTCGTGCCCCACTGCAGGACCGTCCACCGCCGGTCCGCAGGCCGGACCCGGTAGACCGGGTAACCGGCCCGGAAGACGGAGCCGGTTTCCGCGTAGCCGTAGGCGATGGGGTGATCGGGGCGCGCGAACTTCACCCTCAGCTCGACCCCCGGCGTCCACACGTCACTGCCACCCCGCGCGTGCGAGACGCCGCGGACCAGCCCGCCATCGAGGGCGAGGGCCGAGCCGTTCCCGAGCGTGATCAGGAGGCCGCCCTCCTCGACGAACCGCTGCAGGTTCGCCATCCCCGTCCAGCCGATCCCGCCGGTGATGTCGTCGGAGGCGTCGGGGACGCCGTGTGTCGGAGACTGGTCGGTCTTCGTGTACGCGAGCGGTGAGAACCGGCGGTCGAGGCCCTGGATCTGGTCCTGCAGGTCGAGCTCGTTCTCGGGCCAGACGATGACGTCGTAGCGGGCCTTCAGCCCGCCCGCGCGGATGTCGTCGTCGCGGAGGTAGTCGTACGGCACCTTCTCGAGGTCGAGCGTGCGGCGCACCCAGCCGGCCGCCTGCGTGTCGGCCCACGCGTGCCAGACCGCGAGCCGTGGAATGGGCGCCGCGTGAGCAGGGCCGGCGCCCCCGCCGACCGCCTTGACCCCGACGAACTCGAGCGCCAGCTCCCTG
This sequence comes from uncultured Acidobacteriota bacterium, assembly GCA_963813585.1. Lineage (GTDB taxonomy): Bacteria > Acidobacteriota > Vicinamibacteria > Vicinamibacterales > Fen-181 > JARKSS01. Next base: position 4,253,870 of record CAWEZL010000001.1, read on the forward strand.
GCCACCTCCGCGAGCGCAGGCCGAAGGCCGGGCTGCGCGGGGATGACCCACGAGCCGGCCGGGTACTCGACGCCCCCGGCCGTGAAGGCGCGCTCGGCGATCTCCACGGTGAACGCCGCGAGGCGCGCCCGCGCCGCGAGCAGCGCCTCCTGCCCGGTGTCCTTCAGCAGGTAGGCCGCGCCCTCGCCCACCACCGCGCCGGACGGCTGGAGGTCGGCCGTCACCATCTCGAGCGGCACCTGCCTGATGCGCTCGTCGCCGATCGGCGTCGCCTCGACCCCGTAGTGCACCGGCAGGGCCCACGAGACGTCGTCGTAGGGCTGGTACTCCGCATCGTCCGGGAACTCCTGCGGGGCGAGCAGGTCGACCGCGTAGTTGCGGTAGGGCTGGTCGAGCCGCACGACGAAGCTCCCCTTCACGAAGGCCCCTTCCTTGACGGCGATGTCGGCCGCCGCCCGTGACACCTCGATGTGCTGGGCGCGGAGCAGGTTGACCATCTGCGCCACCCGCAACCGGTCGCCTTGCCCGTCCGGGATGACGAACGCGTACGGCTTCTCCTTGACCCCCTTCTGCCACGAGTTGAAGCCCTTCCGGTAGAAGGCGCGCAGCATCTCCTTCGCGTGGACGGCGGTGTAGTCGAGGATCGCCAGGCAGCCGGTCTGCATGTAGTTGACGTTGTTGCGCAGCGACCACATGAACCTGCGCGGCGGCGGCAGCGGCCGGTACCACTCTGCCTTGGTCACCCTCTGCCCCAGGTACCGCTCGTTTCTCAGGACGCGCTCCATCGTCTCGGCGCTGCCGTTGCCGAACGTCTCGTAGCCGCGGCCGATCGCGTTGTGGTTGGTGGCCACCGACTCGGTGTAGTGGTGGCCGAAGCCCTCGCCGAACGCCCAGGTCCACACGCCCGGCATGCCCATCGAGGTGGCCTGGCGCACCTCGGCGAACGACATGTCGAACATCTCGCCCAGCACGATCGGGTCGAGGTTCGGGTTCCACGGGCCCGTCCCGTTCCACGTCTGCAGCAGGGCGATCGACTCGTGCAGGTCGTGGACCGCCACCGGGTGGTACTCGTAGAACGCGCGGTGCACCGCGCGCGTCGTCTCGAGCGCGCGCTGGTGCGTGTCCCGGTTGTTGTCGTGGAAGACGTAGCGGCCCCAATAGGGCGGAGAGTCGGGCGGCAGGGTCTCGTAGTCGGTCTTCCCCTTCAGGTGCCGGTAGAACCAGTCCACGAAGCGATCGCGACCGTCGGGCTCGGACACCGGATTGATGAGCACGACCACGTTCTCGCGAATGGCCTTGATCATCGGCTGCTCCGAAACCGCGAGCCGGTAGGCCAGCTCCATCACCATCTCGGGGCTGCCGGTCTCGCTCGAGTGCAGGCCGGCGTTGAGGTAGTAGAACGGCCGGGCGGTGGCGATCAGCGCCTCGGCGGCCTCGGGCGTCGTTGTCCTCGGGTCGGCCAGCGCGGCGGCGGCCGCCTTCAGGCGGGCGAGGTCGGCGATCGACTTCTCGTCGGCGACGGCCACCAGCAGGATCTCGCGCCCCTCGTCGGAGGTGCCGATCGTCTCGACGCGGACGCGCGGCGAGGCCTTGGCGAGCGCACGGAAGTAGCCGTAGATCTGCGGCGTCCTCGACAGCTCGCCCGGGGCGCCCACGACGTGGCCGAGGAACTCGGCCGGCGACGGCACGATGTCGGAGTCGGGGAGGTAGGCGACCCAGGGGTTGCCGAAGCGCGGCTCGGTGGTGAACCTGGCGATCGCCTCGGCCGATCCCGGCTCGGGGCGGTCGGGCGCCCACCGCTCCTGGGACACGCCACCGAGGTTGAAGAGGATGCTGGCCAGGACGACGAGGACGGTCTGCGACATCGTGTGCCCTCCGCGGCTCGCCGCATATCCTACAATCGATCCATGCGCCCCCGCTTGTCCCCACCCGCCCCATGACGCCGCGCCGCCTGCCCTTCGCGGCCCGCGCCCTCTCGCACCGGAACTACCGGCTCTTCTTCACCGGCCAGGGCCTGTCGCTGGTGGGCACCTGGATCACCCGCGTCGCCACCAGCTGGCTCGTGTATCGGCTGACCGGCTCGGCGGCCACGCTCGGCATCGTCGGCTTCGCAGGCCAGATCCCGACGTTCGTGCTCGCGCCGTTCGCCGGGGTGTGGGTGGACCGCTGGGACCGGTACCGCGTGCTGGTCGCCACGCAGGTGCTGTCGATGCTGCAGTCGCTGGCCCTGGCGGGGCTCGCGCTCACCGGGACGATCACCGTCACGCACGTCCTGGTGCTCAGCGCGCTGCAGGGGGTGATCAACGCCTTCGACACGCCCGCCCGGCAGGCCTTCGTCGTGGACATGGTCGAGGACCGGGCCGACCTGCCGAACGCGATCGCACTGAACTCGTCGATGGTGAACCTCGCGCGGCTGGTCGGTCCCTCGGTTGCCGGCGTGCTGATGGCGCTGGCGGGCGAGGGCTGGTGCTTCCTGCTCGACGGGTTCTCGTACCTGGCGGTGATTGCCTCGCTGCTGATGATGCGGCTGGCGCCCGCCGGTCCGCGGCCGGCCGGCCGGCGCGTCCTCGTGGAGCTGGGCGAGGGCTTCCGCTACGCGTTCGGCTTTGCGCCGATCCGATCGATCCTGCTGCTGCTCGCGCTGATCAGCCTGATGGGGATGCCGTACACGGTGCTGATGCCGATCATGGCGGCTGACGTGCTGCACGGCGGCCCGCGCACGCTCGGGTTCCTGATGGGGGCGACGGGCGTCGGGGCCCTGGGCGGCGCGGTGTATCTCGCCACGCGGCGCAGCGTGCTCGGCCTCGGCCGCGTCATCGCGTCGGCGGCCGCGCTGTTCGGCTGCGGCCTGATCGCGTTCTCGCTGTCGCGCCGCATCCCGCTCTCGATGGCCCTCATGGTCGTCACCGGGGCGGGCTTCGTGGTGCAGCTGGCGTCCAGCAACACGATCCTGCAGACCATCCTGCGGGAGGAGATGCGGGGGCGCGTGATGGCGTTCTACACGATGGCGTTCATGGGGACCGCGCCGTTCGGCAGCCTGCTCGCCGGCGGCCTGGCCTCGCACATCGGCGTCCCGCGCACGATCCTGCTCGGGGGCTGCGCGTGCATCCTCGGCGGCGTGGCGTTCGCACGCCAGCTACCGCAGTTGCGCGAGCTGGTCCGGCCCATCTACATCGAGCGCGGCATCCTGCCCAAGATCCCGTGACCCCTGCTCTACCCGTGACCCCTACTCGATCCGGATGCCCCCCGACGAGGTATGCACCTCCACCAGGGAGCCGCCGCCGCGCACCTTGCCTTGCACGTGGCGCCGGTCCACCCGGCCGCTCACCGTGACCGGGTGCGACAGGTCGATCCCGCCCGAGCTCACACGGGCATCGAGGTCGAACGCCGCGTTCGGCGGCAGGCGAAGGACGACGGTGCCGGACGAGGAGTGGATGGTCCAGGGGCCTGCCGGGCGTCCCTCGACGTCCACGCCCCCGCTGGACGACGAGACCCGGGCGGCCCCGTCGATCCCTGTCACGGTGACGGAACCCGATGAGGACGAGACGTCGAGGTCGCCCTGTCCGACGTGCTCCACGTGAACGCCGCCCGACCCGCTGTGCGCAGTCACCGGCCCGCCAATCCCCGTCGCCTCGATCGAGCCGCTGCCGGCGCGCGCCTCGAGGCTTCGGGCCCCACGCACGTCGATGCCGCCCGACCCGGTGCTCGCCACCACCGCCCCGGCCACGCGCCCAACCACGATGCTCCCGGAACCGCTGTGCGCCTCGACCGGGCCCTCGAGGTCACCCACGTCCACCGAGCCCGACCCGCTCCTTGCGTCGACCGTCGTCTGCGCCGGCACGGTAACGTCGTAGGTGATGCTGATGTTGCGGAAGAGCTGGTGGTCGGTCTGGCGGCCCACCCGGATGAGGTTGCCGGACTGCTCGATGGGCGGATTGCGCTCGAATCTCGCGGATGCGCTGGGCGGCGTTGCGGGAGAACCAGGACCAGCCGGCGCGGATACGGGCCGAGACCCTCACCGCATCGCCGGCCCCGGGAACGACCCGGATGCTCCCGGAGCCCGACCGGATCTCGAGGTCAACCGGACCGCTCACCTTCAGCGTGCGGTCGAACGAGCCCTCGGTCGCCTGCGCCGCGGCCGGCGAGACGGTCGCGAAGCCGACGACGACCGCCAGGACAGCCAGCCCGAACACCTGCCGAGAACGGAAGATCATGGTCGAGCCCCCCACGTGAATGGCGTCAGATCTTGAATTCAACACTCTCTCACGTCCGAACCCGGGCGCCGGCAGCAGCCGGAGCGGCGATCGGAGCCCGCGCCGGCGGCCGACACGACCCGCTACCGAATGAAACGCAGGCGGGCAAGGGTTGGTTCCATCGCAACCGGGGAGGGCGAACCGGCGTAGGAAGGGACAGGGTGGAAGCGGAGAACGGAGAGATCAGAAAATGAACCAGGCGCCCAATACGACCATCGTCGTCGCCGACCCATCCGACATCACCTGGACGCACGTCATCTACGCGCTGCACGCGTTCGGCGTCGTGCTCGGGGTGGCCACATCGGCCGCGATCGTGACGTCGTTCCTGTTCGGCCTGCCGTCGATCGTCGCGGTGATCCTGAACTACGTCCGGCGGAGCCGCGTGCGCGGGACGTTCCTCGAGTCGCACTTCCGCTGGCAGATCCGGACATTCTGGTCCGCCCTGGGCTGGATTGTGCTCGCCACGATCATCTCGGTCCCGCTGATGCTCGTGGTGGTCGGGTTCCTCACCCAGTGGCTGGCGATCGTCGTCATCGGCCTGTGGGTGCTCTACCGGGTCGTGCGCGGGTGGACGCGCCTCTCGTCGCGGCAGCCGATGTACGTGGCCTGAGCGGCCTCTGACGAATCACGGAGAACGGAGAATGCGACACGCTCTCCGTTCTCCGTTCGGCGTTCTCCGTTGAGGCCGGGCGTTGCGACTGGCCCTGCTAGAAGCTCAGCTTCATGATCCGCCCGTTGGTTCCCACCAGCCAGCCGGCCTGCGGGCTGGCGAACGCCACGGCCCAGAAGCCGGTGAGGTCGGGCACGGCGTTCCACGTCTCCCCTTCGTCCGGCGACCACGACACGCCGCCCGGGCCGGTGGCCACGACGGTCGTCTCGCGCCCCCGCACGTACGTGAGGCCGTAGATGGCACCCGTGAACGTGGGGTGGTTCGCGAGTTCCCACGTCCGGCCTCCGTCCACCGACCGCGCCACGTTGTCGGTGAAGGCGTCCGGCAGGGCCAGGTCGCCGCCGCCGACAATGCCGCGGAACGGGTCGCGGAAGTCCACGCTGAACGCGCCCGAGATCGGGGTGCCGTGGACGATGGGCAGGTTGTAGGCCTCCCACGTGTCACCGCCGTCCTCGGTCGCCAGGATGCGTGCCTCCGCGGCGCCGCCGGTGGCGAGCCAGCCGTGCTGGCCGCCCCAGGTCGCGGCGCACGTGCCGCTCGCCGCGAACGCCGCCTCGCCCGCCTGCGCCGGCGGCAGGTTGTCGCCGATGTCCTCCCATGTCATCCCGTCGAGTGTCCGCACGATCGGGAAGCGGCCGTCGATCGCGTCGGCCATGGTGATGCCGCGCTGCTGGGTCCAGAACGCGAAGCAATCGTAGAAGCCGTTCGGGTCCTCGTTCTGGAACTGCAGCGTCCAGCTTGCGCCGCCGTCCTCTGTCTTGTAGATCCGCGAGTCGGTGCCGACGCCGGCCGACAGCAGGTACGCCACGCGGGCGTTCACCCCTTCGACGTCGCGGAACTGCAACGCCTCGGCGCCCGCGACGACGCCGGAGCGCCAGGTGGCGCCGCCGTCGGTCGTTACGGCGAACGTCCCGCCGACGCCGCTCGCCCAGGCGATGCGGGGCGTCACGGGGCTGATGGCCTGGAGACGATTCGCCGTGCCGCTGTTCTGCGGTGTCACGGTGGGGCCCGACTGGCCCGCGACGCCGACGAGCGCCAGCGCGACCAGGGTCAACGAGGCGACGACGATCCGCATGGCTCCTCCTTCGGTAGTGGATCGGGGCCCGATCCGTTAACGGGGCGATGAATGGATTTGGAGCGCCAACGGGGAGCGTAGCATGAAAGCGGGCCGCCGGATGGGGACCGTCAGTCCTTCGCGGCCCCCCCGCCGTAGTGGAGGATCGTCCCCGCTCCCCCGACGACGAACACGTCCTCGGGGCCGGAGCCCCAGACGCCGTTCAGGTCACCGGTGGCCCCCGCGGCCATCGGCGTCCACGTGCTGCCGTCGTAGTGCAACAGCGTCCCGCCGTAGCCCACGACGAACACGTCCCGGCCCGAGGCCCCCCAGACGCCGATCAGGTTCATCGTGGTGCCGCTCTCCATCGCGGTCCACGCGCGGCCGTCGTAATGGAGGATGACGCCCTCGTCGCCGACGGCGAAGACGTCGCGGTCCGACGCGCCCCATACGGCGATCAGGTGGGGCTCACCCTCAACCGGCGTGCGCGACCAGGCCCGGCCGTCGAAGTGCAGGACCGTTCCCTGCCCCCCCACGGCGAACACGTCCCGCCCGGAAGTGCCCCAGACGCCAACCAGCCCCTGCGTGGTGCCGCTCTCCATGCGCGACCACGTTCTGGTCGTCCTTCGCCGGGCCTCGGCCAGCCGCCGCTCGAGCATCGGCATGATCCGCTGCAGTTCCTGCGCCGGAGCGTTTGCCCTGGCCACCACGACGGCGGCCTCCCACGCGGCCACGGCGTCCTTCCACCGGCCAGCCTCGACGCAGGCGAGAGCGAGCCGGATGCGCGGCCAGTAATCACTCGGAGATTCGTCGCAGCCGAACTGCGTCAGCGCGATCACCGCGTCGTGCCTTCCTTGGGCGGTCCACGTGGCCCGGACGAAGGAGTCGGCGAGGCGGCTCACCCCGATGTCATAGCCAAACCGATCCGCCAGGGTCTTCCTGTGGGCGCGAATCGCCACGCCGCCCCCCGCCGCCACGGTTTCGGGGAGGGACGACCAGTCCGCGTACAGCTTCCAGAGGCCGTCATAGAGGGTGCGGATTCCGAGGGAGTTGTGGTTCGCCATCGGCTCGGGATCGAATTCCCACGTGAGGCCGGGCGGCTGTCGAGCGGTGAGCAGGTCCCGGAAGGCCGCGAGACCGGGGGCGAGCTCGGGCTGGTTGCCCTGCGTGAAGAACAGGAACTGTGGCCGCGCCGGCCGCGAGGCCAGGGCGCGCGCGATCATGCCGGCGACCCGCGCGAAGTCGGCCTCGGCGAACATCGGCCCGGCCGCGAGCACGGCCTGGATCGCCTCCGGGTCTGCGAACAGCGCCCAGAGGCTGAAGAGGGCGCTGGCGGAATGGGTCAGCAGGATCCGATACGGCACCGTGCGATACCGGGCGTCGATGAGAGGCTCCAGCTCGCTCCGCAGGAATTCCAGAACCTGTGGGCCGCGGCCCGAACCCTCCAGGCCCTCCCTCGGATAGAGCGAGAACAGGTCGCCCGGCACCGCGGCGGCGACCACGATCATGTTCGGTACGGCAGCGGCGCGGCTCATGGCGTCCACGACGCCAATCACGCTCGTCGCGGGGTTCTGGAAGGCCAGGAGGACCGGGTAGCGATCCCGGCTCGTCGCGTAATCGGGGGGCAGCGCGATGTCCAGGCGGACCGGCTGCGCCAGGATCTTCGACTCGAACGAGAACGACTGCCCGATGACGATGTCGGTGACCTCCGGCGTGCCGTCCCCTTTCTGGACGTCCACCGGTGCGACGGCCACCCTCGTCGGCGCCTGCGCGGCCGCCACCCGCCGCCCGCCTGCCGCACCGGGGGTGACGACCACGAGCGCGACCAAGGCCGCGCGCGACACCAGCCTGCGCATGGTTGCCCCCTGGCGCGGCCAGCAAGCCGCGGAAGGACACGGCGGTCAGTCGCCCGGCTTGGGCGGCGGCTGCACGAAGGTGAGCGCGTTGATGACCCGCCACCGTCCCGCCAGCCTGCCGAGGTGCGCGTACTGCAGGAACGGGCCGGCCGACAGCTTGACGGTCGCGATGTCCTCGTAGGCATCCAGCAACGCGACCGTCCCCGTGCCGCCCGCATCCGGCGGCAGCGGCATCCGCCCGGCGTTCACGAGGTCGGCGACGTACTCCGCCAGCGCGTCCTGCACGACCAGGCGCGAACCGGCGGGCGAGGCGCCGACGACGCGAAACGTGACCGCGGGGTGCAGCACCTCCAGCACGGCCTGACCGTTCTTCCCCGCCATCGCGGCCAGGTAGTCCCGCGTCACGGCGGCCAGCGACGGGCGGTCGGGCTCGGTCACGGTCTTCGCGGGCGGGCGCCAGAGGACGTTCAGGATCCGCCACCCGTTGTCGGTCCGAATCAGGTGCAGGTAGTCGTTGAACTGCACCGTGAACACGCGGGCGGTGGCGAGGTCGCCTGAGACGTCGAGGACCTCGGCCTTCACGCCGCGCTGCTCGGGCGGGAGCTTTCCGCGGCCCGCGCGCGTGAGCTCGATCAACATCTCCGAGTTCATCGTGGACAGCTTCGACGGCCCTCCCTCCGCGGCCGGCATCAGGGCTCGCTTGCTCAGGAGGGGGTGCACCGCTTTCGTCATGCGCTCGGCCGATCCCTCGTAGAAGCCGTCCGCGTAGTTCAGAACGGTCTCGATGATCGCGGCCTTGTCCGCGTCGGCGGTGGCCGCGGCCTGTTCGGGCGGAGCCGCCTCCATCGCGCAGCAGAACGCCAGGAGTAGTGTCAGCATGAGATGATTCTCCTCGCGTCAGTCCACAAAGTCCACGAGGGACGCCACGACGAGTCTGACGCTGATCGGAGGGGACCGCGCTTACATCCGGCCTCGATTTCCCTTCGAAACGCTTGGGCGCCATCGCGCCGCGCGCCAGGGAGGGTCGGGGACCGTCGCGGCGGTGACGAGCGATGCCTTGCCGGACGCGTCCACGTGGATGCCGGCGAAACGGAGCGCCTCGAAGTCCATCGTGGCGCGGGCGCGGGCCAGCGCGACGGCCGGATCGCGGGCCACGGGGCCGTTGAAGACCGTAACGCCGTCCACCTCGAGGGTCACCGCGCGGTTCCAGTCGATCGTCCGGTCGCCCAGCCAGACCACCAGCTCGCCGATGTGGCGCCGCGTGACGCGAATCGCCTGGCCGTCGATTTCCCCCGTCAGCCGCCCGAGCAGCGGTTCCAGCGTGCGGGCCAGCGCCTGCGCCTCCGACTCGCCGTGGCGGGCCGCGAGCGGAGGAGGAGGAGGATCGCCCCACGACTCGCCAACCCAGCTCAGGCCCTCCAGCCAGTAGCAGGACGCCTGGTGCAGGTGACGGAAGGTGTGGCTCACCCGTTTCGGGTCCTCCTCGCGACGCGTCTCGAGGATGCGGACGATCGGCAGCGGCGGCGGGACCAGCCCGTTGTGGACGCCACCCGGCACCTCCACATTGACGATCGGCAGCCCCATCCCGCCCACCTCGCGCTCGAACAGCCGGTTCGACTCGGCAAACGTGCCCGCCGGCTTCTCGTCGAGGCCGCGCGCGACCAGCGGGTCCTTCTCGCCCCACGTGTTCAGCACGGGCGTATGCGCGACGTTGGGCACCAGCAGCGTCCAGAAACCGTCGTTGCCCGGCGCGACGTCGAAGCCGGCGGCCATCGCGATCGCGCCCGCGACCCGGTCCGGGTAGTAGAGAGCGACGAACCACGCGCCGAAGCCCCCCTTCGAGTAGCCGAAGGGGTAGACGCGGTCGGCCGCCACGTGCACCTTCCGCGCGACGGCGTCGAGGATGGCCGGGTGCTCGGCCACGAATGGCGGCTTGGCCGCGATGTAGTTCTGCTGGTACTCGGGCGACGCGATCAGGAACTCCGCGGCGCGCCTCCCCAGCGTCCGCTGCATCTCGCGGGCCCACCGCTCGGCCGGCTCGCCCGACGGGTGGAGCGCGTAGACGAGGGGCCAGGGGCGATCGGGCCGGTACCCCTCGGGGACGACGAGGGTCACGCTGCGGGTCCGGGCGTCGCCCACGTTGACCTGGAGTTCGTGGAACCCCGCGGCCAGCGCCTCGAACGGGGCGCCCGCGTGCAGCCAGTCGCGCAGCCGCGAAGGGCGGTAGTCGGGATGCGCGGCAACGCGCGACGCGGCAGCCTGGCGCGAGGCGACGTCGGCGGCCGCGAAATACGACCGGACGAGCGCGATGGGGTCGTCGCCACCCGGCCCTCGGGCAGGGCCGATTCCCCCGAGGGCGAGCGCGCAGGCGGCGACCACCGGGAGGGCGGGCTTCACAGTGAGCTTAGACGCACGCCGGCCGAACATGGCTCCCTTCCGTGCGCCGGGGCGGAGCGCTATAGTGGTGGCCGTCGGTCGTCCTGATGGCACCTGGTTCCCCGTCCGCTCTCCGCTTGGTCCCGTTCACCGTCGGCGATTGGCTGGTCGAGCCGAAAGCCTGCCACCTGTCGCGGGGGGACACGGTCGTCAAGCTGCGCCCGCAGCTCGTGGACCTGCTCGTCTGCCTGGCCCGGCAGCATGGCGAGATCGTGCTCAAGGACGAGATCTTCGCCGAGGTCTGGCCCGGGCAGTTCATCGCCGAGTCCGGTCTCTCGCGGTGCGTCGCCGAGCTGCGCCAGCTCCTGCACGACGACGCCCAGCAGCCGCGGTTCATCGAAACCATCCCCAAGCGCGGCTATCGGCTGATCGCCCCCGTGGCCTGGTTACCGCGGCCGTCTCGGGACGACGCCACGCTGCCGGGCGCCGCGCTGCCGGACATCACGTCGGCCTCGGAAGCTCCGGCGCCCATGCCGCCCGGGCCCGAGGCGCCCACGCCACTCGCGCCCGAAGCGCCCGCGCCCCTCGCGCCCGAAGCGCCCGCGCCACTCGCGCCCGAAGCGCCCGCGCCGCCCGGTTCTGACGCCCCCGTGCGCCGTCGGAAAGGCCTGTGGATGGGCGCCGCCCTGGCGGCCCTGGTGACAGCCATCGTCGCGGTCGTGATGATCACGCGCGTGCCCGCCAAGGTGCTGACCGAGCAGGACACGGTGCTGCTCGCCTTCGAGAACCACACGGGCGACGCGGTGTTCGACGAGGCGGTCCCGTTGGCGATGGCCATCCAGATGGAGCAGTCGCCCTACCTGGGCCTGCTCTCGCCGGCGCGTATCCGGGAAGTCCTCCAGATGATGAAGCGTCCGGCGGACACGGCGGTGACGCGCGAGGTGGGCATGGAGATCTGCGAGCGGGTCGGCGGGCGCGCGCTCATCGTGACCTCGATCGCGTCGCTCGGCCGCCAGTACGCCATCGGCCTCGAGGCGGTCGCCTGCGGGACCGGCCGTGTGCTGGCACGCCGACAGGTGACGACCGACCGCAAGGAACAGGTGCTGGCGGGGTTGCAGCGAGCGGCGGTCGAGATTCGCCGGGCCGTGGGGGAACCGCCTGCCTCGCTGCAGCGCTACGGTGTCCCGATCGTCGAAGCGACCACGTTCTCGCTGGACGCCCTGCGGGCGTTGCGCCGCGGCGACATGGCGAGGGATCGCGGGCAGGTGGAAGTCGCCGAGGGCTTCTACCGCGAGGCCGTCGGCCTCGACCCCGACTTCGCCCTCGCGCACAGCCGGCTGGGCGTGGCCGACTGGAGCACCGGGCGCGTCGCGTCCTTGCAGAGGGCCTACGCGCTCCGGCAGCGCGTCACCCTGCCGGAGCGGCTGGAGATCGAAGCCGCGTATCACAGGTACGTGACCCTCGACGCGGTACGGGTCATGGAGGCGTTGGAACTCCTGACCCGCTCCTACCCGCGGCGCGCCGCCGCGCGCCGCGACCTCGCGCGAGAGTACCTGGACGCCTCCGGGCGGTACGAGGCCGCGCTGGGCGAAGCCCTGGAGGCCCTGCGCCTCGAGCCGGACAGCGCGCCGACGATCGCCATGGCTGCGCGCGCCTACGTCTACACGAACCGGGTCGCCGAGGCCAGGCAGGTTGCCGAGAGAGGGATCGTCCTCAGCCCTGCTTCCCTCGACCTGCACTTTTCCCTGCTCCTGTGCGGGATGGCGGCCGACGACCGTCCCTTGCTGGCACGGGTGCGGGCGTGGGCGGCCCAGCACCCCGAGTTGCCGGACTTCCCCGACTTCGACGCGGAAGAGGCCATCAAGGACGGCCGGCTTCGGGATGCGATCGACTCGCTGGCGAAAGTCGAAGCCTGGGCCGTCGCCAGGAACGCGCAGGACCCGCACCCTCCTGAAGTCGGGGACCTGTCGGACCTGCCGGCCAGGATGCGCCTGCGGATGGCTCGGTACGAGGCGCTGGGCGGGTTCGACGCGCGGGCGATGCGCCGGGTCGAGGCCGAGCTTCGGCACCCCCTGGGGCCAATCGCGAAGGTGGAGGCCGCCACGGCGGCGATCACCGCCGGCCGGTTCGACGTGGCCGAGCGCCTGCTGGACGAGGTCGACCGGAAAGGCAGGCCTGGTCTGTGGGGTGAAACGCTGGCGCGCACGCACCGGGCAGCGATCGCCGCCAGCCGCGGCCGGGCCCGCGAGGCGCTCGACCTGCTCGCTCCGCTTCAACCCTTCGAGTTGGGCTACGGGTACGGCTTCGAGCCGCTGTACATGCGCGCACTGGTGCAGGTGCGCAACGGCGACTGGGCGAACGCCAGGGCGGCGTTCGAGAGGATCCTGGCGCACCCGACGATCGACTCGGGTCGGAAGTTCCTGCCCCACGCCCGGCTGGGCCTGGCGAGAACGCTGGCCCGCGCGGGTGACATCGCCGCCAGCCGGCGAGCCTACGAGCAGTTCTTCGAGGGGTGGAAGAACGCCGACCCGGATCTGCCCGTGCTGCACCAGGCCCGCCGCGAGTACGCCGCGCTCGACCGCAAGTAGATCGTTCCTACCGCTTCACCGCCACCATGCGCACCAGGCGCGAGCCCGGGCCGCCCCAGTCGCCCGTGCCGTCGGCCTCCTCGTACGAAGCGATCTCGAACTCCTTGAAGCAGGCGCGCAGCTCGTTCGGCGCGAGGACCTTGGTGATATTGGGCCCCGGCGGCCTCTCGGAAACCACGAAATGCTCGAAGACGACCCGGCCATGCGGGCGCAGCGCTATCCGAAGCCGCGCCACGAACGCCGGGTCGGCCACCGGGGCCCACGCGAACGCCAGCACGATCAGATCCCACCGCTCCGAGCCGAAGTCGAAGTTCTCATAGCCGGCCTGGACGGTCTCCAGTCGAACGCCCGCCTTGCTCGCGTTGGCCTGCGAGGCGGCCAGGGCTTCCGCCGCGATGTCGAAGCCGGTGACCGTCCACCCCTGGCGCGCCAGGTAGACCGCGTTTCTTCCCTGCCCCATCCCCGCGTCGAGCGCCGTCCCCGGCTTGAGGCTCTTGACCGATTCGACGAGGAACGCGCTGGGCTCGGCGCTGAAGCCGTCGGCGGCCGGGTTGCCGGTCACGGGGCGGGAGTAGACCTTGTCGAAGTGGACGCCGATCCAGTCGGACCGCTCGGCGAGCATGCCCGTCAGCAGCGCCATCTCCTTCCGAATCTCCGGGTCCGACTTGCCGTCGCGCTGCAACTTGGCCGCGTAGTCCTCGAACGGGTTTCCCATGGCCGGCGCGGTCTTGAACCAGGCGATGAAGGCGGTCCACGAGCCCTCACGATCCGATCCCGACTGTGCGAGGGCGCCCCCCGCGAACGCCGCGATGATGAACGCCACGACCAAGCCGCGCCAGCGAAACATCGGCACCTCCTGCCGCATTAGACGCCGCCGCAGGCACGGTGGCCATTCGCCGGCACCGCTCGACTCCGCACGCAGTTCGCCGATCAGGGCGACCACCTTCGGCGAGGCGTGGACCGCGGCATCGAGCAGCTTGGCGGCAAGGAGGGGTGTAAGGGGAATGGAGGGAGAACCGAGGACCGCCGACCGCGGATCGGTGTCAGATAGCTCCAGGAGGTGCAGTTGTGCCGTCACGAATGGTCCTCGTCCTCGCGCTCCTGGCCCTGGCGCAACCGCCGCGCGCCTTCGTCGAGCCCGCCGAAGCGCGGGGGACCGAAGTCGTGAACCCCCTCGGGATGCGGTTCGTCGAGATCCCTGCCGGCAGCTTCGACATGGGGGCGGACGTTCCCGAGTGGGAGCGCCCGATCCACCGCGTCCAGGTGAAGGCCTTCTGGATGGGCGTCACCGAGGTGACGCAGGGCCAGTGGCAGGCGGTGATGGGCAGCAACCCCTCGCACTTCCAGGAGGCGGGCCCGAACGCACCGGTCGAGATGGTCGACTGGGACGCCGCGCAGGCGTTCATCCGGAAGTTGAACGCACTCGATCCCGGCCGGCACTACCGGCTGCCGAGCGAGGCGGAGTGGGAGTACGCCTGTCGGGCGAACGGCAAGGAAGACCCCTACGGCCCCGCCGAGGAGATAGGGTGGATCAAGGACAACTCGGGCGGCACGACCCACCCCGTCGCGCTGAAGCGGCCGAACGCCCTCGGCCTCTACGACATGCTCGGCAACGTGCCGGAATGGGTGCAGGACACCTGGCACGACAGCTACAACGGGGCGCCGGCCGATGGGAGCGCCTGGGTGGAGCCCGGTCCGGCCGTGCACACGCTCCGCGGCGGCGGCTGGGACCTCCCCGCGTTCTTCCTGCACGCGGGCGTCCGCGGGCCTCTCGATGCCATCCACCGCCTCGGGTTCCGCGTTGCGTTCGACGCCGCGGACGCCGTGCGCCAGCACGAACTCCCGGTGCTCACGGGCCCCTACCTGGGACAGGCCCCGCCGGGCCCGACTCCGATGCGGTTCGCCGCAGGCGTGGTCTCGACGGAGGGGCGCGAGCTGAACGCCGTCTTCACGCCGGATGGCCGCGAGTTCTACTTCACCGTCCACGGCGAGGACCGCCGATGGACGATCATGCGCATGGCGCTCGAGGACGGCCGGTGGAGCCCGCCCCGCCCGGCCTCCTTCTCGGGCCGCTGGAGCGACGTGGACATGTTCATCACGGCCGACGGGCGAAGGCTCTACTTCTGCTCCAACCGGCCGCTGGAGGGTGACACGCCCAAGGACTTCGACATCTGGGTGTGCGAGCGGTCGGGCGACGAGTGGGGCGAGCCGCGGAACGTGGGATCGCCCATCAACTCGGGCTTCAACGAGTTCTATCCTTCCCTCACCCGCGACGGCACGCTGTACTTCCAGTCGCGACGGCCCGGTGGCCCGGGCCTCAGCGACATCTGGCGATCGCGCCTTGTCGACGGGCGGTACGGGGAAGCCGAGTGCCTGCCTGCCCCAGTCAACAGCGAGGAACCCGAGGGCGACGCGCTCATCGCGCCCGACGAGAGCTACCTGATCGTCTCGGTCAGCCTCGACGCGCGCAGCCGGGTCCGTTCGGCGGCCGGCCTCTTCCTCACCCTCCGCGCCGCTGACGGCACGTGGTCGCCGCTCGTCAGCCTCGGGACCGCCATCAACACCAACGACGCGGGCGTCAACTGCCAGATGCTGTCGCCCGACGGCCGCTACCTGTTCTTCACGCGCGGCGGCGACATCTACTGGGCGGACGCGTCGATCATCGAGGACGCGAAGCGCCGGGCGGCAGCGGGAGCGCGGTAGGATGCGCGGTCGCGCCTGGATGTTCCTCGCGCTGGGCGGCCTTGCGGCTCTCGCTGCGGTCGCGTTGTGGGCGCGCGCCGGGCCGCAACGCTCGAAGGCGCCGACGGCGGCGAGCCGTCTCGAGACCGCCATTGCCGAGATCGAGGCGGGGCGCAGGACGACCCCGCTCATCGGGGAACCGACCGCCGGCGGCGAGGTCGAGGTGACGTTCCTCGCGCGAAGTGCGGGTGGCCGTCCACCGCGCATCGTCTCCGACGCCACCGGGTGGGGCGAGCAACCGGGCGATCGGTTCAGCTTCGAGGTCGGCGCGATGACGCCCGTGGAAAGGAGCGACCGACGGGGACGCCTGTCCGACTGGTGCGTCCTCGTCGCACGCGTCGCACCCCGCGCGCGCGTCGAGTACCTCGTGTCCTATGCGCCGGGGGACTACCGCACCGATCCGCACAACCCCCGCCGCGCGCCGGTCCGCGGCGGCGGTCCCGCCTCCGAGTTCGTGACACCCGGCTACGTGCCTCCGGCTGAGGTGACCGACTCACCCGTCGCTGTGGCGGGCCGGGTGATCGAGGCGTCCGTCGAGAGCCGGGCGCTCTCAGGAGCGGTGTCCGTGATCGTGTACACGCCACCCGGCTATGGGGGAGGCGGCCACTACCCGGTCGCGGTGTTTCACGATCGCCTGCAGTGGGGACGCGAGGGGGCCGGGCCTCGCCTGCTCGATTGGCTGATCGCGCACGCGGCGATCGAGCCGGTCGTCGCCGTGTTCGCAGGCTCGGGAAGAGCGGGTGACGACGAGGTGTCTGTCGCCGTGCGCACGTTCCTCGCCAGCGAGCTGCCCGGGTGGCTGGCGTCGCGCTACCGCGTGACGCGAAACGCCAGCGAGCGCGCGATCCTCGGGGTGTCGTACGGCGCGAAGGACGCGCTCGCGGCCGCCGTCGGCCGCACGGCCGCTTACGGTCGCGTCGGGCTGCTGATTCCCGGCCGCCGCCTCCAGCCCGCCGACATCCACACGCTCGCGGCCCAGCCTGCCGGCGGCCTCGAGGTCGCGATCCTCGCAGGCCTCTACGACGCGCCGAATCTGGCGACCGCCCGCTCGGTTCGGGACGAGTTCACGGCCGCCGGCCACACCGTCCACTACCTCGAGGTGCCCGAGGGTCACAACGCGGCCACCTGGCGCCACCACGCGGGCGGGATTCTCACCGCCCTGTTCCCGCCCCGGTGCCGCGGCTGACGCACTCGCCGCCACACCCGGGTAGCCTGAGTTCATCACCTTCACTCCCATGGGGCCCAGCTCACACCTGCTGCAGGATGGCAGTGCCGTGTCCCTCCGTGCCGCCGGGCGCGGCGTCGCTCACCACGATCCGCAGCGTGTCGCCGTCGGTCTTGAACTCCGCCCGCTCGAGCGCGATGCGCACCCCCTCGGCCTCGACGACGAGCCGGCCGCCCGCCGTGTCGACCCTCGGCGCACCGCGCAAGCCGACCAGGGTCACCGTCCGGATACCGTCGGCCAGCGGGTGGGGACCAGCCGCGCCCGTCAGCACGACGAGGCCGGCGAAGGACCCTCGTGCGTACGCCGGGTTCGCGACCTCGATCGTCCCGGCCGTCCCCGAGAGCGTGATGTTCCGGGGATGCACGACCTCTCCCGCGTCGAGCACGAGCAGGTTGAGGGGATCGAAGCGACGGATGCGGAACGGGGCCGCGCCGCCGGCGAGCTCGATCACCACGCGGGGCCCCTCGTGCTCCGCGATCTCGGAACGAACGCGGCGCTGGTGCGACGTCAGCCGCGCGATCGCCTCGACCGCGCGGTTCTCGAACCCCGCCATCTCGGCGGGCGAAAAAGTCGCGGCGCGGGCGACCGTCCGCTTCACCGCCGCGTCGAGCAGCGCCAAGGTCGTCAGGCCGGGCTCGGCGTCGATGCGCGTCTTCCAGCCGGCCTGGAGGCGATCGAGGAGCAGGCAGAGGGCCGCGCCCGAATCGTAGTAGCGCCACCGGATCTGCTCGGCGGCGCGCTCCTCGCGGAGTCGCCTGGCGGTCTCGCAGGGCTTCAGCCCCACGGCCCCCCTGGCCACGTAGTTCGCCGTGCCCTCCATCATCTCGAGGCCGGCCTCGAACGCGCGGTCATCGGCGGTGAGGAACGCGGTGCGCTGTGCGCGGAGTCGCAGGGCCTGCGCCGCCCACGCCGCCGCCCGGGTCAGGTCGCCCATGTCGAGTGCCCGCGCGAGCGCCTCGTCCTCGGCCAGCAGAGATTGGAGGTTCCGCGGGTCCTTGACGGGGTACGAGTAGCGCGTCATCTCGTTCGGCCGGAAGTCGGCGTGACGCTGCCCCCAGAAGACATGGAACAGCTCCTCGACGTAGGCCAGGCGGCTGCTCTCGTCCAGGGACCCTCTCGTCGCGAAGACCGTGGCCGTTCGGACGCCTCCGATCTCGACGGTCGAGTTGCCCGCCACACCGGGGTAGCGGCCCGCGTACTCGAAGCTGCCCGGCTGGCCGGGGAGCGGCTTGAAGCCCTGCGGAGGGCTGGGATGGCGCACGAGCAGCGTGTCGGTGCCGTCGAAGATGGCGACGGGCCAGTCGGTGAGCCGGAACCCGGGCCATGCCTGGCCGGCCTCGGCCTCGTCGAGATTCCGAAGCAACTGGAACACGTCCGGCCGGGGCGCCTGCCCGCCCGCCAGCGCGACGCCAGCGGCAATCGCGACGATGACTGCCTCGCCGAGAACGAGGACCTTCATGGGACCTCCCGGACCGCGGAGGACACGCCGCTCACCTGGGAATGACCAGCCGCCCCGACGTCTCGAAGCGGCGGAAGTTCGAGTAGGTACACTTCCCGTCCACCCACCCGCCGTCGTTGCCGATTGCCTTCTCGTTCATCTGGACGGGCAGCGACAGGCCGTACTTCGGATGCCGCCGGTAGGTGACCGCCAGGCGGCTCTCCGCAGACGCGCCGCATTCCATCTCGACCCGAAGCACCTCGCCGGTGCCCGGGTCGATCCAGAACGTACCGGTCGCCGGCATGTCCAGTCCCGCCTCCGCCGCGCGCACGAGTGTCGGTTGGAGCTCCTCCCGGAACGCGACCTTCCACGCCGTGACCCCGTTCAGCCTCTGCGCGCCGGTTTTCGCAAAGGTGAAGCGCGGCTGGTTGTCGGGGTGCAGCACGAGCAGCGGGATCGTCGGCGCGTTGATCGTGCGCTGCACGGTGCCGATGTTGAACCGCGCGTTCTCCTGGACGATGACCCTCGCGCGGGCGCTCGTCCAGGTGGGGTCGGCCCGGGTCAGCCGCTCGAGGCGATCCGCGCGGTCGGGCAGCGGCTTGCCGTCCACCTCGACGACGTCGCGGATTTCCAGCCAGGGGACGACGGGCGGCCCGGCGTGCGGGATCTGGACCAGGGCGAGCTCGGCCCTCCACCGGCGGCGGGCGGTGCGCGTCGTGCCCGCCAGCCCCGGCGCCCCGCCGTTCCAGCGCGCGCCCGTCTCGGTGTAGGCGTCCTGCCGACAGGCTTCCTCGCCGAGGATCACCGTGGACTCGCGGGCCTGGCGCACCACCACGTCGCCGGCCTGCCGCAGCAACTGCCCGAGGTCCGCCTGGGACGTGGCAACGGGCTTGGCGCGACGCGGCTGGGCGGCCGCGGAAACCGTGTAGTGATCGCCGCCGAACTCGGCGCAGTGGAACGGCACGCGAATGCCGGCCTCTGCCGCCTGCCGGGCCAGGTCGGCGTAAGCCGCCTCGCGCCCGCCGCCATGCATCGGGAACACCGCCCCGGCCGAGAGGTGCTCGATCGCGTAGAAGATGCCCTTGCTGATGCCCTCCGGCTGGCCGCACCCGCGCGCCGCCGCAAAGTAGAGGTCGGCCGTGAGGCCGCGATCGGCGAGGAAGTCGACCTCACGCTTGAACGGCCCGTCCGCCTCGCCGGCCGCGTTGCAGTGGTCGCCGCCGTGAAAGAGCGCGATGCCGTCCGCGCGCACGAAGTACCCGACGCCGGCGTCGGTGGATTCGATGGTGGTGACCTCGAGGCTGCCGACCTTCCTGGTCTGGCGCGGCGCAACCTCGACGTATCCATCCTTGCCCTCGGGCCTGAAACCGGCCACATAGGTGATCGATCGGACGTCCTGCCTCAGGTCGAACACCGCAGGGGCGTAGTGGTCGGCGTGGCCGTGCGTGATGAACACGGTCACCGGGACGTCGCGGATCTCGCCCGGCACGAGCATCCCGTTGGCCAGCGACGGCTCGTCCGGCAACCGGCCGGACCGCGCGTAGTCGAACACCAGCAGGTGGTTCGACGTCCGCACGGCCCACCCCGAGTGGCCGAGGTACCAGACGATCGCCTCACCGTTCCTGGGGGGACGGGCGAGGGGCCTGCGCGCGGAGGAGGGTCGTCCGCCCGCGCTGGCCAACCCCGGCCCGCCCCCCAAGCTCCGGATGATCCCGGTATTGCCGTACCGCGCGGCCAGATCGGTCGGCGTAAGCCCCTGGCTGTCGCGCGCGTTGCGGTCGGCGCCCCTGGCGAGCAGCAGGCTGGCGATCCGGCCGTAGCCCGCGGCCGCCGCCACGTGGAGGGCGCTGCGCCCGTCCACGGTGCTCCCCTCGGCCACCTTCGCGCCCGCCTCGAGCAGCTGCGCAACCAGGCCGGCGTCGCCGGCGCGCGCGGCGAGGACCAGCGCCTGCCGACCCTGCTCGTCCCGCAGGTTCGGGTCGGCGCCCAGCGCCAGCAGCGCCCGGGCCGTCGCGACATTCCCGGCGGCGCATGCGAGCACCAGCGGGGTCGCGCCGGCGGGGTTCGCGGCATTCACCATCACTCCCCGGCTTGCGAACAGGGCGACCGCCTCTGGCGGTCCGACGAGAGCGGCAACGTGGAGGAGTGTTTCCCCGCTCGGCAGCGTCTGGCGGGGGTCCGCACCCTTCTCGAGGAGCGCTTCGATCGAGCCGAGTTGACCCCAGGCGGCGGCCATCTGGAGCGGCGTGGAGCCGTCGGTCGTCTTCGCCTGCGGGTCCGCGCCGCGCGAAAGCAGGAGTTTGACCGTTTCGGGGTCGTCGAGGCCAACCGCGTAGTGGAGGGCGGTCTCGCCGGCGATGTTCGGCCGGTTGACCTGCGCCCCCTTGTCCAGCAGGAACGCCACCACGGTGGCGTGACCACCCTGGGCGGCGTAGTGGAGCGGCGTCTTCCGGTTCGGCGCCTTCTCGGCGTCCACCAGGGCAGGGTCCGAGGCCACGAGGGCCTGGACCTGCGCCAAGTCGCCCTTGAGTGCCGCCTCGTGGATGTCGGGCGACTGCGCCGGCAATCCAGACGCAAGGATGGTGAGGCCGAAGGCGAACGAACCGACCGCGAGGCGCCTGCGCATGCGTGACCCTCCATTCGCAGGGCGGCGCCGAACTGCCGCCTCGACCACTTTGACGCGCGCCGCGAAAGAACGAGCCTACATCCCCCTTCGGTTTCCCCTCGAAACCGTCCGCCCGCCGCGAGCGGGCCGCGCCGGCTTCTCGGCGAGCGGCCGCCTGGGTCGCCCGGTAGGACTGCGACGAGGGATCCGGGTCGCTCATCGAGAGCGCGCCGTCACACGACGGGCAGACCGTACTCGCTGTGCAGGAAGGCGTGCCACCGCGATTCGAATTCCGCGGCGCCGACGCCGAGCGCCGACGGCACGTTACCGTTCGCCTCGATGAGCCGGATGAGACCGTCCAGCCCCCACGTGTCGACGATGAACTGGCCAAGGACGTAGCCGACTTCGTAGATCTGCCGGGGGATGCCGGTGGGAGTGGCGCCGGCATTGAGATCGGCCAGCGACGGGTACCGTCCGCTTCGCATGTACTCGAGCGTCGTCGGATCCACGAACTCGCGGTTCTCGTACAGGGCTACGGTCTCCCACAGCCAGCGCGGGTTGTTGGGGATCGTGGCGTTGACCGCGATCGACACGACGTGTGCCACCTCGTGGCTGACGGTGCGGGCAGTGGAGGCTGACGATCCGGTTGCGAGCACCGAAACCGTCAGGCGCTCCGGCACCCAGCCCCCGGCACCCGGATACACCTGGCCGATCCTCGCCTGCATGTCGGCGTAGAACGACGCCGGGTCCTGCCACACCCACACGGAGACGACCGCCAAGACGTCAACTCCCAGGTCCGACATGAACCGCACGCGTTCCGGCTCGAGCAGGTCCGCGATGGCACCAAGCGTGTCCGCGTCCACCCGATCGGCGAGGAAGCGGAAGCTGGCGCTCGTGAACTTGACGGCCGGGCTTTCGGCGTGGCTCGACGGCGCGGCCGGCGAGTGCTTGCCGCAGCCGCCTGCCCCGGGCAGGGCGATGCCGAGGGCCAGGGCGAGGAGCCCGGCCAGGCATTGCGCGAGGCGTCCGCGGGCCCGCTGTG
Source organism: uncultured Acidobacteriota bacterium (assembly GCA_963813585.1). Lineage (GTDB taxonomy): Bacteria > Acidobacteriota > Vicinamibacteria > Vicinamibacterales > Fen-181 > JARKSS01. The sequence continues at coordinate 4,275,719 of CAWEZL010000001.1, forward strand.
GTATTTCTGGTCCCGTCATGCGCTGCCTCCTGGGGTTGCCTCTCCTGCTGCTCGCGGCCGCCCTGGTGTCGGCGGAGTTCGAGTCGTTCCGGCCCCCTGAGCGAGTCGCGACCGCGCCGAGTGGGAGGGCCGCCCTCCTGCACCGTGACACCCAGGCCCCGGAACCGGCTCACATCGTCGAGAAGGTCGTCTGCGCGAGCGCGCCGGCGCAAAGCTACGCGGTCTACCTTCCGTCGCGCTACACGCGCGACCGGGCCTGGCCCATCCTCTACGCGTTCGACGCCAGGGCGCGGGGACTGGTTCCCGTCGAGCGGTTCCGCGACGCGGCCGAACGCTACGGCTACATCGTCGCCGGCTCGAACAACTCGCGCAACGGACCGGTCGCCATCGCCGACGAAGCCCTCCGTGCGATGCTGGCCGACACGTCGGCGCGCTTCTCGATCGACGCCCGGCGCCTGTACTTCACCGGGTTCTCGGGCGGGGCCCGCGTGGCGGTGCTGGCCGCGCTCGCCGTGAGCCAGCGCGCCGCCGGCGTGATCGGGTGTGCCGGGGGGTTCCCGATCGGGCTCCAGCCGGCCGCGTCGATTCCCTTCGCGTACCTCGGGACCGCCGGGGTGGACGACTTCAACTACACCGAGATGCGGCGGCTCGACGACACCCTGGGGAAGCTGGGCATCCCGCATCGCCTGGAGGTGTTCGACGGGGGCCACGCGTGGCCGTCCCCCGAGATCTGCACGCGCGCGATCGAGTGGATGGAGATCCAGGCGGTCCGCACGAAGGCCGGGCCGAGGGACGAGGGCCTGATCGACCGGGTCCTCGCGCGGGCCGCCGCCGAGGCGGCGGCCGAGGAGCAGGCGGGACGCCCGGTCGAAGCGTACCGGCGCCACTCCGCGCTGGCCGCCATGCTTGCCAGTCTGCGCGACGTCGAGCCGTTCGAGCGCAGGGCGCGCGAGCTGGCCGCGACGCGCGAGGTGCGTTCGGCGCTCGCAGAGGAGTCCCGGTCGATGGGCCGCGAGAACGCCGCACAGGCGCGGTTCGCCCGCCTCGCGCAGGAGGCCGTCGAGGGCGAGGATGGGACGTCGGCCGTCCTCGAAGTCCTGCGCGCGGTTGAAGAGCTGCGGACGCAGTCGGAGCGGCCGCGGAACGACGCCGTCCGCATGGCCGCCCGGCGGGTGCTGGTGTCCTCGTGGAGCTGGATGAACCAGGAGAACGCGCGCGACCTGGGGGGCGGCCGGTTCGGCCGCGCGGCGGCGCGCCTCGAACTCATGGCGCGAATCCGGCCCGCCGACCCGCTCGTGGACTTCGACTTGTCGCGCGCTCTTGCGCTCAGCGGGAGAAAGGGCGCGGCGATCGACGCGCTCCGGAGTGCCTTCAAGAAGGGCTTCAGCGACGCGGCCGCCGTCGGCGCGGAACCCGACTTCGCCCCGCTGCACGCCGATCCCGCCTTCCAGGAACTCCTGAAGCGCTTCAAGGACACGCCGAAGTTACTCCTGCCGCATAGGACGCCGCCGCGGGCACGATGGCCATTCGTCGGCGCCGCTCGACTCCTGCTTCCCGGCCAGCTCGCGCCACACCTGGCGCCACCGCACGGGCGGGATTCCCGCCCCGGCGGCCGCGGCTGACGCCTCGCCGCCCTGCGTCAGCGCGGCCGCGCCTGCGTCAGCTCGTCGTAGACGAGCTGTGCCCAGCGCGCGGGTGTCGGGATTGGCGAATCGAAGAAGAGATCGCGGAGCGGATCGGCCTCCATTACCTGTTCGACGCTCTCCCCCATCGCGATCCGGGCCTGGATGCGGTCGCGGATCGCCACCAGAAACACCCGACCGGAGACGAGGTCCGCGCGCCTGCAGACCGGACCGTGTCCCGGCACGATGCGCGTGTCGTCGTTTACCAGTGCCAGGAACCGGTCGGCGGCCCGGATCATGCCGGCGAGCGTGCCACCGCCGCTGTAGTGGATGAAGAAGTCGCCCGCCGGGAAGAAGAGATCGCCCGTGAAGAGCACGTTTGCCCGGCGGAAGTGGTAGGCAAGGTCGCCGTCCGAATGGGCCGCGGGCACGTGGATGACCGCGATCTCCTCGCCGTTGAAGCGAATCACGGCCGGCTCGTCCAGTGTCACGGCGGGCAGGGCCCCGGCGCGGTAGGGCGGCACGACGTAGGGCGGGTCGACCTCGGTGATGCGCTGCTCGGCCAGCATGTGCAGCCGGGAGCGGGGGTGCGCGACCACCGTCGCTCCAAGGGCGGCCATCCCCTCGTTGCCGTCCGCGTGGTCGAAGTGCCAGTTGGTGTCGAGCACGAACCGGGGCGGCCGCCGGTCGAGGGCCGCAACCGCGGCCTTCACCGTGTCCACTGCGGATGCCATCCCGGCGTCCACCAGGAGCACGCCGTCCTGTCCCACGCTCACGCCGACGTTCGCGCCGCCGCCCGCAAGCGTGAAGACCCCATCGACGATGCGGGTGGTCCGGATGTCGGTGGCGGGCGGTGTCTGCGCCCACAACGACACGCCGAGGATCAGCGCTGCGCATCCGCCCGCCGCCGCCACGCCCGGATAGCGTGAGTTCATCACGTTCACCCCATGGGGACGAAGACACCGGTTCTCGACGGCAGCCGCCTGAGCGAATGCGGGGACGCGGGTGGCCGAGTTTCCATAAGAACAACAGGAAATCCTGACGGATCGCCAGGCGAGCCGCCCCTGGTGGAAGCCCAGCGGGCACAGAGCCAGCGTGGCCTCCGGCAGAGCGCCCCCAGGAGGAGGAAAAGCGCCGTCGGTCAGGCGCCAACCTCATGCCACTGGGCTTCCACCACGAGCGGCGGGGCCGGGGCACCGCGATGTGTGCCCCGACCCCGATCGGCGTTAGAACGTCAGCTTGAAGTTGAGTCGGACTTCACGTGCGGGCTGCCAGGCGTTCGCCTGGAGGAGCCGCGGGTCGCGCAGGATGTTCCGCGCGGTCATGCGGGCTTCCGCGTCGAACCCCGCGAAGAACGTCTCCATCGGGATCGGGAGCGTTCTGCGCGGTTCGCGTTGCGGAACACGTCGGTCACCTCCTTCTGGTCGAACAGGTTGAGGACGTTGACGCCGAGTCTGGCCGCGCACGCCCCGGGCCAGCGGGATGTCCTGCACGACGTTGCAGGTCGAAGACGCGTGAGCCAGGGCGTCCGCCCATCGCTCAGCCGTCCCTTGTAGAAGACCGGCGTGGAGCTCACCATGTTGGCCGTGCGGGAGATCGGGATGCCGCTCGCCGCGCGCCAGGCGCCGGCGATCACGGTCTTGGTGGGCAACTGGTAGGCGCCGCGAGAGCTTGAACTGGTGCGGCCGGTCCGTGTTGAGACGGCCCGTACACGGCGCTGCGCCGTTCTCGTCGTACGCCATGACCAGCGAGTCGAACAGGCGCGTGACGTTCGGGGCCACGCGCGCGATCTCGTCCGAGCTCGCCAGGCCCGGGTAGTTGCCGTAGAGCCGGCTGAGGGTGTAGCTGGCGTTGAACATCCAGTTGTCGGCGAAGCGGCGGTCGAACTTCAGCTCCAGCGCGTCGTAGTTGCGTTTGACCTTCGGCATCACCGGGCAGGTCGGGCAGCTCGATCGCTCTCGATGTACGTCGGCCACGCCTTCGCCCGGGTTGGCGATGACGTACACCTCGCCGTACCCCGGGCCATCGTGGCCGACGTCCTCGATGGCCCGGTCCACCTGCTTGTGGACGTAGCGGGCCGACACCGCAGCTTCCGCGGCGACAGCTCGTGCTCGAGGCCGAACACCAGCTCCTGCTGCCGGAACGGCTTCAGGTCGGGATCGATGCCGCCCGCACTCCGGGCAGGCCGGGATCGTTGGACGGGATGCGGTAGTCCACCGCTCTCGTAGGAACTCGCCCGGCTTGAAGTTGTTCACCAGCAACGGTGTTCCACTCGAGGGTGTCCAGCGCGTAGTAGTTCTCCACGCACACGTCGCCGCCGAACGCGCCGCGCGGCAGCTCGAGCTTCATGACGTCGTAGAAGACGCCCCACGAGCCGTACAGCTTCCACTTGCCGTCGCCCGTGACGTCGTAGGCGAAGCCCGCCCGCGGCGCCAGCTTGTCGGCGAAGCTGAACTTGATGCCGTTGAGGTTCGTCTCGATAGGAGGGGACCGTCTCGCTGCTCGGTCCGGATGCCGAGGTTCAGGGTCAGCCGGTTGTTGACCGTCCAGGCGTCCTGGAGGAACAGCCCGAGGTTGTCCACCGTGACGTGGCCCGAGCGTCGCCGAACTGTCGCCACGACCGTAGTACCCGTACGGCCCGCGGTCCGTGCCCTCCGTCGAGCGCGGTGTAGGTCTGGTCCCAGTAGAGGTACACGTGCGGCGCTGCTCCATGTCCATCGACGTCGTTGCCGATGCCGCTCGAACTGCACGCCGCCCTTCACGATGTGCTGCCCGGCGGCCGTCAGGTAGGCCGTCGCGTCGGCCGACGCGCCCGTAGCGCCAGTACTTGTCCCTGGCTACGCGCCCGGTTCGTCAGGCACGCTGTCGATACCCGTGCGGCCGGATCATGCTCGGGCCGCGTCTCGTAGATCTGGTTCGAGCCGCTGGAAGTTGTACCAAATCTCGTTCGGGATGCCCACGTCCTTCGTGTCGTAGTTCAGGTAGTTGAACTTCGGTCGTGAAGAACAGCCGGTTCGGAGGCCACCCAGTCGAGCGTCGCGGTGCCGGTGAAGTTCTTCTGCTCCAGGCCCAGCGTGGCGAAGTCGACCAGGGGTTGCTGGTCCCGTCCACCGCGGGCAGCCGCCCTTCCTCGTGTACGGCTGCGTCTGGCCCGACATCTTCGCGCGCAGCGGCGGGCGTGATCTGCCATGTCACGTTGCCGACGATGTTCTGCGTCGTTCTCCTTCGACGTGAACGTGCCGGTCTCGCCGGTGCTCCTGAAGGTCACCGTCCGCTCGGTCTTCTCGATCTGCGGCGTGTAGCCCCCCCAGAACCACAGCTTGTCCCTGAGGATCGGCCCGCCCACCTGCAGCGTGCGGATCCCAGCGCGAGTAGGTGTCCTTGTCGTATTCCACCGTCTCGGCCTCGTTGACCCCGCTCGGCTTCAGGCGCAGCGCCCGGACCGCGTTGACCGGTCATGTCGTTCTTGTCGAGCAGCGCGGTGCTGTTCAGCGCCAGGTCGCCGTTCAGGCCGCTGGTGTTGAGATAGGTGCCCGCTTCGCCGTGGAACACGTTCGTGCCGCTCTTCGAGATGACGCTGATCACGCCGCCCGTCGCGCCGCCGAACTCGGCCGCGTACCCCGACGACTTCACCTGGACTTCCTGGATGAAGTCGGTCAGGAACGGCGTGGCCGACACGCCCGGTCCGGAGGTTCGTCGTGTCCACGCCGTCGAGGTAGTACTTGTTCTCGGAGGCCGAGGCGCCGTCCACCGACATCCCGCCGCTGCGGCTCTCCTGGTTCGCACCGGGCGCGAGGGTGACGAGCGACTGGAAGTCGCGGCCCTTCGGCAGCCGGTCGATCGCGTCGGCCGCGAGGTTGGTGGCCGCCGTGGTCTGCTTGACGTCGATCGTCGCCGACCGGGCCGAGACGTCCACCGTCTCGCTCACGGTCGCCAGGGCGAGCGTCAGGTCCACCTTCAAGAGCAGGCCGACCGGCAGGCTGACGGCCGGCTGCTTGGCCGGCGCGAACCCGTCCATGGTGCGCGGTGATCTCGTAGTCGCCCGGCTCGAGCGCCGGGAACCGGTAGACGCCGCGCTCGTCGGTCACGGCGGTCCGCGTGCCCGTGGCGCTCTTGGCCTCGACGGTGGCGCCGGGCAGCACGCCGCCGAGGGCGTCCTTGATGACGCCCTTCGATGGAGCCGCGTGTTTCCTGGGCCCCGGCCGGCGGGGCCAAGACGAGCACCGCCAGCAGCACGCCGAGAATCGTTCTGCGCATGACCTGTCCTCCTGTTGGAGAAAGACGACGGCCGGCGGCTGCCGCGGCACGGTCTGGTCCGCGCGGGCGCCGGCGCTGATTCGAGCCTACGGATGGAGCGGCAGGACGGTCTTTACGGGAGGCCTGTATTGGCGCTACGGGAAGCCTCGAAGCCGGGTACGGGGTCGGTCGGTGCGTGCGAGGTGATTGGAAGGGAAAACCGAGGGGCCGGCGGGAGCAGGGCGAAGCCGCGCTCCACGGCCGGCGCCGCAAGGCCGGCACGGAGGCCGGCCCTACTGGCCGCGCTCCACGGCCGGCGCTGCGAGGCCGGCACGGAGCCGGCCCTACTGGCCCGGCGCCACGGCCAGGGCGGCGCGCTCGCGGCGGGCGGCCACGAGCAGCGGTGCGTCGGCGTCCGCGTTCTTCATCCAGGCGATCGCCGCGTCGTAGGCGCCGCGGCTCGCATCGAGGTTGCCCGCCTCGCGGAGCGCCCGCCCGAGCCCCACGCGCGCGAACGCCACCCAGGGCGACGCCGGGGCGACGGCGCGCAGGTTCAGCATCTCCTGGAAGAGCGTGGCTGCCCGCGGCGCGTGGCCGGCGGACAGCTCGAGCGAGGCCCGGATGCCCAGCGGCGTGAGGCCGAACTCGCGGCTGCGTTCGAACGGGGCGGCTTCGCCGAGGGTGACCAGCGCCTCGTCGTAGTGCCCCGGGCCGGCCTGGACAAGCGCACGGGCCACGGGGCGCCAGACGAACCTGGTGCGGATCGCGCTCTCGGGCACGCGCCCGGCCTCGTCGACCAGCGCCCGGGCACGAGCGCGGTCGCCGCCCAGCGCGAAGGTGAGGGCCGCCGCGAGCAGCGACCCCGGGTCGCGGTCGATCGCGAGCGCCGCCTCGGCCGCCGCCCGCCCGGCGCGCGGGTCGCCGACCAGGGTCTCGGTTTCGGCTTCGACGAGCTTGATCCCGGCACGGCCGCCGGGCCCGGCACCCTGCTCGGCCGCGGCAGCCGCCTCGGCCCATAGCGGCCGCGACTCGCGGAGTCGGCCCGCCGATGCCGCCGCAAGCGCATGGAACATGATGATGTGCGCTGCACCCGGCAGGTTGCGCGAGGCCCACGCCTCGTGCTCCCGCATCGCGGCTTCGTCGCCCTCCCCCACGGCGATCTGATACGCCAGGCCGTGCCACACGACGTCGCCGACGCCGCGATTCGACGCCTCGCGCAACGCCTGCTTCGCCTCGACCGGCTGGTTGGTCCCGAGAAGCGCCACGATCAGCGACGAGGCGGCGATCGAGCTGTAGGGATCGGACCGCACGGCCTCGCGCGCCAGCGGAAGCGCCTCCTCGTACCGCCCAAGGGTGTTGGAGAGCGCGGCGAGATTGGTCGTCGCCGTCACCGCGCCCGGGTAGGTCCGGCGCCAGACCTTGTATGTCTCGATGGCCTTGTTCAGGTCGCCCTCGACGAAGCGGTAGTAGTGCGACTCGATGTAGAACCGCTCGGGCTCGCTGACGCGATCGCGCAGCTCGTAGGCCCGGCGGAAACAGTACATGGGCTCGCTGACGCCCTCGAACCGATCCTCGGCCCGCGACTGCGCGAGGTTGCGTGCCGCGACGCCCCGTCGCGCCCATGCGACGGCGAACTGCGGGTCGAGGTCCGTCGCCCGGCGGTATAAGCTCAGCGCGTCCGGCAGCCGGGCGTGATCCCGGTTGAAATCGCCGAGGCTGAGCGCCTCGAGGGCGTCGAGCGATGGGGTGGTGGCCCGGACGATCGGCACGTCGTGCTGGCGGAGGGACGCGTGCGACTCGCCGAGCGCCCGCCGCAGCCGCGCCGACCCCGTCCCGAGCGCCTCGAGTACCCCGTCCTTCCCGTCGACCTCCAGCAGCTCGCGACCAATCGAATCGCCGGTGCGGCAGGCAATCGCCTCGAGGCCGACGGCGTAGTGCGCCCCGAGCTTCGCGATCGACCCGGCGATGAGCACGGCGGCCCCCTCGCGCCGGCACACCTCGAGGGCGACCGCGCCCACGACCGGCTCGTCACGCCGCCGCCCCATGAGCGCGAGTTCCGCGCGCGAGTTCTCGGAGGGGAGGATGTGCAGGGAGGGTGCCTGCCCGAGCTGCACCGCCAGCGCCAGGCGCAGGGTGTGATCGAACGTCGCGTCGCCGGTGGCGTTCAGGACGTCGGCGAGCAGCACGGTGTCGCGATCGCCCAGTGCCGGCGCCCGGCTCCAGCCGAACACCCCCCAGGCGAGGCCGAGCAGCGCCGTCGCCGCGAGCGATGTGCGAATGGCCCAGGGACGGCGCCAGCTGCCGCGCCTGGCGTCGCCGGGCGCTTCGTCCGCCGGTTCGCCTTCCCATTCGGCCGGGGCCGGGGGCAGGGCGGCGGGCGGCGGAGTGGCTGTCGAGGCGACGGGAGGGGACGTCGGAGCGATGGGAGGCCTCGGCGCCGCCGGCTGGCCGCCGGGTTGCTTGGGCGGGAGGGCGCCGACGGCAGCCGCGGCCGCGACCGATTCCTCCGCCTGAACGAATACGACGGGCGCCACCAGGCGGTAACCTCGTTTCGGGATCGTCTCGAGCACCTTCGGCTCGCGCGCATCGTCTTCGAGCGCCTGACGAAGCTCGGCAATGCAGCGCGTCATCCCGGACTCGGCAACGAACTGCCCTTCCCAGACCCGGGCGAGGATCTCGTCCTTCGACACCGTCTTCCCGGCGTGCTCGGCGAGCAGGACGAGCAGGTTCGTGAGCTGGGGCCTGAGACGGAGCATCGACCCGTTCCTCGATAGCCGGTCGAGGCTTGGCTCCACGAGCCACTCCCCCACGCGGAAGTCCGGGGCGAAGCCGACGGGCGGCGATTGTTCGGCGGCCATCGAAAGCTCCTCGAATGTGTTCGTAACATTGGACGAGCGGCACGCCGGAACGGCCCTACCATTCCCCTCGGAATTCCCTACGGGTCGCCTTCACAGGACGAGGGAAGGGCGCGATGCTGAGGACAGCGTGAGTCAACGGTGGTTCTGGCCGGCGAGCTGCTGGCGGGCGCGGTCGCCGGTGACGCGCGCCTGGCTGGTTTCGAACCGGCCCGGTCCAGATTGCCAGCCGACGCGGCCGTAGAAGCGTCCGAGGCTGGCTGGATCCTGAACCGATGGCGCCGCGGCGATCTCCATCGCGTGCTGCAGCTCGTGGGCGAGCCAGCCGATGCGGTCCCACGGGGCCACGAGCCAGCGGTCGGTCCGCACCAGCAGGTAGCGGGTGCCAGCGGCGGAGGCGAGAAACGTCAGGCACGCCCGCAGGTTGGGGCTGCATCCCTCGATCGCGTCAGCCAGGTACACGACGACGTCGGTTTCGTCGAGCCGCTCGACCAGGCCGCGCACGACCGGCGATCGCTGCGTGGCGTCGGTGAGGAAGGTGGTGGCCGCCTTGGTCAGGGGGCGGACGTGCGGTCCGCGCGACGACGAGACGACGTCGTTGCCGCGCGACGACGAGGCGGCGTCGTTGCCGCGCGATGGCGAGACGGCGTCGTGACCGCGCGATGGCGAGACGGCGTCGTGACCGCGCGATGGCGAGACGGCGTCGTGACCGCGCGATGGCGAGACGGCGTCGTTGCCGCGCGACGACGAGACGGCGTCGTTGCCGCGCGATGGCGAGACGGCGTCGTGACCGCGCGATGGCGAGACGGCGTCGTGACCGCGCGATGGCGAGACGGCGTCGTGGCCGCGCGATGGCGAGACGGCGTCGTTGCCGCGCGATGGCGAGACGGCGTCGTGACCGGGCGATGGCGGCTCGGCTCCGGCCGGTGCCGCGGCGGACGGTGACAACAGCAGCACGGTGGCGACGCCGGCGACGATGAAGCTGGTCCGCACGGTCGCGTCCCTCCTGTTTCACCAGGTCAGACGCGGGCCGCAGGCGGGAGTTGTTACGCGTGAACTCGAGAAACCCTACGAATTCTGGCGATTTCGGCCGGGTCGGGGCCGGGGTGATTCGAGCGGGATCCGAGGGGTCCCGCTGTGTGAAGGCGTGCAAACGACGTGGGAGGGACGCGAGAAGGCGCGAGCCGCGACCAGGACGAGGTTGGCCGCAGCTGTCACTCCTGACGCACGGCGTAGCTGAAGGTGCGGGAGGTGCCCACCCCGCCCTGGCCTGGCACAACCCACCCCTACTGGCACGACCCGCCCGCGTGGCACAAGCCGCCCCTACTGGCCCCGCCCGCGCGCCACAACCCAGCTGCCTCGCACAGCCCGCCCGGCTGGCACACCCCGCGCGCCTGGCACGCACCCGCCCGCGCGCCACAACCCACCTGCCTGGCACAGCCCGCCCGGCTGGCACACCCCGCGCGCCTGGCACGCACCCGCCCGCCTGGCACAAGCCACCCGGCTGGCACACCCCGCGCGCCTGGCACGCACCCGCCCGCCTGGCCCAACCCTGCCTGGATCAACCCACCCGCCTGGCCCAACCCACCCACCTGGCACACACCCACCCGCCTGGCCACACGTCCCCGCGCACGAGGCGCAGGTCGCAGGCCGGGTATGATCACCCCATGGATCGCCGCGACTTCCTCCGCCTGTCCGGGGCGACCGTTGTGGGGTGCCTGGCCGGGAAGGGCGCTTCCCTGCGGGCCGTTCCGGCCGAGGGCCGCGTCATGACGGTGCTCGGGCCGATCGCTCCGACCGCCTTCGGCAGTGCCCTCTGCCACGAGCACGTGCTGGTGGACTTCATCGGCGCCGACAAGGTCAGCCCTGCGCGGTACGACGCGAACGACGCCTTCGAGGTGGCGCTTCCCCACCTGTGGCGCGCCCACGATCTCGGCTGCCGCGGGTTCGTGGAGTGCACGCCGGCCTACCTGGGGCGCGACGTGCGGCTGCTCGAGCGCCTGGCGAGGACGACCGGGCTGCACGTCCTGACCAATACCGGCTACTACGGCGCGGCCAAGGACCAGTACGTGCCGCGCCACGCCCACGACGAGAGCGCCGACCGGCTCGCGGAACGATGGGTGGCGGAGTGGGAGCACGGGATCGAGGGGACGGCGATCCGCCCCGGGTTCATCAAGACCGGCGTGGATGCCGGCCCGCTGTCGGCGATCGATCGAAAGCTCGTCCAGGCGGCGGCGCGGACACACGCCCGGACCGGCCTCACGATCGCCTCGCACACCGGCGACACGCGTGCCGCATTGGAGCAGTTGGAGGTCCTCGCGGAGGAGAGGGTGAGTCCGGGGGCCTTCGTCTGGGTCCACGCGCAGAGTGACTGGCAACCGGACGCCCGCGTGGAAGCGGCTCGAAAGGGGGCGTGGATCGAGATCGACAACATCGGACCCGAGACCGTCGGCGAGTGCGCTCGCCGCGTGACGACGTTGAAGGAGCGCGGAATCCTCGGTCGCCTGCTGGTGTCACACGACGCCGGGTGGTACCGGCCCGGCGAGCCCCGAGGCGGCGCGTTCCGCGGGTTCGACACCCTCTACGCCGAGTTCGTGCCCGCCCTGCGCGGGGCCGGCTGGGCCGCGGAGGAGGTTCGCCAACTGCTCGTGGCCAACCCCGCGAGCGCCTTCACGGTGCGGCGCGCGCGCATGCGTTGACCTGCCGCACCGTCTGGCGCCACAATCTCGCCCCATGAGAAGAACCGCCCTGCTGCTCGGATCGCTCGTGCTGGTGGCCGCTGCCCCGCACGCTGGATTCCAGGCCCCTGCCGCGCATCCGTCCGCCCGCACGACCACCCAACCGCCGCAGGGCGCCGTGGCCCCCGGCGTCACGGCCGCTCCACCGCCGCAGGGCGCCGTGGCCCCCGGCGTCACGGCCGCTCCACCGCCGCAGGGCGCCGTGGCCCCCGGCGTGAGGATCACCTATCTCTACGACAACACCACCAGCGCGCCGGGTACGAAGGCCGACTGGGGGTTCGCCTGCCTGGTCGAGGCCAATGGCCGGCGGATCCTGTTCGATACCGGCGCGAACCCCGAAGTGCTGCGGGCGAACGCGGCGGCGCTCCGGGTCGACCTCGGGCGCCTCGACGCGCTGGTCTTCTCGCACGACCACGGCGACCATACCGCCGGCGTCGCGGCTCTCGGCGCGCGGCCGGGCCTGCCCACCTTCTTCCCATCGACCTTCTCGGAGCGCACGCGTGCCGCGCTCGCGGCGCAGCAGTTGAAGCTCGTGCCGGCAGACGCCCCCACCGAGGTCGTGCCCGGCGTGATGACCGGCGGCCGCATGGGGACCGCCATCCCCGAGCAGGCGCTCGTCGCCGATTCGCCGCAGGGCCTCGTCGTCGTGGTCGGCTGCGCCCACCCCGGCATCGCCGAGATGCTGCGCGCGATCTCGGCCGGGCGGGGACGCCCCGTCCACGCCGTGATCGGAGGCTTCCACCTGCTGCAGACGCCGCCCGACAGGGTGGCGCAGATCGTCTCGGAGATCCGGGCGATGGGCGTCGCTTACGTGGGAGCCACGCACTGCACGGGCGACGGGGCCATCGAGCGCTTCCGCCAGGCCTATGCGGAGCGGTTCATCGAGGGTGGGGTCGGCCGCAGCGTCACGCTTCCGATGGCGGCGGCGGCGGCGCCCGCGAGGGAGGGGAACGCCGCGACGCTGACCGTGGACCAGGTGATGCGGATGCCCAAGGTCGACGCGCACGCCCACCTTGGGCCCCTCGATGCCGCCAGCCGCGACGCCTTCGTCCGCTTCCTCGAGAAGATCGACCTGCGCTGGCTGACGATCGCCACCGGCGGCATGGACGCGAAGCGGCTCGACCAGCAGATCGCGGCCGCGAAGGAGCTTCACCGGGCGGCGCCGGAGCGGATCGGCTGGGCGACGTCGTTCCACCTCTCGGGGTGGGGCGATGCCGGGTGGGAGAAGGCGGCACGCGAGACCCTGGCCGACGGGTTCGCGAATGGCGCCGTGGCGGTGAAGATCTGGAAGGACGTCGGCATGGAGCTGAAGGACGCCGACGGACGGTACGTGATGGCGGATGACCGGCGCATCGATCCCGTCTACGAGCTCGCGGCGGAGCAGGGGCGGCCGCTCGTCGCCCACCTGGGCGAACCGCGCAACTGCTGGCTGCCGCTCGAGCAGATGACCGTCCAGAGCGACCGCGGTTACTTCGCCGAGCACCCGCAGTACCACGGCTTCCTGCACCCCGAGGTGCCGAACTACGAGAAGCAGGTGGCGGCGCGCGACGCGATCCTCGAGAGGCACCCGAAGCTGCGCGTCGTGGGGTGCCACCTGGGCAGCCTCGAGTACGACGTGGACGAACTGGCGAAGCGACTCGAGAAGTACCCGAACCTCGCCGTCGACCTCGCCGCCCGCATCGTTCACTTCCAGGTGCAGCCGCGGGAGAAAGTGCGGGCGTTCGTCCTGCGCTACCAGGACCGGATCCTCTACGGGACCGACTCCGCCTTCTGGCACCGCGCCGAGGACTCGTCGAGCGACGTCCAGCGGGCGCTAGCCGATCTCGAGGCCGACTACCGGCTCGACGCCGAGTACCTGGCGACCGACGCGGAGGTCGAGGTGCCGCGGGTCCGCCCCGGCTTCAAGGCGAAGGGCCTCGCGCTGCCGGCCGCGGTGCTGCGCAAGATCTACCTCGAGAACGCCAGGGCGTGGTACCCGGGGTTGCAGTAGAGGGGTTGCAGGAGGACCGGGATTGCAGCAGGACAGGCGTCCCCGCCTGTCCCAGCCACGGCCGCAGCAGGACAGGCGTCCCCTGTTCCAGCCACGGCCGCAGCTGGAGAGGCGTCCCCTGTCCCAGCCACGGCCGCAACTGGAGAGGCGTCCCCTGTCCCAGCCACGGCCCTGGGGCTTGTGGCCGGTGGCTTCGCGTCGCGGACGGCTCGAGGCCGGTTTTCAGGGCTCGAGGCCGTCAGCCGTTTCACGCTCCTGAGCCGCGAGCCCTGCAGGGTGAGCCTGGCGGTCCGCCGGCGGCCGCCGCAGCAGCGACGCCACGATCGCCCCGGCCAGCAGCGCGGCGATGATCCCCAGCGACCACTCGATCGGGAACTTCCCGCCGAACGCCTCGTTCAGCCACACCATCTTGAGGCCCACGAACACGAGGATCAGCGCCAGGCCGTAGTGCAGCAGGTGGAAGCGCTCGATCGCCCCGGCCAACAGGAAGTACATCGCCCGCAGGCCGAGGATCGCGAAGACGTTCGACGTGAAGACCAGCATCGGCTCACGGGTGATCCCGAAGATGGCCGGCACCGAGTCCACGGCGAAGAGGATGTCGGACGCCTCGAGGAACAGAAGAGCGACCAGGAGCGGCGTCGCGTGCCAGCGGCCGGCGAGCCGGACGAAGAACGACTGGCCGTGCGCCTCCCCGGTCACCGGCACGAGGCGCCGGAGCAGCCGCACCAGCGGGTTCTTCCCCGGCTCGATCGACTGCTTCGGCCCGTTGATCATCTTGATGCCGGAGATGATGAGCACCACGCCGAACAGGATGACGACCGCCTTGTACTGCATCAGCACGGAGCCGAGCGCGATGAACCCCGCGCGGAAGATCAACGCCCCGATGATCCCGTAGAACAGCACCCGGTGCTGGTACTTCAGGGGCACGGCGAAGTAGCTGAAGACCAGGACGAAGACGAAGATGTTGTCCACGGCCAGCGACTTCTCGACGAGGTATCCCGTCAGGAACTCCAGCGCCACGCGGGAGGCCACCTCGTCGGGGAACTTCGACTGCGCGTAGAGGTAGAGGCCGTAGTTGAACGCCAGGGCCAGGGCCACCCACACGGCCGACCAGGCCAGCGACTCCCTGAAGGAGACGACGTGGGCGTGGCGGTGGAAGACGCCGAGGTCGATCGACAGGAGGACGAGCACGCCCGCCGTGAACGCGGCGTAGAACCACCAGTACTCGGCGAAGGGGAACAGCAACTCCATCCCCCGAGGGTAGCCAGTCCGAGTTGTATAGACAAATACAAAGTCTATTGATGTATCATTCAATAATTCTATACGTCGTGCGGCCCGCGGCAGGCCGCGGACCACAGGGGGCCAGGCCGCCCACGCAATCGCGCCACCACGCGTCACGGGCGAGGCGCTTGCGGCGACCGCACGGTCGCGAGCCGCCAGCCGCGAGCCGCCAGCGACCCCCAGCACGCGAGCCGCGAGCGGCGAACCCAGCAAGGGAGCCGCCAACCGCGGGCCGCCAACGCGAGCCGCGAGCGGCGAACCCAGCAAGGGAGCCGCCAGCCGCGGACCGCCAACGCGAGCCGCGAGCGGCGAACCCAGCAAGGGAGCCGCCGGCCGCGGGCCGCAAGCTCGAGGGAATCCACCATGTGGCTCAACTACCACCATCTCTTCTACTTCTGGACCGTCGTCCGCGAGGGAGGCGTCGTGCGGGCGGCCGAGAAGCTGCGCCTCTCGCAGCCCACCGTCAGCAGCCAGGTCCGCGCGCTGGAGGGGGCGCTCGGCGAGCGGCTGTTCACGCGGGCCGGCCGGCGGCTCGTGCCGACTGACGTCGGGCAGGTCGTCTACCGCTACGCCGACGAGATCTTCTCGCTCGGGCGCGAGATGGTGGACACCGTCCATGGCCGCGGCACGGGGCGGCCCGCGCGCCTCGTCGTCGGCGTCGCCGACGCTCTCAGCAAGCTGATCGCCTACCGCCTGGTGGCCCCCGTCCTCGCCCTGCCGGGACCGATCCGGGTGATCTGCCGGGAGGGTCCGACCGAGAAGTTGCTCGCCCAGCTGGCCCTGCACGAGGTGGACGTCGTGCTGTCGGACACGCCGGTGCCCCCCACGGTACGGGTCAAGGCCTACAACCACCTCCTCGGCGAGTGCGGGGTCACGTTCTTCGCGGCGCCGCCCCTGGCGCGGCGGCTGAAGAGGCGGTTCCCCGGCTCGCTCGCGGGCCAGCCGTTCCTGTTGCCTGGCGAGGGCACGGTCCTGCGGCGGCAGCTCGAAGACTGGCTGCAGCAGGCAGGCATCCGTCCGTCGATCGTTGGCGAGTTCGACGACCTCGCGCTGATGAAGGTGTTCGGCGAGAACGGGGTGGGCGCCTTCGCCGCGGCCTCCGCGATCGAGGCGGAGATACGTCGGCAGTACCGGGTCGTTCCGATCGGACGCGTCGAGTCGATGCGCCAGCGGTTCTACGCCGTCTCGGCCGAGCGGCGCATCAAGCTCCCGGCACTGGCGGCCATCGTCGAGCGCGGCCGGGCTGAGACGCTCGCGCCGGCTCAGGGCTGAGGGAGGCGCGGTGTCCACGCGCGGCCATCCCACTCCCACACGTGTCCCCGCGTCCCTCCGTCCCAATCGCGTCCCCTCGCCCGCTCCTATGGCGTCTCTGAGCCGCCGGCGTGGTCCGCACGGTCCGCCGCAGTGCGGCGACGGCACGCTGGGAAGGTGAACCCCTGGGCCTCTGTTCTGGTAGACATTCGACCCGAGTACGGGTAGTGTGTCTACCCAAGATGGACGCCGACGATCGCCTCACCCTTCTCCAGGGCACCCTCGACATGCTCATCCTGCGCACGCTGCGCTGGGGGCCGGCGCACGGCCAGGCGATCGCGCGCTTCATCCAGGACACCTCCGGGGACGCGCTGCTCGTCGAGCACGGGTCGCTCTACCCCGCCCTCCAGCGCCTTCAGCAGCAGCGCTGGATCGCGGCCGAGTGGGGCGCCTCCGACAGCAACCGCCGCGCGAAGTACTACAAGCTCACGCCGGCGGGCCGGCGCCAGCTGGATCGCGAGCACTCGAACTGGGAGCGGCTCGTGGAGGCAATCGGCCGGATCATGCGCCCCGCCGGACAGGGCGGGCCGTAGCCGCCGGCCGTCCGTCCGCACGCCGATGACGACGCAGCGTACGCGCGCCCGGACGCGCTGGCGTGGGTCGAGGGCCGCAGCGACTGCGCCGGCGAAGGTGGAATCGGTCCATGGGCAGGGAGAACTCGTGCTCGATTTCGCTTGGGTCGTGTGGCACGTGGGCGTGACGAATCGCGCGAGCCTCCGCTTGCCGCTCGTCAACGACGCCGACCCTTCACGCGGGGCGCGGAGGAGGCGTGAGCAAGGCCGAAGGGTGACGAATCCGCCCTTCGCAACGGGCGCGGCACGGCGTGACATCCGCGCTACAGTGGGGCGACGCACGCGCTCCGACACGGGGAGAAGGCATGCGACGGCTGTTCGATCGGATCCGATGGAGCCTCTTTGGCGACCGCGATCTCGACGAGGAGATCCGCGCGCACATCGAGATCGAGGCGGCGCGACTCGCGGCCGAGGAAGGGCTCACGCCCGCCGACGCTCGCGCGGCGGCTCGGAGGCACTTCGGGAGCGTTGCCCTCGCGAAGGAGGATAGCCGAGCGGTCTGGGCCTTCGCTTCCCTCGAGACGTGGCTGCAGGACGTGCGATTCGCGCTGCGCCTGGTCGCTCGCGGCCCCCTCTTCAGCCTCGTTGCTGTCGGGTCGCTCGCCCTCGGCATCGGCGCCAGCATCGCAGCGTTCGCCCTGCTCGACGCGGTGCTGGCGCAGCCGCTGCCGGTGGCCGACCCACACCAACTCGTTCTGCTGCGCTGGACGTCCGGGCAGCATGGCGAGTTGTTGGCCGAATCGGTGAACGGCTGGCTCGACGTCGACGAGGACGGACGGTGGACGTCCACGTCGTTCTCGCACCCCGCCTACGAGCAGTTCAGGGCCAGCCAGTCCTCTTTCACCGATCTCGTGGCGTTCGCGGACATCCCGGATCTCCTGGTCGGCTCGGGCCACGATTCGGACATCAGCACCGGCCAGTACGTCTCGGGCAACTACTTCCGCGGGCTGGGAGTACTCCCGGCTGCCGGCCGCCTGCTCGGCCCCGCCGACGACCGCCGTGACGCCGAGGCGGTGGCGGTGATCAACTACGAGGGGTGGCAGTCGCGATTCGGCGGCTCGCCTTCAGTCGTCGGCACGCGAGTCCTCCTCAACCGCGTCCCGGTCGCCATCGTCGGCGTCGCGCCGCGTGGCTTCCGCGGGTGCCTGCAGGTGGGCACCAATCCCGAGTTCACGCTGCCGATGTCACTGCAGGCGCAGGTCGCACCGGGTGACTTGGCGCTGGACGATGCGGGCTACTGGTGGGTGCACGTGATGGGGCGGCGCAGATACGGCGTCCCGGAAGGGCGGGCCGCCAACGAGCTGGCGCTGCTGTTCGACCGGCACGTCGCGTCGCTGCCGCCGCGCGCCGGGGTGGAAGTCGACCTCCCGCGGTTGCGGACGCTGCCAGGCGCGCGGGGACTGATGGAACAGCGTCGCGAGCTGGCCGGGCCCCTGCGCGGTGTTGCCGGCCTGGTCGGACTCGTGCTCCTCGTGGCCTGCGCCAACGTCGCCGCCCTTCTGCTGGCCCGCGGCACGGCCCGGGCGCGGGAGCTGTCGCTGCGGCTGGCGATCGGCGCGGGCCGGTTGCGGCTCGCGCGCCAGCTCGTGACCGAGAGCGTCGTGTTGAGCCTGCTCGGCGGCGGTGCCGGCCTCGTGCTCGCCGGGTGGTTCGTCCCGATGCTGCTGTCGGCCGCGCAACCCCAGGCCAGAGCTGTGTCGGTGCCGGTTGGGATGGGCGTTGACTCGCTGGTCTTCGGTGTCGGCCTGTCCGTGCTGGTCGGGCTGGCCCTCGGGGTGATCACGCTGGCCGGCGGTACGCGCGTGGTGCCCGGCGGCGCGGGCGCCGCCGCGGTGCGCGAGAACCCGTCGGCGGCCGGCCTCGGGCGCGCCCGGCTGCGGCTCGGGAAGGTGCTCGTCGCCGGGCAGATCGCCCTGTCGTTGCTGCTGCTGGTCGTCGCAGGCTTGTTCGCAGAAACGCTGCGCAACCTGCAACGCGTGGACACCGGCATCCGTGCCGAGCGGGTGCTGCAGTTCCGCGTCGAGCCGGCGTTACAGGGGTACGAGGCCGATCGGCGCGCGGTCCTCCTCGCGGCCATCGAGGAACGGGTGTCGGCTCTCCTGGGGGTGCGGGCCGCCGGGTTCTCGAGGCACAGCCTGTTCACCGGTTCCAGCTCGATTCGCACCGTGGTCCTGCCCGGCGGACGGCGCCCCGTTTCGCCACGGGCGCCGGCGACCAGCGGCAAGCCGATCGCGTGGGTTCACGTCGTCGGCGGACGCTTTCTGGAAGCGCTGGGAATCCCCCTGCTGTCCGGCCGCGCGCTCGAGGAGCGGGACAGCGGCCGCGGCGCCCCGCGCGTCGCGCTCGTCAACCGGGCGCTCGCCCGGAGCTTCTTCGGCGAGGAGAGCGTCATCGGCCGGACGTTCGCGGCCGGCACCAACGAACCCCCGGTGGAAGTCGTCGGCGTCGTGGGCGACGCCCGCTACACCGACCTGCGACAGGAGCCGCCGCCAACCATCTACGCGCCGTACGGCCAAGAGCTGGACCTGCTCAGCGCCGTCACCTTCTACCTCCGCACGGATCGGGCCCCCGAGAGCCTCGTGCCCGACGTCAGGCAGGCGCTTCGGGGGATCGACCCCGGCCTGCCGCTCCTCGAGGTCATGACGATGGGCGAGCGGATGACGAGGGCGACGGAGCGGGAGCGGCGAGTCGTCGTCGCGTCCACGTTCTTCAGCACGCTCACCGTGGTGCTTGCGTGCATCGGCCTGTATGGCCTGATGGCCTACGCCGTGTCGAGGCGGACGAGCGAACTGGGCATCCGTCTCGCCCTCGGGGCCTCGCCGCGCCGCCTCGTCAGGGACGTGCTGGTCGAAACGAGCCTGGTCGTCGCGTCCGGCGTGGCGGTTGGCCTGGCCGCAACGCTCGCCGCCAGCCGCATGGTCCGCTCGCAGTTGTTCGGCGTGGTCCCGGATGACCCCTTCACGCTCGCCGCGGCAATGCTCGTCATTGCCACGTTGGCGCTGGCCGCCGGCTACCTGCCGGCCCGCCGCGCATCGCGGGTCGACCCGCTCGTCGCCCTGCGCAGCGAGTGAAGACGCGGGTCGATCCACCCCGCGGCCTGGACGAAGCGCGGGCATCGCATCCGCAGCTGCGCCAGGGTCTGTTGCCGCCGCCCGGGCACAGCAAGGACGGCGAGCAGGCACAGAGCGCCGGCGGCGGCAGCGGCGTCACCGCCGGCGGTCCATCCCCGCCGCCCGCGCGCGGCAGCCCGGGCCATCGACAGCACGACGCGCGGCTCGATCGCCCGGGGCCGCCCGACAGGCTTTGCCTCCTTGTGAAGCGGGTGACGGGTCCGCGTCGACAAGGATGGCCAGGACCCGCGCACTGCCAAAGCACCCGCACCGTCATCCTTGCCCATACAGCGACCACTGCAAATAGACAGATTCCCCCCAAGGCGCGACTGCATCTGCTAGACCGCGCAACTCGGTCTGGACCAAGTTGAGCTGCGTGGACTCATGCCGCCCGAGGCCGGAGCCGATGAAGGCCAGGGTCCTGAGGCCGGTTGCCGTCGAAGCCGGGACGCTGACGTTCGCGAATGAAGGCCAGGGTGCAACGGGCGCACCTGCGCTCCACCTGGAATCGCATCTCCCCGGGGACTGTCGCGGGCCTGCTTGCGAACCCGCGCACCCGCGATTTGCGGCGGGTCGGCCGCCCAGAAGAGACTCGCCGGACGGCGAGGGAGGCGCTCGCGTACCCAGTCTCAGCGGCTGACGTCCCGGCGGCCTCGTCCTTGAGACGAGCCGAAGTGCCGTACGCAGTCCCCGATTCTACCGCCAGGTTTGCCCGCGTCCACGGTGCTGGCACCCTTGGCTCATGGCGGGCCACGGTCTCCGCTGACGGACCCGCTGCACTCCAGCTTGGGCCCGTTGCCGCCGTCGGGGACCGCCTCTGTGCCGGCTTGCGCGCGACGGACGGCCGGGCCGCCCGACAGTTCCTGGCCGTTCTTCACGGCCATCGCGCGGGGCACGTTCGTGCCGCCCGCGCCCCGGCGGTTCTCCACGGTCTCTACGTGCGGCAACACGGCTCCGACTGGCAGGCCGCGACGGTCGCCCGTTGCGCGCCCGTACCCCCATGCCCGCCACGGTCCCTGGCGTCGTGCTGGCGCAGAGCCCGGCCGTGTCTCTGTTTCGATGGCACCCAGGAAGTCGTGCGAAGCTCCTGTGGATTCGGCCGCGCCCTGGTCTGCCGCCGCACCCTGGTCTGCCGCGACGCCCTTGTCGGGCGCTGCGCTCTGGTCTGCCGCCGCGCCCTTGTCTGCCGCCGCACCCTGGTCTGCCGCGACGCCCTTGTCGGGCGCTGCGCCCTGGTCTGCCGCCGCGCCCTGGTCTGCCGCCGCACCCTGGTCTGCCGCCGCACCCTGGCCTGGCACCGCGCCCTGGTCTGCCGCCGCACCCTGGCCTGCTGCCGCGCCCTGGTCTGGCACCGCGCCCTGGTCTGCCGCCGCACCCTGGTCTGCCGCGGCGCCCTGGTCTGGCGGACCGCCCTGGCCTGCTGCCGCGCCCTGGCCTGCCACCGCCTCGTGTGCCGCCCGGCCCTCGTGTGCCACGGGACCCTCGCTTGCCGCCACGGACAATCCGCTGGGTTCGCCCGGCGGACGCTCTTCCGGCACGTCACCGCTGCGTGCGGAGCTCCGAGTCAGCGCGCCGCAGTCGTGCGAGACGCTGCGATTCGACGAGGTACCGAGAGCTGCTGAGACGCAATGCCGCTTCTCCCGCGTCCCGAAGAACGTCTCCGCCTCGAAGGCGTTGTGGGCGGCGCAGCGCAGTTCGAGGTTCTCGACGATCGTCTCGCCGCCGACGGCGAAGGGCTCGCGATGATGGAACTCAAGGAACCCGGTCTCACGGCAACGCCCGGCGGTGCCGACAAACGCGCACCGTCCCTGGTCGCGGGCCCACACCGCGCGCTTCACCGCGGCCGGAATGTGGCGGGAGCCAGGCGAGTGCGGCCGCTCGGCGTCGCGCGCGTGGAGCACCGCGGCGAGCCGCGTCCGCTCGAGATCGGCCAGCAGCAGCGTGATCGCCCGGTCGAACACCGCCTCGAGGCTGCCGTCGGGAACGACATGCCTCATCAGGTCCTGCACGCGCCGGAGCTTCGAGTGCGTCCCCGCGCTGATCGTGAGCTGAACCTTGTAGCGTTCGGGCGTCAGGGGCACGACGATCGCGGTCCGCCCGCCAGGACACGCTGCCGGCACAACCGACGTGGTGCCGGAACCCGCCGCGTGATCCGCAGTGGCTCCGACAGGCGCCGCCGGAACGGCCGGCGCTCGAGCGGCTGCGGTCTGAACACGCGCCGGCAGGACGGGGGCCGCTTGCCCGGAACCCAGCGTCGAGGAAGTCGAGCGGTCGGTTGCCTCCCGGACGGGACTCATCGGCGAGGAGGGCGCCGCCTGGAGCGCCGCCTGCGAAGAAGCGTGGGGAGAAGCTGGCTCCGAAGGACTCGCCGGCGAAGAAGTCACCCGCGCCGAGGACGCCAAGAAGGGCGCGTCGCAGGCCGCCGCGTCCCCTCGCGCTGCGTCCGCTCGCACCGCGTCCGCTCGCATCGGATTCGCTCGCGCCGCATCCGATGACGGCGCATCCGCGGCCACCGCTTCCGATGGTAGCGCCTCCGATGCTGGCGTTTCGGCGCCCGCGTCGCGATCCACCGCAAGCAGCGGCTCCACCGACGGGAGGCACGAGCTACGCCCGCCCGCGCCGTCGGCGGCGGAAGCTTCGACCGCGTGGCCGACCGTGCCTCCATGCCTGGGCGTGGGCAGGCGCCGAATCACCTCGGGCGCGTCCGGCCTCGGCGCGAGGCGAGCGAGAAGTTGCTCGACTTCTTTCTTCGTTCGGTGGTGCGACTGGTCGAGCAGGGTCAGGCAATTCGCGCCGGTGAGGTGCGACGCAAGCAAGCCGACAGCGGTCAGCGTCAGACTGCCGGACGCCAGTCGTTCGAGAACGGTCGGGAACGTCCTGGCCGCGCGGGCGGCCTGGATTCGGCGGTACGCGGCGTGTTCCGACAGATGGAGCACGTCAGTGCAGTAAGTGAACAGCGACGAGCAGCCCACGGCCAGGTGGAGGCCGCGCTCCTCCAACTCGCCCAGGGCGGCGAGGAGCCGCACCGTAGCCAGGCGCTCGTCGGCGGCCAGCCGACCGATCTCGGCGAGCAGTTGCTGGTCCGACAGCGCGGCGAGCGAGGAAGGCAGGTCCTCGAACGCGGACGGGGACGTCACGGCTCACTCCTACTGCGTCGTTCTCGAAGCGAACAAGTGCAACAGGCTTGCCGAGAGGAAACAGGCGGATTCCGAGGTTCTCGCGCAGTAGAGTGGCAGGTTCTTCAACCGTGCGGGCCGCAGCGTGCGCAGAACCTGCGCGTGCGGGCAGCGTGGCCCGCGACTCGTGCGCGACGCGCGGGACCTGCCCGTGCAGCGCGCGGTTTCGTCCACTCCTCACGCCGCGGATCCGCAGTGCGCGCACGCAGCGGCCAGACGGCGGTCACGCGCGCATCGGCGGTCGCGACGCCGCAGCAACCCCAGGACCCGCGGCGCTCAAACCGTCGAGGACGCGGGGCGACCCGTGCACGCCGAGAGCCGCGGGCAACGCCTGCACACATCGAGAATCCGCGGGTGGCGAGTATCCGCGGTGACGACCGCGCACCTCGAGATTCGCGGGCGGCGAGGATCCGCAGGCGACTCGTGCAGGCCGAGAGCCGCGGGCAACGCCTGCACACATCGAAAATCCGCGGGTGGCGAGTATCCGCGGTGACGACCGCGCACCTCGAGATTCGCGGGCGGCGAGGAGCCGCGGCGATTCGTGCAGACCGAGAGCCGCGGGCAACGAGTACACACATCGAGAATCCGCGGGTGGCGAGTGTCCGCGGTGACGACCGCGCACCTCGAGATTCGCGGGCGGCGAGGAGCCGCGGCGACTCGTGCAGGCCGGAGCCGCGGGCTACGAGTGCACACATCGAGAATCCGCGGGTGGCGAGTATCCGCGGCGACGACCGCGCACGTCGAGATTCGCGGGGGGCGAGGATCGCGGGCGACTCGCACGCCGAGAGCCGCGGGCAACGCCTGCACACATCGAGAATCCGCGGGCGGCGACTTGTGCACGCCGAGACCGCGGCCGAGATCCGTCGGGCCCGAGCCGGCAGGGTCGAAACACCGCCGGCGGGCGGCGACGGCCAGCATGAAAGCGCTCGCGATCTTGAGCCGGCGAGGATCAACTTGGTCCAGACCGAGTTTCGGTATGATGAAGTCCGATTCACCGCCGACCTGTGGGCCTCATCGTCGCCCCGCAAGGCGGCTGACCGAGGCGCGGCGCGCGCGAAGGCCGGGTTCGCGGCTACCTCGCCTCGCCCCGGCACTCGTCGCACTGGTGGCGAACGAAGTCGAGCCATACGACCAGCTCGTCCCCGCCGGGCCGGTCGACGAGGGAGGGTGCTGACTGGCCGAAGTCTCGCCCACTTGTCGGCCACGGCAACGCCCGGCCGGCCCGCCGCCGCACTGTCGTCGGTCGTGATGACCCACTCGGCGGCGTCGCCTGAGGTACGGGCGGCTGCGCGCATCCATTCATCGAGACGCGCCGCCGCTTCATGCGATCTCTTCCCCCGGCAGTGTGATCAGCACGATGTCCTTTCCGCTGCCAGAGGTCGTCGTACCTGAACCGCCGGCCGTCACCACCACTCCACTGCCGCATCCTCAAAAGCAACTGTTCATCGCGCCGGGCCCGACCGGAGAGACCGGCTGGCCCTCCGCAACCACCCTCCTGTGGGCGGCGCACGCGGGAGTCAACGGACTTGGTGCAAAATGTGGCGCACTGAGTTCCGGGGGCCGTCTCAACCGTGACCAACGACGCCATCCGCCAGCACTGCCTTTCCCTGCGGCAACGACCGAGAATGTGGCGCACTGAGTTCCGGGGGCCGTCTCAACCATGACCAACGACGCCATCCGCCAGCACTGCCTTTCCCTGCGGCAGACGACCGAGGTGGTCCAGTGGGGGGACCACCTCCTGTTCAAGGTGGGCGGGAAGATGTTCGCGATCATCGAACTGGACGGCCACCGCTGCAGCCTCAAGTGCTCGCCTGAACAGTACGCGGAACTGGTCGAGATGGAGGACATCGTCCCCACCGACCACAACATGTGGAAGTACTACTGGGTCACGCTCGAGACGTTGAACGCGCTGCCGGACCATGTGTTTCGCGATCTGCTCACGGCCTCGTACGACATCGTGCGAGCCGGCCTGCCGAAGAAGGTGAAGGCCGAGCTGGACGCGGGGCGCGTCGCAGCGGTCCCGCCACGAACGGCACGCCGGCCGGCAGGCGCCCGCGCGTCGAAGTTCCCGCGCAGGTGATGAGACCGCTGTCATCTTCCGTTACACGCCGCCCCGCCACCCCGCAGCGCCTGACGAGGTTCACCGGGTGCACCGCCGTGCTTGCCGCCGCGACGCACCCGGTGAGAACGCCCGCTTCAGGCCGGTTCAGGCCTGTTCATCGCGCCACGGCCGTGCCGGCTCCCGCCCGGCCGCCGGCTTGCACACCCTACCAAGTTCTCGCGACGACCACGTGCGGCCGGCTCCGCCCTACACCACCGAGGAGTTCGGCGCAGGCGGGTCCACGCCGACACGTTCCGCCCGAATCGCCCCGTGCCCCGGGGCAGGAGGTCGAGATGGCGAAGGCAAAGAAGGCCGTTCCCGAGGGTTACCAAACCATCACCCCGTCCCTGGTACTCGACAACGCCGCGCAGGCCATCGACTGGTACGGGCGCGCCCTCGGCGCGCAGGACCTCGGACGCGCCGTGGGGCCCGACGGGAAGATCATGCACGCGGAATTGCAGGTCGGGACGTCGCGCATCATGGTCAACGACGCGATGATGGGGTTCAAGGGCCCGCTCGCGATGGGCGGCTCGCCCGCCTCGTTCTACGTCTACGTCGAGGATTGCGACGCCGTGTTCAGCCGGGCGGTCGCCGCCGGCGGCAAGGTGCTGCCGGGCATGGGCGAAATGGCCGATCAGTTCTGGGGCGACCGCTGCGGCAGCTTCACCGACCCGTTCGGCTATCGCTGGACGATCGCGACGCACAAGGAAGACCTGACGCGCGAGGAGTTCGCCCAGCGGCAGGAGGAGTTCATGAAGAAGTTCGCGCACCAGTAGGGCCCGGAGCGCGGCAGGCTGGGCGGGACGTGGCCCGGGGCGTGACGCCGCCGCAGGCCCGCCTCGCCTGCGGGTCCAGTGTCCGCCCGGCGGGAACGCGCAACCGCCGGGTCCGGCCGGTGTTCCCCGTTCCCGTGCGATGATAGGGCGCCCTCGTTCCCGCCCGGCATGCCCAACCTCGATCTGAACGTCGCCGGCGTCATCGACCTCAACGTTGCCGCCGTCGTCGCGATCTTCGCGGGCACCTACCTCGTGCTGGCGGTCGGGCAGGCGCCTCTCTTCCGCATCGACCGAACCGGGGCTGCGCTCATCGGCGCCATCCTCATGGTGGTCGTCGGCCGGCTTTCGCTCGACCAGGCATGGCACGCGATCGACCACCGGACGATCATCCTGCTGTTCGGGATGATGGTGCTGGTGGCGAGCCTGCGCCTGGCTTGGTTCTTCCGCATCCTGGGGCGGCGCGCCGTCGCCGGCATCCACCACCCCGCCGTGCTGCTCACCGCGGTCGTCTTCGTGACCGGGGCGCTGTCGGCTCTTTTCGTCAACGACACGATCTGCCTGGTCTTCACGCCGCTGCTCATCGAGGTCGCGCGCGCCCGGCGCCTGCCTCCCCTGCCCTTCCTGATCGGCCTCGCCACCGCGTCGAACATCGGCAGCACCGCCGCCATCACCGGCAACCCGCAGAACATGCTCATCGGGAGCCTGTCGGGCATCTCCTACGCATCCTTCCTGGCAACGCTCGGCCCGGTCGCCCTCGCCGGCCTTGCGATCGATGCGGTGATCCTGCTCGCGCTCTTCCACCGCGACCTGCACGCGGTGCCCGGCGCCGGCGACGAGGAGACGATCCGCCCGGTCCACCGCGCGATGATGCGCAAGGGGCTGCTCATCACCGGCGGCGTGCTCGTCGCCTTCCTCTCGGGGCTCGATACCGCGCTGGTCGCGGCCGCCGCGGCCGCCGCGGTGCTCGTCACGAGGCGCGTCAAGCCCGAGAAGATCTACCGGCAGGTGGACGGTGGGCTGCTCGTGCTCTTCATGGGGCTGTTCGTCGTGATCCGCGGCGTCGAAGCCGCCGGCATCGACCGCTGGCTGTTCGACCTGCTACGGCCGATCGGGGTGAACACGGTCTGGGGGCTCAGCACGGTCGCGGCGGTGCTGTCGAACCTCACCAGCAACGTGCCCGCGGTGATGCTGTTCAGCCGCGTGGTGCCGCACCTGTCGGACCCGCGGCAGGCCTGGCTCACGCTGGCGATGGCCAGCACGCTCGCCGGCAACCTGACGATCCTCGGCTCGATCGCCAACCTGATCGTTGTCGAGGGGGCCAAGCGGCACGGCATCCGCGTCAGCTTCCTCGACTACCTCCGAGTCGGCCTGCCGGTGACGCTGGCAACGCTCGCGTTCGGGGTGTGGTGGCTGTCCTGAACACGCCGGTGAACCATGGCGGGCGCGCGGACGGGCATCCGCGCCGAGGCGGTCGCCGTCGCCCCGCGAGCACAAAAAAAGGGCGGACCCGCGAAGATCCGCCCCGAGCACGTTGGCAACCCTGAAGGGTCGCCCTACGAAAGCCGGCAACCCTAAAGGGTTGCCCTACCAAGAACCCGCAAGAGCCGGCAACCCTGAAGGGTCGCACTACGAAAGCCGGCAACCCTAAAGGGTCGCCCTACAAGGGTCGGCAACTGCCGGCAACCCTAAAGGGTCGCCCTACAAGGGTCGGCAACTGCCGGCAACCCTAAAGGGTCGCCCTACAAGGGTCGGCAACTGCCGGCAACCCTAAAGGGTCGCCCTACAAGAACCGGCGGGCAAGGCCGAGGCCTTGCCCCCTGCCGGCAACCCTGAAGGGTTGCCCTACGTGAACTTCCGCACGCGGTTCAGGACGTCGGCGCGCAGCCGCTCGATGAACGCCTCGACAAAGGCCGCCGGGTCGATGGTCGGGTCGGTGACCAGCGGCGTCAGGTCCATGGCGAAGTTGAGCAGTTGGACGGTGTCGGTGCCGTGCGAGGCGTAGTAGGTCGCGTGCGCCCGGCGCCGCCCCTGCGTCGCCAGGTCGTAGCGCTTGCCGCCGGCGATCTGCGAGTCGAAGACGCCGAGCAGCGCCGCCTGCAGGTTCTCGTGCGCCGACAGGTCGAACGCCACCTTGTCGGCGTCCACCATCCAGTCGAGGTCGCGCCACACCTCGCAGCCGTACAGCGTCCCGGGCCGCTCGGCCGCGGGCAGGCTGCGAATCGCCTCGATGACGCGCAGCGCCACGGCGACGTGCGTGTCGTGCTTGTCGGCCAGGTTGTGCGTGTAGACGATGGTCGGGCGGGTGGCGCGGAGCAGGTCCGCCAGGTCGTCCTTCGGCCGGCTGTCGGCGGCGTTCTTGATCGCGCTGCTCGGGTAGTCGAGCAGCGCCTGCGCCGCGTAGTCGCCCACGAACGCCGCCTTCTTCTGCTCCTTGCGGCGGACTGACCCGCATCGCCTCGTCGGTGTAGTCCTTGTACAGCTCGTCGCGCGGCGAGCCGGCGCCGTCGGTGACGACCACGCCGGTGAACCACTGGTCGGGCTGCTGGAAGCGTCTTGAGGATGCCGTCGAACGCCATGATCTCGAGGTCGTCCTGGTGCGCCGCCACCGCCAGGTGGGTGGTGCGGGCAAGCGCCTCGTCGATCGGGAGGTCGTCGGGAACGAAGATTTCGGCTGTCTCGAGCCTGGGTTTCATTTCTTCTCTCCCTCGAGCGCCGGCAGGCTGGCCGCGGCAATCGACTGGCCGACGCGCCGGCTCTTCTCGTCGGGAAGCTGGATGTTGACGCTGGCGGCCACCTCGGGGAACTCGGCCGCAAGGACGCGACGCGCTTCGTCGAGCAGCAGCGTGCCCCCGCGCCCCGAGGTGCAGCGGCCGAGGATCAGCACGTGTCGCAACGGGTAGAAGTCGGCGTAGTGGGCAATCGTGTAGCCGAGGTAGACGCCCATCGTCTTCCAGATCGCCTCGGCCCCCGGGTGGCCCGACTCGAGCAGGGCCTGGACGACCTTCAGCTTGTCGGCCGCGACCGCGTCGGCGGGCAGGTCGATGCCCGCGGCCGGCGCCAGGCGGAACACGCACTGCTGCGAGAAGTACCGCGCGCCGACGCCGCGGTCCCCGGACCACTCGTCCTCGGGCGCGTTCGGCTGGTAGTCCACCGGGGCGAACGCCAGCTCGTTGAGCCAGCCGGTGATGCACCCCTCGGCGTTGACGTAGCCGGCCGCCTCGCTCGACCCGAGGGCGATGCCGAGCACGCTGTGGTCCTCGAGCGACATCGAGCCGGCGAGCGCCGTCACGTCGCCGTCGTTGACGATCGAGAGCGGCACGCCGAACTCGCGGCGCAGCCGGTGGAACAGCGACCGGACCTCGCCGTAGCGTTCGCGCGGGACCGCGCGGAAGAGCGAGGCCACGCGAACGGTGTCGTTCACGTAGACGCCGGCGGAGCTGCCGCCGATGGCGTCGAGGCGCGGCATGTGCGCGACCGCCGTCTCGAGCGCGGTCCGGATCTCCCGGTAGTGGTACTCCGGGTCGGCCTGCGCGGACGGCGTCCACACGACCTCCTCGGAGTAGACCGCCTGCCCGTCGATGACCGCCGACACCTTCCGGTCGGAGGCGCCGAGGTCGAAGCCGATGCGGCACCCGTCCAGGTGGCGCCCGAGCGGCTGGCCGCTCTCGCGCGCGACCGGCACCTCGGCCGGGTCGCAGGGGATCACCGTGAAGGTGTGCTCGTAGACATCCTCGCCCATGAACTGGTGGTCGAACGCGCGGGCGCCGCCGGGCGAGTACGTGTCGCGAATGTGCCCGCCGATCGCGCGCGGGCCGCCGATCCAGGCGCGCCATCCGCCCCACTGCCAGAGCAGGAACTTGAAGAGGCGCTCGGCATAGGGCAGGCTGGCCTGGAACCGGGGATGAGACTCGGGAAACACGCTCGTCTCGAACCTCGAGACGGCGCCGTCAGAGCGTTCCATCGCAATGACGAACGGCACCCCGCCGCCCGCCTCCCGCACCTCGCGGTCGAAGGCGCGGTTGGCAAGAACGGGCGGCCGGAAGCCGGGATCCAACGGGGGAACGATACGGGGCTCAGGAAGAATGAATTCGTGGCTCATGCACAGACGATTCTATCCACAAGGAACGAAAAACGGAAAACGGAGAACGGGGATTACCGGGGGAGTTGGTCAAGGGAAGGACGGGAGAGAGGAGATGGCGGGGGGCGCCCGAGCCGCGACCGGACGGCCCGGGCGGGGTCAGATCGCGGCACCTGGTGCTTTCACGATCTGAGCCGTGGAGGAGCTATCTCCGAAGCCTGCGGCAGGGGGAGATTACCCCCCGAAGAAGGGAGTCACTCCGACAGGTACGTGTAGCCCTCGAGGGCCTCCTCGTAGCGCTTCATGAAGCGGCCGGATTCCGCGATCGTCAGCCGCTTCTCGCGCAGCGCCGCCTCCACCGACCGCCGGACGCGGGCCACCATGTCCTCTTTGCTGTACTGCACGTAGGAAAGGACCTCCGCCACCGAGTCCCCCTCGACGACGTGCTGCACGGTGTAGTCGTCGTCCTCCAGCTTGACGTGCACCGCGTCGGTGTCGCCGAACAGGTTGTGGAGGTCGCCGAGGATCTCCTGGTAGGCGCCGATCAGGAAGGTCCCGATCAGGTACTCCCCGCCGTTCGGCGGATGCAGCTCGAGGAACCCCTTCACGTCGCGCAGGTCGATGAACTCGTCGATCTTGCCGTCGCTGTCGCACGTCAGGTCGGCGATGATCCCGCGGCGCATCGGCTCCTTGTTCAGCCGGTGGATCGGGATCGTCGGGAAGAGCTGCTTCACCGCCCAGTGATCGGGCATCGACTGGAACAGCGAGAAGTTGCAGTAGTAGGTGTCGCTCAGCTGCTTCTCGAGCCCCTCCATCTCGTCCGGCACGTACTCCAGGTCGCGCACCACCTTCAGCAGCTTCTCGCAGGTGGCCCAGAACATCTGCTCCACGCGGGCCCGCGCCTGCAGGTCGAGCACTCCCAGGTTGAAGGCGGTAATCGCCTCCTCCTTGAACTGGAGCACGTCGTGGTAGGTCTCCTGGAAGTTCTTCCGCGAGACGCCGCTGAACGACTCCCACAGCTGGTGCAGGATCGCGTGGTCGTCGGGCCCCGGCGGCGCCGGCACGTGGCCGCCGAGTATCTCGTTGGTCGCCAGGACGTTGTAGACCAGCACCGAGTGGTGCGCCACGAGCGCCCGCCCCGACTCGGTCACGATGTCCGGGTGCGGCACGCCGCGCGCGTTGCACACCTCGGCGATCTGGCTGACGATGTCCGCGGCGTACTCCTGCAACGTGTAGTTCACCGAGGAGTGGAAGTTCGTCTGGCTGCCGTCGTAGTCCACGCCCAGCCCGCCGCCGCAGTCGAAGTACTTCATGTTGGCGCCGAGGCGGTGGAGCTCGACGAAGATCTGGCTCGACTCGCGCAAGGCGTCCTTGACGGCGCGGATGTTGGTGATCTGCGAGCCGATGTGGAAGTGCAGCAGCTGCAGGCAGTCGAGCATCCCGACGCCGCGCAGCCGCTCCACCGTCTCGACGATCTCCGCGGTGGTGAGGCCGAACTTCGAGCGGTCGCCGGTGGACTCGACCCACTTCCCCGCGCCCTTGGTCGCCAGGCGGGCCCGCACGCCGATCACCGGCCTCAGGTCCAGCTCGGACGCGGCGGCGAGAATCGTGTCCAGCTCACCCATCCGGTCCATCGTGATGACGACGCGCCGCCCGAGCTTCTGGGCGAGGAGCGCCGTCTCGATGAACGCCCGGTCCTTGTAGCCGTTGCAGAGGATCAGCGCCTCGGGGTTCTCCTGCACCGCGAGCGCCACCAGCAGCTCGGGCTTCGAGCCCGCTTCAACCCCCAGGTTGTAGGGGCGGCCGTGCTGCATCAGCTCCTCGACCACCTGGCGCTGCTGGTTCACCTTCAGGGGATAGACGCCGCGGAAGCTCCCCCTGAACTCGTTCTCGACGATCGCCTGCTCGAACGCGCCGAACAGCTGGGCGACGCGCGTGCGCAGGATGTCGGAGAACCGAATAAGGACTGGGAGATTGAGCCCGCGGCTCCGGAGGTCGTCCACCAGTTCCTTGAGGTCGATCTTCACCGACGCGGGGCCCGCGGGCGTCACGGTGACGTTGCCGGCCTCGTTGATCGAGAAGAAGTCGCGGCCCCACCCGCTGACGTTGTACAGCTCGAGCGAGTCCTTGATGGTCCACGCCCTCAGTTCAGTCTGCAACCTTACCCTCTCCACTTCATCGTGCCGCGCACGGCCGCGCGGGTCCTTGAATATAGCACCCTCGCGGCGTCCCGGGGGACCGGATCGCGATCGCTCGTCGAATGGCGCCGGCGAAGGCCGACGCACGGGGCGTGCCGGCGGCGTGCCCGCGGCGTGCCGGCGGCGTCTTGACACCGCCCCCCCGCCACCCTACAGTTCAAGTGGCCCCCCGGATCCGGTCCTCCTTTTCCCTGATTCACGCCATGAAGATGAAACGAACTCTCACCACGCTGGTGGCCTGCGCCCTCGCGCTGGCCGCCTACACGGCCGTCCCGAAGGCGGAAGAGGGCTTCTGGCCCTACAACAACATCCCGAGGGCGGCCATCAAGAAGCAGTACGGCTTCGAGATCACCGACGCCTGGCTGAAGCACCTGCAGCTCGCCACCATCCGGTTCGGCGGCGGCACCGGGTCGATCGTCTCGCCCGACGGCCTGGTGCTGACCAACCACCACATCGCCCTCGGTTCGCTGCAGCGGCTGAGCACCCCCGAGAAGGACCTGGTCAAGGACGGCTTCGTGGCGCTGACCCGCGACGAGGAGATGAAGGTCCCCGGGATGACGCTGAACGTCCTCCAGGAGATCGAGGACGTGACGGCCCGGGTGAACGGCGCGCTGAAGCCGGGGATGGCGGCCGCCGAGGCCGTCGCGGCCCGGCAGCAGCAGGTGGAGGCGATCCAGGAAGAATCGCTGAAGGCCACCGGCATGCAGAGCCAGGTCGTGTCCCTCTACGCGGGCGCCGTCTACAACCTCTATCGCTACAAGACCTACAGCGACGTTCGGCTGGTGTTCGGCGCCGAGTACCAGACCGGCTTCTACGGCGGCGACCCCGACAACTTCACCTACCCGCGGCACAACCTGGACCTCGGCATGTTCCGGCTCTACGAGAACGACAAGCCGGCCAGCACGCCGAACCACCTCCGGTGGTCGCCCGCCGGCTCGAAGGACGGGGAACTGGTCTTCACGACCGGCCACCCGGGCGCCACGCAGCGCCTGAACACCTTCGCGCACGTCCAGTACCGGCGCGACGTCGCCCTCCCCTTCTCGATCGCGCGCGGCGCGATGCGCGAGGCGGCGATCAAGAAGTGGGCGGCGCTCGGCCCCGAGAACGAGCGCCAGACCAAGAGCGAGCTGTTCGGCGTGCAGAACAGCCTCAAGAACCAGCGTTACCAGTTGAAGGGGCTGCAGGACGCCGCCCTGATGGCCAAGAAGGAGGCCGAGGAGAAGCGGCTCCGCGAGGGGCTCGCGAAGAACCCCCAGAAGCAGCAGGAGCTGGGCGACGCGTGGCAGCTGATCGAGCAGTCGCTGCAGGCGGCCCGCCAGCTCGACGCCGAGCGCAGCTTCATCGCCGACGCCTCGGGGCTCAACTCGCAGCTCTTCACGCTGGCCCGGGGCCTGGTGCGCCCCGCCTATGCCCCCGCCGGCGCGGCCGACGAGTCGCGTGGACCGCGTCGCGGCGGGCCGGCCGCCGGGGCACAGCGGCCGGGCGGCGGCGATCCGCCGATCAACCTCGAACGCGAGAAGCTGAACCTCACCGAGTCGCTCACCTTCATGGTCGAACAGCTTGGGGCCAGCCACGCCATCACCAAGCGGATCCTCGGCGGCGCGACGCCGGCGGCCCGCGCGGCCGAACTGGTGGACAAGACCCGGCTCACCGACCCCGAGATCCGCAACCTGCTCCGGGCGGGCGGCCGCGGCGCCATCGACGTCTCCACCGACCCGTTCATCGTGCTGGCGCGCTCGCTCGAGCCCGATGCCCAGGCGATCGCCAGGAAGTACGAGGAGCAGGTCACGACGGTGCAGGCGGCGGCGTACCCGAAGATCGGCCAGGCGGTGTTCGTGGTCTACGGCCCGAGCGCCTACCCCGACGCGACCGGCACGCTGCGGCTCTCCTACGGCACCGTGAAGAGCTACACGGAGAACGGCAGGAAGGTGGCGCCCTACACCACCATCGCGGGACTCTACGAGCGGGCCGCGCAGCACGGGAACCAGCCGCCGTACGACCTGGCGCCCCGCTGGGTCGAGGCGAAGGCGGCGCTCAATCTGAAGACTCCCTTCAACCTCGCCACCACCAACGACATCGTCGGCGGCAACAGCGGATCGGCGATGGTCAACCGGAAGGGCGAGCTGGTCGGGTTGATCTTCGACGGGAACCTGCAGATGCTGCCCGGCTACTTCATCTACGAGGAGTCGGTGAACCGGGCGGTGTCGGTGGACTCGCGCGCCATCCTCGAGGCGCTGGGGAAGGTCTACAAGGCAACCGGGCTGGTGCAGGAGATCAGGAAGTAGGGCCGGCCTCTGTGCCGGCCGAATGACAAGACCCCCCGGTCACCGCATGGGTGGCCGGGGGGTTTTCGTGTAACGGCGCTACAGCAGGGCCGGCGTGCCAGCAGGGCTGAAGCCCTGCTCTACCGCGGTTCCGCCGGCACGGAGGCCGGCATGTTCCAACGGCACGGAGACCGGCGCGCCAGCAGGGCTGAAGCCCTGCTCTACCGTACCGTGACGCGGTCGAAGCGCGACACGTTCAGTTGCGCCGTGTTGTGGCTGTTGACGACGAGGCCCACGAGCGGCGTGGTCGTCGAGATCGACGTGGTGCCCACTGTGAGCCACGTCGTGCCGTCCGTTGAGAGGGCGGCCGTCACCGTCGAGCCGCTCCGCCGGAGCCGCAGCCACAGCGGGAACGACTGCGACACGCCCGAGCCCGCCACGTAGGTGGTGCTCCCCGAGGCGGCCGACCGCCTGAGAAGCTCCACGCCGCCCCCGGGCTTCACCGACAGCGTCACGTGCCGCGCGCCCGCCCCGGTCCCGTCGCGGAGCGTGATGCCCGCCTTCGCGAGGCTGCTGGTGTTCTGCACCGAGGTGACGCGCGCGACGATCTCGCCGCCGGCGAGCTGCGGCTGGTAGACGAACCTGAACGAGTCGGCGCTCCCCCAGATGTCGGCGCCCGCGCCGCCCACCGTGAAGAGGCCCGACGAGTAGGACGCCGAGCCGGCCAGGCCGACGCTCCCGACGTCGCGGGTCTGCCACGGCGACGGCAGCGCGGTCGTCGTACCGCCCGGGACCGCGGTGACCGACACCTGGTCGAAGCGCGACGTGTTGCGCACCGACGTGCTGTGACTCGCGACCGCGAGGCCCGCGAGCGCCGTTGACGGCAGCGAGACGGCGCGCGAGCCGACGGTGCGCCAGGTCCTCCCGTCCGCGGACACGGACGCGGTCACGGTGCTGCCGCGGCGCGCCAGGCGCAGCCACGCGGGGAAGGCCTGCGTGGCGGTCGCGATGACGGAGGTCGCCCCGCCCGCGCTCGCGCGCGCCATGAACTCCACGCCGCCGTTGGGCTTCACGTCGAGGACGAGGTGCGGGCTGTTCGAGGCGGTCGTCGCCCGCAGCATGACCCCGGCCTTCGCGAGGCTGCTGGTGTTCTGGACGCTGGTCACGCGCGCCACCAGGTCGATGTCACCGCTCGCCGACCGGCGCACGAAGTGGAAGCTGTCGGCGCTGCCCCAGATGTCGGCGCCGGCGGCGACGAGGGTGAAGACGCCCGACGAGTACGTGGCCGAGCCCGACAGGCCCACCGACCCGATGTCCCCGCCCGTCCAGGGCGACGGCAGCGCGCTGCCTGGCGGGGGGGGCGTGATCGTGCCGCCGCTCGCCGCCGCCTGCGACACCGTGTGCGTGCGGCCGGCAACCGTCACGGTCGCGCTGCGGCTGCTCGTCGAGGTGTTCGCGGCCACCGTGTAGCGGACCGTCGCGGCGCCGCTCCCGCTGGGTGTGCCGACGGTGATCCACGACGCGCTGGCCGCGGCGGTCCACGCGCAGCCCGACGCCGCCGTCACGCTCGCCGACCCCGCCCCGCCGGACGCCGTGAACGAGGCGGTCGAAGGCGACAGCGAGTAGCTGCAGCTGCCTTCCTGGGTCACCTGGTAGGGCCGCCCCGCAACCGTCACCGTCCCCGTCCTCGCGCTGGTGCCGGTGTTCGCCGCCACGCTGAAGGTGGCGGTGCCAGGGCCGGTGCCGCTCGCGCTCATCGGCGTGACCCACGAGAGGCTCTCGCTGGTCGTCCACGAGCAGCCCGCCGTCGTGGCGACGCCGACCGCGCCGCCGCCGCCCGCCGCCGGGAACAACGCCGATCCGCCCGAGAGCGTGAAGGCGCACTGGCTGACCGTGAACCGGTTCGACGGGTCGCTCACCCCCTCGCCGCCAGGCCCGACGGCGGCCACGCGCGCCTCGTACTCACCTCCGGGCGCCGGCCACGCCGAGAGGGCGCCCGAGAAGTCGTAGTGGATGCGGCCGTCCCCCTGGGGCGACGGCTTGCCCATGTCCACCGTGTGGAACGGCTGGCTCGCGCCCGCCTGGTACACCTCGAGCACGTAGCGCTGGACGACCGGCCGGCCGTCGTCCAGCATCTCGGCGTGATCGGGCGAGGGATCGAACTCGACGATCCGGGCGCTCGTCACGGTCTGCGCGCCGGCCCACGCGGGAAGGAGAAGCACCGCGATCAGAAGCGTCAGCACGAAGGGTCGCGGAGAAGGTGCCATCGTTGGTGTCCTCTTGTGTGCGGATGCACACACCCCGGGCGAGCCCGCCTGTCGGGCGGCAACCGGGATCGATCGGCGCTCCGCGGGCTTGGGGAAGCAGTCGGTGCGCGCGGCCTCGGGCCGCGGCGGTCGAGGCTCATTCCGGCTGCATCAACCGGTCCGTCAGGCGATCAACAGAATCGTTCGGGAGCGACCAGAAGAGCTCGGGCCCCGGCCGCGCAAATCCGTCGAGCGGATCACGAGGCTGTCACGAGCTCGACCGTACCCGGTGGCATCGCGCGGCCACCGGGTACAATGAAGGTGGGCCGGCAACGGCCAGGCGGAAGGAGGGCGACGAGGTGTCGCTGCTCGACGACGAGGTTCGCCAGCAGGTGCAGAACGCGCTCGCCGGGATCGCGCGCCCCGTGAAGATGGTGATGTTCACGCAGGGCGAGGGCGACACGCTCGAGTGCGAGTACTGCGGCGAGACGCGCGAGCTTCTGCAGGAGGTTTCGCAACAGTCCGGGAAGCTCTCGCTCGAGGTGCTCGAGTTCCAGGCCGACGAGGCTCGCGCCCGGGAGTACGGCGTGGACAAGATCCCCGCCCTCGTGATCCTCGGCGACACCGACGGCGTGCCGGAGGATCACGGCGTGCGGCTGTACGGCTTCCCCGCCGGCTACGAGTTCAGCTCACTCGTCGAGGGGCTCCGGATGGTCGGCACCGGCGACGTGAAGCTCGCCGACGCGACGCGTGAGGCACTGGTGCGCCTGAGGAAGCCGGTGCACCTGCAGGTGTTCGTCACCCCGACTTGACCGCACTGCCCGCGGGCCGTGGTGCTCGCTTACCGGCTCGCGCTCGCCAGCGACCTGGTGACCGCCGACATGGTGGAAATCACCGAATTCCCCCACCTGTCGGACCGGTACCAGGTGCAGGCGGTCCCCCTGACGCTGATCAACGAAACGATCAGGATCGAGGGGGCCGTCCCCGAGGCCAGGCTGATCGAGAAAGTGCTGGAAGCAGGCACGTAGGAGGGTTGTGGTGCCCCCTACCCCTCGACGGCCTTGATCACGGTTCGCCCCTTGAACGTCCTGGCGACGGTCTCGGCGTCGGACGGCTGCCCGACGATGTCGCCCCAGTGCATCGGGATGAGGACCGACGGCTTGAAGCGATTGGCGGCGGCGGCCATTTCTGGCGCCGTCATCGTGTAGGTGCCGCCGCACGGCAGCATCGCGACATCCGCCTCGATCTCGTCCATCTCGGGGATCGCATCGGTGTCGCCCGAGTGGTAGACGCGCTGGCCGCTCGACAGCGTCACCACGTAGCCCACCCAGCCTTCTTTCTTCTTGTGGAAGTCCTTGTCCAGGTTGTAGGCGGGTGTCGCCTCGACCCGCAGCGGTCCGATGGCGTAGCTGCTGCCCGGCCGGACGCTGGTCACCTTGCGGCCCTTCAACCTCGCGGCCACGTCGGGCGGCGCCGCGAAGAGCGTCGCCGGCTGCTCGATGCGGGCGATGTCCTCCTCGGAGTAGTGGTCGAAGTGGGCGTGCGTGATCAGGATGACGTCCGCCCTCGGGGATCCGGCGGGCAGCTTCCAGGGGTCGACGTAGATCTGCGTCTCGCCGTCCTCGATCCGAAACGTCGCGTGCCCGAGCCAGTGGATGTGGTCGAGGTTCATCGCACCCTCCGTCCCGAACCCGATCCTACTCCGGTCGATCCTACTCCGGTACGTCCGCCATGGTCCTGAGCACCGGGTAGACTGCCGGCGCCGGCGTCTTCGCCAGCACGTCGTCCAGCAGCCCCCATGCCATGAGCCCGTCGTCCGACCGGGCGTCGAGGAGGACGAACGCCAGGCGCGCCAGCGGCTGGTCCATGGGCACGACCAGCGAGCCGGCCGGCAGCGCGGCCTGGGTGGCCTCCCACTTGCCCGTGACTTCGCGGATCTTCATCCCCTGCCATCCCTGTTCCTGGACGGCGGACGACTCGATGCGGAACTGCTCGGCCGCGACGGTCCGTTCCCCCTTCATCCGGTGGAACCGGATGCCGTGCGCTGCCAGGCGATCGGCGATCCGGCTCAGCATCTGCTGGTTGTCGCGGTAGGGCGAGGCTGGCTGCGGCCCGGCACCGCCTGAACCTCCGGGACCGGGGGGACCGCCGGGGGCGGGCGCCCGGCCGGCGTCTGCGCCGGAGCTGGCCGGGGCGGGAACGGCCGGAACGACGTAGGCCCGGGGCGCCGTGCTCGTCTCGGTTGCCTCTACGGTCGCGTAGTGCGGCATGGCCTCGGTGCGCTCGGTGCCGGCGACGCGGCGCAGCATCGGGCGGTCGGGGACATACGGGTTCCGCTCCTCCACCGAGTCGGCCAGCACGATCGGGACCATCCCGGGCTCCTTCACGAGCCTGCCGCGAACGGCCTGCTCCTTGCCCACGATCGACTCGGCGTCGGCCGCCGCCGTCGCGGCGCGGATCGCCTCGCCGTTGGCCGCGGCGAAGTCGACCAGCTCCTCCAGGAACCAGTAGTTCGACTTGATGCGGTCCTCGAAGCTCGCGTAGGAGTACGTCTCGACGAGGAGGCCGATGCGGTTGCGGATGCCGAAGTAGGTCTGCGTGTAGCGCGGCTTGTAGAGATCGAGGTCGTTGTACCAGGCGCGCTCGCCCTGCCGCGAGAGGTTGCCGTAGTAGAAGTAGTCCCAGCCATGCTTCGCCTTCACCTGCTTCGTGATGGCGGGCAGCAGGTGGCCGCGCGTGAGCGCGATCAGGCCGGGCGACGTGTTGGGGCTGACCGAGGTCTGGTAGGTCAGGTAATAGCCGTGCGGGCTGCCGT
Source organism: uncultured Acidobacteriota bacterium (assembly GCA_963813585.1). Taxonomy (GTDB): domain Bacteria; phylum Acidobacteriota; class Vicinamibacteria; order Vicinamibacterales; family Fen-181; genus JARKSS01. The sequence goes on from CAWEZL010000001.1 coordinate 4,315,088, forward strand.
TGGTCGTGTGCAGGTCCACGGCGATGTGCGGATCGAAGTCGGTGAGCAACTGCGCCAGCGAGCGCCCCTCGGGAGTCTCGAGCTTGGTGCAGTCGCGGTTGAGATCGAGGTTCTGGCCGTTGTAGCGCTGCCCCATGCCGCCGATCGGGCCGTACTGCCGGCCGCGGTTGCGCAGGTTCACCTTCTCGTTGCCGTCGGCGTTGTAGATCGGGTTGATCAGCAGGACGACCGACTTGAACCAGCCGGCGCGCTCGCCCTTCGCGATCGACCGCAGCAGCCAGAGCGCCGCTTCCTTCCCCTCGACCTCGCCCGCGTGGATGTTGCCCTGGATGTAGATAGCAGTCTTCCCGGTGGCGCGCACCGCCTGCGGCGTGGCGGCCGGCGCGCCGATCACCGCGAGCGGCAGCGAGCGCCCTTCGAAGGTGTAGCCGTAGGTGGCCAGGTGGATCTGTGGCGAGGCGGCGGCCATCGCCTTCATGAATGCGACCACCTCGTCGTAGCGGCTCGTCTCGCGGTAGCCGGTCAGCTCGGGCCGGGTCAGCAGGTCGGCGGCGGTCGGCGGCTGCGGCGTCCGCCTCGCTGCGGCGGGGGCCGGCGCCTGCCTCGCCGCGGCGGGGGCCGGCGCCTGCGCCATCGCGTGCGGCCCGGCAAGGACGAAGGTCAGCAAGGCCGGCAGGAGAATCGGTCGTCTCAGCATAGGGTTCGCCCGTAACGGCGGGGGCGCACCATGTTGTGCCCTCGGCCCGCGCCGGGTCAACAGCACGGGCCCGCGCCGCTGACGCGGCCTCGAGGGGAAGGGCCTGGCTCGCAGCCGCCAGCCCCTGGCCTCCAGCCCGTGGCCCTTGTACCATGGACCCGTCCCATGAGCGTCTCACCGGCGCCGTCCGTCGCAGACGTCGCGCCCGAACAGGTGCACCGCCTCTATGCCCGCGCCGCCGCCTCGCGCTGGGGCCTTGCAGAGGCGGACTTCGCGCGGGCGCTGCGAACGAGCGTGGCGCACCGGTTCCGCGGCGCCGCGCCCTCGGCACGCGACGTCGCGGAGTACCTCGACACGCTGCACGTGGCCGACCTCGCGCTGGCGTGCGCCTGCGCGCGCGGCAGCGAGACGGCGTGGGAGCACTTCGTCCGCGACTTCCGGCCCGCACTGCTGGCCGCGGCCTCCGGGGCGGGCGCGGATGCGGGACGTGAGCTGGCCGACTCGATCTACGCGGACCTGTTCGGAACCGAGGAGCGGGACGGCGTCCGGCGCTCTCTGTTCGACTATTTCCACGGGCGCAGCTCGCTCGGTGGCTGGCTGCGCGCGGTGCTGGCGCAACGCGCCGTGGATCGCGCGCGCGCCACGCGCCGGCTGGAGCCTTTGCCCGACCCCGACACCCCGGGCGAGCCGTCGGCACCCGCCGAGGCGCCCGAGGTTGACGGGGCGCGCCGGCTCGCGATGGTGCGCGCCGCACTCGCGGCAGCCCTGCAGCAGCTCGCCGCGCGCGATCGCCTGCGCCTGGCGCTGTATTACACGCGCGAGCTGAAGCTGGCCGCGGTCGGGCGCCTCCTCGGAGAATCCGAGGCAACGGTCTCGCGCAAGCTGGCGCGCTGCCGAGCCGATCTCCGGCACGCGGTCGAGCGGCGCCTGCGCGAGCGCCACGGAATGAACGATGCCCAGGTGGCCGAGGCCTTCGAGACGGCCCGCACCGACCCGGCGTTCGACCTGTCGAGGGCGCTGCCGCCGGACGGATAAATCGTTCGTCCCGAACGGATCGCGCTGCAAGATGTGGGAACCGCGTCGTTCTGAATGATGGAGGGTGAGGTGGCAACCGACCGCGAGCGGGAGGCCGAAATGGACCGGCTGCTGCGCGCCGCGCTGGCCAGGACGCCGGCAGGCACGGCGGAGGCCTGCCCGCCCGCAGACGAGCTGTCGGCCTACGTCGAACGCACGCTGTCGGCCGCCGAGCGCGAGGCGCTCGACTCGCACCTGGCCGCCTGCGGGCGGTGCCAGGAGGCCCTGGCCCTGATGGCCACCATGCCCGAGACGCCCGAGACGCCCGCCACGGCCCCGGTGCCGGCCCGATCGTGGTGGCTTGCCGGCTGGAGACGCTGGCTCGTCCCGGCGAGCGCGCTCGCGAGCGCCGTGATCCTCTACGTCGCCCTGAAGCCCTCGGCGACGCTGCGACCGGCTTCACCCCAGGAATCGATCGCGGTCACGGCCCCCGCGCCGGCCTCCGCGCCGGCCGCGCGACCTCCGCGCCGGCCCCGGGCGGCGTCACGGCCCCCGAGCCAAAGGGCCAGGTGGCCGCGGACACGGCGCCGCCGGCCGCGGCAGGCGGGCCAGGAAAGCCGGGCGAGGCAAAGGACACGCCCCCGATGCCGAGGCGATCCCGCGAAAACATCGCCGACACGCTCGAAGCCAAGGCAGCTGCCCCGGCGCCCCTCGTCGCGGAGGTCGAGCCCAGGAAGGAGCGGGTGGCGGCGCCCGTCCCGCAACTGGCGCCCGCTCCCGTCCCGGCGGCTCCGACTCCGCCCCCGCCCGTCGAGGCGTTGGCCGAGGCGCAGGCCCGGGAAACGCCGCGGGGCGCGGTCGGCGGCGTCCTGGCGATGAGGCCGGCCGCTAAACGTTCCGCCGACGCCTCGATCGCGGCGCCCGCAGAGGCGGCGTCCGGAGGGCGGGGCGAGGGCAGGCAGCCGACCATCGTGCGGGGCGGCGGCGCGTTCCCGTTTCTGTGGCGCTTCGACCCCGGCGCCCGGATCCTCGGCTCGACGGACGAGGGCCGGACCTGGCAACTGCAGCACCCAGGCCCCGGCGAGCTGACGGCCGGGTCTGCGGCGTCGGCCGCGATCTGCTGGGCCGTCGGGGCCGAGGGCCTCGTCCTCCGCACCACCGATGGGAGGACCTGGGAGACGGTCCCGTTCCCCGAGCGCCTCGACCTGGTGGCGATCAGCGCCACCAGCGCCCGCCACGCCACGGTCCACGACCGCAACGGCCGGCGCTTCACGACCGACGACGGCGGAGCGACCTGGCGGGAAAGGTGAGTGCAAGAAACTCCCACTCCCCCGTTCATCCCCTAGAGGCAGCCTGACGCTGCCGGGAGATGAACATGCCGACACTGCTGCTCGTCCTGCTGCTCGTGCTCCTGTCCTGGCACCCCGCCGCGGCCGCCCCCGAAACGCCGCCGGACACCAAGACCCTGTCCCCCTACTTCTTCGTGCACAGCGACGACCCCTCGACCGACCGCCTGCCCCTCAAGGCCACCTCCGCCAAGGTCGACATCGCCGGCGTGATCGCCCGAGTGAGGGTCACGCAGGTCTACCGGAACGAGGGAAAGCACGCGCTCGAGGCGATCTACGTCTTCCCCGGCTCCACGCGAGCCGCGGTGCACGGCATGAAGATGACGATCGGCGACCGCGTGATCACGGCGCGCATCGAGGAGCGCCAGGAGGCGAGGCGCCAGTACCAGCAGGCGCTCCAATCGGGGCAGAGCGCCTCGCTGCTCGAGCAGCAGCGCCCGAACGTCTTCCAGATGAACGTGGCGAACATCCTGCCGGGCGACGAGATCCGGGTCGAGCTCGTCTACTCCGAGCTGCTCGTGCCCGAGCGGGGCGTCTACGAGTTCGTGTACCCGACGGTCGTCGGGCCGCGCTACTCCACGACCGACGCCGGCACCGCACCCGAGTCGGAGCACTGGGTGCAGAACCCCTACCTGCGCAATGGCGATCCGGACGGGACCCGGTTCGATTTCAGCGCGAGCCTCAGCGGCGGGATGGCGCTCAAGCGGGTCACCTCGCCCTCGCACGCGCTGAAGATCGACTACCCGTCCGCCACCCGCGCGCTGCTCACGCTGGGCGACGAGGGGGCGACCGCCAACAAGGACCTCGTCATCCGCTACCAGCTGGCCGAGGACCGCATCGAGACCGGGCTCATGCTCTACGAGTCGGGCGGCGAGCGATTCTTCCTCTGCCTGGTCGAGCCGCCGCGCCGGTTCACGCCGGCGATGGTGCCGCCGCGTGAGTACGTCTTCATCGTGGACGTCTCGGGGTCGATGCACGGCTTCCCGCTCGAGACCACCAAGACCGTCCTGCGCAACCTGCTGGCGCGCCTGCAGCCCGACGACAGCTTCAACGTCCTCTTCTTCTCCGGCGGCTCGTACGTCCTCTCGCCGGCGTCGCTGCCGGCCACCGAGGCGAACAAGACCCGGGCGCTGCAGGAGATCGAGCGGCAGTCGGGCGGCGGCGGCACCGAGCTGCTGCCCGCGCTGCGCCGGGCCTTCGACCTGCCGCGCACGCGCCGCGACGTGGCCCGCACGATCGTGATCGCCACCGACGGCTATGTGAACGTCGAGCGCGAGGCCTTCGCCCTCGTTCGCGATCGCCTGAACGATGCGAGCGTGTTCGCGTTCGGCATCGGCAGCTCGGTGAACCGCCACCTGATCGAGGGGCTGGCGCGCGTGGGCGAGGGGCTGCCCTTCGTCGTCCTCGGCCCGGGCGAGGCGCCGCGGGCCGCGTCGCGCTTCCTCGAGTACATCGAGTCGCCGCTCCTCACCGGCATCGAGGTGACCACGCCCGGCTTCGAGGCCTACGATCTCGAGCCGGGACGGGTGCCCGACCTGTTCGCCGCGCGGCCGCTCGTCCTCGCCGGCAAGTACCGCGGCGAGGCGCGCGGGGAAATCGTCATCACCGGGTTCACCGGCGAGGGGCGGTTCGAGCGCCGCGTGAAGGTGGACCGCGGCCGCGTCGTGGAGGGCGCCGAGGCGCTGCGGTACCTCTGGGCGCGCGAGCGGCTGGCGGTGCTCTCGGATCTCGCCGGCGGCCCCGGTTTTGTCGGCGGCCCCGTTTTCGCCGGCACCCCGGACGCCGGCGCGGCTGGTGACGCCGGGAGGAAGGACGCCATCACGAGGCTGGGCCTCGAGTACGGGCTGCTGACCGAGTACACCTCGTTCGTGGCGATCGATCAGCGCCGCCGCCGGCAGGACGGCCGGGTGGAAACCGTGAAGCAGCCGCTTCCGCTGCCCGAGGGGGTGAGTGACCTGGCCGTGGGCGCGGTGGGCGGCGTCGCGAAGATGCAGGTCGCGTCCGAGTCGATGCTCATGTCCGGCGCCAGGCCGTCGGCGGACCGGGCCCGGGGCGGCGTGGTCGGGCTGCCGTCCCCCGTCCAGGAGCCGACGGCACCACCGCCGGCGGCCCTTCGCATCCGCGTGATCGACAACCACGCGATCGGCCGCGCGGCCCGCGTGGAGGCGCTGACCGACGCGGTGCGGAGCGCGGTGACCGCTGCCGGGTGCACTCCCGGGGCGGGCGCCCTGCGGCTGCGTCTCGTGCTCGGGGCCAACGGCGCGGTGGTGAGGGTGGAACCGGTGCGGGGGCGGACGCCGGCGGCTGACGTGACCGTCTGTATCCGGCAGGCCCTGCAGTCGGTGCGGGTGCCGGGGGCGACGGGCGGGTGGATGGTCGTCGAGATCAGGTGGCAGTAGCGCGGCGCGTGTCGGCGAGGCAGGACAGGCGAGGGCGCGTGTCGGCGAGGCAGGACAGGCGGGGACGCCTGTCCTGCCGGGCCGTGAGGGACGCGGCGCTACTTCATCAAGGCCTTGAACCCCTCGTCGTCGGTCTTGAACGCGCGCGCGGCCTGGCCCACGCGGAGGATCCGGACCGAGCGGATCGGGTCGTCCTTGGCCACCTGGGGCAGCACGCCGAGGCCCGCGATCACCTTGCCGATCGCCACGCCCCCACTCCCCTTCTTCGCACCGGTGACGTAGAAGGTGCTCGGCCCCGCCATCGCGAGGACGCCGGCGGCGTCCTGCCTCAGCGCGCGGTTGGGCCGCTTCGGCAGGTTCCTCACCGCCATCGACCTCCCCAGCTCCGAGGTCACGACCCCGGTGATCAGGCCCTTCACGTCGAGGATCTGCCCGATCGGCGGGAACTCGGGCGGGCGGCCCTGGCCCATCATCGCCATCGCCGCGGCCGGCGGGCGACCCTGCGCGGCCGACCCCGGCCGGTTCCCCTCGAACAGCCGCACGAACGCCGCCGCGTGCAGCGGCGCGTTCGCGAAGTCGAGCGACGCGATCACGCGCTTCGGCGCGTCGCCGCTCCCGATCGTGATGTCGGCGTAGAGGCCGTCGGGGAGGTACACCCCCTCGCGCGCCAGCGGCTTGTCGAGGTTCGCCACGCCGTACGCCAGCACCGCGGTCGCGAGCGCCGAGTGCTGCTGGTGCTCGGTGTAGGGCACCAGCTGGTCGTACAGATCGTTGGTCGTGTGCCACACGTAGGGGTAGACGAAGCTGCGTTCCTTCTCGCCGTTGACGCCCGGCCGCACGCTCGTGCTCTGCACGCTCAGCGTGGGCACGCCGCGCATCTGGAACGACGAGTGGTCGCTGCCGCCCGGGCTGGTCGGCATGGGCGACGGGTACTCGTTCCTGGCCAGCGTGAAGGGCCACTTCGGGTTCACGTTCGCGAGCGGCGCGACAATCTTCTCGAAGTCGGGGAACCACGCGGACGGCACGCTGGCGCCGGTGATGGCGCTCGGGCTGCCGTCGCGGTTGATCATCATCACGACCTTCGACTCGATGCCGGGCCGGTTCCGCAGCCACGCCTGCGAGCCGAGCAGGCCGCTCTCCTCGGCCGCGAAGAGCACCGCGACGATCGTCCGCTTCGGCCTCGCGCCCGCCTTGGCCAGCAGCCGCATCGCCTCCATGTTCGGCGAGAACCCCGACCCATCGTCCACGCCGCCGGTCGCGACGCTGAACGCGTCGAAGTGACCGCCGATGACGACGTATTCGTCCGGGGACACGGTGCCGCGCAGCGTGGCGACAACGTTGTGATACTTGACGGGGCCCATCTTGAACCAGTTGCGGATGTCGAACTCGAGCTCGACCGGCTGCGCCTTCTCGACCAGGGCCTTGATCTCGTCGTACTGGGTGGCGAGCAGCTTGATGTCGGGCAGGACCGGGAGCGTGTCCCACGATGCGGCGAAGCCGTCGAGGATCGAGAGTGGCGGCAGGAAGCCGTCCTGGGCCGGCGCCGTCGCGTTCGCCCTCTGGATCGTCCCGAGCGCCCCCGCCTCCACCAGCGCGCGGGTCAGCGGCGGGATCATCGCGGCGTCGAGGTACTCGGGGCTGCCGTCGGGCAGCTTCGTCCCGCGCCGGCCGTCGCGAGCGAACCCGGTGCTGGCGCCCGGGATCAGCACCCACTTGCCGGCGAACGCGCCCGTGTTCGCGGCGATCTCGGCCAGCGCCGCTTCCACCGCCGCGCGCTTCTTCGCGATGTTCTCCTGGCTCACCGGCACGCCGCCGGTCGCACGGCCGGGCACCGAGAACGGATCGGCCTTCAGGATCGCGACGCCGCCGCGCTGGATGCCCTTCGTCCCCGCCGTGAACGACGGCGTGCCGAAGCGAAGCGGCTTCTCGACCGGCGTGCGCATCCTGCCAAACCACGGTCCCCGGTTGAAGCCGACCGGCAGCTCGCCGACCTCGTCGAGCTCGGCCTCGAGGCCCCACTGCTTGAACTGCCACACCGCCCATTCGGTGGCGTCGCGGTACGCGTTGGTCCCCGTCTCGCGGCCGCCGAACCGGTTGCTGGCATAATCGTTCCAGGTCATCACCTGGTTGTCGGTCCTCCCGATCTGAATGATCTTGGCGACGACCGGGTCGTCCTGCCTGGCGCCGAGCGAGCCACCGAAACCGAGCGCCACGAGCGCGACGAGCGCGATCACCCACCACGAGCACGAGCGTCTAGCGAACATGAGTCCTCCGGCCAGTACTGGCGGGGGGATTATATGCGGCGTGTCGGCCAGCGGCCAGCGGCTGGCCTGGTCATTGGAACCGCAGGCCGAGGAAGACGGGGACGTAGTAGGCGTCGGACGAGCGCGTCGTGCCGGAGGCGTCGCGGAACGAGGGGCCGTCGATGAACACGAAGCGGACCTCGGCGAACAGTCGCGCCCTCAAGCCGACGTCGAACGAGACGCCGGCGCCGGCGCTGGCGCCCAGGTCGGTTGAGCGGCGGATGCCGAGCACGCGATGGTACGGCAGCGGCGTCGGCGCGCACTGCAGCCAGTGAGGCTCGCACACGCCGACCGGCGCTTCGTTGAAGGTGACATCGCCGGTCGGGTTGGTGAGCGTCACGCGCCTGTAGGCGATCACCGGGCCGCCGAACAGGTACACCGTCGCCTCGCGGTCCGGCAGCGCGCGCCTCCACACCAGGTCCACCGCGCCGAGGTGCATCTGCGTCTTGGCGCGCAGCGTGCCGCTCTCGGTTCCCGAGGTCACCGTCGCCTCCCTGGCCCCAAAGCGGTTGTACAGGTATCCGACCCGGATCGCGAGCCCCGGGCGGAACTCGACGTCGCCGGCGCCGCCCACGTCCCAGCCGATCCCCGAGCTGCCGCCGGCCTCCCCGACGGGCGCGACGGCGCCCCCGCCCACCTGCAGGCCGGCCGGGTAGCCCTGGACCAGCAACCCCTGGGCGTGTGCGCCCGGGGCGTTCAGCATCACGACGGCGATGACCAGCGGGACGAGTTGCAGCCGGAGGCTCATGCCTCAAGCATAAGACAAGAGCCAGGCCCTCTGCGTCTTTGCGCCTCCGCGAGCCGCGAGCCGCAAGCCTCGGGCCCCTGGCCTGATATCATTGATCCGCCTTGCTCCTCCCCCGATTCCGACCCCTGATCGTGCCGGCGCTGGTCCTCGGCCTGGCCGGGCTGTGCGCGGCCGCCGCGTTCGCGCGGCAGGCGCCGGCCGCGCGCGCCGCGCAGGCGCTCACGGTGATCGCCGCCGACGGGCGCAAGGTGCTCCCGGCCTCGCAGGTGGGCGACCAGCTGATGGTCGCCCTCGACGACCTGGCGCCGCTGTTCGGCGTGACGGTGCGCGAGGACAGCGTGGGCGGCGGCCTCACCGTGACGACCGCCAGCGGCAAGCGCGTACTCCTGACGCCGGGCCAGCCGCTCGCCTCCGCTGACGGCCGGCTCGTGTCGCTGCCGGCCGCACCGGCCCGCGACGGGCGGCGCTGGCTCGTCCCCGTCGAGTTCCTCCAGCGCGCGCTGGCGCCGGCCGCCGGCACGCGGATCGAGGTGCGGCGCAACGCGCGCCTCGTGCTGGTCGGTGACGTGCGCGTGCCTCGCGTCGAGGTGCGGCAGCAGGAGGCGGGAGGCGTTGTCCGCGTGACGCTGTCGGTGACGCCGCGCACCGGCCACCAGGTGATCCACGACGGGAACCGGCTGCTGCTGCAGTTCGATGCGACCGCGCTCGAGCCGGCGCTCCCGGCCGTCACGCCGGGTCCCCTGCTCCAGGGCATCCGCGTCACCGAGGCGCCGGCCACGATCGCGCTCGACCTGGGCCCGCGCTTCGGCTCGTACCGCGCCTCGACGACGCCGCGCGATGCGAGCAACGAGGTGCTCGTCGAGCTGGTGCCCGCCTTTGCCGAGCAGGCAATCCCGGTGCCCAGGCCGTCCGTCCCCGCGGCCGAGCCCCTGCCGCCGGTTGCGCCGGCCGGCCCCACGGTCAGGACCGTCGTCATCGACGCCGGGCATGGCGGCGACGAGCCGGGAGCGGCCGGGGCCTCGGGCACCGTGGAAAAGGAGATCACGCTCGCGGTGGCCCGCCGGCTGCGCGCGGCGCTCGAAGGGCGGCTCGGCCTGCGCGTGCTCCTGACGCGCGACGGCGACCGGGCGGTGCCGCTCGACGATCGCGCCGCGCTGGCGAACACCAACAAGGCCGACCTCTTCATCAGCCTGCACGCCAACGCCTCGCTGCGCCCCGCCACGCGCGGCGCCCAGGTGTACTACCTCGCCCCGACCAGGGCGGCGAAGACGCGCGGCGCGCCGCGCTGGCCGGGCAGCCGCTGCCGACGCTCGGCGGCGGCTCGCGCGAGGTCGAGCTGATCCTGTGGGACCTGGCGCAGGTCCGCCATGTCGGCGAGTCGGCCGGCTTTGCCTCGATCCTGGAAGAGGAACTGCGCGGGACGTCTCCCGGTGAACGGGCGGCCAATCCTCCAGGCGCCGTTCCGCGTGCTCGCGGCGGCCAACATGCCGGCCGTGCTCGTCGAGCTGGGCTACCTGACCAACGCGGACGACGAAAGGCTGCTGAAGTCCGCGGCTCACCAGGACCTGGTCGCGCAGGCCCTGCTCCAGGCGGTCATCCGCTTCCGCGACGTGCGCGAGCGCGGCGGCGCGGCCGCACCGCCCGAGCCCCTGCCGGCGCCGGCGAGGCCGCCGCTGTGACGCGCTCGCTGGCCGCCTGGCTCGTGGTGATGGCGGTCGTGCTGGTCGCGGCCGGGGTCGGCGCCGTGGTCTTGAGCCGGTACCTGGCCGCCGGCGACGGGGCGCCGGTTCCCGAGGGCGCGCCCCCCGCGGCCGAGACGCGGAAGATCAAGGTCAGGCTGTTCTACGTCGCCGAGGACGGGGTGCGCCTGGCCCCGGCCGAACGCGAGGTGCCGTTCGGGGAGAGCGCCGTCGACCAGGCGCGCCGGATCGTCGAGGCGCAGCTCGAGCCGGTGTCGCCGCCGCTGCTGTCGCCCATCCCGCCCGGCACGCGCCTTCGCGCGCTCTACCTGACCGAGGCCAACCACGCGTTCGTCGACCTGAGCGCCGAGGCGCGATCGGCGCACCCCGGCGGCCTCTCGAGCGAACTCCTGACGGTCTACGCGATCGTCGACGCGCTGACCGTCAACCTGCCGGCGCTCGCCGGCGTGCAGATCCTCGTCGATGGCCACGAGGTGGACACGCTGGCGGGCCACGTGGACCTGCGGCGTCCGCTCGCCCGCAGCACGCTCTGGATCGACGAGGGCCTGCCGCGCTGAGATGGCAGAAACTGAAATTCGTCCCGATCGAGACCTGACCATGCGATCCGACCAGCGCTCGCCATCCACGCTCCGGCCCACGAGGCTCACGCCGCACTACGTGAAGCACGCGGAGGGCTCTGTCCTCATCGAGGCCGGCGACACCCGCGTCATCTGCACGGCCAGCGTCGAGGAGCGCGTTCCGCCCTTCCGGCGCGGACGGGCAAGGGCTGGGTCACCGCCGAGTACGGCATGCTGCCGCGCGCGACCACGACCCGCAGCAGCCGCGAGGCGTCGGCCGGCAAGGTCGGCGGCCGCACGCAGGAGATCCAGCGGCTGATCGGCCGCTCGCTGCGCGCCGTGACGCCGCATGGAGGCGCTCGGCGAGCGCACGATCTGGGTGGACTGCGACGTGATCCAGGCCGACGGCGGCACGCGGACGGCGTCGATCACCGGCGGCTTCGTCGCGCTGGCCCTCGCCCTGCAGAAGCTCCGCGCGCTGGGCCAGTTGCAGGCGCTGCCTCTCCGCGACCCGGTCGCCGCGACCAGCGTCGGCATCGTCGGATGGCGATCCCGCTGCTCGACCTCGCCTACGACGAGGACTCGCGCGCCGAGGTGGACATGAACGTCGTGCAGACCGGCGACGGCCGGCTCGTCGAGGTGCAGGGCACCGCCGAGGCGGCGCCCTTCGGCCGCGACGCCCTGGCCGCGATGCTCGACTTGGCGGCGGAGGGGATCGCCGCGCTCAACCGCCTGCAGCTCGAGGTGCTCGGCGACCTGCAGCTCCGGCGATGATCGCCGGCCTCGTGCTCGCCACCGGCAACGCCGGGAAGGTCCGCGAGATCCGGCGCGTGCTCGACGGCCTGGAGATCACCCTGCACGCGCTCGCCGACTTCGCCCCGGTCCCCGAGCCCGACGAAACGGGGCGGACGTTCGCCGAGAACGCCCGGGCGAAGGCGCTGTACTACGCGTCGGCGCTCGGCCGCCTCGTGGTGGCCGAGGACTCGGGCCTCGAGATCGATGCGCTCGACGGCGCCCCCGGCGTGTTCTCCGCACGCTTCGGCCTGCCCGGCGCGCCCGCGTACTCCCAGAAGTTCGAGCTGATCTACGGGATGCTGCGCGACCGCACCGGGGCGGTCGAGAGTGCAGCGCGGTTCGTGTGCACGCTCGCCCTCGCCGAGCCGGGCGCCGTCCTGTTCGAGGCAACCGGTGCGGTGGAGGGACGGATCGTCGAGCCGCCGCGCGGCGCGGGGGGCTTCGGCTACGACCCGATCTTCTACTACCCGCCGTTCGGCCGGACGCTGGCGGAGGTGCCCGCCGGGCGCAAGGAAGACGTCAGCCACAGGGGGATAGCGTTCCGACAGCTTCGGGAGTACCTGCTGGGCCACACGCCGCCAGCCTCCAAGGTTTAGCGCCAGCCTGCAAGGCTTAGCGCCAGCCTGCAAGGATTGGAAGGATTAGAGGAAGCGGCCGCAGGCGGATACCTCGAAAAGGCATCCGCCCGGGATCCCACGGAAGGTGGTCGGATCGGCTCTTGTGCGCGCCGGTTAACGACGGCCGGGCCGCTCCGGTGGGTAAAATGTCGCTAGTTCAGTGCGCCGCGAGGGCGGACGAACACCCCGTCCGGCGTCCGCGCGAGGAAGCGGGCATCGACCAGCGCCGCCAGCAGCGCGTCGCAAACGGTCCGGTCGAGGTGCCAGAGCCGCTGCGCCTGCGTCACGGTCAACCGCAGGCCCGGCAACTCAAGGAACTCGCCCTGGATCCGATCCAACGCCTCCCGTATGCGCAGTGCCGAAGAACCGATCCCTCCCACTTCTGCTTCCTTTCCTCAAAGGTGATTACCTGACGGGGGGCACCCTCCCAGGCGGTTACCTGACGGGGGGCACCTTCCCAGGTAGCAAGGTCGGGGCCAGCCAGGGGCCGTCGCCGACCGAGGCCGTAGCCACCTGATTCCCGAGGCATTTGCCGATGAGGTGGCCGCGGATCCACCGTGTCACGCGGCTGACACCCGTCGCGTGGCGATGCGGCGGGTCGCCTGCTCGTCGCGAAAGCATGCACGGGCGGCGGAAGCGGAAGGCGAGGGGCGGGGCGAGGAGGGCGGGAGGCTAGGGGCGGGGGAAGGGCGGGGCGCGAGGGCGGGGAGGGCGGAGGGCTACGAGGGAGGGGCCGGGGGTGAGCTAGATGAGGCGTAGCGAGGCGTGAGGCTCGACGTCTGGCTCGACGTGGCCTGCCTGTTCCGGACCCGATCGGAGGCCCAGAAGGCCTGCAGCGGCGGCAAGGTCGAGGTGAACGGGCAGACCGCCAAGCCGCATCGCCTCGTCCAGGTGGGCGACCGCCTCCGGATCACCCGGCCGCAGGGGCGGCGGCAGGTCGTGCTGGTGCACGCGCTGGCCGAGAGGCACCTGCCCAAGGCCGAGGCTCGCGCGCTGTACGAGGACCAGACGCCGCCGCCAACCCCCGAAGAGCTGGAGCAGATCGAGCTGACCCGCGCCTTCCGCCGGAGCTTCGGCGCCCGCCCCTCGCGCGCCCCGGACAAGCGAGCCCGGCGCGAACTCCGCCGGTTGAAGGGCCAGTAGTTGAAGGGCCAGTAGCAGGGCGGCAGGCATTTGGCACGTGCCGCCGTGAGTGTCGCCGCCCCCCCCTGGCCCCCCCGGAGCCCTCCCTCGCCGGGACGGAACGGCGTTTCGCGTGGCGGCCCCGTCCGCGACGCGCGTGCACCTGCACGTCGACGGACGAACGCGACCGGTTCCGCTCGAGCGCACTGCCGGCGGGGTGTTCGAGGCGTTTGTGCCCGGCGTCCGCGCGGGTGCCCGATATCGGCTCCGGGTGGACGAGGCGGTGCCGATGCCCGACCCCGCGTCGCGCTTCCAGCCCGAGGGGGTGCACGGGTCGTCCGAGGTCATCGACCCGCGATTCGACTGGACCGACGCGGCCTGGCGCGGCCCCGACCCCCGAGCCCTCCGGATCTACGAGCTGCACGTGGGCACCTTCGCCCCGGGCGGCACCTACGAGGCGGTGGCCGCGAGGCTGCCGCACCTCGTGGATCTCGGCGTCAACATCCTCGAGCTGATGCCGCTCGCCGATTTCCCGGGGACCCGCAACTGGGGCTACGACCCCGGTGCCCTGTTCGCCCCCGCCCGCTGCTACGGGCGCCCCGAGGCGCTCCGCCGCCTCGTCGACGAGGCGCACCGCCTCGGCCTCGCCGTCCTCCTCGACGTCGTCTACAACCACCTCGGGCCGGATGGCGCCTACCTGCCGGTCTTCCTGCCGTCCTTTTTCTCCGAGGAACGCGAGGGGCCGTGGGGCCGCGCGGTGAACCTCGACGGACGCGGCAGCCGGTGGGTGCGCTGGTTCATCCTGGAGAACGCGCGCTACTGGATCCGCGAGTACCACCTGGACGGGCTGCGCCTCGACGCGACGCACACGCTCGAGGACAGCAGCCCGCGACACCTCCTGCGCGAGCTGGCCGTGGCCGTGCGCGAGGAGGCGCGGGCGGCGGGCCGCCGGGCGGTCGTGATCGCCGAGGACGACCGGAACCTCGATCGCCTCGTGCGCCGCGAGACGGATGGGGGATTCGGCCTCGACGCCGTGTGGGCCGACGACTTCCACCACCAGGTCCGGCGGGCGACGGCCGGCGACACCGACGGCTACTACGGCGACTACAGCGGCACGGCCTCGGACCTCGCGGCCACGGCCAGGCGGGGCTGGTTCTACACGGGGCAGCCGTCGCGGCACGCGGGGCGCCCGCGGGGCACCGACCCGTCGGCGCTCGCGCTCGAGCGTTTCGTGTACTGCATCCAGAACCACGACCAGGTGGGCAACCGCGCGCTCGGCGAGCGGCTGAACCGGCACGTCAGCCTGCCGGCGTACCTGGCGGCGTCGATGCTGCTGCTCGTCCTGCCCGAAACGCCGCTGCTCTTCATGGGGCAGGAATGGGCGGCGAGCACCCCGTTTCTCTACTTCACCGACCACGGTCCCGAGCTGGGCCGGCTGGTGACCGAGGGGCGGAGGCGCGAGTTCGGCTCGTTCGCCGCGTTCGCCGATCCGGCCGCGCGCCACGCCATCCCCGACCCGCAGGCCGGGTCCACCTTCGAGGCCAGCCGGCTGCGGTGGGAGGAGACGGGGCGCGAACCGCACGCAGGGGTGCTGAGGTTCTACCGGGCGATGTTCGGGCTCCGGATTAACCACCCGCTGCTGCAGCCCTCGGGGGGCGCGCGCGTGGAAGCGGTGGGGGATTGATCGGTGGCGGTGTTTCGCGGCGCCCCGGACGAGGGCGGCCTCGAGCTGGCCGCCCTCGTCTGCCTCGCGGGCGCGGAACGCGTCGAATTCCCGGCGGCGGGGTCGAGAGCGGCTCCGCTGCTCTCGACGGAGGATCCGCCGTTCCTGGGTGACGCGCGGCCCGGATCGCTGATTCCTTCAGATGCGGGACCGGGACGGGCGATGGTGCGCTTCACCCGCCCGGGCGGCATCGTCCTGCTGGTCGGGTCGGCGTGAGACCTCCCCTTACGATCCCCGGGCACGCTCGACGGAGCGCCGGAGGAACGTAAGAGCCTGGGCGGCCGGCCCCAGGCGCACCTTCGCCTCGGCCCAGAGATCGCGCCCGACCGCGTGCGCGCAGCTGTCGTCGCACACCTCGTCGGCGCCGAGGTGCCGGACCGTCCGCTGGTGCAACACCATCGAGTCGTGCCAGGCACCGAGCTGCTCGACCAGGTCGCGCACGTCGCCGACGCCCGGCTGCTGATCGAGGAACTGGTAGGGGTTCACGAGCCGCCCCCCGCCTGGACCAGCACGGGCCGCCACTGCTCGCGCGCCGCCCGCGCCGCGTCGGCGCGCACGAGTTCGCCGGCCGTCAACTGCCCCGCCCGCTCGATGACGCTGTCGATCGCCGCCCGCGCGTCCTCGTCCTGGCGCCGCGCCAGCACGTGCCGGGCCTGCAGCCCCTCCTCCTCCGGCGCGATCGTCACCGCCAGCCCGCAGAAGAAGCGGCCGCGCGGCTCGTTCGGGCGCTCGATCACGCGCACCCGGATCGTGTCCACGCGGTCGCCGAAGCGGCCGAACTCGAGCAGGGCGCGCCGCTCGATGTACCGGCGAGTCTCGGCCTGGCGCGACAGCGCACTCCCCTGGATGTCCAGTCGCATGCCTCGAAGAGAGGCAATTTGACGGCCAGCGTGGCCGCCAACCAGGCTGCCACTAACCCATTCTGTTGTCACGACTTGCGAACAGGCGAGCCGGGGCCTCCGGCTGGGGTTGATTACAGGTAGAACTGCATGACTTCAAAGTGAAAGACGTGTGCGCCCAACGCCTCCCGCCCCGCATCCCTCCGCCCCCCGACTACCGCCTCTCCGCCGGGCGTTCGTCGAGCAGGGCGTAACGCCGCATCATCCGCCACAGCGTGACCGTGCTGATCCCGAGCGCCGCGGCTGCCTCCTTCCGGCTGCCGCCGCTGCGCCGCAGGGCTTCGACCACCATCGCGCGGGTGTGGTTGGCCAGGCGCAGGTCGGAACCGGGCCGGTGCGGCGTCTCGCGCGCCTCGACGATCTCGGGCGGCAGGTCCTCGGCGCCGAGTGTCTTCCCGCGCGCCAGGATCACGCCGCGCTCGATCGCGTGCTCCAGCTCGCGCACGTTGCCGGGCCACTCGTAGTTGAGGAGCGCGGTCATCGCCGCGGGAGAGATGCCGACGCCGTCCTTCTGCAGCCGCTCGCCGGCGTGGCGCACGAACTCGTGGACGAGTGGCGGGATGTCCTCGCGCCGCTCGCGCAGGGGCGGGAGGACGATGACGAACCCGCCGAGGCGGAAGTACAGGTCCTCGCGGAAGCGCCCCTCTGCGATCGCGGCGCGCAGGTCGCGGTTGGTGGCGGCGATGATCCGCGGGCGCGCCTTCAGCGTGCGCTCGCCGCCGACGCGCCGGATCTCCCCCTCCTGGATCGCGCGGAGCAGCTTGGCCTGGAGCGCCGGGGCGATCTCGCCGACCTCGTCGAGGAACAGCGTGCCGTGGTTGGCCACCTCGAACAGTCCCGGCTTGTCGCGGACGGCGCCGGTGAACGCCCCGCGCACGTGTCCGAACAGTTCGGACTCGAGCAGCGTCTCGGTGAGGGCGGCGCAGTTCACCGACACCAGCGGGCCGCCCGAGCGCGCGCTGTGCTCGTGGATCAGCCGGACGATGAACTCCTTGCCCGTGCCGCTCTCGCCGGCGACGAGGACCGTCGTGTCGAGCGGGGCGACGCGCGAGGCCATCTCGACGACCTCGCGCAGCGCGGCACTGCGGACGATGAAGCGGTGCCTGGCGACGTGCTGGGCGACGCGCTGCTGCAGCAGGTCCATCTCGCGCTCGCGCCGGGCGAGCGCCTCCTCGCGGCGGGCCAGCTCGCTGCGCTGACGGCCGGCCGCCACGCGCAGGCGCTCGACCTCGGCCCCGAGGTCGGCCCCCTGGAAGTCGAACCGCAGCGACTCGAGCTCGCCGCCCCACGACGCCGCGTCCTGGCCGAGCAGCGTGCAGTGCGAGTGCCCCTGCCCCAGGCACTTGCGCTCGCGGAAGTACACCTCGTGCCCCAGCGCGGCGCTCGCGTAGCCGCTGATGTAGCCGACCAGGCTCCAGCAGACCGGCTCGTGGCTGGCGCCGAAGTGCTCGCGGTGCTGCTCGGCCTCGTACGACCCGCGCCAGGCCAGCGGGCAGCGGAAGCGCCCCGCGTCGGCGTCGTACTCGATGCGCCCCATCTCGGCCCGGACGATCCCTTCGAGAGCCTGCAGCCGGGCGCCCGCGCGCACGCGGTCCGTCGGGCCCCGCTTCCCGGCCTGGTCGCGCAGGTTGATGGCGTCGTGGTACCCGTCGGCGAATCCGAACCGGAGCAGGAGGCGGCGCGCGGTCGCCTCGCCGAGCGTCTCGATCAGCTCCTTGCGCAGCAGCCCCATGGCCGCGGCGCTCAAGATGACGACCCGCTGGTCGTGCAGCCGGATCAGCCCCTCGTCGGGACGGAACTCGAAGATCTCTTCGAGCAGTGGCGCGCGGTCGCCGGCCATGGGGAAGCCTCCAAGGTGTATTTCAACATGAAACGGCAAGACGGCGAAACGGAATGGTCGTAGAATCCACGCGTTCTGCTCACTCCGATGCCCAGCGACCTGCTTCGCGCCGACGACCTCGCGGTCGCCCCGGCCACCCCCGACGACCGGGAGTGGGCGGCCCGCCTGATGGCCTCGTGCGACCCGTGGAAGAAGCTCGGGCGGACGCTCGACCACTGCCGCGAGCGCACCGGCGATCCCGCCTTCCTGGTGCTCGTCGCGCGCCACCGGGGCGAGCGCTGTGCCTTCGCGGTGCTCAACCCGCGCGGCGTCGCCGGCTCGCCCTACCTCGCGTCGTTTGCCGTCGAGGAAGCCTGGCGGAGTCGCGGCGTCGGCGCCCTCGTCCTCGAGGCGTGCGAGCGCCACTTCGCCCCCTCGTCGCGGCACTTCTTCCTCTGCGTCTCGTCGTTCAACACGCGGGCGCGCGCCTTCTACGAGCGCCGCGGCTACCGCCAGGTCGGCGAGTTCGCGGACTACGTCGTCGAGGGCGCCTCCGAGATCCTGATGTACAAGCGCCTGGAGCGGGCGTGACCGCGCGAGGCTGGTCGCTCGTCGCGCTGCTCTGCGGCACCGCGACCGCGAGCTACCTGTGCCGCGTCAACGTGTCCGTGGTGGGCGTGCTCCTGATGGAGGAGCTGTCGCTCGACCAGGTGCAGATGGGGCGCGTCTTCAGCGCGTTCCTCCTTGGCTACGCGCTGATGCAGGTGCCCGGTGGCCTGGTGGCCGACCGCTGGGGCGCCCGCCGGGTGCTCGGCGTGGCGGCGTGGTGGTGGGTGGCGGCCACGCTGCTCCAGGCCGCGGCCGGCTTCTGGGGTGGCGCGGGCACCCTGGCGCTGCTCCTGGCCGCCCGCTTCCTGCTCGGCATCGGCGAGGCGCCCACCTTCACGGCCGCCGCCGAGGGCATCTCGCGCTGGGTCGATCGTCCCCACCACGCGCGCGCCAACGGCATCGTCGTCGCCGCGGTGGGCCTCGGCTCGGCGATTGCGCCGCCGCTGCTGACGTGGGCGATGCTCCGCGTGGGCTGGCGCGGCGCGCTGGTCGTGTCGGCGATCCCCGCCCTCGGCGTCGCGCTCCTGTGGAGGTTCATCAGGCCCGGCCGGGCAGGCGGATCGACTGTCCACGCCACGGGCGTCGCGCCCGTGAGCGGCGCGGGGGTCGCGCCCGTGAGCGGCGCGGGGGTCGCGACCGTCGGCGCGGGCCGCGACTGTGGCGCCAGCCCGCAGCTGGCCCTGCTCACCGCCAGCTACACTCTCCAGGGCTACGTCGGCTACATCTTCGTCTTCTGGTTCTACCTCTACCTGGTGCAGGAGCGCCACTTCGACCTGCTGCGGGGCGCGCTGCTCGGCAGCCTGCCGTGGATCCTCACGATCGTCTCCGTACCGCTCGGCGGCGTGGTGGCCGATCGCCTCGCCGCGGGTGGCCGCGCCGCATGGCGCTGGCGCAGCGTCCCGATCACCGGCCTGGTGGGCGCGGGCCTGTTCATCGCGATCGGGGCACACACCTCCAACGCCTACGTGGCGGCCCTGTCGCTGGCGGCCGCCACCGGCCTGGTCATGTGCGTCGAGGGCCCGTTCTGGGCGACGATGACGCGGCTGTCCGGAGGGCGCGCGGGTACCGCGGGCGGCATCATGAACATGGGGTGCAACGTCGGCGGGCTCATCTCGCCGGCGCTGACCCCGGTGATGGCCGCCGCGATCGGCTGGGAGAACGCGCTGCTGGTCGCCGCGGCGCTCTCGGTCGCCGGCGGGCTGCTGTGGCTCGGCATCGCCCCACCCGTGCGCCCTGGGCCGTGAGCCCTCTCATCAGCCCCCGTTCTTGATCTTCGGGTCGTGGGCCGTCGTGGCGCCGGAGGTCCGGGTCGCCGCCACGTTGTAGTCATAGGTGCCCGCGACCCGGTTCGCGTCGGTGGTCGAGAAGCTCGGCACCATCCCGCTCGAAGAAGCCGGCGAGAACACCGAGCCGTCCAGCCCGGTGATCTCCAGCGTCGAGACGCTCTCGCCGCACACCCAACGGATGACGGTTGCGCCAGCGCCCTTGGGCACGACGATCGGGTCGCGGTCGACGACCGGCCCGCTCGCTCCGGCCGGCCACGAAACGGTGACGACGATTGGGGACATTTTCCTCTTCTCCTCTCGGCAGTGGTCACCGGGCGGGCGGCGACATCGCCACCCCGCTCCGCCTGGCTGCGGCGACGAAGGACGGGTTACCGTACCCCATGGCACTCAGCCTCTTCACGACCTCCCCGGCCTCGTCGAGCCGTCCGAGGCCCGCCAGTGCCAGGGCCCACGGATTCGAGCACCGCGTAATCACGCGACGAGCGGGCGATGGGCGCCAGGGTCTCAGCCGCCCGCGCCAGCGCCTCGGCCGCCTGCGCCCGGCTTCCTTCCGCGCTCAAGGCCCTTCCCTGCAACACCAGGCCGAGTCCCCGGAGCCTTGCCGCCTGCACGTCGCCTTCGCCTCTTTGTTCGAGCAAGCGGTCGGCGATTCTCCTGGACGGCCCGTGCCTCGCGCAGCGCGCGGTGCGTCTCGCCCGGCGCCAGGAGGTGCTGGGCGAGGGCCGCTCGGGCCTCGGCCAGGTCGCGCCGGCGGGCAGGGTTGAGCGAGTCGAGCCGCGCGAGACGGTCCATGATGTCCGCCGCGCGTTCGAGGTGCGCCCGCGCCTCGGCCCTCGAGCCGCGAGCGTCCGCGATCGTGCCCACCCGGTAGTGGCTGCGGCCCAGCTCGCGCTGCCAGTCCACGTTGGCCGGGTCCTCGGCGGCGAAGCGCTCGGCAATCGAGAGGGCGGCGTGCGCCTGCATGGCGGCCTCGCCCAGCATCGCCCTTGGCCTCGAGCAGCATGGCCACGCGGTTGTGGCTCACGCTCAGGTACTGCCGCCACTGCGCCGTGCCCGGCTCGCGGCGCACGAGGTCTTCCTGGAGCGCCAGCTCGGTCCGGTGGTGAGCCAGCGACTCGTCGAGCCGGCCCAGCGCGCGCAGCACCGCGCCGATGGTGTTGTTGGACGAGGCCACGGCACTCCGCAGCGTCGTGTCGCCCGGGCGCTCCTCGAGCAGGGCGCTCTCGATGGCCAGCGCCGCGCGGAACCGCTCGAGCGCCTCGTCGGGGTGGCCCTGCTCTTCGAGCACCGAGCCGATGTTGCTGTTCGCCGACGCCAGCTCGAGCCGCCAGTCGACGTTCGTCGGGTCGATGGCGACCAGCCGCTCCGCGAGCCGGAGGTACTCGCGGAAGTGCACGAGCGCCGTCGTCCAGCCGCCGCTGGCGCCACTCGACGAACCCGACCCAGAAGTGGCTCTGCGCCAGGTCGAACAGCCGCTTCCCGTCGTCCGGGTGGCGGCCGGCGAGGACTTCGGCCAGCGCGAGCGACTGGGCGAGCGGCTTCTTCGCGTCGGCCAGCCGGCCCTGCGCGATCCGCACGTCGCCGATCTGGTAGAGCGCCGCGGAGCGATCGGCCAGCTCGTGGTCGGTGAGCGTCTGACTCGGGGACGGCCGCGAAGTAGTCCATCGCCTTCGCCGCCGACCTCGTCCAGGATCTCGAGTCGTCCCGACCGTCTCGAGCTTCTTTCTCAGGTCGCCGATCATGAACCCGATCAGGTCTTCGGCCTGGCCGCGGCGCCCGTCCGCCTCGCGCCGCGCCGCGACGGCCGCCGTCCGCTCGCGCTCGAGATCCACGAAGTACTTCGTCACGGCGAGCAGCGCCACGAGCGAGCGCCACCGCCATGACCACCCGCCGGGCGCGGCGCGCAGGCTTCGCCGCGATCCAGCGCAGGCGCTCGAGCGTGTCCACCGCGGTGGGCCGCTCGGACGGCGCGAGCGACTTCAGGCGCTGGATGAGCCGGGCGAGGTCCGCGTCGATGCCCTTCGGCGGCAGGCACGTCGCCGCGCCGCGCCCGCTCGAGCAGCGCCGCCGAGTCGTCGCCGGCCGGGACGGGCGACCGCCCCGTGAACAGCTCCTGGAGCAGCAGGCCGAAGGAATAGAGGTCGCTGGCCGTCGTGGCCGTCTCGCCGCGCGCCTGCTCGGGGCTCATGTAGGCGAGCGTCCCCAGCAGCGCGCCCCGCTCGGTCTCGAGGTGCGCCGGGTCGTAGTCGGTCGCGACCGGATCGGGCCCGGCGAGCGCGGGCTCGCCGGCGTCGCCATGCGGCGTCGGGGCCGCCGCGCGCGGAGCGGTGACGCCGGTCGCCGCGTCACCGCGGGTGGACGGTGTCTGGTCCTCGCCGCCGGCGTCGTCTTCCTCGCGCAGCGATCCGCCGGCGGCCGGCAGCGACCGCGCGAGGCCGAAGTCGAGCACCTTCACGTCGCCGGCCGGGGTGATCATCACGTTGCCCGGCTTGAGGTCGCGGTGCACGACGCCGGCCGCGTGCGTGACGACGAGCACCTGGGCGATCTGGGTGGCGATGGCGAGCCGCTGCGGCGGCGGCGAGCCGGCCGTCCAGGGCCGACCGCAGGCTGCGGCCCTCGATCAGCTCGAGCACCAGCCAGTCCTGGTCCGCGTCCTCGACGTAGTTGTAGACGCGGCAGATGTTCGGATGATCGAGGTTGGAGAGGATCTGGGCCTCGCGCAGGAAGCGGGCCTTCGGTGCGGGCGTCGAGGCGGTACTCCGCGCGGATGACCTTGAGCGCGACGCGTCGCTTCAGCGTCTCGTCGACGGCCGGCAAAGACCTCCCCCATGCCGCCGGCGCCAAGCCGGTGCAGGATCCGGTAGTTCCGAATGCCTGGCGCGTGAGGTTGGGGGCCGATGGGTCAGTATAGCGCGTGCCGCCCGCCTCAGGCCTGGGCTGGCACCGCCTCGGCGCCCGGAGGGGCGGGCGCCGGCGCCCGCTCGGCCTCTCGAACCAGCACCCACAGGAACGACTGGACGTCGATGTAGTCCCGCGCGCCCTGGGGCCGGAGGAACGCGAAGAGGTGCGCCGCGAGATCGAGCAGGCGGCGATAGGTTTCCCAGCGGAGACGCGAGCTGTACAGCAGGTCGTAGCCGAGTTGCCGTGCCGCCTCGCAGGCCGGCGTCGGCTTCAGGAACATGTGCCGATCAGGCTGCGCGAGGAACGGGACCACGGTCAGGATCGGCCAGGTGCCGATCCGGCCCGCCGAGCGTTCGGTCGGCAGCGAGGTGAGCGCCTCCCTCAGGTCGTCGAAGGGGCCGTGGCTGCCGGCCTCCGACTCCAGGTAGTCCGCGAGCGCCATGAGGTAGCGCCGGGAGGCGTCGCCGGAGAGGCCGTCCTTCAACGCGACGAGCTCGAATCGCGGCGTGAGCAGGGGCGCCCGCTCCGTCTGCACCACCTTCACCAGCCGCCGCCCGCCCTCGGCGGGGTCCGTCTGGGCGAGGTGACGCAGGGTGTCGCCCGGGAACAGCTCGTTCCATTCGATGTGCTTGGCCCACTTCCAGGCGCGCTCGGCCTCCAGGTAGCCGGCGTCCGCGAATCCGCCCGGGTAGACCTTCAGGAAGTGCTCGAACGCCTGCTCGTAGGACAGCGCCGCCGGCGTCCGCCCGTCACGATCCTCGCGACGGCGAACCCGCGGCGTGGACACCACGCGGCAATGGGAATCGAAACGAACCGACAGGCCCTCCAGCACCGGGTCCGACTGGACGTTGGCGAGCTCGAGGCACCTGGGGGTGACCCGGACGAACCGGTCGTCGAGCGGGCGGTCGCGGAACCCGACCAGCACGCATTCGCCGCTGAAGGAGAAGACCCGGCCCGGTCCCCACCCGGGTTGACGCGTGTTGGTGACGATCGACCCGATTTCGATGGACGGCATTCAAGGCTCCTGCAGGGCTGGCTTCACGGCGGGCAAGGCTCGGTTGTCCGAGGTGGCTATCAAGGATACTACGGTTCTCCCACTTCCGACCGGCCTTGTACCGCGCGGGCGCGAACGCGCGTCGGGCGCCGTCCGGCTCTTCAACTCGTCCATCGAGGACATACACTTGACACTCTGAATTATCACCTTGTATCGTGTCGACATGAGCGTGCAGGCTGAAGTCCTGGAAGCGGTGGGGCGAATCTGCGCCGAGCGCGGGGCATGGTCGTTCGTCCCGCAGGAAATCGTTCGAGCGCTGCCTCACCTCAACCCGAGCACCGTGAGAACCCACATCGTCAGCCGGTGCTGTGTGAACGCGCCGGCCAACCACGCGCACCGGCTGGGCTACTTCCGGCGCGTGCGGCGAGGTGAATACGAGCTCCTGCCGAAGCACCGCCCCCCGGCTCGCACGGCAGGGCGCCGGCGGTCCGCCTCCACAACCAGGACTGCCTCCAGTCGAGGAATGCCGCCGCAGCCCCGCCCGCGGGATACCGTGCACGCCGTCATCGTCAGGGACGGGGAGTGGTACGTGGCGAACTGCGCCGAGATCGCCGTCGTGACGCAGGGCCACACGCTCGATGAGACCGTCGCCAATCTGCGCGAAGCGATCGCCCTGCACCTCGAGGGCGAAGAGGCCGTCTCTCTCGGGATCGCCGCCTCACCGCGGCTGGTCGCCACTCTCGAGCTGCAGACGGCCGATGCCGCGGCTTAGAGTACTGTCCGGGCGCGATATCGTGCGCATCCTCGCCGGTTTCGGCTTCCGCCTCGTCTCGACGCGCGGCAGCCACGCCAAGCTCGTTCGCGAAGGGCCCGGTGGACACCGTGACGTCCTCACAGTGCCCCTCCATTCGGCCCTCGCACCCGGAACGATCCTGGCCATCTATCGCCAGGCCTCGCGCCTGATCCCGGAGAGCGGCCTGCGCCCGTTCTTCTACACCGACTGAGCGTCGTGCGTGCGGAGCGCGTTTCGCGCCCGACACATCACTTCAGGCTGGTCTTGAACTCCGCCACCGTGAACACGTCCTCGAGCGCCTTCTTGCTCCGCACCTCGACGGTGAGCGGCTTCATCGCTCCGAACGGGGCGTGCTCGCGGTACGCGGCCTTCAACTCGGCGGCGATCGGCAGCGCGTCCACGGCCTTGTCGTGCTTCGCGGTGAAGTAGAAGCCGGCCTTGAAGAACTTGTCCCAGACCGAGATCCAGCAGACGGTCGTCTTCCTTCGGGTGAACTTGCAGAGCCAAGCCTTGCCGTCGTTGTAGTACCGCCATTCCAGCATGGCGTCCGGGTACCGTTCCGCCACGCCGGCGGTGAACGCGTCCCAGGCCGCCTTCGCCCGCCCGAGGTGTGTCGCCAGCACCTCGTCGTCCGGGTACACGTCCCTGTCGTTCAGCAGCGGCCGTTCCATGTCGTGCTCCGTGCTCCCGCGTCAGCGCGTCAGCGTTCGTGTACGCCAACTGGCTGGCGCGCCTTGCCGTACACCGCGTCGCCCACCCTCCGCATCCACGCCAGCTCGTCCTCGTCCATCGGGCCTCGCTGCAGTGCCGCCAGCATCTCGTCCACGTGCCCGGCGTTCGCGGGCCCCGTCATGCACACGCTCACGGCCGGGTGCGCGAGGACGAAACGGTAGCAGTCGCCTGCGGCCGGCTTCCGGCCTTTCGCCGCATCGGGCGCCGCCCGCAGCAGCTTCTTCCAGCAGGTGGCGGTATAGGCGACCACGCCGGGCGGACGTGGGCCGAGGTGGGGGAAGACGTCCTGCTCGGCGCCGCGATGCGCCGCGTTGTAGCGCAGGTGGAGGACGTCGGCGAACTCCCCCTCCGCGAGCTGAGGGAAGAGCGCCCGCTTGTGCGACGACACGCCGATGAACCGCACCAGCCCCCGTTCCTTCAGGCGCTCGCACGCCTCCTGGATGCGCGGCGGCGGCACGCGGCCCCAGTACCCCAGGAGCAGCACGTCGGCGCGTTCGACGCCGAGCTTCGCCAGGCCCCGCTCGAGCGAGCCGGTGATCAGGCCGCCGGTCGGCGCGTAGGACTGGACGACGAGGATCAACTTGTCGCGGCGATCGCCGAGGTTGCGGATGGCCTCGGGGAAGGCGCGGGTCCTGGGGGTGGACCAGGTACAGGTAGTTCACGCCGGCGTCCACGGCGCGCTCGACGGCCGCCGCCGGGACACCGTAGCCGGAGCCGATGCCGATGGGGCAGACCGCCAGTTCGGTGCGACCCAGGATGCGAGGTGGGAACATGCGGCGCATTGTAGCGCCAGTCGCGGCGGGCTAGCGCGCCTTTGCCCTGGCCGCGGCCTTCTTCCGGTTCTCCTCCACCCTGAACCGCACGATCCGGCGAATGAGGTCGTAAGGGATGGCCTGGTCGAGAGGGAACCGCACGGTCCCCTTCCCGCCCGCGTACCGCGCCAGCTCGCGCTCGAACCCGGCGTCGCCGCGAGGGGCCGGGTACAGCCCGATGTGGTGCTTGTAGGCGGCGAAGTGGACGAGGTTGCCGTTCAGCGTGAAGGTGGGGATCTCGGTACCGGATGGTCTCCTCGGCGCCGGGAGCGGCGCGACGGATCGTCGCCCTCACCCGCTGGAGCATGTCCTGCACGTCGGGTGGGAAGGCGGCGATGTAGTCATCGATGCTCGGGGCTGCCGGTTGCCGGATGCTCATCGTGTCCCTCCGGGATCCGCATTCACCGGTCGTCCGCCGCGCGGCAGGGCCGCCCGACAAATCCATTATGGCGTGCGAAGGAAGATGCCGGGCAGCACGCCGTGATAGCGGTCGAGGAGTCCGCAGCGCGCCAGGTCGAGCTGGAAGTCGGAGATCACCCGGGGCTGGCGCTGGCGGATGGCCGCGCACCCGTCGTACGGCGCGCGTCCCGGGCCGGCGATCCGGTTGTAGACCGAGGTCTCGGGCTCACGGCCGATCATGTACCAGAGATAGTGCACGTCGTCGCGAAACACGTTGAAACGGTTGTCGCCGTCGTACACCGCGCCTCCCGGCGGCGTGCTCGCCTGGACGAACACCATCCGCTCGATCTGATCCCCCGGCGCAGGGCGCGTCCAGGACAACAGGACCATCACGGGGACCAGCGTGATCACGCCGGCGGCGACGAGCAGCCGCCTCGGCGCCGCCGGGCCGCGATCGGCCCAGCGGACGAGCGCGGACGCGGCCAGCGTCGCCAGCAGCGGACAGGCCGGCAGCAGGTACTGGTTGAACAACCGCCCGGCGGCGACGAACGAGACGAGCAGGAGGGCGGCCGCCAGCGCCAGCGGCCGCAGCAGGCGGTGCGGGCCGGGGCGTCGCCACGCGATGACCATCCCGGCCACCACGGCCAGCCAGAAGGGCACGTTCTGCAGGAGGCTCGCCTCGAACTGGCCGTAGCCGTGGTGCGACGACCCCCGGGCGGTGGCGCCCGGGAACACCCACGCCATCGCCCAGTAGTCGCGCAGGGCGCCCGCCCAGGCGAACCAGCTCACCAGCAGCGCCAACGCGACGATTGAAGGCGCGACGAGCCAGGCGAGCCGGCGGATCTCCCGGCCCCGGAACTCGAGGATCCCGACGAGCGACCAGGATTCCGAGGACGCCGATCGCCTTCTGGTGGACCAGCAGCCCGACGCCGAGCGCGGTGCCGGATGCGAACAGCCAGTCGCTGCGCCGGGTGTGGAGCGCCCGGACGAAGAACACGTAGCCCACCGTCGCAGCCAGTGCGAACGGCACGTCGGACCGGATCTCGATCGCCCCCTTGGCGAACGTCGTGAAGGTCAGCAGGAGCACCACGGCGGTCCAGGCGACCGGCCGCGACGACGTCGCGTCGCGCGCCAGCCGGTACGTGGCCGCCGCGATCGCGAACGCGAACAGCAGGAACGCCGCCCGGATCTGCAACAGGTCCGTTGGCCACGGCTCGGGCCCGAGCGCGGGCGCGAGGAGGTACCAGGAGAGCGGATGGTGGTTCTGGAAGAAATCGCGGTAGGGGACGCGCCCGGCCGCCACGTGCCACGCGGCATGCACGTGCTCGATCTCGTCGTGGTTGAAGGCCAGCGCCTGCGAGATCACGACGTACAGGGCGGCCATGCCACACACCATGGCGACCGTCGCCAGCCCGGGCACGCGCGCGTCGAGGATCGTCCCCCTCTCCATGGGCGGGCTGCCATGGTATCCGAAAGCCGCCTTGACGAGACCCCGTGCCCGCCGGGTATCGTAGGCACCCTGACCGGCCCCGCTCCCCCGCGGCCGGCCGTCTCGTCTTCCTGCTCGCAGGTGACCCGTGTGCGGAACATCGTGCTCCTGAACCCACCGGGCCGCCTTCGCTACATCCGTGACCAGTTCTGCAGCCACGTCTCCAAGGCCAGCTACTACTGGCAGCCGCTCGACCTGCTGGTCCTGTCAGGGCACCTGCAGGCGGAGGGCTACGACCTGGCGGTCGTCGACGCCATCGCCGAGCGCCTCGCGCCGGCGGCCGCCGCCCGTCGCGTCGCGGCGTTCGCACCCGACGCCGTCATCTTCCTGACCGGTAGCGACTCGTTCGCCGACGATGTGCGCTTCGTCGCCGGGCTGAAGCAGGGCGGCGTGAGCGTGGCGGTCGGCATCGGGGACATCCTGCGCGACAGGGGCGCGGAGCTGCTCGAGCGGCACCCGGTCATCGACGCCTGCCTCAACGACTTCGTCACGCACGGTCTCGCCCGCTTCCTCGAGGGCCGGCTCGAGGAAGCCGAGAACATGACCGTCCGCACGCCTGCCGGGATCAGGACCATCGCTGCCCGCCCCCGCACCGGGCCGTTCACGCTGCCCGTGCCGCGGTACGGCCTCTTCCCGCTGCGGCGGTATCGGATGCCGTTCAACCGGCACCACCCGTATGCGACGGTCATCGCCTCGTCGTGGTGCCCGTTCGGGTGCCGCTTCTGTCCGTTCGCGCGCACGGCCTTCCGGCTGCGCGAGGTCGATGACGTCCTGAGCAACCTCGAGGCGATCCGCCGCCTGGGCATTCGCCAGGTGCACTTCGCCGACTGGACGTTCGGCGTCAACCGCAAGCACACCACGACGCTCCTGCAGGGGATGATCGCGGCGCGTTTCGGGTTCACGTGGTCGTGCCTGTCGCGCGTGGACCTGGTCGATCACGAGATGCTGGCCCTCTTCGCGGAGGCCGGGGCCGACCTCGTCGAGTTCGGCGTCGAATCCGGTTCGCAGGCGATCCTGGACCGGTATCAGAAGCGGATCACGATCGAGCAGGTGCGGGCGGCGTTCCGCTCCTGCTCGCGCGCTGCGGCATCTCGACGCTCGCCACGTTCGTCCTCGGCCTGCCCGGCGAGACGTCGCAGAGCCTGCAGCAGACGCTCGATCTGGCCCTCGAGATCGAACCGACCTTCTGCTCGTTCAACGTGGCCAGCCCGCGCATGGGAACACCCTGGCGACGAGAGCTGGTCGACGCAGGCCTCGTCGACGGCGAGGCGAGGACGGCCCTCGACTCGTCCTGGTCCGTTCCGGTGTGCTCCCCCGAGCAGCTGCCGGCAGGACAACTCGAACGTTTCCGGCGGCATGCGGTCCGCCGCTTCTACGCCCGGCCCTCGTATCTTCTCGCGGCGGGCCGGCAGCTGAGGTCCTGGGAGGAGTTCCGCTTCCAGGTCGGCAACGGCGTGTCGCTCGCCTGGCAGAGCCTTCGGTCGCGGCACGATTGACGGACGTGGTGGGGAGGTGAGCAGCGGATGGGCGAGAGGACCGCGGATTTCGTGGTGCTGGGCGGGGGGATCGCCGGGCTGACCATGGCGCGGCAGATGGTGCACGCGGGCCGTTCGGTGATCGTCGATCGAGCAGGGCCGTGACGTCGGCGGCCTCTCCCGCACGTTCCGCCGCGACGGCTTCTCGTTCGACCTCGGCGGGCACCGGTTCCACTCGAACAACCCGGACGTGGTGCGGTGGCTGCAGGACCTGATGGGCGACGACCTGCTCACCGTCCGCCGGCGGAGCCGCATCCACATCGAGGGGCGGTTCGTCGACTACCCCATTCGTCTCGGCCAGGCGGTCGGCGCGTTCGGAGTGGCGAAGGCGGCCGGCATCGCCGCGTCGTACGCGAAGGCGCTGCTCGACGGGCACGACGGCGAGGCCGTGTCGTTCGAGGACTGGGTCGAGCGCCGCTTCGGCCGGATCGCTCTACGAGATCTACTTCAAGCCCTACACCGAGAAGGTCTGGGGCATTCCGTGCGACCGACCTTTCGGCCGACTGGGCGTCGCAGCGCATCAGCCTGCCGAGCCTGAGCGAGGCGGTCTACCGGGCCCTCGGTCCGCTCGAAGCACCCTCCGGCCACCATCGTCTCGCACTTCTACTATCCACGCGCCGGCTACGGGACGATCGGCGACCGCCTGGCCGACGAGATCGCCGGCGGCGGCGGGGCGTGCTCGACGGGCGCCTCGCCGCACCGGCTCGCGTTCCATGCCGACGAGGCCGTGGTGCACGTGGACCAGGGCGAGGACGCGCCCGGCACCGTGCGGTGCGGCCACGTGGTGTCGACCATCCCGCTCGACCGGCTGCTGGCGCTGGTGCCGGCCGATCCCGAGGTGGAGCGGGCCGCGGCGGAGGCGCACGCTCGCGTATCGCGGCGTCATCCTCGTGTTCCTCGCGCTCGACCGGCCGCAGGTCTCGCCCGACAGCTGGACGTACTTCCCGAGCCCGGCGCTGCTGTTCGGCCGCAGCCACGAGCCGAAGAACTGGAGCCCCGCGATGGTTCCCGGGCCGGGCGTCACGTCGCTGGCGCTCGAGGTCTTCGCCTCGCCCGGCGACGAGTCGTGGCGTGCGGACGACAGCGCCCTCGTCAACCGGGCGGTGGCCGAGCTCGAGGCCGTGGGCGGGGTGCCGGCCGCAGAAGTCATCGGCGCCTGGGTGCTTCGAGTGCCCTACGCCTACCCGCTCTACTCGCTCGGCTATCGCGATCGCCTCGGCCGACTTCGTGCGGCGATGGCGCGCTGGCCGCGCCTCTCGCTGGTCGGCCGGACAGGCTCGTTCTGCTACAGGAACGTCGATGGGATCGTCGAGGACTGCTTCAACCTGGCCGCCGCGCTCGGCTTGAAGGCGGACGCCGCCGTCCAGCCCCTGCGGGCCGAGCAGGGGCGGTGGATTTGAACCGGTTCAGCGCGTATACTCAGGACTCCTATATATAGGGACCCTGAAGCTCATGGATACGATCCAGTCGGAGCTCAAGAAGGGCAGCATGGAGATGCTGGTGCTCTCGCTGCTCGACGACCGCCCGCTGCACGGCTACGAGATCGCGAAGCAGATCGAGGCCCGCTCCGGCGGCCGCCTCACGTTCGCTCTCGCCTCCGTCTACCCCGCGCTGCTCCGCCTCGAGGGGCGGGGCCTGGTCAAGGGGCGTTGGGTCGAGAAGCCGGGAGAGCGCAGCCGCTGCTACTACCGGCTCACCGCCGACGGGCAGCGTGCGCTCGCCCGGCAGAAGGAGGCGTGGCAGGGCTACATCGCCGCGGTCAACCAGGTCATGGGGCTCGATCATGCCTGACTGGGAGCGTCACGTCCGCGAGCACCTGCCCCTCCGGAGCCTCCGCCCCGAGCGCGAGCGCCGGATCATCCGCGAGCTGGCCGCCAACCTCGAGGACGTCTACCAGGACGCGCTGAAGAACGGGTTGCCGCCGGCGCAGGCCGCGCACGTCGCGGCCACCCACATCGAGAATTGGGACCGCCTGGCGTCGGAGCTCGGCAGCGCCAATCCGGCCGGCGTCGAGCCGCGGCTCGACCGGCTCGCCGATCGCCTCCTCGAGGCCCCGTTCGAGGGACGCGGGACGCGGGCGCGCCCCTGGACGGGCCTCGCCCGGGACGTGGTGGGCTCGATGCGGCGCCTCGCGGCAGCGCCCGGCTTCACCGCGGTGGCCGTCCTGATCCTGGCCGTGGGCATCGGGACGACCGCGCTGATGTTCAACCTCGTGGACACGGTCCTGCTCCGGCCGCTGCCGGTGCCTCGCGCGGGAGAAGTCGTCCGCATCTTCGAGGACGATGACGACGGCAAGCCCGGCACCTGCTCGTACCCGACGTTCCAGGAGTTCGCCTCCGAGCGGGCGCTGTACTCGGTCGTCGCGGCGTCCATCATCGGCAGCGAGGCCACCTGGATCCGCGACGACGGCGAGACGCGGCGCGTGGCGGTGGACTTCGCCGGCTCCAGCTACTTCCGCCTCATCGGCCTGTCCCCGGCGCTCGGCCGGGCGTTCGAGCCGCGAGAGGACGTGACGGGCGGCCCGCCCGCCGCCATCGTGAGCCACCGCCTGTGGACGTCGGCCTTCGGCGCCGACCCGTCCATCGTCGGAAAGCCGGTCCGGCTCTCCGGCGCGCCCCTCACCATCGTCGGCGTCGGCCCGCGCGGGTTCGGCGGCATCCTCGCCGGGCACGCCGTGGACTTCTGGGTTTCCCTGTCGAGCCTCGCGCCGCTCGGCGGCGAGTACGCCGGCGGCACGCTGCAGCGCCGCGACGACCACTGGTTCAACATCCTCGCGCGGCTGAAGCCCGGCGTCTCGATCGAGCAGGCGCGGGCGGCGGCGGCGGTGACCGCGGCGCGGCTGGGCCGCGAGTATCCCGAGCACCACAAGGGCCGGAAGCTCACCGTGCTCCGCGCGTCGGAGGTCCGCCTCCAGCCCCGGCTCGACGGGTCGCTCTACCCCGCGGGCGCCGCCCTCATGACGATCGCCGGCCTCGTGCTGCTGGTGGGATGCACGAACCTCGCGGGCCTGCTGCTCGCGGGGGGCTGGAAACGCGGGCACGAGCTGGCCATCCGGATGGCGCTCGGATCGACGCGGTGGCGCCTGGTCCGCGGGCTCCTCGTCGAGAGCGTGATGCTCGGCCTGCTGGGAGGCGCGGTCGGCGCGGTCCTGGCCGCCTGGGGATCGCGGGTGCTGACCTCCGCCTCGGCACGCCTGTCCCTGCCGATGCAGATCTCGCTCACGGCGGACTGGAGGATGTTCGCCTTCGGCCTCGCCGCGTCGGTGCTCGTGGGCGTCGCCTTCGGCCTCGGGCCGGCGCTGCGGGTCACACGCCCGGACGTCGTGTCCGCGCTGAAGGAGCCGGACGCCGCCGTCGGCGCGGACCGTCCCGCGGCCGGCCGCCTCCGCTGGTCGCTGCGGGGCACCTTCATCGTGGCCCAGGTGGCGGCCTCGATGGCGCTCCTCGTGGCGGGCGGGTCCCTCGCGGACGGCGTGCGCCAGGCACAGCGGGTCGATCCCGGGTTCGGGGCGTCGGGACGCGTGGCCCTGCTGCAGGCGGACGCGTCGGAGGCGGGGCTGGACGACGAGCGCGGCGGGGCGCTGCAGCGCGACTTCGCCGAACGAGCCCTGGGCCTGCCGGGCGTCGAGGCGGTGACGTGGGCCACCCGCCCGCCGATGACGCGCGGCGGGTCGAGCACGCTGGTCAT
Source organism: uncultured Acidobacteriota bacterium (assembly GCA_963813585.1). GTDB lineage: Bacteria > Acidobacteriota > Vicinamibacteria > Vicinamibacterales > Fen-181 > JARKSS01. The sequence goes on from CAWEZL010000001.1 coordinate 4,348,064, forward strand.
CGACGAGCACACGCGGCGGACCGGCGCGGCGACGGCGGAAGTGGACTCGACGGTGGTCGGCGCGGGGTACTTCGAGACCCTCCGCATCCCGCTCCGCCACGGCCGGTTCCTGACGCCGGCGGACGCCGAATCCGACACGCCGGTGGCGGTCGTGAGCGAGGCCATGGCCAGGCGCTACTGGGGGCGTGCGAACGTCGTGGGAGAGCGCTACCGCCACCAGGGCGCACCGGACTCGTGGGTCCGGATCGTCGGCGTGGTCGGCGACGTCAAGGTCACGTCGCCGGGCGAGCCGCCGACACCGATCTTCTATCGGATCGCCCCGCCCGGCCGCTTCTCCCGGCTCTACACCCTGGCGCGAACCTCCGGGCCGCCCGAGGCCGCGGCCGCCGCGATGCAGCAGCTCTTTCGGACGCGGTATCCCGGCGTTCCCGTGCTCGAGGCCGGCACGATGGCCTCCCACGCGGCGCGATCGATCACCCTGCAGACGACGGTCGCCGTCACGGTTGGCGTGCTGAGCCTCGTCGCGCTGCTGCTTGCGGCGATCGGGCTCTATGGCGTGGTCGCCGCGTCCGCGGCGAGCCGGACCGCCGAGATCGGGATCCGGATGGCTCTCGGCGCGAGTTCCGGGCAGGTGGTCGGGATGCTGGTCCGCGAGGTCATGGTCCTGGTGGCGGCCGGGGCGGCCCTGGGCCTTGCCGCGGCGCGGCTGCTGGCGCCGGGGCTGCGAAGCCTGGTGCTCGGCGCGCGGCAGCAGGACCCCCTCGTCGTCGCGGGCGTGACGGGGCTGCTCGCGGCGGTCGCGCTGCTGGCCGCGTGGCTCCCCGCGCGCGCCGCCGCCGGCGCCGGACCGCTGGCGGCGATGCGGCAGCGGTAGCGGGCGGGCCCCCGGGGCGGGTGCGGGGGCCCTTGGTCTACTTCCGGCTGGGCAGTTTCATCTGCTCGATCAGTTCGTTGCGCAGCATCTCGCCGCCGCACTGCACGTTGCAGCCGCAATTGTCGCCCCATTCGATGGGGCTCACGACGTGCGCCAGAGCGGACCGGAGGTCCCCCGCGCGCACCATCGTGTCCAACCGCGCGTTCCAGATCGTCAACGACCCTTCCACGATCTGAGCCTTCGCCTTCTTGACTTCGTCAACCCGTTCGATCATGCGCTGGCCTCCTCTCGAATCGGCGCGTGATCGGGCATCCCGCCACCTCCCCCGCCCGGATGTCCGACCACGGGCTTCCCGCCCGGTCCCGCCAGAGCCACCGCCCGCACCATCGTTTCGTACTCCGGCCTGGTCATGGGACAGACCGGGCGATGACGGGTCATCGTGGCAAGCGGGCATTTCCTCGCCTGGCAGCTCGGATAGAAAGAGCAGGCGTCGCAGCCGGACGCCTCATCGCCCTCGACTGTCGTCCACCGGCGCATGGCGGATGCGTCCATTCTTGCTCTCCCCTCTCCATCGAGCCGACCGACGACGTTCCCCGGATCGGCCAAGGCCACCGTGCACTTGCACAGCGTTCCGTCGGCGCGGACGACGAGCGCGGACGCGCGCGCGGCGTAGCACACGCAGCCGTGGGGCATCAGAGCCCGTCGACACTCCTCGTGGCCAACGCCGAGGCCGGCGGCGGCCTCGAGCAAGCCGGTTCGCGCCTGCCCCCGGAGGTGATCCCCGCAGATGTCCAGGCGGGCGTCATTCGGCCCGCCCCAGCGCTCGACCAGTTCGGGTGCCACCGTGAACCGGGAGTCCTGACCGAACAGCGGCTGGAACTCTTCACCGAGCCATCGCCGCACCGCGTCCACCGTGCTCTTCAGCACATTCACCCTGACACGCACGAGGAAGGCATCGGGCCTGTCTCTCAGCTTCAGGAGGTTGCTCATGATGCGCCCGTGCGTGCCCTGACCGCCGACAAGTCGTCGCTGGCCGTCATGGACCCGCTGGGGTCCGTCGAGAGTCACCTGGAATGCGCGGACGTTCCGGCTGATCAGAGCATCCACGACCGAGGGGGAGAGCAGGTAGCCGTTCGTCGTGATGCTGCTCGAGTACCTCTTGCCGGCTGCGGCACAGGTGTCCAGGAAGCTGTCGGACAGCTGGCAGAGTTCCCGAAGCGCGAGGAGCGGTTCCCCACCGAACCACGAAACGCGCAACTCCTCATAGTGCGGCAGCGTCTCGGTGACGAACCGCGCGAGGCCGCACATGAGTTGGGGCGACATCCGGCCGTGCTCGAATCGCTCGTAGCAGTACAGGCAGCGGAAGTTGCAGCCTTCGTGCGGAAGGACGACGAGGCTCATGACCGCCTCGCGCTCCCGCTCGAGAATCGCGCGCACCTCCTTGGTCTCGTCTGCGCCCGCCGCGACGAAGAACCCGTTGGCGCACAATTCTCTGAGGTGGACGTTCCCGAGGTCCGAGTCACAGATTCCGGTGTCCGCGGCTGACACGAGGCGTTGACGCAGGGCTGCGGGAATGCGTGCAACGGCCCCCATGAAGCTGTTGTGCAGCGCGAGGTCGCCACCACCAAGTTCGACCAGACACGAGTAGCGCGACAGGACCCAGCGTTGCATGCGGTCCTCGTGCCCAGCGGCAGCGGCCCACTACTGCTGTGGGCGGAAGGATGCGAATCGCGTGATGCCCCTCAGGATGGCACCGATTGGATTGCGCAGGATGGCTATTCAGTGCCTGGGACGGCTGTTTGTTGACTACTGTGGCTGCGACGATACTCGCCGGGAGGCATGCCGAACGCCTTGTGGAACTGCCTCACGAAGTGACTCTCGTTCTTGAACTTCGCGGAGTCGCACACTTCCTTGACCGAGAGGTACGACGTCCGCAGCAGGCGCGCGGCGAGGAGCAACCGCCGCTGCAGGATGTACCGGCCGAGCGTCACGTCCATCTCGGCTCTGAACAGGTGTCTGAGCCTGGAGGGCGATAGATGGACCAGGGCGGAGAGCGCGTTGATCTCAAGGTCCACGCGCCTCTCAAGATGCGCGACGACGCTCGCGACCCGTGAATCCACTACCGTTCCCCGCACTCCTGGTTTGCGCCACCGCGTCGCCACTTCAGCACGAGCGCCTCTCGACACCTCCAGAGTGCGCTAAAAGGCCCACTGTGTGCCCTGGCCGTGGAGAAAAACCGTGCACCGTGCCGGCGCCGGGCCGCTGGCGGCGATGCGACAGCGGTAGCAATCCGGGCGCACGACCTACCCCTGGGCCAGCGGGCCCGTCGGGTTCGGCAACGGGGCTCCCGCCAGGCGCGCGGACTTCCTGGGGGCGCAGCAGGCACGCGCGAGGCCGGCCCGGTCCTTCTGCATCTTCGGATCCTCGGCCAGCCAGTGCAGGGCGTCCGCGAGAAGCTGGCGGGCCGCCGGCCGTTCGGGGACCGCGATCCGGTAGTGCATCCACTTGCCGTCCCTCTGCGCCTCGACGAGCCCGGCGCGGCGCAGGGAGGCGAGGTGGCGGGAGATGGTCGGCTGCGGCAACCCGAGGACCTCCACGAAGTAGCAGACACACACGTCCTGGCCGGCCATCAGGTTGAGCAGGCGCAGCCGCGTGCGGTCCGCCAGGCCCGCGAACAGGCGCTCCATCGCCGCCACGCTGTCATTCGACATGCAGCCCCTCCGCCCCGGATAGTACCACAACATATTCTGCTTGACATATGTGTGTCGCGGAACTAGAGTCCTTATACATTCGTATTGGCGAATATATGGAGGACGCACTCATGGACAACAGAAACAACGCGAGACTCCGGGATCGGCTGCTGACCTCTCTCCGCGCGCTGCTGGCCTCGCTCCAGCCTTCGGTTGGCGACGTGAAGGGTCTGCGCTACTGCTGCGGGGTGAATGTCGAGCCGCGGCGGCCGGCAGGCGACATGCCGACGCCCGGCAGCTGCTGCGGCGTGCGCGTGTAGGGACCCCTCGCGCAACGGGAGAACCACCATGACCACCGTCGGCACGACGATGACCTGGCGTGACCGGCTCGGTACGCTTCGGGTCCGTCTCGGAATCGGGCGGATGAACTACCGCGTCCGGCCGGGCCTCTATGCCGTGGGTCACCCCGGCCCCGAGAGCCCGGTCCTGGTGTCGGCCAACTACAAGCTGAGCTTCGACCACGTGCGGCGGGCGCTTCGGGGCCGGGACGCCTGGATCCTCGTCATCGACACCCACGGCATCAACGTGTGGTGCGCGGCCGGAAAGGGCCTCTTCGGCACCGACGAGGTCGCACGCCGCGTCGAAGCCGTGGATCTCCGCTCCGTCGTCTCGCACCGCAAGCTGGTACTGCCGCAGCTCGCCGCGACGGGCGTGGCCGCCCACGAGGTCCGCCGGCTCACGGGGTTCCGGGTCGTCTACGGGCCGGTTCGCGCGGCGGACATCCCGGCCTTCCTCGACACGCGCATGACGGCCACGCCGGCGATGCGCCTCGTGCGATACGCGCTCGCCGACCGCGCCGTCCTCGTCCCCGTCGAAGTCGTGATGGGGGCGAAGTACCCGGCCGCGGCGGCCGCGGTGCTCCTCCTGGTCGGACTCGTCGGCCCCGGCGGGATCTCGACGGCCAACGTCGTCGCCGCGGGCGTGCCGGCGGCCGGACTGGCGGTCGGGGCGTTCCTGGCCGGCACCGTGCTCGGCCCGCTGCTTCTTCCCTGGCTGCCCGGCCGCGCCTTCTCCCTCAAGGGCGCGGCGCTCGGCGTCGCCCTCGCCTGCGCGCTTGCCCTCGTCGGATGGCCGGCCGCCGCGTTCCACGGGTCGTGGGTGCGCGCGGCCGCCTGGGTGCTGCTCATTCCCGCGTTCACCAGCTTCATGCTCATGAACTTCACGGGGTCGTCCACGTTCACGTCGCTCTCGGGGGTCCTGCGCGAGATGCGCGTCGCCGTTCCCCTTCAGATCGGCGCGGTTGGCGTCGGGCTCGTCTTCTGGGTGGCGGGTCTCTTCGGAGGGTTGCGATGAGGTACCTCGAGAAGGCGATCACGCTGCAGCTCGACGCGTCGCGCTGCAACGGCTGCGGCCTGTGCACGCACGTGTGCCCTCACGGCGTCTTCGCCCTCCAGCACAAGCGCGCCGTGCTCGCCGATCGCGGCGCGTGCATGGAGTGCGGCGCCTGCGCGCGCAACTGCGAGGCTGGCGCGATCACCGTGCGGGCGGGCGTCGGCTGCGCAGCGGGCGTGCTGGCCGGCCTGGCCGCCGGCGGCCCGCCCGACTGCGGATGCTCCGGCGGCCCGACCTCGTGTGCGTAGATCGTGAAGCAGGGTGGGGAACCGGCCACCGCCAGGTCCGGCGTGTGGCCGGCAGCCACCATCTACACCAGGACCTTGATCACCACGCGGCGATTCTGCGAGCGGCCTGCCCTGGTCTTGTTCGGCGCGATCGGCCTGTCGGACCCGTAGCTGATGACGCTGATCCGATGCAGCGGGATCTGGTGCTCCTGATACAGGTAGCGCTTGACGGACTCGGCACGATCCAGACCCAGCTTGTCGTTGTACGCCTTGTCGCCGCGGTTATCGGTGTAGCCCTCCACCTCGACGTACGCGCCGTTGGGATTCGCCTTCAACTGCTTGACCATTTCGTCGATCCGCGCCTTCGCTTCGGCCGGTAACGTGGACTGGCTGAGCTTGAAGTTGCCCTGGTCTTCGCTGAGCGTCACTTCGTACACGATGCGCTTGGTTGCCACCTCGACCGCAGCGGCCTTGCTGGCCGCGCTGTCGGCAGCCGTCCGCGCCGAGGCCGCCGCCTCGTTCGCCGCCACGGCCTTCTGGTCGGCCTGGACGATCTTCTGGTTGGCGTCGGCGATCGCGGCCTCGTTCTTCTGCGTCCGCTCCTGCGTTTCCTCGAGGGACTTGGAGACCGACTCCACCTTGTCGTTGACGCCGCCGACGCGGGTGCGGACGTAGCCCTTGGTCGCGCATGCGGTCGTGCTGCCCGCCGCGACGACCGCCACGGACAACACCAGGATGAACTTCCTCATCATCTGCCTCTCCTCCTTACCAGCGTTAACGGTTCTCGAAACGATCAGTCCGCGGCTGTCCCGCGGTGTAGCCACCGCGCGCCCTGACGACCAGGCGGCGGTCCCTGGCGCGCACCTCCAGCGGGTGCCACCCGGGCCGGCTGGCCGGCTCGAACGCGATGAGATACTGATGGCGGAGTTCCTCGACCATCTGCCGGGCGGCCAGGGCGTTCTGCGCCGTGGCGCTGGTCGCGAAGAACTGCCCGCCTGTCCGGCGCGCGAGGTCGGCCAGGTCGCCGACGGGGACCGGGCTCCCGGTCGTCACGGCCGTCGTCTCTCCCTCGTGATCGAGCGGAGACAGCACGGCGATGATGTACACGGGGACGTCGATCGAGCTCGCGATCAGGGAAGCTTGGGCCGGCGAGAGCGCGCTGTGGTTGTCCCGGCCGTCCGTCAGCACGATCACGGCGCGATGCGAGTTCGGCCGGGTGGCCACGTCCTTCGCCGTCGCGGCGATCGCGTCGTTCAGCGACGTCATCCCGAACGGCGCCATGCCGAAGAGTGATCGCTCCAGCGTCGCGTCCTCCCGGTAGAGGGCGAACGGCTCGAGGTGGTGAAGCGCCGTGTCGAACGAGTAGATGGCGAGCTCGTCGCGCCCGGCCTCGAGCAGCGCCAGCACCTGCCGCGCCGCGAGCCGGGCCGACTCGATCTTCGCGGCCACCTGCATGCTTCCGCTGCCGTCGAACAGGAGGGCCACGCTGACCGGTGCGCGGTCCGCGCGGAAGTCCGTGATCGGACGACGGTCGCCGTTGTCGAGCACTTCGAAATCCGCCCGCACCAGGCCGGTCACGAGCTTGCCCTCGTGGTCGCGAACGACCGCATTGACCAGCACCCGGTCCACAGCGGTGCGGAACGTCACCCCGGCGGGCGGCGCCTCAGCCGTCTGCGCGGACGCCCCGCGACCCGGGAAGAGCGCCAGCACGAGGATCAATCCCTGGAGCCATCGCATCACGACAGCAGCCTACCGCGTGCGGCCCGCGGGATGATGCCCACTACTGAACACCCTGGAAGTGACGTCGAACCCCGGGGTCGCGCCCGCACCCCCTTTCGCGGTACAACTGACGCGATGTCACCCGCGCTCGGCGACCTCCTCCCCGGCACCGACGACCCGTCACCCGGCGACCTGCTCGACCGCTTCCTGGAGTACACGGCCGGCAAGGGGCTCACGCTCTACCCCGCCCAGGAAGAGGCCGTCCTCGAGCTGCTCGACGGGAAGAACGTCATCCTGAACACGCCGACCGGGTCGGGGAAGTCGCTCGTGGCGTCGGCCATGCTGTTCGCCGCGGTCGCGCGCGGGCGGCGCGCCGTCTACACCTGCCCGATCAAGGCGCTCGTCAACGAGAAGTGGATGGGCCTCTGCCGCGACTTCGGCCCCGAGCGCGTGGGCCTCTCGACCGGCGACGCCACCGTCAACCGCGACGCGCCCATCCTGTGCTGCACCGCGGAGGTCCTGGCCAACATCGCGCTTCGGGAGGGCGCGGGCGCGCTGGTGGACGACGTGGTGATGGACGAGTTCCATTGGTACGCGGACCGCGACCGCGGCGTGGCGTGGCAGGTGCCGCTGCTCACCCTGCCCTACGCCCGGTTCCTGCTGATGTCGGCCACCCTGGGCGACACGACGTTCTTCGAGGGTGCCCTGACCCGGCTGAACGACCGGCCCAGCGTGTCCGTGCGCTCGGAGGAGCGGCCGGTGCCGCTCGAGTTCGCCTACGCGGAGATCCCGCTCGCGCACACGCTCGAGAAGCTCGCCGACGAGGGCAAGGCGCCCGTCTACGTCGTCCACTTCACGCAGGCCGAGGCGGCGTCGAGCGCGCAGGACTTCACCAGCCTGAAGGTCTGCACGCGCGAGGAGAAGCAGGCGATCGCCGAGACGATCGCCGACTTCAAGTTCACCAGCCCCTACGGGTCGGAGATCCGGAAGTGGCTGCGTCACGGCATCGGCCTGCACCACGCGGGCCTGCTGCCCAAGTACCGCGTGCTGGTCGAGCAGCTGGCGCAGCGCGGGCTGCTCAAAGATCATCTGCGGGACCGACACGCTGGGCGTCGGCATCAACGTCCCGATCCGGACGGTGCTCTTCACGCGCCTGTGCAAGTACGACGGCCACAAGACCGCGCATCTCAGCGCCCGCGACTTCCACCAGATCTCCGGGCGCGCGGGCCGGCGCGGCTTCGACACGAAGGGGTTCGTGGTCGCGCAGGCGCCCGAGCACGTGATCGAGAACATCCGGCTGAGCGAGAAGGCCGCCAAGGAAGGCCAGCGGGTGACCAGGCGGCGGCCGCCCGACCACAACTTCGTGAACTGGGACCTTGGCACGTTCAAGCGGTTGATGGCGGCGCCGCCCGAGCAACTCGCGTCGCGCTTCCAGGTGTCGCACGGCATGCTGCTCAACGTGCTGAGCCGCCGCGGCGACGGCTGCGCCGCGATGCGGCAGATCGTCCGCGACTCGCACGAGCCCGAGGCTGCGAAGCAGGCGCACCGCAAGCGGGCCTGGCAGTTGTTCCGCGCGCTGGTCGCGCGCGGGATCGTGGAGATCGTCCCGAGGACGGAGGACGGGGCGAAGGTGCGGGTGAACGTGGACCTGCAGGACGACTTCTCGATGGACCAGGCCCTGTCCCTCTACCTGCTCGAGGCGATCCCGCTGCTCGACCCCGCGTCGCCCGCCTACGCGCTCGACCTCCTGACGCTGGTCGAGTCGATCCTGGAGAACCCGGAGATCATCCTCCGGCGGCAGCTCGATCGGATCAAGGACCGGGCGGTCGCGCAGATGAAGGCCGACGGCGTGGAGTACGACAAGAGGATGGAGGAACTCGAGAAGCTCGAGTACCCGAAGCCGCTGCGCGACTTCGTCTACGAGACGTTCAACGCCTTCGCGGATCGCCACCCCTGGGTCGGCGAGGAGAACATCCGGCCGAAGTCGATCGCGCGCGAGATGTTCGAGGGCTTCCGCTCGTTCGCCGAGTACGTCATGGAATACGACCTCGAGCGCGTGGAGGGGCTGCTGCTGCGCCACCTGAACAGCGTCTACAAGGTCCTTGGCCAGACCGTCCCCGACTCGGCGAAGACCGACGAGGTGCTCGAGATGGAGGAGTACCTGCGGACGATGGTGCGCGGGGTGGACTCGAGCCTGGCGGACGAGTGGGAGCGCATGCGCGACCCGGGCTACCTGGCTGGCGAGGCGGCCCCGGCGGTGCAGGCAGCCGACCTCCGGCCGCCCGGTGCGGACGCCGACGCCGCGCGGGCGGCGCGCGCCTTCACCGCGGCGGTCCGCACGAAGGTCTTCGCGTTCCTGCGCGACTGGGAGAAGGGGGCCGAGGCCGAGGCGTTCCGCGCGGAGCACGGCTCGCTGCGCTTCGACCCCGAGGGGCGCAACGTCCGCCACACCTACCGTGACGCCCTCCGGAGGACCAGCGGACCTGGCGGGTGCAGCAGATGCTGGTGGACACCGAGGGCCACAACGACTGGGTGGCCGAGTTCGAGGTGGACCTCGGCGCCTCGCGCGAGGCGCAGGAGCCGGTGATCGCGATGCGGGCGATCGGGCCGCTGGAGGCCTCATCTCGCTAGCCGCGGCGCCGCGAAGGCGGGCGGCTACGGCTCCCAGACGTACGGGGAGCCGCCTCGCTTGAGGTCGATGAGGTTCCACAGTTCCGCGCGAAGCGGGCTGACCGCGATCAGCACCGAGTTGGGGTCCTCGGGGCCGGCGGCATAGAGCCAGAGCATCGGCGACCACGCCCGCCGCTTGCTTTCCGCGTCGGCGAGGATCCAGGCGTGCCCCTCGATCTGCACGTACTCGACGTCCGCGTCGGTGCTCCCCCTGAACGACAAGGACACCTTCGGGTTGGTCGCGACGTGGGCGCACTTGCGCGAGGCCTTGGCGGTGATGAACGCGACGTTGAGGTCCTGGTCGCCGGCGGCCATCACGTAGCGGGTCCAGGGTTTCCCGTTCTCGTCCGCCGTGGCGAAGGCGACCACCGCCGGGGTCTTGATGATCTCGTAGATCCGCCACTTGATGTCGTCCTTGGACGCGACGCTGCCGAGGACCGGGCTTCGCGGCACCGCCCCGAGCCGCTGCGCCTCCGAGACCTGGTCCACCAGCGTCCCGCGCAGTTGTTCCCTGACGCCGGGGTCCTCGACCTCGCCCAGCCGGGCCAGGACGGGCAGGTAGTCCGCCTGGAAGCGCGCGAGGGCCGCCGCCCGCTCGGCCGGGCCGGCCTGCGCCAGCGCGTCGAGTCTCCCCCGCATGGTGCCGATCCCCTCACGGAGCTGCGCCTCGATGGTCGTGCTCATCGCGCCCTCCTTCGCCGTTCCGGGTCGCCTGGCGGTTGTCGTCGCGGTGGCGCCATGGTACCACTTCGTGGCAGGTGCGCGGTCGCGTATGATCGGGGGGACGGGGCGTAGCGCAGCCTGGTAGCGCGCCTGCCTTGGGCGACCGTGCCACGCCCAAACGCTTAATCTACAAGCACTTACGGGCTGCGCTTCTACGAGGGGGCCGTTTCCGTGGCCATCGGGCTCGGCAGGCCGAGATCCACCCTTTGGACGGCTTCAACCAAGTCGCGCTGCTGCAGATGGACGTAGTGTGTCATCGTCACGTCGAGGCTCTGGTGACCCATGATCTTCTGCAGGCTCGCAGGCGGCATGCCCGCGAGCGCGCATCTCGTACCAAAGCTCCGCCTCAGATCATGAACCGACAGGTGCGGAATCCGAGCCCGCAGACACGCTCGGGCAAAGGCTCGCCGGACGCCACTGGGGTTCTTCGCGAAGAACGGTGCCTCAGGCTTCACGCCGCACTCCGACTTCTGCTGCTCAAGCGCCTTGGCAACCTCTTCCCTGAACGGCACGTCTCGAGCAGTCGAAGCGGCGGCCGAAACTATGACGCCTACAGCCATCCCGGTCCTGATAGGGCGGGGCAGGGGCAACTCTGCAGGGTCTCGGGTTCCATAATCTGCCAAAGCCGGGACGAGGCCCGTCGAGAAGCGAGCACCGGGCAAGCGCAGAGTGCGCCGCCTCCGCCCAGACACGCCGACGAAGGCGGCCCGCACACTTCCGCTAACGCGCGGCAGGCCGTTGGCTACTTCGCAGCATTCTTCATGCTACGCAGGTACTCGAAGAACTCGCGCTTCGAGGCCTTGGCGTCGAGCAGCGGTTTGCCCCGGACAGTGCCGTCGTCCTCGAAGTTGTAGGAGCCCGCAGCCGGGTCCACTAGATGGTACTCGCCATCCTTGGATTCTAGGAACAGGACTGCCTGCCTGTTCTTCTTGAGCGGGTGGCGGTTGCGAGACACACGGTGGATAATCTTGTCACCCGCATCGTACTCACCCGTCCTTTCGATCACCTCGATAGTCGCACCCGCAGCCAGTCGCCCGCTCGGGTCTTTCAGTACCTCATCGATTTCGACCATGTGATGCGTCGTCACGTCGTAGCTCAGACCGTCCTCGGCTAGCGAGCCCCGTACGGAAGAGGAACTGACGCGACCGAACACCACCGTCGTCGAAGAATCCCAGAGTTCTGTGACGCTGGTGGCGTAATCCACGTAGTCATCGACAATCTGAACAATAGGCTTGGTGTGCTTCTGGGGCTCAGACTGCACCAGCGGGCAGGCACCAAGTACGGCGACGACAACGGTTAGGGCGGAGATCATGTTGTTGACCCTCGTGTTGGTGGCGACTGTATTAGCCTCTTTCCGGGCGTTAGCAGACGTCAGCGACAGCGCTTCTCGGCAAAGAACACATCCCATGCCCACCTCTTGTGGCCATCGGTGTCCCACCATTCCGCCTTGTATCGGAAGTATGTAGCGTACTGATCGCGCCGGCCTTCTGTCTTGTACTCGAGGCAGGCAGAGGTCGCACCGAGAAGGGGGACGGCCCCGGACGGCGAACAACGCCGCCGCAGCGGAGCGGTTCACCTCTTGGCGAAAGACTGGCGGAGTCTATGCCCATGGTGCCCTGCTGCGGCTCCCCAGCATCGACGGCTGAACCTCGGTCGAGTATGATTATAGGTCCCCCTACGGCGTCGCTCGGTGGGACCACTTTTGAGGCCACCGAGAAGGGTCGAGATGGGGACACGCGGGTACAGATGGGTAGCGTCCACGCCTTCGTGTTCCGCCCGTACCCCGTGAGAATCATCAGCTTAGCCGGTTTCCTGCCGGTTTGTCGGGGCGTAGCGCAGCCTGGTAGCGCGCCTGCCTTGGGCGCAGGAGGTCCCGGGTCCGAATCCCGGCGCCCCGACCACATCCACCTGGAAATCACGAAATCCCGAGCGTTTTCTCGTGGGCATTCGCGCCGCCTGTCGGCGTGGCGTCGGCGCGGGCGCGGTTGACATGGAGCCGCGATTGTGTTTTGATTGAATAGTCATTCAATGGAGGCGCGGTGGCGAGGAACCCGGCACAGAACGAGCGCATGCGCGACGAGCGCCGGCAGGCCATCCTGTCGTGCGCCGTCAGGCTGTTCGCCACCCGCGGGCTCGCCGCCACCAGGGTGGCCGACATCGCGACGGAGGTCGGCATGTCCCAGGGGCTGCTCTACCACTACTTCCGGTCGAAGGAGGAGATCTTCGTCGAGATCGTCCGGCAGGCCTTCGACCGCATGAACACCGCCGCCCGCGACCTGGAGCGCCTGCCGCTGACGCCGCGGCAGAAGGTCGAGCGGGCCGCCACGACGCTGATGCGGACGCTCGAGGAGCACGAGAACTTCTCCTGGATCAGCGTGCTGATCTCGACGGCCAGCATCTCGGACGCCGTGCCGGCGGAGGCCAGGGCCATCATCTCCCGCGAGCGGGACGTCCCCTACCGCGTTGTCGCGCGCCTGGCACGCGCCGGCCAGAAAGACGGCTCGTTCGACGACGGCCGCCCTGACGACCTGGCCCTCGTCTTCTGGACGACGGTGAAGGGGCTGGCGCTGCACAGGCTGGCGCTCGGATCCGCTTACAAGTCGCCCGATCCGCGCATCCTGACGCGTATCTTCTTCTCGGAGACATCCGCATGACCGGCAACCTGACGCTCGACGTTCGCCCGGAACCCGTCGTCATCGAGACCTCCCGCGGGGCGGTCGAGTACGCCTCGTTCGGATCCGGGCCTGCGGTCCTCTGCCTGCACGGCGCGATGGGCGGGTACGACCAGGGCCTGCTGCTCGCCCGCACGATCGGCGGGCCGGGTTACCGATACATCGGCCCGTCGCGTCCGGGCTACCTGGGCACCCCGCTCTCGCGCGGCCGAAGCCCGGAAGAGCAGGCCGATCTCTACGCCAGCCTGCTCGACGCGCTCCGCGTCGAGCGCTGCGGAGTGATGGCCGTGTCGGGCGGCGGCCCGTCGGCGATCCATTTCGCGCTGCGGCACCGCGACCGGTGCTGGGGCCTCGTCCTGGTGTCCACGTGCGCGGATCGGCTGGACGGGAGGCCACCCCTGTCGTTTGCCATCCGGAAGCTGCTCATGCGGGTGCCTGGCATGGCGTCGGCGGCCAGGCGGAAGGTGCTGCAGGACCCGGAGTCGGTCGCGCGGCGCTCCATCACGAACCCGGAGTTGTTCGACCGGCTGCGCCGCGATGGGGACGCCTGGGCGCTGCTCTGCGAGCTGCAGGCCAGCACCACCGACCGCATGACGCGGCGCTTCCGCGGCACCGACAACGACGTCCACGTGAGCCGGACTCGCAGCTACCCCCTGGAGGAGATCGCCGTGCCGACCCTCGTGGTCCACGGCTCGGCGGATCCGCACGTCCCGTTCGAGCGCAACGGGGCCGTGTTCGCGCAGCGGGTTCCCGGTGCGAAGCTCCTGGTGCTCGAGGGCGGCGAGCACGCCGCCATCTTCACGCACCGCCAGGAGGCGCAGGCGGAGGTCGCGGCGTTCCTGGCCGCGAATGCAGACAGGAGCTGAGTCATGCAGGAAGACAACGTCCTCACCATCGGGTTCTTCACCAAGCGTCTCGCGGACCTCTGCCTCCGGAGCGGATTGGCCGGACTTCCCAGAGACGATGCCAGCCGGCACGTGCTCTTCACGAGCATGGTGGCGGCGTTTCCAGCCGATACGCTGCTCGACCAGCCAGAGGTTGACGCGCGGCTGACGCACTGGATCGAAACGAGCGGCATCAAGGAACTCGATCACGTGACGCTCCGCCGGTCTCTGGTGGACGCGGGCTACCTGTGTCGCCGGGCGGACGGCAGTGGCTATCGAGTGGTCGCCGATCCGCCGGGCCGGCCTCGCTGCGAGGCGGGCGTCGCAGACGTCGATCTGGCGGCCGTGCTTCAGGCGCGGCGGGAGGAGGTCGCGCGCCGAAAGGCCGAGTACCTCGCGAGGCCAGACAGGTAGAGCGACAGGCGGCGCCGACGGGTGGCCCACATGCGACGAGTCCGCGAGAAAGGTGGCGCTGTCATGGCTGTCAAGAAGGTCACGGCTTTCGTCGGCGCGGCCCGGAAGGGATACACCTACCAGGCGACCCGGGAGTTCCTCGATCAGCTCGAGGCTCTCGATGGCGGTCGAGACCGAGCTGGTTCGCCTGGGCGACTACCACCTCGAACCGTGCCGGGGCTGCAAGGTGTGCTTCGCGAAGGGCGAGGAGTTCTGCCCGCTCGAGGACGATCGGGACCTGCTGCTCGCAAAGATGAAGGACGCCGACGGAGTCGTCTTCGCCTCGCCGAACTACTCGTTCCAGGTCTCGGGCCTGATGAAGCTGTTCCTGGACAGGCTCGGCTATGGGTGCCACCGCCCGCAGTACCACGGCAAGGCGTTCACGAGCATCGTCGTCCAGGGCTTCTTCGGCGGCGACAAGATCCTGAAGTACTTCGACCTGATGGGGACCGCGCTCGGGTTCGACGTCGTGAAGGGCACCTGCTCGACCGCGCTCGTCCCGATGACCGGGAAGGAGCGGCAGGCGCGGGACGCCGCGCTCGCCAAGCAGGCAAAGCGGTTCCGCGCGCAAATGGCGAAGGGCGCGCCGCACGTCCCCGGCCTGCTCGAGGTCGTCGTGTTCCGAATGGGACGCAACAGCGTCCGGATCGAGCTCGACGAGACGGATGCGGACTACAGGTACTACGCCGAACACGGCTGGTTCGACTCGGACTACTTCTATCCAACCCGGCTCGGCCTGGTGAAGAGGTCGGTCGGCCGTCTGGCGGACGTGTACTTCAGGCGCTCCATCGCATCGAAGGCTGCTCAGCGGGCTCGGCGGCTGGCCAGCGAGAACGACTGACCGGCGGCGCTGCTGCCCGGCACCATCGGACGCTTCGGTTTGTCACTGGGCGCCGGAACGCACGAACCGGCACCACTGAAAGAGCTGCGTCGCTCCGGCCGGCGTCACGTGTTCCTCCACGAAGCTGCCGACGAGCCGAAACTCGTTGCCCAGCTCCTGGCCGAGCGACACCGGGGAGTAGCGCACGACGGGCAGGCCGCTGCATTTCTCCGGACCACCCAGCGCGAAGGTGGCGAGGACCAGGCTGCCCCCCGGCTTCAGGGTCGAGCGCAGCCCGGCGCGGTAGTGGCGACGATCCTCGGCCTCGGTGAGGAAATGGAACACGGCCCGGTCGTGCCAGATGTCCACGGCGTCCAGCACCAGCCCGGGGTCGGTGATGTCCGCCGCGATCCATCGGACGTGCTCGCATGCGGATCCCAGCCGCTGCCGGGCGCGATGAAGCGCGAGGGCGGAGACGTCGAGCACGGTCATGCACGTGTTTCCCCGGCGAACGAGCGCGTCCACGAGACGGGAATCCCCGCCCCCGACATCGATGATTCAGGTCGATGCCGCAAGGCCCGCCTGCTCGATCATCTGGAGCGACGCCGCCGGGTCAGGCTGAAACCAGCTCACCTGGTCGCTTGGCCTCGTCGAATACACCCGCTGCCAGTGCTCTTCGCGACTGCGCACGGAAACCTCCTCCTCCGCCTCTGCCAAACCCGGGCGGTCGCGGAACACGAACATGATACCGCTCGATGACTTTCGGGCCCCGGGGCCTCGCGCTGCAAGAAACCAGCGCGGCGGCGTTCTCAGGGTAAGGAGGACGTCATGCGCCGCTTGCTTCCGCTGTATTCCGCCCTGTTCGCCCTGGTTGCCCTGGCCGCGCTGGCCGCAGTCCCGTCGTGGGCCGAATCCCCCGTCCCGGGCCCCCGGGTCGAGATCCTGGTGGACGGCCAGCCGGTCCCGCAATACCCCGCCAGGGGCACCGTCTACGTCGAAGCGGTCAAGGGAAGGGACTACGCCATCCGCCTCCACAACCCGTTCGACGTCCGGGTGGCCGTGGCCCTGTCGGTTGACGGCCTGAACACGATCGACGCCCGCCGGACGGCCGCGAAGGACGCCAGCAAGTGGGTCCTCGATCCCCACGAGACGGTGGTCATCTCCGGGTGGCAGACGGGCATGAATCACGCCCGGGCGTTCTTCTTCACGTCCGAGCAGGAGTCGTACGCCCAGTGGCTGGGGAAGACCCGGAACATGGGAGTCATCGCCGCGGTGTTCTTCCGTGAGCGGGTCGCGCGCATCGACCCGATCGTGGTCCCCCCCACCGAGCGCAACCAGCCGCGGGCCGAGGGGGCAGCCGGAGCTCCGGCCGCCGCCGCGCGGCAGGACGAGTACGCCGCTACCGGCATCGGCGGCAGGACGGATCACGCCGTCCGCCGCATCCACCTGGACCTGGAAGACCAGCCGGCCGCCACCTGTGCCGTGCGGTACGAGTTTCGGCGGCAACTGGTGCGCCTCGGCGTGCTGCCGCCCGTGACCAGCACCCCCGACCCGCTGTGGCGTCGCGAGGGCGCGCGGGGCTTCGAGCCCGGGTTCTGCCCGGAGCCGCCGCCCAGGCGACGGTAGCGGGCGTCGCCGGCACCGCGGTGACACAGATCATGGCGTTCCGGTCCCGCCTGCCCTATCGTAGGGTGAAGCGAGGCCGGCTCGTCCCTGGCACCGATGGAGGAGACCCGTGGAGACCGCCCCCAAGACGACTGAGCTGCCGCCCTACGAGACGCTCGCGCGTGAACATCGGCTGATCGAACGGGCACTCGCCGTGCTCGGCCGGTTCTGCGATGAGGCGGTGCGGACGAAGTCGCTGGATCCGGAGTTCGCCCGGGAGATCCTCGTCTTCATCCGCGAGTTCGCCGATCGCACCCACCACCTCAAGGAGGAGCGCATCCTCTTCCCCGCCATCGACGCGAAGGGGTTCTTCCCGGGCTGCGGGCTGATCAGCGAGCACGAGCTGGCGCGCCTGCGCGTCCGGAACATGGCGGCGGCCATCGACCGCTGGTCAGCGGGCGACGCCGACGCGCGGATGACCTTCACCCGGCAGGCGCGGTCGTACATCAACCTCCTGCAGTCCCACATCGAGAAGGAGGACGACTGCCTGGCGCGAGTGACCGCCACGACGTTCCCAGCCAGCGAGGAACGCGAAAGGCTCGCGCGCGAGTTCGAGGAGATGGAGCGGCGCGAGATCGGGGAGGGTGTATTCGAGCGCTACGCGGCCCTGGTGGAACGGCTGGAGGCGAGGGGAGGCGGGCGGGCGCCCGCCTCCCCGAAGGGTGTCACTGTCCAGCAGGGCTAAAGCCCTGCTCTACGGCTGTCTACTGCACGGTCACGTTGGCGAACGTCGAGGTGTTGCGCAGCGTCGTGTTGTGGCTCGAGACCGCCAGGCCGACGACCGACGAGGACGTCAGCGCCAGGGTGGTGCTCCCGACCGTCCGCCACGTCGTGCCGTTGGACGAGACCGACGCCGTCACGGTGCTGCCGCTCCTCGTGAGCCGCAGCCACACCGGCAGGGCCTGCGTCGCCGTGGCCACCGTGGTCGTCAGGACGCCGGTGGCCGACCGGCGGATGAAGATGACGAGGCCCCCCGGCCGCACGACCAGCGACACGTGAGCCGAGCCGGAGGTCACCCCCTCACGGCCTTCCCGCATCATGATGCCGGCGTGCGCCAGAGGGTCGGTCGCCTGCTCCACGGTCAGGCGCGCCGTAATCGTCCTCAGGCCGGTCAGCGGCCGCCGGACGAACCGGAAGGCGTCCGCCGTGCCCGAGGTGCCCGCGCCGCTGCCCGTCACGATGAACGTGCCGTTCGAGTAGGCGCCGGTCCCGGCGAGGCCGACGCTGCCGAGGTCGCCCTGCGTCCAGGGCGACGGCAGCGCGCCGGTCGCGGGCGGCGGCGTGGTCGTCGTCCCGGTCGAAAACGACCAGACCGGACCGGTGGCCGAACCCGAGGTGCCCGCCGCCACGACCTGCCAGTAGTAGGTGCGGCCGGCGGTCAGGGCGGCCGGTGTGTAGGCGGCCGTGGTGATGCCGGAGGCCACCTGCGCCGGCGGGTTCGACGTCCCGAGCCGGACGCTGTAGCTGCTGGCTCCCGAGCACGTCCAGCGCAGCGCGGTGGCCGTGCTGACGGAGGTGGCGCCCACGGCCGGCGACGGCGTGGTCGGCGCAGACGGCGGCGTCGGGGTGGTCGTCGTGCCGGTCTGGTTGATGGTGAAGGTCCGGCCCGCGATCGTCAGCGTCCCCGTGCGCGCGGCGGAGGTGTTGGCGGCAACGGTCGCGATCACCGTCCCGCTCCCCGACCGTCCCGCGGAGTTGAGGGTCACCCAGGCGACGTTCGACCGCGCGGTCCACGCGCAGCTGCTGCTGGTCGTCACGCTGGCCTGCGTGCCGCCGCCCGCCGCCGGCAGGGCGGCCGACAACGGCGACACCGAGAACGAGCACGACGAGGTGGCGCCGCTGTGCGTCCAGTCCGTCCAGCCGACGTTCTTGCCGGGCGACGAGGGCGAGGGCGCGGGGAACGACGTGCCGTAGAAGTAGTTGACGATGTGCGGCTGCCAGGTGTCGTCCGATTCGGCCGCGAAGTCGGCCTGCTCGTGGAGCCACGTCACCGCGCGGAGCAGCGCCTCGTTCTGCCAGCCGAACGCGTCGTAGCCCGCGCGATCGAGGATCACCGCCTGCGCGAGCGCGCCCTGCAGCGCCTCCCACACGTAGTTCTCCTGCGGGGGAGGCCACGTGAAGCCGCCGGCCCGCCGCTCGTCGTCGGGCAGCACGCCGTCGATGTCGTGGCCCGACTTCATGGCGCCGACGGGGTTGATCCCCACGGGGGACGCGCTGTTGTACTGCCACGACAGGTCGCCGTACTTGAAGCCGGCGTAGGAGGCGCGGTCCCCGAGCCAGCCCTTGAACACCTGCGCGATGCGCGCGAGCTGCGCGGTGTCGCCGAGGTACGCGGCCACCGCCGCCCGCGACGCGCCGCAGTGCGTGCCCCAGTTGTTCGGCCGGTTCTCGTGGCACTGGATGAGGGTTCCGGCTTCCGTGGTGGGCGCGGTGGAAAGCGACCGGATCTTGGCGCGGAACGACGTATCGAGGCTCGGATCGTAGGTCCGCAGGTCGATCAGGTCGGCCGCGATGACGTAGGCGACCAGCTCGCGCCCGAGTGCGAGCGCCCGCCCGCCGTAGGTGCCGCTGTTCACGATGGCCCGCAGGGCCGTCGCGACCCCCGAGGCGTAGGTGGCGGTCCCGGTCCTCGCGTAGACCAGCGCCTTCGCCATCACGCAGACGTTGGCCGGGTCTTCCTGGTTTTCGAGGCTCGGCGTCGCGCAGCTCCTGTCGGCGGCGGCCTTCAGGTTGGTCCACGCCGACCCCGACATGGGCAGCGATCGAAGGTCGTCCTTGTCGACCCAGATGCCGGACGAGAGTTGCGCGGACGCGTTCGGTACGGAGAAGGCGGCGATGCTGATGAAGGCAGCGACGAGGCGAATGATACCTTTCACTTGGACGGCTCCCTGTGAGGATGCCCCGCGCGGCGCGGGACAGGCTTCTGGTTCGGAACCGGCGCCCACCAACGGGCAGACTCGGACCGTGACCGGGATTAGCTGGTTGCGTGTCGGTAATTCGAGGATTTCGCGAGTCGCCAGCCCGGGGCTTGTACCTGAGAGTCACAAGCCCGGTTTCGAAGGGCACTGCGAATTTCGGGCCGGCGGCCAGGACTCGCAAAACAGGAACGTTTTCGTCGCCCCACCGGGCTGGCCGGGGCCCTGGAAACGACGAACCTGGTCGCCCGATTTCAATCCTGCTGCTGAGCTGTGACTCTGCGCGCGGGTTCAAGGTTCGTGCTTTCCCGCACGAATCCGACTACCCTATGCCGCGATGAGCCGCACCGCTCTCGTGACGGGCGCCTCGCGCGGAATCGGCTACGGCATTGCCCTGGCGCTGGCGGAAGAGGGGTTCGACATCGCCGCCGTGGCGCTGCCCGACTCCGACCGCATGGCGGAGCTCGGCCGGCATGTCACCGCGCTCGGACGCCGCTTCGCACCCTTCATCCTCCACATCGCCAGCCTCGACGACCACGCCCCCATCCTCGACAGCATCTCCGCGCAACTGGGCGAGATCGACTGCCTGGTGAACAATGCCGGCGTGTCGGTGATGCGGCGCGCCGACCTCCTCGACGTCTCGGTGGAGAGCTACGACCGCTGCTTCGACGTCAACGCCCGCGGCACCTTCTTCTGGACGCAGGCTGTGGCCCGCCGGATGGCGGCGACGCCCCCCACGCCCGGCGTGCACCGGAGCATCGTTTTCGTGACCTCCTCCAACGCCGTGGCCGCCACCGTCGACCGGGGCGAGTACTGCATGTCGAAGAGCGCGCTGTCGATGGCGGCCAGGCTGTTCGCCATCCGCATGGCGCCGCACGGCATCGGCGTCTACGAGGTCCAGCCGGGGCTGATCCTCACCGAGATGACCGAGCCGTCGAAGGCGCGCTACGACGACCTGGTCGCCGGGGGCGGCCTCGTCGAGCCGCGCTGGGGGCGCCCCGAGGACGTCGCCAGGGTCGTCCGCACGATGGCCGCCGGCCTCCTGCCCTACACCGTCGGGCAGGAGGTGCGGGTGGACGGCGGCCTCCTGCTGAAGCGCTTCTGATATGACCGGGGAGGTCGCGCTCGAACGGCGGGAGCGAAACGGGCTGGCGGTCGCCGAGATCTGGTTGAACCGCCCCGACAAGGGCAACGCCCTCACCGTCCCGATGATCGAGGGGCTGCGCGGCATTGCCGGCGAGCTGGCGGCGGACCGCACGACGAGGGTCGTCGTCATCCGCGGCGAAGGGGCGGTTCTTCTGCACCGGCGGCGACATCGAGGCCTGGGGACGCCTGTCGCCCCACGAGATGGGGCGCGACTGGATCCTGCGCGGCATCGACGTCTTCGACCAGGCTCGCGGCGCTGCCACAGCCGGTGATCGCGGCCCTGACGGGGCACGCGCTCGGCGGCGGGCTGGAGCTCGCGATGGCGGCCGACCTGCGGGTCGCGGTCAGGCAGGCGAAGCTCGGGTGCCCCGAGGTCACGCTGGGCATGATCCCGGGGTGGATGGGCACGCGCCGGCTGGCCGAGCTGATCGGCCCCGCGCGGGCGCGGCACCTCCTGCTGCTCGGCGTCCCGATCACCGCCGCCCAGGCGCTCGAGTGGGGACTCGTGACGGCGGTGGCCGAGGACGAAGCCGGCCTCGAGGCGCAACTGGAGGAATGGCTCGACCGGCTGCTCGCCAACGGCCCGCCGGCGCTCGCCCTGGTCAAGGGGCTGCTCGCCACCATGCACCAGGACTTGCGGCAGCACCACGCGAGCGCGGCCGCGCAGGCCGCGGCGACGGAGGACTGCCGGGAGGGCGTTCGCGCGTTCATCGAGAAGCGCAGGCCGGTGTACCGGAACCGTTGATGGCCATCACCAGATTCCTCGAGGCGGCCGAGGCCGCGACGCTCGTCCGGGACGGCGACACCGTCGCCGTCAGCGGCAACGGGGCGGGCATGATCTCCGCCGAGGCGATCCTCGCGGCCCTCGAGCGGCGGTTCCTCGACACCGGCCATCCGCGCGACCTCACGCTCGTCCATTCGCTCGGCCTCGGCGACCGCGACTCGCTGGGCACGAACCGCTTCGCCCACGAGGGCATGGTGCGCAGGGTGATCGCGGGCGCACTTCACCTGGTCGCCGCGGATGCAGCAGCTCGTGCGGGAAGAGAAGATCGAGGCGTACTGCTTCCCGGGCGGCGTGGTCCAGCAACTGCTGCGGGAGATCGGCGCGGGCCGCCCCGGCCTCTTCACGCACTCCGGCCTCGGCACCTTCGTCGATCCGCGCCAGGGCGGCGGGCGCTGCAACGCGCGCAGCCGCGACGACGCTCGTCGAGCTGCGTGCACGATCGACGGGCAGGAGGTCCTGCGCTACAAGCCGTTCCCGGTGACGTGGCCATCGTCCGCGGCACCTACGCCGACACGCGCGGCAACGTCAGCCCCGAGGAAGAGGCGATCGACATGGACATCCAGTCGATCGCCCTGGCGGCCCACAACAGCGGCGGCGTGGTGCTGGCGCAGGTGCGCCAGGTGGTCGAGGCGGGCAGCCTGCACCCGCGGCACGTCAGGATCCCGGGCATCATGGTCGACGCGGTCGTCGAGGCGCGCGGACCAGCTGCAGTTCTACGGCCTCGGCTACGACCCCACGGTGAGCGGCGGCGCGCGCGCGCACCTCGGCGCCGGCTCGGCGGAGCGTCCCGGCCAAGCTCGAACGGCGGATCATCGCGCGGCGGGCCGCGCTGGAGCTGCGGCCCGGGGCGTCGGTGAACTTCGGCTTCGGCATCCCGGGCGGCATCTTCGGCGTCATCGCCGAGATGGGACTCGGCGACCGCCTGTGGATGAGCGTCGAACAGGGCGTCGCACAACGGCCGGATGCTCGACGACGCGCTGTTCGGGGCGGCGCGGAACGCCGACGCGATCGTGCCGTCGATCGAGCAGTTCGACTACTACAGCGGCGGCGGCGTGGACATCGCGTTTCTCGGCATGGGCGAGGCCGATGCGCGCGGCAACGTCAACGTGTCGCACCTGGCGGGGACGCTCATCGGCCCGGGCGGCTTCGTCGAGATCGCCCAGAACGCCAAGAAGGTCGTCTTCTGCGGGACCTTCGACGCCCAGGGCACCCGGGTCGACTACGCCGGCGGGAAGCTCCGGGTTCTCGCAGCCGGGCAAGGTGAAGAAGTTCGTCGATCGCGTCGAGCGCATCACCTTCAGCGGCGACTTCGCGCGGGCGCACGGCCAGGAGGTGCTCTACGTCACCGAGCGGGCGGTCTTCCGCCTGGCGGACTCCGGGCTCGAGCTCGTCGAGGTGGCGCCGGGCATCGAGCATCGACCGCGACGTCCTGCCGCACATGGGGTTTGCCCCGTGCGTCCGCTCGGTCCGGCCGATGCCCGACGCCGCCTTCAGGTAGGACGCGGCTACGCCTTTGTGTGGTGCAGCCCGAACGCCGCGCCCTGCGGGTCCATGCAGTTCACCGCCCAGTCGCCGCCCGGCACCTCCATCGGACCGTTCAACACCTGCCCGCCGTTCGCCTTGACGCGCTCCACGGCCGCGTGCACGTCCGGCACGCGGAAGTAGAACCCCCAGAACGCCGGGGGAGCCGCCATCTCGGCCGGCTTCTTCATCACGCCGCCGCCGAAGCCCCGGCCGCGCGCGAACATGTGGTACTTCCCCATCGGCCCCATGTCGAGCGCCTCGGTCGGCGCCCAGCCGAACATCTCGGTGTAGAACGTCAACGCCGCCACGGGGTCGGTCGTGTACAACTCGTGCCACGACGCGTCGCCGATCTCCGGTTCGCGGTCCGCCGGGGACCCCGGCATCGCGGGCTCCAGGATCGAGAACGCCGCGCCCTGGGGGTCGCGCATCGTGCGCATCCGCCCGACCCGCGGCACCTCGATCACCTCGGACAGCCCGCTGCCGCCCCGGCGCTCGATCTCCGCCACCGCCTCCTCGAGCTTCGGCACGCCCACGTACATTCCCCAGTGCGGCGGGAAGCCCGCCCCCTTCGGGATCGCCATCACGCCCCCGATGCCCTCGCCGTCCTTCCGCGACCAGACCCCGTAGTCCGGTGAGCCCTCGAAAGGCGCGACGGTCCACCCCACGACGTTGGGGTAGAACGCCCCGGCGCCCTTCATGTCCGTCGTCATGAGCTCGTACCAGAGCACCTTTCCGTGCACCGAATCCGTCATCGACGCCATCGACGCTCCTCCTTCCGGCGCTCGCCGGGGGCGACCGGCCCGGCCGCCCCCGGCTCTCGGCAGGCAGCGGGAGGCACGCTCCGCCACCCCGCCAGGACTGGCGGCCGGCGCCCGGTCACGGTTTCGCGATCCGAATCCCGTCCTCCAGTGTCACACAGCCTGGGAAGGGGGAAAAGGGGCGCCGGGAGCGTATACTTGATTCGCACTGCTTTTCTGAGTTCTAGGCCATACCGGCCCGGCCCTCACCAAAGCCCCTGTGCGATGGTGAAGAGCTAAGGACCCCGTGAACGCATTCGATTTCCGCGGCAATCAGCCGACCCACTCCACCTCGCCCGCGCCGCCCGAAGACCGGCCCGTCTCCTGCCCGACGTGCCACTCGTCCGCGATCGTCACGAAGGCGAAGCACCCGGACTCGAGCAGTTACTGGCGCTGCGAGGCCTGCGGCGAGATGTGGAACGTCGCGCGCTCTCAGGTGGCGCGCAGGTCGGGCACGTGGCGGTAAGCACCGGCCAGCTCGAGCGCGACCTCCGCGAGGTGATCGCGGCGCTCGACCGGCGAGTGGGACGGGTCGAGCAAGAGGGCGAGGTCTCAGTCGCCCGGGATGCCGCGGCGCTGAGGGCAGAGGCCGTGGAACGGCTCGCGGACCTCACGGACCAGGAGGCCTCGGAACCCCCGGCGGCGGGGAATCGCCCGCCGCCCGGAGCGCCTGATGAGTAGGGCGGGGAGCGGGCACCGGTGTCGATCGTCGCGCGCGAGGAATGCCGGTACGACGACGCCGGGTTCATGCCTTACCAGCACCTGGCCATGCATGTGCTGGCTCGCGCCCTGCGCGACCTGTCCAGCCTTGCATCGCCCGACGACCGGGAAAGCGCGCGCCGGTTCCTGGCCGGCTCGCCGATGTTGTTACACTGGTGTCGAGTGGCGGAGCTCGACCCCTGCATGGTTGTCCGACACGCGGCAAAGCTGGCCACGAGGTGAGCGGCGCCCGCACCCCGCGGGCAGGACGGAATCGGCACTATCGACAACGGAGGACGCGAGATGGCGACGACGATGAGCGGGACGATCAAGCGGTTGGTGAGCGCGAAGGGGTTCGGATTCATTGCCGCAGAAGACGGCAACGAGTACTTCTTCCACCAGTCGGCGTGCACCAACACGCCTTTCGACGAGCTGCGCGAAGGCGCCTCGGTCACCTTCGACCGCGGCAACGGTCCCAAGGGGCCGAGGGCCGAGAACGTCAGAACCGTCTGAAGGACGGGCTCCATCGCCTTCAGAGGGAGCCCGGTTCCCTCTGAAGGCCACGCGCCCCGGGCCCATCCGATCTACAATCCGCCAGTCCTCTCCCTGCGTTCACCTCCGGTTTCAGATCAACGGCCGCGTCATGCTGAAGAACTGCGGTGCGAAGGCCCTGTTGGCCTTGGGGTTGCTGATCATGATGCCCGGGAATCCCGCCGCGCGGCCCGATCGTCCCGCCCAGGCCGGGGCGCGCCTCCGCGCCGAGGCGCTGTTGAAGCAGATGACGGTGGACGAGAAGGTCGGCCAGTTGAACCAGTCGTCGGGCATCCCGATGCCCGCGCTGGGCCTCGAGAACCCCGAGGGGCTGATCGCGCAGGGCCACGTGGGATCGGTGCTGTGGCTCTTCGACGTCAAGGAGATCAACCGCCTCCAGCGCGTGGCGGTCGAGAAGTCGCGCCTCCACATCCCGCTGCTGGTCGCCTACGACGTGATCCACGGCTACCGGACGGCGTTCCCCGTCCCGCTCGCGATGGCCTCGTCGTGGGATCCCGACCTGGTCGAGGCCGCCCAGCGCCTGGCCGCGCAGGACGCCCGCGCGGCCGGCATCCACCTCACCTTCGCGCCGATGGTCGACATCGCCCGCGACGCCCGCTGGGGCCGCATCGTCGAGGGTGCCGGCGAGGACCCGTTCCTCGGCGCGGCGATGGCGAGGGCGCAAGTCCGCGGGTTCCAGGGCGAGACGCTCGGGCCCGAGAGCGTGCTGACGTGTGTCAAGCACTTCGCCGGCTACGGCGCCGGCGAAGGGGGCCGCGACTACGACTCGGCCTACATCCCCGAGGGGCTGTTCCGCAACGTGTACCTGCCGCCCTTCCGTGCCGCGGCCGAGGCCGGCGCGGCCAGCTTCATGAGCGCCTACATGACGCTGGACGACGTGCCGGCGACCGGTAACCGGTGGCTGCTGACCGACCTCCTGCGGGGCGAGTGGGGCTTCGACGGCTTCGTCATCTCCGACGCGTTCGCGGTCGGCAACCTGGTCACGCACGGCCTCGCCGCCGACCCCGAAGACGCGGCCCTCAAGGCCCTCGTCGCCGGGACGAACATGGACATGGCCAGCCAGACCTACACGAAGCACCTCGCCGGCCTCGTGGCGAAGGGCCAGGTGAGCGAGGCGCAACTGGACGAGATGGTACGGCCGGTCCTCGAGGCCAAGTACCGGATGGGACTCTTCGAGAACCCGTACGTGGACGAGTCGAAGGTGGATGCGGTGCTGAACCGCGTGGAGGGGCGGGCGCTCGCGCGGAAGGTGGCGGGACGCTCGATGGTGCTCCTCAGGAACGAGGGCGGTGTCCTCCCGCTCGACAAGGGCGTGAAGAAGATCGCGGTCGTCGGCCCGCTGGCCGACGCCGCCAGGGACATCGAGGGCGGGTGGACGGTGGAGGGACTGTTCGGCGGCGCCACGAGGAGCAACCCGGTCACCGTGCTCGCGGGCATCAGGAACACGCTGGGCGCCGGCGCGCAGATCACGCACGTCGCCGGCCCGCGGCCGACGCGGCAGTACATCTCGATGATTGCCGCGATGATGGGCTCGAAACCCGGCGCTCCCCTCGCCGAGACCGAGATCGCGGACTGGCTGGCGAAGAGCCGGGCGGCCGCGGCGGACGCCGACGTCGTCGTGGCGGTGATGGGCGAAACCTCCGACATGAGCGCCGAGGCCGCCTCGCGCGCGACGCTCGACCTGCCCGGCATCCAGCAGCAGATGCTCGAGGCCGTCGTCTCCGCCGGGAAGCCGGTCGTGCTGGTGCTCGAGAACGGCCGGCCGCTCGACATCCGGTGGGCCGCCGGGCACGTGGCGGCGATCCTCGAGGCCTGGTTCCCCGGCTCGGAGGGGGGCAACGCGGTGGCCGACGTCCTGTTCGGCGACGTGAACCCGGGCGGCAAGCTGCCGATCACCTGGCCGAGAACCGCCGGCCAGGCCCCGCTCTACTACAACCACAACCTGACGCACGAGCCCGAGGACCGGCCCGGCTTCACGTCGCGCTACTGGGACGTCTCGAGCAAGCCGCTCTACCCCTTCGGCCACGGCCTGAGCTACACCACGTTCACGTTCGAGAACCTCCGCGTGCGCGAGGCGGAAATCAAGGCGGACGCGGCGACCGAGGTGGCGGTGGACGTCACGAACACGGGCGCGGTGGCGGGCGACGCCGTGGCGCAGATCTACGTGCACCAGCGGGCGGGGTCGGCCGCGCGGCCGGTGCGCGAGCTGAAGGGCTTCCGCCGCGTGATGCTGAAGCCGGGCGAGACGCGGACGATCCGGTTTCCGATCGGGAAGGACGAGCTGCGCTACTGGAGCGCGGCCACGAGGCAGTGGGTCGTCGAGCCGGGCACGTTCGACGTGTGGGCCGGCGGCGACTCGACGGCGGCGCTGCACGCGGAGCTGACGGTGACGCGGT
Source organism: uncultured Acidobacteriota bacterium (assembly GCA_963813585.1). Classification (GTDB taxonomy): domain Bacteria; phylum Acidobacteriota; class Vicinamibacteria; order Vicinamibacterales; family Fen-181; genus JARKSS01. The sequence goes on from CAWEZL010000001.1 coordinate 4,375,666, forward strand.
AGCGGGGACCGACCGATGCCCAGCGAAGAACAGGCCCCGAAGGCCCCGCGCATCCTGGCGCTGGACGTCTTCCGCGGGATGACCATCGCCCTGATGATCATCGTCAACACCCCCGGCAACGGCGACGTGGCATGGGCCCCGCTCCACCACGCGCCCTGGCACGGCTTCACGCCGACCGACCTGGTGTTCCCGGCGTTCCTGTTCGCCATCGGGGTCTCCGCCTGGTTCTCGCTCAAGAAGTTCGGCAGCCGCCCGACCGGGGCCGCGCTGGCGAAGATCTGGCGCCGCACGGCGATCCTCTTCCTCATCGGCGTCTTCATGTGGCACGTCCCCGGGTTCTTCGCCTCGTTGTTCACGCTGACGCCGGGGGCCTTCCTGGCCGATCTGGCCGCACGGATCCGGATCATGGGCGTGCTCCAGCGGCTCGCCCTGTGCTACGGCATCGGCTGCACGCTCGCGCTGTTCACCGGGCGCCGGGCCCTGATCGCGGCCGGCGGTGCGCTCCTGCTCGCCTACTGGTGGCTCGCGTGGAGCTTCGGGCAGCCTCCCGACCCATACTCGCTCCAGGGAAACGCGGCGCTCAGGCTGGACACCTGGCTGTTCGGGGCGGACCACCTGTACCACGGCGAACGGGTGGACGGCGTGCCGTTCGTGTTCGAGCCCGAGGGGGTGCTCAGCACGCTGCCGGCCGTCGTGACGTTCATCATCGGCTACTTCGCGGGGCAGTTCCTCGATCGAACGCGCGACCGGCGGTGGGCCCTGAGCGAGCTGCTCCCCGCCGCCTGCCTCCTGGTCGCGGCCGGTTACGCGTGGGACGCCTGGCTCGGGTTCCCGATCAACAAGAAGCTCTGGACGAGCTCCTTCACCCTCTACGCGGGCGGCTGGTCGCTGCTGGCGCTCGGCCTGGTCCTGTGGGCGGTGGACGTCCACGGCAAGGCGCGATGGTTCGCCTTCTTCAACGTCTTCGGGAGGAACCCGCTGCTGGCCTACATCGCGTCCGAGCTGCTGGTGATCGTGCTGTTCACGGTCACGCTGGCCGCCCCGGACGGGGGGCGGCAGCCCCTCTTCGAGTGGCTCTACCGGCACACGGCGATGGCGCTGGCCGGCGACAACGCGGTCGGCTCGATCCTGTTCGCGGCCGGGTACACGCTGTTCATCTGGCTGTTCTCGTGGGCCTGCTACGGGCGCGGGATCATCATCAGGGTGTGAGGAACGACATCGCCGCCAGGTGACCGAGGACGAGGATGAAGGCAGCACGCTTGTGGGGGCGGCGGGACCTGCGGATCGCCGACGAGGAGATGCCGCGGCCGGGGCCGGACGAGGAACTGGTCCGCGTCACCGCGGTGGGCATCTGCGGATCGGACATCCACTGGTTCGATGAGGGGGGCATCGGGGGGACGGCGGTCGAGCGGCCGCTCGTGCCCGGGCACGAGTTCGCCGGGGTGACGGCGGACGGTCGCCGCGTCGCCGTGGATCCGGCCATCCCCTGCGGCGAGTGCGCGCTGTGCCGCCGCGGTCACCCGAACCTGTGCGAGGGGGTGGTCTTCGCGGGTCACGACGTGGACGGCGCGCTGCGCGAGTGGATCGCCTGGCCGCGTCGGAACCTGCACCCCCTTCCCGACTCGATCTCCGACGCCGACGGCGCGATGCTCGAGCCGCTCGGCGTCGCGCTCCATGCCTGCCGACTCGCCCACCTCCAGGCGGGTGACCGCGTGGGCGTCTTCGGCTGCGGCCCGATCGGGTGGCTCGCGGTCCAGCTGGCCGGTCTCCTCGGGGCCTCGCAGGTCATCGCCACCGAGCTGCCCTCGCGCCCGCACCGGCTGGCGGCGGCCGCCGCGAAGGGCGCGGTGGTGGTGCCGGCCGACGGCCGCGAGGCCGCGGCCATCCGGCAGCTCACTGGTGGACACGGCCTCGACGTGGCCATCGAGGCGGCGGGCGACAACGCGGCCGTCGATGCCGCGGTGGACGCCGTGCGCCCGGGCGCGCGGGTCGTTCTCGCCGGCATCCCCAGCGGGCCGCGGACCTCGGTCAGCGCGTCGGGCGCGCGCCGCAAGGGGCTCACGCTCGCGTGGGCGCGCCGGATGAAGGACACCTACCCCGAGGCGATCGACCTGGTCTCGCGCGGCGGCGTCGACGTGCGCTCCGTCGTGACGCACACCTTCCCGCTCGCGGAAGCCGCCGCGGCCTTCGAGGCGGCCACGCGGCGCGACGGGATGAAGGTGGTCGTCGGCGGCGGCGCCGCCCGCCAGCCCTGAGCTAGCCTCCGGCCGTCTTGGCCAGCCGCAGCCGGGCCCGCACCAGGTTGACCACGTCCTCGGGAAGGAAGGGCTTTCTCAGCACCGGGACGTCCTGCCGCTCGCAGAGTGCGGCCTCGTCGGCCGACAGCTCGGCGCCGCTCGTCACCACGACGCGCAGCCCGGGGTGCGCGTCCAGCAGATCGATCGCGACGGCGAGTCCGTCGCCGTCGGGCAACACGAGGTCCACGACGAGGAGGTCGGGCCGCCGCCCGGCCGCCAGCTCGCGCGCCTGCCCGGCGCCGGCGGCCGTCAGCGGCTCGATGCCGGCGCCCGACAGCGCGTGGGCCAGCGTCTTCAGCAGGTCCGCGTTCTCGTCGATCACCAGGACCACGGGCCTCGACGCCTCGGCGTGCGGCCGGGCGTGCGCGGGACTCTCCGCGCGCAGCCGAAGCGCCTCCCCATCGTCCGCCACGTCCACACGCACCAGCGCGCCGGGCGGCACGGCGCCGTCGGCCACGAGCGCCGCGAGCGGCTGCGTGAGCAGGCGGTGCACCGTCCGCTTCAGCTCGCGAGCCCCGAATTCGTCGCTCGTTCCCCGTGCGAGCAGCAGGTCACGGGCCGGCGGCGCGACGACGATGTCGAACGACCGCTCGCGGAGCCGGGTGTGGACGTGCTGCTGGAGTTCGGCGACGTGGTGGTCGAGGATCTCGCCGAGCGCCGCGGCGTCGAGCGGGCGGTAGGTGATCACGGCGTCGAGGCGGTTGACGAACTCCGGCGAGAACCGGCGCCGGACCGCTTCCATGCCCGCCGATCGCAGCCGTTCAGCGATGCTGGCCGGCGACCGGCGCTCGACGCCCAGGAACCCGATGCCGGGACGCCCGACGTTCAGCATCTGGCGGGCGCCGAGGTTGCTCGTCAGGAACACCAGGCTCTGCTCGAAGTTCACCGGGGTGTTGTCGCCGAGACGAAGCGTGCCCCGGTCGAGGATCCCCAGCAGCAGCGAGGTGAATGCCGGCGCCGCCTTCTCGATCTCGTCGAACAGGACGACGGCCAGATCGCACTGCGGCGTCGCGGCGGCGAGCAAGCGCTCCTGCGTGAGGATCGGCTTGGTCTCTCGGTGGCCGATGTAGCCGGGCGGCGCTCCGATCAGCTTCGCGACCTCGTGGTCCGACTGGTACTCCGCGCAGTCGATCTTCAGCAGGTGCTTGGGGCTGCCGTGCAGCACCTCGGCGACGGCCTCGGCGGTGCGCGTCTTCCCGGTGCCCGTCGGGCCGAGGAGCAGGAAGATGCCGGCGGGGCGATCCGGCGGATTGAGGCGCGCCTCGTACATCTGGAGGTACGGCACGATGCGGCGCAGAGCCGCGTCCTGCCCCACGACCTTCTCGGCAAGTCGTGCGGCCAGGTCGCGCGCGCGCGCGGCCGGATCCGGATCCCCGGCGGTTCCGCTCATTGTGTTGGGGCCCTCGAACGGATTATAGCGTGCGCCCGACGGAGGCTTCCGGCACGGGATGTGCTGCGCCTCGTGGGCTCACAGCTCAGCGCGTGAAAAGAGTGGCGCCCGCGAGCCGTGTGGGCTATAAGAGAAGTCTCTCCCACCCATTCAGTCCTGGCCCGGGCTCACGAACCCCGCGAGCCTGGATCCTGTTGCCAGGACGCCGGCCGCGAGCGGTGTGCGCGGTCGATTTCGTCAACCCGAGAAGGAGACCCCCATGGCCGACAAGCACGAAGCGGTCGTCCGCCGCATGATCGACGAAGTGTGGAACAAGGGCAATCTGAAGCTGCTGGACGAGCTGTTCACGAACGACTACGTGAGCCACGATCCGGTCAACCCGGCGCGCGGGATCCAGGGCGCCAAGGACGTGGTGAACAAGTACCGCAACGCGTTCCCGGACTGCCGGCTCGACATCGACGAGCTGTTCTCGACCGGCGACCGCGTGGTGCTGCGCTGGCACTACAGCGGCACCCACCAGAACACGCTCGAGGGCATCCCGCCGACCGGACGGCACGTCACCGGACCGGGGATCTCGATCTACCGGTTCCAGGGCGATCGAATCGTGGAGGACTTCACCAACTGGGACGCGCTCGGGTTCATGCAGCAGCTCGGCGTCGTCACGCTGCCCGGCAAGACCCAGCGGGCAGGCATGTAGTCGTCGTCACGCGGGCGGCGCGCGACCCTCGCGCGCCGCCCCGCGGCCGTTCTGCCATCCCCCATGATTCCCGAACGTCGCGCGTGCTAGAGTGTGCCGCATGATCACGCCCTCCACCCGTTCTCGTGGCCAACAAGTGATCGCGGAGGCGGCGATGCACGAGCATTCGGCTCTGGTGGACAGGCGCGGGTTCTGCCGCGCGGCCTCGATGGGGATCGTGGGAGCGGCCCTGTCGGCCCCGCTGGCGGAGGCGTTCTCGCGGGCGGCCGCGAAGACGCGCGTGGCGCTGATCGGCACCGGCATCCGCGGCACGACGACCTGGGGGATGAACCTGCTCCGCGATGCCGGTGATCGCGTGGAGATCGTCGGCTTGTGCGACGTCAACCCCGATCGGGTGAAGGTTGCGCAGCGCTGGATCGGGGGAGTGATCCCCACCTTCACCGATTTCGACGAGATGATCCGCTCGACGAAGCCCGAGCGCGTCATCGTGACCACGGTGGACGCGACGCACTGCGAGTACGTGTGCCGGGCGATGGAGCTCGGAATCGATCCGATCTGCGAGAAGCCGCTCTGCACGCACGACTTCCAGGCGCAGCAGATCGTGGACACGCAGAAGCGCACCGGGCGGAAGCTGGACGTGACCTTCAACGCGCGTCACGAGGCGAGCGCCATGAAGGTCAAGGAGTTGCTGCTCGCCGGGGAGATCGGCCGCCTCTATTCGGTGGGCTACGAGGAGTTCCTCGACCTCGATCACGGCGCCAGCTACTTCCGGCGCTGGCACGGGCTCAAGCAGGCGAGCGGCACGCTGCTCTGCCACAAGGCCAGCCACCACTTCGACCAGCTCAACTGGTGGATCGACGCCGACCCGGTGGAGGTCACCGCCCAGGGCCGCCTGAACAAGTACGGCATCAACGGCAAATGGCGCCACGCCAACTGCCGCCTGTGCCCGCACACGAAGCAGTGCGACCTCTACTGGGACATGACCACCAGCAAGCAGCTCATGGAGCTGTACGGCGACTGCGAGGACCAGGACGGCTACTACCGCGACGGCTGCCTGTACCGCCGCGAGATCAACGTCCCCGACACCTACAGCGTGCAGATCCGGTACGCGAACCAGGTGCTCGTCACCTACAGCCTGAATGCGACCGTGCCGTACGAGGGCCAGTCGATCGTGTTCAACGGCTCGAACGGACGGATCGACGTGCGCAACTTCAACAGCCAGCCGTGGCAGGTGCCGCACGAGAGCGAGATCCGGCTGACGCGGAACTTCAAGGACAGTACGGTGGTCACCGTCGATCCGCAGCGCGGCGAGTTCTTCGAGCACGGCGGGGCGGACCAGCGAATCAAGCGGATGGTCTTCGACCCGTCGATGCCCGACCCGCTGTCTCAGCGCGCGGGCCTGAGGGCGGGCATTCTCAGCTCGGCCGTCGGCATCGCCGGCTACACCAGCATCGAGACCGGCCGGAAGGTCCGGATCGACGAGGTGGTCACGCTGTAACACCGGTGCTACTTCGGCGGTGCGATGGCCTCCCCCGTCGTCACCTGGAAGCGGCGGAAGTTCGAGTAGGTGGCGCGCCCCTCGACCACGGCGCGGCGGATGAGGCCCGACCGCCCGGTGGCGCCCGAGTCGGGCTGCGAGTACGACTCCTTCATCTCGGCGGGCACCCAGAGGCCGAGTGCCGGCTCCGGCCGATAGCGCACGACGATCTCCGCGCGGGCCTCGCCGCTCCGCGCGTTCATCCGCGTCTCGATCACGGCACCGGTGGCCGCGTCCACGAGGAACGTGCCTGAGACCGGGACGTCGCGGCTCGCGCGATCGCCGATGAGCGTCGGGCGCGCCCGCTCGGTATAGCGAATTCGCAGCGCCTCGAATCCGGCCGCCTTGTCGCGCCCCGCCAGCTCGTACTCGAAGCGGCCGCGGTTGGCGGCGCGGAGGAACGAGAGCGGCAGCAGCGGGACGTTCGCGGTCCGCTCCACCCAGCCAACGTTGTAGCGGGCGCTCTCCCCGCCAATGGCCTCCAGCCTGGCCCGCGCATCCGGGCTGCCGTCGAGGAAGAGCCTCCGCAGGCGTTCCTCGCGGTCGCGCACCGGCGTGCCGTCCACCTCGAACACGTCGCGGAACGAGACCCAGTCGCCGCCCTCGCCAGGCCTGACGAGCACGATGTCGGAGCGGAGCCGGACCCCGCCGGCGCTCGCTGACTGTCGGTAGTCCTCCTCGGCCACCAGCATCGAGGTACTGGCGCTCGTAGCCGTCCGCGTAGTCGAAGAGGCGCGCGAGCGCCACCAGCAGCTCGTCGTCTCGGGCCTTCCGGCCCGGCGGGCGCGGCTCGTCACGGGGCCCGATGGCCGTCGGAGCGGTCGCCGCGTCGGTAGGAGACGGCGCGGCAGGCGTTGGGGCGGCGGCGATCTCCACGACCTGGTCGGCGTCCGGCGCGGCCGGCAGCCAGGCACCGGTTCGGAGGGTCACGCCCTTCCTCGTCGTCTCGACGCGCAGGCGGCGAGGCCGGGCATCGGGCTCCCCCGCCGCCGCGGTCAGTCCCAGCACGTAGCAGGCGCCGAGCTGGCCCGCCACCTCGTCGATCGCCCGGGCCGGATTGCGTCCGAGCGGCGCGAACATGCCGCCGGTCGCCGCCGCGAGCCGCTCGAGCGGCGCGGTGGTGAACGCGCCCCCGCCGGCAGAGGAATGAACGCCCAGTCCCACGACGACGGTGCGACCGGACGCCGCGGCGCGCGCGGCCTCGTCCACCTGCGAAGCCGGGGTGGTGGGCAGGCCGCCCGAGAACGCGGCGACCACCTTGCGGCCGGGCACCTCACGCAGCGTCTCGAACAGCGACCGGAGCGCCGCCAGCGTGTCGGCACTCTCCCGCGCGTCCGCGCCGCCCGGCGTGGCCTCGGCCAGGGTGGTCGGGTCGACGCGAATCGACCCTTCGGGCTTGAGGCCCGACATCCGAACCTGTTCAGGCGTGTCGGTCGAGACCGGTTCGGCGCGCGCCTGCACCGGCGCCGGCGCCAGCCGCCCGGACACGCGGGCGAGCGCCGCCCTCACCTCCGCGCGCTCGGACGTCAGGTTCACCAGGGCGCCGCGCGCGACGGGAAGCGTGACGATCGCCACCCGGTCGTTCAGGCCGAGACGGTCGAGAAAGAGGCCGGCCGCCTGGACGATCCCCCGCTCGTCGCCGCGCAGGATCGACGACTGGTCCACGACGACGAGCACGGTGCGCGCCTGCTCGGCCGCGTAGCCGACGCCCGCGTCCACGCCCGACGCCCGGGAGGCGGCCTCGGTCATCGCTCCGGGACCGCGGCTGACGCGCCGAACCCACAGCACGGGCCGCCTGACGCCATCGATGGTCACCGCGAAGTCGCCGGGGCGCAGGCCGTCCACGAAGCGGCCCTCGCGGTCGAGCGCGACGACATCGATAGTCGCCTCCGGCGCCGGCGTGCCGCCCTGGCGGGCGTCCGTCCCGGAATCGGTCGGGGCGACCACCAGCAGGGCAAGGACCGTGACCGCGGTTCGAGCGAGAGAAGCGACGAGGTGGCGCAAGCCGCTGATCGTACATGATCTTCGAGGAAGGCGGCACGGCGTCGGCCTGCGGGTAGTGTACGATGGCTGGCTGGCGCGCCAGCCGCGCGCCGGAGCACGGACAGCATGGAACCGGATATCGACGATCAGGCCGAGCCGCCGGGCGAGCCGCCGGGCGTCGCCCCGACGGTCGCGTCCACGCGCGACCTGCTGATCCTGTCGCTGGGCGCGCTCGGCGTCGTCTACGGCGACCTCGGAACCTCGCCGCTCTACACCGTCAGGGAGTGCTTCAGCCCCGTCCACGGCGTGGCGCCCACCGTGGAGAACGTGCTGGGCGTCCTGTCGCTCATCTTCTGGGCCCTGACGATCGCCGTCATCGGCAAGTACATGCTGTTCGTGATGCGCGCCGACAACGGGGGCGAAGGCGGCATCATGGCGCTGCTGGCGCTGATCCTGCCGCGGGGGCGGGCGGAGCCGGGCCGCTGGACGGCGCCGCTGGTGCTCTGCGCCTTGATCGGCACCGCCCTGCTGCTGTCGGACGGGATGATCACGCCGGTCATCACCGTGCTCGGCGCGGTCGAGGGGCTCGAGGTGGCCATGCCGCTGCTGGGGCCGATGGTCGTCCCCGCGGCCCTCGCGATCCTGGTCGGCCTGTTCGCCCTCCAGAAGCGCGGCACGGCCGCCGTGGGGGCGCTCTTCGGGCCGGCGATGCTCGTGTGGTTCGCCATGATCGCCTCGCTCGGGCTGCCCTGGGTGCTGCGCGAGCCGCGCGTCCTCGAGGCGGTGCTGCCCTGGCACGGGCTGCGGTTCGTCTCGTTCCACGGCCTTCACGGCTTCCTGATCCTCGGCGCGGTGGTGCTGTGCATCACCGGCACCGAGGCGCTGTTTGCCGACATGGGGCATTTCGGCCGCCGGCCGATCCGCCTGGCCTGGTACGTCGTGGTGTTCCCGTGCCTGCTGCTCAACTACTTCGGGCAGGGAGCGGCGCTGCTGCTGGGCGGCAAGGCGGTGGTCGCGAACCCGTTCTACGCCCTCGCCCCGGCCGGGCTCGTCTACCCGGTCATCGCGGTCTCGACGGTGGCCGCCATCATCGCCTCGCAGGCGCTCATCTCCGGGAGCTTCTCGCTCGCGCAGCAGGCGATGCAGCTCGGGTACATCCCCCGCCTGCGCGTGGTGCACACCTCCGGCGCGGCGCGCGGCCAGATCTACGTCCCCGAGATCAACGCGATCCTCTTCGTCGTCTGCTGCGCCCTGGCGCTGACCTTCAGGACGTCCGCGAACCTCGCGGCGGCCTACGGCCTGGCCGTCACCGGGACGATGACCGCGACCTCGGTCCTCATGTATGCCGTCGCGCGAAGGGCGTGGGGGTGGAGCGCGCCGAAGGCGGGGCTGGTCGTCGGCCTGCTCTTGTGCTTCGACCTCCCGTTCCTGGGAGCCAACCTCTCCAAGCTGACGCACGGCGGGTGGGTGCCGGTCGTGATCGGCGGCGTCCTGCTGGTCGTGATGACGACGTGGAAGCGGGGCCGGGCGGTGCTCGCCGCCCAGATGGGCCGCGGCCTGGTGCCGATCCGCCAGTTCCTCGCCACGCTCGAGGGTGAGAACCCGCCCCGGGTGCAGGGCACGGCCGTGTTCATGACCTCGAACCCCGGCGTCGTCCCTCCCGCGCTGCTCCACAACTTCAAGCACAACAAGGTGCTGCACGAGCAGGTGGTCCTTCTGTCGGTCCTGACCGAGAACGCGCCCCAGGTGCCGCCGGAGCGCCGCGTCGAAGTCGAGGACCTGGGCGGCGGCCTCTTTGCGGTGGTGGCCCGCTACGGCTTCATGGAGACGCCGCACGTGCCGCACGCCGTCAGGCGCTGCCGAGACCAGGGGCTGCGGGTGCGGATGAGCGAGGTGAGCTACTACCTCGGCCGGGAATCGCTCCTCATCGGGCCCGAGCGAGGGCTCGCCGGGTGGCGCAAGTCGGTCTTTGCGTTCCTGTCGCGGAACGCGCGGCCCGCCACTGCCTTCTTCGCGATCCCGCCCGACCGCGTCGTCGAGCTCGGCATGCAGGTCGAGCTCTAGCGTGGACGATGGCGGCGAAAGAACGCGACCGCCACGTCGGCGTAGTCGTAGGTGTCGGCCGGCAGCAGGCGGGCCGTGTGGAAGTGCCGGCGGCCGACCCGCCGGCGGATCGTCGCGACGCCGGCCGCGTAGCCGCTGTTGTACGCGGTCGCGTAGAAGCGCAGGCGGTCCTCGGCGCCGCCCCTCGCCACGGCCGGGTAGCGCTTGCCCATGACCAGCATGAACAGCCGCAGGTACCGCACCTGCCACTCCATGTCGTCGAGGCGGCGCACGCGCTGGTCGCGCAGCGCGGGGGTGTCCCCGCGCCGGAACGCGGGGATGTCGAGCGCGTCGCGTTCGCGCCTGCCGAACAGGCGCGCGCAGTCCGCCTCGACCTGCTCGGCGAACGAAGGCTTCATCTGGAAGCGCCCGACCGAGAAGTTGGCGTGTGCCCGTCCGTACTGCACGTAGAGCACCTTGAGCCCGCGCACCTGGATATCGTCCTCGAGCGCGCTGAAACGAATCAGCTCGGGGAAGACGACCGCGAGCGCGAGGCGCGCCTCGTCGGGCGGCAGCTTCAGCGCCCGGGCGATCCAGTCGTTTTCGTGCAGGAATCGCCCGGCGGCGGCGTAGCGTTCGCCGAAGATCGTCGCGTAGTCGCCCGACTGGCCTGCCTGCGCGCGCGAAGCCGACAGCCCCGACGCGGCGGCCAGCAGGGCCGCGAGCAGGAGGCCCGCGACGGTCGCCCGACGCCGATGCGCGCTACAGGCTTCGCTGGTAGACAACGAGGTCCTTGTCCTTCTCCAGGGCGATCCACTTGTAGACCGCCTTCCCCTTCTCCTCGAACACGACGAGGTCCAGGGGGGCGGTGTACTGCTTGCCGTCGCTGAACATCAGGCTGCGGTAACTGGCGATCGCGTACGACCGGCCGTCCGGGCTCGGGTAGAAGTCGCAGCGGTCCACCGACCCGGCGCCCGGCACCGGCGCGCCGTTCCGGTACAGCTCGCCCTTCACGCGGAAGTAGAGGTCGTTGCTCGTGCGCGCGAACCAGAATGAGCCGATCTCGTCGAACGGCCCGTAGCGCTTCCCGTCGATGGTATAGAGGGACTTCTTCTGCATGTCCTGGAGAGCGGCCGCGAGCTTGTCGGGCGGCAGCTTCGACAGGTTCTCCATCTGGTTCATGCCGAGGCTGCCCTGCACCTCGACGGCGGCGTTCTTCCCGTCCGGGCTGAACTCGATGTCGCCCGGCGTCCCGCCGAACGACACCTTGCGCCCGTCGGAGCTCTCGAACCAGAACATGTCGGCGTCGGCCGCGGTGACGTACGCGAGCGCGCCGTCCGGGGTGACCTCCTGGGCGATGATCATCGCGTGCGGCCCGATCGTCGCCCCCTTGAAACGGAGCGTCTGCCCGTTCCGGTCCTGGCCACCCGTTGGCCGCGCGTCGGCCGGGGCCTCCGCCGGGCGGTAGGCGGCGCAATCGCGACGCCGCGGCTTCGACGCCTCGCGGCCGGCGTACGCCACCTTCATCGCCTCGTCCAGCTTCGCGAACGGTCCCTTCCTCGCCCCGTCCCTGACCGCGAAGTACGGGCCGCCCTTCCCCTTCGCGGTCAGCAGGACGCTGTCGGACGCATCGACGCTGATGGCCAGCAGGCTCTCGGCCTGCAGGATCGTCTCGCCCGGCTCGAGCGAGTACAGGACCGTCCGGCCCGGCTCCTGGGCCGTGATGCCGCAGCCGCCGCCCGCGGCGATGACGACGAGGGCGACGAGGACTCCCACGAGCGCGCGTGACTGCCGCATACGTCTCCTCTTCAAGAACCCACCCCCGAAAGGGCGCGGTAGATTCTAACCTCAGCTTCGCCGAATGCGACGCGCGGCTATACTGGCGACCATGCGCGCATCATCCCTGCTCCTCGCTGCTGCCGCCGTGGGTTTCTGGGCAAGCCCGTCGTTCGCGGCCAACCTGATCGCACCGTCCTGCTGGGAGGCGTTCGCGCCGCGCCCCGTCAACGCGCCCGCGGCGACGAAGTCCTCCGAGGCCGGAGACGCCGTGCTGACGCTCGCCTCGCAGGGCAAGCGGTTCGTCTACGGCGGCTGGCGCTGCGCGGTCGATGGGATCGACGGGGGCGGCTACTACCAGTTCACCGCGCAGGGCCTGCCCGTGGACGTCGCCTCGGTGCGCCAGTCGCTGACGGTGCTGCTGCGGTGGAAGGGGGATTTCGGCGACGAGGTCGCACCGTCGTACGTCTGGGAAACCAGCCCGGCGGGTTCGGCGAAGGGCGCCCTCCGGTTCGAGCGCCGGGTCCAGGCCCCGTCCAAGGCACGCAGGGTGGTGATCGAGCTCGTGCTCCAGTGGTCGGAGACCGGCAGGGTCACGTGGCGCGGCGTCAGCCTCGCCGCCGCCCCGCCGCCCGCGGCGCGCAAGGCGCGCCTGGCCGCGGTGTGGTTCCGGCCGCGTGGCGCGAAGACCGGCGCCGAGGCGCTGGCACAGGTCGCCGCCTACGCCGACACCGTCGCCGCGCAGCACCAGCCCGACGTGCTGCTGCTGGGCGAGGCGATCAACCACGCCGGCGCGCCCGGGAGCCTCGACGACCACGCCGAGTCGATCCCGGGGCCGACGACCGGGCGCCTCGGTGACGTGGCGCGGCGCCATTCGACCTACGTCGCGTTCAGCATGCTCGAGCGCTCGGGCCCCGACATCTTCAACACGGGGGTGCTGATCGACCGCCAGGGGGCGATCGCCGGCACGTATCGGAAGGCGCAACTGCCGCAGGAGGAGGTGGCGTCGGGCGAGGCGCCGGGCGACGTGTTCCCGGTGTTCCGGGCCGACTTCGGCACGGTCGGCCTGATGATCTGCCACGACACGTCGTTCCCCGAGCCGGCCCGCGAGCTCTCGCGGGGCGGCGCGGAGCTGATCCTGGTGCCGATCTGGGGCGGGCGCTCGCCGCTGGTGCGCGCGCGGGCGATCGAGAACGGCGTCTGGCTCGCGACCGCGGGATACGACTACGACAGCGAGATCGTCGACCCGCAGGGGAACGTCGTCGCCTCGGTGGCACACGACACGGGCGCGGGCGCCGCCGTTGCCGAGATCGACTTCAATCGGACGTTCCCCGAGCCCTGGATCGGCACCTGGCGGGACACGGTGAACAAGCAGCGACGGGAGGACGAATAATCGTTCGGGACGAATTTCAATTTCTGCCACCCAGCCAGAAGTGGCAGAAATTGAAATTCGTCCCGAACGATTGACCGATTGACGCGCGTCGCCCCGGGAACCCTACTTCTTCACTTCCTGTTTCGGCGCCGGCTTCGGCCTCCCCGCCGCCGTGGCCACCGGCTTCGCAGCCCAGAACGCGTCCTGCGCCCGCACCGCCTGCGGGACGTAGCTCATGCCCGGGTCGATCCGGAAGCGGATCGTCTCGGTGTTGATCACGCCGTCGGCCGAGAACTTCTGCAGCGTCTCCATCTCCTCGCTGCTCGCGGCCTTCATGGCCGCCTCGTCGTCGGCCACCGCCTTGTCGAAGTCGCCGTACGAGGTGACCGTCGAGAACACGAGGTACGTCGGGCTCGGCATCCCGGCCATCACCTCGTAGACCCGGTAGGACACCCCGGGGGCGCCCTTCTCCGCAGCCGCGCCATACGCCTTCGCCGCGGCCTCGAAGCCGCGGCCGTGGCCGGGCCGCACGCGGAAGATCGTGACCTCGTAGAACCGCTGCTTCGCGATGTCGGGAAACGCTCCCCGGCTCAGGTCCTTGCGCGCCACGGCCAGGATCGACCGGGTCCCGGTGATCTGCTCGGCGTCGGCCTTGTGCAGCGCCGCGAGCGACGACGCGAGCGGTGGCTGCTCGTCGCGGGCCATCGCGTCCCCTATCGCCTCCTGCGACTGGAACGGGATGACGAACCAGGCTTCGCCCGGCCCCGTCAGCGAGGTGAGCGCGATGTAGGTGTAGGGGCTCTTCGCCTTCTCATACGCCGCCGGCCATCCCGCCTCGACCTTCGCGTGGTCGGCGGCGTGGCCCACCTTGACCTCCTCGCGGTAGATTTGCAGGTATTTCGGCTGCGCCGTGGGAAGCGCCTGCGCGAAGGCCGTGCCGGCGCCAACGACAATCGACGCGACGACGAGGAGGGACCCTGTGACTCTGCGCATGGGACGCCCACCTTTGGGGGCAGGCATGCGGGACCGATCGCCGCGACGGCCTCCGGCATGGAGACGGGCCGCCGACCGGTGGCATGCCAACGTGGGTTTCCTGTAAACGGGGTACCTCCGATCAGTCTCACCTGCCGCGATGGAGCGTGTCAACGCCTTTCGGCCGAGGCGGCGCACCTGGCGAGCCCGGCGAGCGCGTCGCGCTGGGCGAGCAGGTTCGCGGCCGGCGTGCCGTCGGGGATCTCGCAGCCGGCCGCCGAGATCCAGCGGCCCCGCCCGGCGGCCGCGTTCGCCAGCACGGCCTCGCGAACCTGCCCGGGCGTCCCCTGCAGGAACACCGACACCGGGTCCGCGTTCCCGCACACGACGACGTCCCGCATCGTGTCCACGGCCCGCCCGAGGTCAACCATCCAGTCCACGTCCACGATCGCCGCGCCGCTCGCGGCCATGTCGTTCAGCAGGTGCGTCGTGTTGCCGCAGATGTGCAGGCGCGGGAGGCCCCCCCTGGCCCGGACCGCGTCGAAGATCCGGCGCTCGTAGGGCAGCGCGAACTCGCGGTACATCGCGGGCGAGATCTGCGAGGCCACGGCATCGCCAAGGCCGATGATGTGCGCGCCGGCCTCGACCTGCTCCTCGGCAAATGCGATCCCGACCTCGACGCACCGCTCGAGCAGTTCCTTCAACCACGCCGGAGCCATCACGAGGTCCAGCATGACGGGGCCCATCCCGCGCAGGTCGGCCGCCTCGGCAAGCGCCCCCTCCACCCACCCCATCACCGGCACCCGGTTGCCCACCTCCGCCCGCAGGAGACGAACGCCTTCCAGCCGGTCGGTCATCCGCGGGCCGAACGTCGAGACGGGGAACCGGATGCCAGCCAGGTCGCCGTGCTCGACGATCAGCGGTTTCGCGCCGAGCGGCAGGCCGTCGTCCGGGAAGGTCACGTCCAACCCGATATCGGCGGCCTCGCGGTAGGGATCGGAGATGGCCTGGACGATGTCGAGGCCGAAGTCCTGGAGAACGGCCAGGTTGGCGGCGGCGAGCACGCGGTGGTCCCGGTAGTACTTCGACAGGGGCGCGCCAATGTGATGCGCGGCCCTGGTCATGAAGATGTCGAAGTTCGGAACCCGGTCCACGGGCTGCGCCTCGAGGATCCCGTGCAGGCGCTCGAGCGAGTTCATGCGGCCTCCACCCTGGCCTGACCCTAACCTCCCCCGCGCAGGAAGGCGCGCCGGAACCGCGCGAAGAAGGCATCCCCTTCCGCCTCGGAAGCCGCATCGACCTCGATCTCGACCCGGTGCCGGGGCACGGCGACGCGGCCCAGGCGGCGGTCGGGGAGCGGGACGAGCCGGATCGTCCAGGCCGGGCACGACCCTGAAGAGCGCACCGACTCGCCGTCCGCCTCGAACGGGCCGGCGGCGGCCGGCAGGAGGCGAAGGAACTCGGCACGAGAGACGGTCATCTCGAGGGCGGTGCGGCGGATCATGTCGCCTGCCTAGCCGCCGGCGACGGGGGGCCAGACCGAGAGGACCTCGCCGTCCGACAGGGCGCGGGTGGCGCGGTCGGGACGGGCCACCCACACCCCGTCCACGAGCACGATTGCGCACAGCGCCTCGGGGATGCCCTGGGTGCGGAGGATGTCCAGGACGGTGGACCCCGGCTCGACGTCCAGGACGACGCGGTGGTGGCGGCGCGCCTCGGGTGGCAGGTGAGTCACCAGCGAGGCGAACAGCTTGAACGTGATCCTCATACGCCGGCGCCGGCCGCCGCAAGGTAGGCCTGCATGATCCGTGAGGGATCGTCCTGCAGCCGCCGCTTCCAGGCGCCCAGCCGCAGCCGCCCCTCGATCAGGCCGCGCAGCGCGCCGACGTGGTCGGAGAACCCGACACAGTTGGCGCCGGCGAGCCGGTCGCCCTCGAACTGCAGGTTCAGGTAACGGTAGCGCGCCTCGTCCAGCACGTCCGTCGAGTCCCCGCCCGGCACGCCTTCCCACTGGCCGAACGACGACGAGGCCAGGCCGAGCGTGGTGAGCACGTTGAAGACGAAGCTGCCGCGGAAGCGCGCGGGACGGCCGGCCATGTTGAGCGCGGCGATCCGCCCCTGCTCGACCGCGTTCGGCTGAATGGCGTTCAGCTGCCGCTTCCCGCTGAGGCAATCCGTCGATTCGGCGACGTCGCCGGCCGCGTACACGCCCGGCACGCTGCTCTGAAGGCTCGCATCCACCAGGATGCCGCGACCGATCCCGATGCCGCTGCCCTCCAGGAAATCGAGATTCGGGTCCACGCCGACGACGCTGAGATACAGGTCGGCGTGAAGGACGCGGCCGTCGCCCAGGTCCACCTGGATGGGAGCGCCCGTCCCGTTGCCGGCCCGCAGCTCCTTCGGCTGCGTGCGCGTGTGGATCGTCACGCCCTTCGACTCGCACCAGCGCCGGATCAGCCCGCTCGCCATCGGGTTCATCATCCGGCGCACCATGTAGCCGCTGCGGACGAGGATCGTGAGATCCACGCCGCGCGAGAGCAGCCCTTCCATGATGATGCAGCCGACGAACCCGGCGCCCATCTGCACGATGCGCGTGCCGGGGCGGGCCGCGGCGATGATCGCCCTCGCGTCCTGCGAGGGTCCAGCAGGTCCGCACGCCCGGGAGATCGATGCCCGGGACCCGCTCGCGGCTCGGCCGCGAACCGGTGGCGATGAGCAGGCGATCGTAGGGGAGGCTTCGGCCGTTGCCGGTATCCACGGTGCGGGCGGAGGTGTCGACGGCCTTCGCGCGCGCCTGCACGAGGCCGATGCGCAGCCGCCCGTAGTGATCCGCGTCCTTGCGGATGTAGGTGCCCGCCTCGTCGATGTCTCCCTTGAGCAGGTAGGGGATCGCCATGCGGGCGTACGGTGGCTCGCCCTCGCCGCAGAGCAGCGTGATCTCCGCGGCGGGGTCGGCCTTCCGCAGGGTCTCGGCGGCGGTCACGCCGGCGGGGCCGGCGCCGACGATGACGTGTCTCATGGAGATCTCGACGCGCGTCTCACACGCCCAGGCGTTTCCGCGTCTCGGCGGTCGGCACGCCGTCGGGCGTCCAGCCGCGCAGCTCGTAGTACTCCGGCAGCATCTACGCCGAGCTTCGACACCGCGCCCTTCTGGGGCCCCGTCTTCGCCGGCTCGTTCAGCAGGCGCGGCGGCAGCGTGTCGTCCTTGCCGCTCAGTCCCGCGGCCAGGTTGAACTGCCGCTCCATGTTCCAGATGCGCTCGCCGACGAGCAGCAGCCGCTCGGGCGACCAGTCACCCTCGCAGGCCGCCTGGATCTGCGGCTGGATGTCGGGCAGCCCCCACGCAAACGTGGTGAAGATGCAGAGGCCCGACGAGTCCACGACCGCGGTGAGGTCCTGGAAGGCCTTCAGCATCGCGGGCTTGCCCTCGGTGGCCTGCGGCTCCATCTTCACCGGGATGCCGAGCACCTCGGGCGACACCATGTAGCCGCGCAGGTGGCAGGCGCCGCGGTTGCTGGTCGCGTAGGCGAGGCCCATGCCCTGCAGCCCGCGGCCGTCGTACGCCGGGAACTCCTGGCCCTTGACGGTCATCGACAGCTCGGGCCGGCCGTACTTCGCGCACAGCCGCTTCGAGCCCTGCCCGATCTCCTTGCCGAAGCCCTCGCCCGCGGCCGTCAGTTCGGCGAGCCTCACCAGCGCCTCGGCCGACCCGAACGGGATCTCGAAGCCGACCTCCTCCTTCGTGAGGATGCCCAGGTCGTAGAGCTCCATCGCCGCACCGACGGTCGCGCCGAACGAGATCGGGTCGAACCCGTCTTCGTTGCAGAGGAAGTTCGCGTAGGTCAGCGCCTCGAGGTCCGACGACGCCGTTGGCCGCGCCCAGCGCCCAGGCGGCCTCGTACTCCAGGCCGCCCGAGGCGCCGTGGTACTTCGGCTTGTCCTTCACGCTGAAGTGGCCCGGGTCCATCCGCGAGATGCGGCCGCACGCGATGGTGCAGCCGAAGCAGGCGCCGTTGGTCACCAGGTTCGCCTTGCCGTCGGTCGGCCGCTTCTCGTGCATCGCCTCGCCGGAAATCGCGTGCGCCCCCTCGAACTGCACGTCGCGGTGGTTGCGCGTCGGCAGCGCGCCCAGCTCGTTGATCACGTTCATCAGCACCTGGGTGCCGTAAGGCGGGCAGTCCGCTGCCGGTCACGCCGTTGGCCGCCAGCGCCTTCTTCCCCGCCTCGGTCGCGGCGATGAACGCGTCGGGGTCGGCGATCGGCGTACGCGTCGGTTCGCGTGCCGCGCACCGCCATCGCCTTCAGGTTCTTCGACCCCATCACCGCGCCCACGCCCGACCGCCCGGCCGCCCGGTGCAGGTCGTTGACGATGCGCGGCGTAGAGCACCCGCTTCTCGCCCGCGCGCCCGATCGACGGCCACGCGGATCTGCGGATCCTGGTGGTGGGCTTCTTGATCTGCGCCTCGGTCTCCCAGACCGTCTTGCCCCACAGGTGGCCGGCGTCGATCAGCTCGGCGTGCCCGTCGGTGATCAGCAGGTAGACCGGCTTCGGGCGAGGCACCCTCGAAGATGACCATGTCCCAGCCGGCGAACTTCAGCTCGGCGCCGAAGTAGCCGCCCGAGTTCGAGCAGGCGATCGCGCCGGTGAGCGGCCCCTTGGTGATCACCGAGTAGCGTCCGCCGGTCGCCGCCATCGTCCCGGTCAGCGGCCCGGTGACGAAGATCAGCTTGTTCGCGGGCGAGAACGGATCGACCGCGGGATCGATCTCGGAGACGAAGTACTTGGTCGCGAGCCCGCGCTGGCCCAGGTACTCATGGGCCCACGTCATGTTCAGCGGCTCGGTCGAGCAGGTGCCGGCCGTCGAGGTTCACGCGAAGGACGTTCTTGGTCCATGCCATGGCAGTCGCTCCTCAAGCCGTCGCCGCCGTGGTGTCGGTCTTGCCGGCCCACTGGCGCATCTTCCCGAGGCCGGTCCAGTCCGCGTCCACGTAGGTGATCGCGCCCGTCGGGCAGGCCTTTGCGCAGGCCGGCACGCCGTCGCAGAGGTCGCACTTCTGCACCTTGCCCGTCTGCGACACGTAGTTGATCGTCCCGAACGGGCAGGCGATCGTGCACACCTTGCAGCCCACGCAGGTCGGCTCGATGCACGATCTTCGCGCCGGTTGCCGGGTCGAGCCTGATCGCCTCGACCGGGCAGGCGATCATGCACCACGCCTCGTCGCACTGGGTGCACGTGTAGGGGACGAAGCGCCCCTCGTGGTGGAACGTGAACACCTTGATGCGCGACTTCGCGGTGGTGAAGGTCCGGTAGTTCTCCCAGGCGCACGACATCTCGCACTGGAGACAGCCGGTGCACTTGTTGGGATCGAGGTGGAGGGACTTCTGCATGGGCGAAACCTCCTTGTCCGGCTGGGGGCTTGCGGCCAGCGGCGTGCGATCCAGGGCGGCGGTGCCGGCGGCGCCATGATAGCGCGGGTGGCGTGAGGGCGCGGTGGCTTTTCGAAGAGCCACTCCGGCATTCTTCTTGCCGAGCTGGCTCCTATGGAAAATGCCTCCGCGTCGCGGTTGCCTTCGACGGACTGTCCCTCGCCGCGTGCGGTGGCGGCAGCTCGGCCTCGTCGCCGACCGCGGCAAGGCGAATCGTCGTGGACT
Source organism: uncultured Acidobacteriota bacterium (assembly GCA_963813585.1). Classification (GTDB taxonomy): domain Bacteria; phylum Acidobacteriota; class Vicinamibacteria; order Vicinamibacterales; family Fen-181; genus JARKSS01. Next base: position 4,395,386 of record CAWEZL010000001.1, read on the forward strand.
GAGCCGGGGAACGGGGATCGGGGTCGGGGTCAGGGATCAGGCGCGCCGCACGTCCTCGTAGAACCGCTCGTAGAGCGGCACGATCTTCTCCGCGCAGAAGCGGTCGTGGACGGCGCGCCGTGCGGTGGCGGCGATGCGCGCGCTCAGCTCGGGGTCGGTCAGCACCGCCAGGCCGCTGGCCGCCATGCCGTCGATGTCGTCAGGCGGGTGCAGGAAGCCGGTCACCCCGTGCTCGATCACCTCGGGCAGGCCGCCGACGCGCGAGGCCACCACCGGCACGTCGCACGCCATCGCCTCGAGCGCCGCGAGGCCGAAGCTCTCGGTGGCGGACGGCAGCAGGAACAGGTCGGCGATCGACAGGAACTGCCGGACGTCCTCCTGCTCGCCCAGCGCCAGCACATCGTCTGCCGATGCCGCGCTCATGCGCCAGCTCGCGCGGCGTGCGGGAGGTCGGGACCGTCGCCGACCAGCAGGAGCACGCTCGGCACGCCGGGCGTCGGATCCGGGCGAAGACGTCGATCACGGCGTCGATCCGCTTCACCGGGCGGAAGTTCGAGACGTGGATCACCGACGGCGCGGCCGGGGCCGGCGAACCGCTCGCGCAAGCCGTGGGTCGGGCACGCGGTGGTGGATCCGGCAGTCGAGGAAGTTCGGGATGACGCGGATGTCGCGTGTGACCGGCAGGCCGCGGTACGTGTCGGCCTTCAGGCTCTCGGACACCGCGGTGACGCCGTCGGACTGGTCGATGCGAGAAGCCGATCGTCTCGGCATACGACGGGTCGCTCCCGACGATGGTGATGTCGGTCCCGTGCAGCGTCGTCACCACCTTCGGCGTCGGGCCGCCGGTGCTGTCGAGGATCTGCCGCGCGAGGTACGCCGCGGTCGCGTGCGGAATCGCGTAGTGCGCGTGGATGATGTCGAGGTCGACTTCGCGCGAGAGCTGCGCGATGCGCGTCGCCAGCGACAGGAGGTACTGCGGCTCGCGGAACAGCGGGTACGACGGCGTGAGCACCCGGTGGAACGACACGCCCGGCTGGTCGTCGCCGAGGCGGAACGGCTGCTCGCGGCTCACCACGTGCACCCGGTGGCCGCGCGCGGCCAGGCACTTGGCCAGCTCGGTCGCGACGATGCCGCTGCCGCCGATCGACGCGTAGCAGACGATGGCGATCTTCATCGGCGATCCGGTCCCAGCCCCGGCCGCGCCGCCCAGTCCTTGAGCAGGCTCGGGCGGAGGACGGGCTCCTTCACTACCAGCCCCTCGGCGTAGCGCCACGCCGGCCAGGGCGCCGAACTGCGCGTCCCGACTGGAGATCAGGCGCGCGAAGGTCGGCGCGGTGAGACGCGTGTCCACCGAGCCGGGGCCCTCGGGCATGAACTGGCTCCGGTAGCACTCGAGCGCCCGGCGCTTGACATCGTACTGCGCCGAGACGTCGATCGCGAAGGAGATCGGCCCTTGGTCGTTGATGAAGTAGTAGCAGACCCAGTCGGGGGCCCAGGCGCCCTCGCCCTTCCACCTGGTAGCGCCGGAGCCGCGCGTTGAAGATCGCCTCGGTCAGGACGCGGCTGGCGGCGACGTGATCGGGGTGGCGGTCCTGCCAGTACGGGATCGCGACGGCGCGCGGCTGCCAGCCTCGCACGAGGCGCGTCACCTGGTCCAGTTGCCCGCGATCACCTGTGATGCCGCGGTCGGGCCACCCGAGGTTCTCGCGCCACTCGGCGCCGAGAACGACGCGGGCGTCCTCGGCCTCGCGCAGGCGCTCGTCCGGCGTCCCGTTGCTGCCCATCTCGCCGCGCGTGAGGTCGCAGAGGCCGACGCGCCAGCCCGCGGCGGCGTGCAGGGCGATCGTCCCACCGAGGCCGATCTCGAGGTCGTCGGGGTGGGGGCCGAAGACGAGCAGGTCGAGGGGCATGGAGGGCATGGTACCAATTCGCCGGGGCCTGCTCAACCGGAGACCGCTGCGGTGGCGCCGGGAACGGGTAGGATTGGGGCATGCCACGGTATGCGGCGCTCCTGCGCGGCGTGACCCCCATGAACGCGAAGATGGCCGAGCTGAAGCGGAGCTTCGAGGCCGCCGGCTTCACCGGCGTGAAGACCGTCCTGTCCAGCGGGAACGTTGTGTTCGACGCGCGGGCCGCCAGTCCGGCCTCGCTCGAGCGGAGAGCCGAGGCGGCGATGGCCCGGGAGCTGGGGCGGAGCTTCCTGACCATCGTGCGCCCGATCGAGGCGCTGCAGTCGCTGCTCGCGGCGGATCCGTACGCCGCGTTCCTGCTGGCTCCCGGTTCGAAGCGGATCGTCACCTTCGTGCGGGGGTCGGCCGACGCGAACCTCGAGCTGCCCGTAGAGCTGGACGGCGCGCGCATCCTGTGCGCGCGGGGCGGCGAGGTGTTCAGCGTGTACGTGCCCAGCCCCCGCGGGCCGGTGTTCATGACGCTGATCGAGAGGACGTTCGGCGGCAAGGTCACGACGCGTACATGGGGCACGGTCGGAAAGGTCGCGCGGGCGTAAAGGAGCCCGGGATGAGGCGGAGCAGGCTCCGGGCCTGCCCGGGAGGGAGGACATGGCCATTCGGGTCGTGCGGCTGGGGAGCCCGAGGATGCCGGGCGAGGGGCTGCGGGTCGGAACGGTGCGGCGGCCGCCGCGGGGCGTGCCCAAGGCGGAGCACGCGTCGCGCGACTTCTACGACGCCTGGCTGCCCGACCTGGCGCCGTCGGAGGAGCTGGTGAAGGAGGCGCAGCAGGCCGAGGACGAGCGGAGCTGGCGGAGCTTCGTCCGCCGGTACCGTGCCGAGATGAAGCGGCCCGAAGCGGCGCGGCTGATCGAGTTGCTGGCCGCGCTGTCGCACCGGACCGACCTCGCGGTGGGGTGCTACTGCGAGGACGAGTCGCACTGCCACCGCTCCGTGCTGCGGGAGCTCCTCCGGGAGCACGGCGCCGAGGTCGCGCCTTGAGAAATGGGGCCAGGCCCCATTTCGGGCGCTGACGTGAGAAATGCGCCATTTAGGCCCTGACGGGAGAAATGGGGCCAGGCCCCATTTCGGGCTCCGTGTTCCAGTTTGAAACACCGACCGGCGTCGGCGTTTCACCTGGAAAGAACGGCCACTCCAGCGCCACAACCTGTTCGACCGCAAACACTTGCACCAAAAGAGTTTAGCCAGGAGCCGGCGGGGCGGGTCGACGGTTTCGATTTTGCCTGTACGGAGGGGAACGGAGTTGCGCGCCCGTTCCAAGCTCAACCCACAACCAGGCGCCCGGCACGGGCGGGCAGTGGAGCACTTATGACGATGGTCAACTCGGACCTCATCTCGCGCGCCCGCGGCGAATACCTCGAGATGCCGGGCCTGAGCCTGACGGTTCGGCAGGCCCAGCGGCTGTGGGGCCTCGACGGTGCGGCCTGCAGCCAGGTGCTGCAGGGCCTCATCGAGGCAGGGTTCCTGAAGCGCCGCTCCGATGGCACCTACGTGCGCCAGACCAGCGGCACGATCGGCTATAGCCGGGGACCCGAGGGAAGGGCCGCTTCGTCTGCCTGACGCGCCTGTTGAACCACGACCGCGCCTTTCACTTGGAAACGCGCGCCGCCTCTTCGCGAGTGGAACCCACCAGCAGAATGCCATCGTAGAATGGCGTGTCCATGACGATCCTCGACGCGATCGGCCGCACGGCGCTGGTCCGCCTCCGCAAGGTCGTCCCCCCGGACTCCGCCGACGTCGTCGTGAAGCTCGAGTGGCAGAACCCGACCGGCAGCGTCAAGGACCGCATGGCGCTCGCGGTCATCTCGCGGGCGGAAGCCGATGGCCGGCTGCAGCCCGGCGACACCGTCCTCGAGTACACCGGCGGCAGCACCGGCGCCTCGCTCGCGCTCGTCTGCGCCGCGAAGGGCTACCGCCTGCGCATCGTCAGCTCGGACGCGTTCAGCCCGGAGAAGCTCGATCAGATGCGGGCGCTCGGCGCCGAGATTACGCTCGTGCCCAGCGAAGGCGGCCTCACCACCAAGAAGCTGATCCTCGACATGATCGACACCGCGCGGGGCCTCAGCCAGGAACCGCACACCTACTGGACGGACCAGCTGAACAACCTCGACAGCCTCGCCGGCTACCACCCGCTCGCCGAGGAGATCTGGGAGCAGACGCAGGGCAAGGTGGACGCCTTCGTCCACTGCGTGGGCACCTCCGCCACCATCCGCGGCGTGGCCGCGGTCCTGAAGCAGCACAAGCCGGGTGTCCGGATCGTCGCCGTGGAACCTGCCGAATCGTCGGTGCTGCTGGGCGGTCCGCCGGGCCCGCACAAGATCGAGGGGGTGGGCATCGGCTACACGCCGCCTCTCTGGGACCCGGCCCTCGTCGAGCAGGTCCTCCCGGTCGCCACCGAGGAGGCGAAGGAGATGGCGCGCCGCCTCGCGCGCGAGGAGGCGCTCTTCGCGGGAACGTCCTCCGGCGCGGATGTCGTCGCCGCGATCCGCGTCGCCCGGCAACTCGGGCGCGGCGCCACCGTCGTCACCCTGATGGCCGACTCGGGGTTGAAGTACCTGAACACGGACGTCTACAAGCGCCGCTCCTGAACCCCGGCGCGCGACCCCGGCGCCGGCCGCCCCCCCTTCCGAGCTCCTGGAAAGTTCTGGCTCCGCTGGACGGATGGGTTAGAATCGGCGCCTCGTACCCAGTCCGCTGCCGCGCGTGTTCAGCAGCCACCCATGACCCTCGCGTCCGGCGCTCGGCTTGGACCGTACGAGGTTCTCTCGCCGCTGGGCGCAGGCGGGATGGGCGAGGTGTACCGCGCCAGAGACACGCGCCTGGGGCGCGACGTGGCGATCAAGGTGCTGCCCGCCACGGCTTCGTCCGACCCTGACCGCCGGCGCCGCTTCGAGCAGGAGGCGCGCGCCGCCTCCGCACTCTCCCATCCCAACATCTGCGTCCTCCACGATATTGGTTCGACAAGCTCACCACAGGCGGCCGGCGGCGCGACGATCGACTTCCTCGTGATGGAACTGCTCGAGGGCGAGACCCTCGCGCATCGTCTCCGCAAGGGGCGGCTGCCCCTCGAGCAGGCGCTCGACCTGGGCGCGCAGGTCGCCGGCGCGCTGGCGGCGGCCCACAAGCACGGCATCGTCCATCGCGACCTCAAGCCCGCCAACATCATGCTGGTCAGGTCCGGCGCGGGCCTGCAGGCGAAGCTGCTGGACTTCGGTCTCGCGAAGCTGCAGGCCGAGCCGGTGCCGCCGGGCGACGGCGTGTCGGCGCTCCCAACCGAGGGGCCGGCGACGACGCCAGGCGCCGTCATGGGCACCGCGCCCTACATGGCGCCCGAGCAGCTCGAGGGGAAGGAAGCGGACGCGCGCACCGACCTCTTCGCGTTCGGCTGCGTGCTCTACGAGATGCTGACCGGCCGCCGCGCGTTCGCGGGCGAGAGCGAGGCGGCGGTCATCTCCGCGATCATGACGAGCGAGCCGCCGCCGGTCGCCTCGTTGCAGCCCGGCACGCCGCCCGCCCTCGAGCGGCTCGTGACGGCCTGTCTCGCGAAGGATCCGGACGCTCGGCGCCAGAGCGCGCACGACGTGGCGGAGGAACTGCGCGGGATTAGGGAAGCGGCGGGCGGCTCAGTCTCGCACCCCACTTCCTCCCACGATCGGCGCCGCCGGATGCTCGTCGTTGCTGCCCTTTTGTTGGTGGTCACCGCCGGCGCGCTGGCGCTGGCCGTCCGGGGCGGCTGGTGGAGCCCGAGGCCGGTGCCGGCCCGGTCGGACATCGCGATGCCCGAGGGCACCCACTTCAAGGTGTCCGCCATCCAGCTGGCGTTTGCGCCCGACGGCCGTGCGCTCGTGTTCAACGCGTTCAGCAGCTCCGGAGGCCGGCTGTACTGGCAGAGCCTCGACGGTTCCCCGGCGCGCGCCATTCCGGGCGCGGAGGGTGAGGGGACACCGGTCTTCTCACCGGACGGGAAGTACCTCGCCTTCCAGCAACGAGGGAATCTCGTGAGGCTCGCCCTCCCGTCCGGACAGCCGGGCGAGGCAAGCCACGTCGAGCCGATCGCGAAGGTCGGGTGGATGAGGGGCGCGAGCTGGGGCGAGGACGGTACGATTCTCTATTGCCCTGGGGCCAACCATGGGCTGTGGCGAGTCTCGGCCCAGGGAGGGCAGGCGCACGAGGTGACGAGGCCCGACCCGGGCCGCCGCGAGCAGAGTCACCGCTGGCCGTCGTTCCTTCCCGGCGGTCGCGCCGCGCTCTTCACCATCCTCGACGCGTCCGGCCGCATCGACCGGAGCGCCATCGCCCTCCTGAACATCCAGACCGGGCGGTGGGCGCGCATCATCGAACGCGGGACGTGCGCCCGCTACCTGCCGAGCGGGCACATCGTCTACGCCCGCAACGGCGCGCTGCTGGCCGTCCGGTTCAACCTTGGCACGCTCGAGACGGTCGGCGACCCGGTTCCCGTCGCCAGCGGCGTTCAGATGGATCGCGAGCCCGGCATGGGAGACGCATCGTTCGCGGTGTCACCGTCGGGTTCGGTGGCGTTCGCCCCGGAAATCCCCGTAGCCGCCCAGAGCACCCTGCTGTGGATCGACCGCCAGGGAAACCAGGAGGCCGTGACGGACGAGCGGCGCGCCTATCACGGAAACCTGGACCTGTCGCGGGACGGACAGAAGCTCGCCGTGAGCATCACCGAGCAGGACTACGCGAATCTGTGGGTCTACGACCTTCGCGACCGGCGCTGGCAGCACCTGCCAGCCGAGGCGGACGAGATTTGCCCAAGCTGGTCGCCGACCGGCGATCGCCTGGCCTTTGCCTCCAACCGCAATGGCGCGTTCAATCTCTACGTGACATCGCCGGGCGAGGAAGGGCGGACCAAGCGGCTGACGCAGTCACCGAACTGGCAGCTCCCCTTCTCGTGGTCGCCCGACGGGCGGCTCCTCGCCTACCAGCAACAGGACGGCTCGCGCAGTTGGAGCATCTGGATCCTCCCGCTCGACGGCGATCGGAAGCCGTGGCACTGGGGCCCGGTGCAGAAGGGCGCCTCGCTGCCTGCGTTCTCGCCGACGGACGGGCGATGGCTGGCGTACCAGTCGGAGGAGGCTGCGGCGGGAACCATGGATGTGTACGTGCAGCCGTTCCCCGGTCCGGGTCCGCGGCAGTCGGTGTCGGGCGCCGGGGGAGGGCTCGGACCGGTATGGTCACCGGACGGCCGTGAACTCCTGTACCTGCCTGGGTCCGTCACGGACAACCGGATCATGGCCATGGACGTCTCTCCGGGTCCGCCGTTGAAGCTCGCGAACCCCCACGTGGCGTTCGCGCTGCCGTTCGCGCCTCCCGACATGATTGCGTATCTCCTACGCGTCTTTGCGCTCGCGCCGGACGGTCGCCGCCTGGTCGTGGTGCGGCCGGATTCGACGGCGCCGACAGAGATTCACAAGCTCACGCTCGTTCGCAACTGGGCGGAGGAGGTCAAGGCGAAGGTGGGACGCTAGTCGACGGACTCCGTCAGTCGGTGAACTCCGTCAGTCGGCAAACTCCGTCAGTCGGCGAACTGCGGCACTCCGTCAGTTACGGAGTCGGGTCTTCAGCGCCGAGGAGTCGCATGACCCTGCCAGGTGGCTCGCGGCTCGGCCCGTACGAAGTTCTGTCCCTCATCGGGGCAGGCGGCATGGGCGAGGTGTACCGCGCGCGGGACACGCGCCTGGGGCGCACCGTCGCCATCAAGGTGCTGCCCGCCACGGCCTCGTCCGACCCTGACCGTCGCCGCCGCTTCGAGCAGGAGGCGCGCGCGGTTTCTGCGCTCTCTCATCCCAACATCTGCGTCCTCCACGACATTGGTTCGACAAGCTCACCACAGGCGGCCGGCGGCGCGACGATCGACTTCCTCGTGATGGAGTTGCTCGAGGGCCACACCCTCGCGCACCGGCTGCGCAAGGGGCCGCTGTCGCTCGAGCAGGCGCTCGACCTCGGCGCACAGATCGCCGACGGGCTCGCGGCCGCGCACAAGCACGGCATCGTTCACCGCGACCTCAAGCCCGCCAACATCATGCTGGTCAGGTCCGGCGCGGGCCTGCAGGCGAAGCTGCTGGACTTCGGTCTCGCGAAGCTGAAGGCCGAGCCGGTGCCGCCGGGCGACGGCGTGTCGGCGCTCCCAACCGAGGGACCGGCGACGACGCCCGGCGCCGTCATGGGCACCGCGCCCTACATGGCGCCCGAGCAGCTCGAGGGGAAAGAGGCCGACGCGCGCACCGATCTCTTCGCGTTCGGGTGCGTGCTCTACGAGATGCTGACCGGCCGCCGCGCGTTTGCCGGCGAGAGCGAGGCGAGCGTCATCTCGGCGATCATGACGAGCGAGCCGCCCCCGGTGAGTTCGCTGCAGCCCGTCACTCCGCCCGCCCTCGCGCGGCTCGTGAAGGCATGCCTCGCGAAAGACCCGGACGCCCGCCGCCAGAGCGCGCACGACGTGGCCGAGGAGTTGCGCGGCATCGCGGAAGGCGGGCAAACCACGGCGCCAGGACGCGCGTCCCACGCGCGCCGCCGGGGCAGGCTCGTGTGGGCGGGTGCCGGGGCACTGCTCGTGATCCTCGTGGCAACCCTGGTGGCGCTGAGTGTCGGGTCCCAGTGGTGGGATCGAAAGCCGGTGCGGACGGAGATCGCGCTGCCTCGCGGGACGGTCTTCATCGCCGACGGGACCAACCACCTGGCGCTTGCCCCCGACGGCAGCGGCCTGGTGTACCGCGCGTTCAGCAGGGAACAGCACCGGCTGTACTGGCGGCGGCTCGATGAGACCGCCCCGCAGGTCATTCCGGGTTCGGAAGGGGGATCGCAGCCATTCTTCTCGCCGGACGGGAAGTACCTGGGCTTCATGACGGGGGAGAAGCTCGTGAAGCTGGCGCTCCCGTCCGGCCAGCCCGGGGACGGCGGCCCGATTGAGCCTGTCGCCGAAATTGGGTCGGCGGGAGTGAGAGGCGCGAGCTGGGGTGACGACGGCACCATCCTCTACACCCCCGGGAGTTACGCCGGGCTGTGGCGCGTGCCGGCGAGCGGCGGCCGACCGCAGGAACTGACGAGGCCGGATCCCGCGAACAACGAGCAGAGCCATCGCTGGCCGTGCTTCCTGCCTGGCGGCCGCGCCGCGCTGTTCACGATCCACCACGCGTCCGGCCGTCAGGACCGAAGTGCCATCGCGGTCGTCTCGCTCGACGACGGCAAGTGGCGGCGCATCGTCGAGCACGGGAGCGGCGCCCGTTACCTGCCGACCGGGCACGTCGTGTTTGCCCGCAATGGGTCGCTGTTCGCCGTTCGCTTCGACCCGAGGGCGGCGACGACCACGGGCGAGCCGGTTGCCGTCGCCACCGGCGTCCTGATGCACCGGCGGTCCACAGGAGCCGCGTTCTTCGACGTGTCGCGCTCGGGCTCGCTCGTCGTGGCCAGGTCCGACGGGCCGCCAAAGGGCGTGCTCGTCTGGGTAGACCGCCAGGGGCGCGTCGAGCCGGTGACGGCCGACCCCCGCGCCTACAACGCCGAGCTCGCCCTGTCGCGAGACGGAAGCAAGCTCGCCGTCAGCATCATCGGGCCCGAGTACGACAACCTGTGGGCGTACCACGTCCACGAGCAGAGGTGGCAGCAGTTCACGTCGGCGGCCGACGAGGAATACCCGCTGTGGTCCCCCGGCGGCGATCGGCTCGCGTTCGCCTCCAACCGCGACGGTCCGTTGAACATATATGTCGCCCGATCCGACGGAGAACGGGCCGAACGGCTGACGACGTCGCCGCGCTCGCAGGTCCCGATCTCGTGGTCGCCGGACGGCCGGTTCATCGCCTACCAGGAAGGCTTCGCGATCTGGATCCTGCCGCTCGACGGCGATCGGAAGCCGTGGCGTTGGGGGCCGGAGCCGTTGGGCTACCCGTTCCCGGTGTTCTCGCCCGACGGCCGCTGGGTGGCGTACCAGTCGCTCGAGACGGGCGGAGACCCTCTCGTCGGCAACTTCAACGTGCACGTCCGCCCGTTCCCGGGTCCCGGGCCGAGGCAGACCGTCTCGGGTCCCGACGGCGGCGTCTCACCGGTGTGGTCGCCGGACGGCCGTGAACTCCTGTACATGCCGGGGTCTGCCACGGACAACCGGATCATGGCGGTAGACGTCTCTCCAGGTTCGCCGTTGAAGCTCGCGAACCCGCACGTGGCGTTCGCGCTGCCGTTCGGCTTGTGGTCGATGCACCCGTTCGCGCTTGCCCCGGACGGGCAGAGGCTCGTCATGGTACGGCGCGACGAGGGTATTCCGACCGAGGTCCAGAGCCTGGCGCTGGTCCGGAACTGGGCGCAAGAGGTGAAGGCGAAGGTCAGGTAAATGCAAAATGCAAAGCGCACAATGCAGGATGCAAATACCCGAAGCCGAGTGAGGAGCGAATGACGGTGGCCTCCGGTATCCGGCTCGGCCCGTACCGACGGCGAGATCTCGCCGTCAAGGGGAGCGGCTCATGCTGAGCTCGGGAACCAGGCTCGGCCCCTACGAGATCCTCGGAGCGCTCGGGGCCGGCGGAATGGGCGAGGTGTACAAGGCGCGCGACACGCGCCTGGGGCGCACCGTCGCCATCAAGGTGCTACCCGCCACGGCTTCGTCCGACCCTGACCGGCGCCGCTTCGAGCAGGAGGCGCGCGCGGTTTCTGCGCTCTCTCATCCCAACATCTGCGTCCTCCACGACATTGGTTCGACAAGCTCACCACAGGCGGCCGGCGGCGCGACGATCGACTTCCTCGTGATGGAGTTGCTCGAGGGCCAAACCCTCGCGCACCGGCTGCGCAAGGGGCCGCTGCTCGCTCGAGCAGGCGCTCGATCTCGGCGCGCAGATCGCCGACGCGCTGGCGGCCGCCCACAAGCACGGCATCGTCCATCGCGATCTCAAGCCCGCCAACATCATGCTGGTCAAGTCCGGCGCGGGCCTGCAGGCGAAGCTGCTGGACTTCGGTCTCGCGAAGCTGAAGGCACAGCCGGCCGTGGTGCCCGGCGAGATGTCTGCGCTCCCAACCGAGGGACCGGCGACGTCGCCCGGCGCCGTCATCGGCACCGTGCCCTACATGGCGCCCGAGCAGCTCGAGGGGAAGGAAGCGGACGCGCGCACGGATCTGTTCGCGTTCGGGTGCGTGCTCTACGAGATGCTGACGGGCCGGCGCGCGTTTGCGGGCGAGACCGAGGCGAGCGTCATCTCCGCGATCATGACGAGCGAGCCGCCGCCTATCGCCTCGTTGCAGCCCGGCACGCCGCCCGCCCTCGAGCGCCTGGTGAACGCCTGTCTCGCGAAAGACCCGGACGCCCGCCGCCAAAGCGCGCACGACGTCGCAGAGGAACTCCGCGGCATCGGGCAGGACTCGGTCGCGCTGGTGGCAACTCGCGCCAGCCGGCCCGCCCGGCGACGCGGATGGACGGTCGCTGCGGTCGTTGCCGCGATCGTCCTGGTCGGCGCCGCGGCGGCGTGGCTCGCGCTCGGCCGGCGGTCGGGACGCTCCCCGGCCCCGCTCCACTTCGCCTTGACCATGCCGCGAAAGACGGTCTTCAATCGCGGCACCGCGACCGCGGCTCTCACCACGTCCGCGGATGGTCGCAGCGTCGTCTACATGGGAAACGAGGACTTGCGTGGTCAGCTGTACTGGGCAGACGTAAACGGGTCCGGGGGCTGGGTACTGCCCGGAACTGACGGGGCCCTCAACCCGTTCCTCTCGCCAGACGGGCACTGGCTCGGGTTCTGGAGGGACGGGAAGATCCTGAAGCTGCCGCTGCGGTCGGGGCGCGTCCTCGAAGGGAGCACGGCCGCCGAGGTGGCGAAGACCAACCCCGTGCGCGGTGCGAGCTGGGGCGATGACGACACCATCGTCTGGGGCAATGACCAGGGCCTGTGGCAGGTGCCGGCAAGCGGGGGAACGCCGCACCAGTTGACGAGGTCCCACCCGGCGAAGGACGAGCATTCCCACCGCTGGCCCTGCTTCCTCCCTGGCAGCCGAAGCGTCCTGTTTACGATTCTCCATGCCTCCACCCGCTCCGATCGGAGCGCGATCGCGGTGCTGTCGCTCGACACGGGTCACATCACAAGGGTCGTCGAGGGCGGCGTCTACGCCCGGTACCTTCCCGATGGTTACATGGTCTTCGCACGCAGTGTCTTCGCGAGGAGCGGAACGGTGCTGGCCGTTCCATTCGATGCGCGGACGCTGAAGACGACCGGAAGCCCGGTGCCTGTCCTGAGCGAAGTCTATCTGCGCGACGGCTCGAACAGCGCCGGCTTCGCCGTCGCCGCCGACGGCACGGTGGTCTATGTCAACGAGACCGCGGAACGGCCAAGCAACGCCCTGATGTGGGTTAACCGCGACGGTCGCGCCGACTCGGCGGTGCCCGACCGCGAGCCCTTCGTGCCCGACCCGATCGCCCTCTCCCCAGATGGACAACGGCTGGCAGTCGCCATCGCCGGCAGCCCCTACATGAACATCTGGGTCATCAACCTGCGTGACGGACGGTGGCAGCAGTTGAAGGTGGACGCCGATTGCGACACGCCCGTCTGGTCGCCGCAGGGTGATCGGGTGGCGTTCGCGTCGATTCTCACCGACCGCGTGAGCATCTACACCATGACCGCGGACGGCTTCAGCCGTCCGGAGCGCGTGACCGAATCGAAGAACCAGCCGTGGCCCAGTTCGTGGTCGCCCGACGGGTTCCTGGCGTACGAAGAGGACCAGAGGCCGGCGGGGGGGAAGACGTTCGAGACCTACGTCCTGCCGCTCGGTCGCGGTGGGACGGCCCGGCGTTGGGGGCCGGAAGGGGTCCACGTCACGGACGCCGTCTTCTCCCCCGACGGGCGATGGATTGCCTACCAGTCAATCGAGTCGGGGACGTGGGACGTCTACGTCGAGGCGTTCCCCGGACCTGGGCCCAAGCAGCGCGTCTCGGGCAGCAACGGCGGCCGCGGGCCGTCGTGGTCATCGGACGGAAACGAAATCTACTTCATCGAGCGTCTACGGGACACCCGCATCATGGGCAGCCGCATCGAGTCGTTCTCGCCCCTGCGGCTGGCCGCGCCGCGCGTCGTCTTCGCGCTCCCGTTCCCCCTGGACAACGGTGCCGGGTTTTGGGGGACCCGGGCCTATGCGGTGGAACCCGGCGGTCAACGGGTCCTCGTGGTGCAACCCGACGAGCAGAAGCCGAAGGACATCAACACGCTGCAGGTGGTCCGCAACTGGCCCGAGGAGGTGAAGGCGAAGGTGGGACGGTGACGGAAGTCAGCGAGGTGGGCGGGGCTCACCACCCCGCGATCGCGGTCAGGTTCCTTCGGAACCTCAGCAGCACCTTCGACTCGATGAGATCGGTCCAGCCGAAGGCCGCCCGCTCGGTCACCCGCCCGTCCCCGAACGACAGCACCTCGAGGCGTCGCGCCAACTGGTGCACGAGCCAGCACTCGCGCACGCCGTACTGCGCGAACCAGCCCACACGCTCCTCCAGCCTGCCGATCCGGGGATGCGGCGAAAGGACTTCCACGACGAGGTCCGGGGCGCCGTGCAGCCGATCCAGGGTCACAAGGTCCCGTCCCGCCGCCACGAACACGAGATCGGGTTGGAGAATCAGCGCCCTCGGGACGTCCAGGACGATGTCGAGCGGGGACAGGAATACCTCGCCCAGGTGGTGCTCCTCGACGTGGGCGTCGAGTGCCTTGTACAGGCGCGCGACAAGCCGCTGGTGCACCACCGTCGGTGACTCGGCCGCGCGCAGCACACCGTAGATCAGCTCTTGCGGCTGGAGGGTTTCTGGCGTCTGGAAGTACTCCGCTGTGGTCATGCGCCCCTCCCCGACCTTGCGTCGCCGAGCCGCAGCGCCGGGCGCCAGTGTCGCCTCCATGATTGTTGCCCGACGACGACGATGCCATCGTCGAGGCGGAAAGGCAAGGGGCAGACGGAGAAATCCCGGCGGCGACCTCGCTTCGGATTTGGGACGGGGTCAGCAGGCGCCCTGGACCTCGCGCGCGAGCGGCAGCAGCACGGTGACGGCGGTTCCCCGCCCCTCCGCGCTCTCGATCGCGATGCGGCCGCCGCACGCCGTCACCAGGTCGCGGACAAGGGCGAGGCCGAGACCGGTGCCGTGCTCGGCGACCTCCCTGGCGTTGCGGGCGCGGAAGAACTCCTCGAACAGGTGGGACTGCTCGTCGGGCGGGATGCCGATGCCGGTGTCCGTGACGGAGAGGCGCGCGAGGTCGTCCTCGCGCCTCAGCTCGACGGTCACGCCCCCGGCGCGGGTGTACTTGACGGCGTTTCCGACCAGGTTGTCGGCGATGCGGTCGATCGAGGCGGCGTCGGACCAGACCCGCAGCACCTCATCCGGCACGACGACACGGAGCGACAGCCCCTTCGCGGCGCATGCCGGCTCGAACCGGGCGCACACCCGCGTGACGGCCTCGGCAAGGGGCACGAGCCCCTGCTCGGGCCTCTCCGCGCGAACGTCGGTCCGGCCGGCGGCCAGGTCGAGCAGGTCGTCCACCAGCGTCTCCAGGAACGCCACGCGGTTGCCGGCGCGCGCCACCAGGTCGGCCTGGCGCTCGTTCAGCGCCCCGGTGTAGCCGGCGCGCAGGACAGCCATCAGGTTTCGCGTCACCTGCAGCGGCGAGCGCAGCTCGTGGGTGACCATCCGGACGAAGCGCGACTTCTCGTGGTCGAGCGCCTGCAGCCCGTGGTAGGCGTCGGCGTTCTCGATCGCCACGGCCCCGTGCGCCGCGATCGCGCCGAGGAACCTCCCGTCGGCGGCCGTGAAGCGGTGCCCATCGGCGCCGTAGGCCCGCAGGACGCCGATCGGCCCGCGCTTGCCCGTGAGCGGCGCGCACAGCATGCTGGCGACGCCTTCCTCGCGCACCGCCTGCGGGTCGTACACCCGCGGGTCGGTGGCGACGTCCGCCACGTGCACCACCTTCCCCGTCAACACTTCCCGGTCCACCAGCGCCTTGCCGAGGTCCATCGTCGCCTTGCCGCGGTAGGCGTCGCTGAGGCCGTGCATGGCCACCATCTCGACGCGGCCGGCGCGGTCGAGCAGGCGGATCGACGCGGCCCGGCATCCCAGCGCCTTCACCACCGCCTCGGTCAGCCGCTCGAGCACCTGCGGGAGGTCGAGCGTCGAGGTGGTCAACCGGACGCTCTCATACAGGCCGGCGATCTCGCGCTCGCGCCGCCGCAGCCGCCGCGAGATCGACATCGAGCAGACGGCCATCGCGTACGCCGAGCCGGTGAAGAGAGCGAGCACGGCCGCCACGTAGCCGGCGTGCGACCATCCCGAGGACGGGATCCCGACGAACGGGACGTGCGGCAGCCAGCCGAGATACTCCGCCAGGGCAACGCTGCCGACCAGCACCGGCGCCAGCGCCACGTACAGGTACCCGCGGTCGTGCGGCAGCAGGAGCGAGGCGATCGTGACGTGGAACAGGTAGAAGAGGATGGCGGGGCTCTCGATGCCGCCGGTGTAGTGGATCAAAACCGCGGTGGCCGCCCAGTCGGCGCCGATCTGCACCCGCGCGAACCACTGCCGCACGACCAGGGATCGCAGCGGGTCGCCCGGCAACCGGCGCGGCGCCAGGTGGAAGGCCGCGTTGTACGCGAGGATGCCGCCCCCCACCAGCAGCAGCGGCACCTGCGGGACGGCCAGGCCCGCTGCCCCGGCAGCCAGCGTGGCGGCCAGAAGCCCGGCGGCCGCCATCCACCGGAGGCGGATCAGCCACGCGAGGCTGCTCGACAGCTCCTGGTCGGCGACCGTCTCGGCGTCCTGCGGGGGCGGCGGCTTCACGTCCCGGCACCTCGCGCCACGGCCCGCGCCAAGAGGTCCTCCACCGTGTCCAGGAGAGCCGCGGGCCCCGCCGACTTCTCCAGGAACGCGTCCACGGGGAGGTAGTCCTCGTCCGGGCCGAACCGGAGCGGGGTCGTCGAGTGGATCGACGACAGCATCAGGATCGGGGTGTGGCGGAAGGGCGCGAACCGCGACGCGGGCGAGGGATCGCGCAGCGCCAGCGAGACGTGGAACCCCGAGGTGTAGCTCTCCATCATGACGTCGAGGATGATGAGGTCGGGGCGCACCGACTCCGCCAGCTCGAGGCCGCTGGCGCCGCTCGAGGCCCGGTGGAACTCGTGCCCGGCCGCCTCGAGGGGAATGCGCACGGCTTCGACGATGTCGGAGTCGTCGTCGATCATCAGGATTCGCGCCATGGAGTGGAGTCCTTCCGGCAACCCTGAAGGGTCGCCCTACGTCCCTTTACGGTGCCTCCGCGGGCAGCGTCGGGTTCAGGCGGCGGTACTCGTCGAGGAAGTCGTCCGAGAGGTGGCGGGCCGCCACCTTCTTCGGCACCAGGCCGAGCGCCAGTGCGACGCCGTAGACGATGGCCTCCGGACGCGGCGGGCAGCCGGGAATGTAGTAGTTGACCGGCAGCACCTTGTCGGCGCCGCCAAGGACCGAGTAGGTGTCGTGCCAGATGCCGCCACCGCACGCGCAGCCGCCGATCGCGAACACCAGCTTCGGCTCGGGGATGGCTTCCCACAGCCGCTTCAGGTGCGGCAGCACCTGGCGCGTCACCGGCCCCGAGATCAGGAGGACGTCGGCGTGGCGCGGCGACGCCACCAGCTTGATGCCGAACCGCTCGGCGTCGTAGTACGGCGTCAGGACGTCGATCACCTCGATGTCGCAGCCGTTGCAGGCCCCGGCGTTGACGTGGTAGACCCAGAGCGACTTGGGGAAGGCCCGCAGGAACAGCTGCCGCAGCGCGGCGGCCGGGCTTCTCATGGTGCCACCTCGCGGGACGACGAGGCCGAGGATCGATCGCACGCCGCCGTCGAGCACCGGGTAGAGCAGCTGCGGGTAGACGCCCAGCAGGATCGACCGCCGCCGCCAGCACGATCATCGGCGCCGCCATCGACAGCGGCAGCTCGCGGCCGCCGGCCGGCAGTGCCGCGACCTTCGGCGACTCCTCTCCCCAGAACACCCGGTAGCCGGCCCAGACGAGCCCCGCGAGCGTCAGCGTGCCCGGCGAAGGCGGTGATGGCGAGCGCCCACCAGAGCTGCGCCTGGGCCAGCGCGAGCACGATCGTGTACTTGCTCGGGAATCCCGCGAAGAACGGGAGGCCGCCGATCGAGAGGCACCCGACGAAGAAGCAGGCGGCGGTCAGCGGCATCTTGCGCGACAGGCCGCCGAGGTCCGAGATCCGGCGCAGGCCCAGGCGGTAGATGATCGCCCCCGAGCAGAAGAAGAGCAGCGCCTTCGCGAGCAGGTGGGTGACCGCGTGGAAGATCCCCCCGTAGACCCCCAGGTAGGTCCCGAGGCCGATGCCGATGAAGACGTAGCCGACCTGGCTGATGGTCGAGTAGGCGAGCAGCCGCTTCAGGTCGTCCTGCGCGATGGCCATCAGGATGCCGATTACGATCGACGCGGCAGCCGAGCGCGGCTGCCAGCACGACGACCTGCGAGTAGTGCGGCGCGAACAGCGTGACGGTCCTCGCGAAGCCGAAGGGCCCGACGACGACCACCAGCCCCGAGAGGAGGGCCGAGATCGGGGCGGGCGCCTCGGAGTGGGCGTCGGGCAGCCACGAGTGGAACGGCATCATGCCGCCCTTGGTCCCGAAAGCGCAGACGAAGCAGGCGACGATGGTCAGCGCGAGCGAGGTCGGGCAGCAGCGACGGCCAGCTTGCCCATGTCGAGCACGTGGATCCGCGACAGCGTCGGGATCGACGGTCGTCATCCGGGCGAAGATGAAGACCGCCCCCATCACGGCGAAGAGCATCGCCATGACGACCAGCAGGTTGTACTTGAACGAGGCGATCAGCGCGTACTTCGTCTTGTAGGTCGCCACCAGGAACGACACGGCGATCGTGGCGATCTCGATGACGAGGAACATGAAGAAGAGGTGGCTGATGATGAGCGTCCAGGTCATGAACGCCGAGAAGACCAGCAGCAGGAAGTAGTACAGGCTGCGATGCCGCCCTCGGTCACCAGGCCCCGCTCGACGTCGTGCCGCAGGTAGGCGAACGAGTAGATGCCGACGCCCGCGACGACCAGGAAGGTGCAGCAGATCAGCAGGGCCGAGAGGATGTCGGCGTAGAGGAAGCCGCCCCAGGCGGTCAGGATCAACGGGCTGACCGCCCGAGCCGGCGGTGACCAGCTGCGCGACCAGGACGCCGCCGAGCACGAACGAGCGGGACGGTGCCGAGCACGAAGGCCGCCTGGCGCCCGCCAGTCGTCGGTCTCGCCGAGCGCGACGAACAGCGCGGCCAGCAGCGGGATGAACGGGATCAGCGGCAGCAGCAGCGAGGTCTCGGTGGTCATGACAGCGCCCCCGCGTGCTCTGCTTCCTGCCCGCGCAGCGGGCCGCCCGGTGGGGATCCGCTCGCGGACAGGGCCCCTTCGGGGCCGCCGTACTCGTCCGGCCCCGCCAGCAGCAGCGCCGTGTCGGCCGTCAGGTACCGCTCCGCCAGGAGCCGGGCCGCGTAGAGCATCGCGAAGACGGTGCCCATCACCTTGGTCAGCACCTCGATCTCGACCATCGTGAAGAAGCCCGGGGCCATCTGGACGAGCGTCAGGTGCGCGCCGGCCGTCATCACCAGCAGGCCGATCGCCAGCTTGAAGAGGTGGCGCTGCGTGAGCAGCACGATGATCCCGTAGACGAACAGCAGCACGCCGGCCAGCAGGTTCAGCGCTCACCTCCTGGTCGAGGTGGTCGATGGGGCTCCCGGCGGGCACCAGCGTCGAGGCGCGGAGACGCGACGCGACGGCGAGCACGGCCACGACCGCCGTCACCGCGAAGATCGCCGTCGGCAGCCTCGTCGCCCGGTCGTCGCTCGGGATCCGCTTCGCGGTGTACCGCAGCCCGCCGACCAGGAACGGCAGGATCCAGGTGTTCACGCCGCACAGCCCGGCCCAGATGAAGAGGTACGGGTTCTTCGCGTAGATGGCGTAGGCGACGTAGATGAGGATCAGGCAGCAGCTGTGGGCGACGTACCAGTAGGTGGACTTCACGAGCGCGCGCGTCTCGACGGCGAACACCGCGAAGACGATCGCCGAGAGCGACAGGACGAAGACGAGCAGCGCGCCCTCGGCGGTCATGACGCGACCTCCGTGCCGGCCCCGGTGGCCCGGGCCGTACCGCTCGCAGATCGCCTCGACCCGCGCCTCGTGGTGCGGCCGCGGGTGCGGCGGGTCGAGCGGCGTCTGCGTCCGGTAGCAGCGCCCGCAGCGGTTGCACGACCCCATGAACACGTCCACCGTCATCGTCAGGTCGGCGATGTCGCCGGTGGCGGTCTCGAACCCGGCGCTCATCGTCACCGCGTCCTCGGGGCACACCTCGGCGCAGCGGGCGCAGTAGGTGCACCGCGCCAGCGACCAGGTGAAGCGGGCGCGCGGCCCCTCGTCGTCGATCGCGATCAGCCCGGGGGTGCAGACGCTCGCGCAGCCCCCGCACCCGATGCAGCGCGAGGCGTTCACGTCCGGGCAGCCCGCGGAAGCCGGGCGCGGGGTCGGCCGGCTCGAACGGGTACGGCAGCGTCACCCGGCCGGCCGAGAGGCAGATCTTCGCCTCCCTGAACTTCGCGCGAAGACAGCTTCAAGGCCATCATGGTCACCACCCCAGTCGCCGCCAGGCCCGCACCGACCGCCGCCACGCCAGAGGCAGGACGCCGAAGAACGCGAAGCGACTGGTCGATCCGCAGGCGCGGGTTCGTCGCGTCGATCAGGACGACCACCAGGCTGAGCACGAGCACCGCGGCGAAGGTGACGGCGAAGTTCACGAGCGCGCCCGCCGCGCCCCAGCCCGTCACGCGCGGCCAGCCGACGAACAGGTTGAAGAACAGCGAGCCGAAGACCAGCTGCTTCATGTAGAAGGTCCACTTGAACAGCGCGAGCGACGGGCCGCTGTACTCGATGAAGGGCCCTTCCATCAGCTCCTGCTCGGCCTCGGGGATGTCGAACGGCAGCTTCGCCGAGCAGCGCCTGCATGGCGAAGCAGGTAGCAGACCAGCACGACGAGCGAGGACCACCGGAAGCCGGAGCGGCAACCAGGCGCCGAGAGGCACCGCGCCGTGCCCGGTCGACGGCCACGGCGAGCAGGCTGATGACGATCACGGCCTCGGCCGTGATGACCATCATCATCTCGCGGCTGCTCCCGAGGTGGGAGAACGGGCTCGGCGTGCGCCAGCCCCGCGGCCATGACCGAAGCCGACGACAGCGTGACCAGGTAGATGAAGACGAAGAGGTCGCCCGCCCGGGCCGCCGGCGCCGCCACGCCGAACGGGACGAAGAACGCCGCGGCCAGCACGCACGCGAACGCGGCCGGGGGCGCGAACCGCGCAACCAGGCCCGGCGCGCGCTCGACAGGTCCTCCTTCACGAGCAGCTTCGCCAGGTCGAGGTAGGGCTGGATGATCGGGCGGCCCCTTGCGCGAGTGGACGATCGCCTTCACCTTCCGCATCACGCCCTCGAGCAGCGGCGAGGCGAACAGCACCAGCGCCAGGTAGGCGAGCGCCCCGAGCGTCGACGCCGCGGTCCCTCGTTCATCGCCGGCCCCTCCCCTGCCGGTGCGGCGCCGCGCGCCATCTGCGCTTCAGCTCGCCCGGGCTGTAGACGCGGACGCCGCCCGACCGGACGTCGACGCACCTGCATCCGCTCGGTGCACGAGAAGCACGGGTCCATGCTGCCGAGCGTGATCGGCACGTCGGCGATGCTCATCCCCTGCAGCGACGCGGCGAGCGCCTGCAGGTTGGCGTAGGTCGGGGCGCGGACGCGCCAGCGGTACGGGCGCGCGTCCTCGCCGGTCATCACGTAGTGGATCACCTCGCCGCGGCGGCGCCTCGACGGCGGAGATCCCCTCGCGCCCCGGCGGCAGCGCCTCGTCGAACGTCGTGCATGGATCGGGCCGTCGGGCATCTCGGCCAGCAACTGCTTCACCTGCCGGATCGACTCGAGCGTCTCCTCGAGCCGCACGAGCGTCCGGCCCGCCGCGTCGCACGAGCTCCTTCCAGACGCCGCGGACCGGGATCCGGTCGTAGGCCGCGTACGGATGGTCGATGCGCACGTCGATCGGCGCGGTTCGAGCCGCGCGCGGTCGGCCCGACCGAGCCCAGCTCGCGCGCGTCGAGCGTGCTGAGGACGCCGACCTTCGACAGGCGCATCAGCAGCGGCGTGTCCTCGAGCACGGCCTCGACCACCTTCCGCCACTCCTTCTCGATCTCGCTCGAGCACGCGGACGATCTCCGGCGTGCTCCTCCTTCGGGATGTCCCGCCGCACGCCGCCCGACCAGGTTCATCCCGTACGACTTGCGGTTGCCGGTGATCTTCTCCATCAGCCACATCACCGGCTCGCGCATCCGCCAGGTCTGCATCAGCACGGTGTCGAAGCCGAGGATGTGGCCCGGCGATGCCGAGCCAGAGCAGGTGGCTGTGGATCCGCTCCAGCTCGAGCACGATCGAGCGGATGTAGCGGGCGCGCAGCGGCGCCTCGACCCCGACCGCGTTCTCGAGCGCCTGCACGTAGGCGGTCGAGTGGACGAAGCCGCAGATGCCGCAGATGCGCTCGGCGACGAACGGCATCTCGTTGTAGGTGAGCTTCGAGTCGCCGAGCTTCTCGATCCCGCGGTGGCTGAAGAAGCCGCGGTAGTCGAGGCCCACCACCTCCTCGCCGTCCGCGAACACCTTGAGGAAGACCGGCTCCTCGAGCACCGGGAAGAAGGGGCCGATCGGCACGGTCATCGCGCCGTCCGGGCGGCGCGGCCAGCGGCGGCGCCATGCCCGTCGGCCGGCTCGGGGTGGACGTTGTAGGGCACGTCGCGCCGCAGCGGGTGCAGCGCCTCGGGCCAGTCGTCGGGCAGCACCAGGCGGCGCGGGTCGGGGTGGCCCTCGGCGCTGATGCCGAGCAGGTCCTGGAACTCGCGCTCGGCCCAGGCGGCCGCCGGCACGACCGGCGTGATCGACGGCACCGACGGGGCGTCGGCCGAGGCGTAGGTCGCGCAGCACGATCCAGGTCTTGCGCCGGTCCTGCGAGAAGATGTGATCGACCCGGAAGCCCTCGCCCGTCGGCCGGCAGTCGGTCCCGGTGCTGATGACGAAGCGCGCGTCGAGGCCCGCGTGGACGAACGAGGCCGCCTCGCGCAGCTCGGCCGGTGCCACCTCGGCGACGACCGCGCCCGAGGCGTCGAGCGTCGCGCCTTTCAGCAGCGCGGTCCCGAGGTGGGCCTGCAACGTCGAGAGCAGCGTCGCAGGCTTCCGCCATTGGCGGCTCCTTGTCACCTACCGCCAGAACAGGAACAGCACAGATGAACGACAGCGCGAGGCCGATCAGGTTCCACGCGGGGTAGACCTGCGGCAGCCCCACCTTGCTCGCCGACAGCCAGCGGAACGCCGACAGCAGTCCCGAGACCAGCGGCGTTGTAGCGCCCAGCCGTCCGGGTTCAGCGTCGCGGTCACCGCGCGGGATGAAGGCCGCAGCCGCCGCACCTCGGCACGCCAGGCCGACCGGGATCGCCGGGGCGAGCAGCGGCCGCAACGAGCGCCTTGAACGGCGTGTAGTAGTGCGCGGCCCTGAACCGCAGCTCCTCGGCCTCGACCACCGATCCGCACGCCCACGTCGCCGCGGCGCGCCGCGCCGCGCCCGCCGACCGCCGGATGGCGATCGCCACGCCGAAGGCCGCCGCGAGGATCGCCGCCGACGACGAGCGGCGACCAGGCGCCCACCGCGCACCCCGCGTCGCGCACCTCCATCGACCAACCGCCCGGCACCGAACAGCGACGCGAACGCCGGCGCCGCCCAGGCCGGCCGATAGCGGCTGCGCGGCCAGGTACGCACAGCCACGCGCCCGCGACGGGGAACAGCCCGAGCGCGACGCA
This sequence comes from uncultured Acidobacteriota bacterium, assembly GCA_963813585.1. Taxonomy (GTDB): domain Bacteria; phylum Acidobacteriota; class Vicinamibacteria; order Vicinamibacterales; family Fen-181; genus JARKSS01. The sequence goes on from CAWEZL010000001.1 coordinate 4,418,221, forward strand.
CGCCGCGCCCAGCGCCAGTTGGCTCGGCCCGAGCCAGGGCATCTCGCGCGAGCGGCACCGCCCGCTGCACCTCCGGCGACGGCGGCGCCCCAGATGGTCGCGCCCGAGGAACTTGACGAACAGCGCCAGCGTGACCGCCGAGATGAACAGCGCCGACGATGCCGAAGAAGAGGAAGGCGACGCGCGGCCCCTGGCTGCCCCAGACCGAGGCGTGGTAGAGCAGCCACTTGCTCGTGAAGCCGTTGAACGGGGGCAGGCCCGCGATCGACGCCGACGCGACGACCGCGACAGGCCGCGGTCAGCGGCACGACGCGGCCCAGGCCGCCGAGCCGATTGAGGTCCCGCTCGCCGGTCGCCAGCTCGAACGTACCCGGCGTTGAGGAACAGCAGCCCCTTGAAGCAGGCGTGGTTCAGCAGGTGGAACAGGCCGCCGACCAGCGCGACCGCGGCGAGCGCCGGGTGCGACGCCGCGAGCCCCAGCGCGAGGCCGAAGCCGAGCAGCATGTAGCCCACCTGGCCGATCGATGAGTAGGCCAGCAGCCGCTTCGAATCGCTCTGGAAAAGGGCCGTCACCGTGCCGAACGAACAGCGACAGCGTGCCGAACGCGGCGATCGATCAGCCCCCAGCCGAGCGACCAGGGGCCCGACGGGCAGGATCTCGAAGAAGACCCGCAGGATGCCGTAGAGGCCGAGCTTGATCATCGCGCCCGACAGCAGCGCGCTGGCCGGCGACGGCGCCGCCGGGTGCGCGGCCGGCAGCCACCACATCCCGAACGGGAAGCAGCCGGCCTTCACCAGGAAGCCGAGCAGGATCAGCAGCAGGCCGCCGTGTGCCAGCGACCGGCCGCGCCGGCGAGCAGCGCGGGCATCGAGCGCGGCCAGGTCCGGCGAAGCCGAACGAGCCCCGCCGCCCGCACCACGAGCAGCGCCACGCCGAAGAGCGCCGCCAGCGTGCCGGCGTGCGTGACGAAGAAGTACCGGAAGCCGGCCGCGAGGCTTCCCGGCCTTCTCCCGGTGGCAGACCACCAGCAGGTACGAGGCTGAGCGCCATGAACTCCCACGGGCACGAAGAAGAAGAGGAAGTCGTCGACCACGACGACGCCCGGCCATGCCGAGGACGAACAGCAGCAGCGGCGGGTAGAAGCGCGCCGGAATGGGCCATCGTGCGCGTGTAGCCGACCGCGAACCAGGCCGCGGCGACCGACAGGCCCGAGATTACCAGCAGGAAGAAGGCGGACAGGGCGTCCACGCGGATCGACAGCGAGGCGCGGACCAGGGCGGGTTGCCACAGCACGATCGGGCCGAGCGCCGCGCCCGATCGCAGCACCTGGATCGAGACGAGGGTGAAGCAGGCGCCGGCGACGAGGATGGCCGCCAGGCCGATGGCCGCGCAGCCACGCCGCGATGCGCGGCCGCCAATCGCCCACGTGGCGATCGCCCCCGCGAGCAGGACCGCGAACCCGAACAGGAGCGTCATCTGCAGGTCCATTGCGTCTTCGCCCCCACTGCTGTCAGCCCGCGCTCACAGCGCCCGCACGAACGGGTACACGATCAGCGGCATCAACACCGTGAGCACGGCCAGCGCGACGAGGACCGCGTTGGCGAAGCGCGGTGCCCTCGGCCGGGCCGTCGGGCGCGATCGCCAGCACCGCCGGCGACGGCTCGCCGAAGAGCAGCCGCTGCCCCACCCTCAGGAACCAGAAGAACGCGAGCACGACCTCCAGGTAGTACGGCACGGCGATGAGCGGCATCGCCGCCCCCTTCAGCTCCATGATGCCGACCACGAGCGTCAGCTTGCTCCAGAAGCACGAGAACGGCGGGATGCCGGTGACCGCGAGCACGCCGATGAAGAAGCAGGCGGCGGTCGTCGGCATCCGGCTGTACAGCCCCGAGATCTGCGAGATCGACCGGACGCCCAGGCGCATGGCCATCAGCGCCGACGCACAGGAACAGCAGCGCCTTGGCCACCGAGTGGCAGGCGAGGTGGAAGACGCCCGCCACGTAGCCGGTCTTCGACCCCAGCATGAAGAGCGAGAGGCCGAGCATCATGTAGCCGAGCTGCGCGATGGTCGAGTAGGCGAGGAACCGCTTCAGGTCGTCCTGGTAGAAGTAGAAGCACCAGGCCGACCAGCATCGTCAGCAGCGCCAGCGCCGCCATCAGCGCGCCGGTCCAGTGCGGGAACGTCGCCGGTGTCGAGGATGACCCGCGCCATGAGGTAGACGCCCGCCTTCACCATCGCGGCGGCGTGCAGGTAGGCCGACACCGGCGTCGGCGCCTCCATGGCGTCCGGCAGCCAGGTGAACAGCGGCACCTGCGCCGACTTGGCCGACGCGGCGACGAGCAGGCACACGAAGACGACGGCCTGCGGCCCAGGTGCCAGTTGAGCGATCGAGGCGAACGAGAAGCTCCCCGTCAGGCCGAACAGCACGCCGATGGCGATGACGAGGAATACGCCGCCGAGGTGCGTCATCACCAGCGCCTTGAAGCCGGCGCGGACCGACGCGGCCTGGTGCACGTGGTGCGAGATGAGCACCCACGAGCAGAGCGTCGTGCACTCCCAGAAGACGAAGAGGACGAGCAGGTTGCCGGCCAGCGCGACGCCCACCATCGCGCCGATGAACAGCGACAGGAAGGCGTAGTAGCGGTGGTTGCCCTCGCCGTCGCGGATCGGGTGCTCCCGGTTGTCGGGCCCCATGTACCGCGTCGAGAAGGCCATCACCAGCAGGCCGACGATCAGCACGACCAGCAGCAGGATCGACGAGAGCGCGTCGAGGCGCAGCGTGAAGGCCCCCGCCTCGTCGAGCCAGGGCAGGCTGAAGAGCGGCGCCCAGGCCGGAAGGCGCCGGCTGGCGCGCACGATCACCACGGCGCCCAGCGCCAGGTACAGCGCGGGCAGGGCGATGGCCAGCACGCGCTGCGGGCGGCCGCGGGACGGCGTAGAGGACGGCGGCCCCGGCGAAGGGCGCCGCCAGCAGCCACACCATCAGTCGGGTCATCGGCATCCAGTGTCGCGTGCACCCTCCTGCGCGTCGACCCCAGCTGAACAGGTCCACGAGCACCGTCCACCGTCGCCTCGACCTCCGCGCTCAGCCCCACCCCGTCCGCCACGCGCGACGGCTGGATGGCGCAGCAGCAGCACCGTGGCGCGCGTGCGCATCGCCAGGTACTCCATCGCCGGCGCGCAGCGTCGCGCGGTGGCCGTCGATCGTCGCCGGCGGCGAGCGTCGCCGCCTCGAGCAGCGCGACGCTGCCGGGCGCCGACCGCATGTCCACCGCGTCGGCGACGAGCACGATGTCGGGCCGCAGGCGCGCGATGTCGCCGGTGAAGTCCTCGAGCCGGTCGCCGCAGTCGAGCGCCAGGATCCGCGGCACCGATGCCAGGCGGCGCGCCAGCACGCGGCCCGGCCCCGTCGTCGCACCGGTCCACCCGGCCGACGCCGGCGACCAGCACCCTCCCCGACAGCGTCCGCCCGAGCAGCCTGATCACGGCGCCTCCGGCAGTCTCTGGATCTGGTCGAGGTTGTAGACCGGGCCGTCCACGCAGATGTAGTGGTGGCCGACGCAGCAGTGGCCGCACTTGCCGACGCCGCACTTCATGTAGCGCTCGAGCGTGGTGACGATGTTCGACGGCGGGAAGGCCGAGACCGACGAGCTCGGCCATCACGAACTTGAGCATGACCGGCGGGCCGCACGTGAAGGCCAGGGTGGACGCCGGGTCGACCGCCATGTCCCTTCAGCAGCGTCGTCACCACCCCGACGTGGCCCGTCCACGCCGTCGTCCGCGCGGTCCACCGTCTCGACGAGCGACGAGGTCGGGCGACCGGCGCCACTCGGCCAGCTCGCTCTTGTAGACGCGGTCGGCCGGCGTGCGGGCGCCGTAGAGGACCGTCACGTCGCCGTAGTCCGCGCGGCGGTCGAGCACGTAGTTGATGAGCGAGCGCAGCGGGGGAAGGCCGATGCCGCCGCCGACGAAGATCAGGTCCTTCCCCCGCGCCCGCTCGAAGGGGAACCCGTTGCCGAACGGCCCGCGCAGGCCGACGACGTCGCCCGGCGTCGTAGGTGTGCGAGCCGGTTGGTGACCGCGCCGGTCCGCCTGACGGTCACCTCGATGAAGTCGGCGCGCGTCGGGCTCTGCGCCAGGCAGAACGGCGCCTCGCCGACGCCGAACACCGACAGCTCGACGAACTGGCCGGGCGATAGCGCGTCGCGCCAGGCGATGCCGTCGGCCGCCAGGAAGTAGGTGCGCGTGTCGGGCGTCTCCTCCTCGATGCGCGCGATCTCCGACGAGCTGCGGCTGGTAGAGGCTACTGGCACTCATCGTGGATCCTCTCCAGGCAGCGTCGAGATGTCGAGCCCGCCCATGCACGTCGCCGACGCAGCGGCCGCACCCCACGCACCCGTGGCGTCCCATCACCTCGATGTACTGGTAGGACATCTTGTGGAAGAAGCGCCGCTTCAGCCGCTCGGCCTTCGCGGCCGCGCGGGTTGTGGCCCGAGGCCTCGCGCGTGAAGCCCTCGTAGAGGCAGGCGTCCCACGCGCGCTCGCGGTCGAAGGCCGTCGGGGGCCCGCCGCGCGGTCCTGCACGGTGAAGCACGAGCAGGTCGGGCAGACGAAGCAGCAGCCGCCGCAGCCCTGGCAGTCCTCGGCCCACTGCTCCCACTTCTCCTGCGGCACCTTGCCGAGCGAGATGCGCTTGGTGCCGGCCGCGATGTACGAACGGCGCTCGAACCGGGCGAGTCCACCTCGGCGACCTGGCGCGCTCCGGGCCTCGAGGTCGCTCGGGCGTCGGCCGGCTGGAAGAGCACGGGCGCCGCGGCGATGGCCGCCGTCGCCCTTCTCCGTCCCCACGTCGACCAGGAGGCGGTCGCCGAGGTCGCGTGAACTGGAGGTCGAACCCCGAGGTCAGCCACGGGCCGCCGTCGCAGCAGACGCAGAAGCAGTCCGGGCCCGGCGCGTCGCACGCCAGCGTCATCTGCAGCGACGCCTGGATCCGCGCCGACCACCGTCTCGTCCTCGAAGCCGCGGCCGGCGAAGAAACGCTCGAGGAACGCGAGTGCCCGTCGCGTCGCACGATCGCATGCCGAAGATCGCGACCGGCCTGCCCGGCGTCCGGCGCGCGAAGCGCGGGACGCCTCGTGCCCTCGATGTGGAGCAGCGCCTCGCGCGGCGCGAAGAAGAGCGCCTTGGGCGGGACGACGGCGTTGACGAAGTCCCACGCGAGCGGCAGACGCCGTCGTCGAAGTCGGCGAAGACGACGTCCGACTCCGCCGACCCGGCGCGGCGCGCACGACCCGGTAGGACCCGGCGAGCGTCGCCAGGAAGGCGGGCACGTTCGCCTTGGCGATCGTCATGGGACGCATCGCAACCCTCCTCAGGCCCGCTCCAGCCGCGCCGGCACCGGCTGCAGGCCGACCGCGCACCCGCCGTCGGCCGGGTGGCAACCGCGCATCGAGGCCGCGAGCCGATCCGGGGATCGGCACCAGCACGAGCACCGCGTCTGGAAGCCGCCGATCGGCACGAACCGTGATCGTCACCTCGCCGTCGGGCACGATCAGCCTCGCGGGCCAGCCCGGCTTCAGCCCCGCCGCCTGCAGCGCCCCCGGCGAGGCGGTGAGCACCGATTCGTTCGCCTCGCGGCGCAGGATGTCGTCGCGGGACGTCATGACGCCCGTGGAGAAGGCGGCCGGATGGGAAGAGAGGACGAGGTGGAACGGAAACGCGGTGGCCTGCCCTGAGCGAGGCGCGTCCGTGTCGTAGGGCAAGGCTTTAGCCTTGCCGGCAGCGTCGTAGGGCAAGGCTTCAGCCTTGCCGGCAGCGGCGATCCTCTCCATCCAGACCCGCTCGGGCTGGGCGTCGCCCGGGGGCGCGACGATGCGGCGCCAGGGCCTCGCCTCGCCGAAGAGGTTCGTGACCCACCCGTCCGCCTCGGCGAACGTGCACGAGGGCAGCACCACGTCTGCCAGCGCCGTCGCCTCGGTCGGGAACCGGTCGATCACGACGAGGCTGGTCAGCCGCGACAGCGCGTGGGCCATCGATCCGGGCCGCGGGCTGCGCCGCACGACGTCGTCCGCCACGACGACCAGCGTGTCGAGTGCGCCGTCCCGGCAGGCGATCTCCGCGGCCGGCGCGTCCGGCCCGAGCACGTCGAGCACGCCCCAGCTGTTCGACTCCCCCACGGCAAAGACGACGCGATCGATGGCGCCAAGGGGAGCGAGGACGCGCAACAGCGCAATCGTGTTCGCCTCGGCTCCGTGCGAGGTGAGCCAGCGACCGCCGACGATCACGACCGGGCGCGTGGCGGCGCGGAACTCGGCAACCAGCTCGGCCGCGAACTCCAGCTCCCCGAACCGGTCCGGCGGCATCGTCACGACGCGCGAGAGGTCGGCCGCCGCGAGATGGACGTCGAATCTCACGACCGACGCGCCCCGCCGGCGCGCGTCGATCACGCGCCCTGCCACCTGCGGGCAATCCGCCGCGTCGAACCCGATCGTCCAGACGAGGTCCGCCCGGGCAATCGCCTCGGGGTCGGAAAGGCCTCGCGAACCGGGTGCCGCCTGCTCCATCGCCCGCCGGGCGACCGCGGCTCCGGTCAGGTCGCTCGTGCACAGGCGCCCGTCCAGCCGCTCGGCCAGCCGCCGCACCGCCGCCGCATCTTCGTTCGCAACGGTCGGACCGACGAGGAAGCCGGGTGGGGCCTGCGCGGCCTCCAGGCGCCCCGCAATCTCGGACACCGCCTCCTGCCAGGAGGCGCGAACCAGGCCGGCAGCGCCGCGGATCAACGGCGAGGCGAGCCGGTCGGGCGCCGAGACGGGGCCGGTGCAGTGCCACCCACGGATGCAGAGGCCGGAGCGGGCAGGCGGGGCCGATGAAGGGAAGCTGGCGACCAGGCGTCCGTCCTCTTCCTGCAGGAGCACGCCGCACCCGCAGGCGCAGAACGGACAGGTCGAAGGCAGGCAAGCCATGGGCGCCCCCGAGGTCGCGAGTCAGCGTGCGCACAACGCCTCGCGGTGAATCAGGGGCCCGAGGCGTGCGACAGGAGCCGAAGCGCCGCGCGAACGAGAGGCCAGGGCCGACGCCGAAGGGACCGGGACGAGGGGCTTGTACCCGATGTCACAAGCTTCGCCCGCGGTGATCCTAGGTTCGCAACGGTTGGAGAGTCAAGCGCTTACTCGGCTGACTGGTTCCCGGCCGCGATGACCTCCAGATCGTGTACGGTGTGCGCGAAGACTGGAGGTTCTCATGCGGCGTCTCGTCATCACCTGGGCGTCGTCGATGCTCCTCTTCGGCGTGACCGTCGACCTGTCGGCCCAGCCGGCTGCTCCGGCGATGCCGCCGCTGCCGCGCGGAACGGTCGAACACCGCGACGTGGCGTACGTCGCGGGCGGGCACGAGCGGCACAAGCTCGACCTCTTCGTGCCTGGCGGCTCCCACGATCTGCCGCTGGTCGTGCTGCTGCACGGCGGCGCCTTCATGCGCGGCGACAAGCGCAGCCAGAACCCGGCGCCCTTCCTGGCGGCCGGGTACGCGGTGGCGGCGGTCAACTACCGCCTCAGCCAGCACGCGATCTTCCCCGCGCAGATCGAGGATGTGAAGGCGGCCGTCCGGTGGCTGCGGGCGCACGCGCGGGAGCACGGAATCGACCCGGACCGGATCGGAGCCCACGGGCAGTCCGCCGGCGCGCACCTGGCCGCGATGCTCGGCACGGCCGGTCACGTCAAGGCCTTCGAGGTCGGCGAGCACCTGGACGTCTCGAGCCGGGTTCAGGCCGTCGTGGACTATTTCGGGCCCACCGATTTCCTTCAGATGGACGCGCACCGGCTGTCGGATGGGCCGCTCCACGACCCGCCCGATTCGCCGGAGTCGCGCCTGGTCGGCGGGCCGATCCAGGAGCGCAAGGAAGCGGTGGCCCGCGCCAACCCGGTGACCTACGTCACCCGCGAGGCTCCGCCCTTCCTGATCGCCCACGGCGACCGCGACCTGCTGGTCCCGCACCACCAGAGCGAGCTGCTGGCAGCCGCGCTGCAGAAGGCGGGCGTCCCGGTCGTGCTGCACACCGTCGAGGGAGGCGGGCACGGTTTCAAAGACGCGGTGGCCGACGGGCTGATGATGGAGTTCTTCGCGAGGCACCTGAAGCCCCGGCCGCCCGCCGGGCGGTAAGGGCGCTCGCAGGTGGAGCGGAGAGGACGCCTGTCCTATGGCTGCATGGCGAGGATCGCGCCGATCGCCCTGATCGCGTCGAAGTACGTGCCGAGGCGCAGGTTCTCGTTCGGCCCGTGCTGGTTGTTGTCGTAGTTGACGACCGGCATCCCGACGGTCGGCACGCCGAGGTTCGCGCTGAAGATGTAGAAGGGCGCGCTGCCGCCGAGCGTCGGGTAGCGGACCGCCTGGCGTCCTACGGCGGACGACACGGCCGCGATCACCGCCTGGGCGGCCGGCTCGTCGATCGGCGTCCGCCCGGCCGGATACCCCTCGAACTGGACGACGCGCGCCAGCTTCGGCCACGTGCGGCGCTCCTCGTCGGTCGGCTCGGTGCCGGCGATCACGTGAAACCCCTGCGCGACGACGTGCGCCCGAAAGCGCGCGAACTGCTTCGCCGGATCGATCCCCTGCACGAGGCGCAGGTCGAGGCGCGAGGTCGCGACGGCCGGGATGATCGTCCGCCCCTGGCCGTCCACGGTGCCCGCCCCGATGCCCGAGATGTTGAGCGCCGGCAGATTGTGCCGCTCCTCGAGCCGCGCGTCCGGCACCTCGGGCCGGGCGAAGCCGAGCGCGCGCATCAGTTCCCCCTCCACGGCCGGGATCTCCACGATCGCCTGCTTCTCCGCTGCCGTCAGCGGCACCACGTCGTCGTAGAAGCCCTGGATGGTGACCCGGCCCTGGTCATCCTTCATCGACGCGAGCAGGCGCGCGAGGTCGAGCGCCGGGTTGGGCGCCCAGTTCCCGTAGTTGCCGCTGTGCAGGTCGCGCCGGGCGCCGAACACGGTGATCTCGGCCGAGATGATCCCGCGCGCGCCGAAGTCGAAGGTCGGCCGGCCGCTGGGGTGGATCGGGCCGTCCATCATGATGACGAGGTCGGTCTTCAGGGGAGGGTCGAGCCGGACGAGGGCCTTCTCGAGCACCGGCGACCCGGCTTCCTCATCGCCCTCGAACACGACCCGCAGCGTCGGGCGGATCGGCTGCTTCGAGGCGATCGCGAGGTCGAGCGCGACCAGCAGCGCCGCAATCGGGCCCTTGTCGTCGGACGCCGAGCGGGCGTAGAGGCGCCAGTCGGGATTGACGGGGCCGCTCGCGGGAAGCTGGACGACGCGCCCGCCCGCCTCGAGCGGGCCGTCCCGCAGGATCGGCTCGAAGGGCCCGGCGTCGCGCCACTCCGAGGCGACGACCGGCTGGCCGTCGTAGTGGCAGTAGAAGGTGACGTCGAGGCCCCGGGCGCCCGCCTGGGCCGCCCCGGCGCGCTCGCCCACCACGACGGGCGACTGCGTCGTCTCGACGATCCGCATCGAGAAGCCGCGCCGGGTGAAGGCGTCGCGAAGGTACTCGGCGTTCTTGCGGATGTCGCCCGGCTCGGTGGCCACGTTGGGCAGCGACACCAGTGCGCTCAGCTCGCGGATGGCCGCGCGCTGCACCTCGGGCGACAGCGCTGGCTGCTGCGCAAGCAGCGAGGACGAGAACAACAAGGCGGTCGCGAGCGCCGCTCCCCTGGACGAGATGATGCTCATTCCTGGTCCCCAGCTCGCAGCCGCGAGCCCTCCACTAGTTCCCGGCCTGCGGCCCGCTGTATCTCCTCCACCAGATTCGCCCGAACTCGCGCAGGGAGTGGTCGAAGGGACGGCTCGCCGGCGTCCAGTCGACGACGCGGTAGGTCCCGAACACGCGGTCCCAGATGTCCGTGCTGATCCCGAAGTTGTGTTTCCAGAGGCTGACGCGCGTGGTGCAGGTGGTGCACGGGCCGCGGCATCCAGAACACCAGCTCGGGGCGCTCGTGGTTGAGCTGGTGGCTGTAGCCGGCGAAGAAGGCGTAGACGAGCGTGCCCACCGCGAAGGCGACGCCGGCCTCGACCGAGTGCAGGAACCCGAACCAGCCGACGACCGGCAGTCCGTAGAGGTAGTCGCGGAACTCGCCGAGGACGCCCTGGCCCCAGCCCCTGACGTGGTGCTGGATGTGACGGTGGCCCAGCACCCACCGCAGGTGCATCAGCCGGTGCCCGAGGTATTCGAGGAACGAGCCGACCACCAGGGCCGCCACGAACGCGAGGACCGGCACCATCGAACGCCTTTCCCGCGCCCCGCCCGCGGGCGCGCTGCAGGCAAGCATACCCCGACGGGTCCACGTGGTGATCAGGGTTCGCTCTTCGGGCGCTCCAGGCCGAACTTCTGCATCCGGTAGAGCAGCGTGCTGCGGGTGATGTTGAGGTACGCGGCCGCGCGGGTCTGGTTCCAGTTGTGCTTCTCGAGCGCCGCCAGCAGCAGCTCGCGCTCGACGTCCTCGAGCGAGATCCCCTCGTCCGGCAGCTCGATTCGCAGGTTGCCGAACCGCTGGCCGCTGGCCTTGCAGCCGCTCGGGCAGGTCGTCGAGGCCGAGGACGCCGTCGCGGTCGAGGACCAGCGCCCGCTCGATCACGTTCTCCAGCTCGCGGATGTTGCCCGGCCAGGCGTAGCAGGTTGAACGCCGCGTACACCGCCTTGTCCACCGCCGGCCGCGGGCGCTCGAGCCGCTGCGGCGTGCTTGGCGAGGAAGTGATCGACGAGCAGCGGGATGTCGTCCGCCCGCTCGCGCAGCGGCGGCACGCGGATGGAGACGACCGCCAGGCGGTAGTAGAGGTCCTCGCGGAACGCGCCGTCGGCCGTCATCTTCTCCAGGTCGCGGTTGGTCGCCGCGATGACGCGCACGTCGACCTTGATCGGGCGCGTCTCGCCGACCTTGTCCACCTCGCGCTCCTGCAGCACGCGCAGGATCTTCACCTGCAGCAGCAGCGGCAGCTCGCCGATCTCGTCGAGGAAGATCGTGCCCCGATTGGCGGCCTCGAACTTGCCCTGCTTGTCGGCAACCGCCCCGGTGAACGCGCCGCGCCGGTGGCCGAACAGCTCCGACTCGAGCAGGTGCTCGGGGATCGCCGCGCAGTTGACGGTGACGAACGGCCCGCGGCTCCGCGGCGCTGTTCACGTGGATGGCCTTGGCCAGCAGTTCCTTGCCGGTGCCGCTCTCCCCTTCGAGCAGCACGGTCGTGTCGCTGGCGGCGACGCGCGACGCCGTGTCGGTGACCGCCGCGCATGGCTCGCGACCCGGCGATCATGCTCGCGAACGAGAAGCGCTCGCGCACGATCTGCCGCAGCTGCCGGTTCTCGCTGGCGAGCGCGCCCAGCTCGAGGGCCTTGCGCACCGAGGCCTTCAGCTGGTCGCGCGAGAACGGCTTGGTCAGGTAGTCGAAGGCGCCGACCTTCATCGCCTCGACCGCCGCGTCGATCGTGCCGTGCGCGGTCAGCACGATGACCGGGCAGGTCCGGCTGCATCGCCTTCAGGTGCGTCAGCAGCTCGACGCCGTCCATCTCGGGCATCCGGACGTCGGTCAGCACCAGGTCGACGGCCGACTCCTGGAAGCGCTGCAGCCCGCTCCGGCCGTCGGCGGCCGTCACCACCTCGTAGCCGTCCTCGCGCAGGTTGTACTCGACGACCCGCCGCAGGCTCTCGTCGTCGTCGATCAGGAGGACCGTCTTCGGGTCGCTCATGGCAGGCGTCCGACGGCTCCGGCTCGCCGGACAGCGGCAGCGGGATCTCGACGGTGGTGCCTCCGCCCGTCCCGGGCGTCGATCCGGATCTCGCCGCCGTGGGCCGACGACGATCCGCTGGCTGATCGCGAGGCCCAGGCCGCGTGCCGCGCTCCTTCGTGGTGAAGAACGGCTCGAAGATGCGCGCCCGCGCCTCGGGCGGACACGCCCGGACCCCTGGTCGGCCACGTCGACCAGGCAGCGCCCGTCCTCGGCGCCGGCACCGCAGCCGACACGCGGCCGCCGCGCGGGCTCGCCTGGATCGCGTTGAGCACGACGTTGACGAGGACCTGCTGGATCTGCTCGGGGTCGATGCGCAGGCCGCCGGGACGTGCTTCGCCGTCCTCGACTGCGAGGACGACGCCCGCGCGTTCGGCCTGCGGGCCGAGGAGGCCGACCACGCGGCGCAATGACATCCGGCAGGTCCGCCGGGCCGCAGCCGGGGCGGCCGGGGCCGGGCGTAGTCGAGGAACTCCTGGACGAGTCCCTCGAGCCGCTGCAGCTTCGCGCGTCGCGATTCCCGAGAACTCGGCCTCGGGCGTGCCCTGCCGACCGCGCGCGAGCTGACGATTTCGAGCGCGCCCTTCACGCCGGCCAGCGGGTTCCGGATCTCGTGCGCCAGGCCGGCCGCAATCTCGCCGAGGGCCGACAGCCGCTCGGCGCGGCGCAGCTGCTCGCCCGACTCGCGCAGCTCGCGGTTGGCGCGCTCGAGCGACTCGGCCGCCTCGCGGTACCGGTTCGTCAGCCGCCGCTCGTGCGAGGCGATGAGCCCGACCGCGACGCCCAGGCGAGAGGAAGACCACCAGCTCGGCGTACTGGCTCACGGTGTACGGCGGGTTGTGCGACCAGGCCGTGTGGATGTGCGGCGCGTAGGCGATCGAGCTGACGACGGCCGCCAGCAGGCCGCCTCGCACGCCGAACCAGTAGGCGCCAGGATGACCGGGACGTAGTACAGGCGCTGATAGACGGCGTGGAGGACGAGTGCGCCGAGCGGCGTGACGTAGTGGAGCGCCGAGATCGCCGCCACGGCGGCGAGCAGCGCCACCCACCGCGCGGGGGTCGAGTCGGACATCTCTCCCACGTTGGCACCTCCGGCGCCGCCAGCGCAAGCCTGTCTCGCCGGCACGGAGGCCGGCGCTACTCCACCGGCACGGGGGCCGGCGCTACTGTCTGATATGCCGCACCGGCCGGCCGGGCTGCCTGAAATCGATCGCTGCCGCGCCAGGACCGCCGTCGCCCAGTCCACGATCAAGCCACTTTCGGAACGAAACGAGACAGGCCGGGCCGATGGCCTCCTGGCACCGCGCTTGCCCTTCCAACGTTCAGCGCGACGACCGAATCCTACTTCAGTCATCCGAGAAGGTCATGGTGGATCGACTTCCCCCGCTCGTGCCGTGCCTGCTGGCCGCCCTGCTGCTTTCGGCCGCCGCACCGACGATCCAGGCCCAGCCATCGCCTGCCGCGGTCACCGCCCCCGTGGCGCCTTCGGTCGAGGCTCTGGTCGAGCGAGCCCTCGGGCGCGCGCCGTCGCTCGCCGCGCGCCGCGAGCGCATCGAGTCCGCTCGATTCGCCCTCGTCGCCGCCGACGCCCTCCCCGACCCGATGATCGAGGTCGAGTACCAGTCCTTCAACTTCCCGCGCTACACGATCGGCTCGGACCCCGGGTCGATGACGGGGGTGTCGGTTCGCCAGGGCCTCCTCGGCGGCAACCGCCGCGGCGCACGCCGTGCGATCGCGACGGCCGAGGCGTCGCTCCGCACCGCCGAGCAGCGCCTGCTCGCCGCCGACGTCGCGACCGAGGTCCGCGTGCAGTACGCGCGGCTCTACGCCATCGACCGTGAGCAGGCCGTGCTGGGCGACGCCGCCCAGATTCGTCCGCTTGCTCGAATACACCGTGTCGGCGCGTTACACCGCGGGCGGCGCCGACCAGGCGAGCCTCCTGCGCGTCCAGCTCGAGCAGACCCGTCTCGGCCAGCGGCAGGCCGACCTGCAGACCGGGCGGACTCTCGTCCAGGCCGCCCTCAACGGGCTGACCGACGACGCCCCTGAAGCCCCCATCGGTTCGGTGGCCGCTCTGCCGCCGCCCGGACTGCCCGTCTCCGCGGACAGGCTGGCCGGCGAAGCATCCCGCGCGGCTCCCGCGGTCGCGGTGCGGCAGTCGCGAGGCTGGAAGCCGCCGGCGCGCGAGGTCGAGGCCGCGCGCGCCGAGCTGAAGCCCTCGTGGAGCGTCGGGGCCGGCGTCTACTGGCAGGGCGGCCTCGACCGGATGGTGAATCTTAACGTCGGCGTCGAGCTGCCGTTCTGGAAGAAGCGCAAGCAGCAGCCGCTCGTCGCGGCGGCGGAAGGCGAGCGCCGGGCGGCGGCAGCTCGAGCTCGCGTCGACGGCAGATCGAGGTCGCGCTCGCGGGCCGCCAGCCTGCTCGCCGAGTACCGCAATGCGCTCGAGCAGATCGAGCGGTACCGCGACGGCCTGCTGCCGCAGAACAGCGCCGCTCTCGACGCCACCCGAGCCAGCTACCTCGCCGGCCGCGGCGACTTCGTGTCGGTGCTCGACGAGTTCCGCCGCTGGATCGACCTGCGCGCCGAGCTGGCCGGGCGCGAGGCCGATCGCTACACCGCCCAGGCGCGCCTCGCTGCCCTGCTCGACCCGGTTGCGAACGCCACGCTGTGAGCACATGGAGCCATTGATGAACCCGCCTTCCACGCCCCACCGCCGACTCCCCCGCCGTGCCTGGCTGGCCCTCGGCAGTGTCCTGGCGCTCTTCCTGCGCGATCATCATCGTCGCCGGCTGGGCGGGCGATCTGACAAGCGCCGTCAGCCGGGCGAGGCCGTGTCCGCCGGGCACGAGGGCCACACGGACGTCTACACGTGCCCGATGCACCCCGAGGTGCGGTCGCACAAGCCGGGCAACTGCCCGATCTGCGGCATGACCCTGGTGAAGGTGGCGACCGCGACATTGGGCGTCCGTCCCCGATGGCCTGGCGCCCGTGCACGCCGACGCCGAAGCCGCGGGGCTGGCCGGCGTGCGGACGGTCGAGGCGACCTCCGACAGCGTCGTGACGACGGTCCGCGCCGTCGGCAACGTCGTCCCGGACGAGACGCGCGTCCGCCACGTCACGACGAAGGTCGGCGGCTGGGTCGAGAAGCTGCACGTCAACGCCGTCGGCCAGATCGTGCAGGGCCGGCGACCCGCTGTTCGAGCTGTACTCGCCCGAGCTGCTGGCCAGCCAGGAGGAATACCTGCGCGCGCGGCAGACCGCCGACGAGTTCGCCAGTCGTCGCTGCCGGAAGTGCGACGCGGCGGCCGAGGACCTGGCCTCGGCGGCGCGCCGCCGACTCGAGCTGTTCGACGTGCCGCCGGAGTTCGTCGAGCAGCTCGACCGCACCGGGCAAGCCGCAGCGGACCATCGTGTTCCGCGCGCCGTTCAGCGGCTACGTCAGCGAGAAGATCCGTGCGTCGAGGGGCACAAGATCGAGCCGGGGATGCCGATCTGCTGACGCTGACCGACCTGTCGCGCGTCTGGGTCGTCGGCGCAGGTCTACGAGGCCGAGGCGGCGGCCGCGCGCGTCGGGCGGCCGGCCACCGTGACGCTGCAGTACGACCCGGCCGTCTCCCTGCGCGGGCCGCGTCAGCCTCGTCTACCCGACGATCGATATCGAGAGCCGGACGATCCAGGTGCGCCTCGAGTTCGCGAATCCCCGCCTGGTGCTCAAGCCGGGCATGTTCGTCAACGTCGAGCTCGAGCGCGCCGCGCGAGCGGCGTCGTCGTCCCCGACTCGGCGGTCATCGACTCGGGCACGCGCCAGGTGGTGTTCGTCGAGACAGGCCCCGGCCACTTCGAGCCGCGCGAGGTGCAGGTCGGGCTCCGGGCCGACGGGCAAGGCCGTGCTGCAGCGAGGGCGTGAGGGCGGCGAGCGCGTGGCGACGGCCGCCAACTTCCTGCTCGACTCCGAGTCGCGCCTGCGCGGGCCGCCATCGGCGGCCAGGCGCAGCGCCGGCCAGCGCCACGCCGGCAGCCCAAGTCAGCCGGCGAGCCGAGGTCCCGGCATGATCCGGAGAGTCATCGCGTTCTCCGCGAAGAACCGGGCGTTCGTCCTCCTCGCGACGGCGGCCCTCGTCGTCGCGGCGTTCTACGTTCTGAAGAGCATCCGGCTCGACGCGCTGCCGGACCTCTCGGACACCCAGGTCATCATCTACTCGCAAGTGGGACCGGTCGCCCGACATCATCGAGGACCAGGTCACCTACCCGATCACCACCGCGCTGCTCGGCGCACCCGCACGTGAAGGCGATCCGCGGCTTCTCGGACTTCGGGTTCTCGTACGTCTACGTCGTCTTCGAGGACGGCACCGACATCTACTGGGCGCGCAGCCGCGTGCTCGAGTACCTGTCGAAGATCCAGCCGCGGCTTGCCCGAGGGGGTCCAGACCGAGCTGGGGCCCGACGCGACCGGCGTCGGCTGGGTCTTCCAGTACGTGCTCGGCGGATCGCACCGGCACGCTGCGGGCCCGAGGAACTGCGGTCGCTGCAGGACTGGACGGTGCGGTACGCCCTGCAGGCGGTGCCCGGCGTGTCCGAGGTCGCCTCGATCGGCGGCTTCGTCCGCCAGTACCAGATCACCGTCGATCCCAACAAGCTGGCCGCCTACGACCTGCCGCTCGAGGAGGTGGTCGACGGCCGTCCGCAAGAGCAACAACGAGGTGGGCGGGCGACTGATCGAGTGGAGCGGGCGCGAGTACATGGTGCGCGGGCGCGGCTACGCCCGCACGCTCGGCGACTTCGAGACAGATCGTCGCTGAAGGTCGACGCAGGGCGGCGTGCCGGTCCTGTTGCGCGACGTCGCCCGCGTCGAGCTCGGCCCCGAGATCCGCCGCGGCGTTGCCGACCTCGACGGCACGCGGCGAGGCGGTCGGCGGCATCGTCGTCATGCGCCACGGCGAGAACGCGCTGAACGTCATCAACGCGGTCAAGCAGCGGATCAAGGACCTCCAGCCCTCGCTGCCCGAAGGGCGTCGAGATCGTCACCACCTACGATCGCTCGACGCTCATCGAGCGCGCCATCGCGACGCTGAAGCACGAGCTGGTGATCGAGATGATCATCGTCTCGCTCGTGATCCTGATCTTCCTCTGGCACATTCCATCGGCCATCGTCCCGATCGTCACGATCCCCGTCTCGGTGCTGCTCGCCTTCATCCCGATGTATTTCATGGGCGTGACGGTGAACATCATGTCGATCGCCGGGATCGCCATCTCCATCGGCGTGCTGGTGGACGGGGCGATCGTCGAGGTCGAGAACGCCTACAACAAGCTGCACCGGTGGCAGGCGGAGGGGCGGAAGGGCGACTTCCACGCCGTCCGGCTCGAGGCGCTGCAGGAGGTCGGCCCCTCGGTCTTCTTCTCGCTGCTGGTCATCGCCGTGGCGTTTCCTGCCGATCTTCGCGCTGGTCGATCAGGAAGGGCGCCTCTTCAAGCCGCTCGCGTACTCGAAGAACCTCGCGATGGCCATTGCCGCCATCCTGGCCATCACGCTCGACCCGGCCATGCGCATGCTCTTCACGCGCATGGACCCGTCTGTCGTTCCGGCCGCGCTGGCTCGCGCGGCTCGCCACGACGGCGCTGGTCGGGCCGATACTACGCCGAGGAGCGGCACCCGATCAGCCGGGCGATCTTCAGGGTGTACGACCCGGCGTGCCGGTTCGTGCTCCGGTCTCCCGAAGACCGTCATCGCCGCTGGCACTCGCTCGCGGTCGCCGTCAGCGTGCCGGTCTACTTCAAGCTCGGGTCCGAGTTCATGCCGCCGCTGAACGAGGGAACCATCCTCTACATGCCGACGACGCTGCCCGGCATCTCGGTGGCGCAGGCGCAGGACCTGATGCAGCGGCAGGACGCGGTGCTGCGCCGCTTCCCCGAGGTGGAGAGCGTCATGGGCAAGGCGGGCCGCGCCGAGACGTCGACCGACCCGGCGCCGTTCTCGATGATGGAAACGACGGTCGTCCTGAAGCCCGGGACGGAGTGGCGGCACGTGCCAGCGCTGGTACTCGGACCGCGTCCCCGGGTTGGCGTCCAGCCCGCTCCTGCGCCCCGTCTGGCCCGACCGGATCTCGTGGGACGAGCTGGTCGACGAGATGGACCAGGCCCTCCGGATGCCGGGCGTCAGCAACGCCTGGACGATGCCGATCAAGGGCCGGATCGACATGCTGACGACCGGCGTGCGAACGCCGGTCGGCATCAAGGTGATGGGCGCCGACCTGGCGACGATCGAGCGCGATCGGCCAGCGCATCGAGGAGATCCTGCGGCCCGGTGCCGGGCACGCGGAGCGTCTTCGCCGAGCGGGTGACGAGCGGCAACTTCGTGGACTTCGTGCCGCGGCGCGACGACCTGGCGCGCTACGGCCTGACCATCGACGCAGCTGCAGATCGGTGATCATGTCGGCCATCGGCGGCGAGAACGTGACGACGACGATCGAAGGGCGCGAGCGGTACCCCGTCAACGTGCGCTACCCCCGCGAGCTGCGCGACGACCTGTCGCGGCTGCGGCGGGTGCTCGTGCCCGTGCCGACCGGCGCGCAGGTGCCGCTCGAGCAGGTCGCCGACATCCGCGTGCTCGACCGGACCGTCCATGCTGCGGAACGAGAACGGCGTTCCTGGCGGGCTACGTGTTCGTGGACATCGCCGGTCGCGACGTGGGCAGCTACGTCGAGGAGGCCAAGAGGCTGGTCGCCGCGACAGCTCGCGCTGCCGGCCGGGTACGTCCTGCAGTGGAGCGGTCAGTACGAGAACATGCTGCGGGTGCGCGAGCGGCTGAAGATCGTCGTGCCGATCACGCTCGCGCTGATCTTCGTGCTGCTCTACATGAACACGCAAGTCGGCGTTCAAGGCGGGGCTCGTCATGCTGGCCGTGCCGTTTTCGGCCATCGGCGCGATCTGGCTCTTCTACCTCCTCGACTACAACGTGTCGATCGCCGCCTGGGTGGGCATGATCGCGCTGCTGGGGCTCGACGCCGAGACCGGCGTCTTCATGCTGCTGTTCCTGGACCTGTCGTACGAGGAATACGCGAAGCGGGGCGGCTGCGGACGCGAGTCCGACCTGGACGAGGCGATCGTCCACGGCGCGGTCAAGCGCGCCCGGCCGAAGATGATGACGGTCGCGGCCGCGTTCATGGGCCTGCTGCCGATCATGTGGTCGACCTCGGCCGGGGCTGACGTCATGAAGCGGATCGCGGCGCCGATGATCGGCGGGCTCGCCACGTCGTTCCTGCTCGAACTGCTCGTCTACCCAGCGGTGTACAAGCTGTGGAAGCTCCGGGCGATGCGAAAGGACCGTGGGCTGACGTCCCCCGCTGCGACGGCGTAGGGATTACATCATCACGATAATCCGACCCTTTTGGGCCTCTTTGAGCCGCCGGCGGTCGGACCCTGTGGCCTAAGAGCGCTGCGCTCAAGCACTTGGGCCGCTTGATCCCCCGGGCACAAGCACCACCTCATCCTTGGTATCGCCCTTGCAGCCGAGTCGGCGGACTCGGCAAGCATGTTTGATTCGACGACGGCCATGCCGTCTTCCTGGCTGGCGTTCGCGACGACCGTTCACGCCGCGATGCTGGTGCTCCGGCTGCACCGCGGCCGCCCCCCGCGCGTCCTGCTGCTCGCGCTCCCGTCGCTCGCGCTGACCGCGGCGCCGTGGGCGCTGCCGACGCTGGCGGGCGTGGCCGCGAGTTTGGCCGCGCACCTGGCGTGGTTCATTGCCTGCGAGTGGCTGGCGCCGCCGCCTCCAGCCCCGGCCCGAACCGCGGCGCCGCCCGCCCGCGCGGCGGCCACGACACGTCCGGCGGCCACAGGGTCGCCCGGGACGACGCCCTCGGCCGCGAAGGGGTTCGTCCCGGTCCCGGTTCTCGCGGTGCACGAGGAGACGGCGAGCATCCGGACCTTCCGGCTGGCGCGTCCACCCGGCTTCACCTTCAAGGCGGGCCAGTTCCTGACGGTCCGCCTCCAGACCGACGGGCGCCCGCTCACCCGCTGCTATTCGATCAGCTCGGCGCCTGAACCACCCGGCTACGTCGAGATCTCCGTGAAGCGCCAGGGGCCGGCCTCGAGCCTGCTGCACGCAACCCTCCGCCCCGGCGTGATGCTCACCATCGGACCGCCGGCTGGCCCCTTCGTCTACCCCGAGGCCGACGACCGGCCGATCGTGCTGATGGGGGGGGGCATCGGCATCACCCCGCTGCTCAGCATGCTGCGTCACGCGGTCGCCGCCGAACCGTCGCGCCGCGTGACGCTGATCTACTCGGTGAAGTCGCTCGACGACCTCGCGTTCGGCGACGAGCTGTCGCTCGTCGCCCGGCACCACCCGCAGGTGCGCGTGGTGATCACGCTCACCGGCGAGCGTCACGAGGGCTACCGCCACGGGCGGGTGGACGCG
Organism: uncultured Acidobacteriota bacterium; assembly: GCA_963813585.1. Taxonomy (GTDB): domain Bacteria; phylum Acidobacteriota; class Vicinamibacteria; order Vicinamibacterales; family Fen-181; genus JARKSS01. Next base: position 4,438,405 of record CAWEZL010000001.1, read on the forward strand.
GCGGCGCTGCGCCAGCTGGTCGCCGAGCCGGCCGGCTGCCTGTTCATGCTGTGCGGCCCCCTGCCGATGATCGACGCGATGCGCGAGATGATCGAGGCGGCCGGCGTCCCCGCCTCGCAGGTGCGAGCGGAGGCCTTCGAGGCGGCGGTGGCGGGCGCGCAGCCGGTGCAGGCTGCGCAACTTGCCAGCGACAAGGTTCCGCAGGTAACCTTCGCCCTGGCCAAGCGGGTGGTGGAGGCCGGCCCGGGCGAGAGCCTCCTCGATGTGGCCGAGCGCGGCGGCGTCGGCATCCCGTCGGTCTGCCGCGGGGGCGTCTGCGGCACCTGCCGGACGCGGCTGACCTCGGGCGAGGCCGACTGCGCGTCGGACCTTCTCGACGAGGACGAGCGGCGCGACGGGTGGGTGCTGCCGTGCGTCACCACCGTCCGGGGTGACTGCGAGCTGGAGGCGTGAGGTGGACCGAACCGTTCCCGCGACGGTGCGCCCGGCGAAGCGCGAGGAGTGGCTGAAGCCGTCGAGCCTCTCCCACGTCCTGGTGGTGAGCGCGGCGGCCACCGCGGCGACCGCGTGGCTGATCCTGGTCGTCGCGGGAGGGTGGGACTACTACGGGACGCCGCTCCGCGTGCGCGCCTACACCCCCGCTCACCCGGTGCTGCGCCCCTCCGGCTGGCTCGGTCACTCGCTCGGGATGGCGGGGCTGCTGATGATGACGGTGCCCGTCATCTACTCGGTCCGCAAGAAGTGGAAGCGCCTGGCGCGGCTCGGCCAACTGCGGCGCTGGCTCAACGTCCACATCTTCTGCGGGATCGTCGGGCCGGTGCTCGTCACCTTCCACGCGGCGATGAAGTTCAACGGCCTGATCTCGGTCGCCTTCTGGTCGATGGTGCTGGTGGTCGTCTCCGGGTTCGTCGGCCGGTACCTCTACGTGCGCATGCCGCGGACGATCCGGGGCGTGGAGATGGGGTACGAGGAGATCGTGGGGCGGGCGAACCAGCTGCGCGCGGAGCTGGCCACCATCGGCCTCTCGGCCGCCCTCGTGCAGCCGCTGATGCCGGACGCCGGGCCCGGTTCCGCAGGGCGGCTGTCGTCGCTGGCCGAACCGCTCCGCCAGGCGCTGGCGCGGCGGCGCTCGCGGCGCGCCCTCCTCCGCGCCGGGGCGCCGCCCGACCTCGTCCACGACGCGATGTCCTTGTCGCGCGAGCGGTCGTTCCTGCTGCGGCGCCTCCGCTACCTCGAGCGGACGCGCAGGCTCTTTGCGATGTGGCACGTGTTCCACCAGCCCCTGGTGTACGTCATGTTCGTGATCGCGGCGCTCCACGTCTCCCTGGCTTTGTACCTCGGTTACGCGTTCCTGCCGTGGTGAGGCACACGTGTTGACCACGAACGACACACGAGCGCGCCGCGCGGCATCGCGCGTCCACGACGGTTCGACCACGAAGGACACCAAGGGGCTTGTCCTCGTCCTGGCTGTGCTGCTGCTCCCTGGCGTGGCGTGGGCGCAGGTCGGGGCGCTGGTGTCGCCGGGGCCGCTGTCGCGCGCGCACGCCTCGCTCGAGGGCATCGCCAACTGCCAGAAGTGCCATGAGCCGGGGCACCAGGTGGCCGCCTCGAAGTGCCTGTCGTGCCACAAGCCGATCGCCGAACGGATCGCGGCGCGCAAGGGAGTCCACCGGGACGCCGGCGACCAGTGCGTCGGGTGCCATGCCGAGCACGCCGGCCTGGACGCCGAGCTGCGCCCCTTCGACCCGAAGGACTTCGATCACCCCGGCGAGACCGGCTTCCCGCTCGACGGGCTGCACGCCCCGCTGGCGCGCGAGTGCGCCCGCTGCCACAAGACCCGGTCGTTCCTGACGTTGCGCCCCTCGTGCGCCTCGTGTCACGCCGACCCGCACAAGGGGTCCCTGGGGCCCACCTGCACGACGTGCCACTCGACCGCCGTGCGGTTCGCCGCCGCCCGCGGTGCCTTCGACCACGCCCGCACGCGCTTTCCCCTGGTCGGCGCGCACCGCAAGGTGGACTGCGCGCGCTGCCACGTCAACCGCGCGTTCACGGGCCTGAAGTTCGCCGCGTGCACCGACTGCCATCGATCCCCGCACCGCGCGGCGCTCGGAGCCGACTGCACGTCCTGCCACGCGAACGACGCGTGGCAGACGCGGAAGATGGATCACGCGCGGACCTCGTTCCCGCTGGCCGGCCGCCACGCCTCGGTGCCCTGCGCGAGCTGCCACAAGCAGCCGGCCGTGCGGGTGGCGCTGAAGGCCGACCGGTGCGCGAACTGCCACGCGGACGTGCACCAGGGGCAGTTCAAGCAGGACTGCGGCGCCTGCCACAAGGAGACCGGCTTCGCGGCGGCGCCGTTCGACCACGCCAAGGGGACGAAATTCGCGCTGACCGGGCGTCACGCCTCGCTCCCCTGCGGGCAGTGCCACAAGAACGCCTCGACGCTGGCCCCCTCGCGGGCGGGCCGGACCGAGCGGCCCGTCCTGTTCGCGGGGCTGTCGAGCAACTGCGCCTCGTGCCACCCCGACGTGCACACGGGCGAGGCGGGGGACGCCTGCCAGGCGTGTCACGGCACCACCGCCTTCCGGCCCGTGACGGCCTACTCGCACGCGGCCACGCTTGCGCCGTTCTTCAAGGGGGCGCACCAGGCCGCTCCGTGCGCCGCCTGTCACGGAGGCCAGGCGCGCCCGCACGTCTGGCGGATCGCGGGGCGCCCCACCGGGACCGCGTCCGCCCCGCCGGCCGCCATCGGGGCGTGGCACTTCAAGTCGATCGGCACCGCCTGCGCCGGCTGCCACGTGGACGCGCACCGCGGCGATCTCGGCGCCGGGTGTGAGACCTGCCACCGCGTCGAGGATGCGGGGTTCGCGGCGTCCGGCTTCTCTCACGCGACGACCCGCTTCGCCCTGACCGGCCGGCACCAGGCCGTCGCCTGCTCCGCCTGCCACAAGGCGGCCGAACCGGGCGGATCCGTCCGCTACCGGGGCACGGCCACCTCGTGCGCGTCGTGCCACACGGACGTCCACCTGGCGCAGCTTGGCGACCGCTGCGAGACCTGCCACGCCACCGACGGCTTCAAGATCGCCACCTACACGCACCGGGGCGCGGGGCTCGAGCGGTTCTTCGTCGGAGCGCACGCCACGCTCACCTGCCGGGCCTGCCACCGCCCGGAGGAGGCGAACTTCCCCGGGGGGAAGGGCACGGCCGTTCGTTACCGCGGGATGGGCACCGCCTGCGCCTCGTGCCACGCGAACGACGACGCGCACCACGGCGCGCTGGGGCCGTCCTGCGAAACCTGCCACGAGCCGGAACGGTGGGCCACCGCGTCACGCGCGTTCCACAAGTCGGGCCAGTTCCCGCTCGAGGGCCGTCACCTGGCGGTTCCGTGCGCGAGCTGCCACGTCAGCGGCGTGACCAGGGGAACGCCGACCCAGTGCTTCGACTGCCACTGGGCGCGGCGCCAGGACGACCGCTACCACCTCAGGCTCGGCAGCCAGTGCGAGCAGTGCCACCGGCCGACCAGCTGGACCGCCGTCACCTGGAATCACACGGCGAGGACCGGCTACGCGCTGAACGTCGCCCACGCCGTGCTGCGGTGTGACAACTGCCACAAGAACGGCACCTTCATCAACACGCGCCTCGACTGCTTCGGCTGCCACGAGGAGGACTACCGGCGCGCGCGGAACCCGAACCACGTCGAGGCGGGCTTCCCGACCACCTGCGAGGCCTGCCACCGCCAGACGGCCAGCACCTGGGGCAGCGGCGCCTTCAACCACCAGGCCATCTTCCCGCTGGTGGGCGTCCACGCCACGCAGCCGTGCGCCGCGTGCCACGTCAACGGTGTCTACAGCGGCACGCCGCGCGAGTGCGTCGGCTGCCACCAGGACGACTACCAGCGCACGCAGTCGCCCAACCACGCCGCGGCCGGCTTCCCCACCGCGTGCGAGGCCTGCCACCGAGCCACCGACACCTCGTGGCGCGGCGCGGCCTTCAACCACGCGCAGGTGTTCCCCCTCCTCGGCGTCCACGCCACGCAGCCGTGCGCCGCGTGCCACGTCAACAACGTCTACAAGGGCACCGCGCGCGAGTGCGTCGGGTGCCACCTCGACGACTACCAGCGCACGCGCGACCCGAATCACGCCGCGGCCGGCTTCCCGACCGCCTGCCAGGCGTGCCACTCGGCATCGGCCTCGTCGTGGACGGCGAGCTTCAACCACAACCAGGTCTTCGCGCTGGTCGGCCGCCACGCGCAGGCGCCGTGCTCGGCGTGCCATGGGAACGGCCGCTACGCCGGGACGCCGCGCGACTGCTACGGGTGCCACCGGTCCGACTACGACGCGACGCGCGACCCCAACCACGCCGGCTCGGGCTTCCCCACCAGCTGCGAGTCGTGCCACCGCGCCAGCGACGGATCGTGGGACGACGGCCGCTTCAACCACACGCGGTTCCCGATCACCTCGGGGCCGCACGCGGGGCGTCCGTGCTCGGCGTGTCACACCGTCCCGAGCAACTTCGCCCTCTTCTCGTGCACCACGTGCCACGGCCGCGCCGAAACGGACGGACACCACCAAGGGGTCTCGGGCTATCGGTACGACTCGCAGGCGTGCTACGCCTGCCACCCCAACGGACGCGGAGACTGAGGCCACCATGCCCCCCAGCCCCCGACTTCACGCGGCGATCCTGGCGGCCGGCCTCCTCGCGACGGCCTCGTGGGCCTCGGCGCAGGGCAGCCCGGCCTGGGGCCGCGTCTCGTTCTTCAGCAGCGCCGCCTCGACGACTCCGGACGGCGGCGAGTCGCAGTCGCTCACCGAGCTGATCGGCACGTTCACCGTGGAGTCGCGCACCGCGGAGGATGCCGCCTACGAGTACCGCGCCGACCTGCGGCTGGCCGGCTACCCCGGGGAGGACGGGCGGGCGCGGCGCGTGTCGATCTACGACGCCTACGTCGGGGCCCGGCTGATGGGGGGCCGCGTCGGCCTCCGCGCGGGGCAGATGTGGCTGAACGACCTGGGCGGACTCGGCTCGCTCGGCGGCGGCCTCGTCGAGGTGCGACAGAAGGCGGGCGCGGCCCGCGGCCGCTGGCGCGCCGGCCTGTTCGGCGGCCTCGATCCGAAGATCCTCGACGCCGGGTACGAGCGCGATGTCACCAAGGCCGGCGGCCTCGTCGCGTTCGACGGAACCGGCGCACGCCGCCACGTGCTCGGCTACGTGTACCTGCGGGACCGCGGCCGGACCGAGCGATCGGTACTCGTCACCACCAACTTCCTGCCCGTCGGCCGGAAGCTGTTCGTCTACCAGGCGGCGCAGTACGAGATGGGCGGGCCGGGCGTGTCGGGCGGCGGCGACCTCGGCTACTTCTTCGGCACCGCCCGCTACACCGCCAGCTCGTTCCTCGAGCTGCAGGGAAGTTATCACCGGGGCCGCTCGATCGACGCGCGGACGCTCCTCCGCGACCAGCTGGACGGCCGGCCCGTGCTGCCCCGGGCGCTCGAAGGGCTGCGCTTCCAGTCGGCCTCGGGGCGGGTCACCCTCACCCCGGCGCGCGGCATCCGGGTCTTCGGCGGCTACGGGCAGGACCGGAACAATCGCCAGGACCGCAGCACCGACCGGTTCACCTACGGGTTCTTCCTCAACGATCTCGCCCGCACCGGCCTCGACCTCAGCGCCTCCGACTCGCGGATGAAGGGCGGCGACGGCCGGTCGTTCAACTCCTGGTACGTCTCGGTGGGCCGCTCGTTCGGAGGCGGCGTCTACCTCACCGGCGACTACGGCTCGTCGCTCTCGGTCATCCGTTTCGTGTCGGCCAGCGGCTTCACGATCGAGACGCGCCCGCGCACGCGCCGCGCCTCGCTCTCGAGCACCATCCGCCTGCCGCGTCGGATGTCGCTGCTCGCCACCCTCGAACGCGTCCTCGACGACGACGCCACGCAGACGCGCCTGATGTCGGGGATCAGCTACCGGTTCTAGACAGCTTGCGGCTGGCCGCCGGCCGCCGGCACGGCGTGGTGTGCGAAATGGGGCCTGGCCCCATTTCGGTGTCTGGCCCCATTTCGGTGTCACGGCGTGGTGTGCAAAATGGGGCCTGGCCCCATTTCGGACACAGCTACTGGCGGCACACCTCCACGTAGATCGGGAAGTGATCCGAGCCGATGTCGCCCTCGCGCACGAGGCGGAACAGGCGGAAGGATCGGTCCACGAACACGTGGTCGAGCGGCCAGCGGAGCAGCGGCCAGTTGGCGTTGAACGTCGCGTACAGCCCCCGCCCGACGCGGGGATCGAGCAGGCCGCTGACCTCCTGGAACTGCCTCGTGGTCGCCGACCACCCGACGTCGTTCAGGTCGCCGGCGACGATGGTCGGCCGCCCGTCTCCGTTCACCTGCCGGCCGACCAGGATCAGCTCGACGTCGCGCGGAGTCGTGTCGCGCTCCGGCTGCGGCGGCGTCGGATGCACGGCGTGGAACTCCACCAGCGTGCCCGACCGCATCCTGAGCCGGGCGTGGATCGACGGAACCCCCTGCTGCACGAGGAAGCGCACTTCAGGCTCCTCGAGCGCGAGCTTCGAGTACAGGTGGATGCCGTACGTGTTCCCGAGCGGATAGCGGACGGCGTGCGGGTACCGCTCGGCAAGGCGCTGCAGCTGACGGTCCCACCATTCGTCGGTTTCCGTGGCGAGCACCAGGTCGGGGTCCCGGAAGCGAACCAGGTGCAGGAACGGCCCGGCGCTCCGATTCGTCATCAGGACGTTGGCGATCAGGAGGGTCAGGCGGCCGGAGGGCGGGCACCCCCCGGAGGCTTCGACCTGCTTCGACGCGAGAAACGTGAACGGGTACACCTCCGAGGCCTGGTACCCGAACGACGCCAGCAACAGGATGAGAAGCGCCCGGACGCGACGCCTCCGCCAATCGAGGACGAGCAGGCCGAGGATCGCCGTCGCCGCGGCCAGGACGCCCACCTGCAGGCGCGGGAAGTCGAGCACCCGCACCCACCACCAGTCGGTTCGTATGAACGGCAGCAGCGTGGCCGCAACGGAGAACGCCCCCGCGCACCACGCCAGCCACCCGAGCAGTCTCCAGCGGCCCTTCGTCGTCATCGTCCGTCCCGGACACCCTCGTCGGCCGGGTACGGTCGAGCATTGCAAACGCAGAGCCACTTACTGGCGGCGCCAGACGACCTTCATGTTGTGCGGGCCGCGGGTCCTGATCTCGGGGTGCAGGTCGAGCTTGAGCAGCGCCGGCTTGTTCCCGATGTCCATGGCGACCAGGTACGTGAGGCGTGTGACCTTCGCCATCTTCGCGTAGTCGGCCTTCTCCTCGACGTCCCCCTCGCGGTGGTAGTCCTCGGTCGTGCCGCAGAACAGCCAGACGCCCGGGATCCCGTAGCGGATGTACGGGTACTGGTCGCTGCGGAAGAAGAAGCGGCTCGGTTCGCCGGGATCCTCGTACTTGTAGTCGAGCGAGAGCTGCACGTGGCGATCGTTCATGCGCCGCAGGCTGGCGTCCAGTTCCGAGCTGACCTTGTTCGACCCGATCAGGTAGATCGCCTTGGGGTCGTTGCGGCTGATCATGTCGAGGTTGAGGACGGCGCTGATCTTCTCGGCCGGAACCGGCGAGTGCTGCACGAAGTAGTACGCGCCCACCAGCCCTCGCTCCTCCGCCGTGTGCCACACGAAGACGACCGATCGCTTCGGCCGCTCGGCGACCAGCGCCTTCGCCAGCGCCAGCATGCCCACCGCCCCCGACGCGTTGTCGTCGGCGCCGGGGAACACCTGGCCCTCGCGCGGCGGGTTGTGGTCGTGGTGCGATCCGATCAGCACGTACTCCCCGCGCAGCTTCGGGTCGCTGCCCGGCAGCCACGCCACCACGTTCGGCGTGCTCGTCGTCCGCGACCCGAAGAACACCTCGACGTCGGCGGTGCGGCCTGGCAGCGCGCGTGGGGCTACGACCCGGTCCTTCGCGGCGGCCTCGACGAGCGCCGCCATCTCCGCGGCCGGCACGCCGAGGAGGTGCGCGGCGGCCTCGTGGCGCAACTCGACGCTGTTGAGCGGCAGCGGATCGACCGGAGGCACCTGCGTACCGGGGCCCGGCGGCGGAGCGGGATTCGTCACGTCCACGTCGAGGAAGCGAAGCCGCTGGGCCACGTCGAAGTCGAGCCCGCGCTCCGCCAGGCGCGCCTCGCGCTCGGGCGCGATCACCACGATCGCGCCGAGCGCCCCCTTGTCGCTGAGCAGCCGGTCCCGGGCCGCGGCCGCCTCGCGCCGCGTGTCGACCGTTCCCGACGCTTCCGGCCCCTCCAGCACCACCACCCACTTGCCCCGCAGGTCCGCCACCCCGTCGTCCCACTTCGGCTGCCGCCCGGTGAGCGCGGAGCCGGCGAAGACGACCGGACCCGACGCCGACCAGTCACCCGCCACCCTCACGCTCGAGGTGAACGCCTGCGGGAACGCGAGCCGCAGCTCCCCGCCCGGCGAGACCAGGCGGATCCGCGAGCGCTCCGCCGAGATCGTCGTCACCTCCACCGGCACGTCCTGCAGGAAGGAACCGTCCGGCAGCAGCGGCTCGAGCCCCAGGCTCGCCGCCTCGACCGCGAGGTACCGCGAGGCGAGGTCCAGTTCGACCGACGGCGCACTCCGCCCCCGGAACTCCTTCGAGCCGAGGAACCGCAGCCAGTGCTGCATGTCCTCCACCTCGATTGCGCGCAGGCCTCGAGCCTGGGCGAGGAGCAGCGTGGGCGGCAGGGCGAGCACGACGGCGGCGAGAATCAGGACACGCAGGCACCGAGATCGCACTGGGGCCTCCTCTCGTGCGGGTTCGCGTACGGTGCGAGGGGGCTGGTCACGACTCGCCTCAGTAGATCATCTCCCCCGACAGGAACGCCCGCGTGCGCGGGTCGGCGGGATGGTCGAGCAGGGCCTGCGCCGGCCCGGCCTCCGTAATGCGCCCCTCCAGCAGCAGCGCGATTCGGTCGGCCAAACGCCGCGCCTGGAAGATCTGGTGCGTGGCCAACACGATGGTGGTGCCCGACGCGCGGCGCTCCTGGATGAGCGCCTCGACAAGGCGCACGTTACGGGGATCGAGGTTGGCCGTCGGCTCGTCCAGCAGGAGCACGTCGGGGCGCGTCGCCAGGGCGCGCGCCACCGCGAGCCGCTGGACCTCTCCGCCCGACAGCGACACGGCCGGCGTCCGCGCCAACGGGGCAAGGTCGAGCGCGTCGAGCAGTCCCCGGATCTCGCCGGCGTCGGGACGCCGCCCGCGCAGCTCGATCCCGTACGCGATGTTCGCCTCGACCGATCGCGTCAACACGATGGGCCGCTGGAACACGGTGCTCACGCGCCGCCGCGTGGCGAGCGCCACCCGCCCGTTCACCGGCCGGCCCTCGAAGATCACCCGCCCCGCCGACGATGTTTCGAGGAACTGCAGCAGCCGGAGGAGGGTGGACTTGCCCGAGCCGCTCGGCCCGATGACCGCCAGCGTCTCGCCCCGGACGACGTCGAGCCGATCGATGTCCAGCACGAGGCGCCCGCGGTACGACTGCTGCACCGACTCGAGCCGGTAGACCGGGTCCTGCTCGCCCATCACCGGTCCCTGAAGGTGCCCTGCAGCCGCAGCAGCAGCGCGTTGGCGACAAACGCCAGCCCGATCAGCGTGAGGCCGAGCGCCATGGCCATCGCGAAATCGCCCTGCCTCGTGTGGAGCACGATGGCCGTCGTCAGCACGCGCGTCTGGCTCTCGATGTTGCCCCCGACCAGCATCACCGCGCCGACCTCCGAGATGATGCCCCCGAAGGCCGCCACGATGGCGGCCGTCACGCCGATGCGCGCCTCGCGGAGCACGGTCCACCCCGTCTGCCAGGACGAGGCCCCAAGGGCCACGACCTGCTGGTGGACCGTCCGCTCGACGCCCGACACCGCGCTCATGGTCAGGCCGGCGACGAGGGGGAAGGCGATGATCGCCTGGGCCACGATCATGGCCGCAGGCGTGAACAGCCACCCCAGGCCCCCGAGGGGCCCGCTGCGCGACAGCAGCAGGTAGACGAACAGCCCGACCACGACCGGCGGCAGCCCCATACCGGTGTAGAGCGCCAGCGTCACCAGCCGGCGGCCCGGGAAGTGCAGCAGCCCGATCAGCGCGCCGAGGGGAACGCCCGCCAGGGTGGCGATCAGCAGCGCGGCGCCCGACACCTGCAGCGTGAGGGCGACGATGCGCAGCAGCTCGGGGCTGGCGAACTGGTCGATCATGGCTGGCGGCCGGCGTTGGGGTGGAAGAGCGCCTGGCCGTACCGGGCGACGCCGAACGCGCCGATCGCCTGCTGCGTGTCCGGCGACCGCAGCCACGCGGCGAACCGCTGCGCGAGCGCGTCCGAGACGCCCGGGTGCTTCGCGGCGCTCACGACGATCACCCAGTACTGGTTGCGCAGTGCGGCGTCCGGATTCACCGCCGGCGTCGCCCCGCCCACGAGGAGCCGGAGGTTCGCGACCCGTGCGCGCATCGAGAGCCAGGTCCCCCGGTCCGACAGCGTGTAGGCCGGCAACTCGTTCGCCAGCATCAGCGTCTCGCCCATGCCCTGGCCGAGGGACCGGTACCAGGCCCCGGCGGGTGACACGCCGGCAGCCCCCCAAATCGCCTGCTCGGCCACGTGCGTACCAGACCGGTCGCCCCGGCTCGCGAACGCGGCGCCCCGCGTCGCGATCGCCCGGAACGCGTCGGCGGCGAGCCCGGCGCCCGCCACGCCTGCCGGGTCAGCGGCGGGACCGACGATGACGAAGTCGTTGTACATGACGGGCTGCCGCGGCCCGCCGTGCTCGTCGGCCACGAACTGTTCCTCGAGCTTGCGCGCGTGCACCAGCAGCACGTCGGCGTCCCCGCGGCGGCCGAGCGCGATCGCCTGCCCCGTCCCGACGGCCACGACGTCCACGCGGCAGCCGCAGCGCCGCTCGAAGTCGGGGAGGATCGCGTCGAGCAAGCCGGTGTCGGCGGTGCTGGTCGTCGTCGCCAGCCGCAGGACCGGCGCACCCCTGGAAGAGGCCGCGAAAAGGGGGGCGTCACCTCTTCCCGCGAGCAGGCACGCCAGCACGCCGAGGGCGAGGCGACACCGCGCAGGCGGGAGCATCTCGCCCTACCCTCTCTTCCGCAGAGCATCGGCGAACGCGTTGTTGAACCCGCCGGCGCGGGCCGGCGGCTGGGGCGGCCGCGGGGCTGCCGGACGGGCCGGGGCCGTGGGGGGGACCGGTTGCCGTCGCTCCTCGCGCGGGCGGCCCGCCTCGGGCGCGCTTCGCATCGAGAGCGCGATCCGCTTGCGCGGCAGGTCCACCTCGAGCACGGTGACGCGCACCCGCTGCTGCACCTTGACCACCTCGGCCGGGTCCTTCACGAACCGGTCGGCCAGCTGGCTGACGTGCACCAGGCCGTCCTGGTGCACGCCGATGTCCACGAAGGCGCCGAACGCGGTGACGTTGGTGACGATGCCCGGGCAGCTTCATCCCCGGCTGCGAGGTCCTCGAGTCTTCTCGACGCCCTCGGCGAAGCGGAACGACCTCGAACTCCCGCCGCGGGTCGCGGCCCGGCTTGGCCAGCTCGGCGAGGATGTCGCTGCAGCGTCGGCAGGCCGACCGTCTCGGTCACGTACTTCTCGGGCGTCGATCCGCGCGCGCAGCGTCGCGTCGCGCAGCAGGTCGGCCACCGCGCACCCGAGGTCGCGCGCCATGCGCGTCCACCACGGCGTAGCTCTCCGGGTGCACCGCGCTGGCGTCGAGCGGGTGCTCGCCGCCGCGGATGCGCAGGAAGCCCGCGCCTGCTCGAAGGCCTTCGGGCCGAGCCGCGGCACCTCGCAGCAGCGTCGCGGCGCGACCGGAAGGGCCCGTTCTCGTCGCGGTGCGCGACGATCTTCCCGGCCAGCGCCGGCCCGAGGCCGGAGACGTAGCGCGAGCAGCTGCTTGCTGGCCGTGTTCAGCTCCACGCCCACGCCGTTCACGCAGGACACCACGACGTCGTCCAGGCCGCGCTTGAGCGCGCCCTGGTCCACGTCGTGCTGGTACTGGCCGACGCCGATCGACTTCGGGTCGATCTTCACCAGCTCGGCCAGCGGGTCCATGAGCCGCCGGCCGATGGAGACCGCGCCGCGCACGGTGACGTCCTGGTCGGGGAACTCCTCGCGCGCCACCTCGCTGGCCGAGTAGATCGAGGCGCCGCTCTCGTTGACCGACGACGACGACGATCGACGGCGGGCAGGCCGAGGCGCGCGCACGAACGCCTCGGTCTCGCGGCCGGCGGTGCCGTTGCCGATGGCGATCGCCTCGATCGCGAAGCGCTGCGACCAGCGCGCAGCACCGTGTCGCCCGCCTGCTTGAGCCTGCGCCGGCGACGCCGCGGTCGGGATAGACGACGTCGTGGTGCAGCAGCTTGCCCTGCGCGTCGAGGCACACCACCTTGCAGCCGGTGCGGAAGCCCGGGTCGATGGCCAGCACGCGTCTTCTGGCCGAGCGGCGGCGCGAGCAGCAGCTCGCGCAGGTTGTCGGCGAAGACGCGGATCGCCTCGGCGTCGGCCTGCTTCTTCGACTCGAGCGCGGATCTCGCCCTCGATGGCGGGGCCGAGCAGCCGCTTGTAGCCGTCGTGCACCGCCAGGCGCACCTGCTCGCCCGCCGGGCGTCCCGCGGCGCGTGACGAACAGCCGCTCGAGCACCGCGAGCGCGCCGCTCCTCGGGCGGCGCGACGCGCACGCGCAGGACGCCCTCGGCCTCGCCGCGCCGGATCGCGAGCATGCGGTGGCTCGGGATCGCCGGCGACCGGCTCGCGTCCAGTCGAAGTAGTCCTTGAACTTGGCGCCCTCGTCTTCCTTGCCTGGCACGACCGACGGACGTCACCGCGCCCTGCGCCCAGTACAGCTGCCGCAGCGCGCGCGCGGCCGCCGCGTCGTCGCTGACCCGCTCGGCGAGGATGTCGCGCGCGCCGGCCAGGGCGGCCTCCGCGTCGGGCACGTTCTTCTCGCGCTCGACGAAGGCGGCCGCCTCGGCGGCGGGGTCGACCGTCGTCCTGGTGGTCGAAGAGCAGGTCGGCCAGCGGCTCGAGGCCGGCCTCGCGCGCGATGGTCGCGCGCGTGCGGCGCTTCGGGCGGTAGGGCGCGTAGACGTCCTCGAGCGCGGTCATCGTCTCCGCGCCGTCGACTGCCCGCCTCAGCTCGTCGGTCAGGAGCTCCCGCTCCTCGAGCGAGGCGAGGATCGCCGCGCGCCGCTCGTCCAGCTCCGCCAGCTGCGCCAGCCGGTCGCGGACGCGGGCGATGGCCACCTCGTCGAGGCTGCCGGTGGCCTCCTTGCGGTAGCGGGCGATGAAGGGGACGGTGGCGCCCTCGCCGAGCAGGGCCGCGGCGGCGGCCACCTGGCGGGGCTGGACGGACAGCTCGGCGGCAACAACCTGAACGTGGGATTCGAGCATTCTCGTCAAATGTCGGCTGCCAGTTGACGCAGCGGGCTTGTTATCGTTTGATGGCTGGGGACCGCCGTTCGAGTCAGGTTGAGATGATACCCTTCCGCACCGCGTAGAGCACCATCTCGACGGCGCTGTGCACGTCGAGCTTCTCCATGATGTGCCCGCGGTGCGTCTCGATCGTGCTCGGGCTCACGCCGAGCAGCTCGGCGATCTCCTTGTTGGTCTTCCCCTCGGCGATCAGCTGGAAGATCTCGCGCTCGCGCTCCGACAGCGCGTCGTACCGATCGACGATGCCGCGGTCGCGGAGGCGGCGGACGTAGTCGTCGAGCATGACGCGGGCGACGGCGGGGCTGAAGAACGACTTGCCGCGGGTGACGGCCGACACCGCGCCGAGCAACTCCGCGTCGGCCGTGTCCTTCAGCAGGTAGCCCTTTGCCCCGGCCTCCAGGGCCTGGATGATGTAGGCCTCGTCCGAGTGCATGCTGAGGATGAGGATCTTCGTGTCGGGCAGCCGCCGGGCGATCTGCCGCGCCGCCTCGATGCCGTTCAGCAGCGGCATGCCGATGTCGAGGATCGCGACGTCGGGCTGCAGATCGAGGGCGAGGCGGACCGCGTCGCGGCCGTTCCCGGCCTCGCCGACCACCTGCCAGTCCCGGATCTCCTCGAGGATCTTGCGAAGGCCCTGGCGGACGATCGTGTGATCGTCAGCCAGCAGGATGCGCATCGGCATGGGCGTACTCGTCCTCTTGGGCCTCGGCCGGCAGCTCCACGGTGAGGCGGGTTCCCTTCCCGGGCTGGCTCTCGATGCTGAAGGTGCCGCCCAGCTCGCCGGCTCGCTCGCGGATCCCCAGCAGGCCCAGGCCCCGCCGCGGCTCCTCCGGCGCCGGCTCCGCCAGGCCCACCCCGTCGTCTTCCACCGTCAGCAGGACGGTGTGCGGCAGGCGCTGCAGGTAGACGCGCACCGACGCCGCGTTGGCGTGACGCGCGACGTTGGTCAGCGCCTCCTGGACCACCCGGAAGATGCAGGTCTCGACCGGCGGCGGGAGCCGCTCCGACATCCGGTCCTGCAGCAGCTCGGTCTTCACGTCGGTCCGGCGCGAGAACCCCTTGAGATACCACTCGAGCGCGGCGGGAAGGCCCAGGTCGTCGAGCAGCGAGGGGTGCAGCAACTGCGAGAGGTCGCGGACCTGCTGGAGCGTCCGGTCGGTGATTGCCCGGACGTCGCGCAGGGCGAGCTGCGCCTTCTCGGACAGTCCGCCGGTGCGCTCGGCGACCGCCAGCTCGACCTTGATCGCGGTGAGCGCCTGGCCGACCTCGTCGTGCAGCTCGCGCGCGATCGAGCGCCGCTCCTGCTCCTGGACGTCCACGAGCTTGGCGGAGAGCCGCTGCAGGTCGCGCGCGTGCTCGAGGTCGCTCACCATCTGCTGTCGGATGCGGTCCTCGAGGATCGTCGCGTAGCGGGTCACCGCCCCGGCGACGATCAGGCTGAGGAGCAGCGTGAGGCCGCTGGTGGTCCAGACGCGCGTGTGCAGCTGCCGGAAGATCTGAGACACCTCGGCCTGCTGCTGCTCGAACGCGTCGCGATTGAGCTGCTGGATGCGGGTCGAGATCCGGGCGATCAGCTCGCGCTTGGGGATCACCTGGCGCCGCAGCAGCGTCCGCGCCTCGACCGCCTTCCGCGTCGCGTCCCACGTCAGCACGGGCTCGAGCAGGCTGTTCCAGTAGTCGTCGACCTCGGCATGGAGCGTCTGGAAGCTGGCGCGCTCGGTCTCGGACTGCACGACGGGCCGGTACTGCGCGAGCGCCTGCTGGATCTCGGCGCGGCTCTGCTCGAGGCGCTGGTGGTAGTCGTCGGACGGGTCGCGGTCGAGGTCGAGCAGCGCGTCGCGGAGGTAGACCGAGCCGAGCAGGACCTGCGCCTGGATGGCGTTCAGCGAGCGCTCGGCGCGCCGGAACGCGGTCGTCAGCGCGGCCTGGCGCTGCTCGACCCCGTTCAGCCGGCGGACCAGATCGAAACCCGAGACGAACCAGAGCGCGAAGATGAGGAGGAAGCCGCCCAGGAGCAGGCGGCCGATGGAGGGGCCGCCGACGGCCTGGTTCGACTGCTGGCGCCGCGCCCTCCGCACCTCGTCCCTCGCGGTGCTCATGTGCCGATCTTACGGGGTCGGATCTTGAATTCACCACTTTTTCACGTCCGACCCCGGACGGGGACTCCCGTGTCGCTGCCCCCAAAACCCCCTCTTGACCCGATACACGGCCGGGACCCGGCGACCCACACTTGCAGGTGGAGGCGGACATGGGGAGCGGGAGAACGAGCCTGGGGCAGGTCGACGAGCGGACGAGCACCGAGTGCCGGGGCCAGGAACCATCGGTCGTCGTGTTCAGCCGGCTGGACCCGGCGGTGCTCGACGACTCGGCGCACGCCCGCGCGACGCTGCGCGAGGCCCTCGGGCGCCTGGCCGCCCGGGGAATCCCCGTCGTCGTGGGATCGCGCGCGACGCGCGCCGAGGTCGAGCTGCTCCGCGACGAGCTGGGGCTGACCGATCCGTTCATCGCGGAGAACGGCGCCGCCGCCTTCGTGCCTCGCGGCTACTTCCCGTTCCCCCTGCCCGCCAGCGGGATGCGTTCCGGGTACCACACGTTCGAACGGAGCATCGCGCACGACGCGGTCGTCCGCGCGCTGCGCCGGGCGGCCAGCCAGGCGCGGGTCTCGGTCGTGGGCTTCAGCGACCTGTCGATCAGCGAGGTGGCCCGCGAGACGGGCCTGACGCTGTTGCAGGCGCGGCTGGCCAGGCTGCGCGAGTACGACGAGCCGTTCCGGGTGCTCGACCCGGAGGCGGCCGCGCGCGCCCGCCTCCTCAAGACGCTGCGCGGCGCGGGATTGCAGGTCTGGAGCGAGGAGCGCTTCGACCACGTGGTCGGCTCGGCCGACATGGGCGCGTGCGTCGGGCTGCTGCGCGGCCTCTACGCGCGGCGGCGGCCGGTGGTGACGGTCGGCGTCGGAGCGGCCGACGCCGACCTGGACCTCCTGAAGCGGGTCGACGTGCCGGTCCTGGTCCCTGCCGGGGCACGCCGGGGGCCGGTTGCGGTCGCGCGCCTGGTGCCGGGGGCGCGGGTCGCCCGGTCTCCCAGTCTCGAGGCGTGGGTGGACGCGCTCGAAGAGGCGACCTACTTCTCCGCCAACCCCGCCAGCGCCAGCACCTCGAGGTAGTTCAGCACCTGCTGAAGGTCGGTCTTCTTCTCGGCCTGCGCGTCGAGCATCTTCTTGATGTCGAGCGCGCTGCGCCGGCCATTCACCAGCCGCTGCAGCTCGCCGGTGTCGAGCGACCCGAGCGGCAGCCTCGCCCGCTGCTCCTGCGGCACCTTCGCGAGCGGCTCGCGCCAGCCCTGGTATCCGCTCGCGGTGACCAGCGCGGTCGGCCGCGGCACGACCTTCGACGCCCGCAGCTCGAGCTCGGTGGGCTTCAGCACCACCGGCGCGGCCTTCAGCCTGGCGGCGGCGGCCCGCATCTGCGCGTCGAGGAGCGACAGGTCCGCGGACGCCGCCTGCTCGACGCCCTTCTGGAGCACCGCGACATGCTCCCCCACCCGCTTCCTGTCGGCCGCCAGCTCGTTCACGGTCTCGAGCGTGTCCTTCTCGTTGACGAGCGCCGCCTCGATGTAGCTCCGCGCCGCGCGATACGCGTCGGGCAGCGTCTCGACCGTCGCGCCGTTCAGCTCTTCGACGCCGCGCGCCAGCTGGTGGCGCAGCCGCGCCGTCGCGTTCGACGCGGTCTCGCCCGCGATCCGGACGGCCATCTCGTCGTCGGCCGCCGCGATGGTGTAGGCGGCCGCCGCGCCGATGGCGACCACGCGCTTCAGCGTGGTCGGGTCGGTCTTGTCGACGTGATCCTCGGAGGTGTGGTACCAGCGGTCGGGCCAGTCGATCATCATGATGCCCGGCACCTGCACGCCCCAGTCGTTGAACACCTCGTGGTCCGACGCGCCGTAGTGCACCTCGATGTCGTAGTAGAACGGCTCGTCCGAGCCGGTCGGCGCGACGATCCGCTGCGACGGCGCGTTCCCGGGGATCCGCTCGCGGCTGCCCTCGCCGACGAAGCGGTAGTAGTTCTCCATCACGTCGTTGATGTAGTGAGGATTCCCGAAGGTCGTGCGCATCAGGCACATGAACGACTGGCTGCGGCTGAGCCGCAGGCCGACCATGTCGAGGTTGATGTTGCAGAGCGTCTTCTCCATCAGCGCCCGGTTGGCCTTCACCCAGGGGCCGGTGCCCGAGAACTCGGGGCCGATGAGGAAGCGGATGGTGCGCGCCGGCCGGGGCAGCCGTCCCTCGGCGATCAGCGTGTTGAGCGTCCTCGCCATCTCGAGCAGCGCCGCGCAGCCCGAGATGTCGTCGTTGCCCCCCATCTTCACGTAGCCCTCGAACAGGTGGGCCGAGAGGATCACCTCGCCCCTCGAGGGGTCGGTGCCCGGGATCGACCAGACGACGTCCTGCATCTCGTACTGGCGGGTCTCGGCGACGACCTGCGCATGGACGGTGATCGCCTGGCCGGCCAGGAGCCGCCGCTTCAGCAGGTCGCCCTCGCGCGGCGGCAACTGGAACGCGAACTTCGCCGGGGCGTCCGACGCCGCCGCGGGTCCGCGCCCGCCGAGCGACGCCCAGGCCATCTGCAGCGGGTCGAACAGCGGGCGCGGCGAGTTCATGACGCTGACCACGCCGGCGGCCCCCCGGTCGATGCAGGCGAGACGGTGCACGGCGGCGATGTTCCCCTCGGTCACGACGATCGTGCCCGCCAGGTCCTTCCCCTCGAGGTCGGCGGATCGACCCGCGCCGACCCAGACGAGCCGGGCCTTCACGTCGGCGCTGGTGCTCCCCGACGCGAGCATGGCCGCCGAATCGATGTACGAGGCGAGCTTCTGGCGCGTGGGGGTCACCTCCCACAGCTCGCCCTTCACGGCGTCCCACGTGCTGCCGCCCGGGAAGCGCACGATCTCGGCGTCCTTCAGGCCGTACTCGCGCGCCCTGTCCAGGTAGAACTGCGCCTCGCGGAAGGTGCCCGCGTACTCGGCCGCGCTGCGGTCGCGATCGTAGCCGCCGGTCTCCATCACCATCTTCCAGGCGTTCTCGCCGGACGCCTCGCCCACGATCTCGCTCCACGCCGCCTGCGGCAGGAGGGTCCACTGCAGCCAGGGCGCCATCTGCGCGCCGACCGCCGCACCGCCGGCCACCGCGGCCGCACATGCCAGCCACACCACGCTCTTCCGCATGTCGTGCTCCGTTTCTGCTGGTCCGCCCGGGATGGAGGGGGGTGCCCGAGGAGGAAGGGGAAGGATAGCGCAGAACGTGGGGGCGCGGTGGACGGCTAGTGTATATTGTCCTGTCCGGCGGAGTCCCGCCGTGCTCAATCAAGGAGTAGGTCCGTGGTCAGGAAGCTTGCCCTGCTGGCCGTCGTTTGCCTCGCTGCCGCCGCCGGGTGCGGCGGCGACGATTCGCCGGGCTCGCCGACGAGCCCGGGCCAGGCGCTGTCGCCGCCCGCCGTCGAGTCCCCCGCCGACAACCAGCAGGTGAACAACCTGCGCCCGATCCTGGTCATCCGGAACGGCGCGTCCACGCAGGCCGGCGCGCGCGCGTACGACTTCCAGGTGTCCGACAACGCCGGCTTCACCTCGACCCTCTTCTCCAGGCAGGGCGTGGCCGAGGGCCCGGGCACGACGAGCGTGCAGGTGGACGTCAACCTGCCGCCGCCTACGACCTACTACTGGCGCGCGCGCACGACCCAGGGCGGGGCCGCTTCCGACTGGGTGTCTGCGAAGTTCACCACCAAGGACGGGAGCTACATCCGGGCCGGTGAGTTGATGGACCTCCTCACCGACGGCACCACGGTCGGCGAACGGTTCGGCTCGACCACGTTCGTGTCCGGGCGCGGCCTCCGGATCGACGACGCGAACTCCTATGTCCGCTATCAACTGCCGGCGACCGTCTCGGCCGGCGAGTTCTCGATGGAGGTCGAGGGGCTCGCGCCGGACGGCCCTGCGGGCAAGCAGGCGATCTTCGCGATGGCCGAGGGAACGGGGGCCATCACCGACAACCCCTTCGAGATGTTCGCGCAGTACCGCGGCTCGCCGGGCAACCCGGACAACTGCATCACCTTCAAGGCCGTCTGGGGAAGCACCGCCTACAAGCTCGAGTTCGATTTCGCGCGGCGCTCGACGGCGGTCGTCCGGCTCAACCCGTCCACGACGTACCTCTGGCAGGGGAAGTGGACGCGGACGGCCTTCCGCCTCACCGTCAAGCAGGGGGGGATCAGCGGCACCACGATCTACGACCGCTCGATCACGGCGTCGGGCGGCGGGCCGTACGCCCCCAACCCGCACGTCGCGTACATCGGGAGCAACTCCGGCGCGCGCGGCACCGACGACGGGTCGTACGCGGGGATGATCGTGCGGAACGTCTGGCTGGGGGCCGGTCCGAGGCCGGCGGGGAGAGACTGAGGGATCACGGCTTCGCGGGCGAACTCCCGGTGTGAATGGGTGCGCGGTGGCGAAAGCAGTTTACAGGCCCGTCGAGGTGGCGCGCTATGCCCAGCGCGAACTGGCACGGCACGCGCGCCCCGCGGGCGAGTTCGACGCGAGCCGGTACTTCCGCGGCACGCACGATCTCGGCTTCTACAACATCGGCGCCCCGACGGTCCGGGCGATGGCGAGACGGATCGCGCGCGAGCAGAAGGACGTCTGGGGCGTCGGCGAGGCGATGGCCTTCGCCGACGCGCTCGTCGCCAACCGTTACATCGACGCGAAGTCGCTCGCGATCGAGGTGCTGGCGTGCTACCGCCGGGCCTTCACGCCCGCGCTCCTGCCCGCGTGGAGGCGATGGCTCGCCGAGGGCTACGCGTCGAACTGGGCCACGACCGACGCGGTCTGCGGCCTGCTGATCGGCCCGCTGCTCGTGGCGCACCCCGCGCTGGCGAGCCAGATGCGCGCGTGGTCGCGGCACCGGGTCCTCTGGGTGCGCCGCGCCGCGGCCGTCAGCCTGATCCCCTCGGTCCGCAAGGGACAGCTCCTCGACCTGGCGTACCAGGTTGCGAAGACGCTGCACCCAGACCACGAGGACCTCATCCACAAGGCCGTCGGCTGGCTGCTCCGCGAGGCCGGCAAGGCCGACCAGCCCCGGCTCGAGCGCTACTTGCGCGCGCACGGCCCCGCCATCCCGCGCACGACGCTGCGCTACGCGATCGAGCGGTTCCCGGCCGCCAGGCGGAAATCGGTCATGAGGGACACGCGGAAAGCCTGATCGTGCCGTGCGGTCAGGCCCTGCCCTTCGCCACGACCGAGAGCAGCTCGAAGATCAGGTTCGCGGCGAGCAGCGACGTGATGTGGCCCGGACCGTCGAACGGGGGGGACACCTCGACCACGTCACACCCGACCAGGTGCGCACCGTCCAGGCCGCGCACGAGTTGCAGCGCCTGGTGGCTGGTGAACCCGCCGACCTCCGGCGTCCCCGTCCCCGGTGCGAACGCCGGATCGACGGCATCGATGTCGAAGCTGACGTAGGCCGGGCCGGTGCCCAGCACCGATCGCACGGTCCCCGCCACCTCGTCCACGCCGGCCCGCATGGCCTCGTCGATCTCGATCACGCGGATCCCGCGGTCCTGGTGGAACGCGAAGTCGTCCGCGCCGTACATCGGGCCCCTGATGCCCACCTGGACGAAGCGCGCGGGATCGACCAGCCCCTCGGTGACCGCGTAGTAGAACGAAGAGCCGTGAAAGAGCTTCGAGCCGAAGTCCTCGTCCCACGTGTCGATGTGCGAGTCGAACTGCACGAGGCCGAGCGGCCCGTGCGCCCGCGCCAGTTCGCGCAGGATCGGCAGCGAGATGCTGTGGTCGCCGCCCACCGACAGCGGCAGGACGCCGGCCGCGACGAACTCGCGGATGCGGGCCGCGATTGCCGCGTGCGCGTGCTCGAGGCTCACGGGGGACGCGTCCACGTCGCCGGCGTCCACCACCCGCAGGCGCTCGAAGGGGGCGATGCCAAGCGAGTGGTTGTAGGTCCGAATCAGGGAGGATTGCGAGCGGATTTCCCGCGGCCCCAGCCGGGTCCCGGGACGGTACGAGGTACCCGTGTCGAAGGGCACGCCGAGGATGCCGACGTCGACGGCGTCGAGGTCGGTCCGGTACGGCAGGCGAATGAAGGTCGGCGGCTGCGCGAAACGCGGCGATCGGAACGCGTCACGGGGGCGGAGGGGGGAGGTCATAGCTTGTCGAGCCGCTTCCGCGCTTCCTTGTAGCGCGGCGAGGCGCCGGGCACCTGCTCGTAGGCCGGGCGCGCCCGCTCCTTGTCCTTCACCTTCTTCTCGTAGATGTCGCCGGCGCGGAACCAGGCGTCGTACCGGGTGTTGGGGAACGACTCCGCCATGCGCGTGAGGGCTTCGGCCGCGTGGACGTGACGGTTGATCCCCTGGTACAGGTCGGCGAGCCGCCACCAGCCGGCCTCGGCGAGCGGGGCTGGTGGGAAAGCGGTGCGTGAGCGTGCGGAGCGAGACGAGCGCCGAGGGCACCGAGGTCTGCAGCGTCTTGTCGAACTCGCGCAGCTTCAGCCGCTCCTCGATGACGCTCTTCTCCCAGAGGGCCGGGGCGGCCCATCGCACGTTGAACGCGTAGCGCGTGGCGACCTCGTCGAAGAGGCGCCGCGCGTCCTCGGCGCCGCTGGGCGACTTCGCCGCGGCGGTCAGCTCGGCGAGGCGGTACAACGCCTCGGGTGCCCTCGGCGATCCGGGGTACCGCGTGCCGAACTCCACGTAGGCGCCGCGGGCGGTGTCGGCACGCCCGGACGCGCGCCAGGCTTCGGCAGCGAGGAACGCCGCCTCGGCCACGAGCGGACTCGAGCGGTGCGCGGCCGCGAAGGTGGCGGCGTCGGCGATCACCTCGTCGTAGAGCTTGTGCCCGGCCTTCGCCCGCATCACCGCGAGATCGGCGGCACCGTCGGGCGCCGCGGGCGCCGGCCTGGCGTCGGGCGGCGCTGCGGCAGGCACGGCCGCCTGTGAGGCGGGTGCGTCCTGCGGGGCCGTCACCGCGGAAGCCGGCGCCTGCGCGAGCGGGGCTGGCGTCGTACCCGACCCGGCCCGGGCGCTGGCGGCGGTCGGCCGCCTCGCCGGAGCGTCCCCCCGGCCTGTTTGCGCCTGCCACCAGGCGAGCACGACGGCGAGCACCACGATCGCGACGCCGCCGGCGACCCACGGCCATGGCCGGCGTCGCACCGGCGGTGCCGGCTCGGGCACCGGCCGGCGCCCGGCGGCCGCTTTCGCCGCGTCGATCAACCCGGGCGGCGCCGGCGTCTCGGCGGCCCGAACTCCGCGGCTTGCCGGCGTCATGGTCTCGGCCAGGGTGGAAAGCACCTCCGAGCGGCTGCGCGCAGGCGTCCGGCCCGCGTCGAACTCCCGGCGCAGGACGTCGAGCGCGTCGCGCAAGTCCGCCGCCCGCTGGTAGCGGACGGTGGGGTCCTTCTCGAGGGCCCGGCTGATGATGTCCTGGAGCGCCGCGGGAAGCGCCGGGTTGATCGGGCCGATGGGCGCGGGCGGGTGGTTCAGCAGCGCGTCGAACACGACGGCGGCGGTCGCCCCGCCGTAGGTCTGCTGCCCGGTCGCCATCTCGTGCAGGACCAGGCCGAGGGAGAACACGTCGCTTCGGCCGTCGAGGCGCTCGCCGCGCGCCTGCTCGGGCGACATGTACGACACCGTCCCCATGGTGAGGCCGGTCTGCGTCAGCGCCGGCAGCGCCCCGTCACCGGCGCCCGGCGCCTGCATCGGCTTGGCGAGGCCGAAGTCGAGGACCTTCACCTGGCCGCGGCTGGTGATGAAGATGTTCCCCGGCTTCACGTCGCGGTGGACCAGGCCCGCCTGGTGCGCGGCCTCGAGGGCATCCGCGACGCTGATGCCCACCTCGAGGATCAGGTTCAGCGGCGCCGGCCCGCGGTCGATGACGTGGTGCAGCGCCTCGCCCTCGAGCAGCTCCATCGCGAGGAAGGGCCGCCCCTCGTGGGTGCCGATCTCGTGGATCGTGCAGATGTTGGGGTGGTTCGCCGCGGAGAGGGAGCGCGCCTCCCCCTCGAACCGCGCCACGTTCGGCGCCTCCTCGGCCTGCTCGGCGGGGAGGAACTTCAGGGCGACCGGCCGGCCGAGCGAGAGGTCGTCGGCCCTGTACACGACGCCCATGCCGCCTTCGCCGAGCTGCTCGGTGATCCGGTAGTGCGAGACGATGGTGCCCGACTGCATGCTGGTGCAGGCAGTCTATGGACGCCCGCGGGGGGAAGTCAACCCGCCTTCGCCCTTCGGGCTACGGCGAGGCCGGCCCGCTCTCGCCATTCGCCCGCCTTCGCCCTTCGGGCTACGGCGAGGCAGGCCCGCCTACGCCTCGTTGCGCCTTCCCGTCTGCGTCGTGTAGGTGCTCTCGAAGATCCGGTCGGCGTTGCCCGACTCGAACCCTTCGCGCCGGTGTTCGCGCCCCACCTCGTGCGGCGGGAGGTGCGCGAACTGGTCGAGGACCCGGCGCTCGGCGAACTCCACGTAGGACCCGGCGATCCGCGTGCGCTCGACGCCTCCGCGACCGTCGTCGAACTCGGCGTCCACCATCGCCGCCACCGTGGAGCTCTGGAGCAGCTTGCCGTCGGGGCTCGTCTTCGCCTTGCCGCCCGAGTCGTTCAGCGTGAAGCCGTGCTGCTCGAGGAAGCGGTTGAAGCGCTCGAGCGAGCGCGTACGCGCGCCGGCAGGTTGTGGACCGAGATCGTGAAGTGGTTCAGGTAGTACCGGTTGTAGATCACCCAGGCGGCGAACTCGCTCTCGTCGCGCAGCCGGATGTAGTCGGCCCACGTCGGCGTCCGCCAGAGCGGCGCGTGCAGGAACGCCACCACCGCCGCCGCGTCGTCGAGGTCGAGCGCGTTCACCGGGTCCTCGCGACACCGCGTCCGGTGTAGGAGCGGATGATCCGCTGCGCCTCGGGCGACAGTTCGCCGACGCGCAGCTCGCTGATGAAGATGCGCGGGAAGCGCTCGGGCGGGCGGCGCGTACCAGTGCGCGTTCAGCTTCTTCTCGCGGGAAGTCGTAGCGGTCGCGCCGCTGCGTAGCCGTAGTGCAGGAACACCTGCTCGAGCGAGGCGATCCCCAGGTGGGGGACGCCGAGTGTGCGGAAGGCGATGTGGTCGTTCTCGAGACCGCCCTCGTCGGGGATGATGCCCTCGCGGACCATCTCGTCGACGATCCCCTGAACGTCGGGGACCTGGGCCTGGTAGCGCTACATGAGGCCGTCGAGCACCACGGTGAGGGTGCCAAGGGGATCGCTGGACATGAGTGGTTGCTCCCGCCTTCCAGCCTACCACGGCCGCAGGCGTTCACCGGCCCCGCATGTTCCGGCGGTAGTACAGGGAGTAGTGCCGGTACTGGCCGGGCATGTGAGATCCGATCCCGGCAACGGCGATGACGGTGTAGAGGATCGGGACGCGGGCATCCCAGGCGAACGGGATGACGAGGAGGAGGAGCAGCTTCAGCAGCACGAGCAGGCCGCTCACCTGCATCAGCCAGTCGAGCGTGGCGAACGCCTCGACGATCATCAGCGCGGCGCCCGTGCCGATCGACGCCCACAACCAGGCCACGAGCCGGTCGTGCGGCACCCCGAAGACGTGGCCGCCAAGGAGGGTGCCGATGGCCGCCAGGTGCGCGGTCCGGAAGGCGACGTTCCAGGCGCGGGCGTGGGTGAGCCGCCTCGGAGGCAACGGCAGCAAGAGGTCGCGCAGGGACATCGACGATCAGTGTACCTGCTGCCCGGCCCCCGGCCCAATAGCCCGGCCGGCTCCGGGCCGCCGGTCCGGATTTGCCCGCCGAGGTGCAGGCGAATTAGGATGGGCCCATGTACGAGACCGTGCTCGCCGTGCATTCCGTGCTGCGCTGGCTCGTGGTCCTGGCCGGCCTGTGGGCGGTGGCGGCCGCCTTCAGCGCAGCGCGCCGGAGGGAGTGGACGCCGGCCGACAGCCGGCCGGGGCTGCTGTTCGTGCTGGGGCTCGACCTGCAGTTGCTGGTGGGGCTGGCGCTCTTTCTCTTCCTGAGCCCGATCACGCGGGCCGCCCTTCTCGACATGGGCGGCGCGATGCGCAGCGGCGCCTCCCGGTTCTGGATCGTCGAGCACCCGACGCTGATGATCGTCGCCGTCGTGCTCGGTCACGTGGGCCGGGTCGCCGCGCGGCGGGCCGGGAGCTACCGGGCCGGGAACCGCGCGCAGTTCTGGTTCGCGCTGGCGATGGTGGCGGTGCTGCTCGCCATCCCGTGGCCCTTTGCCGGCCACGCCCGCCCCTGGTTCAGGCTGCCGTTCTGAGGAGGAGGGCAGGCCTGAAGGCCTGCCCTACCGGAACGCCTGCTACTCCTGGTGCACCAGGTACGCCTCGATCGTGATGAGGTTCCGCTCGCCGGCGGTCTTCACCACCTGCAGCAGGTTCCCCATCGTGGCCTCTTCCTCCACCTGCTCGGTGACGAACCAGCGCAGGAAGTCCTGCGCGGCGTAGTCCTTCTGATCGATCGCCAGGGCCATCAGCGCGTTGCAGCTGCGGGTGACCTCGCGCTCCCAGTCGAGCGACTTCTGCACCGCCGCCTCGACCGACTTGAAGGTGGCCTGCGGGGCGGGGATGGCCGGGATCTCGACGGGGGCGCCGACGTCGTTCAGGTACTTGACGAACTTGAGGGCGTGGGTGCGCTCCTCGTCCGCCTGCTTGTGGAACATGCCGGCCAGCTTGCGAAGGGCCAGCGACTCGAAGTAGCAGCCGATGTTCGTGTACTGGTGCGAGGCGAAGAACTCGCGCCCGATCTCCTCGTTGATGGCGGCGGTCAGTTCCTTGCTGATGAGCATAGGTTCTCCTTTGTCCATGATACCGCAGACCTCGGCCAGCTCGTCCGTCTTCCCTCCCCCGGTTGTCTCGGCCGTGGCGGTTGGGGCAAGCTGTGGCGATGGAGACGACCGCCCTGCCCGCCCCGGGCGCCGAGGATGAAGCCGCCTTCCTCGCCGCCTACCCCGGATACGAGGCCACGCGGGCAATCGACGAGCTGCGCGCGAAGGAGTTCGCACGCCTCGACGCCCAGGGCGACGTCTACCTGGATTACACGGGCGGCGGACTCTACGCGGCGTCGCAGGTGCAGGCTCACGCCGGGCAGCTCCTGACACGGCGTCTTCGGCAACCCGCACTCCTCGAACCCCACGTCGGTGCGGGCGTCCGAGCTGGTCGAGCAGTGCCGGGCGGACGTCCTCCGGTACTTCAACGCGCCGCCGGACGAGTACGTCGTGCATCTTCACGAACAACGCGAGCCAGGCGCTGAAGCTGGTCGGCGAGTCGTACCCGTTCGAGGCCGGGCAGCACGTTTCTCCTCACCTTCGACAACCACAACTCGGTGAACGGCATCCGCGAGTTCGCCCGGGCGCGCGGTGCGCAGACGGTGTACGTCCCCGTGGTCCCGCCGGACATGCGCGCGGATGCGGGCGACCCTCGTCGAGCGGCTCGAGGCGCTCGCGTCCCCGGGTCACGAACCTGTTCGCGTACCCGGCGCAGTCGAACTTCTCGGGGGTCCAGCACCCGCTCGAGTGGATCGAGCGAGCCCAGGCACGGGGCTGGGACGTGCTGCTCGACGCGGCCGCGTTCGTGCCGACGAACCGGCTCGACCTCTCGGCCGTGCCAGCCCGACTTCGTCGTCCTGTCGTTCTACAAGATGTTCGGCTACCCGACCGGCGTCGGCGCCCTGCTCGCGCGCCGCCGCGGCCTCGACAAGCTGCGGCGCCCCTGGTTCGCCGGCGGCACGATCACCGTCGCCTCGGTGCAGGCGGACCGCCACTACCTGGCGCCCGGCGCCGCGGCGTTCGAGGAAGGGACCCGTCAGCTACCTGACGATCCCGGCGGTCGAGTTCGGCCTGTCCGCTCGTCGAGTCGATCGGGATCGACACGATCCACGACCCGGGTCGGCTGCCTGGCGGGCTGGCTGATCGACGCCCTCGTCTCGCTGCGGCACGACAACGGCGAGCCGCTGGTGCACCTGTACGGACCCGCGAACACGATCGCGCGCGGCGGCACGCTGGCGCTCAACTTCTACGACCGCGTCGGCCGGCACCTCGATCACCGCCTGATCGAGCGGCAGGCGAACCGCGAACGGATTTCGCTGCGCACGGGCTGCTTCTGCAACCCCGGCGCCGGCGAGACCGCGCTCGGCCTGTCGAAGGGCGAGCTCGACTCGTGCTTCCTGCGCTCGACTCGCCGCATGACGTTCGACCAGTTCCGCACCTGCATCGACGGCAAGAGCAGCGGCGCCGTGCGCGTGTCGCTCGGCCTGGCGAGCAACTTCGCCGATGTACGCGCGATGCGCGACTTCGCGCGCCAGTTCCTGGACTGGGACGACGGCCCGGAAGACTGATCCTGGTGGCGCGCTGACTATGGATGCGGTGAGACCGGGGCGAGGCGGTGAAGCGCGATGCCGGTGGCGGTGGCGACGTTGAGGGAATCGACGCCGGGCGCCATCGGGATGCGAACCGCCAGGGTGGCGGTCGCGCGCGCGGCGGCGGTCAGGCCCGATCCCTCGGATCCGGCCAGAAGCACCAACCGGGCGGGACGGCGACGCGCCGCCTCGTCGATCGGAATGGCCGAGGGGTCCGTTGTGAGGGCGACGACGGCGAACCCGCGCGCGGCAAGCGACCGCAGGCAGTCGGGCCACGGAACGGCCTCGACGAACGGCACCTGCAGCGCCGCTCCCATCGAGACCCGGATCGTCTTGCGATAGAGGGGATCGCTGCAGGAGGGGCCGACCAGCAGCGCGTCGGCCCCGAAGGCGAGGGCGTTTCGGAACAGGCCGCCCAGGTTGTCGGGGTTCGCGATCCCCTCGGCGGCGACCAGGAGCTTCGCGGCGGGCTCGCGATCGAGCCGCTCGTCCAGCCGCACCGGCGCGGGGCGCTCGGCAATGGCGAGGCAGCCGCGGTTGATGGTGTAGCCGGTCAGCGGGGCGAACACGGCCTGCGGCGCCAGGTAGACGTCGAGGTCGGGCAGGCGCGGCGCGAGCAGGTCGTCGAGCGCGTCGAACGCGGCCTGGCTGACGAGCAGCGACCGCACGCGGAGGCGCCGGACGGCGAGGAGGGTTCTCACCACCTGCCGCCCCTCCGCCACCAGCAGCCCCGCGTGACGCAGCCGCTCCGGCTCCGCCACGCCGCGGTAGTCGGCCAGTCGCGGGTCCGAGGCGGTGTCGACGGGGATGAGGGCCATGTCGGTCCGGCAGCCCTAAAGGGTCGCCCTACAGGACTCTTCGAGCCCTACAGGGCTATTCGACGACCACCGTCTTCGTGACCTTCCCGGCCTTGAGGCCGCTGTAGGCCACATCCACGGCGCCGGATCCGGTCACGAGGAACTGGAACTCGACCTTGCTGTTGCCGG
The DNA here is from genome assembly GCA_963813585.1 of uncultured Acidobacteriota bacterium. Taxonomy (GTDB): domain Bacteria; phylum Acidobacteriota; class Vicinamibacteria; order Vicinamibacterales; family Fen-181; genus JARKSS01. Next base: position 4,467,263 of record CAWEZL010000001.1, read on the forward strand.
GCACCTGCAAGAACTGCAGCGCCGGCCGGTCCGTCTTGTAGCGCACCTCCTCGACCGGGCTGCCGCTGACCGGCCCGCCCGCCACGACCGTGATCCCCTTGCCCGAGACGCGCAGCGAGTCCTGCGGGTGAACCTTCCGCTGCACCGCCGAGAAGGTCGCCGAGGGGATCGAGCCGGCGTTGCTCACGCGCACGCGCAGCCTCGAGAGGCCGTTCGCCATCTTCTCGGCCGGCAGCACCTCGAGGGCGATGTCGGGGGTCTGCGAGGCGGCGAACAGCACCGCCGAGGCGTTGCGGTGCACCAGGTCGGTCAGCATGAACGGGTGCGGCAGCCGCGAGCTCATCTTCACCCAGCCGCCGATCTCGATCGCGCCGAACTGCGGGTGCGTGAACGCCTTCCACGGCTTGTACATCTCGCCCTGCGCGACGTGGTCGTTGAACTTCAGCCGCTCGCGCTGGCGCGCCACCCCCCCGCCCATCAGCATCTCGGCGGTGTCGGGCGGCTCGCCTTCGCGCGCACCCGGGGCCGCCGGCTCGCGGTAGGTCTCGCTCTCGCCCACGAACAGCTCGCCGACAAACCCGTACGAGCCGAGGATGTTGTCGGTGAAGTCGGTGAAGTCGCCGTTGGTCGGGTACAGGTCCTTCCACGAAACGAGGTACCGATAGCCCGGCAGCATCTTCTCGGCGTTCTTCCCGATCACGTCGTAGACGCCCACGTCGCGCGCGTTCATCGGCTCCCCCGCCTTGGTCGAGGGGCCGCGGAGATACATGCCGCCAAAGTTGTGGAAGGCGAACACGACGATGATGTTCGGCCGGTCCACGAGGAACTTCGCGATGGCGCGCATCGGCGCGGCCTGGAACGGGTACTCGCCGGCGCCCGACTCGACGTAGGGCGGCTGCCAGTTGAAGCCCCAGTTCCGGTTGCCGTCGAGGTAGCCCTCGCCGTCCTCGTTCACCTTGCCGTCGCCGTCGTTGTCGAGCCCCTCGTTGCCGAGGAGCGCCCACTCGCCCTTCTCGCCTGGCTTCACCGGCACCAGCAGCCGCGGCTCTTCCGGGTCGGCGCGGTATCCGCCGAACGGGTCCTTCCGCCGCATGGTGGTGATGTTGCCGTCGCCGTCGAGGTCGTCGGCCTCGTCCTCGTCGAACAGCCCGTCGCGGTCGTCGTCTCGCGGGATGCGGATGCTGCGGTTCGAGTCGGGGTCGTTCGGGTCGTTGAAGAAGTGGAAGCGACCGTCCACGTTGACCGACGGGATCACGTAGAAGGCGTTGCGGTCCACCATCCGCGTGATCTGATCGTTCTGACCGTAGAGCGTGAGCAGGCGGTTGACGACACCGAGGCACACTTCGCCGGCCTGGACCTCGTTGCCGTGGATGTTGCCATCCACGTAGACGCCCGGCTTGTCGAGGGCGGCGCCGGTCTTCGGGTTGTTCACCGTCATCGCCCAGATGTCGCGCCCTTCCTCGCTCTTCCCGACCGACTCGAGCGTGGTCAGCTGCGGGTACGCCTTGTTGAGCGCGCGCAGCGCCTCGCCGATCTGCTCGTACGTGTAGTAGTGGTCGAAGTGCAGGGGGACGGCGATCGGGTCGGTCGTCACACCCAGCGGCCGCGCGGTCGCCGGCGTGCCGTTCGCGCCGTTCGGCGCAGTCTGCTGCTGTCCCGAGAGGGCCGTCGCGGCGAGCGAGCCCAGCGCGAGCGTGACGACGGTGCGTGCGAGCCTCACCTGGCACCTCCCTGGGCGCCGTCGAGGGCCACCCTCGTGGTTCCACCCCAGGCGTTCGGCGACTCCAGGGTGAAGTCGATGACCGTGCGGGGCGGCGCCTGGAGGAGCCACTCCAGCTTCACGCTGCGTCCGCTCTCGACGTCGTTCACCGGCGTCCGCGCGTGGCCGGAGAGCAGCGTCACGCCCTTCCCCTCGAGCGTCACGATGGCGGCCGGGACGTGCCTGTTCTTCTTCCCCATCGCCGTCGGGAACGGCAGGGTGCCCTCGTTCCGCACCCACAGGGTGAGGGCGTGCACGCCCGCGCCCCTCGCCTCGCTCCTGGCGGCGTCGATCGAGAGGCGCGGCAGACGACCGGCCAGCTTCAGGATCCAGGGGACCTGCCCCTCGACCAGCTTCTGGATGCGCGCGGGCGGTGGCGTGGTGTCGCCGAACGGCACGAAGCCGCCGATCTCGACCTCGCCCAGTTGCGGGTGGGTGAATCCCTTCCACGGCAGGAATCCGGCGCCCTGCAGCTCGGCGTCCGAGAACGCCAGCCGCGCCTGCTCCTTCGGATCGGCTGCTCCCGGCTCCTTGGGCTTCGGCATCTGCTTCAGCATCCCGGCCACCTGCTTCAGCGTCAGCTTGCCCGACTTCACCTCCTCGAGGAGCATCGCGGGCTTCGTGTCGGCGGGCGCGCCGACCTCCTTCAGGAACGCCCCGATCTTCTCCTCGCCCATCGCGACGAACGCGTCGGCGGTCATCGCCTCGAGCGATTCGGGGGTGATGCCGGTCTTCGCCGTGTCGTCGGCCTTCGCCTCGGGCGGCGTCCACAGATCGAGGCTGAACGTGGGGACGCCGAGGTGGTAGTACGACCACAACTCGAACGAGCCGTCCTTCGGCTGCGGCGGCTCGAGGCGCTTGCCGTCGAGGCCGGCCGCCTTCAGGAACTCCTTGTACTGCTCGGACAGCTCCTTGTAGACCGTCAGGTCGTCCTCGAGCGGGTTGACGACCGCCCCGAGCCCGAGGAACTGCGCGACCATCCCCTCGGTGATCTCGAAGCCGGGCGGCGCGAACGGCCGCACCATCTCGAGGATCTCCTCCATGGTGTAGCTGCGGGCGGGGTCGGCCCCGAACTGCTTGGCCATCGGCTCGGGCACCTTGATCGCCTTCGCGTCGAAGGTCGAGGGACGCCCGCCGGCCGGCGGCTGCAGGCACAGGTTGGTGGCGCCGAGGGCGACGGTCATCGCGATCTCGGGGTGGTCGGCCGCGAACTTCAGGATCCCGAAGGTCTCGGGCTGGCTGCCGGGCCACCGCCCCGCGTCCGCCGTGAAGGGGCGAAACAGGTGCGGGAAGGTGATGCCGATGTTGGTGCCGCCGGGGCCGTCCTCGTTGTACTCGCCGTCCCCGTCGTTGTCGGTGCCCTCCACGTACAGCGAGTAGACGCCCCGCTCCCCCTTCGACGCCTCGGCCTTGCGCATCAGCCGCGGCTCGCGCTCGACGGGCACCCACTCACCCGACGGATCCTTCCTGCGCATCGCGGTGATGACGCCGTTGCCGTCCAGGTCGTCGGGACCGTCCTCGTCGGGGCGGTCGTCCATGTCGTCGTTCCAGGGCGAGCCATTTCGCCCGTCGGCCACGAGCGGCTTCTTGAAGTAACGCGACGCGGCGTCCGGGTTCGCCGCCGGCAGGATGATCCACGTGAGATCGCGCGTCGAGCCGGGCGTGCGCACGAGCAGGTCCGCCAGGTAGAGGGCGGCCTCCGTGGCCACCGGGTGGACCCCCTCGAGGTTCGCCACGACGAGGACGGCCGGCGCGCGGCGGCCCTTCGTGCCGGCCGCCGGTCCAATCTCGATCGCCACCAGCTCGGTCCCTCCCGGGCTCACGGCAACCGTGTGAAGGGCGGTGGCGGCAGGGTTCGCCGCGTGGAGGGCCGCCAGGGCGGCGTTCACCTCTTGCGGGGTATGGTACCGGTCGAAGGCCGGCGTCGGGGGCGCAGCCGTGGGCCGGGCCACTGCGACCCACAGCGCGGCCGCGGCGAGGGCGGCCGCCAGGAGCGGACGGTCAGATCGAAGGCTCATAGGGACCTACTGGTAGATGACGATGGCGGGCGTCGGCTTCAACTGCAGCACGTCCAGCGGCGGAATCAGGTCTTTTTCCTTCTTGTAGAACAGCTTGATCCCGGTGTGCTCGAGCGGCGTGCGGGTGACCATGCGGTAGATGGAGCGCTTCAGCGGGCGCGGCCCCCACCCGTCCATCACCAGCGCGACGTCCACGACCGGGCTGTCCCTCACGTTCCGCTTGTCCGGCAGCATGTTCATCGTGAACTGGTGGGCGATCAGCACCTTGGGCGGCAGCTTCTTCTCGATCACGATCCGCTCGAGCAGGTCGATGGCGTAATTGACGTCCCTGGCGGGCGTGGTCCCGATGCGCGTGCCGGGCGCCTGCCCCTCGGGCATGTCGAACTCCGGGTCGAGCGCCAGATAGACGTCGGGCTCCTCGAGGTAACGGCGCAGGTACTCCAGCTCGGCTTCCACGGTCGAGTGCCCGACCTGGACGTCGAGGACCAGCTTGAAGTCGTGGGCGCGCGCCTCGGCGAGCATCCGCTCGATCACGTCGCGCGACTCGCGGCGCCGCCACTTCCCGTCGCGCCCGGCGTTGTTCTGAGCCACGACGGCGACCAGTTCGTAGGCCGGCTGGACGTGCTTCCCGGTGTGCGGCGCGTAGGCCTCGGCCTGGCGCCGCAGCCCGTTCGCCAGCTCGTCGCCGACGTACTCGCCGAGGATCCCCATCCGCTTCGAGTGGGGGTTGCCGTACCAGGTGACGAGCAGCGCGTGCTGCAGCACGGACTCGGCCGTCAGCTCGATGTCGGCTGCCGGCTTCTGCCCCGGCTCCCCGGCCTGGCCCTCGACGGGCGCGGCCGGCGCCGGCAGCGGCGGCACCTGCGGCGCGGGAGGTTGTTGTGCCGGCACCGGCGTGGGCGTGGACGGCGGTTGCGGCGCCTGCAGGAAACGGGACGCGTGGAGCCCCGCCGCGGCGAGCAGGATGAGGGCGGAGAGCCAGGCGAGGCGTGCAAGTCGCGCCGCGAGCGGTCTGGTCTGGGTCAAGGGCGAATCCGGGCCGGGGGCCGGTCAGCGCACCAGCATACACCGCGCGCCGGCCTACTCGCGCATGATCGCGTCCACGGGGGACAGCCGGGCGGCGCGAAGCGCCGGGTAGGTCCCGAAGAGCAGCCCGACGACCACCGCCGCGGCCAGGCTCACGGCAACCGTCCCCGGCGTGACGGCCGAGAAGATCAATGCCTCGGTCCGGGACCGCATCAGGCCCGTGACAGCCGCCGCGCCGGCCAGCCCCAGGACGACGCCGATCACGCTGCCCGCCATCGAGATGGCGACCGACTCGGCGAGGAACTGCGCGACGACCGCCCGGCGGGACGCACCGATCGCCTTGCGGATGCCGATCTCGCGCGTCCGCTCGGCCACCGACGCGAGCAGCACGTTCATGATCCCGATGCCGCCAACCAGCAGCGAGATCGCAGTGAAGCTGCCCATCAGGATCTTGAACAGCAGGATCCCCTGCGCCGCCTGCTGCAGCCGCTCCTCGCCGGTCGCCGCCACCAGCACCGTCTCGCGCCACGCCGGGCGGCCGCGCTCGCGCCACGACCGGACCGCCTGCTTCAGGCGGCTCATCCCCTCGACCCCGGCCGCGTGCACCTGCAGCGCCCGCCCCCGCGGCTGCGGCGACGCGACCATCAGCGCGTCGGCGGCCGCCAGGGGGACGAAGGCGGCGAGCACCCGGTCGCCGCGCCGCCCGTCAAGGATGCCCACCACGCGGCAGGGGCGACCGCCGATCTCGAAGGTCCCGCCCAGGGCCCCCTCGCCTTCCCGCCCCACCAGCTCGCGCGCGAGGCGCGATGACACCACCGCCACCGACTCGCCGCGCGCCATCTCGCCCGCGGTGAGGTCGCGGCCGTGCGCGATCCGCAGGCCGGTTCCCGTTCCGCCCACGACCGAGAGGCCGGTGATGAACACGCCGCGCCGGCTGCCGGCGGCTCCCGAAAGGCCCGTGCCCTCGACCGCGAGCACCACCCGCGCCGCGTCCGGCACCGCGGCCGCCAGCTCTTCGGCGTCCTCGCGCGAGAAGATCGGGTAGTCGTAGCGCGGCGCGCGAATGCCGTCGATCGTGTCGCCGGTCTTCGCGACCAGGCTGACCGTTTGAAGCCCCTCGTCCTGGATCTGCTCGCGCGCAAACCGTTCCGCGCCGTCGCCGAGCGACAGCACGGCGGAGAGGGAGGCGGCGCCCATCACGATCCCGAGCGTCGAGAGCAGCGTCCGGAGGGGATTCGCGCGCAGCGTTTCGAGCGCGATGCGTACCGAGGGCAGGAAGCCGAAGAGGGACATACGGTGATCAGCCTTGCTCGGCAGGCCGCGAGAGCCGCGCGATCGATTCGATGTGCGCGGTGTGGGGGAACATGTCGAACGGGACCACCTCGTCCGCGCGGTAACCGGCGGCGAGTGCGGCGCGCAGGTCGTTCGCCAGGGCGGCCGGGTTGCACGACACGTAGACGAGGCGGCGCGGCTGGAGCTGCCGCACGATCCAGTCGAGCACCGGCGGCGGGCAGCCGTCTCGGGGAGGGTCGAGGACGAGGGCGTCGTAGCGTTCGGCGGGCGTGCGCGGCGTGAGCCGCGCCAGGTCTTCCTCCACGCGGGCGGCGACGAGCGAGAGACGCGCGGCGGGCAGCCGGTTGAAGCGCCGCGCCGCCTCGGCCGCGGCGACCGCGCTCCGGCTCTCCTCCACCGCCGTCACCGTCGAACCGGACGCGGCGAGCGCCAGCGCGAACAGCCCCACCCCCGAGTACACGTCGAGCACGCGCGGGACGCTCGCGGCGGGCAGCGCCGCGAGCACGTGCCGCACCATCTCGCCCGCCACGCGCACGTTCGTCTGGAAGAACGCCGTGGGGGCGAGGATGAACGTCACGCCCGCGACCTGCTCGCGGATCTCGGGCCGACCGTGCAGGCGGCGCGTCTCGCGGCCGAACAGGAACGGGTCGTCGCGATCGTGCACGTTCAGGTGGAAGCCGCCGGGCGGCCCTTCGCCCGTCACGGTGGCGAGGAACCGAGCCGTGACGCGCCGCAGCTCCTTCACGTTCTCCGTCACGACCAGCGTCGCGAGCCACTCGCCGGTGCTCTCGGCCGACCGCACCACGACGTGCCGGGCGATTCCGGCCGCGGCGTCGGCGGTCGCACCCGGGATGTGCCCGCGCCGCAGCGCCTCGCCGAGCGCGAACGCGATCCGGTTGCCGGCGTCGGCGTGAACGGGGCACTCGACCACCGGCAGCACGCGGCGCGAGCCGCGGCGGTAGTGGCCCATCACGAGCGGCTCGCGCCGGTCGCCGGGCCCGAAGGTGAAGCTCACCTTGTTCCGGTAGCCCCACGGCGTGCTCCCGGCGGGCGAGGCGGGCGAGGGCACGGTGGGTGAGACGCGGGGCGCACGCTTGCCGAGCGACCGGTCCAGCAGCGACTGCAGCTGCACCTCCTTCAGCCGCAGCTGCTCGCCGTACTCGATGTGCTGCCAGGCGCACCCGCCGCACGGGCCGAAGTGGCGGCAGCGCGGCGCGACGCGGTGCGCCGAGGCGGAGAGCCGCTCGACCGGTTCGCCGTCGAAACCTCCATCCTTCCGAGCCGCCGTTCGCACCCTCAGCCGCTCGCCGGGGAGGACCTGCGAGACGACGACCTCGCGGCCATCGGCGGCGATGCCGATCCCGTCGCCCTCGAGCGACAGCCGGTCGATCTCGACGATAACCTCCGGGCCGGAAGGCACCACGCGATTCTACGGTACACTGTCGCCGCCGTGCCCGTGTTCCGCACCGTCTGCCCGCGCAACTGCTACGGCACCTGCGGCATGCTCGTCACCGTCGAGGACGGCCGGATCGTCCGGATCGAGGGCGACCCGGCGAACCCCGCGACCGCCGGGCACGTGTGCCTGAAGGGGATCAGTTACGCGCGGCGCCTCACGACGCCCGACCGGCTGCTGACGCCGCTGCGGCGCACCGAGGCCGGTGCCTTCGAACCGGCCAGCTGGGACGAGGCACTCGCGGATATTGCTGCCGGCCTCGACGCGATCCGCCGCGAGGACGGCCCCGAGGCGGTGCTCTACTACGAGGCCTCGGGCAGCCACGGCGCGCTCGGGGACCTGGCCCGAGCCTTCTGGCGGCAGTTCGGCGGCTGCACGCGCACCTATGGCGACCTCTGCTGGCCGGCCGGCCTCGAGGCCACGCGGCTGACCTACGGCGCCAACCGCCACAGCCACCCGCGGCACACCACCGACAGCCGCTTCATCCTGGTCTGGGGCCACAATCCCGCCGAAACCAACGTCCACCAGATGCGGCTCGTCCTGGAGGCGCAGGAGCGCGGCGCCCGGATCGCGGTGGTGGACCCCCGCGGCACCGACACGACCGACGCGGCGGACCTGCACCTCGCGCCGCGCCCCGGCACCGACGCCGCCCTCGCGCTGGGGATGGCACGCGTGATCGTCCGGGCGGGCCTGCACGACCAGGCGTTTCTCGCCGCGCATGCCGCGGGCGTCGGGCGCTACCTCGCTCGCCTCGACGAGTACCCGCTCGAGCGCGTGGCCGGGATCACCGGCGTGCCCGAACGCCTGGTCGAAGCGCTCGCCCTCGACTACGCGCGCTCGAAGCCCGCGCTGCTCATCGCCGGCTTCGGCCTCCAGCGCACTCACCACGCGGGCCAGACGGTGAGGGCCGTGTCGCTGCTGCCGGCCCTGACCGGGAACATCGGCGTCGCCGGCGCCGGGTTCCAGTACGCGAACCTCGCCAGCCACTGCCTCTCCGAGCCGCCGCTGCCGCCGGGGCCCGACGGCCGCGCGGCCATTCCCGTGTCGCGCCTGGGGCCGGGCCTGCTCGCGCTGGACGCGCCTCGCGTGCGGGCCGCGTGGATCGAGAAGGGGAACCCGGCCAGCCAGAACCCGCGCTCGGGCCTCGTGCGCGACGCGCTCGCGCGCCTGGACCTGGTGGTGGTCGTCGATCAGTTCCTCACCGACACGGCGCGCCTCGCCCACTACGTGCTGCCGGCGAAGACGCTGTTCGAGGAAGAGGACCTGTGCACGGCGTACTGGCACCCGTACCTCCAGCGGCGTGCGAAAGTGCTCGACCCGCCGGCCGCCGTCAAGACCGAGACGGAGATCTGGCGCCTGCTCGCGGAACGCTTCGGCTTCGACACCCGCTATTTCCCGCGAACGCCCGACGAGGCGCGCGAGGTTCTCCGGCACAGGCTGGGGCCAGGCCGCGCGCACCTGCTCGACGCGCTCGAGGACGGGCCGGTCGATCCCTCGGGCGATGGGGACGTCGCCTTCGCCGGCCTGCGGTTCCCCACGCCTTCCGGAAGGATCGAGTTCGCGTCGGACGAGGCGGCCTCGCTGTGGGGTGTCGATCCGGTGCCCGGCTACGCGCCGCTCGACGAGGGGCACGAGTCGGCCCGGGCCGCGCGCTTCCCGCTGCAGCTCCTGTCGTGCAAGACGCGCGATCGCATCCACTCCCAGTTCGGGAACCTCGACTGGGTGCGCGAGGTCGAGCGGCCGCACCGGCTCGACATCCACCCCGCCGACGCCGCGCCCCGTGGCCTTGCCGACGGCGACCTCGCGGCCGCCTGGAACGACCGTGGCCGCATCGAGCTGCGCGTGCGACTGGACGAGGGGCTGCGGCCAGGGGTCGTCCACGTGCTGGAGGGGCGGTGCCACGAGGACGACCCCGACGTCAACCTGCTGACCGACGCCGGCGTCACCGACATGAACCATGGGGCGACGTTCTACGAGTGTCTTGTACAAGTCGAGAAGTCCGCGACGTCGCGAGGTCGCGAGGTCCGGAAGTCCGGGTCGCGAGCTCGCGGGCCGGCAGGGGCGACGCCTGCCCCGCCCCCCGCTCACGGGGTGGTCGCCACGCCACGGCCGAAGGCGGCCTTCATCCTGGACCTCGGCCGCTGCGTGGGGTGCGCGGCGTGCGTGCTCGCGTGCCGCCTCGAGAACGGGTGGGACTCGGAGACGCCGTGGCGCCGCGTGCTGCCGTTGAACCTGCGGCGCCGGCCCGGCGGCCCGACCTACTTCCTCTCGGTCGCGTGCCACCACTGCGAGCACCCTGCCTGCGTGGCCGCCTGCCCCTCGTCCGCGTACGAGAAACGGGCCGACGGCATCGTCGTGCACCACGCCGGGCGGTGCATCGGCTGCCGGTACTGCGAGATGGCCTGCCCGTTCGGCGCGCCGCGTTACTCGGCCGCCGCGGGCACCGTGACCAAGTGCCACCTGTGCTCGCCGCGCCTGGACCGCCGCGAGCCCCCGGCGTGCGTCGCGGCCTGTCCCACCGAGGCGTTGCGCACGGCACACGACAGCGAGCCGGGGCGGAAGGACGTCCCGAGCGGCGACAGCCTGCGCCGGGACGTGCCGGGCTTTGCGGATCGCGAGGGCTGCGAACCCCGCATCCGGTTCGTCGCCCCGCGCGGAAGCGGACGCGCCGCGCTGACCAGGGCCTTGATCGAGGCGCTCGGCCGGGGAGGTCGGGAATGAGCCGCGCTCGCAGGGCGGCCGGGCCGGGCGGGGACTGGCCGCTGGCGCTGTTCACCGCGCTGGCCGGCGTCGGCGCCGGCCTGATGCTCGCGCCCCTCGCCTCGCTCGCCGCGGGCCGCGGCCTCACAGCCGCCGCGCCGCTCGCCTGGCGGGGCCTCTTCCTGGTGGCCGCGGGACTCGGGGTGTCGCTCGCGCACCTCGGTCGCCCGCTGCGGGCGCTGCGCGCGGCGCGGAACGTCGGGCAGAGCCGCCTGAGCGCGGAGATCGTGCTCGCGCTCGTGACCCTCGCGGCGGCCGCAGCCTCGGTCGCGCTCCCCTCGTCGGCGGTGACCGCGGCGATCACGGCCCTGTCGGCCGCGGCGTTCCTGGTGTCGCTGGGCCTCGTCTACGCCCTCCCCGGGCAGCGGGCGTGGCGCGGCCCCGCGGTCGCCTCCCCGCTCTCGATGGCGCTCCCGCTCGCGGTGCTCGCGTTCGCCGCGCTCGGCGCCGAGCCTCGCGGATCGTGGCGCGCATCCGCGGCCGTGCTGCTGGCGATCGACCTCGCGCTGTTCGCGTGGCGGGCGCGCCGGCTCACCTCGATGCCATCCGGTTACCGCCCTGCGCACCCGGAGCCGTTCCGGCACCGCGGCGTCCTGCTCGGGCTGCGCTTCTCGCTCGTCACCCTGGGGCCGCTGCTCTTCGCCGCGCGCGGCCGCCCCTTCCCCGCCATGACGGCCCTGGCCCTCGGCATCCTGGTCGACCGCGCCGGCTTCTACGCCCTCGCCGTGCGACACACCACGGAGGCTGACCTCGCCGCGGCCGAAGACGTGATCAGGTAACCAGTCGCACGAAGGGGGCATCGGACTCGTACCACTCGGGCGCGGGCGCCGGGCGGGCGAGCGCGAGGTCGCCGGGGGCGAGCGGCTTGAACGCCGAGTAGCGCCCACCGTCGAAGAAGAGGCGCAGCGCGCGGAAGCCGAACCCGAGAGGCTCGCGCCCCTCGAAGCGCACGCCGCACTCCCCCGCCCGGCCGGCGGTCACCTTCACCGCCGCCCCGGTGATCGCGCCGATGGCCGGCACGTCCAGCTCGAGGACCGTTCCCCCCTCATCGGTCGCCGTCACCGTGAAGGCGCGGCTCTTGACCACCGAGGTGGTCAGGTAGAGGTCGTCGGCCTCGAGCAGCCGGCCGACGTGCGTCGCGCGGCGGTTGACACGAGCGTCGGCGAGGTACTGATCCACCTCCACCAGGGAGACGCTGTCCTCGTGCACCGCCTCGAAGGCGAACGACACGCGCCGGGCGCATCGCCAGCCGAGGCGCACCGCCTGCGGCGACCCGCCGAGCGAGGCCAGCAGCGAGGCCAGGAGCGACAGGCCGAGCCCGGCATCGAGGCTCGAGCTGTGCAGGCCGGACAACGCGGGGCTGGGGCGGTCGCGGGTCACCCGGGGCAGCGACATGTGCGGCCCCGGCATCAGCACCGCCTCGAGCGGCCCCAGTTCCTCGAGGTCCCGTCCGAGGCGGGCGAGCAGCCGCAGCGGCGCCAGGTCGGCCCGCGGCAGGCGCACGACCGAGTAGCCGAACGTCTTGAGGATCGAGAGAAACGGGTCGTCGCACCACATCGGCCCCTCCGCGGGCCAGTCTGACGTGTTCCCGCTGTCCCGAGTCCCCGCGGCGCGCCGAAATGCATGCAATCGGCAGCGGCGAGGGCGGCGCTCGATAACTGCTCTTGTCTCCGTCCGAACCGTTCGCTATCCTGCTCGGGATCGGGCGGCGGCCAGGGCCCTTGTCCGCAGGCACGGAGGCCCGCGCCACTGCCCGGGTGGAGATGTATCTGAGCAACATGGAACCCCCAAGTTGCAGTGACTTGCTGAGCGGCACGGCTGGCTCGTCGCGCTTCGCCGTGTCCCGCGCCCGCCTGGAACCCGCCTCGCGCGTGCGGCTGTAGGCCGCCTCCCACGGGCGCTTTCCTGAGCCGGGCGACAACCTGGCAGAGGAAAGTGCCGATGTTCCCTTCGGTCTTCCCTGACGCGTCGTCCTTCGTCCGGCGTGCGCCCGTCCCGCGCCTGCCGGCCCGGGGAGGTGCGCGATGACGCCCATCAAGGTTTCCCTCACCGGCCTCACCGCCGAGGAACTGCGCGAGCTGTGGCCCTCCCTCTCCACCGAGGAGCGCCACGAGTCGTTCGACCACATGGCCTCGCGCACCGAGCGCGAGGACTTCTTCATCAGCCTCTCGGCCCACTACCACGCCGAGCTGGTTCTCGAGTTCCCGGCCGACCGGCGGCGCGCCTGGCTGCGCCTGCTCGCCCCCGACGACGTGGCGGACCTCATCCAGGAGGCGCCGGTCGAGGAACGGGAGACGCTGATCAGCCAGCTCGACCCGTTCGCCCAGCGCGAGGTGCGGGCGCTGCTGGCGTACTCGGAGGACGACGCGGGCGGACTGATGAGCCCGCGCTACCTCCGCGTGCGCCCCGACATGCGCGCAGACGAGGCGATCAGCTACGTGCGCAAGCAGGCGCGCGAGCACAGCGGTGCCGGGCACTACGTCTATGTCACCGACGAGACGCAGCACCTGCTCGGCGTGATGTCGTTCCGCGAGCTGTTCGCCGCGCCGCCCGACGCCCTCATGCGCGACCTGATGCTCAGCGACCTGGTCACGGCGGGCGAGCAGGACGACCAGGAAGAGCTGGGCCGGCGGTTCGCCGAGTACGACCTGATGGCGATCCCGGTCGTGGACGACCAGGGGCGGATGAAGGGAATCGTCACCGTTGACGACATCATGGACGTCGTCGAGGAAGAGGCGACCGAAGACATCCAGAAGTTCGGCGGCGTGCAGGCCCTCGAGAAGCCCTACCTGGAGGTGGGCTTTTCGGGGATGCTGCGCAAGCGCGCGCCGTGGCTCGCGGCACTGTTCGTCGGCGAGATGCTGACGGCGACGGCGATGGCCTATTTCGAGGCGGAGATCGCGCAGGCGGTCGTCCTGGCCCTCTTCATCCCGTTGATCATCAGCAGCGGCGGCAACTCCGGCTCGCAGGCCTCGACGCTGGTCATCCGCGCGATGGCGCTGGGGGAGGTCAGCCTGCGCGACTTCTGGCGCGTGACGCGGAGGGAGTTGACGACGGGGCTTGCGCTCGGCAGCATCCTCGGCCTGATCGGCCTCGTCCGGGTGGTGATGTGGGGGTCGCTGTTCGACAGCTACGGGCCCCACTTCATGCTGATCGGCTTCACCGTGGCGACGAGCCTGGTCGGCGTGGTGCTGTTCGGGACCCTGGCGGGATCGCTGCTGCCCTTCCTCCTGCGGCGCCTCAACCTCGACCCGGCCAGCGCGTCGGCGCCCTTCGTCGCCACGCTCGTGGACGTGGCGGGCGTCGTGCTGTACTTCACGGCGGCGGCTGTGCTGCTGCGGGGGACGCTGCTGTAGGGCGACCCCTTCGCTGCTGTGGGGCGACCCTTCAGGGTTGCCTGCCTCGCCCTACCTCGATCTCCGCCCGTTCGCCAGCTTCAGGATCTCGAACCACAGGATGCTGCCGAGACCGAGGACCACGGCGCCCACCGCCTTGGCCGGCGTCAGCGGCGCGAAGCGGAACAACTGGCGCAGCGCCGGCACCGCGAGCGCCAGGACGAGGAAGGCCAGGGCGCCGGCGGTGACCAGCCAGAGCGCGCGGTTGGCGACGCGGATGCGCGAGAGGATCGTCTGGCTCCACGAACGGTTCGCGAAGATGAGGCCGAGGTTCGACAGGATCAGCGTGATGAAGGCCAGCGCCCTCGCCTCGCCGACCGGGGCCCCGGCGAACAGGCTGGCCGCATAGATCGCCGCCACCAGCCCCAGCGCCACGACCCCCTGGGTGAGGCTGACCCCGAGCGTCCGCCAGCCGAAGAGGCGCTCGCGGGAATCGCGCGGCGGCCGCCGCATCACGTCGGCTTCCGCCGCCTCGGCCTCGAACACGATCGAGCAGGCCGGGTCGATGATCAGCTCCAGGAACACGATGTGGACGGGCAGCAAGGCGAGCGGCCAGCCGAAGAGCACCGGCAGCAGCGACATCCCGGCGATCGGCACGTGCACCGCGATGATGTAGGCCATCGCCTTCTGCAGGTTGTCGAAGATGCGCCGCCCCAGCCGCACCGCCCGCGACGATGGACGAGAAGTCGTCGTCGAGCAGGACGAGCGACGCCGCCTCGCGCGCGACGTCGGTGCCGCGCCCGCCCATCGCGATGCCGATGTGCGCCGCCTTGAGCGCGGGGGCGTCGTTGACGCCGTCGCCGGTCATCGCGACGACCTCGCCGTTGGCCTTGAGCGCCTCGACCAGCCGCAGCTTCTGCTCGGGCACGACGCGGGCGAAGACGCGAGGTCGTCGCGGACGCGCCGCCTGCAGCTCGGCGTCGCCCATCGCGTCCAGCTCGGCGCCGGTCGACCAGGCCGTCCGGCATCGAGCCCGATCTGCCGCGCGATGTTGCGGGCGGTCCCCGGGTAGTCGCCGGTGATCATCACGACGCGGATGCCGGCCGCCCGGCACTCCTTGACCGCGTCCCGGCACGTCGGGCGCACCGGGTCCTCGAGCCCGACCAGCCCGAGGAGCTCGAAGGGGAAGTCGTGCTGGCCGCCCGGCAGCGCCTCGGGGTGGAACTCGGCCCGCGCCACGCCGAGCACGCGCAGCCCCTCGTCGGCCAGCGCCGCCACGTCGCGCGACAGCCGCTCGCTCGTCGCGCGGCGTCGAGGTGGCAGAGGTCGGCGATCGCCTCGGGCGCGCCCTTGGCCGCGATCACGTAGTCGTCGGCCGTCGCGCGACCGCCACACGTGGGACATGGCCAGCAGCTCGGGCGAGAGCGGGTACTCGCGCACCAGCGTCCAGTCCTCGTGCAGGTGCTCGGTCTGCGCCAGGAAGCGGGTCGCCCAGGCGCTTGAACGCCTTCTCCATCGGATCGAAGGGGTCGCGCTGGCTGGCGAGGATCGCGAACTCGACCACCTCGTGGAACTCCTCCGGCAAGCTCGCTCCCGCTCGCGGCGCACGTCCAGCGGCTCGCCCGCCACGCGACAGCGCGCGCACGCCCATCTCGGTTGAGGGTCAGCGTGCCGGTCTTGTCCACGCAGAGGACGGTCGCGGCGCCGAGCGTCTCGATGGCCGGCACCCGGCGCGTGAGGACCCGGTGCTGCGACATCCGCCAGGCGCCGAGCGCGAGGAAGATGGTCAGGACGACCGGGAACTCCTCGGGCAGCATCGCCATCGCCAGCGTGAGGCCGGCCAGCAGGCCGTGCGAGCCAGTCGCCGCGCGTCAGGCCGTAGACCACGCACCACGAGCCACGCACAGAGCGGCGCCGAGCCGCCGCGAGGCTGCGGACCAGCTGGCGCGTCTCGCGCTGGAGCGGTGGCCTCCGGCTCGACCGACGGCGAGGGCGCTTGCCGATCCTGCCGATCTCGGTGTGCGCGCCGGTCGCCACGACCCGCGCCACGCCCTGGCCCCGACACGACGAGCGTGCCGGAGTAGACGAACGGCAGGTCGTCTCCGCCCGGGCGCGCCCGCGGCTCGTCCTCACCGCGGCCGGCGCGCTTGCGCACCGGCGACCGACTCGCCGGTCAGCAGCGACTCGTCCACGGCGAGGCCGACCGACTCGAGCACGACGGCATCGGCCGGCACGCGGTCGCCCTCCGCGAGCACCACCAGGTCGTCCCGCACGACCTCGCGGCCCGGGATGCGCTGCCGCCCGCCGTCGCGGATGACGAGCGCGCGCGGGCTCGACAGGTCGCGCAGCGCCTCCAGCGCCCGCTCGGTCTTCCGCTCCTGGTAGAGCGTGATGCCCATGATGACGAAGACGAAGCCCAGCAGCAGCAGCGCCTCGCCCAGGTCGCCGAGCACGAGGTAGAGGGCGCCGGCAGCCACGCAGCAGCAGGAACATCGGCTCGCGCACCACCTCGAGCGCGATCGCGAGCAGGCTGCGGGGCTTCGACGAGGGCAGCTCGTTGTAACCGTCGGCGCTCCAGGCGTTCGGCCACCTGGGCGTCGGTCAGCCCGATCTGCGCGGCGAGGTCGAACTCGGGTCGGGTCATCGAGGAGGTCCCGTGCGAGCCGGTCCCCCATTATCGGCCAGACGAGGTCAGCCGTGGGCGTGTGGCGCGAATCGTGTAATGAGTCTCAATTGCGGGAACGCCATCGAAGGAGGCACGCGTGATCGGCGAGCGGAACCTGGCACCCGACAGGGGCCCGAACGTCTGGACCCGCGATGAGCGGGACGAGGAGGCTTGGCGCGATCCGGCAGCCTCGCCCGGGGAGCGTAGCGACCGTGACACCGACGAGGTGGCCAGCGAGTCGGCCGCGTCGTTCCCGGCCAGCGACTCGCCGTCGTGGACGCCGGTCCACGGCGTCTCGCCGCGCGACCGGGCGGCGCGACCCGCGTCCCTCTCCACCCGCCAGGCGCTCGGCGGCAGCGGCGGGATCCACGTGGCCGAGCAGGTCGTGATCGAGCGGCCGGCCGCCGAGGTGTTCCGCTTCTGGCGCGACCTGGCCAACCTTTCCAAGTTCATGGGACACGTGCAGTCGGTGACCACCGACGGGCGCCGCTCGCACTGGGTCGTGCGCGGTCCGCTCGGCACCACGGTCGAGTGGGACGCCGAGATCAACCACGAGATCGAGAACAAGGTGATCGGCTGGCAGACGCTGGCCGACGCCACGGTGACGCATGCCGGGTCGGTCAACTTCGACGAGGTGCCGGGCGGCACCCGGCTGCGGGTCAAGCTGCAGTACAGACCCGCCGGCAGGACGGGTGGGCGGCGCGGTGGCCAGGCTGCTGGGGGAGGACCCGGCGCAGCAGATCCGCGAGGACCTGCAGCGCGTGAAGGAACTGCTCGAACATGCCTGACCTGGCCCCGACGAATGCCACGTTGCGCGCGCGGCGCGTGTCCCAGCGCCCGGAGGGGCGGTGGCCGCTGCTGGCGGCGGCCGCGGCCGTCTGGGCCGCCGCGCGCGTGCTTCGCGCCAGGCGCGCCATCAGCTTCGAGGGTCGCGTCGTTGTCATCAGCGGCGGCTCGCGCGGCCTGGGCCTGCTCATCGCGCGCCTGCTGGCAGGCGAGGGGGCCCGGCTGGCGCTGCTCGCCCGCGACCCCGACGAGCTGGCCCGCGCGGCCGACGACATCGAGGGGCGGGGCAGCGAGCGGCCGTTCATCCAGCAGTGCGACATCCGCGAGCGGCTGCAGGCCGAGCAGGCCATCCGCGACGTGGCGGAGCAGTTCGGCCGCATCGACGTGCTGATCAACGGCGCGGGGGTCATCGAGGTCGGGCCCCTCGAGCACATGACGGTCAACGACTTCGAGGCCTCGATGGCGGTGCACTTCTGGGGGCCGCTGTACCTGACCCTGGCCGCGCTCCCCCACCTGAAGAAGCGCCGAGGGGCCCGGCTCGTCAACATCTCGTCGATCGGGGGGCGTGTGGCCGTCCCGCACCTCGTGCCGTACCTCATCCGGCAAGTTCGCGCTCACGGGCCTCTCCGACGGCCTGCGGGCAGAGTTGGCGAAGGACGGCATCCGGGTGACGACGGTGTTGCCGTGGCTGATGCGGACCGGGTCGCCCTTCAACGCCTGGTTCAAGGGGCAGCATCGTGCCGAGTTCGCCTGGTTCACGATCTTCGACAGCCTGCCCGGGCTGACGGTGGACGGCGAGCGCGCGGCGCGACGAATCGTGGACGCGTGCCGGCACGGCGATCCCGAGCTGGTCACGGCGGTGCACGCGCGCCTGGCGATCGTCGCCGACGCGATGTTCCCGTCACTGATGGCGAGGTCGATGGCGCTGATGAACCGACTGCTGCCGGCGCCCGGATCGGGCCTGGGACGCGAAGCGCGCTCGGGCTGGCAGAGCCGCTCGCGCTGGGCTCCGTCAGCGCTCACGCGCCTCACGGAGAAGGCCACCGCGGTGAACAACGAGGTGCCGCGCTGACTTCCTGGCCTCGGACGACTCGTCCTACATGACGGGGCAGGTGCTGCACCCGAACGGCGGGACGGTGGTGAACGGGTAAGAGTGCAGAAGGTCGAAGGCTGTTACTGCTTCGGTTTCGGGTCCGGCAGCACACCGTCGGCCACGAACCAGGCGTAGGTTTCGAGAACGAGGCGCCCCGCCTGCACCGCCGGGTCCTGCTGTGCGATCGCGCGCGCCTGCTCGATCGAGTCGAGCTTGAACACGAAGATTCCCCGCAGCGGCCCTTCCTCGACGAAGGGCCCGGCCGCCACCAACTGGCCGGCCTCGCCCATCTTCCGGATGTGCGCCATGTGTGCCGCCTGGATCTTCCCGGTCTCGGGGTCGTCGGCCGGCTTGCGGTTCGGCCCGGCCTTCAGGAACGCGAGCTGGTAAGGCACCATCTTGTCGGGCACGGGCGGGCCCTGGCGCCCTGCCGCGAAGTAGCGCTCGCCGATCTTCTCGGGCCCCCACCACGTCAACAGCTCCAGCACCAGGCGGCCGGACCTGATCAGCGGGTCGTCCTGCACCAACCGCTCGATGTCGGCGCGCCGATCGGCCTTGAAGATGAAGATCCCGCGGTGGTCGCCGGCATCGAGCAGCGGGCCGGCGCCGACCAGCAGCCCCTCGTCGGCCATCCGCTCCATGTTCCGGCGGTGGGCCTGCTGCAGCGCCTCGGCCTCTGCCGCCGGCGCCGGCGGCAGCTTGCCGCTGCGCAGGATGCCGAACAGGTAGGTGTCCATGCCGGCGGGCGGCTTCTCCGCCTGGGCGAACGCGGGCGCGGAGACGAGGGCGAGCAGCAGCGCGAGGGCGCCGAGGCGTGGGGGCACGTCTTCCTCCTGGTGGCTTCCAGCCAGTGTAAGCGAAATGGCGAACGGCCGCGTTGTGGTCCTGCCTACGGCTTCCAGTTGCCGTCGGCGGTGCCGTCGGGGCTTGCCAGCACGACCGTGTAGCCGTCGGGATCGCGAAGCCACAGTTCCCAGTGGTTCGGGCCGCCGTCGCCGTCGGGCGGGTTGCGATGGCGCGGGATCACGACCTCCGCCTTGAGATCGCCGGCTCGCGCGGCGGCTTCGTCGAAGTCGTGGACCTCGAACCACACGAGGACGCCGTTGCCGTGTGCGAGGTTCGGATCTCCGATCGCCCCGTGGTGGTGGGCGACGTCCCACCGGTGCAGCTGGAGGACCAGCCGGCCGCTGGTCTCGAGCCGTTCGTACTCGCGGCCGCCGTGAGCGCTCTGGCAACCAAGGAGTCGCTGGTACCAGCGGCTGCTGGCCTCGACGTCACCAACGCAGAGGAGGGGCTGGGGGTGCATCGGGGCTATCATGACACGCGGGAGGGCCGGCCGTTTTGCCGTACAATTCCTTCCGCTTCCTCGCCGCGCGCCCGTAGCTCAGGCGGATAGAGCACCGGCCTTCTAAGCCGGGGGTCGCAGGTTCGAGTCCTGCCGGGCGCGCCAACCTTCGCGGCGCCTGCAACTCCTTGCGCCGCTTCGGCTTGGCAGGCCAGCCAGTTCTCTTCCTGCTCTTCTCAAAACGACCCTCGGGCAAGGCCAAATCGGGCGCGACTGACAATTGACTGACAATTCGTCGTGGCTCGATGTGGCCGGCCATGGTGCTCTCCGCGTGGACTACTCGCCCGCGGCCTTGTCTTGCCGGCAGGCTCGGGACGACTCGAGCCAACCGCGAGCCGCAGCTGCCGTCTGCGCTCCCAGACGCCGGTCATCGCGCGCCTGAGTTCCTCGTCCGTGATGTTCAGGTACCGCTGCGTCTGCTTGATGTCGGCGTGGCCGAGCATCAGCTGGATCGTGCGGATGTCGACGCCGTCGGCCAGCAGCCGGCAGGCGCCTTCGTGACGCAGATCGTGCCAGTGGAGGTCGATCTCCCTGAGCTTCTCGCGTCCGACGCGAGCGCCCTTCTTCGCCCGGGTGATGTCGTACCCGTTGGCTCGGAGCAGCAGCGACTCCCAGGCCGTCTTGAACGAATCCTGGAACTCGCCTTCCGGGCCGCCGAACACGAACGCGCTCGGCCCGAGCGTCTTCCGACGCTTGAGGATCGGCGCCAGTCTCCCCTGCGGATCGAACGGGACCCGCCGGTTCTCGGAGTCCTTGGCGTTGGCTCCGGGGATGGCGATCTGGAACCGCTCCCAGTCCACGTGCCGGTTCTGAATGCGGAGCATCTCGCCTTTGCGGCAACATGTCTCCAGGGCGCCGATGATGCGATCGTGCATCGACGCGCCCGCCCACTTGTGTTCCTCCGAGTCGACGGTGAGCGCCGCGTCGAGCAGCGCCCGTTCTTCGTCCGGTCCCACGCGCCGGTCGCGCTTCGTTTCCTCCTTTGCCCGGATGCTGACGCCGAACCGGTGGAACGGCGAGGTCGTCAGCAGCGGCGGGTCCTGGAACCTGCCCCAGTTGACGGCCGCGCGCAGCGTCGACAGGGCCCTGTTCACCGTGGCGACGGCGCGTCCTTCGCGGTACGCCGCCTTGAACCGCTGAATCGGCTCGGCCTTCTCGAGCGCGCGCACCGGCTCGTTGCCGATGACCGCCTTGACCGCCTTCAGGCGGCCCTTGATGGTGACGGGGTCCTGCAGTCCCTCGGCCTCGACGTAGTTCGTGAAGTAGCGGTCGAGGAACTCCGCGACGGTCAGCGTCTCGGACTCGGGCTTCTTCGCCGCCGGCGTCACGCGCGGATCTCCGCCCGCCATGATCTCGGCGACGAACTTCGGCTCCCAGACGCGCTCGGCCGTCTGCTTCGACGCGACCGACTCGGTGGCGCCGCGCGCGAACGCGAACTCGTCCACGCGCATGCGCCACCGCTTGCCGCGGCACATCACGTCGAACCACCACGGGTGGTCACAGCGTGGGCTGCCGCGGCAGCCTTTCGGCTTGCAGATCTTCCGCACGGCCATCGTTGCTTCTCCTGTCCTGCGCCAGGCCGCGCGCGGCGGACCATCCGCCGTCGCGGCCGGCGCTCCTCTACGAGATTCTCGTCGGCGCGCCTCGCTGGATCCAGTCCTCGACGTCCGCCGGGCGAAAGCGCCAACTCCGAACGCCGAACCGCTGTCGCTTGAGCTGGCCGCACAGGTACGCGCGGCGCACGCTCTCCTCGTGACAGCCCACGAGCTCGGCGACTTCGAACGCGGTCAGCAGCTTGTTAGCAGGCAGGCTGACCGACATGCCGGCTCGCGTCGCTGGCCGAGGCTCCCGGCACGACTTCCGTCTCGCGATGGATGGTCTCTCTCACGGCTGCCTCCACGGCCCGTGGCGCGACGTCGAACGCCGCGCCGGTCAATGTGACGGGTGACGAGCCATTGGCGCCGGAGAGGGCGCTGGAGTGTCTCGCGCGCCCTTTCTCGGCCGGCTCGGTGGACGTGGAAGCAGACGCGACCCTTGGTCGACGCGCTGTCGTCCGGCGTGGTGCGCTCTGGCGGTGACGCTGCTTCGCAGCGGGCACCGACAGAACGCAAGGATGAATGCGGACGTCGAGGCGCGGGCGGGTGTGCGCGCGCGCCTCGAAAGTCCTGGCGCCGCAGCGAGCGCTCGTCGAGAGGGCTCGCGGCAGTGGCCGCGAGTTGCCTGGAGTTGCCTCGTGTGCTTTGGCTTGTCGCTGATGGCCCTGGGGCGGTCAGCTCGAAGGAGTCCGCGGGGCCGTGTGGCGGCGCGGAGGGTGGCGTCTGGGCGCCACGGGAGTGATGAACTCAATCTAGGGGGCGAGCGGTCTCCTGTCAAGTGGCGCCCAGGAATCGCATGCCGGTGCGCTGGTACCCTGCGTCAGTTCTTCTTGGGCCGGTCACTGGCCGCCGTGATCAACAGCGGCCGCGCCAGATCCTCGTCGACGCCACACTCTGGGATTCCTGATCCGCTCGCGGCGGAAGTCCTCGAGCGGGGCTTCCCTCGGGATCACCTGGTCCATCTCGGTTTGGTACATGAAGGACTGTCGCGTCCCGAGAAGATTGTGGAAAGTCTTCGCGTCCACTGCCACGGACGCCGCCCCCGGCAGAAACGGTCCATCCTTGTGTCGGCGGTACTCTTCGAGTAGCTCCTTTTCCACGTCGCGACCGGGTTCCGCCAACCACGTGATTGTGTCGAGACGCATCACCCGCTTGCTCGTCAGGGTGCCATCACGGTTGGTCAGCCGAACACGGATGGCGTCGGTCAGCGCCAGTAGATCCGCCCGCGATGCCGCCGTGTCGTCACCCTCAATCGCGGGCCCGATTGAGCCCGCCGGCACCTTGGCATCGAAGCTCTTCTCCGACAGCCACGAGCGGAAGATGAGAGGCCTCAGGTCCTTGGCAGTCAGGCTGCGCTTCGACGGAAGCGCGTCCAGGCGCGTCTGGATGGCGGAGACCATCGCCCGCAGCTTCTGGATGTTCGCGCAACCACACACTCAGCGCGCCCGCCTTGATCGGCTCGTAGTGGTAGTGCGAGCAGAGCAGAAGTGTCCCGTCGTTCATTTGCCGCCAACGGCCCTCGTCACTGATGGCAACGAACATGTGTTGTCGCGAGGTACCCCGCGAACGTGCCATCCGTCCGCAGGCGGAGCAGGCTCATGAACGTATATCCGTTGAACGCGAAGAACACGTCCTGTCCCGCAGCCAGTTGGACAACGGCTGACTTGGCAGCGCCGGGATGCGAAGAGGCGGGCTCCTGAGCCCCAACGGGCCCGGCGAGGAGAAGTACCACGAGGATTCGAAGCGCCCTCATTCCCGCCTCCAGATGTGGCCACACCGCCATCCGACGCCCTTGGTATCGTCACTCCGGAAAGACACCTGCATGGTTGGACACCGATGATAGGCGGTCGGTCACAAAGTCGTCTGTGCGACGACATATGGCGCCGCGCCGAACTCTTCTACTGAGCGCTCGCTTCAGTCCCTGAGTTGCTGGGACTTCCGCTTTCTCGCGGCCGAATGTCGATGCCCCGCCAGACGCCGGCCGCCGCAGTGAGCGGGTGGCCCAGTAGCCAAAGGTCGCACCGCCCGCAATGAACGGAAGCGCATCCGATAGGAAGAGAGCGGGATGCTCGGGCGACGAAAGCACCGTCAGGATCGCAGAGTCGACCCCGTGGGCGACGTAGGCCATCACCAGGAAAGGGGCAACGGAGAGGCCCGCGCATAGGACCGCCGCCGCCGTCGGGACAAATCTCCCTCGCGTGAAACGTCGCACCGCCACCAGGGGCGGCAACTCAATGAGCAGCATTATCGCCGTGCCTGAGAGTCCCAAGCCGAAGACTCTGCCGGCCGCCGCGCCGAGGCCAGGCGCCTCCCACCCGTACGCCTGCGCCGAGTGGAGCGGTGATGCCAATGAGCGCCAGCATCGTTCCCCAGCCGATGACGAAAGCCCTCCACATGCCAGAAACCTCTCCGGATCCAGTCCCGTCAGCTCGCTGCAATCACCGTTAGAGTCGGGGAAGGGCGGCCACTCGGTCAACCACGACTCGGAGGACGCTGGCCGCCTGCTCGAACTCATCCAGCGACAACTCCGCCCGCCGGCCGAGCAAGCCGGAGTCCTCTGGCACCTTTCGAACGTAACGTCCGCCGATCATCCCGTTGCGGTTCACATGGGCATGCCGTCTCTGGAATGCACGCCGCAGAACGAGCGAATCCTCAGCCGACAAGTCCTGCAGGATGTCCACGCCGCGACCCCGCCTGAAGACGCGTCTTGCTTCGAACAAATGCTGGAGTCGTTTCGCTGGATTCTGCGATCACTCCCTGCTCCAAAGGGAGCCGATAGGCCAGTCGCTTGAGTGAGCTACGACGCCATGATCGCGCGGTGCAGCCTGCGGATCACCTCGGCTTCGCCGATGCTCCATTCGACGGCAACGCGGTCCGCCAAGGATGGACTGTATTCGTACACATCGCGCGGCGAGACATCGTGCCACACCGGAAGGACGACATCCTGTTTCTCTAGCAGCTCGCGAGTGAAGATCGAGTTAAACTCGGCCTTCGTCCAACCGCTGTTCCCGACGAAGTTGGGCGTCAGGACCAGGATGCACTTCCTGGTCTCCTTCAAGCCGCGCTCAATGGACTCGCGCAGACGATCACCTACTCTGAGCGAGAACTCGTCGAACCACACCGGACACATCAGTTTGGACAGCCCGATCGCGATCGGCCGCGCTATCGCCAGTTTGTCCCTGGAGTCGTGCGAGATGAACGCCAACGGCTTCTCGAGCATCGTGCGTTGTGCAGCAAACGCCGGGCCGCGGAACTGAACGAGGACTCCGCGCGCGGCCCCGTATTCTTCAATGCCTACCAAGCCGGGGATGTCCTCCTCGTGATAGATGAACAGGCGCCCCGCAAATCGAAGTTGTGTCGAACTCGCAGGGCGTTGTCCGGGATAACCGGATTGCACCTCGACGCTGTCGCCGATCTTTAGGAGTTCGTCAACGTGCTCGATTAGACCGACACAACCGGCTGCGGTCGACGCTTGCGTGGTTAGGTAGGACGAGACGAACTTCGCATTCGCGTCGAAATCAAAGTGGACACGGGCCTGCACTTCGACAACGCGATCCGCGGTGCGGGCCTCGATCGGGCTGGCCACATTGAGCACTCTCGAAAAGTCGGTGTCGTAAAGTTCTCGAAGGGTCGCCATGCAGCCCTCGATCTCGCGGAGGCGGCCCGAATTCCGGCACGGGGCGCCAAGGCGCCCTCAACCTCCGCGGCAGCGTCCTGATTCGCGGCAGACGCGGCGGGATCCTAGCACAGGAGACGCTGCAGCGACTTGTGAGCCTGGGGCACTGGGCCGGGGCACTGGGCCGGGGCACTGGCATGTCCCGGGGGACCGGCACGAGCCGGGGCCCCCGGGGACTTCGGCGGACCAAGGCCTGACGAGTAAGTCGGCAACTTGCCGTCGCTCCGACAATCGCGGGATGCCCCGGGAGCGCGACGGCCGGGTCAAGGCCGCGCAGCGGCGAGCGGAGCGAGCGGAGCCTTGACGCGACCGAGCGCTCCCGCACAATCGCTGTCGGAGCGACGGCGCAGCGGCGGTGGAAGTAGGCGCCTCGGTCATCAGCTCGCCACCCAGTTCAGCGCGCCCCAGCGTCGCGCTTTCGAGCGCCGGTCGAGGCGATCGAGTTTCGACACGTGCGAGGCGCGCGTGATGTGGAACGAGAGCTGACGCGCGGTACGGCGCGGGTTCCGGTGCGGCTCTACCGGCCGAGGGTTCGGCTCTCGTGCTGACGACGACATCGACACTGACAGAGCGGGGCGTGAGCGACCCCCGGGGACAGGGCGGGGTTGACCCTCCCCCCTACCTCGGGGGTCGCTCACGCCCCGTTCCCTGCCTCCGACTCCTGCTGGTGCGAGCGATTCGGGCGGCGAAGAACGCCGCCCGGGACCGGCGCCTCGACGAGTCGCTACATCACGCAGGGCCAGTAGTTGTTGGTCCTGAAGCCGGGCTTGCGCGCGCTCTTTGGCTTCCGCCGCTGTTGCCGCAGAGCAGTCAGCCAGGGGGGTTGAGAACGTGCGGAGCCTTGCTGCCCCCTCCTGTTCCCCCTGCTCAACCCCGAGCCGCGACCAAGCCATGCGGCAACCAGGGGAGAGAGATGACCGTAGCGGTGGCCGAGCGCGCGCCATTCGACGCGGCGTCCGGCACGGTCAGCGAGGCCGAAGAAGCGGTCCGACTTCGCGGTCGACGACCGCCTGCCAGGCGGCCTCCACGGGCCGCTCGTCCGGAGCGAAGACGAGCCGGAGCGTCCACGCGGGAAGCGCAGCCAGGAGGGCGTGGTGGCGCCGGAGAAACGGTCGGAAGTCCACCAGGGACGAGCGTGTGGCCGGGTAGACGAACATCGCTCGGTTCGGCTGCTTCGACGCCGATCGGCAAGGCATCGGGAAACAGCCTGGAGGACGCCGGCTCCACCGGCTCGGGAAGCGTGTTGAGGCAGGCTCTCGCGCGGGATCCCGCTGCCCGTCGTGAAGTGCTCGACCTTGTCGTGCTCGACCGGCGAGCCAGGTCACCTCGGGCGCCTCCAGGACGGCGTCGAGCAGCATCAGCCGAGGCATGACGGAGGCCGCCGGAACGGGCCGACGGAGCCGGCTCTGAGGTTGGCCGATGGCAGCGTACAGCGGCCGATGATGGACGTGGTAGACGAGCGCCCGATTGTGAAGGCACGGGCAGACGGACGCGAATCCGCGGCTCACCAGGCGCTCGAAGAAGCGGTTGATCTTGTGCCCGTACGCGACGCCGGCGAACGTCGCGTACTGCCGCGGCAGGCAGACACCGGAGTGGGGCATCACCGTCGTCCAGAAAGGCGGCCTGGCGCCCGGTGAAACCGAATCGCTCGACGGCGTGGATCCGATCGTCGCTGGTCATGACAGCATCTCCTCAGCAAGGCGCGGATCGCGACTGCCGCCTCGTCCCCGTCGGCGCCTCCACGGCCGACCGAAGACCCGGGCGGACGTGCCGCCGTAGCGGGAGAATCCCGAGCGCGCGGCGGCCGCCGCGTGGGCGCCGCGGTAGTGGCTCGGTCGTGACCTCGACGTCCTCCTCGCGGGAGCGCCCGTCGATGTCCTCGTACTCGATGCGGACGTCGGGGAAGTGCACCTGCTCGTCGAGGTACGGCAGGTTGTGCTCGACCGCCCACAGGGCGATCTCCTCGGCATCCCGATCCGGCCGTCCGTCACTGTCGGCGCGGCCTCGATTCCGCTCCTGCAGGAAGCGCTGGTACTCGCGCTTCAGCTCGTAGTCGAGGACGACGCGCCGCAGGCGATCGCCACGCTCGGTGAGCCGGTCGGCGGCCTCCAGGTAGGCTCGATAGACCTGGACGTCGTGCTCCAACTCGCGAGGCTTCCGGACACCTGCGTAGAACGCCTGAGGGCCGCCCTCGCCAGGTCTGCGCCGGCTCTCGAGCAACTCCCTCCCCTGCTCGGTCAGCGTCACCACGCGGTCTCTGTGTCCCGGTAGCGGCGCGGTCTGAACGAGCCCACTCTCGCGCAGATGTCGGAGCTCGGAAGACGCGCGGATTGCCGGCACGGCCGAGGCTGGCTTCGAGGTCGCGCGACGACACGACTCGGAACGCGCCGACCGTCGCCAGCACGCGGCTCTGGTTGCCGTTGATGTCGTAGTCGCGGTCCCGGACGCGGACGAGCTCCCGGCGAGGACCGCGCGGAGATCGACGTGCCGGATTGCGATGTCGCGCGGGTCGCGCGTCGCCCTTTCTGGCACCCGCGCGTTGTCGGGGGTTTGGCCGCCGCGGCCCAGGTCTGGGCGTCGGTCATCGTCCCGGTCGCGGGCGTCGAAATCGCGGGGATCGTAGTCGAGCATGGGGCGGCCCTCCATCGACAAGGATTCGGTTGTCTGGGGAGGGGCCCTGGGGCGCCTCATGCACGTTCGGCCGCCGCCCGGGAGTGGCTCCCAAGCGGCGGAGACGAAGAACCTGAGCTGGACTTGGGGCCGCGGCGCGGCCTTGCTCAACGCGGGGGAAGTAGTCGACCAAAGTCGGTATGCCCGCTCTCCCCCATTCTGTGAATCAGTCGGGTGGCAGCTTCGCGCGTGTCCGGCTTGCCTGGATTCGCAGCGCGTGCCGCAGAACCCCCTGTGTCTGCTCAAGCGTGATGTAGGCGTGCGGGCGATCTAGCGCTGCAAGGATCAGGAGTTGAGCGATACGAAAGGTCGCGTCGCGCGTCGATGACGGCAAGTGGCTCGAGCCGCTCCCACACAGCGCCACGCGCTGCTGCGTCCCCTCTAGTGAGTTCGAGCGTGTGGAGGCCGAGTTCTAGCACGTCCCTATCCGGCAGGTAGGGTGTGCAGATGAACCACGTCAACCCGCTCAGCTCCTGGTGCCTTGCATCTGATGGGGGCATCGTCTGGAGTTGCTCAAGTCTCCACTTCCAAAACAGCAACAGCCGGTCGATTACGCGTCCGTTCACAGGACGTTTGGCGTCCGTCCACGCTCGAAATACCTGCCATGAAATGTGAGCGCGCTCCTGCGGGGGAAGATGGTCGAACACTGTCGCCA
The DNA here is from genome assembly GCA_963813585.1 of uncultured Acidobacteriota bacterium. Taxonomy (GTDB): domain Bacteria; phylum Acidobacteriota; class Vicinamibacteria; order Vicinamibacterales; family Fen-181; genus JARKSS01. Next base: position 4,495,392 of record CAWEZL010000001.1, read on the forward strand.
TCAGTCGGTCGGTGCCACCGAGGTCAATCAGTCCGCGCATGTAGGCGAAGAAGACGTGCTCCGCTAGGTGCTGGGTCACGGACCAGTGCTCGCGCTCGCCGGGACTACGGGTCAAAAGAGGCATGTCCGTCGCGGCGCGAATGTACCAACCGAGCAGGTCTCTGAACACGCTGTCGCACAACGACGCTCTCGTCACATACGACGCCCAAACCGGCGATTCCAGCGGCCTCGTCGTCCCGTCTTCAAAGAGTCGGGCCGCAGCACCGAGCAGCCAATCGCGATCAAGGAGGTGGATCGCGGGCACATATGATCCGATTGTCGCCCGGGCAGCTATTCCTGACCGGCCACTCGCCAAGCAGCGCGTGCTCGAGCAAGGGTCTCAATCGAGGCCGCACGGTGACGCCGGCCGCCTCGATCTGCTCCGAACTGGCTTGGCGTTCCGGAATCCCCAGGTTTGCACGGTATTCCGCACAGGCCAGTTGCAGGGCTGCCTCGGTCACTCGCCCCCCGGCATCGTTCAACCCGGCGCTTAGCACCTCCTCGAACGATTTCGGAGGGTCGCTGGACGACGACCGCCAAATCGCTTCTGACGTCATCACGAGTGTGATGAGCGTCCACGCGTTCTCCATCTCGACAGTGGGTATTGCGTCCTTCCGCGCGGCGGAGGTCACAAACTCCACGACTGCCATAGCAAGCCAGCGCCACGGCTGCCGGCTTGCACGTCGCTCTTCAACATCGAGCCGGGCCCGAAGCCCACGCCAGCAGTTCAGCAGCAACCGAAGCGCGCGATGCCAGTCGAATCTCGGCTGCTGCGCGGATGCCGTCGAGTAGCGCCTGGAGATAGCCCGCGACTCTCGATTCGGCACTCGCCAGGTCGGATGACAGAAGTTCGGCTCGGACTATGGCGTCGGAGGGACAGTCCGAACCTGTCCTCCAAAAGGGCGCGGTCGAGTCCTTCACGTGTCGGTGACGTCCAGGTGGTTCGGTCGGGCTCCCACGTCAGCAGGTACTCAACGAAGGCCTCCGCGCCCATCTGGCGAAGTTCTTCCGAGGAGAGAGGGCTCTTCTCGCCCAGGAAGGCGCCGCTGGTAAAGAATCCGTCGCTCGCGGAACCAGAGCAAACGTCGTCTCTGCCACGACGCCAATTCCTCCTGCTCGGCGTCGCGGCCGCTTTCGGTGTCGGATTCAGGCGGACGGGTTGGACCGGTCTCCAACGCTCGGATGAACGCCCGCTGCGCCTCGGGCGAGGCGTTTACGAACTGCTCGCGGACGACTGCCGGCGACCTCCCGACCGCAAAACCCGGGGTCGACAGCCGCTCGAATCCATAAAGAACCCGTCACGCGCGACACCGCTCGAGCCAATTGCGCGATCGGGCCGTCAATCGGGTCGGGTTGGTCTAGGTCTCGGACCCACGCGGTGGTGTGGCCCGCGTAGAGATCGCTGTCCTCAGTGACGGACGCCTTGTTCGCCCGGTCAAGCTTGCTCGATAGCAGCTTCAGAAGGCCGATCGGATCAACCGATTGCAGCCTGGGAAGCGCGCGTTTGATGAACTCCTCGAATTCGAAGTCATCAAGCCTGACAAACAGGTGCTCGCTTCTCAGTGACTCTGGCGTCTGCGGCTGGGAAGACGTGCCTCCGCTCGGCTTCTTCGGTCGCTCTCACAAAGAGCAGGGCGTCCGCGAGCTCAAAGGCCCCGTCACGATATCCCGCCTCGGCAAGCCGCTGGACGACCTCCACCATTGAGTGCGGAAAAAGAACAGGTGGCGCGCTCTTCAGTGCGTGGATGAGAACGGGCACGAGCCTCAGTGCTTCCGCCGGTGGCAGGGCGAGCGCCGCCGTGGCGACCGCATTCCACACTGCTGGGTTCTGGTTGTCCCTGGGCACCGCGCTCAATTCGGTGACGACAACGCTCGGTGCGCCAGCGGCCAACCGCGCTAGGGCTTCCCCTTCCGGCCACTGCTGGATGCTCCATGACCCATCCGGATGGACCAAGCGATCGGGCGGGTCGCGGAACATCCGAAGTGGTGTCAATGCTACTAGCCAATTCGGATTGGACAGGCGAGAGAAGAAGTAGCGCCGCTGCGTGTAGCGGACAGTGCAGCGCTGCAGCCGCTCTGCATCGTCCTTCGTCGGAGTCTGGACCTCAAGAAGTCGATCCAATTCCGCTTGGGTATCGAAGTAGGGCGCGATGCGGCCGAACAACAGTCCCACGAGGGTCAGGAAGGACTCGCGAAGGACAGCGGCACGCGGCGGAGGATTCCGCCAATGAACGCCGCCAACCAGCAGCTGATGGCTTCGGAACCAAGCCGCGACACTCGGATGTCTTTCCGGCAGGTCCAACACCGACGCGAGCCTCTTGCGGAAGTGCTCACCCGCTTCAGCGTCGTCTGCTGCAGCTGGTCCGGGTTGTACGTTGGTCTCGCCGGTCATTGTCGAAATGACCGCCCGGCTCAGCTCGCGCCCGACGTGCGCCACCAGGTATCTAACACCGGGCTCGTCGATCTCGTCCGTCAGCGCGAGTCCACGCTCAAACAGTCCGGCCAGATGCGGATCAATTCGGCGCAATTCCGATGCGACCGCCTCTTCATTCACACTCAGGCGTCGAGGACCCCCTGGTTCCAGATGGCCGTCCGCCGCCGTGTTGCCATTCGCCATGGGTTGTCGGTCCTGATGCTTCAGATACGATGGTCGTCGTCTTCGACTCCGCGTGGCGGCGCTCCTCAGAGACCGGCCGCCAGGCGGAACCAGCGAAAGAGCTCGAACACCTCGAGGCGGTCCGCGTCCTCGACCAGGACCCGTCGATCTTCGCTTGCCACGAGGCCGACGATGGCGGCGTCGGGACTGTCGAACCGGTCGAGCAGCGGACGAACGGACGCCGCGACCGACGGCACGAACGGTCGGGCGTCGAGGCCGAGCAGATAGGCCGACGTGAACTCGAACGGGACGAGTTCGCCTTCGTGCTCGAGGCCGTAGCGGGCGTCGTCGTCCTCCCGGTAGTGCCGCAGGCAGTGCAGCACGCTCGCGAGGTCCTTGCGCTCCTTTCGGTCGCCGTACGCCACCAGCTTGAGGAGCACGTAGAGCGGGACGGGCGCCACCGGAAGAGTGACGCCGGGAGCGATCGTGACGGCGATCGCGTTGGGCACGAGCGCGTCGAAACCCGCTACGTTCAAGGTTGCCTGGGGCGACATCTCGCAGGCGACCGGTTGGCGCAAGCGGAGCGGCTGTACGGGAGGAGATCGACCCATCCGCCGTCCCGATGGGTGAGCCGATGCGGCACCGTGGTCGGTGTGAACCCGAACGGCTCGAGGTCACGCTTGACCCGCTCGAAGTGAGCGAGCGATTCGACGAGAACGGTGACGTCCGCGTCCTTCGTCATGCGCCGAGGTGCCACGCCGAGCAGCAGTTCGGGAACGAGCGCTCCGATGACGCAGAACTCGACCTCCAGCGCGCGCAGGCCGCGCGCCAGATCGGCCAGGACGCCGGTGACGAGCGGGTCAGCGCGTGTCATCGCCCACCACCGCCGGCAACAGGATTTCCGCCGCCTCGAGCGCCTGCTCGGTGCCTCGGTACCGGAGCTCCGCATACGCCAGCAGGTCGGGCGCCGCGGCGGTGGCGTCGCGGTCCGTCCGGTGTCGCCGCAGGCGCGGGCGGCTCGATGACGAGCAGGTTCCCGCCGCGCGCGGCTGGCTGCGCAACCAGCCGCCTGAGCACCTCGCGATCGTCGAACGCGGCAATCGGCGCGTAGATCTCCGTGTCCTCTGCGTGGAAGTAGTTGGTTCGCGCGCTCCGCGGCGTCCGCCCCGGTCAACGCCCAGCGAACGTCGCGCTTCGCGAGCACGTCTCCGAGCCGCTCCCAGATCTCCGGCTTCGTCTCGGCGCGGACCTGGAACCGTCGCTCCGTCAGCTTCGGCCGCAGGACATCGACATACGCCTGAACCCAGAGGGCGACCAGCTGTTGCCGGTCAGCTACCTCGCGCCGTCCCTTGGCTTCGACGAGCAGGCGGCGCGCGATCAGGTCCTGGATGCAGGCGGCCACGGTGCCGAGCGCCACGTCGGCCTGCTCGGCGGTGTCGCGATACGGACGATTGACCAGCTCCGGCTGGACCAGCAGCGTCAGCACGGCCTTCACCCAGCCCTTGTTCGGCCGCCCGCGCCGGGCCGAGGGGCTGCCTTCGCCAGCTGCCGCCCCTCGACGTGCACCAGCAGGCCGGGGCCGGCCAGGTGCGCATTGCCGGCGAGGTCGACGTAGTCGACGCCGGCGCGCTCGAGGACGGCGGCCTGGTGAGGACGGACTGTCGGCGCCAGCAACAGCAGCTTCGCCGCGCGCTCGGCGGCCGGCAGTTGGTCCCTCCACCGCTGCAGCTGATCGATGACGACACGGACGTCCTGGTTCTGCAGGTGTCCCTTCTCTTCCACGAGGTAGCGAACCGTGCCCCTCGGCCCCTTCCACGCGAGCGCCGGCATCGAAGCGAGCTCGTCCTCGGCGAGGCTCCTTGAGGACACGGGTGGCCACACCAGGCATCCAGGTGGCGAGCAGCGCGAGGTATGGCTCGAGGTGTGGCATGGCGACGTCTCGCTGTTCGGATATTATGCCATGTTCATAATTGTTGAACAAGCGACTATATTCTGAACGTTTCTGCGACCTTCTGGCGAATTGCCAGGGGGTCGCAGGCACCGCGTTTTGACTGACAAACGGCAGACAATCCGCGGCGGCTCGAGGCGTTCTCGGGTTGCCTCGGGTGTTTGACCAAGCCGCGACACGTATTGGGGCAGCGGCCTCCCGCTGCCCCCGGTTGCCTCCCTTCTTCACACTTCTAAGCCGGGGGTCGCAGGTTCGAGTCCTGCCGGGCGCGCCAATCTCCTTCGGGTCCATTCCGGGGACATGGGTAACAGTTCATTCCGGAGACATGGGTAACACTTTCGGGCTGAACGGATTCTCGATCGGCTCGAGCCGACACGTCTCGTCGTCGAAGTAGCCCAGATCGTAGTCCATAAAGCTCACCAGCCAGATCCGGTCGCTGACCTGGCGTCACGCCGACGTTCTGCCCGGCAAAGACCGTGACTGAGATTGATCTTCCGCCGCTTCCAGCAGATGCGGCCGCAGCGCGTCACGGTGGCCGTCCAGTCGTGCAGCGGGTAGTCCAGCTCCGCCAGGCCGCGGTAGGGTCGCGGCGAGGGCGTGTAGACCTCCGCCGGGACCTTCATGGCCAGGGCCTGGTGCGGGCGCTCGTGGTTGTAGCGCTCGAGGAACGCGTCGAAGCGGGCCTGTTGCTGCAGCACGTTGGCCGCGGCGGGCTTGGTGGCTTCGGTCTTCAGCGTCAGGTGCATCCGCTCGTGGCGCCCGTTCTGCTCGGGATGCCCGGGCTTGATGCGCTCGATCTGAATGCCGAGGCGGAGCCACCAGACCGCGAGCCGGCTCAGGCCATAGAGGGCATGCGGCGACGCGAAGGGCACGCCGTTGTCGGTGCGGATCGCCTGCGGGCAGCCCGAAGTCCTTGAAGACCCGCTCAAACACGGCGAAGGCGTAGACTTCCCGCGTGCTCGAGAGGGCCTCGCAGCTCAGCAGGTAGCGGCTGGCGAAGTCGGTGATCGTCAGCGGATAGCAGTAGCGCCGGTCGGCGAGCATGAACTCGCCCTTGTAGTCCGCACACCAGAGCGCGTTCGGCTCGGCCGGCCAGGAGAGCGCCGTGCCCTGCGCCCGCTGGCGGCGCCGGCCCCGGCGCGTCACCAGCCCATGCCGATCCAGGACGGCGTGCACCGTGCTGATCGCCGGGCACTGCACCGGCGCATACCGCCGCCGCAGGCGCTCCCGGATCTTCGGCGCGCCCCAGGTCGGGATACTCCCGCTTCAGCCGGACGATCAGCTTCTCGATCGCCATCGGCAGCTGATTCGCGTGCCGCAGCGGCCGCCGGCTCCGGTCGGTCAGGCCGTCAATCCCGCAGCCCTTGTAGCGGTGGTAGATCTTGTAGCCGGTCTTCCGGGAGATCCCGAACTCGGCGCACAGCCGGCGCCATCTGCTCGCCGTCGAGCAGCCGGGCGATGAACCGGAGACGCTCGTCCATGACGTGACACTCCTTCCAAGGCATGCCCCCTCCTTGCGAAGAGGGCACAGTGTCACCCATGTCTCCGGAATAGAAGTGTCACCCTGCTCTCAGGAAGCACAACACCATGCCTCTGCGTCTCTCGAAATGGCAGCGGTGGCTCGGCGCCACGGTCGTACTGCTGGCGGCTGCGGCAGGCGCGTTCGTGGTCGGATCGCGGATCGCCCCGCGCAACCGTCACCGAAGGCAAGTTGCCCGAGGAACTCGTCTACGCAACCGCGGGGGACGCGTCGTGAACGGGGGCGCGATGTTCACGGTTCCGAGGGCCGCGAGGAAGCCGGTCGCGGTCATCTGGATCCACGGGTGGGGACCAACTTCTATTCCCAGAGGTACACGGTGATCGGCCGGGCGCTGGCGGCGCGCGGCTACACCACGATCGCGGCCAACACGCGAATGTACGACATCGGCAACGTCGCCCGGTACCGGGCGGGAAAGCGCATCCGCGGCGGCGGCTACTGGGGGATCGCAAGCGAGGAGGTCCTCGACCTGGCCGCCTGGGCGGACTTCATCGAGTAGATGGGATTCGGGTGTCGCTGAGCGGGAAGCGTCTGTCGATGACGGGGGCTCACTCTCCCACTCGTCATGAGTTCATTCAGGGCGGCCAGGTCCTCCGGGCGTGCCCACGCCTCCCGCGGCGCCGTTGATCAGGACCTTCTGTCCTGGCTGGAGGCGTCCATGGTCGCGAAGCCCCTGCAGCGCCGTGAGCGCCGCGACCGGGACGCCGGCCGCCTGCTCGAACGAGATGCGATCCGGCTTGGTGACCAGTTTCGATTCGGACGCGCACGCGTACTCGGCAAAGGCCCCCTTGCACGCGCCGAACACGGCATCGCCCGGCTTGAACCGGGTGACGCTCTTGCCGACTGCCTCCACCTGGCCTGCCACATCGACGCCAAGCCGGGGGTTCTTCGGCTTGCCGAGCCCGAAGACGATGCGACCCAGGCGCGGCGTGCCGCGCAGGAAATGCCAGTCCAGCGGGTTGACCGAGGCCGCACGAATCCTGATCAGGACTTCGTTGTCCTTGGGAACCGGCTGATCAACCTCCGTGATCCGAATGACATCCGGAGGTCCGTATCGCGTGTAGATGGCGGCTTTCATCGGGACTCCTTTCGCTTGACGGCGACGCACACCACGCCGCCCTGCGGCACCCGCGCCCGGCCGTACGCGCGGCCCATGGTCACGCGGAAGCCGCACGCCGCCAGAGCCGAGGCCATCGACTCCCGGTCGTACAGCCTCACGCGGTGCTCCTCGAGCGAACGCCTCGTCCGACCGCCGACTCGACGCGTGGTGACGATGTGGCGGCGAAGGGTACAGCCGCCCTTGACGAGCGTCGTACGCCACTCCACCAACCAGTCGGCACCGCGGAGCGCGCCGCTCCCCGTGCGCCCCTCGGCCGACTCGAGGAAGTCGAATGCCAGCAGGCCTCCCGGCTCGAGGGCCCCGAACGCGCGCGCGAAGAAACCGGCGAGCCGCCGCGGCTGCGGGTGAGGCTCCCTCACGTAGCACACGACCTCGCCAACGGCGACGATCGCCCGACAGCGCGGCACCGCCCGGCCGGTCACCGAACCCACGCGAAACGTGCCGTCCGGAACCCGCTTGCGGGCGAGGCGGAGCATGGCGGCGGAGGCGTCGATGCCGGTGACCGAGTACCCGGCCGCGGCCAAGGCCTCCGCCGTGTGCCCGCCGCCGCAGCCGTACTCGAGGACGTGGCCGCCGCGGATGCCATGGCGCGCCAGCAGCCGAACCAGGCCGGGCGCGGCGCGCCGCGCGAGAATCGCTGAAGCCGGCGTCGTGCACGTAGGCGAGATCCGCGCGATACAGCTCCATGTCGCGCCCCCTGGAGAGTTCAGCGACTCGCCGCGCGAGCGTTCAAGGATTCAGCTAGCCGCTCGAGGCGGCCACGCGCCAGGCGCAGGTGCATGATGGGATACGCGTTGACCAGCACCTGCGCGGAGGCAATCAGAGACGTATCGCCTTCATATGGGTTTCGATGGCCACCCGAATGTTGTCCGGTAGCGTTCGGAGAGGTTCGTGCTGAGCCCAGACGTCATGAACCGTCTGCACGGTTTCGCTTGCGGTCTTCAACACAGCCCGAACTGGCAACCCCGCCCTCTCCGCGAAGCTGCGAAGCCGGTCCTTGTCCACCTTGTCGAAGTCCTTAGTACCTCCGAGCGACAAGGCGAGCTGCTGGTTTGGTAAGTAGGCTACAGTCGGAACGAGGTCGTAGGCGGGTGCGAGCATGGGTGTGCGCCCGTCTGGGTAAATGAGAGACCAGTTCTTCAGGTGAGCGTCGCCGTTCCCGATGAGTATGTTGAACACCAAGCGCCGAACGAACTCCTCTGTCCCGGCTTCGCCTGCTTCTGCCCAAAGAACTCTGGCGATGTTGCCGTAGCTGGCCTTCGAGTACTTGTCGTCGGCGTAAAGGTTAAACACCTGCGCGAAATCCTCGATGTGAATTCGCTCTCCGCCGTCCCTTCGGTCAAAGCGGCGAACAGCGAGCGTCTGGCCGAAGGCTTCAGGCAGACCGGTCGGCAGGTTGCCGATTTCAGCGGTGGACACAAGCCGAACTTCCGGGACTTGGATGCCGACAGCTGCCGCAAGCGTCATCATCGCGTACTCGGTTTCCGGGACGCCCGGGAACCGGGACGAAGGCAACTTGGCAATCCAATCACCGCCGACGCCCCCGACCGGAAGCGTGAGTCCTCCGAAGGTCTCCATGACCGCCGAGAACTTGAGTTGCACGCCTGCCAAAGAGAATCGAAGCGGTCGCTCTTCGTCAGCGTGTGTCGGCTCTTCCGCCTCCGTTCGTGGGGGCAAAGAACCATCACTCGCTACGACGACTGCTCCGGGGAGGTCGGTGCCGACGAGCCAGAGCAAGAAGAACTCTCGGTCACGGTGAACTCCGCCCCGAGCAGCAAGATATTGGCGCAGATACCCTTCGGGAAGGAGATTCGAAAAGAACGTGGGCAGCTTCGTGCGCGTGGGACGCAGATTCTCTACTAGATTGCCGTCACCCCCCTTGTAGCCGAGACTCAGTGTCGGGCGATGGTCGTCCTCAATGTACGCGCGGTCGAAGGCAAATAGGGTTGCGTCATTTTGCAGGCGGGCAAGTATGCCCACCTTAGTCTCGCCAAGTCTGACCTCAAGTGTGTCCACAGCCGAGGAAACTGCCCGATGACCTTCGCGTGCGACAGCCGTCATTGGAAATCCTCAAATGGTTCAGCTGGTCTCAGCCGTCGTCTTCGGTTGGTCAGCTGTCGTCGTCGTCCCCGTCGAGTGCATACAGGGGACGGTCTTCAGTTGACCGGTCTTTGTCTGGGTCAACCAGCCCGTTGACGACCGCCACCAGCTGCCGTGGCACAAGCATCACCTCTAGGTCCAAGACGCGAGCGACATCCTCCACCGTCGATAAGCGAGGGCTCACTAGACCCCGCTCAATGGTTGAAATCTGGCTCTGCCGCATGCCCAGTTTCCTAGCGACGTCCGCCTGCTTAAGGTCGTGGAGGATGCGACTCTTGCGCAAGGTCTGAGCAATTGTCCGGTAAGCCATGCATCACCTTTTACTGATACCGTCTTACTCATATCACGTACTAGTAATGTAGGACGGCCGCTTTGTACGTCCACAATCACGTTTGAATGATATCACACACTATTTATCACTTCAAGTTGATTCGTATCATTTCCGGGGACTGCGAGGGCCCCAGATTGACAGCCACCCCACGTTCGCCGACACTGGCTTCAGTGCGCTATGGGGCGCCTCCTGTCCGCGGCAAGGGAATCCTCCCACCCACCCGGCTCTGGCAGATCACCCCGGCCTTTCTTCTGCCTGACTCAAGCGGACGCAGGCGTTGTGGAGGAAAGGCTCATGGACAGGCAGCCCCCGTCCCGCCGCAGCATCGACAGCCTTCGTAAGGAAGCCAAGCGCTGGCTTGCCGCGCTCCGCTCCAGCGATGCGGACGCGCATGCGAGGCTGGCGCGTGCGTTGAACCGCGTCCCGCCCGCTCCCACGCTCCGCGACGTCCAGCACGCTCTCGCGCGCGAGCACGGCTTCGAGGGGTGGCTGGCGTTGAAGGCGGCCATCGAGCAGGCGGCCTCGAGACGGCGCGAAGCGGGCCCGGATGCGCTCGCACGCTACCGGGCAATGGCGGACGCGCTGCTGGAGGCATACCGCACCGGCACTCCCGAGGCGATGGAGCGGCTCCACTCGTACACCTGGCACAGGCGGGCATGGCGCGCCATGCGGACCTATGTCCAGCTCGATCTCGGCAAGCGACCGGCGGGGCCGGACGACGAGGTGGAGATCAGCCTCGAGGAGGCGTGCGACCTGGTCGCGAGAGAACATGGCTTCGGGGACTGGGCGCAACTGTCGGCATTTGCGATGTCCCCGGGACGGCCAGCGCGCTCGGCAGCGAAACCGGTGCGAGTCGTCGTCCGCGAGGGACCGGGCCAGTGGCACACGGTCTCACGAACGCGCGACTGGGACGAAGTGATCGGATTCCTCGGGCAGCACCCCGGGGCAGGCCTGAGCGCCGAAGGCCAGGTAACCGACGCGCTGCTCGCGGAGCTCTCGCTGCGGCTCGACACGATCTCCGCCCTGGACCTCTCAGGCAGCAAGGCGCTGACAGACCAGGGCGTGTACCATCTGGGCCGGCTGCCGTCGCTCGAGCATCTGGATCTCAGCGGGACCGGCATCACCGACGCCGGGCTGGGCGTCCTCGCGCAGCTGACTCGGCTCAGGACGATTTCGCTCGCGTGGACGCGCGTGACCGACGCCGGCGTTCGGTCCCTCGCTTCATGCCATGGCCTCGAGGACGTCAACCTGGCCGAAACGGGCGCCGGCGATGCCTCGCTGCGGACGCTCGCCGGGAAGGCGAAGCTCTCTCGGCTCGCCATCACCCTGTCCGACGCGGGGCTGCCGCTGCTGCGCGAACTGCCGGTGTTCAAAGCGTGGCAGGGGGGTGAGGCGGATCTCCGCCTGCTCGACCCTCGGTCGCTGCCAAACCAGTTGACGCTCCGCGGCTCGTTCACCGACCGTGGCCTGCAGCACCTGCGCGATCTGGAGGGACTCTTCGCCCTGGACATCGACGACAGGCGGCTCGATATCACCGCCGCCGGTCTTCCGCCGCTCGTGGATCTTCCGCACCTGGGGGCGCTCAGCCTCGACGCGAAAGACGACTGGATGCCGTGGCTGGCGGAGATGCCGCATCTGCGGTTCCTGGGTGTGCAGGACACGACCGCGGGCGACGAGGGGTTCGTGGCGCTCAGCCGATCGCGATCGGTCGAGCACATCTGGGGAAGGCGCTGCCACAACCTCCGGCGGCGAGGCTTCCTTGCGCTTGCGGCGATGCCCGCGCTGACGGGCCTGTCGGTGAGCTGCCTGAACGTCGACGAGGCGGGCATCTCGGCGCTGCCCGCCTTCCCGGCGTTGCGAGAGCTGATGCCGATGGACATTCCGGATGCCGGCTACCGGCACGTCGGCAGGTGCGAGGCTCTCGAGTCGCTCGTCCTCATGTACTGCCGCGATACGACCGATGTGGCCACGTCGCACATCACCGGGCTGAAGCGGCTCTCGTACTACTTCAACAGCTACACGACGATCACCGATCGCACCCCGGAACTGTTGTCGGCGATGGAGTCGCTGGAGCGGGTGACGTTCGACGCGTGCCACGGCCTCACCGACGCGGGGGTGGCGAGGCTCGCGCGGCTTCCGAGGCTGCGCGAGCTGCGCCTGTCAGGCAGAGGGCTGACGACGGAGGTGGTCAAGGCGTTTCCCGCGGCTGTGCGGGTGTCCTACGAGCTTTGAAGGCGGCCGACGACGCTCCACTCCCCGCCTTTCTGAGGGACAACCGGGTTGCCTCGGGTATTTGACCATGCCGCGTTCAGTCGAGGTACTTGACGAAGACGACCTCGTTGCGCCTCTCGTTGTACACCAGCTCGTCCACCAGCGTCCGCGTGATCGCCAGGCCCAGTCCGCCCGGGCGCAGGCCCTTCTCCTCGCGTACGAAGGCGTGCTGCAACGGGTTGTCGTCGGGATTGTTGACGGCCGCGTGAGACAGGCGATCGATGTCGAAGCCCTCCCCGGGATCGGCGATGCGGTAGAGCAGCATGCGCCCGGTGCGGATGCACGAGATGCGGACCTTGCGTGCCGGATCCAGCTTCCCGCCCCACTCGACGCCGTTGAACAGCAGCTCGTGAAACGCCTGCCCGACCGACTCCCGCACCTTCTCGGGCAGGTGGGCTTCGAGGGTCATCATGAAGCCCTGGATCCTGTTCGCCACGTCGAGCGAGCAGGGCGCCAGCAGCTCCACCCACTCGGGGCGCGCCGAGACGACTTCGATTGGCAGCACCGCCGCCGGCGGCTTCGCCAGCACGTCCTCGATCACGTCGACGATGCCGCCGGGTGCAAAAGGCTTCGTCACGAAGCCGTCCACCTGGCCGCGGATGGCTTCGAGCAGGGTGCCCGGGGCGTCGTCAGCGGTGATGACGACGACGCGCGGTGGGGACGCGAGGCCGCGAACCCGCGCGAGCACTTCCATCCCGCTCATGCCGGGCAGCCCGAGGTCCAGCAGCATCAAGTCCGCCGGCCCGGCTGCGAGGCTGGCCAGCGCTTCGGGTCCGTCGCTCGCCCGAACGACGCTGTGCCCCGCCTCCTCCAGCAGAGTACTCAGCGCATGACGAAGCGCGCGGTCGTCATCGACGACGAGGATGCGGCGCTTCGCGTCGGCAGACCGGGTCATCGATCACCTCCCCGTCGCAACAACGGGTGACGGGACCGCACGGTTCGTAAAGCGTGGAATCCGTTGTAGTGTACTACTCATCCCTTCACTTCGGCCTCAGCCGTGACCGAGGCTGAGGCGGATCCGCCGCGGCCGAGGCCGGGGCGGAACAGGAGGTGCGATCGGTGGACGCGCCAGCCAGTGGCCCCGGGGAGACTCGCGCCGGGGCGCAGCAACTCCGTCTCGTCTACGAGACCGCGCGTGCGCTGGCCGAATCGTCGACCCTCGCCGACGCCGCGCCGCTCATGCTGGAGTCCATCTGCCGGGCCCTGGGATGGGAGCACGGCGCGTTCTGGAGCGTGGACGCCGCCGCAACAGTCCTTCGCTGCGTCGCAACGTGGCATCCGGATGCTCTGCAGTTGGAGGAGTTCACCGCGGCCAGCCGGAAGATCGAGTTCGCATCCGGCGTGGGCCTGCCCGGACGCGTCTGGCTCGGGCGGCAGGCGGCGTGGATCCCGGACGTCGTGCGGGATGCCAACTTCCCCCGGGCGCCGCTTGCCGAACGGGCGGGGCTCCACGGCGCGCTGGGCTTCCCGATCGTCCGCGACGGCGAGGTCCTGGGCGTCATGGAGTTCTTCAGCCGGGAGATCCGCGAGCCGGACGAGGAACTGCTCACCACGCTGACGACGGTCGGGAACCAAGTCGGCCTCTTCGTCGAGCGGAAGCGGGCCGAAGAGGAGGTGGACCGCTTCTTCACCCTGTCGCTCGACCTCTTCTGCATCGCCCGTTTCGACGGCTACTTCATTCGCCTGAATCCGGCCTGGGAACGCGTGCTGGGCATTCCTCGCAGCGAGCTGCTCGCGAGCCCCTGGCTCGACTTCGTGCACCCGGACGATCGCGAGGCGACGCTCGGTGCGGGATCGAAGCTGCTCGACGACATGGAGGTGACCTCGTTCGAGAACCGGTACCGCTGCGCGGATGGCTCCTACAAGTGGCTTCAGTGGGCATCGGCTCCCGTCAAGTCCCTGGGTCTCATCTACGCGGCCGCGCGTGACATCACGGCCAGCAAGCGCGCGGAGGAAGAGCTGCGGCGCTACGCGCAGAAGATGGCCGAGGCCAGGCGCGAGCAGGAGGAGAACGCGGAACGCCTCGCCCAGCTCGTCCACGAGCTCGAGATCGCCAAGCGGCGGGCCGAGGAAGCGACGCTGGCAAAGGGCGAGTTCCTCGCCAACATGAGCCACGAAATCCGGACGCCGATGAACGCGATCATCGGCATGACGGATCTCGCGCTGCGCACCCAGCTCACCGCGGAGCAACGCGACTACCTGCAGACGGTCAAGGCGTCGGGCGAGGCGCTGCTCGACCTCGTGAACGACATCCTGGATTTCTCCAAGGTCGAGGCGCGGAAGCTCTCGCTGGATCGGGTGCCGTTCGATCTCCGCGACGGCGTCGAAGACGCGGTGAGACTCATCGCCCCGCGGGCCCACGAAAAGGGGCTCGAAGTGGCTTGCCGCATCGTCCCGGACGTGCCGGGGAGTGTCATCGGCGATCCGGGGCGGCTCCGGCAGGTCCTCGTGAACCTCGTGGGCAACGCGGTCAAGTTCACCGACCACGGCGAGGTGGTCGTCGACGTTGCGCTCGATCAGCGGGCAGGGGACGAGGTCCTGTTGAGGTTCACCGTCACCGACACCGGCATCGGCATTCCCGTGGACAAGCAGTGGCAGATCTTCGGTCCGTTCGTCCAGGCGGACGCTTCGACGACCCGCAGGTACGGCGGCACCGGGCTGGGGCTCGCCATCTCCTCGCAACTCGTCGAGCTGATGGGCGGCCGGATCTGGATCGAGAGCGAGGTGGGTCGAGGCAGCACGTTCCATTTCGGTGCGCGATTCGGCGTGCCCGGGGAGGTGTTGGCGCCGTCGCAGCCGGCGGGCGCCGCAAGCCTGGAGAGGCTGCGGGTGCTGGTCGTGGATGACAACGCCACCAACCGTCGCATACTCGAGGAAATGCTGAGGAGCTGGCGCATGCACCCCGCAACCGCCCAGGGGGCGGCGGACGCACTCGCGCGGCTGCGGTCTGCACACGACGCGGGCGATCCGTTCCGTGTCGTGCTCGTGGACGCCCTCATGCCCGACGTGGACGGCTTCATGCTCGCGCGAGAGATCAGGAACGACGCGCGCCTGTCGGGTGCCAGGCTCATCATGCTGACGTCGGCCGCGATACCCGATCTGCAGCGTCGCGCGGGCCAGGCCGGTTTTGCGGCCTGTCTCAGCAAGCCGGTCAAGCAGTCCGACCTCTTCGACGCCATCCTCACCACGCTGGCCCCGGCCGCCACGCCGCCGCGTCCGCGCGAGGGCGCCTCGCGCCCTCGGACGGACCGGCGAGGAAGGGCCTGGCGGGTTCTCGTGGCCGAGGACAACCCGACCAATCAGAAGCTGGTCGTGACGCTGCTCGAGCAGCGGGGTTACGAGGTCGTCCTGGCGTCCGACGGCAGGCAGGCGCTGGCACGCGCGGCGGAGCAGGCGTTCGACCTCATCCTGATGGATGTCCAGATGCCGGAGCTGAGCGGCCTGGAAGCAGCCGCCGCCATCCGCCAGCGGGAGCAGGACACCGCGGACGCGCGTTCCGATCGTCGCCCTGACGGCGCACGCGTTGACGGGCGATCGGGAGCGCTGCCTCGCCGCCGGCATGGATGGGTACGTCTCGAAACCGCTGCGGGCGCCCGAGCTGTTCGCCGCCATCGACGCCGTGCTCTCGCCCCCGAACGAGCCAGTGGTGGCCAGCCCGGCGGCGGATGAACCGTCGTCGCCGCCTCCCGACGCCCTGGCGCTCCTCGCGGGGTTTGGCGGCAACCGCAAGCTCCTTGGAGAAGTGATCGACCTGTTCCTCGCCGACACGCCGCGCATCCTGGAGGAAGCCCGTTCCGCCCTCGGGCGTCGCGATGCCGCGACACTCGCGGCGTCCGCTCACGCGCTCAAGGGATCCCTCGGACTCTTCGCGCAGACCGGCGCCTACGACGCGGCGCGCCGCCTCGAACAAGTGGCCCGCTCCGGCGATCTGGCTGGCGCCGACGCCGCCTTCGACGAGCTGGAAGGTGCGACGAAGCAGCTGTCGAGGGACGTCCTGGCCATCGGGCGATCGCTTGGCAGTCGGTGAGCGTGGCCCTCATCGTTCAACCGCCTTTGTCGCCAGCGCTGTATCGACGGGATCGAAAAGGGTGCCGTGGGCGTCGCACTGCCATGCGGCTGCCGCAAGCGCCGGAACGATGGGCAGGCGCGACCAGCCGGCCGCGAGGCGGGCAGCCACGTCCACCCATGGCGGGACGCCGCTGGTCGCGTCGGGCGCCTCGACGCTGCATGCGCCCACGGCGGTGGCGCAGGTGGCGGCCACCACCGGGTCGTCGCGCCGGAGCAGCGCGGCGAGGAGGCCCGCGATCGTGCAATCGCCGGAGCCCGTCGTGCCCGCAACGCGCCCGGGGCGGAAGCACGGAGCCAACACCTCGCGGTCGCGCCAGGCCACGGGGTCGAGCGCGAGGGTGCCGCACAGCCGTTCGAGCGCGGCAGCGTCGCGGCGGGTTCGGAGGTAGAGCCCCTGGTCGCCGAGCTTCAGGGCGACCAGGGCGGCCCCCATCCCCAGCACACGGTTGGCGAGCGCTCGCAGGTCGCCCAGGGCGATCGCCGCGTGCGCCGGACGATCGAGCATCGACCGCAGCTCGTCCAGACTGGGAGCAAAGACGTCCACCGCGGGCAGGACGCGGGCGAGCCATGCGGACCAGTCGACGCGGCGCGCGTCGCTGCGGGGGTCGGGCGCGCAGAGGTCGAGCGAGGTGACCACCCCGCGCTCCTGCACCGCCGCCAGCAGCTCCTGCATCTCGGTGCCGCCGTCGGTGTAGAGCCGGCGCATGATCGGCGGGTAACCGAAGTGGAAGATCCGTGCTCCGGCCAGTCGCTCCAGCGGAACGTCGGCTGCCCCGAAGGTGTCGTTCGCGCCCGGGCAGTGCAGGAACGTCCGGTCGACGCCGGGCGGGTTGATCACGACCGAGTAGCTCGTGGTCTCGCCCGGCACGACGATCATGCCGTCGGCGAGGCGGGGGGCGCGCCCGCGCAGGACCTCGATCAGGCCACGGCCGAACATGTCGTCGCCGACCTTGCCCATGAGCCGCACCGGTACGCCGAGACGGTCGAGCGCCAGGCCGACGTTCCCCACGGGCCCGCCGGGAGACACTGCGGACGGGCCGATCACGACCAGCCCGCCCGGCTGCAGATCGGGCGGCCCGGTCAGTGCCGGGATGACGTCGAGGCAGACGTGGCCGGCGACGACAACGTCCGGAACGCTCATGGTCGGTCCCCGAGGTGCGCCGACTTCCTCGCGGCGAGCCGGTCGAGGCGGCCGCGGGTCAGGCGCAGGTGCAGGATGGGATAGACGTTGACCAGGAGTTGCGCGAGCGAGACCCACAACAACGCGCCCGACTTCCCTGCGAGCGCAACGTGGACCATGTAGGGCACGACCAGCGCCGCCGCCCAGAAGTGCGACGCCTCTGCCGCCTCGAGCTCGGCGCTCAGCCTGGAGGGCTCGCGCGCGCCTGCCTCCAGGTAGACGTTCGTGTTCAGCAGCCTCAAGGGGGTCCGACGGAGCAGCCTGCCGAACCAGGGAACCCCCAGCGCGCGATAGAAGCCGCGGTCGGCTTCCCAGGCCCGGATCCTCCCCAGCAGGCGCGGCATCCGGATGCTGACGATGGGCCGCGTCATGGCGGCGAGGCCGAGGAAACAGACCATCGCCAGGCACACGAACCACGCCGACTCGATGCTGAAGGAGAAGGCTCGCCGGGCCGCGACGAACGCGATGGCGTACCCGGCGGCAACCGCCAGGAAACGCAGCCAGCCGACGAGTGCGCCCGTCGGAGCCCTGGTGGCCCGGATTGGCATGGTCTTGACCCTCAGGACAGCTCGACGGCGACCACCTCGTGGTCCAGGACGGAGGGAACCGTGACGGTCAGGCGCGGTCCGTTCCACACTGGCTTCGACGTTCGTCCCGCCGCCAGCAGGTGAACCTCGCGCGGCCGGCGCCCCGCCGGCACCTGGAGATCAACAACCTGCTCGCCCACCGGGATCAACTGTCGGACGGGGCCTTTCATCATCATCGGGTTGGTGAGGTTCACGAGGTGAACGGTGAGGGAGTCCTTCTGCTGCCAGACCGTCACGTCCAGGACGCCGGGGCCGGCGACGGTGACCGGTGGATCCTCGTTGGTCGCCCAACCGACGGCATTGCGCAGCAGCGCCAGGTGATCCCCGCTGAGCACCTCCCAGAACGTCCGATCGATGTCCCAGGGAAGATAGACGACGCGCCCGCCGGATGGCTCCTCGTGCAGGAACACCTGCGCAACATCGGTCCTCGACACCCGCGGGTAGACCATTTCCATCGGCAGGTCCGGGTAACTCGGAATGAGCGTCAACGGCATCGGCGCGAGCCGGCCGCGCGGCTCCACGTCCACTCGGGACACGCCGTGGATGATCCGCGGCGCGTCCTCGAGCCCCCGCAGCAAGGGGTGGCCCGGGCAGGTGTCGTGCTCCAGCCGCAGGTAGGCGTTCTGCATCCGGGCTTCCACCTTGCCGCCGAAGTCGACGCCGAACAGGCCGGCCAGGCCGAAGTTCCGCCGCCGTGCGCCGTGCTCGTCGCACAGGCTGGTCTCGTGGGTGGCGACCACGCTGCCTCCCCGTCTGACGAACTCCTCGATCTGCCGGCACTGCCCGTCCGAGAGAGCCACGACATTGGGGAGGATGAGCGTCTTGAACCGGCCGACGTGAGCAGCGTCCAGCAGCCGGTCATGTACCAGCTCGAACGGGACGCGCGCCTCGATGAGCGCCTGGTACCAACCCTTGATGTGGTCCTCGATCCGGCTGTCGACGAACCAGGCCGTCTGCTGGGAGTAGACCACTCCGACCCGGGCCAGCGGACGTTCGTTCCGCAGGTAGGGTTCCCAGCCTGCCAGCCGGCGGTAGATGTCCTCGACCGGTTTCAGCCAGCGCTCGTCGTGGAGGACACCGCTGAACTTGGTGAACCACGGGCGCATCCCGTTGGCGACGAGGTCGGCGACCCAGAGCCGGATCTCGGATGGGTCCTGCACCGAGTCCTTCCAGCGATACGGCTCCTCGACGCCGACGCTGAAAAGGCCCGCGACGGGCTTCTCGCCGAGCGCGGCGCGGTATTCCTTCGCGTTCATGCCGATCGCCCAGGGCGCCATGAGCCCTCGGCGCGCCTGGCGGTCGGCCACGAGCGTGGGCGCCAGCCGGCCGATCTCGCTCATGTCCAGCCCGCTGGTGGCCCCGCCGCCGGTGTTGGGAATCACGCACGAGTCCGGGTTGATCTCCCGGACCGCCCGGTCCCATGTCTGCCAGAGGTCGAAGAGGCGCTGCTTGCCGCCAGAGAATGTAAGCGTGGCCGGCCGGGTCGCGCCGGTCGTCGGTGCGCGGGAGATCCAGCCCCGACGCCGCCTTGAAGTGCTTCCGGCAGTGCTCGCAGTAGCACAGGCCCGAGCCTTCCCAACGATTGATGAAGATGGCGTCCACGCGGTAACGCGACATGATCTCGCGCTTCACGTCGGTCATGAACTCGAAGTTGTAGGGACCGAGGCCGCACGTCACCCACATCTCGGGCGACGCCCAGTGTCGGCGCCGGCGGCCCTCGGCGTCCACCGCGATCCAGTCGGGGTGCGCCTGCGCGGCGTCGTCGTAGGTGGCGTGCGGGTCGGTGCGCACGATCACGACCATGCCGAGCGCGCGGCAGCCTGCGACGAGCTCGCCGAGCACATCGCGGTCTTCGAGCCACCTGCTGCGATGGTGGAACGGTATCCGCGTGGGGTAGTACGCCACGCAGCCGCCAGCGCTCAGGCAGGCGGCGTCGGACCGCGTCCGGCGGAAGTAGTCGAGCCAGAACGCGACGTCGAACCTGGCCGGGTCATCCTCCACGAGGGTGAGCTGCGCCCAGCGCATCGGCTTGTCCACCCAGGACGGGACGGGATTGCCAGCGATCCCGGCGGATGCCCGCATCCGTCGCGGGGCGAGTTCGCCGAGCGTGATCGCGGCCCCGGCGAGGGTGCTCGTCCTGAGGAAGGTGCGCCGCGTGAGCATGGGAGTGTTCCTGATGTGAGCGCAACGCCGGACGCGCGGCGATCATGGTTTCCCGAGGAAATGCCGCACCCGTTCGAGCTCGGCCTCCAGCTCGCGGCCGAAGGCGATCTCGTCCGGCGCGCGTCCCTCCACGTAGCCGAAGGAGGCGTGCAGCGCGTCGCCCTTCACGGCCAGGTTGCCCCAGCCGATGACCCGGTCGCGCCAGAGCAGCGGCAGTGCGTAGTAGCCGAGCTTGCGCTTCGGTGGCGGCGTGTAGGCTTCGAAGCGATACGCCCAGCCCCAGAAGAGCTCGAAGCGGCGGCGATCCCAGACGATCGGATCGAACGGCGCGAGGAGGCGCACGCAGTCCGGCGGCGGCTCGGCCGTCAGCCGCTCCTCGCCGGGCCAGTACCACTCGGCGCCGTCCACCGTCGCGTGGGCCAGCCGTTCCTTTGCCCGGCGCAACGCGGCCGGCAGTTCGCGACGACACTGCGGGACGGCATACCGCAACCGGGCGATCAGCGCGGCCAGGCTGCCGGCAGGCAACGGCGCGTACTTTCCGACGACCACGTCGACGAGCGCGTCGAGGCGCGCGTCCCGCCCGGAGCGCGACCTGGGAGCCGGTGCGTGCTCGTGCGCCCCGTAGAGGCGGATGCCCGCTTCGCGCCGCACCACGCGCAGCGACCCCGCGTAGTGCATCGCCTCGAGCAGGCGCGTGGTGGCGTTGCTCGACCGGCCCCAGTAGTTGGTCACCTTGCCGTGCGCAAAGTGCTCGTCCACCTCCCGCGGGTGCGCCGAGCCGCGCTCGCGCACGAACTCGAGCAATTCGCGGGCGCGCGTCCTGCGGCTGGCCGACCAGCCCGACATCAGGCCGCGCGGGTGCATGAGCGCCTGGACGCTCCTCGTGACGAACCCGTAGTTGACCAGGACGTCCTCCTCGACGCCGGCCTCTCCGTACTGGCGCTCGAGGTCCCCCGCGCGGTAGCCCCGAACCCGGAGCCTGAGGGTGAGGTCCTGCGCGCGAGCCGGGGCGCGGATCGGGTCGGCCTGCACGAAGCCGAGCCGCTCGATCGCCCGCGGGAGCGTCGTGGGTTCGAACAACGTGCGCGCGACGGCATGGCGCCGCAGATCGTCGATGGTGATGGTCATCGGCGCGGCGGGGTGTCCTTCCTAGAGCCGGACGGTCGTGCCCTCCCGCCACGACTGGTCGGCGGCGAGCACGATCCGGAGGCTGTCGTACGCGCCTTGCCAGTGGTCGGCGAGATCGAGATCCTCCCGGATGGCGCGGAGGAAGAAGTCCTGCTCGCGGCGGCACAGCTCGTCGTGATCGGGCTCGTCCTCCACGTCGACGACCTCGTCGGGGCCGGCGAACGCGCCGTCGGCGCCCAGGGCCGCGTGGTGAACCAGCAGGGCCTGTGTCTGCGTGTGCGCGCTGACGTCGGCGGACCGCCCGGCGCTCGACGCCTCCTTCGCGACGATGCTCACCGAACCCTTCGGGCCGATGACGTCCTTCACGAAGAAGGCGGTCTCGCTCATCATCGGGCCCCAGCCCGCCTCGTACCAGCCCACCGAGCCGTCGGCGAACGTCACCTGCAGGTGGCCGTAGTTCACCTGGCCGGGAACGATGTCGTCGGTCAGCCGGGCGCCGAGGCCGGTGACGCTCACGGGCCGCGATCCGGTCATGCGGCACATCACGTCCACGTAGTGGACGCCGCAGTCCACGATCGGCGAGGCGCTGCGCAGCAGGTTCTTGTGCGTCTCCCAGTTGGCGCCCGAGCTCTGCTGGTTCAGGTTCATTCGCATCACCAGCGGCCTGCCCAGCGTGCGGGCCAGCTCGGTGAACCGCTGCCACGCCGGGTGCACGTGCAGGATGTAACCGACGACCAGCTTGCGCCCGTGCTGCCGCGCCGCCTCGAGGACGCGCGCGCAGCCGTCCAGGGTGTCGGCGACCGGCTTCTCGAGGAACACGTGCGCGCCGCGCTCGATCGCGGCAACGGCGTACTCGGCGTGCGTGTCGGGGTAGGTGCTGATGCAGACCGCCTCGGGGTTCGTGTGCGCGAGCGCCTCGTGGTAGTCGGCGAACTCGGGGAAGCCGCCGCCCAGCTCGGCGTTGAGGCGCGCCCGCGAGGCGGGGCCGCGCGACACGAGCCCCGCGATCTCGAAGCCCGAACCGGGCCGGTGGTAGGCGCGGGCGTGCGACGTGCCCATGTGTCCGCACCCGGCGACGAGGATCCGAAGGGGTCGTTCCATGGATAGCTACTTCAGGCGCGCGACCAGGCGCGCCGGCGTCACGGGGGCCTCCGTCATCCGCACGCCGACGGCGTCCGCGATCGCGTTGGCGATTGCCGCGGCGGTCGGGATGGTCGACGGCTCGCCCACTCCCTTCGTGCCGGTCGTGTTGCACTCGGTGTCGTGCGGGTCGATCGGCAGGCAGGTCATGTCGGCCGGCACGTCCATCGCCGTCGGCAGCTTGTAGTCGTGCAGGTTGGCGGTCAGGACCTGCCCCGTCTGCGGGTCCATCACCCGCTCCTCCATCATCCCGAACCCGACCCCCATCGTCATGCCGCCGAACACCTGGTTCTGGAAGGTGAGGCGATTCATGATGCGGCCGCTGTCGTGCGCGGCGAGCAGGCGGACCACGCGGACCTCGCCCGTCGCGCGGTTCACCTCGACCTCGGCGAACTGCGCGACGAAGGGGAGGGCAATCTTGCCGGCCGGGTGCGGGTGGCGCGTGCCGACGCCGACGATCACCTGCTGCTGCTGAAGCTGCTTCAGCTCGGACAGCTGCACGCGCTTCGAGGGGTCCTTCGTGCTGGCCACACCGCCTCCCGCGAGGGCGAGGTCCGCCTCCGGGACGCCGAGCTGCGCAGCCGCCATCGCGAGCACCTGGCGCTTCAGCGCGAGCGCCGCCTCGCGCGCCGCGGGCGTGTTGACGTGGACCGTCTGGCTGCCGCCCGATGCCACGCCGTAGGGCGACGTGCCCGTGTCGGCGTGCTCGATGCGGATGCAATCCAGGTCGATGCCCAGCTCCTCCGAGGCCACCATCGCCATGACCGTCTTCGTCCCGGTGCCGATGTCGGCCGCGCCGAAGTTCAGGTTGAGGCTCCCGTCCAGGAAGAGCTTGGCGATCACCGTGGAGACCGGGTCCCCCTCCCAGCCCCACTGGCCGGCCGCCACGCCGACGCCCCTCGCGATCGGACCGCTTCCCTTGGGACGCTTCCGCGCGGCCTCCCATCCGAACACCCGGGCTCCTTCGCTGAGGCACTGGGGCAGGCCGTCCGAGGTGTAGGGCATGCCCTTCCGCATCTGGCTCGCCTCGGGCATGTTCTTCAAGCGGAACTCCACCGGGTCGATACCCAGTTTTGCGGCCAGCGTGTCGATCGATCTGCTCGAGCGCCCAGGCGCACTGGGGGAAGCCCGGGGCGCGGAAGGCGCGCTCGAGGCCGGCGTTGACGTAGACCGAGCCGTCCTCGGTGCGCACGTTCGGGCAGCGGTACAGCTCGCTCACCAGGTAGGTGGCGTCGGCCCAACTGGCGTAGGCGCCGACGATCCCTCGGCTGCGCATCTCGAGCGCCGTCAGCGTGCCGTCCTTGCGGACGCCCGCCTTGAGCGTCATCGTGTTGGCCGGCCGGTTGCCGACGCAGAGGAACGAGTGCTCGCGAGACAGCACGGCCTTCACGGGGCGGCCCGTCTTCCTCGCGAGCAGCGCGGCGATCACCGTGTGCTTGCTCAGCTGGAGCTTGCTGCCGAACCCGCCCCCCATGTAGTGGCCGATCACCCGCACCGAGCTGAGCGGCATCTGCAGCACGCGGGCGAGGCCGCGCTGGATGTCGAACACGCTCTGCGTGGAGTCCCACACGGTGAGGTCCGTGCCTTCCCACTGGGCGACGGAACCGTGCGTTTCCATCGGGGCGTGGATCTCGACGCTCGTCCGGTAGGTTTCCTCCAGGACGAGGTCGGCCTCGGCGAACCCCTTGGCCACGTCACCCCGCTCGTATTTCGACGGCTCGCGAACGAGGTTGGGCGCACCGTCGTGCACCTGCGGGGCACCGTCCTTCAGTGCCTCGTCCATGTCCACCACGAACGGCCGCTCTTCGTACTCGACGATCACCTGGCGCGCGGCGTCGGCCGCCTGGTAGGGGTTCTCGGCGGCGACCGCGGCCACCTCCTCCCCCGCGAATCGGCATTGCGGATCGAAGAGGCGGCTCTGGGCCCCCTTGTCCGCCTCGTTGTACCAGTCGAGCGCGGCGTCCTTGTCCTCGGCGCTCAGCACGGCGATGACGCCGGGCATGGCGAGCGCCTTCGACAGGTCCACGCGCTTGACGAGGGCGTGCCCGTGCGGGCAGCGCACGATCGCCGCGTGCAGCATCCCGGGCATGGTCACGTCGAGCGTGTAGGTGGCCGACCCGCTCACCCTCGCGTACGCGTCGATGCGAGTCTGCCGCGTCCCGACCACGCGCGTCTCACCCCACGGCGGCGTTCCAGTCGCTCCTTGTGCCATGGCACCCTCCGCGCCGATTCTACTCCCCACGGTCCTTGCCAACCACCTGCCCGCGATGCTACACCGGATCCAGCCGTTGGCGACGACAACGCGAAAGGCAGGAACCGGATGCGCGCCGCTTCGACCCTCGTGCTCACCCTTTGCGCCTGCAGCCTGCTCGCGGGGCAGCAGCCACCCTCGAACGCCCTGTCCGAGGCCGACCTCGCCGCGCTCCGCACCCTGCAGGCCGCGGCGCTCGGCAGCGACTACGCGTTCGACCGGCTCGCTCACCTCACCGACAGCATCGGGCCGCGGCTCGCCGGCTCGCCCGGGAACGCGGCAGCCGTCCAGTACGTCGCGTCCGAGCTGCGGAAGCTCGGACTCGAGGTGCGGCTGCAGGCGGTCCAGGTGCCGCACTGGGTGAGGGGCGACGAGCGGGCGGAGCTGGTGGCCTACCCGGGGCAGGCCGGCGACGCGGCGCAGCGACTGGTGGTGACCGCCCTGGGCGACAGCGTGCCCACGCCGCCCGAGGGGATCACCGCCGACGTCGTGGCCGTCCGCAGCTTCGACGAGCTCGGGCGGCTGGGTCGCGAGCGCGTCGCGGGCAGGATCGTCGTCTTCAACCAACCGTTCGACCAGCGCCTGGCCGAGGCCGGTCACGCCGACGCGGCGTACGGCCAGTCGGTCGCCTACCGGAGCGGCGGGGCGATTGCGGCCGCGCGCCTTGGCGCGTCTGCCTGTCTGGTTCGATCCGTCGGCGGCGCCGAGTACCGGCTGCCGCACACCGGCGGCACCTCGTACACCGAGGGCGTGCCGCGAATCCCGGCCGGCGCCCTGACCGCCGAGGACGCCGCTCTCGTCGACCGGCTGGCGAAGCGCGGGCCCGTGCGCCTGCGGCTGCTCCTCACGCCGCGGACGCTGCCCGATGCCACCGACCACAACGTGATCGGCGATCTCAGGGGGAGCGAGCGCCCGGACGAGGTGGTCGTCGTCTCGGGCCACCTCGACTCGTGGGACCTGGGAACCGGCGCGATCGACGATGCGGCCGGCGTGGCGGTGGCGATGGAGGTGGCCAACCTGGTGAAGCAGGCTGGGCTGCGGCCGAAGCGCACGATCCGCGTCGTGGCCTGGGCGGCCGAGGAGCCGGGGCTGTTGGGGTCGCGCCGCTACGTGAAGGAGTTCGCCTCCGAGCTTCGGCGGCACGCCGGCGCGATCGAGATGGACCTGGGGGCGGCGCACCCGGTCGGCATCGAGGTCGGCGGGGCGCCGTCGATCGCGGGCATCCTGGCGCCGGTGGCGGCGGTCCTGCAAGGGTCGGGGGCCGGGATGCTGCGCACGTCAGAGCTGGCGGGGTCCGACGTCATCGCCCTCGGCATCGACGGCGTGCCGACCTTCGCGCCGGTGCAAGACACCCGGCGGTACTTCGACTACCACCACACGCCGGCCGACACGCTCGACAAGGTCGATCGGGTGGAGCTGCGCGAGAACGCCGCCGTCATCACCGTGCTCGCGTACGCCCTCGCGAACCTGCCGGAGATGCTGCCGCACACGCCGCGGCCGCGCCCCGACTGGCTGCAGTAGACGCCACACCGTCACGGCAGGAGGATGCGCGCCCCTTCTTTCGACGCCCACTCGCGCTTCTTCTGCTTGAGGAGGTCGGGCACGGTCATCGGCAGGACGTCCTGGTCGAGCTCCTCGAGGATCTCGTAGCGGAAGGACGCCTCGCCGTGCTCGCGCCACTCGGCCTGCAGCGCCGCATCACGATGGCTGCCGGCGCGCAGCGTGAACCAGGCGCCGTTGCGGGCGGCGTCGAGGTTCGGCGAGGCTCCCACCCACACGCTTCCGGAGGCCAGGCAGCGCACGGCGAACACGCCGCGGTGCGGCGTGCGGTTCTTGTACTGGTCGATCGCGGTCTTCCGGTCGGTCATCGTCTTCTCGCGGGCGGCGTGAACGACAACAGGACGCTGCCTCGCTGAACGCCCGTCCCTTTCGGCGTCTGCGACTGCGGCCCGAGCCGGTCGGGGGTGTCGAACTTGGTCCCCTGCGCGGGGATGAGGTGCAGCAGCGCCAGGCCCGTGTCGGGAAACGACAGCATCGGAGGGTCGCCGTCGAGGGGACCGTGCAGGCCGAAGAACGGAACGCCCGAGCCGTTCTCGATGGTGATGGTGCCGGCCTCCGCCTCGAGCTGCAGCCACCGCCAGTCGCGGAAGTACCCCTTGAACTCCGGGTACGTGAAGAACTGCCCCGGCACGGGATCGTTGAAGGCGACGTGATGGAGATCGAAGACGCCGCCTTCCATCCGGTTGCGGTAGACGCGATACGGGCCCCGGCCCACCCACCGCTTCGAGGTGAACGTGGCCGCCCGAACGTCGAACCCGACGCCGAGCAGGTCGATTGCGCCGTCGTATGAGAGCTCGTAGTCGAACTGCACCACGTCGCCCCGGGGCTCCATCCGCCACGACGCGCGCCTCAGGATGCCCTCATGGCGGGCCTCGACGACGACGGAGCGACCCTCGCGGCGCCAGGTCAGCGAGTCGAGCCGCGTGTGATCCTCGACCGGAAGGTGCTTGCGGTCCGTCCGGAGGAAGGCACGCGCAAATGGACCCGTGCCGATTGGCGCGGCCACGCCGTCGCGGCGCCACGCGACGAGGCGTCCGGTCGCCCGCTCGAACCGCAGCTCGCCGGCCAGGGCCGTGACGACGAGGCTGTCCGCGTCCTCGTGCACGGCGACATCGGGAGCAGCCGCTCCACCCTTAGCCCGCTTGTCCTGAGCGAGGCGCCCTGGCGCCGAGCCGAAGGGCCTGTCCTGAGCGAGGCGCGCTGGCGCCGAGCCGAAGGGCGCCGACCAGGTCCACAGGGCCTCGTCGGCGGGGCCACGGGCCGTGACATGGATCGCGTCGGCGTCGCGCCAGGTGCGCGGCAGCGGCAGCTTCACGGTGCCCGACGTGCGCGGCGCCAGCGCCGGCCCCGGCAGCGTGCCGCGGGCGATGACGTGGCGCGTCGCGCCGGCCGCGCCAGGCGCCCCGAACCGCAGCACCTCCCACTCCAGGCGGCAGCAATCGAGGTTGGTGAAGTCGTAGAGGTTCTCGACCGACGCGGTGCCGTCCCAGCTCGCAGGCAGGGCACCAGCGTCATCGAGCGGGAGCGTGACCTGCACGGGCGACCAGATCTCCTTCACCGCGAAGTAGCTCCCCTCCTTCTCCCGGTGCGGCCCCACCATGCCGTCCGGCGCCTGGTTCCCCACCGTGTCGATGCGTCCCCCGCGGTCGGCCCGGACGATCCCCTCGTCGGCCCAGACCCAGAGGAAGCCGCCCGCCACCGTGCGGCTTCGCCCCATCACGTCCCAGTAGTCGCGCAGCCCCGCGCCGATCCCGCCGTCATAGAGGCCGTGCAGGAACTCGGTCGGCATGAAGATCGTCGGGCCGGCGCTCAGCTTCACCGTGCTGTCGTAGGTCTCGTAGTGATCGGTGTTGATGCCGCCGCTCGTCGCCCACGGGTGGAGCACGGCGCGGCGCTGCGGGTCCCAACGCGCAAACTCGCCGTCGTTCTTCTCGTTCCAGCCCCCCTCGTTGCCGTTGTCCCAGAACAAGATGCTCGGGTGGTTGACGTCGCGGCGCACCAGCTCGCCGACCAGGCGCGCGCCAATGGCCGTGCCGTACGCCTTCTGCCAGCCCGACAGCTCGTCAAGCACGTACAACCCCAGCTCGTCGCACGCCTCGAGGAAGTGCTCGTCGGGCGGGTAATGCGACATGCGCGCCGCGTTGAGGTTCGCCTCCTTCATCAGGCGGACGTCCGCGTAGCTCTGCTCGCGCGAGACGGTCCGGCCCGTCTCGGGCCAGAAGGCGTGGCGATCGACCCCCTTCAGCACGATGCGGGTGCCATTGAGGTAGACGCCATCTCCCTCGCGCACCTCGATCGTGCGGAAGCCGATGCGCTCCGTCGTCGTGTGCAGCGGCCGGCCGTCGGCCGAGAGCAGCGTGAACCGCGCCCGATAGAGGTTCGGTGTCTCGGCGGTCCACGGCCGCGCACCCTCGAGCCGCCCGCGTAGCGCGACCCTCCCGCCGGCGTCCGGGGCGGACGAGCGCAGGGGATCCCCGAGCGTCGTCCCAGCCGCGTCCTCCACCGAGACGGTCACGCTCGCGCCTGTGGCATCCCCGGCCAGGAACACGTCGACCGACAACTGGCCGTCGTGGCGGGCGTCGATCGCGGCGCGCTCGATCGACACCTCCGGGCGCGCCTCGAGCCAGACCGGCCTGAAGAGGCCGCCGAACACCCAGTAGTCCGCCGCCCGCTCGGCGTTGTTCACGCTGCGGATGCCAGACACCTTCGCGACGGTCACCTCGAGGAGGTTCGCCTCGCCGAATCTCACCAGCGGCGTGATGTCGTACTGGAACCGGTAGAACCCACCCTGGTGGGTGGGGCCCGCCTGCTGCCCGTTCATCCAGACCGTGGCGTCGGTCATCGCGCCGTCGAAGACGATGCGCACCCGACGCCCGCGCCAGGCGGCGGGAACCGCGAACGAGCGCCGATACAGGCCCTGCTCGATGGCCGATGGGCCGTCGGCGTTGATCTCGTTCCCGTAGTTGTAGCCGCCGAACCCGTGCTGCTCCCAGCACGACGGCACGGGAAGCGTCGTCCACACCCGGCTCTTGCGCCCGGCCGTGCAGAAGAACTCCCAATCCACCGCGTCCTCGGGGCCGTGGCCCGAGAGGAACAGGACCTCGGTCGCGGGGGCGTCGATCTGGCGCTGCGCGTGCGCCGGCAGCGCCAGCGCGAGGGAGGCGAGAACCAGGAAACCGGCGCGAACGCCGGCAGCCGGGACTGGCGCGGACATGGTGAGTCTCCGGGGGCTGATGCCCGCTCACGATACCTCAGTCCGCCCCCGGCGCCGCGGATTGGCGGCCCCACCCCCACCCGATGCATAATCGGACGAGTACTGTCGGATATCGCCAATACCCGAAGGAGACGCACATGCCCCCGAAAGTGATCGCGGTTGTGGGTGCCACCGGCGCGCAGGGCGGAGGCCTGGTGCGCGCGATCCTCAACGACACGTCGGGCCAGTTCGCCGCGCGCGCGCTCACCCGCGACGTGAACTCCCCGAAGGCACAGGAACTGGCGCGGATGGGCGCCGAGCTCGTGGCCGCGGACGTGGACGACGTGGAAAGCCTGAAGCGGGGGTTCGCCGGCGCCCACGGCGCCTTCTGCGTGACCTTCTTCTGGCACCACATGTCAGCCGAGCGCGAGATCGCCGAGGCTCGCAACCTGGCCGAGGCCGCCAGGGCCGCGGGCGTGCCGCACGTGATCTGGTCCACGCTCGAGGACACGCGGAAGTGGGTCCCGCTGAGCGACGACCGCATGCCCACCCTGCAAGGCAAGTACAAGGTGCCCCACTTCGACGGCAAGGGCGAGGCCAACCGCATCTTCCTCGACATGGGCCTGCCCGTGACCCTGCTCAACACCTCGTTCTACTGGGACAACTTCATCTACTTCGGGGCAGGCCCGAAGCCCGGCCCCGACGGCGGGCTGGCGCTCACCCTGCCGATGGGCGACAAGCGCCTGCCGGGCATCGCCGCCGAGGACATCGGCAAATGCGCGCTCGGCGTCTTCAAGGCAGGCCGCGAGTTCATCGGGAAGGAGATCGGCATCGCCGGCGAGCACGTGACGGGGCGCCAGTTCGCCGAGAAGATGTCGCGCGCCCTCGGGCGCGAGGTCCGGTACAACGATGTGCCGCCCGAGGTCTACCGCGGCTTCGGCTTCCCCGGCGCCGACGACATGGGCAACATGTTCCAGGTCAAGCGCGACTTCAACGACCAGTACGTCGCCGCCCGCGACATCGGCCTGGCGCGCCGCCTCAACCCCGAGCTTCAGACCTTCGACGCCTGGCTCGAGAAGCACAAGCACGAGATCCCGATCGAGGACGCTTAGCAAGGGCTGAGGCCTTGCTCCACCGTCTGCCGCCGAATGATCCTGCTCCACCGCCGCGCTTGACGACAGCGCCGGTCGCGTGTAATATAACCTATAGGTTAAGTAACTCATAGGTTAGATACGCCATGGCCGCCGACCACCTGAGCGCCACCTTCGCCGCCCTCGCCGACCCCACCCGCCGGGCGATCCTCGCCCGGCTGACTTCAGGGCCGGCCACCGTGAAGGACATCTCGGCGCCGTTCGCCATGAGCGGTCCCGCGGTTTCCAAGCACCTCCGGGTGCTCGAGCGCGCCGGCCTGATCGCGCGCGGCCGCGAAGCGCAGTGGCGCCCCTGCCGGCTCGAGCCCACGGCCCTCAAGGCGGTGGCCGACTGGGCCGAACCGTACCGCAGGTTCTGGGACGCCAGCTACCGACGCCTCGACGACTATCTCCAACACCTGCAGGAAAAGGAGAGCAACGATGGCCCCCACCAAGAGCGCCTACAAGACCGAGTTCACGACCCCCTCGGACCGCGAGCTGGTCGCCGTCCGCGTCGTTGACGCGCCACGCTCGCTCGTCTGGGACGTGCACACGAAGCCGGAGCACGTGTCGAGGTGGATGCTCGGCCCCGACGGGTGGTCGATGCCCGTCTGCGAGATCGACCTGAGGCCGGGCGGGAGGTGGCGGTACGTCTACCGCAAGAACGACGGGAGCGAGCAGTTCGAGATGGGCGGCGTGTTCCGCGAGATCGTCCCGCCCGAGCGCCTCGTGCAGACCGAGGCGTGGGGCGGCGACTTCGCGGAAGCGCTGGACACCCTCGTCCTGACCGAGCAGGGCGGCAGGACGACGATCACGACGACCATCCTCTTCCCGGACAAGGAGGCCCGCGAGCGCGCGATGGCCACCGGGATGACGGAAGGCTGGGCGCAGAGCTACGACAAGCTCGACGAGCTGCTGCCGACCCTCAGGGCCGGGGCGTCGCACCGGCAACCCTGAAGGGTCGCCTACGAAGCTGTGCGCTGGAGGCGCGCGGGATCGAACCCGTTCTCGCGCGCCTTCGCAATCGCGGCGTCCCAGTCTTCCTTCGCGAGCGCCGCGTCCCTGGCGAGGATCCAGAGGTATTTGCGGTCCGGCGTGCCCACCACCACCCACCGGTAGTCGGGGTCGAGCCCGATCACCCAGTAATCGCCCCACACGAACGGCAGGAAGCCGAGCCACGCCGGGGCGAACCGCACCTTCAGCCGCGCGTTGGCGCTGCCCTCCACGACCTTCGCGACCCCATCGGCCTCGTCCATGGTGCCGTCCGCCGTCCGGCAACGGTTGACGACCGCCAGGCGGCCGTCCTCACGGCGCGTGTAGGTCGCCGTGACGTCGCCGACGCACTGGCGCTGGTACTTGAAGGGATAGCGGGCGACCTCGTGCCACACGCCCGTGTAGCGATCGAGGTCGACCGCCGGGACCGTGCGGACCGGCGGCGCCTGGGCCGCGGCGCCAACCGAGAGGAACAGCGCGACGATGAGCCAGGGGGTCGGGTCCTGCATGGCGGCATTGTGCCCATATCGAGGAAAAGGTGACAGTTTCCTTTTGGGGGATCCTCCGGCGCCCGCCGTCCGCGGACCGCTCGTCGCGTGGCGCGGAAGGCGGCGGACTCCGCGCGTCAGTGCACCGGCAGCAGCGCCTTATGTCGCGGACGAACAGCGCCGCGACGCCGCCAACCAGCGAGAACGCACGTTCAACAGGACCAGCGCCGCGTCGGCGGTGGACTCGAACGCGAGGAAGAGCAGGCCGAACATCAGCGCGATTGTGATCGGCACGATGAAGCCGAAGCGCCGCGTCGCCCGAGCCAGGTTCTCGAACTGCCCACCCGATTCGATGCGGTAGCCGGCCGGCAGCGGGAGCCCCGCGCTGCGCCAGGGCATCTCGCGCTCGATCCGATCGAGAAGCGCGACGGCCGTCCGGTGCTGCTGCCACGCCTCCTCCACCTCGGCCCGGACCGCGGCCTGCACCGCCTCGATCCGCAGCCCGGCCTGCCGCGCTTCGACCGCCGCGCGCGCGACCTCGCCCTGGTTGCGGTCGAAGAACGGCAGCGGGGCGCTGACGAAGAAGCCGAGCGAGTTGGACTTGCCGTTGACACCCTGCTGGCGGCGATACTCGGCGCCCAGCGTGTAGTCGGGTCGTCCCATCGCCTGCTGGAGCCGAAGCTCCGCGCGCGACCGCTGCTCGTCGGCGACGGCCGCGAGCAGATCGGGGCGCCTGGTGAAGGCCTCCTGGATCAGGCCCTGGATGGCCGGAGCCGCGGCGGTGGGCGCCGGGAGGGTCCCGACGGGCTCGAGGTTGCCGGGGGCCCACGCGGGGACTCACCCGGGCGGCGCTGATCTCCGTCACCTTCGCGAAGGCCCCCAGGTTCTCCTCCGCGAGCGAGCGCGTCCGCTGGGCGAGGAGCAGGTCCACGAAGGCGCTCTGGACCTCGAACGCAAGGCGCCGCGTGCGATCGGCCACCGGCAGGCTCGCGAAGTCCTTCTCCCGATCGGCCACGTCGAGGCGCCGCCGCCGCTTGCCACCCTGCTGCCAGTCCATGTCGGCCCGCACTGACAATTCGGCCGGGCCGCCGCCGTTCTCCGAGCGGAACCTGCTCCCGCTCGACGAGCAAGTCGGGGTTGTGCGCCAGGGCTTCCCGCACCGCTTCCTCGATCGTGAGGCGCTGGCTGGCCTCCGGCTGCGGCGGCTCCGGCGCCTGCCCGGTGCGTGTGATCCCGACAAGGCGAGCGAGACGATGATCTGGGCGAGCATGGTCTTCCTCGGACGATCCGGCCGTCGCAACTGATCGGATCCCCCCTCACCGGGCGCCTGTTCCTGGACGCGACGCGAACGGCGAGCGGATTCGAGGCAGCCGACCTGGGGTGTGGGGGTGTGTTCAGGGTGCGAGCCGGCGCGCCGACGCGGCGCGGCACGGCCCGGGTGGACGCCGGATCAGGCCGGGAGCGGCGGGCTGCGGGGAGACGAGTGTCGCGCGAAGAGCGGGTCGCGGGTGACGAGGGCTGCCGCGTCGGGGAGTCGCTCGAGCGCGACGGGCGCCGCCAGGACCGGTCCAATGCTGAGGGCCGCCGAGGACGAGCCGAGCGTCCGCTCCTGATGGCAGCCGGGGCGGCGCCTTCGCAATCGCGGCGTCCCGGCCTTCCTTCGCGAGCGCCGCGTCCCTGGCCGAGGATCCAGAGGGATTTGCCGGGGCGAACCCACCCCCTCACCTTTTCCGCAGCCACCTTTTCCGCACCCCAAGTAGACTGGTGGCGTGGGCAACTTCCTCGAACGAATCGGCTTCGCCTTCAAGTGTCTCTTCCTCGTCCTGTTCGCCGGCCGGCTGCCGGACCGGATCCCGGCGGACCTGATGGAGACAGCAGGGCTGAAGCCCTGCTCTACCGGTGATGAGACAGCAGGGCTAAAGCCCTGCTCTACCGGGGATCAGACAGCCGTGCAGCTGCTCGCGCTGCTCCAGCGCGACGGCCGCCTCGTCGACTTCCTCTTCGAGGACATCGCGGGCTACCCCGACGAGCAGGTGGGCGCCGCCGTGCGCGAGGTGCACGCCAGCTGCCGCGAGGTGCTGCGCCGCTACGTGGCGGTGGAGCCGGTGATGCCGGGCGAAGAGGGACGGCCCGCCGTGGTGGACGCCGGCTTCGACCCCGGCGCCATCAAGCTCGTGGGGACGGTAACCGGCCAGCCGCCCTTCCGCGGCGTGCTGCGCCACCGCGGCTGGCGCGTGGCGCGCGTCCAGCTTCCCTCCCTGCCCGAGGGGGAGGGGCGCACGGTCATCGCGCCCGCCGAGGTGGAGATCGGATGACCCTCTTCGACACCGGGCACAACGAGTTCATCGTCGGCATCGACCTGGGCACGACCAACTGCGCGATCGCGCAGCTCCCCGTGCCGACGGCCGGGGAGGCGGCCCGTGACGAGTTCCCGGCGCAATCGGAGGTGCAGCCGGTCGCTCAGGTGGTGAACCCGGGCGAGGTGGCCGAACGGCCACTGCTCCCCTCCTTCCTCTACCTTCCCGGTGAACTCGACTTCCCCAAGGGGGCCCTCGCCCTGCCGTGGGATCCGTCGCCCTCTCGCCTCGTCGGCGAGCTGGCCGGACGCGGGGCGCCGAGGTGCCCGGCCGCGTCGTCACGTCGGCCAAGTCGTGGCTGTCGCACTCCGGCGTCGACCGCACCGCCGCGATCCTGCCGTGGCAGGCGCCCGAGGACGTGCCGACGCTCTCGCCGGTCGATGTCTCCGCCGCCTTCCTCTCTCACCTGCGGCAGGCCTGGGAGCAGCGGGCGGACGGGCGCCGGCTGGCGGACCAGGACGTCGTCCTGACGGTCCCCGCGTCGTTCGACGAGGACGCGCGCGAGCTGACCCGCCGCGCCGCGGCCGCAGGCGGGACTGGCACGGCTGACGCTCCTCGAGGAACCGCAGGCGGCCTTCTACGCCTGGCTCGAGAGCCAGGGCGACGCGTGGCGCGAGACGGTCGCGCGTCGGCGACCTGGTGCTCGTCTGCGACATCGGCGGCGGCACCAGCGACTTCAGCGCTCATCGCGGTCGCCGAGGAGGCCGGCGAGCTGCGCCTCGAGCGGGTCGCCGTCGGCGACCACATCCTGCTCGGCGGCGACAACATGGACCTGGCGCTCGCGCGGCTGCTCCAGCAGCGCCTCGAGGCCGAGGGCCATCGGATCGACACCTGGCAGCTGCACGCGCTGTGGCACCAGGCGCGCGCCGCGAAGGAGCGCCTGTTCGGCAACCCCGACGCTCCGCAAGCACGAGGTCGTCCTCCGCGGCCGGGGCACGCGGCTCGTCGGCGGAACGATCAAGACGACGCTGCGGCGCGAGGACCTCGACGCGGTGCTGGTGGAGGGCTTCTTCCCGGTGGCGCCGCGCGACGCCGCCCCGGCCCGGCAGCGGCGCCTGGGATTCCAGGAACTCGGCCTCGCCGTACGCGGCCGATGCCGCGGTGACGCGCCACCTCGCGCGGTTCCTCAATCAGCCGGCGGGACACGCGGCGGGCTCCGACCGCGTGCGGCGGGGCCCGAGCGGCATGGCGTGCCCGACGCACGATCCTGTTCAACGGCGGCGTGATGAAGGCGCAGCCGCTGCAGGCGCGCCTCGTGTCGGTGCTGAACGCGCTGGCTCGAGGCCGAGGGATTCGAGGCGCTGGGCGCCGGCGGAGGTCCTCGACGCGGCCGACCTCGATCTCGCCGTGGCACGCGGCGCCGCCTACTACGGCCAGGCGCGGCGCGGCCGCGGCGTCCGCATCCGCGCCGGCGTCGCCGCGCACCTACTACATCGGCATCGAGAGCGCGATGCCCGCGGTGCCGGGCCTCCCCGCCCCGCTCAAGGCGCTGTGCGTCGTGCCCTTCGGCATGGAGGAAGGGACCGAGGCCCCGGTGCCCGGCCGCGAGTTCGGCCTGGTGGTCGGCGAGCCCGCCGAGTTCCGGTTCCTGTCGTCGGTCGTCCGCAAGGACGACGCGATCGGCAGCCTGATCGAGGACTGGGGCGACGACCTCGAGGAGCTGAGCCCGCTCGAGGTCGAGCTGGACATCCAGGGCCGCGAGCACGCGGTCGTGCCCGTGCGGCTCGTCAGCCGCGTGACGGAGGTCGGGACGCTGGAGCTCTGGTGCGTCTCGCGCGACGGCGCGGAGCGCTGGAAGCTCGAGCTGAACGTGCGCGCGCCGCGGCTCGAAGCGCGGGCATGACGTCGCCGCGATTCCTCATCGGCATCGACCTGGGCACCACCAATACGGTCGTCGCCGCGGTCGACCTGGCGGCGCCCGGCTCGACGGCGCCCCTGGCGCGCGTCGTGCCCATCCCCCAGGTCGTCGCGCCAGGCGAGGTACGTGCCGAGGACACGCTTCCCTCCTTCCTCTATCTCCCCACGCCGGACGAGCGGGCCAGCGGGGGCTTCGACACCCCGTGGGAGCCTCACCCCGACGTGGTAGTCGGCACGTTCGCGCGCGACCAGGGGGCGCTGCAGCCCGCGCGGCAGGTGGCGTCGGCGAAGTCGTGGCTGTCGCACCCGGCAGTCGACCGCACCGCGCCGCATTCTCCCCTGGGGCGCCGACGAGCCCTCGGTTTCACCGGTCGACGCGTCAGCCCGCATCCTCCGCCACCTGCGCGACGCGTGGAACCACGGAGTGGCGGCGGGCGACCCTGCGGCGAGGCTCGAGCACCAGCGCGTCGTGCTCACCGTGCCGGCATCCTTCGACGAGGAAGCGCGCGAGCTGACCGTGCAGGCGGCCCACGAGGCGGGGCTGACGGCGATCACCCTGATCGAGGAGCCGCTGGCGGCGTTCTACGCGTACATCGTCCGCCTGCGCGGCTTCGCCGCTTCGGCGGGACAGGCCGGCGCAGCGGCTCGCACGGAGGCCGGCCCTGCTCTCGAGGAGGTGCTGGTCTGCGACGTCGGCGGCGGCACCACCGACTTCACCACAATCCGGGTGCTCGTCGAGGACGGCGAGGTGCGGTTCGAGCGGACGGCGGTCGGCGAGCACCTGCTGCTCGGCGGCGACAACCTCGACCTCGCCCTGGCGCGCCGGATCGAAGCCAGGCTGGGCGACCGGGCGCTCACCCTGGTGCAGAAGCTCGCACTTCGGCGAACGGTCGCGGCCGCCAAGGAGCGCCTGCTCTCCGAACCGGCGCTCGATCGCCTGCCCGTCACCATCCTCGGCAGCGGGCGCGCCCTGGTCGGCGCGTCCCTCACCTCGGAACTGACGCGCGACGAGGTGATCTCGACGCTCTCGGACGGGTTCCTGCCGCTGACCGCCTTCGACGAGCGGCCGCGGGTGGAGCGGCGCACAGGATTGCTCGAGATCGGTCTGCCCTACGCGGCCGACCCGGCAATCACGAGGCACCTGGCAGCGTTCCTCGACGCCGCCGCCCGCTCGGCCGGCGACCCCTCGCCGCGCCGACCCGACGCCGTCCTGTTCAACGGCGGCTTCTTCTCGCCCGCCCTGGCGCGCGATCGCATCGTCGAGGCACTGGCTCACTGGTTCGCGCCCGATGGTTCGTGGAGGCCCGCCGTCCTCGAGAGCCCGAACCCCGCAGCGGCGGTGGCAATCGGTGCGGCGCACTACGCGCTCGTCCGTGAGCGCGGCGGCCTGCGGGTCCGCGCGGGCAGCGCACGCGCCTACTACATAGGCCTGTCAGGCGGAGGGCGGGCGCTCTGCGTGCTGCCACGGGGGGCCGAGGAGGGGTCCTCGTTCGACGTGGCCAGCGAGGGGCTGACGGTCGTCACCAACCGCCCGGTGTCGTTCCCGCTGCTCAGCAGCGCGATTCGCCGCGACCGGCCGGGGGACGTCGTCGCGCTCGAGGAGCCCGAAGCCCATCGCCACGCGCCGCTCGCGACGGTCCTCCGGTACGGCAAGAAGTCGCGCCACGTGGAACTGGAGGTCTCGCTGTCGGCGAGCTACACGGAGACCGGGACGCTGGAGGTGTCGTGCGCGTCGCGCGCCAGCGAGCACCGGTGGCGGCTGCGGTTTCAGTTGAGGGGCGAGCGCGGGTGGGAGGCGCCCGCCCCGGAAGGGCCGGAGGCCGAGTCGGTGGTGGCGGCCGCGAGCCTCGAGGCCGCCCGCGAGCTGCTGCGGGCCGTCTTCGGGCCCGCGCCGCCCGCCGGGGGCGCGGCCCTCCCCGAAACGCTGCCCGCCAGGCTCGAAGCGGCGCTCGGGTACGGACGCGTGGCGTGGGAGACGCCGCTGGCGCGCGCGCTCGCGGACACGCTGCTCGAGCTGGCCGACGGCCGGCGGCGCGCCGCGCGGTTCGAGGCCCGGTGGCTGAACCTGCTCGGCTTCTGCCTGCGCCCGGGGTT
Organism: uncultured Acidobacteriota bacterium; assembly: GCA_963813585.1. GTDB lineage: Bacteria > Acidobacteriota > Vicinamibacteria > Vicinamibacterales > Fen-181 > JARKSS01. Next base: position 4,533,523 of record CAWEZL010000001.1, read on the forward strand.
CGGCGCCCCGGCGGACGACTGGCGCATCGGCCGCGTCCGCGGCGTGTACGTCGAGGGGCTGCTGTTCCCCAACGACCCGCAGTGCCAGTCGGAGTGGGCGGTGCTGTGGCAGCGCGTGGCGGGCGGCCTGAAGGCCGGCCAGCAGCGCGAGCTGTATCTGCGTTACGCGGCGCTCGTCGGCCTCCGTCCGTCGGGTCGAGCCGGCGAGGGGAAGGGAAAGCGGGTGAACCCGCAGGTCCAGCGCGAATCGTGGCGGCTGCTGGCGAGCCTCGAGCACCTCTCCCGGCGCGAGCGGGACTTGCTTGGCGAGGCGTTGCTCGATCGCCTCGATCACGACCGCGACAACGCCAGCTACCTGTGGGCGATCGGCCGGCTGGGCGCGCGCGTCCCGGCCCACGGCCCGCTGTCCGCGGTCGTGGCCGCCGACCGCGCCGCCGCCTGGATCGACCGGCTGTTGGCCGCCCCGGCTCTTACGCCCGAGCGAGCCTCGGCTGTCGTGCAAATCGGAGAGCGCACCGACGATCCCCTGCGCGACGTCCCCGGCGACCTGAGCGCCCGTGCGGCCGCCCGCCTCGCCGAGGCCGGCTTCACCGGGGAGGCCGAACCGCTGCGAACGCCGCAGCCGGCCGGCTCGCGCAACGCGCTGCACGTGTTCGGGGAATCCCTGCCGCCAGGGCTGAGGGTCCTGACGCGGGACTAACCTGCGCCGAGCGGCAGGCGCACGCGGAACGTGGATCCGGTGCCCGGGCCTTCGCTCCGGGCAGTCACCGTTCCGCCGTGCAGCTCGACGAGGTGGCGGGTGATCGCGAGCCCGAGGCCGAGGCCGCCGTGCGCCCGCGTCAACGACGAATCGGCCTGGGAGAAGCGGTCGAACACGCGCGGCAGGAACTCCTGCGCGATGCCCTCGCCGGGGTCCGCGACCGACACCTCCAGGGCCCCCGCCTGCCGCGCCACGGCGATCGTGATCTCGCCGCCGCCCGCCGGCGTGAACTTGATCGCGTTCGACAGCAGGTTCCAGAACACCTGCTGCAGGCGGTCGGGATCGGCCGGGATTGGCGGCAGGCCGGGACACTCCACCACGCACAGCCGGAGCGACTTCGCGTCGGCCGCCGCCTGCACCGACTCGACGGCCCTCTCGATCACCGTCGCCAGGTTCACCGGGACGATGCGGACCTGGAACTGGCCGCGGATGATCCGCGACAGGTCCAGGACGTCCTCGACCAGTTGCCGCTGCGCCTCGGCGTTGCGGACGATCGCGGCCGTGGCGGAGGTAAGGTGCTCGGGCGGGAGCTTGCCGGTCGCGATCATGTGCGACCACCCGAGGATCGCGTTCATCGGGGTCCGCAGCTCGTGCGAGAGGGTGGCGAGGAACTCGTCCTTCGCGCGGTTGGCGGCGCTGAGCTCCTCCTCCTGGCGCTGCCGCTCGGTCATGTCCAGGAACGCGCCGATCGCGCCGCGGACCTGGCCGCCCGCGTCTCGCAGGGGCAGCGCGTGCCCCCACATGTGGATGCGACGCCCGCTCGGCAGCAGCGCCTCGATCCCGGCGTCCCGCACTTCGACGCCGCCCGCCGCCGCGACCTGCATCGGCAGTTCCCTGGCGGTCAGCTCGCGGCCGTCGCGGAAGAACCGCCGCCCCGCGACCTGGACGCCCGCCCCCGGCCGGGGCGACACGTTCTCGCCCGGCCTTGCGTCGAAGAACTCGTTCGCCGCCCGGTTGCCCGTGATGACCCGGCACTCGCGATCGTGCGACACCCAGATGGCGACGGGGGCCACCTCCATCAGGCCCTCCAGTTCCTCGACCCGGCGCCGCACCAGCTCGGCCTGGTGCGCGCTGTCCTCGAACAGCGACCGGTAGTCCGCTTCCCGTTCGCGCAGCCGCCGCTCCGCCTCACGCCAGCGCCCGACCTGGAGCACCAGGAGGGTCAGCACGGACGCCAGGAAAGCGAACGCCCCGAACCGTTCGGGCCACGCGAACACGATCTCGCCGGGATGCTGAATCCAGAACGAGGTCAGGAGGGCGAGAATGGCGGCGGCGGCGCCGGCGCCGTACCCCGCGATCCAGGTGGCGACCACGGCCGCACCCGCCTGGAGGACGTAGCGGGCGTCAGCGCCCAGCATCGGGTGAAGCAGCAGGCGCAGGGCCGCGGCGGCGACACCAACCGACAGGCCAATGCCGATTCGCCAGGCGAACGAGTCGCGTGCGGTGCGACCGGGGGCTGTCTCCACGCTGGTTCTGCTTTGAGCCCTTTATATCATCGTTTCTCGCGGTCGTCGCGTTCTCCGCTTCTACTCCGTTCGCAGCAGTTCCAGCGGTTCCACCGCCAGCGCGCGGCGCGCGGCCAGGAAGGCCGTCAGCACGGCGGCCGCCCCGACGAAGACGGCCACGCCGACGAAGGTGGCCGGGTCGAACGGGCTGACGCCGAAGAGCAGCGAGCGGACCCAGCGCGAGGCGCCCGCCGCAAGGGCCAGGCCGAAGGCCAGCCCGGTCGCCGCGAGCAGTGCGCCCTGGAGGACGACCGAGCGCACGGCGGCCCCCGGCGACTGGCCGAGCACCGCGCGGATGGCCAGTTCGCGGCGGCGCTCGACGACGCCGCGCACGAGAACGCCGCCGAGGCCGACCATCGAGACCAGCAGCGCGAGGACCGCGAAGCCGACGGCCGGGACCACCCGGATGCGCCGGTCGGCGATCGACGTCGCGAACTCGTCCTCGAGCGTGCGGATGGTGGTCACCGGCAGGTTGGGGTCGAGGTCGGCGAGCAGGCGGCGCAGCGGCGTGATGAGCGCCGCCGGGTCCGACGAGGTCCGCACAACGAGGTGCGACACCGACGCGGGCAGGTCGGCCCAGGCCACGTAGATCGCGCCAAAGGCCGGGGCATCGAGGCCGCCGTACTTCACGTCCTTCACGACGCCGACCACGCGCGGCTTCGCCTTCTGCGAGCCGACCGCCGGCGGGCTGAACGGAAGGTCGCGCCCGAGCAGATCGCGCGACGGCGAGATCGCCTTCAGCGCCGTCTCGCTGAGCACCGCCACCGGCTGCCCCGCGATCTCGTCCGACTCGTCGAACAGGCGCCCGCGCACGACCGGGGTGCCGACCGCCTCGAAGAAGCCGCGGGTCGCCGACACCACGTACACGCTGTACGTCTTGTCCGAGCCGTCGGCCACGACGCGCATGGTGAAGAGAATCTGCGAGTGACGCGGCGGGAGGTTGCTGCTCACGCCGGCGGCGGTCACGCCCGGCAGTGCCCGCGCGCGTCGCAGCAGCTCGCGCACCATCGGGATCTTCTCCACGGCGTTGAAGCGCGCGCGGTCGTCGAGCATCAGGCGCACGGCGACGGCGTGGTCGGCCCGCACGCCGCCGGCGTCGCTCAGCAGGTTGAGCACCGTTCGGGCGACCAGCGCCGCGCCGACCAGGAGCACGATGGACAGGGCGATCTGCGCTGCGACCAAGCCGCCGCGCAGGTGGCGCGCGGCGCGCGAGGCGCTGGCCGTCCCGGTGCGGAAGGCCGGCGCGAACCCGGTGCGCACCGCGTGCCACGCCGGCGCCACACCGCACGCGACCGTCACGACCAGCGCCGCCAGCAGCGAGCCCGCGAGCACCGGCGCGTCCAGCCGCACCGCCGTCAGCCTCGGCATGACGTCCGCCGCGGCGCGGGTGAACACCCGGAGGCAGGCGGCCGCCACGCCGACCCCCGCCAGCGACCCGGCGAGCGCCAGCAGCAGGCTCTCGGCCAGGGCGCCCCGGATCAGCGCGCGCGGCCCGGCGCCGAGGGCGAGCCTCACGGCGATGTCGCGGCTGCGCGCCACCGAGCGGCCGACCAGCAGCGTCGCCACGTTGCCACACGCCACGAGCAGGACGAGGATCGCGCCCGCCATCAGGGTGTTCAGCACCGGCCGGGCCCGGCCCACCAGCGCCTCGGCGATCGGGGTGACAACGGCCGCGGCCCCCTCTGCCCGCGTCGCCTTCACCTCCCGGAAGACTCGCATCACGTCGTCGCGCGCCTGGTCGAGGGTGACGCCGGGCGCCAGGCGCGCCACCAGGGTGAACGAGCGGGATGCGCTGCGCTGGCCCCCCAGCGGAACGGCCACGGCGGTGGCCGATGTCGGGATCCACAACCGCACGTCGTCGGCGGGAAACCCGAAGCCCGACGGCCCCACCGCAACGATCTCGTAGCCGACGTCGCCCGCCGTGATCGCGCGGCCCGGCAGCTTCGCCGCCTCACCGCGAGCCGCCTCGTCGGCGAGGTCCTCGCTCAGCACAGCCCATCCGCCCTCCATCCCGGAGGGTGGACGGCCGGCGACCGGCGCGAGGCCGAGGACGTCAAAGAAGCCCGGCGTCACGAGCGCCGATCGAACCAGGCGGGGCCGTCCCAGGCCGCGCACGGTGAACTCGCCGGCGCTGTACCCCGCGACCGCGCTCACCGTGCGCAGCCGCCGCTGCCAATCCACGACCTCGTCGGCCTCCGCGACGCTGAACTCGTTGCCGCGGGCGAGGTCCTTCATGCTCAGGACGACCAGGCGCCCGGGATCCGGGTAGGGCAAGGGCCTGACCAGGATCCCGTAGCCGACCGCGAGCATCGCGGTATTGGCGCCCGCGCCAAGCGCGATCGTCACGACCGCGGCGGCCGTGGACCAGGGGGTGGACAGGAGGGCTCGAAGGGCGGAGCGGAGGTTTCGGAGCATGAGTTCTGTTGTCTGGGAGACCTCGATCTCGATCCCGCCCACGGCGCCGGCGGCGAGGTTGTAGAGCCAGGCGCCGCTTCTTCCGGCTTGGACACCGAAGTCGCTCAGTTTGTTTCCGGCGGATGGGGTCGGCGGGGGTTCTGGCGCGCGAATGGTAGCATGGTCCACGGGGTACACGGTCATGACGAAGCGCGCTTCCGCCGCGCTCATCACGAGCGGCGCGGCTGCCCTCCTGGTCCTGGCGCTCTCGGTGGGTTCGCAGCCGGAGCCCGGCTCGCCGCGCGAGCTCCTCTTCTCTGATCTGCAGCCCTCCTGGCTCGCGAACTGCACGCTGAAGCGGTACGGCGAGGCGCGCGACGGGGGCTACCTGCTGTGCGCGAACCTGCTCGGCTCCGCCAGGGCCGGGTACTCCTACGGCATCAACGGCTACGACGGCTGGGGCTGCGACGTCTCGCGGGAACTGGACGTCGTGGTGCATCAGTACGACTGCTTCAACACGACCGCGCCGATGTGCCCGGGCGGCAGGACGACGTTCCACGCGGAGTGCGTGGCGGACCGTCCGGCGATGGATGACGAGGACCGCCGGTTCGACACCCTGTTGAACCAGATGGCGCGGAACGGCGACGCCGGACAGCAGGTCGTGCTCAAGATCGACGTCGAGGGCGCCGAGTGGCCGTCGTTCCTGTTCACCCCCGACGCCGTGTTCGAGCGCATCGACCAGATCGCGGTGGAGTTCCACGGCGTGGACGACCCGCGGTCGCTCGCGGTGGTGCGCCGGCTGAAGAAGTTCTTTCACGTGGCGCAGCTGCACTTCAATAACTACAGCTGCGCGCCCGGACTGGAGCCGTTCCCCGCGTCGGCTTACGAGATGCTCTTCGTGAGCAAGAGGCTGGCGCGCATCGACCCCCTCAGATCCGCGCTCGCCCGGCTGGGCCTCATCGGCCCCCCCTCGAGCCGCCTCGCCGTGCCCAACGATTGGAGACGGCCCGACTGCCAGCAGGCGCGCCCGGTGCCGCCGGTATAATGGCCGGACCTGTGCCGACGACCGGTGGCGGGGAGGGGCGATGAGCCTCGGCCTGCCGGGCGCGGTGCCGGTGAGAGGTCCTGCCATGCTCCGCCTGCCCGTGTTCGTCGCCGCCCTCTGTTCGCTCGTCCTGTCCACCGCCCCCTCGCCGCGGGCGCAGGGCCCCTCGGGGCGCCCCGAGTGGGACGATCCGGCGGTCCTGCACGTCGGCACCGAGCCGCCGCACGCTACGATGATGGTGTACCCGTCGGCGGACCTGGCACTCGGCGGCGACCCCGCCCGATCACCCTGGTTCCGCTCGCTCAACGGCACGTGGAAGCTGCGGTGGTCGCCGAACCCGAGCGCCCGCCCGGCCGACTTCTGGCGGGAAGACGCGCGCGACGAGGGCTGGAGCGACGTGAAGGTGCCCGGCAGCCTCGAGACGCAGGGGTTCGGCATGCCGGTGTACGTGAACATCGGCTACGTCTTCCCCTTCGACGAGAAGGCGCCGCGGCCGCCGAGCGCCGAGAACCCGGTGGCGTCGTACCGGACCCGCTTCGATCTGCCGGCCGAGTGGGACGGGCGGCGCGTCCTGTTGCACTTCGACGGCGTGGACTCGGCGGTCGTACGTCTGGGTGAACGGCACCAAGGTCGGGTACAGCGAGGACGCGCGGACGCCGATGGAGTTCGACGTGACGCGCGCGGTGCATCCCGGCTCGAACCTGCTGGCCGTGGAGGTCTACCGCTACAGCGACGGATCGTTCCTGGAGGACCAGGATATGTTCCGCCTGAGCGGGATCTTCCGCGACGTGTACCTCTGGAGCCCGGCCGGGCAGCACATTCGCGACTTCGAGGTGAGGACCGATCTCGACAGCCGGCACGACGACGCGACGCTCGAGGTACGGGCGCAACTGGTGGACAGCGCGACGCGCGGCACGGCGGTCACCGTCGATCTCGAGCTGCGCGATCCGTCGGGCGCCCGTGTCGCCTCGGCGTCCCGCCGTGTCCGTCCCGCGGCGAACGGGGCCGACACGCCCGCCGCCTTCAGCCTGCGCGTGCGCCAGCCGCGGGTGTGGTCGGCCGAGACGCCGGCTCTGTACACCCTGCTGCTCACGCTGCGTTCCGCCTCCGGGCAGGTGCTCGAGGTCGTCCCGTCGCGCGTCGGCTTCCGCGAGGTGTCGATTGCGGGCGGGAAGATGCTCCTCAACGGTCGGCCCATTCTCTTCAAGGGGGTCAACCGCCACGAGCACCACCCGGAGACGGGCCATTACGTCGACCGCGAGACGATGGTGCGAGACATCGAGCTGATGAAGCGGCACAACGTCAACGCGGTGCGGACCTCGCACTACCCGAACACGCCGCTCTGGTACGAGCTCGCGGACCAGTACGGCCTCTACGTGGTCGACGAGGCCAACATCGAGTGCCACGGCTTCGGGTCGGACCCGAAGAACCGCCTCACGAACGACCCGGCCTGGACCGCGGCCTACGTCGATCGCATGACGCGCATGGTCGAGCGCGACAAGAACCACCCCTCCGTCGTCATCTGGTCGATGGGCAACGAGTGCGGCGACGGCCTGAACTTCGCCGCCACCTACAAGTGGACGAAGGGGCGCGACGCGTCCCGGCCGGTGCACTACGAGGGCAGCAGCAGCGTGGGCGGCCCGAACTCCGACATCAACTCGTTCATGTACCCCACCCCGCAGCGGACCGAGGAGCTGGCGGCGAAGCGGCCGGAGATGCCCCTGCTGCTCTGCGAATACACGCACGCGATGGGGAACAGCAACGGCGGCCTGCAGCACTACTGGGACCTCTTCTACTCGGGGCGCAACATGCGCGGCGCGTTCGTGTGGGACTGGGTGAACCAGGGCATCCGGCAGAGCGTGCCGCCGCCGTACCAGGCTGGCAGCGGCCCTGGCACGTTCCTGGCCTACGGCGGCTGGTGGGAAGACCGGGTCGGCCAGCACAACGACGAGAACTTCAGCCAGAACGGCCTGATCAGCGCCGACCGGATCCCCTTCCCCGGCCTGCGGGCGATCAAGTACGTCTACCGCTCCCTGCACGGCAGCGCGGTCGATCCGAGGTCCGGCCGGATCGCGGTGCGCAACTGGTTCGACTTCCTGAACGCCCGCGACGCGGCGTCGCTGTCGTGGAGCGTCAGCGCCAACGGCAAGGCCCTGCACCAGGGCACGGTCGACTTGCCGGACATTCCACCCGGTGAGCAGCGTGAGGTGGCGCTGCCGATCCCGGCGATCACCCCCGAGCCCGGCACCGAGTACTGGCTGAACCTGTCGTTCGTCACGCGGGCCGACTCGTCGTGGGCGCCGAAGGGACACGAGATCGCGTGGGAGCAGTTCCCCCTGCCGGTCGAGGTCCCGCCCGCCCCCTCCCGCGCCAGCGCCCCGCCGCTCGGCATCGAGGAGTGGGGGCGCCTCACCTACTTCACCGGCAGGGAGTTCTCGCTCACGTTCGACCGTTTGGCGGGTGCCATGCTCTGCGTACAGCGTGCGCGGGAAGCCTCTGATCGAGCGTGGCCCGGTGCCCGACTTCTGGCGCGCGATGACCGACAACGACATGGGCGCGTGGAAGTCGGTCGGCCAAGCGGCCCGCAAGAATGCGGCGCTGGACACCACGGTGTGGCGCCAGGCGGGGCCGGGCTGGCGCGTCAAGGACGTCGAGGTGACGCGGCTGGACGACGGTCGCGCGCGCGTCCGGGTGTCAGGGATCCTGCCTGTCGGCCAGGCGCCCTACGAGGTCGTCTACACGATCGCGGGCGATGGGGAGGTGGCGGTGGAGGCATCCTACACGCCGGGCGCCGGCCCGGTCGCGATGATGCCCCGCTTCGGCATGCAGCTGACGCTGGCCGCCGGCCTCGAGACGATCACCTGGTACGGCCGCGGGCCGCACGAGACGTACTGGGATCGCGCCTTCGAGCCGGTCGGCGTCCACACGGGGACGGTCGCGGGCCAGTGGGTCGAGTACTCGCGGCCGCAGGAGAACGGCAACAAGGTGGACGTGCGCTGGGTCACGCTCACCGGCCCGGACGGCATCGGCCTGATGGCGCGCGGGGAGCCCACGCTGAGCGTGGCGGCCTCGCACGCGACGTCGCACGACCTCGAGACGGCCGATTACACGTTCCAGGTGCCGCGCCGGGCACAGGTCTTCCTCAACCTGGATCACCGACAGATGGGCGTCGGCGGCATCGACAGCTGGAGCCAGAAGGCCTGGCCCCTCGAGCCGTACCGCCTTCCGGCAGACCAGCCGTACCGCTACTGGTTCGTTCTGACCCCGGTGGTGAAGTGAAGTCGCGGCCGTCTGGCCCCTTCCGGTGTCCAACACGGTGAGGAGGCGCGGTTCCATGCTCGAGGCGCGAGGACTCACCAAGTTCTACTCAGGCATCGCGGCGGTGAAGAACGTCTCCTTCCAGGTGCGTCCCGGCGAGGTGCTCGGCTATCTCGGCCCCAACGGCTCCGGAAAGACCACCACCGTCAACATGATCATCGGCCTGGTCGAGCCGAGCCGGGGCGACGTGCTCTTCGAGGGCCGCCCGATTGCCGCCGACACCGTCGCGTTCCGGCGGCGCGTCGGTTACGTGCCCGAGGAGCCGAATCTCTACCCCTTCCTCTCCGGGCGCGAGTACCTGCAACTGGTCGGCCGCCTGCGCGGCATGTCCGCCGCCCGCCTCGATCGCAAGCTCACCGCCCTGCTCGACCTTTTCGGCCTCGCGAACGACGCCGAGCAGTCGATTGGCTCGTATTCGAAGGGGATGAAGCAGAAGGTGCTGATCTCGGCGGCGCTCGTCGACGACCCCGACCTCCTGATCTTCGACGAGCCGCTCTCGGGCCTCGACGTCACGACCGCGCTCGTCTTCCGCCACCTGGTCCAGGCCCTCGCGGCGCGCGGGAAGATCATCCTCTACAGCTCGCACGTGCTGGAGGTCGTCGAGAAGATCTGCTCCAAGGTGATCGTCCTCTATCGCGGCCAGGTCGTGGCCGACGATGAGGTGGGCCGCTTGAGGGACGTGATGGCGCTGGGGTCGCTCGAGGAAGTGTTCAGCCAGCTGGTCGAGCAGCGCGACCCCGAGGCCACCGCGCAGGAGATCGCGCGGACCGTCACGGAGATGTGAAGTGCGCGCAACCGGGGACCCCGTGAATCGAGCGGGCGGGCAGACGAGGATCCTGACCGCCCATTTCTTCGATCGGCTGCTCTGCAACGACCTGCTGGCGCCCAACGGCGAGGCGCAGGCCAGCCTGGCCTTCGTGCTCGCCGGCCTGGCAGTGCCCGGGCTCTGGCTCTCGCTCGGTCTCGTCTTCAGCTACAGCAGCCCGTTCATCGCGCCGAGCGAGCGACTGTTGATGGCGTTGCACCACAAGTACCAGTTCATCTCGGTCTCCATGATCGTCATGGCGCTGGTGGCCACGCTGCAGTGGGACGCGGTCGGCCTCGACGCCCGCGACCTCGCCAACCTCGGGCCGCTGCCCGTGCCGCCGGGTGCGCTCCTGCGCGCGAAGGTGCTCGCGCTGCTGATGCTGATGGCGGCGTTCGCGGTGGCGTTGAACGCGATCCCCTCGCTGGCCTTTCCGGCAGCGTACCTGTCGCTCGTGCCGATCGGCCTCGCGAGGGCGGCCTGGCTGTCGCTCGTTCACGCGCTGGTGACCCTGGCGGCGGCGGCGTTCGGGTTCGGCGTCGTCCTCGCCCTGCGGAGCGCGCTGCTGGTGTTCGCCGGGCCGCGGCTCTTCCGCCGGCTCTCGACCGGCGTCCAGTTCCTGGCGGTGCTGGCGTTGATCACCCTGTTCTTCCTGATCCCGATCGGCACCTCCCGCGTCCTGCCCGCGCTCGAGCGGCCCTCGACCGCGGCGATCGCGTCGCCGCCGCTGTGGTTCCTCGGCGCGTACGAGCGGCTCACCGCACCGGGGCTGCTCGGCGACCCGCAGTTGCTCGCCCACACCCGGTGGAACCTGTGGATGAAGACGCGCCGGCGGCTCTCCCCGGATTCGCCGGTGCTCGACAAGATCCTCTTTCGTCCGGAGGACGAGGCCAGGGCGCGGTACCGACGGCTGCTGCCGATCCTGGGACGGCTCGGGCGGCAGGCGTTCGCCGGGTCGGCGTTGGTGTGGGGGCTCGCCGCGCTGCTCTTCCTGGTCTCCCACCGGCGGCACGCCTCGCGCCTGCGGGAGGCGATGGCGGTGAACGTGGGCCGCGGCGCGGGAACGCGGCGCCTGTTCGCGCGCGCGGCCGCGGCCCTGCTCGTCCGCGATCCCGTCGGGCAGGCCGGCTTCTTCTTCACGCTCCACGCGCTGGTCCGAAGCGGGAAGCACCGCCTGCACGTCGCCGCGTACCTCGCCCTCGGCATCGCCCTGGCGTCGGTCACCGCCGCGGGCTCCCTCGCCTCCGGGACGCCCGCCCCGAACCTGGCCCCGAGCCTGCTCGCCCTGCAGATGACGCTGGCGTTCTGCACGATTGCCGGGCTTCGGGCAGTGGTCGCGGTCCCGGCCGACCTGCGATCGAACTGGGTGTTCCGAGCGTGCTGGACGGGGGGGCTGAACCGCTACCTGGCGGGCGTCCGGCGGGCGGTCGTCGCTGGGGTCGTCGTTCCCCTGCTCGTCATGCTGCTGCCGCTGCACGTGTCGTGGTGGGGTTGGCCGCTCGCGCTGCGCCACCTGGCAATCGGCCTCCTGGCCTCGCTGATCCTCGTCGAGGCGGCGTTCCTCGGCTGCCGCAAGCTGCCCTTCACCTGTCCGTACGTCGCAAAGGGTACGCTGAAGTTCCTCTGGCCGGCCTACCTCGCCGCCTTCCTCGCCAGCACGTCCCTCCTCGCCTGGCTCGAGCGGCCGGCATTGGAGGACGACCGGCGCCTGTTGACGCTGGCCGGGACGCTGGCCGCAGCGTGGCTGACACTCCGGCTCTCCGCCGCCTGGCGCCTCCGGAAGAAAGCGCCGGTGCTGTTCGAGGAGGAGATCGACCCGGCAGCCGTCGCGCTGGGGCTGTAGGGGCGCAACAGGTGGCGCCTCTACCGGGTTGCCGCGGCTTCCGCCGCCTTCATCACCCGCAACACGTTCAGCCCGATGACCTTCCTGGCGTCCTCGTCCGTGTAGCCCCGGCGCAGCAGCTCGGCCGTCAGCGCCGGAAACGCGTCCACGCCCGGCAGGCCGCGCGGCGTCCTGGTGATGCCGTCGAAGTCGCTGCCGAGGCCGACGTGGTCGATCCCCGCAACGCGCCGTGCGTGGTCGATGTGATCGGCCACCTGCTCGAGCGTCGCGCCCGGGGCCGGGTGCGCCTGCCTCCACGTGTCGCTGCCCTCGCGGACGCGTTCGGGCGCCTTCGGCCAGGCGGCGGTGAGACGAGCCTGCTCGCGCTCGTCAGCCGCGGCCCACGCCGCCATCTCCTTCGACGTGAAGTCGGGGACGAAGCTGATCATCACGACGCCGCCATTCGCCGGGAGGCGCCGAAGGACCTGGTCCGGCACGTTGCGGGGGACGTCCACGAGCGCCCGCGCGCTCGAGTGCGAGAAGATCACCGGCGCCCTCGCCACGTCCAGGACGTCCGCCATCGTCTCGGGCGAGACGTGGCTCAGGTCCACGAGCATCCCAAGGCGGTTCATCTCGAGCACCACCTCGCGGCCGAATGACGTCAGGCCGTGCTGCGCGGGCGTGTCGGTCGCCGAGTCCGCCCAGGGAACGTTGAGCGCGTGGGTGAGCGTCATGTAGCGAGCGCCCAGCCGATACAGCATCCGCAGGACACCGAGCGACCCGTTGATCGAGTGGCCGCCCTCGACGCCGATGAGCGAGGCCACCCTGCCCTGGTGGTGAATCCGCTCGATGTCCGCCGCCGTCAGCGCCAGCTCGAGGTGGTCGGGATACCGCTCGACCATCCGGTGGACCAGGTCGATCTGCTCGAGGGTGGCGGTGACGGCGCGCTCGCCCGCGTAGTCGGCCGGCACGTACACCGACCAGAATTGCGCGCCGACGCCCCCGGCGTGCAGCCGCGCGAGGTCGGTGTGGAGGGACGGCTGCGACTGCGCGATGTCCAGCTTCGCGAGATCGCCGCCCGCCCGCTCGCGGACCTCCCACGGGTAGTCGTTGTGGCCGTCCACCAGCGGCACCTCGGCGTGCAGCCGCCGGGCGCGCGCCAGCAGGTCGTCCTGCGCGGAGCCGCCGTACGGCGACGCCAGAAGCACGACAGCCGCCACCAGGCTCGCCCGTCGTAGCCATCTCATCGGAAACCCCTCTATCACGGTAGCACGCACCTGCACCCTCAGCCCTCCCAGAGCTTCAGCACGACACGTGCTATAGTTTTTGCCTCCGCGCTGCTCGACGAGCACCCGCCTGGGCACGCTGCTGGTTCACCCATGTCTTTCGTTCGCTTGCTGAACACCCTGTTCGCCGGCCCCCGCGTGGCCGAACCCGCCGAGATGCTGCTTCGCCCCCCTGCGGCGGACGATTCGCTCGCGGCCGGCGAAGACGGGATCGAGGCGGCCGGCGCGCGGGTGCGCGAGGTGCTGCGCAATCTGTATGGCGGGCGCTCGCTTCGGATTCGCGCCGTGGACGCGGGATCGACCAATGCCGAGGAAATCGAGCTGATGGCGCTTGGCAACGCGTACTACGACATCGAGCGCTTCGGCCTCGCCTTCGTCGCCTCCCCCCGGCACGCGGACATCCTGATGGTCACCGGCCCCGTGGTGCGCAACCTCGAGCGCGCGCTGCGCACGACCTACGAAGCCGCCCCTCACCCCTGCATCGTCGTCGCGGTAGGCGACGGGGCCTGCGACGGCGGAATCTGGCGCGGGTCGTACGCGGTCGTGGGCGGCGTGGACCAGGTGATCCCGGTGGACATCAAGATCCCGGGCGATCCGCCGACTCCCGCCGGGATCCTCCACGGGCTGGCGCGCGGCCTCGGACGGCTGGCCGGGCGCGCCGTGACGGGTGCACGCCGTGACTGAGGTGCTGGTCCAGGCGGGCCTGCTGACTGGCCTCTGCGGATCCCTGCTTGCCGGGGCGGTGGCCCTCGGCGCCGGTTCCCGCCGAGCGCGCACCGCCTCGCACACGATGCTCGGCGTCGCGGCAGCCGCAGGCGCGTCGGCGGCGTTCGTCTTCCTCGCGGCCGGCCTTCCGCCGCTCCGGCTCGGCGCCTCGGCACTCTTCTTCGGCGCGCCGCTCGCCGTCGATCGCCTCTCGGCCTTCTTCCTGCTGCTGCTCCACGCGGTCGTGCTGCTGTCCTCGTGGTTCGCCTGGCGCTACACCGAACTGGAGCGGCACAAGTATCCCGCGCGCGCGGTGCTGCCGCTGACCGCCGTCTTCGTGGCGGGCATGCAGGGGGTGTTGCTCTCTACCGGCCTCGCCGGGTTCCTGCTCTTCTGGGAGGCGATGTCCATCGCGTCGTTCTTCCTGGTGATGGCCGACGGCCGGGACGAGTCGCGGCGGGCGGCGCTGCTCTATCTCGCCGTCGCGCAGTTCGGCGCCGGCGCGCTGCTGGTCGGCATGGGGATCGTGGCCGGCGGCGACGCCTTCGCGACCTTCGACTCGCTGGCCACCTCCGTGTCCGGTCTCGACGCGCGCCGGAGCACGCTGGCGGCGCTCCTGGTGGTGTTCGCCTTCGCCTCGAAGGCCGGGTTGACCCCGTTTCACGCCTGGCTGCCCGAGGCGCACCCGCGGGCGCCCAGCCACGTCTCGGCGCTGATGTCCGGCGCCATGCTCAAGGTCGCCATCTACGGCCTGCTGCGCTTCGCGTCGGTCTGCTGGCCCGACCTGGGCACGGCGTGGGGCGCCGGCCTGCTGGTGCTGGGGATCGGGGGCGCGGCGAAGGCCGCGATCCATGCCAACCTCGATCGCGACGTCAAGCGGGTGCTGGCCTGGAGCAGCGTCGAGAACATCGGTCTGATCTTCGGGATGTTCGGCTTCTCGGTCGTCCTCCACGCACGTGGGCTGGACGCGGCCGCCGATATCGTGCAGGCGGCGATGTTCCTCCACGTTCTCGCCCACGCGCTGTTCAAGTCGGGCCTCTTCCTCGCCGCGGGCGCGACGGCCACCTCCGCCGGCTCGCTGAAGATCGAAGCGCTCGGCGGCCTGGCGAACCGGATGCCGCGGCTCTCGGCCGGCGCGCTGGCCCTCTCGCTCGCCGCCGCGTCGCTGCCCCCCTTCGGGGCGTTCGCGGCCGAGTGGCTGCTGCTGCAGGGGGCACTGGTTGCGCTCGCCGCCGGCGATCCGCGGGCGGCGATCGCCGCGGTCGGCCTGCTGCTCGGGCTCGGCCTGATCGCGGGGCTGGCGGTGTTCGCGATGGTGCGCCTCTTCGGCTTCGTGTTCCTCGCCGAGCCGCGCTCCGAGAAGGCGCGCGCGGCCGTCGAACCCGATGCCGCCCTGACGGGGCCTGTCCTCGCCGCGGCCGTACTCGTCCTGGGCCTCGGCGTGCTGTCGCCCTGGGCGTCGCCGCTGCTCCCGCCCGGATTCGACGGGCGCATCCTGACGTTCGTCCCGTTCCCCTCCGAGGCCGGCCTCGCCGCGCTGACTGCCCACGCGGACCTGGTACCGGTCGCCGGCCTGGCGCTCGCGATCGCGGCGGCAGCCGCCGCCGGGTGGCTGCTGTGGTGGTGGCTGGGGCGGACCGGGGGCACGCGCCGCTACCACACGTGGGACTGCGGGCAGCCGATCGACGCCTCGATGGAGTACACCGCCACCGCGTTCTCGGCCCCGGTCCGCCACTTCCTCCGCGACATCGTCCGCGCCGAGAAACACGTCGCCTTCCGGCCCGTGGTCGAGGGAAACCCATGGATCCGCAAGGGGGCGATGGAGTTCCGGCGGTCGGCCGGCGTGCTGGAACGGGTCTACTACCCCATCGCCGGGCTCATCGAGGGGGTCGGGGCGCGGTTGAAGCAGGTGCAGAACGGCGTCATCCAGTTCTACATCGGCCTCATCCTGGCCACCCTGCTCCTCACGCTCTGGGTGGCGCTGTGAACCCGATCGTTCTCACCCTCGTGTCCGGGCTGACGGTGGTCGCCCTGGCGCCGCTCGCCACCGGCCTGGTCCGTCGCTTCAAGGCGATCCTGCAGGGGCGCCGCGGCGCGCCGGTGCTGCTGCCCTACTGGACACTCGCCACCCTGCTGCGGAAGGAGACGGTGCGCTCCTCGAGCACGTCGTGGGTGTTCCGAGTCGCGCCGTTCCTCGTGCTCGCGTGCGCCCTGGTCCCGGCGTTCGTGCTGCCGCTGGCGGCGCGCGGCGGCGCAGCCGCCCCGCTCTCGCACCTCGCCGCGGTGGCCGGCATCTGGATGCTCGGCGCCGTGTTCCTCGTCCTCGGCGCCATCGACTCGGCAAGCGCATTCGGGGGCATGGGTGCCAGCCGCGAGATGACGATCGCCGCGTTCCTCGAGCCGGCGATCATCGTGACGCTCGCGGCCTTTGCGCTCGAAGCGGGCACCCCGACCGTGGACGGCATGCTGGCGGTGGCGGGCTCGGGCCTCATCGAGCGGCCGTGGCTGCTCCCGGCCGTCGCCGCGCTCGCCCTCGTGGCGCTCGGCGAGAACGCGCGCTACCCGGTGGACAACCCGGCCACCCACCTCGAGCTGACGATGGTCCACGAGGCGATGGTGCTCGAGTACTCGGGCCCCGCGCTGGCGCTGCTCGAGCTGGCGAGCATGATCAAGCTCGCCGTGTTCGCCCTGCTGGTCGCCAATTTCGTCGTGCCAGCCGGGCTGGCCGCGCCGGACGGCGGCCCCCTCGCCCTCCTGGTCGCGCCCCTCGCCGCCGCAGCGAAGCTCACGGCCGGGATGGCCGCCCTTGCCTTCCTCGAGTCGAGCATGGCGAAGCTGCGCTTCTACGGGCTGCCCGAGTACTTCTTCGGCGCGCTCTTCCTCGGGCTGACCAGCCTGGCGCTGGGGCTGATCGTGGGGTGGGTATGATCGCCCGGTCGCTCCCCGTGCAGGATGTCCTCGTGGGGGCGATGCTGCTCGTGTCGTTCTTCTCGGTCGGCCGCAAGCGCTTGCCCACCTTCCTTCGCTACTACGCCACCTCGTCGGCCTGCCTGGCCGGGGTGATCGCGGCGAGCGCGTTCCGGACGGGCGACCTCGCGGAATACGCCGGGGCCATCCTGACCGTGATCGTGAAGGTGGCCGTCATACCCGCGGGTTTGCTCGCCGTCGCCCGGCGCTCCGGCGAACTGCGGCTGAAGCCGATCACGCGTCCGGTGCTCTCCTACGCCCTGGCGGTGGTCGCGGTGGGCGCCGCGTACCTGATGTCGCGGCGCGTGCCGCTGAAGGCCGCGGAGGCTGGCGGCGGGCTCGCACAGGTCTGGGGCCTGCTCTTCGTGGCGCTGGCGCTGATCCTGATCGGCTTCCTGATCCTGATCATCCGCCGCGATCTCTACTCGCAGATCATAGGGTTCCTGACGATCGAGAACGGCATCTCGGCCTTCGCCGTCGTGGCGATCGGCGGCGCGCCGTTCCTCATGGAGATGGGCATCTTCGCCGTGATCGCCAGCGGCGTGCTGCTGATGGCCCTCCTCAGCCAGCAGGTGCACGAGATCTACCGCTCGCACGACACGGCGGTGCTTCGCGATCTGACCGACTGACATGGTGCTCCTGGCTTCCCTGCTCGTCCTCCTGGCCGCCGCGGGCCACGCGATCGCCGCCCGCGACGTTCGCGCGGTGCTCCGCGGCAGCGTGGCCGGGGCGCTCGCCGCCGCCGCCGGCCTGGGCGGCCTGGCCGCCTCCGTGTTCACCCGGGGAACGGTGCGGTCGGGCGGCGGGTCGTGGTCGGTCGACCGCTTCGGTGCCCTGATGCTGCTGCTGATCGTCACGGTCTACCTCGCGACGATCCTCGGCAGTCACCGGTACGTGGCCGCCGAGCACGAGGCGGGCATCCTGTCCGGCCGGAAGCTCCGGGTGTACTTCGCCCTGATGCCGCTGTTCGCACTGGCGATGGTCGTCACGGTGACGACCGACCACCTCGGCGTCCTCTGGATCGCGCTCGAGGCGACGACGCTGGCGACGACGCCGCTGGTCGCGCTCTACAAGAAGGACGGCGCCATCGAGGCCGCCTGGAAGTACTTGCTCCTCTGCTCGGTCGGCATCAGCGTGAGCCTGCTGGGGCTGCTGCTGGTCGCCTACGCGGGCGTCGGGGCGGGCCTCCCGGTCGATGCCGCGCTCTCGCTGGGCGCCCTGGCGGCGCGCGCGCACGATCTCGACCCCGAAGTCATGCGCTGGGCCTTCGTCTTCCTCTTCGTGGGGATCGGGACGAAGGTGGGTTTCGTGCCGATGCACCCGTGGCTGCCCGATGCCCACAGTCGGACGCCGTCGCCCGTCTCGGCCGCGCTGTCCGGCGTGCTGCTCAACGTGGCGCTCTACGGCCTGCTGCGGGCGAAGGCGCTGGTCGACCTCGCCCTGGGCGCGACCGACTGGACCTCGGCCTTCTTCCGGGTGTTCGGCCTCGGGTCGGTGCTGTTCGCCGCCTTCGTCCTGCTGCACCAGCAGAACTACAAGCGGATGCTGGCGTACCACAGCGTCGAGCACATGGGGCTGATCGCGTTCGGCCTCGGCATGGGTCCGGCCGGCGCCGCCGGCGCCGTGATGCACATGATCGGCCATTCGCTCGCGAAGAGCGCGCTGTTCCTGTCGGCCGGCGAGATCCTTCTCCACCGGCACACCACGAAGATCGCGAATATCGGCGGGCTGTGGAGGACGCTGCCCCGCACCTCGCTCGGCTTCCTGCTCGGGTTCCTCGGGCTGATCGGCGCCCCGACGTCGATCATCTTCGCCAGCGAGCTGACGTTCCTGATGGCGGCCGCCCGGCAGCGCCCGTACTCGGCCGTCGCACTGGTCGTCGCGCTCGCCATCGTCGCCGTCGGCGTGCTGCACCACGTGTTCGCGATGCTGTTCGGCGAAGGCGCCCGGCCGGAGCCCGGGGAGCCGGCCCGCGAGGCGTTCAACCTGACGCACGCAGTCGTGGCCGCCGAGCTGGCCCTGCTGTTCGCCGGCGGCCTCTTCTTCCTCACCACCCCCGGCTTCCAGCTGGCGGCGAGCATCGCCAGCACCTTCACCCCGCAACGATGAACGCCGAGGAACTGCTCCGCTCGCTCAACCCGGTTCGCGGCCTCCGGTGGTCCACCGATGGACGCCCGGTCGGGCGCGTCGCGCCCGTCGACCTCGCCCCGGTCGCCACCGCCCTGCACGCGGAGGCCGGGCTGCCGCTCGACCTGCTCTTCGCGACCGACGACCGGCAGCGCGGCGCGGGCTTCGGCCTGCACGCGGTGTTCGCCCTCGACGCGGCGCACGAGTGGCTCGAGATCGAGACCGACCTTCCCGCCGACAACCCGCGCTTCCCGTCGATGACGCCGTCGGTCATGGCGGCGCATTGGTACGAGCGCTACGCGCAGGACATGTTCGGCGTCGTCGCGGAGGGGCATCCCGATCCCAGGCGGCTCGTCCACCACGAGAACGTCCCGGCCGGCTCGCACCCGCTGCGGAAGGACTTCGCCTGGAACACCCGGATGGAGTGGGCGGAGCGCGACTTCCCGATGGGGCACGTCGAGGGGGAGGGCGTCTACGAGATCCCGGTGGGTCCGATCCACGCGGGCATCATCGAGCCGGGCCACTTCCGCTTCAACGTGGCCGGCGAGCGGATCATCACGCTCGAGGGGAAGCTCTTCTTCACGCACAAGGGCGTCGAGAAGCTGCTCGAAGGACGGACGCCCCACGAGGCGATGCCGCTCGTCGAACGCGTCTCGGGCGACTCGGCCGCGTCGCACGCGCTCGCCTTCTGCACCGCCGTCGAACGGGCGACCCTCTGCCCGGTGCCCGAGCGGGCGCGCCTGTTCCGGGTGCTCGCCCTGGAGCTCGAGCGCTTCACGATGCACCTGCACGACATCGCCAACATCTGCGGGATGGGCACCGGCTACACGGTGATGGCCGCGAACGGCTTCCGCGTGAAGGAACCCCTGCAGCGTCTCTCGGCGCGGCTGTTCGGCAACCGCTTCTTCCGGGGGTTCGTCGTCCCCGGTGGCGTTTCACGGGACCTGAGCCGCGAAGAGTTGCAGGACACCGCGAGAAAGGTCGACGAGGCCTGGCGGGAGGTCGAGGCGCTCGCCCGCCTCGCGCTCGAATCCGACACGCTGCGCGACCGGCTGGAAACGACGGGAGTGCTGAGCCGCGAGGCGGCGTGGGCGTACGGGGCGAAGGGGGTGGCGGCCCGGGCGTCCGGCCTGGTGCGCGACTCGCGCCGCGACCACCCCGGGACGCCTGCCCGAGTGGCGCTCCCGCTCAGGGTTCGGACGCGGACCGAGGGGGATGTCTTCGCGCGCGTCCGCGTGCGGATCGATGAGATGGAGGATTCGCGCGCGCTCGTGCACGCGGTGGTGGCCGGGGCCCAGAGGACGACCGACGCCTGCGCGGCTCCGTGCGCGCCGGCGGACGGCGAAGGTCTCGGCTGGTGCGAGGGATGGCGGGGGCAAATCCTCGACTGGGTCAGGCTGAGCGGCGGCCGGATCGACCGGGCCGTCATCCGCGACCCGTCCTTCTGCAACTGGCCGCTGTTCGCCGAGATCGGGCCGGGCAACATCGTCCCCGACTTCCCGCTCTGCAACAAGTCGCTGAACCTCAGCTACTCGGGAACCGACTTGTAGGGGCCGGGGGCGCGCATGAGAACCAGGTAGGTGCGGCCTTCCCAATCCTCCTCGACACGATCGGTGACGAACCCGGCCCGCTCCATCTCGCGGGACACGACGCGCGCGGTGACGCCGTGCCCGTTCCGGCCGCCCTCGTCCCCACCGGGGTCGAGGTGGCCGAACGAGTTCGGCGGGAAGTCGATGATCGCCACGAGGCCGCCGGGCTTCACGGCCTGGCGCAGCGATCGGTTGAAAGCCGCGGTGTCGCGGATGTGGTGGTAGACGTTGCGCATGAAGGCGGCGTCGCAGCACTGGTCGGGCAGGTTGGTGCTGGCCGCACCGGCGGCGATCACGACGACGTTGGCCGCCTGATCGCGGTCGGCGCGCTCCTGGATCTCGCGCAGCCGATCGGGATCGAGCTCGGTGGAGTAGATCGTGCCGCCCGGTTGGATCTTGCGCGCGATCGCCATCGAGAAGCTGCCGTCGCCCGCACCGATCTCGGCGATCGTCCGGCCCGGCCCGGCCCCAATCAGCTCGGCCAGCCGGTCCGCCTCGCCGGTCACCCCCGGGGCCGCCCACGCCCCGACCGCCACGATCGCCACGACCAACGCGGCCGTGCCTCGACACTTCGGCGCTGCCGTCATACCGGCTCTGACGGTGCAAGACCCGTCCCGGTTCCAGTGGCGTAGAATCGCACCATGCTCACCCGAACCTCGTCCGTTGCCGCTGCCCTTCTGCTGTCCCTTGGCCTCGTCGGCTGCTCGCGCGAACCGGCCCCGGCACAATCCGCCGTGCCGGGTCAGGCTGCGGCGCCTGCCGCCACCGCCCAGCCCGGCACGCCTGCCGCCCCGGCGGCCGGCCAGGCCTCGACGCCCTCCGCCGCCGCTCCTCCCGTGACCGGCGCGCCATCCGCGAGTGGCGCCCCGTCCGTGGCCGCACCTGGCATCGCGCAGCCAGCGGCTGCCACCCAGCCCGTCACCGCCGCCACCGCGCCGCCCGCGGGCACGCCGCCCCCGAGAACGTTCACCCTCGCGGAGGATCACGCCCTGCGGGTCAAGACCTTCACCGCGGTGACGACGAAAACCGCCAAGGCGGGCGACACCTTCCGGGCCTTCCTGACGGCGCCGATCACCGATGGCGACTGGACGGTCGCCGCCGAAGGGGCCGAGGTCGTCGGAGTGGTGCAGGAGGCCGACCCGGGCGGGCGCGTGAAGGGACGCGCGTCGCTGACCGTGTCGCTGCAGAGCCTCGAGCTGACGGACGGGTCGCGCGTTGACCTGCGCACCACCTCTTATGGGGTGGAGGCGAAGTCGGGCGCGAAGAAGGACGCGGCGAAAATCGGGATCGGGACCGTGGCCGGCGCCGGCGTCGGCGCGGTCGTCGGGGGGAAGAAGGGGGCGGCGGTTGGAGCCGTCGTCGGCGGGGGCACGGCGACTGGCGTGACGCTGGCCACGCGCGGCACCCCGGCGGTGATCCGGGCCGGCGCCATCATCACGTTCCGGCTGCGCGAGCCGGTGACGGTGGCGAAGAAGTAGTCTACAGCGTTCCGCTCTTCTTGCCGAGGTACGCCAGCAGGGCGGCCAGGCCGCCGGCCAGCACGAGCGCCTTGATGACGTGGAGCAGCGAGAAGATCCAGGCGATGCCGATGCCGAGGGCCGCCCACTGAACCCACCAGTCTCCCGGCGAGGTCAGCAGGTTCACGAAGAACAGGAATACCAGCAGGACCGGGCCGACGACCAGGAACTTCAGTGCCTTCAGCGTCTTCATCGCTTCTCCACCTCGTCCGTCATTGGAGGGACCACTGTCGCGGGCCGATGGTTACCTGACTCTACGGGGAACGGGCACCTCAGGTTGCGAAAAGGCGGCGGCGACGCCGCCCGCTCTGCCGCCGGCCGGGCGGGCGCGGGGTTTGCTGAGGACTCGGGCATGAGAGTCGCCCGCCACCTCGCCCGCTGGGGAAGCGCACGCGGGATGCGCCGGCTGTCCCGCTCGATCCCGTTCTTCGGGGCCATCGTGGCCGCGGGACTGCTGGGCAGTTCGATCCGCCGCAAGGGGTGGATCAGGGGCACGGCCGACACGGCCCTCGACGCCACCCCGTTTGTCGGCGCCCTCAAGCTCGGCATCGAGACCTTGAGAGGGAGAGATCTGATCAAGGACAGGTGACAGGCTCGTCCCACATCCACGCCCACCACCAGGAGCCGGCGGCCGGCGAGGCGTCGAGCCACCACCGATCAGGCTCGCCGATCGGCGCGCCTGGCGGCGGGGACGGTAGCGCGATGGGCCGGGCCGGCTCGAACGGGCGCTCCAGGAACCGGGTGATGTCGGCCGCGAGCAGCCTGCGGTGCACGTCGGGCAGGTTGGCCGACCGCCTGGCGATCCCCTCGAGCGCGCGCGTGGCGATCGCCCGTACCGGCGGTGACGGCGCCCGTCCCGCCAGCGTCATCAGCCGCTCGGCGACCACCCGCTGCACGACGCGTGCGACCTCGGCCTCGTACCCGTCCGCGGGGGCCGCGGCGAACACCCCCTTCACCAGCCGATCGATCACCTCGCCGAGCCCCGGCAGCGCCGGGTCGAGCGCCTGCTGGTTCACCAGCCGCGCGGCCCGATCGGGCTGCAGCACGAGCGCCACCGCCAGGTCGGCGGCGACCATCGCCGGCGCGAGGACGTCGAAGGGCAGCCCCGTGTTGCGCGGGAACAGCTCGCGGTGCCGCTCGAAGCCGTCGGGGCGCGGCGCGAGCAGGTTGACGATGTGGCGCGGGATGGTCAGCTCGGACGGCCGCAGCGTCCGGATCAGCGCGTCGAGCGCCGCGAGCTGCTGCGCGGCCGACACGGCGTTCCACGGGGTGCGCCCGTCCCCGCGAAGCGCATAGTGGTAAGAAAGGCCGCCGATGGCGGAGGCGACCGCTTCCACCTGGTAGCGGTGGTGCAGGTAGAGCGGCACCAGCGCCTCCTCGGCAAGTGCCACCGGCTCGCCCTGCCGGACCACGCGCTCGCCGAACTGCGCGAGGGCGGCCCGCCGCACCTTCATCATGCGGTCGAGCTCAGCCGTGACGTCGGCGCCGTTGGCCCACTGATCGACACGCGGGTTGTAGTCGGCGTCCTGGTTGCTCAGGTATTTGAGGTCGCGCTCCCACGCGCGGTGCAGGATGGCGTCGAGCGCTCGCCCGCTCGTCGACGCCGGGCGCGAAGTCCTGGTAGCCCCACGATCACGGCCACCTTGTCCCACTCGCCGATGCCGGCCGGGTACGCCTGCGAGAGGTCGATCGTCCCCGCCGCCGTCAGCTCGACCCGCGGGTGCGGGTAGTCCATCACCGAGATGGAGCCGAGGCTGCTGTCGTAGTACTGGTGGCCGAAGCCGATGGCGTGCCCGACCTCGTGGGCGGCGAGCTGCCGGATCCGGGCCAGGCCCATCTCGCGCGCCTCGGGCGACACCGGCTCGGCGCCCGCTCGTGTACGGCGCCAGCAGCCCCTCGGCAATCAGGTAGTCCTGCCGGATGCGCAGCGAGCCGAGCGTGACGTGCCCCTGGATGATCTCGCCGGTGCGCGGGTCGGTGACGCCGCCGCCGTAGCTCCAGCCGCGCGTGGAGCGGTGCACCCACTGCACGACGTTGTAGCGCACGTCCATCGGGTCGGCGCCCTCGGGCATCAGCTCGGCCCGGAAGGCGTTCCGATAGCCGGCCGCCTCGAACGCCTGGTTCCACCAGCGGACCCCCTCCAGGAGCGCCGTGCGGATCGGCTCGGGCGCGCCGCGGTCCACGTAGTAGACGATCGGCGCGACCGGCTCGCTGACCGGCGCGGCCGGGTCTTTCTTCTGCAGCCGGTGCCGCGCGATGAATCGCTGCGTGATCGGCTGGCCCAGCGGCGCCGAGTAGTCCTCGTAGGAGAAGTCGAAGAAGCCGGCGCGCGGGTCGAAGCGCCGCGGGCGGAAGCCGGCGTCGGGCAGCGCGACCAGCGAGTGGTGCTGCCGCACCGTGACCGCGTCGGCCGACGGCATGACCGCCCGAAGGGCGGCCCGCTCCGACGCCGCCGCCGGCCCCCTCGGTGCTCCCCTCGGCCGTGAAGGTGAGCGTGGCCTCCATCTCGGTGTTCTTGGGGAAGCCCTTGGTGCGGGGCAGGTAGATGGCGCTCCGCGTCCGCTCGAGGCGGAACGAGGCCGGGCGCAGCCGCGCCGACCACGTTGTGCGCGTCGCGCAGCAGGAAGTCGGTCGCATCCACCAGCACGCGCCCGTCGCCCTGCGCCGCGACCGTGAAGCCCCAGAGGATCGACGTAGCGAACGACTCCTCGACCGCCCGCTTCTCGTCGGCGGTGCCGTTCACCGCGCGGAAGCGGGTGTTCGGCTGCACCATGAGCACACGCGGGCCGACCCGCTCGAAGCGCACCAGCCGTCGTGCCCCCCAGCTGACCGCGATCGAGGCCGATGTCGTTCGACCCCACGCCCGCCGACAGCCCTGAGACGTAGAGCACCTCCTCGCCGAGCCTCGGAATCTCCAGCCACAGCGAACCGGCGGCCTCGTCCCAGTAGAGCGGGAAGAAGCCGTCGATCTTCTGCATGCCCGCTGTCTTCGCGGCGATCGTGGGGATCGGCGCCGGCTTCGCCTCGCGCTCCTGGGCCACGGCCCCGTTCGCGAGGACCACCGACAGCACGACCAGGACGTTCAAGGTGTGTTTCATAGCCGCCACGCGTCAGTACGTCACCACCACGCTCACCTGCCCCGACGCCCCCGGCGCCCACACCCATCGCGGGTCGGGGCTGGCGTAGCGCTTCTGATCCAGCAGGTTCCGGCCGAGGAACCGCAGCTCGAGGTTGGGGGTCACCCGGTAGCCCGCCGACACGTCGAGCATCGTGTAGCCGGGCATCGCCACCTCGGTCGGCCCGGGCCGGTCGTGCTCGGCGTGGCGGGCCAGCGCGTACCTGCGCGACAGCCCGCGACCCGAACTGCTTGCGGAGCTGCACGCGAACGCTCTCCGACGGCACGTCGTCGAGCGCCGCGCCGTCATCGAGGGCGACGCCGCGCGTGAGCTGCGCCGACACGTCGGCCGAGAAGCCGTAGCCCCAGGTCGGCCTGCCCCTCGATCTCGACGCCGCGGAGCCGGGCGCGCCCGCGGTTGCGGAAGAAGAAGAAGTCCTTCGCGGTCTCGTAGCGTTCCACCAGGTCCGTGATGCGGTAGTGATAGGCGTAGAGCGCCCATCGGTAGCGGCGGCGGCGTAGCGCAGCGCGCCGTCGAACTGCAGGCTCGTCTCCGGCTCGAGGTCCGGGTTGCCGGTGATGTAGCCCCGGCCCGTCGGCCCCCGGTAGAACCGGTCCGAGAGCGTCGGGTCGCGGAAGCCCGCGCGCGACCTGCCCCGTGAGGCTGAAGCCGCGGAAGGAGCCGGCCGTCACCGACGACGAAGCCCGACGCCGCGCTGCGGGCGTCGGAGCGGTCGCCGAAGTAGCCCGCCTTCGTTCTTCATCGAGACGCGGTCGCCGCGGGCGCCGCCCGCGACCGTCACCATCGGCGACGAGGGCGGCCTCGGCCGTCGACGTAGACGCCGACGTCGGTGCGGCGCGCGCTGTCGATGGAGACGTTGGTCGTCTCCGTCGTCAAGGCCCCCGCATGTCGTAGGCGAGCTTGATGTCGAGCGCCTGCGAGGCCGCGGCGGCCGTTCACGTCCACGCCGACCTCGAGCTTCGTCGTCGCCCGCGAGCTTCTCGCCGGTCGCGCGCGACCTGGAAGTCGCGCGACGAGACGTCCGCGCGCTCGATCGCGCGGGGCGTGGTGGCGGTCGCGAACTTGTCCTGGTCGGTGACGCTGCGAGTACGCTGCCGAGGAAGCCGCTGACGGTCATCCGGCTGAAGCCCGCGACGCGGAACATGTCGTAGACCGCGGTGAAGCGGTGCGAGTCCTCGGTCGGGTAGTAGAAGCGGGTGACGTTCGAGTTGTTGCGCGGCCGCTCGATGTCGCGGCCGAAGTCGCTCTGCCATCCCGCCGTCAGGATGCCCCGGCCCAGCGTGTACTCGAACCGGGCGAGGAACCCCTGGTCCTTCGCGCCCGAGTTGAACACCTCGCCCTCAGGGCTGCGGTAGTCGTCGAAGCGACGCGCGTGCGCCTGCAGCACGATGCCGCCCTTGCCCAGCCCCTTCGACACCTCCACGCCGCCGCGCATCTCCGGGACCCCGGCTCCGAGCGTGCCCTGGAAGCGGAAGCCGAGCGGCGCGGTGGGATCGACCCGCCGCGTGCGGGCGTGGATGACGCCGCCCGAACGCGTCCGAGCCGTAGGCGACCGACCCCGGCCCGCGCGCGATCTCCACGCCCTCGAGCACGAACGGATCGAGGAAGGTCGCGCTCGGCCCGACGCGGCGCTCCGAGTGTCACGCGGGCGCCGTCGATCAGGATCAGCGTGCGGCCCCGCGCCAGGCCGCGGATGACGGGCACCGCGGCGTGCCCCTCGGACACGGTGGAAGCGCCGGCGACGTTCTCGAGCAGTTGCGCGAGGTTGACCGGCTGTCGGACGCCCAGGTCGGTTGACGTGAGCAGCGTCATCCCGCTGCCGGGCGCCGTCTCGATCCACGGCGCCGCGCCGGCGGTGACGCTGACCGTCTCCGACACCAGCGGCGCCACCTCGATGGTGACGGGCCCCTCGCCTGGGCAGCCGCTGCACCAGGACCGGGCGCATGTACCGCCCGCCGGGCAGGATCACGAGCACCTCGAAGGGGGGCGGCGGGTCGGGCGTCCAGGTGAAGTAGCCCGTCGGCGTCGGTGCGGGCGAGCGCCAGGACGGCCGAGCACCGTGACCTCGGCGTCGGCAGCCGGCTCTCCGGTGCCCTGGAAGACGACGCGTCCCTCGAAGGCGGCGGCGAGGGCGGGCGACAGAATCGCAAGAACGACGGCGGCGACAACGCGGCGAGTGGACCCCATGGAAGGCCAACTATAGGCCAGCAGGGCGGCAGAGGGCCAGATCGAGCCGGCCCGTGGCACTTGGCCGCCAAGACGGCCACGCAGTAGAATTTCGGCGAACTGAAGGAGGATCCCTTGTCGAGCCCGGACCCGCTGCCACAGGAATCGTTGACCGCTGCCGTCGCCGGCGTCCCCGCCATCGCCTGCGTCGACCACGTCGCGATCGCGGTGAAGGCCGGCGAGCCTCGACGCCCAGGTGGCCGCCTACCGAGCTGCTCGGCTTCACCGAGATCCACCGCGAGGACGTGCTCGGCGGCGACCAGGTGCGCGAAGTGCTCCTGCGCGATCGGCGACGGCCCGAACCTCGTCCAGTTGCTCGAGCCGCTCACCGCCCGACTCGCCGGTGCAGAAGCTGATCGACCGGAACGGCGGCCGCGGCGGCTTCGCGCACGTCGCGTTCCGCGTGTCCGACATCCAGCAGGCGTTCGACGACATGAAGGCGCAAGGGCTTCAACATCATCGACAAGGCGCCGCGGAAGGGGTCGCGCGGGACCACGGTGTTCTTCGTGCACCCGAAGTCGCGCGAGGACGCGGCCGTTCGGGTTCCTCGTCGAGGTGGTCCAGGAGGGATAGGATAGCTGACAGCTGGCTACGGACCCTGGCACATCCAGGCAAGTCGGCAGTACCAGTGCCGCGTGACGAGCCGGAGCGTCAGGCAGAAGCTGAGTCTGTCGCTCGTGCTCGACGAGTTCCCGCCCGTCCGCACCGCCGCGTGGGAGGCAGCCATCGCCAAGGACCTGAAGGGCGCCGACTACGAGAAGCGGCTCGTGTGGAAGACCGACGAGGGGATTGCGGTCCGGCCGTACTACCGGGCGGAACACGTCACGCGCGCGCGAGCCGATGGCCGCCGCGGCCGGCGCCTGGGAGATGGCGCGCGCCGGGCTGCGAGCCGGCCGCTCGAGCGTCGACGCGGTCGCGCACCACGAGAGCGGGCGCGACGGCGGTGCAGGAAGTCGCGTGGGCGCTCGCAGCGGGCGCCGACCGGCTCGCCGGCCGGCCCGCCGGTGACCGTCGCCGGCTTCGCGATCGGCTCGAACCACTTCATGGAGATCGCGAAGCTGCGCGCGCTGCCGCCGCCTGTGGGCGAAGCGTGGCCGGCGGCGTTCGGCCAGCCGGCGGCGACCTGCGCATCCACGCGCGGACCGCTGGCGAGAACAAGACGCTCGTACGACCCCCACGTGAACCTGCTGCGGGTGACGACCGAGGCGCTGTCGGCGGTGCTGGGCGGCTGCGACTCGCTCACCGTCACGCCGTGCCGCTTCGACGCGCACCTGGCCGACAACGTCCACCACATCCTCCGCGAGGAGAGCCACCTCGACAAGGTGCACGGATCCCGGCGCCGGCTCCTACTACGTCGAGTCGCTGACCGACGCCCTGGCCGCGCGAGGCCTGGACGCTCTTCCAGGCAGATCGAGGCCGCGCGGCGGATACGCGCGCGTACGCGCGTCGGCGGCGCGCTCGACGCCGCGCTCGCGGCGTCGCGCGCGGCCAAGGAGAAGGCGGTGGCGTCGCGCCGCCGCGTGCTGGTCGGCACGAACAACTACCCGAACCTCGCAGGAGCGCGCGCTCGACGCCGCGGGCGGGATGCCGGCCGGCTGGCGCCTGGCGGCCGCCTTCGAGGCGATCCGGCTGCGCACCGAGCGCCACGCCGCCTCGACCGGGAAGCACGCCGCGCGTGCTGCTGCTCGAGCACGGCGACCTGAAGATGCGGAAGGCGCGCGTCGGCGCTTCTGCCTGAACTTCTTCGGCTGCGCCGGCTTCGACGATCGCTCACGGCGAGTCGCTCGCGCCGGCCGATCTCGTCGTCTTGTGCAGCGCCGACGCCGAGTACCTGGCGCTCGCGCAGGCGGTCTGCCCGCAGGCGACCGCGCCGGTGATCGTCGCGGGCAACCCGAAGGACGACGATCGAGGCGCTGAAGGCGGCGGGCGTCGCCGACTTCGTGCACGTCCAGTCGAACGCGGTCGAGACGCTGACCCGCTGGCAGGACACGCTGGGGATCAAGGCGCACGGCCGACGGCCTGATCTCCGCGACCCGGAGCCGCCACGCGTTCCGCCGGTCCTGGCCCGGCTGGCGACCGGGCGGCCCGCCTGCCCCGCCGCGACGAGGAGCCGCGAGGGCCGGCCGCTCGCCGACAGGCGCGCGAACCCTGGCTGACCCCCGAGCACATCGAGGTGAAGCCGGCGTACGGCCCGGCGGACCTCGCCGGGCTGCAGCACCTCGAGCTACGCGGCCGGCCTGCCGCCCGTACCTGCGCGGCCCGTACTCCACGATGTACGTGATGCAGCCGTGGACGATCCGGCAGTACGCCGGCTTCTCCACGGCCGAGGAGTCGAACGCCTTCTACCGGCGCAACCTCGCGGCCGGGCAGAAGGGGCTCTCGGTCGCGTTCGACCTGGCCACCCACCGCGGCTACGACTCGGACCACGAGCGGGTGGCGGGCGACGTCGGCAAGGCGGGCGTGGCGATCGACTCGATCCTCGACATGAAGATCCTGTTCGACCAGATCCCGCTCGACCAGATGTCGGTGTCGATGACCATGAACGGCGCGGTGCTGCCGATCATGGCCTTCTACATCGTCGCGGCCGAGGAGCAGGGCGTGCCGCCGGAGAAGCTGAGCGGGGACCATCCAGAACGACATCCTCAAGGAGTTCATGGTCCGCAACACCTACATCTACCCGCCGGCGCCGTCGATGCGGATCATCGGCGACATCTTCCGCTACTGCTCGGAGCGGATGCCGAGGTTCAACTGCATCTCGATCAGCGGCTACCACATGCAGGAGGCGGGCGCGACGGCCGACCTCGAGCTGGCCTACACGCTGGCCGACGGCCTCGAGTACCTCCGCACCGGGCATCGCGGCCGGCCTCGACATCGACCGCTTCGCGCCGCGCCTGTCGTTCTTCTGGGGCGTCGGCATGAACTTCTTCATGGAGATCGCCAAGATGCGCGCGGCGCGCGTGCTCTGGGCGAAGCTGGTGAAGGGGTTCGACCCGAAGAACCCGAAGTCGATGGCGCTGCGCACGCACTCGCAGACCTCGGGCTGGAGCCTCGCCGCGCAGGACCCGTTCAACAACGTGACGCGCACGTGCGTCGAGGCGCTGGCGGCGGCGATGGGCCACACGCAGTCGCTGCACACCAACGCGCTCGACGAGGCGATCGCGCTGCCGAGCGACTTCTCGGCGCGCATCGCGCGCAACACGCAGATCTACCTGCAGGAGGAGACCGGGCATCACCCGCGTGGTGGACCCGTGGGGCGGCTCCTACTACGTCGAGTCGCTGACCGCGCGCGCTGATGGACCGCGCGTGGGCGCTGATCCAGGAGGTCGAGGAACTCGGCGGCATGACGCAAGGCGATCGAGAGCGGCCTGCCGAAGATGCGCATCGAGGAGGCCGCGGCGCGGCGCCAGGCGCGCATCGACTCGGGCAGGGAGATCATCGTCGGCGTCAACAGGTACCGTGCGCGAGCACGAGACGCCGATCGACGTCCTCGAGGTGGACAACGTCGAGGTGCGGCGCAAGCAGCTGGCGCGCCTCGAGGAACTGAGGCGCGACGCGCGACGCGGCGCGCCGTCGAGGAGGCGCTCGCGGCGCTCACGCGGTGCGCGCGAGACGCGGCGAGGGCAACCTGCTCGAGCTGGCCGTGGACGCGGCGCGCAAGCGCGCGACGCTCGGCGAGATCTCCTCGCGCTCGAGAAGGTCTTCGGGCGCTACCAGGCGGTGCACCGGACGATCTCCGGGCGTCTACTCGTCCGAGAGCGAGTCGGACGTCGAGTTCCAGAAGCGCGCCGGGCGATGGCCGCCGCGTTCGCGCGGCAGGAAGGGCGGCCGCTGCGGATCCTGGTCGCGAAGATGGGACAGGACGGCCACGACCGCGGCGCCAAGGTGATCGCCACGGCGTTCGCCGACCTCGGCTTCGACGTGGACATCGGCCCGCTGTTCCAGACGCCGAAGGAGGTGGCGCGCCACGCCGTGGAGAACGACGTGCACGTGCTCGGCGTCTCCACGCTCGCCGGCGGTCACAAGACGCTGATCCCCGAGGTCATCGCGGAACTGCGCGCGCTCGGCCGCGAGGACATCCTGGTGGTGGTCGGCGGCGTCATCCCGCCGCAGGACTACGAGTTACCTGTACCAGGCCGGCGCGGTCGGCGTCTTCGGCCCGGGCACGGTCATCCCGCGCGCCGCGCAGAAGATCATCGAGACGCTGCTGACCGACCGGCACTAGGACTCGAGCCATGGCCTCGTACCTCGCCCATGCCGCACCCCCCGGCGCCGCCGCCGCCTCACCGCCGACCGAGTACGTCGACGGCATCCTGCGGCGGCGACCGGATCGATGCTCGCCCGGGCGATCACGCTCGTCGAGAGCGAGCTGCCGTCGGACGCCGACCTCGCGTCCGAGGTCATCGAGCGCTGCCTGCCGCGCGACCGGCCGCGTCGCGCCGCGTCGGGCATCACCGGCGTGCCGGGCGTCGGCAAGAGCACCTTCATCGAGGCGCTCGGCACCCACCTCACCCGCGAGCGTCGGCGAGACGGTCGCGGTCCTCTCCGATCGATCCGTCCAGCCCCGTCTCGGGCGGCAGCATCCTCGGCGACAAGACGCGGATGGAGAAGCTGGCGACCGACGACCGGGCCTTCATCCGGCCCTCGCCTCCCGCGGCCACCTCGGCGGCGTCGCCCGCCGCACGCGCGAGGCGATGCTGCTGTGCGAGGCCGCCGGCTACCAGAACGTCTTCATCGAGACCGTCGGCGTCGGCCAGTCGGAGACCACCGTCCGGTCGATGGTCGACTTCTTCCTGCTGCTGCATGCTCGCCGGCGCCGGCGACGAACTGCAGGGCATGAAGCGCGGCATCCTCGAGATGACCGACCTCATCGCCATCAACAAGGCCGACGGCGACAACCGGCCGGCGGGCCGAACGCGCGCGCCACGAGTACGAGAGCGCCCTCCACCTGTTCCCCGCCGCGGCCGACGGCTGGAACCCGCGGGTGGTCACCTGCTCGGCGCTCGACCCGCGAAGGCGTGCCCGAGATCTGGGAGCCGTGCTCGAGCACCGCGCGCTGATGGACGCGAACGGCTGGTTCGACCGCCGCCGGCGCGAGCAGGCGCTGGAGTGGATGCAGGGACGCCCTGCTCTTCGGGCTCGAGCAGGAGTCCGCCGCGACGCGGCGTCGGCCGACCGCCTCGCCGCCATGCAGCAGGACGTGCTGCACGGCCGCGTCAGCCCGTTCCGCGCCGCGCGGGAACTGCTGACCCTCTTCCGCCGCCACCCGCCTGCCGGCTAGGCAATCACCAGCCGCCTGACGGCCCCGCGGAGGGCCTCCACGTCGATTGGCTTGCGCACGTGCTCCTGGAACCCGGCGAGGCGGGCGCGCTGCTCGTCTTCCTGGCGGACGTACGCCGTCACGGCGACCGCCGGCAGCCCGCGCACCACCGCGGACGGGTGCGACCGGATGCGCTCGATCAGCCAGTAGCCGTCGGCGTCCGGCATCGCGATGTCGACCAGCACCACGTCCACGTGCTGTCGGCCCAGCATCTCGAGGGCCTCGCGCGCCGATCCCGCGAGGAAGACGCTGGCGCCCGCCTGGGCGAGCACGCTCGCCACCAGGTCGCGCGAGTCGCGCTCGTCGTCCACGACGAGCGCCCGCACCCCCGCCAGTTCCGCGCCGGCGACCGGCTCGCGGTCGCGCTCGGCCTTCGCGCCCTCGTCGGCCGCCTCCACCGCGCGGAGCGGGAGCCGAACCGTGAAGGTCGCGCCCTGTCGCTTGCCCCGGCGCTCTCGGCGGTCACGATGCCGCCGTGCAGCTCCGACGAGGTGGCGGACGATGGCCAGACCGAGCCCCATGCCGCCGTGCGCTCCGCGTCGTGGAGCTGTCGTGCTGCGTGAAGCGATCGAACACGTGCGGCAGGAACGCCGGGGCGATCGCCCATCCCGTGTCGCTGACCGTGAGGACGACTGGTCGAGCCGTCGACGCCGAGGTGCACGGTGACCACGCGCCCGCCCGGGGCGTGAACTTGATCGCGTTCGACAGGAGGTTCCACGCGATCTGCTGCAGGCGATCCGGGTCGCCGAGCACCGGCCCGTCGGTGTCGGCGCCGGAACTCGAGCGACACGCCCTTCGCGTCCGCCGCCGGCCGCACGGCGTCGAGCGCCGCCTCGATCGCCGGCGCCAGCAGCATCGCCCGCGCCTCGATGCGCAGCTTGCCGGTGATGATGCGCGAGACGTCGAGCAGGTCCTCGATCATCTCGGCCTGCGCCTGCGCGTTGCGGGCGATGACCTCCACCGCCCGCGTCGCCTGCTCCCCCTTCAGGCTGCCCCGCCTTCAGCATGGTCGCCCAGCCGAGGATCGCGTTCAGCGGGGTGCGCAGCTCGTGCGACAGCGTGGCCAGGAACTCGTCCTTGGCGCGGTTCGCGGCAGCCGCCTCGGAGTGCGCGTCGCCGCTCGGCCTCGACCAGGCGCCGCAGGTCCGCCTCCTGCGCGCGCAGCGTCTCCTCCGAGCGCGCCAGCACGAGCGCGACCCGCTCGGCCTCGGACTCGGGCGCCGCACCTCGGCGCGGGTGGCGAAGAACAGCAGCCCGCTGGCCAACGCCCCGACCGCGAGGATCCAGGGCAGCGCCGCGACTGCATGTTCATACCGAAGCCCGGGCCGGACAGCGATGACGAGCGTCCACACCCGCCCGGCGACGTCCAGCGTCAGCGCCCGCTCGAAGCGCGGCGGCTCGCCGGCGGCGGGCATGTCGCCCGACTCGTCGAGCAGGCGGTCGAGCGAGGGGGCGCCGTCGTAGACACGCAGCGCCAGCCGGCCTCGACGCCCGACGCCTGGAGGACGGTGGCGAGGAAGTCGCCGGCGCGGAACGGGCTGTAGACGAACCCCTCGAGCTCGTTCGAGCCGGGCCTCCTCGGTGGCCGGGATGAAGCCCGATCGATAGACCGGCACGTAGATGAGGAAGCCCGCCTGACGGCTGCGCGGGTCGATCTCCTGGACCAGCGTCACCTTCCCCGAGGGCCGCGGCGCCCCCCTTCCGGGCCGATGCGTCCATGGCCTCACGCCGGATCGGCTCGGTGTACATGTCGTAGCCGATCGCCGCGCGGTTCCGCCGATCGAGCGGCTCGAGGTAGACGATCGCGTGGTACTCGTCGCGCGGGTAGGACGGCCAGACGCGGAAGTCGAGGTCGCCGCTGGCGCGGATGCGGGCCACCGCCCGTCCGAGGTCCGCGGCGGGGATGCGCCTCGCGAACCCGATCCCCTGGATGCCGGGGTAGCGCGCACGCAGGTCGAGGCGCTCGATGAAGCGGAAGAAGTCGGTGCGCGTCACCTCCTCGCTCGCGGCGAAGAGCCCGGACGCCGATCGCAGCAGCGCGACATAGGTGTCGATCCGGTTCGACACCGTGAACCGCACCTGGTCGGCCTCGCCGTCGAAGCGGATCCGGTCGCGCGCGTCCCCCAGGCGGTCCCCGTAGAACCCGGTCGCCGCCGAGGCCACCAGGCCGGCGAACAGGACGATGTACGGGATCGACGGACGGGACGGACGGGCCGTCAGGATGTCGCGGCGCAGCAGGGCATTCATCGGGTGTCGGGTCGTTCGGGACATCGTAGCCCGTCCGGCCCGCCATGGCTATGGCGCGCCCGGAACACCGCGATGCCCGGCTTTCGCGCCAGCGCCTCCCCTTCCCACCCGACCGCCCACGGCAGGCGGATCGCCTCGGGGGCGCCGAGCGCGGCAACCACCACCCACTCTCCCGACTCGTCCCGGGCGGCGTGGACTGCCTCCACCGTGCGCACCGCGGCGCCGGCCAGCATCCTCCCGGCCGATCCCGGCGCCAGCGAGAAGCGGCGCCCCTCGGGCAGCAGCCGGGCGCCCTCGATGAAGGCCGCCGCACAGGCATCCTGCGTCGGCCCCGGGCGATGCGCGCGCAGGCAGTCCTCGCAGTGGAAGGTGGCCGGCACGCCGCTCATCCGGGCCACGAGGCCGAGTCCGAAGAAGACCGCCGGGTCGTTCGAACGCCGGCCGCGGATCGCGCGCTCGTCCGCGCCGATCGGCTCGTCGTTCACGACCGGCTTGCCCGCATCCGCGGCGAGCCTGCCGAGCGTGGCCGTCTCGCTGACGTGCCGCCACACGCTGCCCGAACGGCCCGGGTGCACGGTCACGTAGTCACCCCCTCCGTACCGGCCCAAGCGGACGTCGCCGCCGTGCAGCGACCCCAGCGACACGGGGATCTCGGCCGGCAGGCGCTCGCGCAGTGCCCGCAGGCGCGCGGGCTCGGTGAGCCGCGGGTCCTGCGTCGCGTGATCGTTCTCGTTGGCCAGCTCGATCACCACGTTGCTGGCCCCGGACACGGCCCGCGCCACGCGGTCGGCGTGCGCAGCCAGGTCGAGGCGGAACGATCGCGTGTCGGCGAACACCACCAGCTCGACCGTCAACCCGTGCGCCCCGGCCAGCCGCAGCAGGCGGGGAACCCCTTCGACACCGTCGGCGGGCGACAGGCGGAAGAGGCGGTGCGCCATGCCGAGGACGCGCACCACGTTGAATCCGCGGTCGCGCGCCCACCGCATGAACGCCGCCGCCTCGTGCTCGCGCCCGTCCGCCAGCTGGTCGAGCAGCGCGAACGCGGTCACGCCTCGCCAGTCGCGGAACACCGCGCGATCGCCGGGGTCAGATCGTGAGACATGGACGGAGTCGGGTGGTGAAGAACCAGCGGATTCAGGATCTGACCCCAGGAGGAGCAACGCCAGCCCGAAAGCCACGCGGGTCCGCATGCTCCACTCTCGCCCGATTGGCCGCGCGACGCAACCGGCACGCGACCCCCTCGCGATACCCATCGTCATCCCGGCTGAAAAGCAGGCATAATGGCGCGTCATGCCGGCCGACCAGCCCCTCGTCCTGTGGCGCCTTCGCGGGCACGGCCGCGACGTGCGGTGCCTGCGGCAGCGCAGCGGCGAGGGGTTCGAGCTGCGCGTCCTGTGGGGCCAGCAGCTCTTCCTGACCGAGGCCTTCCAGGACGAGACGCGGCTGGCGGCCCGTGCCGAGGACTTCCGCCAGGGGCTGCTGTCGCGCGGCTGGAAGTCGCTCGCCCTCGACCCGGGCGTGCCGGTCGAGGTCGGCGACCCCGACGACGTGGTGATCGGACTGGCGCCGGGAACGGACGAGACCGCCTACCTCGCCGAGATGGACCGGCTGTCGCCGCCCGACCTGGGCAGGCGGCCCACGGTCCTGGTCGTGGACGACGAGCCGAGCGTGCGCGGGTTCGTCCGCTCGGTACCTCGGGCAGGCCGGGTACGCCATCTGCGAGGCAGGCAACATCGAGGATGCGCTGAATGCGCTGGAGCAGTCCCCCGTCGACGCGGTCGTCCTCGACATCCGGATACCCGACCAGGCCGGGTTGGGACGCTCGGGCCTCGAGGTATTGACCTATATGCGCCTGCACGCGGCGTTCGCCGCGATCCCGGTGATCGTCGTGACCGGTCAGACGCTCGAGCAGGATGAAGAAGACCTCTTGAAGAGGCATCGCGCCGACCTGTTCATGAAGCCGGACGGCTACCGGTCGCTCCTGCATCGGCTCGACCAGTTGACCGGCCGCCGCGAGCTCGGGAAAGTCAGGGAGATTCTGATGCATCACGGACGACGGGACTTCATCAAGGCGTCGACCCTCGCGGGAGGAGCCCTCGCGCTGCCCGGGACGCTTGCCGCCCAGGACGCTCCCGCCCGGCGGCCTCGGTCGCCGCGCGCGCGCATGTCGCTGAAGTGGCAGCCGTTCACGGCCCAGCTTCGCCACGTGTTCACGATCGCGTTGTCGTCGCGCTCGACGACCCCCGACGTGCTGACCGAGGTCGCCTACGACGGCGTGACCGGCTACGGCGAGGCGTCGATGCCCCCGTACCTGGGCGAGACGCAGGAGAGCTGCATCGCCTTCCTCTCGAAGGTCGACCTCTCGAAGTACGCCAATCCGTTCGAGCTCGAGACGATCCTCGCGGACATCGACGCCATCGCGCCCGGCAACCCGGCGGCGAAGGCCTCGATCGACCTCGCGCTCCACGACCTCGTCGGGAAGCTGATGGGGCAGCCCTGGTACAACATCTGGGGCTTCAACCCGGCGAAGACCCCCTACACGACCTACACGATCGGCATCGACACGCCCGACGTCGTGCGACAGAAGGTGCGCGAGGCGAAGGAGTTCAAGGTCCTGAAGGTGAAGCTGGGGCGCGACAACGACCACGAGATGATCGAGACCATCCGCTCGGTCACCGCGGTGCCGCTGACCGCCGACGTCAACCAGGGGTGGAAGGACCGCCAGCGGGCGCTCGACGAACTGCACTGGCTGAAGGAGCGCAACGTCGTGGTCGTCGAGCAGCCGTTCCCGAAGGAGGGGCCGCTCGAGGACCTGGCGTGGCTCAGCGAGCGCAGCCCCATCCCGATCGTCGCCGACGAGTCGTGCCAGCGGCTGCCCGACGTTCGGCGGCTCTACGGGGCCGTGTCGGGCATCAACATCAAGCTCATGAAGTCGACCGGCATGCGCGAGGCGCAGCGGATGCTGACGCTGGCGCGGTCGCTGGGCCTGAAGGTGATGCTCGGGTGCATGACCGAGACGTCGTGCGCCATCTCCGCGGCCTCGCACCTCTCGCCGATGGTGGACTGGGCCGACCTCGACGGCGCGCTGCTCATCTCGAACGACCCGTTCACGGGAACGACAGTCGTGGACGGGAAGGTGACACTCGGGCCCGACCCCGGCCTCGGCGTCAGCCGGATCGCCTAGCCGATCCGGCGCGGGTTCCCGGCTCTGGCGTGGGATTTCCCCGCCTGCGCCCGCCACCCCGGCATTTGGCCCGGACCGTGCATCAGGTCGGGGTGGAAATGCGCCCCGACACGTACGCCGCCGACCCTCCCCGCTGGCCTCAGACGAGGACCGAACTGGACGACTGGATCAGGGAACACCTGACGGTCTCGCCTACCGATCGAGCCCGCCTGCTCACCGCCATTGATGTCGTCTTCACGCGGCACCAGCGCCTGTGGCAGGAGTCGAAGGAGGAGGCCATCCAGGCGCTCTCCACGGGGTTCCGCGAAAAGATCGCCCGCCTGCGGACGGAATTGTCGGCGAGAGACGCGACCGTCAGCAGCATCTCGCGGTACTTCGAGGAGCTGGTCGACGACCTGACGGACCGCTCGCACCGCGATCCGAAGACGCGCCTGATGAACTTCGATTGGTTCATGCAGCAGCTCGAGTCGTACCTCGAACTCGAGCAGCGCGTCCGGTTCTCGGCGATCGGCCTGGTCGATATCACGCGCTTCAAGTGGTACAACGACACGCTGGGGCACGGCCTGGGCGACCGGGTGCTGGCGCAGGTGGCCACGTTGCTTCGCGAGCACGCGCGCGCACAGGACGTGCTGGCCAAGGAGGTGTCGGGCAGCCGCCGCCCCGACCTGCACGCCCGCTTCGGCGGCGACGAGTTCTGCTTCCTCACCCCCGACCTCGCGGGACCTGCCGAGGCGCGCGTGATCGCCGAGCGGTTCCGGCGCTCGGTCGAGGGCTACGAGTGGCAGCAGCTCGACGAGCGCCTCGCGCAGCAGCCGGTGAAGGCCGACGTCGGCGTCGTCTGCCTGCGCATGGGGCCCGTCGCCGATCGCCGCTTCATCTCGCGGCGCCTGGCGCTCCGCCTCCTCGAGCTCGCCGACCAGTTGATGTACGACGCGAAGGCCGAGGGCTCTACCCGCGCGCACGTCGCCGCGATGCGCGTCGAGAACGGCGAGCTGGTCGCCGACGACCAGGCCGCGCGCCAGGCCTCGTAGCCGCGCTGGCCGGCCGGCCCGGCCGTCTGCTACAATGAGGGTTCCTCGCCGAGTGCGGTGGATGTAGCTCAGCCTGGTAGAGCGCCGGACTGTGGCTCCGGAAGTCGCGGGTTCAAGTCCCGTCATCCACCCCAGAACCCCAACCATCGAGCGCGGCCCGCCGGGATGTCACACCCGCAGCCCGACCGGGCACGAGACCCCGGTGCCGCCGAGGCCGCAGTAGCCGCCCGGGTTCTTGGCGAGGTACTGCTGGTGGTACTCCTCCGCGTAGTAGAACTCGGGGACCGGCGCGATCTCGGTGGTGATCGCGTCGTACCCCTCCTCGGCCAGCCGCCGCTGGTAGGCATCGCGCGACGCCTCGGCGGCGGCGCGCTGCGCCTCGTCCGCGTGGAAGATCGCCGAGCGGTACTGCGTCCCGATGTCGTTCCCCTGCCGCATCCCCTGCGTGGGGTCGTGGTCCTCCCAGAACACCTTCAGCAGCTGCTCGTAGCTGACGCGCGCCGGGTCGTAGACCACCAGCACGGTTTCGGCGTGGCCGGTCCCGCCGCTGCACACCTCCTCGTAGGTCGGGTTGGGCGTGAAGCCGCCCGCATACCCCACCGCCGTGGAGACCACGCCCGGCGTCTGCCAGAACTTCCGCTCCGCCCCCCAGAAGCAGCCCATCGCGAACAGCGCGCGGGCCGTGCCCGGCGGGAAGGGCGGGGTGAGCGGCGCCCCGTTCACGTGATGCGTCGCCGGAACCTTCAACCGCTCCGGGCGCCCCGGCAGCGCCTCGTCGCGGGTCGGCATGCTGATGCGTCTCGCCACGGCCGATCGACCTCCTTTGGGTGTGCCCTCATCGATGATAGCAGCCTGCGATAGCATGGGACGGTCATGGATCGCGACCCGACCCTGCTCGTCATCGGCGACATCGCCTGGGACGTGGTGATGCGCCCCTCCGCCGACCTCGTCTGGGCCTCCGACGTCTACGGCCGTGTGGACCTGCTGCCCGGCGGATCGGCCGCCAACGTGGCCGTGTGGGCGCGGCGTCTGGGCGCCGACGCCCGCCTGGCCGGCAAGATCGCCGACGACCCGCTCGGCCGCCTCATGCGCGAGCACCTGCGCGCCGAGGGACTGGACGGCGACCTGGTCGAGGCGCCCGGCGAGCAGACGACGAGGATCGGCGTCGTGATCCGGCCGGACGGCGAGCACGCGTTCGTGACCGACCACTCCGACCCGCTCCGCCTGGGCCCCGGCGACCTGCCCGCGCGGCTGCTCGACGCCGCCGGCCTCGTCTTCCTCAACGGCTACGCTGTCTTCATGGCCGGCTCGCCCGGCTTCGCGGGGGCGCTGCTCGACGAGGCCCGCCGGCGCGGCATCGCCACCGCGTTCGACCCGTCGTCGTCTTCGCTGATTCGACGGTACGGCGGGCGGCGACTGCTCGAGGGAATCGGCAGGCTCGACGTGCTGCTGGCCAACGAGGAAGAGGCGACGGCCCTGCTCGGCCTTCCGGACGGAATCCGGAGACGACGTGCTGCGGCCGCTGCTCGAGTTCGCGGAGACGGTGGTCGTGAAGCGGGGCCCGCGAGGCGCCGCGGCCCTGACCCGCGAGGGGTGGACGCACCGGCCCGCGGAAGGGGTGCGGGTCGTGGACACGACCGGCGCCGGCGACGCGTTCGACGCCGCGTTCCTGGTGGCCCGCCTTGGCGGCGCCCCGGTCGAGGAGGCGCTCGGGCGCGGGAACCAGCTCGGCGCCCGCGTCGCCTGCCGGATGGGGGCACAGACGCGGTAGGGTCTGCCCTCCGCGCCTACTCGTATCTCAGGCTCTCGATCGGGTCCAGCCGCGAGGCGCGGAAGGCGGGAATGAAACCCGACAGCAGGCCGGTGAAGCCGAGGATGGCGGTCGCCGTCAGCAGCAGGGCCGGCGACAGCAACAGGTGGATGTCGGTCTGCCCGGACGGGTCGTCGATCAGCTCGGCCAGGAACGGCTGCGACCCGACCACCGCCACCAGCGCGAACGACAGCAGGATGCCGATGAGGCCGCCGGCCGCGGTGATCGCCAGCCCCTCGAGCAGGAACTGGAGCAGGATGTGGCGCCGCCTCGCGCCGAGCGCCTTGCGCACGCCGATCTCGCGCGTCCGCTCCTGCACCGAGACCAGCATGATGTTCATCACGCCGACGCCGCCGATCATCAGCGTGAGCGTGCCGATGAAGATCAGGACGACCTGCAGGCCGTTCGACATGCCGCTGGCGATGTCCATGATCTGGCGGCTGCCGAAGATGGTCATGGCCCGGTCGTCGCGCACGTCGAACCGGTAGCGCGCCGCGAGCGCGGTCCTCACCTGCTGCTCGGCCTCGACGCCGAGCGACGGATCGAGCGCCTGGAACACCAAATCGTTCACGAACTCCCGCGGCCACAACTGCCGCATCGTGGTGTGCGGGATGAACACCGACATCTTGTCCGGGTAGTAGTAGCTCGACAGCTGCGCCTTGTTCGACAGGATGCCGACCACCTCGAAGCTGACGCCGGCGATCCGAACCGTCTCGCCGACCGGCGGGATGTTGCTGAACAGCCGCCGCACGACCTCGGCGCCGAGGAACGCGACGCGCCGCCGCCGCTCGACGTCCTCGTGGTTCAGGAAGCGCCCGGCCTCGGGCGTCTCGGACCGCATGATCCCGTACTCGGGCGCCACGCCCCGCACGCCGACGGTCGTCTGCCGCGTGCCCCACGACACGGTGAACGAGTCCAGGTACTCCGGGCTGACGTACTTCACGAACCCCTGCTCGGCCACCAGCGGCACGTCGTCCACCTTCAGGCGGATCCGGCGCCCGGCCCGCTCGCCGCCCGCCTGCATGCTGGTCTGGCCGCCGCGCAGCACGCCCACGCCGTCCGAGAAGGCGTTGCGGAAGCCGTAGGTCAGCGCGCGGTGGAACCCCTGTCCGTAGGCGAGCAGCAGCACCACCGTGACGATGCCCCACGCGATGCCGAGCATGGTGAGGCCCGATCGAAAGCGGTGATCGCGCACCGCGTACGCCGCCTGGACCAGGACTTCCTTCAGGAGCATGTGGCAGCCATCCAGCACGAGGGGCTCAAGCCCCGCGCGACATCCCGTACTCGCCGGCACGGAGGCCGGCGCTACTGCTCATACCGCAGCGCTTCGATCGGCGGAAGGTGCGCCGCCCGGCGCGCCGGGTAGACCGACGCGCCCACGCCGATCGCCGCGAGCGCCGCAACCGCGAACGTCGCGGTCTGCCACGTCAGGATCAGCCCCGCGAACCGCTCGGGCATCGGCGCCAGGTTCACCAGCGCGCTCAGCGCCATGCCGATCGCGAACCCGATCGCCCCGCTCACCAGCGTCAGCGCCAGCCCCTCGCTGAAGAACTGGCGCTCGATGGCGATCGAGGTCGCCCCGAGCGCCTTGCGCACGCCGATCTCGCGCGTCCGCTCGCGCACCGCGATCAGCATGATGTTCATCACACCGATGCCCCCCAGCAGCAGCGTGACCACGCTGACGGCGACGAAGAAGCGGTGCATCCCGTCGATCATCTTGCCGAACATCACGGTCTGGAGCGCCGTGTTCCAGAAGTTGATCGCCTCGGTGTCCTGGGGCAGGAAGTCGTGGCGCGGGGCGAGGATCGCCCGCACGTCGTCCTCCACCGGCCCGCGCGAGTCGAGCCCCATGAAGGCGACCCCCTCGCGCTCGATCCGCTCGACCATCGCCGCGGTCACCTCGGCGCGCGGGGCCGCGATGATCGCCGACAGGCTGTCGGCCGACCCGTAGTCGGCGGGCAGCGGGAAGTCGCGCCGCATCGTCTCGTAGGGGAGGAAGAGGCGCTGGTTGTCCTCGCCCGTGTAGTTCGAGTCCTGCGACTTCTTCCGCAGCCGCCCCACCACCGTGTAGGGGGTACCGTTCACCAGGACCTCGCGCCCGGCAGGGTCGCGGTCGGCGAACAGCTGCCGGCTCGCGTCGAACCCGATCAACGCCACGCGCCGGGCCTCGTCGCAGTCGGCCTGGTTGAGCAGCCGCCCGCGGTCCACCTCGACGGTCCGCATGTACTGGTAGACAGGCCACACGCCGCTCATCTGCAGCGAGCTCGCGTTGAACGCGCTCTTCACCTGCGCCGCCCCGCGCATCAGCTCGGGGCTGACGTGCTCGAGCAGCCGCGAGCGCGTCTTCAGCTCCTGGACGTCCTGGATGGTGAGGCGCACGGCGCGCCCGGCGCGCGTGCCGCCCGCCTGCAGGCTGGTCCGGCCGTTCCGGATGATGACGATGTTCTTGCCGAGCTCCTCCAGCACCTTCCGGTTGCCGCGCTGGAAGCCCTCGCCCACGCCGGACAAGACGACGATCGACACCACCCCCCAGATGATCCCGAACATCGTCAGGAAGCTCCGGAGCTTGTTGGCGGTGAGGTTCGCCCACGTCTGGCGGAGAAGTTCCATGTGACGCACCCACGGTCCGCGGGGCTAAAGCCCCGCGCTACGGCACCCACTGTCCGCGGGGCTGAAGCCCCGCGCTACTGCAGAACCACCCGGTCGCCGTCCTTCAGTCCCTTCAGCACCTCGGTCCGGGTGCCGTTGCTCAGGCCGGTCGTGATCGGCCGCCGCTCGCGCCCCTCGGGCGCCGCGTCCGACACGACCTCGACCGACGCGTGGCGAGCCGCATCGTAGAGCACCGCGGCCTCGGGGATCACCAGCGTGCCCGTGTGCTCTTCGAGGACGATCTCGGCGTTCGAGGTCATGTTCGCCCGCAGCTGGCCCGAGCCGTTGTCGATCGACACGCGCACCTCGAAGTTCACGACGTTGTCCTTCTCCACCCCCATCGGCGCGATCTGGGTCACGCGCCCCTCGAACGGCCGGTCCTTGAAGGTCTCGACCCGGATGCGCGCCGGCTGCCCCAGCTTCACCAGGCCCACGTCGGCCTCGTCCACCCGCCCTCGCACGTAGACGGTGGACATGTCGCCGAGCACCATGACCAGCGTCGCCGCCGACCCGAGGTTCAGGATGGAGGACACGGGGCTCCCCACCTCGACGTCGCGCGAGAGGACGACGGCGTCGATGGGCGAACGGATGGTGGCGTTGTCCAGCTCCTCGGCGGCGCGCTCGGCCGCGGCCTGGGCCTGAGCGACCGTCGCATGCGCCTGGGCGACGCGCGCCCGGCTGACGCCGAGCTGCGAGCGCGCGACCTGCTGCTGGTTCTCAGCCTGCTCGAGGGCGCTGTGGGCGGCGTCGAGCGACTGGGTGGAAATCAGCTTCTCGCGGGCGAGCTGTTCGGCACGATCGAGGTTCCGGCGCGCGAAGGCGACCTGCGGTCCCTCGGCCTCGACCTGGTTCTTCGCCAGCTCGGCCTCGGCGGCCTTCAGGTTGGCCTGCGCGCCGGTCAGCGCCGCCTGCGCCTCGCGAAGGCGGGCCGCCAGGTTGTCGCGGTCGAGCTCGGCCAGCACCTGCCCGGCGCGGACACCGTCGCCAATGTCAACCTTCAGCTCCTTGATGATCCCGTTCGCCTTCGACTTGACCTCCACCTTGGCGATCGGCTCGATCCT
The DNA here is from genome assembly GCA_963813585.1 of uncultured Acidobacteriota bacterium. GTDB lineage: Bacteria > Acidobacteriota > Vicinamibacteria > Vicinamibacterales > Fen-181 > JARKSS01. Next base: position 4,578,025 of record CAWEZL010000001.1, read on the forward strand.
CCCGGTGGCGACGACCGACCGGGCCAGGTCGCCGCGCTCGACCTGGACGACGCGCGCGGGATCGATGGCGGAGGCCGGCTTGGCGAGCACCGTGTAGCCGTACACGCCGAGGCAACCCAGCACGACCACCGCGACCGTCGCCCACAGCAGCTTCCGCCGTCTCGTTCGAGCCATTCGTGCTCCCCTTCCCGGCGCGCAACAGGGCGCTGCGGCCGTCAAGGGTGAATACGCAGGGGCGACTCGAGCGGTTCCGGGATCACCTGAGCCGGTCCACGTGGTAAGGTAGTCAGTATCATCCAAGCACATCCGCTGGAGGCGCCCCGGCCGGCTGCCCGGCGGCGCCCTGAAATCAAGGAGTCTCGCGAGCATGGCCAAGAGGATCAGTCCCGGCGAACCCAAGCCCCGTCGCACGCCCGCGCGGCGCACCGAGAAGCCCGCCGCTTCGCCGGTCGAACCGGCCGTCAAGGCCGTCACCGCCGCACCCGCTCCCGAACCCGCTCCCGCCGCGGTGATGAAGGTTACCCCTGCCAAGCTGGATCGCGAGGCGGTCGCCCGCCGGGCGTTCGAACTGTTCCTCGCCCGCGGGGGCGCGCACGGCCACGACAGGGAGGACTGGCTGGCCGCCGAGCGCGAGCTGCGGCGCCGCTAGCCCCGACGGGGTCGGTTGAGCACACCCGATGCCGCCCCGCCCGATGCTCGCCACGCTCGCCGAGCCGCCCCTCCAGGATCCCGGGCTGGCCTACGAGCCGAAGTACGACGGCATCCGCGCCATCGTCGAGATCGGGAACGGCGGGGGCGCCGGGGCCGTGCGGATCTTCTCGCGCGCCGGCAACGACAAGACGCGCCAGTTCCCCGAGATCGCACGCGCCCTGGCGGAGTACGGCCGTGGCCTGAAGGCGGGCGTGGTCCTCGACGGCGAGATCGTGGCGCTCGGGGCCGACGGCGAACCGGCCGGCTTCCAGCAACTCCAGGGGCGCATCCACCTCACCTCGGATGCCGACGTGCGGCGCGTGGCGTCGAGCGCACCGGTCGCCTTCATCGCCTTCGACATCCTCCGCGATGGCCCCGAGGACCTGCAGAGTCTTTCCCTCACCTCGAGGCGCGCCCGGCTCGAGCGGGTGTTCGGGAACACCGGCTCGCCCCTGCTGAGGCTCAGCCGCTTCGTCCCGGCCGACGGGCGCGCGCTGTACGAGGAGGCGCGCGCGCGGGGCTGGGAGGGGCTGGTCGTCAAGCGCCTCGACTCGCGCTACAAGCCCGGCCAGCGCACGCCAGACTGGCGCAAGCTGAAGATCACCCTCGAGCAGGAGTTCGTCGTCGGCGGTTGGACCGAGCCGCGCAACACGCGCGGCTACCTGGGGGCGCTGCTGCTCGGCGTCTGGGCGGACGGCGGCAAGCTGGAATACGTCGGGCACACGGGGACCGGCTTCAGCGGCGCGGAGCTGGAGCGAGTCTCGCGGCTGCTGAAGACGATCGAGACGCCGGCGAGCCCGTTCACCGCGCGGCCGCAGGCGAACGAGCGGCCGCACTGGACCGAGCCGAGGCTGGTGGCGCAGGTCCGGTTCTCAGAGTGGACGTCGGACGGCAAGCTGCGTCACCCGGTGTATCTCGGGCTGCGAGACGACGTCGAGCCGAGGAGCGTGCGGAGGGAACGGAAACCAGGGATCGGGGATCAGGGATCGGGGATCGTAGAAACGCACCTGCTGGACTTGCCGCCGCTGGCGCGAGGGGCGGCGGGGAGGGCGAGCCGGGCGTTGATCGCGCGGCTGACCGAGATGGAGGCGGCGCGCGCGGAAGGGCGGATCGAACTCCCCGAGGGCTTGTCCCTGGCGGTCGGGAACCTGGACAAGGTGTTCTGGCCGCAGGGGCAGCTCACCAAGGGCGACCTGATGCGGTACTACGCGGATGTCGCGCCGTACCTGCTGCCCGTCGTCGGGGACCGGCCGCTGGTGATGAAGCGCTACCCGAACGGCGTCCGCGGCAAGGCGTTCTACCAGCAGCGCGCGCCCGAACCGTTGCCGCCCGGCGTGCGCGTCGAGACGCTGCCCGACGACACCGAGGTGCCGAGCCGGCTGGTCGGCGGCTCCCTGATCACGCTGCTCTACATGGCGCAACTGGCCGCGATCTCGCAGGACCCGTGGTTCTCGCGGGTCGGCTCGCACGTGGACGCCGACCACGTGGCCATCGACCTCGACCCGATGCCCGGCATCACCTTCGAACAGGTGCTCGACGCGGCGCGCTGGGTGCACGACGAGCTGGAGGCGCGCGGCATTCCCGGGTTCCCGAAGACGTCGGGGGCGGACGGCCTCCACGTCTACATCCCGCTGCCGCCGCACACGCCGTACGACACCGCGGTCCTCTTCTGCCAGCTGATCGCGACACTGGTCGCGCAGAAGCACCCGCGCGAGACGACCGTCGTGCGCAGCGTGCACGCGCGCGGCACCCGCATCTACGTGGACTACCTGCAGAACGTGCGCGGCAAGACCCTGGCGTGCGCCTACAGCGCGCGCGCCTCTGACTTTGCCGGCGTCTCGACGCCGCTGACGTGGGACGAGGTGCACCGCGGAGTGAACCGCGAGGACTTCACGATCCTCACGGTGCCGGCGCGGCTGCGCGAGGTGGGCGACCTGTGGGCGGGCCTGCGCAAGTCGAAAGGGGTGGACCTGGAGAGACTCCTCCGCCAGTAGGGCCGGCGTCCCTGATGGCCTACTGGACGAACGACACCTTCTTCACCGCCGACGCGACGATGTAGCACCGTTCGTTGTTCGCGGTGGCGTCGGCCGGCACCAGGAAGAACCCGCTCCGCTCCGGCTGATACCCCTGCGTCGTTCCGACCAGCACCTCCCCGTCCTTGAACTCGACCTTGATCTTGCGCCCGACGGGGGGCTTCACGTGGTCGAACTCCTTGCGCTCCTCGTGCCGGGGGTTGCCCTCCAGATCGCGGACGAAGAACACCGCCTTCAACTGTCGGACGAGGACCTGGACGGCCTTGTCGTCTCCGCCGGCGGGGGCGACGTGGAAGGTGTCCTTCGCGGGGCTGAAATCGCCGGTCGAGCCCTTCACGATTCGGCCGTCCGCATATCGCGCCACGACCTTGTTCAACATGACGACCCTCCTCCGAGCCTCACGCAAAGACGCCGACAGCGGCGAACGGCCGCGCGGCAGTGACCGGCAGAGGGAACCAGGCGAAACAGCCGAGGTGTGACATGCCGACTATCGGCACGAGAGGGTTGGACCTGCAGGAGGGAACGCAACCTGGCGGGGCCCGGAACACACCGGGCCCCGCGGATGGTGCCGTCGTGTCACTTGGCTTGGCTGGTCGCGTCCGCACCGCTCGCCCCGGCGCACGTCGTCAGGCTCCCCCAGACAACGCTGCTCGGGTTGGTGGCGATGGTGACCCCCCAGACGACGTTCGAACCCCAGACGACGCTCGCCCCCCACACGACGCTCGATCCCCACACCACGCTCGACCCCACACCACGCTCGATCCCCACACCACGTTGTAGTTCTGGACCGGGTTCCACGGCTGCCACCGGCTCGAGCCCCACACCACGCTCGAACCCCACACCACGCGCGGATGCAGATGGGAACTGCACTTCGTCAATCCAGATAAGGTATCGGGCCCTACCGGGTGATGACCCTGTCCAGGTCGATCGCCAGGGCCTCTGGGTCGTCGTAGACGGCGATGGCGCCGGCGAGGTCCTGGTTGGAGAACCCGCCGCAGCGGAGGGCAACCGTGGCGACGCCGGCCCGGGCGGCCGCCTCGATGTCGTACGGGGTGTCGCCGATCATCAGCGCCTCGTCCGGGCGGCAGCGGATCCGCTCGAGCGCGAGGTGCAGGATGTCCGGCTCGGGCTTGGAGGCCGCGGCCTGGCTGTTCGTCACGACCTCGTCCACCAGGTCGTCCACCCCGGCCACGCGGAGCAGGTCGTCGATCTCCTCGGCCTTCGCTGAGCTGGCCACCGCCAGCCGCAGCCCGCGCTCGCGCAGCCGCTGCACCAGCTGGCGGGAACCGCGCTGGGGCTTCAACACCGGCAGGTGCTCCCGCAGGAACACGACGCGGCGCCGGTCGGCGATGAGCTCGCCCGCGATGCTGTCGGGATCGAGGCGGACGAGGTGCGGCAGGATCTTGTCGCCGCCCATGCCCATGAGGGGACGGATGCGCTCGTACGGAACCTTGTAGCCGTGCTCGCGGAACGCCTGCTCCCAGGCCCGCGCATGCTCGTCGTTGCTGTCCACCAGGGTGCCGTCCACGTCGAGCAGGACGCCGCGGATTCGGTCGGGGCGGTTCATGGGTCGAGCGGGGCGCCCGGGCGCGCACGCGGTGGGCGCGCGAGAGGGACCCCGCCTCCGGATCGAGTTGTCAGTCGCCCGGGCCTTGTCGCCGGTCCGGGAAGGAAGGCCGGGTGTCGCCGGACCGGATGTCCTCGTCGTCGAGGTCCTCGTCGTCGAGGTCCTCCTCGTCGAACTCGCCATCGAACTCGTCCTCGTCCGCTCCGCGCGGCTCGTCGGGCCGCTCGTCGTGGTCGAGGTCTGCCTCGTCGGCCGTGTGTCGCTCGGGCTGAGCCATGCCTGGTCCTCCTGGCGGGAGGGACAGCAAGGAGCAGACCATGGGGTATGATCGTCGGGCACGCGCCCGTAGCTCAGTTGGATAGAGCGTCGGCCTTCGAAGCCGCAGGTCGCAGGTTCGAGTCCTGCCGGGCGCGCCACTCCCTCCCGGTCCATTCCGGACACATGGGTAACAGAATCCGCCGTCATGACGTGTCGACCAGCCCGCGTCGCCGCACTGCTCGTCGTTGCCGCGCTGGGCCTCGGCGCCGCGCCGCCTGTCGCCGATGCCCGGCAGGGCGAGACGACGCACGCCGCGGGTCGAGCCCGCAAGCCTCAGCGCACGACGCCGAACACGAAGCCCTACGAGCCCGAGGTCGGACAGCCGGGCAAGGACGTGGTCTGGGTGCCGACCGCCGAGACGCTGGTCGCCGAGATGCTCGACCTCGCGGCCGTGACGCGCAACGATTACCTGATCGACCTCGGGTCGGGTGACGGCCGGACGGTCATCGCCGCCGCGAAGCGCGGCGCCCGCGCGCACGGCATCGAATACAACCCCGAGATGGTGGAGCTGGCGAAGCGGAACGCCGACGCGGCGGGCGTGGGCGGCCTCGCCGCCTTCGAGAAGGCGGACCTGTTCCAGGCCGATCTCTCGAAGGCCACCGTCATCACGATGTTCCTGCTCCCGTCGATCAACATGAAGCTGCGGCCGACCCTGCTGGCGCTCGAACCCGGAACGCGAATCGTCTCGAACACCTTCCCCATGGGGGACTGGGAGCCCGACGCGTCGTTCCGTGTCAGCCGCGAGTGCGTGAACTACTGCACGGCCCTGCTGTGGATCGTGCCGGCGAAGGTGCAGGGAACCTGGTCTCTCTCGAGGGGACGGCTGATCCTCACGCAGGCGTTCCAGAAGGTGAGCGGATCGATCGCGTCGTGGGGGGCGACCACGCCGATCACCGGCGGCCGTCTCCACGGCAGCGACCTGGCGTTCTCGGTCCGCGGGTCCGACTACTTCGCGGTCGTGAAGGGCGGCACGATGGAGGGCACCATCGTCACCGGCAGGAAGAAGGAGCCCTTCAAGGCTACGAGGTCGCAGTAACCTTCACCGCCGCCGCAGCAGCACCAGGTCCTGCTCGTTCACGGCGAAGCCGGGGCTGGCGGTCCAGAGTCCCGGCAGCACGCGAATCACATCCAAGCCTGCCTCGTCCGCGTACCCGCGCAGCGTCTCGGACCGGTATGCGACGGCGTTGTCGGGGTGGGCGGGGTCGCGCACGGCGACGCCCTCGTGGCCGGCCAGCGGGTGGTCGAACTCGTAGTTCGGTGAGATCGTGGTCGCCGGCCCGCGGTACGCGTCGAGCAGGAACACGCTGAAGAGGCAGTGTCCGCCCGGCTTCAGCACGCGGCTGCTCTCTGTGAAGTAGCGCCGCGTCTCGGCCGGCACCAGGTGAGTGAACAGCGACGCGGCGTAGGCGACATCGAACGAGCCGTCGGGAAACGGAAACGAGTACGCGTCGGCGGTCAACCGGCCACCCGGGTTGTAGTGACGGTTCCTCACGTCGGCCCAGACGAACTGGAAGTTCGGGAAGCGGGCCTGGATTCTCGACTGCGCGTCCTCGATCCTCGCGCGATCCACGTCGAGGCCCGCGTATCGGCCGGGCCACCGGATGTAGTCGAGCAGCCCCCGCGCCGTGCGGCCGTGCCCGCACCCGAGCTCGAGCACCGCCTGCTCGCGCTCGAGCCCGGTCAGCAGCGTGAGATAGGCCAGGTACTCCCAAATCCAGCGATAGTAGTGGCTGATGGAATCGCCGGGGCCGATCCAGAGGTGGCGCGGCGGGACCAGGCGGTCCTCGTTGTCGTCGAGCCACCCCTTCGAGCGCGGCAGCGCGGGCGAGGGTTCATCGTTCGTGCGCCGCACCCTTCGAAACCAGCTCGACATTCCATCCCCTCCTTGCTGCCCCACCTACCGGTAGATCTCCACGACGACCTCCCCATCCCCCATCGCGTGGCCCCGGTACATGCCCTCGCCGGTGAACGGCATGGCGACGGCCCCGCGCCGGTCGATCGCGACGAGGCCGAGGCTGCCGCCGAGCGCCGCCACCTTCGCGACGACGGCGTCGGCGGCGTGGACGAGGGTGCGACCCGCGAACGCGATGAGGTCGCTCGCTTCCTTCGCCGTGCACAGGCGGAGCACCAGCTCGCCGTCGCCCGTGCAGGAGACGGCGCAGCCCTCGTTGCTGGCGTAGGTGCCGGCGCCGAGGACTGGCGAGTCGCCGAGACGCCCGGGCAGCTTGCCCTCGCGGCCGCCGGTGGAGGTGCCGGCGGCGAGGTTGCCGGCGCGGTCGAGGGCCACGGCGCCGACCGTGCCGGACAGGCCCCGGTCGACAGGCGGCACCTGCGCGGCCTCCACCTCGCGCCTCAGTCGCGCCTGGAGCGACTGCCACTTGTGCTCGGTGTAGAAGTAGGATGCGGGCGTCAGCGGCAGGCCCTGCTCCAGCGCGAACGCCTCGGCGCCCTCGCCCACCATCAGCACGTGCGGCGACCGCTCCATCACGAGGCGCGCGAGGCCGATCGGGTTGCGGACGTGGCGCACCGCGCCGACGGCGCCCGCCGAGAGCGTCGCACCGTCCATGATCGCCGCGTCCAGCTCGTGGAAGCCGGCGCGGTTGAAGCTGGCCCCCTTCCCCGCGTTGAACAGCGGCGAGTCCTCCATCACGCGGATGGCCGCCTCGACGGCCGACACGCCGCTGCCGCCGTCGCCCAGGACCGCCCACCCGGCGGAGACGGACGCGGCGAGCGCCTCGCGGAAGGCGCGCTCGCGCTCCGCGGACATCTCGGCGCGCGGCGTCACCCCCGCCCCTCCGTGGATGGCGATCCCAAACGGCCGGCCGGGTCGATTCACTTCTTGACCCGCGTGTACTTGAAGACCGCGGACATCTCCTTCCCGCCGCCCATCGACGTCCACTCCGCCTCGTGGTGGTCGGCATCCACGATCCGGAAGGCCACCTTCTTCATGTAGTGGTCGCCCGGCGCGATGTTGGTGCCGTCGATGAAATCGAAAGCAATCCGGTTCGGGTCGCTCGAGGGAACCAGGGCCATCCGCGGCTGGTTGTGCGCGGCGCAGTAGTGGGTGGCCAGGATTCGCTTGCCGTCCGGGTGGATCATCGTGATCATCTCGTTGGGCGTGTCGCGCTCCATCAGGTGCATCAAGGCCGACTTGTCGCCGGTCATCCGCACCTCGAGCTTGCCGGGGAGCTTCTTGCCGTCGGGCGTCTCGAAGACCCCTTCCCATTCGCCGACCAGCGTCGTCAGCTTCTGCCACTCGGGCGACTGCGCGACGACCGACGCCCCCTCCTCCTGGGCGAGCGCCGGGACGGCCAGGGCACCGAGGACAACGAGCGCCACCACACCGACGAGCCACTGCTTCTTCATGCTGCCTCCTGGGACAAGGGGACATTGTACCCGGCCGAGCCGCTATAATGCCGCGCCATGTGGACGCAGCAGCCCGACCCGCTGGGCAGCATCTTCCTGTCGGCGCTCGCGGCCGCGATCCCGATCGCCTTTCTCTTCTGGGCGCTCGCGATCAGGCGTTTGAAGGGGCACGTGGCCGGCCCGGCCACCGTGGCCCTGGCCGTCCTCGTGGCGGTCGCCGTCTTCCGCATGCCGGCGCCGCTGGCGCTCGCCTCGACGCTGCAGGGCGCGCTCTACGGCCTCTTCCCCATCGGCTGGATCGTCGTCGCGGCCGTGTTCCTCTACCGCGTCACCGTCGAGAGCGGGCAGTTCGCGGTCATCCGCGACTCGGTGGCCTCGCTGACCTCCGACCGCCGGCTGCAGGCGCTGCTCATTGCGTTCAGCTTCGGCGCGTTTCTCGAGGGGTGCGCGGGATTCGGCGCGCCGGTCGCCATCTCGGCGGCGATGCTGGTCGGCCTCGGCTTCCAGCCGCTGTACGCCGCGGGGCTGTGCCTGGTGGCGAACACCGCCCCGGTCGCCTTCGGCTCGATCGGCATCCCGATCCTGGTGGCCGGCCAGGTGACCGGCCTCGACGTCGGGCTCATCTCGAAGATGGTCGGCCGGCAGCTCCCGTTCGTGTCGGTGCTCGTCCCCTTCTGGCTTGTGGCGATCATGGCCGGCCGCAAGGGGGTGCGCGAAGTGTGGCCGGCGGCGCTCGTCTCGGGCGGGAGCTTCGCCCTCGCCCAGTGGTGGACGTCGAACTACCTCGGGCCGCTGCTGCCCGACATCATCTCGTCGCTCGTCTCGATCGCGTGCCTGGTTGCCTTTCTCAGCGTCTGGCGGCCGGCGCGGACGTGGCGCTTCGAAGAGGAGCCGCCGGCGACGGCCACCCCGACGCGCCACCCCCTCGGCACGCTGGTCTGGGCCTGGAGCCCGTTCATCGTCCTCACGATCCTGGTGGCGAACTGGGGCGTGCGGCCGGTGAAGGCGCTGCTCGACACCGTCACCGTCGCCTTCCCGTTCCCGCTGATTCACCACGCCGTCGTCCTGCCTGGCGCCACGGCCCCCGCGCCGGCCGTCTACACGTTGAACTGGCTGTCGGCCACCGGCACGGCCACGCTCCTGGCGGGGCTGACCTCGGTCGCGATCGCGCGGATGCGCCCCGGCGCGGCGTTTGCGCTCTTCGGGCGGACCCTGGCCTCCCTGGCGGCCCCGCTGCTGACGATCGCGTCGGTGCTCGGCCTCGCCTACATCGGCAACACGTCGGGGATGACAACGGCGATGGGGACGGCGCTGGCGAGCACGGGGGCGCTCTTCCCGCTGTTCTCGCCCGTCCTGGGCTGGCTGGGCGTGTTCGTCACCGGCTCGGACACCTCGTCCAACGCCGTGTTCGGCCGCCTGCAGACCGTGTCGGCGGCGCACACGGGCATGGATCCGGTACTGGCGATCGCGGCGAACTCGTCGGGCGGGGTGACGGGGAAGATGATCTCGCCGCAGTCGATCGCGGTGGCGTGCGCGGCGACGGGGCTGGTGGGCCAGGAGGCGTCGCTCTTCCGCTTCACGCTGAAGCACTCGCTGCTGCTGCTGGCGATCATCGCGCTGATCACGTTCCTGCAGGCGACCGTGCTGCAAGTGGATGATCCCATAGGGGCTAGGGGCTGGGGGCGTAACGGAAAACGGAGAACGGAGAACGGAGAAGACGGCCACCGGCGGTAGAGCAGGGCTTCAGCCCTGCTGGACGTGGCAGGCGTGATAGACTGTTGTCGTTTTGCACCTGCCGGCGGGTTCTGCTGCCGGCCCTGCGCGCGCCCGTAGCTCAGCTGGATAGAGCGTCGGCCTCCGGAGCCGAAGGCCACAGGTTCGAATCCTGTCGGGCGCGCCACTTCCCGTCCTCCCAAGCAATCGCCCAGACCCTGAGCGAGGCGAGTCCCGTCCAGTGCCGAGTCGAAGGGTCGGGCGCGCCAGCCTTCGCTGGCCCTCCGCTCTCTTTCGCACACTCCCGGGCCAGCTGCGGCTGGCTACGCCATCAGAACCGCGCCGTAGCGACGCGAGCACCACGTGCCATGCGCAGCGTTGCGAAGGCGGGTCGGACGCGCCACATCTTCCCGCCTGTATTCAACGATCATGATCGCCTTCTTGTGAGTTGCTTGTGAGCTCGGTCTGGCCATGCGTCGCCCCCCGCCACGAGCCGCAGGCGGGAGAGAACGGTTTCCCTCCCGGTTGGCGCACTGGTACTCCCGCATCCGATCCCGGGACTCCTCCTCGCTGATCTGGAGGAGCGGTGCGGCTCTTCGGACCACGCTTCGGCGGAAGCCCACTTGGCAATTGCGTCGCGAACGTCTCGTGACGGCGGCCGGCACACCGCTCTCCTGCGAGGCTCCTGATCCCCGCGAAGTTCCGCTTACGCCCGCACCCTGACTTTCGGCCGATCGATCTGACCAATCGGCGCACGATCGTCCCGTTCTCGCTGCCGTCGCGGTGTATGGTCCGTGCAGGGCAGAATCCAAGGAGGCAGAATGACGAGTTCAGCTGGGCGCGGCGGCGTCGTTGCTGTGTTGGCGTTCTGTGCGCTCTCGGTGCCGGTGACGGCTGGTCCCGCACGGTTCGTGTCGATCGACTATCCCGATGCCGCGGCGACGTGGGCGTTTGGCATCAATCCCGCCGGCGACGTAGTCGGCGCCTACGTCGATGGAGCAGGTTACGAGCACGGGTTCGTCCTGCGGGGGGCGACGTTTACTTCCCTGGACTACCCGGGCGCCGCCTGGACCGAGGGCTACGGAATCACGCCGCAGGGCGACGTCGTCGGCCAGTACGGGCTGCCCGGGAGCGGGGTCATCCATGGGTTCCTCTTGAGGAATGGCAACTTCTACCCGGTCGATGTGCCCGGCCAGCCGAATTCCATGCCGCTCGGAGTCAGCCCGGAAGGGGTGATCGTCGGTTGCGTCCATGGCGGCTCGAACGGAATGCACGGGTTCGTGGCGATCGCTGACGGCGACGCCAGTGTCCAGGGACCGGCAGGTACGATGCACACCGGAATCAATCCGTTGGCAGACGTTGTCGGTTACGGAACACCGAATCCGCCCGGCTCCGACTCGAGCTACGTCGTCAGTAATGGCGTCACGAGCTGGTTCGCTAAACCCGGCTCCACCTTCACGCGCGCACGGGGCATCAACGCGGCCGGAGACATCGTCGGAGTGTTCCAGGACGCGGGAACGGGCACCACCCATGGCTTCTTGCTGCGGCGCGGGGAGTTCGTCACGATTGACGTGGACCTGCCCGGCGCGACGACCCGCGCCTTCGGAATCAACGCCGGCGGGGACGTCGTAGGGTATTACGTCGACTCGGCCAAGAAGCCCCACGGCTTCATGATGAGCCACGGGCAGGACTGATAGCGGTGCCAGCTCAGCATGACCCCTGGACGCCGGAAATCGTGATTGGGGCTTATACTCTTCCATCCGATTTCAATTCGGCGCGAGCCCGGTTCACAGGCGACGCGTTCCTTCACGAAGGGCGACCCGAATGCCACGAAGCGGGGCGATACTTCCCATCGTCCGACTCCCCGCTCGGATGCGCTCGGCACTCGAAGCCTTTCGCGAGATCACCGGCCTGACGGCCGTAACGAGTCTCGCGACGTTCGGCGGATCCAAGCGGGTGCCGGTGTTGTCCCCTCCTGTCCATCCGCGCTGCGCCAAACGGCTCCGCAGCGTGCGCCGGACTGCGCCTTGTCGAGAGCAGTGGTCGATTCACGTCCGCGCCGGTCGACGTTCGCCGAAGGTCCACACTCACACGTGTCCCGTCGGGCTGCGCTGTTCCTGCGTCCCCATTCACTTCGACGGCGAACTGGTCGGCTTGGTGAAGCTGGTGGCCGGCCCCGAGACTCCTGAAGGAGCGTTCTCGGCGGCCACGCGCCTCCTGGCGCCAATCGTCACCGGGACCTTCCACGAGTCCTTGCTGTCGATGTTGTCGGAAGAGGTCAGGGCCTTGCGACGACGCGTGGCCGAGTTTCAGGAGACTCAGTGCAAGCGTGCCCCGTTCGCGAATGGCCTCGACGCGCCGCCCAGCCGTCCGGACCCGCAGGCAGGGCAGCAGGAACACCTGAGGCTCGTGGACGGCGCGCTCTCGCATCTCCACCGGCACTTCCGGGCACCGGCCTTGTCCTTGCTGTCCGTCGGCGAGGCCCTTGGGTGCAACCCGAGGTACCTGACGACACAATTCACGCTGGTCATGGGTGAGCGGATGCACGCCTACCTGGTCAGGCTGCGGGTTGGCCACGCCTGCCGTCTTCTCATGGACACCGACGGACCCGTCAAGGCGGTTGCGTACGCGTCGGGTTTTCGCGGGAACACTGGGCTGGCGCGTGCATTTCGCCGGCACGTCGGCGTGTCCCCCCGAGAGGACCCGTCGCATCTTCGCGGCTGTCTGATGAGCTCGCCTGCTCCCCTACCGCGGCAGCGGCGCCTTCGCCTGCAGTTCCTCGAACCAGTTGAAGATGACGTGGAGCGGCTCGTCGGGAGGCGCGTCGTTCTCCTCCAGCAGCGCAAAGCGCCCTTCGGGCAGGACTTGGAACCCAACCGCCCGCGTGGCGAACAAGGGCGTGGTCCGTCCGGTCCTGAAGCCGCCGTCCAGGCTTACCTCCAGCGCCACCAGGGAACCGCCGGAGAGATAGTAGAGAAACCGGCCGTTGCGGGCCCACGCATACGTGTCGCCCTCCGTCGTGACCTCCCTCCTGACCGCAAGGTCCGGGAACGACACGACGTACACCCCCCGCCGCCCGCGTTCCACCGTCCGGTACGACACCCACTTTCCGTCCGGCGAGAAGTGGGCCCACAATTCCGGGTTCGGCTCGCCGGCCACCAGGACCGGCTCGCCGCCGCCGACCGGGAAGGCCCAGACATCTGACGCCGTCGTCTGGCTGAAGTCGGTCGCCAGCAGCCAGCGGCCGTCGGGCGACCAGGAATTGACGTGAACGTGGCGCGGCCAGACCCGCAGCAGCCGCGGCTTCGCCCCGCCCTCGGGCGTCTTCACCAGGATGTGCCGGGCCGAGCCTCGCTGGGCGGAGGTGTACGCGATCAGCCCGCCGTCGGGAGACCAGGCCGCCCCCTCGTCTTCTTCGGCGCCGAAGGTGAGGCGTTCGGCCTGCCCCGTCCGGGAGCTGAACGAGTAGAGATTGACCGAGCCGGGTTGGTAGGCCGTAAACACGTAACGCTCCCCATCCGGCGCGGCCTGGAATATGAAGTTGCCCCCAATCTTCCCGAGTCTCTCCGGGGCAAAGGCGTCGGCCCCGGGAGCCGGCCGCCCCTGGTTATCCACGAGCCGTACGAGATAGCCCGGTCTCCGGGTGGGGCGAAGGAAGGCCGCCGTTCCAGTGTCAGAGACCGCCAGGAACACGGCGCCGCCCCACGTGCCCATGCCGACGTGCGACAACACCGGGACCTGCGGCCCCGTCGCCTGAAGTCTTTCCACGTCGAACGGAACGGCGTATACGAAACCGTCGTCCCGGCCGAAGACCACGTGGCCGCTCGCGAGGTACCGACCCGACGTCGCGCGCTCCACCACCGTCGTCCGATCGTGGGTGGCGAGGACTTCAATCACCACGCGCCCATCGGAGGCGCCTCCGCTCGGCCCGAGCTCGGTGAACAGCAAGGCCTTGCCGCCCGGAAGGAGCTGCGGCCAGGCGTGTCCGCATTCTTCGCCGGGCCGCAGCCGCGTCACGACCTCCGGCCGGGACTGGCCGGAGGACGGCACGCGCCAGATTCCCGAGCTCTCGGCCCGTGCGTAGTAGATCCAGTCGTCCTCGCCCCACACGAGTCCCGGACCGACCGCGGTGGAGGCGATGACCGCCGGAGACTTCTCCCCGGATACCGAAACCCGTTTGATCCCGCCCGGGCCCACAAACGCCAGTGCCGTTCCGTCCGGCTTGAACGCCGGCATGGAAGCGCCCTCGGTGCCTCCGATCGCTGTCACCTCGAAGCCGTTGAGGGGCCGGCGAACGAGCGTCTTCCCTTCCCGGAACACCAGGACCTCGCCGTCGGGCGAAGTCGCGATCGGCGCGTAGTGGCCAAAATGGTAGACCTGCTCGGTCTTCAGCGGGATCGTGGCGTAAGCGGGAGGCCGCGGCGAGCCGGCCGGACGAAACGGCCGGAGCTGGGAACCCAACGCCAGCACGAAGAGAGCGCCGGCGCCCGCCACCGCGACGGCACCGAGCAGCAGCCGCCACGCGCGCCCCTGCTTCGGGGCGTTCACGTAGACGGCGGGGTGACCAGCCGTCTCCCTCACCCACCGCAAGGTCTTCGCGACGTCCCGGGCGCTGTCGGGCCGCTCGTCCGGAGACTTCGAGAGGCAGTCGTGGACCAGGCGATCCACCAGAGGCGGCGTCGCCGGCGCGACCGTGCTCGGTGCGGACGGGTGGCTGGTCAAGATGGCCGAGGCGACGCTGGCCTCGTTCTCACCTGGGAACGCTCGCCGGCCGGTCAGCATCTCGTAGAGCATGCCCCCGAACGCGAAGAGATCCGTGCGCCCGTCCGTGTCCTTGCCCTCGAGCTGCTCGGGCGCCATGTAGGGCACGGTTCCCATCACGACACCGGGGGTCGTCTGGATGGTAGCCGTGGACAGCACGGCGCTGGCAGCGGTGACGGGCACGGGGTCTGGCCGCAGCGTCGCGAGGCCGAAGTCAAGAAGTTTCGCCCCGTCCTTGGTGAGCATGACGTTGGACGGCTTGAGGTCGCGGTGGACGATGCCGTGGCGGTGCGCCCGGGCAAGGGCGTCGGCAATCTGCGCGCCGAGTTCAAGCGCCTGGCCTAGTGGCAGCGGCCCCTTGCGCAGCCGGCGGGCCAGCGTCTCGCCCTCGAGGTACTCCATCACAAGGTAGTCGGTGTCGCCCTGGCGGCCGACGTCGTGAAGCACGCAGATGTGCGGGTGGTTCAGCGCGGAGGCCGCCCGCGCCTCCTGCTCGAAGCGGACCCGGCGGGCTGGATCGCCCGCGGCGCGTTCGGGGAGGACCTTGATGGCGACCGTCCGTCCCAGGCGGGCATCGCGGGCCTTGTAGACCTCACCCATGCCGCCGGCCCCGATCGCGGACTGGATCTCGTACGGCCCGAGCTGCGTGCCCAACGCGAGGGACATGGGACCCTCCGCTGAACGTGTCGGCGAGCGACTCGCCCGAGGACGGGGCGAACCGGCAGCAGTCTAGCACCTTGGGCGCGGGCCGGGTCCCTGACAACGGTGAATTCCCTTTCCCTTCCGCGCCCTGCTATCCTCTCTCAAGATGTCGCCAACCGTCTTGTGGGAGCGCCAAGCGCGGGACTTCGCCCGAGGGCCGCCTAGCCCGCATTGTTCACGAACGCTGCGCGTTCGCTCATAGTGCGCCGGCGGCACAATTCCGCGCCTTCATGAATAATCCGGGCTCGGTGATCACCTTCGCCCTCATCCTCTTGTCCGCGTTTCGCCCGGTCGCCGGAGTGTCCGAGGTCGCTCCCGGAGTCCGCCTCCTGGCCGGCGTGTTTGCGCCCGGGAGCCAGCCGGACGGCAACACGGTTTTCCTCGAGGCGCCCCAGGGGCTCGTGGTCGTGGACACCGGCCGCCACCTGGCCCACGTTCAGCGGATCGCGGAGTTTGCGACCGCGGCGAAACAGCCGCTGGTGATGATCGTCAACACGCACTGGCACCTCGATCACGTCGGCGGGAACGCGGCGCTGCGGGCGGCGTTCCCCGGCGTGCGCGTCCTCGCGAGCGATGCGATCAAGGAGGCCAGGACCGGCTTCCTCGCGAACTACCGCACGCAGCTCGAGGACCGGCTGAACACGGCGTCCGACGCCAAGGCCCGCGAGATTCTCGCCGCCGAGATCGGCCTGATCGACGAGGGAGCGAAGCTGGAGCCAGACGAGGTCGTGCGGGAAGCCGGCCGTCGCAGCCTGGGCGGCCTCGACGTTGAGATCGGGCTCGAGCGCCATGCGGTCACGGCCGCAGACGTGTGGCTCTTCGAGCCGAGATCGCGCACGCTGGTCGCCGGCGACCTCGTCACGCTCCCCGCGCCCTTCCTCGACACGGCCTGCCCGGCACGCTGGCGAGAGGCCCTCGACCGCCTCACTGCGGTCGACTTCACGCGCCTCGTCCCCGGACACGGCCAACCGATGTCCCGCGCCGGCTTCGTCACCTACAGGAACGCGTTCGCAAACCTCCTGGCCTGCGGAGGCAGCGATCGCTCGAAAGAGGCCTGCATCACGGGATGGTTGAAGGACGTGGCCACGCTGGTGCCCGAGAAGGAAGAGGCGTTCACGCGGTCGCTCATGGACTACTACGTGGGCGTGCTCCGCGGCGACCCCGCCCAAATCGCCCGGCGCTGCGGGAAGTAAGGGAAGCGCGAGCGCGCGCTCGCCCACAGCGGGGTGAACGCGTTGTCGGGTGGAACAGTCAAGTCCACGTAGCAGGTATGAGAAGAACTACGGGGTAAAACAATGGAATTCTTTGACCTGATGAGTATTTCGCACCGCTACATGGAGCTGCTCGACCCTTCCACCCCCGAAAAGATGCTCAAGCTCGGGAAGATCCTTGGTATGAAGGCGGGCGCCCGGGTGATCGATTACGGCTCCGGCTGTGGGGAACCGCTGGCGCTCTGGGGCAAGGAGTACGGCATCACCGGGGTCGGCGTCGACATCTCGGCGGACTTCTGCGAGCGGGCGGCGAAGAAGCTGTACGCCGAGGGCCTGTCCGACCGCATCGAGATCGTGTGCAGCAAAGGCGCTGACTACCCGCTCCAGGAAGGACTCTTCGATGTCGCCACCTGCATCGGGGCCACCTTTGTTTTCGGTGGGTACCGGGAAACCGTGCAGGCGCTGAAAAGGGCCGTCCATTCGAAGGGGCGGTTGGGGATCGGGGACGTCTACTGGGCGAGCGACACGGTACCGCCTGAATATGCTCAGAGAGAGGTGAACGCCCGTACTGAGACCGAGCTTCTGCGAGTGACCCGGGAGGAAGGCTTCGAGATCGAATACGTCATCAGGGCCAGCCGCGACGACTGGGACAGGTACTATTCTGACAATTGGTACGGCTTGCTCCGCTGGCTGGAAGAGAATCCCTCCCATCCCGATCGCCAGCAGGTCTTCGAGCACTTCCGCCACTCGCAGGATGATTATTCTCGGTACGAGAGACCATACCTGGGTTGGGCGATGTACGTGCTGAAGCCGGGCATGGATTAAGCGACGCCGCCGGCTCCCTCAACGCCGCGGGCCGCGGCTACCAGACGATGATAAGAGAGCTCGGAGCAACGAAGCCGCTCACCGAGGACCTGCGGGACAAGCGGCGACGAATTCCGGCGGTCGTTGAGAAGGAGTCTGACGGAGACTAGCGGCTTGAAACGACCTCTCTGAATCGCACATTCGGGCAGAAGACAGGCCTGCCAGCGCGAGGGGCGAGATCGCGACGTAGCCTGTCGGCGGAGACTGCCGAGCGTACCGCTGCATGATCTTCGTTGAACTGCGGGAGGTCACCTTCCCTGGCTATCGCCGGCTCACAAAGCTGGAGCGCGCAGGCCTCACGCGCAGAACAGGAATGGGGCGGGGCCGGCCGGCTCGCGCTCACTTACAATGAGGGGAAACGTCCCGAGATTGCTGCGATGTCCGACGAACAGGCCGGCGCGATCCTCATCGGGCGGGAATTCGGTCATTACCGCATCACGAAGCCGCTCGGCCGCGGCGGCATGGGCGACGTGTACCTCGCCGAGGACACACGCCTGGGCCGGAAGGTGGCGCTCAAGTTCCTGCCCACTTCGCTCGGCGGCGACAGTACCCGCGCGCAGCGATTCGAACACGAGGCGCTGGCCGCGTCGGCCCTGAACCACCCGAACATCGTGACGGTGCACGAGTTCGGCTCCGACCATGGGCAGCAGTTCCTCGTGACCGAGTACGTCGAGGGTAAGACGCTTCGCGAGGCGCTGCACGAGCCGACGTTCCGGCTCGAGGACGCCCTTCGCATCGCGGAAGGGACCGCGCTTGCGCTGTCGGCGGCGCACAAGGCCGGGATCGTCCACCGGGACGTCAAGCCCGAAAACATCATGCTTCGCGAGGACGGGATCGTCAAAGTCCTCGACTTCGGGCTGGCCAAGTTCGCGCCGAGCCCCCGGGACCTGACCAACCTCACGCCGTCGTCGGCGGACTCGGAACTGGAGACGCGCCAGCACGTCACCCTTCCAGGCAGCGTGCTCGGAACGGTCCTCTACATGTCGCCCGAACAGGCGCGCGGCAAGGAGGTGGACGCGCGAACGGACGTGTGGAGCCTCGGCGTCGTGATCTACGAGATGCTGGCCGGGCTGCCGCCATTCGTGGGCGAGACGTCGAGCGATGTGATAGCCGCCATCCTGAGGGCCGAAGCGCCGCCGCTAGTCCCCAGGCTCGGTGCGATCCCGGGCGAGATCGGACGCCTGGTCCAAAAGGCCCTCCAGAAGGACCGCAACGAGCGCTACCAGGACATGAGGGACCTGGTGAACGACCTGCGCGACGCGCAGCGGCAGATGAACGCGCCGGCAGGAGGAGCGGGAACGGCCTCGCTCGGGGGACCCCAGGAGCCAGCGGGCGGAAGAACCTCGGGCGTCCGCCCGCGAGCCTGGCGGCACAAGCGACTGATGACCGCGGCCGCGGCAACACTCGCGGTCGTGCTGGCGGGATTCTGGCTCTTGACCTCCCATCGCCCGGGACCGGGTTTCGTGCCGGTACCGTTGCGGCCTGCGCCGGCGCCCGTGACGCTGACGGCCTTGCCCATCGACGGCGACGTTCGTGAAGCCACCATCTCTCCTGACGGGCGCCTGGTCGCGTACGTGAGGCGAGACGGCATCAGCGAGACCGTGTACGTGCAGCCGGCGAGCTTAGCCGGGCCAGCAACTGCCGTGGTTCCGGCGAGCGAGACCGGGTGGCGCAGCCTCTCGTTCTCACCCGACGGCAGCCGGCTGTTCCTTCGAACCAACCCTCCGACTTCCGCCATCAACGAGCTGTATCAGGTTCCCGTTGCCGGCGGACTCGTGCGCAGAGTGATCACGGACGTCGATTCGATTGCCTCGTTCGCGCCGGGGGGGGATCGGTTCGTCTTTCGGCGCGACTATCCCGACAGGCGCGAGTCGTGCATCATGCTCGCCAACGTCGATGGCAGCGGCGAGCGCACCCTGGCAACCCGCCATGGCCACCACAACTTCGTCAACAGTCCGGCGTGGTCGCCGGACGGACGGACCGTTGCGAGCCTCGCAAGGGACCCGGGTGCCGTAAACGAGCAACAGCGCTACCTCGTCGTCATCGACGCGTTGGACGGGGCCGTGAAGGTGCTGGGCAAAGCCCGATGGCGATGGACGACGGCGCTCACGTGGGTTCCGGACGGAAGCGAGCTGCTAATCGTCGGGAGGGACCAGCCGGAGGACCCGTTCCATGTCTGGCGGGTGGGATACCCCGGCGGTGACGTCCTCAATGCCACCGATGACGCGAACACGTACGATGGGGTCAGCGTGCCGGCCGATGCCTCGGCGTTGCTCACCATGAGAATCAGTCAGACCTCGGCGCTGTTCACAGCGCCTCTCGCCGACCTGGAGCGCGCGCGGCAGCTGACTCCTGAAACGGCAGCGAGTTTCTATGGCCTCGACTGGACACATGACGGAAGAGTCCTCTATGGCTCCAGCGACGGAGGGTATCGCAATATCTGGGTCGCAACGGGTCACGGCGCGGCCGTGCGCCTGACCACGGGCGAGTTCGTCAAGCAGAATCCCGTCGCGACGCCCGACGGGCGCTACATCGTCTATCTGTCAGAGCAGGGCGGATACGCGAACATCTGGCGGATGAACGCGGACGGAAGTGGTGCCCGGCAACTGACGTTTGGCGAGACCGCCAACAACCCATCGGTCACGCCCGACAGCCGATGGGTCGTGTATGACGCCGCCAGCGTCGGCGCGACTCGCCTCTTCAAGGTATCAGTGGATGGCGGTACCCCTGACGAACTTACCAGTGTATCCAGCCACTACCCGGCCGTATCCCCGGACGGAAAGGTCATAGCCTTCTGGTACAACCCCGGCGGCACCGCGGCCAGCACCCTCTCCATCGTAGGGATCGGTGGGGGTACGCCGCGCCTCAACTTCCGCGTGCCGGCCGACGCCTGGCAGTGGGAGCCTGGGGGCCGGGCGCTCATCTACGTTGACAACGCCAGTTCGCGCTTCATGCGGCTGCCAGTCCCAACCGGCACGCCGGCTCCCATCGCGACGTTCGGCGGCGGGAGGATCACGGCCTTCGACCTCTCCCCCGACGGGAAGCGCGTCGTGTTCGTTCGGGTCAAGTCCAAGAGGGAGGTGGTCAAGATCGCCGGCTTCCGGTAGGCGCGATTGCTTGAGGACGCGCCCGGGTCTTGCTGGCCTGGACATTCCCGGAACAAGCACGACCGCTTGTGAGTTCTTGTGAGCATCGCTTCCCCTCGCCGGCCTTTCGGTGCCCTTCACTTTCCCGTTCACTGACCAGCATCACCATCTACCTGGGCAACGACCTGCTCGAGGCATTCCGAAGCGCGCAGACGCCGCGCGCGCGGCTACCAGGCATCGTGTGGTTCGGCGAGGACCAGGCGACAATCTGATGGTAGACTGTCTACCATCAACATGCCGAAGAAGCCGCGAGAGGGCGTCGAGCTGCTCCGGGGGACCTTGGACATGCTCGTTCTGCGGACGCTGCTGACCGGCCCTGCCCACGGCCACCAGATCGCCAGGCACATCCAGCGTGACAGCGACGACGTCCTGCAGGTGGAGCACGGCTCGCTGTACCCCGCCCTCCACCGCCTGGAGCGCAAGGGCTGGGTCTCCTCGAAATGGGAGTCCGCCAGGGACCGGAATCGGGAGTTCAAGTACTACCGTCTGACAGCAGCGGGCAGGAAACAGCTGACCGTCGAAGAGTCGAAGTGGAGCAGACTGGTGGGCGCCATCGCCCGGGTGATGGCGCCGGCGCGGGAGGGTTGACATGCGTTGGAGGTCGATCTTCACGAGTCGGACGCCATTTGGGCGTCAGCCTCGCGATGAGGATCTGGACCGGGAATTACGCTGCCATCTGGATCTCGAGACGGAGGAACGCCAGGCGGCCGGTGTGCCAGCCACCGAGGCTCGATACGCCGCGCAGCGGGCTCTTGGCAACACCCTCGCGATCAAAGAGGAAATGCGCGCGGTCTGGGGGTGGACATCGGTGGAGCGGCTCGTTCAGGACATCCGGTACGCCGTGCGCCTCATGTCCCGGAGCCGGGGATTCACCGTTGTCGCCGTGCTGACGATGGCGCTGGGCATCGGCGCAAACACCGCCATTTTCAGTCTCGTCGATGCCGTGCTGCTCCGAACCCTTCCAGTCCGCGATCCAGAGCAGCTCGTCGCGCTCGAGCCGTACAATGACCGTGCCGAGCGGATCAATTTCTCCTATCAGATGTTCGAGCGGCTCCGAATACGGGCCCGCGCGTATTCCGGTGTGCTGGCAGCCCAGGACGGCACGAGCCGCATTGCGATGGTCGGACCGGAAGGCCGGACGGAGGAGGTGACGGTTCAGCTCGTGTCGGGCAGCTACTTCCAGGGTACTCGGCGTCAACAACTCGCTCGGTCGGCTTCTGACGCCAGATGATGACAGGTCCTCGGGCGACCGTCAGTCGGCAGTCCTCAGTGATCGGTTTTGGAGGCGGAGGTTCGACGGCGAAAGGTCGGTCGTCGGCGCGAACATCAGGCTCAAGGATCAAGAGGTTACGGTCGTTGGCGTCGCCCCCGCCGGCTTCTTCGGGGAATCGGTCGGCCGGGCGCCGGACGTCTGGATCCCTTTGACGATGCAGCCTCGACTCGACCGAGGCGCGTCGTGGCTGGCCGATCCCGATATCGGCTGGCTGCGCGTGATGGCGCGCCTTGGCCCCGGGAGCGCGGAGAGGCAGGCTCGCGCGGAGATGGCCGTTCTGCTCGATCAGCTCAAGACCGAACCAGCCGAACTGGGCCGACGGGCGCGCGACCTGAGCCGTGTTGATGTGGCCTCGGGGGCGCGGGGACTGTCGGACACGAGCACACGACTGTCTCCGTCGCTTCGGATTCTGGCGAGCCTTGCCGGCCTGGTTCTCCTGATCGCCTGCTTGAACATCGCGAACCTGCTGATGTGCCGGGCAACCGCTCGGCGAAGGGAGGTGGCCATCAGGCTGGCCATCGGTGCGGGCTGGCGGCGACTGGTTCGCCAATTCCTGACGGAGAGCCTGGTGCTCGCTTGTCTGGGCGGGGCGGCGGGTCTGTTGCTTGCCTGGTGGGGTGGGCACCTGCTGGCGGTGTTGCTGTCGGATAGGGCCGGAACCCTGCCGATCAGCGCTGCGCCGAACGGGCGGATCCTCCTCTTCAATGCGGTTCTGTCCTTGTCGACCGGCACCTTCTTCGGCATCGTGCCAGCGCTTTCCGCGGTGCGCCGGGCGATCAATCCCGTGACTGGGCGAACGCCAGCCGGCGGCGGACGGTCTGGAGTCTTGCGCGTGCTGGTGGTGGGTCAGGTGGCACTGACCCTGGTTCTTCTGACCGGTGCGGGTCTCCTGGTTCGCACGCTGAACAATCTCCGCAACCTCGAGCTTGGTTTTGCGGCCGAGCATGTTCTCCAGGTCGAACTCGAACCGGAGTCCACCGGCTACACGCGCGAGCAACTCGCGGGTCTGTTCGAGCGCCTGACCGAGAAACTGAGGTCCGCCCCTGGCGTCATCTCGGTCAGCATGGCCGGTGTTGGCTACGGCACCGGTACAACCGCCACGTGCTGCATCGCGATCGAAGGCTTTCCCCACCAAGCCGGAGAGGATCGTCAGTTCAACATCAACAGCGTGACACCCGGCTATTTCCACACGCTCGGGTTGCCGATCCTGGCGGGCCGCGACTTCGACCCACGCGACGTCCGCAGACGATCGGTCGAATCCGCCGCCGCGATGATCAACCAGACCATGGCTCGAAGGTACTTCGGCAGCGCCAACCCTGTCGGTCGGCGCTTCGGTTGGGGCGACCCGCCGAACGTGAAGTACGGCGTCGAGATCATCGGGGTCGTTCGAGACGCGCGCTACGGCCAACTGCGCGAAAGGCCGAAGCCACTCGTCTATTTTCCCGCCGCGGACGGAAGGACGCTCGTGATCCGGACCGCGGGCGATCCCTCGGCGCTTGCGGCGACCGTGCGCCGGGAAATCGCGTCCGTCGATAGAAACCTCGACATCTCGGAGATCAGCCCTGTTACGGACAGCCGCGAGCACGAGTTGTCACGCGAGAGGCTCCTCGCCGGACTTTCCGGCTTCTTTGGGCTGGTCGCTCTCCTTCTCGCGGCCATCGGCATCTTCGGACTCGTGGCATACGCGGCCGCTCGTCGGACGCAGGAGATTGGGCTGCGAATGGCGCTCGGGGCACAACGCCGACAGGTCATCTGGTTCTTGATGCGCCGGATCCTCACGATCGTCACAATCGGCGCGGCGATCGGCACGGCCGCCGCCCTGTGGGCATCACGCTTGGTTGCGAGCCAGCTCTTCGGCGTTTCGCCGAACGATCCGTGGACCCTCGGAGGGGCTGTGTGCCTCGTCGCAGTGAGCGCCGCCGTGGCGGGTCTGCTACCGGCTCGAGGCGCGTCGCGCATGGATCCGCTTTGGGCGTTGAGACACGAGTGAGCGCCCCCACATCGCCTGCGCCCTGGACCGTTCGAGTGCCCTTCTTTCGGGAGTGCGCAGGGCGGGTCAAGGCCAGGAGGCCGGCCACCAGCTGCGCGTTGGCTTCGGCCCGCTTGGGCAGAGCTCGTCCGTCGCCTTCGCTCCGCGGGGTTCGTTGAGGAGCGATTCGGCAAGGGCAGCCATCGGAGGTTCGTGCACCCTGTCACGAAGAAGGAAGTCTGGGTGTCGGTCCACACGAAGAAGGACGTCGGGCGACTCGCCCGACGTCGGGCGCGCCAACCCACATCGTCAGCACGCAGCCGAACGCAAAGAGATCGGTGCGCCCGGCCGTGTCCTTGCCCTCGAGCTGCTCGGGTGCCATGCCGGCGCCCGCGCCGACACCCCCTCCGGTGCCAGCTTCCTCCAGGGCGGGACGCCGCCGAGGAAGCCAGCGGCTACTTCATCAGCCGCGCCCACTGTGCCGTGTCGGTGTACCGCTGGAACGACACGCCTTCACCGATCGCTTGCGGGCCAACGTACGGATTACGGTCCGCAAGAGGGTTCCCTTCCGCCTCGTTCCACGTGATGGCCGGATCCATGGCCCCGAACAGCACGGAAGGATCGTTTCGGCCAAGTGCGGTGTAGGCCGCGTCAATCGTCTCGAATGGCGACATAGGGTCCTTTCGGGCGCCTCCGCGCTAGAGGTGCACCAGGAAATGGCAGGTCTTGCCGCCGCGCCGGACGGTCTCGACCACGTCCACTCGGATCGGTCGCCCGAGAGCCGTCTCCCACACGGTCTGGTGGGTCGCGCGGGTGCAGTAGCAGTGGATGTCGTTCGGCCGGGCCGGCCGGTACCGCGCGGCCGGGCAGTAGCAGCCCTTCGACACGGCGCCGTAACGAATGTGCACGAGGTCGCCCTCGCGCCACACCTCGAAGTTCGCCTCGAGGGCGGCCATCAGCTTGTCCACGTCGCCGCGGCCCCGGATCGCCCAATTGCGCTTGAACTCGTGCCGTTCGAAACACGCGCGGCCGCACGCCCCGAGCAGCCGGAGCTTCACGGACTCGTCGGTCTCCTTGTCGATCGCGTCCATCAGGTCAGCCAGCCAGTTCTGGATGAACTGCTTCTCCGCGTCGGCGGCCGGCGCCGACGGCCCCTGGGCGGCAGCCTGGCGTGCCTCCACGGAACCGGATCCAAAGGCGAGGGCCGCGCAGCACCCGAGCACGCCGTCAACCGACCGGCACAAGAACGCCTTGCGGTCCATTCGCACTCCTTCGGTGACATCCTGGAAGGGACGAGGCGGGTCGGAACCGGGGCAGGATCCAGCCCGCTCTTCCATTAGACGTCAGAGGCCGACAAAGTACTTCTCAATGGCGGACGTCACCCGTTGTACCGCACCGCCAGCATCGTGATGTCGTCGGCCTGCGGCGCCTCGCCCACGAAGGCCGCCACCTCGGCGCCCACGGCCGCGATCACCTCGTCCAGGTCGCAGCCCGAGTTGGCCGCCAGGCAGGGCTGCAGCCGCGCCGCGGTGAACTCCTCCCCGGTCGCGTCGCTGGCCTCGGTCACGCCGTCGGTGTAGGTGAACAGGCCGTCGCCCGGCGCGAGCGCGACCTCCCCGGCCTCGTAGGACGAGTCCTCGAACAGGCCGAGCACCGTGCCGCCCGTTTGCGGCAGCGGCTCGACCGATCGATCCGCGCGCATCACGAAGGGCGGGTTGTGGCCGGCGTTGCAGTACGTCAGCCGCCCGGTCCGCGTGTCCAGCACGCCGTAGAACACCGTCACGTACATGCTCGCCACTCCCTCGGAGGCCAGCACGGCGTTCACCCGCGACAGGCACGCTTCCGGAGAGACCTCCACGCTGGCCGTCGCCTTGATCAGGGTGCGGCAGACCGCCATGAACAGCGCAGCCGGCACACCCTTCCCCGACACGTCGGCGATGACGACGCCCAGGCGATGATCGTCGATGAGGAAGAAGTCGAAGAAGTCGCCGCCGACGGCGCGAGCCGGCGCCATGCTGGCGCGCACGGTGAAGTCGGTCCGATCGGGGAACGGCGGAGACTGGCTCGGAACGATGGCGCGCTGGATTCGGCTGGCCACCTCGAGCTCCTTGTGCAGCGCCGCCAGGCGCTCGCGGTCGCGCCCCGCCTGCACCGTCCGCTCGAACAGCCTGGCGTTCTCGATGGCGGTCGCCGTCTGCAGGGCCAGCGTGTTCAGCAGCTTGAGGTCGGCCGCCGCGTAGCTCACCGGGGTCGCGCTCGACAGCGCGAGCAGCCCGGTCACCTGCTCCTTGACGCGCAGGGGGGTGCAGATGAGGGACGCGATGGCGGGTCCGCCGTGAACGTGCCGCGGATCCGCGGCGACGTCGTTGACGATCTCACCCTGGCCGGTCGCGAGGATCGAGGCGAACAGCCCGTCCGCGGAGAACGGGATGCCGGCCGCGGGGTAGGCGTCCCCGAAGCTCGCGAGGGACAACACCTGCGCCGTCGCGTCGTCCACGAGCACGACCGCGCCGTCGGTTGCGGAGATCAGGTGCCTGGCCTGTTCGAGCGTGACCGCCGCCACCCGGTCGAGGTCGAGCGTGGCCGCCAGCTTCTCCGAGAAGCTGTAGATCAGGTTCACCTCGCGGTAGAGGTGCAGCACCTCGCCCGCCAGCGTCTTCCGCTCGGCTTCGCCGGCCGCCAGGTACTCCAGGAACGCGGCCATGGGGGCGTCCTGCGAGCCGCCGCCGCTCACCCATCCCAGGCGCTCGCCGTCCAGCAGGACGGCAGACCGCGCGGCAGACCCGTTGCCCGCGGCGCCGAACACGTGCTCGCCGTCGGGCCCCTCGATCCGGATGCCGGCGTTCATGGCGCCGGCCACGGCGGATACGACCGCGCTCACGTCCTTGCGCTTGCGAACCAGGTCTCGAATCGACACCTTGGACATGGGTGGCCCCGTCAGCAGCCGAGGACACTCCTGGCCTTCTGGAGCAGCGCGTCGGGATCGAACGGCTTGGTCATGTAGAGATCGGCGCCGGCATCCTGTCCCTTCTGCTTGTCGAACTCCTGCCCCTTCGCGGTCAGCAGCACGATGTAGACGTCCTTCAGCCCGAGCGTCCTCTTCACGCGGGCGCACACGTCGAAGCCGCTCAACTTCGGCATCATGACGTCGAGGAAGACCAGGTTGGGGCTCTCCGCCTGTATGGCTTCGAGGGCCTCCTCACCGTTGGTCGCGGTGAGCAGCTCGACGCCCTCGTCCTCCAGCTCTTCCAGCGTCTGCCGGATCAGCATCCTCAGGTGGGCTTCGTCATCGACGATCAGGATCTTCGGGGGCACGACTCCTCCTTGGGCGGACTATTGGTAAACGAGGCACAGCACGTTCTCGAGCCCTTTCTCGAACCGCAGGGCCTGGATCACTTCCTGTTTCTCCGACAGGACGACGTTCAGCACGACGATGTCGGGCTTGAGGGCCGCCGCCTTCGAGATGAACTGCGACCCATCCACCTCGGTGACGCTGTAGCCCCGGGCCTGCAGGACGTCCGACAGCATCTTCGCGGCGGAGGCATCCTCGTCCACGATCAGCACCCGCTTGGTGGACGCGCCCTGGTCCAGCAGCGCGCGCGCCTCCCTCATGAGCGCGCCCACGTCGATCGGCTTCGTCAGGTAGCGGTCCACCCCGAGCCTGAACCCCCGGGACCGGTCCTCGACGACCGACAGGATGATGATCGGGATGTCCATGGTCTGCGGGTCGTTCTTGAGGACGGCCGCGACGTCGAACCCGTTGATCTCGGGCATCATCACGTCGAGGACGATCAGGTCGGGCCGTTCGTCCCGGATGGCGGCCAGGGCCTCGCGGCCGTTCGGGGCCAGCCGCACGCGGAAGCCTGCCTCGGTGAATTCCTGCGACAGCAGCGTCCGGATGTGCGGGTCGTCGTCCACGGCGAGCACGCACGGCTGGTGGTCCTCCTCGCAGGAACGGCCCGGCCGGACCGGCTCGCCGAGCTGCCGGACGAGGAGCTCGAGGCTCACCGGCCCCTTCTGGAGCGCCGGTTCGAGCTTCACCGGCAGGACGAACGAGAACGTGCTGCCGCGGCCGGGCTCGCTCTCGACCCAGATGCGGCCTCCGTGGTGCTCCACGATCTCGCGGCAGATTGGCAGGCCCAGCCCGGTGCCCTTCGGCTTGTCGGTGAGCGTGTCGCCGACCTGCTTGAACTTCTCGAACACCTTCGGCTGATCGGGCGGCGAGATCCCGAGCCCGGTGTCGATCACGCTCACCGTGATGCCGTCGTCCTGCAGGCGCGCGCGGCAGGCCACCGACCCGGCCGACGTGAACTTCACCGCGTTGGACACGAGGTTGATCACCACCTGCAGCAGCCGGTCGGCGTCGCCGAGGACGGGCGGCAGGTCCGGGGCCACGTCCTTGATGAACGGCAGGCCCTTCTGCTCGAAGAGCGACGAGGTGGCGGCCGCGGCGCGGTCGACGATGTCGGCGATCGACACCGTCGCCATGTGCCACTCGAGCTTGCCCGCCTCGATCTTCGCCAGATCCAGCACGTCGTCGATCAGCTTGGTGAGCCGCTCTCCCTCGCTGACGACGACGTTGAGGTTGTCGCCGACCTGCTGGATCGTCTGCCGGACCTTTCGATCGTCGGTCGTCAGCAGCGGGAAGATCCGATCCTCGAGGCGCTTCTTGATGATCTTGGCGAAGCCAAGCACCGAGGTGAGGGGCGTGCGGAGCTCGTGGCTCACGGTGGAGAGGAAGGCGCTCTTCGCGGCGTCGGCGTCCTCGGCCGCCGCGCGGGCGCGCCTGGTCTCCTCGAAGAGCTGCGCGTTGTGGATCGCGACGCCGACGTTCGCGGCGATGGTCGCGAGCAGCCGCAGGTCGGAGTCCGTGAAACGCCCCTCCACCTCGGTGCTCTGCACGCTCAGCGCCCCGATGACGTCGTTGCCGACCGGGATCGGCACCCCGAGGTACGACTTGGCGGGGACGCCTGACCTGACGATGTTCAGCTGCGCCGTCCGGTTCCCGATGTCCTGGTTGATCAGGAGCGGCTCGCCCGTCTGGATGATCCGGGAGGTCATGCCCACGCCGAACGGGATGGGGGCGAACGTGTCGCCGTAGCCGTAGCGGAAGTGGATCGTGTTGGTGGCGCGATCGAGCAGGGCCAGGTAGGCGATCTCCGCGCCGAACACCTGGCGCACCTGCTCTCCCACCTGCGGGATCAGCGTCGACAGGTCCAGCTCGGACGCGAGCGCGCGGCTGATGTTGTCGATCGTCGCCAGCTCCGCGGCCCTCTGCCGGATCTCGCGCGCCTGCTCGTCGAGTCGCCGGTACGCGTTCGCATTGTCCAGCGCAATGCTCGTGTACGCGGCGAGGTTCTGGAGCATGTTCAGGTGGTACTCGGTGTACGCGTTCTTCCTGAAGCTCTGGATCGTGATGATGCCCAGGACCCGATCCTGCCTGACGAGCGGCAGGTAGATGAGCGACATCGGCGCGCGCGACACCGAGCCGTCCTCGAGCGGCCTCGGGACCGCCTCGTAGCGGCCCAGGTAGCGCGAGTACTCGGTCGTGACATCGTTGATGAACACCGGCTGGCGGTTCTCGAGGCACCAGACGGGGAACTGGTTCTTGTCCGTGGTGTCCCGGGTGTAAGGCTGGTAGCGCTTGCCCTCCTCGTACGCCAGGCGGTAGTCGATCTGACGCCGGTCGGGATCGTAGAGGCCGACGCCGAACACCGTCGCGTCGGCGAACCCGTTCACGCGCTCGTAGAGGCGCCCGAAGATGGTGTCCACGTCGAGCGACGCCGTGATCTCCCTGCCCATCTCGCTGAGCTGCTCGACCGTCCTGGTTCGCTCGCTCTCGGACGTGGCCAGCGCCTCGGCCGCCTCCGCGCGGAGCTGCGTCAGTTTCAGCCGCGACCGCTGCCGCTCCCGGAGGATGACCCGGCGCCGCTGGACGCGGTCCACCCCGACCAGGCCCAGGACGAGCAGGCCGAGATACGCCCCGTACGCCCACCAGGTCCGATACCAGGGCGGAAGGACCGCGAACGAGTACACCGCCTCGCGCCCGAGCTGGCCGAACAGATTCCTCGCCCGCACGTGGAAGTGGAAGGAGCCGGGCGGCAGGTTCGTGTATTCCCTCGTCGTCTCGCGGCTCCACTCCGACCACCCCTTGTCGAGGCCCTCCAGGTAGTTCTGGAAGCGGTTCGCCGACTCGTCGTCGAAGCTGGGGGCGGCGAACTCGAAGCGAAGCGCGTTGTTCTCGTATCGCAGCCGCGGTGACGCGGCGGGCGCCCCGGGGCCGCCCGCATACAGCACGTCGCCCCCGGGCAGCGACACCCTGCGGACCAGGGCCGAGAAGTCGGCGCCGTAGTGCTTGTGGAGGACCGGGTCCCAGCGGATCAGGCCGTCGCGGCCTCCAAACCACGCGACGCCGTCCTCGTCCGGGTGCACGGCGGCCGTGTTGAACCCCGCGAACCTGAGGAAGGGTGTCTTCTCGACCTTGTAGGTTCTGTCGGCCTGCCTCCTGGCCACGGCCGATTCCCGCCCGAGGTTCACCCACACGTCGCCGTGCCGGTCCTCGACCAGGAACCCGCCGGACCCGTTCGGGTCGAGCGTGACGATCTTGAACGTGCTGTCGGGCGCGAACCGGCCTCTCGCGGGATCGAAACGATAGATGTCCTCGGTCGTCAGGAACACCGGCCGGCCGGCAGCCCAGGCCACGGCGGCGCCACCGCGGGACAGGCCCTCATTCACGCCGAAGCGCTCGATGCGAGGGGTCAGCGTCAACTCGCGCCCGCGCGGGTCGCCGAACGTGACGCGGAGCGTGCCGGACGCCGTCGTCCCCAGCCACAGCCTGCCCTCGTCGTCTTCGACGATCTGCCGCACCTCGTCCCCGACGCCGGCGATCCGTCCCTCGAACACCCACCGTCCGGCCTCGAGGCGCATCGACGCGAGCCCGTCGAACAGGCCGACGAAGACCCGGTTCGGGTTCGCCTTCGAACGGCGCAGGACCGCAGACTGGAAGGAGCC
This sequence comes from uncultured Acidobacteriota bacterium, assembly GCA_963813585.1. Lineage (GTDB taxonomy): Bacteria > Acidobacteriota > Vicinamibacteria > Vicinamibacterales > Fen-181 > JARKSS01. The sequence continues at coordinate 4,608,649 of CAWEZL010000001.1, forward strand.
GGCCACCGACTCGCGAATCGGGACCGCGGTGCCCCCGTCAATCCGGTAGACGCCGTCGCCGGTGGCGGCAAGCAACTGCGGCCGCCCGCGTCCCGACGGGTCGTCCACCGAAACGAACCACCAGCACTGCACCGTGGGGCTGATGCCCTCCACGCGTACCCACCGCGCGCTGCCCGCGACCGTCCCCGGCTTCCGGCCCGCGCTCGACTCGTGCAGGTAGTACACGCCGCGCGACATGGCGAGGTAGAGCGTGCCCTCGTGGCGGTGGATGTAGGACACGGAGCCGCCGAGGAGCCCGGACGCCTGGTCGTGGAGCGAAATGGGCGAGGGGGTCTCGACCCGCGCGATGCCACCTTCGTACGCCACCCACAAGCCGCCCTGCCTGTCCGGATGCACGTAGTAGATCGCCTCGCCAAGCCCCGCGGCGGCATCGAGGCGCTGCACCAGCCGTCCCTGCCGGTCGAGGATGACCATCCCGCCGCCGGTGCTGGCCAGGGCCATCTCCCCGTCCGCCAGGACGGTCCCGCGGTACAGGTCGGACGTCCTGAGCCAGTCGTCCGCCTCGGTCTCGAAGCGCGTGATCGACTTCCCGTCGCCCAGGTACAGTCCGTCCGCGCGCGTGCCGATGAGGATCCGGCCCTCGTCGTACGGCAGGATGACCGGGCGCGATTCGTCCACGAACTTCCGCCCGCCGGGCACTTCGACCAGCGACTCGCCGACCAGCTTCATCAGGCCGGTTTCCGGCTGACCGACGTAGATCGTCCCGTTCGCGACCGCCGCGCGGTAGAAGCGGCTCACCGGCTTCCAGATCCGAATCCGCCCGTCGGCCCAGCGGAAGAGGTACTGCTGCGACTGGAAGTAGATGCCGTCGGGGGCCACCAGCGTCCGCCAGACGTCGCCAAACGACCGGTTCCCGGCCGGCACGTGCTCGAGCAGCGACACGAACCGGGTGGTCCCGTTCGCGTCGGGCGCGAGGTACCCGAATTCGTTCACCGCGCCAAGGTAGATTCGCCCCTTGCCATCGTTCGCCAGGGACCGGACGACGGTCCTGTTCGGCACCGTGATCACACGCCAGTTGCCCCCGTCGTACTCGAGCACACCGACGTTGTTCCCGACGTAGATGACGTCGCGGTCGTCCTGGGCCACGGCCCAGTTCTGCTCCTGGCCCCCGTACTCGCCGGGCAGGTACTTGCGCACGAACGGCCGGCCGGCTTCGGCGGTCTGCGCGCGCGCCTCGGCGGGACGGGCTGCCGGGCCGGACCCCGGCGCCGCCGCGTTCACGGTCTGCGGGTGCATGGCCGCCGCCGCCAGCAGCGGCAGCAGCGCGATGGCGCTTCGAGTCATCACTGGGCTCACTCCGCGCCCGCACCACCGCCGAGGCCGGCGGCGGGCGCAGGATAGCCGCTCGCTTCCGACCCGCGCCGGTCGCGCTCGGTGTATTCAAATGACGAGGTGCCCTGTTCTCGATGTTACCACCCCGCCGGAGGTCCGCGGGGGCCGGAGAGCGGGATCCGCACATATAATGCTGGCCCATGAAGCATGTCCTCCTCTGCACCGCCCTGGCCGTCGTCTGCGTGCTTGCCGCGGGCCTCCGTGGCCAGCAGGCCAAACCCGCCTCGGCCACCCCCGACCCCAACCTGTGGCTCGAGGAGGTCACCGGCGAGAAGGCGCTCGCGTGGGTGAAGGCGCGCAACGCGGAGTCCACCGCGGAACTCGCGTCCACGCCGGCGTTCCAGGAGCTGAAGACGGACCTCCGCGCGATCCTCGACTCGAGCGCGCGCATCCCGTACGTCTCGAAGCGCGGACCCTACTACTACAACTTCTGGCGGGACGCGAAGAACCCGAAGGGGCTGTGGCGGCGTACGACGCTGGAGGAGTACCGCAAGGCCGAGCCGAAGTGGGACGTGATCATCGACCTCGACGCGGTGGCGAAGGAGGAGGCCGAGAACTGGGTGTGGGCGGGGGCCGAGATCCTGAGGCCGGGCTACACGCGGGCCCTCGTCTCCCTCTCCAGGGGCGGTGCCGACGCGAACGTCGTGCGCGAGTTCGACATGGAGGCGCGCGCCTTCGTGAAGGACGGGTTCCAGCTGCCCGAGGCCAAGGGCGGCGCCTCCTGGATCGACCGGGACCACGTCTACGTCTCCACCGACTTCGGCCCGGGCTCGATGACGACCTCCGGCTACCCCCGCATCGCCAAGCTCTGGACGCGCGGCACCCCGCTCGCCTCGGCGACGCCGGTGTACGAGGGCCAGCCGACCGACATGGCCGTCGACGCCATGTTCGACGACACGCCGGGCTTCGAGCGCCACTTCGTCCGGCGGTCCATCGCGTTCTACAAGAGCCAGCTGTTCATGCGACAGGACGACGGGACGCTGGTCAAGGTGGACGTGCCCGAGGACGCCGGCGCCGGCATCCACCGGGAGTGGCTGACCGTCGAGCTGCGGACCCCGTGGACGGTCGCCGGCAAGACCCACCCGGCGGGGGCGCTGCTCGCGACCCGGTTCGACGACTTCATGCAGGGCAAGCGGGACTTCACGGTCCTCTTCGAGCCCACGCCGCGCTCCTCGCTGGCGGGGCTGTCGTGGACGCGGCATCATGCTGATCCTCAACGTCCTCGAGGACGTGAAGAACTCGCTGTCCGTCATGACGCCGGGCGAGAACGCGTGGAGGCGGGAGCCGCTCCCTGGTGCCCCCGCGTTCTCCACGGTCGGGGCCAGCGGCGTGGACCCGGATGAATCGGACGAGTACTTCCTGAACGTGAGCGGTTACCTGGCGCCGCCGACGCTCCAGTACGGCCGCATCGGGGAGGCGCCGCAGAAGATCAAGGAGATGCCGGCCTTCTTCGATGCGTCCGGCCTCGAGGTGAGCCAGCACTTCGCCACCTCGAAGGACGGCACGAAGGTTCCCTACTTCCAGGTGTCGCAGAAGGGGATGGCGCTCGATGCCGCGCGGCCCACGCTGCTCTACGGGCTACGGCGGCTTCGAGATCTCGATGACGCCGGGCTACAGCGGCTCGGTCGGGCGCGGCTGGCTGAGCCAGGGCGGGCGTGTACGTGGTCGCGAACATCCGCGGCGGCGGCGAGTACGGTCCGCGCTGGCACCAGGCGGCCCTGCGCGAGAAGCGTCTCCGCGCCTACGAGGACTTCGCGGCGGTGGCCGAGGATCTGGTCGAGCGGAAGGTCACCTCGGCGGCGCACCTGGGAATCATGGGCGGCAGCAACGGCGGGCTGCTGATGGGCAACATGTTCACCCTCTACCCCCAGCTGTTCGGCGCCGTCGTCTGCCAGGTCCCGCTGCTCGACATGCAGCGCTACTCGAAGCTGCTGGCCGGCGCGTCGTGGATGGCGGAGTACGGCGACCCGGACAAGCCGGAGGACTGGGAGTTCATCCGGACGTTCTCGCCCTATCACAACGTGAGGAAGGACGTGAAGTACCCGCCCATCCTCTTCACCACGTCGACGCGCGACGACCGGGTGCACCCCGGGCACGCGCGCAAGATGACGGCTCGCATGCTGGAGATGGGCCACGACGTGCGGTACTACGAGAACATCGAGGGCGGCCACGGCGGCGCCGCCAACAACGAGCAGGCCGCCCACATGCAGGCACTCGCCTACACGTTCCTGAGGGCGAAGCTGAAGTAGAGGGTGTGGGGCCGCCGCCTCGAGCAGGCGAGTGGGTGGTCCTGGAAGGGTTCGAGGCGCGAGGAAGGAGGCGGGGCTGAAGCCAACCCCGCCTGGCCGACCTAACGTTCGAGCCGCGTCATGTGGCACCCGAAGCCAGCGAACGCACCGGGCACCGGTTGGCCGCCCATGATCGCGAGTATGGGTCCGCCGAACCACTCCTTGCCGTTGTCGTAGTAGACGCCTCTCGCGACAACGGTCGCGCCGGGCAGCGCACCCGTCTGCATCGCTGACTGCGTCGTGCAGTCGGCGTTGAGGGTCATCTGTCCGCTCACCTCGAACCCCTCGGGCGGGTGGTCTCGCGAGAAGTGGCGGCCCGCCAGGGTGCCGTCGGCCGCCACGTCGAACACGAACAGCGGCAGCACACCCGAGACTGCCGGCGGCGGCCCGGGCGAGGTCACCTCGAACCCCTCGCAGCGCATCGCGTAGCGGCCGCGGAGAACGTTGGTGCCGCACGTCGCGACCGCGTCGTCAGCGCGGCCGATCCGCACCATGGTCATCTGCCACCTGAACGGCGCCCCCGAGATGCCGACCGTGCGAATCTCGCGACCGTTGCCGAGGATCACCAGGCTGTCGGTGTTGATGCCGCCGAAGCCATTCGGCGCCACCATCTCCCCGGTGCAATCCGGCCGCACCGTGAAGGCTGCCGTGACGGGCAGCGGATCCGGGTAGCCGAGCGGTACCAGTCCGAACAGGCCGGAGTAGCTGCCCTCGGCTGTCCCGTCACGCTTCACGGTGAACACTCCGGTCATATAGATCGGAAACACCTTCCCTTCAAGCTGCGGGACACCACCGGGGCCGGGTACGGCCGAGATGCCGCCCTCGAACTGCTGGCCTTTCATTTCCCAGGCGTAAGTGCCGGCGACGGTGTCGAGCGAACAGGGCGCCTGCGCCCCGGCGGGCGCGGCCGCCACGCCGACAAGAAGGACAACCACAACGAAGAGGCCTCGCCGAGTCATGAGACACCTCCAGAAGTGACGGGCAGGCGACGAGGTGCGCGGCGGTGGGTCCCCTGAGGTGATGCGTGAACCGGTGGCGGCGAACGGCACCGACCGTCGGCGCATGCAGGGAAGGCGTGAAGCGCGAGAGCTGGGCGCCCCTGGCGGGGCTCTCTCGTGCGGGCGGCCGCCGCCGCGGCCTCTAGCGGGCCGAGGGGCCAAAGGGGCACGGCGGGCCGATTCTAACGCCCGGGCAGAGACGGTGCAAGTGATAGCACACCCCCTGTGGATGCAGCGCGGGCGAGGCTCGAGTTGCTGGTGTCTAACGCTGTAGCCCCCACCGCACCAGAGCCAAGGGGGGACTGCATGTACTCGTTCCTTCGCGACCTCAGGTGGGGTGTTCGCGCGCTGCGCGCGACGCCGGCGGCGGCGCTCGCTGCCGTGGTCACCATCGCCCTTGGCACCGGCGCCAACACCGCGGTCTTCGCGGTGGCCTACGGCGTCCTGCTTCGGCCCCTTCCCTTCCCCGAGCCGTCGCGCGTGGTCGTCGTGTCGTTCCATGCGCCGAACGGCACCGAGATCGGGATCCCGCTCACCGACATCGATGAATGGCAGCGTCGTGCACGCGCCTTCGAAGCCACCGGCGCCTACAGCATCGTCGAGATGACCGTTCGAGGGCTCGGCGAGCCTCGTCGCCTCAAGGTCGGCTTGGTCACGCCGTCGTTCTTCGACGTCCTTCGCGTTCCCACGCGCGCCGGCCGCGCGCCCTCGGCGTCCGATCCCGAAGAGTGGATGGTTCTCGGCGCCCGGCTGGCGGACGAGTCCGCGCAGTCGGGCCAGATCGCATCGCGGCTGCTCGGCGCCTCGGTCATGGCGGGGGACCGCAGCTTCCACGTGTCGGCCGTCATGCCGCTGGAATTCGGGTTCCCGGCAGAAGACGTCGCAGCGTGGATTCCGGCCGGCCCGCTCAGCCGGGTCCACTATGCGTCGGGCAAGGAGGACACCCGCGGCTTCCGAGTGATCGCCCGGCTCGGGAATGGCGTGAGCATCGAACAGGCACGCGATGATGCGCAGCGGGCGTTCCTGGAGACGGTTCCCGAGAACAGGGCCGAGGACACGACGCGGCTGACGACGCTCGACGCTGTCCTGTTCGGACACGTGCGTCCTGTCCTGAACGCGCTCGTCGCGGCGGCCCTGCTGGTTCTGCTCGTGGCCTGCGGGAACGTGGCCACGCTCCTCGTCAGCCGCGCGGTGGCCCGCAATCGCGACCTCGCCGTCCGGCTGTCGCTCGGCGCCAGTTCCTGGCAGCTTGCCCGCGGCGCCCTGGCCGAGAGCCTGCTCGTCGCCGGTGCCGGTTCCGCGATAGGGATTGGGCTGGCGCTTGCGTCCGTGCGCCTGTTCGTCAGCACCGCCACGGGGCTGGTTCCGCGGCTGGACGCGATTGCCGTCGACCTGCCCGTCCTGACCGCAACGGTGGTCGCCACCGTTGTCGTCACGCTCATCTGCGGGCTCGCGCCCGCCATCCACGCCGTGGGCTCCGATTTCGCACCCGCCTTCCGCGGGTCGCGCGCGAGCGCGTCCCGCGGCGCCCGCCTGACGCGCCGGGCCCTCATCGTCGCCCAGATAGCCATGTCGATCGTGCTCCTCAGCGGCGCCGGACTGATCGCGCGCACGCTGTTCGGCCTGGTGTCCGACCGCGCAGGTGCCGATCCGGACCGCGCCCTCGTCGTGAAGCTCGAGCTGGCCGACACCGTGCGCTTCGATCTGGCGTCGCGGATGCCGGCGATCAGGGAAGTGCTGCGGACCGTTCGTACGTTGCCGGGCGTCGAGCACGCCGCGATCGGCACCAACATCCCGCCACGCGTGTCGCAGATCTCGTTCGGCGTCGGGGTCGAGTCGAACGGCCGTATGGAACACCACCGCGTGCACCTGGCCTCGGTGACCAGCGACTTCTTCGCGGCGCTGGGAACGAGGGTGCTCGAGGGACACGGGATCGACGAGGCGGACGAGCAGCGTGATGGACCCGTCATCGTCCTCAGCGAATCGGCGGCTCGACTGCTCTCGCCGGGTAAGAGCCTCGTCGGGCACGAGTTGCCGTGGCCGCTGCCGGCGGGAGCGGGAAAGGGGAGGCGGCCTCTCGTGGTCGGCATGGTCCCCGACGTGAAATACGTCGGCCTCGATGCTCCGGCATTGGCCGCAATCTACACGAGATGGATCGATCTGCCGGCGAGCGAGGGCCACCTGTTGGTGCGCACCTCCGGCGATCCCGCGTCGCTGGCATCGACGCTCAGGAGGACCGTCCGGAACGTGGACCCGTCGCTTGCCGTGACCGATATCCGCACTCTCCGGCAGGAGTACACCGCCTCTCTCGCCGATCGCCGGCTCCGTCTCATTCCGGCTGCCGGGTTCGCTGCCCTCGCTGTTGCCGTGGCGCTGGTCGGCCTCGGCGGCCTGCTGGCCCGCGCGGTCTCCGAGCGGCGCCGCGAGCTGGCGATCAGGACCGTCCTCGGGGCGTCGCCGAGAGGCGCCGTGAACATCATCCTTCGAGAAGGGATCCTGCTGGCAGCGGCCGGGTTGGTTCTGGGGCTTGGTGCGGGGGCAGGCGCGGCCCGGTGGCTGCAATCGCTCCTCTACGGCGTGGGTCCTCTCGATCCCCTCACCTTCGGCGGCGTCGCGGCGTTCGTGACCGCAGCGACGCTCCTCACATCGTTCCTGTCCGCCCGACGCGCGGCGAGCATCGAGCCAATCGAGGTACTGCGGTCGGAGTAGGACGGGAGCTCAAGCGCGGCGCGAACATCCGCGAGTCGATGATCACTCCGCGCGCAGGGCGGTCATCGGGTGGACCCTCGCCGCGCGAAGAGCAGGCACCACGGCGGCGACGAGCGACACGACGGCCACGACGGCGAACACGACGACGTAGCTGAACGGGTCGTGCCCGTTGACCGAGTACAGCATCCCGCTCAGCACATCGCGGCCAATCGTCGCGAGCACGAACGCCAGCGCGAAACCAATCGTGAGGCCGAGGGCAATCTGGCGAAGACCCCGGCGCAGCACGATGCCCACGATCGCGCGCCGGTCGGCCCCGAGCGCCATGCGCACGCCGAATTCCTGGCGCCGCCGGTTCACGGAGAACGACATCACCCCGTAGAGGCCGACCGAGGCCATGAGGACGGAGACGAGCCCGAAGGTCGAGAACATGCCGGCGATGACGCGGTTTTGCGCGAGCGCGGCATCGTAGTGCTGCGCCGGCGTGCCGATGTAATAGAGGGGCAGGTCGCGATCGACCTTCTCGATGGCCCGGCGGAGCGCGGACACCATGCTCTCCGCGGGGACGGTCGCCCTGGGCCGCACGACGACGGTGGCGAACTGCGCCGGGTCGGCAACGGGCGATGCGGGACCTTCGAGCGTGCCGTAGAACGGCACGTAGAAGCCGGAGCCGTCGGCCAGGGGGCTGTTGTAGATCCCGAGCATCCGCACCGTCCTGCTGACGCCGACGATCGTGCGCCAGGGTCCGGGCTGCTCGTCGTCGGTGACCGTTCTGAAGCGGCGACCGACTGCGCTGTCGCGGCCGAAGTGCCGCCGTGCGAACGCCTCGTTGACGACCGCCACCGGCCGCTTCGAGTCGAGGTCGTCGTCGGCGATGGCCCGGCCCTCGATCACCGGTTGGCCGATCACCTCGGTGAACCCGCTCGAGACCATCTCCCAGTTCGTCACCGGGCGATCCCGCTGCTGCTTGTAGGCCTTTCCGTCGATCTCGATCCGCGTCGTGCCGGAATCGCACCATCCGCATCCGGTTGGTGATGGCGGCAGCGCGGAACTCGGGCGAGCCGCGCAGCGTGACGAGCAGGCGGTCGTAGAACAGCTTGCGCGCCTCGGGCGACGAGTAGCGGCGCATCCGTCAGGCCGAGCCTCGCCGACAGCACGCCGCTCGTGTCGTACCCGAAGTCCACCTGCTGCCGCTTGACGATCGACCGCACCTGCAGCAGGGACCCGACGAGCAGCACGCACGTCACCACGAGCTGGAAGACGACGAGGCCGCTGGTCGCCAGCGCCACGCCCCGGCCGGTGCTGCCGCGCGACTGGTCGCGCAGCACGGCGACCGTGTCGGCGCGCGACGCCATCCACGCGGGCACGAGGCCGGACGACGACGGCGGCGGCGGCGGTGGCGGCGACGGTCAGCGCCAGCACCCGGGCGTCGATGTCGAAGGTCATCCACGTCGGCGGCCCGTACTGCATGCTGTGCACCGTCGCCCACAGCCAGTCGGCGGCCTCGTACGCGAGCGGGATGCCGAGGGCCGCACCGGCCGTCGCCACGAGGATGCTCTCCGTCAGCATCTGCCGGATGAGCCGTCCGCGCGTCGCACCGAGCGACGATCGGACCGCGAGCTCCTTGGCGCGGAGCGTCGCCCGCGCGAACTGCATGTTCATCACGTTGACGCACGCGATGAGCAGCACGCCCACGCAGAACCCGAGCATCGTCAGCAAGGTGCCCTTGAGGCCGTTCGGCGTGTACCTCTGGATGAGCGGCACCACGAGCCCGCTGCTGTAGCGCTTGTTCGTGTCCGGGTACGCCTCGGAGAATCGCTTCGCGAACGACGTCACCTCCGCGTTGGCGGCGTCGAGGGAGACGTCCGGCTTGACGAGCGCGAGCACGGCGCCCGCGCGATCCCGGGGATCGTTGCGTGCGAGCACGGGGAACTGGCTGTGCAAGGGGACCCAGACGTCCTGGCGGTACGGGAATGCGAAGCCCTTGGGCATCACGCCGATGATGGTGGCGGGCGCGCCATTGAGCCGCACCGCGCGGCCGAGGATGTTCGCGGCCCCGCCGAAATCCCTCTGCCAGGCGCCGTGCGAGATGATCGCCACCTTCTCGGCCCCCGGCCGGTCGTCGGAGGCCTCGAAGTCGCGGCCGAGCGCCGGGGCGATGCCGAGGATGCGGAAGAGGTCCGGCGTGGCGAGCGTGCCCTCGTACCGCCTGGGCTGGCCGTCGACGGTCATGTTGACCGTTTCGTCCGGTGTAAGCGGCGGTCATCGTGAACGACCGCTGCGCGGCGGCAAGCTCGACGAAGTCCATCGACGACATGCGGCCGTTGGCGTACAGCCCGCGGCCGGTCGTCGGGTCGATGAAGTCCACGTGGGCGAGCCGATCGGCGTTCGGGAAGGAGAAGCCGCGGATCACACAGCCGTTGACGACCGCGAACATGGCGGTCACGCCGCAGATTCCGAAGCCCAGGACCAGGATGGCGAGCGCGCAGAAGGCGCGCTCCCTGATCAGGACGCGGACGCCGATGCGAACGTCGCGAAGAAAGTCGTCGAACATACTGGCCCCGGGAAGGGCGACTTGAGACCACGAGGGCTGTGCGTCCGCCGCCATACAATGAGACGGATCAGCCAAAGGGAGGGTTCCGTCGCCGGCGATGGTGCACAGGCTCGGGCCGGCGTGGCCTGGATCGTCGTGATGATGGCAGGGATTCCTGCGGCGGGGTTGGGAGCGGCGATGCAGCGCGGGGTGCGAAGCAGGAGGCTCCGGCCTCTCTTCATAACTGCCGGAGCACTGCTGGCGGGGTTCTCCTGCTGCTCATGACCGGCCTCAACCTGCTGGTCCTGCTCGGTTATATCCCCTATGTCGTCGTCAGCCTCTTCACTGGCGGCGAGATCGGCCAGAGATACGCGTGGTGCATCCACCGACGTCGTGGAAGCCATCATCCAGTTACCCGGGCAGGGAACCTGATGAGAACTGTCCGTTCTTCTGGGATCGGCTCGCGGACGGCTTGCCATCGATCCGCCTCGCGCACATACCGAGCGCGTCAACGATGGGGCAGGTCGAACAGGACGATGTCGGATTCTTCGCGTGTCCGATCGAAGATGATTTCACGCGCATCTGGAGACACGTCGAAATCGCTGATCGCAAACCCGTGACGGAACATCGTCAGCTGCCGCTCGCGACCCGTGTGGAGATCGATGCGCCAGAACTCCTTGTGTGAGATGTCCCCTTTCAGGATGATCAGCGCCTCTTCCCCTGCAAAGGCCAGACGCCGAGCGCCCCGCGTGAGAATGAGCGTCGGCAGATGGCGGGGTGCACCCTCGGCCGTCACGGCCTTGACCGAGAACGTCGTCCCGACATCCGGGCCGGTATAGACCAGAGACCGTCCGCTCGGCGACCATGCCGGATCCGTCGAGTACTCGTCCACGAGCGGCACGGGCGCTCCGCCGGCGGCTGGGAGTTTGAACAGTCGTGGTTCGCCATCCCGGTTGGCCGCGACGGCCAGCCATCGCCCATCTGGCGACCATGCGGGCGCTCCTCGCACGTCGAGCTCTTCGGCGACGCGATGGGTACCGGTTCCGTCGATGTTCATCACGTACAGCTGCGTGTGCCCTCCCCTTTGCACCACGAACGCGAGGCGGCCGTCGGGCGCGACCGCCGGTCCACCGACCACGCGGCCATTGAGGCCACTCCACAGCTCCGTCGCTGTTCCTCCGACCGTCAGCTTCCAGAGGCCGTCCTTGCCGGCTTTCTGACCGCGATAGATGAGGTACCCGGCCTTTATGCGTGGCGAGACACCGGCGGCCGTGGGCAGCTGCAGTGGAGTGGCGTCAGAATCCTCCATCACGTGGTCCGTAATCGGTACGCGCCAGAGACGGGCCGTCGAGCGTGACACGGTCGCGACCACGTGCCGACCGTCCCCGCTGGCCGCCAGCGACGTGTATGGGTCCACGCCCGCAAAGATGCGGTGCGGAATGCGACGCTTGACGTCCATCGTGTGGATCCATGGCCCGTATCCCTCGTCATCGGTAGCCAGGTACAGCAGCGTCCGATCGTTCAGCAACGTTGGGAACGTCACGCGCGCGTCATGGAACGTCACACGCTCGGGCTCGCCCCCGGTGGGCCGGATGCGCCAGATATCGCCTTTCTCGAGCGGCAAGCCCTGGACGAAGTAGATGAACGCGCCGTCGTGCGACCAGATGGGAAAGTGGTTGTGGAAGCCCGCGCGCGCAACATAGATCTGACGCGGTTCGACCTTCTCGTCGGGATCCGCAACGAACAGCGGATCCCCCGGCGCGGGCGGGTGGTACACGATGCGTCCGTCCGGCGACCAGTCGAGCTCCGAGATGGCCGAAACACCCTTCAGATAGGGCCGACGCGGACCGCCAATCGTGGGAACTGCCCACCCCGCATCAACCAGGCCACCTCCGACGGAATCCGGCACCCGACTCCAGAGGGTGACCAGCGACCCGTCTGGAGAGAAGCCAAGAGTACGAGTTCCGGGATTGCGCAACTCCGGCACGCTGCCCTTGGTGAGGTTGTAGACGTCGCCAGTCCCGACCTGGCTCACCCAGGCGTCCCAGGATCCTTCGCGGTCGGAGAGAAAGGTGACGAACTTCCCGTCGCGCGAAATGGCGGCGTGATGCTCCGCCCCCTCGAAATCCGTCAACCTCGTGACCGTCGCACCCTCGAGCGGATTTCGCCAGAAGTACTCCGAGCGCTGCAACTGCCACGTCGTCGCGCTTGCGAGGACCAGCACACCGGCGCCCGCCGAGACCCACGCGGCGAGCCGCGCCGGACGCGCAGGCGCGGTCAGCACGTCGCGACTCGCAGCAGAGGGACTGAGCGCTTCTTCGATTTCGAGCCGCGCGTCGCCGATGTCGCGCAATCGGCGCTTGGGGTCCTTCTCGAGACAACGGTGGAGCACACGCCTGATGCCCGGCGACGTCTCTACAGGCAGGGCGCTCCAGTCGGGCTCGCGGTCGAGGACCGCCGCGATCGTGTCGGAGCCCGTCTCCCCGGCGAACGCCGTCCGGCCAGTCAACATCTCGTACAACACGCAGCCGAAGGCCCAGATGTCGGCCCGCTTGTCGACGGCCTTTCCACGGGCCTGTTCGGGACTCATGAAGGCGGCCGTGCCCGCGATCACACCTTCTCGTGTCTGAACGGCTGCAATCTCCGGCGTCTGTGCGACGTCGTTGCGCGGTTCTTCGGTCGCAAACACCTTCGCCAGTCCGAAGTCGAGCACCTTGACTGTGCCCTCGGGTGTGATGGTGACGTTCGCCGGTTTCAGATCGCGGTGGACGATGCCCTTCTCGTGGGCGGCTTCGAGGGCCTCGGCGACCTGGCGCGCGATGGACAGTGCTTCCTGGATCGACAATCGGTGCGTCGCCAGGCGCTCGCCAAGCGTCGTGCCCTCCACGAGTTCGAGTACGAGGCCGCGGATGCCGTCGGCCTCCTCCGACCCGTAGATGGCGCCGATGTGTGGGTGGTTCAACGCGGCCAGCACGCGCGCCTCGAGTTCGAACCGCGCGAGCCGGCCTGGGATTGAAAGGAACCGGTCTGGCACCACCTTGATCGCGACGTCGCGCCCCAGCCTCGTATCGCGCGCGCGATACACCTCACCCATTCCCCCCGCGCCCAGCAACGAGATGATTCTGTGCGAGCCAATCTGCCGGCCCACGAGCGTCCCGTGCTCGTCGGCCAGGATTGCCGCCGCCACTTCGCCTATGGGCGTCGCGAGAAAGGCGTCCGCTGCCGGTGCGTGCGCCAGCAGCGTTTCGACCTCGCGTCGCAGGGCGTCGTCCTGTCCGCATGCGGCTGCGACGAACGCGGTCCTCTCTGCCGCGTCGCGGTCGAGCGCGGCGTCGCAGAGGATCTCGATACGCCGCCGGCGCTCAGGATCCGTCACCGCCCTCCTTCTCCTCCGAGCTCACGGAGCAGCCAGAGTTTCGCGAGTCGCCAGTCGCGTTTGACGGTGTCGGGCGAGACCTGCAGCACTTCCGCAGTCTCCTCGACGCTCAAGCCACCGAAGAAACGCAATTCTATGGTCCGGCTCTTCCGATCGTCGACCTTCGCCAATGCCTCCAGCGCGCGGTCGAGCGCCACCACGTCCAATGCAGGGTCCCCCGACGTGACAAGCCCTTCGTGAAGCGGCACCCGTTGTGCGGCGCCTCCGCGCTTCTGGTATCCCCGATGCCTGGCGTGGTCGACGAGGATGCGTCGCATCAGGCGCGCCGAGATCCCAAGGAAGTGCGCACGGTCCTGCCAACGGACGCGCCGGGCGTCCGTCAGTCTCAAAAATGCCTCGTTGATCAGCGCCGTGGTCTGCAACGTGTGGTCGCGACGCTCTCGGCGCATGTACGCTCGAGCGAGACCGCGCAGCTCCGCTTCCACCAGCGGCACCAACTGCTCGAGCGCGTCATCGTTGCCGTCGCTCCACGCCCGCAGCAGCTCGGTGACGCCCGGTGACGATGCGGCCATGACCTTTCCCAGCGCGAAGTATCGCTCATTCTTCCGCCATCGGGTTAGCCGCTGGAACGGTCGAGTTTGGGAACATGTGATGGACATTCATCCCCCGGGCACCAGTTCCCGCATTCCTCTGTAAGGGCGGTTACATGCCGCCCGGGAGGGGGCGCAATGAAGAGCAGTATTTGGAAGAGAGCCGTCGTTGGAGTCGCAATGGTGATGGCGGTTGGCCTGTCGTCGGACACCCGCAGCCTGGCTCGGGAGGACCACCCGGATCAGGTGCTCGAGTGGAATCAAATCCTCATCGACACACTCATTGCCACGAACACGGCGAATTCGTCGAGTCAGCGACTCGGCGCGATCGTTCACACGGCGATGTTCGATGCATACAACGGCATCGAGCGGCGCTACGCCCCGGTCTTCTTCCACGATCAAGCGCCCAGAGGCGCCTCGCGCCGGGCGGCAGTCATCGCAGCGGCGTATACCTCGTTGATGAGTCTGTTCCCATCTCGACAGCTGCAGCTGGACGCCAGTTATGCCGCTTCGCTCGCGGCGCTGAGCGACGACGGCGAGGATGGGGGCGAGTCGCGGGAGCGGGGGTTGGCTTGGGGGACCGAAGTGGCGCAGGCTGTCGTGACCTGGCGTGCAACGGATGGATTCACCGGCAGTTACCCCGCGTTCACGGGTGGAACCGCGGTTGGGCAATGGCGTCCGATACCACCCGCCACGTCGATGAGCGCGCAGGGGTTGGCATTCACGGCGCCATTCGTTGTCAATAGCGAGTGGTTCCGGCCTGGGCCACCGCGCACCCTGGCCAGCGACACATATCTGGATGACTTCAACACCGTGAAGGCGCTCGGTCGCAGAACCGCATCCACGCGCACTGACGATCAGACCGCGCTCGCCCCGTTCTGGGAGGGCAATGCCAGCGTCCACTGGAATCAGGCCGCGAACCAGATTGCACGCGCCACCCACTTGTCGCTGTCCGACAGTAACCGGCTTCTCGCGGAACTGAACATCGCGATGGCGGACACAGCGATCACCATCTGGGCCGCGAAGCGGACGTATGGCTTCGACCCCAACGAAGTGACGTGGCGGCCGTTGACGGCGATTACCGAGGCCGCAACGGACGGCATCGCGGGCACGGAACCGGATCTGGCCTGGCTCCCGCTCGTCCCGACACCGTCGCATCCCGAATACCCCGCCGGGCACCCTGGGCTGAACGGTGCAGCGGCGACCGTGCTGCTCAGTTACTTCGATGACGCCCAGACGTTCACTCTGACGACGAGGACGTCGACGGGCGATCTGCCACCTCGGACCTACACCAGCATTTCGCAGGCGCGTGCGGACGGAAACAACGCGCGGGTCTGGGGCGGGATGCACTATCCGAGCACGGTCGCCGTCAGCAACGAGGTCGGCGCGGCGATCGCCAACTACGTCACCCTCAACGCGATGGAATCACCACGAGAACGGGAATGACGCCGCTAAGGTCGGAACCGCGTTGATGATGGCGCGGATGTTGGAGGGGGGCGAAGCTGAAGTAGAGGGCGTGGGGCGGCCGGGTACGTGGATTGCTCATGCCTCAGCACTCACTGAGTGCCGGGGCCGTCGTCCTCCCAGGAACTTGGGCCATGCGAAAGCTGCAGGCGCTTCTGGCTGTGCTGGTCGTCGCAGCGGGATTCACGGCCGACGCGGCGCGGTCCCAGCCCTCGACCGCCGCTTCCGGCGCAAGCCTGTCGCGCCAGGAGATGGAAGCCTTCCTCCAGCGCGCCCGGGTCGTCAAGCGCAGGAGCGCACCCAAAGGCGTCACTGGCACCGTGCGGGCGACGCTGAGCGACGGAATCCTGACACACGAAGCCAGTATTCAGACAGTCGACGAGTCTCGCCTCCAGTTCCCCACGTCGCGCGGCCTCGAGCTCAACTTCCGCGACACCTGGCGGTTCAACGTGGCGGCCTACAAGCTCGACAAGCTGCTCGACCTTCGAATGGTCCCCGCGACCGTCGAGCGGTCATACGCGGGCATGAAAGCCTCCTTCACCTGGTGGGTCGACGACGTCCTGATGGACGAGGGCCGGCGACTGGCAACCAAGGCGAGCCCGCCGGACTCCATGCGGTGGAACGAGCAGATGTGGATCGTCCGGGTGTTCGACCAGCTCATCTACAACACCGACCGCAACGTCGGCAACCTGCTGCTCGACAAGAACTGGCGGTTCTGGATGATCGACCACAGCCGTGCGTTCCGGCGGCACGAGACCCTGTTGGACGGCAAGAACCTGACGCGGTGCGAGCGCGGCCTGCTCGAACGGCTGCAGGCGCTGGACATGGGCACCCTGGAGAAGGAGATGCGCGGCTATCTCGACGCCGGTGAAATCAGGGCCCTCCTGGCACGGCGCGATCTCCATCGTCGCCCACTTCGAACGTGCGGGGCCGACAGCCTTATACCAGGCTCGCCGCAGGCCCTGAGCCGGCGGCGAGCGACCGGCCCCACGGGTCCCGCCGAGAGAGAGCGCTCAGCGCAGTGCGGGTTCCGCGACGGGCGCCACCTTGTCGATGACGTCGAGGATGGGTGAAGGCTGCGGGTCGAGCCTCGCGGCTGCTTCCAGGTAGGCACGCACCCCACCGTCCTTGGGGAGCGGCAGGCGCTGTCCGCGGTGCAGCGCAAACAGCCGATCGCCTTCCACGATCAGCGCGGCTGGCGGTCCTTTGTACACCGAAGACAGACCCACATCGATGACGACGACACGTCCGTTCAGCCTCGGCACGATCGCCGGGGCGACGCTGGTGTGGCCGATCACGATGTGACGCGCCTTGTGAAGCGAGAGGAGCCGGTCCACGTGCTCCCGCAGCTCCACCTCCGGAAGGGTTGCGAGGCCGCGGTACCACAGTGGGCCATCCTCGTCGACCGAGAGCTCGCCCCCGGGCGGGTTCATGCCCGCGAGCTCCTGCCGGACGCGCTCATTGATGTCCGGGATTGTCAGTGTCCCGAACTTCGGGCTCAGGCCTCCGTGGAGGAACACGATGCCGTTGATACGGACGATGGCGTTGCGCTGGCGAAGCCACTTGCCGTAGGTTCCCGTCGGCCCGAATGCCTGGCGGTGCTCCACCCAGCCGAGGAGATGCGCTGCCTCCCAGCGCGCCCGATAGGCCGGGTCCTCCTTGCTCGCCGGATTGGCGAGCAGCTCGAACGCGCGGGCGCGAAGCTCTTCCGAACCTCGCGAGCGGAAGGCCGCGTACTCCCCCGCGGACACGTAGCGCAGATCGCCGATGAGGTTCATCGCCTCGTGGTTGCCGAGGAGCGCGTGCACGCGCCCTCCCGCCTTGCGCGCCTGTTGCTCGAGCGACATCAGGAGGTCCAGGACCTTGCGCGAGTGGGGCCCGCGGTCGAGCACGTCCCCGGTCTGAACCAGGTGCAGGCTGCCGCCCGTCCATCGATTCCGGCGATCCACGACCCCCGCCGCCCGCAGCACCGCCACCAACTGTTCGAAATCGCCGTGGACATCGCCGATCGCGACGATGCGCGTGACGCCGTCGTAGGCGTCCTGTGCTCCGAGTCCTGGCGGCAGGACCAGCAGCAGTGCGAGGAGAGCGAGGAGGCGAACTCTCATGGTCAATGAGCGGAGTCGCGGTCGGGCATCCAAATGACGTGTACCTTCGATGTTACAGCGGCGCGCTGTCCCGGGCGTATTGCACCAGCTCGAGCGCACCACGCCGACGATCGTGAGGGCCTCGGCTGTTGTAGGACTTTGGATCGCCTCGATCGTCGTGACTGAGGCGCAGTCGAGGACGTCGTTCTGCTACCGCAACGTTGACGGGATCGTGGAGGCGGTCGCTTACCGTGATGGCTGCGCGGGTGCCGGGATCACCCGGTTTGCGTCGTACACGTGCCCGC
Source organism: uncultured Acidobacteriota bacterium (assembly GCA_963813585.1). GTDB lineage: Bacteria > Acidobacteriota > Vicinamibacteria > Vicinamibacterales > Fen-181 > JARKSS01. The sequence continues at coordinate 4,626,388 of CAWEZL010000001.1, forward strand.
GCAGCGCCGCGCGACGAAGGGCGGCGGCGAGCGCGTCCGAGAGTTGGCCGGGGCGCCAACCGGCGGGCCGGCGATCGAGCCGGTCGTCGCCCGTGAAGAAGGCTTCGACATCCGGCTCGCGCGGCTGCCCCGGACGCGCGCCAACCACTTTGACATCGCCGCGGGCGTAGGCCACCTGGGTCGGCACCAGCGTCAGGCAGCCGGGGTCGCCGGGCGGCCCGAGCAGCGAGTGGCCGGCGAAGGCGTTGGGCCGTTCGATCCCGAGCAGGTCGAACACGGTCGGCGCGATGTCCACGTGGCTGGCCACGCGATGATCGAGGCCCTGCCGCACCTTCGGGTGGCGGCCGGCGATGACGAGCGGGACCCAGGTGGCCTCGCCGTACAAGTCGCCCATGAGGCCGAGCGGGCCGTGCTCACCGGCCGGATACCCGTGGTCCGCGGTGATGATGAGGACGGTGTGCGCGAACCATGGCTCGCCGCGGATGTCGTCGACGAGGCGGCCGAAACCCTCGTCCACCCAGCGCATGCTGTGCTGAAGGCGCTGGCGTGTGTCGAGCCCCGCCGGAACGATGCCGGGAGCGCCCCCTGTCCCTTCGAAGGGGAAGTGGTTGGTCCTGGTGGAAATGGTCACCATGAACGGTCGTCGCCCGCCGACCTCCTTCAGCCACCGGCCGACGTGCAGGAACGTCCAGTGGTCGTCCCGCATCCGGCCGTCGTGATCGACGGCGTCGTACCACTGCTGCAACCAGAACAGCTCGTTCGCCCACTCGGGAGGCGAGGCGCTGACAAAGCGGGTCACGAAGCCGTGCTGCCTGAGAGCGGCGGGAAACCCCTCGAGGCGGACCCCGGTGTAGTTGAGTGCGACGTGGCGGAGCGGATGCGGCTCGAGCCCGGTGTGGATCGCCATGAACGCGGCCACGCTCGGCAGACCGTTGACCGAGACACGCGTGAACGCGCGGCCTTCACGCGCAAGCCCGTCGAGGGCCGGCGTGGCAGCCTCGGCGCCCGCACCCCACGGGACGAGGTGCCCGACGCTCGCTGCGCGGTGCGACTCGAGGATCAGCAGCAGGATGTTCCAGGGGTCGCGGTCGAGGCCGTTGCAGTCCTCGTCCACCCCATTGCCTCGAACGTCCTCGGCGCCGGGGTGGACGGCCGGGTTGCCGTCGTCGCAATCGACGGCGAGCGGCGCGCCGTCGCGGTCGGCGTCCGCGCCGCAATCGAGCCCCAGCCCGCCGCCGCGTCCCGCGGCGCACGCCTGCTGGCAGGTCTCGCGGTAGAACGGATAGGCCGGATCGGGAAACCGCCAGCGTGACGCCTCCGCGGACCCGGCTCCTGCGACCCACTCGGCCTGGTGCTCCTGGCGGGCCGTCTGCAACTCGGAGGGCGCGAGTACCGACTCGTGTGCCGTCCGCCACTCGAAGAGGATCAGTGCCGCGGCGGGCGCCACCCGCCAACGTATGGATGACCCGCCCGGGAAACTCACGCCGTACGCCAGCGCGCAGCCGGCCAGCGCGGCGACGCTGCCCGCGAGGAAACGCCTGCGCAGGTCTCGCACGGCCGTCGCTCCCGCATGGCGCCGCGCGCGGGCATGCCACCACCAGAGCAGCGCGGCGCCCGACACCGCCAGACAGGCGCCGAGGCCGGGCCCGCCCTGGTCCGAGGCCAGCATCGGCAGGAGTTCGCCGACGGCAACCGGGCTGACGTTCTCACTCAGCGACGACGCGTTGAGATGGGCCCCGGCGAAGCGCATCACCTCCATGTCCACGGTCATCACCACGAGCACCACCAGCCCGCAACCGATGAGCCAAGTTCGCGCCAGCCGAATGCCGAGGCGTGACACCGGTTGGGATTGGCGGGCGGCGGCCACGCCGAGGAGCGGTGCGATCACCGGCATCCAGTACAGCCACTCGAGGGCGGCGCTGTAACGCCAGTAGAGAAACAGGTCGAGCACCAGCGGGCGTCCCTCGGCGGTCGGCCGGGCGAGCCACGCGGTGCGCAGGAGGACAAGCAGGCCCCAGAACGCGGCGCTGCTGTTGAGGACGCGCAGCCCGAAGGCCCAGCCGGATACCGGCGTCACGCGAGGTGCACCAGGAGATGGCAGGTCCTGCCGCCGCGACGGACGGTCTCGATGAGAAACGCTGCGGTCCATGGCTCTCCTTGGCGTGTCGGCGAGAGTCTAGAGCCGGCGCCGCCCTCAGCGCAACTGCAGCCTGGCACGCCCCCCGCTGCCCGCTGCGGAAGTTGCTGAGCTCTGGGGATTGGTGAAATGATCTGGGCCAAGGAACCAGGTATTGAAACCCACCCCACGCCAGGCAGCGGCACCGCTGGCGGCGCTGCTGGCCATCCTCTTCGCCGGCGTCCTGCCGGCCAGCGCGGCAGATCCCCAGCCCGGCGCCTCCGTTCGGCCGACCGTCGTCATTCCCAGGGTCGATGAGGCGCCTCTGCTGGAGGACTTCCTCGACATGAAGCCCAGCCCGCGGATGGAGGGCCGCCTGCTGAAGCTCACGGGCTTCACCCAGACCCTGCCCCGCGACGGAGAGCCCGTCAGCCAGCCCACCGACGCCTACCTCGGATACGACAGCGAGAACCTGTACGTCGTGACCGTGGCGTTCGACACCGAGCCGGGGTTGATCCGGGCCAGGATGACTCCGAGGGAGAACTTCCGCGGCGACGACAAGATCGACGTGTTCCTGGACACCTACCACGACGAGCGCCGCGCGTATGGCTTCACCTGCAATCCCCTGGGCGTGCAGATGGACGGCCGCTGGATCGAGGGCGGCAACTTCGATTCCTCGTTCAACGCGCTCTGGCACTCCAGGGGGAGGATCACCGAACAGGGCTGGGTGGTATGGATGGCGATCCCGTTCAAGAGCCTTCGCTTCCCGGCGGTCGGGAAGCAGGAATGGGGGCTGGTCCTGATCCGCTGGATCCCACGGAACAACGAGAACTCGGCGTGGCCCCGGGTGTCCAGCACGATCGATGGGCGCCTCAACCAGGGCGCCACCCTGGTCGGGATTGAAGACATCTCGCCGGGCCGGGACATCCAGCTCATCCCCTACGGGTTCGTTCGCTCCTTTCGGGCCCTCGATACCCGCGACCCGGATCGGGTCGAGTTCAACCGCGAGCCCGCCGAACCCGACGCGGGGCTGGATGCCAAGTTCGTCATCAGGAACCGCTTCGCCCTCGATGTCGCGGCAAATCCCGACTTCAGCCAGATCGAGTCCGACGAGCCCCAGGTCACCGTCAACCGCCGCTTCGAAGTGTTCTTCAAGGAACGGCGCCCCTTCTTCCTGGAGAACGCCGACTTCTTCTCGACCCCGATCAACCTCTTCTTCAGCCGGCGCGTCGCCGAGCCCCGGTTCGGGCTTCGACTCACCGGGAAGCAAGGGCCCTACACCATCGGAACGCTGGTCGCCGACGACGAATCCCCGGGGAAGGCCGTCCTGCCCAACGACCCGCTTCACGGATCAAGGGCAGGATTCGGGGTGCTGAGAATCAACCGCGACCTCTTCCGCGAGGCGACCGTCGGGGTCCTTCTCACCGACCGCGAGTACGAGGGCGGCCACAACCGGGTCGCAAGCGTGGACACGCGCTTCAAGCTGAACCCCAACTGGGTCGGCATGCTGCAGGCGGCGGCCAGCTCGACCCGCTCCCCTGACGGATCCACCGCGACCGGACCGGCCTACTCCGCCGAGCTGCGACGCGAAGGGCGCCACTTCACCCAGAGCACCGAGTACCTGGACGTCAGTCCGCGCTTCCAGACCCAGGCGGGTTTCGTCAGCAGGACCGATATCCGCAGCCTCACCCAAGAGTTCAAGTACCTCTTCCGCCCGGCCCGGAAGTCGCTTCTTTCCTTGGGGCCTTCCGTCGATGGCACGGGGATCTGGGATCACGACGGCACGCGCCTCGACTGGGAGCTCGATGTCCGGTTCGACCTGGAGCTCCAGCGGCAAACCGCCGTGGCCTTCTTCTACAGGCCGGGACGAGAGCGGCTGCGGCCCGAGGATCACGCCGAACTGTCGGAGAGCCTCGACTTCTCGACGCGCAGCTACGGCCTCTCATTCAGTTCACAGTACGTTTCGCAGCTGAACTTCACCGGGGCCTGCGCCTTCGGCAGGGAGATCAACCTGGTCCCCGCGGAGGGTGACAGGCCGGCCCTGGCCGATTCGGTCGAGGCCAGCCTCGGGTTCACGGCCAGACCGAACCGTCACCTGCTGAGCGACAACACCTACGTCCTGTCCAGGCTCACCAGCATCGGCACCGGGGATCGCGTCTTCACCAACCACATCCTGCGTTCAAGGTGGAACTGGCAGTTCAATCCCGAGGTGGCCCTGCGCGTCATCCTCCAGTACGACACCGTGCTCGCGAACCGCATGTCGACCCGTCTTGAGACGAGGAAGAACTTCAACGCCGACTTCCTCTTCACCTACCTCGTAAACCCCTGGACCGCACTGCACGTCGGGTACAACGGCAACCTGCAGAACATCGCTTTCCAGCCGACCGCTACCGGGAGGCGGATCATCCGTGCCGACGACATGTACCACGACGCCCGCCAGTTCTTCGTCAAGCTCTCCTACCTCCTCCAGTTCTGACCGCTCGGCCAGGCTCGTCATCTCGATCGGCTAGAATGAGTGGATGCGTGTCTTGATGCCCGCGCTCGTCCTGATCGCCGCCCTCGGGGCGGCCTGCGGTGGTGACAACGGCAACCCCTCGGGGCCCTCGACGCCATCGGCCCCGTTCTCGACCACCGACGTCAGGGTCGGCACCGGCGCCGAGGCCGCGAGCGGCAAGCGCCTGGCGGTCAACTACTCGGGCTGGCTCTACAGCGCGACGGCCGCCGAGAACAAGGGGTCGATGTTCGACACGTCGGTGGGCCGCGGCGCGTATGTCTTCACGCTGGGCGCCGCGCAGGTCATCAAGGGCTGGGACCAGGGGATCGTGGGGATGCGGGTCGGCGGGCTGCGGCGGATCGTGATCCCGCCCGAACTCGGCTACGGCTCGCAGCAGATGGGCTCGATCCCGCCGAACTCGACCCTGGTCTTCGACGTCGAGCTGGTCGCCGTGCAGTGAGACAGGCGTCCCCGCCGGTCCCCCCAGCACAGACATCGTCCTACCAGCCGCCCCAGTCGAGGCGGTGCTTGCGCTGGATCTCGCGCAGGTCGCCCGGGAACACCCCCGCACGGCGCGCCGTGTCGCGCGCATCGGTCATCGCTTTGCGTACGGTGCCGGAGTTCTCGATCAACTGCTCGGTCCACGCCCGGCAGGCAGGTGGCGCGGCGCCGGTGGGCGACCGCTCGTCGAACACCACGAACCACTCGCGGTCGAACCCGCGCGGCACGACGCTGGCCGCCAGGCAGTTGGCCTTGTAGTTGGCCCAGTAGCCATCGAGGCGATCCGCGGCCTGCGCCACCGCGCCGACCTGGCGATCGAAGGCGGCGGTCGAGTCTTCGCGCGCCCGGTCGCCGGCCGACCGCGTGTCCCCCGAGACCGCGGCCTGCACCCGCTCCTGCAGGGTGCCGCTGCCGAGCGGCGCCCCCGCGTCGCGCCCTTCCAGCAACGCCCGCGCGTGGTCGGCGGCCACCGCGAAGCCGAGCGCCTCGGCCTGCCCCTGGATCTTGATCGTCGTCACGCCGACGACGAACCCCTCGCGGTCCACGAGCGGCCCTCCCGAGTTGCCCGGGTTGACCGCGGCGTCGGTCTGGATCAGCGTCACGCCGCCGGCATCCCTCACGGCGCTGACGATCCCCCGCGTGACCGTGTTCTGGAGGACGCCGAGCGCGCTGCCGATCGCCAGCACCTCCTGGCCGACCCGGACCTCGCGCACCGGCCGAAGCGGCAGCCACACCTGCGCGGGCGGCGGCCGGTCGGGCCGCACGACGGCGAGGTCGAGGGCCGCCACGGTTCGCACGACGTGCCCGCTCTGCACGGCGCCATCGGCATGGCGCACCCTCACCAGGGCCTTCGAACCGACGACGTGGGCGTTGGTGAGGAGGAGGCCGCCGGCCGTGAAGAATCCGGTCCCGCGGTTCCCGTCCGCCTCGATCGACACCACCGCCTGCATCGCACGGCGGGCGGTGTCCTCGATGCTCGGCCCCTCGGGCAAGGAGGGCTGGACGAGCACCAGGGGCGGTGCCGCCGGCGCGTCGGGTGCGGGTGCGGAGACGGCGGCGGCCGCGGCAGCGTTGGCGGCGGCGGCGATCGGAGCGTCGGCGTGTTGATCGGAGGCCGTGGGTGATGAGAGCGGCTGCCGGGTCGGTGCCGGCGCGGGCCGCGCCAGCAAGAGTGCCACGACGCCGGCGACGAGCAGGCAGGCGGCAATCGCCCAGCCGAGCGGCACCGAAACGCCAGCACTGCGCGGAGGGTCGTCCGGCGGGGCCGGCGGCGGGTCGGCCGTCTCGGCTGGCCTCGGGCTGCCGCACCGGCACTCCCCGATCCGGGGCGGCACGCGCCGGCCGCACGTCGGGCAGACCCAGGCACCCGGCAATCGATCCAGCGTCCTCACGGCCCTCCTGGCGGTCCCGAGCCTGCTGACACCCGTGGCGTCGCGGCCCGCGCGCCCTCCTGGAGAGTTGTCGGCTCGAAGCGGCCGGGCCTCCACCTACCGGACGTGTCCGGCGAGCTGGCGCGCGCGTTCCAGGTTCGCCGCCGCCTCCCTCGAGGCCGGGTCGAGGCGCACGGCGGCCTCGAGGTACGGGATGCCCTCGGCGAACCGCCCGTGCGAACAGAGCAGCACGCCCAGATCGTTGTTGGCGAGCCCGTCCGAGGGTTGAAGGTGAACGGCCTGCCGCATGTGGTCGATCGCGGGCTCGGACTGTCCCAGTGCCGCGAGAGCCCTGCCGAGGTTGGCGTGCGCGCCGGCATCCAGGGGATCCAGGCGCACGGCCCTGGCGAACGCCTCGGCCGCCTCGGTCGTTCTCCCCAGGCTTCCGAGGACCACCCCCAGGTTCAGGTGCGCCGCGGGCGACTCGGGGTCGAGGCGCGCGGCCTCCAGGCAGTGTTCGAGCGCCGCCCCCTGGTCCCCCTTCCCATTCAGGAGCGCGCCGAGGTTGGTGTGCGCGACGGCGAGCGTCGGCTGCAGGCGGAGGGCGGCCCGGTACTCGGCTTCTGCCTGGTCGAGCAACCCGTCGTCCCGGAGCGCCGCGGCCATGTTGGCGTGGGTCACCGCTCGCATGGTGGTGGACGACAGCAGCGGCCAGTTGCACACGACCAGGGCGGCGGCGACCACCCCGATCGTCTTCGCCCGCTCTGCGCGGCCGTGGATCCTCCAGTGCGGGCCGACGCCGGCCAGACCCGCGCCGGCGAACAGGACCAGCACGGGAACGAGGGGATATCGGTAGCGGTCCAGCACGAAGAAGCAGACCACCGTGAGCGCGAACACGCCGAGGAAAGCGTGCAGCGGCCACAGGCTGCGCCAACGCCCTCGCGTAATCCAGAGGCCGAGGAGGCCCAGCGGCGCAAGCAGGCCGAAGTTCAGCACCGGGGCAAGCGCCCGCAGCACCAGCGACCACTCGGCGTGCGTCGCCAGGTCTTCGGTGTCGGCACGCTCGGCCCGGTTGAGAAGCAAGAGGACCTTCCGGCCGGTCAGCCGAAGCCAGTCCCCGGGGTTCGACCGGATCCAGTCCCACGCCCGGCCGCTCCAGTACGCCGACACCTCCGATGGAGGGAGCGCCCGCCCCGCGGCCGCCTCCGCGATCTCCCTGGCGTCCTGCTGTTCGAATTCGACGTTGCCGCGGTCGGGGCGCAGCGGCACGTAGGTTCCCGTCGCTCCAGCGTGGTTGCCGATGTAGAAGTTCGGCCCGAGCTGCGAGGTGGTCAGGTGGAGCTCGCCGCCGACCGCGAGATTCCTCAGGGCGACTGGCGCCAGTACGAGCGACGTTCCGCCCACCACGAGGCACGCGGCGCCCAGTCGGCGTCCCGTGCGCTGCCACACCCAGAGCGCGGCCACGGGGAGCAGAACGAGCGCGTTCTCGCGATTGAGTGTCAGCAGGCCCAGGACGGCTCCGGCGGTGAACCACTTGGCGCTGCCTCGCTCCCGTTCCGTTGCGGCGAGGGCCAGGAGGAACCCCGCGACCAGCGCCCCGTCGAGTACCGGACTTCTGAATCAGCGCGTCGAAGAACAGCGCGGGCGCGTACCCGGCAAGGAGCAGGCCGGAGACGACCGCGGCACGCCTGTCGAACCACTTCGTCGCCGCCAGGGCGACCAGCGCACACGACGCCGCGCCGATCGCCGCCTGGAACAGGCGAACCGCCAGGAGATCGCGCCCGAAGAGGGCGTAGACCGAGCCCAGCCAGTACGGGTAGAGCGGCGCCTGGTAGAACACGCCGCGGCCCGCCCAGTCGCCCGCGGCCAGCCGGCGAGCCCACTCGTCATACCCGCGGCCGTCCCCGAGCAGGTGGTCGAAGAAGGGGGCTCCCTGCAACTGCAGGACGTGGACGACCCGGATGACGAGCGCCACGGCGAAGACCCCGGCCGGCAGACGCCACCGCGACCTGTTCATCGAGATCCTCGGCCCTACCCCCAGCGCACGAGCCGCGTCACCTTGATCGCGAGCGTGCGGCTGCTGGTCTCGGCGCGGCGGATGCCGAACTCGGTGTCGCGCCCGTCGTTGTAGACGACGAACAGGTCCGATCCCGGGCGGAACTCCCACCGGAAGCGCAGGTTCGCGCCGATGATGTGGGAAGAGGAGTTGTACTGCACCAGCGCCGACAGTGCCTTGCGGGGGGACAGGTTGTAGTTGACGCGCGAGGTGAGCAGCTTCGACGTGAACGACGCGACTTTCAGCCGCACCCAGTTGACCTCGACGCCGGGCTCGACGCCGAGCCGCGGCGACAGCTCGATGCGCCCGCGGTACCCTGCCTGCCGGCGGGTGCCGTCGTAGAACTGCCCGCCGCCGAGCACCAGGAAGCCGGTCGCCTTCCGCTGGGGTCCCAACTGGTAGCGTCCCTCGAACCCGGTGAAGCGGTATGTGCCGACCGGGACGAAGATCCCTTCCTCGATCTCGAAGGGCTCGTCGAGGAACTCGTAGCTGCTGGTAGCCTCCACCCGCAACTGGTCGCCCGACTGGAGGTCGAACCCTGCCTGCCCCCGCACCGCCTGCGACTCGAGCCGGCCCGCGGTGTTGGTGAAGTGATCGAAGGCCGCCTCGAACTCGTACCGGCGGATCGCTGACGGCGGCGCCGGGCGCGGGCTGAACCGTGCCTGCACGAAGTTGCGGCGGAAGTCCTCGCGCCGCAGGAAGCCCGCCGCCGGGTCGAAGTTCCGCTCCACCGCCAGGTGCTCGGCCTCGACCCGGTACCGGTCGCCGTTGTACTGGAGGTCCGCGCGGTAGCTCGCGGCGTCGCGCGCCCGCCCCTCGGCGCGGGTGCGCGCGTAGTACCCGTTGATGGTGACGTCGCGGAGGAACGTGAAGGCGGCGTCGGCGCCGATCGTCTGCCCCGACCCGGGGCCGCCGGCCAGGCGCGAGCGGTTCGTGAAGATTGCCCCGATGCTGCTCTGCCGCAGGATGTCGCGCTTCACGCGGACGATCGAGAAGTTGGCCGCGCGCGCGCCCACCGACAGGTCGGCCCGCTGCTGGACGTCGAGCAGCCCCACGGTGTAGCGCCCCACGCGGCCCGTCACGCGGCCGCCCGCCAGGAGCGCCACGCTGGCCGTCTCGTCGTCTTCGGTTTCGTGCAGGCCGATCCGCCGGCTGTAGAAGAGGATCGGCGTGTTGCTCGGCGGCCCCCCCTGGCCGCCGCCGCGCGGGCTCACGCTCGCGCCGCCGAAGGCGAAGACGCCGGCCCCCTCGAGGAAGAACTCGCGCCGCTCGGGGAAGAACAGGCTGAAGCGCGTCAGGTTGACCTGCTGCTCGTCGTCTTCCACCTGCGCGAAGTCGGTATTGACCGTGAGGTCGGCCACGAGCCCGTTGCCGAAGGTGTACTTCGCGTCCAGCCCCAGCGCCTGCGCCGCGTCGTTCTGCACCGGCACCACCGCCTCGCGGTCGGTCTCGAGCTTCGCCAGCGCGTACGGCTTCAGCTCGAGGTTCAGCGCCGAGGGAGGCGCCTCGAGGCCGACGAGCGTCGCCGCCTGGGCCACGTGGACGATGGCCCGCTGCGTGAAGGCGGCGGGCATCGGGGTCAGGTACGAGAACTCGTTGCCCGCGCGGGTCACCCGCCGCAACTGCAGGCCCCACTCCTGGGGACCGGGCCGCGCGTAGCGCAGCGACCGGAACGGGATCACCATCTCGACGGCCCAGCCTCCCTCGAAGCGCGCGGTGCGCAGGTCCCACACCGTGTTCCAGTCGCGGTTGGTGTCGCGCTCGTCGGTGATCAACTGATCCGACACGGCGCCAAGCGGGTTGGTGTAGAAGAAGAAGCCGTTGCGCCGGTCGTGGAACGTGTCGAAGAAGATGCCGAAGTTGTCGTTCTGGAAGATGGCGTAGGCGTCGCGGCGCATCTCGTTGGCCACGATCCGCGACGGGTCGGCCGCCCAGCAGCGCGCCGCGACGTAGATGTTGCGGTCGTCGTACAGGACCCACGCCTCGGTACGGTTGACCGCCGGCTCGCCCTCGCGCGGCTCCTGCTGGATGAAGCCGTCGATTGGCGGTACCTCCCCGTACACCTCGTCGTCGAGGACGCCGTCCAGGCGCGGGGGCGCGGCGACGCGGACCGACCGCACCGTCACGCGGCCGTCAACATGCCGGTCGACGGTGCCCCCGCTGCCGAGGGCGCGTCCCCCAACGACCAGGTCGGATCGTGCCGGGCCGGCGGCCGGCGCCTCCTGGGCCGAGGCGAACTGAACGGCGCCCATCGAGAGACAGGCCACGAGGGCGGCGGCAACGCGTAAGGGTGTGAGTGGTCGCATCGGGAACGGCCGGGCCGGAAGCAGGTGATCTTATACCGATTCCCGGCCCAGGTCGGAATCCGTCACGCACTTTGCTGCCGTCACCCGGACCCCGCACGCGAGCCGGCAAACCGGCCGGTTTCCATACACCAGCGGGGCCCCTTACCCGATCAATCGCAACCGAGCCGTCCGGCCCGTTCGAACCGACAGCCGGGCGGCCTCCCGATGGAGACCACATGCACGACACACGTACGACGAGCGACCCGGCGGCGCCTGCCCGGCTCGCGGCCTTCGCGGCCGGAGCGCTGCTCCTGTCCGTTCTCGACCATTCGGGCGTCCAGGCCATCCAGGCGCCCGCAGCCGATACGGTCCGCTCCTACGACGGGGCGGGGAACAACGTCGCCAATCCGGGGTGGGGGGCGGTCAACGCCCGGCTGCTCCGTGCGAGCCCGGCCGACTACGCCGACGGCATCTCCCAGCCCGCCGGCGCCAACCGCCCCGGCGCGCGGCTGATCAGCAACACGATCGCGGACCAGTCCGAGGACATCATCAGCGATCGCCTGCTGTCGGCGATGATCTACGCGTTCGGACAGTTCATCGACCACGACCTCGACCACACCCCGAGGGGAACCTCGGAGGTCATCCGGATCCCGGTCCCGGCCGACGATCCCCAGTTCGATCCCGGGGGCAGCGGATCGCAGGAGATCAGGACGTTCCGCTCGATCTTCGACCCCGCGACCGGCACGGACCCCGGCAATCCGCGCGAGCAGGTGAACGTCGTTTCCGCGTTCCTCGACGGATCCGTCGTGTACGGGTCGGACGAGGCGACGGCTCGCGCACTCCGGACGGGTGCGGGCGGGCAGCTGAAGACCGGCCCCGACGGCACGCTGCCCCTCAACAGCGCGGCGAACTTCCCCGAGGGGACCCTGCCCATGGAGAACGACGCGCGCATCGTGCCCGACGACCGGCTCTTCGCGGCCGGCGACGTGCGAGCCAACGAGAACGTCGAGCTGACCGCGCTCCACACGCTCTTCGTGAGGGAGCACAACGCCGTCGCCAGTCGCCTGGCCGCGTCGGACCCCTCGTCGAGCGACGAGCAGCTGTACCAGCGCGCCCGCTCGGAGGTGATCGCGGTGATCGAGGCCATCACGTTCAACGAGTGGCTCCCCGCCATGCTGGGACGGGGCGCGGTCCCCCGCTACCGGGGGTACCGCGAGTCGGTGAACCCGGGCATCGACAACGTCTTCTCGGCGGCGGCGTTCCGGCTCGGGCACACGCTGCTCGGCGACGACGTCGAGTTCCTCGACGACGACGGGAACGAGGTGGCGGAGGAGATCCCCCTCAGCTCGGCGTTCTTCAACCCGGCGTCGATCATCGAGCTCGGCATCGATCCCATCCTCAAGTACCTGGTCTCCGACCCGGCGTCCGAGCTCGACACGCAGGTCGTCAACAGCGTCCGCAACTTCCTCTTCGGCGAGCCCGGGGCGGGCGGCCTCGACCTGGCCAGCCTGAACATCGCCCGCGGGCGCGACCACGGCCTCGCCGACTACAACGCGATCCGCGAGGCCTACGGGCTGCCGCGCGCGCGCTCGTTCGCCGACATCACCGGCGACGAGACGGTCCAGGCCGACCTGCGATCCCTCTTCGGGAGCGTGGACGGCATCGACGCCTGGGTCGGGCTGCTGGCCGAAGGGCACGCGCGCGGGGCCAGCGTGGGGCCGACCCTGCGCGCGATCCTGCTCGACCAGTTCACGCGGTTGCGTGACGGCGACCGCTTCTGGCACGAGGCCGACTCCAGCGGCAGCGACCTCGGGCGGCTGGCAGGCACCCGGCTGGTGGACGTCATCCGCCGCAACACGGGGCTGACGAACCTGCAGCCCGAGGCGTTCTTCTTCCGGGCGGGCATCGCGGGAACCGTCTACACCGATTCGAACTCGGACGGCGGGCACGACCGGGGCGAACGGTCGATGGCGGGGGCGGCCGTCCGCCTGGTGAGCGGCGAGGAAGAGCTGGCCGAAGCGAGGACCAACGAGCGCGGGCGCTACGCCTTCGACGTGCTGGACGGGATTCGCACGGGCAGCTACGTCGTCCAGGTCGTGGACGCGGACGGCACGGTGATCGCGGCGAGCGAGACGATCGCCGTCACCAACGGCGCGCAGCCCGAGGACCGGTACAACATCGGGGTGCCGCCGAGGTGACCCCCGCGCCCGAGGGGAGCTACTTGCCTGTGTACCGGAGGCGGTCGCCGATGAAGTCCACCTCGGTCAGGAACCGCTCGAACGACCCGGTCGGGGCGAAGTAGCTCACCACGGCGTACCAACCGGGATAGTCCACCACCCCCGAGACGCTGCGGACCGGCACGAGGCGGCCGCTGCCGTCCTTCAGCGAGTAGGACGAGACGATCCGGCGGACCGCCCGGCCGTCGCCGGTGCGGTCCGTAACCGGGTCGTGCACCTCGGCGCGCTCGTTCTTTCGCAGGTTCTGCACGACGCGGGCGGTCATCTCGTCCAAGGTCAGCCCCTGGAATTGCGACTTGGGCGCGACCTGCAGCTCGACGGTGGCTTCGTAGGCCGGCGTCCCTTTCGCCCCCTCGAAGACGATCGTCCCGGCGTCGGTCGTGCGCGCGGTCCACCCCTGCGGGATCTCGCCGGCGAAGGGGGCGTTGTCGAGCGTGTACGGGATGCCGGGGGTGCCCGCCGCCGAGGCGCTCGCCCGCGAGGAGGCCGGCGCGGTTGGGGCTTTCCCCCAGGGCGGCAACTCCTTGGGGAGCTTCGTCGAGCCGCCCTTGCTGGCGGTTGGCGTCGAGGACGAGGGGACGGACGGGGCCGCCGGCGCGGCAACCGGCGCCGGGGGCGCCGGCAACGCCGCGAGCCGCGCCTGCATCCGGCCGAACGCCGGCGAGGCCGCCCTGGGGGCACGGGGCGGAAAGAGCGCGGCGTGCTCGGCAAGGGCCGCGATTCGGTCCTTCCAGATGGGGTGCGATCGGGTCATCGCCTCCCAGGGCTTGCGCGACGAGTACGGCAGCGACTCGTGCGACTCGAGCAGGCGCCCGCCCGCGCCCGGGTCGAACCCGCTGTCGTAGGCGATGTGCGCGCCGATGCGGTCGGCCTGCTTCTCCTGGTCGCGGGTGAACTGCGGCTCCGCGAGCGTGGCGCGGCCCGCGGCCTGCCACGACAGCGCCCGCGTGACGTGGCGCGCCGCCATGTGCCCCATCTGGTGCGCGAGGGCGCCGGCCAGGGCCGACTCGGACGCGGCCGCGTCCAGCAGCCCGCGAAAGACGAAGAGATACCCCGGCGCCGTGAAGGCGCGCACGTCCGCGCTGTCGAGGACGAGGACGCGGTCGATGGCCGGAAGGCCCTTCGCGTGCGAGGCCAGCGTGCGGCACAGCCCCTCGACGTAGGCGGTCGTCGTCGCATCGGCCAGCAGCGGCACGCCGGTCGCGGCCAGGTCGCGCGCCACGGCGACGCCCGACTCTTTCTCCTCCCCGGTCATCGCGGCGCCGGCGCCCAGCTTCTCGGTGGCGTCGTAGCGCTCGACGAACAGCGTCCGCGCCTCGCGCAGCGTGGCGTCGGCCTCCTTCTTCTCGTCGGGCGGGAGGTCCATGGCCGCGTAGCGCTGCCACATGCGCAGCGCGTCGCGGTGGTTCTGCGCCTCCTCGTACGCCGAGGCCAGACCGACGAGCGCGCGGGTGTTGGAGGGGTCCTTCTTGTAGATCCGCTCGAAGCGCTTGCGCGCCTCGTCCGGGCGGTGCAGCTCGATGTAGTTCTCCGCCGCCGCGATGACGTACTCGAGGTTCTTCTCGTCGGTCTTCTTCTCGGCCGTGCGGAACTCCTTCTCGGCCTCCTGGAAGGCGCCCTGCCGGGCGAGCGCCATCGCGCGCTCGTAGGCGGCGGCCGCCTCGGCGGCCTCGCGCTGGGCCTTGGGGGATTGGTCCGCCGGCGCGACTGTGACGAGCGCGGAGGCCGGCGCGACTGTGAGGAGCGCGGCGAGAACGAGCATGTGCAGTTTCATGGCCGTGGTGTGCGGGCGATCTTCGACCAGGTGCCGTTGATGGTCCAGCTCTTCGAACCGGACTCGGTGGCCGTGCCCCCCGGGCCGGTCGTCCTGGTCGTGGCGTTGACCTTGAACACCACCACCATCCGGCCGCCCGACTGCAGGCGCAGCTCGGTCGAGTGGGTGCCCTTGCCGACCGACCGGGCGCCGTTGTCGAAGGCGATCGTGCCCGAATAGGGGCCCGAGCCCCTGATGCGGCCGTCCTGGTAGCTGGCGCCGCCGAAGTTCGCTGTCCAGGTGTTCCGTCCCTTGATCCCGGTGTTCTGGATGGAGGCCCGTCCCGAGTACTCCAGGCGGCCGTTCGCCTTCCCGCCCGTCACCTCGAAGCGTCCCGACCCGCGCCCGTACGAGTCGCTGAACGACACCTGGATCGCCATCGCGTCGGCGGTCTCGGGCAGCGTCACCGGCTTCGGGTTGACGATCTTCTGCGGCGGCGGCGCCTCGGCCTCCGGCGTGCCGACCAGGAACGTGCTCGACACGTCACCGTAGCCCTCGAAGCTGGCGGTCACGCGGACGTAGCCGTTATAGTCGGCCGGGGCGGTGTAGACCGTCTGCCCGCGCCCCCCGGCGCCGAGCGGCACCGACCCGTCGTCGGTGTGGCCGGGGCTGGCGCGGATCGCGACCCGCCGCCCGGCGAGGTTCAGCCCCTGCGGGGCGCGCACGTCCACCGACACGGTTCCCTTGCCGCCGGGCTGCAGGGCCGACGGCACGGTGAGGTCGATGAGCACGCGCGGCAGCCACTCGGCCTCGGCGGCAACCCGTTGCGCCTCGGCTTGCTGCAGCGCCCTGGCCGATTCGGCGTCGCGAAGCCGTCCCGCCTCGTCCTCGCGCGCGCGGTCGACCCCGGCCTTCCTGGCCTCCTCCGCCTCTCGGCGCAGGCGGGCCTCGTTCTCGCGGCGGACGCGCGCCTCTGCCTCGCGCTCGCGCCGGACCTCGTTCTCGGTGCGCCCCTCCTCCTGGAGCCGGCGCCACTCGTCCTCGGCTGCGGCGCGATCCCGGGCCTGCTCGGCGGCGGTCTTCTCCTTTGCCGCCTTCGCCGCACCCGTATCCTCGGCGCGATCGCGGATGCGCGCCTTGCGCCGTTCGCGCGCGCGGCGGGCGGCCTCCGCGGCTCCGTCCTTCTCGTCCTTGGGATCGCCGGCTGCCGCAGCCGCCGGCACCGGGCCGGCCACTGCCGGCCGCGTGACCGCGGGGCGCTCGGCCGGCGAGGCCGCCGGCCCTTTCTGCCGCACGAGGTCGCGGGTGATCGCGTCGCTCACGCGCGACAGGTAGTCGTAGCTCCGATCCTCGTGGACGACCAGCATGTCCACGAGCCGGTCCTCCATCCCCTTCATGCGCGCGCCCGGTGCGCCCGCCCGGCCGAAGTAGTCCTTCACCATCGCCGACAGCACCTGGCGCGTCGCGTGGGGGCCGGTGGGCAGGTTGTGGTCCCTGGCGTAGGTGAGGACGTCGGCGCGCAGCGTCTCGGGACGCGCCTTCAAGACCTGGTAGAACGAGATTGGCCCGGTGGGGTTGAGGTACGCCCGCAGCAGCGGCTCCTGCGCGTACTGCCACGCCACGTTGCCGATCGCCTTGGTCACCTCGGCGATGCCGAGGACCGTCATCCCCGTGCCAACGCTCGTGATGACCGATCGGAAGACGGGGAAGCCCGCTTCCGCGAGCACGATCCCCAGGCGCTCGACCGCCACGGCCGCCATGAGGCTCGACTCGAGGCCCGCGGCCTTGATCGCCACCTGCTCGGCGAACACCGCCCGCGCCGCCTCGGGCCCCTCGGTGGCGAGCGCCTCGTTCCGCTTCTTCCACGCGTCGGCGAGGGTGCCGCCCATCGCCATCCAGAACATCGCCTGGTCGAACTGGTTGAGCGCCTTGCCGAAGGCCGACTCGGGCACCACCGCGCCGCCGGGCCCGTCGCCGTCGGCCGCCCCCTTGCGCCGCAGGTCGTTGGTGGCCTGGCCCGACAGCTCGGCCAGCGCCTTGTCGTTCCACACCTCCGCCAGCGCCGAAAGGTTCTGCACGTGCGCGTTGCCCGACCAGCGCGGGTCGCTGGCCATGCGCGTACGGACCTCCGGGTCCATCTTCGTGAAGGTCTCGGCGAGCACGATCTTCCGTGACTCGACCATCAGCTCGCGGGCCGCCTTGACCATCTCGGCCCGGTCGGCGCGCCGCGTGCGCTCGTACTTCTCCATGAAGCGCTCGGCGGTGGGGTCGCCCCCCTTGGCCCGGGTGCGGAGGTCCTCGACGATCGCGGCGTCGGGCAGGGCGGTGACCCTGTCGATGTCGGCCAGCTTCGCGTCGAGCGACCGTTCGACCGCCTTCTTGAGCAGCGACTGCGCCTGGCGCGTCATCGGGACGAGGGCGGTGGCGGCAGCGTCGGCCGGGCGCACCCCCTTCGCGACGAGGCGGTCGAAGTCGGCCCGCACCGGGCTCTCCTTCGGCAGCTTCCCGACCGCCGCGGCCGGGTCGCGCGTCCGGTTGATCTCGGCGGCCAGGTCGATGACCTGCCGGTCCTCGGGCGTGATGGCGCCGTAGTCCGCCATCGCCAGCGCATCGGCGGCGCGCGTCACGCGCTTCGCCGCGGTCGGTTCGCCGAGGCCCGAGAACTTCTTCTGCTCGTTGATCGCAACCGAGAAGGCGTCGGCGTCCGTGCAGGCCGGCGGTTCCAGGCCGTGCTTGTCGTAGAGCTCGTCGAGGTCGATCGAGGCGCGGGAGCGGCGGCCGGTCCGCGGGTCGATCTCGTAGGCGACGCCCCGGTTGTACGTGTCGAGGTCGGTGGCGTGCATCGCATCGCCGGAGGCGGCCTCCTTCTCGACCCGCCGGGCCTCGGCGGCCTTGAACTGGTCGGCCTGGATCCGCACCATGTCGCGCGTGTTGGTGGCGACCTGCGGCGCCTGCATCGCGGAGAAGGCGTGGATGCCCATCTCCTTCGGCACGCGGCCGAGGATTCTCTCGGCGTGCTCGGCGACCTTCCGGGCGGATTCGGGGTCGGTCGTCCGGAACTGGAAGTCGAGGTCGGCGTACTTCTCCGTGAACCCGGGCGCGTCGTCTCCCAGCCGCTGCGCGCGCTCCTGGGCGCCGGCCGTGCCGCCCACCTCGATCGACAGCAGCCTGCCGCGCAGCTCGGGGTCGTTGTGGACGGCCTTCGCCAGGTCGTCCATCGCGAGGTCGAGGGCCTGGCGGCGGACCTGGTAGGCGGTCTTCGCCGCCGCCCCCCGCGGGTTCTCCAGCTCGGCGATCACCTGCGCGGCGACGACCGGGTCCTGGGTCATGTACGTGCGCGCGGCGTCCAGGTTGCCGTACTCGAGGGCGGCAAGGATCTGCCGCGAGCGAGCGGCGGCGGCCTCGGGCGCACTCTGGGCGCGCGCCGAAGGCGTGGCGGCGACCAGGACAGCGAGGGCGAGGATTGGGGCGAGGGCGGCGGGGCGGGCCGCGCGGCCGATACCGGTGCTCATCGCTCCGGTGTATCGGCCGCGGCGGCCCGCGGCCGCAGGGACGCCTGCGCCTACTGCGAGAGCGTCTTGAGGTAGGCGACGCTCTGCTGGGTCAGCTCCCAGTTCTGCTCGACGAAGTAGCTCTCGACGCCGGCCTGCTTCGCGGCCTTGAACGTCTTCACCCAGTCGATGCTGCCCTTCCCCACCGCGACCTGCGGGCGGCGGCCCGGGCGCCCCTCGGCGGAGGGGGGCGGGACGGGCGCCTTCATGTCCACGTCCTGCAGGTGCATCGAGTTGAAGCGGCCCGGGTACTTCTCGAAGTACTCGGCCCCGACCAGGCCCGCCGTGATCGTGGACATCTGGAACTGGAACTTCACCAGCTTCGGGTCGAGCAGCTCGAGGAGGATGTCGTAGGTCCGGCGGCCGTCCACCATCGAGATCTCGAACCCCTCGTTGTGCAGCCCCTGCTGCAGGCCGGCCTTGGCGGCCCCGGCGGCGATGGCGTTGTACTCGTCGGCCGCGCGCTTCACCTGGTCGAGGGTCGGCGCGTTCCCGCCGTTTCCCTGGCCGAGCGTGGCGACGACCATGTGCGTGATGCCGACCTCCTTCGCCCACTCGATGCTCTTCGCCTGGCCCTTCCTCAGCTCGTCGAGGCCGAAGTGGCTGCTCTCGGCCTTCATGCCGTGGTCGGCCAGGATCTGCCGGACCTCCTTCCCGCTGGCCAGCGAGGCGAACTCGGCGCCGTAGCCGAGCGGCGAGCACAGCTCGAGGCGCGTGACGCCGATGCCGGCCATCATCTTCACGAAGGCCGGGAAGTCGCCGAGCATCGATCGCACCGGATAGACCTGGGCCCCGATCGGCAGGCCGAGCGGGTTCGCGCGAAGCCGCGCGCCGCCGCCCACCACGAGCGCGGCCGCGCCGGCCGCGCCCGCCCTCTCCATGAACTCCCGTCTCGTCACTGAAGACATCATCCCTCCATCCCGTTCGTCGCTTCCAGACGAGCGGACGCGTTCTCGGCCTCTTCCGCCCCTACAGTTGCCACCCGGCGCGGTATTCGCGCGTGAGGTACTTGTTCGCCTCGGCCACGTTCGTGATCGTCGCGGCCTTCGCGTCCCACAGCAGGCGTCGGCCACCGAGCCGCAGCGAGATCGCCGCCAGGTTGAAGGCGTCGGAGATCGACCCGCCCAGCAGGAAGTCGCCGTAGCTGGCCGGCCCTCCCTTGAAGGCGTTGATCCAGGCCACGTCGCGCGGTGACGGCCCCGGCCGCTCGTCGCGCGCGCGGCGCTCGCGCGGCTGCGGCGGCGCCGGCTCGGGAATGTTGTTCGCCTTGCGGTAGGCCTTCATCTTCGCCTCGGGGATGACCTGCGGGTCCTCCATGCGGAAGCCGCCCAGGATCTTCCCCGTATCGCCCACGAACAGCATCCCCTCCTCGGCCAGCTCCTTGTTCTCGGCCATCAGCTCCTCGGGCACGGGCGGCTTGATCCCGCCGTCATACCAGAAGAGGTCGAGTGCCGGCCGGCTGCCCTCGTCCCTCGACGTGGCTCGGGACGACCCCGAGCGAAGTCCAGGGGTCGCGGCGAACCGCATCCGGATGGTGCAGGCGGCCGGGAACGAGTAGTCGTTCCTGATCCGGAAGCAGACCTCGTCGGCCGAGGCGCAGACGTGGGTCGGCGTGGACTCGACGCTCGTCGGCGGGTCGAGCTCGAGGTACTGGAAGATTGGCCAGAGGCTGTAGTGCCCCATGTCGGCGAGCGATCCGCCGCCGAACTCGTACCACCCCCGGAAGTTGGTGTGCGTGTAGTTCGGGTGGTACGGCCGGTCGAGCGACGGGCCCAGCCAGAGGTCCCAGTCGAAGCCGGCGGGCGCCGGCGGCGTGTCGGCCGGCAGGGTCGGGAACTGCGGCCACATCGGGCGCATCGACCAGTTGTGGATCTCGCGCAGCGTCCCGATGGCGCCGTTCTTCACCATGTCCAGCGCGAGCTTCTGGTTCGTGCCCTCGCTGGCGGGCAGGAAGTGGGTGTGGCGCTTCGCCGCCCGCGCGGCCTCGATGACGGCGCGGGCCTCGAGCACCCGGTTCGCCAGCGGCTTGTGGACGACGACGTTCAGCCCCTTCTTGAGGGCGGCGATGGAGATGGCGGCGTGGGTGTGGTCGGGCGTCATCACCTTTACCGCCGTCAGATCCTTCTCCTTCTCGAGCATCTCGCGGAAGTCCGCGTAGGTCGCGCACCCCTTCGACACCCCGCCCCCGCGGAACTTGCGGTAGTAGGTGTCCACGATCTCCTTGCCGACGTCGCGGCCGCCCGGCACGTGGTTGAATCCCTCGCGCCAGGACGGCTCCTCGAGCAGTTGCCGGATCTCGCCGCGGAGCTGGTCCTTCCCCCACTCCAGGTAGTTGACGCCGTCCTTCTCGACGTCGCAGACCGCCACCACCTCGACGTCGGGGCTGGCCAGGGCGCCGCCGATCTCGCGGATCGCCTGGGTGCCGAAGCCGACGCACCCCAGCGTGATCCGGTCGCTCGGCGCGACGTAGCCCGGGCCCCCGAGGACCCGCCGCGGCACGATCGTGAAGGCGGCGGCCGCCGCCGTTCCCGCGAGGAACTCACGCCGATTCATCTCTGATCCCATGATGTGCGCCTCCTCCGTCTTTCCGTTCCCAGGCTGCCCGTTCCCGGGCTTGACAAGCCTGCCGGCCGGTCCATAATCGGTGCCGGCACCGGGTCACCTTCCCCACGTACGAATCCCTCGGCGGAACACGGACGAACGCGATGGCCGTTCGAGCCTCGTCGCGCGTCTTCACCCGCACAACTCACCCGGAGACTACCCCATGTCCGTGAGCGCTCTCGGCGACGCCCGGATTCCACCCGCGGCGGCGGCGTGGATCGACGGGGTGCTGCTCGTCTTCGCGGGCCTGCTCGTCCTGTGGGTCGTGCTGAAGGCGGTCGACTTCTTCGTGCGCAAATCATACAACCTCACGCCGGTCGCGACGGCAGGAAGCCGCGACGTCCGGCCCGACTTCCTGAAGGTGGATCGCGACGCCCAGGAGCGCATGGTCGAGCGGGGGCGCGAGTTCGACCAGCCCCCGGCGCCCGCCCTCGCCGGGGCGACCCGCTTCGCCGGGGCGGGCGTCGTCTTGTCGGGGCTCGTCAGCCTCGTGTCGGCAGCGTTCCTGGCGCTCGGGCGGATCGAGGAGATGGACGCCACCTGGCGTGACCTCTCGGTCCAGGATCGGTTCGTGACGATCGTCTGGAGCCACCCGGTCGGCTTCGGCATCGCGCTGTCGATGATCGTCGCCGCGCTGGTCAGGGTGGCCATGAGCTTCCGGGCCGCCAAGTGACGGGGGACGCGACATGCCTTCCACCAACCTGACACTCTCCGACAACCACACCCTGGCCGAGTACGCCGGGTGCGCGGGTACCGGCATCTGCCCCGCGTGCCACGGACGGCGGACCGGATGCGCGCGGTGCCGCGGCACCGGCACCTGCACCGACTGCGGCGGCGCCGGCGCGCTGTAGGAGTCAGCGGCCAGCCGGCGAAACGGGCACGTAGGTGCTGCCGTTCCACGAGAGGATCGGGAAGAGTTGCCGCTCTTCGACCTTCGGGTCGAACGGGTGGTCGAGCAGGCCCGCTTCCTCGGCACGGCGGTGAGCGTCGATGTACTGAGCGGAGAACTCGGCGCGGATCGGTCGCAGGTCCTTGTCGAACTCGTACAAGGCGCCTATGGCGGGGAAGTCGTCCCGGTCGCGGTCAGTCGGCGCCAGGCGGAAGCCCACACCGACCGACAGGCCTCCCGCGTCGTTCGGCAAGAAGTTCATAACGCCCGGGAGACGGCCTTCCGCGATCGTCGCCGGCAGGTCGGGCACGGGAAAGACGATCGACGCAAGAGGTTGCCCGGGAGGGCAGTCGTCACAGCGATAAGCAGGATTCAGCGCCGGCGTGGATCCCGACGCGTTCGCCTGATCGACCACCACGAATCCGGCTCCCTTGAACTCGTTGTGTGTGCCCCCGGCCAGCAGCACCTGCCTGCCAAGAAGATCGCCTGACGCCAGGGCGGTGATGTGCCCGTCGGTCCAGAACTCTTCCTCGATCCGACCCGTGCGGTCCAGTTTGGAGAGCACTGCGGGGAAGTACAGGTGATGTACCGCGCTCACCCACAAGGTGGGTGGGCCGCCGGTGTTCGCGACCAGGGCCGAGTACACGGAGTAGGGCGGTTCCCATCGGTTGGCGCCATACGTCACGCTGCGCGACGGAGTCCACGTGAACCGCCTCCTGCCGTCGGCCTCGAAGCAGTGAAGCTCGTATCCGCGCCCGGGCTCCGTGAACGTGGCCACCGCCAGCAACTCGCGCGTCCCGTCGCCGTCGAGGTCCTCGAACTGCAGGGGGCGGGAGAGAGGGAAGCGTGGGTGGACGTAGGAGGCCTCCTCGACCGGGTGCTCGAACCTGTAAGACCACAGCTCGCGCCCGTCGGCCGCCAGCACGCGCAACGTGTTGGCCTCGACGACCGCCTTCGTGGCGGCCGGAAGCCGGTCGCCAGGATGCCAGGTCGCCAGCCGCCACGAAATCAGCACCGCCCCGAGCACGACACACAGGAGGGCCAGGCCGCCCCACCATCGCCGCCGGCGCCGGTGCCCACGCGCGGTCGGGGGCAGCGAATCCTTCGCCCACGGGGCAGGCATGGCCAGCGACTGCTCGACCGGCGGCGGGTTCGCGCTCTCGGGCGCGGTTTCGATTGGCGGCAGCGCCGCCCGCTCCCGCCCCCACGCCTCCAGCTCCGAGCGCAGCGCGTAGACCACCTCGGCCTTCCCGAGACCGATGCGGTGGATCGGCAGGCGGAACTCGCGCTCCCAGCGCTGCACGGTCCGAGGCGTGCGATCGAAGTGCCTGGCGATTTCCTTCCAGCCGTGGAGCTTCTCGGTGCCGTCCTGCTGGTCGGTCATTGGGGATGGGCCCGTCCCGGGGGAACTGCGGGGGATTATACGCGACCGATTTCAGCTCGTCCGCCTGGCGCGGAGCAGCAGCACGGGAACCGAAACCCGGTGCCGGACCGCATCGACCGTCTGGCCGTGGATGAGGTCGCTCACACCGCGGTGGCCGTGCGTGGCCATCGCGATGAGATCGACCGGGCGCTCGCGTGCGACGCGGCAGATCTCGGTGGCGGGGTCACCCATGGCCAGGAGCGACTCGACCTCGAATCCCCTGGCCCGCAGCCCGCCCGCGATCGCCTCGAGGTAGGCCTGGTCCTCGCGCATCTCCTCCGACTCGCGAAGGTTCAGCTCGTCGAAGTGCCGCGCGGCCCACCCGTCGGCAACGTGGACCAGCAGCAGGCGGCTCCCCGCGAGCCGGGCGAGCGCCTCGACGTGCTCGACGATGGTCTCGTCGGCCGCGCTGTGCTCGATGGCGACCAGGATCAGCGTGTACATCGTGCTCACACCAGCCCGGCGATCACCTGGACCAGCAGCCACGCGTTGAGGCCGGCGATCAGCACGGCGGCCGGCCACGCCGCCAGCTTCAGGCCTCGCCCGATGGCCAGCCTCCCCATTATCCGGCGGTCGCCGGCAAACATCACCAGCGGGAAGATCGCGAACGGCAACTGGAGGCTGAGGATCACCTGGCTGAGGATCAGCAGCTCGCCAGCGGCCTGTTCGCCGTACAACACGACCGTGATGAGCGCCGGGACGATGGCGATGCCGCGCGTGACGAGGCGGCGCAGCCAGGGGCGCAGGCGCAGGTTGAGGAAGCCCTCCATCACGATCTGCCCCGCCAGCGTGCCGGTGAGCGTGGCGTTCTGTCCCGCGAAGAGCAGCGCCACCGCGAACAGCGTGGATGCCAGCGAGGTGCCGACCAGCGGCGCGAGCAGCGTGTAGGCGTCCGAGAGGTCGGCGACGTGCTCGTAGGCGGTGCCATGGAACGCGGCCGCGGCGACCACGAGAATCGCCCCGTTGATGAAGAGCGCGGAGGTCAGCGCGAGGGTCGAGTCGAGCGTCGCGAACTTCACCGCCTCGGCCCGGCTCGCGTCGCTGTCGCCGTACTTGCGCGTCTGCACGATCGACGAGTGCAGGTAGAGGTTGTGGGGCATGACCGTCGCGCCCAGGATGCCGACGCCGATGTAGAGCATCTCGCGGTCGCGCAGCAGGTCGGAGGTCGGCAGGAACCCCAGGAGCACCCCCAGGACGTCCGGCTTCGAGAAGTACAGCTCGAGCGCGAAGGCGCCGCCGATCGCGGCGATGAGCAGCACGACCAGCGCCTCGACGTAGCGGAAGCGGTGGTGCTGCAGGTAGAGGACGATGAGGACGTCGAGCGACGTGAGGCAGACGCCGATCGCCATCGGCAGGCCGAAGAGGAGGTTCAGCGCGATGGCCGAGCCGATGACCTCGGCGAGATCGGTCGCCGCGATGGCCACCTCGGCGAGGACCCAGAGCGCGATCGCGATGCCCCGCGGGTAGCGGTCGCGGCACGCCTGGGCCAGGTCGCGCCCGCTGGCGATCCCGAGCCGGGCGGCCAGCGCCTGGAGGAGGATCGCCAGCAGGTTCGAGATGAAGACGACCGACAGCAGCCGGTAGCCGTAGCGCGCGCCCCCCGCCAGGTCGGTGGCCCAGTTCCCCGGGTCCATGTAACCGACCGCGACGAGGTAGCCGGGGCCGGCGAAGGCGAACAGCTTCCGCCAGAACCCGGCTCCATGCGGCACGCCGACGCTGCCGTGCACCTCGGGCAGGCTGACCGGCCGCACGTCCATGTGGCCTCGCCGTTACCTCGTCACTTGGCGACCGTGAAGGCGGTGCTCGCCTTCGTCCCACCCCAGGCGACGCTCAGCGTGCCGCCGCTCGGCGTGTCGTCAATCGAGAGGGTGAGCTGCTCGACGGGCGTCGCCGCCTTCTCGACCGTCATCGGCACCCGGCCGAGGTCCTCACCCGCGGGGTAAGGGACGCCCCACTGCCCCGACTTCTTGCTGACGATCAGTTGCCAGCCACCCTCGCCGGGCACGGTGTACAGCGTGTACGTCCCAGCCGGCACCTGCAGCGTGCCGAAGCTCAGCGCCTTGTCGGTTTCGAGCGTGGTGGCCTCGTCGGCCCCCGTGCGCCACTCCTTGCCGATGGGAGCGACCTCCTTGCCGACCGTCCGGCCCTTGAGCGACGGGCGGCCGTAGGTGATCGCGATGGCGGCGCCGTCCACGGTCCACTGTGTCTTGACGTGGGGGCTGCCGCCCTTGCCGGGGTGCACCGGCGTGGTCTGCTGGGCGCCGGCGGTGGCGGCGAACGCGAACGCGATGGCGGCGGCGGTGGTGAAGGCGAGCTTACGCATCGGTCCTCCTCTCTCAGGTGGGGTCAGGTCTTGCATTTCTGCATTGCAAGGTCTGACCCCGGTTGGATGTGCAGAATGCAGAAATGCAAGACCTGACCCCACGATTCAAAACGCAGAAATGCAAGACCTGACCCCACGATACGCGCGCGGGCGATTCGGTCGACACCGCTGCAGGCCAGCCACAGCTCGTCGTTCGGCGCGGCCACCATGTGCCGCACGACGCCGCCGCCCGACGGGATTGGCCAGGCCTGCATCTTCGCGGCAGCCGGGTCGAAGCGCACCAGGGTGTTCGGCTCGACGCCCGACTCGCTGAACCACACCGCGCCGTCGC
The DNA here is from genome assembly GCA_963813585.1 of uncultured Acidobacteriota bacterium. Classification (GTDB taxonomy): domain Bacteria; phylum Acidobacteriota; class Vicinamibacteria; order Vicinamibacterales; family Fen-181; genus JARKSS01. The sequence continues at coordinate 4,652,318 of CAWEZL010000001.1, forward strand.
TGGTGACGGCCATCGCGTAGGGACGCGAGGCCGGTCCGCCCGGTGACGCGAACTCGGTCACCTTGCCGGTGGCGGGATCGAGCCGGCCCAGCATCCCGCGCGCGTAGTCGGTGTAGTAGACGACGTCCCCCTGCCCGATCGCGATCCGGCGCGGCCGCGCCCCGGCGGAAGGCAGCGGGTACTCCCTGACCGCCATCGTCTTCGGGTCGATGCTGCCGATCTTGTTGGTGTTGAACAGGTCGAAGAACGGCACGCCCCGCGAGTTGACGACGATACCGTAGGGACGGGAGTCGGGGGTCGGCGCCGGAATGAGATCGACCTTGCCGCTCTTTGGATCGAGACGGCCCAGGAAGTTGCCCCCCTGCACCGTGAACCAGAGCGTGCCGGCCTGGTCGAAGATCAGCGTGTGCGGGTCGCGGGCCTTCGGGTCGGGCATCTTGTACTCGATCACCTTGCCGCTCTTCGGGTCGAGCTTTCCGATGAGGCCGGCGTAGTTGCCCGTGTACCAGATGTTCCCCGCGGCGTCGGCCACGATGCCGTGCGGGCCGCTGTTTTCTGTCGGGAGCCTGAATTCCTTGATGTCGCCCGTGGCCGGGTCGAGCCGCCCCAACAGGTTCGCCCGCATCCCGGTATACCAGGCGCCGCCATCGGGCGCGACCGCCGGGTCGTGCGGGAAGCTCTTGGCCGTGGGCGTCGGCCACTCCTGGAAGGCGACGGTGACGGCCGGGTCGGACGGCCGGGCTGGCCGGTCGGCCGAGAGCGACACCGCGCAAACGGCGACCGCGACCATCGCCGCGCAGGCGGACGCCGCGCGGGACCAAGGACGCATGGGGGGCCTCCTGTTGTTGATTCCCTGCCCTCCAGTATCGCATCATAAGCCATGCGGCGGCTGCTGGCGTTGGGCGGGGCGCTCCTCCTCGCGCTCCCGGTGCTCTCGGCCTACCAGAACGGCCCGATGCCCGGCCTGACGGGCGGATTCGGCGAGCCGACCTGCACGCAGTGCCACCAGGGGCAGCCCCCCGGCCCGCGCGACGGGACGCTGGCGCTGGAGGCACCGCGCGAGTACCGCGCCGGCCGGACTTACCAACTACGGGTGACGCTGGCCCGCCGGAACCTGGCGGTGGGCGGGTTCGAGATCGCGGCGCGCTTTCAGTCGCGCCCGTCGGTCGGCGCGCAGGCGGGGACGCTCCGGGCCCTCGATCCGCGGACGCAGGTCGTGACCGGCGAGAAGGGGGTGCAGTTCGCCCAGCACACGGCGGCCGGCTCGAAGATCGCGCCGCCCGGAAAGCTCACCTGGGTCGTCGAGTGGCGCGCGCCCGCCCAGGCCCCCGGCAACGTCGTCTTCCACGTCGCCGCGAACGCGGCGAACGGCGACGCCTCGCCGCTCGGCGACCTCATCCACACGGTCGAGGTTGTGGCCCGCCCCTTGCCCGGCGGCGCGTACCCCGTCCCCGAACCGGCGGCGTCGCACTGAGGGGCTCGCCCGCCCGGCGTCCCCTACCAGACGACCAGCATGCCGACGAGCACGGCGACCGTCAGCACGATCGCCAGGATCGCCCACGTCTGCCAGCCGAGCGTGACGAGCTTGATTCCATGCGGCGCGGCCATGACGGCCTCCTCTGAATGAGCGGCTGCGGCTCCGCCCGCCGGCCGTCACTGGTATTAGACGCCCGCCACCGGCGGCGGCTCCGTTCATTTCTGATACCCTGCCGCCGGCCCGATTCGTACGTGCTGCAGGTCGAGCCGGCGCTACTGGGGATCGCGCTTCTGCACGGTGTCGCGGACCATCTCGGTGATCGTGCGGAAGTCGAGCTTGCCGCTGCTCATCTTCGGCAGCTCGGGCAGCACGACGAACTGCTTCGGCAGGGCGATCCGCGGCAGCGACTCGGCCATCTGCGCGAGGATCTGCTTCTCGTCCACCCCCTGCGTGACCGCCGCGACGATGCGCGCGCCGCGCGTCGCGTCGGGCACCTCGACGACGCAGCACTGGCAGTCGGCCGGGAGCAGCCGCTCGAGCACGTCCTCGACGCGGACGAGCGACACCATCTCGCCGCCCACTTTCAGGAACCGGCGGAGGCGCCCCACGTGCCACAGGTAGCGGTCGCCGTCCATGTAGCCCATGTCGCCCGTGTCGTACCAGCCGTGGCGCAGGTGCAGCGAGGTGGTCTCGAAGTCGTCGAAGTACCCCTTCATCACGTTGGGCCCCTTCACGAGCACCTTCCCGATCTCGTTGACCCCGCACTCCTCGCCGGTCTCGTAGTGCTCGAGGCGCACCTCGACGTTGGGCAGCGCCTGCCCCACGGACCCCGGCCGGTTGTGATCCGGCGTGTTGACCGAGATGACCGGGCTCGTCTCCGTCGTGCCGTACCCCTCGAGCAGGATGACGCGGTGCTTCTCCCACCACCCGCGGCGCAGCGCCTCGGTGCACTTGTCGGCGCCGCTCATGAGCAGCCGGATCGTCGCAAAGTCGCCCGGCTCGGACTTCTGCAGGTACCCGTTGAGGAAGGCCGGCGTGCCGACCATCACCGTCGCCTTCTCGTCGCGCACGGCCTGGCAGACGGATCGGAACTCGAGCGGGTTCGCGTAGGTGACGATCGTCATCCCCTGCCAGAGCGGGAGCCACATGTTCACGGTGAGGCCGAAGACGTGGAAGAACGGCAGGTTCGCCATCATCACGTCCTCGGCGCTGAAGTCGACGACCGAGGCGACCCCCTCGAGGTTGGCCAGGAGGTTCGCGTGCGTCAGCGGCACCGCCTTCGGATCCTTCTCGCTGCCGCTCGTGAACAGCACCACGGCGTACTGCTCGGCGTCCCCGGCGGGGAGATGGGCGATGATGCGGTGAGCCGACCGCGCCGCCCGGGCCACCCCCTTCAGCTTGTCGAGGATGGAGATCCCGGCGGCGAGGTCCTCGAGGCAGACCATCCCGTCGATGAGCGGGCAGTTGATCCGGGCGAGCAGCGCTCTCGAGGTGAGGATGGTGCTGAAGGCCAGGCGGCGCTGCGCGTCGCGGCAGTTGTCCGCGGCGCCGGTCGAGTAGTTGATCATGACCGGGGTGCGGCCGCTCATCAGGACGGCGAGCGTCGCGTACATGCACCCGGCGCTGGTCGGGACCATCACGCCGACGAACCCCTCGTCGTGCCCCTTCAGCTTGGACGAGAGGATCAGGGCGCGCAGCAGGGCATCCTTGTAGGTGACCCGCTGCCCCGTCGCGCGGTCCACGACGGCCAGCTTCTTCGCGTGCTTCTTCGCGGTGTGGACGAACAGTTCGTGTAGGCGCACCGGTCCTCCGGGCACATTCTAAATCGTTCGGGACGAATTTCAGTTTCTGCCACCTCCGAGGGGTGGCAGAAACTGAAATTCGTCCCGAACGGTTTAGGCCAATTTCTGCTACCCTTGCAGCGTCAGGCAGCAGAAAGCCGGCGCCGACCGACCATGGCCGATATCCGCGCACCCCGCCCTGCCACGACTACGCCCGACACGGCCCCGCCGCCGGGCAAGCGGTGCCCCCGCTGCCGGGTGGCCCTCGAGCTCGAGCGGAGCTACGTCGCACGTGGCCTGACCGGCGCTTCCTCGATCGAACACCGCTTCGTCTGCCCCGCCTGCGACGCCCGGTACCGCTGGTCCAGCCGCGACCAGCGCTGGCGCGAGATTCACTGACGACAATCCCAATCGGGATTGATTAAAATCCCCCCATAATGCAGGACTTCGAGAAGCTCGGCGCCTTCTACCTCGGCCGGCCGTACGACCTCGGCCACGGGCAAGCGCGGCGACGGCTGGCTGCTCTACGACTCGCGCGACCTCGTCACGCACGCCGTCTGCGTCGGCATGACCGGCAGCGGCAAGACCGGGCCTCTGCCTCTGCGCTGCTCGAGGAGGCCGCCATCGACGGCATCCCCGCGATCGTCGATCGACCCCAAGGGCGACCTCGGCAACCTGCTGCTGACCTTCCCGGAGCTCCGCCCCGAGGACTTCCGGCCCTGGGTCGACCCGGACGAGGCGCGCGCGCAAGGGGCTCACCGCCGACGAGTTCGCGGCGCAGCAGGCGGACGCTGTGGACGAAGGGCCTGGCCGAGTGGGGGCAGGACGGCGAGCGCATCGCGCGCCTGCGCGCCGCGGCCGACTTCGCCATCTACACGCCCGGCAGCGAGGCCGGGCATGCCCGCTGTCGATCCTCAGGTCGTTCGCCGCGCCGCCGGCGAGGCGTGCCGACGACGCCGAGCTGCTGCGCGAGCGCGTCGCGACCACCGTCGACCAGCCTGCTCGGCCTGCTCGGCATCGACGCCGACCCGATCCGCAGCCGCGAGCACATCCTGCTCTCGACCATCCTCGACGCGCGCCTGGCGGCAGGGCAGGACCTCGACCTGGCGGCGCTGATCCAGCAGATCCAGAACGCCGCCGTTCGACCAGCGTCGGCGTGCTCGACCTCGAGTCGTTCTACCCCGCGAAGGACCGCTTCGCGCTGGCGATGGCGCTCAACAACCTGCTGGCCTCGCCCGGCTTCGCCGCCTGGATGGAGGGCGAGCCGCTCGACGTCGCAGCGGCTGCTCTACACGCCCGACGGGCAAGCCGCGGGTGTCGATCCTCTCGATCGCGCACCTCGCCGACGCCGAGCGGATGTTCTTCGTGACGCTGCTGCTCAACGAGATGGTCGGCGTGGATGCGGACGCAGCGCGGGCACGACCAGCCTGCGCGCGCTGCTCTACATGGACGAGATCTTCGGCTACTTCCCGCCGGTCGCGAACCCGCCGTCGAAGACGCCGATGCTGACGCTGCTCAAGCAGGCGCCGCGCCTTCGGCCTCGGCGTCGTGCTCGCCACGCAGAACCCGGTGGACCTCGACTACAAGGGGCTGTCGAACGCGGGCACCTGGTTCCTCGGCCGCCTGCAGACCGAGCGCGACAAGGCGCGCGTGCTCGACGGGCTCGAGGGCGCGGCGGCGCGGCGCGGGCCAGTCGTTCGACCGCGGGCAGATGGAGCAGACGCTCGCGGGGCTCGGCAGCCGCGTCTTCCTGATGAACAACGTGCACGAGGACGAGCCGGTCGTCTTCGAGACGCGCTGGGCGATGTCGTACCTGCGCGGCCCGCTGGGACGGCAGGAGATCAGGAAGCTCACCGACAGCCGGCAAGGCCGACAGCGGACAGCCGGCAGCCGCTCAGCAGCGCCGGCCTCCGTGCCGGCGACACGCGGCACCGGCCTCCAATGCGCCCGCAACCACCTCCGCCGCCGTGCGCCGTCCCTGTCCGGTGCCGCGCCGAGGCCCGTGCCTGTTCTGCCCCCGTCAGTCTCCCAGTTCTTCCTCCCCGTCCGCGGCTCCGCCCCCGCGGGCGCGCGCCTCGTCTACCAGCCGATGCTGTTCGGCGCGGCGCAGGTCCGCTTCGCCGACCCGAAGGCAAAAGTCGAGGCCTCCGAGACGCTGCAGGCGGTGACGCCGGTCGCGCGACGGCCGCCGTGCCGGTGGACTGGGCGCAGGCCGCCGACAGCGCCCTTCACCCCGGGCGACCTCGAGTCGGAACCGGCCGCGGGAGCGTCGTTCGCCCCGCTGCCGCCGACCGCGCTCAAGCCGAAGAGCTACGACGCGTGGCAGAAGGCGTTCGTCTCGTGGGTCTACGGATCGCGCAAGTTGAGCCTGTTCCGCTCGTCGGCGCTGTCGCTGGTCTCGAACGCCGGGCGAGACCGAGGGCGACTTCCGCGTTCGCCTGCAGCAGGCCGCGCGCGAGCGCCGCGACCAGGCGGTGGCCGAGCTGCGCGAGCAGTACGCCGAAGCGGCTGGCGCAACTCCAGGACCGCCTGCGCCGCGCCCAGGACGCGCGCGAGCGCGAGCAGAACCAGGCCAGCACGCAGAAGATGCAGACCGCCATCTCGTTCGGCGCGACGCTGCTCGGCGCGCTGATGGGCCGCAAGAAGGTCAGCGACCTCGACGCTCGGCCGCGCCACGACGGCCGCGCGCGGCGTGGGCCGGACGATGAAGGAGTCGGAGGACGTCAAGCGGGCGGCCGAGACGGTGGAGGGCCTGCAGCAGCAGGTCGCCGCGCTCGAGGCCGAGCTGGCGGCGCAGGCGGCCACAATCGAGACGACGATGACGGCGGGGCCGCTCGAGAAGCTGGACGATCGCGCCGAAGAAGACCGGGATCGCCGTGCAGCTGGTGGCCCTCGCCTGGGCGCCGTGCTGGGTGGACGAACAGGGACGACAGTCGCCGGGGTTTTGAGCCCCGGCTCGCTCGCTATTCCAGCCGGCTCACGATCGTCCTGTTCTGCCCGTTCAGGATCGACCGCCCCTCGGGCGTATAGAGGTAGTCGATCCGGCTGCGGTAGTAGTCGACGATCTTCCCGCGCACCATCTTCAGCGTCGAGTTGAGCAGGTGGTTCTGTTCGCTGAACCCCTCGCCGAGCACAGCCACCGCCGACGGCAGCCACCGCCCGGGGAACACCCCGGCCCGCGCGCCGCCCTCGCGGTACGCCGCGATCTCCCCTTCGATCAACCGGAGCACCGCCTCCTGCCCCTCCGGCGTCTTCGCCGACAGCCCGCGCTGCTTCAGCCACCCGCGCAGCGCGTCGCGCGAGGGCACCAGCAGCGCCGTCGTGTACGGCGACTGATCGTTGTAGAGCATCACCTGCTCGACGTACGGCGACCCCCCGGTGATCGCCTCCTCGATCAGCTCGGGGCTGTACTTCTCCCCATCGTCCGCGATGAGCAGGCTCTTCACCCGCCCCAGCACGTAGAGGAAGCCGTCCTCGTCGAGGTAGCCGAGGTCGCCGGTGTACAGCCAGCCGTCGCGGATGGCCTCGGCGGTCGCCGTCTCGTTCAGCCAATAGCCGGCCATCACGTTCTCGCCGCGGACCACGATCTCGCCGCGCCCGAGCACCGGGAGGTCGCGCCCCTCGCCGTCGCAGATGCGGACCTCCATGTCGGGCAGCACCCGCCCCGACGACCCGAGCTTGTGGTGATCGAGCGTGTTCGCCGAGATCACCGGCGCGGCCTCGGTGAGGCCGTACCCCTGCAGCATCGGGATGCCGATCGCGTAGAAGAAGCGCTGCAGCTCGATGTCGAGCAGCGCCCCTCCGCCGACGAAGTACTGCAGCCGCCCGCCGAAGTTCTCGCGGATCTTGCGAAACAGCAGCCGGTCGTAGAGGAGGACGAGCGGCTTGCGCAGTTTCCTGGCGCCCGCGCCGCGATTCCACCCCTCGGCGTTGTAGGCGTACGCCGTCCGCAGGGCCTTCTCGAGCAGCGCCGCGGCCCGGGGTCCCTTGTCGCGCACCCCCTTCTCGATGTTCTTCCGGAAGTTCTTCGCGATGGCTGGAACGCTGAGGAAGATGGTCGGGCGCGTCTCGCGGATGTTGAGCGGGATGTTCTTCACCGCCTCCATCGCGCTGCGGCCCGCCTGCACCGAGGCGAGCGCCGCGCCGCTCATCATCATCATGTAGATGCCGCAGGTGTGGCCGAAGGCGTGGTCCCACGGCAGGACGTTCAGCAGCACCCAGTCGGGCTGCGGGCGGATGGTGGCCACCCCCTGCTCGATGTTCGCCGTGTAGTTGCGGTGGGTCAGCACGATCCCCTTCGGATCGGCCGTCGTCCCCGAGGTGTAGCAGATGTTGGCGGGGTCGGCCTCGGCGATCGCCTGCCAGCGCGTCTCGAACTCCGCGCGCCCGGCCTCGAGGCGCCGCTCACCCCGCGCGACGATGTCGCCGGCCCAGGCCTCGCCGGCCTCGAACGACTCGAGCCGGTCGAGGACGATCGTGAGCTGCAGATCGGGCAGGTCGTTCCTGATCGCGCGGATCTTCTCGACCTGGCTGCGCGAGACGACCACCATCCGGCAGCCGGAGTGCAGGAGGCGGAACTTCAGCGCGGACGGCTCGTCGATCTTCACCGAGATCGGGACGTCCACGGCGCCGCAGCAGAGAATCCCCAGCTCGGCGACGACCCAGTCGCTGCGCCCCTCGGAGATGAGGCCGACCCGGTCGCCCTTCGCCAGGCCCAGGTCCATCAGGCCGGCGGCGAAGCGGTGCACCCGGTCGCGCACCTCCCGGTACGTCGTTCCCTCGTACCGGTCGGTGCGCTTCTCGAGCAGGAAGACGTTGTCGGGAAAACGGCCGGCGCTGGTCTCGAGCAGCCGGGGCAGGGTTCGGGCGTCGGGCATACGCCTGCGAAGGATACACCCCCTCAGGCGTGCTTGCAGCGGGCTCTTGCCCGATCGGGAACACGTTGAACCCCAGCTCGAACAGGCGCCGGTGGTCGAGGATGTTCCGGCCGTCGAAGATGAAGGCGGGCTGCTCCATCGACGCGAGGATCCGCTCGTAGTCGAGCGTCCGGTACACGTCCCACTCGGTCATGCACGGCGATGGCGTGCGCGCCCGTGCGGCCGCCTTGTAGGGGTCCGGTCTCGAACTCGACGCTGCCCGTCCAGCGCCGGCCAGGTCGATCCGCGCGTTGTCGAGCGCCTTCGGGTCGGTGATGACGACGTGCGCGCGCTCGTCGAGCAGCTGCCGGGTGACGGCAATGCGCCGGCGACTCGCGCGTGTCGCCCGTGTTCGCCTTGAACGCGAACCCGAACAGCGCGATCCGCTTGCCCGCCACCGTGTTGAACATGTTCGCCAGCATGCGGCGGACGAAGCGCGCTCTCCTGCCAGTCGTTCATGCGCACGACCGACTCCCAGTAGCGCGCCACCTCGTGCAGGCCGTAGCTACTCGCAGATGTAGACGAGGTTGAGGATGTCCTTCTGGAAGCACGAGCCGCCGAAGCCGACGCTCGCCTTCAGGAAGCGCGGGCCGATGCGCGAGTCGGTGCCGATGGCGTACGCCACCTCGTCCACGTCGGCCTCGGTCGACCTCGCAGAGCGCCGAGATCGAGTTGATCGACGAGATGCGCTGCGCCAGGAAGGCGTTGGCCGTCAGCTTCGACAGCTCGGCGCTCCAGAGGTTCGACTCGATGATCCGCTCGCGCGGCACCCAGGTGGCGTAGATGTCGGCCACGGCGCGGCGCGCGCGCAGCCCCTCGGGCGTCTCGTGCGACGCCGATCAGCACGCGGTCGGGGTTCTCGAGGTCCGTGACGGCGGTGCCTTCGGCGAGGAACTCGGGGTTCGACACCACCTCGAAGCGCAGGCCGCGGGCGTTGCTGTTGAGGATGCGCTCCATCGCCTCCGCCGTGCGGACGGGCAGCGTGGACTTCTCGACGACGATCTTGTTGCGCGTCGACGTTGCGCGAGGATCTGCCGGGCCGTCTTCTCCCAGTACTGCAGGTCGGCCGCGCGGCCCGCGCCCTCGCCGAACGTCTTGGTCGGCGTGTTCACCGACACGAAGATGATGTCGGCGTCGCGGATGCCGCAGTCGATGTCGGTCGAGAAGAAGAGGTTGCGGCCGCGCGCGCGCCCGACGACCTCGTCGAGCCCCGGCTCGTAGATCGGCAGCGTGTCGCTGTTCCAGGCGGCGATGCGCGCTCGCGTTGATGTCGACGACGGTGACGCGGGCGTGCGGGCACCGGTCGGCGATGACGGCCATCGTCGGGCCGCCGACGTAGCCGGCGCCGATACAGAGAACGTTCACGGGATTTGGCATGACCTAGCGAGGATAGGCGGAGCCCGGCGGCCGCGTCAACGGGATCAGGCTCCTATTTCCAGTAGCGCCGGCGTCCCTGCCGGCGGGGCCCGCCCGCCTGCCGTCCGTTCCCGGACGGGCTCGTCCCGCGCCCGGACAGGTGGCCGCGGGTCGGCTGTCCCCGGGCGCGAAAACAGCCCGTGCCGCCGCCTCGTCCGTGGCACACGACTTGCCGCACCGACGCGTCATGCTGGACACGCTCCTGCGCGAAGTCCGCGTCTCGCTGCGCACCCTGCTGAAGGCGCCGTCGTTCACGGCGGCGGTCGTCGTGACGATCGGCCTGGCCGTCGGGGCGACCACCGCCATGTTCGCGGTCGTGGACGGCGTGCTGCTGCGCCCCCTCCCCTTCCCGGGCTCCGGCCATGTCGTGGCGCTGTGCGAGACCAACCCGTCGATCGGCGACCACTGCGGGGCGTCGCCCCTGAACGTCGCCGACTGGGACCGCGACAGCGGCGCGCTCGAGCGGGCCGGCGTGGCCCGCACCGAGCCGTTCATCGCGGCCGGCGGCGGCGAGACGTGGGGGGTGCGGGGCGGCATCGCGTCGCCCGGCTTCTTCGAGGTGCTGCGCCTGGCGCCCGCGCTCGGCCGCCTGATGGAGGAGCGGGACATGGCGCCCGGCGCGAACCGGGTCGTCCTGCTCACGCATCGCTACTGGCAGCAGCGTCTCGGCGCCGACCCGACAGCGGTCGGGCGCCCGGTCACGCTCGACGACCAGCCCTTCGTCGTGATCGGCGTGCTGCCAGCCGATGCCTTCGTTCCCGGCGCGTCGCTGGCGGAGGTGGAGGCCTGGAAGCCGCTCACGGCGAGCGTGGACAACGTCGCTGAGCGTTCGTGGCGTGGCTTCACGGCGATCGGGAGGCAGCGCGAGGGCGTGTCGCGCGAGGCGCTGGCCGCCGAGCTGGATACGATTCGGGCCAGGCTGGCGGCCGCCTACCCCGAGGCGAACAAGGACTGGGGCCTGCGCATCGTACCCTTGCGCGATCGCGTCGTGGGGGGCATCGGCCGCACGCTCTGGGTCTTTTTCGGCGCGGTCGCGATCGTGCTGCTGATCGCGTGCGCGAACGTGGCAAGCCTGCTGCTGGTGCGCGCGACGGCGCGCGGCGGCGAGTTCGCGGTGCGCGCGGCGCTCGGCGCGGGGCGCGGCCAACTGGCGCGCCAGTTGGTCGTCGAGAGCCTCATGCTGTCGCTCGGCGGGGGCCTGCTGGGGCTTCTGCTGGCCGCCTGGGCCACGTCGGCATTCGTCGTGCTGGCGCCCGGCTCGATCCCGCGGCTCGCCGAGGTGGGCGTTGACCTGCGCGTGGCGGTGTTCGCCAGCGTCCTGGCCGTGGTCACGGCGCTCCTGTTCGGCGCCGCGCCGGCCCGCCACGCTTCGCGGTGCACCACGCTTGGCGCGGGGTCGCGCGCGACCGGCGCCAACACGCGCCTCCGCTCGGCGTTCGTGGTCGCGCAGGTGGCCCTGGCGCTGACGCTGCTGGCCGGCGCGGGGCTGCTCGCGCGCGGCTTCGGCCTGCTGCTGGCCTGGGACCCCGGGTTCGAACGCGAAGGGCTCGTCACGTCGTGGATGCTGCCGCCCTCCGCGACCACCGACCCGGTCGCCACCATGGAGCGGGTGCGCGAGGAGGTGGCGTCGATCCCCGGCGTCCGGTCCGTGGCGCTCGGGTCGGCAGGGCCGCTCTTCGGCGGCGAAGAGCCGGGGAGCCTCGTGGTGGAGGGGCCGGATTCGATGGCGCCGGTCTCGCTGCCGGCGTCCGAGCGTCCGACCGTGCTCTGGTACGACATCAGCCCCGAGTACTTCGACACGCTGGGCGTGCGCCTGCTGCGCGGCCGCCCGTTCACCGAGGCCGACGGCCGCGGTACCCCGCAGGTGAGCATCGTCAACGAGACGCTGGCGCGGCGCGTCTTCGGCGGCGGGAACCCGCTGGGCCGCCGCATCCGCGTGGACGACTACGCGAGCGAGATCGTTGGCGTCGTCGCCGACACGCGCCCGCTGCGGCCCGACGAGGCCACGCGGCCACAGGTGTTCTGGCCGATCCGGCAGTACCGGCGGGGCGCGGCCTACCTGGTGGCGCGGACGACCCCCGGGATGGCGGGGCTCGAGGCGGCCCTGCGGTCGCGGGTGGCCTCGGTGAACGCCAGCATCCAACTCTCACCCGTGCGAAGCCTCGACGAGTGGTTCTCGCGCGAGCTGGTGGCGCCGCGCTTCACCATGCTGCTGGTGCTGGCCTTCTCGATCGTGGCGCTGCTGCTCGGGGCGGTGGGCGTGTACGGGGTCATCGCCTACGCGCTGGCGAGCCGGATGCGCGAGCTGGGGGTGCGGATCGCGCTCGGGGCGACGCCGGGACGGCTCGTGCGCTCGGCCGTCGGGCGCGGGATGCTGCTGGCCTCGGCGGGGATCGCGATCGGGCTCGTCGCGGCGCTGCCGCTCGGGCGGGTGATCGCGGGCCTGCTCTCGGGCCTGCCGCCGCACGACCCGGTGGCGCTCGGCGGCGCCGTGCTGACGCTTGCCCTGGCCGCGGCCGTCGCCTGCTGGCTCCCGGCCCGCCGCGCCAGCCGCATCGACCCCATCGCCGCCCTTCGCGTGGAGTGACCGCGGAACGGTCGTCGGGCGACCCTTCAGGGTTGCCGGCTGCGTTTCGCGATCCCCAACTCCTTCAGCCTTGCCGGCACCTCTTCGCCGTGCCCGTCCGGCGTCACGAGCTTGTCGATGTAGAGGATCGTCCCGTCGGTGCCGATGTAGAACGTCCACCGCCGGGGCACCGGGCGCTCGTCCGACACGACGCCGTACGCCCGGGCGACGTTCTTCTCCGGGTCGCTGAGGATCGGGTGCGGGAGGTCCAGCATCTCGGCGAGCTGGCGGTTCGTTTCGACCGGGTAGACGCTCGCCTCGAAGAACGCGACGTCGTACGGCCGCACCTCGCTGCCGCGCTCACGGCGCGGCTCGCAGTCCTTCGTTCAAAGGGTCGCGAACGCCTTTGGGAACCAGGCGATGACGAGGGGGCGGACGCCGAGGAAGTCGGAGAGGCTGTAGGTCTTGCCGTCGCTCGCGGCAAGGGTGAAGGCCGGGGCGGGGTCGCCCGGCTGGAGCAAGCGCGGCTGGGCAGAGGCCGTCGCCGCAGCGCACGCGAAGACGACGAGCGCGAGCAGGCTGCCGGCGCGGCTCGAGGAAGCAAGCCCCATGTCGCCAGTATAGTGGGACGGCTGGACCGCGGGACGGTCGTAGGGCGACCCTTCAGGGTTGCCGGCTGCGTTCGATTCGCGCGAGCACCGCCCCCACCACCCGGTCGCAGCGCGGCGCGTGGAACTGGAACGCCTCGGCGACGGCGACGCCCGTCCGCGAGAAGAGGTCGTCCCTCAGCAGCGCGCGCGCCCGGTGGAGGCGCGTCTTGACCGCCTCGTCGCTGATCTCGAGGACCTCGGCCACCTCGGTGGTGGACATCCCCTCGACCTCACGCAGCATGAACACCTCGCGGTAGCCCGGGGCGAGCGTGTCGATCGCGTCCTCGAGCAGCGCGCGCAGCTCCGAGGAGAACGCGCGGTGTTCGGGCGACGGGTCGGCGGCGGCGAAGCGCCGGTCGCCGTCCTCGCGTCCCTCGTCGTCCTGGATGCTGGTTTCCATGCGGACTCCCTGGCGCCTGGCGCGGCCGATCGCCTCGTTGACGGCGATCCTGGTGAGCCACGTCGAGAACCGCGCGCGGCCGGCGAACTGGCCCAGGTGCGTGTAGGCGTCGAGGTACGCCTGCTGCATCGCGTCCTCCGCCTCCTGCTCGTCGCGCAGCACGGCGCGCACCGTCCGGTAGAGGCGGCTGTTGTGGCGGCGCATGAGCATCTCGAACAGCGCCGTCTCCCCGCAAGAACGCGCCCGACCACCTGCTCGTCCGTCAGCGCCTCGGCCCGCGTGGCGACCGTCATCGGCTTGCCCCCTTCACCCATTAGAGACCGCGGGCGCCCAAAGGTGACAGCGTTTCGCGGCGGGCGGCCAGCTCTGCCACGTCTCGCCGAACAAGGTCTCGTGACGTGACCGGGTGTCGGCTCCCGAGACACGCCGCCTTCGGGCGACACGACCTCGGTCTGCGCCCGGCTTCGGTGGCGACGGGTGGCGGGGAATGTCCAGTCATTCCGCGGGCGGCAACCGTCGAGCCTGCGGTCCCCGGCTTGCATGGCAACCGCCGTCAACAACTCGACAAGGAGCAGGCATGCCCCCACTTCACCGATCGTTCCGACTGGCCGTGTGCGCGCTGGTCGCCGTTGCGTTCGCTCACCCCGGGATCGCGGCCGGTGCCCGGCAGACCGGGCAGCCACCCGCCGCGCAGGGCGCGGCGCCGGCGCAGGAGCTCTACCACGTTCATTTCGTCAAGGCCGCCCCCGGCAAGCTCACCGAGCTCATCAGCGCGTACCAGGAGAGTCCCGTCCCGGCCGGGGAGCCCGGCCCTCCCCTCGTCTTCCGCCACATGCAGGGCGACGACTGGGATCTGCTCGTGCTGACGCCTCTTGGGAAGGAGGAGACGCTTTCGCCGGGCGCTCCCTCGGCGGAGCTGCAGCGGTGGATGGAGCGGACGCGCCCGCTCCGCGCGCAGCACGCCGACACCTTCACCGCCGGGCCGCCGTGGTCCGACGTCAAGGCGAGGCTCGTGGACGCGTCGCGTCCGACCGGCACCGCCGGCGGCGCGGAGGCGGCGGGCAGCGTCTACACGGTGACGACCTACCGGTCGCTGCCGGGCCATCGCGAGCAGTTGGCCGACACGCTGCGGCGGATCGCGGCGCTGTACCCCGATCGGCGGACGATCCTCCAGCACGTCGAGGGGGCGCCGTGGGAGTTCGTGGTGATCTCGCGGTACGACTCCTGGAGCGCGCTGGGGGCGGACGAGGCCGCGCCGGCGGCGGCGCTGCAAAAGCAGGGGTTCGCCAGCAACGACGCGATCTCGCTGGAGCTGCGGCAGCACGTGGCCGAGCACCGCGACACGATTGCGCGGCTGGCGACGCGCTGAGCGCGGGCGGAGTGAACGGTGGACGGCAGGGGCGCAGCGTGGATGCGTCCCTGCCAATTGATCCGAACCGGGGCGGTTGGTATACTGTCTAGTCGCCGCCGCACGTGGGCCGGCGACGCCCGCTCATTGCCACGAGCGGGATTTCCCCTGGGTGGGCCGCTAGCTCAATTGGCAGAGCAGCAGACTCTTAATCTGCGGGTTGTAGGTTCGATTCCTACGCGGCTCACCAAACTTCGCTCAGCACCTTCGGCAGGCGCCAGGTACGAGGCGGCCCCTCAGGCTCACGCGGCCAGTGTCACCCCGTCGACCTGCCGTAGCCAGCTGTTGGGCTGGTTCCAACACGAATCGAACCGACACTCGATTCGAATCGACTCGGCGGGTGCGTCGCCGTAACCTAGGGTCAGGTTTGCGATTCTACGTGCGCCTTGGACCCAGGGTGCTCGCAAGTTGAAGGCTGCCGGATTCTGGTGCCGTGCCGACGACCTGCCTCGCGGCCCACCGCCCAGAGGGCCAGGTGCATGTGTCCGCCGTGGGACGCTTTTCCGACAGAGGCAACCCACGATCGACATCGTGGGCGCCGCCACGTTGTCGGGGCGCTCAACGGAGCCCGACCAAGGCGCGCGCTTCACAACTGAACGGCCGGCTTGATGGTCGACAGCGCGAGACCGACGCAGCGGCGCGAAGGCGGCACGCTGAGCCGCCGTGAAGACGAAAGAGGCGTGGTGCGGGACTGAGTCGTCTCGACATAGGACATGTCGACATGCGACGTTGGACGATACGCATCCTCGTTGGTCTGTTTGGCCTGATCGTCGTCACCGCGCTCACGGGTGCGACGTACCAATGGTTCGCGACTCGAAAGGACCTGGCGGCAACTCCGCCTCCCGGACACCTCGTCGACATCGGAGGGTACAGGCTGCATCTGTGGTGCACCGGGGACGGCGCGCCTGTCGTCATCCTCGACGCGGGTCTCGGCGGCACGAGTGCTGGCTGGGGCTTCGTCCAACCCGAGGTTGCTCGATTTACGCGTGTCTGCTCCTACGACCGGGCAGGTATGGGTTACAGCGATCCCGGGCCGTCACCGCGGACCGCACGCCGCATCGCAAACGAGCTGGCCGAACTCCTCGCGCGCAGCGGGATGGCCGGACCAGTCGTGCTCGTCGGGGAATCCATCGCGGGTTTCGACGTCCGTCTGTTCGCTTCCGATCACCCGGAACGCGCCGCAGGTCTCGTGCTCGTGGATGCCTCGCACGAAGACGATACACATGAAGTGCCGGGGATGGCGCGATTTGTTCCCCTGCTGTCGACGATCGGGTCTTTTTCGACTGCTTGGCGTGTCGTTCGGCCAGAGAGTCGAGTCGCTGGCTCCATCAGTGCGCCAATACGCGCAGGCGACGAGCTTTCGCGCAGGCGGATACCGGGCGGCGGCCGACGAAATCATTCACATTCGGGAGACCGTATCAGAAGTCAGGAGCTCGCGCCGCAGGCTCACCATTCCTGTCCTAGTCGTCACCGGTGCACGAGGAGCCGACGAGAATTGGCGACGGCTGCAACAGGATCAAGCGTCGCTGTCAGAACGAGGATGTCTGATCACCGCTCAACAGTCCGGTCACGTTGTGTCGGTCGACCAACCGGAGATCGTCGTGGACGCGATCCGGACTGTCGTGGAGACAGCCAGAGGCCACGATGTTCCCCTTTGCGCCACACCCGCTGCAAGCGGTGACTATCACCCACCTCGGCGATGAAGCTGCGCTCATCAGACTGACCGGAGCACCGCCCGTCCGATCTACGCCGCCTGTCGCAGTGCCTGGATCCGGAGCAGGAGAGTCTTCACATGGTTCCAAGTGGCGAAAATGCGGCTCACTACACCTCAGCGGGAAGAACAGCTGCTGCAAGCGCTGCCGGGTAAGCAACTAGCGATGCTGCAGCTCGTCGATGCAGACGGGTATCCCGGCAGCCAGGGAGCGCGAAAAGTGGTCCTGGGTTCGGACGGCATTGTGTCGATTGAGAGGTTCCAGCGCGCCTCCGAGCGCGGTCTGGGCACGCAGACGGCGGGGTACCGCGCCGGTCTCCTCCGGCACGCCGCCGCGACCGAGCGGGGCCTTGAATCGAACCGTCGTCCAATGTCCGCTTCGGGCGTGGTCGACCTCGGGTCTCGAGAACCGGTAGTTGCCTGTTAACCAGTCGGCGTCCGCTGCGTATCTGTTCAATAGAGAGGGCAGATGATGCTGCGAACAGTGACTGTGTTGACGATGGTTCTGGCCATGGGAGCCGTCGTCCAGATGCGGGCGGGAGGACGGCAGGATCTGGATGTGACGGGAGCCTGGGCGGTGACCATCACGAAGCCGTCCGGATCGGCATCCGGTCTCGCGATCTTGAGTCAGGACGGCGCCAAGGTTACCGGCATGATTGGCCCCGCCGAGACGGACATGATGCCCGCCGAGGGGACAGTAGACGGGAACAAGCTGACCCTGCTGACCCGTCCTCGCACCGGCCGCACGGCCGCGTTTGCGAAGTGCGAGCTGACGGGGACACGCGACCGGATGACCGGCACGATCGACGGCGACAAGGGGACGATCGAGTTCATTCGCAAGCAGCGACAATGATAGCTGACGCACACCCTCGAGCGAGCATCGATATGGATATCGCGCCTTTGCCGCGTTCGTCGCGGAACGGGTGCAGGGGTCCAATGACCGAACCCGTCGGTAGCACGTGAACGCGTCCGATCGCCCCTCAGCGGAGCCGCAGCCTGGTGAGCATCCCGCCCACGACCCGGTTCAGCGCGTGCTCCCGGGGAAGGGAGGGGAAGGGCGGCCGTCTCCGGATACCGAGCCGCCGCAGTTCAGCGAGGATCAGGGCCTGGTGCTTCGCACGGGTTTCCGGAGTGAGCTCCGCCGCCGGGGCCCTGCCCGTGACCGCGTCGGCCGACAGCCCCTTCCGGAACGTCTCCAGGGCCTTCGACTTGTGCCTCGTCAGCAGGAAGATGCGCCCCAGGTTCAGGTAGTGGGCGGGGTTGTGCGGCTCGGCCTTCAGGGCGGCCTCGCACAGGCGAATCGCCTCGCGGTACTGACCGCGTTCCTTGGCCATGCAGTAGCCCAGGTAGGAGCCGACGACGGGGATGCCCCGCAGCGAGGGCTTCCCCTCGATCGCAATCAACCCCTGGAGCGTGTCGCCCCAATCGATGACCGCGGTCACCTTCTGCACGAAGTCCGACTGGGTCTGCGGCATCTAGTTCAGGTGGAGCGGGCCGCCGTCCCGCTCGACCTCCCCAAACGGTGTACGAGATTACAGTTTGGTCTCGGTCCCGCCGGGCGCTCTCGCCCGCGGCCGGCTGCGTACCGCCATGTCGCCGCTTCTTCAGGCCCCCGCGACGCCGCGGAGCATGCACGGCACGGTCAAGCTCTGCAGGTGCCGTGCCACCGCGACGTGGCCGGTCGTGCCGTGGATCGGCGCGGCTACAGGTTCAGCCAGTAGGAGAACTTCACCAGGAACACGTTGCTGGCCGGCAGGCCGAACAGCTCGCGCACGTCGCGCCGGTACCGCAGCGCCCCCGTGGACAGGGAATCCTCGCGCATCTGCTGCCAGACGACGTACAGCGCCGAGCCGGGACGGAATTCCCAGCGCAGCACGTTCGTCATGCGGAGGGAGCGATAGTTGAAGTCGGGCTCACCCTGGTAGGAATACGGCGCGAACTGGTCGGCATACCGCGCGGCGCCGGGCTTCACCACGTGCTTGAAGTCGGAGTACGCGCCGGCCGACACGAAGGGCTGCGCGTACAACTGCAACGTCAGGTCGGGAGTGATGGTGTAGTTGACGCGCGCCGTCAGGCCGACGGTCGTCTGGCGGATCCGGCCGAACACGTACGAGGTGGACGGGCCCTCGCCCACGTTCTCCACCCACTGCGCGTCGTCGTTCACCCGCTCGAAGTGGACGCCGCCGGCGAGCTTGAGGAACGAGGTCGGCCGGTACGTCACCTCGGGGTCGAAGCCCCAGACCATGTTGCGCGCCTGGTCGCGAAACATGAACGACATCCACTGGCCCGCCACGGCCTTCCGCTCGTCGCTCCCGATGTAGTACCAGAGGTTCGCGCCGTTCTTCGAGCGGACCGACGGCCCGCCGCGTGTGGAGCGGTCGTCGATGCCGGCACCCTCGACGTTGAAGCCGCCGCCGGCAGACCAGTTCGACGGCAGCAGGACGTGGGCGTTGACGTTGGCGCCCTTGAAGCGCGAATCGCCGCCGAAGTTCCACCCGGCCCACTGGTTGAAGTTCAGCCTCACGTTCCGATAGAGCTTCGTCGGAGTGTCCCAGCGGATCTGCACCCAGCCGGACTGCATGATCTCGTCGGCGCGGCGCTGGAAGCCGACGTCGTTCACCTCGAAGCCGGGCGTCTTGTAGCTGCCGTTGAAGCTGAAGCGCACCTTCGAGCCGCCGATCTTCTGGAACCCCAGCGCGCCCGCGTGCCCGGCGAGCGAGGTCCGCGTCGCGTCGTACTCCAGGTGGCCCGCGTCGGGACGCTGGTAGTAGTGGACGGCGCTCTGCTGCAGCTCGTCGATCGCCGCGGCACTGCCGCGCACCGCGCTGCCCGCCCAATACCCGGTCACCGCGTAGCGCGACTTCAGCCGCCAGTCCCAGTTCACCCCGCCGGTCGTCGCAGCCGAGGGCAGGTAGCCGACGTCCTGGTCGAGCCGGCGCGCGGTGTTCGTGAACGCGAAGCCGACCGAGGACTGGTTCCGCCATTGGCGCTTGGCCTGTATCACGGTGAAGTTCGTCAGCGGTTCCACCGTCTCGCGGAACCGGTCGGTGCCGGTGGCCAGGCGGGCGCCCTCCTCGCCGGTGACGGCGTTGAGCGCGCCGACCGCGAACGCGCCGACGCGCCCGGTGAGCTTCGCGGCGGCCAGGATCGTCGTGAGCGACGGCGCAGACACGTAGCCGCCGTCGGGCGCCTCCGGGCTTCCATGCGGCTGCCGGCCGATACGCCGCGAGTAGAACAGCCCGGTGCAGCGCCCGTCGTTGCAGTCGAGGTTGAACTGGAGGTTGCCGGATCCCTCGACGAAGAACGGCCGCCGCTCCTGGTAGAACGTCTCGAACGCGGACAGGTTGACGACGGCCGGGTCGGCCTCCACCTGCCCGAAGTCGGGGTTGAGGGTGGCGGTGAGGGTGAGGCCCGGCGTGAGCGCGTACTTCAGGTCGAGTCCAAGCGCGCCCGAGCCGTCGGGGGACGCGAGGAACGGGTCCCCGGCGTCCACGGGCTCGGTTCGCGCCTGCGCGACTGTGTACGGCACCAGCTCCAGCTTCTTGCCGGCACTGGCGAGCGCGAGGCCGGAGAGTTCGCCCATCTGCGAGACGAAGCCCACCTTGCTCTTGGCAATGAGCGGCCACGACGAGGTCTCGTTGAGGCGCCCCACCTGCCGGATCACGGCGAACCCGAAGGCGTCGCGCTTGCCG
Organism: uncultured Acidobacteriota bacterium; assembly: GCA_963813585.1. GTDB lineage: Bacteria > Acidobacteriota > Vicinamibacteria > Vicinamibacterales > Fen-181 > JARKSS01. Next base: position 4,672,335 of record CAWEZL010000001.1, read on the forward strand.
GGCTCGAAGCGCAACTGCGAGAAGGGGATGCGGAACTCGGCCCTCCAGCCCCCCTCATCGCGCTTCACCGAGACGTCCCACACGGCGTCCCACCCCGCGTCGGTGTTCCCGTCGTCGAACCAGTACCGGTCCTGCTTCACGCCAGCCGCGTTGACCGCGAACTCGTACGCCGTGCGCCGGTCGTGATAGGAGTCGATCATCACGCGGAGCCAGTCGGAGGGCGATTGCTCGTCCCGGCGGGTGCGGATGCCGACGATGGAACCGGGCTCGGCGTCGAAGGCGCGGAGCCCCACGTAGAGGTAGTCGCGGTCGTACAACACACGGATTTCCGAGTCGAACGTCGGCGCGGCGCCCTCCTTCGGGTCGCGCTGCGTGAACCCGCGCGTGGGCGGGACCGTTTCCCAGGCGGTCTCGCTGAACTCGCCATCGAGCTTCACCGCGGCGGCCGTTCCCTCCGGCACCAGCCGTGCTTCGATCCTGGTGCCCGCAGCCTCTGCCGCTCTCCCCGGCAAGGGCACGGACAGTGAGCGGGACGGGGGATCAGCCGAGGCCGGCAGGGCGGCGGCGGCGAGCACACACGACACGAGGGCGGCGACGGGCGCGAATCTCAAGGGCGAACCTCGGCCGGTGCCGGGCAGCGGCGACCTGCAACGATGGGCGGAAACCGGACCGCGCGGCACTGGTTCGGCGAGGACGTGCCAGGGCCCATTGTCTTTGACGGCGCGACGGCCACGGTGGTTCGCCGGGGTGGTCGCCGGGGTGTCGGACGCTTCAGTGCCCTCCGCCGCCTTCGCGCAGCGCGACGACCACCGAGATCATCACGATCGCCGCGCCAAGGTACGTCACGCCCGCCCGCGTCTCGCCGAGCAGCAGCGCCCCGAGGAACACCGCGATCACCGGGACGACGACACCGACGTAGCTGGCGTTGGTAGCCGACCAGTGCGCCAGCAGCCACGTGAAGAGGACGTAGGCGCCGAGCGAGCCGGCGAGCGTGAGGTAGACGATGGGCCACCAGGCGGCGAACGAGGACGGCAGCGAGTGGTCCTCGCCGAGCGCCAGGCTTCCGGCCAGGCACACGAGGGCGCCTGCGACGGCCCCGATGGCATTGGTGGCGAAGACCGAGGGCTGCTTCGGGGCGCGCTTGAGGAGGACGCTCGAGAGCGACGCCGCCGTCGCGGCCAGGAAGACCGCGACCAGCCCCTCGAGCGGGACCTCGAGCCGCATCTCGCCCGCGAAGATCGCGGCCACGCCGGCGATCGCGACGACCGCAGCGAGGAACTTCCGCCTGACGAGAGGCTCGACGCCGAGCCCCGCCGCGATGAGCGCGGTCGTCAGGGGCGTCGTCGCGTAGAGGACGGCGGCGATGCCGCTCGGCACCACGCGCTCGCCCCAGTAGAGGAGTGCCAGGTTGACGCCGAAGTTGAACAGCCCGTAGAGGAGGGCGCCCTGCAGCGCCGCCCCCCGCGGCCAGCGGTCGCCGCGCAGCAGGACGACGAGCGCGAGGAGGGGCGCGGCGAGCGCCAGGCGCAGCGTCGCCGCCCACAGCGGCGGCACCGACTGGTTCCCGACGCGGATGGCCAGAAAGGTGCTGCCCCAGATGAGGCAGCACCCGATGAATGCCGCGTACCGGCGCGACTGCAGCGGCGCCGCGCCCGAATCGCCCATGTCGCCTCCCCCTCTCGACAATATACCGGGGTTACCCTGCGGCTGCCCCGGGCACCTGGCCAGATGACGAGCTCCAGGGAAGAAGGGGGGCTCCAGGGAAGAAAGGGCGACGGGCACGGCGCCTTACGCACGACGAAAGGGATTACGGGATTCGCCGCGTGAGCGCGGCTCCCCCGCCCCGCAAACCTGCCGCAGCCGCCCATTTCCCGCAGCCGGCGGCGGCACGCCGGTTGCCCATCTCCTTGTCATCGAAACCGGGTCCGTGCCGGGCCCTGGAGGTGAGCACCATGATCGTTCGCCGTCTGAAATTCGCGCTCGCGTCGGCCCTCCTGTGCGCGTCAGCCTTGGCGGCCGTCAATTGCGGCAGCAGCAGCCCTGCGTCCCCCTCGCCGGCGCCGGGCGGCGGCGGCGGTGGGACCGCGGCCGACGTGACGATCACGATCGTCGGCATGAACGGCAGCCAGTCCTACTCGCCGAACCCGGCCGCCGTCCGCGTCGGCCAGACCGTCTCGTGGCGAAATAGTGACGGCGTCACGCACACGGCGACCGCGAACGGCGGCGCCTTCAACACGGGCAACATCGCGCCCGGAGCGACCAGCACCCCGATCACGATGACGGCGGCCGGCAGCTTCGGCTACCTCTGCCAGCTCCACCCGTCGATGGTGGGAACGGTGACCGTCCAGTAGCGCGCCATCAGAGGGGCTGCCGATGCGGGCGCGTCCCGCCTACAGCCGGAATGTGTATTGCAGCTTCGCGGAGCCGCTGTCGAACTCGCGCGTGTAGCGGCCGTCGGGCCGGTGGAACCAGCCGCGCCCGAAGACGAGGAAGATGTCGTTGCCCGGCTTCAGGATCCAGCGCAGGCGGCTCTGGAACCCGAGGATGCGCGAGTCCGTGTCGTACTGGACCTGGTTCGACCACGCGACGTTCGGCGAAGCGCTGAAGTCCACGCGGGTCGAGAAGACCCTCGCGACGAACTCGCCTTCGGGCAGCGACACGTCGTTGATCTCGAGCTGGGCGGCCACCACGAGGTGCCGTGACGGCTTCAGGGTCAGTTCCGTCGAGAACTGCGTCATCGTCCCGGTGTAGAAGCCGCCGCGCGACGCCTCCACCTCCGCGACCCACGGCCGCTTCGAGGCGGTGCTCACCTCGACCTGCCACTGCGTCCAGCGGTACGAGCCGGGCGGGATGAGGACCCCGGGCTGGATCTCGAACGGCTCCACCAGCCGCTCGAACGTCGGGATCACCTGGAGGGCCACTTCCTCGCCCGAGTCGAACTCGATCTGAGGCAGGTGCGTGAAGATGTCCCAGCTCTCGGCGCGCCAGTTCAGATCGGTGGTCACCGAGGGTCCCATCGTCAGCTGGATCTGGCGGATGCCATAGCGCTTGGGGCGCGGCTGGAAGCCCAGCTCCGCCTCGGCCTTGCGGATGCCGGTCCGCGGCGCGAAGCCGAGCGCCGGCCTGAAGTCTTCGCCGATCTGCTTGAAGCCCAGCATGGCCAGCCAGCGGTCGTTGGGGTACTCGGCCTTGAAGCCGTAGGCGTAGTCGGACCCGGCCGCGGTGTCGTCGGTCCGCAGGGCGAACAGCTCGAGGCTCGCGTTCCGGCCTCCCTTGAAGCGCGAGGTCGCGAAGCGGGCGTCGAAGCCGACCAGGTTGTTGTCGCCCGCGCCCGACGGGTCGCCCCGCGTCGCGATCACCCCGACCCACGACTGCTCGAGGATGTTGCGGCTGACGCGCAGGGCGAAGAGGTTCTCGCCCCCGAGCTCGCCGTCCTGCAGCGTCTTCTTGCGGGTCTGGACGTCGAGGATCCCGATGTTGAAGCCCGACTGGCGGCCCGACACCTTGAGGCCCCCAAGCAGCGGGATCTCCTGGCCGCGATAGAGGCCGACCCTGCGGCTGAAGAACGGGATCAGATCGGGCGGGGGGCCGGGTCCGCCGCTGCCGGCGAGCCCCGCGACGTCGTAGACGCCCGCCCCCTCGAGGAAGAAGCTGCGCTTCTCGGGGAAGAAGAGCGGGAACCGCGTCAGGTTCACCTGCGCCGAGTCCACCTCGGTTTCGGCGAAGTCGGTGTTCACCGTGACGGCGGCGGTCATGTTCGGCGTGAGGCTCTTCACCACGTCGAGGCCGATCTTCGACGTCCAGTCGCTGTTCGTCTCGCCCCCCGAGGCGAAGGGGCGGATGTCGAGCCCCTTGCCCTGGTGCAGTCCCTCGAGGCCGCCGAGCCGGCCCGCCGCGGCGAGGTTGCTCACCCAGACGTCGTTGCGGGCGCCGGCCCAGCGGGCCACCTCCTGCCGCCGCTTGATCTGGCGCTGGACGTTCAGGCCCCACACCGTCTGCCCCGGCTTGAAGCGCAGCGTCTTGAACGGGATGGCGACCTCGGCGACCCAGCCCTCGGCGGTGATCCGCGCGCGGGCGTCCCAGATGCCGTCCCACTCGACGCTCAAGTTCCGCGCGTTGTTGGAGATCTGGCCGTCCGCCCGGGCGCCCGCGGGGTTGACGATGAAGAAGAAGCCGTTGCGCTGGTCGGAGAACGGATCGATCACCAGGGCGATGTGATCGTCCACGTCCAGCTCCGCGTCGCGCGCGAGCTGCGTCGAGACGATCGCCGAGGGCGTCCGGTCGCGGCACAGGATCCCGAAGTACAGGTTGTCGGCGTCGAAGGCGACGCGGATCTCCGTGTCCTCGCTGGGCGCGGCCCCCTCGACCGGCTCCACCTGGACGAGGCCGTCGATCACCGGGGCCCGGCTCCAGGCATCGTCGTCCAGCACGCCGTCGAGCCGGACCGGCGACCCGGCCTTCGCCGCCGTCGCGGCGGGGCCCCGGGGCGCGGGCTGGGCGGAGGCGGGCGCCATGCCGCCGGTCCCGGCGAGGATGAGCGAGAGCCCCACTCCCACCGCGACCCGCCCCGCCCTCCGCCTCGTCACACGCGCCATCGCCTGCTCCTGCGTGTTCGTACAGCGCGTCCCTGCCGGATGCGCCGCCCGAGGGTGATGTCGAGATGCGAGGAAGAGGAATGCCGCCCCGCGTATCTCTCAATACGCCCCTGAGGCGGCAGCGTTTACCGGGGGGTGAATCGAGCGCGAGTGCCGCGCTCGACCCCGAAGGCCTCGCGGACGTCGGCGACGAACCGGCCCAGCTTGGCGTGGGGGTCGCCCGGGCCCAGTGTCTCGATCGCGACGAAGCCGCGGTACCCCGCCCGGTCGATGATGCTCCGGATGCGGCCGACGTCGGTCGGCACTTCCTTCCCGCGGAGCCAGACGTTCTCCTTGAGCTGCCACCCGACCGCGTAGGGCACGAGCTTCTCGACCTCGCCGTAGGGGTCGCCGTCCCGCAGGCTGCCGATGTCCACGATGACGCCGAACCACTCCGAGGCCACCGCCTCGTGGATCCTGATCGTCTCCTGCGCGGTCTTCACGAAGTCGTTGTGGTTCTGCAGGCCGACGATGACGCCGTGCCGGCGGCCGTGATCGACGCAGTCCCTGATGTCGGGCACCATCCATTCGAGCGTGCGCTCGAAGGTGCCGCCGTCCGGCACCTTCTGCCCGGCGAAGATCCGCACGACGCTCGCACCGAGCTTCGCGGCGGCCTCGATCCAGTCCTTCACCATCGCGACGTCCCGGTGGCGCGCGTCGCGGTCCTCCACCGCGAAGTCGTTGCGCACGCCGGTGCCGCTGATGGTCACGCCGTTCACGAACGCCCGGCGCTTCAGCCCGTGGAGGAACTCGTCGCCCGGCACCTTCGGGTAGCCCGGGAAGTAATAGCCGGTCGCATCCAGGCCGTCGAGACCCTGCCGCGCGCAGTAGTCCACGACGTCGTCCAGCGTCATCGTCCCGGCGCGCAAGGGCTCGTCGAAGGAGTAGGCGTTGAGGCCGAGCCTGATGCGTCGGCCCGCCAGGCGCTGAACCCGGCCTTGCGCGCCCGCCAGGCCGGAAAACGGAGCCGAGGCCGCGAGTCCGGCCGCACCCACCACGCCCGAGAGGAAGCCGCGGCGGTGCGTTCGCGCTGTGTCGGCGGCGTCGTGCTTCATGGCAAGTGTCCTGGATGTCGCATGTGCCGGCGGGGGCGACCGGGATCAGTGTAGTCCTGTAGGATGGTCAGCACGACATCGTGACCCGGCAGAGACAAGCCCGGAAGGAGATCCCGTGAAGAACCAGACATGTCCGTGCCTGGCCGCGCTGCTCGTCGCGCTCGCCACGCCGGTCCTCGCGCAGGCGCCGGCACCGCCGGCCCAGGGCGCGCGCGATGACCGCCCGGCCCCCGGCATCGAGGAGTTGGCCCGACTCGACCACCTGCCGCTCCTCAAGCAGTCGGTCGAGGTCGGCATGGTCTCGAGCTACGACCGGACGGGCGGCAACGACGATGGGTTCAGCGGGAAGTTCTCGTTCCTGAGGAAGGAGCCGGCCGGCCTGGTGATCGCGGACCTCGAGGGCCCCGGCCTGATCTACCGCCTCCACACGCCGACGCCGACCGACGACCTCGTCGAGTTCTACTTCGACGGCGAGACGACCCCCCGCCTCCGCCTGACGGTCAACGAGCTGTTCGCCGGCACCCGCGCCCCCTTTCTCGCCCCGCTGGTCGGCGCCGGGTCGGGGGGGCGCTACGCCTACGTCCCCATCCCCTACCGCCGCTCCTGCAAGGTCGTCCTCAAGGCCGGCACCTTCCAGTTCTACGACATCAACTTCGCGCGCTTCCCCGCCGGGTTCCCGATCGACACCTACCAGGACGCGCCCTCGCCCGCGTTCCTGTCGGCGCTGGAACGGGCCCGCGCGCTGGTCGGCTCGGCCCCCGGCGCCGACCTCTCGCGCGCCGTCGCACCCGCGGGCGCCCGGCTCGAGACGACCCGGACGAGCGCGGCCCTGCTCCCGGGGAAGACACTCACCCTCTTCGAGACGTCGCGGCCCGGCCGGATCGCCGGTATCCGGCTCGCTCCCGCGCGCACGCTCGCGGGGAAGGCGCGCGACATCCTCATCAGGGCCTACTGGGACGGCGCCTCGAAGCCGGCGATCGATTGTCCCGTCGGCGACTTCTTCGGCGCGAGCTTCGGCGAGCCGGCGGTCGAGTCGCTGCTCGTCGGCACGGTTGCGTCCACCGACACCGACTACGTCTACTTCCCGATGCCTTTCGAACGATCGGCGCGGATCGAGCTGGTCTCCGAGCGCGCGTCGGGCCCGCCGATCGAGGTCACGGCGGAGGTCACGTCCGCCCCGCTCGGCAAGGCCGCCGGCGAGGCCCGCTTCCACTGCCTCTGGAGCCGCGAGAACCCTACCCGCGACGGCGTCCCGTTCACCTATCTCCGCTCGGCGGGGCGCGGCCACGTGGTCGGCGTGATCCTGCAGGCGCAGGGGATGGAGCCCGGGGGCACGACGTTCTTCGAGGGCGACGACGTCGCCGTCATCGACGGCAGGCTCGCGATCCCGGGGACGGGCTCCGAGGACTCGTTCAACGGCGGCTGGTACGACGTCCCCGGCCGGTGGGAGGCGCGCCGCTCGTACCCGCTCAGCGGGTGCCTCGACTACAAGAAGCCGCTCGGCCGGACGGGCGGCTACCGCCTGCTGCTCACCGACTCGTACGCGTACAACGACTCGATCGACTACACGATCGAGCACGGCCCCGAGAAGAACAGCGTCCCGACCGACTACACGAGCGTCGTCTTCTTCTACTCGCTCGACCCGCCTTCACCGGGGCCGGCGGTCGCGCCCGTGGCGGCCCGGCGCGTCGCGGACCCGGCGCGCGTCGTGTTCGTTCCCGGCTGGAACGTGCCGCTCCACACCTCGTCGCTGGAGAACGCGGCGCTCGGCAAGCGGACAACGAAGATCGGCGACCGGCAGGTGCGGTACCTGTCGCTCGAAACGACGGGCGACGACGTGTTCGGGCCGCACCACGTGTCGTTCGTCTGTGATCTTCCCGCCGCCGGGCGGTACAAGGTGGGCGTCAAGGCCGTCCTCGGCCCGGACCAGGGGATCCTGCGCGTCTTTCGCAACGACCTCCCCGCGGGGGAGCCGGCGAACCTCTACGCGCCCCAGCGATCCGTGAGCGGGACCCTTCCGCTCGGCACGTTCGAGATGGAGGCGGGCCCCAACACCGTCTTCCTCTACCTGGCGGGCAAGGACGCCCGCTCCGCTGGAGTCAACTTCGAGCTGGTCGAGATCGTGTTCGAGCGGATGTAGGCCGTGCGCTGGTGCGTCTTTCGCCGCGCGTAACGACTTACGCCCCTCGAAAGCCCGATCCCGCGCTTCCGCCGGGAATCCTCTGGAAATCGCGCGGCCTGCGCCTTGCACCGTGGCGGGGCATGTCGCCACGCTTTCGTATCGCCGCCGTGCTGGCGTGCGCCGGCTGCCTCGCCGTTGGCGCCGCCGCCCCTGCCGTCGCGCAAGCCGAGTCCCCGGCCGTCCCGCCCGCGGCGCAGCAGGCGAGCCAGGACGATGAGGGCGAGCCCGACTCGAGCCTGGCCGAGCCCGACTTCTCCGTCGTGGCGCTGCCGACGACGCTGCAGTTGCCGCGCTTCGGTCTCAACTTCCGGCTGACGCACCGGTTCCTGGCCAACCTCCGCCAGGGCAGCTTCTCCGACCACCTCGAGAACCTCTTCGGTCTCGACAACGGAGCGGTGATCGCCCTCGAGGTCCGTTTCGCGCCGGTGCGGAACCTGCAGGTCGTCCTGCACCGGAGCAGCCAGGACAAGACGCTGCAGTTCTCCGGGCAGTACGACGCGATTCGCCAGGGTGGCTCCTGGCCCGTCTCCGTGTCGGCCCTCGCCTCCATCGAGGGCACGAACAACTTCAAGGGGCGCGGCGACGCCGGCGGCGGCCACGACCATGGCATCGAGGGCGGCGCCCACCGCTCGCCCGCGCTCGGCGCGGTCGTGTCGCGCACGATCGGCGAACGGCTCGCGCTGTACGCGACGCCGGTCTGGGTGCACAAGAGCGCGAGGCTCCCCGAGGGCGACCGGGACACGGCGTTCATCGGCCTCGGCGGCCGCGCCCGACTCTCGCGGAACGTCTTCGTCGTCGCGGAAGTGTCGCCGCGCATCGGCGGCTACGCCCCGGGATCGGCCGAGTACGCGTTCGGGATCGAGCGCCGGGCCGGCGGCCACATGTTCCTGCTCACGTTCACCAACTCGGTCGCCACGACCTTCGGACAGGTGTCGCAGGGCGGGTTCCCGGACACCCTCTACATGGGATTCAACCTTGGCCGCAAGTTCTTCTGACAGTCGGCCCACACGAGGAGAGACAGAGATGACGCATCGAGCACTCGCGACCGCGCTGCTCATGGCCCTGGCGCTGGGAGCGTGCGGCGACGACAACCCCGCCTCGCCGTCCCCGCAGCCAGGCTCGTTCACGTTCGTCACCACCGTGTCGCCGGGCAACGAGGTGCCGCCGATCTCGAACGCGGAGGCGAGCGGCATGGGCACGGCGACGGTGACGCTCGCCGTCACGCGGGACGCGGCGGGCAGCATCACGGGCGGCACCGCGAGCTTCACCGTGAACCTCTCGGGCTTCCCGCCGGGAACGGTCCTGTCGGCAGCGCACATCCACCAGGCGCCTACCGGTCAGAACGCGGGGGTCGCGGTCAACACCGGGCTCGCCAGCGGCGAGGTGACGCTGGCGGGCGGGTCGGGCTCGTTCACCAAGACCGGCGTCAACGTGAGCGCCTCACTCGCCAACGCCCTCGTGTCCAACCCGGCCGGCTTCTACTTCAACGTGCACACGACGCTCAACCCGTCGGGTGTTGCGAGAGGTCAGCTGGCGCTCCAGCAGTGAGGCCCCCCGGACGCAGTCCTCAATGCCGGCCCGCGAGGCGTACCCCGTTCAGCGATTCCGCCCCGGCCAGCCGGGGCCAGGCGTAGCCGTAGCAAGCGATGAGCGCAAAGCAGCACATGGGCACGATGAACCCGCGGGACATGTCGTAGTGGTCGGCGACGGCGCCCATCACCTTGGGCAGGATGGCGCCACCCACGATGCCCATCACGATGTACGACGGAGGCGCGCTTGGCACGCTCGCCCAGCCCGAAGATGCCGAGCGCGAAGATGGTCGGGAACATGATCGACATGAAGAAGTAGCTCAGGAACACGCACGCGACCGAGGCCCACCCCAGCTTCAGGAAGACCACGAAGCAGGCCGCGACGTTGAGCACGCTGTAGAGGGCCACGATCTTGTGCGCGGAGAACCGGCGCAGCAGCCCCGCGCCAGTCACCCTGCCGAGCAGGAAGCAGATGAAGCCGAACGACGCGAGGTTGGCCGCCGCCTGGTTGGTGATCGCGACGGTCCCGTCGCGGAACGGCAGCTCCGCCGGATAGGCATCGGCGAGCAGCAGCCGGTTGAGCCGCGCCTCGTTGCGTTCGGCCGGGTCCTGCGAGAGCAGCGCCCGGGTCTCCTCCTGCAATGCGATCCGGTCGAAGCGTTCGGAACTGTAGATGCCCTGCTTCTGGATCAGGCTGTTGAGGTCCTGCATGAGGGCGACGCGCAGCGTCGCGGGGCTCGCCGATCCCTCCTCGTAGCGCGCCAGCGCCCGGCGCGTCCGGTCGGACAGGGTCGATGCGAGGTACCCGGACACGGGGTCCGCCCCGTCGCTCAACTTCCCCGCCAGCGACGGCATGTCCGTGAAGTCGGACCCGGCGAATGCCGTCCGCAGCTCGACCCATTGCCGGGTGTTCTCGTTCAGCCAGGCGGCCGGCAGGCCGGGGGGCTCGGACGTCATGTAGTTGATCAGGAAGCTGAAGATGCCGGCCTGCGCCGCGACGTAGAGGAACTGGGCGAGCGTGGCGCCCGAGAAGTGCGGGCACCTCCAGACGCTGTCGCGGGAAAGGCGGCCTGCCGCACGGCCCATCACCACCGCCAGGACCGCGGCGGCGAGGCACCCGGCGGCGCCGAGCACGATCGCCAGCGCGTTCTCGGCCGTGACGACAAGCGTTGAGGGATGCGGGATCACGGACGCGAGTCCAATCGCTTTCGGTCCGAGTCCCAGCGCGCCGAGGATCAGCCAGAGCACCATGCCGACGACGCCCATCAGCACGATGGTGTTGCCGACAAGCAACCCGTAGATCGCCCCGCGGTGCGCCGGCCGCGGAGGCGGCGCATCCGTCGCGCCCGTCGTGCCGTCGTTCGTGCGACGGTCGTCCTCGGCGACCAGGTCCGGAACCGGGGCGAAGATAGAAGACGACCGCCAGCAGGAGCACCACGACCGCCACGCCCGCGTAGGGAATCCAGAGCGTCTGGGCGCCCGTGCTGCGGCCCGCCGTGTCCCTGCCGTAGAAGAAGAGCCCGCCAAGCACCGGGCCGAGAACCCAGCCGACCCCGTTGCACGATTGCGCGAGGTTGATGCGCGTCGCGGCATAGCGCGGCGGCCCGAGCACCGTGGTGTAGGGATTGGCGACCGTTTCCAGGAACGTCAGGCCGGAGGCCACGACGCACACGCCGAGCAGGAACGCCCAGAACGCCGCGATGTTCGTGGCCGGGATGAACCAGAACCCGCCGACGGCAACGAGCAGCAGCCCGACGATGATGCCGCCCTTGTAACCGAGCCGCGTGGCCAGCCACCCCGCCGGGAGCGCCATGAGGAAGTAGCCCATCCAGTGCGCGAACTGCACCCAGGCCGACTGCGAGAGGCTCAGGTGCAACTCTTCCTGGAAGTGCTTGTCCATCACGTCGATCATCCCGTTGCAGAACTCCCCACAGGAGGAACAGCGAGCTGACCAGGATGAAGGTGACGCCGACGTTCTTCCCGTCGGCGGTGACGAACATGCCCTGCCTGCCGCTCGCGTGTCCGTCCTTGGCGGCGGCTGCGCCTCTTTCGGTGGTGTTCATAGGACCGACCGCTATCGTGCCTTCAGCGCGGACTTGATGTCGGCGATGGAGACGCCCAGCGCGGTGCGAGCCACCGCGTCCAGCGCGGCCTCCGCTCCGCTCAGGTGAATCGTCCGGTGGATGTGCGACAGGCTCGCGCCAGGTGCCAGCGCGGCGGCGGGGGAAGAGGACTCGAGCTCGTAGAAGGGCCCGAGGGGCTTGGCCCCGGGCGCGGGCGGCCCGTCGTTGTAGCTGTTGGCGGCGTCACCGGCGTACGGGTCGTCCTGGAGCTTCCACAACGAGTTCACGTAGTCGACGGCACCGGCCGGCTGGCTGAACTGCACGATGGTGAGCACCCCGGCGTCGGCGTCGTAGCTGCCCAGCACGCCCCGGCTGCGCCGGGGGCTGATGCCGATCTTGCTCCGGAACGTGCCGTCGGCGCTGAAGTAGATCGCCTTGTCGGTCACGACGAGCCGCTCGGGTGGCACGGCGCCGAAGTAGTCCGAGGTCAGCTTCGGGCCGAGCCTCGACTCGGGTCCTTCCTGGATGGGCGCGACGATCGTGGTGGCGGGCGACGGATTGAACATGCCGAGGATCCAGATCGACAGCAGCCCGGTGCCTTTCGTCCATGGGCTGGTGCCCGCGTTGGTGATCCGGTTCTCCGACTCGAAGGCCACGATGGCCACGCCGGCGGCCGGCCCGACGCCGAGCTTCTCCCAGGCCGTCCCGGCGTCGAGCAGGCGCACCTCGCGATCGACCGCAACGTCGAACCGCGTGCCCGAGTAGTTGGTCAGCGTGAAGGTCGACGTGAACGTGGCGGCTGTGCGCGACTGCTTCGCCACGGTGAAGGGCAGCGTGTCGATCGCAGCCGGCGTGAACCAGTGCTCCAGGTCGAACGCTGCGCCCTTGGCGAAGAAGATGGAGAACTGCCCGCCCTCCGGGCCCAGCCAGAACCGGTCCTCACCGCCGAACACGTTGATGTGCGGCTGCAGCTTCCCCGAGGTGACCAGCTCCCGGTTGATCCAGCCGAAGCTGCGGCCCGCGTCCCCGCCGGCCGTGCTCGTGATCACGCGACCCTGCCACTGGGCGGCGAGCGCCACCTTGGCGGAGCCGCCGGGATCGCTCAGCACGGTCAGATCGACGTACCGCTTCAGGAAGGCGATGTCGTCGGCGAAGCTGGCGCCGCGAGGGCCGTTACTCACAACGACCGGAGCAACCATGCAGGCTGCGGCGATGGCGATGATCACGCGTGTCATAGGATTGGCCCTCAGCCGCCATGGGCGGCCCTCGGAAGAAGGGCCGGTTACGTCCCGGCCTCGGGGCGTTCGGCCTGCCCGGTCGCGTGCCCGACGAGCGGGCAGGGCCCGGTCGATTCCCGGATGATGAGTGTGGATCTGAGCAGGAGGTGCTGAGCGGGCCCCGTGTATCGGCCGGTGATCCGGTCGATCAACAGTTCCGCGGCGCGGGTGCCCATCAGGTACGTCGGCTGCGAAATCGTGGTCATCTTCGGGTGATACACCTCGTGCCACTCGTAGTTGTCGTACCCGATGATGCTGACGTCCTCGGGGCATCGAAGCCCCTGGGCTTCGACTGCCGCCAGGGCGCCCATCGCCAGGCGGTCGTTCGTGACGAAGAGGGCCGTCGGCCGGTCCGACGAGAGAGCAGCCGCGCCGTCGCGGCGTAGCCGTCGGTGACCGTCGGCTTGGCCGACGCCTCGAGCTCCGGCAAGGGTCCGATGCCGGCCTCGCGCAGGGCGCGCCGGTAGCCCTCCACCCGATCGCGATGGACAGGTACGGCCAGGTCGGCGCTCACGAGTCCTATCCGCCGGTGACGCAAGGCGAGCAGGTGCCTGACCGCGTCCTCCGAGCTGTGAAGGTTGTCGCCGACGACCCTGTCGGCTTCGAAATCCGGCGCCCGATCGACGTAGACGATCGGCATCTCGAGCTGCCGGAACTGCTTTCGCCGGCGCGCATGGCTCGGCCCGGCCGGCGCCATGACGAGCAGCACGCCGTCGCAGCGCAGCGCCTTCAGCACCCGGAGGCATTCCCATTCGCGGTCTTCGTCCTCGCCGGCATGGAACAGCAGGAGTGCGAAGTGCGAGGCGCGCGCGGCCTGCTCCACCCCGCTGACGACCGCCGGGAAGAACGGGTTCGTGATGTCGGGGATGACCATGCCGAGCGTCATGGTCTTCTGCGAGCGAAGGCTGCGGGCGACGCGGTTGGGAAAGTATCCGAGTTCCCTGACGGCGGCCCGAATCCGCTGCTCGGCGCCAGGGCTCACGCTCTTGTCGTTGAGGCACCGGGACACCGTGGCGATCGAAACGCCGGCACGAAGGGCTACCGCCTTGATGTCAACCATGTGTGTGGCTCGCGCGCCGGCCGGTCCCGGACTCCTGCCCACTCTACCACCTGGGCCGGGGCTGTGGGATCCGGCTCTGAGCCGATCGTGGGACCCGGGCGCAGGCCCGGATCCCACGGGCAGCCCTACTTCACGAGGTGCAGCGCCGTCTGCCGCCCGTTCAGGAAATGGACGGCGCCGTTGCTGAAGATCACGTCCTGTTCGATCGGGATCCGCTGCTCCTTGCCGCCCCATTCGGGAATGACGGCGTCGACGCTCATCTCGGCGGTGAAGCAGGAATTGTCCACCAGCTTCACCTCTCCGCGGCCGGCGTTCTTCACCTGCTCCCACGGCAGGCCGATGAGGGGTCCCGGCTCGTGCAGGTAGTAGCCCAGGGAGTGGGAGTAGATCCTCGGGTTCCGGATGCCCTTGGCCTTCGCCGCCGCCAGGATGTTCGCGAGGATCTCGTCACCGGTGAGGCCCGCCTTGAACTGGCTCGCGTAGACCTCCTGCAACCGGTTCCCGTCGGCCAGCGCCTTCTTCAAGCCCTCGGGCGCGTCGTCCTCGCCCGGGCGCAGCACGTAGGCCAGCTCCTGGTGATCCGTGTTGTAGCGCATGTACTTGATGCCGACGTCGCAGTGGAGCAGGTCGCCGTGCCGCACGACGCGGTCGGCCTTCCCCCACTTCTCGACGTCCTGTGGACTCCGGCCGCGAATCGAACACGAGGGCATGAACGACAGCTCGAGCCCGAGGTCCATCGCCCGCTGCCAGTAGTAGTAGATCATGTCGTCGGTCGTCGTCGTCCCGGGCGTGACCGCCCTGTTGGACATCGTCTCGGCGACGATGGCGTGGCCGACGGCGACCGCCTGCGAGTAGACCGGGATCTCGTCGTCGATGAAGGTCTCGAGCCAGCGTGTGGCCATCGGCTCGGCCGATCTCAGGCGGCTGGTGTAGGTGGGGCCGATTGCCGCCACGAGTGCCTTCTTCAGTGACACGGTGAGGGCGCCGGCGGCCCATTGCACGTCGCCCTCGTTGATCCCGATGAGCTTCGGGTCGCGCTCCTTGACGACGCGCGCGAGCGCGTCCCACTGGCTCTCCTTCTTCTCGCGGTCCCACGCTCCCGCGTCCCAGACGTCCTTGTACAAGCCTCTCAGGTAGGTGCGCGAGACGTTCAGGCGCTCGATGGGTTTGCCCGCGCCGGGGTCGTAGAAGACCAGAATCTGGGTGATCGGCGCCCAGGTGTTGTACGGAATCATCGTCTGGAAGACCGGGTCGTAGTTGTCCTCGTTGCTGGCGATGATCCACATGTCGAAGCCGTTCTCGCGCATGGCGACCGGCACCACGCGATCGAGACGGGCTTCGACGATCCGGTTCACCGTGGCGACGCGGTCCCGGACGCCCAAGACCGCCGGAAACGGCTGGTCCGCGGGCCAGGCGGACGCCGCGGAAAGCCAGCAGGCGACGACCAGCAGCCACGATCGGTGTCTCAACACGGTCATGCCTCCTTTGTCAGTACGTGGGATCCCCCCGGACGGATCGACCCCGTCGCACCCCGGGGCCCATCCGGGCGGGGCTGGATCCCACGAGCCGCCATTCCACCGGGATCGGTCTTCGGCCGGGCGCGAGGAGATCAAGGGGTCGCCGGGAGGCGACCCCTTGGGAAGGACAGTGCCGACGAACCGTGCGTCGCTCGAACGCGTTAGAACTGCAGCCGCGCTCCGATCCGCAGCTGGCGCGGATTCAACACCGCGGTCAGCCTCCCGTAGTCGGGGTTCAGACGGTGACCCGACAGCTCGAAGGCCTGGTTGTAGCCGATCGCGGTCTGCGAGTCGAACACGTTGAACACGTCGACGAGGAGCATCAGCCGCCGGGCGCCCCCCAAGTCGAATCCGTAGTCGGCGTGGAGATCGCAGAGGACTTGGGCCGGGGTCCGGTTCTTCTGACCGTCTGCGGTCTCCACCCCAGACCCCCTCTTTCCCATGGGATACCCCGAGGCGAACGTGGTCAGGGGCACGCCGGAACCGATCTGAAGGCCTCCGCCCAGGTTCAGGCCACCGATTGGGCCGAAGCTGCCGAAGCCCTTGAACTGGTGCGTGCGGTCGTTGGGCAGCGGCCCGGCGCCCATGCGGCCCAGGTACCGGATGTCGCCGCGATAGCCGAACAGGGGCGCGCCGATTTCCGTGTAGGTCGGATCGTTGATCGGCTGGTCCGCGAGCGAGGTCAGCCCCGGGTCGGACTGGTTGTTGTCATTGCGGTAGTAGCCTTCGTAGTCGCCCCACAGCCGCGACCAGCGATACGACGCCTGCAGCGACCACCTGTCCGACAGCCGCTTGTCGGCGTAGAGCTCGACCGCGTCGTAGTTGCGGAAGAACTCCTCATGAGCGGGCTGCGCTGAAGGCGTCACGAGCTTGCCGTTCACCATGACGGCGGGGACGGACTGGGTCGCCGGCCAGCCCTCCCCGGGGTTGCCGATCGCGAAGACGATGTTCTGCGCGAGGCCGAGGTCGTAGAGCACCTTGGCGGCCGCCGCCATGTCCTCCACGACGTTCTGCAGGTTCCGGTGGACGTAGCGAACGCTGAGGTTCAACCCCGTGAACAGCTCGTATTCCCCACCGACGATGTACTCGTTGTTGTACGTGTTCTTCGTGCCGGGATAGGCCTGCGCCGGGTCCGCGCCGCTGATGATGTAGTGATGCAGCGTGTTGCCCGCCAGGACGCCCTCCGGGATCGGCTGCGTCAGGTTGATGTCGTAGTAGTCGGCCAGGTTGGTGGCTGACAGGGCCGAGAAGCCGCGCGTCGCCAGGTCGTTCGGGTACTGGTTGTAGAAGCGTCCGTAGTTGCCGTAGATCTTGGAGCGACCCTTCCCGGTCGGGTCGTACGTCACCCCGACGCGCGGTGCCAGGCCGCCTGGGAACGTGTACCCCGCGCCGACGCCCACGAGCTTCTGCTGATCCCAGCGCACCCCGGCGCGGACGGTGACCTTGTCGGCCACCTTCCAGGTGTCCTGCGCGAAGACCGCGTAGTAGGTCTGCGTGGTCGGCAGCAGGTTGTTCGTGTAGCCGCTGCCGACTCGGTAGATCTTCCCGAACGTGGGGTCGGGAATGGCGGCAAAGACGGCGCCCGTCGCTGTCTGCCGTCCGTCTGGCACCTTGAACGTCGGTCCGGTGACCCCAAAGGCGGAGGTGTAGGAGATGTCCTCGTACACGCCCCCGAAGCGGATCTGATGGTCCCCGACGATGTGCGTGGACTTGGCCTGGTACTGGAGCCGGTCACCGCTGTCATCGCTCTCGTACTTGCCGATGCCGCCCCTCACCACGTTCGGGATCACGGTCGTGTCCGTGTACGCCCATTCGTCGACGGAGGGAGCCTCCTTGAGCGACTGGGCGGCGCGCGCGAAGCTCGCCTCGATGAACCACCGCGGGCTCATGATGCCGTCGTAACGCACCGTCTGGTTGTTCCCGCCGTACGTGTCGATGGCGCTGAAGCCCGCCGTGGTCGAGCCCCTCAGCGCCGAGGCCCGCTGAGGACCGTTGGGGCCGTGCGACGGATCGCCGAAGAACGAAGCGTCGAACCGGTGGTTCGACGACACCTGGTAGCTGACCTTGCCCGAGTACGCGTTCGCACGACGGTCCTGGTTGACCTCCCCGAGCGACCTGAGGGGGAAGCCGGGCGGGGCGATCAACTTGGCGCGCTCCATCGTCGGGTTGTAGGCGCCGAAGAAGAACAGACGGTTCTTGAGGATCGGCCCGCCCACGGTGAATCCGCCCTCATACCCTGTCGTGCCGGTCGTGTTGACCGTCCCGTTCGCCGAGCTGATCTCGGTCCACGCCGATTCGAGCTGTTCCGGCCTCATGTAACCGAACAGGCTGCCCCTGAACTCGTTGGTCCCGCTCTTCGTGACCACGTTGACGATGCCGCCGGTCGACTGGCCCGACTCGGCCTCGAACCCGGCCGTCTTGATCTGCACCTCCTGGACGAAGTCGAACGGGATCCCGTTGCCAAGCGTCTTGAACGTGACCGAGTACGACCCGGCGGCGCCGTAGCCGGCTTCCGAGGTATTCACGCCGTCGATGACGTAGTTGTTCTCCAGGCCGCTGCCGCCGGCCATCGAGGCGTTGGCGCTGCCGGTGCCGCCGCCGCTGCTGACGCCCGGCGCGACGTACAGCACGTCGGTGAACCGCCGGCCGACCGGGAGCCGGTTCAGCGTGCTGCTTTCGAGCCGAGCCCCTGCCGTCGTCGAGGTGGTGTCGACGACGGGCGCGGCCGCGACCACCTGGACCTGCTCCTGCAGACCACCGACCGTCAGCACCAGCGTGAGCTCGAGACGCTGTCCGAGCCGGACGTCGATGTCCTGCTGCTCCACCGGCCGGAAGCCCTCCAACTCGACGCGCACCGCGTACCGGCCGGGCGGCAGGTACGGCGCGAAGAAGCGGCCGGTGGTGTCAGTGACGTAGCTTCGAACACCCTGGCTGGACGACACCGTGACGGTTGCGCCCGGAACGGCGAGGTGCTGGGCATCCTCCACCTGTCCCGCCAGTGATCCAGTGGTCATCTCCTGTGCCCACGTCGGGCTCGCTGCCGTCAGCACGCAGGCAGCGATGACGGCGACCCACTTCCATCGGGAACTCATCGCAATGTCCTCCTGAGCTCTGTTCTCGGCGACTGGCAGAATAACGGGACTGACGAGGGGTGAAATCGTTTGCATCATACACAAGCCTAAACGCCAGTCAAGCGGAAACATCCTAACAATCAGACAACAACCCCTTCCGTTTGGTATGAAAACGATTACTTTTCGGAGAGATACGCGATTTGCGAGAGTTCCTCCACCAGGTCCGCCAGGTAGAACGCGTGGACGACGCTCGCGCCCAGCGTCGTGATGCCGTGCTGCTCGAGCAGCAGCACCGTGCTCGCCGGATTCGCCCGCACCGCCTGCAGCACGAGCGCCTGCAGCAGGTCGGACCCCGAGGGGGCAAAGCCCACCCGCGGGATCGGCTTCTGTTTGAAGCCGGCGTCGGTCACCATCGGGATGTCCCGCTTCCTCACGGCGAACGAGGTCGCGTACGGGGGATGCACGTGCAGCACGCTGTGGACGTCCGGACGCAGCCGCAGGATGTCGGCGTGATACCGGTACTCCTTCGACGGCGTGAACGCCCCCACTCCCTCGTACGCGTACGTCTCGAGGTCGACCGTCACGAGGTTCTCAGGGGTGGTATCGCCGAGCGACACCCCGGACGCCGTGATCACCATCCGGCCGCCGTCGGCGAGCCGGGCGCTGAGATTCCCGCCCGGGCCGCTCACGAGACCCCGGTCATACGCGCGCCGGGCATACTGCGTCACCTGCGCGCGGAGTTGCTCGTCGGTCATCGGAGGCTCCCCGCGTGACCCAGACCTGGTCGAGGGCGAGACCGGCGAGTCGTTCGAAGTAGGGTTTGAGGTCGGCATAGAGATCCTGATAGACGGGAAAGAGCTGATCGTAGGCGGCGTGCCGCCTCCGGTCCCACGTGAAGCGCCTGCCCTTCGCGACCATCCGCGCGATCGCCGTCTCGTAGTCGGAGAACACGGCCATCCCCATTCCGGCGACCATCGCTGCGCCCAGCACCTCGGTCTGGTTCTCGACCATCGTCACGACGTCCTTGCCGACCACGTCCGCGATGATCTGGTTCCAGACGTCGCTGGCCGCGGCCGACCCGCTGATGCGGATTTCCGGACTCGCCCCCCCCCGCTTGCGTTCGAGCAGTTCGAGCACCTGGCGAATGGCAAACGCCGTTCCCTCGAGGACGGAGCGGAGGAAATCGTCCCGCGTGTGGCCGAGCGTGACCCCGAGAAAGACGCCGCGCGCGAAGGGATCCCAGATCGGCGTTCGCTCGCCGGAGACATACGGCAGAAAGACCAGCCCCTTGCTCCCCGCCGGCGCGCGTTCTGCTTCCGCGGCAAGCAGGTCGTAGACGTCCTGCCCGGTGGACTCGGCGATGACGCGCTCTTCGTGGCCGAAATTGTCTCGAATCCAGCGCCACGACGATCCAACGCCGTTCAACGCGCCGATCGCCAGCCACGCGTCGGCGCCGACGTGCGTGCAGTGCATGAAGCGGGCGTCGAAGTCGGGCGTGGCGACCGGCTCGCAGACCCGTGCGGCGGTGCCCATGATGACGAAGCACTCGCCGGGCTGCATGACCCCGCACCCGATCGAGGCGCCAATGGTGTCCATGCACCCCGCCACCACCGGGGTTCCCGCCCTGAGCCCCGTGAACGCGGCGGCCGCGCTCGTGACCCGGCCCGCCAGGCCCTCCGAGGGCAGCGGCCGCGGCAGCTTCTCGACCGGGATGCCCACCGCTTCCAGGAACGGCGCGTGCCAGCAGCGTCGCCTGATGTCGAACAGCAGCGTCGTGCAGGCCCTCGAGTGATCGATCGTGAATTCCCCGGTCAGGCGTGCGACGAGATAGCCCCCGGGCACCATCAGCTTGTGCGCGGCGGCGAACAGGTCCGGCTCGTGCCGCCTCAACCACAGGAGCGTCGGCAGCGCGTACGCGCCCGGTGCGATCGGGTTCCCTGTGACCTTCAGCACCTCCTCGGCTCCGAGCAGATCCCGGATCTCGATCACCTCCGGCAGCGAGCGCTGGTCCCAGAGCATCAGCGCGGGCCGCAGCGGCCGCGCCTGCTCGTCGACCGCGACGACGCCATTCGTGCAACCGACGCCAATCCCGCAGACGCCTCCCGGGTCGATTCCCTCGATCACCGTCCGAACGGCCGACCCCGCCGCCGTCCACCACGCCTCCGCGTCGTGCTCGGCCTGGCCGGGCGTGGCGCTCGTCATCTGGTACTCGACGGCCGCGGTGCGGCGGCAAGCCCCATCGAGCGAGAAGAGCCCCGCCTTGGCCGCGCTCCCGCCGATGTCGAGGCCGAGCAGCCAGGAGGCGGTCACGATCGGTCGCCTCGCGCCGGCTGGGCCGAGGCGCGCGCCTCGTGCCCGTTGAGGACCACCGGCCGCACGTCCAGCAGCCGGCAGAGCGTCAGCAGTTCCGATCGGTAATCACCCGCGACGGCGTGCAGGTGATTTGCCTGCAGCGTCTGCACCAGTTCGTCGGGGCCGGCCGTGAGCCGCACGAACGCGTGCGGCCAGTTCGGGCTCGCCCCGGCCACCTCACCGTTCCCCGGATCGAGCGTCTCCCCGAGGGCGATGAACATCTGATACCCCTCGGGCGATCGGGTCAGCCGCGCAAGGGTGATCGGCCCCGGTCGAAAGACGAACTGCACGTGGGCTCCGCCCCCGGCGTACTTGGAGATTGACGGAACCAGACGCACGTTGCGGAGGTTCTCGGCGGGGTCGGCGCTGCGAGCCGCGAACCACGTCGGCGCCGACCCGCAGTTGGGCATCACGAACACGTTCTTCGCCTCGTCGAAGAACCGGAGATCGAGCAGGCACGCGGGAAGGTCGGAGACGAGGTGCAGCATCTGCATCGTCAGCGCACCGTCCGAGTCGGCTTCACACGCGAGCGGCACCGGGGCCTTGGGGCCGCGCCAGTCGTACGGGTCGTTGAGGAACGCGGCGCTCATGCACTGGACGCTATAGAACTCGCTGAGCTCGTAGTGACACTTGAGCCCGACGAAGTCGAAGCCGACGTCCTCGACGAGCTGCTTCAGGGCGATGTAGCAGCGAAGCTGATGGCTCCACTTTTCCGGCGTGAACTGGTCGCCATCGAACGCCACCTCGCGCACGTGGCGCTGCAGCCACGACTTGGCTTCCTCGACCTCTCCGGGCGCGACGAGCTCCGCTCGACGGAGCAGCTCACACTGATCGACGTGGTCCACATCGACGCCGAACTGCTTCTGCCACAACTCGGGCGGCGCGGCGCCGGTCGCCATCCCGATACTTCGGCCGCCGATCAGGCCGTAGACCTGGCCGCGCAGGCGCGTCGAGGCCGCGGCTGCCCGCGCGAAGGCGATCAGGGGTTCGGCGGCACCCGGCGCCTCGAGGTCGAGCCAGAGGCGCTCGTGACGGATGCCGAGCTGCTGGAGCGCGCCCCCGGCCGCCAGCAGACCGGTCAGTCCCGGGTAGCGCGGGTCGTGGGGCCCGAGAAGGAGAAACGGCCCGCGGCCGATCATCTGCGCGGCGATGACGACGTAGTTGGGGAACGGAAACACGGGAATGCTGAACAGATACCCGTCGAGCTGCTGCGCCGCCAGCCTGGCTGCCTCGCTCCGGGCCGACGCGTTCGAGTGGACGATGTCCTGCGCGGCGTGGATGACGATCGCGCCGTTGGCCTCGAGAAGGCGGGTGATCCGGGCCTGATGCTGGTCGATGTCGGGGGCGAGGGTGGCATGGACGCGTTGCCGACCGTCGGAGAAGGACAGCAGTCCAAGTCGGATCATGACGGGCCCCGGGCAGGAAGACGCGTTTGGACGAAAACGTTTTCATGTATACAACACGGCTTGACGTAATTCAAACAAAAAGATATAAAATCGTTTCGCTCAAGGCCGGCCGGGGGACAAAGGCATGGCAGCACCGGATACTCTCCACCGTCACTCCGGGCGCTCCGCCCTGCCGGGGGGCCACCCGCCGCCGCCGCCGAAGGCGGGCGCAATCGGACGATACCGCTGGGTCATCGGCGGCGCCCTCGCCGTCATCACCGCGATCAACTACCTCGATCGCCAGACCCTCCCGGTCGTCGTCTCCGCGATCCAGCAGGACATCCCGATCACCAACGCCGCCTTCTCCCGCCTCCAGGCCTTGTTCCTCGTCGCCTACGCCATCATGTACGCTGGCGGCGGGCGCCTCGTCGATCGCCTCGGCACGCGCTTCGGCTACGCCCTGGTCGCCGGACTCTGGTCGGTGGCGTGCATGCTCCACGCGACCGTCACCTCCGTCCTCGGTCTCGGGACGTTCCGCTTTCTGCTCGGCCTCGGCGAGGGCGGCGGGTTCCCGGCGTCGGCCAAAGCCGTCTCGGAGTGGTTCCCCGCTCGCGATCGCTCGCTTGCGGTCGGCCTCTTCAACACCGGCTCCGCGCTCGGCGCGGTCATCGCCCCACCGCTCGTCGCCGCCATCGTCCTGTGGTGGAACTGGCGCGCGGTCTTCCTCGTGACCGGCGGCGTCGGCGTGATCTGGGCGGTCGTCTGGGCCGCGGTGTACGCCCCGGCGTCGACCAGCCGGTTCGTCGGTGAGAGCGAGCGCGCGTATCTGGCCGACGCCGGCGTGGGACGCCACGAATCGGCCGACCAGGTGCCGTGGCTCGCGCTGTTGAGGGTCCGCCAGGTCTGGACCCTGATCGTCGTCAAGTTCCTGACCGACGGGGCCTGGTTCTTCTTCATCTTCTGGCTGCCGAAATACCTCGGCGACGCCCGGGGCTTCAAGATCGCCGCGATCGGCAGCTACGCGTGGATCCCCTACGCGTGTGGGGGCATCGGCAGCCTGGCCGGCGGCTGGTTCTCGGCGCACCTGATCCGACGCGGTGTCTCCCTCTCGACGGCGCGCACGACCGCGCTCGGCGTGGGCGCCGCCCTGCTGCCCTGCTCGCTCCTCGTCGTGCAATCCCCGGTGCAGCTCGCGCTGTGCTTCGTCAGCGTGGCGTTCCTCGGACACCAGTTCTGGTCCGTGATCATTCAAACGCTGCCGACCGACCTCTTCCCGTCGCGAGCCGTGGGATCGGTGGCCGGCCTGATCGGCTGCGCGGGCGCGTTCGGGGCGATGCTGTTCAACCTGCTCGTCGGAGTCCTGCTCGACACCTTTGGCAGCTACCACATCCCGTTCCTGCTCGCAGGTGTCATGCACCCGCTGTCCTTCTTGCTGATCCTGCTGACGCTCCGCCGGATCGAACCGATTGAACTCGAGGGGGGACCAAGATGAAGACCTGGCTCCGAATCGTCGCCATCGTACTGACGGCCGCGGCGGCTCTCGTCTCGGCGCAGGGCACTCGCCCCGACACGCTGGCTGGAGTGAAGACGAAGGCCGAACTCGATCAGCTCGTGGCGAAGATCCGCGCCGGCGAGCTCAAGGGGCCGCAGATGCTGTTCGATCGCGAGAACGGCCCCTACCAGGTCTACACGTCCTTCATCGAGAAGCGCAGGGGCGCGGCGGACATTCACGCCGCCGCCGACGAGATCTTCCTGATTCTCCACGGCGCAGCAACCGTGACGCTCGGCGGGAACGTGACGGACAAGACGCTGACGGGTGAGAACGAGTTCCGGGGCACGACGATCGCGGGGGGCGTGAGCCGGCCGGTCGCGGAGGGCGACGTGATCAGCGTCCCTCGCGGCACCCCGCACCAGATGGACGCCGGCACGGGAGACGTGCTCTATCTCGTGATCAAGTTCAAGAACGCCCGCTGACCGAAGGGATTCGGGGGCTGACCCGCGGCCCCTCGTATCGGGAAGGAGGCAGGATCGTGAGCCGACTGATTCGCGTGATCGCCGCGCTGATTCTCGGAGCCACCGTCACGGGGGGTGCCGCCGGTCTTCCCTACAACGGCCCGTCGATCCTGCCGCTTCGCGCGCGCAAGCCGGTCATGGACGCGTGGGCGAAGCTCAGGCTCGAGCGTGTCGTGCCCGAGGAGATGCGCCGGTACGGCTTCGACATGTGGCTGGTGATCTGCAACGAGAACGTCGAGGACCCGGTCTACCGCCCGCTCATGCCCGAGGACCCCTGGTCGGTGCGCCGGCTGGGCATGCTCGTCTTTTTCGATCGCGGCGCGCAGGGCGTCGAGCGGATCCTCATCGCCCGCCACGCGAAGGATTTCTACACGAAGGACTGGAACGAGGGACAGGAGACGCAGTGGCAGGCGCTCGCGCGCGTCGTCAGGGCGAGGGACCCCAAGCGCATCGCGATCGATCAGGCAGTCAGGATCCCGTACGGAGACGGTCTGACGGCCGGGCTCAAGGAGAAGCTGGTGGCCGCGCTCGGCCCGACGCTCGCGCGCCGACTCCAGCCCGCCGAGGAGCTGCCGGTCGCCGTGCTCGAACGCCGGATGCCGGAGGAGATGGCGGTGTACGACCAGGTCGTCGGGATCGCGCACGAGATCATCCGCGAGGCGTTCTCCTCCAGGGTCATCACGCCTGAAGTCACGACGCTGGACGACCTGGACTGGTGGCTCAACCAGCGGGTCGTGGATCTCGGCCTCGAGCGGTGGTTCTTCAACGACACCACGCTGATCCGTCAGGCGTCCGCCGCCAAGGATCGCGTGATCCGGCGGGGCGACGTGGTGCACTGCGACATCGGCTTGCGGTACCTGGGCCTGTCCACCGACACCCAGGAACTGGCCTACATCCTCCGCCAGGGAGAAACGGAAGCGCCGGCGGGGCTCGTCGAGGGCCTCCGGAAGGGCAACCGGATGCAGGACATTCTCATGGGGGAGTTCCGGGTCGGCCGCACGGGGAACGAGGTCCAGGCGGCGGCGCTCGCGAAGGGGCGGGCGGAGGGCCTGAACCCGCGCGTGTACAGCCATCCCATCGGCCTGCACGGGCACGCCGCCGGGGCTTTCGTGGGGCTGCCCGACCGGCAGGACGGCGTGCCGGAGAAAGGCGAGTACCCGATCCACCCCGACACCGCGTATGCGATCGAACTGAGTGTCACCGCGCCGGTCGCGGAATGGGGCGGGCAGGACGTGCAGTTCAGCCTCGAGCAGGAGGGGTTCTTCTCCCCCGGGCAGTCACGGTTCATCGACGGCCGGCAGACCGCGTTTCATCTGGTGCGGTAGCCGCGGCGACGCGGGGGACGCCCGTGGGCGCCCCCCGGCCCGCCCTCGTCGTTGCCGCCTTCGCCACCAGCTTCAGTACGTGATCCCGGTGCCCACCCCGATCTCGTCCGAGACCTTCACCGGCAGCTTTCCGCGCGGCGTGATGGAGCCCTTCAGGAGCTTGATGAACGAGTCCGCGTAGACAATCTGGTTGCCGGAGAATCCTCCTTCGCCGTACCCGGTCACGAACGCACCCGGTCGTCCCGCGCGCGCCACCAGGTAAGGGTTGCCATAGGCCATGATCGCGGTCGCGCGCGGCTTCTGGCTCACCAGCGCGTCGAGCAGCGCCTGCTCGGCTTCGCGCAGCGGCCCGTTGTCCTTGAAACTGGTTCGCGGGCTGAAGAGCGACACGACGATCGTGTCGGCCGCCGACGCGGCCTTCAACGCCGCCGCGCGCATGGCGGGGTCGATGTTCGGCCGGATCTGGAAGCTCACGATCCCCGGGAACGCCTGCCTCAGCTTCGCGTCCACCGCTGCCGGAGCCGGATCGGTCTCCCTCCGCTGAATCGACACGTGCACGATCTCGCCCAGCTTGGCGGCGCTCGTCGGAAAGAAGCCGTTGTTGACGACCACCGTGATCGACTCGTCCGCGACCCGCTGCACCAGGTCGCGGTGCGCCTGGATGCCCACGTTCGACGAGATCGCGTCGAGATCCACGGTCCGCTTCCGGTGCAGGTTCAGGCGAGCCTTCCAGAACAGCAGCTTGCGGACCGAGCGGTCCACCTGCGCTGCGGGAATCTCGCCGGCCTTCACCGCCGCGACCACCGCCGCGATCGCCTTCACGGGGTCGGCCGGCTTGAGCAGCACGTCGTGCCCGGCCTGGAGCACGAGGATGCACGTCTTCTCGGCCCCGAAGCGATCGACGATCTTCTGGTACCAGAGGTCGTCGCTCGTCAGCACCCCTCGGAAGCCCAGTTTGTCGCGAAGCCACCCGATCGTCAGTTGCTTCTCCACGCTCGCGGGCATCTGGGAGCCGTTGGTCACCGACGGCACCGCGATGTGTTCGCTCATCACGAACGCCACGCCGGCGTCGATCGCCTTCCTGAAGGCGAGGAAGTCCTCGCGCTCGACACGGTCTGCCGGCTTGTTGTTGATGGTGAAGTCGGTGCCTGGAATGAGCTCGACGTCGCCGCGGCCCGGAAAGTGCTTGGCCGTGGCCGCCATCCCGTTGTCCTGGTACCCGCGGATGTAGGCACCCGCCAGGCGGCCGAGCAGATCGATGTCGCGACTGAATGAGCGGACGCCGAGCGTGGGGTTCTCCGGGTTCGTCTGCACGTCCACGACCGGGGAATAGGTGAGGTGAACGCCGATCGCCCGGCCCTCGCGCGCGCCGACCTTCCCCACCTCGTAAGCCAGTTGCTCGGAACCGATCGCGGCAAGCGCCATGTTGGCCGGAAACTCCGACGCGCCCACGAACTGCTGTCCCGGCCCCCCCTCGAAGTCCGTCGAGATCAGCAGCGGCAGCCTGGCCTCGCGCTGAAGGCGATTCAGCAGCCGGGCGGTGTCGTGCGGGGTGCCGCCGTAGACGACGAATCCGCCCACGCCGTAATCACGCGCCAGCGTGATCCAGGCCTGGAACTGCGGGCTGTCTTCGGCCGTGTACTCCCCGCGGATGTCGGGGCAGACAAGCTGCCCGACCTTCTGCTCGAGGGACAGCGTCTTGAGCGTCTCGTCGGCCCATCGCTCCGCTTCCTGTTGCGTGGCCATCAGCGGCGAGGCCGCGGGCCCCGGACCTTTCGCACCTGCCGCAGGCGCCTGGGCGACACCGGCGCGATTGAAGGCGCACGCGAGGAGGACGATGAGAATGGCAGCAACGCGTTTCATGACCAGCCTCCAACCGGATTGAATGCCGACTTGCCGTGTTCCGCCCGCAGGACCTGGTGGTTATCGAGCGAGTCCTCCAGGTTCCCGCACAGGTTCACCTGGATGCCGAGTTCGGCCGCCATGGCCGCCTTCATGACGAGCGCCTGGCGCGCGACTGCCGGATCGGGGGCGTAGACGACCTCGACGTGGTTCGCCTTGTGCTTGGCCATGAACTGGTCGCGGGTGACGCCGTAGAACAGGGCGTCCATCATGGGCCACTGCTCGGTCGTCAGCTTCCATCGCCGATCGTGCTCCTCGGCCGGAAGCCAGGCGACGCCCCCGCGGCCGATGTCCATGAAGAGGCTCCCGGCTTCGACGTAGATGCGGCTCCAGACGATTTCACCCGGCCGGCTGATGCCCTTGAGCGTCGCGCCGCCCCGCGGGAAATACATGGCCGGCTGACGCTCGCCTCGCGCCCCCGCATACCCGTCGACCAGGTGGCTGGCCGGCACCGCCCCGGAGATCTCGAGCACCCAGACGAAGTCGTCGAGGCCGTGCCGGCGGATCCGCTCGCCCCACCTCACGTCGTGAAGCGTCGTCGAGGGATCGAGCCCCAGCGCGCGCCAGACCCGGTTGGTGATGATCGCGTCGAGACCGGCCGGTTCGTCCACCTCGTTGAAGTGCGGGACGGCGAGCCCCTCGAAGAGCACGCGACCGCCCGCACGGACGGGAGGCCGGTCGGGGTTGTTCAGCAGGCCTTCGGCGAGGTCCGATGCGACGCAGACGTCCTTGAGCCCTTGCTGATACTGGATGCCGATGGCTGCGCAGCCGAAGCGGTCCGCGAACTGCACGGCCGCGTCGTACATCTTGAGCCCCTCGAGCACCTGGCTTTCGGTCAGATCGACCGTGGGGTCGGGGCCGAACGTGAATTGCATCCCGCGACCGAGCAGCCATTCGTAGTGCTCTCGGGCGGTCGCCTCCGGCACCTCGAGCATGGCCGCGTACAGGGCCGACTGGCTCAGACGTTCCTTGAAGATGCCAAGTCGATGCAGGAGGTCGTCGGGGATGATGGCGTTGTACATCCCCATGCACCCTTCGTCGAAGATCCCGAGGATGGCCTGCTCGTCCCGCAGCTGGCCTCCGAGCGCGGCGCCGCGCTCGTCCGCCGCCCGGTCGGTGCCTGACCATGCCGCGCGGTCGAGGCTCCGCACGTGCGAGAGGTCGTGCTCGATGTGTCCGGCTTCCAGCCAGCTCCTGATCGCCTCGCGCGAGAAGGCGTCCTCGAAGTCCTCGCTCCAGATCGTGCTGTAGGCGACGCCGGCCTTGGTGAGCGAGGCGTTGACGTTGAGCAGGCCGACGAGCCCTGGCCACTGGCCGCTCCAGTTTGCGAGGGTCAGGATGGGACCGCGATGACGAATCAGGCCCGGCAGCACGTGGCTCGTGTACTGCCAGACGGCGGTCGCCACGATCAGCGGCACGCGGGGGTCGATGTCCCGGAAGACCTGGATCCCGCGAGCCTGCCCGTCGATGAAGCCGTGGCCGGCGAGCGGGTCGACCGGGTGGCCCCGAACGACGCGCCGGCCGAACTCGCCAAGAACGCGCTCGATTGTCGCCTCGAGCGCCTGCTGCGCCGGCCAGCACTGCCGGTTGGCGGCAGGCCGCGAGTCGCCGCTGGCGACGAGGTGAACATCCGGATGCATCTCGCTCCTCCTCACTGCTGCCCGGCGGCCGTGCCCGGGTGAGGCCGGAGCCCGGCTGCCACCTTCTCCACCTCGGTCATGACGCGCAGCGTGTTCTCGCCCCACACCTTGCGAATCGTCGCTTCGTCCACCTTGCGCTTGAGGAGCTCGTAGGTGATCTCCTCGAACCTCGAGACATCCTCCAGGTCCACCGGTCGCGGGGCATCGTACCCGTAGTCGTTCCCGATGCCCACGTGATCGGGCCCCGCGACCTTCAGCGCGTGGACGACGTGATCGATGAAGACCGAAAGCGGTGTCCCCCCCTGGCGGCCCTCGACGGGGTCGATGTACTTGATGACCGAGTCGATGTGAATCACGCCGCCGTTCCTGGCAAGCGCCCGCAGCATGTCGTCCGAGAGGTTCCGGGGATGGTCCCTCACCGCGTCCACCGACGAGTGCGAGGCGATCACGGGCGCCTTGGTCGCCGCGAGCGTGTCGTAGAAGGTCTTGTCGGAGACGTGCGTGACGTCCACCATCATGCCGAGCCGGTTCATCTCGGCCACCACCTCGCGCCCGAACGGGCTCAGGCCGCCATGCCGGGGAGCCAGCGGCGGGCCGATTCCCGACGAGTCGGCCCAGTCGACGTTGAACATGTGCGTGAGCGTCAGGTAGCGGACGCCGAGCCGATGGAAGAGACGCAGAACACGGATGTCGTTCTCGATCATGTAGCCGCCCTCGACGCCGATGAGGAGGGCGATGCGTCCGCTGTCCACGATCCGCCGAACATCCGCGGCCGTGGTGGCCAGGCCGAGCTGCTGCGGGTACTTCTCGCAGACCGAGAGAATGCCGTCGATCTGGTCGAAGGCCCTCTTCACGGCCATGCCCGGCCGCGGTTCGCGCTCCATGTAGACCGCGACGAACTGCGCCTTGAGGCCGCCCTCGCGCATGCGCGGCAGATCCTCGTACCCGTCCGCGTGCCGCTCGGTGAACCGCCAGGGCGGAGCGGGGAAGAGCTTCCTCCAGCCCTCGACGACCGGCGCCTGTCCCGGATCCTGCGAGGGGTCGTAGCCGGGACCCGCCATGCCGGGGTTCGTGATCAACGCCGGCATGGAGTCCATCTCGAGGAAAGGCCCCAGGTCGGCGTGCGCGTCGAGAACGAGGATCTGGCGGTGGAGCGCTCGCGCCTGCTCCCGCAGCGGGTCGGGCGCCTGCCCCGCCGGACGCTCCGCGGCAGCCATCCCGACGACGAACAGGACGAGAGTCGCCTTGACGACGGACCTCATGATGGATGTCCTTGTGAGAACGCCGGGGCCGGCCGGCGATGCCGGTTACGCGGACGCGGAGTAAACGATTACACCCTAACCAAAGGCCCGTCAAGGAGGAATCACCTTCGCGCCGCCCGTTCCGGGCCGCGCGCCCCGGGCCGACTCCGCCAGGCGCCGTTGACGTGAAAGGGGAAGTTCTCTAGCATTGGCGGCAATCCGGCCGGGTGGTGGGGTTCGACAGACAGGCGTTCGGATGTAATCGTTATCACAGGGAGGAATCGCATGAAGTCGTCGATGATCGCCGTGCTCGTCCTCCTCTCTCAGGCCGCCTGGGCACAGACTCCCGGGGACCTGCTGGATCCCCTGGGCCTCGCCCGCCTCAAGCCCTACACCGCCGGCCGGGTGTCGAGCGACAACCGCGTCGTCTTCAGCAACGACGACAGCCGGAAGATCATGCCCGGAGAGACCCTGGTCTTGGCGGACCTTGCGGGCCCCGGCATGGTGACGCACATCTGGGTGACTGTCGCGGACAACGAATTCGCCTGGTCGCGGCTGGCCCGGATCCGTGTCTACTACGACGGCCGCAGGACGCCGTCCGTCGACGCCCCGCTCGGGGATTTCTTCGGCATCGGCCACGGGTACGAACGCGACCTGAGCACGATGATGATTCGGAACAGTTCCTTCGGCCGCGCACGCAACACCTATTGGCCGATGCCGTTCCGCAAGGCCTGCCGCATCACGGTCACCAACGAGGGCGCCCGGTGGGTGCCGATGTTCTACTACCAGGTGGACTACCGGCAGTACCCGTCGATGCCGGACGATGTGGGCTATTTCCACGCCTACTACCGGCAGGAACGGCCCGCGATCGCCGGCAAGCACTACGAGTTCGTCAGCCTCACGGGAACGGGCCACTACGTCGGAACGGTGCTCAGCGTGATCCAGTCGCAGGTCGGGTGGTTTGGTGAAGGCGACGACCTGTTCTATGTCGATGGCGCGACCCGTCCACAGCTCTACGGAACGGGCTCCGAGGACTACTTCAGCGACGCGTGGGACCTGCGCGTCGCGGCCGGCCTCTGGGCGGCGACTCCGGTGACCGAGGGAGTGCGCCTCGGGGCGAGACTGACCGGCGACCGCTGGCACGTGCCCGACCCGATCCCGTTCACTCGGTCGCTGTGGGCTGGTATCGAGCACGCGGGGTGGACGTACAACCCCGACGGCACGCTCAAGACCGGCTTCGAGGAGCGCCCCGATTTCTTCTCGAGCGTCGCGTTCTGGTACCAGAGGGGCGTCAACGAGGATCTCGAGGAGCCTCCCTACGGCGCGGCACGGCTCCCTCTCGGCAATGCCGAGCAGATCGCGGTGGAGAATTCCATCAAGGACGTGACGACGACCGGGGGAATCGCGTCGGTCCAGCTCGAGGTCGATTGGGCCAAGAACCTCGTCGCGTTCGAAGCCGCGGGCAAGGGCTCGAGGATCAACTTCCCGTTTGACGTCTCCGAAACCGGGCAATACGAAATCGTCGTGGCGCTGGCGCAAGCGCCGAACTACGGCGACTACGTCGCGTTGCTCGACGATGGGCCGACCAACGTCGATCCGCGGAAGGCGGCGACCTCGGAGCCCGCGGCGACGGGCCCGGAGGTCTATCACAACTACCTGCCGGAGGTGCTCGTCGCCGTGGACCGCCCGCTCGGCTGGTTCCACCTGACAAAGGGACGCCATTCCATCTCGTTCGTCTGTGTCGGGAAGGAGGACCGTTCGGCCGGCTTCGATCTCGGCGTGCACTCGGTGGTGCTCGAGAGGGTCCCGAGCGTCGAGCAGCCGGCCGGCTCCGCTGTCAAACCGGACCCGCGCCCCGGCCCCCACTGACGGGGGCGGTCGTCTACCGGGGATGGCCGCTGTCGCACTACGTCGAACAGCTCAAAGCGACACCGGCGCCGGCCAGCGCGGACGTATTTCGGGCCATCGGCGCCTTCGGGCCGGATGCCGCCCCGGCAGTTGGCGTGCTGACCGCCGGGCTCAGCGACTCTTCCCCCGACGTACGCGCCGCCGCAGCGTGGGCGCTCTCGGAGCTGCACGCGGCGGGGGCGCCCGCCGTCCCCGCCCTTGCCAAGGCGCTCGCCGATTCCAGCCCCCGCGTGCGCGACCTCGCGGCTGTCGCACTGCGGAACATCGGGCCGCAGGCGGCAGGCGCGGTTCCGGACCTGGTTCGCGCGCTCGACGACCCGGTCGACTACGTGCGCTTTCCGGTGGCTGACGCCATCGGGGCCATCGGTCCCGCGGCGGGCGGGGCAGTGCCGGCGCTCATCAAGCGGTTCGAGACGAGAGGCGAGAGCGGGCTGGTGCTGAACCGCGTGGCCATCGCGCTCGGGGCAATCGGCCCGGCGGCGAAGAGCGCGCTTCCCGTCCTGGAGAAGGCACTCAGCGCCAATCGCCTGGGCGCGGCCGCCCGCCAGGCCGTGCTGAAGATCCAAGGGCAGCCGGTCCCGACGTGGTGGTAGAAGGCGGTGTGAGGGAAGCACCGCCGGGAAATGGGGCCAGGCCCCATTTCCCGGCCGCGAGGCCATCCCCATCTACAAGAGGGTGCTGCGCCTGATCCGAAAGCGGGCCTGAAGGGCAGGTCGACGGATGGGCGGGCGGCCGGCGCCCGGTGTAGACTCGCCTTCCATGGACACCTGGGCCCGGCAGATCGCGTGCGCCATCACCGTCGCCGACCGCGACGGCATCATCCTGGACATGAACGACAAGGCGGCGGCGGCCTTCGAGGCCGACGGCGGGAAGGGCTTGATCTCGAAGAGCCTGTTCGACTGCCACGGCCCCGAATCGCAGGCGAAGATCAGGGACCTCATGGGCCGTCAGGAGGTGAACGCCTACACGATCGAGAAGAACGGCCGGAAGAAGCTGATCTACCAGGCGCCCTGGTACGAGGACGGTCGGTTCATGGGCCTGGTGGAGATCTCGATCGAGGTCCCGTTCGAGATGCCGCACTTCAAGCGGGACTGAGGCCGCCGGGCGGCGCGTGCAGCAGCCCGCCCCGCCAAGGTCGCGGCGCCATGGGCGACGGAGAATTAACGCAGGATTAACGCAGCGCACCGGCCGGGGTTGAGTACGCTGTTGCCGTCCGAGGGAGGCCCGGGATGGGATGGGATCTGATCATCGTCATGACGGTCGCGCTGGCTGGGCTCATCGCCCTGCTGGTGCGTCTGCTCCGGAAGGGCCCGCCGCCGCCCGGGCCGCCGATCTCGTGAGAATCCTGAACACTGAATGGACACCAACCTCCTCGCCGTCCTCCTGCTGGTCTTCGTCGCGCTGGCGTTCGACTTCATCAACGGGTTCCACGACGCGGCGAACTCGATCGCCACCGTCGTCTCGACGCGGGTGCTCACCCCCGGCAAGGCCGTCATCTGGGCCGCCTTCTTCAACTTCATCGCGGCGTTCACGTTCGGGACCGGGGTCGCGAAGACCATCGGGGCGGGGCTGGTGGACATCCAGGTCGTGACGTTCGCGGTGATCTTCGCCGGCCTGATGGGCGCGATCGCGTGGGACCTGATCACCTGGTACTACGGCCTGCCGACCAGCTCCTCGCACGCGCTCATCGGCGGCTACGCCGGGGCGGCGATCGCGAAGGCCGGGCTCGGCGCCATCATCCCCGGGGGCTGGACGCTGACGCTGATCTTCATCGTGCTGGCCCCGCTGGTCGGCCTGGTCCTCGGGTTCCTGATCATGCTGGCGATCCTGTGGCTGTTCCGCGGGGCCTCGCCCGGCCACGTCGATCACTGGTTCCGCCGCCTGCAGCTCGTGTCGGCGGCGTCCTACAGCCTCGGCCACGGCGGCAACGACGCCCAGAAGACCATGGGGATCATCTCGGGCGCGCTGGTGGCCGGGGGCTACCTGCAGCTCGAGGCGGGCACGCTGCCGATTCCGATCTGGGTCATCCTCATGGCCCACGCGGCCATCGCGCTCGGCACGCTGACGGGCGGCTGGCGGATCATCCACACGATGGGGTCGAAGATCACCAAGCTCCAGCCGGTCGGAGGGTTCGCAGCGGAAACTGCCGGCGCGATCTCGCTGTTCGGCGCGACCCACCTCGGCGTGCCGGTCAGCACCACGCACACCATCACGGGCGCCATCATCGGCGTCGGGTCGATCAAGCGGCTGTCGGCCGTGCGCTGGGGCGTGGCCACGCAGATCATCTGGGCCTGGGTGCTGACGATCCCGGCCTCGGCCCTGATCGCCGCCGCGGTGTACTACGCGAGCACCGCCCTCGTCGGGCGCTGAACACCCGCCCCCCCCGCGCGTCACGGCAGGCGTGATACCTTCTGTCCCGGTATGCGCCCACACTTCGTCGCCACGCTCGCGGTCGCCGCGGCCGTCGCCGTCGGCCTCTCCGCGCGGCCCGCCGCGCAGGACGCCGCGGCCGCCAGGCCCCGCGCACGCGGCCTCGGCATCCCGTTCGACGGGACGCCCGGGCCGCTCAACGCCATCACCGACGTCGCCGGCGTGACGGTCGGCCACTCGACCATCATCTCGGGCGAGGCCGGCCCGCTGCGGGTCGGCGTGGGGCCGGTGCGCACGGGCGTCACGGCCGTCCTGCCGCGCGGCGCCGGGACGATCTCGCGGCCGTCCTTCGCCGGCTGGTACTCGCTCAACGGCAACGGCGAGCTGACCGGCACGACGTGGGTCGAGGAATCGGGTCTCCTCGACGGCCCGGTGATGATCACCAACACCCACAGCGTCGGCGTCGTCCGCGACGCGGTCATCGCGTGGCGGGTGAAGGCGGCGCCGCCCGACGCGTCGGGCTACTTCTGGTCGCTGCCGGTGGTCGGCGAAACCTGGGACGGATTCCTGAACGACGCCAACGGCCAGCACGTGAAGCCGCGGCACGCGTTCGAGGCGCTCGACACGGCGCGGGGCGGGAAGGTGGCCGAGGGCAACGTCGGCGGCGGCACCGGGATGATCTGCTACGGCTTCAAGGGGGGCATCGGCACCTCCTCGCGGCGCCTCGCCCAGGAGGCCGGCGGCTACGTGGTGGGCGTGCTCGTGCAGGCCAACTTCGGCGGGCGCCGCCAGCTGCGGATCGCCGGTGTGCCGGTCGGGGAAGAGCTGGCCACCGCTCCCCCCGTCCCTCACGCCGCCGCGCCCGACGCCGACGTCGGCTCCATCATCGTCGTCGTTGCCACCGACGCCCCGCTGCTGCCGCACCAGCTGAAGCGGTTGGCGCGGCGCGTCCCGATGGGCCTCGCCCGCACGGGCAGCACGTCGGGCAACGGGTCGGGCGACATCTTCATCGCCTTCTCCACCGCCAACGCGGGGGCCCTCGCGGCGGACGTCGCGACCGGCGTGACGATGCTGTCGAACGAGCGGATGTCGCCGCTGTTCGACGCGACGGTCCAGGCGGTCGAGGAGGCGGTCGTCAAC
Organism: uncultured Acidobacteriota bacterium; assembly: GCA_963813585.1. Lineage (GTDB taxonomy): Bacteria > Acidobacteriota > Vicinamibacteria > Vicinamibacterales > Fen-181 > JARKSS01. The sequence continues at coordinate 4,707,999 of CAWEZL010000001.1, forward strand.
GCCCTTGTCGCGGCCGAGACGATGACCGGGGCGGAGAACCGGACCGTGCAGGCGCTGCCGCGCGAGCGGGCCAGGGAGATCCTCCGGAAGTACCACAGGCTGAAGGAGTAAGCGGAAGTGGGGCCAGGCCCCATTTCAGATCAGCGACAGGTGGGCGAGGTGGTGCCGGCAGTGCCACGCGTAGAGGCGCGCGGTGCGATCGAGCGACATCTCGCCGCGCTCGGGGTGGACGAACACTCGCTGGAAGTCGTCCGGGCTCATCGATCGCAGCAGCGCCACCCAGCGGGCGTGGAGGCCTTCGATCAGGCGAAGCGACGGCTCCACCGGCCCGCGCTTCGCGTCAGGGAGTTCCGCCCAGCGCTTCTCGTCGTACGGCTTGATCACCGGGCGCTCCTCGGTGAGCGCGAGGCGGAAGCGCGTGTACGAGTTGAGGTGGCTGTCGGCCAGGTGGTGCACGACCTGCCGCGCCGTCCACCCGCCTTCGCGGTACGGCGCATCCAGCTTGCCGCGACGCTCGAGGTCGCGCGCCGCCTCGGCCAACTGGCCCGGCAGCGCGGCGATGCGGTCGATGAGGTCTGCGAGCGGCGTGGCGTCCTCGGGATCGAACCGGCCGACGGGGTATCGCGGGTCCATCACACTCCTCCTGGCGTTCCACGGTCTCCTGACGTCCACGTCGATTCTAGCTTCGGAAACGCAGCCGGACGCCGGCGGCCAGGCCGTCGCGCAGCGCGGCGACGTTCGGGCTCACGTGCATGGTCCGGCCGGGGGAGCCGGCCACGAACAGCTGGAAGCGCCCGTCGCGCTGCCCCTTCGGGAACAGCTCGAGCAGCAGGCAGAAGTAGTTGAAGGCGTTGTTCCCGATCTCGTGCTGCGTCTCGAGCGCGACGGTCTTCCGACCCCTTCGCCAGAGCGTGGAACGGGTGCCGAGGTAGAGAGGCCGCGCGTAGGGAGCGTGGCCGAGGTCGAACCTGAAGTTCACCGGCTCGAACACGACCTCCAGCTCGGGCTCGAGCGGCCAGCGCTCGAACACCAGGCGCGCCCCGAGATAGGCGACGTTGTACTCGTCGGGATCCTGCACGTCCGGGATCACGGCGCCCTCTCGCCGCTGCTCGTCGGTCTTGTCGTCGAGGTCGCGCGTCAGGTGCGAGCTGAGGTGGGCGATGCCGGCGGAGAGGGACAGGGTTCGTGAGACCCTGCGAACGTAGCCGGCGCGCAGGATGTAGCCGGTGCCGCCCACGCCGACCTGCGTGCCGAGGTTCTCGGTGCCCGCCGTCTGGAACACCGCCCCGAAGTCCACCGCCCCCCGGCCCTTGCGGTACACGGTCACGGCCAGGGCCATGTTCGCGTCCCACAAGTAGTAGGGCGAGTAGAGGTTGTCCAGGGGCACGTACTGCCGGAACGACGCGTCGAACGAGGCGTCTGGGAAGGCCCCCTGCCCCTGGGGATCCGACGCGGGCGGCGCGGCGGCTTGGGCACCGACCGCCGCCGGGACGCCGAGGCACAAGGCGGCGAGCAGCGCGACGACGACGGTGGCAGGCCGGTGAGCAACCTGCCGGAGTGTGGCTCGTTGCATGATGCTCGGGCGGCCCAGTATATAGTCAACGCGATGTCCGCCGCGGCCCTGCTGCTCGCCCTGGCGCTCGCGTCCGTCCCGGCGCCAGGCCCTCGAAGCGCCGTTTCCCTGCGCCTCGATAACGACATCATCGCGGGCACCGATAAGGACTATAGCAGCGGCTTCTCGCTGGCCCTGTCGCGCGAGGGACGGGGACCGCTGGGCGGCATCTGGGATTGGCTCGGCGCCGGCGGGGGACGCCTCGTCACGAGCTACGAGCTGGGGCACGTCATCACCACGCCGGCCAACATCCTGGCACCCGTCCCCGACCCGAACGACCGTCCGTACGCCGGGGTGCTCTTCGGCGCCCTCGCGACCCAGATGGTCAAGGGTGATCGGCTGGACGGGCTCAAGCTCATGGTCGGCGTGGTGGGGCCGGCGTCGCTCGCGGCACCGATCCAGAGGGCGATCCATACCGTGACGCTGAGCGACCAGGCGCACGGATGGGACTACCAGCTGCGGAACGAACTCCTCGTGAACGTGTTCTACGAGCACCGGCGTAGATACACCCTCCACGCCAGCCCCGGGGGCTGGGGCGTGCAGGCGATCCCCCGGGCCGGCGCGAGCGTCGGCAACCTGCAGGTCCAGGCGCAGGTTGAGACGTACGTCCGGGTCGGGCGCCACCTGCCCGACGACTTCGGCAGCTCGCTGCCGCGCGGCCTCGGGAACCTGCCGCTGCCGGCGCGCGGCGGCGGGGCGGGAATGCCGGACGGCTCGGGGGCCCACGTGTTCGCCGGGAGCGGCGTCTTCCTGGTGGCCCGCAACCTGACGCTGGACGGGAACACCTTCGCCGACGGCCCGCGCGTGGAGAAGAGGCACCTGGTCCCCTCGGGCGAGGTCGGGCTGTCGGTGTGGAAACGGCGGGTCGAGGCGACCATCTCGTTCGTGGCCTGGGGCCGGGAATTCGCCGCGCAGTGGCGCCCCTGCCGGTTCGGGACGGCGACCCTCACCTACTCGTTCTGACCCTGAAGTAGAATGCTGCCGGAGGCGCGCGTGAGTGACGAGTTTGTCGACTACTACGAGCTGCTGCAGCTCAGCCCCAACGCGGACGACGACCTGATCCACCGCGTCTTCCGTCACCTCGCCAAGAAGTGCCACCCCGACTCGGGGGACGGCGACCCCGAGCGCTTCCGGCAGCTGGTGCTGGCCCACTCCACGCTCACGACCCCCGAGACGCGAGCGGCCTACGACGCGCGCTACCAGGAGTACCTGGAACAGAAAGTGGCGGCTGGCCTCCGAGGCGAGCGACGGCAGCGCGTTCGCCGAGGACCAGGCCACGCGCGAGCGACTCCTCTCGCTGCTCTATGTGCAGCGGCGGCGCGACATGCAGTCGCCGGGCCTCGGCGAGTACGAGATCGCGCGGCTGCTGCGGACCCCGGTGGAACTCGTCGGGTTCCACACGTGGTACCTGCGCGAGAAGGGCTGGGTGCAGCGCACCGAGTCGGGCCAGCTGGCCATCAGCGCCACGGGGGTCGATTCGGTCGAACGCAGCCGGCTGCGACTGCCGTCCGACCGCCTGCTCGAGGCGCGCGGCGCGGTGGCCGACGCCGCGCCGGAGGCATCCGACGAGCCGGTGCCGCCCGAGCAGATCGAGGCGCGCGCCTCGGCGCGCTGAACCCTCAGAACTTCGCGACCAGCGCGACCGACGTGATCGTGTCGGTCTTCTCGAAGCCGGGCGGCGGGAAGTTCACGTAGCGCGTCGTGTGCGAGACCTTGAGCGACAGGATGCTGTGCACGCGCGTGGTCAGCGCGGCGACGTGGCCAATCCGCCAGTCGCGCGCGTAGTCGTACTGCCCGTAGCCCGAGAGTCGCGGGGTGACCTTCCGGGCCGCCCGGAAGAGGTACGCGAACGGCCGTCCCCTGGCGGCACGCCCCCCGGAAGGAACGCCCGGGAGGAAGGTGGGCCCGACCGAGAAGAACGGAATAGAATGCGGCGAGCGGGCGATCCTGCCCCCCAAGCTCCGGAGCTGACATGAACATCCTCGAAGCGATCCTGAGCGCGCAGAACGGCGGCGCCGCCAGGCAAATCGGGCAGCAGTTCGGCCTCGCGGACGACCAGGTGCAGTCGGCGTTGTCGGCTCTCGTGCCGGCGCTCGCGAGCGGCTTCCAGCGGAACATGGCCAGCGAAGGCGGCCTCGAGAACCTGCTGGGCGCGCTCGGCGGCGGCCAGCACCAGCGGTACGTCGACGAGGCGGCTGCCCTGACGAGCCCGGAGACGATTGCCGACGGCAACGGCATCCTCGGGCACGTGTTCGGCAGCAAGGACGTGAGCCGGCAGGTGGCCGCGCGCGCCGCGGCGAAGACCGGCATTGGAGAGGGCATCCTGAAGCAGATGCTGCCAATCGTCGCCGCGATGATGATGGGCTCGATGAGCAAGCGGGCGTCGCAGCCCTCGATGCCGGGCAAGGGCGCCGGCGGCGACCTGCTCGGCATGCTCGCGCCCATGCTCGACGCCAACCGTGACGGCTCGGTCGTGGACGACGTGATGGGCATGGTCGGGAAGCTGTTCTCGCCGCGCTGAACGCCGCCTGCCCGCTGCCCCACCGCGTACCGGAGTGCGTATAGGAGCTGGGATGCTGCGGCTGGCGAGCCTGATTTCGCTGTGGTGGCTGTGTGGGGCCCCGGCGGTGGTGGCGCAGCCTTCGCCGCACGTGTGGGAGCTGCAGGAGGTCGAGCTGCGGGCCTCGCGCGCGTACACGAACCCGTACGTGGACGTCGAGTGCTGGGTTGAGCTGAAGGGGCCCGGCTTCTCCCAGCGCGTCTACGGATTCTGGGACGGCGGCGACCTGTTCCGCGTCCGGATCGTGAGCCGGGCGGAGAAATGGGGCGGAGAAATGGGGCCAGGCCCCATTTTCATCACTGACGGTTTCGTTATTGAGATTGGGATGAGAAATGGGGCCAGGCCCCATTTTCACACTGCGACGCGGCGGACCATCGCGGCCAGGTCGTCCACCTCGGCGACGCTCTCGCAGCCGACGTTCAGGACGTCCACGCAGCCGAGCGTGAGGGCGTAGCGGACCGACTCGGCACGGCGAGCCGGGTCGTCGCGCAGCCGGCCCTCGCCGACGATCTTCATGCCGACGACCCCCTTGCCGGCATCGTGGATCCGCTTCAGCACCGGGACGACCTTCTCGGGCGGGCCGTCCATGCTCATGCCGTACGGGTTGATGCGCGCGTGGACCGACTCGACCCACGGCTCGGCCGCGGCGGCCTCGAGGGCCGCGAGCGAGTGGCACGAAACGCCCAGCGCGCCGATGTCCCCCTTCCGCTTGCGCTCCGACAGCCGGTCCATCTGCCGCCGCAGCTCGTCGGGCCACGTGGGCGACGTCACGCAGTGCAGCAGCACCAGGTCGATGTGGTCGGTGCCGAGCTCCTTCAGGAACCGCGAGACCGTCACGTCGGCGTCCGGGCGATCGCCCTCGGGCAGCCCGCCCCGCATCCACCAGACCTTGCTGACGATCTGGTAACGGTCGCGCGGGATGCCCGCGAGGGCCGGAACCAGGTAGGGGTGGGTGCCATACAGGTCGGCGAGGTCGAAGAGGCGCGTCCCGCGATCGAAGCTCTCCCGGAGAAGGCGCTCGAGCGACGCCTTGCCCATGCGGCTGTGATTCGACTCGCGGTTGCCGCCCCGCATGCCGGTGCCGAGACAGAACCGCGAGACCTTCAAACCGGTCTTGCCGAGCGGCACCAGCGTGTACGGGTCGAAGGCGGTCGCGGGCCGAACGGCGGCCGAAGACAACGGGCGAGAGCCGACACCGAGGCCGGCGCTACTGGCAATCGCCCCCGACGTGCCGGCGACGAGGAGCCCCCCGGCGCCCAGGGCGGCCCGCTGCAGGAACTCGCGGCGCTGAAGCTTCATGAGAGCGACAATACAACGAGGCGCCCCGGCGCACAAACAGGGCCTGGCCCCAGCCAATCCCGATGAGGTCGATGCCATGGACGGGCTGCTTCGCGTGCTGCCGGCGGCGGTCGCGGGATTCCTCTTCACCCTGCCCCTTTCCGGCGGGGCCCAGGTGGCGGCGCCACGGGGAGGCGACATGAGCGTGATGGCACCCGGCTCGAAGCTGGAGAAGCTCGCGGAGGGCTTCGAGTTCACCGAGGGGCCGACCAGCGACAAGGACGGCAACGTCTTCTTCACCGACCAGCCGAACAACCGGATCCTGAAGTGGACGGTCGAGGGCCGGCTCGAGACGTTCATGCAGCCGGCCGGCCGGGCCAACGGGATGTACTTCGACGGCGGCGGGAACCTGCTCGCCTGCGCCGACGAGAAGACGGAGCTGTGGTCGATCGCCCCCGACGGCACCCACACGGTGCTGGCGAAGGAGTTCGAGGGCAAGCCGCTCAACGGCCCGAACGACGTGTGGGGCCGGCCCGACGGCGGCCTCTACCTCACGGACCCGTTCTACAAGCGCGCCTGGTGGACGCACGACGCCCGCCCGCAGGACAGCGAGCAGGTGTACTACCTCTCCTCCGACCGCCGCACGCTGAAGCGGGTCACCACCGACCTGGTCAAGCCGAACGGCATCATCGGGACGCCAGACGGCAAGACCCTCTTCGTCGCCGACATCCGCGGCGACAAGACCTACGCCTTCGACATCCAGCCGGACGGCAGCCTGGCCAACCAGCGGCTGCACGTGGAGCAGGGCTCGGATGGGATGACGCTCGACACCGAGGGGCGCCTGTACCTCACCGGCAAGGGCGTGTCGGTCTTCGACGCAAGCGGGAAGAAGGTCGAGCAGATCGACGTGCCCGAGCCCTGGACCGCGAACGTCAGCTTCGGCGGCCGGGACCACCAGACGCTGTTCATCACGGCCAGCAAGGGGCTCTACGCGATCAAGCTGCGCGCGAAGGGGGCGAACAAGGGGAAGTAGGGAGACACTCGTTCGGAGACACAATTTCTGCCACCCGAAGGATCAGGGGTGGCAGAAATTGAAATTCGTCCCGAACGATTTGTCACGACCACATCAGCGTCGTCACCGAGTCGGCCGGCAGGGCGATCTCCGTGGTACGCCCGGCCAGTTCCAGCCGCGCGGTCCGCTCGGCGCCGGCGTTGGTCAAAACCAAAGCGCAGCTCCCGTCCGGGTTGACGAAGGCGACGTGCGAGAGCCCCGGTGCGCCCCCCTCCGACCCGAAACGCCGCGCTCCCCGCCTGATCGCCCGCGAGTAGTGTGCGAACGCCCAGTACATCCCACTGCGCACGATCTCCAGCGACGTCGAGTTGATGGTCAGGACGCCGCCGCAACTGAACGGCCCGATGTTCGGCCTCCCCTCCTCGTCGAGCGCGAGGTTCCACCCGATGATGCAGCGCGCCCAGTTCCGCAGGATGCCCGCGAAGGTGGACGACCACCGCGTCCACTCGGTGAGGTACGCCTGATCCTTGTAGTGCGGGCCTCCCTCGCTCCAGTACATGTGCTTGCCCGGATGCGCCTCGTGCACGCGCGTCATCATCTCGGGGCCGCCGGCGTAGCCGTGCCAGGCGACGCCGTCCACGTACTTCGCGACCTCGGGCTTGTCGAGCATGCAGACCGCGCGCCCCCACAGGTCGTAGTTGTGATCGAGAATCCGGATCTTCGTCGCGAGCCCGTTCTTCTCGAGCGCGGGGCCGAGGTGGCGCGCGACAAACGCGGTCTCGTACTCCTGACCCCACAGGCAGGCCGGCATCCGGCCGTCCTGGTCGGTGTCCACCTCGTTCTGCGAGGTGACGGCGTTCACCCTCACCCCGGCGGCCGCGTACCCCTGCAGGAACTTCACGAAGTACTGCGCGTAGGACGGGAAGTACTTGTTGCGCATCGAGCCGCCGAGCATCGAGTTGTTGGCCTTCATCCACCCCGGCGGGCTCCAGGGCGACCCGAGAAGGAACAGGTCGGGATTCACCTTCCGCGCCTCGAGCAGGATCGGCAGGATGTAAACGCGGTCGTGCTCGATCGAGAAGCGCGCCAGCTCGGGGTCGGCCTCCCCGTCGTCGTAGCTGTAGGCCCTGGTGGCATAGTCGCTCGACCCGAGGGCCAGGCGGGCCACGCTGAACGCCATGCCGGATGGATCGAACAGCTCGTACAGCAACTGCCGGCGCGCGGGCGGTGCGAGGCGGTTGATCATCGCGCAGGCGGCATCGGTGAACGACGCGCCGAAGCCGAGCACCTCCTGGAAGGTCCGGCCGGGGTCGAGACGGACCACGTTCTCGCCCGAGGCGCCGCCCGACTGCCACCGCAGCGGCGGCTCGGTGGCGTACCGCTTGTCGGCGTGCGTCCGGCGGACCTGGATCTCGCCATCCGGCGGGGCGGCCTGCCCGGTACCCGTCGAACTCGCCCCCGTCTGAGCGGCGGCCGCCGCCATTCCCGCCCCCGCCAGAGCCAGAACCTCGCGTCGCGTGTGCAGCGTCATCGGTCCTCCGCGCGCATCCTAATGCACCCCGCCAAGCTGGTCCAGGATGAAGCGCGCCAGGGACGAAGCGCGCCGAGCGTACCGAACCGCACACCGAACCGAGGCGCCGAGGAAGGGCGGCTGCCTGGCAACGTTCGACCGCACGATCCCCGTGAAGTCCGTGCGCGGCCGAAGGGAACCCGGGCGGCGGCGAGGGCAATGAGTGCACAATACGATGCGAGGAGGTGCCGAGGTGCGCTGGTCGATGATGCTGCTCGTCTTTTCCGCTCTGGTGGCGATGGCGCCAGGTGGTGACGGCCCCTCGCGCTCGATCACCCGTGCCGCCCTCGACGACAAGATCCGCGGCGGATGGGCCGGGAAGATGATCGGGGTGTCGTACGGCGCGCCGACCGAGTTCCGGTCGAACGGGAAGATCTTCGAGGGCGAGATCACCTGGTCGCCCGACCGCGTCTCGAACGCGCTGCGCCAGGACGACCTCTACGTCGGCATGACGCTCGCCGAGACGATGGACCGGCTGGGGCTCGACGCCACGGTCGAGCAGTACGGCGAGGCGTTCAAGGACAGCCAGTATCAGCTCTGGCACGCCAACGCCGGGGCGCGGCGGCTGCTCAACCTCGGGATCAAGGCGCCGATGTCCGGGCACCCGAAGTACAACATCCACGCCAACGACATCGACTTCCAGATCGAGGCCGACTTCATCGGCCTGATGAGCCCCGGCCTGCCCCGCGAGTCGAACACGTACTGCGAGCGCGTCGGCCGCGTGATGAACCACGGCGACGGGCTGTACGGCGGCATCTTCGTCAACGGGATGTACACCGCGGCCTTCTTCGAGACCGACGTGCGGAAGGTCGTCGAGCAGGGGCTGGCGTGCCTGCCGCCCAAGAGCGCCTACGCGCGCCTCATCCGCGACGTGCTGGGCTGGGCCGAGGAGAACCCGGACGACTGGAAGAAGACGTGGCAACTGATCGAGGACACGTGGGACCGGAACGACAGCTGCCCGGACGGCGCGTTGCGGCCCTTCAACATCGACGCGAAGATCAACGGCGCGTACATCGCGCTCGGCCTGCTGTACGGCCGCGGCGACTTCGCGCGCACGCTCGAGATCTCCACCCGCGCGGGCCAGGACTCGGACTGCAACCCCTCGACCTCCGGCGGCGTCCTCGGCGTGATGCTCGGCTACTCGCGCATCCCCGAACGGTGGAAGGGCGGCATCCCGGCGCTGGCCGACGAGAAGTTCGACTACACGCGCTCGTCCTTCAACGACATCTCGCGCTCGACCCTGGAGAGGACGCTGAAGCTCGTGCGGCTCGCCGGCGGACAGGTCGGCGACACCGAGGTGACCATCCCGGTCCAGACGCCGGAAGCGGCGCCGTTCGAGCAGTGGGACATGGGCATCCCGGATCGGCGGGTTGGCGTGGACGCCGCGTCGTGGCGATTCAAGGGGTTCACCAGGGTCGCGGGATCAGGCCCGGACGCTCCGCCGCGAATGCGCGCGACGGGTGCGGGGGCCGAGGCGGTGCTGACCTTCACGGGCGCTGCGGTGGCGGTGGTCGGCGACCTCACGCAGGAAGGCGGCCGCGCCGACGTCTTCCTCGACGGCTCACCCCTCCACGCGGCCGATGCCTTCATCGTCGAGCGCACCCACGACAACGCCCTGTGGCACACCTACGGCTTGGCGCAGGGGCCACACACCCTGCGGATCGTCACGCGCGACGACGCCGACCCGCGGTCGAAGGGGAAGACGATCGCGATCCAGGAGGCCGTCGTCTATCGCGCGAGGTGAAGCAGTCCCGTTGGACGCGCCGCCGATCAGGAGACGGCGATCTCACGCGATCGTCGCGCACGCCTCGGCGAGACGCTTGTCGAGGGTGACGAGATCGGCGCCCAGGAAGCCCGCCAGCCACATGTAGGCGGCGTCGTACGCCGAGAGCCCCGTGGCGAGTGACACGAGCGCGACGTCCGCGGCCGGCACCGAGCACCAGGTGATCCCGCAGCCGTCGAGCGCCTCGCCCAGCGCGCGGAGAATGGCCGGAGCCTGAACCCCATCCCGCCGTGCCTTCTTCCACGCGACGTTGGTCAACTCGTAGACGAGCAGCGTGGGCGCGTGAACGGTGGCGCCGTCGAGCCGCCTCGCGACCTCGTCCGCACGCGGCTCGTTGAAGGCGAGGGCCGCAAGAGCGGACGCGTCCACCACGACCCGGTTCATCGTCCCTCGCGCCCTTCGCGGACCAGCGCGACGGCCTCGTCCGGCGTCTCCAGTCCGAGCGCCCGGACTCGCGCCAGCAGCGCATTCGCGCGAAAGGGCCGCGCCCGCAGGTTCTGTTCGAGGATCGCCATCAGTTCGCCCTGGACCGAGCGGTGGTTGCGCCTCGCCCGCTCTCGGAGGGCATCGGCCAGGTCCTCCGGCACTTCCTTGATCGACAGCGTTACCGCCACGGCAGCTCCATTATGGCGTTCTTTCGGATCCATTCTGGATCTCACCCCGGTCACTGTCAACCGGTTCGCTGCGGTCGAGCTGTGGCAGAATCGAGCGTCCCTTCAACAGGAGGTCGCGATGGTCCCGATTGTCTCCTTGTGGCTCCCCATCCTCCTCTCCGCGGTGATCGTCTTCCTCGCCAGCTCGCTGCTCCACATGGTGCTGCCCTTCCACCGCTCCGACTTCCGGAAGCTGGGGTCGGAGGACGAGGTGATGGCGGCGCTGCGGCGGTTCAACATCCCGCCGGGCGACTACCTGGTGCCGTGCGCGGGCACCCCGAAGGAGATGGGCGCGCCCGGCTTCGTCGACAAGATGAAGAAGGGGCCGGTGGCGATGATGACGGTGATGCAGAGCGGCGCACCGTCGATGGCGGGACCGCTCGCGCAGTGGTTCGTGTACTGCCTGGTTGTCGGCATCTTCGCCGCCTACATCGCCGGCCGCGCGCTCGGTCCCGGCGCGCACTACCTGGCAGCGTTCCGGTTTGCCGGCGCCACGGCCTTCATCGGCTACTCGCTCGCGCTGTGGCAGAACACGATCTGGTGGAAGCGCAACTGGATCACCACGGTGAAGGCGAACGTGGACGGGCTGATCTACGGCCTGCTGACCGGCGGCGTCTTCGGCTGGCTCTGGCCGTAGAACGACCGCGCGCTCCCGACCGACGCCAGGACAGGTGACCTGTGTCATAACGCAGACGCGGGAGGCTCTGTATGCTGGCCATGGAGGTTCAGCATGTTGAGAGTCCCGGTCCTCGGCGCCGCGCTGCTCGCGGCAATCGTTGGTCTTCCTTCGGTGGCAGCCGCGCACTGCGACACCCTCGACGGCCCGGTGGTGGCCGCGGCGCGGCTCGCGCTCGAGCGGGGCGACGTGCAGCCCGTCTTGAAGTGGGTGAAAGCGGACGTGGAACCCGAGGTGCGGGCGGCCTTCCAGAAGACGCTGGCCGTGCGGCGCGGGGGCGTCGAGGCGCGCGAGCTGGCCGACCGGTACTTCTTCGAGACGCTCGTCCGGCTGCACCGCGCGGGCGAAGGGGCGCCTTACACCGGCTTGAAGCCCGCCGGCACGACCGAGAAGCCGATCGCCGCGGCGGACCGGGCGCTCGAGCAGGGGTCGGTTGACGCCCTGAACGGCATGCTCGCCGAGCACCTGGCCGCCGGCGTCCGCGAGCGCTTCGCGCGGGTGTCCCAGGCGCAGGCGGCGGCCGAGCGCACGCCCGAGGACGGCCGCCGGTACGTCGCGGCGTACGTCGAGTACGTCCACTACGTGGAGGCGATCGCGGCCGTGGTGCACGGCCAGGGCGCCCACGCGCACGCCGAAGCCGGGGGGGCGCACAGCTCCCACTGACCCTGGCGGTCCGGGCGGCGTAGAATGGCGAGGCAAGGGGGGGCAGCCATGGCCTTTCGTGCGAACGTCCGGCTCGTGCTCACCGCCGTCGCCTGCGCCGTGCTGATTGGCGCGTGCGCGACCAACCCGGTCACCGGCAAGCGGGAGCTCGCCTTCATCAGCGAATCGCAGGAGATCGCGATGGGGCGCGACGCCGACAAGGAGGTCATCGCCTCCTACGGCCTGTACCCGGACGACCGGCTCCAGCAATACATACAGGAACTCGGCGCGCGCATCGCGGCCAAGACGGAACGCCCCGCCCTGCCCTGGACCTTCCGCGTCGTCGATGACGCATCGGTCAACGCGTTCGCGCTGCCCGGCGGCTTCATCTACGTCACGCGCGGCATCATGACCCACATGAACTCGGAGGCCGAGCTGGCGACAATCCTCGGCCACGAGATCGGCCACGTCACCGCGCGCCACTCGGTCAACCAGATGAGCAAGCAGCAGCTCGCCCAGATCGGGCTGGTGGCGGGCATGGTGTTGTCGCCGCGGGTCGCGCAGTTCGGCAACCTCGCCCAGACGGGCCTCGGCATCATGTTCCTGTCGTTCAGCCGCGCCGACGAATCGCAGTCGGACCAGCTCGGGCTCAAGTACATGACCGCCGCCGGCTACGACCCGCGCAAGATGGCGGACGTCTTCCGGATGCTCGAGGGAGTCAGCCAGCAGGCGGGGGGCGGGCGGCTGCCGCAGTGGCTCTCGAGCCACCCGAACCCCGAGAACCGCGAGGCGTGGGCGGCGCGCGCGGCCGCCTCGGTTCCGATCGACCCGTCCCGGGTGGTGGTGAACCGCGAGGGCTACTTGCGGCGGATCGACGGCATGGTCTTCGGCGACAACCCGCGCGAGGGGTTCTTCCAGCAATCGACCTTCCGCCACCCCGACCTGGCGTTCCGCATCACGTTCCCCTCCGGCTGGAAGGGCAGCAACCAGAAGCAGGCGGTCGGGGCCGTCAGCCAGGGTGAGGACGCGATGATCGTCGTGCAACTGGCCGGCGTCCCGAGCGCGCAGCAGGCGGCCAAGCAGTTCTTCTCGCAGGAGGGCGTGCAGGCCGGGCAGGCGTGGCGGCAGCAGATTGGCGGCTTCCCCGCCGTCTCGTACGTGTTCCGCGCGCAGGCCGAGCAGACGGTCGTCCAGGGGCTCGCGGCGTGGATCGAGTACGGCAACCGCGTCTACCAGATCCTCGGCTACACGCCCGAGCAGCGCTGGGGCAACTACGATGACGCCTTCTCGCAGTCGATTGCGAGCTTCGCCCGCGAAACCGACCGCTCGGTGCTCGAGGTGCAGCCGAACCGCGTGCGGCTGGTCGAGGTAGACCGCCCGGCAACGCTCGACGCGCTGGTGAGCCGCTACCCGTCCTCCGTGCCGCCGCAGGTACTCGGCCTGATCAACGCCCTGCAGGGGAACGCGACCCTGCCGGCCGGCAGCCTCTTCAAGCGCGTCGTCAACACGACGCCCCGGTGAGTGCAGGGAGGGGGTCAGGTCTTGCATTTCAGCAAAATGCTGAAATGCAAGACCTGACCCCTGCGTCCGAGCCGGCCTTGACCTCGGACCAGGTGACCATCCGGTGCCGTTCCTCGTCCACGAGGCGCAGGCGGAGCGAGCGCAGGCTGCCCCGGAGGGTGAGCGGCGGAACCTGCCGGAGCACCGGAATCGAGTCCTGGCACCGCTGCAGGTTGTAGAACGGAATCCGTGGCTGCACGTGGTGGACGTGGTGCAGCCCGATGCTCCCCGTGAACCACTGCAGCACGCGCGGCAGCTTGTAGTACGAGCTCCCCTCGAGCGCCGCCTTCATCGGCTCCCACTCGGGCCTGCGCGCCCAGTAGGCGTCTTCGTACTGGTGCTGCACGTAGAACAGCCAGACGCCGGCGGTGGCGGCGATGATGAAGGTCGGCAGCTGCGTCAACAGGAAGACCGGCAGCCCAATCGTGAAGTGCGCGACAGCCAGCGTGCCGAGGATGCCGGCGTTCGTGAAGTGCACGCTGAACTGCTCGCGCCGGCCGGCATCGCGCGGCGGCCAGCGGTTGCCGATCACGAACAGGAGCGCCGGCCCGATGCCGAGCATCACGAAGGGATTGCGGAACACCCGGTAGTGGAAGCGCCGGGCCGGCGAGGCCGCGCGAAACTCGGCGACCGTCAGCGTCCAGACGTCGCCCTCGCCCCGCCGATCGAGGTCGCCAACCGTCGCGTGGTGCTCGGCGTGCGAGCGCTGCCAGCGCTCGAACGGCGTCAGGGTGAGCAGGCCTGTCAGGTACCCGACCCAGCGGTTCGTGCGGCGCGAGCGGAAGAACGACCCGTGACAGCAGTCGTGAAAGACGATGAAGGTCCGCACCAGGAAGGCAGCGGCCGCGACGGCGAGCGGCAGCGCCACCCACCAGAGGCCGCGGGCGGCGAGGAACATCATCCCGAGGCTGAGGACCAGGAACGGGACGATGGTCTGCAACAGCTCCATCACGGCCCGGCGGTCGCTCGGGCGGCTGAACGGCTCGACCTGCGAGTACAGCGGCGACTTGGATCCCACCAGTCCAGTGTACAGACACGGAGCCGCCCTGACTACCGCCGCGGCCGGGCGCGAACATCGACGATAACGCGGCGGTACGACGTGAGCGCGGGCGTCCCGTTGTCGGTGACGGCCAGGATGAGGTGCGCGACGCCAGCCGGGCACGAGGCCTTCATGGGCACCCACGCGGGTCGGCAGGCCGTGGTCGCCGTGAAGGTGGCGCGGGGCGTGTCGGCGCCGGAGATGGTCACGCCGGCCAGGTTCACGCCGGGAACATAGCCGGCCTCGGCGTAATGGAACCAGCGATAGGTCAGCTGGTGACCGTCCGGGTCGCGCGTCGCCGTGGCGTCCAGCACGACCGGCTGTCCCACCTCCGCCTCCACCACGACCGGCGCCCTTCCGCCGACACCGTTCAGGGCGATCGCCGGGTGGTGGTTCGCCTCGCGGTAGGGTTTGACCGTCCAGGCCAGGCGCGCCGCGAAGTCGCGCTGGAAGTCGTCCCGCCACCGCCAGATCGTGGCCTGGTCCGACACGTGGACGCGGCCATCCTTGCCCGTCACGCGGTCCTGCGACGTCACGCGCCGGAACAGGTCGCCCCCGATGGTCCAGATGGGGCGGGTCTCGCCGCGCGGCTGCCGGTGGACGTAGCGCCCGCCCCACCCGCCCCAGCTCGGGTTGCGGTAGCTGTCGAGGCCGTTGCCGATCAGGCCCAGGAAGGAAGGGGTGTCGCCCTCCATGATGAAGGCGAACCGGGGGTAGGCCCTGCCCAGGGGCCCCACCGCCCGGATGTTGCGGTCGAGCCACTCGTTGGTCACGGTCGTGACGTCGGCGCCGTCGCAGTTGCGGTAGTACTCGTCGCCGCTGATGCCGGTCCAGGTGGCGTAGAGATAGTCGCCGCTGTCGGGGCTGCTCGGCTCGACGATGTACAGCAGGTTCGGGAACTCGCGCCGGATCCACGGGCCGGCGTCGTCCTGGTCGGAGATCGATCGAACGCGCAGCTTCGAGACGAACGTGTCCACCGCGTCCGGCGAGCGCGTGGCCCTGACGTGCAGCAGCGCCTGGGCGAGGG
Organism: uncultured Acidobacteriota bacterium; assembly: GCA_963813585.1. Lineage (GTDB taxonomy): Bacteria > Acidobacteriota > Vicinamibacteria > Vicinamibacterales > Fen-181 > JARKSS01. Next base: position 4,723,411 of record CAWEZL010000001.1, read on the forward strand.
TGTTGGCGCCGCCCCAGGCCGTGATCCAGAGCGGCCGGCCGTCGTCCCGATCCCCTGCGCGGACGATCGCCTCGGCCCCCGGTGTCATCTTCTCCGGCGCGACGGCCGCCATCCCGTAGCCGGGCTGCCCGGCGACGACCATCGCGTCGAGCGCCGCGGCGTCGGGCCAGCCCTGCGCATGCAGGAGCAGGTGTGGCCGAACCTCGGCATAGGCGGCAATCACCCGCCGCATGATGTCAGGCTGCACCTTCTCCTTCTGCCACGTCGAGGTGGTGGCGACCAGCGCCTCGAGCTCGAGTCTCGTTCGAGTACAGCAGCAGCCGGACGAGCGACATCTGGTCGTCCGGCTCGTTGCCGATGTCGCTCAGCACGACGACGCGCGGGCGGCCCGTGAAGTCGTCGACGTGGCCGGGCGGCAGCCCCTGGGGGTTCGCGGACACCGGGAAGGCCAGGGTGAGAACGGCGAGCGCCAGACTTCGGAGGTGCATGGTCGGTCTCTCTGTCACGCTGTCTCTCTGTCACGCTGTCACGCTGTCACGCTGCAATCACGATCACGTTCAACGCAGAGACGCAGAGACGCAGAGACGATCACGAATGACGACGACATTTCGCTTCCGAACCCCGCCGTTAGACATTACTGTATCGGGCGCATGGGGCCAGACGCCAATCCCTCCGCCTACGCGGCCGCGGAAGACCGGTTCAACCGCCGGCGCGCGGCCACCGGCCTCGTCCTCGGCCCCGCGGCCTTCGTCGCCCTCCTGGCGCTGCCGATGGCGGGCCTCCCGGTCTCCGCGCACCGTCTCGCCGCCGTGCTGAGCCTGGTCATCGTCTTCTGGGTCACAGAGGCCGTCCCGCTGCCGGTCACCGCGCTGGTGGGGCCGGTGCTCGCGATCCTCCTGCAGGTGGCGCCCGCGCGCGAGGTGTTCGCCCCCTTTGCCGACCCGATCATCTTCCTCTTCATGGGCAGCTTCATGCTGGCCCAGGCGATGTACGTGCACGGCCTCGACCGCCGCGTGGCGTTCCAGGCGCTGTCGCTCCCGTGGGTGGGCCGCAGCCCGGTGCGGGTGGTCGTCATGTTCGGCGCCGTCTCGACCGTGCTGTCGATGTGGCTCAGCAACACGGCGACGACCGCGATGCTCTTCCCCATCGCGCTGTCCATCATCGGCCAGGCGAGCGGCGCCACCGGGGGCTTCGCGCTCGCCCTCATGCTGATCACGGCGTTCGGGGCGTCGATCGGCGGCATGGCCACGCCGGTCGGCACGCCCCCGAACCTGATCGGAATCGCGCTGCTGGAGCGAGCCACGGCGATCCGCATCTCCTTCGCCGGGTGGATGCTGATCGGCGTCCCGCTGTCGGTGGTCATGTTCGGGTTCATGGCCCTGTACTTCCGCGCGACCTGCCTGCGAGGCGGCGCGGCGACGCTGGCGGGGACGAGGCTTGCGGCAGAGGAACTGCGAAGGCTGGGGCCGCTCACGCGGGGGCAGCGCAACGTGCTCGCCGCGTTCGGCCTCACGGTCCTGTTGTGGGTCGCCCCCGGGGTGTTGACGCTCGCCGGCGCCGGCCAGGGGTGGTTCGCCCGTGCCCTCACCGCCTCGGTCCCCGAGGCGGTGGCCGCGATGACCGGCGCGCTCCTGCTGTTCGTCCTGCCCGTGGACTGGCGGGCCCGCCGGTTCACGCTGACCTGGGAGCAGGCGGTCAGGATCGACTGGGGGATCATCCTGCTGTTCGGCGGGGGCCTGTCGCTCGGCGGGTTGTCCTTCTCGACGGGGCTGGCCGAGGCGATCGGGCGCGGCGTGCTCGCCTGGACTCCGACGCACACCACGCTGGTCCTCACCGCGGCGTTCACCGGCCTCACGATCCTGCTCACGGAGACGACGTCGAACACGGCGGCGGCGACGATGGTCGTGCCGGTGGCCATCGCCGTGGCGCAGGCGGCGGGGGTGTCGCCCGTGCACCCCGCGCTCGGCGCCACCTTCGGCGCGAGCATGGCATTCATGCTGCCGGTCTCGACGCCGCCCAACGCGATCGTCTACAGCTCGGGCCGGGTGCCGATCACCGCCATGATCCGCCACGGCGTCGCGATCGACCTGTTCGGCTTCGCCGCGGTCGTCGCGCTGGTCATGGCGCTGGGCGACCTGGTCGCCCGCTAGCCCGGCTTCCTCTTCCTGTCCCTACGCCTCCTCCACCACCTTCCACCCGAGGGCGTCGGCGAGCCCGTACACCGGCTCCTTCAGGTCGCCGTAGAAGGTGACCCGGTGCCAGCCCCACTGGTCCCACATCGTGAACAGCTTCTCGATGTCGCCGACCGGCTCGGCGCACAGCTTCGTGCGGCAGGCGCGGTCGTCGGGGTCGTTGCCCACCGCCCTCGCCCGGTGGAACAGGATCTCCTTGCGGCCCGCGTCGAGCTCGAGCGTCGTCGTCATGTAGCCGGCGGGCAGGATCGAGCGCACCGAGGCGCCCTGCCGGTCCTCGGAGTGCGTGAGGATCTCGAAGGGGTTCACGGCCCCGCGCGGCCCGAACGCCCGGTTCGACGCGACGCAGTGCGCGTAGATGATCTGCCGCTTCGAGGTGTCCACGACCGGGTCGGAGATGTAGCCCGGCCGGCCCTGCGTGAGCAGCGTTCCCGCGACCATCGTGACGGTCGAACGGACGTCGCACTCGCACGCCCCGATCAGCCCCTCGTTCGCCAGCTCGTGGAAGCCCAGGCACGGGTAGGCGTGGATGTGCCCGCCGTAGAAGCCGCCGAGGCAGTTGACGGTGATGGCGAGCGCGCCGTGCCGCTCGAGGACGCTCTTCATCCCGAGGTACATCGCGGCCGAGGTTTCGAGCGTCTCGCGCGACACTCCCTCCACCTTCGCGGCCGTCTTCTCCCACCTGGTGGCCACCTCGCGCGACCGGTCGCGGTCGGCCGCCTTCCACGCGTCGTTCACCTCGGAATACGGCACGTGGACGACCTGGATCCCGGCCTGCTCGCCGGCGGGCCCGCTCTCCTGCCCGCGGACCGCGAGGATCTTCGACTCCTTCATCCGGCGCACGCAGTCGGCCACGGGCAGCAGATCGAGGCGGTCGGGCCGGCCGTCGAGCGCTCCCGGCCCCGGCGTCCGCTGCACGCGGGCGCGCGTCACCGCCGCCGAGAACTCCGCCGGCGTGCCGCCCCGGCCGACGCCGGAGAAACACTTCACGGCCGCCACCACGTCGTCGATCTTCGAGGAGGCGACGAAGCCGGCGTTCAGCGCATGGGCGCGGAGCAGCGTCGCGGTGTAAACCAGGAAGCCGCCGCTGCCCCCGAACTGGAAGTCGGCGTAGAGCACCGGCCGCCCTGTGTCCGCCAGCGTCTGGACGACCCGGTTCCAGCAGTTCATCTGGTAGACGAGATAGCCGTCGATCCCGCCGGCCTTGTCGGCGTCGGCGATCTTCCGGGCCTGTTCCTCGCCGGTGGCCAGCGTCGGCACGAACTCGAACTCGGGGCACGCCTTCGCCAGCGCGGCGTTGACACCCGCCATGACCGGCCGGAAGTCGAAGCCCTTGTTCGGCCAGTCGGGGTCGGCCTGCGTCTCGCCGTGCAGCGCGTAGACCACGCGGATTCGCATCCGGCCCTGGTCGCCCGCAGCCGGCGCCGGGGCACCGAGCACCCCCAGCGCGCCGGTGGCGGCCGCGCCCGCGGTGGCGAGGAACGCCCGCCGGCTCACCGCCGCCGGGCACCCGTGGCACGGGTCAACGTTGCTGGACATGTCTCTTCCCTTCGAAGTCCCGCAACAGCCGCAGCACGAGCGGAATGGACCCGAGCACTGCGACGAGGTTGGGGAGGGCCATCAGGCCGTTGAGGGTGTCGGCCACGCCCCACACGAGGCGCAGCGAGCCGATCGCGCCGAGGAACACGAACACCAGCCACACCAGGCGGTAGGGGCGTGCCGCACGGGCGCCGAGCACGTAGGTGATCCCGGTCTCGCCGTAGTAACTCCACCCGATGATCGTCGAGTAGGCGAACAGCACGAGCGAGACGGTGACCACCAGGTTGCCCCAGGTGCCCGGCAGGCCGACGCTGAAGGCCCGGCCGGCCAGCGCCGCGCCGGTGTCGCCGCTCGACCACTGCCCCGTCAGCAGGATCACGAGGCCGGTCGTCGTGCACACGAGGATCGTGTCCACGAACACCTCGAAGATGCCGTAGAGCCCCTGGCGCACGGGGTGGTCGGTCTGCGCGGCGGCGTGGACCATCGGGGCGCTGCCGAGGCCCGCCTCGTTCGAGAAGAGGCCGCGGGCCACGCCGTAGCGCAGCGCCATCATCACCGTGCTGCCGGCGAAGCCGCCCGCCGCGGCGGTCCCGGTGAAGGCCCCGTCGAACACCAGCGCGAGCACCCGCGGCAGTTCGCCCGCATAGCGGAGCAGGACGACGAGGCCGCCGCCCAGGTAGACGATCGCCATGAACGGGACGAGCAGCGAGGTGACCTCGCCGATGCGCGTGATGCCGCCCAGGATCACGAGCGCGGTCACGGCCACCAGGACGACACCGGTCACCCACGGCTCGACGCCGAAGCTCGCCCGCAGCGAGTCGGCGACCGAGTTGGCCTGCACCATGTTCCCGATGCCGAAGGCGGCCAGCGGCACGAGCACGGCGAAGGTCGTCCCCAGCCATGGCAGGCCCAGGCCCTTGCTGAGCACGAACATCGCTCCGCCCCTCATCGTCCCGCCCGCGTCGGGCTCGCGATAGTGGAGAGCGATCACGATCTCGACGAACTTCGTGCACATCCCCAGCAGCCCCGAGAGCCAGAGCCAGAACAGCGCACCGGGGCCGCCCAGGTGGATCGCGGTGGCGACCCCCGCGATGTTCCCGACGCCAACGGTCGAGGCGAGCGCCGTGGACACCGCCTGGAACGGCGTGACGTTGCCCGCGCCCCGGCCCCCCTTTCCCAGCTTGCCGAGCACCTCGCGCAGCGCGAACCCCAGCCATCGCACCTGCACGCCGCGTGTGAGCGCGGTGAGAAGGACTCCCGTGCCCATGAGCAGGACGATCATGGGCATGCCCCACACGTACCCGTTCAACCACTCGTTCCACGCCTGGATGTCCATTCGGCGGAGTATAGCTGCACGAACGAGAAACGGAGAACGGAGATGAACGGAGGACGCGCAGCGGAAGGCGGAGCAGGCGGCCGCGCGCGCTAACGGCTTGCCGCGGTGCGGTAGGCCGCCAGCTTCCCGGGGCGGTGCCAGCGCGTGTAGAGGTCCACGACGTTGGCCAGCGCGTCCACGGTCCGCTCGTGCGCGGGGCCCCGGTCGGCCTTCAGCCGCTCGTACGCGCCAACCACCAGGGGCTCGGCCTCCGCGAAGCGCCCCTCGCGCGCCAGGCAGCGCCCCAGCGCGCTTTCGGCGCTGGCGGTCTGCCAGTGGCCGTCCGGCAACACCTCGCGGCGGATGGACAGCGCCCGGCGCAGCGCCGGCTCGGCGCCCGCGGCATCGCCCGCTTCGAGCAGCGACTTGCCGAGCACCAGCACCGTCGCCGCCGTCAGGGGGTGGACGGGCGGCAGCGACAGGCCCTCCCGCGCCAGCACCTCGCGGCAGATCGCCGCCGCATCCGTGTAGCGCCGCATCGAGAAGAGCATGTCGGCAAGGGCGTACATCGTGAACGCGACGTCGGGGTGGGCGTCGCCCAGCAGGCGGCGGCGCAGGGCGAGCGCCTCGCGGTAGAGCCGCTCGGCCTCGGCCAGGTCGCCGCGGGTGCCGACGACGGTCGCGAGGTTGGTGAGGCCGGCCGGAACGCCGGGATGCTCGTCCCCGCGCGCCGCGCGAACGATCTCGAGCGAACGGCGATACAGCCGCTCCGCCTCCGCCAGGTTGTTGCGACCGTGCTCGACGACCGCCAGGTTGTTCAGGCTCTCGGCAACCAGGACGTCGCCGTCCCCGAGCAGGCGCTGACGGATGGCAAGCGCCTCGCGGTATCGGGTCTCGGCCGCCGCGTCGTCGCCCCGCCCGCGCAGCACCTCGCCCAGGCCGTTCAGCACATCGGCACGCGGGAGGGTGCTGGCCTGGCCGGCCGCGTCGAGCGCCGCGAGCGCCCGCAGGTAAAGGGCCTCCGCCGCCGCCGCGTCACCTCGCCCCGACAGGACGCCAGCCAGCTCGGTCTCGACCTCGGCGGCCCGCGCGCGGTCGGCGACCGACGAGGTCGGCAGCCGCGAGAGGGCCGACCGCAACTGGATCTCGGCCGGCTCGTACAGCCCGAGGGCGCCGTACGCGGCACCGAGTGCGCACCGCACCCCGGCTTCGACCTCGGGGTGGATTCCGCGCTCGCGATCCAACCGCCGCGCCGCCCGGTCGAGCGTGTCCACCACGGTCACCGCGCGCCCCTGGTTCTGCGGGTCGGGCGAGCGCAGCATCTCCTGGAGGAAGGCGTTCACCTCGCGCGCCTTTTCGGTTTCGATGCGCGCCCGGTCGCGCTCGACGCCGGCGACGCGGGCCTGCCACACCACGCCGATCACCCCGGCGGCCAGCAGCACCGCCACGATGGCGGCCGCTGCCGCGCCGAAGGCGTGCCGCCTCAGGAAGCGGCCGGCGCGGTAGGCAAACGCCCCCTTGCGCGCCAGCACCGGCTGCGAGGCGAGGTGGCGGCGGATATCGTCGGCCATCCCCTCGGCCGCTCCATAACGGCGGTGCGGCTCCTTCCGGAGGGCCATCGCAACGATCGCGTCGAGGTCGCCGGCAAGCTGGCGACGGAGGGCGGCGGCCGTGGTTCCGCACGCGGCCGCGAACGAGTCGGTGACGACGGCGCTCGGAAGCGGGGGGGCGCCCTCCAGGATTTCCTGCTCGAGCAGCTTCGGGCGGGCAGGGGCGCCCGCGCCCACTGATCCGGCGTCCGCCCCCAGTGATCCGCCGAAGGGGCGCCGGCCGGTCAGCAGCTCGTAGAGCAGGATGCCGAGCGCGAAGACGTCGGTGGAGGTCGTGATCGGCTGGCCGAGGACCTGCTCGGGGCTCGCGTATTCAGGCGTCATCGGGCGCCAGGCCGCGCGTGTCTCGGGGGTGCGCGTCGCGTGGGGCGTCAGCACCTTGGCGATGCCGAAGTCGAGCAGCTTCACCGTCCCGTCCGGCGTCACCAGGACGTTGTCGGGCTTGAGGTCGCGGTGCACGACGAGTGCGCGGTGCGCCGCCTGGACCGCGCGGGCGAGCGTGCAGCACAGGTCGAGGCGCCCGGCGACCGGCAGTCGCCGCTCGTTGCAGTAGCGGTCGATCGGCGTCCCCTCGACGTATTCCATCGCGAAGAACGGGAGGCCGTCCGCGGTGCTGCCGCCGTCCAGCAGGCGCGCGATGTTCGGGTGATCCAGGCCGGCCAGCGTCCGGCGCTCGTGGCGGAAGCGCTGGAGGATCTCCTCGGTGTCCAGGCCGGGGCGCAGCACCTTGAGGGCCACCTGCCTGTCGAAGCTGCCGTCGGCGCGAGCGGCCAGGTAGACGGTGCCCATGCCCCCGCGTCCGATCTCCCGGATGATCTTGTACGGGCCGACCAGCCGCCCCTCGACGGCGACCGCCAGGCCGGCGGCGCGGGCGGCAGCCACGCCGGCGGGCGTCTCGATGAAATGACCGGCGGTCTGGTGCGCCTCGAGCAGCGATCGGACCTCGGCGGCGATCGAAGGGTCGTCCGCCGCCTGCCCGTCGAGCAGCGCCGCGCGCCGGTCAGGAGGAAGATCGAGCGCCTCCCCGAAGAGCGACTTCACGCGAAGCCAGCGTTCATCGGCCACGGGCAGGCTCCCCCGCGAGGCGCCGGTAGAGCCAGGCCCGGGCCAGGCTCCACTCGCGCTTCACCGTTGCGGGCGACACGTTCAGCGTGCCGGCCGTCTCCTCCACGCTCAGCCCCCCGAAGTAGCGCAACTCCACCACCCGGGCGGCGAAGTCGTCGATCGCTTCGAGCGCCTCGAGCGCCGCGTCCACCGCCAGCAGGTCGTCGAGGGCGGGACCCGGCGTCGAGGCCGCGTCCGCGCCTTCATCGAGCGGGACCGGAACCAGCCCGCCGCCGCGCTTCGAGGCGCGGCGCGCGCGGGCGTAGTCCACCAGGATGCGCCGCATCGCCTGCGCGGCAATCGCGTAGAAGTGGGCCTGGTCCTGCCAGCCGGTGCGCTGGTCCACGAGGCGGAGGTAGGCCTCGTGCACGAGGGCCGTGGGCTGCAGCGTGTGATCGGGCCGCTCGCCGTGGAGCAGGCGGGCGGCCATCGAGCGCAGCTCGTCGTAGACGCGCGGCCAGAGGTCGCGCAGCGCCTCGGCGTCGCCGCGGCGGACCTTCGCGAGCAGCTCGGTGACCGGGCCGGAGGGGTCGGTGGGCAGCGCGTACCTCCGGCGGCATCATACGCCCCGCCCGAGGAGAGCTGAAGCCCTGCTCCACGGCCGGTACCAGCAGGGCTGAAGCCCTGCTCTACGCCCTGCTGTCTCAATACGCGGAAAGCAGGGCCGGAGGGGCTCAGGGGATGGGGCTAGAATGGGGCGCGGTGCCTCCGGATCTGATTCTCGTCATCGTCGCCGGGTTCTGCGGGGGGGTCGTGGCGCGGATGCTGCGCCAGCCCCTCGTGCTCGGCTACCTGCTCGCCGGGGTCGTGATCGGCCCGCAGGTCGGCCTCTTCGACGTCAGCGACCCGGCCAACCTCGAGCGGCTCGCCGAGATCGGCGTCACGCTGCTGCTGTTCACGCTGGGGATCGAGGTGTCGATCCGCGAGCTCGCCTCGGTGCGGCGGATCGCGCTGCTGGGCACGCCGATCCAGATCGGGCTGACCATCCTCGTCGGCCGCGGGCTCGGCACCTGGCTCGGCCTCGGGTGGCGCGAGTCGATCTGGCTGGGCGCGCTGATCTCCCTCTCGAGCACGCTGGTCGTCCTCAAGACCCTCCAGGCGCAGGGCCGCATCGGCACGCTGTCGAGCAAGGTCATGCTCGGCATGATGATGGCGCAGGACCTCGCCTTCATCCCGCTGATGATCGTGATGCCGCGCCTCAGCACCGGGGGCGTCGGCGCCCAGGAGGTTGCGCTGGCCCTGGGGCGCGCGGGCCTCTTCCTGGCACTGATGTTCCTGGTCGGCGTGCGCCTGATCCCGCGCCTGGTCGAACGCGTCGCCCGGTCCGGCTCGCACGAGCTGTTCCTCCTCGTCACGATGGGGATTGCCCTCGGCGTCGGCTACCTCACCCACTGGTTCGGCGTCTCCGAGGCGGTCGGGGCGTTCGTCGCCGGCGTCGTGCTGAGCGAATCCGACTACAGCCACCAGGCGCTCAGCGACATCATCCCGCTGCGCGACGTGTTCAGCCTGCTGTTCTTCGCCTCCGTCGGCATGCTCCTCGACCCGATGCACGTCGTGACCCACTGGCAGCAAGTCGGGACGGTCGTCCTGGCGGTCGTCGTCCTCAAGGGCGGCATCTTCTGGGGGGTGACGCGCGCCTTCGGCTACCGCAACGTGGTGCCGGTGGCCAGCGCCCTGGCGATGTTCCAGGTGGGCGAGTTCTCGTTCGTGCTCGCGAGGACCGGCCTCGCCTCGGGCGCGATCACGCAGGATCTCTACACCCTGGTGCTCAACACCGCCGTCATCACCATGGTGCTCACGCCGCTGCTCTCCGGGCTCACCTCGCCAATCTACGCGGCGATCAGCCGGCGGCGCGGCGCCGAGCCGGTGCAGACGATGAACGTGCTCGACACGGCGCTGCACGACCACGTGATCGTGGCCGGGGCCGGCCGCGTGGGGCTGCGCATCGCCCGCGTGCTGCGCGAGATGGACCTGCCCTTCGTCCTGATCGAGCTGGACCATCGGCGGATCGACCAGGCACGCGAGCGGCGCTACCCGATCGTGTTCGGAGACGCCGCGCAGGCGGCGGTCCTGCAAGGGGCCGGCGTCCACCGCGCCCGGCTGCTGCTGGTGACGACGCCGGTGTTCGAGGTCAGCGGCGAGGTCGTCCGGCGCGCGCGGGCGCTCAACCCGACGATCGACGTCGTCGTCCGCGCCGAGGGGACGGCGGCCATGACGGCGCTGCACCAGATGGGCGTGGCCGAGGTGGTACAGCCCGAGCTCGAGGCCAGCCTCGAGATGACGCGCCAGGCGCTGCTGCACCTGCGGGTGCCCTCGCTCGACATCATCCACCTGACCGACCGGCTCCGCGCCGAGCAGTACGGCCCGGTCTACGAGCGGCACGCCGGCGACTACGAGGTGCTGGCGCGCGTGGGCGCGGCCGCCCGGCAGCTCGACCTGCGGTGGGTGCGGGTCGCGGCGGGCAGCCGGCTGGCCGGCGGGTCGATCGGCGGGCTGGCGATCCGCCCGGCGATGGGTGTGACCATCGTCGGGGTCATCGGCCAGCAGGGGTTTGCGAACGGGCCCGGCCCGGAGTACATCTTTGAGCCAGGGGACCTGGTCGCCGTGGCCGGCGAGCAGGCCCAGATCGACACCTTCGAGGCGGCGGCTGCGGGAGCCGCCTGATCCTGCCATGCCGATGTACGCCGACGTGACAGTGCCGACCGCCTTCCTGGTCATCGCCATCCTGGCGATCGTGGTGCAGGCGCTCCTGCTGTTCCTCGCGCTCTTCGCCCCCGGCTTGCGCTACCGCATCCGGCACACCGACCTCCAGGACATGGACGCGTCCGAGTTCCTGCGGACGCTGGCTGCGGTGACCGACGCACACCCCAACTACCGCACCGAACTCGACGTCTTCACCAACGGCGATCAGTTCTACGAGGCCGAGCTGGCGGAGATCGCGCGGGCCCGGCGCACCATCAACCTCGAGGCCTACATCTTCCGGCCCGGCCAGGTGACCGGGCGCTTCGTCGCCGCCCTGGCCGAACGGGCGAGGGCGGGGGTCGAGGTGCGCGTCGTCCTGGATGGCATCGGGTCGTTCCGGACGACGGCCGGCGACTTCGCGCCGGTGCTCGCGGCCGGCGGCAAGCTGTCCTTCTACCACCCGCTGCGCCTGACGACGATTCCCAGCTACAACAACCGGACGCACCGGGAGCTGATCCTCGTGGACGGCGAGACCGCCTTCGTGGGGGGGGCGGGGTTCGCCGACGAGTGGTTCGTGTCGAAGCCGAATCGCCCGCGCTGGCGCGACACGATGGTGCGGGTGCGGGGCCGCGCCGTCATCAGCCTGCAGGGAACCTTCGTCGAGAACTGGCTCGAGGCGAGCGGCGAAATGATCGCCGGCGACGCCCACTTCCCCGAGTGCCACCCGGCGGGCGAGAGCCCCGCGATCGTGGTCAACAGCACGCCGTCGGCGGGGGGATCGACGCGCGCCCGCGTGCTGTTCCAGATGCTGCTCGCCTCGGCGCGCGAGACGATCCACGTCACCACGCCGTACTTCCTCCCCGATGCCAGCCTGACCGACGAGCTGAAGCGGGCGGCGGCCCGGGGCGTGGAGGTGCTGGTGCTGGTTCCCGGGCGTCACAGCGACCAGCTGCTGACGCGGCGCACCAGCCGTCTCGGCTACGGCCGGCTGCTGCCACACGGCATCCGCATCCTCGAATACAGGCCCGCGATGCTGCACGCGAAGGTGCTGCTGGTGGACCGCCGCTGGGCGGTGGTCGGCACCACCAACTTCGACAACCGATCGTTCGGGCTGAACGACGAGGTGAACCTGGCGGTGTGCGACCCGGGCTTCGCCTCGCGCCTCGAGGAGGACTTCGCCGCCGACCTGGCGCAGGCGAGCGAGATCACCTACGAGGCCTGGAAGAAACGCGGGCTGCTGCAGCGGGGCACCGAGCTCGTCGGACGGCTGCTGGAGCGGCAGCAATGATCCGCGTGGCCACCTACAACGTGCACCGGTGCCGGGGGCTCGACCGCCGCGTCGACGTCGCCCGGATCGCCGACGTGATCGAGCGGCTCGATGCCGACGTGGTGGCCGCCCAGGAGATCTTCCGGGGCGACGTGGCGGGCGACGAGCAGGCCGACCAGGTGGCCTACATCGCCCGCGCACTCGGCTATCATTTCGCCTTCGGCCAGAACCGGCTGTTCCGCGGAATGCCGTACGGCAACGCGACCTTCTCGCGGCTGCCGATTGTCCGGCGCGAGAACTACGACATCACGTGGCACACCAACGAGCGGCGCGGCTGCCTGCGCGCCGACCTACGCACCCGGGCGGGAACCCTGCACGTGTACAACGTTCACCTGAGCACGCGCTACTTCTCGCGGCCCCACCAGGCGCGGCGGCTGCTCAGCGTGGACGTGCTGCGGCACCCGACGCTGACGGGCCCGCGGATCGTGGTCGGCGACTTCAACGAGTGGACGCGCGGCGTGGCGACACGGCTGATGGGTTCGACCTTCGAATCGGTGGACGTCCGGCTGCTCGGGCGGCGCCGGACCTACCCCGGAGTGTTCCCGATCCTGCACCTGGATCACTTCTACTACGACAGCTCGCTCCACCTGCGGTCTTTCCGGCTCGAACGCTCCCGGCTAGCCCTGGTCGCGAGCGATCACCTGCCGCTGGTCGCCGAGTTCGAGCTGCCGGGTGGCCGGGGCGGCTGAGTGTAGACTGTCGTCCGTGCACCGAGGACAAGGAGGACCCGTGAGAGCTGCGACACTGGCGGCGTTGGCCGTGACGGGGGTGGTGGCGATGGGAGTGGGAGGGGCGGCGCAGATGAACAGCCGCATGGCGGAGATGAAGAAGTGGGCAGTCCACGACGAGTCGCGGCCGCTGCCGCCCGTCGTCGATCCGGGGCCGGCGGGTCCGCCCGCTCCCGTGCCGTCGGACGCGATCGTCCTCTTCGACGGGAAGGACCTGTCCGCCTGGGAGACCGCCAAGGGCGCGCCCGCCGAGTGGGCCGTGCGCGACGGCTACATGGAGGTGGTCAAGGGCAAGGCGGGCGCGATCCGCACGAAGCAGGGCTTCGGCGACTGCCAGCTGCACGTCGAGTGGGCCGCGCCCGCGCCCGCCGGTCGGCCAGGGCCAGGACCGCGGCAACAGCGGCGTGTTCCTGATGGACATCTACGAGGTGCAGGTGCTCGACTCCTACGAGAGCCAGACCTACGCCGACGGCATGGCCGGCCGCGATCTACGGCCAGTACCCGCCGCTCGTCAACGCCAGCCGCAAGCCGGGCGAGTGGCAGACCTACGACATCGTCTTTCACGCGCCGCGGTTCGACGACAAGGGCGCCGTCGTGTCGCCGGCGCGCCTGACCGTCTGATCCACAACGGCGTGCTCGTGCAGGACAACGAGGAACTGACCGGGCCGACGGCGCACAAGGCGCGGCCGCCGTACAAGGCGCACGCCGACAAGCTGCCGATCTCGCTCCAGGACCACGCGCACCCGGTGCGGTTCCGGAACATCTGGATCAGGGAGCTGGCACGGTAAGGCCGAGACTCAGGCGCTCATGTCTCAGCAGCCTGCGCATGCCGCATCCACTCGTCGTTCGTCGTTGCCGTCGACGCTGGCCGCCGCGGCGCCAGCCGTGCGCGTCGCCTCTCGTCGTCGCCTGCACCGTCCCGCAGCCGCGCCGGCGGCCGGGAAGCCGGGTACTCATCGTCTGGGGCGGGTGGGAGGGCCACCAGCCGAAGCAGACGCGTGGACCTCTTCGCGCCCGTGGCTGAAGGAGCAGGGGTTCGAGGTCGAGATCGCCAACACGCTCGACGCCTACACGCGACGCCGCGAAGATGAAGGGCCTCGCGCTGATCGTCCAGGCCGTGACGATGGGTCAGATCACGCCGCGAGCAGGAGAAGGGGCTGCTCGACGCGGTCCGCGGCGGCACGGGCCTGGCGGGCTGGCATGGCGGCCTCGCCGATTCGTTCCGAGCGAACCCCGAGTACGAGTTCATGGTCGGCGGGTCGTGGGCCGCGCACCCCGGCGACATCATCGACTACGAGGTGAACGTCACCGACCGGAACGACCCGATCACGAAGGGCCTCGCCGACTTCCGGATGAAGTCCGAGCAGTACTACATGCTGGTCGATCCGAACATCGGAGGTGCTGGCCACGACGACCTTCTCGGGCGGCGGCAAGGCGGCGCCGTGGATCGAAGGGCGCCGTGATGCCGGTCGTGTGGAAGAAGCTGTACGGGAACGGCCGCGTCTTCAACACCACGCTCGGCCACGTGGCGTCCGACTTCAACGTGCCCGAGGCGCGAGACGATCGTGCAAGCGCGGCCTGCTGTGGGCCGCCCGCGTGCCGGGCGCGGGCGAGGACCCGGTTTCGACGAATCCGTACAAGTAGAGGCTGGGGTCAGGTCTTGCATGTTGGCATTTGCGTCAGCGCGAAATGCCAACATGCAAGACCTGACCCCAGAGATCAGCGTTTATGAAGAGCGTCAGCAGCACGTCGGGGCGGAGGCCGTAGAACTCGGAGATGTAGCGGTCGCCGAGCGCGGCCTCCACCTCGGCCGCGTGATCCTGCGAGGCCACGATCACGGGGGCCCCGGCCAGCGGCCCCGCCTCGCCCGGGCGCGTCCAGTACCCCACGCGCGTCATGTCGCGGAGGTACCACGGAAGCGGCCACTGCTCGTACGGCCCCGCCACGACCTTCACCAGCATCCCCCGCCCATCCGGGTGAACGCGCGCCAGCTGGTGGACGCGTTCGGTCAGCCGCAGGAAGTCGGGGCTCGTCTGCGCGTAGACGTAGGGATTGCGGGTGTCGGCCGCATACCGGCGGTTGGCGCGCACGTTCTGGACGCCCAGGTGGCACATGGCCGCCGCCAGCAGGGCGACGAGGACGCCCCGCGCCCAGGCCGGCCGCACCACGGCCCACGACGCGCTCGCGCCGACACCTGCCAGGATCGCGAATCCCGCGTAGAACGGTACGAGGTTCCACGGCGTCTTGTACGTGAGCAGCGAGAAGACGATCGCGGCGAACAGCGAGTAGAGCGCCAGGTAGAGCGGCCAGAAGTTCGAGCGAGCGTGCCTCGCGGCGAACAGGATGCCGGCGAGCGCCAGCACGAGTATCGCCGCCTCGGTCCAGACGAGGCCGCCCGACGAGGTGTAGCCAAGGATCTGCAGGTAGTAGCCGACCGGGTGGGCGTGGCTCGCGGGATCCACACCGCGCTGGAAGTAGGTGGCGAAGGCCCGGAACGACTCGAGCGGCCCCGCCGGGTCCCTGAAGAACGACGAATAGAACAGGAGGGAGACCGCCAGCGCCGCCGCAGCAGCGACCAGCAGGTCCTTCCACGCCACCCGCACCCGCGCGCGGCGGACGAGGGCCGCCGCGACCGCCCACGCGACCACTGCCGCGCCGACGACGATGATCGAGGTTTCCTTCGTGGCGTACGCGAGGCCGGCGAAGAGCCCTGCCGCCAGCGCCCAGCGCCGCCGCCACCGCGGCTCGCCCGCGTCCGCGTACCGCCCGAGCGCCACGAGGAAGCCGATCGCGAAGAACGCAAACACCGACTCCTGGATGTAGAAGCGGCTGTAGTAGGTGAGCGCCGGGGAGACGGCGATGAGCAGCGCCGCCGCCACCGCGGCGGGCCGGCCGATGCCGGCCGCGATCAGGGGAAGCAGCAGGATCAGGCGCCGCGCCGAACACCGCCGTGACGCCGCGCAGCGTCCGCTCGTCCAGCGCGGCGAGCGTCTGCTGTCCGCGGAGCCAGGCCGCCGGAAGCGTCAGGAAGTAGAGGCGTGGGGCCGTGGTGGTCGTCGGGGTCGTACCGGTAGTCGCCCGACTCGAGCAGTGCGCCGAACTTGACCGCCTGGTTGGCCTCGTCGTGGTGCATCGGCCGCGCGTCGAGCGCGACCAGGCGGAGTCCGAGGGCCAGCGCGAACGCGAGAAGATGGCAACCGGAAACCAGGGGCGGTCGGGCAGGCCGTGAGGCCTGCCCGCAGCGTGGTGGGGCAGGCCGTGAGGCCTGCCCGCCCGGGCCATCGACTCCCCTTCTGTCACTTACGAGGCCGGCGTGCCGTACACCTCGACCTCGACGTAGTGGTTGAGGTCGTTGATGGTGTTGCCGTTGGAGTAGAGCCGCACGTAGCGTCCCTTCGCGCCCTTCGGGTCGAACAGCCGGCCCTCGGCCACCTCGATGTACTCCTTGTCCGTGCCCGACGCCCAGCCCCGACGAGTTGTCGTGGTCGTTGTTGAAGACCGTCGTCACGCCCTTCAGGAAGTCCTTGTCGTCCGACACCTGGACGACGATGTCGCGGTAGACGCGCGCCTGGCTGTGGTAGTGCCACGCGAGGATGGCGTGCAGGGCGAAGGGCGCGCCGAGGTCGACCTGGACCCACTGCTTGCCGGGGCCCAGCTCGATGAAGTAGCCGTCGCCGCCCTCTTTCTCGCCGTCGGTCACCATGTCCAGCTCGCCGATGACCGGCTGCATGTCGCTCGCCCGAACAACCTTCTTGAGCGACACCAGGGTCGTGCCCTTCGGCACGTAGAACGGCGGCCGCGCGGCTTGCCGGTGACGGGCTCGAGGTTGGGGCTCTTGAGGTTGGTCGGCGTGCCGATGAACATCGGCTTCGGGAGCTTCAGCTTCAGCACCTCCTTGTCCCCGGCCTGGCGGGCGGCGAGCGGCGCCAGGGCGAAGGCAACGAGGCAGGCGGACAGGATCAGTTTCTTCTTCACGACAGTCCTCACAAGTCAGAATGCTTGCGGCCCGCGGCCGCACGTACCCACCATACTACCGGAACCGCGGCCGCTCCATCTGCTGCGTGATCGAGTCCACGGCCGCCTGCGCTTCGCCCTTGACCGCGGCGTCCGCCAGGAAGCCCTTCGCGGCCTCGAGCGCCTCGGGGCCCGGGAACTGCGCCAGCGCCCCCAGCACGAGCCGCCGCTCCTCGGGGCGCGAGGCCATTCCCGCCACCGCGCGAAGGTCGGCGACCGCCGCGGCGGGCTGACGGTTCGTGTCGAGGGTCAGCAGGCGGACGAGCGCCTGCGTCGCCAGCAGCTTGTGCGTCTCGTCGGCCGACCCCTTCGCCATCTGCATCACGTCGTCGTACGCGGAGGCGGTCGGCCATGCGGCGATCGCCCGCGCGGCGGCGTCGGCCACCTCGGGGCTGGGATCGCGCAGGGCGGCCCTCAGCTCGGTGAGCGCGCCGCCGTCCGCGGTGAGAGGAAGCACAGAAAGCAGCCGGGCGCGGGCCGCCGGCTCCTTCTCCGTCCGCAGGCGCATCCGGATCGGCATCGCCCGGCGGTTCACCGCCCCCATCTTCGCCGCCAGGACGTTCACGGTCAGCTCGGCGTCGGCCTGCACGTCGTCCTCGGTCGCCGAGACGAGGAGGTCGAGAACCGCGGGGATGTCCGACGGCGTGCCGATCGACCGCAGCGTCCTCAGCGCCTCGCGCCGCACGCGCGGCTCGGTCGACGCGAGACGGGCCGCCACCGCCGGCTTGGCCACGAAGATCCGCCGCTCGGCGACGGCGAGCAGCAGCTCTGCCTCGATGGCGGGTGCCGGCTTCGCGTCGAGCGCCGACACGATGGCCGCATCCACCTCGCGCCCCGCGAGCGAGCCCAGGGCAGCGCGGGCCGCCGCCTGCTCGTCACCCCGGACGGTCGCCCCGAGGTCGGCCAGGAAGCCGACCTCGGACGCCGCGCCCACCGCACCCAGCGCCTTCAGCGCGGCCACGCGCACCGCCCCCTTCTCGCTGCGGGCGGCCTGGAGCACGGTCGGCCGCACCCGCTCGGCCGGGTATTCGGCCAGCGCGGCCAGCAACTGGACCTTCGTCGCGTCCGGCAGGCGCGGGGCCAGCGCAACGACCGGCGCGAGCCCCTCGGCCGGGATCACCTCGCGCAGCCGCATCATCGCGGCGTCGCGAGCCACATCGTCACCGCCGCCCAGCATCTCCACCAGGACCGGCGCGCGCGACGAGCCCGACGCATCGATTCGCCCGATGAGCGCGGCGCGCCGAATCGGGGCGGGCAGCGTGGCGTCGGCGGCCAGCAGCTCGTAGACGCGCAGCGCCGCGCCAACGTCGTTCGCCTTCACCGCCCGCTCGGCCGACGACAGCAGCGCGCTGGCGACGATCCCCTTCACCGGCGCCGCGGCCTTCGGCCAGGCGGCGCTCAGCGCTTCCCGCGCGGGGCCGTCGCCGATCCGCCCGAGCGAGGTGATGGCGGCCACGCCGAGGTCGCGGTCGGCCACGAGCGCCGCGAGCGCCGGCACAGCGGCCGCGCTGCGCCGCTGGCCGAGCGACGCGACCAGCGCCTTGCGGATGGGAAGCGCCGTCTTTCGGATCGACAGCGCGCGCAGCAGCGCCTGGTCGACGGCATCGCCGGGCACCTGCTGCAGCGCGTAGATCGCGTAGTCGGCGGTGCGCGGGTCGCCCAGCAGCGCCGGCCAGCGTGGCCACCGACTTCTCGCCGGCGATCACCCGCAGGTGCCGCGCGGCCTCCATCTTCGCCGGCCCGGTCGCCTTGCCCGACAGGTAGCGCACCAGCGCGGCCTCGCACTGCTCGCGGCCCGCGGGGTCGTCGCGGTGCGCCAGCACGTAGTCACGAAGCGCCCACCGCGCCTCCGACCCGATGCCGCCGTTCCAGGTGGCGAAGTTCGCCAGGAGCTGGTCGAGCGAGGCGCCGGCCGGCGGCGCCTGGACCGGCTGCTGGCCGGCCAGCCCGCCGGCTGGGACGAGAAACACCACCGCGAACGCCAGGGCCGCCAGCCCGGCGCGGACGCCGCGCGCGGAGTCGATCCGGCGCCCTCTCGACGTTGTAGCTGCGCGCATCGTTCTCCTCGCTTACGCCGGAAGCTGGTACGGGGCGCGGTAGGCGCGCGACAGCAGCCGCTCGGCCCCCGGGTCGTCCAGGATGGTTTCAGTGGCCGGGTCCCACCGGATCGTGCGGCCCGTCTCGATGGCCACGACGCCCAGGTGCCCGACGCTCGCCGACCGGTGCGCCACTTCGGCCGGCGCGATCGTCAGCGCCCGGCTGCGCACGCAGTCGAGGAAGTTCTGGAAGTGATCGCGGCTGCGGTAGAGGCGCGTCTCGTTGGGCCCGATGATCTCGTTTGCGAGGCCCGCGGGCTCGGTCTCGAAGCCGCCGCGGTCCACCCACACCCAGCCGCGCTCGCCGATCCACTTCGCGCCGCTCTGGATCTCGGGGTAGCCTCCGGCGAGGACGAACGGCGTGCCGTCGGCGTAGACCGCGTCCACCCAGTAGCGCGTGGCCGCGTTGTAGATACCGCTGGTGGGGAACTCCCCCGTGCCGGACACCTTCACCGGGCCGGTGCGCTCGAAGTCCGTCCCCCAATGGGCGATGTCGAGGTGGTGGCCCACCCAGTCCATCAACTGGCCGCCGGCGTAGTCCATGTTCCAGCGCCAGTTCATGTGCACGCGCGCCTTGCAGTAAGGCGAGTAGGGCGCGGGCCCGAGCCACCGGTCGTAGTCGAGGCTGGCGGGCGGCGGCTCGATCGTCTCCTGCCCGAAGGTGCGGGCGAAGTCGGTGTAGCCCGAGGGAAGGCCGACCTCCACGCGCAGCACCTTGCCGATCCGCCCGTTGCGGACCAGTTCGGCGGCCCGGTGGAAGTTGTCCTCGGAGCGCTGCCAGCTTCCCGTCTGCCACACGCGCCCATACCGGCGGATGGCGTCGCACAGGGCGCGCCCCTCGCGAAGGCTGTGCGTGAACGGCTTCTCGCCGAACACGTCGAGCCCGGCCCGCACGGCCTCGATCGAGAGGATCGCGTGCCAGTGGTCGGGCACCGCGATCGACACGGCGTCGAGGTCGCCGCGGGCGAACAGCTCGCGGAAGTCCTTGTAGGTGGCGCAGTCCTGGTTGCCGTACTTGTCGTTGACGGTGCGCTTCGCCTCCTCGAGGTGGTCGTCGTCCAGGTCGCATACGGCGACCCACTGGACCTCGTCCTTCCCCAGGAACGAGCGCATGTTCCCCGGGCCCTGCATCCCGAAGCCGATCCCGGCCATCACGATCCGATCGCTCGGGGCGATCGCCCCGCCACGCCCGAGGGCCGACGCCTTGACGATGGTGGGGGCGAGGGCCGCCCCGGCGATCGCCAGGGGCGCGGCTTTCAGGAATTCCCGCCGGCTGCATGCACGCTTCTTGACCATGGCGTCCTTCCGGTGACCTATAATGCGCGCGATTCTACAGCAGCCCGCGGCGGGCGCCTAACGGGACGGGCGCGGCGCGCGGGCCAACAGGAGCCAAGCGATGACCGACGGGAAGCTGGGACGGGGCGCGCTCTCGCGCCGGTCGTTTCTCGGAGTGGCGGGCGCGGCGCCGCTGGCGCTGGCCGCGGGGATTCCGCACGTCCGGGCGGCGGCCGGCATCCCCATCGCCCTGCAGCTCTACTCGCTGCGCGGCGACTGCCAGGCCGACTTCGACGCCTGCCTCGACGCGGTCGCGAAGATGGGGTTCACGGGCGTCGAGTTCGCCGGGTACTTCGGCTACGCGGGAAAGGGGGCCGAGCTGCGCAAGCGGTTGGACGGCCTCGGCCTGAAAGCGGCCGGCACGCACATCCGCACGGAGCAACTGGAAGGCGATGCCCTGAAGGAGACGATCGACTTCCACCAGGCGATCGGCTGCCGGTTCCTGGTGGTGCCCGGCAGCCGCGACTTCACCGACCCGGAGAAGAGCAAGGCGCTCGCCGACACCTTCAACCGCGTGGCCGAGCAACTGGCGCCGCTCGGGATGGCGTGCGGGTACCACAACCACACCGCCGAGTTCAAGACCGACGGCGGCAAGGCGTTCTGGGACCTCTTCGCGGAGCGGACGAAGAAAGAGGTCATCCTGCAGCAGGATTGCGGCTGGACCTTCGCGGCGGGCCAGGACCCGGTGGCCTACGTGAAGAAGTACCCGGGGCGGTCGCGCACCGTGCACTTCAAGCCGACCGTCCGCGAGGGGGACGCGGGGAAGAAGCCGATCCTGGGGCTCGACTCCGTGCCGTGGCGCCAGGTGTACGACGCGTGCCGGACGGACGGCGGCACCGAGTGGATCGTGCTCGAACAGGAGCTGTACCCCGACGGCAAGACGCCGGCCGAGTGCGTGAAGGAATCGTTCGCCGGCCTGAAGACGGTCGTGGCGTAGGGATCGGACAAGGAGTGCGACATGCAAGCATCCGACACGCGGAACACCTCGATCGTCGCCCTGATGGCCGTCTTCGGCCTGGCGATCTGCTTCGTCATCGTCGGGGCAATCTCCGTCGAGTACCAGGCGGCGCTGAACATCGAGAACATCGGGAACCTGACCTTCGCGCTCTTCCTCACGAGCGCGATCGTGCAGCTGATCATCGGGCCGTCGGTCGATCGGTTCGGCTACAAGCCGGTTGCCCTCGTCGGCTTCGCGGTGGCGGCGCTGAGCATGATCCTGCTGCGCCTGGCGGCGACCTACGAGATGGCGGTCGTGGCGTGCATCCTGACCGGTGTCGGCGCGATGTGCCTCAACACCGTGGGCAACACGCTGATCCCGGTCGTCCTCTTCAAGGGCAAGGACCCCGCGCGGGCGAGCAACTTCGGCAACGGCTTCTTCGGCCTGGGGCTGGTCGTGACGCCGCTGGTCTTCTCGCTGGTGAACTACCGCGCCGGCCTCGTGCTGCTGGCGGCCCTGTTCGCCATCGGCCTGGTGATGGCGATGGCGACGAAGTTCCCGACGGTCTCGACCGGGTACCAGTTCTCGATGGCGTTCGCGCTGCTGCGCAACCCGGCGGTCATCGTGGCGGCCCTGGCGCTCTTCTGCTACATCGCCCTCGAGTCGAGCATGACCACCTGGAGCAAGCCCTACATGACGGAGCTGCTGGGCGGCGCGGCGAACCCGTCGGCGGCCCGGAACGCCGGCCTGGTGCTCAGCCTCTTCGGCGTGGCGATGATGGTCGGACGGTTCGCGACCTCGGCGGTCAAGAACCTCACCAAGATCGGGGTGACCCTGATCGCGGTCGCGGCGCTGGTCGCCGTGGGCACGATCCTCGTGATGATCATGACGTCCTCGAGCACCCTCGCGAGCGCGGCCGTCATCCTCACGGGCCTCGTCTTCGCGCCGATCTTCCCCACGATCGTCGGGGTGACCTTCGCGAAGTTCGAGCCGCGGCTCTACGGGAGCATCTTCGGCATCATCTTCGCGGTCGGGCTGCTCGGCGGCACGTTCGTTCCCCAGATCGTCGGCAGCCTGAGCGCCGGGGCGACGGTGCAGCAGAGCCTGCAGATCGTCGCGGGGATGGCGGCGGCCCTGTTCGTGATCGCGCTGTTTCTGAAGGTCGGAGCGGGGCGGCCGCAAGCCGCCGGCCGCTAGCCGCCAGCCTGGAGCGATCGAAGATGTCCAGTTCCTCATTGCGATACGGGTTCGTGGGGGCCGGGTTCGTGGCAAAGTTCCACCTCTCGGCCCTGAGACAGGTCCGCGGGATCAAGGTCACCGGGGTGTCGGCGCGCGGCCGGCGCCCCCGAGCTGGCGGCGCTCGCCCGCGAGTGGATGGTGGGCGACGCGGTCGTCTACGCCAGCATCGCCGAGATGGCGAAGCAGGTGGACGTCATCGCCGTGTTCGCGCCGAACTTCGCACGCGTCCCGATCGTCGAGGCGATCGTGGAGGCCGTGAAGGCGGGGGCCGGGCTGAAGGGGGTCATCTGCGAGAAGCCCCTGGGACGGACGGTCGCCGAGGCGCGGCGACTCGTGGACCTGGCCGCATCGGTGGACCTGAAGACCGCCTACTTCGAGAACCAGCTCTTCATGAAGCCGATCACGGCGCAGCTGGCCCAGCTCGAGCCGGTGCAGCGCCGGATGGGGCCGCTCTCGCTGTCGCGCTCGTCCGAGGAGCATGGCGGGCCGCACGAGGCCTGGTTCTGGGACCCGGTCCGGCAGGGCGGCGGCGTCCTGAACGACATGGGGTGCCACAGCATCGCCGTCGGCCGGCACGTGCTGACGCCGATCGGCAAGCCGGTCACCTTCCTCGAGCCGGTCGAGGTGAC
Source organism: uncultured Acidobacteriota bacterium (assembly GCA_963813585.1). Lineage (GTDB taxonomy): Bacteria > Acidobacteriota > Vicinamibacteria > Vicinamibacterales > Fen-181 > JARKSS01. Next base: position 4,746,158 of record CAWEZL010000001.1, read on the forward strand.
CTCCGACGTGGCGCTCCTGAAGTGGGGCCTGAAGGAGTGGCGCGAGAAGCTGCTCCGCGACCGGAACGTCGATTACGCGAAGGCGCCGGCCGAGGACTTCGCCACCGGCATCGTCACCTACCGCAACCCGGAGACCGGGCAGCGGGTGAAGGCGCAGTTCACCAATTCCTGGATGTTCGAGAAGCAGGGGCTGCGGCTGTTCATGGACGGCACGGGGCCGGGCTACGCCTTCGAGGTGAACACCCTCGTGTCGCCCCTCACGATCTTCATCGGCGACGCCGCGGCCGAGGCGGTGAAGGACGCGGAGGTGGCGCTCGAGAAGTCCACCGCGTCGCGCGGCCTGCTCGCCGTGCAGGTGAACGAGGCCGACCTCTACGGCTACACGGATGAGAACGCCGACGCGCGCGACGCCTTCCGGGCCGGGCGCAGCGGTTTCCTCGACTGGGGCTATGGCCTCGAGGTCACAAGGCTGGTGATGGCCGCGTACCTGGCGGCCGAGCGGAAGCGGGCGATCGACCTGACCGATCCCGCGACGCAGAAGGAACTCGAGACCTACGTCCCGCTGATCGCCCAGGGACGCGGCGCGGAACAGCTGTACTGAGGCTCTGTCACACTGCGTCCTCGTCCACGTTCAACGCGGAGACGCGGAGACGCAGAGTGCATTCCTGGAAAAGAGAACGGCGAGCCCAGGCACGATCCTGGACTCGCCGTTCTTTCGTACCCTGATCCCTGACCCCTGATCCCTACTTCGTCAGGTCCTTGATCCGGATGTTCCGGAACTTCACGACCGCGCCGTGGCTCAGGAAGCCGATGTGCCCCGACTTCCGCTGCAGCCCCGGGTGCTCCTTGTGGTCCATGGTCCCGTTCTTCGAGGCCTCGACCAGGTCGCCGTCCACGATGACCTGCCCGTTGACCGTGATCCGGATCTTCGACCCCTGGATGAAGATCTCCTCGGTGTTCCACTCCCCCACCGGCTTCAGCGCGCCGCGCTTCGCCGGGATGATGCCGTAGACCGAACCGTGGTACTGGTACGGCTGGAGCTTGGCGTACACCGGGGCGTCGTTGTCGAGGACCTGGATCTCCATCCCCACGTAGGCCGCGTCACCCTCGGGCGGCGTCCGGATGCCGACGCCGCTGTTGGCGCCCGGGGTCAACTGGAACTCGAAGCGGAACGCGAAGTCGCCGTACTCCTTCGCGGTGTAGATGTTCTTCGTATCCGGGGCCTTCGGGTCGAAGACCAGCATGCCGTCCTCGACCTTGTAGCCCGTCTTGTTCCCGATCCACTGGTCGAGGTTGGCGCCGTCGAACAGCGGGACGAACCCCTCGGTCTTCTCCTCGGGCGTCAGCCCCTGCGACGCGCCGGCCCCAATCTCCCGGACGTAGATGTCGCGGAACTGGAGGTCGGTGCCGTGCGCCTGGAGCTCGATCGGGCCGCGCGCGAAGATCGGCTGCGAGCGGTCCCAGTAGTTCTCCAGCGTCACGTTGTCCACGACCTTGCCGCCGTTGAGGAACACGGTGACCTTCTCGCCGATCATGACGATCCGGAAGGTGTTCCATTCGCCCACCGGGTTGTCGGCGAAGACGAGCGGCTTGCTCGGGTTCTTCTGGTTGTTGTAGAGGCCGCCCGAGCCGACCTGTGCCCCGACGTCCACGCGGGCCGGGTCCCAGATCTGCACCTGCGGCGTGCCGCGCAGGTAGATGCCGCTGTCGCCGTCCTTGGTGATGCGCCAGTCGACGAGCATCTCGAAGTCGCCGTACTCCTTCACCGTGCAGAGGTTGTCGCCGTTGCCGTTGAAGACGATCATGCCGCTGCGGACGCCCCAGTTCTCGCGCGACTTCGCGTCGGCCGCCGCCTGCTTCGCCGCCAGGTCCTGCGCCGACAGCTTCGCGCGCGCGATCGGGTTCTCCACCAGCCCCTGCCAGCCCGCCAGGTCCTTGCCGCTGAAGATCGGCGCGAACCCCTCGCCGGCCGGCATCGAGGCCAGGTACCGCTTGATGTTCTCCTTGTCGTAGTCGCTCTCGCCGCCGGTCAGCACCTGGATCACGCGCTCCAGCGCGTTCCGCACGGCCGTGCCGGTCAGGCCGTTCTTCTCGCCGGAGGCCGGCAGGGCGATCGTCATCACCGCGCCGGCCGCGTCGTTGGCCACCTCGGCGTCGTCCATCAGCGAGGCCGCCACGAGGAACGACTGGAACGTCCTGGTGCGCTGCAGCGAGCGGATGATCATCCGCCGCTCGTTGGCCGACTTGGCCAGCGGCAGGACCCGCCGCAACTGCAGCACCTTCTGCTCGTCCGGCAGCGAGGACATGCCGACCTGGCGGACGAACCCGCCGAACGCCATGTCGCGGTAGGCCGGATCGCCGTCCGCCGCGATCGTGAACAGCCGGCCGGCCGCCTCGGGCCCGCGCCACTGCACGAGGGCGCGGAACGCCGCCCCCTTCATCTCACCCGTCGCCCCCTCGAACCGGGCGACGACGGCGCCGAGCGCCTCGGGGCCGCCCACCTGGGGCAGCACCGCGAGGATCCGGTCCGGGTGCGCCGCGCCGTCCATCGCCGCGATGAGCGGCTTGGCGCGGGTCGTCTCGGGCGTCACCTGGCCGGCCGCGGTCACGATCGCTTCCTGGACGTTGCGCACCAGCGGCGGCTCGGGCGCCGCGTCGAGCAGCGTGATCAGCGCCGGCAGGTCGCCGGGCCCGGCGACGCCGGCCAGCGCGCCGTAGGCCGCCGCCCGCACGTCGGGGTTGGCATCGGAGGTGAGCGGCAGCACCCGCGGCGCGAAGCGCACCGCGCCGCGCGCGCCGAGCACTCGGATGGCGGCCGCTTTCTGCGCCGGCTCGCCCGACTGGAGCAGCGCGGCCAGCGGGTCGAGTCCCTTCGCGTCGGTCGTCCACAGCAGGATGTCGGCGACGCGCTGGGCATCGGCGGCCGAGCGGCTCTTCAGCAGGCCGAGCAGCGCCTCGTTGGCCGCGGGCCCGTCGATGTGGGCAAGCGCCTCGGCGGCAGCCAGCGCCACCTCGGGATCGGTCGAGGCCATCGAGGCCCTGATGAACGGCAGCGAGCGGCGGTCGCCCTGGCGGCCGAGCATCGAGACGATCTCGGCGCGCCGCCCGGGGTCCACCTTCTCGGCCTTGGCCACCCACTGGTTGATCGCGACCGCGCCGCGGATTCGCCCGGCGCGCGCCAGGGCCGCCTTGCGGTACGTGGCGTCGGCGTGATCGACCGCGGCGACGAGCTCGGGCAGCGCGCGCGGCCCGCGAATGTCGGCGAGGATGGCGAGCGCGGCCGCCCTCGTTCCGAGGAGGCCCGGGCCGTCGGTGTTCCGCATCACCAGGCGGCACACCTTCTCGGCGGTCGCGAGGTTGCCGGCCTGGCCGAGCCGCGCCGCGTAGTTCAGCAGGGCGCCGATGGCGTTGCCCGGCTCGTACTTGAACCCCGCCTTCACGGCGGCGCCGGTGAGCGCGTCGTGGGAGCGTGGGCTCGCCAGGCGTGCCAGCGCCGCGAGCGCCGGCCGGCGCATCGCGGGGTCGGGGTCGGCGGCAAAGGCGAGCAGCTTCGCGTTCGCCTCGACGGCCCCCAGCTCGCCGATCGCCTTGACGATCGTGATCCGCGCCGGGCCCTGCGCCTTGTCGAGCGCGGACACCAGGGCGGTGCGGGCCAGGGGGCCCTTCACGGTGAGCAGCAGCTGCGTCGCGGGCTCGACCAGGTCGGCCGTGCCGAGCAGCCCGCTCGCGGCCTTCACCGCGGGGTCGCGGCCGACCACGCGGAGCTGGCTGAGGAGGAAGGTCTTGACCTCGGTGTCGGTGGCGGCCCCGAGCGCCGCCACGAGGGCGCGCTCGGCGAGGGCGCGCTTCGGCTCGTTGCCGGCGCGGGCCGCGTAGACGGCCATGGCGTTCATGGCGTACCGGACGGCGGTGTCGCTGCCGGATCCGGCCGGCGCGAGGCGGCGGGTGAACTCGGCGATGCCGGGCTCGCCCAGCGCCAGGACCTGGTCGGCGAGCTTGTCGCGGTCGGCACCGCTGCCGGCGGGAAACAGGGCCAGGATATCGGCCACGTGGGTCGCCAGCGTCCGGTTGTCCTGCGCCACAGCGGGCGCGGGGGCCAGGACCGCGAGCAACACCAGACAGGCCAGCGCCGCGCGGGCGCGTGTCCAACGTGCGTTCTTCATCGTCTGCTCCTCGTCGCTCGTGTTACTCCGGAGCTCACTCCTCTTGGCGACGTTCGCTCCGGCTGACGCGGGGCTGAAGCCCCGCGCTGCTAGATGATCCAGGGGGCGCGCATCGGCTGGTCGATCAGCCGGTTGGCGGCCTCGTCGTCGCGGAAACGCTGCGCCTCGGGGTCGAAGTGCAGCGTGCGCCCGAGGCGCACCGCGAGGATGCCCAGGTTCACCAGCGTGCAGGAGCGGTGGCCGTTCATCTCGTTGAGCGCGAACTTGCGGCGCGTGCGGACCGAGTCGGAGAAGGTGCCGACCTGCGGCTCCGGGTCCGGCAGCGACGCCACGACCTTCTCGATGTCGGGGATGTCGGAGCGGAAGCCGCGGAACATCTTCCCCTTGGGGCCGCTGATGTAGGCCGCCTCGGTGTCGCGGTTCTCGCCGTCCAGGATGACCTTGCAGCCGTCGGCGTAGGTGTACTCGATGCGGCGCCACGTGCCGGCCGCGTCGTAGTGCTGCTGCGAAGCGTCGACGTCCACCCGGATCGGGCTCGTCTCGTCCTTCTCCAGCATGTACTGCACCGGGTCGAGGTAGTGCTGCCCCATGTCGCCGAGGCCGCCGCCGTCGTAGTCCCAGTAGCCGCGGAAGTTGGCGTGCACGCGGGCGACGTTGTACGGCTTGTGGGGAGCGGGGCCGAGCCACATGTCGTAGTTCAGCTCGGGCGGGACCGGCTGCGGGGCCAGGTCGGTGCGGCCGCTCCAGTAGAACTTCCAGTCGTAGCCGGTGACGCCGCTGACCGTGACAGTGAGCGGCCAGCCGAACACGCGGTTCTGGATCAGCTTCTTCAGCGGCTTCACGTCGGTGCCGAGGCCGTAGAAGGGATCCTTGAAGCGGAACCAGGTGTTCAGGCGGAACATCCGGCCGTGCTTGTTGACCTCGTCGATCACCCGGAGGCCCTCGCCGATCGTCCGGGTCATCGGCTTCTCACACCAGATGTCCTTGCCGGCGCGGGCGGCCTCGATCGCGATCAGCCCGTGCCAGTGCGGCGGCGTCGCGATGTGGACGACGTCGATGTCGGAACGCTGCAGGACCTCGCGGTAATCGGAGTAGCCCTTGGCGTCGGGCCCCGCCATCGCCAGCGCCTCCTCGAGGTGCTTGCGGTCGACGTCGCACACCGCGAGCACGCGGGTGCCCTCGTACGGAATGTGGTTGCGGCCCATGCCGCCGATGCCGATGATCGCCTTGGTCAGCTGGTCGCTCGGCGCGATGAAGCCCGTCCCCCCCAGCACGTGCCGGGGGACAATCATGAAACCGGCCGTGGCGGCGGTCGCCTGCTTCAGGAACCGTCGCCGGTTGCTCTTCTGCATGTCGTCGAATCCTCCTAGAGGCTCCAGCCCTGCCGGTAGTGGTGCTGCACGAGGTCGTTCGCCGCGGGCACGTTGAGCACCTTCATGTTCGGGCCGTCCCACAACAGCTTCTGCCCGGGGAACATCACGCCCAGGTTGCCGAGGAGCACCGCCTCGGTGAAGGGGCCCGAGTAGTCGAAGTTGCTGGTGGGCTTCGGCGTCTTCCCCTTGATCGCGTCGATCCAGTTCTCCTCGTGCGTGCCCGGAACGCGGGGAAGCGTCTTCTTCGGCCTCTTGTAGCGCTGCATCCGCGACTCGGGAATCAGGCGCGGGCTCTCGGAGTAGGTCTCCGACATCAGCTTGCCCTTGTCGCCGATGAAGATCGTGCCGCTCTCGGGCAGCCGGCGATCGACTTCGAGCTCCGCGGGGCGCTCGGGCAGCAGGCCGCCGTCGTACCAGAACAGCTTGACCTCGGGGAGGTCCTTCGACCGGGCCGGGAAGGTGTAGCGGACGATCTCGGCGGGCGGGAAGCTGTCCTTGTACTCCGCGCGGCGGCTCCCGGGCGAGCCGTCAGGCCGGACCGTGGGCTGCACGATGTACGCGACGGTCGTCTGGACGGAGGTCGGGTAGCCGAGCTTCAGCACGGTGTAGGCGGCGTCCATGACGTGGCAGGCCATGTCGCCGAGCGCGCCGGCCCCGTAGTCCATCCACGAGCGCCAGTAGAAGGGGTGATACGCCTCGTGGTAGGGCCGCTCGGGCGCGGGGCCCAGGAACAGGTTCCAGTCCAGTCCCTCGGGCACGGGCTGCCCCTCGGCGGGCGCCGGCATCCCCTGCGGCCAGATCGGGCGGTTCGTCCAGCAGTGGACCTCGCGCACCTTGCCGATGGCGCCGTCCTCGATCCACTCCTGGATCAGGCGCACGCCCTCGCCCGAGTGCCCCTGGTTGCCCATCTGCGTGACGACCTTGTACTTCCGCGCCGCCTCGGTGAGCGCGCGCGCCTCCGAGATCGTCCGGGTGAGCGGCTTCTGCACGTACACGTGCTTGCCGAGCTGCATCGCGGCCATCGCCACCACCGCGTGGGCGTGGTCGGGCGTCGCCACGATCACCGCGTCGATGTCCTTCTGCTGCTCGAGCATCACGCGGAAGTCCTTGTAGCGCTTGGCATTCGGGAACTTCTCGAGGATCTTCGACCGCTCGAGCGCCTTGATCGCCTTCGCGCTCTCGTCCACGTCGCACAGCGCAACGATGTTCTCCTTGGCGCAGTTGTTGGTGTTGGAGGTGCCCATCCCGTGCGCGTAGCCGACGGTGGCGATGTTCACCGTGTCGCTCGGCGCCTGGTACCCCGCTCCGCCCAGCACGCGGCGCGGGACGATCATGACCCCCGCGGCCGCCGCCAGGCCGCCGACGAACCCCCGGCGCGAGATGACGCTTGGTTGCTTGCTCACTTCGTCCATGTTGACTCTCCGCGTTCACGTGCGTTGCTGAGGATTGCGGATGAATGAGGCCGTTCACCCCCGTCTACGCATCAGGCGGGCATTCTACCCCCTCCCGCCGCCGTTTCTTCGCCCTTCGCGGGATTCTGGGGGGAATCGGGGGTGAGCGTCGCGGGGCGGCCGGCCCGGCGCAGGTGCAGACAACTGTATCGCGCTGTTCCGCGGGTTGGCAACGTCGAGAAACGCGCAGCGACGACCCTGCTATGCTGTAGGCCCGCGGCAGCACCCCGAGGCGCCGGCCGCGCAACTGGAGGGCGAGATGAAAAAGGCCGCGATGTCGATGCTGGTCGTGTTGGCGGGGGCGTGGCTGGCCGTGCCGGTGCAGGCGCAGACCGCCGACGAGGTCATCGAGAAGCACCTGGCGGCCATGGGTGGGCGCGCCGCACTGGAGAAGCTCCAGAACCGGGTGGCGACCGGCACGATCTCGGTCACCGTGCAGGGCACGCCGCTCACCGGCGCGGTCGAGATGTACTCGAGCGCGCCGAACAAGAGCCGCATGTCGTTCCGGATGGACCTGAGCGCGATGGGCGCCGGCGAGATCGTGGTGGACCAGCGGTGCGACGGCAAGGTCGCCTGGGCGGGCAACAGCATGCAGGGCGACCGCGACCTGACCGGCAGCCAGTTGCTGGCGATGACGAACGAGTACTTCCCGACGCCGCTGCTGGGCTACAAGACGCGCGGCGCCAAGGTCGAGGTCGTCGGCAAGGAGACGGTCGGCAGCCGGCCGGCGGTTGTCCTGGTGTTCACGCCCGCGGCCGGGCACCCCACCAGGTACTTCTTCGATACGGAAACCTACCTGCCGCTGCAGGAGGTGACCAAGCAGGACGTGCCCGAGATGGGGGGCGAGGTCGAGTCGAAGGTGCTGATCGAGGACATCCGGACGGTGGACGGGGTGAAGATCCCGTTCTCAATCAAGATCGCGAACGGCATCCAGGACATCGCGATCACGCTCGACAAGGTCGAGCACAACAAGACGATCGACGAGACGATGTTCTCGAAGCCCGCGGCGAAGTAGCGCCGGCCTCCGTGCGTGTCGGGCTGTCACGCTGCTTCGATGGCGGCGTGACAGCCCGACACCCACTCAGGACTGAACACTGAAGACCTGGGAACTCCAGCGTCAGTTCACTCCCATTTCCTTCAGCAGGAACCCCGCCTTCCCCACCTTCTCGGTGACCCACAGCACGTAGCGGATGTCCACGGCGATCGACCGGCTGTAGGCCTCGTTCCAGGCGTAGTCGTTGATCGTGGCGCCCCACGCGCGGTCGAAGTTCACGCCGACCAGCTCGCCCCTGGCGTTCATCAGCGGGCTGCCCGAGTTGCCGCCCGTCGTGTCGAGGTTGTAGAGCAGGGCCACCGGCAGCTGGTTACCCTTCGGCAGCCGGTAGCGGGCGAAGTCGCGGGCCTTCGCCAGGTCGCGCACGGCCTGCGGGGTGTTGTACGGCGCCTCGTCCCGCGTCTTCTCCATCACGCCGTCGAGCGTCGTGTGGGGCCGGTGGTAGACGGCATCGGCCGGCGAGTAGCCGCGGATGCGGCCGTAGGTGAAGCGGAGCGTGCTGTTGGCGTCGGGGATGAAGTCCTTCTTCAGGTACTGCTGCCGCACGTCGATGAGCAGCGCCGACAGCTTGTTCAGCTCGGCCGTGCGGCGCTGGCGCGTCTCGCGCAGCTGCTGCTGCAGCGGGGCGAGCTCGCGCGCGAAGACGATGAACGGGTCGTCCAATCCCTGCTTGATGGCGGCGGCCATCGCGTCCTGCGAGGTGATCGTCGCCATGGCCACCGAGGCCTCGGCCGCCCGCCGGATGCCCTCGTCGGAGAAGTCGCCGCCCATCCGCTGGTCGAGCGGGGCAATCCGCTGCCCCGCGGGGAGCTTCGCCGCCATCGACACGACCTTCCGGATGAAGAGCACCTCGGCCGGCTCGTGGTAGTTCGCGAAGAGGTTCGAGGCGCCGCGCCCCGGGCCCGCGGCCGCAGGCTTCACCCCGCTCGTCGCCTCGACGACGGCGGAGGCGGCGCGGATCAGGGTGGACATCGCGGTGAGGTTGTCGAGCACCGTCTCGTACTGGAAGCGCGCCGCCATCTCGTCGTAGATCTTCGAGGTGTCGGCGAGCACCGTGCCGTAGGTGGCGCGGCGGGCAGGGTCGGCCTCGATGAACTTCTGGAGGGCGGCTTCCTCGGCGCGGCGGGCCGCGGTCAGCGCGAGCTTGCGCATCCCGTCGAGCTTCCCGCGGTAGTTCTTCATCGTGTTCGCGAGCCCCTTGATCCGCGAGTCGAACTTCAGCGCGATCGCCCGGTCGTCCTTCCCCAGCCCCTCCATCGCCTGGATCTGCCACTGGTTCAGATCGGCCACCAGCGGCATCCGGTGCTGTTCCTCGTAGGCCAGGTAGTACGAGCTCTGGTGGCGGTAGGTGCGGCCCGGGTAGCCGAGGATGAAGACGAAGTCCTCCTCGTTGACGCCGTTCGGGTTGACCTTCAGGAAGCGGCGCGGGTGGTACGGGACGTTGTCGGCCGAGTAGTCGGCCGGGCGGCCGTCCTTGCCGGCGTACGCACGGACGAAGGAGAAGTCGCCCGTGTGGCGCGGCCAGACCCAGTTGTCGTCCTCGCCGCCGAACTCGCCGATCGACCGGGGCGGCACGTACGCCAGGCGGACGTCGCGGTAGGTGGTCGAGATGAACATCAGGTACGACTGCCCCGCGAGCATCTCGGAGATGCCGATCGTCTTGCCGGGCAGCTTCGCCTGGGCCTCCCTGGTCAGCTCGGCGATTCGATCGTCGATCGCCTTGGCGCGGGCGAGCGGGTCCAGGTCGGGCGTCACGGCGCCGAGCACCTGCGAGGACACGTCGCGCATCTCCTCGGTGATGCGGGCCGTCATCCCGCGGGCGGGGATCTCGTCGCCGCGGGCGGGCGCCAGGAAGCCGTCGGTCAGGTAGTCGTTCCTGACCGAGCTGGCCGCCGAAACCGCGCCGAACACGCAGTGGTGGTTGGTGATGATCAGGCCGTCGGGCGAGACGAACGAGGCGCTGCACCCGCCGAGGTGGACGATCGCCTGGAGGAGGCTCGTCCCGGTGCCCTTCGGATCGTAGATCTCGGACACGGGGATCTGCAGTCCCTTGGCCTTCAGGTTCAGCTTCGACAGCTCCGTGATGGGGTACATCCCCTCGTCGCCCACCGCGGGGCGCAGGAGCACGGCGAGCAGGATGGCGAGAACGGCGAGCAGACGTCGCGGCATGACACTCCTCGGATGTAGGGCGACTCGATGTAGGGGACCTTCAGGGTTGCCTTCGCCGCGACAGCGGGACTCCCGTAGGGCGACCCTTCAGGGTTGCCTTCGCCGCGACAGCGGAACTCCCGTAGGGCGACCCTTCAGGGTTGCCTTCGCCGCGACAGCGGGACTCCCGTAGGGCGACCCTTCAGGGTTGCCTTCGCCGCGACAGCGGGACTCCCGTAGGGCGACCCTTCAGGGTTGCCTTCGCCGCGACAGCGGGACTCCCGTAGGGCGACCCTTCAGGGTTGCCTTCGCCGCGACAGCGGGACTCCCGTAGGGCGACCCTTCAGGGTTGCCGGCGCCGCGACAGCGGGACTCCCGTAGGGCGACCCTTCAGGGTTGCCGCGCGCGGGGCTTCGGGAAGAGTGCGGCGTATGTGGACCGTGTCGTGCCGGCGCCCGACAGCGGGACTCCCGTAGGGCGACCCTTCAGGGTTGCCGGCACCGCGACAGCGGGACTCCCGTAGGGCGACCCAGGGTTGCCGGCGCGGGGCTTCGGGAAGAGTGTAGCGTATGTGGACCGTGTCGTGCCGAGCCCGACACGCGTGATCCCGGTAGGGCGACCCTTCAGGGTTGCCTTCACCGCGACAGCGGGACTCCAGTAGGGCGACCCTTCAGGGTTGCCGGGTTGCCGGGTTGCCGGCACGCGTGATTCCAGTGGGCCGTCCTCTGGATTGCCGGTACCGTGGCAGTTGGGGCCCTGGAACAGTTGTTGGACGACGCACCGCATGCACCCGCCCCGGATCAACGGCTTTCCGTATCGCGGCCTCCACCGTTGTTTCCTGACATTCTGCACGGAGGAGCGCAGGACGGTCTTCGTCTCGGTCGATGTCGTGGAGCTCGTCCTGTCGCAGTTTCGGCAATCGGCCGCGAACGAGGACATGTCAATCACCGCGTTCTGCTTCATGCGCGACCACGTTCACCTCCTCGTGACAGCCAGAACGGAAGGCTCTGACATGCGGCGGTTTGCGGCGGACGCGAAGCAGAGGACCGCCTACAACCATTCCCGACTGAAGGGCGAGCGACTGTGGCAGCGGGGCTACTATGACCACGTTCTACGGGATGACGAGTCCGCGCTCGCCGTGATCAAGTACATCGTCTCGAATCCGGTTCGAGCGGGCTTCACGCGCGTGCTGGGGGAGTATCCCTTCTGTGGGTCGGACGAATTCAGTCTGGAGGAGATTGCCGCGTGCAGCGAAATGTGGACGCCGGCACGACGGCGGAGGCAACCCTGAAGGGTCGCCCTGCGGGAATCTCGCGGGCGCAGCGGAGGCAACCCTGAAGGGTCGCCCTACGGAGATCCCGCCGTCCCGGAGTCCCGGGGTTCCGCAGTCCCGTGGTCGCGGGCGGAGGCAACCCTGAAGGGTCGCCCTACGGAGATCCCGCCGTCCCGGAGTCCCGGGGTCCCGCAGTCCCGTGGTCGCGGGCGGAGGCAACCCTGAAGGGTCGCCCTACGAGATCCCGCCGTCCCGGAGTCCCGGAGTCCCGCAGTGCCGCTGTCGCGGGCGGAGGCAACCCTGAAGGGTCGCCCTACGGAGATCCCGCCGTCCCGGAGTCCCGGGGTCCCGCAGTCCCGTGGTCGCGGGCGGAGGCAACCCTGAAGGGTCGCCCTACGGAGATCCCGCCGTCCCGGAGTCCCGGGGTCCCGCAGTCCCGTGGTCGCGGGCGGAGGCAACCCTGAACGGTCGCCCTACGGAGATCCCGCCGTCCCGGAGTCCCGGGGTCCCGCAGTCCCGTGGTCGCGCGCGGAGGCAACCCTGAAGGGTCGCCCTACGGGAATCCCGCCGTCCCGGAGTCCCGGAGTCCCGAAGTCCCGCAGTGCCGCTGTCGCAGCGAAGGCAACCCTGAAGGGTCGCCCTACGGGAATCTCGCTGTCGCGGCGGAGGCAACCCTGAAGGGTCGCCCTACGGGGATCCCGCCGTCCCGGAGTCCCGGGGTCCCTCCACCGGCCGGGGGCCCGCTGCCGGAGCCCCGCCCGGGTCGCCCCACCGGAGCCATTCTATACTGGCCCCCGCGCCACGCCCCCCGGAGAACGACCATGCTGCGCAAGCTGTTGCTGACGCCGCTCCTTCTGTCGGCCTGCGCCCTCGTCGGGGTGACGGCCACGGCCCAGCCGGAGGCCGCCAAACCCGCCGGAACGGGGACGAGGCCCCCGACCGTCGACGAGCTGCTCGAGCTGAAGAGCGTGGGGGGCGCCCGCATTTCGCCCGACGGCGCCTACGTCGCCTACACGGTGAGCTCCACCGACTGGAAGCAGGACGCCTACGTGACGCAGGTCTGGCTGGCCGACGTGAAGTCGGGGCAGACCCTCCAGCTGACGCGCGGCGAGAAGTCGTGCGGCAACCCGGACTGGTCGCCCGACGGCAAGTGGCTGGCGTTCACCAGCAGCCGGGTCGGCGACAAGAACCAGCTGTTCGCGATCCGGCCGGACGGCGGCGAGGCGATCCAGCTGACCAGCGCCGAGAACGGCGTCGGCGGCTACGAGTGGTCGCCCGACGGGAAGCAGATCGCCTTCACCAGCAGCGACCGGAACGACAAGGAGGCCAAGGCGCGGCGCGACCACCTCGGCGACTTCGAGGTGGTGCGGAAGGAGTACGCCTACCAGCACCTGTGGACGTTCGACCTCGCCGAAGCGATGGGCACGCCCGCGGCGGGCACCGCGCGGACGAAGGGGCACGACTTCAGCGTCGGCTCGTTCGCCTGGTCGCCCGACGGAAAGACGATCGCCTTCAGCGCGACGACCAACCCCGACCTGATCAACGGGGGCACCGCCGACATCTACCTGCTCGACCTCGGCGGCAACGCCGTGCGGAAGCTGGTCGATCAGCCGGGCCCGGACAACGGCCCGCGCTGGTCGCCCGACGGCACCAGCCTCGTCTTCTCGTCGGCGATGGGCAACCCGAGGTTCTTCCACGCCAACGCCCGGCTGGCCGTCGTGCCGGTGGCCGGCGGGACGCCGCGATCGATCACCGACGCCTTCGACGAGCAGCCGAACCTCCTCGACTGGAACGCCAGCGGCGTCTACTTCGGGGCCTCGCAGCACACCGCGGTGCACCTGTTCCGCGTCGATCCGGTGAGCGGCCGGGTCGCCCGCGTCAGCCAGCCCGACGCGGCGATGCTGGCAGGGGCGACCTTCACGAAGGACGGCAGGACCATCGGCTTTGTCGCCTACTCCCCCACCACCTTGAGCGAGGTCTACGTCTCGGCGCTCGACCCGTTCGCGCCGCGGCGACTCACCTCGATGACCGAGCAGGCCAGGGAGTGGACGCTCGGCCGCCGCGAGGTGATCTCCTGGCGCAGCCGGGACGGCGCGGAGATCGAGGGGGTGCTGATCAAGCCGGCCGGCTTCGACCCGTCGAAGAAGCACCCGCTGCTCTGCGTCATCCACGGCGGCCCGACCGGCGTGGATCGGCCCTCCATGATCGACACGCGGATCTACCCCTCCGACATCTGGGCGGCGCGCGGCGCGCTGGTCCTCAAGGTGAACTACCGCGGCAGCGCCGGCTACGGCGAGAAGTTCCGGCAGCTGAACGTCCGGAACCTCGGCGTCGGCGACGCCTGGGACGTCCTGTCGGGCGTCGAGCACCTCGTGAAGCTCGGATGGGTGGACCCGGCGAAGGTGGGGTGCATGGGATGGAGCCAGGGCGGCTACATCTCGGCGTTCCTCACCACGTCGAGCACGGCGTTCTCGGCAATCTCGGTCGGCGCCGGCATCTCGAACTGGGCCACCTACTACTACAACACCGACATCACGCCGTTCACGATCCAGTACCTCGGCGCCGACCCGGCCGCCGACCCGGAGATCTACGCGAAGACCTCGCCGATGACCTACATCAGGCAGGCGAAGACGCCCACGCTCATCCAGCACGGCGAGCTGGACCGCCGGGTGCCAATCCCCAACGCCTACGAGCTGCGGCAGGGCCTCGAGGACCGAGGCGTGAAGGCCGAGATGATCGTCTACAAGGGGTTCGGCCACGGCATCAGCAAGCCCAAGGCGACGCGAGCCGCCACCGGGCATAACCTCGCCTGGTTCAACCACTACATCTTCGGCGACCCGTTGCCCGACTTCGCGGCGCCGGAACTGCCGAAGGATGAGGGGAAGTAGGGATCGGGGATCAGGGATCGGGGATTCATCTATGAGGCGATTCGTGCTCGTCGCCGCCATCCTGGCGGCCACGCTCGTGCCGCAGGCGGCGCAGGACCGCGAGGTCGCGGGCTGGGAGCAGCGCGCCCGGGCGGTCACCATCGTTCGCGACGACTGGGGCATCGCGCACGTCCACGGGAAGACCGACGCCGACGCGGTGTTCGGAGTGGTCTACGCGCAGGCCGAGGACGACTTCAACCGCATCGAGACCAACTACCTCAACGCCCTGGGACGGCTGGCCGAGGCCGAGGGGGAATCCGCGATCTACCGCGACCTCCGCATGAAGCTGTTCATCGACCCCGCGCGGCTGCAAGCGCTCTTCGCCGAGAGCCCGGCGTGGCTGCAGGCGCTGATGCAGGCGTGGGCCGACGGCCTCAACTACTACCTCCATACGCACCCGCAGGTGAAGCCGAGAGCCATCACCCGGTTCGAGCCGTGGATGGCCCTGAGCTTCACCGAGGGGAGCATCGGCGGCGACATCGAGCGGATCAACCTGGCGCAGCTCGAGGCGTTCTCCGAACGCACCGGGGCCGGCGGCCGGGAGCCGGTGGCCGCTGGTTCACGCGCGGCCTACGAAGAGCCCTCGGGATCGAACGGCATCGCCATCGCGCCGTCGAACACCGCCGGCGGCCGGGCGCTGCTGCTCATCAACCCGCACACCTCGTTCTTCTTCCGCGCCGAGGCGCAGATGACGAGCGACGAGGGGCTCAACGCCTACGGCGCCCTCACCTGGGGCCAGTTCTTCGTCTACCAGGGCTTCAACGACCGCGCCGGCTGGATGCACACCTCGAGCAGCGTGGACAACATCGACGAGTACCTCGAGACGATCGTGAAGAAGGGCGATCGGCTGTATTACCGGTACGGCACGTCGGAGCGGCCGCTCGAGTCGCGGACGATCGCGGTTCCCCACAAGACCGCCTCCGGCATGGCCACGCGCCAGTTCACCGTCTACCGCACGCACCGCGGGCCGATCGTCCGCGAGCTCGACGGGAAGTGGGTCAGCGTCCGGCTGATGGAGGATCCGATCAAGGCGCTCACACAGTCGTACTCGCGCACGAAGGCCCGCTCGTACAAGGCCTTCCGCGAGACGATGGGGCTGCACACCAACTCGTCGAACAACACGATCTACGCCGACGCCGACGGCAACATCGCCTACTTCCACGCGAACTTCGTCCCCGAGCGCGACCCGCGGTTCGACTGGACGCGCCCGGTGGACGGCAGCGACCCGGCGACCGACTGGCGGGGCGTCCACGACATCGACGAGACGCCGTTCCTGCTCAACCCGTCGAGCGGCTGGCTCTACAACACGAACAACGCGCCGTGGTCGGCGGCGGGCCCCGCGAGCCCGAAGAAGGCGAGCTTCCCCAGCTACGTGGACGCGGGCGGCGAGAACGCGCGCGGCCTGCACGCGATCCGGGTGCTGCAGGACCGGAAGGACTTCACCGTCGACACGCTCCTCGCCGCCGCCTACGACCGCTACCTGCCGGCCTTCGAGAAGCAGCTGCCCGCGCTCGTCCGCGCGTGGGACGGGCTGGGGCAGGACGACCCGCGGAAGCCGGCGCTCGCCGATCCGGTCGCCGCCCTGCGCGCCTGGGACCTGCGCTGGGGCGTGGACTCGATCGCCACCTCGCTCGCCGTGTACTGGGGCGAGGACCTGGGGCGCCGCGTCGGCCCGGGCCCCCGAGATCCCGACGAGCTCGAGGCGGAATACGTCGTCCGGACGGCGACTCCCGCACAGATGATCGAGTCGCTCGAGCGGGCGGTGGACCGCCTGGCGCGCGACTTCGGCACCTGGCGCACGCCGTGGGGCGAGATCAACCGCTTCCAGCGCCTGACCGGCGACATCGTGCAGAAGTTCGACGACGCGGCGCCGAGCATCCCCGTGGGGTTCACGTCCGCGCGGTGGGGCTCGCTGGCCTCGTTCGGCGCGCGCACCTACGACACCAGGCGGATGTACGGCACGACCGGGAATAGCTTCGTCGCCGCGGTCGAGTTCGGGCCGAGGGTCCGCGCCCGCGCGGTGAGCGCCGGCGGCCAGAGCGGCAACCCGGCGTCGCCCCACTTCAACGACCAGGCGACGCGCTACGCCACGGGCGACCTCCGCGAGGTGTACTTCTACCCCGAGCAGCTGAAGGGGCACGTGGAGAGCGAATACAGGCCGGGGAAGTAGGGATCGGGGATCAGGGATCGCGGATCAGGGAGAGACGCGCCCCGGCGGCAACTCGCGGGTCATCTCGATCATCGTCGGCCGGAAGCCGAGGGAGGCGAACAGCCGTTGCGCGGTCTCGTTCCGGTGGGCGGACCACAGAACGACACGGGGTATCCCTCGGCCGGCGAACCAGTCGGCCGCCGCCTGCAACAACGCGCGCGCCATGCCCTGGCGCCGGAAGCGCTCGTCCACGACGACATCGTGGATGAACCCAGCCTCGTCCCGAAGTTCCTTCCACGAACGGGGCTCTACGGCCCCGTACAGGTAGCCGGCCACCACGCCCTCGAGATCGGCAACCACCAGCAGCACGTCGGGCTCTGCCAGCTGGGTGCTCAGGAACCAGGCGTAGCCCGCCTCGGGGTCCCGGCCCGGCGCCATGAAGCGATCGGGATCGAACCGGTGGTGCTGCCTCAGCAGGTGGACCCCCAGCCGCCCGATGGCATCGAGGTCCGCTTCGCGCGCCTGTCGAACCGTGAGCGACATCCCTGATCCCCGATCCCTGATCCCCGATCCCTGCCCTGCCCGCTAGCCGCCGTGCGCCCGCCCCCCGGCCCCGCACGGCACGCACCCGCACGCGCCCTCGACCTGGATCGTCGTGTGGGTCACGCCGAAGCGCTGGCGCAGCACCACCCCCGCGCGCAAGAGCAGGTCGTCCCACCGGTCGGCGTCGGCCGACGCCACGAGGTGCACCGAGAGGGCCGGCATCCCGCTCGTGATGCTCCAGACGTGGAGGTCGTGGACTTCGGCGACCCCCGGCACGTCGCGCAGGGCGTCGCGCACCGCGTCCACGTCCACGCTCACCGGCGCGCTCTCCATCAGCACCGCCACCGACGCCGACATCAGGCCCCACGCCGAGTAGAGCACGAGCAGCCCGATCAGCACCGAGGCCGCCGGGTCGGCCCACGTCCAGCCGAAGCCGAGGATCAGCGCCCCGGCCACGATCGCCTGGACGCTGCCAAGCGCGTCGGTGAGCACGTGGAGCCAGGCCCCCCGCACGTTGAGGCTCTCGCCGCGCCCGGCGTGCAGCAGGCGCAGCGCGACCAGGTTGACCACGAGGCCGCCGGCGGCGACCGCCATCATCGGGCCGCCATCGACCGCGGGCGGGTTCCAGAGGCGGTCGTAGGCCTCGGCCAGGATGAACGCGGCAACGGCCACCAGCGTGGCGCCGTTGGCGAGCGCCGCCAGGATCTCGATGCGGTAGTGGCCGTAGGTGCGGTGGGACGGGGCGGGCCGCACCGCGAACCACAGCGCGAAGAGCGCGAGGCCCAGGGCGGCGGCGTCCGACAGCATGTGACCGGCGTCGGCGAGCAGGGCCAGCGAGTTGGTGAGCAGGCCCCCGACGACCTCGGCCACCATGTAGCCGGCCACCATCACGAGGACGATCGAGAGCGAGCGGGAGTTGGCGCGCCGGCCCGTTGCCGCTGGCGCCCCGCGCGGGTGGTCGTGGCCGGCGTGCATCCATCCCATTCTAGACGGCTTGCGGCCGAGCGCCCTTCGGCGTCCCTCGGGGCGACCCCGGGCGAAGCCCTCTTGTCCCCTCTTGTCCCCCCCTCCCCCCGCCGTAAATCCCGTCCGGACGGGATGGCCCGGCCGGCGGCGGCCACGTAGACTCGCCTCATCGGTTCAACACGGGCAGAAAGGAGGCGGGATGGCCGACTTCTATCAGACCGGTGTCGTCGCCACGCTCCACCGACTGGGGTCGACCAACCTCGAGCGGATCGAAGCCGAGTTGAACGACTTCGCCCGGACGCAGCGCATCGCCCTCGTGCTGCCCGCGCTCTACGCCGAGTTCACGCGCCCGGCGATGCCGCGCATCATCAAGGAGCTGCGGCACGTCGAGTACCTGAACGAGATCGTCGTCTCCCTGGATCGGGCCACGGCCGCCGAGTTCGAGACCGCCCGCGAGATGCTGTCGGTCCTGCCGCAGAAGGTGAGTGTCGTCTGGAACGACGGCCCGGGAATCCAGTCGCTGTTCAGGCGGCTCAACACCCACAGCCTCCCCGTGGGCGAGAGCGGCAAGGGGCGGTCGTGTTGGATGGCATACGGCTACCTGCTCGCCGCCGACGACTGCGACGTCATCGCGCTGCACGACTGCGACATCACCACCTACGACCGCGAGCTGCTCGCGCGCCTGTGCTACCCCGTGGCGAACCCGAACCTGGGTTTCGAGTTCTCGAAGGGGTTCTACAGCCGCGTCGGGCGGAAGATGCACGGGCGGGTCACGCGCCTCTTCGTCACGCCGCTCATCCGCACGCTGCAGCACCTGGTCGGCGAGCTGCCGCTGCTCGTCTACCTCGACTCGTTCCGCTACGCGCTCGCGGGCGAGTTCGCGATGCGCACCGACCTCGCCCGGGTCACGCGCATTCCCTCCGACTGGGGGCTCGAGGTCGGCATGCTCGCCGAGGTGTACCGCAACTGCGCGCTGAAGCGGATCTGCCAGACCGAGCTCTGCAGCAACTACGACCACAAGCACCAGGACCTGAACGCGGGCGACTCGACGCGCGGCCTGGTGAAGATGTGCGTCGACATCGCGCAGAACCTGCTTCGGACGCTGGCGGCCGAGGGGGCGGTGTTCACCGAGGGGCTGTTCCGCACGCTCTCGGTGCAGTACATCCGCCTGGCCGAGGACACGATCAACCGGTACCACGCCGACGCCGCCATCAACGGCCTGGCCTTCGACCGCAACGAGGAGGAGAGCACGGTGGTCGCCTTCGCCGAGGGCCTCCGCCTGGCGTGCCAGCGCTACATGGAGGACCCGCTGGGGGCACCGCTCATCCCCAACTGGAACCGGGTCGTCTCGGCGCTGCCGGACTTCTACGATCAACTGGTCGACACGGTCGCGGCCGACAACGCCGCGTCGCTGGTGCCCATGGAGGCCGCGTAGTGGACCCGAGACCGGCCTGCGTGGTGTTCACCGACGTGGACGGGTGCCTCGTCGATCACTCCACGTACTCGTTCCGCGAGGCGGCCGCCGCGCTCGCCAGGCTGCGCGAGCGGGGCGTCCCGCTCGTCCTCTGCTCGAGCAAGACCCGGGCGGAGGTCGAGCGGCTCCAGCAGGAGCTGGGCACCTCCGACCCCTTCGTCAGCGAGAACGGGGGCGCCGTGTTCGTGCCCGAGGGCTACTTCCCCTTCGGCCTGCCGGGCGCCCGCGCCATCGCCGGCTACCAGGCGATCGAGCTGGGGCGGCCGCATGCCGAGGTGGTCGACGCCCTCCGCGCGGCCGCGCGCAAGGCGGGCGTCCGGATCGCCGGCTTCAGCGACATGACGGTCGCCGAGGTGGCAGCCGACGCGAACCTCTCGCTGCCGGCCGCCAGGCTGGCGAAGCTCCGCGACTACGACGAGCCGTTCCGGATCGTCGAGGGCGACCCGGCGCAGCGCGCGCGCCTCTTCCGCGCGCTGTCGGCCGCCGGCTTCCGGGCGACGGAAGGCGGCCGCTACCACCACGCAGGCGGCGCGACCGACAAGGGGGTGGCGGTCGGCCTCCTGCTCCGGTTCTACCGCTGGGCGCACGGGCAGTTCGTCTCGGTCGGCCTCGGCGACGGCCCGAACGACGTCCCCTTCCTGCGGCTCGTGGACCTTGCCTTCGTCGTCGCGAACCCGGCGAGCGGCGCGACCGATCGGGTCGCGCGCCAGGTGCCGTCCGCGCGCGTGACCGGCGCCGCGGGACCGGCCGGGTGGCACGAGGCGATGGCCGGCATCCTCGGCAACGGCCCCGGCGCGGCGGTGCGCGAAGGGGACACACGATCGGTGGCGTGAGCCCATGGTGAACGCTGACGTCCTCCCGGACCAGGCTGCCCGCGCCGTCGCCGCCGTCGATCGGGCCGACATCGTCGTCGGCATCCCGAGCTTCAACAACGCGCGCACCATCGGCCACGTCGTCGAGGCCACGCACGCGGGGCTGGTGAAGTACTTCCCGCAGCTGCGGGCGCTGATCGTCAACTCGGATGGCGGCTCGACCGACGGCACCCAGGAGATCGTGACCGGACTGCAGGTGCAGCCGAGCGAGATGCTCCTGATCTCGCACCCCCTGTTCCCGGTGCACCGGCTGACGATCCCCTACCACGGCCTCCCGGGCAAGGGCAGCGCGTTCCGCTGCATCTTCAGCGTGGCCGAGCGGCTGGGCGCGCGGGCCTGCGCGGTCGTGGACTCGGACCTGCGCAGCATCAACCCCGAGTGGGTGCAACTGCTGATCGCGCCGCAACTGCAGCACGGGTACGACTACGTCGCGCCATACTACTTCCGGCACAAGTACGATGGCACGATCACCAACAGCATCGTCTACCCGCTGACCCGGGCGCTCTACGGGCAGCGGGTGCGCCAGCCGATCGGCGGCGACTTCGGCTTCTCGGGCCGCCTGGCGTCGCACTACCTGCGGCAGATGGTGTGGGAGACCGACGTCGCGAGGTACGGCATCGACATCTGGATGACGACCACGGCGATCTGCGGCGGCTTCCGGGTGTGCCAGTCGTTCCTCGGCACGAAGCTGCACGACGCCAAGGACCCGGGCTCGGACCTCAGCTCGATGCTCGTCCAGGTGCTGGGGACGGTGTTCTCGCTGATGGAGACCCACGAGGACGTCTGGCGCCAGGTCGAGGGTTCGGTCGAGACCCCGCTCATGGGCTTTCGCTTCGCCGTGGGCGTCGAGCCGATCGCGGTCAACACCCAGCGGATGCTCGATCACTTCCGCAACGGCGTCTCGAACCTGCGCGACGTGTGGTCGCTCGTGCTGGCGCCGGCCGACTTGCGGTGCCTCGAGGCCGCGGCCCGCGTGGACGCCGCCGCCTTCCGCCTGGACGACGGCCTCTGGACGCGCATCGTGTACGACTTCGCCGCGGCGTACCGCCACCGGCGGATCGACCGGCAGCACCTGATCCGGTCGTTCCTGCCCCTCTACATGGGCCGCGTCGCGTCGTTCGTCCACGAGGTGGCCGACAGCGACGCCCCCGCGGTGGAGGAGCGGCTCGAGCGGCTGTGCCAGGTCTTCGAGGCGAACAAGGGCTACCTGGTCGAGCGGTGGTGAGACCTCGGTGGGGCAACCCTCCGGGGTTGCCTTCGGTCGGGTTGCCGGCTGGTCGGAAGGATGACGGCCATGTTAGAGAGACTGCAACTGGTGCTTCGAGAGTCGTGGGAGGGGGCGGCCATCGAGGTCACCCGCTTCTTCCCCCACCTGCTCGGCGCGATCGTGCTGATTCTCTTCGGCGCCGCGCTCGGATGGCTGGCCGGTCGCGTGACGCGCTGGCTGCTCCTGCGGGCGAAGGCGGACCTCGGCGCCGAGCGCCTGGGGTTCATGGGGCCGCTCCGGCGCGTCGGCATCGAGAGCCCCTCGGTCTTCGTGGCGCGCCTGGTGCGGTGGGGCATCACGCTGGCTGCGTTCGTGCCGGCGCTCTACTCCCTCGACGCGCGACTGGCCGCCGACCTGGTGCGGCGCTTCCTGCTGTACCTCCCGCACCTCGTCGTCGCGATCGGCCTGCTGTGGGCGGGGCTCCTCGTGAGCCGCTTCGTCGGGCGGAGCGTGCTGATCGCCGCGGTCAACTCCGGCTTCGAGTCGGCGCGCCTGCTCGGGGCGCTCGCCCGGTGGGGCATCGTGCTTGTCGTGGTCGCCGTGGCCTTCGAGCACCTGGGCATCGGGCGCGCCACCGTGCTGACCGCCTTCGCGATCCTGTTCGGGGGCATCACCCTGGCCGTGGCGCTGGCCGCGGGCCTCGGCAGCCAGGACGTGGTGCGGCACTGGTGGACCGGCCGGCTGCGCCTGCCCGAGAAGCCGGAGCACGAGCCGTTCCGCCACTGGTAAGACTGCTGATGCGCCCCAGTGCCCGATCGGCTCACGGCGGGCTATACTCTCGGGCACGGGGGGAACATGAAAAGGTTGGCCGTCCTGATCCTGGCGGTGGCGGTTCTGGGCCTTTGGCCCGCAACGGCGCATGCGCAGCGGTACTTCGGCGCGTTCACCGGCTACTCCTACGGCGGCGCCGCCGGCGAGTGCCCGTCCCTCCGGGACGATTGCCCCAACCGGCGCACCGGCTACGGCGTGGTCTTCGGCGGGCTCGGAGGCGGCTTCGGCTTCGAGCAGGAGATCGCCTGGACGCCCGATTTCTTCGGCGAGGACGGTGAGGTCGAGAGCAGCAACGTCCTGACCGTCATGTCGAACGTCGTCGTCAGCCTGCCGGTCGGGCCGCTGCGGCCGTACGGCAGCGCGGGCCTCGGGTTCATCAAGGCGAAGGCGGAGTTCACCACCGACAGCCTCACCGACTTCAGCGACACCGCCCTCGGATGGAACTACGGCGCCGGCGTGATGGTGATGCTGCCGGCGCACCTCGGCATCCGGCTCGACTACCGGAGGTTCCGCTCGGGGCCCGAGGTGTCCTTCCTCGGGGGCGACGAGAAGGTCGAGTTCTCGCGCGTGAGCGTCGGCCTGGTGCTGCACTGACAGGCTGTACGCTGTACAATGACCGCTGGGCTCGACAGATCAACCTGCTGATCCGGCGGCGTCCGGCGCCCGCGTCCGTGCGCTCGCCATCAGCGGCTGCCCGCCCAGCGAGGCCCCCATGCCCCCTTCCGCTCCCGGTCCGCTTCGGGACCGCCCGCTGATCAGCCGCGCCGTCACGTCGCCCGCGGCAGTGTTCCCGTTTCCGGCGCTGTTCCCCGGCCGATCGGCGTGGCCGCTCACGGGACAGCGGACGCTCGTCCTGGCGCTGGCGGCCATCGCGGTCCTGGCGGCCACGTTCCGGGTCCAGAACCTGGACTACGGCGGGTTCAGCGAGGACGAGATCCACAAGGTCGAGGCGGTGCGCGCGTACGGCGCCGGCGACTTCACGGCGAACGCCGAGCACCCGATGCTGATGAAGGTCGCGATGCTCGCCTCGACGACGGCCGCCGGGGCCTGGAACCGGCTTGCCGCGCGCGCGGGCTGGGAGGCCATCTCGCCCGAGGCGGCCCTGCGCCTGCCGAACGCGCTCGTCGGCGCGGCCACGGTGGTCCCGCTGTTCCTGCTCGCGCGATCGTTCTTCGGACCCCTCGTCGCGCTGTGGGCGTCGCTGCTGCTCGCGCTGGACGTCACGGTCACGGGCCTCAACCGCATCGGGAAGGAAGACACCTTCCTGGTCTTCTTCCTGTTGCTGGGCACCTGGTGCTACGAGGAGGCGCGCGCCCGTTACGCGCCCGGCGGCGAGGCCCCGCACCGGTGGTACGCCGCGGCCGGCGCGGCGTTCGGCCTCATGCTGGCCTCGAAGTACATGTTCTACTACCTCGGTCTCTGGTCGCTGTTCCGGCTCGCGGCCGGGGCCGAGGAGCGGAAGGCGTCGACGCCCGCGCGAGAATCCGTCGGGGCCGCGGGCCGGCGGGCCCCCCGGTCGTTCTACCTGGCCGCGGCCGCCACGTTCGCCGCCGCCAACCCGGTGATCCTCTGGCCCCCCACCTGGGCCTACTTCCTCCACTACGCCGGCGGCGGCCTGATGACGCACCACGGGGCGTACTTCGCGGGCCGCATCTACCCCAACGGGATCTCCGACACGCCCTGGGGACTGCCGTGGTACTTCTACCTGCTCTACATGGTCGTGAAGATGCCGCTGCCCGTGCTGGCGGCGATCGGCCTCGGCCTGGTCGAGCTGGTCCGCCTGCGCCGCGAGCGCGGCGCCGTCTTCATGCGCGTCTTCCTGCTGTTCTTCCTGCTGCCCTCTTCGCTGGCCGCCTCCAAGTTCGCGCGCTACCTGCTGCCGACGCTGGTCGTGCTGCAACTGGTCGCGGCGCTCGGCATCGTGCGCGCGCTGGACCTGGTGGTCAGGTGGCGGCCGCCGCGACTGAGGGTGGCGGCCGCAGGCGCGACGGTCGCCCTCGTCGTGGTGAGCGCGTTGAACGCGCAGGTGACGGCCGCCCCCTTCGCGAGCCTGCACCTGAACGCCCTCGGGCACGGCCTGTCGGCGCCAGGCGCCCTCTTCCCGAACGACGAGCTGTACGACGCCGGGATGCGGGAGGCGGTGCAGTGGGTCGCGGAGCGGGCGGCACCGGGCGCGTCCCTCGCCAGCGATGCCCCGGGCGTCGTCGGCGAATACGCGCGCCGCGCAGGCCGCGCCGACCTCGAGGCGCGCTCGCTCGCGGAGGCCGGCATCCCCATGCCGCCGGCCGAGGTGTGGCTGTTCGCGCAGAACAGCCACGCGTGCTTCGAGAGCGAGCAGGTGGTGGACCAGGTCCGGCGGCGCCAGCCGCCCGCGTTCGTCTACCGCCTGCACGGCACGCCGGCGGTGGAGGTCTATCACCTGGACCTGCGACCTCGGTAGCCGCTTCCCCCGGTCGTGAAACAGGTGGTGGGAGCGCCAGCGCCCTTACTGGCGGCAGCGCGTGACTTGGTGGAGTGTCGTGGTAGCATCCCCCCGTTATGGTGAACTGGGATGAAGCGCGCTACCGAGGCGACACGCAGGACGTGGACGAACTCGTCCGCGTCTACCGCGTCAACGATTACCTCGACACCGTCGAAGCGAACCGCCGGCAGCTCGACCGGGGAATCCGCGAGAAGTTGATCAGCCACGGCATCCGGCTGAGCGAGCGGCTGTCGCCGCGCATCTACCGGCTGTTCGGCGAGACGTGCGCGCGCTTCGGCGTCGAGTCGGAGGCCGAGGTGTTCTGCATCCCGTCCTCCGAGATCAACGCGTTCGCGACGCACGACGTCCGCGAGACGCGCACCTACTCCCTCATCGGGGTCACGGCGACCGCGCTCGAGCGGCTCGAGGACGCGGAGCTGCGGTTCATCCTGGGGCACGAGCTGGGGCACATCCTCTTCGGGAACAACCGCCTCGACGGCCTCCTCTCGCAGAACCCCGAGAACGCCGACATCACCGTGCTCCCGCCCTTCGGCGAGAGCCTGTTCCTGCGGTGGCGGCGCAAGGCGGAGATCAGCGCCGACCGCGCCGGGCTGCTGGCGGCCGGCAGCTTCCGCGACTCGGCGACGGCGCTGCTGAAGGCGACCTTCGGCCTGAGCGAGAAGAACCTGAACCTGGACGTCGAGGCGCTGGTCGCGCAGGTGGACGAGATCAAGGGGCACCCCGAGCTGATGGCCGAGGCGTTCGCATCGCACCCGCTGGTGCCGATCCGCCTCAAGGCGATCGAGATGTTCGGCCGCTCGGCCAAGGCCCGCCGGAACGGCTTCGAAGCGTCGCCGGAAGACCTCGACGACGCGCAGCTCGAGGACCAGGTGGACGAGCTGGTGCGGCTGACACGCCGCTACCCGTTCCGCCCGGTGGACCGCGCGGCCATGCAGGTCGTTGCGCTCGGCGGGGCGCTGCTGCTCGGGGCCGACGCCGAGATCAGCGACGAAGAAGTGAAGATCCTGATCCAGATCCTGCACCGCTTCTTCACCGACGAGCCCGAGGCGGAGATCGTCACCGACCCGGCGGAGCTGCAGGAGCGGCTCCCCGCCGCGCTCGCGGTCGTGAACGCGGAGGGCGACGCGACGGCGAAGAACTTCATCCTGTCGCGCCTCACCGACATCGCGCTCGCGGACGGGGCGTTGATGGACGCCGAGAGCTCGGTGATCCTCGACCTCGCCAACCAGCTCGGCCTGCCGAACCGCGTGGCCTACAGCGTCCTGGTCGGCGCCGCGCAGGCGATGGGCTTCCGCAGCGACGTGAAGTTGAACCGGATGTCCGAGGAGATCCGGCGCGGGCTCCAGAACGGCTTCGCCCGCGGCACCATCCACACGCCCATGCCGTTGCGCCCACAGGCGGCGCCCGTCGAGGCCTGAGGAGCGCCATGCCGGCCACCGACACCCACGTCCTCGACGGGACGCCGATCTCCCTGCCCGCCGAACAGCCCTACCGCCTGGCGTGCGACGACGACCTGCTCACGCCGGCGCTCCTCGTGTTCCCCGAGATCGTGGATGCCAACGTCCGGGCGATCGTGGGGCGGCTCGGCGGCGACGCGGATCGATGGCGCGCGCACGTGAAGAGCGCCAAGATCGCGAGCGTGATGCGGCAGCTGACCGCGGCCGGGGTGGTGAACCTGAAGTGCGCGACGCCGCTGGAGCTGCGAGTGGCGTGCGAGGCGGGCGCCCGCGATGTCCTGGTCGCCTACCCGATCGTCGGTCCCGCGGTCGGCCGTGTCGCCGCCATCGCTGGCGAGCACCCGGCCATCCGCGTCTCCGCGCTGGTGGAGGACGTCGCGGCCGTCGACGCCTGGCGTGGCGCCGGCGTCGGGTTGTTCGTCGACGTGAACCCGGGCATGAACCGGACGGGGATCCCCGATACGGCCGTGGACCGGGTCATCGCGACGGCCCGCGCGATCGCGGCCGCCGGCATCCGCTTCGGTGGAATCCACGACTACGACGGGCACCTCGGGCCATCGGCGCCGGGCTGGGAGGCGCGGGCGCACGAGGGCTACGACCGCCTGATCGACCTCGTGGCGGCGCTCGGGCGGGCGGGGATCGCGGTGCCCGAGGTGATTACCGCGGGGACCCCGGCCTTCGCCGCCTCGCTGTCGTACCCACGGTTCGCCGGCCGGCCGTTCCGGCACCGGGTGTCACCGGGCACGGTGGTCTACTGCGACGCGACCAGCGCGGGACAGCTGCCGGCTGAGTGGGGCCTGCGACCGGCGGCGGTGGTGGCGAGCCGCGTCGTGAGCCACCCGGTGGCGGGGCGCGTGACGCTGGACGCGGGGCACAAGAGCGTCTCGGCTGACGCCGGGGTGCCGACCTGCGCGGTGCTGGGGGCCCCGGAGCTGACGCCGCTCAAGCCGAGCGAGGAGCACTTGCCCGTGGCGGTGCCGGAAGGACGGGAGCCGCCGGCGGTCGGGCGCGTGCTGTACCTGGTGCCACGGCACGTCTGCCCCACCGTCAACAACTTCGACCACGCGGTGATCGTGCGCGCCGGACGCGTCGAAGGTGTGGAGAGGGTGGCCGCCCGCGGGCGCGAGCGGCCCCTGGAGGTGTGAGGGACTACGTGCCCTACCTGAAGAGGCCGTCCAGCGACTCGTAGCTGGCGTGCACCTGCTCGATCCCAGCCTTGATTGCCGACGCGTCGCCGCCGGCGGTCGCCGCCACGAGGGTGTCCACCGTCCCGGCCAGCCGGGTGCGTGCCGCCTCGTAGGCCCCCGTCCTGGCCGCGTGGCGGGCCGCCAGCGCCGCCCCGGCGAGCGCGTCCATCCTCGCCTTCAGCGCCGCCACGTGGTCCTTCACCACCGGCAGCGAGAACTGTTCCAGGTCGTAGTGGAACAGGACGTAGAGCGCCTGGTGGAACGCGTCGATCTCGGGCGTCGCGGGCCGGACCACGCGCACGAGCTTCTCGTAGTCGGTGTGCAGCGCCTCGGCGGCCTTCAGCAGCGCCGGGTCGTCCTTCTTGTCCACCGCGGACTGGTAGGCGGCGGCCGACCCCTGCAACTGCTTCAGCCCCGCGTCCCAGGCCGCCTGGCGGTCGCGCAGGATGCCGGGCAGCCTGGCCGCCGTCACGTCGGCGAGGTGCTTCTGGATGCCGGGAGCCAGTTCCGCCATCCGCTTCACGTCCTTGGCCGGCCACGCCTCGTGCCAGAGGGGCATGATCGCCTCGTGCATCGCCGACAGCGCGGGCACCTCCGACGCCGTCTCGTGGGCCTGCGGCGCCTGCGTCGCCGACCATGCGGGCACGGCCGCCAGCAGGGCCGCCGCCAGGATGAACCTCACGCGCATCACGAACACCTCCTCCTGCCTACGCCGCGGGCTCCGTGCCGCCGCCGCCCCAATCGGCCGAGTACATCGCGTTGATGACCGCATCGTACTTCGCCGCGATGGCCGCGCGGACGTTCTTGAGGGTGGGCGTGATCTCGCCGCCGCCTTGCGTGAAGCGCTCGCTCAGCAGGGCGAACCGCTTCACCCGCTCGTGCCGGGCGAGCACCGCCTGCTGCTGCTCGATCCGCTCGGCGATGAAGGCGACGACGCGGGCGTCACGCACGAGCGCCCGGAGCGACTCGTAGGTGAGGCCGCGCTCGCGCGCCCACGCCTCGAGCGCCTCGAACTGCGGCACCACGAGGGCCGCGAGGTACTTGCGCCCCTCGCCGACCGCCGCGATCTGGTCGATGTAGTAGTCCTTGCCGATCACCGACTCGACCAGAGACGGGGCCACGTTCTTCCCGCCCGAGGTGATGATCAGGTCCTTCTTGCGGTCGGTGATCCGCACGAAGCCGTCGGGGTCCAGCTCGCCGATGTCCCCGGTCTTCAGCCAGCCGTCCTCGAACGACTCGCGCGTCTCGCGCTCGCGGCCGAAGTAGCCCTGTGTCACGTTGGGGCCGCGCACCAGGATCTCGCCGTCGGCCGCCACCCGCACCTCGCACCCCGGGATCGGCTTGCCCACCGTCCCGAAGCGGAAGTCGCCGGGACGGTTGCACGTCACCATCGGCGAGGTCTCGGTGAGGCCGTACCCCTGGCACACGAGGAGCCCGGCCGAGAAGAAGAACTCCTCGATCTCCGGCGAGAGCCTCGCGCCGCCCGCCGACAGGACGTTCTTCGGGCCGCCGAAGACCTCGCGGATCTTCCCGAGGACCAGCCGGTCCGCGGCCGCGTGCCGCATGGCCTGCGCCGGGCCGACGCGCTCGCCCCGGGCGCGCGCGTAGCCGACCTCGCGCCCGACTTCCATCGCCCACCCCGCGATCGCGCGCTTGAGGGGGGAGGCCCGCGAGAGCCGGTGGCGCGCCGTGGCGTAGATCTTCTCGTACAGCCGGGGCACGCTGACCATGCAGGTGGGCCGCACCTCGTGCATCGCCTCGACGGCCCGCTTCGGGTCGTCCAGGTAGTAGTTCGCCGCCCCCTTGTAAAGGATGTAGAAGGTCCACGCCCGCTCGTAGGCGTGGCTGAGGGGCAGGATGCACAGCGACCGATCGGCCTCGGTGACCGAGAAGTACGTGTCCACCGCCTCGAAATTCGACCAGAGGTTCCTGTGCGTCAGGACGACGCCCTTGCGCTCGCCGGTCGTGCCCGAGGTGTAGATGATCGTCGCCGCGTCGTCCATGCTCGCCGCGCCGAGGCGCGCCTCGACCTCCGCGCCGTCCACGCCGCGCGGCAGGGTGTCGAGGTGGTACGAGCCGGGGCCGTCGAGCGCCACCGAGGGGTCGAAGACGATCGTCCGCTCGATCGGCCCCGACGGGGCGCGGACCTCGGCGAGCGTGGCGTACTGCTCGGCCCCGCCGGCGAACGCGATGCGCGCCCCCGAGTCGCGGACCACGTGCGACGCCTGGTTCGGGGGGTCGGTGGAATAGATGGGGACCGGGATGCCACCCGCCGTCATGACCGCCAGGTCGGCAATCGACCACTGCGGGCTGTTCGCGGCGAAGATGATCGCGCGATCGCCGCGCCGCAGCCCGGCCTGGATCAGCCACGACGCCAGCGCCTCGACCCGCGCCCCGACCTCGCCGTACGTGAGGGTCCGCCACGCCCCGTCGGCCTTCCAGGCCATGGCGGGCCGTTCCCCCGAAACCGCGATCCGCTCACGGATGGCTACGACCACGTGTTGTGCCACGCTTCGTCCTCTCGCAAGCCTGGTAACGGCCTCGTCACCGGCAGCTCAGCCACACGACGAACGAGCCGCTCATTTTACTCCTGTTTCCGGGCGAGCGACGCGAATGTCCCGAGCACGCTCAGGGCGGCGAACACGGCGAACGCCGCGCGCACGGCCGGCAGGCTGGTTGCCCCCCGTCCCGACCCGGCCAGCGCGAACACCAGCATCGCGATCCCCATGCTGAGCGCCTGGCCGGTCATGCGCACCGTCGCCAGCGTCGCGGAGGCGACGCCGTACTGCGGGCGGGGAACCGATCCCATCACCGCGCTGGTGTTGGGCGACGAGAACAGGCCGAAGCCGACGCCGAGCGCGGCCAGCGCGACGGCCACCCCGGCGAGCGGCACGTCGAGGCTGATGAACGCCAGGCCGACGAGCCCCACGGCAATGACCGCCATGCCCGACGAGGCCAGGGTCCGCGCCGGCACGCGGTCGGACAGGCGCCCGGCGAACGGCGAGACGGCCGCCTGCACGACCGGCTGGACGACCAGCAGCAGCCCCGCCGCCTGCGCCCCGAGCCCGCGGAGGTTCTGCAGATACAGGCTCAGCAGGAAGGCGACGGCGTACGTCGCGGCGTAGTTGATCAGCGCCGCGAGGTTCGAGAAGGCGAACACGCGGTTCTCGGAGAAGAGGCGCAGGTCGAGCAAGGGGTCCGGTGCGGCGCGCTCGCGCCGCACGAACGCCGCCGCCGCGAGCAGGCCGGTGGCGAGCAGCGCAACGCCGCCGCGCCCCGGCAGGCGCGAGAAGCCGGAGATGATGGCGGCAAGGCCGATGCTGTAGAAGACGGTGCCGGGCCAGTCGAACCGCGCGCCGGTGCCGGGCCGCGCGTCCCCGGGCAGCTTCCACGCGGCGGCGAGGGTCGTGACGAGGCCGGCGAGCACGTTGCCGGCGAACACGCTCCGCCACCCGAGCTGCTCGGTCAGGATGCCGCCGAGAGACGGGCCGAGCGAGAGCCCGAGGTACACGGCGGCCACGTTGATCCCCAGCACGCGGCCGCGCTGCTCGGGCGGGAACGCGGCGGTGAGGATGGCGACGCTCGTGCCGAACACCATCGCGCCGCCCAGGCCCTGCGCCACGCGCGACGCCATCAGGAACCCGGCCGACGGCGACAGCGTGCAGGCGAGCGACGCGGCCGTGTAGACCACCATCCCCCCGGTGAAGATGCGTGTCCGACCGCGCGCGTCGGCCAGCTTGCCGAAGGGCACGAGCAGGATCGCCGCCGCCAGCAGGTACGAGGTCGCGACCCAGCTCAGCCCGAGCGGGCCAAGACCGAGCTCGCGCCCGATCATCGGCAGGGCGACCGTCACCGACGACCCCATGAACGGCGTCAGGAACGACGCGAGGGTCGTCACGATCAGGACCAGGCGGCGGGATGGCGCGGGCAGCGACACGATGTATTTCCTCGATCGCCTAATTCAGGTATCATCGGGTGTCCCGACCGGACCGGACAACCTGAAAATCCTGGAGTGCTTGATGCAGCAGCGAATTTTCGCCCTGGGTGCAGCCGCCGTACTCGTCGTCATGGCGGCCTGCGGTGACGGCAACAAGAACCCCGCGTCGGCTTCGGCCCCGACCGCCTCGTCTGCGGCCTCGGAGGCCGCCCTGGCGGACGGAACCACGCTGAAAGCGACCGCGCCTGGTCAGCAGTCCCCCAGCGGCGACATCAACAGCCTCCAGCCGACGCTGGTCGCCAGGGCCTCCGCCGGCCGCTACGCGAGCGCGGCGTTCACCTATCGCTTCCAGGTCCTGCTCGGCAGCGCGGTCACCGACGAGGGCGCCTCGACGACGACATCCTACCGGGTGAGCAAGGCGCTGGAAGTGGACACGACGTACTCCTGGCGAGTGCGCGCCGAGTACCAGGGCGCCTACGGCCCCTGGTCGGCGGGGATGTCGTTCACGACCCCCGAGTTCATCGAGGGATACATCCGCGGCGCCGAGATCTACGACCCGCTCACCAACGGCAAGACCGTCGGCACGGTCATCGGCCCGGTGCAGTGGATCCTGGGCGTCGGCGTGAAGATGCTCACGCAGCAGAGCCGCATCACCTACCACCTGCCCGAGACGCTCGAGATCGGCGAGTACTCGCTGATGACGACCGGCGTGGCCGAGGACAACCCCGGCGACAAGTCGAAGATCATGAGCATGCAGGAGGGTGACGGCCCGCTCACGACCAACGACTACCGCTACACGATCGAGAAGCGCGGCCGCGACTACCCGATCCCCGGGACGATCGCCATGCGGGTGATCGACGGCGACGCAGGGGAGGAGGGGCGCATCCACGACACGCGGCGCCTGGCGCTCAGCCTGACCGACGAGCACTGGTACTTCTGGCGGACCGAGTGGAACCACACCCGCGCCGAACTCGAGATCACCGACGCCACCGCCAGGCGCGCCATCTACGCGCAGAGCGTCGGGCTGGTGCACGCCTACAAGCCCGTGCCGCACGTCGTGCACATCGGGGCCCCGATTGCCCGCTCCGGGTGGGCCGATGCCACGGTTGGCGGCATGATCGTGAAGAACGTGTGGGTGTCGGCTCGCCCGCGCCCCGAGTTCCCCGAATTCGGCGGCCAGTAAGCGCATCCTCCGGGAGGGCCGGCGCCGCCGGTCCTCCCTCCTTCGCTCGCGCCAATCCCCGTCCCCCTCGGAAGCCGCCCGTGCCGACCACCCTGTGCGCCGTTGCCTTGCTCGGGTCGCTGCTGATCCCGCAGGCCCCGGCGCCCCCCGCACCGCCCGACCCTCCCGCCAGGCCGGTGAAGACCTGGAACGGCTCGCTGAGCGCCGGCCTCTCGCTCACCCGCGGCAACAGCGACACGTCCAACTTCAACGCCGCGTTCGACCTGGCCCACGACCGCAGGCGGGGCAACGTCTTCAAGGCCGACGGCCTGTACTTGCGCGGCAAGAGCGAGGCGAACCTCACGGGCGACCAGTTGCGGCTGAACCTGCGCGACGAGGTGACGTTCAAGGGGCGCGGGTTCCTGTTCGGACAGGCGCGCTACCTGCGAGATCGCTTCAAGCGGATTGACTACGTGGTCGCGCCGGCTGCGGGCATCGGCTACAAGGTCGTCCAGGGCAACGGCACGTCGCTCGGCCTCTCGGGCGGCGTCGGCGGCGTCTGGGAGCGCGACCGCAACGCCGGCCTGAGCAACTCGGTGTCGGTGACCTTCGACGAGAAGCTCAGCTACCAGGTGACCACGAACGCCACGGTCATGCAGTCCTTCGCGGCACTCTGGAAGACCGAGGACGTCACCGACGCCCTCTACACCTTCAACGCCGGACTGGCCGCCGGCATCTCCGCGCACGCGCAGTTGAAGGTCGAACTGCTCTCCACCTACAAGAACCGCCCGACCGGCAACGCCCTCCGGAAGAACGACGCCGCCCTCCTCATGAGCGTCGTCTACAAGATCTGACCGCGGGGCAGGCAGCCGGCAGCGTCAGACCCGTTACTTTCTTGCACACCTGTCGGGCTGGCCGACACCCTCTGGCCGACGCCGGCCTTCGGAATCCCTGCGTGTTTTCGGCCGGATTCCGTCCTTACGGAAGAGGTATGCTCTTTGCTATGGGATGAAGCCGTGCTTGTCCCCAAGGAGCGCGAGATGATTCGCAAAGGCCTCGTCCTTGTCTCGACTGTCCTGGTCCTGTTCTCCCTCGCCGCGTGCGGCGGAGACGGGGCTCCGGGCGCGTCGCCCACGGCCCCGACCGGGGGCACGTCCTCCCCGACCCCAACGGGGGCCACCATCAACGGCCGTGTCGTCGGCCTGGCCGGGTCCTCGGGGACCGGCCTCGTCAGCGCCCTCGACGTCGTCACGGTCACGGCAACCGTCGGCGGGGTCACCGTGACCGCCACGATCGACGGCGAAGGCAGGTTTGTCATCACCGGCCTGCCGGCCGGCACCGTCACCCTGTCGTTCACCGGCACGGGCGCCACGATCCGGATCGAGAACGTGGGCAAGTCCGAGAACGTCAAGATCGTCGTCATCATCTCCGGCGGGACCGCGACGCTCGATGCCGAGGAGCGCCAGGTGGACGGCAAGGCCGAGCTCGAGGGCCGCATCTCGGCCACGCCGCCGGCCGTGGCTGCCGGCACCTTCTCCGTGGGGGAGACGCTGGTGACCGTGCCTGGAACCGCGGTCGTGCGCCGCGGGGACACGCCGGTGCCGTTCGAGACGCTGTTCGACACACTGAAGGTGGGCACCCGGGTGCACGTCCGCGGCGTGCCCGGGCTCGGAAGCCAACACGATGACGGCGGACCTGGTGATCGTGCAGAACACCAACGTCAACGTGCCGGCCAACCTGAAGGGCAAGATCTCCGACGCGCCCGCCGGCACCTGCCCGGGCGTCGAGTTCAAGCTCACCGGGTGGACCGTGGCCGTCTCCGCCTCGACCGCCTACTCGAAGGGCAAGAGCTGCACCGACCTGGCGGTCGGGGTCGGGGTCCACGTGAAGGGCACCGTGGACGCGGCCACCGGCAAGGTGCAGGCGAAGAGCGTCCAGTTCGACAAGTAGCGGCCCTGTCGCTGCCGAGCGGTGCGAGGGGCGACGCCCCTCGCACCGCCCCGGCTCCGATCCCTGGTCCGTGATCCTCACTCCTCCTGCATCCGCCGCTGCAGGTGCACCGGCTCCGACCCCTTCCGCACCCGCAGGTTGATCATCTCCACGAACACCGAGAACCCCATCGCGAAGTAGATGTAGGCCTTCGGAATGTGCTGGTGCAGCCCCTCGACCACCAGCGAGAACCCGATCAGCAGCAGGAAGCTCAGCGCGAGCATCTTGACGGTCGGGTGGCGGTCCACGAAGTCGGCGATCGGCCTGGCGGCCACCATCATCACGCCCACGGCGATGACCACGGCGGCCACCATCACCCCGATCTGCCTCGCCATCCCGATCGCCGTGATGACCGAGTCGAGCGAGAAGACGATGTCGAGCAGCATGATCTGCACGATCAGGCCGGCGAACGACGACACCGCCTTCCCGCGGGCGCCGTGGACGCTCCCCTCGAGGTTCTCGTGGATCTCCCAGGTGCTCTTGGCGATCAGGAAGACGCCGCCGAGCAGCAGGATGAGGTCGCGGCCGGAGATGTCGAGCGCCGGCCACCGAGAGGAGCGGGGTGGTCAGGCGCGAGAGCCAGGAGAGCGAGAACAGCAGCGCGATGCGCATGAACATCGCCGCCAGCAGGCCGATGGTGCGCGCCCGCCCCTGCTGTTCCCTGGGCAGCTTCCCGGCCAGCACCGAGATGAAGATGATGTTGTCCACGCCGAGAACCACCTCGAGCGCGGTCAGCGTGAGCAGCGCGACCCAGATTTCCGGGTTGGCGATCCAGTCCATTGGGCATCTCCTCGAGCGGGCGGACTCCTCAAGCATAAACGAGCCCGGCCACCCTGCAACCTCCGGGGCCTGGCGGCAGTAGGACGAGAAGCAGGCCGGTCGGACCGGCACCACACATCACCACCGGGAGAGACCGTGAGCTTCCTGTTGTGCGTCGCGATCTTCCTCGCACTGGCCTTCCTCGTCGTGCCGATTGCCATCCTGGCGACCGTGGCAGTCCTCAACCGCCGGCACGACCCCGAGCCCTCCCCCCGCGGGGTGTCCCTCCCGACCCGAACGGTGTAAGGTACTCTCCCGGACCTCGATGGACGACCACGACAAGACGGCCACCGGCCGCGACATCATCCTGGAAATCGTGCGGGCCATGCAGGGCAACGTCGAGCCGCTGTTGTTCTCGACGGTTGCCCCGACCCGCTACTGCGTCTACCTCCACCCGGCCGACTACGAGCGGCTGGAGGGGATCTTCCCGCTCGTCGCCGACCAGGCCCGGCGCGCGCTGGACAAGGAGGTGGCCCGGTGGAACGAGGCGGCCGGGCGATCGCGCCTGCCCAGGAAATGGCTGGGCGGCCGCGATCCGGCCCCGCCCATCGAGCCGCCGGCCGACGGGTGGGACGTCCGCTTCGAGCCGGACGTGGACGGCGAGATGGCACCGGGCGACATCGCCGTGTCGTCCGACCTGACGCTGCCGGCCCGTCCCGAGCTGGAAGGCTCGCGCACCCGCCGCGTGACGACGCTGCGGCGCGGCGCCGAGGTCAGCCGGCGCGAGCAGGTGCTCGAAGTGCCGGCCCCGCCTCCACTCCCGCCGCCACCCGTCCAGGCGGCGGCTCCGGCGGCGGCTGCGGCCGTGCCGGTCCTGCCGCCGGCCGAGGTTCCGTCCGGAACCATCTACGCCACGCTCGCGTATGAGGATCGTCAGGGGCCGCACCGCGTGCCGGTCACGTCCAGCCAGGTCGTGATCGGCCGCGGGGGCGTCGGGTACTGGGTGGACGTGAAGCTGGACGTCTCGGCGGACGTGTCGCGCGAGCACCTTCGCCTCAGGCGGGACGACGGGACCGGCCAGTTCTTCCTGAAGGACCTCAGCACGCTGGGCACCAGCATCGACGGCGTGCCGGTGCCCACCAGCATCGAGGTGGTGGAGGGGCACAAGCGCGACATCGACGTCGAGGTGCCGCTCCCGCCGCGCGCCCGCATCGGCCTCGCCAACGTGATCGTCCTCGACTTCGAGTCGGCGGTAACCCCGTGAGCACACTGTACTGGCTCCGCTACGGCTACCTCGCGTTGCTGCTGGCCGCCGTGGCGCTCCTGCTGGTGCTCGCCCGGCGCTCCGATGCCTGACGCCACCCCCCATCGCCCCGCGATTGCCGCAGCGGCCGCCAGCGACGTCGGGCTGCGCCGCGAGAACAACGAGGACCGCTACCTCTGCGACCCGCCGGGCGGCCTGTTCATGGTCATCGACGGGGTGGGCGGGCACGCCGCCGGCGAACAGGCGGCCGAGACGGCGCTGCGCATGCTGCAGGCCCGCCTCGTGCGCGAGACGGGGAGCCCGGGCGATCGCCTGCGCGAGGCGATCACCCTCGCCAACAACGAGGTGCACCGCCTCGCGGCGAGCGACCCGGCGCTCGCCGGCATGGCCTGCGTCCTCACCGCCGCCCTCGTGGCCGACGGGCGCGTCACCGTCGGGCACGTGGGCGACACGCGGCTGTACACGTTCTTCCGGGGCGCGGCCCGCAAGCTGACACACGACCACTCCCCGGTCGGCGAGCGCGAGGACCGGGGCGAGCTGGCCGAGCGCGATGCGATGCGCCACCCGCGGCGCAACGAGATCTACCGCGATGTGGGGTCGGTGGCGCACAGCCCGAACGACGAGGACTTCGTCGAGCTGGTCGACGTGCCCTTCGAGCCCGAGAGCGCGTACCTGATCTGCTCGGACGGCCTCAGCGACCAGGTCTCGTCGGCGGACATCGCCCGGATCGTCTACGCCCACGCGGACGACCCGGCCACGATCGTCGGGCGGCTCGTCCAGGCGGCCAACGAGGCGGGGGGCAAGGACAACGTCACGGCGGTCTTCTTCGCCGGTGAGCAGTTCGCCGACGCGAGCGTCCAGGAGCGGACCGCCGCCGAGGCCCGCCAGCCGTCCGCGCCGCCCCGCTCACGCCGCCGGGCCAGCGGGCTGTTCGCCTCGCCGCCCCTCGTCCTGGCTGGCGGCGTGCTGGCCGGTGTGGCCGGCGCGGCCCTGGCCGTCCTGTTGCTCGAGCCGGTGGCCGGGTGGCTGGTGGAACAGGCGCGTCCGGCCTCGTGGTCGCGCACCTGGCATGTCCAGCCGGACGGCGGGGGCGACGCCGCCACCATCGCGGAGGCGCTTCGCCTGGCTTCCCCCGGCGACACCGTCGAGGTGGCACCGGGCGAGTACCAGGAGGCGGTCGTCCTCGACCGCGACCTCCGGCTGGTCAGCCGGTCCTCGCGCCAGGCACGGCTGACGCCGCCGCCCGCCGCGCCGCAGCCGTGGACCGCGGTGCAGGTGCGGGGCGGGATCGCCTCGCGCCTGTCCGGCTTCACGATCGTCGGCGACGCCGCGCGGCCGCTCGCCGTCGGCATCGCGGTCGGTCAGGCCGGCGTGGAGATCGACGACGTCGAGATCCGGGGCGCCGAGATCGCGGGGGTGATGCTGGAGGACGGCTCGAGGGCGCTGCTGCGGGCGAGCCACGTGCACGACAACCTCGGCCCCGGCATCCTGATCGCGCCAACCGCCCTCCCGCGCCTGCTGCACAACGTGGTGGCCGGGAACGGGCGCGGCGCCCGGGCGGGCCGGCCGGGCATCGACATGGCCGCCGGCGCCTCGGTCGAGCTGTTCGGCAACATCGTCGCGGCCAACGGGCAGGCGGAGATCGCTGGCGCGCCCCCGGCGCGGCTGCAGGAGTGGCAGCACGACAACGTCATCGGGACGCCGCCCGCGGCCAGGCCGCCGAAGCCGGGCGGGACGCGGCGCGTGCCGGCGCCCCAGGTGCCCGCGGTCAGGTGAGAACGACGCGTGCTGGAGCGTGATTTCGACAGGTACCGGCTGATCAGGCGCCTCGGGCGGGGCGGGATGGCCGACGTCTACCTCGCCCACGACCGCGAGCGCGGCATCGAGGTGGCGCTCAAGATCGTCGAGATGGGGACCGACGCCGACTCGGGCGAGGTCTGCGACGCCGAGCGGCGCGGCGCCATCCTGCAGGACCAGTTCAGCCGTGTCGATTCCCACGTGCCCCTCGTCCACCGCTGGAGCACCTTCGACACCTGGTTCTTCATCGACATGGAGTACGTCGAGGGGGAGGACCTGGCCGAGCGGGCCGCCAGGGGGAGGCTGGCGCCGGGCGAGGCGGCCTGGATCGGCGCTGAGATCTGCCGCTTCCTGGAGCACGCCCACGCCTTCGAGGCGGAGGTGGAGGGAACCAAGGTCCGTGGCATCATCCACGGCGACCTCAAGCCACGCAACGTGCGGGTGACGCCGGCCGGGCAGATCAAGGTCCTGGACTTCGGCATCGCGAAGGGGCTCTCGCTCAGCCGCAAGCTGACGCGCAACGACTTCGGCAGCGTCACCTACATGTCGCCCGAGCGCCTCGACTCGGGAGACGTGGACGTGCACGCGGACCTGTGGTCCGCCGGCGTGCTGCTGTACGAGCTGGTCGCCGGCACGGTCCCCTTCCACGCCAACTCGACGCCGAAGCTCGAGGCCCGGATCCGGGCGCGCGAGCCAGTGCCGCCGCTGCCCGACACGTGCCCGCCCGCTCTCGCGCGCGTGATCCTGAAGCAGCTCGCGGGCGACATCGGGCGCCGCTACGCGTCGGCCGTCGACCTGCGCGAAGACCTCGAGGCGTTCCGCGAGGCACGCGAGACCCGCGCGGATCGGGAGTGGCTGGGGGGCGACCTCGACGCGACCCGTCGCACCCGCGAGGCGGACGCCACGCGCCGGACATCGCCGGCCGGCGACGCCGGAACGGAAGAGACGGTCCGGACGACGGGCGGCCAGGCGCCCGCCGCCGACGAGCCGCCGACCGGGCGCACGACCGCCGCGGCCGTTGCGACGGCCCCGCCTCCCGAGGAAACGCCCGCGCCGGCCCCCGCGCCGCCCCGTCCGCCCTCACGGGCTCGGCGGATGCTTCGGGTCGCGCTGGCGCTGGGCCTGCTCGGGGTGCTGATGAACGAGGCGAGCGTGTGGTCCGACGCTCGCCAGCTGCGCGTCGACCTCGCCACACGGCCCACCGGCGAGGCCCAGCAGCTCTGGGACCGCTATCGGGCGCTGTCGAACCGCAGCCTCCTGCGGTTCGGCGTCTCGGGCCTCCGCGCCCCGATGCGCGAGCGCCTGATGGCGCAGGCCGAGCGCGTGATCGCCGACTACCGGCAGGACGCGCCGGCGGTGCGCGAGGCCCAGTGGCGCCAGGCGGCCGCATCGCTGACCGACGTCCTCCACCTCGACCCGTCCGACCGCTCGGCGCTCGCCCGCCTGCGCTACTGTGAGGGGCACC
Source organism: uncultured Acidobacteriota bacterium (assembly GCA_963813585.1). Lineage (GTDB taxonomy): Bacteria > Acidobacteriota > Vicinamibacteria > Vicinamibacterales > Fen-181 > JARKSS01. The sequence goes on from CAWEZL010000001.1 coordinate 4,786,088, forward strand.
TGCAGCGGATCGACGGCGAGACGCGCAAGCGCCGCCGGCAGCCGGCCGCGCAGCCGCTGCACACGGCGGCGGAGAAGTTCGAGGAGGCGGCGCAGCTCGACGGCCGCTGGCCCGACCCGTACCTCGGCCTGGCCCGCACGTACATCTATGGCCTCGACGATCTCGACCGCGCCATCGCGGCGTTGCACGAGGCCGAGACGCGCGGCTACCGGCCCGGCAACCGCGAGCTCGTGCAGCTGGCCGACGGCTACCGGAGCCGGGGCGACCGCATGCGGCGGGACGCGCAGGGGGTGCGCGGCCTCGACCAGGAGAAGGACTACCTCGAGAAGGCGCTCGAGGACTACCGCCAGTCGTTCGATCTCTATCGCCAAGCGATGGGCTTCGGCGAGGTCAGCGCGAACATGCGGCAGATGCAAGATCGGATCGACGAGGTCGAGCGCCGCCTCGGCGAGGTCAAGGGGCGCGGACTGGGTGACCTGCTCCGCGACATCTTCGGCAAGTAGAAATGGGGCCAGGCCCCATTTCTCATGTCAATCTCAATAACGAAATCGTTGTTGAGAACGGCGTGAGAAATGGGGCCTGGCCCCATTGGAAAAAGCATGCCACTCACACGGAGCACCGCCGCCCAGCGCGCGGCCACCGCGGCCGCCACCCAGGCCGCCACCCGCACGATCGAGCTGGCCGCCCTGCTCGCCGCCACGCTCGTCACGGTGGTGGCCGTCGCCCTCGCGGCCCAGGCCAGGCTGGCAGCGGTCGCCGGCATCGACGAGGCGCTGAAGGACGGGCGCGCGGTGGACCTGCGCACGGTCGATTGGCCTGACCCGCTGCTACCGCTGCTCGAGCCCGTGATCCCCGACTCGTCGGAGCGGCGCTTCGTGGCGGAGCGGCTCGGCGCCTGGCTCAACGCGGGCGACGAAGGCGGGCGGCGCCGCGTCGCGTCCGCCGGCTCGCTGGCCACCGCCCGCGTCGAGGAAGGGCAGGTTCCCCGCACGCGCCGCCTGCCGCAGCTCCGCGAGCGCCTCGACGCCGCACGCGCGACCCGACCGCCGCGCGCCGCGGGCGCCCCGGCCGAGCCCCTCACGATCCCCCTGCTGACCGGCGCGCAACTGGCCGCAATCCGCCCCGCGCTCGTCGTCCGCCGCCCCGCCGACTTTCGCTGGGGCGTGGTCGGGGCGCTGCTCGTCTTCCTGCTGCCGTTCTACGCGGTGCACGCCTGGCTGCGGCTGCGCGGCTCGCAAGCCGACCGGCTGCTGCTGCCCGCGGTGCACCTGCTGGCCGGCATCGGCCTCGCGCTCATGGTCGGCCTGCGCGACCCGGTCCGCGACGCGCTGCTGTTCGGCCGGTTCGCGCAGGGGGTGGCCGCCGGCTGCCTCGTGCTCGCGCTTGCGGCCAGCTACGACGTCCAGCGCTCGCCGGTCCGCCGCCTCAGCTACATCCCGCTGCTCGGCGCGGTGGGCCTCTCGGCGCTGTCTGATCCTCTTCGGCAGCGGCCCGGGAACGAGCGACGCCAAGGTGAACCTGCTGGGGATGCAGCCGGTCGAGGCCATCCGGCTGCTGGTCGTCTTCTTCCTCGCGGGCTACTTCGCGCAACGGTGGGAGTTCCTGCGCGAGCTGAGCGAGCCGCGCCTGGCGAAGCACGCGTTCGGGTTCGACGTGCCGCGCCTCGACTACGTGGTGCCGGTGCTGGCCGGGGTCGCCCTCGTCCTGGTGTTCTTCTTCCTCCAGAAGGATCTCGGCCCGGCGCTGGTGGTCGCCTGCCTGTTCCTGTCGCTCTACGGCGTCGCGCGGGGCCGCGCCACGATGGTGGCGGTGGGCCTGCTGCTGCTCGTCGCCGGCTTCGCCGCGGGCTACGCCCTCGGCTTCCCGCACACCGTGGTCGGGCGCGTGCAGATGTGGGTGTCGCCGTGGAACAACGCCGTGCGGGGGGGCGACCAGCTCGCCCACTCCTTTTGGGCGCTGAGCACCGGCGGGCTCACCGGCACCGGCCTCGGCCTCGGGGATCCGGCCCTGGTGCCGGCGGCGCACACCGACCTGGTCCTGGCCGCGCTCGGCGAGGAGCTGGGGCTGGCGGGCCTCGCGGCCGCCCTCGGCCTGCTGGCGTTCATCGCGTGGCGGTCGCGTCCGGATCGCGGTGGGCGCGGATGGCGACTACGGCTTCTTCCTGGCGCTCGGCCTGGGCCTCGGGATCGTGCTGCCGTTCCTGCTCATCGCCGGCGGCCTGCTCGGCGTGCTGCCGCTGACCGGCGTGGCCACGCCGTTCCTCAGCTACGGCCGCTCGTCGATGATCGCGAACCTGGCGGCGGTCGGGATCCTGCTCGCAATCAGCGCGCGGCGGCCCGCCGCCCCGGCCACGTCCGAGTTCGTGCGACCCTCGCGCGCTCTCGTCGCGGTGCTCGCCGCGCTGCTGGCGGTCGTCGCGCTGCGCGCGGCCCACCTGCAGGCGTGGCGCGCGGACGCCACGGTGGCCTCGCCCGTCCTCACGGTGCAGCGCGACGGAGCGCGGCGCTTCTCCTACAACCCCCGCCTGCTGGCGGTCGCAGAGACGATCCCCAGGGGCGCGGTCCTCGACCGCAACGGCGTCCCCCTGGCCACGAGCCGCCCGCAGGACCTGGAGAAGCACGCCGAGGCGCTCACGCGCCTGGGCTTCCGCACCCCGTCGTCGTGCGCGGCCGAGGGCAGCCGGTGCTACCCGTTCATGGGGATCACCTACCACCTGCTCGGCGACGCGCGGAGCCAGGTGAACTGGGCCGCGAGCAACACGTCGTTCGTCGAGCGGGACGCGGATGCGCGGCTGCGCGGCTATGACGATCGCGCGCGGGTGGTCGAGGTGAAGGCGCCTGGCAGCGACCGGGCCGACCGGGTGCTGCGGCGCGACCTGCGCGAGCTGGTGCCGCTGCTGCGCTACCGGCGGCGGCCGGACCACCCGGTCGTGCGGGCCTTCCTGGCGCGCCCGCGCGACGTGCAGGTATCGATCGACATCCGCCTGCAGCTGCGCGCGGCCGCGCACCTGCGAAGCGCGATCACCCAGGCTGGCCGCCGCCGCGGCGCCGCGGTCGTGCTGGGCCCCGGGGGCGAGGTCCTGGCGGCCGTGAGCTGCCCGTGGCCCGAAGTGGCCGCGTCGGGGGCGGCGCTCGCCCAGGTCGCCACGCTGCGGTCTGGCGACGAGACCCTGCTCGATCGCGCGCGCTACGGCCTCTACCCGCCAGGGTCGAGCTTCAAGATCGTGACGGCGGCGGCGGCGCTCAGAAAGGATCCGGCGATCGCGCGGCGCACCTTCACGTGCCTGCCGCTCGAAGGGGGCCGTGTCGGCCAGCGGATCCCGGGGTGGGGGCGGCCCATCCGCGACGATCCGCAGGATCACACGGCCCACGGCGCCGTCGACCTGGAGCGCGGCCTGGTCGTCTCGTGCAACGCGTACTTCGCGCAGCTGGGCCTGGCGCTCGGGGGCCCGGCGCTCCAGGACGCGGCCGCGCTGTTCGAGATCCCGCTGCGGCCAGCCCGAGAGCGCGTCGCAGGTGCGCGACACGCTGCCGTTTGCCGCCTACGGCCAGGGCCACGTGCTCGCCTCGCCGCTGAAGATGGCGCGCGTCGCCGCCACCATCGCCGGCGGCGGTCGCATGCCCGAGATCCACTGGACGACGGGCGAGGTTGCGCCCGGCGAGGGCGGCCGCGAGGTGCTCGCCCCGGCACACGCCGCGCAGCTTGCCCGCGCCATGCGGCGGGTCGTCACCGAGGGAACCGGCCGCAGCCTCGCCTCGATCGTCCCGGCCATGGCGGGCAAGACCGGCACCGCCGAGGTCGCCGACGCCCCCTCGCACGCCTGGTTCGTCGGGTTTGCGCCGTACGGCGGCACGGGGAGCCCGATCTCCTACGCGGTCATCGTCGAGAACGGCGGCTACGGCGGCCGCGTCGCCGCGCCGGTCGCCGCCGGGCTGGTGACAGCGGCGAGGGATTTGGGAATCATCAAGTAGGACGCGGACACCCATGAGCATCCTCGACAAGATGACGCGGCTCGAGAAGCGCCTCCAGCAACTGTCGCGGCGCGACGACGTGCCGCCCGAGCCCGTAGAGGTGCGTCGCGGGATCCTCGACGACGTGGAGGACATGGTGCGCGCGGCGGGCCGGTCGCGGCGCGTCTTCCCGTACAACCGCCTTCGGGTTCACGTGCTCGCCGCCGACGCCGCGTCGAAGGCGGCCATGCAGGCGGTGCTCGGCGGCGACGAGGAGATGCGGGCGGCCGTGCGCGAGCGGCTGCGCGACACCGGGTGCGCGGTGCCGGACGACCTCGCGGTGCGCCTGCTGCTCGTCCGCAAGCGCGCTGCCGCCTGGCCGCCCGCCCGCGCGTGGCACGTTGCCGGCGAGCGCCTGGAGCCGGCGCCGGCCCCGGCGACGGCAACGCCGGTGGCGGCCGGGGAGGCGCGGGCCCAGCTGCTGGTGGTCAAAGGCACCGCGGCGCGCCGCACGTTCCCGCTGCGGGGCGACCGTGTCAACATCGGGCGCCAGGCCGACGTGCTCGACCGCGACCGCCGGGTCGTCCGCCGGAACCAGGTCGTATTCGAGGACGCCGACGACGGCGTCAACCAGACCGTCTCGCGGGCGCACGCGCACATCCGGATCTCGCCGTCCGGCGAGTGCCGTCTCTTCGACGACCGCAGCTCGTACGGCACGCGCGTGTTCCGGGGGGGCGAGACGATCGCGGTGCCGGCCGGCGCCTCGCGCGGCGTCCGCCTGCGCGGCGGCGACGAGATCTACCTCGGCCAGGCGTGCCTGCGCCTGGTGGAGAAGAGCTAGGGGCGGTGCTCTCCCTCTTCCACCCCGCCGTGGCCGACTGGTTCCGCGCGGCCTTCGGCGAGCCGACGCGGCCGCAGGCCCTCGGCTGGCCGCCAATCGCGCGCGGCGAGTCCACGCTCGTCCTTTCTCCCACCGGGAGCGGCAAGACCCTCGCGGCGTTCCTCTGGGCCATCGATCGGGTGATGTTCGCGCCCGAGCCGGAACCGGCCCGGCGGTGCCGGGTGCTCTACGTCTCGCCCCTGAAGGCGCTCGCCGTCGACGTCGAGCGCAACCTCCGGTCGCCGATCGCCGGCATCGCCAACCTCGCTGCCTCGAGGGGCGAGGCGCACCGCGTGCCCGCCGCGCTGGTCCGCACGGGCGACACCCCCTCGGCCGATCGCGCCCGCTTCCTCCGCGAGCCCGCCGACATCCTGATCACGACGCCCGAGTCGCTGTACCTCATGCTGACCGGGCGCGCGCGCGAGGCGCTCGCGAGCGTCGAGACGGTGATCGTCGACGAGATCCACGCGCTGGTGCCGACCAAGCGGGGGGCGCACCTGGCCCTCTCGCTCGAGCGCCTGCAGGCGCTCACCGACCGCCCGCTGCAGCGCATCGGCCTGTCCGCCACCCAGCGGCCGCTCGACGAGGTGGCCCGGTTCCTGGGCGGCGCGGAGCGGCGACGGACGCCCTCGCGCGGGGCCCGGCGCGCCGCGCCCCCGCGGCGCGAGGCGGACGGGCAGAAGATGACGGCCGGCCTGCACGACGAGTTCGCTGCCTCCCGCGGCGAGGTCACCTACCGCCCCGTCACCGTCATCGACGCCCGGCAGCCGAAGCGGTTCGAGCTGAAGGTCGAGGTGCCGGTCGAGGACCTCGCGCGGCTCGCGAAGCCGATCGAGATCCCGAGCGGCCCGACGGCACAGGGACCTGTCACTCCCTCGATCTGGTCGAGCATCCATCCTCGGCTGCTCGAGTTGATCCGCGCGCATCGCACGACGCTGCTGTTCGTGAACAGCCGTCGCCTCGCCGAGCGCCTGGCGGCCGCGATCAACGAGCTGGCCGGCGAGACGATCGCCCGCGCGCATCACGGGTCGCTCGCCCGCGAGCAGCGGGTCGAGATCGAGGACGCGCTGAAGGCCGGGCGCATTCCGGCGCTGGTCGCCACCTCCTCGCTCGAGCTGGGCATCGACATGGGGGCGGTGGATCTCGTCATCCAGATCGAGGCCCCCCCGTCGGTCGCGAGCGGGATGCAGCGCATCGGCCGCGCCAGCCACCAGGTGGATGCCGTCAGCGAGGGGATCATCTTCCCCAAGTACCGGGGCGACCTGGTGGCGGCAGCGGCGGTGACTCGCGCGATGCACCGCGGCCAGGTCGAGGCCACGCGCTACCCCCGCAATCCCCTCGACGTGCTCGCGCAGCAGGTCGTCGCCGCGGTGGCCATCGAGCCCTGGAGCGTGGATGAGCTGTTCGCAACGGTGCGCTGCGCCGCGCCGTACGCCAGCCTGTCGCGCGCGGCCTTCGAGGGCGTCCTCGACATGCTCTCCGGCCGGTACCCCTCGGACGACTTCGCGGAGCTGCGGCCGCGGCTCACGTGGGACCGGCTGGCCGGCAGGCTGACCGCCCGGCAGGGCGCCGCCCGCGTGGCGATCGCCAACGCCGGGACGATCCCCGACCGCGGGCTGTACGGCGTGTTCCTGGCCGGGGCGCCGAAGGGAACCTCGCGCGTGGGCGAGCTCGACGAAGAGATGGTGTTCGAGTCGCGCGCGGGCGAGACGTTCGTGCTCGGCGCCTCGACGTGGCGCATCGAGGAGATCCTGCACGACCGGGTGCTGGTGACGCCCGCCGCCGGCGAGCCGGGGAAGATGCCGTTCTGGAAAGGCGACCGGCCTGGGCGGCCGATCGAGCTGGGCCTCGAGGTCGGGGCGCTGGTGCGCGAGCTGATCGAGATGCCTCGGCCCGCCGCCCTCGCGCGGCTCACGCACGAGCACGACCTGGACCGGCGCGCCGGCGAGAACCTGCTCGCCTACCTTGCCGACCAGCAGGCGGCCACGCACGCGGTCCCCACCGATCGCACGCTGGTCGTCGAACGGTGCCGCGACGAGCTGGGCGACTGGCGCGTCTGCGTGCTGGCGCCGTTCGGCGGCCAGGTGATGGCGCCGTGGGCGATGGTGGCCGAAGCCCGCGTGCGCGAGCTCGGCGGCATCGACGTCGAGACGATGTGGTCGGACGACGGGTTCGTCGTGCGGTTCCCCGACACCGACGCACCGCCCGACCCGGCCTGGCTGCTGCCGCCGCCCGAGGAAGCCGAGCGCCTGCTGCTCGGGCGGCTGGGGGGCACCTCCCTCTTCGCGGCGCGCTTCCGGGAGGTGGCGGCCCGCGCGCTGCTGCTGCCCCGCCGGCGCCCGGGCGCGCGGACGCCGCTCTGGCAGCAGCGCAAGCGGGCATCGGACCTGCTGGCTGTCGCCGCGCGGTTCGGGTCGTTCCCGGCGATCCTCGAGACCTACCGCGAGTGCCTGCGCGATCAGTTCGACGTCCCCGCCCTCGTGGAGGTGCTGACGCGGGTCGCCAGCCGCACCACGCGCGTGGTGACGGCGGACACCGAGTCGCCCTCGCCCTTCGCCGCGTCGATCCTGTTCTCCTACACCGCGAACTTCCTCTACGACGGGGACGCCCCCCTCGCCGAGCGCCGCGCGCAGGCGCTGCTGGTCGATCAGGCGCAGCTCCGCGACCTGCTCGGCGACCTCGAGCTGCGCGACCTGCTCGACCCGGCCGTGATCGACGAGGTCGAGGCGCAGTTGCAGCGCACCGCCGCCGGGTACCACGCCCGCAGCGACGACGGGGTGCACGACCTGCTGCTGCGAATCGGCGACCTGTCGGACGAGGAACTGCGGGCACGGTGCGAGTCCGGCGCCGTGGCCGCGGGCGTCGAGCGGATGGCCGCCGGGCGCCGCGTGGTGAAGGTGCCGGTCGGCGGGCAGGCGCGGTGGATCGCGGTCGAGGATGCGGCGCGCTACCGCGACGCACTGGGAGCGCCGCTTCCCCCGGGCCTGCCCGAGGCGCTGCTCCAGCCGGTCGCCGACGCGACGGGCGACCTGGTCCTGCGCTTCGCGCGCACGCACGGTCCGTTCACCGTCGAGGGGGCCGCGGCCCGATTCGGCCTGGCGCCGCGCAGCGTCGAAGGGGCGCTGGCGCGGCTGGCCGCCCGCGGGCGGGTGCTGCAAGGGGCGTTCAGGCCCGGGCAGCGCGGGCGCGAGTGGTGCGAGAGCGAGGTCCTGCGCCAGGTCCGCCAGCGGTCGCTCGCGCGCCTGCGCCGCCAGGTCGAGCCGGTGAGCGCGGCGGCGCTCGGCCGCCTCTCGATCGCCTGGCACGGCGTGGCCGCCCCCCGGCACGGCCTCGACGCCCTGCTCGACGTCGTCGAGCAACTGCAGGGACTGCCGGTGGCCGCGTCGCTGCTCGAGCGCGAGATCCTGCCGGCGCGGCTCTCGGGCTTCGAGCCCTCGCAACTGGACACCCTCTGCGGCGCGGGCGAGATCGCCTGGGTGGGCCTCGAGCCGCTGGGAGAGCGCGACGGCCGTCTGGCGCTCTACCTCACCGACCACCTGCCGCACCTGCTGCCGCCCGCCGGACCGGCCCCCGGGCTGGACGCGCACGCGCGCCGGATCGTCGAGTTCCTCTCGCGTGCCGGCGCCTCGTTCTTCGGGGTGATCCACGAGGCCTGCGGCGGCGGCTACCCTGGCGAGACGGTCGACCGCCTGTGGGATCTCGCCTGGATGGGGCTGGTCACCAACGACTCGTTCCAGGCGCTGCGGGCCCTGTCCCAGCCCCCTGCGCGCCGCAGGCGGCGCGCCGAGCCGGCTCCCTTCCGCTCGCGCCGGCTGACCCCTCCGCGTGCCGAGGGCCGGTGGTCGCTCGTGCCGCGGCCCGCGTCGAGCGGGCGGGGCGCCGCGACCGCGTGGGCGAGCGCGATGGCGACGCAGTTGTTGACGCGTCACGGCATCGTCACGCGCGAGGTGGTCGCGGTCGAGAACCTCCCCGGCGGCTTCAGCGCCATCTACCAGGTGCTGAAGGCGATGGAGGACGCCGGGCGCGTCCGGCGCGGCTACTTCGTCGGCGGGCTGGGCGCGGCGCAGTTCGCGCTCCCCGGGGCGATCGACCTGCTGCGCTCGCAGCGCGACGAGCCCGAGGAGGCGCAGGCGGTGCTGGTGGCGGCCACGGATCCGGCGAACCCGTACGGCGCCGTCCTGCGGTGGCCCGCAGCGCCGGAGGCGGGCGGGCGGGGTCCCACGCGCTCGGTCGGCGCCCGGGTGGTGCTCGTCAACGGGATGCTGGCGGCCTACGTCGGAAAGGCCGACCGGCTGTTCTGCTCGTTCCTGCCGGACGAGGAACCGTCACGCAGTACCGCCGCCCGCGCGGTGGCTTGCCTGCTGTTCGAGCTGGCCACGTCGGGACCCGAGGGGATGCTCATCGGGGAGATCGACGGGCAGGAGGTGGAGCGCCACCCCCTCGCGCCGTTCCTGGTCGAGGCCGGCTTCGCCCGCCGGGCGACCGGGTTCCAGGCCAGTCGTGGGAATGCCTGAAGGCGACACCATCTTTCGATCGGCGCGGACGCTGAAGCTCGCGCTCGCGGGGCGGACGGTCGCCGCCTTCGAATCGCGCTTCGCGTCGCTCGACCGGCACGTCGTGGACGAGCCGCTCGCCGGGCGGACCGTGCTCGACGTGCGGGCCGTCGGCAAGCACCTGCTGATGGAGTTCTCGGGCGGGCTCGTCCTGCGCACGCACATGCGCATGAACGGCAGCTGGCATCTCTACCGGCCCGGCGAGCGCTGGCGGCGCGCGCGGTCGGCCATGTCGAATCCTCCTCGCGACCGACGCCTTCGTGGCCGTCGCCTTCGACGTCCCCGTCGCCGAGTTCATCCCGGCGTCACGCCTGGCCCGTCACGAGGCGCTGTCCCGGCTTGGGCCCGACCTGCTGGCCGAGCCGTTCGACGCCGGGGAGGCGGCCGCCCGGCTGGCCGCACGGCCCGACGCCACGATCGCAGTCGCGTTGATCGACCAGACGGTGATCGCGGGCGCGGGCAACGTCTACAAGTCGGAGGCGCTGTTCCTCGCCGGCGTCCACCCCGGCCGCCGCGTCTCGACCCTCACGCCGCAGGCAGTAAGCGGCCTGATCGAGACGCTTCGCGAGGCGATGCTCGCCAACGTCGTCGATCCCGTGGAGCGGGGCTCTGGCCCTGCCTCGTTTCGCGCCGACCGCCGGACGACGCGGATGGCCAACCCCGAAGCACGGCTGTGGGTGTACGGGCGATCCGGGCGCCCCTGCCGGCGCTGCGGTTCGCCGATCCGCTACGGCAAGCAGGGCGAGGAGGCGCGCGGGACGTACTGGTGCGAGAAGTGCCAGAAGTGACTGCGACCCGAACGGGTCGCATCACCGCCTGCCTTCCTTCCGCTGTCGGCTGACGGCCGTCGGTTACAGCGTGATCGTGGTCACGTCGATCCGGCTGACGTCCCCCACCCCCAGCCCCATCGACGCCGCCGTCTCGATGTGGCGGCACTGCGACAGGCGGCTGCTGAGGCCAGCCGCGCGCTGCTTCTCGAGGATCACCTGCCGGCAGACGACGTCGAGCGCGACCGGGTCGGTGGCCACGTAGATGGCGTTCTCGCGCCAGATCGGATCGGCGCTCCCCGGCTGCGGCCCCTGGTCGTAGCAGGCCTCGGTCGCGTCGAGGATGTGCAGCGGCACCTTCGTCTGCGACAGGTAGTGGCGGCAGGCCTCGGCGACGAACGGGTCGCAGTTGCCCGAGTGCGCGGCCCGGTGATGCTGGTAGCACCCGAACGCGATGTTCTTCAGCGCGAGGGTGACCCCTGCCATGCCGTGGTTCTTGAGCAGCGGGAGGTTGACGGTCACGTCGGTCAGCTCGGTGGCGATCCGGTCGATCGGCGCGACGCCGCCGGAGGCCTGGCACGCACGCTGGCCGTCGTACTGGCCGCCGGTCATGATCCGCTCGCCGTGCGCCCCGGTGGTGCCGGCCTTGTAGCGCGTCGGTTCGAAGTGGCTCGCGTGGCGATCCCAGACGATGATGTCGGCGGGCTTGATGCCGACCCCCAGTGCGCCGGCCACGACGGCGTCGGTCATCTCGGGGGCCGTGTAGAGCAGCGGCCGGCCGAGCAGGTTGATCTTCAGGCCGACGCGCATCCCGGGCTTGAAGAACTGCGCCCACGCCTCCGCGGGCTTCGCCTTCCCCGTGAACGCCGTCAGGCCGCGGTTCACCATCGCGGCCACCACCGCCGCGTCGCGCCGATCGCCGGCCCACACCTTCGCCGACTCGACCCTGATCACGCGCGCGCGCCCCTGGGCAGCCGCGGGACGGGCCGCCATCGACACCGCCGCCGTCCCCAGCACGCCCGTCAGCAGGTCACGGCGCGAAATACCATGAGACTCACTCGACATCGGATCACTCCTCGGCAGGAATCAGCGGCTCACCAGCCACGTGCCACCAGCACTCGCCCACCAGCACTCGCCACTGGCCACCAGCCACTTCCCCGGTGAGCTGGTGTCGCGTGTCACTTTACCCGCGCAGCAGGCTCCTGGCAACGAACACGACGTTGGCGGGGCGTTCGGCGAGGCGCCGCATGAACCACGGGAACCAGAACTCGCCGTAGCTGATCAGGACGCGCAGCGGCACCCCCGCGCGCACCAGCTTGTCCTGGAGCGGCCGCTGGATGCCGTACAGCATCTCGTGCTCGTACCGGCCGCGGTCGGCGCCGCCGGCCGCCGCGGTCGTTCGCAGCCGCTCGACCAGGCGCTCGTCGTGCGTGGCGATGCCGAGGAAGGTGGCCGGCGGAAGCGCGGGGTCGAGCAGGTGTCGCGCGATCCGGTAATACTGCTCGTCCACGTCCGCCTTCTTCGGGAAGGCGACGGAGGGAGGCTCGCGGTACGCGCCCTTGACGAGGCGGATGGCGACGCCGAGCGGCGACAGCGTGTCGACGTCCGAGGGGGTGCGCCGGAGATACGCCTGCAGGCACACGCCCACCCGGGAGGTGCGCTCGCGAAGGCGCCGGAAGATGTCGAGGGTCGGATCGACGTACACCGAGCTCTCCATGTCGATCCACACCATGCTGCCGGCCCGCTCGGCGCGCTCGACCAGCGCCAGCACATTGCGGAAGCACTCGGCGGACCCGAGGTCGAGGCCAAGCTGCGTCAGCTTCACCGACACCCGCGAATCGAGCCCGGCCGCCTGCACGCGGTCGATCAACTCGAGGTAGTGCGCGGTCACCGCCTCGGCCTCGGCCAGCGATGCCAGGTTCTCGCCAAGGTGCGTCAGCAGCGTGCCCACCCCGGGCCGCTCCTCGATCTGCCGCGCCGCCTCGAGCGCGTCGTCCACCGCCTCGCCCGGCATGAAGCGCGAGACGGAACGGCGAACGAACGGGGCGCGCATCGCGCGCTCGCGCAGCCACACGTTCTCCGCGCCAGCGAGGATCAGGCGTCGCATGATCGACATGGCGGACGGTTCCCCTCCACGGCTCAGCTGTCGGCGAAGGGCTCATTGTACCTACACTGGGGTCAGATCGTTGAATTCAACATCTGACCCCGGTTGTGGGTAGGATCCCGATATGAGCGACAGTGGTGAGCGGCGGCAGGTGCGGATTGGCATCCCCTCCACCGGGCCCGGGGCGAGGCGGTTGTCGGAGGTCATCGACGCCTTCTGCGCCGACGACGGGCTGACGCGACCGAGCACGCAGGGGATGCACCCGAGCCTGCCGTCGGCCGAGAGCGTCGCCCGCCTGGTCGACACCTTCCGGGCGGTCCTCTTCCCCGGCTACTTCGGCGCGACGCGTTCCCTGAGCGAGGAGGCGCTGCGCTTTCACGTCGGCGCGAGCCTCGACCGCCTGTCCACGCGGCTGTCCGGACAGGTCCGCCGCGGGTTCTGCTTCACCTGCCGCGAGCGCCGCCCGGGCGACTGCGCCGAGTGCGACCGCCAGGCGCTGGAGGTCACCGACCGGCTCCTCTCGGACCTCCCGGCGATCCGGCGGCTGCTTGCGTCCGACGTGCAGGCCGCCTACGTCGGCGACCCGGCCGCCACCAGCCCGGCCGAGACGATCCTCTGCTACCCTGGCGTGTTCGCGATCATGTGCCAGCGCGTGGCGCACCGGCTGGCGCGGCTCGGCGTCCCGCTGCTGCCGCGGATGATCACCGAGCACGCGCATGCGCGCACGGGGATCGACATCCACCCCGGCGCCCAGATCGGCGAGTCGTTCTTCATCGACCACGGCACCGGCGTCGTCGTCGGCGAGACGAGCGAGATCGGCCGGCGCGTGCGGCTCTACCAGGGGGTGACGCTCGGCGCCCGGAGTTTCACGCTCGACGCCGAGGGAAAGCCGGTCAAGGGGCTTCCGCGGCACCCGATCGTGGAAGACGACGTGGTGATCTACAGCGGCGCGACGGTGCTGGGACGCGTGACGATCGGCGCCGGATCGGTCATCGGCGGCAACGTGTGGCTCACCCACAGCGTGCCGCCGGGCAGCCGCGTCGGCCAGCGCCCCGCGCGGCCGAGGGTCGAGGACGGAATCTGAGGTACCGGCCGCATGCCGCGATACAAGCTGACGATCGAGTACGCGGGAACGCGGTACAGCGGCTGGCAGATCCAGACCAATGCCCGCACCGTGCAGGGCGAGCTGCTGCGCGCGATCCGCGAGGCGGCCGGGGAGGACCCGCTCGACTTCCAGGGGTCGGGCCGGACCGATGCCGGGGTGCACGCGCTCGCGCAGATCGCCCACGTCGATCTCAGGCACGGCGTCTCGCCCGAGCCGTGGCGCCGCCTCGTGAACGACGGCCTGCCCGCCGACATCCACGTCATGGGGGCCGAGCCGGTGTCGCACCGGTTCCACGCCCGCCACAGCGCCGCGTCGCGCAGCTACCTGTACCAGGTGGCCCGGCGGCGCACCGCCTTCGCAAAAGCGTTCGTCTGGTGGGTGAAGGACCCGATCGATCTGCGGCCGATGCGTGAGACGGCCGCGCGGTTCGCGGGGATGCACGACTTCCGCTCGTTCACCGACTCCGATCCGGAGGAAGGATCGACCAAGGTGGCGCTCGACCCGATGCTGATCGAGGAGCACGGCGACCTCGTGCTGGTGCGCGTCAGCGGGTCCCACTTCATCTGGAAGATGGTGCGGCGCGTCGTCGGCGTGCTCGTGGAGGTGGGGCGCGGCGGCCTGTCGCCCGAGCAGGCGGCGGGGTTCCTGGAAGAACGGTCGCCGTGGCCGGCGCGGCTCACCGCGCCGGCCTCCGGCTTGTTCCTCGAACGGGTGGCGTACCCCGGCGACCCGCCGACGCCGCCGATCCGGCCGGCGATCGAGGTCAGGGGGGTGACGCGGGGCTGAAGCCCCGCGCTACTTCTTGTACAGGACCTTTCCCCCGACGATCGTGCAGACCACCTCGGCCTTCGCGATGTCGGCCTCGGGCACCTTCGTGATGTCGGCCGAGAGGATCGTGATGTCGGCGTACTTCCCCGGGATCAGCGAGCCCTTCGTCTTCTCCTCGAAGGCGGCATACGCGCCGTTCAAGGTGTAGGCGGCCAGCGCCTCGTCGCGGGTCAGCACCTGGTCGCCGTAGAACACGGCGCCGTTCTTCTGGCGGCGCGCCACCAGCGCGTGGTAGCCCGGCAGCGGGTCGACCGCCTCGACGGGGGCGTCGGTGCCGTTGGCAATCGTCGCGCCGCCATCCATCAGCTTGCGCCAGGCGTACGCCCCTTCGGCCGCGCGGTCCGCACCGAGCCGCGCGAGCACGTACGGCGCGTCCGAGGTGCAGTGGATCCCCTGCATGGAGGGGATGACGCCGAGCGCGCCGAATCGCGGGATGTCCGCTGCGGCCAGGTGCTGGGCATGCTCGACGCGCCAGCGCAGGTCCTGTCGGCCCGCCGCCCGGTACGCCGCCTCGTAGACGTTCAGCGTCTCGCGGTTCCCCCGGTCGCCGATCGCGTGGACGCACAACTGGAGGTCGTTGGCGGCCGCGATGCGCGCGGTCTCGGCCAGCTGGTCCATCGGGTACGTGTTGAGGCCCGTGGACGGTGCGTCGGCGTACGGCTCGAGCAGCCACGCCCCCCGCGAGCCCAGCGCGCCATCGGCGAGCCGCTTGACGGCCCGGACGGTGAGGTGCCCGTTCGCCGCGTCCACCATCCGGTACTTCGCCGCCTGCGCGGCCAGGCTCTGGTTCGATTCGCTCAGCATCACGTAGAGTCGGACGCCCAGCTTGCCGGCCTCCGCAAATCGCTTGTAGCGGTCCACGGTCGCGAACGAGGCGCCGGCGTCGTGGACGCTGGTGATCCCCTTCGACAGGAACTCGCGGTCGGCCAGCTCGACCTCGCGGTCCAGCTCGGCCTCGACCTCCCCGGCGGTCCGCCGGTCGCGGTCCCTCCGCAGGGCGCGCTCCACCAGGGCGTCGCCGGTCTCGCGGAACACGCCGATCGGCTCTCCCGTCGCGTCCTTCAGGATCTCGCCGCCGCGCGGGTTGGGCGTGGCGCGCGTGATGCCGGCGAGCTGCATCGCCTTCGCGTTGGCGACCGACGCGTGCCCGCTCGCGTGGGTCAGGAACACCGGGTTGTCGGGGGCCGCGCGGCTGATCAGATCGTGCGTCGGGAATCCCTCGACCGCGGGGTCGGGTGGCTGCGTCCACTTCTCCTGGTGCCAGCCGCGGCCGGTGATCCAGTCGCCCGGCTTCGCCTGCGAGGCCGCCTCGGCCACCATCGCGACGATCTCGTCCCAGCTGGTGGTCTTCATCAGGTCGAGCTGCATCCGGGCCGCGCCGACGCCCGTGAAGTGAGCGTGCGACTCGATGAAGCCAGGCATGGCGAAGCGGCCGGCGAGGTCGATGACCTCGGTCTGCGGGCCGGCGTACGCCTCCATCTCGCGGCTCGTCCCCACCGCGACGATCTTCGCGCCCTTGACGGCGAGGCCCTCGGCGCGCGGGCGGCTGGCGTCAACGGTCGCGACGACGCCGTTGCGGAGGACGAGATCGGCCGGCTCGACGCGGGGACTGCAGCCGGCGGCAAGGGTCAGCAGGCCCGCCAGGCAGGTGGCTGAGCGGATCGTCAGACGCGACATGGCAAGTCTCCTGGATGGGCGGGCACCGAGGGCGGCCCGATTCTACGCGCAAAGGCCCCAGCGGGTACAATCGACGCGATGCACTGGCTGACCTCCCTGCAACTGCGGTCGCGCGACGCCGGCACGCGGGCGCGCGCGGCCCGCAAGCTCGGCGTGGCAGGCCGGGCCTCGAATGCCGCGGAGCTCGAGCCGCTCCTCCAGGACGCGGAGCCCGCGGTCCGGTGCGCCGCGATCGAAGCGCTCGGCGCGATTGGCGGCGAGGCGGTCGTGCCGCCGCTGCTCGGCGCCGCGCGCGGCGCCGACGCGGTGCGCGCCGAGGCCGAGGCGGCGGCGGTGCGCGCGTCCGTCGTCGCGGCCCTGACCGCAGTGGGCCAGGCGGCCGTGCCCGCGCTGCTCGCGGCCGCCGGCGACCGGCACGCCCGCGTGCGCGAGTGCAGCGTCACGGCGCTCGGCGCCATCGGCGGCCAGCGGGCCGCGGAGGGGCTGGCGCGCGCCCTGGCCGACGATCGGTCGGCGCTCCGGCAGCTCGCCGCCAGGGCGCTGGCACGGACCGCCGGCGCCGGGGCCGTGGGAACCCTCTCCGCGGCGCTCGCCCACAAGGACGCGGCCACGCGGCGCGCGGCCGCCGAGGCGCTCGGCGACACCAGGGCCGACGAGGCGGTGCCGGCCCTGCAGCGTGCGCTCGCCGATCCGGATCGCGGCGTGCAGGCGGCGGTCGTCCAGGCGCTGGCGGCCGTCGGCCGCGGCGCTGCGATCGACGCGCTGATCGGGGCGCTGTGCCGGCCCGATCGGGAGCTGCGCCAGGCGGCCGCGCAGGCGCTGCGCGGGGCGGCCTGGACGCCCGACGGCGACGGGCAGCGGGCGCTGCACG
This sequence comes from uncultured Acidobacteriota bacterium, assembly GCA_963813585.1. Taxonomy (GTDB): domain Bacteria; phylum Acidobacteriota; class Vicinamibacteria; order Vicinamibacterales; family Fen-181; genus JARKSS01. The sequence continues at coordinate 4,802,823 of CAWEZL010000001.1, forward strand.
CGGCCCTGCACGGCCGGTTCGACGAGGTCGGTGCGGCGGCAGGGGTCGGCGCCGGGCAAGTCGACGCCGAGCCGGTCGCGAAGGCCAGCGTCGAGCTGCTGAAAGCCTCGCTGTCGGACAGGGACGCGGGGACCCGGGTGCAAGCCGCCAGGGCGCTCGGCCGGGTCGGCGGACCACGGGCGGCCGGTGCCCTGGCCGCGATGCTGGGCGACCCCGACCCCACGGCCCGCGAGGCCGCAGCGGCCACGCTCGGCCACCTGGGCCCGGCCGCCCTCGAGGCGATCCTCCCCGGTCTCGAGGACCGGAGCGCCACCACCCGCGCGGCAGCCGGGCGCGTGCTCGAGGAGGTCGGCGGCGGCTCGATTGCCATGCACCTGCTGAATCGCCTCTCACCTGGCGAGGCGGTCAGCCACGGCGGCCTCGCGCTCAGGGTGGTGGATCGCCTCGAGGCGCTCGACGCCGCGCGCCACGCGGCCGACTCGCTGGAGCGGCTCCTGCGCCTCGCGGGCGGCGCGGTGCCGCCCGCGGCCCTGCAGCGGGCGGCCGCGCTTCCCGACGTCGTGCTCATCGAGCCCGGCCAGGTGCCGGACGCCGGCGAGCGGCTCGACCTCGAGGACCTGCGCGAGCTGGCCGCGCGCACGCTGAGCGGCGCCGGCCCCGGCCGCGGGGCGAGGCGATGAGCGGCCTGCCCCCCGAGGCCGGCTGGTCCCTGCACACGCTCGGGTGGTCGGACCACGTCGCGCGCGCCTTCGAGCCCCTCGCGCGGCCGAACGTCGTCCCGGCGCGCGTCGCCCTCGCGCACCAGCACCTCTACCGGCTGTTCACCGAGCGGGGCGAGCGGCTGGCGCGCGCCGCCGGCCGCCTGCGCCACGAGGCGTCCGCCCCCGTCGAGTACCCCGCGGTCGGCGACTGGGTGGCCGTGCGGCTGAACCCGGAAGAGACCCGCGGCTCGGTCCTCCACGTCCTGCCGCGCACGAGCAGCTTCTCGCGGAAGGTCCCCGGCGACCTGACCCAGGAGCAGGTGGTCGCGGCCAACATCGACACCGTCTTCCTGGCGATGGGGCTCGACGCCGACTACAACCTGCGCCGCATCGAGCGGTACCTCCTGACCGGGTGGAGGAGCGGCGCGCAGCCGGTGGTCCTGCTGACGAAGGCGGACCTCTGCGACGACGTGGAGGCGAGGGTGCGCGAGATCGAGGAGGTCGCCGCCGGCGCCCCCGTGCACGCCACGACGGCGATGGCCGAGGGGGGGGTCGAGGTCGTGCGACGGTACCTCCAGCCGGGGCGCACGGTGGCGATCCTCGGTTCGTCGGGTGTCGGCAAGTCGACCCTGATCAACCGGATCGTGGGCCGGGAGCTGCTGCGGACCGGCGGTCTCACCGCGGATGCGCGGCGCGGCCGCCACACCACGACGAACCGGGAGATGATCGTGCTGCCCGGCGGCGGACTGATCATCGACACGCCGGGCCTGCGCGAGATCCAGCTCTGGGAGGCGGGCGAGGCGCTCGGCAGCGCCTTCCCCGACATCGCCGCGCTGGCGGACGGGTGCCGCTTCGGCGACTGCGCGCACGAGACCGAGCCGCGCTGCGCGGTGCGCCGCGCGGTCGAGGACGGCCGCCTGGCGCCCGCCCGGCTGGAGAGCTACCTGAAGCTGCAGGCCGAGGCGCGCCACTTCACCGAGAAGCAGGACGAGCGGGCGATCCTCCAGAAGAAGCGGAGCGCGAAGATCATGGGCCGCCTGATCCGCCGCATGCCGCCGAAGGGCTGACGCCCGCCTCCGTCACACGGCCGCGTCGTCGTCGTCGAGGAGGTCGAGCGGGGCGGCGAGCAGCAGGTCCTCGGGCTCCTGGCTGGCGGGCAGTTCCTCCACGTCGCGCAGCTTCCGCTCGATCGTGCGGCTCTGGCGCGAGACGACGTCCATCTTGTTGGTCGCCTCCTGCAGCTTCTTCTGCACTGACGAGAGCAGCTCGCCGAAGCGCCCGAAGTGGGTCTTGACCGCGCCGAGCACCGTCCACACCTCGCTCGAGCGCCGCTCGATCGCGAGCGTGCGGAACCCCATCTGCAGGCTGTTGAGGATCGCCCAGAGGGTGGTGGGACCCGCCACCAGCACGCGGCAGTCGCGCTGCAGCGTCTCGGCCAGGCCGGGGCGTCGCAGCACCTCGGCGTAGAGCCCCTCGGTCGGGAGGAACAGGACCCCGAAATCGGTGGTGTGCGGCGGGTCGAGGTACTTGTCGTGGATCTCGCGGGCGCACACCTTCACCCGGTTCTCGAGCTGCCTGGCGGCCGCCTCGACCGCCTCGGCGTCGCCCCGCTCGGCCGCGTCCGTCAGGCGCTGGTAGTCCTCGTGCGGGAACTTCGCGTCGATGGGCAGCCAGACGGGCGAGTCGTCGGCGGGGTCCCTGCCCGGCAGGCGGACGGCGAACTCGACGCGCTCGCCGCTGTGCTCGCGCGTCTCGACGTTGGTCTCGAACTGCGCCGGCGAGAGCGCCTGCTCGAGGAGCGCGCCCAGTTGCACTTCCCCCCACGTGCCGCGGGTCTTGACGTTGGTCAGCACCCGCTTCAGGTCGCCGACGCCCGAGGCGAGCGCCTGCATCTCTCCCAGGCCCCGCTGCACCTGCTCGAGGCGCTCGCTGACCGCGCGGAACGACTCGCCGAGGCGGGCCTCGAGCGTCCCCTGCAGCCGCTCGTCCACCGTCTCGCGCATCTTGTCGAGCTTGGCGGCGTTGTCCTCCTGGATGGCGCGCAGCTGCTCGCTCACCGTGCCGCGCAGCGCCTCGAGGCGCCGGTCGGTCGCTTCGCCGAGCGAGGCCAGTTGTTGCCCGAACGCCACGAGCTGCTCGGCCTGCCCCTGGGCCGTCAGCGACTGTCCCTTCCGCAGCGATTCGGCCAGGCGGTCGAGCGCGCCGGCCACCTCCTCGCGCAGGGCGCGCGCCTGGGCGGACGCGTCGGTGCGGCCGCGCGTCATCTCCTCCCGCACCGTCCGCTCGATCCGCTCGTGGTCGGCCGCCAGCGCCTGGACCCGCGACGCGATCGATTCGAGCTCCGCGGCGTGCCCGCGGCGCACCAGCAGCGCAATCGCGAGCGCCAGGAGGACGAACAACAGCACGACGGCGACGACGAGGAGGGTTTCGACCATTGTGGTGGCCGCGATCGTGAAGCAGCAGCCGAGGCAAGGTCAAGCCCGACAGGACGCGCAGCCACCCCGTGCGCCTCCTGTAGTACGATCCGGCCCATGATGACCCGCGCCTGCCTGGCCCTGCTCGCCCTGGTCCTGGCCGCCCCGTCCACCCGGGCGGACAACAAGATCCTGCACCTGGCGATCGGCGACGCCGCGCGACGCGACCGCGAGGCCCCGCTGGCGCTCGACGCGATCACCGACACGGCGACCGGCGAGACGCTGGCGCCCGAGGACCTGCCCGCGCGCCTCGCGAAGACCGGCCTCCTGCTCCTCGGCGAGGAGCACACCAGCCTCGAAAGCCACCGCATCCAGTTGCGGGTGCTGCAGGCGCTGGCCGACTCGGGCCGCCGCGTGCTGGTCGGCCTCGAGATGTACCCCTACACGGCGCAGCGCGCGCTCGACGAGTGGCACGGCGGCGGGCTCTCCGAGGAGGAGTTCCTCAGGTCGTCCCGCTGGTACGACAACTGGGGCTACAACTGGCTCTACTACCGCGACATCTTCCTCTTCGCCCGCGACCGGAAGATCCCGATGTTCGCCGTGAACACGCCGCGCGAGGTGGTCGCCTCGGTGCGCAAGAAGGGGCTCGCCAATCTCAGCCCCGAGGAGGCCGCCCACATCCCCAGCCGGATCGACGCCGACAACCCCGACCACCTGCTCTACTTCAAGACGACCTTCGAGGGCGAGCAGGGCCCGGTGCACGGCCAGGGCATGAGCGACGAGATGTGGAAGAACATGCTGAGCGCCCAGGCGACCTGGGACGCGACCATGGGCTACAACGCGGTGCAGGCGTGGAAGCAGGCGAAGGACCCCAACGCGATCATGGTCGTGCTGGTGGGCCTCGGGCACGTCGCCTACGGCCTCGGGATCGAGCGGCAGGCCCGCAACTGGTTCGACGGCGAGATCGCCGGCCTCATCCCGGTGACGGTGAACGGCCCCGACGGCGCGGTGACCTCGGTTCGCGCCTCCTACGCCAACTTCCTCTGGGGGTTGCCCCACGCCATCGACTCGCACTACCCGTCGCTCGGCATCTCCACGGCCGTGGGCCAGGGGGAGACGGCGCGGCGCGTGATCATCGTGCAGAAGGACTCGGTCGGCGAGCGCGCCGGCATCAAGGCGGGCGACGTGATCGTGTCGGTGGACGGGACGCCGCTCACCGACAAGGAGGCCTACAACCGGCTGATGGCCGCCAAGCGCTGGGGCGACCGCGCGCAGGTCGTCGTGCGCCGCGGCGGCGAGGAGGTGGCGCTCACGGCGCTGTTCCGCAGGACGGTCAAGTAACGATCCTTGCTGAGCAGGTCTGAAGCCCTGCTCCATCCCTTTCAGACGGCGTAGCGTCGTTCCACCATTTCCCGCATCCGGGCGCGGCCCTCGGACGAGGGCATGTTCGCCCGCTCCACCTCCTCGGCCTCCCGCGCCAGCTCCTCGTCCTTGATCACCGTCCGGAACCAGCGGGAGTAATCCCCCTGCCTGAAGTGGTGCAGCCAGGTCTCTTCGTCCACCCCGTCCGCGATCCGCACGAAGCTCCGCAGGTTCTCGGCCCGCAGGTTCAGCTTCCCCTCGGCGCCGCGGAAGGCGAAGTGCACGTCCTCGGGCAGCTCGCCCTCGGCGTACTTGCGGCGGTGGCGGCGGTGCGCGGCGCGCGGCGGCTCGACGGTAAAGGGCCGGACGGTCTGCGCACCCCGCAGCCAGATGGCCGCCTCGCCGCGATCGAGCGTCCCCGTCCACGGCACGGCCGCGCCCTCGCCGGCCGCGGACGCGAAGTCGCGAAGCGCAGCCGACGCATCCTCGCCGAGCACGAGCAGCGTGTCGATCGACTGCAGCACTTCAGGCGCCACCAGCGACGGCTCCAGCGTGATCAGCAGCGCGTTGCGGAGGCGGCGGGGCACGACCGCCCCCGACGTCCGCCGCTCGCGCGGCAGCAGGTGGTGCGCCTCGTCCAGGACGAGCCAGTGCGGGCGCCCGGTGGCCGACCGCAGTTCCTGCAGCCGCGGCAGCAGCCCCTCGAAGAACCGGGGTCGCTCGTCGCGCGGGACGCCGGTCAGGTTGACGACCGCGTTCTGCGCCGGCGCGCCGAGCAGCGCCAGCACCTCGCTCGCCTCGGGCGCCTTGCGGCCGGTCCCGAGGACGACCGCGCCCTCGAAGCCCTCGTGATCCCCCTCGGGATCCACGAGGCAGAACTGGTAGCCGCGATCCGCGAGCCGCTCGAGGAACGCGTTCGCCAGCGTGGACTTCCCGCCGCCCGACGATCCGGCGAGCAGCACCGAGTGCCCATACGGCGGCAGGCACACCGCGCCGCCCCCGCCATCACGGCCGAGCAGGATTTCGTGACGCCTCAGCGGCTCGGCCAAGTCGTCGAGGTCGTTGGCGAGCAACCGGTCGATGAGCTCGGTCACCCCGGCGCCGTGGCCGGCGCGGGTGACCAGGTCGGCCCGCTCCCTGAGCATCGGCAGCGCGTTCGCCACGGCCACGCCGCACTCGCACGACTGCAGCAGCGCGTGGTCGTTCTCCGCGTCCCCCACCGCGACGACGTTGTGCGGGGAGAGGCGCATCTCGGCCAGGACCGCCGCGAGGCCGCTCGCCTTGTTCACGCCGGGTGGCAGCACCATCACCGCGTCCTTGTTGAAGATCACCTGCAGCTCGAGGCCGAGGTCGCGGATCGCGGCCAGCACCGGCACCTCGTTGGGGCGCCAGGTCGCGACGATCACCTCGCCGGCGTCGACCGGGGTGACGCCGCGCTCGCGGAGCGCCGCCGCGAAGGCGGGGGGCGGCGGCTCGGCGAGCCGCCGCGTCTCCCGGCCAGCCGGGTCGTGGGCCAGCGCCCCGTTCTCGACGACGACCCGGTCGAACAGGCGGTAGTCGGGGAAGACGGACTGCAGGTCGTCGAGGCGCCGGCCGGTGACGAGGAACAGCCGGCGGCCGGAGTCGCGCAGGCGCCGGAGCGCCGCGAGCGTCGGCTCGTCCACGCGGCCATGGAGGGCGAGCGTGCCGTCGTAATCGCAAGCCAGGGCGACGTAGCGCATGGAACCGACCGGGGAGCAGCAAGACCAGGGCCACGACCGTGTAAAATGCCCGGAACAGGGAGCCACCAGCCCAGCCATGATCGAGCGCTTCCGCAACCCGTCGCCCCGGATCCGGCGGGCCCTCGATGTCGCCGGGATCGCGCACGACGGCGCGTTCCGCAAGGGCACCGACATCCCCTACATCCACCATCCGGTCGCCGTGGCCTTGATCCTCGAAGCCTACGAGTACCACGAGCCGCTGGTCGCGGCCGGGCTCCTGCACGACACGGTGGAGGACACGAGGTGGGAGAGCCCCGACGTGCAGCAGCGGCTCAACCGGGTCACGGCGGGCCGCCTCCCGGCGCCCGCCGAGCCGATGGCGTTCCGCGCGGCCTTCTGCGCGTATCTCCAGGAGGAGTTCGGCACAGAGGTCTTCGACCTCGTCGTGGCGGTGACCGAGAAGAAGAACGACGGCGGGGTCCCGGCCGACTGGCTCGAGCGCAAGAAGGCGCAACTCGACAAGCTGGTGGACGCGAGGCCGGACGAGGCGGCGCTCAAGGCGGCCGACGCCGTGCACAACATCGAGACGACGGCGCGCGACATCGAGGGGATCGGCCTCGGCGTGCTCGACCGCTTCCGCGGCGGACCGCTGGTCGTCTGGCACTACGGCGCGCTGGCCTCGCTGGCGGCGAGCCGCATGCCCCCGGGCGCGCCGCTCGCCGCGCGGGTGGTCAAGGCCGCGGCCGACCTCGAGGCCGCCGTGCGCCGCCGCCGCCCGCCGCGCACCTGCTCGCCGAGCTACCCGGAACCGACGGTGATCTGATCCTTGTAGTGGCTGGTGGCTGATGGCTGGTGGCTGATGGCTGGTCGCTGGTGGGCTGCTGCCCCAGCCCCTACACATGGTTCCTGAGCATCAGCTCCTTGGGGTGCGGCTCGAGGTAGACCTGTCCCTGCAGGTACGGGATGCCGCAACGCCGGACGTGGTGGCGCACCAGGGTGATGGGGACGATGAGCGGGACGAGCCCGTTTCGGTAGTCGGCGATCGCGGCGGCCAGCTCCTGCCGCGAGGCCTCGTCCACGACCTTCCGGAAGTAGCCCGCGATGTGCTGCAGCACGTTCACGTGTCGCCTGGGCGTCGCCATCACCGACAGCGCCCGCATGTAACCCCCCTCGTACGCGGCGCGCAACTCGGCGCGGGGCATCTCGCCCGCGCGCGCGACGAGCCGCCCCAGCTCGGCGTAGCCGGACGGCGAGTGCGCGAGCAGCGCGAGCTTGTGCGCCGAGTGGAAGGCCACCAGCAATCCGGCGGTCCACCGCGCGGCAAACAGGTCGCGCAGCCGGCGGTGCGCGAACGCCCGCTCGACGAAGTGGTCGCGCAGCCGCGGGTCAGAGAGCCGCCCCTCCTCCTCGACGGGCAGCAGCGGCAGGCGCGCCATGAGGGCCTCGGCGAACAGGCCGCGGCCGTCGCGCGACGGCACCCCGCCCGCCGTGTACACCTTCACTCGCTCCATCCCGCAGGTGGGTGAATCCTTCTTCAGGATGTAGCCGTCCAGCACCTCGCGCGCGAGGGCCTCGACGCGCGTGGCCGCCCAGCGACGCATCCGGTCGGTGTGGTCGGTCGCGCTCTTCACGCCGACCAGCCGCACGTCGTCGCCGTCCCGCACGAGACGGATCGCCTCGCGCGGCGTCCCGAGGCCCACCTCCACCTCGGGGCACACCTCGACCCACTCGACGAACGGGCCGAAGGTCTCGACGAGGAAGGGGTCGCGCTTGTGCCCACCGTCGAACCGCACGTTCTGCCCGAGGAGGCACGACGAGATCCCGATTCGCACTGTGTTGGACATGTTCTCCAATCCCAATGCCAATGCTAATCCTGATCCGAATCGACGAATCCCAATCCTGATCCGAATCGACGAATCCCAATCCCGATCGGAATCGACGAATCACACTCCCGATCCAGTCGGCACGGGGCCGCGGCGACGCGGCACGATCGTCGCCGATCGGGATTCCCGATTGGGATTGGGATGTAGGATTCGGATTGGAATCGGAATCGGAATCAGGATTGGCTCCGGCTGATGTACGCGCGGCTGTCGAACTTGCGCGACGTGCTCGCCAACGACATGTAGCGCACGGTCCCGTAGACCGGCCGCTCGGGGCCCCACGCGCGGTCGTGCTTCCCGCCGATCGCCCAGGCAATCCCCGCGTAGCCGTTCGGGTCGCGGCCGTCCAGCTCGTACCGGTCGTTCAGCTCGATCGCGTGCGCCATCGCCTCCTCGGGCGAGGCGCTCCACTCGAGGATCTTCTTCGCCCAGTACATCCGCAGGTAGCCGTGCATCCACCCGGTCTCCACCATCTGGCGCTGGGCCGCGTTCCACAGCGGGTCGTGCGTCCCGGCCGTCTCCAGCGCGGCCAGCCCGTAGAGGTATTCACGCTGGTCGGCCCGATGCGCATCGAGGGTGCGCCGAGCCCAGGGCTCGCACCCCTCGATCGAGTCGTAGCGCGGGTTGAAGCGCACGAAGTTCCACGCCAGCTCGCGCCGCACGACGAACTGGTCCAGGAACGCCCGGCGGTCCTCGGCCGGCGCCTCCGCCCCCTGCACGGCCAGCGCCACCTCGCGCGGGCCGATCTGGCCGAAGTGCAGGTAGGGCGAGAGCTGACTGGTGCCCTCCACCTCGGGCCGGTTGCGCCGGGAGGCGTAGCCCGCGAGGCGCTCGCGCACGAACCGCCGGAGCGCGCGGCGCGCCGCCCTGGCGCCGCCCGGCCAGCCGGGGGCGGCCGGGGAGGCGCCGATGAGGTGATCGAGTACCGCAGGGCTGAAGCCCTGCGCTACGACTCCATCTCGCACGACCTTCGCCCTCGCCCCCGGCCCCGGCACGAGGAACCACTCCAGGTGCCGCTGTACGCGCGGGCGCATGGTGCCGGCCGAGAACTGCTCCTTCTCCAGAAGGACGGACGGGACGATGACGTCGGCGTCGACCGTGACGTACGGGACCGCCACCTCGCGAGCCACCTGCCGACGCCAGCGCTCCGGCTCGCGCAGCGGGTTCTCGTCGCCGACGAGCAGCGCCGCGCGGACCTCGCTGCAGAAGCGGGCCACCTCGCCCTCGTCGCCCTCCCTGAGCGCGAACGCCACCCCTCGTGCCGCGAGCGGCGGCCCGAGCTCCGCCAGCCCATCCAGCATGAACCGGTAGTGCCGCGCCGTGGCCCGGGGCCATCCCGCCCGCACCACGAACAGCGCGACGACCGGCAGGCCCAGGCGATTCGCCTCGAGGATGGCCACGTCGAGCGACGGATTGTCGTCCGCCCGGGCCGCGCGCTGCAGCCAGCAGACGACGACAGCGCCGCTCGGGTCGGGCGTCCCGCCGCGCCGCACGGCCACCCGCGGGTCGTCATCCCCGCCGGTGTCCGGGTAGAATGGTCCGCGCCCTTCCATGCTCCAGCTCGCCCTCCGGAGTTCCGCACGATGATACGCCCGCGCCCGGCCCTGTTGCTCGCGTTGTGGCTGGCGGGCGCTTTCGCGCCGTCCGTCGCGGCCTCGGGCCAGGCCCCCCGGCCCCAGCCCGCACCGATCCCGCGCTTCGATCGCGGGGCGAACCCCATCGCGCTCGCCGGCCCGGTGCGGCCCGGCCGATACATGGAGGCCTCGGGCCTTCGCGCCGCGTTCCTCGGCCGCGAGGACGGATCGTTCGAGGCCTGGGCCTACCCCCTGAAGCTGCTGCACGACTTCACCCTGTCGTTCGGCGTCGCGGCCTACGCCGACCCGATCCCCGGCGCCTCGCTGGCCTCGACCGTGGACATCCGCCCCGAGTCGGCCACGGTGCGCTACGCGCATGCGTCCTTCACGGTGGACGCGACCTGGCTGGTGCCGCGCGACGAGCCGGGCGGCCTGGTGCTGCTCGACGTCCGCACGTCCGAGCCCCTCACCATCGTCGTGCGCTTCAGGCCCGACCTCAAGCCGATGTGGCCGGCCGCGCTGGGCGGCCAGTACAGCTACTGGGATGACGGGTTGAAGGCGTTCGTCGTCGGCGAGGGCAGCCGGAAGAACGCGGCGATCGTCGGGTCGCCGTTCGGCCTGGCCCCGCCCGAGCAGCCCGCGCACAACCTGCCCGACGCGCCGTCGCAGTTCGCCATTCGAGTCACCCCCGAGCAGGCGCGGCAGGGCCTGATCCCGATCGCGATGGCCGGCAGCGTCGAGAAGCTGGACGCGGCGAAGACGACCTACGCGACCCTGCTGGCCTCGGCCGGGCGGCTCTACCGCGAGCAGGAGGGGCACTACCGCCGCCTGCGCGACGAGCTGACCAGCGTCGAGACGCCCGACCCGCGCATCGGCCTCGCCTTCGAGTGGGCGAAGGTCGCGCTCGACAAGGGGTTTGTTTGCAACCCGCACCTCGGCTGCGGTCTCATCGCCGGCCTCGGCCCGTCGGGCACGACCGAGCGGCCGGGGTTCGGATGGTTCTTCGGCGGCGACACCTTCATCAACAACTGGGCGATCTCCGCCTACGGCGACTTCGACACGGTGCGCCGGTCGCTCGACTTCCTGCGCGAGCGCCAGCGCGCCGACGGCAAGATGATGCACGAGCTGTCGCAGGGGGCCGGCTACATCCGCTGGTTCGAGGACTACCCCTACGGCTACTACCACGCCGACACGACGCCGCTCTACATCGTCTCGGTGCGCGACTACGTGCGGGCGACCGGCGACGCCGCGTTCGCGAAGGACTACTGGCCGTCGATGCGCAAGGCGTGGGACTACTGCGTGTCCACCGACGAGGATGGCGACGGCCTGATGGACAACACGAAGGCGGGCCTCGTCATCGAGACCGGCGCGCTGCGCAGCGCCGACGTGCAGACCGACGTCTTCCTGGCGACCGTCTGGACCGAGGCGTCGGCCGCGATGATCGACCTCGCCCGCCTGGCCGAGCCGGGCTTCGTGCCGTCGGCCGAAGCGGCCGCCTCGAAGGCCAGGGCCTCCATCAACCGCCGCTTCCTGGACGACGCGCGGCGACGCATCAACTTCGCGATCCTCAAGAGCGGGGCCGGGCAGGCCGAGGAGACCGACTGGCCGGCCTTCGGCATCTGGCGCGGCGTGTTCGACCAAGGGCACCCGGCCGTCGCGGGGATGCTCGACGAGCTGGCGAGCGCCGGCCTGGCCACCGACTGGGGCGCGCGGATGCTGTCGCGCGAGAGCAAGTTGTACGAGCCGCTCTCGTACAACAACGGCGCCTCGTGGCCCTTCCTCTCGGGCTGGGCGGCCCTCGCGCTCTACACGGGCGGGCGCCCCGAGGCGGGCTGGCAATACGTGGACGCGCTGGCCGACTTGACGTTCCTCGAGGCGCGCGGGTTCATCCCCGAGCTGCTGTCGGGCGACCGCCTGCGCTCGATCGACGCCGCCGTGCCGCACCAGCTCTTCGCGACGACGGGATTCGCCTCGGCGCTCATGCGCGGCCTGGTCGGCCTCGAGGAAACCGACCGGGGCCTGCAGCTCACGCCGCGCCTTCCCGCGGGCTGGCCGTTCCTGCGCGTGAGGCGGCTGCGCTTCCGCGACGGCGTCGGCGACGTCGAGATTCGCCGCCAGCCGGGCGGGTACGCGATCGCCGTGACGAACCTCGGGAAGAGGCTGGCCGTGGGCGTGCGGCTGGCGCTGCCGCCGGGCAGCGAGGCGGAGGGCGGGCGCGGCGAGGCGGGGATGCCGCTCGCGGTCGTCTCGACCCCTCGCACCGTGACGCTGCGCGTGCGGCCGGGCATCGAGCTGGCGCCGGTCCAGGGCCCGCTCGCGCTCGGCGATGAATCGCGCCGCCTGCGGGTCGTCGAGACGTCGGTGGCCGGCGGCACGTACCGCGCCCGGCTGCAGGGGTTGCGCGGGCGCACCTACCGGCTGCGCCTCGACGTGCCGTTCGAGGTCCTGGGCGTCGAGGGCGGAAAGGACGCTGGCCGCGACGGTCTGTCGCGCCTCGTGGAGGTGACCATCCCGGACGGCCCGGGCGAGTGGGTCGACACGACGCTGTCGGTGAGACTCGGCAGGCGTAGCACGGGGCTTTAGCCCCGTGGATCGTGGCAGGCGTAGCACGGGGCTTTAGCCCCGTGGATCGGAGAACAACGGTATGTTGCGCGCACGACACCTGGCAGGAGCCTGTCTGACGTTCGGCTGCCTCGCGGCCGCACCCTGGACGGCCGCACCGCAGCCGGCCACGGGCGCGGCGGCGCCCGTGCAGAAGGCGCCGTTCGGCAAGACGAAGGAAGGGGTGGCCGTGGACCTCTACACACTGACCAACCACCATGGGATGGTCGCGAAGGTCATGACCTACGGCGCGACGCTGGCCGAACTGCACGTGGAGGACGCCGCGGGCAAGCCGGCCAACATCGTGCTGGGCTACGACCGCCTCGAGCCGTACCTCGCCGGCGTCCCGTACTTCGGCGCCACGGTCGGCCGGGTGGCGAACCGCATCGCCCGCGGGGTTTTCTCGCTGGACGGCAAGACGTACAGGCTGGCGGCCAACGACAACGGCGTCCACCACCTGCACGGCGGCAGGAAGGGGTTCGACAAGGTGGTGTGGCGGGCCGAGGAGGTGAAGTCCCCGACCGGGCCCGCGGTCAAGTTCAGCTATCGCAGCCCGGACGGCGACGAGGGCTACCCCGGCACGCTCGACGTCAGCGTCACCTACACGCTGACCGACGCGAACGAGCTGCGCCTCGACTACCACGCGGTCGCCGACAAGCCCACGCCAATCAACCTCGCGAACCACAGCTACTTCAACCTGGCGGGCGACGGCGCCGGCGACATCCTCGGGCACGTCATGATGATTGCCGCCGACCGGATGACCAGGGTGGACGAGCGCCTCATCCCGACAGGCGAGATCGTGCCGGTGAAGGGGACGGCCTGGGACTTCAACACCCCGACCGCGATCGGCGCGCGGATCAAGCAGGTACCCGGCGGCCCGCCGGTCGGCTACGACCACAACTACGTGCTACGCAAGGAGGCGGACAGCCGGACGGAGGCGCCGATTCCCCAGCTCGCGGCGCGCGTCGTCGATCCGAAGAGCGGCCGCGCGATGGAGGTGCTGACGACCGAGCCGGGGATGCAGTTCTACTCCGGGAACTTCCTCGACGGGTCCCTGAAGAACCGGCACGGGGTGCCGTACCGGCAGGTACTCGGCCCTGTGCCTCGAGACACAGCACTTCCCCGATTCGGTGCACCACGCCACCTTCCCGTCGACAGTCCTGAGGCCGGGGGCGGCGTTCACGAGCACGACGATCTACCGGTTCGGGCACAAGTAGGGGCGACGGAAGGATGCTGGCCGAGCGATTGGGGCTTCGGGCGTTGTCCGGCACGCGGCCTGTCGTCAACGCACGCCACGCGCTCACCGTGGAGCGGCGCCTGTCCACGGCCCGGGTCGTGCTGGCCGTGGCCTCGGTTGCCGCGCTGGTGGTGGAGCATCGGTCCCGGGCCGACCTGGCGGGGGCAACCGCGCCTGCGGCCTTCGCGCTCTACAGCGCGCTCCTCTGGTTCGCGTTGTCGCGCCGGAAGGGCGACGAGGCTCCCCCGGTGTTCGGGCTGCACGCGGCCGACCTCGCCTGGACGGTGGCCGTGTTCGCGTCGAACGGTGGCGTGAACGGCCCCTTCCTCGGGTACTTCCTGTTCCCCCTGCTCGCCGCGGGCTTCCGGTTCGGCCTGCTCGAGACGGCAATTTCCGGCGGCGCCGCCAGCGTCGCGACGGTGGCCGACGCCGGCGTCCGGACGTGGCTGGCGATGGGCCCGGCGGTGGACTGGCACGTGGTGGCGATCGATGTCGTGTACCTCGTGGTCGGGACCGGGCTCGTCGGGTACCTGGCCGAGGACGAGCGCAGGCACCGCGAACAGACGTGGGCGACCGCCGAGATCCTCGGCCGCATCCGCCCGCACCAGGGGCTGGTTGCCAGCGTGCAGAACGTGCTCGACTGCCTGCTGCGGCAGTTGTCGGCACCGCGGGCGATGCTCGTCATCGCCGACAGTGACAGCGACCGCGTCTTCCTGTGGGAGGCGCTGGCCGGCGAGCGCGGGGCGCGGGCGGCGATCCGCCTTCGCCAGGACACTCGGATCGCCTGCGGCACCTGGCTCTTCGAGGTGCCGCCACGCGCGGAGGGCTGGCGGGCTGTCCGCCGGCGCTACGAGGCGGGTGACGCGCGGGTTACCGCGCTCGACGCGTCCGGGGAGTGCTTCACGACGCGGGTCGACCTGGTGCCGCTGCTCCGGGCGCCGTTCGACTGGCACGAGGTGCTGTGCCTGACGTCGATGGCGGGCGAAGGCTGGCAGGGGCGACTGTTCCTGTTCGACCCCGGGGTCTGGCGGCCCGGAGAGGACAACCTGCGCTTCCTCCAGGTCGTGCTCGGGCAGGTGGGGCCGGCGCTGTTCAACCTCTACCTCCAGCGCCGGCTGGGGTCGCGGTCGGGCGCGCTCGAGCGCGCGGACATCTCGCGGCAACTGCACGACGGGGTGATCCAGTCGCTCATCGGCATCGAGATGCAGATCGACGTCCTGCGCCGCCAGGCCGGCACCGGCGCCTGCGCCACGTCGGCGGACCTCAGCGGGATCCAGGCCGTCCTGACCGACGAGATCCTGAACCTGCGCGACCTGATGCAGGTGCTCAAGCCCGCCGACGTCGGACCCGACCGGCTGGCGGAGCACCTCGCGGCGGAGATCGCACACTTCCGGAACCGGACGCACATCGAGGCCCGGCTCTCCTGCCCCGAGGAGGATATCGATCTGACGCCGCGCGTCTGCCGCGAGGTGGCGGCGATCGTCCGCGAGGCGCTGGCGAACGTGCGCAAGCACTCCGGGGCGACGACGGTGATGGTCCGCCTCAGCCGGCAGGACGACGGGTGGCTGCTCAGCGTGGACGACAACGGCCGCGGCTTCGGGTTCGACGGCACCTTGGACGCGGCGCAGCTCGACGCGCGGCACATCTCGCCCGTGATCATCGGCGAGCGCGTGCGCGCGGTTGGCGGCCGGCTGACGGTGTCGTCGCAGCCGGGGGCGGGGTCGCGGCTCGACATCACCATCCCGGGAAGGCACCATGCCTGATCAACAGGGACCGATTCGCATCGTCGTCGCCGACGATCACCCGATCTTTCGCGAGGGGCTCCGCCGCCTGCTCGAGGCAGAGGCGCGGTTCCACGTGGTGGGGCAGGCGCGCGACGGGCTCGAGGCGGTGCAGCAGGTGGAGGCGCTGCGGCCCGACGTCCTGCTGCTCGATCTCGCGATGCCGGGCGCCGGCGGCGTCGAGGCGCTGCAGGAGATCGCCGAGCGGCGCCTTCAGGTGAAGGTGATCCTGCTGACGGCGTCGATCGACACGACCGACAGCGTGCGGGTGCTGCAACTCGGCGCGCGAGGTGTGATCCTGAAGGAGTGCGCCACGCACCTGCTCTGCAAGTGCCTGGACACGGTGACCTCGGGTGGGTACTGGGTCGGCCACGAGCGGGTCAGCGACATCGTCCAGCACCTGCGGGCCGGCGTCGGCCGCACGCAGGCGCCCTCGCCCGCGGCGATGCTGACGAAGCGCGAGCTGCAGATCGTCGCCGCGATCCTGGGCGGCGCGTCCAACAAGGACATCGGCCAGCAGTTCAACCTCAGCGAGCAGACGGTGAAGAACCACCTCTCGCACATCTTCGACAAGGTGGGCGTGTCGAACCGGCTCGAGCTCGCCCTGTACGCCCTGCACCACAAGCTGGTCGGCGCAGCGCGACAGTAGCGCCGGCCTCCGTGCCCGCCGCGGTACTTTCGTCCCGTCGTCCTTGTGACTTCCGTCACGTGCCCACCGGGACCACCGGGCTATTGCCCTGCTCGCGGGTCACGTCAATAGTGTGACCCGGAACTTCTTCCATCATCCGGATCGGGCACCGCCGGCTCACGCCGGCCCGAGCACGAGGAGAGTGCTGTATGACGAGGGTCTCGCGACGCAGCTTCATCAAGACGTCCGCAATCGCTGGCGCCGGCGTCACCCTGGTCGGTCGCCGTGCGCTCGGCCAGGCGACGCCCCCGAGATGGGAACTGCGCAAGTTCGTCGCCCCGCTTCCGGGCCTCGGGCCGAACGGCATCCCGGTCGCCGTTGCGGACACGAAGTTGTACGGCCAGGCCGGGGCGCGGGCCGACTTCTACCGCATCGTGATGGGGCAGTACCGGCAGTCCTTCCATCCCGACCTCCCGTCCTCGCGGCTCTGGGGCTACGCGGACGCGACCTCCGGCCTGCCGAGGTGGCGCTA
This sequence comes from uncultured Acidobacteriota bacterium, assembly GCA_963813585.1. Lineage (GTDB taxonomy): Bacteria > Acidobacteriota > Vicinamibacteria > Vicinamibacterales > Fen-181 > JARKSS01. The sequence continues at coordinate 4,819,233 of CAWEZL010000001.1, forward strand.
CCTCGGCCCGGCCATCGTCGCCACCAAGGGGACGCCGGTCCGCGTCAACTTCATCAACCTGCTCCCCCCGGTCCACCCGCTCCCCGTCGACACGACGCTGCCCGGCGCCGAAACCGGGCAGAAGGTCAACCGCGCGGCCGTACACCTCCACGGCGGCTTCGTGCCGTGGCCCAGCGACGGCGGCCCGTTCCACTGGACGACGCCGACCGGCGCCCACGGCCCCTCGCTGGTCAGGTGGCTTCCAAACCGGCTGGGCCTCCCCACCGACGACTACTGGTACCCGAACGCGCAGAGCGCGCGCCTCATGTGGTACCACGACCACGCCGTGGGCATCACCCGGCTCAACGCCTATGCCGGCCTGGCCGCCCCGTACGTCATCGTCGACAACGACGAGATCCGGATGTTCGGCGAGGCGGGGTCGATCCTGCCCGGCCAACTGCCCGGGATCCCGCTCGCGCTCCAGGACAAGAGCTTCAAGAAGCAGGCCGATGCCTTCGGCCGCGTCGGCGACCTCGACTATCCATCCCGCTACGGCGAGCAGGAGGAGCACCCGGAGGGTGGCAGCTATCCGAACCTGCTGCCGGACATCTCCGCGGTCCCCGAGTTCTTCGCCGACAACATCGTCATCAACGGGATGGCCTATCCCAACCTGACCCTGCCGGCCGGGGTCCACCGGTTCCGGATGCTGAACGGCACGCAGTCGCGCGTGTTCAACCTCCAGTTGTACCGTGAGGACGGGGCGAATTCCGGCGAGGCGGACACGGCGGCCCACAACGCGCCCGACTTTCTCGTCATCGGCACCGAGGGCGGGTTCCTGCCGGCGTCCGCACTGGTTCCGTCGAACGGCGCGTTCGACCTCGCGAAGTACTACGGGCACGATCCGACCGGCTACGGGCTGGTGCTGGCGGGGGCGGAGCGGGTGGACGTCCTGATCGACTTCAGCGACTGCGCCGGCAGCAGCTTCATCCTGTACAACGACGCCGGCTCGCCGTTCCCGGACGGTGCCGACACCTTCCTCGATTACTACACCGGGAACCCGGACGGCACCGGGGGCCCGCTCGGCCGCGGCCCCAACACGCGCACGATGATGCGGATCACCATCGCGCCGGGAGCCTACTCGGGGCTCACCATGCCGCAGTTGAAGCAGGCCGTGGACGCGGAGCTGGCCAAGGTCAGCCTGGGGCTGCTCGTTCCGACCGCCTTGCTCGGCAACGGGTTCGAGGCCCCCGCGGGGACCGTGTTCCGGAACAAGACCCTCAACGAGGGCGTCGATCCGTACGGGCGGCTGATCGCCATGCTGGGCACCGACGAGGTGACCAACGTGAACTTCACGAAGCACGGCACCCTCTACCTCGATGCGGTGGACCCGGTCCGCGAGGACTACAAGGCGGGCAACGTCGAGGTGTGGGACGTCTACAACACGACCGGCGACACGCACCCGATCCACTTCCACCTCGTGACCGTCCAGACCGTCGGCCGCGCCACCTACTTGGCCGATGCCGACGGGAATCCGATCTTCGGGCCGCCTGCGAGTGCGTGGGCCCCGCCCGACGAGGACGAGCGCGGGTGGAAGGAAACGGTCCGGATGGATCCGGGCCAGGTCACCCGGGTGATCATGAAGTTCGAGCTGCCTCCCGACCCGGTGGTCAACGTGCTGGGACGCAACCGGCGCGTCAGGGTTCCGACGAGCCCGCGCACGGGGGGCTACGAGTACGTGTGGCACTGCCACATCCTCGAGCACGAGGAGCACGACATGATGCGGCCGGTGGTCGTCATGCCGTAAACGGCCGTCGCCGAGGGCGGCCCCGCGGGCCCGACGACCCGCGGGGCCTTCTCCGTCGAGCGGAACTGCCGCATGAAGAGAGTGGTTCCTGCCATCCTGGTCGTCGTCGCGCTCGGCCTCGCGTTCGCCGCCGGGTCGTGGGTGACGTGGCGCGCGAGCCGGCGCGCCCCGGCGCACGCCGCCGGGGTCGCGGCGCAACGCTACACGTGCCCGATGCACCCCGCCTACTCCTCGGACCACGAAGGGGACTGCCCCTCGTGCGGCATGCGCCTCGTCCCGGCGTCGGCCGGCGAACCGTCGTCCTCGGGATCCGGCCTCCCGCCCAACGTACTGAAGGTCAGCGCCGAGCGGCAGCAGTTGATCGGGCTGCGGCTCGCGACCGTCGAGACGGCGGGCCTGGGCCGCACGGTCAGGACGGTCGGCCGGGTCGCAGTGGACGAGAACCGCGTGTACAAGCTGGTGGCGACCGCCGAGGGCCTCGTCCGATCGCTCAGCCCGACGGCCGCGGGCGGCTTCGTGCGCAAGGAGCAGGTGCTGCTGACCTTCTACAGCACGGATTTCCTCTCGGCGCAGCAGGCGTACTTCTACGCGCTCACCACGCTCGAACGGGTGTCGGCCGATCGCGCGGAGGCCAGCGAGCAACTGCTGGCCACCAACGCGCAGCTCAGGTCGGCGCTGGACGGCCTCCGCAATCTCGGGATGACCGAGGCACAACTCTCCGAGTTGGCGAAGTCCCGAAAGCTCACGCGCGACATCGACCTGCGCTCGCCCGTGACGGGCTACGTGCTCGCGCGCGACGTCTTCCCGGCCCAGCGGCTGGAGCGGGGCCGGGAGCTGTACCGGATCGCCGACCTGAGCCGCGTGTGGGTGCTGGCCGATCTCTTCGAGGGGGACGCCCAGTACGTGCGGCCGGGCACGCGGATGCGCGTGTCGCTCGCCTACCGCGAGGCCGCGCCGATCGAGGCCCGGGTGAGCGACGTCCTGCCGCAGTCCGACCGAACGACCCGCACCGCGCGGGTCCGGCTCGAGGTGGACAACCGCGACCTGGCCTTGCGGCCCGACATGTTCGTGGACGTGGAGCTGCCCGTCGCCCTGCCGCCGGCCGTCACCGTCCCCTCGGAGGCGGTCGTCGATTCGGGCCGCAGCAAGACGGTCTTCGTGGCCCGCGGCAACGGCTACTTCGAGCCCCGGCGCGTCGAGACCGGCTGGCGGTCGGACGACCGCGTCCAGATCCTGTCCGGCCTGGTGCCGGGTGAGCGCGTGGTCGCCTCGGGCACCTTCCTGCTGGACTCCGAGAGCCGCATGCGTGCGGCCGGCTCGCCGCCGCAACCAGTCATCCAACCGCCGCCCGAGGCACGGCCCGCCGCCCGGACGCCCGCCCGCGACCGCGCGGCGGGTGCCGGCAAGGATGGGGTGGCAGAGCGGATCGCGGCGGCGGAACGCGACCTGAACGCGACGGCCGATGACGCAGCCGGCCGGAGCGTCTTCGCCACCGATCCCGTCTGCGGCGCCGAGATCGAGACGACCTCGCCGGGTGCCCTGACCGCCACGTACAACGGGCGCGTCTACTACTTCTTCTCCGACGAGTGCAAGGCGGCCTTCGAGAAGGACCCCGCCGCGTACGCGGGCCCCGAGACACCGGCCCCCGGCTCGAAGACCATCGACCCCGTGTGCGGCATGGAGGTCGATGCAGGCGAGGCGCGCAAGGCCGGTCTCATGGCCGCGCACGAGGGACACACGTACTCCTTCTGCTCCAAGCTCTGCCGTGACCAGTTCACCCGCGATCCCCGGAAGTTCCTCGCGCGCTGATCCTGATTCCTGACCCCTGCCCCATGGGACTCCCGTCCCGCCTCCCCCGGTACCTTGGTACTGGTCTCTCTCGTACCTGGGTACTGCGACAAATGTGACCTTCCTGCCATTGTCCAGCTCTCGCTCCGGAACGAAAGTAGACAGCGGGCATTTTCAACACGCTGCTGCTTCGTGAGTACGCAGTGTGCCGCTTGAGGGGCGTCAATGCAGCAGTTGCTGGAGCGGCCGCGGGCAGCGCGATACGAGATGTCGGCACCCGTCATGTACAGGCAGGTCGGCGAGAACTCGTGGCAGGAGGGCCAGACGCTGAACGTGAGCAGCAGCGGCGTGCTGTTCACGTGCCCCGCCCCGGCGCTGGCGACCGGGACGAAGCTGGAGTTCCTCCTCGTCCTGCCCAACCCGGGGCTGCGCGATCGGCCCCGCGTGCACTGCCGGGGGGCGATCGTGCGGCACGAGCGCCGGGGGGCCGGGTCCGGGTGCGCGGTGGCCGCGACGATCGACGCGTACGACTTCATGGCGGCGGGATCGGCCGAGCGGGACGTGAACGAGTAGAGGGGACGTTCTTGAAGGAGAGCCAACAATGAGCAGACGCAGTATCAGGATCGCGTTCGGGCTGGCCTTGGTGGTCGCCCTCGCATGGGGCCTGGGCCCCAACGTGCGAGCGGCCGCCACGGCAGCCGCGAAAGCGACGGCCCTGGCGATGACCGGCGAGGCCACCGCGGCCCCGGCGGCAGCCTCGGCCGTGGTCCCGTCCAGGGCGGCGACCGTCGCGCCCGCGGGAGAACCGGAGCCGATCCCGTCCAGGTCGCTCGCCGGTGTGATCACCGACGATGCGGCAGCAGGCCAAGCGGCGCAGGGCAAGACCAAGCCCGGCAAGGTCACCCGCGACCAGTTGTACCCGGCGAAGTTCCAGAAGCTGGCGCCCTCCGAGCAGAAGGCCGCCGCCAAGCGCGCCGCCGACCTCGGCCTCAAGCCGGGCGTGGCGGGGCTGGCCCTCGCCGCGGCCGGGCCGCTGCCGGGCATCGAGGGCCCCGGCGGGGTGCCGCACTACTTCGGTCCCTACGGCAACTGGGCGTTCAGCCCGATGCCGTCGTTCGGGCTGCTGACCGACCTGACGATTGTCGCCGGCGGCAGTGGCTACAGCGCCACTCCCACGGTCACGATCACCGACGTTTATGGCACCGGCGTCGCGACGGCCACGGCCACGGTCAATACCACGGCGCCTACTCTTCCCACTGACCCGCCCCTCGGCGCCATCACGGCCATCGCCGTCGCGGCTGGCAGCTCCGGCTTCCACGTTCCCTTCGTGACCATCTCAGATCTGACCGGAACCGGCGCGGAAGCCACGGCGGAACTCGACCTCACGACGATTACCGGCGGCATCCCGAAATTCACGGACCCGCTCCCGGGTCTTTGGGATCCGCGCGGGGGAGGCCAGCCCCCGGCCAAGGCCATTCCGCTTGGCGTTCCGGACGTGATCACCTATCCGGGCTCCGACTACTACGAGATCGCGCTGCGGGAGTACGAGGAGAGCTTCCACAGCACGCTGCTGCCGAGCCGGATGCGGGGCTACGTGCAGGTGAACAACGGCACGGACACCACGCACCTGTACGACGCGGCCACGAATCCCACCGGCTGTGTCATCGTGGGGCCGGTTCCGGCAGGTAGCCGTCTGTGCACGGCAGTCGAGGACAATACCATCGCCCCGGCGCCGATTCGTTACCTCGGCCCCGTCATCGTCGCGCAGGGACGGGTGCACGGCATCCAGGTTGACAATGCCGCGGACCCGGGCGATCCGAGGCCCGTGCGGGTCAAGTTCGTCAACGAACTGCCGACCGGTCTCGGGGGGAACCTGTTCATCCCCGTGGACGAGACCGTGCCGGGGTCGGGCTACGGGCCCGCCGGCCCGGGCGGCGCGGGCGACAAGTTCACCCAGAACCGCGCCACCATCCACCTTCACGGCAACAACACCATCTGGCTCAGTGACGGCAACACGCACCAGTGGATCACCCCGGCGGGCGAGACCACGCCCTACCCGGCGGGCGTCAGTGCCCGGAACGTTCCGGACATGGCTGGCTGCGCCTCCGATCCGGCCAATCCCCTGCTTCCCGGAAGCAGCGGCTGCATGACCTTCTACTACACCAACGCGCAGAGCGCGCGGCTGCAGTTCTACCACGACCACGCCCACGGCATCACGCGCCTCAACGTGTACGCGGGCGAGGCCGGCGGCTACCTGGTGACCGACGCCGTCGAGCAGGACCTGATCAACGGGACCAACGTCACCGGGGTCAACGTCAGCAAGACGACCAACAACGCCTGCACCATCGCCGCGGACGACGCGAATCAAAACGGCATCCTCGACCCCGGCGAGTGCGCACAGGTCCTCCCAAGCATCGGCACTCCGCTCGTCATCCAGGACAAGACGTTCGTGGACGCCGAGACGGTCTACGCCCAGGACCCCACCTGGAACTGGGGTCCGACGGGGGTGGCCCGCACCGGTGACCTCTGGTACCCCCACGTCTACATGACCGTCCAGAACCCGTGGGACCTCACCGGGACGAACGGCTACGGCCGCTGGCACTACGGCCCGTGGTTCAACCCGCCGACGCCCGAGTGCATCAACGGCGGTCCGGTCGGGTGCATCGAGGTCGGCCCCGTGCCGAACGAGTACTACCAGCCCGTCTGTGACGGCCTGCCGGATCCGGTCAACACCACGTGCACGGCGCCGTGGGAGCCGCCGATGCGGCCCGGTGTGCCGAACCCGTCCATCCCGGGCGAGAGCTTCATGGACACGCCCATCGTGAACGGGACGGCGTACCCGTTCCTCGACGTGCCCGCCGGTCCGGTGCGATTCCGCATCCTGAACGCCGCGAACGACCGCTTCTGGAACCTGCAGCTCTACGTGGCGGCTGACAAGAAGACCCCGACGACGCCCGGCACCGTGGGCACGGTGTTGTGCGACGGCGTCAGCGGCGTTCCCGTCGGCGACTGCACCGAGGTCAAGATGGTCCCGGTGGGCGTCGCGCCGGCCAACCAGTACGCCGACACGCCGAGCGGGATCCCCGACTCGACGACGAAGGGACCTGACTGGATCCAGATTGGCACCGAGGGCGGCTTCATGCCGAAGCCGAACATCGTGCCGCCGATGCCCATCGGCTACAACCTGGACCCGGCGTACTTCAGCTTCGGCGTCGTCAACCAGCACTCGCTCTTCCTGGGGTCGGCCGAGCGGGCGGACGTCATCGTCGACTTCAGCCAGTACGCCGGCAAGACCCTCATCCTCTACAACGACTCGCCGGCGCCCGTTCCGGCGGGCGCGGCCCCGTACGACAACTACACCGGGGACGGAGACGGGGTGGACGGGGGCGGCGCGCCGAACACGCAGCCCGGGTACGGCCCCAACACCCGGACGATCATGCAGTTCCGGGTGGCCGGCACCGCCGCTCCGTACGATCTCGCGAAGCTCGAGGCGGCCTGGGCGAAGACCGGCACCAAGCGGGGCGTCTTCGAGGTCAGCCAGGACCCGATCATCGTCCCGCAGGCGGCGTACGGCTCCGCCTACAACAACACAGGGTTCCCGTCCAATGCGTCCCAGTTCATCCTGAACGTGCAGGAGGCGCAGAAGACCTTCAAGCCCATCGACCAGAACGGCGTGCTGGCGGCCTCGGCGGTCACGATTCCGCTCGAGATGAAGGCGATGCACGACGAGATGGGCGGCGTGTACGACACGATGTTCGGGCGCATGAGCGGCATGCTCGGACTCACCAACCCGAACTCCCCGGTCCACGTGCTGATCCCGTACGGGTACTCGGCCCCGCCCACCGACATCGTCAAGGGCTCGATTGAGTTCACCCCGATCGGGTCGCTGGCGGACGGCACGCAGATCTGGCGGATCTTCCACAACGGCGTGGACACGCACCCGATCCACACCCACCTGTTCCACGCGCAGCTCATCAACCGCGTGGGCCAGGACGGGCAGGTCACGGGCGGCACCGTGGCTGTGGATCCCAACGACCTCGGCTGGAAGGACACCATCAAGATCAACCCGCTCGAGATCACCTTCCTCGCGCTGAGGCCGACCGTTCCGACCCCTGATCAGCTCCCGTTCGAGGTGCCCGACAGCGTCCGGCTGATCGATCCGGGCCTGCCCGAGGGGGCCACGCTGATCCCGCCGGCGCCCGCCGGCTGGTTCGATCCTCTCGGCAACCCGCTCCCGGATCTGACGAACCACACCGTCAACTTCGGCTGGGAGTACGTGTGGCACTGCCACATCCTCTCCCACGAAGAGATGGACTTCATGCACGCGCTGGCGTTCGCCGTCCCGCCGAAGGCGGCGACGATTACCAGCGCCGTGGTGAGCGGCAACAGCAACAACAGGGTGGTAACCCTGACCTGGCTCGACAACTCCATCAAGGAGATCGGGTACCGGGTCGAGAGGGCGACCGACCCGACGTTCACGACCGGCCTGACGGTGTACCCGTCCGCGACGGGTCTCGTGCCGGTGGTCGTCCCGACGGGTGGGCCGGCGAACGCCCGGACGTTCCGGAACACGAACGTCCCGGACAACAGGGCGTACTGGTACAGGGTCATCGCGGTCGGTGACACGGTCGGCGACACGTCGCCGGGCCTGCAGAACTTCCCGACGATGTCGGCGGATTCGCCGTCCAACGTGTGGCCCGTGGTGGTTGGGACGGCGACCGCAACCCTGCCGGCCAATCCGGGTCCCGCGCTCGGGGCCACCGTCCAAGTCGGGCCGCAGGTGAGCCTGGCCTGGTTGGACAACGCGACCAACGAGACCGGATTCGTGGTCGAGCGGTGCACCGTGTTCGCGCCGGCAACGAGCTGCGCGAACTTCGCCACGATCGCAACGGCCGGACCGCTTGCCGGCACGGGCAACGTGACCTATCTTGACACCACCGTGACGCCTGGCAACACCTACTCGTACCGGGTGTGGGCGGTGAACGCGATCGGCCGGTCGGCCCTCTCGACCGACGTCGCGACGGCGACGGTGGCGGCCCGTCCGGTGGCCCCCATCGACTTCAAGGTGTCGGTCGCCCGCTCGGGCGGCGGCCAGACGCCCTACACGGCCACGTTGATCTGGAACTGGCCAGACGCGGGGAACGGCTCGAACCCCACCGACTTCACGCTCGAACGGGCCACCAACCTCGGCTTCACGCAGGGCCGGAACAGCACCCCGGTGGCGGGTGGTCTGAGGACCGTGGCTCAGACGAGGCAGCTCAGAGCCAATACCGTTTACTACTTCCGCATCCGGGCGAACAACAGCGCCGGCTCGTCCGCCTGGACGAACGCGCTGCCGTTCCCGATTCGCACGGGTCAGTAGGACGTTCTTCAAGGGGAGGGATGCGTTCCCTCCCCCTTCTCCCATCCCCGCTCGGAAGGGTGAAGGCTGTTCGGTGGACTTGGGTGGTAGTCTTTGGGGGAGGGAGCGGTTCCTCCCCCTTTTTCGTTGATCGCAGCAAGAAGAGAAAGACTCATGCGGAGGCCCGCCAAGGTTCTCGTCGGCGTCATTTGCGCGGTCGCCATCTTCTTCGCCGGGTACGTGGCCAGGCGTCCGGCCGCCCCGGCCGGCTCGTCGTCCCCGGCGGCGCAGTCGGCCACGTACACCTGCCCGATGCACCCCCAGATCAAGGCCGACCATCAAGGTGACTGCCCCATCTGCGGCATGCGCCTCGAGCCGGTCGCGGCGGTGCAGGGCGCGTCCGGCTCCGGGGGGCTGGACAACCCGGGCATGGTCGTCGTGGGCGCCGCCCGGCAACAGCTGATCGGCATGAGGACGGATGAGGTCCGAACGGACGCCACGTCCCAGGTGCTGCGGGTCCCGGGCCGCATCGCCGTAGACGACCAGCGGCTGTACCGGATCGTGGCGGCAGTCGATGGCTGGATCGTCGACCTGCGCGAGAATACGGTCGGCCGCTTCGTGAGGAAGGGTCAGTTGCTGGGGTCCTACTACACCAAGGAGCTGCTGGCGACCGAGCGGCTGTTCCTCCTGAGCATCCCCGCCAACCAGCCCCTGGACAAGCAGACGAGGGACTTCAGCCAGGCGTCGATCCGGACGGCGGGCAGCGCCAACCCCCAGTACCCGATCGATTCGCTGCGCGGCCTGGGCATGGACGACCTGCAGATCGAGGAAATCCACCGGACTCGCGCCGCCTCCCCGCACGTCGGCATCTACTCGCCCGTCTCCGGCTTCGTGCTCGCGCGGAACATCTCGCCACGGCAGCGGTTCGACCAGGGGACGGAGCTCTACCAGATCGGCGACCTGAGCCGCGTCTGGGTGCTGACGGACATCTTCGAGAAGGACCGCCAGTTCGTGAAGGCGGGGGGCGAAGCCACGATCCTCTACCAGGGGCGCCGGCTGAAGGCGCGCATGGCCGACGCCCTGCCGCAGTTCGATGAGCAGTCCCGGACCCTGAAGACGCGCTTCGAGCTCGACAACCCCGGCTTCGTGCTCCAGCCCGGCATGTTCGTGGACGTCGAGCTCGACGTCGAGATGCCCCCGGCGATCACGGTTCCCTCCGACGCCCTCTTCGACTCGGGCCTCCGCAAGACGGTGTTCGTCGATCGCGGCAACGGGAACTTCGAGGCCAGGCGCGTGGAGACCGGCTGGCGCCTCGGCGACCGCGTGCAGGTCGTCAAGGGGCTGATGGAAGGCGAGCGCATCGTGGGGTCCGCGAACTTCCTGCTCGATTCCGAGAGCCGGATGCGAGCCGTCTCCGCGGGCATCTTCAACCCGGAAACCGACCCGGTCTGCGGCATGGAGGTGGACGCGAAGCGCGCGGTGGCGGCAGGGCGGACGCTCGATCACGAGGGCCACACCGAGTACTTCTGCTCGGACGACTGCAAGCGCAAGTTCCAGGAGAACCCGGCCCGGTACGCGGAGCCCGGAGCGCCTCGCGCAACCATGCCGATGCCCTCGGCAAGCAAGGTCGCGACCCGGGCGCCGGCTGCGCCTGAAGGCAACGTGAAGGACCTGGTCTGCGGCATGGACGTGAACCCGAAGGAGGCGGAGGCGGCCGGGCTGACCCTGCGCCACGAGGGCAAGGCCTATTACTTCTGCTCCGAGGACTGCAAGACGAAGTTCCAGGCGAATCCAGGGCAGTATCACCAGGGAACGTAGGCCATGCTGACCCGGGTCATCGACTTCTCGGTCAAGAACCGCTTCGTCGTCCTCCTCGTGATTGCCGCCGCGGCCGTCGCCGGCGCCTGGTCGCTGTTCCACGTCCCGCTCGACGCGCAGCCCGACCTCAGCGACACGCAGGTCATCATCTACTCGAAGTGGGACCGCAGCCCCGATATCGTCGAGGACCAGGTCACCTACCCCATCGTCAGCGCGATGCTCGGCGCGCCGCAGGTGCGCGCCGTGCGCGGCTTCTCCGACTTCGGCTACTCGTTCGTCTACGTGATCTTCGAGGACGGCACCGACATCTACTGGGCCCGCACCCGCACGCTGGAGTACCTGTCCGGCGTCCTGTCCAACCTGCCCGAAGGGGTGAAGACCGAGCTGGGCCCCGACGCCTCGGGCTTGGGATGGGTCTACCAGTACGCCCTGGTGGACACCTCCGGCCAGCGATCGCTCGCCGACATCCGCTCCTACCAGGACTGGTACCTCCGCTACTACCTGAAGTCGGTGAAGGGCGTGGCCGAGGTCGCGTCGATCGGCGGGTTCGGCCGGCAGTACCAGGTGAACGTCGATCCGAACCGTCTGCGCAACTACGGCCTCCCGATCCAGCGGGTCGTGGAGGCCGTCCGGGGAGGCAACTCGGAGACCGGCGGGCGCCTGATCGAGTTCGGGGGCACCGAGTACATGGTCCGCGGGCGCGGGTACGCCCGTTCCATCGCCGACATCGAGAGCATCGTGGTCTCGGCCAGCGAGGGCGGGACGCCGATCCGGATCCGCGACATCGGGCAGGTGGTGATCGGCCCCGACCTGCGCCGCGGCGTTTCGGATCTCGACGGCGCGGGCGAGGTCGTGTCCGGCATCGTCGTCATGCGGCAGGGGCAGAACGCCCTGGACGTCATCGACCGGGTGAAGGCGAAGATCGCGCAGGTCGAGCCCGGCCTGCCCGCGGGGATGAAGATCGTTCCGATCTACGACCGCTCCGAGCTGATCAAGCGCGCCATCAGCAACGTCAGCGAGACGCTCGTCGAGGTCATCCTCACCGTCGTCTTCATCGTCCTGCTGTTCCTGCTGGCACATCCCCAGCGCGCTGATCCCGATCATCACCATCCCGGTCGCCGTCCTGATCGCGTTCATCCCGTTCCGGGCGCTCGGCATCACCGCCAACATCATGTCGCTCGGCGGCATCGCCATCGCCATGGGCGAGCTGGTGGACGCCGCCATCGTCGTCGTCGAGCAGACGCACAAGAAGCTCGAGGAGCGCGGGACGGCGCGACTACCGCGCGGTCGTCGTCGAGGCCGTGAAGGAGGTGGCGCCGGCCAGCTTCTGCGCGCTGCTCGTGATCGCGGTCTCGTTCCTGCCCATCCTCACCCTGGAGGCCCAGGAGGGGCGGCTGTTCAAGCCGCTGGCCTATACCAAGACGCTGGCGATGCTCGTCGCGGCGTTCCTGGTCGTCACGCTGGACCCGGCGCTGCGGATGCTCTTTACCCGCCTCGAGCCGTTCAGCTTCCGCCCGACGTGGCTCCGCCGCGTCGCGAACACGGTGCTCGTCGGCCGCATCCGCTCGGAGGATCATCACCCGATCAGCCGCTTCCTGATGCGGGTGTACGAACCGGTCGTCCGCGTGGTCGCTGCGCTGGAAGTGGTCGGTCATCGCCGGGGCCGTCGTCCTGACGCTGGCCACCGTGCCCGTCTTCATGCGCCTGGGCTCGGAGTTCATGCCGCCGCTCGACGAGGGCGCCCTCTTCTACATGCCGACGACGATGCCGGGGATCTCGATCACCGAGGCGCAGAGGCTGCTGCAGGTGACCGACCGGGTGATCAAGCAGTTTCCCGAGGTGGACCGCGTGCTGGGCAAGGCGGGCCGCGCCGACACGACCACCGACCCCGCGCCGCTCTCGATGCTGGAGACCGTGATCACCCTCAAGCCGAAATCCGAGTGGCGGCGTGTGGAGACGTGGTACTCCGGGTGGGCGCCCGAGTGGCTGAAGCCGGTCTTCCGCCCCTTCACCCCCGACCGCATCTCGCAGCGAGGAGCTGGTGAACCAGCTGGACGAGGCCCTCGATCTGCCGGGCGTCTCCAACGCCTGGACGATGCCGATCAAGGCGCGCATCGGACATGCTGTCCACCGGCATCCGCACGCCGGTCGGCCTGAAGGTCTCCGGCGCCGACCTGGCGACGATCGAGGAGATCGGCACCCAGATCGAGGCGGCGCTGCCCGCGGTGCGCGGCACGCGGAACGTCTTCGCCGAGCGGACGGGCGGCGGCTTCTTCCTGGACGTCGAGTGGAACCGCGAGGAGCTGGCCCGCTACGGCCTCAGCATCGACGAGGCGCAGGCGGTCGTGCAGAACGCGATCGGCGGCGAGAACGTCACGACCACGGTCGAGGGGCGCGAGCGCTACCCGGTGAACGTCCGCTACATGCGGGACTTCCGGTCCGACTTCGACGCGCTCGGCCGGGTGCTGGTGCCGGCCTCCGAGGGCCAGCGGCAGATCCCGCTCCGCCAGCTGGCGGACATCAAGGTGGCCAGCGGCCCGGCGATGATCCGCAACGAGGACGGCCTGCTCACCGGGTACGTGTTCGTGGACGTGGACGGGCGCGATCTCGACAGCTACGTGGAGGAAGCCGACGCGCTGATCCGGCAGAAGGTGAAGCTGCCGGCCGGCTACGCGGCGCTCTGGAGCGGCCAGTACGAGGCGATGCAGCGCGTGCGCCAGCGCCTGACCTACGTCATCCCGCTGACGCTGTTCCTGATGCTGCTGTTGCTGTACTTCAACACGCGCTCGATGGTGAAGACCGCGATCGTCGCCCTGGCGGTGCCGTTCTCGGCGATCGGCGCCGTCTGGTTCCTGTACCTGCTCGGCTACAACATGAGCATCGCCGTCTGGGTGGGCCTCATCGCCCTGCTCGGCGTGGACGCCGAGACCGGCGTGTTCATGCTGCTCTACCTCGACCTGTCGTACGAGGATGCGAGGAAGAAGGGCCGGCTGCACCTCGCTCGCCGCGCTCCAGGAAGCGATCGTGCACGGCGCCGCCAAGCGGCTGCGCCCGAAGTTCATGACGGTCGCGACCACCTTCATCGGGTTCCTGCCGATCATGTGGGCCACCGGGACGGGATCGGACGTGATGAAGCGGATCGCCGCGCCGATGATCGGCGGCATCTTCACGTCGTTCCTCCTCGAGCTGGTCGTCTACCCGGCCATCTACGAGATCTGGAAGTGGCACTTCGAGGTAAAGAAGCAGGTCGACGACGGGACGGTGATGGTCCAGTCATCTTGAGGACGATGCACATGACGACACGATGGGTTCTGACGCTTGCGATGACGGTGGTCCCGGCGGTGGCGCTCGCACAGGGCGGCGCCGCGGAGCTGAAGACCGACAAGGAGAAGTTGAGCTACGCGATGGGGATGGACCTCGGGGGCCAGTTGAAGACCCGATCCGTGGAGGTCGACCCGGCCGTCTTCGCGCAGGGCCTCAAGGATGCGCTGTCGGGCGGCAAGACACTCCTGACCGACGATGAGGCGAAGAAGGTCATCACGGAGCTGCAGAAGGTGATGGTGGCCAGGAACATGGCGGAGATGCAGGCGGCCGGCGAGAAGAACCAGGCGGCGGGCGAGGCGTTCCTTGCCGCGAACAAGGCGAAGGAAGGGGTCGTCACCCTCCCGAGCGGACTCCAGTACAAGATCATCACCGCCGGCACCGGGCCCAAGCCGACCCTGGAGCAGACGGTGGTGTGCCACTACCGCGGAACGCTGATAGACGGGACCGAGTTCGACAGCTCCTACAAGCGCGGCCAGCCCGCGACCTTCCCGGTCAAGGGCGTCATCAAGGGTTGGACCGACGTCCTTCAGCTCATGCCGGCCGGGTCGAAGTGGCAGGTGTTCATCCCGGGCAGCCTGGCGTACGGCATGCGCGGGTCGGGCCCGACCATCGGCCCCAACGCGACGCTGGTCTTCGAGATCGAGCTGGTGAGCATCCGGTAGGGCCCCGCCCCTCGGGATTGCCGGACCGACAAAAAGGGCCGCGCGACATCGGTCGCGCGGCCCCTTGTTGTCCGCTGTCGAGCAGGGCTGAAGCCCTGCTCCACCGCTGACGGCAACCCTGAAGGGTTGCCCTACCGTTCAGAACCCGCTGACGGCAACCCTGAAGGGTTGCCCTACCAGCTGTCTAGAACACGAACTTCACGCCGATGCGGGCCGTGATGGGCGCCTGGTACCCGTTGTCCATGAGGTACGTCGACGCCTTGTCGAGGCCGTTGACCAGCGTGGCGAAGTCCACGCGTCCCGCGTAGAAATCGGTCTCGCTGAAGTCCACGCCCTGGTCGTAGGGCATGCTCATCTGCTTGTTGTTGGCCGTCTTCTGGTTGAGCAGGTTGAACACGTCCGCCATCAACTGCACCTGGCGCGAGCCGCCCACGTTGAACGCGTGGCGCAGGCTCAGGTCGGTCTGCGAGTACATCGGCATCCGTCCGCCGCCCCCGCGACCCAGGTACTGCATCGGGAAGTTGTTGGGCGGGATGACCGTGATTTCAGGCGTGATCGGCACGCCGGTCGCCACGTACTGGCTCAGGCCCAGCGAGGTGCCGAACGGCATCTGGTAGATGAACTGCGCCTTGAACTGGTGCGGCCGGTCGGTGGCCAGCGGGCCGTACTCGGCCTTGCCGTCCTGGTTGAACATCATGATCGGGTAGTCGAACGCGCGGCCGACGTTCGGGTCGGTGCGCCCGTTCTCGTCCGACTGCGACAGCCCGGAGTAGTTGCCATACAGGCGGCTCCACATGTAGCTCGCCCGCAGGTACCAGTTGTTCGACATGTTCTTCGACACGGCGAACTCGACCGCGTCGTAGTCGCGCTTCGCCTTCGGGTACTCGACGCCCTCGAAGACGGTGCCGTTGACGTCGTACACCTTGCTCGCCAGCCCGTAGCCGGGGTTGGCCACGATGTAGATCTCGTTCTGCTGCTCGTCGAGGGTGCCCACGTCCTCGATGCCGCGATCGAGCCGCTTGTGGACGTAGCGCACGCTCATCGCGATGAGGTTGCTGAGCTGGTGCTCGAGGCCGAACGAGGCCTCCTGCATCTTCATCGGCTTGAGGTCGGGGTCGATGGCGTCGGCGCCCAGCGACACGTGCCGGAAGTCGATCGGCCCGCGGATCAGCGTGCCCTCGCAGGCGGGCGGGCAGTTGGCCCCGGCGGCCAGCGCCTCGGGGTTGGGGTTGTCGAGCGCGTAGTAGTACTCGAGCCACTTGTCGCCGCCGAACGAGCCGCGCGGCAACTGCAGCTTGAAGATGTCGTAGAACACGCCCCACGAGCCGAACGCCTTCCACTTGCCGTCGCCCTTGACGTCGTAGGCGAACCCGAGGCGCGGCGCGATCTTGTCGGCGAAGCCGAACTCGACGGCGTACTTCGGGTACCCGGCGCCGGTGATGTAGGTCGGCACGCGCTCGCGCTCGGTGCGCAGCCCGAGGTTCAACGTCAGCTTGTTGTTCACCGTCCAGGCGTCCTGGATGAACAACCCGACGTTGGTCGTGCTGACGTCACCCTCGGTGACGAACCCCATCTCGGGATACGTCGCGTTGCTGCGGACCGAGTAGTAGCCGTAGGCGCCCCGGAGCCCCGAGAGGGCCGAGTCCCACCGGATGGTGACGCGGTTGCCCAGCTCGCCCGTCAGGACGTTGTTGCCCACGCGGTCGAGCTGGACGCCACCCTTGAAGGTGTGCTGCCCGCCGAAGTTGGCGTAGTAGGTGCTGTCCACCTGGAAGTTCAGGCGGGTCTGCTGGTCGCGGGTCGTCGAGTTGTTCGTGAAGACGTTCGCGTAGCCGCTGCTGTGCTGGTACTGCGCCGGCACGCCAGCCAGCCCGACGTTGCTGAATGAGTACGTGTAGCGATCCACCGCCGGCACGCCGTCGTTGATGCGGTCCGAGAAGTAGTAGCCGGCGCGCAGGCCGACGAAGAAGTTCGACTTCACGATCCAGTCCGCGGTGCCCGCGACGCTCCAGTTCGGGTTGGTCGTGTCGATGCCGAAGTTGGTCGTCGCCGCGTTGGTGCCGGTCAGGAGGGGAAGCTGTCCCTCGGTCTTCGACCAGCTGTTGTTGTAGGCGATGCGCGTCCGGAGGCTGTTGCCCCACTGCCCGGTCGTGTTCGCCGAGATGTTCTGCCCGCGCACCGTCTGCGACTCGGTGAAGGTATTGGCGTTCGGGTTGACGGCGGTCGTCGGGCTGACCTCGCGGTCGGTCGAGGTGAACCGCGGCTGGTACGCCCCGAAGAACCACATCCTGTTCTGCAGGATCGGCCCGCCCAGCGAGGCGCCCGGATCGATCCGGTTCCACGAGTCCTCGGGGTAGGTCACGTACTCGGCCTGCCGGCTGTTGTTCGGGTTGGTCCGCAGCGTCGGCCTCGCGGCGCCCTCGAGGGCGTCGCCCTCGAAGTACCCGAACAGGTTCCCGTGGAAGCTGTTGGTGCCGCTCTTGGTCATCGCGTTGACGACGCCGCCCGTGGCACCGCCGTACTCGGCCGTGTAGCCCGACGACTTCACCTGGACCTCCTCGAGGAAGTCCACGATCAGCGCCTTGCCCGATGTGCCGTTCTGCAGGTTCGTGGTCTCGACGCCGTCCACGATGTACCGGTTCTCACCGGCGCTCGCGCCGTCGATCGAGAGGCCGCCCAGCTTCCCCTCGCTGTTGGCGCCCGGGGCCTGCGTCACGACCGACGTGAAGTCGCGGCCCTTGGGGAGCATGTCGATCTGCTCGTCGCGAATGCTGGTCGAGCGGGCGCTCTGGCGGACGTCCACCAGCGGCGTCTCGCCCGACACCTGCACGGTCTCGGAAAGACCGGCCACGCCCAGGGCGAAGTCCGCGGTCTTGATCTGCCCGAGCAGGATCTCGACCGACTCGAACTTCTGGGCGTTGAAGCCGGTCAGGCTGGCAGTGACTTCGTACCGGCCGGGTGCGAGCGCCGGAAAACGATACGCGCCGACGGCGTCGGTCACGGTGGTCGCGACGCTGCCGACCGCGATGTTCTTCGCTTCGACGGTCACGCCGGGCAGCACGCCGCCCGACGAGTCCTTGACGGTTCCCGCGATCGCCCCGCGCTGCTCCTGCGCCATGGCCGACGGCGCGCAGAGCAGGGCCAGTGCGATCAGCACGATCAGAGCCCTGTAACGTGTCATGTCTACTCCCTGTGATTCCGGGGGAAGGCCCCCGAGGCCACCCGCCCGGGCACCCGCCCCCCCCGGGGACGGATGCGAGCCCACGAACGACGAACGACGAACGGACGAGACGACGCTGACGAACGCGAACGACGAAACGAGCCGCACGCCGCGGCGTACCGCCAAGGGGCCGCCGCACGCGGCGCAGCCCTGGCACGCCGCTCCCGCGAGCAGGCACCGGGCACGCCGTGGCGAAGGTGAAACGCCAGGGGGGTGCGAAGACTGACAGATCCGCCGGACCCGACCGTGACCGTGACGCCGAACCGGGGGTCCGGGGAACGCCGCGGAGAGACGAATCGTACCGAGCGTCTTCAGCAAGAGCAGAAGAGATGCCAGCCGAAACGCCCCCAGAAACGAACCGAAAACGGGCCGGACCGCCGGAATCCCGTCACACGCCATCCAAACGCTTGGATTAGCGATCCAACTACCCGGCGCCCCCGGGCTGGTTGGCGATGGCCTGCCCGACCCGTCTCAGGCCCTCTTCCAGCACATTCAGCCGGCCGCCCAGGCCAATCCGGAAATGGGACGGCGCCTGGAAGAACCGGCCGGGGACGACCCCGGTTTCGAAGTCGCGAGCCAGGCGGTCCACGAGCGGGTCGGCGTCGGCCACGCCGCGCACGCGCGGAAAGACCGTCGTTCCTCCCGACGGACCCACGCAGTCGACCTGCGGGTGGGCGTCGAGGAAGCGGGCCAGGGCGGCGCGGGTCGGGCCCAGGATCGCCTGCGCGCGCGCCGCCAGGGCGTCGAGGCGCTCGAACGCGAGCGCCGCCAGCCGCTCGGCGGGAAATGCCCCCGTGCCGTCCACGACGTCGCGCGCGCGCCGCACGCGCTCGGCCACGTCGGGCGCGGCGAGCACCCACCCGCAGCGAAGACCCGGCAGGCCGTAGCTCTTCGTGAGGCTGCACGTCGTGATGAACGCCGGACCGCGCGTGGCCGCGGCGCGGCGCGGCCCCCCGGGCACCGAGTCCAGGTAGACCTCGTCCACCAGCACGCGAGCGCCCGCCCGCTCGGCCAGGCGCCCGACCGCCTCCAGGTCGGCGTCGCCGGCCAGCACGCCCGTCGGGTTGTGCGGGTTGGTGAGGACGACCAGGCGGGTGCGCGGCGTGAGCGCACGCTCCACCGCGCCCGGGTCGAGGCGCCAGGCGTCCTCGAACCGGCGGTCGAACCTCGTCACGTGCCCGCCGAGGCGTTCGATCGGGCCGTAGAGCGGGTCGTACCCCGGCCGCTCGACGAGCACGTCGTCGCCGGGTTCCACCAGGGCGAGGTACACGAGGAAGTTCGCGCCCGACGTCCCCTGCGCGGTGGCCACCATCGCGGGCGACACGCCGTACCGCCCCGCGATCGCCTCGACCAGCGGCGGGTACCCCTCGTCATCGTCGCCAGCGAGCTCGATCGCCTCGCGGGCGCCGGGCAGGTCGTCCAGCTCGCAGGCCACCAGGTTGCTCCCGGTGAGATCCCACCGGGTGTGGGGATGCTGCTTGGCCCATTGCATGTAGGGCGCCAGGGAAGTCAAACGAAGGCTCCTATCCGCGGGGCTGAAGCCCCGCGCTACGTTCGATCCGCTACGTTCGATCCGCTACGTTCGATCCAGAGTACGTTCGATCCAGACGTCCATCAGGTGCAGCGTCGTCTCGACGGCCTTCTCCATCCACTCGAGCGGCACCCACTCCTTCTTGCCGTGGAAGTTCATGCTGCCGTCCGAGAGGTTGGGGGTCGGCACGCCCATGAAGCTGAGGCGGGCGCCGTCGGTGCCGCCGCGGATCGACGAGCGCTTCGGCTCGATCCCGGCACGCCGGACCGCCTCCTCGGCGTACCCGGTCACGTGCGGGTGCTGGTCCAGCACGTCGCGCATGTTGCGGTACGATTCCTGGATCTCGACGCCGACCTTCGCGCCCGGGTACTTGCGCTCGGCCCAGGCCGCCGCCGCCCGCACGAGGTCTTCGAGTTCGTGCACGCCCTCCTCGGTGAAGGCGCGTACGAGGATCTGCCCCTTCACCTCGGACACGTTGCCGCTCGCCCCCATCGGGTGCAGGTACGCCTCGCGTCCCTCCGTGGTCTCGGGCGTCCGGTGCTGCGGGAGCGCCATGACCAGGTCGGCGAACACCCGCACCGCGTTGATCATCTTTCCCTTGGCGTAGCCCGGGTGCACGTCGGCGCCGGCGATGGTCACGACGGCCGTGTCGGCGCAGAAGGTCTCGGCCTCGATCTCGCCGACGCCCGACCCGTCGAGCGTGTAGGCATACCGGGCGCCGAAGCGCTCGACGTCGAAGTGCTCGGTGCCGCGTCCCACCTCCTCGTCCGGGGTGAAGGCCACGCGGATCGTGGGATGCAGGCGGGAAGGGTCCTCGCGGTAGCGCCACATGACCTCGAGGATCTCGGCCACGCCCGCCTTGTCGTCCGCGCCGAGCAGGGTCGTGCCGTCCGCGGTCACGATCGTCATGCCGCGGCAGGCGGCCAGCGCGGGCTCCTCGGCCGCCCGGATGACGACCGAGGGGTCGCCGGGCAGGACGAGGTCGCCGCCGTCGTAGTCGCGGTGCACCTGCGGCCGGACGCCGGCGCCCGACACCTCGTGGTAGGTGTCCACGTGCGCGACGAGACCGATGACCGGGACGCGGCCCGACGCCGGGTGCCCTTCAGGCAGGTTGGACGGGAGCGTGGCCATCACGTAGCCGTGCCCGTCCATGGCGGCGTCCTCGAGGCCGGCGGCCGCCAGGTCGTCCACCAGCAGCCGCAGCAGGTTCTTCTGCTTCTCCGTGGACGGGTAGGTCGTGGAGGTGGCGCTCGACTGCGTGTCCACGCCGACGTAGCGGCAGAAGCGATCGAGGAGGGATTCGCGCATCATTTCTCTACTATAATCCCCCCCCATGCAGCTGCAGGCGATCGACTACGCGGTCATCGGCCTCTACTTCGTGTTCGTCATCGGCATCGGCTGGGCGCTGAAGAGGTTCATGCGCACGAGCGCGGACTTCCTCACCTCCGGCCGCAGCCTGGCCACCTGGATCACCGGCCTTGCGTTCCTCTCGGCCAACCTGGGGGCGCAGGAAGTGATCGGGATGGCGGCGAGCGGAGCCAAGTACGGCATCCTCACGAGCCACTTCTACTGGGTCGGGGCGATCCCGGCGATGGTGTTCGTCGGCGTCTTCATGATGCCGTTCTACTACGGCAGCCGGGCGCGCTCGGTGCCGGAGTACCTGCGCCTGCGGTTCGACGAGAAGACGCGGGCCTTCAACGCGATCTCGTTCGCGGTGATGACCATCTTCTCGTCCGGCATCAGCATGTACGCGATGGGACTGCTGTTCCAGAAGTTCCTGGGGTGGGACATCAACGCGAGCATTCTGGTCGCCGCGTGCGTGGTGCTCGCCTACACCTTCCTGGGCGGCCTGACCAGCTCGATCTACAACGAGGTCCTCCAGTTCTTCCTCATCGTCTTCGGCTTCCTGCCGCTGGCGATCCTGGGCCTCGGCGCGGTCGGCGGATGGTCCGGCCTGCAGGCGCGGCTGGCGTCTCCCGAGATCGTCGGCTCCTTCGCCCCCGGGGTGATGACCGAGTCCTGGCGCCACCTGGGCACCCCGTCGGCCAACCCGATGGGCGTCGAGTGGTTCGGGATGGTGATGGGGCTCGGGTTCGTGCTCTCGTTCGGCTACTGGTGCACCGACTTCCTGGTCATCCAGCGGGCGATGGCGGCCAAGTCGATGAACGCGGCCCGGCGCACGCCGATCGTCGCCGCCGTTCCCAAGATGCTCTTCCCGTTCCTGGTCATCCTGCCGGGGATGGTCGCGCTGGCGCTGTTCGGCCCCGACGGCCTGACCGAGGGGGGCAAGACCGACTACAACCTGGCGCTGCCGCTGCTGCTCCAGAGGCTGTACCCGCCGGGCCTTCTCGGCCTCGGCCTGACCGCCCTGCTCGCCAGCTTCATGTCGGGCATGGCCGGCAACGTCACCGCCTTCAACACGGTCTGGACCTACGACATCTACCAGGGCTACATCCGGCCGGGGCAAAACGACGCGCACTACCTGTGGATGGGGCGGATGGCGACGGTGTTCGGCACGGCGGCGAGCATCGGCACGGCGTACATCGCCATGTCGTTCAACAACATCATGGACCTGCTGCAGCTGGTCTTCTCCTTCATCAACGCCCCGCTGTTCGCCACGTTCCTGCTCGGCATGTTCTGGGCGCGGACGTCGGCCAACGGCGCGTTCTGGGGGCTGCTGGGCGGGACCGGGGCGGCCGCGATCCACTACGCGCTGACCGGGGTCGAGGGAGGACGGGCCGGGCTGCTGCACTCGTACTCGAGCGACATGGCCCAGAACTTCTGGGGTGCCATCGTCGCCTGGACCGCGTGCTTCACCCTGACGATCGTCATCAGCCTGGTGACGAAGCCGCGGAACCCCGAAGAGTTGAGGGGCCTGGTCTACTCGCTGACGCCGAAGCAGGCCGAAACGGGGCTCGCGTGGTACCGGCGCCCGGCCATCCTCGGCGCAATCGTCCTGGCCTTCGCCGTGGCGATGAACGTCTATTTCTGGTAGGGATCAGGGATCAGGGTTGCTGACGCAAGGATGACGCTATGGATCTCCGCCTGCCCATCGGCCTGCTGTTCGCGCTGCTCGGCCTGCTGATCGCCGGGTACGGCGTGTTCAGCGACCCCGCGATCTACTCGGCGTCGCTCGGGATCAACGTGAACCTGCGCTGGGGGATCGTGATGCTGGCGTTCGGCCTCTCGATGTTGAGCCTCGTGTGGCGGGGCCGGCGCCTCACCTGATGAGGAGCCCCGTCGGGCGCGATGGCGCCTTCCACGCCGGCGAGTAGCCCGCCGGCCCGGGATAGACGCCGGTCGCAGGATCCAGCGTCGCCGCCAGCGTCCCTGCCGCGACGAGGGTGTTGCCGGGCGGGTAGCTGTACCGGCGGCTTCCCCACTCGATCACGTTGCCCTTGAACTCGTCGAGTGCCGCGTACCGGTCGAGCGTGGGCGTGCCCGGTGCGCTTCCATCCCCCTTCACGCCGTACACCCCCTCGTGGAGGACGTTGCCGTTGAAGGTGAGCGGCGTCTTGAAGAGCGTGCCGTCCGGCTGCACGCCCCCGTAGAACCCGAGGAAAGTGCCCGCGATCGTGAGGAAGGTGTTGCGGACCACCCGCAGGCCGTCCACCCCCTCGCCGGACTGGATGCCGCTCGTCACCCCCACGAACAGGTTGTACTCGAAGGTGACGTTCCTCACCCTGGCCGCCGGGTTGGCGGGGTTGACGCCCCGGATGTTGACGGCGTAGCTGACCGGGCTGTTCTTGATCGTGTTGCCCCGGAACACGACGTCCGAGGTCTCCATCCAGGGGGTGCCACCCTGGTTGTCGGCCTTGATCAGGATGGCGCTGCCGCCCTGTGCGTCCTTCCAGTTGTTCTCGAAGGTGCAGTTCTCGACCAGCACGCGCCTCCCGGCCTTCAGCTCGAAGAGGTTCTTCACCGATCCGGGCCGGGCCTTCCAGGCCAGCGGCTTGAAGAAGTGGGCGCCGCGGACGGTGATGTCCGAGGGGATGCCGCCGGGGTCGAGGATCCCCGGCCGCGCTCCGCCGACCATCATGTTCTCGCCCGAGCCCTCGAAGTACCCGCCGAGGACCGTGTAGGGCCCGGGGCCGTTGTTGATCCAGATCGCCTGGCTGTCGCGGCCGACCTCCCAGAACCCGGTGGCGCGGCAATCGACGAGCGTGATGTTCACGCCGTGCAGCCCGAAGCCCCGGTGCCCGCCCAGGGTTCCGGCCACGGCGCTCACGCGCTCGAGCACCACGTCGTGGGGAAGCGAGGCGATCGAGGAGATCGTGTTGGAGCCGACGTTGATCGTGTCGCGGTCGGGCGCGCCGTTCGCCACCGTCAGCCCCGAGACGGTGACGCGGCTGCCCAGCACGGTCAACGCCGGGGTGTAGCGATCGCGCGGCACGAAGCGCACGCCCGTCGCCTCGACGGAGATGTCCGACGCGGAGACGACGAAGTTGCCCAGGTAGGTCCCCGGGGCGATCACATGGCGGCCCGGCGTCCGGAAGGCGGCGGCGATGGAGGCCGGGGCCGACAGCACGGCCGGATCGGGGGAGCCCTGCGCCCCGCCGCCGCTGGCGAGGCTCAGGACGCCCAGCAGGACGAGGATGGTCTGGCGCACGTCAGTACCCCGCCTCGCCCGGGTACTGGCGGGTCACCGCGTCGAGGATCGCGTCGAGCGTGCCCGGCTCGACGATCATGTTGCCGGGCGGGTAGGTGTACGAGTGGTTCACCCGCTCGATGACGTTGCCCGTGAAGTCGATGACGTTCGCGTACCGGTTCAGCGTCGCCACCCCCGACGCGGTGCCGTCCCCCTTCACCGCGTACGCCCCCTCGTGCAGGACGTTGCCGGCAAAGGCGAGGTCGGTCTTGAAGGTCGTCCCGTCCGCCAGCAGCCCCCCGTAGAAGAAGAGGAACGTGCCGCTGATCCTGTAGAAGGTGTTGCGCACCACCCGCAGCCCGTCCACCCCCTCGCCCGACTGGATGCCCGAGCTCACGCCGTCGAACAGGTTGTGCTCGAAGACGACGTTGCGCACGCGCACCGAGGGGTTCGCCGGGTAGGTCGCCCGGATGTTGACGGCGTAGCCGGCCGGGCTGTTCCTGACCGTGTTGTGACGGAAGACGACGTCCGAGGTCTCCATCCAGGGGGTGCCCCCCTGGTTGTCGGCCTTGATCAGGATCGCGCTGCCCGCCTGCGCGTCCTTCCAGTTGTTCTCGAAGAGACAGTCCTCGACCAGCACCCGCTTGCCGCTCTTCAGTTCGAAGAGGTTCTTGACCGAGCCCGGCCTGGCCTTCCAGGCGAGCGGCTTGAAAAAGTGGGCGCCGCGCACCGTGATGTCCGACGGGATGCCGGACGGGTCGAGGATCCCCGGCAGCGCCCCGCCGACCATCATGTTCTCGCCCGACCCCTCGAAGTACCCGCCATCGATCGTGTAGGGGCCGGGGCCGTTGTTGATCCAGATGGCCTGGCTGTCGCGGCCGACCTCCCAGAACCCGGTGGCACGGCAGTCGATGAGGGTGATGCCCACGCCGTGGAGGCCGAAGCCACGGTGTCCGCCGCCCACCCCCGCCTCGGCGACCACCTGTTCGAGCGTCACGTCGTGCGGCAGGTCCGCGATCGCGGTGATGGCGTTGGAGCCGACGTTGATCGTATCGCGGTCGGGCGCCCCGTTGGCGACCGTCAGCCCGAGCACCGTGACCCGGCTGCCCAGCACGGTGAGGGTCGCGGCGTAGCGATTCTCGGGCTCGAAGCGCACACCGGTCGCGTCCACCGTGATATCGGACCCCGCAATCACGAAGTTGCCGACGTAGGTGCCGGGGGCAATCGTGTAGCGGCCCGCGGTCTCGAAGGCCACGGCGATGGCGGCCGCGTCCGACAGCACGTGCGAGTCCTCGGGCTCCTCGGCCGGCACCGTCACCGTCACGCTCGAGAGCGCGCTGTCCTGCGCCCCGTCGCTGACGACGAGCGCGAACGACAGCGCCTGGGGCTCGCCGGTCTCAGCGGGGGCGGTGAAGCTCGGCGTCGCGCCGGCCGGGTCCGACAGCGACACCGAGGGGCCGGCGGTCTGCGTCCAGGCATAGCTCAGCGGCTGCCCCTCGGGATCGCTGCCCGTTCCGAGCAGCGTCACGAGGCTTCCGCCCGGCACGACCTGGGGAACGCCGGCGTCGGCCGTCGGGGGCTCGTTCGGTGGCGGGGGCGGGGGAGGCGGTTCGGCGATCGGCGCCTCCTGGGAGACGGTGAAGCCGACGTTCTTGACCGATACCCTCCCGGTCCGCACGGCACCGGTGTTCTCGGTGTACGTCACGGTGATGGTCGCCGTGCCGGAGCCGGAGGCAGGGCTGGCGCTCAGGAAGCCGGCGTCCACGCTCGCCTTCCACCGGCAGGCCGCTCCCGTCGTGAGGGTGAAGGTGCCACTGCCTGCGGCCGACGGAACCGTGACGCCCGCCGGCGCGATCGCGTAGCGGCACGGGGCTGGCGCGGCCTGTGCGACCCCGGCCGCGCCGCCCACCAACCCGAGCAGGAGCAGAGCGGAATGAAAGTATCGAGACGTGAACGCAGAACGCGTACGCAACCCTGGCCTCCCCGCTGTGCCGAACGCTTGTCGTGTGTTGGAAGTGCGCCGCCCCTGGATGGCCACGGCCGAGCCGGCACAAGGGGTGGGCGCAAGGGTAGTGCCGGGCTTCGAGCGCATGAGATCGCTCAGTAATCAGCCACGGCAGGGCTAACAGCTGAACAGCAAGTCTGTAATCGTGATTACGGCTTCGTTATTGGGCTCTAGTCGTCCGTTTTTCTGGCCCTCGCTCGTGGCTCCTGGCCCCCCTAGCCCCTAGCTCCTAGCTCCTAGCCCCCAGCCCCTGATGTAGAATCCGCCGCTATGAGCGATTCCACCACCGCGACGACCGGCGGGTTCGACACCACCAGGCTGCCCGAGAACGCCTACAAGCAGCTCGGCCCCGACGAGGCGTACCGCCCCGTCGTCCCGGCCGCCGTGCGCCTGCCGGAGAGCAGCTGGCGGGCGGTCGCGTGGGGCCTGTTCCTGTGCGTCATCTTCACGCTCGCCTCGGCCTACTCGGGGCTGAAGGTGGGCCAGGTGATGGAGGCGTCGATCCCGATCTCGATCCTGGCGATCGGCCTCGCCCGGGTCTACAGCCGGCGGTCGAGCCTGCTCGAGAACGTCATCCTCACGAACATCGGGGGAACGTCGGGAGCGGTCGTGGCCGGCGCCGTCTTCACGCTGCCGGCGCTCTACATCCTCGGCCTCGATCCGCACCCGCTGCAGACGATCCTGATCTGCCTGGCGGGCGGCTGCCTCGGGGTTCTCTTCCTCATCCCCCTGCGCCGCTACTTCGTCCGCGAGATGCACGGGCAGTTTCCCTTCCCCGAGGCGACGGCCATCACCGAGGTGCTGGTGACGGGCGAGAAGGGCGGGTCGCAGGCGAAGCTGCTGCTGAAGGCGACCGCGATCGCGGGGGCGTACGACTTCCTGGTCACGACCTTCCAGGTGTGGAAGGAGTACGTGGACCTGCAGTTCCTGCCGTGGGTGCGCGCCCTCGGCGATCGCGCCCGCCTGGCCACCAGCTTCGACGCGCAGATCTTCATCCTGGGTCTCGGCTACGTCATGGGGCTGCGGTCGTCGGCCATCCTCGTCGCGGGCGGCGTGTTGTCGAACTTCGTGCTCGTCCCGCTGATCTGGATGGTCGGCAGCCAGCTCGGCGACGCCGTCGTCTACCCGGGGACGGCGCCGATCCCGGGCATGGACGCCGGGGCGATCTTCCGCAGCTATGTCCGGTTCATTGGCGTCGGCGCGATCGCGACGGCCGGCATCTTCGGCATCGTCAAGTCGCTCCGGGTGGTGGCCGGCTCGTTCTCGATCGCGTTCCGCGCCTTCCACTCGGGCGAGGGCGCCGCCCGGCTCGAGCGCACGGACCGCGACGTGCCGGTGATGTCGATCCTGATCGGCATCGTGCTGGCCGCGGTGGCGATCGGCGCCTTCTTCACCAGCCTGACGCCGTCGCCGGCGGTCATCGCGGTCGGCCTGACGCTGACGCTCGTCTTCTCGTTCTTCTTCGCCTCGGTCGCCGCCAACGCCATCGCCACCACGGCCCGCAACCCGGTGTCGGGGATGACGATGCTCACGATCATCATCTCGTCGGTGGTGCTGCTGCGCTTCGGGTTGAGCGGGACCACCGGGATGTTCTTCGTGATGGCGATCGCGGGGGTCGTCTGCACGGCGCTCGCGGTGTCGGGCCAGACGATCACCGATCTGAAGACCGGCTACTGGCTGGGGTCGACGCCCGCGGCGCAGGAGAAGGTGAAGTTCCTCGGCGTCCTGGCGTCGGCGCTCGCCGCGGGCCTGGCGATCGTGGTGCTGGCCACCACCTTCCAGTTCGGCGAGCAGGTGGCGGGCGACGCGAGGCCGATCCTCGCCGCCCCCCAGGCGTCGATCATGAAGGCCCTGGTGCAGGGGTTCATGAGCCAGCAGCCGGTCGCCTACGTCCTGTTCGCGGTCGGCGGGATGGTGGCGGTGATGATGGAGATGCTGCGGGTGCCGGCGCTCACCTTCGCGCTCGGGATGTACCTGCCGCTCGAGCTGAACCTGCCGGCGCTGGTCGGCGGCGTCATCGCCCATTACGTGGACGCCCGGTCCGGGCGCGCGGGCGGCGAGCGCGGGCGCACGATCCGCGAGCGCGGCGTGATCATCGCGTCGGGATTCATGGCGGGAGGCGCCCTCGGCGGGATGCTGGGAGCGGCGCTCCGGCTGGTGCCGGGCTTCAGCGAGGGGTGGATCCGCACGCCGTTCTTCGGCAACGACGCCGTCTCGCAGACCGTCTCGGCCGGCCTGTTCACCGCGGTGTGCGTCTACCTCTGGCTGGACGCGACGAAGGCTGGTGCCACGAAGTGATGGAGAGCACAGTTACCGTCCCGTCCCTTCGAACAGGTTGTGGTGGACGGCGAACAGTGCCAGCTCGAGGCGGTTCGCGACGCCGAGCTTGTCGAAGATGTGGGTCAGGTGGTTCTTGACCGTGCTCTCGCGCAGCTTGAACTGCACGCTGATGTCCTTGTTGCTGGCCCCCTGCACGATGGCGGCGACGATCCCGCGCTCGCGGGGCGTGAGGGTGTCGGCCGGCCGGGCGCCGTGCGCGGGTTCGGGCTGCCTGAGGCTGTCCAGCAGGTCGGCCAGCCGCTGGTGGCCGAACCACAGCCGGCCGGCCGCGACCTGGCGGATGGCCTCCACCAGGCGCTCCACCGGGGCGTCCTTCATCACGACCCCGCGCGCCCCCGCCTTGATGGCGCGCACGACGTCCTGGCGATCGGTGGAGGCGGAGACCACGATGGCGTTCAGGGGGGACCGCCGGGCGGCCAGCGTCGCCAGCACGTCGAGACCGTGACCGTCAGGGAGCGAAAGGTCGAGCAGCAGGACGTCGGCCGCGACGCGCTCGACCATCTGGAGCGTCTCGCTCACCGTGCCCGCCTCGCCGGCGATCGCGATGTCCGGCTCGGTCTGCAGCATGGCGCGCAGCGCCTCGCGGAACATCCGGTGGTCGTCAGCGATGAGGATGCGGATGGGTTTCGCGGACATGGGTCCTACTCGACGTCTGCCCACTCGCCCACGGCGTCCTCGTCGGCATCGCCCGGCTTCAGGAAGCGGTAGCGCCTGATCTCGAGGGCGGCCAGGCCGCCCTCATCCATCCTGATGACAGCCGCCGTGCAGCGAACCCGGGCGCCGGGGAAGGCGTCGCACCGAGGCAGGGCCAGCACCAGGTCGACGTCGCCTTCCGCCGGGAGGGCGTGCGCCCCCCGGAGCAGCAGCCCGGTTCGGCTCACGTTCAGCGTCATCGCCTCGCACCAAGGGGCGGCTGGCCCGCACCGGTATCGCAGCGGCAGCGGGATGGGAAACCGAGGGGCTCTCGGAACGCGAGGAAAATCGGGGGCTTCCACGCGCGCTCACCTCCGGACGGCCGGGCGCCTCGGCGCCTGCGGACGGATGAGCCTTCAGCTTATCATATTGCGGACCACGATGGTCCCCGTTCCGTCGGTCTTGCGTAAGGATTGCAGCCGCCGGGGGGCCGCAGCTCCGTTTGACCCCGTCAAAAACCGCGTGTTACTGTACCAGATTGGTTTGTGCGCGAAAGTGGCGGAACTGGCAGACGCGCCGGACTTAGGATCCGGTAGCCGCAAGGCTATGGGGGTTCGAGTCCCCCCTTTCGCACACCCTCAACTGAAACACCCCTCCCACCGATACCACCTATGAAGAGCGACGTTGTCGAAGTCTCCGAGACGAAGAAGAACCTGGTCATCGAGGTGCCGCGCGAGGAGGTGGACGCCGAGATCGACCGCGTGACCCGCAATTTCAGCCGCTCGGCCCGCCTGCCCGGGTTCCGCCCCGGCAAGGTCCCGCCGCGGGTGGTGAAGCAGCGGTTCCGGGACGAGATCCTCCACGAGGTGGCGCACGAACTCGTGCCCCGCGCGGTGGACGCGGCATTGCAGGAGAAGGGGCTCGAGCCGGTCGACACGCCCGACGTGGGGCACGTGGACGTGCGCGAGGGCGAGGCGCTGACCTTCACGGCAACCGTCGAGACGCTGCCGCCGGTCGATCCGGGAGACTACGCGGCGATCCAGTTGCGGCGCCCGAAGGTGCAGGTCGCCGACCCGGAGGTCGACGAGGCGCTGGAGCGGCTGCGCCAGCGGGCGGCCCGGTTCGAGCCGGTCGAGGACCGCGCGGTGGAGGCGGGCGACACGGTGGTGACCGATCTCGACCGGGCGACGGTGGAGAACGGCGAGGCGCAGGGGCCCGAGCACCACGACAACGTGTCGGTGGAGCTGGGGGCGCCGGCGAACCCGCCGGGATTCGACGCCGAGCTGACGGGGCTGCGGCCGGGCGACGAGAAGACCTTCCGCCTGCGCTACCCGGAGGACTTCGCCGTCGGGACGCTCGCCGGCAAGGAGATCGAGTACCGGGTCAAGGTCCGGACGGTTCGGCGCCGGGTGGTGCCGCCCCTCGACGACGACCTGGCGAAGGAAGTGAGCAGCGCCGATACGCTGGAGAAGCTGCGCGAGCAGGCGCGCGAGCAGCTGACCCGCGAGGCGGCGCACGAGGCCGAGCACCGGTTGCGCGCCGACCTGCTCGAGGCGCTGGCGGGCCGGGTGACCTTCGAGGTGCCGGCGGTGCTGGTGGATCGCGACCTCGATCGCCGGACGCAGGACCTGATCGGCCGGCTGCTGGCCGAGGGCGTGGACCCGCGACAGGCGGGGATCGACTGGAAGGCGTTCCGCGACGACCAGCGGGAGGCGGCCTCGCGGGCGGTGCGGGCGACGATCGTGCTCGACGAGGTGGCGAAGCGGGAAGGGATCACGGTGGCCGACGAGGACGTCGAGCGCCAGGTCGAATCGCTGGCGGAGCGGTCGGGGCGGACGGCGGCGGCGATGCGGGCCGAGCTCGACCGGGACGGCGACCTCGAGCGGTTGCGGGCGGGGCTGCGGCGCGAGCGCGCCGTCGACTTCCTGATGTCGCGTGCTACAATCGCAGGTGAGTAGCCCGCAGCCAACCCAGCTAGCGTTCACGCCTGCCGACCCGACGAGCGGCGCGAGCCGTCGGTGCACGGTGCGCCCGGCGGAGACGGCCGCCACGCGCGCGAGACCGGAGCCTATGCCGACCGACAACGTTCCCCGGATGCAGCTGGTGCCGATGGTGGTCGAACAGACCAGCCGGGGCGAGCGGGCCTACGACATCTTCTCGCGGCTGCTGAAGGACAGCATCATCTTCATCGGGACGCCGGTCGACGACGGGGTGGCGAACCTGGTGATCGCGCAGATGCTCTTCCTCGAGTCCGAGGACCCGGAGAAGGACATCCTGCTCTACATCAACAGCCCGGGCGGCTCGATCACGGCCGGGCTGGCGATCTACGACACCATGCAGTTCATCCGGCCCGACGTGCAGACGTACTGCCTCGGGCAGGCCGCGTCGATGGCGGCGGTGCTGCTCGCGGGCGGCGCCAAGGGGAAGCGGTTCTCGCTGCCCAACTCGCGGATCGTCATTCACCAGCCGTTGATGCAGGGGCTGGCGGGTCAGGCGACCGACATCGACATCGCGGCCCGGGAGATCCTGCGGATGCGGGAGCGGCTGAACGAGATCCTGGTGGAGCACACCGGACAGACGCGCACGCGCATCCAGGAGGACACCGAGCGCGACTACATCATGTCGGCGGAGCAGGGTCGCGAATACGGTATCATTGACGAAGTCATCCGCAAGCGGGCCTGACGCCCCACCCATATGGTCAAGAAGAACGGCGACCCCGAGGTCCTGCGCTGCTCGTTCTGCAACAAGGATCAGAACGACGTCCGGAAGCTGATCGCCGGGCCGACGGTCTTCATCTGCGACGAGTGCGTCGAGGTCTGCAACGACATCATCGCGGACGACAACAAATTCGAGAACCGGGGCACCCGCTCGCAGCTTCCGATCCCGCAGGAGATCAAGAAGTTCCTCGACGAGTACGTCATCGGCCAGGAGCGGACCAAGAAGAAGCTGGCGGTCGCCGTCTACAACCACTACAAGCGGATCGAGATCCAGAAGCAGGCGCGCCACCGCAACGACGTCGACCTCACCAAGTCGAACATCCTGCTGGTCGGCCCGACCGGCACCGGCAAGACCCTGCTCGCGCAGACGCTCGCCAAGCTGCTGTCGGTCCCGTTCACCATCGTGGACGCGACGACGCTGACCGAGGCGGGGTACGTCGGCGAGGACGTCGAGAACATCATCCTCAAGCTGCTGCAGGCCGCCAACGGCGACATCGAGAAGTGCCAGCAGGGGATCATCTACATCGACGAGGTCGACAAGATCTGCCGCAAGGACGAGAACCCCTCGATCACCCGCGACGTGTCGGGCGAGGGCGTCCAGCAGGCGCTGCTGAAGATCCTCGAGGGGACCGTCGCCAACGTGCCCCCGCAGGGGGGGCGCAAGCACCCGCACCAGGAGTTCTTCCAGATCGACACGACGAACATCCTGTTCATCTGCGGCGGCGCCTTCGTCGGCCTCGACCGGATCATCCAGCGGCGCATCGGCAACAGGGCCCTCGGCTTCAAGGCCGACGTCCAGCCGGTCGGCCGCAACCTGGGCGCCACCCTCGAAAAGGCGGAGCCCGAGGACCTGATCAAGTACGGGCTCATCCCCGAGTTCGTCGGGCGCCTCCCGGTGGTCGGCACGCTGCACGAGCTCGACAAGGCCGCGCTGGTGCAGATCCTGACGCAGCCTCGCAACGCCATCACCCGCCAGTACCAGAAGCTGTTCGAGTACCGAGAACGCGAAGCTGCGGTTCACCGACGACGCCCTCGAGGCCATCGCCGAGGCGGCGCTGGCGCGGAAGATCGGCGCGCGCGGCCTGCGGATGATCATCGAGGACCTGATGCTCGACCTGATGTACACGATCCCGAACCAGAAGAAGGTCCGGGAGTGCGTCATCACCCGCGAGGTGGTCGAGTCGAAGGACCAGCCGATCACGCTGATCGAGAAGGCCGGGTAGCTGGATTCAGGAATCAGGATCCCCGATTTCCGAATCCTGCATCCTGAATCCCGAATCCTGACTCCCGATTCCTGTATAAAGAAAGCATGGACGTCTACGAAACCCTCCCGATCGTTCCGCTCCGCGACGTCGTCGTCTTCCCCCACATGATGATGCCGTTCGTGATCGGGCGGCCCGCCTCGACGCGGGCGCTCGATCACGCCCTCGGCCGCGACAAGCGGATCTTCCTCGCGGCGCAGCACGACGCGTCGGTGGACGACCCGGCCGCCGAGGACATCTTCACGATGGGGTGCATCGCCAACATCGTGCAGAGCCTGAAGCTCCCCGACGGCAACGTGAAGGTGCTGGTGGAGGGGGTCGACCGCGCCCGCGTGGTCGAGTGGAAGGAGGACAAGGGCTTCTTCCGCGTCGTCGTCAAGGTCGTGGCCCGGATGAAGGAGGCCACCGGCGACATCGAGGGGGCCATGAGCCGCGTCGTGTCGCTGTTCGAGCAGTACATCAAGCTGTCGAACAACCTGCACTACGACGCGATGATCGCCGCGGTGCGGGTCGAGGACCCCGGCAAGCTGGCCGACACCATCTCCTCGCACCTGCTCGTATCGGTCGACGAGAAGCAGAACCTGCTCGAGATCATCTCGCCCCTCGAGCGCCTCAGCCGCATCGTCGGCATCCTCGAGGCCGAGGTCGACAAGCTCCAGGTGGACCGCCGGATCCAGTCGCGCGTCAAGAAGCAGATGGAGAAGGCCCAGAAGGAGTACTACCTCAACGAGAAGATGAAGGCGATCCAGAAGGAACTGGGCCGCAAGGACGAAAAGGGGAACGAGATCGAGGAGTTGAAGAAGAAGATCGACCAGTCGCGGATGCCCAAGGAGGTCGAGGAGAAGGCCGTCCAGGAGCTGAAGCGCCTCGAGGCGATGCCGCCGATGTCGGCCGAGGCCACCGTCTCGCGCAACTACCTCGACTGGCTCATCGCCGTCCCGTGGCACAAGAAGACGAAGGAGAGCCGCGACCTCCGCCGCGCCGAGGAGATCCTCAACGAGGACCACTACGGCCTGGAGAAGATCAAGGAGCGCATCCTCGAGTTCCTCGCGGTGCGCGCCCTGGTGAAGAAGCCCAAGGCGACCATCCTCACCTTCTCGGGCCCTCCGGGGGTCGGCAAGACGTCGCTCGCCAAGTCGATCGCGCGCGCGATGAACCGCAAGTTCGTCCGGCTGTCGCTCGGCGGCGTGCGCGACGAGGCCGAGATCCGCGGCCACCGCCGCACCTACATCGGCGCGTTCCCCGGCCAGATCGTCCAGATGATGAAGAAGGCCGGCACGCAGAACCCGGTGTTCCTGCTCGACGAGGTCGACAAGATGTCGATGGACTTCCGCGGCGACCCGTCGGCGGCGCTGCTCGAGGTGCTCGACCCGGAACAGAACCACATGTTCCTCGACCACTACCTCGACGTCGAGTACGACCTGTCGCACGTGATGTTCATCTGCACGGCCAACGTGCTCCACACCGTGCCCCAGGCGCTGCGCGACCGCATGGAGGTGCTGCAGCTCCCCGGCTACACCGAGCAGGAGAAGACCGAGATCGCCAAGCGCTTCCTGGTGAAGAAGTCGGTCGAGGGCTGCGGCCTGACCGCGTCGAACATCGTCTTCGCGGACGACGCGCTGCAGACCATCATCCAGCGCTACACCCGCGAGGCCGGCGTCCGGAACCTCGAGCGGGAGATCTCGTCGATCTGCCGCAAGGTCGCGCGTCGCGTCGTCATCGAGGGGACCGCCTACGCCGAGGAGGTCACGTCGGACCGCGTCACGCACCACCTGGGCGTGCCGCGCTTCCGCCCGACCACGGCCGAGGAGAAGAACGAGGTCGGCATCGCCACCGGCCTCGCCTGGACCGAGGTCGGCGGCGAGATCCTCGTCACCGAGGCCACGCTGATGCCCGGCAAGGGGCATCTGACGATCACCGGCAAGCTGGGCGACGTGATGCAGGAGTCGGCGCAGGCCGCCATGAGCTACGTCCGGTCGAGGGCCGAGGAGTTCGGCATCCCGAAGGAGTTCAACCGGCGGCAGGACGTCCACATCCACGTCCCCGAGGGCGCGATCCCGAAGGACGGGCCCTCGGCCGGGATCACCATGGCCACCGCCCTCGTGTCGGCCCTGACCAAGGTGCCGACCCGCCGCGACGTGGCGATGACCGGCGAGATCACCCTTCGCGGCAAGGTGCTGCCGATCGGCGGCGTGAAGGAGAAACTGCTCGCCGCGCACCGCGCGGGCGTGAAGAACATCGTCCTGCCGCGCGAGAACGAGAAGGACCTCGCGGACATTCCGAAGGTCGTCCTCGACGTCCTGAACGTCTACCTCGTGGACACGATGGACGAGGTGCTCCGGATCGCCCTGGCTGAGCCGCTGCCGCCGCCCATCGTCTCCGAGACCGCTCCGGCCGCCGCCGGCCACACGGCGGGCGAACCGACGATGCACTGACGCGAACGCCTGCCATGCCGCGCCGCGTCGTGTCCGCCCGCTTCGTGGTCAGCGCCGCCGGCCCGCGCGACTTCCCCGCCGACGGGATCGCCGAGATCGCGATGGTCGGCCGCTCCAACGTCGGCAAGTCCGCCCTGATCAACGCGCTCGTCGGCCAGGTGGTCGCCCGAATCAGCGGCTCGCCCGGCAAGACCCGCCTCGTGAACGTCTACCGGGTCGAGCCCACCGCCGGGCCGCCTCTCTACCTCGTCGATCTGCCCGGCTACGGCCATGCCGGCGGGGGCGACAAGGCGCGCCAGGAGTTCGCCGCCCTCACGGGACAGTACTTCGCGTCGAGGATGATCCCCGCCACTCCAGTGGCCGGGATCATCCTCGCCATCGATGCCCGGCACCCGGGGATGGCCAGCGACGCGGACGCCGTTCGGTGGGCCGGCAAGCTCGGACTCCCCTTCCTGCTCGTGGCCACCAAGGTGGACAAGCTGAAACAGGCCGAGCGCGCCCGTCTGCCGCGGGCCTGCGAAACGGCCTTCGGCGTGCCGCCCCTCGTCACCTCGGCCGCGACCGGCGAGGGTGTGGACGAGCTGTGGCGGAACATCAGAAACTGGACGGGCGGACCGCGGTAGGCGGAGGGCGGACGGTCAATCGCGAGGTCATCATGCAGTATCGAGCGTTTCCGCGTACGGGCTGGAAGTGGGCCGAGATCGGCTACGGCACCTGGGGCATGGCCGGCTGGAGCGGATCGTCCGACACCGAGTCGCTGAAGGCGCTCGTGCGCGCGCTCGAGCTGGGATGCAACGTGTTCGACACAGCCTGGGCCTACGGCTCGGGTCACAGCGAACGGCTGCTGCGCCAGGCGCTCGGCGGCCACCACGGCGATCCGATCTATGTCGCCACCAAGGTCCCGCCCAAGAACGGGCAGTGGCCGGCACGGGCCGACTACCGGCTCGCCGACGTCTTCCCGCCCGACCACATCAAGGAGTACACCCGCAGGAGCCTCGAGAACCTGGGGCGCGACCGCATCGACCTGCAACAACTGCACGTGTGGAACGACCTCTGGGCCGGCGACGAGAGCTGGCAGCGCGCGGTGGACGACCTGAAGCGCGAGGGGCTCATCACCGCCTTCGGCATCAGCGTGAACCGCTGGGAGCCCGCCAACGTCCTGAAGGCGCTGCGGACCGGGCTCGTGGACGCGGTGCAGGTGGTGCACAACCTCTTCGACCAGGCGCCCGAGGACGAGCTGTTCGGCGTCTGCCACGAGCTGAACGTGGCCGTGATCTCGCGCGTCCCCTTCGACGAGGGCAGCCTGACCGGCACGCTCAGGGCCGACGCCGTGTACCCGCGCGGCGACTGGCGGGCGCTCTACTTCACCGGCGAGAACCTGAAGGACACGCTGCAGCGGGTCGAGCGGCTCGAGGGCGTGGTCCCGGACGGGATGACCCTGCCAGAGCTGGCCCTGCGCTACATCCTCGAGCACCCGGCCGTGACGACGACGATCCCGGGGATGCGCCGGGTGGCCAACGTCGAGAAGAACCTCCGCGTGAGCGACGGAAAACGCCTGCCGGCCGGGCTGATGCAGGAGCTGCGCGGTCACCGCTGGGACAGGAGTCAGGTGATCCCTTAGCGGATCGTGCTATACTTGGAAGTTCTAACTCTCGCCCAAGGAGCTGGCCGTGAAGGAAGGCATTCACCCGAAGTACAAGGAAGTCGACGTGCGCTGCGCGTGCGGGGCGACGTGGAAGACGCGGTCGACCAAGGACGAGCTGCGCCTTGAAATCTGCTCGAACTGCCACCCGTTCTTTACCGGCCGTCAGAAGCTGATCGACACCGAGGGCCGGGTCGAGCGGTTCAACAAGAAGTTCGGCCTCCAGACCTCAGAGTCGCGCAAGCAGGCCGCCAAGGCCAAGAAGGCGGCCGCAAAGGCCGAAGCGCCGACCGCGTAGCCTTCCCTTCAGATGTCGGCCCTGTCGAGGCGCCGGGCGGCGAGCCAGGCGGGGCCGACGACCCAGATCAACACGGAAAGGGCGATGGCGGCAGCCGCCCCCCACGGTCCCCGCGTGAAGCGCAGGAACGCCAGGGACGCGGCGCCGAATGCCGTGACGCCTTCGATGCCGAGCAGCGTCCCCGTCCGCACTGCGTCCACGGGGTTCACCAGCACGGAGACGATCAGCAGCCTCGAGGCCGATCCCGAACGCAGGAACGACGCGGCCGCCAGGGCCGCGACGTCGAAGAGGACGACCGCTGCGAACCAGGCCGCCAGGGCGATCGCGAGGGCACGCGCCCGGCCGTGACCCTGCGCTCCCGCGGCGATCAGCGCGGCGACGGCCAGGAACACGGCGGTCAGCGAGAGCGAACCGGCGGCGAGTACCAGGAAACGGGCGGCACCCTCGCCGCCCGCCTCCCAGGAGATCGCGAAGCCCGCCGCCCCGAACCCGATCGCCTGGGCCGCGGCCAGTGCGACGAAGAGGCCGAGCAGCTTGCCGAAGAGGACGGTCCGCCGCGAGACGGGCTGCGAGAATACCAGTTCCGCCGCCCCCCGTTCGGTCGCCAGCGCCGTCACCCCCACGATCAACGAGGTGAGCGGAACCAGCAGGATGACCAGCTGGATCAGTGACACGGCCGTGCGCGCGAAGTCCTGCATCCCCCGGCCGCCCGACAGGATGTAGCCCGAGGCGGCAACCGCGAACGAGAGCCCGCCGAACACCAGCGCGAAGATCTGGGTCCACCGCGAGCGCGCGGCGAGGACGAACTCCTGGCGCGCGACGACGAACAACAGCCGGCGCCCCCTCACCTGGTCCCCTCCGATTGCCCGGCAAGCGCACCCAGCACCTCCGCCGCCGGCACGGCACGCGCCCCCGCTGCCTCGGGGTCACGATCGCGCGACGCAGCGTCCGCGTGCGCCACGAGCCCCGAGGCCATGGGCGTGGCGAGGGAGGGCTGCCGCGCGAACACGGCCTTCCTGGCTTCGATCCACTCGCCGGTACGGTGGTCGGCGACAAAGACCGCCGCGCTTCGCGGCAGGTCCTCGTGGCCGAGGACGTAGTCTCGAAGACACCCGAGGTCGTCGAAGAAGAGGGGATCCTCGCCCCGGGCCACGACCTGCGCGGCGAACCGCCGGTCCGACACGGCCATCCGGCACTGCCGGCAGGCATCGGTCGCCGGGTCGAGCGCCGCCGGGGCGGGCGGCCCGCCCGCGCAGCCGGCGACGACGGCCGCGGCGCCGGCGGCGAGCAGGATTCTCAGCATCTCATCCTTCCCGGCTCTGCCGCACCAACTCCAGGTACAGCACGTCGAGCCGGCCCTCCTCGGTCGTGAGGCTCGTGACGGTCCCCCCGGCGGACCCGATGCGCTCGAGCACCACCGGCCGGAGTGCCGAAGACCCCGGGACAACGAGGTCGTCGCCCTCGAGCGCGGCCTCGGGACACGCTTCCCGCGCCGCGGCCAGCAGGGCCGGCGTGGCGGTCTCCAGGCGGACCCGCATGGAACCGCGGTCCGCCAGCCGGCGCGCGAGCTCGCGCTCGGTGAAGAGGCCGACCAGCCTTCCCTCCACCAGGACGGCCACGCGGTCGGCCAGACGCTCGGCGTCCCCGATCTGATGCGACGTGAACAACGTCGTCCGGCCCGCGCGGCGGCGTCGCTCCGCCAGCTCGTAGAAGGCCGCGAGGCCGGCGGGGTCGAGGGCAGCGGTCGGCTCGTCGAGCAGCAGGATCGGCGAGTCGGGGAGAATCGCAACCGCCAGGCCGAGCCGCTGGACCATGCCGCCCGAGTAGGTGTGGACGGGGCGATCGCCCGCACCGTTCAGGGACGCGAAACGGAGCACCTCGTCCGTCCGCCCGGCGCGTGCGCCCCGGAGCACCCGGTAGAAGTCCACGATCTCGCGGCCGCTCAGCGTGTCCGGAAAGGCGACCTTCTGCGGAAGGAAGGAGCAGGTGACGCGCGCCGCGGTCTCCGTCGGCCGCCTTCCCGGTTCGCCCACGAGCACCTCGCCCGAGGTCGGGAGGATCAACCCCGCGGCCGCCTTCAACGAGGTGGTCTTCCCGGAGCCGTTGGGCCCGAGCAGGGCCACGGTTTCTCCGGCGGACACCTGCAGCGTCAGCGCCTCGACCGCGAGGTGCCCCCCGAACCGCTTGGTGAAGGATCGGTAGGCGATCATCGCGGCCCCGCCGCGCGCGCCCTCCGGCCCGCCCGCAAGCCGAGGGCGCCGAACAGGAGGGCGAGGGCCGACACGCCGAAGCCGGCGGCATCGTGCCCGGCGCTCGCTTCCCGCGGCACCGGCACACGCGGCAGGGACGGGGACCGCGCGAGCGGAGAGGCGTCCACGACACGGATCGGCTCGAGCACGGGGAAGGTCGCCTCGGCGACCCCCAGGGCCGCGCCGGCGAACCCGGCCGAGAACAGGTCCGCTGCCGTGAGGTTCCCGCGGAAGTGGTCGAAGACGCTCGTCAGCCGGTAGGGCCTGTCGCTGCGGCCGTCGCCGTCGAGGTCCGGCTCGTCGTTCCCCGACCAGTAGTTGCCGTCGAAGCGCGTGTCGGTGCGCTTCCCCACCAGCCAGAGCGGCGTCATGTTGGCGACGAAGGCGTTGCCCTCGAACCGGTTCTCGGCAACCGAGTCGTAGAGGACGATGGCGATGTCGGACGCGGCGACGACGTTGCGGCGAAACACGTTGCGCCGGGAGTCCTCGAGGAAGATCCCGCGCGCGTTGTCCGCGATCAGGTTGTCCTCGGCGACCACGTCGTCGCAGGTCTTGAACAGCAGGCCCACCGACGCGAAGCCGCGGTTGTGGATGAACCGATTGCGGCGGAACGTGATCCGCCGCGAGTACATGAGGGCGGTGCCTGCGGCGCCGTTGGCGAAGAGGTTGTCCTCGAAGACGTTGTCGTCGGAGAACATGTAGTGCAGGCCGTACCGGAGGTCGCGCGCCTGGTTGCCGGCGATGAAGCCCCCCGACGACGACTGGATGTAGAAGCCGTCGCGCACGTCCAGGATCTCATTGCCGACCAGTCGGAACCCCTGCGTGTTCCAGACGTGGATGCCCGAGCCCTTCTCGCCCGCGTCCCGGCCGCGAATGCCGACGATCCGGCAGCGCTCCACGGCGCCGCCGTGCGCCTCGCGGAAGTACACGCCGAACAGCGTCCGCTCGATGCGGCAGCGCTCCACGCGCGCGCGGCTTCCGGAGACGTGGACTCCCGACGAGTCGCGTGCCAGGTCGCCCCCGGACCGCCCGTCGATGTCGAAGCCCGAGACCGTCACGTCATCCGCCCGGATGCGGACGACGCTCCCGTCACCCGAGCCGACCAGCCGCGGCCGCCCGATGCCGATCAGGCGAACCGGCCGGTCGAGCACCAGGTCGCCCTCGTAGGTACCCGGCCGCACCTCGATCGTGTCGCCCGGGCGCGCCGCGTCGACTCGCGCCTGGAGGGGCGAGACGCGTCCCGGCGCAGGCCGTCCCTCCAACACTCCGGGCGCCGCGGCGTGGCCCTGGGGGTCCTGGGCGGCGGCCCAGCCGGCAGGCAGCAGCGCGGCGAGGACGGCGAGCGCTGCGAACCTGCTCCCCCTCAAGCCGTCACCCTCCACTGCCTCCAGGCGAGGACCAGGGCCAGCACCATCATCAGCACGGCACCCCCGGCGAGGTACGTGCCGGCCGCCGGGTACGAGTACACCTCGAAGTTCGCCAACTGCCTGGCGCCGAACATCGGGGGCATGAACGGATCGACCTTGACCGAGGCGGTCGGGTCGAGGGTGTGACCGTAGCTCCACATCCGGTAGCCGAACGACCAGAGCGAGAACGCCCCGAAGTAGGAGAACAGCACCAGCACGTCCAGCAGGTGCGCCATCCGGCCGTGGACCGCCGCGCGCAGCGTCAGCAGCGCGAGGGCGCCCGCCACGAAGGGCAGCCACTTGAACTCGGTGAAGTCCTCGGACACCAGGTCGCGCATGCCGATGTAGTGGTTG
Organism: uncultured Acidobacteriota bacterium; assembly: GCA_963813585.1. Classification (GTDB taxonomy): domain Bacteria; phylum Acidobacteriota; class Vicinamibacteria; order Vicinamibacterales; family Fen-181; genus JARKSS01. The sequence continues at coordinate 4,860,629 of CAWEZL010000001.1, forward strand.
AGGACGTTGATCTCCCTGACGTCCTGCCCGTCGTTGCCCCCCTCCAGCTTGTAGCTGTAGATCTGCAGCCGCAGGCCGTCCTGGTACTGCGGCGCGAACATCGTCATGCTCCACAGCGGGAACAGGTAGATGCCCGCGACCAGGACCAGGGCGCCGGCCGCGAGCAGGAGCCGCGGCCCGACGTCGAGCGGGGCGTCGAGGAACCGGTTGCTCTTCTCCAGCAGCACTCGCATGGAAGATGACTCCACGAGAACGGCTGTCAGTTGACGATCGCCCGCCCTCCGCCGAGGAGCCGCCTACCGGACGATGAGGTAGCCCTGCATCTCCTGGTGCAGCGCCGAGCAGAAGTTCGTGCAGTAGTAGGCGAAGACGCCGGGCTTCGCGGCGGTGAAGGTCACCGTCTTGGTCTCGCCGGGATCGACGACGATGTTGATGTTGTAGCCGAGCAGGCCGAAGCCGTGCAGCTCGTCGGTGGTCTGCTCGATGTTGGTGATCGCCACCTTCACGACGTCGCCCTTCCGCACCTCGAAGGCGGTCGGCGTCAGGGTGGACCGCACGGCAACCATCTTCACGAGGACCTCGTTGCCGTTGCGGGTCACGCCGGCGTCCTTGACGTCCCAGATCGCGAGCGGGTGCTTGTTCTCCTCCTTCGGGTACACCTCGATCGGCTTCAGCTTGTCGGCCTTGATGATCTGTGCGTAGTGCGGCTCGGGCTCGGTGAAGGCGTCGAGCAGCAGCTTCATCTTCTCTTCGGTGATGTCCACGAGCTGCGACGACTCGGGCTGCGAGGGGCCGACCGAGAGGTGGCGCCCGTGCGAGAGCTTGTTGAGCCCCACCAGCCACTTGCCATCGGGGCTGACGCTGTCGCCCTCGGCCGCCGTCAGGTGGCCGATCGAGTACGACATCGGGACCTTGTCCACGACCTCCCAGGTCCCCAGCTTCCACTTGGCGATCGCGCTGTCCACGAACAGGGAGGTGTAGGCGTACCCGTCGGGGCCGAACTGGGTGTGCAGCGGGCCCAGGCCCACCGGCACCTCGGCCTCCTTGATGGACTCGTACTTCAGCACCGGGATCCCGTCCTCTTCACCGGTGAAGTCCTTGTTGCGGATGGCGGTCTGGATCTTCTCGAAGTTGAAGGCGGTGGTGACGCCCTGGAGCTTGCCCGATCCGATGATCCACTTGCCGTCGGGCGACACGTCCACCCCGTGCGGCGACTTGCCGCACGGCATCAGGTAGACGATCCCGGGGATCTTCTTCGGGTCCAGCACCTTCACGCCCCCGATCGTGTCGCCCTGGCCGGCGGCGGCTGCCTTCTCGGCGGCCTTCCAGTCGATGGCGGCGATGTAGTCCCGGTCGCGCTGGGAGGCCGTCACCTCGAGCTTGCCGGTCGCGCGCTCGGTGTTGTAGGACGTCCAGAACATCCAGCCGTCCGAGACCTTCTTGCCGGCATCCCCGAGGTCGTAGTCGAAGGGGGGCATGAGGATCTCGAAGCCCATGGAGAGCTCACCGGTCTTCGGGTCGATCCGCATGGCGGCCACGACGCCCTTGTAGTCGGTGGCGTACTTCTCCACGCCCACGGCGGTTCCCTCCGGCAGGGGGATGGAGAAGCGCGAGGCCATCATGCTGTACTCGGTGTTGGGGGTGACGAAGGCCGACCCGTGGTTGCCGTGGACGTTCGGCACCGGCCCGTAGATCTGCCGCGTCTTGAAGTCGCGCAGGTCGATGCGCGCGACCCGGCCGTTCATCTCGTTGACGAACAGCCAGCGGCCGTCGTACTCCCCGCCGGTCTCGGAGAGCGCGGGGTGGTGAACGTCGCCCCAGGTGAGGGACCCGAGCATCTTCTTCGACTCGTCGTCGAAGCCGTAACCCGTCGCGGGGTAGGGCGTGAAGACGGGGATGGTGACCAGGTGCCGCATCGAGGGGACGCCGTACACGTAGACCTGCCCCGAGTGGCCGCCCGACGAGAACATGTAGTATTCGTCCAGGTCGCCGGGCGCGACGTACACCTTCTGCGCCGCCGCGGCCACGTCGGAGACGGTGGCCCTGCGCGCCTCCCGCCTGTCCGGGGCGCACCGGGTGGCCATGACGCCGACCGCCATCACACCGGCCAGGGCCCAGAGGCCCCATCGATTCCTCGATCGCATCATCTCGCCCCTCCTTCGATCTCGGACGGTCCCTTCGGCCCCTCGCCCCTCTGTTTCAGGTACAGGTCGAACGCCTCGCGCAGTTTCTGGATCGCGATCTGCTTCTGTTCGGGCGTCAGGACGATCTGCCTCGACAGCACCACCGACATCGTCCCGGTCGGCGCCGCCAGGAAGTCGTCGAGCGTCCGTCCGAACCGGCTCTGCACGTCCTCGACCGCGTTCGAGAGGTCGGGCCCGATCTGCGCCGGGCTCTTCACCCCGAACACCGAGATCGAGTGGCAGACGAAGCAGCCGGTGGAGACGAACCACGCGCCGGGCCCCGTCTTCATCTCCTGCTCGGCCCGCGCCTCCTCCTCGGTCGCAGGGTCGGTGCGCGGCGTGCCGGACACGTACGCCGCGGGGATCACCTCGCGGCGCCACGACATGACGAGCATCGACAGCGCCTGCGCCTGCGCGGTGCTGAAGGTGAAGTTCGGCATCACCGTGTCGGGCACCAGCGCCTTCGGCTCCTTGAAGTGCGCGACGTGCCAGGCGAAGGAGGTCTGGTGGCCCGACAGGCGGCCGTAGTCGTACTGCTCGGGCGCCTTGTCCCCGACCCACGTCAGGTCCGGCCCGATCGTCCCGCCGCGCCCGTTGATCACGTGGCAGGCCCGGCAGCCCTTCTCGTGGACGAGGGCCTTCGCCGTGTTGATCGCCGTCAGGCCGGGGGTCTCGCGGTCGAAGCGATGACAGATGTTGCAGTTCATCTGCATCAGGGCCGACTTCGCCCCCGCCAGCGAGTACGACTCACCCAGCCAGGAGCTGAGGAGCGGCTGCTCCCAGTGCGCCACCTCGCCGTGGGCGGGGTCCACGTCGATCGCCCATCCCTGGCCGCCGTGGCAGACCGAGCAGCCGTAGCGCTCGATCGGGTGGTTCTTCAGCGGCTCGACCGGGTGCGTGCGGAAGGGCTCTTCGGCGCCCTCGAACCCCTTCCACGACACGGCCTGGTGGCAGGTCGTGCACCGATCCGCCCTCGCCAGCCCGGCGACGTAGACTTGCTGGATGCCGGTGGGGACGGTGTCGGCCCTCTCGTCGCCGAACTTCTCGGCGACGAGGTCTCGGAAGTCCGACTGGTACCAGCGCCAGTCGTGCACCCGGTCGGCCCACGCGAAGACGACCGTGGAGACGATCAGCAGGACGCCAACGCCGGCCAGGATCGGCCGGTCCCACTTGCGGTAGGGGGAGTCGGTGCGCTTCTCCATGTCAGATCCTCGACGGGATCTCGGGCCAGGCCTCCCACGGCCAGAACAACTGCCAGTACGGCCCGCGCATGAACATGCCGACAGCCGTCAGGAGGAGGATGCCGAGGACGATCAGCAGGAACACCAGGTTCTGGCGCCGCCGGGACGCCGGGAACCACCGGCCGGCAGCGGGCGCGGGGCTGCGGTCCAGCCACGGCCACAGGGTCAGCAGGCCCATGAGCACCCCCGGCAGCACGACGCCGCCGATGAAGGCGCCATTCAGCGTGAACGCGCCGATCCGGACGGTGGTGTCGGTGACGATCTCCTGGAGCCAGAGGAAGTACCAGGGCGCCTTGGCCGGGTTCGGCGTGAGCAGCGCGTTCGCCGGTTCCTCGAGGGGCGAACGGATGATCACCGAGAGGATGCTGATGACCGCGAACACGCCGAGTGTCACGATCGCCGCGCGGCGCGTGAGGTCCGGCACGGCGTTGACGGTGGTGTCCCGGGCGTCCACCGAGGTCGCGCGGATCACCGGCGACTGGCCCCGTGCGACGCCGAGCAGCGAGTAGGTCTTCGTTCGAACGGCCGGCTCGGCGCGCGCCTCGCCGAGCGTCGCGTCCGCGTCCGCCGCGGCAAGGCCGCCGTCCTTGCGGATCCGCCACATGTGATACGCGAGCAGCGCGCCGAGCCCGCCCGGCAGCAGGATCACATGCAGCACGTAGAACCGGATGAGCGTCGCCTGCTCGATCTCACGCCCCCCGATCATCAGCTCCCGGAGGCGCGGCCCGACCAGCGGCACCGACGAGGCGATGTTGGTTCCCACCGTGACCGCCCAGAACGCGAGCTGGTCCCAGGGCAGCAGGTATCCCGTGAACGACAGGAACAGGGTGAGCAGCAGCATCACGACGCCGATCACCCAGTTCCACTCGCGGTGCTGGCCCTGGCCCGCCCCGTTCTTGTACGCCCCCGTCAGGAAGACCCGCACCAGGTGAAGGAACACGGCCGCCACCATCAGGTGGGCGGAGATCCGGTGGACGCTCCGGATCCACGCTCCGAAGGTGACGACGTACTCGATGTCCTTCACCGAGGCGTACGCCCGCTCGACCGACGGCACGTACAGGAAGAGGAGCGGCAGGCCCGACAGCACGAGCAGCAACAGCAGCGCTGCAGACACCGTCCCGAGCCAGAACGAGTAGGACCAGTCCAGGGACGCCTTGGCCACCTTCGCCGGGAACCAGTGCAGGGCGAAGTTGGCGACGATCGCGTCGCCGCTCTCCCGGTCCGAGCGCGGCCGGAAGCTCCACAGCGGCTGCGGGTGCACGCCGGGGGCGGCCGGGGTCGCCGTTGGTTTCAGAAGCGCCATGATCGGAGCCCTCGTTCGCCTTCACCCGCCCTCGCGCGCGGGCGAGGCCCTCTGGTCACGCAACGGTCAGCCGGAACTCACGATCCACTTCGTCGGCCAGATCCACGACCAGTTGCCCATCGTCGGCGGCCACGACCAGCCGATACCAGGCCAGCGCCCTGGGCGCCGGTCCCGAGACGTTCTGCCCGTCGCCGCGGTACCGGGAACCGTGGCAGGGGCACAGGTACCGGTGGGTCAGGCGCATCGGCTTGCCGTCGACGTCCGCCGTCTCGGGCTGAGGAAGGGCTTCGGCCCGCACCGTGCACCCGAGGTGGGTGCAGATCGCCGAGATCGCATGGAAGGTCTTCCCCTCCCGGAAGACGAACAGCCGTTGGTCCGGGAGGAACTTCAGGCCGTCCGGGAAGTCCTGGGGCACCCCGAGCTTGACGAGCGTGGGCGGGTCGTAGGACACGTTCGGGACGAGCGATCGCAACGAAGCGACACCCTGCAGGCCGACGCCCACGACTCCGGCGCCGAGGCCGAGCTTCACCAGGAAGTCACGACGATCGTTCTTCTCACTCATGGCCAGCTCCGCTCGGAACGCCGGCTTCCGCGACCAGGCGTTCGGTCACCGTGAAGCGCTCCATCGTCATCGCGTCGGTCGGGCACCGGATGGCGCACAGGCCGCAGCGGATGCACTTCTCGTCGTCCTTGATCATCGCGGCGAGGGGCAGGCTGCCCGGCTCGGCCAGCGCGACCAGCGCCGCCCTGTCGGCCTCGTCCATCTCCACTGCCTCGAGCGGCACCAGCGCCAGGCAGTACTCGGGGCACACGTCCACGCAGCGGTTGCACAGGACGCACAGTTCCGGGTCGTAGATGGTCTGGACGTGGCAGACGAGACAGCGGGCCGCCTGCTCGCGGGCCTCGGTCGGGCCGTAGCCGGTCTCCACCTCGGCAATGCCGGTCCGGCGCCCGGCGTCGAGCGTCGGCGGCGCCTGCCGGTCCAGCACCTCGAATCCCGCGATCATCCGGTAGCGCCCGGTCGGGATCCGTTCGACGTCGAGCACGGCCGACAGGCGCGCCCGCTCGGGATCGAGGAACTCGTGGATCGATCGCGCCGCGCGCTTGCCGTTGGCCACCGCCTCGATGAGGTTCCGGGGGCCGAACGCGACGTCGCCCCCGGCGAAGACGCCCGGCCGGCTGGTGGCCATGGTCCCGGGGTCCACCTTGACGCCCCCCGTCGGAGTCAGCTCGATGCCGTCCTCTGGCGACAGGAAGGACAGGTCGGCCTTCTGGCCGATCGCCAGGATGCAGGCATCCGCCTCGATCTCCATCACGTCGCCGGCATCGTAGGCCGGCGAGAACCGCCCGGCCGCATCGAACACGGACAGCACCCGCTGCAACTGGACGCGCTCGAGCCGCCCGGTGCCCAGGAACTGCCGGGGTCCGCGCCGGGGCACGAACCGCACCCCCTCCTTCCGCGCCTCCTCGAACTCTTCGAGGCCCTGCGTCGTGCGGAGCACGGGCATCTCGTCGAAGTCCTCGAGCGAGACGATCGTCACCTCCGCGGCCCCGCCGCGAAGGGCGGCGCGCGCGGAGTCGAACGCCTCCTGCACGCGCGCGTCGGCCGCATCCTGAGAGTGAGCCGCTGAGTCGGGATCGTCGCCCGCGCCGCGCAGGGCGGTTCGCGCCGCGTCGAACGCGACGAACCCCCCGCCGATCACGACCACCCTGCGGCCGAGATCCATCCGGTACCCGCGGTTGACGTTGAGGAGATAGTCGACGGCCTTGACGACGCCGTCGAGGTTGACGCCCGGCGCCTGCAGGTCACGGCCCTGCGAGACGCCGACTGCCAGGAAGACCGCCTCGAACCCCTCTCGCCGGAGCGACGCCAGGCCGAAGGCGGGTGTCACCGGCGTGCCCGGGACGAGCGTGACGCCGAGCGCCAGGATCTTCTCGATCTCGGCGTGGAGCAGCGTGCGGGGGAGGCGATACTCGGGGATGCCGAAGCGCATCATCCCACCCGGATCCTGGCTGGCGTCGAAGACCGTCACGTCGTACCCGAAGAGCGCCAGGTCGTGCGCCGCGGCGAGGCCGGCCGGGCCGGCTCCGACGACAGCAACCTTGCGTCGAGGGTGTGCCTGCCCCCGACCGGGGCCCGTCGGCTCCACCGGAAGGTGGCCCGCGTAGCGGTTCCCCTCGGCCACCAGCGACGTGCGCAACTGGTCCTGCGTGTCGGGGCGAACCGACTCGACGCCGTACTGTTCGGTGACGTAGCGCTTCAGGGCCCGGATGGAGATGGGCGCGTCGATGCTGCCGCGCCGGCACGCGTCCTCGCAGGGCGCGGCACACACCCGACCGCAGACCGAGGCGAAGGGGTTCGGCGCACGGGCGACGAGGAAGGCCTCCTCGTCGCGCTCCTCCGCGATCAGTTGCACGTAGCGGCCCGCGTCGGTCGCCACCGGGCAGCCGGACTGGCACTTCACCTGCGCCTTCCAGTCGGCGAGGTCCGGCAGCTTCACCCGGACCGTGGCGCGAGGCGGTCGGTGTCCACCGTCATTCATGCACGGCCTCCGGGAAGCAGGCGCGGCACGGAGAAACAAGGGCGCTCATGAGACCAGGGGTGGAGTGTATTCGCTTACCCGAACGCGTCTTGTGACCTGGGTCACAAGAACCTGTGCCCCCCTGGCCTGTAACGTGACTGGATGACCCGGGCACCTTACCCCAGCGGCTGGGTTTCTGGCAAGAGCCAGGTCGATCAGGTCGCGGGGTTGATCGGCGGCGCGAACATGTCGGCGGTGTGAGCCGCGGCCGCGGGGTCTGCCGACCCGGGCCCCGCGGTGGTGGCGAGCTTGCGGACCAGGCGCCCGACGCGGTGCGTCAGTTCCTCGTGGCTGCGGCCGCCCGGCGCGAGGTCGAGCGCCCCCAGGGCGAAGCGGCGCGCGGCCGCCAGGTCGCGGGCCCGGTGCTCGTGGTGGACGGCCATCGCCTCGAGGGCCTCGCGGCGGAGGCGCGGATCGAGGTTGGGAAGCGTCAGCACCTGCGCCCAGCAGTCGGCGGCGTCCGCGAAGCGGCGGGCGCGCCGGTTCCGGAGCGCCAGCCAGTGCAGCGCTTCGCCACGCGCCGACGCGTCGAGGGCCGCTTCGAACAGGCCATCCGGGTCGGCCGCGCCGCGGTAGCAGCGCTCGGCCTCCCCATCCCTTCCCAGAGAGTCGTACAGCCGCCCGAGGGCGAGCAATTCGTAGCGGTCGCCCGCCTCGCGGCGCCCCGAGAGCAGGTCCAGCACGATGGCCGTCAGCGCGCCGAGCGACACGAGATCGAGCCGGTTGTGCTCGAGCACCGCCTCCAGGGCGCCGGCGTCGCCCGTTCGAGCGTAGGCGAAGTACCGCCCGGGAATCTCCCATCCCGGCACGTCGCCCTCGCGCAGCAGGCCGAGCACGTCTTCCTCGAGCACGGTGAGCGCGCAGCTGGCCCGGTCGCAGGGATCCGGGGCGAGCCCCGAGAGGAGCGCGCGGCGGTCGGAGCCGGCGCGCACGAGCCGGCGGCGCCAGAGGCGACGGGCCGCGAAGAGCAGGTCGAGGTGCTCGAGTGCCGCGAAGGGGGACACGAGCCGGTGCATGAGGAAGCGGGTCTCCATCACCGGCAGGTCGAAGCCCCGGCCGTTGTAGGTCACGACGGCAGGCGCCCGCTGGACACGATCCGCAACGGGGAACTCGTTCACGAACGAGTGAACGGCGTGCAGGAGCGCGCGCTCCTCGCCGAAGCCGCGCAGGAAGTACTGCCGCGTGAGGAAGTCATCTCCCTCGAACCACCCGCAGCCCACGAGGAAGGCGTACGTGCCGGCGCCCCCGCTGAGGCCCGTGGTTTCGAGGTCGAAGAAGAACGGTGCGAGCGCCCCCGGGGCCCCCGGCTGGAGCAGCCCGAGCGCCTCGCTGCCCTGCCGCATCGCCTCTGCGAAGCGGGCAATCGGCTCGCGCCCGTGCGCCCGCCCCCCCTCGTAGGAGCGTTCCACGACGAGGCACGGCCCGCCCGGCCCCTCCTCGACCCGCCCTCCCAGGGTCTCGCGCACGGCGGCCGCGGCTTCGTCGGCCGCGCAGCGGCGGGCGAACGCCGCCTCCTCGTCACCGAGCGCGGCCGGACAGGCGCCCTCGCCGGGCCGCGCCGGGCTCGCGCCGGGCCGCGCCGGGGGCTTCGTCCCCGGCCTCAGGATCTCCTGGATGCGCGCGGCGAGAGTTGAGCGGTCCATCATCGGCTTGCGGCCTGCGGTCTGGGCTGCGGTCAGGTCAAGCGCGTCAACAGGTCGATGGCGACCCGCTTGGCCAGCGGGCCGACCTCGCCGAGCGGCCCGACGCACGACGGGCAGCCCGACTCGCACGGGCACGAGGCAATCAGCTCTCGCGTCTTCCCGAGCAGCTCGCGCCGCATCGCGTAGAGTGGCTCGGCGAGGCCGATGCCGCCCGGGTAGTTGTCGTACACGAAGATGCGCGGCTCGTCGAAATCGACCGGCGCCTGCCCGGTGCCGCCGACCGCGTTGGTGCCTGCGCGCGGCCCGGTGGTGGACGCGTTCCCGTTGCCGATCGAGATCCCGATGTCGTGCCCGTCGCACATCAGCAGCAACTGCGCCACGTGCCGCATGGCGTACGACACGCCGATGACGCCGTCGCGCCGATCGTCGCCGCCGAAGGGCAGCGAGGTCATGACCCCGCGCGGGATGGTGACCCAGCAGCCGGTCGTGTGCATCTCCTGCTCGGGCAGGTCCAGCTCGCCCGACCCGACGTTCTCGTTGGTGAAGAACTTGATCTTCTTGAAGCCCACGACCCGCGAGACGACGTGCACCTCGCCGTGCGCGCAGACGGCAGGGCTGAAGCCCTGCCCTACCGACGCAGGCACGGCAGGGCTGAAGCCCTGCTCCACCGCCGCATCCGTGGAGCAGGGCTTCAGCCCTGCGCTCTCGGTCGAGGACTCGAACGTGTCGAGGATGGTGACCCGGTCGTAGCGGATGGCGTCGGTGTAGTAGTCGCAGTCGACGGCCCGCACGTACGCCTTCCGGTTGTCGTAGTCGAGCCGCTCCACCTGGTACAGGCGCCCCTCGAGCAGGTAGATGGCCTTCTCGTGCAGCGTGGACGGCGCGCTGGTGAAGTCGGTCTCGGCGATCACCTTCGTGCGGTCGGTGTTGTCCACCACCACGAAGTTGTCCGACGACACCGACCGCAGGCTGATCGCGTCGGCCGGGTACGACTCGCTCGTCCAGTGCCAGTGCTCCTCCTCGCCGGGCGCCTGCGGCCCGGCGCGCTGCACCAGCCCTTCCTCGGAGAGGATCTGGAGGATGTCCTGCACGGGCTGCCGCCCGTAGTCCTCGTTCACGCCGAACGGCAGCTCGAAGGCGGCGCACTTGATGTGCGCCACCAGGATCTGCAGGTTGTCGGGGTTGATCAGCGCGTGCTCGGGCGAGGCGTCGAAGAAGTACGACGGCGTGCGGGCGACGTACTGGTCGAGCGGCGCGCTGCTGGCCACCAGCACCGCCGCCGACGTACCCGACCGGCGGCCCGCCCGCCCCGCGCGCTGCCAGGTGGCGGCGATCGTCCCCGGGTAACCCGCGAGCACCGCCACGTCGAGCGCCCCGATGTCGATTCCCAGCTCGAGGGCGCTCGTCGCCACCACCGCGCGAATCCCCCCCTCGCGCAGCCCCTTCTCGATCTCGCGGCGCCGGTTGGGCAGGTACCCGCCCCGGTACCCCCGCACCACGTCGTCCGACCCGGGCGGCCCCTGGAACGACTCCTTCAGGTACTTGGTGAGGATCTCGGTCACCAGGCGGCTCTGCGCGAAGACGATCACCTGGAGGCCGCGCCGCAGGAACTCGAGCGCCACCTGGCGGGTCTCCTGGGTGTACGAGCGGCGAATGCCGAGCTGCTTGTTGACGATCGGCGGATTGACGATGAAGAAGTATTTCTCGCCGCGGGGCGCGCCGCTCTCCTCCACCAGCTCGAACGGCCGCCCGGTCAGCCGCTCGGCCAGCTCGCGCGGGTTGGCGATCGTCGCCGACGAGCAGACAAACTGCGGGTCCGACCCGTAGTGGCGGCAGACGCGGTGCAGGCGGCGCAGCACGTTTCCCAGGTGGCTGCCGAACACGCCCCGGTAGGCGTGCAGCTCGTCGATGACGATGTAGCGCAGGTTCTCGAAGAGGCGGGCCCAGCGGGGATGGTGCGGCAGGATGCCCGCGTGCAGCATGTCGGGGTTGGTCAGCACCACCTGCGCACGCGCGCGGATCGCCCGGCGCGCGTCCTGCGGCGTGTCGCCGTCGTAGGTGAACACGCCCAGCTCGACGCCGGCGGCCTCGTTGATGGCCTGCGACAGGCGGTCGAGCTCGGCCAGTTGATCCTGCGCGAGCGCCTTGGTCGGGAAGAGGTAGAGGGCCCGCGTGGACGGCTCGACCAGGATCCGGTGGAGGACCGGCAGGTTGTAGCAGAGCGTCTTCCCCGACGCGGTCGGAGTGGTCACGACCACGTTGCGCCCGGCGAGCACGTGGGCCACCGCCTCGGCCTGGTGGGTATACAGCTGGTTGATGCCGCGCGCCCGGAGCGTTTCGCAGAGGCGCGGATCAAGGACCTCGGGATACGGCGCGAGGCGAGCCTGGGCCGGCGGCATCCGCCGCACAGCGGTGACATGGGCGTCGGGATGGTCCGCGTCGTCCTGGTGCCAGGACGGCACGAGCTGGTGGAGGGCCGCCTCGAGGGCCCGTTCGCGCCCCGCCCGCTCGACGCTCACCGCGGGCGACAGCAGGCCCGCCCTCACCGGCTCGTCCCGGCTCCCCGCGTCGCGTGGTCTCGGCATGGTCGGCGATGGTCCTAGCCGGGCCGGTATCGATCAAGAGGCGAAAGGCGAAACTACAGGGAAAGGATGAGCTATGGTACGAGAACGGTCGCCTGGCGCGTCGACTGGCGGTCGTACGCGTCCCTGATCCGGGCGGCCACCCTCCCACCGTGCCCGGGCTCTGCGAGGATGACCACCGAGCCGCCAAAGCCTCCCCCCGTCAGCCGGGCGCCGTGGACGCCCCGCTCGGCCCTGGCCAGCTCGACCAGCAGGTCCGTCTCGGGGACCGATACCTCGTAGTCGTCCCGCATCGAGGCGTGGGACGCGTAGAAGAGCCGCCCGAGTTCCGCCAGGTCGCCCCGCTCGATGGCCGCCACCGCCTGCAGCACCCGCCCGTCCTCGGTGAGCACGTGGCGGGCGCGGCGGCCGAGCGGATCGGGCAGCGCCATCACCCTCGGCAGGTCGGCCGGCGTCAGGTCGCGCAGTGCCGCGACGCCCAGCGCCGCGGCGGCTCGATCGCACTCGGCCCGCCGCGTGCGGTAGTCGCCCGCCGAGTGCTGGTGCGCCACACCGCTGTTGATCACCACCAGTTCCACCTCGGGCGGCAGCGTGATGACCCGGTAGTCGAGCGAGCGGGCGTCGAGGAACAGCGCCTGGCGGTCGGAGGCCAGGCTGCAGACCATCTGGTCCATGATGCCGACCGGCGCCCCGACGAAGTCGGTCTCGGCGCGCTTGGCCAGCCTCGCCAGCGCCACGTCGTCCAGGGTGAGCGAGAAGGCCTGGCGGAAGGCCCGCAGCGCGGCGACCAGCAACGCGGCGCTCGACGAGAGGCCGCTGCCGACGGGCACGGTCGACTCGATGAAGAGGTCGGCGCCGCCGATGGCGAAGTCCGCGTCCGCCAGCATGCGGGTGACGCCCTGGACGTAGTCGGTCCAGTCGTGTCGCGGCCGCTCGTCGCCGAGGTGATACTCGAACGGCGTTCCCTCGCCGACCTGCGCGCTGGCGGCCCGCACGCGGCGGTCGTCGCGGACCGCAAGCGCGACGTGCGTGCGCTGGGGGATCACGGTCGGCAGGACGAACCCCTCGTTGTAGTCGGTGTGCTCGCCGATCAGGTTCACCCGCCCCGGCGCCGACACCTCCAGCCCGGGCCGCCTGCCGAACACCGCCTCGAATCGTGATGGGTCGATGGTCATGGTCACTACTCGATTGCCACGGCAACCGCGCGCAGTTCCGCCGCCTTCTCCTCGGGCAGCGTGTCGGCCGTGAAGACCCCCGCGCCCATCTCGCTGCCGGCCAGGTACTTCAACCGGCCGGGCATCCGGTAGGCCGGGTAGAACTCGACGTGGAAGTGCGCCTCGGGATGGTCGGCCCCGTCGGTGGGCGCCTGGTGGAACGACATGATATAGGGGAACGGCCGCGACCACAGCCCGTCGTACTTCAGGAGCACCGTCTTCAGCGCGCGCGCGAAGTCGCGCCGTTCGTCCCCGGTCAGGTCGGCAATCGAGCCGGCCGGCCGCCGCGGGGCGATCCACACCTCGTAGGAGTACCGCGCGAAGATCGGGATGAAGGCGGCCACCAGGGCACCCTCGTAGATCACCCGCCGCCCGTCGGCCGTCTCGCGGGCCACACCGTCCTCCAGCAGTCCGCGGCCGTGCTCCGCGAGGTACGCCGCCTGGTTGGCCAGCTCGCGGGCCGGGATGGGCGGCACGAACGGGTAGGCGTAGATCTGCCCGTGCGGATGTGAGAGCGTGACCCCCACCTCGACCCCGCGGTTCTCGAACTCGAACACGTACTGCACGTCCTCGCGGGCCCCGAGCTCCCGGTAGCGGTCGGCCCAGACCTGCGCGAGGAGGTCGAGGTGATCGAGCGGCAGCCTGCCGAGCGAGGCGCGGGGATCCTGCGTGAACACCACCACCTCGCAAGCGCCCCGGCCCGGCCTCGTCGGAACCTCGATCCCCGGCGGGTCGTGCGCCGTGGCCAGCAGCGTCGGGAAGAGGTTCTCGAACACGGCGATGTCCCACTCGCCAGCCGGCACCTCCGTCGGACTGTCCGGGTCCGTGGTGGCCGCGAGCGGGTTGTACTCGGGCGGCGGAAGGAAGGTGCGGTTCTGCCGGTGGCTCGCGTACGCGATCCACTCGCCGCGCAGGGGGTGCCAGCGGAGGTGGCTGTTTGGCTGGTTGGCGCCCCCCGGGGGCGACGGGGCCACCAGGTCCTCGGGAATGGAACGATGACCGTACAGCAGCAGCTGCCGGCCGTCGGGCTTGACCAAGCGCCGCTTGAACATGCTCCCGAGCCCCTAGCCCCTAGCTCCTAGCCCCGAGCCCCTAGATATTCGACCACCCCTGGCAGCCGTCGACGACGACGGCCGCGCCGCTGACCCAGCTCGCGCGCGGCGAGGCCAGGAACGCGACGACGTCGCCGACCTCCTCGGCTCGTCCGAAGCGGCCGAACGGCAGTTCTCTCCTCACGAACTCCGCCATCCCCTTCGGGTCGGCCTGGACGCGCTTCCACCACGACCCGCCGGGAAAGAGGATCGAGCCGGGGCATACGCTGTTGACGCGGATGCCGAAGGGGGCCAACTGGCGGGCCATCGCCTTCCCCAGGCTGATCTCGGCCGCCTTCACGGCGTTGTAGGTCATGCGGCCGCCCGCCTCGCGCCCCCAGATCGACGCCATCAGGATGATGACGCCGCCGCCCCTCGCCTTCATCTGCGGCACAGCCAGGCGGCTGGCGCGGATGGCGGGGAACAGCGTCGAGTCGATCGCCTCCTGCCACTCGGCGTCGGTGGTCTCGCCGATGTCGCCCCCCTTGGCGAGGCCGAGGTTGTTGACCAGGATGTCGAGCCCGCCGAAGCGGGCCACCGTGGCGTCGATCACCTTCTCGATGCCGAGCGCGGTGACCAGGTCGGCCTCGACCGCCAGCACATCGTCCGGCGAGGCGGCGACGCCCGACACCTCGCGCGCCGCCTCTGCCAGCTTCGCCGGGGTGCGGGCGCACAGGCAGACCCTGCACCCCTCGGAGGCCAGCGCCCGGGCCGTGGCGAGGCCGAGCCCGCGGCTCGAGCCGGTGACGACGGCCACCTTGCCGGTCAATTGCAGATCCATGGCCTTGCTAGGGTACCTCAGACGGGGTCAGGTCTTGCATTTCAGCAAAATGCTGAAATGCAAGACCTGACCCCACAGTGCGGCGTTGAACGCCTCGGGCCGCTCGAGGCTCGCCAGGTGGCCGGCCTCGTCGATGAGGGCCAGCCGCGCCTCCGGGATCCGCTGCTGCATCCCGCGGGCGACGTCCGGGTCCGTGATGGCATCCTCGACGCCGGCGATTACGAGGGTCGGGCATCGGATGGCGGAGAGCAGCGGCGTCGAGTCGGGGCGGCCCATGAGCCTGTGGATGGCGGCGCGGATGCCGCCGGGCGGCTGCCGCGCGCCGATCTCGCGCACCCGCGCCACGATATCGGGGCGCGACTTGTGCGTGGTGCGGCCGAGCAGGCGGGGCAGCATGCCGTCCACCACCGCCGCCGCCCCATCCCGGTCCAGGGTTTCCAGCATCTCCTGGCGCGACCGGCGGATCTCGTCCGTGTCGGCCTCGGCGCGCGTGTCCGCGAGCACCAGGCCGCGGACGCGCTCGGCGGCCACGCGCATCAGGGCGAAGGCGATATACCCGCCCATCGACGCGCCGACGACCACGGCCTCCTTCTCGCCGAGGTGATCGAAGAGGGCCACGACGTCGCGGGCGTCGTCGTCGAAAGTCGCCGTGTGGGGGACGGGAAAGGACCGGCCGAAGCCGGCGACGTCGGGGGCGACCACGCGCCAGCCGGCCGGGGGGCTGGCTAACTGCGGCTCCCACATCTCTGCGGAGAGCGGGAACGCGTGCAGGAGGACGAGGGTGCCGCGCCGGCCCTCGGCACCTTCGGGCTGAACGTCGAAGTAGCTGATCAGGCGGCCGGCACGCTCGAAGTGCTTGCGCATCCCCAACCTCCTGCAGCCGACGGGCCGCGTACACGAAGCAGTACAAGGGGAAGGGCGGCACCCATGCCGCCCTTCCCGGACAGTGACCGCGTGGACCGCCCTAGCTGCAGCCGCTGGTGCTGCCGCAGTTGACGCACTTGTAGCAGCTGCCGCTGCGGACCATGATCGCGCCGCAGGTCGAGCAGGGCGGCGCGTCCTCCTGGTTCTGGATGGCGAGGCCGGGCGGCCTGGACGACCGCTCCCGCTCCGCCTCGAGGCCGAGCGGCGGCAGCGTCAACTGCTCGCGGCCCTTCCGCGGCCGGCGTCGGCCTCGCGTCCGGTTCACGCCCGCGCAGAACTGCGCCTCGGGCGACAGGAACTTGGTCGCCAGCCAGCGGAACACGTAGTCGACGATCGACTTGGCGATCCGGATCTGCGGGTTGCGGGTGATGCCGGCCGGCTCGAAGCGGACGTGGCTGAACTTGTCCACGAGCACCTGCAGCGGCACGCCGTACTGCAGCGCGTACGAGATCGCCTGCGCGAACGCGTCGGCGAAGCCCGAGATGGTCGACCCCTCCTTCGCCATCACCAGGAAGATCTCGCCCGGCGTGCCGTCCTCGAACAGCCCGACGGTGATGTACCCCTCGTGGCCGGCGATCTCGAACTTGTGGGTGATCGCCTCGCGCTCGTCCGGCAGCTTGCGGCGGGCGGGCCGCGGCGCGGCCGTCTCGGCGCGGGCGGCCGCGGGCGCCGCGTCGCGCGAGGTGTTCAGCGGCTGCGTGCGCTTGCTGCCGTCGCGGTAGATCGAGATCGCCTTGACGCCCAGGCGCCACGACTCGACGTAGGCCTGCATGATCTCGTCGGCGGTCGCCTCCTTGGGCACGTTGACCGTCTTCGAGATGGCGCCCGAGAGGAAGGGCTGCGCGGCGCCCATCATCCGGATGTGGCCCATGTAGTGGATCGACCGGGTGCCGCGTGCCGGCTTGAACGCGCAGTCGAAGACCGGGAGGTCCTTCTCCTTGAGGTGCGGCGCCCCCTCGATCGTCTCCATCTCGTCGACGTGGTCGACGATCGCCTTCACCTGCTCCGGCGTGTAGCCGAGGCGCGTCAGGGCGAGCGGGATCGTCTGGTTGACGATCTTCATCAGGCCCCCGTCCGACCAGCTTCTTGTACTTCACCAGGGCGATGTCCGGCTCGATCGCCGGTGGTGTCGCAGTCCATCATGAAGCCGATGGTCCCGGTCGGCGCGAGCACGGTGGTCTGCGCGTTGCGGTACCCGTACTCCTCGCCCAGCTCGACGGCCTCGTCCCACGCCTCGCTGCGCCGCCGCGGTAGAGGTCGGCCGGGACGAGCGCCGCGGTTGACGTCCTTGAGCGCGTCGCGGTGCTTGCGCATGACGCGCAGGAACGGCTCGCGGTTCTTGCTCGTAGCCCGCGAACGGGCCGCCGTGATCGCGCGCGATGCGGCGCCGACTGGGCGTACGCCTCGCCGGTCATCAGCGCCGTGATCGCGGCCGCGTACTGGCGCCCGGCGTCGCCGTCGTAGGGCAGGCCGCGCGACATCAGCAGCGCGCCGAGGTTGGCGTAGCCGAGGCCGAGCGGCCGGTACTCGTGGCTGTTCTTCTCGATCGCCTTGGTCGGGTAGCTGGCGTTGTCGACGAGGATCTCCTGCGCGATGATCAGGGTGTCCACCGCCGCGCGGAAGGCCTCGACGTCGAACTCGCCCGCCTGCGTCCACGAACTTCATCAGGTTGATCGACGCGAGGTTGCACGCCGAGTCGTCGAGGAACATGTACTCGGAGCACGGGTTCGACGCGTTGATCCGCGCCGACGTTCGGGGCAGGTGTGCCACTCGTTGACCGTCGTGTCGAACTGCATGCCCGGGTCGCCGCACGACGTGCGTCGCCTCGGCGATCATCCGCATCAGGTCGCGGGCCTTGTAGGTGCTCCATCACGCGCGCCGTCGGTCACCGCCCGCGTCTGTCCAGGCTCGCCGTCGTCCAGCACCGCGCGCATGAAGTCGTCGGTCACGCGGACGCTGTTGTTCGAGTTCTGGAAGAAGACCGACGCGTACGCCGGGCCCGTGAACGAGCCGTCGTAGCCGGCGTCGATCAGCGCCCAGGCCTTCTTCTCCTCCTCCACCTTGCAGTTGATGAACTCGACGACGTCGGGGTGGTCGGCGTTGAGGATGACCATCTTCGCCGCGCGGCGCGTCTTGCCGCCCGACTTGATCACGCCGGCGAACGCGTCGTAGCCCTTCATGAACGACACCGGGCCCGACGCGGTGCCGCCGCCGGCGAGCGACTCGCGCGACGAGCGGAGCGACGAGAGGTTGGTGCCGGTGCCCGAGCCGAACTTGAAGAGCATCCCCTCGGTCTTGGCGAGCGTCAGGATCGAGTCGAGCGTGTCCTGCGACCGAGTTGATGAAGCACGCCGAGCACTGCGGCTGCTTCTCGATGCCGCAGTTGAACCAGACCGGGCTGTTGAACGACGCCTTCTGGTAGACGAGCAGGTGCTTCAGGTCGTCGCTGAACGCCTGCAGGTCGGCCTCGGTGGCGAAGTAGCGGCCCGTCGCGCGCCCAGCCGGTGATCGTGTCCACCACGCGGCCGATCAGCTGCCGGACGCTGCGTCTCGCGCTCGCGGGCGTCGCCGAGCGGGCCGCGGAAGTACTTCGACACGACGATGTTGGTGGCCTGCTGCGACCAGAACGACGGGACCTCGACGTCCCTGCTGCTCGAAGACCACCTCGCCCTTTTCGTTGGTGATGAGCGCCGACCGCGTGCTCCCACGCGATCTCGTCGAACGGATCCCGGCCCGAGAGCGCGAAAAACCGGGAAGGTCAGGCCCGACGCGGCGGCCCGCGCGGCGCCGGCCGCGGTCGCGTCCTGCGCCGGTTCTCGACGACCTTCTGCGCGGCCGGTCGCCGCGTCCTGGGTCACGCCTCTCTGCATACCGTCCCTCCGACGCGGCCTGCCCGCCGGCCCCGCGGGACCAAGCGCCTGCGACAGCCAACGGCACGGATCGCGCTGCCGGGGCGGGCGACTGGTGAACGACCCCTGCGTCGCCGCACGTCGCGCCTGCCGGCCCCGCGAGCAGCTCGCGGGAGTCGCGGCCGACCGTCCGCGAACATCACGGAAAGCTGGGACGCCGTCACGCCGTCTTGTCAACGTGGAGTCTACAATATGTTGGGCCTCCGCTTTGTCAGGTCAGATCGCAAGATATTGTGCGCTTCTTTGAGCGGCAATCGCAATAGGTGTCGGCGAAACGGCGGAATTCGGCAGTGCGATGGCCGGCAAGCCCTGTTCGGAGGTCGCCGCTCCGAG
Source organism: uncultured Acidobacteriota bacterium (assembly GCA_963813585.1). Taxonomy (GTDB): domain Bacteria; phylum Acidobacteriota; class Vicinamibacteria; order Vicinamibacterales; family Fen-181; genus JARKSS01. The sequence goes on from CAWEZL010000001.1 coordinate 4,879,415, forward strand.
CAGCACGGCGGCGATGCCGGCGGCCTTCTCGGCCAGCTTGCCGGCGAACACCAGGTTCCGGTCGCGCAGCGCCTCGCCGGCCTGCTCGATGAACCGCTTCGCCATGTCGTACTGCGCCTTGCCGTCGGCGCTGAGGGCGCCGTAGTCGACGCGGTTCAGAGTCCGTTCGGCGCGCGCAGCAGCTGCTGCCGGACGCGGCGCTCGACTTCGCCGGCGGAGGTGCGGCAGCACCGGCTGCGAGCGACTCGGCGGGCGAGGTGACGGGCGGCATCGCGGGGGCCTCGGCGGCCGGCGGCGGCGTGGCCTCGGGCTTGGCCGCCTTCGGGTCGGTCCGCGGCGTCGTGCGGCGGGCGGGGCGCGAGGCCGTCCTGCGGGTCTCGGGCAGCGGCTCGAGCGGCACCGATTCCGGCTCGGGCGGCACGATCACGCGCGGCGGGGCGGGCGGCACCTGGAGCGGCGTCGCATCGGGCTGCACCTGCGGCCGCGCCTTCGCGCACCCGCCGGCCGCCAACAGCAGCGCCACGACCGCGATCCCGATCCAGCCCCGCATGGCTTCATTATATGTCCCGCCGCCCCTGCCCGCGCCGCCGGCCACGGGCCGCCGTCACGCCTGCGGCAGGAGCATCCGGAACGTCGTGCCCGCGCCCCTCGGTCGACTCGCACCTCGATCTCGCCGTCGTGCATCTGCACGGTGCGGTACACCATCGACAGGCCGATGCCGCTGCCCCGCTCGCGCGTGGTGAAGTAGAGGTCGAAGATCCGCTCGAGGTGCTCGGGCTTGATGCCGACGCCCGTGTCCTCGAACGCGCACCTCGACGCGCCGCCCGGCGACGGGCCGCGCGCCACGATCCGCAGCGTCGCCGCCGTTCGGCATCGCCTGGCAGGCGTTGAGCGCGAGGTTCAGGAACGCCTGCCGCAGCATCGTCGGATCGCCGCTGACGCGCGGCAGGCTGTCGAAGCCGCTCGTCGTGCAGCGTCACGCCCGACCGTCTCGCACTCGGGCTCGACGACGCGCACCACCTCGTCCACCAGCCGCGCCGAGGACGACGGCCTGCAGCTTGAGGTCCTCGGAGCGGGTGAACTTCAGGAACCCCTGCATCACCTGGTCGAGGCGCTGGATCTCGCCGCCGATGATCTTCACGTGCTCGAGCGCCGCGCCCACGTCAGGGGCGTTCACCGCCGCCGGGGCCGGCGTCGCGAGGCCAAGGCCCGACGACGGCGCGTGGCCGGCTACCGCCGCGCGGGGGCGGCGGGCGGCCGGCGCCAGCTTCTGCTTCAGCAGCTCGAGGTGGATCGTCATCGCGTTCAGCGGGTTCTTCACCTCGTGCGCGACGCCGGCCGACAGCCGCCCGAGCGCCGCGAGCTTGCGCGAGTAGTTGAGCATCGACTGCACGCGGCCCGAGGTACTCGACGTTGCGCGCGACCAGCATCACGCCGACCAGCTGCTGATCGCGGTCCTTGATGGCGTGCGCCATCACCAGGCGATCGCGGCTCGCGGGGGCCTCGCCTTCCGCCCGCGCCCGCCTCGGCCTGCATCGACGGCCGAGATCGGCCCGCGCGACTGCCGCTCGGCGAGCGTCGCCTGCACGAGCTCCCGGTAGGGGTGACCGGCGCGGCAGCACGTCGTCGATCGGCCGGCCGAACGACTCGGGCGGCAGCGCAGCGGCGCATCGCGGGGTTGGCGAACAGCAGCTCCCCCGCCGGGTTGAAGATCGCCACCTCGTCCTCGATGTGCTCGACGGCCGACTCGAGGTTCGCCTTCTGCGCCGGCCAGCTGGCGACCGGTCGGCCGACAGCTGCGCGCTGACCGTGTTGAAGAAGCTTCCCAGCTCGCCGAACTCGTCCCGCTGCGGCAGGTCGAGCTTGACGCCGAACTCGCCGCGCCCGAGGCGGGTGAGGCCGCTGCGGATGACGTGGATCGGCCGCAGCATCAGCCTGCGCGAAGACGCCGGCGACCAGGATCGCGAGCGAGCAGGGCGACGAGCGCGGTGACGAGCGGCCGGCTTCAGCGCCTCGCGCAGCTCCTGCCGGACCAGCAGCGTCGAGACCCCGATGCGGATCGCCCCGAACTCCCTCGCCGCCCAGGCGCAGCGGCTGGCGGACCTCCAGCGTCAGGCTCTCGGACGAGTAGACGCGCGACCAGCCTGCCCGCCGGCGCGGCAGCGACAGCACGTCGTCGAGGTGCGGCGGCCGGCGGCAGCGACCTTCCCCTCGCGGTCGGGCACCGAGTGCGACGACGGCCACGCCGTCCGGGTCGACGATCGCGGCGTAGGTCGACCGTCTTGGAGTAGGCGCTCGACTCGAGGATCGACCGGAGGCCGCCGTCGCCGGCGCAGCGCCTCGTAGGGGTCGGCCTGCCCGGGCACGACCGCGCGCGCGCGCTGGAAGATGGCCGCCACCAGCAGGTCCGCGCGCGCCTGGCTCTCCTCGAGGCCGATCGCGGACCAGCGTCGAGAGGTAGATGAGCGCTCAGCGCCACGATGGCGAGGCCGACGATCAGGGAGACGCCGCCGATCTGCTTGGCCTTGATGGCCGAGGCGCAAGGGGAGTGCTCCGGTCCTACTTCCTGCAGCTTCAGCTTGTTCAACTTGTTGTGCAGCGTCTTCAGGCTGATGCCGAGGATCTCGGCCGCGCGCGTCTTGTTGTCGCGCGTGTGCTCGAGCGTCATCTGGATCAGCCGGCGCTCCGCCTCCTCGACCGTCGTGCCCGGCGCCAGCTGCCAGCGACGGGCTGCGGCGTCTCGCCCGCCTGCACCAGCGCGGCCGGCAGGTGCCGCGGCTCGATGAACTGGCCGTCGGCCAGGATCGTCGCCCGCTCGATCACGTTGCGCAGCTCGCGCACGTTGCCGGGCCAGCCGTAGCCGCTCGAGGATCCGCATCGCCTCGTTGTTCACGCGCGGCAATCGACTTGCCGTTGCGCGCGTTGAACTCGGCGAGGAACGCCTGCACCAGCAGCGGCAGGTCGTCCTTGCCGATCGCGCAGCGGCGGCAGCGTGATGCGCGAAGACGTTGAGCCGGTAGTAGAGGTCCTCGCGCAGCTTGCCCTTCCGCACCGCCTCGGCCGGATCGCACGTTGGTCGCCGCGATGACGCGCACGTCCACCTTCTGCTCCTGGCGGCCGCCCAGGCGGCGGAAGCGTCCGCTCCTGCAGCACGCGCAGCAGCTTCACCTGCGTGGCCGGCGTCATCTCGGCGATCTCGTCGAGGAAGAGCGTGCCGCGGTCGGCCAGCTCGAAGCAGCCCTGGCGCCGGTCGGCGGCGCCGGTGAACGCGCCCTTCTCGTGGCCGAAGATCTCGCTCTCGAGCAGCGTCTCGGGAATCGCCGCGCAGTTGATGGCGACGAACGGCGCGGTCGCCGCGCGGGCTGAGCTGGTGGATGGTCTGCGCCACCAGCTCCTTGCCGGTGCCCGACTCGCCGTTGATCAGCACCGACGCCGACGTCGGCGCCGCCTGCTCGATGACGCGGTAGACCTTCCGCATCCCCGGGCTGCTGCCGATCATCCGGCCGAACGACCCCTGGTCGCGCAGCTGCCGGCGCAGCGCCTTCACCTCGCGCAGCGTCTCCTGGCGCTCGACCACCTTGTCGAGCAGGATCTGGAGCCGCTGCGGATCGACCGGCTTGGTCAGGTAGTCGTACGCGCCGTCCTTGATCGCCTCGACCGCCGACTCCACCGTTCCCTGCGCCGTGAGGATCACGACGGTGATGTCCGGGTCCTGCTCGCGCAGCGCCTTCAGCAGCTGCAGCCCGTCCATGCGCGGCATGACCAGGTCGGTGACGACGATGGCCGGCCGGAAGGAGGTGATCTTCTGCAGGCCGTCCTCGCCGTCCTCGGCGCTGTCGGCCAGGAAGCCCCAGGTCCGCACCAGCTCGGTGAGCCCCAGGCGGGTGGACGGGTCGTCCTCGACGATCAAGCACGCGCTCGGTGACGACCGGGGCGTCCCCGGACTCCACGTCGGCTGCTGCGGGATGAACGTGTTCCACGAAATGGCCTCGAATCGCCGGCCAGGCGGCCGGCCAAGGGTGATTGGCAAGATCCAGTGTATCGGGTAATTCTTACACGGTCCAGCTGAGCGGCAGGTGCCGGCGGGGCGCGGCTCGATCGGGCCAGAACAGGCCGGATTCGAGCCTTTCCGCTGCCTCGGCGCCGTGCGTCCGACCGGCCCTGGAACAGCTCGTCTGCAGGATTCGATCCGGGCGTGATACAGTCGAGCCGTGGACGAATCGCTCCCGCAGGGGCCGCCGCCCCCGCCGCGCGAGGTCGCCCCGGGTCTGAACGCGCGGGCGGCGGCGGTCATCGAGGTGGTTCTCTGCTCGGGCCTGCCCACCCAACTGGCTCTTGCCGGCCTGCTGGCACTGGCCGGCATCGCGCCCTACGGTCCGGACGGCGCCCTCTCCCCCGCCTACGTCTTCGTGCTGCCCCTCGCCGACGCGGCCGTCCTGCTGGCGCTGGTCGCCTGGTTCCTGCGCCTGCACGGCGAGAGCGTGGCGGAGGTCATGCTCGGGCGGCGGCCGATCCTGTCGGAGGGGCTCGTCGGCCTCCTGCACGTCCCGCTGGTGTTCCTGCTGGCGGTTGTCGTGATGCTGGGGGTGCGGCTGCTCGTGCCGGCGCTGGACGACGTGGCGGTGAACCCCTTCGAGACGCTGACCGGGTCGCCGGGGCACGCGACCGTCTTCGCGGCCGTGGCGGTGATCGGCGGCGGCGTGCGCGAGGAGGTCCAACGCGCGTTCATCCTCCATCGCTTCCGCCAGCACCTCGGTGGCGCCGGCGTCGGCCTGATCCTCTTCAGCGTCGTCTTCGGGCTCGGGCACTCGCTGCAGGGGACCGACGTTGCCGTGACGACCGCGGCGCTCGGCCTGTTCTGGGGCGTGGTGTACCTGCGGCGCGGCAGCGTCGCCGCCCCAATCGTGAGCCACTCGGGGTTCAACACGGCCGAGATCCTGCGCTCGGCACTGTTCGGCCGCGTGTAGGCGTTCGTGAACCAGGGTCAGCGGATCACCACCGTCGAGCGGCGGCGGATGCGGTCGAGCCAGTCGGCAATGAGGGCGGTGCGCCGCTCGGTCAGCACGCGGGCCTGGACGCGGGCGCGCACGGCCTCGAAGGGTGGGGTCTCGCCCCCGGTGGCGAACTCGGCCCGGTGATCCTCGAAGTAGCGCTCGACCTCGTCGGGCGAGGGCTGGGCCTGGGCGTTGAACCGCTGGTCGAGGTAGCTCTCGATCCGCAGCGTGTCGCTGACGAAGTCGCGGAGGCGCAGCTGGGTCATCGCGGTCGCGTCGACGGCCCGCTGCAGCGCCGCGGCGTCGGCGAACCGGGCCCTCACCTCGGCGAGCCGCTGGTCGAGCAGCCCAGGATCGGGGGCCGGCTCGGCGTAGCGATTCACCTCGTCCAGGATCAGTTGCCGGTTGACGAGGTAGTCGACCGCCTCGGCGAGCGGGCTGGCGCCGGTGGGCTGCACGAAGCCGAAGGCGAGCACCGCGCGGGCGTCTGAGAGCGTGATGACGCCCGACCCGACGCCGGCGACCACCCGGTCCACGACCTGGGCCGCGGCGGGTGCCGCCGCCAGCCAGGCGGCCGCCGCCAGCGCCGCCAGCGCGGGAATCCGCCATCCGCGAGCCCGGGGCGTCGTGGTGAGCCGGCGCATCAGAAGGCCTGCCCAATCGTGATGTGCGGCGCGAAGCCGTCCTCGCGCTCGCCGTTCGGGAACCGGTGCCGCGCCACCTTCCACCCCAGGTCCACCCGCAACGGGCCCACCGGCGAGCTCCACCGGATGCCGAGGCCGATCCCCGTCCGCAGGCGGCCGAGGGCGATGTCGGCCGCCCTCGTGAAGACGTTCCCCACGTCCACGAAGGCCGCGCCGCCGAGACCCAGCCCGCTGGCGATCGGAAAGCGCAGCTCGCCGTTGACGATCACGACCGCCTGCCCGCCACGCGACACGCCGTTGCGGTCGAGGACGTCCGGCGACCCGAGCCGGTCCTGCGCGAAGCCGCGCACGGTCGTGTCGCCGCCCGCGAAGAAGCGCTCGCTCGCCGGCACGTCGCGCGCTTCCACCAGCACCGGCTCGCCCCCCGGCCCGAGGACCGGGTTGCCCTCTTCGTCGAGCAGCCGGACGATCCGCGAGAACCCGCGCGCGATGCCGATGCGCACCCCCGCGGCCAGCACCGTGCCGCGCGCCCGCGGGACCTCGCGGAAGACGAACGACTGGGCGTAGCTGCGCACGAACCCCGTGTCCGAGCCGAACCGTCGCGCCGCCAGGCCGGTGTCGAACAGGAGCAGCGCGCCGCGCGTGGGCGAGACCGGATCGTCGCGGGTGTCGAAGGCTCCCGAGACGGAGAAGGTGGAGAGGCGCAGCCCGGGGTTGAAGAGCCGGTCGATGTTCAGGCGATCCTCGGGGGCGATGCGGTCGTTGAACACTCGCGTTCTGCCCAGCGAATACCGCCCGGCCGCGCTGGCGCGGCCGAAGCGGTGGCTGCCCTCCACGAATGCCTGCCGCCGGTTGAAGTCGTAGCTCGACCGGATGGCCTGGTCCAGCACGCCGGTGACGGCGAGGTCGATCGGCAGGCCCATGAAGCCCGGTTCCCGGTACGTGCCGAGCACGCGGTACTCGCGGAACCCCGACCCCTCGTCGTCCAGGGGGGTGGCGGCGGCCGGCGTCGAGCCGTCGCTCGAGGCGTTCACCAGGTCGCTCGACCGGATGGCCCCGCGCATGAACAGGTTGATGGTCCGATTGCCGCCCCACAGGTTGCGCCGCCCGAATTCGAAGAACCCGCGCGGCGCGACGTCGAAGCGCTCGACGGTGGCCCCGGTGCCGGTGTCGCGCTTGAGCCGCAGCAGCCCCTCGATGCCGGCGCCGTACCCGATCGTGTTGACCGGCCCCTCCTCGATCTCCACCAGCACGTCTCGCTCGGTGCCCGACCCGAGCTGCAGCTCGGAGACCTGCGCGCGGCGGAACAGCCCCATCGCGGCAAGCCGGCGGCGCGCGTCGGCGAGCACCTGCGGCGAGACCGGCATCCCGCTGGTGAGCCCCGTCTCGCGCTCGATCGTCAGCGCGTCGATCCGCTGGTTGCCCACCACGAGCACGCGGTCGATCACCATGCGGGGCCCTTCCTGGACCTGGAACAGCAAGTCGACCTGGCGGCTGTCCGGGGCCATCTGCGTCCTCGCCTCGACCGAGGCCAGCTGGTAGCCGCGGTCGAGGTACAGGGAGAGGATCGCGTCGCGGTCCGCGTTGACCTGCGGCTGATAGAAGGGCGCCCCGGGCTGCGACGCCACGGCCGCCCGCAGCGTGGTGGCCGGCAGCGCGGCGTTCCCCTCGAAGGTGAACGTGCCGACGGTGAGGCGCGGGCCTTCCTCGACGGTGAAGCGGACGTCGAGCAGGGGCGCCGACGAGGACTGCGGCGCCACCGCGGCCGACACCTTCACCTCGCGGAAGCCCCGGCGCCGGTACTCTTCGGCGAGACGCGCCACGTCGCCGTCCACGCGCGACTGCACGAACCACTGCCCCTCGGCGGTGGCGAGCATCGGCCGGACGGTCGCGAGGGGCACCTGCCCGACCCCCTCGACCGCGACGGTCGCGATCTTGTACTGCGGGCCGCGCCGGAGGGTGTAGACGAGGAGGGTTTCGCCGCTCGGCCCCTGCTCGCGCGTGTACGGGGCCGTCGCCTCGCGGTAGCCCTGCCCGCGCAGGTACCGCTCGATCTCGAGGCTGGCGTCCTCGAGGCGGTCCTCGTCGAGGCCGCCCTCGCGGTCCAGCGGCAGCACCTCGTCGCGCTTCTCGCGGGAAATCGGGTCGCCGCGGAAGACCAGCGTGACGTGGGGTCCCCGCACGACGTCCACCGCCACGTCCACGCCCCGCCCATCGCCCGTGTAGGTCGTGTTCAGATCGACCCGCGCGTCGTAGAACCCCCGGCTGCGCAGCCGGTCCGCGTACTGATCGACGCGGTCGTTGACGACGGCCGAGTCGTAGGGCGAGCCGGTCGAGAGCTCGAGGGCCGAGGCGACGCGCTCCTTCTCCCCCTCGGCGCCGTTGACCTGGAGCGACCTCACGCGGACCCTGGGCCCGGCGGCGAGGTCGAAGACGAGCGTGGCCGTGTGGTTCCCCTCCGATCGGGTGCGCGCCGCCACCTTCGCGCCGCGGTAGCCCCGTTCGCGGAGGTACGTCGCGAGGCCGGCGGCGGCGTCGGAGACGCGCTCGAGCGGGGGCGTCCCGGCCCACCGCTCGATGAGCGTGGCGCGCAGGCGGCGCACGCTGAGGCCCAGGTCCCCCTCGAAGTCCATCCCGGTGACGACCTCGCGCGGCTGCATGGCGTAGGTCAGCATTACGCCGCCGGGGGCGGCGTCGGCCGACACCTCCACGTCCTGGAACCGCTGCAGCGCCATGAGGTGCAGGATGCTCTCGCGCACGTCGGCGGCCGAGAGCGGCGCCCCCTCCGCGGTGTCCAGCGCCCGCCTCAGCAAGGCCTCGTCCACGCGCCGGCCATCCACCACGAAGCGGACCTCGACGACCCTCTGGCCCACGAACGGCAGGGGGGCCTGGACGGGCGGCGCCACGGGCGCCTGCGCCAGCAGCGCGGCGGGCGCGACGACCAGCAGAAGCGCGGCGACGAAGGCGTGCGGGGACATCAGAAGACGTGCCTCACGCGGACGTCCAGGGCAAAGGTGCTGTCCTCGTTGCGCGAGAAGATCCACGAGAGCCGATCGCTCTGGTCGTACTCGAGCAGCACCACCTGGTCGCTCTCCGGCGCGTTCAGGCTGCGCGAGAAGGTCAGGTACACGCGCTCGGAGATCCGCTTGCCGACAGTCAGGCGGGCCGTGGGCTGCACGCGCTGGTACGGGTCGAAGAACGACGGCGTGATCTGGAAGGTGTCGAGGCCGAAGGCCTGCTCGACGGCGCGCGTCACGTCGCCCGAGAGCGTGCCGACCACGGCCTGCTCGAGCCGCGAGTAGCCCAGGCGCCCCTGCGTCTCGGCGCGCTGCAGCGAGCCCAGCTCGGGGTCGGCCACCTGGCTGCGCCCCGGCTCGCCACCGAACAACAGCGAGAGGATCTCCACCGGCGGCAGCGGCGGGTCGGACGACATCTGCGGCTCGAGGCGCTGCGGCGTCCCCACGAGGCGCAGGTCCACGTTGTAGGTCTGCCCGGGCGCCCGCACGCGCGTCTGCGCGTCGATGTCGAGGAACGGCTCGATCCGCTGCGGGTTGAGGAACTCGATCCGCCCCGCCAGGTTGTACCGCTTCCCCTCGAACACGGCCTGCCCGCGCTCGATCTCCGTCCGCCCGAGCAGCACCGGATGGGTGTAGTCGCCGCGCAGTGTCAGGTCGCCGCTCGCCACGATCTGCGCCAGGTTGCTGTCGATGCGGAGGGCCGATGGCGCGATGATCCGCAGGTCGAAGCGCAGCGGCAGCGTCCCCGAGGGACCAGCCCCGCCGCCGGCTGCCGGACGGCCCGCCACCAGCTCGAGCAGGCCCGGCGTCAGGTCGATCCGCCTCCGCAGCACCGCGCTCTTCACGTTGATGGTACCGCGCACGGTCGGCGCCGAGACCGTGCCGACCAGCTGGAGGTCGGCGTCCACCACCGACCGCACCCCCTCGGGGTAGCGCAGCTCCATGTTCTCGGCGGTGGCGCTCAGGCTCAGCCGGCCGGGCGCGTAGCCCGCCAGCTCGATGCCGCCGCCGAACCGCACGGAGCCGTTCGCGATCTGCGCCGTCAGGCCGTCCATCTGGAGGCCGTCGCTGCCGAAGGTCACGCGGCCGTTGATCGACTGGATCGAGTGCGGCAGGCCGAAGTAGCGGATCCGGCCGTCGGTGACCGTCGCGCTGCCCGAGAACACCGGCTTGGCGATCGGCCCGCGGATCGCCGCGCTCAGCTCGGCGCGCCCCGAGCTGCGGATGTCGCGGAAGAACCCCTGCAGGAGGGCCAGGTTGGTGGCCCCGGCCGCCTTCACGTCGATCTGATCCTCCCCGACGTTCACCTCGCCCGAGAGCCGCAGCTCGGTGTCCTCGCCCACCAGCGCGACCTGCTGCAGCCGCGCGACGTTGCGGTCGAACGAGAACCGCAGCGGCTGGTCGTTGCGCAGCCGGTAGTCGAACAGCCGGAGGTCGAGCGACTCGACGTCGGCCTGCACCAGCAGCTGCTCGGGGAAGTACAGCTGCCCGACGACCCGGATCGAGCCGCTCACCACGGCCCGCGTGAACGGCGACAGCCCCGGATTGAACGCGCGGACGTACGGGTCGAGCGACGTGTCGCTGAACCGGAACGTCAGCTCGGCGTCGCCCGTCTCGTTCATCTCGACCCGGCCCATGCCCGACACGGCGAGGCGGGGCGACGCCACCTCGAGCTCGGTGATCGTCAGCAGCCGGTCGCGGATCGACAGGTGCGCCTTCGCCTGGCCGATGCCCTCGTCACCGACGAACAGGTCGTCGATCCCGACCTGCACCTCGTAGCGCGGCAGCAGGAACTCGCCCGCCCCGTTCGCCCTGAAGTGCAGCAGCCCCGACAGCGGCGCCCGCTCGTTGCGCACGGCGGCGATCGACTCCATCGGGATGCGGCGGCCGTCCGCGTTGAACGAGTACCGCCCCTCCCAGACCACGTTGGCCGCGGCCGTGATGACGCCGGTGCCCTTCGTCATCGTGGCCCCTTCGAGCCGCACGCCGGTCCCCTCGAAGCGCAGCGGCGTGGTGGCCGACTCGAACGGCTCGTCCCAGGCCGTGCCCTCGGTCACCGTCATCTGGCCGAAGCCGTAGGGTCGCTGATACCGGCCGTAGAGGTGGTATTCGCCCGCCACCTTGCCCTCGACCGGCCAGTCGTCGAGCAGGAAGGCGTGCCGCAACTCCTTCAGCGGGCGGCCGTTCACCGTGATCCGCGCGTTGATCTCCTCGCCGCGGTCGGCCCGGGGGTAGCCGAGCGAGAAGCGGCCGTTCGCCAGGATCTCGCCGCCGTCCTGGACGACGCGGCCGTTGGTCACGTCCACGTAGCCGTCCTCGATCACCAGGTCGCCCTTCCCGGCGCCCCACACGACGTCCCAGGCGCGCATCCCCTCGCCGGTGAACACCCCCTCGACGCGCGGGTCGCGGAACGCGCCGAGCATCACGCCGCGGAAGTCGCCCCAGCCGCCCACCGACACCACGCCGGTCGGCGAGCCGAACACCGTGAAGATGGCGGCCATCACCCGGTCGCTCTCCTGCCAGTCGGCGCTGCGGGCATAGAACGGGTAGCGCCCGCGCTCGGTGTAGGCCGACCGCCCCTCGAACTCGACGTAGGTGCGCGGCGTGGCGAGATGGCTCGGCGCCACGTCCACCCACTCGGGGCCGAAGGTGTACTCGAACCGGCCGCCGAGCGGCAGCGGGCGCCGCGTGTGCGCGAGGCTCGGCTCGGGCCCAATCGGCGGGGGCTCGGCGTGGATCGCCTCCTCCCACGGGGCCATCTCGCGTCCCATCACGACCACCCCGTCCGGCGGCGCGAACTCGATGACCCCGCCGCCGCGGTGCTGCGGCCACCCGCCGCCGAGCGGCCACTCGAGCCGGTTGCGGCCGCTGGCCGTCCCCTCGAGCCGCATCCCCTGGAAGGCGAACAGGTCGGACAGCTTCCCGAGATCGACCCCCTGATACTCCAGGTCGAAGCGGGCGAGGGGGGGCGTCGGCCGCCCGAGCGGCGCCATCGCGTAGGTGAACCGCATCGGGCCGCCCTGGAACAGCGCCGAGGCCCGTGTCACCTCGAAGTGGTCCGGCTCCCACACCAGCGACCCGCGCAGGTTCGGGAACGGCAACCGGTTGACGAACCCGATCGGGCAGGCGAAGTCGCCCGCGACCCGGTGCCCCCCCTTGAACAGGTGGAAGGTGCCCACGAAGGTCGCGTCGCCCCGGCTGCGCCACGTCTCGTTGGCGAAGAACACCTCGCGCATCTTCCACAGGTCGATGCGCGATCGGATCTGGTAGGTCTGCTCGGGCCAGTGCCCGACGTCCACGCGTCCCGTGATCGCCGAGTGCGTGCCGTCGGTGTGCAGCTCGATCGAGTCGAACTCGACGAAGCTCCCCTTGATCTCGAAGGTGAAGCGGACGTCGGCCCGCATCGGCAGGTAGTCCTCGACGAGCACGCTGCCGTCGGTCGCCGAGCCTCTCCCCAGGTACCGCCCGTTCGAGTGGTCCACGACGATGTCGAGGTTCGCCGCCGTGGTGCGCCAGGTGCCGTAGTCGTTGTAGGTGAGCCGGCCCCGCCCCGCGTGCAGGTACTTGAGCGACGTCCGGATGCGGGACGGCCCGTCCTTCTTCTTCGGCGTCGGGATGTGGATGAAGTTGTTCCCGCCCTTCTCGAAGTCCTCGATCAGCATCACCCAGTCGCTCAGATCGATCGACTCGATGAGGATCTCGCGGCTGCGGAAGACGCGCCACCAGGGGACGCCGACCGACACGCGCCGCGCCGTGAAGAACGGCTGGTCGCCGGGGCGCAGCCCCTCGATCCGGATCCCGTCCACCACGAAGCGGCCGCTGCCGATGTGGATGCCGAGGCGGGCGATGTGCAGCGGGCGCTGGATCTGGCGGCTGCCCTCGGCCTCGGCCAGCCGCCGCAGCGCGGGCCCCACGTCGACGACGAGCGTCGCGGCTGCGATCACGGCCAGGGTGGCAACCAGGGCCGCCACGGCGCGCACCACGTCGCGCACGCGCCGCCGGATGGTGTACACCAGCACGCCGCCCAGCAGGACGATCGCGGCCGACCGGAGCAGGGGGCCCGCCCACACGGCCACCGCCGCGAGCACCAGGGCCAGTGCCGCTTCGGGCCAGCGCCGCCGGAGCGTGGACAGCAGGCGGGTCACCTCGGGAACAGCCTCATTCGATCTCGATCAGCAGGCGGCCCGCCTCGACGAGCGCGCCCTCCTGCACGTGCACCGACGCCACGCGCCCCTCGCGGGGGGCGCGCAGCTCGTTCTCCATCTTCATCGCCTCGACGACCACGACGCCCTGGCGGGGGCGGACCTCGTCGCCGGGCGACACGAGCACCTTGACGATCTTCCCCGGCATCGGAGCGGTCACCCTGACCGGGCCGCCGGGACCCTCGTCGGGCGGCGGGGCGCTGCGGCGGCTGCCGGCGGGCCGCACGCGCACCGGAACGACCCCCGCGCGCAGGTGGACCTCGACCTCACCCGGCTCGCCGCGCTCGAGCAGCGCCACCTCGTGGCTCTCGTGCCGTTCGCCGAGGACGATCAGCGACAGCGTGGCCCCGTCGACCCGGGCGGCATCCACCAGGTCGACCCGGCCGTCCGCCTCGATGCGGTAGCGGGTCCCCTCCCGCTCGACCGACACCCGGCAGACCCGCTCGCCGATCTCGATGTCGAACAGCATCGGCTATCACACTGTCACACTGTCCCGCTGTCACGCTGTCACGCTGCATCCCTCGTCCACGTTCAACGCAGAGGCGCAGAGGCGCAGAGACGAACACACTGATCGACACTGTCACGCTGTCACACTGTCCCGCTGTCACACTGTCACGCTGCATCCATGTCCGTGTTCCGTGCGATGCGTCGTGACAAGCCCTCTGCGTCTCCGCGTCTCTGCGTTGAACGTGGGCCATGAATGCCGTGTGACATGCGGCCCGCTGCCTGCTGTCGGCTGTCTGCTACCCGTTATCTCAGCGCTTCCATTCTCGCCCTGCGCGTCCACGCGCTGGCCGGGGCCTCGCGCGGCGGCGCGGCCGCCTTCCCCGCCTTGTCGCAGGCGTGGATCGCGGCGGCGACGAGCGCGATGCGCTCGGCCTCGGCCGGCACCGTCACGAACGGGACGCCGTTGCGCGCGGCCAGCTCGCGGTCGAGGAACGTCGTGTCGAAGCGCCCCGCGCGGAAGTCCTCGTTCTGGAAGAGCCACCGGAAGAACGGGATGCTCGTCTTGATGCCGCGCACCTCGTACTCGCCGAGCGCCCGCCCGAGCCGCTCCACCGCCTCGTCGCGGGTGCCTCCCCACGCGGTGAGCTTGGCAATCAGCGGGTCGTAGTGGATCGGCACCTCGAGCCCCGGCGTCACCCCCCCGTCGTCGCGCCGGATGCCGGGGCCGCCCGGGACGCGGCGCCCGAGGACGAGGCCGGGCGACGGGAGGAAGTTGTTGTCGGGGTCCTCCGCGTAGATCCGGCACTCGACCGCGTGACCGCGGGGCGAGAGTGTCTGCTCGGGCGAGAGGTCGAGCCTCTCGCCGCGCGCGATCCGGAGCTGCCACCGCACCAGGTCCACGCCCGACACGAGCTCGGTGATCGGGTGCTCGACCTGGAGGCGGGTGTTCATCTCCAGGAAGTAGAACCCTCCGTCGGCGTCCACCAGGAACTCGATGGTACCGGCGTTCACGTAGCCGACCGTCCGCGCCACGGCGACGGCGGCGTCTGCGAGCGCATGCCGCGTTCCGGCGGTGACCGCGACCGAGGGCGACTCCTCGAGCACCTTCTGGTGGCGGCGCTGGATCGAGCACTCGCGTTCGGTGAACGGGATCACCGTGCCCGCGGCATCGGCCAGCAGTTGGATCTCGATGTGCCGCGGCTGCAGCAGCTGGCGCTCGATGTAGATGGCCGGGTCGCCGAACGACGAGCCGGCCTCGGAGCGAGCGCCCCGCACCGCGGACGGCAGCTCCTCCGGGCCGGTCACCAGGCGCATCCCCTTGCCGCCGCCGCCGGCCACCGCCTTCACGAAGATCGGATAGCCGACGCGGCCGGCCACCTCTTCGATCTCGGCGTCGCTCGCCCCCGGCGGCAACGGCTCGGTCGTCCCCGGCACGACCGGCACGCCGGCCGCGAGCGCCGCCTGGCGCGCGGCGGTCTTGCTGCCCATGCGCTCGATCGCGTCTGCCGGCGGCCCGACGAAGGTCAGCCCCGCGCCGCCGCAGGCGCGGGCGAACGCCTCGCTCTCCGCGAGGAACCCGTAGCCCGGGTGCACCGCGTCGGCGCCCGACCGGCGCGCGACGTCGATGAGCGCGTCAATGCGGAGGTAGCTGTCGGCCGGGGCGTTGCCGCCGATCGCGTAGGCCTCGTCCGCGTACCGGACGTGCAGGCTGGCGCGGTCGCAGTCCGAGTAGACCGCGACGGTCGGCAGGCCCATCTCGCGACACGCGCGGATGACCCGCACGGCGATCTCGCCACGGTTGGCGATGAGCACCTTCATGGGATGGTGGCGCGGCGATAACGTCCTAGCATTCTAGCATTTGACGGTAGAATCTCTCCGATTCCGGTCGCGCTCCCGGGCGGAGGCCGCATGAACCCCGTTGTGCTGATCCTGCCGGTCGTGGTCGGTTTCGGCGTGGCCGCGCTGGTGGTCGCGCTGGTGCGCGCCGAGCGGAGGCGGGCCGAGGCCATGGCCTATGCGACGCAGGCCATCGGCTTCCGGTACCAGCCCGAGGGCGAGCTGGAACTGCTCCGGGCGACGGCCGACCTGCCGCTCTTCCACCGCGGGCACGGGCACAAGGTGCGGAACCTCGGGAAGGGACGGCTGGACGAGGCCGAGGTGGCGCTGTTCGACTACCAGTACACGATCAGCACCGGCAAGAGCTCGCAGACGATCAGGCAGACCGTCGCGCTCTTCCCCGTGCGCGGCCTCGCCGACTTCGTCCTCGCGCCCGAGAACGTGTTCCACCGCATCGGCGGGCTGTTCGGTTACCAGGACATCGACTTCGAGGAGAGCCCCGAGTTCTCGTCGCGCTACCTGCTGCGCGGCGCCGACGAGACGGCGATTCGCGGGGCGTTCGGCTCGGACCGCCTGGCGTTCTTCGGGGGCGAGGCGGGCTGGACGGTGGAGTCCCGCGGCGGCCACATCGGCGTGTACCGGTCGGGCAAGCGCTGCAAGCCCGACGACCTGCACGACTTCCTGATGCGCGCCGAACGCGTGTGGCAGGCGCTCCAGTAGCGCCGAGCGCCGACGCCCAGTAGCGCCGACGTCCGAGCCCAGTGAGCACCGGCGTCCCTGCCGGCGAGCGCCGTGCCGCGAGCTGCCCACGTCTCCTGCGTCAGATGCGCGGCAGCTGTTCGATGGTGCGCTCGTTGCGCACGTCGCCCGTGTTGAGCGTCGTCTTCGGCTCGACCAGGAGCACCGCGGTGCCCTCGTCCGCCACCGGGAGGTGCTCGACGCCGCGCGGGACGATGATCAACTCGCCGGGGGCGAGAACCTCCTCGCCGTCCCGGAACCGCATCACCAGGCGGCCGGTGACAACGAGGAACAGCTCGTCCTCCGCCTCGTGGCGGTGCCAGAAGAACTCGCCCTCGAGCTTCGACAGCTTCACCTGGGCGTCGTTCACCTCGCCCACGATCCGCGGGCTCCAGCGCTCGTCGAACAGTGTCAGCTTCTGCTCGAGGTTGATCTTCGTCGGGTGCGCCATGGCGTCAGTATCGCAGGTTCCTTCTACGGCAGGGCCCGCACCACGCGGCAGGGGTTGCCCACGGCCAGCACGCCCGGAGGGATGTCCCGCGTCACCACGCTGCCGGCGCCAATCACCGACCCGGCCCCGATGCGCACCCCCGCACAGACGATCGCCCCGCCACCGATCCACACGTCGTCGCCGATCTCGACGGGACGACCCAGCTCGAGGCCGGTCCTGCGCTCGTCTGCGGACAGCGGGTGGGTAGCCGCGTAGATCTGGACGGCCGGGCCGATGAGGACGCGCGACCCGACGCGCACCGGCGCAACGTCGAGCACCACGCAGTTGAAGTTGAAGGAGACGCGGTCGCCGAGCGTGATGTGGCTGCCGTAGTCGCAGTGGAACGGCGGCTCGATCCAGAGGCTCTCCCCCTGGACGGGCATCAGCTCGCGCAGCAGCCGGCCGCGCTCGTCAGGCTGGTCGTCGCGCGTGCCGTTGAACTCGTGGAGCAGCAGCCGCGCGCGCCGCCGCTCCGGCCACCAGCTCCGGGTCGAGCGGGTCGTACAGCTCGCCCGCGAGCATCTTGTGCTTCTCGTTCGTCACGTCCTGCCCGATGAAGGCTGTGGCGGCCGTTGCCAACCGGCCGCCAGGGGCTTTCCAGGCTGCAAGGCACGTGCCCCGCGTCTACCGCGCCGAGGCGACCACCTCGCTGGGCCTGGTGCGGGCGAACATCTCCTTCCGCACCGCGTGGCCCGTCTCCAGCGCCTGCTCGGTCTCGTAGAGGTTCGGCCGGGCGCACCAGCCAATCCGCGCGTAGAGCGCCGACATCGCGGCGCGGTCGCGCACGTGCGGCGCCTCCGCCAGCTCGACGGCGTGCTGCAGCTCGTGGCCGAGCAGCAGGAAGCGGTCGGCCTCGCCCGAGAGCGAGGTGATCGAGATCAGCACGAAGCGCGCCTCGGGGACGGCGGCGAACATCGACGTGGCGGCCCGCGGATCGTCGACCCGGGGGACGAGTTGCACGTAGACGATCAGGTCGGACCGCTCGATCCGGTCGAGCAGGCGGCGAACCGTCGGGGATCCCGACCGGGTTGCCTCGAGGAGCCTCAGGGCGGCCGGGTCGAGGCCGCGCACCCGCGCGGTCTCGTCATCCGCCCACGCTGGTCCGCCGGACAGCACGATCGCGCACACCAACACGAGGGAACAACGGGGGCGCATGTTCCGCCTCGCTCTCGGGCATCCGCGCGCCACGACAACCGCGGCGCCTCTGAGTGAATAGACGGACGCGCGCGAGGGTTCGTCCGAGGAATGTGACGAACCGCGGGAGGGATGTGACGGATGCGAGGAAGGGAGGGGCCGGCGCTACTAGATGGCCCCCCCGAGGCGCGACTGCAGCCTGTCGCGGTAGCCGCGGCTGAGCGTCAGGCGGGCGCCCGTGCGCAGCACCACCTCGTACTCGCCGTTGAAGAGGGGATGCATCTCCTTGATGCGATCGATGTTCACGATCTGCGAGCGGTGGATCCGCACGAACGCGGACGGGTCGAGCTGCTCCTCCATCACCGACATGGTCTGCCGGATCAGGTGCGACTCGGGGCCGACGTGCAGCTTCAGGTAGTTGCCGGCCGCCTCGATCCAGTCGATCTCGCGGGTCCGCAGGAACGAGATGCGCCCGGCGCTCTTGACCACCATCCGGTCGGTGGGTGCGGGGCGCTCGGGCCGGAACTCGGTGGCCAGCGCCAGCACCCGGCGCGCGAGCGCGTCGTTCTCGTGGTGCGCCAGCTCGGCGCGCACCCGCTCGAGCGTCTGGTGGAAGCGCGCCTGGTCGAACGGCTTGAGCAGGTAGTCGAGCGCGTGCACCTCGAAGGCGCGCAGCGCGTAGGTGTCGTGCGCCGTCACGAAGACGACGAGCGGCAGAGGCTCGCCACCCATGTGATCCATCACCGAGAAGCCGTCGCGCTGGGGCATCTGCACGTCGAGGAACGCGAGGTGCGGCGCCTCGCGACGGATCGCCTCGATCGCGGAAGGTCCGTCGCCGCACTCCGCCACGACCTGCATGTCCGGCTCGCCGGCCAGCAGCGACACGATCCGCTCGCGGCCGAGCGGCTCGTCGTCCACGACGATCGTCCGGATGATCATGACACCAACTCCCCGACCGCCGGCATCGCGCCCGCCGCCTCGCGCCACGGGATCACGACCCGCACGGTGAGCCCGCGACCCCCGGCGCGGCAGAACTCGAACTGGTGGGCCGCGCCGTAGAGGCACTGCAAGCGGGACCGCGTGTTCGACACGCCAATGCCACTCGCCGTGAGCAAATCGCCCGCCAGCGCGTCATGGCGCAACCCGACGCCGTCGTCACGCACCTCGAGCCAGAGCTGGCCCCCGCGGCGCCGGGCCCAGATCTCCAGGTGGCCGCGGCCGCTGTTGGGGGCGATGCCGTGGTCGATCGCGTTCTCGACCAGCGGCTGGAGGATGAGGCTGGGCACGCGCGCGTCCAGCGTCTCCCCGGGGATGTCGTATGACACGGTTAGACGGTCGCGGAAGCGGACTTGTTCGATCTCCAGGTACTGGCCGAGCAGGTCGAGCTCGTCCTTGAGCGGGATCTCCTGCGCGGTCGTCCTGAGCGAGCTGCGCAGCAGGCTGCCGAGCAGCGCGAGCATGCGGTCGGCCGCCGCGAGGTCGCGGTGCATCAGCGCCGAGATGCCGTGCAGCGTGTTGAACAGGAAGTGCGGGTGGAGCTGGCGCTGGAGGCTCTGCAGGCGCGCCTCCGCCAGGCGCGCCTCGAGCTGCGCCGAGGCGATTTCACGCTGGCGAAGCGCGGTGTAGTAGTGCAGGGCGTGGCTGGTCCCGACCAGCGCCCAGTAGGTGACCATCTCCCAGTCCACCGACATCCAGTAACTGCGGCGCACGTCGTGCAGCCACCAGGCCCACGAGAGCGTGCCGGCGAGGAGACCCATCGCCACCGACATCGCCATCACGTGCACGAGCGAGGCCAGCGCCGCGGCCGGCAGGTGCACGAGAAGGGGCAGCCAGACCGAGCGCCCCTCGAAGCGGTAGCGTCGCGCCATCCGGAAGACGAACGGCGTCAGCGCGGCCCAGGCCCACCAGTACGACAGGTTCAGCGGGAACACGTGCCACCACGACACGGGCCCGGTGCTGCTGGCGAGGCGGAAGCTGTAGGCGAGGAGGGCCGAGAACAGCCCGAGCAGCGAGGCAAGGCCGAGGACGAGGAGCACGCGGGGGGCTGCGCCTCTCATGTCCCACTATCGCGTTCAACGTGCGTCCCGTCAAGCCCGCCGCATTCAACCTGGTGGATCGTGACCTTCGGAAATCCGGAGATTGGCCTCTGCGGGCGCGCCAGCGCGAGCGCCGCGGCCGAGCCACTGTCTCAACCCGCAGCCGCCACTCGTCACCCGGCGCCGGCCGCTCGTCCCCCGCCTCGATACGCCCGTCCCACGCGCGATCCCCCCCGGCGCCGCGCGGAGCGCCCGGCGCCGCAGCGGCACGCCGCGGCACCGCGGTTGCCTGAGTGGAGGAAGCGGGCGACGGCCCGCATCGCGCGACAGGACCTCGGCGACGCCCGGCAACGGGCGCGCCCCCCGCGGAGGTAGAGCATGAACGCTTCACGTTTCACGGCCCTGCTGGCCCTCGCGCTCCTCCTGGGCCTCGCGCCCAGCGGAGCGGCCCAGGTGCAGCGCGGGGCCATCTACGGCACCGTCACCGACGCGAGCGGCGCCATCCTGCCCGGCGCCATCGTGCAGTTGACGTCCCCCCTCACCGGGGCCCGCCAGGCCGTCACCGGCACCGGGGGAGAGTTCCGCTTCGAGAACCTCGATCCCGGGCAGTACGCCCTCCGCGTCACGCTCGCGGGCTTCACGCCGCTCGTGCGCGGGAACGTGACGGTCGGCGTCGGCACCAACGTGGATCTGCGGATGGAGATGAGCGTGGCCGGCGTGCAGGAGGAGGTCAAGGTGACGGCCGAGACGCCGACACTCGACGTCCGCACGCAGGGCAACGTCGCCAACTTCGACCGCGAGATGCTGAACGAGATACCCACGGCGCGCGACCCCTGGGTGCTGCTGCAGTTCGTGCCCGGCGTGCAGGTGGATCGCGTGAACGTCGGCGGATCGGAGAGCGGCCAGCAGTCGGTCTTCTCCGCCCGCGGCGACGACGGCTCGAATACGATGTGGAACCTCGACGGCGTGACGATCACCGACCCCGCGGCGATCGGGTCGAGTCCCACCTACTACGACTACAGCACCTTCGAGGAGGTGCAGTTCACCACCAGCGGCCTCGACCCGCGCCAGCAGACCGCGGGCCTCGGCATCAACTTCGTCACCAAGCGCGGCACGAACGACTTTCACGGCCAGGCGCGCACGTACTTCACCAACAACGACCTGCAGGCCACCAACATCCCGTCGGACCTCCGCGCGATCGGCTTCCGCGGAAACGGCATCCGGAAGATCGCCGAGTACGGCGCCGACATCGGCGGACCCATCGTCAAGAACCGCCTGTGGTTCTGGGGCGCCTGGGCGGCCAACGACATCCGGCAGGTGGCGATCACCGGCAGGCCCGACGACACCGACCTCGACAACACGTCGGCGAAGATCAACGCGCAGTTGACGCCGGCCAACGACTTCAACTTCTTCTTCTATCGCGGCGAGAAGTCGAAGATCGGCCGGAACGCCGGTGTGACGCGCCCGCCCGAGACCACCTGGAACCAGACGGGGCCGACCAGCATCTACAAGTTCGAGGACTCGCACGTCTTCGGCCCGTCGCTGATGCTGTCGGGAAAGTTCGCCTACGTGTCGGGCGGCTTCTCGTTCGAACCGCAGGGCGGCATCGACTCGCCGATGTACCAGGACTTCGACGCGGGCGGGATCTTCCACGGGAGCTACTACCAGTACGTCACCGACCGGCCGCAGTACCAGACCAACGCGGACGGCACCTGGTACAAGGGGAAGAACGAGTTGCGGTTCGGGTTCCAGGTACCGGCACACGCCGGTCAGCTCGACCACCCGGTGGCCGAACCAGGGCACCTGGTCGGTCGTGAACCTGGAGAGCCAGGGGCTGCCGCCCGGCATCGGCTGGGCCGAGCTCACCCGTCCGTCCGACATCCAGATGGCGCTGCGGACCACCAGCTTCTACCTGGGCGACACCCTGTCGCTCGGCCGGATGACGTTGAACGCCGGCGCGCGGTTCGACCGGCAGGAGGGTGAGAACCGGCCGGCGACGCTCTCCGCCAACGGCCTGGCGCCCGACATCGTCCCGGCACTCGAGTTCCAGGGAGCCGACCCGACCTTCACCTGGAACGACGTGTCGCCGCGCGTCGGCGCCACGTTCCGCGTGACCGACCGGACGATCGTGAAGGCGTCGTACGGCCGCTTCGCCGAGCAGTTGCGGTCGAACTACGTCGCGTTCAACAACCCGCTGCAGCTGGCGCTGATCGAGTACTACTTCCAGGACGCCAACGGCGACAACCAGCCGCAGCGGTCCGAGTTGCTGGAGCCGACGGGGTACTGGTACGGCATCGATCCCGACAACCCCGCGGCCGCCTTCAGCCCGAACCGGGTGGACCCCGACCTGAAGGCGCCGATCACGCACTCGGTGGTCGCCGGCATCGAGCACCAGCTCATCGGCGACTTCACCCTCGCCGTCAACGGCGGCTACGGGTACATCACCAGGACGATCTGGGCGCCGTTCCAGAACCTGACGCGTGCGGACTACGTGCAGGTGGGAACGGCGGGCGAAGCCGCCGGCACCAACTCGACGACGCCGATCTACGCGCTGGCCCCGGGCGCCAGCGTCCCGGCCGGCCGGGGGATCCTCCTCAGCAACCGGGACGGCTACCACCTCCGGTCGTGGAACGTGGACTTCATGGCCACCAAGCGGCTCTCGAACCGCTGGATGTTCCGGGGCAGCCTGACGCTGCAGAACACGCAGGAGTTCTTCGACGATCCCGCGCTGGCGCTGCAGGACCCGACGCCGCGGGCGGTGACCACCGAGACGCCGCTGTTCATCCCGCCAACGGCCGCGTTCGACGGCGGGATCTTCTCGACCTCCGCGGGCGGGGGCAGCGGGGCGCGCGGCGACGTGTTCATCCACTCCAAGTGGTCCTACAGCGCCATGGCGCTGTACCAACTGCCGTGGGACGTGAGCCTCGCGGGCACGGTCTACGGCCGGCAGGGGTACCCCAACCCGGAGTACGTGAGCGTCAGCCGGGGCGACCTGGGGACCGACACGCAGGTGCTGCTGAACCCCGACATGGACGCGGTCCGCTACGACGACGTGCACATGGTGGACCTGCGCGCGCAGAAGGCGTTCCGGGTGGGGCGGGCCAGCGCGATCTTCGACGTGGACCTGTTCAACGCGTTCAACACCAGCACGGTGCTGCAGCGCAACCGTCAGCTCGACTCGGACAACTTCGGTCAGCCGCGCGAGCTGATCGCGCCGCGCGTGCTGCGCTTCGGAGTGCGATTGGCGTTCTGATCGGAGGGACGGCCTTCAGGCCTGCCTCATCGGTGGCCGGTGGGGCAGGCCAAGGCCAGCGCGGCATCGGTAGGGCAGGCCTTCAGGCCTGCCTTCGGGAGGGGCGACGCATGCCTGGCGTCGCCCCTACCTGCCATCCAGCCAGCGTCCCGCCTGGTCGAGATCCCTGGCATAGAACGACCTCGGCGCGGTGGCGGCGAACTGCTGCAGGTAGGGGCGCGCCTCGCCGCGCCGCCCCTGCTGCACGAGGGTCGCCGCGAGGTTGTAGAGGGCGTCGAACTGCCGCGGGTCGGCGGCCACGGCGCGCCGCCACAGGTCGATCGCCGCCTCGCCGCGCCCCGACCGCGACTCGACGACGCCGAGGCCGTTCAGGGCGGCCGGGAGCGCGGAATCGAGCGCCAGGGCGGCTGCGAAGTGCTCGCGCGCCGGCGCGAGGTCATCGCCGGCGAGCGCCACGGTGCCGAGGTTCTGCAGGGCCTGCGCGTTGGTGGGGTCGCGCTCGAGGATCGACCGGAACGTGCCTTCGGCCTCGCCCGCGCGGCCCGATCGGAACAGCGCGATGCCGAGACCGTTGAGGGCATCGAGGTCGCCGGGGTCCCGGGACAGTGCGTCCTGCAGCATCAGCGCCGCCTCGGCGGGCGAGCTAGCCTCGGCCATGTAGATCCCCAACTGCGCGCGCACCTCGGCGGTGTCCGCCCCGGCCGCGAGGCCCGACCGCAACGTGTCGATCGCGTCCTGCGGGCGCCCCGCCTCCCACGCCCCGAACGCGAGGTGCAGGTACGGCGTCGCCATGCGCGGGCGTTGCCGAATCACCGAGGCATAGAGACGCGCCGCCCCCGCCGCGTCGCCCCGCTGGTACAGCTCCACCCCCTGCTGGATGGCCTGGTCCAGCGCCACCAGGCGCTTCGGATCGTCCTCCACGCCGTGGCGTCCCGCGCGCGGCACCGGCGACGACACGTAGCCGAGCGCCTCGAGGCTGCGGCGCGCCTGCGCATCCTCCGCGCGGGGCGGCTCCGCCACCGCGGACCGCGGGAACGACGCGAGCAGCGAGGCCAGCACGCGCGCCCGGTCTGCCTGCCCGTCGTGCTCGTTGCGCTGCTCTCCGGGATCCCCGCGAGGTCGTACAGCTCGGGGACCGGGAGGTCGATGAACTTCAGCCGGCCCAGGAGCACGCCGGTCAGCGGCGCCCACCCGCGGTTGATTGACGCGCTGAGCGACTCGAAGTAGGACGACACCCGCCCGGATGGCCGCGCCGGCGGCGGGAGCAGCGGCTCGCCGGGAAGCCCGGCGGGCGGGCGCAGCCCGAGACTGGCGGCCACGGTCGGGAACAGGTCCACGTGGCGCGCGGGCCACCCGCTGCGCCCCGACTCGCTCGCGGGTGCCACGTCGGTCGCCGCCAGGATCAGCGGCACGCGCAGCGTCCCCTCGTAGGCAAACAGGCCGTGCGTCGCTTCGCCGTGCGACCCGAGCGACTCGCCGTGGTCGGCGGTGACGACGACGAGCGACGGCCGCGAGGCACCCCGCGCCAGGTCGAGCAGCGGTCCGAGCGCGTGGTCCACCCATGCCACCTCGCCCGCATACGGGTTCGCCGCGTATCGCTCGAGGTAGGGCGAGGGGGCGCGGTACGGGGCGTGCGGGTCGAAGAGGTGCACCCAGGCGAACCAGCGCCCGCGCTGCCGGCTGATCCAGCGCGACGCCGCCGCCACCACCTGGTCGCCAGGCCGCTCGGGCATCAGCAGGTCGCTCGCCCGCGCGCGGGCCGGGTAGCGGTCGTCATAGACGTCGAAGCCGGCGCCGAGGCCGAAGCGGGCGTCGAGCGGGAACGCCCCGACGAACGCGCCGGTGGCGTACCCGTGCGCCTTCAGGAAGGTCGCGAGCGTGGTGGTGCCGCCGGCCAGGCGGTAACCGGCGTTGTCGCGAATGCCGTGGGCGAACGGGTAGAGGCCGGTGAGGATCGAGGCGTGCGACGGCAGCGTGACGACCGCGTGCGCGTGCGCGAAGTCGAAGGCGACCCCCGACCGCGCGAGCGCGTCGAGGTTCGGCGTCTCGGCCGCGCCGCCCGCGAGGCCGAGCGCGTCGGCGCGCAGCGTGTCGATGGTGATCAGCAGGACGTTGCGGTCGGCCGGCGGGATCACGGGCCCCGCGCCGTGCACGGGCCGGCGGGGCGCCACGGCCAGCCCGGTGGCGGCGGCGAGGACGAGCCCGACGAGAACGAGGCGGACGGGCCGTGAACCCCGGCGTGCGGCCGCGCCGGTCATCGCAACGTCCCCCGCTCGCGCGGATCGTGCCGCGGCTGTCCGGCCAGGTCGCGCAGCCCGCGGTCGCCCGGGAACTGGCGCAGCCCGCGCGACAGGACGGCCGCCGCTTCGTCGCGATCGCCGGCGATCGCGAGAGTGCGCACCGCGAGCTGGTACGACTCGGGTGTCGGCGCAACCTCCACGAGGTCGGCCACGACGCGCCGGGCGTCGGCGCCGCGTCCCTGCGCCTGGTAGAGCAATGCGAGCGACGCGCGGGCACGGCCGTTCTCGGGGAACGCGTCCAGCTCGGCCAGGAACTCGCGCTCGGCCTCGCCGTCGCGCCCCTCGCGCGCCAGGGCGTCGCCGAGCGTGAAGCGGAGGTCGCGCAGGTTCACGCGGCGGGCAGCCGCCTCGCCGGCGGCGCGCTGAAGCGGCGGAATGGCAGCAGCGTAGTCGCCGCGCGCGTGGCGCAGGGCCCCCTCGATGTAGCCCGGAAGCGGCAGCGTCGGGTCGGCGGCCTGCGCCAGGCGCGCCTGCTCCATCGCCGCGGTCCCCTGCCCGCGCGCGAGCGCCACCCGCGCCAGGATCTCGCGGGCACGGGCCGGCTCGCGCCCGAGCACCGCCTCGGCGCTGGCCGCGGCCGCGTCGAGTCTGCCGACGCGAAGCTCCGCCGTGGCGATGGCGAGCACGCTGTCGGTCGAGCCGGGGTCGAGCGCCACCGCGCGCGCGAGCGCGTCGATCGCCTCGCGGTGCCGCCCCGCCCGCATCAGCGCGTGCCCCAGCTGCACCCAGACGTCGAGCATCGACGGCTGATCGCGGACCACGTCGCGGAACGCCTGGATGGCGTCGGGAAGCCGCCGCTCGCCCATCAGCGTCACGGCCTCGCGGTACCGCTCCAGCACGACGATGTGCTCCTTCGGGTCGGGCCGCCCCTCGCCGGCGACCGCGAACGCCGCCTCGCTGGCCTGGCCGATGTAGCCGAGCGCCTCGAAGCGAGCCCGCTCGTCGCGGGAGACCGGCGACGGGCGCCCGGGATTCGCCGTGATCCGCGCCTCGAGCGCCTGCCGCATCGCGCCCGCCACGCGCGGCCGCGACGCGGCGATGTTCTCGCGCTCGCGCGGGTCGCGCTCGAGGTCGTACAGCTCGGGGGTGGGCGCGAGCACGTAGCGGTAGCGGGCGTCGGTCAGCGAGTACAGCGGGCTCCAGCCGAAGTGGTAGAGCGGGTAGAGCGCCTCGGCGTATACGCCGCGCTCGCGCGGTCCTCGACGGCCCTCGAGCAGCGGCACGAGCGAACGCCCGTCGAGCCCCGCGGGCGCCTGCGCCCCGGCGGCCTCGGCCAGCGTCGGGACCAGGTCCACGAGGCCGATCGGCTCGCGCACGCGCGTGCCGCCCCGCTTCCCGCCCGGCATCTTGACAACAAACGGGATGCGGACCGACTCGTCGTAGAGGAAGACGCCGTGTTCCTCCTCGCCGTGGTCCCCGAGCCCCTCGCCGTGATCCGCCAGCAGCACGACGAGCGCATCGTCGTAGAAGCCGCGGTCGGCAAGCGCGCGGACGAGACGGCCGACGAGCGCGTCGGCATACGAGATGGCGGCGTCGTAGCGGCTGGCGGCCTCGAAGCCCGGCGGGACGTGCCACGGACGGTGCGGCTCGTAGAGGTGGACGAACAGGAAGAAGCGGCCGTCGGGCTGCGCCGCCAGCCACCCTCCGGCCCGCGCAATCGTGTCGGCGCCGTCACGGCGCACGCTGCCCATCGAGGCGCCCGGCGCGCCGGGCGGCAGCTCGGCGTCGAAGTGGCCGAAGCCGCGGGCAATCCCGGTTTCGGGCCGCAGGACGAAGGCCGAGACGAAGCCGCCCGACCGGTAGCCGCGCCCGGCGAGCACGGCCGGCAGGGTGGGCAAATCGGTCGGCGCGAACCTCACTGCCTCAGTGGGCGCGGGCCCTGCCTCAGTGGGCGCGGGCCTCCGTGCCCGCGCATCCAGCGTGAACCCGACGTTGTCCCGCACGCCGTGCGCGGAGGGCAGGCGACCGGTGAGCATCGACGCGTGCGACGGCAGCGTCTGCGGCGAGTGCGAGAGAGCGCGCTCGAACAGGACGCCCTCCCGGGCCAGCGCGTCGATCGCCGGCGTCTTCGCGGCCGCATATCCGTACGCGCCCACGCGGTCGGCCCGAAGCGTGTCGATCGAGATGAGGACGATGGGGCCGGCCCGCGGCGACCGGCGGAGGAGCGCCGGCACGAAGGCGACGAGGGCGGCGGCGACGGCGAGGACGGCAACCGCGGCGATCGCGGCCGCGCGGCGGGACACCTTCGGCCGGGCTCGGGGCGTGCGTGGGGGCATGGTGAGCCTTTCAGCCTCGACGTTCAGGATCGGGCGCGCGGGGCCGGGCGGCAACCGGACAGGGACCAGCGGCGGGCGCCGCGGGACGAGTGGCCGGCTGCGCGTGACGAGCACGTGCCGGGCCAGAACGGCTGACCTTGCCCTGCGACGCCGGCAGGGATACCTTGTCACCTCTCCGCGTCGGCCCCCCACGACACCCATGACACCCGTGGCACGCGTCCTCGCCTGCGCGTTCGCCCTCGGCGCCGCTCTTCACGCCGCGCCACCGGAGAACCTCTGCCTCCTCGAGGCGCCGCACTTCGACGTTTACTACACGGCGCCCGAGCGCGAGGCCGCCCGCCAGGTTGCGGTGTTGGCCGAGCGGTCCTACGCCGAGCTGTCGCGCATCTTCCAGCGCGGCCTCGAACGGCGCCACACGCTGGTTCTCTACCCCACCCGCTCGCGGTACCGCGCCGGGGCAGCCGGCGGCGGGATGTTGAGCGCGGGGAGCGGCGGTGTCACGCACGGCGAGCGCGCGATGATCGCGATGCCCTTCGGCTCCAGCCTCGCCGACAGCGCGCACGTCGTCGCGCACGAGCTGGTGCACGCGTTCCAATACGAGGCGGCGGCGCGCGCGAACCCGCCGTTCCCGGCGCTGCCGTCGTGGTTCCTGGAGGGGATGGCCGAGTGCCTGTCGCTCGGGCCGCGGGATCCCGGCGTGCTGACGTGGCTGCGGGAGGCGTCCCGCCAGGGCCGCGTGCCCGCGTTGTCGGACCTGTCCGACGCGAGGCGCCTGCCCTACCTCGGCGGGCACGGCGCGTGGCGGTTCCTGCTCGGGCGGTTCGGGCCGGACGTCGCGCGCGAGCTGCTCGCGGCGCCCGGCGGCGGGATCGAGCCGCGCGTGCGGGCAGTCACGGGCCTCACGCTGGCCGAACTCTCCGCGAGCTGGCAGCGCGCGCTTCGCGACGAGTTTGACGGAGGGCGTCGCGCGCGGGCCGGGCGGGTGGTCGCGCGCGAGGGCGTCGGCCCCTCCCTGAGCCCGGATGGCCGGCTGCTCGCCTGGTCGTCGCCCGGCGAGCCCGCGACGCTCTGGCTGGCGGACGCGCACTCCGGCGCGGTGCGGCACCAACTGCTCGACCCCGCCAGCAACCCGCGCTACGACAGCCTGCACCCGTTCGACAGCAGCGGCGCGTGGGATCGGTCTGGCCGCCGCCTCGCGTTCGCCGCGTCGCGCACGGGGCGGGCCTTCCTGGCGATCGTGAACGCGGCCAGCGGACGCCTCGACCGCGAGGTGGGGTTCGACCAGCCGGGCGAGATCAGCGCTCCCGCCTGGTCCCCCGACGGCACCCGCCTCGTGTTCTCGGGCCTGGCTGGCGGGCAGACCGACCTCTACGCGTACGACCTGGCAGCCGGCACCGTGCGACGGCTGACCGACGACGCGTATGCCGACCTGCAGCCGGCATGGTCGCCGGACGGCTCGACGCTCGTCTTCGCGACCGATCGCTTCACCACCGACCTTGTCGCGCTGCGCCCGGGCGCGCTCCGGCTCGCCGCACTCGACTTCGACACCATCGCCATCCGCGAGCTGTCCGGCACGCCCGGGGGTCGCAACTTCAGCCCGTGCTTCGGCCGCGATGGCGACGAGATCTTCTTTGTGGGCGACCCGGACGGCTCGCCCGGCGTTTACCGTCTGTCGCTCGCGCGCGGCGAGGTCTCGAGGCTGACGGCGCCCGGCGTCGAGGTGACGGGCCTCACGCCATCGAGTCCCGCGATCACGGCGACGCGCGGCGGCGTGCTCGCCTACGGCTTCTTCCGCGACGGGCGTTACCAGGTTGCGATCCAGTAGCTGTCACGCTGTCACACTGTCACGCTGTCACACTGCCTGTCACGCTGTCACACTGTATCCTTGTCCACGTTCAACGCGGAGACGCAGAGACGCAGAGGCCTGTCACGACGGAAAGGCATTCTCGGTCGAGGTTTACCTCCACCCCGCCAGCGGGACCGGGGGCGCCTGCGGCGTTCGGGCCGCGGCGATCGCAATGTCCGGCCTCGCCTTTCGCGGCGCGGAGAACATCTCGCGGCGCACCGCGTTGCCGGCGTCCACGGCCCCGGCTGTCTCGAAGGAGCCGGGTCGATCGCTCCAGCCGATCCGCGCGTACAGTGCCGCGACTCCCGCACGGTCGCGCACCCCAGGGGCGTCGGCCAGCTCGACCGCGTGCTGCAGCTCGTGGCCGAGCAACTGGAAGCGATCCGCCTCGTCGGCCCGCGTGGTGATCGAGGCCAGCACGAAGCGGGTTCCGTCGATGGCGCCGACGATCGAGGTCAGCGCCCTCGGCCTGCCGTCTCGTGGCTTGAACTCCACGTAGACCGTCAGGTCCGAACGCTCGAGCCGGTCCAACAGGCTGCGGAACGTTTGGGAGCCCGCTCGCGCCGCCTCGAGAAGCCTGACCGCGGTCGGGTCGAGGCCCC
This sequence comes from uncultured Acidobacteriota bacterium, assembly GCA_963813585.1. Lineage (GTDB taxonomy): Bacteria > Acidobacteriota > Vicinamibacteria > Vicinamibacterales > Fen-181 > JARKSS01. The sequence continues at coordinate 4,909,230 of CAWEZL010000001.1, forward strand.
GCACCCGAGGGTCGAGGCCCCGCACCCGAGGAGGTTCGCCGCCGGCCGACTTCGCTCCGCCGGCCAGGACCATGACGGACGCCAACACGAGGGAACAACGGGAGCGCATGTTCCTCCTCGCTTCCTTCCCACGGCACCGGGCACTGGAACGTGTATTCGCGAACGTGGCCCCCTGCATCACCCATTCTGGGTATTCCACGGCCACGAGTGAACGTTGATGGGTGGGCCGGGCCCGAGCGGTGCAATCTCGCAGCCAGCCGGTCGCGCGGGCAGGGACGCCCGCTGATACGGCAAGGCTGAAGCCTTGCCCTACACGAATGGCGCCTCCGCCACCACCAGGACGACCGCCGTCACAACGGGATGTTGCCGTGCTTCTTCGGGGGGTTCTTGTCGCGCTTGGTCTCGAGCGTGGCGAGCGCCGCGATCAGGCGGCGGCGGGTCGTGCGCGGCTGGATCACCTCGTCGATGAAGCCGCGCTCGGCCGCGACGAACGGGTTGGCGAACTTCTCGCGGAACTCCGCCACCTTCGCCGCGCGGAGCGCAGCAGGGTCGTCGGAGGCGTCCAGCTCGCGCTTGTAGAGGATGTTCACCGCCCCCTCGGGGCCCATCACCGCGATCTCCGCCGTCGGCCACGCGAGGTTCAGATCGGTTCGGATGTGCTTGCTCGCCATCACGCAGTACGCCCCGCCGTACGCCTTCCGCGCGATCACCGTCACCTTCGGCACCGTCGCCTCGGCGAACGCGTAGAGGAGCTTCGCGCCGTGGCGGATGATGCCGCCGAACTCCTGCGATCGTCCCCGGGAGGAAGCCGGGCACGTCCTCGAAGGTCACCAGCGGGATGTTGAACGCGTCGCAGAACCGCACGAACCGCGCCCCCTTCACCGACGCGTCGATGTCGAGCGTCCCGGCGAGGTGCGCAGGCTGGTTGGCGACGATCCCCACGCTCCGCCCGCCGAGCCGCGCGAACCCCACGACCAGGCTGCGCGCATAGTGGGCGTGCACCTCGAGAAAGTTCCCCTCGTCCACGACCGCGTGGATCAGATCCAGGATGTCGTACGGCTGGTTCGGCGAGCCGGGCACGAGACTGTCGAGCGCGGCGTCCTCGCGGTCGGGCGGATCGGCGGTCTCGCGGCGCGGCGCCTCGTCGAGGTTGTTCGACGGGAGGAAGCCGAGCAGGTCGCGCACCAGTCGCAGACACTCGCGGTCGTCGGCCACCGCGAAGTGCGCGACGCCGCTGCGCGCGTTGTGCGTCATCGCGCCGCCCAGCTCCTCCTTGCTCACCTCCTCGTGCGTCACGGTGCGGATCACGTCCGGGCCGGTGACGAACATGTAGCTCGTCTTCTCGACCATCACGGTGAAGTCGGTGATCGCCGGCGAGTAGACGGCGCCGCCCGCACAGGGGCCCATGATGGCGGAGATTTGAGGAATGACCCCCGAGGCGAGCGTGTTGCGCAGGAAGATGTCGGCGTAGCCGCCGAGCGACATCACCCCTTCCTGGATCCGCGCGCCGCCCGAATCGTTGAGGCCCACCACCGGGCATCCCTGGCGCACGGCGAGGTCCATGACCTTCACGATCTTCGCGGCGTTGGTCTCCGAGAGCGAGCCGCCGAACACGGTGAAGTCCTGCGCGAAGGCATAAACGGGCCGCCCCTCGACGCGGCCGAAGCCCGAGACCACCCCGTCCCCGGGGACGAGCTGCTCGTCCATGCCGAAGTCGCGGCAGCGGTGCGTGACCAGCTTGTCGTACTCCTCGAAGGTGCCGGGATCGAAGAGGAGGTCGATCCGCTCGCGCGCGGTCAGCTTGCCGGCCTCGTGCTGGCGCCTCCGCCGCGCCTCGCCGCCGCCCGCTTCGGCGAGCGTCTCGAGGTGGGAGAGCTTCTCGGAATTGGACATGGGGGTGTTCCGATCCTTGCGGTGGCCCGCGGCCGGCCAGTCACGCGGTCACGCGGTCCGGCAACCCTAAAGGGTCGCCCTACCGCAGTCACACGGTCACGCGGTCGGCAACTCTGAAGGTCCGGCAACCCTAAAGGGTCGCCCTACCGCAGTCGCACTACCGCCGTCACACGGTCACGCGGTCGGCAACCCTGAAGGGTCGCCCTACAGCAGAGGGCCGCCGCTACGGCGCGACGACCGGGTTCGCGAGATCGCCGATGCCCTCGACGCGCACCGTGAAGAGGTCGCCGGCCGAGAGCGGCCCGATGCCCGACGGCGTGCCGGTGGAGATCACGTCGCCCGGCTCGAGCGTCATGATCGCCGAGATGTACTCGACGAGCCGGTCCACCGGGAAGATCAACTGGCTGGTGGACGAGTCCTGCCGCAGCCCGCCGTTCAGGAACCCCTGCACGGCCAGCCGGGTGGGATCGAGACCGGTCGCAATGCACGGGCCGAGCGGCGCGAAGGTGTCGTAGCCCTTGCAGTGCGAGTACTGCACGCCGCGGTTCTGCAGGTCGCGGGCGGTGACGTCGGTGGCGCAGGTGTAGCCGAGGACGTGGTCGAGCGCGCGTTCGCGCGGCACCTTCGTGGCGCGGCGGCCGATCACCACCGCCAGCTCGCTCTCGTAGTCCACGCGCCCGACGCCCGGCGGCAGGCGGATCGCCTCGCCCGGCGCGATCACCGCGGACGCCGGCTTGATGAAGATCATCGGCTCGGCCGGCAGCGCCTTCTTCTGCTCGGCCGCGTGGTCCTTGTAGTTCAGGCCGATGGCGACGATCTTGGTCGGCCGCACCGGTGCAAGTAGGCGCGCGCCGGCGGGGAGATCGGCAGCCGTCTCGCCGGCCGCCACCCCGGCGCCCGGCCCGAACGCGCCGAACAGGTCGCCCTCGAGCCGGTGGAACCCGCCATCCCGGGCGATCAGGTACTGGTCGCGGCCCTCGAAATGGATATGGAAGATCTTCATGGGAGCGGCCTCCGGCTGGCGACTAGCGGCCTGCCACGTTCGGCTTGATCCTTCTCGTCCGTCTCTGCGTCTCTGCGCCTCTGCGTTGAACGTGGGTACGGATGCACTGTGACAGCATGACACTGTGACAGCGTGACACTGTTACAGCGTAACAGCGTGACACTGTGACAGCGTGACACTCATCGCGCCGATTCCTCGACCGCGTTCGACGGCTCGCTTCGGTTGCCGGCCTTGTCCACGGCCACGACGACGTAGCGATAGACGACGCCCGGCTCGACCTTCTCGTCGCGGAACGTCGCCTCGGCGATCGGCGCTTCCATCAGCGGCGCCGCCTCGCGGGTTCCCTCGGAGCGCAGCACCAGGTAGCCCGCCATGTCGGGCGCGTCGCTGCGCTCCCAGATCAGGCTGATCGCGTCCACGCTGCCGACTGCCGCCAGCCCCTTCGGTGCCGCGGGCGGGAAGGTGTCCTTCAACGCGGCGCAGGCGGGGGCGGACCGCTCGCTCTGCACCGCCCCGTCGGGGTAGGTGCTCACCGCCGTCACCGCGTAACAGCGCTCCAGCGCCTGGGCGGGGACCGGCTCTTCGAACCGGGGTTCGGTCAACGGCGCGCCGTTCAGCGGCGTTGGCGCGGGGCCCGCGCTCACCACGCCGGCCTGCGGCTGCCCGGCCGGTGCCATCTCGGCCGGGGCAGGTGGGACGAGAAACGCGTTGAAGGTGCCTGCGGCGGTTGGCATCCCCAGCGGCTTCGCCTCGAGCAGCTCGGGGTTCGAACGCGCCGGCAGCGTCGGCCGGCGCAGGTCGGGCGGCGGCTCCCAGGACAGCGTAATCGTCTTCTCGTCGTAGCGCACCGAGAGCGAGGCGGCGGGCGAAGGCGCCGGCAGCAGCGGCACCCGCAAGGGCGGGGTGAACGGCCCGCGCCGCCCGCGGCGCGTCACGCCGACAGCCATGTAGTTCCGCGAGGCCGCGGGCTCGGGGCGGGGCGGCCCCAGGGGGGGCGACATCTCGACCCACCCTCCAGCCGACGGGCTGTACGCGGCCGCGCGAGCCGCCTCGGGCTCGTCCTTCTTCTTCCGGCTCGGCACGACGACCTGGCGCTCGGCCGGGCCGATCGTCTCGCGCACGGTCAGGACGTCCCCCTGTTCGAAGCCATCCTTCATCGACCCGGGCACGCGCTCCGGCTTCGGCTTGGACGGGTCCGTGACCGGCCCTTCCTCGGGCTGCTCGGGCGGGCGCCGCACGGGAATCGTGACGATGAGCGTCCCGTCGCGCCGCAGCGCCTTCTCGTCGGGCGCCTCGCCGGTGTACCCGTACACTTCGAGGCGCGCGATGTCGGCCGGCGCGCTGCCGTCGCTGTTGGCCCTCGGCACCTGGACCTGGAGGGTCACCTGGTCGCCCAGCCGCACGGCCCTCGCCCCCTCGGGGGCGACCGGCACGCGGACCAGCGGCGCAAGCGGCGGCCCCTTCTTGCCGCAGCCGCCCGCGGCGCCGAGCAGGACGATGGCGAAGACGGCGGCGAGCCGTCCCGCCGCGGGTGTCGGGCGTTTCACAGGATGTAGCGCGTCAGGTCCTGGTCCTTGACGATGTCGGCCAGCATCCGATCGACGTACGCGGCGTCAATGGTAATCGATTTCTCGGTCGCGTCCGGCGCGTCGAACGAGATCTGGTCGAGCAGTTTCTCCATCACGGTGTGGAGCCGCCGGGCGCCGATGTTCTCGGCCCGGTCGTTCACCAGCGTGGCGTAGTCGGCGATCCGCTCCACCGCCTCGGGCAGGAAGTCGAGCGTGATCCCCTCGGTCTCGAGCAGGGCGCGGTACTGCGTCACCAGCGCGTTGCGCGGCTCGGTGAGGATGCGGACGAAGTCGTCCTTGCCCAGCGGCTCGAGCTCGACGCGGATCGGGAAGCGCCCCTGCAGCTCAGGGATGAGGTCCGAGGGCTTCGACACGTGGAACGCGCCGGCCGCGATGAACAGGATGTGGTCGGTGCGCACCATCCCGTACTTGGTGTTCACCGTCGTCCCCTCGATGATCGGGAGGATGTCGCGCTGCACCCCCTCGCGGCTCACGTCAGGGCCGTGGCCCCCCTCGCGCCCCGCGATCTTGTCGATCTCGTCCACGAAGATGATCCCGGCCTGCTCGACGCGGTCCACCGCGACGCGGGCCACCGTCTCCATGTCGACCAGCTTCTGCTGCTCTTCCTGCATCAGGTGCTCGCGCGCCTCGGACACCTTCATCCGGCGCTTGCGGCTGCGCCCCTGGAAGAAGCCGGGGAGCATGTCCTTGATGTTGATGTCCACCTCCTCGACGGAGGTGCCCGAGATGATCTCGAACGAGGGGAACGAGCGCTCGCGCACGTCGATCTCGACCACGCGGTCGTCGAGCCGGCCGTCGCGCAGCAGTTCGCGGAACCGCTCGCGCGTGGCGCCGGCCTCGTCGCGGGCGTGCGAGGGGTCGTAGCCGGGCGGCTGCGGCGGCGGCGGGAGCAGCAGGTCGAGGAGCCGCTCCTCGACGTTCGCCTCGGCCTTCTGCTGCACCTCGTCGACCTTCTCCTCGCGGACCATGTCCACGGAGATCTCGACCAGGTCGCGCACCATCGACTCGACGTCGCGCCCGACGTACCCGACCTCGGTGAACTTCGACGCCTCGACCTTGAGGAACGGCGACTGCGCGAGGCGCGCCAGGCGGCGGGCGATCTCGGTCTTCCCGACGCCGGTCGGGCCGATCATCAGGATGTTCTTCGGCGCCACCTCCTCGGCCATCTCGGGCGGCAACTGCTGGCGGCGCATCCGGTTGCGCAGGGCGATCGCCACGGCCCGCTTCGCGTTGTGCTGGCCGACGACGTACTTGTCCAGCTCGGCGACGATCTGCCGGGGCGTCAGCGACCGGCCGGGGGCGGACATCGACTGGGGCAGGTAGAAGGGCATGGCCTCGCGTCCGTCGGCTACAACTCCTCGATGGTGAGGCTTTCGTTGGTGTAGATGCAGATGCCGGCGGCGATGCGCATCGCCTGCTCGGCGATCGAGCGCGCGTCGAGGGTGGTGTGCTTCGCAAGGGCACGGGCCGCCGCCAGCGCGTAGCCGCCGCCCGACCCGATCGCCACGATCCCGTCGTCGGGCTCGATGAGGTCGCCGTTGCCGGAGAGCAGGAAGGTCGTGCGGCGGTCGAGGACGATCAGCATCGCCTCGAGGCGGCGCAGGACGCGGTCGGTGCGCCAGTCCTTGGCCAGCTCGACAGCCGAGCGCTCGAGGTTCCCGCGGTACTGCTCGAGCTTCCCCTCGAAGCGCGAGAAGAGGGCGAACGAGTCGGCGGCGGAGCCGGCGAAGCCGGCGAGCACCTGGTCGTTGTAGAGCCGCCGGATCTTGCGGGCGCTCTGCTTGACGACGGTGTCGGCGAGCGTCACCTGCCCGTCGCCGGCCAGAACCACATGGTCCTGATGTCTGACGGCGAGGATGGTGGTGGCGTGGATCATGGTGTGGGAGGTGGCCTCCTGGGAGTCTAGCACGCAGGGTGGGGAGCCCCCTGTCCCCTGCCGTGGGCGGGGCCTGTGCTCGTCAGATGACACGGCGGCGGGGCGGGTCTGGCGCCGGTCCCGAAATGGGAGTAATTTGTTGCAGCGGCGTGCGTTGCCGCTGGCAGGGCTGTTGCTGATGCGAGAGTAGGCGCGGTCTTCCGACGCGCACTCTTTCCTAGAGGAGCGGTTATGAAACGCTTGGCCTTCCTCGTCTCCGGGACGGTGCTCACCATGGCACTCGCCCTGAGCCCCTCTGCCTGGGCGCAGTCGCGCCCGCACAGCGGTGGTGGTGGTGGCGGCGGGGGCGGGCAGGCCGTCCCGCGCGGGTCGTCGGGCGGCGGGGGCGGCAGCGCCTCGTCGGGCGGCAGCAGTTCGTCGGGCGGGGGCAGCGTGGCCCCCATGCCGTCCGGTGGCAGCAGCGGCGGCGCGGTCTCGCGCCCCGGCGCGCGCGCGCGATCGGGGGGCGCCAGGGGCCTCGGCAGCGGCGAGCCGCGCGGCGAGGCGGTCCCCCGCGGCAGCCGGCCCAATACCGGCAGCCCGACAATCGGGAGGGCCGTGCCCCGGACGGGGCGGCCGCCCTCACCAGGCGGCGGTGGCAACTACTACCCCGGAAATTACTACCCCGGAAATTACTGGGGCTCCGGGTACTACCGGTCGCCGTATTGGGGCTACGGCTATAACGGCTGGGGGTTCGGCTTCTCCGCCTACAACCCGTTCTGGTGGGGCTACGGCGACCCGTACTGGTACTGGGGGGGCTGGGACCCCTACTGGGATTACGGGTTCGGCCAGATCTACCCGGGGTCCTACGGCGGGAGCTACGCCTCGCCCGACAGCCAGGGGGATCTGCCCGACGGCGCGCTGAAGCTGAAGATCAAGCCGCGCGACGCCGAGGTCTACGTGGACGGCTACTTCGTGGGCCAGGTGGACGGGTTCGACGGCCCGTTCCAGCACCTCGACCTCGAGGCGGGCACGCACCGGGTCGAAATCCGGGCCCCGGGCCACGAGTCGATCACCTTCGAGGTGAAGATCGCCCCGCGCCAGAACGTGACCTACAAGGGGGAGCTGAAGAGGCTCCAGTAGTGGCTAGTGGCCAGTGGCTGGGGGCTGGTGGCGCACCAGCCCCCACCACGTGACCGCCGCCAGCGCGCCGTCGGTCACCGCGAACAGCAGGTACACCGGGGGCGAGCCGCGAAGCAGGTGGTCCGCCACGAAGAGCAGCGCCCCGATCCCCTTCAGCCCCGGGCCCATCACCCAGAGGTAGGCGCGGTAGCGCACGGGGTCGCGCCAAGGCAGCCAGTACCCGGCCCCGACCGCAAGCGCAAAGAGGCCGTTGAGGTCGGCATGGATCGGCGGCACCGGCGCCGGGATGCCGACCAGCGCCGCGAGCGCCGGCCGCCCGGCGAGCATCAGCAGGCCGAGCACGACGTCGTACACCCCCGACACGGCGGCAATCGCACGCAGCGTCACAGTCGCCCGGCCCCTGATCCCTGATCCCTGATCCCTACCCCCTGCTCCCGTCCCCTTCTCCTCAGCACCACGTACAGCGGGATGCCGGCGGCGATGATCAGCGCGCCCCAGAGCGAGGGGCCCGGCCGGCCGGCGATCGCGGCGACCATGATGGCCAGCGACACGGCGACGAACGCCGCCGGGGCCACCGGGTAGCCCCAGGCCTTGAAGGGCCGCGGCTCGTCGGGGTAGCGGCGGCGGAGGATGAACAGGCTGCTCACCGCGAAGGCCGAGAACATGAGCACGGCGAAGCCGGTGTACTCCGCCAGCGCGTCCTTGGTGTTGGTCAGCACCAGCAGCGAGGCCCAGGCGGCCTGCGCCGCGATCGCCACCCACGGCGTGTGGAAGCGGGGGTGGACGCGCGCCATCACCGGGAAGAACGCGCCGTCGCGCGCCATCGCGAAGTACACCCGCGGCCCGGCCACGGTCATCGCGCTCAGGCTGCCGATGAGGACGACCACCGCCAGGCCGCCCAGCAGCCGCGCCGCCGTCGGCCCGAGCAGCCGGTCGGCCGCCACCATCGCGATCTCCGACTGCGCCTGCCCGCCGATTTCCGCGATCGGCACGGCGTAGAGGTAGAGCAGGTTCAGCCCGAGGTAGAGCAGCACCACGGCGCCGGTGCCGAGGGCGAGCGCGATGGGCACGTTGCGCCCCGGATCACGGATCTCCTCGGCGACGTACGACGCAGCGTTCCATCCGCTGTACGAGAACATGACGACGATGAAGGCGAGTCCCAGGTTGGTGGTCACGCCCTCGGGCGCCGTCGTCAGGTTCTCGAACGTGCCGCGGCCGATCCCGAGGCCCACCGCCACGAAGGTCGCCAGCGCGCCCACCTTCAGCACGGCGAGCGAGTTCTGCACGAGCCGCCCGGGCCCGAGGCCGCGGATGTGGACCAGCGCCAGGCCGGCGAGCGCGGTCAGCGCCACGATCGTCCGGGGCGAGAAGGTCAGCGGGACCCACGGAATCGGGATTGTGAGCAGCGGCGTGGCGTCGCTCGCGATCGGCAGGAAACGCCCGAGATAGTCGGCCGCGCCGAGCGCGCCGGCCGCCATCGCCCCGGCGAAGCCGGCGACAAACGAGGTCCACCCCGTGAGGAACGCGGCCAGCGGCCCGAAGCCCTCGCGGAGGTAGACGTACTCCCCGCCCGATCGGGGGCGCAGCGTGCCCAACTCGGCGTACGCCATCGCGCCGGCAAAGGCGAGCAGCCCGCCGATCAGCCACACCGCAAGAAACTCGAGCGGGTGCGGGACGGCCTGGGCGATGATCCGCGGCGTGATGAAGATCCCGACGCCGATCACGTTCGAGATGACGATGGCGGCGGCGTCGAGGGGGCCCAGGCGACGCTCGAGCAGGCGGGCGGGCGGTTCGGACGGCACTGGGAGCATTATAGACGCGGGGGGGCGGCCGTGGACGAACGCGCCGGCGAACGGGACCGGATGGTGGCCGAGCAGATCGAGTCGCGCGGCGTGGCCAGCGGCCCCGTGCTGCGGGCGATGCGCGAGGTCCCGCGACACGTCTTCGTCCCGTTCGCGAGCAGCGCTGGGCCTACGACGACTGCCCGCTGCCGATCGGCCACCACCAGACCATCTCGCAGCCCTACATCGTCGCCCTGATGACCGAGCTGGCGCCGCCCGGCGCCGTCGGACCGGGCCCTCGAGATCGGCACGGGCAGCGGCTACCAGACGGCGGTGATCGCCCGCCTCGTGTCGCACGTGTACTGCCTCGAGATCGTCGAGGAGCTGTCGCGTCAGGCGGCCGGGCGGCTCGAGGCCACGGGGTGCCGGAACGTGAGCCTGAGGGTCGGGGACGGGCACGCGGGGTGGTCCGAGGAGGCGCCCTTCGACATCATCCTGTCGGCCGCGGCGCCCGAGCAGGTGCCGCAGGCGCTCGTCGATCAGCTCGTGCCCGGGGGACGCCTCGTCATCCCCGCCGGGCCGTCGCAGCGCAGGAGCTGCTGCTGGTCGAGAAGGGACAGCGGGGCGGCGTCTCGTCGCGGGTGGTCATCGCGGTGAGGTTCGTGCCGCTGGTCGGGGGCCAGGAGGAGAATCCGCAGCCCTGAAGGGCTGCGCTACCGGGCGGTGGAGCCGCAGCCCTAAAGGGCTGCGCTACCGAAGCCGCAGCTGGGGCCGCAGCCCTGAAGGGCTGCGCTACTGGGTGAGCAGTTGGCGCTTGACCTGGTAGTCGCCGAGCTTCACCCAGTTATTCGACCGGTATTTCGCGAACAGCTCGACGCGCGCGTCCACGAACTCGCGGTTGCGCAGCATCTGCCCGCGGGGCTGCAGCCCGTGTAGCCCCAGGTTCGAGCGCAGGACCAGCGGCTCGGTGGCGGAGCCCGGCGCGAGGCCGTCGGGGCCGATGGCGCGCACGTAGGGCGGTGTCCCCCACTCGTCGGTCGTCGCCGACGCGCAGGAACTTCGCGAACATCTGGACGCTCGTGATCTTCGACTGGTGGGCGTTCTTCAGCCGGAAGGAGATGCTCGGGACCAGCTTGTTCTTCGGCCTTCGCTCGACGATCCCGGCGTCGAACCAGCCGCTGGTCACGTCGGTCACCTGCAGGGCGCGCGAGATGTCCACATCGTCGCGGCCGCAGGCCGAGGTCACGAGGGCGAGTGCCAGCAGAGCCACCGAGAGCAAATGAGCGCGCATAGAAAGATGTGTGTCTCCTTCCCCACCATTCTATGACACCGGGGACGCGGCCGAGGTTCCGTCTCAGAACTCCCTGATCTCGACCCGCTTGCGCGCTTCCTCGAGGCTGAGGCGGCCGGCCTTGAAGGCCGCCAGGTCGGAGCCCCGGACGCGCAGCGTGAGCGCCATCTGCGCCGGGCCGCCGGGCAGCATGCGCGGCTGGCTCTCGCGCGCGGCGACGGTGAGCCAGTCGTTCGGCCCGAGCGTGATCGTGCCGCCCCACTGCACCATCAGGTCGGCCAGCGCCTGCCCGAGATCCGAGGCGTAGGTCGCGAAGGGGTCCTCGTTCGGTTGCAGCGCCGCGGGCGGCGGCACCACCGGCTGCGACACCGCGCCGGGCTGGCCGGCGGTGCGCGCCTGGACCATCGTCTCGTCGCCGGCGGCCCCGCGCGCCGGCTGCCCGTCGGGGCGCCCGCCGAACGCGTTGCCCCCGGAGACGGTCACCTTGCGCTGGATCGTGCGGATCGTCTGCTCGATCTCCTGCCGCAGGCGGGCGTCCGAGACCGCCGCCATCTGCCGGCGCAACTGCGCCAGCTCGAAGTCGAGGCGGACCGGGGTGTCGAGCACGCGGAAGGTCCAGACCACGCTGCGCGGAAGCGGCGGCAGGTCGACGTCGAAGAAGACCCCGTAGCCGTCCAGGGGGAAGCCACGGGCCCGGATCGATCCGTCGAACTGGATCAGCCCCGGCGCCACCTTCTCGAGCTGCTCGCCGTGGATCTCGTGGACGGCGGTCGCCAGGACGCCTTCCATCGCCGCAATCTGCAGGCGCAGGTTGTCCTGCTCGGTCGGCGCCGAGCGGCCCGCCCGCACGCCCTGGGACAGCGCGGGTGCCGCCGCCAGCACGACCAGCAGCGGCAGCGAGACGGTCGTCACGAATCGCAGACGGTTCATAGCCCCTAGCTCCTGGCCCCTAGCCCCTAGCCCTAGCCCCTAGCCCCTGATCTACCTCTTCTCCGAGACCGTGAGCAGGTAGTTGATCAACTGCCGCTGCCGCAGCACCTCGGCACCGGTCGTCCCCTCGAGCGCCCCGAGCCCCTGCTGCACCCGCAGCAGGTCGGTCTGCCGCTGGGCGGACAGCTCGCCGAACATCTCGGACATGCGGTACGCCATCTCGCGCTGCTGGCGCTGCTCGCTGGCGGCGACCAGATCGCTGACGCGCGACATCACGGCGCGGTCGTCCGGCGAGGGCGCCGGTGCCGCTGCCTGCCGCGGCTCCGCGGCCAATGAGCCGGACCCGAACTCCTCGCGCAGGCGGCGCTCGAGCGAGACGAGGTCGGCGCGCCACGGCTGTCCGGCCGCGGTCGTCGCGGACGCCTCGTGGGTCACGGCGGGCCCGGCGGCGGCCGACGCCGGCGCGGGGGTGGCCTCGCGCCACCAGCCGGTACGGACGGCGAAGCCGTTCTGGTCGTACCGGACCTCGAGGTTCGCGATGGCGGCGCCGCCGGCGAACAGGAGGATCGCGGCCGCGAGGCGTCCGAGCGCGGGCAGCGGCGCCTGCCACCACCGGGCGGGGCGCAACACGATCGCGGCCGCCGGGTCCACGGTCGCCGGCCCGGCAGCCAGCCTGACGCCGGTCTCGGGCGCGGTCACGGTCCAGGCCCCGAGCGCGGACCGCACGTCCCGCAGGCCGGCCACCTCGTCGGCGCAGGCGGCGCACCCGGTGAGGTGCGCCTCGACCAGCCGGCGCTCGGCCGCCTCGCACTCGCCGTAGACCCAGGCGACGAGCGTTTCCTTGTCCGTGCAGGTGAAGCCGTCAGTCATACCGCCCTCGCGCGCCCCGGCCGCCGGGCCTCGTCCGGCCGGCCGGCGTGAAGTCCCATGATGCCGTTGCGTTCCAGCTCGCGCCTCAGAACCGTCAGCCCCTGGTAGAGCCGGGTCTTCACCGTGCTCAAGGGGCATCCCACCAGGTCGGCGATTTCCTGGAAGGTCAACCCCTCGTATTCCTTCAGCACCACCGCCGTCCGCTGCTCGTCGGGGAGCAGGTCCATCGCCCGGGCGACTGCCTCGCTCAGCCGTCGGCGCCCGACGATCTCGTCGAGCGGCTCGACCCCCTCGCCCTCGCCGGCCAACTCGACGAGGTCGACGCCGGCGGGCGTGGGGACGAACGGGGCGCGCCGCTGCCTCCGGAGGTGGTCGCGGCACAGGTTCAGCGCGATCCGGTAGAGCCAGGAGGAGAACTTCGACTCGCCCTTGAACCCCCGGAGCGCCCGGAACGCCCGCAGGAACGTCTCCTGGCTCACGTCTCGGGCGTCCTCCTCCCGCCCGAGCGTCCGGAACGCGAGGGCGTAGATTGGCCGTTCCCAGCGCCTGATGAGCTGGTTGAAGCTCTCGGTGTCTCCACCGGCCGCGCGCGCAACGAGCACCTCGTCGTCCAGGACGGCGAGGGCCTCGGGGTCCTGCAGGCGATCCTCCCGGGAGCGGATCGAACGTGTCCGCTATTGAGACGACGGCGCGCGCCGGCCGGTCGGCGGCGGCGGCGGGGTTATTTGCACGAAATGCGCAGCGAGCCCCGACTGCTGAGCTCGTTTCTCCGACGGCATGCCGTAGAATGCGGCTGTCCGCCCTCAAGGATACCGCCCTCCCAGCCCGCACGAACAGACCGGGCAGCGCTCGACCTCGAGAAATGATGACCGAGAAGTTCCTGACCACCGACGAAGTCCTCAGCGCCCTGCACGTCAACCTCAGGACAGTCTACCGCTGGGTGAAGGCCGGCCACCTGCCGGCTATCAAAGTCGGCCGCCAGTGGCGGTTCCGCCAGTCCGACCTGGAAGCCTGGCTCGAACGGCAGCAAACCGGCCCCACCGAGCCGGCTGCCGCCGGGCCGGACCCGCGGTTCTCCATCGAACCCCGCGCAGGCGCCTCGCCCTACCGGATCCTCGTCGCGGACGATGAAGCGGCCGTGAGGGACCTGCTCGCGAGGAGCCTGTCGATCGCGGAGTACGAGGTGGACACGGTGACCGACGGGCGTTCGGCGCTCGACCGGCTGCAGCATGAGCGCTTCGACCTCCTCCTGACGGATCTGCGGATGCCGGGCCTCGACGGCCTGGCGCTCATCCGCGAGGTGCGCCGGCTGCAACCCGACCTCCCGATCGTCGTCGCGACGGGATACTCGACGGAGACGACGGCGGTCGAGGCGCTGAACCTCGGCGTGATCGGGTACCTGCGCAAGCCGTTCCGCATCACCCACCTTCTTGGGATGGTGGCGCGAGCCCTCCACGACGAAGCCTGACCGGCCTGGCCGGCGGCCGGCTCTCCCTCCTATTTTTCGGACTCCTCGAGGCGAATTCCTTCCTGTCACTGTTTGTCACATCGTCCTGCCCTTTTCTGTCAGATAAAGTCACATCGAAGCTGAGCCGATAGCCAGCGTGGGGGAAGCCTGAAGGCCGCTCGGACGGGACGACTGTTCCGGCGCGAGCGCCCGCCGCCTGGGCACGGGTGGCGGGCAGTGTCAACCACCGTGCCCCCTCGCCCGACGCGGCAGGGAAGACAGGAGACGAGTATGAAGGGCAAGCTTCTGAAGACGCTGGTGCTGGCGGCGGTCCTGACGCTGGTGGTCGGGGCGGGGCAGGCGATGGCGCAGGGAACCACGTTCCAGGTGTCGGCCAATGTCGTCCGGTCGTGCGCCATCAGCGCGACCAACCTCGCGTTTGGTGACTACGACCCGCTCGCGACCGCGGCCATCGACCAGACGAGCAGCATCACGGTTCAGTGCACCAAGAACACGTTGACCCACATCGCGTTGGGCGGCGTGGACCAGATGGCGGGCGGCGGGAACACCCTGAGCTATGCCCTGTTCCAGGACGCCAGCCGCTCGACGGTCTGGGGGACGGGCGGCGATCGCCGCGACTGGACGGCGCCGAGCAAGGACCCGGTCACGCTGACCGTGTACGGGCGGCTCGCGGCCGGCCAGGACGTTCCGGCCGGGAGCTATACGGACACCGTCACGGCGGAGATCCAGTTCTAGCCGAGCCTGGAGACACCTCCCGATGCCGTCAGTCACTACATGGAAGCCGGTGCTGCTCGCGTTGCTGGTCTGGCTGGCCCCGCATCACGCGTGGGCGGACGCGGCCGGGCGGTTCTCCGTCAACCCGACGCTGGTCGTCCTCGGAAGGGAGGCGACCAGCGTCCTGGTCTCGGTCACCAACGAGAGCCAGGCTGAGATGCGCTTTCAGCTCAGCGCCTTCGGATGGGATCAGGCGCCGAATGGCGAGATGCAGCTCGGTCCCACCGAGGACATCGTCTTCTTTCCTCAGTTGCTCGCCCTGGCCCCCGGCGAGTCGCGCAACGTGCGTGTCGCAGCCCTGGTGCCGCCGGAGGCGGCGGAGCGCTCGTACCGCCTCTTCATCGAGGAGCTTCCCGCCTCGGAGGCCGAGCGCAAGCCGGGCCTCGTGCAGATGCTGACCCGTGTCGGCATCCCGATCTTCCTCACGCCTGCGGCCAGGGTGGAACGCGCGGAGATCAGGGATCTCTCACGCCGGGCCGACCTGCTGTCGTTCACGCTCGCGAACACCGGGAACACCTACTTCGTTCCCGAGAACGTTTCGGTCAAGGCACTCGGCCATGACGGAACCGTGCTGGGAGAGCGCACCGTCAGCGCCTGGTACGTCCTCGCCGGCGGAACCCGCGAGTTCACCACCGACGTCCCGGGGCTCTCCTCCCCCAACGCGGCGGAGGTCGTCGTCGAAGCGCGGTGCGGCCAGAAGGTCGTGGCGCGCCGGCTCGACCTCGCCACGAGGGTTTCAAGGTAACAGGTGTCGCGGTGACCGCATCCCCATCACCCGCTCGCGGCTGGCGCGGCCGGGCGATCGTCGCGGTTGCCGCGGTGGCGTGCCTGGTCGCGCCGGCCGCAGGTGCGCGGGCCGGCCAGGCGGGCAACTCCGCGCCCCCGGACGCGCCGCCGGAGCAGCAGCGCGCGGTCCTCGACCTCGTGGTCAACGAGGCGAAGGCCGGACAGGTGCTGGCGGTGATCCGCCGCGCCGACGTCCTGGTGCCGCCCGACGCGTTGCGCCGGGCAGGCATGCGCGAGGTCGGCGGCCGCACCGTGATTGTCGGCACCCGCGACTTCGTGTCGCTCGCCTCGCTCGCGCCCGGTGTCCGGTACAGGCTGGACGAGCGGGCGCTCGTCCTGCGCCTCACCGCGCGGCCGGAACAGCTCGGCACGCACCGTCTCGATCTGCGCAGCCAGCAGCGCCCCGCATTCACTTTCAGCCGCACCTCCAGCGCCTTCCTCAACTACGGCGTCGACTGGGGGCAGTCGGCCGGCCGGAGCGCGACCGCCGAGCTGGGGATCAACCTGCGGGGCGTCCTTCTGACCAGCAGCGGCACCTGGCAGCGCGGGCGGCGCTTCGTCCCCGGCCTCACCAGCCTGGTGATCGACGATCGCGAGCGGCTGCGGCGCGTCATCCTGGGGGAGAGCTTCGCCGGCGACCGCCTGCTCGGGGGCACCGTGCTGCTCGCGGGCGTGAAGGTCGCACGGGACTACGGCCTCGACCCGTACTTCGTCCAGTACCCCCTGCTCGGCCTGTCGGGCCTGGTCGAGACCCCATCGACCGTTGAGGTGTACGTGGACGGGCGACTGGTGCGCCAGGAGCGCCTGCAGCCAGGGCGCTTCGAGCTGGCGAACATCCCGGTGCCGGTGGGCAGCAGCCGGACGCAGGTGCTGGTGCGCGACGCGTTCGGGGGGGAACAGGAGCTGCGGGCCCCCTATTACCTGGCGAACAAGGTGCTGGCCGCCGGGCTCCACGAATACGAGTACGGCGTGGGCCTGCCGCGCGTCAGCGCATTGAACGGCCGCGTGGGGTACGAGTCGCCCGTGCCTGCTGGCCCGACACCGGTACGGCTTCACGAACGCGCTGACGGCGGGGATGCGGCTCGAGGGCCGGTCGGGACTGGTGAGCGGCGGCCCGAGCCTGAACGTGCGCGCGCCGATCGGCGAGTTCGAGCTGGCCGCGGCGCTCAGCGGCGGGCGCGGCAGGACCGGCGGCGCCGTCGCGCTGGGATACGCCTACACCGGGTCGCCGTTCAGCGCGGGGCTGTCGGGCCGCGCGACGACCCCTGGCTACCGGACGGTTTCGTCGAGCCTCCTGATCGGAGAGTCTCGCTTCGAGGTGAGCGGGTTCGCGGGGATGCGCGTCGGCCCCGGCGGCAGCGTGTCGATCCAGCACGGGCAGGCGGAGACGTTTGAGAGGTTCACCCGCGCCCGCACGTCGCTCTTCGCCAGCGCCCGGGTGAGCCAGCGCGCCCACCTGTTCTTCAGCGTCGGCCGCACGGAGTTGAACGGGGACGTCGGGGGCGAAGGCTCCCTGGGGCTGACCGTGAGCCTCGGCCCGCGCAACGTCGCGACGTTGTCGGCCGGCATCGCGGGCGGCGACCATCTCGGCTCGGTGGAGCTCATGCGCTCCCTGCCGATCGGCGAGGGATACGGCTACCGCCTCCGGACCGGGACCACGGACGACGCCTTTGCCAGCGGCCGCTTCGAGTACCAGTCGCGCTACGGCCGATACGAGGTCGCGCAGGAGTCGCGCAACGGCCTCAACGCCGCCAGCGTCTCGATCGCTGGCGGCGTGGTCGCGATTGGCGGTTCGCTCTTCGCCACGCGTCCCGTCCGGGAAGGGTTCGGCCTGCTCCGCGTCCCGGGGGTGAAGGGGGTGCGAGGCTACGCGAGCAACCAGCAGGTCGGGCGCACCAACGGCCGCGGCGACATCCTGATCCCCAACCTGCTGCCCTACTACGCGAACCGGCTGAGCATTGCCGACCAGGACGTGCCGGTGGGCCGCGAAGTGCGGGTGCGCGAGCTGGCGGTGGCCCCACCCTACCGCGGCGGGGCGGTCGCCACCTTCAAGGCCGAGAAGGTCGGCGCCGTCACCGGCACGGTGACCGTCCTGCGGGACGGGAAGCCGGTTCTGCCCGAGTACGGCGACCTGTCGATCGCGAGGGACTCGGGTCGGGAGGTCTCGCCGATCGGCCGCGGCGGGCGCTTCTACTTCGAACGGGTTCCGCCGGGACGCTACACCGCCACCGTGCGGTACCATGGCGAGTCGTGCGACTTCACGCTGGTGGTCCGCCCATCCGACGCTCCTGTCGTCAATAGCGGGGCGCACTCCTGCCGGCTCGAGGCGAAAGCACCATGAGGCCGGGGCCGCTCTGGATCGGTGCGGCGCTCGTCGCGGTGCTCGCGGCGTGGCCGACCCGCGCCGCGGCGCAGTGCACCATCTCGGTTCAGGGCGGCGTCAGCTTCGGCGTCTACAACGTCTTCGACACCGTCCCGCTCGACAGCACCGGCAGCATCGCCTACCGCTGCGCCAACAAGGACAGAGACATCCGGGTCACGCTCACGCGCGGGTTCAGCACGACCTTCCGCCCGCGCACCCTGGTCAGCGGCTCCGAGCATCTCGACTACGACCTCTTCCTGGATGCCGCGGGCACGGCGATCTGGGGCGATGAGACCGAGGGCACAGGCGTCTACTACCGCAAGAACCCGCCGAACAACCAGTGGATCACCCTCACGATCTACGCCCGCGTCCCCGCGGGCCAGGATGCGGCGGCCGGCAGCTACAGCGACACGGTCAGGGTCGACATCGACTTCTGAGGAGGCCGGTACGCGTCGCCGGCACGGAGGCCGGCGCTACTGGTACAATGAGAGGTTCACGAAGGTCGGACCCTCTCCAGCCGATGATTCAGATCGCAGGCCTCACCAAGTCTTTCGGCGACCGGGTGCTCTTCGACAACGTCACCTGGCAGATCTCCGACGGCGAGCGCGTCGGCCTCACCGGCCCCAACGGGTCGGGCAAGACCACCCTGCTCAAGATCTTCGCGGGCCTCGAGGAGGCCGACGCGGGCCAGGTCGTCAAGCCCGCCGACCTCAGCGTCGGCTACCTGCCGCAGGACGGCATCGCCCACGAGGGGCGCACGGTCCGCGAGGAGGCGATGCTCGCCTTCGGCGTGCTGCTCGAGGTCCGGGCCGAGATGCACGACCTCGAGGAGCGCCTCGGCCACCCCGACGTCCCCGACGCCGGGCACGAGCAGATGCTCGCGCGCTACAGCGACCTGCAGGACCGCTTCCGGCTCCACGACGGCTACAACATCGACCTGCGGATCGCCACCGTCCTGCAGGGCCTCGGCTTCACCCAGGCGGACCTCGACCGCCCCACCGAGACGTTCTCGGGCGGTTGGCAGATGCGCCTCGCCCTCGCCAAGCTGCTGCTCGCGCGGCCGAACCTGCTGCTGCTCGACGAGCCGACCAACCACCTCGATCTCGAGGCGCGCAACTGGCTCGAGGAGTACCTGCACGACTACCCGCACGCCGTCATCCTGGTGTCGCACGACCGCTACTTCCTCGACACGGTGATCACGCGCGTCGCCGAGGTGTACCTCCGCCAGCTGAACGACTACCCGGGCACCTACTCGCACTACCTCGAGGAGAGCCAGGCGCGGCTCGAGCGGGTCCGCGAGGCCAAGAAGCAGCAGGACGAGGAAATCGAGCGGATGAAGACGTTCATCGGCCGGTTCCGCTACCAGGCCACCAAGGCGGCCCAGGTGCAGAGCCGGATCAAGATGCTCGACAAGATCGTCCCGATCGAAGTGCCGCCCGAACGCCGGCGCGTCCACTTCAGCTTCCCGGCCTCGGTCAAGAGCGGGCGCACGGTCCTCGAGATGGAGCGCATCCGGAAGGCGTACGGCGGCAACGTCGTCTTCGAGCGCGCGAACCTGCACGTCGAGCGCGGCGACCGGATCGCGCTGGTGGGCCCGAATGGAACAGGCAAGTCGACGCTGATGCGGATGATGGCCGGCGTCGAACAGCCCGACTCGGGCGTGCGGCGCGAGGGGCACCAGGTCGTGACGCAGTACTTCGCCCAGGACGAAGCCGTGCGCCTCGATCCCGACCTGAACGTCTACGAGACGCTGCAGTCGGGGTCGCCCGTGCACATGGTGCCCGCCATCCGCAACATCCTCGGCGGCTTCCTCTTCTCGGGCGACGACATCTACAAGCGCGTGGCGGTGCTGTCGGGCGGCGAGCGCACGCGCCTCGCCGTCGCGCGCATGCTGCTGCGCCCCTCGAATACGCTGCTGCTCGACGAGCCGACCAACCACCTCGACCTCGACTCGAAGGACGTCTTGCTCGAGGCGCTCGCGGACTACGGCGGCACGCTCATCTTCGTCTCCCACGACCGCTACTTCGTCGAGAAGCTCGCGAACCGGATCGTCGAGGTCGGCGGCGGCGAGGCGTACAGCTATCCCGGCCGCTACGAAGAGTTCCTCTGGAGCAAGGCGCACGGCAAGGCGCCGGCCCCGGGGCCGCAGAAGACCGACGGCCGCGGGCAGCCGAAGGCGCCGGCTCCGCGGCCCAGGGCCCAGGGCGGAGCGACGCAGAAGAAGCCCCAGGGCTCCGGGCCACAGGCGGCGCAGGGCTCCGGGCAGCAGGCGCCGCAGGGCTCCGGGCAGCAGGCGGCGCAGGGCTCCGGGCCACAGGACCCGGCTGAATCGAGCGCCGAACGCGAGGTGCGGCGGCGGCAGGCGCTGACCGTGGCGCGGCGGCGCGACCGTCACCAGAAGGCGTTGCGCACGCGCGTCGCCGAGCTGGAGGAGACGATCGCGGCCCGCGAGGCCGAGATCAAGGCGCTCGAGGCCCGGATGGCGAGCGCGGGGTTCTACGACAACCGCGAGACGGTCCAGCCCGTCGTCGACCGCCATCAGGCCCTCATGTGGGAGGTCGGCGACTTGATGCACAAGTGGGAGGAGCTGCAGCGCACGCTCGAGACCACCCAGCAGGACTTACAGTCCTGACTGCGCCCCCCGGTCCTTCTCGCCGCCGTCAGACCCGCCTTGAGGGTATACTTACATAAACGTAACCAAAAAGGCTTCTTCGCGAGACTGATGGGCCGCTTTCTGGCCTATTCCAGGCCTCTGCGGGGGGCAAGGCCCAGGCATGGCCTTTGCGGCCCTGCCTGGGGCTGAGGTGTCGGTGTCTTAGACTTGGCACCCGCGTCCAGGATGGTTACACTATTGAAATCGCACCGGCTCTTTGGCTCCCCGGTTCGCGTCATGACTGATCGGCCCCAGCCGTCCGTCCCGCCGAAGCCCCGATCTGGTGCGCATCCAGCGGTCGCCGGACAGCCCGTCCCGCCCCCGGTCCAGGACCGCTTCTTCCGGCAGCTGGTCGGCAGCATGCGGAATGGCGTGCTGGCGATCACCCGCGACGGCCGCGTGGCGGCGATGAACGAGGTGGCCTACCGGGTCTTCGACCTCGACTCGACGCCCGATGACATCGGGGCGCAGTACGGCGAGGTGCTGCAGGACCAGCCCGACGTCGTCCGCATCCTGGCCGCCGCCTTCGACCTGCAGAACCTGCCCAACCGCGCGGAGCTGCGGTTGAAGACCTCGCGCAAGGTGATCGGCTACACCCTCTCCCACGTCCTCGACGACGCGGGGGAGGTGGTCGGGGCGGCGCTGTTCTTCAAGGACCTGACGCTGGTCGAGCAGCTCGAGGAGCGCGAGCGGCTGCGCGACCGCCTGGCGGCGCTCGGCGAGATGGCGGCGGCCATCGCGCACGAGGTAAAGAACCCGCTCGCGGGCATCGAGGTGATGGCGGGGCTGCTCCGCCGCCGGCTCCCCGACTCGCCCGACGTGCAGGGGCTGGTCAACGACATCATCGGCGAGGCGAAGATCGCGAACGCGATCGTGCTCGAGGTGCTCGAGTTCGTCCGGCCCATCCGGCTGCAGGTGGAGCGCACCTCGATCCCTCAGGTGCTGCACGACGCGGTGACGACGGCCGAGCGGAAGGTGAACCGCGGCGGGGTGAACGTGACGCTGAACGTGCAGGAGCAGCTGCCGCTGGTCCAGGCGGACCACCACCAGCTGGTCCAGGTGTTCAGCAACTTGATCATCAACGCGCTCGAGGCGCTGAACGGGACGGGGACCATCGCGATCGCCGCAACGCAGGGCGAAGGCTACGTCGAGCCCGGCGCGGCGAAGCGGCCGACGCCGCCGCCGACCGTGGTGGTGGAGGTGGCCGACAGCGGCCCCGGCGTGAGCCCCGAGATCCTCGACCGGGTGTTCAACCCGTTCTTCACGACCAAGCCGCAGGGCTCGGGCCTCGGCCTGGCGATCGTGCGGAAGATTGTGGACGCGCACAACGGGCACATCGACGTCACCTCGGCGCCGGGCCAGGGGACGCGCTTCCGCGTCACCCTGCCCATGACGGCCGGCGAAGGCTGGCTGCAGTAGGGCCGGCCTTTGTGCCGGCCGGGATGCGCCGGCCTTTGTGCCGGCATGTGCTGGCCTTTGTGCCGGCGGCAGGAACGATCAAGATGGGCCGCATCCTCATTGCCGACGACCACGACGCGCTCCGCCGCGGGCTCGCCCGCGCGCTCACCGAGGCGGGCCACGAGGTGGACGAGGCGCCCAACGGCAACGCCGCCATCGAGCGGCTGCACGAGAGCTACTTCGACGTGGTGCTCAGCGACCTGAAGATGGGGGGCAGCGACGGCCTCGACGTCCTGCGCACCACCAAGTCGCTCCACCCGTCCACCTCCGTCATCCTGATGACCGCGTTCGGCTCGGTGACCACGGCGGTCGAGGCGATGAAGAGCGGCGCCTTCGACTACGTGCAGAAGCCGTTCGAGATCGAGGAGATGGAGGTCAAGATCGAGAAGGCGCTCGAGCTGCGCCGCATGCGAAACGAGCTCGACTACCTTCGCCACACGCAGAACGACATCTACGAGTTCGACCGGATCGTCGGCAGCAGCGGCGCCCTGGCCAAGGTCCTCGGCGTCGTCCGCAAGGTGGCCAAGAGCAACACGACCGTCCTCATCCGCGGCGAGACGGGCACCGGCAAGGAGCTGATCGCCGGCGCGATCCACCACAACTCGCTGCGCGCCTCGCGCAACTTCGTGCGCGTCAACTGCGCGGCGCTGCAGGAGAACCTCCTCGAGTCCGAGCTGTTCGGCCACGAGAAGGGGGCCTTCACGGGTGCGGACAAGCAGCGCGTCGGCCGCTTCGAGCAGGCCGACGGCGGGACGATGTTCCTGGACGAGGTGGGCGACATGAGCCCGAGCACGCAGGCGAAGATCCTGCGCGTGCTCCAGGAGCACGAGTTCGAGCGCCTGGGCGGCACCCGGACGCTGAAGGTGGACGTGCGGCTGATCGCCGCCACCAACCGCAACCTCGCGTCGATGGTCGCGACCGGGCACTTCCGCGAGGACCTCTACTACCGCCTGAACGTGCTGTCGATCGACATGCCGCCGCTCCGCGAGCGGAAGGACGACATCACGGCGCTCGCCGAGTTCTTCATCCGGCGCTTCTCGGCCGAGCTGAAGAAGAAGATAGAGGGGATTCACCCCGACGCCCTCAAGCTGCTGATGCGGTACAACTGGCCGGGGAACATCCGCGAGCTCGAGAACGCCGTGGAACGCGCCGTGCTGCTGACCGAGAGCTCGCGCATCACGCCCGACGACCTGCGGCTCGGCGAGGCGGTCTCCCCGGCCGGCGACGGCGAAGGGGTGCAGATCGTGCGTATCCCGCCGTCCGGGATTGCGCTCGAGGAGATCGAGCGGCGCGCCCTCGTGGAAGCGCTGAAGATGTCGAACTGGGTGCAGAAGGACGCGGCCGAGCTGCTGTCGATCAGCCCGCGCGTGATCAACTACAAGATCAAGACGCTCGGCATCGAGCTGCCCCGCGCGCGGCGGCCGTTCGCGACCGAGACGGAGACTGAGACGGTATAGGCAGAGGCAGTAAATCGTTCGGGACGAATTTCAGTTTCTGCCACCTCTGCTTCACCGGTGGCAGAAACCGAAATTCGTCCCGAACGATTATTCATATCGCAGCGCTTCGGCCGGCTGCACGGCCAGCGCCCGGCGCAGCGGCACCAGCACCGCCAGCGCGGTGACCGCCAGCAGCACCGCCAGCGCGCCAGCGATGGTGGCCGGATCCTGCGGGCTCACGCCGAACAGCAGGCTGCGAACCAGCCGCGACAGCCCGAACGCCCCCCCGAGGCCGAGGACGGTCCCCGCCCCCACGAGAAGCCCCGCGTCCGCCAGCACCAGCCGCCACACCCGCGACCGCTGCGCCCCCAGCGCCAGCCGGATCCCGATCTCCCGGGTCCGGTGCGACACCACGTACGAGATGACGCCGTAGAGGCCGACGCACGCCAGCAGCAGCGCCAACGCGCCGAAGAACCCCGCGAGCGTCGCCAGCAGCCGTTCCTGCACGATGTCGGTGTCGATCTCCTGCTCGATGGTCCGTGTGTGCAGCAGCGGGACGGCGGGGTCGATCGCGGTGACCGCCTGTCGGATCCCCTCGGTCAGCCCCGCGGTTGCGGCCGTCGTCCGGATGCAGAGGGCCTGGTCGCCGAACCCGGTGCGCCCCGACACGACGTAGACCATCGGCTCGAGGGGTTCCTTCAGGCCGAAGTAGCGGGCGTCCTTCACCACGCCGACGACCTCGTACGCCCGCGCCGCCTCGTACGTCTCGGTCATCGAGAGGCGCCGGCCCAGAGGCGATCCCCCCTGGAGGTACTTCTTCGCGAAGCCCTCGCTCACGATCGCGTAGCGCGGGCCCGGCGCCTCGGGCCGTTCCAGCCCCGGCGTGATCTGCTCGGGGGGATCGGGAACCGAGGTGGGCCTGTCGCCGTCGGTGAACTCGCGCCCGAGCACCAGCGGGATGCCGACGGTCTCGAAGTAGCGCGGCCCGACCGCGTTCATGTCCACCGCGCGCCGCTCGTCCTCGGTCGCGGGGCTCCCCTCCACCGACACGTCGCCGTTCCAGCGCATGCCCCCGAGCGGAGTGATGGCCGCCAGCGCCGCCGACCGCACCCCCGGCAGGCGCTCGGCCTCGGCCCGCAGCCGCTCGTAGAAGTCCTGCAGCCGTTGCCCCTTGTACCCGTTCCGGCTGGGCTCCGCCGAGGCAATCACCGTCTGCCCGCGGCGGAACCCCGCCTCGAGCCCCCGGAGGTTCGCGAGGCTGCGCACGAAGAGGGCGGCGCCGATCACGAGCATCAGCGACAGCGCCACCTGCGCGACGACGAGCAGGCGCCGGAGCAGGACGCGCGAGCTGCCCGAGCGCCCGGGCACCTCGTCCTTCAGCGCGGCCACGATGCGAGGGCGCGTCGCCTGCCATCCGGGCGCCAGGCCCGCGAGCACGCCCGTCGCCACCGACACGCCCAGGGTGAACGCCAGCACGGCGAGATCCGGCGACACGTCGAGCGACACGTCCGTCCACCCGGACGTGGGGAGGAAGCGGTCGAGCACCACGCGGATCCCGAGGTAGGCGAGCGCCACGCCCGCGGCCCCCCCGAGCACCGCGACGAGCAGGCTCTCGGTCAGGAGCTGCGTGGCGATGCGACCGCGGCCCGCGCCGACGGCGAGACGGATCGCGACCTCGCGCTGGCGCCCCGCGCCCCGCGCGAGCATGATGTTCGCCACGTTCGCGCACGCGATCAACAGAACCAGGCCCACCACCGCCATCAGCACCAGCAGCGGCTTCTGGAGCACCTGCCGCGCGTAGGAATGGCCGCGGGCGGCAGGCATCAGGTAGAGGCTGGGCGGGGGCTCGCGGCGGCGCGCGCGCGGGTCGGCCTTGCGCGACTCCTCTTCGCGGGCGCGGAACAGCGTCGTGAGCTGCGCCGCGATCGGTTCGACCGGCGTGCCGGCAGGCACCCGCCCGAGCACCCTGAAGAACCAGTAGTGGCGCGTGTTCCAGATCCCCGCGGGCACGTGCTGCACCTCGCCGTGCATCACCATCGGCACGAACAGGTCGGCCCGGCTCGCCGGGTCGATCCCCGTGAAGCCGCGGTCGGCGACGCCGACGATGGTCAGCAGCGTGCCGTTCAGGCGGATCGTCCGGCCCACCACCCCGGGGTCGCCGCCGAACCGGGCCCGCCAGTAGTCGTGCGCGAGCACCGCGTAGGGGGCGCCGCCCAGCGCCCGGTCGTCTTCCGCGCCGAACACGCGCCCCGCGGCGGGGCGCACGCCCAGCACGTCGAAGTAGCTGCCCGAGACGAACTGCTGGCGCACCAGCTCGGCGGTGCCGCCCTCGCCCACCTGCATGCCGAGCGACCCGACGCCGGAGGCGGCGGCCAGCCCCGAGAACCCCTTGACGCCGTCGCGGAACGCGAGGTAGTCGGGGTAGTTCCAGGAGGTGCGTGGTTCGGCGGGGTTCGCGGCGACCAGGTGCAGCTCCTGTGGCGCCCTCACCGGCAGCAACTTCAGCAGGACGGCGTTGACCAGCGAGAAGATGGCCGTATTGGCGCCGATCCCGAGCGCGAGCGACAGGATGGCCAGCGCCGTCGTCCCCGGCGCGCGCCGGATCGCGCGAACGGCCCACCGCAGGTCAGCCAGCCGGTTGTCGAGGAACGCCGCCAGGGACACCTTCACACCTCCCCCAGGTTAGACGCGCCGCTACTGCCGCAGTTGGCGTAGATGTCGTAGCGGGCCTTCAGGACTGCTCTACAATTTCGCCCTCGGGTGCGCCCTCCGGTAGACCTCCATCAACTGCGCCGCGTTCACGTGTGTGTAGCGCTGCGTCGTGCTGAGGCGCACGTGGCCGAGCAGTTCCTGGATGGCGCGCAGGTCGGCGCCCGCCTCGAGCAGGTGCGTCGCGAACGAGTGCCGGATGGCATGCGGGCTGATGCCGAAGCGTGTGCTGCAGGCGGCCACGTGGTGCCGCACCAGGCGGTGGACGTGGCGCGCCGAGAGGCGGGTCCCCCGGAAGTTCACGAAGAGCGGCTCGACCGGGGTCTCGCGGCGAACCGGGACGGGGCGGCGCGCGGCGCGCGCGGGCTTCGCCGGCGCGGCGCGGCGAATCGCCTCGCGCCGCAGCGCCTCGCGGTCGGGCAGCCAGGCGCGCAGCGCCTCGGCCGCCGAGTGGTTGCAGGGCACCAGCCGCTCCTTGCGCCCCTTGCCCATCGCCCGCACCATCCGGGACGACAGGTTCACGTCCTCGAGGTCGAGCCCCACCAGCTCGCTCAGGCGCAGCCCGGACGCATAGAACAGCTCGAGGATGGCCCGGTCGCGTCGTCCGAGCGGCTTCGAGACGTCGGGCGTCTCGAGCAGCCGGACCATCTCCTCCACGTCGAGGTGTCGCGGTATCTTCACCTCGTGCCTCGGGGTGGCCACGAGGGAGCCGGGGTCGTCCTCGATCAGCCCCTCGCGCCGCAGGTACCGCAGGAACGTCCGGACGGCGGCCAGCTTGCGCGCCGCCGTCGCGCGCGACGCCCCCTGGCGGAACAGCTCGGCGAGGAACCCGCGGATCCGCTCGCGTGTCAGGTCGGAGGGCACCAGGGCCGACGGGCGGCGTCCGGTCTCGGCCTCGAGGAAGGCCATCAGCTGGGACAGGTCGCTCTCGTACGCGCGGACGGTGTGGTCCGACGCGTTGCGGTTCAAGCGGAGGAACGAGAGGAAATCGCGGAGGTGCTGCTTCACGATGCCTGCCAGCGCGAGAAATGGGGCCAGGCCCCACTTTGGGGCTCATCGGGAGCCGATTGCCCTCGTCCACCCTTCCAAATCCGCCAGCGCGCGCGCCGAGATCGCCTCGTTGCGCGCCTTGCGGTCGCGGCGCAGCCGACGGTCGGACGACCCGAGCGGCTCCATGATACCGAAGGTGATGTTGGTCGGCTGGTAATGACGCTCGTCGGCGTGCGACACGTAGTGCGCGAGCGCGCCGATCGCGGTCGTGCGCGGGGGGGCCGCCACCTCGCGGCCGGAGGTCAGCGCCGCCGCGGTGATCCCCGCCAGCAGCCCCGAGGCGGCCGACTCGACGTACCCCTCGACGCCGCTCACCTGCCCCGCGAACAGCAGCCCGGGCCGCGACCGCACCTGCCACGTGTCGCCGAGCACGCGCGGGGCGTTGATGTAGGTGTTGCGGTGCACCAGGCCGAAGCGGACGAACTCGGCCGCCCCGAGACCGGGGATCAGCCGGAACACCCTCGCCTGCTCGCCCCACTTCAGTTGTGTCTGGAAGCCCACGAGGCTGTAGTGATCGGCCGCCAGGTTGTCCTGCCGCAGTTGCACCACGGCGTACGGCCGCCGCCCCGTGCGCGGGTCCAGGAGGCCCACCGGCTTCATGGGGCCGAAGCGCAGCGTGTCGGGTCCGCGCGCGGCCATCACCTCGACCGGCAGGCACCCCTCGAAGAAGCGCGCCTCCTCGAAGTCGTGCAGCGGCGCACGCTCGGCCCCGATCAGCGCCTCGTAGAAGCCCCGGTACTCCGCCTCGTCGAACGGGCAGTTCACGTAGTCACCGTCCGCGTCGCCCTCCGCGGCCGGCGGCCCCTCGCCGGCATTCCCCTGTGCGCCGGCGGTGGGGTGCAGGCTCCGCCCCCAGCGCGACGCGCGGAACACCCGCCCGCAGTCGAGCGTCTCGGCGAGCACGATCGGGCTGACGGCATCGTAGAAGTACAGCGACGCCTGCCCGACGAGCGCCGCGATCCTCTCGGCGAGGCCGGACGAGGTGAGCGGGCCGGTGGCCACGATGGACGGCGACGCCGGGGAGGCGTCGGCGGGAAGATCGGTCACTTCGCCCCGGACGATCGCGATCAGCGGGTGGCGGGCGACCTCCTCGGTGATCCGCCCGGCGAACCGTTCGCGGTCCACCGCCAGCGCCGCGCCGGCCGGCACTCGCACCTCGTCGGCCACGCGCATCACCAGCGAGCCGAGGCGGCGCATCTCCTCCTTGAGAAGCCCGACCGCGTTGTCCAGCTTGTCGCTTCGAAGGGAGTTACTGCAGACCAGCTCGGCGAGGTCGGCCGTCCGGTGCACCTCGGTCGGCCGCAGCGGGCGCATCTCGTGGAGGGCGACAGCCACGCCGCGCGAGGCCGCCTGCCACGCGGCCTCGCACCCCGCGAGGCCGCCCCCGATGATCGTGATCCGGCTCACGCCGCCCCGGCCGCGCGCTTGCGGCCGCCCGTGCGCCGCGCGACCGGCCTCCGCCGGGGCGCCCCGGCCCGCGCATCGAGCAGCGCGACGGCCTCGCCCAGGCTCAGGGCCATGGGGTCGCCGCCTTTCGGCAGCGAGGCGTTCGTCGATCCGTCCGACACGTAGGGGCCGTAGCGCCCTTCGAACAGCTTCACCGCGCGGCCATCGTCGCGGGCGCCCAGCTCGCGCAGTACCGTCTTGGCCGCCGACTGGCGCCGGCGCGGCTGCTTCGGCTCTGCGAGCAGTGCCACCGCCCGATCGAGCGCGATCGTGTAGACGTCGTCGGTCGGGGCGAGCGATCGGAACTCGTCGCCGTGCTTCACGTACGGCCCGAAACGCCCGACAGACGCCTGGACGACCTGGCCCGTCCCGGGGTGCACACCGAGGTCGCGCGGCAGGCTGAGCCAGCGCAGCGCCTGCTCGAGCGTGACGTCGGCCTCGCTCTCGCCCCGGGGGAGCGAGGCGCGGCGCGGCTTGGCCGCCTTGGCCCCCTTGGCCGGCTTCTCCGGCGTCTCGCCCAGCTGCACGTACGGGCCGAAGCGCCCGTTGGCCAGGTACACCTTCTGGCCGGTGGCCGGGTCGGTGCCCAGCTCACGGGGGCCGGCGGCCTTGGCGCGCACCAGCTCGCCGGCCTTCTCGACGGTGAGGTCGGCGGGCGGCAGGTCGTCAGGAAGCGAGGCGGTGTTGCCCGGTCCTCCCTCGCCGACCTGCAGGAACGGGCCGAACCGCCCGATGCGGACCCTGATGGGCTGGCTGGTGTCGGGGTCGGTGCCAATGTCGATGACCGGGTAGTCGATCAGGGCCTCGCCGTCGCGCACGAGGCCCTCGAGCCCCTTGTGCTTCTTGCCGTCGCCCCGGTAGAACTCGCGGACGAAGTCGACCCACGGGCGCTCGCCGTTCGAGATCTCGTCGAGGTCCTTCTCCATCTCGGCCGTGAAGCCGATGTCGACGAAGTCGCCGAAGTGGTCGCGAAGCAGGCTCGTGACGGCGAACGCGGTGAAGCTGGGCACCAGCGCGCGCCCCTGGCGGAAGACGTAGCCACGCTTGAGGATCGTCTCGATGGTGGGCTCGTAGGTGGACGGCCGGCCGATTCCCTCCTCCTCGAGCTTCTTGATCAGCGACGCCTCGGTGTAGCGGGCCGGCGGCGCGGTGTCGTGGCGCCTGGGCTCGATGTCGCCGACGGTGGCGACAGCCTGGCCGGCTCTCCAGCCGGCCGCGGCGACCAGGTCGCCCTCCTTGAACGCGGGCAGGATCGTCTCCTGGGCCTCGAGTTCGCTGTCCGGGTCGTCGCTCCCCTCGACGTAGGCGCGGCGGAAGCCGGCGAACTCGATCGCCTTGCCGCTGACCGTCAGCGCGCAGGGCTCGCCGTCGGGGCCGTGCCCGGTGAACTCGACCGTCGTCTTGAGCACGCGGGCGTCGGGCATCTGCGACGCCATCGTCCGCTTCCAGATCAGGTCGTAGAGGCGCAGCTCGTCGGGCTCGAGCACGCGGGCCATCTGCTGCGGGGTGAGCGTGAAGTCGGTCGGCCGGATCGCCTCGTGCGCCTCCTGCGCGTTGCGCACCTGGGTCTGGTACCGCCGGGGCCCCCTGTAGTACTCGTCGCCGAACATCTCGCGGATGGCGCGCCCCGACTCGTTCAACGCCTTCTCGCTGAGCGTCGTCGAGTCGGTCCGGTGGTAGGTGATGATCCCCTCGATGGTGCCGTCGGGCAGCTCGACCCCGTCCTTCAGGCGCTGGGCGATCCGCATGGTGCGGCTGGTGGTGAACCCCAGCTTGCGGCTGGCTTCCTGCGTGAGCGTGGAGGTGGTGAACGGGGCCGCGGGGCGCTCGGTCCCGGGGCGGACGTCCACGCTGGTGACGCGCCAGGGCAGGTTGGCCCGGAGTGCCTCCGCGATCCGCGTCGCGGCCGCCTCGTGCAGGTGGCGGACG
Organism: uncultured Acidobacteriota bacterium; assembly: GCA_963813585.1. Taxonomy (GTDB): domain Bacteria; phylum Acidobacteriota; class Vicinamibacteria; order Vicinamibacterales; family Fen-181; genus JARKSS01. The sequence continues at coordinate 4,939,656 of CAWEZL010000001.1, forward strand.
CCACGGGCGGTCATCGCGCCGGTGCTCGGGTCGAAGTCACGGCCCGAGGCGACCCGGTCGTCCCCGACGCGGACCAGGGCCGCCGTGAAGCGGCGTCCTTCGGCTGTCAGCGCGGCCTCGATGTCCCAGTACGTGCTCGTGTGGAAGGCGCGCCGCGCCTCCTCGCGCTCGACCAGCAGGCGGACGGCCACGCTCTGCACGCGGCCGGCGCTGAGGCCCGTCCGGACCTTCCGCCAGAGCACGGGCGACAGCGTGTACCCGAACAGGCGGTCGAGGATGCGCCGGCTCTCCTGCGCGCGCACCAGGTTCTCGTCGATGTCGTGCGCCTCCAGCACCGCGCGGCGCACGGCCTCCCGCGTGATCTCGTGGAACGTGATGCGGCGCGCCGGGACGCGCGGCTTCAGCACCTCCCTGAGGTGCCAGCTGATCGACTCGCCCTCGCGGTCGGGGTCGGTGGCCAGCAGCACCTGGGACGCGTCCTTCAGCGCCGACCTCAGCGTCGCGACGTGCCGTTTCTTCGACGAGGGAATGACGTAGAAGGGGCGGAAGTTGTCGTTGACGTCGATGCCGATGACGCCGCCCTCGACCTTGCTCGCCTCGCGCGCCTCGTCGGGCGTCTCTTCGGCGCTCTCCGGCAGATCGCGCACGTGTCCGAAGCTCGCCTCGACTCGGTACTCGGGGCCCAGGAACCGCGACAACGCCTTCACTTTCGCCGGCGACTCGACAATGACGAGGGACTTCGGCATGAAACCTCTGAGAATGTGGGTTCCTACGTTAACACGTTCACCGAGCGCGCATGAACCGGCCACCGCCCACGCGGCGGACCCTGCCGCCAAGCTCGAGGTCGAGCAGCCGCGGCAGCAGGGCCGGCGGCGCGAGGCCGGTTTCGGCCGTGAGCGTGTCGAGATCGTAGGCCTCTCCGGCGGCCATCGCGCGCAGCACCTGGTCGCGCGCCGCGTCGTCGTCACGCGGGGCGGCGGCGCACAACGAGCGCAGGCTGCTCGCCCCCAGCTCGGCGAGCACGTCCGCGGCGCCATCCACCACGCCGGCGCCGTCGCGCAGCAGCGCGTGCGATCCGCGAAAGCGCCCCGAGAGGATGTTCCCCGGCACCGCCATCACGTGGCGGCCCTGCTCGTTCGCGCGGGCGGCCGTGATGAGCGAGCCGCTGTGGTCGGCCGCCTCGATCACGACCACGCCAAGCGAGAGGCCGCTGATGATCCGGTTGCGTGAGGGGAAGTTCTGCTTGAGCGGCGGCACCCCCGGCGGGTACTCGGACACGACCGCCCCGTCGGCCGAGATGGCGGCGGCCAGTCCTCGGTGCTCGGGCGGGTAGATGACGTCGGCGCCCGACCCGAGCACCGCGACCGTGATGGCGCCGGCCGCGAGCGCCCCACGGTGGGCCGCCGAGTCCACCCCGCGCGCCAGGCCGCTGACGATCGTCATGCCGGCGGCCGCCAGCTCCCCGGCCAGGCGAGAGGCGGCCTCGATTCCGTACGGCGACGCGGCCCGCGAGCCCACGATCGCCACCCCCGGCAGGCATAGCGTACCTGGGTCGCCGACCACCCACAGCGCCAGCGGCGGGTCGGGAATCGCGGCGAGCAGCGGCGGGAAGCGCGGATCGCCCCAGGGGATCGCGACGATGCCGCGGGCGGCCGCCCGGTCGAGGGCCGAGCGGGCCTGTTCCCGCAGCCGGTCGGCAACCCTGTCGGGCGCTTCGTCGCCGGCGAGAGCCAGCGCGACCGGCAGCGTATCGGGGACGGCGGCGGCGTCCGATCCAGCGCCGTCCGTGCCAAGCAGGGTGTGAAGGGCGGGGCCGCGCCGCCGGCGGGCGGCCAGGGACCAGAAGGCGAGCGCAACCGTGTCAAGCAGGCTCAGCATCGCGTCCTCCCGCGCATCGGCCGGCGGACGGTGATGGCAGGAGCCCGCGGGCGCCCTGACCTCTGACCTCTACTATAGGAAGCGTGCGACGATGATGCAAGTGAGTCGGCGTCAGGGGTCCGGGAGCGCTGATTGCATGGCCCCCGGCGACGGGCTATAGTTGGATTGGTCCCGACCCTCATGCGAACAACCTTGGCGACCGTGTTCATCGTCGGCCTCGCGCTGGCGCCGGTCCTTCGAGCCGACGCGCGTGGCGACGCGCGCGCGCAGGTCGAGTTCGGCATCGCCGTCGCCCAGAAGGGCCTCTGGAAGGAGGCGCTCTTCCGCTGGGAGAAGGCGGTGCAGATCGATCCGACCTACGCCGCCGCGTACAACAACCTCGCGATTGCCTACGAACACGAGGGGCAGTTCGACAAGGCGCGCCAGGCCTACGAGAAGGCCGCCGGGCTCAACCCCAAGAGCACGTTCATCAAGCAGAATTTCGAGTTCTTCAAGGAAATCAATGACCGCACGGGCGCTCGCGCTGCTCGTTAGCCTCGGGGCCGCCGCCGCCGGCTGCACCGACTACTACGAGATCCCGATCGAGACGCCGATCCAGCCGAAACTGGACGTGACGCCCTTTCAGCGCGTGCTCGTGGCCGGCTTCATCACGGGCGGCAGCGACGATGTGGACGCGAACACCGAGACGGTGCGCCTGCTGCGCAGCCAGCTGCGGACCCGGTCGAGCCTGCGGGTGATCGACACCGAGGTGGTGCCCCTGACCGAGGTGGCCGCCGAGCAGGCGCCCGCCGCCGACGCGACCGCGCCGGCCAACGGCGTCGAGCCGCCGAAGGAACCGAAGAAGATCAACGACGAGAAGGACCTCGAGGCGTACGACCACGTGTTCGCCAACGCGGCCTTCTGGAAGAAGCTTGGTGAGGAGCACCAGAACCCGCTCATCGTGACGGGCACGATCCTGTTCACGCCCCACCAGCGGGCGGGCTTCGTGCAGCGCGAGCGCGAGGTCGTCGACGCCTACGGCCGGCGCGCCGTGCAGCCGACGCGGACCTACATGGAGCGCAAGGGGTTCATCCTGCGGCCGAAGTTCATCTTCATCGACGGCCGCACGGGCACGCCGCTCTACTCGGAGACGTTCCGCGAGGAAGTCCTCTACAATCCGCAGCAGGACACGCCGGCGCTGTCGTCGTACTTCGAGCTGATGGACCGCCTGATCCCGGGCTTCCTCGGCACGCTGAGCAGCCAGAAGATCAAGGGGAGCCGGGTTCTCCTGAAATAGGTCGTGGATTCCCCGCCAGCGTTCGTGATACCCTAAATGGTTCCTGGTGCCTTGGGTGCCGCGGGCAGGGGTTTGCCCGGCCGCGCGCGGGCGCCGCGCGCCGCCTGCGCGGCTGCGAATCGACAGGAGAACAGGCGTGTACGCGATTGTTCAGTGCGGCGGGCACCAGGTAAAGATGGTGCCGGGTGAGAGCGTGGTGGTCGATCGGCTCGAGGGCGAGGCCGGCTCGGAGGTCAGCTTCGACCAGGTGCTGGTCGTGGAGCGCGACGGTGGCGAGCTGGTGGCCGGGGCGCCCTTCGTCGCCGGCGCCCGCGTCGTGGCCGTGGTGGATGGTGAGGCGCGCGGCCCGAAGATCCGCGTGTTCAAGAAGAAGCGCCGCAAGGGGATGCGCCGCACCAAGGGCCACCGGAGCACCTACACCCGCGTGACCGTGAAGGAAATAGTGTCAATGGCACACAAAAAGGGACAGGGCAGCTCGCGCAACGGGCGGGACAGCAACGCGCAGCGGCTGGGCGTCAAGCGGTTCGACGGCAACATCGTGACCGGCGGCTCGATCCTCGTCCGGCAGCGCGGCCGCCGCTTCCAGCCCGGCCTGAACGTCGGCCTCGGCAAGGACGACACGCTGTTCGCGAAGGTGAGCGGGCGCGTCCAGTTCGCCGACCACGGCGCCCGCGGCCGCAAGATCAGCGTCCTGCCGGTCGGATAGGGAAATGGGGCCAGGCCCCATTTTCCGGCCGCCCCCTCCACCATGTTCGTCGACGAAGTCGACATCCAGGTTTCGGCCGGCGACGGGGGGCGGGGCGCGGTCAGCTTCCGCCGCGAGAAGTTCGTCCCCCGCGGCGGCCCCAACGGCGGCGACGGCGGGCACGGCGGCTCGGTCTACTTCGCCGCCAGCCCTCACCTCAACACCCTCGTCAACTTCCGCTTCCACCCCGAGTTCAACGCCCGGCGGGGCGCCCACGGCGAAGGCTCCAACCAGACTGGGCGCGACGGCGCCGACCTGGTGATCGACGTCCCGATCGGGACGGTGGTGTTCCGCACGCCGCCGGACGGCGGCACGGCCGATCCGGTGGCGGACCTCGACCACGAGGGGGCCCGCGTGCTCGTGGCGCGCGGTGGCCGCGGGGGGCGCGGCAACGCGCACTTCGCCACCTCCACCAACCGGGCGCCCCGGCGGGCGGAGCCCGGCGAGCCGGGCGAGCGGTGGTACGTGCGGCTCCAGCTCAAGCTGCTCGCCGACGTCGGCCTCGTGGGCTTCCCGAACGCGGGCAAGTCGACGCTGATCGCCCGCGTCTCGGCCGCGCGGCCGAAGATCGCCGACTACCCCTTCACCACGCTCACGCCGAACCTGGGCGTCGTGCGGCTCTCGGACGACCGCAGCTTCGTCGTCGCCGACGTGCCGGGGCTCATCGAGGGGGCGCACCGGGGCGCCGGCCTCGGCCACCAGTTCCTCCGCCACGTCGAGCGGACGAAGGTGCTGGTGCACGTGGTGGACGTGTCGTCGGCGTCGGGACGCGACCCGGCGCACGACCTCGAGGTGATCCGCCGCGAGCTGGGCCTGTTCCACGCGCCGCTGCTGGATCGGCCGCAGATCGTGGCGGCCACCAAGATTGACGTGCTCGACGACCCCGAGCGGCTCGAGTCGCTGCGGGCGGCGGCCGCGGCACTCGATCTGACGGTGTTCCCCGTGTCCGGTGTCACCGGGCAGGGCGTCCAGGAACTGCTCGAGGCCGCATGGCAGAGGGTGGCGGCGCGGGGTGGCCCGCTGGCCGCCGCGCGCCCCGCGATCGACACCGGAGACGAGGCGTGAGGCCGGGCCAGCCCCGCACCGGCGTGATGGGCGGGACGTTCGACCCGGTTCATTTCGGGCACCTCGCGTCGGCGGCGGCCGCCGCCGACGCGCTCGCGCTGGAGCGGGTGCTCTTCGTGCCGTCCCATCGCCCGCCGCACCGGCCCGCGTCGCCGCGCGTGTCGGGCTACCACCGGTTTGCCATGGCCGCGATCGCCGTCGCCGGCGACCCGCGGTTCGAGTCGTCCGACCTCGAGCTGTGCCGCCCGGGCCCCTCGTTCACCGCCGACACGCTGCGCCGGCTGCACGCGCTCGGGCACGACCCGTCGCAGTTGTTCTTCATCCTGGGCACCGACGCCGTTGCGGAAATTGCCACGTGGCACGAGTACCCGGCGGTCCTCGACCTGGCCTGCTTCGTGGTGATCGCGCGGCCGGGCTACCCGATCGGGCTGCTCGCGTCGCAGGTGCCCGAGTTGGCGCCGCGCCTCGTGCCGCCCGGCGTCGCGGGGGCGAATCCGCCCGAGGCCGGCCAGATCGCGCTGGTGGCGGCCGCAACCCCCGACGTCTCGTCCACCTCGATCCGCGACCGCGTCGCCCGCGGCCTGCCCCTCGAGCACCTGGTCCCCGGGGCGGTCGAGGCGCACATCCGCCGGCACGGGCTCTACCTTCCCGAACCTCAACCCCCTGGACGACCGCTTGCATGACCACACCCGAGAACAGGAGCGCCACCACGGCGGACGGGCTGCCTTCAGCGGTTGAACGGGCGGTCGAGGCCGCGCGCGACAAGAAGGCGATCGACGTCGCCCTGCTGGATCTGCGCCCGCTGGCGAGCTTCACCGACTTCTTCCTGATCTGCTCGGGGTCGAACCCGCGGCAGGTGCAGGCGATCGCCGAGGCCGTGGAAGAGCGGCTGCGGAACGAGGGGCTGCGCCCGTCGCACATCGAGGGGTTCGAGCGCGCGGAGTGGATCCTGCTCGACTACTTCGACTTCATCGTCCACGTGTTCGGCAGCGCTCGGCGCGAGTTCTATGCGCTGGAACGCCTCTGGGGCAGCGCGACTCGGCTGGAGGTCTAGCCGCGTCGCCGCCGACGGCCTGGTGGCCGTCCTGCTGGCGCCGCGCTGCCTCGGGTGCGGTCTTCTCCTCGATTCGCCCACGCGGGGCCCGGTGTGTGGCGCCTGCTGGCGCTCGATCCTCCCGCTCTCCCCTCCCCTCTGTCCGCGCTGCGGCGATGCCGTGGGGTCAGGTCTCGCATTGCTGCATTCTGCGGGTGAGGTCGCGCAGCTGTGCCCTCGCTGCCGGCGCGCGCCGGGCAGCCCGGTCAGCGTGGCGCGTGCCGCGGGCGAGTACGTCGGGGTGCTGCGTCACCTGATCCACTCGCTGAAGTACGATGGCCGGGAGTCGCTGGCGCGGCCGCTGGCGGCGCTGATGCGCGATCGCGGTCGCGAGGTGATCGACGGGGCGGCCCTCGTGGTGCCGGTGCCGCTCCACTGGATACGCCGCTGGCAGCGCGGCTTCAACCAGGCCGACGCGCTCGCCTCGCAGCTCGGGCTGCCGTTGTGCCGCGCGCTCGCGCGGCGCCGGCCGACGCGGCCGCAGTTCGGCCTGCCCGCCGCCCGGCGTCACCGCAACGTGCGCGGCGCGTTCCGCCCCGCGAGGCGGGGCGGCCGCGAGGCGGCCTCGACGGGTCAAGGGGGCGGTGGTCGTACTCGTGGATGACGTGGCGACGACCGGGGCGACGCTCCGGGCGTGCGCCGAGGTGTTGAAGGGAATGGGGGCGCGCGAGGTCCGCGCGCTCACCGCCGCGCGAGCACACGCTCGACGGTCGTAGCGACGGCGGCGGCCACGTCGCCCACGGCGCGCTCGCCGTCGATCTCCACCCAACCGGGGGCCGCCGCCTGGCGGCGGTAGCTGGCGCGGACGCGCTCGAGCATCTGCAGGTCACGCTCGAACCGGTCGCGACCGGCGCGCTTGCGCGCGACGGCGGTCTCGGGCGCGATGTCGATGACGATCGTGAGATCCGGCCGCGGCAGGTGCCGCTGCGTATCGAGCATCCAGGCCGGGTCGAGGCCCTGCGCCTCGCCGTACGCCACGCTCGACGCGAGGTAGCGGTCGGCGATCACGACCTCGCCGCGGTCGAGCGCCGACGCCATCGCCGGCTTCCACTCGTAGCGGTTCGCGATCATCAGCAACTGGATCACGTCCGGGCCGTAGTCGCGCTCGCCGTGCAGGGCGCGGTGCAGCTCGGCGCCGATGGGAGTGGCGTAGTCGGGAAACGAGACCGCCAGCACCCGCCGCCCGGCCGACGACAGGCGCTCGCCGAGCAGCCGCGCCTGCGTTTCCTTGCCGCTCTGGTCGATCCCCTCGAACGCGATCAGCATACGGATCCTAGTCCCCGTCCTGTTCCAGCGCCAGCAGGTCGTCCACCGTCGAACGCCGGCGGATGACCCGCCACCCATCGTCCTCGACCAGGACCTCGGCGGCCAGCGGCCGGCGGTTGTACGTGAACGACATCGCCGACCCGTAGGCGCCGGCGTCGAAGATCGCGACCGCGTCGCCGACCTCGAGCGGCGGCAGCTCGCGGTCGCGCCCGACGACGTCGCTCGACTCGCACAGCGGCCCCACCACCTCGTATCGCTGGCGCGTGCCGGCCCGCGGCCGCACCGCCTCGATCCGGTGGTAGGCGCCGTACAGCGCGGGGCGCAGCAGGTCGGTCATGCCGGCGTCGAGCACGGCGAACGGCCGGCCGCCCGGAAACGCCTTGATGTCCACCACGCGGGCCACGAGCACGGCGGCGGCGCCCACGACCGCGCGCCCCGGCTCGAGCAGCAGCGTGAGGCCGCTCGAGCGGGCGATCGGCACGAGCGCCTCGGCGTACTGCTCGACGGTCACGACCGGCGTCTCGTCGTACGGGATGCCGAGGCCCCCCCCGAGGTCCACGTGCTCGAGGGCGATCCCGCCGGCGCCAAGCGCCCGCGCCAGCGCGACCACCGACTCGGCGGCGCGGCGCAGCGGGGCGAGATCGGTGATCTGCGAGCCGACGTGGACGTGGACGCCGACGGGCACGAGCCCGGGCTTGCGGGCGATGTCGCGGTAGAGCGCCGGCGCCAGCTCGATCGGCACGCCGAACTTGTCGTGGCGGCGGCCCGTGGAGATGTGGGTGTGGGTGCCGGCGTCGATGTCGGGGTTGACGCGGACGGCGACCCGCGCGCGCGTGCCGGCCTCGCGCGCGATGGCGTCGATCCGGTCGATCTCGCCGGGCGACTCCGCGTTGATCGCGTGGACGCCGAGCGACACCGCGCGACGAAGCTCGGATTCGGACTTCCCCACTCCGGTGAACACGATCTGGTCGGGCGTGAACCCGGCCCTGAGCGCAACCTCGATCTCGCCGCCGGAGTTGGCGTCGGCGCGCGCCCCCTCGGCCCGCAGCAGGCGCAGCAACGCCAGCGTCGAGTTGGCCTTCAGCGCGTAGTGCAGGGCGTGAGGCACCGGTGCGAACGCCCGATCGAGTCGCCGCCAGGCCTCGCGCACGAGGGGCGCGCTGTAGATGTAGGCGGGGGTGCCGACGCGCGCGATAATCGACTCGAGGGAAACGCCGCTGCAGGCGAGGCCCAGCGTGGCGTCGCGGGTGAACCCCGCGGTGGCGATGATCACGGGGGCGCATTGTACCCCGAGGGGATCCCGGTTTGACATCCCGAAAAACGCTCTGCTATCATCCGGCTTCCCGCCCCTCCGCCACATGACGGCCAACCTCCTTCCAGCCGAACCGCCGTCGATCGACGCGCTGATCGAGCGCTGCCTGCTCGGCGACCAGTCCGCCTGGGAGGCGATCGTGCGCCAGTACTGGCGCAAGGTGTTCAACGTCGCCTACAAGTTCGTCGGCAGCCACGAGCAAGCCGAGGACCTGACGCAGGACATCTTCCTGAAGATCTTCCGCTCGCTCGAAACCTTCGACCGGCGCGCGAACTTCCAGACCTGGCTCATCAGCGTCAGCCGCAACCTCTGCATCGACTACTACCGGAGCGTCCGGCGCGAGCGCCAGCTCATCGATCGCGAGCTGCGGTCGGAGGAAGCGCCGGCCGTCTCGCGGACGACCAGCCCGCTGAAGGCGCTCGAGAACCGCGACCTGGCCGCCGAGCTCCGGCACGCGCTGCAGGGGCTGCCCGCTTCGCTGCGGACCGCCGTGCTGCTGCGCGACATCCACGAGTTGTCGTACCAGGAGATCGCCGACCGGTTGCACCTGCCCGAGGGCACGGTGAAGTCGCGGATCAACCGCGGCCGCCGCGAGCTGGCGCGGCGGATCCAGCGCCTGCGCGCCGAGTCGAACCGCGCGGTGCGGGCGAAGGGCAACGGCGGCACCGGCGAGGAGCCGGCGCATCGAAAGCGGAGTGTTCAATGAACTTGACGACGAGTCGCAACGAGGACGTGGCGGTCGTGCACGTCGGCGAGTCCCGCCTGATGTACCCCATCCTCTCCGAGTTCTCGCAGGCGGTCGCCTCGCTCTTCTCCGCCGGCGATCGCAAGGTCGTGATCGACCTGGCCGAGGTCACCTACATCGACAGCGCGAGCATCGGCTGCCTGATGGATCTCTACCGGCAGGCCACGCACGCCGGGGGGCGGCTCAAGCTCTCGGGCGTCCAGAAGCGCGTGGTGACGATGCTCACCATGACCGGCGCCCACAACTTCCTCGAGATCCATCCCGACGAGGCGGCCGCCGTCCAGAGCTTCCGGGTGTAGCCATGCGGACCATCACCACGACCACGGGCGCCGAGATCGCGCTCGATGGCGACCTGCTCGCCATCATCGAGACGCTGTACGACGAGGTCACCGTCAAGCGCGAGCTGAACCGCTCCTACGAGGACATGATGGGGGAGATCCGGCACCTGATCGGCCAGATGACCGGCGAGGAGCGGGCCGACTACCTCGCCGAGAGCCTCTTCCACAACACGGTCCGCTTCGAGAACGAGCGCCTCTCGGCGTACCTGCAGAAGATCGCCGGGGGAAAGAAGAAGGGACGGCGCTGACAGGGACAGGATTCCGCGCTAGCGTCCCGCCACCGCGCTCTTGACGGGCGCCGCGGCCGGCACCGCCACCGCGGCCGGCGCCGCCTGCTCCACCAGCTCCCACGCGTCGCGCGACTCGAGCAGCTTCGCCGCGAAGGCCGTGTGCAGCGCGTGGCCCGCCCGGTGCGCCACCACGTGACCCAGGATCGGGTGCCCCACCAGCGCCAGGTCGCCCATCGCGTCCAGGATCTTGTGGCGCACGAACTCGTCCTCGAAACGCAGCGGGTTGTTGAGGACGCCGGTCTCGCCGATGACGATCGCGTTCTCGAGCGACCCGCCCAGCGCGAGACCGTTCTGGCGCAGCATCTCGACTTCCTTCAGGAAGCCGAACGTCCGTGCCGGCGCAATCTGCTCGACGAACGTCTCGCCGAGCAGGCTGACCGTCCGCGCCTGGTGCCGCAGCAGCGGGTGGTCGAAGCTGATCGAGTAGCTGACCCGGAAGTGATCGCACGGATAGACGGCAATCCGCTTGTCGCCGCGCGCCAGCTCGACCGGCCGCGTCACCCGCAGCACCTGGCGAGCCGCCGGCAGCAGCCGGTTCCCCGCCTCCTGCAGGAGATACACGAACGGCGACGCGCTGCCGTCCATGATCGGCACCTCGGGGTGATTCAGCTCGACAACCGCGTTGTCGACGCCCAGGCCCAGAAGCGCCGCCAGCAGGTGCTCCACCGTCTCGACCGACCCCTCCTTCGAGGCCAGCCCGGTCGCGTAGTGGATGCCGGCCAGGTAGTCCACGGTGGCCGGGATCTCCAGCCCTCCGAGGTCTGACCGACGGAACCGGATGCCGGAATTCGCGGGGGCGGGTTTGAGGGAAAGGGTCACCTTGTTGCCGGAGTGGAGGCCGATCCCGGCACAGGAAACCTGCCGTCGAAGCGTCCGTTGTGAGTCCATTAGCGTCTCATGCGCGCCAACACCCCGCCACCGTGACCGGCCGTACCTCAGCAATCACCATACCGGTGAGACGCCTGCCGACAGTACGGTTCGAAGAGGCTGATAAATAAGGACTTGCTGCCGTTTCAAGGAATTCGCCCTCTCAGCGGACGAGCCGCCTGTGGCTTGCCCGACACACCCATCTGGTGACGAAGTGTGGCTGTTCGACCACAGCCTTAGCCCGCCCAACGCCGCGCCCGCGCGCCCGGCCGCCGGTCGAACAGCTCACGCAGGAACCGCCCGGTGTGCGATTGTCGAACAGCCGCCACCGCCTCGGGCGTGCCGGTGGCCACGACCCGCCCCCCGTCCGCGCCCCCTTCGGGGCCGAGGTCGACGACGTGGTCGGCGCACTTTATCACGTCCAGATTGTGCTCGATCACGACGATCGTGTTCCCCTGGTCCACCAGCCGTCCGAGCACGTCGAGCAGCTTGCGCGTGTCCTCGAAGTGCAGACCGGTGGTCGGCTCGTCGAGCATGTACAGCGTCTTCCCGGTGCCGCGGCGAGACAGCTCGCGCGACAGCTTCACCCGCTGCGCCTCGCCCCCGCTCAGCGTCGTCGCCGACTGGCCGAGCTTGATGTAGCCGAGGCCCACCTCGGCGAGCGTCCGCAGCTTGTTGGCGATCGCCGGGAAGTTCTCGAGCAGCTCGAGCGCCTGGTCCACCGTGAGATCGAGCACGTCGGCCACCGACTTGCCGCGGTACTTGATCTCGAGCGTCTCGCGGTTGTAGCGGCGCCCCTTGCACTCCTCGCACGTCACGTAGACGTCGGGCAGGAAGTGCATCTCGACCGCGATGACGCCGTCGCCCTGGCAGGTTTCGCACCGCCCGCCCTTGACGTTGAACGAGAAGCGGCCCGGCTTGAACCCGCGCGCCTTCGCGTCGGGCAGGACGGCGAACAGCTCGCGGATGAAGGTGAAGAGCCCCGTGTAGGTCGCGGGGTTCGAGCGCGGCGTGCGGCCGATCGGCGACTGGTCGATCTCGATGACCTTGTCCACCAGCTCGATCCCCTCGATCGCGGTGTGCGGCCCGGGGTCGTCGGCCGCGCGGTACAGCTGCCGGGCAAGCGCCCGGTAGAGGATCTCGTGCACGAGGGTCGACTTCCCTGAGCCGCTGACGCCGGTGACCGCGGTGAAGACGCCCAGCGGGATGGAGACGTCGACGTTCCGGAGGTTGTTCGCGCGCGCGCCGCGGATGACGAGCGCGCCGCGGTCGGCCGGCCGGCGCCGGGCGGGCGTCTCGATCGCCCGCTCGCCGCGCAGGTAGGCGCCGGTCAGCGACGCCCTGGCCGCATCCCCCGCCGCTCCGCCGGTTTCGTCCCCCCCCGCGGCCAGCAGCGCCGCGGGCAGCCCCTGGAAGATCAGCCGGCCGCCGTGCTCCCCCGCCCCCGGGCCCAGGTCCACCAGGTAGTCGGCCGTGCGGATGGTCTCCTCGTCGTGCTCGACGACGACCACCGTGTTGCCGAGATCGCGCAGCCGGCGGAGCGTCGCCAGCAGGCGCCGGTTGTCGCGCTGGTGGAGGCCGATGGACGGCTCGTCGAGGACGTAGAGCACGCCGCGCAGCGCCGCGCCAATCTGCGTGGCCAGTCGGATGCGCTGCCCTTCGCCGCCGGACAGGGTGGCCGTGCCGCGGCTGAGCGTCAGGTACCCGACGCCGACGTCGGCCAGAAACCGCAGGCGGTCCTGGATCTCGCGCAGGATGCGCCCGCCGATCAAATCTTCGCGGGGCGTCAGCGCCATGGCCTGGAACACCTTCAGCGCGTCGTCGAGCGGGAGATCCACGTACTCGGTGATCGGGCGCCCCTTCAACCGCACGCTGCGGCTCTGGGGCTTCAGGCGGGCGCCGCCGCACGAGGGGCAGGGGCGCAGCGAGCGGAAGCGCTCGAGCGTCTCCTGGTCGAGCCAGGTGCCCTCGTCGAAGCGCCGCCGCAGGTTGGGCAGGATCCCCTCGAAGTCGCGCCCGAACGGGTCGGCCGCCTGCCCGGCGCGCCGGGAGCGCGCGCGTGCGGAATCGGCGGCGCGCCCGTTGCGCCTGGCCTCGGGCCCCTCGAGCAGCAGGTCGCGGGCCCTCTTGGGCAGCTTGCCGAAGGGGGCGTCGAGGTCGATGCCGTAGTGACGGCCGAGCGAGACGAGCGCCTCGCGCACCAGCCGCGCGTCGCCGGCCGCCCACGGCGCAATCGCCCCCTGCGCCAGCGAGCGCGCCCGGTCGGGGACGACGCGGGCCGGGTCGAAGTCGTACAGCGCCCCGAGCCCCTGGCACTCGGGGCACGCCCCGTGCGGCGAGTTGAACGAGAAGGCGCGCGGCGTCATCTCGGGCATGCTGATGCCGCACTCGACGCAGGCCAGCCGCCGCGAGAAGAGCCGGTCGCCCGCCTCGAGGCCGTTGATGATGACGACGTCCCCCGAGAGGCCGAGCGCCATCTCCACCGAGTCCGACAGGCGGCGCTCGATCCCGGGCTTCACCAGCAGGCGATCGACGACCACGTCGATCGAGTGGTTGCGGCGGCGGTCGAGGGCGATCTCCTCGTCGAGCGGCCGCATCTCTCCGTCGATCCGCGCCCGGCTGAAGCCGCGCGCGCGCAGGGCCGCCAGCTCCTTCTTGAACTCCCCCTTGCGCCCGCGGACGATCGGCGCCAGGACGTTGATCCGCTCGTCGCGGGGGAACTCGAGGACGCGCTCCACGATCTGCTCGAGCGACTGCGCGGCGATCTCCCGGCCGCACTGGTGGCAGTGCGGGACGCCGACGCTGGCGAAGAGGAGCCGAAGGTAATCGTAGATCTCGGTGACCGTGCCGACGGTCGAACGCGGGTTCGAGGCGGTGGTCTTCTGCTCGATGGAGATCGCCGGCGAGAGGCCGTCGATGAGATCGACGTCCGGCTTCTCCATCTGCTCGAGGAACTGGCGCGCGTAGGCCGAGAGCGACTCGACGTACCGCCGCTGCCCCTCGGCGTAGATCGTGTCGAAGGCAAGGGACGACTTCCCCGACCCCGACAGGCCGGTGATGACCACCAGCTTGTTCCGGGGCAGGTCCACGTCGATGTTCTTCAGGTTGTGGACGCGAGCGCCGCGAACGGCAATCCAGTCGTGACCCATGCGCAAGGATGGCCCCGGACAGGGGGCCTCAAACCGCCAATTGTACCACGCCGCGTATAATCGCCCGAGGTTCGACACGATGAGCTCGACCGTTTACCGGGCGCGGATGCTGTCACCCGCCGAGCGGGGCTGGAATCACTGGCCCGATGCCCGCCTGGTCGTCCGCGATGGCCGCGTGGCCGAGGTTGGGCCGTGGCGCCGCGGCGGCCGGGCCGACGTGGATCTTCGGCCCCACTTCGTCTTCCCGGGCCTGGTGGACGTCCACGCGCACGTGCCGCAGTTGCCGGTGTGCGGGGTGCACCCCGGAAGCCTGCTGGAATGGCTGAGCCGGTGGACCTTCCCGCTCGAGCGGCGGTTCCGGGGGGCGCGAGCGCGCGCGCTGTCGCGGCAGTACTTCCGTGAGATGCTGGCCCAGGGCACGACCACCGCCGCGCTGTACACCTCGGCCTGGCCCGATTCGGTCGAGTCGTGCTTCGAGGAGGCGGCCTCGCTCGGCCTGCACGCCTGGATCGGCCCGCCGCTGATGGACGTGGACGCCTACCGGCCGGTCACCACGCGGCGCGTGCTCGACGAGGCGCGGGTGCTGGCGCGCCTCGATTCGCCCGAGCGTCGCTTCGCCGTGACGCCCCGCTTCGCGCTGTCGGCCACGCGCGACCTGCTGGCCGGGTGCGCCGCCCTGGCCCGCGAGCGCGACCTGCCCATCCAGACGCACCTGGCCGAGCAGCGGTCGGAGTGCGAGGCGGTGCGCGAGCGCTTCGGGCAGGATTACCTGGACGTGTACGACGCGGCGGGGCTGCTGACGCCCCGGACGATCTTCGCGCACGCGATCTGGCTGTCGGCGCGCGACTGGCGGCGGCTGGCGCGGTCCGGCTGCGCGGTGGCGCACTGCCCCACCTCGAACGTCTTCCTCGGCAGCGGGGTCATGGACTGGGGGCGGGCGCAGGCGGCGCGCGTGGGACTGGGGTCGGACGTGGGCGCGGGGCCGGACCTCTCGATGTTCCGCGTGGCGCGGATGGCCTGGACGCTGCACTCGCTGAACGGCACGCCGCCCGACGCCGGCGAACTGCTGCGCGCCGCAACGGTCGGGGGCGCGCGGGCCCTGGGCTTCGGCGACCTCGGAGCGCTGCGGCCTGGTCACGTGGCCGACTTCATCGTCCTCGACGCCGGCCAGGTGGTGCCGCCGGGGGCGCCGCGGACCGAGTCCACCGGCGACCTGCTGTCGCGGATCCTGCACCGCGCCGGCCGCTCCGCCGTCCGCCAGGTGTACGTCGCCGGCGTCCTCCGCCACCCCCCGTAGAGCAGGGCGTAGAGCAGGGCTTTAGCCCTGCTGTACACCGCCCGTAACGCACACCCGCCGGGTGACCCTGTGGAAGCAGGGCTGAAGCCCTGCTCTACTACGCTACGCCCGCCCCCCGCCGTCGTCCCGCAACCGGCTGTGGCGGTAGCCGTACGCGAAGTACAGCAAGAGCCCGATCGCCAGCCAGATGATGAACCGCCACCAGGTGACGATCGGCAGCTGCACCATCAGCCAGATGCAGCTGAAGATCGACAGGAGCGGGATGAGCGGCACCAGCGGCGTGCGGAACGGGCGCTTGCGGTGGGGGTCCACGTGGCGCAGGACGATGACCCCGGCCGAGACGAGCACGAAGGCGAAGAGCGTGCCGATGTTGGTCAGCTCCACCACCTCGTTGATGTTGGCGACGCCGCGAAGCAGCGCGACGACGATGCCGGTGAGGATGTGGTGACGTGCGGCGTGCGGTACTTCGGGTGGATCTTCGCGGCCCACTGCGGCAGCAGGCCGTCGCGCGCCATCGAGAAGAAGATGCGCGGCTGGCCCAGCTGGAACACCATCAGCACCGACGGTGCGCGCGAAGATCGCGCCGAGCGAGATGACGCCGGCCGCCCAGTTCATCCCGATCGCCGAGAACGCCGTGGCCAGCGGCTCGCGCGGTGCCGAGCTGCTCCCAGGGCAGCAGCCCGGTGAGGACGATCGCCACCGCGATGTAGATCACGGTGCAGATCACGAGGCTGGCCGATGATCCCGATCGGCATGTCGCGCTGCGGGTTGCGCGTCTCCTCGGCCGCCGTCGAGACGGCGTCGAAGCCGATGTAGGCGAAGAAGATGATCGCCGCGGCCGCCGCCAGATGCCGGTGAACCCGTTGCGGCGCGAACGGCGTCCAGTTCGCCGGCTTCACGTAGAAGTCGCCGACGACGACGAAGAAGAGCGATGATCCCGAGCTTCAGGATCACCATCCCCGTCGTTGACCCAGGCGCTCTCCTTGATGCCGATCACGAGCACCCAGGTGACGAGCATCACGATGAGGAACGCGGGCAGGTTGAAGACGACCGGGATGCCGACGAGGCGAGGCGCCTCCGTGAGCGCCTGCGCCGCCAGGGTGATCGCCGGGCCGAGTGACGCGCGGGTCGAGCCCCGCGGAGGTGGCCTCGGCCACCCGGCCGACGGCCGTCGCGGCCGACCGGTAGTCGGTGCCGAGCCACGGCGGGAAGCCGACGCCGATGTTGCGCAGCAGCTCCTGGAAGTAGCCGGACCAGGAGATCGCCACGGCGACGTTGCCGACCGCGTACTCGATGATCAGGTCCCAGCCGATGATCCAGGCGACCAGCTCGCCGAGGGTCGCGTAGGCGTAGGTGTAGGCCGACCCCGAGATCGGGACCATCGCGGCGAACTCGGCGTAGCACAGCGCCGCGAAGCCGCAGACGATCGCCGTGAGCATGAACGAGACCACGAGCGCCGGGCCGGCGCCGGTGTGGCCCGCGCCGCCGGCGGCCGCGGTGCCGATCGTCGAGAAGATGCCGGCGCCGACGATGGCGCCAATCCCGAGGATGGTGAGCTGAAAGGGACCCAGCGTTCGCTTCAGCGACTGGCCGCGCTCGGCGTCGACGAGCATGCGGTCGAGGGACTTCAACCGGAACAACTGCGACACGCGACCTCCTCGGAGCCGCGCACGGCGCGCGGCGGGCGCGACGGATCATCCTTGAAACGCGCGGCGGGCGGCAAGCGAAAAGGGGGGCGGGCTACGACGCGTCCAGCTCCAGGTTCCAATAGAGGTAGTCGCGCCAGCTGTCGGGGGTGTGCCGGAGGCCGATCGTGATGCGGATCGCGGGGGCGGCCTGCGGGCGGACGGGCCGGCGCAGCAGATGCATCCCCGCCTCGCCGGGCGTGCGGCCTCCCTTGTCGCGGTTGCACGAAATGCAGCAGGTGACGATGTTCTCCCAGTCCTTGCGGCCGCCCTGCGCGACCGGCACCACGTGGTCGAAGGTCAGCTCGGTCGCCGGCAGCGTCTCGCCGCAGTATTGACAGGAGTACTCGTCGCGGGCATAGATGTTCGCGCGCGAGAACGGAACGTAGTCGAAGCGCCGGCGGATGCGGACGTAGCGGAGGAGGCGGATGACCGACGGCAGCTTGAAGCTGATGGAGACCGACCGGACCTCGCGGTCGTAGACGGAGATGACTTCGACCTTCCCCTGGCACCACAGCGTCACCGCCTTGCGCCAAGGCACCACCTTCAGGGGCTCGTACGAGGCGTTCAGCAGGAGCGTGTGCTCCATAACCGAGGGTATTCTGACCGACCGCACGTGGACTGTCAACCGGCCGACAGGCCTAAAGTGCTCGCAAAACAAGGTGTTAGCGCTGATCGCGCTCGCCTGCGCCGCCTCGCTCGCCGCCGGGTGCGGGGCGGCGCGGCGCCCCCCGCGCCCCTACCCCGGCCCGCCGCCTCCCGGCGTCGGAGCTCCCGCTCCAGGGGAGCCGGCGGCGGAGGCACCGGCGGCCGGCGCACCGGCGGCGGCCGCGGCCGCGGCCGACACGGTGGCGGCGGAAGGCGACGCGGCGGCGGCCCTCGCGCTGTCGCTGCAGGGGGTACCCTACGCGAACGGCGGCGCGGATACGGATGGGTTCGACTGCAGCGGCTTCGTGCAGTACGTGTTCGCGCGGTCGAACATCGCGCTGCCGCGCAGCGTGCGGGAGCAGTTCGAGGCGGGGCGCGAGGTGGAAGGCTCGCCGCGGGCCGGCGACCTGGTGTTCTTCGCCACCGACGGCGACCGCGTCTCGCACGTGGGCATCGCGACCGGCCCCGACACCTTCGTTCACGCCCCGAGCAGCCGCGGCGTCGTGCGCGTGGATCGCCTCTCGTCGCCCTACTGGTCGCGCCGCTACGCCGGCGCGCGGCGGATCGTCCCCGGCTAGTCAGCGGCTTGCGGCCAGCGGCTTGCGGCGAGCGGCCAGGTCGGGCTTACCGGCTGGCGGCCACGCGCCGCGTGCTGTCGATCAGGAACTGCCGCACCGTGAGGTCGCGGTCGGTGAAGCTGGTCGGCGGGTGGTTCGTCTTCAGCGGGTGGATCGGGACCGAGGCGGGGATCTCGAGCTGCTCGGTCGGCGGCAGCACTTCGATGTAGCGCTGCGGATACGACGGGTAGTTGCGGAACGTGATCGCCGCCACGCCGCCGTATCGCTGCTCCAGTTCGGGGAAGGAGTAGCGCAGGAACTCGTAGCTCGAGGGGTCGGGGTCGCTGCCCAGGTACTCGCGCACCATGTCCGCGACCACCTTCAGGAAGTCGCGGCCGTGCGAGGAGGCCGACGGCACCCCGTCCGCGCGCTCCACGTGCCGGATGCCCGTCGCCTCGGGATCGATGTGATACAGCTCGTGCACGACCGTGTCGAGCTTGGCGATCCAGCACGGGGTCCCCGGGCGGTAGTACTTCTCCTTGCGCGCGCCGGCCAGCGTCTGGTTGCAGAAGCGCGGCAGCGTGAACGACACGAGGTACGGGATCGGCCGGCCGGCGATCGAGACGGAGGGCGACCTGGTGACGAACCACCGCGAGCGGCGCGTGATCGACCCCGTCTCGCGGTCGCGCCAGTAGTAGTAGCCGGGCTCGGTGTCGGGCAGCGACAGGCAGTGGCAGGTGGCGAAGGCCCCCTCGGCACCCGACCGGCCGTACCGTGCGAACACGAGCAGTTCGCCGGGGTCGATGTAGGACAGCCGCGGGACGCGCGCGACGATGTCGCGCATGAGCCCGCTGATGCGCTCGGTGTAGTTGATCATTCGCGCATCCGACGTCCGATCCGTTCGCTGTCGGAGGGGGGAAGGTGCGGAAGAAGGCGCCGCGACTATAGCGAACGCTTCGAGAGGGTGTCAAGTTCAGCCGTAGCCCGGCCCTCGCCCGGCGCCCCCGTCTTCAGGGATCGTATCGGCGCTACCGCGGCGACTCCGTAGAGGGCGCGGCAGGCGCCGGCGGTGCGGGGTCGGGCGAGGCCGGCGGGGCCGCGGCCGCATCGGGCGGGGGTGTCACCGCGCCCATGCGCGCCAGCATCAGCCGCTGGCGCCGCAGCAGCCGGGGCGTCGGCCTCGACGGGTCGTGCACGCGCGGGTTGACGATCGCCCCCGCGAGCAGCGCCGCCTCCTCGGCCGAGAGCGACGAGGCCGGCTTGCCGAAGTGCTCGCGCGCGGCCGCCTCGGCGCCGTAGATCCCGTCGCCCCACTCGATCACGTTCAGGTAGATCTCGAGGATGCGCCGCTTGCTGACCTGCGCCTCGAGCCGGCGCGCAATCAGCAGCTCCTGGAGCTTCCGCAACGGGTTCTTCGACGGCGAGAGGTAGAGGTTCTTGGCCAGCTGCTGGGTGATCGTGCTGCCGCCGCGCGAGAACCGGCCCCGCTCGAGGTCGCGCTCGAGGGATTTCCGGATCTCGTCCACGTCGATCCCCTCGTGCTGCCAGAACGCCGCGTCCTCCGCGACCAGCACCGCCCGCTTGAGCGTCGGCGAGATCCGCGAGTAGCTCACCCACCGCTGCTCGCGCCGCGCCGGGCGCCCCTTGGCGCGGGCCTCGCGGGCACGCAGCTCGATGAACGCGGTGGTCTTCGGGTTGGCGGCCTGGAGCGGGGCGACGTCGGGCAGCGTCAGGTAGACGTAGCCGAGGTAGCCGAACACGGCACCCAGCAGGGCCAGCACGACCTGGCCGACGCCCGGCCGTCGCCGCCCGCGGGAAACTCTCGAGGGGGTCCGGGCCCTCACGCCAGGGCCCCGATGGCGGCGTCCGTGCCGGCGCCGGGCGGCACGCGGTACCCCTGCGAGCGAAGCACCGCCTCGAGCGCGCCGAGGACGAGGAGCACCATCTGCGGGGTCGAGCCGGCCCCCATGAGCCCGATGCGCCAGATCCGGCCCGCGAGCGGTCCGAGTCCCGCGCCCACCTCCATGTTGAACCGCGCCAGCAGGTCGCGCCGCGCGCGCGCCTCGTCCACGCCGTCCGGGACGCCCACCGCGTTCAGCGTCCACAGCCGCTCGCCGGGCGGCGGCAGCAGGCCGAGCCCCATCGCCTCGAGGCCGGCGGCCAGCGCGAGGTGGTGCCGCTCGTGGCGCTGCCACCGCGCCTCGAGCCCTTCCTCGTCGACCGCCGCGAGCGCCTCGTGCAGCGCGTAGACGAGCGACGCCGAAATCGTGTGGTGGTACTTGCGGCGCAGCCAGTAATCCTCGAGCAGCGCGAGGTCGAGGTAGAAACTGCGGCACGCGACCCGGTGCTCGAGCGTCGCCGGCGTGAACGCCACCGGCGCCAGCCCCGAGGGCGCCCCGATCCCCTTCTGCGTGCAGCTGTAGACGGCGTCGAGCCCCCAGGCGGCGACTTCGACGGGGTGCGCGCCGAGCGACGTCACCGCGTCCACCAGCACGATCGCCCCGGCCTGGTGCGCCACCGTCGCCACGTCCTCCACCGGGTTGCGCACGCCGGTGGACGTCTCCGCGTGCACGACGCACACCAGGTCGGCCCGCTCGCGCGAGAGGGCGTCGCGGACCGACTGCGGGTCGCACGCGCGTCCCCACTCCACGTCGAGCCGCCGGACGTACGCCCCGTAGCGCGAGCACACCTGGGCCAGCCGGTCGCCGAAGTAGCCGGTGACGACCGCCAGCACCCGCGTCCCCTCCTGGACCAGGTTGGCGACCGCCGCCTCGAGCCCCGACGTGCCGGTGCCCGAGACGGCGAGGCACAGCGAACCGGCCGGCGCGCGGAACAGCCGCTGCAGCCCGGCGCGCGTCTCGTCCATCATCGCGAGCAGCTCGGGGTCGAGGTGGCCGAGCACCGGCGCCGCCATCGCGCGCAGCACGCGCGGGGAAATGGGACTGGGGCCGGGGCCGAGTAGCAGGCGTTCGGTCGAAGGGAGTGTCGTCATGTCAGTGAGCCTCGATGCCGAGCGCGGCGAGCTGGGCCCGAATGGCCTCGCGGGCCTGCGGCGTCGCGGGGGCAGCGGCCGGCGCGGCGCGCCGCCCACGTAGCCGGCGGCGTCCATCGCGGCCTTCAGCCCTGGCACGCCGTGCGCGCTCGTCACCGAGCTTGGCGAGCGGCGTGATCCGCCGCTGCAGCGCCAGCGCATCCGGCGTGACGTCCCGCGCGCGACAGGTCGAACAGCTCCACGACCAGCTCGGGGATCACGCAGGCGGCCGCGACGATCGCCCCGGACGCCCCGACGCACACGCTCGCGTAGAGCGTCGGCGCCGACCCGACCAGCACCTTGAACCCCGGCGGCGTCATCGCGACGAGATCGGCGATCTGCGTCAGGTCGCCGCTCGAGTCCTTCACCCCGGGGATGTTCGGGTGCGACGCCAGGCGCGCCACCGCCTCGGCGGCCAGCCTGATCGCCGGTCAGGCTCGGAACGTTGTATGGCAGCACCGGCACGGGCGAGGCGTCGGCCACCTCGGTGTAGTGCCGGACGAAGACCTCGGTGGTGAGCTGCGCCTTGAAGTATGCCGGCGTGCGCACCAGCACCACGTCCGCGCCCGCCCGGGCCGCCCGCTTCACGGCGGCAATCGTCGTCCGGGTCGATTCCTCGCCGGCCCCCACGATGAGCGTGCTTGTCGGAGGGAACGCGCTCGCGCGCCGCGGCGGCCGCCCGGAAGGCCTCGTCGGCGTCGAGCAGCGGCGCCTCGCCGTTCGAGCCGAGCACGAGGATGCCGGCCAGGCCGGTCTGCATGTACCTGGCGACGTTCGCCTGCAAACTCTTGACGTCGAGCTCGTCGTCGGCGAACGGGGTGGCGATGGCGGGGAAGATGCCCTCGAGGTTCATGCCCCGATTCTACCGGGGGTCAGGTCCCGCATGGCTGCATTTTGCACGCGGCGCGGGTTCAGGTCGCCCAACGCGAGGTTCACGGAAAGGGTGACGAGGAAGATGGCGGCCGCGGGGAGGAGCATCCAGGGGAAGCGCGCCAGCACGTTGACGTTGGCGGCGTCCTGCAGCATCGAGCCCCAGCTGGGCACCGAGTCGGGGAACCCGAGGCCGAGGTACGACAGCGTCGCCTCGGCCAGGACGAACGCCGGGCACCAGCAGGACGGCCTGCGCCCCGACGAGGCCGCGGCACGCGGGCAGCAGGTGCACGAAGAGCACGCGCGCGGGGCCGGCGCCGAGCGACCGGGCGGCCACCGCGTAGTCGCGCGAGGCTTCGGCGGCGATCGTCCCGCGCACGGCGCGCGCCACCCACGGCCACCCGACCAGCGCGAAGATGCCCGTCATCAGCAGGAACGTGGTCCAGGGCGAGCAGCACCAGCGGCAGCACCGCGCGCAGCGCGAGCACCACGTAGACGGCCGGCAGGACGAGTACGAACTCCGCGACCCGCATCAGGATCTCGTCGGTCGCGCCCCCCGCGTAGCCCGCCACGCTGCCGGCCGCGACGCCGATCAGGATGGCCGCCGAGCGACGCCGCCAGCGCAAGGCCGAGCGACGTGCGCGCGCCGAACAGCAGGCGGGCGAGCACGTCGCGCCCCGCCCCGTCGGCGCCGAGCGGCAGCCACGGGCCGTCGCGCTCGCCGGCGACGCGCACCAGCCGCCCGCCCGACAAGAACGACAGCGGCAACCGGCGCGAGCGGTCCTCCTCGTAGCGCTGCTCCAGCCGGTCGACCAGCCGCACGGGATAGACGAACGGCGCGTGCCACGACCCATCGTCTGCGACGACGTGCGGGCGCATCGGCGGGGCAAACGCGCGGTCGCGGTACGAGGTCGCGGGGTCGTGCGGCGCCAGCACCGGCGCGGCCACCGCGGCGGCGACCACCAGCGCCAGCAGCCCCGCCCCGACCGCGCTCATCCTCACTCGCTTCACAGCTCGTTCTTCTCCTTCTACTCTCGCCGCATCCTCGGGTCGGCCCACGCGAGGGCGACGTCGGACACGAGGCTGCCGATCGCCAGGAACACCGACCCGGCCGCGGCGCAGCCGGCCACCAGGTAGACATCGCGTGCGCGCAGCCCGTCGTACAGCAGGCGCCCGAGCCCCGGCCATGCCGTCACCACCTCGACGATGAACGAGCCGCTGAGGAGGGCGGCCAGCACGTAGCCGTAGACCGAGGCGACCGGCGACAGCGACGCGCGCAGTGCGTGGCGCCAGACGACGCGACGCCGGGGCACGCCTCGAGCCACGGCCGCGAGCGTGAACGGCTGGCCGAGCGCGTCGGCGATCGCCTGCGACTGCAGCCGCTCGAGCGTGGCCGCAATCGGCAGCGCCAGCGCGAGCGCGGGCAGCGGCAGGTGCCGGGCCACGTCGGCCCACCAGCCGGCCAGGCCCGCGGCGGCCGAGGCCCCCGAGACCATGCCGCCGACGGGCAGCCAGCCGGTGCGCGCCGCCAGCAGGACGAGCACGAGCGAGGTCACCAGCGAGGGCAGCGACAGCAGGAGGAGCGAGCCCGCCGCGCACGAGCGAGGCGCCGGCCGCCGCGCCGGCTGCCCGTGAAGACACCCGCGGGCAGCCCCGCGAGCGTGGCGATCGCCAGCGCGACGAGCGCGAGCAGGGCGGTGTTGGCCGCGCGCTCCCGGACCAGCCCGCCGACCGGCCGCTGATAGAGGAGCGAGCTTCCGAGATCGAGGTGGGCGGCCCGCCAGAGCCAGGCGAAGTACTGCGAGGCGACCGGCCGGTCGAGGCCGTGGCGCGCCCGTTCCTGCGCCACCTGCGCGGGGCTGGCGCCCTCGGCCGCGAGGGCCGAGGCGAAGTCGCCGGGCGCCAGGCGCGCAAGGAGCATCGCGCCCGACGACACCACGAACACGAGCATCACGGCGAAGAGCGCGCGGCGCGCCAGGTAGCTTCTCACGGCCACCTCACCGGGACGACCGCCGGGGATCGCGCACGTCGAGGCGGTCCGGGTTCCACAGCACCACCGCGGGGCGGAGCAGCGCGGGCGTGGCGTTGGCCACGCGGGTGCTGAGCGCGACGAAGATGCGCGGCGCCGCGAACTGCAGCACCGGCACCTGCTCGGCGAACACCCGCTGCACCTGGTCGAACAGCGCCTTGCGCGTCGCGTGATCCAGCGTCGCCGCCTGCCGGTGCATCAGGCCGTCGATCTCGCGCTCCCAGTCGGTGGCCGGCGTCCGCTGCAGCGGGTTCCAGACGTGCGCGCCGCCCGAGCTGAGCCACAGGTCCAGGTTCAGCGCCGGGATCGAGGTCGCTCGTAAGGAACCGGAAGTAGACGGCCTCGTAGTCGCCCCGCTCGATCCGGTCGATCACCGCGCCCACCTCGAGCGGCGCCACGTTCGCGGTGACGCCCACCGCGCGCAGCTCGTCGCGCACGAACGCGGCGCCCCGCTCGAGGAGGCTGTTGCCCTTCATCGTCAGCAAGGTGAACGAGGCGTCGGCGCCGTGGCGGTCTTCGCGGATGCCGTCGCCGTCGCGGTCCACCAGGCCAATCGACGCCAGCAGCGCGCCGGCCGCGGCCGGGTCGTAGGGATGGCGCGGGAGGTCGGTCGCGTACCAGCGCGCGTTGCCCGGCGTGATGAGCGCCCCGTCCACCGGAACCGCGGCGCCGAGGAGCACGGCGTCGGCGAACGCCTGGCGGTCCACCGCCTGGGCGATGGCGCGCCGCAGCTCGACCCGGTGCAGCCACGGCCGCTTCGCGTTGGACCCGGGCCGGAGGTTGATCCAGAACGAGTCGGCGTCGAGCCCCACGCCGAGGTCCACCAGCGTGACGCGCCCGGCGGCGGCCGCCTGCTTCAGGGTAGCGTAGTCCTCGGGCCGGATCTCGGTCTGCGTGAAGTCGATCTGGCCCGCCTGCAGGCGCAGCAGCTCGGCGTTCTGATCGGGGACGATCTCGAGCGTGAGGCGGTCGAGTGCCGGCAGCGGGATCCCGGCTGTCGTCCTTCCGCCAGTAGCGCGGGTTGCGGCCGAACACCAGGCGCTGGCCCGGCTGGTACTCGCTCGATGACGAACGGCCCCAGGCCCACCATCTCGCTGACGCGGGCGGAGCCGTCCCACGCCTTCGCGAAGGTCCCGGCGTCGAGTGCCGCCTCGAGCTTGTGCCGCGGCAGGATCGGCAGGTTGTCGAGCAGGCGGATCCCCGGGCCAAACGGCGAGGGAAACCGGATGACGACGGTCGAGGGGTCCGGGGCGCTGACCGCCAGCGGCTGGCCGCCGACGCGCATCGCCTCGCCGATCGGGCTGCCCACCCGCGGGTCGTAGATCGCCCGGAACGCGAAGAGGACGTCGGCCGAGGTGAAGGGGACGCCGTCGGAGAAGGTCACCCCCGGCCGCAGCGCGAGCGTCTAGCTCGAGGCCGTCGGGCGAGGCCGTCCACGATTCGGCCAGCCACGGCTCGAGCTCCTGGGTGCGGCGGTCGATCCGCACCAGGCGCGCCTGGGTCAGGTGCGTGATGGTCTCGGTGACCGAGTCGCGGCCCGCGTACCGGTTGAAGCCGCGCGGCTCGGCGCGAATCGACGACACCAGCTCGCGGACGGCGGGGGGCGCGGCGGCCGGCGAGGGGGCCTGCCGGCCGCACCCGGCGGTCGCCAGGATCAGCGACGACAGGACGAGCAGGCAGGGGGCCGGGAGGTTCGGGTGTCTGGCCAACTTCCTATCCCCCAGGCCAATGGATTGGCCGGTCCGCCACCCCGACCAGGTGGCAATTTTCGCCTACCCCCCGTGCAATTCGTGCAACACAGCCGGGTTTGAGGATTGGGCCAACCGCTTGGCCGGAGAGCCGGTTCCGCCGGCCGGCGGCCCAGCTGCATCCTAGTGCAACAAGTTCCGCCAAAGCAATGGTTTACCGCTGGCGACCCACCCGCGCTCCCGTTGGCACCCTGCGTGCCAATGGACGGGGTGGAGGTCCGCGTTGAGCTCGACCGAAGCGTACAGCCCGATCGACACCATCGGTCGCCCCCCGGGGGCCAGCGTGCTGATCGACCAGGCGTGCGGGCTGCTCGGGGTCTCGAAGCGGAAGGTCTACTACCTGATTCGCGAGGGGCGGCTGCGGACCATCCGGACGCGGTGCCACTCGCAGCGCATCCTGCTCGATTCGATTGCCGAGCTCTTGGCCGAGGGCGCCGAGCACCGTCGCGGGGGCAGCCCCCGCGCGCTGCCGCCCGATCATCCCGTTGCCGCCTGTTCGTAGCGGAGGAACTCATGTCGCGTGACCGTTGGTTCACCCTTCCCCTTCTCACGGCCCTGCTGGTCGTCCTCGCGGCGGGCGCCGCCTGGGCCGATCCGGGTCAGCACCGCGCGCGGCTGTCGCGCGACGTCGCGGATCACCTCGAGTCGGGGCGCGGCGGCGCCGTGCAGGTGATCGTGCGCGGCGAGCGCGGCGCGCTCGAGGAGCTGACCGCCCGTCACGGCATCGCGGCGAAGCGGTGGCTGGCGCGCGGCGTCGTGATCGAGGTGACGCCCGAGCAGCTCGAGGCGCTGGCGGCGGACCCCGAGGTGCCGGCGGTATCCGGCGACGCCGTCGTCCGCTCCACGATGGCGGTGACGGCCGAGGCGATCGGGACCGCGCTGGTCCGGTCGGGCATCGGCGGGGCGCGGGGGCTGACGGGCAAGGGGATCGGCATCGCGGTGGTCGATTCGGGCATCTCGGCGCTGCCGGCGCTGCGCGACCGCGTGGTGGCGGGCGTGGACTTCACCGGGGCGGCGAGCGCCGTGCGCGACACCTACGGCCACGGGACGCACGTGGCAGGGATCATCGCGGCGGCGGCCGACCCGACCCAGCCTGTCGTGACCGAGCGGTACCGAGGGGGTGGCGCCCGGTGCGCACCTGGTGAGCCTGCGGGTCCTGGACGGCGAGGGGGCGGGGCGGACGAGCGACGTGATCCGGGCGATCGACTGGGCGGTGGCGAACAAGGCGCGCTACGCCATCCGGATCCTGAACCTGTCGCTGGGGCACCCGGTGTTCGAGCCGGCGGCCGACGACCCGCTGTGCGACGCGGTCGAGCGGGCGGTGGCGGCGGGGATCGTGGTGGTGGCGGCGGCCGGGAACATGGGGAAGACGGACGACGGGACGCCGATCATCGCCGGGATCGAGTCGCCGGGGAACTCGCCGTACGCCATCACGGTGGGGGCGCTGAACACGAAGCAGACCTCGGGGCGGTCGGACGACGTGGTGGCGACCTACAGCTCGCGGGGGCCGGCGGCGTACGACCTGACGCTGAAGCCCGACCTGGTGGCGCCCGGGAACCGGATCGTGTCGCTGGAGTCGCCCGGCTCGTACCTGATCGGGAGCTACCCGGCGCTGCACGTGGCGGGCTCGGGAAACCGGGCCTACATGCAGATGAGCGGGACGAGCATGTCGGCGGCGGTGGTGTCGGGGGCGGCGGCGCTGCTGCTCGAGGCGAACCCGAGGCTGGACGTGCTGCAGGTGAAGGCGGCGCTGCAGATGGGGGCGACGTTCGTGCCGGAGGCGGGGCTGTTGGGGGCCGGGGCCGGGAGCCTGAACGTGGCGGCGTCGGTGGCGGTGGCGACGGGCGGCCCGAGCGCCCTGGCCGACCTGGAGCTGGCGGGCGAGACGGTGAGCCCGTCGGGAATCGCGTTCTGGAGGCCGACGGGGCAGTCGGAGGCCGATCGGATCATCTGGGGCGACCGCATCATCTGGGGCGACCGCATCATCTGGGGCAACAGCATCATCTGGGGCGACCGCATCATCTGGGGCGACAGCATCATCTGGGGCGACCGCATCATCTGGGGCGACCGCATCATCTGGGGCGACCGCATCATCTGGGGCAACCGCATCATCTGGGGCGACCGCATCATCTGGGGCGACCGCATCATCTGGGGCGACCGCATCATCTGGGGCGACCGCATCATCTGGGGCGACCGCATCGTCTGGGGCGACCGCATCGTCTGGGGCGACCGCATCGTCTGGGGCAACAGCATCGTCTGGGGCGACAGCATCGTCTGGGGCGACAGCATCGTCTGGGGCAACGCCGCCATTGACGGCGAAAACTGAGGAGCTGCCATGACTCTCGGCCTCGTAATTGTCTGGGGCGGTTAGACCGATAAGGATTCCGGAGGAGCGGGGGATTCCCCCGGCCAGAGATTCACAAACGCGGTTCTTCCGACCTTTCGCGGGCGTCGCGGCTGTACGTCTGCTGCGTGATCCTCGCCGGCGGTGCGGCGATCGTCGTGGCTACGTACGACCTGTTCCGGAATCCCGTCGACTGGCGTTGGTTTATCCTCGCCGGCCTTACGCTCCTGAGCGGGTCGATCACCGTCAAAGTACCCTCTATTCCCGCCACGATCTCCGTTTCTGAGACCTTCGTCTTCACGGCAGTCATGTTGTTCGGTCCGTCCGCCGGGATACTGACTGTAGCCTTGGATGGTTTCGTAATCTCACTCTGGCTCCAGCGCAAACGACTAGAGCCGTACAAGGCGGTCTTCAACGTCTCCGCTCTGGCTTTCTCACTAGGCTGCTCGGCTCACCTCTTCTTCTGGCTCGCGGGCACGGCCCCGCTGAGTCAGTCGCCGGACACTTCCATCCGGCAGTTGTTCGCTCCGCTCGCTGTGTTTGCACTCTCGTACTTCCTGTTGAACAGCTTCCTTGTGGCGGCCGCGATCGCGCTCGAGTCGCGCGGCTCAGTATTTCGTGTTTGGCGAGACAACTTCTCGTTCTTTTCAGTCAACTTCTTCTTTGGTGCGTCCGTCGCCGCGCTTCTTCTCGCGTATACACGCGAGATCGACCTTGTGGCGGTCGGCATCATCGTACCGCTGCTGATCATCTCCTACCTGACCTACAAGAGTTCAATGGGGAGGCTTGAAGACACAACAAAGCATCTCAGCAAGCTGAACCTCTTGTACCTGTCCACCATCGAAACGCTCGCGATGTGGATAGACGCCAAGGACCAGATCACACACGGTCACATTCGACGGGTCCAAGCGCTTGCCGTGAGTCTGGCCAGGGACCTCGGTGTGAAGGACGAGAAGCTAATAAGGGCAATCGAAGCGGCCGCACTCCTGCACGACATGGGAAAGCTGGCAATCCCTGAACACATCTTGAACAAACCCGGGAAGCTGACTTCCACGGAGTTCGAAAAGATGAAGCTGCATGCCAGCATTGGTGCGCAGATTCTGTCGGCGATCGACTTCCCCTATCCGGTCGTCCCCATTGTTCGCCATCACCACGAGAACTGGGACGGGAAGGGCTATCCAGATGGTCTTGCAGGAACGGACATCCCCATCGGAGCTCGTATCCTGTCCGTTGTTGACTGCTTCGACGCGCTGACCTCTGACCGTCCGTATCGACCTCGCCTGCCGGACGAGGAAGCGTTGAAGGTAGTCACCTCCAGCAGGGGAAGGATGTACGACCCTCTAGTTGTGGACGCCTTTCTCCGGCTCTACAAGTCCGCCTCGCCGTCGCTCCACCCAGAACTCCCTCGACATGATCCAGTCCTAACCGCAGCGAATGCTACAAGAACCGTCCTCTCGACGGTTTCAGATTCGCGAGGCTTGGAGGGAGCTGACGGCCGTAAAATCCTAGATGCTGCGCGGAAGGCCGTCCCGGTGACTCTCGCTGTTCTGTATGTGTATGACGCTGACAGCGACTCCCTCGTCGTTGCACAGACCATCGGAGACCAGACGGCGGAACTGAATGGTTGGCGGATACGACTGGGACAAGGTGTGTCGGGATGGGTCGCCACGACACGGCGATCGATGATCAATGCAGACCCCGCACTCGACTTTCAGGGGGTGAACAAGAGTACGCTGGTCTCACTGAAGAGTTGCCTGAGCATTCCCGTTCTAGCGTCAGAGGCACTCGTAGGCGTCCTCACGCTCTACTCAACAGAGGCCCGTCGTTTTTCCGAAGACCACGTAGGCCTCCTGGAATCGCGGCTTCGGTCCGTTCAGGCCGCCGGAGGACCAGAGGACTCTGCTGGCGCAAGGACCCGCGATGAGATCCAGGGGGATTCGCTCGGTGAGAGCGGGAACCACTGGCTGCTCCTTGGAGAGTTGGAGTCGTCGGGCCTCGCTATTGTCTTGTTGCGAGTCGATGGGTTGACAGACCTTGCGACAAGCACGATCCTTGGCGTGCTGCTGAACGTGCTCAAGACAACCACCCGGTCCACTGACGTGACCATCCGGAGTGGCGACTCTGAGTTGTTTGTGATCCTCCCCAAGCTCGAACGGGCCGCTCTTGATGCAACCATCGAGCGGATGAGATACGCGGTTTCCGTGCCGCTCGCGGACGACCATGCGCTCGCGTCAGTCCTGTCACAGGTCCGGCTGGGAGCCGCCCTGTACCCGGATGACGGAAAGACCCTAGACGCGCTCGTCAGCACCGCAAGACAGCGATTGTTGCCGGTGATTAAGCAGAGACCGAACCCCGTACTGACCGTCCACTAGGACACCATCCTTCGGAGACAGCCTTGGAAACCATCGCGGGGCTGTTAGCCGGCGGCCTCTATCGCAGCGCGTTATCGTTGTTGCGCGCCGGGGCGGACGCCCAGTCCGTATCCGGGCCAGATAGAGAAGTCATCCTCGTCGAACTCCTCCAGAAGACAGGTGACACCAGCGCCGCGTACGCCCGAGCTCGGCGTCTGCTGCAGTCTGGGCGTGCCTCAGACCCGGTGAAGATTCGATGCCTCGCGACAATAGGGGAGGCTCTTCGCGACACCGGTGACCCTGAGAACGCCATATCGCATTATCAACGGGCGTTGGCCCTCGCCACTAACGACAAGAACGACCAGCAGGCCTGTTGGGTCGCTCTGCCCCTGATGCTGGCTCTGTATGAGGGTCCGGGTCCCGAAGCCGCTCTTGCATTCCTGCCCGCGGTAAGACGAGCGGTCGTCAGGGCGGGCGATCCCGTCGCGACGGCTGCGCTCCACATCTTTGTAGCGGAATTGGAGGCCAAGCGCGGATTGGTATCAAGTGCGGCAGAACACCTTCGAATCGGACGTGGCCTGCTGACGCAGCGTCCAAATGCGTGGCTAGAGGGAAGCGCCGCAGTCGGTGCTACCTGTCTCGGCTACCTCTTGTCCGACCTGCGCACTGCCCGCATGGAGGCCGTCCTTGGCCTCACGCGGGGCGAGGAGAGTGGACACCTCGGCGTGAAACGTGCGGCACTCGCGAATCTCGGCCACATTGAACTGGCCGAGGGCAACTTCCTAAAGGCCGAAGAACATCTTCGGGAGGCTCTTCGGCTGTCTCCCGCTCTGGGCGACGCTCAGAGAGGGATCGTGGATGGGCTTGCCCAGGTCGCTCTTGCACAAGGAATCCCTGACGAGGCGGAGCGCTTGCTTGATGGTCTGCCGGCGTGGACGCCGAACGCACCAAAAGGCAGTTGGTATTACGGGCTGTGGAGCTGTGTGACACGGGTCCGCCTGCTGGCCGTCCGCAGACGGTTCAATGAAGCCAGCCACTTGCTCAGCGGTGCTGTTGCCGGAGCGCAACGGCAGCCCGACTCCACCCTCACCACCTCCCTCCGCCTGCTCCAGGCGGAGGCGCTCGTGCGCACCAGGCATCACGCCCGCGCCGCCGTCGTCGTCGCCGAGGCCGCCGGCCAGGCCGGGCCCGCCCCCATGGACACCCTCGCGGAGGTGAACCGCGTCGCCGCCGTCGCCCTCGCCGCCGCGGGCGACCTCGCCGGAGCCGGGGCCGCCTTCGAGCGCGCCGCCCGCATCCTCGCCACCGTCGGCAACCGCACCGCCCGCGCCGACCTGCTCGAGCAGTACGCCGAGGCCATCTGGCCCGTCGTCCGGCAGGGATCGGTTCCCTTCCCCGGGCGCACGCGGCGCGACCAGCTGCCGCCCCCGCCCGCCAGCGTGGCCGTCCGCCTCGACGCGGTGACGCGCCTGGTGCCCGCCCCCTGTGCCGCCGCCAGCCACACGGCCATCCGCGCCGCCACGATCGTGGACGCCGGCGGCTACCCCGAGGTCCTCGCCCACGAGGTCGCCGGCCTCCTCCTCGACACCGGCGCCGCCCTCGCCGGCGCCCTGACTTGCCGCCCCGGCGACGCCCCGACCGAGATCCACGCCTGGTGGGGCTGCTCGTGGCGCGAGGCCCGCGCCCTCGCCGCCTCGCCGCCCCGCCGGATCGACTTCGGCAACTGGCACGGCCGCCACTTCGAGATCGCCCTGCGGCCGGCCGACGGGATGGAGGCGGCCCTGTCCCTCGTCGCCGCGGAGAAGCTCGCCCGCGGCGCCCGCTGGCAGGACCAGGCCCGCCGCGACGAGCGCGAGCGATCCGCGCTGTGGCCCGTCGAGCCCGGCGGCGACTCGGACGACGCGATCTTCCTCAGCCAGGGGATGACCGACCTGGTGACCAGCGTCCGCCGCGTGGCGCCGCTCGACGTCCTCGTCCTGCTCACCGGCGAAACCGGCACCGGCAAGGAGGTGATCGCCCGCGTGATCCACGCCGCCTCCGGCCGCGGCACCCGACCCTTCGTACCCTTCAACTGCACCGCCGTCCCGCACGAGATGATCGACAGCCAGTTGTTCGGCTACCGCCGCGGCGCCTTCACGGGAGCCATCGCCGACTTCCCCGGCGTCATCCGCGCCGCCGCCGGGGGCACCCTCTTCCTCGACGAGATCGGCGAGCTGGGACCCGACGTCCAGCCGAAGCTGCTGCGGTTCCTCGAGTCGGGCGAGGTCCAGCCGCTCGGCGACCCCCGCCCCACGAGGGTCCAGGTCCGCGTCGTCGCCTCCACCAACGCCAACCTCGAGCGCCTGGTCTCCGAGGGCCGCTTCCGCGAAGACCTCTACTACCGGCTCGCGGTCGTCCGGTTCCCCATCCCGCCGCTGCGCGAGCGGCGCGAGGAGATCCCGGCGCTGGCGCAGCACTTCCTCGAGCGCGCCGCGCGCGACTTCCAGAAGAAGCCGCTCAGCCTCGCCGACGAGTCGGTCGAGTACCTCACCCTCTACCGCTGGCCGGGCAACGTCCGGCAGCTCGCCAACGAGATGCGCCGGCTCGCCGCGCTCGCGGAGAAAGGCGCCGTGCTGATGCCCGAACATCTCGACGCGGCGATCACCGCCGGCCGGCGGACCGTTCCCGCGGCCGAACGCTCGCTGGGCGACGCGGAGCTGGTCGTTCGCCTCGACCAGCCGCTCGACGCCGCGGTCGAACACCTGGAGCGCGCCGCCATCCTGCGCGCCATCGCGTCCTCCGGCGGCCGCGTCGAGGAAGCCGCTCGCCTGCTCGGCCTCTCCCGCAAGGGGCTGTACCTGAAGAGACAGCGCCTCGGGTTGGAGTAGGTTCGCTTCTTGCTCTGGCCCAAGCCGCGCCGCCCCGGCGCGCATCGATTCCGGACAAAGGAGCGGCGAGCCCCCCAAGAACTGAACGGTTTCGTGTCAACCGGCCCGCCTGGAGTCCATCGATGAGAAGCGAGACGATCGGACACGCCTTCGACGCTCCCCTCGCCTCGGTCAGGCCGGACGCTCACGACTGGCACGTCGCCCACGTGGCGCTCGTGGACCTGAGCGACCTGCACTGGGACGACGAGCCGGGGCCGACACTGTGCGCCTTCACGTCGTGCGACGCGGTGGTGGCCGGCGAGCTGCCCCACCCGGCGCGCGCCCACGCGCACCCGCACGCGGTGCGCGTGTGCATCCTGCGCGAGGACAACGACCGCGCGGTGTTCGATCGGCTGCGCCTCGAGGCGGGGCCGCCGCCAAGACGGCTGCGAAGATAGAAGGGCCGGCAGGGACGCCGGCCCTACTGGACGCCGTGGCGGGCGAGCCAGGCATGCATCTCGCCCAGGACGCGCTCGTTCTCGTCGGCGCTGAAGCCGTCCACCGTCAGCGTGCGGCGCCCGCTCACGCCGTCCACCGCCCCCAGCTCCAGCGCCCGCTCCAGTTGCGCGCGAGCCCCGGCGGAGGTCGGCAGCATCGACCGCCCCGTGAGCCGCGAGACCGCGGCCACCAGCCCCCACGCGCCCCAGTTCGAGACGCTCGCGATCACGAGCCTGGTCGTCCTGGTCGCGCACGGCGGGCCCGCCATGGGCATCACGACCGGGATCACCGGCAGCAGGTTCCCCATCCCGATCTCGTTGCCGCCGTCGCCCACGCCGACGCTCGGCAGATCCGGCGTGAAGAGGTAGTCCACCTTCGCGTTGTACGCCGACACGTCGTCGCCGCGCATGTTCCGGTAGAGACCCTCCTCGGTGAGCCCGCAGCGCTCGATCGCGATCGCGAGCGACGGGGCGTGCTCGGCGACGAGCGCCGCCGCGAACGCCCGGCTGGCCTCGTGGCCGGCAATCGGGAACTCGACCACCGGCGCGCCATCGGCCAGCCCGCGCACCACGGCGCTGCTCCGCTCGTCGGTCACGTAGACGGGCCGGTAGCCGAGCGACGCCAGCGCGGCGCCGAGCGTGGCGGCCCCGGGCGGGCCGTCGGTCTCGGGCGCGCACCCGGCCGGGATGTAGAAGCCGGTGACGATCAGCACGGCGCCCGGGTGCTGCAGCACCAGCGAGGCCGCGCGCTCGCAGAAGTCGGGGGCGAGGTACGGCCGCAGCGCCGACACGCCGCGGTGGTCGCGGGCCAGGACCACGTTCTCGATCGACATCAGAGCACCGAGTACTCGGCGTCGCGGTGGTCGGTGAGGAACATGTGCCCGGGGGCGTGCGTGATCATCAGCGGCGGCTTCGACGCCATCGCGACCGCCTGCGGGGTCACGCCGCACGCCCAGAACACGGGCACTTCCCCCGCGCGGATCTCGACCGGGTCGCCCAGGTCGGGCCGGTCGATCGCGGCAATCCCGATGGCCGCCGGGTCGCCCACGTGCACCGGCGCGCCGTGCACCGCCGGGAAGCGCGAGGTCACCTGCACCGCGCGCACCACCTGCCCGGCGGGAATGGGCCGCATCGAGACCACCATCGGACCGTGGAACACCCCGGCCGGGTCGGTGGCGATCGACGTGACGTACATCGGCACGTTCGAGCACTGCTCCACGTGCCGCACGGGAAGGCCGGCCTCGGCCATCGCCCCCTCGAAGGTGAAGCTGCAGCCGATCAGGAACGACACCAGGTCGTCGCGCCACTCGGCGGCGATGTCGGTGGGCTCGGAGACCAGCTCGCCGTGCCGGTAGACGCGGTACTTCGGCACGTCGGTGCGCAGGTCCGCCCCGGGCGCCATGCGGACCGGCTCGGCCGACCCCGCCTCGACCACCTCGAGCAGCGGGCAGGGCTTCGGGTTGCGCTGGCAGAAGAGCAGGAAGTCGAAGGCGGCCTCGCGCGGCAGGATCACCAGGTTCGCCTGCACGAAGCCCGGCGCCAGGCCGGCGGTCGGACGCGCGTCGAGGCCCCTGCGGAACCGCGCGCGCAAGGCCGACGGCGCCAGGGCGGGGGACGCGGGGCGGACGGCGGGGGCGCACGGAACCGCTCGTTCCTCTGGCATCGCTGCTCCTGCGGGGGACCGGGCTAGGCTATTGCGCCCCGCCAATCCCGTCAAGCTGTTGTAGCATGGCGCGAAAGAGGGGTGACATGGGACGTCCGCACGTCGCGCTGTTGGTCGTCGCAGCCTCCGTGCTCCTGATCGCGCCCGCCCGGGCCCAGGCTCCGCTGGCCCGCTCGGCGCGCAACGCCAGCTACTCGATCGACGTCCGGCTCGACCCCGGCCGCCACACGCTGACCGGGCGCGAGGTCCTGACCTGGCGCAACATCACGGCGGCGCCGGCCGCGGAGATGCGTTTCCACCTCTATTACAACGCGTGGCGCAACACCCGCTCGAGCTGGCTGCGCGAAGGGCGGCTCTCCGGCCGGCGGCGCGCGGCGCGCGTCCGCGAGGACGACTGGGGCTGGAGCGACCTCACCGCCATCCGGCTGGTCGGCGCCGGCGGGGCCCCGCCGATCGACCTGGGCCCGAGCCGCCGGTTCATCGCGCCCGACGACGGGAACGCCGACGACCGGACGCTGCTGGCAGTGACGCTGCCGCGGGCCGTCGGGCCGGGCGAGACGATCAACGTCGAGATCGAATGGATCGCGAGGGTCCCCCGCACCTTCTCGCGCACGGGGCGCGTGGGCCGCTCCTACTTCCTCGCGCAGTGGTTCCCCAAGGTTGCCGTCCTCCAGGAGGGAGGGTGGAACGCGCACCAGTTCCACTCGGGCACGGAGTTCTTCTCGGACTACGGCGCCTACGACGTGCGGATGACGGTCCCGCGCGGCTGGGTACTCGGCGCCACGGGCCTGCCGCGCGACACGCGCGACAACGCCGACGGGACCACCACCTACCGCTACTCCCAGGAGGACGTCCACGACTTCGCCTGGACGACGAGCCCCGACTACCTGGTGCGCGAGGAGCGGTTCGAGCACCGGGGGCTGCCGCCCGTGTCCATGCGCCTCCTCCTGCAGCCCGAGCACGCGGGCCAGGCCGGCCGCTACTTCGCGGCGACGCGCGCCGCGCTCCGCTACTACGGCACCTGGTTCGGCGCCTACCCGTACGGCCACGTCACCGTCGTCGATCCGGCGTGGCAGGGGGGCGCGGGCGGCATGGAGTACCCGACCCTGTTCACGGGCGGCACGCGATGGCTCGCGCCGCGCGGGGTGGCCGACCCCGAGGGGGTGACGGTGCACGAGTGCGGCCACCAGTTCTGGTACGCGCTGGTCGGCAACAACGAGTTCGAGGACGCGTGGCTCGACGAGGGGCTGAACACGTTCTCGACCGGCCGGACGATGGCCGAGGCGTTCAACCCGAACTACCTCGGGATGCGGTTCTTTGGCGGCTTCGTCCCGTGGGTCTACCGCGACCTGCCGGTCTCGCGGGCGACGGGCGAGAACGGCTGGGCGAGTTACCGGTGGGGCGCCGAGCTGGACGCGCCGTCCACGCCGTCCTGGCGCTACTGGCCCTCGGCGGGCGGCGCGCTGTCCTACAGCAAGACCGCGCTGTGGCTGCACACGCTCGAGCGGTATCTCGGCTGGCCCACGCTGCAGCGCGCCCTGTCCACCTTCTTCGAGCGCTGGCGCTTCCGCCACCCGAAGCCGGCCGACTTCTTCGCGGTCGTCAACGAGGTGAGCGGGCGCGACATGACCTGGTTCTTCGACCAGGTTTACCGCAGCTCGAACACGTTCGACTACGCAGTGGACCTCCTCTCGTCGGGTCCCGCGACCGACAGCGGGTTCTTCGAACGCGAGGGGCGCTTGCAGCACGCGAAGGAGGCGGGCCGCACGGACCGCTTCCGGACGGCCGTGGTGGTGCGCCGCCACGGCGAGGCGACCTTCCCCGTGGAGGTCGCCGTGCGCTTCGCGGACGGCCAGGTGGTTCGCGAGAAGTGGGACGGGCGCGATCGCTGGAAGCAGTACGTCTACGAGCGGGGCTCGCGGGCCGTCTCGGCGGAGGTCGATCCCGACCGGGTCCTGCTGCTCGACGTCAACTTCACGAACAACAGCCGGACGCTCGAGCCGCGGACGGCCGAAGCCACTCGGAAGTGGACGACGATCTGGCTCGGCTGGCTGCAGGACGCGCTGCTGACCTTCGCGTTCCTGGTGTGAGGCTA
This sequence comes from uncultured Acidobacteriota bacterium, assembly GCA_963813585.1. Lineage (GTDB taxonomy): Bacteria > Acidobacteriota > Vicinamibacteria > Vicinamibacterales > Fen-181 > JARKSS01. The sequence goes on from CAWEZL010000001.1 coordinate 4,977,341, forward strand.
TGAAGACGATCCTCTCGTCCTTCCTCGACGGGCTGCGGCGCGTCGGCCGCGCCCCCGCCATCCTTGCGGGCGTCCTGCTGCTGACGCTCCTGGTCGCCCTGCCCCCGGCGATCGTCCTCCGCGGCCTGCTCGACGAGAGCCTGGGCGACAGCCTGGCGGCCGACCAGGCAGCCAGCGGCGTGAACCAGGAGTGGTGGGAGGAGTTCTCGTCCGAGGCGACGGGCCTCGGCGCCACCTTCACGCCCCAGGTCGTCGGGTTCGGCGGCGTGCTCGACAACCTCTCGCGCATGCTGGACGACGGGGCCTACGCGGCGGCGATCACCGTGGTCGCGTCCGGGTACCTGCTGCTGTGGACGTTCCTGCTCGGCGGCATCCTCGACCGCTACGCGCGCAACCGGGCCATCCGCACGCAGGCGTTCTTCTCGGCGTGCGGCGTGTTCTTCTTCCGGTTCGTCAGGCTCGGCGTCTTCGCGCTGATCGCGTACGGGCTGCTGTTCGGGCCGATCCACGCGTGGCTGTTCGACCGGTTCTACCCGTGGGCGACGCGCGACTGGTCGGTCGAACGGAACGCGTTCTTCCTGCGCCTGGTGCTGTACCTGGTGTTCGGCGGCCTCCTCGTCGCGGTGAACGTGCTGTTCGATTACGCCAAGGTGCGCGCGGTGGTCGAGGACCGCCGCAGCGGCGTCGGCGCGTTGATGGCCGCCTTCCGGTTCATCCGGCGGCATCCGCTGCCAGTCTTCGGGCTCTACGCGCTGAACGGCGCCGTGTTCGCCCTGATCCTGGCGCTCTACGCGCTGGTGGCGCCCGGCTCGCGCGGCGGCTGGGCCGTGTGGGCGGGGTTCGTGGCGACCGAGCTGTACCTGCTGGCCCGCCTGGCGCTGAAGCTCACGTTCTACGCCTCGGAAACGTCGCTGTTCCAGCGGCTGCTCGCGCACGCCGAGTACACGGCGGCGCCGCTGCCGGTGTGGCCCGAGTCGCCGGCTGCCGAGTCAATTGCGCCACCACCCCCGCAACCGCCCGCGCCGGAGCCCGGAACCTAGGTGCGCGATCTATCTTGGAGGTTACAGATGCGACAGGACGGCCTCGATCGTCGTGGATTCGTGATGGGGGCACTCGGTTCGGTGGCCGCGGCCGGACTGGCGCGGGCCGAGCGCGTCCCCGGGCAGGCGGCGCAGCCCCGCCCGCCCCGCATCCGGTTCGCGGTCGTCGGCATCGATCACCCGCACATCTACAGCCAGGTGACGGCCGTCGAGCGCGGCGGCGGCGAGCTGGTGTTCGTCCACGCCCAGGAGCCGGCACTCCTGGCGGAGTTCACCAAGCGCTTCCCCCGGGCACGGGTGGCGCGGAGCGAGGCGGAGATCCTCGAGGACCCGTCGATCCAGCTGGTGGTCAGCGCGATCATCCCCGACCAGCGGGCCCCGCTCGGCGTCCGCGTGATGCGGCACGGCAAGGACTACCTGTCCGACAAGCCGGGCATCACGACGCTCGAGCAGTTGGCCGAGGTCCGCCGCGTGCAGGCCGAGACCAGGCGCATCTACTCGATCATGTACAGCGAGCGGCTCGAGAACCGGGCGACCGTCAGGGCCGGCGAGCTGGTCGCCGCCGGCGCCATCGGCCGCGTCGTCCAGACGATCGGCCTCGGCCCGCACCGGATCAGCCTCAACACCCGCCCGGCGTGGTTCTGGGACAAGGCGCGCTTCGGCGGCATCCTGTGCGACATCGCGTCGCACCAGGCCGACCAGTTCCTCTTCTTCACCAACTCCACGTCCGCCGAGGTGATCGCCGCGCAGGTGGCGAACGTCCATCACCCGCAGTACCCGAAGTTCGAGGACTTCGGCGACATGCTGGTGCGCGGCAACGGCGGACGCGGCTACATCCGCGTGGACTGGTTCACCCCGGACGGCCTGGCCACCTGGGGCGACGGCCGGCTGACGATCCTCGGCACGGACGGCTTCATCGAGATCCGCAAGAACATCGACATCGCGGGACGGCCGGGCGACAGCCACCTGTTCCTGGTGGACCACAAGGAGACGCGGTACATCGACTGCCGCGAGCAGGCGCTCCCCTACGGCGAGCGGCTGGTGGACGACGTCCTGAACCGGACGGAGACGGCGATGCCGCAGGCCCACTGCCTGCTGGCAGCGCAACTGGTGCTCGAGGCGCAGCAGAAGGCGGCGTCATGGACAGGCGCACGTTCCTGAAGGCGGCCGCCGCCTTCCCCGCCATCGTCCCCGCGTCGGTGATGGGTCGCCAGGCGCCTGGCGGCCAGATCGCCATCGGCGCCATCGGCACCGGGCGCATCTCGCGCGTGCACGACCTGCCGGGCGTCTGGAAGCGCGACGACGCGCGGGTCGTCGCCGTGTGCGACCTCGACTCGAAGCGCCTCGAGGACGCCAGGCGCCTGGTCAACGGCCACTACGCGGAGAAGACGGGCAAGAGGTACGACGGCGTGACCGCGTACGCCGATTACCGCGAGCTGCTGGCGAACAAGGACATCGACGCCGTGCTGGTGAGCACGCCGGACCACTGGCACGCGCTCGTCACGGTTGCCGCCGTCCGTGCGGGCAAGGACGTCTACCTGCAGAAGCCGGCCTCGCTGACCATCGCGGAGGGGCGCCAGGTGGCTCGCGCCGTCGGGCGCAGCGGCCGCATCGTGCAGGTGGGAAGCCAGCAGCGCTCGTCACCCCAGTTCCGCTACGCCGCCGAGCTGGTGCGCAACGGCCGCATCGGCAGGCTCCACACCGTGACGATCGGCCTGCCGGGCGACCCCGCCGGCCAGGTGGAGCCCGAGATGCCGGTTCCGCCGAGCCTGAACTACGACGCGTGGCTCGGGTCCACGCCGCTGGTCTACTACACCGAAAACCGGGTGCACCCGCAGAAGGGCTACGGCCGGCCGGGATGGCTGCGCTGCGAGCAGTTCGGCGCCGGGATGATCACCGGCTGGGGCTCGCACCACATCGACAGCGCCCACTGGGCGATGGACGAGGAGCACAGCGGGCCGGTCGAGGTCTGGGGCTCCGCCGAGTTCCCGAAGAGCGGGTTGTGGGACGTGCACGGTCCCTTCAAGACCGAGGCGGTCTACGCGAACGGCGTGCACATGGTCGTCAGCGGCGAGTTCCCCAACGGGATCCGCTTCGAGGGCAGCGAGGGGTGGATCTTCGTGTCGCGCGGCAACGAGGCGGTGACCGCCAGCGATCCGCAGTCGGCGCTGAAGGACGCGCAGGCGCTGGCCGCCAGCGACCCGGCCATCATCACCTCGGTGATCGGGCCGAACGAGGTGCACCTCGAGGAGAGCACCGACCACCACGGGAACTGGCTCGACGCGGTACGGTCGCGCCGGCCGCCGATCGCGCCGTTCGACGTCGCCCATCGCTCGTGCTCGGCGTGCCTGCTGCACCACATCGCGATGAAGGCCGGGCGGCGCCTGCGCTGGGACCCGGCCGCCGAGCGGTTCGTGGGCGACGACGCGGCCAACGCGCTGCTGTCGCGGCCGCAGCGCGAGCCGTACGCGCTGGCCTAGAGGGTGGGATCCCGTGATAGCCTGCGCGGGACATGCTTCGCCACGTTCGCGTTGCCCCGCTCCTGGCCCTGATCGTGCTTCTCGCGCCCGGCCTCCTCCCCGGCGACCTCGGCGGCGTTCCGGCCTTCGCCCAGCAGGCGCCGGCTTCGCCGGCGGCCACGCCCGACAACCCGTTCGGCCGCAAGTACCCGCCGCGCATCCTCAGACGCCACGCGCCTCCAGGGAAAGCCGCCGTCGATCGACGGCCGCTTCGACGACGAGGCGTGGAGCGAGGGGACGTGGGAGGGGAACTTCACCCAGCAGTTGCCGGTGGAGGGGGCGCCCCCCAGCCAGCCCACCGAGGTGAAGATCCTCTACGACGACGGCCACGTCTACATGGCGATCCGGGCGTACGACGACCCGGCCAAGGTGCACCGCTACCCGGGGCGCCGCGACGACTTCAACGGCTACGCGGTGGACGTGGTGGGCGCCTGCTTCGACAGCTACAACGGCAAGCGCACCGGCTTCGAGTTCGACCTGACCGCGGGCGGCGGCAAGATCGACCTGATCCTCGGGAACGGCGAGCACGACTGGGACACGACTTGGGACGCGGTGTGGGATGGCAAGGTCGCGCACGACGACAAGGGGTGGACCGCCGAGTTCCGCATCCCGCTGAACCAGTTGCGCTACGGGCCGCAGGACGAGCAGGTGTGGGGCCTGCACGTGTGGCGGTGGATCGCGCGCAACCAGGAAGAGGACCAGTGGCAGCTCATTCCGCGCCAGAACACGGGGCGGATGTACCAGTTGGGCGAACTGCGCGGCATCCGGGCCCTGCCGCGGTCGCGCCACGTCGAGCTGATGCCGCACCTGCTCGGCAAGGCCAGCTCGGGCCCCTCCGTGGTGGGCGGCGGAACCGACGGCGCGGGCGCGGGCGGCGTCGACGCGAAGGTCGGCCTCACGTCCAATTTCACGCTCGACGCCACCGTGAACCCCGACTTCGGCCAGGTGGAAGCCGACCCGTCGGTCATCAACCTGACCGCCTACGAGACCTTCTACGAGGAGAAGCGGCCGTTCTTCCTCGAGGGGCGCAAGATCCTCGACTTCCAGCTCGAACACGAGGAACAGCTCTTCCACTCGCGGCGAGTCGGGGCCGCCCCCTCGTTCTCCCCGTCGCTCGGCGCCGGCGAGCAGGCGAGCCTCCCGGACAGCACGACGATCCTCGGCGCCTTCAAGGTGACCGGCCGGACCGAGGGCGGCCTGTCGGTCGCCGTGCTGCAGGGAATCACCCAGAAGGAGTCGGTGAGCGTGTCGTCCCCCGCGGGCCCGCGGTCGGAGGTGGTCGAGCCGTTCGGCAGCTACTCGGTGGCCCGCGTCCACAAGGACTGGGACAAGGGGAACACCAGCCTGGGCGGCATGGTCACCTCGAGCCATCGATGGGTGTCCGACCCCTCGCTGGCGTTCCTGCCCACGCAGGCGACGACCGGCGGGATCGATTTCACGCGGCACTTCGCCAACCGGACCTGGGTCCTCGATGCGAAGGGCGCCTTCAGCCGGGTGAGCGGCGACCGCGAGGCGATCCGGGCGCTCCAGACGAACCCGGTGCACTACTACCAGCGGCCCGGCGCCAATCATCTCGGCGTGGACGCCGGCCGGACGTCGCTCTCGGGCTACGGCGCGTCGGCCAGCTTCGGCCGCTCCGAGACCAGCCGGCTGCGGCTGAGCGACCAGTTCCACTTCTACTCGCCCGGGTTCGACCTGAACGAGGTGGGTTACCTGCGGCAGGCCGACGTGATCGCGAACCAGGTCTTCCTCGGCTGGGCCGAGTCGGTCCCGCGCGGGATCTTCCGAGAGTACTCCGTGCAGGCCGGCCGCGAGGACGAGTGGGACTTCGGCGGCCTGCGCACGAGGTCGGGCGCCTCGATCGACGCCTCGGCGCAGTTCACCAACCAGTGGCGCCTCTCGACCGAGCTGGAGTACGACGCGCGGGTGGACACGCGGGCGCTTCGCGGCGGGCCGGCGGTGCGCCTCAGCGACACCTACTCGATCGGCGTAGACGTCAGCTCCGACTCGTCGCGGCGGGCGATCGTCTCGTTGGAGGGGCAGCGCGAGCGGGCGCTCGACGGCGACGCCGCCGAGTGGCGCGCGCGAGACCTCGCTCAGGCTTCGGCCGTCGAACCGGCTGCTGTTGTCGGCCGACCTCGACTACACGCGGGCCACCGACGATCTGCAGTACGTCGCCTCGGTGGAGACGGCCGGCGGGCCGCGCTGGGTGATGGGCCGCATCGACCAGGAGGTGTGGGCCCTCACCTTCCGCGCGAACCTGACGGTTACCCCCGAGCTGACGGTCCAGTACTACGGCAGCCCCTTCATCGCCACCGGCCGCTACGGCGAGTTCAAGAAGGCCACCGACACGCTGGCGGCCGGCTACGAGGATCGCTTCCACCGGTATGCCTCGTCGGAGATCGCCTACCGGCCGGTGGCGAACCTCTACCGCGTGAACGAAGCGGCGGGCGCGCCGGGCGCGGCCTTACACCTTCGAGAACCCCGACTTCAGCTTCCGTGAGTTCCGCTCGAACCTGGTCGCCCGGTGGGAGTACAAGCCGGGATCGTCGCTGTACGTCGTCTGGTCGCAGGGGCGCACCGGCTACGGGTCCGACCCGACGCGCTCGTTCGGCGGCCACTGGGGCGAACTGTGGCGCGCACGCGCCGACAACGTGTTCCTCGTCAAGGCCAGCTATTGGTTCTCGCTGTGAGGACAACCATGAAGCCTCTCGGCTCGCTGCTCGCCCTCGCCTGCCTCGCGGCGGCCCTCGCCGCTGCGGGCGCCACCGCCACGGCACGGGCGCCAGAAGCGGTTGGCGCCTTCGCCGCCCACGGGGACATCGGCGCCGTGAAGATCCCCGGCAGCGCCACGTACGACGGCGCCGCGCAGGAGTACACGCTGACCGCCTCGGGCGCCAACGTCTGGGGCACCAGCGACGAGCTGCAGTTCGCCTGGAAGGACATCGAGGGCGACTTCATCCTGCAGGCGCGCGTCGAGTTCATCTCAGGAGGACAGGCGTCCTTGCCTGTCGTCCACGATCCCCACCGCAAGGTGGGGTTGATGGCGCGGTCGAGCCTCGACCCGGCCTCGCCCCACGTCACCGTCACCGCCCACGGCGACGGCCTCACCTCGCTGCAGTTCCGCCGGGCTCAGGGCGCCGAGACCGAGGAGATCCGGTCGGACCGCGCCGGCTCCGACATGCTGCAGCTCGAGCGCCGCGGCGACACCTGGACGGCGCTGGTCGCCCGCTTCGGCGAGCCGTACGCGGTGAGCAGGGTTAGCGACGTCAACTTGGGAAGCCGGGCGAGCGTCGGGATCTTCCTCTGCTCGCACAACGCGGAGGTCTCCGAGCGCGCCATCCTCCGCAACGTGCGGCTGATCCGGCCAGCCGCGGAGAACTTCACGCCGTACCGCGACTACATCGGGAGCCTGGTCGAGACGCTCGACATCCAGACGGGCCATCGCCGAGTCGTCCACTCGGTGGCCGACTCGATGCAGGCACCGAACTGGACCAACGACGGCCGGCGGCTGGTGACGAACCGCAACGGGCGCATCTACTCGTTCGATCTCGAATCGAGGCAGATCACGGAGATCGACACGGCGCCCATGACGCGGAACAACAACGACCACGCGCTGTCGTTCGACGGGACGATGCTGGGGCTGAGCGGCGGCCAGCCCTCGACGGTGTGGACGGTTCCGGCGGGTGGGGGCACGGCCCGGCAGGTCACGCCGACCGGCCCCTCATACCTGCACGGCTGGTCGCCGGACGGCAAGCTGCTGGTCTTCACCGGCGAGCGCGGCGGCGACTTCGACATCTACGCGGTCCCCGCCGCGGGCGGGCCGGAGAAGCGACTGACGACGGCCCCCGGACTGGACGACGGTTCCGAGTTCACGCCGGACGGGAAGTGGATCTATTTCAACTCGACCAGGAGCGGCCGCATGCAGGTGTGGCGCATGCGGCCGGACGGCAGCGGGCAGGAGCAGTTGACCTTCGACGACTTCAACAACTGGTTCCCGCACGTGTCGCCCGACGGGAAGCAGGTGGTGTTCATCACCTACGGCCCCGAGGTGGCGCCCGACGACCACCCCTGGTACAAGCGGGTCTACCTGCGGACGATGCCGCTCGACGGCGGTTCGCCCCGCGTGGTGGCGTACGTCTACGGCGGGCAGGGGTCGATGAACGTGAACTCGTGGGCGCCGGACAGCCGGCGCCTGGCGTTTGTGAGCAACTCAGGTCAGTAGGGGAGTAATTCGATCGGGACGAATTTCAGTTTCTGCCACCGGTGGATCCAGGGTGGCAGAAACTGAAATTCGTCCCGATCGATTATTCTCGCGCCTACGCCACCACGCTGCCCGCCAGCACCTCGCGGATCGCGTCGGCGTCGAGCGACTCGTCGACGAGCAGGCGCTCGGCCATGGCCGTCGCCGACGCCCGGTGCTCGGTGAGGATGCGGCGCGCGCGGTCGTAGCCGCGCAGCACGATCGTTCGGACCTCCTCGTCCACGCGGCGCGCCATCTCCTCGCTGTGCACCGAGGGGGCCTGCTGGTCCCAGGCGCCCGTGCCCATGCGGAAGGCCAGCGGGCCGAGCGGCGACATGCCGAGGTCGCACACCATCTTGCGCGCGATGTCGGTGGCCCGCTCGATGTCGTTGGCGGCGCCGCTGGTCGACTGCCCCATCAGCAGCTCTTCGGCAGCCCGCCCGCCCATCAGGATCGCCACCTGCGTCTCGAGGTCGTCGGCCGTGTGCGTGTGGCGGTCGGTCTCGGGCAGCTGCATCGTCACCCCGAGCGCGCGGCCGCGCGGCACAATCGTCACCTTGTGCAGCGGGTCGGCGTTCGGCAGCATCGCCGCGACCAGCGCGTGCCCCGCCTCGTGGTAGGCGCAGTTGACGCGCTCCTTCTCGGTCATCACCAGCGAGCGCCGCTCGACCCCCATCAGCACCTTGTCGCGCGCCTCGTCCAGGTCGGCGTCGGTCACCTCCGACCGCCCGGCGCGTGCCGCCATCAGCGCCGCCTCGTTCACCAGGTTCGCCAGCTCGGCCCCCGAGAAACCGGGCGTGCCGCGGGCGATCGACTTGAGATCGATCGCGGCCGCCATCGGGACGCGCCGCGTGTGAACGCGCAGGATCTCGATCCGCCCCTTGAGGTCGGGCGAGCCGACGGTGACCTGGCGGTCGAAGCGGCCCGGCCGCAGCAAGGCCGGGTCGAGGATGTCGGGCCGGTTGGTGGCGGCGATCACGACGACGCCGCCGTGCGGCGCGAAACCGTCCATTTCGACGAGCAGCTGGTTGAGGGTCTGCTCGCGCTCCTCGTGGCTCAGCGAGTTGCTGCCGCGGGCGCGCCCCACGGCGTCCAGCTCGTCGATGAAGACGATGCACGTGTCGTGGCGGGCGGCGTCCTTGAACAGCCGGCGAACGCGGGCCGCGCCCACGCCGGCGTACATCTCGACGAAGTCGGCGCCGCTCGCGAAGAGGAACGGCACACCCGCCTCCCCGGCGATCGACCGCGCGAGCAGGGTCTTGCCGGTTCCCGGCGGGCCGACCAGCAGGACGCCTTTCGGCATCCGTCCGCCGAGCGTCGTGAAGCGGCCGGGGTCGCGAAGGAAGTCCACGATTTCCCGGACCTCGTCCTTGGCCTCGTCCACGCCGGCGACGTCGGCGAAGGTGACCACGCTGTCCCGCGACGAGGAGGCGTGCGCCTTCTCGAGCGTCGGCACGCGGCCCGCGGTCAGGCGGAACAGAACGAAGCCGATGAGGCCGAAGGCGGCCAGTCCCATGACGAGGGCGCCGTAGCCGACGCCCCGGCGGGCGGCGGCGGGTTCGACCACCACCTGCACCCGGCGGGAGACGAGGTCGTTCATGAAGGCGGGCGCCGCCGCGAAGCCCGCCGGCGCCACCGTGGCGACTTCACGGCCGTCACCAAGTGACGCCTGGATGGCCTGGTCGCCGATGACGACCCGGGTGACCGCCCCGGATTCGACGTGTTTCAGGAAATCCGAGAAGGGAATGTCGGCGGGTGCGGGTGCCGCGGTTCCACGGAACACGGCGATGGCGGCGGCGAGGAAGATGACGGCGGCGATCGAACCGATGATGACGGGCTTGCGAGCCAGCCGGTGGCGTGGCGACACGGTCACTCCGTGAGCCGGAGGGCCGTCCCGCGCGCGGACGGGGTGCTCCGGCGGCAGACAACACGACCGCCAGGGCCGGTCGTGAGCGGCGGCCCCACCGACTCGTAGGGCAAGGCTTCAGCTTGGCCCGGCGGCGGCACCACCAGCAGGTGTTCAGAGTGGATGAAAGGGGAGGAGGCCGGCGTCGGCCGCTCCAAAGCAGCCCCATCGTACACGACCTGCAGGGCCGTGTAAATGCTTGATACGGCTCAGCTTGCGGGGATCTTGCGAGGGGCGGGAGACCCCGCCCCGGATCAACGGAAGCGGAAGGTGATGATGCCCCGCACCATGTCGTACGGGGAGACGCTGACGGTCACGCGGTCGCCGGTGACCACCTTGATGCGGAATCGGCGCATGCGGCCGCTGAGCTGGGCCAGGATCTCCTGGCCCGCGTCGGCCTGGACGCGGTAGAGCCCGCCGCCGTGGATGGAGGTGACGGTTCCGGGGATATCGAGGAGGTCGTCTTTGCTCAAATGGCTCGTGCCTCTGGCCTGAGTACAGGACTTCCCCGGCCCTGGGTGCCGGGGCATACAACCACTCATCGTAACACGCCGCGACTCCCTCGTGATAGGCTCGCCATCCCGTTCCCCTGGAAGGAGCATCCGCCGTGAGCCGTCGAATCCGCTCGAGCCTTCTGACCCTGTTCCTCGCCCTGTGCGCGTCGGCCGTCGCGCCGTCGGCCATCCATGCCCAGGCCGCCGCCGGCAAGCGGCCGATGACCTTCCTCGACGTGCAGCACCTGCAGCAAATCGGCGCGCCGCGGCCCAGCCCGGACGGCCGCTGGCTGCTCTACACTTTGAACACCCCCGACTGGAAGGAAGCGCGGCGGCAGTCCGACGTCTACGTCGTCTCGATCGAGAAGGGCGTCGAGTCCACACGCCGGCTCACCTTCACCGCCGACAAGAACGAGACGCAGCCCACCTGGGCGCGCGACGGCTCGTTCTTCGTCTACGCCTCGAACCGCGATGCCCCCTCGTCGAAGGAGAGCCAGAACCAGCTCTACCTGATGCGGATCGACGGCGGCGAGGGACGCAAGGTCACCGACGCGAAGGAAGGGGTCTCGACCTTCGCCTTCAGCCGCGACGGCGCCTGGCTCGTCTACCGCAGCGGAAAGGCCGGCGAGGAGCAGCTCTACCGCCTGCCGGTGAAAGGAATCGAGGACGCGAAGGCCGAGCAGTTGACGAAGCACGAGGGGGCGGTCGGCGCCTGGCGCTGGTCGCCCGACGCCCGCCGCATCTACTTCGTCGCCCCGGAACGCCGCGACGGCGACGAGAAGCAGCGCCGCGAGAAGAAGTTCACCGTGGAGGTCCGCAACGCGGAAACCCCGCCCGAGAGCCTGTGGGCGGTGGACCTCGAGTCGAAGACGATCTCGCGCCTCACCAGCGACCCGTCCTACAGCGTCAGCGACTTCACGGTCTCCGACGACGGGCGATGGGTCGGGTTCCAGGGAGTCGCCGCCGACCGCTACAAGCGCAACGTGACCGAGCAGGACATCTACGCCAACCCCTACCTGCTCGAGGTGGCAACGGGCCGCATCGAGGCGCTCCTGACCAACGACGAGGTTGGCGAGAGCCTGCCCAGCATCTCGCCCGACGGGCGGTACGTCGCCTTCTCGGCGCCCGACGACCTCACGCAGTACAGCATGAAGAACCAGCGCGTCTACCTTCGCGCGATCGGCGACCGCGGCGGCACATGGCGCAAGCTCGGCGCGTCGTTCGACGGCGACGTGGCGATCGACTTCTGGTCGAAGGACGGCAACACCATCTACTTCAACGAGGGCAACCGCGCCACCACCCAGCTCTTCGCGCTCGACGTCGCCAAGGACACGGTGCGGCAGTTGACGGGCGACAAGGCCGCCCTCAGGGTCGACCGCGACGAGGACTCGGGCGTGCTGCTCGTCGATTACTCGGACGGCGCGACGCCGAGGAAGGTCTACACGGTCGCCTCGGCCGAGCAGGCCGGGACGCGCGACGGCTGGGGCCTGCTCATCGCGTCGAACCCCCAGGTGCGCGAGTTCGCCCTCGGTGAGCAGGAGGAGATCACCTGGAAGGCGAAGGACGGCCGGATGGTGGGGGGCGTGCTCGTGAAACCGGTCGGCTACGAGGCGGGCAGGCGCTACCCGCTGATCGTCGCGATCCACGGCGGGCCGGCCGGGGCCGACGTCCTGCGCTTCAACGGCGGCTATGGCTCCCAGGTCTACGCCGGGGCCGGCTACGTCGTCCTCATGCCGAACTACCGCGGCTCGACCAACTACGGCGAGGCCCACAGGACTGGCATCGTCGGCAATTACTTCCCCCCGGGGTTCGACGACATCATGAGCGGTGTCGATCACCTGGTCGCGCAGGGGATCGTGGACGGGTCGAAGATGGGGGTCCTCGGCTGGAGCGCCGGCGGCCACTGGTCGAACTGGATCCTCACGCACACCGACCGCTTCAAGGCGATCAGCTCGGGCGCCGGCACCTCGAACTGGATCTCGATGTACGCGCAGAGCGACACTCAGCGCAACCGGCAGTACTACCTGGGGAACAAGCTGCCCTACGACGACTTCGAGCCGTACTGGGCGCAGTCGCCGATCCGCTACATCGGGAACGCGAAGACGCCGACGATGATCCACGTCGTCGAGGGCGATCCGCGCGTGCCGAGCCCGCAGTCAGTGGAACTGCACATGGCGCTCAAGCGCCTTGGCGTGCCGACCGAACTGTTCATGTATCCCGGCCAGAGCCACGGCATCCCCGACCAGCGCAACCAGCTGGTGAAGGCGATGAGCGAGATGGCGTGGATGGACTACTACGTGCGCGGCCTCGGGAAGAAGTTCTCGTGGCGGATGGTGCTCGAGACGCTGCCGGAGGAAGCCGAGGACAAGAAGAAGGAAGAGACGGAGAAGAAGTAACGGAGACGGGGGCGGGCGTCCGTGCCCGCCACACTATAATGCCGCCCATGACCCTGCGCCTCGGCTCCGAACGCCTGCTCGCCTCGAATCGCCTGGACGGACGCCGGGTCGGCATCGTCGCCAACCCGGCCTCGATCGACGGCTCGTTCCGCCACGTCGTGGACCGCCTGGCGCTCGCATCCGGGGGCGACGCTGGCCGCGATCTTCGGACCGCAGCACGGCTTCCGCGCGGACGTGCAGGACAACATGATCGAGTCGCCGCACGCGCACGACGCCTCGCGCCGCGTGCCCGTGTACTCGCTCTACAGCGAAACGCGCGAGCCGACGGCCGAGATGCTGAAGGGCCTCGACGCTGCTGGTGATCGACCTCCAGGACGTCGGCGCGCGGATCTACACGTTCATCTACACGATGGCGAACTGCCTCGAGGGCGCCGCGCGGCACGGCGTGCCGGTCGTCGTGTGCGACCGCCCGAACCCGATCGGCGGGGACGGCGGTGGAGGGGCCGGTCCTCGAGGCCGGGTACGAGTCGTTCGTCGGCCTCTTCCCGATCCCGATGCGGCACGGGATGACCGATCGGCGAGCTGGCGCGCCTGTTCAACGAGGAGTTCGGCCTCGGCGCCGACCTCGAGGTCGTGCCGATGGAGGGCTGGCAACGCGGACATGTACTGGGACGAGACCGGGCTGCCCTGGGTGATGCCCTCGCCCAACATGCCGACGCTCGACACCGCCATCGTCTACCCGGGCGCGGTCCTGTTCGAGGGCACGCAACTGTCGGAGGGGCGCGGCACGACGCGGCCGTTCGAGATCCTCGGTGCGCCGTGGATCGACGCGGAGCCGTTCGCGGCCGGGCTGAACGCCCACGCCATCGAGGGGGCGTACTTCCGGCCGGTCGTCTTCGAGCCGACCTTCCACAAGCACGCGCACCAGGCGTGCGGCGGCGTGCCAGATCCACGTGACCGATCGCGCGCGCCTTCCGACCCGTGCTCGCCGGCGGTCGCTGTCCTCGGCGCCTTCCACGACGCCAGCGCCGCGAGCGCTTCGCCTGGCGCCAGCCGCCCTACGAGTACGAGCACGACCTGATGCCGATCGACATCCTCGCGGGGTCGGACGCGCTGCGCGCGGCGATCGAAGCCGAGCCTGCCGTTCGGGACATCGCCGCGGAGTGGGACGAGCCGACGCGACGGAGTTCGAGGATGTGCGGCGGAAGTACCTTCTGTACCAGTAGCGATCCTTGCGGTTCGAGCGGAGCGGGCATCGCGCGCGACGTGCGGGACCGGCGTCACGCCGCCGGCAAGGCTGAAGCCTTGCCCTACCGGCATTGGCGCTACGGCGTCGCGGCGCGTCAGGCCCGGGTGTGCGCGATCTTCGGCGCCCTGCGGTCGTCGGCGCCTCGGCCTGCAGGTCGTGCTCGGTCAGGTGGTCTGTGAGGCAGCTCGAACGCCTCGTCCGGCGAGTCGGCGAACGCGTGAACAGGTCCAGGTCCTTCGGGCGAGATCGCGCCCGCCTCCACCATCGGCTCGAAGCTCCAGCACGCGGTCCCAGTACTCGCTGCCGTAGAGGATCACGCCGATCTTCTTCGACAGCTTCTCGGTCTGCACCAGCGTGAGGATCTCGAACATCTCGTCGAGCGTGCCGAACCCGCCCGGGAAGACGACGAGCGCCTTCGCCAGGTAGGCGAACCAGAACTTCCGCATGAAGAAGTAGTGGAACTCGAAGTGCAGGCCCTTCGAGATGTACGGGTTCGGCGCCCTGCTCGAACGGCAGGCGGATGTTCAGGCCGATCGTCTTGCCGCCGGCCTCGCGCGCGCCGCGGTTGGCCGCCTCCATGATGCCCGGGCCCGCCGCCCGAGCAGACGACGAAGCGGTGGAACGGGGATTCGAGCGTCGAGGCTCCACGCGGTCAGCAGCCGGCCAGCGCCCGCGCCTCCTCGTAGTAGCGCGACCAGTCCACGCGCGCGCCGCGCCTGCTGCGAGGAGCGCCTCGTCGCCGGCCGGCCGCCGTCGCCGCCGACTTCTGCCGCAGCGCGCCAGCGCCGCGCTCGGCCCTTTCGCGGCTCGGCACCCGCGCCGAGCCGAAGAAGACGACGGTGTCCTGGATGCGCTCCTGCCGGAAGCGGCGGAGCGGCTCGAGGTACTCCGAGAGGATCCGGATCGGACGCGCCGTCGTCGCTCTCGAGGAACTCGCGGCTGAGGTAGGCCAGGGGCTGGTTGTTCATGTCCGCTGAACGGTGATCGTCTCGAGGCCGTGCGCGTTCGGGCCCTTCTCGCTCCGGCGCAGCAGGAAGGCGAACAGCAGGCCGACGAACCCGAGCGCACGAGAACATCCACATGCCCGGGCGTGTAGCCCGCCGGATTCGCCGCGCTGGCGCCCCAGGCGTCGTTCGCCCACCCGATCAGCAGGTTGAAGCCGAACAGCCCGATGTTCTGGATCATCGTCATCAGGCCGTACGCCGTCCCGAGCTTCGATCCTCCCGACCACGTAGGCGACCGACGGCCACATCACGGCCGGGATCAGCGAGAAGGCGATCCCCATCATCGCCATCGGCACGTAGAGCGAGATCCGTCGTGTAGGCCATGATCAGGTAGACGGGGATCAGCAGCAGCGACCCGAACATCATGAAGAGCGACCGCTTCCCGACCCGGTCCACGAGCAGGCCGAAGAGCGGCGTGCCGATCATCGCGAACAGCGTCAGCATGCTCGACAGGAAGCCGCCGGTCTCGCGGCGTCGCGCCGTGCGCCTCGATGAAGAACTTCACGGCGAAGGTCTGGAACGGGAAGATCCCCGAGTAGAACGTGATGCACAGCGCGACGATGAACCAGTACGAGCGTGCCGAAGCTGAAGATGTCGCGGAAGTCCACCTTGTCGGTCGTGCCCGCCGCGCCCAGCGCGTAGCGCCGCTCGGCCTGCGACTCGAGCACCCAGTAGAGGAGCGCGCCCACCACGCAGAAGGTCGCGAAGGCCGACCGAGATCAGCGAGCGGCCACTGCCAGCTGCGCGTAGGCGCCCGACGCCCAGCGTCGGCGAGTTGAGCGCGGCGAACGACCCGAGCCGCGCGATCGTCAGGTTGATCCCGAACGCGAAGCTCAGCTCCTTGCCCTTGAACCACCGCGCGATCGCCGTGGTCACGCGCGACGATCAGCGACTCGGCGCCGAGGCCGAAGATCAGCCGGCCGGCCACCATCGAGGCGAGCACCGCGATTCGACCTCGAACCCGAAGATGGCGCCAGCCGCGTGACGGCAGTCGCCAGGGGCGAACGCGGCAGCCGGCCACGCGGTGACACCGCGCCGAGGAAGCAGATCGCGCCGAACAGCAGCGTCGACTTGCTTCGTGCCGATCCGGTCGATGATGATCCCGCCGATCAGGACCATCACGATGTTCGGGAAGCTGTAGATCGCCTGCAGCAGGCCGATGCTCGAGTCCGAGAAGCCGAGCTGCTCGCTTCAGCACGTCGGCCAGCGGGCTGATGCAGTCGTAGACGTAGTAGTTCCCGAACATCGCCAGGCTGATGAAGACCAGCACCAGCCAGCGGAAGAGGCGGTGCGGCTGCCGGGGCTCGGCGGCGGTCACGGCGGTCGGTTCGGTCATGCTGGTGTCAGACGGTGTCAGCACGACGTGCATCCGGCCAGTCCGCGGACGCGAGGCTCAGAGCTGCCGCGACGGCTCACACCTGGCGGAACGGCTTGATGCCGCGGGCGGCGAAGCCGACCGCGATCCGCCGCCGCAGTTCCGCCGCCACCGGACCACTGCTTGCAGCGGCAGCGTCTTGAACCGCGACGCGCATCGTCAGGCTCGCGCTCGCGCAGCTCCTGCACGCCGAGCATCTCGAGCGGCCCGAGCAGCATCGGCGCGAAGCCTCCGGATCGTCCTGCATCGCGCGTGCCGATCATCCGCAGCGCCCCGATCACGCGGTCCAGGTTCTCGCCGTGCATCACGACGACGTCCGCCGTCGCGTACGAGAAGTCCTTGCTCAGGTTCGCCAGCGTCGTGATCGTCGCCGTTCGGGAACACGTGCACGGTGCCGTCGGCGTCGCGCAGGACGATCGTCCGCAGCTTGATCTCCTCGACGACCCCGGTCACCGATCTGGATGCGCGCCACGTCGCCGACGCCCACCTGGTCCTCGAGGATCATGAAGAACCCGGAGATGACGTCGCGCACCAGGTTCTGCGCGCCGAAGCCGATGGCCAGCCCCGCGATGCCCGGCGCCGGTCAGCAGCGGGACGACGTCGATCGACAGCTCGCGCAGCACCATCAGCGCCGCCGAGGAAGACGACGATCGCGGTCACCAGGCTCGAGACGATGCTGCCCAGCGTCGCCGCCCGGCGCCGCCGCTCGGCGGTGGCGGCGACCGCCGGGTCGCCGGACGCGCCGCGACTTGAACCGTTCGATCGCCAGGTTCGCGCCGCGCAGCGTGACGTAGGCGCCGCGCCACGATGATCAGCGCGCGCAGGCCGTGCGAGAGGATCCAGCGAACGACCTGCCGCGGCGTCCAGTCGGGGACGTCGACGCCCAGCCGCGCCGAGCATCAGCGCTGAGGCGTCGCCACGGCCGCGATGCCGAACGCCGCGACGGCCAGCGCCGTCACCAGCTGCCGCGCCCGCGCCTGCAGCAGCGCCGCGCGGCCCTCGGGCCGGCGCGACGTCGAGGCGCTGCGAACGCACGGTGGATGAACCGGCGCCCGAGGCCGACGACCAGCGCGGCCAGCAGGAAGGCGGCCACGCGGCGCCCGCGAGGACGGCCGGCGTGATGTCGGTCATCGGAACGGTGTTCACGGCGCCAGTGTACCCGGGACGCTGCAGCAACTGCAGGAAGTTCGTGTCGGCCCGCGCGAGATCGGGGTCCACGCTCACCAGCACCACCGGTCGCCCCGGGTGGCAGCGCCCGTTCGTCCGCCAGCCGGTCGGCCAGCGGCGCCAGCGGGCATCAACTCGCCGCCCAGGTCGCACGACCAGCGGCCGCACGCCCCAGAGCAGCGCGAGGCGGCGTGCGACCTCGGGGCGCGGCGGTGATCGCGTAGATCGGCGCCCGGGCCGCAGCGCCGCGAGCAGCCGCGCGGTCCGGCCGCTTCGCGTCACGGCCACGATCGCCTCGGCGTGGCCCCGGCTGCCAGCGTCAGCGCCGCGGCCTCGCAGCGCCCGCCGCGTGCCGCCTCGCGATCCGTCGTCCCCGCCCGGCACGGGCGCGGCCGGCAGCGGCCCGGCCTCCGGCGTCCTCGATGATCGCGTCGAGCGTCCGGACCACGCGCGCCGGCGCGACGCCCGACCGCCGTCTCGCCCGACAGCATGATCGCGTCCACGCCGTCGTCGACCGCGTGGGCCGCGTCGCTCACCTCGGCCCGCGTCGGCCGCGGCTCGGTGCGCATCGAGTCGAGCACCTGGGTCGCCACGATGACCGGCAGGCCGCACGCCCGGGCCGCCAGTCGTGGCCTCCTTCTGGACCCGCGGCACCTGCTCGAGCGGCAGCTCGAGGCCGAGGTCGCCGCGCGCGATCATGATCCCGTCGCACGCCTCGAGCATCTCGTCGAGGCTGCGCCACCGCCTGCGGCCGCTCGATCTTCGCGATCAGCGGGACGCCGGGGCGCCCGGCTTCCCGCATCACCGCGCCGCGCCCGCTCCAGGTCGTCGCGCGTCTGCACGAAGCTCAGCGCCACCAGGTCCACGCCGAGCGCGAGCGCCGAAGCGCAGGTCGTCGTCGTCCTTCGCGGTGAGCGCCGACGCCGGGCAGCGCCACGCCCGGGAGCGTTGATTCCCTTGTGCTGCGCCGAGCGCGCCGCCGTGCACGGTGACGGTCCGGATCGTCTCGCCGTCGCTCGCCATCCACCTGCAGCTCGATCCGGCCGTCGTCGAGGAGCAGGCGATCGCCCGGGCGGACGCCGGGCGGCCAGCCCCGCAAACGAGGTGTAGACGCGGCCCCGGCCCGCCGACCTCCGTCGCCCCGTCGCGATCGGCAGCTCGTCGCCCGGCACGCAGGGCGAATCGGCTGGTCCGCCTTCCAGGCGCGCCGATTCGGATCTTCGGCCCCGACAGGTCCTGCAGCACCGCGACGTGCCGGCCCGCGCGGCCGGCGGCCGCGCGGACGCGGCCGAACACCGCCGTGTGTCCCTCGTGCGTCCCGTGTGAGAAGTTGAGCCGGACGACATCCACGCCCGCGGCGATGAGGTCGTCGAGCGCCGCGTCGGTGTCGGAGGCGGGGCCCAGCGTGGCGACGATCTTCGTGTGCCGCACAGGCAACCAGCTTACAATCCCCCGTGTCGCGCACCAAGCCCGACCTTCCTCCCGGAAACGCCATGCCGTTCGATCCCGGCGAAACCATCCTGTCGGCTGCCGCCCGAATCGCGGCGCGCGCCGTGTCGTCCGAGCAGCTCACCGCCGCCGCGCTGGCCCGGATCGCCGAGCGGAACCCGACCCTGAACGCCTTCATCACCGTGACGGCCGGCCTGGCGCTCGAGCAGGCGCGCGCGGCCGATCGCGAGATCGCCGCGAATGCCCCGCGCGGGCCGCTCCACGGCATCCCCATCTCGCTCAAGGACCTGATCGACGTGGCCGGCGTCCCGACGACGGCCGCGTCACGCGTCCTTCGGGGCAACGTCGCGGCGAGGGACGCCGGCGTCGTGTCGCGCCTGCGCGAGGCGGGCGCGGTCTTCCTCGGGAAGACCAACCTCCACGAGTTCGCGTTCGGGACGACCAGCGAGGACTCGGCGTACGGGCCCGTGCGGAACCCGCACGATCCCGGGCGGTCGGCGGGCGGGTCGAGCGGCGGGTCGGCGGCGGCGGTGGTGGACGGGATGGGGTACGCCTCGGTCGGAACGGACACGGGCGGGTCCATTCGGATCCCCGCGGCGGTGTGCGGGTGCGTCGGACTGAAGGCCACCTTCGGCGAGCTGTCGTGCGAGGGGGTGGTGCCGCTCAGTTGGTCACTGGACCACGTGGGCCCGATTGCCCGCTCGGTCGGCGATGCCTGGCTGCTCTACGACGCCATGCGCGGGGCGCCCCGCCTGGTCGCGCCGGAGCTGCGCGCCGGGGCCGGCCGTCCCCCGAGGGTCGGCGTCCTCGCCGGCTACTTCACCGAGCTGCTGGACCCCGACGTGCGCGCGGCCTTCGATCACGCGATCCGGCGCCTGGCCGCCGCCGGCGCACGGGTTGAACCGCGCGAGGTGCCGGGCGCCTCGCGCACCCCCGGCATCTACCTGCGAATCCAGCTTCCCGAGGCGACGGCCTACCACGCCGCCACGCTGGAACGGGAACCGGAGTCGTACACGCCGCCGGTGAGAAGCCGGCTCGAGATGGGACGCGACGTCACGGCCGTGGACTACGTCAACGCGAGGCGGGATGCGGCGGGGCTAGGTGCCGAGGTGGACGCGGCGCTCGAGGGCTGCGACCTGCTCGCGCTGCCGACGGTGCCGATCCTGGCGCCGCACCTGGGACGCGCGGGGCTGGAGCTGGGCGGCCAGTCGCTGCCGGTGCGCGCCCTGATGCTGCGTCTCACCCAGCTCTTCGACGTCACCGGCCACCCGGCGATCTCGCTCCCGTGCGGGGCCGGGACCTCGGGGCTCCCGGCAGGGCTGCAGCTGGTGGGCCGTCTCGGCGCGACGCCGGCCCTGCTCCAGGCGGCGTGGTGGTGCGAGGGGGCGCTGCGAACCACCCCGCGCGTTCCTGCGTCTTACGTACTGTATCGCGGCACCGCGTCGCCGACCCGCGCAGGCCGAACGTTGGTGCTAGACTAGAGCCTGTTCAAGCCTCCGAGGTCCAGATGATGGGTCTGGCGCGCATGAGCCTCAGCCTGCTCGGCACGGTTGCCGTCGTGGCGGCCCTGCTGGCGGCGGCCACCATCTGGCTGATGCTCACCGACCCCGTCACGGTCGCCAACTCGGTGAACGAGGGCGACATCTCCCCTCTCGTGCGGCAGTTGGCCTCGGTGATGTACGAGGCGCTCCGCGGCCTGCTGAAGTACCTCTAGCGCCCGTCTCGGTCCACCCTACTCGCCCTGCTCGAGGAGCTGCGGCTCGCCGAGGCCGAGGCCCGAGAGGCCGTGGAAGGCGCGCTCGCGGTCGCCGACCACCGTCACTACCATTCGATTGAGGTCGAGCCGGCCGGCCGCGGCGATGACCTCCTCGGCCGTGACCCGGTCCATGGAGGGGACGAAGCGCTCGAAGGTGTCGTCGGGCAGGCGGTAGAGCGCCAGCTGCGCTAGGCCGCGGGCCACCTGGCCGGCCGTCTCGAAGTTCCGCGGGTAGCCGCGCGTGAGCGGACGAGCCGCGCCAGCTCCATCTCTTCCGCGCCTGGCGGGCGGGTCGCACCGAGGGCGCTCGATCTCGGCCAGCGTCTCCTGGACGCGCGTCGGCGGTGGCCGGCGTCTGCACCGCGGCCTGCACGACGAAGGGGCCGGGCGCCCGGCCGGAAGTCGAAGCCGCTGCGCGCGCCGTAGGTGTAGCCCTTGTCCTCGCGCAGGTTCATGTTCAGGCGGCTGACGAACTGCCCGCCGAGGACGGCGTTCAGCACGAGCGAGCGCGTGGTAGTCGGGCGTGCGCCGCGGCACGGCCACCTGGCCGATGCGCATCTCGGACTGCGCCGCGGCCTCCCGGTGCACGATCGCGACGATCGGCGCCGATCGCGCGGGCGCGCCGGTCACCGCGCGCGGCGCGAAGCCGTCGGCTGGTCGTCGCCGGCCGGGCGTCCAGTCGCCGAACGCGCGCTCGGCCGCCGCCATCAGCTCGTCGTGCGTCAGCGTCGCCGACCGCGATGAGCGTCATCCGCGACGGCCGCCAGGCGCGCGCGTGGAACGCCGCGACCTCGTCGATCGTGACTGCCGCGCAGGCTCGGCGCCGTGCCGATCGGCAGGTGCCCGTACGGGTGGCCGGGTAGAGCAGGCCGCGTGAGCGTGCGATCGGCGACGCGCCGGCGGCAGGTCGCGCAGCTGCAGCAGCGCGGTTCAGCCGCAGGTCGCGGACGCGATCGAAGTCCTCGTCGGCCAGCCGCGGCCGCGCGCACGATGTCGGCCAGCAGCTCGACGACGCTGGTCGCGGCAGCCGCGCGAGCGTCAGCACCGACAGCACCGTGGCGTCCGAGTCCGACCTCGGTGTCGAACTGCGCGCCGAGCCGCGCGAGCGCATCCTCGATGCTCGAGGGCCGATCGGTCGCCGCTCCCCTCGTCCAGCATGTCGGCCGTGAGCGCCGCCAGCCCGGGCGCCGTCCGGGTCGTCGGCCGACGCCGCCCGACAGCGAGCAGCAGCGACGAACGACAGCACCGGCACCTCGCGGTGCTCGACGGTCCACACGCGGAGGCCGTTGGCGAGCGTGCGGCGCTGCGACCTCGGGGAAGCGGAACGGCGGGTCGGGACCCGGGGCCGGCAGGCGGGATCGATCGACGGCGGTCACGAGCACACCACCTTCGCGGACCCGGGCAGCGCCAGGTCGAGCCGCCCGCGCGGCACGACGCTCAGCGCCACCCGCGGTGCCCGGCCGAGCACGCGCGCGGCGGCGGCGCTGCACCGCCGCCGGCGTGGCGCGCGCGGTACCGTTCGAGGTCGCGCTCGAAGTAGCCGGGATCGCCGAGGAACACGTTGTACGCGTTCAGCTGATCGGACTTGCCGCCGAAGCCGCCGACCGTCTGCAGCCGGTAGACGAACTGCGCCTCGGCCTGCGCGAGGCTGCGCTCGAGTTCCGTCGTCGGTCGGGCCGCCGGCCGCCAGCGCGTCGATCTCCGCGGTCGATCGACTCGTCCAGCTCGGCGAGCGCGTGGCCCGGCGCCGCGGTCGCGACCACCTGGAAGAAGCCGCACAGCTCGCGCGACTGCTGCACGGCCGCGACGTCGGTCGCCATGCCGCTCGCTCGTAGACGAGGCGCCGGTACAGGCGCGAGACTCTTGCCCTCGGCCAGCAGGTCCGCCACCAGGTCCAGCTCGGCGTCGCCCGGCGCGAAGATCGCCGGCGAGTGCCAGGCGAGGTAGAGGCGCGGCAGCTCGACGCGGTCCTCGAGGACCAGCCGCACCTCGCCGCGGCAGGCGAGCCGGCGCGCGCACATCGGCTCGACCGCCGGGCCCGGCGGCGATGTCGCCGAAGTACGCGCTCGCACCAGCGCGAGCGCCGCGTCGGCGTCGACGTCGCCGGCCAGCGCCAGCGACGCGTTGCGCGGGATGGTAGTAGCGGCCGGAAGAAGTCGCGCACTCGTCGAGGCGCGCGGCGCGCAGGTCGTCGGCGCTGCCGATCGTCAGCCAGTGGTACGGATGATCCGGCGGGAACAGCGCCGCGAGCGATCGCCATCGGCGCCATGCCGTACGGGCGGTTCTCGTAGTTCTGGCGCCGCTCGTTCAGCACCACGTCGCGCTGGTTGTCGAACTTCGCCTCGGTCAGCGCCGGCAGCAGGTACCCCATGCGGTCCGACTCCATCCACAGCGCCAGCTCGAGCGCCGCCGGTCGGCACCACCTCCCAGTAGTTGGTGCGGTCGGCGTTGGTCGATCCGTTCAGCACGCGCGCCGGCCTGCTGCAGCGGCTGGAAGTAGCCGCGGTCGTAGTGCTCCGACCCCTCGAACATCAGGTGCTCGAACAGGTGCGCGAAGCCCGTTCGCCCGGGCTGCTCGTTCTTCGACCCGACGTGGTACCAGAGGTTCACCGCGACGATCGGGCAGTCGGTGGTCCTCGTGGATCAGGACGTCGAGGCCGTTCGGAGCACGTGCTTGGTGCAGCCAATCTCCATGTCACCACCCTGTGTCCTGGGGTCGAATCGTCCCAGCCTGCAACTAGCGCGCCGGGGCCAGCGGGATCACGGGCTTGCGGTAGGACTGGCGATCGACACCTGCGCGGCGGCCTGCTCGGCGGCCTTCGTGAAGGCCTGCGCCGCGGGCGAGTCGGGCTCCTCGACGACCAGCGGCACGCCCCGTGTCGCCGCCCTCGCGGATCGGCTCGTAGATCGGGATGCGCCCGAGGAACGGGCACCTGCATCTCGCTCGCGATCCGCTCGCCGCCGCCGCGGCCGAAGATGTCGCTCTCGTGCCCGCAGCTCGGGCAGGCGAAGTAGCTCATGTTCTCGATGAGGCCGAGCACCGGGATGTTCAGCTTCTGGTACATCCGCACCGCGCGGCGGCTGTCGGCGAGCGACACCAGCTGCGGCGTGGTGACGACGATGGCGCCGGCCACCGGGACGGTCTGGCTGAGGCTGAGGGCCACGTCGCCGGTCCCCGGCGGCATGTCGATCGACCAGGTAGTCGAGCTCGCCCCACTTCACGTCGTGGAAGAACTGCTGGATGACGCTGTGCAGCATCGGCCCGCGCCAGATCACCGGCGAGTCGTCGTTGGTCAGAAATCCCATCGACACGACCTTGAGGCCGTACTGCTCGGCCGGGAGGATCTTCTCGTCCTCGGTCGCCAGCGGGCTGTCGAGGCCGAGCATGATCGGGACGTTCGGCCCGTAGATGTCGCCGTCCACGATCCCGACGCGGCTGCCGAGGCGGGCGAGCGCCACCGCCAGGTTCACCGCCACGGTGGTCTTGCCGACGCCGCCCTTGCCGGCCCCGACCGCGATGACGTTCTTCACGCCCGGCACGGGCGCCTGCTGCGACGCCGGGTTGCGCGCCGTCCTCACCGCCGCCGTCATCGTCACCTCGACCTCGGCGACGCCGGGGATCGCCGCCACCGCCTGGCGGCGCCTGCTCCTGCATCGCATCCTTCACCGGGCAGGCCGGCGTGGTCAGCTCGATGGTGAACGCGACGCGGCCGCCCTCGACCCGGAGGTCCTTGACGAACCCGAGCGACACGATGTCCTTGTGCAGGTCGGGATCGTGAACGGCGCGGAGCGCCGCAAGCACGGCCGGACTCTCGACGGAAACGAGCCCCTCGTGGTGGTCCATCCCACCATCTTGACACAGGGAAATCTATTTCAGGTATCTCCCCCACCACGCGAGCCAGCGCTCGAGCCGATCCCGCGCGTAGCTCGGGGTGGTGATGCCGTGGTGCTGGCCGGGGTAGACCACCAGCTGCGTGTCCACCCCCTGGCTCTTGAGGCCCTGGTACATCTGCTCGACGCCGACGATCGGCACGTTGAAGTCGACCAGGCCGCACTGGAACAGCGTGGGCGTCTTGATCCGGTCCATCTGGAAGAAGGGGTACGACACCTTCAACCAGGCGTCGCGCGACTTCCACGGCAGCCCCAGCTCGTTCTCGTACTGGACGATGTACTGGTCCGTGCCGTACATGGAGAGCTGGAGCGAGCTGCTGGCGCCGCTGACGGCCGCCTTGAAGCGCGGATCGGTGGCGATGGTGTAGTTGGTGAGGATGCCGCCGTAGCTCCAGCCGCCGAGGCCGAGGCGCTCCGGGTCGGCCAGGCCGGCGGCCACGGCCCAGTCCACGGCGGCCAGCAGGTCCACGACCTCCTTGTTGCCCCAGTCGGCGAAGATCGCCTTCTGGTACGCCGCGCCGCGCCCCGAGCTGCCGCGGTAGTTCACCTGCAGCACGACGTACCCCGAGGCCGCGAAGATCTCGCGGTTGAAGTCGAAGTCGTAGTCGTCCTGGCCCACCGGCCCGCCGTGGATGTAGAGGATGGTCGGGTACTTCTTTCCCGCGGTGAAGCCGGCCGGCTTGGCGACCAGGCCGTTCACCGCGGTCCCGTCCTTCGCCTTGGCGGTGAAATCGTCCACCGTCGCCAGCTGGACCTCCGCGAGCCAGGCGTTCTCTTGCGTCAGCCGGCGCAGTTGCCCCTTCTCGAGCGCGAACAGGTCGGACGGCTCGCCGGGCGTCGCCGTGAGCAGCGCGAAGGCCCCGCCGGGGCCCGCGCCCACGAACTGCACGGTCCGGCGGCCGGTCGTCAGCTTCTCCACCGCGCCGCCGGCGGCCGCCACCCGGACGACGTAGCTGGCGCGGTCGTCCTCGACCACGAAGGACAGCGACTTGCCGTCGGCGGCCCAGACGATCGTCGCCCTGGCCCGAGCGATCGAGGGTCGGCGGTGAGCAGCCTGGCGGCCCCGCCCGAGGCCGGCACGACCGCCAGCTTGTTCAACTCGTAGGCGGCGTACTTCGCCTCGTCTCCCTGGTAATAGGCAATCCACTGCCCGTCGGGGCTGAACGCCGGGCGGCCCGAGTCGTGCCCCGGGTAGGGGGTGACGCGCCGCGGCTCTGAGCCGGGCCGCGCCTCGATCGTGTAGATGTTCGTGTCGACCGAGCGGTCCGGGTCGGGCTCGCTGCGGTTGCTGACGAACGCGATGGTCCGGCCGTCGGGAGACCAGCCCGGGTCGGTCTCGTCGAAGGGCCCGCCGGTGAGCGGCTCCTCCTTCTTCGACTCGAGGTCGAACAGCGAGAGGTGCGACGGGAAGCGCTTCAGGTAACCGCCCTCGTCGGTCTTGAACTGGTAGCGGTCGATGACGATCGGCGGCTCGGTCTTGCGCTTCCAGCCCTCCATCTTCTCGGGGTCCGAGGCGGGGTCGAACGTGCCGACCACGAGGACCAGACGCTTGCCGTCGGGTGACCAGGCGAAGTCCGAGACGCCGCCCTTGGCGTCGGTCAGCTTCTGCGCCTCGCCTCCCGCCCGGTTCAGCAGCCAGACCTGCGCACCCTTCTTCTTCTCCTCGTCGTCGCCGCGGGTGGCGAGGAACGCCAGGTACCGGCCGTCCGGGCTGAAGAGCGGATGGCGCTCGGCGCTCTCGGTGGTGGCGGTCAGGCGCACCTTCTCGGAGCCGTCCCAGCGCACCATCCACAGGTCGGTGTCCCGCTTGTCCTTCCCGGCATCGACGGTGCCGACGCCGTAGGCGATCCACTGGCCGTCGGGGGAGACGGCGGGGTCGCGGACGCTGCGGACGCGGGCCAGGTCGTCGAGCGAGAGGGCGCGCCCGGCGGGCTGGGCGGCCGCACCGGCGGCGAGCGCCGCGAGCGCGAGGAAGGCAACCGAAACGGCAATCCGGCGGTGGCGCATGGCTGGTCGCTCCTGTCGAGTGGCGGCCCGGGGGCGCCCCGGGCCGACGTGCATGCTACCACCGTCTGAAGTATCCTTTGGACTCCCGTACCGGATCGCCAACTTCCTACCCGAGGAGCGCCATGACAGGGCACGCCGACATCATCAAGACCCTCAACGACCTGCTCGCCGAGGAGCTGACCGCCATCAACCAGTACATGGTCCACTCCGAGATGTGCGACAACTGGGGCTTCGAGAAGCTGCACAAGGCGATCGAGAAGCAGGCGATCGACGAGATGAAGCACGCCGAGTCGCTCATCGCGCGCATCCTGTTCCTCGAGGGGCTGCCCACCGTCTCGCGCCTGAACCAGGTCAACATCGGCAAGACCGTGCGCGAGATGATGAGCAACGACCTCGACGCCGAGGCGCACGCGGTGAAGATCTACAACGACGCCGTGCAGCAGGCGCACGCGCTGCGCGACGAGGGGACGCGCGACCTGCTCAGGACGATTCTGCACGACGAGGAGAAGCACCTCGACTGGGACGAGCAGCAGCGCGACCAGATCGAGCAGATGGGGATCGAGAACTATCTCGCGGTGCAGACGTCGTAGGTCAGCGCAGGCTGGTGAGGTCGAGCGGGACCCGCTGCAGCTCGCGGCCGTCAAGGAGGATGCCGGCCAGGACGGGGCGCGAGAGGTCGAGGTCCGCGCGCGCGAAGGCGGCTTCGACCGTGGCGGCCAGGATCGGGGTGCCGGGCGGGACGGGGCCCGCGAAGTTCTCGGGGGTCGCCTGCACGCTGGCCGGCTGCAGCTCCGACCCGCCACCCGCGCGAGGGTAGATCACCACGGTGGCGGCAGGCATCGCGCGGTAGGCGTTCAGCGGGTCGAACCGCAGGTGCAGCACCAAGTCGAGGCGGCCGCGATACGGGGCCAGCGCGGCCGCCGCCCGATCCGTCGCCCACGCGGACTCGCCCTGCCGCCCGCGCTCCTCGGCCAGCAGCACCGCCCGCCGGAACTCGGTCACCACCTCGAGCGATTGTACGACCGGGCCGTCGAGCCGCATCACGTAGCGCTCGTGAAACGCGGCGCGGCGCGCCTCGTCGCGCGACAACCCCAGCCCCACCGCGTCGGCAATCTCCGCCGTGCCAATCTGCTCGAGCCCGGCCGGACGCGCCGGGGCGGTCGGCGCCGTCGGCCCCGCGAGCGCGGCGACGAGGCACGCCGCCGCGGCCGGGATCACTCGAGCTTCCCCATCACATCGGTGATCCGACGGTCCAGCTCGACCATCGCTTGCTGCAGCTGTTCCCGCCGCACCGGGTGCGCGGTGGCCTCGGCCTGCCGGTGGGCCTCGGCCCGCGCGAGGCGCAGCGATTCCAGTTCGCGCACCAGCTCCGGGTCCTTCACCCGGCGCCGTTGCGTCGCCCGCTGCTGCTCGAGCTCGTCGAGCCGATCCTGGATCCGGGCCTGAGCGTCAACCAGGCCTTCCGCGCCGTCCCCCATAGCCTCCCCGTTTCACCCGGCACGCGGCGACGATGCCGCGCGGCCGCCGCTCGTGTTTCAGTGGAATCCTCGACCCCTCAAGTATAGCCCGCGCCCGCCGTCCGGTTCCCTCCGTTACTTGTCGTCCCCGATTACTTGTCGTCCCCGATGGCGGCCGTCCAGGTGGCCGTGTCGTCGGCCGACATGTGCCCGCGGGGAAAGACGCGGGCATCGTGGTAACCCCACCGCTCGACGTCCGGCAGGTATTGCTGCCGGGAGAGGATCGTGCCCTGGCAGAGGCCCTCGTCCGCCGGCGGCGTGCGCAGGTCCTGCTCGAGCCGCCCGATCAGCGTCTCCATCACCCACGCCGGGATGCGATCGCGCTCGCCCGGGTAGATGAAGCCAAAGAGGACGGCGTGGCCCAGGAGCACCCGCCAGTAGCCGCCGAAGCGATCGAGCAGCCGCTTCCAGTCGAGGGTGGGCGCGAGCGCCCGCAGGACGTGGGCGACGTCGGCCCCGTCGTACCGCTCGCGCTCCATGATGAAGCTCTTCGACCAGAGCATCTCCTCGGGCGGCACCAGGCGTACCCGGCGCCCGAGCACTTCGCCCTCGATCGCGTGCTCGAACCACCGCTCGTCCACGCGGGCGACGCCATTGCCCGAGCTGTAGATCAGGTCGAGGAAGTCGTCGCCGCGATAGGCTTTCGCCAGCCAGTGCGGAAACGGCCGCTCGATCGTGAAGCCCGCTCCATCGAGCGCGCCGAGCACCGGCTCGACGTTGTCGGACGACACGAAGACGTCGAAGTCCTTCGTGAACCGCTCGATGCCGGTGTACTGCGCAAACGCGTAGGCGCCGCCGACCAGGAACGGCAGGCCGAGGGCGCACAGCGCGTCGAGACCGTCGCGATACACCTGCTGCGCCGCCGCCAGCTCCCTTGCCGTGGCGCGTACGTCCGGCATGCCGCTCACCTCGCGATGTCCGCGCCCGGAGGCGTGCAGGAATCGTGCCTCTCATCCTCGTCCTCGGCCCTCGCCGGCCCCCGCACGAGAGGGATCGTGACCAGGCGGAACGCCGGGCGGTCGGGGTAGTGCCGCCGCAGCAGCGACACCGCGACGTTGAACACCGGGACGCCCCCGCGCGTGCGCCCCTCGGGACGTCCGTGGTGCGCGTGCCCGTGAAAGACCACGTTCACGCGGTAGCGGTCGATCGGCTCCTCGAGGCGGCTCGAGCCCATGAACGGGAAGATCTCGGGGGGCTCGCCCTCGACGGTCGCGCGGATCGGGGCGTAGTGCAGCAGGACGACGCGGCGCTCGGCGCGGATGCGGCCCAGGGCCGACCCCAGCTTCAGCGTCTCGTGCACCGCGTCGTGCACGAACTGCTTCATGGTGGGCTCGCCCCACGGCTCGAGGGCCCTGCGGTCGAAGCCGCCGCCGAACCCCTTCACGCCGGCGAAGCCGACGCCCATCAGCTCGCATGGCTCGCCATCGAGCAGCCGCACGCCGGCCTCGCCCAGGATCGCGGCGACCTCGCCCTCTTTCCCCGACTCGTACTCGTGGTTGCCGAGCACCGCGATCACCGGGATCTTCGCGGCGGTGGTCAGGTCGCGAGCCAGGACCTGCGCCTCCTCGGGCAGGCCGTACGACGTGAGGTCGCCGGCGAGCAGCAGGATGTCGGCGGCCGCGGAGGCCTGGGCGAACAGCCCCTGCAGGCTGCCCTGCGAGGCACGCCCGAAGTGGATGTCGGCGAGGGCTGCTAGCCTCACCTCGGTCTTCCGCGCGTCCCCGGGGCTCGTGTCCACGGCGTTCCCCCCTGCAACCGCCGCGCCCTCCGGGCGCCGGGGCCGCCTCAGCCACCACCTGGGGCCGTCGAGGTCGCACCGCCGGCTTGCCTCCCGAGCGTTTTAGTGATAAGTATTTATCATTATCAACAGGCTGCGGCGGCGACGATGATCGGCAAGGTCCTGGTCGAGAGCGTGCACGACACCCTCCGGATGTTGCCGGTGCTGGTGCCGGTCTACATCCTGCTGGAGTACCTCTCGCACCGTGAGGTGCCCGGGCTGGTGCGGCGCTTCCGGCTCGGCGGCCCGGCCGGCCCGCTGGTCGGCACGCTGCTCGGCATCATCCCGCAGTGCAGCATGTCGGTGCTGGTCACCTCGCTCTTCGCGTCGGGCCGCGTCAGCCTGGGGACCGTGCTGGCCACCTATCTCGCCACCTCGGACGAGGCGCTGCCGCTGATGATCGCCGGGGGGCGCCACGCCCGCATCGTCGTCACCTTCGTCGCGCTGAAGGTGGTCATCGCGGTCGCCGCCGGCTACCTGGCCGACCTCGTGCTCGGCCGCCGCTACTCCGAGCTGCCGCCGACCGGCCACGTGATCCACAGCCACACCGAGACGGTGTCGTGGACGGAGATCGTGCGCCACGGCGTGCGCCACTCGGCCATCGTCGTCGCCTGGGTGTTCTCGGCCACCTTGTTGCTCGGCTTGATGCTGGCGTGGGGGGCGGACCGTGTCTCGTGGCTGACCGGCGCACCGGGATGGTCGGTGCCGCGGGTTGCCGCGGTGACGCTGTTCGGGATGATCCCCAACTGCGCGGCGTCGGTCGCGATCACCGAGGCG
Organism: uncultured Acidobacteriota bacterium; assembly: GCA_963813585.1. GTDB lineage: Bacteria > Acidobacteriota > Vicinamibacteria > Vicinamibacterales > Fen-181 > JARKSS01. The sequence continues at coordinate 5,007,908 of CAWEZL010000001.1, forward strand.
TTCCTCAAGGCCGGGCTGCCATTCGGCACGGCTGTGGCCGGCCTGTCGGCGGGGGCGGGGTTCGGGCCGATCGTGCTGCTGCGCGAAGCCCGGCTGCGGCAGGCGCTGACGGTGCTGGCGTGGCTGGCCGCGGTCGCGATGGTCGCCGGCCTGGCCATCGACGTGTGGTATCCCTTTTCCATCCCCGTGAGGTAGAGATGGACGACGTGCGCGTCCGGGAGCGGTCATCGCGGGACACCAGCCAGCGGCGCGCGATCCGCGAGGCGGTGGAGGGCGCGGGCCGCCCGCTGTCGGCGACCGAGATCCTGTCGGCGGCACGCCGGGTCGTGCCCGGTCTCGGCATCGCCACGGTATACCGGGCGGTCAGGCGGATGCAGGACGAGGGGGCGCTGCGGCAGGTGGACCTGCCGGGCGACGCGCCACGCTACGAGGCCTCGGGCAAGGATCACCACCACCACTTCCACTGCCGCTCGTGCGCGCGCGTCTACGAGGTGGAGGCCTGCCCGGGCGAGTTCGCGATGCCGGCTCCGCCCGGTTTCTCCGTCGAGGACCACGATGTGATCCTCTACGGCCGTTGCCCCGCCTGCCTGCCGCCCGCGGCGGAAGCCCGTGCCGCTCGCCGGCGGAAGGCCCCCCCAACGCCGCGCAGGAGGCCGCGATGATCATCGACGTCGCATTCCTCGCATGGTCCCTTGCGTGCTCGCAGCCGGCCGGCGGCGCGCGGCCAGCCTCGTGCGGCCTGGCCGCGGGGGCGAGGCAGGAGGCGCCGGCGCAGCCGGCACAGGCCGCGGGCGACGCGAGTCGCTTCAACCCCGCCATCTCCGTCATCCCGGACGTCGCGTACTACAACGACAATCGCGACGGCTCGGCGGCCGAGCTGATCTCGGACGCCGACGGCTTCGCGCGTCACGCGGCCGGCGGGGGCCACGCCCACGGCGCCGGCCTCGAGCGCGGGTTCAACCTGCGCGAGGTCGAGGTGGCGTTCTCCGGGGCCGTCGATCCCTATTTCGACGCCTGGGCGATCCTCGCGATCGGCGACGGCGAGATCGAGGCCGAGGAGGTCTACGTCCAGACGCGCGCGCTGGCGCCGGGCCTCCAGGTGCGGGCCGGAAAGTTCTACAGCGGGATCGGGTACCTGAACGGGAAGCACCCGCACCAGTGGGACTTCGTCGACGCGCCGCTCCCCTACTCGCACCTGCTCGGCGGCACGCTGAACGAGGCCGGGCTGCAGGTCACCTGGCTGCCGTCGCTTCCGGTCTACGTCCTCTTCGGCGGCGAGCTGCTGCAAGGTGCCAACGAGGCGTTCGCCCAACAGCTGGGGCCGTCGGCGGCCGAGGGCTTCCCCGAGAAGGCCGGGCCGCGGCTGCTCACCGGCTTCGTGAAGGTCTCACCGAACCTGGGGGACAGTCACACGCTGCAGGTCGGAGGCTCGGTGGCGCGGGCGCGCGTGCACCAGGAGTTCGCCGAGGGGCAGGCGGGCGACGAGCCGCTCGATGGGACCGGCACGCTGGTCGGCGCCGACGTCGTCTACCAATACGACTCGGGCAGGCAGTGGGGCGTGGGCGACATCACCGTGCAGGGCGAGTACTTCCGGCGCCGGCAGGATCTGACGGTCGCGTCCGGGGCCGGCGCCCTCGCGCGAGACCGCACGCAGGACGGGTTCTACCTGCAGGGGGTGTACGGCTTCGCGGCGCGCTGGAAGGCCGGGCTGCGGTTCGACGCCGCCGGCCTGACCAACGAGGTTCGCACGCGGGCTGGCCTCCTGGACCTCGAATCGGTGCGGCGGTATACCGCGGCCCTGACGTTCATCCCGACCGAGTTCTCGCTGCTGCGCGCCCAGTACACGCGGGGGGACGCGCCGGTCGGCGGCGTGCGCGAGAAGGCGAACCAGGTGTGGGTGCAACTGCAGATCAGCCTGGGCGCCCACGGCGCGCACACGTTCTAGGAAGCGGGGCGACCCTTCAGGGTTGCCATGTCCGTAGGGCGACCCTTCAGGGTTGCCATGTCCGTAGGGCGACCCTTCAGGGTTGCCGGAGACGACGATGAAACTCCTGCTCCCATTGCTGCTCCTGGCGCTGGCCGGTCCGGCCGCCGCCCAGCCCGTCGATGTCGTCGCCACCACGTCGAGCATGGGCGTGCTGGCGCGGGTCGTGGGCGGCCCGGCCGTGAAGGTGACGGTGCTGGCGCCGCCCGACCGCGACGCCCACTACCTGCTCGCGCGCCCGAGCATGATGCTCGCCCTCAGGCGCGCCGACCTGCTGGTCGCCGTCGGCGCCGACTTGGAGATCGGATGGCTGCCGGCGGCGCTGCGCAGCGCGGGCAACGGGAAGATCCTCCCCGGCCAGCCCGGCTCCTTCGAGGGGGCGGCGTTCGTGGATCTGCTCGAGAAGGGGCAGGCGGCGGATCGATCGCGCGGCGACGTCCACCCGATCGGCAACCCGCACTACTACATGGACCCGCAGCGCCTGGCCGCCGCGGCGAAGGCGCTGGCCTCGCGGCTCGCCCAGCTGCGGCCGGCCTCGGCGCAGGCGTTCAACGCCAACGCCGAGGCGTTCGCGAAGGCAGCAGCCGACCGGGTCGCGCAGTGGAAGGGGCGCGCCGCCGGGGTGGCGGGCGTCCTGCTGTTCCACAAGGACGCCAACTATCTTGCCGACCTGCTCGGCGTGCCCATCGTCGGGTACGTCGAGCCGGTCCCGGGCGTGCCCCCGACGGCCGGCCACCTGCGCGACACGGTGGCCCGGCTCAAGGGGACGCGCGGCGTCATCCTCTACACGACGTTCCAGCCGTCCGACGGCCCCGACTACCTGGCGAAGAATCTCGGCTGGCCGGTACAGCGGCTGCAGCTCGAGGCGCCGGCCGACGCCGACCTGAACGCCTACCTGGCCCACCTCGACGGCTGGGTGGCGGCCATCGCGAGCGCCAAGTGACGAACGATCTGCTGCTCGACGTCGAGGACCTGGTGGCCGGCTACCGCGACCCGGTTGTCGGCCCCGTCTCCTTCCGCCTCCACCGGGGCGAGATCCTGGGGCTGGCCGGGCCCAACGGCTCGGGCAAGTCCACGGTGCTTCGTGCGCTCATCGGGCGCGCGCGGACCTTCTCGGGCACGGTGCGCCGGGGCGACGGCCCGATTGCGACCGTCGTGCAGGCGCAGCGCCCCGTCCGCCTCGCCGAGATGCCGATCACCGGTCGCGAGTACCTGCGGCTCACCGACGCCGCGCGCCACGCGCCGCCGCCGCAACTGACCGGCCTGCTCGATCTCCGGCTCGACGAGTTGAGCGGCGGCCAGTTCCAGTTGCTGCACGTGTGGGCCTGCCTGGGGTCGCCGGCCGACCTGGTGCTGCTCGACGAACCCGACAACAACATGGACCCGCGAGCGCGGGAGACGCTCATCGAGGTGCTGCACCAGTCGCGCACGGCCGGGCGCGGCGTGCTCGTCGTGAGCCACGAGCACGACCTCGTCGAGACCGTGTGCTCCCGGATCGTCGAGGTGGCGGTATGAGCTTCGCCGACCTGCTCCACCCGATGTTCCTGCTGCCGTTCGTCAACGGCCTGCTGCTGGCCGTCCTGCTGCCGCTGGTGGGGGCGCACGTGCGGCTGCGGGAAGAGTGGCTGGCGTCGCTCGGCCTGGCGCAGGCCGCGGCGGCCGGCGTGATGGTGGGCGCCTTCTGGAACGCGCCGATCGCCCTGGTGGCGCTGACCGCCGCCGTCGTGGCGGCGCTCGCGAAGACCTTCTTCGGGCCGAAGGGGAACGAGTCGTACGCGCTGATGCTGCTGCTCGGCTGGACGGTCGCGCTGCTGCTCGCGGCCAACAGCGCGCACGGCGACGATCTCTCGCACGCACTGACCGAGGGGCAGCTCTACTTCACCGACGCGAGCCACCTGCAGGCGCTGGCCGCCGTCGGCCTCGTCCAGTTCGGCCTGCTGCCGTGGCTGGCGCCGCGCCTGCTGCTCGCCCGCTTCTTCCCCGACCACTTCGCCGCGAACGGCAAGCCGAACCCGCGGCACGAGATCGTCTTCGACGTCCTCGTCGCGGTCACGCTCGCGCTGGCCGCCACCGCGATCGGCGTGATGGCCGCCTTCGCCGTCGTCTTCCTGGCGCCCTGGATCGCCTTCCGCTTCGCGCGCGGCTGGTTCAAGACGATCGCCCTGGGAGTCGCGATCAGCGTCGCCGCCTACGTCGTGGCGTTCGCGCTCGCGTTCCGCTTCGACCAGCCGATCGGGCCGGTCATCGTCGGCGTGCTGCTGGCGCTGGGCGCGGCGCGGCTCTTCGCGCGGCACTGAGGTCAGGCTGGCGGCCTTGTCCGGCTCGCTCCGGCCCCGTCGGTGAACGCTGCGACGAGAACACTGGCACCTGCACCGCCCAAGTCATACGTCCGTTGGCGGGCAGCGTCGGCGCGCCACCGTCAGACCGGTTTCCGGGTCCAGCCTGAGCACAGGGGGGGCCGGCGCGGTCGGACTTCCGTTACACGCCCCAGCGGACAGCAGGGCACTACCGATGACGATGACTCCGTATAGGCTCTTCATGATGCCGTTCACCTATTGACAGGAGCCGGAGTAGACATAACTGACCAGGCAAGTGAGAAAGCTCTTCTCCTCGGCTTGAAGCTTCGACTGGAGCTTCGATCCGTCCATCCGGAAACCGCCGCCGTTGTGGAAGCACCACGCGGCGGCACCGGACACGTACGCGCCCCGCACGTCGGCGCCGAATCCCTGCCTATTGAGCCAGGACTGGTTGGCCTGCCTAAGCCGCTGAGGCTCCTGGTACGCGAAGTCGCTGTGGAGGTTCGTCGCGCTCACGTCCATCGCGTCGAAGTACGAGTCGAACACCAGGAACCTGGTCGTGCGGTTGACGGTGAACATGTTCTCGTCGATGCCGAGTTCCAGGGCCGCCGCGACCTCCATCTCCTGCTGAGGTGTCGCCGGCGCGGGGATTCGGGCGACGAGGGGGGCTGCGAGCGCGCAGGCGACGACCGCGGTCAAGGCGAGCGAGCGTTTGTGCATGGAACTTCTCCCGTGGGGCAGGGGTTGCGGGAGACGCCAATCCTAGGAATGTGCCGCGGGAGCGATCAAGCGACAAGTTGCGACAAGTAGCGACATGACCGCATATGACCGCTCTTGTCGTCGCCGCGGCGGCCCTCGCGAAGACCACCGTCGGGATGGGAGGAATGGAGCCCGCCACCCTGGGGCCGTACCGAAAAGGTGAAAGACCTCACGACGAGGGGGCCGTATCCGAAAGGTGAAAACCCTCACGTTTTCGGTACGGCCCCCAGAAGATGAGCGATCTCACGCCTCCGGTACGGCCCCATGTGGACGGTACGGCCCTGCGTGCCAGGCGTGCTGCAACCACGCCAGCTAGGACGAGAAGACCGGCACCTGTACCGTCCAGGTCATTCGATCCGTGTAGGAGAGCGTGGCGCGCTGAATCGGCAGGGAGATGACTGCCAGCCTCTCTTTGGTGTCCGAATCGAGGAGTTCCACCCGAGAGTCGAGATCGCTGACGTAGGGGCTCGGGTTGCTGGTCTGCTCGATGGCCTGCACGGACACGCGGACTGGCCCCGGCGGAACCGTGGAATCGCTGATGGAACCGATCTCGCCGCCCCAGCGGACGTCCAGGGACGCCTGCGCGTGCGAGGTGGAGTGATAGCCGACGTTCCGATCCTCGATGTACGACAGCAGGACGACGATGGTCTGCTTCCCCTCGGCGTTCGTCAATCGAATGGTGCCGTCCATGGTCGTTCGCCGCCGGATGATCGCCGCCAGCGTCTGGTGTTGCCCCTGGTACTCCACCGTGATCAGGACCGTTCCGAATTGGAGCCCACTGATGACGCCCGCGCGAACCGTCGCAACCTGCGCGTTCGAAGTGCTCCAGCTCGCCGCCGAGGTAACCTCCTGCTGCGCGCCCGGCACCCGTACCAGGCGCGCACCTGGCCAGTCTCGCGACGCGCCACGGTGAGGCCTCCCTCGGGGTCCACCCTGAGGACGGGCGTGGGCGGTGCGGTGGGGCTCCCGCCGCAGGCCGCGGACAGCACCAGGCCCACGACGGCGGAGAAGAGGATGCTCCTCATCATAACCTCCGCTTACTGGCTACAGCGCCTTCTGCTGGACGGGCAGTGCCACGGTCGTGAGCACGGCTTCTGCGTGCCTCGGCGTGTTTCTCCGCGCCTCCGCGTCTCCGCGTCTCCGCGTTGAACGTGGACATGGATGGCGGCGTCCCGCAGGGCTAAAGCCCTGCGCTACGGATGGCGGTGTCCCGCAGGGCTAAAGCCCTGCGCTACGGATGGCGGTGTCCCGCAGGGCTAAAGCCCTGCGCTACCACGGGCGGACGGACGTCATGGGCGAACCAGCGCGACCGCCTTGTCCACGGCGGCCTGCAGCATCGAGACGTCGGGCGGCTTGATGAAGCCGGCCTTCATCAGCGTGCCGATCATGTCGCGCGCTTCCTGGATGTCGTGGAGCGTGCGGGTGTAGACCGTGTCACGGTCGAGGATGGTGCGCGCCACGCCATTCTTGATCGCGGTCATCGCGACGTCGGCGGCCTCCTCGGCGAACATCTCGGTCTCGTCCATCGTCGGCATGATGTAGTCGGGGTGAATCCCCTTCTTCTGGGCGAAGTTCGCCACCGAGTAGGCGGCCGCAATCGCCATCTCGTCGGTGATCTTGCGGGCCCGTACCAGCAGGGCGCCCTTGAGGATCCCCGGGAACCCCATCGAGTTGTTGACCTGGTTCGGGAAGTCGCCGCGGCCGGTCGCCACGATGTACGCCCCCGCATCCTTCGCCGCGTACGGGTAGATCTCGGGCACCGGGTTGGCGCAGCAGAACACGACCGCCTTCTTCGCCATCGCCCGGATCCAGCCGGCCTTCACCGTGTCGGGGCCCGGCTTGCTCAGCGCGATGAGCACGTCGGCGCCGTTCACCGCCTTCTCGATCTCGCTGATCCGGTCGGGGTTGGTCTGCTCGCACAGCTCCCACTTCCGGTAGAACGCCGGGTCGGCCTTCACGTCGTCTCGCCCCTTGTGCAGGCCCCCCTTCGTGTCGAACATGACGAGCTTCGAGGGGTCGGCGCCGGCCATCAGAATCAGGCGCGCGATCGTGGTGTTCGACGCCCCGGCACCGTAGAAGACGATCCGCACCTGGTCGATCGGCTTGTCGACGATCCGCAGCGCGTTGATCAGCCCCGCAAGCGTGACGCTCCCCGTCCCCTGCGCGTCGTCGTGCCACACGGGGATGTCGCAGGCCTCGCGCAGCGTGTCGAGCACCTTGTAACAGTTCGGCTGCGAGATGTCCTCGAGGTTCACGGCGCCGAAGCTCGGCTCGACCATCTTCACGAACTCGATGATCTTGTCGGGGTCGTGCTTGCCGGCGGCGTTGTAGCTGTTGACGCACAGGGCGACGCCGTCCACGCCGCCGAGGTACTTCATCAGGAAGGCCTTGCCCTCCATCACGCCGAGGCCGCCCGACGGGGAGCAGTCGCCGTCGCCGAGCACGCGGGTCGAGTCGGAGACGACCGCCACCAGGTTGCCGCGGTTGCTCAGCTCGAACGAGGCGTCATGGTCGTCGCGGATCGTCGTGGACACCGCCGAGACGCCGGGGGTGTACCAGACGTTGAACCAGTTGAAGCCGTAGATGCCGGCCTTCGGCATCGAGACCATCTTCCCGCCGTAGAACTTGTGGGCGTGCAGCGCGAGCTCCTTGAGGAAGGCGGTCTTCGCCTTCGCCAACTGCTCCTGGCTGAAGTCCGGGGGGAACAGCTCGTTCAGGTTCGAGAGCGACAAGTCGATCGTCTTCATGATCGTCTCCGCGCAATGAAAAGGGACGCCGCCCCGAAAAGGACGGCCCGGAGAATAGCACACAACAGGGCTAAAATGGCTGCTTGAGACCGCCGTTGTGACGCCGCCCTCACCGCCGAGCCAGACCTCGACCGCCATCGGCGCCCGGACCATCCTGGCGTTCTGGCTGCCACTGGCCGCCACGTGGCTGATGATGGCCGTCGAGGGCCCTTACGTCGCCGCGATCATCGCGCGCCTCGCCGATCCGATCCCGAACCTCGCGGCCTACGGCGTCGCCTTCTCGTTCGCCTTCATCGCCGAGGCGCCGGTCATCATGATGATGACGGCCGCCAACGCGCTGGTCGGCGACCGCGGCTCGTTCCTCGCCCTCCGCCGCTTCATGCGACTGCTGCTCGCCGCCGTCACGGTGGCGATGGCGCTCGGCCTGCTGCCCCCGGTCTTCCGCTTCCTCACCGACCGCCTGATCGGCCTGCCGCCCGACCTCGCCAGCCGCACGCACGTCGCGACCGCACTGCTGCTGCCGTGGCCGGCGGCGATCGGCTTCCGGCGGTTCTACCAGGGGATCCTGGTGCGCCACCGCCAGCCGCGCCGCGTCGCTTACGGCACGGTCGTCCGCCTGGTGTCGATGTCGCTGGCCGCCCTGGGCCTGGCCGCGTGGACCAGGCTGCCCGGGGCCTACGTCGGCTCGCTGGCGCTGGCCTTCGGGGTGGTCGCCGAGGCGGCCGCGAGCCGGTTCATGGCGAGGCGGATCGTGGCGGCGCTGCTGGCCGAGGCGCCCGCCGACGGCCCGCGGCCCGGCATGCCGGAGATCCTGCGCTTCTACTACCCGCTCGCGCTGACCTCGCTGCTGGCCATCGTCGTCAACCCGATGGTGACCTTCTTCATGGGGCGCAGCCGCTCGCCGGTCGAGTCGCTCGCGGTGCTGCCGGTGGTGAGCGGCCTGCTCTTCATGTTCCGGAGCGGCGCGCTCGCCTACCAGGAGGTTGGCGTGGCGCTCGCCGGGGCGGGGCGCGAGAACGAACGACAGATCTTCCGGGTGGCGGTACTGTTGGCCGGCGTCTCGGTGGCGCTGCTCGCGGTGGTGCTGTTCACGCCTCTCGCGGTGGTCTGGTTCGAGCGGGTCGCGGGGCTCGCCCCGGCGCTCGCGCAGTTTGCACTGTGGCCGGCACGCGTTCTGGCGATCGTGCCCGCTCTCGACTACCTGCTCGCCCTGCAGCGCGCGCTGCTGGTGATCGAGCGGCGCACGCGCCTCATCACTGCCGCCACGGCCGTCGAGGCGACGGTCATCGTGCTGGTGCTCTGGCTGACGGTGACGCGGCTGAGCCTGGTCGGCGCCCTGGCCGCGGCCCTCGGCCTGCTCGCCGGACGGACGGCGGGGAACGTGTTCCTCATGGCGGGACGACGGCAGGACGCAGAGCAGACTGGATGAGGTATCCTGTCCGCGTCTCCATCACAGGTTCCGGGTCCACCTTTCCAAGGAGAGACTGCGTATGAAGAGCGCGCGTTTCCTCGCCCTGGCGTTCGTGACTGCCAGTGTCGCCACCTACGCCGGCCAGCAGGCGGCGCAGCAGCCAACACCGCAGGCCCCGGCAGCGCAGCAGGCCCCGCGCCGCGCCGCCAGCCCCGCGGGAACCGCCGCCACGCAGGTGGGCGGCAAGTGGGTGCCGGCCGAGAAGCCGGGCGCCGCGCCCCGCTACCAGGACGGCAAGTGGATCGAGGTCACATACAGCCGGCCGATCCTGCGCGCCCGCAAGGACATCTTCGGCGCCGGCGCGGACTACGGCAAGGCAGTCTCCGGCTCGGACCCGGTCTGGCGGGCGGGCGCCAACCAGACGACCCGCTTCATGACCGAGGTGCCGCTGGTGTTTGGGGGGAAGACGCTGCCGGCCGGCGAGTACAGCCTGTTCGTGGACCTGAAGCCGGGCGCCTGGACGCTCATCCTCTCGAAGCAGGCGTTCCAGCAGAAGTACGACCCGGCCAACAAGACGACGACATGGGGTTCGACCAACTACGATCAGGCGCAGGACGTGCTGCGGGTGCCGATGACGGTCGGCGCGCTCCCGTTCTTGCTCGACCAGTTCACGATCGGGTTCCTCGACATGACCCAGCAGGGGGGCACGCTGGGCATGTGGTGGGAAGGGACGCAGGCCACGGTCAGCTTCACGGTCGGAAGCTAGGTGGGTGACAGGTGGAGGAGCAGGGCTGAAGCCCTGCTCTACCGCCGCAGGGCTGCCGCCGCAGGGCTGAAGCCCTGCGCTACCCCCGCCCCGGCATCGCAAACCGTGCGTCGTCGATCGGGACGTTCAGCTCGATCTTGTCGATCGTCATCCGCATCCGCTGGGGCGCACCCCGCGGCCCCGACTCCATCTTGTGCGGGAGCACGAGGCCGTCCACCTGGCGATAGTCGCCGATGAGATTGATCATCGTGAGCGTGCGCCCGCCGACGGTGACGGTCGCCTCGCCCCGGACCTCGAGGTAGGTCTTCGCATCGAGGAAGACCGAGCGCTTCTCTCCGGACTTGGTCGTCAGATCCAGCCGGTGCGCCTCGCCGGTGTCGAGCTTCACCACGCCGCCGTACTCGATCGCGAGCCCCTTCGCCTTCGCGTCCACCAGCGGGCCGTAGAAGTCGGCCTGTTCCTCCATGCCGCGCGTCGCCTGCGGCGGGAGCACCTGGGGCTCGGTCTTGCCCGGGTCGGGGGCCACCTGCCACCCGGTCTTCCCGTCGAAGGCCTGCGTCATCGTCTCGCCCCGCAGCGTGACGTCCATCCGCATCCTGTTGGGGCGCTTGATTTCCATGACAAAGGGGGCCTCGGTGCCCGGGCCCACCGTGGTCCGCCCCGTCATGCGCAGCGTCTCGACGCTCTTGATCCGTTCGAGGCCCCCCTTGGCCTCGAGGTTTCGGGCGATCAGCTCGTCCACCGTCTGGGCACCGGCGGGCAGGGACAGGCCGACGAGGGCGAGGACGAGGGCGGCGCGTGCCAGCATGGAACTCCTTCCGTGAGACACTCGAGATGCCGACCGATTCTACTACGTGGGAGGATGTGACGAACGCGATGACGACCCGACGTTCCCGCCTGCTGGCCGCCGCGGCCCTCACGCTCGTGCTCCCCCTGGTGGCCTGCGGTGAGCCGTCGAGGCTGAAGGCACGGTGCCTCGCGGGCGAGGTTGCCGCCTGCACCGAGCTGGGCGACATGTATTCCGTCGGGCAGGGCGTCGAGCAGGACCTGGCGCGGGCGGGCGAGGCGTACGCCAAGGCGTGCGACGGCGGCGTGTTCGACGCGTGCAACACGCTGGGCGAGATGTTCCGGCAGACGAGCGCACTCGAGGGCGGGGCCGGGCGGGCCGATGCGCTGTTCGAGCGGGCCTGCGATGGCGGAAGCTCGGCGGGATGCCTGAACCTGGGGCTCGCCTTCGCGGAGCGCGACGACTTCGTCCGCGCGGCGGCCCTCTACGAGCGATCCTGCACGGCCGGGTGGGCGCCGGGGTGCCACCAGTTGGGCCACTCGTACGAGGCCGGCGAGGGAGTGCGGGCTGACGGGCAGAAGGCGCTGTCCTGGTATGGACAGGCCTGCGATGGCGAGTTCGTGGACGCCTGCGTCTCGGCCGGGACGATCTACCTGGCCGGCACGCTCGTGCCGGCGGACCTGGCATCGGCGCAGCGGTTCTTCGCCCGAGCCATCGCGATGCTCGACCAGGCCTGCCAGGCGGGCGACGAGCGCGAGTGCACCGAGCGCGACCGGCTGAAGACGCGGATCGCGATCGCCCAGGCCGCCGGCCGCTAGCCGGCGCCTCAGAACTGCAGCCCGGTGCTGACGTGCACGCGCACGCCGCCGCCGTCGCGCACGGCGACGTCGGCGTTCACCTGGAAGAGGCTGGCGAGGAAGAAGAACCCCACGCCCCCGCCAGTGCGCCACGGCGAGTCCGACGCCCTCGCCCCGTGATCCCACACCCTGCCGCGATCCACGAAGAGGCTGATGCCCGCGCGGCTGATCTTCAGCGGCGAGTTGAGCGGCACTCGCAGTTCCGCCGAGGCGGCCATCAGGTTGTCGCCGCTCTCGCGTCCCGCCTCGTAGCCGCGCACCGAATCGGCCCCGCCGAGCAGCGCGCGCTCGTAGAGCGGCAGCGGAGCGTCGCTCCCGGTGTACTGCCAGCGGACCGAGAAGACCGACTGCCGGATCAGTCCGACGTAGGCGCGCGCCTCGGCGGCCCTCCTGTTGGCGTCGCCGCTCGTCTCGGGCCTCAACGCCTCCCACGCGCCCCGCACGTAGAGCGCGTTGCGGGGGAAGACCGGGTCGTGGCGCGTGTCCACCGAGACCTCGGCTCCGTAGGTGGACAGCCGCTCGTCCACCACGGTGGGGCCGGCGTCCCTGCCGGCCGCCCCGAACCGCACGTCGGCGATCGATCCCCGCACGCCAGCCCTCAGCGGCCCGGCGACGCGCCCCGACGCGCCGATCCAGCCGCCCACCCTCCGCTCGTGCTGCTCGTAGAACGGGTTCTCGCGCCGCCAGGTCTCCACGCCCCCCACCAGGCGATCGACGGGCCCCGCGGGCACGCGCTTCTCGAGTTCGACCGCCGCACGCCGGGTGGCGCCCCAGGTAAGAGGCACCGACACGCGGCCGCCCTGGCCAAGCACATGGACGAACGACACGCGCGCCCCGTAGGTGAAGCCGTAGCCGTCGGTGTAGGAGACGATCGGCATGAGCATCCCGCTCGCCAGCAACCGCTTGAACGGGCGCACGACCGCCGGCGTCGGCAAGGCCGGGTCCTCCACCACCTGGTGCTCGCGGACGACGATGACGAGGGCCACCTCGTCGAGGCGGTCGAGGGAACGGTAGCGCTTGCGGATCTCGGCCGAGGCGAAGCGACCGCTCTCGCGAAGCCGGTGCTCGGCCTCGGCGACGGTCGCCGGGGTCAGCGGCTGGCCCACGGCGAGGCCGGCGAGGGCGAGCACGTCGGCATCCGGCGTGGTGTGGTTGCCGTGCACGCGCACCTCGGCGATCGTCTCGGCCGCCGGGGCCTGGCCCCGGACGGGCGCGGCCGTCACCATCAGCGCGGCGAGCAGGGCGAGCACCACCCGGTTACGGCTGGCGGGGAACATAGCTGCGAATGCGCGCACCAACTTCCGCCTTCCGGTAGTCGTAGAACTCGCGGCCGTACTGGAAGCGATAGCCGCCGTTGGCGAGGCTGAGCCCCGCCGACATCGAGATGCGGGACGGCAGCCAGACGCCGTCGAGGACGCGGGCCATCGTCATCGAGGCCGAGGCACCGTCCACGCGGACCAGCCACCGGCCGGGGAGGAAGCCGAAGTCCATGTTGTCGAAGGTGTAGCGCACGACCTGATGCTCGGCGGGATCGACCCAGAGGGTGACCAGCGCCGCCTTGTTCATCTTGCGGTCGATGTCGCGCTCGAGCTGGTCGTCGCGGTCGCGCTCGGGCTCCTTGCCCTCACCCTTGCCCTCGGCCTTGCCCTTACCCTCACCCTTGCCCTCGGCCTTGCCCTTGCCCTTACCCTCGCCCTTGCCCTTGCCCTCGGCCTTGCCCTCCCCCTTGCCCTCGTGCTCGTCGCCGAAGAGGCGCGACGGGTAGTACTCGATGCGCAGCACCTCGCGCCCGTCGAGCTGCTCGCGGCCGACCAGGTAGTAGTTGCCCGGCTCGAACTTGAAGCGCAGGAAGTAGGCCTCGGAGATGAACCGCGGCTCGCCGCGCTGCCCCACGAACTCGTCGAGCGAGGGGTCACCCTCCGCGGACTCGGCGCGCGGCGGCCTCCCGGACTCGGCCTGCCCCGCGGCCTTCTTCGCCTCGCGTTCGGCGGCCCGGCGCTCGCGGTCCTGCTCCTGCTTGACCCACTTCTCTTCGTACTCGCGGCGCTCGGCGTCCTTCAACTCGACGCCGTTGGCACGGACCGGGCTGCGGACCAGGAATCCCTCGCGGACGTACCAGCTGTACTCGCGGCGCTCGCCGTGCAGGGGCACGTCGCCCGGCCCGAGGATCTGGAACTGCTCGCGCTCGCTCAGGACGTAGTCGTGGAGCGTCCGCCACGCCTCGTCGCGCCGCTCGAGCACGCGGGCCATGAACGAGTCGAGGTCCTGCGCGGTCGCCGTCGCGACCAACATCCCCACCACCGCCGCGCACGCCAGCTTCGCCACGCGCACTCGACCCTCCCTGATCCCTGATCGCTAGAAAGATACGTTGACCCCACCCCCCGGGTTCTCCAACAATGCACCGGCAGGAGACCATGACCTATCACGCCGACACGGAAGCTGCCTACAAGCTGGCCCGCGATCGCTATGCCGCCGTGGGCGTGGACGCCGACGCCGCCCTCGCGCAGCTGGCCGCCTACTCGATCTCGATCCACTGCTGGCAGGGCGACGACGTGGGAGGGTTCGAGAACGCGGGCGAGGCGCCGGGGGGCGGCCTGGCCGTCACCGGGAACTACCCGGGCAAGGCGCGGACGCCGGACGAGCTGCGCGCCGACTTCGAGAAGGCGCTCTCGCTGACCCCCGGCCGGCACCGGATGAGCCTGCACGCCAGCTACGCCGAGACGGGCGGCCGCACGGTCGAGCGCGACCAGCTCGGCATCGAACAGTTTCGGAACTGGATCGCCTGGGCGAAGGCGCTCGGCATCGGCATCGACTTCAACGAGACCTACTTCGGGCACCCGCGGGTGGACCGCGGCCTGACCCTCACGCACCCGGACGCCGGGATCCGCCGGTTCTGGATCGAGCACGGCATCCGCTGCCGCGAGATTGGCGCCGCCATCGGCGAGGCGCTTGGCACGACGTGCGTGACGAACCTGTGGATCCCGGACGGCATGAAGGACACGCCGGCCGACCGGCGCGGCCCCCGCGAGCGGCTCGTCGAGTCGCTCGACGCCATCTTCGCGAAGCCGATCGACAAGCGGCACAACCTCGACTCGGTCGAGCCGAAGCTCTTCGGCATCGGGGCCGAGAGCTACACGGCCGGCTCGCACGAGTTCTACCTCGGGTACGCCGTCAGCCGCGGCACGCTGCTCACGCTCGACGCCGGGCACTACCACCCGACCGAGGGAATCGCCGACAAGATCTCGTCGGCGCTGTGCTTCCTGCCCGAGATCGTGCTGCACGTCAGCCGGGGCGTCCGCTGGGACAGCGACCACGTCGTCACTCTCACCGACGATCTCCAGGCGATCGCGCAGGAGGTGGTCTGGGGGGGCTACGGCGACCGCGTCCACATCGGCCTCGACTACTTCGACGCCAGCATCAACCGCGTCGCCGCCTGGGTGATCGGCACCCGCAACATGCTGAAGGCGCTGCTGTTCGCGGCGCTCGCGCCGCTGCCGGCGCTGCGGCGGGCCGAGCTCGAGGGAGACTACACCACCCGCCTGGCGCTGATGGAGGACATGAAGGTGATGCCCTTCGGGCCGGTGTGGGACGAGCACTGCCGGCGGACGAGCGTGCCCGGCGGGAACGAGTGGCTGCGCGAGGTGAAGCGCTACGAAGCGAACGTGCTGGGGGCTAGGGGCTAGGGCTAGGGGCTAGGAGCTGGGGGCTAGGAGCTAGGGGCTGGCATGAACGAGGCGAATCCTGTCGTCGGGTTGCTGCTGTACGTCCTGGGCGGGTTGACGGGCGCGGTGTTCTACCTGCCCTTCAAGAAGGTGAAGGGCTGGGCCTGGGAGAGCTACTGGCTGGTCTACGCCCTCGTCGGCCTCCTCCTGTTTCCCTGGGTGCTCGCCTTCGTCGTGTCGCCGCGCGTGCTCGGCATCCTCTCGGCGACCGAGACGCGGACGCTGGCCCTCTGCTACCTGTTCGGCGCGATGTGGGGCTTCGGGGGTCTCACCTGGGGCCTGATGATCCGCTACCTGGGCGTGGGGCTCGGCCTGGCCGTTGGGAGCGGCCTCTGCGCGTCGGCCGGCACGCTGATCCCGCCGGCCTTCCTGGGCGAGCTGGGGGGCCTGTTCGCCGCGGGCTCGGGGCAGGCGACGCTCGCCGGGGTTCTGATTGCGCTGGCCGGCATCGTCATGGTCGGCATGGCCGGCATGTCGAAGGAGCGCGAACTGCCCGAGGAGGAGAAGAAGAAGACGGTGGCCGAGTTCGACTTCAGGAAAGGGATGACGGTCGCGGTCTTCTCGGGGGTGATGAGCGCCGGCATGGCGTTCGGCCTGCGCAGCGGAGGCCGGATCGAGCAGCTGGCGGTCGCCATGGGCACCTCGCCGATCTGGAAGGGGATTCCGGTGCTGGTCGTCGTGCTGCTCGGCGGACTCACGGTGAACCTGGCGTGGTGCGCGTACCTGAACGCGAAGAACGGGACGGGGGGCGACTACACGAAGGCGGGCGCGCCGCTGGCGGGCAACTTCCTCTTCGCGGGGCTTGCCGGGCTGATCTGGTGCCTGCAGTTCGTCTTCTTCAAGACCGCGGACGCGACGATCGGCGAGTTGGCGTTCGCGGGGTGGACGGTGCTGATGTCGAGCCAGATCGTGTTCAGCACGCTGCTGGGCATCGGGCTGGGCGAGTGGCGCGGGGTGAGCGCCCGCACGCGGGCGCTCCTGGGGGCGAGCCTGGTGGTGCTCGTGCTCTCGCTGCTGGTGATCGGCTACGGGAACAAGCTGAAGGGCGAGGAACCCGAAAATCGATCGGGACGAATTTCAGTTTCTGCCACCTTCGATCTCGCCGGTGGCAGAAACTGAAATTCGTCCCGATCGATTTGTCAGCGCGCCGTGTTCTTCTTGCGTGCCTGCTGCACCAGCGCCAGGACCTCGTCGGCTTCCTTCGGCACGCCCGAGGTGAGGATCTCGGGCCCGGCCTCGGTGATGAGGACGGTGTCCTCGATGCGGACGTGGAGCTGCTTCGAGGCGTCCTCGACGATCGGCTCGACGGCGATGACCATCCCCGGCCTGAACGGCAGTGAGCCGTCGCCCACGTCGTGCACGCTCATGCCCACGTAGTGCCCCGCGCTCGCGCCGCCGGGAAAGCCGTGCTTCTGGTAGATCGCGCGGCCGATCTCGGCCGTCTCGCGCCTCGTCGCCCCCGGCTTCATGGCGGCAATGATCGCCTTCTGCGCCTCGAGCGCGCACCGGTAGGCGCCGAGCTGCAGGTCGTCGAACGCGCCCGACACCGGCCAGGTGCGGGTGATGTCCACGCCCAGGTAGTCGAGCGCGCCGCCGTAGTCCATCACCACCAGGTCGCCGTCCTTGTACTGCCGGCCGTTCTCCTGGTAGTGCCACACGTTGACGTTCGGCCCCGACCCGACGATTGGCGGGAACGAGTTCCCCTGGATGCCGTGGCGGAACATCCAGTAGGTGGCCTCGGCCTCGATCTCGGTACTCGAAGCCGTTCTCGCGCGTGGCGAGGATGGCGCGGCGGATCGCCTCGGCGCTGATGCGGCCGTTCTCGCGGAGGATCTCTATCTCGCGCGCGCTCTTGATCGTTCGCATCGCGTCGAGCGCCGGCGCGGCGTCGCGCAGCTGCAGCGCCGGGAACTGCGCGCGCAGGAACGCCGCCCGGGCCGCGTCCTCGGTCAGATGTCCCCCGCCGACGTTGGCCAGTCGCTTGGCGTGGTCGGAGGCCTGCTCGCGCGCGGTTGATGTCGGCCTCGTCCCCCGGTGACAGCCGCGTCCAGAGGATCGGCTCGGGCGCGAGCGCCAGGCGCGCGAGGACGGCAGGCAGGTCCTGGAGGGGACGGATCGCCGCGAACCCCCACGGCTTGCCCGCCTCGGGGTCCTCGAGCCAGTTCTTCCCCAGCGCGCGGATGTCGCCCGGCGTCTGGCGTGGCAGGAAGAGCATGGCCGCGCCCCTGGCCACGTCCATCACGAGGGCCGCATTGAGGTCTTCGTTGCCGGTCAGGTAGAAGAAGTCGTTGTCCTGGCGGAAGCGGATGCCCGGGAGGGGCGCCGTCCGCCCGAACATCACCAGCGTCCCCGTCTTCAGCTCCTTCGCGAGCGCCTGACGCCGGGCCTGGAACTCGGCGGGTGGATACCCGAGCCGCTCCGCCCCGACGCCGCCCGACAGCAGGCCGCCGACCACGACGGCCCCCACCATCGCGCACAGACCGCGTCTCGTCATCGCGTCACTCCAGGGGGCACCGCTCGTCTCCGCCTTCCGCCTTCCGCCTTATTGGGCTTCCGCCGCCAGCGGCTTGTCCACCGCGGGGCGCGCCCTCCGCTCGGCGATCTCCCAGAACGTGGCGAAGACCGTCCGGGTGATCTTCTCGTACTTCGCGAAGTCGATCTTCGACACCTCGTCGCCCGGCTGGTGGTAGTCGGCGTGGACGCCGGTGAAGTAGAAGATGATCGGGATCCCCTTGCGCGCATAGTGGATGTGATCGCTGCGGTAGAAGAACCGCTCGGGGTCCTTCGGGTCGTCGTAGCGGAAGTTGTACGCGAGCTTCCCGTAGCTCGCGTTCACCCCGTCGCTGATCGCCCCCAGCTCGCTGCTCATCAACCGCGATCCGATCACGTACACCTCGTTCGGGCCCGACAGGTCCTTGTTGCGCGGGTCGGTGTCCCCCTCGGGGCGGCTGCGCCCGATCATGTCGATGTTGAGCTGCGCGACGATCCTGTCGATCGGCACGGTCGGGAACGCCGTGAAGTAGGCCGATCCCCAGAGCCCCTGCTCCTCGCCCATGTGCCACACGAAGATCGCCGACCGCCTCGGCCTGCGCGGCGCCTTCTGGAGCGCCTCGGCCATCGCCAGCAGCGCCACGGTCCCGCTCCCATCGTCGTCCGCCCCGTTCAGGATCGTGTCGCCCTCGCCGGCGCGCGTACCGCTGTGATCGTAGTGCGCGCCGAACGCCACGTACTCGGACCTCAGGGCCGGGTCGCTGCCCTCGACGATGGCGACGACGTTTTGTGAGGGGACGCGCTCGGTGGTGGTCTTGATCGCGATGCGCGCCTGCTTCTGCGCCGACAGCTCGAACGGCTTCACCGGCGTCCCCGACGGGAAGCTCTGGAGGATCGTGGCGGCATCCACCTTCTCGCCGGCGAACAGCGCCTGCGCGCCGCCGGCCATCACGAACACGGTCGGCAGCACCGCCGGGCCCATCGGCCCGCCCCCACCCTCGCGCGGCAGCTTCTCGGGCCACGACTGGCCGTCCTCGAAGCGGCGCCGCATCTGGGCGACGCGGTCGGCGTTGGTCTGGTTCAGCAGTGAAGGCAGCATGATCATCCCGATCGCGCCCTTCCGCCGGGCGTAGATCATCGGGTCGATCCAGTCCTCTCCCCGCTTGCCCAGGGTGCTCATGTCCTTCACGCCGGCCGGGAAGCCGCCCTGCGTCAGGATGACGATCTTCCCCTTCGGGTCGACGCCGGCGTAGGCGTCGAGCCCCTTCGCCCTGATGAACCAGCCGTCCCCGGCGAACACGAGCCCTCCGCTCACTTCGCCCGCCGTCGGCATCGCCAGGAAGTCGCGACCGTAGGCGAGCGCTCGCTTGCCAATGGTCACCTCGGTGGCGCCGCTCACCAGTGTCTGCTTCGCCAGCTCGATCGGCTGGAAGTAGCTGCCGTTCCCGCCGCCGGGCTTCACCCCCCACCGCGACAGGAGGGTGGCGATGAACTTCGCCGTCGCGTCGTGCCCGCGGGAGGGAGTCTCGCGACCCTCCATCTCGTCGGACGCGACGAAGGTGAGGTAGTCCTTCAACTGCGCCGCGGTCACCTCCTGCACGGCCGTGCGGAACGCCGGCTGCCTGATGGCCGTGGGGGTATAGGCCGGCTGGCCGCCCTGCGCGAGTGCGAGCGGGGCGTTCAGGAGAAACGCCGGGAGGGCCAGCGCGGCTGCGAACGATCTCTTCATGCAATACCTCGAAGCTCAGGGGCGGGGCGATCGGCTCCAAGCGCCCGGGCTCCGAGGAGCACGAACGCGATCCACACCAGGTCGGCGAGCACCAGGTGCACCAGTTGCATCCAGACCGGGGCCAGCAGCAGCACGTTGACGAAGCCGGCGGCGACCTGGATCAGCACCAGCGCGGCCACCGCGCTCGCCATGGGCGGGCACGGAGGCCCGCCCGTCGTCATGGGCGGGCACGGAGGCCCGCCCCTACTGGGCCCGCCCACCGCCCGCGCGCGAAGCGACACGACCAGCACCAGGGCCGCGGCCGCGATCGCCAGCGCGGGGTGCAGCAGGCGAAGGCGGATCAGCACGTGCGAGGTTGCCGACAGGTCGGCCGAGATCGCCTCGAAGAGCGACCGCGCGGGGTACAGCGTGTCGCCGAGGGCGGCAAGCGCACCGCTGACGCCGGCCAGCAGCAGCCCGGCGGCGCCGGCGGCAAACCACGCCGCCGCGGCTCCCCGTCCCTTCAACCGGACCGGCGCGCCGCCCGACAGCCACCACGCCGTCAGCGCGATCCAGGCGATCAGCACGAACGTGTTCACCAGGTGCACCGCCATGAACAACGCCCGCGCCATCGTCTCGTTGTCGGCGACCAGCTCGAACAGCACGAGCCCCGCCCCGACGGCCGCCTCCGTCAGCATGAAGACGAGCGCCCAGGCGGCGCCGCGGCGGGCCGGGTGGCCCTTCGCGCACGCCCGCCAGACCCAGAGCGCCAGCACGACGACCGACACGAGCGCCAGGCCGCTGGTGACGCGGTGCGAGAACTCCACCAGCATCTCGGCGCTGGGCGAGCTGGGGACCACCTCGCCGTTGCAGAGCGGCCAGTGCGCGCCGCACCCGGCGCCCGACCGGGTGGCGCGCACGTACGCGCCCCAGGCGATCACGCCGAGGTTGTAGACGAGGACGCTCCACGCATACCGGGGTAGAGCCACGACCTGATCTTACGTCAGCGCCCGACGTTCACCACGCTACCTCCTCCAGACCGGTATCCCCCGCCCCGGCGTCCAAGGGGCACCGGCGGCCTCGAGGGCGTCGCCCAGCCTCCTGAGGTCCTGATCCACCAGCGTCCGCAGCTCGCCGAGCAGCGTCTCGAAGCCGGCGGCGGCGCGCTGGTAGTCCTGCTTCGCGGTCTCGGTGATCGGGCCGGTGGCGTCGAGCTGGGCGTTCACGCGGTCCATCAGGCCCGGAAGCGCCGGCTCGCTGCGCCGCCGCACGGTGGTGTCCCCCTGCAGGACGCGCAGCTTCTCGCGGAGGCGCGCCTCGATCGCCCGCACCTGGTCGCCGAGCTTCGGGTCGGCGCCCGGCGTGTCGAGCAACGCCTTCTTCATGAAGCCGATGTTCTTGAGCGCCTCCTGCGCGGCGGCCGACGCCCCCATCATCGCCCGCTGCAGCGACCCCGCCTGCTTCTGGAACGCCAGCAGGGCCGCGCGGTCCTTTTCAGGGAGCGTGGTCAGCGCCAGCGCTTCCACCTCGAAGGGTTGCGGCTCACCGAGCGGCGTGAGCACGCCGCCGACCCGCTTCGCGAGCGACACGGTGAAGCGGCCGGGCACGACGAGCGGCCCCACCGGATCCTGCTCCCACGACTCGCGCTCTTTCTGCTCGAGGATGGTGGGATCGACGGCCGGGTAGCGCAGGTCCCATGCCACGCGCTGGATCCCCTTCGCCGTCGGCCCGGTGATGCGGCGTACGACCTGACCGGTTTCGTCCTGGATCGTCAGGACGACCTGCGGCTTCTCCTCGGTGTCCTCGGCCCGCAGCGCGTCCCAGCCCGGGAAGGTCACCGTCTTGCCGGCCTTCTCGCGCGCCTTTTCGTCCTCGCGCCGCGCCTCGGCCGCGCCGCGCACCGGCTCCTTCAGGTAGTAGGTGAAGACGGCGCCGAACGGCGGGTTCGGGGCGGTGTAGAAGGCGTCGCCGAGCGTGCCCTTGTCGCGGGAGTCGATCGGGCGCCGAGGGATGTACCGCAGCGTCTTCTTCACGGGAAACAGCCGCGCCTCGGCGGCCACCGCCTGGTCGCTCAGCTCGCGCAGCGCCGCGTAGTCGTCGAGCACGAAGAAGCCGCGACCGAACGAGGCGCCCACCAGGTCGTTCTCGCGCTCCTGGATCTCGATGTCCCGGAACGAGATCGTGGGGACCTTCCCGCCGAGCTTCAGCCACCGCGCTCCGCCGTCGAGCGTCGCGTAGATGCCGAACTCGGTCCCGGCGAACAGCAGGTCCTTCTTCACGTGATCCTGCGCGACCGACCAGACGATGGCACGCGCCGGCAGGTCGCCGGCGATGTTCCGCCAAGTCCGCCCGCGGTCGTCGCTGCGCAGGATGTACGGCTTGTAGTCGCCCGTCTTGTGGTTGTCCACCGCCGCGAACACCGAGTCGCGATCGTGCTTCGAGGCGCCGATCTCGTTGACGAAGAGGTGCTCGGGCAGGCCTGCCGGCTTCTCCACCTTCCGCCAGCTCTTCCCGCCGTCCTCCGTCACCTGGATCAGCCCGTCGTCGGTCCCCACGTAGATGAGCCCCTCGGCCAGCCGCGACTCGCTGACGGTCGTGATGGTCGAGAACATCGACATGGCGCCGTGGTCCCAGAGGGCGTCGGCGCTCCAGGTCTTGCCCATGATCGGCTGCTCGAGGCGGAAGATCCCGCGCGTGAGGTCGGGGCTGACCTTCGTCCACGAGCTGCCGCGGTCGTCGCTGCGCCACAGGAACTGCGAGGCGTAGTAGATCCGGGTGTGCGAGTGCGGGCTGATGACGACCGGCGAGTCCCAGTTGAAGCGCAGCGGCGGGTCGTCGGGGCCGGGGCGCGGGCTGACGTAGATCGTCTCGTGGCTCTTGCGGTCGTAGCGCAGCAGGTTCCCCTCCTGCCACTCGAGGTAGATCGTGTCCGGGTCGGACGGGTCGATCGCGGTCGCGTAGCCGTCGGCGCCGTAGGTGATCAGCCAGTCCATGTTGCCGATGCCGTGCGCGTTGAGCGTCCGGGAGGGGCCGTGCTGGCTGCCGTTGTCCTGCGCGCCGCCGTGCACGTTGTAGAACGGCGTGTCGTTGTCGAGCGCCAGCTTGTAGAACTGCGTCACCGGCAGGTTCTCGAAGAAGCGCCAGGTCTTCGCGCCGTCGCGGCTCTCGTAGACGCCGCCGTCGCTGCCATTCAGGATGTAGTCGCGGTCGCCCGTGACGAACGCCATCGCGTGGTTGTCGCCGTGCTTGTTGTCCTCGTTCACCCGCCGCCACGTCTTCCCCCCGTCGTCGGTGACCATCAGGGGCGGCGCCATCTGCCAGACGCGGTCGAAGACGTTCGGGTCGGCGAAGATCTCCTGGTAGTAGTGCGGGCCGGTGCCGCCGCTGATGAACTCGTTCCGCTTGTCCCAGCTCTCGCCCCGGTCGGTCGAGCGGTAGAAGCCCCGCTCGTCGGGCGATGCCTCGACCGTCGCATAGACGACGCGCGGATCGATCGGCGAGACCGCGAGGCCGATCTTCCCCATCTCGCCCTTCGGCAGCCCCACGGTCAGCTTGCGCCAGCTCTTGCCGGCGTCCTCGCTCTTGTAGATCGCCGACTCGGGCCCGCCGCCCATGAACGCGGCCACCGAGCGGCGTCGCTGGTACGCCGCGGCGTAAAGGACGTCGGGGTTCGAGGGGTCGAACTCGACGCTGGTCACGCCGGTGTCCTTGCTGATCTCGAGCGACGGGGACCAGGACTTGCCGCCGTCGGCGCTCTTGTAGAGGCCGCGCTCGCCGCCGGGCGCCCACAGCGGCCCCTCCGAGGCCACGTAGACGACGCTGGTGTTTCGAGGGTCGACCAGGATGCGGGCGATGTGCTCGGACTTCTGGAGCCCCATGTTCGTCCAGGTGCGGCCCCCGTTCAGGCTCTTGTAGACGCCGTCGCCGTAGCCGACGTGGCGGCCGCTGACGTTCTCGCCCGTTCCCACCCAGACGACCTCGGGGTTCACCGGGTCGAGCGTGATGCACCCGATCGAATAGGAGGCCTCGGTGTCGAAGATCGGCGTCCAGGTGGTACCGGCATTCACGGTCTTCCACACGCCACCCGAGCCCACCGCCACGTACCACACCTGCCGTTCCTTCGGGTGGATGACGATGTCGCTGATGCGGCCGGACATGATGGCCGGGCCGATGTTGCGGAACGAGAGGCCGGCCAGCACCTCCGAGGTGAGCAGGGCTTTCGGTTCCTCTGGGCGGGTGGCGGGCGGGCGGCCCTGCTGGCCCTGCACCAGGGCGACGGCCGCCAGGACGAGCACCATCGTGAGCGCGCGCTTGCTGGTCATGCTGGCTCGACTCCTCGCCGGTCCCGGCGCGGGGGCAATCGTGGGCACCCCGCGGGCTCGGCGGCGACAATCATAAACGGAACGGGCGATTGTCGTGCTGGGGGCTATCCCGTGCGCAGCACGGCATGGAACGTGCTGCCGCTTCCTGAAGAGACCCGTACATGGAGGCCACATGAATCGAGACACATTGAAGGGGCAGTGGACGCAGATCAAGGGACAGGTTCGCGAACAATGGGGCAAGCTCACCGACGACGACCTGGATCAGGTCCAGGGGCAGACCGAGCAGCTCGTCGGAAGAATTCAGGAACGCTACGGTCTGGCTCGCGACGAAGCGCAGCGACAGGTTGAGGCCTGGAAACCTGATGCGCGTTAGTCCGGTGAACAGACCGATATAGGAAGGGGGTCGCTGCTCGTGCGACCCTCTTGTCGTACCCCGTCATCTCCAGGTAGCCGCTGCCGGTGATCGGCGTGCCGTCGCGCAGGCCAGCCACGCGGATCGCCCCCTCCCAGTAGCTCGGCACGGACCGGTGGCGGCTGACGATCTCCTGGGGGTCGAGCAGGGTGCGCACCTGCAGCGACAGGGCCAGCGGGACGACCGTGATGGTCCACTCGAGCGGGTAGATGCCGCCGGTGGCGGCGCTCGTCCACGTTCGGCGGCCGGGCTCGAGGCGAAACTCCGAGGAGGAGAGGTGCCTCGAGCGCCCCGCCCGGTCCACGAAGGTGCCCGCCGAGAACGGGTCCACGCCGCCGTCGGCCCGGCGCAGGCGATAGAGCATCAGCTCGGTGCCGTCCTCGAGTTGAAGGCTGAACCAATCCCACCCCGCCTGCTCCGGCGACAACTGGTGAGTGAAGAACTCGTGGTCCATCCAGGAGAGCCCCTCGACCTCGTGGCGCTGGCCCTCGACCTCGAGGGTGCCCGAGGTGACGAGCCGCGTGAACGAGATGTAGTGGGACGCGCGGCCGGCGCCCGCGGCCTTCTGGCTGACGCCGTTCACGCCGTGAATCACCGGCGACTTGGCGGGGCGGAGCGTGAGCCGGGCGGCGTGCGAGAGGGCGATCGCCTGCAGGTGCTGCTCCTCGCCTTCCCATTGCACCTGCCAGTTGCCGTTCCAGACGCGCCGCGCCTCGACACTGGCGCCGGCGAGTCCCGGCCCCGCCCGGTTCATGCGCTGCTCGTGCAGGAACCGCCTGCCCTCGAGGTCGCTGAGCGCGAAGTGCGCGAGGTAGACGTCCTGCACATCCCACGGGGACACTAGATCGGGACGAATTTCACTTTCTGCCACCGCTGCATCCGGGGTGGCAGAAAGTGAAATTCGTCCCGATCGCTTCGCCACCGCCTGCCGGAAGAACGTCAGCTCGAAGCCGAAGGCCCGGCCTTCGCGGGTCCGCAGGTTGCCCGTGTAGTACCACCACTCGGTCTGGAATTCAGGGTGGTTGAAGTGGTCGCGAGGAAACGCGTACCGGTAGCCAGGCAGCGCCAGGCGGTACCCGCCCTGCTGGCCTGCCGCCGCGGCGACGGCGAGGAAGGCCAGCGCGCCGAGCGCCCACGGGGCGAGGTGCGCCCGCCTACTCCTCATGCACCACCTCGATCGGGTCAAGGCGCGTGGCGATGCGTGCCGGGTAGAGGCCCGCGAGCACGGTGGCCACGTACACGCCGGTGACGGCGGCGACCAGCATCCCCACGGGCCAGTGGAAGCGGATGGTCCAGCCGAACGACTGCCTGTTGATCACGAAGACGAGCACCAGCGACAGCGCCGTGCCGAGCGCGAGCCCCGCGAGGTTGGCGAGCAGGCCGAGCAGCCCGGCCTCGGCCAGGATGATCCGCCGAACCTGTCCGCGCGAGGCGCCGAGGAACCGCAGGAGCCCCAGCTCGCGGCGGCGATCGATCACGAGCGCGAGCATGGCGCCGGCAATGCCGATGACGGCGACGACGATCGCCACGGCCTCGAGCGCGTAGGTGATCGCGAAGGTGCGGTCGAAGATCACCACCGCCTGCCGGCGCAGTTGCCGGTTGGTGGCGATGCCGAGGCGGTAGCCCGCCGAGGCCCGCTCGATGGCCGCCCGCACGGCGGCCGCATCGTGTCCGGGCGCGACGTAGACGGCCAGCCCCGAGGGCGTGGCGTCCGGCAGGTACCGCAGCATCGTCTGACGGTCCACCATCACGTAGCCGCGCTCGCTCGCGTAGTCGTAGTAGACGTCGAGCACGCGCAGCCTGGCGACCCGGTCGCCGAGCGGCACCTCGAGCACGTCGCCGGCGCGGACACCGTGCTTGTTGGCGAACGGCTCGCTGACGATCGCGGTGCCGGGCGCCTGCAGCCGGCGCAGCACCTCCGACGAGGGGCGTCCCGAGAGAAACGCGGGCTGCCGGTAGGCGAGCGCCACGGCCGTATCCGTGGAGGAGAAGGTCGCCGGCAGACCCCTGTAGCTGATCGGGTAGGCCCGGAAGCGGTCCACCGCGGCCACGCCCGGCACCCGCTCGACCGCCTCGGCCAGGCCCGCCGGGAGCGCCGGGTGCTGCTCGGGCCCCGCCGCCCCGCCCGGCGAGAGATAGAGGTCCGCCGGCAACTGCGCGTCGAGCCACGAGATGACCGTCTGCCGGAAACTGCCGACCATGATGCCGACCGCCACCATCATCGCAATCGCCGTGGCCAGCGCCCCGACGAGCACCGAGGTCCGGCGAAGCGAGCCCGCGAGGCTGCGCGAGGCGAACAGCGCCTCGACGCCCAGCGTGCGGCGCAGCAGGCCCGCCGACGCGCCCGCCAGCGCGTGCACGAGTGCGGGAATCGCCATGGCGCAGGCGCCGATCAGCAGCAGCGCTGCGAGGTAGCCGAACAGCGGCTTGCCGCCGATCGCCGGGGCACGGGAAGCGGCGGCCGCTCCGAAGGCGCACACGACTGCAACCGCGAGGTCGCGGAAGCGGTGGACGCGGGCCAGCGTCTCGCGCCCGCCGCGCGCCATGGCCGCGCTCGGCGTCACCGCGGCCGCCTCGCGCGCTGGCGAGATGGCCGACACGACGGCGACAGAGAGGCCGACCCCGAGCGCGAGCAGGACGACGCCGGGGGTGAGCGCGATCTCGCCCGGGCTGCTGCTGACGTACAAGGACTGGACCGTCGCCGACATCAGCGTCACCGCGCCCGAGGCCATCGCCCGCCCGAGCGGCAGGCCGAGCAGGCCGCCCGCGAGGCCGAAGAACCCGGCCTCGGCCAGGAACGCCAGCAGGATCGTGCCGCCGGTCGCACCGAGCGCCCGCACGATGCCGATCTCGGGCCGGCGGCGGACGACCGAGACGGAGATCGTGTTGTAGATCAGGAAGGCACCGACGATGAGCGCGATGTAGCTCAGGACGCGGAGGTTCCACCGGAACGCCGCGAGCATCTTCCGGTTCTCTTCGGTGCCGGCGCCCCGCGGCCGCACCTGCACGCCCTCGGGCAGCGCGCGTGCGATCCGCGCCTGCCATGCCTCGATCGGCGGCTCGTCCGGGACGCCGACGAGGATCCGGTCCACGCGCCCCGTGCGGCCGAGCACCCGCTGCGCCTCGGCGATGTCGAGCACGACCAGCGCGGACGCCGCGTCGCCGGTCGGCAGCGTGCCGCGCACCTCGAGCGTGTGGCGGCGCGAGGCGACCAGCAGCTCGAGGCGGTCGCCGGTCTTCAGCCCCAGGTCCCCGCTCACCCAGGCGCCACCCAGGTCGAAGCGCGGCTGCTGACCCTGGGCGAGGCTCTCGTCGCCGGGCCCGGTCGAAGGGTGACTGACCAGATCCAGGCCGAGCACCGTCACCGCGCGGAACGACGGCGGCATCCGCGCCTGTTCCTCGAGCCGCGGCGTGACCCTCAACGGGAACGGAAGCGTGGCCAGACGGCCCACGATCTCCTCGGGCACGCCGCCGACCGCGACCACCTCCAGCTCCGTGTCCCCCGTGAGCGTCTCGACCGAGGCGCGGAACGATCCGACCGCGGCCTGCCCGGCCAGCTCGATCGCCAGGACGACCGCGACGCCGAGCGCCACGGCGACCAGGGTGAGGAGCGTTCTCACCGGTTCGCGTCGCATCGGCCTGAGGATCAATCGGTAGAAGAGGGCGAACGAGGCCATCAGCGGCGGTCCACGGCCTCGATGCGGCCGTCGCGCATCCACACCACCACGTCGGCGCACGAGGCCGCCTCCCGGCTGTGGGTGGCCATGACGACCGCCGTCCCGGAACCTCCGGCCTCCGTGCCGGAGGAACGTCCGGTCGCAAGTTGCCGCAGCAGGTCGAGGATGGCGTTGCCGGTGGCGGTGTCGAGGTTGCCCGTGGGCTCGTCGGCGAGCAGCAGCGTCGGGCGGTGGACCAGCGCTCGCGCGATCGCGACCCGTTGCATCTGGCCGCCCGACAGTTGGTGGGGCATGCGCCCCTCGAGCCCCTCGAGGCCCACGCGGGCGAGCCGTTCGCGGGCGGCCGGGCGGCCGTCGGTCCGGCCGGCAAGCAGCAGCGGGACCTCGACGTTCTCGAGGACGCTGAGCGTGGGCAGCAGCTGGAACGACTGGAAGACGAAGCCGACCTTCTCACGCCGCACGCGCGTCAGGCCCGAGTCATCGAGCGACGAGGTGACCACGCCGTCCAGGATCACCTGCCCCGAGGTGGGCAGGTCCATGGCGCCGGCCAGGTTGAGCAGGGTCGACTTGCCGCAGCCGCTGCGGCCGACGAGAGCGACGAACTCGCCCGCGTGCACCTCGAGCGACACGTCGCCGAGCGCCGCCACGCGCGCGCCGTCCGTGAGGTAGTCCTTCGAGACGTGCTCGAGCCGCAGCCGTGGGGTCAGGTCTTGCATTTCAGCATTCTGCGCAACTGACTCGTCATGATGCCATACGCGCAAAATGCTGCCGCAGCCGTGGGGTCAGGTCTTGCATTTCAGCATTTTGCGCAACTGACTCGTCATGATGCCATACGCGCAAAATGCTGAAATGCAAGACCTGACCCCAGCTACACGATCCAGCCGAGGCGCCGCATGAGGTCCAGGTAGCCCGCGACGGCCTGCAGGGTGACGGGCTGGCCGGTCTCGAGGACGACCCACCGCCGGATCTCGGGCACCGGGCGGCGGCCGTTCACGAAGGTCAGCACCGCGTTCGCCAGCGCCGGTGTCAGGCCGAGCGACGTCAGCGCCTCGGGGTGCTCCTTGAGGTGTGACGCATATGGTCCGTACGAGGCCGGAGAGAACTCGCGGCCGCGGATCGTCGGAGCGATGGCCGGCACGACGCCGGCGTACTGCTTCTCGAGCGGATCGACCGGCGCGGCGACCGGCCCCTTCACGCCGAGCGCCGCCGCCCGCAGCTTCGCCGCACCCGCCACCTGCGCCTGCAGCCCCGCCCGGTACAGCTCCCACTGCCGCACCTTCCGATCGAGCAGCGCGCGCGCCGCGGGGCTGCCCGTCCAGACATCCTGCACCGTCCGCAGCGCGGCCATCTCGCGCTCCGCCGCCAGGGTGACCAGGTCGGAGGCGTCGCCGGCTTGCGCCGCCAGCGTCGCCGCGTCCGCTTCGTCCACGAGCGCGAGCGCCCGCGGCAGCTCCCGCGCCGCCACGCGCGCGTAGCCGAACCGCGCCACGGCGTCGAGCAGCCCCGGCAGGACCTCGTCGGCCAGGTTCGCGGCCGTCCACGCCGCCGCGGCCCCGATGAACGCCACCCGCTTCATCTCGGTCGGGTCGCCCTTGTCCGGGGTGTCGGCGTCGGCGTGATACCACTGGTCCGGCCACACGAACAACTCGATCCCCGGCACCGCCACCGACGGGTTGTTGAAGCAGATGTGATCGCTGCCCCCCGTCGCGCGGTGGATGAAGTAGCGAAACGCGTCGGCTGACCCGTTCTTCTCCACCATCGGCCGCGGGAAATACTGCCCGCCGGGGCGCCCGCGCGGCGAGTCGGGCAGGTAGACGATGTCGTTGCCCCGCCAGACGTAGTTGAGGATCGACTCGCTCAGCCCGTCGAGGTAGCACGGGAGGTGGTTCGGGCACTCGCTCATCGTGAAGACCGCGTTGTTCTTGCGGAGCGCCTCGCCCACCATGTCCATGTTGATGTTGATGCTCACCTTGTCGGCGAACCCGGGGTTGCGCTTGATGAACTCGAAGGTGCCCGAGATCTCGTTCGGCCAGAGGAAGTAGATCGTCCGGCGCGGGCGCGGCAACTGGCCCGAGGCGATGAGCCGGGTGAGGCCGCGCAGGATCTCCAGCTGCACGACGGGGCTGCTCATGTTGTCGTTCGCGCCGCGCTTGGTGTACCCCTCGAAGAGGTGCCCGGTGAAGACCACGCCCTTCGCGTCGGGCTCGGTGCCGGGAATCCAGGCGAACACCGACTCGAAGCGGTCCTTGAACGTCTCGATGCGCGCCCGGCCGCGAACGACGACCGCCTGCCCCGCCTCGAGATCCTCGAGCAGCTCGGACCACTGCCGCCACGAGATCGTCATCCCGAGCTGCAGGTTCTGGAACGTCCCGTAGGGACCCGACGAGTACAGCACCTGGTTGGGGTCGAGGTACCGGTCCTGCGCGGAGAAGCTGACGACGCCGACGATGCCCGCCGCGTCGAGGGCGCGGCCGGCGTCCCGGTTCGGGTGCCGCCACATCAGCGCCCACTTGCCCTTGTACCGCTCGGCCGGCCCGCCCTCCGCCAGACCCTTGATCGCCGCATCGTCCAGCGGCGGAACGTAGACGAGCGGCCCTGACACGTCCGCGGTCCGCGAGCCCGCGGCCACCAGCGCCGCATCCGCCCCGAGCTTGCCGATCAGGCGGCGCCCGGGCCTCTCGATCCACAGCTCGCCTTCGACCGGGTACTCCACCTGGCGGTCGGCGCCCGGATAGCGCTCCAGCTTCACCGTCTCGATGCCGTAGGACCGTACGAGGTCGTACAGCGTCCGCGACTCGTAGAAGGTGTCGGAGAACTCCGCCGGATCGCGCAGCCACGGCGCGCCCGCCAGCGTCACCTGGTTGTTGAACGCCGCCTGCCCCGACAACTCGTTCTCGAACAGGTCCAGCAGCGCCTGCGGCAGCGGCGTCCGCGGCAGTGGCCCGGGGGCGGGCCGACCGGTGGCGGGCTGTGGGGTGGCCGGTGGCGCCGGCACGGGCTGCGCGCCGACCGGAAGCCAGGCGGCAAGCGTGAAGGCGACCGCCAGCGCGAGAACGCCAATGAGTCGGGCCCCTGGGCACGACGGGGACAAGCGGCACGATTTGGTCACGGCAACCTCGGGGAGAAGAGAAGGGGCAGTGGGACGGCGAGCAGTATAGCCGCTGCGGGGGAGGGCCGGCCAGCGCGGGAGAGCCCGCCCGCCTGGGTTGGCGCGGTCTTCGCATACCAGAATAGATTCGGGCGATCCAGGCTGAGCGAATCGAATCTATGACCGACCGCACGCGCGTCGCCGACGACCGCTGTCCCTTTCCTTTCCTCGGCGCTTTCCTCACAGCCTTCGCGCTGACCGTCGCGCTGCCGGGCCTCGCGGCCGGGCAGGCCGCCGGGAGGGATGCTGCGAGCGTCGTCTCCCGCGCACCCGCCGTGCAGCAGGAGACGACACCGCCGATCGCCGGCGGCCGCCTGTCGCTCGAGCAGGCCATCGCGATGGCCGGGGAGCGCAGCGAGCAGGTGGCCGTGGCGCGGGCCGGCGTGCAGCGCGCGGAGGGCGAGCAGGTGCGGGCGCGCGCCGATCTCTTCCCCCATCTGCAGGGTTCGGCGTCCTACGACCGCACGCTCGCGTCCGAGTTCTCGGGAATCTTCGACGGAACGGGCGGCTCGGCGTGCGACCCGTTCACCCTTCGGCCGGCGGCGCCGCTCGAGGATCGGGTGGCCGAGATCGAGCGGGCGATCGACTGCGGGGCGGTCGGCGGGTCGTTCTTCGGCGGGGACGGCGGAGAGGGCGGCGACGGCGGGGACGTCCAACTGCCGTTCGGCCAGAAGAACATCTACCGCCTCGACCTGTCGCTCTCGCAGAGCCTTTACACCGGGGGCCGGGTGCCGGCGCAGCGGGCGCTCGCCCTGGCGGGGCGCCGGCTGGCGCAGGAAGGGCTGGCCTCGGCGCGCGCGCAGGTCGTGCTCGACGTGACGCAGGCGTACTACGACGCCGCGCTGAGCGAGCAGCTCGCCGCGATCGCCGAGTCCGGCTTGCGGCAGGCCACGGCCACGCTCGACCAGGTGGAGCTGTCGTTCAAGGCCGGGCGGCTGCCCGAGTTCGAGGTGCTGCGGGCGCGCGTGGCGCGCGACAACCAGCGGCCGCTCGTCGTGCGGACGCAGTCGCAGCGCACGATCGCCTACCTGCGGCTGCGGCAACTGTTGCACGTGGCCGCCGACACGCCGCTCGCCGTCGAGGCGAATCTCGACGATCCCGAACTCCCGCCGCCGGCGCCCTTCTCGGCCGGGCTCCCGCCCCCCGGGGCGCGCGCCCGGCCATCCAGGCGGCGGCCCGCGTCGCCGTGAGGCAGGCCGAGGCGGGGGTGACCGCGCGCGAGGCCGCCGAGCGGATCGCGCGGTCGCAGCGGCTGCCGAGCGTCTCGTTCAACTCGGCCTATGGCCGGGTGGCGTACGCCCGGTTCCCGTCGTTCTCCGACTTCCGGACCAACTGGACGCTGGGCGTCCTGGCGCAGGTTCCGATCCTGACGGGAGGGCGCCTGCGCGGCGACCGGATGGTGGCGGCCGCCGACCTGGCCGAGGCGCGGGCCGAGCGCGACCGCGCCCTCAACCTCTCCGAGGTGGACACGCAGGCGGCGTTCGAGACGCTCGAGGCGGCCCGCGCCACGTGGGAGGCCAGCGCGGGCACCGTGGAGCAGGCGGCCCGGGCGTACGACATCGCCGAGCTGCGGTACCGCGAGGGGATCTCGACGCAGCTCGAGCTGTCCGACGCCCGCTTCCTGCTCGAGCAGGCGCAGGCGAACCGGGCGCAGGCCGCACGCGACCTGCAGGTGGCACGCGCCCGCATCGCGCTCCTGCCCGACCTGCCGCTGGGCACGGGCACGCTGACCCCGGCAGGCGGCGCGGCGGCGGGAGCCGGGCAATCGACGCTGGGAGGCAATCGGCAATGACGCGGACCAGACGCACCCTGGAGCTGGGCCTCGCCCTGCTCCCCACCATTTTGCTGGCCGGGGCCTGCGGCAACGGCGAGGCCCAGGGCCCGCCGCCGCCGCCGCAGGCCGTGACCATCGGCCCCGAGAGCGTGACCCGGGTCGAGCGGGGTGAGGTGCGCACGGGCCCGCTCATCTCGGGCGAGCTGCGTCCCGAGCGCGAGGCGACGGTGCGCGCCGAGGTCGGCGGGTCGATTCTCGAGGTCCGGGTCGAGGAAGGGCAGCCGGTCGGGCAGGGAGCCCTCATCGCCCGCATCGAGGCGCGCGCGCTCGACGACGCGCGGTTGTCGGCGCAGTCGGCCGGCCGATCGGCCGAGCAGGCGCTGGGCGTGGCCGAGCGCGAGGCGGCGCGGACGGAGACGCTGGTCAAGGGGGGCGCGCTCGCCGAGCGCGACCTCGAGGCGGCCCGCAATGCGGTCGCTGCGGCGCAGGCACAGATGGCCGACGCGCGCGCCCGCCTGTCGTCGGCCGAGCGCCAGCTGGCCGACACGGTCATCCGGGCGCCGATTGCGGGGATCGTCAGCGACCGGCCCGTGAACCGCGGCGACGTGGTCGCGCCGGGCGCGGCGCTGGTGACGATCATCGACCCCTCGAGCATGCGGCTCGACGCGTCGGTCCCGTCGGCCGCGCTGGGGTCGCTGCGCGTGGACGCGCCGGTCGAGTTCCGCGTGCGCGGCTACGGCGACCAGATCTTCTCGGGCCACATCGAGCGCATCTCACCCGCCGCCGACCCGGTGACGCGGCAGGTGCCCATCTACGTCTCGGTCCCGAACACGGCGGGCCGGTTGATTGCCGGGCTGTTCGCCGAGGGACGGATCACCAGCGAGACGCGCACGGGGCTGGTGGTGCCCGCGGCCGCCGTCGAAACCGACGGCTCGTCCTCGTGGGTCCTTCGCGTGAAGGACGGGAAGGCCGAGCGGGTGGCCGTGCAGGTGGGGCTCCTGGACGAGGCGCGCGGGCGGGTCGAGCTGACGTCGGGGGTGGCGGAGGGCGACCTGCTGCTGACCGGGGCGGCTCACGCGGTCACGCCCGGCACGCCGGTGAACGTCGCTGCCGAGCCGGCCGAGGCACGCAGGAAGTAGGGTCATGTTCATCTCCGACTTCGCCATCCGCCGCCCGGTCGTCACCATCGTCTCGATGCTCGCGCTGGTGCTGTTCGGGATCGCCTCGCTCGTGCTGCTGAAGACCGACGAGTTCCCCGACGTCCAGCCGCCGGTGGTCGTGGTCTCGCTGCTCTACCCCGGCGCGGCGCCCGAGAACGTCGAGCGCGAGGTCATCGAGCCGGTCGAGGACGCGATTTCGGGCATCAGCGGCGTCGACCGGATCACCTCGTCGGCCCTCGACAGCTTCGGCCTCGTGATCGTGGAGTTCCTGTACGAGAAGAACCTCCAGGAAGCGACGCAGCAGATCCGCGACGAGATCGGGGTGATCCGCGCGGACCTGCCCCCCGAGCTGGAGGAGCCGGTGCTCACGCGGTTCGACCCGGCCGACATCCCGATCGTGTCGATGGTGCTCGCCTCGCCGAAGCGGCGGGGCGCCGAGCTGACGCTGCTCGCCGACCCGGGGGTGACGCGGCAGCTGCGCGGCCTGCCGGGGGTGGCCGAGGTGCAGGTGGTCGGGAGCATCACGCGCGAGCTGACGGTGGAGCTGCACCCGCACGCGCTGCAGGCCGCCAACGTGAGCGTCGCCCAGGTGGTGCAGGCCCTGCAGGCGCAGAACCTGGCGGCGCCGGTCGGGCGCCTGAACGGCGACCTGCAGGAGCGGCCGATCCGCCTGCTCGGCCGCCTCGACGCGCCGCGCGACTTCGAGCAGCTGACCGTGGCGCGGCAGCCGGGCGGCCAGCTCGTGCGCCTCGGCGACGTGGCGACGGTGCGCGACGGCACCGAGGAGGCGCGCTCGGCGGCGGCCTTCAACGGGGAGGAGGCGGTCGGGATCGAGGTGGTCAAGTCGAAGGGCTACAGCACGACCGCGGTGGCCGACGGCGTCCGGCAGGCGCTCGAGGGGATCCGCGCGACGCTGCCGCCCGACGTGGAGCTCAGCCTGGTGCGGGACGCCGGCATGCGCGTCGGCCGATCGGTGGGCGACGTGCAGCGCGCCCTGATCGAGGGCGCGGCGCTGACGGTGCTCGTCGTCTTCCTGTTCCTCAACTCGTGGCGTTCGACCGTCATCACCGGCGTGGCGCTGCCGATCTCGGTGCTGGCGTCGTTCATCGCGGTGTCGGCGTTCGGCTACACGCTGAACACGATGTCGCTGCTCGGGCTGTCGCTCGCGATCGGCATCCTGATCGACGACGCGATCGTGGTGCGCGAGAACATCGTGCGCCACGTCGAGCTGGGGAGCGACCACTTCACGGCGGCGCACGAAGGGACCGACGAGATCGGCCTCGCCGTCGCGGCCACCACCTTCTCGATCGTCGTCGTCTTCGTGCCGATCGCCTTCATGGGCGGCGTGGCCGAGCAGTGGTTCGCCCCCTTCGCGCTGACGATCGCCTGCTCGGTGCTCGTGTCGCTGTTCGTCTCGTTCTCACTCGACCCGATGCTCTCGGCCTACTGGCCCGACCCGCACGTCCCGATGGCGCGGCGGTCGTGGCTGAGCCGGGTGCTCGGCCGGTTCAACGACTGGTTCAACCGGCAGGCCGACCGCTACAAGGCCGTCATCGCGTGGGCGCTCGACCACCGCCTGGCGATGATCGCGATCGGCACGCTCTTCTTCCTCGCGGCCCTCGCGCTCCCGGCGTTCGGCGTCATCGGCGGGTCGTTCTTCCCCGTGCAGGACGTGTCGGAATTCAACGTCGTCATCGAGACGCCGCCGGGGTCGAACCTGGCCTACACGCGCCTGAAGACGGAGGAGGTGGCGCGGCTGGCCCGATCCAAGCCGGAGGTGGCGTACACGTACACCACGGTCGGTGGAAGCGGCGGCCTCGGCGGGAGCTCCGGCGCCGTGGACGAGGCGAGCATCTACGTGCGGCTGGTGCCGCGGCACGAGCGGTCGCGCCACCAGGAGGAGGTCGCGCAGGAGCTGCGCCGCGAGGTGAAGGGGCTCGGCGGGGTGAGGGCCTGGATCAGCTCGGACATGTTCGCCAACCAGAAGCAGATCCAGGTGCAGCTGCAGGGGCGCGAGATGGACGTCCTCAACTCGCTCGCGGAGCGGATCGCCGGCCTGCTGCGCGAGACGCCGGGGGCCGTGGACGTCGGGCTGTCCACCAAGGGCCAGAAGCCCGAGATCGAGGTGGCGATGGACCGGGCGCTGGCCGGCAGCGTGGGTGTGACGGTCGGCGAGGTGGCCCAGACGCTCCGGCCCGCCTTCGCCGGGATCGACGTCGGCGACTGGGTCGACCCGATCGGCGAGACGCGCGACGTGACGGTGCGGCTCGAGCCCGAGGCACGGACGCGGCCGACCGACCTGCAGTCGCTCCCGCTGGTGATCACCGGGCCGAACGGGCCGGTCACGGTGCCGCTCGGCCAGATCGCCCGGATCAGCCAGGGGGTGGGCCCGGCCCGGATCGACCACCTCGATCGCGAGCGCGTGGTCACGATCCAGGGAAACACCGAGAACCGCCCGCTCAGCGAGGTGATGCGCGACTTCGACGCCCGCCTGGCCTCGGTCCCGCTGCCGCCCGGCTACCGCATCACGCAGGGGGGCGAGACGCGCGACAGCGCCGAGGTCTTCGGGCGGATCCTGGTGGCCCTGGTCGTCGCCCTGTTGCTGATGTACTTCGTCCTGGTCGTGCAGTTCGAGTCGTTCCTCGACCCGTTCGCGATCCTGCTGTCGCTGCCGCTGTCGCTGATCGGCGTGATGCTGGCGCTGCTCGTCACCGGGTCCACGCTGAACATCATGAGCATGATCGGCGTGATCCTGCTTGTGGGAATCGTGGCCAAGAACGCGATCCTGCTGATCGACTTCGCGAAGTGGTCGGAGGAGAAGGGGATGAGCCGGCGCGAGGCGATCATCGAGGCCGGCCGGGTGCGGCTGCGGCCGATCCTGATGACCACCTTCGCGCTGATCGCCGGCATGATGCCGGTGGCGCTCGGCCACGGCGAGGGCGGCGACTTCCGCGCGCCGCTCGGCCGCGCGGTCATCGGCGGCGTCTTGACCTCGACGCTGCTGACGCTGCTGGTGATCCCGACTGTCTACGACATCCTCAGCGGGTGGCGCGACTGGGCGATGGCGAAACTGCGACCGGCCCCCCGGGAATGCGGAGCGCCGCGACCAGGCTTTCACACCGCATTCGTGATCACGCTCGACGCAGAGATACCTTTCTGCCTTCTTCTCTGCGCCTCCGCGCCTCCGCGTTGAACGTGGGCAGAGGTTCAGCGTGACAGCGTCAGGAGATCACGGTCAGGAGATCGCCGTGAGCGTCACGTCCAGCGTGCGGGCGGCGCGCGGGGCGCGGTCCCACTGGACGAGGATCGGGCTCTGGTAGGTGCCCTCGACCAGGCTCGGGCCGTGGCCCTGCCCGTCGGACACCAGCAGGCTGACCGACCGCTTCATGCGCAGGAAGCGCGCGGCGGGCGCCGCCATGCTCCGCGCGATCAGCCGCTCGACCAGCGACTCGTGCAGGCCCAAGGTGTCCACGAGCTGGTTGACGATCGCGGACCAGGTCGTACTTGGCGTAGCCGAGCGTCTTGGCCGGCACCTTGCGCGGCTCGGCGAGGGCGTGGCGGCCCCGCTCGATGGCGAAGCGCAGCGGGTTGCGCAGGACCTCGGGCAGGTCGTGCCCCATCAGCAGCGTCTCGTACTCGTTGACGGTCAGCCCCGCGTGCCGTTCCTGCTCGGCGAGCGCCAGGTGCAGCCGCCCCCTGGACACGTCGTGGGCGCGGACGAACTCGCGCAGCTGGTCGTAGAGGCCCAGCCTCGGGTCCTTCAGGTTGATCGAGTCGACCGCGTGCGACGAGACCGGCACCTCGAGGCGCGTCCGCGCGACCTCCTCCTCGTCGTGGAACCCGATGATCCGCGTCCGCCGCGTGCGCGGCCGACCCTCGTTGACGCCGTCGAGGTCAACGAAGCAGACGCCGGGGCCCGGGCCGTTGCGCGAGGTCACGCAGGGGCGGAGCCCCGCGGCGATGAACGCGAGGTGCGAGTCGGCGTTGCGCGGCTCGACGAGCCGCTGCGCCGGCGGCAGCTCGAGGCGGCGCTCCAGCCGGTCGTGCTCGTAGTCGGCCCCCTCGGGGAACAGCGCGCGGAACGCCTGGAGGTACGCGGCGACGCCGGGACCGACGAAGAGGCGCGCGGCGGTCGCCGGCTCGAGGAACCCGGCGGTCGTGTGGGAGGACCAGTAGAGGCTCCGGGGATAGACGGTGAGCCGCTGGCGCTTCTCCGAGGAGAGGCAGCTCCGAAGATCGAGCATGTCGAACCGCGCGCGCGGGACGACGTCCAGCGTGACTTCCAGGGGATCGCAACGCATCAGGGCCTCGGCGGAACCCGGAGCGCGCGAGGCGCAGCGGCCGCCAGCATTCAAGGATACACCAGGATCGGCCGGGATTGCGTAGCTGGGCCCTTCCCGGCTACCCTAGCCTATTCACGAGACCTGCGGCCCGGCCCTCGCCGGGACGGCGCCGCGCATTTGCAAGAGGAGGACCGATGAAGAGCCTGACCCTGCTCGCGGCCGCGCTCGCCCTCGTCGTCGGGCTGGTGGCCGCGCCGGCCGCCATGGAGGAGACGACGCTGAGCGGCAAGATCATGTGCGCGAAGTGCACCCTGAAGAAGGCCGACGCGAAGGAGTGCCAGGACGTGCTCGTCGTCAAGGGTGACGGTGACGCGACCGCGGAGTACTACGTCGTCAAGAACGAGGTGGCGGAGAAGTTCGGCCACACCTGCACCGGCGTGAAGGACGCGACGGTGACCGGCGCCGTGTCCGAGAAGGACGGCAAGAAGTGGATTGCCGCGACCAAGATCGAGGAGAAGAAGTAGCCGGGCCGGGAGACTCTCCGTGGACTGGTTCTACGGCCTCGGCCCCGTCCAGCAGGCGCTCGTCGCGACGCTCGGCACCTGGCTGGTGACGGCCCTGGGCGCGTCCGTCGTGCTGTTCACGAAGAACGTGTCGCGGCGCTACATGGACGCGTCGCTCGGGCATGGCGGCCGGCGTGATGATCGCGGCCAGCTTCTGGAGCCTGCTCGCGCCGTCCATCGAGATGGCCGAGCAGGTCGGCTACGGCGGCCTGAAGTGGGTGCCGCCGCTGGTCGGCTTCGTGGCGGGCGCGGTTTTCCTGCGGGTGGTGGACCGGCTGCTGCCCCACCTGCACCCCGGCCTGGCCGAAGGCGGAGGGGCCGCACACGTCGCTGGCGCCGCACCACGCTGCTCGTGCTGGCGATCACGCTGCACAACATCCCCGAGGGGCTCGCGGTCGGGCGTGGCGTTCGGCGCCGCCGCCAACGCGCGAGCTGTCCGAGACGCGAGCGCATGGCGCCAGCTCGGCGCGGCGATCGCGCTGGCCATCGGCATCGGCCTGCAGAACTTCCCCGAGGGGACCGCGGTCGCCCTGCCGATCCGGCGGGAGGGCGCGAGCCGCGCGACGTCGCTCTGGTGGGGCCAGCTGTCGGCCGTGGTGGAACCGATCGCGGGCGTCGCCGGCGCGGGCCTCGTCCTGCTGATGATGCCGATCCTGCCGTACGCGCTCGCCTTCGCCGCCGGCGCGATGATCTACGTCGTCACCGAGGAGCTGATCCCCGAATCGCAGTCCAACGGCCACGTGGACCTGGCGACGATGGGCGTCATCGCGGGCTTCGCGGTGATGATGATGCTCGACGTGGGGCTGGGGACGTGACCGTCAGCAGGTGTCCTTCCTCCGTCACCACCCACAGCTCGGCGCCCTTGAAGGCCAGGCCGGACGGGCGCGAGAGGCCCGGGATGGTCGCGGCGGCGACGATCGCCCGCGACTCCAGGTCGATCTCGAGGAGCGTCGAGTAGGCCGCGCTGAGTGCGTAGAGCCGGCCGTCGCGCACCGCCGCCGCCGTCACGTACAGCTCGTCCAGCGTCCGCTTTCCCTTCAACTGCACGGCCGCGTCGGGTGAGAGCCTGAGGACGAACTCCTCCGAGAGCGTCAGGTCGCGCCGGTCGAAGCGCGAGACGACGAGGCCGCGGTTGCGCTCGTTCGACACGGTCACCGTGTAGATCGACTGCCGCGCGGGGTCGTACGCCGCCGACATCACGTACATCATCCTCGCGCGCACCGTGCCGAAGCGGCCCCGCCGCACCTCCTCGAACTGGTCGAACGACTCGCGGAAGTAGCGGAAGTTCGCCGCGGCGTCGGCGCCGTCCTTCTCGCGCAGGACCACATAGCTCTTGTTCTCGCTCACCGCGATCACCGCGCGGCCGTCGAGGAACGCCGCACCGGCGAAACGGGCGAGATCCACCGAGTAGCCGGCGTCAACGACCGTGTGCCGGACGACCCGGCCGAGCGTCCCGTCCGTCACGTAGATGCCCTGCCCCGTGGTCAGCAGGAACCGGTCGGAGGCGGCGGCGTAGTCGAGCCCGGTCGGCGTCCCCTGCAGCGGCAGCGCCAGCTCGCGCCGCCCGACGACCTGCAGCGGGGCGGCGCCGGCGAGCGGGCCGTGCGAGGGCTCCGCGTCCACCTTCGACGCGTCGGGCTTCGAGGCGGACCAGCGGCCGCGCAGCGACACCGGCGCAGGCGAGTACTCCTCGAGCGACCACACCCAGTGACCGGGGTTGAACGAGAAGCGGACCGGATCGCCCTGTCCCATGAAGGGGGGCGGGCCGGTGCTGGCGAACGCCTGCACCAGGTTCGCGGCCATGACCACCAGGAACACGATCGCCGCGAGCCGCTCCAGGGGGCGCAGCGTCCGGATCACGCCACCCGCGTCGCGCTCGCGCACCGCCATCAGCAGCGCGCCCATCAGGGCGCTGGCGGCCCAGAAGATGAACAGCGCCCACGTGTAGGTGTGCGCGCCGAGAATCTCGAGGCTGAACCCCTGGCCGATGTCGCGCGCGGCGTGCATCGCGGTGTGCCGCAACGACATGAATGCGCCGTAGCCGGCAACCAGGATCGAGAGCCCCACGTACCGCGGCCGCGGACCGTAGCGAAGCACGAACAGCCCGATGAGCGCGATGAGCGCCATCGCGATCCGCTGCTCCCAGCACATGACGCACGGCGAGTCGCCGTAGACGAACCCGAGCACGAAGACGGCCGTCCCGATCGGCACGACCGCCAGCGCCAGCACGGCGGCGGCCAGCACGGTGTAGACCCACTGTCGCTGCATCCGTCGTTCCTCTCAGGATTCAGGAGCCGTAGCGCGTGGCTTCAGCCGCGCGTCAGCCGGAGCGAACATCGTCAAGCGACGTGAGCTCCGGGGTCAGTAATTCATCCCCGGCAGCAGGGAGGTGCGGGTGGCGATCGAGAACAGCACCACCGTCAGGATGGCGCTGGCGACCAGCAGGCCGAAGGCGAGGCGCTCGCGCTGCGGGCGCCGGTAGACCAGCCAGCCGGCAGCGAAGATCAACGACAGGTTGAGGAACTCCAGAACCACCTCCTCTGTAGCGAGGGGGTATCATCCGTCCTCTTCTTCCGGCGCGCAAGGGGGGCGAACCGCCGGCCGCCCATCCCCGTCCAAGCGTCATATGCCCAGCACGCCGCTCGCCGTCCGGGCCCTGTTCCGCACGCCGTTCGTCACCCTGGTCGCCGTGGTGTCCCTGGCGCTGGGCATCGGGGCGAACACGGCGATCTTCTCGCTGTTCAACGAGATCCTGCTGCGGCCGCTGCCCGTTCGGGAGGGGGGGCGGCTGGTGAACCTCGGGGCGCCCGGCCCCAAGCCCGGGTCGCAGTCCTGCAACGAGGCGGGTTCGTGCGAGGACGTGTTCAGCTACCCGATGTTCAAGGACCTCCAGAAGGTCCAGGCGGTCTTCACCGGCCTCGCGGCCCACCGCTCCTTTGGCGCCAACCTCAGCTTCAAGGGGCAGACCCTCGCCGGCGAAGGAATGATGGTCTCGGGCACGTACTTCCCGGTGCTCGGCCTCCAGCCCGCGGTCGGGCGCCTCATGTCCCCCGGTGACGACAAGGCGCCGGGCGAGGCGCCGGTCGCCGTGCTGTCGCACGACTACTGGCGGAAGCGTTTCAACGCCGACCCGTCGGTCGTCGGCGATCGGCTGATCGTCAACGGCCAGTCGCTGACGATCATCGGCGTGGCGCCCGCCGGCTTCCGGGGGACCACCCTCGGGTCGGTCCCGCAGGTGTTCGTCCCGATCACCCTCCGAGGCCAGATGGACCCGGGGTTCAAGGGCTTCGAGAACCGGCAGTCGTACTGGGCGTACCTGTTCGCCCGGCTCAAGCCAGGGGTCGGGATCGAGCAGGCCCGCGCGGCGCTCAACGGCCCCTACAAGGCCATCCTGCTCGACGTCGAGGCACCGCTCCAGAAAGGGATGACGGCCCAGACGATGGCCCGCTTCAAGGCCAGGAGCGTCACCGTCGAGGACGGGCGGCGCGGCCAGAGCGGGGCGCACCGTGAGCTGCGGCCGCCGCTGATCCTCTTGCTGTCGGTCACCGGCATCGTGCTGCTGATCGCGTGCGCGAACATCGCCAACCTGCTGCTCGCCCGCGGCGCCGCGCGCGGCGGCGAGATGGCCATCCGGCTGTCCATCGGGGCCGGGCGCCGGCACCTGGTCGCCCAGTTGCTGAAGGAGGCGATGGTGCTCGCCGCGCTCGGCGGCATGGCCGGCATCGTCGTCGCCTACTGGACGATCGCGCTGATCATGCGGGTGCTGCCCGCCGAGGCGGTGGAGGCCGTGCCGCTGCGCCTCGACGGGACGGCCCTCCTGTTTGCCGCCGTCCTGTCGCTGGGAACGGGCATCCTGTTCGGCCTCTTCCCCGCCCTGCAGACGACCCGGGCCGACCTGGCCTCGACGCTGAAGGGACAGGCCGGCCAGCCCGCGGGCTCGCGGTCGGCGGCCCGGTTCCGAAAGGCGCTGGCCACGGCGCAGGTGGCGCTGTCGATGGCGCTGCTGGTGGCCGCCGGCCTGTTCATCCGCAGCCTCACGAACATCAGCCGGATCGACCTCGGGATGGACACCGAGAGCATCCTCACCTTCTCGATCTCGCCCGAGCTGAACGGGTACACGCCGGAGCGATCGGCGGCGCTGTTCGAGCGGCTCGAGGACGAGCTGGCGGCCGTGCCCGGCGTCGCCTCGGTGTCGGCGGCCATGGTCCCGCTGCTGTCGGGCAGCAACTGGGGCAGCGACGTCAACATCGAGGGCTACAAGGCGCCGCCGGACGAAGGGGCGAACACGCGCTTCAACGAGGTCGGCCCGGCGTACTTCCGGACCACCGGGACGCCGCTCGTCGCCGGGCGGGAGTTTAC
The DNA here is from genome assembly GCA_963813585.1 of uncultured Acidobacteriota bacterium. Lineage (GTDB taxonomy): Bacteria > Acidobacteriota > Vicinamibacteria > Vicinamibacterales > Fen-181 > JARKSS01. The sequence continues at coordinate 5,051,134 of CAWEZL010000001.1, forward strand.
GCGCGCGGACGCCGCGAGCACCGCGAAGGTGGCCGTCGTCAACGAGGAGTTCGCGAAGCGGTTCGGGCTGGGGCGGCAGGCGGTCGGCAAGCGGATTGGCATGGGGGGCAACGAGCTGGACATCCAGATCGTCGGCCTCACGCGGAACGCGAAGTACAGCGAGGTGAAGGACGCCGTGCCGCCCCTCGTGTTCCTCCCCTACCGCCAGGACGCGCAGATCGGCGAGCTGACCTTCTACGTGCGGTCGGCCGCGGACCCCACGCGGGTGCTGGCCGCGATCCCCAAGGTCGTCGCGAGGCTGGATCCGAACCTTCCGGTGGAAGACCTGAAGACGCTGGCGGCGCAGGCGCGCGAGAACGTGTTCATGGACCGCTTCATCGGCGTCCTGTCGTCGGCGTTCGCCGTGCTCGCCACGCTGCTCGCCGCGGTCGGGCTGTACGGCGTCGTGGCGTACTCGGTCGCACAGCGCACGCGCGAGATCGGCCTGCGGATGGCGCTCGGCGCCGGACCGGCCGCGGTGCGCGGGATGGTGCTGCGGCAGGTGGCGTGGATGACCGTCATCGGCGGGGCGATCGGCCTGGCCGCGGGCATCTACGTCGGGCGGGCGGCGCGGTCGCTGCTGTACGAGCTGCAGGGGTTCGACCCGGTCGTGCTGACCGCGTCGCTGGCGGGCCTGGCACTCGTCGCACTGGCCGCCGGCTACGTCCCCGCCCGCCGCGCGGCCGCCATCGACCCGTTGCGCGCCCTCAGGTTCGAATGACGGGTGCGGCGGCTGGTGGCTCGTGACCCGCGTCAGCCCGCGAGCGAGACCCCGAGCAGTCGCCCGACGCCGTAGGTGAGGGCCGCCGCGCACAGGCCGAACAACAGCTGTCGCATCCCCGACGACAGCACGCTCCGCCCGGTGAGCAGCGTGATCGCCGCGCCGATCGCGAACAGGCCGACCGAGCTGACCGCCAGGCTGGCCAGGACGGCGGCGCCGCCGCCGGTCACCAAAAACGGCAGCACCGGGACGATCGCCCCGAGGATGAAGAGGATGAAGGAGGTGGCCGCCGCCTGCCAGGCCGAGCCCCCAGCTCGTCCGGGTCGATGCCCAACTCCTCGCGCGCCAGCGTGTCGAGGGCCGTGTCCTTGTCTCCGAGCAGCCGCACCGCCAGCTTCTCCGCCTCGTCCTGCGCCAGCCCCTTGGCCTGGTAAATGAGCGACAGCTCCTCGGCCTCCTCTTCGGGCCGCTCTTCGATCTCGCGCGCCTCGACGTCGATCTGCCGCTCGTACAGCTCGCGCGAACTCTGCACCGAGAGCCACTCGCCGAGCGCCATCGACCCGGCGCCGGCCAGCAGCCCCGCGAAGCCGGTCACGAGGATCGCCTGCGACGACAACTGCGCCCCGGCCACCCCCATCACCAGGCTCAGGTTCGAAACAAGGCCGTCGTTCACCCCGAGAACCGCCGCGCGAAGGGCGTTGCCGGCCATGCCGCGGTGCCGCCCCTCCATGCGCGCCACGGTGCCCCCCTGCAGGCCGCCCGACTCGCTGGCGATGGCCCTCAGCACCCGGGCGTGCGAGCGCTCCTCGCGAGCCATTCCCGCCGTGCGCGCCTCCGGCTGCCCGTCGTAGCGCCCCTTCGCCGCCCGCTCCAGGCCCTCGATGGTCGGCACCACCAGTTGAGTGCCCAGGCGGGCGCCGAGCCACCCCAGCGTCCGGGACCGCCAGCCGGGCTTCAGTGCGCCCACGTCCACGCCGGCCGCCCTGAGCTTTTCACGCCAGAATTCGGCGTGCCGCACCTCGATGTCAGCCATCCGCCGGTAGACCTCGGCCAGCCGCGGGTCGCGTTCGTGCCCGGCGAGCCGCTGGTACAGGGTCGCGCTGTCGGTTTCGTCCTGCAGGTTGGCGCGGAAGCGGGCAAGGTCGGATTGGGTCACGAGGCCTCCAGCACTATTTGTGGCTCAAGCCTGACGCTGTCGAAAAAGCTCTCGACAAGGCCGGTGAATGTATGTAACACTACATCCACATAAACGGATGAATACCGTCGCGCCTGTTCTCGATCGCCTGTCCGTCGTCGCCGACGCCTTCAGGGCGCGGACGCTGGCGGCGCTTGCCGGGCAGGAGCTGACCGTCTCGGAGCTGTGCCAGGTGCTGCAGTTGCCCCAATCCACCGTCAGCCGGCACCTGAAGCTGCTGGCCGACGCGGGGTGGGTGGCCTCGCGGCGAGAGGGCACCAGCCGATATTACGCCTTGCCGCTCGACGATCTGGATCCGTCGCAACGGCGGCTGTGGATCCTGATCGACGAGCAGGTGTCGCGGACGGCAGAGGCCCTGCAGGACCAGGCCCGCCTGAAGGGCGTGATCGCCGGGCGGCGGTCGAAGTCGGAGGCGTTCTTCTCGTCGGCGGCGAGCCAGTGGGACCGGCTGCGGGCCGAGCTGTTCGGCCGGCAGAGTCACCTGCCACCGCTGCTGGCGCTCTTCGACCCGGCGTGGGTCGTGGGCGACCTCGGGTGCGGCACGGGGCAGGTCACCGAGGCGCTCGCGCCGTTTGTCGGGCGCGTCGTCGCCGTCGATACGTCGGGCCGGATGCTCGAAGCCGCCCGGGCGCGGCTCGGTCATCTGCCCAACGTCGAGACCCGGTCGGGCACGCTCGAACGGCTCCCCCTCGGAGACGGGGACCTCGACGTCGGGATGCTCGTCCTCGTTTTGCACCACACGGCCGACCCGTCGCGGGTCCTGGCCGAGGCTGCGCGGGTGATTCGGCCCGGCGGTCGCGTGCTCGTCGCCGACATGCTGCCCCACGACCACGACGAGTACCGCCAGGCGATGGGGCACGTCTGGCTCGGGTTCGGCGAGCGCCAGCTCGAGCGATGGCTCGCCGCCGCCGGGTTCGAGGCGATGCGGTGGCACCCGCTCCCGGTGGAGCCGGGGGTCAAGGGGCCCGGCCTGTTCGCCGCCACCGCCGTGCGAAGTCGAGGTCCGGAGCAGGCCTGAAGGCCTGCTCTACGATTTGTAGGACCGCCGTGCGAAGTCGAGACCCAGAGCAGGCCTGAAGGCCTGCTCCACCAGTCGAAGCCAGGTCCGGAGGAAGCGATGAGCGTGACACTCGATACCCTGCACCCGTTCGAAATGGCCGCGAAGGCGGGACGAGTCCCCTTCAAGGTCAAGGACCTCTCGCAGGCCGACTTCGGCCGCAAGGAGATCCGCCTCGCCGAGCACGAGATGCCCGGGCTGATGGCGCTGCGGGCGCGCCACGCCGGCGCAGAAGCCGCTGGCGGGCGCGCGCGTCATGGGCAGCCTGCACATGACCATCCAGACCGCGGTCCTCATCGAGACGCTGGTCGATCTCGGCGCCGACGTGCGCTGGGTCTCGTGCAACATCTTCTCGACGCAGGACCACGCGGCCGCGGCCGTGGTCGTCGGCCGCCCCGAGACCGGCGGCACGCTCGAGAACCCGCGCGGCACGCCGGTCTTCGCGTGGAAGGGCGAGACGCTCGAGGAGTACTGGTGGTGCACGCGCGAGGCGCTGATCTGGCCCGACGGCAGCGGCCCGACGCTCATCGTGGACGACGGCGGCGACGCGACGCTGTTCGTGCACAAGGCGCTCGAGTTCGAGAAGGCGGGCCACGTCCCGGCGTTCGACGCGGAGAAGGAGCCCGAGGAGTGGGGCGTGATCCTCGACGCGCATCCGCGACGAGCTCGCGAAGCGGCCGGGGCTCTGGACGCGCGTCGCCGAGGGCATCCGCGGCGTCAGCGAGGAGACGACGACCGGCGTGCACCGGCTCTACCAGATGATGGAAGCAGGGCACGCTGCTCTTCCCCGCCATCAACGTCAACGACTCGGTGACCAAGAGCAAGTTCGACAACATCTACGGCTGCCGCCACTCGCTGCCCGACGGCCTCAACCGCGCGACCGACGTGATGCTCGGCGGCAAGGTCGCGGTCGTCTTCGGCTACGGCGAGGTGGGCAAGGGGTGCGCGCAGGCGCTGCGCGGCCAGGGCTGCCGCGTCGTCGTGACCGAGATCGACCCGATCTGCGCGCTGCAGGCGGCGATGGAAGGCTTCCAGGTCGCCACGCTCGAGGACGTCGTCGAGACCGCGGACATCTTCATCACCGCCACGGGCAACCTCAACATCATCACGGTCGGCGACATGGTCGCGCATGAAGGACAAGGCCATCGTCGGCAACATCGGCCACTTCGACAACGAGATCGACATGGCCGGCCTGAAGAAGATCCCCGGGCATCCAGAGGATCAACATCAAGCCGCAGTACGACGAGTGGCGCTTCCCCGACGGCCACAGCGTGATGGTGCTGGCCGAGGGGCGGCTGCTGAACCTCGGCTGCGCGACGGGCCATCCGAGCTTCGTGATGTCGGCGTCGTTCACCAACCAGGTGATGGCGCAGCTCGACCTGCACGCCAACGCGGAGCAGTACGGCAAGAAGGTCTACGATGCTGCCGAAGCACCTCGACGAGGAGGTGGCGCGGCTGCACCTCGACCACCTGGGCGTGAGGCTGACCGAAGCTGACGAAGGAGCAGGCCGACTACATCGGCGTGCCGGTGGACGGGCCGTACAAGGCGGCGCATTACCGATACTGAAGCAGGGATCAGGGATCGGGGATCAGGGATCGGGGGGTGCTGAAAGGCGCTCCCCTTTTCCATGTACCCATGCCGGCGGGGGGTGCTATCGTTCCCCCCAGCGACGGCACTCGACGTGCAAGACCGCGGAGACGGGAGGCAGGCCATGCGCTGGACTCGGGGCGATCGGGGCAACATCGAGGACGTCCGCGGCGGCGGGGGCTTCCGCGGGATGCGCGGCGGCGTCGGCCTGCCGATCGGCATCGGCGGCTTCGTCATCCTCCTCCTGCTGAGCTGGTTCACGGGAACCGATTTCCTCTCGCTGCTCGGTGGCGGCGGCGGCGTGTCCGTCCCACCGGCCGCCTCGGTCGACGAGGGCCGCGGCCCCGTGGCCTCGTCTTCCGAGGAGGAGAAGCTGGTGGACATGGTGGACGCCGTGATGGCGGACGTCCAGCAGACCTGGACCGGTCTGCTCGGGAACCGGTACCAGCCCACGCGCGCGGTCCTGTTCCGGGACGCCATCCAGTCAGCCTGCGGCTTCGCGGACGCGGCCAGCGGCCCGTTCTACTGCCCCGGCGATCAGAAGGTCTACCTCGACCTCGGGTTCTTCGACGAGCTGCACCAGCGGTTCGGCGCGCCGGGCGACTTCGCGCAGGCCTACGTTCTCGCCCACGAGGTGGGCCACCACATCCAGGCGATCACGGGGATCGAGGAGCGGGTGCGGCGTGGCCAGGCCGGCAACGCGTCGGACGCCAACGCGCTCTCGGTGCGGATGGAGCTGCAGGCGGACTGCCTGGCCGGCGTGTGGGGGCACGCGGCAGCGCAACAGGGACGGGCGGCGCAGGGGAAGGTCGAGCTGGAGCCGGGGGACGTCGAGGAGGGGCTGAGGGCGGCCGCGGCGATCGGCGACGACCGCATCCAGCGGATGTCCACCGGCCGGGTGTTCCCGGAGAAGTTCACGCACGGCAGCTCCGAGCAGCGCGTGACCTGGTTCCGGCGCGGCCTGGAGACCGGCGACCCGGACGCCTGCAACACGTTCGGGCGGTAGCCGCGGAACCCAACGGGGCTTCAGCCCTGTTGACTCCGAACCGCCTTCTGTCCTTCCTCCACGTCGACCAGCGCGAGCAGCGCCGCGCCCGCGGCGAAGAAGAACGCGACCGACAGGATCGCCAGCCGGCTCGTCCCTGTCATCCCGAGCACGAGCGCAAAGAGCGCGGGACCCAGGATCCCCGAGAATTTCTCGAAGATCCCGAAGAAGGCGAAGAACTCCGACGACTTGTGCGCCGGGATCATCGACGCGAACAGCGATCGGCTGAGCGCCTGGCTGCCGCCCTGCACGGTGCCCACGAGGATCGCCAGCACGTAGAAGTGCACCGCCGTGCGTCATGAAGTAGCCGAGACGCCGTGATGGCGACGTAGACGGCGAGCGACACGAAGATCGCGCGGCTTGCGCGCCGATCCGGGCGGCGAACTGGCCGAAGAGCGAATGCGAACGGGATGCCGACGAACTGCACGACCAGGAAGGCGGCGATCAGGTGCGTCGGCCCGATGCCGATCTCGGTCCCGTAGGTCGGCCGCCATGCGGATGATCGTGTTGATGCCGTCGTTGTAGAGCAGGAACGCCGACCAGCATCAGCGCCGCCTGCGGGTAACGCCGCAGCTCGCGTGAACGTGTGCCGCAGGCGCACCGATCGCGATCCGGGTCGGCCCCCCGATCTCGCGCTCCGCCCGCCTCGAGGCGCACGGCGGCTCGGGCACGCGCCGGAAGAGCGGGATCGAGAAGAGGCCCCACCAGACGCCGACGCTCACAAACGACAGCCGCGTGGCGGCCCCGGCGTCGGCGAGGCCGAACCACGCCGGCCGCAGGATCCACAGCAGGTTCAGCGCCAGCAGCAGTCCGCCGCCCAGGTACCCCAGGGCGTAGCCGGCCGTCGACACGCGGTCGATCTCCTCCGGGCCGGCGATGTGCGGCAGCAGCGAGTCGTAGAAGGCGAAGCCGCCGGAGATCGCGATGTTGCCGACGATGAACAGGGCCGCGGCGAGGCGCCACTCGCCCTCGCCGATCGCCGCCATCGCGCTGGTCGCCAGCACGCCGAGCGCGACGAACAGGGCCAGGAACGTCTTCTTCGCGCCGCGCGTGTCGGCGAGCGCGCCGAGGACGGGCGACAGCAGCGCCACGAAGCTCAGGCCGATCGTCGTGGCCAGGGCAAAGCGAAACTGCGCGGTCGCCGGGGCAAGGTTCGCGGCGGCCACCTCGATGAAGTAGACCGGGAACACGGCCGCGATGATGGTGGTCATGAAGGCCGAGTTCGCCCAGTCGTACATCGCCCAGGCGCGCAGCTCGGGGCGGCCGAGGCCGATGCGCCCGAGGGCGCGGCCGGCGACGCCGGGCGGAGAGGCAGCGGGCCGGGTCATCGCAGGCGCGCCCGCTCGTACTGCGGCGGCCACGGCGGCTGCACGCCGAGGCGGCGCGCGGCCATCATGGGCCAGTACGGGTTGCGCAGCAGCTCGCGCGCCATCATCACGGCGTCGGCCTGCCCGGTTGCCAGGATCTGCTCGGCCTGCTCGGGGCTCGTGATGAGGCCCACGGCCGCGGTCGCCACCGCCGCCTCGCGCTTGATCGCCGCGGCGAATGGCACCTGGTAACCGGGCGCATTCGGGATCTTCGCGCCCGGCACGAGGCCCCCGCTCGAGCAGTCCACCAGGTCGACACCCTCCGCGCGCAGGCGCCGGGCCAGGGCGATCGAGTCGTCCAGCGTCCACCCACCCTCCACCCAGTCGGTCGCCGAGATTCGGACGAGGACGGGCAGGCGATCCGGCCAGGCTGCCCGGACCGCCTGGACGACGGCCAGCGGGAAGCGGACGCGCGCGTCGAACGAGCCGCCGTATTGGTCGGCGCGGCGGTTGCTGATCGGCGAGAGGAACTGGTGCAGCAGGTAGCCGTGCGCGGCGTGGATCTCGACCACTTCGAATCCCGCCTCGAGCGCCCGCCGCGCTGCCGCGGCAAACTGCTCCGACAGCGCCTCGATCTCCGCCACGTCGAACGGCCGCGGATCGGGAAAGCCGGGCGCGAACGGCAGATCGCTCGGCGCGCGCACCTCCCACCCGCCCTCCTGCGGCGGTACCGGCCGGCCGCCGCTGAACGGCGGGGCCACCGACGCCTTGCGCCCGGCGTGCGACAGCTGGATGCCCGGAATCGCGCCCTGCGTGCGGATGAAGCGCGGAATCCGTTCGAGCGCCCGGGCGTGCTCATCGGACCAGAGCCCCATGTCCATCGAGGAGATCCGCCCCTCCGACACCACCGCGGTTGCCTCCATCATCACCAGGCCCGCACCGCCGACCGCGCGGCTCCCCAGGTGTACCAGGTGCCAATCGCTCGGGAACCCCTCCCAGCTCGAGTACTGGCACATCGGGGACACGAACACCCTGTTCCGGCTCTCCAGATCGCGCAGCCACAGGGGGCTGAAGAGATGGGGCATGAGGCAGATTGTTCACCCGACGCCCCGTCCGCGCAACTGTTCGGGGTACAATTTCGTCGAGATCCCTCGATGACGACGGCGCTTCTTCCCTTCGTGCTGGGCGCGGGCGTCTTGCTCCTCGCCAGCGTCTTCGCGAGCCGGCTCACGCGGATCGGCATCCCGGCCCTGCTCTTGTTCCTGCTGGTCGGCATGCTGGCCGGCTCCGACGGCCCCGGCCGCATCCCGTTCGACAACCCGCCGCTCGCCCAGGCGCTGGGCGTGGTGGCGCTCGCCTTCATCCTCTTCAGCGGGGGGTTCGACACGGCGTGGGAGGATGTCCGGCCCGTCCTCGGTCGAGGGCTGATCCTCGCGACGGCTGGCGTCGCGCTCACGGCAGCGCTCACGGGCTTCTTCGCCTGGTGGATCACGGACCTGCCGCTGGCCCATGCCCTCCTGCTCGGGTCGATCGTCTCGTCCACCGACGCCGCCGCGGTCTTCTCGGTGTTGCGCTCGCGAAACGTGCGGCTGCGGCCGCACCTGCGCTCGCTGCTCGAGTTCGAGTCGGGGAGCAACGACCCGATGGCCGTCTTCCTGACGGTCTCGATGATCGGCGTCATCACGGTCCCGCAGACGACCTCGACGATCGGACTGTCGGTTGGCTTCGTCTGGCAGATGGCCTGCGGGGCGGTGCTCGGCATCCTCGCCGGCCGCCTGGGCGCGACCACGATCAACCGGATCGAGCTCGGGTACGACGGCCTGTACCCCGTGCTCGTCATGGGCATGCTGCTTCTGACCTACGGGGTGACCGACCTGGTGCGCGGCAACCCGTTCCTGGCCGTGTACGTCGCCGGCATCGCCCTGCGCCGCGAGACCTTCGTGCACAAGCGCAGCCTCGTGCGCTTCTACGACGGCATCGCCTGGCTGATGCAGATCGTGATGTTCCTCGCGCTCGGCCTGCAGGTCTTCCCGTCCAGGCTGCCGGCCATCGCGGGCGAGGGGCTCGCGATCGCGGTGTTCTTGACGCTGGCCGCGCGGCCCATCGCGGTCGTGCTGGCGCTGCTGCCGTTCCGGGTGCCGTGGCGCGAGGTCGTGCTGACGGCCTGGGTCGGCCTGCGGGGCGCCGCGCCGATCATCCTGGCGACCTTCCCCCTGGTTGCCGGCGTCGAGCACGCGGACCGGCTCTTCGCCATCGTCTTCTTCATCGTGCTCACGTCGGCGCTGATTCAGGGCACGTCGGTCCCCTGGGTGGCCCGCCGCCTCGGGCTGTCGCTGCCCGAGGGCGGCCCGACGGTCGATCCCCTCGAGCTCATCACGGCGGGCGAGCGCGAGTTCGTGGACGTCTCGGTGCGGAACGGATCCCCGCTCGCCGGGCGGCGCCTGCTGGAACTCGGCCTGCCGCCGGGCGCGCTGGTCGTCGTGCTCGACCGCAACGGCCACACGATGGTGCCCTCGGGAGGCACCGAGGTGAGAACGGGGGACAAGCTGCTGGTGATGGCGGTGCGAAGCGACGTCGAGCGGGTCAGGAACTTGTTGGAGGGCTAGCTAGCGCCGCCCAGCAGCGTCATCGCTCTATGAGCCCGCGACGAGGCGCGAGAGGCGCGCGTGGTGGGAGCCCTGCCAGTAGATCTTCCCGCACCCCTCGCAGCGGCGGAAGTCGTCGAACGCCTCGTGGCTGCGGGGCGGCACCAGCCCGCTGACCTCTTCCTTCGGCACCGCGTACAGCCGGCCGTTGCAGCGCATGCAGCGGGTGAACGGCCGAACCAGCCGTCGAAGGTCGAAGCGGCGGATCACCTCGTCGAGCTGCTCGGCCGGCCGCGTGCTCCGCACCGAGTAGCCGTGCGTCACCTCGCGCCGCTTGAGCAGCCCCTGGTCGCGGGTGAGCAGGATGCGCCGGTTCGCGGCGGAAGCGGCTGCCAGCTCTGCGTCCCCCGCGTCGCGAAGATACAACGCGTCGAAGCCGGCCAGTCGGAGGAAGGCCGCGAGGCGACCCAGGTGGCCATCGAGCACGAAGCGCACCTCCCGCAGCGGCTCGGGCCGGACGCGGGTGACCTCCGCCACGTCGAACGCCTCGAACACCGGGTAGGCGGTGACCCGGTCGCCGTCTTCCAGGCGTCGATCGAAGCCCGCCGCCTCGCCGTTGACGAGCAGGAGGTCCACCTCGGTATGAGGAATCCCGAGCCCCTCGAGCAGGTCCTTGACCGAGGTGCGCTCGGCGCACCTCGCCTCGAGGGCCGCCTGCCGACGGGCCGGGGGCAGGAAGTCGTTCAGCTCGGCGTAGGCGCGGACGGTGACGCGCAGCACGTCTAGACCGTGATCGTCCCTGTCAGGTACAGCACCGCCTGGCCGGCAATCTCGACCCGGTCGCCCGCCAGGCGGCAGCGCAGCGACCCGCCCCGCTGCGACACCTGCCGCGCGGTCAGGTCGGTCTTGCCGAGCCGCTTCGACCAGTACGGGGTCAGCCGCGTGTGGGCCGAGCCGGTCACGGGGTCTTCGAGGACGCCCACGCGCGGGCCGAAAAAGCGCGAGACGAAGTCCACGTCGCTCCCCGGCGCCGTTGCGATCACGCCCCGGGCCTCGACGCGGCCGAGACGGGTGAAGTCGGGGGCCAGGCCACGGACCTCCGCTTCGCTCTCGTAGACCAGCAGGAAGTCGTCGCCCGCCCTCCAGACCTCGCGCGGTTCCCGGCCCATCGCCTCGACCAGGCCGCCCGGAACCGGCGCCGCCCGCGGCACGTGGGCCGGGAAGTCGAGCACCAGGAAGTCTCCCTCGCGGCGCACCCGCAGCGGCCCGCTGCGCGACGAGAACTCCAGCAGATCTCCAGTGACGTCCCCGCGGTGGAACGCGACGAAGCCCGAGCCGAGCGTCGCGTGCCCGCACAGGTCCACCTCCACGGCCGGTGTGAACCACCGGATGGCGAACCCCTCCGGCGTTCGGACGTAGAACGCGGTCTCCGAGAGGTTGTTCTCGAAGGCGATCTGCTGCATCACCCCGTCGGGAAGCCAGGATTCCAGCGGCACCACGGCCGCGGGGTTGCCGGCGAACAGGCGGTTGGTGAAGGCATCGACTTGATAGAGAGGTAATTGCATGGGTGGACTTTCGTGGACTAGTATGACGTGCCCCTGCAACTTGTCCACACCCCTTCACCAGCAGAGCCACTATGCGGATTCAGAAGCTCTTCCTCACGGGCCTCCTCGTCGCGTCGATGGGCCTGCTCGGCAGCGCGGGCACCCAGGGCCAGCAGAAAGCGGCCGGCGGGCAGGCTCCGGCCGACCAGTGGGTCGGCAAGAAGATTTGCGGGTACCCGCGCCCGGATGGCGTGCCCCAGGAGGTCTGGGAGAACGCTTGCGAGGCGTGCACCTCGGTGCCCACCAGCCCGGAGGCGTCGGCCGACGGCACCCTCACCAGCCATTCGTGTGACGGCGGCTACGAGATCCGGATCAAGGTCGTGCCGGGCGGCAAGCACGAGCCGAAGACGATACGCCCCGTCATGAAGGGCGGGGGGCTCGGCGAAGAGAAGCCGCCCGAGCAGCAGGAGCACAAGGTCGGGGAGATCCCGCAGGTCGCCGAGACCTTCACCCGGTACGACGCCTCGTACCCCTTCATGAACGAGAAGGGGGTCGTTATCGGCGAGACGACGATCGGGGGACGCCGCGAGCTGTACAACGACGAGGGGATCTTCGACATCATGGAACTCGAGCGGCTCGCCCTCGAACGCGGCGCCACCGCCCGCGAGGTGATCGGGATCATGGGCGAGTTCGCCGAGAAGTACGGCTACGGCGACAGCGGCGAGTGCCTCACGGTTGCCGACGCGAAGGAGGTCTGGCAGTTCGAGATCTTCGGCGCCGGCCCGGCCGAGATCGGCGCCGTCTGGGCGGCCAAGCGCATCCCGCCCGGCGAGGTGGGCGTGTCGGCCAACCGCTCGCGCATCACCACGCTCGACGGCGGCCCCGACTTCATCATGCACTCGGCCAACGTGCAGCGGGTGGCCGAGGAGAACGGCTGGTGGAAGAAGGGCGAGCCCTTCTACTTCAACCGGGCCTTCGGGTGGTCCGGCCCCGCCACGCCGAACCGCCGCGAGTGGCGGGTGCTGAGCATCCTCGCGCCGTCCTTGAAGCTCGATCCGTGGGCCGGCGAGCAGCCCTTCTCGGTCAAGCCGGACAAGAAGGTGACGGTCCGCGACCTGATGGCGATCCACCGCGACGTCTACGAGGGCACCCCCTTCGATCAGACCAAGAGCCCGCTCGCGGGACCGTTCGGCACACCGAACCGCTGGGGGCTGCCGCGCGACTGGAAGCCGGCCGAGGGCTACATGCCCGTGGAGCGACAGATCGCCGTCCACCAGTGCTCGTACGTCGTCGTCCTCCAGGCGCGCGCCGGCATGCCGCCCTGGATCGGCAGCCTCGCCTGGTTCGCCCCGGACGACTCGAAGACATCGGTCTTCTCGCCACTCTACGCCGGGAACTTCCAGGTCCCGGCTGCGTACGCGATCGGCCGGCGCGACCGGTTCGACCGCGGCTCGGCGTACTGGGCCTCGAACTTCGTCGGCAACTGGTCGAACCTCAACTACCGGGCGATGGTGCAGGACATCCGCGCCAGGCAGGCCGAGATCGAGAACCGGCTGTTCGCCGACCAGCCGATCATCGAGAAGGCCGCGCTCGAGCTGCTCAAGACCGATCCGGACGGCGCCCGCCGCTTCGTCAGCGACTACTCGAATCGCGTCGCGCAGGAAAACTACATGAAGTGGTGGGAGCTGGCCGACAAGCTGGTGACCGATTACCAGGACGGCGGCTCGCGCACCACGCCCGACAAGCGCGCGATCCCGGCGGACTGGCTCGAAAAGCAAGGCCCGTTCGGGACGAAGAGGCCGGATGCGGCCGCCCCGGCGAAGACGAAGCCGGAACCGAAGAAGTAGGGCGGGGTGGCTGCCGCTGTCATCGCGATCCTGCTGGCGCTGCTGCCGTCGGAAGCGGGGCTCGAGCCCCGCTTCGCCGCCGCCGCGCCCGTGTTCCAGGAACACTTCACCGGCGAGACGATGCGGGTCGAGTTGTACCAGGTGGGCGACGCGCGCGAGGAACTGGTGACGCTGAACCGGGTCTACCGGGACGGTCCCTGGGCCGGCCCGCGGTCGCCCCTCATCGACCCGTTCACCTACGCGCGCTACGGCGTGGAGGTGCGCGACGCCGAAACGGGGGAGACGATCTACCAGCGCTGGTTCGACACGATGTTCGGCGAGTACCCGGACGACGGGACCCGCGCGCGAGGGACGGAAGCGGGTGTTCCAGCGGGCCCTGCGGGTCCCCTGGCCCAGGCGGCCGGTCCTGGTCGAGATCCTGCGCCGCGAGTCGCTGGACGACCGCCCTCACGTGCCGCGCGTGATCTTCAGAACCCTGATTGACCCGGCAGACTATCACGCCATCAAGGAGGACCCGTCCGCGCCAGGCGACTGGGTGTACGAGGCGGTGAAGAACGGCGCGCCGCAGGACAAGGTCGATCTCGTCTTCGTCGCCGAGGGGTACACCGCCGCCGACCGCGACAAGTTCAAGGCCGACGTGGACCGCGTGGCCGGCTGGCTCTTCTCCTACGAGCCCTACAAGCGGCTGCAGGCCAGCTTCAACGTCAGGGGGGTGCTGCGGCCGTCGCCCGAGCGGGCGATGGATGAACCCCGCCAGGGAGTGTTCAGGAAGACGGCCCTGGACGCCTCGTTCAACGCCTTCGACACCGACCGCTACATGCTCGTCGAGGCGAACCACCGCATCCGCGAGATCGCGGCGCAGGTGCCCTACGACACCATCGTCATCCTGGTCAACAGCACGCGCTACGGCGGTGGCGGCATCTACGACGATTACTGCGTCACCACCGTCGATCACGCCCGCAGCCGGGCGGTCTTCATCCACGAGTTCGGCCACAGCTTCGCCGGGCTCGCCGACGAGTACTACGCGTCCGACGTCGCCTACAACGACTTCTACCCGAAGGGGGTCGAGCCGCTCGAGCCGAACATCACGGCACTGCTCGACCCTTCGAACGTGAAGTGGAAGGAGCTGGCAACGCCGGGCGTGCCGATCCCCACCCCCTACGGCAAGGACGAGCGCGAGCCGCTGCAGGCCGAGCGCCGAAAGGCGCAGCAGGCAGGAGACGAGGCGGCCGTGAAGGCGCTCGCCGCGCGCCTGGAGGCGCTGGACGCCCGGTTCGAGGGAGTGCGCGACGCGGTCGGGGCGTTCGAGGGGGCGGGGTACGCCTCGAAGGGCCTCTACCGTCCCGCCTGGCACTGCCTGATGATCTCCAGCCCCAAGGATGAGTTCTGCCCGGTCTGCCGGAACGCGATCGAGCAGATGATCCGGTACTACGCCGCGGGCCAGGTCGTGAAAGAGTAACGCGTTCCGTTCGTTCTTCTCTTGACTGCGTCACCTCATCCGGTCAACAGTTCGGCCTCAGATGACACCGTTCGACGCGCTCGCGGCCCTCTGGCTGGCCCTCGCCCAGCCATCGGGTGCCCAGGCCGTGCTGGCCCCATCCCCGCAGGACCCTCAGCAGGCGACCGCGTCCGCCGCGCAGGAGGTCGATGCGTCGCTGCTCGACCTGACCGACGAGGAACTGCTCGAGCGTGTACGGTCGGACGCCGGCTCGCTCGGTTCGCTGTCCATCGGCACGCCGGGCGGGGGGCGCGTGCTGAACGCGGTCCCGCTCTCCGCCGATCCGCGCTGGGAGATCGCGCCGGCGGCCATCTCGTGGGGCACCGCCGAGACCATGGCGGCCATCCGCGTTGCCGTGGACACCGTTCACGAGCTGTTCCCCGACACGCCGCCGATCCTCATCGGCGACATCGGCCACGCCGAGGGCGGCCGCCTGAAACGGCACGAGACCCACCAGTCGGGCCGGGACGTGGACTTCGGCTTCTATCACCTGCCGGGAACCGGCGGGTGGTACGCGCGGGGGTCGGCCGGGAACCTGGACCTCGCGAGGAACTGGGCGCTGGTGCGCGCGCTCGTGGTGTGCACCGACGTCGAGCGAATCCTGCTCGACACCCGCATCCAGCGGCTCCTCTACAAGCACGCGCTCGACGTGGGCGAGGACAGGGACTGGCTGGACCGCGTGTTCCAGTTCTCGAAGGGGGCCCGCGACGCGATCGTGCGCCACGTGGCCGGTCACCGGACGCATTACCACGTGCGCTTCTTCAACCCCGTCGCCCAGGAGCTGGGTCGGCGGGCCCACCCCTTCCTCGTCCAGCAGGGCGTCGTGCCGCCGCCGGTCTACTCGATCAGCCACGTCGTCCGGCGGGGCCAGACGCTCGGCCACCTCGCGAGGCGCTACGGGGTCTCGGCGTCGGCGATCAGGCAGGTGAACGGGCTGCGAACGACGCGGCTTCGCGCGGGACGCGCCTACCGCATCCCGATGCGGGCGGCCGCGCCGCCGCCCGCCCCGGTGGTGATCCCGCAGCGGCTGCTGCCGCCCGACACGCCAGCGGCCCTGGCGGCGTTCGAGTGGCCCACCACTCCCGCGCCGAGCACGTCAGCCGGAGAACGGTAGCGCGAAGCCGTCACCTTGCTGTCCTGAACGCATACTCCCCCGACCCGACCTCGACCACGACCGCATCCCGCTCCTCGCGCGCCGCGATCACCCCGCCGCCGACCGCCAACGACTGTCCGCCCTCCGTGACGGCGGCCAGATGCGTCGCCGGCAGGTAGACGGTCGCCCGCGTGTTCGGGGGAACCGTCACGAGGAGCTCGAAGCTCCCGTCCTTCGATTCCCACGCCGACCGCACCGTGCCGTACATCGTCTCGTGGCGCGCCGACACCCTGGTGAAGCCCCCGCCCGGTCGGGGGCGCACGACGAAGTGCTGGTAGCCCGGGGCCTCGGGGTCGATCTCGATGCCGGCCATCACCCGGTACATCCAGTCGCCGATTGCGCCGTAGGCATAGTGGTTGAAGGAGTTCATCCCGGGGTCCTGGAATGACCCGTCGGGCCGCTGGCCGTCCCAGCGCTCCCAGATCGTCGTCGCGCCCTGCGTGACCGGGTAGAGCCACGACGGGTACTCGCGGCGGTTGAGGAGCTTGTACGCGGCGTCCAGGTACCCGAACCGGGCGAGGACGTGGCACAAGTACGGCGTGCCGAGGAAGCCGGTGGTGAGGTGCCCGCGCTCGGCGACGTCGCGCGCGAGCCGCGCCGCGGCCTGCTCGCGCATCCGCTCCGGCAGCAACTCGAACTCGAGGGCAAGCACGTAGGCGGTCTGGGTGTTCTCGCCCACCCGCCCGTTCGCGGTGACGAACTCGCGGCCGAACGCCTCCTTGGTGCGGGCCAGCAGGCTCCGGTACTGTGCGGCGTCCTCTTCCTTGCCGAGCAAGGCCGCGATTCTCGACATCAGGTCGGCGGCGTGGGCGAAGAAGGCTGTGGCGATCAGGTCCTTGCCGGTGGTCGCGCCCGGGTAGTCCGAGGCGTTGCTGGCGAAGGCGAGCCAGTCGCCGAAGTGGGGATCGCGGTCCCAGACCAGGTCGTCACCGGCCCGGGCGCGCTCGAACTCGACCCACCGCGCCATGCTCGGGTACTGCCGCTCGAGGACGCTCACGTCGCCGTAGGTCAGGTACATCGTCCACGGGATGATGACCGCGGCGTCGCCCCAGCCGGCGGCGCCACCCGGGAGCTGCCGCCCGTTGGTCCCGAGGACATTGGGCACGACGTGCGGGATCCGGCCGTCCTCCATCTGGTCGGCGGCCACGTCGGCCAGCCACTTGGTGAAGAACCCGGCGACGTCCATGTTGAACGCGGCGGTACGGGCGAACACCTGTGCGTCGCCGGTCCAGCCAAGCCGCTCGTCGCGCTGCGGGCAGTCGGTCGGCACGTCCACGAAGTTGCCCTTCTGCCCCCACGTGATGTTCGACTGGAGCTGGTTGATCATCGGGTCGGAGGTCTCGAACGCGCCGGTCACGCGCATGTCGCAGTGCACGACCACGCCGATCAGGTTCTCGGGGGCCGGCTCGCCGGGATAGCCGTCCACGGCCACGTAGCGAAAGCCGTAGAACGTGAAGCGCGGCTCGAAGACCTCCCGGCCCGCGCCCTTGAGCGTGTAGCGTGCGGTCTGGGCCGCGCCGCGCAGGTTGGCCGTGTAGAGGTTGCCCTGCTTGTCCAGGACCTCCGCGTGGCGGAGCGTGATCGTCGTGCCGGCCGGCCCCTCGGCTGTCACGCGCACCCACCCGACCATGTTCTGGCCCATGTCCGCCACCAGGTCGCCCGCCGGCGTGCGGAACACGCGGACCGGCTTCAGCTCCTGGACCCGGCGGACCGGGGGCCCGGCGGGGGCGACGAGGATGTCCTTGGGGTGACTGGCGAGCGAGACGGGTATCCAGCCGCTCTCGTCGAACCCGGGTTCCGCCCAGCCCTTCTTCTCGAGCCGCGCGTCGTAGGTTTCGCCGTCGTAGATCTCGGAGGCGAGGATGGGACCCGTCCGCGGCCTTCCACTGCGCGTCGGTGCCGATGATCTCCTCCCGCCCGTTCGTGTAGGTCACCTTGATCTGCACGAGCAGGCCGAGGCGGGTGCCGTAGATGTTCCGGTTGCCCTCCCAGGCCAGCGACCCGCGGTACCAGCCGTTGCCGAGGGCGACGCCGACCGCGTTCTCGCCGCGGCGCAGCAGCGGCGTCACGTCGTACGTCTGGTACTGCAGCCGCTTGTTGTAGCTGGTCCAGCCCGGGGTGCAGCACCTGGTCGCCCACTCGCTGCCCGTTGAGCACCATCTCGTACAGGCCGTGGCTGGTCACGTAGGCGCGTGCGCTCCGCACCTGGCCCTTGAGCGCGAACTCCCGGCGGAGCAAGGGAGAGGGCCCGGGCGTCTTCGGGTCGTCCGGCAGCGACGGCTCGATCCAGCTCGCCTTCCAGTCACCCGGGTCCAGCAGTCCCATCTCCCAGGTCGCCGGGTCACTCCAGGGCGACGCGAAGCCGGCCGCGTCCCAGACGCGAACCTGCCAGTAGTACACGCGGCCCGACTGCATCGGCGGGCCGGCGTAGGGACGGTGCACCGAGGCGTTGGTGACCACCCGTCCCGAATCCCACATCAGCCAGCGCCCGGCGCGGAGGTTGCGCTCGCTCGCCGCCACGCGCACCTGGTAGGCCGACTGCATCACGCCGCGCGTCTCGGACCGCAGTTGCCAGCTGAGCCGGGGGAGGCGCGCGTCGAGGCCAACCGGGTTCTGCCTGTATTCGGTCCGCAGCTCCGTCACCGTGATCGTCGGGGCGGCCGGCGACCCGCCCCGAGCCGGCTGCTTGGGGACTGCCGCCCGCGCCGGCGCGGCCTGGGCCGCCAGCACGAGAGTCGAGGCCAGGAGAAGGGTGCGCCACCGGCGGTCCGTGTTCGTCATCATGTCCGTCGCCTCCATCGCGAGCGGAACTATAAACCACTGTCGCCGTGACGTATAGCGTGCACTGGTTCAGAAGGAATCAGCCGACTGCCCAGGGTGCCAGGGCTCGGAGCGAGGGGGCTAAGAGTGAGGGAGCTGGGAGCCACGCTGCAGGAGCAGCGTTTCGACGGCGGCGATGGCGGCCGCGCGCCGCTCGGCCCACGTGCCGCGCACTTCGACGAAGCTCGCATCGAGCTGTTCGAGCGCCTGCCTGAACAACGCGTACAGCTCCTCGCGCCGGTGCGGTTGCTCGCGCTGGTCGCCTTCGGCCACCCAGGGGACGTCGGTGCCCAGCAGCAGGTAGAGGTCGGCCCGCCGCTCGCGCGCGGCGCCTTCGAATCCACGACGGGCAGTCGCCGTAGTAGTGGCGGCTGTACACCCACGTGCTCACGAGATCGGTATCGAGGACGAGGAGACGCGGGTCGCGCCGCCGCGCCTCGTCCTCGGCGGCCTCCTGTCCGCGGCCGATCGCGTCCACGTCATCGAAGCGGACGGGACGCCGCGCGCGATCCACGAAGGCCCGTGCGAACTCGGGCACCCACGCGACCCCGACGTGCTCCGCGAGCTCGCGCGCCAGCGTCGTCTTCCCGGTACACTCCGGCCCGATCACGACGACAGTCGCGCCGGCCTCCCTGCCGGCGAGCTCCCGCCTCCAACTCCTCCACCCCAGCACCGCCAGGACCAGGAACGCGACGTACAGCGCCGCCGTCAGGTGGAGCGCCTGCGAAAGGTACATCGCGACGTAGACCGTGTCCACCGCGATCCAGATCAGCCAGTTCTCGATCCACTTGCGCGTCAGCAGGACCTGCGCGGCCAGGCTGAACGACGTCGTGACGGCGTCGGTCAGCGGCAGCGCGGCGTCGGTGAAACGGCCGAGGGCGGTGGCGAGTGCGGCCGTCGCGACAGCGCCGGCTGCCAGCAGCGCGACGAGCAGTCGCCGGGGGGTGCGGCCCACGGCAAGCGCGCCACCGCGTTCGCCCCCGTGCCGCCAGGCCCACCAGCCGTACAGCTGGGTGCCGGCGTAGAGGAGCTGAAGCGAGGCGGCACCGTAGAGGCGGGCCCGCCAGAAGACGACCGCGAACGCCAGGACGCTGACCAGACCCACCGGCCAGCACCGCCAGTCCTGGCGAACGGTCAGCCAGACGCCAAGGAATCCGAGGATGACGGCCGCGGCCTCGAGGACGCTCATCGCCCGCCGGCCAGCCGGACGTCCACCCCAAGGAAGACGCTTCGCGTGGCCTGAGCGTAGAAGTACGGCACGCCGAAGGCGCCCTGGGCCTGCCCGCCTCGGCGCACCAGGTAGAGGTAGCTGTAGCCGCTCGGGTAGATGTCGCGGTTGTTCAGGGCGTTCTCGACCTGCAGCCGCAGCCGGGGCTGGCCGGCGCGCACCCAGCGGGCGAGCGAGAACGTCGCCGACAGGTCGAGGCCGAACCACGCCGGCGTGCGCAGGTCGCCGGTGTTGGTGTTGTCCAGCCAGCTTCGTGCGACCCAGCGGCCGGCGGCCGCCACCAGGAGGCCGGGCGCCGCGTTCACCTCGACGCGCTGGTTGAGGACAATCGGCGGCGCCAGCAGGGGCTGCACGGCGCGCACGGTCCTCGGCACGTTGTCCACCCACGCCCCGTTCTCGTCATAGACGTCGTAGTACTGCGTCCACTCGTCGATCCGGTCGTGGCTCAGGGTGGCCGAGGTGAGCATCCGCGCCTGAGGGATCGGCCGCCACGCCACCTCGATCTCCACGCCCCGGCGATGGCTGCGGGGGACGTTGCGCCGCAGCGGAAGGCCGACCTCCGACAGCTCGCCGGTCAGCGCGATCTCGTTCCTGAACTCCATGAAGTAGACGTTCGCCGAGGCGGAGACCCGCTCGCGCCGCAGGCTGACGCCAGCCTCGACGTCGGTCACGCGCTCCGGCCGCACACCGCGCAGGTCGTGGACGACGGTGGGGTTGTCCTGGCCGGCAAAGAGGTCTGCCCGGGTCGGCTCGCGCGTCATCCGGCCGACCGACGCGTAGGCCTCGAGCCAGGGGCCGAGCGGCAGTCGCACGCCCCCCTTCGGGTTGAAGAAGGTCCACGACGTCGACCCGATGTCGAGGTCGCCCCGATAGCCGAATCGCACGTGCCGCGCCTGCAGGTCCCCGTACAGGCTGGCGGCCTTGAGCGACCAGGTCAGCTTGGCGAAGGCGTCGAGGTTCTGCTTGTCGCCGTGGTTCACGTATTCGCGGCCGGCCCCAACGATGTCGCGCGTGTGCCGGCTGCCGTAGGCGTAGAGGTGCGCGCCGGCCTTCAGGCGGGCCGCGCCGCGTACGTGCTGGACGTTCACCGTCCCACCGCCGTAGTGCCAGCCGAGGCCGTACTCGTAGAGCGGGTTCGCCTCGCCGCCACCGAAGATGCGGTACCAGCCGCCCGCGCGCTGATAGTAGGCCTGCCCCGCGACGCTCGTGCTGCCGCTCAGATACCGGGTGTACTGCACGTGCGCCAGCCCCTGGCTGAAGCGGTCCCGCTCGTCCGGGGTCTGCGGATTGAACCGCCGATCGCGTTCGAGCACGTCCTTCTCGACCGCGTAGAAGGCCAGTTGGTGGCGCGACTGGCCGACGAAGCCGAACGCCTTGAGGAACGACCGCTCCCCGCGCCTCGAGGCGCCGAGGAAGAGGCCGCGCTGCTTCGCGCCCGAGCTGTCGCGGTAGCCGTCGCTGTCGCGGTAAGCCGCGCGGGCGTAGAAGGCGAGGTTCGGCCCGACCGTGCCGGAGTTCAGCGTGAGCGCGGCGCGACGGGTCCCGAACGAGCCCGCGACGACCTCCGCGGCTGCCGCGGGATCGGCGGAGGGATCGACGCTCGCGAAGTTGATGGAGCCCCCGTAGGAGGCGGCGCCGACGCTGGACGTGCCCACCCCACGCTGGATCTGCACGCTGTCGATCGACGCGGCGAGGTCGGCGTAGTTGGAGAAGTACACCGCCGAGTCCTCGGGCTCGTTCAGCGGCACCCCGTCGAGCGTCATGTTGAGGCGCGTCTGCTGGATGCCGCGCAGCGTCAGGTAGCTGTAGCCGGAGCCCGATCCGGCGTCGGCGTACTGCGTCAACGACGGCTGTTCCTTGAGGAGGAACGGGATCTCCTGGCCGAAGTTGCGCTGGTCGATCTCCGCCCGGGGGAGGTTCACCGTGGTCATCGGCGCGGTCGGCTCGGCCCGCACGGCGCGGACGACGACGTTCTCCTCGAAGCGGTAGGGCCGCGGCTCGAGCCGAATCTCGATCGGGCCGAGTGCGGGGACGACGCGGACGGTGCGCGTGACGGGCTCGAACGACGGGTGGGTGACGAGCAGGACGTGCTCGCCGGCCGGCAGGCGGAGCGTGTAGCGCCCCAGCCCGTCGGTCACGGCTTCGGGCCCCGCCGTCCCGGCGCTGACGCGGGCGCCGGCAACCGGCTCGCCCCACACGCTGAGGACGACACCCGTCACGAGGTAATGGTCTGGCTGATTCATCGCCGCGGGCCGCGGCGTCAGGGCCGCGGCGACGAGCACCGCGGCAACGAGCGAGGTCATGGAACGCCTCCCTCCCGGCTCGAGAACGCCGGGTCGCTGAGGCGGTTCCCAGGAGGTGTCAATCGCGCCTTCCCTACGCCGGTATGATCCGGGTCAGGTTCGGAGGGTGTGATCTCAGGCCGGTATCCGGCCACCCCTAGGCTTCCGCCGCATCAAGTGTCGCCCGCCGCGCGCGGAGAAGTCAAACAGAGCCGTCAAGCAGGGCTGAAGCCCTGCTCCACGAGATTCACAGAGCGGTCAAGCAGGGCTGAAGCCCTGCTCTACGAGGTCCACAGGGGATACTTGAAGAGCGGCTCCTGCTTCGACGCCCGCTCCTTGATCCCCTGCGCCTCGGCCTCGCTGAGCGGCACGAACCGCGCCGCCAGCCCGAGCGCCATCGCGAACAGCGTCTCGTCACCCGGTGGGATCGCGGCCGTGACGGGGTGCGACAGTGTGAATCGCAGCCCCATCGTCGCGTCCTCGGGGGCCGAGAGCGGCTCGTACCAGCACTTCGGGTACTGGCGCTTCGCGTCCTTCGCGTAGGGCCCGCGGGCCATCGCCTTCAGCGCGAGGATGCCCATCTTCTTCGAGCTGGCCTTCGCCAGGACCTGCGGCCCGAAGGTGCCGGCGTGCCAGGTGGCGAAGTTGGTCGGGAACAGGATCGTGTCGAAGTCGTGCCGGTCCATCAGCGCCATCGCGGCCTCGACCGAGTGCGCGGAGAACCCGAGGAATCGGGTCTTGCCCTCCTGGCGCGCGGCGAGGAACGTCTCCATGGCGCCGCCCGGCGCGAAGATCTGCTCGACGTCCTCGCGGGTGTTGACCGCGTGCAGCTGGTACAGGTCGAAGTGGTCGGTGCGCATCTTGCGCAGCGAGCTCTCCAGTTCCTTCCGCGAGCCCTCCTTGCTCCGCTCGGTCGTCTTGCAGGCGAGGAACACGCGCTTCCGGTACGGCTCGAGCGCGGGCCCGAGCATGTCCTCGGCGTTGCCGTAGCTCGGCGCGACGTCGAAGTAGTTCACCCCGGCGTCGATCGCCTGTGCCACCCGGCTGGACGCCTGCCCGGCGGTCGCCTGGTTCACGACGATGCCACCGAAACCGATGATCGAGAGCTTCTCGCCCGTGCGGCCCAGCGACCGTCGCTCGAGGGTCCCCGGCTGCGTCTCGCGTTCGATGCCGGCCAGCGAGGCGGGAAAACAGGCCAACAGCGACGCGGCCGAGCCCGCCTTCAGGAAATCGCGTCTGTCCATGGGAGCCTCCCTCGCGACAGCCTATCAAAAGCAGAGCCCCAACGATAGCCGACACTGAACAGCCGCCAGTGAACGCGGACGGCTGTGAGTTGCGATATCATCCGCTTCATGCCTAACGCAACCGTCACGGCAGCCCCGGCGAGGGTCGCGGCGCCGCCGGCCGTGCCGCGCCTCGTCTCGCTCGACGCGTACCGCGGCCTCGTGATGCTGCTCATGATGGCCGAGGTGCTCCGCCTCTCCGAGGTGGCGGCCGCCCTGCCCGGGAGCGCGTTCTGGGGCTTCCTCGCGTTCCACCAGACGCACGCCCCGTGGGCCGGGTGCTCGCTGCACGACCTCATCCAGCCGTCGTTCTCCTTCATGGTGGGGGTGGCGGTCCCCTTCTCGATGGCGGCCCGGCTCACCCGCGGCCAGTCGCAGCGGTTCATGACGCTGCACGCCTTCTGGCGCGCGTTCCTGCTGATCGCGCTCGGCATCTTCCTGCGCTCGATCGGGCACGACCACACGCGCTTCACCTTCGAGGACACGCTGACGCAGATCGGCCTCGGCTACGGCGCGCTCTTCCTCCTCGGCTTCCGCCGCAACCGGGACGCCTGGATCGCGCTGGCGCTGCTGCTGGTCGGCTACTGGGGCGCGTTCGCCCTCTACCCGCTGCCCGGCCCCGGATTCGACTGGGCGGCCGCCGGTGCCGACCCCACCTGGCAGTACAACTACCAGGGGTTCGCGGCCCACTGGAACAAGAACACCAACCTCGCCTGGGCCTTCGACACCTGGTTCCTGAATCTGTTTCCGCCCGACGGCTGGTTCAAGTTCAACGGCGGCGGATACGCCACGCTGAGCTTCATCCCGACGCTCGGGACCATGATCCTCGGCCTGGTCGGCGGACGGGTGGTCCGGGGCGACCGGACACCCCGGCAGAAGTTGGCCTGGCTGCTGGCGGCAGCGGCGATCGGCATCCTGGCGGGCCTGCTGCTCGACCTCACCGGCATCAACCCGTCGGTCAAGCGGATCTGGACCCCGAGTTGGACGCTGTTCAGCGGCGGCTGGTGCTTCCTGCTGCTCGCCGGCTTCTACGCGCTCGTCGATCTCGCCGGCTGGAAGAAGTGGGCCTTCCCGCTGGTGGTCATCGGGATGAACTCGATCGCGGCCTACATGATCGCCCACCTGTTCGAGGAGTTCATCCGGGACACGCTGCGGACCCACCTCGGCGCCGGGACCTTCGCCGCCTTCGGCCAGGCCTACGAGCCGTTCGTCCTGGGCGCCGCCATCCTGGTCTCGTACTGGCTCATCCTCCTCTGGATGTACCGGCGGAAGCTGTTCCTGAGAATCTGACCCACGGATGCCACGCGCATTCGGGCCCACGTTCACCGCAGAGACAACGACCATGACCCGATTGGCACTCTCGTTCCTCCTGCTCCTTCTGCCCGCGTCAGCGGGCGCGGGCGTCCCTGCCGGCGACCAGCAGCCGACGGCGCCCCAGGGGGCGATTCGCCCCGAGACCACCATCCACCTCTTCGACGGGAAGAGCCTCGAGCCGTTCGAGACGTGGCTGGTGGACGACCACCTGCAGGATCCGCTCCGCGTCTTCACCGTGGTCGACCAGGTCGATGGCGCGCCGGCCATCCGCATCAGCGGCGAGCGGTGGGGTGGCGTGGTGACGCGCCGAGCCTACCGCGACTACCACCTGGTCGCCGAGTTCCGCTGGGGCCTCCTCACCTGGGGCGAGCGCCGGAACGCCTCGCGCGACAGCGGGATCCTCCTGCACGCGCAGGGCGCCCACGGCAATACCGGCCGCGACGGCAACGGCGCCTGGATGCGGTCGGTCGAGGCGCAGATCATCGAGGGGGGTGTCGGCGACGTCATCCTGGTGGCCGGGTTCGACGAGCGGGGCGAGCGCCTGATGCCGCACCTGACCGTCCGGTCGACGAAGGACCGCGACGGCGAGCCGGTGTTCGACCCGAAGGCCGGGCCGCAGCAGTTCAGCAGCGGCCGCATCAACTGGTTCGGCCGCGACCCGGATTGGCACGACAAGCTGGGGTTCCGCGGGGGCCAGGACGTCGAGAGCCCCGACGGCGGGTGGACGCGCTACGAGGTGATCGCCAACGGCGACACGCTGACGTACCTGGTGAACGGCAAGGTGGTGAACGAGGGGTCCGGCTCGAGCCTGTCGGAGGGGAAGATCATCATCCAGTCGGAGGGCGCCGAGATCTTCTTCCGGAAGATCGACCTGGAGCCGCTGAAGAAGTGAGGGCGGGCAGGACGCCCGCCCCCACTGACGCTACTGGGAGGCCAGCCCTACTTGAATTGTGCGAAGTCCATCTTCGGGTCCCACACCTCGGCCGACTTCAGCAGCTCGTCCCACGTCAGCTCGCGACCGGTGTAGGCGGCCGTGCGCCCGAGGATGCTGGTCAGCGTGGACTCGGCGCCCGACTGCGCCTCGTTCACCAGCTTGCCCGAGGTGATGCTGTCGATGAACGCCTTCTCCTTGTTGCGGTCGGCGTCGTCCAGCGCGCCGCTGAAACGCCCCGTGACGGCGTCCTGCTGGCTCACCGCGGCCGGCTTGCCGAGCCCCGGGAACTCCCACTTCGTCTCGCCGCCGATCCGCACCGGGGCGTCGTACCGCGCCTCGGCCGCGCCCTTCGTCCCGTAGTACCTGCATCCCGACGCCCCACGCCGAGGTGCCGAACTGCGTCGATCCGAAGCCGATGTGCACGTCCTTGGGGTACGTGAACACGCAGTTGAAGTGGCTCCAGGCATCGCCGTGATCGGTCCGGCCCTGCCGGCCGCCCGACCCGACCGCCTTCACCGGGTGAGCGTTCACCAGCCAGTTGGTGACGTCGATGATGTGGCAGTTCTGCTCGACGATGATGTCGCCCGAGAGCACCTTGTCCCACACCCAGTTGCGCAGGCGCCGCTCGGCCGGGGTCGCGTTGGCCCATGCCGGCCGGCCGATGGCCGACGCGAAGTAGTGGATCTGGCCCGACACGAAGTCGCCGATCTGCCCCTCGCGGATCCGCTTCTCCAGCTCGACGTACGGGCTCGCGTACCGGATCTGGAACCCGATCGCCAGGCTCTGCTTCCCCTTCGCCTTCTCGCCGAGCGCGATGACCTTCTTCGCGCCGGGCACGTCCACCGACACCGGCTTCTCGAGGTAGACGTGCTTGCCCGCGGCCAGCGCCGCCTCGAGGTGCATCGGGTGGAAGTAGGGCGGGGTGGCGATGTAGATGGCGTCGATGTCCTTCGAGGCGAACAACTGCTCGTACGCCTTCGGGCCGCCGAACATCCGCGCGGTTTCGATCGCGGGCTTGCCGAGCTTGGCCGACACCTCGTCGATCGTCTTCTTGCCGTTCGCCAGGTTGTCCTGGAAGAGGTCGCCGATGGCGGTCACAACCGCGCCCGTGTTCTCGAGGAACGAGCTGGTCACGCCGAGGCCGCGCCCGCCGCAGCCGAGCACGCCCAGGCGGACGGCAGAGTTCGCCTGGCTGCCGAACACGACGCTCGGCTTCAGTATGGTAATGGTGGCCGCGGCAGCCGCACTGCCGACGAACTGCCGGCGGCTGACGCGCGTGTCCCTGGACTCACTCATGGCCCTGCCCTCCTGTATACGGAATGCTGACTGATCCGATGAGTTCGTGTCATTCTAGTCCGGTTCTGTCGCCGGGTGTCAACGGCCCGCGCGGCAGGCTGCTTGGAAAACGACGGAGGCGAGCATGAAGATGATCGATCGACGGGGGTTCCTGGGGACGGTCGCGGGGGCGGGAGCGCTGGCCGCCCTTCGGCCCGGGCTGGCCGCGGCCGGCCCGGCGGCCGCGCAGGCGCCGGCCACGGGCGGGCTGAAGAAGGCGGTGTACGTGTCGATGCTCCCGAAGGAGCTGGGCTGGGTCGAGAAGTTCCAGCTGGCGCGGGACGTCGGGTTCGAGGGGATCGAGATCGGGACGATCAGCGACAGCGCCGTCGCCGAGGAGATCAAGGCGGCCGCCGCGAAGACGGGGCTGAAGATCCACTCGGTGATGAACGCCGACCACTGGAAGTTCCCCTTCTCGAGCGACGACCCGGGCGTGGTGGCCAAGGGGGTCGCCGGCATGGAGCAGTCGCTGCGAAACGCCAAGCTGTGGGGGGCGGACGCGGTGCTGCTCGTCCCCGGCGTGGTGGACGCGAAGACGCCGTACGAGGCCGCCTGGAAGCGGTCGCAGCAGGTGGTCAAGGAGCGCGTCCTGCCGATGGCGGCGGACATGAAGGTGGTCGTCGGGATGGAGGAGGTCTGGAACAAGTTCCTCCTCAGCCCGCTCGAGATGGCGCGCTACGTGGACGAGTTCGCATCGCCCTGGGTGAAGGCGTACCTCGACGTCGGGAATATGCTCTTCTACGGCTTCCCGCAGGACTGGATCCGCACCCTCGGCCCGCGCATCGTCCGGGTCCACGTGAAGGACTTCAAGCTCGAGCGCGGCAAGGGGCAGTTCTCCTGGAAGAACCTGGGCGAGGGGGACGTGGACTGGCCGGAGGTCCGCAAGGCCCTCGGCGACGCCAAGTACAACGGGTGGGTGACGACCGAGATCGACGGCGGCGACGCGGCCTACCTGAAGGACGTGGTCGGCCGCCTGGACAAGATCTTCGCGGGGCAGAAGCCGGTGGGGGGATCCATGTAGTGGCGAGTGGCTAGTGGCCAGTCGTCGCGGTGTCCCACTGCATCTGCGGTCCACGTTCAACGCAGAGGCGCAGAGGACGCAGAGAAAGAAGGGCGCGCCACGGGGCGCGCCCTTTTTGCGTCTTCCGTTCTACGTTTTCCGTTCAGGCCGCGTTCTTCAGCGGCCTGCTAGAGAGCCGCGATCACGTCCTTCATCAACTGCTTCGACCCCTCGACGCCGTCCACCGGGCCGTGCTCGTACTCGAGCGCGATCGTCCCCTTGAAGCGGTGGGCGTTGAGGATCCGCACCGAGCGCGCCACGTCGTTCCAGTCCTTCTCATCGGTCTTCCAGCGGTCCCAGTACTTCGCGTGGACGTGGGTGTGCGTGTACGGCATGACCGCCTCGAGGGCGTGGAAGAGGTGGTACTCGTTCTCCCAGTTGCAGAAGTCGGGCGTGCACTCGCAATAGGGGTGGTTCACCTCGTCCATGATGATCCGGATGTTCATCGGGTTGGCGCACAGCCCCCAGTGGTTCTCGATGGAGATCTTGACGCCCACCTTCTCGCCGTACTCCGCCAGTTGCCGGAACGAGTCGATGCACTTCGAGAGGTACACCGGCAGCTTGTCGTTCTTCGGGTAGCCGGTCTCGTGCGCCGTCGCCTCGGGCATGATGCGCGTGCCCTGCACGCCGGTGTTGGCGCGCATCGTCTTGGCCCCGAGTATGGCCGACGCGTCCATCCACATCTTGGCCACGCGGATCCCCTCGTTGCGCAGCTCGTCGTTCGGGTCGGCGAGGTTCTGCGGGGCGTTGTTCGACACGTGCTGGCAGACGGTCCCGGTCTTCTGCATGACGGCGGCCAGCTGCTCGAGCCACTTCCTCGAGGACGGCTTCGACGGATCCCACCGGTAGGTGGTGAAGCTCCGGCCGTCGCGCTCGACCTTCATCTCCTGGTACTGCGAGAGGTCCGAGACGTCGCCGAACACGTCGGACCAGAGGTCCAGGTGGTAGACACCCGGGTAGGTGTCCTTGGTCCACTGGGGGAAATCGAGCATCGTGATCTCCCCGTACTTCTGCCGCATCGAGACCATCTCATCGTTCGGCTTGCGGCCCGCCATCGTCTTGAACATCTGGCGTGGCGGCCAGCAGCTCGACGCGATGCGCGACAGCTTCTCCTTGTCGGTGAGCGGGCGGGAGACCGACTGCTGGCCGGAGATGCCCTCTCCGAACAGCGCCCCCGCCGCCGCGACGCCCAACCCGGTCTTCTTCAGGAACTCTCTTCGATCGTTCATCAGTGCGTCTCCGTCCTATTCGAACCGCGTCTTCCTCCACAACTGCCAGGCCACGTGGCCCAGCAGCGCCAGCGTGGCCGCGCACAGCGCGACGGCGGCCGGCACGCTGATCGACAGCGCCGGCCGCTCGGCCTCGAGGGCGAGCCACGCGAACACTCCGACGGCCGCGAGCACGATCAGGGCGTCCCACCACCGCCGCCGCCCCGCCTGTGCGCCCGCCCCGGCGCCGGCCGGGCCCGAGTCGATGCCGTAGCGCGCGCGCTCCCGGGCCGCGGCCTCCTCCCAGCGCACGCGCTCGGCCGCCGATGCTTCGGCGCGGCTGATCAGGACCGCGCCGGCGATCATCACCAGCGTGCCGCCGATCACCAGGGCCTTCGCCGTGGCCGACTGCCCGCCCAGCTCGCCGAACACGAACACCGCCCACGCCAGCCCCCAGAGCTGGTTGGTGTTCGACAGCGGGATGCCGCGGCCGATGCCGATGTACTTGGTGGCGTACTGCTGGAACAGGTCGCCGATCACCCAGCAGAAGCCCCCGAGGAACAGCCAGAAGAGCGCCGGCCGGACCGCGGCGAGGTCGCGCGCCAGCCCCGACGCCCCGTCGCTGAACACCACGACGAGCACGGTCATCGTGAGCAGCTCGCCCACGGTGAACACCGTCACGAACGAGAACGGGTTCATCCCGCTGATGTACGCCTTCCGGTAGGGGACGTACATCGTCCCCCACAGCAGGCCGGCGCCCAGGGCGGCGAGGATCCCGTTCCACCTCTGCCCCGAGGCGACTGCCTGGTGGGAGGTCGCATACGCCAGGACGCAGGCGCCCGCGACGATGGCGATCGCCCCGCCCGCGACCTTGCCCCAGTCGCGCGCGGCCGCCCCGCGCAGCTCGTTGAAGAGCAGCCAGCCCCAGAAGAGGCCCACGAGGCTGTTGGTGTTCCAGAGCGGGAAGGCGATCGACAGGCCCACGTCGCGGATGGCGAACACCGTCAGCGTGTTCGCGACCACCCACAGCATCCCGGCCAGGACCGCCCAGGCGATCAGGTGCGGGCGGCGGCGCAGGTCGTCGCCCACCCGGGCGGTGCCGACGACCAGCACCGGCAGCGTCCAGCGGGCGACGAACACGCCGGCCACCATCCCGAACGAGATGATGAACGGCGAAAAGCCGGCGGTCACCAGCTTGGTCGGCGCCTCGGCGGCGCCCAACCACGCCCCGGCCGCGAGGCCGCAGATGACGCCGAGCGCGTGGAGCGACCGGGCGGTGGAACCTGCTGTCGTCGGTCTGGGCATGGCCGCTACCCGACCATCACCAGCATCACGATCCCGATGACCAGCACCACGACCGGCACCCAGAAGTGGACGTCGGTCAGGATGGCCGTCAAGGTGCCGCGCGTTCCAGCCATGTTCACCTTTTCGTCCCGAACCAGTAGCTCACCTTCACCAGCAGCACGTCGTCGGCCGGGGCGGTGAAGACGCGCGACACGCTGTCGCCGAACTCGAACTCACCCGACGGCAGCGTCTCGCGCCGGGTCTCGGTCCAGACCACGAAGAGCGACGACCCGGGGCGGAACTCCCACCGGAAGACGGCGTTCAGCCCGCAGGGAGCGCACGTTGAAGTCGGGCCGCGCGATCGAGAACGACGCGGCCGGCCCGGACGCGTCCGGGTCGATGAGCAGGCGGCTGCCGGAGGGCGCGATCGTGCCGCCGTCCTCGCCGTAGCGAAGCAAGTCGTAGGTGTTCGGCGCCACCACCTCCTTGATCGCCCCGTAGTCGCCGGCCGAGACGAGCGGCTGCAGGTAGACCTGGAGCGAGGTGCGCGGCGAGGTGGCGACGCTCACCCTCGTCGTCATCGAGAACTCGGTCTGATCCAGCTCGCCGAAGACGTACCGGCTGCCGTAGGTGGCCGTCGCCAGCGGGTCTGCCACCGTGGACAGGTACTGCGCCGACGCGAGGTTGCGCCGGAAGGTGGGGCCCGCGCTCACGGTCAGGGCGGGCAGCGGGCGCCACGCCAGCTGCAGGTCGCCGCTGGCGTTCCACGCGTCGTAGTCGCGGCCGGTGTAGGACGCCCCGAGCGAGACGACCATCTTCCGGCGACGGTCGGTCACCGTGCCGATCTGCACGCCCCGGTTGCCCGGCCGAATCACCGTCGGGCCGCCACGCGTCAGCTTGTCGTCCCAGACCCTCTTCGCGTAGGTCAGGACCATGGAGGAGCGTCCAGAAGTTGCGGAACTGGACGTTCCCCGCCGCCTGCCACCCGTCGCCCTGGCGACTCGTTGCCGTAGTTCCAGGTCCACCACTTCGACACCCAGAACAACCGCTCGCGCGTCCACCGGTCGGGCGTGAGCTTGCGGAATTGCACCATCGCGTGCGCCGCCGGCGCGGTCGGTCTGCGTCGCGTACCCCGCGTCGTTGACCTCGAAGCCGGGGCTCATCCCCCAGATGCCGACGTTCATCGTGAGGTTGCCGCTGTTGCGGTTGAGGTTTGCGTTGCCCGGTCCACCCCGACAGGCTGGTCTTGTCCGGGTCGAACTTCACGTGCGGCGCATCGGGCCGCTGGTAGTAGCGCTGCTCGGCGCGCTGGACCCGGGCAATCGCGTCCTTGCTGCCCTGGACGCGCAGCTGCCGGCCAGCCCCCCGTGGATCACCCAGTTGCGGCCGGGGTCGAGGAAGACGTGGCCGTCCACCCCCGCCATGGTCGCGCGGTCCACGAGCACTTTCGACAGCGCCGCGTCGCCGCCATCGCGCACGACCGAGGTGGCCAGGACGCCGATCCCCGCGCGCCGCCCCAGCTCGCGCTGCGCGCGCACGACCGCGTAGTTGGTCAGCGGCTCGACCTCCTGCGCGGGTCGAGCGCGTGCCGTCCGACACCCGCGCCGTCTCGCGGCCCGTCACCGCCTCGAGCGCGCCGATCGTCCAGCCACCGGCGGTACGGCCCACCAGCTTGACGGCTCCCAGGATGGTCGTCGAGGCCGGCAGATCCCTGAAGGTGCTCCGTGGCGCGCCCCTGCGGGGCGCGGCCGATCCGCCGGCTGTAGAACAGCGTCGGGCTCGGGCCGGAAGAAGCCCACGTAGGCGCTGGCGCCGCTCTTGCCGAAATTGCCGAAGACCTTGGCGCCCTCGGTGAAGAAGGGCCGCTTCTCGTCGAAGAAGGTCTCGAACTGCGGTCAGGTTGACGACGGCCGGGTCCACCTCGACCTGGCCGAAGTCGGGGTTGAAGGTGGCGTCGAGCGCCAGGCTGCTCGAGACGCCGTATTTGAGGTCGAGTCCCGCCGACGGCGAACAGCCGCGAACCGTCGTTGAACGGGGTTCCCCGCGGTCGCGGGCTCGATGAACTCGGCGCGCGAGGTCACGTACGGCAGCCACTGCGAGGGTGACCGGCGGCGCGATGCCCGGCGATGCCCTCCGAGCGCGGCCATGCGCGAGGCCAGCCCGGACTCGTTCTTGGGCACCAGCTGCAGCCAGTCCGACTCGTTGCGCCGCTGGATGACCCGCTGCGACGTTGATGCCCCACGTGTGCCGCTCGGCCTTCGGGAACCGGAGCTGCGACAGGGGGATTCGCATCTCGACCGTCCAGCCGCCCTGCCCCACCGCCACGGCCGACTCCCAGACGGCATCCCAGGAGTAGTCGAGGAAGCTGTCGTTGTAGATCAGGGCGTCCCGCTGGACGCCCGCCGCCGACACGGCGAACTGCGCGCCGGTCAGGCGATCGTGGTGGGGGTCGAGGTAGACGATCAGGACGTCGCCGTCAACGGCGACGTCGCGGCGCGACAGCTGGCGGACGATCGCCCCCGGGTCGCGGTCGAGCAACTCGGCGGCGACGTAGAACGCGTTGTCGTCGTAGGCGAAACGGATGCGCGTATCCTCGCTGGCCGGACGGCCCTCGTCCGGATCCCGCTGGAGGAACCCGGAGACGGGCGGCGCGATTTCCCAGACGGGGTCGTCGAGGCGGCCGTCGATCTGGGGCGGCGAAGCCGCACGGACCGCGGTGACGTCGCGGGGGGGAGCGGGCTGCGTCCAAGCGGTACCGGCGCCGACGAGAAGGACGAACAGGAATGGGGCAAGCGGGCGACGACGAGACACGGTGTGTATTCTATCGTTTCGAGCGGCCTTCGCCACCATTTCAGTGCGCCGTGGCGAACGGCCAGCGGTGCGTCCACCCCGCCCATGCGAAGAAGGCGGCGACGCCGAGCAGCAGCGTGCCGAGGCCGAAGGCGATGACCTCGGGGCCCGAGGTCGCGAAGAGGAAGATCCATCCGAACAGGGCGACCAGGTTGGGGAGCGGGTAGAGCCACACCTTGAAGGGGCGCGGCATGTCGGGCGCGTTCCGCCGCAGCAGCGAGAGCGCGACGATCTGCCCGATGAACTGCACCAGGATCCGCGTGGTGATCAGCGCGTCGATCACCATCCCCAGCGACAAGGTGCTCGCGGCGATGGCAATGAGGCCGATCAGCAGCAGCGACACGTGCGGAAACCGCTTGGTCGGGTGCAGCCGCGCGAACACCTTGAAGAACGTCCCGTCCACGGCGGCGGCGTACGGGATGCGCGAGTAGCCGAGCAGCAGGGCGAACACCGAGCCGAACGCCGTCCAGAGCACGAGGGCCGTGAACAGCGTCGCCACGCGCGACCCATACACCCGCTCCATGAAGGTCGAGACGATGAAGTCCGACTCGGGGTGGGCGGCGGCCGGCACGAACTCGCGCCAGGGGACGACGCCGATGATCGAGAGGTTCATGCCCGAGGTAGATCACCGCCACCGCGACGACGCTGATCAGGATCGAGCGCGGGATGACGCGCCCCGGGTCCTTCACCTCGTCGCCGATGTAGGCGACGTTGTAGTAGCCCAGGTAGTCGTAGATGCCGACGCGCGAGGCGGCGCCGAGGCCGAACAGGAACCCGATCGAGAACGAGAACCCGCCGGCCGGATAGTCGAACGCGACTGCCGGGTCGAAGTGCATCGATCCCGGTGACGATCACGGCCGCGGTCGTGAGCGAGCGTGCCGACCCACAGGCTCACCGTCAGCCTGCCGATCGAGCCGATGCTGCCGGTACAGCAGCGCGATGTTGAGCACGCCGACCCCCATCGCCACCGCAATCGTGCCGGCGCGCGTCAGGTCGGGCCAGACGTAGCGCAGGTAGCGCGCGAAGCCGATGTAGCCGGACGCGATCTCCAGCGGCCCGCTGAGGATGAACTGCCAGATGAACAGGAAGGCGACCAGCCGCCCCCACCGATCGCGCCCGAACCCCTCCCGCAGGTAGCTGGTACGACCCGCCCGACCCCGGCATCGCCGCCCCCAGCTCGCTCCACACCAGGCCGTCGGCGACGACGATGACGAGCGCCACCACCCAGCCGACGAGCGCCTGCGGCCCGCCCATCGCGGTCATCAAGCAGCGGGATCGTGATGAACGGCCCGATCCCGATCATGTTCGACATGTTCAGCGCCGTGGCCTGCAGCAGGCCGAAGCGCCGGAGCAGCGTGGGGGTGGGGATCGGGTCGGACATGGCCGATTCTCGCGGGAGGGCTGTCGTAGCTGGTGGCTAGACTCGTGGCTGGTGGCGGGTGGCCACCAGCCACGACACGGTTCACTTCCCGGAGAAGGGGAACAGCCGCTTCAGCTCGGCCTCGTCGGCGCGCCGGCCGTACTCGGAGATTTCGAACGCCTCGGCGTAGCGGCACCTTCGCGGCCGCCTCGGCCCCGATCTGCTTCACCAGCAGGTCGCGGACCGACGGGGCTCGACCCGGAACTCCCGGTTGCTCCCCGAGCCACTGGCGCCGCGCCGCCGGCTCCTTCGGCACCTGGTCCAGCGCCGCCGTTGAGCCACGGCAGCCACTCGTACATCTGCGACACGTGCGCGTCGATCATGTCGAGCTTCTTCCCGATCACGTCGTCGATCGACACGGCGACGTCGGGCGCGAACGGCGAGCGGCTTCTGGAAGTGGTCCTCGAAGTACATGAAGACCGGGTTGTCGTCGCAGCGCCGGCGTGTCGGGCGCGATGTTCGGGCACGGTCACCATGAACGCCGCGTCCTGGCAGCAGCACGCCCGTGTAGCGGTGGTCGGGGTGGTAGTCGTTCGGGCGCGGGCCGAGCACGAGGTCGGCCTTCCACTCGCGGATCAGGCGGATGATCTGCTCGCGGACGTGCAGCTCGGGCATCAGCTCGCCGTCGTGGTTGTCGAGCACGATGTAATCGACGCCGATGCGCCGGCCGGCCTCGCGGCGCCTCCGCCCGGCGCCGCGCGGCCAGGGCGCCGCCCCCCTGCGACTGGTGGCCGGCGTCGCCGTTGGTGACCGACACGAAGCGCACGCGGTGCCCGGCCGCCGCCCACTTGGCGCACCGATCCCGCCCGCGCGGATGTCGCAGTCGTCCGGGTGCGCGCCGAACGCGATGATGTTCAGGGGCGTCGCGGCCGCCTTCTCCTGCGCCGCGGCGCGCGGACCGAGGCCGAAGCCGACCGCCACCGCCATGCCCGTCAACCCAACCAGCACCGCACGTCGGAACATGGGTCCTCCTGACCCGGCCGCCAGCCGCGGACCGGCCCGAGACAAAAAAGGGGCAGGGCCGCAAGGCCCTGCCCCAGAGCATACACGATTGGGGGGACGCTAGAAGCCCACGCGCAGGCCAACCTGGAAGCGGCGCGGGTTGGCGAATTCTCGTTGTCGGGCGTGAACAGCATGAACTGGTTGGACGTGAAGCTGGTATTCGGCGCGCCCCAGTTCTGTGGTTGAAGATGTTCGCGAACTCGAACCGCAGCTCCGGCTCGACCCGGCCGACCCTGAACGTCTTGAAGAGCGACATGTCGAGGTTCCACTGCGCCGGGCGGCGGAACTGGTTCCGCTTGCGAGGTGCCGAACCCCGCCTTGTCCGTCCCGGTCGGCTGCGAGAAGAGGCTCTTGTCGTACCAGCGCCCGGTCAGGTGCCGACCCGGCCGGTCGCCCACTCGGGTCGCCCTGACACGTTGATGTAGCACCGACCCGCACCCCGCGCAGTTCAGCGCGTTGTTGCTGCCGTCGATCGAGAACGGCGTGCCGGAGAAGACCGCGAACGATGCCGTTCACCTGCCACCCGCCGAGGATCGTCCCCGGCCGTCGTCGTGGTCGTCCTTGAGGAACGGCAACTCGTAGGCAAAGCCCATCTGGAAGACGTGGCGTCCGGTCGAACCCGGCGAGGGCGTAGTTGTCGTCGTACACCAGCGGATGGTTCCAGGTCACGCTGGTCCACCCGTCGTCGTCGGTCATGTTCCTCGGCGTTGCTGAAGGTGTAAGCGCCCTTGAGCATCAGCCCGTTCTGGAACGGACGGTTGATGGCGACCTGCAGGCCGTTGTAGCGCGCCTTGGTGCGCGCCGCCCAGTCGTTGATGCCCGTCGTGCCGGCCGACGCGAAGTACTTGCCGTCCGCGTTGCCGCCGCCCGGCTCGCCGTAGTTGACGTTCAGGTCCGCGTACCCGCCGTCGGTCGCCGTGCCCGACGTAGGCGACTTCGACCGCGATGTCGGCCGGGCAGCTTGCGCTCGAAGGCGATGTTCCACTGCTGGATTCGCGCGCTCGAGGCCGGACCGGCCGGTCGAAGACTTGTCCCGTGTTGGGCGACGCATGAACACGCCGCTCGGCAGCTCGCACCGCGCCCGAGCTGATAGTCGGGGATCGCACCGCCGGGATGCCGCTGGCCAGCGTCGTGTTGTAGAGGAACTGGTCGGCCGGTTGCTTGAAGTTGATGTCGTACGGGAACGAGCCGCGCATCGGCCGCGACCAGGGCAGCGGGTTGCGCGTCATCCCGTAGCCCGCGCGCACGACCATGTTCTCGTTGATGCCGGTACGATGCCCCGAGACGTGGCTCGCAGTACCACTTCTGCAGCTTGAGGCCCACGTCCTCCGGCACCGACGCCGCGCCCACCCAGCTGACGATGTAGGTGGCGTAGTCGAGGCGCTCGATCCCGTGTGTCGCACGGCTCATCAGCGGGAAGTACTCCAGCCGCAGGCCGAGGTTCACGGTCAGCTTCTCGTTGGACTGCCAGCGGTCGCGGACGTAGAACGCGGTCTGCCACTCGCGGCCCGTCATCTCCTCGGTCTGCGTGTCCTTGGCGTAGTAGTCGGGCGAGGCCCAGCAGGAAGGCGGCGAACTGGTTCCAGCCTGAGCGCCGTGTAACCCGGCGCACCGGTCGTCGTTGCCGCCGAAGCGAGAAGCCGCCCTTCAGGCCGTAGTCGCCGAACTCGGCCTGCCGGTGGTTCAGGTCCAGCTTGACGACGTCCACGCCCGTCCGCATCTCGTGCTTCGGTGAACACCTTCGTCAGCGCGCTGCTGAAGGAGTAGTTGAGCTCCTTGCGGAAGAGCGGCATCCAGCTCGGCGTCCCGCCGATGTGTAGCCGTTGTCGCAACGTCGGCAGGCCGCTGTTCCGGATGTCGTTCGGATCGTTGACGCCCGGGATGCCCGACCTGGATCCCGAGGTTCTGGTCCCGTAGTCCGGCCCGGTCACCGTCTGGTCCTGCCGGTTGTAGCCGAAGTTGCCGTCGAGCACGAGCGTCGGGCCGAGCGTCCAGGTGTGGCCGACGGCGACCGACGTACACCTTGGTGTCGCCAAGACTGCCGTTGTCCCAGCCCAGGTTGAAGTTGTCGATCACGTTGGCGCGCAGCATGGAGAACTTGCCCCAGATCGAGTGCGACGCGTTCCGCTGGTAGGTCAGCTTCACGTCGAAGTTGGACCGGTCCACCTGGACCTCTGCTCGCGTGACGTAGTCGTCCGGATCCCGTTCGAGTTCGAGGTCCTGGGCCGTGTTGACGGCCGGGTAGTAGCCCATGATCGTCTTCGCGATCGGACTGATCAGGTTCGCCGGGATCTGGTGAAGTTGGCGAACGGCGATGCGGCCCG
Organism: uncultured Acidobacteriota bacterium; assembly: GCA_963813585.1. Taxonomy (GTDB): domain Bacteria; phylum Acidobacteriota; class Vicinamibacteria; order Vicinamibacterales; family Fen-181; genus JARKSS01. Next base: position 5,089,057 of record CAWEZL010000001.1, read on the forward strand.
CCGCCGGCCTCGCCCGTGAACGGGTTGTACAGCTTGAAGCTCGGGATACACCGGCGGCCACCTCGCAGAAGTCCCCGGTGCGCATCTTGGCCGTCGGGACCGCGTAGCTGTCCGGTGTTCGTCCGGCGATCGCGGAAGCTTCTCGTACGACGCGAAGAAGAACAGCTTGTTCTTGACGATCGGGCCGCCGAGCGTGCCGCCGAAGGTCTGCCGGTTCAGCGGCGTCTTCGTCGATGTCGAATTGACTTGTTGTAGTAGCTGTTCGCGTTCAGCGAGTCGCCGTTGTAGAACCAGAAGCCGGAGCCCGTGCAACTCGTTGGTGCCCGACTTGGTCACGACCGTCTGCGCCGCGCCCGCCGCCATGCCGGTGTCGGCGTCGAAGTTGTTGGTGGCGACGTTGACGGTGTCGATCGTCTCCGGCCGGCGGCGATGTAGCCGGCGTGGTGCGGCAGCCAGACGTTCACCGACACGGCGCCGTCCACGCGCGTGGTGTTCGCGTTCGGCTGCGTGCCGTTGACGAAGGTGCGCAGCGACCGGCCCGGCGTGTCGATCTCGGCGTTCTGGAACTGCGTCGGCGTGGCGCCCGGCACCAGGTTCAGCAGCGTCTGGTAGTTGCGGTACTGGTTGAGGGGCAGCGTCGTCACCGCCTTCGACGTCAGCTCGGTGCTGAGGTCGGCCTTCTCGGTCTTGATCAACGGTCGTCTCGGCGCGTGACCGTGACGCGTCTCGGTGCATGCCGCCCAGAGTCGAGCATCAGGTCCACGCGCTTCGGGTTGCCCGCCGTCACCGCCAGGCCGGTCTGCTTCAACTCCTTGAAGCCCTCGAGGTCGGCCGTCATGTCGTAGGTGCCGGGGGGCAGGTTGCGGAACACGAAGTTGCCCGTTCCGTCCGTCACGGTCTCGAGCTTCAGGCCGGTGCCGGTGTTGATGGCCGTCACCGCGACGCCCGGCAGCGCCGCTTTCTGCGGGTCGGTCACCGTGCCGGTCACCGAGCCATAGAGCGTCTGCGCGTGCGATGGCACGGCCGCTCCCGCCAGGGCGACCACCGACAGCGCCGCCGTCAGCGCCGCCATCCTGCCACGCCACGCACCGAATCTCCTCGTCATGATCGAACCTCCTCCCGGGAGGGCCGCCGACACCCGCCCCCGTGCCGCACACGCACGCTGTGCGGGGCGATCGGTCCAGCCGGACTGTGAACGTTGAAGCAGCGACAAGGACACCCTCACCCTCGACCGGGACAGGGAGTCTGGGCCGGGAACGGCCGTTGGCGGGTCGGGGGCATTCAAGCGGACTGCAAGCGACGCGCCGGCTCACGCCGCTCGGGGCGGCGCTCTAGCTCGAGCGCACAGCCCCGTGTGAAATCGGCCTCGCGCACGCCACCGGACGCGCCCGGCGCTGCGGGGCGTCCGCTGCTGCATCCAGGAACCCGTATGGTTCGATCCAAGAATCCGGCCTGCGGGTCCGCGTGAGACGAAAAAAGGGGCAGGACGCAGGTCCTGCCCCAAAGTAGACCACGCGGCCCGGCCGCGCTAGAACGCCACGCGGAGACCGAGCTGGACGCGGCGCGGCGAGTAGACCGCCGTGTAGTCCACGCTGCTCGGGTTGTAGAGCATGAAGTTCGGCGAGGTGACCGTCGTGTTCGGCGTGCCCCAGTTGAAGTGGTTGAACACGTTGGTCACGTCCAGGCGCAACTCCGGACGGAAGCGCCCGACCGGGAACGCCTTGAAGAGCGATACGTCGGCGCCCCACTGCGCCGGGCGGCGGAAGAAGTTCCGCTTGGTGTTGCCGAAGCCCTCGACGCCGAGGCCGCTCGGCTGCGAGAAGTTGCTCTTGTCGTAGTACGGCGCGGTGAAGTCCGTCGGATCGCCGATCGCCTTCGGGTCGCCGCTGTAGTTGATCAGGATCGATCCGCAGCCCTGGCACGCCATGGCGTTGTTCGTGCCGCTGATGCTGTACGGCGTGCCCGTGAACCAGCGCGCCACCCCGTTGAACTGCCAGCCGCCGAGGAGGGTGCCCACGGCGTCGGTGCGGTTCGCGAAGAACGGCAGCTCGTAGACCCAGCCGAGGCTGGCCACGTGCGTCCGGTCGAAGCCGGAGGTCGCGAAGTTGTCGTCGTACTTCGGCAGGTAGTTCCAGGTGAGCCCCGTCCACCCGTCTTCGTCAGCCATGTTCTTCGAATGGCTCCAGGTGTAGGCGCCCTTGAGCATGAGGCCGCCCTTGAACGGCCGGTTCAGGGCAATCTGCAGCCCCCGGTACCGGCTCTTCGTCCGCGAACCCCAGTCCGTGATGGCCGAGGTGCCGAACGAGCTGTAGTAGGCCGCCGCCCTGCCGCCCCCGCCGGGCACGCCGACGTTCAGGTTCAGGTCGGCGTATCCGCCGTTGGTCGCCGTGCCGACGTACGCGACCTCGAGGCCGAGGTCGAGCGGGAGGCGCCGCTCGAAGCTCACGTTCCACTGGTGGATGATGCCGCGGTTGACCATGTCCGGGTTGGGCGAGCGGATGTAGACGCCGCTGGGCAGGGCCACCTCACCCGTGGAGGTGTCAGGGAGATTGACGGCCGGAATGCCGTTGGCCAGCGTCGTGACCCAGTCGTACGTCCCGAGCGAGTTGGCGTTGTTGTTGACGTCGAACGGGTAGGAGCCGCGCATCGGGCGCGACCAGGGCAGCGGGTTCCGGGTGCTGCCGTAGCCGGCGCGAAGGACGGTGTCCTCGTTGAGGCGGTACGCCGCGCCCACGCGAGGCTCGATGTACCACGCCTGGTAGTTGAGGCCGGGGTTCTTCGCCTGGCCGCCGATGCCGCCCAGCGTCACCATGCGGGTGCTGTAGTCGAGGATCTCGATGCCCCGGCCGTCGGCCCGCTGCATCAGCGGGTAGTAGTCCAGGCGGGCGCCGGCGCTGACCGTCAACTTCGGCGTCACCTTCCAGCGGTCGCGGACGTAGAACGCGAACTGGTTCTCGCGGCCCGACATATCCGCCGTCTGGGTGTCCTCCGAGTAGGACTGCGCGAGACCCATCAGGTACGCGGCCCAGCTATTCCAGCCCGGCGAGGTGTAGCCGGCCGCACCGGTGGTGTTGTCGCTGAACCCGAAGCCGCCCTTGAGGCCGTAAGAGCCCCACTCGGCCTGGCGGTGGTTGAGCTCGAGGCGCACGAAGTCGATGCCCACGCGCATCTCGTGCTTGGCGAAGACCTTGGTCACGCCGATCGACCCCGAGTAGCTGGTCTCCTTGCGGAACAGCGGCAGCCAGCTCGCGGTCCCGTTGCCCACGGTGTAGGTCGCGCCCATGTACGGCAGGCCGCTCTCGCGGATGTCGTTGGGGTTGTTCACGCCGGGGATGCCGGCCTCGATCCCGTAGTTGGTGCCGTAGTCGGGCGGGAACAGGTCCTGGTTCTGCCGGCTCATCCCGGCGTTGGCGTCGAGCACCGTCGTCGAGTTGAGCGTCCAGGTCGTGCCGAAGGTCGCCAGGTAGACCTTGGTGTCGCCGCTCGGCGGGTTGTCGAAGCCGAGGTAGAAGTTGTTGCCCGACCCCTTGTTCTTCATGTAGCCGAACTTGGTCCAGACCGTCGCGTTCGGGGTGATCTGGTAGTTCAACTTGAGGTCGAGGTTGTCGCGGGTCTGGAACTCCGTGCGGAGCTGGGTGTAGTCGTCAAGGAGGAGGTTCGAGTTGAGGTCCCGGGCGCTGTTCACCTGCGGCAGGAACCTGAGCAGGTTCTGCGCGATCGGGCTCAGGTACTGCCCCGGGATGATGTTGTTCGCCCACTGCTGCCGCGCGGCGCCGGTCGCGTCCGAGAACGGGTTGAACAGCTTGAAGGCCGGGTAGGCCGCCGCGACCTCGCTGAAGTCGCCCGCGCGCATCTTCGCGGTCGGGACCGAGTAGGTGTAGGTCGTCGGGCGCTCGGTGTCGTAGCGCTCCCACGACGCGAAGTAGAACAGCTTGTTCTTGATGACCGGGCCGCCGACGGTGCCGCCGAACGTCTTCGTGCTGCCCTTCGGCTTCGGCAGGTCGAAGTAATCGTTGTAGTAGGTGTTCGCGTTCATCTTGTCGTTGTTCAGGAAGTAGAACGCGGAACCCCTCAGCGAGTTCGTGCCCGACTTGGTGATGACGGTCTGGGCGGCGCCGGCCGCCATGCCCGTGTCGGCGTCGAAGTTGTTCGTCGCGACCGAGACCGTGTCAATCGACTCGGCCGACTGGACGTACATCGCGTGGTGCGGCAGCCAGACGTTCACCGACACCGCCCCGTCCACGCGGGTGGTGTTGGCGTTCGGCTGCACGCCGTTGACCCAGGTGCGCAGCGAGCGCGCCGGCGTGTCGAGCTCGGCGTTCTGGAACTGCGTCGGCGTCGCGCCCGGGACCAGGTTCAGCAGCTGCTGGTAGTTGCGGAACTGGTTCAGGGGGAGGTTGGTCACCGCCTTGGCCGAGATCTCCGTGCTGAGGTCGGCCTTCTCCGTCTGGATGATGGCCGCCTCGGCGTTGACGTTGACCGTCTCGGTGATCCCGCCCAGATCGAGCTTCAGGTCCACGCGGATCGGGTTGCCCGCCGTCACCGCCAGGCCCGTCTGCTTCAGCTCCTTGAAGCCCTCGAGGCCGGCCGTCAGGTCGTAGGTGCCGGGGGGTAGGTTGCGGAACGTGAAGTTGCCGGTGCCGTCGGTCACCTGCTCCAGCTTGAGGCCGGTGCCGGTGTTGGTGGCCGTGACCGTCACGCCGGGCAACGCCGCGCCCTGCGGATCGTTCACCGTGCCCGTGACCGAACCGTACAGTGTCTGCGCCTCCGAGAGAGCCGGAACGCCCAACGCCGCCAGGAGCAGCGCCAGGGCGATCAGCAACATCCTGCCGCGCATCCCACTCCTTCGAGTGGCCATCATTCGAACCTCCTTGACTGAGTTCTGTCGAATCGCCGGGAAGACACACGAACCGCACGACCAAGTTGAGCGCGCCATCAGAAGAACAGCCTCACTTCGTAAGGGAGCCGACAGAGGCAGGGCCGACCGGTGGGGGAGTAGCCGAGGCCTGGCGGTCGTTGATCAGCTTGCAATCCACAAGCCGGCCGACCGGAGCGCGCGGGCCGTCCGGGGGGGGCCGAACCTCCGTCAGCCAGGCAACGGATTCCCGAGCAAATGCGCGACGCGGCGCGGCGCCCCGCGAATTGGAGCACCACGCCCTGATTCAAGCGATCGCCCTCTCGATCCAAATCGGGCGATACTGGATCCATCCGTGTGGATCGTGAGACGTCGGCTCTGCCGACTACCCGGGAGTGACCCGTGTCCAGCCTTCACGCCGTCCGCCGCCTTTTGTCCGTGCCGGTCTGCCTGTGCTCGCTGGTCGCCATGGCCGGCTGCGTCGGGGAACCCGGAGCCACCGCTCGTGAGCCCGGTGCGCCCGGCCCGCAGGCAGCGGGGGGAACATCCGCCTGCCGGCCGCTCGAAACGCGCACGCCGAATGCGCCGAGCCAGAAGCCCGCGTTCCCCGGTCAGACACGCGCGTGCGCGGCCCCGTCGAATGTCGCCTTCGACGTGGTCGTCCTGGCCAGCGGGCTCGAGGAGCCCTGGGCCGTGGAGCCGCTCGGCGACGGCAGCCTGCTGGTCACCGAGAAGCCCGGGCGCATGCGGCTCGTCTCGGCCGAGGGCAAGGTGGGCGAGCCGATCGCCGGCGTGCCGAAGGTAGACGACCGGAACCAGGGCGGCCTGCTCGACCTCGCCCTCTCGCCGCGATTTGGCGCCGACCGGACGATCTACTGGAGCTTCAGCGAGCCGCGGCAGGGGGGCAACGCGACCAGCGTGGCACGCGGCGTTCTCTCGGCGGACCGCCGGCGGCTGGACCAGGTGCGCGTCATCTTCCGCGCGCTGCCGACCTTCGAGGGGACGATGCACTTCGGGTCGCGCGTCGTGTTCGGGCCCGACGGCATGCTCTACGTGACGCTGGGCGAGCGCTCGGACCGGGCGATCCGGCCGCAGGCGCAGCAGCTCGACAGCCACATGGGAAAGGTCCTGCGCATCACGCCCGACGGCGCCGCGCCGCCCGACAACCCGTTCGTGGGGAAGCCCGGCGTGCGCAAGGAAATCTGGACGCTGGGGCACCGCAACGTCCAGTCGGCGGCCTTCGACAGCCGGGGCCAGCTCTGGACCGTCGAGCACGGCGCGCGCGGGGGCGACGAGCTGAACCGCCTCGAGAAGGGGAAGAACTACGGCTGGCCGCTGGTCACCTATGGGATCGAGTACTCGGGGCAGCCGATCGGCGGTTCCGTCACCGCACGCGAGGGCTTCGAGCAGCCGGTCTACTACTGGGACCCGGTCATTGCCCCTTCCGGCGCCGAGTTCTACTCGGGCGACGCGTTCCCCGCCTGGCGCGGCAGCCTGTTCATCGGGGCGCTGCGGGAGCAGCGCCTGGTGCGGCTCGCGATCGAGGGCAACCGCGTGACCGGCGAGGAGCACCTGCTGACCGACCGCGGACAGCGAGTGCGAGATGTCCGCCAGGGACCCGACGGCGCCCTCTACGTGGTCACCGACGAGCGCAACGGCGAGTTGTGGAAGATCACTCCCGCAGCGCGCCGAAAATGACCACGCGCCCGCCGGCACCCGCGAGCGCCCGCCAGTCCGCGTCCCGCGTCCCCGCCGGCAGCGGGTTCACACGGATCCCGACGACGGCCGACACGCTCTTGCCGGCGTTGTGATCGTAGGCGTCGTGGAACCGGTGTTCCGGGGCGACGCCTTCGGCGCACCTCGGGTCGACGGACTGCGGCAGGTCGGGAGGGCCCGGCTCGAACTGTGGGACCACGGCACGCAGCGGACCCTTGCCGGCGATCCGGCCCGACGCTGCGTCGATTCGGGCCCGCTCGAGCCTCGTGCCGTTCTCCTCGAAGGCCAGCAGGATGGGCGCGGCCGCGAGCGCTCGAGGGCTGCCCGGCCCGCCGGGGCCGTAGCTCACCCAGCCGCACTCACCGCGGGCAGAGCGGTCGAGCGCGGGAACGACAGCGGCCTGCTTCCAGGCCCGCCGCACCTCGTCCATCGCAATCGTCGTCTCGTAGCCGTCGACCGAGATCAGGTCCACGCTTTCAGCCCCGGCCAGGAGGCCGACGGCGTCGAGAATCTGATCGAGACGGTTGCCGCGGTAGTCGAAGTAGGTGTCGCCGGTCCGGCTCTTGGTGGAGTTCAGGAAGATCCGGGAGGCGATGACGGGCGAGAGCGCGCGGAGTTCCACCGCCGTGAACGTGCGGTGTGGCGCGATCGGAGCGGCGGGATGGCTGGCCGCGTCGCCCGGGTTGGTCCCCTGCCGCAGCTCATGGTCGTTGGGTGTGCCGTCCCCGTCCGCGTCGCGTGCGGCGACGGCCTTCACGGCCTCCGCTCCCCGACCGGCTGTCCTGTAGGCGAGGCCGTAGGCGTTGAGGGTCGGTACGGCGTCCTTCTTCCCGAAGGCGGTCACCGCGTGGCAGTAGTCGCAGTGGCTGACGCGGCGTGGCGCGGGAGCGTGCGCCGGGCCGGGCACCACGCCCGCGTGGTGGCACGTCTCGCACGAGTCGGCCGCCGTGCCGGCGAGCCCGGGGTGCACGGCGACGAGCGCCTGCACGTCGCGGTCGTTCCCGTGCCCCTTGTAGGCGGACTGGAGCGGCCACGTCGCCGCCACCGCCACGATCGCCGCCGCCACCACCATCGGTCTTTGCATGTGGTCCCTCAATGGTCTGCCGCGGGATCGCCGGTCGCCGCAGGGCGTCAGCCCTGTCCGGGTCGGTGCCATCTCAGAACCGCAGCCGCGCGCCGACGAGCGCCGTGCGCCCCGGCTCGGGGTAGCCATCCGCGATCCAGTAGTCGGCATCGAACAGGTTGTGGACCGACGCCTCGACGTCGAGCCGTCCCCGAATCGTCCACACCCCCTTCAGGCTCACCTCGGCGAACGACGGGCGCGTTCATGTAGCGCCCGGCGCTGTTCTGCGCCAGGCGGTCGGCCTCGACCTGCACGAACCCCGACAGGCTCAGATGCGGGAGCACCGCCGCGGCGGCCGACACCGCCGCCTTGTGGCGCGGCGTCTCGACGAGGCGGACATCGGGGTCGCTCAGGTTGTTCCGATCCAGGAACGTGTAATTGGCAGACACCGTGACGCCGTGCGGCAGGCGCGTGCGGACGTCGGCCTCGAAGCCGGCCTGCGACACGCGGCCGATGTTGCGCAGCTGTGAGAGGTTCGGCGAGATCACGACGCTCTGGATGAGGTCGGTGATGCGGCCGTAGAAGACGGCCGCCTGGAACGTCGCGCGCGGCCCGAGCGCGCCGTGGTACCCCGCTTCGACCAGCAGGCTGTGCTCGGGGTCGAGATAGGGGTTCGGGATCGCCGTCCCCAGCCTGTACGAGTAGCGGTTGTTGAGCGTCGGCATGCGAGTCTTGCGCGACAGCGTCAGCCGAACGAGCCCGGACGGCAGCGCGTAGAAGAGGCCGACCTGCGGGTTGAGGCCGCTCGTGTTCCCGCAGGCATCGCCAGAGCACGAGGCCGTCAGGTCGATCACCGCCCCCTTCTGGAAGTCCTGCGCCTTCGTCGTCGCCTGCCAGTCGGCGCCAAGCCCCGCGACCAGCGACAGCCGCGGGCTCAGGGCGACGGTGTCCTCCACGCCGATCGAGACGATGCGTCCGTCGAACTCCTTGGGCGGGCTCGCCGCTGTTGTGGTCCTGGTGGTCGTCGCGCTTGAGGTGCCCCGCCGCCCGGACCGTGTGGCGGCCGAGGGTCGTGCCCCACTCGACCGAGGCGCCCACGGTGTGGTCGTCGTAGAGGCTGCGGAACGACGACGACTTCGTCTGCGTGGTGTAGGTCGCGTCGTCGTAGCTGTAGAGCGCGTTGTCGTAGCGTGTCGTAGAAGGCGCGGCCGCGCAGGTAGCCCGAGGCGCCGAGCGTGCGACTGCGAGACGAGGTAGACGCTGTCCTTGTCCCAGTACGGCCACTTCCAGTAGCGGACCCTGACCAGCGGGTCGGTGCCCGCGTAGGGCGGGTTGCCCTTCTCGCCGCGCTGGCCGACGTAGCTGATCGCGTACTCGCTGCCGGCGGCCGGCGTCCAGCCGAGCTTCACGCTGAACTTCCCGTCCTGCCGGAGGCGTTGAGCCGGTCGCCCGCCGGCTGGTTCGGGTCGGCCGGAAGCCGCCGGCGAGCGGGAAGGTGTCGGCGTCGAGGTAGGAACCGCTGCCGTGCACGTACCACTGGCCCAGGCGCGAGCCGACGTTGACGTAGGCGGTCCGGGACGAGCCGCTGCCGTAGCCGGCGCCGGCCGCGCCCCTCGAGGCGGGCGGCGGGCCGGCGCGACACGACGTTGATGGCGCCGCCGAGCGCGTTCGGCCCGTAGAGCACCGACGCGAAGCCCTTCGAGACCCGCACCTCCGCCACGTCGAACGTGGTGAACCGCTCGAGGTCGGCGTAGCCGTCGTACGGCGTGTAGACCGGGATGCCGTCGATGAACAGCGGCACCTGGCGCATGTCGAAGCCGCGGACGTAGACCGCCGTCTCGTTGCGGCTGCCGATGCGCACGAAGCTGACGCCCGGCGCGAGCGCGAGGGCGCCGGCCAGCGACGGACCGGTCGTTCGCGGCAGATCGTCTCCGAGTCGATCACGGTCGACGCGATCGGCGCGGCATCTCGGCCGTCGCCGTGACCGTGCCGCGGCGGTGACCGTCACGTCGACCCGGCCCAGGTAGAACGCGCCGGGATCGCCGCCCTGCGAGCGCGGCGGCGATGCGAGACAGGACGGCGCGCAGGCGGCCGATCTCCCCCGCCACCTCTTCGACCGTCGCGAGCGCGGGGCCGCCGGGAGCCACGGCTCGTCGCTCTCGGCGGCGGGCGGGAACTCGGCCAGCCAGCCGGCCAATCTCGTCGCGGAGCGCGGCCACCTCGACGGCCAGCCGGACGACCGCCTCGGCGTCGCCGGCCTGCACGCGGCCGAGCGAGGAGGCGGCCCGCGTCGAGGCGCTGCTGCCAGGCGCCGACCGGGTCGTCGCCCGGCGAGGCGGCCGCGAGCGCGGAGGAGGCCAGGCAGGAGCACGCCGCCAGGGCGGCGAGCGCACAGCATACGTCGCCTTCATGGGACACCACCGTAGCCGGATCGACGTGGAATGAGCGAAGCGAATTGTATTCCGACGTGGTATGAATGGCATTCATGACGATCCCGGCCAACCGCCCGGCGACCCGGCTCGACCTCGCAAGCTCGAGGTCTTCCTCGAGGCCACGCGCATGCGGCAACTACACCGCCGCCGCCGCGCCGCCTGCACGTGACGCAGTCGGCGGTCAGCCACGCGATTCGGAAGCTCGAGGACGGGGTCGGCCGGCGCCTGGTCGACTGGCGGCGCCGGCGGTTCGCTGCTGACCGACGACGGCGAGTACGTGCGGCAGGTGTGCCGAGCGGGTGTTCCGGGATCTGCGGCCAGGCCGAGCAGGTGCTGGCGCTCCCGCGTCGCCCGGGCTCACGCAGGTCGTCATCGTCGGCGCGACCGTCGAGTTCGGGACGAGCGGTGCTGGTGCGCAAGCTGCGGCCGCTGCTCGACACGACGCCCGTGGCTGCACGTGGACTTCCGCTTCCAGGACGACCTGGCGCACCCTGCTGCTGCGCGACGAGATCGACTGGCGGTGGACTGCCGTGCGCACGCCCACTCGATCGATCCAGGCCACTCGCCTCTTCCGCGAGAAGTACCTCGTCGTCGCGTCGCCGGCGTTCCTGGCGCGCCACCCGGTGACGCGTCCGATGGACCTCGAGCGGGTGCCGGTGCTGTCGCTCGACAAGGACGGGCGCTGGTGGGCGAACGCCCTGCGGTCGATGCCCGCGAGCGGCCGGCCGGGGCTGCCGCACCTGGTGCGAGGTCGACCAGGTGCGCGGGATGGTGCACGCCGTGCTCGAGGGCTACGGCGTGGCGCTGCTGCCGAAGTACACGGTGCTCGGCAAGGTGGCGCGCGGCGAGCTCGTGGCGCTCTTCCCGAGGCTGCGGCATCCTCGAGGACTGGTTCTGCATCTACCAGAAGCGCGCCGAACGCGCGCTCGAGAAGAACCGGCAATACCAAGCCTCGATCCGGCTAGTACCCCAGTTGCCGGATCATCTCCTGGAGGCCCGCGGCCGACGCTCGCAGCTGCGCGCGCTCCGTCTCGTCAAGGGCGATGGGAAGCACCTCGCGGATGCCGTCACGGCCGAGAACGGCGGGAAGGCTGAGGCAGACGTCGGAGAGGCCCTCCCAGCCGTCGAGATAGGTGGAGACGGTGATCAGGCTCCGCTCGTTGTCGAGAATGGCCTCGATGATCCGGGCCACCGAGAGGGAGACCGCGTAGTAGGTGGAGCCCTTGCGCTCGATCACCTCCCGGCCGGCGGTGACGACCGCCCGGTGGATGCGGGCGCGGGCGGCCTCGTCCAGCGGGGCGTGGCCCGCCGGGGCGTAACGGGTGATCGGGACCGGCCCGAGGTTGGCCATGCTCCACAGCGGGACCGACGCGTCGCCGTGCTCGCCGATGATGTAGGCGTGGATGCTCCGCGGATCGATGCCGAACTCCTGCCCGAGCAGGTAGCGGAAGCGGGACGAGTCGAGCGCGGTGCCGGCGCCGACGATCCTCGTGTGGGGGGCCGGCAGCCGCTTCACCGCGACGTACGTGAGGATGTCCACCGGGTTCGAGACGATCACCACGACCGAGCCACGGTAGTGCGGCAGGATGTCGGCGATGATCTCCTCGAGGATCGCGACATTCCCCTTGGCCAGGTCGAGGCGCGACTCACCCGGGCGCCGGCCGCGGCCGGCGGTGACGACGATGAGGTCGGCGTCCGCGACCCCCTCGAACCCCTCGGTGCGCAGGTCGATGTTGTCGAGGTAGGAGGCGCCGTGCGCGAGGTCGAGCGCCTCGCCGCGCGCCTTCTCGGGGTTGACGTCGATGAGGCTGATCCGGGTCGCCACGTCCCGGACCATCAGGGTGTAGGCGAGCGTTGCCCCCACGTTGCCGGCGCCGATGATCGCGACCTTCACGTCCGCTCCTAGCCCCTCGTTTTCAGCCCCACGAACGCCCCGACGTTCTCCCGCAGGAGCTGCAGGAACGGCTTGTCGAGGTAGGACCGGATCGACACGTAGCACTCGTCGCAGGTGTTGGCCGGCACGAACTCGTCGGCCATGCGGGCGCGGTCCTCGAGGGCGTAGCGGTGGAACTGCATCGAGCAGGGCCGGAGGGCGCCGTCCGACGTCACCACGAGGAATCGCAGGCCGGCCTTGCAGTGCGGCATCCCGTCGTTCTCGAAGAACTGCCGTGTGGCGTCGAGGGTCGTGCACGAGTTCGCGATCCACTTCGTCTTCGTGCCGTTCATCCGGCCCTTGACCTGGTCGAGCTCGCCGCGCAGCGTCGCCAGCTGCGCCGGGGTGTTCAGGAAATACTGCCGGTCGCCGGTCCGGCGCGCCGAGTAGGCGCTGAAGCTGATGTTGACGCCCCACTCGCGCGCCTTGTCGGCCGCCTTGTTCACCTGGTCCACGTTCCAGCTGGTGATGCAGGTGTTGAGGACGATGTCGTCGTGGCCGAGCGCCGCCAGGGGCGGGATGATCGCCTCGAGGTGAGCATACAGCCCGTCGAGCTGCCGGAAGTCGTCGTGCCTCGCGTCGGGGAAGTCGAGGCTGACGGAGAACTGGTTGATCCCCGCCTCGCGCAGCGCCAGGTACTTGTCCCCGGTCATCTCCGACCAGTTCGACACGAGGATCACGTACGGCACGCGCCGGCCGCCCTTGATCGACCGGACCACGTCGACGATGTCGGGTCGCAGGAGCGGCTCGCCGCCCGACACCTGCACCACGCAGGGGCGCAGCGCCTCCATGAAGCGCCGGTAGTCGGCCGGCTTCAGGTCCTTCGATCGGTCGCGCGGGCCGCCGTGGTCGCAGTGGCGGCACCAGCAGGTGCACGAGTCGGTCACCTCGAAGGAGACGACGATCGGCCGGCGGGCAACCCAGTTCCTGGTGCCGCGGGCGATGACCTGGAGCGAGGTGGCGAGCGGAAGCCTCTTCATGTGCCTGTCCCCTGCCCTCTCATGCCACCGCGGGCGCGGCGGGCGGAGCCGCCGCGTCCGGGGACGGGAAGCCGGCCGGGCAGACCCGCTCCACCTTCTTGCGGGCCCCGTAGCTGCGCGCCAGCTCCATGAAGATCGCGACGTCGCGCGCCAGGTGCGTCTGCGAGCCGTCGAAGAAGAAATTCCGGATCGGGATGCCGTCGTGGTCGGCCGACACCCGGGGGTACACGGCCTCGGTCACGATCCCGTTCATGCAGGTGAACGGGGAGATGTCGATGACCCCGTCGCACCCCTGGTGGTAGTGGTGGACGGCCTTCCCGACGCTGAGGGTCATCTCGCCGAGCGACCCGGTGTGGGGCAGGTAGGGCCGCGAGTGCTCGAGCACGGTGTCCACCGTCGGCTCCTCGTATCCCACCAGGTCGTCGTGAAACACCGCGTAGAGGCGGTGCTCGTCGCGCTCCTGGATGTGGTTCTTGAGCTTGGCGACGGCCATGCCGACCGAGAGGGTGCGCCCGGCCTGGCGGAGCCGCTTCTGCTGCTCGAGGTTGGTGTACCAGAGCCACTCGACCAGCGGCGCGAGCGTGCACTCCCCGCCGGCCTCCTCCACCTTGCGGATCAGCGAGTCGTTGGTGAACGGCGTCAGCCGGCAGAAGATCTCGCCCACGACGCCGACGAGCGGGCGCCGGCGGGTGAACCGCACGGGCAGCCGGCGGAACTCGTCCCGCCCCCCGGCGAGCGCCGCCGCGATGGCGTCCATGCGAACCCGCGTGCCGAGGCCCGGCCGCTCGATCACCTGCTCGACCCGCCCGATCGCACGCTGGTAGCAGGCGTCGGTGGCGCCGCGCACGGCCTCGTAGGGCCGGTAGCGATGCTGCATCTTCAGCAGCAGATCGGCGGCGATGAGGGCGCGGAGCGCCGTCCGCTGCAGCTCGATCTTCTTCTCGCCGAGGGCATCGTAGCCGTCGCGGCTGCTCGGCGACAACACCATCACTTCGTCAAGGCCGACGTCGGCGAGCACCTTGCGCAGGTACGGCGCGTACTGCCCGAACCGGCAGGGGCCGTCGGCGCCGGGCATGAACAGGGCGGTCCGCGAGGCGTCGAATCCGGGCCGCCGGGCGACCTGCAGGAAGGTGCCGATGGTCACGCGGGCCGGCAGGCACTCCTCGCCCGAGGTGTGCCGCCCTCCGAGCTCGAGGGTCTCGGCGTCCGAGTCGGGGCACACCTCCGCGTCCACGCCGACGCTCCGGAAGGCGGCCGCGAAGAGCACCGAGGCGCCGCGCCCCATCTGCGGCACCCAGATCTTGCGCCCGTTCAGCTCGCGATCGCGCGTCGTTCCCGCACGTCCCATCGTCGCAGTACTCCCTTGCTGTCGAGGTACGCCTCGCAGCGCGTCAGCATCCCGGCGTCGTTGTTGTGCCCGTCGAACTGCAGCGACAGGAACGGCCGGCCCGAGGCCTCGGCCACGTAGTGCTTCACGTAGGAGTCGGGGCCGCACTTGAAGTTGGTGATGTAGATGATGTGCAGGCGCGGGTACGCCCGGGCGAACGCGGCCGCCGCGAGGATCTTCGCGCCGTAGTTCCAGAACATGTCCTCTGGGACGTTCCCGCCCGGCGTCTCGTCCAGGTCGAGGAAGTCGAGGCCGATCACGTTCGCCCCGTAGTACTTCCGCAGCTTGGTGGCGATCTCGAGGCTGGCGCCCTTGTCGTAGATGTTGTACGGCCGCCCGAGCAGCAGCACGCCGTGCTCCTCCTCGCGCTCGAGCGTCTCGAGGGCGCGGCGGCCGGCCGCCTGCAGCTCGTGCCGGAAGGCGTCGAGCGCGTCGAAGCCGGCGTCCATGGCGCGCTCCACCTCGCGGGCGCCCCGCCGGATGCCGGCCGACCCGAGCGACTCGCGCAGCGCGGCGGCGACGGCCCGCCGCCCGAGGTGGAACCACAGCGTCGGCGCCAGGATCCGGTCCGCGTGCTCGGAGATGTGGGGGGCCTGGCGCGCGACGAACGGCAGCGTCTGGTTCCACGGGCAGAAGAACGACGGCTTGGCCTTCGGGTCGCCCGGCGCCGAGATGTTGTTCGGCACGAACACCAGGTCGGCGCCGTTGTCGATCAGCCAGCGGATGTGCCCGTGGGCCACCTGGATCGGGAAGCACGGCTCCGAGATGACCGAGTCGAGCCCGAGGGCGACCGTCTGGTTCGTCGTCGGCTCGGACAGCTTGACGCGCAGGTCGAGCTCGCGGAAGGCCGTGAGCCAGAAGGGCGCCCAGTCGTAGGTGGACATCGCCAGCGGGATGCCGACGACCGGCCCCGAACCGGCCTCGGGATCGTACCCGGCCAGCAGGCGCTCGCGGCGGAACTCGACGAGGTCCTCGATCACCGGCTCGCGCTCGACCCGCACGGCCTTGCGGTAGCGCTCGGAGCACTTGTCGCCCCAGTAGCTCTGCTCGCCGTTGATCGTGAAGCGCTGCATCTGGCACGAGTTCGTGCAGCCGTGGCAGGTGAACTCGAAGACCTGGTAGTCGATCCGGTCCACCGCGAAGCCCCGGAAGCTGGTCGGCCCCGGCTTGCGCATGGCCTTCTCGCGCGCCAGCAGCGCCGACCCGAGCGCCCCCATCACGCCGTTGAACGGCGGGACGATGATCCGCTTGCCGAGGATGCTGCTGAAGGCCGCCGCCACGGCGTCGTTGTAGGCGGTGCCCCCCTGGAAGAAGACGACCTCGCCGATCTTCCGCCCCCGGACCACCCGGTTGATGTAGTTGGTGGCGACCGAGTAGGCGAGCCCCGCGACGACGCGGTCGAGCGGGGCGCCGCGCTGCAGGTACCGCTGCACGTCGCGCTCCATGAACACCGTGCACCGCTCGCCCAGCCGCACCGGGGCCGGGCTCGACAGGGCGATCTCGGCGAACTCCCCCTCGATGCGGACCCCGAGCTCGCGCGCCCGCTCCTCGAGGAAGCTGCCGGTGCCGGCCGCGCACGCCTCGTTCATGGCGAAGTCGACCACGACACCCTGCTCGAGGCTGATGAACTTCGCGTCCTGGCCGCCGATCTCGAAGATCGTGTCGACGCCCAGGCCGAGGATCGTGTCGTCGATGAACGCGGCGCCCGTCTTGTGGGCGGTGATCTCGTCGTTGACCGTGTCGGCCCCGACCAGCTCGCCGATCAGCTCGCGCCCCGAGCCGGTGGTGCCCACGCCGCGGATGTGGACGAGCGCCCCCAGCTCCTGCTCGATCTCGCGCAGCCCGGTGGCCACGGCCTCGATCGGCCGCGCGTCGGTCCGCAGGTAGATCTCCTTGAGGACGCGGCGCTCGGTGTCGATGACGACCAGGTTGGTGCTGACCGAGCCGATGTCGATCCCCAGGTAGGCGTCGATCGGCATCCGGATCTCGCCCGGCGGGACGGCCTTCATCCGCTCGCGCAGCAGCAGCACGTTCTCCATCGAGAGCGGCGCGGAGGTCGGCACCTCCTCGTCCGCGCCGTGCACGGCGACGGGGGCGGCCGGCCGGTCGTCCCCCGCGTCCGCTGCCGCGTCGTGCGCGAGCAGCGCCGCGCCGACCGCGCCGAACGACTGCGTGGCCCGCCGGCACGACCAGGGTGCCCGCCTCCCACTTGAAGGCCTGCTCGATGGCCCGGACCACGCCCGCGTTCGCGGCGACGCCGCCGACGAAGGCCACGTCGGGCTCGATGCGGCGCCCCCTGGTCACGGCGCTGCGGAAGTTGCGGGCCACCGCGTCGCACAGCCCCCGGAGGATCTCCTCGGGCGAGAACCCCTTCTGCTGCGCGTGGATCATGTCGCTCTTGGCGAAGACCGAGCAGCGCCCCGCGATCTGGGCCGCGCGGCTCGTCCCCAGCACGATCCCGCCGATCTCCTCCACGCGGAACCGGAGGCGCGCCGGCCTGCTGGTCGAGGAAGGCGCCGGTGCCGGCCGCGCAGTCGCCGTTGGTCTGGTAGTCGGCGATCCCGAGCCGGTGGCCGGTCCCGCCGGGGAGCGGCTCGAACCGGATGTACTTCGAGGTCTCGCCGCCGATCTCGAAGAGCGTGCGGACCGAGGGCAGCAGCAGCTCGGTCGCCCGGGAGAGCGCCTGGAACTCGTGCCGCGGCTCCACGCCGGCCAGGAGCCCGGCGCCGCTGCCGGTCGCCGCGATCGACCCGAGCGCGCCGGCGGGGAGTCCCGCCGTGACGCGGTCCAGCAGCGCCCGCGCCTGGCCGGCCGGGTTGCCGGT
Organism: uncultured Acidobacteriota bacterium; assembly: GCA_963813585.1. GTDB lineage: Bacteria > Acidobacteriota > Vicinamibacteria > Vicinamibacterales > Fen-181 > JARKSS01. The sequence continues at coordinate 5,106,247 of CAWEZL010000001.1, forward strand.
CAGGAGGGCGGGGCGCGCCACGGCCAGCCAGGCGGGCCGGCCAAGGCCGTCCCGCAGTTCCCTCGCCGACCCGAAGACCCCGGCCTCCCCGCCGCACGCGTCGAAGAACGGGGCGTCGGCGGGGTCGGTGGACACGATCGCGGCCTTCACGCTGGCCGAACCGACATCGATCCCGACGTGGATGGACATGCACCTGCTCTCGCCGTCCCGGGGGCGCGGAACGGTGGGTCGCGAACGAAGACAGTGGACGGTGGATCGTCGGGCGGGGGCGCACGCGGGTGCGCCCCTGCACAGCTAGACCTGCGCGCGCCGCCGTTGGTACTCGGCCAGCGGCACCGAGAACTGCTGCTCGATCCGCTCGCGGAGGTAGTGCCCGCCATTGTACGCGCAAAACGGGATCACGCGCCCCGCGGGGGTGGCGTAGTGGATGAGGCAGCGCCGCACGCGCTCGAGCTCGTAGTTGTAGCCGTCCATGAAGTGCATGCCGGCGACCAGCAGCATCTTGTAGGTGTCGGCCTTCGGCCCTCGCCCCACGTCCTTGTCGAGCAGCCCCTGGATCGTGCGCGCGAACGTGGCGAAGTCCATGCCCTCCGGCGCCCCCTCGGGCTTGAAGAACGACCGCAGCTCGTTGAACGCCCCCGCCTTCTGGAGGATCTTGAAGCGCGCCTTTGCCATCTTCGCCGAGCGCTGGTCGAGCGCGGTGAACATCCCCTCGACGTCGATGAACCGCGTCACCGGCACGCCCCGCTTCGTCACGGGCTCCACCGCCAGGTAGGTCCCCATCGAGCAGTGCGGGTGGCAGGTCAGGTGCACCGTCGGGTCGTCGCGCATCGCCGAGATGAACTTGGAGATCGGGCTCACCAGGCTGAGCGGGTACCAGTCCTCGCAGGCGGTGTACCCGGCCTCGGAGACCGCATGCACCAGGTCCGGGATGGTGTAACGCAGGCGCCGCCGCTCGTCGTGGCTCACGCGGCCCGTCAGCGAGATCGGCTGGTAGCTGATGCCGCTGGTGACGTCGATGTTCTCGATGGCGAACCGCAGGATCGGCACCACCTGGTCGTCGTTGACCGTCCGGGCGATCGTCGGCACGTAGACGATCTTCATGCCCGCGCGCCGGATCGACTCGACCGCCTTCAGCTTCGTGTCGAGCAGCGGCCGCCCGCGCAACTGCGTGTAGACCCGGTCGTCCAAGCCGTCGAACTGCAGGTAGATCGTGTGCAGGCCGGCCTCGGCCGCCCGCGCGGCGAACCCGGGATCCGAGAGCTTGATCCCGTTCGATGCGATCTGCAGGTGCGAGAAGCCCAGATCGCGGGCATCGCGCAGGATGTCGAGGAAGTCGGGGTGGATGGTCGGCTCGCCGCCGGAGAACTGGACCACGCGCCCCGGCACCGGTTGCTCGCGCCGGTAGAGCCGCAGCATCTCCTTGACCTGCTCGCGCGACGGCTCGTACACCGAGCCGGAGACGTTGGCGTTGGCGAAGCAGATCGGGCAGGTGAGGTTGCAGCGGTTCGTGAGATCGATGTTGCCGAGGGCCGTGTGGCTGGTGTGCCTCTGGCACAGCCCGCAGTCCCTCGGGCACTCCTCGCCGTGCGTGAACGGGTTGCTCAGCCCCCTGAAGTCGCCGAACTCCCACCGCTCGGCCTTCAGGTACAGCTCGACGTCCGACCAGTACAAGTCCTTCACGTACCCGTGATCCGGGCACGTCTTCTCCATCCACACCTTGCCGGCCTCGGCGAACAGCCGCGCGTCGATCACCCGCGCGCACCCGGGCTCGGGGCAGATCGACTCCACCGTCTTCGGCAGGCCCTTGGTGATGTTGTTGATGGGGGTCCCGCCGAACGTGGTGTCAACACCGGCATCGGGTTCCTTCAGGCGTGTCAGCATGAATCACCCACCTCGAGGCGGTCCTGCGGCGCAGGTCGTCGTGTTCTTGGGCGGCCAGGCCGAATTCGAGCGTGGTTGGACCGTTTCCATTCTATCCACCACAGCTCGGCTGTCATCAAGCTGCGGGCAACGGGCAGAAACGGCGGGTGAGGTGGCAGAAACCGCCCCGGAGAGGCCAGCTCTGCCGTGAGGTTTGCGGTCTGTCGTCGGGCCCGGTCAGGCGCGCGAGAGCCGCCGCTCGATCTCCTCGAGCGGCACGCCCTTGGTCTCGGGGACCATCACCGCGACCCAGATCAGCTGCAGGACCATCATCCCGCAGAAGAACAGGAAGACGAAGCCGGGCGCGAACGCGGTCACCATCCTCGGGAAGAAGGTGGTGAGCAGGGCGGCGAACATCCAGTGCGTGAAGCTGCCGAGCGCCTGCCCGGTCGCGCGGTGCCGGTTGGGGAAGATCTCCGAGATGAAGACCCAGATGACCGCCCCCTGTCCCACGGCGTGCGCGGCGATGAAGGCGAACAGGCAGGCCGGCACGATCGCGGCGTGGCCCGTGAAGAAGGCCCAGGCGGTGAGGCCCAGCGAGAGGATGTAGCCGAACGAGCCGATGAAGAGCAACGTGCGCCGGCCCAGGCGATCGATGAGCCACAGGCCCACGAAGGTGAAGACGAGGTTCGTCACGCCGATCCCCACCGACTGCAGCAGCGCGGCCCGGGCGGCGAGGCCCGCCATCTCGAAGATGCGGGGGGCGAAGTACAGCACCGCGTTGATGCCGGAGAGCTGGTTGAAGAAGGCGATCAGGATGGCCAGCAGGATCGGCACGCGCAGCCGCGATCCCCAGAAGGGTCCCGCCTCGCTCTCCTCGAACGACATCGCGAGGATCTCGTCGGCCTGGGCCTCGATCCGAGCGGCGGGCTCGCCGGGCTCGATCAGCCGCAGCACCTCGACGCCCGCCGCGCGGTCACGCTTCCGCCCGAGCAGCCAGCGGGGGCTCTCGGGGAGGAGGAAGCACAGCGCCGTGTAGAGCACCGCGGGGATCGCCTCGACGCCCAGCATCCACCGCCAGGCATCCGCGCCCGTGCCGGCGAGCAGCGCGTTCGACACGAACGCGACGAGGATCCCCAGCACGATGTTGAACTGGAACAGTCCCGCCAGCCGCCCCCGCCGCCCGGGCGGCGCGATCTCGGCGATGTAGAGCGGCGAGGCCACCGTCGCGGCGCCGACGCCGAGGCCGCCGATGAAGCGGGCGACGATCAGCGTGTAGACGCCGGTGGCCAGCCCCGACCACACCGCCGACACGGCGTACAGCGCCCCGATCCACACGAGCGTGTTCCTGCGGCCGAAGCGGTCGGTGGGCCACCCGCCGAGCAGGGCCCCGACGACCGTCCCGTAGAGCGCCGAGGCCATCGCCAGGCCGTGCATCCCCGGGCTCAGGCCCCACAGGCGCTGGATGGTCTGCTCGGCGCCCGAGATGACGACGGTGTCGAAGCCGAAGAGGAAGCCGGCGAGGGCGGCCGTGACCGACCAGAGGAGGATGCGCGGGTTCATGCCAGGGTGCGGCAGGCCCGCTCGGCGTTCTCGCGGACTTCGTCCCTCATCCGCGGGAACATCCCGACGAACACGGCGTCGGTCGGCTTGATGCTGGTGAATGCGACCCGGAAGGCCTCGTCCATGGCACGCTCGTCGATCCGCCCGGCCGCCAGGATCTTGTAGGCGAAGCAGGGCTTCGCGGTCTGGCGCATGAAGCGGTACATGCGGGGCGGATCGCTCTGCAGGTACAGCTCGCCCGGCATCTCGAGCAGTTCGCCGTTCAGGACCTTCCGCCACTCGTCCTGCGTCCGCGTGAGGTTGTAGACGCAGCCCGCGTAGAAGTCCACGTCCCACCCCTGGTCCTCGACCAGCGCGAGCACCTCGGGCTTGTGGCTGCCGACGCCCACCAGGCAGCCGAGATCGCGGACCTGCCTGCACCACTCGCGGACCGTCGCGATCTTGCCGTCCTGGTAGGCGCGGTCGGTCCGGCCGCCGTGGTGGTAGATGGCCAGCGGCTTGCGGGCGGCGTGGAACGACGCCATGTCCCCGATGCCCTGGACGACCAGGTGCATCGACCCGCCCTCGGCCTGGAAGCGGTCGAGATCCTGGCCGGCGCGCCCGAGGTCCACGTAGTTGTACGTGTTGATCCCGAACCGCGCGCACTGGTGGAGCACGTCGCACACGCGCTCGGCCGTGTAGTACTCGCGCATCACGGCGGAGAGCGTGTTGTTGAAGTGCGAGAAGCCGTAGAACGGGTTGCACCCGACGATCAGGCGGCTGACGTCCGCGCCGCCGAAGCGAACCTTCGGCACCTGGACGCGGGACACCGGGATGGCCGCGGCCGTGGGTGGAGTCTGCGCGGCGGCCCGCGGCGCCCCCGCGGCGCCGACGGCCAAGGCTGCTGACTGGAGGAAGGTGCGTCGCGTGTGCACGGGGCGCTTATAGCATGTCGGAGAGATCCGGTGCAAACGGCGCACTTGCCGGGGGGCGCCGCGGCGCGTATCGTACGCGGCATGTCACGACACACTCGACCCAGCCGTCGTTCGTTCATCATGTCCGCCGGGGCCGCGGCCGCCGCCGCGTGGGCCGCCGGCCCGAACATCATCCGCGCACAGGCCGGCGACAAGCTCCGGATCGCCGTGATCGGGTGCGGCGGCCAGGGGGCCGCGAACCTGAAGAGGGTTTCGAGCGAGCAGATCACCGCGATCTGCGACGTGGACCGCAACGCGCTCGACAAGGTGGCCGCGATGTACCCGCAGGCGAGGAAGGAGACCGACTTCCGGCGCCTGTACGACCACGCGAGCGAGTTCGACGCGGTGGTGGTGAGCACCACCGAGCACACCCACGCCTTCGCGACGCTGCCGGCCCTGCAGCTCGAAGAAGCACGTCTACTGCGAGAAACCGCTGACCTACAACGTCCAGCGAGGCCCGCATCATCCGCGAGGCCGCGGCGCGCGCCGGCGTCGCCACGCAGATGGGCACGCAGATCCACGCCGGCGACAACTACCGCCGCGTCGTTGAACTGGTGCAGGGCGGCGCCATCGGCAAGGTGAGCGAGTGCCACGTGTGGGTCGGGCGCGCCTGGGGGTGGCACGCCAGCGAGGCCGACGCCACCGCCGCCAAGGACATCGTCTTCGTGCAAAACCGCCCGGCCGCGGCCGACCCGGTCCCCCCGACGATCGACTGGGAGCTGTGGCTCGGTCCGGCGCCCGCCCGCCCGTTCAACAACGTCTACCTGCCCGGCCCGAAGTGGTACCGCTGGTGGGACTTCGGCAACGGGACGATGAGCGACCTGGGCAGCCACTGGATCGACCTGCCGTTCTGGGCGCTCAAGCTGCACGCGCCGGCCACGATCGAGGCGACGGGCCCCGCCCCGAACCTCGAGGTCGCGCCCGCGTCGATGAAGGCGCGCTACGAGTACAAGGCGTCGGGGGATCAACCCGAGCTGTCCCTGACGTGGTACCAGGGCACGATGAAGCCGGAGCCGTGGACCAAGGGCGAGATCCCGGCCTGGCAGAGCGGCGTCCTGTTCGTCGGCGACAAGGGCATGTTGATCGCCGACTACCGGCGCCACGCGCTGCTGCTCGGCGACCAGGTCCAGGAGTTCAAGCGCCCGCCGCAGTCGATTCCGAAGTCGCTCGGCCACCACGAGGAGTGGATCCAGGCCTGCAAGACGGGCTCGCCGACGACCTGTAACTTCCAGTACGCCGGGTGGCTCACGGAGGCAAACCACCTCGGAAACGTGGCGTACCGCGTCGGGAAGAAGCTGGAGTGGGACGCCGAGGGGATGCGGGCGACCAACGCGCCCGAGGCCGAGCCGTTCCTCGCGCGCCAGCATCGCGCCGGCTGGAAGCTGTAGGAAGACTCGGGGCTCGAGGCTCAGGGCCGTGGAACCTCCAGGCTCCACGGCCCTGGCCAGCCTATTTCCGCTCGGGCGCGGTCTGCTCGGGCGTCGTGACGCCCGCCGGCAGCTCCATGAGGCGCATGTTGCGGAAGTGGATCTCGGCCCCTTCGGCCTCCAGGCACAGGTAGCCCTTCCTGCGCGTGGACTGGCTGACGCCGTTGACGAACTTGCCGTTCACCGACAGCTTGATCACGCCGTCCACGGCGACGACGTCGTAGACGTTCCACTGCCCACGCCCCTTTGCCCGCTTCTCGACCGAGCTGCTCCGCTCGCCGCGCGGGTGGTCGGGAACGGTCTTCACGCCGCCGACGCCCCACACCTCGCCATGCACGTAGTCGTCGGTCGGGACGACGCCGTTGCGGGTGTTGAGCTTCGGCCACTCCAGCTCGAGCATCTGGATCTCGACGCCGTCCGGCAGGCGGCTCTCGGGGCTCGGGTTCGCGTTGCTCCAGGCGAACACGCCCGAGTTGCCGCCCGGCTCCATGTGCATCCACTCGACGTGCAGGACGAAGTTCTCGTACATGCGATCGGTGCACATCACGCCGATCGGCTTGCCGGTGCTGAACAGGATCCCGTCGCGCACGCTCCAGGTGTCGGGCGCGGTGTTGATGTTCACCCAGCCGGCGAGGTCCTTGCCGTTGAACAGGTCCTGGAACTGGAGCGGGGCGGGCGCCTGCGCGAAGGCAGGGACGCTCACGAAGAGGCTCAAGACGGCGGCGATGGCAATGCGTTTCATGGAGCTATGGTACCTCGGCCCTGCTGCTTCGCCTCGTCCAGCCGGCGCCGCAGCGCCTCGAACGCCGGCGTCGGGCCGCGCCAGCGCAGCTCCTCGACGTCCTCGAACAGCCGGACGTCGGTGCGCAGCGTGGCCAGCGTACGAAAGAGAATCGCGAGATCCCGGGATGCCGCCAGCGTCCGCGCCAGGGCGGCAGGGTTGGTCGCATTCACGCCCCACTGCCGCCAGTCGTCGGGAATTGCCTCGAGGTGATGGTGGCGGGCGAGCACCGCCGCGGTGGACTTCGGTCCCCAGCCGGGCAGGCCCGGGTAGCCGTCGGCCGCGTCCCCCACCAGCGCGAGGTAGTCCGGGATCGACGCCGGCGGCACGCCGAACTTCGCGACGACGCCTGTCTCGTCGAAGACGACGCGCGTGCGCCGGTTCAATTGCACGATCCGGGTGCCGCGCACCGACTGGGCCAGGTCCTTGTCCGGCGTGCAGACGATCACCTGCTCCACCCGCCCGTCGGCCCCGGCCGCCGCCGCCCCCGCCGCCAGCGCATCGTCGGCCTCCAGGTCGACCATCGGCCAGACAACGAACCCGGCGGCCGCCAGCGCCTCCTCGAGCAGCGGGAACTGCTGCAGGAGGTCCGCGGGGACGCCCGCGCTGGTCTTGTAGCCGGGCCAGAGGTCGTTGCGGAACGACTCGATCACGTGGTCGGTGGCGACGGCGAGGTGAGTGGCGCCCGAGGTCACCATGCCGAGGATCGAGCGGACCACGCCGCGCACGGCGGCCACCTCGCGGCCGTCGCGGTCGCGGGCCGGGGGCAGGGCGTGGTAGTGGCGGAACAGCTCGTAGGTGCCGTCGACCAGGTGAACGTGCACGCTACCCCTTCGGCCGGGCCGCCGCGGCGCCCCCCCGCGGGATAATCGGCAGCACGATGGCCGACGGGCGGGCGGCGTCGTGGTAGATGGTCTGCGCCGCCCGCACCATCTTCGTCCCGCCGGGCGTTCGTTCCCCCGTGTTGAGGTTGCGGTTGAAGCGCGGGAAATTGCTGCTCGAGAGGTACAGGCGGATTCGGTGCCCCGCCTTGAAGACGTTGCTGGTCGCCCAGAGGTCGATCTCGTACTTGTAGACTTGTCCCGGCACGACCGGGGCGGTCTTCGCCCTCGACTCGCGGAAGCGCGCCCGGATGATCCCGTCGGCCAGGTACCGCGCGAAGCCGGTCTCGTCCACGTCCACCATCATCGCGGTGAAGTCGGTGTCGGCCGCCGACGTGCCCGCGTGCAGCTCCATCGTGATGAACCCGGTGACCTCGACGTCCTGCGCCAGCGGGGGCGTCGAGTAGACCAGCACGTCGGATCGCTTCTCGTTCGGGCCCTGATCGAAGGGGCCAGGGGCGTAGCCGCCCGCGGCGCCGCAGCAGATCCGGCCGCCGATCGTCCGCACCGGGCTGGCCGGGTCGTACTCGAACCGGTCGGGCGGCTCGGCCTTCGGCGGCGCGGTGGACAGCGACCCATCGCCGGCGATCGAGCCGGCGCCCTTGCCCGCGTGCAGGTAGTACCGCGTGTACTGCGTGCGGGCCAGCGGGAACTCGGACTCGTCGCGCCACGCGTTGTCCCCCATCACGAAGATCCTCACGGGCGCCTCCGAGGCGAACTGGTTTTGCGCCCCCTTCATCACGTGGTCGTACCACTCGACGCTGGTGCGGTTCATGTCCAGCACGGCCTGCGGGCCGAAGGTCACGCCCCCGATCGTCCCCTCCGGGGACGTGGCGGCGTGGGCCCACGGCCCCATCATCAGCCGCTGGCCCTTCCGCGCCTCTTCGGTCGGCGCCTGCTTCTGCATCCCGATGAAGTTCCGGATCGAGCCCCCGCTGAAGATGTCGTGCCAGCCCCCGACGTGGAGCGCCCTGACGTTCATCTTTCCGTAGCGGTCCGACACCCGCACGGCCTGCCAGTACTCGTCGTCGGTCTCGTGCTCGACCCAGTCGCGGAAGTACGGCGCCGCCTCGACCGCGGTCGGAAGGGCCGCAACCCGGTATTCATCGACCGGCAACTGCTCGGCCCATTGGCGCGGCCGCGCGAGCGCGGCCGTCTTGCGCGTGACGGTGTCGACGGCGAGCCCCGAGGTCCACGATTCAGCGAACCACTGCATCAGCGCGCCGCCCAGGTAGGTCCAGCCGTCGTAGTACTCGCTGGCCGTGACGTACGGGAAGATGCCGACCAGGTGCGGCGGCGCGGCGGAGGCCGCCAGCATCTGCGTCGCGCCGACGTACGAGCCGCCGAACATCCCGACGCGGCCGTCCGAGTACGGCAGCGCAGCCGCCCACTCCACCGTGTCGTACCCGTCCTCGGCCTCGTGCCGGAACGGGTCGAACTCCCCTTCTGAATCGAAGCGGCCCCGCACGTCCTGGAGCACGACGACGTAGCCGTGCGAGGCGAGGAACACGCCGCTCGCCGGGTCGTCGCGGTTGTACGGCGTCCTCGTGAGGAGCACCGGGAATCGGCCCGGCGCGGCCGGACGGTAGACATCGCACGCGAGGGCGACGCCGTCGCGCATCGGGACACGGACCCCGGTCTCGACCTGCACGGCGTGGCTGCCGGGGTTGGAGGGCGGGGCCTGCGCGAGCAGCGGCAGGCCGGCGAGGACCGCGAGAATCGCCGCGTAAGACAGGCGCCAGCGTGTCTTCATTGTCAAAGCCTCGTGCCGGGCAGGCCTGAAGGCCTGCCCCACCGCCGTCTCACCTTCCTCACGCCCGCGCGGGCGTGTGGAGGAAATCGGAGTGGTCCTGGGCGCGGTGGCCTCCGCCGTTGCCGGTCAGTGCCGCGACCGTGTCGATGAGCGCCTGGATGTTCGCGGTCGGCGCCCCCGGCGGCATCCCGCCACCACACGACACGATCAGCCGCTTCGTGTCGGGAACGGAGGACAGGATGGCGGCCGTCGTGCGGGCCACCTCGTCCGGTGTCCCGGCGGCCAGCACGTCACGTGGCGGGACGTTGCCGAGCAGGGTGATGCCGCCGCCTGTCCACGCGCGCATCTCGGCGACCGAGTGCTGGATGCCGAAGTTCAAAAGGTTGATGCCGAGGCCGGCGAGGTACGGCGCGCACGCCTTGCACGGAGCGTCGTTGTGGAAGGCCTTCACCGTCACGCCGGTGTCGAACACGCGCTTCAGCGACGGCAGCGCAAAGGCCTCGAAGTCCTGCGGCCCGACGAAGCCGACGATGTCGTCGAGCACGAGCAGGCCGTCGATCGACGGGAAGCACTCGCGCTGCCAGGCGATCCAGTCCACCAGGAAGTCGGTGATCGTGCCGAGCAGCCGGCGCACGGGGCCGGGCGCGGTCCGGAGGGCCAGCATGAACTCGCTGGTGCCCATCAGGAAGGCGGCGATGTTGAACGGCCCGCGCGTCACCGCGAAGCGGACGCGGTGCCCCTCGGCCTCGATCCGCGGCTCGAGGTGCCGGAGCCGGTTGATCGCGAACGGCAGCAGCCCGTGGGTGCGCGGGTCGGGCCGCTCGAGGAACGTGATGTCGTCCGGGGTTCGGAGCACCTGTTTCGGGAAAGGGAACTCGTCCTGCCCCCAGACCGTCACCGCCCCGAAGGCCGACGGCTCGGTGCACATGCCATACTCCGCCCAGAAGCCGGGCAGGAGGATCGCGCGCGGGAACGCCCGGATGGCCTTCAGGTTGTCGTCGAAGAACGCGTCGTCACGGGTGTAATAGTCGAGGATGGTCCGGCCCCCCCAGTTGGGGAGCCAGGGGCTGTCCACGATGAAGGCCGTGGGGACCGGGTGAACCTGCTCCCCGCGCACCACCGCGACGAGCACCTCCCACTGCCGGGCGTCCATGGGTCACCTCCGTCGGCTGCCGTCCCTGCTCCGGGCTCCTACGCGACGTTCGGCGCGCCGAAGTGCTGCTGCACGACCAGCGTGACCGCCCCGCGGAGCCGTGGCTGCGTCCCGGCGTCTGTCGGCACGATGGCGGTGGACGTGCGGGAGCGACTGCGTTTGGAAACCGTGTCGATGATGATCGGCCCCACCCGGCTCCACGCCGCCGTGACCTCGCCGACGATGACCAGCACCTGCGGCGCGAGGCCGGTCACCAGCGCGGCGAGGCCCAGGCCGAGGTGGTGCGCCATCCGTTCCAGCGTCTCCACCGCGCGGCGGTCGCCCGCGTCGGCGAGCGTGAGGAGGTCGGTGAACTGCAGCGCGCGGCGGCCCCGGCGAACCGCCTTCCCGCCGGCCTTCCCGTTCCCCAGGTAGTGGCGCACGGCCGCCTGGTTCGAGGCGTACTGCTCCCAGCACCCGCGCTTCCCGCAGCGGCACAACGGGCCGCGTCGTTCATGGCGACGTGGCCGAACTCGCCGGCCATGGCCCCCGCCGCCGTGAACGAGCTGCCCGTTCAGCAGCAGGCCGACGCCAATCCCCTCCGACACCGTCACCGCCACCAGGTGCCGCACGCTCTCGGGGTGGCGGCCGAACCAGAGCTCCGCGAGCGCGCAGGCACTGGCCGCGTTCTCCAGCGCGAGCGGAAGGCCGACCTCCGCTTCCAGCAGCGCACGCAGGTTCACGTCGCCCCAACCGAGGTTCGGTGCGAACACCAGCTGCCCGGACTCGTCCACCCGGCCGGGGAGGCTGACGCCCATGCCTTCGCAGACGATGTCGCGGTGCGCCGCCCGGAAGCTCTCGACGGTGCGCGCCAGCATCTTCGCAAACGCCGCCGGGGTGGCCGGCGTCGGCCAGGCGGACTGCATCACGAAGCGCGCGTCGATCCCGGCCAGGGCGATCCGGGTCATCTCGGGGCGGATGTCCACCGCGACGATGCCGGCGCGCTCGACGTTCAGGTGCAGCAGGCGCGGCCGGCGGCCGCGGGCTGCGGGTCCGGACGCCCCCTCGGTCACCCACCCCTCGTCGATCAGCTGCTCGACGATCGCCGAGACGGTGCTGCGCTGCATGCCGGACCGGCGCGCCAGGTCGGCCCGCGACATCGGCTGGCTGCGCCGGATGATGTTGAGGGCGATCCGGCGGTTGATGTGCCGGGCAGTCTCGCTGGTGGCGACCTGGAAGTTGGTGAGATCGATCTTCCGCATCGGGGCCCGCATCCACGCGGACTATTTGTTGCTGGCACGAACTATATGAGGTGAGAGGATCGGTGTCAACCGGCCCTGCGAGCGTGGCATCTGGACGGCCCGTGCCCCGCCGCGTATGCTGTCTGCCGTCGCAATTGTTCATGTGTCGCACTCCGGTCGCAGGGGCGTTCCCATGCTCACGCAGCGCCTCGTCCTCGCCGCCGCGGCCCTGGCCGCCGCCGCCTTTTCCCCTGCCGCCCCGCCCCAGGGCCCCTCGCCGCCGCACCTGCAGCCGCGCGACGCGGCCGTCGACCTCGTGGTCGACGGCGCCCCGTTCCTCGTCCTGGGCGGCGAGCTGGGCAACTCGAGCGGCGAGCCCGGCTACCTCGAACGGTGGTGGCCGAGGCTGCGCGCCCTGAATCTCAACACCGTGCTGGCGCCGGTCTCCTGGGAGCTCGTCGAGCCGCGCGAGGGCGCATTCGACTTCGCGACCGTGGACGGCCTGCTCGCCGGCGCCCGGGCGCACGACATGCGGCTGGTGCTGCTCTGGTTCGGCAGCTGGAAGAACAGCATGTCGTGCTACGCCCCGGCGTGGGTGAAGACCGACACGCGGCGCTTCCCGCGCGCGGCCGACGCGTCGGGGCGCAGCCTCGACATCCTGTCGCCCTTCGCCGCGGCGAATCGCGAGGCCGACGCGCGCGCCTTCGCGGCGCTGATGCGCCACCTCCGCGAGACCGACGGCGACCGTCACACGGTGGTCATGGTGCAGGTCGAGAACGAGATCGGGATGATCCCGGAGGCGCGGGATCAGGAGCGCGGCGGCGGACGCGGCGTTCGACGGCGGCGGTCCCGGACGACGCTGCTCGAGTATCTGCGCCGGCACGACGACCCGCTCGCGCCCGAACTGCGAGCATCGTGGGACGGCCCACGGGCCGCGCCAGCGCCGGCACGTGGAGACAGGTGTTCGGGCCCGGCGCCGCAACCGAGGAGTTCTTCACGGCCTGGCACTTCGGCGCGCTACGTCGAGGCGGTCGCGGCCGCGGGGAAGGCGGAATACCCGCTGCCGATGTTCGTCGAACGCCGCCCTCATCCGCCCGGGCTACCGTCCCGGGCAGTATCCGAGCGGCGGGCCGCTTCCGCACCTCGCCGACGTCTGGCGCGCCGCGGCGCCGTCGCTCGACTTCCTCGCGCCCGACATCTACTTCCCGAACTTCGCCGAGTGGTGCCGGCGCTACGCGCGCCCCGGCAACCCGCTCTTCATCCCGGAGGCGCGTGCGTGGCAGTCGAGGCGTCGGTGCACGCCCTGTACGCGGTCGGCCGCGCACGACGCCATCGGCTTCGCCCCCTTCGGCATCGAGTCGATCCGCGAGCCGGCGGCCTCGTTGCTCGCCGACAGCTACCGCCTGCTCGCGGGGCTGGCGCCCACGCTCGCTCGCCCACCGCGGGCGCGGCACGATGGCCGGCCTGCTGCCCGAGATGACCCCGCAGCCGCAGCCCCGGGAACTGCCGCTCGGCGGGTACGTGCTGCGCGTCGTGTATGAGAGGCAGGCGCCTCCGTCCATCGCGGACGGCCAGGCCGCCAGCCCGGCGCCGGCCGAGGCGCCGGCCGGCGGCCTCGTCATCGCGACGGGCCCCGACGAGTTCCTCTTCGCCGGGATCGGCGTCACGGCGACCTTCGCCGTCGAGGGGTCCGACGAGCGCATCGGCCGGGATGAGCGTCGAGGAGGGGACTTTCGAAGGCGGCGCCTGGAAGCACGTGCGCTGGCTCAACGGCGACGAGACACACCAGGGCCGCCACGTGCGCCTCGAACCTGGACGCTTCACGGCGCAGCGTGTGCGACTGTATCGCTACCGCACGCCCTGAGGTCAGCCCACGGAGAGACCCGAACAGCGGAAGAAGGACGTCATGAGGCGACACCGGGCGGCCCTGTTGGTCGTTGCGGCGTTGGCGTGCGTGTGGGCCGGCCGGCCGGCGGCGACGGGGGGCGCGGCGGCGCCTCGCGCCGGGACTCGCACGGAAACGCTGCCCTTCGCACGGTTCGTCGAGTTCGCGCCGTCGCGCGACGCGTTCCGGCTTGTCGCGGGCGGCCGAGGAGCCCCGACTTCGTGGTGGATGCCCTCCGAGGATGCGGGCGTGCGCCGCGCGGGCGCGCGACCTGCGGCAGGACGTGTTCAGGGTGACCGGCGTCAGGCCCGAGGTGGTCGAGGGCCTACCGACGGGCGCCCGCGACGTCGTGGTGGTCGGTTCGATGGGCCAGGGTCGGTTGATTCGCCGCCTCGCCGAAACCCGGAAGCTCGACGTCGCGGACATTCGCGGGCGCTGGGAATCGACGGTCGTCCAGGTCGTCCGGCGGCCGCTGGCCCGGCGTCGAGCGCGCGCTGGTCGTCGCCGGCAGCGATCGGCGCGGCACCATCTTCGGCGTCTACGACGTCTCCGAGCAGATCGGGGTCTCGCCCTGGTACTGGTGGGCGGACGTCCCGGTGCGCCACCGGGACGAAGTCTGTACGTGCGCGCCGGCCGCTACGTCCGCGCCGAGCCGGCGGTGCGCTACCGCGGCCTGTTCATCAACGACGAGGCGCCGGCGCTGAGCGGCTGGGTGCGACGAGAGGTTCGGCGGCTTCAACTCGAAGTTCTACGTGAAGGTGTTCGAGCTGCTGCTGCGCCTGAAGGCGAACTTCCTCTGGCCGGCGATGTGGGGCAACGCGTTCGCCGACGACGATCCGCTGAATCCGAAGCTGGCCGACGAGTACGGCGTCGTGGTCGGCACGTCGCACCACGAGCCGATGATGCGCGCGCACGACGAGTGGCGGCGCTACGGGAAGGGCCCGTGGAACTACGCGGCCAACGCCGACGACCTGCGCGGGTTCTGGGAGCGAGGGCGCTTCGCCGCACCGCGGCTACGAGAAGCGTCCTGACCCTCGGCATGCGCGGCGACGGCGACGAGCCGATGTCGCGCGAGGCCAACGTCGCCCTCCTGGAGCGCATCGTCTCGGACCAGCGCGGAATGATCGCGGCCCGCGGCCCGGCCGAGGCCGCCGTGCCGCAGGTCTGGGCGCTCTACAAGGAGGTGCAGGAGTACTACGAGAAGGGCATGCGCGTCCCGGACGACGTGACGCTGCTCTGGTCGGACGACAACTGGGGCAACATCCGCCGCCTGCCGACCTCCGGCGAGCGCACCGCGGCCGGGCGGGGCCGGCATCTACTACCACTTCGACTACGTGGGCGGGCCCGCGCTCGTACAAGTGGCTCAACACCATTCCGATCGCCAAGATCTGGGAGCAGATGCACCTGGCCTGGCGCTATGACGCCACCCGGATCTGGATCGTGAACGTCGGCGACATCAAGCCGATGGAGTTCCCGATCCAGTTCTTCTTCGACTACGCCTGGGACCCGTCGCGCTGACCCGGCCGAGCGGCTCGGCGAGTACACGAGGGCGTGGGCCGAGCGCGAGTTCGGACCCGGCCACGCCGCGGAGATCGCGGACATCGTCACGAAGTACACGACCTACAACGGGCGGCGGAAGCCCGAGATGCTGGAGCCGCGCACCTACAGCCTCGTGAACTACCGCGAGGCCGAGACGGTGGTGGCCGATTACGACGCGCTGGCCCGGCGGGCCGCGGCGGTGCACGGGGTGCTGCCGGCGGCGGCGCGCGACGCCTTCTTCCAGCTGGTGCTCTACCCCGTCCAGGCGTGTGCGGTGGTCAACGAGCTGTACGTGACGGTCGGCCTGAACCGGCTCTACGCGGTGCAGGGGCGGGCCGCGACCAACGAGCTCGCGGAGCGGGCGCGCGCGCTGTTTCGCGAGGACGCCGAGCTGGCGCGCCAGTACAACGAGGTGCTGGCCGGCGGCAAGTGGTCGCACATGATGGACCAGACCCGCCTCGGCTACACCTACTGGAACCAGCCGGTCCGCAACGCGATGCCCGGCGTGCAGGAGGTCCAGGTGCCCCCGGCACCGGAGATGGGGATCGCGATCGAAGGATCCGAGGCCAGCTGGCCCGGCGGCCCCGGGTTGCCGGCGCTGCCGGCCCTGAGCGTGTACGACCGGCAGTCCCGGTACGTCGAGATCTTCAACCGGGGCCGGCAGCCCTTCTCCTACTCGGTCGAGGCCAGCGAGCCGTGGCTCGAGGTGGACGCGCCCCGGGGCACGGTCGAGGGGCAGCGCCGGGTCGCGGTGAGCGCCAGGTGGGGCGACGTGCCGACCGAGCCGAAGCCGGCCACGCTGCGCGTCACGGGGCCGGGAGGCGCCGAGGTCCGGGTGACGGTGCCGATCCAGAACCCGGCCGCGCCGCGGCCCGAGGCGCTCGAGGGGTTCGTCGAGGCGAACGGGCACGTCTCGATCGAGGCCGGGCATTTCACCGGGGCGACGGCCCCGGCGGGACGGGAGTGGAAGGTGATCCCGGGCCACGGCCGGACACACTCGGGAATCACGCCGTGGCCGGTCACCGCGGCGGCGGCGCTCGACCCGGCCGGGGCGATGCGCCTCGAGTACCGGGTGCACCTGTTCACGCCCGGCCAGGTGCGCGTGAGGACCTACCTCGCCCCGACGCAGAACTTCCAGCCGGGCCCCGGCCTCCGGTACGGGGTCTCCTTCGACGAGGCGCCGCCGCAGGTGGTGAACGTGCACGCCGACACCTCGCTCGCCGCGTGGGAGCGGCAGGTGGCCGACGGCGTCACGGTGCAGACCTCGGAACACGCCATTTCGGGGGCGGGATACCACGTGTTGCGGTACTGGGCGCTCGACCCCGGGCTGGTGCTGCAGAGGTTGGTGGTGGACGCGGGAGGGGTGCGCGAGAGCTACCTGGGCCCCCCCGAGAGCGCCCGGGGAAGGGGGGTCCGGTAGGGTCCGTCGATCCACGTTTTTGGAGTGCTAAGTTCGCGTCCACAACAAACGATCCAAGCGGGCGGGGGCCCGGAGGGGCTCGATTTCTTTAGTGTTGACAAGGGTGCCGCGGCGACTTATAAGAGACCAGCTTTTCTGTTCGGGAATCAAACAAACTCTTCGCCGAAACGCGTGAGCCACAGGAGGAGGTAGGCGGAATGGCCTTGGATCACCGTCTCCGTCGTGCGTGCGTAAGTGTGTTGGCGGTGGTGCTGTGCCTGGCCGGCGCGGTCGCCGTGCAGGCCCAGACCACCAGCGCATCGCTGAATGGTTCGGCGAAGGACGCGCAGGGGGCGGTCCTCCCCGGCGCGGAGGTCACGCTCACCAGCGCCAGCCAGGGCACGGTGATGTCGGTGGTCACCGACGCCATGGGGAACTTCGTCTTCCCGATCGTGCGTCCCGACACCTACACGCTGAAGGTCAGCCTCGAGGGCTTCCAGAGCGTGCAGCGGACGCCGGTCGTCGTGAGTGCGAACGACCGGCTCGATGTCGGCACCTTCACCCTGCAGGTGGGGAGCCTGACCGAGAGCGTGACGGTCACGGGCCGCGCCGCGGACATCCAGCTGCGGAGCGGCGAGCGCGCGTACACGATGGAGGCGGCAGCGATGCAGAACATCGCCGTGAACGGCCGGAGCTTCTTCGGCCTGGCCGCCCTCGTCCCCGGCGTGGTCACCGGCAACGCCGAGCCGACGCAGGTGGACGCGTTCAACGTGAACGGCGCGCGGGCGACGCAGAACAACATGACGGTGGACGGCGTCGCCAACATCGACACGGGGAACAACGGCGGCAACATGGCGATCACGAACCTGGACGCCATCTCGGAGTTCAAGGTCCTGACCTCGAGCTTCCAGGCCGAGTACGGCCGGGCGATCGGCGGGCAGGTGCAGGTCGTCACCAAGAGCGGCACGCAGGACTTCTCGGGGTCGGCGTACTGGTACGCGCGGCGGTCGGACTGGAACGCCAATACCTGGCTGAACAACCGCTCCGGCACCGCGCTGCCCAAGAGCGAGCGCAACGACCGGGGCTACACGGTGGGCGGCCCCATCTACATCCCCGGGCTGTTCAACACCAGCAAGAACAAGCTGTTCTTCTTCTGGAACCAGGAGTTCCAGCGCCGGAAGGACCCGGTCGGCGAGCAGCGCGTGACCGTGCCGACCGCGCTCGAGCGGAAGGGTGACTTCTCGCAGAGCGTGGATGCCAACGGGCGGCCCTACCCCTACATCCGCGACTACACCACCGGCCTGCCGTGCGCGGCCGGCAGCACCGCGGGCTGCTTCCAGGACGGCGGCGTGCTCGGCAGGATCCCGGCGGACCGGCTGTACCAGCCGACGCTGCAGGCCCTGAACCTCTACCCGGTGCCCAACGCCGCCGGGCAGGTTGGCTACAACTACAAGAGCCAGACGCCGGGCAGCGCGCCGCTGAACCAGATCATGGGCCGCGTGGACTACCAGATCAGCAGCAACTGGCGCGTCACCGGCCGGTACATGGCGCACAGCAACAAGTCGGAGCTGCCGTACGGCATCAGCGGCTGGTCGATCCGGAGCAACCTCGACACGATCCAGGTCGTCGCCGACGTCCCCGGCCGCAACGTCGTGTTCTCGACGACGGGCGTGATCAACAACACGACCTCGGTCGAGTTCTCGTTCGGGCAGGGGCACAACTCGCTCGACCACATCACGACCAGCGAGGAAATGACGCGGTCCGGCGCCGGCCTCGACGGCGTGCCGCTGCTCTACCCGGGCGCGGTGCAGATGGACCTGATCCCGCAGTTCCAGTTCGGCGGCGGGCGGATTGCCAACCAGCCGTTCTTCAACACGGGCCAGGCGCCGTTCACCAACTTCAACACCACCTATGACGGCGTCCTCAACATCACGAAGGTCTTCGGGGCGCACCAGGCCAAGGCGGGCTTCTACTACCAGAAGAGCATGAAGGACCAGAGCGCCTTCGCCTACCACAACGGCCAGTACGTCTTCGACAACAGCACGAGCAACCCGTTCGACTCGCAGCACCCCTTCGCCAACGCCGCCCTGGGCATCTACAACTCGTTCACCCAGGCGAACGCGTTCCTGAAGCCGAAGTGGCGCTACACCAACTACGAGTGGTACGTCCAGGACAACTGGAAGACGACCGACCGGCTCACCCTCGACTACGGCGTGCGGTTCTACTACCTGACGCCGCAGTGGGACGTGTCGGAGGTGGCCTCGAACTTCGATGCGAGCAAGTTCGTCGCCTCCCAGGCGGTCCGGCTCTTCAAGCCGGCCGTGATCGACGGCGTGCGCGTCGGCTACGACGCCGGAAGCGGCCAGACGGTGAACTCGGCGTTCATCGGCCGCGTGGTGCCGGGCTCGGGCGACCGGTTCCAGGGCACCTACCAGGGCGGCACGTTCACCGACGGCAACAAGTTCCGGATCTCGCCCCGCATCGGCGCGGCCTACGACATCACGGGCAAGCAGAGTCTCGTCGCGCGCGGCGCCTTCGCGATCCTGTACGACCGGCCGCAGGGCAACCAGGTGTTCGACCTGGTCACCAACGCCCCGGGCATGCAGGTCTCCACGCTGAACTGGGGCCTGGCGTCGCAGATCGGACAGGGGACGACCGCGCTCAACTCGCCGGTCCAGCTCGCACCCAACCAGCAGGACTGGAAGCTGCCGGTCGTCTACCAGTGGAACATCGGCGTGCAGGCGCGGCTGCCGGCGAAGTTCGTCCTGGACGTGGCCTACGTCGCGTCCGAGACCCGCAACCTGCTGCAGAAGCGCAACCTCAACGCGATCCCGTACGGGGCGACCTACAACGCCGCCAACAGCGACCCGACCCGCGGCCAGTCGTGCGCGGGCTGCTCGGGCCTCAGCACCCTGCCCGGCGGCAACGCCCTGCCCGTGGACTTCCTCCGTCCGTACCCGGGCTACACGAACATCAACCTGTGGGAGTTTGCCGCCTACTCCGACTACAAGGCGCTGCAGACCACGGTCACCCGCCGGTTCGACAGCGGGCTGATGTTCAGCGTCAACTACACCCGCAGCTCGGCGAATGGCACGGTCAACAGCGACTACACCTACGCCCGCATCGACGGCAAGGACAGGGAAGCCAACTACGGGCCGCTCGACTACAACCGGCCGCACACCTTCGTCGCCGCGTTCGTCTACCAGATCCCCGACCTGGCGAAGGGCCCGATGGGCTTCCTGACCAACGGCTGGCAGCTGTCGGGCAACTACCGCTGGCTGTACGGCACGCCGTACACCGCGGGGTTCTCGATTCCCGGCATCGGGAACCAGAACCTGACGGGCAGCTACACCGAGGGCGCGCGGGCCGTGCTGACCGGCGAGGAGATCAGCCAGGGCTGGGATTCCGATCCGTACAACCAGTTCAACGTCGGAGCGTTCACCGCGCCGGGGACCGGGAGCAACGGCCTCGAGTCGAAGCGCACGACGATGTACGGCCCGCCGATCAACAACCTCGACCTGTCGGTCTCGAAGTCGTTCCCGTTCGGCGGGAAGCGGCGCCTCGAGGTCCGGCTCGACGCCTTCAACGCGTTGAACACCACGCAGTGGAGCGGGCGTCAACAGCACGATCAACTTCGCAAGCCTGACGGACCACACCATCACGAACCTGCCCTACAGCGCGACGGGGCAGCTGGTGCGGAACAAACGGCGTCGGGACCATCAGCGGCGTCCGCAACCCGCGGCAGCTGCAGCTGATGGGCCGGTTCCAGTTCTAGCCTGCGTTCCCGGCGGCGCCGCGCCCTCTCCGGGTGCGGCGCCGCGGAGGGCTGCAGGGGCCTCCACCTCTCCTGGGCCCCGGGGCCGGCACCTGTCACGAAGCACCGGGTGTCGGCTCTCGGCTTTCGGCATTCGGCATTCGGCGACGGATTTGCAGTTTCTGCCACCGCTCCCCTGGCAGGGTGGCAGAAACCGAAATTCGTCCCGATCCAGATTAGCTCGACGACGTGGAGCACCACGGACTGCAGGTCCTCGTCGCGCGACGAGGACCCCACCATCAGCCGGAAGTCACCAGGCTCGACGCGGAACGACCATGTCGATGTCGTGGAAGGCCAGCGCGTCGGGCGTGACGTCGAACGTCACGCTCGTCGGTCTCGCCCGGCGCCAGCGAGACGCGCTCGGAAGCCCTTCAGCTCCTTCACCGGCCGGGTGGCGCTGCTCACCAGGTCGCGGACGTAGAGCTGGACCACCTCGTCGCCCGCCCTCGCCCCCGTGTTGGCGACGTCGACGAGAACGCGCGCCGATTCGCCGACGCGGCAATCGTCGGCCCTCTCGAGCCGCACGCTCGAGAAGGCGAACGTCGTGTAGCTCAGGCCGTACCCGAACGCGAACAGCGGCGCGGCCGACTCGAACAGGTATCCCCGGCGCGCCGACGGCTTGTGGTTGTAGAAGGCCGGGATGTGCCCGACCGACCGCGGGATGGTGATCGGCAGCTTGCCGCCCGGGTTCGACGTCGCCGAACAGCACGTCGGCGATCGCCCGGCCGCTCTCCTGCCCGAGGTACCAGACCTCCAGGATCGCGCGGCGCCTTCGCAGCCAGGTTGCCCGACCGAGGCCGGCCGGCCGCTGAACAGCAGCGCGACGATCGGCGTGCCCGTCGCGGCGATGGCGTCGACCAGCTCGTCCTGCTGCCCGAAGAGGTCGAGGCTCGCGCGGTCGCCCATGTGGTTCAGCGCCCAGGCCTCGCGCGAGGTCTGCTCGTTGTCGCCGATCGCCAGCACGACGAGGTCGGCGCGCGCGGCAACGGCGGCCGCCTCGCGGATGCCCCGCCGGTTCTCCTCGGGGTCGGCCGGCGTGACCTCGTCCTGGCTCCACGACCCGCCGATCGTGATCTGGCAGCCCTCGTGAGTACAGCACCTCGACGCCGGCGCGCACGCGATCCCGAATCGCCTGCAGCACGGTGCTCGGTGTGCAGCGGGACGCCGCTGTAGCCGCCGAGCATCACGCGGTCGGCGTTCGGCCCGATCACGGCAATCGTCCGGACGCGGCGCGGATCGATCGGCAGCAGCGCCCCCGTCGTTCTTCAGCAGGGTGATCGTCTTCCTGGCCGCCTCGAGCGCCAGCTCGCGGTGCGACGGGTCGCGGACGATCCGCTCGGCCTCGCCGGGATCGACGTACGGGTCGTCGAACAGCCCCAGCTGGAACTTCGCGCGGAGCATCGGCCGCACGCGCTCGTCGATCGACCGACTCGGCGATCGCGCCTTCGCGCACCAGGTCCAGCGAGCGACGGGTAGCAGTCGGGGTCGGGCAGCTCGATGTCCACGCCGGCGCGGACGGCCAGCGCGGCCGCCTCCTTCGTGTCGTGCGCGAGGTGGTGCCCGTACAGCTCCGGCCGCTCGTTCAGTTCGCGGATCGCGAAGTAATCCGAGACGATGAAGCCGCGGAACCCCCACTCCTTCCGGAGGACGTCGCCGAGCAGCCAGCGGTTGGCGTGCGACGGGACGCCGTCGATCTCGTTGTACGACGGCATCACGCTCAGCGCGCCGCCCTCGACGATCGCGCGCTTGAAGGCCGGGAGGAAGACGTCCCGCAGCACGCGCATCGACACGTTGACCGGCGCGCAGTTGGTGCCCGACTCCGGCTCGCCGTGCGCCGCGAAGTGCTTGACGGTGGCGACCAGGCGCGTCTTGTCCGTGAAGCGGGCGTCCCCCTGGAAGCCCCGCACGGCGGCCACCCCCATGCAGCCGATCAGGTAGGGGTCCTCGCCGAAGGTCTCCTCGGTGCGGCCCCACCGCGGGTCGCGCGCGACGTCGAGGTCCGGCGCGAGGGCCTGGTGCGCGCCCCGGGCCCGGGCCTCGGCCGCGGTCATGGTGTAGAGCTCGCTCGACCAGGCCGGGATCGAACGTCGCGGCCGAGGCCGATCGGCTGCGGGAAGCTGGTCGCCCTCGGGCGCCGCGTGGCCGTGCAGGCACTCCTCGTGGAAGATGACGGGGATCCCGAGGCGCGACTCCTCCACGAAGAAGCGCTGGATGTCGTTGGTCGGTCTCGGCCATCCGGCGGGCGGTGAGGCCGCCGCCGGCGTCGCTCGGCCGACCCGACCTGCCCGAGGCCGTGTCCGTCGGCGAAGCGCTGCGCGCGCCTTGGCAGGGTCGAACCGGCCCTCGTCGTCCACGAGGGCGGCCGGCTTCTGCTGCCACACGCACAGCATCTGCGCGACCTTCTCCTCGAGCGTCATCCGCGCGAGGAGGTCCTCCACCCGCTCGTCAACCGGCCGCGATGAGTCCTTGTAGACAAGAGTCGTGTTCATGACAGGCTCGCGACAATGCCGAGTTGCGTGTCCCGCTGCATCCTGTGCCCACGGACGGATCAACCACGAAGACACGAAGATCACAAGGCTGGCCCGTCACACGTGGCACGTGATGGTCGGGGGCGCCGGTCTTCGGGCGGCCGGCCACGGAGTGGCCGACCCGCGGCGCTGTTTCCTTCGTTACACGGCGTAGCCCTTGCGTCGCTCGGCCAGCTCGCCGCCATCTGGATTTCGCGCCGCCTGTCGATCGCGTAGAAGAAGAGGCACGCCGGCGCAGATCGCGAAGGTGACGGCCGGGAAGATGCTCATCGTGTAGCGGATGCCGTCGAGCGCGTGCGCCGTCTGCGCCGCGTTCGGCACGTAGCCGTAGCGCGACAGCACGAACCCGGTGATCGCGCCGCCGAAGCCCGAGCCCGGCCTTCAGCGCGAACACGATGGCCGAGAACACGATCCCGGTCGCGCGGCGCCCGGTCTTCCACTCGGAGAAGTCCGCGACGTCGGCCATCATGGCCCACAGCAGCGGGATCGTGAACCCGTAGACGAACTGCCGCAGGATCTCGCTCACGAACATCAGCGTCGACCGCGCCGGGCGGCAGGAACGAGGAAGACCGCGGTGAAGAGCGCCGTGCCCGGCCAGGCCGCGCGATGAAGACGTTGCGCTTGCCGAAGCGCATCGCCAGCCGCTTCGAGAAGAAGATCCCGATGATCGTGGCGCTGGTGCCGAGCACGTTGAAGCCAGCTGAAGCAGGCCCTGCCGGCCGACGTAGTACGTGAAGTAGTAGAGGACGACGCTGCCGCGCATCGACAGCGTGATGAAGAGGATGAGCGTCAGCACGAACATCGCCAGCCAGGGCCCGTTCTTCAGCAGGTCGGCGAAATGCTGGCGCACGGAGCGCCTTCTGGCCGGGCGGCGGCTGGATGCGCTCCTTCGTCGTGGCGAACGTGATGAAGAAGAACACCACCGCGAGCGCCGAGAAGATGCCCATCGTCGCCTGGTAGCCCTTCGCGTTGTCGCCCTGGCCGAAGTAGTGGACCATCGGCAGCGCGAGCCCCTGGATGACGAGCTGCGCGATCATCGCGAAGACGAAGCGGTACGACGACAGGCTCGTGCGCTCGGCCATGTCGCCCGTCATCACGCCGCTCAGCGCCGAGTACGGCAGGTTGTTCGCCGAGTAGACCATCATCAGGACGATGTAGGTGACGTAGGCGTAGACGCAGCTTGCCCGGCCGGCGCTGAGGTCGGGCGTGATGAACGTCAGGAAGCCCATGATCCCGAACGGCACCGCCGTCCAGAGCACCCACGGCCGGAACTTGCCCCACCGCGTGTTCGTCCGGTCGGCCACGACGCCCATGAGCGGGTCGAAGATCGCGTCCCAGACGCGCACCACGACCAGCAGCGTGCCCGCGGCCGCCGCGGTGATCCCGAACGTGTCGGTGTAGAACGCCAGCTGGAACATCACCATCGTCTGGAAGATGAAGTTCGCGGCGGTGTCGCCGAGGCCGTAGCCGACCTTCTCGACGACGGACAGTCGCTGGCCGTTGCTGGTCATGCGCTCGTTCCCTCGCGGGTCCGGATTCGGAACCGGTGAGCCGAAAACGGCGACCGCTGAACTGCTGGAAGTACCGGAGGCACTTGTCGCGCCAGGCCGCGGCGTCGGAGGCCTGGACGCGGAGCTTCGCGAGAACCGCCTCGAAGCGCTCGTCGTCCACGGCGCCCCGCAGCCCCTCCCACGTGGATACCATCGCCCGGGCCGCCTCGGCGCCGCGGGTGTAGTGGCGCACCAGCCCCTCCCAGAGGGTCCCGCCCGAGCGAGAGCCGTGGTCCCACGGCAGGCGGTGGAACCAGAGCAGGAGGTTCTCGGGGCACGTGGCCGGATCGTCGAAGGTGTCGCCGATCGGCTGCCGGTACTGATCGACGGCGCCGCTCCCCCGCCGCGTCCGGTCGAACCCGATCCCGTTCCGGTCGGCCCGATGGTAGTAGATCGCGGACCAGTCCTCGCGGCGTGGGTCGGGGTTCTCGGGCATCGGCGCGTAGTGGTCGCCGCCGATCAGGTGGTGAAGGCCGAGCGGCATCGAGTAGTCGACCAGCGTCTCGCGCGACCCGAGCATCAGCGAGCGGATCATCGAGCGCACCCCGCGGTCGTCGTCCGACCACGTCATGCGCGATCCACTCGTCGGCGATGGCAGCCGAGGCGAGGTCGGGGTTCCAGGCCAGGCGTCCGTACGCGTACCAGTTGGCCTGGCCGAAGTGGTGCCCGGTCCAGTTGGCGTCGCTGCCGGTATTGGCCACGCCGGCCATGCCGGTGCGCCGGTAGCGGTGGATCGTCCCGTCGACGACCCGCGCCACCGGCGAGCCGGGGCCGGATGCGTAGGTGTCGGCGTCGAGGAACTCCTTCCACATCGGCGCCAGGTAGACCAGGTGGTTCGAGTGCCCGAGGTACTCCTGCGTGACCTGGAGTTCCGCCATCAGCGGCGTGCGCGGCATCGCGCCGAACAGCGGGCTGAAGGGCTCGCGCGGCTGGAAGTCGAGCGGGCCGTTCTTCACCTGCACGATCACGTTCTCGCGGAAGCGGCCGTCGAGCGGCACGAACTCGAGGTAGGCGCGCTTGGCGCGGTCGCGGTCCACCTTCGTCGGAGTAGACGAACGCCCGCCACATCACGACGCCGCCGTGCGGCGCGAGGGCGTCGGCCAGCACGTTGGCGCCGTCGGCGTGCGTCCGACCGTAGTCCTGGGGGCCGGGCTGCCCTTCGCTGTTCGCCTTGACGAGGAAGCCGCCGAAATCGGGGACGAGGCGGTAGATCTCGCCGCCTTGGCGCGCCACCAGGCCGCCACGCGCGGGTCGAGCGGATCGGCGGTCGCGAGGCCGCCGAGGGTGCGCGGGGCGGCGAAGTTGGCGGACAGGTAGATGCGGACGCCGTAAGGACGAAGAGCACGCGGCGATCGCCGCCGCCTTCTCCAGGTACGGCCGCGTCAGCGACCGCGGGTTGGCGTTGACGTTGTTCAGGACCGTGCCGTTGATGCCGATCGAGGCGTTGGCGCGGGCGTAGTCGCGGAGGCGGGGATCGACCGCGCCCGGCAGCCGCGGCCAGTCCCAGAGCGAGCGGCCGGCGTAGCCCCGCTCGATGCTGCCGTCAAGGTTGTCCCAGTGGTCCAGCAGCCGCAGCGCGACGCGAGGACGCTCCACGATGTCGAGCCGGGCGATCGGCTGGCGGGTCTGCAACAGCCGCAGGAAGTGGAACGCGCCGTGGAGCGCGCCCGCCTCGCTGCGCGAGGCGATGACGGTGACCTGGCGCCCCTCGGCGAACGCCGAGCGGATGACGAACCCCTCGTCGCCGGCCCGCTCGAAGCGGTCCGACCAGCCGAACCCGGCAATCAGGGGCGACGCGGCGGGGGTGCCGACCAGGACCGCGCCGTCCTGTTCGATCCGCGTGGAGACACGGACCGGCGCGCCGAGCATCCCCTCGAGGCCACGGCGCAGCTCGTCGGCGATGGCACGCCCGGTGGGGGACGCGAGCGGCACCGCGACCGAAGACGCGGACCTGCGGTACGAGTCGCGCAGCCCGGCTTCCCGGATGGGAACGTAACGCAGCCACAGGTCGTAGCCGGTCTCGGCGCGCGCGGCGTGGGGGCAGCCGACCCCTGCCGCCAGCGCCAGCAGGAACACGAGGCCGAAGGACCGCTGCGCCATGTTCGCGACCACAACTAAATGAGGATGACGCGTTGAAGCAGAGGGGAAGCAGGTCCCGCACGCGGAACGAAGGAGCCCTACCCCTATCGTTGCCGGCGAGAACTATACTATGGGGTCAGCTCTCGCATTGAGGCAAAATGCGCGGCCCGGCCCGGGCGCGCTATGATGGCGCGCCATGAGGAGATGGCCGCTGCGCTCGGGCGTGCTCGTCGTCCTGCTGATCCTGCCGTGGGCGCGCGCCGGGGGCGACGGGGGCGGCCCCGCGCCGCCGCCGATCGATCGCCGGGCGCTCGTCTCGCGCCACGACCCCGTCCTGCGCCGGCTCGACGTCGATTCCCCGCTGTCGGTGGGCAACGGGCAGTTCGCCTTCACCACCGACGTCACGGGCCTCCAGACCTTCGCCGAGTCCTACGAGCGGACGGTTCCCCTCGGCACCCTCTCGCAGTGGGGCTGGCACACCGCCCCGAATCCCGACGGCTGGAACATCGACTCGTACCGCTTCACCGAGTTCGACAGCCACGGGCGCAAGGTCGGGTACGCCGACATCCCCGGCGACCGGCGGACGCCGGAAGTGCAGTGGCTGCGCGCCAACCCGCACCGCCTCCACCTCGGGCGCCTCGCCTTCGAGCTGCGAACCAAGGACGGTCGCCTGGCGACACCCGGCGACCTGTCCGGGATCGAGCAGAGACTGGACCTCTGGAACGGCATCCTCACGAGCCGCTTCTCGCTCGAGGGGCAGGCCGTGGAAGTGGTGACGATTTGCCATCCGGCGCTGGATGCGGTGGCGGTCCGCGTGCGCTCGGCGCTTCTGCGGGAGGGGCGGATTGCAGTCCGGCTGGCGTTCCCGTACGGCACCGGCGACGCCACCGCCGCCGACTGGACTCATCCCGAGGCCCACCAGACGGTCGTCCGGCGCGAGGGGCCGCGATCGGCGCAGATCTCCCGCCGCCTCGACGGGGACCGCTACTCGGTCTTGGTCGCGTGGGCGCCGTCCGGAACCCTGATCGAGCGAGGACGCCACCAGTACGTCGCGGCACCGGACCCCGGCGAGACCTTCGAGTTGGCCGCCGCGTTCGCGCCCCGCGAGACGAGCGCGGGCGCCGGGAGCGCCCTGCCCTCGTTCGACGACACGCTGGCCGCAGCCACCCGGCACTGGAACCGGTTCTGGAGCGACGGGGGCGCGATCGACCTGTCGGGCAGCCGCGACCCGCGGTGGCGCGAGCTGGAACGCCGGATCGTGCTGTCGCAGTACCTGACGGCCATCCAGTGCGCCGGCGAGCTGCCCCCGCAGGAGACGGGCCTGACCTTCAACAGCTGGGAGGGGAAGTTCCACCTCGAGATGCACTGGTGGCACGCCGCCCACTTCGCGCTCTGGGACCGGCTGCCGCTGCTCGAGCGGAGCGTGGACTACTACCGCCGAATCCTGCCGCGGGCGCGCGCCGCCGCGGCCCGCCAGGGTTACCGTGGCGCGCGGTGGCCCAAGATGACCGGACCGGACGGGGCCGAGTCGCCGTCGCCGATCGGGCCGCTGCTCGCGTGGCAGCAGCCCCACCCGATCTTCTACGCCGAGCTGATCCATCGGGCGAGGCCCGGCCGCCCGACGCTCGACCGGTTCCGCGACGTGGTGCTCGAGACCGCGGAGTTCATGGCCAGCTACGCGGCCTGGGACGCGAAGGCCCGCCGCTACGTGCTCGGTCCGCCGCTCCAGTGCGCGCAGGAGGTCTTCCCCGCCGCCGAGACCGTGAACTGCGCGTTCGAGGTGGAGTACTGGCGCTGGGGCCTCGAGGCGGCGCAGCGCTGGCGCGAGCGGATGGGGCTGGCGCGCGAGCCGCGATGGGACGAGGTGCTCTCGAAGCTGTCAGCGCTCGCGGTGCGCGACGGGAAGTACCTCTTCGCCGAGAGCGCGCCGGGCAGCTACGAGGATCCCCGGTGGGCCCGCGACCATCCCTCCGTCCTCGGCGCGCTCGGCGTGCTGCCCGGGGCGGGCCTCGACCCGGCGGTCATGCGGCGGACGTTCGACTGGATCTGGGAGCACTGGAACTGGGCCGACACCTGGGGGTGGGACTACCCGATGATGGCGATGACGGCCGCCCGGCTCGGGGATCCCCGGCGCGCCGTGGACGCGCTGCTCCTCGACGCGCCCAAGAACGTGTACCGCCCAAACGGCCACAACTACCAGCGTCCGGGCCTGGCGATCTACCTGCCCGGAAACGGCGGCCTGCTCTACGCCGCCGCCCTGATGGCGGCCGGGTGGGAGGGCGCCCCGGACCGTCCGGCACCCGGCTTCCCGGACGACGGGACCTGGACGGTCCGGTGGGAGGGGCTTCGCAAGGCTTTTTGAGAGCAGCGAGAGGCGGTGAGAGAGATGCGAGGTCGCACGATCGTTCTGGCGCTGCTGGCAGCGAGTCTGGGCGCCCTCGGCGCACTGTGGCTGGCGCACGCCGGCCCCTTCGCACCCCGGGCCAGGACGCTCGTGGCACGCGTCGTAGACGATGCCACCAGGGCGCCGGTGGCCGCGCGGGTGGCCGTCACCGACGCGAACGGCAGGCCGCTGGACGTCGAGGGCAGGCACGAGCACGTACAGCAACTGGGCAAGCGCTGGTGCTACGTGGACGGGGACTTCAGGGTCGCGCTGCCCGCGGCTCGTGCCACGATGGAGATCCGCCGGGGGCTCGAGACGCGTCCGCTCGTCGAGCAGGTCGGCGGCGGCCCGTCCGGTGCACCGCTAGCCAGGACGTTCCGCCTGCGGCGCTGGGCGAACCTCCGCGCCGAAGGGTACATGAACGGGGACCTCCACGCGCACCTCCCCGCTCTCTCCGTCGCGCCCCTCGAGATGCGCGCCGAGGATCTCGACGCCCTGAACCTGCTCATCCTCGGCGGCATGCCGCTTCCCAACGACGGCTCGTTCACGGGACGCCCCGACGCCGGTTCATCCGCCGGTCACGAAATCTTTCTGAGCCAGGAAGTCATCGACTGGCACCTCGGGCATCTCACCCTGGCGGGGATCAAGAGCCTCATACCCGGATACCCGGCGCCGTGCGGGACGCTCGAGTACTGGACCAGCAGCCCGCACTGCGACGCTCAGCGAGCGGGCCGCGCCGCGCGCAGTCAGGGCGCCCTGGTGACGCTGGCGCACTTCGAGAACCTGCCCGGTGCCGCGACACCGGTCGCCGTCGCCCTCGGGCTCCTCGACGCGCTCGAGATCCCGACCTGGTCCGACCCCATGCAGCTCCCCGCGCACCTCGGCCCGTGGAGCGCGTCAGGGATGCCCGTCGCCGACTTCGCACCGATGCGCGGCGTGGACCTCTACTACCAGTACCTCAACGCCGGCTTCCGACTGCCGATGGCCGCTGGCACGGACAAGTCGGGCGAGGACATCCCCATCGGCAGCAATCGCGTCTACGCGCAGAGGAAGGGTTCCGCCGGCTTCGCCGCGTGGCTCGCCGGCATCAAGGCGGGCACGGGGTTCGTCACCAACGGCCCGCTTCTCGAGTTCGAGGTCGATGGGCATGCCCCCGGAGAGGAGGTCGCCTTCCAGGGCACGAGGACGGTGGCGGTGCACGCCATCGCGCGGTCGATCCTTCCGTTCACCACGCTCGAGATCCTGGTGAACGGCCGCCCCGTCGCCCACCAACTCCGCCTGGTGCAGGCCAACCCGCCGGTCGACGGTCTCTACACGCTGGAGGCGAAGGCCACCTTACGCCTCGAGCGGAGCAGCTGGCTTGCGGCGCGCGCCTTCGCCGACCCCGACATCACCCCGAGGCTGCTGCCGCGCGAGACGGCGGTGTTCTCGCACACCAACCCCGTCTACTTCCTGCAGGACGGGCGCCGGGTGCGGGAAGAGGCGTCGGTCGTCTACCTGCGCAAGGCCGTCAACGGGCTGCTCCACTGGCTCTCGACCGAGCCCGCGTTCGCCAGCGAAGCCGATCGCGCCGGCGTCCGGCGCGACGCCGAAGAGGCGCTGCGTTTCTACGAGGCTCTGTAGCGAGCCTCGTCGCGGCCGACGCGAGGCGGCCTCATGGACGGCCTCCCGGCCGGAGAGAAGCAACGGGCGGCTGTCCTACGCGCGCGGGACGGCCTGGACCGACACGCTGATCTTGACCTCGTCGCCCACCAGGAACCCGCCGGTCTCGAGGACGGCGTTCCAGTTCAGGCCATAGTCCTTCCGGTTCAGCGTGTGCTCGGTCTCGAAGGCGACGCGCTCGTTGCCCCAGGGGTCCTTGGCCTTGCCGAGGAAGGTCACCGGCAGGGTGATCTCCTTCGTCACATCGCGGATCGTCAGCTTGCCGGTGACGTCGAAGCGGTCCTCCCCCCTCTTCTGCATCCCGGTGCTCGCAAAGGTGATCGACGGGAACCGGTCGGCTGCGAAGAAATCGTCGGACCGCAGGTGCTGGTCGCGGGCCGGCTCGTTGGTGTCGATGCTCGCCGCGCGGATCTCGAGGCGGACCGACGACTGCTCGGGTTCGGCCTCGTTCAGCTCGATCGTCCCCTCGAAGTCGGAGAACCGGCCGCGCACCTTCGTCAGCAGGTGGCGCACCTGGAAGGTCGCCTCGGAGTGAGCCTTGTCGACGGTGTAGGTGGCGGTGTTGGCCGCGGTGGCAATCATGGTCGTCATCTTCTTGTTCTTCCTTTCAGCTGTCTCAGTTGCCGTCATCTCGTGTGATAACACGTAACAGGGCCAAAGCGGCGGCGAGGCCCGTCGGGCGGCTACCTCTCCCGCACGGAGCCCAGGAGTTCGATCAGAGTCTTCAGGCGGGTGTCGTCGAGGTGCCCGAACTGCCGGTTGTGGGCGGCGTCGATCCCGTCCTCGAGGTGGTCAAGCACCTTCAGCCCGGCTCGCGTGATCCGCGTCGTGACGTAGCGGCGGTCGTCGCCGCTGCGAGCCCGCATCACGAGCCCGGTGGACTCGAGCCGATCGAGCAGCCTCGTGACGTCGGGAACCGGCCGGATCAGCCGGTCGCCGATCGCGCTCCGGCACAGCCCGCCGGGCTCTGCGCCGCGCAGGATGCGAAGCACGTTGTACTGCGTGGCGGTGATCCCCGAGGGCTTCAATGCCAGCTCGAGCTCGTGCTCGAGGACCGCCGCCGTCCGCTGCAGGCTCAGGTACGCCTCCTGGGCCGGGCTCTTGAACGGCCGCGTCTGCTTCAACTCCTCCCGCAAGTCCTTCGCCACACTCCGATAATACGTGTTATCACACTTAGTGTCAAGTCCCCCGGCGAGGATCGCTGCCGAGCCACGGGCGCTGAAGCCCCCGTGCTACTTGGAGACCCAGGAAGCGACCTGGGGCTCGACGGTCTTCCGATCGCCGACGACCACGAGCGCCATGCGCTCGGGCGAGAGGTGCTGCTCGGCCATGCGGCGGACGTCCTCGGGCGTGACCGCCATCACCCGCTTCACGTAGTTCGCCAGGTAGTCGTCGCCCAGGCCGTGCACGTCCACGAAGGCCAGCTGGCGAGATCACGCCCTGCCGCGACGAGTTCTGGACGACGAAGGTGCCGGCCAGGTTGTTCTGGATGCCCGCGCAGCTCGCCGGCGGGCGGGGGCTCCGCCGCAGCCGCTCGATCTCCGAGAAGATCTCCTTCAGCGCCGCGCCGGTGACCGCGCGTCGTCACGTCGGCCACCTCGGCCCAGTAGGCGTCGCGCCGGTGCGGGTTCATCGAGCTGAACGGCGAGTAGGTGTAGCCCTTCTGCTCGCGGATGTTCGTCGTGATGCGCGAGCCGAACGACCCGCCGAGCAGCGAGTCGGTCACCTGCAGCGCAATCCAGTCGGCGCTCGACGGGTCGGGCACGCGCAGGCCCAGGTAGATCGTGGACTGCGGGCGCGCCAGGCCGGTCCAGCAGCGCGAACCGGCGCTGGCGCGCTGCCGCTGGGAGGCGGCGCCGCAGGCGCCGCCTTGCCGCCCTGCCAGGCGCCGAAGGCGTCGCGGATCGCGCGCTCCAGCGCCGCGGCGTCGAACACGCCGGCCACGTACAGCCGCGAGCGCGCCCGGCGCCGTAGCGGGCCTGGTGGAACGCGCGCACCTGCTCGAGGGTGTAGCCGTCGAGCATCGCCTCGGTCGGGAACAGCCGCCCGTAGGGATGGTCGCCGTAGATGACCTGGTGGAAGCTCTCCTGCGCCAGCGCCTGCGGCGTGCTCTTCTGGATCGCCAGGTCGCGCGCAAGGCCCGCCTTCACCCGCGCCAGCTCGGACGGCGGCAGCAGCGGCTGCCGCGCCACCTCGGCGATCAGGCGGGCCGCGTCGGCGCCGCGCTCGGCAAGGACCTCCGCCGAGAGGCTCGCGCTGTCGGCCCCGACGCCGACGCCCAGCTCGCCGCCCATCGCCGGCGAGCTCGCGCGCGAGCGCGTCGGCGGGCCGCGCCCTCGTCCCCTCGCGCATCATCCGGCCGGTCAGGTCCGCGAGCCAGACCTCGGTCTTGCCCTTCGTACAGGTTGCCGGCCGCGACCACGAGGCGCAGGCGTCACCTTCGGGACCTGGCCGAACGGGACCATCGTCACCGCGAGGCCGTTGGGCAGCGTGAAGCGTGCCGGGTTCGGCAGTGTGAAATCCTTGGGCGTGCCGGCCGGGGGCGGAGCCTGCTTCTGCTGTGCGGCCGGCCGGGGCGACGCCGCCAGCAGCAGGAGGCCGGCCGCGAGTGGCCAGGGCAGAGCGTCCGGTGCCCGGGTCATCGTGCGCCTCTCCTTCGCCGGCGCGGCCTTGCCCGGCTCGATGGTGTAGACCGTGCGGTTGCCCGGCCGCAGGTACTCGCGCGCCGTCTCCTGCAGGAGCGCCGGCGTCACCTTGGCGAACTCCGCCTCGAGCCGGTTGATCCGCGCCGGGTCGTCGTCGAAGAGCGCGAACGACGCGAGCAGGTTCGCGCGGCCGAAACCCGCGAAGGCTCTCGAGCTCGCCGTAGAGACTCGAGCGCATCTTCACGCGCGCCGCGTTCGAGCGTGGCCTCGTCGAGCGGCGTCGATGCGCAGCCGCTCGACCACCGCGTCGATCGCGGCCACGAGCTTCGCCGAAGGCGTGCCGGCGTCGTGGAAGATCTGCGCCACCCAGAGCATCGGCCCGTTGTAGTCGAACATGTTGCCGAGCCCCCAGTTGATGCCGGCGCTGACGTCGCCCGTCAGTCCCTGCTTCCTGACCAGCTCGTCGTAGAGCAGCGAGTCCTGATCCCTGCGCCAGGATCTGGTCGATCAGCCCGAAGGCATACCACTGCGGCGTGTAGCGCTCGGGCACGTGGTAGGCGAGGCCGAGCGCCGGCCGTGCGGCCAGCGGGTCGGTTCGCCCGGCCCGCTTCTCCTTCTCCTGCCGCGGCTCGCGCAGGTCGGGCGGCGGCGGCTGCTTCGCGGACGGGATGCCGCCGAAGTACTTCTCGATCCAGCCTCTTCACCTGCGCCGGGTCGAAGTCGCCCGTCACCACCAGCACCGCGTTGTTCGGCGCGTAGTAGGTGCGGAAGAACGACTGCACGTCCTCGAGCGTCGCCGCGTCGAGGTGCGCCAGGTCGCCGTAGAAGTTGTGGGCGTTGTACCAGTTCTCGTTGGCGGCCATCGGCAGGTCGATCCACGGGAAGCCGCCGTAGGGCTGGTTCAGGACGTTGACCTTGACCTCGTTCTTCACCACGTCCTGCTGGTTCTTCAGGTTCTCCTCGGTGATGTCGAGGCCGCGCATGCGGTCGGCCTCGGCCCACAGCACCGTCTCGAGCACGTGCGACGGGCACGACCTGGAAGTAGTTGGTGAAGTCGAAGCGGGTCGAGCCGTTCAGCAGGCCGCCGTTCGACTCGACGAGCCGGATGAACTCCATCTTGCCGAGGTTCCCCGAGCCCTGGAACATCATGTGCTCGAAGAGGTGCGCGAACCCGGTGCGGTCCTTCGGCTCGTTCCGGAAGCCGATGTTGTAGTAGACGGCGACGACGGCGGTCGGGCGTGGTCGTGTCGCGCGAGAGGACGACCTTGAGGCCGTTTGGCAGCTTGTAGTAGTCGACCGGGACGTCGAGTCGGCCGCCAGGCCGTGGCGAGGCCTGCCTGGCGTCGGCGACCGCACCGCCCCCGGCCGCCTGCAGGCCCAGCAGCAGCACGGCGAGAGCTGCCGCCGCGCCCGCTCGGAGTCGAGCTTTCATGTCGGTTCCCCCTCCGGGTTGGCCGGGACGCCCACGGTCCGCGGCTCTTGGGTATGACGAGTACCCCGCGCTCCCGGTTCCCGGACCGCGCGTCCAGGGGCCGCGTGCCGCGCCGGCGGCAGCCCACGCGGAGGCACACGCGACCTGGTGGGTTGAAGTGCCTCAGTCGTGCAGGACGACCGTCAGGAGCGAACTGTTGATGGTGATGCCATCCTTCTTGCTGATGAACCCGAGCTTCATGAATCTGTTCATGAAGAAGTTCACGCGAGAACGGGTGGTGCCCACCATGTCGGCCAGCGTCGCCTGCGAGATCTTCGGGATGACTCGTTGCGGCCTCTCCTGCTCGCCGTAGCGCGCCAGCAACAACAACACTCGGGCGAGCCTCTTCTCCGCGGAGTTGAACAGCTGGTCGATCAGATCCTCCTCGATGCGAGTGTTTCTGGTGAGCAGGTGGGCAATGAACCGATCGGACAGGCCGTGCTCCTCGTGCAGAAGGCGCTCCATGTCGGCCTTGTCGATGACCAGGATGGTGCTGGCCGTGTGGGCGGTCGCGCTCCCGATCCGCAGCGGCTGCCCCGCCAGCGCTCCCTCGCCGAAGAAGTCGCCCGGCTGGAGGATCGCCACGATCGCCTCCCTGCCTGTGGCGGAGAGCACCGACAGCTTCACCTCGCCCTTTTGGATGTACATGATGGTGTCGCAGACGGCGCCCTGCGAGTAGATGTTCTCGAGCGCCGCAAACGAGACGACCTTCCTCTTGAGGCCGCTCGAGTCGAGGTAGGCCTGCGCGTCGAATGCCGGGGCGTGGCTGGATCGCATGTGACGATGATCGCCCCAGCTCCCGCCTGACCCCTGTTCACAATGAGACTACCCGGACGGTCTGGATCGCCAGCTGAACCAGCAGAACGACTGGATTGGGAGGCCGGTAGCGGGGGCACGAGCGGGAGGCGAGGGCCGCGACTCGTCGTGCCCCCCCGGGGACTGTGGGCTATCGGCCCTCGAGGCTCGTGGTCGTGGCTTCCGCCCCACCCACCTTGATGCTCACCTTCACCGCGTCCTCCATGGGATCCTTGAAGGGCACCTCGATTCGCAGCAGTCCGTTCACGTAGGTCGCTTCAGCCTTGTCGGGCTTCACCGGCCAACCCAATGCCAGCGCCGACACGTACTCGATGTCCCTGGCGGGCGCCAACAGGTAGACGCTGTCTTCGAGGATCTTCACGTCGATCGTCTCCGTTGGCGCTCCTGGGATGGCGAACTCCACGATTAGCTTGTGGTGCTCGCCGTCCGCGTACGCGACGGTATCGGGGGCAACCTTCATCCGCTCTGCCTGCATCTCGGCACCCTCCTTCAGCCCATCTGGCCGCCTTCAACCACCCGGACGCGGCCGGCGATCATGGAGCCGCAGACCCTCACGCCGAGGATCGCGACCAGCACGCCACGAACGACTATGGCCCCTCGAGGCCGTCTCCGCTGTCCCTTTCTGCACAACGAATCCTGGTGTGCCGAAATGGACAGACCAGGGGCCGCCGGCGTCCCCATCATTGAGCGTGGCGAACCCAGCACGTGACAAGGTCGCGCCTTCCGCTCGACCCGGAGGTTCCTCCAGCACCCCGAAGGACGCCGCCCCCGGGCGGCCGCGTTGGCGACCGCAACCCTGGTGGCTGGTCTTCCTCGTCGTGCTCTCGGCCAACTACGTGGCCGCGCAGCTCTTCTTTCCGGAACCCTCCTCGATCACCATCCCCTATACGTTCTTCAAGCAGCAGGTCGAGGCCGGCAACGTCGAGGACGTGACCAGCGTGGGCGATTCCATTCAGGGCAACTTCAAGACGAAGACCACGTACCCAGCGCAGGCAGCTCAGGCGCCGACCGCCGCGGGCGGACCCAAGGCGCGCGCCTCGACCCAATTCAAGACACGGCGGCCCGCCTTCGCGGACCAGGACCTGGAGAGGCGGCTCGACGACAAGGGCGTGGTCATCAAGGCCCTCGACGAAGACGCGTCATCCTGGTTCAAGCTGCTCGTTGGCTTTGGCCCCACCCTGTTGCTGGTCGGGGCCTTCGTGTGGCTCAGCCGCCGCGCGGCCGCGGCCGCCGGGGGCGGGCTGTTCGGCCTCGGGAGGAGCCGCGCGAAGCGCTACAGCGAGGAGCAGCCGAAGGTCACCTTCGACGACGTCGCAGGGATCGACGAGGCCAAGAACGAACTGGTGGAGATCGTCGACTTCCTGAAGAACCCCGCCAGGTACCAGCGGCTCGGTGGCACGGTGCCCAAGGGAGTTCTGCTGGTCGGTGCTCCGGGCACGGGCAAGACGCTCCTCGC
Source organism: uncultured Acidobacteriota bacterium (assembly GCA_963813585.1). Lineage (GTDB taxonomy): Bacteria > Acidobacteriota > Vicinamibacteria > Vicinamibacterales > Fen-181 > JARKSS01. The sequence goes on from CAWEZL010000001.1 coordinate 5,143,068, forward strand.
GCGCGCGATCGCAGGCCAGGCGGGCGTCCCGTTCTTCAGCCTGAGCGCCTCCGAGTTCATCGAGATGATCGTGGGCGTCGGCGCCTCCCGCGTGCGCGACCTGTTCAAGCAGGCGCGTGACGCGGCGCCTGCCATCATCTTCATCGACGAGCTCGATGCGATCGGCCGCGCGCGTGGCAGCGGGGCGCAGCTCGGTGGGCACGACGAGCGAGAGCAGACGTTGAACCAGATCCTGACGGAAATGGACGGCTTCGATTCACGGGAAGGCGTGATCGTCCTGGCGGCCACCAACCGCGCCGACGTCCTCGACCAGGCGCTGTTGCGTCCGGGGCGTTTCGACCGGCGGGTGGTCGTCCAGCGTCCGGACCGCGCTGGCCGCGCGGCGATTCTCACCGTGCACACCAAGAACGTTCCGCTGGCGCCCGACGTCTCGCTCGAGCGCCTCGCCGCCGAGACGCCCGGTCTGGTCGGCGCCGAGTTGCGCAACCTGGTCAACGAGGCAGCGCTCCTGGCGGCACGCAAGGACGGAAGTACGGTCGGGGCAGAGGACTTCGCCGAGGCGCTCCAGAAGATCACCCTCGGCCCGGCTCGCAACATCCTGCTCAATCCGGCGGATCGGCAGCGCACCGCCTACCACGAAGCGGGCCACGCGCTGCTCGCGCTGCTGATGCCCGGCAGCGACCCCGTTCACCGCGTCTCGATTGTGCCGCGCGGAATGGCGCTCGGAGCGACCTGGCAGCTCCCCGTCGACGACCGGACGAGCTATGCCGAAGACTATCTGCACACGCGCATCGCCTGTGCACTCGGCGGCCGGGCCGCAGAGAGGCTCGTCTATGGAGTGGTGACGACCGGGGCCGAGAGCGACCTCCAGCAGGTCACGGAGATCGCGCGTCGCATGGTCTTGCGGTGGGGGATGAGCGAGACGCTGGGCCCGATCAGCTTCGTCGCGCCTCAGGACGACGGCCTGCCGCCGGCCTTCCAGCACCAGCCCTACAGCGACGCCACCTCAGAGCTGATCGACGCCGAGGTCCGACGCATCGTCGAGGAGGGTCACCACGAAGCCGACCGGCTGCTGGCCGGGCACCGCGACAAGCTGGACGCCCTCGCCCATGCCTTGCTGAAAGCCGAGTCGCTCAACGCGACCGAGATCCGCGAGGTGACGGCCCTCCCCGAACTCACCGCCCCGGCCCAGCGGACCCCTCTTCCGGCAGCGCGCTTGTGACTCGGCGGCCTTGCCAAAGCCGGCGTTCACTCGTGCAGGACCACCGTCAGCAGCGAGTCGTTGATCTTGAGGACGCCGTTGTACTCGATGAACCCGAGCTTCCTGAACTTGTTCATGAAGAAGTTCACGCGCGAGCGCGTCGTCCCGACGATCTCCGCGAGCACCTGCTGCGAGATCTTCGGCAGGACGCGGTGACTGTCGTCCTGGGTGCCGTAGCGCGCGAGCAGCAGGAGCGCTCGCGCCAGGCGCTTTTCGCTCCGGTTGAAGAGCTGATCGACGAGATCCGCCTCGACGCGAATGTTCCGGGAGACCATGTACCCGATGAAGCGGTCTGAGAATTCATGCTGCTCGTGCAGCAGTCGCAGCATCGCCTCCTTCCGGATCACGAGTGCCCTCGTCGGCACGGAGGCCGTCGCGGACGCCATGCGAACGGCCTGCCCCGCCAGCGCCCCTTCACCCACGAAGTCGCCGGGGCCGAACATCGCCACGACCGCTTCCTTGCCGGCCCTGGAAAGCACCGACAGCCTCACGCTGCCTTCCTCGATGTAGAAGATGCTGTCGGCAGGATCGCCCTGGGTGAACAGCGCGCGTGCACGGGGCGATGATACGGCGATGCGTCTCGCCACCCCGGACGAGTGCAGGAACGCCTCGACGTCGAATGGCGCGCTAATTGAAGGTGACGCCACGCAGATACACGAAGTCCGTTGGCACGATAGCACACTCGCTTTGGCAGAGCAAGTTCCCCCCCTTGAGTCCCCTTCCTTTGAGGCCAACGTGCCCGCCATCCCGTTGAGGTGTGTCCATAACGGCACAGACACCCGGCCTCAGCGGCGCGCAGTATGGCTCGAGGGCCCATACGTCGCGCCGTTCCGGTGCGACGCCTTCAAACAGGAGGGCACGATGCTCACCACGCTCTTGGCGGTCTTGATCATCCTGTGGCTGCTCGGAATGGTCGGCTCCTACACGATGGGGGGCTTCATCCACGTGCTGCTGGTCGTGGCCGTCGTCCTGCTGGTCGTGCGGCTCTTCCAGGGTCGACGCCTGGCGGGATAGCCCACTGTCGGGCGCACAGGCGCACCATTCGCGGTTTCACGAGGTTGACACATGATCCGGTCCGCCGTCGCATTCTGCGTTGTCTTCGGTATGGCCACCCTCGGCGCCCAGAACAAGGAGCAGAGCCGCCTGGAGAATTGCGGCGTCGTGATGGAGGAGATCCTCGGCGTCGAGGAGAACATCCCTCAGGACCTCCTCGGGAAGGCCGAGTGCGTCGTCGTCATTCCATCGATGATGAAGGTGGCAGTCGGAGTCGGCGGCAGCTACGGCCGGGGCGCCATGGTCTGCCGGGCGGGCAAGGCCTTTGACGGAGCCTGGGGCGCCCCGGCGATGTACACGCTCCAGGGCGGCAGCTTCGGCCTCCAGCTCGGGGGAGAAGCCGTTGACCTCGTGCTCCTGGTGATGAACCCCCGTGGCGCGAACGCCCTGCTCCGCAGCAAGGTCAAGCTCGGGGGGAGTGCGTCCGTCGCGGCCGGGCCCAAGGGACGCGCGGTGGAGGCGTCCACGGACGCGTCGATGAGAGCCGAGATCCTCAGTTACTCCAGGTCGCGCGGCCTGTTCGCGGGCGTCTCGCTCTCGGGGACCTCGCTGCGGCCCGACGATGACGCCAATACGCAGGTCTACGGGCACAAGCTGACGGCGCGGCGCATCGTCACGGGCCAGGCCATGGCGGTTCCGGAGTCTGGCCATCGTCTCGTGGACGTGTTGCAGAAGCACGCCCCGCGCAACGAATCGAAGACGAACGAGCAGTGACGGTGGCGCCGGCAAGCTAGCCCATGCGGCCGGCGACCGGCCCAGATGAGGGTGCCTGCGTGAACGTCACCCATCCTCCCGACCTCGAGCGACGGCCGCTCACGCACGCCGGCGGCCGCCTGCGTCTCTTGCGACGTCTCCGCGTGGCACGACGCCTGGTCGCGAGGCTGAGCGCCACGCGCCGGCGCCGTGTCATCCTCCTCGCCGTGGCGCTCGTTGTCCTGGCGGCGTTCCTGTTCCCGGCGGCGTGGCTGGTCAACCGCGTGTACTTCGACGCCGACCGCCTGCCGGACCTCGAGCCCTTCCTGAGGTTCGAGCCTCCCACGACCGGGGTCGTCTACGATGCCCGCGGGCAGGTCCTGATCGAGTTGGCCCGGGAGTTCCGCCACGTCGTGACCTACGACGAGGTGCCGCTGATCCTGCGCCAGGCGATCCTGGCCGCCGAGGACAAGCGCTTCTTCTCCCATTCCGGCGTCGAATACCGTGCGCTGCCGCGGGTGGTCAAGAAGACGGCGGTGCGCTCGGTGGGTGAATGGTGGAAGGGCGGCAACGGCTTGCGCCTGCTGCTGCCGCAGGGCGGCTCGACGCTGACGCAACAGCTCGTCCGCGGCTACTTCCTGCAGAACCTCACCAGCCGTCCCGACACGGATGCGCTCTTCCATGCCGGTCTGGCCCCGCCGCGCCTGCTCTCCGTGCTGCTCGGGGCCTCCGCCATGAACAAGCTCCTGCGGAAGATGGAGGAGCTGCGCGTGACGCTCTGGCTCGAGCGCGAGATGCGCGGCCGGTATGGATCGCGGGAGCAGGCCAAGCGCGAGATCTTCGCCCGTTATGCCAGCTTCATCTACCTGGGCAATGGCCGCTACGGTTATGCCGCGGCGTCCGAGTACTACTTTGGCAAGAGCCTGGCGAGCTACACGGCCGACGACGCGGGCAACGCCGCGCTCCTGGCGGCGATCAGCAAGTCGCCGCGGGATTACGCGCCCGTGCCCGGCAGCGCGCGGCCGCTGAACCGCCGGAACCAGATTCTCGCCCTGATGGCGCGCAACGGGTACATCCCCGAGAGCCTCGCGAAGCGCTGCCAGGGCGAACCGGTCCGGGTCGCCGCCCTCAGCCCGATCAAGACCGACGCTCCCGCGGCGATCGAGCATGTCCTCGACGAACTGACCCGGCACGGGGGAAGCGGCTTCGGCATCGAGGACCTGTTCCAGGGGCGGATCGTGGTCCACTCGACGGTCGATGCGCGCGTGCAGGCGATCGTGAACGACGCCCTCGAGCGCGGTCTCGCCCGGTACGAGGAGCGGCACCCCCGGGGGAAGGGAGTGATCCAGGGCTCCGTGGTGGTGCTCGGCAACGCCGACGCCGCGATCCTGGCTGAAACTGGCGGGCGGCGCGTGTATCAGGACCGCGCGACTCGCTACTCGGACTTCAACCGCGCGACCGGCTCGTTGCGCCAGCCTGGCTCGACGATGAAGCCGCTGGTGTACCTGGCCGCATTCGAGTCCGGTCTGGGTCTCGAGACCCAGGTGCCCGACGAGCCGATCGAGGTGCCGCTTGGAGGCACCGGCGGCCTCAAGTGGATCGGCAACTACGACGGCCGGTTCAAGGGACTCATCCCGATCCGCCAGGCTCTGGCCGAGTCGCGCAACGCCGCGGCGGTGTGGATCACGCGGGAGATCGGAGTTGGCAGGGTGATTCAAGCCGCCCGAAAGATGGGGATCCGGTCCCCGCTGCAACCCTACCTTTCCACGGCCCTCGGGGCGTCGGAGGTACGGCTGCTGGAATTGGCGGACACGTATCGCGCCATCGCGTCAGGCGTTCTGGCGGAGCCCCACGTCGTCGTTCGCGTGACCGACCTCTCCGGCAAGGAGCTGTATGCCGCCCCACGGGGCGCACGGGCCGTCCGCTCCGCGGCCCTGCGCTCGATCCAGGAGGGACTCCGGGGCGTGGTTCGTCTCCCCGACGGCACCGCCCACAGCCTCGACGCCCGCGATTTCCCCATCCCGGTGATGGGCAAGACCGGGACGACGAGCGACTTCCGGGACGCGTTGTTCGTGGGGTCCACCTACGGGCCCCTGGGAATCACCGTCGCGGTCCGGATCGGCTTCGACGACAATCGTCCCCTGGGGACGAGGGAGACCGGCGGGCGCACGGCGCTGCCGGTCTTCCGCGAGATCATGCTCCGCGTCTACCGGGATCAACTCCTGGGGCGCCCGCCACGCTTCCCCCGCGAGATCGAGGACGGTATCGACAAGTACCTGGCGATGCAGGCCGCACCGGTTCCGGAGGTCGGCCCCGCCGCGCGGCCGGTTTCGGAAGCCGGCCGGGGCCGGAACTGAAGGTGTTCACGGCCTGCGGTCCTGTCGACTCCCCCGGCCGGGCTCAGTCCTTGTTGCGTGTGACGAGGTCGTAAATCAGGCCGCCCACGCCGCCGGCGGCCGCGCCCACGACGGCGCCTTTCTTCCCGCCCGCCAGGGCGCCAATCGCCGTCCCCGCACCGGCGCTCCCACCGATAATCAACACTTCCCTCTCCCACGAACGCTTCTTCGCGTGCGGAGGCTGGGCCCTGGTCTCGACGATGCCCGGGGACCGTGCCAGCTCGCCGCGACTGACGTTGTCCGTGAGCCGCACGGGATGCAGCCCTTGCTCGTCGCGAATGTAGACGGCCTCGGCGGCGGTGGCCTGGTGTTGCGGGATAAAGAGGTGTCCCTGACGCCCGTCGGCCAGGGTAATGGGCACGAGAGTGCCCTTCAGCGCACCGTCGGGCGTGGTGATGGTGCCCGCGTACGCGCCCGGCACCCCGTATTGCTGCTCGATCTGCTGCGCGTTCAGTGCCCCACCGTCCCGAGTGCACGCCGTGCAGCAGAGAATCGCGCCCAGAAGCGCCAGCGCCGACGCCGTCATGACTTTCATATGTGCCTCGCTCATCGATCCTGCTCCCTCGGTTGCCCGCGCCTGCTCACCCGGTCACCGTCGGGAGGCCAGGTGGATGATCGCCACCAGCAGGGCGGCGCCGATGATCGACCACAGTACCGGGAAGGGATGCCCGCTGATCTGGACGATGAACGGCTCCGGCAGCTTGAGGCGCGCGGCGATCCAGGGCCCAATGAGGGCGCCGATGAACCCGAGCGCCGTCGACACGACGAGTCCGCCGCGAGCACCGCCGGCGATCGCCTTGCCAACGGCACCGCAGACGGCCGCAATCACGACAAGCAGAATGAGCCCCGGAACTGTGTACGTCATGCCACGTGGTCCTTTCCCTGACCTGTGAACCCGCGACGAGTTGCCGAGCAGTTCGCCAGCCTGCTGTCACCCGCCGCCCCAGGGGCCCGATGCGGCCGCCTCAATCGTGCAGGACGACGCTCAGAAGCGAGCTGTTGATCTTGAGCCCCTGGTCGGTCGAGATGAACCCGAGCTTCCTGAACTTGTTCATGAAGAGGTTCACCCGGGGCCGGGTGGTGCCGATCATCTCGGCCAGCGTCTCCTGCGAGATCGGGGGAATCAGCCGCTTCGGCGTGTCCGGCTCGCCATAGCGCGCGAGCAGCAGCAACGCGCGGGCCAGCCTCTTCTCGGCGCAGTTGAACAGCTGGTCGATCAGATCCTCTTCGATGCGGATGTTCCTGGAGAGCAGGTGTTCGATGAACCGGTCGGACAGCGCGTGCTCTTCGTGCAACACCCGCAGCATCTCGGACTTCTCGATGAGGAGTACGGTGCTCGGCACGTTCGCGGTCGCGCTCCCCAGCCGGAACGGCTGACCCGCGAGCCCACCCTCGCCGAAGAAGTGCGCGGGGCCAATCACCGCGACGATGGCCTCCCGACCCGTCTTGGAGAGAACCGAGAGCTTCACCTCCCCGCGCTGGAGGTACATGACGGTATTGCACACGTCGCCCTGCGAGTAGATGGTCTCTGCCGGGCGATACGTCGCGACGGTCCGGGCGACTCCGGCCGAATCGAGGAACGCCTGCGCGTCGAAGACCGCGGGGGGGCTGTGGCTCATGCGGCCATGATGACAGGTCACGTGCACCCCATCTGTTCCGAAGTGCACAGGCGCACAACCTGCGGAACTCGAGCGTGGCGCTCTCACTTGAGCTGGATCGATCCGACGACGCGGCGGAACGTCGGCTGGTAGGCCGAGAAGCGGTCGCGGGGCGCCACGCCGAGCGCGTAGAAGAGGCCGCCGTCGCCCACCAGCGCCGTGAAGACCTCGATTTGCTCCTGCTGCCCTGTCGCGTCCGGCACGTTCGACAGGATCGTGTGAAGCCCCTGCCGGCCCGCGATCGACACCGTGCCGTAGCGGGACGGCCGGCTGAGGCCGGGATTGCCGGCGGCGAGCCAGCCGACGAGCTCGTCGGTGGCGGTTCGCACGTTGGCCGTCTCGGTACCGACGAGGCCGATCTCCATCCCGTGGGTGAAGACGCCCTGCCCGTTCGCGCTCCCGTAGGCGCCGTCCGGTGCGAACGTCACGGCGTTGGTGCCCTGCCGCTTGCGCCAGTTCGACGGGACGCTGACCCGGAAGAGGTTCCCTTCGGTATAGGCCGTGTAATCCGGCGAGGGCGTCTCGACGCGACCGGCCCCGGCGCCAGGCAAGGAGGCGGAAGCGCTGGCCGGGACGGCACGCGTCGCCTCCTTTGTCGTCGGTGCCGGTGCCATCTCGCGCAGTCGCGCCTGCACGTCGGCGAACCCCCTCCCATCGTCCCTCCGGTTCTGCACAACGAGGGACTGCGCCTCGCGCGTGATGGCCGCGGCGCGATCCCCGGGGTCCGGGTGATCGCTCAGCCATTCCGGCCCACCCGGGCCGCCCGCCTTGTCGATCGTCCTGAACATGCTCGCCATGTCGCGCGGGTCGTAGCCGGCGCGCGCCATGATGTGCGATCCGAGAAGGTCGCTCTGGCGCTCGTACTCGCGGCTGAACCGCAGGAATGCCGTGCCGAGCCCGAACTGCGTTCCCTGGGACACGACGTTGCCGACGCGCCCGCCGATGATCGCGCCAATCACCGCGCCCGCCAGCGAACCGATCTCGTACTTGGTGGCCTTGGTCGCCTGCGCGGTGCCATGCCGCAGCACGACGTGACTGAGCTCGTGGGCCATCACGCTGGCGACTTCACCCTCGTTGCGTGCCGCCTGGATCATCCCCCGGTTGATGTACATGGGTCCGCCGGGCAGCGCGAACGCGTTGATCTCGCGCACGTTGATCACGTCGAACGAATACCGGAACTCGGGTTGCTGGAACTCCGGCGGGATGGCCTCGACCAGCCGCCGTCCGATCGATCCGATGGGCGACGTGATCTCCCGGTCGCCCAGGATCGGGAGTTGCTGGGCAACCTGGGCCGAGGCCTGGCGCCCCATCTCCACGTCGTCCGACACCTTGTAGCGGTTGGCGGGTGGCGTGATCACGGTCTGCGCGGCCGTTCCTCCGGGCCAGAGCAGGATCATCACGGCGGTCGCCGTGACAACGCGAAGTGATCGTCGACGATCGTTGGACATGGCGTCCCTCCTCACGGAACGCTTCTCATCCTAGGCGGCCTCCAGGTGCGTGTCGCGTCCCCAATTGGACAGGGTGCGCGTCGGCCTGCACCTCGAAGAGAGGCACAGCTGTCCCGAAGTGAACAGACTGGCGGTCGGTCTTCGTCCAGTCTGTGTACACAGCCCGAAGCGAGAGATTTCTGCCCACGCCCGCCGCGGTGCCGCAGACCGTCGCATACAGGCGGGGTGTCGTTGGATCGCGTCACGTCAGGAGGATGCCCGTGGAGACTTCACCAGCGCCGGAAACCCGCGATCATCGTTTCTTGATGGGGCTCATCTCAGGCGCCGCGCTGGGGGTGGGGCTGGGCATGCTCCTCGCCCCGCGGGCCGCCATGGAGGTGCGCGGCCGAATCGCCGGAACGGCGAAGAGCCTCGGGAAGACCGCGTCCGAACGGTATCAGCAGGCCAGTGCCCGGGTGGGGGCGACGGCGAAGGAGGTCACGAGCCGGGGCCAGGCGATGCGTGACAGCCTGGCGGAGACCGTCGTTCGGGGCGCGCAGACGGTCGAGCGGTACGCCACGGATGCGAAAACGGACCACGAGCAGAAGCCCCCGGAACCCTCGGCCTCCTAGCCCCCCCTGGTGGCGGCGCCAAGGGTGAGAGGATGTCCTGCAGGCAATCGGCTTGCGTCGCGTTCACCGCCATCGTGGCGTTGCTGTCCGGCGGCGCGCTGTTTGCGCAGACGGCGGCAGGCCCATCCAACGACTGCACGCCGAACGACGACGTCCACTTCACGACTCACACCGAACGAAACCTGTTTCGGGTTCGCGTGCCTTCGGACTGGCGTGAACTGCCCGACGGCGACGCGGTCGTCTTCGCCCCGGCGGGCGGCTACGGCGAGGCCGGGGGGCAGGCGGTCTTCACGCACGGTGTCGAGATCGGACTGGCTCCGCGAGACGGGGACGACCTTCGACGCGCGACCGGTGCCCTCATCGACCTGCTCGCGAGCGACAATCCGAGCCTCAGGCAACTCTCGGACCTCGATCGCTCTTCCCTCGCCGATCAGCCCGCCGTCCGCGCCGTGCTGTCGAACGCGTCCGAGGTGACCGGCCAGGAAGAGCGGATGGAGATCGTGACGACGCTCTTTCGCGACGGGCGGCTCTTCTACGCGCTCGTGGTCGCCCCGCGACGCACTTTCGCCAGTTACGAGCCGACCTTCCGGCAGGTGATCTCGTCGATCGCGATCATCGAGTGAATCCGCGAGCCGGCAAAGCGCCGCCTGCGAGTTGGGCTGGCTTGGCGGCAGGCGCCCGCTAGGGCGTTCTTGCTACCATGGCAGGCGGACCCCTGCACGACCGGCGCTCCTGGCGTTCCCGGCGCCGGCGTCGGCCCGCACCGAGGAGGAATGGCCGTGACGCCACCCCGCCCACCACACCATGCCTCGTCCCGCCCGCTTCCCGAGCCCCTGGCTCGCCTGTCCGCGCTCGCCCTCGACATCCACTGGGCCTGGAACCACGCCGGCGACGCGGTCTGGCGGCGCCTGGGTGAAGCGCTGTGGGAACGCACCCAGAACCCCTGGCTGCTGCTGCAGCACGTACCGTTCGAGCGCCTCGAGAGCCTGGCGGCCGACCCCGACTTCCTGCGCGACCTGCAGGCGCTCGAGGAGTGCCGTGAGCGATACCACGCGACGGCGCCGTGGCGCCCGGCGACCGCCTCCACGCTGCCGACGGTGGCGTACTTCAGCATGGAGTTCGGGCTGCACGAGTCGCTGCCGCTCTACTCGGGCGGCCTGGGCATCCTCGCGGGCGACTACCTGAAGACGGCCAGCGATCTCGGGATCCCCGTCGTCGGCGTCGGCATCCTCTGGCAGCAGGGGTACTTCCGGCAGGTCCTCGACGCGGGCGGCGAGCAGACCGAGCTCTACCCGTTCAACGAGCCGGCCAGCCTGCCCGTGCAGCCGGTCCTCGGCCCGGGCGGCGAGCACCTGCGGGTGACCCTCAGCTTCCCGGGCCGGACGATTCTGCTGCGGGCCTGGCAGGCCACCATCGGGCGGACGGTACCTGTACCTGCTCGACAGCAACGACCCGTTCAACGGGCCGGCCGATCGCGGCCTGACGAGCACCCTCTACGGCGGCAGCTCGGAGGTCCGCCTGCTGCAGGAGAATCATCCTCGGCGTGGGGGGGTGGCGCCTGGTGCAGGCGCTCGGCCTCGGCGTCGAGGTCTGTCACCTGAACGAGGGGCACGCGGCGTTCGTGGTCATCGAGCGCGCGCGCCAGTTCATGGCACGGCACGAGACGACCTTCCGCGAGGCGCTGTGGGCGACCCGCGCGGGCAACGTGTTCACCACCCACACGGCGGTGCCAGCCGGCTTCGACACGTTCCCGGTCGGGGAGATCGAGACCTACCGCCCGTACTTCGAGGAGTACGTCCGTGAGCTGGGCCTGGCGTGGAGCGAACTGCTCGGCCTCGGGCGCCCGGATCCGCTCGACGCGGGCGCCCCGTTCAACATGGCCTGGCTCGCGCTGCGCGGGTGCGCGTGGATCAACGGCGTCAGCCAGTTGCATGGCGCGGTGAGCCGGCGGCTCTTCGCGGGCCTGTTCCCGCGCTGGCCCGAGCGCGAGGTGCCGGTCACCCACGTCACCAACGGGGTTCACGTCCCGTCCTGGGACTCGCCCTGGACCGACGCGCTGTGGACCAGCGCGGCCGGCAAGGAGCGGTGGCGCGGCGACGTGTCGGCGCTCACCGAGGACATCCTCCGCCTGTCCGACGAGGATCTCTGGCGGCTGCGCGCGCACGAGCGCAACGATCTCGTGCGCTACGCGCGCGAGCGCCTCTTGCGGAAGCTCGCGCGGCACGAGCCGCTCGAGGCCGCCGTCAGGACGGCCCGCGGCGTGCTGCACCAGGACACCCTCACACTCGGGTTTGCGCGCCGGTTCGCCACCTACAAGCGGCCCAACCTCCTGCTCTCCGACCCGGAACGGCTGCTTCGCCTGCTCACCGATCCGCACCGGCCCGTGCAGCTGATCGTGGCGGGCAAGGCGCACCCGCGCGACGAGGAGGGCAAGCGCCTCATCCGCCAGTGGGCGCAGTTCGCCGCGCGCCCCGAGGCGCGCGCGCACGTCGTCTTTCTCGACGACTACGACATGCGTCTTGCCGCGGAGCTGGTGCAGGGCGTGGACGTCTGGGTCAACACGCCGCGGCGCCCGTGGGAAGCCTGCGGCACCAGCGGCATGAAGGTGCTGGTGAACGGCGGCCTCGACCTCTCGACGCTCGACGGCTGGTGGGCCGAGGCGTTCGACGCCGACTGCGGCTGGGCCCTCGGCGACCGGAGCGAGCGCCCCGGAGACGATGCGCGGGACGCGGAGCAGCTCTACGCCCTGCTCGAGGGGGAGGTCGTGCCGACGTTCTACGAGCGCGACGCCGCGGGCCTGCCCCGCGCGTGGATGGCCCGCATGCGGGCGAGCATGGCCCGCCTGGCCCCGAGGTTCAGCAGCGTGCGGATGCTGCAGGAATACGTGGAGCGGGCGTACCTGCCGGGCGCTTCGTCCTACCGCCGCCGCGCGGCGCGCGACGGCGCGGTCGCCAGGAAGCTCGACCGGTGGGCCAGCGATCTCGAGCGGCACTGGCGCCACATCCGATTCGGCGAGGTCACGCGGTCCGCGTCTGCCGGACAGGTCACCGTCTCGGTCCCCATCAATCTCGGGGAGATCCCGCCAGCCTGCGTGCACGTCGAGCTGTACGCCGACCCGGAGGAGGGCTCGGACGAACCGTTCGTTCAGCGCATGACCCCGGCCGCACCCGGTGGGGGTCGCGCACGGCCGGCCGTGTATCGCGCAACGATTGTCACGGCGAGGCCGCCCGAGCACTTCACCGTCCGCGCCGTCCCGTTTCACCCCGACGCGCGCCTCCCGACCGAACTGCCGCTCATCGCCTGGCAGCGCTAGTTCACTCCGCCGTGAACGCGTTCGGGCCGGGCGACAGCTCCCGGCGGACGCCGCGCCACGTGAACTCGCCGGGGACGCCGGCGGGCAGCGTGACCTCAACACGAAGCCCACGCCCGGCGCGCTCGATCCGGACCGAGACCGCGCCCTTCGGGTGGGGAATGGATCCGGCCACGCGATCGAGACTCCCGAGGAACGGGCGCACGTGCACCCGCGCGAACCCGGGAGCCGCGCTGTCGATGCCGAGCACGGTCCTGAAGATCTCGAAGTTCGGGCTCGCGCTCCAGGCGTGGCAGTCGGAACGCGAGGGATCGCCGGGCCGCTCGTACCGCTCGGCGAAGGTCGTGAGGCCGCGCGCCAGCATCGACTCCCACTCGCCCAGCAGCTCGAGGTAGCGGTCGCCCTCCCCCACCAGGTTGACCGCCGAGTGCAGGTAGTGGCGGAAGTAGTACGAGCACGGGGTGAGCGTCGTGTCGGCGGCGACGCGCGTCACCAGGTCGCGCGCCTCGTCCCCGGAGACGACCCCGGCGAGCACGGCGAGGACGTTCGAGTGCTGCGAGTACTGCTCGTGCTCGGGCGTATCGGCGAACAGCCGCTTCGCCGCGTCCCAGTAGAGCGGCCGGATGGCCTGCCGAAGGCGGCCGGCGGCCTCGCGGTACTCGGCGGCCACGGCACGCGACCCGAGGGCCTCCTCGAGGCGGCTCGCCCAGTCATAGGCCATCAGGAGCTGGAGGTCCTGCGGGGCGCTCGCGCCGTTCGCGTCCCGGGGCGGCACGCCGCCGTCCCACTCCGTCGTCCAGTCCACGTAGTTCCACCACGGCATCGGCCCGAGCGAGCCGTTCGGCCGCTGATGCGCCGCGAAGAACTGCAGGACCGCTCGAACGCCGGGCAGCATCTCGCGGACGAACGCCTGGTCGTCCACGTACATGTAATAGTCGTGGACCATGCCGATCCACCACAGCGAGAACGGGGGGATGTACTGCTGCTGCCGCGTGGGCGCGCGGCTCATCGTGGCCCCCTCCGGCGTGCGCGAGTCGTCCAGCAGCGCGATGGCGTTCTTCACCAGGCGCGCGTCACCCGAGGCGTAGAGCGAGACGAGCGCCTGGATCCGGGTGTCGCCGGCATACTGGAGCTGCTCGTAGTAGGGGCAGTCCATGTAGCTCTCGTGCGCGCACAGGCGGGCGGTGCGCCACCCGACATCGAGGATCTGCGACACGACCGGCGAACCGGCCTCGAACCGCTGCCGACGCTCGAAAGGGTAGCCGGTGTAGAGGCCGTGCACGTCGTCGATGACGAGCGCCTCGTCACCGGTCGAAACGGTGAGATCGAGGTAGCGATAGGTGCGCCACCAGAGCGGGCTGTAGCGACGGTTGCGCCCCCCGTCGGCGACCACCTCGTCGTAGTTTCCGACGAACTCCTTCCCTTCCACGTCGTTCCGGTTCCCCTTGTCCCCGCCCTTCGCCCTGGGCAGGTAGAGCGACTCGGCGTAGCCCATCCGGATGCGGGCGCCGGCGCCGCCGCCGTAGCGCAGGACCGGGTAGGCCGTCGTCAGCCGCGCATTGTCGAGCAGCAGGCGCGCCTGGGTGCGCGGCGGGACCGTGACGGCTGCCGCCTCGCGCGGGAATGCGTCCGGCACCGTGACGCCGACCGCCTGGCGCACGGCCGCCAGCCGCTCGAGGCCCTCTTCCATCAGCGGGATCGAGCGCGGCACGAGGAGCCAGCGGTTCCCCGCGTCCTGCATCGGCCGCGGCGAGCCGTGCGCGCGGCCGTCCGGCACGGCGGGCTGCGCCGCGCCCCAGGACGAGTCGTCGTACTCCGGCGATTCCCACCCCCACGGGTGTTTCGCCGCGTCCACGCGCTCGCCGGGGCCCACGACGTAATAGCCGCGGAGCTGCGCATGCGTGAAGGGGATCGGCGAGTAGGCGGCGTCGACCGCGGCCTTCCAGGTCGCGTCGCTGTCGACCGCCTTCTCGACCGCCGTGTCCCCCTGGATGAGAAAGCCGGTGCGCCAGGTGGTCTGCGCCTCGGGGGCCAGCTCGCCGTAGTTCCAGACGACGGCCGCGAGGACATTCCTGCCAGTTCTCAGGTGCGGTGCGAGGTCGATCGTCTCGTAGCGCCAGTGGTTGAGGTCGCCGCGCGCCGGACCCCAGACGACGCGCACGCCGTTGACCCAGAGCTGGTAGCGGTTGTCGGCGGTCACGTGGACGACGAACCGCGCGGGCCGCTGCCGCAGGTCGATCGCCTTGCGGAAGTGGTAGACGCCGAAGCCGAAGGGATTGGTGCCCGGGGCGACGATCCAGGTTGCGTCCCAGCGCCTCGTGAGCAGATCACGGTTGGACTCGCCGGCACGGAGGCCGGGGGACTCGCCGGCACGGAGGCCGGCGCTACTGAGGAGGCACACGAGCAGGAGCAGGGCACGGGCCGGGATGGGCATGGCGAAGACTCCGTGGGGCAGCCGGATCATACCGCGCTGGACGCCGCGACGCGGTTTGACTACGATTCGGCGACATGAGAACGCTGGACGCGAAGCTGCAGGCCATCCACGCCAATCCGACCGGCGCCCCCGATTTCATCCTCGCCGACGCGAGGGATGCCGACATGGCGTTCGGCCTGGCCTCTCCGGGCACCGATCCCGCAACCGGCCGGCTGCGCTCGCTCGCCGAGTACCGCGATCAGATCCGCGAGGTCGTCCGCCAGGGGCTTGTGGACGTGATGCTGATGAGCGCGAGCACGAACGACGTCCTGGCGCGGGAGGGTCTCTTCGAGGGGTCGGCCGTGACGCCCGCGGTGCGCGCCAACGACGCGACGGACATCCACGTGCTCGCCGGGGCGCCGTACCCGAAGCAGCCCTCGTGCCCGCTGCGGACTCCGCGTGTCGACGAGCTGATGCTCGGCGGAACCGACCTCGCGCTCTACTCGGTGACGCCGGCGGCCGACGCCGAGCGTGACGCCATCGCGCTCGAGGCGTACCGCGAGTTCCGGGCCGAGGCCGAGGAGGCGGGCCTGCGCCACTTCCTGGAGCTGTTCGCGCCGAACGTGCCGGTGCCGATCCCGGACATCGGCCGCTTCCTCAACGACTTCGTCGCCCGGACGCTGGCGGGCATTCCCGAGCGCGGCCGGCCGATCTTCCTGAAGATGCCGTTCAGCGGCCCGAGGGCGATGGAGGAGCTGGTCGCCTACGACCCGCACCTCGTCCCCGGCGTCCTCGGCGGGTCGGCGGGCACCACGCACGACGCCTTCCGCCTGCTCGAGCAGGCGCGCCGCCACGGCGCCCGGGTCGCCCTGTTCGGCAGGAAGATCAAGAACGCCGAGCACCAGCTGTCGTTCGTGCGGTGGCTGCGGGCGATCGCCGACGGCGAGATCGGCGCGGCCGAAGCCTGCCGCGCCTATCACGGCGACCTCGAGCGGCTGGGCATCCGGCCTCACCGCTCGCTCGAGGACGACCTGCAGCTGACAGAAGCGGTCCTGGCCTGACAGTTCCCGGAGTCAGGGGATCGGGGCCAGCGTGAGAAATGGGGCCTGGCCCCATTTCGGGGACGACCTGCAGCTGACGGAAGCAGTCCTGGCCTGATCCCGGAGCTCGCTAGGCCTGGTAGGGGATCGTCATCGGGCCTTCGGGGAGGACGGCAACCGCGACGTCTCCCCTTCGCGACAGCTCCTCGCGCAACCGGTCGCTCACGTCCGCGACCGGCTCGAGGTGCGCGGCGCGGACCTCGCCGGCGGGCAGCTCGCTGAAGAGCGCGACCTGCGCCTTCACCTGGATCATCGCGAGCAGTTGCGCCTCCCACTGGTCGAACACGCTGAAGCCCGGCGCGTTGATCATGTCGAGGATCGCCTGCGGGCCGGGCGACTCGATCATGAGGCGCCTGAAGTTGCCGTGCGCCGGGAAGCCGTCGTTGCAGCGCGCCGCGGCCAGGATGAAGCCCCCCGGCTCGACGATCTGCGCGGCCGCCGACATCCCCTTCACCGCCTGGTAGAGGTTCTGATCGAGCGGGTAGCCGGCGTTGGTGGTGACGACGATCGGGAACGCGCGCGGCTGCGGTGCCATCGCCGTGGCCTTCGCGAAGCGGCAGCCCTCGCGGTGCGCCTCGATCGGATCGCCGCAGTAGAAGCCGGTGATCGCCTTGTCGCGGTTCAACGTGACGTTGACGCAGAAGTCCACCGGGCACAGCGCCCCGTTCGCGCGAACCTGCTCCTGCGTCGGGTTGTCCTCGAGCCGCCCCCAGGTGCTGCGCGGGTCGCCGATCACGTCGGCCCGGTGGTAGTGCATGATCGCGTCGATGTCGGCCAGCGCGGGGAACACGCCCTTGTAGCCGCCCGAGAAGCCGGCCATGAAGTGCGGCTCGATGAAGCCCAGCACGACGCGCCGGTCTGCCTCCACCCAGTCCTTGTTCAGGTAGACCGGGCGCCCGTCCGGCGAGCGGCCGGCGAGCGCCAGGCCGGCCGGCTCGTGCGCCGAGTGGTTCACCACCCGGTACCGCGCCAGGACTCCCGCGCCAACCATCGATCGCAGCTCGTCCTCGGTGTTCACCCGGTGCGAGCCGGTACCGTTGACGATCGTCACGCGGTCGGCCGGCACGTGCGCCAGTTCCTCCAACACCCATGGCAGCAGGCGGCTCGACGGCAGCGGCCGCGTGAGGTCGGGAATCGCCACCGCGAGCCGCTCGCCGGCGGCCGCGCACTCGCGGAGCGGGCGCGCGCCGATGGGCCTGTGCACCGCCTCCCGAAACGCCGCCGCCTCGTCGGGCAGGCCCGGCACGAACGCCGGCTCCACGACGCTCACGCGCGACGAGGGCACCTCGACGCGCACCTCGCCGCGGCCGTATCGGAGGTTCACCATCATGGCGTCACGGTCACCATCTGCTTCAGCTTGAGATCCGCGTCGGCCGACGAGGGGCCGGCCATCAGCTCGACCCGCCCCGGCTCGACGGTCCACGCGTGCCGCGCGGCATCCCAGTATGCAAGGTCGGAGGCCGCGAGGCGAAGCGTGACGGTCCGGACCTCGCCCGGCGCCAGCGAGACGCGCGCAAAGCCGCGCAGCTGCTTCAGGGGGCGCTCGACCCGCGAGTCGGGGTGGCGGACGTACAGCTGCACCACCTCGTCGCCAGCCCGCGTCCCGGTGTTCCTCACGTCCACCGACACGTCGATCGCCCCGTTGCGCGGCAGCGACGGCGCGCTCGTACGAAGGCGATCCCAGGCGAAGGTCGTGTAGCTCAGGCCGTAGCCAAAGGGGTACTGCGGCTCGCCGCGGAAGTACATGTAGGTGCGGCCGTGGCGGATATCGTAGTCCATCATCGGCGGAAGCTGCTCGATCGACCGCGGCCACGTCTGCGCCAGCCGCCCGCCCGGGTTGGCGTCGCCGAACAGCACGTCCGCCAGCGCGTTGCCCAGCTCCTGGCTGTTGTGGGTGACGTGGAGGATCGTCGAGGCGTTCCCGGCCGCCCACGGCAGCGCGACGGGGAAGCTCGTGATCAGCACCACCACGGTCCTCGGGTTCGCCTCGTGGACGCGGCGGATGAACTCCTCCTGCCCGGGTGGCAGCGTGATCGCCTTGCGGTCCACCGCCTCCTTCCCCTCGCTCGGCGACGAGACCACCTCCCACCCGCCGTTCCCCTCGGGGTGGCTGCCCACGCAGACGATCGCGACGTCCTGCCGCCGCGCGAGGGCGACGGCCGCGTCGCTCATGTCGCCGACCCAGTTCATCCCCACGCGGTTCGCCCCTGGCGGCGCCGCCGCCGCGGCCCGCTCGATCCCGTCGCGCGGCGTCACCGTGTACGGCGGCGTCCCCGAGTACCAGTCGAGCAGCACCTGGTTCACCAGCGGGCCGATCACCGCCACCGACTTCACCTTCGAGCGGTCGAGCGGCAGCAGCCCGGCCGAGTTCTCGAGCAGGACGATGGACTTCCGCGTCACCTCGCGCACGAACGCTCGCGTCTCGGGCTGCGCCCACGGCTCGGGATCGCCCGGGGCGCCGATCGACGCGGCCGGCACGCGCTCGGGGGGATCGAGGAGCCCGAGGCGGATCGACACGCGGAACAGGCCCCGCAGCGCCTGGTCGATCTCGGCCTCGCTGACGAGACCCCGCTTGATCGCCTCGGCCACCGCCTCCTTGTGCTGGTCGAGAAAGTGGTTGATCCCCGCCTTGATGCACGCGGCCGCGGCCGTCGGCAGGTCGGGGAACGTCTTGTGATCCGTGACCAGCAGCCGCAGTCCCGACCCGTCCGTGCAGATGATGCCGTCCACCCCCCACTCCTTCATTACGATCTCGCGGAGCATCGGGTGGACGTGGGCCGGCGTGCCGTTCACGGCGTTGTAGGCGGCCATCAGCGCGCGCGACCCGCCCTCGCGCACCGCCATCTCGAAGGGCTTCGCGTAGTACTCGCGCCACAGGCGCTCGTCGAAGTTGGACGACGAGCTGGTGCGCAGGTCCTCGTTGCTGTTCGCGAGGAAGTGCTTCACCAGCGAGGCCGTTGTCCAGTAGCGGGGGTCGTCGCCCTGCAGGCCGCGCGTGAACGCGGTGGCGAGCGTGCCGACGTGGAACGGGTCCTCGCCGTACACCTCCTCGGTCCGGCCCCAGCGCGGGTCGCGCCCGAGGTCGGCGTTCGGCGCGCGGACGATGATCCCCGAACGGTCGTAGCGCGGGCTCTGGTAGAGGTACCGGGCCTCGCGCGCTTCCTGCGCGGCAACGCGACGGACCAGGTCGGGATCCCAGGTCGAACCGAGGCCGTACGCCTGCGGGAACTGCGTGGTGGCGGCCGGGTTGCGCCGGCCCCAGTTGCTCGGCCCCCCCTGCGCCACGCCGTGATACCCCTCGATGTGGGGCGACCCCTTCACGCCGAGCCGCGGGACCCCGGCGCGGTTGGCCATGCAGTCGATCTTCTCGGCCAGCGTCATCCGGCCGATCAGGTCGGTGATGCGCTCCTCGGCGCCGAGGTTCGGATCCTGGAACGGGTAGCCCCCCTGCGAGGCGGAGAGTCCGAGGGCGCCGAGCAGGCACAGCAGCACTGGCAGCGACGTTCGCGACATGACTCGTTCCCCCCGGTTCTCCGCGCTAGTCCAGCAGCGCCTGGTAGACGAGCGACTTCACCTTCACCTGGATCTCGAGGTCGCAGGGCATCCGCTGCGTCATCACGAGCACGACCAGCTCTTCCTTCGGATCGACCCGGAAGAACGTGGAGGCCGCGCCGTCCCAGCCGAAGTCGCCGGCCGATCCGTACCCGGTCGCCCGCGCGGCGTCGGTCGTCACCGACATCGTGAACCCGTAGCCGTTGCCCTCGTTCTTGCCGCCCCAGGACGGGAGCGAGACGCTCGGCGGCAGTTGGTTGCTGCTCATGAGCGCCACCGTGCGCGGCCCGAGGATCCGCACCCCGTCCAGTTCCCCGCCCCGCGCCAGCATCGTGGCGAAGCGCAGGTAGTCGGCCGCCGTGGACACCAGGCCCCCGCCTCCCGACAGCAGCTTGTTCCGCCCGCGCCGGTACGCGTCGAGGGCGCGAGCGGGCGGCAGCGGCGACAGTCCCTTGCCCTCGGCGTAGCTGTAGCAGGTCGCGAACCGGCTGGCCTTTTCGTCGGGCACGAAGAATCCCGTGTCCACCATCTTCAGGGGGCCGAAGACGCGGCCCTGGAGGAACAGGTCGAGAGGCCGGCCCGACACGACCTCGACCAGCCTGCCCAGGACGTCCATCGAGATCCCGTACTCCCACCGGGTGCCGGGCTGGAACGCGAGGGGGACGGCGCGGATCTTCTCGGCCATCTGCTCGAGCGTCGTGTTGGGGTCGAAGAGGTTCTGCGCCTGGTAGACCCTGCCGAGCGCCGTCGTCGGGGGCCCGCCGTAGACGAGGCCCGAAGTGTGCCGCAGGAGGTCGCGGATCGTCACCTCGCGACTCGCTTCGACTGTCTTCGCGCCGGTCGCGTCGGCCGGGTCGAGGACGCGGAGGCCCTTGAACGAGGGCAGGTAGGCCGACACCGGGTCGTCGAGCCGGAAGCGCCCTTCCTCGAGGAGGATCATGACGGCCACGCCGGTGACCGGCTTGGACATCGAGAAGACGCGGTAGATCGCGTCCTTCCTCAGCGGCACCTTCGACGCGAGGTCGGCGTAGCCGAATTCCTGCTGGTAGGCCACCGTCCCTCTGCGAGCGACCGTGACGCTGATGCCCCCGAACTTGCCCTCCTCCAGCAGCCGGTTCATGGCCGGTGCAATGCGGGCCAGCCGTTCGGCGGAGAGGCCGACGTCGGCGCGGCGATCGGCCTGCGGCTTCTGCGCAGGGGTCAGCGCCGGGAGGGCGAGCACCACGGCACACAGCAGGGCGGCACGCTTCATGATGCCAACTTCTCCTTTCGTCACTTCGAGCGCTGGCGGAGTTCGGCCTCGATCACCCGTGCGATCTCGGCCGCGGGGACCGCGCCCAGCATCGGGCGGCCGTTGACGAAGAACGTCGGGGTGCTGGAGACGCCGAGCGAGGTCGCGGCCTTGATGTCCGCGCGGACCCGGTCGGTGGCGGCCGGCGACGCCAGGCAGGCCTGGAACGCGTCCTTCTGCAGCCCTGCCCTGGAGGCCTTCTCGAGGAGGTCGGCTTCCGCGAGCGTCCCTCCCCCAAACAGCAGGTCGTGCATCTCCCAGAACTTGCCCTGGTCGGACGCGCAGACGGAGGCCTTCGCCGCCGCCATCGCGTTCCGGTGAATCGACTCGATGGGGAACTGCCGGAACACCAGGCGGACGCGGTCGCCGTACTGCCGGGTCACCTCGGACATGTTGCGCGCCAGCGTCCGGCAGTAGGGACACTCGAAATCGGAGAACTCGACGATCGTGACCGGGGCGCCGGCCGGTCCCCGCGCAGGGCCGGTCCCCGCGTCCACCTGCACGCGCAGCGGCTCGAGCCGCATCTTCACGCCGTACTTCGCCTCGAGCCCGGCGGTGAAGTCGCGGTAGGCGTTCTGGCGCCGCTCGTTGAACAGCGCCTGGCGGATCTGCGGCATCGTCTTCGCCTTGTCCTGCGCCGCCAGCTCGGGATGCGCCTTGTAGTAGGCCTCCATGTCGGCGTCGGTCGGGAGCGTGGCCTTCGCGAGCACGTTCTCCTGGATGAGCCGCGCCTCGAGCTGCCCCCTGGCCTTCGCCTCGAGGGCGATGACCTTCGCGGCGACCATCCGATCGAGCGTGGACTCGAGGATCCGGTGGCGTTCGATCGCAAGGTTCAGGAGTTGACCGCCCGCACTCTTCTCCAGCTCGTCGAGGGTGATCGGCTGGCCGTCCACCTCGGCGACGACGGAGGCGACCGGCCGCGGCTGCCTCTGTTGTTGCGGGGTCTCGGCGCAGGCCCCCGAGACGAGGGCGACGCCGGCGAGCGCCACTGCGGCTGCGATCATCTGCTCCTCCTGGCCTTGGCGAGGCGCCACATCGTCCCACAACCGTGGCGCAGCGGGAAGGGCGGCCGGGCGCAGGGCCAGGCGCCCGTTGCGGTGCCTCTCACCTGCCGGGCATCGCGACCGACGGCGTGCGCCAGGTCGCGGGGTCCGCCACGACGCCCTGCTTGTAGTTGAGGACGTCGATGCGCTCGGGCACGACCTTGATCAGCACGATGTTCTTGAGGCCCGGAAATGCCTGGTCCCAGTAGGCGCGCTTGCGCGCCAGCACCTCCTTGATGTCGTCGACCAGCTCGGCCCGGCCGGTGATGGCGACGTAGCCAATCGCCTTGGCGTGGTCCGCGTAGTAGAGGGCGACGCGGGGGTCCTTGCGGATCTGCTTCACCTTCCGCGTGTTGATGTTGGTGGCCATCCACACGACCATCCCCTCGTCGGGCAGAAACGGGTTCATCGTGCGGATCTGCGGAAGCCCGGCGGCGTCGATCGTGATCAGGGCGCAGTACGTCTGCGCGGCCATGACCTCGCGGGCGGCGGCAAGGACCTTCGCGCGGTCCGGCGCCGCGGCCGGCTGGTCCTGCGCGGCGGCCCAGGCTGGCCAGGCCAGGGTGGAGGCCAGTGCGATGACGAGGGCGAGGACCGACGAGCGAACGGCCGGCAGTCGGTGCAGGTTCATGAGGCGGATTATGCCGCAACATGGCCGGCAGTCGCCCGCCCTTGACCGGCGCGAGCAGCAGGAAGGAGAGGCCGACCTCCGACTCGAAAGGCGAGCCTCGAGGTTCCCGGCGCGTGACACCGACGTCGTGGACTTGTCGACTCCGATTGTCGCGGACTTCGCGGACTGGCACGGCCGCCTGCGCCGTTCTAACATGGGCGCATGCGGACGCCCCATGAGGCTCGCCTCGGCGAACTCCTCGTACAGGAAGGCCTCGTCACCGAGGAACAGCTCGACGCCGCCCTGCAGGAGCAGCGCGAACGCGGCGCCTACGTGCCACTCGGCCAGATCCTGGTCGCGTGGAAGCTCGTGACGCCCAGGCAACTGACGCTGCTGCTGGACCGGGCCGAGAAGCGCCCCCGCCTCGGAGAGCTGCTTTTGCGCCACGGGGCGATCACGCAGGAGAAGCTGGACGAAGCGCTCCGGCAACAGAAGCTGAAGCACCGGCCGCTCGGCGGGCTGCTGGTCCGCATGGGGTTCATCACCGACGAAGCACTCCGGCAGGCCCTCAGCATCCAATTGAACATCGCCTACGTGGACCTCGATCGGGTCGAGATCGACCGCGGCCTCGCGCGGGTGATCAACCGCAACTACGCCCGGCGGCACACCCTCGTCCCGGTGAGCTGCCTCGGGCAGGTGCTGACGGTTTCCATGTCCGACCCGACCAACACGTCGGTCGCGGACGATCTCGCGCACTCGACGGGCCACGTGGTGCAGGTGGTGACCTCCACGCAGGAGTCGATCCGCCGCGCGTTCCGGCGGCTGTACGACGAGGACGTGGAAGTCGGGCCCCCGGGCGAGGAGGACCTTTTCGAGGTCACCGCGACCGAGGAGGAGGACATCCGGCCGCGGTACGCGGACGCCGTCACCGACCGCCGCGCGGACGCCGCCGTCCGCCAACTGCTCGGCGTGGCGCTCTCCAAGGGTGCGAGCGACGTGCACCTCGAAATGCTGGCCGGCCGGCTGAACGTCCGGTTCCGCATCGACGGCATCCTGCGGGAGCTGGATCTCGGCGGGGTGCAGCCCGTGCTCGACGAGAGTGCCCGCGAGGTGGTGTCGCGGATCAAGATCCTCGGGAAGCTCGACATCGCCGAGCGCCGCCGGCCCCAGGACGGCTCCTTCCGCGCCCGCATCGAACGGAACGGGCAGCCGGTCAACGTGGACTTCCGCATCTCCATCCTGCCGGGCTACTACGGGGAGAGCGTCGTCCTGCGGATCCTCGACCGCCGGAATGCGCCAGCCGCCGTGGACTCGCTGGGCTTCTCGGAGGCGATCACGGGCCGGCTGCGACAGTTGCTGAAACGGCCCTCGGGCATTCTCCTCATCACCGGCCCCACCGGTTCGGGCAAGAGCACGACCCTGTACGCCGCGCTCATGACCGTCTACCGCCCGGAGATTCGCATCCTGACGGCGGAAGACCCGATCGAGTACGTGTACGAGCAGTTCAGCCAGTCGGAGGTCAACGAGCGGATCGGCAACACGTTCGCCCGCTACCTGCGGGCCTTCCTCCGGCACGACCCCGAGGTGATCATGATCGGCGAGATCCGCGACGAGGAGACCGCCGAGATGGCGTTCCGCGCGGCCCAGACCGGGCACCTCCTGCTCAGCACGCTGCACACCAACGACGCGATCTCCACCGTCACTCGCCTTCGCGACATGAAGGTCGACCCCAACCTGCTCGCCTCGTCGCTGCTGGGCGTACTCTCGCAGCGCCTGATCCGCGTCGTCTGCCCCGAGTGCCGCGAGGAGTACGAGCCGTCGGCCGACCTGCTCCAGGAGTTCTTCTCAGGCCGCCCGGACGGGATGACCTTCTACCGCGGCCGGGGCTGCGCCCACTGCAACTTCTCCGGCTTCAAGGGTCGCACCAGCGTCGCCGAGCTGTGGGTCCCGAACGAGGAGGACGTGATCGGGATCAGCAAGTCGGCGCCGTTCGACCAGATTCGCGAGAGCTCGCGCCGCAGCACCATCTCGATGGTTCACGACGTGATGGATCGGCTGATGGCGGGGAAGACCAACCTCGAAGAACTGATCCGGATGCTGCCCTACAGCAGCGTCTACCAGTTCCGCCAGGAGGCCGGGGGGCGGGGCGACCGGCAGGTCTGAAGGTGATCCCGCTCCCCTCGGACGACTGCGGAGGGCGATGCCACGTCGAGACCCGGCATCGCCGTTGCTTGCGAACGCCGGCGGCGGGGTGCGCGCTCACGGCGGCGCCAGGTGCCTGTTCACGGCAGGCACTGCCGAAACCGCGCCTTGCGCCCGGAAGCTTCCGATCCCCAGGTGGGGCCCCCAACACGAAAAGGAGTCGGAACATGCAGTGGAAGAAGACGATCACGGTGTGGTTGCTCGGTCTCGGGCTGGTGCTCGCGGGGTTCACCGCATACGCGCAGATGCAGCGCCCGTACAGGGACGGGACCGTCTGGAACGTGGCGTTCATCAAGATGAAGCCGGGAATGGAGAGTGCCTACCTCAGCTATCTGGCGAGCGACTGGAAGCGGGAACAGGAGGCCTTCAAGAAGGAGGGGCTGGTGCTCTCGTACAAGGTGCTCGCCACCGAGGCGCACGCCACCAGCGACTGGAACCTGCTGCTGATGACCGAGTTCAAGAACATGGCCGCCCTCGAGGCCAACCAGCCGAAGATGGACGAGGTCGGGCAGAAGATCTTCGGGTCCGACGACAACATCCGCAAGGGCTACAAGGACCGCCTCGAGATCCGCGAGGTGATGGGCGAACGCCTGGCGCGCGAGATCGTCCTCG
Source organism: uncultured Acidobacteriota bacterium (assembly GCA_963813585.1). Classification (GTDB taxonomy): domain Bacteria; phylum Acidobacteriota; class Vicinamibacteria; order Vicinamibacterales; family Fen-181; genus JARKSS01. The sequence continues at coordinate 5,168,321 of CAWEZL010000001.1, forward strand.
AGCCGCGCCAGTAGGCCCGAACCCGTTCGCGGACGGTGGTGTCTGGGGGTGGGGGTGCAACGGGTGCGCCCCCACCGTGCCGCGACAGCCGACTCCCCTCCAAACAGCTTGACACGTGAGGGCTCGCCCGGCAGGGCGCCCTGAGCGAAACACGCGACGGGAAGTTCCGCCGGCGGCTGCCTTGGACGACCCCGCGGCCGACAGAAGTCCTGCGGCAGGGCGAAATTGACCCGTGACGGATCGCGCGTCCACGAGAGCCGAACCGCCGTAAATACCTGCCGATTCTGTTGTTGGGGTTGCGAGACACAGGGGCGCCTGATCCGGCCCCCCCTGGTACGGATCTCGCTGCGCGTGTCTGTCGCCGAAGTCCGTCCCTCGGCGTCTCCGGACCTCAGACCCGCTGCGACTCGCAGCAGAACTCGGGAGTGGGGTTATGAGAGCCTTCCTTGCAGCGGCCGTCTGCCTCGCACTCCTCCTTGGCGTCGCTCAGGTCGCGTCGGCAACCCCAATCACCTTCAACATTGCGTTCTCGGCCCCCGAGTCGGGCGGCGAGCCGGCGTATGCGGCCCGCGTGACGCTGGTCGCCGAGCCGCTGGCCGCGCCCGGCGTGTGGGGCGTCGTGAGCGGGACGATGATGGTCACCCAGCTCGACGAACCGGTCGGCCCGTTCGAGTTGGGCGGCGGGTACGCCGAGAGCGGCCACCTGGACAGCCCTCTCCGGTTTTTCAACTACAACAACCTGCTCTACTACCCGACGGGGCCCCACCTCGATATCCTGGGGCTGCTCTTCACGTGGCAGGACATCGAGGTCAATATCTACGCCTTCCAGGGCCGGTACGAGCTCCTGGCCGCCACCGAGGAGGAAGGCGTGGTGCGGAACGACGTCCTCGAAGGCTTCACCCTGACCCAGGTGCCCGAGCCGGCCACGATCTCGCTGCTCGCGCTGGGGCTCTTCGGCCTGATGGGTGCGGTGCGCCGCCGGCGGTAGGGTCTCACCTGAGACGAGTCGCGGAGAACGCTCGGGGTCCGGGGCATCGTGTCCCCCGCGAATGACACGTCCGGACCCGATACCCGTCTTTTCCACCGACATTGTCCACTTCACCCTGGCACGACACTTGACCATCCAGGTGTCGGACACCAGCCGACCGGAGACGCCGAAAGCCCCGGTCGGGGGTTCCAGGAGGTACGAACCATGTTGAGGAAGCTGGCGGTGGCCGTGGCGGGCGCGATGCTGCTCCCGGGCCTGGCAGCCGCGCAAGCGCCGCGAGGCAACTTGGACGTGTTCAACCGCGTCTCGGACCAGGTGCTTGGCTACACGCGCTACACCGTGTTCGACGACGTCTCGATCGGCGTCGACGGCGGGGCCATCACGCTGACGGGGAGGGTGACCATGGGGTACAAGGCGAAGGACATCGAGCGGATCGTGTCGGACGTCCCCGGGGTCATCTCCGTGCGGAACGAGATCACCGTGCTGCCCGTCTCGAACTTCGACGACGAGCTGCGCTTCCGGATCTCACGGGCGATCTACGGCGACCCGGGGTTCCGCCACTACGCCGCGATGGTCAACCCGCCCATTCACATCGTCGTGGAGAACGGCCGCGTGACCCTGACGGGGGTCGTGCACTCGAACGTCGAGCGGATGGTGGCGCGATCGCTGGCGGCAAGGTCCAACGCCTTCACAGTGGTCAACGGCCTGAAGACCGACGCCGAGGTCGAAGCGGCACTGAAGGCGCTCGACTGATCCCGGCGCGGCCTCGCGCCTCCGGCACGTCGACGGCAGTATGATGGGCCGAACAGGAGGAGTCCGTCATGGCTGTTCGACCCGTCCGGAAGCTCGCCAAGGCCAAGCCAGCCCTCGAGGGCGCGGGCGTGCACCTGCGCCGCGCGTTCGGGTTCGGCGAACCCTCGGAGTTCGATCCCTTCCTCCTGCTCGACGACTTCCGCGGCGACCGGCCGGACGACTACCGGGCCGGATTCCCGTGGCACCCGCACCGCGGCATCGAGACGATCACCTACGTGCTCGCCGGAACCGTGGAGCACGAGGACAGCCTGGGGAACCAGGGGGTCATCGGGCCCGGTGACGTCCAGTGGATGACGGCGGGGGCCGGCGTCCTCCACCAGGAGATGCCCAAGGGCGACGCCGACGGGCGAATGTACGGGTTCCAGCTCTGGGCCAACCTCCCGGCGTCGCTCAAGATGACGGCGCCCCGCTACCAGGGCATCGTGGCGGCCGATATCCCGGTGCACACGGAGGAGGACGGAACCGAAGTCCGGGTGGTGTGCGGAAGCTACAAGTCGACGACGGGCCCGGTCCGGGGAGTCGCGGCCAACCCGACGTACCTCGACGTGTCGGTGCGGCCGGGCGCGCGTCCGACCCTGCCGGTCGCGGCCGGGAGGCTGGCGTTCGCGTACGTGTTCGAGGGAACCGGGACGTTCTGCGGGACGTCGGGCGTCCTCTCGGTGCCCTCCGAGAGCGCCGGGTGGGCCGACTCGGCGCCGCCGAGGGAAGCGGAGAACCGGACCCTCGTGCGGTTTGGCGACGGCGACGAGATCGCGGTGCAGGCCGGACCCGAGGGGATCCGCTTCCTGCTGGTGTCGGGGGAGCCGCTCCACGAGCCGGTCGCCTGGTACGGCCCGATCGTGATGAACACCCAGGATGAGCTGCGTGAGGCGTTCGACCAGCTTCAGCAGGGGACATTCCTCGATCCGGGGCGGCGGCGGTAACTTGCGCGTAATGGGACCATGTCAACGGACCTGAGTTGGCGGTACTTCTACGAGATCTACGAGGCGCTGCCCCGCCAGGGGCCGGGGACCCGAGAGAGCACGCTCCGGGCCCTGGGGATGGTTCCCCGACTCGCGTCCGACGGCCGCATCCTGGACATCGGCTGCGGGTCGGGCGCACAGACCCTCGATCTGGCCTCGGCGACTCCCGCGCAGATCCTCGCGGTGGACAGCCACCGGCCCTTCGTCGCGCAGGTAGCCAGGCGCGCGGCCGAGTCTCGCCTTCACGGCCGCGTCGCCGCGCAGGTGGCGGACATGGCCAACCTGCCATTTTCCGACCGGTCGTTCGACCTGATCTGGTCGGAGGGCGCGATCTTCGTCATCGGCTTCTCGCAGGGCCTGGCCGCCTGGCACCGCCTGTTGAAGCCCGGGGGACACCTGGTCGTCTCGGAGTACTGCTGGTTCCGCGACGATCCGCCGGACGACCTGCGCAAGATACACATCGAAGGCTGCCCCGACGTGGGCGACGTTGCGGCCCGGCGTGAGGCTATCGCGCCGAACGGCTACGAGCTGCTCGGCGACTTCGTGCTGCCCGAGTCCGGCTGGTGGGAGAACTACTACGTGCCGCTCGCCGAGTGCCTCGCGCACTTCCGCCTCGCCCACGCCGGCGACCCCGAGGCCCTCGAGGTGGCCGCGAGGAGCCAGCAGGAGATCGACTTGTATCGACGGTACACCGGCTCGTTCGGCTACGTCTTCTTCGTCATGCGCCGCAAGGACTGACCCTATGACCACAATCCTCCGTTGCTTCCTCGCCGTGGCCGTGCTGGTGACCACTGTGGGCCTGCAGGCCGCCCAGACGCCGGCCAAGGCCAAGATCCTCATCGTCACCGGCGACGACGTCTCGCCGGCCCACGACTGGCTGGACTGCGCGGCGGCCACGCGCAAGGTCCTGAACGAATCGGGCCGCTTCGACGTGGACGTCGTCGGGGGAGCCGAGGTTCTGGCCAACGAGGCCAACCTGAAAGGCGTGGATGCCATCTACCTGATGCTCTACAACGCCAGGACGCCCACGCTCTCCGACAAGGGCAAGGAGAACCTGCTCGCCTTCGTGAAAGGGGGCAAGGGGATCGTGGTGACGCACCTGTCGAGCGCGTCGTTCAAGGAGTGGCCCGAGTTCAGGGCGCTCTGCGGCCGCGTCTGGGTGATGGGCACCTCGGGCCACGGCCCCCGCGGCGTCTTCCGCGCCGGCGTCATGGACAAGGCCAGCCCGATCACGAAGAACGTCGCGGACTTCGATCAGGACGACGAGTTGTACGCGAAGCTGCAGGGCGACGCCCCGATCCACGTGCTCGTGCAGGCCCGGTCGGACTGGAGCCAGCAGGTCGAGCCGCTGGCGTTCACGCTGACCTACGGCCAGGGCCGCGTGTTCCACCACACCTTCGGCCATGACGCCAGGGCGATCAACACGCCGGAGGTGCAGAAGCTGATCGTCCAGGGGACGGCCTGGGCAGCGGGGAGATAGCCCTCGCGGATCTCGAGATGAAGAGTTGCGCCCGGCGACTCGTCGCCACGCTGTCGGCCGTCCTGGTGCTGGCGGCGGCCGCATCCGCTCAGGCGCCGTCCGCGCCGATGGCGTTCACGATCTCGACGCCGGACCCGGCCTCGCACCTGTTCCACGTGCAGGTTCGCTGCGACCGCCCCCCACCGGGCGATACGGTCGAGTTCCGAATGCCGGCGTGGACGCCCGGCTACTACGGGCTCTTCGACTTCGCCGGCAACGTGCGCGGTCTCGCGGCCACCGACGGCGAGGGGCGCCCCTTGCCCGTCACCAGGGGCGGGCCGAGTTCGTGGATCGTGCGGCACGAGGGCGTGGACCGGGTCATCCTCACCTACGACGTGCTCGCCGCGAGCGCCTTCGTGGCCAACGCGTTCCTCGACGAGACGCGCGCCTACATCCTGCCCGGTGCGCTGTTCGTCTACCTGCCGGGCGAACTTCGGCGGCAGGCCACGGTGACGATCGAGCTGAATCCCAGGTGGAGCACCGTGGCCACGGGCCTGGAGCCGGTCCCGGGCGCGAGCCACACCTACGCCGCCGCCGACTTCGACGTCCTCTACGACAGCCCGGTCCTGATCGGCAACCTCGAGTCGCTGCCGGTGTTCCACGTCCGGGGCGTGCCCCATCGCTTCGTCGGTCACGCTCTCGGCGAGTTCGACCGGCCGGCGTTGGTGGACGACCTCCGGGCCATCGTCGAAGCCGGCACGCGCGTCATCGGCGACATCCCCTACAAGCACTACACGTTCCTCGCGATTGGCCCGGGGCGCGGCGGGATCGAGCACGCCAACTCGGCCGCCGTCTCCTTCTCCGGGATCGGTTCCGACCGGGCGAGCCGCCTTCGCACGCTGTCGTTCCTCGCGCACGAGTACTTCCACCACTACAACGTGAAGCGGATCAGGCCGGCCGCGCTCGGCCCGTTCGACTACGACCGGCCGAACGTGACGGACATGCTGTGGGTGAGCGAAGGCTTCACGGTCTACTACGAGTACCTCATGCTGGCGCGGAGCGGACGGATGACGGCGCCGGAGCTGCTCGAGGCGCTGGGGAGGGCGATTGCCGCGAGCGAGAACACGCCGGGCCGGCTCTTCCAGTCGGCCACGACGTCGAGCCGCGACACCTGGGCGCAGGGACCGTTCGGGCGCGGCAACGAGACCGGCGTACCGAGGACGATCTCCTACTACGACAAGGGCGCCGTCCTGGCCCTGCTGCTCGACCTCCGCATCCGCCACGAGACCGGCAACGCCCGGTCGCTCGACACGGTGATGCGCGCGCTCTACCAGCAGGTACTACAAGGCGCTGGGGAGGGGATGGACCGACGGCGAGTTCAGGCGCGTCTGCGAGGAGGTCGCGGGCGTCCGGCTCACCGACATCTTCGAGTATGCCTCCACGACCCGACCGATCGACTACGCAAGGCACCTGGCGTACGGGGGACTGAAGGTCGAGCCGCCGCGCCGCCTGGACGAGGGCTACCTGGGCGTGCTGGCCGAGGACGTCGACGGCGCCCTCAGCGTCGCCGCCGTCGAGCCGCGGTCGCCAGGGGCAAGGGCCGGCCTGGCCGCAGGCGACGTCGTCGCGTCGGTGGACGGCGCCGCGCTCGATGCCGCGGGCTTGAAGGCGGCCATCGCCGCGAGGAAGCCCGGCGAGCGGGTGCGCATCGTCGTCCGTCGTGGCCCGGCGCAGCGGACGATCGAGGCGACGCTGGACGCACGGATGGAGCGCAGCTGGCGCCTGACGCCAGTGCCGAAGCCTGGCGCCCTCGCGAAGGCCATCCTGGCGGAGTTGACGGCAGGCGACACCGTCCACTGACGCTCACGAGGCGGGAGGACGGCTGACGCGCGTGCTCGCGCCGAAGTCGGCCCCTCGAGTCGCGAGCGCGCAGCCGACCGGCGGCGGGGAGCCTGGGTCGCGGAGGAACGCCTTGGTGATCTCGGCTCCGCACGCGTTGAACCCGGCGCCGTGGCTGCGGCCGCGCATCTCGACGTAGTACGCATTCGACAGCCCCGCCAGGAGCCCGCGCCCCCACTGCGGCGGCGTGTCCGGGTCGAACTCGCCCGCGAAGATCAGCGCCGGCACGGCGCTCGTCACCGGCTCGTTCTCGACGCGTGGCGCGGCCTTCACCTTCCACGCCCGGCACGCCTCGGGCGTTGCCGTCCCCTCGTCGATCCCACCAAGGCCGAGGGCCGGCGATACCTGCGCGGCCACGCGGCCCGCGTTCTCGAAGGGCGATTCCTCGCTGCACCAGACCGAGTAGCGCAGACCCCAGGTGAATGACGAGGGCCCCTGGTTGCCCTTGACCAGCCCCGACAGGCTCTCGTAGCGGCCGGAGGCGGCGTCATCGATGATCCGCGGTATCCGGGGGATCGCTTGCGTGTCGTGCAGGGCTGAATAGAGCGCGTCCACCACCTGCGCGCCGCGCACCTGGACGCCCTGCCCTGTGGCGTCCGGCCCCAGGACGAGCGGCAGCGGCTTGCGGTCCGCCCGTGCGACCAGTCGCGCGAACTGCCCGCGCAGGTCGGGGAAGGCCGCGCCGCACTCGCGGTCGACAGCACAGCCGTCGAAGACCAGGTTCAGCGAGCGAATGAGGTTGAACGCCGACACCTCGTCGAAGTTGACCTCTGGTGGGAGCACCGAATCGAGGATGACGCTCCGGACCCCCTGCGGGTGCCTCCGCAGCAGCGTGAGCAGCAGTCGGGTTCCATACGACACGCCGTGGAGGTTCCACGCGCGGAGGCCGAGCGCCAGTCGCAGGTCGTCGAGGTCGTCCGCGCCGGCAACCGAGTTGTAGCCATCCAGGTCCACACCGGCCGAGACCAGAGCCTGTCGGCATGCCGTCGCGGCCTCGAGCAGGGCCGCATCAGCGGCTTGGCCGCGAAGCCTTCCCGCCGCGATCTCCCCTTTGATCTCATTCGTGCGAGGGCACTCCAGCGCCGGCTGGGCGTGCCTCGCGCCCCGCGGCTCCAGCAGGATGTAGTCGCGTTCGTCGAGAAAAGGAATCCCCTTGGCGGACCGCCGCCCCGCCACGTTGCTGTTCCCCGGCCCGCCGGTGACGAAGACGATTGGGTCTGGCGCCGGGGTCGCCGACCGGCTCCGGAAGATCATCACCGGCAGGCGAATGCCGCGGCTGCCGGGCTTCTCGCGGTTCTCGGGGACGATCAAGACCCCGCAGTCCACGCGCTCGTCGGCGGCGACCTCGACCGGGCAGGACGCCCGCTCGAAACGCGGAGGATCGGGAGGCGCGGCCTGTGCCGGGACGAACGACGGGGCAGACAGCAGGAGCGGCAGGGCGAGGCCGAACACGACCGGTGTCAGCATTCCACCGTTTATACAGGATCTCGCCCAGCGCCCGTCAGGCCGATTCGACCGGCCTCGTCTCTGACATCGCACCCCTCGAGGTGGTCGTTGACCAGACCCATCGCCTGCATGAACGCGTAGACCGTCGTCGGGCCGACGAAGGTCCAGCCGCGACGCTTCAGCTCCTTCGAGAGCGCGACCGACTCGGGCGACGTGTTCATGCCGAGGAGCGCGACCTTCGTGAGGCGGGCCGGCCGCGAGGCGGGCGTCGGTTCGAAGCGCCAGCAGAAGGCACCGAGCGAGCCGAACTCGGCGGCCAGCTCGCGGGCGCGGCGGGCGTTGTTGACGGCCGACTCGATCTTCCCCCGGTGGCGGACGATGCCCGGGTCGGCCAGCAGGCGCTCGACCTTCGCGGGCGTGAACCTGGCCACCTTGTCGATGTCGAAGCCTGCGAACGCCCGGCGGAAGGCCTCGCGCTTCCTGAGAATCGTGAGCCAGCTCAGGCCGGCCTGGAACCCCTCGAGGCAGATCTTCTCGAAGAGCCGCCGGTCGTCGGTAACCGGGAACCCCCACTCGGTGTCGTGGTAGGCCACGTACTCCGGGGCCGACACGCACCACCAGCAGCGTCTCCGCCCGTCCGCCCCCGTCACCACGCCGTCGCGATCACTCATGGCTCCCGACCTTACCACGCGGTCGGCTTGTAGTCCTTCAGGAACTGGCCCCACACGTGGACACCGGTATTGAACCCGGCGATGATGGGCGCCACGATGCGGGCGCCTCCGTCCACGGCATCGAGGGGCGGGTGGAACCGCTGCTCGACCACCTTGCGGGCAGCAATCTCGGCGGGGTCCTCGTCGGTCACCCACCCCGTGTCCACGCTGTTCATGTGGATCCCGTCGTTGTAGTAGTCGGTGGCCGACGTGCGGGTCATCATGTTCAGCGCGGCCTTCGCCATGTTCGTGTGCGGGTGCCTCGTCGTCTTGCCTGCCCGGTAGAACTGCCCCTCCATCGCCGACACGTTGACGATGTGCTTCTCGCGGCCGGGCGTGCGCGTCATGAGCGGCTTGAGGCGCGCGTTGAAGACGAAGGGGGCGACGGCGTTGACGAGGTGAACCTCCAGCAGCTCCACGGTGGGGACGTCGGCGAGCAGCATCCTCCACGAGTTGTGGCCGCGCAGATCGACCTGCTGCAGGTCGCCGTCCAGGCGACCACCGGGAAACAGCTCCGGCCGCTCGAGCAGTTCCTCGGGCAGCAGCGGGACCTGCGACAACTCGGGGGCGGGAAGCCGTTCGGCATCCTGTCGCCCGCCGGCCACGACCGCCGATCCACCGCGGCCCTCTCGGAGGAGCTTGCGCGCCGGCCCGCTCATGTCGCGAAGGGCGGCCCGCTCCTCCGCCATCATGTGCCCGTAGAACTGGGGCGGACGGCGGACGGTCTGGCAGGCGTTGTTGACGATGAAGTCGAGGCGGTCGCGGGTGGCCACGAGGTCGCGGCAGAACGCCTCGACGCTCGGCGTGTGGCGCAGGTCGAGGCCCACGAGCTCGAGCCGGTGTCCCCAGTCGTCGAAGTCGCGCTCGGCAGCGTAGCGGCTGGCGGCGTTGCGGGGGAAGCGCGTGGTGACGATCAGGTGCGCGCCCGATCGCAGCAGCTTCAGCCCGGCCTGATAGCCGATCTTCACGCGCCCGCCGGTGAGCAGCGCGGAGCGGCCGCGAAGGTCGGCCAGCTCGGTGCGGGCCTTGAAGTTGAGGTCGGCACAGGACGGACAGAGCTGGTCGTAGAAATGGTGGACGTGAGAGTAGGTCTCCTTGCAGATGTAGCAGCGGCGTCCCGGCAGAAGAGCCGGCTCGGGCGCCGGGAGCACCGGGGCCGGCGTCGTGACCAGCGACCGCCGCAGCGTGCGGATGCCGGTCTGGTCGAGCAGCGCCTCTTCGTGCCTCGCGTGCGCGTCGCGACGGTCGCGGTCCGCCCGCTTCGCGCGCCTGCGGCCCGCCCGGCGCTGCGGCTCGGAAAGACCGGCGATCGCGCGATGGAGTCGTGCCCGGTCCTCTGGAGGGAACTGGTCGAGCAGGCTCCAGTCGGCCGACAGCCGCTCGAGCAGGTGGGCGGCGTCCAGCAGCTGCTGGTGGAGTGACGGAGACATCTCCAGAGCATAGCCAAAGGCGCCCGCGAGAGGGAGGCTTCGGTGTAAGATTCGCCAACCACCCAATGGCTGCGCCCGCTGGGAACAAGCTCTACCGGAGGACCCGTGCCGGTTCCACTCCCGAGGCTCGCCGACCTCATCGATGCTGACGGCCTCCAGTCGCTCATGAGCGACTTCTACGAAGTCGCTCGAATCCCGATGTCGATCGTCGACCTCGAAGGCCGGGTGCTGGTCGGGGTCGGCTGGCAGGACGTTTGTACCAAGTTCCACCGGGTCCATCCGGAGACCTGCAAGGCGTGCCTCGAGAGCGATACGAAGCTCTCGGCGGGGATCCCTCCAGGGGAGTTCCGGATCTACCGGTGCAAGAACCACATGTGGGACGCGGCCACGCCCCTCATGGTGCGGGATCAGCAGATCGGGAACGTCTTCTGCGGCCAGTTCTTCTTCGAGGGCGAGTCGATCGACCACGAGCTGTTCCGCCGCCAGGCCCGGCGGTACGGCTTCGACGAACGGGAGTACATCGCCGCCCTCGACGGCGTGCCGCGCCTGACGCGAGCCACGCTCGACCGGGGACTCGCGTTCTTCACGAAGCTCGCGCAGATGGTCTCGCGCCTGGGCGACGCGAACTTCACCCTGGCCCGCACGGTGAGCGAGCGCGACACGCTGACGCAATCCCTCCATGACAGCCAGGCCGACCTGGCGCGGGCCCAGGGTGTGTCACAAACGGGCAGCTGGCGCCTCGACGTCCACCACAACGTCCTGACATGGTCTGAGGAGGCCCATCATATCTTCGCCGTCCCGCCCGCCACGTCCCTCAGTTACGACACGTTTCTCGCGTCGGTCCACCCCGACGACCGGGCGGCCGTTGACGAGGCCTGGCGGGCGGCGCTCACGGGTAAACGTTACGACATCGATCACCGAATCGTGGTGGGCGGCGAGATCAAGTGGGTTCGCGAATGCGCCGAGCTGGAGCTCGACGCCGGTGGCGCGCTGCTCGGAGGCTTCGGAACGGTCCAGGACATCACCGAGCGCAAGCGGCTGGAAGGCGAGCTGAGGGAGAACGTGGCTCGGCTGGCCGAGGCCAACCGACTGAAGGACGAGTTCCTCTCGACCTTGTCACACGAGCTGCGAACCCCGCTGTCGGCCGTCGTTGGCTGGAGTCACCTGCTCCTCGGCGGCCAGCTTCCCGGGGATCGGACGCGACAGGCGCTCGAGGCCATCGATCGAAACGCGAAGGCCCAGCTGGCGCTGGTCAGCGACCTTCTCGACGTCGCACGCGTCATCCGCGGCCAGCTCAGGCTGGACGTGCGGGAGGTGCAGCTTGGCGACTGCCTCAACGCGGCCCTGGACGCGGTTCGCCCGGCCGCGGATGCCAAGCAGATTGCTCTCGCGGTCTCGATCGACCCGCACGCGCCCATTGCCGGCGACCCGGACAGGCTCCAGCAGATCCTGTGGAACGTGCTGTCCAACGCCGTGAAGTTCACGCCGCCGGGCGGGCGGGTGGACGTGTCATTGAGCGACGGGAAGGGCCACGTGCAGGTGTCGGTGCGGGACACCGGCATCGGCATCGCCCCCGAGTTCATGCCGCACATCTTCGAGCAATTCCGCCAGGCAGACGGCTCGTTCACCCGCGCTCACGCCGGGCTCGGCCTTGGCCTCGCGATCGTCCGCCACCTGGTCGAATTGCACGGCGGCGAGGTGACGGCCGACAGCGAAGGCCCTGGCCGTGGCGCGACCTTCACGGTCACCTTCCGCGTGTCGCCCGCCGCGGGCCGGGCTCCGGCGACGGCCGACCCCGCCACATCAGCCTCCGGCACCGGTTGCGCGAAGAACCCGCTGTCGGGGCTGCGCATCCTCGTCGTGGACGATGAACCCGATGCCGTGGAGTACTTGAACGTGCTGCTTGGCGATCTCGGCGCCGAGGTCCGGACGGCCGGATTGGCAGGCGAGGGGTTCGCGATGGTCCAGCAGTGGCGGCCGGCTGTGATTGTCTCCGACATCGCGATGCCGGGCGAGGACGGCTTCTCGTTCATTCACCGGGTCCGGTTGCTCCCGGAGAGGCTCGGGGGCGCGACGCCCATGGTGGCGCTGACCGCCCACGCGGGGCCGGTGGAGCGGGCGCGGGCCCTGGAGGCCGGGTTCCTGGAGCACCTGGTGAAGCCCTTCGAGCCCGCGTCTCTCGTCGCGGTCCTCAGGGCCCTCCCGCCGAGTCCATAGGGCTGGCGAGCGATTCGCTCAGCTGACGGCGTCTCGAGCAGACCCAGGCGCGTCGTCTTCGCCGAGCGGTACGACCTGCACGGCCGCCCCGGGGACCGCCCTCAGAAACCGGTCCAGGGTGGACCCGCGGCGGAGCAGTTCCCACCGGGAGCGGGCCGTCTGTCCGAACACGACGTGCGTGACCCCCTCGCGCCTTGCGAAGGCGATGAGCCCCTCGGCCGGCTTGGCGGCGTGCACGCGTACGACCGTCGCCCCCAGGCTTTCCGCAAGGCGGATGTTCTGCCGCAGCCCTTCTGCATCACGCGCGGATATCCGGTCCGGGTTCTCGCCGGGCGTCTCCACGTACACCGCGTACCAGCGGGATCCCGGGCGGCCGGCGACCCGCGCACCCGCCCGGATCACCCTTGGCGCCAGCGGGTTCGAGCTCATGCACACCATCACGCGCTCGGGGATCAGCGCCGGCTCCAGCCCCTCGCGCTGCCTGTAGCCCGCCGCCTTGTCACCCACCTCGTCGGCCACCACGCGCAGGGCGAGTTCTCGGAGGGTGGACAGGTTCCCCTTGCGGAAGAAGTTCGAGAGGGCCTGCTCGATCTTCTCCGGCCTGTAGATCTTCCCCTCGCGTAACCGGTTCCGCAGCTCCTCCACCGTCACGTCCACGTTGACGACCTCGTCCGCCCGGTCGAGGAACGTGTCGGGGATCGTCTCGCGGACGCGAACGCCCGTGCCGCGCGCGACGGCGTCATTCAGCGTCTCGAGGTGCTGGATGTTCACGGCCGTCATGACGTGCACGCCCGCGTTGAGCAGCTCGAGGACATCCTCGAACCGCTTCCCGTGCCGGCTGCCGGGCACGTTCGTGTGGGCCAGCTCGTCCACCACGCAGACCGTCGGGTGCCGGCGGAGGATCGCGTCGAGGTCCATCTCCTCCATCGTGGCGCCCCGGTAGTCCAGGCGCGCGCGGGGAATCACCTCCAGGTCGCCGATCTGCTCCTCGGTCTCGGCCCGCCCGTACGTCTCGACGTATCCGACGACGACATCCAACCCGCGGGCGCGCAACCCGCGGGCGTCCCTGAGCATCTCGTAGGTCTTCCCCACGCCGGGAGCGGCGCCGATGTAGACGCGGAGGCGGGCCCGCTCCTGCTCCTGGATGCGCGCCAGCAACGCGTCGGCCGAGGGTCGCCGATCAGGCATTGGCCTAACGATACCGCGGCTTCCTTCGGCCGGTCGGCCCTTCAGGGTCTTTTCAGGAACTCTTGCGGCAGGCTTCAGCGGCCGGCGGCTATCTTCGGAAAGGGAGGATCGAGCCGAATGCTGACGATCGGGATGTTCCTGCTCGGGCTGGTCGCGCTGGCCGTCATGGCGGCGCTCGTCGAGGCCTGCGACCGCCTGTAGGGAGCGAATCGAGATGACTGCGCTGTCCCTGTTCCTCGTCATTGCCGCGTTTGCGTACCTCCTGTACGCGATGCTGCGCGCCGAGCGGTTCTGAGGCTCGCATGGCCACCGAGTACGTCGCCGTCGCGTTCACGATCCTGGTCACCGTGGCCACCAGCCTCCTGGTCGGCCGGTACATGTTCCACGTGTTCACGGGCCGCTGGACGCCGCTCGACCCGGTGCTCGTGCCGGTCGAGCGGCTCGTCCTCCGCCTGACCGGGGTGGACTCCGGCGAGCAGCAGGACTGGAAGCGCTACTCCATGTCGCTGCTCGTCTCGAACGTCGGCCATGTGGCTGGCCGACCTTCGCGATCGTCTCGACTGCAGAAGTGGCTGCCGCTCAACCCGGACGGCATCGGGAACATGGAGCCGACGCTCGCGTTCAACACGATCTCGAGCTTCGTGACCAACACCAACCTGCAGCACTACAGCGGCGAGACCGGCCTCTCGTACCTCTCGCAGATGTTCGCCATCACGTTCCTGCAGTTCGTCACGCGCGGCGACGGGCGTGGCGGCGTGCGTCGCCATCATCCGCGGCCTGGCGGGCAACCGGCCTGACGCAGCTCGGGAACTTCTACGTCGACCTCACCCGGGCGACCGTCCGGGTGTTCCTGCCGCTGGCCCTCCTCGTCGGGACGATCGCTGATGTGGCAGGGCACGCCGATGACCTTCGAGGGCGCCGCCAGGGCGACGACCGTCGAGGGCGCAGGAACAGGACGATCGCCCGCGGCGTGGTCGCCGCCGAGGTCGCCATCAAGCAGCTCGGCACCAACGGCGGCGGCTACTTCGGGCCGAACTCCGCGCATCCGTTCGAGAACCCGACGCCGCTCTCGAACCTGGTCGAGACCTGGTCGATCACCATCATCCCGATGGCGATGGTCTGGATGCTCGGCTACATGGTCGGACGCCGCCGGCTCGCCGTCGTCGTCTTCGCCGATGATGCTCGCGCTGTACCTGCCGCTGGTCGTGTTCGCCGTCGCGCAGGAAGTCGGCGGCAACCCGGCGCATCGCCGCGATGGGCGTCGACCAGTCCACGGGGTCGATGGAGGGCAAGGAGGTGCGCGTTCGGCGCCGGCCTCTCCGCGCTGTGGGCCGTCACGACGACCGTGACCTCGAACGGGTCGGTCAACTCGATGCACGACTCGCTGACGCCGCTCGGCGGCCTCGTGCCGCTCATCGGCATGTGGCTCAACAACATCTTCGGCGGCGTCGGCGTCGGCTTCATCAACATGCTGATCTTCATCGTCGTGGCGGTGTTCGTCGCCGGCATGATGATCGGGCGCACGCCGGAGTTCCTGGGCAAGAAGGTCGAGGCCAGGGAGATGAAGCTGGCGAGCCTGGCGCTGCTGTGGCACCCGCTGGCGATCCTCGTCGGCACCGCGGTCGCCTGCTACGTCTGGGCGACGCACCGCCGACCCCGGCGACCGCGCTCGCGTGGCTGAAGAACCCCGGCCCGCACGGCTTCTCGGAGATGCTGTACGAGTTCACGCTCGGCGGCGGCCAACAACGGTTCGGGGTTCGAGGGGCTCGGCGACAACACGCCGTTCTGGAACATCTCGACCGGCCTGGTGATGCTGCTGTCGCGCTACATCCCGATCATCGCGCCGCTGGCGCTGGCGGGATCGCTGGCCGCCAAGCCGGCGGCGCCGGAGACGGCGGGCTCGCTCCGCGCCGACAGCGCCACCTTCGGCGTGCACGCTCTGGGCCGTGGTCGTCATCCTCGGCCTGCTGATGTTCATGCCGGTCGCCGTGCTCGGACCGATTGCCGAGCACCTGGCGCTGGCGAGGTAGCGGGGAGGCGCAGCATGCTGAAGGCAGTCAGGCAGGCCGTGCTCTTCACCGCCGTCACCATGGTCCTGTTCGGCGGCGTCTACCATGCCGCCATCTGGGGGCTCGGCCGCCTCGCCTTTCCGTCGCAGGCCGAGGGCAGCCTGATCCGCCGGGCCGACGGCACGGTCGTCGGTTCGCGCCTCATCGCGCAGAAGTTCACCCGGCCGGAGTATTTCCAGCCGCGGCCGTCGGCGGTCGACTACAACGCGGCGTCGACCGGCGGCAGCAACTTCGGTCCGTCGAATCCCGACCACCTCGAAGGCGGTGCAGGAAGCGGCTCGCGCCGTGATCGAGCGGCAGGAGGGCGTCCGGGCCGGGCAGGTGCCGTCCGAGATGGTGACCGCGAGCGGCGCCGGCCTCGACCCGCACATCCCGCCCGGCGCGGCCGAGACTGCAGGCGACCCGCGTCGCGCGCGCGCGGGGGGTTCCCGTCGCGCGGGTGCGCGAGCTCGTGCGCGCGCACACCGAGCCGCCCGCTCTCGGGTTCCTGGGCCGAGCGCGCGTCAACGTGCTGGAGCTGAACCTCGCGCTCGACGCCGCGTTCGGGCGCTGCGCCGGCAGCCGGTAGAGGCAGGCACCGTCATGGCAGACCGCGCGCGCAAGCCGTCGATGTGGGACCCGGTCGATCGTCCGGCAGGCCGCTGCGTCGATTCCATCCGGAAGCTCGATCCCCGCGATCCAGGTCAAGAACCCGGTGATGTTCATCGTCGAGGTGGGCAGCCTCCTCACGACGATCGTCTTCGTCCAGGAACTCGCCGGCGGGCACCGGGAACCCGCTCTTCACCGGCCAGGTGGCCTTCTGGCTGTGGTTCACCGTGCTCTTCGCGAACTTCGCTGAGGCGCATGGCGGAAGGCCGCGGCAAGGCGCAGGCCGACACCTGCGGCGCGCGAGGACGGAGACCGTCGCGAACCGACTAACGGTTGGGCGCGGCGGAGTCGCGGCCGGGACGGCGGGGCCGGCTCGGACGGGTGCCGCCGGGGGTGATTCCGACGGCATGGTCGTCGAGCCCGTCCCGCGACGGACCTCCGCCAGGGCGACCTCGTCATCGTGCGGGCCGGGGAGTTCATCCCCGCCGACGGCGAGATCATCGAGGGCGTCGCGTCGGTGGACGAGTCGGCGATCACCGGCGAATCGGCGCCGGTGATCCGCGAGTCTGGCGGCGACCGGTCGGCGGTCACCGGCGGGACGCGCGTCATCTCGGACTGGATCAAGGTGCGGGTCACGTCGGATCCCGGCCACACGTTCCTCGACCGGATGATCGCGCTGGTCGAGGGCGCCGAGCGGCAGAAGACCCCCAACGAGATCGCGCTCAACATCCTGCTCGCCGTGCTCACGCTGATCTTCCTGCTCGTCGTCGTCACGCTCCAGCCGTTCGCCGCCTACGCGGGCACGAGCATCCCCATGCCGGTGCTGATCGCCCTGCTCGTCTGCCTGATCCCGACGACGATCGGCGCGCTGATCTCTGCCATCGGCATCGCCGGCATGGACCGGCTCGTGCAGCACAACGTCCTCGCGATGTCGGGACGCGCGGTCGAGGCGGCCGGCGACGTGGACACGCTGCTGCTGGACAAGACCGGGACGATCACGCTCGGCAACCGGCAGGCGACCGAGTTCCTGCCGGTCACCGGCGTCACGGAGGCCGAGCTGGCGGACGCCGCCCAGCTGGCCTCGCTCGCCGACGAGACGCCCGAGGGGCGCTCCATCGTCGTGCTCGCGAAGGAGCGATACGGCATCCGCGGCCGCGAGCTGACGGATCGGTCGGCGGTCTTCGTGCCCGTTCTCGGCGCAGACGCGGATGTCGGGCGTCGATCTGAACGGGCGTCGGATTCGCAAGGGTGCAGCCGACGCGATCGCCCGCTTCGTCACGGTCAACGGCGGCCGCGTGCCCGCCCGAACTGCAGGCAGCCGGCGACCGTATCGCCCGGTCGGGCGGCACGCCTCTGGTCGTCGCGGACGGCGGCGCGTGCGCTTGGCGTCGTCCACCTGAAGGACATCGTGAAGGGCGGGCATGCAGCAGCGCTTCGCGGCACTGCGGTCGATGGGCATCCGGACGGTCATGATCACGGGCGACAACCCGCTTGACGGCGGCGTCGATTGCCGAGGAGGCCGGCGTGGACGACTTCCTCGCCGAGGCCACGCCGGAGGACAAGATGCTGCTGATTCGGCGGGAGCAGGCCCAGGGCAGGCTCGTGGCGATGACCGGCGACGGCACCAACGACGCCCCGGCGCTGGCGCAGGCCGACGTCGGCGTGGCCATGAACACGGGCACCATCGGCCGCGAAGGAAGCCGGCAACATGGTCGATCTCGACTCGAACCCCACCAAGCTCATCGAGATCGTCGAGATCGGCAAGCAACTCCTGATGACGCGCGGCGCTCTGACCACCTTCTCGATCGCCAACGACGTGGCGAAGTACTTCGCGATCATCCCGGCGATGTTCATCCTCGCGTTTCCCGCAGCTCGGAGCGCTGAACGTGATGCGGCTGGCCACGCCGGAGTCCGCGATCCTCTCGGCCGTGATCTTCAACGCGCGTCGTCATCGTCGCGCTCATCCCGCTCGCGCTGCGTGGCGTCGCCTACAGGCCGCTCGGCGCGGCCGCGGTCCTGCGCCGGAACCTGCTGGTCTACGGGCTGGGCGGCGTGCTCGTTGCCGTTCGTGGGGATCAAGGCGATCGATCTGCTCGTGGTCGCCGTCGGCCTTGCCTGAAGCGTCAGGCGCGAGGACTGGGTTCCACGGTGGCGAAGCGATAGCCGACCCAGGGCTCGCTGAGCAGGTAGCGGGGGTTGGCTGGGTCCGGTTCGATCTTCTTGCGCAGCTGTCCGATGAGGGTCCACAGGTGTTCCGGCTGCTCCACTGCGTGCGGTCCCCAGATGGCCTTGAGGATCGTGCGGTGCGTGAGCACCCGATCGCGGTTGCGGGCCAGCAGCGACAGGAGCTCGAACTCCTTCGGGGTGAGGCGGATCTCGGTCTCGGCTCGCGAGACGCGTCGACGATCGTAGTCGATCGTGAGGTCGCCCACCGTCAGGCGGCCACCCTCCCCCACTCCGTCGCCCGCGACCCTCCGCAGGGCGACGCGGACCCGCGCCAGCAGCTCCTCGGGCCCGAACGGCTTGGTCACGTAGTCGTCCGCGCCGAGGTCGAGCGCCTGCACCTTGTCGGCCTCGCCCCCCCGCGCCGACAGGACCAGGATGGGAACCGCGGACGTCGCGCGCACCCGGCGGCATACCTCGGTCCCTTCCAGGTCGGGAAGCCCGAGGTCGAGGATGATCACGTCCGGCGCCTGCTCCGCGAAGAGGCGCAAGGCGTCCGAGGCCGTGGCCGCCACCGCCAGGTCGTAGCCCTTCGCGCGCAGCAACGGGCCCAGCGAGCGCTGGATGGCGGTGTCGTCGTCGACGAGCAGGATGTGCGCCTTGGGCGTCATGACCCGAACGCGACCTCCCCCGAGACGTCCGTTCGCGTGGCGGCCGGCACGGCGACTGTGAAGACCGCGCCCCCATCCGGCGCGTTGTCGGCCCAGATCCGGCCCCCCAGCGCCGCGAGGAGGCCCCGCGCGATCCAGAGGCCCATCCCGGTCCCCGAGGTGCCGGGCCGAGCCGCCGAACCGCGGCGGAACCGCTCGAAGAGGTGCGGGAGGTCCGCGGGGGAGAGGCCGGGACCGTGGTCTCGAACCACCATCGTCAGCGTTCCGTCGGCGACGCCCGCGTCCAGGTGGACGGTCGTGCCCGCCGGAGCGTATTGGGAAGCGTTCTGCAGAAGCTGCGCGACGGCCCCGGCGACCAGGCGCGGATCGAGCTTCACGGGCACGTCGTCCTCGATTCGCACGTCCAACCGGTGCTGCCGGATCGCCTGCTCGACCTGTTCCCGGGCGGCCGCGACGATCTCCGAGGGGAAGGTCCAGCGGGCATCCGCGGCAACCGCCCCCGAGTCGATGCGCGCCATCTCGAGTACGTTGTGGAAGAGGCGCGCCAGCCGCTCGACCTCCGCGAGGATGAGGTCGCCCTGCGCCGTGCGCTCCTCGTCCGAGAGCCAGGAGCCTTTGACGTTGTTCGCGGCGATGCGAATCGCCGTGAGCGGTGTGCGCAAATCGTGAGCGAGAGATGCCAGGAGCGCGCCCTTGAGCTGCTCGCTGTGCCGGGTCAGTTCGGCTTCCCTGCGTTCCTCCAGGAGCTGCGCCCTCTCGGTCGCGATCGCCAGCACCCCGGCCAGCGCGTCCAGGGTCCCCGCCTCCACGGACCGCCCGGAGGCGGCCAGGATGCCGACCGGCTTCGCGCCCACCCTCAAGGGCACGAGCCTGACCTCACCGGCGGTCGTGGCGAGGGTCCGGTGGCCCGCGTACGTGCGAGCCTCGGCGTCGAACTCGAGCAGCTCGCGCGCCGCGGCATAGGCTTCGGCCAGCTGCCCCACGTCAAGGGAGACCGACAGGCTTCCGCCTTCGAACACCTTCCACTCGGGCGGCGGCGGCAGGGCGATGGCGACGAAAGCCAGGTCGAACCTCCGGGCGACCGTGCGCGCCAGAGACCTCATGGCCTCCCGGCTGTCCGTCGTCAGGAGGACATCGCGGCTCAGGTCGAAGAGCCGGGCGAGCTCGTCCCTGCGGCTGAGTGCTTCGTCTGCCCGCTTTCGAGCCACCGAGGACAGGTTGCCCGCGACGAGGCTCACTGCGAGGAACACGAGCAACGCCACCCAGTTCGGCGGGTCGGCGATCGTCAGGGTGCCGACGGGCGGCAGGAAGAAGTAGTTGAAGCACAGCATCGCGGCCACTGATGTCACCGCGGCGACCCAGAACCGCGACCGCGTCGCCACCAGCAGGACGACCAGCAGGAAGGTCGTCGACACCGTCGCCGCGTTGGAGACATGCAGCAGCCGGTAACCCAGCGTTACCGCGCCCACGATCCCCAGGGCGGCGAGGAGGCGACCGACCGATGCCGGGCCGGCTCTCATGGGAACCCGATCATACTAGCCTTTGCCCGGGCCGACGCCGGGGCCGACCACGGCGGCCGCCACGAACCGGCCGTCGTGAGAGAGGCTCACGTCAAAGGCGGCAAGCGGGGTGCCTTCCAGGGCGACGACGGGCGGGCCCCAGCGCCAGGAGTGCCACAGGCGCACGACCTCGGCGCCCTGCAGGTCCCACCGCTCCATCAGCCGGCGCGCCAGGAGGCGGGCCCGCGCGGATGCCGTCGAATACACCGACTCCTGCTCGGCGCCGCTCAATGCGCCCTCCAGCGGCTGTCCCTCTCGGGCGATCCCCGCGAAGAACCGGCGCCAGTCGAGACCACCGTCGCCGGCGTTGCGACGATCGTGCGCGTCTGCCGTGCGCTCGCGGGCGAACTGCCCGATGCAGTGGACGTAGTCGAGCGCCGTCTCCCATCGCACCCGGATCTCGAGGCCGTCGAAGCGCACCTTTGCCCGCTGTCCCGGCGACAGCCCCTCGACCTCGAAGGCGCGATGCGCGAACACGACGCGCTCGCGCAGCTTGCTCGCGATCTTGAAGGCCGCCTCCTTGGCCGCCCACGTCTTCCACAACGCGATCGTCGGCGCGGCAGCGCCGAGGATCTGCTCGCGCTCGACGGGCGTGAACACGCGGTCCATGAACCGGCGGTCCCGCTCCTTGCCGGCGACGCCGGGCTCGGCCAGGTCCACGATGTCGTTACCGATCCACCATCGGGTCTTCAAGGTACTCTGTCTCCATCTCGCTCAACTGCCTGACGATCTGCGTGGCGAGGTCCCGGTCCGCGCGCATCCCGGTGAACGGCGTCGCCGGTTGGATCCGCCGGGCGCGGACGTAGAAGCGCTCGCCCCGGCGCGGGTAGTCGCTGAACGCCTTCTGCCCAAAGCCGCGGGCGTACACGCAGAGGACGCGCGTCTCAGGGACCTCCTGGAGCATCCGGCCCACGCCGTAGGTGACGCGGTCGAGATCCACCCGGCCGACGCGGCTGCGCCCGCCCTCCGGGAAGATGACGACGGTCTGACCCGACGACAACAGGGCGGCGACCTTGTCGAGGGTGCGGCGAACGTCCTCGGGCGGTCCCTGCCGGAGCACCGGCACGCACTTCCCGAGGTAGCCCACCACCCGCAGGAACAGGGTCCTCGAGATGTTGTGCCGGTCCGGGAGATTCCACGCGAACCGGTCGCGCCGCAGGACGAGGCGCCAGCCTGGAGCCATCGCCCACTGGATGACCAGCGAGTCGATGAGCGTCAGGTGGTTGGCGCAGATCAGCCAGGGGCCGGGTTCGCGCCCCATCTGCGCCTCGAACTCCCTGCGCACCCGGCGCAGCCCGGGGATGCGGTAGCGCTGGAACCGCAGCCACGCCTCGAGGCTGTAATAGGTGAGGAGGATGAGGCCCTGCGCCACCCCCTCCTGCACTTTCAGCCCGAAGCGCTCGGCCCTTGACAGCACGGCCGCCCGCTACTGCGCCGTGGCCGTCTTCTGCAGGATCATCTGCACCGCGTCGCCCAGCGTCCGCACGCGGTCGGCCGACTCGTCGTCCACCTGGATCCCGAACTCGTCCTCGAACGCGAGGATGATGTCCACCAGGCGCGCGGAGTTGACGCCGAGATCCTCGATGATCCGCGTGCTGTCGGTCGCCTCGCCGAACGCCGCCGTGTTCTTCACGAACGGCTTGATGATGCCGGTGACCTTCCCGAACGCCGTGGTGGTGTCCATCTGCTTCTCCTGTATGAGTTGGTGCGGCCGGGCGAACCCGGCCGCGTGGCCTACTCTTCCCACTTGCGGAAGATCAGGCAGCCGTTGACGTCGCCGAACCCGAAGCTGGCCTTCGCCATCACGCGCGGCGCTGCCGCGATGGTGTGGTGCGGGACGCTCGCCGCATACGCGGCGAGTTCCGGGTGCAGGTCCTCGCAGTTGATCGACCCGTGGATGAAGCCTCGGCTGAGCTGGAGCACCGTGGCGACCGACTCGATGCCGCCCGCCGCGCCCAGGCTGTGGCCGATGAGCGACTTGGTGGAATTGATGAACGGGAACCGTTCGGGTGGCCTGCCCAGCGCCCGCTGCCACGTGGCGACCTCGAGCGTGTCGGCCATCGTGGCTGTCAGGTGACCGTTGATGGCGTCGATGGCGTCCGGACCGACACCGGCGCACGCCAGGGCCGCGTGCACGCACCGCCTGGCGCCCTCGGGGTTGGGCGCCGTCATGCTGCCGCCGCCGCGCTGACCGCCGCAGTTGACGTGTCCGCCCAGGATCTCGGCGTGAATCCGGGCGCCCCTGGCACGGGCGGACGCCAGGCTCTCGACCATCATCAACCCCGCGCCCGAGGAGGGAACGAATCCGCCCGCCGTCGCGCTCATCGGGCGCGACGCCGCCTCCGGCCGGTCGTTCGACTGCCGCGTGAGGACGCGCATCGCGTCGAAGCCGGCCCAGATGTAGTGCGACGACCCCTCGGCACCGCCCGCGATCACCCGCGCGGCCCGTCCCTCGCGCACCTTGTGGAAGGCGTCCACCACCGCCTCGGTGCCGGTGGTGCAGGCGCTGCTGTTCGTGGTCACCTGCCCGCCAAGGCCGAGCAGTCCCCCGACGCACGCGCTCACCGAGCTGGCCATCGTCTGCTCGACGGTGGCGCTGCCCAGGCGCCGGACCTTGCCCTCGTTCACGCGCGGCACCACGTAGTCGCCCACCGTGTCGACGCCGCCGATGCCGGTGCCGACGCTGGCGCCGGTGTCCCAGTCCACCGCGTCGCCACCCTGGCCCGGCAGCACGAACCCCGCGTCCCGCCAGCAGTCGATCGCGGCGATGCCCGCGTAAATCATGCTGCTGTTCATCGCGCGCAGCGCTTCCTCGGAGAAGTACTCGCGCTTCACTTCTTCGCTGACCTGCGGGACGCCGCCCACCTGGCAGCCGAACCCGAGGTCGCGCAGCCTCTGGTGGAAACTGATTCCCGACCGCCCCTCGCGCAAGGCCTGCTCGAACTCTTCGAGGCCGTGCGCGTTGGCCGCGACCACACCCATTCCAGTCACCACCACTCGATCAGGCATTCCTGACTCCCAGTCCGGATGCGGTCGTCTGGGCCAGGAGCGTCCCGTCCGCCGCGAACATCTCGATCCGGGCGCGCAGCTTGTTCCGCCGCCAGAAGATCCGCTCGCCGCGGATCGTGACGGTCTCGCCCGGCAACACCGCCTTCAGGAACTCCGACTCGGCCTCGACGAACAACGTGGTCCAGTGGCGCGCCTCCTCGGCCGAATGGTCCAGCGCGAAGAGGTAGATCCCGAGGGAGACGACCCCGACCTGGCACATCGACTCGAGCAGGATCACGCCCGGGGTGATCGGGCGGCCCGGGAAGTGCCCCGCGTAGAAGGACTCGTCGTGGCGGAACGTGTACCGCCCGCTGATCCGCTGCTCGTCCACCTCGAGGATCTCGTCCACGAAGCGGAACGGCCGCTGCTGCGGCAGCAGCTCCAGCACCTGCGAGGGGGTCAGTACCATGCCGTCACCCCCCCTTCATCCGCCCGCCGACGGAATTCAATGACCTCAGCGGGTAATCCGGGTACCTGATCCCCTTGAACATCCCCACCTTCGCGTCCCTCACCATGTAGATCGGCTCCCCGTCCACGATCACCTGCCCCGTGCCGATGGCGATCGCCGTCCCGGCCAGCTCGGTGTAGCGGCGGATGTCGATCTCGTAGCGCACGAGCTTGTTGTGCGGCCTGATCTGGCCGGTGAACTCGATCTCTTTCGCGCCGAGCGCGCGCCCCGCTCCCCTGGCGCCTCGCACGCCCCCGTAGAAGCCGATCAACTGCCAGATGGCATCCACGCCCAGGCACCCCGGCTGCACCGGGTCCGAGCGGAAGTGGCACTGGAAGAACCATGCGTCGACCTGGACGTCGTACTCGGCCACGATCCGCCCCTGGCGGCCCCGGTGGCTGATCTCCACGACCCGGTCCACCATGAGCATCGGCGGCCCCGGCAGCGCGGCAAACCCGTCGGCCGGCGGGTCGTCCACGAGCGTGCCGCAGGCGCAGGCGAGGAGCTCTGCCTTGGAGAACTGCGTCCGCTGAAGGAACTCGGCGTATTTCACCTGGACCTCACCTCCCCACCTCGATCAACAGGCCGCCCCACGTGAGCCCGGACCCGACGACGACGAGCGCAAGCTCGCAGCGCGACGGGAGGCCCTCCCACCGCTGCGACAGGACGCTCGGGGCGCCGGCCGCGCCGCAGTTGCCGTAATCGTCGACGTTCCGGAGGTGGCGCTCCTGGTCGATCTTCGCGCGCTCGCACACCGCGTTCAGCATCATCAGGTTCGCCTGGTGCCCGATGAACATCATCTCCTGAGGGTTGCCCTCGAGTTCGGAGCGGAGGCCCGCGATGGTCGCCAGCGACTTGCGGATCGCGAACCCCTGCACCGCCGACCCTTCCTGGGTGAAATGCCCGCCGGCGGGAATCACCACCTTCTTCCATCCCGACGGGTCCGACTGAACCAGGCTGTGCCTGACGCGCACCGGCGCCGGGACCCGCGCGGACACCACCGCGGCCGCCGAGCCATCGCCCCAGAGCACCGCGGTGCGCCTGTCGTTGTAGTTCACCGTCCGGGTGTTGTTCTCGATGTTCACCACGAGGACGTACTCGGGCAGCGCCTCGGGACGCATGCCGCGCAGGTGGTGCAACTGAACGGCGAAGCTGGAGCACGCGGAGCTCAGGTCGTACGCCACGGCGTCGATGCCGAGTTCGGCGGCCACCAGGCAGGCTTCGGCCGGGATCGAGTACTGCGGCGAGCACCCGCCGGCGATGACGAGGCCGATGTCCGACGGCTCGAGGCCGGCGCGCGCCAGGGCGAGGCGGGCAGCGAGCGCTCCCGTCTGCGCGTTGGTGTAGAGCGAGGCCTCCGCCGACTCGGCGGGCCGGGCATTCCTCGTGCTCGCGATGTAGTCGAGCGGCAGGACCGTCCGCCGGGATCGGATCCCCACGCGCTCCATGATCCACGCGTCGTCGGTCCCAATGTCCAGCGACGACAGGAAGGCGTTGTCGATCCGGTTTTCGGGGTGGAAGTGGCCGACGCCGTGGATGAAGAGGTCGCCCGAGGCGTGCTCCTGTCTATGCAACGTGTTCTCCCCCGTCCACCCGGATGATCGCGCCGTTGACCCAGCGGGCCTCGTCCAGCGAGAGGAGGTAGATCATGTCCGCCACGTCTTCCGGCGTTGTCAGCCGTCCGAGCGGGTTGCGCCGCAGCGCCGCGGCCTTCATCCTCGCCGCGCCGGGAATCACCCGAAGGGCGGGTGTGTCGGTCACCCCCGGCTGCACGATGTTCGACCGGATGCCGTAGGGGGCGAACTCCACGGCGATCGCGCGGGACACCGACTCGAGAGCCGACTTCGCCGCCGCGACGGCGGCATACCCGCGCCACGCGATCTCGTTGCCCTCGCTCGTGAGGCCGAGGACGCGAGCGTCGGGGGCGAACAAGCCGGCCCGGTGAATCCGCTGCACCCAGGTCAGGAGGCTGGTGCCCATCGCGTACACGGTTCGCGCCATGTCTTCGTCCTCGAGCGCGACCTGGCCGTAGTCGACCGGATCGATCGCCTGGAACGCCACCTCGCCAGCGTCGGCGAGATCCCGCACCACGCGATCGACGTCGGCCTTCGGCACCTTCAGCCCGCGCGAGAGCCGTTCCGCAATGCCGCCGCCGGGTTCGGGCCTCGGCGCAGCCACCGCCGGCCTCAGGTTGCCGAATGCGATCGAGTGCAGGAGGAGGCGCACGCGGCCTTCCGGCCCCATCTGCCCGGTCAGCGCCGTGATCACCGACTCCATCCCCTCGGCGCTCAGGGCATCGACGTTCAGGCTCAGAAACCCGTGTCCGTTCGCGCGAATGGCGTCGAACTCCGCTCCGATGCGGTCCATGGCGCCTCGGCGGTCCCGGTGCACCACGCACACGTTCAGGCCCTCGACGCTGAGCTTCCTGGCCGACGCGAGGCCGAACCCGCTGGACCCCCCGAGAATCAGCGCCCAGTGGTGTTTCGCGAACCGCACGATTGCTCCCCTCAGCGATCGGTTGATGGCATGCCGCCGCACGACACTCTACAGCGGCCTACGCCGCTGGCTCGGCCTGACCTGCTGTTCGGTGTGCCGACATTCTATCAGACCAGGGAAATCCAGCAGGGCCGCTGACGGACCCCGGCAGGATCCGACGCGCAAGCCTGGCCGTCCAGGCAAGCGCAGCCATAAGGGGCTGCTCATCCATGCCAGCGTGTAGAATCGGCGACATGATCACCACCACCATCACCTCGTGGCGCGCGCGAGTTCGTGCCGTCGCCCTCGCGCTCGTCATCATCGCGGTGGCCACTGGCCTGCGAGCGGCGGCCATCCCGCCGGCACAGGCGCCGGCGGCGGCTGCCGTCGAGCGGCCCGCGCTGATCCCGTGGCCCGCATCGGTGACCATGGCTCCGGGGGAGTCGTTCCCGATCACCAGGGACACGGTGATCGAGATCACGCCGAAGCAGCCCCAACTGCGCCGCAGCGCAGACCTCGTGGCCGATCTCGTCTGGCCGGCGCTCGAGGCCCGGCTCGCGATCCGGGACGCGGGCCCGACCCAGCTGCCGGGGACCATCCGCCTCGAGGTCGAGCCGACCGGCACGCGTCCCGACGAGGGGTACGACCTCACCGTCACGCGAGACGGCATCCGCATCCTCGCCAGGACCCCCGCGGGCGTGTTCTACGGCGTCCAGACGCTGCGCCAGCTGCTGCCGTGGTCCATCGAGCTGCGGGGCGTGCGCCCGTTCCCCGTCTCGGTGCCAGCCTCCCGGATCACCGACTCGCCGCGATTCGGCTGGCGCGGCGCGATGCTGGACGTCGCCCGCCACTTCTTCAGCCCGGCCGAGGTGAAGCGGTACATCGATCTGCTGGCGCTGTACAAGGTCAACCGCCTTCACCTGCACCTCACCGACGACCAGGGCTGGCGGATCGAGATCGCCAAGTGGCCCAAGCTGACGACCGTCGGGGGCAGCACGGAAGTGAAGGGCGGGCCCGGGGGCTTCTACACGAGGACCGAGTACGCCGACATCGTCGCCTACGCGCGCGACCGCTTCATGACCGTCGTGCCCGAGATCGACATGCCGAGCCACTGCAACGCGGCGCTCGCGTCGTACCCCGAGCTGAACTGCGACGGCAAGGCGCCCGCGCCCTACACCGGCATCGAGGTCGGCTTCAGCAACTTCTGCTTCGACAAGCCGATCACCTACCGGTTCCTGGACGACGTGCTCCGGGAGCTGGCGGCGATGACGCCGGGGCCGTGGCTCCACGTCGGCGGGGACGAGGTGAAGAAGATGACGCCCGGGCAGTACGCGGCCTTCATGGAGCGGGCCCAGGGCCTCGTGATCAAGCACGGGAAGATCCCCGTCGGCTGGGACGAGATCATCCACTCGAAGCTGCAGCCGTCCACCGTCGTGCAGTACTGGCGCCCGGACGCGTCCATGGCCCCGCCGCCGGGGACGAAGCTCATCCTGTCGCCCGCCAACCGCATCTACCTCGACATGAAGTACGACGCGGCAACCGTGCTCGGCCTCGACTGGGCCGGCAAGGTGGACGTGGACGTGCCCTACACGTGGGACCCGGCGAAGCACCTCGACGTGGACGAATCCCGGATTCTCGGGGTCGAGGCGCCGATCTGGTCCGAGACGCCGTCCGACATCGACGACCTGGAGTTCCTGCTGTTCCCGCGGCTGCCGGCAGTGGCCGAACTGGCGTGGACGCCGCAGGCGTCGCGCGACTGGAACGACTTCCGCGCGCGCCTGGGCGCCCAGGCGCCGCGCTGGTCGGCGCTCGGCATCAACGCCTTCTGGTCGCCGAAGATCGACTGGAGGCGGTAGAGGGCCAGGATCCGTCGGCGCCCGCCCCCGCCCCGATGGGAGAGGGCGCCGACGATGAAGGCCGATGGTTCTACGTCGCGGCCGGCACGAGGTCCTTCGTCTTGGAGGCGGCCGGCACGAAGATGCCGATCACGCCCTTCAGGCCCAGGGTCATGACGATGTTGTAGAAGAACGCGAGGAACCCCAGGAGCAGGAGCAGGCCGGAGAGGCCCGCGAGGATCATGTACGGCGTGAATTCGCCGTTCGTGTAGATCGTCCGCCGCAGCATCCCCTGCAGGCCGGCCATCCCCATGAACGCACCCATCCCGATTCCGCCCGACCAACTGCGCCCAGAAGTGGAAGTGCGCCAGCTTCTCGCTGTAGAGACGCGGCTCCGTTGGTGAGGATCGGGAACAGCAGGTAGATCGCAGAATACAGCGTCATCGTCAGGCCGACGAGCACCGCGACGTGGACGTGCGGGCCGATGACCCACTGCGTGTTGTGCAGGATGCGGTTCAGGCCGATGTCGGCCTGCATGATCCCGGCCGGCACCGCGAGGGCGAATCCGAGCAGGCCGCCCAGGAGGAACCGAAGCGGGAAAGGTCATCTTGAGCGGCCGCGCGCTCCAGAGCGTGACGAGCGTGATGAAGAAGGCCAGTCCCTGCGTGATCAGCTCGAAGGCGGTGACCAGTCTCGCCCGACGCCACCTTCAGGATGCCCGGCTGCGCCTGGTCGGACAACAGGTGGTGCGACCAGACGGTCCACGACACCACGAGCTCGACGAACAGCGCGGCCCGCGCCACGTTCTCCATGTAGAGCTTCTTGCCGGTGATCAGCGTGGCCAGCAGGTACCAGGTGCCCGCCACGAAGATCAGGACCAGGCCGTCGGCGACGAGGTCGAGGCCCCACCAGAACCAGTTCTTGTAGAGGAGTGCGTCCACGGCCGTCTGCTTCAGGCTCACGCCGAAGCAGCGCCGCCACCATGTAGACGAGGATCAGCACGCCGGTGAAGAGGATGACGCCGGCGTTGAGCGCCGTGTCGACGGTCCCCCGGGCGATCGCCGCAACGGGCAGCGACACGAGGTGCTCGGCCTTCCGCCCGGTGAAGAGGTCTGCGCAGGCCCGACAGCCCGAGCGCGGACGCGATGAGGGCTCCAGTCGGCTGCTGGTCCCATCCCGTCCGGAGTGTAGCCAATCGTCATGTACACGTTGACGACGAAGAACGCGGTGCCCAGCATCACGAGGGCGATGCCGAGGATGAACACGGTGCCCGCCGACGACGCTGAACTGCGCGAAGTCAGCCGGCAGCGGCCAGTAGAGCGTGTAGAGCGGCGCGTAGTGGCGTCAGGAACCCGGCCGCCCAGAAGACGAACGTGCCGCCGCCGATCAGGCCGCACGTCCAGTTGCCGAGCCGGACGCTCCACAGGGGCTTCTTCATCAGGTACGGCACGAGGAAGAGGAAGGCGCCGAAGACGATCGAGTAGGTGGATCCGAAGATGCCGACAAGCGGGTGCGCGGTCAGGATGGCGAAGTACTGTTCGTGGCTGACGAAGGGAAGCGGCGTCACCTGGAACGCGCGCATCAGCATCCCTTCGATGACGGCGAATCCGTAGTAGACGAGCCCGACGACGACGAACCGCAGGGTCATCTTCTGTATCGGGGTGAGGGTGGCCGGCTTGAACAGACCCCGTTCGCCGGCAACCAGCGTCTCGAGCATGCTCATGATGTTGTGCCTCGCTGGAAAGTCCGTTCAGTTGGCCGGCGCGTCCGCGCACGTGATTTCGACCGCGTCCGCTCGATCATCCCGATGCCGGCGGGCCGCGAGTACTCGGTCGAGCGGATGGTGTAGACGCCCGGGCGATCGAAGACCCAGAGGATGTCGTTCACGTGGCCGGGCAGCACCTGCATCTGGAACAGCATCGAGTTGTCCTGGCGGAACAGGCCGAAGCCGTAGGTCAGGTCCTTCGACGTCACGTTGAACAGGACCTTCTCGCCGCACGTCGGCCCTCAGCTTCGGCGCCGGCAGCGTGAAGCGGTGCTGCGCCACGGTGATCGCGAAGGTGCGGTCGGGCGTGATGCTGGCCCTGTTCAGGTCGAGCGGCGCCCACGGGATCGTGTTGTAGGTGACGATGTGCAGCGACACGCCGCACACCACGAGAAAGCCGGTGAACGAGTAGAAGACGATGGATGCGACGCCGCGCCCCGTGCCGTCCCGCGTGACGCGCAGCGCGAACCAGCCCACGACCGCGATCATCGCGAGCGCGTACAACGTGTACGCCAGGGTCTGTCCCCACAGCACCATGCTCGAATCGACCTTCATGCGTGCCTCCGGAAAAGAAACGAAGACCTCACTTCCCGAGCAGGTCGTTCACCGCGTGCGCCAGGAAGATGTACTGCGACGCGCCGCCGATGGTACCCTCGTTCTCGCCCCAGAGGAACGGCCAGTCATCCATGTTCTCCGGGTAGTCGGGCTTCAGCACGAGAACCCCGGGCACCACGACGCCCGGGACGAACGTGAAGTCGGCCCGGTTGTTGCCATACGCGAGCCTCTTCGACCTGGTCCCCACGGTCGCCACCAGCGACGTGTTCGAGGCCGGGTGCGTCCCGAAGAGGAAGTACAAGCCGCGGAACACCGACTCGGCGTCGATGAGATCCGGGTACGCCTTGTGGAGGTGGTAGTTGGTCGTGGCCCAGCCCATCACCCCCCCGCTGCCCGCCCAGCCCCCGGTGCTGATCGGAACACCATAGGGGTTGGCCTTGGACAGCCCGTCCATCTCCGCCTGGTACTTCACGACGTACGGACGCAGCTTCCCGGCAGCCCCGGGGCCGAGGTACGGGAGGGCTCTGACCGCGGTCAGCAGGTTCCGGCCCAAAGCCTTGTCGAGAGCCGGCCAGAGCAACTCGTTGAACCGGTCGATGTATTGCGGCTCTTTCGTCGTGATCAGCAACTGCACGAGCGCCGTCATCTCGGCGCCCTGTCCGAACGTGGCCTCGAAGCCGGTCGGCGGCGTGGTGACGGCCACCTGGCGCTCGTCGGCGTACGCCTTCTTCGCCAGCGCGAGACACTCGTCGGCCAGCGCGTCGTTGAAGCCACCGAGCGCCCGGCTCGCCGCCGCCAGCGCGCCGATGCCGGAGTAGTTGTTCGAGGGCATGCGGATGGTGAAGACCCAGCGGTCGTCGGGCGTGCCGCTCCGGTTTCCTTCCACCTGGTACGGCTCGAGCGACGGGTCGTAAAGCAGGTTGTCGGTCTGCGTCGACGCGTCGCCGAGGTGATGGTACCGGTAGAGGAGAGAGTCGGTCATGCCGCGAGCCAGGCGGCCATATGCCCTGTAGTGGGCCGCCACCTGCAGCGTCCCATGCTCGATCTGCTGGAGCAGGTCCGGCTTGCCGTCCGGGCGGTGAATGTCCACGAAATGGTTGGCCTGGTCGATGAGGGTCTGATCGCGCTGCGGCTTGAAGGTCTCCCAGGTGTCGGCCAGGCTCGTGATCGTGGCCGCGTGGGCAGGAGCCTCGAAGTCGAAGTCGCCGGCGTCGAACCAGCCTCCGACCGTGAGGCCCGGGATGCGCTCGAGCGGCTTGTACTTCGTCTCGGTCGAAGCCCCCATCCGGTAGCCGTCGAAGTGCTGGAAGCCGACCGGGGCTTGCAGCGCATCGTCCATGTGCGGCAGGCCGTGCCAGACGCGGTACGCCTCGTTGACCGCCATGTGATCCATCTGCACCGGGAACCAGACGTCGGCGGTCGGGTGCCAGACGGTATCGTAGACGTTCGGGCCGATCGGGAACGTCTCGGTCTTCTGGTTCCCGTACTGGATGTAGAACAGGCCGGTGCCGTTGACCGCGCTGAAATCCGCCGTGGCGTACTTGTACCTGAGGTACGAGCCCCAGGGCTGCACCTTCGCCTCGAGCCGCTCGACCGGCGTGCCGTCAGAGGTCACCTCGACGAGGGACGCGGTCTCGAGGGCCGTGTCGTTCGGGTCGAGCTCGACGACCGCCACCTTCTTCTGCGCCGGGTGATAGCCGGCCTGCGAGAAGCCGATGACCGGCGTCCGCGTCCAGTTCGGGATGACGTTGGGCCGGACCAGCCATTCCGCCACCTTCCCCGTCGTCTTCGCCGCCAGCAGCGATCGGACGACGAACCAGCCGTTCTGGGCGACGTTGCGCCCGTCGAGCAACTGGAGCTCGCCCGAGAGGGCCTGGATCGTGACGCGGCGCTCGGGGTCCTCGGGAGCGAGGACGAACGTCTTGCCGGCGGCCACCGGGCCCGGCTCGACGTACTCGTTCCGGCCCCGGTCCTCGAAGGTCGAGTAGCCCTCGAACTGCCGGATCTGCGTGGCGGCGGGCTTGACCTGCATCGGCCCCGTGGGATGGCGCGCGAAGATGCCGGGCTTGCCGTCCACGAGGTACGTCCGCTCGAAGTACTTCGACGGCAGGAACTCGAGGTTGAGCCCGGCCCGGCCCGCCAGCTTCTCGGGCACCGGCTTGTCGAGATACACGGCGACGCGGAAGCCCGCGCCCTCGGGCGTCACGACCAGCCGGGAGTCGAAATCGAATTCCTCGTACCGCAGCACGCAGGCGATCGTGTTCGCGGCCTTGTCCACCTTTCGGTCGACCATCTTCGGGATCTGGTCCCACTGCTCCGGCGTCGGCTTCAGGCGGACCGCCCCGCCGGTGGCCAGCCGGACACCGTGCTGGATGATCTCGATGCCGGCGGTCTTCTCGTCGAAGAACATGCCGTTGTACTGGTTGCTGAAGACGAGGACATTGAGGCCGCGCGCCTCGAAGTACTCGCGATCGTTGAGCCGCAACCCGTTCTCCTGGGCGACGGCCCCAGTGCCGGCGACGCGGCACGCGATGGCGAGAACCAGCGCAGCCCGGACGGCCGCATGGGTGCCCGTTCTGTTGGCGTCACGCCCGATCATCGTGATCTCCATTGTCAGGGGGGCGGCACGGACTCCGACGAGACGGATTGGCGGGGTCATTCTACCTTGCCCGGCGGATGCCCACCTGTTAGCCTGACCCATGCCCCCCCCTCGATGGGTCGCTGCGGCCCTGTGCGCCGTTGCGATGCTGCCGACCAGCGGACGCGCGGATGCGCAGGTGCGCGCCGCGGTGGTCGTGCAGGGTCTGAGCCTCCCAGTCGGTTTCGTGCAGGACCCTGGCGATCCCCGCGTGCAGTTCGTCGTCGAGCAAGCCGGCCGGATCCGGGTGCTGCGCGACGGCGTCCTGCTGGCCACGCCGTTCATCGATCTCTCGGCATCGATCGCCAGCGGCGGCGAACGAGGCCTGCTCGGGCTGGCTCTCCCGCCGGACGCGAGCAGCAACCGGTTCTTCGCGAATTTCACGAACCGATCCGGCGACACGGTCGTCGCGAGGTTCCGCCGGTCGGCCGCCAGCCGTCTGGTCGCGGACGTCTCGTCCCGCCTCGACCTGCAGTGGTCGAGCGGCGAACGCGTGATCCGCCAGCCGTTCGCCAATCACAACGGCGGCAACCTGGCATTCGGCCCGGACGGCTACCTCTACGTCGGCCTGGGTGACGGCGGATCGGGCAACGACCCCGGCAATCGCGCGCAAGACGGCTCCACGCTCCTCGGCAAGATGCTGAGGATCGATGTTGGAGTGACCGACGAGGACGAAAAGGGCTTCCGGGTACCGCCGGACAACCCGTTCCTCGGCGGCCGGCCCGTGCCCGCCCTGCCCGAGACGTGGGCGTTCGGCCTGCGCAACCCGTGGCGCTACTCGTTCGACGACCCGGCCCGGGGCGGGACCGGGGCGCTCGTCGTCGGGGACGTCGGGCAGAACGCCTTCGAGGAGATCGACTACGAGCCGCGTGGGCGTGGAGGGCGCAACTACGGCTGGCGCGTGCGCGAGGGCTCGCATCCCAACATCGCGTCGCCGCCACCCGCATTCGGCCCCGTGACCGACCCCATCCTCGACTACGGCCGCGGCACCGGCGTGTCGGTCATCGGCGGCGTCGTCTACCGGGGCCCCGGTCTCGGCCCCGCGTTCGCCGGCCGCTACTTCTACGCGGATCTCGTCGGCCGGGTCTGGTCGGTCGGCCTCGCCGTGGACGACGTGACGGGCGAAGCGAAGGTGGTCGATCGGGTCGAGCACACCGGCGAGTTGGGCGGGCAGGCGGCACTCCGCCCGATTACGTCGTTCGGGGTCGACGCGGACGGCGAGGTGCACATCGTCACGTATTCTCCAGGCCGCGTCCTGAAGCTCGTGCCTGCCGACCGTGATGGCGACGGCCTGCCGGCCTGGTGGGAGGAGCAGTTCGGCCTCGACCCGGCCTCCGGGACGGGAGACGACGGGGCGGACGGCGACCCGGACGGCGACGGCCGGACGAACATCGAGGATACCGCGCGGGCAGCCACCCCCGCGGGTTCCACCGCCGGCTGCTCGGTGGGGCGCTTGCCGGCGGAGATCCGAACACACGAGTCCTGTTCGTGAACCCCAACCAGGCGGCGGCGAACCTGCTGCTCCAGTTCGTCGACGCGAAGGGCGCCCGCCGGCCCAGCTACATGAGGCTGGCCCCGCTGGCCAGCCTGCCTGTCTCGGTGGCGGTCACATCGCCCGACGGCCGGGTGGTCGAGGTACTCCGCGCCTTCGAATCCGACATCGCGGTCCGGGTCGAAGGCCTGCCGGATCGCGAGAGGCGCACGGGAACGACCGGCCACGGGCGATGAGGTCTCTCCAGCCCTCGCACGAGCACGACGAGCACGCAACGCATCCGCACACTCCGAGCCGGCACACGGCCTTCAGGAAGTCCGTGCCGGTTGGTCCTGATCCGCTCCAGCAGTTTCCACGGGGGGCCAGCGACTCTTCAGTGCCTTCCAGTTGAGGAGGGCCCCTCCCAGGTACGCGATGCCGGCTGAGAGGAAGACAAGGTGGGACGCCACGCCCGGCAGCGAGACCTGCCCTTGCGGGACCCCCAGGGCGACCAGGAAGGTGGGGATGATGAACAACCCGCGCAAGAGGAACAGGCTCCCGGTCCCAACCAAGGCAGTCCGCAAGAGCGGCAGGCGCCGGATGACGCCCGCCCCGGACAACGCGTAGAGGCCGAACAGCATGGGGATCAGTGCGGCTGCTCCCCCGACCACGAACAATCGCACGCGGTCGTTCAGCAGTCCCGGCGGCGCCTGAAAGTACTCCGCAGCGGCTGGCCAGACCGCGATGACCGCCTGGCACGCTGCCATGGAGAAGCTCAGACCGGCCGCGACCTTCAGCCACTGTCTCCTGTGCACGATCCCCCCTCCCGCTCGCGACCCTGGTGTCAGCCGAACAGGCACTCCCGTTGTGTTACGACAGCGGGTGCGCCTCTGTTCCGTCCTCCGCCGTCTTGCCCTTCTCGTTCTCTGCAGCTATTGTTGCGTCGGCTGCGCATTCCCGCCTCCGCGGACGCGCTGCTCGAGGTCAGGCAAAGCCGGCGCATCCAGGGAGGGGGCGAACGGTGCACAGAACAATGACACGGATAGCGGTCGTCTGCGGATGCCTCGTCTCTCTGCTCGGCGGAGTGGCGATCTGGGCGCAACCCCCCAAGAAGGAACCCCCGGTGCAGTGGGTGGACACGCCCACCGGGCGCTGGATGGTTCACGACGAGGCCCGGCCCGCGCCCCCGGTGGTGATGCCTGGCGTGTGCGGTGCCCAGGAGACCCCGGCGCGGCCGCCCGCCGACGCCGTCGTGCTCTTCGACGGGAAGGACCTCTCGAACTGGATGGACGTGAAGGGCCAGCCGTCGAAGTGGGTGGTCCGCGACGGCTACATGGAGTCGGTGAAGGGAGCGGGCTACGTCAGGACGCAGCAGGAGTTCGGCTCGGTCCAGCTCCACGTGGAGTTCGCAACGCCGTCGGTGGTCACCGGGCGCGGCCAGGGGCGGGGCAACAGCGGCGTCTTCCTCCACGGCACGTACGAGGTCCAGGTGCTCGACTCCTTCGAGAACCCGACCTATCCGGATGGCCAGTGCGGGGCGTTGTACGGCCGCTCGGTGCCGCTGGTGAACGCTGCCTGCAAGCCCGGGCAGTGGCAGGCCTACGACATCATCTACCACCGCCCCGTGTTCGATCAGTCAGGCACGGTGACGAGGAAGGCGGTCTTCACCGTCATCCACAACGGGATCCTGGTGCAGGATCACGTCGCGCTCGAGGGCGGCACCGACTGGGTCGGCCCCCACGCGGTGACCGAGTACGCCCCCCACGCGGACACGGGGCCGCTGATGTTCCAGGACCACAACAACCCCGTTCGATTCCGAAACGTCTGGGTCCGCGAGCTGACCGATCTACCCAACCGCTGACCTCGAAAGGCAGCCTTCCCCCACGCCCCTGGTGGTCTCCGCGACCTCGGTGTGTGCACCACGACCACACACATTGCACGGACTGCGCCGCCGGTAGTGGTAGCCCAGCGCCGCCACCGCGAGCGCTGCACCCCACACCGGGAACAGTAAGACCGGGCCGACCGCGGAGACTATTCCCCAGACGATCCCCATCCCCTCTGCCCCACCGGCCGCCAACCTGGCGACCATTCGACCCAGGTGGGACCAAACAGCGATGCCACCCACGACCAGCAACACCGACACGACCGAGGCCGGGACCACCGCCAGCGCGATGGGGACCCGGCGTCCAGCCAGGCCGACCATCCAGCGCGGGAATACCTCACCCCAGCGCTGCACCAGGCCGAGCGTGAGTACGACTCCCACCAGGCCGAAGGTTGCCAGGAAGAGTCCCGAGATCCACATCCCGTTCGCTTGACCGCGATGCAGGTCCTCCCCGCTCATTCCCAGCGCGAACCCCAGCGCCCAGGCGTACCGGGTGAGGGCGTAGAAGACTGGCGCCACCATCGACACATACACGGCGATTCGGCCCCAGCGCGCCGCTTGGCTCGGTCTCTGCCACCCCTCCGGACCGTCCCGGCGGCCACAATACGCGCAGGCATCCCCACTCCTGCGGCCATACGAGACGGTAGCCGCCAGCCAGAGGAACCCTCCGATGAGGCACAGCAACTGGTGCACGACCGGCCACCGCGTCACACCCTCCAGGTATCGCTGCCCGATCTCGCCGCCAGTGAGGAGGCCGACGAGGACATAGGGGACGTAACCGAGCAGGACCAGGAGCGTGAGGCCGGTCATGAGCAGCAGGAGGGCTCCCGCGAGCAGTGCTCCGGCGGTGATGACGAGCGGCCGGAGTGCCCTGCTTCGCACCCCTCGCAGCATCGCTGCTCCCATCCCCGCCGCGGGAATCCCCGCCATCATCACGACGATCCAGGCCAGGTTCGGCCCGAGCCGTCCGATCATCGGCCCTAGAGAGTCGGGGACGGTTTCCGTTGCATAAGGGAACCCGTTCCCGCCTGCCGCCCAGTAGACCCCCAGCGCGGCGTAGGCCAGTGACCACGCGACTGCGGCGATCGGCGCCCAGCGCTGCCAGTCCCGAACGCCTGCACCACGACGGGGCACGATACTGGCCAGCCCGCTCCCTCGTTCTGCGCGCATTGCTCGCCTGCCCTTCGTTCCCTGAGGAGTATCCCCTCGACCTCCAAGACGTGCGCCGCTCGACATATGTTCCGGAGGATGGGATCGCGTAGCCGCTTCCAGAGCAGTTCGGGTTCCCATCGCGTGATGGCGTACTGCGTCGACGCCGCTACGAGGGGCGGCCGGACCAGCGCGTGTTAGCGGCGTGCGTCGCGCGGTAGAACGGGGTGACCTCGCCCTGCGGCTCGACCGGCTGGCCGCGGAGGATGCCCTCGAGGTAGGCGGCGTTCTCGAGGAGGATTTCGCGCCCCCCGATGCGGCCATGGGCCGGGACGACCCTCCGCACGCGGTCATCCCACGCCCACCGCTCCAGCTCCGAGATCCACGCGGTGAGCGGGCTGTCGGCGGGCACCACCGGGAACGGCGTTTCCGCCGTGTCGCCCGCCAGGAGCAGGCCGCGCTCCGGCACGAACCCGACAATGCAGTCCGGGGTGTGTCCGGGGAGGGCGTGGAGCTCCAGCGACAGGCCGCCGAGTTCGATGGCGCCGCGTTCGATGCCCTCCGTTGGGGGCACCAGCACGACGTCGTCCCAGGCGCCCGGCTCCGCCCCCTGCTTCTCGACCAGCGCCGCCGGCACGTCGCTCGCGAACCGGGCGCGCGCCCGCTCGTGGGCGATGATCCGCGCCCGCCCGTGCGGGAGCCCGGCGGTGCCCCACACGTGGTCCCAGTCGGCGTGGCTGTAGACGACGACCAGGGGGCGATCGGCGATGAGCGGGAGGAACGGCCGCACGTCGGCCGGCCGCGACAGCGTGTCCCAGACGACCGCGCGCTCGTCGCCGAGCAGGAGCGCCGCGCGGACGGCGTAGTCCTCGAGCTCCACCTGTCGCACCCGAATCCCGGGGGCGAGCGGCTCGATGCCTGTCATGGCCATATCCTCGCCTACCCGGGGCCGCCGGCGCCACCCTCCGTGCGATCCTGCCGCTGTGGTTCACCACGCCATTGCATTTCGGTGATGTCGTCGTCCCGAGGGATACTTCCGGCAGGGAGACGTGCTCGACTGACCGAGCGCGCGGAGGCAGGAATCCGTGAAGAGGAACGACCGTGGCAACGTGCACCTCCTCCGCGACATTGCCCTCCTCTTCCTGCGCCTGGGGACGCTGGCATTCGGCGGTCCCGCCGCGCACATCGCCATGATGGAGGAGGAGGTCGTCCGGCGGCGGAGATGGATGTCGCGTGAACAGTTCCTCGACTACCTCGGGGCAGCCAACCTGATACCCGGGCCCAATTCGACCGAGCTCGCGATCCACATTGGGCACGCCAAGGGAGGCTGGCCCGGGCTCGTCGTGGCCGGCTGCGCGTTCATCCTGCCTGCGACCGTGATGGTTGGCGCGATCGGCTGGGCCTATACGCGCTACGGCACAACTGCCGAAGGTGTCCGGAGTCCTCTACGGGATCAAGCCGACCGTGATCGCGGTCATCCTGCAGGCCTTGTGGAGTTTGGGTCGGGCGGCGGTCAAGAGCCCGGGGCTTGCGATCCTGTCGGCCGGCGCGGTCTCGGCCGTCGCGTCTGGAGTGAACGAGCTGCTCGTCCTGGCGGCCGCCGGGCTTGCCGCGGCGATCGCGCGCTCGGTTGCGGGCGGTAGGGCCGCCAAGGCAGGAGCCCTCGGGCTTGTCGCGGCAGCGGGCGCTGGCGGCGCGACGTTGACCGCGGGCGGCCTGGCGGGAGCAGCCGCTGCGCCGGCCCCCTTCGGACTCTGGCCGTTGTTCCTGGCCTTCGCGAAGATCGGGTCAGTGCTGTTTGGCAGCGGCTACGTGCTCCTCGCGTTCCTGCGGGCCGATTTCGTGTCGCGGTTCGGCTGGCTCACCGAGCAGCAGTTGCTCGACGCGACGGCGGTCGGCCAGGTGACGCCCGGACCGGTCTTCACCACCGCGACGTTCATCGGCTATGTCCTGGCCGGACCGGCGGGGGCGGCCGTCGCGACGGCGGGAATCTTCCTGCCCGCGTTCGTCTTCGTGGCGCTCAGCGGCCCCCTGATCCCGCGGCTCCGGCGGTCGCCGGCGGCGGGCGCCGTGCTGGACGGCGTCAATGTTGCCTCCCTCGCCTTGATGACCGTCGTCACGTGGCAGCTTGGTCGCGCGTCTCTCATCGACGTCCCCACCGTCGCCCTCGGCGTCCTCGGCCTTGCCGCCCTAGTTCTGTTTCGCGTGGGTTCAGCGTGGCTGATCGTGGGCGGAGCGCTGGCAGGCCTGGTGCTGACGCTGGCGCGAGGCGGGTGAGTCAGGCCACCCGGACGGAGATCGTCTGCGGCGCCCTGCACAGCTATCGCCTGATGTGGAACAAAGCCGCGTTCAGACCCGTATGATGCAGTCATGATCCGTGTGCCTTTGCTCATGCTGCGTGCGAGCTTCCTGATCATTGTCATGGCCGCCTCGGCGCTGGCACAGACAGCGCAGCAGGCCCCCGTCCGTCAGTTTCTGCTTCGTATTGAACCGGTGCGCGCCGGCTTCACACTGCAGAACATGACTGAAGAAGAGCAGAAGACGGCCGTCGCTCACCTCGCGTACTTGAAGGGTCTCTTTGCGGAAGGGAAGCTGACTGTCGCAGGCCAGGCGTTTGACCCCAAGGGGTTCTTCGGGATCATCGTCGTGAACGCCCCGGATATGGAGTCGGCAAGCCGCCTGCTCCACGGCGATCCTCTTGTGAAAGGAAACTTGTTCCGCGGCGATGTGATTCCGTTCAGGAGTGTTCTGGAGCGCGGCGCACCCGACCCGTTGTTGGCCTCAGTGGCGGAGACCGGCAAGGCCGATCTCGTGCAAGCTTTCCTCGACGTGGCGAAGCCAAGCCAGAAGGCGATTGACGACGCTTACGAACACGCCCTGGAGCAGAAGCGCGCTGAAGTCGCCGCCGTGCTGAAGAAGGTGGGTGCGCAGGAACCGGCGCCCGCGTTCAAGACCGATCCGAAGGTGCTGGAGAGCTACGCCGGTGACTACAGATCGGACAACTTCCCGCTGACGATTAGAGTCTTCGTCAAGGACGGCAACCTGTTCATGCAGGCGGCCGGGCAAAGCGAGTTTCCTCTCAAAGCGCGGAGCGCAATCCAGTTCGAATTCAAAGCGGCCGGCGTCGAGGTGGCGGTTCGCTTCGGATGGGAGCTTTACTCTGAAGCAGGGACCCGGAAGCTACCTGTTCAAGAAGGTGGTGAACCCATGACCACGCGCCCCTGCCGCCCGGCCTCGCGTGAGGTGGACTGTCCGCTAGGGCACGCGGTTCGCTATCGGACGGCCTCCCCCGCCGCACCGTCCTCGAGCAGCAGCTTCGCGATGTCGCGCGTGGGCGCGCTGCCGAAGAGGCGCGTGTACTCGCGGCTGAACTGCGACGCACTGAGATAGCCCACGTGGCGGCCCGCACTGCCCGCGTCCATCATGCGCGCCAGCATCAGCCGACGCGCTTCGTGGAGCCGCAGCACTTTCTGATACTGCAGCGGGCTCATCGCGGTGACGGCCTTGAAGTGCTGGTGGAAGGACGACAGGCTCATGTTCGCCAGTTCGGCCAGGTCGTCCACCCTGATTGGCTGTGCGAAGTTCTCGCGCACCCACGTGACCGCCTTCGTGACCCGCTGCACGCCGGACTCCTGTTGACCGAGCAGCGCCACCCGCGGACCGATCGAGCTGCGCAGCAGGCGCATCAGGATCTCGTCGATGACCAACGGCGCGAACAACTCCGCGTCCGTGGGGTCCGCGATCAACGCGACGAGCCGCGACGCGGCGTCGACAATCGCGGTCGTGGTGTGACCGACGCACACGCCGCGGGTGTCTCGAGGGCTCGGGACGCCGTGCGGAAAGACCTTGAGGCTCAGCTCCGCGATCTTGTACCCATGGAGATCGAGCTTGAGTGCGAGGAACGGCTCGCGATGGCTCGCGCGGACGATCTGGGCGGCGACCGGCAACTCCACCGAATACGCGATCATCCGCGACGAGTCGTAGGCGTACACCTCGCGCCCGAGCACGACGACTTTAGCGCCCTGCGCGACCACGCACAGCGCCGGCGAGACGGTCGCGCGGACCATGTCTCGGGACACCGTGGAACGCCGGATGGCGTAAACACCTGGCACGCGGAGCGGGAAGGATCCGTCGTACGGGGTGTGCGCGGCCAGCAACTCGGCGAGCCGCGCCAGGCTCTCCGGGCGTGGTTCCTCGGAACGACGTGGTTCCCCCGTCTCCGTCGGGGTCCTGGCCAGCCTCAAGTGCCCCCTGTTCGACGCGACAGCACGTCGCATGTGCTCAGCTCCTCGGCCCTCGTCCTGCCTGCCGCGCGCGGGTAGAGTTGCCCCCGCCTGACTGTCGCCAGCGTGGCAACGCCGCCAAAGGGTAGTTTGCCTGATCTTACGAGATTCAGGGCCCGTTCGTCCGGCTGGCGTTCGTCCCGTCAGGCCCGCCTCTCGTCCGATCGCGAAGTCCGACGACGTTGGCAGGGTGCCGTCGTTCGGAGGATCAGGCAAGATCTTCGACCAAACCGGCAACGGAGGCAGCCCGGACGGACATACCCTACGGCATGGCATTCTCGATGTGGTCCCGATCGGCCGTGCTCGTGGTGTCCACGCTGGCGAGTGTTCCGGCCGCGCCTCCCGGCGCAGCGGCTCAGGCCCTCGCGGATCTGCAGACGCCTGACACGCCCTTGGTGTTGAAGGCGCAAGGAAGCTTCTTCGTCGGCGGCGAGACGGTCGCACAGACGCAGGGGCAGCTGGGGAACCTGGGGCCGGGCGGCCACATCACCATCAACCAGATGTACGTCCGGTACATGGTGCCGCAGGGTGGAGACGGCCAGGCGCCGGTCGTGATGCTCCACGGCGCAACCCTGACCGGCAAGTCGTGGGAGACCACCCCGGACGGCCGGATGGGGTGGGACGAGTACTTCGTGCGCAAGGGCCATCCCGTGTATGTCCCCGACCAGGTGGGCCGTGGGCGTTCAGGGTTCAATCAGGCCGTGCTGAACGACGTGCGCGCCGGCTCGGCACCTGCGGGCAGCCTGCCCCCCTGGTTGCGGTTCAGCGACGAGGGAGTCTGGCCGAACTTCCGCTTTGGGGCGAAGGCCGGCGAACCCTTCGCGGACACGCAGTTCCCGGTGGCCGCGGTGGGCGAGTTGTCGAAGCAGGCGGTGCCCGACGTCAGCTCAGCCCTCGCTCAGCCCAACCCCAACTGGAAGGCGCTGGCCGACCTCGCGGGCCAGCTCAAGGGCGCGGTGCTGATGGGTCACTCGCAGTCCGGGTGGTTCCCCCTCGAAGCGGCCTTGCTCAACCCCACGGCAGCCAAGGGGCTCGTGCTGGTCGAGCCGGGCCGTTGCCCGGACTACACGGCCGAACAGGTCAGGACCCTGGCGACCGTGCCCATCCTGGTCGTCTTCGGCGATCATCGGGACACGCCGACAGGCCTGCCGACACTGCCCACGTGGCAGCAGCGATTCGAGATGTGCCAGGCGATGATCAGTCGAGTCAAGGCCATCGGCGGGCGAGCCGAGATGCTGGCCCCACCGGACCGGGGCATTCGCGGCAACAGCCACATGATCATGCAGGACAAGAATCACTTGCAGATCGCGGACTTGATCCTGCAGTGGATCAGTATGAACGTCAGCCAGAAGTAGGGGACGGCGACCGGTCGACGGGCCGGTTGTGACGGTTCGTCGTGGAGCAACGCGGGCGACAGGGGTGAAGGCATGCGCACAGAACGTGGCAACGGCGCCAGCACGGCTTCCAGGATGATCGCACTCTCGTTCTGCGCCCTGGCGCTGGCGGTCGCGGGCGTCCGCACGGCTGCGTCCCAGCAGGCGCCCGCTCGCGTGCGGGTGCAGAGCGGAGAGTTGCAGGGAGTGGTCGCCGACGGTGTCGAGTCGTTCAAGGGCATCCCCTACGCGGCCCCGCCGGCAGGCGACCTGCGGTGGCGGCCGCCCCAGCCCGCGGCGTCCTGGACCGGCGTGCGCCAGGCCGCGGAGTTCGGGGCCAACTGCATGCAGGGACGGTTCGGCCCGCCGCCGGCGCCAGGCGCGCCCGCGGCGCCGGCGCCGTCGGAGGACTGCCTGTTCCTGAACGTCTGGCGCCCCGCGCGCACCTCGCTAACGATGAAGCTGCCCGTAAT
Source organism: uncultured Acidobacteriota bacterium (assembly GCA_963813585.1). Classification (GTDB taxonomy): domain Bacteria; phylum Acidobacteriota; class Vicinamibacteria; order Vicinamibacterales; family Fen-181; genus JARKSS01. The sequence continues at coordinate 5,211,878 of CAWEZL010000001.1, forward strand.
GGTCTGGATCCACGGGGGCGGGTTCATGGGCGGTTCGGGTTCCTCCTCGTTCACGTCGGGCACTCAGTTCGCCAAGCAGGGCGTCCTCCTCGTCAGCATCAACTACCGCCTGGGGCGGTTCGGCTTCTTCGCGTTCCCCGCGCTGAGCCGCGAGCGTCCCGACGAGACCAAGGGGAACTACGCGTACATGGACCAGATCGCGGCCCTGCACTGGGTGAAGCGGAACATTGCCGCGTTCGGAGGCGATCCGAACAACGTCTTGATCTTCGGCTTCTCCGCGGGCGGCGTCTCGGTGCACAGCCTGCTGGCGTCGCCGATGGCCCGCGGCCTGTTCCACAAGGCGATCGCCGAGTCCGGCGGCTCGCGCGACAGCGTCCTCACTGCGCGTCCGATGCGCGAGGACGACGTCGATCCGAACTACCCGGTGTCGGCCGAAACGATCGGGATCACCTTCGCGCGCTCGATCGGGATCGAGGGCACGGATCAAGCCGCGCTCGCCAGGCTGCGCGCCCTCAGTGCGGAAGAGATCCTGAGCGGCGCACCGGCCCAACCCGGAGCCAATCGACCTCCGTCCTTCGAGACGACGCCGATCCTGGACGGCAAGCTGATCACGGAGACGGCTGAGACCGCCTACAAGGCGCGCCGCCAGCCGCGTGTGCCGCTCCTGCTCGGCAGCAACAGCGCCGACACGGCCGGCAATCGGATCGGGGCGACCACCAAGGAGCAGTTCTTCGCTCGCTTCGGCCGATGGAGCGAGCAGGCGAAGGCCGCCTACGATCCCGACGGTTCGACCGATGTGGCCGCGATGGTCGCGCGGGCCAACGACGACTTTGGCCAGGCCGAGCCGGCCCGCTTTGCCGCCAATGCCTTCGCGTCCAGCGGTTCGCCCGTCTACCTCTACCGCTTCTCCTACGTCCAGGCGGCGATGCGGGAGCAGATGCGGGCGGGGGCCCCGCACGGCGGTGAGATCGGCTACGTCTTCGGCACGCTGTCCGCTCGCCCGGGTACGACGCTCTCGCCCGAGGATCTCGCGGTCTCGCGCATGGCGCAGAGCTACTGGGTCAACTTCGCCAAGACCGGCGACCCGAATGGTGCGGGCCTGCCGGCCTGGCCGCGCCACGATCCCAGGAAGAACCTGATCTTCGAGTTCCGGCCCGATGGGACGGCGGGCACGGGCCCCGATCCCCGGAAGGCGCGGCTCGACGTGACGCAGTTGGCCACGGAGTCGGGAAAGCGGTCCGACTTCTGAGCCCCAGGAGAGCGTGATCTTCACCGAGGTGCCGCACCGCAGCGGAGGACCATTCACATGCCTCACGACCATCGACTTGACCTCGATCGCCGCCGTTTCCTGGGCGCGGCGGGGACCCGAGTCACCGCAGCGCTCAGTGCGATGTTGCTGCTCGCGGCAGCGTCGGCTGGCGCGCAGTCGCTGGTCATCACACGGGGCGGCTCACGACCCATTCGACCGGCGCCACCGCAGACCTTCACCGGTAGCGCCCACGTCGAGATGCTGTTCGAGGCACTCGGCCCCTCGCACGCGAGTGCCGGGACCGTCACCTTCGAGCCGCGTGCCCGCACGGCGTGGCACGCGCATCCGCGGGGACAGATCCTGGTCGTCACCGCGGGCGTCGGCCGCGTTCAGCGTTGGGGTGATCCCATCCAGGAAACCCGGGCCGGGGACGTCGTCAGAATCCCCCCGGACCAGAAGCACTGGCACGGCGCCTCGCCGCAGGCCTCGATGACCCACATCGCCATCTCCGAGCACCGTGACGGCACTACCGTGCAGTGGATGGAGAAGGTGACCGACGAGCAGTACGGCGGCGCGCCGGCGGCTGTGCCGCCCGGCAGCGGCCGACCGTCGGGACCGCTCCAGCAGAAGCTCTCGCCGGGCATGGCGGCGCTCACCGACGACGTGCTGTATGGGGACGTGTGGCGGCGGCCCGAGTTGTCGCCGCGCGACCGCAGCCTGGTGACCATCTCGGTCCTGATCGCGACCGGAAAGACGGCGCAGCTGGCAGGGCACCTGGGCCGCGCGCTCGACAACGGGGTGCAGCCGAGCGAGGCCTCGGGTCTCCTGGCACACCTGGCGGTCTACTGCGGATGGCCGAATGCGGTGTCGGCGCTCGAGGTCTACGACCAGGTGTACACCGCGCGAAAGGTCGACACGGCGGCGCTTCACGCGGTGGGCCCGCGCCTCCCGGCGCCTGCATCAGACGCCGCACGGATCGAGGCGGTCGCAGCGAACGTCGCTGAGGTCGCGCCGAAGTTCGCGCAACTCACCAACGACGTCGTCTTCGACGACCTCTGGCGCCGGCCGGATCTGAGTCCGCGGGATCGCAGCCTCGTCACCGTTGTCGCCCTCGCCGCGATCGGAGACGACGACCAACTCGATGCCTGTGTGCGACGTGGGCTCGACGCCGGCCTGACGCGCAGTCAGATTACCGAGGCGGTGACCCACCTGGGGTTCTACGCGGGCTGGAGCCGGGCCACGAAAGCAATGACGGCGGTCGCCAGGTCGTTCGGCAAATAGAGGTCGCCGCGGAGGACGGAGAGTCGGATGGCGGTGGAGTCCGCCTGAAACCGTCACGCCCCTGCCGCATCTCCGCGGGAATCGCCGGAACCGTTCGAGGAAGGTCAGGACCGAGACAGCATTCAGTTCCCGTCGGCGGGAACGGGCGCGAACACGAGGAAGTACTGGTACGGGAGGATGTCGTGTTCTCCCGCCAGCCGGAAGCCGGCCCGTTCGAAGTCCGTCACGACTGCCTCGCGCGCGATCCGCATCTCCGCCGGCGGACCGACCGGCGTGGCCTTCTTCAGAAAGTCGATGATGATCACCTGGCCGCCAGGCTTCAACGCCTTCTTCAGTCCGGCGAGGTACTGCTCGTGGTTGGCGATGTGGTGCCAGGTCTCGCAGATGAAGATCCGGTCCACGGAGGAGTCGGCCAACAGGGGATCGTCGGGCTGCGCGAGGACGCACCGGGGCATATAATCCCGGCTCATGCGAGCCTCGTCTCCACCGAGCGACTTCGAGCTCGGCGACTGGCTGGTCGAGGCGTCTCTCTGCCGCGTCTCGCGGCCCGGTCAGGTCCTGCACCTGCGCCCAAAGCTGACAGATCTCCTCGTGTTCCTGGGCCGCCAGGAGGGACGGGTCGTCGGCAAGGACGAGATCTTCGCCACCGTCTGGCAGGACGAGTTCGTCGTCGAATCGGTGCTCGCCAGATCGGTGGCCGACCTGAGGCGCCTCCTCGGAGGTCATTCGGGGGAGCCGGCATCGGCGAGATGTCGTCACCACCTGGTGGTTGAGGACGGGAAGAGGAGCAGGAAATGAAACGAATTGGACTGGCGCTGGTGCTGCTTCCGTGCCTGGCCGCAGTCTGTACGGCCCAAGAGCCGGCCGATCTTCGGCCCGCCTCCACCAACGTGTGGGACGCGCCGTATCCCCGCGTCGACAGCACCGGGAGAGTCGAGGTCCGGATCAAGGCACCCGAGGCCACGAAGGTCCGGTTGAATTTCTGGAGCGGGCCGAAGATCGACATGGTCAAGCAGCCGGACGGCGCGTGGAGCGTCATCACCGAACCGCTCGTTCCGGGCCTGCACTACTACACGCTGATCGTGGACGGCGTGGAGATGGCCGACACCGGCAGCCGCTCGTTCTTCGGCGGCGGCAAGTACGCGAGCGCCGTCGAGGTGCCCGAGCCGGGCTCGACGTACTACTCGGTCCAGGACGTGCCCCACGGGCAGGTGCGCGAGGTCTGGTACTTCTCCAAGGTGACGGGCACGTGGCGCCACGCCCTGGTCTACGCGCCGCCCGGCTATGACGAGAAGACGACGGAGCACTACCCGGTGCTGTATCTGCAACACGGCGGCGGCGAGGATGAGACTGGGTGGGTCCGGCAGGGGCACGCGAACTTCATCCTCGACAACCTGATCGCGGGCGGGAAGGCCAGGCCCATGCTCGTCGTGATGGGGTACGGCTACGCGCGCCGCGCGGGCCAGCCCGCGCCAGATCTCTCCGGCAGGACGTTCGGATCGCCGGAGTTCAGGAAATCGATGCAGGACATGATGTCGGCGTTCGAGGCCGACGTCACCGAGGCGCTGATTCCGTTCATCGACAGGACGTTCCGCACCGATCGCCGACCGCGACCACCGCGCCATGGCCGGACTGTCAATGGGAGGGATGCAGACGTTTCACGTCACGCTGAATCACCTCGATCTCTTTTCCCACATCGGCGGGTTCAGCGGCGCGGCCGGGACCCTGACGCTCGGCCGCGACCTCGACCCGAAGGTCGACTACAACGGCGTCTTCGCCGATGCGGCCGCCTTCGCCAAGAGGGTGCACGTCCTCTGGCTGGGTGTCGGAACAGCGGAGCCTGAGGGCATGCGCGCAGGCATCCGCAAGCTGCACGCGTCGTTGACGGAGGCCGGCATCGCGCACGTCTACCAGGAGTCCCCAGGCACAGATCACGAGTGGCAGACGTGGCGGCGGAACCTGAACGACTTCGCCGCGAGGCTCTTCCGCTAGTGCCAGGGATTCACGGCGGCGCTGACAGCCTGGATCGAGACGCTGCGATTCGCAGGTTGAGTTCAGTCGAAGAGGACTACCTCTTCCCCCGCTTCGAAAAAGGCGGGGCAGCTCGTCGAGCTTACGAAGGTCCTCCGCACGCAGCACCAGGTGGGACGCGAGATCACCGACCGGATCACCCGGCTCGCGACGCACCAGACACTCAAATCCCCGCAATCGGCGAAGACCCTCCGGAGCCTGGTCCATCAGTTCCGGCGCATGTACGAGCCTCACGAGGCACGCGAGGACACGGTCCTCTTCCCGGCGTTTCGGGAACTTGTCTCGAAAGAAGAGTACGGAGCACTGGGTGAGGCCTTCGAGAAGAAGGAGCACGAGCTGTTTGGGGACGACGGCTTCCACAAGATCGTGGAACGCGTAGCGGGAATCCGAGAAGCGGCTGGGGATCGACGACCTCGCCTCGTTTACTCCCAAGGTGTGATGCTTCGGGGAGGGCCGGCGCGGCCGTGGCCGTCGCGGATGAGCTGCTCGTGAACGGAGGATGCGCATGCGCAGTCTGCTCGATACCACCGCGCCTCGGTCGGTTGTGCTGATCCGCCTGCTGGTCGGTGGTGTCTTCCTCGCTGAGGGCATTCAGAAGTTCCTGTATCCCGCCGAACTCGGCGCCGGCCGGTTCACCCGCATTGGTATCCCGCTGCCGGAGGTCATGGGCCCGTTCGTGGGAGTCGCCGAGATCGTCTGCGGCACCCTGATCGTCGTCGGCCTGCTGACGCGGCTGGCCGCGCTCGTGATGCTGATCAACATCTCGGTCGCGATCGTCTCGACGAAGCTGCCGATTCTGCTCGGACAGTCGATCGGGCCATTCTCGCTCGCAAAGCTCGGACGCTACGGCTTCTGGAGCGCGGTTCACGAAGCGAGAACCGATCTGTCAATGTGGCTCGGAGCGTTGTTCCTCCTGCTGGCCGGGGCGGGCGCCCTTTCACTGGACTGGCTGCTGACGCACGGACACCTGCCCAACCGCGGGAAGAACGCTTCGCCTGTGGAATAGCGCGGGGTCGTTAGTCGAGGACCGCTGGGTTCCGCGCCAGGATCTCCTCACACCCCTTCCGGAGGTCCGGGACGAAGGCCTGCAGCGCCTCACCGCGCGCGTCGAAGGCCTCGTCGCCCTCGATCCCCAGCGCCGCGAGCAGCCGCCCGTACCCCGCCCTGGACCAGGCCCGCACCTCCTCGTCGCCGTCGTTCTCGAGGATGCCTTGGACCGCCGTGCGCAGCTGCAACAGCGGATAGGCCGCCTCCCGGTGATGGCCCTCGGCGACGAGCTCGCCGATCGCGGCGCACTCCAGCGCCCGCGCTTCGCCGGAGACGTTCCAGTCCATGACCACCGGCGTCCGCCGCGCCTCGACTGCGGCGTCGTAGGCGGGCCACAGCTCGGCCACCCGTTCCTCGACCTGGGCCCGCGAGAGCGTCGCGCTTCCCGCGAGCCGCAGCAGCGCGTCGGCGAGGTCCTCCCGCCCGGCGTCGGCGAGCACCTCGCGCGCGACCACCAGCGAGCGCCGGACGGTCGGGAAGCGGAGGGCGGCCACCAGCGGGGCGATGGCGGCGAACATCACCGCGACGGCCAGGGCGGTGTGACGCCAGCACGGCGCGAGCGTGGGAAGGTCCGGAGCGCGGGGGTGCGGCCCCATGGCCTCCAGCAACTCGAGCACCCGCGCCAGACGGCGCTGGACGTGGCGGCGCCGGCGGTACTCCGGCCGAACCGCGTCGGAGACTGCCTCGATCCGGCCGGTCGGATCGAGGAGGATGAGCGGGTCGGCGAAGGCCGCCGCGAGGTGCACGTCCCCGAGGACGGCCTCGGGATCGGCGATACGCCGCGTGTCGTGGAACGAGGGCTCCAGGACGACGCCGCCCCGGAGGAGCTTGCGCGGCGCGAAGCGGCCCCGCGGCTGCTCGATGTCGCTCGGCACCTCGGCGTCGACCCAGAGGAAGACGTCCACGTCCGACGCGGGCGGGTGCGGCGCCTCGGGATCCCGGACAACCGTCGAGCCCACGAGGATCGCCCCCACCAACTCAGGGACCCGGGGCGCCTCCTCGCGCAACCACGCCTCGGCGATGCGCCGCGCGTCACCCGTCGTGATCATGACGCCCCCATCCCAGGCGCAGTCCCGGCCGCCCGGCGCCCACGCCCACGTGGGAGTGTACCCGCATCTGGCGCGCGGCGCGGACGCCCTCGACGGCCGGCCCGGCTCACAGCCGGGCTGCCTCCGGGGACGTGGGCAGGCTTCGTCGCGTTGGACCGTCGTGATTCGTCCTGGATTAGGATCGAGCCAAGGAGAACTCCCATGAGAAGAGTGATCGTCGGCGCGATGGTGTCGATGGATGGCGTGATGCAGGCCCCAGGCGGGCCGGAAGAAGACCCCACCGGCGGCTTCACGTTCGGCGGCTGGGTCGCCCCGGTCGCAGACATCGACCCCGTATTCGGCGAGGAGGTCGGGAAGCTGTTTGGCGAGCCGTTCGACCTGCTGCTCGGCCGGCGCACCTACGACATCTTCGCCGCGTACTGGCCCTATGCCGAAGGCGGACCCTACGACGACATCGCCAAGAGCTTCAACCGGATCACCAAGTACGTGGCGACGCGCAGAGGCGTGGATCTGACGTGGAAAGGCTCGGTCGCGCTGCGTGACGCGGCGAAGGATGTCGCCACGCTGAAACAGGAAGACGGCCCCGCGCTCGTCACACAGGGCAGCACCGAGCTTGTGCATTCCCTGCTTGCCGCCGGCCTTGTCGACGAGATCCGCACGTTCACGTTCCCCGTGCTGCTGGGCAGGGGCAAGCGCCTGTTCGACGAGACCACCGAGCCGCGCGCGTTCACGCTGACGCACAGCGCCGTCTCGCCGAACGGTTTCATTGCCGCGACGTATGTGCGCGATGGCGAGGTGAAGACCGCGACCATCGGCGGCGCCCAAGAGCCAACGCCTGCCGAGCTGGCGCGGCGCGAGAAGCTGAAGCGCGAAGGCTAGAGGTTCGGTGACGCGCGCGGGGCGTGACCGGCACGCGGACCGCTTCGCCGACGCTCGCGGGCAAGCGGCACGGATCTCGGACCCGCCGGCTCCTCGAAGAAGCGGTCAACGGCGCATTCCCTGTCGCCCGAATCGCACTATCATCTGAAGGACGCCCCCTTCTGCTCTTCGTGCTCCCCTCGAGCGAAACACCACTATGACCACCGCGCTTCGCGTTCTCCTGGGGATCGTGGCCGCCTTCTGGGGGCTCCAAGCGATACCACCCCGCGACACGCCCACGACCTTTCTGGTGGGCTCTCTCCACAACAGCCACTTCCAGGAGCGGTTCCATTACTCGATGCCGGATCTGAAGGCGCAGGTGCTCGCCCTGGACCCCGATCTGGTCTGCGGGGAGATCACGCCCGAGGCGTACCGGCAGCCGCTCGAAGGCTACTTCCCGCCCGAGGCCGTCTTGCTCGATGAGACGGCTCGCGAGCACCGCATTCGCTTCGCGCCGATCGACTGGCGCATGGACTCGGCCAGGCAGGCCGAGGCCGAGGCGGCCGAGCCCGCCTCGGTGAAGGAGAAGGCCAGAGCGCACGGCGAGAAGCTCATGAGCGGGATCAACGGTTTCACCGGCACCTCGGTCTACGACTTCCTGCACGGCCCCGAGTGCCTGTCCACCATCGACGCGATGTACGAGCAGATCAAGGGCGAGAACACAATCGCCGACATCGCGGCCGGCAGCTGGCACGAGCGCAATCGCCGCATGGCTGCGAACTGTCTGAGGGCCGCCGCCGGCGCCAGGCGCATCGTCGTCGTGGCCGGCATCGACCACGTGCCGCAGCTCCGGCGCCAGTTCCTGGCCCAGGGTATCGACGCCCGGGTTCCCCCCCGCCATTTCACGCCTGCGGGCCGGGGAGAGGTGCCCGCGTTCGTGCTGGCCCGCTGGCAGCGAAACCTGGACAACCTTCGAGGCATACTCGGCGGCCGCATCCCCGTCTCCGCGGATGCGCTGTTCAAGGTGCAGCGGAGCCGGCGGATCCAGGACCTGGAGGAAGCGATCCGCGTGTACTCCGCGGCCGGCCCGGAGGTGATGATGCACCCGGCCGAGACCTGCCCCTTCTGAACGAGCCACGTGACGCCGAGCTTGTCGCGGCTTTCGGCCAGGGCGCGGTTGAAGTCCGCCCTTCGTCAGCGTGACCTTGCCGTTCTTCTCCCCATACCCGACCTTGTCGAAATGGATGACGACCTGGTCGTCGATGTACAGCTTCGACCCGTCGTCGGCTCGATGCCGCCCGACCGGCCGATTTGAGAACCGGCGCTGCGGCGGCCGAGGCGAGGCCCTGCCCTCCCGGCAGCGCGAGGGCATGGCCCTTGCGGATCGGTCCTCCGGGAGCATCCCTGGATCTACTCGGGAGTGAGAAAGCAAGAAGATGGCGCCGACCCAAGCCCCGGACGTAACGGCGGAACCGTCTCGCCCTGCCGCGGTGATTCTCATCGTTGCCTCCGAGCGACCGGCAGCGAGCGGCTGTCTTGGGCCACCTTCGCCGGCGGTACCGAGAGGATTACGACATTCACGCCGAAGGCTCGACGGCCTTGGCACTCCAGAGGTTGAAGAGCCTTCGCGACGACTGCCGTGACCTGGCGATCATGCTTGTCGACTGGCAGCTGTCTGACGGCAAGGGCATCGAACTGCTGTCTCAGGCTCAGACCCTCCACCCTCACGCAATGCGGGCCCTTCTCGTGAGCAGAACGTGGCACGCCGGGGGCCGATCCAGCGTTAGCCGATGAGTATGCGCGAGCAGCCACTTTGGGCGAAGTCCACCGGATCGTGCCCGGACCGGCGGCCGAGACCGACGAGCAATTCAACCTCGCGGTCCAGGAGCTTCTGTACGAGTGGGCCCGACAGAACCGACCGAGATTCGAGGTCATCCGAATAGTCGGACATCGCTGGTCGGAGGCCTGCCACAGGTTCCGTGATCACCTCGAGCGCGGCGGGATCTCGTACGGATTCTACGAACCCGACTCACCTGAAGGTCGAGCACTTCTCGAGCACGCTGGCACGATCGGCCCGCTGCCGATCGCCGTCCTCCACGACGGACAGGTGTTCGTACAGCCCACTGCCCTCGAAATCGTCGAAGCGCTGGGGATGAACGCCGCCCGATCCGTGCCATCCACGGTTGACGTGGCGGTGATCGGTGCGGGACCCGCCGGGCTTTCGGCTGCGGTCTACGCAGCCTCCGAAGGCCTGCGGGTTGTCGTCATCGAGGCCGAGGTATTCGGCGGCCAGGCAGGAACGACTTCATTGATCCGCAACTACCTTGGCTTCCCGAATGGCCTCAGTGGGGCTGATCTGGCGCAACGTGCGTACGAGCAGGCGAAGTCCTTTGGTGCGCAGTTTCTCATCGCCAGAAAGGCGATCGATCTGCGCGTCGATGGCGATGTGCGCATCCTGACTCTCGAAGAGGCCCTCGGAGTCGATTCGCACAGGACTCTGCCGCGGGTGCCGGCCAGGGCGGAGGTGTGCAGCCGCGCTGTCGTCCTGGCCACGGGCGTCTCCTATCGACGCATCGGGATCGAGAGCGTCGATGCCTTTGTCGGGCGCGGAGTCTTCTATGGCGCCTCAACGACCGAGGCTCCGGCGATGCGGGGCGAGGAGGTTTACGTCGTCGGCGGGGCGAACTCGGCCGGACAGGCCGCCCTTCACCTCAGTCGCTTCGCAGCGAAGGTCACCGTTCTTGTTCGGGGCTCCTCGCTGGCCGAGAGAATGTCCGACTACCTGGTTCGCGAGATCAAGGCCTCACCGAATGTCGCCGTGCGGCTGAACCACGAGGTTGCCGGCGCGCGCGGCGACCAGCGCTTGAGATCTCTCATCTTGAGAAACCGGATCCTGGGCTCGACCGAGGAGGTCCCGGCGATGGCGGTCTTCATTCTCATTGGCGCAGCTCCGAGGACGGCCTGGTTGCCCCCCGAGCTCGAGCGTGACGAGGGCGGCTTCATACTGACCGGATCCCGCCTGTCGTCGACCAGCCCTGACGCAAAGCCATTCGCGTTCGGAACGAGTCTGCCTGGCGTTTTCGCGGTGGGCGACGTTCGAGCGGGCGCCGCCCAGCGAGTCGCATCAGCCGTGGGAGAAGGTTCGGTCGCGATCCGCGATGTCCATGAGTACCTGGGACGACTGAACGACACGTAGTCTAGCCTTCTGGCGAGGGCGTCCGACGGCGCCACGTTGAAGCTGAACATCATCCCGCTCTCGTGATGTTCGGCGATGTGGCAGTGAGCCATCCAGACGCCGGGGTTTGTGACGTCGAGCAGGATGTCCACGGTCTCGCCGGTTCGAACCAGCACGGTGTCCTTCCAAACGAGGTTCTGCTCCGTCACGCCGTCACGTGCCAGCACGACAAACCGGCCGGCGCCGTGGATGTGAAACGGGTGGTGCATCGGGTGGTCCGAGTCCATCTCGTTGATCAGCCGCAGCTTGACTTGATCTCCCACGCGAAAGCGCCAATCGATGGCGTGGTTGGCGGCGCCGGTCGCTCGATCGACGAAGCTCCAATGCATGTTCGCCCGCGTCGTGACCCGATTGACGTCCACCATGTCGTCTTCCCACTCGATCCCGTCGACCGTCCCATGCTGATGATCGGGCCATGGTGACCCGCTGCCCCGCGATCCGCGTGCTCCTGGTGATGCTCGTGGCCGTGATCGTCTGGCCCGTGCTCGCTCGGCGGGGCGACGAGGACGCTGGAGCAGCTTCATCCCGCACTTCGGGCAGCGGCCAGCGTGTGCTGACGACGTCGGGTGCATGGGGCAGGCGTAGCGCTGGGCGCGTGACGAGCAGCTTCATCCCGCACTTCGGACAGCGGCCAGCGGTGTCGCTGACGACATCCGGGTGCATGGGGCAGGCGTAGACGACCCGGCCCTCGTGGGTGCCCATGGCCATCTCGGCGACGAGCCCGAGCGTCTTGTCCGGGGGTGCGTCGACGAACGGCGCCAGCCGCTCCCGCTCTGCCACCCACTCCGGGTTGTGGCGGAGCGCTCCGAACTGCTCCGCGAGCGACGGCTCGGCGGGCTGCGTGCCTACGTCGATCGTCGCGAGCGGGTATCTCCGCGCCGGCGTCCGGTGCTCGAGGGTCAGCTGTCCCGGTTCGGTGAAAAGCGCGTCGATCACGACCCGCTCCGACGGCGCGAGGATCACCGAGTCGACGAATTCCTCGCGCTCGTAGCGGCCGCTGTCTCCGCCGACGAGCTTGATCCGCGCTCCTGGCAGCGCAACGTTGAACACGCGCGTGTTCGCGGTGTTGGTCAAGTAGAAGCGAATGACCTCGCCGGGGCGCGCGACTAGCGAGAGGTCGGTCTCGCCCCCGACCAGGAGGACGTTGCCGAACCGACCCATGGCCGCATAGTTGGTCTCGGTGCGGCTGAACGACGCGATCCTGCCGTCCTCGATCAGGACATCGTCGAGCGTCAGGAGCACCTCGCGATGTACCGGTGGCCAGTAATTCGGGTCGGCCGGGACGACGAGGATGTTCCCGTACAGCCCCATCTCCTGGCCATAGTCCTCGCGGATGTGCGGGTGGTACCAGTAGACGCCGGGATCGGGGAACTCGATGCGGTACGAAAACGTCTTGCCGGCGGGGATCGGCGCCTGTGTCTGGTGTGTGCCGTCGTAGCGGTTGTCGAGGCGCAAGCCGTGCCAATGCACCGTGGCGTCGAGATCGGTGTCGTTGGCGACGTTCACGACCAGCTTGGAGCCTTCCGACACGCGTAGCGTGGGGCCTGGCACCGAGCCGTTGTAGGCGAGCATGCGCACCGCGGCTTCCCCGAGTCGCTTGACGACGGGAGCGATGCGCAGGTCGATGGTGTCGCCGTCGGCGAGGTCGAGCACGTCGGTATCGACAGGCAGCTGCGGCAGAGCCCCGCCCGACTCGGCAGGATGAGAAGTCTGGCGGTCGACTTGAGCGGCGAGCGACGGCCTCGATCTTGGCGGCGATGAACTCGGCGTCGTCCTTGACCCAGCCCAGGAGCGCCGAGCCGCGGGTGTGTTGCCACGCCAGACCGACGAAGTAGAGGCCGGGGACGTCGGTGACGCCGCGGCGGTGACGGAGGCGGCCGTCGCCATCAAGCACCGGGAGATTCATCCAGGCGTAGTCGGGTCGGTACCCGGTGGCCCAGATCACGGCGTCGAATTCCTGCGCGCTGCCGTCGGCGAATGTGATGGTCCGGCCGGAGGCGCCGACGACGCGCGGCCTGAGCGTGACGCCGTACTTCCGCACGAGTTCGCGCGGGCTCGACCCGATGAGGGTATCGCGGTCGCGGACACGCCGGCCGAGCCACGAGTCGGTCGTCGTATCGAGCATTCCGAGCTTCGTCAACCACCAGAAGATGTCGCGGCCAAGGAGCCTCTGCGGCAGGGACGTCTGGCGAGACCCAATCGCGAGCTGAACGGCGTGACTCGCCGACAGCTCTTTTGCGATCTGGAAGCCGGTGTTACCCCCGCCGACGACCAGGACGCGGCCGCCGGGGACGTCGCCCGGACGGCGGTAGCCGGCGCTGTGCGTCTGGAAGACCTCGGGCGCGAGTTGCCCGGCGAACGGGGGCGTGCGCGGCTGGTTGAACGGGCCGGTGGCGACGACCACCTGGTCGGCCACAATCGGCCGCCCGTCAGCCTCGATCCGGAAGGAGCCGTCCTCGTGGCTCAGCGACGAGACGGCGGTGTTGAATCGGATCGGAAGTTCGAACCGCGCCGCGTACTGGTCGAGGTAGCCGGCCACTTCGTCGCGTGTCGGATAGCCGTCGGAGTCCCCGGGAAAGGCGAGTCCGGGAAGGGCATCGTGGCGCCGGGGGGTAAAGAGGACGAGGGAGTCCCAACGGCCCCGCCACGACGCGCCGACGGCGCCGGCGGCTTCGAGGATCACGAAATGGCGGCCCTGGCGGGCAAGGAAGTAGCCGATCGCCAGGCCGGCCTGCCCGGCGCCGATCACGACGACGTCGAAACGGGTCGCAGGCGCGGGTGCGTCCGCTGTCGCTGGTGCGGCGGGCGCCGTTGGCTGCCCGGTATTGGAGTTGTTGGTCAACGGCCTGCCCTTCACGAATCAGTGGTGGAATCGGACGCCGGCGACGATTCCGGCGGCGATAATCGTCGCCGCCGTCCAGTCGACCACGAGACAAAAAGGCGGCCACCAGCGGGTGTTTGCGACGAACTGCCGACGGTGCTGCCACAGGTCTTTGAGTCCGTGGCCCACGAGGCCGACGACGAGCAGCCACGGTGAGCCGGCGACCGAGGCGGTGGCGATGATGACGAATACCGCTGCGACAGCGATCTCGACTGCGAGGACGACCCGGCGCCCATCGGCAACCGCAAAACCGATATACACGGAGGCGATCAGCACCAGGCCGAACGCGTAGACGGTCGCCGCGTCGAGCCACCAGAACACGAGCGGTGTCGCCGCCTGGGCCAAGCCCACCGCTACCCCCCAGGACAATGGGGCTCGCCACCGCGCGCGTACCGGGCCTGCGATTGCGGCGATGCTCATGGCTTAGGATTCCGGGCGATTCGTTTCTTCGAGTGCAAGACGAAGGCCGGGCATTGGCGTGCAGGTGGTCGGCCCTCCTCGGCGAGCCAACGGCGAGCCAGCGCGTCCGGCCGAAAGCACTACAGCCTCCGCAACGGCTCAGGCAGGATTCTGTACAGGTCGGACGCGGCGCTCCACCGGGAGCGCCGGGGGATCACCGCGTCGCGCTGCGGGCCGAGTGAATCGAGCGCGTCGAGCAGAACCGTCCGCGCCGCGACGCGGAGCGAATCAGCTTCGCCAGGCATCTTCGGCGGATGAAGAGGAGTTCTCGAGGGGTTATGTCACAAACGGCGTCACGACACCGAAATCCAAGAAGAAGATGGACGGCCGTAAGTGATCGATGGGATTGGATGTGCATCCTGAGAGTGTCCTGCAACAGCAGGCTCGCTTCGATGTCCTTCTCGAGCAAGACAACCGGGAGCGCCCGCACCAGGCGCTGGCGATGAAGGTGCCTGCGGAGCTCTACACCCCGTCGCCACGTCCCTACCGCGGGCTCCAAGACGTGGACCACCCGCTGCATGATCGGACAGGGACCGTGGCCAGGTTGCGGTCGGATCTGCTGGAATCGCCGGAAGAGTCGCACCGCCGTCCCTGCAGCCGACGCGAGGTGACATCTTTCAACGCGGCAACTGGTCCGGCGCTGATTAGACCCGTCCGTTCCCTGGCCTCGCCTACGAGTGTCGGCCCCGGGGGTTGCGGCGTTAGCGGTGTCCCCCGGGCCCCTTCTGTCCCATTGCGTCGAGACCCGCCTTGAGGCCGGCCGCCACCCGCGCCGGCGTGTCGTGCGCCCAGAAGTGCATGAAGTACAACTCAGGGCTGCCATGGATCATGTGGTTGTGCAGTGCCGTCACCTCGATGCCGTGCGCGTTCAACGCCGAGATGACCGGGTTCACCTCGTCGCCAGTGAGCACGAAGTCCCCGGTCGATGCCACCTTCCCCGATTCAGAAGCCTGGACGTTGATGGCCGTGGCCATGCCCATTGACGGCGGAAGGGTCACCCCCATCATCGTGATCTGCTCGGGGCGTGGCTTCGAGAGACTCAGGACTCCGCCCTTCACGCTGCCCTGCAGCCCCAACGTGTGCTGAATCTGCTCGGTCCCCGGCACCTCCTCGTCGGCCGTCGCAGAGGCTGTCGCGGCGGGTGGCGTCTCGGTCACCGCGAGCGCGGCCCGCAGCGATGAGGCCAGCCGGGCTGCCGGGCCGCGTCCCCAGAAATGGACGTACATCACGCGCGGGGACTCACCAAGCAGGTGGTTATGGATGGCGGTCACCTCCAACCGTTCCGCTCGCAGCTTGCCCACCACTGGGTTCACCTCGGCTTCCTTGACGGCCAGGTCGCCGTGCGCGACGGCGTCGGAGCCAACGGCCCTGAACGCGGCCCACCCCGTCAGGGCTAGGCCCGGTTTGATGGCGACGACGTCCCTCGTCACATGGAGATCCGAACGCGGAAAGGTGACCCGGTAGACGTCGCCATTCAGTTGGCCTGTCCTTCCGAGCGCCCGATCGATGGCCACCGTATCGAGCCGGGTTGCCTGCCCGCCGCCGCTCTGAGCGGCGCCGACGAGCAACGCCGCCAACCCGAGCGCGGCCGACACCACGGCGAGGTTCATCACAACTGGGGGCTTGACCGTCATGCGCTCCCGTCCTTTCTCCTGGAGAGGGTCTGACAATGGTACTCCCGTGCCAGGAACGAAGCGTCGGCAGACACCTGGAACCGCACAACTTCCGGTAGAATCGCCGTTCCGCCGCCCACCCGGCAGCGGGTCGGTTCGCCGCCTCAGGTGTGGTTCACTGGGAGGTCGTTCGCGTGCGTCGAGGTCATCAAACGCTCTTGGGCTGGCTGCTGCTCACGTGCGGCGTAGTCTCTCCCGGACCGGTTCATGCGCAAGTCTCCGCGGCGCCACGGAGCGAAGCACGGGAAGCCGCCCAGCCGCCGGCTTTGAAGGCGGGGTTCCTCCCGGGAAACCTCCGCCTCGACGGTGTCTTGGACGAGGACGCCTGGAAGCAGGCGGAGGCCATCGACGACCTGACCATGCTCGAACCCGTCCAGGGGGCCAGGCCGACGGGCCGGACGCGCGTCCGCGTACTCGCCAACGCAGACGAACTGGTTTTCGGGGTGGAGTGCGACGATCCGGATCCGAGCGGGATCGTGAGCTACACGAAGCAGCGCGATGGCGCCATGAGCTCCGAGGATCACATCGAGATCGTGCTCGACCCGTTCTTCGACGGGAGATCCGGGTACGTCTTCTGGGTGAACCCGGGCGGGGCGCGCTATGACGCCCTCATCGACCCCGGAACGCTGGAGCCGAACGCCAACTGGGACGGCATCTGGGAGGCGGCGACGCGGCGCGGCGACATGGGCTGGACCGCGGAAGTCCGGCTCCCCATCCGGACCATCAGCTTCCGAAAGGGCGTCACCACCTGGCATTTCAACATCCAGCGCCGCATTCAGCGGCTGCAGGAGAACGCGCGCTGGGCGAGCCCGCGCCTGGACTACAAGCTGACGCAGATGAGCCGCGCCGGCCTGCTGACCGATCTCCCCGCCTTCGACCTCGGCGTGGGACTTTCGCTGCGCCCAGCCGTCGTTCTGGGCGGCCACGTTCCGGCCCCCGGTGCCGCAGCCGACAACGACACGCACGCAAGCCTCGACGTGACGCAGCGCCTCGGGCCGAACCTGCTCGCGTCCGGTTCCTTGAACACGGACTTCGCAGAAACCGAGGTCGATGCCCGGCAGACCAACCTCACCCGGTTCTCGCTCTTCTTCCCCGAGAAGCGGACCTTGTTCCTCGAAGGCGCCGACATCTTCCAGTTCGGCCCGGGCCTCGGCACCGACGTCGTGCCTTTCTACAGTCGCCGGATCGGGCTCGTGGCCGGCGAACAGGTGCCGATCCTCGCCGCGGGCAAGATCAACGGCCGGGTCGGCGGCACGAACCTCGGCGGCCTGGTGGCGCGAACGCGTGCGAAGGACGGGATCGCGCCGGCGGCCACCATGGGCGCCTTCCGTCTCAAGCAGAACCTCCTGGCGGAATCGAGCGTCGGGGTGATTGCGACGGTCGGAGATCCAAGAGGACTGACGCGGAGTTGGCTGGCCGGCGCCGACTTCACCTACCAGACCTCACGGTTCAGGGGGAACAGGAACTTCCTCGTGGGCGCCTGGGGGTCAGTGATGGACCGGGCCGGCCTGGCCGGTGACAAGACCGCCGCCGGCGTGAAGGTCTGGTACCCGAACGATCTCTGGGATGTCGCGTTCAGCGTTCGCCGGGTGGGCGACGGGTATCAGCCCCCGCTCGGGTTCGTGCCGCGGCCCGGTATCTACAGCTACGACCTGGTGGGCGAGTACGACCCCCGGCCGCACTTCTGGCACATCCGGCAGATGTTCAACGAATTCCGGGTGTCGGTCGTGACCGACCTGCAGGGGCGATGGGAGAGCTACAGCATCTTCACGGCGCCAGTGAACTGGCGCTTCGAGAGCGGGGACCGGGTCGAGTTCAACTGGTCGCCAGCGGGCGACAACCTGATCACGCCCTTCGAGATCGCCGAGGGAGTCAGCATCGCGCCGGGCAAGTATCATTGGACGCGCTACCGCCTCGAGGTCGCCACGGCATCGAAGCGGAAGTTGAGCAGCCAGATCACCTGGCGCTTCGGCACGTTCTACGGCGGCCGGCTCGACCAGATCCAGGTGACGGCCGCCTGGAACCCGGCGCCGCTCTTCACCGTCACCCTCTCGGGCGAGCAGAACTTCGGGCGCTTGCAGGAAGGCGATTTCGACGCGACGCTGATCGGCACGCGTTTGAAGCTGAACCTGTCGCCCGACCTCGACGTCAGCAGCTTTGTGCAGTACGACACCGCAAGCCGCTCGGTCGGAACGAACACGCGCCTCCGCTGGACGTTCCGGCCGGTTGGCGACCTCTTCGTCATCTACAACCACAACGTCCGGGATTTCGGCACGTCTCTCGGGTGGATGAAGGACTCGAACCAGCTCCTCGTCAAGTTGCAGTACGCCTTTCGATACTGACCGTCCGACTCCTCGCGCGCCTGGCCGCGACTCACGCTGCCTCCCTACCGCTCGCTCCCCGACCGAGGACCGTTCGGCTGCGGGATCAACGGCGTGACGCCGCCCACTCCTTGCGGCCCGAGAGCCCTGAACCCGCGCCAGAGCAAGAGGTCGTAGGTGAGTTTGATCGACCCCGCCAGTAGAAATGGCACACCGATGAGGGCGGGAACGGAGAGGAGCATCCCCGCGATGGCCGGCGAGATCGCGGCCCCCGCGGTACGCGCGACGCCCGTCACGCCGGAGGCGGCCGATCGCTCGTCGGGTTCCACGACCGCCATGACGTAGGACTGCCGCGTCGGGACGTCCATCTGCGAGATCGAGAACCGGAGCAGCAACACGGTGACGGCCAACGGTAACGTGGGCATCAAGGGAACCAGCATCAGGAGCACGTTCGACGGGATGTGAGTGACCACCATCGTCGGGATCAGGCCGATTCGACGGGCCAGCCAGACTGCGATGAAAGCCGAAATGCCCGCCAGGATGTTCGCGGAGAAGAAGATCGCCCCGAGCGTCGTCCCCTCGACGCCGAAGCGCAGGTGGAACCAGTAGACGGCCATGCTCTGAACGACGAAGCCCCCGCCGAACGCATCGAGGGCGAAGAGTGACGACAGCTTGAACACGACCCGCCTCGACCGGTGCAGGCCGAGCACCCGTGGTGACGACCGGTTGCCGACTCTCGAAGGTTCAACGGCGGGCGTCAGCCGAAGGAAGAGGCCGGCCATGACCAGCCCGAGCCCCGCATAGACGGCAATCACCGCCCTGAAGCTCCCGAGCGGCGACCACCCGAAGCGTTGGAGGAAATCGACGGCGCCTCCACCTGCCAGCGCACCCAAGGCCCCGGCCAGCGAACCAGCGAGGTGGTACCACGCGAACACCCCTGTGCGACGGTCGTCCGGCAGGACCTGCGACAGGGCCGCTTGCTCGATGGACAGGAAGGGGCCGACTTCGTGGCCGCTCGGGCTGATGACGCCAACCGTGGCAGCCAGCACCAGGAGCCAGTACGCCTCGGTCGAAGCGAAGACACTACCGGCGGCAGCGACGAGGAGCGCGCCGAGGACGAGCATCCTCCTCCTGCCCGCCCGGTCCGCGCGGGCACTCATCCACAAGGAGATGGCGGTATCGCCGGCAAGGGTCCATGTGAGGAGCCACCCGATCCTCCACTCCGTGACCCCGATCTCTGCAAGGTACAGCGCGAGGATGACCGATATGACGCCGTAGCCGAAGAGGCGGAGGGATCGCGTCAGAAAGAGCAGACGGCCGTCGGGCGGCAGTGAAGTGATGACGCCGGGGTTGTGACCGCTTGACGTCACTTGGCCGCTCCAATCCTCCCGCTGCGCGCGCAGGCCGGGGGTCCTTCCGGTTCGCTGACGCGAGGATCAGCCCGCTACGCCGGGAGCTCCTCCGTGCGGACCCGCGGCTGTCCGTACCGCAGGTAGAGCGTCGGCACCACCGCCATGTTGAGAATGGTCGACGTCGTCAAGCCGCACAGGATGACGATGGCCATCGGCGTTTGAATCTCGCTTCCCGCCCGTCCGCCGCTCAGGGCCAACGGGATGAGCGCCAGGCCAGCGGCGAGCGCCGTCATCAGGATGGGGATGAGCCGCTCCTGCGACCCCCGGATCACGGCCGTCCGGAAGTCGGTCACGCCCTCATGCTCCAGCAGGTGCTGGACGTGCGACACGAGCATGATGCCGTTTCTGGTGGCGATCCCGAACAGCGTGATGAACCCGATGATCGACGCCACGCTCAGGACCCCGCCCGCGACGTAGACCCCTGCCACGCCGCCGATGAGCGCCAGCGGCAGGTTGACCATCACGATGAGCGCATCCCTCGTCCGCCCGAAGGCGAGCATCAGCAGCGTGAACAACCCCGCGAGTGCGACGGCTCCAAGCAAGACCAAGCGCCGGGACGCACTCTGTTGGCTCTCGAACTGGCCCCCGTACTCGACCCGGTACCCACTCGGGAAGGAGACCTGCGAGGCGACCTCTCGCCTGATGTCGTCGATGACGCCACCGAGATCACGGCCCGCCACGTTGCAGGACACGACGATCCGACGCTGCACGTTCTCGCGCAGCACCATGTTGGGACTCTCCTCCCGGACTACGCGTGCGACGGTGTTCACCGGCACCGTCGTGCCGTCGGGCGTGTCGATTGGCAGCGTGGCAATGCGTTCAAAGTCCGGATCGGGGCCCTGGCTCAGCTTCACCACGAGGTCGAACGACATGCCGGACTCGAAGACGCGGCCCACGGTGGTCCCCGCGAACGCCGTTTCGATCGTCCTCGTCACGTCGTCGATCCGCAGGCCGTACCGCGCGAGGGCGCCGCGATCGAGGACGAAGCGTATCGTGTCCACATCGACCTGGTGCTCGACCGAGAGGTCCGCCACTCCCTCGATCCCGCTCACCGCCTCCTGCACACCCTCCGCAAGTCGCCTGAGGGTGCCGAGGTCGTCGCCGAAAATCTTGATCGCGATGTTCGCGCGCGTCCCGGACAGCATGTGGTCGATCCGGTGAGAGATCGGCTGGCCGATCACCACGTTGGTGCCGGGGATCGCCGAGAACTGGCGTCGCAGCTCCGCGAGCAGTTCCGCCCGGGGGCGGCCTGTCTCCCGAAGGCCCACGTCGATCTCGGCACCCTCCACGCCCTGCACGTGTTCGTCGTATTCCGCCCGCCCCTGCCGCCGCGCCGTCGCGACCACCTCGGGCTGGGTGAGGAGGATCTTTTCGACGCGGCGGCCGATCTCGTCGGACTTGGCCAGGGACGTCCCTGGCATCGTGTTCATGCTCAGCGTCAGCGTGCCCTCGTGGAATTCCGGAAGAAAAGCGGACCCAGCCAGAACGAGCCCTCCAGCCGAAGCCGCCAACAGCAACGCGGAGACCACCATCACCCCGCGAGGCCGATCGAGCACCGTGGGTAGCCAACGGGCGTAGTGACCCTTCAGGTGACGGGCCACCCACCCTTCGTGTCCGCGAGCCACGGACCGGGCGCGGGGCAGGAAGATCGCGCAGAGGGCAGGGGTCACCACGATGGCCACGGCCAGTGAGACCGCCAGCGCCACGATGTACGCGAAGCCGAGCGGCGCGAGCAGCCGCCCTTCGACACCCGACAACCCGAAGACCGGCAGGAACACCAGGATGATGATGAGGGTCGCGAACACGATGGATGACCGGATCTCCACCGTGGCGTCACGAACGATGTCGCGGGCGGACTGGCGCTCCTCGGGCGGCCGTGACTGGTTCTCGCGCAGCCGTCGCACGACGTTCTCGACGTCGATGATCGCATCGTCCACCAGGGCGCCGATGGCAATCGCCAGTCCCCCGAGCGTCATCGTGTTGAGGGTGGCACCCATCCCACGCAGAACGAGGATGGCGGCAGCCAGGGACAACGGGATGGCCGTCAGGGTGATGGCGGCCGCGCGCATGTTGGCGAGGAAGAGCACCACGACCAGGACCACTAGGAGGCCACCGAAGAGAAGCGCTTCGATCACGTTGTCGATCGCGGTCTCGATGAAGTCGGCCTGGCGGAAGATCCGCCGGTCGATCGTCACGCCGCCGATCTCGCGCTGCAGGGCGTCGAGCTCGGCGTCGAGACGGCGGGTCAGCTCGATGGTGTTGGCCCCGGGCTGCTTCTGGACGCCCATGATGACCGCCGGACGGCCGTTTCTGGAGCCTTCGCCGCGCTTCAGTGCGGCACCCGGGCGCACGTCCGCGACGTCGCTGACCAGCACAGGCCGATCGCCATGCCGAATGACCACCGAGGTCCCGATGTCATCGACGCTTCTGACGCGGCCGATGGCCTCGAGCACATACTCCTGGGGCCCCTCGACGAACACGCCCGGAGACGTGTTGCTGCTGGCTGCCTCGACGGCGGCGATGAGCTGATCGATCGACACGCCGCTCGCTCGCATCCGGGCAGGGTCGGCGACGATTTGGTACTGCTTCTCTTCCCCTCCGATAGGGGTGACCTGGGAGACGCCCGGGACGGCGAGGAGGCGTCGCCGAATGGCGGTATCGGCGATCGTCCGCAGGTCCATGGGGTCCCGTGTATCGGACGAAACGGCAAAGAACAGGATCTCACCCATGATCGACGAGATGGGCGCGAGGATCGGCCGCCCGGCCTGGGGCGGGAGCGACCCGGCAATGAGCGACAGTTTCTCGCCGACGATCTGCCTCGCAATGTAGATGTCGGTCCCCCAGTCGAATTCCACCCATGTCACCGAGATCCCGAGCGCAGTGGCTGAGCGAACCCGCCGGACCCCGGACGCCCCGTTGACCGCCGTCTCGATGGGGAACGTGACGAGCGCCTCCATCTCTCCGGGCGACATCCCCTGGCCTTCCGTCAGCACCGTCACGGTGGGAGCCGTGAGATCCGGGAACACGTCGATGGGCATGTCCCGCGCGGACCACCAGCCGGCGGCCAGCAGCAGGATCGAGCAGACCATGACCATCCAACGGTGATCGACGGACCATTCAATGAGTCGTTTCATCGATCACCTCAGTGGACATGCCCTTCCGCCGGCAACCCCTTCGCCGCGGACGCCAGTTGAATGTCGTACGTGCCCCGCATCACGACCCGATCGCCGGGCTTCACGCCCGTCGTCACGGCGACGCGGTCCCCGTCCCGTGCGCCCAGCTCGACCATGCGCTTCTCGAAACTCTCGCCGCCGACCTGGAGGAAGAGGAACGGCCGCCCGGCCTCGGTGAGAATCGCCGTCGCTGGAACGACCGGCACCGTCACACGGTCCTTGAGGTACAGCACCGCGGTGCCCGCCTGGCCCACCAGCAGCCGGCCATCCTCATTCGCGACTTCGAAGCGCAGCACGAGCGCACGCAGCTTGGGGTCGACCACACCCGCATGCCCCTGCCGGAGGATGCGGGCCTGCACCGGGCTGCCGTAGCCCGGCACGTCCAGGGCGACGTCCGTCACCTGGGTCCTTACGTCGCCGGCCGACGGCGGCACGTGTACCTCGATGCCGACGGGGTCGGTCCGGACGATCCGGAAGAGTTCCGTGCCCTCTTCGTAGGCGGCGCCAGGCGTCGCAGACACCGTCACAACAGTGCCCGTTATGGGAGCCCGCACGTCGAAGGCGTTCCCTCCGGCCGCTGCCCCACCCGACCGCAACGTCTGGTCGCGCTGCTCGAGCCGTGTCTCAGCAGCCTCGAGCTGCGCCTTGGCCACCTGGAGCCCGCGCGTCGCCTCTTCGAGCCGCCGCGAGGGGACCGCACGCTCAGCGAGCAGGAGTTCCGCTCGCCGCTGCTCGGCTTCAGACGCCTGAGCGCCCGCCCGAGCTTCAGCGACCTGCTGCACGAGCGTCGCCCGGTCCTGCAGGCCGGCGAGGCGCGGCTCGAAACGGGCCAGGAGCACCCCCGCGGAAACGCGATCGCCGACCCGCGGCAGGCGCGTCGTCACGAGCCGGCCGGTGGCAGGCGCCGCCACGACGGCTTCACCGCCGGCTGGCGGCGTCACGATGGCCGGGGCTCGGAGCGAATGCCGTACGGCCTCCGCGCGAACGACCACCGTCCCGAACTCGCTGGTCCACTGTTGTTCCTTCAAGTACGCGATGGCCGGCGGTCCCTCGGGTGGAGTGGGGGCGGACCTGGCAGCTTCCTCGCTCGGGAAGACGACGATCTTGCCCAGCTCGTGGAAGTCCGTGACCCGGGGACTCTGCACCCGCACGCCCCATGTGTACGACCCCGCCGCCGGCACGGTCCCTTCAACCCGAAATGCTCCAGGGCGCAACGGCGCCGATCCCGGCAGGGTCGTCACACGTCCATCGGCGCCCCTGAGTTCGACCGACGGTCGTCCCTCGTTGAGCGGGCGAAAGTCGTTCATGGTCGTGAGATGAACGGCCATGCGCACGGTGGCCCCCGCGACGAGGGGTGGGTGCTCCATGAACAGTTCCGTGACGTCCGTCCAATGGCTCACGCTGAGCGTTGGCAGCTCTGGAGCCGGCGAGGCCGGCGTGCCACGCCCGCAGCCGACGACCAGGAGCGACGCCGCAATGGCCAACGCGCGCGCGATGCTGATCTTGGTTCTCGGGGTCATTTGCGAATCTCCACGGCAGTCGCCAGTTCCAGGTCGATGTCCGCGTGTGCGGCGGCGGCATCCAGTTCCAGGAGGCGCAGGCGGGCGTCGGCTGCGGACCGATACGCGTCGAGCAGTTCGAGGATCCCGCGTTCACCCGCGTCATAGCTGACTTGGGCGATGCGGCGCAGTTCGTCGGAACGGGGCACCGCCTCTTGCCGGTAACTCCGGGCCGCCGTCCGCCGCTCCTGGGCCGCCAACCGGAGACCACGAACACCACTGCCGATCTCTGTGCGAAGCGCATCACGCTGGGCAGTCGCCAGAGCCTCGCGTGCCGCAGCCTGTGCGCGTTCTGGCTGCGCCCGATCGAAGAGCGGAATCGACGCAAGCAGGGACAGCACCCAGCCTTGCCGATCGACGCCGACGCTCGACGTCTTCATGCCCGCGACCACCTCGGGCTCCGGCACCCGGCTGCGGGCAGCTGCGGACCCCGCGAGACGCGCGGCCTCGATGTCGCGCTCCATCGCCTGAAGGTCCGGCCGGTTGGTCTCCGCCCGCGCCACCAGGTCTTCAGCGGGCGGCAGCGCGACCTGATCGTCGGACAGCGACGCCGCGTGGAGGGTGACCGGGTCAGGTGGCGGAAAGAAGAAGGAGGCGAGGACACCCTGGGCGCGGCCCCGTTCGGCGCGGGCTTCGCCGAGAGTGGCGGCCATGTCCAGGGCCTCCCGTTCAGCGCGCAGGCGGTCGAAGCCGGCAGCGTCGCCGGCCTGCTCTCGCCGCGCCAGGGTCTCGGCGAGCGACCGCAGGGACGTCAACGCGGAGTCGAGCTCGCGCTCCCGCGCTTCCTGTGCGCTGAGGTCCACGAACGCCCGCCGAACGTCTCCGCGAAGACGCCGCAACAGATCGTCCGCCCGCAGTTCCGACGCCCGAACGTGCTGAGCGGCGCTGTCGACTCGCAGCCCGCGATACCCCGTGATGGGCAGCGATTGGGAGACGAGCAGGAACCCCTCGCTGACGCCCGCGACGGATTCGCGGCTGACCGTCAGTCGCGGGTTCGGCACGCGGCCGGCCGCCAGGGCGTCGGCGCGGACGAGGTCGACCTCGGCCCGGACGGCGCGCGCACGGGGACTCTCGACCGACAAGCGAGCGACGGCATCCGACTCAGTCAACGGCTGCTGGGCCAGCGCCGAAGCGGACAGGGAAGCCGAGCAGACAGCGATACACAGAGGCAACAGTCGTGACATACGCCTCCGAACACGAGGACGGGTAGGCTGGCGGAGTACGGATCTCGGACTGGATCAGGCGGGCGGAGCGCGGGAAGCAGCCAGGCGCGGAGGGGGAGAGGGGGTACCGGCCGGTTCCCAGGCCGGCAGCGCGCCAAGCACGGCGTGCAAGGTCGGCAGCGGCGCGAAGGCCGGAACGAGGGCGGGCGCACCGGGCGAGGCGGCCCGCGGGCCGGCCGCGATCACTCGCTCGATGTCCACCGCCGTATGGTGGTCGTCCTGATCGGCGTCGAGAGAACCCGGGTGATGCGGACCCGTGGTGGACCCGACGGCCTCGAAATGGGAGTGAACGACCGGGGGGCGCGTGGCGGTCGAGTGGTGCAGGTGCTCAGGCGGGAAGAACCCGCTCGCCAGCAAGGCGACACCGATGACTTCGATGAGGTAGAGCCGTACCGCCCGCACGGTACGATTCTACAGGATGGCTCGGCGGAACGTTCAGGCCACGCTGGCGCCAACGCGCGGCTCCGCCGTGGCAGGTTGCCTCTGCAGGAGAAGTCGAGCGCGTCCCGCAGCCCTACGGCCTCGCGGGCTGCTTTCTTCGCCCGGAGTCCTCCAGGCACCTGCAGGTGCTCAAGGCCGCCAACCTGGTTGCGTCTCGCAAGGAAGGGCTCCAGGTCTTCTACCGCCTCGCCGACCCGATGGTCCTGGAAGGCTATCGCTCGCTACAGGCGCTGGCCGAGGCCAGGCTTGCGGAGGTCGGCCGCCTGGTGGGCGACTACTTCGACAGCACCGACGGGCTCGAACCGGTGGAGAAGGAAGAGCTGTTGCGGCGTGCCCGAAGGCGAGACGTCGTCGTGCTCGACGTGCGCCCGGTGGAGGAATTCGTCGCGGGCCACATCGCCGGGGCCCTCTCCGTCCCGCTCGCCGAGCTCGAGCGGCGGCTGGCCGACTTGCCGCGCGGCCGCCGCGTCGTCGCCTACTGCCGCGGTCCCTACTGCGTGCTGGCCGCCGAAGCCGTCCGGGCCTTGCGCCGGCGCGGCGTCGACGCGGTCCGCTTGAGGGAGGGCTACCCGGAATGGCGCGACGCCGGGCTGCCCGTCGAGCGCGGCGTCGGGCCGTCGAATCGCGCAAAGGAGCGTCGAGCGTGAACGTCCTCATGATTCTCAACGACCAACCGTACGGGACCGAGCGCACCTACAACGGGTTGCGTCTCGCGGTGAACCTCCTCTGCAAGGTCGAGGAGGTGTCGGTCACCGTCTTCCTGATGGGGGACGCCGTGGCGGCCGCGAAGAGGCTCTACGCACCAAAAGGAGTTGGCGCGCTGTACGTTCGCAGGGGCACCGAGCTGGCGCCGCTGGTCCTTGGCGCTGGCCACGAGCGCGGCCTGCGACCCGGCACCGAGAACGTGGCCTCGATCGTGGGCCTGGGTCAGGCGTGTCTCGTGGCTATCCAAGACCTCGAGGTCGAGTTCGCCCGGCAGCGGCAGCTTCGTGAAGAGTTGTGGGAACAACTGCACCTCGTCGTCCCGGGACTCCACCTCAACGGCCACCCCACCGAGCGGCTGCCCAACACGCTGAATGTCTCGTTCCCCGGGGTATCCGGCAACGCGCTGCTCGCCGCCGCCCCGGAGCTTGCCGCCTCCACCGGATCCGCGTGCCACGAAGGCGCCGACGCGCCATCGCCCGTGCTCCTCGCCATGGGCATGGACCGCACTCTGGCGCTGGGAGCCGTCCGGCTCTCCGTCGGTCGATCGACGACCGGCGAGCAGCTTGGGGCTGCAGTCCAGATCCTCCTTCGTGCCTACCGCGAGGTCGCCTCGTAAACCGAGCGCGGCTCCCCGCAACCCATGAACAAGCGAGCACAACCCTACATCGCCTCGCCACGAGAGCCCTGACGCGGCCGGCCATATCGCTCGAAGTCCGGAGTCGGACCGTGGCTGGCGAGCGACCGCCTCCGACTCGGTCAGCCGCTGCCGGGCCAGCACTGGCGCCGAAAGAGACAATGAGCAGACGGCGAGACACAGAGGCAACAGTCGTGACATACGCCTCCGAACAGACGAGGACACGTGGCGCTGGTGGAGTACGGATTCTTCATGCCGGGCCTGCGCCCGAGGATCGCGCTTTGCGCTGTTCCAACCAACCGTGCACATGCAGGTAGAAGGTCGGGAGCACCAGCAACGTGAAGAGCGTGGAGGTTGCCAGCCCCCCAATCATCACGACCGCGAGCGGACGTTCGATTTCGGTCCCATGCAGACGCAGCAACAGCAGGGGTAGCAGGCCGAGCGTCGCGGTCGCAGCCGTCATCAACTTCGGGCGCACGCGCCCGATGCTCGCCTCGCGGACGGCCTCGGACAGGCTCCGACCCTCTGCCGCCAGGCCTCGTGTCTGTGTGACCAACACCAGACTGTTCTGGACGGCGATTCCGAACAACCCAATCAAGCCCACGAGCGACGACACGTTCCACGTCTCGCCGGTCAGGACGAGCGCGAAAATCCCACCGACGAACGCAACTGGGACGGTGCCGAGAATCAAGAAGGCCTCGACAGCCGACCCCAGCGCAATCAGCAGGAGCACGAACACGCCGAAGAGGGCCGTACCAATCGCGAGTGTGAGCGAGCGGGACGCCCGCGCCTGGCTCTCCACGCGGCCGCCAAGATCGAAGAAGTAGCCGGCGGGCAGCTTCAGCTCCTTGACCAGCACGTCCCTCACGTCCGCCGCCGTGCTGCCGAGGTCACGACCGCTCACCGAGGCTTCAACCGCGATACGGCGAGTTCCCGCTTCCCTCCGGATGGCGGCCGGGCCAAAGGTCTGGGTGACTTCTGCCAGCTGTCCGAGAGGTATCCGGGTTCCGTCGTGACCGTCGATGAGCAGCGTACGGATGGCCTCGAAGCTGTCCCGCCGATCGTCGCGCAGTCGTACGACCAGGTCGAACCGTCGCTGCCCAATCCAGATTTCGGACTGCTCTTCCCCGACCAGCCCGATTCTCACCGCTCGAATGACGTCGCCTGGTGCCAACCCCACCCGCGCCGCCGCCTGGCGATTCACCGCAATTTGAAGCTGCGGTAAACCCGTCAACTGTTCGGTCCGGAGATCCGCCATGCCGCGGACCCGGCTCACGAGCCCCTCGACCTGTTCCGCGAGCCTCGACAACTCGTCGAGGTCCGGCCCGAAGATCCGGACCGAGAGGTCGGCCGGCGTCCCACCGAGCCCTTCGTCGATGCGCATCCCGAGCGGTGTCGTGAACAGGACGGCGATGCCCGGCAGTCCTTCCAGCCGCTCCCGCATGTCGGCCTCGATCTCTTCAAGACCGCGGGATCGCTCAGGCTTGAGAACCACGAGCACGTCGGACACGGTGTGCGGCATCGGGTCCTCGGTCCGCTCGGCTCGGCCGGTCCTTCGCACCACTTCCTCGACCTCGGGGACCTCTCGGAGTATGTCCTCCACTCGATGATTCAGCCGATCCACTTCATCGAGCGCGGCCTCGGCAGGGAGGATCGTCTGGAGCAGGAAGGCGCCCTCGTCGAGTTGCGGCATGAAGTCGCTGCCGATTCGAAGCCCGACGAGAAGCGATGGCAGGGCGATCGCGAGGGTCACCAGCGCCACCACAACCGGGTGCCGCAGGCAGCGATCGAGCGTCGGCGCGTACCACTTCTTGACCTTGCGCAGGACAGCCACGTCCTCGTTCGCTCCTGGCCGGGGAGGCCGGAGCACGTGACCGGCCACGACCGGGACCAGCGTCAGCGCCAGAACGAGCGCCGCGACCACGGCCGCGATCACCGCTGCCGCCAGCGGCTGATACATGCGTCCTTCGATGCCGGTCATGCCGAAGAGCGGCAGGAACACGACGATGACGATCAGGGTCGCGAAGGCGATGGGACGGGCGACCTCGAGCGCGGCCGACAGCGCCCGCTCGCGCCCCTCGCGCTTCGTCCTCGCACCTGCCAGCCTGTGCAGGATGTTTTCGACCATGATGATCGAGGCATCGACGAGCAGCCCCACCGCGATGGCCAGACCGCCGAGCGTCATCGTGTTCAGCCCGACACCGAGGGGTCTCAGGAGGAGTCCTGCGAGGGCGATTGACAAGGGAATGGTGAACGTCACGACGAGCGCGGCGCGGACGTTCCCGAGCAGCAGCAGAACCACCAGGACGACGAAGACACCGCCCAGCATGACGGCGCGGCCTACCCCACCGAGCGCGGACGACACCAGGTCTGACTGGTCATAGACGATTCGAAGCCGCACACCTGCGGGCAGTGCACGCCTGAGGTCGTCCAGCGCCCGGCGAATACCGTCGGCCACCTGCACCGTGTCCGACCCGAACTGTTTGATGACCCGGGCGCTGACCACCTCGCCCTTCAAGCGGTGTGCGACGCCCCTCCTGACGGCTGGCGCTTCCCGGATGTCCGCGACGTCACCCAGGAGGACGGGGACATTCCCGCGTGTCGCCACCACCGTGCTCCGCAGATCCTCGACCGACTGCGCCCGGCCGAGCGCCCGGACCGTCCATTCGATGGGCCCCTGGGACACGATGCCGCCCGACGCATTCAGGTTGGATTCCTCCACCGCGTGCAACACCTCGTCCAGGGTGATGCGACGGGCCGAGAGCCGTTCTGGATCGAGCTGCACCTGGAACTGGCGCAGGTAGCCGCCCAGGCGTTCGACGGCGGCGACACCCGGAACTGCCAACAGCCTGTTGTTGACTTCGAACTCCGCCAGATCGCGGAGCGTCATCAGATCCGCCGCGCCCGGTTCGGCCTCGAGGGTGAACTCGAAGATCTCGTTCAGCCGCCCGGTCAAGCTCGAGATCAGAGGCGGATCGGTGCCCGGTGGAAGCTGCCCCGTCACCTGGCCCACCCGCTCCGCCACGAACTGCCGCGACCGGTAGTAGTCCGCGTCCGGATCGAACTCGATGGTGACCTGCGCCACGCCAAGCTGAGAGTTCGAGCGCACGCGTCGTACATCCGGAAGGCCGGCAAGGGCGACCTCGAGCGGGATGGCGATCGCCCGTTCCAGCTCCTCGGCCCCCATCGCGGCGTTCTGCGCGATGACGTTGAACACCGGGGCCGAGAGATCCGGGAACACATCGCGCCGGAGGTCCTGTATCCAGAACCCGCCGATCACCGTCCCGGCGGCGACGAGCAGTGCCGTCAGAAGCGGCGAGAAGAACGACTGGCGGATCAGACGGGAGATCATGTGCAGTCCTCAGTGTCCGTGATGGCCCGCGTCGGCTCGCTCGGCCTGGGCCTTGAGCAGAAACGCGCCATCGACGACAACCGCGTCGCCCGCGCCGAGCCCCGAAAGGACCTCCACCTCGCCACCCAGGTCGCGCCCCCGACCGATGCGTCGAATCTCGAAGGTCCGGTCGTCCTTCGGCAGGAAGACGCACCACTCGTTGCTGACCCGCTGGACCGCCGCAACCGGCACAGTGAGGACCCGACCGCCTGCCTCACCGACGGGAAGGACGGCGGTCGCCGACATGCCTGGCCGCAGCAGGCCGCTCGTGTTCCTCACGTCGATACGCACCGGTACCGTCCGGGACTCCGGGTCCACCTGACTTCCAACCATTGCGACCGTGCCTGGGAAGTCCTGTCCGGGGAGGGCAGGGAAGACCAGCCTCGCAGCCACGGCACTCTGAATGCGCACGGCATCGCGTTCGAACGCGTGGACCGTGAGCCAGAGCGTCGACAGATCCGCAATGCGAAAGGCGGGCGTGGAAGGATCGAGCATCTGCCCCACGGTGGCGTTCCGCTCCATGACGGATCCCGGAGCGGGGGACCTCAGGACGAACGTGGAGGACGTGGCGTCTGAGGTGTCGCTCGAAGGCGGTTCCAAGCCGAAGGCGCCTATCGTCGCCCGGGCGGCGCGCAACGCCGCACGTGCCTCCGCCGCCTGCGACTCTGCTTCCTGCACCTCCCGCAAGGGGGCGATCTTCTCCGCCGCCAGGGCCCGCTTGCGCTCCAGGGCCGCGTCCGCGAGCTTCACACGCGCTTCAGCCGAGAGGTACTCAGCTCGCGCCTGTCCCAGTTCACGGCTCGTCACCTCTGCGAGGATTCGGCTTCGCCGCACCCGTTCGCCGGCATTGGCGTGCAGGCGCGTCACACGCGCCTGTACCGGCACGCCCACTTCGGCGTACGCGCGCTCGTCCACAGCCAACTCACCCAGCAGGGTGAGGCGCTCGCCTCCCGGTCGGGCCTCCACCTGGGCGACCGTGATACGAAGGTCGCGCAGCATGCCCTCCTCGATGCGGACGGTGTTGGCATCCGATGCAGGACTGGCCTCGGCCGTGTGCGTCTCCGGCGACGCTGGCGGCTTTGCATGGCGCTCCGACCCTCCGCCGCAGCTCACAACCACTGCGCATGCGGCGGAGACGAACAGTCGTTTCATTGTCATTGCAGGATTCCCGCGCTGGAGTCCAGATCGATCCGGGCTAACGCTGCTTCCAGGAGCGAGTCGAGGTATTGAGAGCGCGTGTCGAGGGTCTCCCGCCGGATGAGCAGCAGCTCCGGCAGCCCGATCTGCCCGGCCTCGAAGCTCCGCGTAGTGAGCGTTTCGTTTTCGTCGAGGCCTGGAATGGCCTCGGCCTCCAGGATGCGGATCGCGGCCAGCCGACGCGAGTACGCCTCGAATGCCGACCGCACCTCCACGCGCACGCGGCCGCGGGCCGCCTCCAGCTCGGCACGAAGGCGCCGGGCTCGGGCGACTCCGACGGCTTGAAGTTCCTGCCCCTTGGAAAACACGGGCAGCGAAATCGTCAGCCCACCGAAGACGATGTCGTCGCCTTCTTCGCGGGCGTAGCGGACGCCGACCCCGAAGTCTGGTTTCGCAAAGGCGCGACCGAGCCGGGCCTCCGCTTCAGCCTCTTGAGCGCCCGCTTCGAGCGCCCGAAGCTCTGGACGCTGCTCGGCTGAGCGAAGCAAGGCGGTCAAGTCCGCATCGGTCCCCGCCGCCAGCGTTCCTTCCAGTCGGATGTCCCCATCGAGCTGAAGGAGCTGATGGAGCTCACCCATCGCCAGCGTCCTGACGGCCTCGGCCCCCTCGCGCTCTGCTCGTACTCGTGCAACGGTCGCCCGTGCAATGTTCACGTCGAGGATCGCGATGTCGCCCGCCTTGAAGCGCCGTGCTGCAGCCGAGTGGACCGCGGCCGCCAGCTGCTCGTTTGTGTTGAGCAGTCGGATGCGTTCCTCGGCGTGAAGACCCCGAAGGTAGGCGCTGGCCGCCGCGCGCAGGACCGCCCGCAGGGTTTCGTCCGCGTTCGCAGCGCCTTGAGCGATCGCCGCATGGGCCCCAGCCGTTCGAGCCGAGCGCCGAGAGCCGGGTTCGAACGTCTGTCCCAGCCCGACCTCGAAATCGGTGAAGCGCCCGTCCGGCCCTCGCCGGTTCCCGAAGCCCGCGTCCAGCTCGGGATTCGACTGAAACCGAAGCGAGGCACCGATGAGCCGGCCCCGCGTCTCCTCGAGGGCAAGCCTCGCACTGACCATTTGCGGCGCCTGCTCGCGCGCCCGCGCCAACACGTCGGCCAGCGTGAGGGTGCGCTCTTGCGCGTCTGCGACGCCCGTCTGCACACAAACCGCCGCGCAGAGCGCGACGGCACGACTCCGGATGCGCATGGGAAGACCTCTGGGACCGGTGGATCGGTCCTATGGGTGATCGACCAGACGTTTCAGATGTCTAGGCGAGGCGGGGCCTTGGGACGTGCAGAATCTCTCGCGGATCGGTGCGCGGCAGCGGAGGCAGGACGGCAGTGATGCAGGTGGCGAGGACGTCCAGCGATTTGCCCGTGGTGACGGTCGCAGGCTCGACGGCTTGGGCGCAGCACCCGCAGGTGACGCACGTCGGTGGGCATCTGCCGTCGTCTTCACCGGCCAACTGGCCGGCGTTGCACGGCTCGGTGACGATCAGGCTCGAAACTCCTGAAGCGCTGATCGCGAGCACGGCGACGATCATGGCGACGAGGAACCGACGCACGATCACAGTGTAGCATCAGGTTCGCGAAGCTAGAACCGCGCCACGACCGACGAGCACCACAGGAGCTACCGGGTCAGCGTGAACTGGCCGCTGTTCAGCAGACCTCCGCACGGCTGCATCTGATTCATCATGCCGCCAGGAGACGGGCCCGATCCCGACCACGGCCCCGGCCCTGGCATCGTCCCCGACACCTGCCCTGCATACGTCCCCATCATCGTCTGCCGGTGTTCGTCGAGCGTTGCCTGACCGTTCAATACAAGGGCGCAGGATGCCATCATGCCGCCGAAACCCCCGTTGGGGATCTCGATGCGGAAGGTGAACGTCTGCCCGTCCCACGTACCGTGCAACGTGCCCCGTCCCATCATGCCCCGCCCGCTGTTCGCAAACGTCATGTTACCGGTAACGGTGCTGCCGTTCTGTGTGATGGTCCAGCCCATCTGCTGCTGTCCGCCACTGTCCGCTGCCGGACCGGACCAGGTTCCGGTGACGCTCCTCTCCGGTACGGTGTTCGTGGGCCCAACCGGGGAAACAGCCGACGGCGACGAGCCGCCGCACGCCGATCCGATCAACCCGAGCAAAACGACAAGACCGATCGATTTCATACAAATCTCCCTGGCACGGCGCGCAGCAGGCAAAGATGAGCTTGCAGATGAGCGGGATGTACCAGCCAGTTAATCACTGGCTGAGGCCACCGTCAAACTGGACCGTACCTCGGCGAACTTCCGAGCCGGGACGCCGGGATACAGCAGTGCAATGCTACACCTGGCTTCGGAGCCTACCGTCCCACCACTAAGTGCATCGCCGCCTCGGTGGAGACGTGCTCCTTCACTCTGTAGCCGAGCGCGGGAAGGTCGATGCCTTCGAGCAAGGGCTCGCCTTGTCCGAGCAGGATCGGCGAGATGGCGAGGTGTATCTCGTCGAGTAGTCCGGCCCGCAGATACTGGCGGATGGTGGCTGCTCCGCCGCCGATTCGCACATCCTTACCTCGAGCGGCCGCCCGCGCCTGGTCCAGCGCCGCCTCGATCCCCTCGGTGACGAAATGGAAGACGGTGCCGCCCTCCATCTCCAGCGGCGGGCGCGGATGCTGGGTCAGGACGAAGACCGACACGTGGTACGGTGGATTGGCGCCCCACCAGCCCTTCCACTCATAGTCCGGCCAGGGTCCGCGCACCGGTCCGAACATGTTGCGGCCCATGATCCAGGCGCCGAGATTCTCGAACGAGCGTGCCGCGAAGTCGTTGTCGATGCCGGTCGTCCCGCCATCTCGCCTCAGGACGTTCCGCTGGAAGGTGCGGGTTGGAAGGAACCACTGGTGCAGTTGTTCGCCGCCGCGGCCGAGCGGTTGGTCACGGCCCTGGTCGGGGCCGGCGCCGAAGCCGTCGGCCGACACGGTAAAGGCGTTCACGCGAAGCTTGGACACAGGCGTCTCCTTGACTATCGCTGCATGGAATTCCTGGATCGTCGATCGTCCATCGGGCGATGGCAGCAGCGCAAGCAGATCAACGCCTGTCGTGTGGCGTGGAAGGACGGCGGAGACCGGCGTGAGCCACGCGTAGCATCCTCAAGTACTTCGTTCCGGAACTCGGCTGGCGCTGATTGCGAACTCTGGTGACGCAACGCTCCAGAATCGGCGACGGTGCGACTGATGCTTCAGAGTGTGCCATCGTGGGTACTCGAGGACCGTCGATGGCGTTTCGACGTTCGTCAGCGCTTCGTCACCAGCCAGTAGAGCGTGGCCGGTGCCGTGCCGAACTCGGCGACATCGAACCCGCTCGCTGCGAACGCCTGGCGCCAGCGCTCGCGCCTCTGCGACCGCCCCCAGTAGCCGTGCCCATGCATCGAGATCGGCATGGCGACGTGCACCCACGCGTCGGGGTTGAGGCTGACGACGAGGAACTGCCCGCCCGGTTTCAACACCCGGGCCGTCTCGAGCAGCGCGCGGTCGATGTCGGGCCAGTAGAGGTGGTCGATGGCGGCCACGCTGATGGCCGCGTCGAACTCGCCCTCTTGGAACGGCAACTGGCGCATGTCGGCGGTCCGGACGTCGACGCGATCGCCGACGCCGGCGATCTCGGCGTTTCGCTTCAGCCGCTCGGGTGTGTTGTCGTCGATGCCGTAGTAGCCGCGGTACACATCGACGGCGGTCACGCGGACGCCGGGGCGAGCCAGCAGCACCCCGACGGTCGCGCGGCCCGACCCTGCACCGAGCTCGAGTACGCGCCCCGCTCCCGACGCCAGGAACGAGCTGGTGGGAATCCGCACGGGCTCGTTGATCTGGATGGCGTGGTGCATCGCGGTCCAGCCCGCTACACTCCAGATGGCAACGAGGACGAACGCGCCAACGAGCCACGTGCGCCATCCGCGCCGGGCGCCGACTGCCACCAGCGCAAGTGCTGCCACGAACACCAGGAGGTGCCCGAGGGTGAAGGGCCAGGAGTACCCGAAGTCGTAGCGGAACCAGGATGTCATCATGGGACCCGGGCGAGGCCGGACTGGCTGATTCCGTGCGGCGCTGTTCCCTCGAGCTTCACCCGAGGGCTCCACTCGCCCACGTACGCGCGCTCCCTGTCCATGGTAACGAAGGCGTCGGGACCGACGGGCGGCCAGCGGCGCTGCGGGCCGCGGCGGCCGAAGCCGCCCGTGGGCGCGGTGCTCGGCTTCGAGCTGACCTCGGCGAAGAACTTGCGGTCGGCAAGCATCTCCGCCCAGACGCCGGTCGTGGCCGGCTCCATGAAGCCGCCGAACACCAGCTTCGTGATCGCCGGGGAGGTCCTGATGGCGTCGATGGTGGCGGCCACGGGTTGCTGCGCCAACGCCGGCGCGGCAAGAGAGGGGAGCATCAGTGCGGGAAGCGCGACTCGCGTCCACCTGCATATCTGCATCTCGGTGTCTCCAATCCTGGGAGGCGACTCAAACCTGCCCGCGGCTCTGGCCGAAGGTCACCGCGAGCGGCCGGTCGCCCGCAACGTGCGGTCCAGGACGACGGGTCGGCGCGGGTTGACCACGACGTCCGCCGACCGGCCGCCGCACCTGACGACCACCTTTCTCGCACGCTCGGATTGAAGGCGGCACATCGTCAGCTGGCCGTCCTTCCACGCGATGTCGACCTTCCCACCGCCGCGCAGCCGGATGCCCTTCAGGCTGCCGCTGCCCCACTGGCGCGGAAGCGCGGGGAGCAGCCGGACGTCGTCGGCGTTGCTCTGCACGAGCATCTCGGCGATCACCGCCGGTCCGCCAAGGTTCCCGTCGATCTGAAAGGGCGGGCAGAGGTCGAACATGTTGGGCAGCGTGCTCGTCGTCAGGAGGAACTTCAGGTTCGCGTAGGCATGATCCGGGTCGCGCAGGCGCGCCCACAAGGCAACGCGCCAGACCGACGACCACCCGGTCCCGCCGTCGCCGCGAAGTTCGAGAGACCTCCGCGCGGCAGCAGCGAGCGCAGGGGTCGCCTCGGGGCTGATCGCGTTCCCAGGGTACAAGGAATAGAGGTGAGACACGTGACGATGAGCCGGCTCGGCTTCCTCGTAGTCCTCGATCCATTCCTGCAATTGCCCTCGCCGGCCCACCTGGATCGGCGGCAGGCGCTGCCCGGCCCGCTTCAGCTCGTCACGAAAGCCAGCGTCGACGCCGAGGAGGGCGGCTGCCCGCCCGCACGCGTCGAACAACTCGCCAATCAGCTGGAGGTCCATCGTCGCCGCGTAGGTCAGGTGGTGGCGGCCGCCATTCGAGAGGTACTGGTTCTCCGGCGACGTGGATGGATTGGTCACGAGGTACGTGGCCGCAGGTCCGCCTCCAGGTCCGGGCATGAGGGTGTCGAGGATGAACTGCGCCGCCTCCTTCATCGCGGGATAGGCCTCGCGACGCACGAACTCGCGATCCCCGCTGAACTGATAGTGGTCCCACATCTGGTTCGCCAGCCAGGCCTCGCCCATCGGCCAGACTCCCCAGGCGCCGTCCACCGGCGTTGTCGCTCGCCACAGATCGGTATTGTGGTGGAGCACCCAGCCTCTCGCGTGGTAGTGCGCGCGCGCCGTCTCGGCTCCCGAGACGCGAAGATCCCGGACGAGTTCCCAGAGCGGGACCTGCGTCTCCCAGAGATCACCGGCGTCGGCGTGCCAGTAGTTCATCTCCAGGTTGATGTTCGTCGTCCACTTGCTGCCCCACGCGGGCACGAGTTCCTCGTTCCAGATCCCCTGCAGGTTGGCAGGCTGCCCTCCCGGCCGAGACGACGAGATGAGGAGATAGCGCCCGAACGCGAAGTAGAGAGCCACGAGATCCGGGTCCTCGTTCCGGGCGAAGCTCCTGATCCGGCTGTCGGTCGTCTCGGCGGACGGGGTGTCACCGAGCGTCAGCCTGACCCGGGAAAACAGCCGGCCGAAATCGTTCGCGTGCCGCAGCCGCAGTGCCGCGTACGGCCGAAGCGCCGCCCGCGCGAGGAACCCCTGCGCGCGCCTGGCGGCATCGCCGGCGATGTCCCGGTAATTCCGGAAGCTGGTCGCGTTGCTGAAGAGGATCGTCGCAGACGACGCACCGGTCACGTCGATGCGCCCGCCCTCGCTGCGCACGGCCCCACCCTCGGTCCGGACCTTCATGACGGCGGCGAAGCGCATGCCCGGCTGGTCCCACGACCCGGTCCAGGACCGCGCCGGATTCCGGCGCGGCTGGATCTGGCCGGTCAGCTCGAGACTGTCCGGCGCCATGCTCTCGACGCGGACGCCGGGCTGCGGCGAATCCATGGCGACGGTGAAGGTCACCTGCCCCGGCCTGGTGGCCGTGAAGTGAACGACCAGTACCTGGTCGGGGTAGGACGCGAACACCTCGCGTCGAAAGGTCGTCGAGCCGACCGTATAGGCGACGTCCGCCGTCGCGTCGTCCAACCGAAGTCGGCGGCGATACGACGTGGCGCTGCCATGTCCCGGGACGTGCAGCCGGACGTCGCAGAACGGCTGGTACGGCATGAGCAGCTTCGGCCGGCCCATGAAGCCCTCCGAGAGCTTCTCGGCCTCGGCCACCTTGCCCGCGAAAATCAGCCGGCGGATCTCCTGCAGGCGGGAAAACGCATCCGGGTCGGTGTAGTCGTGCGGGACGCCGCCCCAGAGCGTGCCCTCGTTGATCTGCAGCCGCTCGTCTTCGGTGCCGCCGAAGACCATCGCGCCGATGCGGCCGTTGCCAACCGGCAGGGCCTCCGTCCACTTGCCGGCCGGCTTGTCATACGTCAGGGCGAGCGGGTGGGCCGGGCCGGCCGCCGGCGGCGGAGGAGCGTCCGACGCCAGCCACGCCAGCGCGACTGCACCGACGAAGGCACTGATTCTCATCCGGATTCTTTCTTCGACACACCGGGCGTCGAAACCTCGATCCGGCAGCGATGAGCGACGACGCCGTCCGAGGCGGGGTGGCCCGCGCAGCGGGCGAGTGTATGCGCTTGCACGTTTGCCGTCAAGCGCCAACCACCAGCCTCGATCTCGCGTGGCACAAGCTGTGTTAATCGCTTACATTCGTGTAGGATGGCGCGCATGTCGTCAGCGAGCAGACAGCCGCGCCGGTCGGAGCCGGCCGGCCGATTCCGGCTCCAAGCCCTCCCGGCGGCCGAGGTCTGGCACGCGCTGGGGACGGTCACCCTCTGGGCCGTCGGTCCCCGCACCTCGGTGACCGTCGGTCTGCGTGCGCGCGGACTCAGGCCGGGGGACGTGGCGGGACTGGCGCTCTTCACCACGCCCTACGCTTGGCTGGGTGTTGAGCGCGAGCCGCGGGGCTTCGCCCTCGCGCGGTTCGATAGCCGAACCGGGCACAAAACGCGCACACCGCTCGGCACGCCTTCCGTCTTTCTGCGGGCTGACTGCAATCTGGAGGGAAACGTCGCCGACTTCCAGTACAGCGCAGACGGAAAGCACTACACGACCGTCGGCGTTCCCCACGCCTTGACGCACGGTGATGTCGCTCCGGGGTCCATCGAATGCGCCATCTTCTGCATCGCCCCGCCCGCCGGCCCGCCTGGCGGCCAGGCCGATTTTGCCGACTTCGTTGCCGTCACCGGGACGCTGCCGGCCCCGTCGAGTCACGGACGACGAGCTCCGGATCCACGACGTACTCGTGATCGAGCAAGGCGTTCTCGCGCTTCATAAGGCACTCGCAGATCGTGCGCCCGATCTGATCTCGCGGGATGTGCACGGTCGTGAGCGCCGGGTGGCAGGACCTGCGCCAGGTTGACGTTATCGAACCCGGTCACCGAGATGTCCTCGGGCACCCGAAGCCCCAGCTGTCGAAGCTCTCGGAGCGCGCCGACTGCCATCACATCGTTGACGCAGACGACCGCCGTGACGCCCGGGCTGCCGGCGAGCAGCGCGCGCACGGCACGGCGACCGCCCTCGAGCGTATCGGCGTCAGACACGGTCTCGACTTTGAGATCCGGGTACCGCCCTGCGCCCTCGAGCAAGCCCTTCAGGCGCTCGTTGATTGGACCCAGCGTCGCGTGGTGTCCCAGGAACCCGATGTGGCGGTGGCCAAGGCTGCACAGGTAGGAGGACACCTTCTCCATCCCCCACCGGTAGTTGACGCGGATGTTCGTGATGTTTCGCCGGGGCGTCCCGACGTCGTAGAACACCACCGGAATCCGGTTGCCGTTCAGCTCCTCGATCAGCTCCGAGTCCATCTCGGAGACGATGGCCGCCAGCCCCGCCACCCGCCGCCCGATCATCAGCCGGACGCTGGTGACCAGCCGCTCCGAGCTGTAATCGGTGTTCGCCATGATCACCTCGTACCCCGCGACATGAGCGCCCTCCTCGACGACCTTGTAGATGTCGAGGAAGAAGGGGTTCTCGATGTTCGAGACGATCACCCCAATGCTGTGGCTCTTGCCGCCCGCAAGACTCCGGGCATGGAGGTTCGGGCTGTAGCGGAGCTCGTCGATCGCCTTGAGCACCCGAGCGCGGGTGGTGGCCTTGACCGTACCGGTGTTGTTGAGAACACGGGAGACAGTGGCCGTCGAGACCCGCGCGCGGCGTGCGACGTGATCCAGGTTCATCGCGTTGCTGAAGATACTATGTGATTCCGAAATCGATGTCCCAGAGCCCGAAGTTCCGAGCCTGGCCCCCAAGTTCCGACCCGGGCCTGCGGGGTGCCGGGTTCGACTCTCTAGTGTATACGCTTACTCGCAGGTTTGATCCCGAGGCGGTCGGACCTGCCACTTTCCGCTTTCCACGTCAACATCAAGCGCTTACACTGTGCAGCACCGCGCGCAGGGGCCGCGTCGTCGTGGGCGACCTCCCGCGAAAGCGGCTGCCCTGGCTGGAGGAGGAAAGGCGCGGCGGCGCAGGCAGGCACCGGCGGCCACCAAGCTGCCCGCGGTACTGTGACGCCACTGAAACCGGCAGCGAGAACATCCGGAGGGACTGTGAAGACGTCATGCAGCGTGTTGGCCGCTTGTCTTGTCACGGTGGTGATCGCCTGGGGTGCAGAGCCAGCAGCGGCACAGGACCACACGCGAGTGAAGAACCCGGCTGTGCCGGGCGAACAGGCTCCGCCCGCCAGTCCGGGACAGAACAACTTCGGTGGCCCCATCCCCGCCCTGGGCTCCGGCGGGAGGCCGGAGGTGCGTCCGCCGCGTCCGGA
The DNA here is from genome assembly GCA_963813585.1 of uncultured Acidobacteriota bacterium. GTDB lineage: Bacteria > Acidobacteriota > Vicinamibacteria > Vicinamibacterales > Fen-181 > JARKSS01. The sequence continues at coordinate 5,252,838 of CAWEZL010000001.1, forward strand.
GGTGAAGATCGCGACCGCGTCGCTCGACGAGATCTCGATGAGCGACCCCTTCATCTATCCCGACGCGAAGTCACACACCTATTACTTGATTGGCAGCGGCGGGCGTCTCTACAAGAGCCAGGACCTGAAGATGTGGACGGGCCCGTATTCCGTCATCGATCTCAAGGGGACGTGGATGGACGGGCACTTCGTGGCGGCAGCCGAGATTCATCATATCGGCGACAGGTATTATCTGGCGGGCACGTGGAACGATCACGGCCACCTGATCGAGAGTATTCCGCGCCGATACAACGTCCCGACCAACCAGACGCAGCTGCTGGTCGCCGACACGCCCGACGGGCCGTTCAAGCCGCTCGTACCCGAGTTCGAGTTCTGCCTCGGCCCCGGGACCTGGGACATCATCGACGGCACCCTCTACCAGGAGGACGGCACTACCTATATGGTCTTCGTCCACGAGTGGACCCAGATCATCGACGGCACGATGGCCTACATGCCCCTGACGAAAGACCTCACGCGTCGCACAGCCGAACCCACCACCATCTTCCGCGCCAGCGAAGCACCGTGGGCGAAGGAGATGAATAGCGTCGGGGAAGCCACGTTTGGCCTGAAGATGCCCGGGTGGGTGACCGACGGGCCCCAACTGTTCCGGACGCACACGGGCAAACTGGGAATGCTGTGGTCGAGCTGGGGCGAGCACCGCTACGCACAGGGCGTCGCCTATTCGGCGTCCGGAAGCATCAAGGGGCCGTGGGTGCAGGAGAACGTTGCCCTCAAGGGAGACAACTCCGGCCACGGGATGCTCTTCCGCACGTTCGAAGGTAAGTTACTTTTCATCATCCATCACGCCGACGCCAACGGTCCGCGCAAGCCGCAACTCTGGGACATCGACGACTCCGGTGACACGCTCGTGCTCAAGGACAGATACAGGTTCTGAAGAACCCTCGAGGGACAGGGACGCACGACGCACTTCAAGTACAACGCAGGAGACCGCTATGAGATGTCGAGTGAGCACCTTGGCAGTGATGCTCCTGATGGCCGACGGCGCCGATCCTCGCGCAGCAGCCCCAGGCTCCGGCAAGCGGCATTGCGGCCCCGCAGGTGGCGGCCGTGAAGGACTTCAAGCCGTCGTCCGCCAACCAGCCTGGCAGCGAGTACCCGCAGGTCAACTCCGAACGCCGCGTCCGTGTCCGCATCGTCGCGCCGCAGGCCCAGAGCGTCCTGCTCGATATCGGCGCCGTCAGGTACCCGCTGACGAAGCAGGAGGATGGGACGTGGATCGGCGATTCGGCGCCGCAGGACGAGGGGTTTCACTACTACCAGCTCTGGATCGACAGCGCCAAGGTGCCGGATCCCGGGAGCCTGTACTACTACGGCGCCAGCCGCTGGGGCAGCGGCGTGGAAGTGCCGGCCAAGGACCAGGACTTCTACGCGCTCAAGAACGTCCCGCACGGGCAGATTCGCCAGGTGACCTACTACTCGAGGGTCAACGACAGCATGCGGCGCTGCTTCGTCTACACGCCGCCCGGCTACGAGAAGGACTCCAAGGCCCGCTATCCCGTGCTCTACCTCCAGCACGGCGGAGGCGAGGACGAGACCGGCTGGCCCTCGCAGGGCAAGACGAATCTGATCATGGACAACCTGATCGCGGAGGGCAAGGCCACGCCGTTCATCATCGTGATGGACAACGGCACGTGGGCAATGCCCGGTCAGACGCGTCCGGCTGCCCCTCCTGCCGGAGCCGCGCCCGGGCAGCGGCCGGCCAACTGGCCGCCGCCGGGGTGGGCCGACAAGTTCAAGAACACGCTGCTGCAGGACATCATCCCGATGATCGACACCACGTTTCGCACGATGCCCGATCAGGCGCATCGCGCCATGGCCGGCTTGTCGATGGGCGGCATGCAGACGAATGCGATCGCCATGGAGAACTTGGACGTGTTCGGGTGGGTCGGCATCTTCAGCGGCGGGCACTGTCGGCGATCCGGCGACGGCGCACAACGGGGTGATGGCAAATGCCAAGCCGAGTTCAACAAGAAGGTGAAGCTGATCTTCGAGAGCTGCGGGTCGAAGGAACGGCCCGAGAGCCTGAAGGCGAGCTACGACCAGCTGAAGGCCGCGGGCATCAACACGGTGATGTACGTGTCGGAAGGGACCGCGCACGAATGGCAGACGTGGCGGCGCAGCCTGCACGAGTTCGCGCCGCTGCTGTTCAAGGAGTGAGAACGGAGACGCACCGATGAGGCTTCCTACTCGCCTCGGCCAATGCGGTATTCAGGCCCGCAGCCCCTGGTCCAGGTGGGCCGTCCCGGCCCTTGCGGCGGTCGGTTGTGCCGTCATCCTTGCCGTGCCCATGCGCGCGGCCGATCAAATCGAGGTGACCGTCGACGTCTCGAAACCTGGCGCGACGATCCACCGGAACATCTTCGGCCAGTTCGCAGAACACCTCGGGACCGGCATCTACGAGGGGATCTGGGTCGGTCGTGACTCGATCATCCCGAACACGCGTGGCATCCGCAACGACGTCGTCGCCGCGTTGAAGGCGCTGAAGGTGCCGAACGTGCGGTGGCCGGGCGGCTGCTTCGCCGACGAGTATCACTGGCGCAAGGGTGTCGGCCGCGAGCGTGCGGTGTCGCTGAACCCGAACTGGGGTGGCGTCACCGAACCCAACACGTTCGGCACGCACGAGTTCATCGACTTCGTTTCCCAGATCGGGAGCGACGCCTTCCTTTCGATCAACGTCGGGTCGGGCACGCCGCAGGAGGCGGCCGAGTGGCTCGAGTACATGACGGCGGCGCCGGAGACGAGCCTCGGCAAGGAGCGCGCCGGCAACGGTCACCCGGCGCCGTACAAGCTGGCCTATCTCGGTATCGGCAACGAGAGCTGGGACTGCGGCGGCAACATGTCGCCCGAGTACTACCTCAGCCAGCTGAAGATCTACAGCCGTTTCGTCCGGAACTTCAATCCTGCGCAGCAGGAGAAGGACAAGATGCTGAAGATCGCCGTCGGGCCCGGCGGCAGCGGTCCGCGGTGGACCGAGTGGACCGACACGATCATGAAGGCCTGGCAGGCACGCACGTGGAGCTACGACTACGACGGGCTCTCTCTCCACACCTACACGGTCGTGAAGTGGCCGCCGGCCCACAGGTCCGTCGGGTTCGGTGAGACCGAGTATGCCGAGATCCTGAAGAAGACGCTGGAAATGGACGGCATCATCGCGGAGCACTCCGCGATCATGGACAAGTACGATCCCGAGAAGAAGGTGGCGCTGGTCGTCGACGAGTGGGGCGGCTGGTACGCGCCGCTGCCGGGCAGCAACCCTGGGTTCCTCGTGCAGCAGAACAGTGTGCGCGATGCCGTCCTCGCTGCACTCAACCTCAACATCTTCGCGCGCCACGCCGATCGCGTGCGCATGGCGAACATCGCCCAGATGGTGAACGTCCTGCAGGCGATGATCCTCACCGACAAGGAGAAGATGCTGCTCACGCCCACGTACCACGTGTTCAGGATGTACGTACCCTTCCAGGACGCGACTTACCTGCCGGTCGCCTACGACGCCGGGTGGTACACAAAGGGCTCCATCGCGCTGCCGCGCATTGACGTGATCGCCGCGAAGGACGGCGCCGGCACCCTGTGGTTCGCACTGACCAACGTCGATCCCAACCGCCCCGCCAACATCGCCGTTCGCCTCAGTGGTCTCAGCGGTGCCCGTGCGGTCACCGCCTCCGGCGAGACGCTGACAGCCAAGGCGGTCGACAGCGTGAACACTTTCGACGCGCCGGACGCCGTGAGGCCGAAGCCGATCACGGGGAAGGTCGAGGGCGACCGGGTCGTCCTGACACTCGAGCCCAACTCGGTCACCGTTGTTTCGGTCCGGTGAGTTCGCGTCCTTCGCCTTCAGTTGTCGCGGCGGAGAACTACTCGGCTAGCCTGCGTACAACGCCGAGCGGTTCACTCGAGCGCGAGCTCGACGATTGGTCGCCGCCGCTTCCCGGTGCGCCACCGCTTGTCCGAGTTCATGCTGTGGGTACCGTCACACCTCCACAGCGCGGCGGGCGTTCACACGCAAAGAGCGTTCAGAGGATGGCCCGCCAAGATCGGGGACGGCGCTCAGTAATGCCGCCATCTCCTCCCGGATCCTCTTGGCGCCGATCGCGACGTCGAGCAACGAGGCGTGCGGCTCCGGTGATTCAGCGATCTGCCGGTCCGCCCACGCCACGGCCTAACGCTGAGAATGAGCAGCGGGCGGCGCCTTGAGCCTAGCCGGGGCGCCGACCGTCTGCTCCATTCTTCTCTTGCTATCCGGCTCCTTCATCGAGAGCGAGGGGTGCGGGGCCGAATGGTCGATCCGCAGGCTCAATTCGCTGGCTTCGTGTCAACGTTGTGATATGCCTCGACCCACCACCGCTCGCCACGCCGGACGAAGACTTCCATCAGTTGAGTTCTGACGATTCCATCCGGCGGCACAGGAATTCCAGCAGGCATTGTCTTCACCCCGTGAACCTCGTTGTCGATATCCACGATCGCCACATCTGGCGTTACAAAACGGATACGACGAATCGCGTGATGCTTTGTTGTGCCCTTGTAGAACGTGGCGAGGATCTGACGATGGCGCTCGGCGAAGGCAGGTGCGCCATACATCACCATGCCGAAGAGATTGGTGAAAGACGCGTCAGGTGCGAGGTCTCTTGCGTAGGCGGTGCCGTCGCCTGCATCCCAGGCGGCGACTTGCGCCGCAATGATGGCGCGAATGGGTGCTTCGGCCCGCTGATCTTGCGCGAACGCTCCATGCGAAGAGGACAGAGCCAGCATCGTGAAGGGTATTAGAACCTCGCGTAGCACAGCGACCTCCTTGGTGACGGCTAACGTTCTTTAGGTGGGTTGGCCGGATCTGGAAGGAACGGGTGCAACGGCTTTCTGCACACAGAGTGTGGACTGAGGTGGGGCCCTGGCGCTCGCTTACGCGGGCCTCGCCATCGGGTTGCTGTTGCGGCGCCTTGCAGCCCGGCTCAAGGCCGGGCTGCCTCCGGGGACGTGGGCGGACTTTGCCGCGTTGGACCGTCGTGGTTCGTCCTAGAGATTAGGATCGAGCCAGGGAGAACTCCCATGAGAAGAGTGATCGTCGGCGCGATGGTTTCGACGGATGGCGTGCTCGCCTGCGTTCACGGCAGCGGCGGCGGCCCGAAATGGACCTTCGTGAAGCGGAAGTTGCGGATGCGGCCGCTGCTCAGGGTGAAGCCCGCCACCCTGCCGCTGGCGTCACGCGAAAACCGGAACGTGCCCGGCGACCCTCGGAAGACGTCCTTGGTCAGGGGTTCGAGCGTCGCGGTCCCGACCTTGAGGCGGCGCAGCACCAGCCTGCCCCCGGCAACCTCGATGCGGTAGGCCGGATCGATCTCCTCGCTGTGGTAGACGCCGGTGTACTCGGCCGCCTGTGCAGCCGTCGGAGAGAACAACTCGACGTCCTCGAACACCACCGGCTTCACCATCCCGGCGCGAACGGCCTCGGTCAGCCGCCGGCGGCCGTCCGGCAACGCCTCGACGAGGAGATCCGTGCTCCTTCCCGCGAACAGCCCGCGGCCGACGGATCTCGAGCGGCGTGCCCGTCTGCCCCCAGACGCTTTCCATCGATCCGTCCTTCGCGACCAGCTTTCGGTAGCTGTCGGTGCCGCGCCGCCAGTAGAGGCCCTCGCACCGGGCCAACTCCGCGGCGCTGAGGGGGACCACGGGACGGTCGTCGGCGGCCGGCGCCGGCGGTGCCGGCTGCAGCTTCCCGGCCAGGACCACATCCGCCACGCTCCGGGTCAACTGGGTGGGGCTGGCCGAGGAGGTATTGCACAGGCAGACCACGGAGAGGCGCTCGGTCGGAAAGCGCAGGAAGTCCGACCGGTAGCCCGCGTCGCCACCGTCGTGACCCACCACCGCCAGGCCGCGATACGCGCCGTGAACCAGGCCGGACGCGTATGACAGCTCCTCGCTGTTCGCCAGCGTGCCCTTCTTCAGCATCGCCTCGAGGAACGCCGGACCTCCCACTCGCGCGTCGTAGAAGTTGCGGTCCCACAGCGCCAGGTCCTCCACCGTCGTGTGGAGGCTCGTTGCTCCCGCGGTGTCGAAGTTGGTGACGCCCAGGCGGAAGGTGTCTCCCCTGGGCACGTAGCCGTACGCCTGACCCTTGACGATCTCGGCGTGGTCGTCGCGGAAGAACGTCCGCGTCATGCCGAGCGGCCTGAACACGCGCTCCTCGGCGAATTGGCGGAACGACATACCGCTTACCCGCTTCACGATCGTTGCGAGCAGCGTGTAGCCGGTATTGCAGTACAGATGCTCGGTCCCGGGGGCGAAGTTCAAATCCTTCTGCCGCGCCATCGCCTCCAGCACGTCGTCGTCGGTGATCAGGTCGAGCGAGTACCGCCAGCCAGCCAGGATGAGCAGCTCCCATTGGTCGCGTAGGCCGCTGGTGTGATGCATCAAGTGCCGGATCGTGATGGGCTTTCCGAAGTTGGGGAGCTCCGGCACGTGCTTCCGCACGTCGTCGTCCAGCGAGAGCTTGCCGTCACTCGCCAGCAGCAGGACCGCCGCCGCGGTGAACTGCTTCGATACCGACGCAACGTGAAACACGGTCGAGGGCGTGATCGCGATGTCGTGATCGAGGTTCGCCATGCCATACCCCCTCGCGTAGACGACGCGCCCGTCGCGGACGACGGCGAGCGCGCAGCCCGGGGAGGTGGGCTTGTCCATCCGCTCGAACAGCTTGTCCACCCTGGCCGCCAGTCCGGCGGACCACGCCTCCTGCGCCCGTCCGGCATCGGGCGCCGACAGCAGTACCACCACAAACAGGCACGAGCGCACAATCGCCGTCTTCATGAGTCTCTTCGGGTCTGCTGAGTAATTTCGGGGAGGGCGCGGCGGGAGCTCACCCATTGTAGCCGAACGAGGATCCAGCGCGCAGCGTGCAGAATGGAGAGTGCTGAAGGAGCTACAGAAGGCAGCCCATGAACACCTACATAGCCTTGTTGAGGGGAATCAACATCGCGGGCAACCACATGCTCCCGATGAAGGTCCTTAAGGTGCTGTTCGAGGACAACGGCTGCTCGGACGTCCGGACCTACATCCAGAGCGGCAACGTCGTCTTCTGCAGCAGAACATCCGACAGGGCGCGCCTGGAGAAGCGGCTCGCCAGCGCCGTTGCGAAGAGCCACGGCTTCGAAACGACGGTCCTCGTTCTCACCACCGAGGAACTCGAGAGCGCGGCCGCGGGCAACCCCTTCCCCGAGGCGGAAGACAACCCTAGGAGCGTCCACCTCTTCTTTCTGGCCGCAGCCCCCAAGGACCCGGGCATTCCGTCGGTCGAGGCGATGAGAACGCCTTCGGAACGCTGCGTGCTTGAGGGCCGGGTCTTCTACCTGCACACCCCGGACGGGTTCGGCACGTCGAGACTCGCCGGCCACGTGGAGCGCCTCCTCGGCGTCCCCGCCACCGCGCGCAACTGGCGCACGGTGACAACGCTCCTCGAGATGGTCAGGTCGCGATGCTCGAAGAAAGTCGACGGGCGCTTGGTGGCGTGCCCGTCGTTGTCCGTTGCTGGGGAGCAGCTGCCCACCAAGCGCCCCACGGTGAACATTACGCGGCCGCTGCGCGTCGTTCGAAGGCCGCCGGACTGATCTGGCCGAGCGTCGAATGCCGGCGCCGTTGGTTGTAAAACACCTCGATGTAATCGAACAACTCCATCTTCGCCTCACTCAGACTGGCGAAGCGATCAGCGAGCTCGATCTTCACGGTAGAGAAGAAGCCCTCCATGACGGCATTGTCGCAGTGCGACGGTCGATTTCTTGTCGGCCATCTTGCCGGTGCATCGTCTGCCTCCTTGTGAGCGGAAACCGCGAGATCGACGACGTCATGACCGTCCCACGCTCGCGCCCAGGGTGAGGAGAAGCTCGTCCAGTTGCGCGAACGTCTCGACCATCGCATCCGCCGCCCCGGTGCCGGCAGCGTCGAGAGCTTCCTTCGAGGAATAGAGCTCGTGCAGGACCAGCAGCGTCTTGCCGCCCTTATCCTCGAATGTCACCGTGGTGACAGGACCACCCTCACCACCTTCCTCATTAGTCCACACGAGGCGCGCGTGCGGTGTCACTTCGAGGTACGTGCCGAAGAACGCCATAGCATCGGGTTCGAACTCGAGACGGTACTTGCCCCCGACACGAACATCCATCTCACAGGAAAGCAAGGACATGCCCATCGACTTCGGCGCCCACCACCGCCTGAACAGCTCGGGCTTGGTCCACGCCTCGAACACGATGCGGGCCGGGCCATTGAAGGTTCGGGTAACGACTAGCTCACGCTCGGACCTCCGCTCCACCGTCGTGCGGTTCTTCATGGGCGTAGGCTCACTCACTCTTCTTGCGTCCATCAACCTTCTCCTTCCGTTTCAGTTCCTCGACAACCTTGTCCAGCTCGTCGAACCGTGCGTCCCAGAGCTGGCGGTGCCTCTCGATCCATGCCGCCCCTTCATCCAGTCTGCGCAGGCCGAGCTTGCAGGTCCGCACGCGCCCGACCCTTGAGCCCCTCGGCCCGCAATCAGCCGCACGACCCGCTTGCGACTGATAGGGATGCCTTGACAGCGGATCTTCCGCATCGGCGGGTCTTCGACATTCTCGACGCGCACGCCGCACACCACGCCCGTGATCAGCGCGGTGTTCGGGTGTAAACGGGTTCATGGATCTCTAGAATGGCGCCGGCTGTGCAGCGAGCGCTGCCCTAACGCGCCACGCTTGATCGCGCCGCAGCGACCGGCCCTTCCCGAGCGCCCCAGATGACCAAGTAGAAGATGATCGGCAGCTCGAAGAACATCAGGATCCCTGTCACCTGGCCAACCTGCGGCGCGTATTGCGGGGTGATCAGAGTCGCGAAGGCGCCCGCCAGGTAGCCGGCTCCGGCGAGAAACAGCATGTACCCCAGCACCCGAGGGATGAACCCGGAGCGTATCACAAGGATCCCGAACGGAAGGAGCCACAAGCCCCAAAAGACGGATGCTACGACGAGGCCCTGGCCGTGCAGTCGGAGGAAAAGATACGCGAGACCGTCGAGTTGACTCTTACCGTACGCGGACAGGAAGTCGGCCCCACTGAGCACGATCAGCGCGGCGACCTCGTTGAGCACGTTGACGAAGACGATCGGGACCGACACCAACGCCCCGAGGATGACCACCAGCGACGCGTGGTACTCGTTCACACCCTTGAACAAGCGATAGAGCGCCAGCACGAGGAAGATCACGACGGCCTGGTGGAAGAGCTCGCTGCCGATGCCCAGGCGCAGCAACCATTCCGATGCCCGGATCCGGTCGGCGGTCGCGGTTGCATCGCCAGCCACGATCAGCCGGCTCGGCACGTACATCAGGCCGAGCGGCGCGCTGACCGCGAGCAGAAGGTAGAGCAGTCCCGCCTTGCGGGCTGTTCGTTGTGTCGAGTCCATGGCTGTCAAGACCCAACGCGACAGTTCCGGGACACGGCCGCCATCGGATTCCTTCTACTCTAGTCCATTCCTCGGGCTGTCGTGAGCGCCGCCCGGGCGGCAGCCGATCCGTCGGTTGCTATGAGCACCCATGTGTCCGGAATGGACCGTTGTTCACCGGGCTCGACGAGCGTACCAAGTCCGCCGACCCGAGGAACCGTCGAGGTACTTCTCTAACAGTTCGCTGCCAGCTGTTGAGGGTCCGCTCGGCCCGAGCTATGGGGATGCGCGGGACGCTCCGAACCCGGAGGGGTTCGAGGTTGTTCTCAAGGCACCGCCAATCGAGCCTCGGCCGGGTGACTGGAGGGCGATCAGCGTCCGGTGCGACTCGTTCTCCTGCGTGCTGCTGGCGGGACTTGACCACGCGTCGATCGCGCATTCGCTTCTACGCGGAGTCGCCAGGCGGTCTGCAGCGCGCCACGCAGCAGATCTTCGTTCGCCTTCGCGAGCACGATGTGCGTCATTCCCATCCGGCCCCAACCGCCTGCGATGGGCACGAACACTTCCGGTAGCTCCTCGACGAACGCCGCCTGCGCATCGGGCGTGAGCATCAGGTTGCCGTAGCCTTGCGCCTCCGACGCGAGCGTCGCGAAGATCCGGCCTCCGACGCGGAAGTCGACCGCGCCCATATGCGAGCCTTCTTCCGTCCCTTCCAGGCTCAGTGCGATCCGTCGAAAGTCCGCCGGCGTCATGCCGGCCTGCTTTCTCCTCATTGTGTCTCACGTCGGGGTCGTCGGGGCTGCGGCCCGGAGCGCCGCCGACAGCCGCGCAGCAGCCGCCAACCGACGACGGCGGCCGCCGCTGCTGTCGCGTGGCGCCGCAAGTCTGCCCGCTAGCGCTCGCCGGCGCAACTCCGTACATGCGCCGGAATCCGGCTCGACGCTACAAAGCCTCGTCGCCGCCTGGGCTGCCGACGCTCTGCCGATCCATGCCGACTACCCCAACCAATGTTCCGCGTCTACTACGAGGTGCCCGCCGCCATTGCTCCCGCCGCGGCCCGTTCGATGAGCGAGGCGACTGCGTGCGGTTGTGACACATATACGGCGTGACTGCCCTTGACCTCAACGACAGTGGAGCCGGCACGCTTCGACATCGCGCGCTGCGCGTCCGGCGGGATCATCCGGTCCTCGGTCGCGACGAGGTACCAGCTTGGCTTCTTCCTCCACGCCGCCTGGCTGACGGAACCGTTCAGCGCGTCTATGCCCCACGGCACCTGCGAATCGGCCATGAACGAGGCACGCTCCGCATCGACGTCCGCGGCGAACGCTGCCGCGAACTTCGCCCTGTCGAGGAACAGGTAACCATCCTGCGGCGGCAGGATCGGCGGCACCGGCGCACCGGGTGCGGGGTTCTGGATCAACACCGCGACGGACTCGCCCGCGTCAGGTGCGAACGCGGCGATGTAGACGAGGCGGGCTACTCTCGAGTCGTTCCCGGCTTCGGTGATCACTGCCCCGCCGTATGAGTGGCCGACGAGAACCGCCGGGCCATCCAGAGCGGCCACAGCTCGCTTCGTCACCGCCACGTCGTCTGCGAGTGAAGTAGTGGGATTCTGGACAACTGACACCGAATAGCCGCCGTCCTTCAGCAACCTGTAGACGCCCTCCCAACCCAATCCATCGACGAACCCGCCGTGAACCAGCACGACGTTCTTGACTGGGGCTGCCTGCGACATAGAGACCGGCCCTTTCTTCGGCACGGCAGCAGAGCCGCCGTGCGGTGACTCTTTCTATTCACAGTTCTGTCACGCTGCCTCGACCGGTGATGTTGGAACCGGGCCCGTGAAATCTGCCTCAACAGATACCGGCCGAGGGTCTTCGGGAAGTCCCGGCGCAATAGAGCAGAGGCCGTGCCACGTACGCGGCCTCGACGAAATGCCCAATCATCGGAGCAACGGTCAAGACTCGTGCAGGCTTCGCGAACGGGAACGTCCTCGAATGTTCACTATTGCTCGGACAGGGCGGGCTCGCACGCCGACATCGTCACCCGGCGACGACATCGCCGGGGCGCCCCGAGCCGGCAGGGTTCGATGTTGCTCTCAAGGCACCGCCGATCGAGCCGGGGGCCGGCCAGCGATACGGCCATGAACGGTCACCGCCGAGGCCCGCAGCCCTCCCTACATCGATTACGATTCTCCTGCAGGGTGAGAGTCAGGTCGTGAGTCGTCCGGTCTCTGAAGGATGCATATGGCACAGCAACTGAGAGTCCCCTTGGCGGCCCTTCTTGTCGTTGTTGCCGGCGTCAGCGCGGCTCCTCAGGAGCCACAGAAACCGATCAAGTACGGCGAAATCTTCGTTGACGGGGGATGGGCTCCTGATTCGATGGATGAGCTTCTGAAGCTGTCGGACATCGCTGTCGAAGGCATTGTCGAAAGAGCACACGCCCTTCCCAATCCTCCTGACGGTCCCGTGCGGACCCGTTTCACGATCCGCGTATCAGAACTTCTCAAGTGTGACTTGCCGCACTTCCAGAATGCTCAGGTCTTGACTTTGCTGATGCCCGGCGGAGACACGGACAAAGGCGATTACATTCTGCGCCAGGAAGACGCTAACCTTCGGCTGCTCAAGTTGAACCAGCACGTGATCCTGTTTCTCAGGTGGTACGAGCACGGTAAGGAGTTCTTGCTCGCAACAGCTACGCCCGACAGCATCTATCTCGTGGAAGAAGGAGAAGGGGGAGAACAGCTCCACACCCGTGGAGGCGGCGCCCTGGCCCGGGGGTTCAAGGGCAAGCCGCCTGAAGAGCTGAGAGCCAAGTTACACGGGCCGGCGGGTGCCGCGGTAGGTCGGCCATCCGTGACCCCATGGACCGTTGAAAAGGATGGCTCCTCAGGCAGGACTCGAACCTGCAACCCTCCGGTTAACAGGTTGATGCGGGTTGGCTATCTTGTTGGTCCTGAGTGGGTTAGCTTCGGGCTGGACCGTCCCGTTACCTGGTGTTCGGGGCTGTTCACTGATTGTTCACTGGGGTCTAGCGGCGCACCCACGGCCGTCTCGTCGTGGGACCCGCTGTCAATGAGGTGATAGTCGGCGACCGACGTCTGCATCGAGCAGTAAGGCTGCTGGTACGAGGGTTCGCCCTGAGGAGTCGGCTTGAACAGGTTATGCAGCCTGTCGAGTGTTGTAGCAGAGTGGCCGGCCGCCTGCACCTGCCACGCTCCACCAAGGACGACGAACGACGACGATTATGCTGGAGGCGAATGAACGTACGGGCGATCGGTCGATCGCCCGTACGTCTATGGACGACGTAAGAGGAGGTCGATCCAAGGGTCGCGGTAGAAACTCAGCCAGTAGCACCGAACCGCTGAGTCGTTTCCGCTACCTCACTCTCTCATATGTGTCTCAACCCACGTAAGGGCCTCATGTACCAGGTTCGCCAAGTTGGCGGCGCCCCTAACGACATGACCTTCACCAGGATATACGAGAAGACGTGTGGGGACCTTTTGCTGTCGGAGTGCGGTGTACATGAATTCGTTATGAAAGAGAGCCATTCCGCCGGCGTCGGCGCTCTGACCGCTGATAAACAACGTGGGGGTGCGAATCCGGCCGACGTACTCGCTTGGGGAGCTCTTTCGGTAATTCTCGGGGACTTCCCAGGGCTTTCCGTTAAAGAGCCACTCCTGCACCCGGTTTCCGCCGGTCGTGAACTGGGTACCGTAGACGAAGTAGTTGTCTGCATAACCTTCGTACGATACCGCGACGCGAAACCGGTTGGTCTGTGTAATTACCCAGTTTGTCAGGAAGGCTCCGTAGCTGTGGCCGAGGATCGCCATCCGCTCTGGATCCACGAGGCCACGTTCGATCAGGCGATCGACGCCAGTCATGATGTCGTCGAAGTCCCGCTCGTTGGCGTCCTGGGCCTGCCGTGCCTTCAGCACGTGGTCCCATCCGTACACGGCACTGCTGCGATAGTCCGGTGCGAAGACGACGAACCCACGTGCCGCCCACAGGTGGTACTCGAGGGGAGAACTCAGCATCAGTGAGCCGGCCAAGCTGGCACCACCGACCGGTCCACCATGCAGATCAACGACCAATGGGTATCGCCGCCCCTCCCGGAAGTCGGGCGGCTTGATCAGGAAGCCTGCGATTTCGAGTCCGTCCCGGCTTCTCCAGCGGACTTCCTCGCCCGCACCGAGCTTCAACCGAGCCCGCCCGGCAGCGAGGTCCTCGAGGATGCGCTCCTGGCTGCCGTCACTGTTGGCGAGCCGTACGTCGGAGGATCCGCGTGCGTCCCTCGTCGACCAGATCATCCGGCGGCCATCTGGTGAAACGGCCGGAGATGAGGCGCCTTGGGGCCCGGTCGTGATCTGTTGCAGTTCACCGCGAAGCGTCACGCGACAGATGTGGGTAAAAGCTCCGATCTTGGCCCGGAAGTAGATCGCAGATCCATCGGGCGCCCACAACGGCCCGGAGGCCACGAACGTCTCCTTCGTGAGATGTCGGATCGGCCCGCCATCAAAGGGTACCACCGCGATGCGATAGAAGTCCGGGTACGGGATGTTCTCCGTGAAGCTCGTAAAGGCCACTTGGGTCCCGTCCGGCGAGGGTACCGGCCGCAGCAACTGAACGCCGTGGTCGCGCACGAGCGTTCGGACTTTGCCGGAGTTCAGGTCGATGACCTTTACCTCGCCGTAAGATTGATCGTCCCGATACTCCATGTAGTTGTACGCCGCAATCACCAGCTGTGAACCCGCCGGATGCCATTCGAGGCCGTTAATCTGGTAGGGACCCTCGTGCACCTTGCGGGACTCCCCCGACGACACATCCGCAACCCAGACCTGGGTATCGGGCGGAACGTCATTTGCCCCGCCACGAACGATCACTTCTGATGCAGATGAGGGTTGCTTCGTCGAGGTCGACGAACCGGGCCGAAACGAGAACGCAATGCTCCTGGAGTCAGGCGCCCACGCGAATTGGTAGTGTGCGCGCCGGTTCGCCAGGCCGCCCGGCACTCTGGTCAGCTGTCTGGAATCAGTTCCAGCAGTCCGCATGACCCATATCTGGGTCTCCTTGGCTCCGCTCGGGAGGTATGCGATCCAGTTTCCGTCGGGTGACGGAACGGGATTGGAGCCGGTAGCGAGCATCCGGCGACTGTCGCTTACTGTGTCCAGAACCTCGATCTGCGACACGCGCGAGCCTTCAGCATCGCTAGACACGCGCGAACAGATCACCCTCCTGGAGTCCGGCAACCACGCGACACTCGGCCCGGGCGGAGACAGGGTCTCGTGTTCGGCTAGCAGGACATCAGGAGTCAGCAGTCGCGACTGCTGACCGTCCGCGTCAACCGATGCAAGAAGAACAACTGCAAGCGCCGCGAGAGACAACGGCGCAGTCGTAAGAAGGCGCATAAGCATGGTCTCGCTCAGAAGCTGAACCGCGCAGACAGTTGCATGGATCGAGGCCCGCCGAGCTGATACAGCGGGTTGAACCCGCCGGCCATCCCGCCCGAACCGAGACCCCTGCCCAGCATCTGCCGCGACACCCCGAACTGACCGCTTGTAACGCGGTTCATGGGGTTCGCGAAGTTCGGGGTATTGAGCGCGTTAAACGCTTCGAATCGGAACTGAAGCTGCGTCTGGGTCGTCACTCGGAATTGGCGCCGTATGGCGAGATCCAGCTGCGACATCGGGAAGCCCCGAAGCGCGTTGCGGCCGAGAGTACCCTGCCTGCCGGGAGCCGGCAAGGCGAACGCGGCGCGATTCAATCGTCGTCCTCCCGGTGCACTGGGATCCTCGACATAGAGCGGCTCACCAGCAACCACGTCGGCGCGGAGAAGCCCCCACACGCCGAATAGGTTGCCGCTGGTCACGACGTTCAGGGGCGTCGCCGATCGAGCGCGGAAGACGGCGTCCAATGCCCAGCCGCGAACGAGGAAAGCCAGCGGGCCCTCGGGTGCGGGTAGGTTGTAAGTCACCGCAGACGTGAACGTGTGCCGGACGTCGAAGTTCGAGGGGCCCCAGTCTGCGCGGGGATCGATGCGATCTCCCGGGGTGTTCTGGGTCGAGTCATTCGACGCGTTATCCATCGACTTTGCCAGGGTGTAAGCGGCGAGCACCTGCAACCCCCGCGTGAGCCGCCGCTGAACCTGGACCTGGAAGGCTTTGTAGTCGGACTCGGCCGAGTTTCTCGTCACGAATACAGCGCCAAAGTCCGCGTTTGGTGCATTCAACTGTTCCTGGCGCAGCAGTCGTCTACCGGCGGCACCCAGGTAGCTCACCGTCACCGTCTGCGGCCCGAGGGTTTGCTCGAGTGCGATGTTCCACTGGTAGACGCGCGGCGTCACGACGGCAGGATCCACGGCGAACATCTGGATAACTGGCGGTTCTGTGGTAAATGCGGGCGGCTTCACGAGCGCAGGTGGGAATGGAAAAGAGCCGGAGAGCTCTGTCATGCGAGAATGCGGGAACAGGCTCACGCCGCCCCCGAACGTGTGACCGAGCATATCGTAGAACGTGCCGGCCCCGGCTCGAATGACCGTCTCTCGCGCTGGTCCGTCGAGGAGCCTATATGCAAGGCCTACGCGGGGAGCGATGTCACGCCATTGGGTCTTCCAGAGCTTCGTCCCTGCCGGCGCGAGATGGAGTGTCGACGGGTCATCAAAGCCTTCTACTGTGTACAGTTCCTTTCCGCCGCGTGCGCTCGGTGGTGGATTCACATCCCATCGCAGCCCGTACGTCAAGGTGAGTCGCTTGGTAGCCGACCAAGTGTCTTGAGCGAAGAGCGAGAAATTCGGGAGGGACATCGGGAGGGTATCGGTGGCTGAGATGTTCGCGTAGACGACGGTATCGTTGACGGTCGAAGGAACGTCGTTGAAGAAGACGAACAGATCACGGCTTCGTGGCGAGTTTGTCGGCAACATCTGCCGGTAGTCGACACCCACCTTGAGCTGATGACTTCCCTGCAACAAGGAAAGCGTGTTCACCGCATTCACCTGGCGCTGCCGGTTATCAACGTTCTTGCCGACCAGGAATTGCGGCCCTGAAAAGAACCCAAACGAGAACAACGCGTCGTTCGGATCAGCCCCCCCGGAGAACAACAGCGAATCGGCCGGCTTCACGCCACCTCCGAAGTCGTCCACATCGAAGTACGAGGCACCCTGCGCAACGCTGTAGTTCAGACGCAAGTCATTGGTAATACGGGACCCAAGGGTCGCGGTCGCACCGGCGGTGAACGTCCTGGTGTCCTTTTCCACGAGGCTGTTCGTGCTCAGGGTGAAGTCCCCGCCCCTCTCGTGCGTCTCCGAGGGAGCGAAGTTGGCTCTAACGAACAGCGACAGGTTCTGAGTCGGCCGGTGATCCAACCTCAAGCTGAGTGCATCGAGTTTCGACGGATCCGAGTACGTCGCTGTGAACTCTGCGAGACCGTTCCCGAGCGCGCCGCCGTTCGGAAGGGGGTACGCGTCGAGGAACGGCCGGAGTCCCGGTGCGGCGGCGATCCGGTCCGCCAACGTCGGAACCGCGTCCACACCGGTCTTGGGCTGTCGCAGCCTCAGTCCTTCGTACGACGCAAAGAAGAACGTCTTGTTTGCCTGACCTGGAAACACGGGGCCGCCCAGCACCGCGCCAAAGCTGTTCTGCCGCAATTTCGGCTTGGGCAGCCCGGCGCGATTGGCGAACCAGTCGTTGGCGTCGAGCGCGTCGTGACGGAAGTACTCGAACACGCTCCCGTGGTACCGGCTGCCGCCCGACCGAGTGACCAGCGAGATTCTGGGCTCCCGGCGTTCGTCCAAACTCGGGAGCGTAACTCGACGTGTGAATACGGAATTCCTCCAGGGCGTCAACCGATACCAGGTTGTTCGTCCCGCCGAGGGCTGTCAACCCGGGAAGGCCCCCGGCCGCCGACTGGCCCATGTTGATCGTAGAACTCGCGCCCACGTTCGCGCTGACGCCGTCCACCGTCAGGTAGTTGGCGTTCGCGCGCTGACCATTCACGCTGAACTGCCCCTGCTCCTCAAACGACGTTTGCGTGATGACCACGCCTGGCGTCAGCTCGAAGAGCGACTGGAAGCTCCGACCATTCAGCGGCAGGTTCGACACGAACTGCCTGTCCACCACGGTGCTCACGGCCGGCGACGTTGGGACCCTGGTGATCTGGGCAGCCACGGTCACGGTCTCACCGAATCCCGCGATGGCTAGCCGAATGTTGATCGACTGCTCGTCGCCAACGTTCAGGACAAGTTCCGACACCTCGGCGGGGGCGAACCCGCTGAGCACGGCCTTCAAGCTGTAACGACCAGGGACCAAGATGGGAAAGGCATAGCGGCCTTCATCGTTGGTAATCGTCTCGCGGCTCCAGCCCTGATCCCGATGAAGGAGCGTTACCGACACGCCCGGAAGGACGCCGCCGCTCTGGTCACTGATCGTGCCGCTCACTCCGGCGCTCTGTGCGGCGACCGGAGCAGCTACCGCAGTCGCACACAACAGGAGTCCAAGCACACAGAGGTATCGCATGAGTGCTCCTTGATCTCGCGAAGGCTTTCCGGAATGAAGTAGGTAGGATTCGCGCCACGGCGCCGTAGCGCTGCCCCACCGAGATCCTCGCCGCCACGACGCGCGACGCGTCGGATTGCGAGAGCGCGAGGCCTCAGTAGTAGTGTCGTCGGAGCGCGCCGGATCTCTCGTTGAGGTATCGAGAGAGCCAGCCTTCGGCGAACGCTAGAACCTGACGCGCATTACTAGCTGCATCGACCGAGGGCCACCCGATTGATAGAGGGGGTTGAGCCCGACACTGTATCCGCTGTGGCCCCGCCCTCTGCACAACATCTGTTGTGACAGACCGAACTGGCCGCTCGCAATGGAGTTTACCGGGGTCGCGAAGTTCGGGGTGTTGAGTGCGTTGAACGCCTGCAGTGTGAGCTCAAGCTTCGTCTTGGCCGCCACCGTGAAGACGCGTGTGAGAGCGAGATCGAGCTGCGACATCGGGAAGGCCCGGAGCGCGTTACGGGGCAGGGTGCCCTGCCGCCCGATGGCCGGGAACGCGAAGGCGGCGCGATTGAGCCGTCGCCCTCCGGGTGCGGCGGAATCCTCGATGTAGAACGGCTCACTCGGTACCACATCGGCACGGAGAAGTCCCCATACCCCGAAGAGATTGCCGCTCGTGACGACGTTCACCGGCATGGCAGAGCGAGCGCGGAAGACGGCATCCAAGGACCACCCACTCAACACGACAGACGCCGCGCCGCGCAATGTCGGCACAGTGTAAGTGACTGCAGCGGTAAACACGTGCCGAGCGTCGAAGTTGGAGGGACCCCAGTCGGCAAGAGGTTCAATGCGTTCGGTCGGGGCATTCTGCGTGGAGTCATTCGAAGCGTTGTCCATCGATCGGCCCAGCGTGTAGGACGTCAGTACCCTGCAGGCCGCGCGAGAGCCGGCGCTTGACCTGCACCTGGACGGCGTCGTAGTCGGACTCGGCGGTATTCCGGGTAACAAACACCGCTGCAAAGGCCGCGGACGGCGCCGCGAGCTCCTCCTGGCGGAGTAGTCTTCGGCCCGCCGCACCTACGTAGCTCACCGTCACTGTCTGCGGTCCCAGAGTCTGTTCGAGCGCAATGTTCCACTGGTACACCCGCGGCGTCACAATCTCAGGATCGACCGCAAACATCTGGTCGACCGGCGGCGCGGTGGTAAACGCCGGGGGTGTGATGAGCGATGGTGCAAACGGAAACGACTCACCCGAAAGGACCTTGGTCCGGGCGTACGGAAAGAGACTTACACCGCCGCCGAATGTGTGCCCCAACATGTCGTAGAAGATGCCGGCTCCACCGCGAACGACCGTCTCCCTCGCAGGTTCGTCCGACAACCGGTAAGCAAGACCGACGCGAGGCGCGACGTCGCGCCACCGGGTCTTCCACAGCCGTGTACCTGCCGGCGCGAGCCTGAGGTTGGCCGGATTATCCAAACCCTGCAAAGTGTACAGCTCCAGTCCGCCCAGTACGGTAGGTGGCGGGTTCAGTTCCCAACGCAGCCCGTAGGTCAACGTGAGACGATCGCTAGCGGACCAGGTGTCCTGGGCGAAGACTGAGAAGTTCGGAAGCGACATTGCCAGAGTGTCGTAGGCTCCAACGGTTGCGCGCGCCACCGAATCGCTCACCGTGGACGGCACGTCGGCAAAGAAGACGAATAGGTCGCGACTCCTCGGAGAGTTGATCGGCAGCATTTGCCGGTAATCCCCGCCCAGCTTCACATGATGGGTTCCGTGCAGCCAGGATAACGTGTTCACCACGTTTACCTGGCGCTGCCGGTTGTCAGCGTTCTTTCCAGCCATGAACTGCGGGCCTGATGACATGAAGGCAAAAGAAAACAGCGAGTCATCCCGTTCCACAGGAGAGGCGAAGAGCTGGGAATCCGGCGGTCGGATAGCGCCGCCAAAGCTGTCCACATCGAAGTACGAGGCACCCTGCGCGACGCTGTAGTTCAGACGCAAGTCATTGGTAATACGGGACCCAAGGGTCGCGGTCGCACCGGCGGTGAACGTCCTGGTGTCCTTTTCCACGAGGCTGTTCGTGCTCAGGGTGAAGTCCCCGCCCCTCTCGTGCGCCTCCGAGGGGGCGAACGTAGCCCTGACGAAGAGCGACAGATCTTGAGTAGGCCGATGATCCACTCGCAGGCTGAACGCATCGAGTTTCGACGGATCCGAGTACGTCGCTGTGAACTCTGCGAGGCCGTTCCCGAGCGCGGCGCCGTTCGGAAGGGGGTACGCGTCGAGGAACGGCCGGAGTCCTGGTGCGGCGGCGATCCGGTCCGCCAACGTCGGAACCGCGTCCACTCCGGTCTTGGGCTGTCGCAGCCTCAGTCCTTCGTACGACGCAAAGAAGAACGTCTTGTTTGCCTGACCTGGAAACGCGGGGCCGCCCAGCACCGCACCAAAGCTGTTCTGCCGCAACTTCGGCTTGGGCAGCCCGGCGCGATTGGCGAACCAGTCGTTGGCGTCGAGCACGTCGTGACGGAAATACTCGAACACGCTCCCGTGGTACCGGCTGCCGCCCGACCGAGTGACCAGCGAGATTCTGGGCTCCCGGCGTTCGCCCAAACTCGGGAGCGTAACTCGACGTGTGAATACGGAACTCCTCCAGGGCGTCAACCGATACCAGGTTGTTCGTCCCGCCGAGGGCCGTCAACCCGGGAAGGCCCCCGGCCGCCGACTGGCCCATGTTGATCGTAGAACTCGCGCCCACGTTCGCGCTGACGCCGTCCACCGTCAGGTAGTTGGCGTTCGCCCGCTGACCATTCACGCTGAACTGTCCCTGCTCCTCAAACGACGTCTGCGTGATCACCACGCCAGGCGTCAGCTCGAAGAGCGACTGGAAGCTCCGACCGTTCAGCGGCAAGTTCGACACGAACTGGCCCTCCACGAGCGTGGTCAAGCCAGAGGATCTGTTCATGCTCCTCACAGCTGCCGCATTCGACATGCTGGTCGAGCCCCGTACTGTCACTGACTCGCCGACAGTCGCCACCCGCAGACGAATGCGCATCACCAGGTAGTCGTTCGGAACCAGCACGACGCCGCGGACCTGGAGGACCGCAAACCCGGGGCGCGCGGCAGTGATGACGTAGTGCCCTGGTTGCAGCAGCGGCATCACGAACGAGCCGTCGGCTTCAGATAGCGCGTCGCGCCTGATTCCGGTCGACATGTTCATCGCGGTCAACGCGACGCCGGGGACCACAGCGCTGGTCTCGTCGAGGACGGTTCCCGCCAAAGTAGCGGTCGGGTCCGGTGGCGCTGGGGCGGCTAGCGCCACCCCTGTAGAGAGCGTCAGAATCAGAATGGCTGGGCGCATGGCGAACGCGTAGGGCCAATTCCTGTCTCTGACCATGTCCAGCCTCTGACAGACCCTCGTCACTCGATTTCGGCCAACGCCTTCGCAATCATTTCGGCGCGGCGGACATCCTGCCAGAACTGTTCAGTTCTCACGGCGAGGAACGGGCCACTCCGGTCCGTACCCACGGTGAAGGCGGACCGCACAGCTTCTTCCTGAGCGATGGCCAGGGCGAGAAGGCGCGGGATTGCGTACGCAACATCCTCACGGCGTTCCCCGTCATTCGCCCAACTAGCGCTTTCTCGGGGGGAAGGGAAGAACACCGGCTTTACCTCGAGGCGAAGTAATTCCGTGGCCCGTAGGAACGCAAGGGAGTGCTGCCGCACCATGGACCGCCACTTGGCCCGCACCGAACCTTCCAGCGACTCGGACCGTTCACCCGGCACATATTCCAGCAGGTGTTCAAGGGCCCAGGCGTGGAGCAATGCCTGCCTGGCCCCGTGGAGCGCTCTGACCGCGAAGTTGCTCGCTTCTTGCTGAATCGCCTGCTCGCCTGCAAAGCCCGACGATTCCCCGGCCAGCCGTCGGCTGAAGTGGCGCTCGAGGTCCTTCTGGGCGTGAACGGTCGGCCTTTCGGGAGCGACTTCGCGGGCACTGACCCTTGGAGCTTCCTGCGGGTGCTGGCGAGAAGCCTCGCCGATCGTCTTCACATCAAGTCGGACAGCGGGATGAAGTGCGAGCGGCCGGAGGGTCTCGAGGATGCGCCCCCTGCGATTGGCGTCGCTGACAAGCACTCCCACGGAAACGCCGCTCGCGTGCGCACTGATTCGCAAGTCATCACCAAGGGTCGCGCCGGCCTGGTCGAGCAGGAACAGAGCCTCCACCGTCAACGCTGTCTGTTCGTCGACTGAAAGACCGGATCTGCGCGGCCCGACACTTGGTGTCGTCACCGCCATAGGCTTCGGAACAAGGAGCGGATCAGGCTCAAACACTCTCGACCGGGCGGCGTCACGCTCCGGCGACGTCTCGAAAAGACGCTCGACGAATCGGTACTCTCTAAGACCGGTTGGCGCGGTGAAGACGAACGACTGCGACATGGCGCGCAAGCTATCAGCCGTCAGTTGGAGCGCTGCGCGAATCAGGCCAGGCTTGGCCGAACCCGATCCAACCCGGTATTCGAGCGTGCAGACGGATGCCGTCCGCTTCATCGTGCCTTCGACGGAGCCGCCGACTACGGAAGCGAAGGCATGTGCTGATGGGACGAAACCCGAGAGATCACCTGACCCCACAGCACGCCGCAGGCCATCGGGATCGGTGCCTTGCGCCTCAGTGGGTGGTACACCGGGACGATAAAGCACAGTCTTCCGACCACCCGTTGTCAGCGACAGGGACAACAGTGCACCATCATGGTCGTACCGTCTGACGGCAGAGTCGCCGCCGCTCCGCTCCCACCAGTCCAGCCTCGACCGAGATAGGAGTGTGCCGTCGTTGACTCTCCGTTCCTCGAAATCGAACACCCTGTGGCGGACGACGCCCTGGGGCAATTGTTGGGCACTCTCGGCCACGGCCGCCTGACGGAGTACCTCCCGTGCGGACAACTCGGGGGTACCGCGAACATACTGGATGCCGATCCAGGCAGTCAGCAGGAGAACAGCCGTGACCGGGACGCTTCGCGGAGACGGAAGCCATTCCCAGTGTGTGGCCCGCCCAAGCCGTCGCCACCACGCTGCGTAGTGGACATCGAGAGATACCGGTTCTGCGGGCTTTTCTCCGCTCTCTGGTCCGTCGGCGACAGGCATCGGCGGGCTTGCGCCACTCCACTGCGGATCGTGGTACGCGATCCGGAGGGAGGGCCAGGCGTCGGAAAAGGACACCTCCACGTCCAGGGATCGCCCTTCGCTCAACACAATCCTCCGCCCCTGCGCCACGGTTCCAGCCGGCGGCGGCTCCACCATCAGGAGCAGTAGCGGGACGTGCTGTTCGCTGAACACCTCCACGAAACCGAAAGCCCCGGGGCTCGTGACGCTGATGGTCTGCTCCGTACAGGTGCCGTGGACGATCTGGGATCCGACAACGAATCCGTTTACCGCGATGAACAGTTCACGCGGTCGGTGCTCTGTGACGTCCGTCACCCTACGACGCAGGCGAGCGATATTGCTTGCGTCCATGCCACCTCCAGGGCTGCCGCCATCTCCGGGCGGCGTCCGCCGATCGACTCCGAGCATGTCCGTGGGGTAACGCTCTGCGAGCGGTGGCAACCCGAGCGACGAGTTGACGTGGTCGAGACACCACCCGCACGTGACCAGTGCCGCTAGCGTGCTGGCGTCCAGTGGGACACTGGCATCACGGGTGTAACACGCATCGAACCACGCAAGCTGATAGCAGCAGTCGTGCGCGAGTGCGAAAAGAGCCCCGCGCAGGTCTTCGAGACTCTCGTCCCTGAAGGCGGACGTCCGTCGACCAGTCTTCGTAGACATCACCGCCGAGGCGCTTGGGCCGTCGGATACCGCCCGGGCCTCTCGGCGTGCCACATGAAGCAGGTTGTCGACGACCCGTGTCGAAACCTTCAGGACCTGCGCGATCTCGCGAACGTAGTAACCGTGAAAGTAACGGAGCAGCAAAACGCTGGACGCCTTGGACTTGTCGCACCTTGCACAAGCATGATCCAGGATCATCCGAAGTTCCTGAATCACTTGAGGACGCCGGCTGCTGTCCGCCGTACGGAGCGCGAAGTCGGCGGTATCGAAGTCGAGCGCGTCCAGACCGATCTGCGGGTGCCGAGCGCGGCGGCGAATCTGCGACACGTGCAGATGCCGGAGCATCGTGTGGAGGTAGGCGTCGAGGTCAGCGATCGACTCCAGCGGCGTAGTTACCGAGGACGAAATGCACGTATGCGTCCTGGACGAGGTCTCTAGCGTCCTCCGTGTCTCCCCGAGTGAGATGGCGCGCAGTGGTAAGCAGCGATTGATAGCGCTCGAGGAAGAGATCCTCTGGCGCCGGCGAAAGAGCCTCCCGCGGCCTAGTTGCGAACCGGCACCGTGTCAGCATTGCCTTTGGAATCTGCGGGGACGGCCTCGCGACAGACGGGTCCTACAGTACTGTCGTAGCCGGAAGCGGGATCTCTCGTTGGACTACCCGCTGAGCGTCCCCGCGCGGGCATTCTATCCCGCTGGGAGGGGAATCGCTCGTCCTGTCAGGGCCGAATCTGCGATTTCGCCGTCTCAAGATCTGACAGAACGACGAGCGGATCGAGCCACGTCGCGCCACCTCCTGAGAAGCAGCCGCCCTCGGCTGGGTTGTGGGTGCGACTTACAACCATCCGGCTCGAACCGGATGCTCAATCGGCCAAATTGTTCACAAGGGAGGCGGCTGTAAGTCGTTGAAAAGGTGGCTCCTCAAGGCCAGTGTTCGGGTCCAAATTGTTCACTGATTGTTCACTGGAGAGCGGGAGCCACTCGCCCCGTGGCGTTTGACTCGACGGGCAACGCTTGTGGTTGCCTGTCGGCCACCCGTTCCACACGACGTCCTAAGTGATTCGCATCACGACGATCGTGTCGAAAGCAAGACCCATCCGCGGCCCGTCGCGCGCTTCCCACACCACACGGGCATCACGGCGCTGTCTTCGCCGCCTCGCCTCCAAAACCCGATCTACTTCAAACGACGGGGACCGGGGCCACCCTTTCGCCATGTGGGACCACCCGAACCGTTCGCGGCGCGGCTACGCGCGGCGTTTCGAGGTGAACGGCCGAAGGGCACTCCAGGACGGTACCCGCTTTGCTCCGCGGCAACTCGGCCCCGCTTCGCGAACAGCACCACGACCCAGGAGTCATCCGGCGAGCTGCCTCCTGAGCGCCGATCGGCCTCGCCAAAACAACTCGAGAGGAGGGCACCATGGCCCCGGACACAGGAGCCCAGAGGCAACTGACGACCGATATCCGACCGTTTCGCGTGGACGTACCCGAGGCGGAACTCACCGAATTGCGGAGACGGATCGCGGCCACGCGCTGGCCCGGCAAGGAGCTCGTCGAGGATCGGTCTCAGGGCGTGCAGCTGGCGACGCTGCGAGAGCTCGCCCGCTACTGGACGACCGAGTACGACTGGCGCAGGTGCGAGGCGCGACTGAACGCGTTGCCGCAGTTCAAGACCGAGATCGATGGCGTGGAGATCCACTTCATCCACGTCAGGTCCCGGCATGAGAACGCGTTGCCGCTGATCATGACGCACGGCTGGCCCGGCTCGGTCATCGAGCTCCTCGAGACCGTCGGTCCCCTGACCGACCCGACCTCGCACGGCGGCACCCCCCGGGATGCCTTCCACCTGGTGCTGCCGTCCTTACCGGGCTACGGCTTCTCGGGCTCGCCGACCGAGCTCGGCTGGGAGAACGGCCGCATCGCACGCGCGTGGGCGGAGCTGATGGAACGCCTCGGCTACACCCGCTACGTCGCCCAGGGGGGCGACGTGGGCGCCGCCGTCACGGATGCGATGGGCCGCCGGGCACCCAAGGGGTTGCTCGGCATCCACGTGAACCTGCTCGCCCTTGCGATCGGTTTCAAGGACCAACTGCCGGCGGAGACCGACCAGGAGCGCGCGGCGCACGACGCCCTCAACACGTTCACGACGGACGGCTTCGGCTACTTCCTGGAACAGTCAACCCGGCCGCAGACGATCGGCTACGCCCTGATGGACTCACCAGTCGGGCTGGCGGCCTGGATGCTCGACCACGACACGGACAGCTACGACAAGATGTCCCGGGCGTTCGTCGACCGCGAGCGCGTGGGCAATCTCACCCGGGACAACATCCTCGACAACATCACGCTGTACTGGTTGACGGGCACCGGCGCCTCGGCCGCCCGGTGGTACTGGGAGTTCGGACGGGTCCTGGCCGCAGCCCGTGCGGCCGGCCAGGCTCCTCCGGCGGTCTCGGTTCCGGTCGGCTTCACGACGTTCCCCGGCGAGATCTGGGCTGCCCCGCGCAGCTGGGTCGAGACGGTCTACCCCGGACTCGCCTACTTCAACGAGGTCGACCGCGGGCGGCCACTTCGCGGCGTGGGAACAACCCGCGCTCTTCGCGACGGAGCTCCGCCACGCGTTCACATCACTGCGCGAGGTCGCACCGGCATAGACCGTAATCAAAGCGAGGGCGGCGCGAATCCGCGCGCCGCCCTTCGCCATGCTCGAAGCGGGAGGGAGGTCTAATGTCCACGGCGCGAATCACCGCTGCCCTGGCCCTGACGATCGGGAGCAGTGTGGCGCTCTGCGCGGCGGCGGCGCAGTATTCGGACATCCGGCGCACCGATCTCCAGCGCGCCGACTTGAGCGTCGCCGGACGCGAGGTGGTCCAGGTGCGCGTCGACTTCGGCCCGGGCGCCGCGTTCGGCAGGCACCGGCACCCGGGCGAGGAGATCGCCTATGTCATCGAAGGCTCGTTGGAGTATCAGGTGGAGGGCGTGCGGTCGGTGACGCTCCAGGCCGGCGAGGTCCTGTTCATCCCGGCGGGAACGATCCACGCAGCGAGGAACGTCGGCAAAGGCAACGGGGCGGAGCTCGCCACGTATATCGTCGAAAAGGGGAAGCCGCTCGTCGAGATGGTGAAGTGAATGCCAAGCCGGGGGCGCGATCCGCACAAGGAGACCGACATGAATCTCATCTCCCGCGGCTTTGGCGGCCGGCGACGGGACGCGGACGCCGATCCGGGCCGCGTGCCTCCCGGCCAGTACGTGACCCGCGACTTCCCGGTGCTCTCGGCCGGCTCGACGCCTCATACGCCGCTCGCCCGGTGGACGTTCTCGATCGAGAACGGCGGCGTGCTCCGGACGTGGACGTGGGAGGACTTTCGCGCTCTCCCGAGCGAGCCGGTCACGGCCGACATTCACTGCGTCACGCGCTGGTCGAAGCTCGCCACGACCTGGGAGGGCGTGTCGGTCGATACCCTCCTCGACGAGGTCGACCACAACGCGGGCTATGTGCTCGCGTTCTGCGACGGCGGCTACACGACCAACCTGCCGCTCGAGGACGTGACCGGCGGGAAGGCCTGGGTCGTCTACAGCTTCGAGGGCGAGCCCCTCGACCCCGAGCACGGTGGCCCGGCGCGGCTGCTCGTCCCGCACCTTTACTTCTGGAAGAGCGCCAAGTGGGTGCGCGGGCTCCGTCTGCTCGACGAGGACGAGCCGGGCTTCTGGGAGACGTACGGCTACCACCTGTACGGTGACCCGTGGCGAGAGCAGCGCTACTCGGGCGACTGACCTGGCGCGTCGCGACCGTGTAGCCCAGAGGCTCGAGCAGCCGCCGGCTATTGAACCAGTCGACCCAGGTCAGCGTCGCCCATTCGACAGCATCGAGATGACGCCACGGCCCGCGGCGTTGGATCACCTCCGTTTTGAAGAGGCCGATAACCGATTCGGCGAGCGCGTTGTCGTAGGCATCGCCTTGGCTCCCCACCGAAGGAGCGATGCCGGCGTCGGCCAGACGGTCCGTGTAGCGCATCGCCAGGTACTGACTGCCGCGGTCGCTGTGATGGACCAGGCCCGCCAGGCCCTCCCCGCGGCGGTCGTAGAGCGCTTGTTCCAGCGCGTCGAGCACGAAGTCGGTCCGCATCGACGTCGAGACCCGCCATCCGACAATGCGCCGCGCACACGCATCGATCACGAACGCGACGAAGACAAAGCCGCTCCACGTCGCCACGTACGTGAAGTCCGCCACCCAGAGCTGATTGGGGCGCGTCGCCGTGAAGTCGCGTGCGACCAGGTCGCTCGGCCGAGGCGCAGCCGGGTCGGGCCGGGTCGTCGTCACCCAGGCGCGGCCTCGTACGGCACCCCGGAGGTCCATCGCCCGCATCAGGCGCTCGACGGTGCAGCGAGCGACGCCTTGGCCCTCGCGCCGCAGCTGCTGCCAGACCTTGCGCCGGCCGTACACCTGGAAGTTGGCGTCGAAGACACGCTGAACGGCCACCCGGAGTTCCCCGTCGCGTTGGGCGCGGGCCGACCGGCGCGAGGGGTCGCGTCGCTCCGCGAGGTGTTCGTAATACGTTGCCGGGGCGATCGGCAGCACGCCGCAGATCGACTCGACCCCATACCTGGCGCGATGCTCGTCGATGAAGGCGACCATCACTTCGCTCGGCGGTCGAGCTCCGCCTGGGCGAAAAACGCCGCTGCCTTGCGCAGGATCTCGTTGGTCCGTCGGAGCTCCCGATTCTCCCGTTCCAGCTCTTTCAGCCGCTCCCGCTCCGTGGTCGTCAGCCCCGGCCTGCGCCCGGCATCCCGTTCCGCCTGGCGCACCCAGCGTCGCAACGTCTCATCCCGACACCCGAGCTTCTCGGCCACCGATCGAATCGCCGCCCACTGGGACGGATGCTCCTTCGCTTGCTCCTCCACCATGCGCACGGCGCGCTCACGCACCTCGGGGGCAAACCGTGACGGACGTCCCATAGAGCCACCATCCTCTCAACAAATGGGCTCTCTGGGAAACCCGGTACGGTTCACCCGGTCGAGATGGAGAAGCGCCTGCGCCACTCGCAGGTGGGCGGTGGAACTCACGGGAAGGAACTCGGTGATTCCTTCGATGATGCCAAAGACGACGGACAGAAGGAACTCGGTCAGAACGGCCTCGCTCTCACACGCCGTCCATGGTAGCCCAGCCCCCCGGTAGTAGGTGAACGCTGACGCCCCCCGCAGAACCCTCGATACTCGCCGATGTCGCGCTTTTCGGTTGACACTCCTTGAAGGCGGGACCTATTCTGCGGTTGTCGCTCAGCGCGCTCACGTTCGGCGCACTGCGACACGGATCCTCGATCGGCCGCGTGGTCGTTTCGCCTTGGGTCGCCATCCGGCCGGCCGGCAGAAAGAGCATATGGACGCCAGCAGCGATCAGCCTCCAAGTAGCAGCGACCTGCCATGGGCGCTCTGGCGGTGATCCGGTAGTACTCGCTGCCCTTCACCCCCCGCGGCGCTCACGGCGTTGACCGTGACGGCGCGAAGCGGTGAAGGCTCTCTCACCCCCTTCCCCGTCGCCAATCCAGCGAGACGGCCTCGATAGTGGCGTGCGCCTCTTCTCTGTTTCGGGCGCGTCCACGGCCGGGCGAGGCTCTGGTCCGCTTGCGCGCGGCCTGCATCTTGGCTTCCGAAGGGGAGACCCGGAGATGACATTCACGGGGACTCGGCCGGTAACCCACGACACGAGCCGTGGCCTTTTGAAGGAGATCTGCCAACTCCCGACGACGGAGGCACTGGATCGGCTGGGTTCGACGGTCGACGGCCTGACGTCCGAGGAAGCGGCGCGGCGCATCGAGGAATACGGGCCCAACGAGTTGACACGCGCCCGCAGGATTGGGTTCTTGCGCGATGTCCTGGAACGCTGCCGGAGCCCGCTCGTCATCCAGCTCCTGGTCATTGCGGTGATCGCCGCCGTCATTGGCGAGTGGAAGTCCACCAGCATCGTCAGTGCCATGCTGGTCCTGAGCGTCGGCTTGTCCTATGTCCTCGACAGCCGGTCGAGTCGCGCGGTGGAGTCGTTGGGCAAGCGGGTGCAATCCCGCGCCGTGGTGGTGCGAGACGGCCGGGAGACCGAAATCCGCATCTCGGATGTCGTTCCGGGAGACATCGTGCTCCTGCACTCGGGGGCCGTCGTTCCCGCTGATCTTCGTTTGCTGGCCGCCAAGGACTTCTTCGTCAACGAGTCGGCCCTGACGGGAGAGTCGATTCCCGTCGAGAAGGTCGTCGCCGAGGGGGACCCGCGGGTGAACGGCCTCGAGGCCCCGGCCTGCTTCTTCGGGACCAGCGTCAACAGCGGGTCGGGCCGCGGCCTCGTCGTCCACACGGGCGGGCGCACCCAGTTCGGCGCGATCGCCACGCGCCTCTCCGCGGGCCGCGAGGAGACCAGCTTCGACCGAGGCGTGCGCTCGTTTACGTGGCTGATGATCCGGTTCATGGTGGTGATGGTCTCGACGGTCTTCCTGATCGTCGGCCTCACCAAGGGGGACTGGCTCGAAGCCCTCCTGTTCGGCCTATCCATCGCGGTGGGACTCACACCGGAAATGCTCCCCATGATCGTCACCGTGAACCTCGCAAAGGGCGCGCTCACGATGGCGAAGAGAAAGGTGATCATCAAGCGCCTGCCGGCGATCCAGAACCTCGGCGCCATCGACACCCTGTGCACGGACAAGACAGGGACCCTGACGGAGAACCGCGTGATCCTGGAGCGCCACGTGGACCTCACCGGGCGCACCAGCGAGGACGTCCTGACCTACGCGTACCTGAATGCGTTCTTCCAAACGGGGCTGCGCGGGTTGATCGACCGCACGATTTTGGAGCACGAGGATTTGGACGTCGAGGGCAACTGCCGGCGCGTCGACGAGCTGCCGTTCGACTTCGAGCGACGCCGCATGTCGGTGGTCATCGACTACGCAGGCGACCACGTCCTTATCTGCAAGGGAGCTGTCGAGGAAATCTACCGCTGCTGCAGCCAGTACCAGGTCGGCGAGGAGGTCTATCCCCTCATCGAGATGATCCGGGACAACTTGTTCGAGGAGGTGGATCGGCTCAACAAGGATGGTTTCCGCGTGCTCGCCGTCGCATACCGCGAGTTCCCGCGGCAGAAGACGGTCTTCTCGCAGGCGGACGAGTCGGACCTGGTGCTGCTCGGCTACATCGCGTTCCTGGATCCGCCCAAGGCGTCAGCCTTCGAGGCGGTCAAGGCGCTCCGCGCGGCGGGCGTGCGGCTGAAGGTACTGACGGGCGACAATCAGCTCGTCACCCGGAAGGTGTGCCGGGACGTCGGGTTGCCTGTCGAACGCCTGGTCCTCGCACACGAACTCGAGTCCGTATCGGACGAGGCGTTCGACCGCCTCGCGGATGAGGGCACGGTCTTCGTCAAGGTCACGCCGATGCAGAAGGAGCGCATCGTGCGGGCGCTCCGCCGGAAGGGGCACGCTGTGGGGTTCTTGGGCGACGGCATCAACGACGCGCCGGCGCTCAAGACCGCAGACGTCGGGATCTCGGTGGACACCGCGGTCGACGTGGCCAAGGAAGCGGCCGACATCGTCCTGCTCGAGAAGAGCCTGGTGGTCCTCTGCGACGGTATTGTCGAGGGGCGCCGCGTCTTCGCGAACATCATCAAGTACATCCGGATGGGAGCCAGCTCCAACTTCGGCAACATGTTCAGTGTCCTCGGGGCGAGCTACCTGTTCCCGTTCCTGCCGATGCGCCCGATCCAGATCCTGACTAACAACCTCCTGTACGACATCTCGCAGACCGGCATCCCGAGCGATCACGTCGACCCGGAACTGGTCGCGCGTCCCCTCAAGTGGAACGTTGACAACATCAAACGGTTCATGGTGTTCATCGGCCCCATCAGCTCGATCTTCGACTATGCCACGTACGCACTGATGTGGTTCTACTTCGGCGCGCGCGCCTTCGCGCAGGCCTCGCCCCCGCAGCAGGACCTGCTGGCGCGGACGTTTCAGACGGGGTGGTTCGTCGAGTCGCTGCTGACCCAGACACTGATCGTTCACATCATCCGGACCCGCCGCGTGCCGTTCTTCGGAAGCCACGCGTCCGCACAGATGACGCTCACGACGCTCGCCGTGATGGCGATCGCGGCATGGCTCCCCTACTCGCCGCTCGCCGCGACCCTGGGCATGGTCCCCCTCCCGGCGAGCTACTGGCTGTGGATCGCGGGATTCCTCGCGACCTACGCGGTGATGACGCACTTCGTGAAGACGTGGTTCTTCGCCCGCTACGGAGGTGAGTGACGTGGACAGCCTACTCGACGCGCTGCAGGAAGGACGCCTCATCGAGCTGCCGGACCCGAACAAGGAGGACGCCCTTCAGATCCTCGCGCACGTCCTCGAAGCGATTCCCTCGCTGCCTCCGGGAACCGACATCGCGGGGATCATTCGGGCCAAGGAACAGAACACGCGGACGTCGCTCGGCAGGGGCTGGGCTTGCCCCGACGCCCGCGTCCCATTCGACGAGGACTTGGTCTGCGTCGTGGGCTGGAGCCCCCAAGGGATTGACTACGGCGCCCCGGACGGCATCCCAGTTCGCATCATCGCCATGTACCTGGTGCCGGAGAATCAGCGAAGCCACTACCTGCGCGAGGTATCCCTGCTTGCCAAGGCTCTGGCCATCTATCCGAACCACGACCAGATCGTCGCGGCCAAGGAACTGACCGAGGTCAGGGGCCACCTGCTGGATCTGATCGCCAGCACCAAGGAGACCGTGGGTCCCGACGTCAGGGCGCGGATGATCCAGCTGCAGGCCAGGCCGACGGCCGGTGAGCCGGCGGCCGCCAGCCTCACCGACCTCGTGGTGGAACCACTGACCCTCATCGCGGGGCCGGGGATGAGACCCGTGGTGCTCGCCCAGGATCGAGAGCTGATGGACTCCCTGGAGAATGCGTCCGGTTTGGTCGATTCGCTGACCGTGCGCGGCTCCTACCAGGAGGGCCGATGGCGCGTGGTGAAACGCAGCGCCATGATGTACCAAGGGGATCGCGTGGTGTACGACTGCCTGGCGCTGAGGAAGGCGGGTAACGGGCGTTGACAACGGCAGGAGGTGGGGCCGACATGCGACATCGCGAGCGACACCGGAGTGAGAGGATCGGATGGCTTCGGGCGGCGGTGCTGGGGGCGAACGACGGGATCGTCTCCACCGCGAGCCTCGTGGTCGGGGTGGCTTCGGCCGCGGCCGCCCGGACCGACGTTCTCGTCGCCGGCGTCGCAGGACTCGTTGCCGGCGCGCTGTCGATGGCGGCCGGCGAGTACGTGTCCGTCAGTTCGCAGGCCGACACCGAGCGGGCCGACCTCGAACGTGAGAGGCGGGAGCTCGCGACGGAGCCGGAAGAGGAAGAGGCCGAACTGACGGCAATCTACGTGAAGCGCGGGCTGAACGCAGACCTCGCCCGCTCGGTCGCCCAGCAGTTGATGGTGAGCGATGCCCTCGCGGCGCACGCGCGCGACGAATTGGGCCACACGGAGGAACACGCGGCCCGTCCCCTGCAGGCGGCACTCGCGTCCGCCGCCACCTTTGCCGTGGGCGCCGGATTGCCGATCCTGACCATCCTCGTCGCGCCCGCAACGGCCCTGGTGCCGGCGGTCTCGGGCGTTTCGCTGTTGTGCCTGGTCGGACTTGGCGCCGTCGCGGCGAGAGCGGGCGGCGCGCCGGCGGCGATCGCCGCAGGGCGCGTCGCGTTCTGGGGGGCGCTCGCCATGGCGGCAACGGCCGCCGTCGGCAAGCTGTTCGGGACGACGGTGGGGTGACAGCTATACACCTCCATACGGCCGCTGGTCCTTCTTGACATTGAGACCTTGAGACAATCGCCCGACATTTACTGGCAGGAGATTTCGCACGATCAAACCCACTTCCGGTGTCTGGAACTCCAGATCGGATCCACGATCCTTCAGCGCAAAAGGTCACCAACATGTTGCGGCGCCGTCCGACCCCGTGAGCGTCTGCATCGTTTCCGCTATGGCGCGTTCGGCATTGCGCGGTTGCTCGCACTCTGCGTCGGCCAGTCCCAATGTTGGCGGCGAACGACACACGCGCAACGAGACCCGGGGCACACTACGCCTACACCGACTGGCCGCCCGTTCGAAGGCGTCAACCAGGCGTACATCGACGGCGTCTCGACGCAGAAAGTCGACGATCACGTGTAGGCGCTCGGGGAACAGGTGAAACGTCGGCGCGAGCGAAAGTGCGGTGGGCCCGACTGGGGGAGATGACCCCACAACCATCCGGCTCGCACCGGATGCTCAATCGGGCAAATTGTTCACGGCGTGGGTGCGGAACGTCGTTGGCGGCGCGTTTGGCCGGTGCCCGCCAACGACTTGCGACTTCGTCGACTCCGACTTCGCGACTTCGGGGACTTCTTAAACTTCGTTGGACTGGAGCCAACCGGCTCCTCATCCGCCTTCGGCCTGAGCGACGTCGAAGGGCTACGGCGCGATTTCGGAGCCAACCACTTGTGCATGGAACGGAGTACGGTGAGGTTGGCTCCTCAGGCAGGACTCGAACCTGCAACCCTCCGGTTAACAGCCGGAACAAGCGTCGTTAGCCGTCCTTTGCCTAACCTTGCGGCCACTTACCGGACCGCACGTGCGTGCCTGCAAACACTGCCTATTTCCGACCTTCGCTTTGTGCCGCGGTTTGCCGTCGTGTGCCGCCTTTTGGTGCATAGAAAGGAAGGGGCAACGGCGCTTGGCCGCACGCAGACCCAAAGGACCACCCGCTTGCTTCGCCTATTTCATGCGACCGAACGGGATCTTGGTCCCGTCTGCGAGAGTGATTTCGGTGCCATAGATCAGGCGACCTTCTCTTGCGAGCTCCAGCGCCCGCTCGAGAGCTCCGCGCACCGGCTTCGGCATTCTCTCCTCCGGCCGTGTGCCTCGTCGAGCCGCGTACCCCGTGACCGTGATGACCTCTCCCATTGTCAGCGCGTCGTCTTTGTGGCCGCGCTTGTGGAGTTCATCGATTGAGTCGCCCTCCACCGCCCACTGCTCGACCTTGCCCTTCGCGTCTTGTGCCGAGATCAGCAAGTAGACAGAATAGGGCGGCCTAGTCGTTGCGCTTCCAATCAGCATGCCTGTGACAGTCACCTGCCTCGTCTTGTCGTACACCTGGTCGACCGCCGTCTGTGATAGGAGGGCCGAAACCGCGAACGCCAGCATTCCGGCGATCATTGCGAGGAGTGAGGGTCCGCGATGGGTATTCATTGCACTACTCGTGACGAATGGCAGTTATCGGATCGAGATGTGTTGCACGGTGTGCGGGCAGGAACGACGCGGTGACCGCGGCGCCGAAGAACAGGCAGGCGACCGCGCCGTACGTCAGTGGATCAGCGGCCGTCACTCCGAAGAGCATGCCTGCAAAATACCGGGACAGTAGAAACGCCCCACCGAGACCAACGCCAACCCCTGACGCCGCCAAGGCCATTCCGTGGACCAGGACGAGCCGCAGCACTGCGGAACGCTGGGCCCCGAGAGCGAGTCGTATGCCGATTTCGCGCGTCCGCTGAGACGCGGCATATGCGACGGTCGCGTACACACCGATGACGCCGAGCACCGCGGCAACAAGCGCAAAGAGCCCGGACCACACAGCGTAGAAGCGAGGGCGAGACATACGGGCGACTGCGATGTCTCGCAACGGCATCATGCCGTCCAGTGCGGCGGTTCGGTCAAGCTGCCGCAAGGCAGCGCGCACCTCCGACACGATTTCCGCGGGGTGTCTGTTCGCCCGGACGGCGTACGAGAGAAACCCAAGCGCGGCCGTCTCGCGCATCAGTTCCGGTAGGTGCGGAAAGGCATGCAGTGCCTGGCGAGCGTCCATGAAGAACTGCGAGTAGGGTTCGTCCCAGGGCATACCGTTGTGAACGTCGTCGACGACGCCGACAATCGTCCACAAGGTGGAGCTAGGCAACAGGCGAACGTGAACACCGATCGGGCTCCGCGCTCCAAAGTACCGGCGTGCTACAGCTCCGGTCACGAGCAACACCGGTCGGCTGCCTGCGTGATCCCATTCGTCGAACCACCGACCTTCCAGCAGCCGAACGCCCATGGCGGGCAGGTAGTCTCGACTGACCGATCGCGCCTGCGGCGCGGCCGGGTCGCGCAGCATCTCCTGCAGCGTCCTGCCCGGGGGCTGAAAGACACCGTACGCAAGCGCCCCTCCCGCAAGCGGTGGGAGGCTGGCGAAGCCTGCGGCTTCCACGCCCGGCAGGGCGCTCAGCTTGAGCGCCAGCTCGTGGGCCAGCGCTTCCTTGCGCGAGACCCCGTACTCCTGGGGCAAGACGAGTTGAAACGACAGCACGTTCGCCGCATCGTAGCCCATGGGCACGTGCGACATGCGTACGAAGCTGCGAATCAAGAGAACAGCGGACACGAGCAGCGTCGTCGCGACAACAACCTGCCCGAAGACGAGCACGTTGCGGACACGGCCACCCCTCTTCGACACCCCGGATGGCTGAATGCAGATGCTGTTGCCGGCCATGGGGCGGCGCTCGTCCCTGAGAATCTGCACAGCCGGCACAAGCCCGGCTATCACGCTTGCGAGAAGGGCCATCGCGATCGCCCACATAAGGGCGCCGACGTCGATGCCGGTTTCCTCGACGCGTGGGAATACTGAACCGCTTCCGAACTGCTGTCGGGCAGCCAGTTGGAACAGTTCGGGAACATCGACACGCGCCATGGCTTTCAGGAGTTCGAGGCCACCATACGAAAGGGCTATCCCGATGACCGTGCCGCAGGCTGCGAGGATGACAGTTTCGATCGTCATCTGGCGGATCACCCGACCCCGGCTCGCACCAAGTGCGCGCTGGATGAGCCTCTCTTGACGGAGATCGGTACTTCGCGAGAGCAGCGCAGTGGCGACGTTCGCAGCGACGGTGAGCATGAGGAGGAGCGCTGCGACCATAAGCAGACGCAACGCAGGGGCTACAGCCGCCGTCATCTGACTCTGCAAGCGCTGAACCCGATACCGTGGCATCTCGGACTGCTGAGGCCTCTCGCGTCCGGCTGATGTGGCTGGCGCCTGGAGGCCGATCACGTTCGCCTCGGCGCTTGCCTCCCGCAGAGAGACGTTGTCACGCAAGCGGGCGACGACGTTCAGGAACCTGGCACGCCCATCGGCCGGCGGTTCGTGCACGAGCGGCACCCAGAACTGCGTCTCACGAGACGGGAAACCGAACTCTTTCGGCAGTACTCCGATGACGGTGTGCTCGGTCCCGTCGAGGCGAAGCGTTCGGCCTATCACGTCCGCCGATGCGCTGAAGTGCGTGCTCCACGCCTCGGTGCTTATCACAACAACTGATGGACGGCTACGCTCGTCGCGCTCAATGAGCGGCCGGCCTAGCCTCACGTCTGCGCCGAGCATGCGGAAGATTGCCGGCGACACGCGAGCCACAACAGAGCGGGAAGCACCTTCAGGGGTTTCCACCGTCGTCAACGATGTTACGTACGCGCCCATTGGCGACAGCGTCTTGGTCGAAGCACGCCAATGAAGGAACTGTTGCTCCTCCATGAGTACGCGCTCGTCGGTGACACCGCGGGCGGTCTCGCCCGCGGGAACGGTCTCGATGATTCTGACAAGCCGATCGGAATGTGGATAGGGCAGCGGATCAAGCAGGACGGTCTTCACCACACTGAAGATCGTCGTCGATGCCCCTATTCCCACCGACAATGTGAGGAGAATGGCTGCCGTAAAGCCGGGCGCCCGAGCCGCGCGACGAAGGGCGTGGCGCACGTCTTGCGACAGGGACTCAATCCAGAACCATGGGGAGGCTTCCCGGAAGCGCTCGACATGGCGAGTGACGTTGCCGAAGCGCCGCAGTGCGGCGTCCTCCGCATCCCGCGGCAAGAGACCGCCCTCGACGAACTCGTCCCGGATATGCGCGAGATGGCTCTGGACCTCCTCACGGAATTCGTCTTCGGACAGACGCCGAAAACGAGAGAGCCAGCCGAGCATGCCTCCTCCTGGTAACTGCCGACGAGTTAGGCTCTATCCGGACCTGACTTCAAGACCCTTCCGACCGCTTCGATGAGCCGCTCCCAACGAGAGGTGTCACGCGCGAGAGCTGTTCGTCCGGTCGCCGTCAGCCGATAGAAGCGGGCTTTGCGATTGTTTTCCGAGATACCCCATGCGGCGGTGATCAACCCCCGTTGCTCGAGTCGTTGAAGCGTCGGGTAGAGAGAACCGTGGTCGATCAGGAGGGCCTCGTCCGACGCCCGTTGTATCCCTTTGACGATGTTGTGGCCGTGAGTAGGCCCCCACGCCAGGACCCGCAGGACCAAGAGGTCCAGCGTACCTTGCCGGAGGTCGACATGAGATTCCCCGTCAGGTCTTCTTGAGGTCATCAACACTCCCGCAAGACGCGTCAGGGCAACGATGAACCCACTCAGGTAGATGTGTCAAGGGAGAAGGAGTCGCCTGCGCGAATCGCGGCCGGCGCGGGCACTGGAAGCGGACGACGGCCAAGAGCTGTGGCGAGTGACAGAGGCGCGGCACTTTACCTGGCGGAGCGGGACGATGAGGCGACGGCCGTCATGAGAATCGCAGTTAACCCGATTTCGAAGGGCATGGTCACTCCCCTGATGGTCTCCGGACTCCGTCGCCGGATTAAGAGCATCCCATGGATGGTGGCCCGAGCCGCGGCCGAGGTGTTCACGCCTCTGGTGCTGCCGAGCAGCCGGCGGTGCATCCGTGCGTCGCCGTGCTCCAAACGTCGAGCACGATCGGGGTGAGGCTGACACGGTCAGGCGCTGTGTTAACCAAGTGCTCAAGCCTGTTCAAAGGGATCGAAGGATCGATTCGTTCGTTCTCCCGTACCGCCGGCGATTATCGCCATGCCACTTTCGCTTCAAAGCGATCTCTTCGAGATTCGACGCCTTGCTGGGCGGCACCCCTGCCGCACTCGCGAGCATCCGGTTGTTCTGAGCGGTACTAAGAAACAGGCGCAAAACAGGGCAGGAAAAGGGCAACGTCACCCGGAGGGTCGGCGGTCGTGGCTGTAAGTCGTTGAAAGGAATGGCTCCTCAGGTAGGACTCGAACCTACAACCCTCCGGTTAACAGGCGGAACAAGCGCGGTTAGCCGGCCTTTGCCGCCGGTTGCCGCGACATGCAGAATCCCAGATTTTGTCCGGTGGAATCAGAAATTGTCGCCCTTCGCTTTGTGCTGCTCGTTGCCGACGTTTGCCGCTCTTTGGTGCATGCAAAGGGCAAGAAAAGGGCAAGGTCGTCGTGCGGCCGACTGCAGGAGGCCCCGGTCGCGCGGTCTCGAACACAGGCGGAGAGAGGGATTCTTGAAGCCGGCTGCAAGAAACGGCCGAAGTCGGGCAATTTCACGCCAATGCGGAGCACCACGAGCGTTTACGGCTTTCGGGCTTGTGCCCTCGGCCTCCTAGTTGCGCGAGAATCGCGCGCGTGTTCCGCGCCCCGGGCACTTGCACGGTAAATCAACACGCCTGCCGCTTCCCTCTTGACTGGAACGCGCATTCGTGCGGTAGTTTCCCCACACACCGCAGCATACCTTTGTCCGCGTCGCCGGCGTCGCGTCGGAAACCATTGTACCGCCCGGGGTATCTGACGGTCACAGACGACCCGGATGGCACAGAAAGGGGCATGACCATGTCAGCGACTGAGAAGACGTCCTGCCTGCTCCTGGCATTGGAGACTTCGCTCGAGGACGGGGGCCGGGAGGCGATGGGCACATGCGAAGGACTGCCCGCGCTGAGCCAGCTGCTGGCGTTGACGACTGCTCGGGTGACCATCCTGAACGGCGCCATCCGTGTGGAGGCTTACGACGGAGCACGAAATCGTGTCGTGGCCTACGAGCTCGAAGAGTCAGGCCCGGCGTGGCGTCACGGCCGGTTCGTGGATGACCGCGCCGGCGTGATCTATGTCCTGCGAGTACCGGGCCGAAAGACTGCTCCGGCCTGCTGGCTGATGCCGCAAGAGGACCCGCACGAGTTGTGCGTCTTCCTGGGGAACGGGTTGGTGCTGCGTGCCCGGTCTCCCCTGACTCTTCGGCTCGCTCCTGCGGAGGCCAGATCGTTCTGGGGCGATCTCTTCTGGCTGCAGCCGCGCGGCAACGAGTCCGCCTTCTGGAACCGGCTGACGGAATTCGGCCTGCCAGAACGCGTCACGCTTGAAAGCGCGACGACGCGCGTTGCGCTCGTCGAGATGAGGATTTCCTCCGCGCGCCGCGGGACAGCGGACGCATTCGACACGGGGGACTGCCATTCCGGCGAGCTCGGGCCGCTCACGGGAAGGAGCCCGGGTTCGCCCCCGAGCAAGTCCATGAGCACGTTCGCGCTGGGGAGCGGCGCTGGAGAGCACATTGGCTGGATCGTGGCACCGACCATCCTCGACGAAACGGCGACCCTGGTGAACGCAGTCGCTGCGGTGTGTGGCGAGTTCGATCAGCCAGACGGACAGGGTGGCTTGATGCTCGACTGGTACCAGCGGGCCGCCAAGTCCTTGGGCGAATCGAACTTGAATGCCTTCACGCGCGTACGTGAAGTCATGAAGTCGCTTATCGCGCTGTACATCCTGCCGACCGCCGTCAAGAACGGGGAAATCCCGCCCGAGATGAAGCCGGTGTACGGTGGAGGGCTCCAGGATATGTTCGCGAACCCAGCGATCGCGCCGGATCAGCGCTGGTGTGCCTTCCTTTCGGGCCTCAAGAAGCCCGCTCCGGAATTCGGCGGTCCGTTGCCGACTCCGGCGCAGCACCACGACTATCGCCAGGCAATCCTGCAGGAGATCGTGAACGACGTGCTGGAGAAGCGCTATGCCGCCCCGGCCGTTCCGAAGCTGCTGCCTTACCATTGGGGGTGCTGGGCACTCGATTTCAACGCACACTCCTTCAGGATGAAGTTGCGTCCCGGCAACGCGGTCATCAAGGGCTTCACGATCACGGGCGAGGGACTGAGGCTCGAGCTGGCGCTGGACCAGGTCACAGTTGATTGTGAGTATTCCACCACGCCCTCGGACAGCGACGGCAATGTCGCGCTGTGCATCTTGAGCTTCGGCGCCGCCAACATCGTGGAGCTGCAGTGGGGTGACGGGACGGTGGTGGCTCGGGACGTGTGCCTGCCGCTGGAGTTCGTGCCGAAGAGGGATGGCGGACAGATCAAGCTCGAGGCGAAGCTCGGGCAGACTTTTCACGCCGACCTCGACTACTTCTTCAGCACGAACAACATGTGGGCACTGGGCCCGTCGCTCCTCGTCAGCCTCTGCCTGACGCTATCGGATGCCTTCGAGGGGACGTTGCTCGAATTTGCGGCTGGAGAGGTGAAGAAGTTCATCGACCCTCTGGGGCTGACTTTCCCTGCGCTGTTCCACTTCGAGGATGCGCCGCCCCCGGAACTGGACGAGGCAGTGATGGCGACCAATCCGGGTGTCGCGCAACTGCTTGGGGCTCGGGTGTTCCTGCCGGAAGAGCGCGCGCCCGTCCCGCTTCCACCGCTCGTTGCGCCCGCGTCGACAGCCGATTTCGCGATCACGCTCGCTATCGACTACCTCAACGGGGTCCTCGCTCATCGATTGTCCCAGTTCAACGAGGCCGTCCCCCCAATCGTGTTCGACTGGAAGAAGTACCTGAGCGGGGCAGACTTGCCGCCCGTGAAGCCGCCAGAAGGCTATGAGCCATTCAACAAGTTGGCATACCCGGGTGACTACGAGGAGACGAGCGAGGAGTGGGCGATCGGGTCGCCGGTGTTCAGCCCAGGGAAGGCCGTCGGCCGGCCGGGCGTGAAGGACGCGATAGGCTCAGTACAGATTCCCGTCACATACCGGTTGACGCGTACCCTTTTCGGCTGGGCAGGGGACATCCAGTTGCCGAAGCCGGTGAGAGCCGGGAAACCCTCGCTGCCAGACCCGATGCATGCCGGTCACACCCTCGTCGCCCTCGAGGACTACCTGACGGCGCGCTACGGCCTGTATCGGGAAGCGAGCGGCCAGATCGCGTCGCCGCCGCTGAGAATGTTCGAGACGGCGCCCGTGCACGTGAACCCGTCTCCGTTATCGCACGTGATGAACGTCGGCATCGCAACGGTTATCTGGGATTCCTATCCGATCGCGACCGACGAACATATCAACGTGCAGTTGCAGGTCACGCTGCCGGCGCACTTCAACCTCGTCGAGTCGCCCTCGTTCCTGCCATCGCTTGATCTCACCTACGGGGCTTTGGACATCCTCCTCACGAAGGCCACCTACTCGGCGCGCTTTCCTGGACTGGGCACACAGCCCGAGTTATGGACAGAACTCGTTCGCAGTCACCTGACCCCGTTTGCGGATCGTCACAAGTTCACGGAGAAGTTCACGCACGCGTACATGAATGTCTGGCCGATGTGCGGCGACGTCTTCTCCTCGTTCGCGCCGGACGACCAGCTGTTCTTGCTGACTTTCACGTTCGACACAATGCTGACTAACGTGGACCCGACCACGCTCGACCTCGAGTCCGATGCGGGCAGGATCAAGCTGAATTTCCGTTTCCTCAGAGGCCTGGCGAACTAGAGCGAGTTCCGCGTCGCACCGACGACGACCACGTGAGATCGTTTTCGTCGGCCTACCGCCGCATGCATACGCGTGTGTCTGGTCGAGCGCTTGAATGGGAGGATGGAGCCTGAACGGTGCGAAAAGTGTTCGTTCTGCTCGGGTGAAGAACGGGACAACTGAGGGACTGCGAGCTTCCGAACCGCCTGGGCCTCATGAACACCAGCTCGTCTCATCGGTCCCCGCGAAGACCCGGCTCGCGGTCGGGCAGGTCCACTAGCTCGGGCGATGACCTCAACTACGCGGTCGCACCAACTCACGGTGCAACTTACGCCTGGCGATGGTTCTCGTTTAGAAACAAGTGCTTGCGGGCCTCGCCGTGCAGAGACCGCAACCGCGAGCATCCGGTTGTCTTGGAGGGAGTGCGAAAAACAGGCGTAAAACAGGGCGCGAAAAGGGCAACGTCAGCCGGATGGTCGTAGGAGATCCGTGTAAGTCGTTGAAAAGGATGGCTCCTCAGGTAGGACTCGAACCTACAACCCTCCGGTTAACAGGTTGATGCGGGTTTGCCATCTTGTTGGTCCTGAGTGGGTTAGCTTCGGGCTGGACCGTCCTGTTACCTGGTGTTCGGGTCCAAATTGTTCACTGATTGTTCACTGGCCCGTTGTGACCTCTCGCCGTGACGCTTCGCTTCGTTCCCGCGGCGGCCATCCGAACGCTGCGAGCGGGCTGCCCTTCGGCCCCCGCGGCGATTGCCATTCGCGGCCGCTGCGCATCGACCGACCGTGCTGATCAGGCCCTGGGAGCTGGCACAGCCGGCGCATGCGAGACCCGCTACTCCGAGCGGAGTGTGGACACGGGATCCACTCTGGCGGCACGCCACGCGGGAAACGTCTAGAAGATCGCGACCATGCGCGTCATGTGGGTCACCTGGCGTGTCACGACCTGCCGGAGACGCTCCACGGTGGGGTCGCGCTGGGGCGTTTTGCCGAGGATGTGCATCGCATTGCGGATTGGCCCGAGCGGATTGCGTAACTCGTGGCCGATGAGCGCCAGGAATTCATCCTTGCCGCGCGCTGCCTCTCGAAGCACCTCTTCGGCGCGCCGTTTCTCAGTGGCATCGTGAAAGACCAGGACCACACCGAGGTCGCTCCCTGCGGCATCACGGATCGGCGCGGCGCTGTCCTCAAGGCCGCCGCGTCTGTGAGCACGAGCGGTTCCTTGAGGCGAACGACGTACCGGACGATCGACGAGGTGACGTCGGGGCACGCATCGAGCGGCGACGCCTTGTGATACACCGATCAAGGTCACGGGCTCGTGAAAGGGGATCAAGCCGGAGTCTCTGTGAAGACGAAGTCAAGTCTTCCGATATAGAGCCGGGACCCGAACACACTCGTCACTCGAGACTCGTTGCTCGTCACTACGTATAGACTCCGCGCTTCTGGGTCAAGCCGGCGGCCAGAACGCCTGCTCAATTTGGGCGCGTGTACCTGACGTTTTCGGGCTGTTAATGTCCGCATGCCATACACCAAACATGGCGCAACGGCCCCCCTTATGGCAGACGGCTCAGGCACGCGTCTTGCTGCCGCCTGAGCCCGGCTACCCAAGGACACCGACACGCGCAAGCGAATGCTGACTCGGCCATTCAAGGACACTGCTGCACCATGAAGACTTTTGCGATCGTGCTGCTGATGGGCCTCGCTGCGTCTCCCGCCCAGGCCCAGGACCTCAAGGCGGACCTGATGGCCATCGAACACAGGTTGTGGACGGCATGGGGCAAGAAGGACGCCGGGCCCACCCAGAGGCAACTGACCGAGGATGCCGTGCAGCTTGTCGCCGGCACCGCTCCCGTGACAGGTCGCGATGCCATCGCCGACGCCATTAAGACGCTGCCCTGCGAACTGCGGAATTTCAGTCTTCAGGACACCGACCTGCGTCGTCTGACCTCCGACGTGGTGGTTCTCTCCTACACCGCGACTCAGGACTCCAGTTGTGAGGGGAAGCCATTGCCGGCCAAGGTCCGGGCCACTGCGATCTATGTGCGTCAGAAGGGGAACTGGCTTCAGGCCAGCTACCAGGAAACCCCGTTGCAGTAGGGCGCGTTAGCCCTTCATCGCGACAGAGCGAGCAAGCTGCACCCACGTCGTTTCGAGCGAACGTCCGCCGGGCGCCTCAGCACCGCGGGCGGGCGGACCCGCGCCCCATGTTCCCGAAAGGACGACACCATGCGGAAGATCCTGATCATGTCCCCGATGCTGGTCCTCGCGGCGTTGACAGCCGTCGCGCAGGACTCAATGAGAGCCGCCCCCGACCACTGCAAGGTCGCGTTTGAGAACGACTACGTCCGCGTGTTGCGCTGGACCGTGCCGCCTGGAGGCAAGGTCGAGATGCACGAGCATCCGGCGCTCGTTTCTGTATCGCTGACATCCGGCAAGAGCCGCTTCACGATGGCTGACGGGGAGACGAG
Organism: uncultured Acidobacteriota bacterium; assembly: GCA_963813585.1. GTDB lineage: Bacteria > Acidobacteriota > Vicinamibacteria > Vicinamibacterales > Fen-181 > JARKSS01. The sequence continues at coordinate 5,297,542 of CAWEZL010000001.1, forward strand.
AGAGGCCGAAATCAAGGCGGGACAGGCCACGTGGAGCGATCCAGAGAAGCATGCGAGCGAGAACCTCGGCAGCTCACCCGGTCACATCATTCAGGTGGAACTCAAGAAGGCCGCCGCCGGCGGCGCCGCCACCCGTCGCGCGGTTGGCACGGCCGGATCTCCGGATCCGGTCACGGTGGATCGTGAGCACTACACCGTGGAATTCGAGAACGACCGGGTCCGTGTCCTGAGAATCCGGTACGGGCCGAACGAGAAGTCGGTCATGCACTACCACCCCCGGAACGTCGCGGTCTTCCTGACCGACGGGCAGGGTCAGTTCACGCTCCAGGACGGCAAGAAGATGGACATGCCGTTCAAGGCGGGAGACGTGCGGTGGGGGGACGGCGAGCAACACCTGCCGGCTAACGCCGGCACCAAACCCTTCGAGCTGATCCTGGTCGAGTTGCGCTGACGGCTCGTGTCGACGGTGCCCCGGCGGTTCGCGGTCGGCCAGACCTCGCATGAGTGCGGGCACGCTGGCCGGCCGCGCCCCATGTACCTTCCAATCACGGGTGGGTGACACTTTGGCCCTCTTCACAAGGGAGGGGGCATGCCCTGGAAGGAGTGTCACCCCATGGACGAGCGCCTGCGGTTCGTCGCCCGCCTGCTCGACGGCGAGAAGATGGCCCCGCTCTGCGCCGAATTCGGGATCTCCCCCAAGACCGGCTACAAGATCTATCACCGGTACAAGGGGTGCGGGGTTGAGGGGCTGACCGACCGGAGCCGCCGGCCGCAGCGGTATGCCAACCAGCTCCCCGACACCATTGAAAAGTTGATCGTTCGACTGAAGCGAGAGTATCCGACCTGGGGCGCGCCGAAGATCCGGGAGCGCTTGAGGCGGCGTCCGGCCTGCCGTTGGTCATCCGGACCGACAACGGCGTGCCTTCGCCTCACCGCACGCCCTTTATGGCCTCAGCCGCCTGTCGGTCTGGTGGTTGCGCCGGATGCACCTGACACTCAACCGGGACCGCATCCTGTATTCCGGACACTTCGCCCGCCTTGCCGAAATCACCCAGTCGTTTCGCCTGATCGTGTGTACGTCTTCCACAACCGACTTACTCATTCTCTGAAAGTCGCGCAGATCGCGAGAACAATTGCTGAGATGTTTGCCTCGAAGGCGGCGTGCGCGGCACTCGGAGGGATTGAGGCTGATGCAGCTGAAGCAGCCGCATTGGCGCACGACTTGGGACATCCGCCTTTCGGTCATCTTGCTGAGGAGGAACTGGAAGGGCTTGTGCGAAGGGCGGGTGTGCCGGACGGATTTGGCTGTACCCCGCCCCGAACGTGGCACCGCGCCGGCCCGTCCAAATCGCAAGCGGTCACTGAGCAGCAGCCGTCCACACCCATCGGCCCTGCTATGCTCGACCACCTCCGTGAATCCTCGCTCGGGTGCCCGAACACCATACGGCGCCCTAGCCATGCTCGACGTAGCTCGTCTGCTTGTCGGGGGCTTGGACTGGTCGGCGTCTCGCTCTCACGACGCCTTCGCCTCCCGCGCGAGTGCCTGGTGGAGATCCCAGTCCGCCTGCAGGCGCATCCAGAACTGCGGCGACATCTTGAAGAGACGAGCAAGCTTCAACGCCGTGTCGGCGGTGATGCCTCGCTTTCCCAGGACGATTTCGTTGAGGCGGTTGAGAGAGACCCCCAGGCGCCTCGCCGCATCAACCTGCCCCATCCCCATGGGCTTGAGGAACTCTTCGAGCAGCACCTCTCCAGGCGGGACCGCTGGACCAAGCCAGTTCGGCTCCCTAGTGATAGTCTTCGACGCGGACTTCGTAGGCATGTCCCTGATCCCATCGGAACGTGATGCGGTATTGTTCGTTGACGCGAATGCTGTGACGATTCGACTGGCTCCCCTTGAGGCGCTCCAACCGATTGCCTGGCGGAACCGCCAGGTCGTCCAGCCGCGCCGCCACGTCTAGCATCTTCAGCTTCCGCCGGACTATCGGCCAGATGTCGCGAGGAACCACCCGCGCGGGCCGGCTGTTCCGCTCGCGGAAGAGGTCTGCGGTCGTCTCGTCGGCGAAGCTCTGAATCACCGTGCGTCTACATGTTACACGGGTAGTATGTAAGCGGCAAGCCCAGGGCACCCTCGGCAGGGCCTTCATTTGTTCGCCTGGCGCCGGAGCCCGCTCGCCAAGTGTTGCGACTCCACGAGCACCTCGGCAACCACGACCGGCCGCCGATCAGCCCCAACGTCGCGTGCGCCGGGGGACCGGTAAAGGGGCCTCCGATGACGACGACGATGCCATCGTCGAGAGGGTCGATCAAGGCTCGATCTGCGGGCTTCTGTGACGCGAACGGCGTCGAATTGTTCACGGAGAGAGGCGGTGCCGCGACAACACGTTGACTCGCAAGGAGATGCGGGCGACGGGCAACCTGATCCTCAACGAGGGCAACCGAGCCGTGTAAGTATTTGCAGCAGAAAAGGTTGGCTCCTCAGGCAGGACTCGAACCTGCAACCCTCCGGTTAACAGGTTGATGCGGGTTTGCCATCTTGTTGGTCCTGAGTGGGTTAGCTTTCGGGCTGGACCGTCCTGTTACCCGGTGTTCGGGTCCAAATTGTTCACCGATTGTTCACTTGCCCTCCCGCCTCACCGATAAGCGGCGGCGCTTCTGGAGGGCGGCCCGTCACCCTTACGGCGCGATTCGATGAGCGGTGTCGAAGTACCGTCTACTTGAGGGGGTCGACAGTCGCGAGACCCTTCCTGCTCGTAGTGATGCGAACGTCGTTTGGAAGCCTGAACAGGATCGTCGGGTATTCGTCCAGTTCCTCGGTGCCCGTGGACCGCCGTAAACGGTCCGAGCAACTCGTAATGGTAGCTCAGGGAGAAGGCCGTGGCGTCATGGGGCTTGAACCGCCAGGTCCTCACGTTTTCCTCCGCTGCCGCGGACAACATCATCACGCCTTCGACGACCTTCACAACCGTTACCTGGTGCCCATCGGTTCTCACTCTCAGCACCACGGTGCCCTGAACGCCAGCCGCACGGGCGATTGGCGGATACGATGGGAGCGTCAGGGTGGCAACCACGGGAAGGCGACTTGAGGTTGACCGGACGGGTTCTTGGGCGTGCTCACTCGGTGACGACGCAAGCAGCGAAAGGCAGAATGCGACTTGACCGACTAACACGATGCGAGTCCTCGTGATGGTAGTGGACACATCCTATCGACAACCGTCATCCAACAGAACGTCCTGTCGCTGAACGTGGCCTATCCCCGCGGCCAGCTCGCGCTGTCGGCGACTAACGGGCCCGGCCCGCTCGCGACGCACCCTATTCCCCTCACACGGGCGCTCCGGCGCCGTCGGGATATCGTTCGTCGAGGACGAGGCCTCTGTGGGAATCACAGATTCCTAAAGATGAGTAGTCCGAACGCGGAAACAATGCCGCCTAGCACTCTAACGAAGTTCTGTGCTGATGGACCTCGCACTCCCAACGGCGGATCTTGATACGCCATCCCAACCCATCGGAGCACAATCTGCGGCCGCACAAGAGCCACCAGGCCATACGAGAGAAGGAAGACTCCGCCAACCAGTTCGACCCCTCGATCAGTTAGCCATGCGAACAGTCGGGGGCCATCGCCTCTGAACAGCGCAATCACCAGAATACAGAAGATTGAGCCACTCGTGATCAGGTACAGAAGAGCGGCCGCGCGCCTGGCTCGACGCTTGAGGCTAGGGCCGGAGTCGCGGGATTTGCGCGGTCCTTGAAAGAAGGGCCGCATGTTACCGTCCCTGATCACGTGGAGACCCTGAAAGAGCAACAGACAGGCAGTTACAAGGCTGCCAACGATTACCAGTGCCATAGCACCATCACCAAAGCGTCGCACACGAAGACCACGTTAAGGCAGCCGAAATGCCGGCGGCGCCGGCCGCGGGTCCATGCGCCACGCCGGAGGCACCAGCTGTCCCCTGCCATCCTACACCCGCCATTGGGGAAGGAAATGGGAGGTTTCCTCCGGCCGAGATCGACCAGCCACTGAGAATGCTGTGCGCATTTCCTGAACTACTCAAGAGTGGCCCAATCGCTACATTGTGTCCTCCCGCCAGCCCTGCACCAAGCCCGACACATAGGCTCTTGGTTCCCGGGTCCCACGCTACGCTACCAGCAGGTCCGGCACCTACGAGACCCGTCACGGGCCCAAACGGGAAAATCCAGCTTAGCATCCAAGGTTTGCCTGCCAAGTAACTCGTGAAACCGCCATCGATTGCAGGCTGTCCGCCCGAAGACTGCTGTCGCGGTCGCGTCTTGGGCTTGTCGGGGTTCGTAGGTGACGTTGGTGGCTCGCCCCCAGGCCCAGGTCCGCCGTCCTCGCCTCCGGATCCGCCGTCCGTTGGTGGCGACGGTTCCCGACGACCCCCTCCCCCGCCGCGGCCACCGCCGGCAGAGTGGTCGCTCATCGCCGACGAGTCAAAGAGATGCGAGAAAACCCACCAGAAGAAGCGTTCCTCACTGCCGCTTCTTGTCCTCGGGAGCTTGCCCACCACAGTGACCCTGAAGGTCGGATCGAGACCCGTCGGGTCAGCTAGCGTTGCCGGATTGTTGTGTGAATACGCGTAGCCATTCCAGCTCTGCGGATTGAAGAGGTTCCCCCCCACATGACCGGGGTCCACCGTCGTGAACCGGCCTGTCCAGGCGCGGTAGTAGCGCGCGCCGACGTAACTCAATCCGCTTTCCGGATCGCCTTCCTGTTCGGCGTACCGCTGCACGTAACCGTCGATGGCGCTCACGCCTTCGCCGAACGGGAAGTAGTCGTGCCGGCGCACAACGTCGCCCACTTCGTCGGTGACGGCGCGCACGGATCCCAGGGCGTCCAGATGGTAGTACTCGATCGCCTGGTCGATCGGTCCGTCGTTGCTGCAGGCCTCCGGCTCGCAGACGCCAGCCACGACGAGGATCGCCGTGCGGATCTCCGTGACGTGCGCCGCGCGCACCAGGGTGGCCTGGGCCGTCAGCGCAGGATCGGTGTAGGCCGGCTCGTTCTCGCCGTGCGCCGTGTACACGGCACCAAGCGCCGTGCGCAGCTCCGCGATGTGTGCCGCGCGGATCCAGGTCGCGCCGGCCTGCAGAGCCACGCGCAGGTGAAGCACTTGGTCTCGTACGCCCCGAAGCGCTCCCGTACAGCATGGGCACGCGGGGCCCGAGCTAGGACACGCGAGTGGGCGCAGTGGACGTGGCGTTTCCGCTAAGCCGTCCGGGCCGCAATTCCTGTCGCGCCGCACCTCGGCGCCCGGCCGAGTGGGCCTGATGACAGTGTCCAAGAGGCGTACGTCGACGGCGGTGCCGACGCACAAAGTCGACGGCCCCCTGAAGGAGCTCGGGGAACACGTGGAGCGTCGGCGCGACCGAAATTCCGGTGCGCGCGACCGGCGGGGATGACCCCACAACCATCCGGCTCGAACCGGATGCTCAATCGGCCAAATTGTTCACAAGGGAGCCGGCTGTAAGGTATTGAAAAGGTGGCTCCTCAGGTAGGACTCGAACCTACAACCCTCCGGTTAACAGGCGGAACAAGCGTCGTTAGCCGCAACTTGCCGCTCGTTGCTCGGGACTGCGAGATTGCGCGTTCAGGGCCGAAAACATTGCTGCTTTCGGCCCTTCGCTTTGTGCGGCCCTTTGCCGACCTTGACCGCGCCTTGTTGCTCGGAAAGGGCAAGAAAAGGGCAACGCCGGTTATCGGACTGCACGTGGCCCGGTCGCGGTTCTCGAATCGACCCGCCGAGGGTGTCGGGTTTCAGTTGGCCCGAGGACCGAAACACGATGACTAAGAACGAGGAGAACCAACCGCGCGATTCACGATCCCCGCTCCGTCGCCAGCTGTGTTGCCTTGCGCTCGTCTTCAGTCATGAGACTCCTGCACCACTCTCGGAAGTCGCTGACCGGGTAGTCGATGCCCGCAGCGGTGGGGAACATTCTCGCGACGCGTTCGCGGAGGCCCTCATCGCGGTCGGGGTTCACGACCGACACCCGCGCGTCGCGGTCGATTACCTGAGGCACAAACAGGCGATGCAGATGCGCGATGTCCGCAGCTGGCACGCTGTATCCGGCCAAGACGAACCGATCTGTACCGGGCAGCAATCGATGCAGTGCTGTAACAGTCGCCCGATGAAACCAGTGCTCGTACTGCGCCTTCTCGGAAGTTGGCGGTACGAAGAACGGCTTTAGCCATTCGCCCGACGGCATTCGAATCCAACCGGCGTGAAAGCGGCGACTCTCCTCCGGAGTAGCCTCTCGAAGTGCGCCGCTTTGGTGATCGGGTGAATCATGCTCCGGCAGTCGGAGTGCCTGGAACATGCTTGAAACCGGGTCATAGGTCTCCGGGGCAACGTGTACACGGCCTTCCTCTGTTCGTCGCCCCGACTGCCTATCAGCGTGTACAACGCTACGCAGCCGTGGACTTGAATTACAGCAACGCTCGATTGGCCGGGCACCGCATCTGCGGCGTGTTTACCCAAGATGCCGACCCTCGTTCCAAAGCCCGTAATGGGAAACCACAACCGCGTGCAATGATAGAGTGCATCGGAGATCAGGGTGTCCCAGTTGAAATTGACGATGTAGTCGCCAGGCTCAAGGGCTCGCACCAGAGCGCGGTGAAGATCGCACACGCCCGAATAGGACCGCTCCACCGTTTCACAAAACACCGTTCTGACAATTGCCTCAAACTCATCGGCAATCCATTCTTCGCTTCCGACACTAAGGCGTTGCACCTCGGCGTATAGGCTCTCAAGGGTGTACCCGCGCGCTTGGAGCTCTTTCCAAAGATCAAGCTGCGAGTCGTCGGGTGGATCGGGTATAGAGAAATGCCGGCGAAGGAAGGCGGCCAACCGTTCCGAATGACGTAGGCCGGCGCTCATCGAAAAGCCACCTAGCGATGCACCGCGAGTAACGCTCAACCCCATGAAGAGCTTGTTCGCAATGTCGCTTTGAAGAGGCATCTCGCCGTGACCGCGCTTGTAGCAGCGCGAGGCGCCGGCGCCGAGGACAATGCAACAACGCTCGCCGTTCATGATCTCGGTGTCTCTCGCGGCGCCTGCCATCAGCCCGCAAGCGCTTGACAGGTCGCTCTACGCGACGGGTTGCGGTTCTGCCAGGGCGCAAGCCGAGGCCGCTGTGGTGGTGAAGTCGATGTTCGCCGGCGCGAGAGGCGCATCGCGCTGGCGCCTGTCCCGAGTCTGTACCTTGACCTCGAAATGTCGGGCGCGCTTTCACCACTCGGACGACATCGCTCGATCTGCTCGGTGCCGACTACGGCTACCTACATGAAGAACCGAAACTGATACGGCGCAGTCCCGAGGCCGCTCATCCTCTTGACCACCCGTGCCAGCACCTTTGCGTACGCCAGGGTGACCGGCAGAGGATCGTAAAGAGAGTCGTTGTTCCAGTCCATCTTTGTCAGCGCGAGAATCGATCGCGCCGTCTCGTCCCACGGCCCGTGACCACCGTGACGGACCAAACGGATAGGCCTGGGCGTACTTCGTCCACCCTGATAGTACGAGCGTCCCTGTTCCGCTACACTGCGCGCATCTCCGTGAGTCCAAAGGAGAGCTTCGAATGGCCCAAGGCCCAGCAACGTGCCACGCTGAACGGGGTACGGCGTTGCACCTCCCTTGGTGTCACGTTTCGGATTTGGCGCATCGATCAACACGCCTCGCCAGGACACGTCTTCAACAATCTGAACGAGGTCAACGGCTTCGCACAGGTGGAGCGCCTCGAGGCAGCCATCAACCTCATCGTTCTTGAACTCGGTCGTCTTGTGGACCGTTACGCGTCGCGGCGAACGTCCAGCGTGCCGGTGCCGGTAGAGTCCCATTGACCGCGTCATGACCCGGAACATCTCTGTCCGTGACAGGAACGGATTCTCGCGTTGCACCTCCACCTCTAGCGCGTCGTAGGCGACGAACTCGAGGCCAGCACCTTCCGCATCAAACACCTGGCTGCAGCAGGTGACGAATCGCGGACGGTCGGATTCGACCGGGCGCACCGCGTACGAGATCCCAATGTGCGCTGTCTCGGGATCCGTGTCGCTTAACTTCCACGGCACGCCGCCAGCCTTCGCATAGAGAGCCAGACCAATCCGCCACATGACGCTCGCTCTGCACTCATAGGCGAGCGCGCTGTCCTCGCGGACGAGCTGAACGGGGATGCGGCGGACCGCGGTTGTGGCCTTTATGTGATCGTGAAGGTCGAAATCCTCGCCCGCCCCCCCTACGTAGCTGGCCGCCCACCGGTGCGGCAGGTAGATGAACAGCACGTCGAAATCGGCACGCCTCGCGTCGAGAAGCTGGATGTTGCGCAGAATTCGATCCGCGAGCACCACATGCGGCCGCGATGCGTTTGTCAGCTCCTGCTCGAGCGCCCTGTCCAACTCGAGGTGGCAACCCTTACCGGCACCGCGCACATCGAGATTGAACACGCTTCGGAAACCCGGCCACTCAGGGAGATAGTCCTTTCGCTCGCGTGGCTTGGCGCGCACGCCCAACTCTTTCATGAAGGCGTACAGTCTTGGGCTCTCACCTGCCGGCGCGATGGTTGCCACCCGGATGGGGTCCGGAACGAGTCCTTTCGAGTACGGGCCGAAGCGAAGAAGTCCTCGCAGTGGATGCGCCTCTCGGTCAGAGCGGCGGTCAGGATGGAACGCCAGGAATGGTTCCGGTAACCAGACATGCGGCGCAACTTGGCTGGTCACGCCATCGCCCTCCTGGAGAACGCAGTTTCGGCGGAAATCCGGAACACCGCATCGACCCCATCAGCGATACCAAGCGCGCTCACCGGCGACCCTCCCGCCGTTAGCACGTCGGCCCAGAATCCGAGGACATCGTTCAGCTGACGGTTGTAGCGTCTTACGGTACGCTCGCGGCCAAACTCGGCGGCTGCGCTTGCGTTCTCAGACCTCAAGCCATCGAAGACAACACGCGGCTCGAACAGGAGCCACAGACGCTCGTCGGCCCAATCCAAGCGTATTGCGATTCCTTCCGCCCAACGCAGACCGGGAGCATGCGGAACCAGCCCTTCGATGGGTCCAACCAAGCGCGTCAAGGGTACCCAGTCGTCGTGACTCGGATTTGTCGGAACCAGCAGGTCCTTCGTCCGACCATGTTGCGCGCGCATCTGTCGTCGCCGCGCCACCGCGGTGGTGAGGGCGTCGCGAAGCAGCCCCCGTTCGGCCGAGTCATACCGGAGCCGTGCGATGTCGATCGTATGAAGATCGAATTCGGTGATTCCGTGAGACCCGAACGCCGCCCGCACAGCGACATCGGCTCCGTAGGCGAGGACGGCGCCCCGGCGGCGCGCCGCGAGCACCGCCACCCGCGCGTGCTCCACCGCGGCCCTCACTTCGGCATAGCCGCCGATCTGGCAGACGACGCGTCGACAGACGTTCGGTGCCTCGACTGGCAGCGCGTTCAGACGGACCACCGGCCATCCCTTCTTGCCCTGTGGTGTGGGCGCGCTGGTTCGTCGCTGACGCTCGCGAACGAACGCGTCCAACGCGGTTGTGTCCAGACCGGAGCTGTTGCGGATAAGGTCACGAAGCGCCTCGTCGAAGTTCTCAATCCGGACGAGGCCCACCTCCGCGCCAATCTTCTGCTCGGCACGCCGAAGGAGGGCGCAGACTCGTTCAAGCGGCCGGTCATCACCTCTGTGCAGCCAGAACACACCCGCCGGAAACGGCGAGTCGTCCCGAAGCACGTCTTCGAGGGTGTCCATGACGGAATCGTCCCGGCCGCTGTAGCCGATGACGATCAATCCGTATCGATGCGCGCAATCGACGAGGATTCGTCGAAGCTGCTCGTCCTGGTGACGCAGTTCGTCGGGGGTGTTCTTCAGGCGTCGAGAGCGAAAATCGCCGTGCAGCTTGATCTCGAGCGGCCAACGCTCGGATTCGAGGGCATGCTTCGCCAATCCGGGCGAGTCCGGCGTGGCGGTCGTGAGTTGTCCGGTGCCGCCGTAGACCTTCGCGCAGCATCCGCCACGAGGGGATCGAAATTGGTCGTCCAGACGAGCCTCGCCTTACCAGCTCTCAGAAGCGTCGCGAGGGCTAGATGGCCGTACAGAGGGCTTTCCGCCCTTGATCTTCGAGTCAATGTACGTCTGACGATCGCCTTCAGCGGACCAGACAGCCTCGAACAAGGCGGCGTACTCGTCAGGTGCCCCGAATGCCGGATACCGGCCGGATGCGTCGATATGCTCCTGGAGTAGCGAACGCACAAGCGGGTTCGAGAGATCGGCGACTGACGATGGCGTCAACCGACGCTGGGAGATATAGAGTCGCTGCTTGAATTCCCATGCCATGTCCGACGCGGTGGGAATACCGGCCGCCGCGGAGGTACCGGCGCCAAGGAACCACATGAGCTTTTCCGCACGAAGACTGAAGCGCCGGGCGAAGTCGTCCGCTGGAATAACTGGAAGGTCCGAAAGGTCTGGGCTGTCTCTTTTCTCGATCACATCACCTCGCGCGCAGCGCTAGCCTCGTTGGGCGACGCACGCCGATTGGTCGAGTGTGTTGTTGGCTGCTTTATGGAATCATCCCGAGTCTGATCTTGGTCCTGACGTCGTCCAGCCATCGAGCCCGGTACTGGCGGCCCAAAGCCTCGACCTGGCCACGCGTCACGCCGGAGTGATTGGCGAGCGATTCCAGGCAGACGAGCAAGTCCAGCCATCCGAGCTGTCCAGCGAGGACCAGAGCCGCCTTGTCGGCCGTCGACAACATGATCTGGACGGGGTCTCCGATGCTGCTGGGCGTCGCCAAGCCGGCGCACATCCTCACGCCGTCGGCCACCGTGCGCCGCCTGGTCAACATGACCGCGGTGACCGTGGTCGACGCCAACGTCCAGCGGCAGCCGCAGCTGCTCTGAGCCCGTACTGCGTCGGCGCCCGGCGCGGGGTTGCGGTAAAATCGCACCTCCCGGAGAGGTGGATGAGCGGTTTAAGTCACACGCCTGGAAAGCGTGCGAAGGTTAATAGCCTTCCGCGGGTTCGAATCCCGCCCTCTCCGCCAACGAGACGTACCAGACAAGGCCCGACGGTTCCGACCTCCGGGCCATTTTTCATAGGGGACGCGCCGCTGACCGTTCGGGCACGGGCCCCAGCAATGATGATCGCGCGGACCCGGACGAAGCGAGACGGACGCGCGAGTTGCCGGCGGAATGTAACGGACCCAGGCGAGGCGCACGCCCGGTGGTCCTGTGGGACGGTCAGACCGAGCGCGCGTCGCGGTTCCCGCGCGCCACGACCAGCATCGCCAGCAGCAGGATTCCGGTGTAGAGCCCCGCGGCGAAGCTCGCGAGAATTGGCCAAAAGTCCATCATCGCGCCACCCTTTCCGCGCATAAAGGCATGACGCTACGCGCGTCGCCCGTCCGATTCCTTGCCCTGCATCAACGGAACCGGTGGTGGCGCCCGCCGGAACCCGCTCCGCTTCCGTCTCGGCGACCAGCGTGGCATTCGCCTGCGCATTCGTTGATGCAGATCATGCCAATGGCATAAAATATGCTATTGTCATGACGTTGGGGCGCCTTGACGCGGCCGAGTGCCGCGGCAGTCGACCCGAAGAATCCATTCCAATTCTGAAAACGGCAAACCGCTCGAAAGGGCGGGACGCAAAGCCATGGACCTAAATCCCGAACGGGACAGGGCAGCCAGGTTGCCAAGATTGGGCCACGTGCCCCTTGGATCATTTTCAAGGAGACAGCGTGGCGAGTGCATTCCTGCATTGCGGATCGAGGGCGTCGTGGGCATTTGCAGCGCGCGGCGCGCTCGTCGCGCTGCTGATGCTGGCAGGCTTGCCTGCATTGGCCGGCACCGTCAGCCTGACCTGGGATCCGGTGACGACCGCACCGGTCGCGGGGTACAAGATCCACCTGCGGAACGGCGCCGGGCAGCTACGCGACCAGGATCGACACCGGTAACGCGACGTCGTACACGGTCCCCGCTCTGACGGACGGCGCGACCTACTATTTTGCCGTCTCCGCCTACAACGCCGCGCTGGACGAGAGCGGATATTCCAACGAGGTCGTTCGCACCGTGCCGTCGAGCGTGCCCCTGGCGCAGTTCACCGCGGGCACGACTTCCGGCGGCGCGCCGCTGACGGTGAACTTCACCAGCAGTTCGACCGGCACCATCGACAGCCATGCCTGGACCTTCGGCGACGGCACCACCAGCGCCGCGCAGAATCCGAGCAAGCTGTACTCGACGGCGGGCACCTACACCGTGAGCCTCACGGTCAGCGGGCCCGGCGGCGCCAACACGCTGACCCGCGCCGGTTACATCACGGTGATCGCCGCGCCGACGCCGGCACCGGTTGCGCAGTTCGTCGCGGCCACGACGTCGGGCCTGGCCCCGCTGACGGCGAACTTCACCAGCACGTCGACCGGCAGCATCACCGGCTACGCGTGGACCTTCGGCGACGGCACGACCAGCGCCATGCAGAATCCGGCCAAGGTCTACACGTCGGCAGGGGTGTACACGGTCAGCCTGACGGTCACCGGACCCGGCGGCAGCAACACGCAGACGCGGACGAACTACGTGACCGTCGCATCGGCGCCCGACTCCGGGCTGTACCGGAAGTCGACGTCGGCGGGGACCGCGTCGCGCTTCCTGCTCGACTACGATTTCGACCACAAGGCGGACGCGAAGATCGCCTACGGGACCGCGGGCGACGTGCCGCTCGCGGGTTACATCGGTCCCGGCGGCAAGTCGAGCCTGATCGTCTACCGCAACGGCGCGTGGCACATCGACACGAACCGCGACGGCACCGCCGACACCGTCGTCGCGTTCGGCGGCATGACCGGCGACGTGCCGCTGGTCGCCAACTTTTCCGGTCCGGGAGCGCTGGACGACCTGGTCATCTATCGCGCGGGCAGCTGGTACGTCGACACCGGGCTCGACGGCGTGGCCGAGCAGACTTTTTCGTTCGGGGGCGCGGCCGGCGACGTGCCGCTGGCGGCGGACGTCGACGGGGATGGCATCGCCGATCTCGGGATCTACAACCGGGGCCGGTGGTACGTCGACGCGAACCGCGACGGCATCGTCGACCAGACCTTCACCTTCGGTGGCGTCGCCGGCGACATCCCGCTGCTGTTCGACTGGGATGGCGACGGCGAAGGCGGACCTTTGCATCTACCGCGACGGCGTCTGGTACATCAGCACCCGGCGCGACGGCGTGGCACAGGTGTCGTTCCGCTACGGCGGGCGGGGCGACGTGCCGCTGCTCGGCCGCTTCCACTGAGTCGGGGGTCGCGGCGCCGACGGTCAGCCGAGCCTGAAGGTCGCCGAGACGCCCGGGTACTCGCGGCTCGACGCCGGCGCGCGCGCCTGCCGCTCGCGGGCGATCGCGGCGAGCGCCGCCAGCCATTCGAATTCGAGCGCTTCGCGCTGATACGTCGCGGCGGCCGATGCCGCGGCGCGGCCGCGGTCGGCGCGCCAGTCCGCGTCGTTGGCCAGGCGCACGAGGTGCGCCGCGGCCGCATCGACGTCGGGATCGGCCCAGGTGGGTCCCAGCGCGGCGACCGCTGCGTAGGTCGGCACGCTGGTTCCCTGCACCGGCACCGTCCGGAACGGCACCAGGCAGGCGCTGCGCGCGTCCATGAAGCTCATGTTGCCCGAATAGGCGGTGGCGACCACGGGCAGGCCGAGGTGCATCGCCTCGAGCATGCCGAGGCCGAGTCCCTCGGCGCGGTGCAGCGAGAGGTAGGCGTCGCAGCTGGCGAACAGCGCGTACAGATCGACGTCGTCGAGCGCATCGTCGATGACGATGATCCGCGGGTCGGCGGCCGCGGCAGCCCGCAGCCAGGCGAGCCGAGGCTCCAATCCGTCGGCGCCGGCCGGCGGCAGCATCAGCTTGATCACGAGGCGCAGCTGCGGCGCGTGCGTGGCCGCACGGGCAAACGCCTCGAGTGCCGCGCGCGGGTTCTTGCGCTCGAGATCGCTGCAGGGGTCGAAGCTCAACAGCACGGCGACGGCGGCCGGCGGAATGCCGAACCGGCGGCGGTCCGGCATCGGGCGCGGCCCGTCGGCCACCGCCAGCGGCTGCGGCGCGTAGAGCACGGCCGGCGAGCGCAGGTGCCGGCGCGCGACGTCCTCGATGAAGCGCGTCGACGCGATGACGGCGTCGAAGCGCTCGAGCTCGGCGACGACCTCGGGCCGCAGCACGGGGAGTTCCCACCAGAGGTGGTACGCCGCGGCACGGCCGGCGGCCTGCGCGACGTCGCGGTGGTGCGCGGTCCCGCGCGAGAACTCGCCGCCGCCGCCGACGTGGATCCACGCGCCCGGCCGCGTGCGAGTCGAGCGGCGTGGCAGCGAGGTCGGCAAAGCGGCGGACGAATCCTTCGCGGCCGCCGCCGGGCGAGAGGTCGAGCAGGCGGATCGCGACGTCGTGCCGCGCGAGGTAGTGCAGGTACCCGCGCACCGACACTCCCTGCCCGGTGTACGAACTCGCCGCGGCGTGCAGGTCGATGGACAGTTCCGGCGCGAGCGAAGGCTTCTGGCACGGCAGTTCTCGGGGAAGGGCGCGGGGACGACGGCGAAACGGGTCCACGCTCGGCAGGCACGCATGTGCATCCGCGCGGCGGATCGGGGCGGCGCGACGAGTGCGTTGCCAATGATGCGGCATTGGCGGTGCCGGGACAACGGTGACGGAATCGGCGATCGGGCGCAGCCGGTTCAGCCCGTCGGATGACGGGGCCGGCGGACCGGCCGTGCGGGGACGCGCCGACCGGTATAGTGGCGCCTCCGCGCCGCCGGTTCCGCCGGAATGCGGCGTGCCCGCGCCCGATCCTGACCCCTGCGGGTCCATGACGCGTGACCACGACGCCCGACCCGACGCCCGACCATGATGCCTGACGATGCTGTCGAACGCTCCCCCGCCGTTGCCCGCTGCCGCTGACCCCGCGCTCGCCGCGCTGCGCCGCGTCTTCGGCCACGACGCCTTCCGCGGCGCGCAGGCCGAGATCGTCGCGCACGTCGCCGGCGGCGGCGACGCGCTGGTGCTGATGCCGACCGGCGGCGGCAAGTCGCTCTGCTACCAGATCCCGTCGCTGCTGCGCGACGGCACCGGCGTCGTCGTGTCGCCGCTGATCGCGCTGATGCAGGACCAGGTGGCGGCGCTCGAGCAGGCGGGCGTGCGCGCGGCGTTCCTCAATTCGACGCACGACGCGCGCACCGCGGCGGCGGTCGAGCGCGCGCTGCTCGACGGGCGAGCTCGACCTGCTCTACGTCGCGCCCGAGCGCCTGCTCACGCCGCGCTGCCTCGACCTGCTCGATCGCGCGCCAGATCGCGCTCTTCGCCATCGACGAGGCGCATTGCGTGTCGCAGTGGGGCCACGACTTCCGGCCGGAGTACCTGGAGCTGTCGGTGCTGCACGAGCGCTTTCCCGAGGTGCCGCGCATGGCGCTGACCGCGACGGCCGACCCGCAGACCCGCGCCGAGATCATCGAGCGGCTGGCGCTCGACCGCGCGCGCGTGTTCGTGTCGAGCTTCGACCGGCCGAACATCCGCTACCGCATCGTCGACAAGGACGAGCCGCGCGACGCAGCTGCTGCGCTTCATCCGCGACGAGCATCCCGGCGAGGCCGGCATCGTCTACTGCCTGTCGCGGCGCAAGGTCGACGAGACCGCGGCGTGGCTGGCGGCGCAGGGCGTCGACGCGCTGCCCTACCACGCCGGGCATGGACACCGCCGACCGCGCGCGCCAACCAGGCGCGGTTCCAGCGCGACGACGCGCGTGGTGATGGTCGCCACCATCGCCTTCGGCATGGGCATCGACAAGCCCGACGTGCGCTTCGTCGCCCACCTCGACCTGCCGAAGAGCATCGAGGGCTACTACCAGGAGACCGGCCGCGCCGGCCGCGACGGGCTGCCGGCGGACGCGTGGATGGCCTACGGCCTCGCCGACGTCGTCCAGCAGCGGCGGCTGATCGACCAGTCGGAGGGCGACGAGGCGTTCAAGCGCGTTGCGAGCGGCCAAGCTCGACGCGCTGCTCGGGCTGTGCGAGACGGCGGGCTGCCGGCGCGTGCGGCTGCTCGCGCTACTTCGGCGAGGCGAGCGCGCCCTGCGGCAACTGCGACACCTGCCTCGAGCCGCCGCGACACCTGGGACGCCACCGAAGCCGGCGCAGCAAGGCGCTGTCGGCGATCTACCGCACCGGCCAGCGCTTCGGCGCCGTCCACCTCATCGACGTGCTGCGCGGCAAGTCCGGCGAGCGCGTCACCCGCGTGGGAGCACGATCGCCTCTCCGTCTTCGGCGTCGGCGCCGATCTCGACGAAGTCGCCTGGCGCAGCGTCTTCCGCCAGCTGGTGGCGCTGGGCTACGTCCGGGTCGACCACGAGCACCACGGCGCGCTGGCGCTGACCGACGCGAGCCGCCCGGTGCTCAAGGGCGAGGAGCGCGTGGCGATGCGCCGCGTCGTGCGCGCGCGCCGGGCGCCCGGCGCGGACGAAGGTCGACGCCGCGCGGAGACCTGTCCGCGGCGGACCGCGCGCTGCTCGAGCGGCTGAAGGCGTGGCGCCTCGCCGAGGCGCGCGCGCAGGGGGTGCCCGCCTACGTGATCCTCCACGACAAGACGCTGGCGGCGATCGCGCAGACGCGGCCGGCGGATCTCCGCCGCGCTGGGCACGGTCGGCGGCATCGGCGCGGCCAAGCTCGAGCGCTACGGCGAGGCTATACTCGCGGTCGTCGCCGGCAGTCTCGCTGCGCCTTGACGGGGATCAACCCCCGCGACCCGCCGGATGCGGCATTCTGTCCCACGGGTCCGACGTTCGCCGCCCCCGCACCGTTCGCCCGCAATCCCGCCCGCCATGCCTCCCGCCCTGCGTCCCCCCCAGAAGCTCTCGGCCAAGCTGGTCGGCATCCAGGTCGTCTTCCTGGCCGTCGCGCTGGTCTCGATCGGGCTGACGCTGGTCGTTTCGTGGCGACTCGAGGGCAGCGCCGCGGCGATCAACGACGCGGGCAGCCTGCGGATGCGGACGTACCGCCTCGCGTACCTGACCGAGGAACTCGCCCGCACGTCGGCGCCCTCGGGGAACGGCCCCGCGATCACCCGCGACATCGCGGCGTTCGACGAGGTCGTGGCGACCCTGCGCCATGGCGATCCGGGCCGGCCGCTGTTCGTGCCCAAGACCGAGGCGATCGAGGCGCAGTTCGCGGTGTTCGACCGCGAATGGGCGGTGCTGAAGCCGGCGCTCCAGCGCGCCGCGGCCGGAGACCCGCAGGCGCTGTCCCGCGCGCGCATCGAGCGCTTCGTCGGCGAGGTCAACGCCCTCGTCGGCACGCTCGAGCAGGACATCACGCGGACGACGTCGCTGCTGCGCACGATCCAGCTGGCGCTGGTCGCACTGGCGATCGTCGGCGCGCTGGCGCTCATCTACCTGTCGTTCCTGTTCATCATCCGGCCGGTGCACCAGATCGAGGACGGCCTGCGGCGGATGGCCGAGGGCGACTTCGCGGCGCGGGTCCCGGCGCAGTCCAAGGACGAGTTCGGCGCGCTGGCCGAGGGCTTCAACCACATGGCGGCTCACCTCGAGGAATCGTACCGGCTGCTCGAGGGGCGCGTCGCCGAGAAGACCCGCTCGCTCGCGGAGCAGAACGCCCGGCTCGCCACGCTCTACGACATGACCGCGTTCCTCAACGCTCCGAACACGCAGGAGGAGCTTTGCCGCGGGTTCCTCCGCCGGCTGCTGGTGGCGACGGGCGCCGCGGCGGGCGCGGTGCGGCTGGTGGCGCGCGACGGCGAGACGCTGCACCTCTTCGTCGAGGAAGGCCTGCCGGCGGCCTTCGCCTCGAAGGAGCATTGCCTGAAGCGCGGCGAGTGCGCTTGCGGCGAGGCGGCGGCCAAGAGCGTCGGCATCGTCCACGTGCTGGGGGCGAAGCGCAGCCCGATCACGATGACGCTGCCGCACTGCCGCGACGCCGGTTTCGCGCTGGTGTCGGCGTACCCGATCGCCGCGCAGCACCAGGTGCTGGGCGTGTACAACCTGTTCCACCGCGAGCCGCGCGACGTCGGCAGCGCGGAGCGGCACATGCTCGAAAGCCTCGGCCAGCACCTCGGCGTGGCCATCGAGAGCCTGCGGCTCGTTTCCAGCGAGCGCGAGCTGGCGCTCGCCGAGGAGCGCAACCTGCTCGCGCAGGAGCTGCACGATTCGATCGCGCAGGCGCTCGCGTTCCTGAACCTGCAGGTCCAGATGCTGCGCAAGGCGCTGTCGGCGCGCGAAGCCGACGAGGCTGCGCGCGTGCTGGAGGAGATCCAGGCCGGAGTCCAGGAGTCGTACGCCGACGTCCGCGAACTGCTGGTTCATTTCCGCACCCGCACCGGCGAGGGCGACGTCGAGCATGGCATCCGTACGATGCTCGCCAAGTTCCAGCACCAGACCGGCATACCGGCGGAACTGCACGCGAGCGGCTCGACCGTGCCGCTGGCGCCGGACACGCAGATGCAGGCGATGCACATCCTGCAGGAGGCGCTGTCCAATGTCCGCAAGCACGCCCGGGCGTCGCGCGTCGACGTCGAGCTCGCGCGCGGGCCCGGCTACCGGTTCGTCGTCCGCGACGACGGGCGCGGCTTCGACGCGACGGCCGCGCCGGCGGACACCGCCGATCACGTGGGCCTGCGCATCATGCGCGAGCGCGCGGCGCGTATCGGCGGCGAGGTGCGCGTGAGCTCGCAACTGGGCGCCGGCACCGAGGTCGTGCTGACGCTGCCGGTGGCGCAGCGCGAGGCGGCCTGAAACGATGGCTCCCGGACAGACGCCGCCGACGCCGGCCGCCGCCGATCGGCGGATCCGCATCGTCGTCGTCGACGACCACACGCTGTTCCGCCGCGGCATCACCGCGTTGCTCGCCCGCGTGCCGGACTTCGACGTCGTCGGCGAGGCGGCCGACGGCTTCGATGGCATCCGCGTCGTCGCGGCCGCGCGACCCGACGTCGTCCTGCTCGACCTGCACATGCCCGGCATCACCGGCGTCGAGGCGACGCAGGCGATCCTGAAGGATGCGCCGGGCGCCCACGTCGTCATGCTGACGGTGTCCGAGGAGCCGGAGGATCTGATGGCCTGCCTGCGCGCCGGCGCGCTGGGCTACCTGCTCAAGAACATCGACAGCGATTTCCTGGTCGACTCGATCCGCCGGGCGGCCGAGGGCGACTCGGTGATGTCGCCGGAGATGACGTCGAAGCTGCTGCGGCAGGTGCGCGCGGGCGGCGCCGCGGCGGCCCAGCCGGCGCTGTCGCCGCGCGAGCGCGAGATCCTGGTCTTCCTCGCCCGGGGGGGCAGCAACAAGGAAATCGCGCGCGACCTCGACGTCGCCGAGAGCACGGTCAAGATCCACGTCCAGCACATCCTGCGCAAGCTGGAACTCACGAGCCGCGTCCAGGCCGCCGTCTGGGCGGTCGAGCACGGCCTCGCCGCCAAGCCCTGACTGCCTGTCCCGCGGCGTGGCCGGCGCGTCGCCCGAACGCCGCGGTTCAGCCCGGCGCGATCAGCACGCCACCTCGGCGCCGCGGCGCGCGTACCAGCGCCATGTTCCCAGCACGCAGCTCAGGTAGAACACGCTGAAGAAGACCAGCGCGCCCTGCGGGCTGCCCGTCAGCTTGATCGAGGTGCCGTAGGCGATCGGGATGAAGAAGCCGCCGAAGCGCCGCGACCGCCGAGCTGAAGCCCAGCGTCGCCGCGCCTTCGGTGCTGCCCACGCGCCGGGCCTGCTCCAGCGCCGCCTGATCGTTCGGATCGCGCACCTCGCGTTCGCGCAGCGTGCGGAAGATGATCGGGATCATGCGGAAGGTCGAGCCGTTGCCGATGCCGGCGGCGACGAACAGCGCCATGAACGCCAGCACGAAGCCGAGCAGGCTGCCGTCGCCGCCCGCCGTCGGCAGGAAGAACACCGCGGCCAGCGGCGCCACGGCCATGACCACGAAGATCCAGAAGGTGATCATCGCGCCGCCCACGCGGTCGGCGAGCCAGCCGCCGACGGGACGCACCAGCGCCGCCAGCACCGGCCCGATGAACGCGAACTGGAACGCGTCCGCCGCCGGGAACACGGTGTTGACCAGCATCGGGAAGCCGGCCGCCAGGCCGATGAACGAGCCGAAGGTGCCCGTGTACAGCCAGCTCATCCGCCACTGCTGCTTGTGGCGGAGGATCGCCACCTGCTCGGCGAAGCCGGCGCGCACCGTGGCGATGTTGTCCATGCCGAACCAGGCGGCGATCACGGACATGACGATCAGCGGCACCCAGATGAAGCCGGCGTTCTGCACCCAGATCTGCATCGTCGCGCCCTGGTCCACGCGGGTCTGCGCGTTGCCGCCCAGGATCAGCAGCGCGCCGCCGTACATCGCGATCGGGGCGATCAGCTGCGCCAGCCCGACGCCGAGGTTGCCCACGCCGGCGTTGAGGCCCAGCGCCGTGCCCTGCAGCCGCTTCGGGTAGAAGAAGCTGATGTTCGCCATGCTGGAGGAGAAGTTGCCCGCGCCCAGCCCGCACAGCAGCGCGATCGCCGCGAACACCGCGTAGTTGGTGGTCGGGTCCTGCACGGCGAAGCCGATCCACAGCGTGGGCAGCAGCAGCATCGTCGTGCTCCACACCGTGAAGTTGCGCCCGCCGAAGATCGGCACGACGAACGAGTACAGCGCGCGGAAGACCGCGCCGGAGAGCCCCGGCAGCGCCGCCAGCCAGAACAGCTGGTTGGTGCGTGAACTTGAACCCGATGTGCGGCAGCTCGACGACGATCACGCTCCACACCACCCAGACCGCGAAGGCCAGCAGCAGCGCGGGCATCGACAGCCAGAGGTTGCGGTTGGCGATGCGCCGGCCGGTCGTCGCCCAGAAGGTCTCGTCGTCCGGCCGCCAGTCGACGAGCACGTGACGGCGCGGGCGCTTGGGCTCGATCAGCTCGGCGCCGGCCAGCGCCGCGCGCGCGTCGGCGTGCTGCGCCAGGATCCCTTCGCGCTCGTTGCGCTCCGCGACCCACGTCCAGATCATGGTGACGACGATCACGAGGGTCATCAGCATGAAGCAGCTGCTGCGCACGCCGATCACGTCGGCGGCGATGCCGAACATGATCGGCAGCGTGAACCCGCCCAGGCCGCCGATGACGCCGACGATGCCGCCGACCACGCCCATCTGCGTCGGGTAGTGGTCGGCCAGGCTGCGGTAGACGCTGGCCTTGCCGAAGCCCTGCGCCAGGCCGACGATGAAGATCAGCACCGTGAACATCGTGACGCCCACCCCGATGTCGACGGCGACGTCGCCCTTGATCGCGTGGACGATCATGGTCGTGGGCGGGTAGCTCAGCAGGAACATGCAGGCGAGGCTGACCCACATCACCCACCAGGTGACGGTGTTGCCGCCCCACTTGTCGGACGCCCAGCCGCCCAGCGCGCGGATCGCCCCGGAGGGCAGGTCGAACAGGATGGTCAGGAACGCGGCGGTGGCCAGCGGCAGCCCGTACTCGCCGACGTAGTACTTGGGCAGCCACAGCGCCAGCGCCACGAACGCGCCGAACACGAAGTAGTAGGCGAGCCCGAAGCGCCAGACGCGCAGGTCGAGCAGCGGCTTCAGCTGCTCGCCCAGCGGGATGCGCTTGCGGACGGCCGCGTCCTTGCGGTGCAGCGGGTCCTCGGAGGTCAGGAACCAGAACAGCACCGCCATCACCAGCATGGCGACGGCGTAGACCTTGGGCACCATCCGCCACGACGCCGTGGCCGAGGCCGCGATGATCAGCGGGGCGATGAACTTGGTGAGCGACGAGCCCGCGTTGCCGGCGCCGAAGATGCCCATCGCCGTGCCCTGCCGCTCCTTGCTGAACCAGGCCGACGTGTAGGCGATGCCGACCGCGAACGAGCCGCCGGCCATCCCGATGAACAGCCCCAGCACCAGGTACTGCCAGTACTCGGTCGCGTAGGACAGCATCCAGGTGGGGATCACCACCGTGAGCATCTGCACGAAGTACACGATCCGCCCGCCGTAGCGGTCGGTCAGGATGCCCAGCGGCAGGCGCACCAGCGAGCCGGTCAGGATGGGCGTCGCCACCAGCAGGCCGAACTCGGTCTCGTTGAGATTGAGCTCCGCCTTGATCTTGATCCCGATGACCGAGAACATCACCCAGACGGCGAAGTTCACCGCGAAGGCGAGCGTGCTCATCGACAGCGCGGAGATCTGCTCGCGGCTGAGTCCCGGCTTGCCCACGGTCGGCTGTCGTCACGATGCCCCCCATTTCATTTTCCGGTCGATCGCCCTCGCGTCGGCGGCCACACGAAACGTGCGGCCGCAGGCGCAGGTCGACCGAAGTCAACACCGCGATTGAATCATGAGGCGCGGGCGCGCCACATAGTTCTTCCGAACTATGTCCGGATCGTTCTCTTGCCGCGGGTGGCACACACCATCAGGGAATGCCGCGAAGGCCCGCCGCCGTCCAGAATCGCCGTAGGACGGAAAGACCAGGCCACGGCCTGCAGGCGGCACGGTTGCCACCATCGCTGCAATCACGGAGATCACGATGAACACGACGCAACCCGCAGCCGCGCCGCGTCGCGACGACACCCGCAGGCCGGCGCGACATCGCCGACTGGCGGCCCGAGGACGCCGAGTTCTGGGAGACGACCGGGAAGCGGATCGCGTACCGCAACCTCGCCATCTCGGTGCCGGCGCTGCTGTGCGGCTTCGCCGTCTGGGGCATGTGGGGAATCATCACCGTCCAGATGCTGAACCTGGGCTTCCCGTTCACGCAGGCCGAGCTCTTCACGCTGACGGCGATCGCCGGGATTGCCGGCGCGACGATGCGCATTCCGGCGTCGTTCCTGATCCGGCTCGCCGGCGGACGCAACACGATCTTCCTGACCACCGCGATGCTGCTGGCGCCGGCGATCGGCACCGGCATCGTGCTGCAGCACAAGGACTGGCCGCTGTGGGCGTTCCAGCTGATGGCGCTGTGGTCGGGCGTGGGCGGCGGCAACTTCGCGAGCTCGATGTCGAACATCAGCACCTTCTTCCCGAAGCGGCTGCAGGGCACGGCGCTGGGCATCAACGCCGGCATCGGCAACTTCGGCGTGACGACGATGCAGATCGTCATCCCGCTGGTGATGACGATGGGCCTCTTCGGCAGCTTCGGCGGCGAGTCGATGACGCTGCTCAAGGACAGCGGGTGGATCCTCGGCAAGATTTCCGCGGGCACGCCCACCTGGATCCAGAACGCCGGCTTCGCCTGGGTGCTGTCGCTGGTGCCGCTGTCGATCCTCTGCTGGTTCGGCATGAACAACCTGAAGACGGTGTCGCCGGCCACCGGCAACCCGATCGTCGCGTTCGCGAAGATCACCTACCTGTACACGCTGGCCTTCGTGCCGTCGATCCTCGGCCTGTACCTGTACCTGCCGAAGCCCACCGGTCTCGGCCTCATCAGCATGTGGGTGGCCATTCCGCTGGACGTGGTCAGCGCGCTGCTGGTGATGAAGCTCGCGGCGTTCGGCCCGATGAAGGAGGGCGTGACCAAGCAGTTCGAGATCTTCCGCAACAAGCACACGTGGTCGATGACGGCGCTGTACATCGTGACCTTCGGCTCGTTCATCGGCTTCTCGATGGCGCTGCCGCTCGCGATCACGGTGATCTTCGGCATCAGCCACGTTCCCGATGCCAGCGGCGTGTTGACGCACACGATCAAGAACCCGAACGCCCCGTCCGCGTTCACCTACGCGTGGATCGGTCCGTTCGTCGGCGCGGCGATCCGCCCGATCGGCGGCTGGATCTCGGACAAGGTCGGCGGCTCGATCGTCACCCAGATCATCTCGGTGGTGATGGTCGCGGCGTCGACGGCCGTGGGCTACGTGATGATGCTCGCCTACCGGTCCGCAACCCCCGAGCAGTACTTCTTCACGTTCCTCGCGCTGTTCCTCGTGCTGTTCGCGGCTTCGGGAATCGGCAACGGGTCGACGTTCCGCAGCATCGGCGTGATCTTCGACCGCACGCAGGCCGGCCCGGTGCTGGGCTGGACCTCGGCGATCGCCGCCTACGGTGCGTTCGTCGCGCCGATCGTCATCGGCGAGCAGATCAAGGCCGGAACGCCGCAGTACGCGATGTACGGCTTCGCGATCTTCTACGCGCTGTGCCTCGTCCTCAACTGGTGGTTCTACCTGCGCCGCAACGCGTACGTGAAGAACCCCTGATCCGGCCCACGCACCGCTCGTCCATGATCGTGCAGCTCGCCCGCTGGGAACCCGACAACCCCTTCTTCTGGCAGACGGAAGGGGAGCGGGTCGCGCGGCGCAACCTCGGGCTGTCGGTGGCGGCGCTGATGCTCGCGTTCGCGGTCTGGATGATGTGGAGCACGCTGGCGACGATGCTGCCGCACGCGGGCTTCCGCTTCACCACCAGCCAGCTGTTCTGGCTGGTCGCGGCGCCCGGGCTCGCCGGGGCGACGCTGCGCTTCCTGTTCGCGTTCGCGGTGCCGCTGGTCGGCGGCCGCACCTGGACGGTCCTGTCGACGCTGCTGCTGCTGCGTGCCCACGCTCGGGTTCGCGATCGCCGTGCGCGATCCGGCCACCGCGTACCCGACGTTCCTGCTGCTGGCGCTCGCCTGCGGCATCGGCGGCGGGAACTTCGCGTCGAGCATGGCGAACATCAGCTTCTTCTATCCGGCGGAGCGCAAGGGGATCGCGCTCGGGACCAACGCGGGGCTGGGCAACCTCGGCGTTCCGCTGGCGCAGCTCGCGCTGCCGCTGGTCGTCGCGTCGGCGCTGTTCGGCGCGGTCGGCGGGGCGCCGCAGCCGTGGCACGACGGATCGGCGACGCAATCGGTGTGGCTGCAGAACGCCGGGCTGGTGTTCGTGCCGCCCATTCTGGTGATCGCCGCCCTGGCCTGGCGCTGGATGGACGACCTCGCGCCGGTGCGTGCGTCGATCGACGAGCAGGTCGCGGTCGTCGCGCGGCCCGACACCTGGCGGCTGGCGTGGCTCTATCTGGGCACCTTCGGCTCGTTCATCGGCTTCGCCGCCGGCTTTCCGCTGCTCGTCGCCACCGATTTCGCCGGGCTCGACGTCGCGGGCTACGCCTTTGCCGGGCCGCTCGTCGCGGCGCTGATGCGCCCGCTGGGCGGCTGGCTCGCCGATCGCGCCGGCGGGGCGCGCGTGGCGCTGGCGTGCTTCGCCGCGATGGCCGCGGCGGTGGCGGGGCTGATCGTGCTGGCCGGCCCGGGCGCGGCGCTGGCGCCGTTCCTGCTGCTGTTCGCGCTGCTGTTCGTCGCCAGCGGCATCGGCAACGGGGCGGTGTTCCAGCTGATTCCGGCGGTGTTCGCGGCGCGCCGCCGCGCTCCGGCGCCCGGCACCGGCCGGGGGGCGACGACACCCGCGCCGCCGCGGTCGAGGGCGCCGCCGCGCTGGGGTTCGCCTCCGCGGTCGCCGCGCTCGGCGCATTCGTCATTCCCAAGGCCTACGGCACGGCCGTCGACCTGACCGGCGCCACGACCGCCGCGCTGTGGCTGTTTCTCCTCTTCTACGTTTCGTGCGCCGCCGTCACCTGGCGCCATTACCTGCGACCGGTGACGCCGGTCGCACCGGCCGCACCGGCAAAGCGGGCGCCGCAACCCTGATCGAATCACCTCCAACCAGGAGCCGCACATGGGTCACTTTCTCGATCGTCTGACGTACTTCTCCAGGGCGCAGGAGCCGTTCTCCGAGGGCCACGGCGTGTCGCGCACCGAGGACCGCGGCTGGGAGGACGCGTATCGCAAGCGCTGGCAGCACGACAAGATCGTGCGCTCGACGCACGGCACCAACTGCACCGGCTCCTGCAGCTGGAAGATCTACGTCAAGGGCGGCATCGTCACCTGGGAGACGCAGCAGACCGACTACCCGCGCACCCGGCCCGACATGCCCAACCACGAGCCGCGCGGCTGCTCGCGCGGCGCTTCGTACTCCTGGTACCTCTACAGCGCGAATCGCGTGAAGTACCCGATGGTGCGCGGCCGCCTGCGTCGAGATTCTGGCGCGAGGCGCGCAAGACGCTGGGCCCGGTGGAGGCCTGGGCGTCGATCGTCGAGGACGCGGCCAAGGTCGAAGAGCTACCGGTCGATCCGCGGGCTCGGCGGCTTCGTGCGCGCGACCTGGGACGAGGCGAACGAGATGATCGCCGCGGCGAACACGTACACCATCAAGCGCTGGGGACCGGACCGCGTCGTCGGCTTCTCGCCGATTCCCGCGATGTCGATGGTGTCGTACGCCGCCGGCTCGCGCTACCTGTCGCTGATCGGCGGCGTGTGCATGAGCTTCTACGACTGGTACTGCGACCTGCCGCCGGCGAGCCCGCAGATCTGGGGCGAGCAGACCGACGTCCCCGAGTCGGCCGACTGGTACAACTCGACGTTCATCATGGCCTGGGGCAGCAACGTGCCGCAGACCCGCACCCCGGATGCGCACTTCTTCACCGAGGTCCGCTACAAGGGCGCGAAGATCGTCGCGGTGACGCCCGACTACGCCGAGGTCTCCAAGCTCGCCGACCTGTGGCTGCACCCGAAGCAGGGCACCGACGCCGCGCTCGGCGATGGCGATGGGCCACGTGATCATGAAGGAATTCCACCTCGAGCGTCCGTCGGCGTACTTCACCGACTACGTTCGCCGCTACACCGACATGCCGCTGCTGGTGAAGCTGGTCAAGCGCGGCGACCGCTGGGTGCCGGACCGCTACCTGCGCGCCTCGGACTTCGCGGACGGCCTCGGCCAGTCGAACAATCCCGACTGGAAGACGGTCGCGCTCGACGAGGGCAGCGGCGGGCCGGTGTCGCACCAGGGCGCGATCGGCTACCGCTGGGGCCAGAAGGAAGGCGAGGACAAGGGCAAGTGGAACCTCGAGCCGAAGGACGGCAAGAGCGGCGCCGAGGTGAAGCTCGCGCTGTCGCTGATCGACCGCCGCGACGAGGTGCTGCCGGTCGCCTTCCCGTACTTCGCCGGCGTCGCGCCCGACCAGTTCCGCGCCAACGACCAGGGCTCCGACATCCTGGTGCGCAACGTCCCGGTCCGCAGGCTCGCGACGCGGGATGGCGAAACGACGGTGGCGACGGTGTTCGACCTCGCCGCCGCCAACTACGGCATCGACCGCGGGCTGGGCGGCGACGGCGTGGCGAAGAGCTACGACGACGACGTCGCGTACACGCCGAAGTGGCAGGAGACGATCACCGGCGTCAAGGCCGCCGACATCATCACCGTGGCCCGCCAGTTCGCCGACAACGCCGACAAGACCAAGGGCAAGTCGATGATCATCATCGGCGCCGCGATGAACCACTGGTACCACTCCGACATGAACTACCGCGGCGTCATCAACATGCTGATGATGTGCGGCTGCGTCGGCGTGTCGGGCGGCGGCTGGGCGCACTACGTCGGCCAGGAGAAGCTGCGGCCGCAGACCGGCTGGACGCCGCTCGCGTTCGCGCTCGACTGGCACCGGCCGCCCAAGCAGCAGAACTCGACGTCGTTCTTCTACGCGCACACCGACCAGTGGCGCTACGAGAAGCTGGGCGTGTCGGAGATCGTCTCGCCGCTCGCCGACCCGAACGACTATACCGGCTCGTTCATCGACTTCAACGTCCGCGCCGAGCGGATGGGCTGGCTGCCGTCGGCGCCGGCGCTCCAGACCAATCCCGCTGCAGGTGTGCCGCGACGCGGCTGCGGCCGGCGCCGACCCGAAGGACTACGCGGTCAAGGCGCTGAAGGAAGGCGCGCTGCGGATGTCGTGCGAGGACCCCGACAACCCCGCGAACTTCCCGCGCAACCTCTTCGTCTGGCGGTCGAACCTGCTGGGGAGCTCGGGCAAGGGTCACGAGTACTTCCTCAAGCACCTGCTCGGGCACGCAGAACGGCGTCCAGGGCAAGGACCTGGGCGAGGACGGCGGCCGCAAGCCCGAGGAGGTGCAGTGGCACGACCGCGCGCCGGAGGGCAAGCTCGACCTGCTGGTCACGCTCGACTTCCGCATGTCGACGACCTGCCTGTACTCGGACATCGTGCTGCCGACGGCGACCTGGTACGAGAAGAACGACCTCAACACCTCCGACATGCACCCGTTCATCCACCCG
The DNA here is from genome assembly GCA_963813585.1 of uncultured Acidobacteriota bacterium. Classification (GTDB taxonomy): domain Bacteria; phylum Acidobacteriota; class Vicinamibacteria; order Vicinamibacterales; family Fen-181; genus JARKSS01. The sequence goes on from CAWEZL010000001.1 coordinate 5,325,619, forward strand.
CTGTCGGCGGCGATCGACCCGGTGTGGGAGGCGCGCTCGGACTGGGAGATCTACAAGGGCATCGCGAAGAAGTTTTCCGAAGTCTGCGTCGGGCACCTCGGCGTCGAGAAGGAGCTGGTGCTGACGCCGCTGATGCACGACGCGCCGGCCGAGCTCGGCCAGCCGTTCGAGGTGAAGGAGTGGCGCAAGGGCCAGTGCGACCTCGTCCCCGGCAAGACCGCGCCGGTGATGACGGTGGTCGAGCGCGACTTCCCGAACACGTACAAGAAGTTCACGTCGCTGGGCCCGCTGATGACCAAGATCGGCAACGGCGGCAAGGGCATCGCCTGGAACACCGAGACCGAGGTGAAGAACCTCGGCGCGCTCAACTACGCGGTGACCGAGGAGGGCGTGAGCAAGGGCCTGCCGCGGATCGAGACCGACATCGACGCCGCCGAGGTCGATCCTGATGCTGGCGCCGGAGACGAACGGCGAGGTTGCGGTCAAGGCGTGGGACGCGCTGTCCAAGGCGACCGGCCGCGAGCACGCGCATCTGGCGCGGACCAAGGAGGACGAGAAGATCCGCTTCCGCGACATCCAGGCGCAGCCGCGCAAGATCATCTCCAGCCCGACCTGGAGCGGCATCGAGTCCGAGCACGTCAGCTACAACGCGGGCTGGACCAACGTCAACGAGCTGATTCCGTGGCGCACGCTGACCGGCCGCCAGCAGTTCTACCAGGACCACAAGTGGATGCTGGGGTTCGGCGAAGGCCTGTGCGTGTACCGGCCGCCGGTCGACATGCGCGCCGTCGCGCCGATGTCGGGGACGCGCTCCAACGGCAACCCGGAAATCCTGCTCAACTTCATCACGCCGCACCAGAAGTGGGGCATCCACTCGACCTACACCGACAACCTGATGATGCTGACGCTGTCGCGCGGCGGGCCGATCGTGTGGCTGTCGGAAACCGACGCGAAGAGCGTCGGCATCGAGGACAACGACTGGGTCGAGCTCTTCAACGTCAACGGCGCGATCGCGGCGCGGGCGGTGGTGTCGCAGCGCGTCAACCCGGGCATGGTGATGATGTATCACGCGCAGGAGAAGATCGTGAACACGCCCGGCTCGGAGATCACCGGCACCCGCGGCGGCATCCACAACTCGGTCACCCGGATCGTGCTCAAGCCGACGCACATGATCGGCGGCTACGCGCAGCAGTCCTACGGCTTCAACTACTACGGGACGATCGGGACCAACCGCGACGAATTCGTCGTCGTCCGGAAGATGAAGAACGTCGACTGGCTCGACGCGCCGGCGGACGCGACCAAACGACGCCCGCCGCCTGACCGACCATCCCAAGGAGACCGGAACATGAAGATTCGCGCGCAGATCGGGATGGTCCTCAATCTCGACAAGTGCATCGGCTGCCACACCTGCTCGGTGACCTGCAAGAACGTCTGGACCAACCGCGAGGGCATGGAGTACGCCTGGTTCAACAACGTCGAGACCAAGCCGGGCATCGGCTACCCGAAGGAGTGGGAGAACCAGGAGCGCTGGAAGGGCGGCTGGGAGCGGAAGGGCAACGGCCGCATCGGGCCGAAGCAGGGCGGGCGGCTGTCGATCCTGATGAAGATCTTCGCCAACCCGAACCTGCCTGAGATCGACGACTACTACGAGCCGTTCACTTTCGACTACCAGCACCTGCACACGGCGCCGGAGATGAAGTCGACGCCGGTCGCGCGGCCGCGGTCGCTGCTCACCGGCGAGCGGATGGAAAAGATCGTCTGGGGCCCGAATTGGGAGGAGATCCTCGGCGGCGAGTTCGCCAAGCGCTCGGTCGACGCCAACTTCGAGGGCATCCAGAAGGACATCTACGGCCAGTTCGAGAACACCTTCATGATGTACCTGCCGCGGCTGTGCGAGCACTGCCTCAACCCGGCGTGCGTCGCGAGCTGCCCGTCGGGCTCGATCTACAAGCGCGAGGAGGACGGCATCGTCCTCATCGACCAGAACAAGTGCCGCGGCTGGCGGATGTGCGTGTCCGGCTGCCCGTACAAGAAGATCTACTACAACTGGTCGTCCGGCAAGGCCGAGAAGTGCATCTTCTGCTACCCGCGCATCGAGGCGGGCCAGCCGACCGTCTGTTCGGAGACCTGCGTCGGCCGCATCCGCTACCTCGGCGTGCTGCTGTACGACGCCGACCGGATCGAGGCGGCGGCGAGCGTCGAGAATCCGCAGGACCTCTACCGCGCACAGCTCGACCTGTTCCTCGACCCGAACGACCCGGCGGTGATCGCGCAGGCGCGCGCCGACGGCGTGCCGGAAGCCTGGCTCAAGGCGGCGAAGGAGTCGCCGGTCTACAAGATGGCGGTCGACTGGAAGGTGGCGCTGCCGCTGCACCCCGAGTACCGGACGCTGCCGATGGTCTGGTACGTCCCGCCGCTGTCGCCGATCCAGGCCGCGGCGAACTCCGGGCAGATCGGCTCGTTCGGCGAACTGCCGGACCTGCGCAGCCTGCGCATCCCGCTCAAGTACCTCGCCAACCTGCTGACGGCCGGCGACGAGGCGCCGGTGGTCGCGGCGCTGGAGCGGATGCTGGCGATGCGCGCGTACATGCGCGACCGCCACGTCGAGCAGCGCGAGAACGCCGCGGTGCTGCAGCAGGTCGGCCTGACCCGGGCGCAGGTCGAGGACATGTACCGGTACATGGCGATCGCCAACTACGAGGACCGGTTCGTGATCCCGACGACGCACCGCGAGTACGCCGAGGACGCGTACGCGCTGCGCGGCGGCTGCGGCTTCAGCTTCAACGAGGGTTGCGACTCGACCGGGACCGTGAAGAACCTGTTCGGCGGCAACGCCGGGCGCAAGGTGATCCCGCTCAAGGTCGCCCCCTGAGGAGAATGACGATGCAAACCACCTTCAGGGCGCTGTCGGCGCTGCTGTCGTACCCGACACCCGACCTCGTCGCCGCGCTGCCCGAGATCCGCACGATCGTCGCCGGAGACCGCCGGTTGCCCCGACGCGAGTCGGCGGCGCTGGATGCGCTGTGCGCGACGCTGGCCGCGGCCGATCCGTTCGACGCGCAGGAGCGCTACGTCGACACCTTCGACCGCGGACGCGCGACCTCGCTCAACCTGTTCGAGCACGTCCACGGCGATTCGCGCGACCGCGGCACCGCCATGCTCGACCTCAAGGGCGTCTACGAGCGCGCGGGCTACGCGTTCGTCGGCAACGAGCTGCCCGACTACGTGCCCGCGGTGCTCGAGTTCCTCGGCACCCAGCCGCTGGCGGCGGCCGAGGAGCTGCTCGGCGAGTGCGCGCACATCCTGCGCCGGATCGGCGAGGCGCTGGCCGAGCGGGACAGCCCTTACGCGGCCGTGTTCGCCGCGCTGCTCGCCGCGGTCGGCGCCGACGGTCTCGCGCCGCGGAAAGCCGGGCGCGAGCCGCCCAGGCCGGAGAAGTCGATCGACGAGGAGTGGGCGGAGGAGCCGGTGATCTTCGGTCCGGGCGCCGCGCCGTCGTGCGGCGCCGCCGCCCCCGCTTCGTCCGTCATCCAGTTCATGCCGCGGCCGGCCGCGCCGCTCTGAAGGAGTCATCCATGTCGTCCTGGCTCAACGTATTCCTGTTCGGGATGTACCCGTACATCGCGCTGACCGTCTTCCTGGTCGGCAGCCTGGCCCGCTTCGACACCGGCCAGTACACGTGGAAAAGCGACTCGTCGCAGTTCCTGTCGAAACGCAGGCTGCGGCTGGGGTCGAACCTGTTCCACATCGGCATCCTCGGCATCTTCGGCGGCCACCTGGTCGGCCTGCTGACGCCGCTGACGGTGTGGCACGTGCTCGGCGTGTCGGCGGCCGACAAGCAGTTGCTGGCCATCGTCGCCGGCGGCATCTTCGGTCTGCTGACGCTGGCGGGCCTCGTCCTGCTGATCGCGCGCCGGCTTTCGGAGCCGCGGATCCGGACGACGACGCGGACGATGGACTGGGTCGTGCTGTGGCTGCTGATCGCGCAGCTGCTGCTGGGCCTGGCGACGCTGCCGCTGTCGTGGGAGCACAGGAGCGGCGAGGAGATGCTCAAGTTCATGGCGTGGGCGCAGCACATCGTCACGTTCCGCGGCGACGCCGCAAGCTTCGTCGCCGGCGCCTCCCCGGTGTTCAAGCTGCACCTGGTGCTGGGCATGACCATCTTCGTCGTGTTCCCGTTCTCGCGGCTGGTGCACATCTGGAGCGGTTTCGGCGCCGTCGCCTACCTGTCCCGCGCGTACCAGATCTCGCGGCCGCGCTGAGGACGACGCGATGGAACTCTCGGTCAACGGAATCACGATTCCCGCCGCCGCGATCGAGCGCGAGGCGGCGGAGCTCGAGGGCGTGCCCGATGCCGACGCGGCGGCGCGACGGACGCTGGCGATCCGCGAGCTCTTGCTGCAGCGCGCCGGCGAGCTCGGCTTGCTGGAGGACGGCGCGCCGCGGGCGAAGGTGGCCTTTGCCGGCCGCGAGGCGGAGGAGGAGATCATCGGGCGCGTGCTCGACGCCGAGGTGACGACGCCGGAGCCCGACGAATCCGAGTGCCGGCGCGTGTACGACGCGCACCCCGAACGCTGGACGACCGGCGAGCTGGTCGAGGCCCGGCACATCCTGTTCGCCGTCACCGCCGGCACGCCGGTGTCCCCGCTGCGGGCCCGTGCCGAGGCGATGCTCGCCGCGCTGCTGACCGATCCCGCGGCGTTCGCCGGCGAGGCGCGCGCGTGGTCGAATTGCCCGTCCGGCGAGACCGGCGGCAGCCTCGGCCAGTTCGGGCGCGGGCAGATGGTGGCGGAGTTCGACCGCGCGGTCTTCGGCGCGACGGCCACCGGCGTGCTGCCGGAGCTCGTCCACAGCCGCTACGGCTTTCACATCGTCGCGTCGACCGCCGCATCCCGGGACGCGCGTTGCCCTTCGAGGCCGTGCGCGAACGGATCGCGGCATCGCTGGTGGCCAGGGTGCAGGAGCGCGCGCTGCGGCAGTACGTGCAGGTTCTGGCCGGCCGCGCCGTCCTTGCCGGCGTCGAACTGGACGCGGCGGCGACGCCGCTGGTGCAGTAAGCCACGCCCCTTCGACTACCGGCATCCGGCCCCCTTGGCGCGGCGCTTCGCCGCACCGCAACTAGGCAGCCGTCGCGAACTGTGGAACAATCGTCGGCAACTTATCGTTGCAGGGGTGACCGCGATGCTGGACCGCGACGGTTATCGCCCGAACGTCGCCATCGTCATCGTCAACGCAAGAAACCAGGTCTTTTGGGGCAAGAGGATACGCGAGCACTCGTGGCAGTTTCCGCAAGGCGGCATCAATCCCGGTGAAACGCCCGAAGCAGGCGATGTTCCGGGAGCTCCATGAGGAGGTCGGTCTCGAGCCCGACCACGTCCGGATTCTCGGCCGCACGCGCGAGTGGTTGCGCTACGAGGTGCCCCAGCACTGGGTCAGGCGCGAGTGGCGTGGCAGTTACCGCGGGCAGAAGCAGATCTGGTACCTGTTGCGGCTGGTCGGCCGGGACTCCGACGTCAGCCTGCGCGCCACCGATCGTCCCGAGTTCGACGCCTGGCGCTGGCACGACTACTGGATTCCGCTCGACACGGTGATCGAGTTCAAGCGCGACGTCTACCGCCGCGCGCTCGGCGAACTCGAGCGCTACCTGCACCTCAAGCCGCAGACCCGCCGCGATCGCCTGTTCGGCGGGCGCCGCCTCCGGAGATGCCGCGTCGTACGCGGATCCCGGCGAACGTCGCCGACGGCCGCGACGCCGCGGGTCGCGACGTGGGCCCGAGGCCGTACGGATGCGACCGCGCGGCCAACACGCCCGTCCGCCGCCCGTCGGCGCAACGACATCAGCCGATCGCCGGAGCCATGCCCATGCGCCCGAAGACGATCCCGATCGTCATGCCGATGACGATTCCCACGACGACGATGACGATGGTGTACAGCACGGCCTTGTCCGGCGCGCACTTCTTCAGCACCGGCGCGCCGAGGTAGAACGTGTAGTACGCGTAGATCGTCGCGGCGATCACCAGCGGTCCGCCGATGGGGCCGAGGATGTGCGCAGATGCCGCCGACGAACGCGGCGGTGTAGCTGTACGCGGAGAGCTTGAGCGCGGCGATGAAGTTCGTCTCGCCTCCGAACTTCGGCGCCAGCACGTCGACGACCAGCGCGATCACGTAGGTCATCACGAGCGTGATCAGGTAGTTCGTGATCGCGAAGGTGATGCTGCGAAAGCCGACCAGCACGCCGACCGCCGGGACCGCGGCCAGCAGCATCACGTAGCCCGAGTAGATGGATCCCACCGTCGCCGGCTCGGCCGCGATGCGGGGCCACTCTTCCTTCGGCACGAACAGCATGTTCTTGACGCGATCGACGATGCCCATTTCCGTTCCCCTCCGGTGGCGTTGACCCGACCAGTGTAGGCGATCGGCGACTTCCCGCTCAACCTGTTCGACCCGGCGGCGGGATGTGTCGCGCCGGAGCCGGCCCCTCGGTGCCAGTCAGCCGAGCAGCACGAGATTGTCGCGGTGGATCAGCTCGGGCTCGTCGACGTAGCCGAGGATCGTCTCGATCTCGGACGACGGCCTGCGCAGGATGCGCGTCGCGTCCGGCAGCGCCGTAGTTGACGAGGCCGCGCGCGAGCTCGCGGCCCGTCGGCGTCGAAGCAGCCGACGACCTCGCCACGCTCGAAGTCGCCGTCGACGGCGACGACGCCGATCGGCAGCAGGCTCTTGCCGTCGCGGGCCAGCGCGCGGACCGCGCCGGCGTCGAGCGTCAGGCGGCCGGCGAGCTGGACGTGGTCGGCGAGCCACTGCTTGCGCGCCGCCAGCGGCTCGGTCTCCGCGATCAGCGCGGTGCCGATCGCCTCGCCGGCGGCCAGCCGCGTCAGCACGTCGGGCTCGCGACCGCAGGCGATCACCGTCGACGCGCCCGATCGCGCCGCGCGCTTCGCGGCCAGCACCTTGGTCAGCATGCCGCCGCGCCCGAGCGCGCTGCCGGCGCCGCCCGCCATCGCCTCGAGCGCCGGGTCGCCGGCGCGCGCTTCGCCGACCAGCGTCGCCGCGGGGTCCCGGCGCGGATCGGCGGTGTACAGGCCCGGACTGGTCGGTCAGCAGCACCAGCACGTCGGCGTCGATCAGATTGGTGACCAGCGCGCCGAGCGTGTCGTTGTCGCCGACCTTGATCTCGTCGGTGGTGACGGTGTCGTTCTCGTTGATGATCGCGATCACGCGACAGGCCGAGCAGCGTCGTCAGCGTCGAGCGCGCGTTGAGGTAGCGTCGCCGGTCGGCGAGGTCCTCGTGCGTCAGCAGGATCTGCGCGGTCATGCAGACCGTGTTCGGCGAACGCGCGCTCGTAGGCCTGGATCAGCCCCATCTGGCCGACGGCCGCCGCGGCCTGCAGCTCGTGCATCGCACGACGGGCGCGACGTCCAGCCGAGGCGCTTGATGCCCTCGGCGATCGCGCCCGACGACACCAGCACGACCTCCTTGCCCGCGCCGGCCAGCGCGGCGATCTGCGCGGCCCAGCGCGCGACGGCGGCGTGATCGAGGCCGCGGCCCTCGTCGGTGACGAGGCTCGAGCCGACCTTGACGACGAGGCGGCGGGCGGAGGCGACGGGCGACGTCATGGCGGCGCGCCCTTCACTCCGCAGCGCCGGGGCCGTCGGTGGCGCCCGCCGCGGCATCGCCCGGACCGGCGGTCGGTTCGGCGTCGCCGCCGTCCGGCGCACCCGGCGCGATCTGCGGCACGGCCGGATGGGCGTCGAGCCAGTCCTGCAGCTTCCAGACGAGGTCGCGGCAGCCGGTGCCGTTGACCGCGGCGATCGCGAACACCGGGCCCTTCCACTTGAACGCCTTGACGAACGCCTTGACCTTCGCCGCCCGCTCCTCCTCGGGCGACGAGGTCGAGCTTGTTCAGCACCAGCCAGCGCGGCTTGTCGAAGAGCGCCGGATCGTAGTGCTGGAGTTCCTTGACGATCGCCTTCGCGTCGTGCACCGGATCGGCCTCGGGATCCGGGGGCACGATGTCGACGAGGTGCAGCAGGATCCGCGTGCGGGCGAGATGCCGCAGGAAGCGATGGCCGAGGCCCGCGCCCTCGGCGGCGCCCTCGATCAGCCCGGGAATGTCGGCGACGACGAAGCTGCGGCCCTCGTCGGTGCGCACGACGCCGAGGTTGGGCGCGAGCGTCGTGAACGGATAGTCGGCGACCTTCGGCTTGCGCTGCCGAGATCGCGCGGATGCAGCGTGCTCTTGCCGGCGTTGGGCATCCCCAGCAGGCCGACGTCGGCCAGCACCTTGAGCTCGAACCGGATCCGCCGCTGCTCGCCCTTTTCGCCCGGCGTGCACTGCCGCGGCGCGCGGTTGGTCGACGACTTGAAGTGGATGTTGCCGAGGCCGCCCTTGCCGCCCTTGGCCGCGAGCGTCCGGGCGCCATGCGTCGCGAGGTCGGCGATGAACTCGCCGCTGTCGGCGTCGGTCGAGCACGGTGCCGACGGGGACGCGCAGCAGGATGTCTTCGGCGCCCTTGCCGTAGCACTCGGCGCCACGGCCGTTCTCGCCCCGCTTCGCGCGGTGGATGCGCGCGTAGCGGTAGTCGATCAGCGTGTTGATGTTGCGGTCCGCCTCGACCCAGACGCTGCCGCCGCGGCCGCCGTCGCCGCCGTCGGGACCGCCGCGCGGAACGAACTTCTCGCGGCGGAAGCTGGCCGCGCCGTTGCCGCCGTCGCCGGCCAGGACCTCGATCGTTGCTTCGTCGACGAATCTCACGTTCCCGCCTTCCGGTAGAGGACGAACAGCTCGGAGTCGTCGCCACGGCGGCGCCCCTGCCACGCGACGTTCCAGCCGGCCGGTGGATTGACTTCGCCGTCACGTCCGTACTGGACCAGCAGCGCTGTGCATCCGTGCTCGGGCGAGCCTTCCTCGCGCACGGTCTCGATCCCGCCGAAGTACGCGAACAGCGCGCGCTGCGGGTCGCCCAGGTTGCGGCTGGCGATGCAGCCCTGCGCGGGCCGGTGCAGCGCGGCGTCGGTGGCGACGGGCCGGTAGCTGCGGCGCGAGTCGAGGTAGGGCAGCCACAGCGTCGAGTAGAGGCCCCAGACCAGCACGACGCCCGCGGTCCAGTTGAGCAGCGCGCGCCGGTTCGACCGCCGCGCCGGACGCACCAGCGCGAGCCACAGCAGGGTCAGGAACGCCGAGATGCCCAGCGCCAGCGGCACGAAGGGCGGCCTGAATCCGGTTTCGGAGTCGCGGAACAGTCGCGCGATGCGCAGCGTCATGCCGCTCGCCCAGGCATCGAACCACAGCCACCAGACCAGCGCGGCGACGAGGCCGAAGGTGAGGATGCCGAACCAGTCGAGCGCACCGGAGAAGCCGCGCTTCAGCGTGTCGAACTCGATCGATGCCAGCATCGCGAGCGGCACCAGCAGCGGCAGCGCGACGATCGCGCGCGGTTCCGCCATCACGCTGACGCTGACGAAGATCACCGCCGCCATCGTCGCCGGCAGCTGCACGGCCGGGTCGGCGAGGCCGCCGTTGAAGCCGCGACCGCGCGTCCAGAGCGTCCACAGCGCCAGGGGCAGCGCGGGAAACGCGAACCATGGCAGGTTGCGCAGATGCAGGAACACGTTGCTGGAGGCCGGTCGCAGCAGCGGAGCGAGCCAGTCGCCGGCATCCTGGTCGGCCCACCAGGCGGCCAGGTGCGCCGGCGACGTCGCGGCGAGCGCCAGCAGCCACGCGGCAACGAGCGGCGCGGCGACCGCGACGGCGACCCCGGCGGTGACGGCGTGACGGCGCGTGCGCCACGCGGTGCCGAAGGCCGGCAGCACCGCCGCCGTGACGCCGAGCCACAGCGGGGCGGCGAAGCCGCAGGCGAGGAACCCCAGCCCGGCCGCGAGTCCGATCGCGACGCCGCCGGCGACGGGCCGCCGCAGCGCCAGCGCGAAGCCGTACATCCCCGCCGCGACGGCCGCCAGCAGCCCGATCTCCGGCGCCAGGTGGTGCGCGCGGTCCCACATGCCGATCGATCCCGCCAGCATCAGCATCGGCAGCCAGCGCAGCGTGCGGCCGCCGAGTTCGGTGGTGGCGAGCGACGAGAACAGCAGCGTCAGCGCCAGCAGCACCCCGGTCGCCAGCCGCGCGGCGTCGTGGGGCGAGAGCGGCGGCGCAAGCGTGGTGCCGAGCAGCGCGGCCAGCGCGTGCACCAGCGGCGGGCGGTCGATGTACGGCTCGCCCGCGAGCGACGGCGCCAGCACGCTGCCGCCGTTCATCATGCCCCAGGCGACGCCGAAGGCCGTCGCGTCCTCGGTCTTCCACGGATCGTGACCGACCAGTCCGAGCAGCACCCACGACGCCAGCAGCAGCACGAGCCCGGCCTCCTTCCACCGGCGGTAGGGCGCCGACGGCGACAGGTCGGGCGGGTCGCGCGAGGTGGGGGCGGGTTGCGAACGGGCCACGATCGGGGAGGAGTAGGTGTGGACGAAGCGCGTGGGCGAAGCGTGAGGGCGGGGCCGGAAGGGGTGCCGCAGCGCGCGCCGGAAAAAACAAAGGCAGCCGAAGCTGCCTTCATTCCGGGCGGTTTCCCGCTGCGACCGCCGCGATCAGGCCTTCGCGGCGACGCCGCCGGCGGCCTTGGCGCCGTAGCGCTGGCGGAACTTGTCGATGCGGCCCGCGGTGTCCATCACCTTCTGCTTGCCGGTGTAGAACGGATGGCACGCCGAGCAGACTTCGAGGCGCAGGGGCTTCACGACGGCGGAACGCGTGGTGAAGGTGTTCCCGCAGCTGCAGGTGACCTGGATCTCGGCGTACTTCGGATGGATGTCGGCCTTCATGGTGTCCTCTCGTGCGGCCCACGCGCCGGGGCTTGATTGCCCCGCTGGCGCGCCGGGTCGGCAGTGTCAGGTGCGGCCGGAAACCGAAGTTTCCAAGGGCGCTGACGTAAAACGATAATTATGCCCTGATCGGGGTCATTCCGCAAGTTTGGCGGGGTTCCCGGACGGGGCGCGGGCGGGTCCCGCCGCCTTCGCCCGTGATAGTCTCGCGCGGTGTGTCCTTCCCGGCGTCATGTCCACGGTTCTGCCCGATGACCCATTCCGGTGCGCCGCACATCGGCCCCCCCGGCGCTGACCTTCGGGTCACGCGGCCGCGAATCCTTTCCGCGCGGCGGACCGATCTTCGGACCTTCACCGTCGGCGACGAGGCGGTCATCGAATTCGGTCCCGGCCTGCTCCGGTTCCTGTCGCTGCGCGAGGACGGGGGCCCGGCGCTCGGCGAGGGTGGCGCGTTCGAGTGGACGATTCGCGTGGGTGCGGCCGGCACGGCGGCGTATGCGGTCGTCGAGCCCGTCGGCTTCGACGGGGTGAACGTGTGGACCGGCGTCAGCAACGTCGTCCGCTGGGGGCGCGCCTGTGCGCCCGACGAAACGCTGGTCGCGACCTGCCGGCTGGCCGAGCTGGGCCGGTTTGCCCGCCTGCCGTATCGGACGTTCAGCCGGACGCGCGGCGATGTGGTCGTGACCGGGGAGTTCGTCTTCGTCTCCGTTGCCAGCGACGCCGACGGTCAGCTACACGATCGATCCGCGCCGGACCCCGGACGCGCCGGTTTCGCCGCGTGCGACCCGCACCGTCGCCAAGGGCGCGCGCGTACGCCGACCGGCGCCGCCCGGCGACGAGGATCGCGTCGCGCCTCCGGACGCCCCGGCGTGGGAGCGCCTGGACGTCTGGAGCGACACCGCGCCGGCGCTGGTGCAGGCGCCGGAGGCCGTCGCCCCGGATCTCTTCTCCCTGCGCCGCCCGCGCGTGCTCCGGCGCTACGACGACGAACAGGGCCGCGAGACCTGGGAATGGCTGTTCCCGCGCGACTTGCTGCGCCTGCTCGGACACCCGGTCGGTGGCGCCGCCGAGCCGCTCGGCCGTCGCCACCACCCCTTCGGCCGCATCCTCGAGGGCATGGCGGTTCACGCGGCGCGGGTGATCGACGGCGGGGGCGTCCCGGGCGAACTGGCGATCGAATGGTGGTCGCCCACGCAGGGCGCCGAGGATTTTCGAATCCGCTCGTCGGTGACCGCGCGCGCGGACGCGAGCGCGGCCACCGTTCACGACATCTACGAGGGCGAGCGCGCGGTCGGCACGGTCCGGGTGACGACCCGCCGGCGAGGGTGACCGGGGCCGCCCGCGCGAGAACGCCATGAACGATGCCGCGATCGAATTCGTCGACCTCGCGCCGCACCTGCGGCGCATCGACCCGGCTTACCTCGAGCCGGCCCACGCGGGGCCGGCCGCGGAAGTGCGGATCCACGCGCTCGCCTGGACCGCCGCCGATGCGCGGCTCTACGTCGTGGTCGCGAATGCGTTCGTGTTCTGGTCGGACAACGGCGGCCGCTACTGGCACGAGGTGCCGGAAATCAACCGCCCCGCGGGCGCGCTGGCACGCTACGGCGAGCAGCACGTCGACGCCATCGTCGACACCCCGCGGGGAACGGTGCTGCTGCTCGGGCGCGACCGGCACGACGGTCCGGAGCGCGGCGTCGTCTGGCGCCGGCCCGCGGGGACGGGAACCTTCACGCGCACGGTGGCGACGGATCCGCCGTGGGGCACCACCAAGGGCGGGAACGCGACGGCGGGCTGGTTCGGCACGCCGCCCCGCGAGATGGTGGCGCTGTCGGTCTACGTGTCGCCGGCCCACTTCTGGTTCAGCCTCGACGACGGTGTCACGTGGCGCGCGCAGGACCTCGGCGACGTCTTCGCCCACCACGTGCACGAAGTCCACCTGCACCGGAGCGCGACCCTCGGCCGCGCCTCGAGGTTGTGGGTGACGGGCGGCGACGACCCGTCGGGGGCCGGCAGCGGCGTGACGACGTTCGAATCGCTGGACGGGGACGGCACGCTGGCGGGGTTCCGCTACGTGCTGCGCGAGCGGCCCGGCTACCGGCTGGTGGGTCTGGCCGGGGACGGCAAGCACGTCTACGTCGGCAACGAGTCGCTTTCCGGCGGCGTGCTGCGCGTGCAGGACAACGCGCAGTCGATCGAGCTGGCGGATTTCGAGTACGCGCTCGGCAAGGCTCGCCACGACTATCACCAGTTCCGCTCGCTGGTGGCGACTGCCGACGGGCTGCTCGCCGCGGCGACCGACAGCTACGCCTTCGTCAGCGACACCGTCCGCGCCGACTCCGGCGGCTATCTCTACCTCAGCAACGACGGCGGCGCGAGCTGTCGCGAGCTGTCGCTCGGCATGAAGTGGATCACCGGCCTGGTCTACGACGGTGCGTCGTTCTGGGTCGCGGGGGGCATGAACCGCGAGTACGGGCCCGACCCGACCGCGCTCCGGCTCACGCTGCTGCGGGTGCCCAAGCCGGCGCCGTTCACCGACCTCTCATCGGCCTACTGCGCCAAGCCCGTGGTGATGGACAGCAGCGCCTTCTACGCGATGGCCGGTTACGCCGACCATCCGCGGCCGGCACTCGCTCCCGGAGAGCGGACGTTCCGGGTCGACATGGCGCCTTACGCGTCGATTTCGGTGGTCGCCGAGACCTACGGCCGGGCCGATCTGGTGGTCGAAGCGCTGCCGTTTCGCAACTGGCATCCCGACCACGACCGGTGGCATGAAGTCGCCGCGCTGCGTCTCGACGGGCCGGGCCGGGCCGAGGCCCTGCTGGGCAGGCTTGCCGCCCAGAACCGCTGGTACCGGGTGCGCAACGCCGGCGCGGAGCCGGTCGAGTTGCGCGAACTCTCGTTCGTCGGCCGGCGCTGACGCCGCGGCGCCTACTGCCGCCGCATCGAGTCGAAGAACTCGCCGTTGTTCTTCGTCTGCTTGATCTTGTCGACCAGGAATTCGGTCGCCTCGAGGTCGTCCATCGGGTAGAGGAGCTTGCGCAGCACCCAGACCTTCTGCAGCACCTCGGGCTTGAGCAGCAACTCTTCCTTGCGGGTGCCCGAGCGGTTGACGTTGATCGCCGGGTAGATCCGCTTCTCGGCCATCCGGCGGTCCATGTGGATTTCCATGTTGCCGGTGCCCTTGAACTCCTCGTAGATCACGTCGTCCATCCGCGACCCGGTGTCGATCAGCGCGGTGGCGATGATGGTCAGCGAGCCGCCTTCCTCGATGTTGCGCGCGGCGCCGAAGAAGCGCTTGGGCCGCTGCAGCGCGTTGGCGTCGACGCCGCCGGTCAGCACCTTGCCCGATGCCGGCACCACGGTGTTGTAGGCGCGGGCGAGGCGGGTGATCGAGTCGAGCAGGATCACCACGTCCTTCTTGTGCTCGACCAGGCGCTTGGCCTTCTCGATCACCATTTCGGCGACCTGCACGTGGCGCGTCGCCGGTTCGTCGAAGGTCGACGCGACGACCTCGCCGCGCACGGTGCGCTGCATCTCGGTGACTTCCTCGGGCCGCTCGTCGATCAGCAGCACGATCAGCACGCACTCGGGGTGGTTGGCGGCGATGGAGTGCGCGATGTGCTGCAGCATCACCGTCTTGCCGGACTTGGGCGAGGCGACGAGCAGGCCGCGCTGGCCCTTGCCGATCGGCGCGACGATGTCGATGATGCGGCCGGTCAGGTTCTCCTCGGCCTTGATGTCGCGCTCGAGGACCATCGGCTCGTCCGGGAACAGCGGCGTCAGGTTCTCGAACAGGATCTTGTTCTTCGCCGCCTCGGGCGGCTCGCCGTTGACCTTGTCGACCTTGACCAGCGCGAAGTAGCGCTCGCCGTCCTTCGGCGTGCGGATCTCGCCCTCGATGGTGTCGCCGGTGTGCAGGTTGAAGCGGCGGATCTGCGACGGCGAGATGTAGATGTCGTCGGTGCCCGCGAGGTAGCTGGTGTCGGGCGAGCGCAGGAAGCCGAAGCCGTCCGGCAGCACCTCGAGCGTGCCGTCGCCGAAGATGCTTTCGCCCTTCTTCGCGTGCAGGCGCAGCATGGCGAAGATGAGGTCGTGCTTGCGCATCCGGTTGGCGCCCTCGAGCTCCATCGTGTTGGCGAGTTCGAGGAGTTCGGATACGTGCTTCGCTTTGAGTTCGGACAGATGCATGGCGGGGCTTGAGGGATTGAACGCGGGGATGGAAAGCAGGGAGGGCGAGCGGAGGCGCGTGCGGAAGGGGGGTGCTGCGCGGGGCGGCCGGTGGCGCTCGGGCCGCGGGCATTCCGGGTTGACGCACCCGGGGCGCGGTGTGGACTGCGGGTGACTGGGTTCGGGTCGGAGAACCGGCGGCTTCGCTGCTGAGGCCCCGCTGAGGGGGTGGCGCCGCACATCGCTGCGGCGGCGCTGCCGGCTTCAATCAGCCGGGAGCGCCCGTCCGCGCGAAAACCAGACTAACGGGTTCAGAGCACGCTGTCAACAAACGCCGTCATCTGCGATTTCGACAGGGCGCCCATCTTCTGCGCCGCCGGCTTGCCGTCCTTGAAGACGATCAGCGTCGGAATGCCGCGGATGCCGAACTGGCCGGTGACGCCCGGATTGGCGTCGATGTCGAGCTTGGCCACCGTCAGGCGGCCCGCGTAGGACTTGGCGACGTCCTCCAGCACCGGTGCGATCATCTTGCACGGGCCGCACCACTCGGCCCAGTAGTCGACGAGGACGGGGGTGGTCGATTGCAGGACTTCCTTCTCGAACGTGGCGTCGGTGACGTGCTTGATATGGTCGCTCATGGGGTTTCCTTTGGGGGGGCGCCGCGCCGGCGTTTCCAGAGGCCGGGGGGCGCGGCCAGGATCCGGTTCGGCCGGACACTCGGGACAACGGTAACGGAAGCGCGGAGGCGGTGCAAGCCGGTTTCCTTCGTCCGACGGCCGGAGAATGGGGTCCGATTTGGTAGAATTCAAGCTTTGCCGCAACGGGCCGGAGCCATGACCTACGTCGTTACCGAAACCTGCATCCGCTGCAAATACACGGATTGCGTCGATGTCTGCCCCGTCGACTGCTTTCGCGAGGGGCCGAACTTCCTGGTCATCGACCCGGACGAGTGCATCGACTGCACGCTGTGCGTCGCCGAGTGCCCGGTCGAGGCGATCTACGCCGAGGACGACGTGCCGGCCGACCAGGAGGAGTTCAAGGCGATCAACGCCGAGCTGGCCAAGCTGTGGAAGCCGATCATCGAGCGCAAGCCGGCGCCGGCGGATGCCGACCAATGGAAGGGCGTGAAGGGAAAGCGCGGCTTCCTCGAACGCTGACTCCCGCGCACCCGCCCGTGGCGGCGCGCCGGGTCGACTGCGGCTTTCGATCATGCGGCCGACCTCGCGCTCGATCTCCCGTTTCGGCCTCCGTTTGACCTCCGGCGGGGCCAACCCCTAGAATTGCCGGGTTTTGCTCCCGGTCGCCCGACCGGCCCGCGATCCCGATCGCGCGCCGGCGCAGGCCCGCAAGCCGGCCGCGGCACTGAACCGACGGAATCACAGGAATCCACGCAGATGAAGCGATTGACCATGCTCGCGGCCACCTTGGCCGCACTCGCCGCCGGCAGCGCCGCCGCCCAGGGCGCCGCGCCCGCCGGCGATGCGGCGCGGGGCAGCCAGTTGGTGCAGATGTGCCAAGGGTGCCACGGCATCGTCGGCTGGCGCACGGCCTTTCCCGAGGTGTACCGGGTGCCCAAGATCGCCGGCCAGCACCCGGCCTACATGGTCAAGGCGCTGCAGGCGTACAAGAGCGGCGAGCGCAGCCACCCGTCGATGAAGGCGATCGCGGCGACGCTGTCGGACAAGGACATGGCCGACCTCGCCGCGTACTACGCGCAGACCGGCCTCGCGGTGGCGGTGAAATGATGAAGACCAACCACGCACTCGTCGCGCTCGGCCTCGCCGGCGCGCTGCTGATCGCGCCGGCGGCCGGTGCCGCCGACCTGGAAGCCGCCAGGACGAAGGTCAAGGAAGTCTGCGCCGCCTGCCATGGCCAGGACGGCAACAGCACCGATCCGGCGAATCCGCGTCTGGCCGGGCAGTATGCGGACTACCTCGCGAAGGCGCTGCGCGACTACAAGTCCGGCGCGCGCAAGAACGCGATCATGGCGGCGTTCGCGACGACGCTGACGGCGAAGGACATCGAGAACCTGTCGGCGTACTTCGCCGCGCAGTCGCCGGTGCTGACGGCGCGGTACTGAACTCGGAGGGGGGCCGCGGTCGACCAACATCCCGTTCGGACGCGATCATCGATGTTCCTTTCCTCCACCGAAGCAAGCGCGATCGCGACCCGGATCGCCGAGGTCGAGGCTCGCACGGGCGTGCAGGTCGTCGTCGCCGTCGTCGGTCGCACCGCCCGCTACCCCGAAGCCCGCTGGAAGGCGTTCGCGCTCGGCGTCTCGCTTGGCGCGCTGATCATCGGCGGATCGGGGTTCGTGCGACCCGAATGGAACACGGCCGGTGCGACCTTCGGCGCCATCGTCGCAGTCCTCGCCGCAGGGATCGCGAACGCGCTGGTCGCGACCTTGCTGCGGAGCTATCAGCGTGTGTTCGTGCGGCACAACCGCGCCGCCGTCGAGGTGCGCCAGTACGCCGAGGGGCTCTTCCTCGCGCGTGAGCTGTTCGCGACGCCGGCACGCACGACGGTGCTGATCGTCGTCGGCCTGTTCGAGCGCGCCGTCGTCGTCCACGCCGACCGCGGCTTCACCGATCGCATCGCGACGTCCGAATGGGACGGCGTCGTTGCGCCGATGACGGCTGCGCTGCGTTCGGGCGAACGGGCCGGCGCCGTGCAGGCGGGGCTCGCCGCGCTCCAGTCGCTTCTCGTGCGCAGCGGTTTCGCCGACGCGGGTGCCGGCGCGGGCAGCCTGCCCGACCGGCCGATCGAGGAGCGTGGAGCATGATCCCGAAGGGCCGCCCCGAGGGCGAATGCCGGAGTGCGCAGCACGAACGCAGGCGAGTGACGCTCGCGCGAGTGATCCGCCGCGCAGCCCTGGTCGCTGCGCTCTCGCTCGCTGCCGCGGCGGCATCGGCCGCCGATGTCCCGTACCTGTCGGGGCGGGTCGTCGACGAGGCGGACATTCTGTCGCCGGCGACGCGGGAGAAGCTGACTGCCACGTCCAAGGCGCACGAGGACCAGACCACCAACCAGGTGGTCGTGCTGACCGTGCCTACCATCGGCGGCGAGAGCATCGAGGAATACGCGAATCGCGTCTTCGAAACCTGGAAACTCGGTCAGAAGGGCAAGGACAACGGCGTGCTGCTGGTGGTCGTGCCGAACGACCGCAAGCTGCGCATCGAGGTCGGCTACGGACTCGAGTCCGCACTGCCCGACGTCGACGCCGCGCGGATCATTCGCAACCAGATCACGCCCCGGTTCAAGGCCGACGACTTCGACGGCGGAGTGACCGATGGTCTCGAGGCGATCGTCGCCCGGCTCGAAGGTCGCGGCGGCGCGGTCGGGGATGCCGGCGGCACCGCATCGCCTTCGACTGCCAAGGGCATCTTCGATTCGCCCGAGATTGCCGATTTCGAGAGCCAGCTCCCGCCGTGGCCGATGCGCATCCTGATTGGCGCGTTCATCTTCGGCGTCATCGGCCTCTTCACCGTCATCGGCGTGGTGACACCGGGAATGGGCTGGTTTCTCTACGTGTTCCTCATCCCGTTCTGGGCCATGTTCCCCATCATCGTCGTCGGCGTGAGGGGTGCGCTGATCCTGCTCGCGATCTACGTGGTCGGCTTCCCGATCGCAAAGCTCTTCATGCGGTCTCGTCCCGGGTACCTCAAGGCGGCCGAGGAATTGAAGCGGACCGGCCATACGACGTTCGGCGGCATGGTGATCACCCACGGGGGAAGCGGCAGCAGCAGCTCGGGCGGAAGCTCGGGTGGCGGATTCTCGGGTGGCGGCGGCAGCTCCGGTGGAGGCGGGGCGTCCGGCAGCTGGTAGCGAGGCCCGGCCATCTCGTCACGTCGTCGACCCGGGCGGGCCGGCCCGTGATAGCGTCGCGTCTCTGCGGGTCCTGGCGAGCAGCGGGCTTGAATTTTCGGCGCCTTGTCGCCGTCGACGTTGCACCGCCCTCACGATGACGACTCCCCCGACACCCAAGCGCCCGGTCATCGACGCGTACCACGGTGTCGCCGTCGTCGACGACTACCGTTGGCTCGAGGATACGTCCGACCCCGACGTCGTGGCGTGGAGCAACCTTCAGAACGCGGCGGCCCGTTCCTACCTCGACGGCCTGCCGTCATTGCCCCTCCTGCGCGAACGGATCCGACACCTCCTCGGTGACTCGCCGCGCTACGTGCCGACGAAGCACGCCGGCGGGTACCTCTTCGCGTTCAAGTTCCAGCCGCCGCTCCAGCAGAACCTGCTCGTGGCGATCGCCGATCCCGACGATCTCGCGAGCGAGCGCGTCGTCGTCGACCCGAACGCGATCGACCCGACCGGCGCCACCGCGATCGACTGGTTCGTTCCCTCGCTTGACGGCCGGCTCGTCGCCGTCTCGCTGTCGACGGGTGGCACCGAGGACGGAACCCTGCATGTGTTCGACGTCGAGACCGGCGTCGAGACCGGCGACGTGATCCCGCGGGTGCAGTACGGCACCGCCGGCGGGAGCGTTGCCTGGCTCGAGGGTTCGACCTCGTTCTTCTACACCCGCTACCCGCACCACGGTGAGCGCGACGAGGCCGACCTGAATTTCCATCAGCAGGTCTGGCGCCACGACCTGGGTCGGCCGGTGGCGGAGGATCGGTACTCGATCGGTCTCGAGTTCCCCCGCATCGCCGAGGTGGAGATGACCTCGTCCGGGGACGGCACGCGGGTCTTTGCCAGGGTCGCCCACGGGGACGGCGGCGACGCCGAATGCTGGCTCTGGTCGGCAGGCGGCTGGAAACGGTTGTCGACGGCGGACGAGGGCGTGGTCGGCGGGATGTTCGGGCCGGACGGCGCCCTCTGGCTGCGCAGCCTGGCCGGTGCGCCCAACGGCCGGATCCTTCGCCTGCCGCTCGATCGTCCGAGTCTCGCGGACGCACAGGTCGTGCTGCCCGAAGCCACCGGCTCGGTAGCCGGATGGACGGTCACCTCCTCGCGCCTCTACGTGGTCTACATCGACGGTGGTCCGTCCACGCTCCACGCGTTCGACCACGCGGGGCGCCCGGTCGCGACGGCGACGACTCCGCCGGTCTCGACGGTCGGTGCGCTGATCCGGATGGCCGACGACGAGGTCATCTTCGGCTCCGTCAGCTACGTGGTGCCGGAGGTCTTCCACCGTTGGACCGCCGGGCCCGGCGAGAACCGGGCGACGGCGATCCGGATGATTTCCCGGGCGGATCTCTCGGACGTGGCCGTCACGCGCGAGTTCGCAGTCTCGCGCGATGGCACGCGCATCCCGATGTCGATCCTCCGTCCACGCGGGACCGGGCGCGACGGGCGGACCCCGACCCTGCTGTACGGCTATGGCGGCTTCGGCATCAGCCTCGTGCCGAGCTTCAATCCGGCCCTGCTGGCCTGGCTCGAGCAGGGTGGGTCCTACGTGGTTGCCAACATTCGCGGCGGTGGCGAGTACGGTGACGCGTGGCACCGCGCGGGGAACCTCACGCGCAAGCAGAACGTGTTCGACGACTTCATCGCCTGCGCCGAGCATCTCGTCGGCGCTGGCTACACGACACGCGACCGTCTCGCGATCATGGGCGCATCGAACGGCGGGCTGCTGATGGGCGCCGTCCTCACGCAGCGGCCGGAGCTGTTCCGCGCCGTCTCGTGCGATGTCGGCGTCCTCGATGGGCTGCGCGTCGAACTCGATGACAACGGAGCGTTCAACGTCACCGAATTCGGCTCGACGGAGGATCCGGCGCAGTTCGCGGCCATGTACGCCTGCTCGCCGTACCACCGGGTCCGTGACGGCGTCGCGTACCCGGCCGTGCTCCTCTCGAGCGGCGCCAACGACCCGCGGGTCGAACCCTACCACTCGCGGAAGATGGCGGCCCGACTCCAGGCGGCGTCGACCTCCGGCCGGCCGGTCCTCCTGCGGACGACGGACAACGCCGGTCACGGCATGGGTTCGTCTCTCGACGAGACGGTGAACCTGAAAGCCGACCAGTTCGCGTTCCTGCTGGACCAGCTCGGCGTGACGGTCAGACCCGGCGGCGGAGTGTCCGACCTCAGGCTGATGCCGCCGGCCGCCGCTGCCGAATCTCCGTTTCCCTCGGGCGAGGTCACTTTTCTGTTCACGGACATCGAGGGCAGCACCGCGTTGTGGGAACAATCTCCCGCCGCGATGCAAGTCGCGCTCGCGCGCCACGATGCCATCCTGCGCGACGGGATAGAGCAGCACGGCGGCCAGGTGTTCAAGACCGCGGGCGACGCGTTCTACGCGGCGTTCGCGCAGCCGTCTCAGGGGCTGGCGGCGGCGCTGTCGCTGCAGCGGGCGCTGCTCGCAGAGGCATGGCCGCCGGCAACGCCGATCCGGGTGCGAATGGCGCTGCACAGCGGTGAAGCGCAGTGGCGTCACGGGGACTACTTCGGGCCGCCACTCAACGTGGTGGCACGGCTGCTGTCGGTGAGCCGCGGCGGACAGACGTTGTTGAGCGCGGAGGCCGGCGCGGTGCTTGGCGACGCGCCGGCGGCCGGAGCGCAGATCGAAAGTCACGGCCACTACCGGCTGAAGGGCGTCGAGACGCCAGTCGAGGTGTGGGAGCTCGGGACGCAAGAGCGCAGCGCGTTCGCGCCACCCGCGGACACCGACCACGTCTACCGGGTGGTACGCATGGGTGAGTTGTGGCAGCCGGTGCGCGCGATCCGCAACAACCTGCCGGCTGAGCGTGACGCGTTCGTCGGCCGGACGCTGGAGTTGCACGCGCTTGCGCAGCGGCTGGACAAGGGAGCGCGGCTCACCACCGTGCTCGGGCCGGGAGGGGCCGGCAAGACCCGCTTCGTGCGCCGCTACGGCAGTGCCTGGCTCGGCGATTGGCCGGGCGGCGTCTGCTTCTGCGATCTGAGCGACGCGCGAGGCCTGGAGGGCATCATGGGCGCGGTTGCCGTCGCGCTCGACGTTCCGCTTTCCGATGCCGATGCCGGGGTTCAGCTCGGGCACGCGATCGCCGCGCGCGGGCGCTGCCTGGTCGTGCTCGACAACTTCGAGCACCTGCTCGAGCACGCCGCCGCGACGGTCGGGCTCTGGGTGGAGCGGGCGGCCGACGCGGCCTTCGTCGTCACCAGCCGCGAGCGCCTGCACCTCCCCGGCGAGGAGATCTTCCTCCTCGAACCACTGCCCCTGGACAAGGACGCAATCGACCTGTTCGTCGCGCGCGCGCAGGCCCAGCGTCCGGACTTCGCGCTGAGCGCGACCAACCGCGAAGACGTCGGCCGCATCGTCCGCCTGCTCGACGGGCTGCCGCTGGCGATCGAGCTCGCCGCGGCGCGGGTGAGGGTGCTGTCACCGGCGCAACTCGTCCTGCGCATGCGCGACCGCTTCGCGTTGCTCGCCGGTGCGCGCGGTGCAGTGGCGCGGCAAGCCACGCTCAGGGCCGCGATCGACTGGTCGTGGGACCTGTTGGCGCCGTGGGAGCAGGCGGCGCTGGCGCAATGCGCGGTGTTCGAGGGCGGGTTCACGCTCGAGCTGGCCGAGCAGGTGATCGACCTGTCCGCGTGGCCCGAGGCGCTGCCGACGATGGATGCGGTCCAGGCTCTCGTCGACAAGAGCCTGCTGCGCACCTGGGCTCCCGCTGGCGAGAGCCGCTACGACCTCGACGAACTCTACTTCGGAATGTACGTCAGCATCCACGAGTACGCGGGCGAAAAGCTGCGCGCGCGCGGTCCCGCCGCCGAGCGCGCAGCCGAGGAACGCCACGGCCGTTGCTTCGCGGCTTTCGGCGCCGACGCTGCCGTCGAGGCACTGTACCGGCGCGACGGCACTCGGCGGCGCCGTGCGTTGGCGCTCGAGCTCGACAACATCGTTGCGGCGTGCCGGCGCGCGGTGGCGCGCGGCGACGGCGAAACGGCGGTCGCGACCTACCGGGCCGTCTGGGAGGTGCTGGACCTGCAGGGGCCGTTCGCCCTCTCCGCGGCGCTGGGTGCGCAGGTGCTCGGCCTTGCGAATCTCGACCTTCCGCAGCGCACGATGGCTTCGTTGACCCGCGCCCGCACCCTGCACCGCGCCGGGAAGTTGGGGCAGGCCCGGTCGTTGCTCGACCAGACGCTTGCACTTGCGCACCAGGCGGGAAATCGACAGCTCGAGGCCATCGCCCGCAGCACCCTGGGCAACGTGCTGCGCAGCCAGGGACGGATGGACGAAGCACGCGAGCAATTCGAGACCGCCCTGGCGACGCAGCGCGAGTTCGGCGACGGACGCGCCGAGGGCAACATCCTGACCAATCTCGGCCGCTTGCACGTCGACCAGGGACGAGTCGAGCAGGGGCGGACGTACTATGACCAGGCTCTGGCCATCCAGCGCGAACTCGGCAACCGCATCGAGGAGGCCAGTGTCCTCAGCCAGATTGCGGTGCACCTGGGCGAAGCGGGTCGGCTGCCGGAGGCACGGGCGCATTTCGAGGAATCGCTCGCGATCAGCCAGGAACTCGGGCGACCGGGTCGCCGAGGGTGAAGCGCTCAACAACCTCGGCTGCCTGCACCACGATCAGGGTCGGCTGGACGAAGCGCGCTCGGCTTACGAAAAGGCCCTCGCGATGCACCGCGAGGTGGGCAACCGCCGCTTCGAGGGCTACGCGCTCGGCGACCTGGGTCGACTCCATCGCGAACGAGGCCGCTGGGCCGACGCGCGAGCCTGCCTCGAGCAGGCGCTCGCGATCGCGCGCGAAACCGCGGACCGGCGCATCGAGGGATCCGAGTTGTTGAATCTCGGCGAGCTCTTCCTCCTGCAGGGGCATGCCGACGGCGCGGCGCGGGAGGCGTTCGCGCAAGCCGAGTCGGTGCTGCGTGAAGTCGGCGACAAGCACTACCTCGCGCTGCTGCTGTGTGGCCGCGCGGAACTCGAGCGCCGGGCCGGTGACGCCGTTGCGGCCCGCGCCACCTGCGCCGAGGCGCAGTCGCTGGCGGCGGAGACCCGGGCCGGCCCGGACTCGGAGCTCGGCCGCAAGATCGCAGCGCTGGATACGGCGTTGGCGTGACCCGGTGCGGCGGGGGCAACTTCCGACGGGCCCGCAATCCCTCGTTCTGCTCGCGGACCCAGTGATTCAACAATGGGTCGAGTGGATCGTTCCGACTGGCGCAGGACTTTCTCGCGACCTGCGGCACGGTCCCGTCAAACTAGCTAAGTTTGGCGACTGCTTCTGACCAGTCAGAAGGTCAAATCCAAGGTCGAAACCGGTCGCAGGGGCTCGTCTGCTTCCGGCCAAGACTGGCCATAGGAACTACTTCTTCGAGCGGACGGCCGTGGGGCGCGGCCACCGAGTTGCTGGCCGGGTTAGCCGCCGGTACCGCTGCTGTGACGGCGCCTTCCCGAGGCCTTCCGCGCCGCGGCGGGCTCGACATCGGCTCGCTTGGCTTCTGCCTCGACAGCACGCAAGGTCTCGATGAACAACTTTGCGGCTGGCGCCAGGGTCCGGCCACGAAGATAGAGGACGCCGTAAGTCGTCCGCATTTCCGGCACACGGCAGTCCAGCCTGACGAGCCGCCCCGCCGCCACGTCCTCGGCGAGGAGCGCCGCGGTCGCAGGGAACAGGGCGTCACTCTCCCGCGCGATCAGGCGCGCATGTGAGAGTGAGTTCACGAGGATTTGCGGATGGAAAGCCGCGGCCAGCCCTTGACGAACCGGCGTGGCGCCGGCCCTTGAGGCAAGTGCCGCTTGCGCGCCACGGAGTTGCGTGGTCGCCAACGGAAACTCGAGCGCCCGCGCAAGGGAGGGGCGGGTTTCCCGGGCCAAGGGATGATCGGGGCGGCATGCCAAGTAGACACGTAGCGGAGGAAGGGTTTCTACGACGAGCCGTACGTCGCTTTCAAGGTCAACGGTCGAAGCGACGCCGACGTCGATGCGTCCTGCCAATACGTCCTGTAACACTTGATCCGGGTCGGCAACGATGAACCTGATCCGCAGGCGTGGATGAGCGTGGACGACACGGGCAATGGCCTTGGGAACGGATATCTCGCCCGCAAATGCCCCGGCGCCAATCGCGACCGATCCCGCTTCCAGTCCCGCTAGAAGCTGAATCTCCCGGCGCAGATCAGCGTCGTCTTTGAGCATGGACTCGCCGCGCTCGAGCAGAACGCGGCCAAACACGGTCGGTATCGCGCCCTTGCGGGTCCGATCGAACAGCGGAACCCCGAGGGAGCGCTCCAGCGCAGCAATCCCACGAGTGAGGTTCGGCTGCGATGTATTCATCTCCTCAGCCGCCCGCGCGAAGTTGCCGTGGCGCCCGAGCGCAATCGCGAGTCGGATGAGTCGGAGATCATTCACGATACGAAAAGCGTATCACAGTAGCTCGTTCTTGACATTGGACATATCGCGTCAGCAGTGGAACACTCCGCGACTTTTTCGACTCGGTCACGCCCGACGCAGAGCGCGTGAGCCAAATAGAGGAGGGTTCCGCCGACGATCCCGCGAAACGCTATGAAGTTTCTGGCCGGCTGTGCCTGCCGGGCTGCGGTCCGACTCGCCAACGTCGCCTCGGCCCAGACCGAAAAGCGACCAAACATCC
>CAWEZL010000002.1:0-13605 GCA_963813585.1 uncultured Acidobacteriota bacterium
CGGGAAAGCCTCGACTCATTGTACGGGCCTTTCGACGGAGAACGTAAACGGGGAGCGCTACGGCAGCGCGCGATACCTGAAGTTCCGGAAGCGCACCGTGCCGGTGCCGGCCGTGTACAGGGCGGGCCTCAGGCTGAGGAACTCGTACGCGACGTTGTGGTGGTAACCAGACAGCTCCATGGCCCGGTCGTACCGCTCCCACGTCCGGCCGGGGTCGGCGTCCGCCGTCCGGAACCACCCGTCCTCCGTCCACTCGATCGGCTCGAGCAGCGTCTGCCGCCCCAGCGTCTGGAAGCCGTTCTCGTAGGCGTGGTAGACAATGTACCACTTGCCGTTCGGCCCCTCGACCAGGGTGCCGTGGCCCTTGGACCACCAGCGCTCGCGTGCCGACTGCGTTCGCACGATCGGGTTGTAAGGCGAACTTTCCCAGGGGCCGTCGATGGACCTCGAACGAGCCGAGACGATCATGTGACCGGTCGGCGGCCCCGCGGTGCCGCCCTCGGCCAGCACCATGTGGTAGTACGGGCCGCGCCTGGCGATCTTCGGCCCCTCTTGTGCGAACGCCTCGACGATCCAGTCGTCCGGGTACCGCCAGCCGTCGTAGACCTTCCGCTCCTGCCCCGCCACCGACAGCCCGTCTGCGGCGAGTTCGATCATGTAGCCCGCACTGAGGAACAGGTACCGCCTGCCGTCCGGGCCGACCGCATGCCCCGGATCGATCCGGCCGATCTTCAAGTCGATCGGATCGCTCCAGGGACCGCGCATGTCGGCGGCCCAGACGACGTAGTTCGAGCGGTAGGGGCCGATCCCCGGGAAGTAGATGTAGTAGCGCCCGTCGTGCTTGACGAGGTCGGGGGCCCACACCGAGCCGACGTTCTTCTGCAGCGCCGCGCCGATCGGCTGCCAGTTGACGAGGTCCTTCGAGTGCCAGATGACGAGCCCCGGGTACGCGTCGAACGACGAGAACGTCATGTAGTAGTCGTCGCCGTCCTTGAGGACCGACGGGTCCGGATGGTCTCGAACCCGCGCCCCTGAGCGGGCGCAGGCGGGGGCGCGCAGAGCAAACGCGGAACTGGCACGACGCCCGGCGTGATCCGGATTTCGCGGATGCGGCCCTTGAACCAGGACACGTGATTCTGGCGCACGCCGATGGACGTGCGGCCGGCGCCCAGCGGCGCGAAGGCCACCTCCCCGGTTGCCTCTCGAACGCCGTCCACGTAGTGCGTCATCGTGCGGCCGTCGAAGGTGAGGGCCGCGACGTACCAGCGGTTGGGCGGGTGCGTGGAAGAGCGATCGAAGAGCGTCAGCGACGACTGGCCATGTCGCAGGAACGTGTCCAGCGCCCAGGAGGAATCGGGCAGCTGCCGCAGCTCGACGAGAACGCGGTTCGCGGTCCCCGACTCCTCCATGTGCAGGAAGCGCTGCTCGGTGCCGCCGCCCGCGTCGGCCTGGAAGAGCACCTCGACGGTGAACCGCGAGA
Organism: uncultured Acidobacteriota bacterium; assembly: GCA_963813585.1. GTDB lineage: Bacteria > Acidobacteriota > Vicinamibacteria > Vicinamibacterales > Fen-181 > JARKSS01. The sequence goes on from CAWEZL010000002.1 coordinate 1,481, forward strand.
ACCCGTCGAGAGGGTTGACGTCCAGGAACAGGCCGTCGTCCACGCCGTCGAACTCGACCGCCGGCCCGAGGTCGGTCTGCACCACCCGTGGGGCGCCGACGACCGTGGCGTTGTGGCCGCCCACGACGGAGAGGTTGTCCACCGTCCACACGATCGCACCCGGATCCCGGCGCGGCGGGCGCGCGTCTGCCTGGGGCCCTGACGGGCAGACCAGGATGGCCGCCATCGGAATGAGCGGCAGCACTCGCGAGACCCTCACCTGGTCTGCCTCGGAGTCGGCTCGCGCGCACTCACGCCCAACGCCTGGATCAGGACGCTCATGTTGCGGATGTACGCGGTCGTGGAGATGCCCTGGACCTTCTCGTCCGGGTACGGCGAGGTGTCGGTCGTGTCGCCGACGAAGGTCCGCGAGAAGTCGCCGGGAGCCGGCGTGGCGGCGCCGTCTCCGCAGTAAGGGTGGCTGTTCATCTCGAGAGGGGAAAGCCAGTAGCCCTCCCGGCCCAGCGCCGAGACGACGGAGCCCGCCGGGGGCGCCGGGGATGGGACATACACGGTCACGGCAAAGAAGCGAGGAAGGGGCCTGCGCGGAGCCCGGGGCGACAGGGGCGACCGCTCCGCGAGCGCCGCGGGCGCGAGGGCGCGCGCCTCGTCGTACCGCGAGCGGAGTGCGGCGACGTCGATGCGGCGGAACGAGCTGTAGTGCGCGATCGTGTTCGCCGGGCTCGCATCCACGTAGTACCGCCCGTTGAACACGTTCGAGCCGGCCCGGTGGACGTAGAGCGGCTTGTTGGTCCCCGGCTCCACGAACGTGGGGTGCGTGCGCCCCTCGGGCGCGATGCCCGGCGGCAGCGCGAGCCCCGCGAGCCAGTCGAGCGCTTCCGGGATCCGGGCCAGGTACTTCGCGTCGCCGGTGAGCCGGTAGAACCTGATCAGCAGGTCGATGTTGTTGGCGGTGGTGTGCGTCACCAGCGCCTTCGGTTCGTAGGTCCGCGCGCCGGAGGGCTTCAGGTCGAGGGTGTACTGCAGCCCCCACCCGGGCTGCGGCGAAGGCTGCTGCATCGCCAGGAACGCGTCCATGCCACGGCGGATGGGATCCAGCAGCCGCGCGTCACCCAGCGCCTGGTAGCACATCACCAGGAAGTCGATGTTCTCGCCCGCCACGTCGTCGTTGAACGTGATGAACGAGGTGTAGTCGAGCAGCCCGTCACGCGAGAACTCGTTCTTGATCGGGTACCGCTGCGGCCAGCCCCCGATCGGATACTGGCTGTCGAGAACGAACTGAATGGCCCTGTCGAGGGCGGCCCGATACGCCGGGTCGCGCCGCTCGAGATAGAGGCGCAGCAGGAGCTTGGCCGACTCCGCGGTCCCCGCGTCGTCGAACGTCGCGTTGCGCCAGTGGTGCTGGAACTCCTCGAGGCGCCACGCGTTGCGGCCGACAGTGTCGTACCACTCCTGCAGCGACTGGTCGCCCGCGAAGTCCGCCACGTAGTTCCAGCCGCCCGACGGCAACTGCGAGCGGACGAGGGCGGCCGCCGTCTTCCCGGCCGCCGCGTAGTAGTACTCGTCGCCGGTCGCGTGGTGGGCGTCGAGGAAGAGGTGCCCCATCGCCGGGGTCCCGGGCGGCTGGATCCAGATCATCGTCTGGCGCGCCTCGAGTTCGCCCCAGCGGCGGGAGAAGTCGGGCAGGTACGCCCAGACGTATCCGCCCTCGGTGCTCACCCGCTCGACCATGAAGGCCGTCGCGCGCTTCATGGCGTCCAGGATCTGCTGTCGGCTCGCGTGGGCCTGCGGCTGGCCGCCCGCCAGGCCGGCAGCCGCGGCCACGAGCGTGGCGGCCAGGACGCCACTCCGGAGACGACCCGATGTATTCGCCATCATCGACACGCCCGCTGAGGGATTCGGGACGAATCCCGGCAGCAGCGCCGGAGAATCGTCCCGATCCGTTCCCGCCTAGAACGTGAACCGCAGGCCGAGCTGGATTTCCCGGCCGAAGTACGCCGCGTTCTTCCGCGTGACGGTGCCGAAGGTCGCGCTGCCGAGCACCATGTCAGGGTCGGCCCAGACGATGGAGTTGAACGCGTTGTAGGCCTCGATCGCGCGCGTCGAGGCGGTACCGCCCGACCTTGAACCCCTTGCTGAGCGTCATGTCGGTCATGAACGTGCTCGGCCCGGTCAGCCCGTCGTAGTACCACGGATTGGTCCGGGGCGTGTACGCGTCGGCGACGTGGAACATGCTGGTGTCGAACCACTGACCCCGGCTGCGGTTGTCGAGCTTCGGGTTGCCGTCCACCTGGTAGGGGTTCTGGAACAGGAGGAGCCCCCCCGAGTAGTAGCGGGTCGACACGGCGTACTGCCACCCGCCGACCACGAGGTCGAGCGGAACGGGCATGTTGGAGCCGAACCGGCGGTTCCGCCCGACGGGGATCTCGAGAATGGCCGCAGCCGTGACCCGATGGCGCGGGGCCGCCGACGAGACGCCCGCCTGGATCACCGGCCGCCAGTCGAGCACGGAGTCGTCGCCGGTCGTGAAGAACTCGTACTGTTGCAGCGGCTCGTACCACTGCTGCCACGTGTCATGGTTGTACGCGTACGCCACGAGGAAGCTCGATCCCTTCAGGAACGGCCGCTGCACCTTGAACTCCAGCGTGTGGGTCTTCCCCTTGAGGCCGTCGGTGCTGAACTGGTTCAGCGTCTGGTACTGCGGGTACGGCACGAGGAGTGCGCTCAGGGGGAGCGTGGAGGTGTTGCGCAGCTGCCCGGGCATCTTGTCCGGCGTGAGGTAGTTCCGGAACGGGTTCGGCACGGTGGCGTTGATGCCCGTCTTCAGCTCGTACCTGAACGCCGGGTCCATCATGTTCAGGTTCTTCTGGTAGGGGATGCGCGTCGCGTAGTTGAAGAAGTAGTTGGCCTCGAAGATGGTGTCGAACCAGATCTTCCGCTGGTAGGACAGGTTGAACCGGTCGTTGATCTGCGGCTTCTGGTTGTACTGGTCCAGCTGCGCGGTGCCGCCGAGGTTGGTGTACCGGCCGTACCGCTGCGCGTACGGCTCGATGACCGGGTTCGGGTTCGAGCCGGACGAGGGGAACGGGTTCGAGAGAGTGGCCTGCGGCACGCCGGCGCGCAGCCCGAGGACGTTCGTCGTCTGGGCGTAGCCGGAGTATTGATCGACGTAGGCACCGAGCGTGTCGCGCAGCGCCTGGGTCGGCATCATGTAGCGGGCGTAGCCGAACCGGATGACCGACTCGTCTGGAAGGCGGTAGTTCGCGCCGACGCGCGGCAGGAAGTTCCAGGGGCTGACCTTCCAGGCGTGCGGGTTGTCCTTGCTGACGAACATCCAGGCGCCGTTGTAGATGTGGCTGTAGCCCTTGCCGGCCATCAACTCCAGCGCGCGCGCCGGCATGGTGGGCGGGGTCGCCTGCATCTCGGGGATGGGCTGCGTCAGGTCGATTTGCTGCGAGAGCCGGTTCTCCGCGTCGGTCGGCCCCGGCTGGTACTCCCACCGCAGCCCCAGGTTCAGCGTGAGGCGGTCGCTTCACGCGGAAATCGTCCTGGAAGTACGCCGAGTAGCTCTTCAGGTCGGGATTCTGGAGCGGGACCAGCACGGCGTTGCTGTTGTTGTCGAGCGCGCCGAGCATGAAGGTCGCCCACTGGTTCCCGGTGCCGACGGTGTCGGGGCTGTCGGAGCTGTTGGCCGTCAGAGCCGACCGGAACTGCAGGTTGATCGGCTCGAAGCGCGCGGCCTCGCCGTGGTAGGACCGAAGCTCGCCGCCCCACTTCAGGTTGTGGCGACCCTGGTACCGGTTCATCCGCGCCGAGACGGTCCAGGCCTTCGGCCGCTGGAACCACTCGCTCGCGCCCGCGCGCCCCACGCGATCGTTGGCGGTCGGGTTGCCGACGGTCGCGGTGACGAGCCGGGTAGTACACGTAAGGACTGACGTAGAGCGACGAGTACCACGGGTTGCCCGGCCACAGCCCCTCGAGGCCGTCCTCCCCGAGGATCACTTCGGGGTTCGCGTACTCGTCGGTCATGTTGTAGTAGCTGCCGCGCACGTTCAGGGTGGTCCGATTCGACATCACCCACACCGCGTCGCCGGCCGCGCTCATCCCGTAGCGGTTGCTGCCGGACACGGGGAACATCTTCCCTTGCGTCGGGTTCTGCTGGTAGACGTTCGCCTTGAATTGCCCGTAGCGCGCGAACACCTTGAGGTTGTCGGTGAGGTTGACGTCCACACGCTGCGAGAAGTTCCAGTAGTCCACCTTCTCGTTCACGGTGCCCTGCCAGTTGTCCACGTTGCCGGGCAGGTTCGGCAGCGGCAACTGGGCGAGCAGCTTTGCGGCCACGGGGTCGAGCCGGCCCCCCGGGATGATGTTGCCCGTGAACGGGGTGCGGATTACGCGCCCGGCGGAGTTCAGCGTCGAGCTCCACGGGTCGTAGATCGTGCGGATGCGGCCGCTGTAGACCGACTGGCTGAAGTCGCCCCGCCGCTCGAGCTCGGTCGGCAACGTGCGGACCACGGTGACCGGCTTGTTGTCGTCCCACTGCTCGAACGAGGTGAACGAGAAGATCCGGTTCTTGACCGACCGGCCCACCCAGGGTGCCGCCCCACATCTTGAGCTTGGTGCCGCGGAGACTGGTGGTGTCCTGGCCCGGCCGGATTCGGACGGTGGGATCGGAGAGCGCGTTGAGCCCGGGGTCGCGCTGGAAGTAGTACGCCGATCCCTTGAACTGGCTCGTCCCCGACTTCATGTTCAGCGTGATCACGCCGCCGAGGCTGTTGCCGTTCTCGGCGTCCACGCTGTTCTTCGACACCGTCATCTCCTCCACCGCCTCCATCGACGGCGTGTAGGAGGTCTTGAAGCTGGCGCCGAGCGCGACGCCGTCGAGCAGGACGTCGTTGGCGCGGCGGGTGCCACCGCCCGCGTCGTACTCGTTGGCGTACGCGTGGTGGTACGGCCGGTTCTCGTTCGCGTTGCCCGCCTGCAGCGTCATCGTCGGGTCGAGCGTCGAGAGGTTGTACGGGTTGCGCCCGCTGATCGGCACCTGCTCGATCAGCTGGCGCTCCAGCGTGAGGTTGGTGCTGCTGGTGTTCAGCTGCACCTGTACGCTCTCGGCCTGCACGGTGACGGTCTCCTCGAAGGCGCCCATCTCCATGACGAGGCGGGCGGTCACGTCGCCTCGCTGCTGCACGCGGATCGCCCGTCTGATCCGCCTTCTTGAAGCCGTCGAGCTCGGCGCCGATCGTGTACGTGCCGGGGTCCACGTAATCGAAGACGTAGATGCCGGTGCGGTCGGTCACTCGCGTCACGGCGACGTTGGTCGCCTCGTTGCGCAGCGTGACCGTGACGCCAGGGAGAACTGCCTGGCTGCTGTCCACCACCGTGCCCTGCACACGCGCGCGGTAGTCCTGGGCTGTGGCGGAGGCCGCCAGGAACAGGGACAAGACGACCCCGAGGCCGACAACACACTTCCTCATGACGGCACCTCCAACGGTCTTCTGGCTAGCGCTGCACCCGGCCGCTGGCGTCGCCCTCGGCCAGGCGCTCGACTTCTGCTGCCGAAACGCGGTTGAAATCACCGGGGATGGTCTGCTTGATCGCGCTCGCCGCCACCGCGAAGCGCAGCGCGGACGCGCCGTCGCGGCCGGTGGCGAGGCCGTGGATCAGGCCCGCCGCGAAACTGTCGCCGCCGCCGATCCGATCGACGATGCGCACCACGTACCGCTGGCCCTGGTGGAACGCGCCGGTCGCGGCGTCGAAGAGCACCGCGCTCCAGGCGTTGTCGCTGGCCGACAAGCTCTCCCGGAGGGTGACCGCCACCAGCTTCACGCCGAACTCGCCCGCCACCCGCTCGGCCGCGCCGCGGTAGGCGCCGGCGTCGAGGACGCCGGAGGTGACGTCGGCCCGCGGCACGTCGATCCCGAGGGACGCCTGGAGGTCCTCCTCGTTGGCGATCGCCACGTCCACGTACGGCATCAGCGCCCGCATGGTCCGCTGCGCGTCGGCCTTCGACCAGAGCTTGGAGCGGTAGTTGAGGTCGAGGCTGACCCGAACGCCCGCCTTCGCCGCGGCCGCGAGCGCCTCGGCGGTGCAGGCCGCCGGCCCCGGACCGAGCGCCGGGGTGATGCCGGTGCAGTGGAACCACGCCGCGCCCTCGAGGACGGTGTCCCACGGCACGGTGCCGGGCTGCAGCTCGCCGATCGCGGAGTGGGCGCGGTCGTACACCACCAGCGACGGCCGCTGGCTGGCGCCGGTCTCGGCAAAGTAGATGCCGAGCCGGCTGCCGCCCCTCAGCACGTGCTCGACCCTCACGCCCTCGGCGCGGAGTGCCCTGAGGGCCGCGTCCCCGACCGGGCTGGCGGGGAGCCTGGTGACGTAGGAGCTGTCGAAGCCGAAGTGCGCGAGGCTCACGGCCACGTTCGCCTCGCCGCCCCCGAAGGTGGCGTGCAGGAGCGGCGACTGGAACAGCCGCTCGTACCCGGGCGGGCTGAGCCTGAGCATGATCTCGCCGAAGCAGACGGTCTTCAGCATCACGACCTCCCCTGCCCCCGGGCCTGCCGGACGGCCTCGATGAAGTGCGTTGCGTTCGCGACGATCCGATCGAACTGCCCGGCCTTGATCGCCGCCTTGTCCACGAGCGCCGTCCCGACCCCGATCGCCGCCGCCCCCGCGCGGATCCAGTCGCCCGCGTTCTCGCGCGTCACGCCGCCGGTCGGCATCAGCCGGACCTGCGGCAGGGGGCCGCGCATGTCCTTGAAGAAGCCGGGGCCCAGCACGGTCGCCGGGAAGACCTTGACGATGTCGGCGCCGGCGTCCCAGGCGGCGAGAATCTCGGTCGGCGTGAAGCAGCCTGGCATCACGGCCACGTCGTGGAGGCGCGCGACCTCGACAATCGCCGGGCGAAACACGGGGCTGACGACGAACCGGGCGCCGGCCTCGATCACGCGGCGCGCGGTCTCGGCGTCGAGCACGGTTCCGGCGCCGATGGCGAAGCCCGGCGGCATCGACGCGGAGAGCCGCTCGATCAGGCCCACGGCGCCCGGAACCGTCATCGTGACCTCGAGCGCCCGCACGCCGCCCTCCGCGAGGGCGTCGCACGTCTCGCGCAGCGCGGCCGCGTCGTCCAGCCTGATCACCGCGACCACCCCCGTGGTCTCGATCAGGTTCAAGGTGGCCTTCCGGGCCGTGTTCGTGCTCATCCGAGGAACCTCCCGATGCCCGCGGCGGCCAGCGCCAGCGAGAACAGCAGCGTCAGGGCCAGCACCAGGTTGCGCCCCGCGTTCGCCCGGTACTGGCCCATCCGGCGCTGGTTGACGAAGTAGACGATCACCGCCACCGCGACCGGGGCGAGCAGCAGGTTCCCGACCATCGCGATGATGGCCTTCAGCAGCGCCGGCAGCGACCAGAACGGCGCCAGGAGCGCCGGGACCGCGATCCACGCCCCGAACACCCACTGGAAGGCCCGGTTCTCGCGAGTGAAGTGCCAGTCCCTGCGCGCGATGTCGAGGCACAGGTAGGTCATCGTCAGCGCGACGGAGATCAGCGTCGTGAAGCCGGCGGCAAAGAGGCCCGCCGAGAAGAAGCGCGGCGCCAGGAAGCCGAGCGCGCCCGGAAATGCCGGACCCAGCACCTGGCCGGCCACCGGGATGCTCTCGATTTGCGAGTAGTGGCTCACCCCGAGGAACGACGGACCGTGGCCGGTGTAGACCTGGTGCAGCGCGGTCGCCCCCGCCACGATGACGATCACCGAGAAGAGGCCCCAGATGACACCGAGGTTCTGGACGGTCTTCCAGAACGCCCGGCGGACATCCCCGGTCGTGTAGCCTGCGTTCGAGGCCAGGTAGCCGTAGGTGAGGAACACGGTCGGCGGGAGCGCCTGGCCGGCGATGGCCATCACCTGGGTCAGCCCGCTCCGCGACGCGGATGCGCCGGCGATTGGCACGTCGGAGGGAATCGTGGGCACCAGGCCGGCGCCGAGGTCGCGCCAGGTGTGCCAGTCGAGCAACCCCTTGATCGCGACGACCACGAACGAGGCGAGGATGACGAGCAGGAGGCCCGTCATGAACTTCTCGACCCGCTTGTAGCCGCCGAGCACGGCGAGCGCCACCGAGCCGCCGGTCAGAACGACGGTGACCAGCACGATGCCGGCCCCCGGGCTCGACGGCGGGAGCACGCCGAGCGCGCCGTAGGCGCCTTCGACCATCGCCGACATCTGGCTCATGTTGACGAGGACGTTGACGGCGAACGCGGCGAGGAAGATCGCCCAGGCGAGCCACGCGGCGATGTCCGCGCGGACCATCTCGAGCATGCCGCGGCCGACCGACACGACCGCGACGCGCGAGGCCGAGTCGAGCGTCACGATCACCATCGGGATGACGTACAGCGCCACCCACAGCAGGTCGAACCCGAACCAGGCGCCGGCGAGCAGGCGGGTCGCCACCGCGCCCGCGCCAATCATGCCGGCCGCCGTGAGTGCCGCGGGGCCGACCAGCCGGCTGAAGATCCCGGCGCCCGGGATCCTCCGCGTCCCGCGAACCGAGGATGAGCGTGCCGCCCCGGTGATTGTCGTCATGTCGTGCCTCAGCGCGCCATCCACCCGCCGTCCACCACCAGCACGTGACCGTTGACGTAGTCCGAGGCGCGCGACGCGAGGAACACCACCGCGCCCGCCAGGTCGTCGGGCGTCCCCCAGCGGCCCGCGGGAATCCGATCGAGGATCTGCCGCGAGCGCACCGGGTCCTGCCGGAGGGCGGCCGTGTTGTCGGTCGCCATGTAGCCGGGGGCGATTGCGTTGACGTTGATCCCGAGGGGCGCCCACTCGTTGGCGAGGGCCTTGGTGAGCTGCGCGACGCCGCCCTTGGCGGCCGAGTAGCCCGGAACGGTGACGCCCCCCTGGAACGCGAGGAGCGAGGCGATGTTGACGATCTTCCCTCCCCGCCCGCCCGCGATCAGGTGCGCCCCCGCCGCGCGGCAGAGCCGGAAGACGCTCGTCAGGTTCAGCTCGATCACCGCGTCCCAGTCCTCGTCGCTGTGCGTCGCGGCCGGCTCGCGCCTGATGATCCCCGCGTTGTTGACGAGGATGTCGAGACGCCCCATCCGGTCGATCGTCCCGGCGATCAGCCTGTCGGCCGCCGCGCGGTCCGACAGGTCGCCCGAGAGGCAGGCGGTGCGGACGCCGAGGCCGCGGAGTCCCTCCTCGGTCGCGCAGGGCGCCTCCCGGTCGTGCACCGCGACGTCGGCGCCGGCCGCCGCCAGCGCGCGGGCCATCCCCGCGCCCAGCCCCCGCGACGTGCCCGTGACGAGCGCCACCTTGCCGCCGAGATCGAACAGGTCGACCGCCACGTCACACCTCTCCCCGTCCGCTCGCGCCGCCGCCCGCGAGGAAGTCCTCGCGGACCGGCGAGAAGATGTCCACCAGCACCACTTCGTCCTCGAGCATCGTCGCGCCGTGGAGGACGTTCGGCGGGAAGTGGAGGACGTCGCCGGCCGACGCCACGCGCTCCTCGCCGTCCAGGGTGAAGAGCACCCGGCCGCTCTCGACGAGCGTGATCTGCTCGTGGGGGTGCGTGTGGACGGCCGTCACCACGCGCGGCGCGAAGCGCAGGCGGCAGACCATCAACTGCCGGCCCCACACCATCCGGCGCTCGATGCCCTCGGCCGGCTGCTCCACCGCCACGTCGGACCAGCTGCGGAGCTGGAACGCGGGGGTCGAAGAGGGCGCGCTCATGGACGCTCCGATCGGCCCTTGTCGAGGCCCGAGCCGAGCGACGCGTACGCGGGCTGCACGTTGACCACGCCGTACTGGCGGTCCACGTCCTCGCGGTGCGCGGCCATCATCCAGAGGAAGTTGATCGAGCCCCCGGGCGCGGCGACGTTCGGGTGGTAGCCTCGCGGCATCACCACCACGTCGCCCTCGCGGACGACGGTCACCAGCTCGGGGCTGGCGGGGTCGGTGTAGACGAGCTGGATGCCGAAAGCCGGCGCCGGCATGTCGATGTAGAGGTAGGCCTCCTCGAGCATGGCCGCGTGCTCGTGCGGCGGCCAGGAGGTCCAGTTGCCCGGCTCGCTGAAGGTCACGCCCGGCCATGATCCGCCCGGCCTCGACGTTCTTCCCGATGAGGACGTTGAGATCGCGACGGGCGGAAGGCCCGCCGGCGACGAAGTGCAGCCCTGGGTCCTTCGACACGTCGGCGAACCGCACCTGCTGCACGGGGTGCCGCGCGGCGACGGGCGCGGCGACCTCGGCGAGGTCGCAGCCGCCCGGCCCGGGAGCGACCGACACCGCGGTGTCCCGCGGCACGTAGAGGGCGTCGTAGCGGCCGAGCGCGTGGCGGGTGCCGTCGACGTCCACGGTCGCGTCGCCACCCAGGCAGATGAGGCCCGTTTCCCTCTCCCCGGTCTCGAAGCGGAGCGGGCCGTCGCCCGCGCCGAGGATCAGGCGGCCGTAGTGCAGGAACTTCGTGGGCGCCGTGCCGGGTGAGACCGCGATCGTCCGTCCCGTGCCGGCCGCCGTGTTGCGGACAACACAGGCGGCGGGGTCATCGATCAATCCGTTTCGAAGCGTCATGCCTCCTCCACTGCCGCGCGGTCAGGCGACGACCGGCGCGGCGAACGCCGGGGCGGTGATGAGCGCCGCGGCCCCCTGGAGCCGCGGGTGCTCGATCGCCGCCACCGGCCGGATCTCGGTCGTCGCGGCGGCCGCGGTCAGCGTGCGCTCTGCCAGCGCAGCCCGCACGGCCCCCTCGACCAGGTCCCAGGCCAGCGTGATCTCGCCGCCGATGTACACGCAGCCGGGATCGAACGCGTTGATGACCGACGCCAGCCCCAGCCCCAGGTAGCGGGCGGTCGCCTCGAGCGCGGCAACCGCCTTGGCGTCGCCGCCCCGTGCCCGGGCGATGAGGTCCTCGACGGTGAACGGCCGCCCGACGGTTCGTGCAGGCCCTCGAGAGCGGGGCGTCCGAAGTAGCGGGCCAGCGTGGCGCGGTTCGAGATGTACGCCTCCCAGCAGCCGTTCGCCCCGCACGAGCACGGGGGCCCGTCGAGCGAGAGCGGCAGGTGGCCGCACTCACCGGCGATGTTGTTCCGGCCGCGCAGCAGCTGGCCGTCGATGATGACGCCGACGCCGATGCCGTCCGAGACGCTGACGAACACCAGGTCGCCCCCGGAGGAGGCGGCACCCTGGTGCAGCGCCCACATCTGTGCCAGCGCGCAGGCCCGGCCGGAGTTCTCGACCTGGACCCGGAGCCCCGTGGCGGCGGCGAGCGGCTCGCGCAGCACGACGTTGCGCCAGCCAAGCGTCGGCGCGTGGAGGACGCGCATCGTGGCGGGCTCGACCATCCCGGGAACGACGATGCCGACGCCCTCGCAGGCCACCTCCGGGCGACGGTCGGCCAGCAGCCCCGTGATGCGGTCGGCCAGCGCGGCGACCAGCGCCTTGGGATCGCGCGCGGTCGGGAACGAGATGACGCCGGTCAGGGGCCTGCCCAGCATGTCGGCGAGCATGACGAACGACTCGCTGGCGCGGATGTCGGCGGCGACGACGGTGCGCCGCTGGGAATCGATGTAGAGGAACGTCGGCTTGCGGCCGCGGGTGGTCTCGCCGGTGGCCCCCTCGAACACGAGGCCGCGAGCGATCAGGTCGCTGACGATGGGGGTGACGGTCGCGCGGTTGACGCCCATCGACCGCGCCAGGTCGGCGCGCGAGATGGGCTGGCCCGTGCGCACCAGGTTGAGCGCGATCTGGCTGTTGATCTCGCGGCCGGTGCCTCGCTTCGCGATACGAAACCGGGCGGGGTCGATGCGTCGCATGGCGTCCGTGAGCCTCTCTGCAAAAGCGGGATACGGAGTGGGCGACTCCGCTTTAATCTCAAACGCTAACAAAATATTCCTGACGATGTTGTTTAGTCAAGAACTTTTCTTACGCCCCACTGGCCAGGGGCGATTGCACCTTGGTCAACCGCCGCGCCGACACATCGCGCACGCTCTTAACATATTTGTAATTCAATAGCTTACAGTTATTAATACATCTTCGACGGTCAGGGCCGGAAGCTGGGCTCTCGTCGCGGCGACGCCAGATGGGGGTCCGCGTGTCCGCGTTTGTTAGCCTTTGCGATTAATGCCTTCATCGC